>JAEYGZ010000008.1 GCA_023409535.1 Bacillota bacterium
ACAGCTAGGGACCGATTTCTGGTGCCTGTTGGGGTGTTTCGCGCCCAGGATGCGGCGACAGTTGAGCGTTGGTGGGTTGCGTGGCTGGACCCCTCGCCGCTTTACGTGATGATGGTTGCCTGGTCTCAGTCAGGAGGCGTCCTGTGCTTGGTTGAGCGAGGTCCTCCATGAGTCGGTTGCTGGCGGCGAGCACAGTCCGTGCACGGGAGATTCTTCCGGGGGTGGATGCCGGGTCGATCGCCACTTCGGTGGCAGTGTCGTGCGCTGCGAGCGCATACTGACTCGCTCGATGCGTGTCGTCGAGGCGATGGTGCATACGGGCGTCGTCGAGGCTCCGTTCGGCGTCGACCAGGAGACCTTCAAGTTCAAACGCCCGACCATGCTCTGCGCCGGCCTCGATCCAGGTGGAGTCGGGCA
Source organism: Bacillota bacterium (assembly GCA_023409535.1). Lineage (GTDB taxonomy): Bacteria > Bacillota > Clostridia > Lachnospirales > Lachnospiraceae > Mobilitalea. The sequence continues at coordinate 418 of JAEYGZ010000008.1, forward strand.
GGCTGCGCAGTGCCTCCGCGAAAGTGACTTGATCCTTTCGGTCGGGGATTCCGCGTGCGAGCCGCTTGCCGTCCTGTCCATAGCGGAGGAGTGCTGCCGCAGCGTGGTAGACCGCAGCATTCACTCGTCCTTCGGACGACATACCTCGACGCCGCGACTCGGCTGCGACGAGCGGCAGCGCATCACCGGCTTTCGCGTTGGTCACGCTCTCTGCTGCGGTCACGGCGCGATTAAGTAAGCGCCCCACCCGTAACCCTGGGGAGCGCGGACGGGCACGTTCTTGGCGTACGGCGTGATCCCGAGCTCCACCAGCCCTGAACCAGTCCTGATGTCCCGCGAGACGGTCTCCCCTGCTCGCCGCCCGAAAGTTGCCGGGATATACGTGTCACGCATGTAACCCGTGGCGCTTGTGTGCGTCGCGATGAACAGCACCCTGCACTTGGGGTTTCGCGCCCATCCGGCACCTTGGCCGGTGAAGCCGTGCGACCTCAACGTCACAGTCACCTTTACGTTGGAGTACGTCCGGGGCGGTTGCCTCGGACGCTTGTCCGCGGTTCGGGGCGTGGCTCGACAATCACCTGTCGTCGCTGGTGGCTTGGCGTGGAAGGTCACCCCGGATCGTGACGGGTCGTTTCGGCCGCTGATTGAGATGTGTTCGCGAACTTGTCGCTGTGTAAAGGTGTGCCGGCGAAACCACCCTGACGAGCCAACCGCACACGGAAGGGTAGTATGGACGAAAAGGTTTGGGTAGGAATCGATGTCGGTCGGCATGCGCACCACGCCGCCGCGGTCGACGAGACGGGAACAGTGCTGTGGTCTCGGCGGCTTCCCAACGATCAGCCTGCTATCGAAGCGCTGGTGGACCGGGTCGCTGGTGTCGAGACGGTGGTGTGGGCGATCGACATGACCGCGCCGGAGTCGGCATTGTTGCGGGGTGTGCTGGCTGTACGGCGCCAGCACACCCGATATGTGCCCGGTCGTGTCGTTCACAGCATGACCGGTGCGTTTGCCGGCGAAGGCAAGACCGATGCCCGCGACGCGGTCGTGATCGCCCAGACGGCCCGCCTACGTGGCGATCTCACGACGATCTCGGTGCCCGACGATGTCGCGATCGAACTTGACCTGCTGACCGGCCAGCGCAGCGACCTCATCACCGAACGTACGCGCGGAATCAACCGCCTACGCGGCCTGCTGACTCGCATCTTCCCTGGTCTGGAACGATGTTTCGACTACTCGACACTGACCGGTCTGGCGTTCCTCACCCGCTTCGCCACGCCATCTGCGATCGCTGCGGTCTCAGACGACGAGATCTACGACCACCTCCGCGGGCACGGCGTCCGCCGACCGACCATTCCGAAGATGATCAACAAGGCGCGCGCCGCGGCTGCCTCGCAGACGATAGCCCTGCCTGGCGAGGCGACCACAGCACTGCTGGTGCGACAGGCGGCGGCCTCCCTGATGGCGCTTACTCGCCAGATCGCCGAGCTGGACAAGCAGATCACCGAAGTGTTCCGCCGACACCCTCACGCGCAGATTCTCGAATCCGTACCTGGCATCGGCGCCCGAAGCGGCGCCGAGCTCATCGCGATCACCGGTGGCGACCTCGCCTCGTTCGGCTCAGCCGCCAAACTCGCCGCCTACGCTGGACTTGCTCCGGTACCGCACGACTCCGGAAATCGGCGTGGAAACGTGCGTAGACCCCAGCGCTACCATCGAGGTCTGCGAAAGGTGTTCTACATGGCAGCACTCAACAGCTCGCAACGCGACGGGCCCTCTCGCGAGTTCTACCAGCGCAAACGATGCGAGGGGCGCTCGCATGTCCATGCCCTCATCGCTCTCGCAAGACGTCTGGTTGACGTGGTCTGGGCACTGATCCGCGACGGTAGGGTGTGGTTGCTGCGCCCGACCGTCGAGCGGGTGTCAGTCGATGAGGTAGGCGCGATGGCTGGATGACTGGCTGAGCCGGTCAGATCCGGTACGTGTGCGTACTAGCGGGACGCTGGATGCGTGGCGGTTCGGGTACTCGGCCACCAGCTTGCTCTGCCGACAAGTGTGGCGATGGTCGGCACAACGATGGTGCGAACGATGAAGGTGTCGAGCAGCAGGCCGATGCCGATGATGAGTCCGACCTGGGTCATGATCGAGATGGTGCCGGCCATGAGTCCGAACATGCTGGCAGCGAAGATGAGTCCGGCCGAGGTGATGACTGATCCGGTGTTGGTGACGGTTCGCAGGACGCCGATGCGGATGTTGTTTTGGGATTCTTCGCGTAGGCGAGAGATAAGAAGCATGTTGTAGTCGGCGCCGACCGCGACGAGGACTATGAAGGCCAGTAGTGGTACGGGCCAGGCGATATCGGTTTTGAGAATGTGTTGAAAGATCAGGACTCCGATACCCAGTGCCGCGGTGTAGTTGAGAATGACGGTGCCCAGAAGGTATAGCGGCGCGATGAGTGCTCGGAGTAGGAGGATCAGGATCAGACCGACGATGGTGAGGGTGGCCAACGCTAGGAGTCGAAAGTCCTCGGTGAGTAGACGTTTCAGATCGGCGTTGATGGCGGGGAACCCGGCTATCGCGATGGTGGAGTCCTGCAGGGTTGTGTTCGGTCTGGCGGCGTGTGCGACAGCGGTAATGGTGTCGGCCAGTTGCATGGCCTCGGTGCTGTAGGGGTCGAAGCTGGTCTGTATTGCGTAGCGCACGGTATGGCCGTCGGGCGAGACGAACTGGCGAGCGACGTCGACGAAACGGCGGTCTGCGTTGGCCTGAGGTGGGAGGTAGAAGCCGGTTGCTGAGTCTGTTCCGGCGGTCTCACGGGCGGAGGTTTGTAGCTGTGTGGCTAGCGCGGCCATCCCGGCGAGTTGTTGAAGGTTGCTGTCGATCAGCGCGGACACACCGGCGGCCAGTTGGCGTGATCCCGCCGCGAGTTGACTGATACCTGTTTGCAGTTGGGTGAGCTTGCCGGGAAGGTCTTGGCTATTGATGCTTCCCAGCGTGGATCCCAGGGAGTTGACGGTGGAAGTGAGTTGGTCGGTGACTGTTGCGATCGGTGTATCCAGCTGCGCGAGTTGTGTTGACAGCGTAGTGATCTGGTCGAGGGTCCCGTTACTCAGTACGGCGTCGAGATTGCGGGTCTGCGCGCGCAGAGCTGCGCACTGCGGGACTTGGGTGCACCAGGGCGCATTATCGAGGATGGGCAGGATCGAGGTCACTGTTGCCAGGGCTGCAGATGTTTGGCGGGTGAGGGCGGCCAGCTGTGGGGCATTCTGAGAAGCGCGATCGAGCGCTGGTGCGGAGGCGGCGAGTTGGCGTAGTAGTGGCTGGTACTGCTGAATCTGCTGCTCGGCTGTGCTTGCCTGATCGAGGATGCCGACCAGGGGGGCCAAGTTGGTGCGTACCTGGGTGTCGAGCTGAGTAAGCCCGTCAGCGAGTTGGAATGCGCCTGTACGGAGCTGTTCGAGGTCACCTCGGCGGTCCTGGCCATCGTCGACCGCACCCGCCAACCGGTTCCCGATCTGGCCGTTCTGCCAGGACAACTCGGCTTGCTCGAGCTTGTCCCCGGTGGGACGGGTAACGCCGATGACTCGAGTCACTCCTGGGATCTGGGATACACGTGAGGCCATTTGCTCAAGATCGGCCAGCCCGCTGGCAGTACGGAGATCGACCGGCGCATCTACAACGAGGAACTCGGTGATAGTGACGTCCTGAGGGAAATGACGGTCGAGCAACGCGTAGCCTTCGTTGCTGTCGGTTGTCTCGGGTTGCCCCTCACGATCGTCGAAGGTGATCTGGATGCCCATCGCGAAGCCGCTGAGCACGACCAGCCCGACCAAGGTCAGTGCCAGCAGCGGCACAGGACGCCGCACGACGAGCACGGCGACGCGATTCCAGTACTTCCGCGTCAGATCTCGTCTGGGTGCGCCCCAGCCGAATCGCGCCGCCCACAGCAACACCGGAGGTAGCAGGCTGACCGTGGCGAGGAATCCGATGAGGATTGCGATAGCGCATGCCGGACCCAAGGTGGAGAACACGCTCAGCTGACCAAAGACCATCGCCAAAAAGGCCAGCGCCACCGTGGCAGCTGAAGCCAGGATGACCCGTCCAATGGTTGCTGTCGCGTCCACGAGCGCAACCTCAGTGGTGGCGTCCTGACGCAGCCGTTCGTGATAGCGACTGATGAAGAAGACAGAGTAGTCAACCCCGGCTCCGAGCAGAATGACGGTCATGAACGCGACGGTGAACTGCGACACCGGCATACCGAGCTCGCCGAGCGCGGACAAGACCCCGCGGCCCACGCCGAGGCTGACACCGATCACCAACAACGGCACCAGCGCAGTGAACAGCGATCGGTAAACGATCAACAGAATGATCGCGATAAGCGCCACCGTCGCCACAGTGATCACGACCAAATCGCTTTCAGCACTAACGATCTGATCACCGAAAGTGGCCGTCGGCCCGGTGACGTGAACAGTGGTGCCCGTACCCTCAAACACCCGCTGCGCGGTTTGGCGCACGGTCTCCACAGCATGCGTGGCCGTTGGCCCCCCCAAGGTTCCGGTGACCCCGACAGGCAGGTACCAGGCTTGCCCGTCCTCACTCAAGGCTTGGCCGGCCGTCGTCGGATCGGAGAGCAAATCCCGCACCGACTGCACATCGTCGAAATTCTCGCGTAACTGCAGAACGAGCATGTCGTAGCGCTCCCGCGCCACGTCGGTGAACCCACGCGGGTTCTCCATGGTCACGAAAACAGTGGTCTTGGCGCCCTTCTCACCGAACGCACCACCCATCTGATCGAGTGCTTGAAACGATGGAACCCCAGCAGGGATCGGATCAACAGACTGCTGCCGCACCACCGTCTCCAACTGGGGAAACAGTATCGCCAAGACGACACCCACAGCCACCCACGCCCCGATGACAAGAGATCTGTGCGCCAAGGTGAACCGCGCCAACCGCCCCAACGTCGCGCTGTACTCGCTGCGTTCCACCAACCGGCGCGCCGTCAAGCGCCCACCACTTGGACGTTGGACCACCATACGCAGTACCTCACCCTCGACCCAGGCCGCTTCTGAAACCGGCGGTAGCGTTACGGTACTAGCGGTAGCGTAGATGGGGAAGGAGGTTAGGAGGTTTGGTGCCGCCGGTGGGCCGTGAGGAAGTCGTCGACAAGCTGTTCGAGATCGCCGACTGCCATCGAACGAATGCCCGTGAGCTTGGCAAAGACCAGCGGGCCGGCGAGCTGGGTGACTGCCATGGTCAAATCGAAGTTGTCGAGCTCAGCCGTGGCCACGTCACTCGTCAACACTCGATCGAATGGCTCTCGATACTGCTCGACGACTCGACGACGCAGTGGCGCGAGCGCGTTCTGATCCCCGTCGGGTTGCTCGGGAAGCATTGCCAACCATGCCAGCGTCGTCATCTGTAACGGTGCCTGATCGATAAGTTCAGCCTGCCGGTGCATCAGCTTCAGCAGGTCATCGCGGATCGACGTCGTCGTCGCGGGGGTCTCGGCCTGGGGCAACAACCGCTCGAAGGCAGCCGCCACCAGATCTGTGGAGCTCTCGAAGTGACGATACAAGGTGGTGCGAGCAACACGAGACAGTCGAGTGACCGCCTCCACGGTAACGGCTTCGACCCCGCCACTGTTCAGTAAGGTCACCGCAGCGTCCAACAAACGCTGACGCGACCGAACCCGCCTCGGGTCAACATCGTCGGAATCGATGGTTTCCACCCTGGCCACTCCCTATGAACCAATAATCAAGAACCTCTGACTGCACAACAATACCGTCGGTAACAGAGCGAAACTGCCGGTGGCGGTACCGATTGAAGGCTCAGGAAGGTCACTGATGAGTGGCGACAAGCAACTACCAGCACACGCACCATGGTGCATGGGATGCGGCGAAGATAACCCCAATGGCCTGCACCTCGAGGTATACCTGCACGGCCACCACGTCTATGCCGACCTGCAATTCGACGAGCGCCACTCAGGAGCCCCGGGACTCGCCCACGGCGGAGCCATCTCAGCGGCATGCGACGACATCATGGGTTTCACCCTGTGGATCGCCGAAACACCCGCAGTCACCCGAACCCTCACCGTGGAGTATCGACGCCCGGTCCCACTGCACACCCCCGTGCACATCACCGCCTCCCTCGTCGACGAAACCGACCGCGCGCTCTTCATCGAAGCCAACGGTACCGTCGGCGACACAACCTATTTCGCCGCAGAAGCGGTCTTCGTAAAGGTCGATCTGAGCCATTTTCGTCATCACGGAGACTCGGGCGCCACAGCAGACCTCATCACCCGATTCTTCCAGGCCGACTAGCGACCGCTAGGCACGCCAGCAAACAGAAGAGTCGCCCCAAAACCATCAGCTGTCTGATCCTTGCGCACCCGCATTGAGATCCACGCCACGACGCGGAGAGGTCAGTCCTACGCCCACCGCGCCCCGGCAGTAGTCATGATCGCCGAAGGTGCCGAAGTCGTTGCCCGTGGTCGTCAAACGAGGCAGCTGTGGTGCAGCCTGTGCGGCACCAGGGCCGCTTGCGAGAGTGGCCGCTGTCGTAGCAGCCAGAGCTATCGCTGCTACGCCCAGGCGACGACGTAAACGCGTGGAAAAAGACATGGTGTGATGACCCCTTTCTCTGCGGCCACGGCAGACGCGAGCCACAGATGGTGTTCGACGGCGCTCTAAGCGTAGCCCGTTCCCACGCCAAGGGCGCTATTATTGCTGCATGAGTATGCCGCCCGGTGTTGCTGATCTTGCTGCTGGCCAGTGGGGTCTGGTCACCGCTGCACAAGCCAGGGCGGCAGGGATCGGTGCATACGCACTCGCTCGCGCAGCTGACCGGGGAGATCTTCTGCGTGTGCACCACGGGGTCTACGAACTGCCGGGATCAGAAGAGTGGTCGAGCTTCGGCGACTGGGCAGCACAGTGGCTGGCACTACGTCCAGGCGAGCACATCGAGCGGCGACGCACGCACCCTGACAGCGTGGTCAGCCACGCAGCCGCAGCACAACTCCAAGGCCTCGGGGTCATGACTGCAAGCGGGTTGGAATTGACTGCGCCGCAACGGATCAACGTGCGCAGCAAGAGCGTCCGAACTCATCGCGGCGCTATCGGTGAACACGGACGTGACTGGCACGTGGTGGAAGGCCTTCCGGTGACCACACCGGCCCGCACCGCCCGCGACCTTCTACGCGAAGGAGGCGACGGTGCACACATCGGGTCCGTACTCTCCGACTGTCTAGCGCTCGGCTATCTCGACCGCGACAGCGCCGCCGCTGCCTGCGAGGAAGCGGTGCATCAGTGGGGGCGACACCCCGGCGACGGCGAGGACCTCCTGCGCCAGCTGCTGTCCGCGGGCTCGACGCGCCAGGCATTGGCTGGGTAGTTGGCCTACGAGTCCGAAGCGGCGTTCCGTTCAGCGCTCACCGCGCGCATCAGTAGAGCCGCGCGCACCAGTCGCTGGACCCGCGACGAAATCGCCACCGCATTCGCGCTCCAAGTGTTCCTTGGGCGGCTGTTCCGCGAACCCGACACCGCTGACCAATGGATCCTCACGGGAGGCACAGCCCTCCAATACCGGGCACCTGACTACGCGCGGCCGACCGCAGATGCAGACCTCGCCGCGCAGCTCGAGTTCGACGAGTTATCGGCCGCGTTGCACCGCGCCGCAGCCGCCCAACCCAACGAGTACGGCCGGTTC
>JAEYGZ010000045.1 GCA_023409535.1 Bacillota bacterium
CCCTCCAGATATTCAACAAACTAGCGCAATGTGTTGAGTTCTCAACAGTTAGAACAATTATAACTATTGAAATTCTCACCACAAATCAGTATGCTCAGAATATCAAACATGTGTTGAAAAGTCAACAAGCGATCATTATGGAGGAAGCTTTATGAAAATACTTTTCTTTGGGCGCGGTGTCATTGGAACACAATATGCCTGGGCGTTTGAAAATGCAGGCCATACGGTTGAGTTTTATGTTCGCGAAGGCAGGAAGGCACAATACGGCTCCAATGTAAACTTGGAACTATGGGATGCAAGGCAAAGCAAAAAAGACCGGACAGTCAAAGAAAAATGGCCTATTGTTATACATGAAGAAATAAAGGAAAATCACGACTATGACCTTATTTTTATGAGTGTCAACCCAGAGCAGGTATCAAGTGCGGTAAAGTACCTCGCACCACGAGTTGGAAATGCAACAGTTCTTTTTTTCAATAACTTTTGGCAAGACCCTCAATCAGCTGTTCAGCCGATACCGCTCAGTCATATTGTCTATGGCTTCCCCGGCGCCGGCGGCGGGTTTGAAGGAAACACGCTTTACGGCGGGCTTTACAAGACGGTTCAGTTTGGAACCTTTGAACCCGAGCCTGCCAAAAGGGATTTAGAGATTCGTAAGCTTTTTGCCCAGGCGGGCTTCAAGATAATGGTTCAAAAGGATGTAAAAAGTTGGCTCTGGAATCACTTCGCCTTCAACGCTGCAATGGAAGTCGAAGTATTAAAAAGCGGCAGTTTTGCAAAAGTAATTTCTTCGCGCGAAGCGCTCGATGGATTAGGCCGGAACTTGAAAGAAATGATCCCTGTTTTGAAAGCAAAGGGCTCAAACCTTGATGTTATGACAAAAGTCTTGAGCGGCCTGCCGCCGAGAGTTGTCGGATTTCTTATGAGTCATGTTGTTTTTTCTCCGAAAAGCATGTCCTATGCGCTTGTGGCGCATAACCACTTTAAAGTTGGCTATGCTGTGCAGGAAGTTATTACAGATGCCAGAAAGTACGGAATAAAGGCACCACGGCTTTACGATGTTGAAAGCTTAATTACGGAACAATGACGTTTGAAGCGCACTGTTTTTGCAGTGCGCTTCCTGTTAAAATTAATTTTTAGCTACAACATCATCAAATTCAGCATCGCATGTGGATCTGAGGCCAATTTTGCCCGATGTAAGCTGATTCGCACTATTGGTCCAGTTTATCAACGGATATCCGTCCACATAAGCTCTTATATTATTCCCTGCCACACAAACCTTAAGATTGTACCACGTGTTTGTATCCACGGAAATAACCGAGCTTGAAGCCAGCAGCGTCATTGTTCCTCCCGCTCTTTTGTATAGTTCTGCCTTATTTGTACTGTCATTCATCCTGAAAGTATAGTAGTTATTGCTGTCGGTGTATCTGAAAACGAGTCCTGCATTTCCGTTTGCCGTCAATATTTTAGACTTCGCTGCATAAGTGAAATCCGTCAATGTATTTCCGGCTGTTGCTATACTGTCTGTTGATCCATTAAGCTTGAATGCCTTTGAACCATCCGTGATAATGCTCCATGTACCTCCGCCGGTTGTCCATCCGGTTGAGTCTCCGTCTTCAAAATCGTCGGTAAAATAATTAGTTACCGTTGGGTTTCCCGATACCGTGCCTTTGCCATAAGTTGTAAGTAAAATAAATCCATCCGCAGGAACAGTAAAGCTCACACCATTGCTGCCCATATCAACGTTGTTTACGGAGCTGTCTGCCACCGGAAGACTGTTGCTGTCCACAGGATAGTATGTGCTGGTATACTTATATACGTTAAATGATCCTGTCCCGACGCCCGGAATTCGTACATTGACATCTTTAGATGAAGTACCTCTGTTTACAACTGCAATTGTCCAGTAATTAACATTTTCACTTACTTTTTTCTGTCCAACCAGTAATCTGGTTTCAGAATCTATTGCAGACGGATTGTAAAACACCATGCCGGGCTTAAAATATTTGGACATCAGTGCGTATGTATAGAACCAGGGATACGGATCCGGATGATTAAAGATATCCCACATCCCCCATGCCCTTCCATGCTGTGCAGAATCTATCTCCCACATGCTCAAGCCATTGCAGCCCTGCTGGATCGCCTGAATTGCCAAATCAGCATTATGAAGCGCATACCAGTGATTCCCGATAGCTGCCTGGTTATCGTTGGAATCTTGTCCTGTCATAGAGCCGGCCTCGGTAATAAAAAATGGGTTTGTTGTACTCAGACCCAGAATGCGGTCCTTGATTAAAGTATCAGCTCCGCCTTGTGTCACACTTTGCCAGGGATAATAATGGATGTCATATGCGCCTACATAGGGCTGCAATTCTGCCTGATGAGCCAAATCATAATTCGCCGTACTTCCAGGCTGATTCCCTGAACCTGAAAGTTTAACATTGAGACCTTTTGCCGCTATTTTGGCCTGCAGCCTGCTATAGTTGGTTTTATAGCCGGACCAGGATAATTTGGCATCTTTTGGTTCGTTCATTTGCTGATAATACTTAATGTTGGTATATCCCTTGGTCTTGATCAAGTATTCCAGACAATCTACCATCATTGTTGAATAAGCCTCGGACTCATTATTGGCAATGGTATCGTTGAAATAGTCTTTTCTCCAGGAAGAAAAGAAAACTGTGGTGCCGTTTTGCTTGCAGTTATCAAGGATTTTATATAGCTGCTGCATTTCTGCCGTATTCCAGTTATAGCTGCCGACCACCTGCGTGGGACAGAATGCATTTGTGGCGGTACATACCCGGGCAAAACCCATTTCCATAAAGTTTACTCTTGTCAGAACCGTATCCCATTTATCCCCAAGTGCATCTACAAGCTTATCCGACCCGATGTAAGGGTCAAACTGTGCACCCAAGCCTTGAAAATAGCCTGCTTTTACATTGTAATTTGAATATACCGTAACCTGGGTAGCAGCATCTGCTTTCAATACCGTAAAGGAATTGCCTGTTAATAACACACCGGCCAGAAACACCGCCAGGAATTTTACTTTTTTTGATGTTTTCAGCACCATAAATATACAAAACCTCCTCAATTTATTTTGATCTCATATTTAAATTGCTATCAATAGGCGCCTAAACATAGCAATAAATATCAAATTAATAAATCATCCTGTAAGTATCGTTCCTTTCTATATTTTTTCCTGTACTGTCAAAGAGTCTGATATATTCGACCAATTCCTTAAAATCAACACGAGCGATACCGATTCTTTGATCCGCTGCACCATAGCTCATGATGAGTTGACCATCAACCAGAATGCCCGCCGTAGTAAAAAGACAGGGGCATGGAAATTTATCCGGCAGCTCCCATTCCTGCTGCGGATACATTAATCTTTCCGGACAGCGGTGTACAATTTCGGGGAAATCATTTTCTTTTTGTTTCAGAATCATAAATGATTGACTGTAGCCATATCCCGGAAATGTTTTTCCATGGTATTGAAGCAGCCATTCTCCGTTACCGAGTGAAATGGGTGCCCAGCTTGCTCCTATACGCTCCTCTTCCCAATCAAAAATGCCTTCCGCAAGAAATTTATGTATTGCTTTCGGAGATGCAAGCTCCTTGATATTTTCAGCAGCTGCCAGCATGATGGAAGGCTTTTTATGCCCTTTTCCCGCTTCAAAATTTTCAGGATTATGCGGACGATGGATAAGTACATACTGCTGTTTGCCATCAATCATCATTTTCTCCGGAAAGAGAAAAGCATCGCGGTTGTCGTCAATTTGGGGATCGGTTAAGTTGCAAACGTAAGTAAACGCATTGTCATAATCATTCTTCTTTAAGTTTTCCAGCTTCAGTTTGTACAGCACCGTCGTAGTGCTGTTGCGGTATGCGGCCCCGGAAAAGGGATTGTCTTCTTTGACCGCCCAGTCAGGCATATTTTCCATACGGGTAACTATCTTCTCATTATCAAGCCAATACGGCCCCGGCGGAAACATCCGGCAGGCAACCGAAAGATAAAGCTCCCCTGCTGCTTCAAAGATTCTGGGATCCTCCACACATCCGTTGCTGTAATTCACAACCTTTCGGCCTTCATCATCCGTTATGCAGATCCTGTCCATATCATATTCCAGTCTCGGCTCCAATGCAGGCCTGCTAAAATCTGCCTCCCACTTATTTCCCGAATCTTCGCTCCTGGCATATCCCAGAAAAATAGGATACGGATCATATTTTGCTCCTTCAAGCTTTTTATGAGCATATGGACCGGTGGCACGAAACAGCATATGCAGCGTGTCGGAGTTGTTATCTTTAATAATTGCGGGATTGAGCACCATGGTATCTGCCCATGTGCATCCGGGCCTGGGCTCCAGAACCGGGCCTGCAGAATATTTAAAATTGGGTTTCATCGTCATCTTCTCCTTTATTCAATATTACGCCATCCTGCAGAAGCCTGTTTTTTAGTCTGCCATAACACAGCGTCTGAACACTGCTCCCTTCAGAAACAGCCAATGCTGCAGCCGTCGCCGCCGACTGGGCCAAAACCATATAGGTAGGCTCCATGCGGATTGAGCCATACGCTGCATGGGATGCGGAAAGCGCAACCGGCACCAGAAGGTTTTCGCACTCCTTCGCCCTAGGGCATATGGCACCATAGCTGACCGGATACCGTACCTCATCATCCAGCCAGAAGCTCCCTTCCTGCATAACTGTTTGCCCAACGGCAAGACGTGAGACATAGTGGGAATCAAAATAGTAAGTCCCCATTCCGATACTGTCGGTTATTTTCGGATGCAATATATCACTTTCAGTCATAATATAGCTACCAAGCATTCTTCTTCCCTCACGCACGTAAATTTGATGAGGAAAGCCTCCGCTGTCCATAAATTCATCCTTCGGAAATCCCCACATGTTCATTTCTTTCCTGATATTTTCAGGAACTCTGAGATCGTTTGATAAAAACCACAGTAATCCCAGCGTATAATTTTTATGCTCTTCTTCTATCTGCCGCCGTTTTTCATAATCACCATCCGGATAGTCATAACACGCACCGATAAAATCGGCATGATTCGTATCGGTCTTGCAGTTCGGGACTGGCGTGAGGGAAATAATATCCGTAAGCTTAATTCTTTTCTTCTTCATAACTCTTGCAATAATTTCATAATACAACGGATTGTAATTGGATGGTTTCGAGAAAGGGATCTGATTTTCGGCATCACAGCTAAGGGTGAATCGATAGCAATATGCCTGGATTCTGTGATCCCCCATGCCCGGACTGCCGGTCATTTCTTCCTCAATATACGGAAGAAGTCCGCTTTCAGGGTTTCCTTCTATCATATAAGGGTCTACTTCCGTCCCCATGAATAATCCATTGTACAAAATTCCATTTTTTTGCTCGCCATAGGTTGTGTTCGCTTCCCGCCCAACTACATAGGATATTCCTGCCTTCTGCATCAAATCTCCTTCATAGCCGCAGTCGATAAACATTTTTCCTTGAAAGATCCTTCCGCTTTCCATACGGATGGACCTAATTCTTCCGTCAGTAATTTCCACCGGTGCCTTCTCAGCCAACCGTTCATTCCTGACCACAATTATATTTGAGTTTTCAAGCATTTTTTCAAAAATATGATTTGCTGCCGAAGGCTCAAACATCCACATCATTTGCAATAAATCATCCCTGGCGCCCCAGAAAGTATCTTTATTCCCGGCTAATCTCTCCAAATAACTCTGTAGTGTCTCACTCTTCCATACATCGGTTCTTAAATAATGCTTATAAACCTCACAAAAGAATTCCCTTGCAATTCCGCCTACATAATTTCTGTCATTCATATCCGCAGCCCCAAGTCCTGATGCTGTCACTCCGCCAATCATATCCTTTTCACATACCAGGAGAACCTCCATATTCATACGGGCAGCCTGCACCGCAGCAACGATTCCTGCACTGGTACCGCTGTATACTACAACATCAAATAACTGATCCGCCGGATTATAAATTCCATCCTCTTCTTTAAACCCATAACAGCTCATCCTTTCACCGCACCTCCCGTGAGGCTTTCTGTTATCCTTTGCTGTAAGAAAATATATACTATTGTTAAAGGCAGCAGAATAATAATTAATGCCGCCACAAATATATTTGTGGACATGGTAAATTCGCCCTTCAGCATATACAATCCCGAGGCTATATTTCTTTTCGCCGGATCAGTTAAAAATAAAAACGGGTTCATAAAATCATTCCATATACTCACTGCAACCAGCATTGATACCGTAGCAATCGGGGACTTCATGAGCGGCATGATGATTTTAAACAGAAAGGTAAAGTACCCACAGCCGTCAATACTTGCAGCCTCGTCCAATTCTTTGGGTATGGTATCCACAAAGCCGGTCAATATAAAAATAGAAATGGCTGCGCAGCTTCCGATATAGTACATGATCAAACCATGATACGTATTAATCAGATGGAGCTTGGACATAAGGTTATACAAAGGGATAAGGGAAGGCGGCAGCATCATACTGGAGATAATGATAGTGTAGATAATTTTATGCCCCCTGACTCTTTTCCTCGCAACAGGAAATGCAACCAGTACAGCACTTAAGACAGATAACACCGTACCGAATAACAGAAAGATAAGACTGTTTTTAAAGAGTACGGAAATTTTAGTTTTGGCAAAAGCTTTTATGTAATTTGATATTTCAGGAGCCTGAACGATTCCTGTCGGATTTTTGTAATATTCCGATGTACTTTTCAAGGATATATTAACCATGGATATTAAAGGTAAGATTACAATTAAGGCAGTCAACACTAAAATAATTATAATTGCGATTTTACCATATCTATTTTTTATTTTCATATCAATTTCCTCCTATACCTCTGTTTTCAGTCGTTTTTGTAAGGATGTTGTAATCGCTACAATCATGAGAATCAGAAAAAATTGAACAACATTTAATGCTGCGCCATATCCATGTTCTCCCTGTGAGAAAGCCTGATTGAAAATCAGAACCGGCAGGTTTTCTGTACTGTTGGCAGGTCCGCCCTTGGTTGTAATAAAAATAATGTCAAACAGCTTCAGGGAACCTATTAAGGACAGAAGGATATTAATGGTAATTGAAGGTGAAAGCATTGGCAGTAATATATACCTTGTTTTATTAAAGAAGCCTGCTCCGTCAATTTCGGCAGCTTCATACAATTCTCCCGGTACGGACATGATATTTGCAAAATAAATCGTCATGGCATATCCGAAAGATATCCATATCTGAATAAAAATAATGGTATAAATGGAGCCGGGCGTACCAAAAAATACTGCATTGATACCGAGGGCTTTAGCAATGCCGATCAGCGGTCCGAAATTTGGATCCATAAGGATTCCCCATATAATCGCAACAGCAAAGGCACCTAAAATATTAGGGAAGAAATATAATGCTCTGAAAAAGCCTGAGCCTTTCATTTTTACCGATACCAGAATTGCAAGAACAATTGCAATGATATTTTGTATCAGTGTAATATAAATCGCATAAACAAACGAGTTTTTGACCGCATTAAGCAGCAGGTCATTGCCGAATGCTCTTTTAAAATTATCAAGTCCTACAAATGCAGATACGCTGACCCCGTCAAACTTTGTCATAGCAAAGTAAAAGTTGGATATAATCGGGTATAGTATAAACAAGCCATACATAGCCAGTGACGGTATCAGTCCTATATAAGGTGATATGTCTCTTTTCTTTAAAGTCGATTTCATTGCCATTCACTTCCTGTCTCTTTAAAATAAACAGGGGGGTAAGCCCCCCTGTTGAAAACAAATTTTATTTTCCTGCTGCTTCCCTGTCTTCTTCAAGGTTTTTAACATAGAAATCCACGGCATCCTCAGGTGTAAACTCCCCTGTTAAAAGCTTTTGCCATGCGGTAAGCCTGTTTGCCATTTTTAATTCAACAGGACGGGTATTGGTTGAGAATGGAACATTTTTACCGCTGGAGATATATTGCGAAATCTCATTCACCAGCTTGTCATCACTTGTGATTCCTGTCTGTGTGGGAAGGTATTTCATCGTTTTAACAAATTCAGAATAAACATCTGACTGTGAAAGAAATTCGATAAATTTAATACTTTCCTCCTTATGCTCTGATTTGTTTGCAACTGCCAGGCACAGTCCCATTTTAACAGGAATTTCAGACGGAGCTGTCGTATCGGAGCCGGGCATAGCAAATATTCCGACTTCAAAGTCAGGCTGTGCATCTGAGATCATAGGAGCCGATGATGCGAGATCGGGCAGCATCGCAACCTTTCCGGATACGAACAGCGCAGGTGCTTCATTATAGCCCACCCCTAAAGGATTATCATTAAAGTACTTTGACATCTCCTTAAATTTTGTGAATATCTCCAGGTAAGCAGGGTCGTCATAGCTGGTTTCTCCATTCAAAGCTTTTTGGTAGAAATCACCATTTGGATACTTTGCTCCCAAAATAGTAGGAGACAATCCTATTTCAAACATTTCGACAGGCCATCCGTCTTTGGCACCTAAAGCCATCGGTGTTATTCCTGCTTCCTTGATTTTTTCACATACACTCATAAATTCCTCCCAAGTTTTAGGAACACTGAGATTGAGCTGTTCAAACAGATCCTTGTTGTAGAAAATACCATAAGGATTCACTGACAATGGAATCATGGATACTTTTCCGTCAATTTTGACATCGTTGCTGAATACATCTCCATAATTTTTGAGTACCGGCTGATCTGTTAAATCCATCAGGATATTATTATCAATCACTGCAGGATTGTTTTTCTTGATATCGGGTACAGGATGAACTCCCAGTACGTCCATTGTATCATCGCTGGCGATTCTCATTGATAATACCGTTGACCAGTCCTTTGTCGGAATTGCGTCCATGGATACTGTAATATTGGGATTTTGCTCGGTAAACTCATCAATTACCTTTTGTAATGCATCAACAGCCTCTACCTGATAGTGCAGGAATTTCAATTCCACTTTCTCGGCAGCAGGAGTCGAGGTTGCAGTTTGTGCACCGGTACCTTCAGAATTGCCGGTATTGCCCGTACTGCCGTTTTTTTCTCCTCCGCAGCCTGCAAGCGTCACAATTGTGAACAGCATAGCTGCCGACAATGCGAGATAGCTTCTTAACTTACTTTTCATCATTTTTCCTCCTCTAGAAATTAATTTCTTGACAAATTAATTCTAATCCATCTGCGCAAAAGAAAAATTGTCTATTTATTATCAGTTTATTGATTATTCATTAGTTTTTATCTATATCATTTCTGATACGGAGCGTCAGTACCACCTCTGTCGATTCGCCGGGCAGAGTGTTAATCATAATTCCGTATGCATTTCCATAAAGGATTCGAATCCGCTTATGGATATTCATCAGACCAATGGATTTTCTTTCCCGGCCTTTATAAAATGCTTCCGGATCATCGCTATTCATCATTTCAGTCATTTGTGCCAATACATTATCTTCGATGCCGCATCCGTTATCAAAAACGGAAATTGCCAGGACATCGTTACCTGCACTTGCGGTAATTTTAACTACTCCGCTTCTGCTTGTCTTGTCCACACCGTGAACAATTGCATTTTCAACGATCGGCTGTAATATCAGCCTGGGAACCTTGAGTTTTTGCAGATCCGGATCCACGTCCACAGTAAAACTAAAATTATCATCATAAGCTTCTGTGATCAGGAAGACGTAATCCCTCACATTCTCCAGTTCCTCCCTGAATTCCACCATTTCATCCCCATTGATGCAATACCGGAACGTTTTCGCCAGCTTCCTTACCATTTTTGAAATTCGTTCGCTCTCCTCTAATTGTGCCAGACAGTTTACTTCTTCAAGAACATTAAATAAAAAATGCGGATTAATTTGTGCCTGAAGTGCCCGATACTCCGAATCCAGCATATGTATCTTGGAAACATATACTTCGTTGATCAGATCATTTATTTTTTTAATCATCTGGTTGTAGCTTATGGCCAGTTCTCCCAATTCCCCTTCGAACTTCATATTTTCATCAATGGTAAAATCTCCTCCTTCCACCCGTGCCATTGACTTACGCAAATCTTTTACAGGTTTGGTAATGTTTTTTGTAAAAAGCAATGACAGCAGCATAAACACAACCGCGCAAAGGCATCCGATTACCAGTGTGGGAAATGCTATATTAAATTGTGCTCCCCTCAATTCGTTGCTTTTGCTCAGAAGAATCAACTTCCAGCCCCCATCGGTTTTTGAATTCGAGATATGAAGTTCGCCGTCAGAGGTGGTTTTTAGGATTGTTCCATTTTTATTGAAGATTTCCGGATATACCGTTTGAACCGGTAACCCAATGCTGTCGTAATTTTGATCATATAATATTTTATCCGACCTATCTGTGATAATCAGCCTTTTATCCCCTGCCAGGGAATTCTCAAACAACTTGCTGAACTTATCCAGCTTCAGCTCGATTATCATTGCCCCGATCGGTTTCATTTCCGAATCCTTGAGCAGTCTGGCAATAGATATAACTTTATGATTTTTTGGAAATATGTCATTTAAAGAGCTGAACCCAAAGGATATTGTTTGCCGTCCGTCTGCCGCTGCAATTTTTCCGAACCATTCCGATGTTTTTACATCTTTTTTATACAGAATGGGGAAGGAGCCATTCAAATAGTATATATAATTATCCAAACCAATCAGATAGACATCGTCAACATCCGCTCTCCTCCCAAGAACGTCGGTTCTGAATTTATCAAAGACAATCTGCCTCTGATCCCGGCTGAATCCATCATCCCTGTTTTTCAGGATGTCCTGTATATTCTTTGACATCAGCGCATTTGCAGTTACCCGTTCAAAATCACTGAAATACAGGCTGATATTTGACTCAATGGACCTCAGCAGGGCATTGCTGGATACCTGGTAATTGTATTCCGTCTCATATTCAAATCGGTTGTAAGTATAATAAGTGATCAGCAAAACAGGTACAATCACTACAATCGTGTAAGAAATGAACAGCTTTTTGAACAAGGATGAATTGAGCCATTTTTTAATGTAGTTTATCATCATACTTTGTCCCCCTGCCGCATTGCTTTATATTGTTTGGGGGTCATTCCCGTCAGCTTTTTAAATACTTTACAGAAATGCACCTGATCCTTATATCCGGTCAGTTCCGATATTTGCTGCAAATTCAGAGTATATGCCACTAAAAAGTCCTTCGCCTTTTCAATCCTGATCTCATTAAGGTAAAAATTAAAATTTTTACCGGTATACTTTTTGAACTGGCTGGAGAGATAGGATGCATTTATATGAAAATCCTCAGCGATACTTTCCAGTGAAATCGGCTTACCGAAATTGATCTGTATATATTCCTTCACCTTTTCAACCAGCCCTTTTTGGCTTCCCGAAGTGCGGACATATTCCCGGGCCGTAAAACGGAACAAATTGCAGACCAGCTCCTTTATGCGGTCAAAAGATTGAAATAAGAGGATATATTCGGGATTATTAATCTTCTGAGAAAATTCAATAATCTCTTCCGACAAGCCGGTGTCTAGTTTGTTAAGCACCAGACACAGACTGAGCAGCATCTTTTTGATGGTTTTTACCGATGCGTCCTCCGTAATCGTATTTTCAAATAACCTGTTCAGAATTTGTACCGTATCGGTATCATTTCCGGAGGTAACTTTCAGAATCAGGTCATTTTCTATCTCTGACAGATGAATGGAATACTCCTTTCGGTTTCCGATTTGATTAAAGGACACCATTGAATTTTGCATAAACATTGTATAGGTCAGAGCTTCAATCGCGGTATCATAAGCATGTTTCAGGTTATCGTCCCCCAAAACGGCAGCTCCGATTCCAAATTTTATTAATTCCTTGTCATTACCCTGTCTCTGAATTTGCACAATATCTTCGGTTACTCTTTTTTCAAATATAGCCGCATCAAAAAAGCTATTCTCGCTGAATAGAAGCACCTCAATTTTGCCCAGTTTGAATTGAAATACTTCATAGTGTTTTTCTGAAATAAAGCTATTTTTTACGACCAGATCCGAATTGGTTGTAACGGCGACACAAAATAAATTCCTTTTGTATTGCTGCATAAAATCCGATTCTTCTTTGACCTCTTCATTTTTTATTTTTCTCTGGAAATACTTTATCTTCTTTCCATTGGTATCATATAAGCCTTTTTCACGCTCTTTAATGATGGAAATCGCTTTTGCAATACTTTCATTCAGTTCAATCGGGTCGGTAGGTTTCAGAATATAATTCACACTGCCATAGATCATGGCCTTTTTCACAAAATCAAAATCATCATAGCCGCTGATCACAATCGTTTGAATGTCCGGGAATAAATTTCTTACCTGTGAAAGAAGTGTGAGTCCATCCCCATCCGGCATTCTTATGTCAGTCACGATAATATGCAGTTTATTGGACTTTGCCAGTTCTAAAGCCTCTGACCCGCTTGAGGCCTCAATGACCGATTCAATCCCATGAGTTGCGATATCCATCATCTTAATAATGCCTTTTCGAATCGTTGATTTATCTTCTACAACCATAATTCTATATCCCATAGCACCGTGTATTGTATGGCCAAAGAACCAGACCATACGCTCCTTCCCGTTCATTTTTAATTTCCTTCTCCTGACTCTCCCAAATTATCAGATAACTATTTTAAAGTCAATTACTATCGACCAAAGACAACGATTTCAACCGTAATTGACCTTATGGAAAGGAGCGTCTTCCGGGAAAAAGAAAGGTAAAATCAAAATCCTATATAAGACTACTTTTCCCAAGCTAATAAATAACTAATAAATAGCTAATAAATCAGCAAAAAAATAACAGTTCTTTTTTGATTAAAACCTATTACCATAAAACCAGATGAAACAACGTTGTTTATCAGAGGTGAATGGATGAATCATATTGTTAAATATAGAAAAGCGCTTGTGAACACTATAAATCAAATAAAACATGGAGAAGTTACAATTGGGTTTATCGGAGGCTCAATTACCGAACAAACAGGCTGGCACAATTGGCCGGAATCTGTAATCAGCTGGTTCATGGACTCATTTCCGGATGTCCGTATCAATGTTGAAAATGCGGGGATTAGCGGAACGGCAAGTGATTTGGGTGTGTTCCGTGTACAAAGGGATATTATTGACAGAAACTGTGATCTGGTTTTTGTAGAATATGCCATAAATGACTGGTTTACACCAACGGAAAAGAGAAACAGAACACGGGAGGGCCTTATCAGAAAGCTTTTATCCGGGGCATCCAGAGACATTGTACTTGTATACACTTTCAGGCAGCAGATGTATTCTGATATGATCAATCAAAAAGTACCGGCCTCAATTGCAGAGTTTGAAGAAATCGCAGACTATTATGGTATAAGTTCTGTGTGGATGGGGCTCTACGCTTTTAATGAAGTTCTTCGAGGACAAATGCAATGGCAGGAATGGCTTCCAGACGGACTGCATCCCCACAACCGTGGGAGCTACAGTTACGGTCAGAGTGTAATTGCTTATCTTGAGAAAGAATTCCTTCCTACACCCGGCATAGTCAAACCAGAGAACAATCCTCCTCTGCCCGCACCAATGTTTACGGATCATTGGGAAAATGCTTACATACTGCCTTTTTCTGAGGTTAGAACCCAGGGGCCCTGGAAAACTATCCGCTGGACCGACACATTCTGGGTTGACAGAGTATTATCAACTTCAGCAGTTGGGGCCCACTTATCCTTTAAGTTCGCTGGGAAAGGAGTTTCCCTCGCAACTGTTTTTGGAAAAACCTCTGCGGAATTCAGATACAGGATAGACTCAGGGGAATGGATACCTGTTCATCGGGAAAGGCCCGATTGGTGTGGAGATGCCGGATGGTTCAGGCTTGACAATCTTATAGACGGTCTTCCGGTAGGTACGCATTACTTTGAAATGGAGATCCTTCACGGTGATCGAGAAGAATGCAGGGGCACAAATTTCCATCTGGCAATGATCGGAATACTGAAATAGAGGTGAAAAAGGGAATACTGTTCCTCTTCTGTGGCAGGAGGACAGACCGGATTAAGGGCTCCTGTTCGAGGGTGACGGTTTCCTGCGTTCTCGATGATCTGCTTCCGTGGTCAGAAGAGCTTCCTGTATCTTGTAAAAAACAAAAACCATAAATTCTACACCGCCATCATCTGGCGGCTTTGTTTTTTGGTTGCCGGTACGTATGATTTACCGCTTACGATGAATAAGCTTGAAAACAACGAGGCACTCTACGCATATTTGACATAGAGTGCCAGGTTCGTTTCAGTTTATGTTCACAAAAATTAGAGTTTTAAAGATCAAATTAAACTATTTCCTGTATCCGCATTTAGGGCACACGCCATTTTCGTTCAACGCAATGCCGCATAGCGGGCAACGGTCTATATCCTTTTGGGATTCGTATTCTTCTGTAGCGCCATTGACTCCGCTTGTAAACGTGATTTTAACTATATTTAGTTTATCTTTCAGTAAATCGTAAACTATTTTAATCATACCTTCAACGGTCATTGTTTCTTTCGTAACAACTAAACGACATTCGGGATACGCTGTCGCAAGTTCCGTCTTGAAAGCAGGGCCTTTTTGCTTATTGGTTGGTGCGCCGTTCTTAATGCCTTGTGCTTCGTAAACGCCGAGAATCGCGGGAAGCAACGGATCGTCTTCCCTTAAAACCAGTGCATGGTCAAAGTTTTGTAAAACTTCCCAAGCAGTTTTCTTAATTTCATTACATGGGAATACCATATTGACTCCCGTGTTGACAGTATCTTCAACTTCAATCGTCAGTATTCCTGTATGCCCGTGCAAATATTGTGCTTCGCCTTTGAACCCATAGAACCTGTGGGCATACTGTAAGTCTAAGGTAGTGAAACTTCTCATCATTATTCTCCTTTTATTATATATATTTACGGGGTTTTTCTATGCTCCCGTATGAGCACATATTTGAGTTTGTCGGTTTGCCTGCATCCTAATATTAAATTTTTGTCACTTTGAGGTTTGCCATTGCAATCCTCTCCTTAATCAATCATCTGTTACATTCAGGGCAGATACCCTTGAAAATAATATCATGTCCGGAAATCTCAAACCCGTGAGGTCCGGCGGCTGATTGAAAAGGTTACCGTTTTTGAGGATAAATTCACCGTGGAATTCAAGTCCTGTGTAGCGGTGGAACAATCGATACCATGGTCAGAAACTGTACAGGCAGAAATGCGGAAAGTAAATGTTGGAGATTGGCTAATAATTATTGTGCATCCCTAATCTCAGTTGAGTGGGGGGAGAAAACTCTGTAAATAGCTTTCTATGATAATTAGATTAAGGATTTATAGACTGTTTCAACACATTTCATCCTTGCTAACACTAATTGTCTGTGTCGCCCTCAAACTTGTCATTCAGTTCAAACCGTAATATTAAACCTATAAATTTATTTAGTATTACATAAAATCTAACCTCTCTGCTCTTTTCTCATCTATATGTAAAATCTCTCTTAATGGTTTTCCATCAATGTATTTCCAATACTTTACTTTCTTCGATTCAACTTTATAAACTACTTGTACATCTAACATGCCATACGCCTCAAATGAAGATTTATGTTTTTCTTTATATAATGCCAGTAATTCCTGATTTCTTTCATCCTTCCAGCTACCTATCTCTTCATCTCCCTGTATCCTTCTTTGTCTGTTCTTCAAGTTCCAATAAGAACCTATCATAATCAGACATAAACAGCTTATCCTGTACAATTCGGTATTTTTCAAATTCTGTTTCTGCATGAATCTTTGCAATTTCAGCCGATACCTTTCCGGCATCTTTCAAAAGTCCATATTCAAACATCTCAATGAATCCATTCAGCCTTTTTTCCCAATCCTGCATTGTAAGTGGAATATGTCTGAGTGTCATACTTTCAGCAAAATCAAGATAAGCTGATACCATTCGATCAAGCTGCCCCATTTCAAACTCAGATAAATAATTTTTTGCCACTATAACATCCGGTTTTTTAATTTTCCCATTTGGCGCATCTGCCCATGTGGTTAAACCCATATGTTCTTTTGTGCTATTGGCTCTTTCCACGATCAATTCTGCCGCTGTATGTCCATGTACAGCAAAATGCATCTTATTTTGAACAGTTGCATAGAATCGCTTTGTTGCAGCAGCAGATTTGTCATAATCAACGGCTGTCGCATAAAGATCCGTAACCTTCTGATAAAATTTACGTTCACTCGATCGAATTTCTCTAATGCGTTCGAGTTGTTCTTCAAAATACTTTTCTGTCAGATAAGTTCCTCTTTTGAGGCGCTCTACATCCATTACCCAACCTTTTATAGTATAATCTTTTGCTATTTGATTAACCCATTTGCGAAATTGAACTGCTCTTTCGGAGTTTACTTTAAACCCAACGGCAATAATCATTTCAAGGGAATAATGATTTGTGTTGTAACTCTTATCATCCTCAGCAGTTATCCGAAATTTTCGGATAACTGAATCCTCCTGTAATTCACTATCACTGAATATCTTTTTTATATGATAGTTAATAGTTCGTACATCAACATCATATAATGTAGCCATCATTTTTTGTGTCAGCCATATATTTTCATCCTCATAACGCATTTCAATACTGTCCTGTTGATCACCAACAGAGGCTATATACGTCAGATACTCTGCAGCACTAGAGCGAATTGTAATCTCATCTTTCTTTTTTGGCATGTTGCTCCTCCAATCTAAATCTTTTTTCATATCCTTAAACTCTTCAATCTTACGAAAATGAAAATAAATCTTTGTTACATTATAGACCAGAATACTTTAAAACACAAAGAACTTTTACATATTTCAACAGAAAAATGCACCCATTTATAAAAATGAGTGCATGATACAATTAATTATTTTTTAAGAAAGCAAACTGTCTCAACATGCCTTGAACGGTCAAAAAAGATGACGCTTGAGCATGGTATCCCCTTGGCTTCAGAGTATCCTTTTGAAAAAATCAGCCATTCTGATTCAATTTTTTCTCATCAGATGAGAAATGTTATTCTGAAAAATATTACTGTTCTCGAAAAACTTACTTTTATTAACTAAAATGACATGATGTCATCTTTACAAACTCGATTGCACATGTTAAAGTGATGTATAATGACACAGTGTCATTATACATCACTTTATGTAGGGGGGAATATACATGCCGAAAGTTAGTGAGGAATACACGGCAAACAAAAGAAATCTCATCATTAAATGTGCAAATGAAGCGTTTAAGGAAAAGCCGCTCTATCAGATTACTATGCGGGATATTATTGTAAAAACCGGTTTCAGTCAAGGTACCATATACCGTTATTATTCATATGTTGACGAGATTTTTCTGGACTCTGTCAATCAAAGCACACCGTCAAAAGTGCTGGAAACCCATATTGAGCGTTTGCTGACCTCGGATAAAAAAGAAAATAACATTGTTTTTGAAAGCATTACAGCTGTCGGTGAATACATCAAAGATCTGCAAAAAACGGTGGGTGGCAAAATACTCTTTGGTTTACTGGTGCTGTATGCCTTTGACTCGCAAAAAAAAGAGTCTGTGATACAAAAGCTGATTTTTAAACAAAGTCTTGACACCGCCCAAAATCTCATCATCGGATATATACTGCAAAATATTGAAAAGGGTGTTTTTAAACCTATCATTCCATTAGAGGAAATTATTCGGTTCACACAAGCAGCTATTGACGGGATATCCAACGACACAGCTATCCAGTCCATTGGAAGCGAAAGTGAGACATACATTACAGAAATGTTCAAAACACTTGCAAAAGTGCTCCTTTATTTTATGGGCGCAAAGGAGGAATAGCGTATGTGTGAAAATCAAGGAAAAAACGGTATCGTGCAATATCTTATGCTTACCTTTCTCATCGCATGGGGTATCGAAGCAGTCATTATCGCAGGAGAAAGGTTTGAAATCCTCACAGGTGTAATCGGTTCGACGCTTATCTTTTTGCTCATTGGCTTAGGCGCGGGTTTTGCACCAGCCTATGCGGTTTGTATTCTCTTAAAAAAACAAAGAAAAATACATGGACTCAAAGACATTCTTAGGCTGACCCTCCAAACCCCAAACATTAAACAAACGGTGTGGATCACGATGATTTTCTTTGGAACCCAGTTTTTTGTTAATCTGATCAGTGAAGATTCCTCAGGCAATCCGTGGTATTTTTTCATCCTCTTTCTTCCTGTCATGATCATCGGCGGTGGAATTGAGGAGTTTGGCTGGCGTGGTTTTTTGCAACCTCAGATGGAGAAGAAGTTCCCATTTGCCATATCTGCGTTAATAGTCGGCGTCATTTGGGGCTGTTGGCATCTGCCTCTTTGGCTTGTTCAAACCTCCAATCAATCCAGCATGCATTTTCTGTCATTCCTATGCTATTGCATCGCATTCAGCTTCGTTTTGGGCCTACTTTACCGACTGACAAGATCCACCTTAGCCTGTATAATGCTGCATGCTTGGGGGAACACGCTGCAAGGTATGTTTACGCGCAGTACCCTTATCGATCCGATCAGTGTAAAAACGGCAGCAATTTGGGGAACAGAAATCCTGATTGTAATCCTTGTTTCGTTCCTCATCGACCGTTTACAGAAGGTAGAAAACAGTTATGAATAAAATTCTTGTAATCTCCACTCTGCCCCCAAATGATGCGGAAACCCATTCCTTTATTTTTGAGATAAACGCTCAGCATACTGATCTGCTAATATTGCATACAGAGCATTATGGGATTAGCCATTGTATCGGCTGTACACATTGCTGGTTGAAAACACCTCCATTCCAAATCCCTTGGCGCTTATCATATTGAGGAAAGCGAGGCGATTTTACATGAGATTAGTCATATTCAGCTGCTCTCCGCGCCCGGAGAGAAACAGCAACACGGCAGCAATTGTTGATGCATTCAAAAACGGCTATGAAAAGGGTATTGGAGAAAAAGCTTACATATACTACCTCTATAAACATGAGAACTGGGAATGGTACAAAGAAATATTTGAACAAAGCAATGAAATCATCTTCGCTATTCCCCTGTTTGTGGAATGTGTACCAGGAATGGTGATGGAATTTTTTGAGTTTTTGAGTCCCAAACATGACATCAAAGCGACTCGCATCGGATTCATCCTGCAAGGCGGATTTGAGGAAGCCCATCAGCTCCGGACAGCAGAACACTACCTGGAGCGCTTGCCATGTTATCTTAATTGCCAGTATATCGGTACATTGATAAAGGACGGTATGTTCGTGCTTTCTTTAAGCTCAGAAAAAGCAAAGAAAACAATGCTCCAACCATTTTTTGAGATAGGCAGGGATTTTGCAAACACAAGGGTATTTGACAAGGAAAAAGTATCTGCCTTTGCCGCGCCAGAAAATTACTCAAAATCACTCATTCTTCTATCGAATATTTTACGACCGCTCAATAAGCTTGCGTGGAGACTTTTAGCTAAGAGACTCCATACTGGCGGAAGGCTGGACGTGACACCCTATGAGACCTACGATAACGAATTTTGAACAAGCTCTAAGGATACAGGATAACCACAAGGCACGCGAACAAAGCTACTAAATGTTTTTTAAATTCATCTACCATCTTTCTAATACTAACATATAATTTACTATACACAAAGGAGCATGGTTTCTTATATCCATGCTCCATGCTCCATGCTCCATGCTCCATGCTCCTTAATTTACTTCTATTTAATCTCTTCTTATATTTCTCAACTTTTCTACTTTTGCAACAGGACTACAGCTTCTGCATGGCTTGAACGGTCAATAAAGATGCCGCTTGAGCCATTCTTAATACTGAATATAATGCCGATACTTCTGGTATCACCAGGATAAACATTGGAAAGATAAGGCTGCTCTTCAAAAATAATATCCTTCCATTTTTCCTGTTCTTCTTCTGGTTCCGGAACTGCTGTTCCGGATAGTCTGATCATTTCCTTGTACATTGTATAGCCAAGCACCTGTACTTTTCCATTTGCCAAAAGCTCACGGCAGAAGTTCTTTCCTCTTGCCGTAAAAAAATACATTGCTTCCATTTCATAATGAATAGCACTGATATTTCGAACCTGAGGATCACCGTATTCGTCTACAGTTGCAAATGAAAGTACACCAACATAACCTAATTTTTTCAAACAAGCTTGGGCATCCATCTTAATCACCAACCTTTACGACAATTTTTCCGTTGACCTTCCCGCTGTCCATATCGGAACACGCATCTGCTCATTATTCGAAATCTTCTTGCAGGAACACAGCGCTTTAACGAAATGCGCCATACCATTCCCGGCATCAGCCAAAAGGTGTTGACCGATAATCTACGTTCCCTTGAAGAAGATGGACTTGTCACCCGAAAAGTTTTTGCGGAAGTCCCGCCCCGTGTGGAATACTCTCTCAGCGATCTTGGTAGGACATTGAAGCCTGTTTTTGATTCTATGCAGGCCTGGGGTGAGGGTTATCAGGAAATCGTCAGAAACAATGCAGAAAAATAAGCGTGTTATGGATACGAAGTATGCAAAAATACAAATCTGGTATTTCGTTTTTCAAAAAGTATCATTAGGGCTTTGGACTCAACTGAAAGCAGGAACGGTTTTTACCATTCCTGCTGATTGGTGGGGGGCTGATTACTGGGGTGACAAACTATTATTCTCTTCTTTACATCAATCCTAGCAGACTGTTCTGAGAGTAAATAAAGCTGTTATCTTTATTTTTCTTGTGTTTCATACTTACAAAAACAATTGCCGATCGTCTTGCGTTCAAATACCGGAGTGTATTCGATTGGTGCATCAACTGATACCGTTATGCCGCCGGTATACTTTTCTCCGGTAGAGGTCAATATCCACTCACCGGCAGGGAGATATACGTCTCTCTTGAATTCATTCAGATGAAGAATCGGTGCTACAAGATATTCGTCACCAAACATATACTGATCCTGAAGTTCCCAACATTTCTCATCTTCCGGAAATTCATAGAACATGGTGCGAACCAATGGAGAGCCATTCGTATGAGCTTCTTCATAAAGCTTTTTGATATAATCATGCATACTGATACGGATATCATAGTATTTCTTCATAATCTTATAATTGTCTTCCCCATAACTCCAAAGCTCATTTGGCTGACCAGTATGAAGGTAACCGCCACCCCAGTCTCTGTTATCCAGCGGCGGAATGTTGTAAGGGCCTCTGTCCCCGTGCATACGCAGTACAGCTGAATACACAGCGAACTGATACCAACGAATCAGGAGATTTCTGAAATCAGGATCATTTACATCATCTGTCATGAAGCCGCCGATATCTGTCGTCCACCAGGGAATGCCTGCAAGTCCCATGTTCAGACCGCACTGTAACTGATCAGCGAAGGCTTCAA
>JAEYGZ010000014.1 GCA_023409535.1 Bacillota bacterium
TCGCTTCCTAACGGAACGTTTCATCTCATCTGAAATACGGTGTATTCAGATGGTCTTTTAAAGTTACCCTTTTTTACAAAATCAAAAATATTCAAAAACCTCTTGACTATTTATAGTTTGTCACCTCTTTATCAAACTGTTTTAACATTCCAAAGAAATTACGGCTATGTTCGATTGATACGAGGTCATCCTTCACACCATGAAACATCAATATTGGAGGAATATCTCTTTCCTTGGAAAGATAGGTTGCACAGGATGCGCTTTGAGCAAGGCCCGGGACACTTTTTACATCATCCGTCCCTAATAGATCCTCGATCGGTCCCTTTCCTTCTGAGAGAAACAGATCCGTTGGAGCACAATAACTTATAATTCCATTTACCTCGCAGGAAATATTATTTTTCATGTCTGCGTCAAACTCACCGTAAGCAGCCGTTAACCCTGTTATCAATGCAATATGACCTCCCGAGGAATCGCCGCTTATAAAAATATTTCTTGTATCAATATGAAATTGTTCTGCGATTGATTGGATAAAACAAATTGCCTTCTTAACATCAATTACTTGTGCAGGAAAAACTGCCAGCTCTGATTCTCTATATTGTACTTCAGCTATCGCAAAGCCCCTTTGGGCCAATTCCGCCCGGGCCGGTATGCTATTGTACATTTCCTGTCTGTGCCACGCAGAGCCCGGGATAAATAAAATTAACGGGTATTTTCTATCTTCGGCCCAGAATCTTTTGTACGGTATGATTAACTGTAAATACCTTTTACAATTTTCGTATTCACAATACTCCACATCAGGCACATAAAGCCATTCTAATTCCTTCTTTTCAACATCTATTCTTTTGAATAATTGTTCGGCCATATACTTCCAATCTTCCTTCTTGTTTATTTTTTGTAATACACTTTACGATCTTGCTTTTTCTTTTGACTTTGCTTTTATGAATACAATAAAAACAATAATGCCCAAACATAATTTGGTTATCCCCTCTGCCCAAGCCTGAGAGGGAATATAAATTTCTCCTAATGAGTTTATTAAGCAGTGTGCCAATAAACACAATAGGACATTTCTACGATATATGTAAATGCCAGCCAGAATAAAGGATAGTCCTATTGTCCACAATGCAAATATGCCTACATTCAGATATTGCTGCTGATATGTTCCAAGCATCGCAAATAAAGGTAAATGCCATACCACCCAAACAATACCAATGATAAAGGCGCTCTTAAATTGCCCCCATTTTGTTTCGGCAATTCTTATAGATTTTGTCATTCTACAATTCTACCTCTCTTTTGTACGTCATATATCAGGGTATTCTCATTTTGTTCGCAGCTTAGCCAGAATAAAATAGTGCTAACTGTTTTGCCTGCTTCCTTCAAAATAGTAATCATCTGTATGACGTACTCCTAGACCGCCGAGTGACATCGGTAAGCTATAATACTAATACTACAACAACCTGCAAAATTTTGCCATAAGAATATCCAAAAAAGCCTGAAGTTATGTCTAAAAAAGTGTATGCATCTAAAATTAAAGGAAATACACCGCAAATTTATTTAGATATAGTAATCATCAATATACTGATGTATAATATCCCCATGCTTTAATCACTATGGAAGGAACGGCGAACTATAATGAAAATTACTGTAATAGGCTGCGGTCGATGGGGCTCCCTGATCGCCTGGTATTTAGACAGCATAAAGCATGAGGTTACATTGTACGGACGTGAAGCATCAATGCACATGCAACGTTTTATGACTGAAAGAAAGAATGATTTGTTAACGCTTCCTGGTACAGTGAAGCTTTCAACAAATTTAGAATGTGTAACAGCTTCAGATGTAATCGTGATCTCGATAAATTCACAAGGATTACAGGAATTAATGGCCGAGTTAAAAGACCTGTCTATAAAGAATAAGATATTTGTGTTATGTATGAAGGGCATCGAAATATCCACAGGCCGCAGACTTTCACAGGTTGCCAATGACAACCTGGATTATTCGAATGAAGTGGCTGTGTGGCTTGGCCCGGGCCATGTTCAGGAATTTTATAATGGTATTCCTAATTGTATGGTTATCGATAGTAATAATGAATCTGTTAAAAAGATGCTGGTCGACAGCTTTTCAAGTAATCTGATCCGCTTTTATTATGGCCGGGATTTAATAGGAAATGAAATCGGTGCCGCCGCAAAAAATGTGATAGGAATCGCAGCAGGAATGTTGGATGGACTTGAATTAACAACGTTAAAAGGCGCTCTTATGTCAAGAGGAACAAGAGAAGTAGCCCGATTGATAAAAGCAATCGGAGGGAATGAGCTTTCAGCATATGGATTGTGCCACCTTGGCGATTATGAGGCTACCGTATTTTCAAAATTCAGTCATAATCGAAAATTTGGCGAAGCACTTGTTAGAAATGAACCTTATCGTGAGTTGGCCGAAGGGTATTATACAGTGAAAGCCCTTATGAATCTCGGCAAGAATTATGGTGTTGATTTGCCAATAAGTGCAGCAGTGTATGATATCATCTATAATGGCAAAGATGCTAAGGAAGTTCTTGAAAATCTATTTACCAGAAGTCTAAAAAATGAATTTTAATTTTATTATATGCAGCATTGTATTCTTCAAAGATGTGCATGCCGATACTGATAAGGCTTTTGAAAAATATAAGTAAAATATTTTTTTCCGAGAGATTGTTTTCTAAAAATAATATGAATCGGCTGGCTATTAACAAAGGGCTTAGGGGGATCTTCTTTCATTCCCCTAAGCCCTTTCCATATCCAATATATTCATTATTATATTCTTCTAAACTTCTGATATCGTCTCTGAAGCAGCTCTTCCGTCGACAGCTGCAACAGCTCCTCCAGATCTGTCTCCAGTACTGCTTTTACATTTACCGCCATCAGATCATAGTCATTGTGGGCTCCTCCGGCCGGTTCCGGTATTACTCCGTCGATGATTTTAAATTGATGTAAATCCTGGGCTGTCAGCTTCATATCATTTGCCGCCTGCTCTGCCTTGGAAGCATCCTTATACAGGATACTGGCAAAACCCTCCGGAGAGAGGATTGAATAGATGGAGTTCTCCAGCATATAAACCTTATCGGCCACGCCAAGGGCAAGAGCACCACCGCTGCCGCCTTCGGAAATAACCACGGAGATGACCGGTGTCTTTAGCATTATCATCTCAGCCAGATTGGATGCAATCGCTTCCCCCTGACCGCGCTCCTCTGCCCCAAGGCCGCAGAAGGCACCCGGAGTATCGATAAAGCAGATAATAGGACGATGGAATTTCTCCGCCTGCTTCATCAGGCGCAGAGCCTTGCGGTAGCCTTCCGGATGGGGCATAGAAAAATTACGCGCGATATTTTCCTTCGTGTTACGTCCCTTCTGCTGTGCGATCACCGTAACCGGGATATCTCCTAAAAAAGCAATACCGCCGACAATCGCTCTGTCCTCCCCATAAAAGCGGTCTCCATGCAGCTCAAGGAACTGATCAAATATTCTCTCAATATAATCAAGGCCTGTCGGTCGGACCGGCATTCTGGCCAACTTAACTCTTTCCCAAGGTGTTATACTCATAGATACCTCACTAGTCAGGTTCTACCTGATCCTTCCAGTCTTTCTTATCTACCGAATGCAGCTTCAATATCGTGCCCAATGTAGTTTTCAGACGGTCTCTGGGGACAATCTGATCTACAAAGCCATGATCTAATAGAAACTCCGCCCGTTGAAAGCCTTCCGGAAGCTTCTGCCCAATGGTCTGTTCAATGACTCTTGGTCCGGCAAAACCAATCAATGCTCCCGGCTCTGCAAGAATAATATCTCCCAGCATCGCAAAGCTTGCCGTCACACCTCCGGTGGTGGGATCCGTCAGAATTGTAATGTATAACAGGCCTTCCTCACTGTGCTTCGCAACCGCCGCGCTTACCTTTGCCATCTGCATTAAGGAGAAGATACCTTCCTGCATTCTGGCTCCGCCGGAGGCTGTGAATACAATAACAGGCAGCCGTTCCTTTGTTGCCCGTTCAAATAATCTGGCAAGCTTCTCACCGATGGTAGTTCCCATACTTCCCATGAAGAAGGAGGAATCCATCACCCCCAGCATCACCGGCTGTCCCTCAATCCTGCCTCTTCCGGTTACAACGCCGTCCACGAGTCCGGTTTGCGTCTGGGTTCTTACAAGCTTGTCACCATAACCGGGGAAATCCAAGGGATCTCTGGTAGTCATCTGGGCATCAAATTCCTGCAGCTCTCCGTCATCCAGTATCATTGCAAAGCGTTCATTGGCCGAAACCTTAAAGTTATACCCGCATTCATCACAGCGTTTATAATTCTTCAACAGCAGCTTGGTATAGATCACCTTACCGCAGCTTGGACATTTTGTCATGATTCCTTGTGGGACATTGGGCTTTTCTTCTTCTGCCCGGACGATATCCTGAGGCTTAGCTCTATATACATTTGAGGTAGCGTATTGCTTCGGCTTAAATAAATTATTCACAATAACCTCCATACTACACGGATCTTGTACGAACCGTTCGTTACAAACCGATGCTTTCGTTCGCTGCGAACTGTGCTTTCCGTTCCAAGCAAATTAAGCTTTTGTCATTTCGCTGATGAGTCCGGTATGATATCTTCCCGATATGATCTCTTCCCGCTCCAAGAGTTCATATTGATATTCGACATTGGTCTGAATGCCGTCAATAATCAGCTCTGATAAGGCACGCTTCATCCTCTGTATGGCTTCCTCCCTGTCCTGTCCATAGGCAATTACCTTGGCAAGCATGGAATCATAGCAGGAGGGTACCACATATCCCGGATACAAGGCACTATCCACCCGGACTCCGTAACCGCCGGGGAACAGCACATTTTCCACCCGGCCCGGGCAGGGCATAAAGTTCTTCGCAGGATCCTCCGCATTAATTCTGCATTCAATGGCGTGTCCGCGAAACTCTATGTTCTCCTGCCGGTAAGGCATAACCTCGCCGGCAGCAATTCTGATCTGCGCTTTTATCATATCAATTCCTGTAACCATCTCGGTGACCGGATGCTCTACCTGAATTCTTGTATTCATTTCCATAAAATAATAATCGCCCTGCTGGTCCAGCAAAAATTCAATGGTACCGGCATTCACATATCCGGTGGCCTGGGCTGCCTTCACCGCGGCACCGCCCATCTTAAGACGAAGCTCGGGAGTCATGATGGCTGAAGGTGATTCTTCAATCATCTTCTGGTTCCTTCTCTGAACGGAGCAGTCTCTCTCTCCCAGATGAACCACGTTGCCGTGACTGTCCGCCAATATCTGAAATTCAATATGCTTCGGGCGAAGAATCAGCTTCTCAATATAAACCTTGTCATCGGCAAAGGCTGCCTTTGCTTCCGCCTTCGCTGCATGATAGGATTTCTCCAGATCCTCGGCATTAAATACCGCTCTCATACCCTTACCGCCGCCGCCTGCAGAGGCCTTAATCATGACGGGATAACCGATGGCTTCCGCCAGCTCAAGGGCTGCCTTTGCTGTCTCAACCTCGCCTTCGGAGCCGGGTACCACCGGTACGCCGGCTTTTTGCATGGTCTCTCTGGCTTTCGATTTATTGCCCATCAGGTCGATGATATCTGCCTTCGGTCCGATAAAGGTAATATTGCAGTCTTCACACATTCTTGCAAAGGAGCTGTTCTCCGACAGGAAACCAAAGCCCGGATGAATTGCTGTCGCTCCGGTAAGTACCGTTGCACTGATAATATTCTGCATATTCAGATAGCTGTCCTTGGATCTGGCAGGACCGATGCATACTGCCTCATCCGCCAGCATCACATGCAGCGCCTCTTTATCGGCTTCGGAATAAACAGCAACGGTGTCAATCCCCATTTCCTTGCAGGCACGAATGATTCTGACCGCTATCTCTCCTCGATTTGCTATTAATATTTTTTTAAACATCGCAATTCTCCTTGATTTTCGCTAGTCTCCGATTGCGAAGGTCAGAGTCGCTTCCACTGCAACCTTTCCGTCTACATAGGCAACGGCTGATCCGACGCCAAAGCTTCCTTTGTACTTTGTTATTTCTACCTGGAGGGTGAGAACATCCCCCGGCACTACCTGACGTTTAAATTTCACTTTATCCATACCGCCAAAATATACAATCTTACCCTGATTAGCCTCCATGCTTAACATGCACACTGCGCCGGTCTGCGCCAGCGCCTCCAGTATAATCACGCCGGGCATGACTGCCTTTCCGGGAAAATGTCCCTGGAAAAAGGGCTCATTCATCGTAACACATTTTCTGCCGACAGCACGAATTCCTGCCTCCAGCTCATCGATACGATCCAGCAGCAGAAATGGCGGACGGTGAGGAATTATTTTTTGAATCTCATCAACATTCAGCATAAATACTATCTCCAATACATATATGTCTGTCTTCCAATATATCTAATTGCGCAAAATACAAGTTATCAGATGCTGTATTATACCTCTGACAAGGACGCTGTATTTGCACTGCGCGTAACCCTGCTGCTTCGTTTAAGGATGGCTCACCCTGCTTTATTATGAGCTTCTCTTATTTAATCAGGAATAATGGCTGGCCATATTCTACCATTTGTTCATTCTGGGTTAATATCTTAACGATCTCTCCGTCATGGTCGCTTTCGATCTCATTCATGAGCTTCATCGCTTCAATAATGCAGATGGTCTGACCCTTCTTCACCTTATCACCGACTTTTACAAATGGCGGCTTATCCGGTGAGGATTGCGCATAGAAGGTACCAACCATGGGGGATACTATCTTTTTATGATTCTGGTCCTCAATTTGTGCATCCGCTGCAGCCGTATCGCCGACAGCATTCGTTACTGATGATATCTGAGCCGGGGCAAGGGCAGGTGCAGCCGCAGGCTGCGCATAGGGCATAGCCTGATATAATCCGGGTGCAAATGTATGCGCAGGATAAGAAACCGCCGTCTGGGAAGCGGCAGCCTCCTTGGATGCCTTCTCGATACAGATGCGGACACCCTCTTCTTCTATCTCAAGCTTAGTTAAATCTGTATGATTCATTTCCTTCATTAAGTTTATGATATTCTTGTAATCCATGCAATACCTCCGATCCATCGTTAAGGTTTTATATTATTCCGTCCAATTCTTAAATAACAGGGTTGCATTGTGACCGCCAAAACCAAGGGAATTGGACATGGTATAAGTAAGCTTTGCATTTCTGCCTGTTAACGGAACATAATCCAAATCACATTCTTCATCGGGACTTGTTAATCCAATCGTTGCCGGTATGAAGCTCTTCTCCATGGCTTTGATACAGATAACCGCTTCTACAGCACCTGCCGCCCCAAGTAAATGTCCGATCATTGATTTTGTGGAGCTTACCGGGATACGGTATGCCGCCTCTCCCATCGCTGTCTTCACGGCCAATGTCTCTACCTTATCGTTGGTGGGCGTACCTGTTCCATGGGCATTAATATAGGACACCTCATCCGGAGTAATGCCTGCTTCTTCCATTGCCAGCTTCATGGCTCTTGCTCCGCCTTCTCCGTCAGAAGAAGGTGCTGTAATATGATATGCATCGCAGGTGGTACCGTATCCGACTACCTCCGCGTAAATCTTCGCTCCCCGTGACTTTGCATGATCATAATCCTCAAGCAGCAGAATTCCTGCTCCTTCTCCCATAACAAAGCCGTCCCTTTCCTTATCAAAAGGAATGGAGGCATGAAGGGGATCATTGCTGGTGGAGAGAGCGGTTAATGATGCAAAGCCCGCTACTGCCAGGGGTGTGATGGAACCTTCGGTTCCGCCTGCCAATATGACATCTGCGTAGCCGTGCTTGATACTGCGGAAGGCTTCGCCGATGCTGTTATTACCGGTAGCACAGGCCGTTACAACATTTGTGCAGACCCCCTTTGCACCAAACTGGATTGCAATATTGCCTGCTGCCATATTGGTGATTGTCATGGGAATGAATAAAGGATTAACACGTCGCGGTCCCTTATCCAGCAGGGTCTTGGTTTCCTTCTCTATCATACCGATACTTCCGATACCGGAACCAACGATAACTCCAAAGCGTTCTCTGTCAATACTTTCAAGATCTATGCCGGAATCCTCAAGCGCTTCCTTTGCCGCCGCAACTGCAAACTGGGAGAAGCGGTCCATTCTCTTGGCGTCCTTCACATCCATATAATTCTTCGGATCAAAATTCTTTACCTGGGCTGCAACCTTTACCTGGTAGTTCTCCGTGTCAAAGCAATCGATAAAATCGACACCGCATTTCCCAGCCTGTATATTCTCAAAGAATTCATTTACATTATTACCGATTGGAGCAATTGTCCCTAATCCGGTAACGACAACTCTGCGATTCATAATAAACCTCCATACTGCCAATGCCCGCGAATTTGGGATGTGAAAGCTTTGCTTTCGCATTGGTCAAACACAATATTTGCAAAGCGAATAAATTACCATTCGCTCACTGTTCTCCTCCCCGTACTACATCACCAGTCCGCCGTCTACCTGAAGCACCTGGCCCGTGATGTAATTAGCCGCCTCAGAAGCCAGAAAACTGACTGCGCCGGCTACTTCGCTGGCAATACCGTAACGCTTCAATGGGATAGCTGCTATGGTAGCTTCTTTGTACTTATCGGGTAATTTATCCGTCATATCCGTCTCAATAAACCCGGGCGCCACCGCGTTAACCGTAATACCCCGAGGGGCCAGCTCTCTGGCAACGGATTTTGTCATACCGATGACTCCTGCCTTGGATGCGGCATAGTTGGCCTGACCGATATTACCGGTGAGACCGACCACGGATGATATATTTATAATTTTTCCCTGCTTTTGCTTTAACATAACAGCGGCAGCATGCTTCATACAGAAAAAGGTTCCCTTCAGATTAACATCAATCACATTGTCAAAATCCTCTTCCGACATGCGCATCACCAGATTATCTTTTGTAATACCGGCATTGTTTACCAATACATCTACCCGGCCAAAATGCTTTATCGCTTCGTCTATCAGCTTCTTAGCTTCCTCTTCTCGGCTGACATCCGCCTGAATTGCAATTGCTTCGCCGCCTGCATTCCGGATGGAAGCCAATAGCTCCTCTACCTGTGCGACGCTGCTGCGATAATTAACAACAACCTTGGATCCGTATTCGGCAAACTGCAATGCAATTGCTTTGCCAATACCCCTTCCGGCACCGGTGATAACTGCAACCTTTCCATTCAGTATCATACAACTCTCCATTCTGTTTATCATGCTTTCACAATATTCTCAAGGGAAGCCAGGTCTTCTACATTATAAACCTTAAGCCCCCGGTCAATCTTTCTGACAAAACCGGATAATGTTTTACCCGGTCCGATTTCAATAAATTCTGTCACACCATCGGCAGCCATCCTGCGAAGGCTCTGCTCCCACAAGACGCTGCTCATTACCTGCTGATATAATGATTCTTTAATTTGTCCGATCGCAGCATATTCCGCATTCACATTACAGATCAGCGGAGTATCCAAATTTCCAAGCTCTATTTGCTCAAGTTCAACCTTCAGCCGATCTGCCGCAGGTTTTAACATGGAGGTATGAAACGGAGCACTTACCGCAAGATCCATTGTCTTTAATGCTCCCTTTTCTTTCGCTGATCTTGCCGCTTCCTCAACAGCCTTAACTTCGCCGCCGATAACAATCTGTCCCGGACAGTTAAAATTAGCAGGTTCAACAATGCCATAGACCTTCGCTTCAGCACAGGCTTCCCTGACCTTATCCTCAGCCAGCCCCAGGATAGCACACATCTTACCGATGCCCTCCGGTACTGCTTCCTGCATGAAGCGACCGCGCTTACGTACCAGCGGTACCACCTGAGACAGGGTAAATACCCCTGCCGCCGTCAACGCGGAATACTCACCCAGGCTTAAGCCTGCCACCACATCCGGCTTGATACCGGTTTCCGACAGTGCTCTGAATGCTGCGATTGACATGGTTACAATAGCAGGCTGGGTATTCGCAGTAAGATCAAGCTCTTCCTTCGTGCCGTCAAAGATCAGTTTGGTCATGTTCATTGATAAACTCTCACCGGCTTCCTCAAAGATCTGCCTGCATACCGGAAATGCATCATACAGCTCTTTCCCCATTCCGATATACTGGGCTCCCTGACCAGCAAATAAAAATGCAGTCTTTCCCATGATTTATCTCCAATCCCTGCCAAGCAGCTTCTCTGCTTCTGCAAACATCTCAAGAATAATATCCTTGCTGCTCTGTTCCTTATTTATGATTGCGGCAATCTGTCCTGCCATAACACTGCCGTACTCCATATCACCCTGAACCGCTGCTTTGGCAAGCGCTCCGACACCCAGCTCTTCAATCTCCTGCACGGTCGCATTTGCCGTTTCCAGCTCTATGAATTTCCTGCTGAGCCTGTTCTTCAGGATACGTACCGGATGTCCTGTACTGCGGCCGGTTACCACCGTATCAATATCCTTTGCTCCAAGTACCTTCTGCTTATAATTCGGATGCACCGTACATTCATACGCCGCCAGAAAACGTGTACCCACCTGGACAGCATCCGCACCAAGCATTAATGCCGCTGCAATTCCTCTGCCGTCACCGATGCCGCCGGCAGCAATGACCGGCACCTCAGTACCTACCGCATCTACCACCTGAGGTACCAGAACCATGGTTGTCAGCTCTCCCACATGTCCTCCGGATTCTGTTCCTTCCGCTATAACAGCATCCGCACCGCTTCTTACCATCCTCTTTGCTATTGCAACGGAGGGTACCACGGGGATTACCTTAATTCCGTGTGATTTCCACATCTCCATGTATTTTCCCGGAGCTCCTGCTCCTGTTGTAACAACCTTGACGCCTTCCTCACAGACCATCTGAGCCATACCATCCGCAAATTCGCTGAGAAGCATGATATTAACGCCAAAGGGTTTATTCGTTAATTCCTTGGCCTTTCTTACTTCAGTACGGATAAACTCAACCGGTGCCGTGCCTCCGGCGATAATACCCAGACCTCCTGCCTCTGATACTGCCGAGGCTAAGGATGCATCTGAAATTCTTGCCATCGCACCCTGGAAGATCGGGTATTCTATATTTAATAAATCGCATACTCTGGATTTCATTTTTACCTTCCTCCAATTATGAGAGCTGCTTTAATTTTCTTTTCTGCTGTTTAAGTAGTTCTCAATATCACCGATGGTGCCGATATTCTCTGTATCTTCGGTAGGTATCTCAATACCGAACTCTTCCTCTAAGGACATAATAATCTGGAACAGATCCAGAGAATCCGCATTTAAATCCTCCTTTAAGGAAGTCTCCGGCTTTAAATCAGCTGCATCTACACCTAATTGCTCTGCTACTAATTCTTTAATCTTATTTAAATCCATCTTCTTAATCATCCTGCGCGCAGGTTGCTGCAATTAATAATATCCAACTGTTCGCCTGTCGTGAGGATATCCTCCTTTTATTTTATTTCGTTGT
The DNA here is from genome assembly GCA_023409535.1 of Bacillota bacterium. Lineage (GTDB taxonomy): Bacteria > Bacillota > Clostridia > Lachnospirales > Lachnospiraceae > Mobilitalea. Next base: position 11,453 of record JAEYGZ010000014.1, read on the forward strand.
TTTTTTGTTTTTTACTGCCGCCTTTGCTCTGACGGTGTCATATATGATCAATGGGACTGCCCCCATAAATCCGAAGTTAAACCTGTTTTATCGTTGCATAAAAGCTTCCTTATTAACTCCACTCCAATAATATTCCTCCGCTGGTCATGCCTCCCCCGAAGCCGATGAGTATGATCTTATCTCCTGCGGAAAGCATCTCCTTCTGAGACACCTCATCCAGCGCAATTCCAATGGAGGCCGCTGAGGTATTCCCATACCGGTCAAGATTCACAAAGAATTTCTCAGGGTCTATTCCGGAGGATTTTGCAGCCTGCTCAATAATCCGGCTGTTAGCCTGATGTAAAATAATATATTTGATATCCCCCTCAGTGAGGGAGGCTTTTGCCAGCAAGGTATTAATCTGTTCCACAACGCTTCGAACCGCGAATTTGAATACCTCCTGCCCCTTCATGGAGATAAGATACCTCCCGCCTATCTGCAGACCGTCAGGTTCACTGTTCTCCGTAAACGGGTTTTTCAGCGGCAATGCCGGTAATCCAAGATAATCCTGCTTACCGCCGTCACTTGCCAGGAAACTGGCCAAAATTCCCGTCTTCCTCTCCACTGCAGTCAATACCACCGCTCCTGCTCCGTCGCCAAAGAGAACACAGGTGGACCGGTCCGTCCAGTCCAGTGCCTTAGACAAGGTTTCAGCACCGATGACCAATATGGTCTGATACATTCCGCTCTCAATAAAGGCTGCCGCGGTCGTCATTCCGTAGACTAAACCGCTGCAGGCCGCAACCAGATCAAAAGCTGCTGCCTTATTTGCTCCTATTTTATCCTGAACGATACAAGCCACAGAAGGCATGAAGCAATCAGGTGAGATCGTTGCACATATGATTAAATCCAAATCCTCCGCTTTTACTCCCGCACTTTGCAGTGCTTTGCGCGCCGCCGCAGCGGCAAGGTCCGAGGTATTTTCTCCTGTAGATATTCTTCTCTCTTTTATTCCCGTTCTTGATGCTATCCATTCATCGCTGGTATCCACCAACGCAGTTAAATCATCATTGGTAACGATATGCTCCGGCACATAGCTTCCGGTGCCGGCAATTCGTACATGCCTCATCCTGGAGTCCTCCTGGTATTATTCCACTTACAAGCTGCTCTGCTTTCTATCTGGTCCTGAATAGATCTCCTTCAGATGTGTATTCAGTTTGCCAAGCGCCGTCAGCAAAACTTCTTCCTCCTGAGGTGTGAAATCCTGCATAATTATCTTCACCATATCCAAATGGAATTTCTCATGTATTCGATACGCAAGCTTCCCGCGCTTCGTGAGATTAACATTAACGATTCTTCGGTCAAGCGTACTCCTGCTTCGTTCCATATAGCCTTTTTTAATTAATTTATCAACAGCAATTGTCAAGGTTCCCATGGTTATGTCCAGCTCAGCCGCAATCTCAGACATCGTCTTGCAGCCATACATACCGATCGCTTCGATCGTATGAATCTCCGTAATTGACAAATCACTGAAATTTCCCTGCTTAATGGAATATTCCTCGATGCGGTTTACATCATCATATACCTCAACCAGCATCTTATTAATTTCAACCAGCTTCTCTTTCATCCTTCACTCCCGATGCATATAGCAGCCTATTGTTATATTTTGTATTACAAATATTTTGATAATCAAAATATATAAGAAAACCGGATTAATGTCAAGTGAATTTTTTAGAAAGAGACCGTCACAGCATGTCGCAGCAACGGTCTCCCTCTATAGCAAACATATTCTAATATTGGCTGCTGATCATAAGAACACATGTCATAATGACCCGCAGTCAATTACTCCCTGAATAAAACCTCATTGTAAATTAAACCTCGAATAACAGATCGCCGTAGGTCGGTACCGGCCATAAATCCTTCTCAACAAGAACTTCCAAAGCGTCAATTGGTGCTCTCAGTTCTGCCATAGCAAGTACAACAGTATTTCTGTAGTAAGCAGCCTGCTCTTTCACTTCACCGATTTCACCGGCTTTGTCAGCAGCATCTTCCAACTTCTTCAAGGCAGTCTGTGCCTTAACAAGAAGGGAAGAAATCTCCTTCAGTAATCCGGCCTGAACACTGGTATCAGCTTCTGCTACTGCTGCCTTCACTGCCAGGATAGAGTCAGCAAGCTTCTTGGTATAGCTGATGACTGCCGGAATATACTTCACGCCAGCCATGGAAAGCATTGTTCTTGCTTCGATATTGATTGCCTTTGCATAGGTCTCATATAAAACCTCCGCACGAGAATGAAGCTCTACGGAAGATAATACATGATGCTTTTCAAAGAGCTTAACCGCTTTGTCTGTAACCAGTGCAGGAATGGCTTCCACCATAGACTTAATGTTCGGAAGTCCTCTCTTCTCTGCTTCTTTAACCCAATCCTCAGAATAACCGTTACCGTTGAAGATAACTCTCTGATGCTCTTTTAAGGTCTTCTTAATCAGATCATGTGCAGCAGACTCAAAATCCTTCGCTTTCTCAAGCTCATCAGCCATCTCGCCGAGTACATCTGCAACAATGGTATTAAGTACAGTGTTAGCGGTACCGATGGAAGCAGAGGAAGCAACCATACGGAACTCAAACTTATTACCGGTAAATGCGAAAGGTGAGGTACGGTTTCTGTCGGTAGCATCCTTCATGAAGCCGGGAATGGTGGTAACACCTATGCTCATCTTACCGCCTTCCTTGCTGCTCTTTGCCTCTCCCGTATCAACAAGCTGTGATACAACATCCTCAAGCTGTTCACCTAAGAATACGGAGATGATGGCAGGAGGCGCCTCATTTGCACCTAATCTGTGATCATTTCCCGGATTAGCTGCGGATACGCGAAGAAGATCCGCATGTAAGTCCACTGCCTTTAATACTGCTGCAAGAACTAATAGGAACTGAACATTATCATGAGGTGTCTTACCGGGCTCCAGTAAATTGATGCCTGTGTCGGAACCCATAGACCAGTTATTATGCTTACCGGAACCGTTCACACCTGCAAAAGGCTTCTCATGAAGCAGACAAGCCAGACCGTGACGATTAGCAACCTTCTTCATGCACTCCATGACTAACTGGTTATGATCGGTAGCGATATTTGCGGAAGCATAAATCGGTGCCAGCTCATGCTGTGCCGGAGCAACCTCATTATGCTGTGTCTTGGAAGTTACGCCCATCTTCCAGAGCTCAGTATTAAGTTCCTTCATAAAGGAGCCGATTCTTTCACGGATACTTCCGAAATAATGATCCTCTAATTCCTGGCCCTTGGGAGGCATTGCTCCGAACAAGGTTCTTCCTGCGAAGATCAGGTCGTCTCTTTTTAAGTATTTTGCTTTATCAACGATAAAATATTCCTGCTCAGGTCCAACGGAAGGCTTTACACTCTTTACGTCATCATGTCCAAAGAGCTTTAATATTCTGACTGCCTGTGTACTGAGTGCCTCCATGGAACGAAGCAAAGGTGTCTTTACGTCCAGAGCCTCTCCGGTATAGGAGCAGAATGCGGTAGGAATGCAAAGAGTAACGCCGGTTGCGTCTTCTCTTAAGAAAGCAGGTGATGTACAATCCCAGGCAGTATAACCTCTTGCTTCAAAGGTAGCTCTGATACCGCCGGAGGGGAAGGAGGATGCATCCGGTTCGCCCTTGATCAATTCTTTTCCCGAAAACTCCATGATCGCCTTGCCATCGGAAGTAGGGCTGATAAATGAATCATGCTTCTCTGCCGTAATTCCGGTTAACGGCTGGAACCAGTGGGTATAATGTGTTGCTCCTCTTTCTATTGCCCAGTCCTTCATAGCATTGGCAACTACTTCCGCAACACTGGGATCAAGATCCTCACCATTCTCAATTGTCTTCTTTAAAGCTGCATAAATCTTCTTTGGTAGACGTTCTACCATGGTTGCCTCGTTAAATACGTCAATTCCAAAAAGCTCTGTTAATTTTTCAGACATACCATATCTCCCTTCATTATTGAATTAATGCTCTAAGCCTAATTTCCTCGCCCTTGTGTCTGTTCTGTCCGGAAGACCTTTATTATACGGAAATAATATTTCAATTTCTATACAATAAAAATGGCGTCCTCAAAAAGGAATTGAGAACGCCATTGCCCAACACAAAAAATTTATATATAGTATATATCACGTTTTCGCCAAAAAGAAAAGTACTTTTTTAAAAAACTTCAATTTTTATTAAAAATGCCCTAAAGCTTATCTAAATATTGTTTTTGTTTTAAAATTACTAACAATCTATTCCAGATACCATTCATCCTTGCCTGTATTCTCTTCAGATTCTTCCGCCTTGGGCATGTATTTTTTAAGCACCCGTTCCATCAGTAAGGAATCTAAAAGTACAATGGCTGCCGGAAGAATGAAAACCGCAATCGGAATAAGGTAAATACCGAACGCACCTACCGCTGTAATGATAATGATACCCAGGGTATAGGGAATATGCCGAATTGACATAAATAAGGATGCCTTAACCAGCTGCTTGATTGTCATATCAAATCTGGACAGGATGGGGAATACATAAGCAGTGAAGCTTATTACCAGGAAGGTAAGGGCGATAAAAGCACCGAACAGAATGGAACCGGTAAGGCCGGAGTCCTCTAAATTCGCCCATGCCCAGGATATATCAAAACGCAGCACAAGAAATAACACCGTCAATACAACTCCAATGATTGCGCCTCGCTTAAAATTCAATTTAAAAGACTTAAAAAATTCACGAAACAGATATCCGCGCTCCCTGCGGATTACTTTCACGGTGGCATAGTATAATGCTGTGGTCGCCGGTCCGATCGTAATAACCGGAATGCATAAGACCACCCATAGAATACTTAAGAATATAATATCGCATACTTTACCCAGAAATGTAAAGAATGCATTATCAACATTGAATATATTGCCCATATAACACCTATACCTTTCGCTTTTAATTTCCATATATGCTATATATTTTAGCATACTTGTCCGCATTTAGAAAGCAAAAAAGAGTGAAAGATTTATAAAATCTTTCACTCCGAATTCTGAACTCAAATCCTAGAAGCAATCGTCCAGCAGCTGGAAGTATGCTTGGGGATGCTGACAGGCAGGACAGAGTGCCGGAGCTGCGTCTCCTTCATGGATATAACCGCAGTTTAAGCATTTCCAGTAAACCTTGCCATCTTTTTTAAATACGGTACCGTCCTCGATATTCTTCAGAAGGCTGCGGTATCTCATCTCATGGTGCTTCTCAACCTTAGCGATCAGGTTAAAGCGTGCGGCAATATCCGGGAAGCCTTCTTCCTTCGCTGTTGCAGCAAAAGCAGGATAATCCAGCTCAGCCTCTTCATGCTCGCCGGCAGCGGCAGATTTAAGGTTTGCAACCGTATCTCCGTATGAGAAGGGATAGGTGGCATTAATATCAACCGGCGCAGGATTCTCACCATCCAGATGCTCCAGTGCCAGCTTCATGAATACCTTTGCATGCTCCTTCTCATTCTCTGCTGTCTCCGAAAAAATATTCTGAATCTGCTTATACCCTTCCTTACCGGCTACGGAAGCAAAATAGGTATATCTCATCCTCGCCTGGGATTCACCCGCAAAGGCTTTCATCAGATTCTCCAATGTCTTCGTACCTCTTAAATTCGCCATATGTACATCCTCCTAAATAAAATATATCATAAATATACCATATTTTACTCGAAGTGCCAATATGATAATCGAATCTGCAGTATTTTTAATTATAGCTTATGTAGAAACAGGCCGCTGCGCAGCTTCGGCTCAAACCAGGTGGATTTTGGCGGCATCAGCTTTCCTGCATCAGATACCTGAAAAAGCTCCTCTATTGAAGTAGGATACATGGAAAAGGCTGCTGCCATATCCTCCGCGACACGCCGCTCCAGCTCCTTACTCCCTCTTATTCCTCCGATGAAATCGATCCGCTTGTCTACACGAGGGTCGTCAATCCCCAGAATAGGCTTCAATAAATAATCTTGCAGAATTGATACATCCAGGGACGCTACCGGATCGTCATTCCTTCTGATTTGCTCTCTGGCAGTAAGGCGGTACCACCCTTCCTTCAGATACATTCCAAACACCGCCTTGCTATCCGGCATATATGGTTCCGTCCCCAGGTAAATCACCTCAAAGCTGTCCTGAAGCTTCCCAAGGAACTCCTCTCCGGTCAATCCGTTCAGATCCTTAACCACACGGTTATAGGGCAGAATCATAAGCTGATCGTGGGGGAAGAGTACGGACAAGAAATAATTAAAGGCTTCCTCACCGGTATAGGCAGGATGCGCTTCTCTTCTTTTTTGTCCAACCTTCACAGCAGAAGCAGCACGGTGATGCCCATCTGCAATATAAATGTCCTCTACCTCCAAAAAGGCGGCTCTGATTACTGCTATTCTGTCCTCCTGATCAAGCTTCCATACCGTATGGCAGACACCATCCGGTGAAAGGAAGCGGTAAACCGGCTCCTCCTGCTTCGCACCTGCCACCGTCTCATTAATTGCCTGGTGGGCACGATACGCAAGAAAGATCGGCCCGGTCTGGGCATCACAGACATCCACATGCCTGATGCGGTCCAGCTCCTTATCCTCTCTGGTGTTCTCATGCTTTTTAATTCTGCCTGAAAGGTAATCATCAATGGAGGCACAGGCTACCAACCCGGTCTGGGATCGTCCGTTCATAATCAGCTCATAGATAAAGTAACCTTCCTTATCTTCCATAAGAAAGGTACCATCCTGCAGCAATTGATCCAACAGCTCTCTGGCCTTCTGATAGACATGTGGATCATAGGTATCCACCGTATCAGGAAAATTCGTCTCCGGCCGGTCAATCCTCAGGAAGGAAAGTGGTTCCCTTTCAATCTCCTCCATGGCCTCTACGCGGTTGTACACGTCATAAGGCAGTGCCGCTATCCGGTGAGCTATGCCGGCCACCGGTCTGATACATAGAAACGGTTTGATGTTCGCCATACTATCTTATGCCTTTCCTGCTTCTATTTAATAATCCTAACCTTAAGAACCCCGTTAATTTTAGCCACTTTAGCAGCTACCGCTTCATTGTCTGCCGACTCCACATCAATTACCGTATAAGCATATTCGCCCCGGCTCTTATTCACCAGGTCGGAAATATTAATATTTTCTGCCGAAAAGGCTCCCGTAAACTGACTTAACATATTCGGAATATTTCTGTGGCAGATGGCAATCCTGCCGTCCGTGGTACAGACGCCTGCATCACAGTTAGGATAATTCACCGAGTTCCTGATATTACCGTTCTCCATATAATCCATCAGCTGCCTCACGGCCATCATTGCGCAGTTGTCTTCTGATTCCTCCGTGGAGGCACCCAGGTGGGGAATTGCAATAACCCCCTCCATCTTTGCTGTTTTCTCATTCGGAAAATCTGTTACATATCTGGCTATCTTGCCGGACTGTAACGCCTGTTCCATATCGTTATCCTTCACCAGCAGGTCCCTGGCAAAATTAAGGATAATCACCCCATCCTTCATCTTTCCGATGGTTTCCGAGTTGACCATTTCCCTGGTATTGACGGATGAATCTGCATCCTCTACCAGCGGTGTATGTAAGGTGATATAATCGCATTCCTTATAGATCTCATCCCTGGACTTCACATGAACCACATCCCGGGATAAGTTCCAGGCACTGTCCACGGAGATATACGGATCATACCCGTATACCTTCATACCCAGGCGGTTAGCGGCATTCGCAACCAGGACACCGATGGCTCCAAGACCGATGACACCAAGCTTCTTGCCCTGGATTTCCTTTCCGGCGAACTTTGCTTTTCCCTTCTCTACAAGCTTTGCTACGGCAGGGTCCTCCTTCACACTCTGAACCCAGTTCACGCCGCCGATAATATCACGGGAAGCCAGCATCAGTCCGGCGATTACCAGCTCCTTTACGCCGTTCGCATTTGCCCCTGGTGTATTGAACACTACAATACCTTGCTCCGCACACCGCTCCAGGGGAATATTATTGACTCCGGCACCCGCTCTTGCAATTGCCTTGAGATGATCTCCAACTTCCAGCTCATGCATGGCTGCGCTTCTAACCAATACCACGTCCGCATCCTGCAGCCGGTCAACCTTTTCATATTGTTCCGTAAAAATATTCAGTCCTATCTCCGCTATCGGATTAAGGCAATTATATTTCATGATTTCCTCCATTCCCGCTTCCAGGATTAATCTCAGCTATTATTACTCCTATCTATTATTACTCTCAACCATTATTATTCTTAGTCAGAAATAATATTAGACTATTTACTGTTTGCCGCCTCAAATTTTCCCATGAATTCTACCAGCTTCTCGACACCCTCAATCGGCATGGCATTATAGATGCTTGCTCTCATACCGCCGACGGTTCTGTGTCCCTTCAGATTCTCAAAGCCTGCTGCCTTCGCTTCCTTCACGAATTTCGCATCCAGCTCTTCGTCTCCTGTTACAAAGGGAACATTCATCAGAGAACGGTCCTCCTTAATAACAGTTCCATGAAACATTCTGCTCCGGTCAAGAAAATCATATAAAACAGCTGCCTTCTTCTCATTGAAAGCCTTCATTGCCTCGAGTCCGCCCATATTCTTAATCCATTTGAATACTTTGCCGCAGATGTAGATGCCATAAGCCGGAGGAGTATTATATAAGGAATGCTCCTCCGCATGTATCTTGTATTTCATCATAGTAGGAGTACCGGGCAGGGTATCCTCGGTAATCAGATCTTCACGGATTATGACGATCACCACACCTGCGGGCCCTATGTTCTTCTGGACACCTCCGTAGACAATGCCGTATTTTGATACGTCCACCGGCTCAGATAAGAAGCAGGAGGATACGTCGGCCACCAGCGGTTTTCCCTTAGTATTGGGTAATTTCTTAAACTTTGTTCCGTAGATTGTGTTATTCTCACATATGTATACGTAATCTGCATTTTCCGAGATTGGAAGGTCTGAGCAGTCCGGAATATAGGTAAAGGTCTTATCCGCCGAAGAAGCAACCGCATTGGCGGTTCCGTACAGCTTCGCTTCCTGATAAGCCTTCTTCGCCCATTGACCGGTGATGATATAATCAGCAACCTTGTTCTTCATAAGATTCATCGGTATCATTGCAAATTGCAGTGAAGCACCGCCCTGAAGAAATAATACCTTGTAATTGTCAGGTATATTCATCAGCTCTCTTAAATCCTTTTCTGCTTCCTGGATAATCGTCTCGTAGACCTTTGATCTGTGGCTCATCTCCATCACAGACATACCGCTGCCTCTGTAATCCAGCATCTCTTCTGCCGCTTCCTGTAATACCTCCACCGGCAGCATTGCCGGTCCAGCTGAAAAATTATATATCCTACCCACGACTCATCCTCCTCGATGATCAAATTTTTACTTTATCATGGTAAAGTATTGAACACATTATAAGACCATGTTATTTTTTTGTCAATCCGTTTTTGTAATCCTATGTCTCTTTACAGGATTTATGCAGCACATGAACTCCATAATTTATGCCGTATATGACCGTCAATCGTTATACGCTCCGTTATTACTTAGCTGTTTTGCAGGTCTTCCTCGGTAAATACCTCTTCAATCGCCGCGCCTGGAGCAACCATGGGCCATACCTTGTCATCACTGTCGATAATACAATCAATCAGCACCGGCTCATTCAAAGCAAGCGCTTCCCTCAGCACACGCTCAACCTCTTCCTTCTTTGTGATACGGTAAGCTTTCGCACCCATTGCTTCCGCCAGCTTCACAAAATCAACCTTGTCATTTAAGGTAGTGTTAGAATATCTCTTCTCATAGAAGAGTGTCTGCCATTGGCGAACCATTCCCAGAACATGATTATTGAAAATGATCTCAACGATGGGAATGTTATAACGGGTAGCTGTGGCAATCTCATTCATATTCATGCGGAAACACCCGTCCCCGGCAATATTGATTACCTTTTTATCCGGCATACCGACCTTGGCGCCGATACAGGCTCCAAGCCCATACCCCATAGTTCCCAGACCGCCGGAAGTAAGAAAGGTTCTAGGACGCTTATAATTGAAGTACTGTGCCGCCCACATCTGATGCTGGCCAACCTCTGTGGTAATAATTGCATCCCCGCCGGTAATTTCATAGAGCTTCTCCAGTATGTAAGGACCGGTCAGTACCTCTGTGTTGTATTTTAACGGAAATTTCTCCTTCAGTCCGATGACATGCGCAAGCCATTCCTTATGCTTTTGCTGTTCCAGCTTCTGATTTAATACCCTGAGTACTTCCTTAATATCACCGATAACACTATAGGAAGCGGATACATTCTTATTAATCTCTGCCGGGTCGATATCGATCTGCAGTAATCTGGCATTTTTAGCAAATCTCCTGGCATTGCCGGTTACACGGTCAGAGAATCTGGCTCCTACCGTAATCAGCAGATCACACTCGGTAACTCCCAGATTGGAGGCCTTGGTTCCATGCATACCCAGCATACCGGTATAGCGTGGATCCGTTCCGTCAAATGCCCCCTTACCCATCAGAGTATCGGCAACCGGAGCATCCAGCTTATCTACGAATTCCTTTAATTCATCATGTGCTTCGGAGATAACCGCTCCGCCGCCGACAAATACAAAGGGCTTTTTGGAGTGCTTAATCATCTCCAGGGCATTCTGAATATCTTCTTCAGATATCTCTTCTTCCTTTCGCAGGCCTTGTACCTCCGGCATAGGCGTATATTCGGTCTTAGCCGCGGTAACATCCTTGGTGACATCCACCAGCACCGGCCCGGGCCTGCCGGACCTCGCGATACGGAAAGCTTTTCGGATTGTATCTGCCAGCTTTGTGATATCCTTCACGATATAATTGTGCTTTGTAATGGGCATGGTAACCCCTGCAATATCAATCTCCTGAAAGGAATCCTTACCTAGCAGGTTTACTGCGACATTTGCAGTAATTGCTACAACAGGAACGCTGTCCATATAGGCGGTTGCTATTCCTGTCACCAGATTGGTTGCCCCCGGGCCCGAGGTGGCAAAACAGACGCCCACCCTGCCGGTTGCCCTGGCATATCCATCCGCTGCATGGGAAGCCCCCTGCTCATGAGAAGTCAGGATATGCCTGATTTCATTGCTATGCTTATATAATTCATCATATATATTCAATATTGCTCCGCCGGGATAACCAAATACCGTATCCGTTCCCTGTTCCTTCAAACATTCAATCACGATCTGAGCACCTGTTAATTCCATAAATACCTCCGTTCTGCATGGTCTGTTTCAGCATGTTGTGTTCATTCTTATTTTGCCAATGTCAGTTAATGATTTTATTAAAAATTGCTCTTCCCCGGAACCTCAAGGATTGCACCGCGGTTGCCGCTGGTTACCATAGCCACATAACGTGACAGATAGCCTGATGTAATCTTCGGCTGTCTGGGCTGCCATTTTGCTCTCCTGGCTGCCAGCTCTTCCTCGGAGACCGCAAAGTTAAGAGAATTTCCATTGATATCAATCTGAATAATGTCGCCTTCCTCTACCAAGGCAATATTTCCGCCTACTGCCGCTTCCGGTGATATATGCCCGATACAGGCACCTCTGGAGGCTCCGGAAAAACGTCCGTCGGTAATCAGCGCAACAGAGGAGCCAAGTCCCATACCCATAATCGCACTGGTGGGATTAAGCATCTCTCTCATACCCGGGCCGCCCTTGGGACCTTCGTAGCGGATGACCACTACATCGCCGGGAACAATTTTACCGCCCTTGATTGCCGCAATCGCATCCTCTTCACAGTCAAATACCCGGGCCGGTCCTTCATGTACCAACATCTCCGGTGCCACAGCGGAACGCTTTACCACACCGGAATCAGGTGCAAGGTTGCCCTTCAGGATTGCGATACCGCCTGTCTCGCTATAGGGATGATCAATGGGGCGGATAACTTCCGGATCGAGATTCTTACAATCCTTGATATTCTCGCCTACCGTCCTGCCGGTAGCGGTAATCAGCCCGGTATTAAGTAACTCCTTCTTTGCCAATTCATTCATAACGGCATACACACCGCCGGCTTCATTGAGATCCTCCATATAGGTATGACCTGCCGGAGCCAGGTGGCACAGATTCGGTGTATTGGCACTTACTTCGTTTGCAATATCAATATTTAAGTCAAAGCCCACCTCATGGGCGATGGCCGGAAGATGGAGCATTGTATTCGTGGAGCAGCCAAGCGCCATATCCACTGTCAGAGCATTCATAAATGCTTCCCTGGTCATGATATCCCTTGGTTTGATATCCTTCTCTAATAACTCCAGGATCTTCATACCTGCATGCTTGGCCAGTCTGATTCTCTCGGAGTATACCGCCGGTATGGTACCGTTACCCTTAAGGCTCATGCCGATTGCTTCCGTCAGGCAATTCATTGAATTGGCGGTGTACATTCCGGAACAGGAGCCGCAGGTCGCGCACGCCTTATTCTCATATTCCTCGACTTCTTCCTCTGTCATCGTACCGGCACTGTATGCACCGACTGCTTCAAATAAGGAAGACAAACTTGTTTTATTACCGCCCACTCGCCCTGCCAGCATGGGTCCGCCGCTGACGAAGATCGTGGGAATATTTATTCTGGCTGCCGCCATCAGTAAACCGGGAACATTCTTATCGCAATTAGGAACCATCACCAATGCATCAAATTGATGAGCCATTGCCATCGCCTCAGTAGAATCCGCAATCAGATCCCTTGTCACAAGAGAGTATTTCATCCCCTGATGTCCCATGGCAATTCCATCACAGACGGCGATCGCCGGAAATACAATCGGGGTTCCTCCTGCCATTGCTACTCCCAATTTGACGGCGTCTACGATCTTATCCAGATTCATATGTCCCGGAACTATTTCATTATAGGAACTCACGATACCGATGAGCGGCTTCTTCAACTCCTCCTTCGTTAACCCCAAAGCATTGAACAATGATCTGTGAGGCGCCTGTGCTATTCCTTCCTTAACTGAATCGCTTCTCATACTGATCCACCCTTTCTTCCTATATAATATGTTTTTCATATATTTTATATATAATTAACCAATGATCCATGTCCGGCTTCATTTACCGCAACTTAACTTGGCACCACTTTAAAGTGGTAGAGTATATAATAAATTATTTTTTAATAAAAATCAATGTCAAAATAGAATAATTATAGAATTTTTTATCTAAAAACTTTAAATTATACAATTGATGTATCAAATAAATATAGCGTGATTTCATTAAATTTTCAACACTTTTTTCTGATAATTTGTACTGGATGGGATTACCATAGCTAATGTATAATTATCGTATAAAAACCAGCTTATCAGGTAGGTATATATTCCCACTTTTCGTGTCTCGCAGACCGTGAAATTTGTCATATATCAGCAATTTACCGCTTGTGTAAACTCTGTGTAAAATTTGTGTAAAGTTTATATATAATGTGTTAAATATACGCTAATTTCTCGTAATTTTTATGTATTATTCATGTAAAATTTGATTGCTTCTGTCTTTTATTCGTGTTAAGATTTTTATGTTTGATTACAATGGTGTAGTCAGCGAGTGAATTTAGTTTTTTGGGAGGCGCTAATATGACAATATCTTTACCCGAGTTTTTACAGCAGCTGATATCTAATCCAGCTTTGCTGATCACCGTGGTGTTAACCCTGGGTGTTATCTTGGTAAATGGTTGGACAGATGCACCAAATGCCATTGCGACCTGTGTCTCTACCAGATCCATCTCACCAAAACGGGCAATTATTATGGCTGCAATTGCCAATTTTCTTGGTGTATTCGTTATGACTCTGGTAAATAATGCTGTTGCTATGACAATCTATAATATGGTAGATTTCGGCGACAACTCAAAGGTTGCGTTAACTGCCCTTTGTGCGGCATTATTCGCAATCGTGGTATGGGCCACTGCTGCCTGGGCCTTTGGTATACCCACCAGTGAATCCCATGCACTTATCGCAGGCGTTTCCGGTGCAGCGATTGCATTGCAGGGTGGTTCCGGTATTAACGGACATGAATGGATCAAGGTTATCTATGGTTTATTTTTGTCCTCTATCCTCGGTTTCGGATTTGGTTTTATTGTTACAAAATTAATTAATACTATCTGTAAGGGAATGGACAAGCGCAGAACAAACAAATTCTTTGAAAAGGCTCAGGTTGGAGCCGGCGCGGCAATGGCCTTTATGCATGGCGCACAGGACGGTCAGAAGTTCATGGGCGTATTCCTGTTAGGCGTATTTCTTGCAAAAGGACAGGCAAATGTTACTTCCTTCTCAATTCCCATCTGGTTAATGATTCTTTGCTCTGCGGTTATGGCCCTGGGTACTTCCATCGGTGGTTATAAAATTATTAAAACGGTTGGTATGGGTATGGTGAAGCTTGGGAAGGCACAGGGCTTCGGTGCGGATGCTGCCGGTGCGATCTGCTTGCTTCTGGCTTCCGTTACAGGTATCCCTGTCAGTACAACTCATACGAAAACAACTGCCATCATGGGCGTCGGCGCAGCAAAGAGAATGTCCAGCGTTAACTGGAGCATCGTTAAGGAAATGGCTTATGCCTGGATCTTAACCTTCCCTGGCTGCGGTTTACTTGGTTTCATCATGTCTTATCTATTTATGAAAATATTCCAATAAGAAAGGAAGTATAAAAAATGGCAAGAAAAAATGATTATAATTATTTTGATGCATTTGCGAATCTTTCAAAGTTTTCTTATGATTTGGCAAGCACCTTACATGAAACCCTGTCGAGCTTCGATCCTAATTTCATTACAGGTAAAGTAACAAATGCGCATTCCATCGAACATAATGCCGACTTAGCAAAACATGAGATCACAAACCGCCTGGTAAGGGAATTTCTTCCTCCCATTGAGCGTGAGGATATCACCTCCCTGGCGCAGGAAATCGATGATGTGACAGACTCTGTGGAGGATGTATTAATCTATATTGATATGTTCAATATCCAGAGCATCCGTCCTGAGATTTTAAAATTCACTCAGCTGATTGTTACCTGCTGTAAGGCAATGGATGAGGCTTTGGAAGAATTTAAGAGCTTTAAGAACAGTAAGAAGCTGCGTGATAAGATTATTGAGATCAACCACCTGGAGGAAGAAGGCGACGCATTATATGTTGACTCCATGCGCAACCTCTATCATACCTCCAAGGATCCCATCGAATTGATGTGCTGGACCGAGATTCTGCACCGCCTGGAAAAATGCTGCGACAACTGCGAGGATGTTGCAAATGTTATAGAAAGCATTGTAATGAAAAATTCTTAAATATATGATAAACATATTGTATAGGAATGCATTTTCCTATACAATATTTATATGTAGGGACAATATCATGTTCCGGATAAGTTTTCCTAACCAAACGCAAGAAAGGCAAGGTCCGTATGAACCTAGAAAAACAAAAGGCATTCATTATTCATGTTATCTACATTATCTTTATCCTCGGGTTAATTTATGTTGGTATTAAGTATCTATTATCATTACTGATGCCTTTTGTCATAGGCTTGTTTATTGCAGTAATCTTTCGCAAACCCATCGATTTCCTTGCAAATAGAACAAAAATCAAAAGATCCTTCGTATCTCTTTTTGTATTGATCGTATTTTATGGACTTCTGAGTTACCTGGTCAGCCTGGTAGGCTACAAAATTTTTGATTTTATTACCAACCTATTCAATAGTCTCCCTGTAACCTATGAGAATGTTATTAAGCCTGCACTGGATCAGACGATCAACGGTCTGATGAGTAAGTATCCCAGCATTGCACCGTACCTGGATGATTTTATACTAAATATCAATGATTCCATTTTCAGTTTCTTAAAGAATGCATCCACTACCGTACTAGGCTCGCTGACTCATATGGCTACGCAATTGCCCACCCTGTTAATTAAGCTTATCTTCACTATTGTTTCTTCCTTCTTCCTGACGATTGATTATAATCGTATTACACGTTTTATTGTCCTTCAATTCAAGGGTGAAAGAAGAGCAATGATCCTGCGTCTGAAGGATAATGTCTTCGGATCCCTGGGGAAATTCGTGAAAGCCTATGCAACAATTATTTCAATCACCTTTCTCGAATTATCCATTGGCTTCTGGATTATCGGAATACCAAATCCTTTCCTCTTTGGCTTGCTGGTAGCCATTGTCGATATCATGCCAATCCTCGGCACAGGAGCTGTTCTGCTGCCATGGGCCATCATCGCATTGATTATGGGGAATGCAAAGGTTGGTATCGGAATGCTGCTGCTTTATGTCATTATCACTGCGGTACGCCAGACTTTAGAGCCTAAGATTGTCGGCCAGCAGATCGGCCTTCATCCTCTGCTTACATTAATCCTTATGTATGTCGGCGCACAGCTGATGGGAGTCCTTGGACTGATGATACTCCCCATAATTGCTACAATCCTGGTTAAGATGAATAATGACGATACCATCCATTTATTCAAAAAAGTATAATATATATCCCCGCGAGATAATGTTCAAAGGATATCAAAAGCGGCTGCATCCTATCTGCAGCCGCTTTTACATATGTGCCCGGCATGGGCGCACCTTTCACATTTCCCTATGACATTGAAGATGAATCCTTCTCTGTAAAGGTTGCACAGTCTGTATCGTCGGATGCCTTGGCATTTCTGGGCTCAACCTGGATTTTTTCTGCCGCGCAATGGTCACCGCTCATATAGTATTCGCAGGTATTGACTATACATTTAATACCCTCGTTGGGTTTATCCATCTTTCTTATTGACATAATGATTTCCTCCAAATTCAATATTTTATCAAGGTAACAATAGTATTGTTTGCAGGGGAAAATCATTTCATTCATCTTTCTACTTTTTATAATATGATTCGTGTTATAAATAAAAATAATACTTATGACATATGAATTATGTTATGCCGGGTATTGCATCGCGATGCCTTCTGCCATCATATCCGCCATTTCAAGTGCCTGCAGCTCTATCTCATCGTATCCGTCAATGCTTTCCTGATAATCACCGGATATCATCTGCGCCGCATTTTCACTCAATAGGTCAAGATGCTCCTGAAGCATCGCACTCCAGTCCTCTTCGCTCCAGTTCGGATTCACGCTTGCAAGAAAAGCAGCAATTTGATCCGCATTATCACGCCACCTGCGGTCCGCATCCGTCACAGCATTATTATTGCCGGCAATTGCTGCCTGAACCAGCTCAGCAGCAATTGTTAAATGAGCAGTTAAGAGCTCCTCCAATTGCTGTGCTGCATCCTCCCCATAAAAAAGAGCAAAGGCGTTGGCAAAGTCCCTTGGATTACGCAACAGCCTCTGGGTGATTAAATCAGCTTCAGGCAACTGGTGAACCAATGCCATTACGGTCATTCTCGTCCACTCTACATGCTGCTCCCAAAGCAGGCGGAAGTAATCTACAAGATCCATGACATCTCCGCTCATACCCTCATCCATATCATAGTCCGTTAAACCATCCTCCTGAAAATCAGGGTCCTCGGTGTTATTGCTACCCGGTATCTCGGGATAAAGCGGGTAATACTGATACCCAGGCCTTATGGTAACAACCTGCCCGACAAAGAGATTTCTTGGCTCTATCCCGGGATTCAATTCCATAATTGAATCCACTGTCGTATTAAATATCTGTGCCAGCATCCATATGGTATCATAGGGCCTGATTGTGTATCTTATTGTACCATCCATAAAAAATACCATCACCTATAAAAAGTTCTATTTCACAGTATGATGTTGCTAAGCAAAAGGTTCCATTCTCAGATCTATGTTATTTGGTACGGATTACATCCTTGAACTGTTGATATAATTAATTAAACCCTCCGCCCGGATGATTCTCTGCATAAACTCCGGAAATGCCTGCCCCTGGTAGGTTGTACCCTTGGTAATATCATAGATGATACCGCTGTCAAAATCGATCTCCACCTGATCTTCAGCTTCAATCTCTCTGGCCGCCTCAGGGCATTCGATGATCGGCAGACCGATGTTGATCGCATTACGATAGAAGATACGTGCAAAGGTCTCCGCGATAACACAGCTGATGCCTACCGCCTTAATTGCAATGGGAGCATGCTCCCTGGAAGAGCCGCAGCCAAAATTCTTACCGGCTACCATAATATCTCCCTGCTTTACTCTGCCCACAAACTCTTTATCGATATCAATCATGCATCTGGCTGCCAGCTCCTTCGGATCGGAGGAGTTAAGATAACGGGCGGGGATGATCACATCCGTATCTACGTTATCGGCGTATTTGTGTACTGTTCCTTTGGCTTTCATCGATTAATCCTCCTTCAGCTCTGACGGGCTTGATATTCTTCCTGTTACCGCACTTGCAGCAGCTACTGCGGGGCTTGCAAGGTACACCTCCGACTCAACGTGGCCCATTCGTCCCACAAAGTTGCGGTTTGTGGTCGCTACCGCACGTTCCCCTGCAGCCAGGATCCCCATATGTCCTCCGAGACAGGGGCCGCAGGTTGGTGTACTGACCACAGCGCCTGCTTTGATAAAGGTGGCAAGCAACCCTTCTTCCAATGCCTGGAGGTAAATTTTCTGAGTCGCAGGAAATACAATCACACGCATGCCCTTTGCAACCTTTCTGCCCTCCAGTATCTTGGCTGCAATTCTCAAGTCACCAATCCTGCCGTTGGTACAGGAACCGATCACTACCTGATCTATCTTAACCTCGCCCACCTCATCGATGGTGCGGGTATTCTCCGGAAGATGCGGAAATGCTACCGTAGGCTTGAGCATCGCAAGATCGATCTCATAAACCTGATCATAATCAGCATCTTCGTCCGCTTCATAGATTTGATATTGCCTTACAGAGTGCTCCTTCATATAATCGGCAGCAAGCTCATCCACCGGAAATATTCCATTCTTGGCACCAGCTTCAATGGCCATATTTGCGATGGTAAAGCGATCATCCATCGTCAGATTTTGAATTCCATCCCCGGTAAATTCCATGGATTTGTATAAGGCCCCATCTACGCCAATTGTTCCGATGATATGCAAGATAACATCCTTACCGCTGACCCACCTGGCAGGCTTTCCTTTCAGGATAAACTTAATCGCAGAGGGTACCTTAAACCATGCCTTGCCTGTTACCATTCCTGCTGCCATATCCGTACTGCCGACACCCGTGGAGAAAGCGCCCAGAGCCCCATAGGTACAGGTGTGGGAGTCCGCACCGATTACCGCATCTCCGGCAACCACAAGCCCCTTCTCCGGGATAAGCGCATGCTCAATTCCCATCTCACCTATCTCAAAGTAATTGGTAATCTCCTGATCCACGGCAAACTCTCTGACACACTTGCAGTGTTCCGCCGACTTAATGTCCTTATTCGGCGTGAAGTGATCCGGAACCAGTGCAATCTTATCCTTATCAAATACCTTTTTGACCGTCATCTTCTCCATCTCATGAATTGCTACCGGAGCTGTTACATCATTACCCAGTACCAGATCCAGGTCTGCCTCTATGAGCTGCCCTGCAGCAACCTTATCAAGTCCCGCATGGGCAGCCAAAATCTTCTGTGTCATTGTCATTCCCATCACTGTTTCCTCCTCTATTCCATAGTATCCGCAACTTGCGATACAATTGCATCGATGATCCTGTCACCCATTTCCTTTGTTCCAACCAGAGTCTTACCTTCCGATATAATATCGATGGTCCGGTAACCCTGTCTTAAGACTTCCTTCACCGCTGCTTCCATATCGTCCGCTTCCTGTATCAAATCAAAGGAATAACGGAGCATCATCGCAGCCGACAAAATCGTTGCAATGGGATTCGCTTTATTTTGTCCGGCAATATCCGGCGCTGATCCGTGACTTGGTTCATAAAGGCCAAGCTTAGTATCACCCAGGCTTGCAGAAGCCAGCATTCCGATGGAGCCGGTAATCATACTTGCCTCATCCGAGAGAATATCGCCAAACATATTTTCCGTGAGGATGACATCAAACTGCCCCGGATTCTTCACCAGCTGCATGGCGCAGTTATCCACCAGCATATCGCTTAACTCGACTTCAGGATAATCCTTCGCTGCCTCCTTCACGACCTGACGCCATAATCTGGAGGAATCAAGCACATTTGCCTTATCCACGCTGCATACCTTCTTTCCGCGTTTCATCGCCACTTCAAAGGCCCATTTTGCTATTCTCTTTATTTCCTTCTCATCATAGACCAGGGTATCTGTGGCTTTTCTGATCCCGTTCTCCAGGACCGTACTGCGGGGTCCAAAGTAAAGACCCCCGGTCAACTCCCGCAGCACTACAAAATCAAAGCCTTCCCCGATGATATTCTCTTTCAGAGGACATGCCGCTTTCAATTCCTCATATAATACCGCCGGACGTATATTCGCAAATAGGTTCAGTCCCTTTCTGATAGCCAGCAAACCTGCCTCCGGTCTCAAATGAGGCGGCAGGCTGTACCAATTGGACTGTCCCACATTTCCCCCCACCGCACCAAGAAGCACCGAATCACTTTCTCTGGCTGTTCTAAGTGCTTCCTCTGTCAGCGGCACCCCTGTTGCATCAATGGATACACCGCCCATAAGTACTTCCGTATAGTGAAAGCTATGACCATATTTGTTCCCGATCGCATCAAGAACCTTCTTTGCCTCCGTGATGATCTCCGGTCCGATTCCATCTCCCGGAATGACTGCGATATTGTAATTCATTCGGTTTTTCTCCTTTATCCAGCTTTTCATATCTCTGTTGCAATAGTAACACAGCATCTGCTATAATTAAAATACATATTAGTCATAGCTATTATAATCTATAGTTATTGTTATAACGGATACCCAGAGTGAACCCGACCCATAAGAAAGGAAGCAAACATGGAACAGAATCTATCCTTATATTATATCTTTCATTGTGTTGCAGAAGCCGGTAATATCTCCCGCGCCGCAAAGCAGCTCTTCATCAGTCAGCCTGCGGTAAGCAAATCCGTCCAAAGCCTTGAGGAAAATCTGGGTACCGTATTATTTATACGCAGTTCACGGGGAGTTAAGCTGACCGAAGAAGGAAAACTCCTATATGAACATACAAAAAGCGCTTTTGACACCTTAAGAAGAGCAGAGGACAGCATCCGCCAAATTCATGAACTTGGAATCGGGCATCTTCGCATCGGCGCCAGCTCCACCTTATGCAGATATCTTCTGCTGCCTTACCTGGACGGCTTTGTCAGGGAATATCCTCATATTAAAATTACCATTGAAAATCAATCCTCTTCCCGCACTATGAAGCTGCTGGAGGAGAACCGGCTTGACATCGGCCTGGTTGCAAAACCGGCAGGTGATGCATATCAGTTTCATTCCTTAGGAAAAATTGAAGATATCTTCGTGGCTACAAGCGCTTATCTCGACCACCTGAAGGAACGTGAAAATTTCGGGGATATTTTCTCTCTTGCTAACCTTATGCTGCTGGATGAAGAAAATGTATCCCGCCAATATATTGAAGAATATTTTAAGAAAAATGCAATTGAACCGAAGCACATTCTTGAGATAAGCAGCATGGATCTTCTGATCGAATTTGCAAAGACAAGCCTCGGGGTTGCCTGTGTGATTAAGGAGTTTGTTAAAAAAGAGCTGACTGAGGGTATCCTGGTACAAATTCCTTTGAGAATTCCGGTGAATAAAAGAGAGGTTGGCTTCTCCTATCTGAAAAATGCCTACCTCTCTGATTCAATGCAGAAATTTATGGATTATATCTCCGGGGGCAGCTCCTGATCCTCCTCAGGAGTCGGTGAATTCGTGGGTGCTGGTGTGCTGGTCGGCTTCGGCGTATTCGTCGGCTTCGGTGTGGAGGTGGGCGGTTCGATATAGGCCGGACGCTCGTCAACCAGAAAATCCGCACTGGTATAGCTTACGGCTCCATTATATACAAAGCTTGCCCAGCCATCGGTAATCTCAATTACATCAATCTTCTCGGTGTGTACCAGAAAACCAACAATTTTACCATCCTTGGAGGGCGTTTCTCTGACATTAAGCACTGCATCATACTCACCAAGCTTCACATACTTGGTCGTTGTCTGTCCAACATGTACCGGAGTACCGTCGGCTGTGCCGTCACCATCCTCTGGCGCCCCTGTTTCACCGGTATCGCCGGATGTTCCCGCGGCATCTGAGGCATCCGTATTGTCTGATGCGTCAGAACCGTCAGATACGCCCGCATCATCAGCTTCCGCGGTATCACCGGATGCATCACCGGCTCCGGGTGTCTTTGTGCCGTCAGAATCACCGGCTTCCGCTCCGTTAACGGTTGTAGGAATGTAGTCGGGCATTTGATTCTGCTTGCTGCATCCCGCCAGGACTAAGATTGAAAGTAACACAATGTATAGAAAGTTCTTTTTCATCATCTCACACTCCACAAAAGTCATTCGTAAAATATTTATATTCCGAATATTTCTATTCCGAATATATCATAGCACATTTGTTTCATTTTACAAAGTAAAATTTAAAGGCATTGGGTATACTGTACCTGTCTGCTATTTCTTCTCTGTCTGCCCATAGGAGCGGGATCTCCCCCTTCGGAAGCTGCGGCAGCTTGTCAAGATGGATGTGATAGCCTGTCATATGCCACTCCACATGGGTAAAGATATGCTTTGCCCTGCCAAGATCTGCAATTTCCGGTCGAGGAATACCCCAACCGGAAAGTAAGCTTAAAAGCTCTGAAGCAGTGACATACCCTTCCAATCCGGGAAGCTCCCAAAGTCCCGCAAGTAATCCCTTGGACGGTCTTTTACGGATCGCTATCTTATGATCATACTCCAACAGCAGTATCGTTCTCTCTACCTTCTTCCGTGCCTTTTTCTCCGGCTTCACCGGAAGCAGCTGAGTGATCTCCTGCTGAAAGGCTCTGCACAAGTGCATCACAGGGCATTTATCGCACAGGGGCTTTCCGTTAGGCAGGCACACGGTGGCACCCAGCTCCATCAGAGACTGGTTAAAATCACCGGGCCGGTCCAGTGGTATAATCCCAATAATATCTTGCCAAAGTTCTTTCCTGACGCTGTCCTTTGTGATATCGTCGTAGCTTCCGGCAATTCGCTTCATAACACGGAGCACGTTTCCATCCACTGCCGGAACAGGAATACCAAAAGCAATAGAGGCAATGGCACCGGCGGTATATTCCCCTATCCCGGGTAATTTTTTTAACTGCTCATAATCGGCAGGCATTTCTCCGTCATACTCCTCCAGAACCAATCTCGCTGTTTTCTGAAGATTTCTCACACGGTTATAATACCCCAACCCTTCCCACAGCTTCAGAAGCTTCTCCTCCTGTGCCCCTGCCAGAGCTCCGATGTCCGGGAGCGCTGCGGTAAAGCGGTCAAAATAACCCTTGACTGCTTCCACTCTGGTCTGCTGCAGCATGATCTCCGATACCCAGACATAATAGGGTACCGGATTCTCCCGCCAGGGAAGTATTCTGGCATTGTACGCAAACCAATGAAGCAGATATGGAACAATTGCCTTATAATCATATGACATGTGATTTCTCCTATACTCTATGCATAATGCCCAGACACTGAAGAATATCAATGTTTGGGCATTCGACGCAAATTGATCGTATGAATTATGCCTTTTATAATTCACACTATACAGCCTTTTCCTTCTGCAGGAATTTATACTGGGACAGATACAATTCACTGTAGCTGCCCTTTAATTTCAGCAGTTCCTCGTGGGTTCCCATTTCTTTAATCTGCCCCCCGTCCACATATAGAATGCAGGTTGAATTCTTGATGGTTGACAAACGATGGGCAATAATGAAGGAGGTCCGGTTGGCCAACAGCTTTGTCAGACCTTCCTGCAATAATATCTCCGTCTCGGTATCGATGCTGGAAGTGGCTTCATCCAGAATCAGGATCTTGGGATCTGCCAGCAAGGCTCTTGCAAAGCTGATTAATTGCCTCTGACCGACAGATAATCTGCTGCCCCGCTCATTGACTTCTGTCTTGTAGCCCTTCTCCAGTCCCATGATGAAATCGTGTGCACATACGGTTTTCGCCGCTTCAACTACCTGTTCGTCCGTAGCATCCATATTACCGTAACGGATATTATCCATAATCGTTCCGGAGAAGATAAAGCTGTCCTGAAGCATGACGCCCATCTGCTTACGCAGTGAACTGATCGTAACCTTGCTGATATCCACCCCGTCAATCGTAATCAACCCGGAGTCCAGGTTGTAAAAGCGGCTGATCAGGTTGATGATGGTAGTCTTGCCCGCACCCGTCGGACCAACAATGGCAAAGGAATCGCCGACCTTTGCTTTAAAGCTGACACCGTTTAGAATCGGTGTACCTTCTTCATAGCTAAAGACAACATCCTTAAATATAACCTCGCCCTGAATCACAGGCATCGGTACGGCACCTTCACAGTCCTTAACAAGCACCGGCTCGTCTATTGTCTCATAGATTCTCTCCAGATAGGACACCGCATTTAAGATGGAGTTATAGAAGCTGGCCAGGGTATTGACCGGGGCCCAGAACCTTCCCACATAACCGGTCATAGCGATTAACACACCGGCGGTAACTCCCTTCATGCCCTGATCCATCCAGGCAATGCCAAAGACGAACATCGCAATATTTGTAATGGTGGAAATGTTCTGAATTGCAGGCCACAGCAGGAAATTCAGCTTTACGGCTTTCATCCAGGAGCTGCGGTATTCACCGCTTAAATTATTAAATATCTTGATGTTCTCCTGTTCTCTCGTAAAGCTCTGGGTTACACGAACACCGTTGATGCTCTCTGCAATGTAGGCATTTAAATTGGAGGATTTATTGCTCAGCCTCTGCCATGCCACCCTTTGCTTCTTCTTAATCACAAAGATCAAAGCCATCAGAAACGGCAAACCAAGCAGACAGATGATTGCAAGTCTTACATTGACATACAGCATAAATCCAACAATGAATATTAAGCTGAAAAGATCTGTTATCGTATTCACAATACCGTTGGACAGCAGATCACTTAAGCTGTTTACATAGTTCACAACCCGGACCTGAATCTTACCGTGAGGCTTATCATCATAATAGGAAAAAGGTAATTCCTGCAAATGATTAAATATATCGCTTCGGATCTGATGAATGATATTCTGCCCGATCCTTGAGGTTAAGGTTGTCTTAATACGGATAATCCAGGAGGTAATCACACTGATCACCAACAATGCCAGACTGATCATGACGATACCGAAGATATTCTTATCAGGAATATAATCGTCCATGATAACCATCAGAATAATCGGTGTAAGCATACTCAGGCCGGAGGACAGGGTAAGCATCAGGATTGTTAATATCATGTCCTTGCGATATGGCTTGATATAGCTTCCCAAACGTTTCAAATGGGAGAAATTAAACTCGGTCTGCAGGGTTTCATCAATGTCATATTTATTTCTAGCCAACTAAACTACCCCCTTCCTCCCAGTCATTATGCTGTATGAAGAAATCACCCTTACGCATCGCATCAAAGTCCCCATACTGGTGATGGAACACGGTGGAATAATAACCCTTCTTCTCAAGCAGCTCATCATGGGTACCGGACTCCAGAATTCTGCCTCCGTCAACTACCAGTATCTGATCCGCATCCTTGATCGAGGAGATACGATGGGCAATTATGAAAGCTGTCTGCCTGTTCTGCATGGAGGCCAATTCATTTTGTATCTGCGTCTCTGTCTCCATATCAACGGCTGAGGTGGTATCGTCAAGAATGATAATGGACGGATTTTTAAGCAGCGCCCTGGCTAGGGATATTCTCTGCTTCTGACCGCCGGATAAGCCCACACCGCGCTCGCCGACAATCGTATCATACCCCTCAGGCATCTGCAGTATGAAATCATGGGCATTGGCAATCTTGGCCGCCGCCACTACCTCTTCAAAGCTGCAGTTTGGTCTGGCGTAAGCGATGTTGCCTTCCACCGTATCTGAGAACAGGAATACGTCCTGCATTGCCATACCGATATTATCACGCAGGGAGTAAAGATCCAGTTCCTTCAGATTAACACCGTCAATTTTAATCTCTCCGTCCGTTACATCATAGAACCGGCAAAGAAGATTCATCAGTGTTGATTTACCGGAGCCGGTAGCACCCACAATACCTACCGTCTGTCCCGGCTTAATATGGAAGCTAATATCCTTTAATACGACTTCACCGTTCACCTTATAGCTTACATGGGAGAATTCAATGCCGCCGTCAAAATGCTGTTTTACAATGGCATTCTCCGGTTGAACGATAGTCGGCTCCACAATAACAGTAGTATATATCTTTTCAACGGAGGTCACAAAACGCTGATAGTCATTGGCCAGCCATCCTGCCTGACGAAGCGGGTTATTCAGCATCCAGAGATATCCGCTGATCGTTACCATGTTACCCAGGGACATGCTGTCGTTGACCACCATGATACCGCCAACCAGATACAAGATAATCGTCAGTGCATTTGCAAGAAATTCGAAGATCGGAACATACTTCTTCCAGATATTCGCCGCTCCAAGCTCCGCATCCCGGTAGCCGTCATTCTCCTTATTGAACTTTTCAATCTCATAATCTTCCTTGGCAAACGCCTTTACAACACGGTTACCGCTGACATTTTCCTGAACATTGGCATTTAAGCTGGAGAAATGCTGTCTGATGTTGAAGAACGCCGGCTTTACCACCTTCAGCTGTGCCGCTGTGGAGACCGCCGTAATCGGAAGCACCACAATCATACAGATAGCCATCCGCCAGTCTACAACAAAGATCATGACAAGGGCAATGAGGAACAATAATATATTTTCAAAGATGGAATAGATCACATAAGCAACAAAATGTCTGATGGCATCCATATCACCGGTCTGTCTGGACATTAAATCACCGGTCCGGTTGTTGTTATAGAAGGTAAAATCCTGCGCCATAAACTTACGGAATACATAATCCCTGATGGAGTAAAGCATCCCTTGGGAAGAGGTTTCAAA
Source organism: Bacillota bacterium (assembly GCA_023409535.1). Classification (GTDB taxonomy): domain Bacteria; phylum Bacillota; class Clostridia; order Lachnospirales; family Lachnospiraceae; genus Mobilitalea. The sequence continues at coordinate 38,369 of JAEYGZ010000014.1, forward strand.
GATCACCAGAAACCAATATCTTAATACTGCACGTACCAAATTCGCAAAGAACATGATTATCATCATGAGCGGCAATATCTTACGGTTTCCTCCGTTAATAATATCGTCGACGATAATACCTGAGATGTGAGGGTTCACGATAGAGATGACCGACGAAACCGCAACTAAAAACAGTCCGAATATCAGTCTCCCCTGGTATTTCTTTAAGAATGAGTAAAACCACCGCATCGCTGTCATGTCTATTCCTCCTCATTGGTTTACTATGGTTTCATAAAGACTATATCATTATAGCCTCTTTCGCTGTAAAAAGAATGGAGATTTTTATGTTTATCATGTAATTTATTGTATCATGTATTTGAGCACTTCATTATTTAATAACATATTTCTATGGATTATACAATAGTTAATGTGTTACAATGCGTAAAAAAATCGATGAAGATAACTCATCGATTTTTTATATATTTATGTATGGCAATCATTGGGGAACGCTTAGTTTGCAGGATTGACCTCCAGCTTTATCCAGAACTGTGTTCTTGCCGTAAGATCAATATAAAAGGGGACCGCTTCAAAGCCGCTGACAGGGTTGAATACCCGGGCAATTTCTTTCCCTGCCGGCTTCTCCCTGTCAAGGGGCAGCTTCTTGTCGAAGCCGCCTTTGATATTCAGCGGGCATCCTGCCTCAAGAATAAGAGTTCCTTTCATTGTCTCAATGCGATAGCTGTTACCCTGACCAGGTTCCACGGTGTTACCGCTTGGTGAAATGACCGGAAGACAGAAGCTGGCATGCTCCGCATCGGTGCTGCCCTTTATTACAACTTCCGAATCAGAGATTTCATAGCACAGATCAAAATGCGCATCACCCTGCTGCCTGCCGTCTGCCAGCCTGCCTTTTGTGCGGAAGATAATCTTATCCCCTTCCTGATATTCCACATGGGCGGTCTTGTCATTTATATTGCGGTAATATTTCTCCTCATGGCATACCTCGATCCGGGGCGTCAGGCAGATGTCCCTGGTATACTGAGGAAGCTGCATATTATTTGATTCTACCAGATAATATTTGCCCATGGTACCTGCCAATACCGGTCCGCAGGCTTTGCTCCATAACATAGTTATGGCGCCGCCTGTGGCATGGCCCTCCTCGCTGTATTCAAAATCATAATCGGATACGGTCATTCTCCAATCGCCCTTGGCAGCCAGACTGACATGCACGGAAGGAAAATGCTTTACCCCTTGTGCCGTTTCTCTGGGCAAGGCAGTCCCTGGCCCAGGCTCGATCCCATGTTCCAGCATAATTGCAATTGCTTTTGCATGACAGAAGGTATGATGCACGCAGGGCGGTTCCTGGGCACTGTGATACATAAGACCGCCATGCAGCAAGCTGTCATGGGTACACTGTTTCAGTAATAAGGTATTTCGATAAACCGCCTCGGCAAACAGCGGATTCTTATCGGCAAGCAGGCCATACCCTGCCTGACAGCCATCCGAAGTCCGGCTGCCCCAGTAGCTCCATTTATTATTTCTCGTACCCCAGCTGTTATCCCAGCCGCCATCCGGAAGCATGAATTCCAGGTGTGTCTCCATGGATTTTGTTACGATATCGAGAACCTCCTGATCCTCCATATACAGGGCATAGGTTACCAGACCCGGCAGGGATTCCTCCACGTTATAGCCTAAATCCACTGGTCTGCAGCCCTTTTTTGTAATTCCGTCCTGCGGCTTTCCTTCCCCGAAGAGCAGTCCGTCCTCCGTAAAGTGCCGCAGCGCTTCGCCGGCAAGCTGTTTTGCCTTTCGGGCGTATTTTTCCTGGTGCAGCAGCTTATAGGCGATTGCCATCGCTGCTGCGCAGGTGATCGGATAATTAATATTGCCGCCGATCTTCTCGATATTATCATGCAGATACTCTGCAGATATTTGAAATCTCCTGGTCCATAGCGCCTTTGTTTTTGTATCCAGTAAATCACTATGGTACTTAAGCGCTTCCCCAAGCTGGATGGCGGCAAATACGGTGATCCCCTTCCAGTCGCTGTTGGTATCGTTGTTATAGCTGCCATCCGGGCAGATCATGTTCTCCGTCCAGTGAAATAACAGCTTTGCAGCTTCTACATACTTACTGTCGCCCGTTCTGGATGCCACATACATCAAAGGATAGATTGCATCGCCGCAGCGGCCGTGAATTCTTGCACAGGAAGGGCACAGGATACCTCCGTATATTTCCTTTCTCCTGATGTCCTTTACCTGCAGCTCAAGTAAAGCGTCACACCATTCCTTTAATAATTCAAAGTACATGTCTCTCACTCCTTATGCTTATATCCATGGCTCCATTTTATCAAGGAGTCAAAAGGACTCACCATTATTACAAATTAACGATTACTTCCTTCCCATGGCAGGTAACCTTAATCCCGTCCTTTTCCCATACAACCGCAGGTTTTTCTTTCAGGAACCCGGCATCAATCTCCGTACCCCCTGCAATAAACATAGTAACAATAGTATGTTTACCGGGATTTAGCCTCTTCTTTAAGGTAGGAACCATCGCCAGATTGGTGTACAGGTTTGTATTAGGGAAGGTCCTGACCATCTCCAGCTCACCGCCGCAGTCACTTGCAATACCGCTGGTGCCCCAGGGAAGCACTGCAAATAACCCCTTCTCCTCCCGGATAAGATCCCTGTCACCACTCTTGATATACTCCCGCTCCGGTACCGTTAAAAGGTCGCTTTGTGTACGGATTGCAAAGCCGCCATCGGCAATATCAATTGCTGTCTCAGTTTCAATTTGATGAATTCTGACATGCCAGGGTGCCATAGGTACAATGAAACTATCCACATGCACCTGGGAGGAGATGCTGTATTTCATACGAAGATAATTCTCCGCAACGTCATACAAGGATACACCGTATCTCATCCGGTAGAAATTCTCTCCTGCCGGCGAGACAGCCAGTGTATTATCGAAAGCACCGTCTTCCAGATCGGTTCCTCTGTTCACGCTGAAACCAAAGCGGTTGGAATATACGAATTTCTCGTATTTTGCCGGGGTGTTGCCATGATTTGCACAGTGCTGGCCGGTAACAAAAGCCATCATATGATTGGTCTTGTTATCGTGGGTGATAAGCATATGGGGATGCTTAAGCATTTTTACCGGCTCATAATCATAATTTGTCTCTTCGGCCTGCCAGAAGGGATGCTCCTTCGGTAACGCAAGAATTAAAAATGCTTTGAAGGCCCAGTAAGGAGAACCAGGCGAATTATACCTTTCACTCATAGTCAGATTCGGGTATTCATAACCGATGGAAAGGATACCGGCCGGGTCAAAGATCGGCTTGGAGAACCAATGACGCAGATTCTTTAAAAAGACTCCCTTGATGACACCCCAGGGAAGCCCCTCCGTATTGCTAAAAGCAAGAGCGGCAAAGTAAGCCGCATGGGCAAACCGGTAAGTCAGGCTTCGGCCGTAAGGAAGCTCCGATCCGTCGTTGGCAAACCAGTAGATAAAGTCTTTGGTAAACTGCGCACTTCTCTCTTTGAATACAGCGGCTCTTTCCTTATCTTCCTCCTCCATCACCTCAGCATAAATCAAGCTGTAGAAATGCATGGCAAAAGGAATATAGTAATCTACCTGTCCGGCATTTCCGTCATAATACCAACCATCTCCGGTATAGCAGCCTTCGATCACCTTAAGATCTGCCTCCATGTTCTCTTTGTTCCAGTCAAGACCCAGCTTGCAGAAGGTCATGTTTACCAGAATCCTGAAAAAACGCCAGTTATTGGGATGAACCTTGCGGTCGTTGATCTGATCCAGCCACCGATAGAGGTTCGTTCTTACGGTATCACTGAAGGAATTCCATAATCTATCCTGATTAAGAACAATGGCTGTAACAAGGGCTGCCATCTCCACCATCATCTGATCATAATCCTGCAGCTCTCCCCAATATTCCTCATGAGCAGGGTCGGTGCCGTGGATAAGTCCGTCCTTATATATCTGGTAATATTCCTCGATCTCTTGCTGCATTGAAGCCGGAAGGTCTTTGGTATTCTGTGAGAGCAGAGGGCCTATTCCCCATAATACTCTGCCATAGCCCTCCATTCTCGCCGTCTTATCTCCATAATGGGCACCGGTATCTCCAAGGTATAAAAATGCGTGCCCGTTACTGAATTTATCCTTTAAGGGCCGGCACATGGCCAGCAGCGCGCCTGCCACGTCCTCCCTGGTTCTGATGGGATTACTTTTTAATTCTTCAAATACTTCTTTCATTTGTGGCTCCTATCTATCTCTAACTCTACCAAAAAGTTTTCGTGTCGCTCAGCAGTCTTACGATGGCTTCAAAATAGAAATAGTCACCCCAGATGACACATTCTCTTGCTCCGGCGTTACGGTGATATACACCTTCAGTCAAAAATCCGTTGGACTCCTCGTTATCCTTTGTACTGTAATTCTCATACAGGGATTTCATAACACGGTCGACCACCGCAAGATAAGCTTCCTTTTCCCCGGCAGTGACATACCGGCTGATCTCCAGTAAGCCGCAGCAGAAAATTGCTGCTGCCGAGGTATCCCTGATGTCGGGATTCTCATCCGTAAAGCTGAAATCCCAGTAAGGAACAGAATCCTTGGGAAGATGATCAATAAATACCCTGGCAGTTTCCTGCGCTACCTTCAAGAATTCCTTTTCTTTGGTATAGCGGTAGGACAAGGCAAAGCCGTATACTGCCCAGGCCTGGCCTCTTGCCCAAGTGGATTCATCCGCATACCCCTGATGGGTCTTTCCAACCACAGCTTCTCCTGTCTCGGGTCTCATGAGATAGGTATGATAGGAGGAATAATCCTCTCTGATCAGATATTTTGCTGCTGTCCGCGCATGATTAACCGCGATCTCATAATTCTTATCCGACCCGCTCCAATACAGCAGCGGCAGATTAAGCATGGTATCAATAATAATCTTTACATCCGGATAGGAAATACCCATCTCGCCCCAGGCCTGAATATAATGTCCTTTTTCATTATAGCGCTCGGCAAGCACATCTGCTGCCAGGGCAGCCAGCTCGCGTGCGTGTTCCTTTCCTGTCAGCTTATAATCTGCCACACAGGTCAAGGTATATAAAAATCCAAGGTCATGACTGATATGCTTCCTATTTACAATTCTGTCTTCAAAGCTTTTAAGATAGCTCTCTGAATGTGCCAGGTATTTCTTATCTCCTGTAATCTCATAGGCAAGATAGCAGATACCGGGGAAAAAGGATGCGGTCCAAAGCGTATTCTCTTCTCCGGAGTATACATTACCTTTACTTACATGGGGATACTTATCCGCAAATTCATCAATTCCAAGCGCTACCTTTGTTAACACGTGCTGTAATGCTTTTTCATAATGCTCTCTGTTCAAATTCATAATAAAACCTCCAATGTTAATCTTTAGCCCTTAACTGCGCCAATCATTGCACCCTTAGCGAAGTACTTCTGCAGGAAAGGATATACACACAGAATTGGTACGGTTGCTACGATAATCGTTGCATATTTGATTGTCATACCCACTGATTCCTGATCTGCCGCACCTACACCGGCAGTCATCGAGCCAACATCATTCTGCATCAGAATTTCTCTTAAGATGACCTGTAAAGGATACATCTCCCTCTGTCGAAGGATGGTGGAAGCCCAGAACCAGCCATTCCAGATGCTTACGCCATAATACAATATCATTACGGCGACAATGGCTTTGGATAACGGTAAGATAACGGAAAACAAAATCTTCATATGACCTGCTCCGTCGATCTCCGCCGCCTCTACCAGGCTTTGGGGGATGCTCTCAAAGGAAGTCCTCATAATAATCAGATTATAGGTACTTACCATGAAGGGTATGATCAGACCCCATAAACTGCCTGTCAGGTGCAGATCCTTTAAAGTCAGATAAAACGGGATCATACCGCCGGAAAAGAACATGGTAAATAAAATCATCAGCATGATCGGCTTTTTGAACATAACATTCTGGCGGGATAAAAAGTACGCACCTATGGAGGTCATAATAATATCCAGGAACACGCCGACAAGTAAAATAAACAGTGTATTTCCATATCCTCTTAAGATCATTGGATTGGCAAATACTTTTTTGTATGCCTCCAGACTGAAGCCCAGCGGTTTATACAAGATACCGGTATGCTGAGTCAGCAGGCTGCTGTCGCTGACAGAAGCCGCCGCTACATATAAAATAGGATATAAGCATACAAGCATGATGCAAGTTAAGAAAATATAATTAAATATTGAAAATATGATTTCACCTTTTGATCTTTTAATCTTCATGCCTATCACCCCTTACCACAGACTTGTTTCACTATATTTCTTACTTATCTTATTGGTTAGAATCAGTAAGATTAAATTGATTACGGAATTAAACAGACCAATCGCCGTGGAGTAACTCCAGTTCTGTTCCAGTAAACCGATTCGGTATACATAGGAAGAGATAATGTCCGCTGTTTCATACGTGGAAGGATTGTAAAGCAGAATGGTTTTTTCATAACCGATACTCATCAGGGAGCCCATTTTCAGGATAAGCATAATGATAATGGTCGGTGTAATGGAAGGAAGGGTTACATTTATAAGTTGCCTAAATTTACCTGCTCCGTCGATCATAGCGGCTTCATATAATTCACTGTCCACACCGGATAGGGCTGCCAGATAGATGATGGAACCCCAGCCCACCTCCTGCCATATACTGGACGCCACATAGATTGTCCGGTAAAGGCCGGGATCCTGCAACAGCGGTGATCTTTCTCCGCCAAAGAATACAATAATGTCATTAAACAAACCGGTGGTCATGGCAAAATTAACAAGCATACCGGTGATAACGATCATAGAAACGAAGTGAGGTAAATACGTAATCGTTTGTGAGATGCTCTTAAATTTCTTATTGCGTACTTCATTTAATAATAATGCTAAAATAATGGGTGCCGGAAAACCGAAAATCAGGGAATAGACACTTAATAACAGTGTATTGGCAATCAATCTGCCGAAATAGATACTATTAAAAAAGCGGATGAAATGATCGAATCCTACCCATGGGCTATCCCATATTCCACGCATGGGCGTATAATTCTTAAACGCAATGATCGCACCGTACATAGGTTTATAACTAAAAAGTATATAAAATAAAAGAACAGGTAACACAAGGAGATATAAGGAATAGTTCTTGCGGATATCCCTCTTGATTCTATAGAATAAGCCTCTTGGCTTCATAGATGAAAACATCCTTTCTGGCGGTTATTCAAACAAGTGAAACAACAAGCTGTTTCACTTGTCATGAATTCTGCCCCAAAACCCGGTGTCCCCAAAGATACCGGATATTGGGGCAGACTCTCATAAGAAACTAATATTAACGAGCATTAAAACGTGCTAACGCAGCATTCTCGATCTCTAATGCGCGGGCAAGACCCATGCCTTCAATGTTCTTTACATAATCATCAAAGTTGTCAAGGCTTTCCTCACCGAAGATGAATTTTAATGTCATCTCATCACGATAGGTATTAATTTCGTTCATGATGCTTGAGAATTCCTGGCTCTCTTCAGAGGTAGGAGTAATCGGAGGAATCTTGTGAGCTCTTGCATTGGTTGCACCCCAAACAGCATTGGTTGCCTTCTGGGTATCAAAGGTATAGTACTGCTGAAGGTAACGTATATCCTGTACAAAGGGTCCGTTGTAGTTACCGCGGATATATGCTGACATAGACTGAGCTACCGGCCATCCATCCGGATTCTTCATGATATTCTCGGTATAGGTAGGATAACCGTCAATCATAGTATAGGATTCACCCTCAACACCGAAGTTAAAGAGCATGTGACCAGCTTCACTGTATGCATAATCCAGTAATCTTGCAGCTGTTTCAACATCCTTGCAGCTTGTGGTGATTGCTACGCCGCCCTGATTAGGATAACGGTTCTCGATCTGACCGAACTCAGGCTTTTCACCCTTATTCAGTGTAGGATAAGGAGCGGGCTCTAACATATAGTTAGGATCTGTTGCAATTGCGGCATTGATCCAAACACCCATACGGCTTCCTGCCCAACCGATGGAAGCACCGGCACTGCCGTTGGTCATCTTTGCACTAACCTGATCTAAAGCGAGGGTTGCTAAATCCTGATCGATTAAGCCTTCTTTATACCAGCTCGCAAAGGTAGTAAGAAACTGCTTGTAACCATCTTCAACAGCACCGAAGTGGATGGTACCGTCAGAATTTAAGTAGAAGTTCTTGGAGGTGCCGAATGCATATGTGAAAGGATTTTCTTCTGTCAGAGCACCCATGGTATATTCATAGGAGAAGGGAGCGGTAGCGCCTTTTTCCTCTTTGAACTTAGTAAGTACGGTATGCCATTCATCAATTGTTGTAGGAACCTCAAGGCCTAAGTCCTGTAACCAGTCCTGACGAACCATTAAGCCGATGGTATTCGTTAGAGCCTCATCACCTCTGATGAAAGGAAATACATAGTAATGACCTTCATCTGTCTTAATCATCTTATCAATATCGGGATTAGCCTTCAGATAAGCCATTAAGTTCGGAGCATATTTTTCAAATACATCATTTAAAGGAATAATTGCACCATCATTGATTGCCTTCTCAGGGCCGCCGGGATAAGTCATCCAGGGATATTCAATCACATCAGGAAGATTGCCGTCTGCTAATAATAAGCTGAACTGCTCCTGATCCTGTCCTGCCGGCGGATGCTGGAATTCAATACTAACACCGGTCTGTTCCATCCAGGCTTTTGCAAAAGGTGTATCACCAAGATTAGCATAGTTTGCGGAAACGTTCGCGTTTAAACCTGTCCAATAAGTAAGTGACTTTCCGGTTGCTAACGGATAAGAAAACTCATCACTTGTATTCTCTGCTGCGGGTGCAGTTGCTTCCGGTTGATTACCGGTGTCAGTGCCCTTGCTGTCAGCTCCCTTGCTGCCATTGCTGCAACCAGCAAACAGGGACATAACAATCGCTGCTGTTGTTGCCAAAGCAAGCAATTTTCTTTTCATCATAAAATAATGTACCTCCTCATTAAATTAAAGTTTCTTCTTTTATTACTGCTCTATTGCTTTATCCTGCATATGCAAGATACAGTAAAGCAAGTATATCGTTTTTGCTGCGTGATCACGTAAGCACATTATATGCCCTTGCGCCTGCATAAATATATATTTAAAACTTTAAAACCATGGTCAAAACTTTAAATCGGGCATGTTCAATTTTACCAGTGCATGTTCAATTTTTAAAATATGCTTTGGCCGGCAGCCTTATAAAGCCTTACGCAGCTGGCCCGGAGTAACCCCTGTCAGCTTTTTAAATACCCGGATGAAGGCACCGCTGTTACGAAAGCCAACCTTTTGAGAAGTCTCTACCACACTGAAGCCCTGCTCCAGTAATTTCTGTGCCTCCTGTACCCTGACCGTGTTAATATACTCCAGAAGGCTGTCGCCGGTCTGCTTCTTAAACAGTGTGGAGATATAAGCAGGGGTAATATCAAAATGTAAACCTGTCAGGGAAATATTCAAGTCAGGATCTTGATAATTGTCATCGATGAATTCCTTAATCTTTTTGCTGAGCTGTTTGTTACTTTCGCTTTCACTTTGCTTGTCCAGGATGTCCTTGCATAATTCATTCACAATTTCCTGCAAACACTCCTTCATCTCAGGTAAGGAAAATCTTGCGGAAAGCTTCTTTGTTACGTCCATGGTTGCCAGAATATCGCCGCAGCCGCTGATATCCGCACCTTTGATCAGGGTACCCAGCATATCAAAAATCAAACATTTTCTCATATCGATGGATATATTATTTTCATTGTAATTAATATCAAGTATTTTAAAGATATACTCCGCTGACGATACATTATCGCCGATCTTAATCGCATTGATTACCTTTTGTTCCATTTCCATAGGATAATAATACCTGGATTGCAGATTCTTGATGTCATCATACATAATAATGTCCGTATTCAGCAGCTGAATATATTCCGCCGCCTCTCCTGCTGCCAGATAGGAGCTGTGTATTCCCTCCGGCTGATACTGGATATTACCAATGGAGCTGACCACCTGAAAACCGAAGCTCTCTATCTTCTGCTGCATGGTATAAATGGAGTCCTTCAAAATGTCAATGAGATCCATAGTATCGGTGGGCAGATTTATGATTGCCGCCACCGTATTACCAATATCGGCGATTTCTACATTAAAATGGTCGCCGGCTATCTCTGAAAAGATATTGGCAACAATAAATTTATATAAGCTCAGATTTTCTTCAATTGAAGTGCCTTCCGCGTCACTCTCGGCAGTTGGAACAATTGAGAACAAAATCACAACATTATAATCAGAGTTCAGCTTCAGGTTAAATTTCTGAAATTCCACCGGTCCGTTTTTCTTATCAAACGGATACTCCAGAAGACGGAAGATATAGTAGTCCTTAAGAACCTTTGTATTATTCCAGAGAATCCGGTTGGTATCCGAACGCTCCTTGAATATATGCTCCGCTTCCTCCATCAGCCACTGGTATTCATTCTTCTCCGTATTGATAACCCGGTCTCCCTGCTTTCTGAAAAGGTCTAATATCCCCTGCAAAGGATTATAATTGGTTCTGGCCAGGTAGTAAGAGAAAAATGAGCCCACAAAAATACAGAGGAATAATCCGCCCAGGCTAAAATAGCGGATTCGTTTTGCATTTTCTTCAAGTAAGGTGTCCGGGGTCAGACAGATATACTTCCAATCAATTTTATTCGACTGATTGCTTGAAACCACATAACGTTTATCGCCAATCGTTTTATAGAAATAATTGCCTTCCCTGATATTGTCATACTCCAGCTCGCTATCCTGTGTAATGTCCTGTGCATTCCCTACAATCTCGTTATTGCTGTTCAGGATGAAAATCCTTAAGCTGTCATCCCATTTCATGCTGTTAACTATCTTCTGCAGACTTCTGACATTTACGGCAATTGCAATGGTACCGGAATCAATACCGCTGTTCGTCTCAAGCGTAGTCATAGTAAACATCAGAACATTTTCCCCATTGAGCTTGTGAATCGGCAATACACTTTGAATATATTTCTCACTCATAAGCTCTTGAAACTGTACAAAGTCATATTCACTGTTTTCATAATATAGATGATAGAACAGTTCTCCCGACATATTGCCATTGACACTGGACACGGTGCCGGTATTATTAAAATAAATAAAAATATCCTCAATGAATTCATCCGCGACGCTTAAATTCTTCAAGGAATTCACCAGATGATATAAAGGAATTTGTTCTTTTGCTGTGAATTTGTCTTTAACAATCGTCGCTGCCTGTACATCTGGATCCAAAGCAATACGTTTAAACAGCTTATTAATCTCATTGATATGATTATCAACCTCCACCTTCACCGATCCCATTAAGGCGTCATTCATTTTACTGGACTGACTTTTTGTAATCTTCAAGGAATAGGTGTAGATACCGATACTTAAAAATATAGGAATGATCAATATAAACAGATAAGATAAGAACCATTTGATCAGTAGTGTATTTCGCTTCGCTTTCATAGCGCTACCCCCCTCGCAGCATTTAAAAATAGATTGGATCAGCCAATCATGCACTTATCCTATTTTATTTTACTTAACCATATTAGGCTTGTATATTAGCATTTTTTTGAAATTGCGGGGATAATCATGATCAAATTTTAGAATCATACAGAATATGAGAAAAACGCAGGAACAAACTTACAAAAAACGGTTGAATTAGGTATTAATTAATGCTATACATATTAAGAAGAAAGTCTTACAATGGTCATAGGGAAGTCTGAATTCAAATCTATGTAAAATTAATGAAAAATTAATTTACCTATTATAATATGTAATGATATAATATTCTTGTTATGTTCGAGGAAAACTATATAAACTCCTATGCGTGAACACACACGTTGGAATGAAGGGGATGGGGATTTTAGATGTGTTGTAATTACGATTTAACCTATTATGATTTTAACCCGACAGTTTTTTATGTTTCAAAAATCAAAATGGTCAATGAGGGAACCTATCATGAGCACGACTTTACCGAGTTGGCATATGTCTTGTCCGGAAAAGGCAGGTATCTGATCGATGGAAAGGAATATGATGTCGAGGCCGGAGACCTTTTAATCTGTAATCCCAGAGTTAAGCATACTCACATCATAACCAATCCGAAAGAACCCACCATAGAGTTTATCTCCGGTTTTACCGATTTTCATTTTAAAAATATGTCTCCCAATTCCATTGAGCTTCCGGATGGCGGCTACATCCTTCATACCACCGCAGAATTAAAACAGGAAATATCAAAACATTGCTATGCTATGATTGCTGAAAGAGAAAGCAACCAGGTCGGAAAGTATTTCATGTTTAAAGCCCACCTGATGCAGGTACTGCTGCTGGTTATGCGTGATATCGCCGGTGCCGATAAATTGGAACAGAAGGGCTGTACCTTTGAATCTTATAATAAAAGCTATGCAGTGAACCGTATTATAAATTATTTGAATGAAAATTATGAACAGAAGATATCTTTAGAACAGATTGCACATAATATGTATCTGAGTCCTGTGTATATTTCAAAAATATTCAAGGAAGAAACCGGCGAGTCGCCGATTAATTATCTGATTAAAATACGCCTGGAGAAAGCGAAGGATATACTGCTGAATGCTGATAGCAGCAGTATTAAAAATATTGCCAATCAGGTTGGCTATGATGACGTATATCATTTCAGCAAGTTGTTTAAAAAATATTACGGTATCTCTCCTCTATATTATAAGAAGAGAGCCATGCGGAGAAATGCTGCCAACGAATAAGGAAGAGGGTTATCTATAATGAATACATTTGAAGCCATATTTTCCAGAAGATCCATTCGGAGCTTCAAACACGAGAAGCTGGAATGGGAAGTAATCGAGGATCTGTTAGAATATGCAAATAAGCTCCCCAAGCTTAAGGAAGGAATTGCTGTAGAGTTTAAATTAGTAAGTAATATCGAAGCAAAGCAGGGTTTCTACGGTCCCTTCAATGTCAAAGCTCCCTATTACTTATGTATCTCCTCTGAAGAGAAAGAGGGCTATATGTTAAATGCCGGCTATCTGATGCAGCAGATCAGCCTTTACTTAACTACCAAGGGACTGGCGACCTGCTTTCTTGTGGCATATCCCGGCAGTGGTTTAAAGAAAACAATGAAATATGAATATGTCGTTGCGCTGGCCTTCGGCAAGACAAAATCGGAACTGTACCGGGACAGCAGCGAAGCAAAGCGCTTACCGGAAAATGAGGTTATTGTATACAAGGAGGAGGTATCAGAGGATGTCCATCAGGTACTTACTGCTGCCCGCCTCTCCCCTTCTGCTTTCAACAGCCAGCCCTGGCGCTTCGTGGTATATAAGAACCGCATTCATATCTTTGCAAAGAAAAATATATTTGTAGCAAAGGCTCTGGACTACAACAAAATGATCGACATGGGGATCATGCTTGCCAATCTTCTGGTGGCTGCAGAAGAATTATGGGTTGATGTAATCTTTACCGAATCAGAGACCATCAAGAATAAATTCTTCCAGAAAAACGAGTATGTCTGCACGATCGCCATTAACTCAAACAACTAAATTGGTTAAATTACACAAATAATATAAATTATAAAAAAAATTCAAAAACAATTCTCATAGGTATTGACATTCCATGTTATCTATAGTATATTATGTCATGTGCTTACGAACACCGGACAGCACAAAGACATAATATGCGCGAGTGGCTCAGTGGTGGAGTATCGCCTTGCCAAGGCGAGGGTCGCGGGTTCGAATCCCGTCTCGCGCTGACGAAATCCCTTGATTTTCAAGGGATTTTTTGTTGCGCTGATATGTGCACCATATGTGCTCTACTTTTTCTTGTTCATTTTATCACTCTTTTTCAGAGCTTCATTCATAATGTTCAGGTTCAGTTTACAACTGCCCTGCTCGCTCTCCGAGGGGTCTGCGACGCTTTTGCATCTTCCCCACATTAAAACTACGAAGGATCCATGCGGAGCATGGACCCTCGTAGTTCATACTTCGCACTCTCCGAATGCGAAGTTGTTCCGCAAATTGCTTATTACATGTTTTTTAGCCACAATCAGTATTAAACCACACTAGCATGTTGCCTCTTTGCTGACAAAAACAGGCTACACTTATTTACGACAGAAAGGAAGCATACACCAATTTTTAAAGTGTAGAGAATATACATTATAGATGAGTATACACCTATTGATTTAGATTTTAATTTATTTATTTTCTATTATGTGGTAATATAGAATTTGGAAACCAGTAAACAAGGATTTACAGAATATTTTTAATCTGGAAATTATATCGCTTATTGCGTTATAATAAATCGGAATGTAGAAAGGATGATGCGCTATGACAAAAAAGATAATCTTAGAACGTGTTTGGAGGATTCACGAAATCTAATCCTCTAATATAATTTCGGAGGAAAAAATGATTACATTTGAATTATTAACAAAAGAGAATATGAACGAAAATGCACTTGATAATTATGACAGAACACAAAATGTGCAGAGGGTTTACAGAAAAAGTAACAATGAGTATATAATCGTTGGTGATGAATGGGTTATGGATTGGAATTTGGAAAGAAAACGAGCTGTTGCAAAATCGCTATTTAATGAAGGCTATATTGCATTTGGAGCAATGGAAAATGGCAATATAATTGGCTTTGCCTCTGTGGAAAAGGAAATGCAAGGTGAACGTATAGTATTGGACATGATGCATGTTTCTCGAAATTATCGCGGACAAGGTATAGGAAAAAGACTATTTCAACAAGCAAAAGAAAAAGCGAAAGAAATTGGTGCAAAACAATTGTATATTTCAGCATTTTCATCAGAAGATACGATTAAATTTTACATATCAATGGGCTGCGAAATAACAAACAATCCAATCATAAAAATTGCTGAAGATGAGCCATTTGATATACAAATGGTCTGCGATATTGATTAGTTAATGAAAATAATATATTTCAATTTGTGGGTAAAAATTTAAAATTACCGAAATAAAACGTCGTTAAATTTTGTTATAAAAATATGTGCACTATTATGTGCACATAAATCAGAAGTGGATGTAACCCCTTTCTTTTCAGTATTTGTAGGATAGGATTATGGTTCGAATCCCGTCTCGCGCTTAATTGAAAAGAGCAGGAAAGCTAGTAAAACCAAGCTTTCCTGTTTTTTTGTTTCTAAAAATAATGTGTGCAACATCCTTTTACGTACTTGAGCGGCTATAATGCTTTGTCCATATAGGCACGATTCTTTTCAATTTCATTGTAATTGTAGATATAGCCTTTCGTTGTATCGGTCTCCTCATGGCCCATATACACACTAATTTTCTCTAAAAGCATGCCCTTTGCATACAACCGACTGGCAAAGGTTCTTCGGATGCAATGACTGCTCTTAAACGTAATTCCGGCATCTCTGCAATACTTCTCCAACCAGTAGTTAAAACTTCTGCTCGTCATTCTCTCACCATTTGACTGTGTGAAAAGATATTCACTGTCCGGTGAAAGCTTTTTCACCTCTTCCAGAATCTTTTTTGCCTTTTTTGTTAAAGGAACCGTCCGATATCCAGAGGAAATATCATGTTTCACGTATTCCACAACCTTATAGCCCTTGCGTATATATACTCCGTCTACTCTTTCCTCATCCACAATCTCCATCTTATGAATATAGACTTCACCATCAATCATATCTTCCTTTTGCAGAACAACCAGTTCACCTATCCTTGTTCCGATTTGGAAATCCATCAAAATCGTATAAGCTTCCATGGTTTCTTGCTGATAGAGAAAATCTTCAAGGATTTCCATTTCTTTTTCGAGATAGAGCCTGGAACCATCCTTTTTCTTTTGAATAGAGCGAAACTTTACATCCGTATGCGAATGGAGCAGTGGATTTACCGATAGAAGTTCCTTATCCAATGCAATCTGAAAGACTGCATTTAAGATAGTTTTCATGTTGTTAAATTCTTTTCTGGAAAACTTAAAAGTACAGACTGCTTTCCTCGCTTTTCTACCCACATTTCATATAAATCGCTGATAGTATAATCACTTTTACGGTCATTATAATAATCGTAAAGCTTACTAATCAGTTCTACATACGATGGTGCGGCTATCTGTTGTCTTTCCTCGTTCTCTTTCCTTACGGTGGTTATGAAGCGTCCATCCTTACGGGAGCTAATCGAATATGGATGACGCCCTTTTACATAGTTTTCTTTGGTCATATTTATTTTTATTGCGACTTCTGTTGCATCCAAGATACCACATTCATAAGCTTCCTGCAAGATAGATAATGCATCAAGCATAATAATGTGACCTCCTGTTATTGTTTTTGAAACACTTTTTGTTTCATGTTTCATAGAACAATATGACAGGTGATTTTAAAAACGAAGCTTTTTTCTACAATATGCCCGCAGATCCTGCGGGCATTGAGTTAGCGTAAATAATGTTCTGCAATGATATTGATTCGGTTATGACCAAGGCACCTGCTGGCGATTAGCATAGCACGCTTATCATAGCAGACACCTTTCAGGTCACTCCTGCAATGATAACGTTCGTTCTTCGGTATCTTTTCTACCGGTCTGGCTAATGTATTATATATTTCGGTACAATAATTGCTACGATAAGAATGAACATCCATATCAGGAACATATGACCATACTTTTCTGCTCCCTGCTTCTTTCATTCGATTTACAATTGCATCAACATTTGAAATAATAGGGGATTCACGGTATCTGCCACCCTTTGCTCCACTGGTAACAGCTATGTAATAAATTCCGTTCTTAAAGATTAACTGTGTCCCTCTTAAGCATTTTAATTCTTTCTTGCATAATCCAGTTGCCTTACAGAATTCTATGAATTCCTTATTCTTTGATTCCGAGAAATTCTTATCACGTTTTGCCGATTTTCGGCTTCTTGTTATACCTGCCCTATGACGTACTGCTGTCTTAATAAAATCCTCTGTCGTACAGTCAAATACCTTCGCCAGGGCACACGCTTCCAACTTCTGCGAATGAGGAGCCAGCACAGCCCTTTGCGTAAGCCATTCATCTACATACTGCCGGCATTCGGAAAGCATCCTGCATCCATAACGCTCCTTACACCATTTAACAAAGTAACCGGCATGTTTCTGATAATCCTGAAAGGTACTCCATGTATAAATCTTATGTATGGTTATACGTTCCTGATAACTTAACATTGCCTTAGCATCCTTTTTCCGCTTTTCTTTCATTAGTGCACGTTCTGCCCTCTGGTCATCATATTTTGAATGACCAATTGCCATTTTTGACTTCAATTTCATCTCCACTTGATGAACTAATGATTGATGTTTCATTTGTTTGTTATTTTTAAATGTTTTTGTTTGTTTTGTTTTCTCCTTTCGTCGTGAATACAATTTCAATATGCTATTATTCAATCAATGATATCGAAAAAAATGACATGATAACCGTTTACTCGAAGGGGGAACGAGTAACCGTTATCATGCCATTATGAAGAGGTGTACACTTTTCTTATTGGTGTAGATACTACCCTTCTTTCACATTGATTGATTTGACTTCCCAGTTTCAAAAAAGTATAATTAAGTAAATTCTAATGTGATGTAATAACAATTAGATACAGTTGGCAATATTGAATCGGATATATATTATAAAATAAACATCGGTATTAAAATAATAATCTTATTAATATGTCATAAAGCTATTGACTCTGACACCGTGTCGTACTTTATGATGACTTTAAGAAAAGGGAGCGAGGTCAAATACATGGAAATGCAAACAATAAATCAAGTGACTAAAAATTATGGGATTTCAGCGAGAATGCTTCGTTATTATGAACAGGTTGGTCTTATTACGAGCATGCGAAAAGAGGATTATGCTTATAGAGTTTATGATGAAACCACCTTGAAACGGCTTCAATATATTATAATCTTACGTAAGTTACGCATTCCGGTTAAGCAGATTTGCGATATTTTTAATAATCAGAATGCATTAAGTGCTGTTGAAATATTCGAACAGAACATAGTCGAGCTTGACGAAGAAATAACAGCATTATCCACTGTGAAATCAATATTGGCACATTTTGTTGATGAACTGCGTGAAAAAGCCAATATACTATTACAGTTTGATATGCTGAATGATGAAAAATCCTTGGCAATTATTGATTCACTTTCTTTTTCTAAAAATCATATTAAGGAGAGTTTATCGATGGATGAATTAAACAAAGCTGATGAAAGCTTAACAAAACTTAAGGAGAAATATATTAGGATTGTAAATCTACCACCAATGACCATAGCAGAAGTGAATTTCTACGGTGAAACAGTCTTGCCAGGCGAAGAAATATATCTTACTGATGACGGACATGCAGATTTTTCAAAAGACGGCAAGAGTATACCTGGTCATTTTCAAGCAGGAATAAATGCAATCAATAAACTAATACATAATTACAATCTTGTTGAAGTTATGCCAGGGTTCCGTTTGTTTGGTTTCGCAAATTGTTCTGATATGGAAAACTACGGTCCTTTTTACGGATTTGGCCGTTGGCTTACAATACCTGATGATATGGACGTTCCATTACCGTTTATCAAAAAGAGATTCAAAGGTGGAATGTATGGCGCATATAGCCGTCCGCTTCCAATGAGCAATGGTGATTCCGATGAATGGGAAGTACTCAACCATTGGGTTGTAAATAATGATAAATATGAATATGATGGCGGAAGGGAACCGGATTGCAATTATGGGCTATTGGAGGACTATCTTAATTATATAAATATATTTAATCTCCCTGTGGAAGAAAAATCGCTTCAAACTGATTTACTTATTCCAATTAAACTACGCAAAAAATAAGCACACATCCCATGTGTGCAAGTATGTGTGCAGATAAATAACAGAAGTCGCAAACCTCCTATTTATCAGTATTCACGTGTGCGGGGATTTGTTCGAATCCCGTCTCGCGCTTATGAAATCCCTTGATTTTCAAGGGATTTTTTGTTGTGCTGATATGTGCACTACTATTTTGTGTGTTTTCTATCACTCTTTTTCAGAGCCTTATTCATAATGTTTAGTAACCGTCAAACAAGATAGTGGATATTTAATGCATTATATTTATGAGATAATCGCTTAAATTACTATTACAAGTATTTTGAGCCTCTCAAAATACTACTAGGAGGTTTTTAAGTGACGACGCAAGAAGTAAAGAATCATTATAGTTTACAAAAATGGTCATCCCTTATTGGGGAGTGCACAACCAGTGGACTTCCAGTCAGGCAGTGGTGTCAACAAAACAGCATCCTTGAGGGAAGTTATTACTACTGGTTAAGAAAAATACGCCTAAAAGCATTAGAGACCCTTCCTTCAGTCACAACAGGAAATGCAGTTCAGCCAGTTCTTCAGGATAATACTGTTTTTGCTAGACTTTCGGTTCCGCAGAGAACTACGACTGCAGATGTTTCACTGTCTGTTAATGGCATTGAAATCGAATTTCATAACACTGCTACAGCTGAACTAATCCATTCGGTATTATTGGAGATAAAACAGCTATGTTAGGTGATATCTCACGAGCTGAGCATATTACTGATATATTTATTTTATTTAGTATGTTATCATTGTATTTGAAATGTGTATTAATAGGAATTTGTGTGGAATCGAGAGATTTGTTTTTATTAACAAATGCGAACTGAATATTATTTATATTAGGTAATGCTGTTTATTTTAAATACCGGACAACATTGAGCATTTTAAGACATGACTATCTCTTCGTGATTATTGTAACATTGACGTAAGGAGGTAGATAAACTGTGGACTGGATAACTAGCCTATCGAAAGCGATACATTATATTGAAAATAACCTAACCAATGAAATAAGTATTGACGATGTATCAAACAAAGCGTTTTCTTCAAATTCAAATTTTCAACGTGTTTTTCATTTGGTGACGGGTTTGACGATTGGCGATTATATTCGCAACAGACGTTTAAGCTTGGCCGGGCAAGAATTACTGCATGGAAAAAGCAAAATCATTGATGTTGCTATGCGCTATCAATACGATACACAAGAGAGTTTTTCAAAGGCTTTCATAAGGTTTCACGGCATATCCCCTTCAAGCGTGCGAAAGCAAGGAGGTAGATTAAAACTCTTTCAACCACTGACTATCAATGTAACTATTCAAGGAGGATTTGACATGTCACGTAAACTGATTGACAACATACCTATTCATCAATTACAGTACCCTGACAAAGGGCAGAATTATGTTTTTAACGGCTGCATGAAAT
>JAEYGZ010000016.1 GCA_023409535.1 Bacillota bacterium
TCGCTTCCTAACGGAACGTTTCATCTCATCTGAAATACGGTGTATTCAGATGGTCTTTTAAAGTTACCCTTTTTTACAAAATCAAAAATATTCAAAAACCTCTTGACTATTTATAGTTTGTCACCTCCAATATCTTTTTATGAAAAATGACGCTTCAGCTGCTCAATTCATTTCTAATTAAGCAGTCGAAGCGTCAATCTAATTAAGCGATACAGCACTTAGCACTGCTCAATTTGTATGGTAATATTCAACAATATTAATGCAATAGGTGCCGTTCTTGGCTAATTGTGCGGCCCCCCAAAATAGGAGCTCTTTCGGCATTGAGGTGTTTTTACACCTTATATATTCCACACATTTTGGCCGCGTGTTATATATTTTCCCTGCATACCTTCGGCAGAAGGAACCGGGCGCGGGTCAAATGCAGAATAATTCGGCGTGGGTATGGCAGATATCCCATCAAATTCTACCGGCAGTCCGGCTGAAGTAAAAAAGCTCCTGCCATCCTGTAAGTGAAAATGAAGATGTGGTTCCGAGCTGTTTCCTGAGTTACCGCAGCAGGCAATACATTGGCCGCGTTTTACTTTATCGCCGGCCTTCACACGAATGCTTCCGGGCTTTAAATGGACGAAAAACCCATATTCTCTATCGGCGTGCCGAAGAAGAATATAGTTACCCCGGATATCCCTGGCAGTGCAGTCAACCTTACCGCTGCCTGATATAAGGCTGTCGGGATATTCATCACGAGCCTCGATAACTTCCCCGTCTGCGGGGGCTAAAATTTCTTTGCCATAGCAATAATAGCTGGCTGCTTTTGTTGGTTCGCCCATAAAGCTATGCCCTTCTCCATCAAGGATCAGGAAATCATAGGCATACCGCTGTGTATGGATTCCCCATGAATGGGAGGCTGCTTTATCGACCCCTCCGTTGACTGCTGTCCATTGCTCCTGAAAGGGCAGAGAATATTTCACTTTACATTGGTAATTTTCTGCGCTCGGTATGCGGGAGCCGTACCGGAGAGGAATTGTAAGCATGCCCCATAGTTGCTTCAGTGACTGTAAAAATACAGGGAAATTATAAAAGATGCCTACAAAACCAAATAACCAGAAAAGCCAGAAAAAAGTTAATATCCAGTTTTTAAAAATCAGGCCCGGCAGACCCAATAGTCCTAAGTATTGAATTTTATTACAAAATTCAACGAAGCGTTTCATTTCTTTTCCTCCTCACTAAAGAAAAACAAATCTTCCACCGTACAGGAAAAAATCTTGGCTATATCCATGGCAAGCTTCAACGAGGGATTATAGCGCCCCTTTTCCAAATTGATGATGGTTTCTCTTCGTACCCCCACCAGCAAAGCCAGTTCATCCTGTGTCAAATTCTGTCTCGCCCTGTATTCACGCATTTTTGTAGTCAAAGCCATGCTCAGCACCCCCGCTGCTCTTTTATCTCAAGAACGACAAGCATAATGGTAAAGCAGAACACGGAAATGACATAGCAGGACGCCAGCGCCATATTGCTTGTGATCAATTCCGGAAATAAAATACGTATGGCTACGGCAAGCCCCGTGGCGCCGACTCCCGAAAAGAAGCCTGTGCTTGCTGCCCTTCTGATATTTTGCTGAAACATTTCATCCGGTGTTACAAAGAAATACCGGATATAATAGGCAAAACCCAGAAATCCAAGGAACGGCTTATGCTCCGTAACCATTCCCAAAATCCCCAGCAGCGCAAGAAGTGATAAAAATCCCAACTTATTTACTTTCATAGTATTCTCCTGAATAGTGGTATATTTATAACAATTTGTTATAAATATACCACTATTCAGATTTACTGTCAACAGCAAAGCAAAAAAGCAAAAAAATAAACAAAAAAATGAGGCGAACAGTCCTGACTGTCCGCCCCATTACAGGGATACAACATCTTCGTTTATATAATAACTTACTGTATCTCCGCTCCTGCAGGCATGGTCTTCTCAGGCACCATGAGTGCCAGATTTCCTTCTGCGTCTTCCGCACAGAGTAACATACCTTCGGACAGCATTCCTGCCAGAGTTGCGGGCTTCAGATTAACCACTACCATCACCTTCTTGCCTACCATCTCCTCAGGAGTATAATGAGCCTTGATACCTGATACAATCTGCTTTACCTGGGAGCCGATTTTCACCTGGGAGCAGAGAAGCTTCTTGGATTTCTTCACCTCTTCGCAAGCGATAATTTCACCGATCTGGAACTGCAGCTTTGCAAAATCATCATAGGTTATCTCAGGTTTTGCCTCAATGTCAATAACCTCAGAACCCTTTTCTTCCTTATTCTCTGCGGCATCCGTCTTTCCCTGTTCTGTTGTTTCATTGATTTCCTTTGATGCTTCCACCTTCTCAATAACCTCCTTTAAGTCAAGCCTTGCAAATAATATCTCCGGTGTCTCCGTTACTTTTGTTCCGTCTTTATATAGGCCGTACTTCTCTAATTCTTCTATTGTACGTGTCCCGGTATTTAACTGTGCCATAATCTTTGCCGCAGTCTCAGGCATAAAGGACTCCAGCAGGCTGGCACCGATACAGATACTCTCCACAAGATTATAAAGCACCGTCTCAAGGCGTGCCTTCTTCTCTTCCTCTTTGGCAAGTACCCAGGGCATGGTCTCATCGATGTACTTATTGCAGCGCTTAAACAGGGTGAATATCTCACTGATGGCGTCGGCAACACGCAGCTTCTCCATTCTGGCGATCACCTTCTCCGGCGTCCCCAGTGCCAATGCCTTAAGTTCCTCGTCCACCGGCTCTGCTGCCTTACCGTCCCTTACTACTCCGCCGAAGTATTTATTGGACATGGAGATGGTACGGTTCACCAGGTTACCCAGGGTATTGGCAAGATCAGAATTGATTCTCTCCACCAGAAGCTCCCAGGAGATAATTCCGTCATTGTCAAAGGGCATCTCATGAAGCACAAAGTATCTTACCGCATCCACGCCAAAGAGCTTCACCAGGTCATCTGCGTACAACACATTTCCTCTGGATTTGCTCATCTTGTCACCGGCATTGCCCTGAAGCAGCCAGGGGTGGCCAAATACCTGCTTCGGCAATTCCACGTTAAGCGCCATCAGGATAATGGGCCAGTATATGGTATGGAAACGGATAATATCCTTACCGATCAAATGCAGGTCCGCAGGCCAGTATTTCTTAAACTGCTCCGAGCCGTTTCCGTCTGCATCATAACCGACACCTGTGATATAATTGCTTAACGCATCCAGCCACACATAGACCACGTGCTTATCATCAAAATCCACAGGAATGCCCCATTTGAAGGAGGTACGGGAAACACACAGGTCCTGCAGTCCCGGAAGCAGGAAGTTATTCATCATCTCATTTTTTCTGGATTCCGGCTGGATGAACTCCGGATGAGTATTGATATGCCGGATTAAGCGGTCTGCATATTTGCTCAGCTTTAAGAAATATGCTTCTTCCTTTGCTGGCTGAACCTCACGTCCGCAGTCAGGACATTTGCCGTTCACAAGCTGGGAAGGAGTGAAGAAGGATTCACAGGGGGTACAATACATTCCTTCATAATGCCCCTTATAGATATCGCCCTGCTCATAGAGCTTACGGAAAATCTTCTGAATCTGCTTCTCATGATAATCGTCCGTGGTACGGATAAATTTATCATAGGAGGTGTTCATCAGATCCCAGATCTCCTTAATCTGTCCGGCGATACCGTCTACAAATTGCTTGGGTGTGACACCGGCATCCGCTGCCTTTAATTCGATTTTCTGACCGTGCTCATCCGTTCCTGTCTGAAAAAATACATCATAGCCCTCTAATCTCTTAAAACGTGCAATGCTGTCAGCCAGTACAATTTCATAAGTATTGCCGATATGAGGCTTACCGGAGGTATATGCAATTGCGGTGGTAATATAATATGGTTTTTTACTCATGTTTTATCGATCCTTTCTATCCTTTTATCTTTGCTTTCTTATGGTCTTCCACTACTTTTCTTTCCTGCGATAATCGGACAAAATAAAAACTCCCATCCTTAAATCACTTTAAAGACGAGAGAATCTCCCGTGGTACCACTTTAATTCGTCCTTGCCTTACAGCAAGGGCCTTATCCGCTGCATTGTATTCTACAGCTTAGCGAAATAACGGTTGCCACCGTCGCAGCCTAGGCGATCCGCGTGCTCCCGTATATGGGCCACCCGAAACCTCTTCCTCGGTGCGAAGCTCCAAGACCATCTTCGACAGCTAATCTCTCTCCCCTTCTCAGCCAAAACGGGGTTCTCTGTTAAGAGCTCCACTGTGTACTCTTCTTTTCCCTGCCTTTTTCAATATCATATAATTATAGGAAAGTATACCATGGGTAATATCCTTTGTCAAAGTATTTCCTTTTATACAAGCAAAACAGCCGCTCACGGATTTGAATATAAACAAATGATTTTCCTCCGGACTTTACCGTATAATCTTCAACCCGGATATAACATACATAATTTTACTTTTCAATAATTGAGTTTTTCCTTGCAAAGTGATATCATAGAATTACGTCGGCCGTTCCATGATCAGGCTAACTGCCTGAACAATAAAACCGGCAGATCTTTATATAGCAAATCCATAAGGAAGGAACCGTAGGATGTCATCAATTGATTATATTCTACGATAGTAACTATGAACTTTAAGCGAAACAAACAAACGAATAACGGAAAACATCCTATCTTTCTTCTATACCTAAGCTTGCTGGCTTTGCTGGTTATTTCCGGCTTTTATCATGAGAAGCTTTTCTCCGCAGGACCGTCCTCCGGTCCGGTAACCCCTGCTCCTTTCATTGATGAGGATAGCACGCAATCCGATAATGACGAAGTCCTTCCCGCCTGGTCTCAGGCAGGTGCAGCGGATCTACCGGAGGAACAGTCCCAGTCGAAGCCTCAAGTGCAGCCTACGGTAAGCCCTACCCCGGCACCGGTGCGTGATGAGGTAACCCTGCTTGCGGTAGGTGACAATCTGATTCATCGCGAGGTTGTTGCCAGCGGTAAGAAAAAAGACGGAACCTATAATTACGATCACCTCTATTCCAATCTGAAGGAGGAGATCAGTGCAGCCGATATCGCTGTGGTTAACCAGGAGACCATCTTTGGCGGAGCTAAGTTAGGCTACTCCGGTTACCCGAGGTTTAATTCCCCCGAACAGATCGGTGACGCCATCCTCGGCGCCGGCTTTGATGTGGTTCTCCAGGCTACCAATCATACCCTGGATATGGGAGAGTCCGGGCTTGAGAACGCTATGGCTTATTGGAAGACAAAAATCGGAATTACCGTACTTGGAATCAATGAATCCGCCCAGGCAAGAGAGCAAATCCCGATAGTTACGAAAAACGGAATTAAAATAGCAATGCTCAACTATACCTATAGCCTGAACGGCTTTTCCCTGCCAAAGGATAAACCCTATCTGGTAAATATGCTGGATAAGGACAAGATGGCGGAGGATATCGCCCGTGCCAAAGAGGAAGCCGATTTCATCATCGTATTTCCGCACTGGGGTACGGAGTATTCTTATACCGCCAGTTCCATGCAAGAGGAGTTGACGGACTTTTTCTATGATCAGGGCGTGGATCTGATCATAGGCTCCCACCCCCACGTGATTGAGCCGGTGGAATGGATTGAAAAAGAAGCCGGCCATCGTATGCTGGTTTACTACTCTCTTGGCAATTTTATCTCCTATCAGCGGGAAGCCCCTCGTATGCTTGGTGCAATGGCAAATGTGACCATCGTGAAAGACGACGGCGGCACCTACATAGCCTCAGCGGGAATCACTCCGATTGTAACCCATTATGAGAATGGTCCCTCTGACTATCATTATGCTATTTATAAGCTGGCGGATTATACGCCGGAGCTTGCCGCAAAGCACGGTGTGGCAGATGTAGCTGTCAATGGTCCGCTGGATTACCAAAAGACCCTCGATCTGGCCAAAAGTGTGCTGGGTTCCTGGTATCATACGGACCAAAATCAATAACTTTAATTAAAAAACGGAATCAAATAAGGTTGTCTAAAAAGGTATATCCCGATGATATACGTTTTAGACAACCTTATTCTATAATCTTCTACCCTCTCGCTTCCCAACTTCACCTCTGGATAATACCTTCTCCAGTACTAACCTACTTAAGGTTATCAAATTTTAGTGATATTGTCAATGGTTTTTCTAATTTATTATTAGTTATATGTAACATTTCACCAATAAATCTTTTTATTTATCCAATAAAACGAGATGATTTTCGTCTTATCTACCAAATATGGTGAAATATTGTAAACTGACACAACTAATGGTATGACACCATATCGCCTTAAATGACTCCTTATGCGTTGTAACCCCTCGGATTTTTGCTCTGCCAGCGGTAAGAATCCTCGCACATCTTATCAATTCCGCGTTCAGCCTTCCAGCCAAGCTCCCGCTCCGCTTTCTTCGCATCCGCAAAGGATACGGCGATATCACCAGGTCTTCTGGGTCCAATCACATAGGGAAGCGTCTTTTGGCAGGCCTTTTCATAATTATGAATAATATCTAATACACTGTAGCCTACGCCGGTGCCAAGATTATAGATCACCAGGCCGGGCTGCCCGACTAACTTTTCAATTGCTTTCAGATGTCCGGTTGCCAGATCCACCACATGAATATAATCTCTGATTCCGGTTCCGTCCGGCGTATCATAATCGTCACCAAATACATTGATTTTGTCCAGTTCACCGGTGGCAACCTTTGCTACGTAAGGTACCAGGTTATTCGGTATGCCGCTTGGATCTTCGCCGATCTCTCCGCTTTCATGGGCTCCGATCGGATTAAAATATCTTAAGACAGCGATGTTCCAGGAAGCATCCGACTGATACAGGTCCCCAAGCATCTCTTCAATCATTAGCTTTGTACGGCCATATGGGTTTGTCACGGATAAGGGGGAATCCTCCGTTATGGGAACCTTCTCAGGATCACCGTACACGGTTGCCGAGGACGAGAATACCAGATTCTTAACTCCAAATTCCTGCATTACCTCTAATAGATGAATGGTTCCGGTTAAGTTATTCTGAAAATACTTTAAAGGGATCCGGCAGGATTCCCCTACCGCCTTTAATCCTGCAAAATGAATGACAGCATCGACCTTTTCCTTCCGGAATATCTCTCTGACCCCTTCCTGATCAAGGAGATCCGTCTCATAAAAAGCGATTTTCTTTCCGGTAAGCTTCTCAACCCTGCGTACCGCTTCCACGCTGGAATTACTCAGATTATCAAGCACTGCCACTTCATAGCCGGCATTCAGCAACTCCACATTGGTATGGCTGGCAATATAGCCGGCACCTCCCGTAACTAATATACTCATAGGTTAACTGCCCCTTTCTCAAAGCTGTATGGTATTGATTATAGCATAATTTTGCATAATGGAAACTCCAAATTATTATTTTGGCATCATTTGGTATATTTACCAGCATTCCTATAATTCCCTTCCCCGGAGTGCAATGCTAGAATTATCCTATCAAGTCTTATTCTTACCATAACCCGCACCAATCATCTGCCTGTGAGGATAAAAATTCATGAAAAAACTACTCTCTTACAAGTTTACCCCCTTCCTCTTTACCCTTTTCATTATTGGTATTTTCTATCTTCTTGGATCACTTCCCGGCAAGGAGAATACCCAGGAAGCCGCATTTACACAAAGCACTGTGTCCGTGACGCCTTCACCGGCGCCGGACCGGGCCGCGGAAACATCTGATCTGACCTTATCCGTTCGTAACACTTCCATAACAATCGGCGAGGATAAGCAGGCGGTGATAGACAAATTCGGTCTTCCCGGCCGGATTGATAAGACGGAATACGGATTTGATTATTATATTTATAATAATGACTATTCCCATATGGCTTTTATTGCGGTTCAGGACAATAAGGTCGTCGGTTATTACACCGATTCTGCTGATTTTAATTATCAAGGGGTACACCGCGGCAATACTGTCAGTCAGCTGAATAAAGCCTTGAAACAGCAGTTTGAGCTCTCCGAGGCTATTACATATTCAAATTCGACAAGTACAATTAAGATTCTTATGGATACACTGGAGTCAAAGACCGTTACCGGCATTTATATTCTTCCAAAGGACGCAAGCCCCAAGGATTATTCCAAGGAGACCGTAAGAGGCATTGAAGCATTGCTCTATGACCTGACCAACTCTGCCCGGGCGCACAACAAGCTCTCACCCTTATCCTGGTCCTCCTCCGCCTCTCTTGCCGCAAGAAAACACAGCAATTCCATGTCGGTCAACAATTTTATTGCTCATACCGATCCCGAGCGGAGATCTCCCGGCGAGCGTCTGGCCGCAGAAGGAATTGCTTATGTAAAATGTGGAGAAAATATCATTGCGGGTTATGACGATGCAATCCTGTCCGTACATCACCTGTATAATTCCAAAAGCCAGCGGGGAAACCTGCTGAGTAAGACCTATCGCTATACCGGCGATGGATTTTCCTACACCAAAGACAGCGAACATAAAACCTATCTTACCCAGGATTTTTATCGTTAAGCTATTGCATTCCCCTGTAAAATCGGCTATTCTAACTAATAGAAAACAACGAATACCGCAAGGATGTGAGGATAGCCATGGACAAGCAGCTCTTTTTGCAAGCCTGCGACGAAGTAATCGGCCGGCAGCAGGGGGTAAACGGAATAGGAACCTTAGGAGAAAAGACGGTCCATTCGGTATTAAAATGTTATCTTTCACCGGAGCACCTCAACCATGAAGTCAAGGTTGGGGGGTTTGTTGCAGACATCTGTACAGGCAATGAAATTATCGAGATTCAGACCCGCAGCTTTGATAAGCTTCGAAGAAAGCTCACCGCCTTTTTAGCCTTCGCACCGGTTACGGTGGTCTATCCTATCCACAATACCAAATGGATTCGCTGGATTAATCCACAGACCGGTGAAATCAGTCCACGGAGAAAATCTCCGAAGAGCGGTTCCCCCTACAGTATATTTCCGGAGCTTTATAAGATCAAAAACTATCTGGATCATCCCAATCTCAGCTTCAGGATCATTATGATGGATCTGGAAGAATACCGGATTTTGGACGGTTGGAGTGAGGATAAGAAAAAAGGGTCCACAAAAAGCGACCGCATTCCTACGGAGCTGGTGGAGGAGCTCTGTATCGGCGGAAAGGATGGCTATCAGCTTCTGATCCCAAATAACCTGGAGGCGGAATTTACGGCGAAGGATTACAAGAAAGCCTCCGGAATGCCGCTGAAGGCTTCCCGGACCGCACTTCATGTGCTGCATTATGTCGGCGCCGTAGAACGCATCGGAAAGAAAGGCAATACTTTTATTTATAGAAAAATTGGAGGTAAGAAGCATGAGTGACGAAATCAAAGAGTTAATGGAAAATGAAACTGCGGAAGTATCTGCCCCGGCTGATGGCGAGCCTGCAGCGGAACCGGTTCCTTCCATGGATGATTTTAAAGAAGAGATTGCCCGTTCCTTTAAGAAGATAAAGGAAGGCGACATTATAAAGGGTACCGTAATCGGTATCTCAGAAGCAGAGGTCATTCTGGATCTTGGGTATTATACGGAAGGTATCATTAAGCTTGAGGAGCTGAGCAATGATCCCTCCTTCTCCATCAAAGCAGATGTAACCCTCGGGGAAGAGCTTTCCGGTATGGTGATCCGTGAGGATGACGGTCAGGGTAATATCCTCCTTTCCAGAAAGCGTGCAGATGACGTGCTTTCCTGGAATAAATTAAAGGAAGCTCTGGAGCATAAGACCGTGCTTCGTGTGAAGATTGCACAGGCAGTGAATGCCGGTGTTGTTGCATATTTATACGGTGTTCGTGCTTTCATTCCCGCTTCCCAGCTATCTCTGGCATATGTGGAAAACCTGGAGGCCTGGGTCGGAAAAGAAGTGGATGTTATCGTCATTACCGTGTCCCCTGAGGATAAGAAATTGGTTCTGTCCGGCAAGGAAGTGGAACGAGCCCTTGATCAAAAGGAAAAGAAGAGTAAAATCTCCCGGCTTCAGACCGGTATTGTAACTACCGGTACTGTGGAAAAAATCGCTCCTTACGGTGCGTTTGTGAATATCGGAGAAGGTCTGACCGGACTTGTTCACATCTCACAGATCTGCGGCAGGCGAATCAAATCCCCCAGCGAGGTGATTAAGGAAGGCGAGACTGTTACCGTGAAGATTCTGGAGGTAAAGGACGGTAAAATCAGTTTAAGTATGAAGGCTGTGGAGGAGAAGGAGGAAGTCCTTGAAGAAGCGGAAGAAGCTCCTTCCACCTATTCTACCGGTGAAGAGGCTACCACCGGCCTTGGCGCGTTATTAAAGAATATCAAGCTGTAATACTGTAATGCACTGTTTGGAAGACATTTTGTTGATTTCGCAACAGCTCCTTGTCATAAATTCAGGCTGTAAATACACTGCCATAAGGCAATCTGTATTTACAGCCTGATTGTTTAATTGCGAAACCCAAATAGAATTCTCTTTTTCCCTGATTTCCCGGAAGACTTTCCCTCCTTCTTCCCGCCAGTATCCTGCGGCTGCCCCTCACCCTCGATAATCTTACCGAAGCTCTCAGCCACCACATCCTTATAGGCTGAAACCAGCTCCTCCTGATAACCCTCCAGGCGATCCTGGCTAAAGCTCTTGATTTCTTCATTTAAGGACAGCATTTTCTGATCCAGATAAGATACGATATCCGAGCATTCCTTTAATTCCTTGCTTATATGTTCCGGCGCATTACCTTCGAATTTATAATATATCTTGTGCTCCAGACTCGCCCAAAAATCCATTGCAATGGTCCGAATCTGAATCTCGACCTTGGTGTCAACCGTACGGTCTGTTAAAAAAACAGGGATGGATATAATCATATGATAACTGGTATAGCCATTTGCCTTCGGACACATGATGTAGTCCTTAACCTTTAAGACCTTGATGTCACTCTGCTTGGACAGCAGATCTGCAATCCGGTAAATATCAGAAGTAAAGGAACAGATAATTCGTATTCCTGCCACATCATTCACATAATTTATGATATTATCCACAGTAAGCTCCCTGCCGTTATGACGGAGTTTTTTTGCGATACTCTGCGGAGTCTTCAATCTTGATGTAATATGCTCTATAGGATTATATTGATTCGCCAGTTTAAATTCATTATTTAATATCTCTAACTTCGTATTTACCTGCTTCAAAGCTGCATCGTACAGAAGCAGTGCGTTACTCCATTCCTCCGCCTCATCGTAAAACATGGGGAGATCCATTTCATCACAACCTTTGTATTATATTCGTATGCCCATTCACTTGTCATGAATCATGTTCATAATTTGTTCATTTCTATTTTCATTCCCGCGCATGTTTTTGGCGCAGTCTCTATTTTGGAGATTAAGCCTGCATCCGTCATCGCTTAACCAACGACCTTAGTATAGCATAGAAATATGAACAATTTTTGAAGTTTTCAAATCTTAATAAAAAATTAATGAATCGTCACCGTTGTATATAATTTTAGTACGAATTGATTACTTTCATAATATTTCTAAAAAAGTTTTTAAAAATGTGTTGACAATACATGCAATTCGTGGATATAATATTGGCAGACTATTACAGAAAGTGAGGTAAGCACATGTTTAGCTATAATAAATTCAGAGCACTTGCATTATATGGCAACTCCATAATGAATTCTATATGTGATATTACCTCATGGATTCGAAAAGATTGACTGTGATCTCATATCCTTTCCTGCCCTGCTGCCAGCAGAAACCGGATATGGGTTACAAAATTTTTTGAATATTATGCCGTGGTATTATCATACCACGGCTTATTTTTTTGCTTGTATTCAAAAAAATTATCTTCCGAGGACATGAGGCGGAACAGGTCCGTAGTAGAATGAATTGGACGTAACTTTTGACACAATTAGCATTAGAGCCTGCGCTCTGATGAATGCGCAGCATACATAGCGGTATGCTGGAATGGGAGAATGAAATGAAAAAAATATCAAGGTATATCATGAAATACTGGTTTGCTTATCTGCTGGCAATTCTATGCATCGTGATCGCCGTATCTTTGGATATGCTGTCACCGCAGGTCACAAAGCGGATTATAGATAATGTCATCGTTGGAGGAGACATGGATCTTCTGCCAAAATTACTTATCATGATTTTTATTATCGGTATCGGAAGATGTATCTTCCAATACCTGAAGGAACTGATCTTTGACCTGGTCAGCTCCAAAATATCACTGAATATCAGACGGGACCTGTTTAATCATATCCAGAGCCTGTCGCTGAACTTTTTTGACAAGAACAATACAGGGGAGCTGATGTCCCGCGTAAAGGATGATGTGGACCGTATCTGGGCTGCAGTAGGCTTTGTAAGTATGTTAATTATCGAGGTTATCATCCACACCTCCATCGTACTGTACTGTATGTATAACCTGAGTCCGACGCTGGCGATACTGCCCACAATTGCTATGCCCTTAATGGCCGCTCTTGCACTCTTAATGGAGAAAAAGCTCGGCAAGATCTATGAGGCTATCAGTGAGGAGAACGCCCAATTAAATACGGTTGCCCAGGAGAACCTGTCCGGTGTACGTACGGTTAAAGCGTTTGCAAGAGAAAAGCATGAGATTACGAAGTTCCTGTCCCATAATAAACGTTATTATGATCTCAATATGCAGCAGTCCAAGGTATTTATCAAGCTTTACCCGTATTTTCAATTTGTCACCAAGCTGCTGCCGATGGTTGTAATCATGCTTGGCGGATACCTGGTGATGCAGGATAATATCTCCTTAGGTACCCTGGGCGCTTTTGCAGAGTACTCCACCAATATCGTATGGCCTATGGAAATGCTTGGCTGGCTATCCAATGATTTTGCATCAGCCGTTGCCTCCACCAAAAGAATTAATAAGATTTATACTGAAAAGCCGATGATTGTTGAGCCGGAGAAGCCGGTTCTTCTGGAGGAGGTAAACGGATCCGTCAGGTTTGACCAGGTTTCCTTCACCCTTGGGGAGAAAAATATTCTGTCAAAGATCAGCTTTGATCTGGCTTCAGGTAAGACCATCGGTATTATGGGAGCCACCGGAACCGGCAAGAGCTCCATTATCAATCTGCTGCAGCGCTTTTATGATACCAGTGAAGGGGAGATCTACTTGGACGGGGTCAATATTAAGGAGCTGAGCCTGAAGCAGCTGCGTAAGAGTATTTCCCTGGTAATGCAGGATGTATTTCTTTTCTCCGATACCATTAATGAAAATGTAAAAATGGGGAAGCGTGATTTCATATGCGAAGACGAAGTGGTGGAAGCGGTTAATCATGCACAGGCCAGAGATTTCATTGAACGGATGGATGAGCAATATGAGACCATCGTCGGGGAACGCGGTGTCGGCTTGTCAGGCGGTCAGAAGCAGCGCATCAGTATCGCAAGAGCATTGGCCAAGAAGACACCCATTCTTGTTCTTGATGATTCCACCTCGGCACTTGACATGGAGACAGAGCTTGAGATTCAGCGTGCACTGACGCAGGTAGAGGCGACGAAGATTATTATCGCCCATCGTATCTCGGCTGTCCGCAATGCAGATGAGATCATCATATTAGAGGATGGCCAAATTGCGGAACGCGGCACCCATGAGACCCTGCTGCAGAACAAGGGCTACTATTACAAAACTTATATGGCACAATACGGTGACTACCTGAACTCCGGGGAAGTCAGCGAAGATGTGCAGAATGAACTGGAGGCTGTATAAGCCTGTATTATCCCTGCGTGCAATTCCTGCACGCTGCAGATACATGAATGGAGGTTATTATGTCTGTTAATGCTATAAAAGAAGACGAATATTTACAAAATGTCAGTAAGAAAACAACGCTGCTCCGGTTGTTTCGATATATGCTGGCTTATAAAAAAAACATTGCCGCAGTTATTACCATTATGCTTATTACGGTTTCGATTTCTGTCGTTAACCCGCTGCTGATTGATCGTGCAATTGATGTCCATATCGCACAGAAAGATCTGCCGGGACTGATTAAACTGGGAAGCGCTGCGATTATACTCAATATTTCATTTGTATTACTGGTGAAGCTTCGTATGTACCTTATGGCTAAGATAAGCAATGATGTATTGCTGACCATAAGGCAGGAGCTCTACACCCACATCCAGAAGCTAAGCTTTAATTTCTTTGACAGCCGTCCGACAGGTAAGATACTTGCCCGAATTATCGGTGATGTAAACTCCCTAAAGGATGTGTTATCCAACAGTGTTACAACCTTAATACCCGATTTTGTCACCATATCGGCCGTTGTTGTTATTATGGTGGTGATCAACTGGCGGCTGGCCCTGGCTTCTCTGGTCTCAATTCCTTTTATGGCCTTGGGCCTCTGGTATATCCAGACGAGGTCCCATAAGCGGTGGCGGCTTCACAGGAAGAAGGGCTCCAACCTGAACGCCTTTATACATGAGGATTTGTCGGGAATGAGAATTATCCAAAGCTTTACCGCCGAGGATGAGACGGAGGAAAGCTTTGATGTGCTGTTAAAAGAGCATCGGGATTCCTTTGTCAGTGCGATTGTATTAAACGATGCGTTTGGTTCTGTTATTGACTTCAGCTGGGGTGTCGGCTCTATCGCCATGTATTTTACGGCAGTGAAACTACTTGGAATAGATGCCGGTAGTGTCGGTACTTTAATGGCCTTTGCCATGTACATCTCCATGTTCTGGCATCCGATCATGAACCTGAGCAACTTTTATAATCAGTTGATTACAAATATTGCAGGAGCGGAGCGTATCTTTGATATCCTGGATACCCAGCCTGAGATTGCTGATTCCGAAAGAGTAGCCGAATTACCTGAGATTAAGGGTGAAGTAACCTTTGATCATGTATCCTTCGCTTATGATGCGGAGACACAGGTATTAAATAATGTCAGCTTTAAGATCAGACCCGGTGAAACCATCGCTCTCGTGGGACCTACCGGTGCCGGAAAGACAACGATTGTCAATCTGATCAGCCGTTTTTATGATGTTCAGCAGGGCAGTATCTATATTGACGGCCACAATGTAAAAGAGGTTTCCATTGAAAGTCTGAGAAAACAGATGGGAATCATGACACAGGATAACTTCCTGTTCTCCGGCACCATAGCAGATAATATACGCTATGGCAAGCTGGATGCTACAGAGGAGGAGATCATCGCCGCCGCCAAAGCCGTTAACGCTCATGAGTTCATTATGAAGATGGAAAAGGGTTATGACACGGAGCTGAAGGAGCGCGGCGCCGGATTATCCATCGGTCAGCGCCAGCTTCTGGCCTTTGCAAGAACCATGGTATCCATGCCCAAGATATTAATCCTGGATGAGGCTACCTCAAGCATTGATACCCACACCGAGCTGTTGGTTCAACAGGGCATTGAAGCCTTATTAAAGGGGAGAACCTCCTTTGTTATCGCACACCGACTGTCAACCATCCGTAAGGCGGACCGAATCTTTGTCATTGATGACGGATGCATTCAGGAAGAGGGCAGCTCCGATGAGCTGCTGGCGCAGAAGGGCCAATATTATAACCTTTATATGGCACAGTTTAAGAATCTGGAAAGCGAGTCACTGGCCGGATAAGCATAAGAACCAGCAAATAATTAAAACATCTTTTACAAAAGGAGCCCTACGGTATCCCCCTCATGCATGATCTTACAAATACAAGAGGGAGCCGCAGGGCTCTTATATTCATTTTCATTCTCTTTCAGCTCTCTGTATTATTTTACCATTTCCCCTCGTCCTCTTCCGGATAAATTTCACGCAGTCTTTCATTCATGCATTCGGCTGCCTTTTCCTCTTTCTTAAACATAGCTGAGCTCACACTATAATATACCGCCGCAATAAGAAGGAGTAAGAAAA
Organism: Bacillota bacterium; assembly: GCA_023409535.1. Taxonomy (GTDB): domain Bacteria; phylum Bacillota; class Clostridia; order Lachnospirales; family Lachnospiraceae; genus Mobilitalea. The sequence goes on from JAEYGZ010000016.1 coordinate 15,875, forward strand.
GCAGCTGAACCGTATGCTTTAAGTCAACCCAGCCGCATAGCAGAGCAGTGGAAAAAACGATAAGATTAATATAAATATAGTGTATCACCGTGCGAATCTTCATCTGTCGTTTGCTTATCTCCTTTTTCGAGTAGAAAATCAATGTCCCCAGTGTAGTTGCTGCAGACATGACAATAACTTCCCACAATAGCAGAACTGTAAATACCGTTTCCGGAACAAAGACCGAGATAAATATCGCGGTACTCAGGATGCTCCCTGCAAGTACATAGATATAAGTTTTTACCAATGTTTTTAATACATTCATCTCCTCCACCTCCTCACAAACCAAGCTTTTTCTTAAGCTCGGGAACATATTGTCTGGATATGACCACCTTCTCACCGTTATACAATAAAGCCTCGAAGCGGCCGGAATACGCCGGACTGACGCTCTTAATTTTTGAAGCGTTTAAGATAACTGATTTGGAGGCCCTGAAGAAATTTGTATTTTGATACTCCTGCTCAATCTCATACAGCTTTAGCTTTGTCTCATAAACATTTTGTTTGCAGTAGAAAAACACCTTATTATCCACACCTTCAAAATAATAGACATTCGCCGGGTCGATCACCGTAATATTGCCCTCTTTCATACCGGTAAGCTTTTTTTGCTCCATTTTAAGTTCAGAGATGATTTTCAGGATCGTTTCATTCATCTCTTTGCATCGTATGATAATCTGATCGTCCTCGTCCGGATTACAATCTTCGATAATAATCTTCATAGGAGCTTCCTTACCTTTCCTAACCTGCGATTCACCTGCTCATAACATTACGCTTTCTCTGCAGGGCTGCCGCTATTCCTATAAAAATTATACCACTGATTACTAAAATTGCTACCTGTAATGTATCCGACACCCCTTCACCGTTATAGAGAAGAGTAATCCCCATATACTCCTTATAACTGCTAATCAATTCGTCGGGACAATTAAGGAAGGTTTCCTTCAGCAGCTGCTTTGTAAATACTTCGCGCATAAGAGAGCTGCCATAAAGAAGGGGAAAGCACTTTAATACGGTTTGAACTCTCTCCGGCAGCATTCCCATAGGAAGATAAATGGCCGCAAGAAAGCCTGCCAAAGTACCGATGATTGTGCTCGCTCCTGCAAATGCACTCTGACTGTGAACAAAATTCGCGATCAGAAAAACCATACTTGCAGAGGCAAATACATTTAGAATAATATATAGGAAGGTTAAGCCCATGGCCTCTGCCGATAAGATCATTCCGCCGGATAATCCGATATAAGCCGCCCCAAGGATCACTGTCAGGCTGCACATGATAATGCCCATAATAATTGCTGCCAGGATATAGCTCAGAATAAAAATTCCCCGATTTACCGGTGTCACATAAAAGCTGGAGAGCCTTTTCTGTGCTTCATCCTCTACCATAATTCCAACCATGGACAGGGTAATTGTAATGGAATTTACTACTACAATTCCTGCCAGTGTCCACATCATCACCAGCTGCTGCGCATTTGTCCGGTCAAGCGCCGTATCTCTCTGTCCTCCATACTGGTTTAATAGATTAACAACACTGTCTGCATTCATCTTCCCTAAAAAAACAACCATTAATCCGATAATGATTAACATTGACAGCAACGAGAAAAAAACATTGGAACGATCCCGTATATATACCAAAATATTACGTTTTATCAAACGAAGCATTAACATTGTCATCCCTCCTACAGGCTCTTTCCTGTTACATTTAAAAATACGTCATCCATGGTACCCTGAATTACCTCAAAAGACTTTAATGTATCTTTCACCTGGTTCAATACCTTAAGTCCGTACATCGAATCCGGTACCGCAACTCTGATATGATTACTTCGCTGTTCGAATACAAGCTCCGCCTTCTTCAGACTATCGAGCAATTCCTCCGTATTTTCCGGAACCAGCTTAAGGATATCCTGTGCATACTGCTCCTTTAGCTGGGAGGGTGTCCCCCCCGCCACCAGCTTTCCGGCTTCCATGATGGATACATATTGTGCTCTCGCAGCCTCTTCCATATAATGCGTTGTGAGAAATATCGTCATTTGATCCTCTCTTCGAAGCTTATCCACACACTCCCATACATTACGGCGAGTCTGCGGATCCAGTCCTGTCGTGGGCTCATCCAGGAATAAAATCTCAGGACGGTTCATCAAAGCCTTCGCTATCTCACATTTTCTTTTCTGCCCTCCTGAAAGCATGCGGTATTCCCTGTGAAGCAAATCCCCTATCTCCAAAACTTCACAGACAAAATTAAGATTTGCATATATGGATTTACTGTTTTTATCATATAAGGAGGCTCTTGTAATAAGATTTTCTTTGATGGTCAGTCTGTTATCCAGCACGTTATCCTGAAATACCACACCGATTTTCTTTCTGATCTCTCTGTCCTCCTTACCGAGCCCGTAACCGCAAATACTTACTTCCCCCTGTGTACTCATTAATAAGGTACATAAGATATTGATTGTCGTAGACTTCCCCGCTCCGTTAACGCCTAAGAAGCCGTATAACTGACCCTTCTTTACGTGAAAGCTGATATCATCCACTGCTTTGATTTCCTTAAAATACTTTTTTAAATGAACAACCTGAATTATATCTTCCATAGCATCCTCCCATCCAGAATATTACCTTCCATCATTTTCCGGCTATCATAAGTTTAATATGCCGGCTTACGCTTTGCAATGTCCGCCGCGGTAAGTTGCATAAATCGAAGGTAAGCTGTAATAATACCGCCTGCTTTTTTCATCTTATGGCTTTTCAGCAAATAAAAGAAAGCCCCAAACTTACGGATATGTTCCTTTTATGAATGGCAGAAAGAACATATCCTTTTCAGGACTTTATAAAATGGTGGCTATAAAATTAATTCTAAGAGCAGTCTAGAATCTTCTCTTGGGTATCGTAATAATGAAGCTGGACCCCTTTTTAAACTGGGAGCGGATCTTTATCTTACCTGTATGTGCCAGAATAATCAGCTTCGCCAGAGACAAACCTAAGCCGTGTCCGCTGATATTCTTATTTCGCACATGCTCGGAACGGTAAAAACGGTTGAAAATATTATCAATATCCTTCTTAGTCATACCGATACCGGTATCAGACACGGTGATCACACAATCTTCGTTGATCTTCTGACAGAGGATGGTAATCTCGTCTCCGTCCTTCGTGTACTTAGCCGCATTATCGATAAAGATACGAATAGCTTGTTTTAGAGCCTGCTTATCCCCATAGACAATAACATCCTCCATCACCGGACTATGAATAACTCTGTTTGGTGCAACAAGCCTGGTTTCCTTCACCATATCCTCCACGACCGGCCGCATATTAAAGCGTTTTTTAATCAGCTTTAGTGTCTTCTTATCATGTCTTGACAGAAAGAGAAGCTTTTCCACCAGATCCTGCATAGATCTTGCCTCATTTTGTATGGCTTCAATGGATTCCTGGAGAACCTCTTCATTGGTACTGCCCCACCGGTCAAGCATATTAACATAACCCTGAATCACCGCAATGGGTGTCCGGAGTTCATGGGAGGCATCCGATACAAACTGCTTCTGGCTCTCGTAAGAGGTCTCGATGCGGTCAAGCATGGCATTAATGACATTTGCCAGATCCTTTAACTCATTCTTCGTTCCCTCAACATTTAACCGCTCACTGTTTAGATTATTTACCGTCAGGCGGTTTGCCTGCGCCGACATAGTCCTGACCGGCTCAAAGAGCTTCGTATCACTTCGTTTCCCTTTACGAATAATTAAAGCAACGATTATAAGATATAACAAAGCAATCTTCCAGGCGAGGGATAAAAAACGATTATAGCTGTCACCCATATCGTACTGGAAGATGACCTGATATTCCTTATTCATCACCGCAGCCTTACGGATATCCTCCATAATAAATATGTCATTTTGTCTTTCATAATGAATTCCAAAAACAAAATCCTTGTCCGTCTCAGGCCGGTAAGCAGCATCATCATATATTACATTATGGGTGTCACCGCTTTCAATTTTCATCGTCAATCCCTGGTCACTGTAGGGATTTTCAATTGCCGTCAGATTACCTGCGGATATCTTATCCATCATATCCTCAGCCAGTAGATTATAATCAGACTTTGCTGTGAACATATAGATGATAAAAAAACCTGCAAAAAATAACACACCATGAGTCAGCATCAGCCTAAGATACGCCAGGGATATGCGAAAGGCCATGGAAAGCCTGAAATTACTCAGCCATTCTTCTCTTTTTTTACGGAGGGGAAGAACTGTTTTTCTCAATATATTACGAAGCAGATTTAAACCTTTGTCCTTCATTTTCCATTAACGTAACCTGTGAGATACGTCATCCTCCATTATTTAATCTATGCACTGCCATCAGCTTCACGTACATTACCCTTTAATGATATAGCCTACCCCACGCACGGTCGAGATTAAATGAACACCATATTTCTCATCGATCTTCTGTCTGAGGTAACGGATATATACGTCTACAACATTTGTGTCGCCGAAATACTCATAATCCCATACGTTATTCAACAGCTGCTCTCTGGTTAATGCAATATTCTTATTACGCATCATATATTCTAAAAGCTCGTACTCCTTCTTCGTAAGAACCAATTCTTCCTCACCGTAAAATGCACTATGGCTGGCAAGATTCAAGGTCACTCCGCCAATCTGCAGAAGATCCCCCTTGGGTTCGGCCGTATGCTTCTTACGGTTTAAAGCAACTCTGATTCTGGCCAAAAGCTCTTCAATGGCAAAGGGCTTTGTCATATAATCATCGGCACCGGTATCCAGTCCGGCGACCTTATCCGTTACATCATCCTTAGCGGTCAGCATAATGATCGGAACCTGTGATTCAAGGCGTATGCGGCGGCATACCTCGATACCGTTCAATCCCGGTAGCATAATATCAAGTATTACCAGATCCACATTCTCATTTAACGCTTTCTCAAGTCCGGTTCTTCCGTCTCCGGCAAGCAGTACCTCATAACCCTCATGCTTTAACTCCAGCTCCAGAAACCTGCCTATCTTAACTTCATCTTCTACGATTAATATTCTGGCCAATTCATACCCTCCTAACACAATGCATTCAGAAACATCCTTCTATCATTGTATCGGTTGCTGTAAGATTTTTCAATATGTGTACATTAGATTTCCATTAAAATAATAATTTAGTTTGCTAAGGAACGGGAAAAGTAAGTAATTAATATTTATACTAGGCCGGCCAAAGTCAGGAGACAGGTGTAACAAAAGGAAGGGTCTGTGGGGAAGCATTTGGCAAGATCGTTATTGTTCTTAGCAAAAATCAAGGCTGATATAAAATGCGCGATATCTAAGGGGGGAAGTGCCAAGGACGACGCTTTCAAGCGCTTTGGACAGAGTCCATAAAGCGCCGGCCCGCAGGTCTTAGATAACCTAAATTGCATTTTATATCAGCCTTGATTTTTGCTTAGAACAATAGATCGCAGTCAACAGCTTTCCCACAGACCCTTCCTGTTGTTACACCTGTCTCCGTCCCTTTGTCGATCTAACTCACTATTTTAACACACTCTTTACAGCCTTTACTACGTTCTCTGTGGTAAATCCGAATTTCTTAAACAGGATACCTGCCGGTGCTGACGCTCCAAAGCCCTTCATGGTAACAGTGGTTCCGTCAAGACCCACATACTTGCCCCAGCCGAAGTCTGTCGCCGCTTCCACAGCAACTCTTGCCCTTACGCTCTTAGGCAGGATACTTTCCTTATATTCAGCAGGCTGTGCCTCAAACAGATCCATGGAAGGAATACTTACCACTCTGACATCAACGCCTTCCTTTGCAAGCTCAGCCTGTGCATTCAATCCAAGCTCAACCTCGGAACCGCTTGCCATAATGATGGCATCTGCAACAGCCTTCCCGGCATCGGATACCACATAGCCGCCCTTAAGTGCTTCCTTGGAAGAACCGGCTAACTGAGGAAGGTTTTGACGGCTCAATACCAATGCGGTAGGTGTTGTCTTGGAGGTAACCGCATAATACCAGGCAGCAATACACTCCGTAGCATCTGCCGGACGGAATACGGTAAAGTTCGGCATGGAACGAAGCATTGCCAATTGCTCGATGGGCTCATGGGTCGGTCCGTCTTCGCCGACGCCGATACTGTCATGGGTTAGGACAAAGGTAAGCGGAAGCCCCATCAGCGCGGAAAGTCTCGCCATGGGCTTAACATAATCACTGAAGACGAAGAAGGTGGATACATATGCTCTTAAACCACCATGAAGCGCAAGTCCGTTACCGATACCCGCCATCGCCAGCTCTCTGACGCCAAAGTGCAGATTACGGCCTCCATAATTCTCCTTTGAGAAATCACCCATATCATTCATATAGGTCTTTGTGGAAGGAGAAAGATCCGCTGCGCCGCCGATTAAGTTCGGAAGATAATTCTTCAGACGGTTAATTACCTGTCCGGATAAGTTTCTTGTCGCCTCCGGCTTATCTGCATATGCCCAAAAATCCTCATTATTTAATAAATCTGCCGCAATATTCAAGTCATGATACTGCTCCCACAAAGCCTTCCTCTCCGGATAGGTTATGCAGTATTCGGTAAACATCTTATTCCAAACTTCTTCTACTTTAGCGTTCTCTTTTGCAATCGCCTGATAATTTGCATAGATTTCATCCGGAACAGTGAAAGCTTCCTCGTGTTCCCAGCCAAGCTTTTCTCTTAATGCTTTCACATTATCAGCACCCAGCGGTTCGCCATGTGCACTTGCCATACCCTCTCTGGGGCTGCCAAAACCGATCTTTGTCTTCACGGTAATCATGGTCGGTCTGGACAGATCCGCTTTCGCAGCCTCTATTGCAGCTCCGATTTCAGCAAGATCATTGCCATCCTCAACCACCAGGGTCTGGAAGCCATATGCTTCAAAGCGTTTCTTGACATCCTCCTTGAACGCAATATCAGTGCTTCCTTCGATTGATATCTTATTGCTGTCATAAAGTACGATTAATTTGCCGAGTCCCAGAGTTCCGGCAAGGGACATCGCTTCTGAGGTAATACCCTCCATCATGCAACCGTCGCCCCCAAGTACGAAGGTAAAGTGGTCAACAACCGGGTATCCGCTCTTATTAAATACAGAAGCCAGATGTGCCTCACCCATTGCCATACCGACAGCCATAGCCATACCTGCACCAAGAGGGCCTGTCGTTGCTTCCACACCGATGGTGTGGCCATATTCCGGATGACCGGGCGTTAAGGAACCGTCCTGGCGAAATTGCGCCAGGTCCTCTTTTGTAAGGCCGTATCCAAATAAATGCAGCAGCGAATACAACAGCATGGATCCATGACCGCCGGATAAGATAAATCTGTCTCTGTTCTCCCATTTCGGATTTGCCGGATTATGCTTCATATGTTTCGCCCATAATTCATAAGCCATTGCAGCCGAGCCTAACGGTAATCCCGGATGTCCTGAATTTGCCTTCTGAACGCCATCAGCGGATAATACTCTTATGGCATTTACTGACATTGTATCGATGTTGCTCATTATAGATCCTCCTTAAGGTAATAAAATTTATAAATTGATGTGGTGCTTAACACAGTACTATCTACGTAATTATTCGCCAAATACCGCGATATAATCCTGCTTAAATTTCTCTATCCCGGCAGTGGTCAAAGGGTGTTTGGTGCACTGCTCAATAACACTATAGGGAACGGTGGCAATATCCGCACCGGCTAAGGCGCATTCCGTAACATGAACTGCGCTGCGGATACTGGCAGCAATAATTTCTGTCTTCAAATTATAATTTTTGAAAATTTGTGCAATCGTTTTAATTAACTCTGTACCCACAGTCGAAATGTCATCCAGACGTCCGACAAAAGGGGATACATAAGCAGCGCCTGCTCTTGCTGCCAGCAGGGCCTGATTTGCAGTAAATATTAAAGTAACATTTGTCTTAATTCCTTCAGAAGATAAAACCTTTGTTGCTTTCAGTCCTTCGAGGGTCATAGGAATCTTCACAATCATATTGGGATGGATCTTTGCGATTTCTCTGCCCTCTTTTATCATGTCCTCTGCCAAAACTGTCGTTGCCTTTACCTCACCGCTGATTGGTCCGTCCACAATCTGCGTGATTTCCTTAATTACCTCTTCAAATACTCTTCCTTCCTTCGCAATCAGGGAAGGATTGGTTGTAACTCCGCAAATGACGCCTAACGCGCTTGCCTTCTTAATGTCTTCAACATTTGCCGTATCCAGAAATAGTTTCATAATGTACCTCTCCATTGTCATTGGTTGTATTGTGCAATTAATATGGTAAATATACTATAAATATACTTCCAAAACAATATGCAAATTACACACACATTTCGTAAAATACGGCAATTTTCTATCCATATAAACAATCGCTAAACAGTGATATATCTTTCCTCAAATTGGTCGACTGTCATGGGCTTCGCAAAATAATATCCCTGTATAATATCACAGCCAACCTTGCATAAAAACTCAACCTGATCTCTGGTCTCAATACACTCCGCTACAACCTTGATATGCAGGTCCTTTGCCATGTTGATGGTATTGCGGATAACCGTCAGCCCCCGCTCCACCTCATCCGTTAAGCGGAACAATTCACCGTCCAGCTTTACCACATCCAGCGGCAGATCCTTTAAGGAATTTAAGGAGGAATATCCTGCACCGAAATCATCCATGGATACGATAAAACCATACCCTCTCAGGCGGATAACCGTATCGATCAGCATCTGCTTATTCTGCAGGAATGCACTTTCCGTAAGCTCCAGCTCAATCAAAGGATGCGGTACGCCATAGCTGTCAACGATCTCCGTAATTATTTCCGCCAGGTGAGCGTTCGCAAAATGCAGCCTTGAGATATTTACTGAAATCGGCAGCGGCGTATAGTCCTTATCCAGCCAGTTTTTCAAAAGCTCACATACCTTGCGTAGCATGTAATAATCAAGCTCCGTAATAAAACCATTCTTCTCAAAAACCGGAATAAAATAACTGGGGGACAGCGGTTTTCCGCTGTTATTCTGCCAGCGGACCAAAGCCTCCGCTCCTGATATTGTTTCTTCCTTTGCCATGTATTTCGGCTGAAGATAAACGAGAAATTCATCATTATTCAGGGCATCATTCATGGATTTTTCTATCTCTTCCTCTTTCAGCAATCTGCCCTTTGCCACATCATCAAAAAAAGATATGATATTTTCCGAACTGCCTTTGATATTATTCTTAGCAATGGAAGCAAACTCACCCATTCGGTCGATGGTTTCATTACGCCCCGTAATATAGTAAACACCGTAGAATATTCTTGCTGTCTTGGTATAAAGAAGCTGATGCAGCAGGTCATTCAAGTCGTTGATACGTTCCATCAGCTCATACTCATCCAGATAGGACATTAGAATATAAAACTGGTCTGCAGCATACCGGGTAAAGGGCTCCCCAAATCCGGCCCACCTCCTGATAATATGGTAGATGTCCTTTAAAACCTCATCGCCCTTTTGATATCCATAAGCATCATTAATGATTTTAAAGCGGTTAATATCAAAATTTACCAAGGCAAACTTTTTCCTTAGGAACTGCTTGCCGTTTAAAATTTTGCTTACATTTATTCTGAACCTATACCAGTTATCACCGCCGGTGACCGGATCCAGATAGAGTGTCCTGATCATCTTACGGTTTGCAAGCCTCTGGAGAAATATCATTATCACAAACAGGAATAAAGAGAGGATCGTGACAACGATCCACATCCAGTTAGTAAGCTTCAGAATATCCTGTGTTGCAGGATTTACAGTGTATTTCTTACCATATAATACCGTCCAGTTATTTCTGCCCAGGGGTTCCTGACTCCAGATAAACTTGTCCTCCGAATCCTCCTTTTGGAATAACTCCTTCCATCCAACAATTGTCGACAAACTTGTCCTGGATTGATTAAGCACACCGCCGGAAGTCAAAGCGCTGTAAGAAAAATCAGAAGTGTCCGTACCTTTCACATAAGCCACCGGTTCGTTATTCGCATTCAGCAAATAAATTAATCCACCTTCTGCTGCCTCCTGATCAAGTACTGAGATGCCGGAGATTTCAGCCCGGATCAAAGCAATCAGAACCCCCGTAACATTATTGCCTGCATTGACCGGCATCGCCTGCAATACATATGGAACAGTATCATCGGTATATGATATCTGGTTTGAAATAAAAGTCAGACCTTGGGCAGCTGATTGAAAGTAATCTTCCCCGCCAACCTTTTTCACCTTTCCTTCACCGTTAAATCCAATTCCTTCTGTATCAACATAGTACAAATCCAGATAGGAAGGGTCTGAAGAAAGGGAAGAAAGCAGAGATATCATTGTCGCTCGATCCGGCGACTCTACCTTTTCAATTTCAGCTGCCAAAGTCTGCAGCGCCTGATTTTTATTCTCAAAATCCTGATTGATTATAGATGCGGCATCGCCTGCAAAAGAAGCATTGGCCTCACATTGTGATTCAAAGCTGTATCTGGCCAAACGGTTCATATGATATAAACCAATTGCCATTGTTACAATTACGCCGAAAATCGCAAATAAAATAAGTGGAGCCGTTTTATTCCTGGGCAATGCGAGCTTCATGTTGTATCTCCTCGTATGTATATCATTTTTATTTATATTGTAGTTTCATTTAGCTAAATTTTCATAAAAAAGATATTTCTTCTACATCATACACTATTTCTTACATTGTTGTCAAAATATCTTCTACTCTTTTTAACTGTTTTCTGATTTCCAGTTTTTGCGGACATTTTCGCTCGCAACGGCCACAATCACTACAATCCTGAATTGTTTTTCCTCCTTCCCTGATATATTTTTTCAGCTCATGACGCGCATGATCCGTTAATCCGTATACATTATGGTAGGTAAACAGATTAAAGATGTGAGGAATCTTAATGTCCATCGGACAGGGCTGGCAATATTCGCAGCCGGTACAGTATAAATCACTGAATTTCTTCAGCTGATCCACTGCCTCGCCAAGCTGCTTCCACTCCTGCATCGTAAGTGGTTTCCCTTCGCCGGCAATCGCCAGATTCTTCTCCACCATATCCATGCTTCCCATCCCGGATAATGCACAGCTGACACCGGGATTACCCAGCACAAATTTAAATGCTAATTCATACGTAGCAATAGAAGGCTTTCCTGTAAGCTTCGCATACAAATCGGTAGGTGCTGCAAGTCTTCCTCCTCCCACAGGTCCCATAACCACCACCCCAAGTCCCTTAGAGGCTGCATAGGCGATCATCTCTTCGTTGCTGCGGTCAAGAAGATTATATTGCACCAGCATCGTTTCCATTACACCGGCCGTATCAATAATATGCTTGATATGCTCCGACTTATCATGGAAGGAGAAGGAAATGTGCCTGATTAATCCCTCTTCCTTTGCTTTCAGCGCCTCCTTAATCAAATCCAGCTTCATAATCTTCTTATCAAAGCTTTCCTTATTGATACCCCAGAAATGATAAAAATCGATGTAGTCCGTATCCATCTTCTTCAGGCTTTTCTCAAGCGCTTTGCGGTAATCCCCGGCAACATGAACTTCCTCCAAAGGGATCTTTGTGGAAAGCATAACCTCCTCCCGGATATCCTTCATCGCTTTACCAACCGTTGCCTCACTGTTTTTGTGAAGATAGTACGGTGCGGTATCAAAATAATTTACACCGTTATCATAGGCATGCCTTAGCATAGGAATTGCTTGCTCTTCGTCAATGAACCATTCGCCGTCCTTTTCATATTCCGGCAGACGCATGCAGCCAAAACCCAACGAAGATATTTCTTTTCCGGTAGAACCAAATTTACGATAAATCATACTCTACGCATCCTTTCCTGTTCTTTGATATAGATACTAATAAATCGTTCCTTAGCATTATATATCAAATAACCATCCTATTCCATGTATCTCCTTATCTTCTTTTTGTACCGGATTATCAACAGAAGGTGAAAGGACGCAATCTATTCATAAATCTTACTCCTTTGACTTTCTGCCGAATTTTTTATCAAGGAGTAAATTATACAGAAACCCGGCAACCACGAAGAGACTGCCCACTAATTTTAACAAAGAAAATTCTTTTGATTCCCTCCAGTCGATGAGAATTCCCAGTGCAAACTGTCCTAAAAAAACCAATAACGTTAAATAAAAGGCTGGCACCCGGGGCGTAATATAATTGGAAACCATGATGATGACAATTCCCAGAATACCTCCAAGATAAGCCCAAAATGGTATCGGGGTATCAACGGATGTATAATAAAAACCGCGTTGCAGGATGAACAGCATAAGGATGGAGAAGAAAATACCAACAATATAATTGATTACAGTTGCCTGAATGGTACCTATTTTTTCTGCCAGCCTGGCATTGAGCATTCTCCCCAGAACAACCGTAACGCCCGATAAAATGGAAATGGCTCCATATAGTATTATCATAAATAAATTTCCTTTCCTTCTTATTGAATAGCCATAATACAAATGCCAATACCGATTATCCCGAGTCCGATAAGCTTTTTCGGATTAACCTTAATCACCTTCATGCCAAGAAGGCCGAAATGATCCGCCAGCAGTGAAAAAGCGGTCTGCCCCAAAAGCCCCAGTGCAAGAGGAAGAGAAACTCCAAGCTTCTCATAGCTTAAATTCGTAAACATAACCGTTCCAATACCTACCAAGCCGGCACTGTACAAATAGAGCGGAAGCCCTTTTGGAAATGTCATTCTCGCACGTTTTATGAAAAACACGGCTAGTATCCCTATTAAACCTACGAGATGAATAAGCACTGTAGACAGCGGATTACCATACCCGTTTGATAAGCTGCCGTTAAAGAATATCATAATGGAAGTGATCGCTCCCACTATCAGTGAAATAATATAATTCATAATCCCTCCTTGCTTCTTTTCACAGAAACCTGACGATGTTCTTTATTACTGTATCATAAAGTCATTGTGTTGTACTATGACATATGTCATAATAATAGTGTTAGTTTACATGTTGCCTTATTGCTTCAACTCATAATAATGTAGTTTTACTCAATTTTATCAGAATGGAGAATATATGCTTCGTATCAATGACAATGCACGCATAGCCGGTTTTGTGGGGGAATATGAGATGAATAAAATATTTTCAAAGGATATGACCTCCCACATGGAACTGCTCTTCTATCGTAAAAATGAATATATGGTAAAGGAGGGCGAGGAGATCCCCTATCTTTTGTTCCTGACAGAAGGAAAAGCAAAGGTTTTTACATCCTTAAGCAACGGAAAGTCTCTTCTCCTATGCTTCTATCAGGGATTTAAAGTATTGGGGGATTTGGAAGCGGTGGATGATGTAAAAGCCGTGACAAATGTACAGGCCATTGCAGACTCGCTGTGTATCGGAATACCTTACCGGATCGTAAGAAAATATCTATTGGAGGATGCAAGATTTCTGCGTTATATCTGCTCTTCCCTGGGCGGAAAATTAAATCGCTGTTCCAAAAACAGCTCCATCAATCTATTATTTCCCCTTGAGAATCGTTTGGCAAGCTATATTTATACTACCGGAGAACGCACCCTGAAAAAGCCTTTCATTACCTTTCATGAGAATCTGACTGAAATTGCAGAGCTTCTAGGCACCAGCTACCGGCACTTATTAAGATCCCTATCGGAATTATGCGATAAGAATATTCTGAAAAAGGAAGGCAGCACCTATATCGTCATTGATGAAAAAACATTGCTTACGTTATCTGCCGATTTATATAAGTGATTACTTAACAGCTATCCTGCACTATCTTTTATAAGGTAACCCATAGTTTTCACATAGCTGCACTTTTGTTTTCATAAGTTACAATTAAAACCCTACACTATAACACCAGACTTTACTATGGTGGTATTATGGTGCAATAGAAGGGGTGATAGGATGAATACTTACAAGACATCGGAAATTGCACATCGCATTGGAATTCATGCAAATACGGTACGGCTTTATGAAGAACTCGGACTGATTCCTACACCCGAACGTAAAGAAAACGGCTATCGTGTTTTTACAGATTTCCATATGGAGCAGATTAAATTAGCAAGAATTGCTTTACAGGTTGAGGTTCTGCAAAATGGCCTGAGAAAGCAAGCTATTACTATTATTAAGACCTCCGCGCTTGGAGATTTTCACAAGGCGATTTGTTCGGCGGAACAATACCTGCAACAGATTAGAAATGAGCAAAGAAATGCGGAAGAAGCCATAGCAATTACCGAAAAGCTGCTATCAGGTGGCCGGCAGGAAATAGGCACTATGTTTTTAACCAGAAAAGAAGCATCTGATTATTTACAAATCTCTATAGATAGTTTAAGAAATTGGGAAATGAACGGCTTGCTTACGGTAAGACGAAAGCAAAATGGCTATCGTGTTTATACCCATGAAGATATTCGGCGGCTGAAGATCATACGTTCCTTGCGCCTGGCAAATTATTCTCTTTCAGCTATTTTGCGCATGCTGAATATTCTATCCCAAAATCCGGAAGCGGATATTCGGCAAGTGATTGACACACCAGAAGAAGATGAGGATATTATTTCTGCGTGCGATAAGCTGCTGACATCATTGCACTATGCGGAACAGAACGCAAAAGTTATGCTCGGTCATCTTGATCAAATGAAAAAACAATTTGAGGCAAACCCTACACTTTAACACCAGACTTCCATCTGGTGTTATTCTTTTTATACAAACAAAAATAGGAGGAATTTCATCACATGGAAACAACGATTGAGGTAAAAAACCTATGCAAATCTTACGCCCATGTCAAAGCGGTAGAGAATGTCAATATTTCCATTTGCCGCGGAGAAGTATTTGGGTTGCTGGGCGCAAATGGCGCGGGTAAAAGCACGACCATTGAATGCATTTTGGGAACAAAGAAACAAGACAGCGGAACAGTATCTATTTTAGGTATGAATCCGCAAAAAGAGCGAAGAAATTTATTTGAGAGAGTTGGGGTTCAGTTTCAGGAAGCTAATTATCAAGATAAAATAAGGGTAGCCGAGCTTTGTGAGGTCACGGCTTCGCTTTACAAAACCTCTCTGGATTACAGAAATCTTTTAAAACAATTCGGGCTTTCTGATAAGTTAAAAAGCTTGGTCAGTGCGTTATCGGGAGGTCAGAAGCAGCGGCTTTTCATCGCGTTAGCACTGATTTCCAATCCCGAAGTAGTATTCTTGGACGAGCTAACCACCGGCTTAGATGCTAAGGCACGTCGGGATGTGTGGAAGATCCTTTCTGCATTAAAAGCAAAAGAAATTACGATTTTAATAACCTCTCATTACATGGACGAGGTAGAAGCTCTTTGCGACAAAATCATGATTCTCAAAAAGGGAGAAAACATTTTTTACGGGACAGTAAAAGAAGCAATTGCGGCCAGTCCCTATGAAAAATTTGAGGACTCTTACCTTTGGTACTCAGACGAGGAGGCAGAAAATGAAAGCCTTTAGAGCCTTACTTAAAACGGAAATCAGATTATCCCTCCGTGGGATGGATATGTTTATTTTCGCCATCTGTCTGCCTGTTGCTGTCATTCTTATCTTAGGCGCAGTGTTTGGAAATAAACCCGCTTTTGACAGTGCGGAATATACCTTTTTAGCACAGTCTTTCGGTGCAGTATCAACCATTGCCATTTGTGCCGGAGGTATGATGGGACTTCCCTTAGTTGTCTCTGACTATCGGAGCAGAAAAATATTAAAACGGTTTAAGGTAACGCCTACCAGTCCTGCTCTTATCCTAGCAGTACAGGTTGTCATTTACGTGCTTTATTCAATTGTTTCACTTATCCTTGTTTATATGGCAGGCGCAATATTTTTCGGCTATCGGTTACACGGCTCATGGCTGGAGTTTTTGGGAGCATACCTGCTGGTCATGCTGTCAATGTTCAGCATTGGGTTATTGGTGGGAGGTATTGCGCCAAATATAAAAATAGCAAGTGCCGCGGCCAGCCTGCTGTATTTTCCGATGCTTATTTTTTCGGGTGCTACTCTGCCTTACGAAGTAATGCCCGCTGCACTCCAAAAAGTAGCGAATCTATTGCCATTGACGCAAGGGATAAAGCTTCTCAAAGCTGCTTCACTTGGTCTGCCAATAGATAGTGTTTTCATTCCGGTGATTGTGATGATTGTAATTACAGTGATATGCATCACTGTTTCTCTCCGTTTTTTTAAGTGGGAATAAACTACACCGCGCTTCGTTTGATTGTTTGATAGAAACTTTTTATTATAGGCCAGTCGTTTCGGATTTAATATGTTTCATGCCAACCAGCAAGCAAAAGAATGGCGTAGCTTTATGCTATGCCATTCTTTCAAAACTGATTCAATACTGTTTTATCAAGGACACTCTAATGAGGTCTTTTATATGAGACATCCGGGATTCGAACCCGGGACACCATGATTAAAAGTCATGTGCTCTACCGACTGAGCTAATATCCCATAAGGATTAAATAATCCTTTTGCTTGTAATCGATAAAGACTCTTTTGTGCCTTATCAAAACAAAATGCCCAGAGCCGGAATTGAACCAGCGACACGAGGATTTTCAGTCCTCTGCTCTACCAACTGAGCTATCTGGGCAAGGTCAACTTCGTGTACCTTAAAAGATTGGGTGCCCGCTCTTTTTGGTTCCGAAAGCTATTCAGTTGTTTTAGAAAGAGTTGCGGGGATAGGATTTGAACCTATGACCTTCGGGTTATGAGCCCGACGAGCTTCCAGACTGCTCCACCCCGCGGTATATTTTTTAGCGGCTATTACGAGATAGACGGTTTCCGCTAACTATTTATGGCTTTACGCCAATGGATGGGGAAGGATTCGAACCTTCGAAAGCGTCGCTAACAGATTTACAGTCTGCCCCCTTTGGCCACTCGGGAACCCATCCAAAATAATAACAACAATATTCTGTTGTAAGCCGATGATCGGACTCGAACCGATAACCTGCTGATTACAAGTCAGCTGCTCTGCCAATTGAGCCACATCGGCGTACCGTGCCTCATTGGCACAAATGGGACCTATAGGGCTCGAACCTATGACCCTCTGCTTGTAAGGCAGATGCTCTCCCAGCTGAGCTAAGATCCCATGGGATTATTATAACACGTATGTAAGAAAAGTATACGACCCAGAAGGGACTCGAACCCTCGACCTCCGCCGTGACAGGGCGGCGCTCTAACCAACTGAGCCACTGGGCCATATTGAAACTACACACCGAATGCCTGCGCATTCAACGAAAATGTTAAACATCCAAACTAACGAACTTTGTTCGCAACAAACCTTCTTAGGTCAAGCCCTCGACCTATTAGTAACAGTCAGCTCCATGCGTTACCGCACTTCCACCTCTGTCCTATCTACCTGGTAGTCCTCCA
>JAEYGZ010000022.1 GCA_023409535.1 Bacillota bacterium
ATGCGTTACGCTTAGAATATGCGTTACGCTTAGAATATGCGTTACGCTTAGAATATGCGTTACGCTTAGAATATGCGTTACGCTTAGAATATGCGTTACGCTTAGAATATGCGTTACGCTTAGAGTATGCGTTACGCAAAGAACATGCGGTGCATGGAACATACGTTGCGCTCAGAGCATGCGCAGGAACGGAGACTTATATGAAAGAGAAGATTTTATCGGCGATAGATAAAAACAGCAAGATTTCGGTTGAGGATTTGGCAATCATGATAGGGGCTGAGCAGGAAGAGGTTGCGGCAGCAATTAAAGAGATGGAGGAGGATGCCATCATCTGCGGCTATCCGACACTGATTAACTGGGAGAAGGTGCAATGTGAGAGAGTGACTGCGTTAATTGAGGTTAAAGTAACACCTCAGCGCGGTTTGGGTTTTGATAAAATAGCAGAACGTATTTATCAGTTTGATGAGGTACAATCAGTATATTTGATGTCCGGTGGTTTTGATTTGACGGTTATTCTTGAGGGAAGAACCATGCGTGAGGTCGCCAATTTTGTATCGGATAAGCTTGCCCCCATGGAAGCTGTATTAAGTACTGCGACTCATTTTGTATTGAAAAAGTACAAAGAGCACGGATTGCCCCTGGTTCAAACCCAACATGATGAAAGGATGCTGATTACACCTTGAGAAACCCATTATCAAAAACAGTAGTAGACATTCAGCCTTCCGGTATCCGGAAGTTCTTTGATATTGTAAGCGAGATGAAGGATGCCATCTCTTTGGGTGTGGGAGAGCCTGACTTTGACACACCCTGGCATATCCGTGAGGAAGGGATCTATTCCCTGGAGAAAGGAAGAACCTTTTATACCTCCAATGCAGGATTAAAGGAGTTAAAATTCGAGATTTGTAATTACTTATCCAGAAGATTCGGATTACATTATGACTATAATAAGGAAACCATGGTAACTGTCGGCGGAAGCGAGGCAATCGATATTGCTCTTCGCGCTATGCTTGAACCGGGAGACGAGGTATTAATTCCGCAGCCCTGCTATGTTTCCTACCATCCCTGTGCCATTCTTGCCGGCGGTGTTCCCGTGGTGATTGAACTGAAGGGAGAAAATGATTTCAAGCTTACAAGGGAGCAGCTTCTTGCGTCTGTTACAGAGAAGACAAAAGTTCTGATTCTTGCTTATCCCAATAATCCTACGGGTGCCGTTATGGACCATGAGGATCTCAGTAAAATCGTGGATGTGATCATAGAGAAGGATTTGATTGTCATCTCTGATGAAATTTACTCCGAGCTGACCTATGACGGTAACCATACATCCATCGCATCCTTTCCCGGTATGAAGGAAAGAACGGTTGTCATAAACGGCTTCTCCAAATCCTATGCAATGACCGGCTGGCGGCTGGGTTATGCAGTTGGACCGGCTATCATCTTAGAGCAAATGATAAAGATTCATCAGTTTGCAATTATGTGTGCACCCACCACCAGCCAGTATGCCGGTATTGAGGCATTGAAGAATGGCGATTCTGATGTTGAGATGATGAGGGATGCATATGACAAGAGACGCCGTTATTTAGTTCATTCCCTTCGCAAGATGGGACTTACCTGCTTTGAACCCTTTGGTGCATTTTACGTATTTCCCTGCATCAAGGACCTGGGGATGACCTCGGAGGAATTCGCAACGAGATTGTTACAGGAGGAAAAGGTCGCTGTTGTTCCCGGAACTGCATTTGGGGATTGCGGTGAGGGGTATCTTCGAATTTCCTATGCATATTCCATTGAAAACCTTAAAATCGCGCTGGAACGAATGGAGAGATTCGTAGAAAAATACAGAAAAATGAAATAATTAGTAGAAATAGTTGCTATTCTACTATTTTTTATGATAGAATGCGAATATATATACATAGGAGGTGAGGGGATGGCCAATGTTAATGCAGATCATATTAACCCGTTTTTATTGGCATCAACTAAAATACTAAAAGAAATGTGCTTCGTAGAAGCAAGGATAGGAAAACCGTTTATTAAGAATCCCGCTTTTTTTGATAATACATTAATAATAATCATCGGATTTACAGGTGAGATGCGGGGGCAGGCGATGATAGCATTTGATAATGAGGTTGCCTGTGATATTGCATCTAAGATGTGTATGATGCCGATAAGTGTGATGGATGATCTGGCGAAAAGTGCTATTTGTGAACTTGGCAACATGATAATGGGAAACACAGCCACGATATTTTCAACAAAGGGAATTGCAATTGATATCACTCCGCCTACCGTAGGAAATGGAACAGTGACTTTCAGTGCAACCTTTGCACATAATATATGTGTACCGCTGGAATATGATAACGGCAAGAAAATAGAGATACATATTGCAATAAAAGGTGATTGAATCACCTTTTTTCTTTCGTATACATAAATTGGGGAATATGACAGGATTAGTATGTATGAATATATATTCACACATACTAATCTTTCAAACTTTAAAGATTTATGATACACGAAGCGAATATGTTTAATATATAAATGGAGAATGATATGAACATTGTTTTATTAGAACCTGAGATACCCGCTAATACGGGGAATATCGGCAGGACCTGCGTAGCGACCGGAACCCGTCTGCATCTGATTAAGCCCTTGGGTTTTCGTCTGGATGAGAAGGAGATTAGGCGAGCGGGACTTGATTACTGGAAGGACCTTGATATCACAGTCTATGAAAATTATGAGGAGTTCCTGAATAAGAATCCCGGAGCAAAGGTCTATATGGCTACCACAAAATCACAGCAAGCCTATACCCATGTGGCTTACGAACCGGACTGCTTTCTTATGTTCGGGAAGGAAAGCGCCGGAATACCGGAGGAGCTTCTTCTGTCGAACAGGGAGAATACCATGCGCATCCCGATGATAGGGGAGATCCGCTCCTTAAACCTTGCGAATTCTGTGGCAATCGTATTGTATGAAGCACTCAGGCAGAACAACTTTGAGGGTATGCGTCTGGAAGGACAGCTGCACCATCACAGGTGGGAGGACAACCAGCGGTCTTGAAAGGCGTTTTTAACGAATTCCTTTCTTGAGAGGTAGTCATTTAAGGTATCCCGTATAAACTCTTTGTGAAAGGTGACATTTTTATCACTGCTGAGGGTTGGATAGCCGGTACCCCGCTGAAGATAATCAGAGGATGCGACGGTATACCATCTGTCGGGAATTAGTTTTGCTCCGTTGATATAGACATTGGACACAGTTCGTCCCTCCAGCTCAATCAGTGCATTGGATACATGAAGCCGGCCCACGTATTTTCCGCGAAAGCCGGGACCTTTGCCGTCGGCGTAGCAGACATCCGTATCAAGGGAGCATTGGAGCGCCTCAAGAATTGCACTGCCCTGAAGCTCATACCGGGTGGAATTTAATGGGGAGGGAGCCAGTTCAATTAACTTCTTCCGGGATACCGGACCTTTGCGTATGCCTCCGTTCAGGATACCGCTATTAATCAAGCCAAGCTCACAGCCAAGTACATCCCTAAGAGCATCCGCAAGGAAATTGGTCATAGGATTCTCTTCCGTAATATCATGCCACAGGTCCCTGTCGATCTCATAAAGAGGTTCGCCTAAGACCTCGATGGCTTTTTCTTTATTCTCCTTCAGAAGCTGCAATATACCGTCATCCGGCTTACAACAGCTGACATCGATGGTTTCCCCGGACAGGAGGGTAACCTTTTGCTGCTCTGCTTCAAGGGTTAAAGAACCTAAGTACTCCCCATTGCTGCCTGCAGTCAGGATAATCGTATTATGAACGGTTATGGGCTCCTGCAGCAGGAGGTGGAAATGCCCGCCGATAATAATATGTATATCTTCAAGCTTTTGTGCGATTTCCTGGTCATAATCCATACCAAGGTGGGAGAGCAGGATGCAAAGATCATAATTACCGCGGTTCATTTCAAGCTCCCCGGTTATGGCCTCCATGTAATTTCTTATGGTATATCCGCCTAATTCATTAAACGGTCCAAGATCGGGGGAAACACCTATAATTAATATCCGCAGCCCCTGCTTGTTCAGAAGGACACTCTTTTTAACCTCTTGCACCGGCTGATCGTCGAGATGATACACGTTACTGCTGATCATGGGAACCTTACTGACTGACGCCATATAGCTTGTGATATCAATTCCGCAAAACAGCTCGTTATTGCCGATGGTGTATGCATCATAGCCGGAATATTCCAGCAGTTCCAGGGCGGTTTTCCCCTTCGTTCCATGCAGCTCCATTCGCTTGAAATCTGCAAAGTCCCCGGCATCCAAAACTAAGGTATGATCATCCTTTAGCTCTTTTATTTTTGTAACAGCCTTTGCAAAGTTCTCAAAATTACTGTGTACATCGTTGGTGTGCAGGATTTGTAATCTCATGATATCTCCGTTTCTGTGCATAAAGTTCTGCCAGCCCCGTAAGCCAGGCGGGTTTTACGCTATTCACCGGCTTTTGTTAAGGAGAAGATAAATTCCGTTCCTACCCCTTCGGTACTGATTACATTGATATTCTCATTATGTGCCTGAATAATTTCCCTGGTGATGGATAAGCCAAGTCCGGTGCCTTTCTTGTCCTTACCCCGGGAGACATCGGTCTTGTAGAAACGTTCCCAGATTTTCTTGATGGAGTCCTTGGGGATCCCAATTCCATAATCCTTGACAGATACGAACACCTTCTCTCCCTTTTCCTCTGTACTTACCCTGATCTTGGAATTGGCATGACTGAACTTGATGGCATTATCAATCAGGTTATAGAGCACCTGTTGAATCTTACCCATATCGGCTTCAACAAGGGTCTGCTTGGAGGAGAATACAAGATTAAGCATAATCTTTTTATCCCGGCAGGAGCCTTCGAAGGATTCCGCCGTACGCTTAATAATGTTATTAATATCAAAGGTGGTGATATCAAGGAAGGTACCGTTGTTGTCAAAGCTGTTAAGCTCCAGAAGTCCGGAGGTCAGCTTGGTTAACCGGTCTGTTTCAAACAAGATGATATTTAAATATTTATCCTGCATCTCATGAGGGATGGTTCCGTCCAGAATAGCAGCGGCATAGCCTTTGATAGAGGTCAGGGGTGAACGAAAATCATGGGAGATATTTGCGACAAATTTCTTCTGATAATCATCCAGTTTACTCAGTTCTCCTGCCATATAGCTTAACGCTATCCCCAGGTCCTGATATTCGCTGAGACCTTTCAAGATAAGGGCATAGTTGTAATTACCGGAGGAATATTCCTTGGCGGCCTTCATTAAATTCCGAAGAGGAATTGCTGCAATATAGTAAATGTAGAGGAATAAAATGAATAGCATCGGCAGAAATACCAAAAAACAGATATTGATTACATCAAGATAGATGTTGGTCTGGTCGACGATTCCCTTTTGTGTGGTATGAAGAATAATATAGCCTCTCACTTTGTAATTATAGATGATGGGGTGCTTAAAGCTCATCACAGGTTCGGAGAATACACCCTCAATCGCCTTGTTATTTCTGACAGTTGCGGCAAGAAGATCCGGGTCGATTTCATTTACATTCCTGCCCTCGGCATTCAGTGTGTATGCGGAATCAGCGATGATGTCACCGACCGTATTCACAATCCAGACACGAATTCCAAGGAAGGTATGAATGGATCTGAGCTGAATCTTGAGATTGTTCAGAGTCATTTTTTCATCATAGAAGTTCGACATGTATTCCGAAGCAATGAGCTTGGCTTCATCATGCAGCTGGTTTTGCTTATCGTCCATGAAGCGGCGTTCCAACAGATTCATGCCATAGGTATTCAGCAGCAGAAATACCATGACTCCCGCCACAAGATAGCAGATGATTAGTCTTGACCACAGGCTCTTTCTCATGGAACACCTCCTCCCTTGTACAATAGTCTTACAGGCAGCTCGCCGGTATTAATTCTTAATAATTCAATAATCAAGCTTACTTCTTTACAACCCTGGCCTCAAACTTATATCCGATTCCCCATACCGTCGCAAGGTTCCAGTCCTTATGATCCTTGATCTTTTCTCTGAGGCGCTTGATATGCACATCCACGGTTCTGGTATCTCCGTAATATTCATAACCCCAGATATGATCTAAGAGCTGTTCCCTGGTGAATACCTGATTCGGATTGGAGGCTAAGAAATACAATAGCTCAAGCTCCTTTGGCGGCATTTCGATGGTTTCACCCAGATATTGCACGGAATAGTTGCTGAGATTGATAATCAGATCCGGGTAGGAGACAAAATCACCGGTCTGGGCAGGCAGTTCAGCCTCCTCCTTCATCTCGGGATGGAAGCGCCGGAGTACTGCGCGAACCCGCGCCACCAGCTCCTTTGAATCAAAGGGCTTTATTACATAGTCATCGGCACCCAGTTCAAGTCCCAGAACCTTATCAAAGATCTCACCCTTAGCGGAGAGCATGATGATGGGAACGGAAGAGGATTTGCGGATAGTCCGGCAGACCTCGTAGCCGTCAATTCCCGGAAGCATCAAATCCAGAAGTACGAGATTGGGGTCATAGGAGGCAAATTGTTTAATTGCTGCCTCCCCATCGTGTACAATCAGAGTATCAAAGCATTCCTTGGTGAGGTACAGTGAGATCAGTTCCGCGATGTTAACATCATCATCTACAATCAATATTTTTTGCTTCGCTATCATGTGATACTCCTTTCAAATCACGGCTAAATACTATTTTTCAAATTAATCTCATAGGACAGAAAGCTATTATTTGAATTCCACGATAGTTACGCCCTGGTCACCTTCACCAAAAGCTCCCAGACGGAAGGATTTCACATAGCTAAGTCTTTTCAAATGGGTGTGGATGGCGTTCTTCAATGCACCGGTGCCCCGGCCGTGGATAACGGTAACCTGCGGTAAATGCGCCAGATAAGCGTCGTCCAGGTATTTATCCAGATCGGATAATGCCTCGTCCACCGTCTTGCCGATCAGATTAATATCAGGGTGGATACTGGCGGATTTGGACATCTTAATCTTACCGCTCTGAGTTTTATTATAACCGGGAGCGACAATTTCTTCTTCCTCCAGCAATTCAAGATCCCTAATATTCACCTGGGAACGAAGAATTCCCATCTGGACAAACAGGTCACCTTTGGCATTGGGAAGGGTACTTACCGTACCTTTTAATCCAAGACTGATGACATTGACAGGATCTCCGACCCTTAAGCTCTTTGAAGAAGGTGCCATAGCCTGTTTGGCAGGATCCTTTTTCAGCGTACCCTCGCTGTTGCTGATACGCTCACGCAGGATGCCCCGCTCATTCTCCATCTCCTTGATGCTGCCGCCCTCCTGAAGCCATTTATTATAACGGCGGATACTCTGGTCGGCGAATTCCTTGGCTTCCTGAAGAACAGAGGCAGCCTGTTCCTTAGCCTCCTTTAGAAGCCGCTCTCTGCTGGCCTCCAGAGATTCAGTTTTCTTGGCGAGGCTTTTCTTCAGCTGCTCTATCTCCTGCTTATATTTACTGATCTCATCCTGTTCCTTCTCAATGGTCACACGGCTGGATTCCAGATCGCTGATGAGATCCTCAAAGCTCTTATCCTGTTCCCCGATCCGCTTCTTTGCATCCTCAATGATATAATCAGGCAGGCCGAGCTTGGAGGAGATGGCAAAGGCATTACTCTTGCCTGGGATACCGATTAATAACCGATAGGTCGGACGCAGAGTCTCAACATCAAATTCGCAGCTGGCATTGGATACGCCTTCTGTGGAAAGTGCATAGATTTTTAATTCACTGTAATGGGTGGTAGCCATGGTACGGATCTTTCTGTGATGCAGGGAGGAGAGGATGGACATGGCAAGTGCGGCACCCTCCGTAGGATCGGTACCGGCACCAAGCTCATCAAACAGCACCAGAGAATTGGTATCTGCCTGCTGGAGGATTTTAACGATATTAGTCATATGGGAGGAGAAGGTACTGAGACTTTGCTCAATGCTCTGTTCATCTCCGATATCTGCATACACCTCTTCAAATACTGCCAGCTGGGAGCCGTCAAAGGCAGGGATATGAAGACCCGCCTGTCCCATTAAGGTCAGCAGACCCACTGTCTTTAGGGTAACGGTCTTACCGCCGGTATTCGGTCCGGTGATGATTAGCATGCTGAACTCCTTACCCAGCATAATATCAATGGGAACAACCTTCTTCTGGTCGATTAAAGGATGGCGTCCTTTCTTAATGTTAAGAATTCCGTTCTTATTAAAACCTGGCTCAGAGCCCTTCATTTGTCTGGATAAGGCAGCTCTGGCAAAGATGAAATCAAGCTCTGACAGGGTTGCAAAATTGTATTCCAGATTTTCATAATGCTCTGCGGCCTGATTACTTAACTCAGCTAAAACTTTCTCAATTTCTTCCTGCTCCCTGATAGCCAGCTCCCGAAGCTCATTATTTAAGCGGACAATTGCAACAGGCTCAATGAACAGGGTGGAGCCGGTGGAGGACTGATCATGGATCATACCCTGAAACTGGCTCTTATATTCGGCGCGAACCGGGAGGCAATACCTGCCGTTACGCATGGTGATGATGTTCTCCTGCAGCAGGGTGCGGGAGGAATTCAGAATAGATGAAAGCTCACTGTGAATCTTATCGTTGGCATTCTTGATGGCACGGCGGACACTTTTTAAGGCAGGACTGGCATCATCTGCGATTTCTTCCTCCGATATGATGCAGCGTCTGATCTCATTGTTGAGCGGAGTCAGCGGCTCCAGTCCGGCAAAATACTCCGTCAGGGAGTCTTCCGCCTGTTCCTCGCTGTCCTTGCCGGTATAGCCGCCATAGGCCTTCAGGCGCAAGGTTGCTTCCAGATCGGAGCTGATATGCAGAAGCTCCGCTGCGCTTAAGGCTGAACCTACCTTCAACCTCATAATTGTGGGACGGATATCATGGATTCCTCCAAAGGATACGCTTCCCTTTCTCAGAAGTCTTGATAAGGCATCGGAAGTCTCCCTCTGCAGCTTCTGGATCTCTTTCAGGTCCGACAGGGGCTTAAGCTGGGAACAAAGCTCCTTGCCATAAGCGGTTCCGGCCAGGGAGCTGAGGGTAGTAATAATTTTATTATATTCAAGGGTTCTTAATGCTTTCTCGTTCATTTTGATATTGCCTTTCCATAGTTTATAACATCATATTTGCAGCTTATAAATAATTGAGGATACACAGCTTATGTGAAGATAGGATACCTCTATTTTACCTTAAGTTGTAAAAAAATAAAACCATAAATTATGGGATATGGTCAGATATTCTAAGGTTCTGATGGGACAAGGCAGCAGGAGGGTATTAGGCAAGACCCTGAAGAAGAGATAAGCTTGATCTCCGGATGAGGTATCCTTTGATGATAAAAAGTTAATCAGGCAGGATAAATTAAATCAATGTGTTAAAGAATTAATCATCCCCGCAATAATTATGCCAATTATGGACAGTGCACAAACGGAGCATATTAACCCGGGAAAGAAAATAAGAATAGAATATCTTTTTTTGCGGGGGGTGTTCTTAATGGCGTTAAACTTGTAAACCGCTGCACAGGCTAAAAGCATCGGGATTGTTCCGAAAGCGAGCCAGATATATGCTTGTTCTTTCCAGGTAAAAGGGATCATAGCCATGGGATTCACTGCTTTGTTCGGGCCGAAAAGGCTGATTATTATCAAAATAAACGCGATAACTGCTCCAATCGCATAGATAACATTAGAGATAACCCTGACAGTTTTTGTTTCTTTCATGCGTTAACCCTCCGGACAGAAAATGATTGTTTTATATTTATCATACCGCAATTATATCATAACTTTTGATTATGCACCATTTTCAATAATTAAAAATTTTCTATACAACTCTGCAAAAGATATATAGACGCCATGATAAAAGACTGGAAAATGAAATTTTTTCCTATACCCGGGCATTCGATATAAAAAATAAAGAATTCCTGAAATTTTAGCAGCTTAATCGGACAATAACATTCCCATTGCTGGTATAATGTGTTATAATGACAAGGGCTTTTGTTTACAAATAATTCATAGTATGTTCATATGTCAATGCTAAAATTGGACGTATGTATTAGTGGGATTCTCATTAGATTATTAATCTCTTAGAGGAGAATAGGAATGTCTGAGAATGACAATAAGGATTTTGAATTTATAAAAGAGCACGTGATTGAGAAAAAGCGTAAGAAACTCAGAAAGAAGCTTATGCCGATTCTTATGACGATTTGCCTTGCCATAATATTTGGTCTTGTCGCAGCAATTACCTTCGCTTTGTCAGAGCCCAGACTATTGGATCTTCTACATAAAGAAGAGGAGACGAAAAAGCCTGCGAACTTCCCGACCGGCGGTCCTGTGGAGAATGATGTCACAGGAATACCTACGGCTTCCGGCGGTTCAAATGGTGTAGGACAGCAGCCGAATAACAATACTGCCGATCCTGCAGATGTGGAAGACCTGGAGGATGATGAGACGGATACAAAGCCGGAATCAGTAATTGTAGAACAATATATTGAGGCGGATCTTGAAGATTATACGAAGATGTACGGAGATATACGCAAGCTTTCCTTAAAAGTTGATCAGTCTCTAATCACTGTGGAGAAAGTAACAGAGAAGGTAGATGTGGTATTTGGAACTCCGGTGGAGATGGCGGAGGAGACAACAGGACTTGTAATTCATAATAATGATGTGGAGTTTATTATTTTAGTCAGCTACGACCGTGTGAAGGATGCCGACAGTATCAAGGTTAAATTCTCCGATACAGCCAAAGTAAATGCTATCCTGCAGGATTATGACAGTGAATTGAATCTGGCGGTGATTGCCGTGAAGCTGGCGGATATTCCTTCTACTTACCTCAACGGCATACAACCTGCTATTTTGGGAGCATCTTATACGCTTGCGGTGGGGACACCGGTGATTGCCTTAGGAAGTCCCAATGGACATGTTGGGTCTATGGATATCGGAATTGTCACTAGCAGAAACAGTTCTATTTACGTTACAGATAATAAGCTTGATTTGTTTAATACGGATATTACGGAAAATGAGAACAGTGACGGAATAATCGTCAATATGAAGGGAGAAGTAATCGGTTTGATTACCAGAACCCTGAAGGACGACCGGAGCAAAGGTCTGAGTACAGCCATCGGCATAAGCAAGCTTACCGGTATATTATCGGATATGGTAGATTTGGAGCCTCATATTTACTTTGGCGTTATGACGGAGGACATGACGGATCAGGCAAAGCTGGAGCATGAAATTACAAATGGAATTTTTGTCAATGAGGTTTTAGAGGACTCTCCCGCATTTGAAGCGGGGCTTCAAGCTGGAGATATCATTCTCCAGGTAAATGACCAGACCATTATTAATACCAACAATTTCTATAATGCGATTGCTGCTTATGCACCGCAGCAGGAAGTAACGGTTAAGCTTAAGAGAACTACCGGTAAAACCGAAAAGGAAATAGAGTTAACTGTAACGCTGATAGAGAAAGAGAAGTAAATACCAAAGGAATGCTGTAATAGAGATGGCATAAGCCATTTTTGCGGCATTCCTTTAATTTGTGCTTTATATATCGGCCTGATTGGGGTATAATCATTATATGACGGCGATCAGCTGCATTAGAAAGGTTAATTGGAATGAGATATATTCAGGATTTAAGAGAAAGTGATTTTATTAAGAATGAGATATACCTGTGTAAGTCTAAGCAGACCCTGACAGGGAAAAGCGGTAAGAGCTATGTATCGTTAATACTGCAGGATAAGACCGGCACGATTGATGCTAAGATATGGGATTTTAGCAATGAGATAGAGCAGTACGAGGTAATGGATTTTGTACATATTGATGCCAGAGTGAACTGCTTCCAGGATGCGCTCCAGCTCAATATCAGTAAGATTTACAAGGGCAGGGAAGGAGAATATTATCCTGAGGATTAT
Organism: Bacillota bacterium; assembly: GCA_023409535.1. GTDB lineage: Bacteria > Bacillota > Clostridia > Lachnospirales > Lachnospiraceae > Mobilitalea. Next base: position 11,918 of record JAEYGZ010000022.1, read on the forward strand.
TTCCCGGTCACAACCAAGGATATCGAGGTAATGTATCGGGAGATCAAGGAGTTTGTTGCCGGAATTAAGGAGCCTAACTTAAAGGCGCTGGCAGAGGATTTCTTCCTGAATGACGCACAGTTTATTAAGAAGTTTAAGAGCCATTCCGCAGCGAAGAGCGTACACCATAGCTTTGTGGGCGGTTTGTTGGAGCATACCTTAAGTGTGGTGAAGCTTTGCAATTATTATACCGTCAGCTACCCCATCCTGAATAAGGATCTGCTGATTACAGCGGCTCTGTTTCATGATATCGGCAAGATGGAGGAGCTATCCACCTTCCCGGAGAATGATTATACCAACGACGGACAGCTGCTTGGACATATCTTCATCGGGGCCAATACATTAAACAGGTATATAGCGAAGAATCCTAAATTTCCTGTTAAGCTGGCCAATGAATTAATTCACTGCATCCTGGCACATCATGGCGAGCTGGAATATGGTTCGCCGAAGAAGCCGGCGACAGCTGAGGCGATGGCATTGCATTTTGCTGATAATACGGATGCGAAGATGCAGACCCTGACAGAGCTACTGCAGTCCGGTGATCCCAAGTGTGAGTGGATGGGATATCAGAAGCTGTTTGAGTCAAATATTATGCGCAGCACCAAATGTAATGTAAGCTCACAGGTGTAAGCCTGCGAGCTCATAAAATGTATGCAGATAAGGATTGTCAGATTGACAATCCTTATTATTAGTGATTAGTGAGCGGTTTAACAATTCTTCTTATATAAAAAATAGGAACGGTGGATGTGGATGGAGAGCGTGGTAAAGAAGAATGATCAGGTTGAGGTGATCATAGAGGATATCGGATCAGAAGGGGAAGGAATCGGCAGATATCAGGGGTATACCCTGTTCGTTAAGGACACGGTAATGGGAGACAGGGCATTGGTTCAGGTTATGAAAACCGGCAAGACCTATGGCTATGCCAGACTTGTGAAGCTGATTGAAGCCTCGAAAGACCGCGTGACTCCCAGATGTCCTATTGCTTCAAAGTGCGGAGGCTGCCAGCTGATGCATGTGGATTATGCCAGGCAGTTGCGGTATAAGGAGGATAAGGTTCGTGGATGCCTGACCAGGATAGGCGGCTTTGGCGATATCCCTATGGAGCCCATCCTTGGTATGGAGGAGCCGTATTATTACCGGAATAAATCCCAATACCCTGTGGGGAGAAATAAGGATGGTTCTGTTGCTATTGGATTTTATGCCGGACGCACCCATTCAATTATCGATACCTCTCATTGTTACATCGGAGCAAAAGTGAATGAAGAAATCATTTCATTCCTGCGTTCCTTTATCGAGGGCTATAAGATAGAGCCTTACAATGAGGAGACACACAAGGGATTACTGCGTCACATACTCACAAGGGTTGGTTTTCACTCCGGAGAGGTTATGGTATGTCTTGTGGTGAACGGAAGGGATATTCCTTATAAGGAGGAACTGATTTGGGGGCTGCAAAGGCTTCCGGGTATGAAGAGCATCTGCCTGAATGTGAACAGAGAGAAGACAAATGTAATCCTGGGGAATGAGATTATTCCATTGTGGGGAGAGCCCTATATTACAGATTCCATCGGTGAGGTGAAGTATCAGATCTCACCCTTATCCTTCTATCAGGTGAATCCGGTACAGACGAAGAAGCTGTATGAGCTTGCCCTGGAGTGTGCGCAGCTTCATGGGGAAGAGACGGTCTGGGACCTTTACTGCGGAATTGGAACCATATCCTTATTCTTGGCTCAAAGAGCGAAGAAGATATATGGAGTTGAGATCGTTCCTCAGGCGATTGAAGATGCGAAAAAGAATGCGGCAATTAATGGAATTAAGAACGCAGAATTCTTTGTGGGAGCAGCAGAAGATGTGCTTCCGAGGAAATATAAAGAGGATAAGGTCTATGCGGATGTAATTGTTGTGGATCCCCCCAGAAAGGGTTGTGAACAGAGCTTACTGGATACCATGATAGCTATGGCACCTAAGCGTATTGTCTATGTTTCCTGTGATCCGGCAACGCTGGCGAGGGATCTGAAGTATCTGTGTGAGAAGGATTATGAGCTGACTAAGGTACGGGCGGTAGACCAGTTTGGGCATTCAACTCATGTGGAGAGTATAGTTCTGATGCAACGTTGTGGTGTGTTGAAATACAATAAATAATGATATTAACTAATAAATAATGATATCGTACAATAAATAATGATATAAGTACTAAAAAGAATAACTTTCTTCCTCATGATTAATTGCAATTTGTGCAAGTGATTTGAGGGGGATTTTTATGCCTAGACGAAAAAAGTTTAATGAAAGAGAAAATTGTTAAATGGATTAATGAAGAGCAAAGAGAAAAAGTCGGAATAGAGGGTAAGAGTAAATCGAATGTAAAGATGCAGTTAACTATTTAATGAGAAAGCCAAAAAACATAGAAGTTAATACCGAATGTGTGGTAATAAGATTTACTGTTTTTTTAGATTAGTATTTATTATTACAAATCTATAGAAAATTCTATAGAAAATATGTATTTTACTTTGTCGATTTTGATGGTAAAATATGGACAATGGATATTATTAAAATAAGCTTTAAAAAATGAACTACTGACTATAGCAATAATAGGTAGCTGGTTGTTCAAATGTTTTTTCTGATGAAAATAGTAGATATAATATTTTGTTCGAAGATATCTGCTTAATAAGTCTAATAGTTAAGGTTGTTTTGAAATTGGTGGCACTATGAATAATAAATTTAATTCGCAGCCGATTCTTTAGGATATAATTGTTAAAAGCCAATTATTGTAGATTGTTTATCTTTTTCCAAAAGAACAGTTATTGAGGCTAATCTCAATTATTTTTAAATAAGTATTGAGTCGGAGAAATTACTTAACGAAAAGGCATTCTATTTTGCCCATAATATTTTACAATAAAGGAGTTTCTTATGCAGACGCTTAAATTTGATGAGTTTATTCGTTCAATCAAACAGAATAAGGATACAACACACTCGTTGCTTTTAGGTGCAGGAGCTTCGGTGGAGTCAGGTATACCATCAGCATCTGAATGTATTTGGGATTGGAAGCACGAAATTTTCATTTCTCAAAATCCAACATTGGTAGATTCTTTTAAGAACGTTAAGGTGGATAATGTCCGCATTGCGATTCAAAATTGGTTGGATTCTCAAATGATTTATCCTCTTGCGAATTCTGATGAAGAGTATTCATTCTTTGCTGAAAAGGCATATCCTATTGAGGATGACCGTAGAAAATACTTTCAACATTTGACTGAAAATAAAAATCCAAGTTTAGGGTACCATTTAACTGCTATGCTTGCTGAAACAGGATGGATAAAGAGTGTCTGGACAACTAACTTTGATGGCTTATCCTTGAAAGCAGCACATCAATATCACTTGACACCTGTGGAAGTTACATTGGAATCACAGGAGCGTATTCATAGATCCGATGTGAACAAGGAATTACTTTGCGTAGCTCTTCATGGCGATTACAAATATGGGACATTAAAAAATACTGATACTGAACTCGATTCTCAGAGTGATGTACTAATAAAAGCTTTACAATATGAACTTGCACAGAGAAATCTTATCGTCATTGGATATAGTGGACGCGATAGATCTCTGATGGCAGCATTAAAAGATGCTTATTCCCAACCCGGGGTAGGTAGATTATATTGGTGTGGATATGGGACGAATTGTCCTCCTACTGTCGAAGAATTATTGGATGTTGTAGCTGCCAACGGAAGACAGAGTTTCTATATCCCCACGGACGGATTCGATAAAACTATGCTTCTTCTATCGCGGCACTGTATGAGTGATAACGCTACTTTTCTTAATCGGATAGATGCTCTTTTGAATACATTGGGAGAACATACAGACCTTACTTCAACACCTTTTCAAGAATCGACAGGCACGCTTAAAAAGATTGTTAAAACGAACATGTATCCGATAAGCTTTCCATCTACTTGCTATCAGTTCAAATTGAAATATCTTGCTGATGAAAAGCCGTGGAGCATTTGCGAAGCTCTCTCGGAACATAACATAATTGCGATTCCTTATAAGGATTTAGTATATGCTTGGGGTGCGAAAGAAAAAATAGCCGAAATATGTTCAGATAGACTGATAGGGAGTATCGATGTTACTCCATTTACCAGAGAACTTGTGCTTCAAAACAAAATTTTTAGAGAACTGTTACTTCGGGCAGTAACAAGAATATTAGCTGAAAGAAAAGGTTTTTCTTTCGCTAAAGATAAAATTTGGGATTCAAAGGATGCTAAGAAGGTATTTTTTTATCGAATTGACAACATTCCAATTCATGCATATCTAGGCGTTCAATTATCTTTGGAATTTGACTATAAATATACATACGTATCCTTTGCGCCAGCATACCACTTCAGAGATTCAGATATATACACAAGATCTGCCATTAAATCGTTTGCGGATTTGTTTTCGGCAAAGATTAATGGAGCTAAGCCAAATCTTTCTATCAATAATTATATTGATGAATGGGCAAGCGTTCTTATTGGCAACAACGCAGTAAAAACATATTTTCCCGATGAAAGTAAAGATAAATTCTCTTTTATTTTTGGTGCGAATAGTGCATTAATTGGGGTGAATAGCAATTCGGGAAGCTATCAATTAAATTTACCTGTTTCGATTAACCCCAAAAGAATAATCATGAACGGAATCGAATGCCGCGACCCCGAATTAACTTTCTTTAACTCACAGCAAAATAAGATGGTCAATGATTTTCATCCGATGAGAGGATTATCACAAAATAACCCTTACGATTTTCCTTTAAATGATAAAGTGTTACGGTCATCAATTAACATAGGGGTGCTCTGTCCACAGAACTATTCATCTGAATTTTATGTTTTTTTGAATGCATTGAATAGTAGACACTCTGTAAATTTCAATGTCGATTATGTCCTTCCGTTCCCTGGCTTTTATAGTGCTTTTAAGGTTGGATTAAATATTCCATTAACAACTGCACCGCAATGGCTAAGTATAAATTCAACAAACAATACTGACATAAAAGAGGCGGCAAAAGAATTCGGACGTAGCATTATATATCAGCTTGAGAAACTAAGCTCACAACAAACTGATGTTGTCCTTATCTACATACCCAATGAATATGAATATCTAACCTCATTTTCAGATGATTTTGAAAACTATGATTTGCATAACTTTGTTAAGGCACATGCTGTCCAAAAGAATATTGCAACGCAATTTGTTCGAGAAAAAACAATTGAAAGTGATTTGCGCTGTCAAATAATGTGGGCATTGTCCCTTGCTATATATGTAAAGTCTTGTCGTATTCCATGGGTGATCTCTGGCTTGCGAGAAGACACAGCCTTTGCTGGAATTGGATACAGCATCAATAAATCTGCTACGGGAACTGATATAATTGTGGGATGTAGCCACATCTATTCGGCAGATGGGCAAGGCTTGAAGTATAAACTTTCAAAGCTTAATGAGGTTGTATTAGACCGTAGAAAAAATCCGTTTTTGACGGAAAATGAGGCGTATAAACTTGGACTTAACATAAAGGAGCTATTTTATAAATCTTTTACCGAACTTCCCAAGAGGGTTGTAATTCATAAACGAACTCCATTTAGGAAAGAGGAAATTGATGGACTTGTAAAGTGCCTTTCATCAGCAGGGATCACCGATATTGAACTATTGGAAATTAATTATGAGGATGATATAAGATGCTTCGAGTTTTCAAAGAATTTCGCTATTGATGGATTTCCTGTTCGGCGAGGATTGTGTTTTCCACTAAATGAAAACACCATGCAGTTATACACTCATGGTATTGCACCGTCAATAAGAAATCCGAACTTTAAGTATATCCAAGGTGGCAAGACAATTCCACTTCCGTTAAAAATAGTCAAGCACTATGGCTCGGGTGATATGGCGCAAATTGCATCCGAAATTTTAGGATTATCCAAAATGAATTGGAATAGTTTTGGGCTTTACTCCAAATTGCCGTGTACAATAGAATCCTCCAATGAGATAGCTCGTATTGGATGGTTACTTTCGCAATATGAAGGTTCAATTTATGATTATCGTTTCTTTATGTAGAAGAGATTGAACGTCTCATTTTGTTTATGAAGTAAAGCCTAGCTAGGAAAATTTGAATTTGTGATGGAGGTATCTGTTAATATTGAAAATAAAAATAGATTTTTTTCAAGATGATTTAATTAAATCTATAGGCGCTGGTATCTATAAGATTAGCGTTGACAAAAATGGAAAATCTAAGGTTCTTTATGTTGGCGAATCAGTTTTTGTAATAGTGCGTTGTGCATCGCATCTCTACAAGTTAAAAAAGCATCCAGAATATTTGGGTTTTACAGATGAAACAATTGAAGATCTTTGCATCGAGTTGAAATTTAGAGTAATTGAAGAAATTAATGATACAATGCGAAGAAAAGCAAGAGAAAAGGAGTTGATTAAAAATGAAAAGCCACTAAGTCAAAATGGAATAAGTGATCGACAAAAAAGTGTAGAAGAAAAAATTAGAGCACTTACAGAGTTCTTGAGTAACTTATAGGGTTATTCAAGCTGGTTAAGTAGATCGAATTTGATTTGGAGAAAAAATGAGAAATCAAGATATATATAATATTGCTGTATCTTTTCATGCGGCAATATTAGAGGCAAAATATAATAGAAAGTTTGATAGAAGAGATAGAATGAGTAATTTCCCTGCTGGTTGCTGCGATGACTCGTGTGATCTTTTAGCATATTATCTTTATAATGCATATGAAATTAATACGAAACAGGGAAATGGTATATATCGTGATAATAATAACCCTAATAACACTACGAATCATGCGTGGCTAGTAATGGGTGATGGTACAATTATTGATATTACCATAAATCAGTTTGAGTTCTTTTCAAAATATACCGAAGGAGTATATGTCGGAAAGGAAAATTCTTTTTACAAACACCTTGAAGGCAACCGAATTTATGAAAATTATGACATCATACAGAGTGCGCGATTATGGAATGATTATCAAATCATAATGAGTAGAATAGTCTTATAAATTCCAAATTGTGGGGAAAACTGAATTTCTTATTATGTTTATTAAGAAGAGGCATACACGACCATCCACCTGAGGACATAAAAATATGGAACGAGATAAAAATGATTAACACACTCTCTGATGTTTATCTTTGTTCAAAAGAAATGTTGTGGTACAGTTAAGAAAGGCGATGAATATGAAATTTACACATAGGCAACCTCAAACTTGGCAGGAACTCCAAAACCTAACAGCAGAATATCTAACTGTTGCTGGCTATACAGCAACTACGCCATATGAACTGAATACAGCAAGAGGAAAAGTTGAAGTTGACGTTTATATTGAAGCACCACATGAATTAGTAAAGCACATAATATGTGAATGTAAATATTGGGGGACTCCTGTTACTAAAGAAAAAATCCATGCGTTTAGAACAGTCATACATGATTGTGGTGCAGAATTAGGTATTATTATTTCGAAAAATGGTTATCAGTCTGGGGCCATTGAAGCTGCGACATTCTCAAATGTCAGACTTGAAACCTGGGAGAGTTTTTTAAATATTATTATGGACAAATGGATTGATAATCGCTTATGGGCAATAAAAGAAATGGCAGCTCGTGTCATGAGTTATTCTGATGGATATACTTATAGAACCGAAGAGTTAACAGCCGAAGAATATCCGCTTTATCGACATGCATGCAATAGCGCTTTAACTATAACAGAGCAGTGTATGCTTATTTTAAAATCCGACTTGTTAAATGACAGTTCAATATTAGATCGTCTTGCAATACAGCAACAATATCAGGATATAGAAGCTTACTTGAATGAGTTGTTCAAAAAGCTTCAGGAAACACTTGAGATATTAGAAAAACTAAGCGTCAAACCTGATAAGCCCGATAGGTTTATATCGACTATGAAAATGTATATGGAAAATGCTGATGATTAGCTTACAAATCCATCAATTATATTGTATTAAAGGTTCATTTTGGTAAATACTTTAATTACCGATTCAGTGTGAGTAGCTATCCTAACGTGTCGAGTGAAAAGCGCTTCTATTACAATTAAACTGATATGTACCCCCTTTACTGGTACTGTCCAGTAAAGGGGGTACATATCAAACTTTGTCTGTAGGCGTTTTTTACGGCTTAAAAAAACTATTCTATATATTGTGTTCTAAAAGTAATTTACACTAGATAGAGTATTTTTACTTGACATGGAAATAAATGGAGCATATAATTGCTCTGAAAGATATTTTGATTCTGTATTTCTAGAATGTTTAAAGCCAATTTATAAAAATAAAGGGTGCAATTTAGAAATTAGCAAAATATTTTATAACTTAGTATTCATGTTTTAACGGAGGTAATTTTTTCTTTTTTAACGGAGGTAATTTTTCTTTTTTAACGGAGGTAATTTTTTCTTTTTCATCGGAGGTAATTTTTTTCTTTTTAAACGGAGGTGTTTTATCATATGGTATTACCATATGGTTGGGATATCTTTTTCTTTTTTTACATTTTCTAAACAAAAATCCTATATATTCACATAATTTACTTAAATCATGTTATCAAAACAATAAAAAGTTAAGGAGGTTTTTATGCCAAGACGAAGAAGCAATTTAACTAAAGAGAAAATTGCTAAGTTGATAAAGGCAGGCCGCGGCCAAGGTGAAAAAGAAGAGTATATACCTTGGTCACAAATTGGAGATTTTTCATCTTTAGGAAGAGGGAATCGTGTTATTGCACCTAGAAATAAACGAGTCCATCATTTTCATAGTGATCTAGAAAGAGATTATTTCTTTTATCAGCTCTGGAATGACGATATCGATGATCTCCAGGAACAAAAACCGTTACGTCCTGCGGAGGAGACTGTCCGCATAGCCAAAGAATTAGGTTATAAGCCCCCCAAACCCTATAACAGTGGATGTGATTTTATAATGTCGACAGATATGTATGTAATAATGATTATTGACAATATAAAAATCAAAAAGGCTTATACTGTCAAGTATAAAAAAGAACTCAAAAAAAGGCGGGTTTTAGAGAAACTTGCAATTGAAGAAACTTATTGGGGATACCGGGATGTACCTTATGAAATTATCACTGAGGAAAGTTTCAACCGTGTAGCTGCACGGAATATTTCATTTTTGTTCTCACATGCGATACTGAAGCCTGAAATAAATGAGGAAGTAATTGACCATATTTATAATGAACTAGTTGATTCAATATTCTATCATAAGGGCAAAGGGGTAAGATTATGCGATATATGTAAGGGTATTGATACAAGGAACGGATACGAAATGGGTTTTACATTGAGACTTTTCTTTTATTTCGCTGCTTTGAAAGATATTCCTATTAAGCTGGAGCGCTTAATCGTAGGAACTTGCATAGTTGATGAAGTAGTTGACTATAAAACCTTTGAAAAAATGCTGAAAGGTGAGAGAGCTAGTGGAGATATTATGTAATCAGATTTATCAAGATAGAGATACTAATGAAAAATATAGAATCCTATATGTTAATACTATAGATAAAGAAATAACAATTATCAAATTGAGTGGAGCTGGATTACCATATCCTGCAGATCTGTCAGAGATAGAATATGAAATTGAATCAGGCATTCTCAATTTAATTACAGAAAAAGTAGATTCATTGAATATAGAAAAATTGACTAAGCCACAGAAGCGAAAGATTGAAAATGAATGGGGTATTATAAAGGATTTTGCCCAGAATATACCGTATTGTTATTATGGGACTGAAAGAAAGAATTTTCTTACTAAGATTACTAAGGAACTAAGTGTAGGCAGGATGAAGGTACAGCGTATATTACACAATTATTGGGCTGGAGGCAGTGTTAAAGCTGCTTTTATACCGGATTATCATGCCAGAGGCAATAGGACAAAGCTGGATGAACGTAGTGATAAAGTACTCGGTAGGGCGCCGGCTAAAGAAGATCCAGGGAATAACCGGAAGGCTTTAAAGTATAAGGATATTTTAAATATAAAAAGTGCTATAAAACGTAATTATAACAAAAATAGTGTCAGGACATTAACTGATGTATATGATCAGATGTGTCAGGATTTTTACACAGATAAGATAACAAATAAGTTGTTTTCGACATACCCAACATATCGTCAATTTTATTATTACGCTTCGAAATATAGAAATGAAGTTACCAGAATTGGTGAAAAAGCTTATGCACGTAATTATCGGGCTATAACAGGAAGTTCAGCGAAAGAGGCATTTTGTCCCGGAGAAAAGTATCAGATAGACGCAACGATAGCGGATATTTATCTGGTAGCTACCTTTAATAATAAACAAGTTATTGGTAGACCAGTTTTGTATTTTGTTACAGATGTTTACTCCAGGATGATCACGGGATTTTATGTTGGTGTAGAAGGTCCTTCATGGATAGGTGCAATGATGGCACTATACTATACATTTATTGATAAGGTTCTATTATGCAAAACATATGACATTGAAATTACTGAAGAACAATGGCCGTGTCATGGCTTACCAATATCCATTTTATCTGACAATGGGGAATTAATAAGCAAAAACAGTAATAATGTTGTTGAAGAATTGGGAATTTATTTGCAAAATACTTCAGCATGGAGACCGGACTTAAAGGGTATTGTTGAACAAAGCTTTAGGTTATTAAATTTGAGTACGCTATCAACACCAGGAAAGATACAGCCAGATTTCAGAGAACGTGGCGCAAAAGACTATCGTCTTGATGCAAAATTAAATATAAAAGAATTTACTAAAATAGTAATAAATTATATTTTACTGTATAACCAAAGAGCATTAAAAAAACATCCGCAGGAATCAGATGATATTGTACAAGCTGGTATCAAGCCAATCCCAATTAAAATGTGGAATTGGGGAAAAGAAAACCGTGGAGGAACACTTCGTCAGATGGATAATGGAGCAATAAGAATGGCTTTGCTTCCGAAAATAGAGGATGTATCTGTAACTGCACAAGGAATATCGTATAATAAAAATTTCTATATATGCGACACAATTATTGAGAAAAAGTGGATGCAGAAAGCCAGGCAAGGAGAAACTCTTAAATGTACAATCAAAATTGATCCAAGAGACACAGAACATATTGTGTTATGTCTTGATGATAGTAGTTTTGAATGGTGTGAAAGAACTGATGCAAGTAAAGGGAAATTTGTTAAATGGTTCTATGAAGATTTAGTGACATATGAGGAAATACAGGCACGAATGCGAGCAGGGATGAAGACTGATATGCTTCAAAATGAAATTGATTATCGCAAGAATGTTGATGATATAATTCAAGAAGCTGTTGATAATCAAAAAGTTACGTTTATAGAAACAGAAATTGTAAAAAATGAAATAAAGAATATCGGTGTATCCCGATCTATTGAAAAACGACTTAAAAGGGAAGAAGAGAAATTTACACCTAATGTTGAAAATGATGAAGAAATAGAATTATTTTTAGGTAATGATGAATCATATTATGAAACTTTTTTAAAAGCAATGGATCAGGAGGAGGATGATGAGTAAATATCCAAGAAATTCACTTGCTGTAAATGCGAAGTATAGTGAACAAAAGATAGATGCGGATAAGGGTAATCCATGTATAGAAGCTCTGCCAACCTTCGAAGAAAGTAAAGATATTTATGATTTATTAAACAATCCTTTACCCTTTAATAAGGATGAACGGAAAGAAAATGCATTAATCCGGAGAAGGTGCCTGCCGCAATTAACGCAATTTTTTAGACCATTAGGCATTCATATGGATATTGCTGAAAATATTATAAATATTATAGTTAATGGATATAAAAAACGAAATCCGTTAAGTAATGATTATGTAAGAATACTAAATGGACTAGCAAGATGTGCGATGGAACATGAAGAAGATTATAGTAAGTTTATCGGAACTAATGCTGAAACTGGCGGAGGCAGTATAATTGGTTTGAGCGGTATGGGGAAGTCATCAGTCGCAAATAGAGTTTGTGCAGGTATACCACAAAAAATTATTCATAAAGAATATGATGGTAAAGATTTTCCTCATATGCAGATAACCTGGATGAAGATTGATTGCCCTTTTGATGGAAGTGTCAAAGGATTATGTGAAGATTTCCTGGAACAGTTTGATAAGATAACAGGAGATCATACCTATAAAAAATATGGTGATAGACCAAGCGGTGCTACCCATTCTTTGATGAGGAAAATGGCTGCTATATCCACCAGACATAGTCTGGGAGTATTAATCATTGATGAGTTTCAAAATATAAGTCAGGCCAAAAGTGGTGGTAAAGAGAGGATGATGAATTATATCTTAAATTTGGTCAATACCATTGGAGTACCTGTAATATTAATGGGAGTTGGAGAAGTAATTAATGCGATTTCCGATAACCTAATGTATGCTAAACGAATGGAGGGTTTTTTGGGAATGGGGAGAATACCCAATCTTCAGTTCGAATCACCAGATTGGGATAGACTTGTCAAGGAATTATGGAAATATCAATGGACAAAAACAGAGACACCTTTAACACCAGAATTAAACGCAGCAGTCTATATGGCGTCTGCCGGCATTATCCATTATGCAGTAAAAATATTCGGTTTGGCCCAAAGAAAGATAATAACAGATGATCCAAGCCAAAATGAAATGTTAACTTCTGAATTGATTGAAAAAGCGTATTTTTCTAAAGATTTTGAACTTGAGAGGGGACTAATTGAGAAAAAAATAATAAGTGGAGAAATACAGATAAATGTGTTAAAGAAGAGAGAACAACATAAAAATGAAAATAAGAAAAATAAGAAAAATAATGATGTAAAAAAAACAGAACATTTAGTAGAAGACAATTTACCGGGTATTATTCCACGAACAAATTTTAATTTTCATTCAAAGATAGCTGAGCATATTGAAAATAATATGGAAGGGGGGATTACATAATTAGGCGTAGACCGCGGAGGTTTTGAATAGTGCTGACATTTTTCCCTAAGCCATATCCAGATGAATTATTATATAGTATAATTGCCAGATATCACGTTTGGAGCGGGAATTATGAAATGTCAGATACTATGGAGCAACTCTTTGATGATCGCCGTGAAAGAGCTACATTATTGATACCAAAGCATCTAAAACGCTTGACTGTAAAAACTAAGAGGTTTGGTTTGACTTATGAAACACTTTTATATGAACATACAATATTTCCTCTTGTTACATGCTTTTTGAATAAAGCTTCTTTTGATTATTCATTAAATTCTGTTATTAATGAGAATCTAAAAGAAAGTTCTCTCTATATATACAAACATAATATAAACCCAAGATTTCTGAGATATTGTCCACTTTGTACCCGGGATGACAGAAACAAATATGGTGAAGCCTATTGGCATCGAAAACATCAATCATATGGAGTAGATATTTGTGCTAAGCATAGATGCCATCTTAAGGAAAGTGGAATTGAAATATTAGACAATAGAAATAATCGGTACATTGCTTTGGAATTGATAAATGATATGAAAGATATTATAGAGCAGGAAGATTTATCAGTATGTAGAACTGAATTTCAAATTGCCTGTGATGTAGATTATGTTTATGAAAATTATGAATATATACGAAAGCTGTTGTGGGAGAAACATTCTTCAATCAGAGAGACGACCATCGCCCTATTATATAATCGAGATCTTGCCACTCAAAAAGGCTTGATAAGAATTGATAGATTAACAAAAGAGTTTCAAAATAAGTATCAATGCACTCATTTAAAACAATTAATCATTGAATTAAATGATGATAAAAAATCAGATTGGCTTATTACGCTATGCAGGGGGGGACAAAATACAGTTGTACCTATCCGGTTTATTCTATATACAGATTTTTTGGCCGATAGCTTAGAGGCCTTTGTTAAGTTGTTAAATAAGCAGGAACAATTCATTGATAAGAAGAAAGAGTTATTCAGCACACCAAATGGGTATGAAGAAAAGATAGTTCGATATCGTGAAAGATGGCTTGATGCTAGGGAGAAAAACCCTAATGGATGCAGGTTTGATTTAGTTAAAGCCGACCGACCTGCATATACGTGGCTAAGGAGGCATGACAATGAATGGATGATAAGCAATTCACCGCAGATAACAAAGCCTCTAGGAAGAATAGCATATAAAAATTGGGACGAGTTGGACTGTAAACTCAAAGAAATGATTTATGAAGCAGTGAATAACATAAAAAATCATGAAGGAAAACCGGAACGAATTACAAGAACTAATATAAGCCGTTACATGGGGTATATGAGTACAATAGAAAAAAATTACAAATTCCTGCCGAAAACTATGCATATAATAGAACAATATATCGAAAGCACCTACGAATATCGACTCAGAAAAATCGAATGGGCTAAAATCGATTTCGAAAATGAAGGTGAACCTGTAATTCCTTGGTTGGTATTAAGGAAAGCAGGTATTCGTGATAATGAGTGGAACAAATTTAATTATTTATTTACTTCTTGATATGCGTTGACATAATTTCAAACCAACTGATTACGGAGAGATTTAAATTATGTGCATAGGAGTATAATTAATACCCAAATTATAGGAGAGAACTTTTGTTACTCCAATATTTATAATTAAACATCGATTTGACTAGTGCATTATATGATTTTTTGGGCAGAAGCATTTCCTACAAATATAGCTGATTAAAGAAACCATCTGTTGAATTACCCAAAGAAATCATTATGCAGAGACCAGGGAGGGTTATAAAGAATGCTTTTATTTTTCCCTAAACCATATCCAGATGAATTGTTATACAGCATAATTGCCAGATATCACGTTTGGAGTGGAAATAGTGAAATGGCAGATACTATGGAGCAACTATTTGATAATCGCCATATAGGAACAACGTTATGGGTACCAAAACATATAAAACGTTTGGCAGAAAAGACTAAGAAATTCGGTCTAAATTATGAAACATTACTATATGAACATACAATATTTCCTCTTATAACTTGCTTTTTAAACAAGACCACTTTTGATCAAACATTATTAACTGTTATTAATGAGAGTCAAAAAGAAAATTCCTTATGTGTATACAAACACAATTTATACCCCAGATTTCTGAGATATTGTCCGCATTGCATAATAGATGATAGAAACGAATATGGGGAGGCTTATTGGCACAGAAAACATCAATCATATGGAATAGAAATGTGTGATAGGCATAGATGTCGACTACAAGATAGTGATTTAGAAGTATTGGACAATAGAGATAATCGATATATTGCTTTAGAACTATTGAATGGAATAACGAATACCTTGGATCAAGAAGATATATCTGATTGCAGCATTGAAATGCAGATAGCTTATGATGTAGATTATATTTATAAAAACTATGAACTTGTTAGAAACTTAATTTGGGAAAAGCATACTTCAATCAAAGAAGCCGCTATTGACCTATTATATAGACGTAATGTGGCTAATATAAGGGGTGTAGTTAATGTTAATAAATTGAAACAAGATTTTCAAGGTGAATTGAAACATGAGGTTCCCGTTTGAAAGCTGAAAGTCCCGTTTTGTAAAAGAGATTCCATTTTTGTAAATGAATTTCCCGATTTGTAATTCACAATCCCACTTTGTAAGCAACTTTCTCAGT
>JAEYGZ010000010.1 GCA_023409535.1 Bacillota bacterium
GCACTGTGGGGCGTGACAAGTGAGCGGAGCAGATCTGGAATAGACGGCAATGGCGTTGCATAGGGATTGAATGACTCAAGTTCGCTTGCACGCTGTGCCCACCCTCGTGGCCACAGAAGGCTCTGGATCGCGTCGATTCGCTGCTGTTCGGTAGTGGTGACCGCGTTCTGGAGGCCGGCATCGAGATCAGTGCGTTTGCGCATGAGGTACGCCCAACTCCGGGAAGGGATCTCAAGACCCAGGCGGTCTTCTTCCGAGCGCCACTCGCGGACGAGAGTGCGGAGCGCACCATCGGTCGCGGTCGTCGATCCTGGCCGTAGGACGCGATTGGCCAAACTCGAAACGACAGCCTGCTCGGCTCCGTAGACGCCTGCCGTCCGCATCATGCCGACTATTTGGTGAAGGGCACTGACCCGTCCCCTCTGGGAGTCGGCCGTTCGGAATGCTGCGACGGCAGACGACCACTCCGACTCCGAGTTGATGAGATCAATGAGCCTCAACATATGCGCATCGACAAGTTCGCTTGTGCTCGGTTCGAGTGCGCGTGCGACCAGGTGGAGGAAGCGGCGTGGATCGGGACGAACGCGGATGGCCAACGCTTCGATGAATCCGCCACCTCCAATGGACGCCTCCGAGAGCCAGATCTCGTCTGTGCGAGTCGTTCCGCCGGGACTCAGACCGGGTTCGATGTCAACGTACAGGCCATCGGGATCATGCTCCGGGCAGATCTCCCTCGCAGCCCAAAGCATTGCCTGCCCGATGGTGGACAGAATGCGCTGGTGCAACCATCGTTGGTACGCACTGGCGTCGGGATGCCAGACCTGTGCAACGAGTTTGTCAAGTCTCAAACCGATCGCGGGTTCTTGAAGTAGTGCGTGTAGGCGCTGTCCGAGTCGACTAATGGTGCCGTCGTGATCCTGGTCGACATCGGCGCTGCGGAACATCGCACGCAGGGTTGTTTGCAGGTTCTGGGTGAAGTCGGCACGAACCGCTGCATAGGCGGCATCGAGCGAGCAGCGATTCTCGACCGACGCGGTGAGCATCATTGCTTCTAACGCCTCGAAGAGCCAGCCCAATTGGAAGGTATTGACATGCTCCAGCAATTCGACGTCGGTGGTGACGAGGTGGCGGAACCATGCGCTTCGGATCCCCGGAAGGAGATGTTCTGGCAGTTCGATTGTTTCGGGGAGGTGCACTCGCACGCGCAAGGCGTCCACATCGTAAGTTGCACCGAGAGCGACGCGGTCACCGCGCAGACCGAAAGTCGTGTGAACGCGACGCTCGTCGCCATTTTCCATCAGTAGGGCGGCATCGGATTCAAGCGCTGCCCGGCGAACCTCCGCGTGAGAGTTCTGTGCGTGGAGAAAAAACCGAGCATCGATGATGAACCGCCCGATGACGTCGGTATTCGATACCCGCACATCTAGTCCGGCGCCTGTCTCGGTGACTTGAGTTGCCCAAGTGAGTAGCGCGTTAGACGAATCTCGGACCTCAGGCGGCGTCAGCGCTACCTTCAGTTGGTGAGGGCGGATCAGATCGACTTGGGTCGGAGTGCCGTCGATCTCTACGAGAATGTCCGAATCATGGCGGTAGGCGGGAAGGATCGTCTCCACTTCGACGTCGGCTGCGCGAACGTTGAGGGGAACTGCAATCCAGTGCCGGTGGCTGAGGTCGCGGGTGGCGAACCTGCGTGATACCCGCCCCGGAGCGAACTCGCGCAGCATCTGCGCCATGCCCATCGCCTCGACGGTCGGCTCGGTGGTGTCGCGCCGCTGTGATGGAACCAGTACATAACCCTCCGGAAGCGCGAGTTCGCTGAACAGATTCTGGGGAAAGTAGTCGGGCAAGGGTGTCGCGCCCAGGTTGTCCATCCCTTGGATGAGACCATCCGGAGTTGCGACGGACCATTCGGTGTCGAGTCTGCGAGCTAGCGTTGGAAGTCCAGCAAGGATCACCGCTCGCGGCGGATGCCAAAGAATTTCATCGACGACTGCGATTGGAAGTTGGAGCGCGGCAGCGATCCACTGTTGCAGATTGCGTTGTTGCGAGGGATCGTGCAGGACTCTCATGAGGATCTTTGAGGCTGCTATTTGAACAGCCCGCTGTTGTTTGTAGTACTTCCCGCTGCCGACTCCCGAGAGGTCACGCCACAGGTTGGCGAATCGCCGCTCTGATTTGATCTGCTCTGCGAGCCAGTCCATGGTCGCGAGCGCGGCCTGCATGCGTAGGACGGCACGGTTGCGAATCGGGAGGATCAGTTGGGGCAAGACCGGGTCGAACAGCGCGTCCCAGGACTCGTAGGTCGCTCGATCCCGGCCGTAGTCGGAGAGGACAACTGCTGTGTAGGGACGCATGCCCCGTGTCCGGCCGGCGCGGCCTTTCCGTTGCAGGAAGGGTGCGACACCGCGCGGCGACTTGTGCTGCAGTACGGCGCCGACATCCGGATCATCGAATCCGACTTCCAGCGAAGCCGTAGCGACGATCAGTTGGGACCCGATGTCTACGCCCGCGTCCTGAGAGGTCGTTCGGGTGACTCGGACTCCCGTGGACTGGAACTGGTGACCGAGAGCCAGTGGGAGGTCCCAACTTTGGCCGGCGCGTCGTTGGACTGTGAGGTCTCCTCCCCCGGGTATCCGCATCGATGCCAGTGGTGGCTTAACCTGTTTGGTCTGGCGCCCGTAGTAACGTTGGCCCTCCGCGTCGAGGAGGTTCGAGAAGAGGCGATTCGTCACGTCGAGGTCATCGGTGAATATGAATGCCTTTGTCCCATAGAGTCCTTCTGACAGTCGTGCATCTGGTGCATCCAGTGTCCTTGGGAGGAGCATCGACGTCTGGATGGTCGTGGAAAGAACGCTAGCGCCGCTCGTTGGGTTGCTGCGGACTGCGATCATGTATTCGGCGCCCTCGTACTCAAGTTCCTCGGCGCTTGGTTCGATGCTGGCGACGAGGTCGCCATCGACTCCCGTGAGATCCCCGAAGTGGCCAACGGCGTTAGATAGGGTCGCTGAAAGGCCGACGAAGGAGACGGGACCCCGCACACCGTGATGCCAGCGTCGAATGGTCATTGCCACCTGCGCTCCGGTTGTCCCCTCGTACGTGTGGATCTCGTCGAGGAGCACAAGGCGTGGCTTATTGGGCACTCCGATGCCTAAGACGTGCCGCATATCCAGATTACTGATATTGCGATTGAGCATCTCAGTTGTTGTGAACAGGATGTCAGGCGGTGACTGGCGCAATCGCTTGCGCGTGAGTGCGATAACAGAGTTGTCGAACTTCCGGGCGCAGGCGCTGCATACAAGTCGCTCGACATCCTGGTCGGCGTCCGCCTCCGGCCAGTAGAGTGTGCCGCCGCACACTTCGGTGCCGTCGCCCGGGCACGTGAGCGTGGGGCACCGATAGCCTCGTGCCTCCTTCGTCCAGGTGGAGTACTGGCCTTTCAGCCATACGGCGGTCGTCGGAGTGTTGGAGTTAAGCACTCCAATGGTCAGGGGTCGACCGTTTACGCTTTTCGCTGTCTCGTCGAGTCGTCGGGCATTCGCGAACGCCGTCGAGAACTGGTCCCGTAGGAGCTCGTTCCTGGGGTAGACAGCTATCGCGCGCGTCCACGCACTGGCATCGGTGATGGAGATGAGATAGGCGAACGCCGGCAGATAGAATGCGAGGGTCTTGCCACTGCCCGTCCCAGCACCGACCACGGTCGCTGACGTCGCTGTGCCATGCAACGATTCGAGAATGCGCTTCGTTGCTCTTACCTGGAAGCCGGAAACGCTGTAGTTGCCCTCGCCCTTCGACGGCGGGATCAGAGTTAATCGGCGCAGCACGTCCCGATAAGTCGGGTTATCGAGAGAGTCGTTGAGTGCGGAGTCCCAAGGTTGATCGCGTTTGGGGTACGCGCGGGCGCGGCGGGCATAGCGGAAGTCGGCCACGAGTTGCGCACCACGTTGCCATCCTGACTCGGCATCCGAGGAAAGGAAGATCTGGCGCAACCGGGCGAGGAGTCGCAGGGTCTCACCGTTCCGAGTTCGCCAGAGACCGGGAGACACGGAGTCGTCGTAGATGATTAGCCCGCGGGTTTGCAGCGTTTCGGCTAGCTCGTGTGCTAGGCAGAGTTCACCCTCGTCGAGGATGACCTGGTCGAGTGTCGCGAAGAGTTCGTCGTCAGTCAAGCCGCCTTCGACAACGCCCCAGGAGAGTAGAGGGTCCTCTTGGGACTCGAGTGCATCAATCGCGCGCGCGATCGTTCTTGCCTTCACCGGAGTACGACCCGGAAGCGGTGGAGGATGTTGAGCCGATTCAGTTCAGCAACGATGTCTGGTGTCAATTCGGCGAAGGGAACGCCATCGTCTGTTTGTGCTCGGACCAAAACGTCGGCGATTGCGGGGTTGACAAGACTGCCGATGCGTTTACCGGTCGAGCGCAAGAGCGCCAGTGCATCCCGCATTCGGTCGAAGTCTCCGGACTCAGGTAGATCCTTGTTACCTAGTACTACGATTGTCGCCTTGGCGCGCTCGATGTCGGAGCGAATCGCCTCAACGTCCACCCCTCCGTGCTGGAGTGCATCGAGGAGATCATCGTCGACCGCGGGAACCTCGGTAGGTAGGTGGTTCTTCCATTCCGCGATGGCCCACAGTTCGGAGTTCTTGAAGAACTGTTCGACTGTCCTGGCCTGCATCCTCACCGCATCTAGTTTGGCATCGACGGTGAGCGATTCAACAGTGGTAATCAACTCGGTCACAACGGAGAGGACCGCTTGGCGGAGTTCGGCGTATTCTTCCTGCTCAATTCCGCCAGAACGCAGCACGCCGCGAGCAACCGCGACTCGATCAGCTTTCGCTGTGGCCCCCTGGATTCGGTCTGTTATGGTCCTGAACTGTCCTGTTCTCGTCCTGATCTTTTCCTCGTCATCGGCGGCGACAGCGCGTAGACGCAGGCTATCTATTTGCTCGGCGAGAGTCATGCCGTCTCCTCGGACCCTTGTTCTGGCGAGAGGAAGGCCGCGCCTGCGTGCAGCGAATCAGTAAGTGCTTGACGTGCTTGGTTGTATTCCAATTGTGCTGCGGTGTTGGTCCCGCTTCCGAGGCTCTTCTCCAAAGCAAGGACTGCCTGATTGGCTAGTTTGTACCACAAGGCGACTCGTCCAACTGTTTCGTCCCAGTCGTCGGTGAGCAGTCGGATTTGCTGATCAACCGATAGATCGGTCCACGTTTCGAGTTGTGTGCTGATGTTCTGGACACGTCTAGGATCGCCAGGGTTGATGACCTTAGAGGCAACCCTGAGTTCGACCGGGCTGATGCCACCAGGAAGTTGCCCTGCCTTGGCGCGTTCGGTGACCAAGACTTCAAGACGCTTAGCAACGTCCGTAAGTTCGCCACCGAGATCGCTGATGTCGGGCATCAGCGCATTCGCCTCGTCTCGGACCTCAGAGAGCGCAGCCAGCCTTGTGCGAACGGCACTTGCCGTCTTCTCGAGAAGACCAGAAGAGGTGGGAAGGCTACTGTCGGCATCTCGTCCGCGCAGCGCTCGCGCGACCCGTGGAAGGTCGAGTGCGATGGGGTTACCCGTTGGGCCCTGCGTGAAGGAGGCGAGGCGGAGCACCCGTTGCTGCAGCTGTTCCCGTGACAACAATTGTGGGTCGGCGACAACCAGTCTCTGCCATTGCTGCAATCGCGGGCGGGAGGGATGAGGCACGTACGGCACGGGTGCGAAGAGCGCTCCCGTTCGGGTCAAGGCGTCGTCCTTGAACGCGTCTGAAATGCCGAGGGCCTTGCTCATCGTCAGAAGCGTGTTGGCGGCTACGTCGAGTTCAGGGTCGTCTTTCGTGTCTCGGGTGGGGACAAGTGCAGCGGCCACCGCGCCAGACCAAGCCTCGACCTTCTCTTCGACGAGGCGTTGGAGGAACTCGCCGTTTTCAACTGAGCGCCAACTGCCGACAGCATTAACCCAGGCAAGGGCGCGTAAGGCGCGGGCGTCATCACCATTTTCTCTGTCGAGGGTGATGATTACATCTACATTAGCCTGGTCTGCATATCCGATTGCATCCTGGGCTCCGAAGTGCAATCCCAAAGCCTTGCCCGCATTCTTACCTGAGTTGATCCATAAAGGATTACCGCCTAGTCCATCGTCGAAAGCTAATCGTGCAAGAACTGCAGCATGAACGAGGTTGCGTAGATCGTTACGGCTGCTTTGAGCCAGAAAGTCATTACGGCGCCAGTCATCGACCGCCTGTACGAGTTTTGGTAGTGCTTTTGGCGTTGGCGTCGGCGTCGGTGGTGTTGGCGTGGGTGCGGGTGGTGTCGGCGTTGGCGGCGGGACATCAGACCCGAGGCCATCGACCGGCGGGATTCCAAACGCTTCATGGATGGCCGGTGCGAGGTTATGGGGCCCGGACCCGCTTGCGCCCCAGTAACGGACTAGTACCACCCTGCGTCTAGAGACATCGCTGTCATTGGTTGTCAGGCGGTGCTCGTCCTCGATGTTGTCGAGGTCGCCGACAGCACCAGTGCGGAATGCCGCGTCAAAGCTTGCGTTGGGAAACGTCTGATGCTCGATTTCATCATGCTGATTGAAGAGAACTGGACGTAGAACCTGAGTCAGAAAGTCCCGGAGACTGAGCCTTCCCTCTACGAGTCTGCTGTTCACCGCCTTTTCGAGCGCATGCTCGTTGAAAGGGTACAGGCCGTGCCCGTCCACTGAACCAAAGGCGGCGTGGCACGCGTCGTTGACAGGGCATTGCTCGCACGCGTTGGGTGTCTCACCACCGGCAGTCTGTACCTCATCGAGAACCTTGCTTCCCACGCGGATCGCATTCATATACCGGGCGGCTACAGCGGGCGGCGCAAATGTCACTTGCGGTGTTGGATCATCGAGGTCGAACACTTTATACACGCGCGTATAGACGGTATCCGGCATCTGGGTTATGAAATAGCCCGAAGTCACCGCCATTACGACGCGCATGGGGCACACGCCATTGGTTTGGGTAGGAATCAGGGTTATGGCATCTAGGAGCCCGCCTTGAATTCCCTGAAAGATCGAGAAGTCTTCTATGAGGAGTAGTAATTCCTGCTGCTGTTTCTCCATTTCGACACGGACTTCTACGAGCAGTTCTTTGAGATCGTCGCCGCCAATTCCAAAGACCTGGCTCACGGCCGGGTTGAGTTGCTCATTAAGCATCCTGGCGGCGAGTTCTCGCTCCGACTCCCCCATAAGGGCCGCAGCGACGTTCTGCGCTGCGGCACTAGCACGTGCGATGTCGTCCACGGTCATTGCGAGGTCGTCGGGTGAGAATCCGAATGCTTCCTCTTTGTCCTCCACGCCGCGGCCGGCGAGTTTCTCGCGAGCTAGGCGGCTTATCGGGCTCTTCGAATCGAAGAGACGTTCGCGGAACACTGGATCACTCAGAAGTGCGGGCAAGCCTTCACTCGACGCGAGCCACTCGCGAAGTTCCTGCTCTTCGACTGGGACGTCTGTCCGCCTGCCGCGAATCTCAACCAGAATCGCGAGTGTGCTCTTCAAGTGCAGTTTAGCCTCTTGCTCGTCGGCGATACCCTCAACCGCTGTTGCGACCTTTTGACGCAGTTCGGTAGCGCGTTCGCTTGTGATCCCTTCGAGAACGAGATCGAGGATTCCACGCAGGGACATGCGGTGTTTCGGCACGAAGACGATCCGCTGTGTGTCTGAGGCAGGGAGCGACGCCCGTAGCCAGCGAACGAGGTGTGATTTTCCGGTTCCGGATCGGCCGAGAATCGGTAGAATTGGTTGGTCATCTGGCTGTTCGCGAACTGCTTTCAACAGTTCGTTTTCGTCAGTCTTCCTGATGCGTTTGGCATTAGTGACTAAATCACGCTGAAAGATTGGTATGGAACTGTGTGTGGCGAGGAAGACGCCATCGGACGGTGTTTCGGCTTCGACTGGGATGACCTTGGTAGTTTCTTCGGCCGCCCAACACGTCGCGGGGGTTCTCCAACTCATCGTTTCTTGCCACCTTTCAGAGTGACATGAGTGATGCGTGCCTGATCCGAGGTTGCTAACACCACTCCCTCGGCGTCGGCGAGGCTCTCGAAGGCAAGGATCCGCCGAGACTCGAGAATCCGGAGCACTTGCGCGAGTGAGGAATCTACCGCGTTAGCCTCGATTCCAGGATCAGGCTCGTATCCGAGGCGAGCGACGAGGCCGCGGCGGATTACCCCGCCGGGTAGCACAGGCAGTTGCCGCGAGAGCGCATCGAGGAAGTCCGACACAGGCATACGCCCTGAAGGGATGACCTCTAGGGCGTCGTGTACAGCGATGGTAGGCAGGGGTAACAGACCCTGCACCGAACCTTGTCTTGTTCTGACTACTGAAGGGACAACGAGGCCAAGCGACAGTCCCCAGCGCGAGAACGCATTCCATCTTGTGTCATTACGCAGGACCCATTTGTCGAGTTCAGCGGTGCGGAATTGATCTTTCTGCAACTGTTCGACGTTTTCAGTCCAACTGATCGGTGAGCCCAGCGCGTCCTGAGCGAGAAACCACGCAAGCGCCCGCGTGAGGTCGCGAGCGCCACTCGTTTGCGCGTCTCCTTCGGCTACTGCCCAGGGATCGCCATCGCGTTTCAAGTCGAAGATGTGCCGGCACGCAAGCTTGCGGAACGTGGCTCGGTCGAATGTGTGGCCCTCGGCGGCGACAGCCGGGGCGACTTCGACCATTGCGCCCGGAACGAGTATTCCGATCGCGCGACATGCACTGATCGTGTTCTTCAGAGCGTCGGCAGCGCCATCGCTTTCGTTCACGCCGGGGTTGAAGGCGGCAACCAGTGAGGCTTCGTCCCACTCCTTCCGACTCTCCAACAGGAAATTGACGATGGATCTTGCCAGGCTGGGAATGACGCGCGGCGGGTTGAGTACTGCCACTTCTATATCCTCCTCATGAACTCATCCAGGGTCCACGCGGGTGACCGATAGTCCACGATCCGCTGCCCCGACTTCTCCGGATCGCTGAGCCCCTCAGGAAGCACAACGATTCGAAGCGGCCCACTCGCGGGATTGATCCACGAGAGTCGGACAGCCTCCTCTTCGTCGACGATGATCAGGGTTGGCACCGCGAAGCTAACCTGCGGTACTGCGCTCCCGTCGATGGTGTCGACAATGACGAACCCTTCGCTTGCTGATTGGGCCGGCGTCTTCTTGATCACCGGAAGGGTCGCGAAAGCGGAACTCGCCAGGATACCGCGGACGCCGCGGTAAACGGTTCGCTGAACAAGGCTCTTCAACTTCAGTCGGAGCGTGCCCGAGTATCCGACGATCACGACGTTTTCGCCCGCCGCGAGTTTCTTAAGCGTCGAGTCCACGCCTCGAGAGAGTTTCGGCATGGACGCGTCTGCGACAACCGGCTTAGCGGCGTCGTAACGAGGGCGGGACCGATGCTTCTCGGCGGGACAACCGGAACACGCAGGCACGAGGGACAGGTTGGCCTTGATGCGGCCGTGCGAGTGGAGGGAGTATTCGGAGGCGATCAAAGTAGCCCAGCACTCGGTCCGCCGAAGCAATTCGTTTATGCGTTTCTGTGATGCAAACTCCGCTGCGCGAATCGATTTACGTAATTCGTCAAGTCGTTTGTCGAAAGTCGGGCGGTCGAGGTTGATGTCGCTCGTGACCTTGACGCGAACTTGGACGTTGAAGCGGGACCACGCCTCCGAGCGTCGGCGCTCGAAAGCGACGTCGCTCTCGTTCTCTGAACGCTCAATCTCAGGTGGTTGCGCGGGCTCGACTGAAACGAGTCCCGCGCGCTCCATCAGCGTGAGTGTGTTGCGGTTCCAGAGTTGGTTACTTTCAGACTGGCACTCGAGGTGGGGAGGGACGGTCGATGTGTCGACAGTAAGCGTGCCGTCATCGCTCCCGTTATTCATCGGCATTTCCCGCATCGACTTCCACCGATTCCACGCCTTGTCGCCACCGATGAGAATGGCGTTTTCTACAGATCGTCCTTGGGAGATGTCGTTCGGAGCAGTGAACCACACTGCGACGGAGGCGTGTCCGTCGCGTCCGGCCCGCCCGACCTCTTGGTAGTAGCGATCTACGGAGGCGGGCACGCAGGCGTGGATCACGGTGCGCACGTCTGGTTGGTCGACGCCAAGTCCAAAGGCGCTCGTACCCACGACGATGTCGGTCTCCGTCGGCCTTCCGCTACCTGACCAGCGACTGAGGATGTTGAGTCGCTCAGGGCCGTCGATGTCGCCGTGGAACACGTCGATCCGTGCGAAGCCTGCTTCGCGCAGGCGGGCCGCGATCACCTCTGCGTCTTTCTTGCGGGTTGTGTAGATGATGGCAGGCCGGGGGAGATGGTGCATTGCTTCCACGAGTCGGTCGAGTCGGACCTCGCTCGAAACACTCGCGGCGTGAAGGTATCGCAGTTCGGTACGAAGAAAAGCGGAGCCCACAAAGAGTGATTGGGATGTCCCATGAAAGAGAGTGTCGTTGAGTTCTAAAGCTTCTTCCGACAATGTGGCCGTCATGAGTATGACATGAGGTTCCCGGGACCCAGCAGCGACCGCTAATGCACGCAACTCGCCGACGAGCGCACCTACAAGCTGGTACTCGGGGCGGAAGTCCAGCCCCCAAGCTTTAACGAGATGTGCTTCGTCAACGACGATGCTAGTGAGTCTGCCTAATGCCGCGAGGGCACGAAGCGGAGCAGCAAGGCCGCCGTTGACTATTGCCTCAGGTGAGGTGAAAACGACTCGTTGCGTGCCGGCACGAAGACGCTGGAGGATCAGCGGTTTCCCACCGTCGTTGCGGTCCCCGTAGTACGCCAACTCCGCGGGGAGGCCGGCGTTGGGAAACTGCCTACAGGTTGCGCGCTCCTGGTCAAGTGCCAGCGCGGTTGTCGGGACGACGACGACGGTGTTGCCGTCAGCGCGAAGCAGGCCGGGCGCGAGTCCGACGAGCGATTTGCCCGTTCCCGTCGGGAGAACGACATGCAGTGTTGATGAAGGATCGCCAAGTGTTGCGGTCCTTAATGCGGTGGCCTGCGTGCGCGACCGGTAATGGGTGAGCGTCGGAGCCAACGTCGACAGGGCTGGATCAATCGGTACGGGTGTGTCAGGGCGTGCGTACGTGGAAATCTCATCCCCGGTGGCCGTTCGAAGCGGGCCGGGACTGGCACATGCAACGTCGATCCAACGTGGGTCCCCATGAAGCCAGTCTGGAGCCCATCTGTCTGCCAGCGTGACAAAATGCTCTCTCAGTCCGAAACGCGTGCACGCCAGGTTGCTTTCTGCGAGACGCTCAACGCTGAGGCCTCGGTCCTCGAGTGGGAGTCGCAGTCGCGGCGACTGGACTGCTGCCACTTCCCGCTCGTGGCGCAGTACCTGTCCCAGCAATGCACCAATATCGCCGGAGATAACGTCACCTGGTTGTCGGGAAAACCATGCATCGGCGAATCGGCGATGTGGACCTTCGAGTCCTTCGCTGGCCTCCTCAGATCCGTTGACGGCTTGTTGGAGTCGATCCAACTGCACGGTCATACGTCGTCATCCAATCGCAATTCCTCGCCTGCGATGATGACGATGCCTGTTGAGTCAAGACGCAGATTCGGTGTCCCGATCGCGTCGGCTAACGCTCGTCCTGCCTTGCGTTCCGCGGCAATCTCATTTTGTAGCTCAGCCCGTTCGGTGCCCGTTGCGCGCGCCGCACGTAGTTCAAGTTGCCTCATACGTTTTCGCGAGTCTGTGTCTGCATCGCTGAGACCTGTTGCGACAGCATCTGCGAACTCCGGGAGTTCTGCTACTAGATCCTGTGCGGTGGCTTCCGCCTGCCGCCAACGCTGATCCCAATCATTGTCTGGTATGTAGTTATACGCAGCTCGGATACGCGTGCGATTCAGGGCGAAGTCACCTCCGGAACTGCCCTGAGCGGGCTTCGCATACGGCGCTTCGAGCGTGGTCAGTCGGTCATCGTCTGTCACTTGCCGCCCTCGGTGATCAATCCAGATGGTTACGATCAGGGGCGGGAAGTGTCCATCGGCACGATGGGTGAGGGTTGTGCTGACTACAGAGTCATCCGACAGCGCCGAGGACCGTGATTCCACTGCGAAGTCAAAGCGATACGCGATCTGAGTACCGTGGCCCCAGTCTGGGATCCAGCGCCACATGCCGAACGCGCGCCCACGGTCGTCATGCCAAAGGAAGTCTGACACTGCATCTACAAAGGGGTCACCGTATCGGAATAGATGGGTGTCGGGATTACGCACAGCGAGTGAACGTATAAACGTTCCACTGTGGTCGCGCAGGGGAAGAAAGTCCCGTTCGAGGCGCTCGACTGACACGAGAGGGATTTGAAGATCCCTCCCCTGAAGCCGTGATAATGCTTCGTACCTCCCTACCGCCGTCCGAGGGTCCCCGATCACCCGGAAGCGGAGGTTGCCGGGGGCGTAGTCCTCGGCAATCAAGGAGTGGGTGATCTTGCCAAAGGCGACCTCGTCGGTCTCGAACTCCTGCAGTTGGCGATAGACCGAACTGCGCTCCATACCCGTCTCAAGACTGTCCAGCGCATCCTGCTCTCGGATTCGTTCTATTTCAGCTTCGAGCGTCGCTCTGACGTGCTCGACAACCGATTCGCGCCCTTGGATTCCGTTCCGTAGGAGGTGCTCCCATGCGAAATCCGTTGCTGCGTCGACTGCGAACTGCAAACTTGCAATTGATTCGGTGAAGACACCGAAGCCTTCAGCAAGGACGGCCGACCATACCGCGGCGAAGGTGTTACCGGAATCTGACTCCATCGCTGTGAGTGAATGCCAGGTACCTGCAGTCCCATCGATCTGCCATCGGTCGCAACGACCGATGCGTTGCTCGAGTCGGTTGGCCCGCGGCGGCAGTCCGATGTGGACGAGAAGATCTGCGAACTGGAAGTTGCGGCCCTCTTCAGCCGACGCATCAGCAATAAGGACAGCCGTGCTCTGCGTACTTTCAAATCTACGGATCGTGGCGTCGATACTAGTCGTCGAGTCCGTCGACCGATGCTCGAGGACGGCTGAACTAGGAAGAAATTCTCGCAGTTCAGCGGCAAGATCAGTTACGAGGTCCGCAGTTGGGCAGAAGACGACGACCTTGTCTTTGGGGCCGAAGTGATAGGTCAGTGCATCCGCCATGGGACGCGCAACGTCCGATCGCCGGTTCCTGAAAGACAGGTCACGGGCGATGCGGTCAAGTGCGTCTTGCTCGCCGCGTGATCCTGCTGTTCGAGTGTTGGCCCACACCGCCAAGTGCTGTGGATCGAACGCTAAGCCGACGGCTTCTGAGAACTCGCGCGCCGCGTGACGGAGTCCGGCAGGGTCGTCCTCGTGCGCGGCGAGTACCTCCTGTCGCCAGATCTCCAGCAGTGCGGTCGATTCGGTCTGCAGGCTGGTTTCGATTGTGAGTTCCTGGGGAAGTGTTCGGCCCGTGACCCGGTAAGTGGCTTCCAGGGCGGAGGTGCGACGAGTTCGGAGCATTCGCCGGTGAACGCGGTAGATCTCGGCGACATGCATTCGGATCGAGTCGATCGCGGTTCGGACTTCGTTGCGATCACCGACTTCGAGAGCGTCCAGTGCGCTCTGCAGCATCCTTTCGACGTCTGGGTCGTCGGGAAGCGCGTTGCGCAACTCGCTAAGCCGATTTCGAATCAGGATTGCGGGTAGTGTCGACTGAAGGCCAAGAAAGATGCGCCCAAGTCCAGATCGGGACGCCAAGCGATCGCGCAGTTGATCGACCGTAACGTTGACGTAGATCGTAGGGTCAAGGGTCTTGAGCATCTGCAGAAAGACTGGCTCATTGTTCAGCGCCGGGGTCGCCGACAGCAGCAGCAGTCTAGGTGTCTCGCGCGCCAGTTCAGTTAACTTGGTGTATCGCTCAGCCAGGTCGGGCCTCGCGCTCTCCGCAAGCGATGCAAGGGTGTGAGCCTCGTCGACGATCAACATGTCTGATGACGCCCAGGTCTCCGGTTCGTCGTTGCGTGAGAACCGAATGCCGGCATCCGGAAAGTCGAGAATGAAGAATTTGTCGTTGAGTTCCTGCTTCCATTGTCCGATCAAGAAGGGTGGAAGGACGAATTGCACCGACAGTCTTGGGTTGTCGAGGAGAAGTTGGCGAAGAATGATGCCGGCCTCGATAGTCTTGCCCAACCCCACTTCGTCGGCCAGGAGGTAGCGCTGCACCGGGTCCTGCAATACGCGCCAGGCGGTCTCGAGTTGATGGTCGTGCAACTCGATCGCACTCGACAACGCCCCTCGCATGCCGCGGGAAGCCGAGCGTTGCCTCAGAATGGAGCGAAGGAACGGGCGCCGCAGGTCGGCGAGCAGAGGTGATTCTAGAAGTCCTCCCTCGGCGAATCCGACCGGGTCGACGAGTGGCCGAAACCACCTGATAAAAAGATCCTTCTCGGGCAAGAACTGATCGGCGTCGTGCGACCGTACGAGAATGTCACCGTAACTGTTTGTCTCCAGAATCCGGCCGGAAAGCCACTGCCCGTCCCGCTGCCAGAACACCCGTGTCTCAGGCTTTAGTTCGAAGCGGCGGAGACTAGCTAGCGAATGTGTAATACGGTTCCGTTCGGTTCGATCCTGGCCGGGGGTGTCAAAATACTCGAGAACAAGTCGGTCTCCGTCCCAACCGATGAATTTACCCGGACCAAAGCTATCCGTCGCAGAAATAAAGAAGTCACCATAACGAGTACGTTCTGTAATGTCGATGCTAACTGCTCTGCTCTTAACCTTTGTCTGGTGGCTCGAATCTTGGGTAATTTTGCGTTTTCCAGTTGGCGGGAGTGTACCGTCTATGTTCAAAAGTCCTGTACAGGCAGGGAATCGTGAGCATCCCCAATAATCCGATCCTAGTAGTGGGCCGCGGCCAGCGGTACGGAGCGACATTGTCGACCCGCACTTCGGGCAGCGTACCTCGCTCGCCATTAGTTCCACCTAGAGCACCTGACGGTCACAGAAACCGACCGCCGCCCGGCACGTGTGGGTTTTGAATTGCTTAAACAACGAACTCACTTTCGGGGCACGAACTGGAATCTCGATGCCGGTTCCCAAAAGGGCTGCATCAAGGGCGGGGATTGAAATTGTCTGCCGTCGCCGGCGGCAGGGTTGGCCAACCTCCCACCGTGGTTTTGACATTGCGGGCATGTTACCTCGTCATCGCGTGCTGGGCGTTCAGGTCTTCATGACGACACACCGACGAGGCGCCAGTCATTCACGTCGCCAACTGTGGTCCTGTTGCCCTCGCAACGGGTTGGTGGCGGTTGGCGAACCCGTCGATGTGCACGACTTGGCAAGCGAAGGCGCCTTTGAGTGGATCGATCCCGCGATCGCGATCGTTGAGACCACCGTTGTAATAAACTCCAACTATGTAGCCTGACTTACTGCCTTCGTCCCCGATTCTGCATAATCGACACCGTGACCGGAGTCACTCCGCCGCCCTGAACCCAGGGCCACCACACCGAGCCACGCGAGCCACAGGAGCACCCCATGCAGAGCACCATGCAAGACGCCCCGCTGCAGATTGCGCAGATCCTGCGCCACGGCAGCACGGTCCACGGCGACGCCGAGGTCGTGACCTGGACCGGAGACGGCTCGCGGCGTCGTAGCTACGCCGACGTCGGACGACGCTGCGCGCAGTTGGCACACGCCCTGCGTGGACTCGGCATCGACGGCGACCAGCGCGTTGCGACCTTCATGTGGAACAACGCCGAGCACCTCGAGGCCTACCTGGCCGTGCCCTCGATGGGCGCGGTCCTGCACACCCTCAACA
Organism: Bacillota bacterium; assembly: GCA_023409535.1. Classification (GTDB taxonomy): domain Bacteria; phylum Bacillota; class Clostridia; order Lachnospirales; family Lachnospiraceae; genus Mobilitalea. The sequence goes on from JAEYGZ010000010.1 coordinate 15,761, forward strand.
TCCGACTCTTCCCCGAGCAACTGGTCCACGTGGCCAACCACGCCGAGGACCAGGTCATCATCGTCGACGCGTCGCTGCTGCCCCTGCTCAACCCACAGCTCCCGCAGCTCAACACCGTCAAGCACATCATCGTCACCGGCGACTCCACCGCCGGCGTCGACGGTCCCGATGGCGTGCAGGTGCACTCCTACGAAGCTCTGATCGCCGAGCAGCCCGTCGAGTTCGACTGGCCCGAGGTCGACGAGCGTTCCGCCGCTGCGATGTGTTACACGTCGGGCACCACCGGCGATCCGAAAGGTGTTGCCTACAGCCATCGTTCGATCTACCTGCACTCCATGCAGGTCTGCATGACCGACGGCCCCGGACTCAGCCAGGGCGACCGCGCACTCGCCGTCGTGCCGCAGTTCCACGCAATGTCATGGGGTCTGCCTTATGCGGCGTTCATGATCGGAGCGTCGCTCATCATGCCCGACCGCTTCCTGCAGCCCGAACCGCTCGCCGCGCTCATCGCCGCCGAACAGCCGACCACCGCCGCAGCCGTCCCGACCATCTGGCTCGGCCTGCACCAGTACCTCACCCAGCACCCGCAAGACATCTCCTCGCTGCGCGACGTGCTGATCGGCGGCTCCGCGGTGCCGCCGTCGTTGATGCACGTCTTCGAGGACGAGCACAACGTCGAGGTACTCCACGCCTGGGGCATGACCGAGACCTCACCGCTGGGCTCTGTCGCCCGACCGCCCGCCGGCAGCGAGGGGGATGAGCGGTGGCGCTACCGCTACACGCAGGGTCGATTCCCAGTCTCCGTACAGGCACGCCTCGTCGGCGACAACGGCGAAACCCTCCCCCACGACGGAAAAACCGTCGGCGAACTCGAGGTCCGCGGCCCGTGGATCACCGGCGCCTACTACGGTGTTGACGCTCCGGACAAGTTCGACGACGGCTGGCTGCGCACCGGCGACGTCGGCTCGATCACGCCCGACGGCTACCTCACGCTCACCGACCGCACGAAGGACATCATCAAGTCCGGCGGCGAGTGGATCTCCTCGGTCGACCTTGAGAACGCCGTCATGGGCCACCCCGACGTCCTCGAAGCAGCGGTCATCGGCGTCCCCGACCCGAAGTGGGACGAGCGACCCCTGGTCGCCGTGGTGCTGAGCGAGGGTTCCGACGCCACACCCGAGTCGCTGCGAGAGTTCTTGTCCGACAAAGTTGCCAAGTGGCAACTCCCCGAGAACTGGACGATCATCCCCGAGGTCCCCAAGACCAGCGTCGGCAAGTTCGACAAGAAGCGGCTGCGGTCGACGTTCCACGACGGCGGGCTCGAGGTCACCCGACTGTGAAGGTGCGGGCCAGCGCGGTCTTTTCAGCTGCGCTGGCCAGCCAGATGTCGGGACATATCGCGCACGGCATCTTCGAAGCGAGTTCGATTTGCCTGCGTGCTGAGACCACGTCGGCTGCAATGCGGAACATCGTGAGAGACGATGAGATCAGGGCGGTCAATGGGGGTTCGCCTCCATCCGTCCTCCGCGGCCCGTCCGAGCAGTAACACATACTCGAGTCGTGGCAGCAGATCGACAGAGCGCGCGGTCCACATGGCTCCGCGCGCCCGCTCGGACGCAAGTGAACTGCCATTCTTCTCGTTCGAAGTCGGAAATGGGCACACACTCCAGTGGACGACATCGCCCCACTCGACCCCGTGTTGCCTGTAAATGAGACGGCAGTTCCGTGCAGTAGCGTCGTCGTTGTCAAGGCTCAACAGCCCGCTGCCTGTCCCCGCCTCCGCCTTGGTGCTGGGGTTGTCAAGAAGGACCAACGCACGTGCGTTGATGCCGCCCAGGTCGGGGTCGACGTAGGGAACGTGACCACGAGGCAGCGAGTGGGCTTCGGCGATCTCGTCAGCCAGCCGATTCAGCGGCGCGACGTGCGCCTGTCGGATCCTCGCCAGTTTTTCAGCAGCAACTCGCTGATCGCGGTTTCGGCCCAGTTGTGACGGCATTTCCGGTCATCTCCTCTTGCGTAGTCGCGAACTCACCGGGTTCGTACAGGGCGAATCAGCTAGGAACCAGTTGCGATCCGTGGGATTTCCGCGTGCCCAGCCGGGTCAGTCAACGAGATCTAACTCCATCCCCCCTGCGCTACCGCCGGGCGGAAGTTCCTAACTCAACACACGCCAAGCGCAGGCGCCACGTGCCCACGAGACCTGGTTATGTGAAGGTCTCCCGAACGAGATTGAAGCACGCAATCCCGACAAGTCATGCTGCGCGAAGTCGAAGCGATCCAAATTCGTCCGACTGGACTATTCCGATATATCCGACATGTGTGGCATCCTGATCCTGAATCTAGGGGGTTCTCTGCATGGTTCTGCCACTCATTCCACTCGTCGCAATTGCAGTCGGCGCCGCTGCGGGCGGCGGCGGCCTTGCGCTGGGCGGCAAGGGCGCCTTCGACATCACGAAGGCGAACGCGGAGCTCTCCGCATCGCGCGAGCGGTACGAGGCTCGGCGGACGCAGAGCGAAGAGTTCATTCGCGCCGTCAATGACCGGATCGTCACTTACGGGGCGCAGCAGGAGCATTCACTCACCACTGTCGTGCGCCGCATGCACGACTTCTTGATCCGCAATGAGAAGCAGGTTCGGGACAGCGAGAAGCTCCTAACCGATGGTCTGGACGCACAGATCAACCTGCTCACCGGATCAGGGCAACTGGACCTGTCGATTTCCCAATGGGTGCGTGGCGTGATCGGTTCCGTTGGCGCAGGGGCGGGAGTGGGCGCGGCAACCACAAGTGCGGTGTCCTCCCTAGGAGTGGCGAGCACAGGTGCTGCGATATCGGGTCTGTCCGGTGCCGCTGCAGAAAGCGCGACACTCGCATGGCTCGGAGGCGGGGCGCTTGCCGCTGGCGGTGGCGGTGTGGCACTCGGAGCTCTTGCGCTCAACTTTGTAACGTTCGGGCCGGGTCTACTGGCTGCCGGATTTGTGGTCAAAGGCCAAGGGAAGAAGGCTGAAACCCAGGCCAAGAAATTCGGGGCGGAGATCGAGGTCGCTATCGCGAACCTAGACGTCGCGGATGTCGAGATGGAAGCCGTCCGCACACGCACCGATGAACTCGCTGACGCCCTTTCGACGATGTCGCTGAGGGCTACAGCAGCGCTCGACGTACTGGAAGCTGACCCATTTGACGCTGCGATTCATGCGGCGCAGTTCCAGAAGACAATGGTCTTGGTGAAGGGCGTCGTCGACATCGCGACTACGCCGGTGATCGATGAGGAAGGTTCCTTGACGGATGCGGGATATCGCCTCATCGTCAAGTACCGGCCAGCCGAGAATGCTCGGGCCAGCGATCCCTCTCCGCAGGATCAACCAGGCCCGCGGACGAACACCGACGTAAGTCCTGAATCCGTCGATGCGAGCTGCGGAACTGCCCATGCCTGATTCGACGAAGCCGCTAGTGGGCGAGGTGCTCGGACCAAAGAGCGCTGGGATTGCTGGAGCGTTCGACGGCTTCAACGCGCTCAACTCGCTCGTCGAAGCAGCCAACGCGTGCGTTCGTGTGCATGCCACTGAGAAGACCAAACAGGCGAGGATCGGTGCGTATGAAGCAACTGAGGTGCACCGTATCAAGGCGGCTGAAGGGATACTTCGGCAGTACTTCGACGCAGTATTCGATGAGCGCCGGGCGACGATCGACGGCTTCTTCGAGAGGTTGGATATAGCCCTCGAGAAGGGCGACTCGGAGGTCATCAACGACGTCGTACGGAGTGTTGTCGACATCGCCAAGAGCTCTCCCCTTGCAGATCTCGGTGACCTCAGCCAGATCCGCGCGGCTCTCGACGACCCTGATCAGGTCTGGGAGCTCTAGCCGCTCGCACCACACCGGGAGTTTTCTGACCCGGTTGCTTAACTACGACGCCCCTAGATCTCTCAGGCTGTTTCTCAGCGGGCCGAGTAGTTCGCTCTCGGATCGTCGGACTTTCTCTGATATGCGACGCAGCTCGTTCGCCAACGCCCGATCGTCGGGTTCCAACAGTCCCGAGAACCGTTGGTCGAGGAGCCACGACGCATCCTTGGTGGCGTACATCCCGATTGCGTCGAGAAGGATCTCCATCTGGCGCACGCGCGTCGCGGTGTCATCGCCCGCACAGTTCACCCAACGAAATCGCTTCTCCCACAGCTTTGTCCGAGCCGATGGAGCAGATACGTCCACGAACGTGCCGAATTGCGCCTTGCTCTCTAGAAACTCGTCGACCTCGAGGGCAAGACGAATCACGTTGTCGTCGGACATCGATGTGCCGACAACGAGCAGGTGCTTGGTCATCATCAGTGACTGCAGTAACGACCCCGCCGGCCGGGAGTTTGCATCGAAACGGACAAAGCTCCGTCGCGTCAGCACGATCTTAGCTTCGTCTCCGATGTCACCGTGCAGCTTCAGAAGCCACGGCCTACCGGGCACAGCGTTTTGCCGAGCAAGTATGGCAGGTCGTGGACGCCCGGTGAACTCAACGGCGCGTTCGTAGAGTTCGTCGTAGTTGGTGGTCACTACCTGACCCGCGTCCAACCCCGCAAGAAGAGCATGGGCGAGCGACACTTGGGTTGCTTTGCGGACGAGCTCAGCCACGGTAGAACCCAGATGATCGCGCATGTGCAGCGAGATGAGCTCCGCCTGGTCCAGCGGCGACCCGGATAGGCTCGTGAAGTCCCCTTCTGGGATGTCGGCTCTGCGTGACAGCTCTTCTAGGAGCCCGTTCCAGCTCGGGAGGCCCGCTGCCATACTGACGCCCGCTCCGATGAACAATGCGAGGTGCTGCTGCTGCGCAAGCGCGCCGAGTTGCGCAGCAACCGACAACTCCTCAGCGCCCAGCCCCGAATGTAGACCGGGATTCGCCCTGCGGAAGTGTTGTATCGCCCCGTGGAGGGCGCGATCGGGCGTCACCAGCGCGAAGTCGATCCGGTATGCACGAGCGATTCGAGTCATCGCCTGCAGCAGTTCGCGGATAACCTCTCCCCGGCGATCGCCCTGAGCTCCACCACGGATACCCAATACCGGCATCGCGACGACGAGTCTACCTTCCGCCGAACGCTCTGCCGCACTTACGATCTCGCGGGTCATTGCCTCCATACGTAGTTCGAGCTCAGCGCCCGTCACGGCAGCGCCGTCATACACGCTGATGAACCACACTCGCGGGTCGTCGGGGTTGCATCCAAATCCTCTGTCCCATCCAACAGGCGCAGACGGTTTCCTGCCATTCAAGAGAACGTTCCACTGAGGCTCGACATTGAACCGTCGGTCGGTCGGAACGATCACTACGTCGTACCGAACCGTCTCGAGTCGTCCGTGTACTACGAAAACATGCCCCGCACCAACAGTGTCGTCACCCACGCGAGAACCTTACCCGCAGATGGCAAAAGGCAAGCACGCACAGTCCGGAACCATTGCGCCGACAATGCGAAGCGCCCACGTCATACCCTCGATGGACGGGAGTGTCGCCGCCTGCCAAGACGCCGCCCGACCTCGCAGACGCGGCTGGTGTACCACCCGCGTTTGCAAACTCGAGCCGCGTTCGGGACGGGCGCAGTCCTACACTCACCCCATGCCCTCCGACCCCCTGACGCTCGGCCAGCAGCTGGTTGCGGTGCTGGAGGGCGGCAGGCGCACGTCGACGTACAAGCTCGCGGTGATGGTCGCGCTCCTCGACCTCGCCGTCGAATCCGTTCCCGACGACCCTGCGGCCGAAGTGCCCATTGACCTCGACGACCTGACCGACCGCGTGATGGCACTCTACTGGACCCAGCTGCGACCACTCAGCGAACGAGATCAGCTGGTGCTCCGACAATCGCGCGACGGCCGCGGCGTCATCTTCTCCGCACTTGAACAGCTCCGCACCGAATGCCACTCCCTACGCGAAGTCCCCATCGAGACCGCGAAAATGGCTACTCCACAGCACTACTCCGCGGCGCACGACACCATCAAGAAGACTCTCGTCCGCTACCCGCTACACCTGCTGCAGCAGGTCGGCACCCACACGCACGAGTGCTTCCTCTACGACGACTCGTGGATGGGCACCGACTCGACCCGCGTCATCGCCGACCACGGCAACCGACTCCTACTCTTCGCCGGCGTCTGCCACACACTCGCTCGGCTCGCACCACTGGTGAAGCCCGCATTCCAGCTCGCATGGGTCGACGACGTGCGGCACATGAACCGTGACGTCCTCGACAACGGCCCCGACATCGCCGACCACCTCTTCGGCACCGAACGCGTTTCGCTGATCAGACCCGCGGGCATCCTCGCCGACCAGTTCGGCAACGACTGCTTCTACTGCAACGCCCGCCTGCGCGCCGGACGTCACGTCGACCACGTCCTCCCGTGGTCACGTACCGGGATCGACGGCCTGGCGAACCTCGTCCTGTCCTGCCAGCCGTGCAACACAAGCAAATCCGACGTCCTGCCTGCACCCTTCTACGTAGTCCGGGTCCTCGATCGTGGCCGCGACGTCATAGACGCGCTGGCCGAGAGCATTCGCTGGCCCAGCCAGTACGACCGCGTCCGATCGGCATCACACGGCCTGTACTCAACCCAGCCCGACACCACACCGGTCTGGCTGGGCCGCAAGCACATCGAACCGTTGAAACGCGTCGACGTCGAGTTCGACGAACACGATATCGATCTGTGAGTTGCACGCCGCCCCACGACGACGCACACAGTCGGATATGACCGATTTACGCACTATTGCAACACGTTTCGGCCGCAATGGACTCGTTCCAGCAGTCCGAAGGCACCTCGGCGGTTAGGTTGGCTCAAGACCACAGTGCCGTCACGGGGAGGCGAGATGACTCAAACCAATTCGGACTCACCAGAAGCAGCCAAACACACGCTGCGTCGCGACGTCGGGCTCATCGGACTTCTGTTCGCCAGCGTCGGATCGATCATCGGCAGCGGCTGGTTGTTCGGCGCCATGAACGCCGCGCAAAAGGCCGGTCCCGCCGCGATCATCTCGTGGGCGTTGGGCGCCTTCATGATCCTTCTGATCGCACTCACGTTTGCCGAACTCGGGACCATGTTCCCGGTGTCGGGTGGTGTGGTGCGCTTCCCGCACATCGTCTTCGGCTCGTTCGCGAGCTACACCGGTGGCTGGATCCTCTGGATCGCCTGCGGCACTGTCGCTCCGATCGAGGTCGAGGGCGCACTGCAGTACGCCACCAAATACGCGGCGTTCACAGAGAAGAGCACCGTCGACGGCAACACGGTGCATACGCTCACCGGATTGGGTTACACCCTCGCGTTCGTGCTGCTGGCACTGTTCGTCGTCATCAATTACGTCGGCGTCCGATGGTTCGCCCGCATCAACAACGTGCTGGTGTGGTGGAAGCTCGCGATCATCCTGATCGTCATCATCGCCTTCCTGGCCACCCAGTTCCGCACCGACAACTTCACCTCGCAGGGCTTCATGCCCAACCACTGGCAGGGCGTCTTCGAGGCCATCGCGACGTCGGGAATCGTGTTCTCCTTTCTCGGTTTTCGCCAGGGAATCGAACTCGCCGGAGAAACGTCGAACCCACGCAAGTACGTGCCCATCGCCGTCATCGGCTCGGTCGTGCTCACCGGCGTCATCTACGTGGCCCTCCAGGTGGCGTTCATCGGCTCACTCAATCCCGCCGACTTCGCCAGAGGCTGGTCGGAGATGGGCTTCAAGAACGACTTCGGTCCACTGGCCGCCATCGCCACCGCTCTCGGACTGGCATGGCTGGCCACGCTGCTCTACATCGACGCGATCGTGTCGCCCGCCGACACCGGCCTGATCTACACCACTGTCACCGCGCGCGTCTCCTACGCCATGGCCCGCAACGGCAACGCGCCACGGCCGCTGGCCAAGACGACGCACCGCGGCGTCCCACTCGTCAGTCTGCTGGTCGCATTCGTGCTCGGATTGATCGTGCTGCTACCTTTCCCGAGTTGGCAGCAGCTCGTCGGGTTCATCACGTCCGCGACGGTGCTGTCCTTCGCTGCGGGACCGGTGGTTGTTGCCGCGCTGCGTCGTGCCGCACCAGAACTCGACCGCCCCTTCCGTGTCCCGGGTGGCGACGTGATCCCGGTACTCGCGTTCGTCTCGTCGAATCTCATCGTGATCTGGTCGACGTGGACGATCAACTTCAAGCTGTTCATCGCGGTCCTCATCGGTCTGGTGTTGCTCGCCGTCCTCGAGATGGTCTACGACCAGCCGGTGCTCGAGATGCGCTCGGGCTCGTGGATCATCATCTGGCTGGCCGGCCTCGCCCTGATCTCCTACCTCGCAGGCGATCTCGACGACTCCGCCATCCTCGGGTTCTGGCCGGCCAACATCGTGACCGTGGTGTTCAGCATCATCGTGTTCTACGTCGCCGTGCATTACCGGCTGCCGGAGAAGACCATGCGCGAACACATGGAGCAGGTGAAGTCCGACGCCGCGCTCGAAGACGAAGAACTCGGCTGAGCGCCCCCAACCGGCGGGCACGCAGCAGAGGTCACCGCTGCGGCACGCGGAGGCGCCCGAACCGAGCGGGACATAGGGACCCCGAACCCGGACAGTCCTCACGCTAGCCGCCCAGCATCTCCCTGATCCCGTCAAGAAATGCTGCAACGTCGAATCGTTCGCGCGCACCGAACAAACTCCCTATGCCCCGCCACCTCATGTGGTGGCGGGGTTAGGCTTCGCGCGACGACTCGGTTGAGTTCCCGCGGTGTGTGTCAGGCCGCGTCGGGCAGAGACGGTGGAACGGTCCCGCCTGGCGGGTCGACGCCGCTTGCAGGGTCCGGTGGATCCGGCAGACACGGCGGCTTGGGCGGATCGGGGGCGTCGGGGCCGGAGCCGGACGGGGGCCAACTGAAGTCGACTCGTGTGTCGCTGACGAGGACGAGCCCGCTCGGCACTGCCGAGGTCAGCGAGGCCTCGACCGAACTGCGCGCGGCATCGGTGTTACGTCTCGAGTCTCCG
>JAEYGZ010000020.1 GCA_023409535.1 Bacillota bacterium
TGTTGAGACAGTGCCCAAGTCGTTACGCCATTCGTGCGGGTCGGAACTTACCCGACAAGGAATTTCGCTACCTTAGGACCGTTATAGTTACGGCCGCCGTTCACCGGGGCTTAAGTTCCGTGCTTCGGTTGCCCTTACACTTCCCCTTAACCTTCCGGCACTGGGCAGGCGTCAGCCCGTATACGTCGTATCTCTACTTCGCACAGACCTGTGTTTTTGTTAAACAGTCGCTTGGGCCTATTCTCTGCGGCCTCTCTCGAGGCTCCCCTTATCCCGAAGTTACGGGGTCATTTTGCCGAGTTCCTTAACAATGCTTCTCCCGTCGGCCTTAGGATTCTCTCCTCATCCACCTGTGTCGGATTACGGTACGGGCCCGTACAGAGCAATAGCGGATTTTCTCGACGGCATGGGTTCATAAGCTTCGCTACTTTAAATTCGCTCCGCGTCACGTTTCAGCATCAAAGAAGGGGTTTTCCTCTTCTCCTAACCTTTGCGCTTGCACCGGTTTTTCCTTTCCCGGCTCTTATTACCCTTCCGTGTCCCCACAGTTCTGTCTGTACGAGGTACAGGAATCTCAACCTGTTGTCCATCGACTACGCTTTTCAGCCTCGCCTTAGGTCCCGACTTACCCTGAGTGGACGAGCCTTGCTCAGGAATCCTTGGGTTTTCGACGGGTGAGATTCTCACTCACCTCTCGCTACTCATGCCAGCATTCTCTCTTGTATGGTGTCCACAGTGCCTTACGGCTTCTGCTTCGTCCTCCATACATTGCTCCTCTACCAACGTTTAACGTTCCATAGCTTCGGTATATAGTTTAGCCCCGGTTATCTTCGGCGCAGAGTCACTTGACTAGTGAGCTATTACGCACTCTTTGAATGAGTGGCTGCTTCTAAGCCAACATCCTAGTTGTCTCAGTAACTCCACATCCTTTCCCACTTAACTATAATTTTGGGACCTTAGCTGATGGTCTGGGCTCTTTCCCTTTCGACTATGAAGCTCATCCCACATAGTCTGACTCCCTAGTGCATGATATGGTATTCGGAGTTTGATAGGTCTTGGTAACATATGCATGCCCCGCGACCATTCAGTGCTCTACCCCCTTTTCATGTTTCCACTAGAGGCTAGCCCTAAAGCTATTTCGAGGAGAACCAGCTATCTCCGTGTTCGTTTGGCTTTTCACCCCTATCCACAGGTCATCCGATAGCTTTTAAACGCTACCCGGTTCGAGCCTCCATTGAATTTTACTTCAACTTCACTCTGCCCATGGATAGATCACACGGTTTCGGGTCTACGACTATTAACTTTTGCCCTTTTTAGACTCGCTTTCGCTGCGGCTCCACATCTGTAATGTTTAACCTTGCTAATAATCGTAACTCGCTGGCCCGTTCTACAAAAAGTACACGATCGTGGTCTATAGCCACTTTCGCTGCTTGTAAACACTAGGTTTCAGATTCTTTTTCACTCCCCTCTCGGGGTTCTTTTCACCTTTCCCTCACGGTACTTGTTCGCTATCGGTCACCAAGTAGTATTTAGCCTTAGGGGGTGGGCCCCCCATATTCCCACTGAATTTCTCGTGTTCCGTGGTACTCTTTTGTGTCGGATATTTTCGCTTTCGCCTACAGGACTCTTACCTTCTTTGGTTCTTCTTCCCAGATGATTCGGCTGGCTATTTTCTCTTTTTACACTTCGGGCTCTTCCCTGTTCGCTCGCCGCTACTTGGGGAATCGAGTTTTCTTTCTTTTCCTCAGGTTACTTAGATGTTTCAGTTCACCTGGTTCGCTTCCTATAGTTATGGATTGGCTATAGGATACCTTGCGGTGGGTTTCCCCATTCGGATATCTACGGGTCACGGGATATTTGCTCCTTACCGTAGCTTTTCGCAGCTTGTCACGTCCTTCTTCGCCTCTTGGTGCCTAGGCATTCTCCTAGTGCTCTTTTTAACTTGACCTTTGTTAATAAACATTTCTGTTTATTTCCAGTTTATTGTTTTGTTTAAGAAATTTTGATTAGTTTTTAAGTTGTTATGGTTCTCTTCTTTTTTCAAAGAAGTTTTCAACCTTCACGCTAATTGCATGTCGGTATGGTGGAGATAAGGAGATTCGAACTCCTGACCTCCTGCTTGCAAGGCAGGCGCTCTCCCAACTGAGCTATACCCCCATATATAATTAATATAGTGTGAAGATTTTCTTTCCTTAGAAAGGAGGTGATCCAGCCGCACCTTCCGATACGGCTACCTTGTTACGACTTCACCCCAGTCACTTATCCTACCTTCGACTGCTGCTTCCTTACGGTTCGCTCGCAGGCTTCGGGTATTACAAGCTCCCATGGTGTGACGGGCGGTGTGTACAAGACCCGGGAACGCATTCACCGCAGCATTCTGATCTGCGATTACTAGCAACTCCATCTTCATGTACTCGAGTTGCAGAGTACAATCCGAACTGAGAAAGGCTTTTTGAGGTTTGCTTAATATCACTATTTTGCTTCCCTTTGTACCTTCCATTGTAGCACGTGTGTAGCCCAAGGCATATAGGGCATGATGATTTGACGTCATCCCCACCTTCCTCCGATTTATCATCGGCAGTCTCTTTAGAGTTCCCATCCGAAATGCTGGCAACTAAAGATAAGGGTTGCGCTCGTTGCGGGACTTAACCCAACATCTCACGACACGAGCTGACGACAACCATGCACCACCTGTATTGAGGTCTCCGAAGAGAGGGACTTATCTCTAAGTCTTTCCTCAGTATGTCAAGCCTTGGTAAGGTTCTTCGCGTTGCTTCGAATTAAACCACATGCTCCGCTGCTTGTGCGGGTCCCCGTCAATTCCTTTGAGTTTCATGCTTGCGCACGTACTCCCCAGGCGGAGTGCTTATTGTGTTAACTGCGGCACCGACTTACGCCGACACCTAGCACTCATCGTTTACAGCGTGGACTACCAGGGTATCTAATCCTGTTTGCTACCCACGCTTTCGTTCCTCAGCGTCAGAATGAGCCCAGTAAGTCGCCTTCGCCACCGGTATTCTTTTTAATATCTACGCATTTCACCGCTACACTAAAAATTCCACTTACCTCTACTCTTCTCAAGATATGCAGTTTCAAATGCTTACAGTAGTTAAGCTACTGCCTTTTACATCTGACTTGCATTTCCGCCTGCGAACCCTTTACGCCCAGTGATTCCGGACAACGCTAGCCCCCTACGTATTACCGCGGCTGCTGGCACGTAGTTAGCCGGGGCTTTTTCTTATGGTACCGTCATTATCTTCCCATATAAAAGAACTTTACGACTCGAAAGCCTTCTTCGTTCACGCGGCGTCGCTGCATCAGGGTTTCCCCCATTGTGCAATATTCCCCACTGCTGCCTCCCGTAGGAGTTTGGACCGTTTCTCAGTTCCAATGTGGCCGTTCACCCTCTCAGGCCGGCTACCCATCGTCGCCTTGGTAGGCCGTTACCTTACCAACTAGCTAATGGGACGCGAGTCCATCTTAGACCACCGGAGTTTTGATCACAATGACATGTGTCTATGTGATGTTATTCGGTATTAATCCCGGTTTCCCGAGGCTATCCCAATGTCTAAGGCAGGTTACTCACGTGTTACTCACCCGTCCGCCGCTAATCCATTTTATCTTCGCCCCGAAGGGTTCTGTTAAAATTTCATCGCTCGACTTGCATGTGTTAAGCGCGCCGCCAGCGTTCGTCCTGAGCCAGGATCAAACTCTCAATTAAAAATTTGTATGACTCATTAGTTTTATCAAACTAAACGAATTTCTGGTTTGCTTGTGATTCTTTACGAATCTGTGATTCATTACGAATCTTTTTTTATCTTCACACTATTTAATTATCATGTTTCATTGCTACTCTTTGAAGTAGCTTATTTATTGTACTCTTGTAATTTCTTCTTGTCAAGTGTTTTTTACAATTTTTTTAATTGTTTTTACTTGTCTTTTACAAAAGCTCTGCTGTCTTTGTGAGACAACTATTATAGTTTAGCATCTCAATCTTTTAATGTCAACTATTTTTTATATTTTTTTTAAATTTTTATTATCTAATTAAAAAAATAACAGCTGCATTTGTTACAGCTGTTTTATATTACTATTTTTCTCTTGCTTTGTCAAGTATTTTACAATAAATATTTCAATAATTTTTTTACACTGCTTTTACCTTATAATCAAGTTCTTTAAATCTTTCCATGTCTTCTTCTATGCTCGCTCCCTTTGTAGTCAGTAGCACTCCAGATATTGCTGCATTAGCTCCTGATTTAAAGGCTGACTTGCCAAATTCTTCCATTAATGCACGTCCACCAGCTAGTCTTATAAGTGCTTTTGGCAGTATAAATCTAAAAGTTGCACAGGTTCTATTTACTTCTTCCATTGAAAGTGGTTTATTGTTTTCTAAAGGTGTATTTTTTATTGGATTCAGTAAGTTTACTGGCACCGAATGAACGTCAAGTTCTCTTAATTGTAATGCCATATCTATTCTGTCTTTAAAGTCTTCGCCAAGTCCTATTAGTCCACCTGAGCAAATTTCCATTCCTGCTTTTTGAGCTGCCTTTATTGTGTCGATCTTTTGCTCGTAAGTATGAGTGGTACATATTTCTGGAAAGAAGTTTCTTGATGTTTCGAGATTGTTGTGAATTCGTGTTATCCCCGCATCCTTTAATTTCTCAAAGGATTCTTCAGAGATTATCCCACCAGATATGCAGATTTTTATTCCAGGGGCTTTTTCATAAATTTTTCTTGTGATATTACAAACTTTATCTATGTCTTTTGCTGTAAGTCCCTTTCCACTGGCAACCATTGAGTATCTTGGAATTCCTCTCTTGTACTTGTCTAGTGCGTCATTTACAATTGTTTCTTCATCTAACAAGTCATATTCTTTTATATGTGTGTTGTAGTGTGCTGACTGTGCACAGAATTTGCAGTTCTCAGAGCACTTTCCACTTTTTGCATTTATTATAGTACAAACATCAAAATCATTGCCACAAAAATATTCTCTAAGTTCATCTGCTGCTTTGGTCAAAACTTCATAGTCACTGTTGTAGATTTCTATTGCTTCGTCTCTTGTTACAGTATATCCATTTTTTACTTTTTCTTTTAATTCAATAATATCCATCTCTTCAACTCCTGAAATAATTATATATTCCTAATGAGTTATTGTCAATCTAGATAATATTTAAGTTAACGTTGTTGTGTTAAATATTAAGTTCAGTCTCTATAGTATTCAAATACACCAAATTTTATCTTTTGATTTAACTTTCTGAATTTTCTCTCATATTCAGTTACTATATTTTCTGGATAATCCTCAAGTTTCATATCAAATTCTTCTACTAATGTTGAGAAGCCACAATCACTAAAATAATCTAAACTTTCTTCAAATAATTCCAAGTCATCTGTCTTAAAATATATTTGTGATTTTGCTTTTAAAATAACTTTATACTTTTCTAAAAATCTCGGAAAAGTTAATCTTCTTTTTTTGTGTTTTAACTTAGGCCATGGATTGCAAAAATTTATATAAATTCTACTTAACTCATCCTTGTCAAAATATTCTAAGATATTTTCTGCATTAATTGGCATCGCCCTTACATTTGTAAGCTCTTCATCTAAGATTTTTCTAGTAGCATAAATAAGTGCATTAGTCTCAATGTCTACCATTATATAATTTATATCTTTATTTTTTTTTGCTGATTCTATAGTAAATGTTCCCTTGCCTGCGCCAATTTCAAGATAAATTGGATTGTCATTTCCAAATACATCTTTCCACTTACCTTTGTTTTCTTCTCCATTAAAAAATACATAAGGATTTTCACGCATCTCAGGAATAGCAAAATGTTTTTTTCTAAGTCTCATGTTATTCTCCTTTTTTTGCTTTAAGCATTATAACACAAGTTGTGCGAGAGTCAATAATTCTTATGACTTTTATTCAAATTTTTATACTTTCAAAAAAATAAAAGCCACAAGGCTTTTATAAAATTACAAATATTAAGTTTTGCCAAGTATCTTTAATTCTTGTAAGGTCTTGTCCTTCCAGTCTTATAATCAATCCAAACACCCTTTTCAATATTTTTCACAAAAACTCTAAAATTTATCTTTTTACCATGGTCCTCAATACTATAGGCTTCCATAATTACCCCTCTTGCCACAAGCTCATCTCCTACAAAAATAGGTGTGACTCTATATCGAACCTTTTTGCCAGTGTCTCTAATGTAATTTCCAACAGCATTTTCAAAAGGGAGCATACCCTTTGCATTAAAAGACCTAGTTCCAGTCATCAAATTTTTCCAATTATCATTTTCTCCAGTGAGCTGATAAGCAATGAGATGACACCTATTATAAACTGCTCCGCCTTCAACAAAATCATAAAACTTTTGATGCCAACCCGTAGGATAAACCTTTGAAATATCTCCCCTTGGCACTTTTGGTAGAGAATCTGGACCAATAAGGGCATTGGCAGGCCCTACTCGATTTAACTTATCCAAATCCGAATAAAGTTCAAAATCAGGTCTCATCTTCAAATCATCATAAGAAAACTGTGGCGGATTTTTATCTATATCATAGTAGGGACTCTTTTCAGTAACCTCATATTTACTTCCAAAAATACTATCAATCTTATTAAAAAAGTTTCTGTTGTAACTTTCGTTGCCTATAAAGTCTCCACTTAATAAAACCCCAATAGCAATTGCAAATACAGCAGCAATAACTTTTAAATTTCTATTTCTTTTCATCATTTGCTCACCTTTTTAGATAATAAATATAACACTATTTACAATTATATAAGATTTTACATTTAAAAAAAGTTATTGTTTTAATTTTGATAAAAAGCTCCAAAAGTTTAGGTTTTACAAAAGCATTTATAACTTTTATATTAGTCACTTTAAATATCTTACATACATATGGGGACTACAAATGTACAAGCTAGAAAAATAAAGTATAATAGGATCACTTTCACGCTCGTGGACCGAGGAAAAAGTTGGTAAAATAGAAAGTACAAAGTATATCCTTGATGTTCATTGGTATGAAAAGGCTGGAAATCAATATAAAATAAAATTAAAACATAGAAAGGGAAAATAATGAAAACAATCCAAGTATATCAATCAGAATTTGATAAAGAAATTCCTTTGGAGTATGTTGGCAAAGTAAAATATATTGGACCTGATGATCCTTTAAGTTTTGTAAATAATGGAGAATATAATATTGTTTTTGATAAAAATAATACCTTAAAAGTTGTTGATGAAACTGAGGAAGATTACATATATGCACTCAGTGAGCCGAATAACTTAGGCGGGAAATTTTTTTATATAGATGACCCTAGGGGAATACTAAAAAAATATATGAAAGAATATAAGGATTAGAAGCACTCTAACAATAATAAGTTGGATGTGCTTCTTTAGTATAGAAAATGCTGAAATATAAAAAGAAACCTTGTAATAGAGCTATTCAATACGAAAAAACACAAAAACATGGCAATTACCACCGCATACGCGGAGACTACTAAACTTTTTCACTTTGCCTTAATTTTAACTATTAATAGTAAACATAGAATGATAACCAATATGTTACTAGCTACTCCGAGGTCCTTAAAAATACTATCGCATTTATCGTTATGATTAAGCTTAATAAAATTATATTCGTATCTCTTTTTTTTCATTTTGACTCAATGGGGACTTTATAATATAATACCCTTAAAGAGAGAGGGAATTCCCATCTCTTGGAGTTACTATTTTAAAAATTCTTTTATTAATCCGATAATGGCGATTAACAGATTGAGTAAAAGTATTATTAATTCTAGTAGCTCTTTTTTATTACCCTTTTTAAGTTTCTTAGGATTACCCCCCGCATAAGGCGGGGACTACCTACTACTTGTTCCAATTGGTCTTTTGTCGCAATTGGTCACTACTTGAGTAAGTGAAGGTTGGTCCATGTGGCATAAAGTTTTTTGATAAATAGCTTCTTCCCACATTGAATTTGCAATTATTATTTCTTTTACAGTCGGTAAGATTACATTTCCAAGTCCTTCTTCCTTTAACTCTTTTGATAAAATTTCTTGCCTTGAAGCACCATCAATTACAATTCTTTCTACATCAATTTTTTTAAGAAAATCAATCATCCAATAATCGCCATTTCTTATGTTTTGACAGTCTATTGATTCAACAAATATTCTGTTTGATAAAGTTTTAACTGCAATTGATAAGGCTACATTGGTTCCATCTTTACCAAATTTTATTCCTGCATATAATTTGCCTTTAAGAGTAGGTAGCTTCTTAACTTTCAAAGCTTTCCACTCATATTCAGAAATTGCAGATTTTTGATTATATCTTAACCATAAGCCAAGCCTTTGAATGTTAAAGTCTGTTTCATCTGGACCAATTTCTTCTTCAATTGCTCTTTCTGTTAATTTATAACCCATTGATGGATTTGTGAGATACCATAAGTCTTTATCATGAATATCACTCATGTCTTCTACAGACCATTCAGACCAACCGTTGTGCTTTCTTCCACCAGATAGGATTGACTCACGGTATTTTGTAAATACAGTCCCCCCTGAAACCATTGTTGGTGGAGTCCCACACATTATGGTCATTGGATTGTCTGAGTCTGTAACTGTATATTTAAGAGCAGACTCTTGATCATCTGTGTACTCTTGAGCTTCGTCAATAATAAGCATGTCAAAGCCTTCTCCGAGACCACCTGTAGATGTCCTGGTTCTGAATTGTATTACTCCACCATATTCATTGAGTTCAATTCTTTCTTGCCCTTTCGCTTTAATTGATGAGAAGTTTTCTTTGTCTACAAGTCCCATATCCTCAAGATATTTCTTTAGCTTCTCAAAAGATGAATGAGATGTTGAGATCCTGTGAGCTGTGTGTAAAATATTTAGTCCGTGAAATAGTCCCCAAAGTTCAGCCATGTAGACCACTTCGGTTTTCCCATTTCTTCTTGGAACTGCGTAACCAAACTTGGAGTGAGTCCACAGACCCTCATCATTTATGGCAAACAAATCATTTACCATTTTTTCTTGCCAAGGAAAGGGACTTCTTCCAGTCTTTTTATAAAGCTCTACTGCCTCATTCCCTAGCGATTTTTTATAATCTAAAATTACCGACTTAGTGGGAGTTTGACTTCCATATTTTTCAAAATATCAAACTCCTTTTATAAAATTAATCGTGTGAATTTGCGTGTGATTTTTACACAATTAACTCACGATTATTTGCATTAAAAAAGCACATCTAACATCATTGTCAATGTGCTTTTATAATTTATTTTTGTTTTCTCCATGCAAAAAAGTTTGCCCAATAAGGCTCTTCTTTTTCAAATATTTCAATTTCTTCTTCAGACATATTATATGGATAATCTTCAAACAAGTTGTAAATTTTTTTCTATCAAAGCTTATATTAAGCTGTCCAATGGTATCAATTTTTCTAGTCCACCAAATTTTATTATCTTTGTTTTCCTTATCTTTATAAAAATCTTCATATCCAGCTATATAACAATCAGCATAAATATAGTTTTCATCTTCGTAAAAAACATCTTCTTTATTATTACCTGACATGTCCTTTACTTCCTTTCATTTGAGACTTATTTTCGGTATTTATAAAACATAATAAAGACTGAAATTCAGTGTTTTCATATAAACTTTCGGTATCAATTAAAATACTATTAGCTTCTATTTTGCCAATGTATTTTAAAGAATGGCTCTTCTTACATTTAAACCGACTAATTAACTCTCTGTCATTCAGTTCTGTAAACCCATTAAGCGGATACCCTTTTGTTTCAGGCGATTGTAATTCTAAATACTCATAACCTTTTTCAGTCTTTCGTATAATTGCAGCGTGTTCTCCTGTTGCTAAATAATATTCTTTTCCTGATTTAACGCGCGAAAACAATTTTTTCACAGCTTTCAAATCATTTGTATGCTTTTCTACATAACTCTTAACTCCATTTAAGTTTGAAATCTCTTCGATATTTTTAAAATTTGCAAATATATCGCAACTCTTACCACCTCTAAAATCTAAAACATCGAAGCCTGCTTTGTTCCCAATATAGGCAAAAGCAAGAGAAGAACAAGAACCTTTTGTTTCATCTCCACCTGCAAGTTTTTTTATGATTTCTTCTTCTGTATTTTTTGTTTTATTCAACTTAACTGCATTATATTCTATGTTTTCTCTAAAACACAATTTAACAAGCTTATTACTCTCTCTTATATCTTCACTGGACTTAATTCTTTTTTGAATTTCATCGTTCTTATCAGCATCTATCCATTTCTTAGTATGCACATCTTGTTTTCTTCCATCGCCTGGTAAATAATCAACTGTACATCTGCAGAATCTGTGCCTTTTATAAACATCTTTTGGAACATCAGGGTATTCGTATACGCCAACAACTTCTTTACACCAGTCACAACAACTGCCAACTTCTTTTCTCACTATCTTAGGAGTTAACCCTGATTTATATTGAAAGTCTGCATTTGTTTTAATTGTGTCATCAACTATGCTCTGTGTGAAGTTTTTAATCGGTTCTTCTAATAACCATTTACCCTCTTTAAAGTCATCATACTCACTTATTTTATTAACTATACCATCAATCCTATCTTGATTAATTTCAGGTTTAATTGCTTTTAATGATATAGGATTACCCCCGCATACGCGGGGACTACCAAAGACTGCTCTATGTGGTCCTTGTCTATCAGGGATCACCCCCGCATACGCGGGGACTACATCGAGGCAAACATCGAGCTTGCGGAAACTGTAGGATCACCCCCGCATACGCGGGGACTACCAATTAGTGGGATATGAGTTTTACTTGTTTTTAGGATCACCCCCGCACACGCGGGGACTACACACTAGAATTTCAAGAAAATGGAAAATCAGAAGGATCACCCCCGCACACGCGGGGACTACCTGCAGGAATTGGCAAAGCAATCGCTGCATCAGGGATCACCCCCGCACACGCGGGGACTACTTACTAAAATCAATGTAGTTAGCACCCTTAGCGGGATCACCCCCGCACACGCGGGGACTACTTAAATAATAATTTTCTTCTTCATTTGCTTTAAGGATCACCCCCGCACACGCGGGGACTACTGTCCCGTCGAAGTTCCAAATGAGCGTATATCAGGATCACCCCCGCACACGCGGGGACTACATAAAAGGCTTTATTGAGGGTGCAAAAACGCTAGGATCACCCCCGCACACGCGGGGACTACCAAGGTAGATAGGGGCAGCATAGGACCTCAAGGGGATCACCCCCGCACACGCGGGGACTACAGGAAATCCTAAGTGATTTTTCTTATACTCCAGGGATCACCCCCGCACACGCGGGGACTACTTTCTTTCATCTTGAGATAATTCTGGAAGAGTAGGATCACCCCCGCACACGCGGGGACTACTACGGATACTCTGACGGAACACCAAGGTTTAAGGGATCACCCCCGCACACGCGGGGACTACGAGAGGATAGCATGGAAAGTAAAAACAAAGTGAGGATCACCCCCGCACACGCGGGGACTACTGCTGCCCCATTTTTCAGATAGACTTTCTTTAAGGATCACCCCCGCACACGCGGGGACTACTGCCACCACTTCTCCCAATTGTTGGCTCTAAAGGGATCACCCCCGCACACGCGGGGACTACTATTGTGGGTTAGCAGTATCAAAGAATGTACCAGGATCACCCCCGCACACGCGGGGACTACTATCTATCATATCGCCAGAAACAGGACAAGCAAGGATCACCCCCGCACACGCGGGGACTACACATACTTGTGTTCTAAATAAATTCATTGAACAGGATCACCCCCGCACACGCGGGGACTACTTGTCAATTATTTTTGAATAAATGTTTTTTTCAGGATCACCCCCGCACACGCGGGGACTACTTTTGAAAATTTAGAGTTTGAAATTGAAGATTGGGATCACCCCCGCACACGCGGGGACTACGGTTGTTGTTTTGATACTCTTAATAATACATCAGGATCACCCCCGCACACGCGGGGACTACAAACTTCTCGCAAGGTATATTCATTCCCTAATAGGATCACCCCCGCACACGCGGGGACTACCCAAATTCAACATAATCTGCATAATCTGAGTTGGGATCACCCCCGCACACGCGGGGACTACTCATCATTTAAATCCCTTTTTCCAAGGATCTCAGGATCACCCCCGCACACGCGGGGACTACTTACAATTAGGACAAAATTTGTCCTTACATAAAGGATCACCCCCGCACACGCGGGGACTACTCCAAAATACCTAATTTTTCCATAACATCAGCAGGATCACCCCCGCACACGCGGGGACTACTGCAGCTTTTAATGTTATTTGCATTTAATATTAGGATCACCCCCGCACACGCGGGGACTACATTTCTGGCAGAGATGAAACTATTCAAGCAATGGGATCACCCCCGCACACGCGGGGACTACCCACCCTAGTGCTTGCATTCCAGCTTTCTTCCAGGATCACCCCCGCACACGCGGGGACTACAAATTGTTGATAGAGTCATAAATTTAATATTTAGGATCACCCCCGCACACGCGGGGACTACAATGACTATGATTATTTTTATGTTCAGGATATAGGATCACCCCCGCACACGCGGGGACTACTAGAAGTAGTCATATTAAATCCATTTCACATTAGGATCACCCCCGCACACGCGGGGACTACAAAACTTGTACAAACCCTGTTGTCCCGTCGTGGGGATCACCCCCGCACACGCGGGGACTACGTTATTCTGTTATTTTACGCTGGGTAAAGGTGAGGATCACCCCCGCACACGCGGGGACTACACAAGCGTCTGATTTTCAACACCTTTAACATGAGGATCACCCCCGCACACGCGGGGACTACTCTCCTTCAAAGATTTCAATGCCCTTATTATCAGGATCACCCCCGCACACGCGGGGACTACAGTAGTCTTAGACCCCAAGGCAGAAAAGGCTTAGGATCACCCCCGCACACGCGGGGACTACTCTTTCTATCTCCACTTTAAACTATATCACAGAGGATCACCCCCGCACACGCGGGGACTACGATCCAATTCAATAATTCTTGATTTTCTTCCAGGGATCACCCCCGCACACGCGGGGACTACAGTTAAAAGATCCCATAATCATGCCCTTTTTATTTTAACATATCCAATAATTTTTTCACTTTTAAAATTAACTTTTCTTCTAAAATTGCATCTTCCAATGCCCTGTGAGGTACTTCTTCCTCTATTCCATAGGTTTTCAAAACTGTGTTAAGTTTATAATTTTTAAGAAATAAGTTTTCTTTTTTTACATATTGCATGATGTCATAAACTTTATTTTTTATCTTTGGCAAATTTTCTCTAGCCAAGGCTTCGTTTAAAAATTGTACATCAAAATTTACGTTATACCCAACAAGATTTTTTTCTCCAATAAACTCTAAAAATTCTTTTAAAGCTTCGCCTATAGGCACTCCTTCTCTTTCCAACATTTTATCATCTATCTTAGTTAGCCTTACTATTTCTTCTGGCAATTTTCCTTGAATTTTTATTAATCTATGAAATTCTTCTCTATTTTTTCCTACTTTCACTGCACCTATTTCAATAATTTTATTATTATTTATGTCCAGCCCGTCAGTTTCTATGTCCACTACTACATATTCTTTTTGTTTTTCCTTTTCTGCTTCTTTTTTTAATTTGCCATGCTCTATATTTTTTATTTTTTTTAATTGAGCTGCCTTTGAAAATCCTTCTTTTAAGGTCTTTTCTCTTTCTTTTTCTTCTTTTTTTACAAGAACTAATGGTAGACCCTCTAAATCTATTACTTCTCTAATTCCATTTATAGTTTCAAAGTTATAGCCAATTTCGTTCCTGTGATAATAAGATATTGTCGCCTCGCCATCTTTTAAATTATCTTTAACTCTCTCCCAAAGTTTTTCTCTAACTTTTGTGTTGAGATTTCCAACATATACTCCAGTAGCCACTTCTTGCAGCCATTTGCTCAAATCTCCTCTAAGAGAATTGGGAACTTTTGATAGTGTTATTACTGTGAAAGGCATTAGTTATCACCTTCTGTGTAATTCACTCCATATTTTACTAATTTTCCATTGTCATCCCAAAGACTTATTGTGTCTAAATTCACTAAATCATCTGGATTTATTTCCATTAAATACTGCAAATCTTCTACAATTTTTTTCATCAATTTTCCATCTAGGCACTTATCTCGAAGCTTCTGTCTAGCTATTCTTCCTATGTTGTCGTCTTCCGATGCTTCTTCTGCTATTTCAAAGGAAAGCGGTATTGTGTATTGAGCCTTGTATAGGTCTGCTACATCATAGACAAAGGATTTATCATGACCTGTATGGACGAAACCAAGGCCTGGTGACATTCCTAAGGCAACTATTACACTGTGACAAACTCCATATAGTGCTACATTGGCAGCTGATAAGGCTTTATTTACTATTGTGCCCTCTTCATAATTATCTGGGTCATATTCTCTTTTTGTCCATTCAACTCCATGTAGCTTTGCTTCTTTTCTGTACAAATTTCTTACTCTAGCTCCTTCTCTTCCTCTAAGCTGCTGCATAGTTAGTTTCATGACATCTTCATCTGGAAATCGCATTTGATACATTTTTCTTGCCACTAATAATCTAGTATTTCTGTTTGAAAATAATACTGCTTGTTTTTCAAGAAATTTTGTGGAATGTGCCAAAGGTCTTCCGTTAGCATAAAGTCTTACTCCTCTTTCTCCAGCCCAAATTATAGATGTGCCTGTGTCGGCTAATAATTCAACTGCTCTATGGCTTATATCTGTACCTGGTCCTAGCATCAATATGCCTATTATGGCAGCTGGTATTTTTATTATTCCCCTGCTGTCAACAACTGTCAGTGCTCCGTCTTGTCTATTTATCTTTGCGTGCTCAAGATAAATAAAGCTAACCCTATCTTCGATTCGAGGTAGTTCTGTAAGTTCAGGCTTTTTCCCACCAGCAATTTCATTCATTTCACATCACCGGTATAAGGGTCATCATTCCAAAACCATAAGCTTTTTCTCTTCCCATGCCCTCTTTAAGTGTCTTTATAAATCTTTCTCTATCCTTTATCTTTAGCTTACCCTCATAGACAACTTTATTTAGTTTTACATTCCTCATACCTCTTTTCTTGAGAAGAGGATGCGCCCTCTCGACTATTTGAAAATCTTCGTCTTTTAATTCAAATCCATTTTTTAGAGATCTATCTAAGAAAAACTTCCTTTGGTCTTCGATGTTGTAGCAGGGATATATTTTTCCTCTGCCTTTTGTATTTTCATCCATTTTTGATATTACAGGGTTCAAGGCTACTCTAAATCTAAATGTCTTACCTTCTTTTAGTTTTTCTAAAAATTTTTCATAATCCTTTGTCTTTGCAGTATTATCTACTCCATATTTTTCCAAGGC
>JAEYGZ010000025.1 GCA_023409535.1 Bacillota bacterium
AAAGGTCATCGAAACTGCAAATCGACTGTCAGCTTACTATTTACAAGATGGTCTAACACGTATCAAGTTTGTTGAGGAAATAAAACAGGTCGTAGAAAAAGAGTTCGCGACAGCACGGCGGGCGAAAGCCGATGAAGAATGCATTGAGTGCATCCAAAATCTGCGTGCTGAAAAAGAGAATCTTCTTGAGCAAGAGCGCTTGTTAAGGACCAGGTCCGCTCAGCTTTATGCGAAAGTCGAGTTCGTCAGAGAAAATAACAAGATAGTCGGATATGTTATTTCAGCTGTGAATGTTGTGCTTTCAGGGATGGTTTTCTTTGGTGGTTTTATGATGTTATCCACTATGGGGCCAATTGGTATGCTGGCTGGGGCAGTCCTGATTGCCGATGGTATGAACGGATTAACGAAAGAAGTGCTCAACTTTGATCAGCCAGCAGGACATAAACCCTCGCAAGGTATCATTGCTGACTCCGCGATGCATACCGCCCAATTTATGGGATTTAATCCTAACACGGGCCTGGCTCTCTATAATGGTGTTTCTCTTGTAGCCAGTGTGTACAGCATTGTAGGACTCGCTCGAAAAACTGGAGCCTGGAGATTATTCCGCTGGCTTACACACGATTACTATCGCAAAGTCAGCACAATGAGCACTCCTACGCTAACAATGAAGATTGTCGGTTATGGTGTTAAAGCAAAAGTGATTTTCGACCTGGTGACAACAGAAAATGGAACCAGTTAATCCTTGATAGCTTTTCGGTAACGCCAGGATTTATAGGAAATTACCGGCGGCTGTGCAAAGGACATAATGGCAACCCCAAAGATCATCGCCAGCCCCCATGCAATTACTCTATCAGGTGAGCTGAAGACAATAAGTAGTAATAGGATAAAGGTACAAACAGCCACCACTCCCGCCAAGGTGACAAATCGTCTGGCGAGGTCATTTATGGCCTCTCCAAGCGTTCCTCCATATTTTTCAATATTGCTTTTTATCTTCTGCAATTCGGGCTGCGTAAACCCTGAACGTAACAAAGCCTCATCAGTCACTTTCATATCGTCTCGTCCCTTATCTCCCAGAAGTGTTTTCTCATCCGCTGATTGTGAAAATAATCATACTGACGAACTTTACAGCAATCCACATGATGTTTGTGCAATGTATTAGATTTCAGACAATAGAAGCCATAAAGCCCCGTTAGTGTTACAAGCAACAAGCGGAGCGTAGCGGCTGCATCAGTGTTCAGAAGGATCACTCCTTATCAGGGTGATCGTGTACCTTTCGGAGCGTGAGCGAAGCGCTGGCAGAGCCTGCGTATCGTGTGCAGGTACGTTTACCTGTTTGCGTGGCTCACAGGCCACACATCGAGCTTAAATACGTGTGATCAATCTGTTTCGGGATGGTTTAGAGACGTTGGCGACGTCATCAGCTTCGAGTTGATAGCGGTTCGTGGGGAGTGTTCACGCTTTCTACCTGTTCGAGCTTTTCAACTACAGGCCGCTAGGTACAAACATACCTGAATAGCCACTGTTAACCATAGCGGCAATTGTTGGTCACAGAATCCCTTAAAAAAAACCGTAACTTGAGAGCAAAAATCGTCTTAAACTGTTGTTTTTAATGGTTTTGTTGTGTGAGTGCCGATAATAGGAACAAAACACCAACTCAATACATTGTTTTATAATGAAAAATAAAATAACCACCATGAACATGCCCCCAAGAATGTCCCAGTTAGATTGGCTACCATTCCTCCAATGATGCGGTAATTATCCAATATGAACAATTACCGCAATTCAGGAACCTAGCCAATCAATGACATCCAGAGCTTGCGCAAGTGTGGGAACAATTGGTCATTTTTAGTCTGATACTCTTCGATAAGCATTAAGATGTCATCATCATCCAATGGCAGAATGTATCCACGATCGTCTTTAGCAGTATCTTTGCAGCTTTGGTATAGTTTTTCTTTATTTTCTATACTCCGGCATACCAATATCCCCACTTTTCCTCTGCTAATCGAGAAGCGCCCGGATAACTGATCTAACTCTGGATTACCAACTTCTTTGCCATAATTTTTACATTCTATGTAAATCATAGAAGAGGGATAGTGCAAGCCAATCCACTTAAAAAAACCAAATGTGGCCTCATTGCAATAAGAAATATCAATTCTCTTTCTTCCATCATGAATTTTATGCTGCTTCGTCGGATGACAAAAAGAAGGGTAAAATAAAATTGAAAATAATTTTTCTATCAAATCTTCATATTTAGTTGCATCATCCCTGCCTGGAACTATGGATTTCAACTCGTCAATAAATGGCTGAAAATCTACTTTAGGCGATTCATTTTCCATTTCTGCAAAATCAGAGTGCGGTAATGGCTCAGAAGGTGCATCATTTTTCCTCACTCTATATTCATCAAGAACATGAGGATACTTAAGCGTTTGTTCAACAATTGCGAGCTTGTCTTTCCCGTATTTCTCCATCAGACTTTTTTTAGTAACCCTATGCTTACCGTTCTTCAGCAATTGAATTAGTTCTGATCCAGCTTTTAAATGTTGTCTTTGCATTTCAGGTAATAAAAAATGTCTGTAGTATTCATCATGCTGATAAGTTATTTGATGCCTCACAATAATTTTCGGAACAAGAATCACTTTAC
Organism: Bacillota bacterium; assembly: GCA_023409535.1. GTDB lineage: Bacteria > Bacillota > Clostridia > Lachnospirales > Lachnospiraceae > Mobilitalea. Next base: position 2,642 of record JAEYGZ010000025.1, read on the forward strand.
CTTCATTAGTCATCGGCAACGAGACATATCCCAGCTCCCACTTCTCCTCCCTTGGATTCCAGATAGGCCCAGAGGGGACATTATCAGTTAACTTAATACCATAGTAATTACAAATGTCTTGCGTGTATTTTATTAAAGGGCCTCTTAATATATTTGAAACTGCATCTGAAATCATGTCAGTTCCAATGCCCTCAATTAATAAAGCAGTATCTTCTAAATCTTGTAACAGACCAGACTTCGCAGCTTTGCTCTTTGTCAGAGCTCCCCAAACAGTCTTTGCAGCACCTTCACCAAAACCATGGCCTCTTGATTTCCCACTCGAGTATCCTAAATGATATTCATTCCTTTCGTTTAAACATGAAAGTAGATTTTGTGCTTTAACATCTTCACCATTTTTAATTAGTTTCAGAACTGTTTCAAAATAATTTTGAAGATGTGAAGATAATTCATTACCCCAAGGAGAGTTAAGTGACTTTATTGCCGCAGGATCTAAAAACACCTCAATATCTGTATCTAAAGGGACATCTACGAAATCCAATTCCGATTGATTCCTTTTAACTCCAAAAAATTCCGAAAAACGCATATGCATCCCTCTAAAGTTTTAATAGTGTTATTATTAATAAACCATGACATGATTCCTTGGTCAACAAAAGTCGATTTTGACCAAAATCGCACTACACTGCACCCGCCTGCGGTTTTCAGATCGCAAAAATTTTTCAGTTGGGATTTTTTACTAATGATAGCGCCAGACCGCGCCACAACTGGGGATTTACAGCGAGCAGGGAACGGAAAAGAGTGAAAAGAATTTCAGCTTTTTTCAGTTTAGCTTTACTCCAACATCGTAACCACTTGAATTAAGCTATTGATAGTAAAGAGATATAAAATTTTAGGTGAGATTTTTTAATGATAACTGACGGCACATTTAAAAGTTAACAAACTGATTCTTATAGACCTTTTTTCTTAAACAGCTGAAATTTAATGAACCGAAGCCGGGAAAATTTTTAGTTACTCCCAGCGAACCGTTCAGCGGCTCTCTTTGGCAGCCAACAGGAGTTCTAATGCTTTTTGTCGCTCATCCGGTGGCAGGGCATCCATTAGCTCTTTAATCCGTCCCTGGCCGCTCAAAGCGCTGGGACTAATCGTGTGTGAGAAGGAAACATTCATCACAAGCGTATGCCCACACTCTACATTTGAGCAATAACAGTACACATCTAACAATTTGGGAGGCGGTTTATGTTGCTCACTGTTGACCGAACATGCGCAAAAAATTGACTCAGTTTTCGGGTCTTCTGTCCCACAGTGAAAATATGGAAGGTATAAATGATGCGAAACTTCTTGAAGAGATGGTGCCGATAATAGGAGTCGAACCTACGACCTTCGCATTACGAATGCGCTGCTCTACCAACTGAGCTATATCGGCCCTGAGAGGCCGGTTACGAGCGTAACCACGGGGCAAAAGGTTAGATCTATCCGGGTGATGCGTCAATGCCCTTTTGAATCAAATGGCTATTTTTGCATCACCCGTGATTATTTACGCACGAATCGTATCGTCGCCGATGCCGATCCACTTGTACGTAGTCAACGCTTCCAGGCCCATCGGACCCCGCGCGTGCAGTTTCTGCGTGCTCACGGCCACTTCCGCGCCCAGACCAAACTGTCCACCGTCGGTGAAGCGGGTTGATGCGTTCACGTACACGGCAGAAGAATCCACTTCGTTTATAAAGCGGTCGGCATTGCGCAGCGTGCGCGTCAGGATGGCGTCAGAGTGCTGAGTACCATGCTCACGGATGTGCGCGATAGCGTCGTCGAGATCGGCTACGATCTTCACGTTCAGATCCAAAGACAGGAACTCGTCGTCATACTGCTCCGCGTTTACCGGCACCACCGTCGCCGGGCCGTCTTTCAGCAGCGCCAGCGCCTTCTCGTCCGCGTGCAGCGTGACGCCACTCTCGGCCATCTGCTTGCTCAGGGCTGGCAGGAAGGTGTTCGCGATACCCTGATGCACCAGCAGCGTTTCCACCGTATTACAGGTGCTTGGACGCTGGGTTTTGGCATTCACGATAATCTTCAGCGCCGGTGCAATTTCGGCGCTCTCGTCCACCACGATATGGCACACGCCGATACCGCCGGTGATCACCGGGATCGTCGACTGCTCGCGGCACAGCTTGTGCAGGCCCGCGCCACCGCGTGGGATCAGCATGTCGATGTATTTGTCCATACGCAGCATCTCGTTCACCAGCGCACGGTCCGGGCTTTCGATGGCCTGCACGGCACCTGCCGGTAAGCCGCACTCCTGCAGCGCCTGCTGGATGACCTTCACCGTCGCGGCGTTGGTGCGCCAGGTCTCTTTCCCGCCGCGCAGAATGGCGGCGTTACCGGTCTTCAGGCACAGGGAAGCGACATCCACCGTCACGTTCGGACGGGCTTCATAAATCACGCCGATAACGCCGAGAGGCACGCGGCGGCGCTCCAGACGTAAACCGCTGTCGAGCAGTCCACCGTCGATCACCTGCCCGACCGGGTCGGCCAGGTTACAAACCTGACGGACATCGTCGGCGATGCCTTTCAGGCGTGCCGGGGTCAGCGCCAGACGGTCGAGCATCGCTTCGCTCAGACCATTACGACGCGCTTCCAGCAGATCCTGTTCATTGGCGAGGAGGATTTCCTGCGACTGCGATTCCAGATAATCAGCGATTTTTTCCAGCACGCGGTTTTTCTCGCGGCTGGAAAGGAGCGCCAGTTTGTAAGAGGCGGCCTTGGCGGCGGCACCCATTTGTTCCAGCATTTTCTGGCTCCTTAACGAATAATCATGTCGTCACGATGCACGGCAACCGGGCCATACTCGTAACCCAGAATGGCGTCGATCTGCTGCGAGTGGTGACCCGCAATACGGCGCAGGGCATCGCTGTTGTAGCGGCTTACGCCGTGAGCGATGTCGCGACCTTCAAGGTTACGGATACGGATCACTTCACCACGGGAGAAGTTGCCTGTCACGTTTTTAATTCCTTTAGGAAGCAATGAACTCCCTCTTTCCAGAATCGCCGCGGTCGCCCCTTCATCCACGGTCAGTTCACCTGCCGGAGGCGCGCCGAAAATCCAGCGTTTGCGGTTTTCCAGCGGGGATTCCTGGGCGTGGAAGCGCGTGCCGACGGAAATGCCTTCCATCACGTCGCCAATGACGCCAGGACGGCTGCCCGCCGCAATAATGGTGTCGATCCCGGCGCGGCAGGCCACATCCGCCGCCTGCAGTTTAGTGCCCATGCCGCCCGTTCCCAGGCCAGAGACGCTGTCGCCGGCGATGGCGCGCAGCGCATCGTCAATGCCGTGTACATCGGTAATCAGTTCAGCTTCCGGGTTGGAGCGCGGGTCTGCGGTAAACAGCCCCTGCTGGTCGGTCAGGAGCAAGAGCTTGTCGGCACCGGCCAGGATCGCCGCCAGCGCAGAGAGGTTATCGTTATCACCCACTTTGATTTCAGCGGTAGCCACGGCGTCGTTTTCGTTAATCACCGGGACGATATTGTTGTCCAGCAGCGCGCGCAGCGTATCGCGGGCGTTCAGGAAGCGTTCTCTGTCTTCCATATCCGCGCGCGTCAGCAGCATCTGCCCGACGTGAATGCCATAGATTGAGAACAACTGTTCCCAGAGTTGAATGAGTCGGCTTTGTCCCACGGCGGCCAGCAGCTGTTTAGAGGCGATCGTCGCGGGGAGTTCGGGGTAACCCAGATGTTCACGCCCGGCGGCAATCGCCCCGGAGGTCACAATAACAATACGATGCCCTGCGGCATGCAGCTTAGCGCACTGACGTACAAGCTCAACAATGTGGGCGCGATTTAGGCGGCGCGATCCGCCTGTTAAAACACTGGTACCGAGTTTTACCACCAGCGTCTGGCTGTCACTCATGATTCTCTGCCGTTCAACGATAAGGGAAAGTGATGTCGAACGAACGTTTTAACAGGTGTCAGGCCCGTTGCCAACTGCCATAGCACATCGCGAAACACTTTGTTGCGCGGGATCAGGAAGCGTAGCGGCGGATTTTGACAATTTTATTACCGAAATAATAAATCACAGTTTTTTAAAATTAATCTTAATTTGTCATAAAAGTTTCATTCCGTAACGTTAAAACCCTTTCTGTTTTTTCACGGGACTTAAGCATGAGCTTATCGTCCAGCGAATTTTTAAGCGCGTTTATAAGACAGGATCGAAAATGAAAAAGAGCACTCTGGCATTAATGGTTATGGGCGTTGTGGCTTCCGCATCTGTTCACGCTGCCGAAGTTTATAATAAAAACGGCAACAAACTGGACGTGTACGGCAAAGTTAAAGCAATGCACTACATCAGCGATGACGATTCAAAAGATGGTGACCAGACATACGTGCGTTTCGGTTTTAAAGGTGAAACTCAGATTAACGATCAGCTGACGGGCTATGGCCGTTGGGAAGCGGAATTTGCAGGCAACAAAGCAGAGAGCGATTCCACTCAGAAAACGCGTCTGGCATTCGCCGGTCTGAAGCTGAAAGACTTTGGTTCTCTGGATTACGGTCGTAACCTGGGCGCGCTGTATGACGTGGAAGCGTGGACCGATATGTTCCCTGAGTTTGGCGGCGACTCTTCCGCGCAGACCGATAACTTCATGACCAAGCGTGCAAGCGGTCTTGCCACTTACCGTAACACCGACTTCTTTGGCGCAGTTGATGGTCTGGATATGACCCTGCAATATCAGGGTAAAAACGAAAACCGCGACGTCAAAAAACAGAACGGTGACGGTTTTGGTACGTCTCTGACCTATGACTTTGGCGGCAGCGATTTCGCGGTAAGCGGCGCGTACACCAACTCTGACCGTACCAACGCGCAGAACCTGCTGACCCGCGGCGAAGGCAAAAAAGCCGAAGCCTGGGCAACCGGTCTGAAATATGATGCGAACGATATCTACCTGGCGGCGATGTACTCCGAAACCCGCAATATGACCCCAATTTCGGGCGGCTTTGCCAATAAAGCGCAGAACTTTGAAGTGGTCGCACAATATCAGTTCGATTTCGGTCTGCGTCCATCCCTGGGTTATGTCCAGTCTAAAGGCAAGGATATCGAAGGTATTGGCGATGAAGATCTGGTGAAATATATCGACGTCGGCGCGACCTATTATTTCAACAAAAATATGTCCGCGTTTGTTGATTATAAAATCAACCAGATTGATGACGATAACAAACTGGGCGTGAGCAGCGATGATATCGTTGCCCTGGGTATGACCTACCAGTTCTGAGTCGGCAGTAATAAAAAAACCGGCATTAAGCCGGTTTTTTTGTGCCCGGTGGCGCTGCGCTTACCGGGCCTACGGGATCATCACCCGGCATTATTTCATCTTTACGCCGTTAATTTCGCCTTTTCACTGGAAAAATCATCGGCAGGCTCAAGCTTCAGGTCCAGCGTGGCCAGTAAATCGCGCGCCTTGTCGTGGAACTCTTTCAGGGTATATTCCAGGCGGTCAATCACTTCCTGATCTTTGATGGTGGTGGCCTGCCAGTTGCCGTCTTTATTAAACAGGCCAAACTGGTAGCTATAGGTAAAACGTTTCTCTTCTGCTTCCATTTCCATCCACCAGCCCCAGAATTCACGTTTTTCGGGTGCAGGCTTCACGTTGACGCATACAGCCAGGCAGTCGAAAAAAAAGCGATTCTCTTCACACTGCTCTTCTCGAATATACGGGCCAAGAGCCATGAACTTCTTAATCAATCTACTTTTCGGGTGTCCACTCGGTAACGTCATTACGATCTCCTTTTGTGAAGCCACTGTTTTACCAAACCATCAAAATTTAGCAATCTCTTAACACAATCTCTGGGCGATCCAACGCGTAATCTCTTTTAATGCTTTGTCAAAATTCTGATACACCGGGCTGAAGGGAACTTCCAGCAATTTGCCATCCGCAGATGACGATGTGATTAAGCGTGACTCCTCTTCCGGGCTGAACGGATCGTTTTTCCAGAAGCCGGACAGCATCGGCGTTGGACACCGGCGTCCCAGCAGGCCCTGCGTTTTTAACGAATAGCGATTGAGTTCCACGCGCAGCGCTTCGTCTGAAGCATCATGCATGCCAAGGCGGCTGGCCAGTACGTCGAGGTACATTTCCGGCACGCTGCCCTGACGGGCAGGATCGCTGAGCAGAGCGTGAACCACTGGCCCAAGACAGGCTACGGCCTTCAGGCGTGACGCCTCAAGATAGGCCAGACGCACGGCCACGTTCGCCCCAAAGCGGAAACCAAACGCCGCGACGCGGGTGTGGTCGACCCAGGGAATGTTTTCCAGCGCTTTCAGCGCATGCTGGTGCAGAAGACTGGAATCCTGCGTCAGTTTCCATTTAGAGGAAAAACCGATAGAGGGCATATCAAGCGTCAGCATCGCGATCCCTTTTGGGGCGAAGTAACGCTCATACAGGCTGTAATAGTCGATTTGCAGCGAATCCAGCCCACCGCACATCAGCACGGTCGGAAACGGGCCGTCGCCTTCAGGCATATGCAGGAACCCGGTCACGGGCCCGCCGCCGGGGATGGTGAACTCAAGCTCGCGCATCCGGCCCGGCAAGCGTTGGGCAGCCTCTTCATAGGCACGGTTTGCCAGCGCCTGCGCCTGCTCCGCCAGCTCATCCCCTTTTAAGTGCGGATAGGCGGCAATGGCGTAAAGGTTGGCTGCGTGCAGCCAGTGCTTGCCGCTGAGGGTGGCGTCCTCTTCCTGGCTGGCTTTTTGCTGCCAGAGCATCGCCTGTTTCGACCATTCGTAGATCCAGTTGCCGCCGCGGTAACCCACCACCGTATCGTAGAGTTCGCTGTCGGTACGCTCGGCTTCACTCATGACGATACGCGCCTGCACATCGAGGATTTCACGCGGATCGATACCGCGCCAGATCCACATCAGGCGGTTAATCATGCGATACCAGTGAGGCACGTTTTTACCGTCTAATGCAGACTGGACGGCAGGCTGGTTCCCCGGATTGAAGCGACGCACCAGCGTCGAGGTTTCAGGGTGCTTGAAACGGGGTTTGAAGAGTGTCTCGGTGAGATTCGCCTGCGTCATTGCGTTGCCTCCATGGATACGTCATATAGTGTCCATTGTAACGCGTGGCAGAATAAAAAGAACAACGCCCGGCATAGCCGGGCGTGTAAAGTTACGTACGGAAATTAACGGCCGGAAATAGGCGGTACAAAGACCACGCCCATGTCCCATGGCTGTTCAATCCAGGTATCCTGTGGGATATCAATCACGTAATCATCCACCAGTGGGCGGCCCGCCGGTTTCGCAAAGATGGTGACGAAGTGTGCTTTTGGGTACATTTCGCGGATAGCCACCGCGGTACCGCCGGTATCCACCAGGTCATCAATAACGATGAAACCTTCACCGTCGCCTTCCGCGCGTTTCAGCACTTTCAGTTCACGCTGGTTGTCGTGGTCATAGCTGGAGATGCAGACGGTATCGACATGACGAATACCCAGCTCACGGGCCAGCAGCGCCCCCGGTACCAGACCGCCACGGCTAACGGCAATAATGCCTTTCCACTGTTCAGAAGGCATCAGACGCGCGGCCAGTTTGCGTGCGTGGATCTGCAACATGTCCCAGGTGACGACGTATTTTTCGCTCATGTGAAGTGTCCCAGCCTGTTTTTATACGGCTTAAAAAGTGTTCGAGGGGGAAATAGGTTGCGCGAGATTATAGAGATCTGACGCAC
>JAEYGZ010000034.1 GCA_023409535.1 Bacillota bacterium
CCCTCCAGATATTCAACAAACTAGCGCAATGTGTTGAGTTCTCAACAGTTAGAACAATTATAACTATTGAAATTCTCACCACAAATCAGTATGCTCAGAATATCAAACATGTGTTGAAAAGTCAACACGCGATTATTATGGGGGAAGCTTTATGAAAATACTTTTCTTTGGACGCGGTGTCATTGGAACACAATATGCCTGGGCGTTTGAAAATGCAGGCCATACGGTTGAGTTTTATGTTCGTGAAGGCAGGAAGGCACAATACGGCTCCTATGTAAACTTGGAACTATGGGATGCAAGGCAAAGCAAAAAGGATCGAATAGTCAAAGAAAAATGGCCTATTGTAATGCATGAAGAAATAAAGGAAAATCACGACTATGACCTCATTTTTATGAGTGTCAACCCAGAGCAGGTATCAAGTGCGGTAAAATACCTCGCGCCACGAGTTGGAAATGCAACAGTTCTTTTTTTCAATAACTTTTGGCAAGACCCTCAATCAGCTGTTCAGCCGATACCGCTCAGTCAAATTGTTTATGGCTTCCCCGGTGCCGGTGGTGGATTTGAAGGAAACACTCTTTACGGCGGGCTTTACAAGACGGTTCAGTTTGGAACATTTGAACCCGAGCCTACCAAAAGGGATTTAGCGGTTCGTAAGCTTTTTGCTCAGGCAGGCTTCAAGATAATGGTTCAAAAGGATGTAAGAAGTTGGCTCTGGAATCACTTTGCGTTCAACGCTGCAATGGAAGTCGAAGTATTAAAAAGCGGCAGTTTTGAAAAAGTAATTTCCTCACGCGAAGCGCTTGATGGATTAGGCCGGAACTTGAAAGAAATGATCCCTGTTCTGAAAGCAAAGGGCTCAAAACTTGATTTTTTAACAAAAGTGTTGAGCGGCCTGCCGCCGAAAGTCGTTAGTTTTCTTATGAGTCACATTGTCTTTTCACCGAAAAGCATGTCCTATGCGCTTGTGGCGCATAACCACTTTAAAGTTGGCTATGCTGTGCAGGAAGTTATTACAGATGCCAGAAAGTACGGAATAAAGGCACCACGGCTTTACGATGTAGAAAGCTTAATTACGGAACAATGAACAGATCCAAGAAAAAAGGACAATGACAAAAAGGCCTCCTATCGTAGAATAGTAACTACACCAGGAGGTCCTGTTTTGCTGTGGATAATGCAACTATTCATTCGATTAGATGTATTGAATTCGAAGAAGCATCAAAATATCCACATTTCACTTAGATATCATCTTTTTTATATCCTCAAGGGTCTCAATACTTATGGCTATCGCTAATGTGCTTAAACCCCTTTATTTTCAACGCTTGACCTACGTTGAAGCAAGCAGCACTGAAGATTTTAGTCTTACCAGTTTCTATCTTTATACAGGAGCAGCGAAATAATTATTTCATAAAGCATAAAATCCCTGCAATGCCTGTTGATTTAGGCTTGCGGGAATTTGTTTTTACTTGAAAAATATTTTTCAAAAGGCTATTGACATATACAGTTAGGCTATATATACTAAGACTATATAGTTAAACTGTATAGCGTTGCTATATGAAAAGAGGTGGACTATGAATAGAGATAAAAATTTACCGCTTACGGAAACAGCTTATTATGTTCTGTTGGCGGTGAAGGAACCGGCTCACGGATATGCAATCATGCAAAAGGTTGAAGAAATGAGTAATGGGCAAGTCAGATTGGCGGCAGGAACACTGTACGGCGCGGTTGAAAATCTGCTGAATAAAGGGTTGATTACTTCCATTCCGAGTGACGATGTTCGGCGCAAGATATATGCTATTTCAGAAAAAGGGGAACAAATACTCCGCGCTGACTATCAGCGAATGGCTCATATGATGAGTATGACCGATTTAATATTGGAAAAAGGGGGTGAAACGAAATGAAAAAGTTTAAGTTAATTGCAGACTTTGAAAAGGAAGAACAATTTTTGAACGATATGGCTAAACAGGGATATCGTCTAAAAAAATACAATTCACTCGGCATGTATACCTTTATGAACGCCGAACCGCAAAATTCGAGTTACGGAGTGGATTATCGCAAATTCACTAACAACGCGCATTTTGAGGAATATTGTACACTTTTTCAAGATGCCGGATGGGAGCATGTTTATGGCACTCGCCGCTCTGGTTCACAATATTTTCTGCCAATTTCGGGAAAGGTGCAAACAGACGACATATTCTCGGATGAAGAATCAAAAGCGGGACGGTATAAAAGGTTTTCGGCGCAATGCTTTATCTCGCTGACGATGATGATTGTGTGGTTTATCATAATAATGCCGAATAAGTATGCGCTTTGGGATGTAAAAAGCTGGTATTTTACTGATGGGCTTTGGAATATGACTGGTTCATTGTTTTGGAAAGCATTTCTGTTTGAAACGCCGTTTGTGATTTTGCGAGTTGTGCCACCCATCGTATTTTTGCTTTTGGCGGTTTTATATGGATACTGGGCGGTAAAAGCAAAGAACCTTTTAAGGAGCTATAAATAATGATACCTTCTTCAATCGTTTTCGCTTTTGTAATAGCAGCGATATTCACGGTAGCTGTGCCGATAGTTATTCTTATCGTTCTTGGAATGAAAAGAAAAATAAGCGGTTTACCCTTGCTATTTGGTGCTGCGGCGTTCTTTTTGTCACAGGTTGTATTGCGTATGCCGCTTATGAGCATATTATTTGGGCAAAACTGGTATCAAGCCTTCGCTGCACAGTTTTTCCTGCATGCATTATTCTTATCTTTCAGCGCAGGTTTGTTTGAGGAAAGTGCGCGTCTCGGCGGCGCACTCTTGCTGAAAAAGCACAGAAGCTATAAAGATGTAATAACCTTTGGCCTCGGACACGCTTTTTTGTGAAGTATTTATATTGGTTGGCATAGCTAATCTCAGTAACTCTCTATCATGTTTATTTATCAATAGCGGTAATGGATTATCCATGCTACCCTCCGAACAGATGGAAACAATGTTAGCGTGGCTGACAAATATAAACACAATGGATGTCTATTTAGGAGTTTTGGAACGCTTTATAGCCGTAATCTTTCATATATTTGCAACCGTACTTGTGTTTAAGAGTGTGGCGAAAAAGAAAATCCATTATTATTTTCTAGCAATACTTGTCCATACGTTATTCAATCTTTCGGCAGTATTGCTTGCACAATTTGCGGGGGGTGTAATATCAGAAATAGCGTTGTTAATCGTGGCGTTGGCAATGGGATTTTATGTGCTAAAACGCAAAGAGGATTTTACATTGTCGAATAAGAAAGTGAAATAATTATCCTGTTCTTTGGGAGAGGACGCGGGTGCGGGGCGCATAGCCCCGTAAAACCTACAATCAGCCGCGCATGCCATGGCAATTCGCTCTATTATTTTCTTCTACCTCTTTTGCCAAATCAATATAGGCTTGTTTTATTTGTTTTATTTGAGGTAATTCAATTAAAATACCTTTTTCCCAAGTTACTTCTGCCATTTTGTTGGATTTAGGAATTATCGTCGACAACTCTACAATACGTAGCAATTCCATTTGCCTTTTCACACCTTTACTTTTGTACCTACACCAATTTAATTTTCCCTATATGCCATGCTTTACTTAATAAACATAATAGGAATTTGATGGTACTGTAGCATGATTGCTTTAAGAATTCCACTTTTCAATAGCAATAAACAAATTCTGTATTTTTATTTTCAAGTCCAGAATATTTGCAGAATTATATCTTTTAGACTCTTGGAATACTACAGAAGAAACTATATCATTGAATAAATCGTTTACTTGTACTCCAACTAGCGTAAATTAATAGAGTACATTAAAAATAGCATTTCTAGTATTTATCATGAATTACTGAATTTCAAACAAAAAGTGATTTACACTAAGTAATTGATCAGCACGAGATTTCGCTAAATCTCGTGCTGATTGGTTTTGAATTATCAAGATTATACCTTGTCGTCTTATATCAACGACTGTTTTGCATATGGTTGCACAATAAATGATAAATATGATATTATATCATAAATAAGAATCTGGAGGTGTTAATTTGAAAAACCATATTGGGAAAATAGTTCTATTTTTTTCACTTCTTTCATTTATATCTGTGGTAGTTATATTTATATATGAGCTTTTTGGTAATATGTTATTCAATTGGCAATATACTCAGAATTTTCTCATGATTGGCTTGCTTATTGCAGGATCTATTTTACTCGCTCTATATCGGATTATTGATCTATTAGAACGTCGGTAAACTCGAATCTATAACGCTTCTGAGTACAAAAAAGGGTTATGGTTTGACCAAAAATATAGCCTTTTTGGAGCCACTATACCATAACTATACATTAATTTTTTACCTAAAAACGAAAGCAAAGACATCAAAATTTAATGTTCTGGTACCTATGATTACAAAGTACTAAATTTAGCTCAATTAGCAAATAACCTTACTCCTGATTGCTCTTTCTATCTTTCCCACCTTCTGATAATCTTTTCAACCTCAGCAATCAATTGTTCCCTGTCCGGAATATAATAAGTATATTTTGAAGCAAAGATATTATTGGATAACCCGCCAAGCGCATATTCTGCTGTTAAGGCATCCTTATCTGTACATAAAATGATTCCTATTGGCTTGTTATCATCCTCATCATTCACTTCTTTTTCATAATAATTCAAATACATATTCAGCTGACCTGCTGCTCCGGCATTAACTTTGTCGTCTTTAGTTCGATTAGGACATAAGATCTCATATGATATCAGTTTCAACAGGACAACGCCGACACCCTCCGCAACAATACCTGTTCCAAGATAAACAATGACAGCCACTATTCTGCTTATAAAAGAACGTTGATATTGAAGCGTGTATAGAAATAAAATCGTAAAAAGCGTCAGAAGGTTAATAATTGGATTGTTCATTTGATTAGCTAATGTCCAGAAAAAGCCAAGATGGCTAGAATAAGAGTAAGCGGTAAATCATACGTACCGACAACCAAAAAACAAAGCCGCCAGATGATGGCGGCGTAGAATTTATGGTTTTTGTTTTTTACATGATATAGGAAGCTCTTCTGACCACGGAAGCAGATCATCGAGAAAGTCTAGATTCTTGTCATCCATATGTTTTGGAATCTCGGTCAGCAGATGTTCAAAGTAGTTGTACGGTTTCAAGTAATTCGCTTTTGCAGTTTCTGCGATGCTGTAGATGATTGCGCTGGCTTTGGCTCCGTCGATGGTATCAATCAGGTGCCAGTTCGCTTTTCCGATACAGAACCCCCTAATGGCTCCTTCGGCAGCGTTATTATCAGCCGGGACGTTACCATCATCAAGAAATACCCTGAGGTATTTTTCCTGGTTAAGGCAGTATGTGAATCCTTTTCCGGTCTCTGATTTCGGAAGCACATCAGACTGGTGCTCTTTCATCCATGCAAAGAAAGCATCGACAAGTGGTTTTACCATCAGCTGTCGCTGTTGTTTCCGTTCTTTAGGTGTAAGGTTGTTTAACATACCTTCGATTTTATAGATAGCAGCGATCTGTTTTAGGGCATCGTTCGCCAGTGTCCCTTTCGCCTTCTCCTTTCCAAGTGTCTTTGTTACATTTGAAAAGTGTCGGCGGGCATGACTCCAGCAACCGGCAATCTTCAGATCCTCACGTTCTTTTTCAAGCGTGTGGTACACCTGATATCCATCGGTCACCACCGTGCCGCTGTAATCCTTAAGGAATTCCCTGGGATGGCTTGTATTCCGTGTACGCTGGTATTCATACAGTATAATAGGATCGGATTGATACATCTTCCCGGTACGGTAAACCCACATATAACTCTTGGAACCAGCCGGCCTTCCGTCCTTACTTACTAACACGGGAGTTTCATCTGCCTGGAGGACACCCGATTTATAGAGTTCCCGGTGGAGCCTGTCGTACAGAAGGGACAGATACCGTTCCCCACACTGGATGGTCCAGTTTGCCATGACCTGTCGGGACAGCTGCACGTCATTACGTGCGAATTCTTGCTCCAGACGGTACAGGGGGATGGCATTGACGTATTTACTGTTCATGATTGCTGCTTCGAGTGACGGTGTAGCTATACTGTTACGCAGAAGATCTACAGGACGGTTGCCCCTGATGATAGTCTGTCCATCCATCCCTGCATACACAGCCACATGATGTTCCTCTACTTCAAAGGAAGCAGGATGAAATGCAAGTCTTTTGTATACTTCATCCGGCAACCGCTTCCACTTGGAACCCAGGCGGGAAAGAAGTTCCTCCTCGGATAGTTCATGAGGGATTATTTTTACCGGAAGATCCTTCAGATCCTGTTCACGCTTTCCTTTTGCTTTTTGGCGTGTATAGGGACTTGGGGTGATCTGTTCCAGCTCCGGTTCCAGAACATATTTATTCGTCATGACAGCCTCAGCTTCATTAAAGCATTCGTCAAGACTGAGCTGACCTTCGAAATCCAGCCCTTCGGAGGAACGCCCGAACCGGTGCTGTTTTGAAATGTTCAGCTGTTCCAGCAAAAGATCCAGCTTCTGGTTCATCTGATCCAGTTGTTCTTTCTGGGCTGTGACGGTGCCGGCGAGCTCATCTGCCATAGACTGCATGGACAGGAACAGACTGATCAGTGCTGCTTTATTAAAACTATTCAGTTCGGCTTCAGAGTATTTTCTGTCCATTCCGGAGACATCCTTTGTTGTTTTGATACTTCTATTATAACCGATATCGGCTATAAAAGCGAATGTCCGGATGGAACGGCTTCGTCATTATGACGGTGGATAAATACCTGAAAACTAAGAAAAGCAAGGGATTCAGAGAGGTTTTTTAACCGGTTATCCACCGGCAGTAAAACGTGTTGGAACGTTATCACGTATAACGTCCCAACACGGTATAGGAAGTGTGGATTAATACTTCCGGATCAAAGATGAGAGCGAAAAAGAAAAATAAATTTCTCTGTTTTGCACAATGGTTTCTGGCACTTTAAAGAATTGCTACGGACGAGATTTTTTGTATGGCTTTTTTCTGTTCCATCGTAAGACCTTCCATCAGCCATTTATACTGCTGGGGTGTCAGAGCTTTCATTTCGGTTTCGCTCCTGGGCCACTGGAACCGGCCTTTTTCAAGACGTTTATACAGGAGTAAGAAACCGTCACCCTCGAACAGGAGTCCCTTAATCCGGTCTGTCCTCCTGCCACAGAAGAGGAACAGTATTCCTGTAAGAAAGGGATCAAGATGAAAGCTGTTCTGAACCAGTGCTGCCAGACCATCGATGCCCAGCCGCATATCCGTATATCCACAGGCAAGGTACACCTGTGAAATGCCGGATGCATCATTCAGCATTTGTCACCGCCCGGATGGTTGATTCTATGAGATGTTGTGGCGTTGCAGAATTAACGCTGATCGTTACGGAACCTATTGATATCGTAAGCTCGGCCGAAAATGAGGAATGAAAAGATGATGGAATGCATTGTCCCGGAACACGGACAAAGCTAGCTTCCATAGAATCACATGCAGCCTCACGCACTTTCCGCAGCCAGTAGTAATAAGCATCTTTGCTTACGTTATTCTGCTGGCACCAGTCTTTGACCTTCAGGCCGCTGGACATACATTCCTGAACCAGCGCATTCCATTGAGTGAGCTTAACTTCTTTTGCGACTAATTGTGTATTCATGAGAACCTCCTTAGTGAGTTTCGTGTAAAGTGTAAAAACTAGTACAACTTTTTACACTTTTTACGATATTATCTCATGAATTGAACTCAGAGGTAATGTACGCATGGTTTACCGTTTACGTAAGGAGCGGCGGATTGCTCAAAAAGAGTGTAGTTAATTGCAGTTCCGGACTCCATCCAACCATCTCCGATGGCGAGCGCCTCTTCCTCATCGATCACCAGCTCCTCATGTTGGCCGCTATACTCAATCGTCCCAATATCGTCCGGTTTGGTGATATGCTCCCACCATTCACCGTATGCATTCCCCTGAGAGTATACTTCTTCCACGGGCTCCAGAAAATCTTCTTCTTCCAAAGAGAACCTATATTTTATATATGTAGTCTCCGTTGATCCGCCAGAGCTGTTGCAATATAAATACCCGTCTGCGCCGATGACGTAACGACATCTATCCCAGCCTTCTACGGCTAAAACAACTTCTCCGTCAACAATGGTATATATCGCAAATACATATCCATCGTCCATATTCCAGAATTCATTCCCAATCCAGCCAATGACAAGCTCATCAACGCCATCTTCATTTAAATCCAAAAAAGCAAACCCCTCTTTTGCCAAAATACCATCCGTATTCTCCCACGACCAATATGGCCCAACAATGGAAGAAACCAGGTTGTTTTCTGTATAATACTTATCAGGCTGCCATTGTTCAGGATACGTTTGGTGTTCATATAAGGCTTGATAGTATAGATCTAAAATATCTTTGTAAGGATTGCCTATATCAGCTTCCTCTGGTATTCCTCCGGATATGTTATCGTTGTTTTCAAGATTGCTCCCGCTTTCATTATTGCTATACTCAAATGCGGTATAGACAGATGCACAGCCCGTAAGCAATAAGGTCAATGCCAGCATAAGCACAATCGCCCAATTGGATTTCTTTTTATAGCTCATGATATGAATGAGTCTTCCTTTCAATTGTTGTTTTTCTTCGCACATCGTTGTCGCCATCACGCCACCGGGGAGGCGCTTTTTTGCGGCGAGTGCCAATAAAGTATTGCCATAGCTCTGCCGCTGTCCGTCGGTCATATCCCGGATTACAGCCTCGTCACAGGACAGCTCACAGGCGCGGGTTATCTCCCGGCTCACCAAGTACACAAACGGATTGAACCAATGTGCGCTGTTTATCAGCACCACAAACCACTTGTAAGCTGTGTCATGCCTATAATAATGCATTAATTCGTGCTTGAGAATATTTCGAAGTTCTGTCCCCATACCGTTTGCCGTATAGGCAAGCTGCGGCAACACGATAACGGGTTTGATAACACCAATCAGCATAGGGGTATTGACGTGACTGCTGCATATAAGGCGCACGTTTTTGCTGTTGCCACGTATTTGCTTAAACACTGCGATATCATCTTCATGCGGAGTTGTAGAGAACCGATAGATACGGCGGGTGAAGCTTGCATACGCGAAAGAGTACCAGCAAATGCTGACAAATACGCCAGTCAGCCATAGCAGCATCGAATTATCCTTCAGCAGCCCAAACAGATCAAAACTGCCTGCCGCATCAGCAGGAGTATCATTTGTAGGTGTCAGGTCGTTCCTGTCATTGCTGCTTATGCCATTCGTATCTTCATTATCAGGCATCGCTGCAGGCTGTATCGGCGCAGCTTGTATGCTGGGAGCCGTGGAGCCGCCGTTGCTTTCAGAGATTATATTACCAGCTTCACCATTCTCCAAAGGCATGAAACCCGAAAGATTGACTCCATACCCAAAGGGAAGCGCCAACCGCAGAAGTACAAGGAGCCAGATGTAATAAGAAAATGCCTTTGATACCCTGTTTTTAAGCAATGGTTTCAAAACGAAGAGCACCAGTGTGAGAAGTGAGCCCGAAAGCGAAAGCATGAGAACCGTTAGAAGCATATTACTCATCTTGGCCCTCCCTGTTAAACATAGCCGAAAGCTCAGCGATATCCTCAGCGCTTAACTGCCCGTTCGATAAAAGAGAGGCTACCAGTTTTTTTGCGCTGCCCTCAAATAATTTACCAACATAATTCCTTGTTGACCATTGATTGTACTCTGCTTCTGTAACAATGGCGCTATATACCCCTCGCCGCTCCAGCTTGACAATACCTTTTGTGCATAGCCGACGCAAGAGCGTCTTAATTGTTGAATCTTCCCATCCACAGCGGGCAGATAACTCGCGTCGAATATCAATGAGTGCTGCCGGCTCGTCAGCAGTCCACAGAACACGCATTATCTCCAGCTCGGCATCTTGTATTTTTCCTGCAAGAGTATCCATGATGTGCCTCCATAAAGTTTACTAGAGTAACTCTTATAAAAGTCTACCACCGTAATCTTTCGTTGTCAACCCTCAAAATCTTTTTCTGTTTTTACTTGTTTCACTAAGTGATATGAAGAACACCACTTTCGAGGTTTCCGTAAAGCAGCAAGCAATTCCACTGCGACCACAGTGGAATTGCTTCGAACCGAAAAATCGCTTGTTGGGGAGCCTCCCCAAACCCGGCCACCTCCGGACATTCGGCCCAAAGCTCGTAATCATCCATCTGCTGCCGTTTTATTTCTAGTGTCTTTAATTTACGCCTAATGCCTCCTGTGCGGCTGTTAGCCATGCAGGCTCTTTGCTATGATTATAGCTTGCATTGCTGCCGCTGAATGTACCGCTTTCATCCCAAATATACTCTGCCATTCCGATATCATCCGGAGTTCCGCCGATCAGGACAACATGACGATAGCCATTTTTATCCACTGTTTCATATTGGTAGTACGTCGTTTCTGAGCATTGATCTGTGATATTGGTGTTGGAGCCATCCAAAACAAAGTATATCTGACCGTCCCGAACTTCTATCGGGTCGTTCACAAAGCCTGTATCCATAGAAATATAATTATCTCCGTTGGCATCCTTGCCTTCTTCAATCTGTCCGCCGCCCAGCAACTGTATTATTTGATTGCCGTAAGCAAAGCCGGCTGAGGCTAACGACAAGAGAAAAACAGCAGCAACAACGGCTGTGCGGTATGAAAATTTCTTTTTCAACACTGGTTCCTCCTTAATTAAATTGCATTTTACTTTCTGTACGAGTTCGGTGCCTGGTGTTTCCGAACTTCTTAGGGCTTTTTTGAGCAAAATATCTACCTTGTCATTATTCATATCAGTCTACACCAATCCTTTCTCGACGAGTTTTCTTGCCTTGAATAATCTGCTTTTCACCGTACCCACTGGGAGGTTTAATGTTAACGCTATATCTGATACACTCATTTCAATGGTGTAATACAGGAGGATCGGGATTTTAAATTTATCGGGCAAGGCTTTCACCACCTCGCGGACAATACGAATTTCTTCCTGCTCCATAAAGGTATCTTCCATTTCAATGCCGACGGAAATAGTTTCATCCAATGGCTCAATGGGCGCCAGTCTTTTGCGGCGTGCGTATTTGCGTTTCCAACTCTTCCAGAGATATAACGAAGTGGAAAAAAGGAAACTTTGCGGATTGGTCAAAGCACCTTCTTTAGATTGATGTTCAAATGCCTTTAAAAATGTTTCTTGAAATAAATCGTCCGCATCCTCCTTGGAGTATGTAAGACTTCGGCAAAACCGGTAGACCGAATTGCTATACTCATCCATTAAAGTTGTAAACCTATCCTGTGGGATTATTTGATTATCATTAATTGCGCGCAATATTTCCACTTGTACCCTCCTTCCAAAATCCCGTATACCTGTAAATAGTCGCGGGATTTCAAACGGTTCATTTTTTATTAAAATTTTTCTGACGTATCTCTCTTTTAAGTATAATTATAGAACTTGCAGTCCATAACTTCGAGCCAACATGACCCGAAAAGACCGCTGCCATACAAAAACACCGCCCATAGTCCCACTAAGGCAGTGTCTTGTATAATGTGATAGCTTTAAATTTTATTTTGCTTTAATTCCTGTCTGTTTTATAGTTATTCCAATAAATTTGGCTCATAGAAAGAGCATATCAAATTAAGTGCGACAGCCTATACAGCTAATTATTTAATTCTGCGCTGATTCTTCCGGACGCTTAGAATAAGTATAATCGCAGAAACTGCGCCAAAGAATAAATAGGATTGTATCATGGGTGCGAAGTTATAGCTGCCGCCTTGCCAGAACTCTACGAAATCACTGCTGATATAGGACATGGGCAATACCTTTGCAATTACCCTTAAGCCGGTCGGAAGCTGGTCCACGGTGATTCCCATCATTCCGCACAGAATCATGAAGCCGAAGTACAGAATCATGGAAACTGCATAAGTGGGTCCGAATTTTCTGAATAAGGTTGCAAGCCCATGGGCCAGTACAAATAATATTATGGACAGGGCATACAAGGATACGATCAGACATAGTACGGAGCCGATCCTCGGTACCTGAAGATCCAGCAGAAAGCAGTCAAAGCCTGCATAGAGCAGGAAAGCGCCGGTGGTAAAAATCAGATATGCAATCATTTTGGCGGCAAGCATTGTTCTCTCATGGAAGCCAAACAGGTTTAACCGGAGCGGAATGTCCTTCTCCAGCTCCTGGGAATAATTTGCAGCATAGCCGATGAGAAGAACTGCCATAGGTATGATCATACTCATGGTGATAAAGATGGAGGTAACAGTCTTTGAATATAGTTCCTCCGGGACGGAGGTTTTAAAAACTACCGAAAATAAAGCCGACATCATGATCGGAAAGATGACTCCGAAGAAGATAACAAAGATATTTCCTGCAATATTGCGCAGTTCATACCCGACCAAATTCCAGCTAAGCTGTTTTTTCTTCATGATTTTTCCCCCCTGCTTTTACTTCCGTGAATTTGGACTTTGCATTGATGGACATAATCTCAATATCGTTGTTGCTTCGTTTGTAATTAATATCCTCCCTGATGAGAAGCTCGGTGACCTCTTTTTCTAAGGCATTGTTTTGGCAGGAGAGGGCAATCAGATGCTCGGGAGCTTTTAATTTCTGAAGATGCTTCGTTAATTCTGCATTTTTCGGACTGTTATCTATTGTGATTACGGTATTTCCGCAGTATTTGCGGAATAATTCATCCTTGTTCCCGTAATCCACCACCTGACCTTCTTCAAGAATTAATATTTTATTGACCAATTGTTCCAGCTCCTCATAATAATGGGATACGACGCACAGGGTCGTATTCTTATCCCGGTACCAGTCCACCATTTTAGACATTAGCTTCTGGCGGGTTTCAAAGTCCAGACCGGAGGTAACCTCATCAAAAAATACCAGCGGTGAATTGTGTATCAACACCAGAATGATGGTGAAGCGCTGTTTTTGACCGCCGGACAGGGCGGAATATTTTTTATTCAGACAGTCCTCAAAATCAAAGAAGTCAATCAGCTCCTGCAAGGTTTTGTTCTTCTTGATGCTGGTATCCAGTATGGTCTCCATAATGTGTTTTACAGCCATGGTATTCGCATAGTGGTTATGCTGCATGTGAACTGCCATTTCTTCGGGCTTTAAATCGGTAACGATGCTTCCCTGATAATTTGTTAAGCCAAGAAGCGTTTTGACAAGCGTTGTCTTTCCTGCGCCGTTTGAGCCGATAATTCCGATCCGGTCACCGGCTTCAAGGGTAATCGGTTCATTGATTGATAAAGCCAGCTGACTGCCATATCTGACTTGTACATTATTGATAATTACCATAATGTGCCTCCCATCCTTTTATCATTCTTCTGATTAGGATTATAACAAATGCATATGAATTCCGGATGAAGATTCCATGCACATTTCATGTAAACAAGAGTACTGCTCATGAAGGCAAGATTTCATACCGTCACGGATGGTAAAGCTCAGCTGTGACACCGGAATCTATATTGTGAAGCTTTACCTGACAATGAATAAATTTAGCGTAATACGAGGCTACATATAATCCCAAGCCATGGGACTTATTCTTAATAGAATAAGGCGTTGAGCTTTGCTCCAGCACATTGCCTCCCGTAACAAACGGTTCAAATACATGCGGCAGAAGCGCTTCATCGATCGATGCGCCGTAATTTGTAATACATAGCCTGTGCTTCTCATAAGATATCTTAATGCGGCCGTTGTCGGGTGTATAGCAGATCGCATTGGACAATAGATTATCCAGAATGATCTTCAGCAGCTCCCGGTCAGTTTCAAGGGTTGAACCCGGGCCTTCTGTGGAAACCTCCAGTGATTTTTCTTCCAGCTGCACATGATAGGAAGTGAGGCATTCCTCCAGCAGCTCAGGAAGGAAAATGGACTCCGGCTGCAAATTCCGGGAACAGTTATTCAGATAGAGTATTTCATCAACAATTTTCTGCATGGAAAGCAATTGTCCCTTCACCTGGGGCAGGTATGTCTTGACATCCTTATACTTGCCCACCTCATTTATCATGCCCTGCACCAACAGCAGGGCGGCGGTAATCGGTGTCTTAAGCTGGTGGGAAGATGCACGAAGAAATACCTCCTGCCGCTTATTCTCCTCAGCCAGAGAATCGTTCTTGACCTCCAGCTCCTGATAGCTGTCCTGTATTTTCTGATAGAGCTCGTTCAAGCTTTCTCCGAGGCTGCTGATTTCATCATGGCCGGTGATTGCCAGGGGCTCCAGCCGGAGGTTCTTTGCTTCCTTCATGTATTGCGCATGATTGGCAAGCTTAATAATGGGAAGGATAATCAGCCGTGAGAATACCTGGGAGGACAATAATACAAGTAACAATGCAACCGCTACAATCATGGGCAGGCTTTGGTAAACAACCGGTCTGATTTCTTCAATTCTGGGAGTCATAACAGGAAGAAAGGTTATGGCAATGGAATACTCCGTCAGTCCAAGTGCAATATAGCCGGTATAATAATTTCTTCCGTCCGTTACACTGGATTCATAAACCATCAGCCGGTCGGATACAATATGAAATTGAGAGGATATTACTTGAAACAGATCTTTGTTATTATATAAGCTGTATTCAAATGTCAACGGTAAGTCATCTGACAGCTTGTTATTCTCGAATAGCTCATCTGTGATTTCAGTGAGATTGAAGTCTGCTTCTCCGGCATTTTTGAGTTCCTCCTGATTCTTGGCATAATATCTGATTTTATCAAGCAGGTTTATCAGGCTTTGCTCCTGGATATCAATCTTAATTCGAAAAAATTTACTCACAATATATAAGGTATTGCCCGACATGGGGAGCTCGGCCGTCAGCGTTCCGGTTGGATTGCTTACCTCCAGATTCTCATAGCTTCCGGCCTCCATATAACCTTTCTGCAGTTTAACCACCGATTCATAATTCCGGTCCTGCATGTAAGCGACATAGAGGGAGGGAAGCATCAGGATAAAATATCCCACAATCAAGGATACAATGATGACAGACAGTATGGAACTGTACAGCAGGGTCTTTCTTGATAAATTCATAGGTTCCGCCTTTCCGACCTTAACTATCCTCGTTAAATTGGTAGCCTACCCCGATTACCGTCTTAATATAATTACAGGGCAGCTTTTTTCTGAGGTTTTTTACATGGGCATCGATAATACGGTCATTTCCGATATAGTCCTCATTAAAAATCCGAAGGATCAGCTGTTCTCTGGTGAAGGCTCTCCCCGATTCCCGTTTGAGGGTCTGTAAAAGCAGGAATTCGCTTAAGGTCAGCTGCAGTGATACATTATCATAGAACGCCTGGTAGGAATCTTCGTTTAAATACAGCCCGGATGTTATTTCAGGCTTTTTCGCTTTATCCGAAGCTCTGGTTCTGCGCAAAATCGTCTCCATGCGTTTGAGCAGGATCAAGGGAGAGACCGGTTTGATCACATAATCATCCGCATATAGGTTAAAGGCTTTTACCTGGGTGGACTCGTCATTTATGGCTGTCAGCATAATGACGGCCATATCCGGTTTGGTATTGCGGATATGCTGCAATACCTCCAGACCGCTTCGGTTCGGTACCATAATATCCAGTACGGCCAGGTCAAACGCCTGCTCTTCCAGCAAATGAACCGCTGTTTCGCCGTCTGCCGCGGTGGTAACCTCATATTGCTGCAGCTTCATATATTCCGTCAAAACCTCCTGAATGGTCGGTTCGTCCTCCAGGAATAATATTTTTATCATATGGCTCTCTCCTTTTACTGTCTTAAAGTAAATTATAACATATCTTATATAAATAGTATAATCCCTGCTGACCGGAACCGGTGTATTTCTTGCTAAGCATAGATAATACAGATTTCTGAAGCTATGCGGAATCAACAAACAGATGAGGAGGTTTTGCTGTACAGGGTCAGTATTTGTCCCCGCAGAAAATATTTTTTGTCCTTCTGTCCTTTTTTAAGAGGGATAGGCACTTTATGTCATATCTCATCATATGATATTAACGAATCATTAGGCATTGAGGGTGCTTATCTTCGTGAAGTCATTTCCAAAGCCATTAAGCACCAAGGAAGAAGCTGACTATTTAAAGCGCTGCAAGGAAGGTGACAAAGACGCCCGAGATAAATTAATTGAACATAATCTCAGATTAGTAGCCCATATCGTCAAGAAATATAATATGGTCGATAAAGAAACCGATGATTTGATATCGATAGGAACAATCGGTTTAATCAAAGCGATTGATACCTTTGATGAAGAAAAGGGAATCCGTCTGGCTACCTATGCCTCCCGTTGTATTGATAATGAGCTCTTAATGATGCTGCGAAGCGGAAAACGTTTGGCCAAAGAAGTCTATTTGTATGATCCGATCGGTTCGGACAGGGAAGGCAATGAAATAAATCTGTTGGATATTATTGAAGAAGCAGAAATTGATATTGTAGAGAATATAATGCTGGAAGACGATATTAAGAAACTGTATCACATAATCGGTAAGGTTTTGACTGATAGAGAACGCGAAATTATCTGCTTACGTTACGGATTAAGCAACAGAAAGGAAGTTACCCAACGGGAGATTGCCGGGAAGCTGGGGATATCACGAAGTTACGTCAGTAGAATTGAAAAGAAGGCTTTGAAAAAGCTGCGTGAATGCTTTGAACAGTGAGAAAAGAGCTGCATCATGGTGTGTTGTGATGCAGCTCTTTTCCTGTTTTGAATACATAAGCGTTGATAGATAGAAGCGATACGGTAAAGGGGATTCAACGAATTTCACCTTTTTACTGCATAAAACAAAATTGCCGGATAAGATGACGGTTAATTCATCCATATGGTATGGAATGTTCTTATTTTTATCAAAATATATTGACAAGATAGAGAAGGAAAGAGTAATATAACTTAAACCTATCGGTTTAGTATAGTAAAGTAAAATAGAGAGGATGACGAAAATTGGGAATGTAGAAAAAAGCATGAATACTAAGGTGGTTCATGGCTGTAAGGGTTATGATCCACAAACGGGAGCGGTAAGCATCCCTATCTATCAAAGCGCAACCTTTAGGCATCCGGGCCTGTATCAATCAACCGGATATGATTACTCCCGCTTGCAAAACCCCACCCGGGAGGAGCTGGAGAATACCATTGCTTCCCTTGAGAACGGTAAATGCGGTATGGCGTTTTCCACGGGAATGGCTGCGGTATCCGCTGTGATACATCTATTTTCACCGGGTGATCACATTATTGTGTCAGATGACCTTTACGGAGGTACCTATCGTCTGTTTGAAGAGATTTACAGTAAATACGGGCTGGAGTTTTCTTATGTTGATACCAGTAATTTTGATGACATTAAGAAGGCCTTGAAACCAAACAGTAAAGCCTTTTTTATTGAATCTCCGTCAAATCCCATGATGAAGGTAGCAGATCTGACTGCAATATCAGCTCTGGCAAAGGAACGGGGAATGCTTCATATCGTGGATAATACCTTCCTGACTCCTTATTTCCAGCGGCCGCTTGAATTAGGGGCGGATATTGTTCTTCACAGCGGAACGAAATATCTTGGAGGGCACAATGATACCCTGGCAGGCTTGGTTGTTGTAAATGATGATATATTAGCAGAAAATTTAAGATTTACCCAGAAGTCCGAAGGAGCTGTTCTGGCCCCCTTTGACAGCTGGTTGCTTCTCCGCGGTATCAAAACACTGGCAGTTCGATTGGAACGGCAGCAGCAGAATGCGCTGCAGATCGCAAGCTGGCTGAAGAACCAGAAGAATGTTACGAAGGTATTCTATGTGGGCCTGCCGGAGCATGAAGGCTACGCAGTCTCAAAGAAACAGGCCTCAGGCTTTGGTGCAATGATTTCCTTCTATGTGAAGGATAAGTCCATGGTGGAGCAGGTATTGGAACGGGTTAAGGTCGTTATATTTGCGGAAAGCCTTGGGGGTGTGGAGAGCCTCATAACCTATCCCGCAGTACAGACTCATGCAGCAATACCGGAGGAGATCAGAGACAGACTCGGTGTTACGGATACCCTGTTAAGATTATCCGTGGGCATTGAGGATGTGAAGGATATTATCGACGATCTTGAACAGAGTCTGGCATAAACAGATACCGGCCGCAACTATTATGCGTGACCAATAGGAAAGCAGAGCTTTCCCGTCCCAAATTCGCGATGTTTCGCCAGAATGGAGAATATTATGAAATTCGGATCAAAATTAATTCATAACGGAAATGAAATAGATCAAACCACCGGGGCGCTCAGTATCCCGATTTATCAAACCTCAACCTACCATCAAAGTGATATTGATCATCCGGGGGAATATGATTATTCCAGGTCAGGAAACCCAACGAGAAAAGCGCTGGAGGATACCATAGCACAGCTTGAGGGAGGAGTAAGAGGCTTCGCCTTTGCCTCCGGCATGGCGGCCACCTCCTCCGTACTTTCCATATTCTCAGAGGGAGATCACATTGTTGTTTGTGAGGACCTGTATGGTGGGACATATCGAATTACTACCACCTTCTTTCACCGGTTCGGTATTCAGATTACCTTTGTGGACGCCTCCGATCTGGATGCCATCAAAAAGAGTATCAGGGAGAATACAAAGGCAATTTTTCTGGAGAGTCCGTCCAATCCTTTGCTCAAGGTAACTGACTTAAAGGGTGCGGTGGCCATTGCCAGGGAGCATAAGCTTCTGACGATCATTGATAATACCTTTATGTCACCCTATCTGCAGAGACCGCTTGCGCTGGGGATCGATATTGTGATCCATAGTGCAACGAAGTTTATCGGCGGTCATAGTGATGTAATCGCGGGACTTGTGGTTGTGAAGGATGCAGATTTGGCTAAGAGGATTTATGCGGTGCAGAATGGGTTCGGAGCAGTACTTGGACCGCAGGATTCCTGGCTGCTGCTTCGAGGCCTGAAGACCCTGAAGGTAAGGCTTGATTATCAGCAGGCAACAGCCCAGAAGCTTGCGCAGTGGCTGGAGAAGCATCCCAAAATACAGCGGGTTTATTACCTGGGACTGGACAGTCATCCCCATAAGGCGCTTCATCTGGGGCAATCAGACGGCGCAGGAGCCGTACTTTCCTTTGAGACAGTAGAGGAAGCGACTGCAAAGAGCTTTATGAAGCAGGTGAAGATGGCCGCCGTTGCCGTGAGCCTGGGCGGGGTAGAAACCATTGCGTCTTATCCTGTAAAGATGTCCCATGCGGCGATACCCAGAGAGGAACGTGAGCGGCTTGGTATCACGGACAGACTCATTCGGGTATCCGTCGGACTTGAGGATATAGAAGATCTGATAGAAGACTTTGACCGCGCACTTCAATAGCGAGAGATTAATAAAATATATTTAATTCAGCATCTCAGGTATATCAAAAAGCGCAGCTGTTTTGGCTGCGCTTCTATGTTCTCACGGTATGGGGAACTGCTCGGCTTAGGCGAATTCTTAAATATAAAACATGAATCCCTGCTCCGTTTTATTCTTCCTTGCTTCATCCACAAGGTCACTTAAGGTAATCTGTTTTAACGTGGAGGAGAGGGCAAGATCTAAGGGATCAAATACCACGGATTTCATGGCAATCTCAATCTCCGGCGCTTTTCCGGCCAGAGTCTCTTCCGTATCTTCAAATAAGGCAGTCTCCACGGAAAACAAAATATCATAAACGGTGATTTTATGGGTAGCCCGTGATAATTGATATCCACCCTGGGAACCTTTTACCGAGTTCACGATACCGCCTCGTTTTAATAAAGAAAAAACCTGTTCCAAATATATTTTTGATATGCCAAGCTTCTCTGAGATGCTGATCAGCGTAATACATTCATTGTCTTTATTTTCTTCTGCCATACTTGTTGTTGCTGCCAGAGCATAACGGCCTTTTGCAGATAGCCTCATATAATACCTCCGTTTCATACAATCGTCATTATGTAACAATCATAATGGAAAGGTTTGTGAATGTCAATAGCATATCAACCATACAGGAATTATAGGTATCTTGAAGGAAATTATACAGAAAATCAAAAATTATGATATAATGAACATGCGTTGTGTTTATGGTAGAATGCATATGAACAAAAATAATTATCATAATACTATTGACAAACAAAGAATTGGGCTATATTATATAATCATACAAAACATATATGAATTATATTATATAAAATAAATGAATGGAGGATAACCTATGTCAAAGATCTATAAGAGTTTAACAGAGCTGGTTGGCAAGACACCGTTGCTTGAGCTGTCCAATTATGAGAAGAAGCTTGGGCTGGAAGCAGCAATCGTAGCAAAGCTTGAATATTACAATCCCGCTGGAAGTGTTAAGGACAGAATTGCAAAGGCAATGATTGAGGATGCGGAGCAGAAGGGTTTACTGAAGAAGGATTCTGTAATTATCGAGCCCACAAGCGGTAATACAGGGATCGGTCTGGCTTCCATCGCAGCTGCAAGAGGATATCGTTTGATTTTAACCATGCCTGAGACAATGAGCGTTGAAAGAAGAAACTTATTAAAGGCTTATGGCGCAGAGCTTGTGCTGACCGAAGGCGCGAAGGGTATGAAGGGCGCCATTGCAAAAGCAGATGAGCTTGCAGCTGAAATCCCTAATTCCTTTATTCCCGGACAGTTTGTGAACCCTGCCAACCCTGCCGTTCACAAGGCAACCACAGGTCCTGAGATTTGGGAAGATACCGACGGCAAGGTGGATATCCTTGTTGCAGGTATCGGCACCGGCGGTACGATCACAGGCGCGGGGGAATATTTAAAAGAGAAGAATCCCAATCTTAAGGTTGTTGCCGTTGAGCCCTTTGATTCACCCGTATTATCCGAAGGAAGATCAGGCTCCCATAAGATTCAGGGAATTGGCGCCGGCTTCGTACCTCAGGTATTAAATACAAAGGTTTATGATGAGATTATTCCCGTAAAGAATGAAGACGCTTTTGTTACCGGCAGGGAATTATCCAAGTCAGAAGGCTTACTGATCGGTATTTCTTCCGGAGCAGCTGCCTGGGCAGCAACAGAATTAGCAAAGAGACCCGAGAATAAGGGAAAGACTATTGTAGTAATCTTACCGGATACCGGAGAGCGCTATCTGTCAACCGCATTATTTGCAGAATAATTCATACTCTCATAATTATCTCCTGAATTAAAAACAGAATTAAAAACAAAGAAAGAACCGGAGAGCTGACCCATTCAGTCTCTCCGGTTCTTTCTTTGTCTATTGTATTTCTGATACCCATTTTACACGGAGGATCAGCAGGGTTATGATGAATGCGGCCATGTAGTTGGAGAAGAGATTGCCCCAGAATACGGCATCATATCCCAGCCAATGCTCCGTCGCCAGGATGAATACATACCGCAGAAGCCATACGCGCAGAATACTGATGATTAAGGTGATACGGGTTCTTCCCAGGCCTATGAAGGCACCCTGCTGTACCATACAGATTGCAAAGCCGATGACGGAATAGGTATAGATATGCAGCGCATGGTTTGCTACTGCAAGTACCTCCGGATCACGGGTAAAGAAAACCGTCAGATGAGAGGACAAAGGAACAACAATTGCGATCAATACGGCAGCAGAGATTGCACCGATCACGGTTCCGGTCAGGCAGGCTTTACGCGCCTTTGTACCCTGCTTTGCACCGATGTTCATACTGACCATGGTAGTCACGGAGGAGCCAAAGGAGGAGGGGAGGATAAAGCAGATGGAGGTTATATTATTAGCGATGCCCTGACCGTTTAAAACGACGGGACCGTACTTCTCCACTTCATTGTTGATGAGGAAGAAGCCGATATTTAACATAACGCTGGAAAGCATGGAAGGAAAACCGATGTGCAGGAGATTTTTCAAAATCTGTCCGTCAAACCGAAAGCCCTTCAGGGTAAATCTGTCACCGTCCGCTTTGATAAACAGCTCATAATACATCCAGCCGGTGATGAGCATATTGGAAGCAAGAGAAGCCATAACCGCACCTACAATACCCCAACGGAATACTGCGATAAATAAAGCATTGAAGATGACTTTTAAAATGAGCATAATTACCATACGGATAAAGGTATCCTCAGGTTTGCCGTTGGCATTTTTAATTGCATTATAGATGGATTCCATAAAGGAAAAGGGAAGTACCAGTGCGTTCAAAGCAAGATATAGAAACACGTCATGAGAAATCTCTGAATTAACATGAAGAGAGACGGGATATGCCAGGCCAACCAGAAGCGGGGCCAATACAAAACCTAACAGGAAGGTGAATACAATAATCTGGGTTGAGACGCGCCGGCTGGCTTCAAAATTGCCCTTGCCGTTGGATTGACCGATGATGGCCATTCCGGCAACGCTTAAGCCCTGTGCAAGGGCTGCAATGATATTAACAATGGGGGTCGAGTATGTGATGGCACTTGCTGCCTGAGTACCTACGATATTATTAATGAAGAGTCCGTCGATCACCGGAAGTACTGATTGTATGAGACCCATCATAAGGGATGGAACCGAGAGTAATAAAATGGTTTGAGCTACAGGCCCGTTTAAGATTAGTTCGCGTCGTTGTTCAAGATTTTGTTTTAAGAAATTTAGCTTCATTGAAATACTACCACCTGACAGTTCATTTTTGCGCGGTAATAAATTGCCGTGAATTTTGATTATACGCCTCCTGAGAACAAGGGTCAAGTGTTAAAATTCATTGACATCCTATGCTATTAATTTTATTATAGATAGGCAGGCAAACAAAATACAGCATTATGTCAACATAAAAAGAGTTGCAGACCAGTGTGAGGTAGGATTATTCACGCGAAGAAAGGCACGGTAGGGAATGAAATATTTTGATTATGCGGCAAATACACCGGTGGACAAAGAAGTGATGGATTACTATGTGGAACAAAGCAACCGGTATTTTGCCAATCCGAATTCCTCCCATCTGCTGGGCAGGGAAGCAAATGTAAGACTGGGAGAGATTACAGAGCATATTGCAGATATGCTTGGAGTGAAATCCACTGAAATTATCTATACCTCCGGTGCCAGTGAGGCAAATAATCTTGCTGTCAAAGGCCTCGTGCAGGCATATAAACATAACGGCAAACATATCATCTCAACCTGTCTGGAACACTCCTCCGTAAGCGGTGCCTTAACCTATCTGCAGACATTGGGATATGAGATTGATCTTGTAGATATTACAAACGAAGGTCTGGTAGATCTGGAGCATCTGAAGGAGCTGCTCCGGCAGGACACGGTATTGGTCTCCATCTGCATGGTCGACAGCGAATTGGGTGTGCAGCAGCCGATTAACCGTATCGGTGAGCTGCTGGAGGCATATCCGAACTGTTTTTTTCATACGGATGCGACCCAGGCAATCGGGAAGGTGCCGGTTTCCTTCCGGCACGTAGATCTCTTCACCTTTACACCGCATAAATTCTTCGGTATGAATGGGTGCGGTATACTGATCAAGCGTGAAACAGTAGTGGTGGAGCCTTTGATTCACGGCGGTACCAGTACAACCATATACCGCAGCGGAACCCCCGCACTGGGCCTTGCCGCTTCCATTGAGAAATCCCTGGAGCTGGCGTTAACCTCCCTGGAGGAACGTTATCAATCTGTCCTGGAGCGAAATCAGGAGTTAAAGGCGGAGCTGCTGAAATTTAAGAAGGTACGCTTTAACAGCACGAACCGTTCCATTCCCCACATTCTGAATATCAGTGTTCGGGGAGTGAAGGCGGCAGTATTTCAAAAGGCATTGGAGGAGGAAGGAATCTGTGTGTCCATAAAATCGGCCTGTTCCGTGCTGAACTCACCTTCCCGTCCGGTTTATGCCGTGACGAAGGATAAGAAGAATGCTATGTGCTCCTGGAGGATCAGCATCAGCCATCAGACCTCCCCTCAGGATATAAAGGAGTTTCTTCAGGCATTTGCCAGGTGCTATGACCGGTTGACCGAAGGTAACAATTAATATATTAGAAAGTGAAGATACCATGGAACGTTATCAGGAAATAGAAAGAAGTTTAATTACAAAGTATCGCAAGCCGTTATGGAAGAAATTCATTAACGGAGTCAATGATTATCAATTAATCCGGGAAGGCGATAAAATAGCAGTCTGCATCTCGGGCGGAAAGGATTCCATGCTCCTTGCCAAGCTCATGCAGGAGGTGCAGCGCCACGGTAAGATCCCCTTTGAGCTGGAATTCTTAGTGATGGACCCCGGTTATAATGAGATCAACCGCCAGACCATCATAAATAACGCAAAGCTGTTGGATATACCCATTAAGATATTTGAGACACAGATCTTTGATATTGTAGCTGAGGTGGATCAGTCCCCTTGTTATCTGTGTGCCAGGATGCGCAGAGGTTATCTGTACAAGAATGCACAAGCGCTGGGCTGCAATAAGATAGCCCTGGGACATCATTTTGACGATGTGATTGAGACCATATTAATGGGAATGCTCTATGGCGGTCAGATCCAGACGATGATGCCGAAGCTCCATAGTACCAATCATCCGGGGATGCAGCTGATCCGGCCCATGTATCTGGTGAAGGAGGCGGATATTCTTGCCTGGAAGCAATATCACGGCTTACAGTTTATCCAGTGTGCCTGCCGGTTTACCGAGAATTGCACCCTGTGTGATAATGGGGGCGGCGGTTCCAAGCGCCAGGAGATGAAAACTCTGATCAAGAAATTCCGTCAGACAAACCCAAGCATCGACAGCAATATCTTTCGCAGTGTGCATGACGTAAATCTGACTACAATCATCGGATATCATGATAAGGAAAAGACATATAATTTCCTGGATGATTATGATTCTAAGGCAGCAGTATTTACGGAAGCGGATTAAAAGTAGAATGAATTGTATGATATAATGCAAAAATAGAGGTGCTGTAAGGCTGCTTTGCGGGTGCATGAAGCGTTCTTTACAACACCTGTTTTCATTCACGAAAGAAAAACTTAATCAATTTTTAATTGGAAATATTCATAGTTTATAGTATGATTAGTGTGAATTATAAAAGGCATAATTCAAACCTAAAAATGAAAGGCGGTTTTGATTCAGGTGTCATAAGCAGGATTGATTGAATCAGAGGGATATGTGTATATTGACCTGGACTCGCCTTTTCTGCAAATGGTAAGTGACAACAGCTTTCAGAAATAAATAATACGGGGGAATTTTATGAATCGATTTCGTAATTTCATGTATGGAAGATATGGTTTTGATCAATTTACCAGAGCATTGATTATCTGTGCTTTGGTCTTATCAATACTAATGAATTTAACACGTATCAGCTGGCTGATTCTGATTGCATACCTGCCGTTTATTTACGCATTGTTCCGGGTATTTTCAAAGGATATTCAAAGAAGAACCCAGGAGAACATGGCGTATATGAGAATTACAGGTAAGCTTCGTAATCAGTTTGTCCATTTGAAATTATACCTGGTTGGTACGAAAACACATAAATATTACAAATGTGCGCACTGCAAGCAGATGATTCGTGTTCCCCGCGGCAAGGGCAGGATTTCCATCAGCTGTCCCAAATGCAGGAAGGAGTTTATACGGAGAACATGAGAAGTATCGGAACTATCATTGATGCAATGATTGAATATTACGGAACGGATGCCGGAAGAATACAGCATTTCCTGAAGGTTTATGCCTTTGCGAAAGCAATTGGAGAAAGGGAAGGGCTTGACCCAAAGACACAGGAGCTTCTTGAGGCAGCAGCGGTGGTTCATGATATCGGTATCAAGGTCAGCGAAGAGAAGTACCATAGCAGTGCGGGCAGTTATCAGCAGCTGGAAGGCCCGCCGGTTGCTAAGGATATGCTTACGGAACTGGGGTATGAGGACAGCTTTACCCAGCGGGTGTGCTATCTGGTGGGACATCATCATACCTATACCAACATAGAAGGTCTGGATTATCAGATCCTGGTGGAAGCAGATTTTCTGGTGAACATCTATGAGGATGGGATGGGTAAGAAGGAAGTCGAAAGTATTCGGAGTAAAATATTCCGGACACAAGCCGGTATCCGGTTTCTCGACCTGATGTTCTAAATCGCACGGATAGCTGATTGGTTATTATAATTATGATATATGATGGAAGGTGTATTGATTGAATAGTATAGTTACTTACAGGACTAAGAATGAAAATATAATTCGTTACATAACCAAAGGCTTAATAACCACGCTGTTATTGGCCTTGTTTGTGGTGCTGAAAAGCTCTCCGGCCCAGGCAGAGGAAACAGACAGGAAGCTGTATGGCATCTTAACAGCAGATGCAAAGGGCGGATATACCTTTTACGACTTGAATGACAATACCGACGGGACGGCATCCATAGAGGTGACGGAGGAGGGCAATGTAATGGTACCCTTGCAGGAGCTTGCAGCAAAGATACCGGGGTTGACCTATCAATATGACAGCAAGAAGAAAACTGCTGCGGTGACCAATACCAATAACGGGAAGAAGATCGTCTACACCAGGGACAGCAAATCGCTTCGCTATTATTCCTCCTCCAAAGCAAAGGCTGTGAAGAAGAGTATGGTTTATCAGATGTATCTCTCCCAGGAGAGCGGGGCGGTTATGGTTCATATGCAGTCCTTAAAATGGGTGATGGGTACTGCCGGAGGTTTTGTATATTATAATAGCAACAGCCCGCAGCTTCAAGGGAAAGGCTATGATATCGCTGTCTACAGCGGACTGCTCCAATATAATTCCTTTCAAGCAATCAGCGCGCTTCCGGACGCACCCAAGGTATATGGGATATCCTCTGTTACAAAGGTCACAATCCCGGAGGGGTATTCCGTATCACAGATCTTTGATCTTTTGGTAAAGAAGGGAGTCTGTGCATCGACCCAGGGATTATATGATGCCATGGATAATTATGAGTTCGATCTGAGCAGATATCCTCTCTATGCAGCAATAGCAGAGAAAGAGGAGCGCTGCTTTAAGCTGGAAGGCTACCTGTTCCCGGATACCTATGAGTTCTATCTGTTGAGTAAACCACAGGATGTGATCGGCAAATTCCTTCGCAATGCAGAAGCGAAGATAACGGAAGCCGACCGGCAGAAGGCACAGGAGCTGGGATACAGTGTGGATGAGATTATTACCATTGCCTCCATGATCGAGAAGGAAACTGCCGACCCTGCGATAATGCCTGACATCGCTTCGGTTATATATAACCGTCTGAATATCGGAATGCGGCTCCAGCTGGATTGCTCCATCAATTATGTGGAGCGCTATGTCAAGCCTTATATCAGCGGTGATATTAACCGGTATAATTCCTATTACAATACCTACAAAAGTGCTGCATTACCGGCAGGTCCGATCAGCAATCCGGGCAGAGCAGCTATCCAGGCAGCCTTAAACCCGTCGGTTACAGATTATCTATACTTTTATAGTGATAAAACAAAAGAATATCACTTCTCCAAAGAATATGTGAACCCAAAAGCTCAGGATCAAACGGATACTCCGGTTCCAGAAAGTGCTGAAGGCGAAGATATTAATCAATAATATTAGTTTAAGTCATTACATGGATAAACAGGAATGAGCGGACACTTTGGCTGTAATGGAGAATATAGAATGAAAATCGAGACAAAGGATTTGATTATCCGCAATTTTGAGTTGAGAGATGAAAATGATCTGTGTGAATATATGCTGCAGCGTGTCAATGTCGAATTTGAAGCGTATCCGGATTTTACTCAGCAGAAAGCGAAACATGAGATTGAATATAGAGCACAAAGCGATGAATTCTATGCAATTGAGTTAAAAAACGAGTATAAGGTTATCGGAAATATTTATCTGGGTAAGAGAGATTTTAATGCAAGAGAACTGGGATATGTATTAAATGAGAATTATCAGCACAGAGGCTATGGCAGTGATGCCTGCAAAGCGGTGATAGAGTATATGTTTCAACAAGGTGTTCATCGAATTTATGCGGAGTGTGCTCCTCAAAACACACCCTCCTGGAAGCTGATGGAGAAGATCGGAATGAACAGGGAAGCACATTTTAGAAACAATGTTTCCTTCCATAAAGACGCGAACGGTTACCCTGTCTATTGGGACACTTATGTATATGCAGTCTTAAACCCGTATGAAGAAATTAACGTCCACTGATTAATTTGTAAAAGCACATGAAAAGTCCGCAGCAGAATGACATCATTGGTGTCAAACCGCTGCGGACTTATTTCTTGGCATCAATTATTTCTTGGCATCAATTATTTCTTGGTATTAATTATCTTTTGGTTGTCCATTTGGTGCAGTCCCATACCTGGGTAGCCACATCCGCGTAGAATTCCGGCTCATGACAGATCAACAGGATGCTTCCCTTATATGCCTTCAGAGCACGCTTCAGCTCTTCCTTGGCATCCGCATCCAGGTGGTTCGTAGGCTCGTCCAGAAGCAGGAGGTTGGTTTCCCGGTTGATTAACTTACACAGGCGAACCTTCGCCTGCTCGCCGCCGCTGAGTACCCTGACCTGACTTTCGATGTGCTTTGTGGTCAAACCGCATTTGGCCAAAGCAGAACGCACCTCATACTGGGTATAACCGGGGAATTCCTTCCACAGCTCCTCTATACAGGTGGTGGTGTTGCCCGGTGCCATTTCCTGTTCAAAGTAGCCGATACTGAGATAATCCCCTAAGTTAACCTTGCCGGTCAGGGAAGGGATTAATCCGAGGATGCTTTTTAACAGGGTAGTTTTTCCGATACCGTTTGCGCCAACCAGAACAATCTTATCTCCGCGTTCCATGGAGAGGGTTAAGGAGGAGGAGAGAGGGCTGTCGTAGCCGATGACCAGATCCTCTGTCTGAAAGATATATCTGCCTGCAGCACGGGCTTCCTTGAAGTTAAACTCCGGCTTCGGTTTCTCCCTGGCCAACTCGATGACCTCCATTTTATCCAGCTTCTTCTGACGGGACATAGCCATATTTCTGGTGGAAACACGTGCCTTATTCCGCGCTACGAAATCCTCCAGTTCTTCAATTTCCTTCTGCTGTCTGTTGTAAGCTGCCTCCAGCTGACGCTTCTTCATCTCATATACTTCCTGGAATTTATCATAATCCCCGACATAGCGGTTAAGCTCCTGGTTCTCCATATGATAAATGATGTTAATGACACTGTTTAAGAAGGGAATATCATGGGAGATGAGAATAAAAGCATTCTCATATTCGTTCAGATACCGCTTCAGCCATTCGATATGCTGGACGTCCAGGTAATTCGTAGGCTCATCCAACAGCAGGATATCGGGCTTCTCAAGCAATAGCTTTCCTAGCAGAAGCTTTGTTCTCTGACCGCCGCTCAGATCCGTAACGTCACAGTCCAGACCGATATCCTCCAGTCCCAGGGCATGTCCGATTTCCTCCACCTTGCTGTCGATATTATAAAAATCATGCATCATCAGCAGATCCTGTATGGTTCCCAGCTCTTCAATCATATCATTCAGGGCATCACCCTCAGCTTCCCCCATGGTGTCGCAGATCCGGTTCATCTTTTCTTCCAGTTCAAACAGATAGGAAAAGGCGGATTGAAGCACACTGCGAAGGGTCATACCCTTCTCCAGAACCGCATGCTGGTCCAGATAACCCACACGCACATGCTTGGACCACTCCACCTTGCCTTCATCGGGCATCAGCTTACCGGTTACGATATTCATAAAGGTGGACTTTCCTTCTCCGTTGGCACCGATCAGGCCGATATGCTCTCCCTTCAGCAGACGGAAGGACACATCTCGGAAGATTGCGCGGTCGCCAAATCCATGGCTCAGATTTGTTACATTTAATATACTCATATCGTTCTCCGTTTCTAGATTTGTTTTATGGAAAGCTTCTGACCTCAGACATAAGCTTTTATTTTAAATAGACACTGCAATTTCTAATTTTACATGATTCGGAGTGATATTTCAATTCCAATATTGAAATCCTAAAGGTTAGGAACACATTCCGGTACACGACATATTTCTCTATGTGTCAGTATACCGGATTGGAAGAAATTGATTACCACTGGATAAATTGATTGGTTGGTGTTATAATCACTTTTGGTATGAGTATCATAGGAAATGAATGGCAGGAGGCCAAATATGGACAAGGTTCGGGTTAAGAAAAAAATAGTCGGATTAATGAAAAAGGTTGTGAATCGGGAGACGATTACCTACATCATTGCCGGAGTACTCACTACCCTTGTGAACTTTGTAAGTTATGAGGGACTCTACCGGCTGGGACTGTCCAATCTGACGGCGAACGCCTGCGCCTGGGTTATTGCGGTGACCTTTGCGTATTTCGTCAATAAGAAAAATGTTTTTGTATCAAGAAGCGCCAATGTAAAGGATGAAGCGACCATGGTATCTAAATTCTTCGGAGCAAGAATTATTACTTTGGTGGTAGAGCAGCTGGGAATGTATGTATTCGTCAACCAGCTTGGTTTCTACCGGCTTGCTGTTAAGGTGGGGCTTGCGGTAATTGTTACGATTTTAAATTACCTGTTCAGCAAGCTTTATATTTTTGGCGGAAAGAAAGTGGAAATGGAGAAGGAATGAGTAAAGAAAAAGCAATTGTAAAGATAAAAAAAGGAGAAGGCAGAAGCTTAAAAAGCGGCGGACTCTGGATTTATGACAATGAGATAGACAAAATTACCGGGGAATTTGTGGATGGAGATCTGGTATATGTGCATGACTTTGATGATTTTTATCTGGGTTGTGGATTTATTAATACCAAATCAAAGATTACAGTCAGAGTGATGTCAAGAGTAAAAGGCCAGGAAATCGATCAGGATTTCTTGGCACTGCGTGTGAAAACTGCCTGGGAATACCGTAAAGCGACCGTAGATACCGGAAGCTGCCGCATTCTCTTTGGGGAAGCAGATTTTCTGCCCGGTCTGGTAATTGATAAATTCTCTGAGGTTCTTGTGGTGCAGTCTTTGGCCTTGGGAATCGACCGTATGAAGAATACAATTATTGAGCTGTTAAAGGAACTGCTAAAGCAGGACGGTATTGTGATACGGGGTGTTTATGAACGAAGTGACGCCAAGGTTCGTATGAATGAGGGAATGGAGCGGGTGAAGGGCTTTCTGGGAGACCCCTTTGATACCAAGGTTGAGATTGTTGAAAATGGTGTAAAATATCTGGTGGATGTGGCAGAAGGACAAAAGACAGGCTTCTTCCTGGATCAGAAATATAACCGTGCCGCAGTTGCAAGGCTGTGTCAGGGAGCCAGAGTTTTAGACTGCTTTACCCATACCGGTTCCTTCGCATTAAATGCCGGTAAAGGCGGTGCAAGAGAGGTAATCGGTGTGGATGCCTCTGATCTGGGTGTGGCACAGGCAGCAGAAAATGCTGTCCTGAACGGATTATCTGACAAGGTTAAGTTTATCACGGCGGATGTATTTGAGCTGCTTCCGGAATACGAGAAGAAGGGAGAACTGTTCGATGTGGTTATTCTGGACCCGCCGGCTTTTACGAAATCAAAGAATTCCGTGAAAAATGCAATCAAGGGTTATCGTGAGATTAATCTGCGGGCAATGAAGCTGGTGAAGGACGGAGGCTATCTTGCCACCTGCTCCTGTTCTCATTTTATGACACCGGAGCTCTTTACCGAAACCATCGGACAGGCAGCAAGGAATGTGAAAAAGCGCATCCGCCAGGTGGAATACCGGACTCAGGCACCGGATCATCCCATCCTCTGGGCAGCAGAGGAATCCTACTACTTGAAGTTTTTTATCTTTCAGGTAGTGAACGAAAAATAAAGGATACACATTAGCAAAAGAGAAACGTCTGTAAGGCTGCAGGAAAGACAGGTGGTTCAAATGACATATAAAGAAGCAAGAGGCTTTATCGATCAATCTGATCAATACGGCAGTAAGCTCGGTTTGGAGACAATAACCGAGCTTTTATCACGGCTTGGTAATCCACAGGACAAAATCAGGATAATTCACGTAGCAGGCACCAATGGCAAGGGCTCCGCTACGGCATTTTTGGCGTCCATTCTGGCAATGGAAGGCTACCGGGTGGGCAGATATATCTCACCTGCTGTGTTTTCTTACCGTGAGAGGATACAGATCACAGGAAAAACAGCATCGCAGACCGGTAAAATTACAGGGTTGGGGAATGCGGAGCCGGAGCAGCTGCCGGAGAAAGAAGCAGACAATGCTGAAACAGAGCTTTTGAGCACGGATTTTATCACGGAGCAGGGTGTTTGCGATACAATCCAGGTAATCAAGCCGTTATGCGAAGTGATGGTGGCAGATGGGCTGTCCCATCCTACCTCCTTTGAGCTTGAGACTGCTATGGCTATGCTTTATTTCTATCAGGAGCAGGTTGACTTTGCGGTGATAGAAGTTGGGCTGGGCGGCAGGCTTGATGCTACCAATACGGTGAAGCAGCCGGTATGCAGTGTCATTACCTCCATCAGTATGGATCATATGCAGTATCTTGGCGATACGCTGGAGAAGATCGCCGGTGAAAAGGCCGGAATTATGAAGGCCGGAAGACCTGTAATCACCAGCAATACCAAGGAAGAAGTACTGAGGGTATTAACCGCTGCGGCAAAGGAAAAGGGTGCTCCCCTAACATTGGCGGATAGCGCTAAAGCTGAGGTGCTATCCATAACGCCGGACAAGACAAGCTTTCGTTATGAAGGGGAGGAATACGGAATTCGCTTACTGGGCAGGCATCAGATCAGCAACGGGGTGCTTGCGTTAAGCGCAGCACAGGTAATCAGACAATGCGGCTATCATCTTTCCGATGCGGCAATCAAGCAGGGCTTGTTACAGGCAAGCTGGAGCGGAAGGTTTGAAGTGATTGCACAAAAGCCCTATTTCATCATTGACGGAGCCCATAATGAGGAAGCGGCGCTAAGGCTGAAGGAGGCAATTGAGACGTATTTTACGGGCAAGAGACTGATCTTTGTTATAGGAGTATTTGCGGATAAGGATTACCGGACAATACTTCAACTTACGGCTCCACTTGCCAGTCTTATCATAACCCTTGCCTCAGAGAACATCAGGGCGCTGCCTTCCGCAGAGCTGGCACTGGAAGCAAAAAAATACTGCCCTGCAGTAATCGATGGGAAGACTGCAGAGCAGGCGGTGAAGCTGGCTTATGAAGAAGCTTCTGCGGAGGATGTGATACTCGCCTTCGGCTCCCTGTCCTTTCTCGGTGCGATTAGGGACAGTGTGAAGCATCTTATTCTTCAACCGGCGGAGCATCCAGATCCGGCGGAGTAAAGGTATTAATATCTGCCCTGCCGTCCGATCTTATTACATAGGTTTTGGTATTATCGGCATCCTTAAAGAAGATGTAGTTCTCAGTGACATGGATTTGCTTATAATCACCTTTCATTAAGGTCTCATCCTCCAGGGTTTGCAGATTATATCTGCAGATCCTGTTTTTCTTGCCGTCAGCAACCTGATAGATGAGATATTGACCATTCTTTGTGATATTGTAGGTTGAGACATAATCCTTAATAACCGGCTGGACATTGGTGCCGTCCAGGTTCATACGGTAAATATTATTCTTATCGTCAAGATTAATGTAATAGATATAATCACCGATGAAGATCGGATATTTTGCCTCGACCTTATATTTGGCATTTGACGTGTAGCTGGACAGGTCCAGCCCATTGATATTGCGGTCCAGGGTATTACCGGTATAATAAACGGCATTATTTATAACACCGGCCGGTATTACCGCATCCTCATAAAGGAGACGCCCCTTTGTACCGTCAATCAGGCTTCTGTATAAACTTGTCCCGTTCGTTACATCATAGCGCTGGAAATAAAGAAAATTACCGTAGAGCATCAGGTAAGAGGCCGGGTTGCCGGAAATAGCCTTAAAATGCCTGCCGGTACGATCAATACGAAATATTCCCGTATTGTTGAACATAAGGACATTATCCTTTTGATTTTCTCCGGTATCATTTGCTTTGACATAATACAGATAATTTTCATCCGCATTAATAAATGCAGCCTTATCATCATAAATCTTATTAAATACGGTACAGCTTGCATCCATTGCATAGAGCTTGCCGCCGGCTGTGTCATTGCGAAAGAAGATCTTTTCATTCTGCTCGCAGAAAAGACCGCCGTTATAGATATTGCCAAGGGTGTTTCCGATTTCATTTTCTTTATTCGAATAGGTCCTCCCTGAAGAATAGGCAGTTACACCCAAGAAAGCCAATAATGTTGCTATTGCCAGAATAAGAAGCATATTCCTTATAATTCGTAACATAAGTACCCCCAAAATGTTAGATTCGTCCGCGCTTGTATGATCTGTATGATACTTCGTAACTTCATTATTTATCGGACGATTTTATGTAAATTATTATAGCTATGGAATAAGGATTATGAAATGTGAAGCATAACTATGTTTCTGTATAAATCTCCATATAACTGATAATCGTTTCTGCGGCATAGACGCTGGATATACCAAAAGCCGGATCATAGTAAGTCCCATCATAATATATCATCAAATGGTTTTTCGGTATTCCCCGCACATTAATAATACAACATTTTGGGGAAATTAAGTGTTCTGCCTTTTGTATATATAAACCTGTCTGCATGAGATAAGCCATAATAATCAAGCGTTTCAATTACCTTACTTAAACTTGCCTGCCATTTTTTACTATGCATAACTTTAATGACTTCTTCAAGCTTTATGCCTGCAAGCATAGAGATACATACTTGACCGCAATAACCATTTGACGGCTCCTTGATAAATTCAAATTGAACTTCCCATTTACCTGCTTTACCGATTTGATTTATAAGTGATTTTGTAATTGGAATAAGATAGTTTCCATGCCCTTTGGGAAGCAGTCTGCATTCAAATGCAATTCCCTCGACAATAACATGAGCAGGAATCAAACCTTTCCGGAAGCATCTCTCCCAAATATTAAACGGAATAGGAAGGTATATTTTGTTGCCTGTTTCAACAGGCTCAGCTATGAAGGAAAACATTCGATAACATCCTTTAATTATTTTTTATGGCTATCCAAACTTCCTGCCGATTGTCTTGCATATAACATTCAATTACAGGCACATCATCTAACTGATATCCTGAATTGGGAAGCCACTCGGAGTAAAATTGTTTGTATATTTTCTGCACAGCATCAGGAAGCTCACCGTTTGCTTCAAAGATAGCCCATGTTGCAGCTTTAATATGGATTTCCTCCATACCGTCCGGAGCAGAAATATGTTTGCAATTTTCAACATCCACGTGGTTTGTCACACCTATGAAATAATCCATATCTTCAGAATTACCCCACTGACCTCCGATTGACATACCGATAAATCCGGCAGGTCTGTAATCGGTTTTTTGGAAAAGCTCAATCATTCGATTCATCGTTCCGTCTTTCCAGGCGGTATCCCAGATTTGAGGGATTGTTCTAAAAGCCTGCTCTGTTTTAATACGTTGTTTTATTCCCGCAAGTTTAAATGCCGGCCATTGTTCGATTTGATAATTCATGTGATTTTCTCCTTTAATTATGATTTGAAAGGAGAGCTTCGGACAGGATTTTAATTGGGCCGTTTCGTTTCTAACCTTTGATGGCAGGGTTCCATGAAAAGCTTTAAACGCACGAGTAAATGAATCCTGTGAATCATATCCATATTTCACAGCAATATCAATTAATTTATCCGTTGTATTTAATATATCAAAAGCTGC
The DNA here is from genome assembly GCA_023409535.1 of Bacillota bacterium. Classification (GTDB taxonomy): domain Bacteria; phylum Bacillota; class Clostridia; order Lachnospirales; family Lachnospiraceae; genus Mobilitalea. Next base: position 35,580 of record JAEYGZ010000034.1, read on the forward strand.
CAAAGTGAGTTTTCTATTTCGGATATATTCTGAAAGAGGTTTATCTGCTATGTAAGAAAATACTCTTTGGAAATTATAAACAGAACAACCTGCAATTTTGGATATTTCCTGATAAGAAATATCTCCATCAAGATTTTCTTCAATATAATTTATAACTTTGTTTAATTGCTTTATCCAGTCCATTATCTCACCTCCACCATATAATTATAAGAGATTTGCCGGATAATAATCCGATGTTTTATGCCGCAAATAATCGAATATTTAGCTAAATATCCGACCTATTATCATCAATTTTCTCATTATAAGTATACTACCATATAATCCATAACAAAACCTGTCATTTCGTTTTTTCTTACGTTTGCCTTTTGGACTTCTCTGTTTTTATTGTACCATACATTTCCGCAATCGTGAAGTTTTTTGCTTTTAGCCGTTTTTCTACCTGTGGATTACCGGACGATCTAAAAAATATACACTTGTATTAGTTTATCAATGAACCGCGCTTCTGGCCTGAATATGCTTTATCACATTAAAGTACCAGTTGCATAGGAAGTTCACAGATAGTATAATGATTCAAAAGGTTGGATACAAATACATTGGAGGATGAAGATGATAGATTTATGGTCGAGCAGGGAGAAAATTGATGAGATAGACAGCCAGATTGTCCGTCTTTTTGAGCAGAGAATGCAATTATCCATGGAGGTTGCGGAATATAAGAGAAGTGTGGGAAAGCCTGTATTTGATCCGGAACGGGAAGAAGAGAAGCTAACGGCAATACAGGCAATGGCGGAGAGTGATTTTAACCGTAAGGCGGTAACCGATTTATTCAAGCAGATTATGTCTATGAGCCGGAGACTGCAATACCGGCTGTTGGATGATCAGGAAAGTCTTGGCTTTACGGCCGTGGAGCATTTCCCGGTGGGAAAGGATACCCGCGTTGCCTTTTACGGAGAGGTCGGATCTTATACCGAGCAGGCGATGATCGATTATTTTAAAACGGAAGTGAATGCCGCACCTATGGACACCTTCGGGGAGGTAATGCAGGCGGTGAAGGAGGGACGTGCTGAGTTTGGCGTGCTTCCCATTGAAAATTCCTCCACAGGAACTCTGGCGGATATTTTTGATCTGCTGTCGGAATATGATAACTATATCATTGGGGAGCAGCTGGTGAAGATCGAGCATAACCTATGGGCGCTGCCAGGTGCGGTCCTTGATCAAATTCAAAGAGTATATTCCCATAAGCAGGGACTGATGCAATGCTCCGGATTCTTAAAAAATCATCCGCTGATGAAGCAGATTGAGGGAGGCAGCACCGCAGGCTGTGCCAGAAGAGTACTGGAAGAGCAGGATATCACCCAGGCTGCGATCGCCAGCAAAAGGGCCGGTGAGGTTAACGGTCTTATGCTGCTTCAGGAATCAATTCATAATGAGGATCATAATACAACACGGTTTATTATTATCAGCAATCAAAGGCTGTATGATAAAAATGCGAAGCAGACCAGTATCTGTTTTGAGACGCCTCACAAAAGCGGTTCCTTATATCACATGCTTTCCCATTTTATTTATAATAATATTAATATGTCCAAAATCGAATCAAGGCCGGTGGCAGGAAAAGCATTTACCTACCGCTTCTTCGTGGATATTGAGGGAGGCCTTGACAGTCCGGAGGTTATGAATGCACTTCATTGTATTCAGGAAGAGGCAATCCATATGAAGATCCTGGGCAGCTATATTGCCAGGTGAGCGGGATAAAAAGCGGTAATAAAGTATACTGTAATTCATATTTTTTTCAAAATCAGAACACAAAGTGAACATAATTTATTGTTAAACTGTCCTTATCAAAAGGAGATAACAGGTTAACCTGATGAATAACAACAGTATTTTGAAAGGGGCGTTATATATGGATAACGATTTTAACAATAATAGCAATGAGAATAAGAACAGCGGCTATAGCAGCGATAGCCAGAATAACAATCTTTATTCCTATACCGGCAACAACATAATACAGGATAACAAACATGAGGAGAGCAGAACAGCTCAGAACAGCAATCCCTACAGTACTTATTCTACTCCGGAGATGAATAAGGAGAAGAAGCCGAGGAAAAGAAGATTTGGCCGTGCAGTCGGCTTTGTAGCGGCAGCATTGGTATTTGGTATGATTGCAGGCGGTGCTTTCCAGGCATATTATATATTAGCCTGGCCGGAGGATCAGAAGCCCGCTCAGACGAACAATGATATCACAATTCAGGTAAAAGATACACCGTCAGACAGCTCTGACGGAATAGAAAATGTCTCAGATGTGACAGGATCCCCCGATAAGGTTGTAACAGATGTATCCGATGTGGTGGAGAAAGTAATGCCTTCCATCGTAGCCATTAACTCCACAGTGGTAACCACGACTCCGGATTTCTTCGGAAGACAGTATCAGCAGGAGGGCCAGAGCAGCGGCTCCGGTATTATCATCGGACAAAGTGATACCAATCTTTTAATCGTAACGAATAATCATGTAATTCAGGATGCAACTAAGATAGAAATTGTATTCTCGGACGAGACAACTGCTGAAGCAACGGTAAAAGGCTCCGACGCCCATGCGGATCTTGCAGTGCTCTCTATTGATTTAAGCAAACTGTCTGCGGAAACGGCAGGATCGATTAAGGTAGCAACCTTAGGCAGCTCCGATGCCATGGCTCCGGGAGATATGGTAATTGCCATCGGTAACGCCCTTGGGTACGGCCAGTCCGTAACTGTCGGATATGTGAGCGCGGTTAACCGTGAAGTAACAATAGATAATCAGAAGATGACCCTTCTTCAGACAGATGCTGCAATTAATCCCGGTAACAGCGGCGGCGCACTGCTGAATGTCAGAGGTGAAGTAATCGGTATCAACTCCGTGAAGTTTGCATCGGCTGAGGTGGAAGGAATGGGGTATGCAATTCCAATCTCCAGCGCAATTCCGATGATCAATGAATTAAAAAATCGCGAGGTAATCTCAGTAAGTGAGCAGGGCTTTCTTGGTATTGATGCACAAACTGCACAGGAAGTAACCGAAGTTTATTCCCAGCGTTTTAATATGCCCATTGGTATCTATATCAATGATGTAGTAGCAGGTTCCCCGGCTGAAAATGCAGGCCTGATGCAGGGTGATATCATCACCGCACTGGACGGAGTACAGATTGAGACCATTGACGATCTTAAGAATGCTCTCGGCTACAAGAAGGCAGGCCAGAATGTGAAATTAACCATCCAGGTGCTTGACGGCGGTTCCTATTCGGAGAAGGTACTGGATATCACACTTGGCAATAAGTAATAACAATATAGACGGCGAAGTAATCAAGGACAGCCCGGCAGTCATGCCGGGCTGTCCTTTTATTGTTGCATTACCGAACAAACATTCTAATTCCGCTGGACATAACTGTATGTACATGGTACAATTTACCACAGGAAAATAAATTAATTTACTGGAGGCATATATGATTATACGACAAGAACAACCTGCCGATTACGATGAAGTATATGAACTTGTGAAAATATCTTTTGCTACGTCAACGAATGAAGGCGAATGGGATTATTTGAACGAAGTGCGAAAAAAAGATACCTTTATTCGGGAGCTTTCCCTGGTAGCAGAAAATGATGATGGTAAGTTAATAGGGCAGATTGTTTTATACAAAACAAATATTACTGCATCTGATCATATTTATACTGAGCTTCTGCTATCTCCAATCAGTGTTCACCCTGATTTTTTTCGAAAAGGAATTGCCCGTGCAATGATGCTTGAAGCTTTTCAACTTGCGAAAACCATGGGATTTACAGCCATATTCCTTTGCGGCGATCCGGACTTTTATCATAAATTTGGGTTTAAGGCGTCATATGAATATGGAATATTCCATATTGCTGACAAAACGAAAAAAGCGGAATGGTGCATGGCTTATGAATTGATCCCCGGTGCATTAACAGGGAAAGCCGGAACTATTAACATTGAATAATTCGAATAATTTATATAATGTGCAGATATATAGGGATTTGTTGAATAGTGTTGAACGACTTTCGTGGTGCATTGAAATACCGTGGTGGATACAGCCGGAATTTTTTGGTGAATGTGACAAAATCCCATAACGCTTCAAAGATGAAATGCTTTGGCTGACGGAACACTGGTTTGAGATAGATTTAATATTATGTATAAATGAGGTATCATATGAAGTTGTTAAATTAAAGATTTAGTTAATTAGTACATTGAAAACTGAATATTGATAGTTGGTAGTATTGGAATAAAAAGATAGAGATAATGTGCTTATAGTGGTACAATATGAGTATTAATTCGCTGTAGGTGGGGATTGCGAATATACTATTAGGCAGTAATTAAAGAAAAATATTTGTTTAGCAGTTAATTTTATAACACGAATAAAAGATAGCGGGGGAATTACAATGAGTTATGTTGGAGAAATACGAAAAAAAATAGGTCATGATGAAATCATCGGAGTTGGAGCAGGTATTTTTATTTATAAAGACAAAAGTGTATTGTTACAAAAGAGAAAAGATAATATGTGCTGGTCTATGCATGGTGGAGGGTTAGAAATTGGCGAAACTGTAGAAGAAGCCGCAAAACGGGAATTGTTTGAAGAAACAGGTCTTATTGCTAATAGCATTCAACTATTAGGCGTATTTTCGGGTAATGATTTACGTTATGTATACCCAAATGGCGATAGAGTTTACATTGTTGAAATAGTTTATGTTTGCAATGATTTCTCAGGTGATTTATTATTGGAAACCAATGAGACTTTAGAATTAAAATGGTTTAATATTGATAACTTACCAAAAGAAATAAGTCCCCCAGATATAAATGCATTACATGCGTTTGTTGAGTTCATGAAAAACAACAAATCGTTCCCATTAGCGAATTAATACCAAATAGTAAAAGGGAGAAGCCTATCAACTATCAATATAAGGTTGGTAGGTTTTTTATTGCGCTAAACTGATAATTTAGGTAACTAAGCAATCCGTCCGACACATTCGGTATAGCTGAAAAGGAGGGAAAGTGATAATAAAATGGTTCAAGAGAAGTTTCAGGAAATAAGCATGACGTATGATTACAACCAAGAATATCCAAAAAGCAGAAGGAATTCAATCATAGGATCAATAGGTATGATTTTATTTGTAGTGCTATTATATACACTTTCAGATTTCAAACCGGTTTTCTTAATAGTAGCGATATTTTTTAGCTTGATAGGCGTAGGTATCATCTTAAACATAAGGAAAAACCAAATCATAATTTTTGAGCAACATAAGATTAATATCGAATGGTTTATCCTTATGAAAAATATAAACGAAAAAGTTATGGCTGAACAGATCAAATTTATACAATTCAAAACACTTATACATGAAAGAGAAACCTTAAATTATCACATTGTTATACAAACATTAGAAAAACGGCTTAAACTAATTGTAACACCAGTGCAGTACTATGATTTGATGCCGTATTTTAAAAAGTTTTGTGATATCAATCATATTAAACTAATAGGCTATGAGAAGGATATTGATAATTAAATAGCCAGTATTTTATTTTTATATCATTAATTTGTATCATACTGAGAGATAAGTTTTATTTCTTATATATTTTTATTTAAGCTGGAATTTGAAGGAAGAATCTATCCGATCAAATCTGTAAATGCAAAGGAGTGTTACAATCAATGAGAAATCCGGACATAAAAGAGAATATACTATTTCAGCTGGACATGTGCTGGCAGCTTTATCTATATCATACTGACAATATTGGGGAGGAAGAGGCACTTTGGGCATACAGCCTCACAGGGCTGCAGGTGCGCAAGCAAGAAGATGGGTGGTATATAGATTGGCCTGAAACCGAAAGTTACGAGATAGGACCGTCCAGTATTGCATGGATTATGTGGCATATCATATATTGGTGGAGTACCGCACTAGATTATAATTTTGGAGAGGGCACCTTAAAAAAAGAAGACATCCATTGGCCCGGAAGTGTTGAAAAAGCAAAAGCAACAATAAGCTTATTACATGATAGATGGGTCTCAAAATTAAAAGAGTTGCCGGATGCAGATGATCAATTAAAGCAGTATGCGAAATGGCCGTTAGCAGATAGGAGCTTTACCGATAATGCCCTTTGGTTAAATGCAGAGTTAATGAAAAATGCAGCGGAGATAGGTTATGGGAGATTTTTATATGCGAGCTATATGAAATAGGACACACTGTTGTCAGATTTATTGACATATACTTTATTGCGAGGGGGGGAGAATTATTTGGATGAGCAATATTATATAAATTGTATTGTTAAAGGGATTGAGAGGTATTTCCGCATTTTTGCACAATCAGGTATTATTAACAACCATAGGGGAAGCATTGAATGGATAAAGCCAATGCAAGGAGAAGCGGGACCGTCCATTGTTTATGGAGTTAAGCTCAAGGCTGATGAAAACATCAATATAATTTTGAAAGATATTAAAGACGGTATTATTCCTTCTTTTTGGTATATCCTGCCTAATGCGACACCCAATAGTATTGTTGATATTCTTAAGGAAAAAGGATTTGTAGGCGAAATTCCAACTAATCCAGAAGAAAAAGAATATGCTATGGCTCTTGATTTACAAACCGCAAACGAATGGATAAATACCAAGTTATCGATAAAGGTAAAAAGAGTAAAAGATTTTTCTGATTTTCAACATTGGATAAATACAGTTAACGCTGCCTTGCATGGATGGAAAATGATTGATGCCGAGCATTATTTTACATGGGTATCGCAAAACAATCTTGCTTTTTATCTTGGCTACCTCAACGGCGTTCCAATATCAACTGCGGCAACTATTACTGATCAAGATAATGCTTCCTTGGAATTTGTATCAACCCTCGAAGGACATAGAAAGCAAGGCGCAGGGACTGCTGTCTGTATAGAAGCGTTAAAGCAATTGAAAAAACAAAATATAAAAACTGTTATATTAGGTTCCAGTCCGGAAGCAACTTCGATATATAAAAGATTAGGCTTCGTGCCATATTTTGAGAAAGTTCTTTTAACATTCAAAGGATAAAGAAGGGGGAGTATTATGGGGGACAGAAATATTGAGTATAGCGGGAAGTTTGGTATAGGTACATTTAAACATGAAATTATTCAACAACTAGGGGAACAAACTTGGCAGGAACTTACCTGCGATGCCGATATTCCTGATATTGAAACAGAATCTCAATTTAAATGCTCAAATATGATAACATTCATGGACCGGTTTGATAAGATCGTCGATCAACAAACTGCAAATAAAGTTTTATCAAAAGTGCGTCATGGCTTAAAACCTTCCCAATGCGCTTGGGCAAGAGAAAAATTCTTAAAATATAAGGATTTAGACACTTATATAAAGCAAAGCATTCAGGAGGGCATTGATGACTTCAAGAAGCTGTACAATGAAAAGAAAGATTTTTATGGACAGCCAATTACGAAAGAAGTTCTTGATTTTGTTAAGTCAAATCCCGGTATGCTTTCAGGTGTTCGGGATGGGGATAAACTCTATTTCACTGCCTTTCCGGCACAAATGCTTGAATACTTGCAAACTTCAGATCCTAAAATGAAATGTTACTATGCTTGTCATTGCCCTTTTGCTAAAGAGTCTATATTAGCGGAAAGGACTGTTTCGCCGACCTTGTGTTATTGCAGTCTTGGACATATTAAGAATTTCTGGGAGGCGGTTTTTGACAGAGAACTTGATGGAGAAGTGCTAACATCGGCTTTGAAAGGTGATATAATGTGTACCTATGTTATTTATATACCTAATGACATAATGATTTCTTATGTTAAGTAACTGAAATTAAGCATGCTATGAAGTCCGCACTGAGCTGCAAAGCTCCCATTCCTATAACGCGGGAACCTCTGCCATACGGCGATTGGAGGGGAAGTTCAGAGGGAAAACCTCCGGATATCTTGCGGAACTATGGACCAAGGCATGAAATGAGAGCGATTGGCAGGGAAGATATCGCAGATTTTATATCACGGGTTGAGTATGCCTTCTGTTAAGGTCTGAAAGCCTTAACAGAAGAGAAGGAAAATCCCCTAAATTTATAATTCTCAAGGAGGAGTATCCATGAAAATTGAAAAATGTACAAAAGAATCATTTATTGTTATTGGAAAAGAAGGTTCTACAAATGATGGTACAGGCTTTATTCAGAAACTTTGGGAAGATGCGAATTCGCATTTTAATGAAGTAGCACACTTGGCAAAAAAGGATGACACAGGAAAGCTTCTTGGAATTTGGGGAGCTATGTCCGACTTTTCTCATTCCTTCAAGCCGTGGAAAGATGGTTCGCAAGGATTATATCTTGCCGGCATAGAATGCCTTGATGATGCGGAGGCACCAACCGGATGGACAAAGTGGGTGGTGCCAGGATATGAATATATCTATGTTGAGAATGAAAACAACAACACTTTTTCTGATGTTATTCAATATTTGAAAGAAAACAATAGTTCTCTTGCAGGTGCCGTACATGATTATAATTGTCCTGAAACCGGCAAGGCCTATATGTTTTTCCCTATTCGTAAATTATGAGCAGAACTGATAAGCCGGCAAGGTCTAAACGGTATTTAAACAAGGAAAATATCATGGAGTCGATGGTTCATGTTAAGGATTGTTTTGACAATGCAGAATTACTTGCTATATTGGCAGAATGTGTATTTGATCCGACTCCCGAGCGCCTTAAAAGCAGAGTCCGGAAATATATGACAAGTCCTCAAACGAGTATACATGCATATAAACAGAATGGCTTGTATGCAGGTATCATTGTGGTGGATACAAGTAAATCAAAGCAAATCGAAATACTTGAAATTGCGGTGAGGAAAGAACTGCAAAGAAGCGGAGCGGGCAGAAAAATGATTGATTTCTGTACAAGAGAGTTTAAGCCCGATATAATTTTAGCAGAGACAGACGATGGAGCGGTGGAATTTTACAGCAAGGTCGGTTTCTCCATACAGTCCTTAGGCGATAAATACGGTTCCGGTATCAACAGATATCTCTGTACATTGCCCGTTATCCATACAAAAACAAAGAAAAGGGGATACAGCGAATGAAACAATCAATTGTACATATCTCATTGGTCGTCAGAGATTATGATGAAGCGATAGAATTTTATACAGGGAAGCTTAATTTTAAATTAATAGAGGATACCTATCAGCCGGAGCAGGATAAAAGGTGGGTGGTGGTAGCGCCTCCCGGATCAAGGGAGTGCACTCTGTTATTAGCGAAGGCATCGAATGAGGAACAGGAGAGATATATCGGTTCCCAATCGGGAGGAAGAGTATTTCTATTTCTGAATACAGATGATTTTTGGAGAGATTATAACGATATGCTTGCGAAAGGTATTACCTTCATACGCGAGCCGAAAACAGCTGATTATGGTATCGTAGCTGTGTTTGAGGACCTTTATGGAAACCTGTGGGATCTGGTTGAGCTAAACAAGGATCACCCTATTGTACAAAGGAATGAAATGTGATCAGCATACATAAGGCCTATGAGCCCATTGCCGGGGAACTCATAGACCTTTTTGCAGCTGCAGGTTAGAAATGCACCGTTCTTTCTGAAATATAGCAAAGATTAGTCTTCTCCAATGGGATTATCAATCAGCGTCGCAAATCTGAAGCAGTGCCTATGACCGTCATTTACCGTGGTTACAGACTCCAGGAAGTGAACATGTCTGTCTCCGACCCTTATGGCACCTGAAGTTCTCCCACAAAATTCATGAAAGTGATCTTCATAATTATCTGTTCTGAACATTACCTCATGGAAGTGATTATCACCAACAAAAACAGCTTCGTCGGAAACAGTGGCAAATCGATGATTATGCGGATCTTCTTCCGCCTCCGCTATTTGAACACTGCCCTGAATCTCATGGACATGAGTTTGGTTTCTGCGACAAGAATTAGATCTATCGCGGCATGAGTTATTATCATTGTTATACATATTTATCTGCTCCTTTATTCTGGTTTATTTTACTATATTGAGAATATACAGTCCCCATATTATTATATTAGCAATGTGTCAAAATGTGTCGAAATATAGTACGCAAATAAAGAGCAAATAAAAAAGACGAATTATGAAATATGTAATTATAAAAGAGTACAAGCACAATTTGCTTATTCCAATGAATATACTATAGAGGTATTGAAATTCGTTGGAGGTATTGATGAAACGTAAATTCATATGTGTACTAGCTGTAACTGTTTTCATTGTTACGATGCTTTCCGGATGTAAGAGCAGTGAAGGATTAAAGGAAATTACGCTGAACGAGGTTGCACATTCGATCTTCTATGCACCGATGTATGTTGCCTTTGAGGAAGGTTATTTCGAAGAGGAAGGATTGAAGGTAAATCTGGTCAATGGTCTTGGAGCAGATAAGACGATGACGGCCGTACTGTCAGGAGATTGTGATATCGGCTTTATGGGCGCTGAGGCATCCATTTATGTGTATAATGAGGGTGCGGAGGATTATGTCGTGAACTTTGCCCAACTGACGCAGAGAGCAGGTAATTTCCTCGTATCCAGAGACAAGGATGAGGAGTTCACTTGGGATAACATAAAGGGAAAGACAGTAATCGGCGGCAGAGCAGGCGGTATGCCGCAGATGGTATTTGAGTACATTTTAAAGAAGCAGGGAATCGATCCGAAGACGGACCTGACTATGGTTCAGAATATTGATTTTGGTTTAACTGCGCAGGCTTTCTCCTCCGGACAGGGAGATTATACGGTTGAGTTTGAGCCGGCAGCCACAGGGCTTGAGCTGGAGGGTGTCGGCAAGGTTGTCGCATCCCTTGGTGTGGAAAGCGGTAAGGTGCCTTATACCTCCTTCGCTGTGAAGAAGAGCTATCTTGAGAAAAACAAGGATGTTATTCAGGGCTTTACCAATGCAATTCAAAAGGGTATGGATTATGTGGCATCCCATTCACCTAAGGAAATTGCCAAGGTGATTCAACCCCAGTTTAAAGAGACGGATGCAGAGAAAGTTGAAATCATCGTTACCAGATATTATGATCAGGATACCTGGAAAGGCGACCTTATTTTTGAAGAAGCAAGTCTGACCTTGCTGCAGGATATTCTGGAGGATGCTGGTGTTCTTGAAAAACGGGTACCTTATCAGGAGGTTGTGACTACGGAATTTGCGAAAGAGGCAGCAAAATAAATTCAAAAATACTGTGAAGACGATTAGTGAGGAGACATGAATACAACGAAATTCAACATAAAAGGAAGGGACCTGTCATATCCTGTGATGCCGGTCTCTTCCTTAAACGTTTATATTACTACTTACTCTTCTGAAGTAGCAGGTGACTGATCCTCTTCGGCAACCGGTTCAGAGTCATCCTCATAGTCATCAAAATCATCGTCGAAATCCTCAAGATAATCCGGATTCATATACCTATATACAGCATATGCGATTGCAGCAACTGCTGCGACAGCACCGATGATTGCCAGAACGCATATAACAGTATGCTTCTTTTCACAAGAATCTTTTCTGTGAACTAACTCACCTAACTTCATTGTACTCAAAAGTTCATCGATTTTATTTCCCATGATTACACTCCCTTTCTTACAGGATGACAAGTGATTTGTTCCTCTTGTCTTTGCTTTACTAAATATATTGTACCACAATACATGCTGCTTTACTATAATATTTCAAATTAACAGAAATATTATTCACTATTGTGCTTTAATCAATCTTGATTAAGTTTGCAAAGGAAGAAAGAAGTTTTTTAACACCGAAATTCGGAAACTCCACGGTAACCTCAAAATCCTTGCCGCCCTTTGTGATATCTGTGACGATACCTGTTCCGAATTTTATGTGCTTAACCGTGTCGCCGACCCCGTAGCTTAAGCTTCCCATGTTGCTGCCCTCAAACTGCCTGGTTTCCGCTGTGATAAAGGGTTTATATTTTGCCTGGGACTGCTGATAGGGAGAGGGTGCTTTGTCAAAATTAAGATCGGAAGTAAAATCAACTTCACTGGTATTCCCGAATCCGGCCGCCTTTCCGGAGGATAAATCTTTACTGCCGAACGAAAACTGAGCTCTGCGCGGTGCGGGAGTCGAAACCTTTAACAGGTATCGGGGTATTTCGTTGATAAATCTGGAGGGTCTGTTAAACTGCGTTTCGCCCCTTAGCATACGCTGCTTTGCAGCAGACAGGCTAAGCTGCTTCATGGCGCGTGTAATGCCTACGTAGCATAAGCGCCGTTCTTCCTCAATCTCCTCCGCCGGATTATCTGCAAAGATCGCCATGTAACCGGGGAAGACGCCTTCCTCCATGCCGCACAGATATACATAAGGGAATTCAAGGCCTTTGGCGCTATGCAGGGTCATCAGAACGATATGATCAGCATTCTCATCAAGTGTATCGATATCGGACACCAGGGCAACCTCCTCCAGGAAACCGCTCAAGGTAGGTTCTTCCGTACCCTCCTCATAGGTAGCCAGTTTATTTACAAGCTCGTTGATGTTGCCAATTCTGTCTTCGATATTCTCTTTATCCTCACCCTCAAGCTCCCTTAGATAACCGGTTGCATCAAGAATATCGTCAATCAGCTCCTTCAAGGAATAGCCCTCCTGGTGGGTTCTGGACTTCAGTCCTTCAATCAGGCTGACAAAGGGGGTAATCTTTGATGCGGAACGCTCCAGTCCGGGGATATGCTGGGCGCGGGTCAGTGCATCATAGAAGCTCATATCATTTGCAACGGCATAATCATTTACCCGGTCCACAGTTGTCAGGCCAATGCCGCGTCTCGGTACATTAATAATTCGCTTTACCGCGATACTGTCTAAACCGTTATCAATGGTCTTCAGGTAAGCTAACATATCCTTGATTTCCTTACGGGCGTAGAAATTCACGCTGCCGATGATCTTATAGGGTATGTTTCGCAGCAGAAGCTTCTCTTCAAAGAGTCGTGACTGCGCGTTGGTGCGGTAAAGAATTGCAAAGTCATGATAGCTTGCATCTCCGTGTTCAACGCTTCTTCCGATTTCGGCAGTGATGTTATCCGCTTCTTCAAAATCAGTCTCAAACTGGGTGTAATGAACCGGTTCGCCTTCTTCATTATCCGTCCACAGGGATTTATCCTTGCGGCCCTGATTGTTGCAGATGACTTCATTTGCAGCATTGAGAATACTCTTGGTGGAGCGGTAGTTTTGCTCCAGCTTGATCACACGGGTATTTGGAAATGCCTTCTCGAAGTTAAGTATATTGTAGATATTCGCACCGCGAAACTTATAGATGGACTGGTCATCATCACCTACCACACAAAGATTATATTCACGTTCACCCAAATCGTTCATACCTGAGGAGAGCATATGGATGAAGCGAAACTGTGCTGTATTGGTGTCCTGATACTCGTCCACCATTATGTACTGAAAGCGGTGTTGATAATAGGCCAAAGCTTCCGGATTCAAGCGGAAAAGCTCTACCGTCTTATAGATTAGGTCATCAAAATCCAGGGCATTACTCTGTCTGAGACGCTTCTGATATTCTGCATAGGCCTGTGCGTAACGAAGCTGGTTCGGGTCACGGCCGGCATTGCTTGCAAAGTCATCAGGAGAGATCAGCTCGTCCTTCGCCTTGGAGATCACGGACAAAATGGAACGCTCGTTGGTTTTCTTCGTATCGATATTTAAATATTTGCAGATCTCACGCATCAGTGTCCGCTGGTCGTCAGAATCATAAATGGTAAAGCTTCTGGTATAACCGATGGTTTCGATAAATCTTCTTAAAATTCGTACACAGGTGGAGTGAAAGGTGCTGACCCAGATATTCTCAGAGCCGTAGCCTACGATTTTATCAACCCTCTCCCGCATTTCTCTGGCGGCCTTATTGGTGAAGGTAATGGCCAGAATGTTATATGGGTTTACATCGCGCTCCTCAATCAGATAAGCAATCCGGTGGGTCAATACACGGGTCTTGCCGGAGCCTGCGCCTGCAAGCAGCAGAAGAGGACCCTTGTCATGCAGCACCGCCTGCCGCTGTTCGGGATTTAAGGTATCATAAATGCTCATATTGTTTACCTGCCTGTCTTTAATTTTACATAGTTCGCTTATGGTGCAGATTATACCATGTTTACAAGCTTGTTTCAATCCGAACAATGCAGGAGGGAAACAAGTCATAGGAAACTGTCTTATTATGCGCATTTAAATTATTGCACCGCCAAGGCGGTTATTCCCATAGGAGCGGAACAAAAAAATAGTGCTATTGACAGTTGATTTTTGGCAGAATATACTTAATTCAAATAATATTGTGTAGTTGGGAGTGATTTTTTGAGTGAAAACCTATATGATAAAATCAGTTTAATGGAAGCCTTTGCTACAAAGCAGGAACGTGTCATTATTGATTTTATCCGTAATAATCCCATTAAAGATATGATTATGCTGTCAATAACAGAGTTTTCGGAAAAGGTAAACGTAGGGGATGCTACCATGCTGCGTTTTTGCAGAAAACTGGGTTTAAAGGGGTATTCAGAGTTCCGGTTCTTATTATCTCAAAATATTAAAAACGGCGAAAGTGAGACAGGGGATGAAGCTGCCCGAATTCTGGACAATATGGTACTGGCGCTTAAATCAACCTATGATTTACTTGATTATGAACAAATAAAAAAAGCGGCAAATCTTGTGTTGCAGGCTAAGAATATTTATGCTTATGGAAGCGGCAACTCCGGACTCGCAGCACAGGAATTCCGCAACAAAGTTTTACGTTTTGGTATCAATATAATCAATTTTTCCGACAGTCATTTTCAGTTAATCAGCACTTCATTAATGAACGAAAAAGATGTTCTGGTGCTTTTTTCTGTCAGCGGACAAACCAAGGACATGGTAAACCTCGCCAAAATGGCGGCAAGACAGGGTGTGAACCTGATTGTTGTGACTAATTATTTAAAATCCCCTTTGGCAAAATTTGCAACGGCGTTGCTGTATGTCGTGGGAAAAAGCGCACCGCTTAATAGTGGTTCCCTTGTTTCTAAGGTTTCTCAATTATACGTTGTAGATGTGTTAAGCAAAGAAATTCTGCAGCAGATGGGAGACAGTGCTGAAGAGAATTTGCGCCGTACCGCTGTGGCGGTAATGGATAAGGAAATATAAAGGGTTAGCTATTTATAGTATAGTAAATAATAACACACCGTAAAGTATGAAACTTTGGGGTGTGTATTTTTATGTCTTCACAAAAAAAATTAAATGCAGTTGACTTGAACTTTCATTTTTAGTATAATAAAAATGAAAGTTCAAGTCATTTATATGTTATAAATAAAGGAGGTATTTGTATGAAAAAGTTATATTGTGTTATTTTGTCTCTCTGTATCATAGCAGCAAGCATGGTGGGATGTAAGTCTGCTGACAATCAAGAATCACCTGCTGCAACACCCTCACCGGCCGATGCAGCACCCACATCGTCAGCTTCAACAGGCGAAGAAACCCCCGACTCATCAGGGGAGGATCTTATCTTTTGGGGGTATTGGGACGGTGATGTAGCCAATCAAATTAATGAAATTATTACTGCATTTAATGCCAAGACAGGCAATCATGTGCAATATGTTTGCCAGGCAGACATGATGAATACTTTCCAGGCAGCTGCGATTTCTAATGATGTGCCGGATATCATGCTATGGGATGCCTCAGAAGTGAGACGCTATGCACGTATGGGACAATTGCTCAATATTGATGATTATATTGCAGCTGCCGGGATACCCAAAACAGATTTTAATGATGAGTCGATTCGTGAACTTACTGTAGATGATAAATTATATGGTTTCCCCATGAATCTGGATATTTGGGGCTTGTATGTTAATCTGGACATCCTTCGTAAAGCGGGCATTGAAAAAGCACCTTCCACGTGGGATGAAGTAAAAGTTGCTGCGGTAGCTTCGATGAAGGTTGACGGAGTAAAGGTTGGATTAAATATGAAAATGGCACCCTATCTTTTTAACTCATTTTTATCGGCGAATAATGGAAAGCCTTTAAGTGATGACAATTTGACCGTGAATTTGGATGATAAGGCATTACAGGTGTTGGATTATTTTAAAGAGTTGATCGATTCAGGAGCATACACTACAAAATATGCTGCGGAGAACGGCAGTGACGGTTTCCTCACCGGTGAAGAGGCGATGACCTTATGGCCAACCTCAATGCTTCGTACTTACAAAACCTATGGCGATCAAATTGACTTTACCTTTATGCCTATCCCCCAGGGCAGAGCTGACGGTGCGCAGGCAGGCGGTACGCAGACCAGCTGGAGTCTTGTAATTCCGGCGGCTTCAAAACATACACAGGTAGCACAGGAATTTTTAGCATTTGCGCTGCATGACAATGAAAACAGCTTAAAGTGGTGTGATATTGTCGGTGGCTTTTCCGCTCTGAAGGCAGTTCAAAACGATGAAAAATTTGCAAATGATAGATATCTGAAAAACGTAATCGCAGACCTGGATAATCATAAAATTCGTTCCGATGTACCAGGCTTTATTAATCTGGAAGGTACCTGTTACGGACCGGAGATTGAAAAAATGTTTGAAGGAACTCAAACTCCGGAGGATACCCTGAAGGTTATGAAAACAGAAGGTGATAAACTTTTAGCGCAGTATAGAGGAGATAATTAATAATTTTATAAGATTGAAACGTGGGTATGATGAAAAATATCCACATTCCGGTTTTCATAATATCTTTTAGAATTATTTTTTTGGAGAAAAGAATATGAAGCAATTGTTATTTCTGAGAACAGCAAATCTGAAAAAGACATACCGGCGGAATCTGACAGGATGGCTGTTTATTGCACCTGCAATGATCGTATTTGTGATCTTTTTGTTTATTCCGGCCATTACTTCGGTGTATCTTAGTTTTACCTCATACAATGTTTTTTCACTGGCAAAATTTATTGGAATAAAAAACTATACCAGGGCATTTTCCGACACTTACTTTTTAATTGCGCTTAAAAATATTTCAATCTATGTTATCATGTTCGTCCCGTCAGTGATTATTTTATCATTTTTATTGGCTGTTCTGCTGAATGCTAAAGTAAAAGGGATAAAGCTATTTCGTATTTTGTTTTATTTACCCTGCCTTACCTCGACTGTTGCCTCGGCAATTGTCTGGAAGTGGCTGATGAACCCAAACAGTGGACTGTTGAACAAAATACTGGGAGTTTTCGGACTGCCACAAAGTACTTGGCTGAACGAAAGTAAAACAGCACTTGTTTCTATTGTGATTATTTGCGTCTGGTCCGCCTTGGCAAGTAATATTATGATTTACCTGGCGGCACTTCAAAATATTCCGCAGTCTGTTTATGAGTCTGCGAAAATTGACGGTGCAGGACCGGTTCGTTGTATGCTGCAAATAACCCTGCCATTGGTGGCGCCTACCACGTTTTTTGTGATGACAATGGCTTTGATCGGCTCATTTCAAGTATTTGATCAGATCTATGTGCTTACCTCAGGCGGGCCGGCGCATGCTACAACAGTACCCATGTATTTGATTTATACGAATGCATTTAAAGAGTCTCAGATGGGCTATGCCTGCGCACAAGCGATGATATTGTTCGTAATGATTATGACGGTAACATTTATTCAGCAGAAATTTAATAAGGAAAGCCGGATTTAATATGATTGAAACGAATACAAAAACGAAGGTACAAAGTAAAGTACGCATCAGGCATATAGGTTCGAAGCTTGGTCATTATGCGTTATTAATTTTTTTTGCAATTGTATTTATTATGCCGTTTTATTGGTCGGTGCTCACCTCTTTTCGTTCGAATAACCAGATATTTTCACAGGGCATCAATCTTTTTCCCGACAGTGTGACACTTGAACATTATAGCAAGGCGTTTGAAGTTATTCCGTTTGTCCGCTACGGCCTGAATACACTTTTGATCACCGGTATGATTATTTTCAGTAATCTTGTTTTCTGCTCCATGGCAGGATACGCTTTTGCAAAACTGGAATTTGCGGGCAAGAGGATTGTGTATCGTATGATGTTGTTCAGTATTATGATCCCGGGAACTATTTTAATGATTCCGCAGTTCCTTATATTGGTTAAGTTTCCGCTGGCGGGTGGCAATAACATTCTTGGGCAGGGAGGATCAGGGCTTTCCGGCAGTTTACTGGGTGTTGTCCTTCCAACAGCAATCAGCATATTCAATATTATGTTTATGCGTGCATTTTATATTTCGATGCCGGACGAAGTAGGCGAAGCAGCCCGTATTGACGGTGCAGGAGAAGGCCGTATTTTCTTTCAAATATACGCGGTTCTATCCAAGCCGGCACTGGCAACACTTACAGTTTTTTGCTTTCAGGCGGGGTGGAACAGCTTTATGTGGCCAAGCATCATTCTTCGCAGCGGTAATTTCAAGGTGTTGTCACAAGGCTTGCAATCCTTTGCATTTAATAACAATGTAGACTATGGGCCTATGATGGCGGCAACGGTTTGTGCGACAATTCCCGTAATGATTGTTTTTATGTTTGCACAAAAATATTTCATCGAGGGTATCGCATTTTCCGGCACAAAATCTTAAAGAACAGGAGATTTATATGAAAGAAAAGTTCACAATTTATTTGTTACATCTTTCCCATACGGATGTAGGTTACACTGACACGCAGGAAAAAATGAAAGCGCATCATATCGCATTTATTCGTGAAGTACTGCAGCTGATAAAGGAGAACAGGCAATTTGTATGGAATTGCGAAAGCTACTGGTGTGTACAGCAGTTTTTAAAGGTGGCATCCGATCAGGAAAAAGCAGAATTTATTGCTGCCGTTAAGAGCGGAAATATCGGTCTTTCCGCCAGCTACTTAAATCTTACGGATCTTGTACCGGAATATGTACATGATGAGATTATGAAGGAATGTGCTGCCGAGAGAAAAGAAATGGGACTGGCGGCAAAGAGCGCAATTACGGCGGATATCAATGGCTACAGCTGGGGGTATGCGGATATCCTGGCACAAAACGGCGTTGAGAATCTCATATCGTGTATGCATACCCATCATGGGTATCATCCGTTGTTCAAAAAACAGACTCCTTTTTATTGGGAATCGCCAAAAGGGAAACGGATCCTTTGCTGGAACTGCGACCATTATAATCTTGGCAACGAGCTTGGTATCGCACAAGCTTCGTCGTTTGAATACACGATTCAGGATGGGATGACCCATCAGCAGGGAAGTGATTTTGAAAAAGCGGTGAAACGTATTCATGCCTATGTGACTTCCCTGGTGGAGCAGGAATATCCATATACCTTCGCACCGGTGTCTCTCAGCGGAAACATGACGGACAACGCGCCGCCCTCTTTAAAAATCCTGGAGTTTGTACATTTGTTTAATGCACAAAGTGAAGAGGTACAATTGAAAATGGGTACGGTAGACGACTTTTTTGAACAGCTTGCCAGGGAAACGGAAGAAATTCCGGTCTATTCCGGTGACTGGACAGATTGGTGGGCGGACGGTATCGGTTCTACTCCCGCAGATGTGATTCAATACCGCAATGCCGCACGCAGCTTCCACGTAATGCAGAAGATGAATTGCAGGGAAAACACACAGCTTCATCCGTATTATCAGGAGGCTTTGCATAATCTGATGTTTTACGGCGAACATACCTGGGGATATTCCTCCTCAATTACGGAGCCGTTTCATCCACAGGTGAATAATCTGGACCAGTGGAAACGCCTGTATGCATTAAAGGCCAGCGAGGCCGTGGCTATCATCCGGGAAACTGTGCAGCAGTCCTTGGGAGAAACAGCGATATCACTGCATAAAACGCTTAAATTCCGTGCGGTAAATCCTCATGAAATTAACTTTGAAGGAATGTTTACCTGCGATCTGGAGCACTTTTACGGCTACCATCATTTTGATGTGATCGATGAGGAAACAGGAGAAAGCGTGGCCTTCCAGCTAAGCACCTATTCCAGGGGACCGAAGCTTTGCATCTGGCTTTCTCTTACTCCGGGGCAGACAAAGACCTTTGCGCTGAAGGAACTGCCGGCAAAGCCTCTTGTGTCCGCAGGCAGGAAGGCACCGACAGGGATCGAAGGGATCAACGACCTGTACTGGCGGATTTGCGAAGATTTAGAAAACGGCGGCTGTATCAGCATTGACGGTATTGAAAATAATTTCTTTAAAATTGCTTTTGAACCTGGGAAAGGAATCAGCTCCATTTACAGCAGGCAGGAAGAGAAGGAGCTGATTGATACGCAGCTTCCATATACTGCATTTACTCCTGTATATGAAGTAACAGAAAGGGATATTGCCGAGGATTATTTGCGGGTCAGACGTAATATGGGCAGAAACCGCAAGGCTGTGCGGACACACCGAAGCGCGGGCAGCCTGTATGATGTAAAGGTTCTTGAGAACGGCAGGCTCTATTCCCGTGCGGAGCTTAAATACCGTATGGACGGCGTACAGGAGTGCAGTCTGATTGTTACGGCCTATAAGCTTGCACCAAAAATTGATTTTGACTTCCGTGTGCACAAAAACAGTGTTTGGGAGCCTGAGAATTTATATTTGGCCCTGCCTTTCACGGCGCAGGAAATCTATATCGACAAAGCCGGTGCCGTTATGCGCCCCCGTATCGACCAGCTTCCGGGCACATGTGTGGACTTTTATGCAGTACAGAATGGCATTGCCTATTGCTCGGAAAGCAGCAGTATTATGATTACAGCTCCTGATGCGCCGCTTGTCAGCCTCGGCACACTGAAAGCACATCCCATTAAGCTGATGGGAGAAGGTGCCGCAAACTGCGATGAGGTTTATTCCTGGGTCATGAATAATTTTTGGGAAACTAATTTTAAAGCAAGTCTTGGCGGTTTTCACCAGTTCAGCTACAGCTTGAATTTGATGCAGGGCGGTAATATTGCAGACGTCTTTCAAAAGGGTGAAGCAATCAATGAGAATGTACTGCAGTTTTATATGTTTCATGAAGGATAAAGGAAAGATAGAATATGAAGACTTTGGGGATTGACCTCGGCGGTACGCAGATTAAATATGGTATCGTCGAAAACGGAACTGTTCTGGAGAGTGCAAAATGTGACACCCCTTCAGGTGGAGGCTATCGTGAGACCTTGGATGAAATGATTGCAATTTCGCGGTATATGCTGGAAAGCAATCCGGATATTGACCATATTGGTCTGGCAGCACCGGGTATTATTGATACCGGTGCCGGAATAATTCGCTACTCCAATAATTTTAACTGGCAGGAAGCTCCGGTTTGCGGTGACCTGCAGCAGGCCGTAGGGAAAAAAGTAAAAATTGCGAATGACGCGCAGTGCGCTGCGCTGGCTGAGGCATTGTATGGGGCCGGCAGAGGCTTTCCAAGAGTTGCAATGTTTACGATTGGCACAGGGGTAGGCGGCGGCTTCATCCGTGACGGAAAGCTGGAAACAGACAGTTACGGTTCTATGGCGTACATTTTCGGGCACTCGGTCATAGAATTTGACGGCAAGCTTTGTAATTGCGGCAGGCGCGGCTGTCTGGAGACCTATGCTTCCGCCGGTGCCATTGCAAAGCGCTGGGCCAGGACTGATCAGGAAGGCATAACCGTACAGGAAATATTCGGGTTGGCACGCGAAGGCGATGCTCTGGCGGGTGAAATTGTGCGGGAGTTCCTGGAGTATCTGAGTGCGGGCGCGGTTAATATTGCAAATATTCTTCGTCCCCATGTGATTATCATTGGCGGCGGTGTCTCCGCCTCTGCCGATTTAATTGTGCCGGTGATCAACCAGGCGATGCAAAAGGGGGTATATGGATTTACGTTTGCGCCGGTGCAGGTTGCACAGGCAGAGCTGGGAAATAAAGCGGGCATTGTAGGAGCAGCAAGTATATGAAAAGGAATGGTGAGTTATGGTAAATAAGCGAAATACAGGACAATATGACAAATATCCTGAGAAAAAAATAGAGGGCTATCAGGGAGTTGCCGGTTGGAAGGATATTTGCAGCCATTTACAAACTGTTTGTAACGATGGTGTGCTTGTTGCGGAATTCTATCCGGGTGTGGATACAACTGAAATTATCAATAACCTGAAAGCAATCGGCGGGCGTATGTTTTCTGCGGAAGACTGCATGATTACAGAGGAGGAATATCATACGCTAATCAAGCCGTATTTGACGGAGGACAGGGTCTTTGGCGTTATGAATACCCTATGCCTGGAGGATGTATATTCTTCCCATAAAATTCAAGCGATGCGGGAGGAATTACATAACTGCGAAGGTTTAAAGATAATTTACGGAACAGGGGCTTCCCTGATCGCACCTGCGGATGTACTGGTATACTTTGATATGTCCCGCTGGGAACTGCAGTGCCGGTACAAAAACGGTGCCGGAAACTGGCATACGGATAATGCTTCCGAGGATAAACTGAAGAAGTATAAACAGGGATTTTTTGTCGAATGGCGGATGGCTGACAGAAAAAAACGCCAGCTTTTTGATAAGATCGACTTTATTGCAGACACAGTACATGCCGGGGAACCTAAGATGGTGTGCGGCGACGGTTTTCGCAAGGGACTGAAGCAGTTTGCAAGGGAACCGTTCCGCTTGATGCCGTATTTTGCTCCGGAGGTATGGGGCGGGCAATGGATGAAGGAGATTTGTGATTTACCGAGGGAAGAAGAAAACTATGCCTGGGCCTTTGACGGTGTACCGGAGGAAAACAGTATCCTGATGCGCTTTGGGGAGGTATGCCTGGAGCTGCCGTCCATCAATGTAGTTTTTTATCAGCCCGGGCAGCTGCTGGGTGACAGGGTGCATGCGAGATTCGGCGATGAATTTCCCATCCGTTTTGATTTCCTGGACACCATGGGCGGACAGAACCTGTCCTTACAGGTACATCCCTTGACAGAGTATATCCAGAATACCTTTGGCATGCATTACACACAGGATGAAAGCTATTATATCCTTGACTGTGAGGAAGAAGCCCTGGTGTATCTGGGATTAAAGGAAAATATTGATAAAGAAGAAATGCTGTCCGCGCTTCAGAAGTCACAGGAGGATGGCGTATCCTTTGAAGCGGAAAGGTTTGTAAATGCATGGCCGGCAAAAAAGCATGACCATTTTCTTATTCCGGCCGGCACAGTGCATTGCTCCGGTAAAAACACAATGGTATTGGAAATCAGTGCCACACCCTATATCTTTACTTTCAAGCTTTGGGACTGGGAGCGTGTAGGGCTGGACGGAAAACCGCGTCCGGTGCATTTACAGCATGGAAAACAGGTGATTCAGTGGGAAAGGACAACAAAGTGGGTGGAGGAAAATCTTATCAACCATTTTGAATTAATCTGTGAGGAACCAGGCTTTAAAGAAGAGCGGACAGGCTTGCATGAGCGGGAATTTATAGAAACACGGCGTTATACGCTGCAGGGCAAAAAGACCTTTGAAAGCGAGGGCAGCGTCAGTATGTGCAATGTTGTTGACGGGAAGGGAGTGATTGTTACTTCGCCGGATAACAGCTTTGAAGCCTTCGAGGTACATTATGCCGAGACCTTTATTATCCCGGCAGGTGTCAGACAATTTTTACTTGAACCCCTTGGCGGTGCTTGCATGGTGCTGCGGGCAACGGTGAGGTAATAAATCAGATCATTCATCCGAACACGGAAGCAGGCTGCCGGGGAATCAAAGCTTTCACCTATTGCATCTGCAGGTTTTCTATGCTCATAAGAATCTTTCATGGGAATTTGAGGAGGAAAATAATGAGAAGGTTTATTTTAATTACAAGCTTGATTGTTGTATGTATAAGTGTCTTAGGTTCCTGCGGGAATGCTGCTGACAGGGATACATCCTCAAATATTAGTGTAAAACCAACAATAACACCAAATTTAAGCAGAGATTATGACAAGGAAAGAGAAGAGGAAGAAGTTATGCAAAATGAGGCGCTTGCCGGTCAGTTATCAAAGAATGTACTGAAGCTGTACCGGGAAAATAAAGACGGATACTATCTGCAGGAATACTATCCAAAGAAAGAGAATGAAGCATCAACAGCTTATTTATGGTCCTATTTTGGGGCGTTGGGTATGATGTATCAGATGAACAGGCTTTTTCCGGAGGATACCAATGTCCGTGAAGAGTACAAAACGATGCTTGATCATTTAGCATATTACAAAAATGCCGATTTTAATGATCTTCTGGCGAAATACAATTCAGGCAGAGGTACCGCCGCGAATCACGGGGTTGGTGACATATTCTTTGATGACAACATCTGGGTTGCACGAAACATGCTTTTTGCCTATGAAATATTTGGTGACGAGGATTATCTTTCTGAGGCAGTTAAGGTAACTAATTTTATTTATACAGGCTGGAACGAAGAAATCGGCGGACTTGTATGGAATGAAACCGGTCTTGGGACAAACGCGACCCCACAGGAACTGGAACGCGGACTTTCTGCAAATGCGTGCGGTATTATTGTAAATGCAAAGCTTTATCAGCTTACTCAGGAGGAAACTTATCTTAATTGGGCTGTTAAATTCTATGACTTTTGTAAGCAGCTGCAAAACAGTGATACAGGGATCTATTATAACGGCATCAATACGGTGGTTAAACCTGACGGAACGCGCATCAACGGCTCGATTAATAAAGATCTCTATGCCTATAACACTGGAAGCATGATACTTGCTGATTTGCTGCTTTATGATATTACAAGCGAAGAGGATTACTACATCGATGCAAAGAAGGCAGCGGCAATTTCACATAATGTATTTGTGAAAGAGACGGACGGTATTCAATATTACAAGGGCTTTCCATGGTTTACTGCAATTTTGATCGAGGGCTATGAGGCCCTTTCCCAATATGACAGTGATTTTACCAAACCTTTTATAGAAGTTTTAAAGACTTCGCTGGATCGTGCCTGCAACGATTTTATGGACAAGAATGGAATGCTTCCAAGCAATTTGGCTGCCGGTTTTAACGATAATTATGCGGAAGACCGGCAGCTGCTGACCCAGTCTGCGTACGCTGAAATGTATGCACTTCTTGCACTTATGGATTAGTATTGATGGCACAAGGGTTAGCAACAAGGAAAGCATCTGTCGTGTGACGGGATAATCCTGCCGGCTTCACTTGACAGTGCAAATATATATTTTAAGAAAGAAGGAGAAGAGTATGGAGAAAAATTTTAAAAAGGTAATTGCTGCAGTGCTGGTTCTGGTATTCGTATTCAGCATGGTTGGTTGTACCGGGAAAGGCGATACCAAGGATACAACCCAAAGCCCCGGTTCGGAAAGTAATCCCGTCAATGAAGGTCGGGAGGAAGACACCGATGCCGAAGCAGTAACAAGATTACCGGAAAAGGACGTGTTTGCACCATATGATGAGACAGTGACCTTGACGGCAGCCCGTGTGGGTATTGCAAGTAATAATTTGCCGGAGGGGGAGGAGTTTGAGACCAATCAATACATTAAGTGGGTTGAGGATAAATTAAATATTGATCTTGACTATACTTTTTTGGCAACCGATGCGGAAACCTACAATACACGAATTAATTTGATGACTACAACAGGAGATATACCGGATGTTATGATGGTCGACCGGGCTACCTATCTGGCTTTGGTGGAAGCGGGCCTGCTTGCAGATATGACCGATATTATTACGAAGTATTCCTCCGAATTAATTGCAGATTATTATGACTCCTATCATGGAAGTCAGTTAGAATATGCAAAGGTTGACGGGCGTATTTACGGAATACCGAATGCAAAGCCTCAGGATTGCCAGCAATTGCTTTGGGTGCGAAAGGACTGGAGAGAAAAATTGGGAATTGGCGAACCTGAGACATTGGAGGATGTGATAGCGCTGGCAAGAGCCTTCGTTACACAGGATCCGGACGGAAACGGTCAAAAGGATACCGTCGGATTATTAGGAGATCCATCCTTATATGCAACAGGCGGCGCCTTTGTATTTAATTCAATTTTTGGCGCAAAGAACGCTATTCCCGGACAATTTATGAAGAATGAAGCAGGAGAAGTATATTATGGTTCTGTACAGCCGGAGATGAAGGAAGCGCTTCAGGTATTGGCTGATATGTATGCGGAAGGCTTAATTGATAAGGAAGTGGCTTCCAGGGATTGGAATGCGGATGCGGGACTGGTTAACACAGGGGTCGCCGGTTTATTCTTTTATCCATGGCATGGCGGTTGGATGGCAAGTAATACAGTAGCTGCTAATCCGGATGCAGAATGGGAAATTTTTGCCGCTCCGGTAAATGATGACGGAAAAGTTACTACGGTAGTACCGGAACCCGCTGCGCAGTATTTGGTGGTAAATAAGGATTGTAAACACCCGGAGGCTGTTATGAAGCTTCTCTCGGTTGAGTATCAGGGATTACGTATGATCGATGAGGAAGCAGCTAAAATTTATGAAGGACTGGGTGTTTCATGGGAAAATTGGCCGTTTGCTTTTGAGTTAAATTATCGTGATACCGTATATGAGGATGCAATGGCTATTCAAGAAGCGGCAAAAACAGGAGAGATCAGCGGACTGAAGGCAAGTATGGTTCCTAACTACCAGTATTATATGAATTATCTGGAAAAAGGTCCGGAAGATATGACCTCCTATGGAAATGCTTTTGCATTTGGCGTATCGGCCGCAAAGACCGGTGATCCGCATTTTAACAGTGTCGAGGCTGCTTTTTATGGAACTACGGAAACGATGGCTATGAAAAAGCCAAATCTTGACAAGATGGAAAATGAGACATTCCTCAAAATAATTACCGGTAATCAGCCGATTTCTGCATTCGATGATTTTGTTGCGAAATGGTATAAAGAAGGTGGAAACGACATTCTGAAGGAAGTCGGGGCAGCTGTAAAATAAAATCAAATAATTGAGGGGGACCTGCCGTGTATTATAAAAAGCATCAGAAGTATTATAATTTAATGCTATTGCCGGGAATACTGCTTTTACTGGTATTCTCTTATATTCCTATGTTCGGTATTGTAATTGCGTTTCAGAAATTTATACCGACAAAAGGAATCACCGGCTCAAAATGGATAGGACTTAATAATTTCAAATATATGTTCAGCATGTCAAGCAGTTGGCAGGTATTTGGAAACACAATTTCCATTGCTGTAACAAAAATAGTAATTGGATTATTGCTTCCGATTGTTGTTGCTCTGCTGATCAATGAAGTAAGGAACAGGTATTTTAAGAAGAGTGTTCAGACAGTAATCTATCTTCCCTACTTTTTATCCTGGGTTATTCTGGGTACTATATTCAGCACAATGTTTTCCGGCAACGGTGTTGTTAATTCAATCCTGGTATCCTTGGGAGCAGTTCAGGAACCAATCTTATTTATGCAGAGCAATCACTGGTTCCGCTCAATTATTATTGGTACGGATGTCTGGAAGTCCTTCGGATATAATACGATTGTTTATATCTCAGCATTAGCAGCCATCGATACGTCGCAATATGAAAGTGCGGTAATTGACGGTGCAAACCGATGGAAGCTGGCAACGAAGATATCCTTGCCTTCTATCAAACCAACAATTATACTGCTTGCGACCTTAAGTCTCGGCAATATTTTGAATGCAGGTTTTGAGCAGATCTTAACCATGTACAATCCTATTGTTTATGAAGCAGGAGATATTATAGATACAGTAGTTTACCGCATGGGATTATTGGAACAGCAGTATGGTATCGCTACTGCAATGGGGCTGGTAAAATCATTAATCAGCTGTGTGCTAATCATTATTTCTTATGTTTCCGCCAGGAAATTTGCAAATTATACAATATTTTAGCAGGAGCTGTTCCATTTGCGAAGAATGGTAAATGGAACAGTTTTACTAAAAACAGAGAGAGGTAGTTATATGGTCAGGAGCAAGAAATTTAATGGGCGGATCGCTGATATTATCATATATTTTATCTTAATATTGATCATTATCATATGTCTGATACCAATTATTAATACTTTGGCATTATCCCTCAGTTCAAGTATTGCAGCAAATGCAGGTAAAGTATTTCTATGGCCTGTAGATTTTACGATGGCATCCTATGATCAGATTATAAATGACAGCGCTTATTTAAGGGCATTAATCGTGTCCTTCGCCCGTACGATTGTCGGAACAACGGTAACCTTTGTAATTATAGTATTCATGGCATATCCTTTATCAAAAAGCGCTAAAATTTTTCCTAAGCGCAATATTTATCTGTGGTTTATTATTGGAGCCATGTTATTTAGCGGGGGATTAATTCCTACTTTTATGGTTATTTCCAAGTTGGGACTGATCAACAGCTTTTGGTCGATGATTATACCGTGTGCAGTACCGGTGTTTAGTATGATTTTGATCATGAATTATATGAAAGGTCTGCCGGCTGAGGTTGAAGAATCGTCACAGATCGACGGAGCCAGTCCGCTGACAACGCTGGTACATATTATTGTGCCTATGAGTAAACCGGTACTGGCTACAGTGGCATTATTTACGGCAAGCGGACATTGGAATCAATATTTTGATGCAATGATTTACATGAATGATCCCTCAAAATGGCCGGTACAAACCTATATTCAATCTCTGAATGTATCGGTCCAGCAGATCTCATCTGTAACAGATCCAAATGAGATTGCGCGTTTATTGAAAATTTCAGGCGTTACCTTTAATGCCGCAAAAGTTTTTGTGGCAATGATACCTATATTAATCGTTTATCCATTTGTACAAAAATTCTTTGTCGGAGGTATTGTGATGGGAGCTGTAAAGGGTTAATGCTTGGGATGCTGTATCTGACAGGATACAATCGCAAAAGCATCATTAGCTTCTTAATGAAACAATGTTTGTAAAAAGCTTGGATATCTCAGTTACTTAGGGATTCTAAGCTTTTTCTGTTCCTCCTGTTAAAACATGAGTTGTATTAATATTTAGAAAATCCTGCTATCTATAAGTTTATTTTCGCTTTGACATCTAGTAACGGATACTATATAATAAAACAGAGGTGATTCATTTGGAAATGACGAAAGAGGAGTATATCAAGAGCCTGATTGACAGCTTAAAGGATGTCAAATACATCATGCCCGATGATATACCAAATATAGATTTATATATGGACCAGGTTACAACGTTCATGGATAAGCATTTAAAATCCTCCAAGCGCTACAGCGAGGATAAGCTGCTTACCAAGACAATGATCAATAACTATACGAAGAATCAGTTATTGCCTCCGCCCAATAAGAAAAAATATACCAAGGAGCATATGTTCCTTTTAATTTTTATTTACTATTTTAAAAACATCCTGTCCATCAATGATATACAGAATATCTTTAACCCGCTGACGGAACGGTATTACGGTGATAAATCCGAGGTGAAGCTGGAAGAAATTTATGAAGAGATCTTTCGGTTAGAGAAGGATATGACAGATAATCTGACAAAGGATATGATCCGAAAGATGACTAAGGCGAAGGAATCTTTTGGGTCGGTGGATAATCAGGAAGACAGAGACTTTTTGACTACCTTTTCCTTTATCAGCATGCTATGCTTTGATGTATACATGAGAAAGCACATGATTGAGAAGATGATTGATGACTCCTTAATGGGTCCGGTGGCAAAGCCGGAAGAGAAAAAAGAGAAGAAAAAGCCCGAAGAGAAAAAGTAAAATAGATAAAGTAATAATATAAGTAAAGTAACATAAATGGAGCTCACGGCCAAGCGGCAATGAGCTCCATTTTACTGTGCCGTCATTGGCACGCTGCGCCGGAGCAGGCGCATTATTCATTGTCTGAGAAGGGATCTTTCATTCTGGCAAAGACCATATCGTAACCGTCATTACCATAATTGAGAGAACGATTAACACGGCTGATGGTTGCCGTGGATGCACCGGTTTTTTCAGCGATTTCCAAATAAGTTTTGTGGCATCTGAGCATACGTGCCACTTCAAATCTTTGAGATAGAGATAACAATTCGTTCACAGTACAAATATCTTCAAAAAATGTATAACATTCCTCCGAATCCTTTAAGCTTAATATTGCTTCAAATAGATGGTCGACAGCAGAGTTCTTAATGTTCTTGCTCATCGGTAGGACTCCTTTCATCCGCAGTGATTTAATTGATTATTGGAATCAAAAAAATACCAATAAATGAATTTCACACAGAGCTATTTTAACACGATGAAGTTTTAAAGTAAAGCGCTTTTTATATTCCTGGGTAAAATATCACTCCTTTGCGATGAAGGTTAAAAAAATCTTCTAGGGCCAATAAAAGGTCTGTCGAACCTCCGGAAATCCCTTCGAAAATCTCTTCGAAAATCCCTTCGGAACTCCCCTCGACATTCTCGTCCGCGACAGCCAATAAAGGGATCACGAAAACGCTCCCGCCGCCTGAAATCGAAATCGAACGGGTCACGAAAACCACATCCAAAGCCGTTGAAACATGACATATCTATCAACTCCTTTCTATAAACAATATATGCTGCATACGAAAAATAGTGAACCCCGTAGAATTAGTATATAATTCAAAGATATTTGTCAGATTGGAAGGAATATGCAAAGGAAATAGAAGATTCCTCCATTTGTGTAATTTATAGATAATCCGTCCATACTAAACGTGAAATACCAAGCAAATCTGTTTTGACTTGACGAATATTACCAGAGAATAAAGCGTAACTTATTTGCAAAATATTCGTCTAATCTGTATAGCGGTTGTTTTACTCCTGATAAAAGTATAAAAATACCACGGATTGACAAATAATGGTAATTGAATTAAAATACAATTAATGCCGAGTTGGAGGAAATAATGAGAGGATATAAAAGGCGTAAGAGCCGCTTAAGACAGATTATATTGCTACTTCTAAGCCTTGAGGTTCTGGTTATCCTCGGCGGACTGGCCTATCTTGAGTTTCGGCCGGTGGTAGTAAAGGCAGTGACAGTTGAGGCAGGAGAACAAAAGCTGGATGTAACCAGGTTCCTGTTGGATAAAAAGCAGGCCGGCAGCTTCCTGACAGATATTCAGACGTTGAATACCAGTATTCCGGGAATATATCAGATACAAATTCAGATAGGGCGAAAGGTGCATACCTCCTTGCTGAAGGTGGTAGATACCGTGGCACCGATGGTTACCGTGAGTAATCAATGGGCTCTTCTTGGCGAAGAAGTTGACCCGAGAAGCTTTATTACTGCGGTAAGCGATGTTACATCAACCTCCGTCTATTTTAAGAAAGCCCCGGACACAACCCGACCAGGGGAGCAGGAGGTTACTCTGGTGGTGGAGGACTGCGGAAAGAATTGTGTAGAAAAGAAGGCAATGCTTACCGTACTTGATATGAAGAGTACGGTAACCAGAGAAGCCGGCTTGCCTCTGAATGTAACAATCGATGATTTTATGGACAACAGCGATCAATATGAAGCTGCCTTATTGACAGATATTTCAACCATAGATTCAAAGCCCGGAGTCTATCCGGTAGAATTGAAGGTTAACGGCAAAACAGTTACCGGCTCCATTGATATCGTTGATACCACTGCCCCCAAGGCAACTGCGGCTGTATCGACCGTCTGGCTGGGGGATACTCCGGAAGCAAAGGAGCTCGTTAAGAATATTGAGGACGCATCAGAGGTTACCGTAAGCTATAAAGATACTCCGGACTTTACCAAGGAAGGAGCGCGTAACCTGAAGCTGGTACTTGCAGACCCCTTTGGGAATCAGACAGAGCTCACAATACCGGTTACCATTAAGAAGGATACCGAAGCACCGGTATTCCAGGGAGTGAGCAACAAGCAGGTTTCTATTGGTGATTCCATATCCTATAAGAAAGGGGTCACAGTTACGGATAACCGGGATAAGGATTTAACCTTTACCGTGGATAACAGCAAGGTCAATCTGAAGAAAGAGGGTACCTATACCGTTACTTATACTGCGAAGGATGCTGCAGGGAATAAGGCCACGAAGAAAATTAACGTCACGGTGAAAAGATTTACCATCTCTATAGAGCAGGTGAATGAATTATGTGATAATGTTTTGGCAAAAATTACAAATAACGGTATGACAAACCGTGATATCGCTTATGCAATCTACAAATGGGCGAAACAGAATATCAGCTATACCGGTGAATCTGACAAATCCGACTGGGTTGCGGAAGCCTACCGCGGAATGACAAACAAATACGGGGACTGCTTTACCTATTTTTCCGTCGCTCAGGCACTTTTGACAAGAGCGGGGATTGACAATATGGAGGTCACCAGAGTCGGAGGCAAAACAAGACATTACTGGAATTTAATCAACTGCGGTGACGGCTGGTATCATTTTGACTCAACTCCGCATAAGGACCACAAGCAAACCTTTATGCTTACGGATCAGGAGGTTGCGGAGTATACCGAGATCCGCGGAAATAATTATTATACCTTCGATAAATCGTTATATCCCAGAACGCCGGAGGAATAATCCCCGTAACGGAGAGGTTCTGAGAGCTATGACAGACATCATAATATCATTTATAGACAACAATTGAGAGGACTGATTGTTATAAAGCGTTTGGGAGTAATCGGAGGGCTGGGACCCATAGCAACAGCATATTTTTATGAGCTTGTCATTAAGATGACCATGGCGGAAACGGACCAGGAGCATATTGAGATGTTAATCCTCAGTAAGCCTGCCATTCCGGACAGAACAAAATATATCTTAGGCTTAAGCAAGGAGAGTCCGGTTGAACCGATCATTGCTGCCGGTAAACAGCTGTCCGGGTTGGGAGCGGATCAAATCGCAATTCCCTGTATTACGGCACATTATTTTTATGATGCATTGTCTAAGGGGATTAAGACGCCGGTGATCCATGCCATCAGAGAGACAGCGAAATACCTGAAGGACCGGGGAGTGACCTGTGCCGGCATTATGGCCACGGAAGGCACCATATTCAGCGGTTTGTTTCAGCGGGAGCTTAATAATTACGGAATCCATCCTGTGATACCCACCTGGGAGTATCAGGCCATGGTAACGGATTTGATCTATAAGGATGTGAAAGCCAATCGGCCGGTGGAATTTGATAAATTTCAGGCGGTGTCGGAACAGCTGCGTCAGGATGGCGCAGAGGTTATTATTCTTGGCTGCTCCGAGCTATCCCTGATAAAGCGGGACTTTGAAATCGGTCCGGGATATATCGATGCCATGGAGGTTCTGGCAATGCGCTGCGTGCAGCTATGCGGAGCAAGGCTTAAGAAGGAATATGAAGCATTGATTTCCTGGGATGCTGCAGATATATATTTTAAGTAACGAAAGGTTGAAACCATGCAAAGAAATGTAATGGAATATCTGGAACAGATCGTCCCGAAGGTTCCTGACAAACTAGCCTATGCAAACGAAGAGACCGGAGTTACCTTCAAAGAAGTCTATGAGAGCTCCAGGGCGATCGGCTCCTTCCTGTACAGGGAAGGATATCAGAAGGAACCGGTTGTGGTATTCATGGGGAAGCACCCCAGAACCATTGTTACCTACTACGGTGTGATCTATTCCGGCTGCTATTATGTCCCCATTGATGAGGAGATGCCAAAGCACAGGATAGAGCTGATTTTTCAAAGCTTAAATCCCAGAGCAGTGATCTGTGATGAGGGCACCAGGGACAGCTTAAACAGCTTTCCCTTTCACGGGAAGGTATATCTCTATGAGGAGATGCTTAAAGAACCGCAGAATACGGAGGTGCTTGACCGGATCAGGGACCGGCAGATTGATACGGATCCGGTTTATATCGTATTTACCTCGGGCTCCACAGGAATTCCCAAGGGAGTGGTAGCCTGCCACCGCTCGGTGATTGATTATATCGACAATTTATCAGAAATACTTAAAGTGAATGAAAACACTGTATTTGGTAATCAGACACCGCTCTATGTGGATGCGTGCCTGAAGGAGCTGTATCCGACCTTGAAGTTCGGTGCGACTGCGTACATTATTCCGAAGAACTTATTCCTATTTCCATTAAAACTGGTGGAATTCTTGAAT
The DNA here is from genome assembly GCA_023409535.1 of Bacillota bacterium. GTDB lineage: Bacteria > Bacillota > Clostridia > Lachnospirales > Lachnospiraceae > Mobilitalea. The sequence goes on from JAEYGZ010000034.1 coordinate 69,454, forward strand.
GAACATAAGATTAATACGGTATGCTGGGTGGTATCCGCCTTAACTATGATCTCCGCCTTCGGTGCACTTGAGAAGGAGGTACCGCGATACCTGCAGACGATTGCCTTCGGAAGCGAAGTATTTCCTATGAAACAGTATAATCTCTGGAAGAAGCATCTGCCGAAGGCACGTTTTATCAATTTGTACGGCCCCACGGAAGCTACCGGTATGTCCTGCTACTATGAAGTAAGCCGGGAATTTGCACTGGAGGAAATGATACCCATCGGAAGACCCTTTAAGAATACGGAGATTCTGCTGCTGGATGAGAACAATCAGATTCCGGACAGAGGAAGGGAAGGCGAGATATGCATCCGGGGTACTTCCCTGACCCTGGGTTATTATATGAATTTTGAGAAGACCAGGGAGGTATTTGTACAAAATCCCTTAAATCAGGTTTATCCCGAGCTTATTTACCGGACCGGAGATATCGGCAGATACAATGAGCTTGGTGAGCTGATGTTTGTCTCAAGAAAGGACAACCAAATCAAGCATATGGGGCACCGAATTGAGTTGGGCGAGATTGAGATTGCTGCCAATTCCATGGAGGGGATCAAGAGTGCCTGTACGATCTTTGACCAGGACAGGAAGAAGATTGTCCTCTATTATGTGGGAGAGGTAACTTCCGCACAGGTAGCGCTATTCTTAAAGGAGAAGCTGCCAAGATACATGATACCGAATGTGACCATTGCGCTGCAGGACATGCCTCTGACCTCCAACGGCAAGATTAACCGGGTGTTTCTGAAAGAGAAGTACGCAGGTTCTTAGCTTGCTTTGCAATCCGCTCAGGCACAAAGACGTCGGCATGCTGACACTTTGTTCTAAATATATTATCCCCTGCAAAAGCATGGTGATCTTGGATTACCGTGATAATATCTGCAGGCTGTGAGAAAGGTGTGTTTTTTATATGGAAGAAATTATGGAGATTTTAAGAGGATTACATCCGGAGGTGGATTTTGAGACCTGCGATACCCTCATTGATGACAAGATCATTGATTCCTTTGACATTGTATCTATTATCACGGATATCAGTGACGAATTTGATGTAACTATCCCGGTGGAAGAGATTGTTCCGAAGAATTTTAATTCTGCACAGGCCTTGTATGCCATGGTGGAACGCCTTCTGGATGAATAGGAAAAGGTAAGGTAAATTATGCTATTTACATCATACCGATTTATTGCATTTATCCTGGTGCTGTTTATCGTATATTATCTGATCCCCAGACGTTTCCAGTGGATGCTGCTGCTTGCGGCCAGCTATTTGTTCTACAGCTTTGCTGGTCTTCAGTATGTAATCTATATCCTGGTTACCACGCTTACTACCTACTATGTAAGCAGGAGACTTTCTATGCTCCAGACGGCTCAGGCAGATTACCTGAGGCAGAATAAGGAAACCTTAAGCCGAGAGGACCGTAAGAATTATAAAGCTGAAATGAAGCGGAAGCAGCGTAAGTGGATGATACTCTGCATGGTAATCAACTTCGGGATTCTGGCAGTCATAAAGTATGCGGACTTCACCGTTACTAATATCAACGGGGTCTTAAAGCTGTTCCACGCGCAGCAATTGCCGCTGATCGGTTTTATTCTGCCGCTGGGTATCTCCTTCTATACCTTTCAGACCATGGGATATCTGATTGACGTATACCGTGAGAAATACCCTTATGAGAAAAATATTGCAAAGCTTGCTCTGTTTATCTCCTTCTTCCCGCAATTGATTCAGGGACCCATCAGCCGGTTTGATGATCTGAAGGAAACACTGTTCTCGGAGCACTCTCCGGAACTAAGAAATATCTCCTTTGGGCTTCAGAGAATTCTATGGGGATATTTTAAGAAGCTGGTAATTGCGGACAGGCTCCTGGTCGCCGTTAACACAATCGTTAAGAATCCCGATCAGTTTCAAGGCTCCTATGTTCTGGCAGGCATGTTCTTCTATGCCATTACGTTATATGCCGATTTTACGGGAGGAATTGATATCACCATCGGTATCGCCGAGGTGATGGGAATTCGGGTAAAGGAGAACTTTATCCGTCCGTATTTCTCCAAATCCATAGCGGAATACTGGAGGAGGTGGCATATCTCCTTAAGCTCCTGGTTTCGTGAGTACATGTTCTATCCCATATCTGTCAGTAAATCCATGCTGGATCTGTCCCGAAGCAGTAAGAAGCATGCAGGTGAGTGGCTGGGCAGAAGAATCTCTATCTATATTGCCTCCGTCATCGTGTGGTTCACCACAGGAATCTGGCATGGGGCCGCCTGGAACTTTGTGGTCTGGGGATTGCTGAATTGCCTGGTTATCCTGGTATCCCAGGAATGCATACCGCTTTATGAAAAATTTCATGCAAGAGTTCCTATAAAGCATACCTTCTGGTACCGGCTGTTTGAGGTGGGAAGAACCTTCTGGCTGATGAGCTTTCTTCGGACCTTTGACTGCTACCGGGATGTCAGTACGACAGTGCGGATGTATGGAACGATCTTTACCAGGTTGAATATGGATGAGCTGTTTACCGGAGGCTTAATGCAGCTGGGGTTAAGCCTGGCTGATTACCTGATTCTGATCATAGGAGTATCCGCGCTTCTGGCGGCGAGCCTCATGGGACGGTCGGGAAGCGTCAGGGAGAAACTGGCGGCAAGGCCGGTGACACTGCGTTATGCCTCATATTTTATTCTGCTGGCGGCAATATTGATCTTTGGCGCTTATGGTGTCGGCTACGATGCAAGTCAGTTTATTTACAGTCAGTTCTAGATGGAAGAGTTGTATTATTGTGAAAATAAAGGGTGGTTTTCAGAAGACTAATTCACAGGGTCAGACATCATTGTTCCTATGAAGTATTGTTTGTTTTAGAAAGGTCATGGAATGAAAAAGAAGATAGTGATTAATATCGGTGCTGTTCTTCTGGCAGTGCTGGTGCTGGTGTTTCTGCAGGCGCTGCTAAAGCCCAAATATATGTCCTCCATTCATGAAGGAAATCTGGTTGAGGAATATTATGAGGATGTGAAGGAGCATGATGTGATATTTGTGGGTGACTGCGAGGTATTCTCCAATGTGTCTCCGGTGAAGCTGTGGGAGGATTACGGGATTACCAGCTATATCCGGGGCAGTGCCCAGCAGCTCATCTGGCAGAGCTATTACCTGCTGGAGGAAACCTTAAAATATGAGAAGCCCAAGGTAGTTGTATATAATGTTCTTGCCATGAAATACAATGTGCCTCAGAAGGAAGCCTATAACCGGCTGACCCTGGACGGCATGAGGCTGTCTGCAGCGAAGATTGCTGCGATTAATGCTTCCATGATGCCGGATGAGACGTTGATTACGTACATTTTTCCGTTCTTACGGTATCACTCCAGATGGAGTGAGCTGACCGGAGAGGATTTTCAATATGTATTTCACAAGGATAAGCTATCCCATAACGGCTATCTGATGCGGGTGGATATCAAGCCGGTAGGTGTAATTCCGAAGGGGAAGAAGCTGGCGGATTACAGCTTTGGAGAGAATGCATCCAATTATCTGGACCGGATGACAAAGCTGTGCAAGGAGAATGGAATTGAGCTTCTTCTCATCAAATCGCCCAGTGTCTATCCTTACTGGTATGAGGAATGGGATCAGCAGATGGTTGACTATGCAAAGAACAACGGCCTGACTTATATCAATTTCCTGCCCGCGGCGCAAGCCATGGGGATTGATTATAACAAGGATACCTTTGACGGCGGATTGCACCTGAATTTATCGGGTGCAGAGAAATTCACGGATTATCTGGGAAAGATATTAAGCGGAGAGTTCGGGCTCGCGGATCACAGGAGTGATGAGAAGCTGACGAAGCTGTGGGACGGGAAAATCGATTTCTACAATACTATGCGCGAGGATCAGGAAAGAGAGCTGCGTGAATACGGGTATCTGAAGAGCTACGGTGCGGTGGCACAGGAAGTCGGCAGTGATGAATGATTAACAGCTTGTTGCATAATGCGCAGGAACGGAGAGATGCTTGCAATTTATTTTGTAAATATTGTACTCTGCTAAGCATGAAAATCTGTGATTTTCATGTCTGAAGTTTGTTGTTATAGAAGAAAGGCGTGATTATAATGAAAAAAATAATTGTATTATTTGGATTGGCACTTATGTTATTCACCGGCTGCAGCAATTCGGACGGAACAGTAAAGGGTGATACCGGTTTAAATGGTCTGAATGATACTCCCGGGAGTGAGAATACCGGAACGGAACAGACTTCGCCGGAGGGTTTTGCTTATGTACATCAGGACACAACCATTCCCATGAATGTGGATGCGGCGCCGATCGTGGAGGAGCTTGGCGAGCCGGCGGATTACTTTGAGGCGGCGAGCTGTGCATTTCAGGGACTGGATAAGATATTTTACTATAACGGCTTTGAGGTAGGCACTTATCCGAATGGGGACACGGATATGATATCCTATGTGAACCTGCTGGATGATACGGTGACGACAGATCAGGGAATCTATCTGGGATCGACCCTGGCGGATATGAAGGCTGCTTACGGGGAAGATTACACCAATGAGGGCACGGCTTATATTTATCGTAAGGGAGAGACGAAGCTTACCTTTATCGTCGAGAATGATGCGGTTACCCAGATCACTTATGCCGCTGTGGTGGAGGGACTGAATAATTAAGCAGGGCAGTGTGAAAATAAAAGGCAATCTTCACACTTAACAGTTTGTACCCAAATTCGCGGGTTTCGGCAGTATGAAGGATTAAAGATATTTATTTGAGAGATTCATGATTTTGCTTCCCGGTTGTCTTGCACGTAAGACAGCCGGGATTTTTATTGCCGGAATAGAAAAAGTTTGATTGGTTAAGCTAATATCGGTAATTTATGTATTTGAAAGGAGAATAACCCTCCTGAAATACGTAAATGGAATTATAAATTGAAAGGAAAGGAGGAGCAACATGAAAATTGGCAATACGATGGCTCCCCATGAGGCATTGGAGCTTCACGAGCTGTTGACCTTTAAAAATGTATGCGCCACGAAATCGGCCTCCATGGCTGCTTTGGTGAAGGATGATGAATTAAAAAGCATTCTGCAGCAGGACTTTATGACTGCCAGGGAGCATATCAAGGAATTAAATGATCTGATGGTCGGCGCCAGTACGGCATTTCAGACTTCGTCAAAAGCGACGGTGGGAATTGATACGGAAGGCGGCATGAACTTCAATCATGTGAAGGATTAGGCAGCGCAGGTCTCACAGACGAGGCATGGAACAGCATAGAAATGAGGTGACTAATTATGGCAGGTATTATACAAAATATTTCCGGAATGGGAGATATGACGGAACAGGTAATTGCGACAGATCTTTTGATCTCCTCAAAGAGTGCGATTAAGAATTATGCCGCCGCCATATCGGAGGTGAACTCTCCCCAGCTAACGCAGACATTGAGAAAGCAGATGGATGATGCCATCAGCCTGCATCAGAGGATATCCACTTATATGATGCAGAAGGGGTATTATAACGCATACGATCCTCCGGCCCAGATGAGCATAGACAGGGAGGCATCAGATACGGTGCTGAATATGGATAAATTAACATGAGAAGCAAAAATCCGTCTGCCGCTGATCGGCAGGCGGATTTTTGCAATTATAATACGATGATCCATGGTTATCAGTAAAGATCTGCTGCCAGCCAGAGCCAGCGGCCTGCGGAGGTTGTCCAGACTTCCTTATAGGTGGCGCAATTCTCCATTGGCCAGAAAGGAATGTCGTCATTACCGCGGGTTTCGATTCCGACGGGAAGGCTGCCGGCCATTTCGCCGTTAAGCGCACCGTATTGCTGGGCAAAATTACTGCCGGCACCGTAGACTAGGGATTGTCCGAAGGGATTCTTGCCATAGGTCCAGTAAAGCTGTTCTCTGGCGATCTGTGTCAGCTCCGGATCGTTAAAATACCGTCCGAGAATGGAGGCTGCTTTTCCGGCGGAAAGGTGAATTGCCTCATTGCCCCGGAAGGAGAACCAGATGGGGAAGAAGCGGAGGCAGTAATCCTCATTCAGCCGGATGCCATGCTCAAGTTGTTCCCTGTAATTGGGACTGTCCTCTTCGAAGGTAGTCATCAGGTGCAGCAGAGGAAAGGTCTTTTCATCCAGGTATTCGTCCATTTTGTGGATTCCCGCAGGCAGCATGCCATAGGGCTGTGCATAAGCATAGATGTTTTTCAGGTAATCTGCGTGCAGGCGCATCGCCTGTTCCCAGACAGGTTTGTCGCTGTGGGCAGGCTGGGTCATACAGAGTGCCTCCAGAGCCTGCATGTAAATCTGTTCCCGGGACTGGTGGTTGAAATGTACGATTACCTTGTGGTCCGGTTCCCGGTAAAAGAAACCGCTCATAGGGCAGCCACCGGTTCCTGTCTCCTGGCAGGTGAGCATCTTGCGTACATACTGCTGCGCAAAATCTGCATACAGAGCTTCCTGCTGACAGGAGTAAATCTGGGAAGCCGCCCAGCCGGCGGTAGCCCAGTACTGGGAGAGGCTGCTGTTATAGGAGTGCTCGAAGAAGATGGGCAGCTCCATTCCCTTTTCCTCAAAACGCTTCAGGGCAAACTGATAATCCTCGCAGGCTGCAATATATGCTTTCTGGGAGAGCGGCGGATCAATTTCAGACAGAACCTTGGCGGCATAAGCCTCTACACCCGCCATCAGGAAATTCTCAAAGGCGTGGTTGTGGACCCTGGCGCTGCAGTCATCCATATTGCCGATCAAACCGTCATTCCATCGGCGGATGCCTGCACTGGTAGCGCGGTAACCATCGGAAAACCGCATGCGCAGAACGAAATCCAGCCCCCACACCGCTTCCTCCAGGATACGGTAGTAAAGTGCCGGCTCCTGCTTCTGTACACGAACTGCCGTTTCAAGAAGTGAATGGACAACCTCCGCCGTCTGCAGAGTCTGCTGGCTGACATCTCCGGCATCGTGCCATCCGCCGTTATAAGCCAGCTTCAGGCCGTTATGTTCGGCAATGATATCCCCATGGCAGGTGCCATGTCCCCTGCCTACCGGATAGCCGCAGCGTTCACAGTAGAGAAAATGCACGACCTTCCATATGGATTGATACAACGGGTGTGCGGTAATCTGAAAGGGGTTGGTTTTTAAAAAGCCTGACTTAAGAAAGTAAACGCCTTTCGTTTGAACAGCCGAGAAATCCCAGAGATAAAAGCTTCCCTTATTATTTTTCACCAGGAGTGGGATTCCGGTATATACCGGTGTACCGCTGTCCGCAGAGCAGAGCTGGAACTCTTTTGTTTCCTTTGAGGTAACGGCAGTTTTACCGCCGTCGGCCCAGTAGCCTTCCGTGGAAAAGACCACCGTAGTATCGTCACATTGCCAGCCCAGCGTATGGCTGACCTCAGGGGTATATTCCAGACAGAGATCCTTTATCTCAAAACGGATCATATCCTCCATGGAAAGCTCTTTCCCATAGCTGTGAACCACAAAGGTAAGAGCGGTAACACAGTCTCTGGGAAGGGAGGGGAATTCCCATATGCAGTCGTTCCACTGTCCGTTCTTTAAATGAATGATATGATAGCCTTCCCGGCTGTATTTGTCGGGAACCTTTTCCGCACCGTCATTATAGAGCTGAAGGGCAATCATGGGAGAGTGCATTCCGTTACAGTCGGGGTAAATTTGAAAACGGAGCCTGTTAAAGGACTGCCAGTCTGCCCGTCCGGCCTGCAGACTGGCATCCAGGGAACCGAAGGCACAGTAATCGCCGTCCGAAGGAGAACCCTCCGGCCAGTAGTCGGCCCGGGCAGGCGCCTGCAGGAGCAGGGTATGGTTTTCTGTGACGGAGAGCGTCCCATGGCCTGATTGCTGCCAGCAGGACAGATTGGCGCCGTCCCAGAGGAATTTTTTTTGATTGACATATTTCTGGCGGATGCGGTATTCCAGAGACTCGGTTTCTTCTATAGGCATTCGCCAGTGCAGCATACCGGTATGCAAAAGCAATTCGTCGAATTCGTTTCGGTTTTTCATAGGCACCTCGCTTACAGATGGGCATCCGCATCCACATCCTGAATCAACTCTACGATTTCTCCTCCGGGTGCCGTCAGAAAGCCGTATTTCATATGAACGGTCTGACCCGAACGGGTGGGAATGTGGGAGATAGCTGGCCGGGTGCTGACAGTGGCGCCGTTGGCAACAGCTCTTTCATAAGCAGCTTCCATATTGTCGGTCCAAATAGCAACATGCTGCCACTTGCCCAGAGAAAAGGGCTCGGTGCTGCCGAATATTTCTAAAAAATCACCGGTACCCAGGTCCAGAATAAAGGCGTGATCCTCCTTCCCTTCTGCGCCCCATTCTGCAACCAGCTCTGCATCGAAGGCATTTCTGTAAAAGTTTGCGGCGGTATGTAAATCAGGCACCCGCAGGCAAACGTGATGGATCCCCTTTTGTTTTAATTTCTGATACATTATCGAATACCATACCTTTCTTCATAGTCATGTGAAAATTTATTTTTGCAGGAATTAACATCGCCTGCCCATTGAGTTGAGCTGTGCTTATAATCTGTGATCCAGATTTTCACGCGCGTCGCCGCAGAGGTGTCCGGCGCCGGTTGACGGAATAATCATATCGGGGCTGGGTGCCATCCATTTCGCGGCGTTGCGCAGTACCTGATGGATTTCCTTCTGGTACAGGATGGGAAAGGTTTCATGGCCGGGGGTGAACTGGAACAGCTTACCTCTTCCGCGGTAAAAGATGTTGCCGCTGCGGCAGACATCGCCGCCCTCCCACCAGGCAAGAAAGATGGTCTGATCCGGTTCGGGTATCAGCTGCGGTTCCCCGTACATTTCATCTGCGGGAATTTCGATGCATTCGTTAATACCGTAGGTGATGGGATGGCCGGGATTGATGACCCAGATCTTTTCCTTTTCGCCCTTTGGCATGGTACGAAAGCGTCCCCAGAGTCCTGCATCATAATAGATGCCAAGCATCCATTGCCAGGGCTTTGAGAAGATGGAGGCATGCAGGGCAAGAAAGCCCATTCCGCGGTTGACAACATGATAGCAGATCCGGCTCGCAACAGCATCCTCAAAGGTATCATTGTCGATGTGGCTCCACCAGATCAGAACATCGGTAGCCGCCAGGACTTCTTCGGAAAGTCCGTGGGAAGGCATATCCTGGGTGGCAATCCGCACCTCATACTCATCATAGCCTTGAAATGCCTGGGCGATGGCTGCGTGAATCCCGTCGGGATAGATGGATTTCACGGGCTCGCTGCGGTCCTGATTATGCTCATTGAATATTGTGACATGAATTTTACGTTCCATATAGGAAGTTCCCCTTTCTGTTATTTAGTCCTGAAAGCCGCGCCAGTCAAAAATAGCGCAGGGCTTATCCAATTGGCCAGCAGCAATTCTGGGGTAGAGGGTACCGCAGTCCTGAGGACGGAAGAGCTCATAGATGCCGTCGGTTACGAGGAAGCCGTCCGCGATCCATTGAAGTGCGGTTTCCATACTTTTTAAGTTGCTGTTAGGGTCAAAGTTGCCGGACTGCAGCGGCAGGGACCATTCCCAGCCGGAGTAGACATGCAGGTAGGAATAGAAGATCTGACGCAAAAGCTCGTGGGCGGAGACGTCGGAGGTGGGTCTCCAGGGTACACCTACCAGAGCCAGGTCACCCAGCTGGCGTATGTAGGGAATCATGGAAAGTATGGCATTGTCGTTACCGGAGCAGTCAACCGCCAGACCGATGCTTTTCTGAGCCAGGCCGAAGCTTTCGGCAGAAGGCCCCACTAATTTCAGGCCGCAGGCACGGGCTGTTTCCTGACGCTTTTCATTGGGATCGATGGCATAGACATAAAAGCCGAAGTGCTGCAGAACCTGGGCGCACATCAGTCCTACGATTCCCAGGCCGCTCACCATAGCCGGTTCCGTGGGTTTAATGCCGCTCCCCAGAATAGCGGTCATGGATACCGCCGGAAAGCGGCAGAGCGCAGCTTTCTCCAAGGGGATGTCATTCGGAACGCGAAATACATTTTTGGCGGAAACCTTGTTATAAAGCTTGTGGGGAGTTAAGGAGAAGACCAGATCATTCACATGAAGGTCTGTTACCTCGCTGCCGGTTTCAACTACCTGCAGGATATTGGCATAGCCTGTCTCACAGGGATAGAGGCCCTCACTGCCGCCGTAGCCCATGAAGCCTCCGGTTTCTGACCCGTTGGAGATGACGGAGACGAGAGTCTTGCCGATAATCTCATGAGGGGCCGGTTTTTCAGGATAAGCAGAAGGGATTAGCTCAGCCTTCTGACGTTCTGTAAAAATAACACTGTAATTTGTGGACATATTTCCTCACTTTCTGCCGCCGGGGAGCGGGCAAATTCAAGCTAATGTGCTATTGGTCAAAGCGAAAACCCAGACGGGCACCACAGGATTCACGGATGATTAAATGGGGCTCATGGGAAATGTTGATGCATTCGGAATCATTATTGATAGCGCTAATCAAGGTCATGATGGACATGCGTCCAAGGTAACTGTTCTGCTGGTCCAGCGTTGTCAGGCGGGGGCAGGTATATTCGCCTGAGGGAAACTGATCGCAGCTGACAACAGAAATGTCCTCCGGTACACGTAGTCCTTTATCTGCTATTGCACGAATTGCGCCCTGCGCTACTGCATCATTGATGCAGACAATTGCGGTAGGGGCAGTTTCCGTTTGCTCCAGCAGTTTAGTCATGGCTCGATAGCCGTCTGGTGCGTAGTAATTGCTTAAAGAAATCAGGGAAGGGTCAGAAGGAATTGCCAGGTTCTTCAGGGTCTGTGTATAGGCAGTCAGTCTGGCAGTAGTGGTGCGAATCCCTTCCTCACCACCGACGAATCCTATCCTGCGCCGGCCCAGTGCCAGCAGATGATGAATCAAAGCAGATACACCACCGCTTAAGTTCCGGTTCACAAAGATACAGCTGCAGTCAGGAACAGACTGTCCCAGAATTACTACGGGGATCTGTCTGCCCATACGGTTTAAGGCTTCTCTATAGGAATCTGAAATAATATCCCGGTCGATCTCACCGCCCAGAATTAAAACACCATCCACCTTTTTGTCCAGCATCATCTGGAAATAGGTGTTTTCCGGTATGGCATCGGAAACACCATGGGAGGACCCGCCGTAAAAGGTGTTGCACAAAATGATGGAGTACCCGAAATCTACTGCGTAACGCTGGATTTCCAGATACAGCTCGCTGAAGTAAGGGTTGGTGATATCGGAAATAATAATTCCCAGTGTCTGAGTATGGTTGCTGGTCATGGCACGTGCCACGGAGCTTGGTGAAAAGTGGTATTTGTTTATGATTTCGGTCACATGAGCCTTTGTCTTTGCCGAGACATAAGGACTGTTGTTGAGAACGCGGGAGATTGTGGAAACAGATACCCCGCTTAGCTTTGCAATTTCATAAATGGTAAGTTTTTTCTGATCTTCTGACATGAAAGAATCCTCTCTGCTATAACAGCTATATAATATTTAAATAAAAGACGTAATGAAATGATTGTAACCGGTACCAAAATATAGTATTAAGTAACAAATATGTATGAAAAACAGGAAAAAATAAGTAATTTCCAATATTTTTCTTAATTGTAGCATGGGGAAAATCAAAAGTCAATCTATAGAAAGAAATATTTTGATACCGGTACCAAAAAAATGAACCGAACTGAAGATTTAAAATTTATGTGAAAAGCATATTGACAAAAATGATAATTTAATTTATAGTTCTGGTTAAGAAGTATAAAAATTGCCTAAAAACACAAATGGAAGCTACCATTATTTTTTTACTTCATTTTGGTACCGGTACCAAAACTTCTGAGACATGAATTTTAAATGAAGAAATGCCCATATAATAAGGCATTGGTATCGATACCAACAGTAAAGGAAGAGAAAAGGAGAAGCCGCAATGCGAAAGGACAGGGAGACGAAAAAGACAGCGGAGAACCAGCTGATGAAACAAAAGAGGGGTGGTGTATTCAATGAGCTGTACAGGCACAGGACTTTATATGCAATGACGCTGCCGGCGTTGTGCTTTTTCCTGATTTTCAGCTACATCCCCATGATGGGTGTGTATTATGCGTTTGTTGATTATGACTTTGCCAAGGGTATTCTTCACAGTCCGTTTGTGGGACTGAAGAATTTCAAGTATTTCATTTCCGGCGGCTGGGAAGCACCGATTGTTTACCTGACGAAGAATACGATCCTTTATAATCTGGTGTTTATTTTCCTGGGAAATATCCTGCAGTGTATGTTTGCCATTATGATAACAACCATTGGCGGACGGTTCTTTAAGAGAGTGACGCAATCCGTCATGCTGCTGCCGTACTTTGTTTCCTATGTTATCGTGGGGACCATTGCCTATAATATTTTCAACAGCAATTACGGCGTGCTCAATTCGCTGCTGAGGGCTTTGGGCGGGAGCGGGATCAACGTGTATATGATTCAATGGATATGGCCGTTAATTATCACCTTTTTCTTCCTGTGGAAGGGTACCGGTTACGGCATGGTGGTCTACCTGGCCGCAATCACAGGCTTTGACCGGGAGATTTATGAAGCGGCAAAAATCGACGGCTGCAACATATTCAAGGAGATCAGATACATTACCCTGCCGCTGTTAAAGCCCACCTTCATAATGCTGGTGCTGTTCAGCCTGGGCGGTATCATGAGAGGACAGTTTGATTTGTTCTATAACCTGATTCAGAGAAACGGACAGCTGTTCAGAGTAACAGACGTACTGGATTCCTATATTTACCGTGCCATGACAGTCAACTTCAATCTTGGTACCTCTACGGCAGCGGGTGTTTATCAGTCCGTGTTTGGCTTTATCCTTGTGGTGACCGTCAACAAGATCATACGCAGGAAGAGTCCGGACAACGCATTATTCTAAGAAAGCAGAGGTGAGAAAGATGAACAAACATAAACTAACCGGCAGCGAAAGAGGTTTGAACATAGTTATCTATATTGTGCTTACGGTTGTAGCTATTATCTGTGCACTGCCCTTTATTCTGGTGATATCCGGTTCTTTTTCGGACAGCGCAAAGATTATGAGATATGGTTATTCCGTTCTGCCGAGAGGATTTTCACTGGACGGCTACCGGAGTATTTTCCTGTTTCCGAAGCAGATCGCCAAGGCATATGGTATCAGTATCTTTGTGACAGGTGCGGGAACCGCCATCGGTCTGGTGGTCATGACCTTCTGCGGCTATGCCATTTCCAGAAATGAATTAAAGTACCGGAATATCATTGCTTTCATTATTTATTTTATAACGCTTTTTTCCGGCGGTCTGGTTCCCTGGTATATGGTAGTTTCCAAGCTTGGATTAAAGAACAGCATCTGGGCGCTGATTATTCCGTCCTGCTGCAGTTCCTTCTATATATTGCTCATTCGTAATTTTATGAAGACCATTCCGGATTCCCTTGTGGAATCGGCAAGGCTGGATGGGGCAGGAGAGTTTCGTACTCTTTTAAAAATTGTTGTACCGCTGTCAAAACCGATTTTAGCCACCATCGCCTTGTTTTTGGCGCTGGCCTACTGGAATGACTGGTACCTGGCTTCTCTTTATATAACAAATGCCGATATGTGGCCTCTGCAATACCGGTTATACAATATCCTGAATGCCGCTTCCAAGATAGCACAGGCCGGGGCGGAGAACTTTACCAGCAAAATTCTGCCCACGGAGACACAGAAGCTGGCGAACGCGATTGTGGCAACGGGACCGATTATTTTCTTATATCCCTTCCTGCAGAAATACTTTGTTCAGGGTATTTCCATCGGGGCGGTAAAGGGATGATTCCAATGTGGTAGTAATGCAATTACTATATAATCCGACTTTTTGAAAATTGGGGCAAGGGACAAAAAGGAGGAACAATTCATTTCAAAAAAGAGGAGGAAACAAAAAAGATGAGAAAAAGCATTAAGAAACTGACAGTAGGGTTATTAATCGCAGTGATGGTTCTTGGCAGTGCGGCATGCGGCAGCAAGACACCGGAAGCAGGCAAAGGGGAAACTACCCCGACAGCTGCGGCAGATCCTGCCGGCACCGGGAATGAGGATAGCGCGGAGTATACAGGAGATTTGGACTATGTAGAGTTAAAAATGTATGCGATTGCCGATGCGCCCAATAATACGGACCTGTCAAAGAAGTACTGGGATGAACTCAATGCCAGATTGAAAAAAGAATTAAACTGTACCATCGATTACACCTATGCGGCAGGCAATGATTACAAGAACAACTATGCGCTGGCAATTACTTCCGGAGAGAAATACGACCTGATGCAGGCAGCTCCCGGCTGGCTGGATTACCAGTCCTATGCGGCAAAGAATGCATTTATGCCGTTGGATGATCTGCTGCCGCAGTATGCGCCTTACCTTTGGGAGAATATTTCGGGGACCACCTGGGATGCAGCATCTGTTAACGGAAAAATCTTTGCCGTTCCCAATATGGAAACTGGAGTAACAGCATGCACCTTCGTATACAGAGAGGATTTGAGAAAGAAATACAATCTGCCTGAAATCAAGTCTATGGATGACGTTGAGACTTATCTGCAGGGCATTAAGGACAATGAGCCGGGAATACTCCCCAGCGATGACTACCAGTGTCAGGTATACGGTACCTCCTGGATTTACAACACACCTTATATTGGTATTGATGAAATCCATGACAGAATTTTCAACTTCGTATATGACCCAAGAGACGGCAGAGTACTTAGCGTAATTGAGACACCGGAATACAAGGAATCCATGTATAAGATGAAGGATTGGGCCGACAGGGGCTTCTGGTCTTCCAGTGTGCTTTCCAGTACAAACTGGGGTGTAATGCAGGTGCTGAACGGTGCGGCAGCATCCTCCTTCAATGAGCAGCTGCCCGGCTATAACTTCCATGCTACCCAGGTAGAACAGGAACATGGCACTGAAGGTTGGGAACTTGGCTTTTATATGTACTTTGAAGGCAATCCGGACTCCGTTCTTACCGGTTCCACAACCAGCAATATGACCGCAGTTGCATCAAGCGCAGAGAATCCGGAGCGTGCTTTGATGGTTCTGGATTATATTCAGCAGCATGAAGATCTCTGGGATTTCCTCACCTACGGTACGGAGGGTGTCAACTATAACCGTACACCGGAAGGCAATATCGATACGACTAGTATAGCAGAAGGTGCAGACTTCAACTACTTCCCCAGCAATATGATCGGTAATAAGAACTTCAAGAAGCTCAAAGGCAATGAGTGGAAAGAATATGACACCATGATGGAGAAGATCAATAACAAGCTTGTGCCGGATATTTTTGAAGGCTTTGTACTGGATAAGACCAACTTTGAGACAGAATATACCGCACTTTACAGTGTACAGAGTGAATACGGATACCCGTTGCAGGCAGGTCTTGTCAAGGATGTGGATAAGGCATATCAGGAATACCTGGACAGAGCCAAGGCTGCAGGTCTGGATAAGGTTAGAGCAGAAGTTGAAAAACAGGTCAATGCATGGCTTGCATCCAAGAAGTAAGAAAAATTCAGTCACAAACCCGTCCTTTCCCGCAAGGGAAGGGACGGGTTAAAAAAGACAGGAGGGTGAGGTGAGGAAATACCATGACCGATAGATTAAACTATGGCAGACAGAAGGTAATTGTTGTGACCGGAGCGGACAGGGGACTGGGCTTTGCACTTACAAAAGCATATCTGGAACGGGGTGACCGGGTTTTCGCAGGAAAGTACAGAAGGAACTGGCATTTGCTGGAGCAGCTGAAGGAGCAATATCCGGATACGCTGGAGATTGTCGAACTGGATGTACGGAGCGACGGGAGTGTTGCGAAGGCTGCGGAAGCTATTTTAAATAAGACGGAAGCGATTGATATCCTGATCAATAATGCCGGTATCTGGCTGGATCACAATACCGGAACCATTCTGGAGGACAGGATTGACTATGAGGCGATTCTGGAGCAAATGAATGTAAATGCACTGGGTGCCCTGCGTGTCACCCATGCGCTGATTCCTGCGGTACTGAACAGCTTCGACCGGCTGGTGGCAAACGTATCCTCAGATGCGGCCAGTATGGCGGAATGCGGCAAGGATAACCAGTTTGGCTATTGTATGTCAAAGGCGGCCCTGAACATGGCCTCCTGTATTGTGCTCAACGGGATCAGGAAGAAGGGCGGAGCTGTGATTAACCTGCATCCGGGCTGGATGCAGTCTGTCATCGGGGAGCCCGCGGATGCGGATGCACCCTATGTGGAACCGGCAAAGCCGGGCGAGGTGAAATTCTACACGACACCGGAGATTACGGCAAACGGCTTCCTTCGCATTCTGGATGAGCCGGAGCGGTTCTCGGGACATATGCCCGGGTTTGTCAATTACCGGGGAGACCGTATGCATTGGTAATCAGGGAGAAATGGAGCAAAAAATCATGAAAAAGAATGTTCTGATTGTCTGGGATGATTATTATCATCCGGAAGCAAATTACCGGGAAGCGGTAAGAAAAAGCTTTGACGAAAATAAAAAATGGGATGTGACGAAGACCCACCGGATCAGGGATATTTTATCGGCGGAGGTAAGACCGGATCTGTGTATCTATTTTACGGTAGGCTGTCCGACGGGAGAAGAGGGCTTAAGCACAGAAGAGCAGGAACAGATAAAAGCGATGGTGGAAGCCGGCATGGGAATGCTGTTCATTCATGCGGGCTTAGCCTGTATCCAGGATAATACGCCGTTTTTTGAATTGGCAAAAGGGCGGTTTGCCAGCCATCCGGAGCCTCATTATGATGTCTATTGCACCAGGCTTCCGGGCTGTACCCATCCCATCATGGAAGGGATTCTTCCCTTTGTGACGGCGGATGAGCATTACTTCTGCCGTGTGGATATTGAACATGTAACGCCGCTCCTGGTAGGCGTTTCGGATGCAGGTACGGAGATTGCAGGCTGGGCACATACTGTGGGAGCAGGACGGGTTTGCTGTCTTACCCCCGGTCATAACCATCCGATGATGATTAAAATGCGGCCGCTGATGGAAAGTGCCGCGGAATGGTGCGTCGGGTTAAAGGGATGAAAACAGCGGAGCAAGGAACCGCCGCTGCAGGAAAGGAGCAGGGAATAAAATGAAACAGATGCTTGAGAAATGCGGTCTTGGCATGTATACCGTGCATAAACAGGTAGAGACGGATATGTATGGCACCTTCTGCCGGCTTGGGGAACTGGGCTACCGGGGAATAGAATTTTATGGGGAACCTGTTTTTGATCTGAAGCTTATGGAACGGTCCCTGCAGGCTTCCGGACTGTCTCTCACCGGCTGGCATACGGAATGGAGAAATCTTCAGGAGGATAAATTTGCCGGGACGGCGAACTATCTGCAGGCTGCGGGATGTCCTGCGGCGGTGATTCCCTGCCTGGGCGGCAAATGGAATGTAGCCCATGGTCCGAAGGAGGAATGCAGAGAGGTCTGGCTTCATTATATAGATGAAATCAACCGGATCTGTGAGAAGCTGAAAAAGGAAGGAATCCGAACCGGTTACCATAACCATGAGCATGAATTTTTGCTTTCCTATAACGGAAAGAAGGTATTTGACCTTTTGTTTGACGGACTCTCCGAGGAGGTTATCATCGAGTTCGACAGCGGAAACTGTATCGAGGGAGGAGACGATCCCATGCGCGTTCTGAATAAGTACCGTGACAGGGATATGTTCCTGCATCTGAAGCCCTATTCCTATTCGGCAGGGTTTGATACGGTTCTGGGAGCGGAGGATGATGCCAATCACTGGAGTGAAATTCTTGATCCCAGCAATAAGGAATACCTGTGGCTGCTTGTGGAGAGTGAAAACGAGAAGCTGCCGGAGATGAAAAATGCAGAGCTCTGTATGCAGGGACTGAAAAAATATACATGACAGGAGGAACAGAGATGGCGATTCTTGCAATCGACCAGGGGCAGACAAAAACAATCACATTGCTGCTGTCGGAAGAAGGAAGGATACTTGGAATCGGACAGGCAGGCGGTGCCAGCCATTATAAGGACGGCCTGCAGAAGGCGTCCGCTATGATGCAGGAGGCAGCGGAGCATGCACTCTCTTCGGCCGGACTTTCTAAGAAAGATATCACCGGGGTATTTGGCGGTATTGCTGCTGCGAACTGGCCTGAGGAAGTGATAATGCTGCAGGATGAAATAAAGAGGGTCTTTCAGGTAGAAAGAGCTGTTGTCCTGAATGATTGTGTGATTGCACTGCGTGCTGGAACTGACAGTGATAATGCCATTGTGCTGTGCACCGGCTCCGGCATGAACAGTGCTGTTTTTGCCGGAGGAAAACTGGAACTGGTTTATAACAACTATATCGACTTATATGATCAGGGATCAGAGGGCTTGGGAGCACGCGCTTTCAAGGCGGCCTTCCAGAGCCATATGCATTATAAAGAGGCTGCGACACTGGAAAAAAGGCTGAAGGATTATTTTGAAATTCAGGATATGGACCAGCTCATGCTGGCTTTTTACAGGGATCAGCTTCCCAAGCCCTTAAAGGATGTGGCGGCAATTGTATTTGAGGAAGCGGCACACAATGAGCCGGCGGCCCTTGAAGCAATTTATTCCTTTGGAAAATCCATCAGCCAGTATGTGATCGGTGCGGTACGGCGGTTTGATATGGATCCTGCCGAATTCAAGGTGATTTTAAGCGGAGGGGTATTTAAAAATGTCAGCCCGCTGCTTTATGAGACGGTATGCTCCCAAATCCACCGTGTATATGCCAATATCCGCATTGAACAGTCCTTTTATGAGCCGATTATCGGTGCGGCGCTTTTGGCGCTGGATGAAACGGGGCCAAAGTCTGATGAGGCCCATGAGAGGTGCAAGCAGGACGCAAGGGATCAGGGATTGGTTCGCTATTAGGAAGGAGAACAAATATGCAGGTAGTGATTGCGGATAACGAGAGAGATTTTTATGAAAAGTCAGCTTACCGTATTGCGAAAATAATGCGGAATAATCCGGAGGCAAAGATAGGCTTATCCACGGGACGGACAACAAAGGGGGTACATGCGGCACTTGTGGAGATCTACAAGGAAGAGCCCTTTGACTGCTCCGGGATCAAGGTATTCGGAATCGATGAGATTACCAATATGAGCAGGGAGTGTAAGGCAAGCTGTTATTATATCCTGCTGCACGAAGTGGTGGAACCCCTGGGAATCCCCCTGGAGAATTTTATCATGCCCGACCCTATGGCTGAGGATCCCGAAGCGGAATGCCGTTTGTTTGAAGAAGCGGTTACTGCGGACGGAGGACCGGATTTCATCTTCCTGGGGTTGGGTGAGAACGGACATCTTGGCTTTAATCAGCCCGGTACCACCTTTGGACAGACCGCATGGCTTTCCTGGATGGATGCTTCTTTGGAGGAACGCCTGCGCCGGGAAAATAATATCCCGGGTGATGTAAAAATGGGTGGATTAACATTGGGCATCAAGAACCTGATGCACAGTAAACGTCTGGTTATGGCAGCCAACGGAAATAATAAAGCTGAAATGGCACAGAAGATGATGGAAGGAGCGGTGACCGAGGAGGTACCGGCAAGCATCCTGCAGCTGCATCCGGAGTGCGAGGTGCTTCTGGATCCGGCTGCGGCCAGGTTTTTGGCTTAAGGAAGGAGTGCCTGCTCCTGCCGGATGCGTAAATATCCTTTTTACTGAATTTTATTGTAAAGTTTACAAAACTATAGTAAAATATTTTACTAAGAGAAGGATATTTGGCAAATCGGAAGGGGAATTCCTATGGTTGGGATAAAAGAGATAGCAAAGCGGGCTGGGGTGTCCATATCAACAGTATCGAACGTTTTGAATAATAAGAAGAACGTGGGAGAGGAAACCAGGCAGAAGATACATCGGATCTGCGAGGAGCTTTCTTATCAGCCGAACCCTGCGGGAAAAGGGTTGAAATCAGGGAAGTCTAATACAATCTTGTTTAATTTCAGTGATTTTGACCGGAGCTTTTATCTGAAAATCATCAACGGAATCAGCGACTACGTGAATGATAATGACTTTGACCTGATTATCTGCACCGATAAATCCTGTGAGAAATATATGAATAACAGCCTTACCAGCGGAAGTATCATTCTGGATAAGAAGATGAGGGATGAGGTACTTAACCGGATTGCAGGTGAAAATTATCCCATTGTGGTACTGGACCGTATCATGAATAATCCCTGGATTAAAAGTGTGGTGGTCAATAATTACGATCCCATGTATGAAATGATGCAGGCGGTCATTGCCCGGGGATACCGGCATTTTGGCTTTGTGGGCGGCCCGGAGGAGACCGCAGATAATAAGGAGCGTTATAAGGCCTTTCGGGATGCACTGGAAGCAAATCACATCGAATTTCAGCAGAAGAGCTACTTTGCAGGGAATTACCGTGAGAAAAGCGGGTATACCGCAGCAAAGATCCTGATGCTCAGCCGTGAGCTGCCGGATTGCCTGGTGTGTGCCAATGACAACATGGCAATCGGAGCGATGAAAGCCTTCCGGGATAACGGCATCCGGGTCCCCCAGGATATTGCGGTAACCGGCTTTGACAACTGTGACCTGGCAGAGGCTATGGGGCTTACAACCGTATCCATACCAAATTATGAACGCGGATTTATCGCGGCAAGATACCTGATTGAGAATATCAGGGGGCAGAAGAATGCGGAGACCTTTAAGATCTCGGCAAAGATCATCTTCCGGGAGAGTGTAGGGTTAAAAAATTGATTTTTTTGCAGTGTTAGTAAAATTTATTAGTAAAATAACCATACGGATTTAGTAAAGTCATGTGAGAATCAACAATCGTTGAAGTTTTTACATGACTTTTTTATGTCTGGATATATGCAGCATTAACAAAAATATTGAGATAATGCATTTGATAATACAACAATATTGACAAACAGCCTATTCTGTATTATTCTTTTGGTATAACGTTTTACAATTTATAAAAGGAGAGGATATTATGAAATTAAGGAAATTGTCAGGGATGCTGCTTGCATCCGTTCTGTGCCTCAGTACGGTATTAACGGGATGCGCTGCAAAGGAGGAGGTATCACAGGGCGGCAATACCGGTGCAACGGCGACGCAGGCTCCGGAGAAGGAAGCGGATACTTCCGTAAAGGCTGCCGATAAGATTATTCTGTTTCAGTCCAAGGTGGAGATCAGCGACCAGCTGGAGGCCTGTGCCAAAGCGTATACCCAGGAAACTGGCGTTGAGGTTGAGGTATGGGGCACCACAGGAGATGATTACTTGCAGCAGCTGAAGATGAAGCTGGGCAACAACCAGGGACCTACCGTATTCTCATTGGCGCCCGGAGCTGAGTCCGAGGAGCTGAAGAAGTATCTTGCCGATGTCAGCGATCTTTCCTTTGTCGGTGATATTGCGGATAACATGGCGAATGTAATCGACGGTAAGGTAGTCGGTATCCCTTATACCATGGAGGGCTTCGGACTGGTTTATAATAAGAGCCTGATCGATGCTGCCAAGGTTACGAGTTATGACAGCTTCGTACAGATGCTGAAGGATCAGAAGGCGGCAGGCATCAACGGCTTCAGCCTGTCCCAGGAGAGCTATTTCTTAATCGGCCACATCTTAAATACTCCCTTTGCTTTACAGGCAGACCCGGAGGACTTTATCAACAAGCTGGCTGCAGGTGAGGTAAAGCTTCAGGATACTCCCGAATTCGTAGAATTTGCAAAGTTCATGGAAGCAATCAGAGAGAATACCAAGAACCCGCTTGAGGTTACCTATGATACGGAGACCGGTGATTTTGCCACCGGCAAGACTGCTTCCATCCATCAGGGCAACTGGTCCTACAGCATGTTCGCGGATTATGATGTCAGCTTTGATATGGGGATTATGCCGCTGCCCATTAACGGAAATGATAAGATCGCGGTCAGCGTGCCCACCTGCTGGTTTGTGAATTCCCAGGCTTCCTCAGAAGAGATTCAGGCAGGCAAGGATTTTCTTACCTGGTTATATACCAGTGAGACAGGCAAGAAATATCTGATGGAGGAGTTCGGCTTCATTCCGGTGCTTAAGACGATGGAGAGCCGGGAGCTGGATCCGCTGTCCCAGGCGGTATCCGATTATGCCGCAGCAGGCAAGACAATCTCCTGGCCGATGAACAAATGGCCTGCAGGTATTGTTGACGTATATCTGAAGCCGGTAACCGAGGAATTCTTTACAACAGATTTGACCGGAACACAATTCTTAGAGAAATTAACCGATGCCTTTGCAGAGGCAGGAAAGAAATAATACCTCAGGACACGGTCCTGTGAATGTAATAAACTTTAGGATACAGAAATCCGGCAAGCTGACGTAACGCCGGATTTCTGTATTCCTTAGAATGAGATGATTTGTGTCTGACCAATGCGAAAGCAAAGCTTTCACATCCTGAATTTGGGGGCATTGGGACCATGGAGGATTTTTATGAGAAAGAGAAGGGATATGGCCTGGTATGCCTTGTTTGTATTCCCAATTGTATTTATCTTCACCACAGTAGTTATCCTGCCGTTTATGATCGGTATCGGCTATTCCTTCCTGTCCTGGGACGGTATGCCGCTCAATGATAAAGTATTTGTCGGTATTGACAATTATAAGAGGCTGTTTGCGGATACCAGATTCCTGACCTCCGCGGGACATACGGTCTTATTTACCATATTCTCGGTATTGCTGATCAATCTTCTGGGACTCACCTTTGCCTTTGCCGTGACAGGAAAGCTGAGAGTCCGCAATGCGGCGAGAACCATGCTGTTTATGCCATACCTGATCGGCGGTCTGATCTTAGGTTACATATGGAAGTTCGTATTTACGGATGTATTCAAATTCATCGGTGAAGCGACCGGTCTCACAAAGGTGTTCTTTAACTGGCAGCTGGATCCCAATTTCGCATTGGTGTCCATGATCATCGTTACCACCTGGCAGATGGCGGGCTATATTATGATCATCTACATCAACGGTATCCAGGCGATGCCGGAGGATGTGCTGGAGGCGGCAAAGGTGGACGGAGCAGGCTTCTGGCAGACCATCGTCAAGATCAAGTTCCCGTTGATCATGCCTTCCTTTACTATATGTCTCTTCTTATCTCTGTCCTATTGCTTTAAGATGTTTGATGTCAATTTCTCCTTAACCGGCGGCGGACCCAATAATGCTACGGAGATGATGGCAATGAACATTTATAATGAGATCTTCTCCTTAAGCAACTTTGGGTATGGGCAGGCGAAGGCAATCATATTCTTCCTTGCGGTGGCTGTCATCACCCTGATACAGGTATCGATCACCAAGAAGAGGGAGGTGCAGATGTAATGAAAAAGCTGAGTAAGCTGCTGTTGGAAGTATTTGTAGTCCTTCTTTGCATCGCCTTCCTGTTTCCGATCTATATCGTGCTGGTGAATTCCTTTAAGAACCGTTCGGAGCTTTATGAGAATGCACTGGCGTTGCCGGGGAGCTTTTCCTTTGAATACTTCGCTAAGGCGATGGAGAAGATGAACTTCCTGCGTGCCTTCGGCAATTCCCTGCTGGTAACCGTGATTTCCATTGCGATTATCGTGGTTCTGGCCTCTATGACGGCCTGGATGCTGGTACGCACGGACAATAAGCTGAGCAGGCTGCTGTTCCTGATCTTTGTGGCCACCATGATTATTCCCTTCCAGACCATCATGATGCCCTTGATGCAGGTTATGGGCTGGGTAAGAGATACCCTGCATATACCCATGCTGAACACCGCCGGCGGCCTGATCTATATGAATGTAGGCTTTGGTGCAAGCATGGCGGTCTTCTTATACCAT
The DNA here is from genome assembly GCA_023409535.1 of Bacillota bacterium. Classification (GTDB taxonomy): domain Bacteria; phylum Bacillota; class Clostridia; order Lachnospirales; family Lachnospiraceae; genus Mobilitalea. The sequence goes on from JAEYGZ010000034.1 coordinate 93,245, forward strand.
GGCTTTGTGAAGTCCATTCCGGTATCCCTGGAGGAGGCGGCAACCATTGACGGCTGCAATAAATTCAAGGTATTCTGGAAGATTGTATTTCCGATGTTAAAGCCCACCACGGTTACCGTTATGATCCTTGATGTGATCTGGATCTGGAATGATTACCTGCTGCCTTCCCTGGTACTGTCCAGCAAGGCGCTGCGGACCATCCCCCTGTCCACCGCTTCCTTCTTCGGACAATTTACAATTGAATGGAATCTGGCCATGGCGGGGCTAATGCTGACCATCATCCCGGTTATCCTATTCTATCTCAGCGCGCAGAAATACATCGTCAAGGGTGTTGCGGCAGGAGCAGTTAAGCTATAAGACAGGAGGAAGCATCAGATTGCAATATAAAATATACGAAATAGAGGACAACAGCAGAGACAATAATGCTCTCATGGTAAATGAAACCGTATTCCATAATGCCAACGGCTATATCGGAATCCGTTCCAATTATGAGGAGGGATATCCTGCGGAGTATGACACAATACGCGGCTCTTATATCAACGGTTTTTATGACATCGCCGAGATGAAGCAGGCGGAACGGCTTTACGGTCTGGTAGAGGAGAAGCAGGCAATGATAAATGTTGCGGATACGCAGACCATCTACGTAACAATCGACGGAGAACAGTTCGGTTTCTGGGAAGGGACCGTGATAAGCGGCAGGCGCTGGCTGGATATGGAAGCCGGCATCACCGGACGAAGCATTCACTGGCGTTCTCCGTCCGGCAAGGAAGCGGAGATTACCGTCCGGCGCATGACCTCCTTTCGAGAGTTATCTTTATTTACAATTGAATATAGCGTTAAGGCGCTGAATTTCAGCGGAACCATCCGCTTTGACTCCGAACACCTGGGAAATGTGACAAATTACAGCAATGCAGATGACCCGAGAGTTGCACAGGACAGCAAGAGATACCTGCTGCCCGCAGCTTCGGAGCTTGAGGCGGGGATCTCCTATCTGACCTCGACGACTTCGCAATCCGGCCTGACCGTCTGCACCGGTGCGGCGCACCGTATCTCGGTCACCGGAGGGGAAGAGACAGAAAAGTCTTCCGGAGAGAAGGAGATAGAAAAGCCTTCCGAAGGGAAGGAGATAGAAGAGTTTTCCGAAAGGAAGCATTATATAACAGCTTCCGGACAGAAGTATCATAAAGCAGCTTCCAGGGAGTATCAGGTGATGCTGTCCAGGGAGGAGCACAGGGCAGGCTACACTGCGGAGGTATCTGTCGGGGAGCGGGAGACGGTTACCCTGACAAAGTATACCATCTTCTGTGACTCCATCCGGCATGCGGACTGCCTTGCCGTTGCTAAGCAGAAGATGAGGTCGGTATTATCCTTGCCGTTGTCGGCGCATTATGCGGCCCAGCGGGAATACCTGAAGGAATTCTGGGATAACTGCCTTCTGGAGATCACAGGGGAGGATGCCCTGACCGAGGCGGTAAACTATAACATGTACCAGCTGGTACAGTCCGTGGGGAAGGATGCGCACTGTAATATCGCTGCCAAGGGGCTCAGCGGCGAGGGCTATGAGGGACATTACTTCTGGGATACGGAGATGTATATCGAGCCCTTCTTCAACCTGACCGAGCCTGGGATTACAAAGAATCTGATCAGCTTCCGATACAGTACCCTGGAGCAGGCAAGAGAGAATGCCGGAGTGCTGGGACATAGGAAGGGCGTTCTGTATCCCTGGCGTACCATTATGGGCGTGGAATGCTCCGGATATTTTCCGTCTGGTACCGCAGCCTATCATATCAATGGGGATATCGCTTATTCCGTCATTGCTTACTATCTGGCAACCAGGGATCTGGAATTTATTGCAGAAAAGGGAGCCGAGATCGTCTTTGAGACGGCGAGATTATGGCTGGATGTGGGGACCTATTACCGGGGAGCCTTTCGAATCAATGAAGTAACCGGACCGGATGAGTATACCTGTATGGTGAACAATAATTACTTTACCAATACCGCGGCCCAGTATAATCTGAGCTGGGCGGTCAAGCTCCATGACTTGCTGAAGGAAGCTGGCAGGCTTGACGAGGTTGCAAATAAGCTTGCACTGACCGAGACTGAGGTAGAGGAGTTCCGGCAGGCGGCGGAGAAAATGTATCTGCCCTATGATGAGGAACTGGGCATTAACCCGCAGGATGATTCCTTCCTGCAGAAGAAGGTCTGGGATATTCCGGGCACCCCTGCGGAGAATTTTCCGTTATTGCTTCATTACCATCCGCTGCATCTGTACCGCCATCAGGTATGCAAGCAGGCGGATACGGTACTGGCCCATTATATCTTTGAGGATGCGCAATCTCTGGAGACCATACGCAGGTCCTTTGATTATTATGAACAGGTTACGACCCATGATTCCTCCCTGTCCACCTGTATCTTCAGTATTGTTGCGGCAAAGCTCGGTCTGGTGGATAAAGCCTATGATTATTTCGGAGATTCTGCGAAGCTGGATCTGTTCAATACCCATCGCAATACCAAGGACGGCATTCATACAGCCAACATGGGCGGGACCTTTATGGCCATTGTCTATGGCTTCGGAGGACTGAGAATAAAAGAGAGCGGAATCTATTTTGCTCCGGTGCTGCCGAAGAACTGGCAGGCTTACTGCTTCCAGATCAACTACGAGGACAGCCAGATCCGGGTGGAGGTAAAGGAGAAGGAAAGTACATTTATTCTGGTCAAGGGAACGGAGAAGGTTCTGCACATTCATGGCGGTATCTACAGGTTAAACGATAAACTTGTGATCAATAATCTCTGATTTGTGTATTGCCGAAGCGTTCAGAACATGTTATTATATGGGAAAACATAGGATAGGAAAGGTGACCTTGGCATGAAATATAAGGCAATTATATTTGATCTTGACGGTGTAATATGTCATACCGATCATTATCATTACTTAGCTTGGAAGCAGCTGGCGGACAAGCTTGGAGTTTACTTTGATGAGACAATCAATAACAGACTCAGGGGCGTAAGCCGCATGGAAAGTCTTGAGATAATCCTGGAGCGCTGGGATGGCAAGCCTTTTACACCGGAGGATAAGATCAGGATGGCAGAGGATAAGAATGTCATCTATAAGGAGCTTCTGAAGGAAATGTCAGAGAAGGACCTGAGCAAGGAGGTTAAGGATACCCTGGAGCATCTTCGTACCAGAGGAATATTGCTTGGAATCGGCTCCTCCAGTAAGAATGCACGCTTCATCCTTGGACAGATCGGTCTGGGCGATTACTTTGATGCGATCTCGGACGGAAATAATATCACAAGGTCAAAGCCTGACCCGGAAGTATTCCTTATGGCAGCAGAGTATCTGAAGGTGAAGCCGGAGGAGTGTCTGGTGGTTGAGGATGCCAAGGCGGGAATAGATGCTGCCAAGGCGGCGGGAATGGATAGCGCAGCAATTGGGGATGCCTTTGGATATGCATTGGCAACCTATAACCTGTTCACCTTCTCCAAGCTGGTTCAGGTATGCAGTGTGCAATAATATTGTTGGTTTGCGCCTGCGGGACCAAAGCGTTCGGCACATTTTATGAAAACGCAGCGTATGGGACATAAGCTGGCTGAAAGAGCAGAAATATCAATTATTATAGAATACATCAATAGGAGCCTGAGAAAATTGTAGATAACAGCTTTTTCCGGCTCCTATTATTCTGTTGTTATCCTAAAGAAGGCGCAATTTTGGCAGGAAGAGAAATCTCTCAGATTTAAACAGTAAAAGAGAGGAAGAAAGAGAAAGCCTTTGATAGACTGGATACAGGAGGTGAGGTTATGGAATGGCTGGATCGTTTGAACGCTGCAATCGATTATCTGGAGGAGAATCTGGATCAGGAGATTGATTATAATAAGGCAGCGAAGATAACCTGCTGCTCGCTCTTTCATTTTCAAAGGATGTTCTCATTCATCGCGGGGATGGGACCTAGTGATTATGTAAGACAAAGACGGATGACCCTGGCAGCCTTTGATCTGCTGAACGGTTTGGATAAGGTGATCGACATTGCTTTAAAGTATGGTTATAATTCGCCGACTGCATTCACCCGTGCTTTCACCGGTGTACACGGGATTGCTCCGAGTCTGGTCCGGGCACACGGTGTTCCCTTAAAGTCATTTCCCAGAATCACCTTTTCATTATCCATTAAAGGAGGCAAAGAAATGAAGTATAAACTTGAAGAAAAGCCGGCAATGAGATTTGTCGGCAAGAAGGAAGCGGTATCTAATGTCGGCGGACAGAACTTTATCCGGATACCGAAGATCTGGCAGGAAGTGAACGGTGACGGTACTTGTGACAGAATATGTGCCTTATCAAATCAAAAGCCCACCGGAGTGCTTGGTATCTGTGCAAACTTCCGTGAAGCTGACTTTGACTACTATGTTGCAAGCTCCTCGAATCAGCCTGTGCAGGAGGGAATGGAGGAACTGATTGTTCCCGCAGGTCTATGGGTGGTATTCGAGTGTATCGGACCCATGCCCGGAGCAATCCAGGAGGTATGGAAGCGGATCTATTCGGAGTGGTTCCCCTCCTCAGGCTATGAGCATGCAGGAAATGCAGAGCTGGAGTGGTATTCCGACGGAGATCCCGATGCAGCGGATTATCTCAGTGAGATCTGGATTCCTGTGATGAAGAAGTAAGTGATAGGAAGTTAGCGTGAATTCTTAGTACCAAAACTGGGTATAACAACGGCGGATTCCACCCCATATCCGGACCATGGTTGAAGCCGTTGTGTCAGGAGCCGGCCCAGCTGATTATTATATTGACCTTAAGAAAAGGGACTGCCACTCAAAGCGATTTGTGTGACGGTCCCTTTTGAATTGGACAATAATTACCACAAAAAAGCAGTTATGAAGTATAAAATACATTCGATGTAGAAACGATACCATATTGAAAAAATTATATAATATATATAAATTATATTGACAATATAAAAATAATATGTTAATTATTAAATATAAACACGGATAATTTTATAATCTCAAAGATAAAATTATGAAATGATGTGGAAACATTTCCACATTAAAGAGGAGCTTATGAAGAAAAGAATAGTTTGGGGTGTATTTACATTATTCTTGTTGGCAGCAGTTGCTTTTGGAGGTGTTAGAATGTATCAATCAAACTTTGCATCCTTGGACAAGACGAACTATATGGACAAAATACGAGGAGCGTGGCTGGGAAAAATGGTTGGGGTCAGTTTGGGGATCCCAACGGAATTCCGTTTTAAAAACCGGATGGGAACGCGGGAAGAGGTTCCGGTCTGGACACCGGATACAATTAATGAGGCATATATCGAGGATGATTTATATCTGCCGATTGCGTTCCTGAAGGTTCTGAAAGAAAAAGGTCTTAATGTAACACCGAAGGAAATGGCAATCAGCTTATATCCTTGCGGTTTTGAATTCTGGAGCAGTCATTATGAAATATATGAAAAAGGAATCGCTCCTCCGGATTCCGGACATCCAAATCAAAATCGATGGGCAGACGGTTTAAGCTATTCCTTTGCCAGTGATTATTCAGGCTTAATTGCAATGGGTCAGCCGAATGTACCAATCGAATATGCGGATCAATATGGGAGACTGCTGGTATACGGAGATGGTATTTTCGGAGGAATGTATATTGGAGCCATGTACTCTGAAGCCTTAATTAACAATAACCTGGAAGAGATTATTGAAGCAGGATTACGTGCAGTTCCAAAGGAGAGCTGGCTCTATGAGACGATTTCAGATACGGTTAAATGGTATAAAGAGTCACCGGAGGATGTCGAAGCTGTCTGGAATAGGATTATGGAGAAGTATTTCTGGGACGATAAGTACAGCTGGATTGAATGGCCTTACGGCGGAAGAATTGATGGCGCCAATATGGATACCAAGGTTAATTGCGCTTTTATTACGCTGGCGCTTTTGTATGGAGATTATGACGTGGATAAGACCTTGGAGACAGCAATACGTCTCGGAGGAGATTCTGACTGCAACCCGTCCAATGCCCTGGGAATTCTTTTCACGACCATGGGATATCAGAAGGTTGATGAAAAGTATAAGGAAGGGCTGGATGTTACCAATACATACCGTTATACGGATATGACCTTTGATGAAGCGGTGGAGTTAACCTATGCGCTTGCCAGGGATGTGTTAATTAAAAATGGCGGTACAATTACAGAAATAAACGGTACGGAGGTGCTTAAAATAGAGAAACAGAAGCCTTTTGTACATGCGTCTGAAAACAGTCTGAGCCCCGGTGCAATGAAAGGTTCCGAATTCACCAGGGATGAAATGAACCGGTTGTACAAGCCTCTGCTGCAGGATGCAGGCTTTGAAGAATCCTGGCACCAGTCAGTATTTTATCCGTGGAGAATTACCTATGAAAACGGGACCGCTGCAGGGATTGATTTGGACCAGGGAAAAGCGCACGGCGGAGCCAATAATGCTTATCTTGTTAACAATCAGCGCAATTGGGCGGAACTCAGTCAAAATCGTATTAAGCTGGAACCGGATAAAACCTATTGTCTCAGTTGTTATGTCCGAACCTCGGACAATTTTCCCGGGGGTGAATTAGGAGTACGGCTGCCTGTTTATGAGGGAAGCTCCCCTTTGCAAAAAAGTAAGTTTACAGCAGCGGGAGAATACACAAAGGTGCAGGCCATCTTCCAAAGTCAGAAGAATCAAATCATTGACATCTATATTGGATATTACGGAAACAATGAAGCAACCTGGATCCAAATTGATGATTTTGATTTGATTGAAATAAAATAAGGAGAGGAAAATTATGAAAAAAGCAATGAAAAAAGTAGTAACTATGTTCCTGCTGTGTGTATTCATGGCAGGAAGCGCAGGAGGATGTTCAAAAAACATTACTCCGCAGGAGGGGGAAGAAACACCGGCTGCGGCTGAAAAGATTACAATACCCTTCTGGCTGGTACCGCCGGGAGAGCAGGCTACAAAGAATTTTTGGGAAGATAGTATTGCAGCCTTTAATGAAACCAATACGGACAATATTTTTATTGATCTGCAATATGTACCGTCGGATGCCTACGACAGTAAATTAAAAGCTGCACAGGCAAACGGAACAGCCCCGCAGTTAGTGTATGTAGGGCATGCAGGTGCAATTATGGACGGCTCGCAGGGGTTGCTAAAGCCGCTGAATGATTACATTGATCCGGCATTGTTGGAAGATTTGTATCCGAACATACGTGAAATGATTACGACAAAGGATGGTAAATTTTATTCCATACCTATGTATGTGGAACCATATTCCCTGCTGTTCTACCGTAAAGATCTGTTTGAAGCTGCGGGACTTGATCCGGATCAGCCGCCAAAGACATATGATGAGCTTTTAGATTATGCAAAGAGATTAACGAATAATCAGACCTTCGGTCTTGGTATTGCAGGAAGTAATGATGCCGGTTGGGTGAACTGGGCTGCAATGTCCTCAATCGGATTGAATTTAATCAGTGAGGACTGGTCAAAGGCTACGGTTAATAACGATATTTCTAAAAAATATCTGGAATTACATAAAGAATTATACAGCAGTAAGGTTGTTCCGGAGCAGGCCTTGGGTGAATTCTGGGATATCCAGCCCCTGGCGGAGGGAAGACTCGCGATGCAGTTTAACGGTTCCTGGGCAATCAGCCGTTTACTGGTTGATCTGAAGGATGTTGTAGATCCTGAAAACATAGGAATTGCTTTGACGCCTACCTTTACCGGCTTAAAAGAGGGAGATAAGGTAGGGGCGCTTGGAGGCTGGGGCCTTGGGATTGACGGAAAGGCAAAAAATCCGGAAGCGGTCGCAAAGGTAATCAGCTATCTGCTCCTTGAAAATACAGATCGTATGGCTCAATTCGTCAGTGACGGGTATTATGCAAAGCTTCCGGTCAGACAATCCGTGAACGATTTGTTAACCTCGAAGGAAGATGATAAAAAAGTTGAGGAATGGTACAACCTGATTGTTGAAAAGGTAATTCCGTATTCTGATGCCGAACCGGTATTTCCCTGGGATGTCAGCTGGGCATTTGTAGTAGCAATGGATAATGTCATTGTAAATGGCATGAGTACTGAGGATGCACTTGCGCAATGCGAAAAGGATATCAATGATTATATCCAGAATAATAATCTTGCCGGTACAAATCCGAAGTAAAGGAAGCTAATTGTGCGGCTGCTGCGGGCTCAATACTCCCTACCCCCGCGAGAATATTGAGATTGCTTGCAGCGGCCCATGATTTATCCTGTGTTTGATATGCTTTCTATTCCTGCAATCCCGGATGAAGATAGAAAGCAAGTAGACAGAAAGGCATGTGTATCATAATGAAAAAAGTGAAATGGAATAAAAAAGAGATGGCGGTTGCTTATTGCATGCTTTTGCCTGTAATGCTGGGATTTCTCATATTTGCGATTGTTCCGATCGCAATGTCGTTTGTTAATAGCTTTTACAATTATGGGTTTTACCAGGATCCGGTATTTGTGGGATTACGTAACTATAAGCTGGTTATAAAGGATCAATTTTTTAGGAAATCAATCCTTGTAGGCATCAAATATACATTGATTGTAATCCCTGTATTATTGGTCAGTTCCTTTCTATTTGCTAATTTAATTGTCAGGCTGAAGGCAAAAACCGCAGGCTTTGTAAAAACCTCTATTTATATACCGACTGTGGTTTCAGGCGTAATTGCCAGTATGCTTTTTACCTTTATTTACGATTATCAGGCCGGGCTATTGAATAATTTACTGGATCTATTCCATATTCCACCCCAGGCATGGTTTCAAAATCCCAAATTAGCACTGTTTAGTATAGCGGCTCCAAGAATCTGGCTGAGCTTCGGATATACGACTCTCTTTATGCTTGCAGGAGTGCTTGATATCCCACAGGTTTATTACGAAGCAGCAAAACTGGATGGAGCAAGTTCCTTACAATCGATGCTTCGGATTACAATCCCTTCCATGAAGAATATTTTCCTGTTTCTGATGGTATCCAATGTGGTTTCTACAATGCAGGAATTCGATCTGCCATATAATATGACCGGCGGCGCGCCGGCAGGAGGTACCTTGACACCTTCGTTGTTTGTATTTAATCATTTTGTTCAGGATCCTACCATTGGGTTCAGTCTGGCAGCCGCTATGCTAATCGCCGTTGTTTTAGGAGCGCTGTCTCTGATCGTATTTAAGACCGTGAATTCAGAAAAATCAATTGATTAATTCCTAAACAAAAAGGTGATTTAGGAAAGACAGGGGTTAATTATGAAAAAAATAAAAATAGTAAATGTAATAATAACCGGTATCTGTATCCTCATAGCTTGTATAGCAATTTTTCCGCTATTCTGGATGGCGCTGAGCGGCTTTAAATCAGCAAGTGAAGTATTGGCGATTCCGTTTAAATTTTTTCCGAAATCATTTCAGGCGGAAAATTATACATCATTATTAAGCGGGACCATGGATACTACCATTTTCCCAAAGGGAGCATCTTTTATCCGGTCGATGGGTCTGACCTTTCTGGTAGCGATCATTGCTGTTGTTGGCAGCTTGAGTATTAACTCAATGGCGGGGTATGTTTTTGCAAGGCTAAGGTTTCCGCTGAAAAGCTTATTATGGGTGGTATGCCTGATCCCCTGGTTTGTACCCGGTATCAGTACCAATATAACTGCTTTTCTTGTTGTAAGTAAGTTAAAAATGATAGATACCTTACCGGTATTAATTTTGCCGGGACTTGCACATTCCTATTCTATTTTTTATTACCGGCAGTTTTATCTGGGAATTCCGAATGAAATTGAAGAGGCTGCCAAGGTGGATGGCGCAGGAAGCTTTAAAATGTTTCTAAAAATCTTTCTGCCTATGTCAAAAACACCGTTTACAATCATGGGTATCAGCGTTTTCCTTGGATACTGGTCCTCCTTCCTATGGCCGGTTTTAACGATTAATAATCCAAAGCTATATCAGATTAATCAGTTGATTTCTTATTTTAAATCATCCTATAATCTGAATGTGCAGTATGTCTTGGCGGCAGCAACCATTGCGGCTTTGCCGACAATCGCTTTGTTTTTAATCTTTCAGAAGCAGATTATGCAGGGAATCAAAATATCGGGTATGAAGTAAAATTTGAGTTTTTGCCATAAATCGCTTATAATGTTAAAAAAAGTAAAAGAGGGATGCATATGTCAAATAAAAAACAACCTACAATTAAAGATGTATCCAATTTAGCAGGGGTGGGAGTCAGTACAGTCTCCCGGTATATCAATAAATCCGGTTATGTCAGTGAAAAGGTGGCGGAAAAGATTAATGGCGCAATTAAGGAATTGAATTTTATTCCCAGTAACTATGCCCGCATTTTAAAGGGGAGTTCTTCAAAAATTCTGACCCTGATTGTTCCGGATATCACTAACCCGTATTATGCGGAAATGTATGCAACCGTACAGACCTTGGCGGAGAAGTATGATTATTATGTATATTTGTATCAATCGAATAAAAAAGAACAGAATGAATTAAAAGCGATTACCATATGTAAAAATACCTTCAGCGAAGGGCTGATATTCTGCTCCGAGGGTAAGTCGGTTCAGGTGCTGGAAGCGTTAAAAGAGCTTGATATTCCTATCGTAGCGTCGAACTTGTATGATGAGGTATGCTTTGATACGATTCACAGCGAAGATGGAATAGGAATCTTCCTGATGACCAGGTATCTTCTGGAGCAGGGGCACCAAAAGATTGGCTATGCCGGCGGAAGCAAGGAATCCTATATTAATCAAAAGCGTAAAAGAGGCTATCAGAAGGCGCTTTTAGAGAAGAATATTACCATAAATGACGATTATGTCTTTGAGATGGATTTTTCGGCAGATGCCGGATATCGTGCGGGAAAATATTTTGCAACCCTAAAGGACAAGCCAACCGCTATTTGTGCGGCGAATGATATGATTGCGCTCGGAGTCATAACCGGTCTGCAGGAACAGGATATCCGTATACCGGAGGATATCTCCGTTACAGGAGAAGACGATATCGAATTTGCAAAAATGTGGCGGCCGTCCTTAACAACAGTAGATAACAGTGGAAGTAAATTTGGTGAGATCGCATGTAAAATGCTTTTTGAGCGTATTATCGAAGGATATAACGGAACGCCCCGCGTGGTAAAATCAGAGCGTAAAGTTATTGTTCGACAGTCGACGAAAAGTATAAAGAGTGAATAGAATGGAGAAATAAAATGCTGAAAGATAAGATGAGGTGGCTCAGGATTTCCGAAAGGTTAAAGGATGAGATAAAACAGTGTCATTATGAAGGAAAGGATGTTTCTTCCTATGTAGATGAGGTTGCACAGATTCTGAAATTGGAGGAAGGTCCCGAAAAGGAGCGAAGGAGCCGGGAGATATATAATAAACTGGCAGAAGCCCCGATTATGGCGGGATATTCTTACATTGAACCGGAGACTTATGAGGAAATTAGCGCAGTGCTGCCAAAGCAGTCAGAGCAATCCTATCCGGTGGATACCAATCGTTTGGAGGACAGTGTCAGAGGCGCCTGGTTTGGAAGGAGCATAGGGTGTCTGCTTGGCATTCCCGTGGAAACCTGGCAAAGAGAAGATATTCTGAACATGCTCAAGGAAAGCGGCCAGTATCCGTTAACAAATTATATCCGCTCTGATATAGAGGAAGGTGTCAAAACAAAATATCACATATCGGATAAGGACCGTAACCGCTCTTACGACAGAAAAATGGTATGCTGGAGGAATAATGTAACCTCCTTCCCGGTTGATGATGACACAAACTATACGATTGCGGCATTACGCCTGATCGAAGAGTTCGGGACCGAATTTACGAGTGATGATGTACTCGAAACCTGGATGATGTCATTTCCGGCATTACATGCCTGCACGGCAGAGAGAGTTGCATACCAGAATGCATTGAATATGAAGTTTGCTCCCATGTCCGCTGCCTATCTAAATCCGTACCGTGAATGGATCGGTGCCCAGATTCGCGGAGACTTCTTTGGCTACATATCACCGGGAAATCCGGGAAAGGCTGCCGCAATGGCTTACAGAGATGCGGCGGTCAGCCATACCAAGAACGGAATATATGGAGAAATGTATATAGCGGCACTCGTCAGCTTAGCGGCTGTATCGAAGGATGCGTTAGAAGTATGCAGGGGAGCACTCCTCCACATACCTGATAAATCCAGGTTATTTGAGGATGTTAGTCATGTCATTGATATGTATCAAAGAGGCGTCAGCTATCCCGATGTAATCGAGGCTGTCCACAGTAAATATAATCAGAAGGAATGGTTCGACTGGTGCTATGTAAACCCGAATACCATGATAGTAACAGCAGGGATACTTTTCTATTCCTCTGATTTCGGGCAATGTATCATTAATACAGTATTAGCGGGCTTTGATACAGATTGCAACGGGGCGACGGTCGGCTCCATATCAGGAATAATGCAAGGCTTTAAAGCAATTGATAAACAATGGGTTGAGGGGCTTATGCCAAAGCTGAACAGCAGTATCCATGGATATTATGAAATTTCTGTGGAAGATGCGGTAAAAAGAACACTGCGCCAAATAAGAGGAGGAGAAAATGGCTAATATAGTTGTAATCGGAAGCCTGAATATGGATTTAGTAGTAGAAACTGAAAAGAATCCCAAGCGGGGAGAGACCGTATTGGGAAAATCGTTCCAGAACATATGCGGAGGAAAAGGCGCTAATCAGGCGGCAGCAGCGGCAAGACTTGGCGCAGAGGTTACAATGATCGGATGCATTGGTAAAGACGCCCATGGCATTGTGTTAAAGGAAGGCCTTGGGCAGATGGGAGTGAATACAGACTTTGTTTTTCAGGAGGATCAAACCAGTTCAGGGGTAGCTCTTATTACCGTGGAGCAAGGAAATAATTCAATCATCGTTGTTGCAGGAGCCAATTCCCGTCTGGACATCGCGCATATCGAAATGAGAGAGGATATTCTGAATCGGGCGGATATTATACTTCTGCAGTTGGAAATACCGCTGGATACTGTCATGTATGTTTTGAATTATGCCAGAAAAAATGGGATTAAGACGATCTTAAATCCCTCTCCTGCCTGCAGGCTGGAGGAGAGTATCTTTCGCAAGATAGATTACTTTATACCAAATGAAACGGAATGCGAATTCTATACAGGAAGAAAAATCGAATCAATCCAGGATGCGATCCATTGTGTGAAGCTGTTACAGGAGAAGGGAATAGCGGCACCAATCATAACCTTAGGTGAAAACGGATCGGTTTTTGGAGATGGGGATCAAGTCATACATATCCCTGCACAAAAAGTGAAAGCGATAGATACAACAGCTGCCGGGGATTCTTTTGCAGCTGCGTTTGCAGTCGCTGTTACCGAGGGAAAGTCAATGACGGAGGCGGTTCGCTTTGCGACATATGTAAGCTCCATAACGGTTACCAGAAAAGGGGCTCAGACATCGATTCCCACACGGGAAGAGGTAGAAGCGGTCTATTATGCCAAGGTATAAATGTGCAGGACCCAGGATGGCCGGAGGGGCTGTCGTATAAACAAGGTCATTAAGTATGTATAATGGCAATGGTTCAAGTTGATCCTATCCGAGCGGCAGATGAAAAATATTCTGTTTTTTTGGAAGGTGTCTGACGTGGTACCGAACATCATGAAGTATGGGAAGGTATGGACAGTCGTGTCAGATGTTATGTAAAATAGTATCGAAACAGCCGGGCAATGATGTGGTTCGACCCCCCAGGTTAGATTTTCTAACATTAGGGGGTCAGATCATATCATTGCCCGGCTGTTTACAAATGTAAGAAAATAGTATATGTTAGGAACATGGATACAACGGTCTGCGATATTGGACGGATGCAATGATTTGATTTATTAAATGGTTTGATTTATTAATAGAAATACGTATTAATCGGGGAGCAGGAGGGTATGTTATGTTGCAGGTAGGGGTTGTGTGGAATCCGATGCAGGCAAAATTAAAGGAAATGATAGGGAAGAAGGATCGCTTTCAGGAAGCAATTGAGTTATTGTATCAAATGCATTCGTTGGTACATAGCCGTGAGGTATATGGCGGGAGTATGCCGACTTACATGGATGAGATATGGGATGGGCTTGATGATAAAGCATTTCGCAGCATGCCGACGGTGAAGGATGATACCGTTGCCTGGGATATCTGGCATATTACCCGGATCGAGGATCTGACTGCTAATTACCTGATCGCCGGGAGGGAGCAGGTACTTGATGCTGCCTGGCAGGAAAGGCTGCAGACTCAGGTATGTGATACCGGCAATGCCATGTCGGACGAAGAAATCATTGCCTTCAGCAATGAAGTGGACCAGAGCGGCTTACGGGAATACCGGAATGCAGTGGGCAGAAGAACGCGGGAGATCATCGGAACGCTGAAGGCGGAGGATAGGAAGCGGAAGGTGACAAAGGCCGGTCTGGAGAGGATCGCGGAGGCAGGAGGCGTCTCAACCCATCCGAATGCCGTATGGCTGCTGGACTTCTGGGGCAGAAAGACAGTGGCGGGCATTATTCAGATGCCCATAACCAGACATCAGATCGTACATCTGAATGATTGCAGCAGGCTCAGAGGAGTAATAGAACGAAGATACAAGGGGAAATAAGGAAGCTGCAGCTTAAAGTGCAATGGCTGCAGATAAAAGTTAAACCGGTAAGAAAGAAGCTGGTGATGCTTCTGCAAAACCAGTAAGTGAGGACGAATACAATGAACTTCAGGGAATGCTATGATACCTGCGATACCATATTAACGGAAGGGGCTATAGGCATCAGGCTTCGAAACGAATACGGGATCACTCCAGATCCGGTGGTTGCCAATGCCAGTCTGCTTTATGATGAACAGGCAAGGGATGCGATCAAGGAGATAACCGGACAGTACATTCGCATTGCAAGAGAATATCAGTTACCGATGATGCTGATGACCTCTACCAGAAAGGCCAACCGGTACAATGTGGAGAGATCTGCATATACAAAGGAGATTATCCGGGATAATGTGGACTTCATCAGGAGAATCTGTGAGAAAGCTAATCCAATGGACGCCCTGCATACGGAGCTTTTTGCAGGCGGAATGATGGGCTGTAAAGGCGATGCCTATACAGGAGCAGAAGCATTGGGAGCGGAGGAGGCTTATGAATTCCATTCCTGGCAGGCACAGCTCTTTCGAGAGGCGAAGGTGGATTATCTCTATGCATGTATTATGCCGATGCTGCCTGAGACGATAGGCATGGCAAAGGCTTTGGCAGATACGGGAATACCGTATATTATCAGCTTCATGGTCAGGAAAGACGGCAGATTAATAGATGGTACAACCATACACGATGCAATTTCTGCCGTTGAGGCAGCAGTATCTGAGAAGCCGATCTTCTATATGACCAATTGCGTGCACCCGGTGAATGTTGGGCTGGCACTGGCACAGGAATTTAATCAGACAGAGCTGGTGCGGACACGCTTTCAGGGAATACAGGCCAATGCATCACCGCTGTCCCCGGAGGAGCTGGATGGCTGCTGTGGAATTGTCAGTTCCGAGCCGTGGGAGCTGGCGGGGGAAATGATGAAATTAAGGAAGAAGTACGGATTTAAGGTGCTTGGCGGATGCTGCGGTACGGATCAAAGGCATATTGAGGAGCTGGCAAAGCGATTGGCAAGCATGGGATAGAGATGGATTTCAAAGGTATAGGTATAGAAGAATTATAGAATTTAAGAAGGATTACAAGATTTTAGAAAAATTACAGGATTTAAGAAGAATCTAAGGAGATGTTAATAGTATTTTACGGAAAGCTTTGGAACGGAAGGTTACAATAGAAGTAAATCAGGTCTATGGGAGGAAATGTAATGTATAACGATATTAATCAAGAGATGGAAGAGCTGCAGCAGCAAATATTTCGCCGTAATAAGCTGAAAAACATGTTGGCTGAATTGAGAAACCAGCGCAGAACAGCATCCGACAAGACGGATGAGTTAAAGCATAGTCTCGATCAGGAGAATGAGGATGTCGAAAAGCTTGAGAGTAAAAATCTCACGCATTTGTTCTATTCCGTTCTCGGCAAGCTCGGAGAGCAGGTAGAGAAGGAGAAGCAGGAGGCGCTGGCAGCCAAATTAAAATACGATCAGGCGATCCGTGAGATTGAGCAGATCGATCAGCAGATACACCAGTGTGAGAAGGAGTCCGCAGAATACTTTAACTGCCAGAGACAATATGATGCGCTGTATGAAAAGAAAAAGCAACTGCTGATGGAAGCTAATTCGGAAACTGCACAGCAGCTTCTGGATATAGCACACCAATTGGATGCGGTAAAGAATAATCAAAAAGAAATTAAGGAAGCAATCCATGCAGGGAATGAAGTATCCAGTCATATTGAACGTGCCTTAGAGAGTCTTGATAAGGCGGAGGGCTGGGGTACCTACGACTTGCTGGGAGGCGGACTGATTGCTGATTTGGCGAAACATTCCCATATTGATGATGCGAAGGGGGAAGCGGACCAGATACAGTGGAAGCTGTCTCAGTTCCGAACGGAATTGGCGGATGTCAAGATCTATAATGATATTCATTTTGAAACAGATGGCTTCGGAAAGTTTGCAGATTTCTTCTTCGATGGATTAATTGCAGACTGGTGTATGCAATCGAGAATCAATGAATCTGCGGATAGTATCCGCCGTGTGCAGGAGCAGGTTAGAACTGTCCTGTTCAAACTAAAGACGATGGAGGATGCGGAAGCAAAGCATATCCTGGAGCTTGAAGGGAAGAGAAACAGGCTGATTACCGGAGCATAGGGCTGTTCTGACCAGGGAGTATGAACCTTCGGTAGACATATGTGACATTTCCCGTTATAATAGGTTACGGTTATGGAAACATTGTCTGTTGAAGGAGGATGGGCCGTATCTATAGATATGGCTTGATAATAAATGAAAAAGGGTCAGATATACGAAGGAATTGTAACAAGAGTGGATTTTCCGAATAAGGGAATTGTGGAGCTGGAGGGCGAGAGGGTAATCGTAAAGAATGCTATGCCGGGCCAGAAGATAAGCTTTGCAATCAGTAAGATCAGAAGCGGAAAATCTGAAGGAATATTAAAGGAAGTGCTGGAAAAGTCACCGCTTGAAACGAGGGAGCGTGCCTGTAAGAGCTTTGGGGACTGCGGCGGCTGCAGCTACCAGACTATGGCTTATGAAAGCCAGCTGACGATGAAGAAAGAACAGGTAAAGAGACTGCTGGATCAGGTATGCGAGGAGTATACCTTCGAAGGTATTCTTGGAAGCCCGGTGGAATGGGGTTATCGTAACAAGATGGAGTTCTCCTTCGGGGATGAAGTTAAGAACGGACCGCTGTCCCTTGGACTGCATAAGAAGGGGAGCTTCCATGATATTATAACGGTGGATGACTGTGCGATTGTGGATAAGGACTTTAATCTGATCCTTGCCTGTGTATTAGAATATGCCGTAGAGCTTGGAGCAGAGTATTATCATAAGCTGGCACATAAGGGGTATCTGAGACATCTGTTGGTAAGGAAAGCAGCGAAGACCGGAGAGATACTGGTGAATGTCATTACAACGACCCAGGAGGATGGGGTCGGATGGGATGCAGGAGATGCTGCCGGGGATGTGTTTGAAGCGCTAGTAAAGAGGCTGCTTGAGCTTCCTTTGAGCGGGATGATAGCGGGTGTTCTGCATACCTATAATGATAGCCAGGCGGATGTGGTGAAGAGTGATCGGGCTGTATTGTTATATGGCAGGGATTATATCTATGAAGAGTTGTTGGGATTGAGATTTAAGATATCTACCTTCTCCTTCTTCCAGACGAATTCGCTGGGGGCTGAGGTGCTGTATTCCAAGGTGAGAGAGTATGTCGGTGAGACGAAGGATAAGAGGATATTTGATTTATATAGCGGAACTGGTACGATAGCACAGCTGCTTGCGCCGGTGGCGAGTAAAGTGACGGGGGTTGAGATTGTAGAAGAGGCTGTGGAGGCAGCTAAGGAGAATGCTGGACTGAATGGGCTGGAGAACTGTGAGTTTATTGCTGGGGATGTGTTGAAGGTGGTTGATTCTCTGGAGGATAAGCCGGATATTATCGTGCTTGATCCGCCGAGGGATGGGATACATCCGAAGGCGCTGGATAAGATTATTGATTTTGGAGTGGATAAGATTGTGTATATTTCCTGTAAGCCAACTTCGCTGGTGAGGGATCTGGAGGTGCTTCAGGCAAAGGGATATAAGGTGGAGAAAGTGTGTGCAGTGGATATGTTCCCGGAGACGGTGCACACAGAAACAGTTTGTTTGCTTAATAGAACAAAGTAGACTATATTTAGAATGCACTCATTTATATATGGGTGCATTTTACTGTGGAAAAGTGGATAAATACTTTGAAATTTCTAAGTTTCTGGTATATAATGGAGATATTAGGCACATCGGTTTGTATGGTCAGGTTTTTAGGCTATTAGGATAGATATCAAGTAATATTTACAAAGTACATAGAAGTATCATCAAAAAAATATAGTAAATAATTTAGTTGAAAAATAGAAGGTGGTAATTTTTAATGCAAATTAAATTTAAAATCATGAAAAAGGGTGTTTGAACCGCAGACTGATGGAAATTATTTAACGGAGGTAATTACTTTATGGCACAGCATCTTTCAATTCGTGTTCCGTGGCATGATAACGGTTGGGCTGGGTGTGTTTGTAATAATCCCGATTGCAATCAGGCGTGTCGGGTTTTGAAGAATATTGCATTGGCTCGTTCAGACCTAAAAAGGGAACAATGCCAACAGTATGCATCTGACGAGGTGTCAACTGATGGTGTTTTCGTACCGCCTTGCTTAACTGAATCCGGGATGTTTATGTCCGAGCATAGGACGGTGGATATTCGTAATCATCCATATTATTATGACAGCCATTATAGTCATATTGCCCCGACGCAGGTCGTCGCAGAACCGTATTCTTTTCTTGCTACGCCATATAAATGGACGCTCAGAGATGCTTCCAGAGAGTCGCCTAATGAGTGGTTTTTCACTCAGTTTGATGAAACAATAGAAATAAAGGTCGGGAGTAATAATTGGGTATCTAACGGGATTAATCAGAAGCGTATTTTTGAGTATTTCTACGAAAATGTAGTTCCGAGTGAATCTGTTATTGTTGCCTATGCTAAATCTGTACCGTTTATTGAAAGTTCAGGTCGGATATTGATTGGTTTGGGATGTGTCAAGTCAGTTGGCGCATTAAAAGAATATGATTACACTAGAACGCCAACAGGTGATATGATGACATCTTTCCTTTGGGAAAGAAATATCGCTCATTCTATACGTGGTGATCGCAAAAACGGTTTTCTTTTCCCGTTTGATGAGATTAGAAAATACTTGAATGAAAACCCACTGCAAAATCCTGACGAGTTGGTGGTCATTGCGCCTGATGATTACCGTGATGAATTTTCATATGCCATGGAACACCTATCACACGACGCTTTAATTTTGACCCTCAACAAAACGATTTCCGTCCTTAAAAAATACAACGAAATCGGGTTATCTTATGGTAAAGGTTCAAGCTGGGATGATTGTATTAGATGGTGTCACATTCGTTTGGAAAAAGTTTGGAAAGACAGGGGAGCCTACCCCGGTCTTGGTGCTGTATTATCGGCACTCGATGTTCCGTATGGGTTTGATGTTGCTAAAGCACTTAAATCCAAATACAATGATGATGAATTGTGGGACAATATCGCGGATGGCATCGAAAAGCTATCAGTGATGTTGCCCAACAACCAAAAAGGAATCCTTAAATTATTTACAACTACTAAACGAGAGAATGTTGCCGAATTATTAGACGAGAAGCGAAGCTATCTTCGGTTGCTTTCTCGCATCACGCTTACTTTACCCCAAGCAAAGTTGTTGTTGGACGATGTAACGCGGACTGACCGCTGGCTGTGCAATTATGCTGACCAATTAACCAATATTCACAATAGCGACTTGTCGGATACCATCATAGATAACCCTTATGTTCTTTTTGAAAAAACATATCGACTTGAGGAAAAATACCGAATTGGGATAGGGAAAATAGACCTCGCTTTATTTCCGCCGGAATTTGTGTTGGAGCTATTCTTTTTTGAAGAGGATTCTAATCGCATAACCGAGCAGGATGATAAAAGACGATTGAGGGCAATTATCGTCTCTGTACTAGAACAGGAGGCGATTAGCGGCAGTAGCCTTATGCTCGCAAGTGACCTTATCGAGTCAGTAGGAAATTTTCGCTCAGACGTTCCAGATATTGAACCCGAAGTACGTTTAGCGACCTTACATAGCAAACAACGGAAAGATTTCTTCGAAGAGTACTTCATTCAATTTCCTGTTGAATTAATTCCTGAGTTCGGAGATAAAAGAACAGAGATCGTGTTACAGCTAATTCGGTTGCAGGAAATTGATTCTAAAATTAGAAACTTTGTTAATGACCGTATCGAACATTCCTTAAGCATTAATGATGATTGGGATGCGCTCTTAAATAGCGTCCTTAAAAAAGAGCAACAATCCGAACAAGGCAGAGAAAAAGAGTCACGCAAAGAAAAAGTCCGAGCTATTGCAAAGATGGCTTGCTCTAAAATCTCTGTTCTTACCGGCGGAGCCGGCACTGGAAAAACGACAACATTGGCCGCACTCTGCAAAAATAATGCAATTCAAAGTGAGGGCATTCTCGTACTTGCTCCTACTGGAAAAGCTCGCGTGGTTTTAAGCAGCAAACTCTGGAAAGAAGGAATTCGTTCGACCGCGAAGACCCTGTTTCAATTTCTGAAAAACAGTAAACATTGCGACACAAACACTTGGTCATATTATTTGTCGGGTAGGATTGACAGCAACACACCTGCAACTGTAATTATTGACGAGTGTTCGATGTTGACGGAAGAAATGTTCGCAGCTTTGATTGAAGCCATAAGAAATGCAAAGCGTGTGATTTTCGTTGGTGATCCTAATCAGTTACCGCCAATTGGAACTGGAAAGCCTTTCTATGACCTTGCTCAAAAACTAAAAGAGCAAGAGGGACAACCTCACTATGCCAATCTCTTAGTCTCAAATCGGCAAAAGAAAGGTGGAACGACCGATATTCGGTTGGATGTAGAACTCTCAAAACTATTCTCCGAGGACTTAACTTCCCAAGTACAAGAAGATTTATTTGCTCAAATATCCCTTGATAGTACAAACATTGAGTTTATTCCATGCGAGGATACGGCGTCGCTTCCAACGGCTATTGAACAGGCGTTAGCCAAAATCGGAATTACTGACAAATCCTCCTTTGATGCATTGCTCGGTGGAGGGCTTGAAGCGTCTGGTAAATGGATGAATTTTAATTCTGCGGGTTCGGTTGAAAATTGGCAAATTCTCTCCCCTTATAGGAATAAAGAGGTCGTAGGAACGAGCGGGATTAATGCTTTCATTCAATCCATATATCGGATACCCAAACCCAACAATCACCGAAATACACCTGATCCGCTTGGGGTTGATGGCATAAGATTCGCTGAAAAAGTAATAAATGTGCAGAATCAAGATAGGTCATCAAAAAATTGGAAAGGTAGCGTATGGTCACAAACGCTGTCGATGGATAAATGTGAATACTACACAGCAAATGGCGAAATCGGTTTAGTAACTGGTCTAAAGGATCACTGTCACTTTATTCAGTTTGCAACCCAAGATGGGTATATTTACAATTTTTATAGTGGGGCGTCAGAAGATTCGCCGCTCGAACTTGCTTATGCTTTAACGGTACATAAGGCGCAAGGTTCAGGCTTTAAGTCCACAATTTTTGTGCTGATTGAGCCGGTCCGGGGGATAAACCCACTGGTTACGCGTGAAATGCTTTACACCGCCCTTACTCGCCAGAGTGAAAAGGTCTTTATTATTTACAACAAGGAGCCTTCAGAAATACGAAAGTATAGCGGTGTAGAACATTCTGATCTGGCGTATCGAAAAACAAATTTGTTTGGAAACACAGTTTTGCGACAAGTGAAAGATGGGTGGTATGATAGCAAGCACATATTCATTACAGAAGACGGTACGAAGGTTCTCTCTAAATCAGAAGTAATTGTTTACAATATGTTGTTTGGAGCGGGCTTAAATCCTATCTACGAGAGTGAATTAAGATTAGGAGATATTACTGTGCATCCCGACTTTACTATTGGAACCGTCACAGGAGAAATTTTCTGGGAGCATCTCGGAATGCTTGACGATTACGAATACCGAAAAGCCTGGGAACGCAAGAAAAAGACATATGCCGAACATGGAATTTCAGTTGAAAATGGGAATTTGATTCTGTCGCAAGATGAGCTAAATGGTGCCATTGATTCCACAAAAATCAAATTACAAATCCAGAAAATTACGCAGTAACAATCTGAAATTGAAAGAGGTCATACTATAATGGATCAGCAACAAGCAAATTGTCGAGTAGAACTAGTATGCAATCGAATACCAGATCCAAAACATAAGAAAAGAATAAATATGTAATTAAAAGTAGAATATCTAGAAAATATACCTTGACACCAAAGGGTTATCAGATTTGTTAGTCATCTTTTTTATCTCCTAACGTCATGTGGAGTTGGTGATAATGATGCGAGACTGTGGTTTTGAGAAAAACAGAAGAATAAAAAGCAAGATATAGTGGTTGATAATAGATTTCCATAAAGAGTAAGAAGTATAATTTGATTAATTATAGCTAAAAATAAATTCTTTTTTATGGCACGAGTATTTATTTAAGCTATGTTAAGTAGGACAAATAAATTATTTATAAAAAAGCATTTGCGGAGGGTATAGAATGGCTTCCTTGACACATGTTTGTATGTGGTCAGAACATGGATGGAAAAAAATGGCGGCTGATGAAGCTGCAAGGATTTTTCCAAGTGGGACGGTATCTTCACATAGTGGATTATTTAAGTGTGAACTATGCGGCCAAAATGTAATTCTTACAAATGGAGAGAAAAGAACTCGTTATTTTAAACACAGTGCATATGAAAAGAATAAGGATTGTCCAGAACGTACTTTTGGTGCTACTGTAAACGTGACGTATAGTGCCAAATCGTATGAACTTCCAATAAGGCTTTGTAACATTACAAATAATCAATTTGAATTAGAAATGGGATTATTATATGTTCCACAATCAATGTTACAGGAACAAAAGGTACAACAGGTTATTATTCGGCTTTTAGGAAATGTTAATACTCAATATAGTTACTCTTTTGAGCGTTTAAGCGCAGAAACGATTACATATTTGTCTATTGGTAATATCCCTGCACAAAAATATGAGATAATTTCAGAAAATAAATTAAAGGTTTTTTGGCCGCGCTATGTTAAGGGCGTCGATACAGCAGGTAGCGTTTTTGATAAAGAAACAGGCAAAAAGTTGACTGAGGATGCGGATGTCCAAATTAATAAAAGTTACTATTTACTTTGTACAAAAAAGCTTTGTTCAAATTATCGGGATATAAATATCCAAATACTCTGTGAAAAAAAGGTATCTTTTTGTATATGGTATATATACGAAGTAAAAGCCACTGCTCTTTCAGAAGAGGCAGCCCAGTTCTTTTGGAAGTTGCATTGTCGACTCACAGAAGTTCCCCTCTTTTTTCAACCTGTCTGGCCAGTATATGTGGAAACACCATATGTAATCTGCCATAATCGGAATCGGTTTCTGCTGCATGTGCTAGGACAGGAGAGGGTAACGACAAAAGTTTTTCCAACAACAGCAATAGATAGCTTCACCTGTTCGAACGGAAACGGACAGATAATCAGTATTGATTGCAAAGAACGTCAACAGTTAATTTCCGTAGGACGTACTAGTGTTTTACAGTACACTTATCTTTGGAAAAGAAAATTAGATGAAACAGCACCATTACCTGTTGTTGAAGTCATGGATGAGAAAGGTAATAGGGTTGATTCTGGAATCAAAAACATATTACCATTGCACCGTTTATTAAATATTCTTAGCCCATTTGATGGAACTACTCTTATTCTGAAAAATGCCGTTGTTTTAGAAAAAAGGAATTTGATTGCAGAGCAAAGAATGGTCATTGACGATATTCAAACAGGATTTGAAATCAAAATATTTCAGGGACTCGATTTGGTTTGGGCAGTTAGCTATGAACGGAAACGTAAAGAGTTTTCAACAGGAGATGAGCTGATTTTAAAAAAATTGAGAGCTTTTAACGGAAAGCCAATACAAATATCGCACGCTATCGGTGGTATGGATAGGCTAAAAAAATATCCTAGGGTAAAAAGATGGGTTTATAAGAAAATTAGAGAGGGCTATATGCCGGAAGATGCTTTCCAATATTTTCGGAACATTGTAGCGAAGTTAAAACCCAAGGAATAGGAGACACTATATGATGAACTATGTTGTAAAATTTACAGAAGAAGAACTAGCATATATTTGTACACTTATTACAGGAAAAGTCATCAAGAGGTATTTCCAAAAAAATTCACAGGAATTTACACAAATGCGTCCAGGCTTCCGTCCAAACAGGATTTCTGACGAAGAAGCAATTGCTCTGGCT
This sequence comes from Bacillota bacterium, assembly GCA_023409535.1. Lineage (GTDB taxonomy): Bacteria > Bacillota > Clostridia > Lachnospirales > Lachnospiraceae > Mobilitalea. The sequence goes on from JAEYGZ010000034.1 coordinate 117,753, forward strand.
GTTCGCTATAAAAGCAAGCCGTTTGTTCTTTCTTTTTTAAACAGACATATTAAAGACTGGATTGATCAAATTAACACTCACAAAAACAATTTAATCGAGGAGGGCAAAAGCCCTGAAGCAGCTTTGTTACTGATGCTTCCTGAAACAGTATTTTGCGGACGGTTGGATATTTATTTTAAGCTCGTTGAAGAAAACTATACCCAAGAATATATTCAGCTGGCAAAATGTGCAGTACAATTAATAGCAGTTAAGCAAGAAAAATCAAATTTAGTATTAAATGAGCAGGCTGCAAGTAGTGATTTTTCGATGCGGGATGAGCAGTCCTATGTGGCAAAAAAAGAATGGGAAATTTCTGAAAAAAATTATGTATACAAGGTAGGAATGCTGAAATCTGCTATTGAGGAAAAACAACTGGCACTGGATGAGGCGCAAAAAAAACTTGCGATTATTCAAGCAAAGGAAGTTGATTTAGAAACAGAAATTGCAGAATTGCATAAACTTGAAAAAAATTCGGTGTTCAGTGATGAGATCAATCGCAATGAAGAATATCCTTTTACTTCGTTATGTGTGGTGGGTTTTGACCATGAGGGTAGGGTAAGATTAAATCGGCTATCGGATATCAAAAATGGAGTTATTTTAGGAAATTATTTGCCAGATATACCTGTTTATAGTAGGTTATTTACAAAGGATTCGTCTTACCAAGAGGGCTTTGTTGGTATCTGGGATTGGGGAGTGATTCCGAATGCCAGCGATTCAATGAAAGATTATATTAAATCTAGTTATAATGATAAATATGCACCTATAGAAATAGTGATTCTTCGAGATTGCGAAACTATGAAGGAACTTTTGGAGCAATTAAAACAAGGAACTTCAGGTGTAGCTATAGCTAGTAAGGTAATTTTTGCTTACTGGAATGAACAAGGGAATTATGAGGGAATATTCTGTACACCTAAATGTTTGGATGTTTCTGAAAATAAGATAAAACTAAAAGATAACGTTTTTTCATTGCCAATGTTTGTGTTTACGGATACAGATATGTTTAGTGTTAATGAAAGATTTTTTCATCGTATCATTAATATTGGTATGCCAAGGAAGATTGTTAGTATAAAGGACCCGTTAGAAATAGTAAAAACTATTATAGTGAAGCGGGTAACTTGGACTGCTTTGAAACAAAAGGGGTTTACCAAGAGTGAATATCAACGGATTAAAGGTCTCCTTTATGAATTGCCGACAGATAATCTTTATCAGGAAATTGCTGATGCTTGTGAATGTGGAGTTATGGAAGCGAGAGAACTTGTAGAGCAGTTTATTCAGAGTGCAGATACATATCTTAATGCCTCTGATATAGAGGGGGAGGTATTGGTTCATTTAATCCAAAATCATCCGGCACTAATGGAAAATTGTAAAAATGAGTTGGTTTATGAATGGAAGGTGGAGAACGCATCACAAATTGCTGAAGCGAAGATAGCTCTTGAGTGTATTCAGGAAAAAAACTCAGAACAGCTAAAAATTTTTGAGCAGCTCAGTGAGGAATATGCTGCGACGCAAATGAAGTTGGATGAGGCAGTGGATAAATTGGGACAGCAAGAGCAGCTTGCTGATGATGTTACAAAAAAGGTGTCTGACCGTATAGAACTGGCAAGGAAAAATGCTGCTGATTTTATTACAGAGTTAGCTTTTAATCAGCCATTCGGTGGAGACACGGTTTATGGGTTAAAGACGACCAGTGCAACAGCGACCTTTATAGCAGGAACGGCTTTGTCAGAAGAAGAGCTTGATTCAAATAGCAATTGGTCTGAACTACAGGGAACAATTAAAGATGAACTATTTGAAGCTGGCGTTTCTGAAAAATACGTTTCAGGATTAGCTGCATATATGTATTCTGCTTATGTTAGCAGTATACCATTATTATTAGCAGGACCTGGAGCGCATGATATTGCAGATGCTTTTTCTGTTGCACTATTTGGCCGCCTGGCAGCAACGCTGAATTTTGATGGTGAGTATAATATATCGGTGGTAGAGCAGTGCTATACTTCTGAAGACAAAGTTATCGTAATAGAGAACCCATTTAATAATGCCTGGAATAGATATTTAACAAGAATTGTTTCTGATAAGAGGAAATTCTATATTGTAACAAATCCGTATCCAGAAGATCTATTAATTGAACCTAATAGCCTTTTTACCTATATGTTACCAATGTTGACAGAGCTTTTGGTGAATAAACTTCCTAGACGGAATTTTGTTGGCGGATATATGCATAAAGAGTTTTGCGGTTATCATAGTGCAGAAATCAAGCCTTATTATGGAAAGTTATTAGATAACATGAAAGTTGGGACGCTCGTGAAAAAGCAATTTCAGCAGGTTATTACAGATATGCACATAATTCTTCAGGATAATAATGCTGACTATGATTGTATTTTCGCTCTTTTACCGTATGCGTATTCTTGTGAAAAAACAGATGTTTTTAGCGAGCAATTTGTAAAAGCAGCTCAAAGAGATATGTCAATATCTGATGATTTGTTTGATTCTCTTAGTATGTATTTGGGAGAAATAGAATGAGCCGATATAATGATTTAATTAATACTATTGCTGAAGAATTTAATATTTCCAGAGGGAAAATAGAGTTGGAAGATGTTTGGAAAGCCAGGGTGATTTATAGTTTACTTGGTCGAATGGGTTATTCTTCTTTATGGGATATACAGGAGGATTTTAAGCCGATTTCTATAACACATTTTAAAAGAAGAATAAAGTCAGTGCTGGAAAGTTATGAGGCAATGTATCCAGAGATTCGGCCATTCTATGCTGACGATATAGATAACCTAAGTAATGAAATTTACGATATCTTTTTAAGAGCAGGTAGTATTTACCATAGCTCTTATCGGATTAGTCCAGCTACTACATGTGTGTCGAAAATTTCAAAGCTTTATTTTATGCGTGGCATGCCTCTCAGTCAGATACAGTATGTAAGTGGTATTGGATGTTATTCTTTTGAAAATCAGGGAATAGTAGGCATTCGACCAAGCGACATGTTTCAGTTACAAGAAAGATCCATTGTAGAACAGTGGGAGGATATAAAGTCAAATGCAAGGTGGGAGCCGCTTGTTGCTGAAACTAGGATGGAGTATCTTCGTACTAAACCACCGTTTGAATATGGATATTGGGGAGACACTCCTGACACAACGGGCGAGGTGTCTGTATTATACACAGGATTTTCTGGAAACAAGATCTATTATTTGTATAAGATTATAAGCGGAAAAATTGTGGTAAGCCAATTGCCAGAGTGGTTGATTGCCAATTATAATTATAGGATAGTGTCAAATGGGTGTTTGGCGGCTAGGCACAGTTTGCCAGTTATTACATTTCATATAGATGGGAATATTGTACAAGTAAAGATAAATTACCTGCTGCCCCCAGCGGAGCTTAATTTAATTAAACTTTACAGTTGGCCTAAATCTTATAGGGGATTTCCTCATGATTTTGAACGAACTTTTGAACTTCAAGTGTTTTTAGCAATTATAGCTATATTGGAACCAATAGGATATCAGTTTATAGAGGTATAATGAGATGTCGAATGGAGCGAATTCAGTACATAAACAATTACGCACAGAATTGGAAGATTATATTAAGTCGCAATACTTTGGTAAGTCGCCACTATTGTTGTCGGCAATCAGCCCTCGATTGGATGATGAGGGACTTTTATATCAAAAGCCTTTTATTGAATCATCTCCTGCTTATAAAAGCAAGAGAGATGGCATTCAGGATGCTGATTTGCCGGGATGGATGAAAGCGTATTTTTCCAAATTAGCAAATGCGGGTATTGGAATCCATCCATCTCCCTTTTTGCATCAGATTGAAGCACTTGAAGCAGCTACGGTTGGCAAAGATCTTTTTGTGGCAACGGGTACAGGTTCTGGTAAGACAGAGTGCTTTATGTGGCCCTTATTGGCAAAATTAGCCTCTGAGGCTCGTGATTTTAAGGATTCCTGGAGTATGCGAGGTGTTAGAACGATTATCATGTATCCAATGAATGCCCTTGTGTCTGATCAGATCAGTAGGCTACGGCGCCTCATTGGTGATAGGGAAAATAAGTTTATTAATATTTTTCGGGAGATTTGTGATACTGATGTGCGTAGGCCGCAGTTTGGTATGTATACAGGACGAACTCCTTATCCTGGAGAGATACCGGATACAACGCAGGATCATATGTTAAAAAGAACTTTATCTAGGATGGCATTTCCAAAAAATGATGAGGAGAAATTCTTTTTTGATAAACTTATAGAAGAAGGAAAGATACCTGCCAAGACTGATATGGATACCTTTCTTATGAGACTTCATAACAGCTCTCATGTTCCTAATGATGAAGATGCGGAACTCATTACTCGTTTTGAAATGCAACAATTTTGTCCAGATATCTTGATTACAAATTACTCAATGCTTGAATATATGCTTTTCAGACATCGTGAAAGAAAAATTTGGACAGATACACAGAACTGGTTAAATAGCAACAAATCAAATAAACTATTATTTGTAATTGATGAGGCTCATATGTACAGAGGTTCTTCTGGCGGTGAGGTAGCTCTGCTAATTAGACGCCTTTTTCATAAACTTGGTATTTCTCGGGATCGGGTTCAATTTATACTGACTACTGCGAGTATGCCTGACAGTAATGATGATGACCGGAAAGCTGTAATGCAATTTGCAAATGAAATTACGGCCGCTGATCATACGGTTGAGTTTTGCTATTTAACAGGTGAACGGGAAGATACACTGAATAAAGGCAATTATGACATTCCATTTTCAAAATTTGAGAATGTAGAGGCCTCTGATTTTGAAGAAAAAGAAGAAGTGCGTTTGACTAAATTAAATCAATTTTGGCAAAAGATTGATGGAACCTCAGCTCCTTTTAGAAATCTTGAGTCAGCATATAATTGGATGTATGATAACTTGATTACATATCAGCCTTTTTGTAAATTAATTGGTCTGTGCCAAGGTAACGCTGTATCGTTGCGAGAATTGGCAGTCACAATTTTTCCAAATATCGAGGAAGAAAAAGCACTTAACGCTGTGAGTGTTCTTTTGGCAATCGCTCCATTAGCAAAGAATGAAAAAGGAAATGTTTTATTTCCGGCGCGTATGCACATGTTGTTTAGAGGGATAACAGGTATATATGCATGCACGAATGAAGAATGTAAGCATGCTCACTCAGACGGAACTCTGACTTTGGGAGAAATTTTTCTTTCAGATAGTCAGTTTGTATGCCCTCACTGTAATAGTGTGGTATATGAACTCTATAATGATAGACGATGTGGGGCGCTTTTTTATAAAGGTTATATTTTAGAGGATGAGTTTAACTTGCAAGGGAATGTTTATTTTTGGCATTCGCCAGGACAGTTAATGGATCGGCGTATGAAAGAAGTGCATCTTTTTATTCCTTCAATGGACTATGAATGTCCAAAAAAACAGGGAAAAAATCCTATTAAACCTTGCTATCTTGATGTGCATAGTGGATTTATAAACTTTAGGGATGATTCCTTATCGGGAAAACCTGGAATTAGAAAATTATATTATTGTGACTATATTGCTAAAGGACGACCACAAATTGCGACTTTTCGTGTCTGCCCTCATTGTAGGCATCAATTATCGCAAACCCAACTGACTTCATTCAGCACACGAGGAAATCAATCATTTTTTAATTTAATTCAGTCGCAATTTAAGATTCAACCGGCTGTTCCTGGTAAAAATCAAAATCCGGAGCATTTGCCAAACGAGGGGAGGAAAGTCCTACTTTTTTCTGATAGTCGCCAGCGAGCAGCTAAACTTGCCCGTGACATGTCGGAAACCTCGGATCTTACTGCAGCCCGCCAGCTATTTGTATTAGCAATTGAAAGTATGGAACGCTCTACCGAAGAATGGTCGATGAATGCGCTATACGACTATTTCTGTCTTGCGGCTGCACAGCGCCATGTTCAGATATTTCATAATCCAGAAAGGGCAAAGTTTATTGAGGACTGTCAAATGGTACTTGACAATTATATGAGTAGTATTAAAAGACAGCGCCAATATTCTCCAAGATTTACAGTTGCTGATGCACCGATACAGATGCAGGAGCATTTATTGCGGCTATTTTCTGGTGGCTACAATACATTATATGATTCTGCGATGAGTTGGATAGAGCCAACGGAACAATCGCTTCTTGATGCTTTATATATGTTAGAAGATAACGGTATTGATATCTCAAAAGAAGAATTTTTGGAAATGTTTAATGCATGGATGATTTTTATTTGTGATACAGCTACTGCTTTAGGTCATACAATTACAGATGCAGTGCGTTTGAATGTCAGAGCAAATTACGGTGGGTATGGTCTTGATAAAGACTGGAAATTCCCTAAAGATATACAGGCTATTATAGAAAAGGGATATAAGAATGATATAATTGATATTTTGAGAAAGGTTTTGAGAAAAGCCTTTTTGAATGCACCGCAGCCGGACAATGGAAAACTTTATGTGAATTTTTCACGTGTCAAGCCACGTTTTGACCTCAAACATCGTTGGTATAGATGTGAACAATGTTCTGAGGTGACACCATATCTATTGCGGGATAAGTGTCCAAGCTGTGGGGCCATAGCCATATATGAGATGTCAGAGGAAGAATATGAAGCGTTAAGTTTCTGGCGTAAACCTATTGAAGATGCATTAAAAGGGAGGCCAATCCGTGTTATTAACACAGAAGAACATACGGCCCAGTTATCCTATAAGGATCAACGCGATGATATGTGGAGTAAGACTGAAAAATACGAATTACGCTTTCAGGATTTATTACAGGAAGGAGAGACACCAGTTGATATTTTAAGCAGTACAACGACTATGGAGGTTGGCATTGATATAGGTTCGCTGGTTGCTGTTGGTCTGAGAAATATTCCGCCTATGCGGGAAAATTACCAACAGCGGGCCGGCCGTGCAGGTAGACGTGGCTCCAGCCTGTCTACAATTGTAACTTTCTGTGAGGATGGACCTCACGATACTCTGTATTTCAATAATCCAATAACTATGTTCAGAGGCGAACCCCGTAAGCCATGGATTGATATTGGGAGCGAAAAACTGCTGCAACGTCACCTGAGTATGGTACTTTTGCAGGAATTTCTTACCGATAAATGCCAAGGCCTAGATACACTGTCTGCTGCCAGTTTTGTTGATGATTATTTATATGATTTTAATACTTATGTTTCTGAATATAAAATTTTAATGGAAACGTCACTGATACCCGTTAATGCAAAATTTAATTTTCAGGCATTTGTGAAGGAAATAAAAAAAGAGTTTGGAAAACTCAAACAGAAACGTGATACTCACCCGGAGCTATTTGGTGTCCAGGAAAATGCAAAACCTAATGATGCAAAAAGTTTACTAGATGCGCTTTATGAAGAAGGGATTGTACCGACTTATTCTTTTCCTAAAAATGTGGTTAGTACTTATATTTTTGATAATAATGGAAAACTTACTTATGAAGTTGACAGAGGGCTAGATATTGCAATTGGAGAATATGCACCGGGACGGGCTATTGTAGTTGATAAGCGGACATATCAGATAGGGGGATTTTATTATCCTGGAAGTGAGCGAAGGAAAGGCCAATCTTTGATACCAGCTCGAATCTATATGGAAGATCCTAATTACATAAAAACCGTTATCATGTGCTCGGAGTGTGGCTGGTTTGGCCTTGCGGAGGAAAAGATAAAAGTATGCCCGTTTTGCGGAAATAATATTCTCGAAGAGAGCAAGTCAATGCTTCGTCCATGGGGCTTTGCACCTAAAAATGCGGAAGCAATTCCGGAACCTCAGTTGACAGAGGAATACTCTACTGTTCAGCAGCCTCTCTATTCTACGTTACCAGATTCTGATGAGTTGCAGCCAGTTTCTAATTGCAAACACATAAGAATTGCTTCCAGAACTAATCAGAGGATTATTATGTTGAATAAGGGTACTGATAATTGTGGTTTTATGGTATGTAAAGATTGTGGTGCGGCAATGCCGGGAGATGATTTTCATATTCTTAATGATATTTTGCGACCATACAAGTCTAAATTTGCTAATAGTAAATGCAGACATACAAGTACAATGAATGTTAATTTAGGGTATGATTTTGTAACAGATATGCTTGTATTGGAATTTGCTTTGGACGATGAACGAATTGATACACAGCGAAAAGATAGTCCTTGGTTAAGTCGTGCAGCTCAATCGCTGGCGGAAGCTCTTCGATTAGCTGCCAGTAAAGAATTGGATGTTGAATTTACTGAGTTGGTTACTGGCTACCGTTTGCGAAAAAATTCTAAGGGATCTTTTGTTGATATTTACTTGTATGACAGTCTTTCTAGTGGTGCTGGGTATGCTGTAAGTGTAGCGAATGAAATAGAATTACTGCTTAGTGAAGTTCAAAAACTTTTAAGTGGATGTGATTGCAAAGGAGCCTGTCACAAGTGTTTGAAACATTATCGAAATCAGCATGTGCATGGTATGTTAGACCGTTTGGAGGCATTAGAACTTCTCAATTGGGGAATAGATGGCGTTATGGCGCATCCTGTTTCTGGTGATGAACAGGCAAGATATTTTGGGCAATTAAGAAATATTTTGGAGATTTCCGGATGTAGGATGACAGTTACATCTGATTTGATTACAGTTAGTAAACGGGGGAAACAAAAACAAGTCGTAATTTATCCGGCAATGTGGATTGAACCAGACCAGGGAGATACTATTTATGTGAGTGATTTTCTTGTAAAGTATGCAAAACCATATGCAGTGCAGAAAATTATTAGTAGTTGTTAATATATTTGATTTATAGTGTTTATATCAGGTATTTGGATTAATTACCCAAATTTTGCACATGAATAAATATATATACACCTTGAAAATTCAATAAATACTGGCATAAATATAGCATGAAACTTTTTTTGCGTGATAGAACTGGGCGCTGCCTCGAATATCCGATTTTGATGTCTTTTTTGGCGGCGTGTACGGTGATATTATTTTCCAAGGCTATTTACATAATTGATGAGTGATTTTTGAAATTATCTTAATATGATTCAAAAAAGTGAACTATAAAAGGTGGATTTTTGGGATGGATTATTTGACGTCAAGGGGGTATTAGGCTCAGCAATCACCTTTTTTTATTTCCTCATGTCATGTAGAATCCATAGTCCTGTTGCAACGAAAAAAGTCTAAAAAAGACTAGAAGATAGTTGTGATAAAGGGGTGAGAGTAGGTGTTGCCATGTTCTTTATAATGTGTGAGAAGCAGAAAGGAACCTGGAAACCATGGAAGGCAGTTGTATGCTGACAAAAGATCTTAGAATTTTGAATTCTATGATATGCTGGGAAATATGAAGAGAGGTATTTGATTGAATAATAATGGAATTATCAGAAATGCATTAGTAGAACATCTGAAATCATATAGTGCACTTGACTTACCGACTATTTGTGAACGTCTACAAATTCCGTGTAATAATGATTTGGAACCAATGCATAGTAAAGCCACCTATTTGAAGAGTGGCATTAACAAAATGAAAGATAAAGAAGTTATTGAGTTGATAAAGGCAATAGTTTCCAACAACGACTGCCCGGAATTGTTAGAGCAGATTGATAGATATTTGGAAATTGAGTTGTTTGAAATTACAACGGTAACAAGAAGAAAAGTACTGAATTGGCTTTCTGAACAAATAGATTTGGAAGGTGAGCTTAGGATAGACAAATTTTTGAATAGAATATGGGATTTGAAAAATATGCCATCTATTTATGGGGAAATTAACAGAGAAGAAGATATCCTAAGACATATGGTAAGGAACGATGATTTGACATATAAGCAACTTTTAGAAGATGTAATAAAAGTAATTTATGTCAGTGATAGTACATTCAAAAGATTTATTGAAGAATTGGTTTACCCAGATGTGCGTGATAATAAGAGGCAGAAAGAATACGTTGATATACTAAATTCTTTTTTGAAGGATGATGGATATTCCTTGCTTTATGCAAACCATGTTTCTGGCAGTCCAATATTTATATTACAGAAAAATGTTAGAGGTGTAGGGAATGAAGTAAAAAATATTATTTTTGCCGGAATAGGTGGAAAGCCGGATGTTGTATTGGAGGATTCCCTTAGTAATACAATTAAACTGATTGATAATGGGGTAGATTGTTTGATTTACAATCAGTTGATTACGGCAAGTGGATTAACATGGAGAGAGCTGGTAACTTGGTGGGGAAACACAGACATATATTCTGAAAATGATGCTGATAGGCTTTTTGAAAGACTGATAAAATCAATGGATTCCAATTCTGAAAAAAATTTTATGTGGGTTTATTATCAATGTTTCATTAAAGAGAGGAATAATCTGGATCTCCCAGCACTTATACCACAAGTCTATTGCCACTATGATCCTAAGTCGGCGGGTATGAGGAATGGTGTGGTTTATGTGCATCAAAGAATGGATTTCTTAATGCTTTTTTCTGATAGACAAAGGGTTGTAATTGAGATTGATGGAATGCAACACTACTCAGAAGAGCAGGAATTAGATGTCATGATAGATGAACGAAGATGCAAAATTAAGAGAAATATATCATCCTCTAAGAAATATGCTGAAATGGTGGAGGACGATAGAAAATTAAAGCTCTATGGATATAATGTATTTAGATTTGGCGGATATGAATTTTTAGCAGAACAACGTCCCAAAAGCAGAATAATAAAATTTTTTGAAGAACTCTTTAAACTATATAATGTATAAATGACATTGATAGAATCTCTTCGAAGGTGCTTTTCTTTGTTGCAGGATAGTTTTTCGCTTGAATTCGATAGAGTTCCATCATCCAGGGGGGATTGAGCTCAGCGGCCATCTTTTTTATCTCCTCACAAGATTCCGAGATTGTAGTCCTGTTGCAACGGAAAGGATAATGTGATATTGAAAGGATTGTGGGAGGTAAGATGGATCAAGAAAAGAGAAGTTTATTTATAATAGGAAATGGATTCGATTTACACCATGATTTACCGACGAAATATACAGCCTTTATAGACTTTATAGAATTAGAATATCCAGAGTTATATGGATGGCTATATGATTCAGTAAAGAGATATTCTTTAGGATATTGGGATATTATTGATAAAGTCCCTAATGGATATTTCTGGAATAATATGGAGGAGTTATTAGGAGATTTTGAATCATTAGAAATGGTTGAGGAACATAGAGATTGGGATAGTCCTAAAGATTATAAGGGGCCCCCGTCAGAGGAAATTCAAAAGTTGTTATATTTTGGTCTTAATATTAGCCAATATTTAAATGTTTGGCTGAAAAAGGTTGAGAAAGATTTGGAAGGATTATCATCATTTAAAACGATAAAGTCTTTATTTAAAAAAGAAGATTTGTTTTTAACATTTAATTATACAAGAACTTTAGAAAAAATATATAATTTAGAAAATGTATTTCATATACATGGTATTACTGGTGAGCAACTAGTAATGGGACGGAAAGGTACCACCACAACGCTGCTGTTTAGCAAACTAGGAGTCACCAGTGAGGCAGAAGCGGAAATATTACAGCTGGCGCTCAGAGGAGCGCATGTTTTATGCATTACCAAAAGTGATTTATTATGTGTTGAGGAGAAACGGGATTTCTATGAACTTTTAATGCAGAAATGGTTGGAGCTGGAGCAAATTATAGAGGATAATTTGGGGCTTCTGGGCTGATTGGAGCGCTTCGGAGGCCGAAAATGTGGGTGGCAGAGTTTTATATTAGTTCCTAAGGGAGTTTTACTACTTATTAATGACTTCAATGTTGACAAGTTGTTGCTCCCATATATACCTCACTTCTATTTTGCTGAGAGAAGAATACTACATCACCGAGTCATTCTATGACCATTTCTGAGGATTTGTATATAATCATTTAATAATATGCTGGAGGGAAAATATGCCTGATTGGGAAAAAGCGGTATATATTGATGTTTGCACATTTGATAGTTTAAAAGAAAAAGGACGAATGGTGATTTCTCTTATAGAGGATATATTAAAACATTTTTTTTTACCGTATAGATCGCTGCTTAAAATTTACCTAGAAAGATTTGATTTCAAAAGTCAATCTTTTGAGTATAATATCAAAGCATGGAATAAGGTTGTTTCTATGGTTTTAAATGGGGAAATAAGGCACTTGCTTATAAATTATGCTCAAAATGAAGAACTACATCAACCTGAATTAGCTTTAAGTATTACATTTGATTATTCGTACAATGATGCGCTTTTAGAGGATACAGCTATAGCTAACAATATTGCACTATCAATAAACCAAAGAATTTTTAATCTAAACATTCCTATAGACGTGCAAAACATGCTGAAAGAAACATTTATTAATGTATTTCAAGACTTAAATGGTGTCATAGGGTACATAAACATGGGAATTCCACATGCGACTATAGCTCCGAATGTCACATCCTTTGAGGGATTACAAGGGTATTATTTTACTGAATATTCACATATGTTCGGTATATATGCAAGGGGATACTTTTGGGGAAATGTTCTAACCGAAAAACATATTGAAAAACTGGGGGGCATTAGTGTAATTAAAGAAAAAGCACCATGCTGTATTGTTAATGATTTTGTTTTGGGAGATGGCAGAAAAGCGGTATATTTGCAATTATCAGAAGATATTAACTTGTATACCGATGAGCAATTGAAGCACTTACGGGATTTTTTTAAACCGATACTACCAGAGAAAAACATGGAATATATTAACCAAGCAGATCCAAGTGGCGAGATTAGAAAGATTGCAAGAGTTTTCTTTGATTAAGTGTTTACAAAATAGATAAGAATTTGTTAGGTCTTGACTTTTACCGTTTACAAGAGCACTGTGACTTTTTAACTCTTAAGTACAGTGCTTTTTTGTTGACAAATGTGTCTAAAAGCATTAGACTGATGTTGTCTAAAGATACTAGACAAGGAGGGCGTACTATGGAAAAATATAAATTTGGTGATATGGAGCAGAAGTTTGCAGATTTAATTTGGGAGAATGCACCAATAAAAACACGGGATTTGATATCTCTATGTGCTGCTGAATTCGATTGGAAAAGAACCACTACTTATACTATGCTTAAGCGACTATGCGACAGGGAAATATTTGCAAATACAAATGGTGAGGTTAAGACTTTATTGAAAAAAGAAGATTTTCTTGCAGAAAAAGGTGAAGAGTTCATAGAGGAATCATTCGAAGGATCATTACCAAGATTTTTAACCGCTTTTACACGACGAAAGAAGTTGAGTGATAATGAGATACAGGAAATTCAAAAATTGATAGATGATTATAGGGAGGGATGATATGGTAGAAAAAATCTTTCTTGATATATTAAATATGAGCTATATAGGGAGTATAGTCATTTTAGCAATTTTACTTATTAGAATATTTTTGAAAAAGGTACCCAAAAAATTCTCTTATCTACTGTGGGCAGTGGCTCTTGTTAGATTAGTAATGCCATTTACATTTGAGAGTGTATTAAGTCTAATTCCAGTGAATACAGAACCAATTCCGGTAAATATTGGGTATGCAGTTAAGCCTCAAATTAGTACGGGGATTCCGATTGTTGATTCACCTGTAAATAATTCTCTTCCAGCACCAGAAGCAGTAGCAAGTGTTAATCCGATACAATTGTTAATCTTAATTGGAACTTTGATATGGGTTACAATTATGATAATGATGGTGATTCATGGAATTTTGTCGTATATGAAAGTAAAGAAGCTATTAGTGGATGCAATTTGGGAAGAAGAGAATGTGTTTAGGTCAAGTAAAATCGATACACCTTTTGTTATGGGAATAATTAACCCCAAAATCTACTTACCTGATTCAGTATCAGAAGCTGAAAGAGAATACATTTTATTTCATGAACAAACACATATAAAAAGATTGGATCATACTTTTAGATTTATTAGTTATTTGGTATTGTGTATTCATTGGTTTAATCCTCTGGTATGGATTGCATTTTTCGTTAGTAGCAAAGATATGGAGATGGCATGTGACGAATCAGTAATCATCCATATGGGCGATCATGTTAAGAAGGAATACTCACAGTCTCTTTTGAACTTTACTACAAGGAGAGTAAAATTAAGTATGTCTCCACTTGCTTTTGGTGAAGGAGATACCAAAGGGCGTATTAAAAATATTCTTAATTTTAAAACGCCTAAGTTTTATCTCATTATAGTAGTAATATTAGTTCTATTTATTATTTCTATTGGCTTATTAGCGAATCCAATTAAGAAAATATCTTCACCTAACTTCGTAGGTAACAATTATAGAGTACAAGATATTCTTTTTAATGCACCAATATATTCTTTTACCTATACAGTTGCGTCAGCTCCAGTATTTAGTGTCACTTCCGACTATCAGCTCTATACAAAGGAAGGTCAAAGTAATGACTGGGACTTCATTGGAGGCTTATATAAAGTGGAGCATATGAAAGATGAACTGTTGAGTTGGATACATTTTACGGAACTACTGGATACTAAGGTTTTAACTTTATTAGACAGAACAAAAAATATATATCGAGTAGATACAAACAATGAAAATGATGTCTTCTACTTAGTGTTAGAAACTGAAGATGATCAGATATTAATATTCTACGGTTATGCAAGTGAAGAAGGGACATCTATTAGGTGGATATTTGAAACAGTACGGTTAGAATCTTTAGAAATCTCATTATCAGCAACAGAACTTTGGGAACATAGAACAGAATACGTTGGGAATAATTCTGCTGTAGGAAATATAGCAAACCAATTACAATATCCAGACTATTTAGAGTACAAAGGGATATCTTTACAGACAGAGAACAAACCGTTTGGAGTTACAGTTATTCTTAGTCAAAAATCAGATGAAGATATTGTTAGTATCGATGAGAACTCGAAAGTGCTTTTTGAAATAGATGCATGTATTTTATTCTCGTTAGTACAAAATTTAGAGCAAATAGCTTTCTCAATTGACGAAGGATCAACTAAAATGAAACCGATGATATATACAAGAGATTGGGCCCATGAAACAATAGACGTCGATTTATGGGAAGAGAGCGCTGATATAGAATCCTATAGAGATCTTCTTTTGATAATTAAAGAGAGAATATCTTATGGTTCTGATTCTACGATTGATGCTAATATAGTGTCTGAAGAGAGTTTGTTGGATAAAGCGATAAGCGATGCAATAATGGATTATCATTCACAATCCTGGAACGATGGTGGTTATGCATTTGAAAGTCATATAAATCTTGCTATAGAGACAAATGAGAACGAAGATGAAATTATGGTATATGCATTAGTTCTATATAATGTTATTGAGAAAAAGGAGAATGGAATTAATACACTAAGCGGCTCCCATGTGCCTTGTAGATTAACTTTTAAGAGTACTGGAAATGACACTTATAAGCTTATGGAGTACTGGGTGCCAAGGGATGGTTCTTATTATGCCACTGATATTCGAGAAGTGTTTCCGGATGAAGTTGAAAATAATGCTATTGATACCCAAAAGTATATTTTGTTGCAGATACAATCAATATATCAACAAGCCGTTAAGGTATTGAATATTAACACAAATGATGTAATAGACAATTTACTGGAACAAATTATGTCATCACCAAAAGCATCCTCCAATCCTGGAGATTATATTGACGCACATCGAATTGAATATCGTGAGTTAACATATTACGGTGATTATACGATTGCATTTATCGAAAGCAGTCTTGAAGCAGGTGTAACTGGTTTAAGGCGTAAGATAATAGAAATCTTATATGATGAAATGACAATGTAATGTGAGATTACGGTAGAACGTAACATCAATCCTGTCCTCTCAAGCCATGTAGAATCCATAATCGCTCAACAATATTACGATAACACTAATTTAAATAAAAAAGATGAGATTGTTCCAGAAAATATAAGTGAAAAAATGGCAGATGCAATATCAGCATTTAGAGAACGGTATATAGTGACGAATAAGAATAAAGAAGAATTTTTAGACGTACTATTAAGCATAACAATATTTTGAAAATTAGAAAATGTGGACTTGAAAGGAATAGGGGTTAAATCATATAGTTATTGTTCCTATTTGCATTTTATATGGACTAATGAAGGTAGTGATATGACTAGGAATAGAAGCAGAAGATATCATTTATCAATTCATTAATAAAAGCTATCATGTGGAAAATGATTATGAATAATATGTAAGCTGCCTCATCGGCAGGTTGCTTCGAGACCGTTTCAAAGTCTGTGTGTAAACATAAAAAACTGATATAAAATCTTAATAGTACTTATGGGCAAGGCCATTTTCCAGTGGTTCTTGCCCATGTTTGTATTATAAAACTGTTTTTGGGGTGTCAAATATAACGCTCCTAGGGCAGTCCTAAACACCGTGTTTTAGGATACTCCCTATTTCCGCACTTTTAAAAAGCGTAATTAAAGTATAAATCTATCAATTAATGTTTTTAGCTCCGTTACAAGATTGTCCACTTCTTCACACACTTCGTTGATAATAGCCATGGAAGCATTAACCTCTTCTGTTGTTGCTGAGGTTTCTTCTGTACTTGCGGCATTTTCTTGTGCGATAGCAGAAAGATTTGTAACTACATCCATAATATGGGACCGGCTTTGTTCCATTTTCTTACTTACCGAATCCAGAGCTGTAATTTCTTTGTTTATATTATCGACAGTATCAGCAATAGCAAAATATTTTTCCTTTGTTTCATTTACACTTGTTGCTTGAATTAACACAGCTTCCTTTACAACATTACTTTGTATATTAGCATTAGAGATATTATTTGTTAATTCCTTTAGCATGGAATCAATTACCTTCGTGGAAGCGGTTGATTGCTCAGATAATTTTTGGATTTCTTCTGCGATAACTGAAAATCCCTTACCTGAGGCTCCTGCTCTGGCAGCTTCAATGGCGGCATTTAATGCCAGAAGATTTGTCTGATCAGCAATTTCTGCGATGAGGCCGCTGGCTTCCCCAATTTTAACCGCACTATCATTCGTGGTGTTAATAATTTCAAAGATCGAATGAAAAGAGTCCTGGTTCTTCTGGGTGATTTCATCAAGTTGATTTACAACCTTTAATCCCTCATTGCTCACTGCCTTAATCTGATGACTCGCGAGAGACAGTTCATCAGCGCTTTTCGAGTTTTGTTTTACAACATCTCCGAGAGAACCAAGTTCATCTACTAAATGTTCCGTATCCTCTGCCTGATTCCCGGCACTTTCTGCTATTTCACCTACGGTACTTGCAATCTCATTGATAGAGACATTAACCTCATTGGAATTTGTTCTCATAATTGAGGAAGTATTTGCAAGTTTTTTTGAGGATTCATTCAGCTTGGTGAGGATTTCCTTTAAAGAATGAATCACAATGGTTATTGAACTTGATAATTCACCTAATTCATCCTTGCTGTTAACATTATGAAGTTCGAAGGTTAAATCATTATTAGCAAGAGCATTCATGTTCAAAGTTAATTTCTTAATATTTTTTTGAAAATAACTAATTATTATTACAGAAACAACTGTTATATATATAATTATAAGAATAATGATAATTGACGAAACCATAATATTACGTTTAACGGAATTCTGAATTTGCTCCGTGATATATCCGCCATATTCATCCAAAAGTTCATTCATATGCTTAAGATCATTTCTTGTTTTATCAAATTCAGTTGCTCTGGCATCCAGATCACCAATACCGGTTTCTAAATCATAGGTAGCTCTCCAATTAGCAAAATGAATACTAAAACTATCATATAAGTCAGTATAAGACAAACTCGTTGCAGAATGCTTGAATTCCTTGCGCAGTATTGGATTGTTATCAAGATTTGCATAGGCTTCACGCATCTCAGCCAATACTAGATCGACTTTTTCATCAAAATCTGCGATGAGTGTACTTATTTTATCCTCGTCCAGTGAATCTCTGGATAATATTTCTTCCTTCTCTATCATGGCAGCATGATAATAATCTCTATCTGCGTTCAATATTAAATTGGAAGTCTTGGAAACATCTTCATAAAATGCTTCTTTGGAATTTGCCAGAATATTATTTTGATTATAACCTGACTGAATACAAAGAATTATCAAAGCAAGTATAGCAGGTGAAATCATAACCCAGAGTTTAGTAGCAACTTTTTGATTTCGTAAAAATGACATTTTCTATGCCCCCTCAGTAGTAAAATATGTATTGTAGATATTGGATATTGGATATTATATCACATGCATTTGTTTTTGACAATAATATATATAAAAACTGGAAATTAGAATATAACAAATGCAAAAGCATAGTGAGGTAATCGATTTTCTGGTTCATTGCTTAGCTTCCAATTAAGACTTTCTAAGTAGATAGAATAGTAAGAAGAAATTTTGAATTTTGAATTATTGGTAATATTGGTGACTTTTATATTAAGAGAATAGACATCTTAGTACTTCTTTTCTATACTGTATAATAAGGTATATATACAATATGTATATAATATTGTAATTTTTTCTGATTATCTTGTATAAATGGTTGACAAGCTTAGAGGAAAGTGATAATATCATCTTGTTAGATGATATTGTATCCAATATCCAATTAGCACAATATGGATAAAACTAAATTGAGGAGGTAGCGAAATGAAAAAAAGTATTACAAGATTAATCTTACTTGTAACGTTAACAATGATATGCAGTTTTGTATTCATTGGATGCAGCACGAATGGCCAGAGTTCAACTAAGGAGAAGGATGTAACAGCGGCTGATAAAACAACAAGTGATGATGCAACTGGAGGCGGTCAGGAAGTGACTGCAAGTACCGAATTACCTGTTAGCGGTATTGGGGTAACGATTAGTACGGAAGTTAAAGCTACAGGAGATTACAAAATTGGTTACATTGCAAAAAATTCAACCAATCCATATATGATTGCTCAGGCAGCAGGTGTAACAAAAGCAGGTGAAGTAATGGGTTTTGAAGCAATCACACAAGCGCCTGCAACTGCAGATAATGTTGAAGAACAGGTTAAGATCATGGAAGATATGATTCAACAGGGAGTAAAAGCGATTATTGTTCACTGCGTTGATACCAACGGAATTATGCCGGGTGTTAGAAAAGCAGAAGAGGCTGGCATCGTGGTTGTTACAATTGGTACACCGGCAGCAGAAGATACTTTCCTTAGGACGGGCGTTAATTACAGAGAAACAGGTGAAGTAATCGCGACGCAGCTTGCAGAAAAATTGAACGGAAAAGGAAAGATAATAATTCTTGAGGGACCTCCGGGAGCAGCAAATGCAATTGAAAGGCTGGAAGGTATTGAATCTGTTATTGATCAATATCCTGATATCGAAATCGTAGCATCCCAGACAGCAAACTTTAAGAGAACAGAGGGTATGCAGGTTACGGAAAACCTAATCCAGAAATATACTGACATTAACGCAATCATTGGTATGAATGATGAAAGTGCTTTAGGCGCAATTCAAGCGTTGAAGGCTGCCGGTATGACAGATGTTCTGGTTGCGGGATTTGATGGAAGCGCAGATGCAACATCAGCAGTAGAAGCTGGAGATATGTATGTTACATATAATACGGATCCTTATGGATCAGGTTTCATAGCCTGTGCTTATATTGTTCAGAATCTAAATGATGGCACAACACCTCCGAGTACGTTTATTCCTTTCCCGTCAGCTGCTAATGACCCTTTAATCACTTCTGATACTGTCGCTGCCTATAAAGAAAATATTGCATGGTGGAAGGCTGTTCAGCAATAAACGAAGCTTTGAACAACTAATTATGTTTGTCCTTTTACCTTCCTGGTAAAAGGACAAACATCTGGAAGAGGTGAATGATGGGAGAACTCGTATTAAGCGTACAGCATATCACAAAAAAATTTCCCGGTATGAAAGCCTTAGATGATGTCGATTTTGATCTTCGGACAGGAGAAGTACATATATTAGTGGGTGAAAATGGAGCAGGAAAAAGTACATTGGCAAAAGTTCTGCTGGGAGCCTATAAAAAAGATGAAGGTGAAATATTTTTTAAAGGTGAAAAAGTGGAGCTTTCCGGAACAAAGGATGCCATTGAAAAGGGAATTGTTGCAGTTTACCAGGAATTAACGTTAATACCGTATTTGAATGTGGCTCAGAATATTTTCATAAACAGAGAATTTAAAACAAGGCTGGGCTTAATTGACCATAAGAAAATGGAAGAGGAAGCGGGAGCCATACTGAAATCCTTGAATTGTGAGACGATTAATGTAAAAAGTCCGGTTAAGGAGTTGAATGTAGCAGAGCAGCAGATGGTTGAAATAGCAAAAGCTCTTTCTTATGATCCGAAAATAATAGTATTTGATGAACCTACTTCATCTTTATCGGAGAGAGAAGTTAAATCACTATTTGTACAAATACATAGGTTGAAAAAAGAGGGAATAGGAATTATTTATGTATCACACCGAATGGAAGAATTTCCGCTCATAGGCGACAGAATAACCATATTGCGGGATGGTAAAAAGATATCAACCGTAGGAATTAATGATTGTACGAATACGGAACTGGTAAATATGATGGTCGGACGTGATGTATCACAGGTTTATGTTCGGTCGGAGAATAAATTTACCGGTGAAGCCCTAAGAACGGAAAAACTGCAGGATTACGACGGCAAGGTAAAAGGTGTCGACATAAGTGTAAACCGCGGTGAAATCGTTGGAATTGCAGGTCTTGTTGGCGCTGGCCGTACCGAGCTGGCACAATTAATCTATGGCATTCATCCCATTAAGTCAGGCAAGGTATTTATCAATGGCAAGGAAATAATACCGAAATCACCCGAAAATTCAATCAGGAATGGTATAGGGCTTGTAAGTGAAGACAGAAAAAAACAAGGTCTGGCGCTCAATGAATCAATATCAATGAATATTATATCGGTAAGTTTAAAAAAGATTTTTCCAAAAATCTTTATAAATAAGAAGAAAATCCATGCAATTTCCCGTGATTACATAAAACAGCTGCATATTGCAACAACAAGTGCTGAGAAACAATGTAAGTATTTATCCGGCGGTAACCAGCAAAAGGTTGTATTGGCAAAATGGCTGCATTTTGATCCGCAGATACTTATTTTTGATGAGCCGACAAGAGGGATAGACGTAGCAGCAAAAATGGAGATATACGGATTAATGGATCAGCTTGCTTCCAAAGGGAAGGCAATCATAATGATTTCTTCTGAATTACCGGAAGTTATCGGTATGAGTGACAGAATTTACATTATGAGTGATGGAATAATAAGGGGTGTCTGTAACCGTGATGAATATACGCTGGAACAAATTGGAGCGAAAATGATGGGTTTAGGGGGAGCGAAAGATGAACAGCTTAAATAAGAAACTGAAAACATTGCCTCCTGTATTCTGGATGTTAATTGTAATCATTATTATTTTTAGCATCAGTTCACCAAACTACATCTCATTTCAAAACTTCAGGAATATTTTGATACAATCTACTCCGCTGATGATAGTGGCATTTGCCCAAACCTGTATCATTTTGACTCAGGGAACAGATTTGTCCCTCGGAGCACAGGTCAGCTTTACAACAGTATTCTCAGTTTTTCTTGCGAATAAAGGAATTCCGCTGATACTTGCGATGCTGATAGCGGTTCTTGCTGCAGTATGTGTAGGCTTAATTAATGGAATTATAGTGGCAAAAGGAAATGTTCTGCCATTTATCGCCACCTATGGAATGCAGAATATACTAAATAGTTTGTCGCTTTTGTTAGCCTCCGGAGCATCCATATATTATGTGAGTAATATATATCAATTTGTTACTGAAACGACAATTCTGTTCATACCCATCATGGTCTGGGTTGCGGTATTAACCTTCCTGCTGGTATGGGTAGTGTTAAAAAAGACAAAGTTTGGTATGAATATCATAGGATTGGGTGGTAACAGAGAAGCATTGCAGTTAGCGGGCATCAGCCCGGCCTACAACCTGATTAAAACATATGCATTTGCCGCATTTATAGCGGGGATTGCAGGCATCGTCACACTTTGCCGGATAGAATCAGGACAACCGGTCGTAGCTTCAGGGTGGGAGTTTCAAGCGGTAGCAGCTACTCTGCTTGGCGGATCCTCTCTGAGAGAAGGAAAAGGTGGTGTAACAGGAACCATATTTGGTGTTTTCCTGATCACGATTGTAAAAAATGGATTGAATATTGTCGGAGTAAAATCCACCTATCAGAATGCAATCATTGGATCTATCGTATTAACAGCAATTATTATTGATGCAGTAATCCGTATACGTTCTAAGAAGGGAGGAGCAAAGCAATGAAGAAGCTGATAGAAGAATTAAAAAAATCCAGATCCCTTTACAGCTTAATAGGTTTATTCATTTTGATACTGGTATCTGTAATAATTGCTCCAAATTTCAGAACGGTAAATAATATGATTGTCATATTGAGACAGGCAAGTGTGCTATTAATCTTAAGCTCCGGATTAACGGCAGTACTGCTTACCGGTTCTATGGATTTATCAGTAGGTGCCACCGCAGGATTTATTGGATGTATTTGTGCACGGTGCATGAATTCTGGAATACCCATTCCGGTTGCAATCATTATTGGTATCGGAATTGGAATATTGGTAGGCTATATTAACGGATCTTTGGCAGGCCTGCTGCCAAGTTTTATTGCTACCTATGCAACGAATTGGGTTTTAAGCGGATTGGCAATTATGGTAATGAACGGTTCTGTTATTTACAATTTGCCAAAAGGCTTTACACTGATCGGCATTGGATATTTAGGACCTATTCCTATCCTTATTATCATTGCGGCGGTTATTACGGTTGTTCTCTATATACTGCTGCAAAAGACTACCTATGGAAGACAGGTATATTCCTACGGATCGAATGTGGAGGCTGCCAGATATTCCGGAATGCCGGTAAAAAAAATAATGAAGTCAAGCTTTATTATATGTAGCGTCTGTGCAGGTATGGCGGGGATGATTATAACCGCAAGACTAAATGCGGCAGATGCCTCAATGGGAGACAGCTATGGATTACTGACAGTTGCAGCGGTAGTTATCGGCGGTACCTCAATGCTGGGCGGTGAAGGCGGAGTAGGCGGCACTGTAGTAGGAGCCTTAATTCTGACTATTATTGTAAATGTAATGAATCTATTAGGTGTTACCTCTTTTGCGCAATCCATGGTAGTTGGCATTGTTATCATAGTGATGGTACTATTCGATATGAAAACAAAGAATAAACAGGCAAAAGCAGCTTCCTAAGGAATAATATTCATAATTAATTAGATTTAAGATTGGTTTTCAATTTTAAATAGATAAAACAGAAGAAAGGTAGGAAATAAAATGAGCTTAACAGTTAGACCATTAAACACTGGATATGTACCGACATATCCTCTTCAATACCATTATCATCACTCCTGTGCTCCTTATTTGAAGAACATTCCTGATAAGAAAGTACCGCTCCCGGTGTTCACATTTTTAATTGAGGGAGGAGAAAAATTAGTTCTGGTAGATACCGGTATGTCCTGGACAGAAAGAGCAAATGAGTATCATCATCCGGGTTCCTGGCAGGAGCCTGGACAGGATATTGAATCCTTACTGAACAGTGTAGGTTATAAACCGTCGGATATCGATATCGTTGTATTTACTCACCTACATTGGGATCATATATTCTATATTAATAAATTTACAAAAGCCAGGTTTATTGTACATAAGAGAGAATGGGAGTTTGCCAATAATCCGATCCCGCTCTATTACAAATCTTACGAAGCTCCTGCTTTGGGAATTGATGCGCCGTTTAAAGGTCTTAAATTTGAGACGGTAGAAGGTGAAACTGAGATTATTCCGGGTGTCAGAGTATTTGAATCATTTGGACATTCCCCCGGACATCAATCCGTAGAGGTCGATACGGAGGAAGGTAAATATATCTGCGCCGGAGATTCTATCTTTGTATTGGGCAATCTTAATCCGATCCCGGAATTAAAATATAATATCACCCCTCCGGGACGTTTTTACAATATAGTTGAAGCATGGAAGAGTATCGAATACCAAAAGGAAAGAGCGAAGGACAGCTCCTTCTTATTGTTATCACATGACACTATATTGCTTGAAAGAATAAAGGATACACCGGTTCTGGGCCTGAAAAAATAGTAAGCTGACGGAGGTATAAGGATTATCCTGCGAGTTGCTTTAAAATACGAAAGAAAAATTTCGAATCTTAAAGCAAGCTCCAGGTGTTCCGATATAAGGAACAAGAGTCTGAGTATAATATGAAAACAATAGCAATCATTGGAAGCTGTGATACAAAATACAAGGAAATAGCTTTTATGCGGCAGTTTATAGAAGATAGGGGATTAAAAGCCCTTGTTATAAATATTGCCACAGGTCCGGGTGAATCTTTCGGATATGATGTTTCCAGGGAAGAAGTAGCAGAGGCCTTTGGAACCTCCTGGAGCGAGCTTGAACCAATGACAAAGGGCGAGAAAATAGACTTCATGGCTAAAGCGGCTCCGAATATAGTAGCGCAGCTGTATCATAAGAAAAAAATAAATGGTATTTTATCTGTCGGAGGACTTCAAAACACCGTTGTAGCTACAGCAGCAATGAGAAAATTACCTATTGGATTCCCTAAGGTTATGGCTTCTACCGTTGCATCCGGAAATAGAAATTTTGACAGTGTTGTAGGAAATTCCGATATTGTTGTAATACCTTCGATATGTGATTTTACAGGTCTGAATATTGTAACCCGGCAAATAATAGCAAATGCATGCTCCTGCTGTATTGGGATGGTTCAGCATGCGGGGCAGGTATTAAGTAAGGGAGATAAACCGGTAGTAGCAGTTTCATTGATGGGAATTACTAATACAGGAGCCTGTGCAGCAATTGATGAACTGGAACGGCTTGGAATAGAGACGATAGGTTTTCATACAACTGGTGTCGGCGGAGCCCTTATGGAACAAATGGCAGAAGATGTCCTTGTGGATGGAATTTTAGACTTAACGATACATGAAATTACATCAGAATACTTTGGCGGTGGATTTTCTTACGGGGAAAATACCAAAATCAGATTATTAAAATCTACTGCAAATAAAATCCCGCTTGTAGTCAGCGTAGGCGGTTTGGATTTTGTGGACTTTTTAATTCATGAGCTTCCTCCAAGAATGGATGAGAGAATTTATATGATGCATAATGCAAAAACGGCACACATAAAAATTCTTCCTGACGAAGCGAAGGAAATAGCTGATATCGTAGTAAAAAGATTAAGCAAGGTGGATTATCCAATTAAAATTTTGCTTCCCACGGACGGTATGCGCCATAATACAAGGCAAGGCGAAGTACTGTACGATAAGAAAGTAGATGATATTTTAATAAATACAATTAAAAGCATTGATAATTCGAATATTGAGATTGTTACAATACCAGGAAATTTAGATACAAAAGAATGGGGTATTCAGGCAGCACACCATATGATTGATGAATTGAAACTAAGGAATAAGATAAACAGTGATATTGTTTATTAACAGGTATGGAGTGCAGTTGAATTGTGAAATGGAGGCATAAAAATGCGGACAATAATTATCGGATGCGATAATGCAGGTGTTGGCTTAAAAAGTATATTGAAGAAACATATGCAGGAACAGGATATCAATGTTATTGATGTCGGATGTGATTCTTCCATGGATGATACATATTATCCATATATTGCAAAAAAAGTTTGCGAAAAAATAATTGAAAATGATTATAAAGAGGATGGGCTGCTCATCTGCGGTACCGGTCTTGGAATGGCTATGGTAGCAAATAAGTTTAAAGGAATCCGTGCTGCAGTATGCCATGACATTTTTTCTGTATCAAGAGCAAAATTAAGTAATAATGCAAATGTTATTTGCATGGGGGAACGTGTTGTCGGTGTTGAGGTCGCAAAAAGACTTTTAGATGAATGGCTTAGCCTTAAATTTGTTGATGGCAGTTCTACACCTAAAGTACAGGCAATTCTTGCTATTGAAGATAATAATCTCCGATAGCGGGAAATTATGAAATACGGAGGGCTCTAGTGTATGGCGAGACTTGATAAAATATATCTTGGTACTAACACTAAGATGTTTAAAAATATTGCAGACACGGTATCGTTTCTTTCAGAATTAGAGGATCTGACTGCGGATATTGATAAAACTAAAATGGAGCTATTTGTAATTCCGTCTTTTACAGCTCTTGAAGCAGCCAAAAGAACTTTATCTGAAAATCATATAAAACTTGGCGCACAAAACATGAATTGGGAAGAGGAAGGGCAATTTACCGGAGAAATATCACCGTTAATGTTAAAGGAAATTGGAGTTCAAATTATAGAAATCGGCCATTCGGAACGTCGGCATAAATTTGGTGAGACGGATGAAGAGGAAAAGAAAAAGGTATTAACAGCAATAAAGCATGGTTTTATTCCTTTATTGTGTATAGGCGAAACTCTGGAACAAAAAAATTACGGGATTAGTAAAGAAATTATTCGTATACAACTGAAAATAGGATTAAGTGAAATCTCAAAAGAGCAAGCTCAGAATATTTGGATTGCTTATGAACCGGTATGGGCGATTGGTGTAAATGGAATACCTGCGGATGAAAACTATGCAGATGAAATGCATGCTGTAATAAAAGAAACCGTAATGTCATTATTCGGAAAAGAAATTGGAAGTGATATACCCATATTATATGGCGGAAGTGTCAATATAGAAAATGCAGAAAAGTTAATTCAAAAACCAAATATTGATGGTTTATTTATTGGCAGAAGTGCTTGGCAGGCGAAAAATTTTAATACGATTATTAGATCAGTATTGCCATTGTTTCAGAAAAATTAAGTGAAAGGATGTAAAAAATATGACCGAAGATGTAAGTTTTATTGCAGAACAACTTGTTATAGCTTGTAAAAGAGCTTATAATAGGGGTATACAAACTGGGAGCGGCGGTAATATAAGTGCAAGGATTCCTGGTAAAGATCACATGATGGTTAAGGCAAGCGGAAGTTCTTTTGGCGATAGTACAACGGAAGGATTTATTATTACAGATTTTGATGGAAATGTTATAGAAGGAATCGGTAAACCTACCAGGGAAGCATTATTACATGGATATATATATAAAACCTGTCCTAACATTAATGCCGTTATCCATGTTCATTCACCTTATGCAATTGGGTGGTCATCTACAAAAAAAGTTTTACCTAGAGTGACATGGCATGCAAAGTTAAAAATATGTGCTGACATACCGACACTTGATGTTCCGGCAGCAATGGTTAGAAAGGAAGATTTTCCGCTCATAGAGAATATTTTTCGTGAGAATCCGGAATTACCAGGTTTTCTTTTGGCCGATCATGGAGTTGTTGCATTAGGTGATACTCCAATTAATGCTGAACATATGGCTGAATTACTTGAAGAAACGTCTCAGGTTGCGATACTAAAAGGGATTACGGCTAAACTAGGTATATAATTTAAATTACAGGAGAGTATATATGGACTTTAATGTGCGTGTATCAATTAATAATGTGAATTCAAATACATTCCAGCACAATAAGCTGCCTGATTTGGTGCTTGATAAATTGATGGATTGGATTATGGATGGTAAGCTGCATATGGGTGAAAAGCTTAATACGGAAGAGATTGCAAATCAGTTGGGAGTAAGTAGAATGCCAATTCGCGAGGCACTCAGCAATTTGGAAAAAAAGGGCCTTGCAGAATCAATACCTTATATTGGGACTCGATTGGTAAAGTTGAATCAAGATGATGTAAAGCAGATCTATATGGCAAGAAAAGCATTAGAGCCTATTGTAGCAAGAGATGCGTGCAAAAAGGTTACAGATGAAGATATTAAGCTATTAGAAGAAATAAATGAAGAGTATAAAAAGATTGTTCGCCAGGATGTGATACATGGCAAAGAAGTCTATATGATAAACCGTTATTTTCATTTTATGATATATGGAATCAGTAAATTAGACAGATTGTGCGCGATGATTGAGCTGCTATGGGATAATTTATCATTTTTTAAATTGATTTACGGACAGAAGTTTATCAGTGATCCGGAATCTAGAGAAAATATGATTAAAGAACACAGTGATTATCTGGAAGCATTAAGGAATCGAGATTCGGATTTGATATTTAAACTGCTGACTGAAAACTTGGATCGGCGCACCCATGATATTCCTTATGAAGCATCTTCTTACTTTGATAATATAGAGCAAGACAAATAAAAGTATATATGGGTTGATGCAAAATCCAAGGTGAAAACCCACGACGAATTTTGCATCAGCTCTTTTTATGGGTAAAATTTGAAAAAACTCACTTTTATCTAACGGATTTACTTTATAATTCTTGTAGATGATAGCCGCTTACGTGATTTCTTGTCATTTGTGTCATGGTGGAGCGGCGGAATGGAGACTGATTATGATAGATAACAAATTGTTTTGTCTGCCGGAGGAAATAAGGAACGAAGATTACATAATAGCTACTTACTATATAAAATTAGATAGCCACATCGATATTATAAAAAAGGCATCCGCTCTTGCGATAGGACAGACAATCGGAACTTGGGTTCCGGTTCCTGGTATTACTGATGAAATGAGAGAAAAGTTCATGGGAAAGGTTGTCCAGATATATGATGTACCTTCGATTGACTTATCTACCCAGTTAACAGAGAATGTAAGGAACTATTTAATTCAGATAGCATATCCAACCATTAATATTCCCCCTGATTTTCCTATTTTAATAACAACATTATTAGGCAATGATGCTTCTACCTCAGCTCAGGTTAAGCTGCTGGATATTGAATTTCCAAAACAGTTTGTTGAACAATTTAACGGCCCTAATTTTGGAATAGAAGGTATTCGTAAAATTAGCGGTGTTTATAACAGACCGCTCTTATTGAATATGATAAAGCCCTGTTTAGGATTAAAACCCGAAGAAGGAGCCAGGATTTTTTATGAAACTGCACTTGGTGGTGTGGATATGATAAAGGATGATGAGCTTTTAGGCAGTCCCAGCTATAGTTTAGCCGCAAATCGCGTAAAAGAATTTAAGAAAGCATCTGAAGCTGCCTATGAAAAAAGCGGAAAGAGAACCTTATATTTGGTAAATGTAACAGATAGCTCCTCTAACATTATGAATACAATCAGTAATGTAATTGAGGCTGGAGCAGAAGCAATTATGGTGAACTTTGCAGCAGTTGGATATAACACGCTTCACCAAATTGCAAAAAAAGTACATATTCCAATCCTTGCTCACTGCGCCGGAGCAGGGATGTTTTATGAAGGGACTGACAGCGGTATGAGTTCGCCTCTTTCTGTTGGTAAATTAACGAGGCTGGCAGGAGCAGATATTGTTATGATAAATACTCCCTATGGCGGATACCCTATGCGGCATCAGAAGTACATTCAGACAACACAGCAATTAGCGTTACCGTATTATCATATTAAAAGGGCGATGCCGTCAATTGGAGGCGGAGTTCATCCTGGTCTTGTTGAAAAATTTATAAAAGAGTTGGGATGTGATATTGTTTTGGCGGCGGGTGGTGCCATTCAGGGACATCCGATGGGATCGGCGAGTGGTGTTAATGCTATGTTTCAGGCAATACAAGCTGCACTGGAGGGAGTTATGTTGGAGGATGCAGCAAAAAACAGCGAAGAATTGTCAATGGCCCTGGCACTATGGAATAATAAATAGCAACCGTATTTTCGAGGGACAATAGGTAAAAGGTCAAAGACATGAAGAATTGGCAGAAGGGTATTCTATAATAGACAAGATGCCCTACCAATAAGAAAAATGGAGGAATATATGAATAACCTTTTGATTGCACAATCAGGTGGACCGACAGCAGCAATTAATGCAACGTTGGTTGGTATATTTCAAGCAGCTCAGACCAGTTCAAAAGTAGATAAGATATATGGCGCTAAAAATGGAATTCAAGGTGTGTTTGATGAGAAATTTATCGATATGAATGAAATCATCAAAGATACAGGAGATATGGAACTGTTATGTCAAACTCCGGCTGCTATTCTTGGCTCATGCAGATTCAAACTCGATAATTTGCATGATAATGAAGATCAGTATGAAATATTAATTTCAATATTTCAAAAATATCAGATTAAGTATTTTATATATATAGGCGGAAATGATTCCATGGATACGGTACATAAGCTGTCAGAGTATTGTAAAAGGAAAAAGCTGACTGATATTTTTATTATGGGTGCACCTAAAACTATAGATAATGATTTGGCAGAAACGGATCATTGTCCGGGTTTTGGATCTGCGGCAAAATATATAGCAACAACTTGTGCTGAGCTAGATAAGGATGCGAGGGTTTATAACGCTAATTCGGTGGTTGTTGTTGAAATAATGGGAAGAAATGCCGGATGGCTGACAGCTGCTTCTGCTTTGGCCAGATTAAATGGCGGGATAGGTCCCAGCTTGATTTATTTGTGTGAAATAGAGTTTGATACGGAGCGTTTTATCCAAGATGTAATAGATAAACTAAAAGAAAATACAAGCGTTATCGTAGCCGTTAGTGAAGGAATCAAAGATGCGGAAGGAAGATATATTTCTGAACAAATGCAAAGCGGTAGCAGTGATGTATTTGGTCATGTATATATTGCAGGAGCAGGACGTGTATTGGAAAATATGATAAGAGAAAGAATTGGGTGTAAGGTAAGATCTGTTGAGCTTAATTTAATGCAGCGTTCAGCATCCCACATAGCCAGTGCAACGGATATCAATGAGTCCAGAATGTTAGGTATGAAAGCACTCCAATGCGTTATAGAAGGTATATCCGGACAAATGGTATCCATTCAAAGAAAAAACACAAGCTCCTATGAGATAGAAATCATATCGGTACCCATTGAAAAAGTTGCGAACAAAGAAAAAAAAGTACCATTACATTTCATTAATTCAATTGGTAACGATGTAACTGATGAAATGATTGCATACCTGAAACCGCTGATTCAAGGAGAAGTAAATATCAGATATCAAAATGGCATTCCTAAGCATTTTATTCTTAACAGATGATGGTATAAACCATAACAAAATTAATAATTTGGAGGATTTACTATGAAAAATATAGATACGATGTCAGTGAATGCGATAAGAATACTATCAGCAGATGGTGTACAAAAAGCAAATTCCGGGCATCCGGGATTACCATTAGGTGCAGCAGCTATGGCATATGAGTTATGGGCAAAACATATGAAACATAATCCGGCGAATCCTAAATGGCATAACAGAGATAGATTTATCTTATCTGGCGGTCATGGTTCTATGCTTCTTTACTCTTTATTGCATTTGTTTGGATATGGTTTGACAATTGAAGATTTGAAACAGTTCCGTCAGGATAACTCATTAACTCCCGGACATCCGGAGTATGGTCATACAGTTGGTGTGGAAGCTACAACCGGACCGTTAGGAGCAGGAATGGCGATGGCAGTTGGTATCGCCATGGGGGAAGCTCATCTTGCCGCAGAATTTAATAAGAAAGGATATCCGGTTGTAGATCATTATACCTTTGTTCTTGGAGGAGACGGATGTATGATGGAAGGCATCACTTCTGAGGCAATGTCACTTGCAGGTACCCTTGGTTTGGGAAAATTAATCGTATTATACGACAGTAATAAAATCTCGATTGAAGGAAGTACTGATATTGCATTTACGGAAGATGTCAGAATGCGTTTTGAAGCCTTTGGTTTCCAAACCTTAGTTGTGGAAGATGGTAACAATCTTGAAGAGATCGGAGCTGCAATTACCGCTGCAAAAGCGGAGTTATCCAGGCCTTCGATGATTACCGTTAAAACAAAAATTGGTTTTGGCAGCCCCAAAGAAGGCATGGCCAGTGCTCATGGTGAGCCTCTTGGAACAGATAATATTACGGCATTAAAAGTAAAATTAGGATGGCCAAGTCAAGAAGCCTTTTATGTTCCGGAGGAAGTATATGATAATTATAAGAGTTATGCAAATCAAGGAGTTATAGCTGAACAGATTTGGAAGGACATGTTTGCAAATTATTGCAAAGAATATCCTGAGATGAAGGAATTATGGGATCGGCAGCATGATATACATGCGGCAAAGGAATTAATTAATAACCAAGATTTCTGGGCATTTACAGATAAACCGGAAGCAACCAGAAACCTTTCAGGATTGATAATCAACAGAATTAAGAAATATATTCCCGGCTTTATCGGTGGTTCTGCAGATCTTGCTCCTTCAACAAAAACCTATATGAACGATGAGGGGGATTTTTCAAAGAATAATTATGCCGGACGAAATATTCATTTTGGTGTGAGAGAATTAGCTATGGCAGGTATCGGCAATGGTCTGGCTCTTCATGGTGGCTTAAAGCCTTATGTATCTACATTTTTCGTTTTTAGCGATTATGTGAAGCCAATGGCAAGATTATCGTCCCTAATGGGACTTCCGATATCTTACGTTTTTACTCATGACAGTATTGGCGTTGGAGAAGACGGGCCAACACATGAACCGATTGAACAATTGGCAATGCTTCGTGCTATGCCTAATTTTGTGGTATTTAGACCAGCGGATGCAACAGAATGCATTGCTGCATGGTATTTTGCCATTACGTCTACCAATTTACCTACTGCTTTAGTATTGACCCGCCAAAATCTTCCTCAGCTGCCAGGATCCTCAAAAGAGGCGTTAATGGGAGGCTATATTATATCGGATTCTAAGAAAGCCGTACCAGAAGCAATCATAATAGCAAGCGGTTCTGAAGTGGAACTGGGTATTAGGGCACAGGCAGAGCTGGCAAAGGAGGATGTGGATGTCAGAGTAGTAAGCATGCCTTCTATGGATTTGTTTGAAACACAGTCGGCACAGTATAAAGAGCGTATCCTGCCAAAGGGCGTAAAAGCGAGAGTCGCAATTGAAGCAGGAATTGATTTTGGATGGGGTAAATATGTAGGTCTTGACGGTACTACGGTCACAATGAATGGTTTTGGTGCTTCTGCTCCGGCAGGAACATTATTTAAAAAATTCGGGTTTGCTACGGAAAATGTAGTTGAAGCCGTAAAGAATATACTGTAATTTTATAGAATCTGTAAATGGAAGTTAGTATAGAGATTGTCCTATTAATGAAAACTTAATTGGATAATCTCTTTTTCTTATATGTACAAGTAAAATGATATTCCAGTTGCATGTTCTTACACTGCTGTATTTTAGTAACCGATGAATAGATCGCTTACTGTCATACAGTTAGTTCTTATAATTACCTAACAATCCAATTATACACAGCGATTTGAAGATTACCTGACTTTAAAAGGTATTATTCATTCCTTTAGCAGAAAAGGAAATCCTTATGATAATGCATGTATTGAATCATTCCATTCAGTACGAAAGAAGGAAGAGGTCAATCATCATAAATACAATGCTTTCAATACGTTATTGACACAAGTCCATGGATGCATTTTACTGCAGATTATGTTAAAATATTATTTTAACTGGATATATTGCTTAGGTGTGATAGCGGTTAATATCATTGAATTCACCGAGAAGCATTTACCATTTTATCATCATAAACTATATTGAAGGAAATACTTGTAGGCACATCTCAGCTATAAAAGATTCAGATAAAAAGGGTGGCAATACATTCCTTCAAGTAGTTAAACTACAGAAATCAGCCTAAAGAGCACAGCATCTGAATGTATTAATGTACCACAAGTCTAAAGAGAGGAAAGTATGATTATAGACTTCTAGATATATCATACAAGATCTTATGATGAAAAAGATTAAGACGGAAAAAGAAAGGGGATTTATTCTTTTATGTCTGTCAGCGATTATATTGAGTAAACTGCTTGATATCTTCCTACGTTATATACTTGGTAAAATAATAGATTCAATTCAGTCTAATGCAATTATTTCTGATATGTCATTTGAAATATTGGTAATGAGTGTTTTATTTATAATATTAGCATTTATTGTACCTTATCTTAATGAACGAATAAGTTCATCTTTACTTGCAGATATACATGATCAATTGGAGAAAAAAATATTACATTTTATGTTATCATATTTCAATAAAATTGATCATGGGAATTTAATATCTTTATATAATTCTGATGCATATGGATATGTTGCAGGTGTATCAAGAGTTATCACTAACTTTATACCTGGTATAATACTATTTATAATTTCTGAAATTTTTATCGCTATGATTGATATTAAAATATGCATTGTTTCAATTATTATTGTTTTGATATCATCAATGTTAGTCATTATATTAAGTAAAAAAATTGTAATTGGAACAAAACATTTTCAAGAAGTAACCGATCGTATTAATAAAGATTTTGCAACGGCAGTTTACAATATAGAGATGGCTAAGAGCCTGAAAATTGAATCGAGGTTTATCGAACAGGATAATCTTAATTCGATTGATATTAATATAAAAAAAAGTATTTTATCATTATATAATATATTACTATCAATTCCATCTTTAATAATAGCATTTATCGTAACTGCAATTGTTATGTTTATATCTGGGTATGAGTATAGGAATAATTCGATTAGTATAGGTAATATTATAACAATTATAACATTACTTCAGTACCTAATTAATCCTATAATGACCTTAGATTCAACGTTAGTAGCTATACAGAAAGCTAAAGTAAATATAAAGCGAATGAATACTTTTATGGGATATGAAGATGAAAGCTTAGAAAAACATTTATCAAAACGAGATACAAAAATAAGTAATATCAAGTTCGATAAAGTTACTTTTAAATATAACGATGATTATGTGTTAAAAAATTTATGTTGTGAGTTCAGATCTGGTTCTATCAATTACATTCAGGGAAGAAATGGGATTGGAAAATCCTCTATTATTAAATTATTAACCCGAGTATATGCCGTAGACAGCGGATATATATTGATTAATGGAAACCCGATTGAAAAATACTCAATAGCATTTATTAGAGACTTTATCTCTGTTATGACACAGCAAGAAGTTTTTATGCCGGATACATTAATTAATAATCTTTGTATTGGTAAGCCAGAGAATATAGAAAATATCATTGAGTTAACGAAATTATTTAATGTATATGATTCAATAATGAGGCAGCCTAATGCTTTTGATAGTATAATGAATGAGAACAGTTATGTATTTTCTAAGGGGGAAAGGCAGCGTCTATCCTTTATACGGACTGTTTCAAAAGATGCATTTATTTATGTTTTTGATGAACCAACTAGCGCTTTAGATAAGCAGAGTTCTATAATAGTTTGGAATGCAATTGAACATCTTTCTTTAGAAAAGATTGTTATTGTAATTACTCATGAAAAACCAGGAAATTGTATAGATGATTCGATTTTGCAATTGGAAACATAAAGGAGATTAAATGTGAAGCAAGATTTAATTCGGTTAGGTAAATTATTTAGTATTACAAAGAAACTTAGTATTATCTATATTTTTTCGACGCTTATTGTAGCATCTCGAAATTTTATAATTTCATATGTTACGATCTACATTGAGCAAACTGTATTTAAATATATGGTGAATGATATAAGTATAAAATTCGGGGAAGTTGCTCTAAAACTTTTTTTAATTATACTGATGTTCGTCTTTTATGATGGTGCTGGTACTTATATACAACAGACTACAATTCAGAAAATGAATAATAAAATAAGAAATGCGATGCTATTCTCAATACTACATGCTAAATTGAAAGAGATTGATCAATTTGGTAATCGTGGAGATTTGTTAATACGTATTGAGCAGGATATACAATCAGCTACATCAATATATTCTTTTGCTCTTTTATTACCTCTTATGTATATCATTTCCGGAATTGGTTCATCTATAATTATTGGGAGAATAAATCTTTTTATATGTATTCTAATTTACATAATCGGTTTTTTGATTTTATTTGTTCAGATATGGTGTGGTAAACGAGAGCGTATATTGAAGAACAAAGCTCAACAAGCGATTGCTGAGGGAGCGAATGTATATAATATATCATTGTCTGGTTTGGAACAAATTAAAATGTCAAATATGACAGAATATGCAAATGAAGTTCATGAAAAGGCATTGAACGAATTCCTGAATATATATAAGAAATTATCTGGCCTTAGCTCAATCAAAAATGGATCTGTACAAATTGGATCTTGGTTTGGTTCTATAGGAGTTACAATAATTTGTATCATTTTGTATAAATATAATTATATTGCTCTGGAAGCAGTTATCTCCATTTTTAATATGTCGATCTTGATTATAAATATGATAACTTCATTTGGTTATGCCTTTTCGAATATGCAATCAAGTTTAGTTGGAATAGATCGTATTGATCAGGTTCTTAATATTGAAAAAGAAACTGAAAATGGAATTGAATGCTCCAATGATTTATTTAAAAATGATATAACGATTTTAGATGTAACTTGCAATATATCAAAAGATATAGTTATAAGAATTCCTGATTTTATTATCAGACACAATCAAATAACAGGCCTGAGTGGCAAAAGTGGTGTGGGTAAATCAACGTTTTTAAAGCAAATGTGTTGCTTATATGATTATGACGGGAATATAAGAATTGGTCATCTGGAATTATCGGATATAAATAAAAGTATTGTTCGCAACAATATCCTTCTGGTAAATCAAGATAATCTGATAATTTGTGGAACTGTGCGTGAGAACATATTACTTGGTAATGATATGAGCATTGATGACAAATATATAATAGATATGCTGAACGATCTTACTGATAATACTTTACTTTCTTCGTTAGAAAATGGATTAGACACCCAATTGATTGAAGGCGGCAAGAATTTATCTGGAGGGCAAATCAAAATTATTGCTTTAGCAAGAGCTCTATTTCGAAATGCTAATATAATATTATTTGATGAAATTTTTGCAGGAGTTGATAAAGACAATATTCATCGAATATGTAACTATCTTACTAAGATGAAAGTAAAAAAGACATTCCTAATAGTTTCTCATGACGGGGATGTTCTAGATTATTGTGATAATGTTATTGTACTGAACAATACAATGTAGAAGAGGTACTTGTAAGTAGTTGATGCAATGCCATTATAGTAGGATCGATTCCGACTTGATTTTATTCCAAGTTATGACGATATTGATGATTAAGATTTATTTATTCCACAAGATGCCGATTTGAATTGTATTTGGAATTTTCTCATGAATAGTTACTTAATAGCAAGATACTCTGTTGTAGTGCGCTTACATAAGAGTTAATAGAATTAAGAGTTGCCCTTTATAATTCAAATTTAATGTCATAATAAGTCACAAAATG
The DNA here is from genome assembly GCA_023409535.1 of Bacillota bacterium. Taxonomy (GTDB): domain Bacteria; phylum Bacillota; class Clostridia; order Lachnospirales; family Lachnospiraceae; genus Mobilitalea. The sequence goes on from JAEYGZ010000034.1 coordinate 155,028, forward strand.
TCGAAACATGAATATATTTATTATTGCATAATACAATTTCATATTAATGCAAATATATTCATAGAGAGGTGTTTGTATGAGCTTTAACAGAAATGAATCTTATAGAGGGCACAGCTTTTATACTTCTGGAGACAGATCCTGGAGTAATATCAGCAGGTCATGGGACAGATCAAGGAGCAGATTTAATAGCTGGTCTGGCAGCAGATCACGTAGCAGGTCCAGAAGCAGATCCCGCAGCAGATCTCGCAGCAGGTTTTTTTAGAAGATCATAATGATGAGTCGCTATGGGTCTTCATCTGAAAAATAAGATCAGCAATAGAGATAAATATTACAAAGAAAACGATACAATAGACAGTTATACCATTCAGGAATTATTAGGTGAGGGACGATATGGAATAGTATATCTTGCCATTGATGAGGATAAAAATAAATATGTTGTAAAACAACTGAAGAAAGAAATGATTAAAAAAACTGAAAATAAATTGTTTTATGAAGAATTAAGTTTAAAGACATTACAGCATCCGTATTTCCCGAAATTTATTTCAAGATTTAAAGATCAGGACAGAGAAGGTTATATTCTTGAGTATATAGAGGGTGAAGTATTTGAGGATATCTTGCGAAGGGAAAGATATCAATTCAACCGTGAAGAGATTTATGAGGTCTGCGGTCAGCTGCTTGATATGGTAGAGGTATTGCATAACAACAATATTATTCATGGAGACATCAGGCTGCCAAATATCATAAGAAAAGGGAATAAAGAGCTTTCGCTGGTTGATTTTGGCCTTGCAAGAATAATGGATAATCACCACACTAAGGAGCTGGATTACTGGTATATAGGTGATTTTTTGATTCATCTATATTATACAACCTACCAAAAGGTAAGCAGAATTGATAGACCTTGGTTTAAAGAGCTTGACTTGAAGCCGGAAGAAAAAGTTTTCCTAAAGAGACTTATGGGTATTGAAGAATCTTATAAAAATATTCATGAAATCAGGCAACAGTTGAATAAAATTAAGAATAGTAATTAATAGAAGCCATGTGGTTTAATATTGCTGAGATATTAAGCCTCATGGTATCTATTTATATATCTTACTATATTTTGAAGCTATTCATGCTTATTAAAGATCAGGTGGGAAGAGGTATATGAATGGAACATTTCGGGGAGATGATACGATTTTATCCGGATAGTTTTCGAGCAAACATATTTACAACAGAACCCTTTCGGATGGTTGGCCTTATTGATGCAGAGATACGTTATTATTATGGGACGGAAAGAGTAACACTGGCCTTCTATAGATCCTCCGGCACCAACAGCGGCAAGACCCGGGGATTATGGTATCCTATCGTTGGAATTAAGATACATACAGGTAAATTTACAGAGTTTACAAAATATATTAACTGTGTACTTGCGGAAACTACTAAGGACGGATGTGCAGATGAGGGATGGCTGGTAAAATCACTTTTCTTCGGTGGTAATAAGGACGGGGTAGAATTAAGAGGTTTTTCCCACGGAGTTCATAGGGAAAGCTTATTTGGAATAGGAAAGAGTCTCAGCTATCTCTATGAAAATAACATGTATTGTCTGATAGAGGAGATGGATGCTGAATACATCAATTCAATCGTGACCTTAAATAGTAAGCTCTATAATAACATACGCACCCAACGAGAGAATTACGAACGCTTCATTCATGATATTTATAGAGGAGGCTAAGAAAATAGATGTTTCATATTGACAAGTGAACAGTTGTTAACTATAATTGTGGTTAACAACTGTTCACTTGCTTTTTGAAAGGAGAATATATGTCTACAAAAGACAAAATTTTAATCGAGGCACTCTCTCTTTTTTCTGTCCATGGTTATAGCAGCGTATCTGTAAGAGATATTACAAAAGCCATTGGAATCAGGGAAAGTGCAATATATAAGCATTATAAAAATAAACAGGCGATATTTGACACAATTATTCAAATATCTGCCGAACGGATAAATCAATTACAACAGGAATTGATTCATTCATTTGGTCAGGAAGAAGCTGATAATACTGTTTTTTCCGTGGATATTATTCAAAAGATTTACTGCAAACTTTTCTCATTCTATCTGACGGATGATATATTGTCAAAATTTCGCAAGATGATGATTATAGAACAATATAAAAGCACGGAGCTAAATACCATCTTTATGGAGATGTTTATAGAAAAAACCTTGCGATATCAGACCGAGGTTTTTCAGCAGTTAATTAACGACGGAAGAATTAACGGCGCTGATCCTGAGATTATGGCACTTCATTTCTATTCGCCTATTTTTGTATTACTTTTTCGTTATGATACAAAAGCAGAAAAAATAGATGAGGCATTAAATTTAATAGTAAAGCACATCCGGGAATTTTTTCGATTATACTTAAAGTAGAAAGAGGAGATCATTATGAAAAGCAGAATGGCAAAATCAATGAAGCAATGGACAGGCATTTTGATAGCTATTATTAGTTACTATGTTGTTCATGAAGGAACACATTTATTGTTAGCGTTAACGTTTGGTGTTTTTGAGAGAATAAGGTTTGTGGGAATTTGGGGTATCCAGATAGTTATTAATGTGGAAGGCTTGGATGGTATCAGGCTGGCTTTATTTAACGGGTTAAGCAGTATTGTAACGATATTGATCGGCTACATATTGGCATTATCACCATATATTTATAAATTAAGAAGCAGAGCGCTGCTGATTGTTTTCTACTATATTACCTTATGTTTTATGGTACTTGATCCGATTTACATGTCGGTACTGTCTTTATTTATTGGCGGAGGAGGAGATCTCAACGGAGTAGTGACCGGGCTTCAGACTTCAGATATTCCGTTTAGAATCGTATTTGGAAGCATAGCTGTTCTAAACATTATTTTATTTAGCAGGAGAGTTTCAAAACAATACAAAATCATTTTCAGCAGCCCCAAAACCTCGTAAGCAATAAAGGAAATATGGAAAGAGTTTAGTTGCCCTTGTTTTTTCTTGCAAAATATAACTATCACTTATTTATTCGGTTTTACTTAATGACATTGATTTTGCAACGGCCCCTTATATGCCTATCAGGTCTATAAATTTACGAGTTGCGGTAGAAAGCGGCATATCCTTTTTAACGACAACTCCCAAACGCCGAAGAGGTATTTTTTCCTGAAGGTTAAGCTTGTATAGGGACTTGTTTTTTAGTTCCTTTTGCACATATTCTTCCATAACACAAGCGACGCCCAACCCTCTGATCGTAAATTCAACAATCAAATCCAAATTACTTAACTCAATTTGCGGAACCAGATTAATTCCATGAGATAAAAAGTATTCATCAATATATGCCCTTGTATTGCCTCCCTTTTGGAGCATAATTAAGGGGTAACTTTGAGACAGCATATGAACAGAAATCAGATCGTTACATAAGGCTTTATATTTCTCGCCGACAACAAAGCAGTCATGCATTTCTAAAGTCTTAATGATATTGAATTTATCATTATCAATATTGTGAAGGTTAATAATTCCGATATCAATTTTTCCCATGTCCAGTAATTGGGCTATTTCATAGCTGGATTCATCCTGGATAGATAGAAAGACGTCCGGATAGTTAAGATTAAATTGACTGATATATTGCAATAAGTCATATTTACAAACTGCACTGCAAACGGCTAATCTCAACTGCCCTGACGTCATTTGTTTAAGTTCGGAAAACTTGTGTTCCCCAGCCTGTATCAGGTTATAACCCTGTTCAATATATCGATATAAGACCTCACCCTCAATAGTCAGAGAAACACCCCTGGCATTTCTATAAAACAATTCCCCGTCCAGCTTTTGCTCAAGCTGCTTAATCGCTTGGCTTATTGCCGGTTGTGACGTATATAATTCTTTTGCTGCCTTGGAAATACTTCCAAGTTTTGCAGTCGTGTAGAAAATTCTGTAAAGTTCCAAATTTATCATATAATAATCGAGTATACCTCCTATATAAAATTACGATTTTACTTATGTCTCTTTTTTTTATTATAATAGGAATATACAGCAGAGTCAATAGAGTGTTGGCAAAGGAGGTGTGAATGTGGTATTACTGTACTATTTTCTTTCATTGGTAGCTGGTATGGCTTTGACATTACAGGCAGGATTCAACGGGCAGCTTCGTTCAAAAGTTGGAAGTCCTGTTTTTTCCTCTTTTATAAGTTTTCTAGTCGGTACAATAGGTCTTGGCCTGGTGCTTTCTTATACAATATTAAGCGGCGCTTATTCCTTACCGAATGGCACAAATATGCTCAGAGGTATTCGATGGTGGATGTTAACCGGTGGTCTTTTGGGAGCTTTCTATATCTTTGTTACAATTTTTGCTTCCCCTAAAATAGGCTTTGCAAATATGTTTAGTCTGGTGATTTGGGGCCAAATTATTTTATCAATTCTATTTGATCATTTTGGTTTTCTCGGAAATGAAGTTCACCTTATTAATCCGCAGAGAATACTTGGAGTAGTTTTGCTTATAGCAGGGGTATATGTTATACAAAAATCTTGATATTTTGAGGAGGATAACGATTGAATAAAATATGTGTGTATTCAGGCTCCAATTTTGGAAATAAACCTGAATATAAAATATGTGCGTTGCAGCTTGGAGAAATACTGCCACAAAATAAAATTGAGTTGGTTTATGGCGGGTCTAAAGTAGGTTTAATGGGTGAATTGGCTAATCAAGTCCTTAAAAATAATGGCAAGGTTACAGGTGTGATGCCGAAAGGACTTTTCCCTAAAGAAATTGTAAATAGGAATCTTACTCGTTTTATTGAAGTTGCAGATATGCATGAGAGAAAGAAAAAAATGGCAGATTTATCTGATGGGTTTATTGCGCTGCCCGGGGGTATCGGAACCTATGAAGAACTATTTGAAATACTTAGCTGGGCGCAGCTGAAGCTTCATAGCAAGCCGGTGGGAATTTTAAATGCAGCCCATTTCTTTGACCCTCTAATTAATATGATTGATAGAGCTATCCAGGAGGGATTTATGAACCCCTCCAACGCAAGACTTCTTCTGGTAGACACCGACCCCAACAAGCTTTTGGACAAAATGAAGACATATTCTCCACCCGAGCTGGGTATAAAATGGCGTGATTTACAAGAAAAATAAGTTTGCATACATTAATTATAGAGGTGCTTCCACATTAACAATATGGATGAAACCATTCATAAAGATCAGATTGAAATTGCTATAAAGGATATGACTGTAAAAAAGCTTCTTCGGTAATCGAAGAAGCTTTTTTAAATATAGTACATTATGCATCATACCATAAGTTGGAAATAAAGTCTAGTAATTTTTTTGATACACAGTACAATGAAATTACCGGTTATCAAGGATCCTAATTCAAGGAGGTTAAAAATGAATTCAATCGTATCAGCTTGGTATGAACAAAAGGAGCATATTGACGAAATGAAAGGCTGGGATAAAGGAAAACTGAAGATTTGGGAGCAGCAGGCTGCTGATCATTTTCCTTATGGGGCAAAAATACTTGATATAGGCAGCGGTATGGGGAGGGAAGCGTTCACCCTGTATAGACAGGGATTTGAAGTAGTTGGACTTGATATTTCAAAATATGCGGTAGAAATAGCAAACGAAGAGGCACTGATGAGGGATAGTAAGGTGGAATTTTATCATTATGATGGAGAACATATTCCGTTCGAAGATAAGAGGTTTGATGTCGTAATTATATGGAATCAGACCTTTGGCTTATTATACGGTGAAGGTTATAAGGAAAGCTATTTGAGGGAATGTAAGCGGGTTTTAAGACCGGGAGGAATTTTAAGCTATTCCGGGCATTCGCTGCAATATACCAGAAAGCACTATAATTACTGTCTCGAAGATAATAGATTCTATCCATATGTAGAACGGGATATTTACTGGGAGACATTCTCGCTGGAGGAATTAGAAAATTATGCGAAGCAGGCCGGGTTTGATGTTGTGATGAGCGGAGAAGGTGAGATATATGTACCGGAAGATGGCATTGTATTATATTGCTTAAACAAGGTGAGGTGAATGCATAATGAAAAGAGATAGCTCATGGAATACCAAAGTAAGGTTGCCATGGAAGAATATGCTGAGAGAGCGCAGAAAGAGTGGGGGGAGAGAAATTTTATGATAACATTAAGAAAAATCACATTAGATAACCGGAGGGAGTTGTTCAGGCTGGAAGTAACAAAGGAACAACAGCGTTATGTGGCATCTAATTTATCAAGCGTCGCATCCTGTTATGTTTTGGCAACCAATGGAGGCTGTCCGATGCCCTTTGCTATTTATGCTGATGAGCAAATGGTCGGTTTTGTTATGATTGTTTATGGTAATACAGGATATGACCAGCCTGAAATGGCGGAGAACAATTATTGTATACTACGGCTGATGATAGGAGGGCAATATCAGAAGCGTGGGTATGGACGTGAAGCAATAGTAAAAATACTGGAGTATATACACACATTTCCGGCGGGAACTGCAGAGTATTGCTGGATACCATATGAATCAGACAATGTTGCAGCCAAAAAGTTATATGAAAGCTTTGGGTTTTGTGATACCGGTGAGGTTTATAATAATGAACCGATAACAGTATTAGAACTATAAGGGATACGGTAACATTACTAATTTTAAATTAATAGCATACATACGGAGACTATATTCTTCATGCTTGATAATTGCATTTTGTGGTGATATATTTGTCACATGATGATACAAATACATCACCAAGGAAGATTTAGTATGAGAAGAACAATTATTTCTCATCGTATTAGATCAAATCATTTTAACTGTGGCATAATGCATCGTCTTTGCCCGCTTGAGTGATCAGAGAGAAAAACAGGAAGCATATAACAGGAGGAGCGGCAATGCAAAATAAAAGAAAACAACCGAGAAGATATCAGAGGTATACATGGGTGTTAGGCCTTCTGGGGTTTCTGGGAATCAATTATTTCACGTCTCATGATCCTGCTGCTTTGTTTTACTTCGGATTTTTTGGTATGTTCAGCTTTTATTTTACCGCCAAGCTGGCGCTGGAAATGCCGGATGAGCGGTATATGACGGACCGTAAGCGTGCGCAGGCCGTAACAATGTGGGTGCCTGCTTTTGCACTGCTGATCATTGGCGTAAGCTCCTTATTCGCTTTTGGATCAAGAGAGTTTATGATTATTGTCAGTGCTATCGGCTGGGCAGCTACTTTTTTGACCTATTCCATAGCGTTTTATTATTTTGAAAAGCATTGATTGTCAAGGAGAAGTACATGGAACAATTTAAATGTAACTTAAAAAAATATCGCCAGCTTGCAGAACTGACGCAGGAGGAGCTGGCCGAGATGGTAGGTGTACGAAGAGAAACAATCATACGCCTGGAAGCCGCAAAGTACAATCCTTCTCTAAAATTGGCAATTGATATTTCCAGAGCGGTCCATGCCCAGATAGAAGATATATTTGTTTTTGATTAAATACTGTTGATAGGAGTGAAATACTATGAAAAGCACACATACCTGCCCAAAATGTGGGTCCGATGATATACTGAGAATTCCGGATAATCCAAGCCGGCACGCCAGCGGCAATAACATCTACACCTCTACAGCAACCCTCTTCGGAAAAGTCCCTGTAATCCGCTATGTCTGCTGCAGATGCGGATATGTTGAAAATTGGGTTGAACATGAAGATGAGATCCATAAGTTGATCAAGGCTTTCCGCGAAAAGAAGTCATGAGAAACTCTGCAAGATCTGTGTAAGAATTTTGAAGGAGCATAGGATGAAAAGTATTGGAAAAGCAACTGTATTAATGACGTTCGTAATTATCTTTTCGTATGGAGGAGCGGGCGTTCTAAAGCTATTTAACATTAATGGTGGGCCGGTAACAAAAATAGTTCCTTTTTTAGCTATGATTATTGGAACAATTGTATTTTTGAAGCTTATAGATAAAAAAGATTTTTCATATATTGGACTGCATAAATTTATTTCAGTATTCGATTATACGATAATACTTATCATACTGGCTTTCGTTCCATTGTTGTGGGGGCTTATTATTAACAAAGGAATACAGCTGATTAAGCCAATCGATATTACTATTATATTCACAATAGCATATTGCTTTTTAATCGGTTTTGCAGAAGAATTACTATATAGGGGATATATATATAATACAATTTCAGTGAATAAGTTAAAAATAGTGATATCTGCATTTGCATTTGCTGGATTTCATTTTATTAGCCCGGAATTCAGTATAATTTTATTTGTATTCTATTTCGTTTATGGAGTTATCAAAGTGTATATCTTTAAAATGATAAAGAATTTATGGCCGCTTATTATATTTCATATGATTTGGGATTTGGCAGCAACATATACGGATTTTTACAGTAATCCAATTATTGACTTATTATCTCTGGCAGCCACAGTAATTGTCATTGGATTAATTGTGAAGTGCAGGAATAACAGAACTTGGATTACCACGGTTTAATTAAGACGTATAACCCTAAATGCATTAGAGACAAGCTTGAGGTCCTATGCAAAGCATTAAAAAGGTTAGATTAAAAATGTCGGATCTCCCCTACAATTTTATTTTTTCTAATTAAAATTGTAGGGGAGATCCGGGTAAAATCATTATGTGATTGATGCAGCATAAATAGCTTTAATGGAGTTTGACAATGTAGCATTAAATTCTTCATCCGTTTGTTGTGCTGTCAGACCTTGCGATAGAGCACGCGAAAAGCTGGCAATCAATCCTTGATTATGTGATAGCTTTTCATTTGCTTCAATTTGAATATATCCTCCGGACAAAGCCACAACCCGTGCAATATGAGGATCGCTCATTAAATCGCCGAAGAAATTATCTTTTGTTGGTATGGATAGCTTAAGCATGACTTTTTCTTCTTGTCTAAGGCCGGATAATTGATTAAAAATTACATGCTTCAGTATATCTTCGCATTCTTCCTTATCCGAGCTGTGAATATCTACTTCAGGTTCAATAATTGGAACCAGACCGGCTTCAAGGATCTGTTTTCCGATCTCGAATTGTTGCTCAACCGCTTTTTTTATTCCTTCATAGTTTGCTTCTTTAATAACGGAGCGCATTTTGGTTCCGAAGATGTTCTTTTCAACAGCCCGCTTTAAAAGATTGTCTAAATCAGGGATTGGCTTCATAAGCTGAACACCATTTTCAATAACGGCCAGGCCTTTGTCAACCTTTAAAAAAGGAACGATGCCTTTCTTCTCCCAAAGGTAATCAGCAGTGAACTGATTGTCAATGGTGCGGTCCATTGTATTCTCAAATAAAATGGCGCCTAAAATATACTCGGATGTAAATACAGGGCTTGTTATAATCCGTTTTCTCATATCATGCACTAAATCAAACATTTCTTCTTCATTGGAATAGCTGTCTTCCTTAATTCCATATTGAAGAAGTGCTTTTGGGGTACTTCCGCCGCTCTGATCTAAGGCAGCGATAAAGCCTTTTCCTGTCTGGATACGATCCATTTGCATCTTATTCATATAATTATCTCCTTTCTATGAACATCCTAAATTCTATTTTATTATAGCATGTTTGCATGCCTTTATACAATTCCTCGTTTAACATCTCATTCATTATTTTGCTGATCAGGATTACTTTGTTTTAGATGCGATGAATGATGCAGACAGGTTTTGGGATACTTAATTCAGCCACTGCAGGACCGAGCAGGCCGTTTTCGGCATTACGCGGGAATGCCACAATATTGTTACTCTCTTGGTTTGCTACAATAATATGGCTGCCGCCTGGAGCTACCCAGAAGTTACGCGGGAATTCTCCGCCACTGGGAAAGGCTTTGAGAAACAGGGGCAGACCGTCTTCATTAAGTGAGAAAACGGCAAGACTATTGTGCCCTCTGTTAGACGTATATAAGAACCGTGCATCGGGGGACAGATGGATATCCGCTGCAATACTTTCCCCTGTATAACCGTTGGGCAGTGTGCTTTTGCTGTCAATCAGATCAAGGCTTCCATCCGTTGCAGCCCAGCAATAGGTGAGCACATGGTTATGTAGTTCTGTAAGAACATAAAGCAATGGTTTGTCCGGATGGAAGACAAAATGCCGGGGCCCTTCTCCGGCGGGCGTGGGCACAGCCCGTATAAGTTCAAGACCGCCGTGGTCCTCTATATGGTATACCCGCAGCTCATCAGAACCCAAATCTGCCGCAATCAAATATGCTCCGTCGGGAGATATACCCGTTGAATGGGCATGAGGCCCTTCCTGTCGATTTTTATTGGGGCCATCGCCTTCATGCTGACAAAAGGCGGTTTGGCCGGCGAACAAACCCTCGCCGGTTAGCAGCTGGCCAAAAATATTTCCGCTTCCATAATTGGCGGCGTACAAAAAATGCCTGCTTTGCTGTAATGCAATATGGCAGGTGAAGCTTCCGGATGCTTCGGCAATTCCTAACTGGTTTAATGATACACCGTCTTCTCCTATGGCAAAGGCTGTCACACGCCCGGTATCGGCCACCTCGTTGGCAGTGTAGATATAATTACCATGCAGGGCGAGAAAAGACGGGTTTGTCCCTGCGTCAGACGCCCCCAGCAACCGAAGCGTTTCCTGACTGGCGTCGAAGGCGACGCTGTAAACACCTCGGCTGTTGCAGTCATCGGTGTATGTACCTATATACAAATGATATGTTTCCATCATCATCATCCTTTCGTTTAGTATTATATGAATGATTTAAAGCTTCCATGTTTGATCAAAAGATAATATCGGTCGGTTCTCCCGTATAAGTAACCATACGTACATATGTGTCCTGGGGAGAGTGCAGGGTAATATGCATTTGTTGTGTTTCCGGCATTCCGGAGTAATTGCCTTGCCGGACTCCGAGGCGCAGAGTATTGGTTGCATCCTCCCATTCGAAGGGTAAAAGAGCGTAACCACCTTTTTCGTACGCGTAGCCATCACCGGCATCCATGTACAGCGAGAATTTGCCGTTTGCACCTGCGTATACATCAATGTTTAATTTTTCGGGGGTGTATTCAGCAGTGCTTTGCAATTCGTCCGGGGCAGAGGGAATAATTGCCCCCGCAGCTGCAAATAGTGGCAAGGTGCTGATATCCGCCTCTACGGTAACTGTTTGGTTGCCTTCATAATACCGGTTGGTGTCTATAAGGTAAAAGCCCGCACCTTTGGGTAACCAGCAGGGCCACTGTAGGGAGGCGTTCAATTTTTTACCACCGGGGGCATAGTACATAGGGCTTAACACCGGACACACCAGAAGCTGTGGTCCAAACATATATTCATCCGTCATGTCATGTGCCCGCTCATCCTGCGGGTAATCATACTGCAGACTGCGCATTATGCTTTGGCCACGCAGGCAGGCTGCCCCTGCCAAGGAGTATGTATATGGTAAAAATTTGTAACGAAGGCGGATAGCCGATACCAATGCATCATAGAACGGGACCTCAGGTGTGTTTTCAAAAAACCATGGTTCCCGTGGGGTATCAGTTCCATGGGAGCGGAAGATGGGCAGAAATGCCCCGTTTTGCATCCAACGCACATATAATTCCCGGTAACCCGGATCCTCAACACCTTTTTCAAAATCACCTGCCCACGACCAGACGGGCGGTTCTTTTCTGTTAACAGCAAAGCCTCCGATATCTTCACAAATGTAGGGTATGCCGCAAAGTGACATGTTCAAAAGCTCAGCTAACTGGGTGCGGTAGTTTTCCCATGTGGCCGATATATCTCCCGACCAGTGAATAACACCGTAACGCTGCTCACCCGGGTATACACTGCGGGTAAGAATGGGTACCCGCTTCTCGGGCAGGACCTTGCGAGTGTTATCATAGAGTCCGCCGCAATGGGCGAGGGAGTACAGGTTCGCCTTTTGGGACCCCAAAAATCGTTTGTGTGCTCCACCAATTGCTTCGCTCCGGGTCACATCATCCAGCAGGGTTTGCCGGCTTGGTTCGAAGCCCTGAAAAGGCTCGCTTGCATCCGCCCACCATGCGTCGATTCCTGCAGACAGCAGTTCGCGGCGGCATTGTTCAAAAAACAATGTGCGTGCGTCTTCGTTGAATGCGTCATAGGTTAAATAATCCCCCAGCAGGTAACCTGCCTCGGCCATCTCGGTGTGGTCGCGCGATCCGGGAAAACATCCCGGCCAGACTGCCATCATAAAGTTCAAATCCATATTGTGAAGGGCTTGTACGGCCTTTGAAAGGTCCGGCCATCGGGTTTTATCCAGTTCCTTGCTTCCCCAGTAGGGATCCACCCAGGTTTTCCAATCCTGAACAAGAGCATCGCATGGAATGCTGCGATGGCGGAATTGTCTTCCCGTCTCCACCAGCTCTTCCTGGGTATGAAAGCGCTCTTTAGAAAAAACATATCCAAATGTCCACAAGGGCAGCATGGTTGGGTGCCCCGTTAAGCAGGCAAGCATACTTTCCATTTCATCATAATTTTCGCCGTTTAGCATATATACATCCAGTTGGGCGGCACTATCCAGTGTGACAGTAATATCCTCTTCGCCGCTTTCAAATTTCATCAGGCAGCCGCAGTCAAATAACAAGCCGCATGCCTTGGGGGTTGCAAAAAATGGCATGGGGGTTTTAAGCAGGGTATGATACAAATACTGTGTAGTTCCCCGGTAGTTATAAATACCTTTTTCATGCTGGCCAAGACCATAGACAGCTTCGTTTTTTTCAGTCACAAAACGCAGGGATACTTCATTTGTAGTGCCACAGGCAGCAGCCTGCCAGTTTTGCACATGGAGTTGGGGAAAGCCCCCCCAGACACCGCCATTGGTTGTTGTGTATTCCGGCTTACCTCCGCTCCACGAATAACATTGTTCTTCTTTTGGAGTGAATAATGCATGGTCCCAATCATACAGCCAGGTGCTGCCGCGCCAGAAGCGAAGGTGAAAACCTTCTTTTTTTATTTCTACCCGTAGCTGTCCATAGATAAGGCAGACTGTGCTGTCGGTTTCATCCACATGAATAGTCCCCTCAGCCGATGCTTTTACCAGGTTCATTCGAGACACATCCTCTGCATTACCGCCCTTAGGAACAAAAAGGGCTCGCAGCACCCCGTTACCATATGGGTAAAGGTGCAGAATAAAATCAGAATACATTAAATCAAGCGATGTTCTATTACTAGTCCAATCAAGATACACGGCGTTTCCTCCCATTTTTGTATAAATTGTATATTTTTTAATCTGCTATTGACAGCTACTTGTCAAAATGTTAACATGTAGTCAGACAACATTTTGACAAGTAAGTGCAAATACAACTATATAATGGCATAATGATTGTAAAAGGTCAATAGTTTATTCTTAATAATCTTGCTAATTATCAATAAGTAGTCAGACAACATTAATCTGGATTATTATGTTTTGTCATTATGTATCGTCAGATAATCCGAATGGAGGAAACAACATTGAAAGAACTTCGAGTAAAACGTACATTAGACAAATTGACACCGATTATTATGCTCTTGCCGGTGGCGGTTGGCGTGTTTTTGGTGCAAGTGATTCCCTCGCTTAAGTCTATTTGGATGAGTTTTTTTGACAAATCGCTGTTAAGGCGGGAAGAGCCCTTTATTGGCTTTGGAAATTACATAGAACTCCTTAGCAAGCCGGTAATTTACAAGGTCATGCTGAACACCATTGTTTTTGCGCTGCTTTCTCTTGTAATAGCAGGTTCTTTTGCCATGCTGGTGGCAGTACACCTGAATAAAAGGTATCCTGGCCGTGCTTTTTTTCGCGCTATATTCCTCACACCATGGGTAACTCCTCCCCTGGTCACATCCATGATATGGAAATTGATCGTAAGTGAATCTTTCAGCCCTATCAATGCCTTGCTGCTGAAGATCGGTTTAATTAGCAGACCGTTGAATTTCCTTGGACAAACAGATACTTTTTTAGGTGTTTTTTCTGTGCCGATGCTCACAATCATCATTATTAACGTCTGGGCTATTTTTCCCTTCATGATGGTGATGTTCCTGGCGGGATTGCAAACGATACCTGAAGAGATGTATGAGGCGGCTATGGTGGACGGCGCAACTAAGCGGCAGCAATTTTTCCACATAACTCTGCCATCTATTGTTCCGGTTATCTCTACATCAATTTTACTGCAGGGTATCTGGCAATTCAGCAGCTTTAATATTAGCTATATGGTCACAAAGGGCGGGCCGCTCAATTTGACAGAGGTGATGGCGGTTCGTGTTTACTCGGAGGCGTTCGTTAATTTTAGGTATGGATATGCGGCATCCACCAGCGTCATTATGTTGCTGATGGTGTTGATACCAGCCGGCTTTTACCTACATAAAAACCTCAAATCAAACATGATAGATTAAACAAGGAGGCAACAAACCCTATGAAAAGAAAATGGTCCCTCGAGAGTGTTCGACACTATCTCATTATGATGCTTGTAAGCGTGTTTGTGTTATTACCCTACTATTGGATGGTAACCATGTCATTGAAGCCGGCATCGGAGATTATGATGTCACCCCCCACACTTTTCCCAACAAAGATACAATTTGACAACTATATCACGGTATGGTCAATGCTGCCTTTGTTCACGTATATGCGAAATTCCCTGTTTGTTTCGGGTGTGACAACCATTATTTGCATCCTGTCGGCCTCCCTTTGCGGGTACAGCCTCAGCCGGTTCTCAGTGCACAAGATGCAAAAAGTTACGATTACCATGATATTATTCGCTCAACTTATTCCCGGATTTTTGCCGATGATCGCCCTGTATTTCACTATCTTTAAAATGGGCCTGACAAATACCTATCTGGGACTAATCATAGCGTATACCATGTGGGGCATGCCTTTTTGTACGCTTATGATGCGCAGCTACTTCACCACGGCTATTCCTATCTCGTTGGAGGAGAGCGCTAAGATAGACGGTTGCTCTCGTATAGGGATTTTTATACGCATTGCCATGCCCCTGGCGTTGCCTGGTCTTGTCGGTACAGCTATTTTTTCTTTCATCCTGGCATGGAATGAATTCGTATGGGCCAGCATTATCTTATCGGACGGAGCGCTGAAACCACTCTCCGTAGGTGTGTATGATTTTGTCGGACAGTATGGGGCTAACGCCAACGTTGCCCTAACGGTTACGACCGGTGTAATTATTACCCTGCCTGTCGTGCTGGTCTTTGCGTTCCTGCAAAAGTATCTGGTAAGCGGTCTTACAGCCGGAGCTGTAAAAGGATAAGTGTACCGCTATAATATAAACCGGAAATATATCATTAGTTAAGGAGGGAAAAGTTTTATATTTTATGAAAAAATGTTATTATAAGGAGGAGAAAATGAAATCACTATTAAGAGAAACTAGTAAGTTTAAGACCTTTCGCCGTTTTATTGTCATCGGACTGGTGCTGATCCAAATACTCATCCTTGCCGCTTGCGGTAAGAGAGAAAATACGGATACTTCAGGTACGCCGTCTGCCGCACCCACTCAGTCAGCCAAGGGAGATCGTGAGATCACGTTTTGGCTGAATAAATACGGCGGTGATCCGGCACTTCAGGATGCTATCCTTACTGAATTGACGAACGAATTTTATGAGAAGACGGGTATACGTGTTAAATATAGCATCATCGACTGGGACCAGTCCTTGACTAAGCTTACACTTGCCTCTACCGGTGGAGAATGCCCGGATGTATATGATATTTATTTTACTGCTTCACTGCTGCAAATGGGCGACGGTAAATATGGACCTGCTGAAATTGACGATGTAATAGCCGATCTTGGCGCTGACAACTATTCTGAAGCAGGCAAGTCAGAGGTTTATCATGACGGACACTGGTACGGTGTTCCCTGGCGTGCCGACACCCGTATCCTGTTATATAACAAGGAGTATTTTAAAGAAGCCGGCATTGAAGCTCCGCCCAAGAACTGGGATGAACTGATGAACTTTGCTGACCGTCTGACCGTACGTGATAATGCAGGTAATATCGAACGTTCAGGCCTGTTGTGGAATGTTGGTAACGGCCGGTTTGACCAGACTTGGAAGTGTCTGCTGGAAGGTGCGGGCGGCTCTATTTTGAGCGAAGATTATACAAAAGCAGCCTTTAACAGTGATGCCGGACGCGATACGCTTGCTATGATGCGCAGACCCATTGATGAGTATAATGTGATGCCCGCTACCTGCATTGATCCTTCCTTTGACCCTATTGCCGAATTCATGGCCGGTAAAGCTGCTATGGTTCTTGGCGTGGGCTCAAGCGTAAAGCGTAATATTGCTACCATGGCTCCTCAAATAGTCGATGCCGTGGGCGGAGCGGTTATCCCCAGCAAAGACGGCACCGGCAACTCGTCTGTTGCCTCAGCTGCTTCCTTCGCCCTGATGCGTGGTTCCAAGGATCCCGAGGCTGCAAAAGAATTTTTACGCTTTTTGGGCAGCACCGAGATAATGACCCGATGGACTACCACCATCAATATGCTGAACTGCAATGAAGCTGTTATGGCTGACCCTTATTTTAGTGAAGACGAATGGCTTAGTGTGTTTGGTGAACAGATGAAACTGGCGGGACCGATGGATCAGCCTGTGGCTAGTTTCAGTCAGATGGATGCTTGGCCGAACGGACCCTTGCCTAAACTGGTTACCGATGTAATGGCTGGTGTGGATATCCAGACTGCTATTGAAGAGGCTGAAGCTGGTGTTAATAAACTTTTGAGCGAATAAACGAATTATATCATAATTGGACACCGGTCGCTTCGGGGCCGGTGTCTTATCCTCCGTTTGTGAGAGATTTTATTTTGATTAATAAAGCTTTACCGCAAGGGGAGAGGATTTATATCAAGACAAAATAAGAACATGGTTGAATTAACAGGTTCAGGCATTGAACCAATGCCCTATATATTATGATCATTTAAGGAGAGAACTATGGCAAATGGAACCTATCTTTCAGAAAAAGTTGCCGAGCAGCTTATGCAGTATATTATCAATAACAACTTGAAAGCAGGCGATAAGCTGCCCAACGAATTTACCCTTGCTGAGAATTTGGGTATCGGGCGTAGCACCTTGCGCGAAGGCATACGATCACTTGTCAGCCGCAATATCCTGCAAACCCAGCGAGGCGCAGGTACTTTTGTGGCTAAAGAAAATGTTGGCGTGAGTGATGACCCGTTAGGATTTGCCTTTATTGAAGATAAACAGCGGCTTGCCCGTGACTTAATGGAAATCAGACTAATGATTGAACCACGCATTGCCGCAATGGCAGCCAAAAATGCAAATAGGCAGGAGATAGAGCGAATTACACGCCTGGCGGAAGAAACAGAAGACATTATTCTTTCCGGACAAAATCATATAGAGAAGGATGTAGAATTTCATTCCCAAATTGCGATAGCCAGCAAAAATCTGATCGCACCAACCTTACTTCCGATTATTCAAAATTCTATTTCTTTATTTATTGATGTTACTGCAAGCCAGCTGCGGCGTGAAACTATAGATACCCACCGATCCATTGTACAGGCCATCCAGAGGCATGACGAAATAGCGGCTTCCGATGCTGTCTACCTGCATCTCATTTACAACCGGCAGATTATATTTGCAAAATAAACGTAAACCCTTGTAAGATCGATTTTGTATAAATGGTATGAGATGTTATTACATTCGATAGTGCCGGAATAATTAAATTTAAAACAGTGTTATGACAACAGAGGAGCATCTTGTGAGCTTATGTATACTGAAAAAGCTTCAAGATGCCTTTGCCACATAGATATAAGGGGTTTTTGAAAAGTATTTATAGAAAAGGGGAAATTATGACAAGAGCGACATCAAATAATGAATATTATGAGTTGGACAGTCCAACGGTCATGCCGAAAGCTTGCGGTTTTTTATGGAATGAAAAAATGATGATTCAAGTAAATTGCCGAGGATATGCCGTGGCTCAATTCATGCAGCCGGAGCCTGCAAAGTACTCGCATGCTCCAAATCTTGAGGCTAAAACCTTCATGCAGCCGGAACAGCCTTATTATGCACATCACCCTGGGCGTTACGTGTATGTAAAGGATGAAGAGGTTGGCAGGATTTTCTCTGCACCACATGAACCTGTCCGCGTTTTGCCTGATGAATTTAAGTTTTCTGTAGGCAAAAGTGATATTAAATGGAAGACGGTAAAGGATGGAATTCAGATAGAGATGTGCCTAAGCCTTCCAAAAGAGGATACGCTGGAGCTTTGGCGGATAAAAGTAAGAAACCTTTCACGAGAAAAGAGAAAAATTAGCATATATCCATATTTTACAGTAGGTTATATGTCCTGGATGAATCAGGAAGGTGAATATAACGATGATTTACAAGCGATTGTATGCTCCTCTGTTACACCTTATCAGAAGTATAAAGATTATTTTACGATTAAGGAGTTTAGAGATAAAACATTTTTACTGGCAGAAAAGAGACCTGTTGCCTGGGAGGTCAATCAGGAAAGGTTTGAAGGAGAGGGGGGAATTACGCTCCCTGCGGCAATCATGAAGGACGAATTGGCGAATGGGGATGCACGTTATGAAATGCCTCTCTGTGTTCTTCAATACAGGTTAAATATGAATCCGGGCGACGAAAAGGAATATAGGTTTATATTCGGTCCGGCTAAAGATGAGGAAGAAATCAGATGTATACGCAAGAAGTATTTTATCGATAAAGAGATATCCGGTGAAGATGGCTTCAAATTAGCGGAAGCAGAATATTCCAAATACATTGCAGAAGGCAAGGGCTGCATCCATATAAAAACGCCGGATGCGGATCTGGACAATTTTGTGAATCACTGGCTGCCCCGGCAGCTATATTACCATGGTAAGACAAACCGTCTTTCCACCGACCCGCAGACGCGTAATTATCTCCAGGATAATATGGGAATGAGTTATATAAAACCGGAAACAACCCGAAATGCTTTTTTAATTGCATTAGGACAGCAGCATGAAAATGGAGCCATGCCGGACGGTATCAAATTACATAAGGATGCGGAATTAAAATATATTAATCAAGTTCCTCATACAGATCACTGTGTATGGTTACCGATTTGTCTAAGTGCTTATTTGGATGAAACGGATGATTATGGAATACTGAATGAAGTAATTCAATTTGCGGAAGGAAGGGAAACAGCTACAGTTTATGAACATATCAACCGTGGGATGAACTGGCTCATTCATGACAGGGATGAGCGAGGGTTGAATTTTATAAACCAGGGTGACTGGTGTGACCCGATGAATATGGTGGGCTACAAAGGGAAAGGTGTCTCCGGATGGTTAACCTTAGCTACTGCATATGCGTTATCCCTCTGGTCCGACCTGTGTGAAAAAGGCGGATGGATCGATGAAGCCAAGGGCTTCAGAGCAGAAGCAGAAAAAACAAATGAAAATGTAAATAAATATCTGTGGGATGGAGAGTGGTATGCACGCGGAATCACGGACGAGAATGTACCATTTGGCATAAGCAAAGATAAGGAAGGCAGTATTTATATCAATCCGCAGGGCTGGGCTTTGTTGAGCGGGGCTGCAGACGAAGCGAAGAAAGAGTCGCTGCTGAGATCGGTGCAAGAGAAACTGGAAACACCATATGGTGTTGAAAAGCTGGCACCGGCATATACTTTCATGCGCGAGGATGTGGGCAGATTAACTCAGAAATATCCCGGATCGGCTGAAAACGGTGCTGTCTATAATCATGCCGCAGCATTTTATATCTTTGCTCTTTATTCCAAAGGGGAAAAGGAAAATGCGTACCGGCTGTTAAGGAAAATGCTTCCGGGACCGGATATTGATGATGTTGTTCAAAGAGGCCAATTACCTGTATTTATTCCCAATTACTACCGTGGCGCTTACAGGCAAATTCCAAGAACTGCCGGAAGATCAAGTCATTTATTTAACACAGGGACAGTTTCCTGGTTTTACCGCTGCCTTATTGATGGGCTTTTCGGTCTCAAAGGGAATAGAGAAGGGCTCATTATTAAGCCGCAGCTCCCTTCTGACTGGCATGAGGTTGAAGTTAAACGTATTTTCAGAGGCGCAGAATTGAATATAGAGATTAAAATAGTATCTGGCATCCATGATATGGAAGTGTATGTCGATGAAGTTCTGCTGGAGGATGGAGTGATCAGGAATATTAAACCGGGTATGCAGTATAAGGTGCTGGTGAAAATTCCATCCTCGGATCAATAGATATTCTTGTATCGAAAGGCTTATGATAAGAAGGTCGTATATTTTGTGTTGCTGACATCATTCTAGGGGGTGAGGCAGGATTTAGAGAGACAACGTAATTTACTTGCTTAATACTATAATAAAAGAGGAAGGAATAATATGCTTAGAAGCCAAAAAATGCGTAATATAGCAGCTGAGATGGACTCGTTAAAGATGGGTGCCGGCTGGAAGATAGAGGATTTAGCCAAACCACAGATCATGGTACAAAGCTCGTGGGGGGACAGCCACCCGGGAAGTGTCCACCTTGGGAAGCTTGTTGAAAAAATAAAGACCGGAGTTGTAGAAAAAGGCGGAAAGCCGGCTCAGTATACAGTGACTGATA
Organism: Bacillota bacterium; assembly: GCA_023409535.1. Lineage (GTDB taxonomy): Bacteria > Bacillota > Clostridia > Lachnospirales > Lachnospiraceae > Mobilitalea. The sequence goes on from JAEYGZ010000034.1 coordinate 175,509, forward strand.
TTTGTGATGGAATTGCACAAGGCCATAATGGTATGAATTATTCACTTATCTCAAGAGAAATGATAGCTAATACCATTGAGATTCAGATAAATGCCACTCCCTTCGACGGCGTAGTGTTTTCGTCTTCCTGTGATAAAGCGGTTCCGGCACATCTTATGGCAATTGCAAGAAATAACATACCTTCAATATTTGTACCCGGAGGAGTTATGAATGCAGGGCCGGATAACCTGACCCTGGAACAGATCGGCACTTATTATGCAAACTTTTTAAGAAATGAAATTAGTTTAGAGGAATATAACTATTACAGGGAGAATGCCTGCCCCGGCTGTGGTGCATGCCAGTTTATGGGTACCGCATCAACAATGCAGATTATGGCGGAGGCTTTGGGCATAGCGCTTCCGGGGTCGGCATTAATGCCTGCTGATAAGCATGATTTATGTGAGATGGCTGAAGCTGCCGGAAATCAGATTTTAAAGCTCGTTGAGCTTAACCTCACCCCTGATAAGATAATGACACGGAAGGCTTTTGAAAACGCAATCATGGTACATGCAGCCATTGCCGGCTCCACAAACACATTGCTGCATCTGCCTGCAATTGCGAATGAACTTGGTATCATAATTGAGGCTGATTTGTTTGATGAAATCCACAGAAAAATACCTTATATCGTAAATATACGTCCAAGCGGTAAATTCCCGGCAGAGTATTTCTGGTGTGCAGGTGGGACACCGGGTGTAATGGAGCAGATAAAAAAACATTTACATCTGGATGTAAAAACAGTTACTGGAAAGACCCTCGGTGATAATCTGGAGGAACTAAAAATAAATGGCTATTACGAACGGTGTAATGAATATCTAAAGAATAAAGGTGCTACCAGAGATCAAGTAATTATGGATTATGACACTCCTATTCAAAAACACGGGGCAGTAGCAGTATTAAAAGGTAATCTTGCTCCGGAAGGTGCTATTGTCAAGCATTCTGCAGTATCAAGGGAAATGCTTCAGGTCACATGCATCGCAAGGCCATTTAACAGTGAAGAAGAGGCCTATACTTCTGTAATTGAGAAAAGGATAAAACCCGGTGACGCTGTTTTTATTAGATATGAAGGACCCAAAGGTTCAGGGATGCCCGAAATGTTTTATACAACTGAAGCGATTGCATCCGATCCCGAATTAGCAAGATCCGTAGCACTTATCACGGATGGAAGATATTCAGGTGCTTCCAGAGGGCCTGCCATAGGTCATGTATGTCCGGAAGCTGCTGAGGGTGGGCCAATTGCTTTAGTAGAAGAAGGTGATTTGATTAGAATTGATATTCCAAATCGTACCATTGACATAGTAGGAGTTAATGGTGAAAATAAAACGCCTTACGAAATGGAACAAATTCTAAAGGAAAGAAAGGAACAATTGGTCATGCCGAAATTAAAGGAAAAAAGAGGAGTTTTGAAAATGTACTCCAAACTTGCTGTATCGGCTATGAAGGGCGCATATATGGAGTGAACTGCCGGAAAATGCCGGCTGAAGCAAAAATATAAGAAATGCCGCAAAAGATGATATAATGATTTAATATGGATAGGTTGAAGGGTGGTGTGCTATGAATTTACACGATAAAGTAAGTACTGGATTAATAGGTTTTGATCAGGTAATTGACAACCTTCGGCTTGGAGATAATGTAGTCTGGCAGGCAGATTCAGTTTCGGATTATAAGAAAATGGTTGATCATTTTGTCCAAAAGGCTAAGATGGATCAAATGAGGCTGGTTTATATCCGCTTTGGCAGCCATGAACAGATACTGGAGGACCAGGATATTACGGTTTACCGTATCGACGCTGGTAAAGGGTTTGAAAGCTTTGCTGCAGAAATATATAACCTGATTAAGAAAGAGGGCAAAAGGGTCTTGTATGTTTTTGATTGCCTGACTGATTTATTAAAATACTGGCATTCGGATTTAATGATCGGTAATTTTTTTAAGGCCACCTGTCCCTATTTATATGAGCTGGATACGGTAGCATATTTTGCTATCATACGTAATTCTCATACCTACAGTACAATTGCGGGGATCCGTGAAACGACTCAACTTTTACTTGATCTATATCAAGTGAATAATAAAACCTATATTCACCCGCTCAAGGTATGGCAGCGTTATTCGCCCACCATGTTTTTTCCGCATTTGATTCACGGTCAGGAGGCTGTCTGCATCACGGCAAGTTCTGATGCATCCGAGTTGTTTACCAATATTCACCGCGGTGAAAACCGGCTTGATTATTGGAATATCATTTTTAACAGAGCCAAAAAAGTGTTGAATTTTTCACTGAAGCAGCAGGAAGCAACGAAGAAGCGCTTAATGTATATGCTGATCGGCAGTGCTTCCAGAATGTTTGAGTTGTGTGACCGGTATTTAACTTTAAGAGATATTCTAATGATTGCATCCAGAGAAATCGGTACCGGCTTTATCGGCGGAAAGAGTGTTGGTATGCTTTTGGCCAGAAAAATTCTGGAGATGGAAGGAAAAGATCGTTTTACACCATTATTGGAAGCCCACGATTCCTTTTATATTGGGTCGGATGTTTTTTATACCTATATTGTACAAAACGGCTGGTGGAGACTTCGTGCAAAGCAAAAGGCGAAGGAGGGGTATTACCGGTATGCACCGGAACTTAAAGATAAGCTTTTACACGGAAAGTTCCCTAAGGACCTTCAGGAACAGTTTGTTCAAATGCTGGAATATTTCGGACAGTCTCCAATTATAATACGTTCCAGTTCCTTGCTGGAGGATAATTTCGGGAATGCATTTGCAGGAAAATATGAAAGTGTTTTCTGTGTAAATCAAGGTACTCCCGAGGAACGGTATGAAGCTTTTGAGCAGGCAATTCGTACGGTTTATGCAAGCACAATGGATGAGGATGCCCTTAATTACAGAATGAACAGGGGACTCTCCGATCTGGATGAGCAAATGGCGATATTGGTCCAGCGTGTTTCCGGCGATCAATACGGAGAATATTTTTTCCCGCATATTGCCGGTGTCGGAAATTCTTCCAATCTTTATGTTTGGGATAAGAGTATTGATATGAATTCAGGGATGCTGCGTCTGGTATTTGGACTTGGTACAAGGGCAGTTAACAGGACGGATGGTGATTATGTGAAGGTTGTATGTTTGGATGATCCTTTACGAATTCCTCCGATGAATTATGAAGATCAGAATAAGTACTCCCAGCATCGCGCAGATCTTCTTTCCTTTAAGGATAATGCTTTAGAAAGCAGGGATGCGGATGAAATCCTATTGCTCGATTTAAAAACAGAGAAAGAGCTTTTTATAAGTCCTGACTATAGAACAGCGGCTCATATGCGTGAGCTGGGATATATGGATTATAAGCTTCCTTATAATTTAGATTTCAAAAAACTGTTCACCGATACGGAAATCACTGCTGTAATGAGAGAGATACTGGCGGTATTGTCAAAAGCATATGATTACCCTGTTGATATTGAATTTACAGCTAATTTAAAAAAAGACAATCTCTTCAAAATCAATCTCCTGCAATGCCGCCCGTTACAAACCAAGGGCCTGGATAATATGGTAAAAATACCGGAGCTGACCAATGGTACGGACTGCTTTTTCTCCGGAACAGGAAATTTTATGGGAGGAAGTGTACGGCTGCCGATTGATTTTGTTGTATTTATTCGGGCAAACACATACATGGAGCTGAATGAGCAGGGAAAATATGCTGTTGCCAGACAGATTGGCTTGATAAACAAAGAAATGAAAGGAAAAAACATCATGCTGGCAGGTCCGGGCAGATGGGGAAGTACAACACCGTCGTTAGGTATACCTGTACATTTTACGGAATTGTGTAATATGACGGTCCTTTGTGAGTATTCATCGAAAAAAGCGGGATTTATGCCGGAGTTATCCTATGGAAGTCATTTTTTTCAAGATATCGTTGAGACGGGGATTTTTTATGTGGCTATTTTTGACGGGCATAAAGATGTAGTATTTAACCCCGACCGCATTCTGAAGGAAGAGAATATGTTAACCTCTTTTCTGCCCCAAAGCAAACAGTTTTCAGATGTAATCCATATTTCTGAAACCGGTGGCATGGAGATATATTCCGATATTGTAACGCAAAAGCTGCTATGCAGATAAGGTCCTATGTGTAAAAGCTTTCATAACGTCTGTTTTACAGGTGCTTTTAACCAATATGATCTCTGCTTGTATAAACTTCTGTTAATATGAAAAATTTTTATTACGTACTTGCATTTTTATGCTATATCTATTACAATTCATATTATTAATCACTTTCAATACCTCCTGATTAATAATATGGCGTACAAAGGCGTATGCTTGATGTGATATGTTAAGGCATGATCACAGTTTAGCTATGGTAAAGTAATTTATAAGGATTAAACAACGCATTTGATACGATTGAATCAATGTCATTTCATGACATATTTATTTTATCGTTTCAAATGCTTTTTTATGAATTAATATGAATGCTATATGAATTTTTATAAGAAATAGCATTTACATTTAATATAAATTATAGCAAAGGAGATTTGTGTCATGAAAATACTTAAAAGTGTAATGGATCAGGTAATTAAGAGAAACCCAAATGAACCTGAATTTCACCAGGCAGTCAAGGAAGTATTGGAGTCTTTGGAACCGGTAGCTGAAAAAAATCCGCATTGGGTGGAGGCTGGAATATTTGATAGAATTGTTGAACCGGAAAGGCAAATCATTTTCAGAGTGCCGTGGGTTGATGACAAAGGAAAGGTACAGGTGAACAGAGGTTTCAGAATTCAGTTCAATAGTGCAATTGGACCTTATAAGGGGGGCTTGAGACTTCATCCTTCTGTAAATTCCAGTATTCTTAAATTTCTTGGATTTGAACAGGTTTTTAAGAATTCATTGACCGGTCTTCCAATCGGCGGAGGCAAAGGAGGCAGTGACTTCGACCCAAAGGGTAAGTCAGATGGAGAGGTTATGCGTTTCTGTCAAAGCTTTATGACTGAGCTGCAAAGACACATCGGTGAGAATACAGACGTTCCGGCCGGTGATATCGGAACAGGCGCCAGAGAGATTGGCTTTATGTATGGACAATACAAAAGGCTTAAAAACGACTTTACCGGAGTTCTGACAGGCAAGGGATTAACCTGGGGAGGAAGTTTGGCAAGAACAGAAGCTACCGGCTATGGCTTGTGTTACTTTATGGAGGAAGCACTGAAAGATAAGGGGAAATCCTTTCAAGGAGCAGTGGTTGTGATTTCGGGTTCAGGCAATGTTGCTATCTATGCAACTCAAAAGGTAAATCAATTGGGTGGTAAAGTAGTTGCTTTAAGTGACTCAAACGGATATGTTTATGATCCCGATGGCATTAAATTAGAAACCGTTCAAAGAATAAAAGAAATAGAAAGAAAAAGAATCAGCGAATATGTGAAATATCATCCGAATGCAACATATACCGAAGGATGTTCCGGAATTTGGACTGTCAAGTGTGATATAGCTCTTCCCAGCGCTACACAGAATGAAATTGATGAGCAATCTGCAAAAGCTCTTGTTGCCAATGGCTGTTATGCTGTTGGAGAGGGTGCCAACATGCCGTCAACTCCGGAAGCTATTGATGTATTCATGAAAAATAAAGTTATATTCGGACCTGCAAAGGCTGCGAATGCCGGTGGAGTTGCAACGTCCGCTCTTGAAATGTCACAGAATAGTATGAGATATTCCTGGACATTTGAAGAGGTTGATGCGAAGCTGAAAGATATTATGGTTAATATATACAAAAATTCCAGTATAGCGGCAAAAGAGTATGGTTATGAAGATAATCTGGTTGTGGGAGCGAATATTGCCGGATTCTTAAAGGTAGCCAACGCAATGTATGCTCAGGGTGTAGCATATTAATATTATTTATAAGGTAATTAGTATTCAAAAAACCTACTGTAAAGCTTTATAGTAGGTTTTTTTGTCGTGTGCGCATACATAGGTTTGCTTCTGTACAAAGGTATGTCCGGTATTAGCAGTTTTAGGCTGTTTTATTCACACAAGGCTGGAAACACGCTATTTTGCAGTTTTCCTAATACATTTGGCTCATAGGGGATTTTAGTAAAAATAATGATAAAATGAATATGAAAATTTGTAATAACTTGAGTGAATTTCCATTTTCATTCGTACTATAAGTGACTAGTCGATATTTATATAAAGGATAGGTGATAAATCTTGAACAATACACAGATCATCTTTGGTATTAAAAGCGGAGATGAAACCGCTATTAATTATGCCATCAATAAATATTCTAAGCTCATGTGGTACATTGCAGGAACTGTCTTAAAAAATGTGGCTTCCACAGAGGATATCGAAGAATGTGTTGCAGATGTATTTATATATTTATGGAAAAATCCCGGTAAATTCAATGAGCAGCGCGGCAGCCTGAAATCTTGGTTATGCGTAGTGGCAAAAAGTAAAGCGATAGATAGATACCGGCAATTGTCTAAAGAAAATGAAGTGTCGCTAAACGAAGATATCCTTATAGAAGGCACAGGCGTACTTGATCATGTTCTGTCCGGTGAATTAAAGCGCGAGTTAATTGCAGCAGTTAATACTTTGGGAGATACTGACCGAGAGATTATTTTACGGCGGTATTATTACCAACAGAAACCAAAGGATATTGGTTTTGTTCTGGATATTTCTGTCAAGCAAGTTGAAAATTGTCTTTATCGGTCCAAATTGAAATTGCGAGATAAGATGGAAAGAGGAGGTTATTAATATGATAATCGGAAATGATGCTTTCAATAATAAGCATTTGCAAAACATAAAAAGCATTTTTGAAGAAAAGACTGGAGTAAAGTTAGCTAAAAAAAATAGCCGCTTTACTCATCGCAGGCTTGTTGCGGTCACATCGGCGGCAATCCTTTGCTTGTCTATTGGTACGCCGGTGTTAGCAGCAAATGTACCTACAATTTATGAATTGATGTATCTTGTGTCACCGGACATTGCTCAATTTTTTATGCCGATACAAAAATCTGTCGAAGATAACGGTATAAAAATGGAAGTTGTATCGGCTCATATCTACGATAGTGTAGCTGAAGTTTATATAACAATGCAGGACTTAACAGGAGATCGCATTGATCAAACGATTGATTTATATGATAGTTACTCTATTAACCGTCCATTTGACAGTTCTGCTTCTTGCAAGCGTGTCGGTTATGATAAAAAAACAAAAACTGCTACGTTTTTGATTACAATTAAAGAATGGGGGGATCAAAAGATAGCAGGCGATAAAATTACTTTTTCTGTGAAAGAATTTTTAAGTCATAAAAAGAACTTCGATAATATTAAAATTCCAATAGACCTTTCGTCGGTTACATCCGCGGAAATCACACAAAAAGTATATACGACAGGCGGCGGAGGTAAAGACTGCCAAACTGATGAAGGTGCGTCAATTGTTCTCGCACCCTCGCAAGCAATAACCGGATTCAATGTGGATGGTATTGATGTTACAGCAATAGGCTATATTGATGATAAGCTTCATGTGCAAATGGCACTTAACAACCGTTTGAAAAACGACAATCATGGCTCTTTCTATTTAGAAGATGCTGATAGAAAAAAGGTAGAGGGTAACTATAGTATTTACTTTACAAACCAGTATGATCAGCAAGTGGATAGAATTGATTATTGCGAATATGTTTTTGATATCCCCAGAGAGGAAATTAAGGATTATTTGCTTTATGGAGATTTTGTTACTTCCGGCATGTTGACGGAAGGCTGCTGGAGAGTTACTTTCCCTTTAGAATAAGCTGAATAGTAAAGAATGCACAAGTTTGTATTGGAGTAAAAGGATATGAGAGTGAAAACTTTCACGTCCTTTTTTGATATATAGTGTTATCTTTTATTTAGATTCTAGAAAAGCATTTTATTTTGGAAACATGGTTACAGCCTCTGGAGAAAAGTCTTAAATATTACATCCATCCCATAAAACTATAATATTTTTGAACTGTTAAAATGCCTTGGCTGCCATATGATATGACAGTTGTTATAACCATAAGGGTATAATTTCTTTCCGTATTTTTTTCTGTAAACTAATCTTTTCATCGATAATTAACTATGGTACGCTTTTAACATCACAATTGTGTAGTTTTACTAAAAAAATTAATAAAGTGGAGGTAAAAATGTTAGAAGACAACAAAATATTGTTTTTAGATATTCCTGCCGGGCCGGCTATTTGGGGTGACGGCAGTATATTAAAACGATATCCGGTTCCTGTGGATGAGCATCTTGATAAAAATACGGTCTCAGGCCTGTTGGCGTTCTCCGGACATCCATATGCGGCCAACAAAATAAAAAATGGCAGCTATGCCGGGCAAACCCTGCATGATATTTATAACATCGACCCGGACTTGTTTGGAAATGAAAAAGAACGGAGGTGGGAGATCGTTCCAATTCAAATCGGAGTATGCCATGCCGCTGAGGACTTGAGTATTCAGGTTCATCCCAGAGAAGAGTATGCCATGAAATATGAAAATTCTCATGGGAAATCGGAAAGCTGGTACATCGTTGACGTTGAGGAAGAGCCTGCGAGTGTAATGCTGGGTCATAATGCAAAGACAATGGAAGAGCTGGAGGAATACATCAGAAGAGAAGCCTATGAGGAACTGGTACAGGAAAAGCCAATTAAAAAAGGATCATTTTTCAACCTGGAAGCCGGCACGCTTCATGCCCTGAAGAAGGGAACAACCTTTATTGAAGTATGTACCTCCTGCGTACTGACATATCGCTTGTTCGACTATCACCGGGTCGACAGAGACGGCAAGGAAAGAAACGTTGACATTGAAAAGGTGAAAGCCAATATTCTGATACCTTATGAAGAAATGACCTATAATTTTATCGATTCCTATTACGGCGGTGTTCATGAAAGAGAGCTCACTGACAATCCGAATTTCTCAGTAAGGCTTCTGGAGGTTAAGGGAAAAGGAGATGTTCCTAAAAAGAAACCGTATTATGCATGTTTTGTTATTGAAGGAGAAGGTTTTATTAACGAATTTAAAGTGAAACCCGGAGACAGCTTCATGATAACCAATAAACTGCAGGAGTTTTCGTTGGATGGGGATATGAAGATATTGGCAGCACATGGTTAATACGCATAAAAATGAAATGTCCCTGGGATTTTAGATAATACTATCATGATAGGATGAAAGGTGAAAAGATTATGGAGAAGGTAAAGAAATTTATTTTTGTATGCTGCGGTGCGGGAAAACTGACGTCGTTTATGGCAGCGGAGGGAATCCGGGAGGGTTTTAAAAAACGCGGCATAAAGGATGTGGAGATCAGGCACGGAATGATAGGTGAGGTTCCGCGTTATGAAGACAAGATAGATGTATTGGTGTGTTCTACGAATTATACCGCCAGGCACAAATTCCCTGTATTGAACGGACTGCCTTTTGTTATCCAGGATGAAGCAGGGAAAGAGAGATTGATAGAAGAACTGGCAGGAATCCTGACGAAGCTGAAGGAGAATTAGGTTCTTATTCCAGGTAGTTCAAGATATTTCTTGCAGATAAAGTTTAAAAAATAAAAAGTTCGGGTGCTAGGGCACCTTGCGGAAAAGAGGATAAAAATGGGATATGTAACTACAGCTGTTGCATGGATTTTTAGTTTACCTGCGCCGGTTTTCGTTGCTCTTATCATGGGGATTATATGCCTGGTTTTTGGCGGCGGTATTAAAAATTCTTTAAGAAGTGCCTGCCTTTTTGCAATTGGTTTGGTTGGCATTACTCTGATTATGAACTATTGTATCGGTGAAATGCAGAATATAGCAACGGCGATTTCGGACAGGCTGGGAATCACGTTAACGGTAGTTGATGCAGGCTATGGGGCATTGGGCGGCATGATGCTGTATCCGGGATTTATTTTTGCTTTGCTGGGAATCCTGGTGATAAACGCTGTATTCATATTGCTGAAGTGGACGAATACCATGTGGACGGATATACATAACACCTGGCATGGTATCATTATCGGCGCTTTTATTTGGGCTCAAACAGATAATTTGCTTTTAAGCATAGCGGTTTCCTTAGTAGTATTAGTACTGATGATGAAGCTGGCAGATTGGACAGCTCCAAAGTTTCAGGAATTTAACAATACCCAGGGGGTTGCTGTTGTTGCGACTTCCGCAACCTTGCCGGCACTATTTGCGATGCTGGTTATGAAAGTGATTAACAGAATTCCGTTTCTTAAGAAGATCAATGCTACCTCTGAAAATATTAAAGATAAATTCGGAATCTTTGGTGATGTTATGGTAGCCGGTATGATTATCGGTATTATCCTGGGCATATTGGGAGGATATCCTGTGGCAGGCGTTCTTTCCCTGGGCGTTGTTATGTCCGCAACCATGACTTTATTCCCCAAAATGGCAGGGCTGCTTTGTGAGGGAATTGTTCCGTTATCGATGACAATTACCGCGTTCATGAAGAAACGGTTTGGAAGCAGACAATTGAACGTGGCCTGTGATCCGGCAATTCTTCTTGGTGACCCATCGGTTATGGCTACCTTTATCGTTATGGTGCCGATCTCAATTGTGATTGCTTTTATTGTGCCGGGGATTGCTTTTATCCCGATTGCCAGCCTCGCAGGTATGCCTTATTGGATTGGCGGAGTGGCACCTTATACCAAGGGGAATGTGGTACATAACATTATCATAATGACACTGTATGTGACTGTAGCAAGCCTGATCGCAAGCTCCATGGCAGATGTAGTCACCCGGTTCGCCGATCTTACCGGACTGATGACTGACGCTATAAAAGCCGGCACCAGGATCACCTGTTGGGACGAAGGCTCGAGCATCATAGGATTTTTATTCAGAAAGCTGTTTGATCTGCTTGGTTTAAGTGTTCTTTAATTTTTAAGTAATTGAAGCTAAATTCATGACATGATCCATAACCGGGTTATGGTTATGGATCATGTGGTAAAATCAGAGCTATTTATAACAAAAACAATAATTCAAAAGATTTGTGAGGGACAGAAAATGTATGAAAAGGAAAGAACACCGAATTTTGAAGTGAATCCGGTCACACCGATAAAAGGAGTCGCTTCCTGTAAGGGCTACGAACAGATCACCCGGCAGCTCCTGGACAGAATTGATTTTGAGAGAAAAACCAGGGATAAACTAATCGTAGTATTTGATATTTATCATGGTGTAGACCAGAAGAAGCTCTATGATAATGTAATTAAAAAACTGGGTGCCGATTTGATCATAAATTCCGAGGATGCAAGACTGCCGGAGGAGGTTATATTTGAGCGGTTTAAAAAATTCATTGTTCCTGAAGACAGGACTTACGGTGTTTATAGCGTTAGCACGGTGGAGGAATACTTTGATGAAACGCTGGTCGCCGAACGAAAAGAAGAAGTTGAGAAAGCAACCGGCCTGATTGTTATTTATGGAATTGCCTCAAGCATGATCAGCAGGGGGGATATTCTGGTATACGGAAATATTACTTATGCGGAATTGAATATCAGACTTGCAGCCGGGCTCGATAATTGGGGCGCTGAAAATTATAAGGAGGAGCTCCTTAAGAAGCAGAAGCGGGGAATGTTTATTGAATGGCGGATGCTGGACCGTCATAAACGGCCTTTACTAAAAATACTGGATTATATGATTGACTTTGTACACGGGGATGAGCCTGTGATGGTTACAGGGGATGGTTATAGAAAAGCAATCACTGATATTACAAACCGTCCGTTTAAGCCGGTACCGATTTTTATGAAGAGCATATGGGGCGGAAGCTGGATCCAAAAGGTTTTGGGAGCGAAAACCAATTGGGAAAATGTCGGTTGGGGCTTAACCGGTATTCTGGAATACCAGTCAATCAAGCTTGGCTGTGAGGATCATATCCTTGAGATTCCGTGCAACGATTTGCTCTATTATAAGCCGAAAGAGATCCTGGGGAATAAGATTTTCTACTTTTGGGGTTATAAATGCCCTGTCCATGTGAATTATCTGGACACATGGGGAGGCGGAAACCTTAGCTTGCAGGTGCATCCCACCACAGATTATGCCTATGAAGTATTCAATTCTTCCTATGGACATCATGAAAGCTATTATATCATGGATGCAACCGATCATTCCTCCGTATATCTGGGATTGAAGGAGGGAACCAAGGTTCCTGAACTGGTTGATGCATTAAAGGATGCGCAAAATCCCGGTGTAGGATTTGATGACACCAAATATATAAACAATATTCCTGTAAAAAAGCATGACCATGTGTTTATACCCGGCGGGACAGTACACTGTTCCGGTGAAGGAACCGTAGTTTTGGAAATCGATTTGTTCTGCTTTGCTACGTTCAAGCTGTGGGATTGGGACCGTGTTGATTTTGATGGAAGGCCCAGGCCGATCAACATTGACCACGGTCAATACAATATTCAGGAAAACTTTCAGGGAAAATGGGTTTATGATAATTTGGTTTCCAAGCAATCAGAGGTAGACCGGGGGATCGGCTGGCGGGAAGAAAACAGCTCAACCATGAGCTATGAGCCTATGACGATTAACAGATATTGGTTCACAAAGCCGATCTGCCTGAATACCGATGATGCAATTATTATTCATGTATTGGTAGAGGGTGAGGAAGCAGTCATCGAAAGCCTGGACGGTTCCTTTGAACCGTTGGTCATTCACTATGCGGAAGCGGTATTTATTCCTGCAAATGTCGGGCAATACGTGATAAAGCCTTATGGAAAATCCCTGGAGGAAGAGCTTGCCGTATTACAGATTTTCTACCCCCAGAAGTAGCCCGGATACGCCACACAAAGATAGGAGAGATCGTAATGATTCAGGATAAATTGATTGTTCATTTTGGAGCAGGATCCTTGGGAAGAGGTTTTATTGTACCTATTTTAAAAGAAAGCGGATGCAGGGTGATATTGGCGGATGCGAATGAAGCGCTCATAGGCAAGCTCAAGGAAACCTTAAGCTATACCTTGTTCATAGCAGATGAAGAAGAAGGCAAACAAGCGAAGAAAATAGACTTTGACGGTGCATTCTCTGTAGTTACCGATGCAACGGAATTGAAAAAGGTTCTTAAAGAAGCTATGACTGTTACAACATCAGTGCGTCAGGAAAACCTGGTACATGTCGCCAAAATGATCAGTGAGGTATGGAATGACGACCGTAACAGTGAAAGAGCTGTTATATGCTGTGAAAACCTGGAAGATGCATCGGGCTACTTTAAGACGCTTTTATCAGGTTTTGCAAAAGATGAAAAGCATAAAGAATTACTTAATAAAATTAAAGTTCCGGATACCATGGTAGACCGGGGATGCTCACAGTCCAGGAGCGATCCCATGACAGTATATACGGAAAGCTTTTATGAAATCGGCGTCGACAGGAATATGCTGCCGGATACGGGCATCAGGCTGATACCGGCTGTAGATGATTTGCAGGGGCATTTTTTCAGAAAAAGATTTTTATTGAATACCTGCGTGGATTCTCTGGCCTTCCTGGGAATTTACTACGGCTTGAATACTATGGCAGAGGCGTCTGCCAGTAAGGAGGTCAGGAAGGTATTGGAGCCCTATTATTCCCTTGTTAAGAGCAGCCTGGAAATCGGCTTCGGAATGGCGAAGGAGGAAGTGGACCGGTGGGCGAAATTCTACTGGACTGAGAGAGGAAAAAAGACGACAGGGAAATCAGTTGCCAGTGAAAGAAATCTGGATGACGTGGCAAGAGATATGTGGAGGAAGCTGGAATATAAGGAAAGATTCATAAGACCGTTAGCCTTATTGAAAAGCAAGGGCTATGCCATTGACAGCGGGTTGGACTTAATTATCAAGATGGTTGAATTTCTGGCAAAGCAGGATAAGCTGAGTGAGAAGGAAGTACAAAATCGCATGAAGCAGATGTGGTGTGTGGATGATACCGGAAACTACATATATGACCGTGTTTCAGAATTAATCCATATAGAAAACAGATAATAGTGAGGTAGAGAATGCTCGAAGATATATTTTTAACGGAAGGTAAAGCAGCAAATTGGGAAGAAGCCATTCAAATAACCGCACACATATTAGAGAAGAATGGGTGCGTCAAAGAGAGTTTTCTGAACGGCTGCATAGAGCGGGAAAAGCTGTACCCTACCGGTTTGCCCACAAAGGTTCCGATTGCACTGCCACACACCGAGGCCATACATGTAATAAAGCCCGGAGCATGCTTACTAAGATTAAGCGAGCCTGTTAAATTCAGAAACATGGAAGACCCGGAGGATGAGATAGAAGTTGGTTTTGTATTTAATATTGCAATTGAAAAGTCCAAAGACCAGTTAAAAGTTCTGGGTGCTATCTCCAGGATGTTCCAGGATATAGAGTTTCTGGAGAGAGCCAGAAGACTGTCAATCAATGAATTCAGGGAAGTATTTCTTGAAAAATGGCATATGTGGCATACACAGTAATTATATGCGGAAAGCTGCAGGAAATAATGCTGCCGATTATCAGGGACATGTGATATTTATAGAAGTGTGTATTTATTCTGCTTTGGAAAGGAACAATCTGCTTGAATAAACATTGTATTTGTTCGGATGGAACAATTGATTTAATGCCCAGAGAGACAGGCTTTCATTTGGATGATTTTTCTGGAAGTATAAAAGCTGTTAAATATTATGAAATCCAAAAAAATGGAGCAACGGATTCCTATGGGTATTGTTATCTTATTGTGAATGATGAAAGGCCCTGCCATACCGGGAATATCGGATTTTATATAAAGGATAGGTATCGCGGCAACGAATATGCGGTTAGGGCATGCAGATTATTGTTTCAAACAGCTGAAGCAATCGGAATGAAGACATTATTTCTTGCAGTGAATAAGGATAATAAACCGTCAAAAAGGATCTGTGAAAAATTAGGCGGCAGCTATCTGGGAACCATAAAGCCGGAAGAGCATGGGGATTACTATACCGAAAGCTCATTGGAAAGAGAAATATATGAGTTTATTTTATAGAGTACTTTGTAAATTCTTTTTACATGAGGAAAGGGATTGCAGCGATGAATGAAAGAGTCTATGAGATACTGTATTTTTTACTTACAAATGAAAATCGAGTAGTTCCTATGGATATTTTGTGCAAAAAATTTGAGGTCAGTGTTCGTACGATTAAGAATTATCTGGCAATCATTGAAGATTATGCTGATAACGGAATGAAGGGCTTGTTCCTGGTTAAGGGAGAAAACGTCCTGTTCAGCGGGACGGCAGAACAGGCCTCAACGATACTGAACAAGGCTTTAAAGGAAGATTTCTATGAATATAAGCTGTCGCCCAGGGAACGCAGATTTATTATCGGTATCTCGTTACTGTTAACGGATGAGCCGATCACTCTGGCACAATTGAATAATTTATTGTTTACAAGCAGGGCCACGCTCATTAAGGATGTTGCCGATATCTCGGATTATTTTCATGATAGGAATATAAAATTTTATGAGAACAAACATAAGGGTTTTTTGCTTAAACTCACCGAGAGTCAACGAAGAGATGCGATTCTGACGCTGGTCAGGGATGAAGAAATTCCTGTTATGGAGCTTTTTGATACAAGGAATTTTAATATATGTACGAAATTCTTGCGGCAAAAAATAAATCTTGACTTTTATTGGAAGGGTGCGGAAGCAGCCGTGACACTTGCAGAGCAGCATTTTAATTTTTCTATGGCAGATTTTGAATTTTATGAAATAGTACTTGTTTTATGTATCTCTATTGCAAGACTGTCAAATTCCAAATTTATTGAAGAAGCTTTTTCGGTAAAGCTGGATTCGAACGATATGTGTATTCCTATAGCCGAAAATATGTTAAAAAGCACTTGCTTGCTTACTCCTTCGATGAATAAGGACACCATATATCTGGCGCATAAGCTGAAAAAGCACAACCTGATTAATTCGGAAGGTGCCGCCAATGAGAAACTGATCAATTTTTATATCATCGTCAAGAGCTTTTTATATAAGCTTTCCCTGGCTTACGGCTTGAATTTATTGAATGATTATAAGCTGCAGGAGTTTCTGACGGCACATGTTACGGGATTATACAGGCGTCTCCAACGAGGAGAGAAGGTAAAAAACCCTGATTCAGAGCAGATAATAAAAAAATACAAAAATGATTTCAGAAAACTGAATGAAACTATTAATGTGATTGAAGCGTATATGGGGATTACGCTGACCAATGATGAAAAATGCTTTGTATTAATTCATATTATCGCTGCATTGGAAAGAACAAGGCGAAAAGCGGTTTTACCCAATGTCATTATTGTATGTGATTCCGGAATTGGAACATCCGTATTTTTGTCTGAAATGGTGGAAAAACATTTTAAGGTAAACATAGCAGGTGTATTGTCTTTTCATGGTCTGAAAAAAGAATTACTTAATAATCCGGAAGCAGTTAAAAGGAGCTGTGACTTTATTTTAAGCACGATACCGCTTAACGGTATTACAATACCATGGCTGCAGGTCAGTGTAATGCTTACCCTGGATGAATTGAGCAAAATCCATCATTTAATCATCGAGGCAATCGATCGGAAGCAGCTTGCTTCAGAGGAGCTTCCTCTTGAAAATCATCTGAAAGACGGTACGGGCGCGGAACAGTTTACCATTGACCATGAGCCAAACGGAAAGGATGAAACCAGGGAAAATGTTTCAAACGACGGGTTCTTATGGAAACAGCTGTCTGCCGGGGATATTCTGCTGGACAAGCAGGCAGTTGATTGGAAGGAAGCAATCATCCTTGCAGCCGGACCGTTGGTCAGAAAACAAAAGTGCAATGAAAACTATGTACAATGCATGGTTGATAACGTAATAAAAAACGGCCCTTATATCGTTTTTACTCCGGGAATTGCCATTGCGCATGCAAATCCTCGGGATGGGGCATCGGAATTCGGTGTATCCTTCTTAAGATTATCTGCTCCCGTGAAATTTGGGCATAAGGATAACGATCCTGTTGATATCATTGTGGCATTATCTTTGGATCATGCCAACAAGCATAAGGAGCTGCTTTTTAGTATGATGAATGTTTTTTGTAATAAAGCTGCTTCAAAGGAATTACGGACGGCTGGCACATATGAGCAGGTCATAGAGATTTTAAAGAAATATGAAAGGAAATCCGTTTATAAAAAGTCAAAGGAGGAAAAGGATGATCTATAAGGGAAATCCTGTATCTCAAGGGATTGGGATAGGTAAGATTCATCTGTTCGAACCGTTTGTTCCATCTGTGGTTAAAAATGTAATTGTGCCTGGTGACAGATCAAAGACGATAGAAAGCTATGAGAAGGCAAAGGAAAAAGCGCAGGAGGAGATACTGGCTGTCAGGAAGAAATTGATGGCAGGTGATAAGGAAAAGGCGAAGATTTTTTCGGCACATATGGAGATATTGAGTGATCCGGTGATAGATGAGGAAATCCGTATATCCATAGCGCAAGACTGCCTGAATGCCGATTGGGTAATCTATTCAACCTATGAAAAGTATATAGGCATACTGGAAAAAACACAGGATATGCTGATCCGGGAGCGGGCAGCCGACATAAAGGATGTGCAGCTGCGGCTTCTTCGCTGCTTCTATGGTTTGCCTGAAAAGAGTCTGGCTTCAATCAAAACACCGGTCATTATTGTGGCACACGACTTGCTGCCGTCAGATACGGTTATGCTTGACCCGGCAAATACCCTTGCAATTGTCACTGAGATAGGGGGGTATACATCACACAGTGCGATTATTGCCCGTAATTTAGAAATACCGGCATTATTGGGCGTTCAGGAAGCTGTTTCCATTGTGAAGCAATCAGAAACAGTTATCGTGGATGCATTGGATGGGTTACTTATTACAGAGCCTGAGAAGGAGCAAATGGAAAGCTATCATAAAAAACGGGAAGACTTCATCATGCATACCGCGGAAGTTAAAAAATTTATGGATATTAAAGCTGTTACCGCAGATGGATTCCCCGTAGAAATAGATTTGAATATCAGCTCGGCCGACCTTTTGGAACTTGAGGGAGCACAATTTACAGATGGTGTGGGACTTTTCCGGACAGAGTTCCTATACATGGGACGCAGCCACTTACCAACAGAAGAGGAGCAATATGAGATTTATAAAAAGGTCCTTCTAAAATTCGGTTCACGGCCCGTTACCTTGCGAACTCTTGATATCGGCGGTGATAAAACACTTGAATATCTTCAGCTTCCAAAAGAGGACAATCCTTTTTTGGGAAACCGCGCATTGAGACTATGCTTTCAAAATCCTGATATTTTTAAAACGCAGCTGAGAGCAGCGCTAAGAGCTTCCATCCATGGGAATTTACGTATCATGTTTCCGATGGTAGCTAATATGGAGGATATCTATAAAGCAAAAGCTGTCCTGGGGGAGGTTAAGGCTGGCCTTGACAAAGAAGAAATACCATTTGATAAAAACGTGAAGATCGGAATTATGATTGAAATACCCTCGATTGCCCTGATTGCCGATTTTGTTGTAAAGGAAGTGGATTTTGCCAGTATAGGAACCAACGATCTGACCCAGTACATGATAGCGGTGGATAGACTGAATCCGAATGTTACGGAATATTACCAAGCCTATCATCCTGCAATTTTCCGTATGATTGGTTTCGTGATTGAACAGTTCGTGAAGGAAGGAAAACCGATTTGTGTATGCGGTGAAATGGGCGGAGATGTTTTATCGGCAGTGGTTTTACTTGGTATGGGTATACGCCAATTATCAATGGGAATTTCCTCCGTGGGACGGATAAAAAAAATGATTAATTCGCTGGCCGTCGGGCAAGCAGGCAGTATCGCCGCTAACTTGAAAAATTATGTAACAGCTGCCGGGATGGAGGAATATTTAAAAAGTTCTCTTGCGGATATTTTATGATAGGAAGCACGCTTAATTAATAACACAATTTGGAGGCTATATTATGTATACAAAAAACACAAAGATAATAAACAGAACAGGTCTTCATGCCCGTCCGGCATCGGATTTTGTTGCTTGCGCAAAGACCTTCAGATCAAAAATACTTATAAAAAGAACAGGAGGGGAAGATGAGGTTGATGCAAAATCTATAGTTATGCTGCTCTCGCTGGGTCTGTCACAGGGAGAAGGAATCGCGATCAGCGCTCAGGGTGAGGATGAAGCCAGAGCGGTTGACACTCTTATTGATCTTGTAAATTCTGCTTTCGGTGAAGTATAACAAAAACGTTTGTAATTAAGAGTAAAATAAAAAGCTGCGGAATCATCGGGATGATCAGAGAACGCCGGGTTATATGAGGAGGAATATTATGTATTCAAAGAACACAATCATCATAAATAAGGCAGGTCTGCATGCCAGGCCGGCTAATTTATTTGTAACAGCTGCTAAAAAATTCAAATCAGATATCACGATTGAAATCAATCAAAAAAAAGCGAATGCAAAATCAGTTATCTCAATTCTTGGGCTTGAGGCTGCCAGTGGGAGTCCTGTGATAATCACCGCGGAAGGAATTGACGAAGAAGCGGCAGTGAAGGAATTAGTAAACCTGATTGAAGCAGGTCTTGGTGAATAATATCCTGTGATAAATTACTTCATCCGGAAGTGAGGAACTCAATAATGAAAAAAACTGTCAAAGAGTGGCTGCTGTTCAGCGTTGGACCAATTTTAATTACTGAAGTAATCTTGCAGGGTATTGGTTTCTACATACTGAAAAAGAATGAAACGGAATTTCTAACGAATAGTTTTAGCGATCCAATAAAATTATATAGTTTCTTATCCATGACTTTTTTCCTGCTCGGATTATTAGCAACTATTGCAGCTGTTATGAGACTCTCAAAGCTGATATCAGATCCCTTACTGCAGATAGAAAATTCAATGAGAAAAATTCCTGCCGGTGGTTTTACAGCGGAGGATTGCAGGATAGAGGGCAGCAGAATTATTGAAATTGAAAATATGTCAAATGCGTATAACAAAATGATAGATTTTTGCAATAACCAAAATAAGAATGTTTTCGAAAACTCAAACAATATAGTGTCTTTATCCCGGGAGCTGCTGAAAAGAAATAATAGTGCAGCCAGTATATTGGAGCAAATAACGGCGTCGATCCAGCAGGTAGCCGGCGGTGCGGAGATACAAAACGGAATGATTGTCAGTATTACCGATATACTTTCAGAGCTGGCTTCCGGTATAGAACTGACTACTTTAAGGATACAAGAGATATCAAATAGTATCGAAACATTTAATGAGCTGTCTTTAAAAGGAAGAAATGATTTGACTTATGTGATGGAACAGATGAGTGAGATAAAATCCATATCAAAGGTTTCCGGAGAAAAAGTGAACAGTTTATCCGAAAAGTCAAAAAAAATTGAAGGTATTATTAAATTTATTACGGATATTTCCGTACAAACCAATCTTCTGGCGTTAAATGCCGCAATTGAAGCGGCGCGCGCAGGGGAACAGGGAAAAGGCTTTGCGGTGGTTGCTGATGAAATCAAAAAATTAGCGGAACAGACGTCATTATCGGCAAATAATATCGTTGCTATCATAAAAGAAATCCAAAGGGATATTAAAGACGTAATACATTCGATCAGAGAGGAAGAAGACAGTATCGAGGATGGTACGGTTAAAGTAAATCAATCGAATATTTCTTTCGAAAGTATTATTAATGATTTTGAAGTGATCTCAAATCATATACAGGACATATCTGCGATTGCAGAGCAAATGTCAGAGGGAACAAGAGGTGTTGTTTCATCTGTAAAGTCCCTCTCGGATATTTCCGGTGATAATGCGGCAATCGCAGAGCAATTATCCGCATCTGTAGAGGAACAAACCATATCAATGAATTCGCTTTCTTCCTCTGCTGCAGAGCTGGTGGACATGACAACGAAATTAACAGAGTCTTACCTGGTATAGTCATTTAAAATGATTGACATTTGAAATGGAAGATGTTAGTATGTAAACAGCGTTAGCGAACGTTGTTTACATACTAACATCTTTCGAGAAGGGCGGACTCTATGCCAAAAGATAAAAGCGATACCTATCATAAAATAATTCCCGCTGCTAAGAAAGAGTTTTTAGAAAAGGGGTTTGAAAAAGCCTCCATGCGTGCAATTGCTTCCGGTGCAGGTATGAGTGCGGCGGGACTATACCGGCATTTTTCTGATAAGGAAGCTATGTTTGAGGAGTTACTGAAGCCTCTATTTGAGCAGTTTGATCTTGAATTTCAAAGGCATCGCAATCAGAGCTATGCTTTACTGGAATGTAACCGGATGGATGATATGTGGATGGAGCATGCGGATATTAAGCTTTTTATTCATTTGATGTATTCTTATCACGATGAGTTTAAGCTTCTGATCTGCGGATCACAAGGCACAAAGCATGCCAATTTCATTCATGATTTTGTGACGATGGAGGAAAAAGAAACGCTGGATTATCTGGAAGAGGCAAAAGGAAAAGGAATTCCTGTGAATGATATTGTTCCAAAAGAATTACACCTGCTCTTAAGTGCATATTATTCAGCGGTATTTGAAGTAATTGTGCATGATTTCAGCAGGGAGGATGCGGAGCATTATCTTAAAACGCTGCAAAGATTCTTTTATCCCGGATGGAGGACTGTTTTGGGACTTTAACAGTCCCTATTTTTTAAACATGAGTTAGTTTGGACTAACTAAAAAAGGAGGAATGATATCGGTGAAAACCAAAAAGGAAAATGCAATTCAGATTCTGTTTCAATTTGTTGGAGAGGATCAAGGAAAGATGACGCTATCCGTAATTTTAGCAATCCTGGGAGAGCTGTGTGGGATGCTCCCTTTCCTCGCGGCGGCAGAATTGGCCAATGCAATCTATGCAAGAACGATTACCTACGAAAAAGCAATGTTTTGGGCGATGCTTGCCGTGGCAGGAATTGTTCTGAGGACACTGCTGTGCTGGAGTTCATCCAGAAGAAGTCATGGGATAGCTTTCACAATCTTAAAGAATATAAGAAAAGCAATTGCAGATAAGATGAAGAAGGTTCCCATGGGGGTTATGCTGGAAACACCTTCCGGTGCGCTGAAAACACTTATGGTGGATAATGTCGGGAAGCTCGAAGACTCCATCGCTCATATGATACCGGAGGCACCGTCCCAGATTGCGGCTCCTTTGGCCTGCATTATATTGATTTTTGCACTTGATTGGAGAATGGGACTCATATCCCTGATTACACTGCCTCTATCAATTCCTTTCATTTTTGGAATGATGCGGGGGTATTCGAAAAAAATGGAATTATATCTGCGCTCCGGAAAGGAAATGAATGCGGCCCTGGTAGAATATGTTGGAGGAATACAGGTGATTAAAGCATTTGGAAGAAGCAGGGAATCCTATGGCAAGTTTTCAGATTCCATCCGGTTTTACCATGATAGTACATTGAGCTGGTGGAGACAATGCTGGTTTTGGATGGCGGCGGTGCAAGCGATTGTTCCTTCTACGATGCTCGGAACCTTGCCATTTGGCGCATGGCTATATAGGAATGGGGAAATTACGCTTCCTGTTTTTATATCCTGTATTATTATACCGTTAGGATTTATCGCTCCTTTGATGAAGCTTGCCTTTGGAAGCGAACAGCTTACTACGATCATGGCAAATCTCCGGCCGATCAGAGAATTTCTTGCCATCAAAGAGCAGCATAGACCCATGGAAGAAGTGAAGCTATTAAACAGTGCGTTTTCTTTTGAACAGGTATCATTTTCCTATCAGGAGAAAAAAGAGGTTCTCCACAATCTTTCCTTCTCGGTCAAACCGGGAACAATGACGGCAATTGTCGGGCCTTCCGGATCCGGAAAATCGACGATTGCAAAGTTAATGGCTGGCTTTTGGGATGCGGACTCCGGAACGGTGCGCTATGGAGGGATGGATATCAAGAGGATTCCCTTTCATCAGATGATGGGAGAAATCGGATATGTGGCACAGGATAATTTCCTGTTTGATATGTCAATCAGGGAGAACATTCGCCTTGGAAACCCGGCCGCCGGCAATGCCGAAGTGGAAAAAGCCGCAAAAGCCGCAAATTGCCATGACTTTATCCTGACGCTGGAAAAAGGCTATGATACCCTTGCAGGGGATGCGGGTGACAGACTTTCCGGAGGAGAACGGCAAAGAATCACGATTGCCCGTGCCATGCTCAAGAAAAGCAATGTGATTATTCTGGATGAAGCAACGGCATATGCGGATCCGGAAAGTGAAGCTGCAATCCAGGAAGCGGTTGGTAAGCTTGTTCAGGGAAAGACGCTGGTTGTGGTTGCCCATAGATTATCAACGATTCGTAATGCCGATCAGATACTGGTGGTGGACAAAGGAGAAATCATCGCGAAGGGGACACACGATGCTTTGCTTACCTCCTGCGCATTGTATCAAACCATGTGGGAGCAGCATATTGGAATGGAAAGGGCAGATTTGAAAGGGGAAAATGCATGCTGAAAATAATTTTAAGATTACTGGAAATCTCGGGTAAAAATAAGCCGAAGATTCTGCTGGGAATTGTATTTAATATTTTAAAAACCTTTTCCATGGCACTGATGATTTTTGGGATTTACATCATTCTGGAGCATCTGGATGCTTTAACGGTTCAAATAATCTGGAAGGCCCTGGGGATTGTTATTGGCAGTATCATCGGAAGGTTTTTCTTCCAGTGGATGGTGGATATCTCCATGAGCGCCAAGGGCTTTGACATGTTCAGGGATTACCGCTTAAGAGTCGGAGAGCAGTTGAAAAAAGCGCCGATGGGTTACTTCTCCGAGCAAAGGCTGGGAACAATTCAAACGGTTCTGACCTCAACGGTTGTTGAACTGGAGCAGTATTCCATGCTGGCAATTACTGATTTGACAGGCGGAGTTTTTATGGCGCTGGTCATGACGGTTTTGTTCTTGTTCTTTCATCCGCTGTTTTCTCTGTTGACCTTACTGGGGCTGGCAGCAGGAATATGGGTATTGCATGTCATCCAGCAAAAAGGAGTGATGCATACGCCGCTGGTACAGGCGGCGCAGGAAAACCTTACTGCTCGGGCCCTGGAATACATCCGGGGAATATCGGTTATGCGTGCGTTTGCCATAGAAGATAACGAAACGGCTGTTTATCATGCATTTGAACGGAAAAGAAATGCAGACTTACGCCAGGAGCATGCTGTGGCAGGCTTATTAAAATGGTATACTGCGGTATACAAAATAACTGGCGCACTCCTGATGCTTTTATCTGCTTTCTTATATATTTCAGGTGAAATCAGTCTTTCCTACAGCCTAATGTTTATTATCAGTGCATTTTTAGTATATGCGGAAATGGAACAAATGGGTGACGGCGCATTTCTTGCCAAAAAAATAACGACGGAATTGGACCGGTTAGAGAAGGTTACGAATATTCCGTCGATGGACCAGACCGATAGAAAACTGGATTTAACACAATTTGATATTGAATTTGAAAATGTTTCTTTTGGATATGATAGCAGAGATGTTCTCCGCAAGCTTTCTTTCCGGATCGGGGAAGGGTCTAAATGCGCTGTCGTAGGTCCTTCCGGTTCAGGAAAAACAACCCTGTGCAATTTGATCGCGAGATTTTGGGATGCCAGGGAAGGAGAAATCCGGATTGGCGGAGAAAGGATAAAAAACTATACGGCGGACAGTCTTCTCCGTTATATCAGCATGGTGTTCCAAAATGTATATCTTTTCCATGATACAATTGAAAATAATATTCTCTACGGAAATCCGGACGCTGACCATGAGGAAGTGATAGCTGCCGCAAAACGGGCCAGGTGTCATGAATTTATTATGGAATTACCGCAAGGATATCAGACGATGGTGGGAGAAAGCGGATCTACCTTGTCAGGGGGAGAAAAACAGAGAATTTCAATTGCAAGAGCTATTTTAAAGGATGCCCCCATTATCATTCTGGATGAGGCTACCTCCAGTGTTGACCCGGAAAATGAACATGAATTAATCGGAGCAATCAAAGAACTGACGGAAGGGAAAACATTGATATCGATTGCCCACAGACTGACAACAGTCAGGGATGCGGATCAGATCCTGGTATTAGAGAACGGGCAAATCAGCCAGGTGGGTGCACATGCAGCGCTTATGGCAGAGGAAGGCATTTACAGGCGCTTTTGGGAACAACGGCAAAAAGCGGTTGGCTGGAAGCTTTAAAATTGACAGTTGGCTTGAAGGGACAATGCTTTTGTGTAAGTAATTTTGTCTAATCGGGATAAAACAGTCTGATCGGACTAGATTTTTTGAAGCTCTTCCTGTACGCTACCAAATAGAAATGCTCCTGGAGCATTTTTGTTTGGTAGCGAGTTAGTTACAACTAATCAAAAGGAGGCAAACTTATGTCACGAGTAACAAATGGAGGAGGCCTGAAGGGAAAGGATCTGATTACCATCGGCATCTTTTCGGCAATTTATTTTGTTATTAATTTTATTTTCATGCTTGCGGGAGGCTTGCATCCGGTTATGTGGATCCTCATGCCGGGATTTATTGCTTTATTTACAGGAGTTCCGTTTATGCTGATGTGCTCAAAGGTTCAGAAAACGGGGGCGGTATTGCTGATGGGAGTAATTACAGGGTTGATCTATTTTGTAACAGGGATGTTTACCATGGTAATCCTGGTTACCTTTGCAATTGCCTGCATCCTGGGAGAAGCGGCACGTTTCTTCAGCGGGTATCGCAGTGTAAAAGGTAATATCGCTGCATTTATCCTATTCTCTCTTGGAATGACGGGATCACCGCTTCCCATCTGGATGATGCATGATAAATTCATGGCGCAGATCGGGGGGCAGGGTATGCCGGAGAGTTACATAAGAGCACTGGAAGGTCTTTCGTCGCCGGTTATGCTTGTTGTTCTTTTCCTTGCGCCGGTAATTGGGGCGATTCTCGGAGCCTGGATCAGTAAAGGCCTGTTCCGTAAGCACTTCGAAAAGGCGGGAATGGTTTCGAATGCATAGGATAGGTTTGGATCCGCGGACATTTTTATTACTCTTAATCTTAGCAAATATTATTACCTTCTGCCAAAGAAGCTTATGGATTGAAATAGGCTGGATTGGCCTTATAGACATCCTGATGCTGCTGGCCGGAAAATATAAGATGGCAGGCCAATGGCTCCTGTCATTTTTCGCTATGCTGTTTGTGCAATACCTTGCGTTACCCTCATTACCGGAAATGATATCTACCATTTTTGTGATTTTGGTAAATTACTCCATTCGAATGTTTCCGTGTCTGATGACAGGAGCTTTGATGATAAGAGAAATATCCCTGCAGAAATTTGTTCTTGCTATGAGAAAATTACACTTTCCGGAGAAACTGATTATCTCTTTATCGGTTACCATCCGCTATTTCCCGGCCATTCGGGAAGAAACCCACTATATCAGAGAGGCTTTGCGCTTAAGAAGAATAAAGGCATCAAGGAAGCTGGAGGCAATGCTGGTGCCGCTTATGATGTCTGCAACCGCAACTGCGGAAGAGCTGTCTGCCGCCACGGTAACCAGAGGAATTGAAAACCCGGTGAAAAAGACCAGTATCATAACATTGCGGTTAAAACCTGCCGACTATGTGTGCGGAATAATCGGCTGTTTGTTTCTTGCCGGAACTTTTTTTATAAAATAAGGAGCAGGTAATATGGTATTTATTCAGGGTGTATCCTTCGGTTATAGCGGTCAGGAGAAAATATTAAAAGACATTAATCTGGAGATCAAACAAGGGGAATGTATCCTTTTATGCGGAGAGTCAGGCTGTGGCAAGACAACGGTTACGAAGCTGGTGAATGGATTGATACCGCATTTTTGCGGGCAATGCGAACTGGAGGGAGCGGTAGTTACCAAGGGCATGGAGGTGTCAGGGACAAAGCTCTATCAGCTGGCAGAGGCGGTTGGTTCCGTGTTTCAGAATCCAAAGAGCCAGTTTTTTCACCTGGATACGGAAAGTGAATTGGCCTTTGGAATGGAGAATCAAGGAAAAAGTCCGAAGGAGATGAAGAAAAGGCTGGAGGAGACAGTAAAAAATCTTCAGATAAAAAGGCTTTTGGGAAGAAGTATCTTTGAATTGTCCGGAGGGGAAAAGCAGACACTGGCATTTGCTTCGGTGTATGCCATGAACCCGTCTGTTTACGTATTGGATGAGCCTACTGCGAATCTGGATCTGACGGCAGTAGCTTCCTTAAAGAAACTTCTTTTCTATTTAAAACAGGAAGGCCATACCATTATCATAGCAGAGCACAGGCTATCCTTTTTATATGATTTGCTGGATAGAGCGGTATATTTAAAGAATGGGGAACTGCTTCGGATATATTCCAGAGACGAATTTCTTGCATTATCGGAGCCGGACCGCAAGCATATGGGCTTAAGATGTGTGAAGGAGGAGGAAGGTGAGCTTCCCGCGGCGCATCCTGCAGGAGCGGGTAACGGCTTATGGGTCGAGGCACTTTCAGTCGGGTATAAAAGACAGCCGCCCTTGTGCCGTGATATTTCCTTCTCGGCAGTACAGGGAGAAATTCTTGCCGTTACAGGGGGGAACGGAGTTGGGAAAACTACCCTGCTTCGGTGCATCTGCGGATTACTTCAGCCAATGACCGGAAAGATATTATTGGATGGAAAAGAAGTGTCTGAAAAAATAAGGCGGAAACAATGCTTTCTAGTCATGCAGGATGTCAATCATCAGCTATTTGCCGACAGCGTATGGGAGGAATGTAAAATATCAGGTAATGGGTTGGAGGATACGGTGATACGGAGCGAGCTGGAGCAATTGGGGCTGCTAACTGTTGCCGGCCGGCATCCGATGGCTCTTTCCGGAGGACAGAAGCAGCGGCTGGCGATTGTTACCGCCATACTTTCAGGGAAAAGGGTCCTGATTTTTGATGAACCTACAAGCGGTCTGGATTATGCAACTATGAAAGCGGTATCCATGCGTTTGAAGCAGCTTGCGGCTTCTGGCCGGATCGTGATTGTTGCAACCCACGATAAAGAGTTTATGCTGTCCGCATGTGACAAAATCCTGACAATATAAAGTATGATGGGAGGAGGGGAAGGCCCGTGAAGTTTGATGAAATCAAGGAAGAGGAACAGATGGTCCTTTTGGCGCAATCGAAGGAATGCAGTGTTTTTCAGATGAAAAATGATACCGGAGAAGGCATCATGACAATGTATCAGGTTTTTCCGGGGGTAAGCATTTCCTATAATGATTACCATATGGAAAGTTTTGATTCTACCTATGCCACAAGCCGGAATCTGTTCTGCATCGACCACTGCAGAGAAGGCAGACTGGAATACGCCTCCGGCCAGGGAACCTATTCTTATGTTGAAGCAGGAGATTTAAAATTAGACCGGAGAATTGCACATCAAGGACATTTTGAATTTCCGCTTTCCCATTATCACGGGCTTATGGTTACTTTTGATATGGATTTGGCAGGGCAGGCACTCAAAGAAGAGATAAAGGAGTTCCCTGTTAATCTCCCGGCCCTGCAAAAGAAATTCTGTGAGGGAAGGCAACCCCTGGTGATCCATAATGCCCCTGCCATTGAGCATATTTTCAGTGAGCTTTATGGGGTCCCGGAGAAAATCCGGATACCATATTTTAAAATTAAGATATTTGAGCTGCTGCTCTATCTGGATGTTCTGGAGCTCCCCAATAATCTGGAGGAAAAGCCGTATTTTTATAAAAATCAGGTGGAAAAAATGAAAGCAATGCAAAAGCTGATGACGGAAAATCTTGAAAAGCACTATACACAGGAGGAGCTGTCAGAGTATTTTGATATTCCGCTCACTTCCATGAAGAACTGTTTTAAGAATGTCTATGGAAGTCCGATCAGTACTTATATGAGAGTCTACCGGATGAATCAGGCTGCCGTTTTATTGAAAAATCAATGCGGTATGAGCATTACTGATATTGCCGGAAGGGTAGGCTATGACAGTCCAAGCAAATTCACGGCAGCTTTTAAGCTGGTGATAGGGAAAGCGCCCCTGGAGTATCGTAGAATTTTCGGCTCCGGTAAAAAGTAGACGGCAGGAAAAAATGATAGGAGATTTAAATATATGGAGGAAATGAAAAAAGAGAGCTGGTTTTCCTGTTTGCTGGATTATGCGGCAGGGTGTAAAGGAAAGCTTTTGATGTCTGTGCTGCTGTCGGTGATAAGCATCGTATCCGGACTTGTCCCTTATTTGTGTGTGTACAGATTGATTGAGCTGTTCACCGGCGCTGCGGTGACACCTGCATTATTGATCCGCTGGGGAGGAATCACGCTGCTTGCTTATGCAGTAAAGGTTGTTGCATTCGGACTTTCCACAGGAATATCACATAATGCGGCATATCACATTCTTGAGAAGCTCAGGCTGCGCGTGACAGATACATTTATGCACGCACCGCTTGGAGAGGTAACGAGACATTCCATTGGGGAAATCAAAAATATCATGGTAGATAAAATCGAGAATATTGAACCTCCCCTGGCACATATGATTCCGGAGGGAGCCGGCCATGTGGTACTGCCCGTTATAAGCCTGGCGGGACTATGGATCGTAGACGCAAGAGCAGCACTGGCATCTCTGGTCACCCTGCCCTTTGCCCTGGCGTGTATGGTACTTACCTATAAAATCAGCGGAAAGAATTTTGACAGATATAATGAAGCCAACAGCTATATGAACAGTACGATTGTTGAGTATATTGAAGGAATTGAGGTAATAAAGGCCTTTGGAAGGGAGGGAGCTTCCTATGAGAAATTTGCCAAAGCGATTATCAATTACCGTAATTTTATCATAAAATGGCTTTCTTCCACATGGATTACCATGAAGCTTTCTTTTGCGCTTTTTCCGGCAACATTGCTGGGGACTCTTCCAACTGTTTTATGGCTGTATAGTAAGGGGGTACTTACTCCTGCCCAGGCAGCCCTTTGCTGTATGCTATCCATGTCCATGATTGGTTCCCTTGCAAAGCTTGAGGTGTTTAGTGAAAGCATACGGGAAATGCAATTTACCATAGAAAATTTGCAGCAGTTTTTGAACCTGCCATCACTGCCTGAAGCGAAAAATAATGCTAAGCTTACGGGATATGATATCAATTTCAGCAAGGTAACCTTTTCCTATGACGGAAAAGAAGAAAATGAGGTGCTGCATGGAATTGACATGAAGCTGCCCAATGGAAGCTTCACTGCGCTGGTCGGAGCTTCCGGCGGCGGAAAATCAACCATTGCCAAGCTGATCGCACGCTTCTGGGATGTGACCGGCGGAGCCATTGAAATTGGCGGTGTGAATGTGAAGGAGATTCCGCTGAAGCAGCTTGCAGATACGGTTAGCTTTGTTACACAGGATAATTTCCTGTTCCGCTGCTCCCTCCTTGAAAATATTAGACTGGGGAATCCCAACGCACCGGATGAGGAAGTGTATGAGGCGGCAAGGGCCGCCCAATGTGATGAATTCATTCGTAAGCTTGAACATGGTTATCACACGCCTGCGGGAGAGGCAGGAAAAAGACTGTCAGGCGGAGAGAAGCAGCGTATTGCCATCGCAAGGATGATTTTAAAAAACGCGCCGGTTGTCATTCTGGATGAAGCCACGGCCTTCACAGATCCGGAAAATGAAGATAAAATCCAGCGCAGTATTGCGGCACTCACAAAGGGGAAGACGCTTCTTGTGATTGCACATCGGCTTTCAACAATAAAGAAGGCGGATAATATCGTAGTTTTAAAAAACGGAAAGATTGCCGCACAAGGGAAACAAAATGAATTATTGAAAAGCTCTCCGCTATATGCGGATATGTGGAGGGCTCATATCGGTGCAAAAGCATGGTCCGTCGGAGCGCAGGGAAAGGAAGTGGGCGTGGATGTTTAGAACAATAAAACGGATCATTGAGTGGTGCGGCGAATTTAAAGGAAAACTGTTCATCGGATTTGTCTTTTCTTTTTTCTCGGCATGGTTTGCTGCAATGCCTGTGATTCTGGCTGCCTATACTGTTGGAATGCTGATTGAGGATAACAGGGGCGGAGGAAGATTTGATCCGGGATGGATTGGCCTGAGTACCGCGCTGATGGCGGTATTTATATTTCTTCGCTTTCTCTTCGATTATCTAAGGGCAAAATTTCAGGAAGCAATCAGCTATGAACTGGTTGCCAGGGACAGACTTGCAATCGGTGATTTGTTAAAGCGTGTTTCCCTGGGGTATTTTCAGAAAGTGAATACGGGAGATATCTTAAATTCCGTCACTTCAGGGCTGCATACCCTGGAAAACATGGGAATTCGCATGGTAGATAATTTTATTGGGGGATACTTGAATTTTCTTTGCATTCTAATTTGGATTGCCGTAATTAATCCGGTGATATCCCTGATCATAATTGCAGGCGTCATAGCTTCTTTTTTATTTTTGCTGGTGATTTCAAAGTATAGTATGCGGAATGCACCCGTAGCTGCCCAGGCAGACCGCGATCTTACAAATGCGGCGCTGGAATACGCCAGGGGTTTACCGGTGGTAAAATCCTTCGGTCAGGACGGAGCAGCCAGAGCTGCCATGAAAAAGGCTTGCAGGGACAGCAGGAAGGTTCATCTGAAAATTGAATGGGGATTTGTACCGGCTAATTGCCTGCATCTGCTGGTATTAAAAGCAGCAGCTGCGGGACTGATTCTTGCAGCCTGCTTTTTAGGGTGGACAAATCAGACGTCGGTTTATAGCATGCTTCTGCTATGCTTTCTGTCCTTCAGCATTTTTACTTCCATTGAACCAATCAGTGACAGTGCGCATATCTTAGGGGTGATTGAAAATGCCATGAATCAATTAGACGCACTGAAGTCCGAAGCATTGATTGATGAAGGCGGAAGGGATATCTTACTTACACAGTTTGGCATAAGGTTTCGGGAGGTATCCTTTGGTTATGATACAAGGCTGATCTTAAACCAGGTTAGTTTTACAATACCGGAAAAAACAACGACGGCAATTGTCGGGCCGTCGGGAAGCGGAAAAACGACCATTTGTAGCCTGATAGCAAGGTTTTATGAGGCAGACAGCGGAAGTATTGAAGTAGGAGGAGTGAATATCAGGGAATTTACCTGTGACAGTCTGTTATCCAATATTTCAATGGTATTTCAAAGCGTGTATTTATTCCATGATACCATTCGAAACAATATATGCTTTGGAAAGCCTGGGGCTGTGGAGGAGGAGATGCTAAGTGCGGCAAAGAAGGCATGCTGTCATGAATTTGTCAGTGCCTTGCCGGATGGTTATGATACGGTAATCGGAGAGGGCGGCGGAACACTTTCAGGCGGAGAAAAACAAAGAATATCAATTGCAAGAGCAATTCTTAAGAACGCACCGATTATTATTCTGGATGAAGCCACCGCTTCCATTGATCCGGAAAATGAACAGGAGATCCAGGCTGCAATTTCAGAGCTGACAAAAGGGAAGACAATTATCATCATTGCACACCGCCTGGCAACAATCGAGAACGCGGATCAGATTCTGGTAGTTGATCATGGAAAAATTGCAGAAAGCGGAACACATAGCGAACTGGTCAAAAAAGCAGGAGTTTATAAGAAATTTGTGGAGATACGGGAAAAGGCGGAAGGATGGAATATCGGCGAAACCGGTTGACAAGCGATTTCAAATAACGTATCATATAGTAATGATAACTATGTGATATTGCATTTGAAAGAAGGTAATAAAAATGCTGGAGCAAATAGTAAATATAGGAGTATTTGGAGATTCGATTCTGAAGGGAATACAGATTAATCCGGTAAATAAAAAATATTATGTGAACAATAATATTGATACAGAAATCATGAGCAAAAAATATCCAATACAAATACAAAATTATTCAAGCTTTGGATGTACTGTAAAAAAAGGCAGTGATTTGCTTAAAAAAAGATTGGAAAAAAATATAGGATGCGATGTAATTGTTATGGATTATGGTGGAAATGATTGCGATTATAATTGGAAAGCAATCTCGGAAAATCCAGGGGGCAATCATTTACCTAACACGCCGATAGAACTTTTTTCAGAAATATATTGCGGTATCATTGATACGTTGAAGAAAAAAAGTATTTTGCCTATATTAACTACCCTGCCCCCATTAGAGCCGCAAGGGTTTTTTGACTGGTTTTGCAGAAATTTAAATAAAAAGAATATACTTATGTGGCTTGGTGATATTGATAACATCTACTTTCATCAGGAAAGCTACTCCAGGGTAATTGAAAAAATTGCATTGGAGAAACAAGTCCCTTTAATTGATTTAAGGGGAGCATTTTTGAAAGCCGGGAACGTAAAAGAATTTCTTTGCGAGGACGGAACACATCCAAATACTTCAGGTCAAAAAATTATAGCATCTTCTTTTAATATTTTTGCAAAGGAATTTATAGATACCGGATATAAACCGGTTTAATTTCTTTGTCTGCATTCATAAAAAATAGTTATAGACAATTGCGCTATTATGTGATACTATATACTGGTAATAAGTAATACTGCATACAGACCGGACAAAATAGCAAGGAGGGGTTACATTGGAGAACCTTACAGAAATGCTCAAAGGCGTGCTGGAAGGCTGTGTTCTTGAAATCATCAGCCATGAAGAAATCTATGGCTACGAGATCACACGGCGGCTGAACGCCCTCGGTTTTTCGGACGTTGTGGATGGGACAGTATATACTATCCTGGTGAGGCTTGAGAAAAATAAACTGGTAGAAATTACAAAAAAACCATCTGATATGGGACCGCCGCGAAAGTTTTTCGCACTCAACGACGAGGGGCGCAAGGAACTACGGAAGTTCTGGGAAAAGTGGGAGTTCGTATCATCAAAAATTAGCGAATTAAAGGAGGGCATATAATGAATTTCTGGGAGAAAATCACAGGCAGCGACATGACGAAAGAATTGAAAGCTTTTGATGCTCGGGTCAAAAAACTGCCGGCAGATTATCAAGCGGCATGGGAAAAAATTAATGCCAATCTTTGGCCGCACTCAGATTTCACCGGTCGTAACCTCATGCCAATTCTTGACGGTGTACTTGGCCTGCTGGAAGAATCGGCGGCGGACGGTCAGAGTGTCCGGGAGGTTTTGGGTGACGATATCAAAGGCTTCTGTTCAGCGTTAGCCGGGGAAGAAGGAGCAAAGACTTATCGCGACAAGTGGCGCGGTCAGCTTAACAACAATATTGCAAAAAAATTAGGTAGATAGGAGGGCAAAATGAGCATACAAGATATCATCGAAGGCAAAAAAACGTGGCGGGCGCACGTGGCGCGTGTCAAAGCGCTTCCCCAGGATTATCAGATTGTTTATAAAGAGCTTCAAAAATATCTCTTTAAGGTTGGCCCTGTCGAACTAACCGACGGGACAGATTTGCTCTCGGGGATTGTTGATCTTTTCGAAGAGGGTGCGGCCTTGGGGAAAGGCGTGCTCGAAGTGACGGGCAGTGACGTAGCAAATTTCTGCGACGAGCTAATCAAAGATTCAAAAACTTACGCTGACATTTATCAAGAATCTGTTGACCAGGAAGTTAATAAGGCCATGAAAAAAGCTACAGATAAAATAAAGTAAAAGGGTATAAAAATAGGAGAGATATCTCTCAGCCAAGGAGATACCACTATCATACGGCATCTTTTTGTATCCTCAAGACATGTTGAGACAGTTTGTCTGCTATATAAGGTGAAGTAAAAATTGAATAGGTAATAGATAGGCGCACTCGTTAGCATTTCTTTATGGGTGCGTTTTACTGTAGGAATTTGAACTCATGGTTTGAAAATAATTTAGAGGAGGGTTATAATGAAAGAAGTATTCGAATTGAATTGATTTGGATTAACATGTCCTTTTTCCGGTTCCAGACATGTTGTAAGTACAATGTGATAATACAGAAAATACCAATAATGATTTTAGTAAGACTAATCATATCCTTTCATTAAGAATTAATGGGATGATAGGATACAATAGGTTACAATAGATAGAAAATCAATGGGAAGTAACGTGCGCCAAAAGGGTGCCATATATTCTGTATAGTCTATGAGTACAGATTTAGAAAAACACTAAAAGGGTGTAAACATATCTTCTATATATAAACTGTCCGCTATGCAGTATAATTTCTAAATCTCGACGCATTGTGAAAGTATTTGCTTGCTACAAAGAAAGGCTGGTGCACAAAACTGATAGTTTAGTTTTATGAGGAGTGTGGAATATGAAAAGTTATGACTTATTCATAAATGATGTCAGAACTATATAAAGTTGATGAACGCATAATTAATGACTATATTAAATATATACTTCGGTAACGAACTTGATTAAAGATACAACTATCCGAAATTTCCGGATAGTTCAATCTGAAGGGAATAGAATGGAATGTGTTGAATGAATATCAAGACGATAAATGGAAGGAGTAAACGGATGGAAAATAAGCTGGAAAAGCAATCACAGGAAACATACAGCTTAATTAGAAATACTTTAATCTCAGCACAAACAAAGATTGCAACAGTAGTTAATTCCGCTATGGTTCAGGCATACTGGGAAATTGGTGAACAGATATATCTTGCTTGTGGTGAAAATGATAGAGCTGAATACGGTAAAGGATTGATAAAATATTTGTCAGAAGAATTGACTAGAGAATTTGGTAAAGGCTTTACAGCAGCCAATTTACGAAATATGAGGCAATTTTATATGACATTTCCAAAACGCTACACACTGTGTAGCGAATTAAGCTGGTCCCATTACCGTTTACTCATGCGTGTTGATAATAAAGAGCGCAGAGATTATTATCATGAAGAATGTGTAAAGGCGAACTGGAGCGTCCGCCAATTAGAGCGACAAATTAACACACTGTATTATGATAGAATTCTGGCAAGTAGGGATAAGGTTAGTGCCGCGAATGAAATACAGCAATTAGAGCCAAAATCGGAATATGAGAGAATAATTAAAGATCCATATGTTTTAGAATTTCTTGATTTGGAGGCAAATCCGCACTTTTATGAGAAAAATCTTGAACAAGCGTTAATTGACCATCTACAGAAATTTTTATTGGAACTTGGAAGAGGGTTTTGTTTTGAAGCTAGACAAAAGCATATTACTTTTGACGATGAACATTTTTATATAGATTTGGTATTCTATAATTATATCTTAAAATGTCATGTATTATTTGATTTAAAAATAGGAAAGTTGGTTCATCAGGATTTAGGGCAAATGCAAATGTATGTAAATTACTACACAAGAGAATTAATGAATGAAGGTGATAACCCTCCAATTGGTATTGTTTTATGTGCCGATAAAAGTGATGCAGTAGTTAAATATACTTTGCCAGAGGATAATAAGCAGATATTTGCTTCAAAGTATATGACATATCTTCCTTCTGAGGAGGAATTAAAACGTGAACTGAACTTGGATGAATTTGTGAAGATAAATTATTAACTATAATTTCACTGCCAGAGGAGAAATTAAATGGATAAGACTAATCCAGAAAAAGCAATGAAAGAATTGACTCTACTACTAATGTATTTATCAAGATTTAATGAAGGTAACCGTTTTGGTTCAAATATGGATATGGCTTGGAAAGGATATGATTTTGACATTATAAATGAGTTGGATGAGGAAGACTATATTCGTCAAGGCAGCCACCGCTCCAAATCCGTAGCTATAACCGAAGAAGGCATAAAATTAGCACAGAACCTAATGGAGAAATTTAACATAGCAGATTGGAAGTAAATAAATCATGTTGGTATCAGGGCTTAAAGAATTGTTTAAAAATTATAAAGAGGAAGACTTGAGATTTTTATATCCATTAATGCTCAAGTGAAGGGAACTGATAAAAAACTTTTTAAATATGTTCTTCCACCAAGGAACCACCAGGTCCTGCCGTCATCATTATTGTCGCTTCAAGACACGTTGACATGATTTGTTTGCGAAAAGATTGCGATAACCGATAATAGGATGAAATAATACAAAATGAGGTTGTTATATAATGAAGACACTGATTATAAATGGATCCCCGAGAAGAAATGGTAATACCTCCGAATTGCTGGCAGAACTTAAAAAACAGCTTCATGGAGAAAGTGTTGAGGTTTCAGCGTATTATGATAAGATAGCACCTTGTAAAGATTGCAGACTGTGCTGGAAGAAAAAAGGTTGTGTAATTAAAGATGATATGACCAAAATCTATGAGGATGATTTTGATACTGTTGTTATTGCATCGCCATTATACATGTCTAATCTTACCGGCCCCCTTGTCAGCTTAGCAAGCCGATTCCAGGCATACTATGCAGCAAGACGTTTTTTAAAAGAGCCAATGGATATTCGGAGTAAAATTGCTGTTTTGATACTTGTCGGCGGTGGAGACGGCGGACCCGAACCAGCAGTGAATTTAGCGAAGTGGATGTTCAAAAAAATGAAAGCTGAATTTAAGGATGAAAATACGGTTTTTTCATTACATACTGACGAGATACCTGCAAAAGAAGACCATAATGCACTCTGTAAAATCAATGAAATAGTCTGTCGGATAAATCAAAGAGAGGGAGAAGACGGCAGAGGAAATTAATAGATAATGATATCCGTGAACAGGAGAAAAATAATAGGACCGTTAGAATTGAGGAGATAAGAGTGAACGCTTTTATGTCTTTTTTTGTCAGCGTTCTTAATATTTCAGATTGCCTGATAAATATATTTGATTTATAATGATAGGCGTTGCGTAATCAGGTATGGATAAAACGAGGTTAGCGAATGAAAAAGAAATGGTTTCAACTGGATAAAAGAACGGACAAAGAAATAATCTCACTGGCATGGCCTTCTATTACCGAGCAGATACTTGAGATGATGGTAGGAATGGTTTCCACTATATTCATGGGGAGAATAGGTATTTTTGCTGTCGCAGCCGTAGGCATGGTAAATATGCTTATGGGATTTATGCAGACGGTTTTTTCGGGCTTATCTATCGGTACAACAGTTATTATAGCAAGGGTTACAGGGGAAGGTAATCATCAAGAGGCAAAAAGAGCATTAATACAATCCGGGTATATGGCAATCGTTGTCGGAGTGCTTCTTGCCTTGGCAGGCAGAGTATTTTCGCTGCCGTTGCTGAGCCTGTTTTTCGGTAAAGCGGAGCCGGAAGTTTTTAAAGCAGGGATCAGTTATTTTAATATTGTACTTTTTAATCTGCCTTTTCTTGTACTGGATATCATAGTTTCCGGAGCCATGAGAGGTGCCGGAGATACAAAAACTCCGATGGTAATCACCGGCGGTGTTAATATTGTAAACATCATATTGAATACAGTATTGATATTTGGCGTGCCGTTCCTTGGTATACCTGCATTTGGTATCGTGGGTTCGGCAATAGCAGTGACAATTTCAAGAATCATAGGTGTGACGGTCAGAGTTATAGTTTTGTATCATTATAAAGGGCTTAAGCTTAATCTAAGCCTGAAGGATGACTACACAATCAAGCCGGAACTGATTAAACGAATTATCAACATAGGTATCCCGGGCTTTATTGAGCAGGCAGTAATGCAGGGAGGTTTCCTTGTACTTCAGATTATTATTGTTCCCCTGGGAACAGTCGCGATGGCGGCATATCAGATCGGATTAAATATAAATGCGCTGGCCTTTTTCCCTATCTTTGGGTTTGCTATAGCAAATACAACGCTTGTAGGACAAAGCCTTGGGGAGAAAAATTATCAAAAGGCGGAAACCTATTCCCGCGAGGGTTTGAAGATTACAATGGCGGTGGGTTTTGTAATCGGTATTCTTATGATTATCTTTTCAAAATATCTTACAGCCTTGTATACCGATGATCCGCTTGTAACAAAGGAGTCAATCGGTATCGTTTGTACATTCGGGGTGATAGAGCCATTGCTGGCAATACTTAATTTGTGCTCGGCAACATTAAAGGCGGCCGGAGATATCAAGTATGTTATGATTACATCCTTTGTAGGGCTTTGGACCTTCAGGGTTATCCTGTCTTTCCTTCTTATTCATTTGTTCGGACTAGGTCTGACTGCGGTTATGATTGGCATATTCTTCGATTTCTGTTCAAGGTCGATTATGTACCTTGTCAGAGTGCGCAACGGAAAATGGAAATATATTACGGTGTAATGAACCGTATCATTCTAAGTTCTTGTAACACCAGAACCAGTCCATGCAATCCAATCCCATTTTAGACGGTTCATTTATCCGTTCTAACATCTGGTTGTAAGTCTGAGGCGGAGGAACCATAGCAGGAATGTCAGGCTGCCAGTTAGCGGGGGTAACCATTTTATACTGATCCGTTGTTTGAAGAGCCGTTAACAAACGGAGTATCTCATAGATGTTTCGGCCATTCGTCAAAGGATAAATTAAGATGGCGCGGATGGTTTGTTCGGGATCAATAAAGTATACATTTCGTACAGTTTCCTGTTTGCTGGCATCTGGAGCAATCATACCATAGAGGCCGGCAACTTCTGCCATGCGGTCAGCAATCACAGGAAAAGGAATCTGAACGCCGGTTAATAGATAGATCTGGTTTACCCATGCAAGGTGAGAAGGGTTACTATCAATACTTAATCCTATTAACTTTGTATTCAGTGCTTCAAATTGATTATTTGCCTGTGCAAATGCAACAAACTCTGTTGTACATACAGGCGTGAAGTCACCTGGATGTGAAAATAGTATTACCCACTGACCTTTATAATCGGACATTTTGATTGGTCCGAAGGTTGTCATTGCTGTAAAATCAGGAGCTTTTATACCGATGCTGACATTCATGATTTTCACCAAGATATTATTTGTACTATTGTATGTGGGCAGGAAAGAATATAGTAGAAGTAGATTCAGGCGTTATTGCAGCAAGGCAGATTGTTGTTGTTGCATGGTAGAAGGTGATTAGAATCAAAGATAGTATCCTGTGTTGCAGTGAATCTATAACTGTCTGGTAAATATTTTTTAAGGCTATAAAAAGTAAATATTTTGTAATTTCAAAAGTAGTGGTATATAATGGAGGGAAATAGAAGTAGTAAAAGTGAAGTAAAAACAAACAGGTATTTGTATAATGCACATATTTTTGCAGATCTAGGATACCTGTAGAAAATTATTCAAAGTTGAGGGGAGGAGTACAATGATAAGAGAAATAAGGACCGGTAAGGAGGAAAGCGTTTTAGAGGAAGAGGTTACCAGGGGGTTGGGCCGAATATCCTTCTATCATCCGGTTGGCACTTTTTCACTAACTCCCGCAAGCAATGTGCTCATCAACGCCATTATTGATAATCAGAAGCGGTTCGGCGGTATCGGAATTGATTGGGGAAGCGGTGTGGGCTGCCTGGCTGTTCTTGCGGCAAAAATAAATTCAGTGAAGAAGGTCTATGGTCTTGAGATTTCCCAAGAAAATATAAATGCTGCCAGAATAAATGCAGAAAAAAACAGCGTCAGTGATAAAGCATGCTTTATGCTGGCGGATTCCTACAGTCCATTCAATACGGAGGAAAAGCAGGAGCTCGACAAATTAAAAGGGGCGGTTGATTTTATAATCTCAAATCCGCCGTCCAGTGATTGGGATGATGGATTTGGCTTCCGCAGAATGGTAATAAACGGTGCAAAGGAATTCTTGAAAAAGGATGGAATTGTGCTGCTGAATGTTTCGTTCCAGTATGGTGCCAAAAGAGTGGAAGCTTTATATAGGGACATGGACGGCTTCAACTATATGGGCTTGGCAGCAAGTACAAATTGGGTGCCTTTCGATTTGAACCGGCCGGATTTACTTGATTGCTTAAAGGTCTATGCAAAGGAAGAATTAAACGGAGGATTTGATTACACCTTCTCAGAGGAGGGCAGCGATGACAGGCTGATCAATGCTCAAACCGCACTTGATAATTTTAACAGGAGAGGGATTAGTCCTTTTACCAAATGGCAGACGCATCTGTTCAAATTGGCATGAAAAGTCTCTTATCATAGGCTTATTATCTTATATTAGACTATAATAAAGTTACGGGCTGCACGGAAAGCGCAGCCCGTTATTTTAATGTATTGATGGTTCTACAGCCTGGACCAATGGATATCAATCATTCAGTAAAACTTGCAGTTGCAGAGTAAACGGTAAACCATGCGTACATTACCTCTGAGTTCAATTCATGAGATAATATCGTAAAAAGTGTAAAAAGTTGTACTAGTTTTTACACTTTACACGAAACTCACTAAGGAGGT
>JAEYGZ010000002.1 GCA_023409535.1 Bacillota bacterium
TGTTGACTTTTCAACACATGTTTGATATTCTGAGCATACTGATTTGTGGTGAGAATTTCAATAGTTATAATTGTTCTAACTGTTGAGAACTCAACACATTGCGCTAGTTTGTTGAATATCTGGAGGGAAACTTTGTGGATAGAAGAATACAAAAAACAAGGCAGCCGCTTATATGCCATTATTGCACAAACAGTTAAAGAGGTTATCGGTATAAAGTCAGAAAACCACGCATTTTCAAATGGTGTAACTACTCATTTTTTGGCTTCTGGGTTTATAGGTGTATTGGAATGGTGGATCAATAATTCTATGCCCTGCAATGTTCAGGAAATTACTGAGCAGCTTATGTTTTTGCTGGAACCATACACCAAGCACCTTGTATCACATTAACCTAATTCGCATTATTTGGAAGCTTAATATAAGAAAGAATTTAATTGACAATTAATGAACGCTCGTTTATTATAGAATTATGTTGAGGTGATATCATGAGAAAAAAAGATGATGAAAAAGAGAGAAGCATAAAAGAAGCGGTAATTAAGCTCATTCTTGAGGAGGGCTTTCATGGTGCTTCTATCTCAAAAATCGCGAAGATGGCTGGGGTTTCGCCGGCAACAGTATATATCTATTATGAAAATAAAGAAAATATGCTGCAGAATATCTATAATGAATATTCTGAAGATATTTTTGATTATTTACTTAGCTGTGTGGATTTGAAGATGGACGGGCAGCAGCTTATTGAGATACTCATTAAAAGTTACTACAACTACATTATTCAAAATAAGGAAATCTTCAGCTTTGTAGAGCAGTTTTCCAATTGCCCCTCACTGGCTAACAGCTGCTCCGGAAAAAAGGGAGTCTGTCATATTTACGGCTTGATTGAAGATATGAAGAAAAAGCAGATCATTAAGAATTACCGTTATGATAATCTGCTGGCCATTATCTTTTATCCAGTCAAGGCCATCGCTGCGGATAACCATAAGAGCGAAGCGGAGAGAGCGGATTTATTAAAGGAGATGATTATAATTATACAGGATGCAGTATTAATACATTAAAAGGTTTTCAGCGAGATATTTTTGTAAACGTAACTTGCAAAGGAATCTCGCAATTATTAAAAGTTTTTAATAAATGAGCATTCATTTAAGATAGAAGGAAAGGATGATAGTATGTCAGAGAATAATAACATGGGAATTGTTTTTCCCGTATCCAATATGGTTTTATTGCCGGGTGTCACAACAAAGTTTTTTATAAAAACACCCGAAGAAGTGCAGCTGCAATTTCTAAGAGACGAGAATAGCACTAACATTGCACTGCCGTTGAAGCAGAATTTCGGACAGAAAGATCTAATAGGAGAAGATTTTTATCGGATAGGAGTAATATTCAAGGTCAATGATACCCGGAAAACAGAGAATGGTATTCAGCTTACGGTTCATATTACAGAACGGGTAGAAGTAAAGGAACTGAATATCGAAAGCGGTCTGATATTAGCCGGATATGAGACCCTCTCGGACAAAGCAGACTTAGATCATAAGAGTCAGTCGGAGATGCTTGACTATCTAAAGAAGGTAATCCGCGAAATCAGTGTGAAATTCCAGGGCGGCGAGCAGTATATCCGGATTGTGGAAGAGTTTAGGGATCTAAATGGCCTTATGGTATATATAAGCCAGTATATGCCTATTTCAAATGAAGAAAAGTATGAACTGCTTGAAATAGACTCCTTAAAAGAGAGAAGCCTGCGGTTTATGGATCATCTGTTGAAGCAGAAGGAAGCCATAGAGCTGCAGTTGCAGATTTCAGAGAAATTCTCCGAGAAAGCTAACAAATATTACAGAGAAACCGTACTTCGCGAGCAGCTGAAAGCCATTCAGGAGGAATTGAATGAAGGTAATGAGGGGGAAAATAATAAAGATAAAGATTATCTGACTAAAATTAAAGAGGTACAGATGCCGTCAGACATTGAAAAGAGTGCCCTGGAAGAACTGGATAAATTAAATGCTCAGGGACCTAATAGTTCCGAGTATAATGTTATCCGCAATTATCTGGAACTGCTGGTGCAGCTTCCCTGGAAAAAAGCAGAGCAAGGTTCTATCGATCTGGGCAAGGCCAGGCAGATTCTGGATGAACAGCACTATGGACTCAATAAGGTCAAAGACCGGATTATACAGCATTTGGCGGTTATGAAGCTGAAAAGCGATAAAAAAGGGTCCATACTTTTGCTGGTGGGACCTCCCGGTACCGGTAAAACCAGCCTTGGCAGAAGTATTGCGGAAGCGCTGGACAGAAAGTATATCCGTTTGAGCTTAGGAGGTATCAGGGACGAAGCTGAAATCCGGGGACACCGCAGGACCTATATAGGGGCTATGCCGGGTAGGATCCTTCAAAGCATCCGAAAGGCAGGAGCCAATAATCCGGTCATGGTTCTCGATGAGGTAGACAAGCTGACAGCCGGCGGTTACAGCGGTGATCCTGCGAGCGCTCTGCTGGAGGTTCTTGATCCGGAACAAAACAACAGCTTTACCGACCATTATCTGGATCTTCCCTTCGATCTGTCCGATGTTTTCTTTATTGCTACGGCAAATTCCCTGGAAAGCATTCCGGGACCATTATTGGACCGAATGGAAGTGATACAGGTTTCCAGCTATACCGTTGATGAAAAATTCCATATCGGAAGAAATTATTTAATACCATCCGTTCTGGAAGAACACGGATTGTCAAAAGAACAGCTGGTTGTAGAGGATGAAATTCTTTATAAAATTATCAATGACTATACACTGGAAGCCGGAGTAAGGGGGCTGAAAAAGCAACTGGCAGCCATTGCCCGGGCGGCTTCCGAAAAGATTGTTGCGAACAAAGCAGAGCTTCCTTATAAGGTTCAGTTGGAGGAGCTGGAGGAACTTCTTGGCAGACAGGTTTCCAGACATGACAAAGCACAGGAGGATAATCCACCGGGAGTTGTTACCGGACTTGCCTGGACACCGGTAGGCGGCGAAATCTTATTTATTGAAGCTACCGATATGCCGGGCAGCGGAGAGGTTATGCTGACCGGTAAACTGGGAGAGGTAATGAAGGAATCGGCAAGAATTTCCCTGAGTCTGTTAAAATCCAGACTGCCTTTAAATACCGTTAATTTTAAAGAAAGGGATTTGCACATCCATGTGCCCTCCGGAGCGGTTCCGAAGGATGGTCCATCCGCCGGAATTGCATTATTCACCGCCCTTGCTTCCTTAACGATAGGCCAAAAAGTTGATTCAAAAATTGCCATGACCGGTGAGATTACATTAAGAGGTGCCGTACTTCCCATTGGAGGTTTGAAGGAAAAATTACTGGGTGCCCAAAGAGCAGGTATTAATAAAGTGCTTATACCAAGAGACAATCTGATTGATTTAAAGGATGTGCCGGAAGAAGTAAAGAACCAGCTTGCGGTGATACCGGTTGAAACCATTGAAGATGTACTGAAAGAAACTCTGGGAATCTCCCTGCCAAGAATTGAGCATATGTTTCTTCAAAAGGAAACCAAAGGTCTATTCCAAGAGGTATAAATAATAAAGTAAATTAAACTTGAAATAATTCTATTTTCTGTTTTGAGGAGACTTGGGTGATTTATGGCTTCCAGTTTTTAAGGTTGAGCAATTAGAATTGGCTTTGCCAATAATAAAAATTTTGCAGAGATAAATTAAATGGATTTTCTTCGAAGTATGGTATAGAGCATGGATTTTATAAGGCATTGGATCATTAGGGTTCAATGCCTTGTTTTATCGTTTACGGTATTCCCGAGGAGAACTTCCTGTGATTTTTTTAAATTGCTTATTAAAAT
Source organism: Bacillota bacterium (assembly GCA_023409535.1). GTDB lineage: Bacteria > Bacillota > Clostridia > Lachnospirales > Lachnospiraceae > Mobilitalea. The sequence goes on from JAEYGZ010000002.1 coordinate 3,809, forward strand.
TAGACAGGTTGTTAAAGCCACAGCTGTAGGAGATAGTTGATATGTCATCTGTTGTTTCTGTCAGCGCTGCGCATGCGGCTTTGATCCTGAGATGGGTCAGAAATTCAATCGCACTGCAGCCAACGGCTTTCTTAAAGGAGTTCATGAAGTGACTTGAACTGATGGCGCATTTAGCGGCAAGCTCGTTGATTGTGATGGAGTCCATATAGCAATAGGTCATATACTCCAGAGCCGGACGGATTAGGGAAGAATAACTGATATCATCGCCCTGAAAGGAAGACAGATTATCGTTTTTTTCAAAATACCAGTAAAGTTGCAACAGAATACTTTTTAGTAAAAGGTCATCATAAGGATTGTTTTTGTTTGCACAGCTTATGAGTGTTTCAGTCAGGGAGTGTATGACCGAATAATCCGGGTGGCCCAGGTCATATTTCATATTTACACGCAGTTGTCCTGTGATAAGAGGGCGTATACAATGGGTACTGCAGCGATCATTGCTTTCAAGCCCGAGCATGCTGGCATGAAATACAAAGGCAATATAATGCAGATTCCTATTGGAAGAAGGGTAGGCGGCATGCAGCATATTGGGAGGAAGCATAATCACGTCCCCATGGCTTACAGGAAAGTGTTCGTCTCCACAGATGAAGTCGCCCTTTCCCTGCAATACATAATCAATTTCAAACTCGTTATGCCAGTGCATAGGTACATTAGGAAAAGAATCTGGTATATGGCAATCATAAATACTGTAGGGAACCAATGAGGAACTGTGCTGGCGCTGTTCTTTATTACCTTGAGATGCAACGATAGTATATTTCATATCTGACCTCCATGGATAACAATCCAAATTACAACTTAGATCATAGAATAGTATCATAAATATATAGTATTTCAGAAGAAAAGTAATTGTCTATAGAGTATTATATCATTGTAATTCAAAAAATCAATTGACATATAGGAGGGGTGTACTATGAAATTTTTAGAGGACAATGGGGCATTGGTGTTTTACCAAAATGGCGAAATGGGGCGAATCGAAGCTTGGGGTAAGGATTCTGTCAGAGTACGTACCACCATGTTTGGCAAGTTTCATGGAAATGACTGGGCTTTGACAGAAAATATTGAGAATATACATAGCAGTGTAAAGATTGAAAGGGAAGATCATTGGGTAGGAGATGGAACCATTGATCAGAGGGAAATTGCCTCCATCACGAATGGTTGTATTAAAGTAGTTGTGAATTTTGTGGGTATTATTTCATTTTATAAAGATGACAAGCTGTTCCTTCGTGAATATTTCCGTATGTATGATGGAACCATTTCGAAAGAGAGCCGTTGCTTGAAAGTGATTAACCGCGAATGGAAGGGAATCATTGGTGGAACCGATTATTCCCTGAATGTAAAATTTGAAAGTAATAAAGGTGAGAAAATCTTTGGTATGGGCCAATATCAACAAAATGATATGGACTTAAAGGGTTGTGTATTGGAACTGGCACAGCGTAATTCTCAGATTTCTGTTCCTTTTGCTGTATCTTCCTTAGGATATGGCTTCCTTTGGAATAACCCTGCTGTTGGTCGTGTAACCTTTGGTAAGAACTATACAGAGTGGATTGCAAGATCTACCAAGGAGATGGATTACTGGATCACTGTGGCAGATGCACCGAAGCAGATTTTAGCGAACTATACCGCAGTTGCCGGTCACGCTGACATGTTTCCGGAAGATCTGATGGGGCTTTGGCAATGCAAGCTGCGCTACAGAACCCAGGATGAGGTTCTGACTGTTGCTCGTCAGTATCAGAAGGAAGGCATTAAGCTTGACCAGATTGTCATTGACTTTTTCCATTGGACAGTACAGGGTGACTGGAAATTCGATACACAGTACTGGCCAAATCCTAAGGCAATGGTGGATGAGCTTCACTCTATGGGAATCAAGGTTGTCGTATCTGTATGGCCCTCTGTGGATCGTAAGAGTGAAAACTTTGGTCCGATGATGGAAAGAGGCCTTCTGATCAAGA
>JAEYGZ010000046.1 GCA_023409535.1 Bacillota bacterium
AGAAGGAATACGGCAAATAGCATAAAACAAAAAAGCGATAGGGCAGGAACTGCCCGAATAAACGCCTGTGGAGTTAGTAGGTTACGAGGACGATGAAGCAGGAAGCCCATTGGCTTTAGACAATGGGTAGTTCACGCATTTAATCTATGAGATGTATATAGTAGGGTGATTGTAGTGATGAAAACAAGAATTACTATAATTATAATTGCTATTGTAAGTTTAATAATCTCTGCCGCAATTTATATCTTTGGAAATTATGTTGCAAACCATCAAAAGATTTATTATTTAATTAATTGAAGAATTGTTTCATTGGAATATATATTTTGTATTTTAAGCCGCTGTATGATCAGGATTTGTCCGATGGTACAGTGGCTTATATTTATTCTGCCATAGGTAATTTCATTGATCTTATTTGCTCTGTATGAAGCCAAAATATGTGTAAATACTAAATGGATATGAAGCGACTTCTTAGTATTTTATGATATGAAATCATACAGGAGTGATAATATGGAGAAATACAGACTTGGAATTGACATTGGATCAACTACCGTGAAGCTTGCGCTGCTTAATCAGGAAAATCAGTTAATTTATAGTGACTACAGACGTCATTTATCGGATATTAAAAGTACCATCTATGATTTGGTCAGAGAATGCTTTCAAAAACAAGGGGATATACCGGTACGGGTATGTGTTACCGGCTCCGGCGGATTATCGGCAGCAAAGTGGCTGCAGTTGAAGTTTGTTCAGGAGGTCATTGCCTGTTCAGAGGCAGTGGAGGCATTTATCCCGGAGACAGATGTTGCTATTGAGCTTGGCGGGGAGGATGCCAAGATTACTTACTTTCATGGGGGGATCGAGCAGCGGATGAATGGAAGCTGTGCCGGCGGAACAGGAGCCTTTATTGACCAGATGGCAGTATTACTGGATACGGACGCAGAAGGCTTGAATGAATATGCCGGGAGGCATAGCATGCTTTACCCCATTGCTTCCAGATGCGGTGTATTTGCAAAGACCGATATACAGCCGTTGATCAATGACGGAGTCAGCAAAGAGGACATCGCGGCTTCTATTCTGCAGGCTGTGGTTAATCAGACAATTGGAGGGCTCGCCTGTGGAAAACCGATCCGAGGTAGAGTGGCTTTTTTAGGGGGTCCTTTAAGCTTTCTCTCTGAACTGCGCAAACGGTTTTGTGATAGCTTAATGCTGGATTCGGAGCATGCCATAAGCCCTGAGCATTCCCAGCTGTATGTTGCCATAGGAGCAGCGCTTGCTTCGGAAAAAGAAGCACAGTTATCAATGAAAGAATTAGTAAATAAAGTCCGGAAGATGGACCGGACGGATACAGATCAAATCAAACATCTGAACCCTTTATTCGAAAGTAAAGAGGAGTATGAGCAATTCAAGAGCAGGCATCAAAAGAACAGAGTTGCCAAAGGTGAGCTCACCGATTATCAGGGGAAAGCCTTCCTTGGTATTGACGCCGGTTCTACGACCACCAAAGTAGTTTTGATCGGAGCAGAAGGGCAGCTGTTATATTCTCATTATTGCAATAACGAGGGTGAACCCTTACGGAAGCTTATTTCTATCTTGGGAGAGCTTTATGAGCGTTTGCCTGAGACAGCCTATATCGCCAAATGCACGGTGACCGGCTATGGTGAAGCACTGATCAAGGCAGCGCTTCATACAGATATCGGTGAGATTGAGACGATAGCGCATTATAAGGCAGCCAAATATTTTCTGCCTGAGGTAGATTTCATTCTTGATATCGGGGGACAGGACATGAAATGTCTGAAGATCAGAGATGGCGTCATCGACAGCATTTTGTTGAATGAAGCCTGTTCCTCCGGCTGCGGTTCCTTCCTGGAGGGCTTTGCAAAATCACTGCATTTGACAATAAAGGAGTTTGCACAAGAGGCACTCTTTGCCAAGGCACCGGTTGATCTGGGCACCAAATGTACTGTGTTTATGAATTCCAAGGTGAAGCAAGCCCAGAAGGAGGGTGCGGGCATAGCAGACCTGTCCGCGGGTTTGTCTTATTCCGTAATTAAAAATGCCTTATACAAGGTGATTAAGGTTCGGGATGAGAAGGATCTGGGCAGCAATATCATCGTTCAGGGCGGAACCTTTTATAATGACGCAGTTTTACGCTGCTTTGAACTGATTACCGGCAGGAAAGCAATTCGTCCGGATATTGCAGGACTCATGGGTGCTTATGGCGCGGCCTTGATTGCCCGGGAACGATATCAGGAGGGAGAGGCCTCAGCACTTCTTGGTGAAGACGAGCTGATAAGCTTTGCCATGACTTCTGCCAGCCGCAGGTGTGATAAATGTACCAACCGGTGCTTACTCACAGTCAATACCTTCGCTGACGGGAATACCTTCATTGCCGGGAACCGCTGTGAAAGAGGCCTGGGTATTGAAAGGAGCAAGCATGAGAAGCTGCCGAACCTTTATGATTATAAATACCATCGAACCTTTCAGTATGAACCGCTGGAGGAAGAAGCAGCGCCGCGGGGCATCCTTGGAATCCCGAGAGTACTGAACCTCTTTGAGAATTATCCCTTCTGGTTTACCTTGTTCACAAAGCTGGGCTTTCGGGTACTTCTGTCCTCGCCTTCCTCTAAGAAGCTCTTTGAGAAAGGTCTGGAAACAATACCGTCAGAATCCGCCTGTTATCCGGCTAAGTTAAGCCACGGGCATATTCTGGATCTGATCGGCAGTGGTATAAAGACGATCTTTTATCCTTCCATCGTATATGAAAAAAAGGAATATCAGGAGGCAGCCAATCATTATAATTGCCCCATTGTAATTTCTTATCCGGAGGTAATCCGCAATAATATTGATGTATTAAAAGCAAATCACATCAGAATGATTTGTCCATTCTTATCTATGGATAATGAAGAGGTTATGGTCAACCGCCTTCTTGAGGAATTGCAGGAGTATCACATCACTAAAGAAGAGATGAGAGCTGCCGTTGCTGCGGCGTATCAGGAACGGATCAAATATAAGTCGGATATCGGACAGAAGGGGGAAGAGGTGCTATCCTATCTTCGGGATAACCATAAAAGGGGTATTGTATTATGCGGAAAGCCATATCATGTGGATCCTGAGATTAATCATGGGATTGCCAGATTGATTAATTCTTACGGCTTGGCTGTATTGACAGAGGACAGTATTGCACACCTGTCGCCGGTACAGCCTAAGCTTCGTGTGGTTGACCAGTGGGTCTATAATTCCAGGCTGTACCGGGCTGCCAGTCTGGTGGCACAGGAGCCGCATCTTGAATTAATCCAGCTGAACTCCTTTGGCTGCGGTTTGGATGCCGTAACCTCGGATCAGATTGCGGAGCTGCTGGCAGCGGGCGGTAAGCTCTATACAATGCTTAAGATTGATGAGGGCAGTAATCTGGGAGCAGCGAAAATCCGTATTCGATCCTTAATTGCAGCGATAGAGGAGAGAGAGTCGATACAAAGGCAGTTTGATTCGCAGGAGCCTAGGATACCGGTATTCTCAAAGCCCATGAAAGAAACCCATACCATCCTTGCACCGCAGATGGCGCCAATCCATTTTGAACTGGTACAGGAGGCAGCCAGAGCCTGCGGTTACCGTCTTGAGGTACTTGCAGCCGATGACCGTACCGCAGTGGATGAAGGATTGAAATATGTGAATAATGATACCTGTTATCCTGCGATTCTTATGATCGGTCAGGTGGTACAGGCGCTCAAATCAGGACGGTATGATATTAACCGTACTGCCGTGATATTAACACAGAGTGGCGGGGGGTGCCGTGCTACAAATTATATTGCATTATTAAAGCTAGGTTTGCGGCAGGCAGGCTTTGCTGAGATTCCGGTTATCTCACTGAATACCCTGGGCCTTGATAAGCAGCCGGGCTTTCAGCTGTCCTTGGGACTTGTGAAGCGGTGCGTTATGGCCGTCCTATACGGAGATTTATTCATGCGTTTGTTATATGCGACAAGACCATATGAACGCTTTCCGGGGTCCTCCCGACTGCTGTATGACAAATGGAAAGAGCGTGCCAGAGAGAATATCAGGTCAGGAACCAGGGGGGAATTCAAAAAGAATATAAGAAAGATTGTTCAGGAATATGATCACCTGGAACTGCTGGATATTAGAAAACCAAGAGTTGGAGTGGTTGGGGAGATCCTGCTTAAGTATCATCCCACAGCCAATAATGACATTATAAAAATCATTGAAGAGGAAGGAGCTGAAGCTGTTGTACCCGATCTTATGGATTATTTCCTATATTCTGCTTTTAATTCGCGCTTCCGATTCCGATATCTTGCCGGGACGAAATTAACAATGCAATTAAGTAAAATTGCCGCGAATTATATAATAAACTATCAAAATATCCTGAGGAAGGAATTAAGCTTAAGCAAACGCTTTCATCCTCCCACACCGATACAGGAACTGGCACGGATGGCCTCTTCCGTGCTTTCGCTGGGGAACCAGACGGGAGAGGGTTGGCTTGTGACAGCAGAAATGATAGACTATCTGGAAGAAGGAACCAGTAATATTATCTGTGTTCAGCCGCTGGCCTGTCTGCCTAATCATATAACGGGCAAGGGAATGATCAAACCCTTAAGAGAACGATATCCAAGGGCAAACATCATGCCGGTGGATTATGATCCCGGTATTTCGGCCGTTAATCAGCTGAATCGAATTAAGCTGTTATTATCGGTTGCCCTGAAAGGAATGAGCCAGGAACAAAATATGGAAAAACAGTGAAATTTTTATATTATTTTTATCTGTCTTCTATTATAATAAGAATAGGAATTATATTAAGGAAGGCAGGTGGATTGGATGAAGAAATGCACCCGATGCGGGGCGGCGAATGGGGATTCCTATACAGTATGTATTGAATGCGGTGCTTCCTTTGAGCCAAATAGATCGGATTATTTTTATGTAGGTAAATCCGACCGTGTGGTCGCTGCCAGTCTTTTTATTGGTGCGCTGGTCAATCTTATATTGATGTCAGGGATAGAGTCAACTTATATGGCTGATTATTGGGTCGTTAATCTTCTGGCAATTGTATTGATGGCTATTGAGGGAATCAGTATCCTGATTCCCAAGTTGACCTGGAGCCTATACCGGTTAAGACTTTCTGCTGATTTAGCTAAGACCAGACACTTGAAGCCATCGGAGACGGATATCCATTTACGCCGTGGCATCGCATACTTTACTGTGATTGTGGGTTATGCACTGATCGTTCTGATGGTGATAGAATTATATTTTTGATGAAATAGGTGAGGTTCTGCAATAATTAATATGGATATATTATGTTATATCAACACGAATGCTTCAGGCTTTTGTGTTGATATTTTTTATAAAGTAGTATTAAAAGGAAACATGATTAAAATGATGCGATTTATATTACATAGGACAGCAGCTGAATTACTAACTCTTCCGCTGCCATAATTGTGCTATAAGGATATATTTATACGCAGCAGGACCATCTGATAACTTTGCCGGTGATATCAGTTTCAAATTGTTTGGTCAATAAATAATTTAGCTAAACTTGACGTCTGAAAATCACGGTGCTAGAATAATACATGCGCTTATATGATTTCAAAATATGGAATCCGGTGCAGGAGGAATTGCTTTGAAGAAAGTGCTAGCCTATCTGAAACCATATGTTTTACGAATGCTGCTGGGCATCACAATTAAAATGCTCGGAACCTTCATGGATCTGGGCCTTCCCTGGGTACTTGCCTTTATACTTGATGAAGTTATACCTTATCATGAGGTTTCACGAATCTTGATCTGGGGTATTGTTATGATACTTTTATCAATCGGAGCCAGAACCTTCAACATTATGGCGAATCGTATGGCAGCCAGGGTCGCTCGTAATACTACCGAACATCTTAGACATGATCTGTTTGAAAAAATACTCAGCTTATCAGGAAATCAGCTTGATTATTATACCATACCTTCTCTGGAATCCAGAATGACCTCAGATACTTATAATATTCATAATATGATTGGCATGATGCAGCGTATCGGTGTGCGTGCGCCGATTATTCTTATCGGCGGAATCATTATCACAAGCACATTGGAGCCCGTTCTTACGCTGGTACTTGCCGGTGTTTTACCCTTTCTGGCCTTAATCGTTTATGTTGTATCAAAAAAAGGAATTCCACTTTACTTAATTCAACAATTATCTGTTGATAAATTGGTGCGGGTAGTCCGGGAGAATATTACCGGAGTACGCGTAATCAAAGCGCTGTCGAAAACTGCGTATGAAAAGGGCCGTTTTGAGAAAATTAATTCAGAGGTTGTAAAAAATGAATTAAAAGCCGGTTCTACTATGGCAATCACTAATCCCGTTATGAATCTGATCTTTAATGCCGGCTTGACACTGGTTATCATTGTCGGAGCCTATCGTATCAATGGCGGCGCCTCTGCTCCAGGTAAGATTGTAGCTTTCCTGTCATATTTTACAATTATGCTTCAGGCGGTTATGGCGATCACCAGAATATTTGTCATCTATTCCAAGGCCAGCGCCTCTGCAGCGCGTATTGCCGAAGTTCTGGATGCGAATGAGGATCTGAAGTTAATGTCCCAGGAGGAACTGGAAGTGTCAGAAGTGCAGCAAGCCAAATATGAAGATGCAGCCTTTGAAGAAAATTCAGAGACGGATTCTGAGGAAGCAGAGTATCATATTGCTTTTCATCATGTGAACTTTGCCTATACGAAGGAGCCTTGCATTATTAATATGGATTTTGGGATTAAGCGTGGAGGAACCCTTGGAATCATTGGTTCCACAGGCTCGGGTAAGACGACGCTCATCAATCTTCTGATGCGGTTTTACGATGTCACCGATGGAAGTATTACCATAGGCGGAGAAGATATCCGAGGTATTGATAAGCGGGAGCTGCGTAAGAAGTTTGGTGTTGTATTTCAAAATGATGTGCTGTTTGCAGATAAGATTTATGAAAATATAAGTTTAGGGCGTGGCATTACTGAAGAAATGGCACGGGAAGCAACTGTTCACGCACAAGCGTCAGCTTTTATTGAGGAACTGGACGAAGGGCTGGATTATAAACTGGCTATCAAAGGAAGCAATCTTAGCGGCGGACAAAAGCAGCGCCTGCTGGTAGCCAGGGCATTGGCCGGAAAGCCGGAGATATTGATACTGGATGACTCCTCCAGTGCGCTTGATTACCGGACGGACTCCCTCCTTCGTAAAGCAATCAGGGAAAATTATACGAATACAACCAGCATTGTTATAGCACAGCGGATCAGTTCCGTTATGAAGCTGGACCACATCCTGGTTATGGAAGACGGGCAAATGGCCGGATACGGAACTCATGAGGAGCTGCTAGCATCCTGCGAAGTATATAAGGAAATCTATCAATCACAGTTAATGTCATAAATAATATCATAAATGTCAATTGTCGTTCATGGTATTGGAATGGAGGCCAACGATGGCTGGGAATACAGGTCGAAGTAATAAAATAAGTGAAAAAACGGAGAAACCAAAGGATACAGGATATGTCCTCCACCGTCTCTGGACCTATATCTACCGGTATAAATTCATGGTGGCACTGGCTCTTCTTCTAACGGTAGCCAGTAATATGTTTGCGTTGATCGGTCCGATGCTTTCCGGCTACGCCATCGATGCCATTGAACCCGGCAAGGGATTGGTTGTCTTTAAAAAAGTATTTTTCTATGCATTTTGGATGATCATATTCTATATTATCTCCTCCATATTATCCTATCTTTTATCGGTTTTGATGATACATATCAGTCAGAGAATGGTGAAGAGGATGCGGGAGGATCTGTTCAAGAAGCTGGTGGAGCTGCCGGTTGGCTTCTTTGACCGCTATCAGGCCGGAGATATCATCAGCCGTATGTCTTATGATATTGATACAATTAACACCTCGTTATCTACAGACGTAGTGCAGATTCTGGCCAGTATCGTTACAGTGTTCGGCTCATTGATAATGATGCTTGTGATATCGCCGGAGCTGGTACTGGTTATGCTGGTAACCATCCCGCTTTCTATTCTGTACACCAGATACATGTCAAAGAAGGTCCGCCCCCTGTTTCGCAGGCGTTCTGCAAAGCTGGGCGAATTAAACGGTTTTGTAGAGGAGATGGTGTCCGGGCAGAAGACCATCAAGGCATATGCTGCGGAGAACTCCATCCTGCAGCGCTTTGATGATCTGAATACGGAGACAGTGGATGCTTACTATAATGCGGAGTATTACGGAAGTATGACCGGACCGACGGTTAATTTTATCAATAATCTGTCCCTATCCTTGATTACGGTATTTGGAGCGATTCTGTATCTATTCGGAACGATGACCCTTGGTAATATATCCTCCTTCGTCCAGTACAGCAGAAAATTCTCCGGTCCTATTAATGAAGCGGCAAACATCATCAGTGAGCTTCAGTCTGCCGCAGCGGCGGCAGAACGTGTATTCAGGCTGATGGATGAGGAACCGGAGGTGTTGGACAGAGCGGATGCCAGGATGCTCGATGAAGTACAGGGTGATGTATCTCTGGAGGGTGTTTCCTTTGGTTATGTACCGGATAAAGTAATTATTAAGAATCTGTTCCTGCATGCTAAGCCGGGAAGCCTGACGGCTATTGTAGGTCCCACCGGAGCCGGAAAGACAACTATTATTAATCTGCTTATGCGCTTTTATGATGTCTGGACAGGGAATATCCTTGTGGACGGCAAGGAAACCAGGGATCTTACCAGGCAAAGCCTTCGTAAAGCCTATGCCATGGTGCTTCAGGATACCTGGATGTTTCAGGGAACCATATTTGAGAATATTGCATATGGTAAAGAAAATGCAACCATGGAAGAGGTAGTTGCTGCTGCCAAAATGGCAGGGATGCATTCCTACATTACGCGATTGCCTGAGGGCTATGATACTATCGTGAATGAAGACGGCATGAACATCTCCAAGGGCCAGAAGCAGCTGCTTACCATAGCAAGAGCGATGCTGCTGGATGCCAGGATGCTGATTCTGGATGAAGCTACATCGAATGTAGATACCAGAACGGAGATTAAGATACAGCAGGCAATGCGTAAGCTGATGGAGAAGAAGACCTGCTTTGTCATCGCCCATCGTCTGTCTACCATACAGGGTGCAGATAACATTCTGGTGGTGGATCAGGGAAATGTGGTGGAGCAGGGAACCCACAAGGAATTAATGGAGAAGAAGGGTTTTTATTACCGGTTGTATAATTCACAGTTTGAATAGGACGAAAGCAAAGTTCGCAGATCATGAAGGAAGGCGCGGTGGTTGTTATGACAGATTGCCACATTCATTTGGAAAGAGGACCATATACCCTGGAATGGCTGGATAAATTTGTGGCTGCTGCGGTAAGCCGCGGAGTAGATGAGATCTATCTATTGGAACACAGTCATAGATTTTCTGAATTTTTACCGATGTATCAGTCCGTAGGTGAATACAATGATTATCAAAGGAACTGGTTGGAACGTAAGGGCAGCAGTAGCCTGAGCCTTCGAAACTATACCGCACTGATTGAACTGGCAAGAGGAGCATCCTATCCTATCAAAATTAAATTTGGTCTTGAAATCTGCTACTTTGAAGATGCCGAACCGCTCATCAGAGATATGATCAGCCAATTTCCCTTTGATTTTGTAACCGGATCCGTTCATTGGGTGGACGGGTTTGGCTTTGATCATAAGAAAGAGCTTTGGGATAATATAAATGTTGAACATACCTATATTCGTTATTATATAATTATGCAGAAACTCATTAAGAGTGGTTTGTTTACCGGCCTGGCCCATCCGGACAGCATGAAATGCTTCGGGCATACAACGGAGCTTGATTTATCGGGTACCTATCATAAGCTTGCAGACTTACTGAAAGAACACCGTATGTATGCCGAGCAGAGCGGAGGCTTGCGGCTTAACTACAGCAGTGAGTGTGAATTGGGGATGAATGAGCGGATGAGAGCAATCTTTGTGGATAAAGGAGTGAGAATTCTCACGGCTTCTGACGCCCATAGGCCGGAGGATGTAGGAGCCAATATTTTCGATCTGGAACGATTATTGACAGGTCAGGAAAATAAAAATTAATAAATATTGAACATAAGGAAAAGAATCAGGAGAGAGGGTGATATGTTTATCCCAAAGAGAAACATATCACCCTCCTTCCTGGTTCTTCTTTTTAAGGAGCTTTGGTCTGACTTTCCAAGGGGAATAGTTAGCTGATATCTTCCTGGCTTTTATACTTGTGGGTAAGCTTTGGAGGACTGGGCTTTAAGCACTTTTTTGAAAGAATTTCAAACTCGACGGTATTGCGGCATATTCTTTGCAGAACATCGAATACCACAGATTCCAGATCTTCCGGAGGCATCTGAACCCGGGCATTTAACAGCATCATCACATGGTCGGTCTGTTTCAGCTCGCCTTGTACGGATACACCACGGCTGGTACCGGTGATATTCCCTGTAAGGAAGCTGCTGCTGTTTTGCAGAATACACTTGATATGCCCAATGATGATTCCTCTTTGAAACAGACGCCGATAAAGCAGGGATAGAAAATTCCATATAAAATTCTTCCAATCGGCGGAAGAACTATTTAATAAAATACTTGCATTCAGCCATCCCAGAGAAGTCTCTTCCTCAGCATACAGATCATAATCAAGCTGCGCAATATGCATACCGGCTTCTTCACTATCTATTACATCAGTAATCCATTGATCCATATTCTCACCGGTTAGGGCGCTTATTCCGTAAACCTTAGCTTGCGGCCACTTTTTTGCAGTCCGGTCTGTTAAAATGCTAAGTTCCGCTTTGGACAGCAGATCGATTTTATTGATAACAATAAAGTCTGCTTCTTCCAATTGCTTTTGCAGAATGTAAGATGCTCTTTGGTATCCTCCGTTATTTCTGGTATCTAAAAGACCTCTTAAGCGAACGGGATCAATCAGCACACTAAGCGGTCCCATTGACAGGAGGTGTTTCCATTTATCCTTGAGTGGCCGGAGGATGGACGCTGATAAATCGGTGCAGCTTCCCACCGGTTCTGCCAGTATGATGTCAGCACTGTTAGCGATTGACATTTGTATAACGGCACCCATAAATCCGTGAAAATCATAACAGAAGCAGTTACCGCTAACCTCGGAGATGACAGTTCCGGTTCTTTTCAGAAGAGCTGTATCAACTAATTCCGTTGCCTGATCATTAGTAATTAAACCGACGATATGATTATCCTCTGACAGCATCTGCGCTAATTTGCTGAGAGCAGTTGTTTTTCCTGCGCCCAGATATCCTCCGATGATGATAAGCTTGGTTCCCATCCACTTTACCCCTTTAGATCCTATAGCATGAGTGCAAATACCTGATCTAGTTCAATATATGAATGAGGAGGGGATTTTGGTTATTCTAATTCAAGAAGTTCTTCAATTATTTGTGCGGCGTCACTGACAAAGATAGGGCACAGGGTATTCCATAAATCATTATCTTTTATGTATTGCAAACCTTCCGGGGTACTTAAATCAACCTTCAATAAATCATAGCAATTAATTGAGCCATGAATTTCGTTAAACTTGTCGGTAAATTCCTTTGCCAGCTGATAACACTTTTCCTTCGCTTCCTTATCCTCAGGAAGATATTGGCCGAATTTCAAACCAATCAGCATATAGGCGCCGGATACCGCTCCGCAGGTCTTTGCAGACCGTGCCATACCGCTGCCGAAGGGGCAGGATAGCTTCAAAGCAGTCTGCTTATCAAGACCCAGCTGTTCACAATAGGTTGATACCACTGCCTGGGAGCAATTAAAGCCGTCAGTGAAGCATTTAGCAGCCTCTTTTATTCTACTCATGTAGTTCTCCTTTCCTCAAACGGATATATCTAAATTATACCATAAGGTATTAATTATAATAATATATAATGACAGTTTTGAAAATGATTTATTTTTGCATTAAGAAGGCAAATAGCAGCACTTCCCAAACATAAAATAATAGCTTTATAGGTCAAAGAAAATTGAACTGAAGCTTTTTAGAGGTCACCTCAATTGTAATATGCTTATACCAGTAATTTAGTTTTTCCATCCGCTTTATTCCAGATTTTAGTTGACTAATGTGTTATCATCTGATATTATATAGACATGTTGTATGACAACATGACGACGTGGATTTTAAAGCTGTCCCAAATGATGGATTTCATATGTTTTTGTATGAAACTATGTAGTGATACAACAGCTGCAGCAATAAGCAGTTATGAACTAAATAAAGGGTGGGAGTATGCAAATGAAGAATAATCACGGAGAAAAAGAAAGCACAGAATTGGTTGGGAAAAAAGCAAGAAAGCGCATTTATTTTAATATTAAAACCCAATTGGCAATCGGTTTTATCATACCTATCATCTTTGTAGTTCTGGTTGGTGTTGTCTCTTATCAAAAGGCTGAGACAGGCATGGTTTCAAACTATGAAAACACAATTACCAGTTCAATGAATATGGGTATGAAATATCTTGACCTGGGTTTTGAATTAGTTTCATCAGAAGCACTGCAGCTTGCAATGGATGAGACAACAATAAGCTATACCGCAGGAAATAGTGACAGCTATTCAAAAATCCAGGATAACCTTTTAGTTAAGGCTACGTCCAATAACTTTTTTGAAAGCATCCAGGTAGTTCCTAATAAGGGGATAAGCATTATATCAACTCAAAATCCGGAAAGTAAAGAAGGCTATTTTCAGGAATGGATTGATTCGGAGGAAGGACAAGCAAAAATCGGTAAAAGTATAGGCAACTCCTGGGTTACATGGATAGGGAAGCATGAATTTGTAGATGAGAAAACAGGTATTAATCCTGACCGCTATGCATTTTCTTGTGTTGCTTTGACACCAAACGGCTCTGCATGCGCAATTGTTGATATCAGCAGTAAAGTAATAGAAGAAAATTTACGGGATTTAAATTTAGGTGCTGGAAGCATTGCGGCTTTTATAACTCCGGATAACCGGGAAACTATAGTAAGAGATAACAACGATGTCGCTATCATATTTTCAGAACAGGAATTTTACAGGAATTGTATCAATGCGGAAGAGGCCGGAGGAACGGCATATGTAAGGTATGAAGATAAGGAGTATTTTTTTATTTATAGTAAGAGTTCGGAAACGGATAGTATTATTTGTGCTTTAGTGCCTGAGGCTGTAATTATAACGAAGGCTGTGGACATTAAAAATGTGACATTCATTTTTGTCATCCTGGCATGTATTATTGCGGTAGCCATCGCAGCCTTTATTTCTGTTAACATTGGTGTGAATATAGATAGAATTACAAAAAAACTAAATATCGCCTCAAAAGGAGATTTAACGGTTGATATAAAAACAAAAGGCCAAAATGAATTTAGCATTCTGGCAAGAAATATCATCACGATGATTATGAACACAAGAAATTTAATTATAGATCTGGAACAAATGATTGGATCGGTGTCCGGTGCGGCGAATCAAGTGGGAACAGTTTCGGATACGATCAATGATTATTCTGAGAAAATCTCGAATGCTGTAAATGAAATCGATTTGGGGGTGGCACAGCAAGCAGATGATGCTCAGGATAGCTTAGTCCAGATGAATGGCCTTTCACAGCAGATTGAGATTATTACGGAAGAGGTAGTAGAGGTTGAAAGGTTTGCTGATTCGACCAAGGAAATGATTATTCAGGGAATCGGTACAATGAAGGAGCTTTCGAAGCATTCCATATCAACGAAAGAAATTACCGGGAAGGTAAAGAGTGATATTATAGAATTAGAAAAGAAATCTATTGAAATAGGAAAAATTGTAAATATAATTAATGAAATCTCACGGCAAACGAATCTATTGTCCCTGAATGCATCGATTGAGGCAGCCAGAGCCGGGGATGCCGGGAAAGGTTTTACCGTCGTAGCCGCGGAAATCCGTGCTCTTGCAGACGGTTCCCAGGAAGCTGCAAAAGAAATAAAAAAAATGGTCGAGGCGATAGGCAGGCAAACAACGGATACAATAGCGGCGGCTAACAATGCGGAATTAATCGTCGAACAGCAATCTCAAATTGTATTTGATACGGTGAAAGCTTTTCAACGAATGAACGAATGCACAGAAAGGCTTTTGAATAAGCTGCAGCAAATTGTAGAAAATGTTGAAACTGCCGATACGCAAAGAAAAGAAACACTGCATTCAATAGAAAATACATCGGCTGTTTTACAGCAGACAGCAGCGTCTTCGTCCGTGGTGAATGAGATAGCAAAAGGGCAGATGAAGGTTGCCGAAACATTAAAGAATGCTTCCGGTGAGTTGAATAACAAGATGCTGGAGCTGAAAAACGCCTTGAAATTATTTAAAATAAAATAGCGGTCCTGGTAATATTTGATATTGCAATCATCAAGCCCATGCCCGCCTTGACAAAAGCAACATATAGGGATAGATACAAATGAAAGTTATGTGATAACATGATAAATAAAATAATACTTAAAAGGAGAACAGAAATGGATGTATTTATTAAAGAATTAAAAGACATAAAAATTGATGGAGTAAAAATTTCGCATCTGGAAGTGTGCGATACATACAAAGAGGATTTTTTTGAATGGACGGCATTACCGCTGGTCAGTGAATTTAAAAACAGTAATATTATGGCGGGAGTATTGCAGGGGTGGCATCACACGCCGGATTTTAGCCAAATTGAATATCATGAAGATAAAGAACTGTTTTATTTCTACGAAGGAACGGCATTGATGCTTTTTATTGATATCGAAAACGGGAAACCGGTTATGGAAACGGCACAAATTGTTCGTATTCCAGCAGGAACAGAGCTTGAGATTAATCAAGGAAAAGGACATTTCGTCGCTGTGGCAGAAAATGATAAGTTTAGCGCAATGGTGATTTCTCCTGCTCAGGCTGCACCCAGGCTGCCCTTATTCGAAAAAATTCACGGAAAATAATCTGATTGTACCATAGCGTTTCCATTATTGATACCGGATTGCTTTGATTGACTTTGCAGAAATGATCAACTTATGTAAATAGTAAATATTATTAAATTTAGTCGAGTGAAATATGGTAAGGTAAAGAGGAGAATTATGAAACCAATTGAGAGAATTTCCGTTGTTGAACAGGTGATGGAAAGATTAAAGGAATATATTGTTGAGAATCAGATTGAGCCAGGAGATAAAATACCAACGGAAAAAGAAATATGTGAGATGCTGGGAACCGGGCGTTCGACGGTACGGGAAGCATATCGGATGCTGCAGGCACAAGGCATATTAGAGGCGCAAAGAGGAAAAGGTGTCTACTTTAAGCGTCTGCAGGAAGAAACTAAGGAAGCAGAAGTTGTAGAATGGTTTAAATCCAATGGGCAGCGTGTTGCAGATTATATCGAAGTACGCTCCGGTATTGAAATTATGGCAATTAAATTATCTGTCCACAGGTTTAATCCTAAGGATATTCAGGAGTTAAAAGAAATACATGAGCGGGGAATGAGAGAAGTAAAGGCAGAAACAGCAAAAAGAAAAAAAGCGATCAAGATGGCGTTATATGATGAAGAGTTTCATCACAAAATTACAAGAATCACAAAGAATGATCTGCTCATTAAAATTGAAAAAATAATTTCAGAGTGCCTGGCAGAGTATCGCAACCAAACATTTTTATTGGATGAGAATGTTAACCGGGCAAATAAGTCTCATGAAAAAATAGTGAATGCATTGGTAAATAAGGATATGAGTGAAGCAATTTTGCAAATGACATTACATTTGGAGGATTCCTTGGAGGATATGGAAAATATAAAGAGTTTATGAACATAATAAACCGGTCTGACAAGGAGCATATAGAACCTTAATCATTTGATAAAGTCCATGAAGCACGGTAAAGGATGAGACCCTTGCCTTGACAATGCTCCATGGATTTTGTATAGGATGATCAAGCTCCAAATGGAGTATTCTGTAAAATTAGGTTTACACAAAATAATAAACGCAGCCTTTTATTAAAAAATATTGGAGTGTGTTAGTAATTCACACACTCCAATATTTTTTTAAGAGGTCAGCGCTTCAATAAATGTATTTATGTTCTCATTATAATGCGCAAATTTGGCGAATCCCTTCCATCAAAATAGTGCGGTCTTCTTCTGTATCCTTTACAAACGGTGTTGTAAGCAAATACTCAAATATACGCTTAATATTTTCTTCTGTTTCGGGTATGCCTAAATCAGATAATGTTACCGGCATATTCATTGTACGCATAAATTCCTTGAAGGCAGGTATTCTTTCGGGAGTTCTATTATAATACAGCTGCAGTATCAATGAGGTGCCTACGATTTCACCGTGCAGGTAGGAAAGAGATTCTTGTGTGAAAAGAATTCTTGCAGCATAATACATTTCATGGCTGAGAGCAGTCTGGCCAAGGGCTTTTGAGCTTCCGCTTATGATACCGGTAATAGCGAAATTAATGAACAGGAAATCATGAACTTCTTTTGTCAGTTGGTGATTTTTAATATCGTTATATATCTTAAGACAGTTCTTTTCCAGAATTTTATATGTATACTCAGCCAGTACATAGGCAGTATATAATTCGATGTTAAAGTTATCAAAAAGCATTTCTGAGTGCCCGTTTTGTACTTCAATATATTTTGCCATGGCATCCAGCATACCGGATGCAGCGTAACGAGGCGGCTGATATAGCATGATGTTTTCATCGACAATAACAGCGGATACCTCATAATCATGATAGAAATTACCGCCGATTGTACCGCCGGCAGCTCCATCCTTTGTATACATGACGCTCATTGGTGTAAAAGCGGCACAGGTTGCGGCCTGCGTAGGAATATTAACAACAGGGAGATTTGCATTATGTGCTATTGCCTTGGATAAATCCATTATACGACCGCCACCCGTTCCAATTACTACATCAAACTTATTGCCCGTACAGTAATTGGCATAATACTCAGAGATTTCCCGGGTAGTATAGCCGGAATAAACTTCATATTCAAAAGCTATGTCCGAAGACAGCAGACTTTTCGATAAACGCTCCTTAACAAGATCTATAGCGGTAGGCCCTCCGATAATAAACGCTTTTTTACCGAAACGCTTCACCTCCGGACCGGCGATATCTAAAGCATCCGGTTCCTGAATATAACGTCCTGCTCCAAATTTAAAGGCAACATCTAATTTTGAAATCATAATCTTATTCCTTTCCGTCTAAAGTATTAAGTTTTAGTTTTGTATATTTTCCTATATAAGCAAATAAACAAGTCAACTCGAAATCATAATAAGCACGACCTCCTAATTTTATGATGTATTTTTATTATATAATATCATATATCATGTTGTATGACAACATGATATATGATATTATATAATAAATTATAAAATCTTGGCGTAAATCAGTCCTTTTCTATCATTAAGCTACTTTAATAAGATAAAAGTTATATTGATTTTATACCAAAGGTGTTCTAAAATTTATATGTCTGCCAGAAACAATCTTACATCCCGCCGATGGTTACTAAAATGCTGAAACCGCGTAAGCCATAAGCCTTTGATTGCCAATTGCTTAATGAAAATTGACATCCAATACTTTCTAGAATATACTTGTGATATAACTATATTAATATAATTTATAGAGGGGAAGTGAATAGTTGAAAAATATAGAGAGAGTTTCTATTGTAGAACAGGTAATACAGAATTTAAAAGCATATATTATGGAGAACAATCTGAAGCCAGGGGATAAAATGCCAACGGAGAAGGATGTCTGTGAGCTGCTGGGCGTAGGGCGTTCTACTGCCAGAGAGGCATATCGTATGCTGCAGGCAATGAATGTGGTTAAAACTATTCAGGGTAAAGGTGTATTTATTTGTGAAGAGAAGGTAGACAATGCTGATTTCGCTCTTCAATGGTTCAAAGAAAACGGAAAGAATGTCAATGATTATATGGAAGTACGTATGGCCATTGAACCGATGGGTGTCCGCCTGGCAATTCCAAGAGCTACATCTGTGCAGATCCGCCAGTTGCAAAAGACCCATAGTTTGTTTATAAAAGCAAGAGAAGAAAATAATACGATTAAACTGGCCTCTTATGATGAAATGTTCCATAATATTATAATGGAATGTACAGGAAATCAATTACTGATGCGAATTCAGGAAAATATTGCCGAGTGCTTTAGGGAATATCGCATGAAATCTTTTGCGATTGAAGATATTATGGGAAATGCTATAGAGCCGCATCAAAAAATTATTGATGCTTTCATTAATAGAAATGCGCAGTTGGGATATGAACTTATGATAGATCATTTGGAATGTTCTATGGGGGATATAAAAAAATATTCAGATAATTAATAAAAAGCTGATGACTCAGATACAGAATGTATGAGTTGTCAGCTTTTTTATTGCTTTATCCGCAGTCCCTATATTCTTTGTGACTCACTAGCGTCCACGCATGCGACTTGTTCGCATGCATAAATACAACGTGTGAATTATGCTTTTCAATAATTCACACTACCCCTCCTGATATTATTTAAAACTAATATATCTGCTTGTCTGACAATATTCCGATAAATTATTTGATCTCTTCCATAAGAGTAGTAAAAAAACAAATTATTAAAAGTATAAAATTAATTTAAATTACTGAATGATTTTTTTTGACTGGTTTTTTGTATTGGTAAATAGCACAAAAAAATAATGGATTTTAAAAATAAATATTGACATTTGCTATAGTATTCGATAAAATGATTACATGATGTCAGACAACATGATGAGCAAATGAATCGCAGTGCTTTTGACAATCATATAAAATACATAAAAAGGAGAAATAGAAATGACAAGAAAAGATTTTACCAAAAAGTATGGACAGATCCTTTGCCCGCTAGTGACACCTTACAATACATACGAAGACGTTGATTATGAAAAGTATGAAGAACTCATTGAATATTTAATTCAAAATGATCTTTGTGATTCATTGATTGTTACAGGAACCACCGGGGAAGCCTCCCTGTTAACTTTTGATGAGAGAGTTAAGCTTATGGAAACAGCAATCAAAGCTTCCGCCGGAAGGAAACCTGTGATTGCCGGAACAGGCTGCGCATCTACCAAAGAAACCATAGCATTAACAAAAAAAGCGGAAGAGCTTGGAATTGATTTATGTATGGTGGTTGCTCCCTTTTATAATAAACCGACGCAGGAAGGTATTTATGAACATTATAAAGCAATTGCTGAAAGTGTAAAAATTAATATATTACTTTATAATATTCCGATTTTTGTAGGAGTAAATGTGGAGGCTGCAACGGTTAGAGAGCTGGCTAAGTTTAAAAATATAATCGGTATCAAGGATGAGGCCGGAATTAATCCCACACAGATTACAGATTATATACTTGCAACGGAAGATATCAACCCGGAATTTGTTATCTTTAACGGCGATGATATTATGCTGCTGCCGACGGTAGTTCAGGGAGCTATGGGAGTGGTCAGCGGCGGGGCCCATATCTTTGGGCATGAAATCAGGACAATCCTGAATGCATTTGCGAAAGGCGACCATGAGACCGCAAAGAATTTATTTGTTCCGTTATATAGATTTTGCAAGGCATGCGGGCAAAACGGAAGAATTCTTCCGAATTCAATTATGAGACCGGCGATAGAAATGGTTACCGGCATCAAGCTTGGACCGGCAAGAAAGCCTCTGGCACCGATTACAGATAAGGAAAAGAAGGTTCTTATTGATACATTGACCTCAATAGGGATAAAAGTAAAATAATAAACAGGGTTATATTGAAACTATATAATTTGGTTAATTTATGGGAATGAAAAATAAGCGTTTACTATTGCTACATAAGGGAATGTAATTGTTAGCCGGCTCGGAATTCCGAAAGGCTTTTGAATGCGAGGAGGATTTTTATGAAGAAGGCAGTATCATTAATGTTGGTGCTTTTCATGTTTGTTTTTAGCTTTACCGCTTGTTCGAACGGAAGCAAGGGAGTAAATGGCAATGAGGATAATGTAGAAGAGGTAAAAGAGCCAAATCAGGGAAATGATGCATCAGGTGAAACCGATGGTGAAATATTATTTGGTTTGAGCTGTGCAATCACAGGAAATTTCCCGTTGGCAGGTCAGCGTACAAAACAAGGCGTTGATTTGGCGTTAAAGGAAATCAATGCCAAAGGAGGAGTTCTTGGAAAGAAGCTGGTCTATACAATGGAGGATGACCAAAACGTTCAAACCACGGCGGTTAATGTGGTTACCAAGATTTTAAACCAGAAGGTATGTGCAGTGATCGGTCCGCATACAAGCGGTAATGCTGCTGCTACAAATGAATTGTATAAGAATGCAAAGGTACCGTTCTTAACAGGGGGTACCAGTCCGAAATTGTCCACCCTAGACAATCCTTATTTTTTCAGAGTCAGGCCTGCCGATACGGTTAATGGAAGGGTTGCGGCAAAATATGCAATTGAGACCTTGGGAGCAAAAAAGATCGGAATATCTTTCAATAATAATGATTTTGGAACGGGCGGACGTGATGTAATTATCTCCTACCTGGAAAATGCCGGAGTGGATTATGTTACTGTCGGACATAATTCAGGGGATAAGGACCTGACGGGACAGATCATGCAATTGAAAAAAGAAGGAGTGGACGTTATTATCTCCTGGACGGATGATGCGGAGGTCGCATTAACTGCACGCCAATTGTATGAATTGGGTGTGGATGTGCCGGTTATTGCATCGGCAGGTGTTGTTATGGGACAGGTACTTGATTTGCTGGAAGCGGAATATGTTGAGGGCTGGTATTCTGTAACAGATTTTGTTACGACCAGTTCGAATAAAACGATTACAGAATTCGCTGAGAATTTTAAAGCAGAATATAATTGTGATGCCGAGCTGTATGCGTCCTCTTATTATAGCGCAACCTATGTTCTTGCAGATGCGATTGAGCGTGCCGGTTCCGCAGATCCGGAAGCAGTCAGAGATGCACTGGCACAAACAAAAGGCCTTGTGCTTCCGGAAGGAACCTATGACTGTGATGAAAACGGCAATATGGTCCACGGCTGTGTTATAGCACAAATTCTTGATAAAGTACCGACGATGATTGACTATGTTACGGTAGAGGAATAATTCACATAAGAATGAGATAAGTTACTATGATAGATGCAAGGTTTTAAGGTATTTATAAGCCTTGCATCTATTATTAAATAATAAGTATGAATTTAAATCAGTTGGGAGTGAGCTTAATGACAATGAGTATTATTATTCAGCTTATTGTGAGCGGTTTGGCATTGGGATTTATTTATTCGTTGGTTTCCGTTGAGTATACGCTGATATTTAATTCTACGGGGCTGCTTAATTTTAGTCATGATAAGTTTATTATGCTGGGAGCATATGTTTTTGCCGGGCAGTATATTATAAGAATGGGAGCAAGTCCGGCAATCGGAGTTATTGCTGCGCTGCTGACCATGTTTTTATTTGGAGTAATCGTTGCGACAGGGATTTTTAATCCCTTGAGAAATATGGCATCTCCGATTTTTGCGGTAATGGGAACGGTATTTTTAGGCCGTATTTTGTCTGAACTGGCACGTCTTGTGTGGGGGGCCACACCGTTTACCCTGCCGGGGTTTTTAAAAGGGGTTTATCAATTTGGAGATATTATAATAACAAAGGCGAATGTTACGATTATCGGCGTATCGACCTGCCTGGTTATTGCATTGCAGATATTTTTTAAAAAGACAAAAGCAGGTAAGGCAATGCGGTGTGTACAGCAGAATAAAACAGCGGCGGCATTAATGGGAATTAACGTAACAAGGAACATAAATTTTACGATTGCTTTAAGTGCGGCAATTTGTTCCATCATCGGTATTATGGTTATTCCTTTATTTACGATTGATTTGACAATTGCAAATATGATTGGGTTAAAGGGCTTTGCTGCGGGCGTTATCGGCGGCTTCGGATATTTACCCGGCGCGATAGCCGGAGGTATTGTAATTGGTATCCTGGAAAATCTCAGCACGCTGGTAATACCAACCTTATATAAGGATTGCATCGCATTTGTATTACTGATAGGATGTTTGCTCATCAGACCCTCCGGACTTTTAGGACATAAAAAGTAGTGATGAAGAAGTGTGAAAAGGATCTGACAATACCAGCATCCTTGGAAAGAACTCCAACATGAATTCCATTGGAAATTCATGTTGAACTTCTCTTCCCACTTATGTATGTGCTGCCTACGGCAGCATGTCGGGAAGGTTGAATAGCATTTTTTCAATTTCAAAAATTTGTGCCGCGTGATCCTGGCGCAAATTTTGATGCACAAAAAGACATGCGCAGGAATGGAGTAAAAAATGAAGATACTTAAAAGAATTGGAATTTTGATATTTTTGGTCATGATAATAGTTATTCCTCTTTTTGACGGTAATACATATCACCATATTATTCTGTGCCAGACCTTAGTGAATTTGGTTGTTGTTATGGGATTGAATTTTATTACCGGATTAACCGGACAGATGAATCTCGGAACAGCGGGTATCATGGCGCTTGGTGCCTACAGCGCGGCGCTGGGCAGTACGAAATTTGGAATTCCCATCTGGAGTGGATTTGTCCTGGCGATTGCAATGGGGTTTATTATCGGCAAATGTTTGGGATATCCAAGCTTACGGTTGAAGGGGGTTTATTTATCACTTACTACCATCGGCTTCAGTGAAATTACTAGACTGGTTCTTACCAATTGGGTTGAGCTGACAGGCGGTACCATGGGGGTTCAAAACATTCCGTGGATTAATATTTTGGGAATTGAACTGAATACATCCTTTAAAATATATTATCTTTATCTGATCATTGCGATAATACTCGTTTTTTCTTCCTACCGGATTGTTCACTCGAAGTGGGGCCGGGTATTTAAAGCAATCAGGGATAATGTTGAAGCGGTAGAGGCCTGCGGTATAGATATTGCGAAAATGAAAATTTTGGCATTTACACTGGCAAGTGTTTTCGGATGTCTCGGAGGCGCAATGTATGCGCATATGATGGGATACATCAATCCGACCACCTTTACACAGGATTTATCGGCGAATTATCTGGCTATGATGATGCTTGGCGGTATCGGGTCGGTTGCAGGAAACATTGTCGGAGCCGCCACGGTAACCATCCTGCCGGAAGCATTGAGATTTATGGAAAATTACTATTGGCTGGTATTCAGTATCATTACTTTATTATTCGCTATATTTCTTCCGAATGGAATTGTATCATTATTTACAAAGGACAGACGGTTGGGAATGTTCTGGATTCCTAAAAAGAAGGATAGCAAGGAGGCGGATTAGACATGGCAGAGACAGTTTTAAAGCTTGAGAAAGTAACCAAAAGATTTTCGGGATTGGTCGCTGTAAATGATTTGTCCTTTGAAATGTCCCAAAGAAGTATTCATGCTTTGATCGGTCCCAATGGTTCCGGTAAGACGACCACCGTAAATATGATTACAGGAGCGTTTCCCGTCAGTGACGGCAGAATTTACTACAAGGATCAACTGATCAGCGGCATGCCAATGTATAAAATTGCGAGACTTGGTATCAGCAGAACCTTTCAAAATTTGAAATTATTTACCTCAATGAGTGTTCTGGAAAATCTTATGGTAGGGGGACACCAGATGACAGATATCGGACTTTGGAGATTCCTGATCGATTTTAAAGGAACAAAACGGGAGGAGAAGCTCGTAAAGGAGCGGGCGGAAGAGGTTCTGGAGTATATCGGCATGGCTGATCTGAAAGATGAAAAGGTGAAAAATCTGGCCTACGGAAAACAAAAAATGACCGAGCTTGGACGCGCACTGATGATGAAGCCGGAAACGCTTATTCTTGATGAGCCTGCGGCAGGCTTAAATCCATCCGAAAGAAAAGAATTTGTTGATATTATTTTGAAAACCTTTGACTCAGGAATGGACATTTTTTTAATCGAACATAATATGGACGTTATTATGAATATTAGTACGAAGATCAGCGTATTAAATTTTGGTGCTAAGATAGCGGAAGGAACACCGGATGATATACAAAATAATGATAATGTAATTAAGGCATACTTAGGTGAAAAGTATAAGCCCGTTACTAAAGCAGAGATAGGGGGCTGAACTATGCTGAAAGTAAATGGTATCGACGTATATTACGGTAAGGTCCAGGCACTGGTGGATGTATCCTTTGAGGTGGACGACAATGAAATTGTTTCAATTATCGGAGCAAACGGCGCCGGCAAAACTACCCTGATGAAAACCATCATGGGAATCAATAGGCCGCGTAAAGGAACGATCGAATATAACGGAAAAACAATCAGTAATCAGAAGGTTCACAGCATTGTAAGCGCGGGGATTGTTTATGTTCCGGAAGGCAGAGAAGTATTTCCGCAGATGTCGGTTCTTGAAAATCTTGAAATGGGGGCATTTAGCAGAAAATACACAAAGGCTCAGATGGAGGAGCATGTAGAGGAAGTTTATGATTTATTTCCGAGACTAAAAGAACGCAGCAAACAAGCGGCAGGTACCATGAGCGGCGGAGAGCAGCAGATGCTTGCAATCGGAAGAGGAATGATGAGTGATCCCAGGTTAATTATGTTTGATGAACCTTCATTGGGTTTGGCGCCGGTAATTGTAGACGAAATGTTTGATGCGATCGTTGCGATTAATAAGCATAAAAATACGCCAATCGTTATCGTGGAACAGAATGCCTTTATGGCTATGTCTATCTCAAAAAGAACCTATGTATTGGAAGTCGGTAATGTGGTAAATCACGGAAGCAGCCGGGAGCTGTTAAACAGTCCGCAGATTAAAAAGGCTTATCTTGGAGATTAGCAGAGGCTAATGTCCGGCAGGATAGCTGTTTGTGCCGCAGGCTTCGGCGGCGGAATGGAGTGCAGCATGAAATTGATCAGACATATTTTTAAAGAGAAGGAATATTATGGTGAAGTAGTAAATGATGAAGTTCATCAATTGACGGGCTCGTTGGAAGGAGGGCTGGTGAAAACAGGAATCAGCTATAAGCTTGATGATGTAAGGCTGTTAAGTCCGGTGAAGCCTTCTAAAATAATCTGTGTCGGACTAAATTATCTTGATCATATTATTGAATCCAATGAAGTAATACCGGAAGCACCTGTTGTTTTTATGAAGCCTCCGACTGCGGTGATTGCTGCGGGAGAAGGAATTCAATATCCAAAGCAGTCAAAAAGAGTGGATTATGAAGGAGAATTGGCTGTGATTATTGGAAAGCGTACCTGCAAGGTATCAGAGGAAGATGCGGAAAATTACATACTGGGGTATACCTGTGCCAATGATGTTACCGCAAGAGATTTACAGACCCCGAACGGACAATGGATTATTGCAAAGGGGTTTGACACCTTTCTGCCGCTGGGACCCTGCATAACAACTGATATCAATCCAAACGACTTGGAAATCCGAACCCTGTTAAACGACCGTATCGTGCAGGCATCCAATACCAGGCAGTTATTATTCAAACCTCAGATGCTGGTCAGCTTTATTTCTTCCATAATGACACTAATGCCGGGGGATGTAATTCTTACCGGGACTACCTCCGGAATCGGTCCTATGAAAGCAGGGGACAAGGTGGTGGTAGAGATCGAGCAGATAGGAAGATTGGAAAATCATATAGAAAAGATAGGGTAATGAATAAGCTGAACTGCAAGGAAGCAACAATACAGCAATTTTGAGCTATAGGAATATTGATATTATCCGGAATGGAAAAGGAGGCAGTTTATTATGAACAATAACAGAATGATCGGTGATTATCCTGTCATCGGAATCCGTCCGATCATAGATGCACGGCAGGGAATGCTGGAGGTAAGAGGTTCGCTGGAAGAACAGACTATGAATATGGCCAATGCGGCGAAAAAGCTGATAGAGCAAAAAGTAAAATATACAAATGGCGAGCCGGTCAGGGTTATCCTTGCCGACGGGACGATCGGCCGTGTTGCGGAAGCAGCGGCATGTGCTGATAAATTCAAAAAAGCGGGTGTGGATATCACATTGTCCGTAACGCCCTGCTGGTGCTATGGAGCCGAGACGATGGACATGGACCCGATGACGATCAAAGGGGTCTGGGGACTCAATGCCACGGAAAGACCGGGCGCCGTATATCTGGCATCCGTATTGGCGGGGCATGCAAGGAAGGGGCTTCCTGCTTTCGGTATATACGGTAAGCATGTACAGGAAAAGGATGACGGTGAAATACCGGAGGACGTAAAAGAAAAAATTGTCCGTTTCAGCCAGTCTGCGGTTGCTGTAGCGGCAATGCGCGGAAAATCTTACCTGCAGATCGGCTCTGTGTGTATGGGTATTTCCGGGTCTAGCGTTGATCCGGATTTCTTTGAAGAATATTTGGGGATGCGTGTGGAATCCGTGGATGAGGTAGAAGTGATCCGCCGCATTGAGCAGGAAATTTATGATAAAACGGAATATCAAAAAGCATTAAAATGGACAAAAATGAATTGTCCGGAAGGCTTTGACAAGAATCCTGAATTCGCACGGAAAACAAAAGAAGAAAAAGAAAAGGACTGGGAATTTACCGTTAAGTGCGCCTTAATTATTAAGGATTTAATGAATGGAAATTCCAAGCTACCCCAAGGAAGAGAAGAGGAAGCGCTGGGTCATAATGCAATTGCAGCAGGTTTCCAGGGCCAAAGACAGTGGACTGATTATTATCCCAACACTGATTTTCCCGAGGCGATTTTAAATACTTCCTTTGATTGGAACGGGGCAAGAGAGCCTTATATTCTTGCGACTGAAAATGACAGCCTGAACGGTGTCAGTATGCTGTTTTTGAAATTACTTACAAACAAGGCCCAGATGTTTGCGGATGTCAGAACCTGTTGGTCCGGCGAAGCGGTGAAAAAGGCAACCGGATATGAATTGGAAGGCCGGGCGAAAGAGGCGGACGGAATTATTCATTTGATTAATTCCGGTGCATGCTGCCTGGATGCCTGCGGTGAGGCAAAAGAGGAACAGGGCAATGGTGCTATAAAACCCTTCTGGGAAATGACAAATGCCGATATGGAAGCATGCTTGAAGGCGACGCAATGGTGTCCTGCGGACCAGGGATATTTCAGAGGGGGCGGATATTCGTCGCGGTTCCTGACAACGGCAGATATGCCGGCTACCATGATCCGTTTAAATATCGTGAAAGGTATCGGCCCGGTGGTACAAATCGTGGAAGGATTTACTGTAAGCCTTCCGGAGAAGGTGGCCGATCATATTTGGGCGAGAACGGATTATACCTGGCCGTGCACCTGGTTTGCACCCAGAATAACCGGCGAAGGCGCGTTTAAAAATGCGTATGGTGTGATGAACAGCTGGGGAGCGAATCACGGAGCGATCAGCTACGGGCACGTTGGAGCGGATGTGATTACCATGTGCTCAATGCTGAGAATTCCGGTCTGCATGCATAATGTTCCGGAGGATAAAATCTTTAGACCGGCAGTCTGGAATGCATTTGGAATGGATAAAGAGGGACAGGATTACAGGGCATGTGCTTGTTACGGGGCAATGTATAAATAAAAGCCATAGTACATTGACAGTTCATACCAGTGGAGAAATATCGCATGAAAAATAAATATGCAATTGGATTAGATTATGGTACCCAATCAGGAAGAGCGGTATTGGTTGATATCGCTACGGGAAGTATTGTCGCCCAGGCCGTGAAGGCATATACGCATGGGGTGATGGATGAGTATTTGCCGGATGGAGTGACAAAGCTGGGAACAGACTGGGCATTGCAGCATCCTGCAGATTATCTGGAGGTTGTAAGAGAGACGATTCCTGCCGTATTAAGGGAAGCCGGCGTAAGTCCGGCGGATGTTGTCGGTTTATCGGCGGATTTTACTGCATGTACCATTCTTCCGGTGGATGAAAGCAAAACTCCGTTATGCTTTTTAAAGGAATTCGAGCAGGAACCGCATGCTTATGTGAAGCTGTGGAAGCATCATGCCGCACAGGAACAGGCGGACAGGATGACGGCCGTTGCAGAGCTGCGGCAAGAAGCTTTCCTGCACAGATACGGCGGCAAAATATCTTCGGAATGGTTACAGCCTAAGGTATATCAGGTATTAATCGAAGCACCGAAGATTTTTAACAGAGCGGACAGCTTTATCGAGGCAGGGGACTGGCTGAGCTTTATGCTGACGGGGCAGGAGAAAAGAAGCAGCTGCTTTGCAGGGTATAAGGAGCTATGGCACAAAAACGACGGTTATCCGTCATCGGATTTTATGAAGGCGGTAGATCCGCGCCTGGAAAATTTATTAGGTGAAAAACTGAGTGCCGATATCTATCCCCTTGGAGGGAAGGCGGGTGAGCTGACAGAGGAGTGGGCAGAGAAGACCGGTCTTATGAAGGGAACGGCGGTCGGTATCAGCATCATTGATGCGCATGCGGGCGTTCCCGGTGTTGGGATAACCGGGCCGGGGCAGCTGCTTATGATTATGGGAACCTCCACCTGTCACATCCTTTTGGGAGAAACGGAAGAAATTGTTCCCGGAATGTGCGGAGTGGTAGAAGATGGAGTGCTGCCGGGTTATTTTGCATATGAGGCCGGCCAGGCATGTGTCGGAGACCATTTTGAATGGCTGGTGAAAAATTGTATAACACCGGAATACCGGGAGGATGCAGACAAGCGGGGAATTGGAATCCATGAGCTTTTAACTGAAAAAGCGAAGGAATTAAAACCGGGAGAAAGCGGCTTGCTGGCACTGGATTGGTGGAACGGAAACCGAACTCCTTATGTGGATTATAACCTGACGGGAATGATGATCGGGCAGACCCTGACAACAAAGCCGGAGGAAATGTACCGCGCCTTGATCGAAGCTACTGCCTTCGGAACGAATTATATCATCGAAACGTTTGAAAAGGCAGGCGTCAAAATTAATGAATTGTATGCCTGCGGAGGAATTGCAGAAAAAAATGCAATGATGATGCAAATCTATGCAGATGTCACAGATCGGGAAATCCGCATTTCAGCTTCGAATCAGACTCCTGCGTTAGGTGCGGCTATGTTTGGAGCGGTTGCGGCAGGAAAAGAGAAGGGCGGGTATGCTTCCATATTTGAAGCTGCAAAAAATATGGGTAAGGTAAAAGAAGAATACTATAAGCCGATCAAAGAGAATGTTGAAGTATATCAAAGCCTTTATCAGGAATATAAGGTGCTAAGTGAATATTTTGCACATGAAAATTCTGTAATGAAACGTTTGAAGGAATTAAAAAAGAAAATCAGAAAATGACATAGGTCTAATAATAATCTGCTTGACAGAACGAACAGCAGCGGTTATACTAGCGTTCAAATACAGAAAAAGCGATGATAAGAAGGAGTAGGGATAAAACGATCCAACAGAAAGCAACCGATTGATGAGAGGGGCAGGAAAGTTTATTCTGAATACATCTTTGAGCTTCACACCGAACAGGCGACTAAGTAGGCTGTGACGGAGCCCTGCACCCGTTACCGTGCTAGAGTATCCAAGTGAAGCGGATTAATTCATGAAAGTCAGAGATTTACTGAGCCTGCTCAAGTAAATGACATGAATTTCATGGATAAGTGAGCGAAATTCCGAAGGAATTAAGCTTCTGATCTGCAAAACAGGATTGCGTACTCAAAGAGGTCGGCTATATAAACAGTCGATAAATAAGAGGTGGTACCGCGTGAGTAATCCCGCCCTCTAGGCAACTGGAGGAGCGGGTTTTTTGATTCATAAAATTAACATCGCATTTGCTTCTGTATTAATTATTATAAATGAAAGAAGGAGATTATAAGATGAACACAGGAAACAGCAGGATTGGAATCGAGGAACAGATCAGGATTATGAAGAAGGGTGTAGCAGAGATGATTTCTGAGGAGGAGTTAAGGGAGAAGCTGCTCTCTGCCCGGAAGGAAGAGAGACCGCTGATTGTTAAGCTGGGACTGGATCCCAGTGCTCCGGACATTCATCTGGGTCACACGGTGGTACTTCGTAAAATTAAGCAAATGCAGGACCTGGGGCATCATGCGGTAATTATTATCGGAGATTTTACGGGCAGGATCGGTGACCCTACCGGAAAATCAAAGACCCGCAAGCCCTTAAGTGAAGAGCAGGTGAAGCAAAATGCAAAGACTTATACCGATCAGATCTTTCAGATTCTCAACCCTCACAAAACCACTGTCCGATTTAACAGCGAATGGCTGTCCAGACTGAACTTCGAAGAAGTCATCAAGCTGGCAGCAAGTACGACGGTGGCAAGGCTGCTGGAGCGGGATGATTTTATGAGCCGCTTCAAGAAGCAGGAACCAATAGG
This sequence comes from Bacillota bacterium, assembly GCA_023409535.1. Taxonomy (GTDB): domain Bacteria; phylum Bacillota; class Clostridia; order Lachnospirales; family Lachnospiraceae; genus Mobilitalea. The sequence goes on from JAEYGZ010000046.1 coordinate 30,251, forward strand.
CTTGCATGAATTTTTCTATCCCTTGATGCAGGCATATGATTCAGTTGAAATTAATGCGGATATTGAACTGGGAGGTATGGATCAGACCTTTAATATCCTGATGGGCCGAAATCTTCTGGGAAATCTGGGAAAAAGCAGACAGATAGCCATGTTCATGCCAATTCTTGAGGGACTTGACGGGGCCATGAAGATGAGCAAGAGCCTTGGTAATTATATCGGAATCAATGAACCCGCAGAGGTAATGTTTAAAAAGGTGATGGAAATTCCGGATCATTTAATTTTACGCTACTTTGAGCTGGTAACGGATGAACACCCTGATAGGATTGAGAAGATAAAGAAACAGATGGAGGAGGGACGTAATCCTAGGGATGTTAAGCTTGAGCTGGCTGCAATTATAACAGGACTATATCATAATGATGAAGAGTCACTAAAAGCTGAGGAGTATTTTTATACAGTATTTCAGAAGGGCGAATTACCGGAAGAAATGCCTGAATTGATGGTATCGGCTGAGCGTAACAGCTTGATAGAGCTCATACCGTTTCTTGTAAAAGAGAAGATTATACCCTCCGCAAGTGAATTCCGCCGTCTGGTTCAGCAGGGCGGAGTGCAGGTAAACCAAAGAAAGGCCGAGGATTTATCGGAGCGGTTTTCTGAGAGGGAGATAATATTAAAGATAGGGAAAAAGAAATTTCTCAGGGTAATCTTCAAGTGAAGATTACCCTGAGGGGGCAATTGCAATTCTACTTTTGATATGAGGGATTATTTAATACTTAGTTCAATCGGTTCCTCCAGTAATTGCATCGGTGCATAGTTCCATCGGAGTTTATAATAGTGATCTTTAAAATCTTTAATGGTATAGTCAGAACTGAGGACATGTTGTTCTTCGTTGGCAGAAGAACCAAAGGAGGTGAAAAAGTATTCCTTTCCATTAATATCATAATATTGAGAATCAAAAGTTGAAGCTTTAAAGTGGTCATCCTCATAGACAGCATCCAGAGTCAGCTTTAAGGTGGTGTTATCTAAATCCATAGAGCGTACGGATACTCCGGCCGGCATATTGGTAATCGATTTTGTATCATATTGAACCAAGCCGTATAATTTATCCTTATCCAATATGGATATTCTGTTGATTATCAGCTTCAAGTGCTCTGCGTCAGAAAAATAGCTGCTTTCATAGAATAAGGAATTCATATTCAGGCCGGAAGTATCAAAGGTGCCGGTAATACTGTTTGATTTGGAATCATAGGTAGTTCCCTTTTCGTCCATGAAGGTTATATTGAGACCCTTCAGCAGGGCACTGTTTTCCGGATCGGCTTCTATCAGCAGTCTGGCCTGTGTTGGATAAACATTCAAGCAGTCCAGATATATTCGCTGGTCGTTAAGCGCTAACCACTGATGGATAGGAAGAGATACAATATTTTTCCGGAACCCCTCATCAGGATATAAATCAAATACAAATGCATAGTCCTTACCGGCAGCATTGGACTGCGCTGAATCAGTATACTCGCCGGTAGAGGGGTCATAGGTTGCAGTTTGTACCTCCTGAAAATCAGGGTCAACACTGATAAACGCATGGAAGGTGATTTCTTTTGGAATTTCTCTTCCATCAAGATAATCGATATCTATTTTTTCAAGCTTACCCGACTCGTACATGGTGTCGAAGCTTATTGCGGCAGCCAGTCCGTTCCCTTGTTCATCGCGAAAATCATAATGCCATTGCCCTGCTTTTACCGGAGCGTCAACCTGAAAGAAGATAGAGATATGTCCGGCGTCAAGGATCATATATTCCACGGATACGGTAACATTATCCTGCGTCTGATGTTCACCGATAATCTGGACATAATCATTTTCTACGGCTGTTTTCAGACCGGGGTCAAAAGCAACTGCCGCAACAAGATCCTCCAGAAACGGGATATTACTCATAGCCAATGCCACAGCCGGGAAGAGATTTACCAGCAAAACAAATAATGCAGCAGTTGAAAGGATGGAAAATGAAGGTGCCTGCCATAGTAAGGAATGCTTTCGGTGCTTTTTCACTCTTTTAATTGCTTTTAATGCAGCCGAGTCTAAGGAAGTTGGAATTGCTTCCAGCTCTGCTTTATAGGAATAGAATTCTTCATTGCGATTCATCACTCCACCTCCAATTCTAATCTTAATAAGGAAAGTGCTTTTCTTTGTCTGGTTGCGACGGTTCCCTGGGGCAATTTTAATATTTGTGCAGTCTCCGCCAGGGTATATTCATTGAAGTAACGAAGATTGATGATATCCTGCAGCTCCTGTGGAAGTTTGGCAATTGCTTCTTTCAACGGCAGGGAATCGTAATCCTCATGGGACAGCTCAAGAGCATCGTTATAGGGTTCAAGCCTTTTGGTCCGCCGCAGTTCTTTCTTGCATACATTAATTAAGATTCGTGTGATCCAAGTCTTAAAGTATTCGGGCTGCCGTAATTTTTTAATATTTTTATATGCCAGATATACAGTCTCGTCCACTGCATCGTGGGAGGCGGCTTCATTTTTCAGGTAAATATATGCGATACGGTACAGGGAGCCCTTGATTTGATCAAACTCGGCTATGAATTTATCTTCCGGCAGCTTCATGTGGTTTCCTTTCATAGTTCCATTTCTATTTATTAGATACAGAAGGCAGGGATTTTTATTTCAAGCTGATAAATATTTTTTATCTTATTTATGATCATAGCATTTGATTATAGAATTTGGAAGAAATAAGAAAGTGAACTAGGAAATGAACATAGAAAATGAATACAGGAAATGAAAATAGAAAATGAATATAGGAAATAAGCATAGAAAAAGCTGAGACAAGATAAGCCGAGAATAGGAAAAAGCAGCATTTATAAATTATGGATTGTATATTTACAAAATGCTGCTTTATATTGTCCTCGTATTAGAAAGGATTCTTTTATGGGTCTTTCTTTAAGTCAGACTTTTTAAATCGGAATAGAAATTCGGATAGGAGATATCAACGCATGCTGCATCAATGATTTCAGTTTCCCCTTCTGCAAGCAGACTGGCGATCGCAAAAGACATGGCGATGCGGTGATCTGATTTGCTCTCTATGCTTGCTCCGTGCAGAGCCTTTCCGCCCTGGATAATCAATCCGTCCTCAGTAGGTGTAATATCGGCACCCATCTTACGCAGGTTATCAGCCATTACGTCAATACGGTTGCTTTCCTTCACTTTAAGCTCTGCGGCGTCCTTAATCACAGTAGTACCAGTCGCAAAGCAGGCAAGTACTGCAATTACAGGAATCTCATCAATTAATGCAGGTATTATTTCACCGCCGATCTCGGTCCCCGTCAGTTCACTATGGCGTACGATCAGATCAGCAACCGGCTCCCCGCCGTTATCAACGACATTTTCCAGAGTAATATCCGCACCCATCTGCCGGCATACTCTCAGAATTCCGTCACGTGTCGGGTTGATACCGACATTCTTTATGATAACCTCGGAATTCGGGACCAGAAGCCCGGCTGCGATAAAGTATGCTGCCGAGGAGATATCCCCGGGAACATGAATTTTACGTCCGGTCAGCTTTGGATCAGGCCGTATGGTTGCAGTGGCTCCTGAACTTGTTATAATTGCACCAAATTCAGATAGCATCAGCTCTGTGTGATTTCTGGAAAGGGAAGGCTCCGTAACGGAAGTTTCACCTTCGGCATATAGTCCGGCCAGAAGAACACAGGATTTGATCTGGGCAGATGCAACAGGGGAAATGTAAGGAATACCTTTCAACTTATGTATACTCAATTGCTCAGAATCACGAAATTGTTCCGAACTGTGTAATTGTTCTGAACTGAACTGCTTTGAACTCAACTGCTCTGAGCTGAATTGCTCTGAGCTGAATTGCTCTGAGCTGCGAAGCTGCTCTTGCCTGCTGTTGATTGCAAGAGGAGCACAATTATTCTCTTTCAGGCTGTAGATATCTGCACCCATTTTAGTGAGCGGGTCAAGGATTCTCCCCATAGGCCTTCTTTGAATGGATTCATCTCCGATGAGAGTGGTGGCGAAGCTTTGCCCGCAGAGAATCCCGGAGAGAAGCCTCATCGTGGTGCCGCTGTTCCCTACGTCAAGGATATCCTTTGGCTTTTGCAGACCGTGCAATCCCTTGCCCTTGATCAGCATATAATTCTTTGACGGGTCATTTTCTATCTCTATTCCAAGCTGGCGAAAGCACCGTATTGTGGAAAGACAGTCAGCTCCCTGAAGAAAATTTGTTACTTCGGTTATCCCTTCTGCCAGGGCGCCGAACATTACGGCGCGGTGGGAGATGGATTTATCTCCGGGTACAGTGATGCTTCCTTTTAAGGGCCCGCTTTTTGTAAATATCATGATAAATCTCCTTCATACTTCAATATTCTGAATGAGTTCCTTGCCGTATATCAATTTCTTTCATAAATTCTGTAGTTATATCTGGTAAGGAGTGCAGAAGCCTTATCCTGTGCCTGCTCCTCATAAAATTCGATCCGAAGAACTCCTTCTTCAAATTCACGGTTATGAATGATCCCTATATTCTTGATACTGATCTGGTTGCTTGCCAGCAAAGTGGCAATTGTTGCGATTGCTCCTGCTTCATCTCTGATATCCAGGTAAATTTCAAACAGCTTCTTCATCATTCCGATCGATCTGTTGGGGATAGCACTGCGGTATTCGCCGGCAGTATCAAACATCTGATAGAGATAATCCCCGTCCCTTCCGGATAGTGCCTCGGAAGCGGCTTTCAGGTATTCTATATAGCGGTCAAGGCATTCTTTAATTTCTGCATCATTGGTCAGACAGATATTCTGCCACATCACCGGTGAGGAGGAGGCAATTCTGGTGATATCCTTAAATCCTCCGGCTGCTAATGCACGCATCTTCTCGGCACTGTCATCCGATTCTCGAACCAGATTCACAAGCTGGGCAGCGATAATATGCGGTACATGGCTGATGGCCGCGGTGATCTTATCGTGTTCTTTTGACTCCAGCAGTATTGGGATGGAGCCCATTTTTTTCACCAGCGCATAGAGGAAAGCGGTCATTGGTGCCGGTGTTTTTACGGTAGGAGCCAGGATATAATATGCATTCTCCAACAACAGGGCATAGGAACTCGGATATCCTGTCTTCTCAGAGCCGGTCATCGGATGGCCTCCGATAAAGTGCTCCTCCAGTCCAAGCTCTGTCACAGCTTTATGTATATTATTCTTTACACTTCCAACGTCGGTGAGAATGCAGCATGCTTTCAGCAGGGGCTTCAGTTGTTTTAAGTATTCGATATTTGAAAGCACCGGTGCACATAAGAAGATCAGGTCGCAATCCGGAAAATTTTCGCTTAAGGTGTTGGTGACCTGATTAAGAACCTTATCCTCTAAAGCTGCCTGTAAATCAGTGCTGGGTTTGTTCGTATGATAATCATAGGCTACCAGATTATAATCCGGATTAATTTTCTTTAACGCCTTGGCAATGGAACCGCCGATTAAGCCAAAGCCAATAAAACCAATCATTAAATTCTTCTTAAAATCACTTTCAAAATCGCTCTTAAAATCGCTTTCAGAAGCTGTCATGAATACCTCCCGTTTTGCAATGTATTTTAGCATACACAATATATTGCTGCTGCCTTTCGTTATTTCGGATGATGAATTACAGCCTCTTGTCCATAAGCGCTGCAAAAGGCCTAAGTTCTTTTACCAATTCCTCAAATTGATCAAAGGTTAAGGACTGGGGACCATCGGATAACGCGATGGAAGGATTGGGATGAGTCTCAATCATCAGGCCGTCGGCTCCGACCGCAACCGCACTTTTTGCCAGAGGCTTTACATAAGCCCTGACACCGGTTGCATGGCTGGGATCAATGATGATGGGAAGATGACTCTTTTCCTTGATTACCGGAACAGCACTGATATCCAGGGTATTTCTGGTGGCGGTTTCAAAGGTACGGATACCGCGCTCACAAAGTACCACGTTAGGGTTGCCTTCCGCAATGATATATTCCGAAGCATTCAGCCATTCATCGATGGTTGCCGCGAGTCCTCGCTTTAGCAGTACAGGCAGACCTGATTTACCGGCTTCCTTCAACAAATAGAAGTTCTGCATGTTTCTTGCCCCGATCTGCAGCATGTCCACGTATTTCACGGCAGCTTCAATGGCATTTAAGCTGGTTACTTCACAAATTACCGGAAGTCCTGTCTCTTCTCTTGCTTCCTTCATATATTTGAGGCCTTCCTCCTCTAAGCCCTGAAATGCATAGGGGGAGGTTCTGGGCTTATAAGCACCGCCGCGTAAAATCTGGGCACCGGCCTTCTTGATGGCATGTGCAGTGGACATAAGCTGCTCGCGGCTCTCCACAGCACAGGGACCGGACATAATCACAAGATCGTCACCTCCGATGCTCACATTGCCTACCCTTACCACAGACGGGTCGGGATGGAACTTGCGGTTTGCCAGTTTGTAGCTCTCGGTTACACTAACTATTTTATCAACATCTTCAAATATTTCAAGGTTCTGATCCTGCAGTTTTGTCTTGTCTCCGACAACACCGATGATGGTTACCTGTTTCCCGGCTGAAATATGCGCATCCAGCCCTCTTGATTCGATTAAATTCTTGATTTTTTCTATAGATTCTTTTGCGGCATTCGGCTTCATTACAATAATCATGACTCTTTTGTCCTTTCTGGGTCTTACTTATAAATATACAGATTAGGAACTCCAATGCTTCACATTGTATGAACTGTAAGTTACGCTGTTCGGTTGCACTTATCCATAAAAAACATGACGTTTTATCCTGCAGGCACGTAAACGTCCTGATTTTTACGGACTAATCTGCTTATCATGCAGATTATAATCCATATTTTTCAGAGTGTCAATACTCTATCACTTTAAAGTGTAACGGTTTAAAGCGTAAAAGATAGACTTTGTTAATAATTAGCATAAACCTATTGTAAAAGTCCATTTCCTCTAGTAAAATATACTAAGAGGTATCTATGGTCAGCTTAGCTGCGCTAGATTTATCATTGCCAGACTTTTCAGCGTTAAGCCATACTAACATTTTGCCGTTTTTGCAAGGTGCGAAGACCCTACTACTTACTATAAGCGTATTGGAGGAAATCGAAATGAATGTTTACACTTCGGAAAAGATTCGTAATGTTGTTTTGTTGGGCCACGGCGGCTGTGGCAAGACTACTTTAGTCGAAGCCATAGCGTACACAACAGGGATACTCAAACGTCAGGGAAAAGTGGAAGAGGGAAGTACAATCAGTGATTATGATAAGGAAGAACAAAAGAGACTGTTCTCCATCAGTACGACAGTAGTGCCGGTTATTTTTGAAGACACAAAGATTAACCTCCTTGATACACCGGGATATTTTGATTTTGTCGGTGAGGTTGAGGAAGCATTAGCAGCAGCCGATGCTGCAGTTATTGTTGTTTCAGCAAAGGCAGGCGTGGAAGTTGGCACCATGAAGGCTTGGGATTTTTGCGAGAAGTATCATTTACCCAGGATATTTTTTGTGACAGATATGGATGATGACAATGCAAGCTATCGTGAAGTAGTTGAAAGACTGACGGAACTCTATGGCAAGAAAATAGCGCCTTTTCATATTCCGATCAGAGAAAATGAGAAGTTTGTCGGATTTGTCAATGTTGTTAAAATGGCAGGCAGAAGATTTACAACCGCAAGTAATTATATAGAATGTGAGATTCCGGAATATAGTAAGGAAAATCTTTCGAAGTTCAGAGAGGTACTCCTGGATGCGGTGGCAGAAACCAGCGAGGAATTGATGGACAAGTATTTTGCAGGTGAGGAATTTACCCAGGAAGAAATCTCCCTTGCACTTCGAAATAATGTGATAGATGGTACTGTAGTTCCTGTACTCATGGGTTCCGGCGTAAATGCACAGGGAACCACAATGTTATTGCAGGCAATTGAGAAGTATTTTCCTGATCCGTCAAAAACAATCGTTACAGGAAAGAATACCAAGACCGGCGAAGCCTTTGTCGGCAATTCTGATGATAAGAAGCCCTTTACCGCAAGAGTATTCAAGACGATTGCCGATCCGTTTATCGGTAAGTTCTCTTTATTTAAGGTTTGTACCGGTGTCCTGAAGTCGGATATTTCCGTATTTAATGCAGACAGAGATACCGAGGAGAAGGTAAACCGTATCTATGTGCTCCGGGGGAAAGAGCAGATTGAGGTGGAGGAGCTTCATGCAGGAGATATCGGTGCCTTAGGCAAGCTGTCGGAAACGGTAACCGGTGATACCTTGTCAACCAAGGCTGCTCCGGTGACGTATGACAGAATTACGGTTTCCACGCCTTATACCTATCAGCGGTTCAAAACCAAGAATAAAGGGGATGATGACAAGGTATCCCAAGCCCTTGGCAAGCTGATGGACGAGGACCTTACGCTGAAGACAGTGAATGACAAAGAGAACAGGCAGACCTTACTCTACGGTATCGGAGACCAGCAGCTGGATGTGGTAGTGAATAAGCTGTTAACCAAATATAAGGTCGATATTGAAGTAATGAAGCCCAGGGTACCCTTCCGTGAGACGCTTCGTAAGAAGGTACGCGTTCAGGGTAAATACAAGAAGCAATCCGGCGGCCACGGACAATATGGTGATGTTCATATTGAATTTGAGCCTTCCGGCGATATGGAGACACCCTTTGCATTTGAGGAGAAGATCTTTGGCGGTTCCGTACCGAGGAACTATTTCCCCGCAGTAGAAAAGGGGATTGCCGAATGTGTATTGAAGGGACCCGTTGCCGGTTATCCTGTGGTTGGCCTGAAGGCAACCCTGGTGGATGGTTCCTATCACCCGGTTGACTCTTCTGAAATGGCTTTCAAGATGGCAACTATTCAGGCCTTCAAGCAGGGATTTATGGAGGCATCTCCGGTATTGCTGGAGCCTATTGCATCTCTTAAGGTTTTAGTGCCGGATAAGTTCACCGGTGATATTATGGGTGATCTGAATAAACGCCGGGGCAGAGTGCTTGGTATGAATCCCATCGCAGGCGGAAAGCAGGAAATTGTTGCGGATATCCCGATATCGGAATTATATGGCTATTCCACGGATCTTCGCTCCATGACAGGTGGTATCGGTGATTTTTCCTATGAGTTTGCACGGTATGAGCAGGCTCCTTCCGATGTTCAGCAGAAGGTAATCGAAGAGAATGCAAAGGAAGAGCAGGCCGAGGAATAATTAGGAATTTCTGGCGTTAGATAACAGTTTCTAATAAATAGGATTAGAATAAATAAATTGACGCAGAGCCCTGAGGTGAATTATTATAGTTGTGGATGATAAATCATCCACAAAATATAGTGGTTTTGGCATATCAGTTACCAATTGTATTATCACGGAAATATCATATCTCATTATAAAGCTACGGAGGCTGACCTCAAAGTAAGTTGTACGATTATTATAACTGAAATGATTTGAAGGGAAGCCTCCTATCTATGTTAAAACAATCAGTTCATTTATTGCAGCTTGTGTATAATAATAGGGAATAATATATGTAATCGGAACTTGATTTAAGCTATGACCGCAGGAGTCATCCGCTGTCAGGAAATAGCACGTATATTAAGGGAGTCTCATAAGATAGCCCTTTTTATAAAAAAATAAAAAGGAGAGTTTTTATGGAAAAGTTTTTTAAGCTAAAGGAGCATGGAACAAACATTTCCACAGAAGTTGTTGCAGGGTTTACTACGTTCTTTGCAATGGCTTACATCATTTTTGTCAACCCGAGCATACTGTCACAAACTGAAATGCCGGCAGGAGCAGTATTTCTAGCAACTATATTTGCAGCGGTTGCAGGTACCCTGGTTATGGGCTTATTTGCAAATGTACCGTATGCACAGGCACCTGGTATGGGTTTAAATGCATTTTTTACCTATACTGTATGCTTTGGTTTGGGCTTTACCTGGCAACAGGCGCTTGCGATGGTATTTATCTGCGGTATTATTAATGTAATTATTACGGTTACCAAGATTCGTAAGCTGATTATTAAAGCAATCCCGGAGGGGCTTCAGCATGCGATCGGGGGCGGCATCGGTATCTTCATTGCTTATATTGGACTGCTCAATGTAAAGTTAATCAACTTTGATGCAGGTGTCCCTGCACTTTCGACAATAAATTCAAAATCCTTAATCCTTGCAGTTATCGGTTTGGTAATCGTGTTTGTACTTCTTGTATTGAAGATAAAGGGTGCTATTATTATCTCTATCCTTGGTACAACGGTAATCGGAGCGATTATCGGTGTCGTTAAGCTTGATTTTAATGCAACTACAGGTTTAGCTGATTCCTTCAGTCAATTAGGTACGACCTTTGGAGCGGCATTCGGCAGTGAAGGTATGGGATCCCTGCTTGATGATGCATCCAGAATTCCTACCGTTATTATGACAATCTTTGCTTTCAGCTTATCCGATACCTTTGATACGATCGGTACTTTTATCGGAACAGGCAGAAGATCCGGTATCTTTGATGAGCAGGATGAGAAAGCACTGGAAGGCGGAAGCGGCTTCAAATCTAAGATGGATAAGGCATTGTTTGCAGATTCTGTTGCTACCAGTGTCGGTGCAATCTTTGGTACCTCCAACACAACCACCTATGTTGAAAGTGCGGCAGGTATCGGTGCAGGAGGTCGTACCGGTCTTACCTCCGTAGTTGTTGCAGTATTATTCTTAGTCAGTATATTATTTGCCCCGATTATCGGAATGGTTCCCACAGAAGCTACTTCACCCGCTCTTGTAGCGGTTGGTATTCTTATGATTTCATCCTTTAAGGAGATCAAATGGGATGATATTGAAGAAGCAATCCCTGCATTCTTCGCAGCGATCTTCATGGCATTTGCATATAGTATCTCGTACGGTATAGCTGGCGGCTTTATATTCTATGTAATTGTTAAGTTGGCAAAGGGGAAGGTCAAAGAAATCAGCCCTGTGGTTTGGGTAGCATCGATATTATTTGTTCTGAATTTTATCATTCTGGCATTTCTGTAAGACTGCAGCATAATATAATATTTGAAATTCTGAGCTGTCGTATATGAATTATCATATACGACAGCTTTTATCATACGAGGACAGCTTATTTATACCATAAAATTGCTCTGCAGGATTCATACGTGGTAGAAATGATTGCTTCGCAATCTACTCAGGCGCGAAGGTGAGAAGGCTGACACTTGGTTCCATGGAAGAAATTCGTGAGGCGGTAAAAATTGAGAATAATATAGCCTTTTTTATTAAAATGATATAGAATATAGTCATAAATGAAAGGAGAGTGTTTCAGAGTATGTCTAAAATACCTCAGGAAAGAAAGGCTATCTATTATGCTGGGTTAATATTGATAATCGTTGGATTCATATTGTTTTTATCTGTATTCTTCTCATTCGCAAGCATCATGAATAATCCGGATACGATGTTTGATAAGGGACCTTCCTTCGGAAATGCTATAATAGGTATGATCTTTATTATTATCGGCGGGATTGTCATGAATATAGGAGCGAAAGGAGCGGCAGGTTCAGGTATTATTCTGGATCCGGAGAAAGCAAGGGAGGATTTAAAGCCCTTCAATGAAGCCAAAGGCGGAATGATAAATGATGTTATCAGTAATGTTGATATTGTAGATAAGCTGGTAAGCCCCCAGGAGGAAAAACAGATCATCAAGATTAAATGCCGCAGCTGCGGCAGTCTAAACGATGAAGATGCAAAGTTCTGCAAAAGCTGCGGGCAGGAGCTTTGACAACGAATACGGAGCTGCTGCGAATTTAACTATTTTGCAGCAGCTCCGTATTCGTTATATCAGTCGTTATTCGCTCCCGGATATGGGGGCATCACCGACTGGCGTTCTATAATTTCCACGTCTAAAACGGTTCTGTTCTGTGGAATGGTACCATGGGAAAGCTGTGTCATTAGTAAATCAATTGCATATTCCGCCTTTTTTGTAATGTTTTGTGAAATGGTTGTCAGCTTGGGATAGGAGAAGATAGAAGCCTCTATGTTATCAAATCCGACAATGGACAAATCATTCGGAATAACATAGCCGTTTCTTCTGGCACCCTCCATGATGCCAATCGCCATAATATCGGCCGTAGCAAATACGGCAGTAATCTTCCCTTTATTTTCACTGATTTCGCGGCCAACGATAACCCCCATATCATATACGGGGGTCGCTTTATATATAAAGTCTTTATTATACGCTATGTGGGAATCGGAAAGCGCTGCCTGATATCCGAGAAAACGCCGCTTAATCACATTATCGCTGCTGTCATCCTCTACCGGGCCTGCAAAGGCTATTTTTGTATGTCCCATATTGATCAAATATTTTGTGGCTATATATCCGCCTTTATAATCATTGATTCCAACGCTCAGGATATCCGGGCAATCGGAGCAGCTATCCAGAAAAACCATGGACAAATCATTGTTTGATAATATATTACGGATTATTTTATCGTAATGCGGCAATAAAAATATAGCGCCGTCCATGTTCCAGGTCTTGAGCAGTGCGGAAATATCCGCTTCACGACTGACAGAACGAATCATCGCGTAATATCCCTTTTTGCGGACAGTGTGTTCAATGACCCCGATCAATTCGCTCAGATAGGGATCTTTAAAAAAGTTATAGTCACCTTCTCCAAGCGGCACGATGATGCCGATGATCCTGGTGGATTTTACGGTCAGACTTTTGGCGGAAAGGTTGGGAACATAATTTTTCTTTTTGATCAATTCATTGATTAACGCTATATTTCTGGCAGAAACCTTGGAATGGTTATTGTTGATAACATTATAAACGGTCATAACACTGACACCGGCTTCTGCGGCTATTTCCTTTATAACGGACATATTGTATTCCTCCTGCTATCCATTTGAAGTAAAGTATAACGGTAAACCAAGTAATAAAATCAACCTGATTATTTTTTATAATATTATACGTTAATAATCAAATAAATGCAAATAGTATTATGATAGATACAAATGATTTATATAAATTCACAATAATCTATTTTAAATGGTAAATTTTATATTGACAATGCACAAATAAAATGGTACTTTAAGGTTGGTATACCGGTAAACTAAAATAAAATTGAATGGGAGGGTTTTTATGAAAAAAGCTTTTGTTGCATTACTTATGTTGCTTATGATTTTTTCACTGGCAGGATGCAAGAAACAAGTTACGGCAAAGTTTGCGGAAGATTTGAAGTGGGATGATGCAAAACAGGAATATGCTTTTGAAAAGAATGCGAAATTAAAGTTCTGGCATGATAATGAGGCTTATGTTGATAAGATCATTGAGCTTTGGAACACCAAACATCCCGATGTTCCGCTTACCAACGAGATCGTAGGAACGACGGATACCGCTGAAAAATTAAAGCTTGACGGTCCGGCGGGCCTGGGCGCGGATGTATTCTACATACCGCATAACAGTGTTGTTGATATGAGAGAAGCAGGCTTGTTATTCCAGCTTCCGGAAAGTGATGAGGCTTATATTAAGACGGTTATGCAGGATTCGGCGACGGCTGTTACCCTGTTCGAAGATAATATGTATGCAATTCCGTCCAGTGTTGAGAATGTGGCACTGGTATATAATAAGCAGATTTTAGCGGCATTACCGACATTGCCTACTGTATTGCCGTTAACCGCTGCCAACCTGCTGGAGCAGATCGAACGGGAGGAAATCTATCTGGAAGAGCTTTTAGCAGGTGTGGCTTCCTGGGGCAATAACTTTGCAGGAACCGGAGTCGATATCCCGTATTTACAGGACCGGTTTGAAAGCGAAGGGGAAGAAGGAACGATTGCAGAGGATAAGCATACCATACTGGCCTATCAGATGTATGACGCTTATCATAATTATTTCTTCCTGACCAGAGACGGCTACAGAGTATTCGGCGAGACGAATAACGACCCCGCAAAGTTTGATATCACTTCGCTGCAGGTTACCTCCTCCATCAAATCAGTTATCGGTGACTGGTACGGCAATAAGGACGGCTCAAAGCTATTCCCGGGCCTTGCAACGCTCCAGGATATGGGCTGGGATCAGGGACCGGCACGTTTTCAAAAGGGTCAGGTTGCGATGACCTTCAGCGGCCCATGGGTCGTATCCGATATTATAAAGAATCTGGATGTATGGGCTGAAACAGGTAAATTCGGTGTTACTGCAGACACCAAGGTCTCCGATCTGTATGGAGCCTGCAAAATACCGAAATTTAGCAATGATCAGAGACCGATTACCTTCTCCGGGGTACAGGTTACCGGCATGAATATATATACCGATTATCCGAATGCGGCGATGAACCTGATGAGATTCCTGGCTTCCGAGGAAGTAATGAATATCGTTTACAATACCCTGGGCAAAATTCCGGCAGTAAAGGATTCTACCGCAATTCCCGGCCTAAATGAAGATACGATCAGCCAGGGCTTCTTAAGCCAGGCGGAGTTCTCCCATGCGATGCCGGTTATTCAGGAGGGAAATTATATGTGGGACCCGTTACGTGATGTTTGGACCAATATTTTTGATGAAAAAATGACAGTAGAGGATGCCCAGGCAAAATCCATGAGTGATTATGAGCAGATTTTGAAGGATTCTGGAAATAAGGAATAAGTAGGAGAGGGGGAACTCACAGACAAGTATCCGGATAAATGGATGAGGTTGCCCATTATATTCGACCGGGCTGCAGATAGCGGATCCGTTATCATTGCTGTGAGTTCCTCCCTTTTCCTTTGTCCGGATCCGGCAGGTCCGTATCTTTGGTTTAGGCAAATTCTTAGATGCCATATAAGGAGAACAAGTTTATGGGGAATAAAAAGAAACAAAAATGGCATAAGCTTATTGGCGAGAAAATGACCATAGCAGGGTGGCTTTCTTTCTTTGTATTTGGATTGGGTCAGCTCAAAAACAGGCAAAAAGGCAAGGCACTCTTTTTCTTTTCATTTCAATTCATCTATCTTCTGGTGGAGCTTCTAACCAGTTCCATCGTTAATCCGGGTATTCCGGGGCAGCCGGAATACTGGGGATATGGCTTTTTTCGTAAAAGCCTGTATGGTTTTATAACCCTGGGTCTCACAACGGGAGGACGTTTTCGTGACAATTCGCCGGTATTGATGATTGAAGGAATTATTGCTATCTTCCTGCTTATGATTCTTATTATAGTCTGGGTGATTAATATAAAGGACGCGAACGAAAACCGGATTAATTATCAAAGGACGGGCGAAATCCAGTCCTCCAGAGAATTCTATAAGGAAGTATTTGAAACAAGCTTCGCTTATGTTGTCAGTACTCCGGCTCTTATTCTGCTTTTGTTCGTTTCCATTCTGCCGATTATTTTTGCTTTTTTGATTGCGTTCACCAACTGGGATCATTACCATAATCCGCCGGCTGATCTGATTGCCTGGGTAGGGCTGGACAATTTCTTCAAAATCGCGGAGATGCCGGGATGGAGAAGTACCTTTGCCGGAGTTGCCTTATGGACGCTGACCTGGGCAGTGTTCGCTACGTTTACCACCTTCTTTGGCGGCTTACTTTTGGCAGTTGTGATCAATAATAGAAGAGTAGTTTTTAAGAAGGTATGGAGAACCATTTTAATCCTGCCCTGGGCAATACCGAGCATGGTATCCCTGCTCGTATTCAAGAATTTTTTAAACCAGAGCTATGGTCCTTTCAATCGAATGCTTGGCATGAATATTCCCTGGCTGAATGATCCGATGATAGCCAAGATCACGCTGTTAGTGATTAATTTCTGGCTTGGTGTTCCTTATTTTATGATGCTCATGACAGGTATGCTGACAAGCTTTGATAAAACCCTGTATGAGGCGGCAAAGGTAGACGGGGCAAATTCCGGTCAGAGCTTCCGGAAAATTACCTTTCCTATTCTTCTGTCCCAGGTAAAGCCCTTGCTGATCATGTCCTTTGCCGGTAATTTTAACAATTTCGGAGTAGTATTCTTCCTTACCGGCGGAGGTCCCAGAAATATCTCGTATGAATATGCCGACCATACGGATATTCTGATTACCTGGATTTATAACATGACAAAGGATTTCAAAATGTATAATATGGCTTCCGTGATGTCAATTCTGATTTTCCTACTGATCGGCAGTATATCGACCTGGAATTTCCTGAGAAGCGATGCCTTTAAGGAGGATAATTAAATGGAACATAAACTGATAAGAAAACGAAAAATGACACCGGTTGAGAGAGGGAAGGATATCCTTGCTTATATCGGAATATATGCCTTATTGATAGTCATAGCAGTGTCAATTCTATATCCGGTGATATGGATTGTGGGGGCTTCTTTCAACCAGGGCACTTCACTGGCTTCGGCTACTGCGATTCCCAAGAGTCCGACATTGAATAATTATATCAATTTATTTAAAAAAACGCATTATGAGCGGTGGTACCTGAATACCTTATCGATTGCCGTTGCTAATATGATTGTTTCCGTTGTATTGGTAGGAACGACGGGGTATGTTTTTGCCAGATTAAAGTTTGCCGGGAAGAAGGTGAGACTTCTTACCATTCTCATTCTTCAGATGTTTCCTTCCTTTATGGGGATGATTGCAATCTATGTATTATTCCTGAACTTCGGTTTACTGAATGAACCTCTTGCACTGGTCATTATCTATTCCGCGGGACAGATACCATATAATACATGGTTGATCAAAGGATATTTAAAAAATGTGTCCGTATCCCTGGATGAGGCGGCGCAGATTGACGGAGCCACAAAGCTGCAGGTTTACCTTAAGGTAGTTCTTCCGATCATGTTCCCGATTCTGACCTTTGTTGCCGTTACCCAGTTTATGGCGCCATGGTTTGACTATATTCTGCCGAGCTTTTTGATTTCCTCCACGGAGAAGAAAACGCTGGCGGTGGGATTGTATGAATTGATAAATTCTCAGACAAATACGAATTTTACGATGTTTGCGGCAGGCTCTGTACTAATTGCGGCGCCGGTTGCAGTGCTGTATCTGTTCCTCCAAAGATATCTGGTGGAAGGATTGAGTGCGGGGGCCAACAAGGAATAGAGGATGGGACCTGCAAGGGAGCTGAATGGATGAGAAATAAAGGAGGTTACTGTGGAATTATCATCAGTTTTTCATAAGACAGGAAGCAATTATGCATATGCGTATGACAAGAAAAGGCTGCATATTAAGCTGCAGACAAAATCAAACAATATACAGGAGGTATTTCTGGTATACGGTGATCCCTATGATTATCGGGAAAAGCCGGAAGAAGGAACCGATTCCGGAGGCAGGTGGGAATGGTATAGTCAATATAGCAGAATGGAGAAGACCGGCTCGGATGGAATCCATGATTACTGGCTGATTGAAATAGAGCCGGAATGGAAACGGCTGCGATATGCGTTTTATCTGGCCGGGGATGGCCTGGCTTATCTGTATTCCGAGGGGAAAACAGTTCAAGTGTCCGGTTTTGATCACCGGGAGCTGCATGAGCCGATGAACTTTTTTGCATTTCCTTATATCAATGGAGGCGATGTCTATCAGGCGCCGGATTGGGTGAAGGATACCCTGTGGTATCAGATATTTCCGGAACGTTTCGCCAATGGAGACAGGTCCAATGATCCGGAAGGGGTGAAGGATTGGGCAGAGCCTCTGACTTCCTATAAAGACAAATACGGCGGGGACCTGCAGGGGATCATTGATCATTTGGATTATCTGAAGGAACTTGGGATCAACGGCATCTATATGACTCCGATCTTCTTTTCCCATTCCTCCCATAAATACGATACCGTTGATTACAGGAGGATAGACCCTGCCTTCGGGAATAAGGAATTGCTGGGGGAATTGGTGGAGAAAGCGCATGAGCGCGGCATTAAGGTGATGCTTGATGTCGTGTTCAATCATTGCGGCTTTTATCATGAGATGTTTCAGGATGTGGTCGAGCATGGGATATTATCTCCATATAAAGACTGGTTTCATATAAGAAGGTTTCCGATCTTTGATAAAGGTGTACAGCTTAGGGATTCGAAGGAGTTGAATTTTGATACCTTTGCTTACACCCCCCACATGCCGAAGCTGAATACAGAAAATCCGCAGACGAAGGAGTACCTGTTGAATATCATTCGTGATTGGGCAAATGCGGCAGCGATTGATGGCTGGCGGCTGGATGTTGCAAATGAGGTGGACCATCAATTCTGGCGTGAGTTCCGAACAGCGGTGAAGGAAATCAATCCGCAGGCGTATATCCTCGGGGAGGTATGGCATGATGCGAATCCCTGGCTGGGAGGGGATCAATTCGACGGGGTTATGAACTATCCTCTGAAGGAGGCCGCAGTTGAGTTTTTTGCGGAGGAGAGGCTGAATGCCGGGGATTTCTGCCGCAAGCTGAACAGGATCGGCTTCCAATATCCAAGACATGTGCAGGGAAATCTGTATAACCTGATCGACAGCCATGATACCTCCAGATTTATCAGCATTGCCGGGAAGGATAAATTGAAGCTTGCGTATGTTTTTCTGATGACCTATCCGGGAGCACCCTCTATTTACTATGGCAATGAGGTTGGTTTGACGGGAAAGATCGACCATGACGATAACCGCAGGCCGATGCTGTGGAAGAAGGAGGAACAGGATCTGGAGCTGCTGGAATTCATGAAGCGGCTGATCCAGATCAGGAAGGCGCATGGAATCCTCAGGCAGGAAGGAGAAATACGGTTTCTGCATCAGGACAACGATCCGGATATCCTTCTTTACAAGAGATATCAGGGAGAGCAGGTGTATTATATACTGATTAACCGTTCGGAAAGACCGAAGACCATGCCGCTGCCGGAGGAAATGAACGGTCAGGCGTATACCGAGCTATGGGAGGAAATCCGGACAGACAGACCGGACATCATAGAATTGAAGCCATACGGCTTCGCTATCTTAAAGAAAAGGACCGATGGGCAGGGATGAATAGAATGGATAAAATAGTATGGATATGCTTTACGATACTCTTTATGTCCGGGCTATTCACCGGCTGTTCCGTCAGTTCAAACCAGAAGGTCAAGGTACCGGATTGGTCGGTCAACGCTACCATGTATGAAGTCAACATTCGTCAATATACCGGTGAGGGTACCTTTCAGGCTTTTGAAGAGCATCTTCCCAGATTGCAGGCCATGGGAGTAAAAATACTCTGGCTTATGCCAATCTATCCGATCTCGCAGGAGAGGCGGCTTGGCACCTTAGGTTCCTATTATTCCATAACGGATTATCAGGAGATCAATCCGGAGTTTGGTGATAAGGAGGATTTTAAGCATCTGGTGGAGCAGTGTCATGAGATGGGGTTTCAAGTGATACTTGACTGGGTGGGCAATCATACCGGCTGGGACCATGAATGGATCAGAAAGCATCCGGACTGGTATACCAGTGATTCGGACGGTAAGATCATCTATCCGGAGGACTGGGAGGATGTGGCGGATCTGAATTACGACAGCAGAGCCATGCAGAATGCGATGCTGAAGGCAATGACCTATTGGGTGAAGGAATTTGATGTGGACGGCTACCGCTGTGATTATGCAAGCGGTGTGCCTCTGGAATTCTGGAATAAGGCAAGGAAGAAGCTGGAGCGAATCAAACCGGTGTATATGCTGGCAGAGGATGATAAGGCCAGATCATTCTTAACCTATGCGTTTAATTCTAATTATGGCTGGAGCTTATATCACGATTTGAACAGTATTGCAAGAGGAGTAAAAAAAGCAAGCAGCCTGACGGATTATTTTAAGAATACGGTTTCGGCATATCCGCAGGGCTCCTATCCGTTGCACTTTATCGATAACCATGATGAGAACTCCTGGAACGGAACGGTCCAGGAAAGACTGGGTGATTCCCAGCAGGCGATGCTGGCACTGATTTTTACCGCACCCGGAATGCCGCTCATCTATTCCGGGCAGGAGGTTAATTTAAACCATCGACTTGAATTCTTTGATAAGGATGAGATCAGCTGGAATAACCCGGTGAATGAAAAACTGCTGACCGCCCTGATTCATCTTAAGCTGGAGCATCCGGCTTTATGGAACGGGGAGGAAGGCGGAGAAACCAGGTTTATTACCTCCTCCAGAGAGAAGGTTCTTGTTTATCAGCGCCAAAGGGATGAGGATCAAATACTGGTCATCCTAAATCTTTCAAAGGATACTGCAAACGTTACGATAGCTCTGGACAAAGAATTTCAGGGCAGAGATTTTATCTCAGGGGAAGAGGTGAAGCTGCTGCAGGGAAAGAATCAATTATCAATGCAGCCCTGGGAGTATAGGATTTATACGAAGTAATCCGGTTAAAATGCCCCGGCAGTAAGATGCTAGTCCACCTTTCTGCCGGGGCAAATTGTATTCCGGTTATAGATTACCGAATTCTTAACGTTGACTGATCCGATTACTCCGCCGCAGGCTCATCCTTCTCACCGATGGAAAGGATCAGATTGATTACGATACCAACAACTGCCGCAGTAGCAAGTGCAGGGAACTGCATGCCGAACATCGGGATCATGCCAGTACCCTCAAACCCAAAGCTTCCGCCAAGACCGATAATCAGGATAATTGCTATAACTGCAAGGTTCTTGGATTTGAACATGTCCACCTTACGGTCAAGCATAATTGTAATACCCTGTGCTGCAATAACACCGAACAGGTAGATGGAAAGACCGCCGATGACTGCCTTCGGAATGGAGTAAACCATATTGATCAACGGTGTAAAGAAGGAGATTGCCATTGTGATGCATGCTGCTAAGATCAGAACAGGGATAGAGAAGACCTTGGAGATCGCCATGGTACTGATATTCTCACCATAGTTTGTTCCTGCAGGACCGCCTACCATACCGGATACGATATCACCGATACCGTCACCCACTAAGTTAAGTCCTAATTTATCAGCGATGTTATATTTCTTGTCTGATTTCATTTTCTTAGCCAGATCATTTACATAGATATCAAGCTGATAAACATGAGCTGTTGACTCCGGAATTGTTGCGATAGCAATAGGCATGATCGCTCCGATTGCAGCCCAGGTAGGCTTAGGTAAGGTGATAATCGGAGGTGTGAAGATTCGGTTGGATTCAATGGTGTTAAAATTAACAAATGGAATACCTGTGACCGCGCCGAGGATTAGTGCAACTACATAACCTGTTAAAAGGCCAAAAAGAATAGGCAACTGAGACAGCTTGCCCTTCAAGTATACTGAATATGCAATTGTGGAAATAAGGGTAACGATTGCGATAATCCACGCCATGTTCTGTGCAAGTGCTGTCTTGGTATCTTCTACTGAAGGGAAGGTTGCTGCATCACCCATTGCGTTAGCTGCGAGCGATAAACCAATGATCATTGCGATGCTGCCGGTTACGGTAGGAGGAAGAATCTTTTCAATAGTTTTTCTACCGGTACGCTGGATAATAAGGCCGGCTGCGATAGATACAAAACCTGACATTACGATACCAAATTGTGCAACGGAAATTTTTTCATCAAGAGTGAAAGAGGAGAATTGCTCTGCCGCCATGATGGAACCAATTGCTGCGATGTAAGAGAAGCTGGAACCGTAATAGAGGGGAATCTTTCTGCCGGTAATAAGAATGAAACAAAGGGTTGCAAGACCGCTGGCAAAAATAGTGGTTGATACGTGGAATCCTGTGATGAGAGCAACGAGGACGGTTGCCGGGAACATTACAACGATCTGCTGCAATGCAAATAAGATTAATTCCACGACCGGGGGTCTTTGATCCGGCAAGTAGCCGATGGTTTGGTTCTTGTTTGAAGCCATAATACATTACCTCCTGGGATTTTTTTTATTTTGACATACTTTTTATGTTTTGTAAAGTGGGAATCGTGTCAATCGAGCAAAAAATTTTGAAAATTAGCACAGTAATAAACAATTAATGTCGTAAAATAAGAACTATATTGTACATAATTAACTATATTTATAGCTATTGTTAAAAATCATGAAAAGATGGTATACTTACAGGGAGAACTGACGAAATAAATATCAGATTAGAGATGGGGAATGTAATATGAAGAATAAACTAAGCTTGAAAGAAAGATGGCAGGGTCTTACGGATACGGTAAACCGATTTTCGCTGACCTTTATTTTATTAATTACAGCAATGGTGTCAGGAGCGATTGCAATTGAGACACCTGATAATCTCATATTTTCCAGATTCTATATATCTTTTCTTATTGGTGCAATGTTATTTGCGGTCCTGCAGATGCTTTACGAACGGTTTTTTAGTAATCCGGTGCTTCGCCTGATCTTTGCACTTGTTTCGGTAGGGGCTACGGCTCTATATTATGCCGCAGTACATGCTTCTGATTGGAGCATTGCGGTAACGGTCCGAACCTTGGTAATCATGTTCCTCTTGCTGATTGGGCTGATTTGGATTCCTGTAATAAAATCCGGAAATAATTTCAATGAGAGCTTTATGGCAGTTTTTAAGGCGTTCTTTATCTCGGTATTTTTTGATGGGGTATTATATTTGGGTGTTGTGCTGATCATTGCGGCAACCAATCTGCTTATCTTTAAGGTGAACTCGGATTCGTACCTGCATGCCGCAAATATTATATTTGTCCTGATTGCACCTACTTACCTTTTATCCATGCTGCCGGTATATCAGGGAAAAATGGTACAAGACGAGCAGGAAAACAGCTTAGAAGCAAAACAGGCGGCCATTGCGAAAATGACCGCACCGGGCAAGTTTCTCGAAACTTTGATTTCCTATGTTATCATACCAATCACTGCAGTGTTTACAATTATATTATTACTATACATTATCATGAATATAACGGGAGAGTTCTGGACGGACAGTCTGATGGAGCCAATGCTGGTATCGTATTCCATTACCGTAATCATAGTATATATTTTGTCCAGTACGATAAATAATCTATTTGCAAGATATTTTCGTATGATCTTTCCTAAGGTGCTGCTTCCGGTAGTGCTTTTTCAAACCATATCCTCCATACTAAAGATCGGTAATGTCGGAATAACATACGGTCGTTATTATGCTGTTCTCTTTGGCGTTTTTGCTGTTGTAGCCGGGTTTTTGTTCTGCTTTATACCACCGCGCAAAAATGGGATCATTGCGCCGATATTGATTGCATTGTCTGTTATCTCTATTCTGCCTCCGGTGGATTCCTTTACCGTAAGTAAATACAGTCAGATCAGGCTTTTAAGAAATGTGCTGGAGCAGAATAATATGCTAAGCGGTGACACCATCACACCACGGTCAGATTTACCGGAAGAAGCCAGAAATGACATTGTGAAAGCAGTCTCTTATATTGACAGGATGGATTATACCGGCGAGGTATCCTATCTTTCTTCTTATTATACCTCAGAGAATTTTGAGAAAACCTTTGGCTTTGCCCAGTATGGCGAAGGAGATAAATATCAGCGAAACTATTACCTGAGCAGAAATGCAATGGAGCCAATACCGGTGGCAGGCTATGATTATATGGTTGAGATAAATGTAAATAATTATGCTAAGGATTCTGCAATCTACAACTTCACCTCAGATGGGCAGACCTATCATATACGATTTGACAGCTTCGGTGTTAATGATCCCATGCTTCGTATTGAAGATGATCAGGGGGTTGAGCTGTTGCGATATCAATTGAATGATTTGTTTGCCGGTTTCATGGACTACGCGGGAGGGAAGGAGGCCGTACCGACTTCCGATCTGATCTTCTCTCAGGAAAATGATACGGCATTACTGACATTGATCGCAAATTCCATCAGCTATACCGAATGGAGCGGCGGCAGCGACCGCGTTGCAGATCTGATTTTGTTGATAAATATCAAATAGTCATGTATCATAGAGAAATATTAAGAGACGAGGTGTATTTAAATTGAAGTACGATTTTGATGAAGTCATTGACCGGTCCGGATCCTATTCCGTGAAGCATGATTTTTATCCGGAGCATGGAAAACCGGAGAGTGCACTCCCATTATGGGTAGCTGATATGGATTTTAAGACGGCTCCGGAGATTACGCAAGAGTTGTCAAAAATGCTGGAGCATGGGATCTATGGATATTCAGATACGAAGAAGGACTATGACCAGGCTGTTCTAAACTGGTTCTTGACACGCTTTCACTGGGAAGCTCAGGCAGAGTGGATTGTGAAAACTCCGGGCGTTGTATTTGCATTATCCACCGCAGTTCGTGCGCTGACAAGAGAAGGGGATTCGGTACTAATTCAGCAGCCGGTGTATCATCCGTTTAAGTCTGTTATAGTATCCAACAACCGCGTACTGGTGAATAATCCGCTTGTATATAAAGACGGTTCCTACCATATAGATTTTGAGGATTTTGAACAGAAGATCATGGAGAATAACGTAAAACTGTTTATTTTATGCAATCCCCATAATCCTGTGGGAAGAGTATGGTCAAGACAGGAGCTGATGCGTATGGGAGATATCTGCATTCAGCATGGGGTCATTATTGTGGCAGATGAGATCCATGCGGATTTTACTTATCCGGGCTATGAGCATACGGTATTTGCCGGAATTAAGCCGGAGTTTGCAGAGAATGCCATCCTGTGCACCGCACCCAGTAAGACCTTTAATCTGGCAGGCTTACAAGCATCCAATATATTTATTCCGAATAAGGAGCTTCGCAGAACGTATAAGGAGGAGTTATCGAGACAGGGCTACCACAGCTTGAATACCATGGGTATGCTGGCCTGCAAGAGTGCTTATGAATATGGAGCTGCATGGTTGGAGGAGCTGAAAGCATATCTGACCGGTAACCGTGACTTTATAAAAAGCTTCATCGCCGAGCGATTGCCGCAGATTACTGTGGTTGAGCCCCAGGGAACCTATCTTGTATGGCTGGATTTTCATGCGCTGGGATTGACGGAAGTACAATTGGAGGATTTATTATTACATAAAGCAGGCTTGTGGCTGGAGCCGGGTACTAAATTCGGCGTTGAGGGCAGCGGTTTTCAGCGGATGAATATAGCATGCCCCAGAAAGGTATTGGAGGCAGCTATGGGCCAATTGGAGCAGGCATTGAAAACTTATGGAAATACTGAATTGTGAATTGACATAATTACAGTGTTGTTGTAAACTTATAGCATAATTTTATAAGGCCTCACTTCAAAGGTGGGGTAGAGGAGCGGCATTTAACAGTTTGCAGAGGAACATGAGGAGTTATGATCCTGCAGAGAAGGAAATGTCGCCGAAGTTTATAGTACCCTCAGTGCTATATGCTGGGTCTGCAGTTAAGAGCTGCA
This sequence comes from Bacillota bacterium, assembly GCA_023409535.1. GTDB lineage: Bacteria > Bacillota > Clostridia > Lachnospirales > Lachnospiraceae > Mobilitalea. The sequence continues at coordinate 55,428 of JAEYGZ010000046.1, forward strand.
GGACTGTCTTGGTAAGCAACCCGGTTTGCCAAGTTGTGCTATCTCATATGGGATGTTGGGGACTTAGGACAATCGTGTACAAACCTGAGGGAACCTCAGGTTTTTTTATCGCATTGGACTATTTCATACAATAAACGCAGTTTGCGTTGGGAAGCACACACTTTATTATAAGAAGCTTGCGCCTTATAAAAAATTGTGAGAGGAGAAGTTTTATGAAGAAAAGAATTGCTGTTTTAGTATCAGTTATTTTAACCTGCAGTATGTTATTCGCAGCTTGCGGAACGGTAGAAGAGAATGGTTCAGAGGTGTCGCAAGGCTCTGATACAGGTACAACTGCGACTGCCGCACCGACCGCTGCTCCTGAAGAGGAAGCACAGGGCGACAATTACTTTAGAGTAGGTATGGAAGCCGGATATCCTCCTTTTAACTGGACTCAGCTGGATGCTTCAAACGGCGGTGCTGCCATTGAAGGTGCTGCAGAATACGCAGGCGGCTATGACGTGGAGATTGCAAAGAAGATAGCAGAAGGCTTGGGAAAAGAGCTGTTAGTAGTTAAGACCGAGTGGGATGGTCTGGTTCCTGCCTTAATATCCGGTAAGATCGATGCGATTATCGCCGGTATGTCACCTACGGCAGATCGTAAGGCGACGATTGATTTCAGTGACAATTATTATAAGTCTGACCTGGTTATGGTAGTAAAGAAAGGCAGCACTTATGAGACTGCGGCTTCCATCCAGGATTTCAGCGGCGCAAAGGTTACCGCACAGTTGAACACCTTCCACTATAGTGTTATTGATCAAATTAGCGGTGTGGATAAGCAGCCTGCAATGGATAACTTCCCTGCAATGAGAGTTGCTTTGGAATCAGGTGTTATCGACGGTTATGTATCCGAGCGTCCGGAAGGTGTCAGTGCATCCGCAGCAAATCCTAACTTTGCTATGGTTTCCTTTACCGAAGGCTTTGAGACCTCAGAGGATGACACAGCGGTTGCTGTCGGCCTTGCCAAGGGCAGCGAATATACCGCGAAGATCAATGAGATCTTAGCCGGTATTTCAGAGGAAGACAGAATTAGCATCATGGATACGGCAATTGCGAATCAGCCTGCTGCTGAATAATGAAATATAAAAAGTGATAGGGGGGCTGTCCAAATCAAAGCTTCTTTTGGACAGTCTCTTTCCTTGTGATTAAAAGTTAACGCGCATAGATAGAATTAAGTTATCAGTGCTATGCGAAATGTTTGGAAAGGCTTGGTGTATTTATGACCTGGGAATGGTTTATTAATATCATTACCAAATATTGGCCCATGTTCCTTCGCGGAGCAGAGGTAACTTTATTTATTTCTATCATATCAACCATACTTGGTTCCATTATCGGTTTAATTATCGGTACCATACGAACGATACCGAAACAGGACCGAATAATAAAGAGAATATTACTAACGATCATCAATGGGGTATTGACTGCATATGTTGAATTCTTCCGCGGAACTCCGATGATTGTACAGGCATCATTTATTTTCTATGGCTCGGCTTTAATCGGAATTGATATGGACCGGACGGTGGCGGCGATTTTCATCGTATCGATTAACACCGGCGCTTATGTGGCTGAGATTGTTCGGGGTGGAATTATTTCCATCGATAAGGGACAGTTTGAAGCGGCTCACGCAATTGGTATGAACCACGTGAAGACCATGCTGCACGTGGTACTGCCCCAGGTCATTCGTAATATCATGCCGACAATCGGGAATGAGTTCGTCATCAACATCAAGGATACCTCGGTTCTGAATGTTATCTCGGTATCAGAGCTGTTCTTTCAGGCGAAGACGGTTGCAGGTACGAACTTCAGATACTTTGAGACCTACTTTATAACAAGTATTATATACCTGATTATGACACTTACCGTTACCAGAATCCTTCGTGTCATTGAACGCAGAATGGATGGACCGGAAAATTTTACTGTTATTCCGGGCAACCAGATGCAGGTAGCGCGTCCTGAGGATCAGCTAAGGCGTCAGAAATAGAAAGGGAAGATTTTTATGGAAAGAGTGATTGATATACAGCATTTAAGAAAATCCTTTGGATCGAATGAGATATTGAAGGATATTGACTTCTCCGTGAATAAGGGTGAAGTGGTATGTATCATCGGTGCTTCCGGTTCCGGTAAGTCGACCCTGCTTCGCTGCATCAATTTACTGGAGAAACCGTCGGCAGGTGCTATTATCTACAATGGTGAGAACATTCTGGACAACAAGCATGACATCTATGCTTACCGCACAAAGCTTGGTATGGTATTCCAGCAGTTCAATCTGTTCAATAATCATAATGTACTTAGTAACTGTACGGTAGGTCAGATTAAGGTTCTGAAGCGTTCCAAGGAAGAAGCCGAGAAGGTTGCGATGAAATATCTGGCTGTCGTTGGCATGGATAACTACATCAATGCGAAGCCCAAGCAGTTGTCCGGCGGACAGAAGCAGAGAGTGGCAATCGCAAGAGCCCTGTCAATGGAGCCTGATGTATTGTTATTCGATGAGCCGACCTCAGCCCTTGACCCCGAGATGGTAGGTGAAGTACTGGCAGTCATGAAGGAGCTCGCGGGGAGCGGTCTGACTATGCTGGTTGTAACCCATGAGATGGGCTTTGCAAGCGAGGTCGCCAATCGTGTGGTATTCATGGATAAGGGAGTGATCGCGGAGGAAGGAACCCCGGAACAGATCTTCAACAACCCGACTCAGGAAAGAACCAAGGAATTCTTAAAGAGAGTATTAAACAAGTAAAATAGTTCAGTATTGGTATAACTGCACGATACAATTACGGGTATCTATAGAAATTGGGTAAAGGCTGTTGCAAAACAATTGCGGCAGCCTTTATTCATGCTTCGGTATGATAAAACCAATTACGTATAGATCCTTTCGAGGTCAGCAATTTTCCGCCTATAACAGCTGTAAACGGTGCGACTGTGACCAGTCCGATACTGCCGATGACGGTTTCCAGTATCTCAGAGGCAATATATTTATAATTCAGGATGTTATAAACCGGAGTTCCCTGCGCCATAAATACCATGAGTAAGGTAATATATCCACCGGAGTATGCGAATAGCAGTGTTGTTGTCTGTGTACCGATGGCAGCCCTTCCTACGCGAATTCCCGATAATGTGGCTTCCTTCCAGGTAATACCCGGGTTTCTTTCAACCACCTCATTGATAGCCGAGGTAATATCCACTGCCAGATCCATTACCGCTCCGGCCGAACCGATAAAGATGCCAGATATGAAGATTTTGGTCAGATTAAGACCGGAATATCCGCTATATAGAAGGCTCTCGGAGTAGGGCATAATTGCACCATGTATTTTATACATATCCGTGAAAAGAAAACCCAGCAAGGCGGTTGTCAAGGTTCCCAGGATTGAACCGGCTGTGGCTGTTACCGCTAAACGGTTATAACCATATACCAGAAGGATTGTGATGACAGCCAGCAGTAAGGTGATGGCGAGACCCAGTATTAATGGGTTCGTTCCGTGAAGATATGCCGGAACAAGGATCTTCCATATCATAAGAATGGTTACAACAAAGGAAAGCAGTGCGCGTAAACCGGTCTTGCCGGCAAATAGGACTAATAATATAACATATATTCCAACGAGCAGATATTCCTTATCTACACGGTAGTGATCGATCATGTTTATGGAGATGATTTTGTCCTTCTCGTAATGGATGACAACCAGAGCCCGGTCACCTTCGGCAAAGATCTTATCCTGCTGCAAGGAGCCGCCCAGCATATTGATGCCTTCTGCGGTCTGCCCTTTAAATCTTCCTCCTAATAATTTGATAATACATCTTTGCTCACCGGATTGTATTAAACCGGTGCTTATAATCCTGCTGTTATCCGCTGACAGAATTTCCGCGGTGGTCCGGTCAGCTCCCTGATAAATAATCGCATCCTCATATCCGGTAGGAAGCAGCAATAGTACAAGCAATAAAATCAGATATATCACAATCGGAATTGCAGAGATGATGCGATCCTGTAATAACTTCTTCATAAGCAGCCTCTTTCATAACAAGTATATTGGTGCAGCTGGCGGTATTCTTCTCAAAGTCCTGATGACGTAGCATCGCATGCAGACAAAAGGCTTTTAACTTTTGTCTGCATGCGGTAATTCAAGGTATTATTTTACACCGGTTAACTGTGCCATATTTTTATAAATATCAGTATTATCATAATAACCTTCGAACAAATTGGAACCGTTTCCGATTGCAAATACGGGAACCGGAACACCGGTATGGGAATAGGAGCTGAAATCAATGCCGGATTTGTTATTCAGAATATGAGTTATGGTAACCGTCAGAGGCTCGTAGGTTCCATATAATACATATTCTTCTTCATCCAGCACTTTATTTGCCTGCATGGTAAGGGTATAGGCATCCAGAAGACGGCTGTATTCATAGCTTGTTAATTTTAAGGTCTCAGGAGTAGAGGAAGCAGCCTTATATTCCGGTACCAGACCGAAGTTTTTCTGAATATCATCCATAACCGTATTAAATCCGGTCTTTTCTGCTTTATATTTTGCTACATATTGAGAGTCAAACTTCGCATAGGATATTTTCTGGTTCTCGATATTGGTCAGATAGGTATCGTAATCGGTACCTGCAAAACCGATGGTCAGACCGCCTGTTTCATGGTCGCCGGTTACCAGAATTAAGGTCTCCTGGGGATGCTTCTTGTAGAATTCAATTGCTGCATCAACAGCATTGCCAAGTGCGACGGTATCCTGAATTGTGGAAGCGGCATCATTTGCATGGCAAGCCCAGTCAATCTTACCGCCTTCTACCATCATGAAGAAGCCCTTATCTCCGTCTAATACTTCGATCCCCTTCTCTACATAATCAGCCAGCTTCCATTCGTCCGCTCTTGCGTCGATTTGGTAAGACATAGCATCAGAATCTGCCAGAGTCCCAGCAATAACGACTGCTTTTCCATCCTTGGCAGTGAGCTTATCGGCATCCGCCTGTGTTTTAACAACCTTATAACCTGCATCCTTAGCAACCTGATACAGATCCTTTTGATCTTTATTCTTACCGGTAGGACTAAGTAATGCTCCGCCTGCAAAGTATTCAAAGCCACTGTTAACCATTTCCTGACCAATCTCATAATAATTACTTCTGGCAGCCTGGTGGGCATAGAAGGCAGCCGGAGTAGCATGATTTAAATTAACAGAGGTAATAACACCAATCTTATAGCCAAGCTGTTTCTTTAACTTCTCAGCGATGGTTTCATATTTCTTCGTCATCGTTGTGTCCATATTGATGACACCGCTGTAGGTCTTATAACCGGTTGCGATGGAGGTTGCTGTGGAAGCGGAGTCAGGGCAGAAGGAAGTACTGTCAAAGGTCTGAGCAGAACCTGCTACCGGGAAATCCATGAAGCTTAAGTCTCTGACTTCAACCTTGCCATTGCTTTCCGTTGCGCCAAGATAATAGGAGGTTGCCTGGACCTGAGGATAACTCATTCCGTCACCAATGAACAGGAATATGTATTTTGGTACTGTTGTTTGCTGTGCAGCAGGTGTGGTCGCATAAGAGGATAAACTTTGGGAAGCGGTTGCAATTTTCTCGTTGGCACTTCTTGATACAACGGCAGGTACAATCATAGCTAATACTAAAAGACAGACGAATAGATACTTCCAGGATCTTTTCATTTAAATTCTCCTTTTTATGGTATTTGGATACAGTTATCCTTTTTAAGTGTAGCAAGTACCATGTAAAAACCGATAGCATTAATTGGTAAATAATGTGTAAGATAATGGAATACATATACAGTATAAGGATGGATGTAATTATCATAGTAGTTTATTTAAAGTGGTGGTAGTATAATATGGAATAATAAATTATAAAAATTGATATAAGAAAAATGACAGAAAGCAAGCGAAAGGAGAGTTATATGCCGGATTTGAGTGAAATAACAATACTTGGACTTCAGGAGATGTACAGGAATAAGGCGATAAGCGTTAGTGCTGTTGTACGGGAATATAGGAAGAGGATTCAGGAAATAGACAAGTGTGAGAACGGCTTAAACAGTGTACTGGAGATCAATCCTGATGCCCTGGAGATTGCCGAAAGACTTGACAGGCAAGGGTTTGATGACAGGTTATTATATGGGGTGCCAATTCTGATTAAGGATAATATTAATACCGCAGACCGGATGCATACCTCGGCAGGCTCCCTGGCACTTGCAGATTCCGTTGCCGCAGAGGATGCATATCTGATTAAGATGCTTAGAGCCAGTGGCGCTGTCATACTAGGTAAGACCAACATGACAGAGTTTGCCAACTATATGACCGAACATATGCCGAATGGCTACAGCTCGCGCGGCGGGCAGGTGAGAAATCCATATGGCCGTAAGAAAGATCCTTCCGGATCAAGCACGGGCTCAGGAGTGGCAGTTGCTGCCAATCTATGCGCTGCTTCCATCGGTTCTGATACCTGTAATTCCATCGTAGGTCCGGGAATTGCAAACGGTATCGTCGGCTTTCGCCCCAGCACCGGTGCCGTCAGCCAGAATGGGATCATACCGATTAGCTTTACACTGGATACGGCCGGGCCATTTACCAGAACTGTTCAGGATGCGGCTGTTATGTATGCAGCCTTGACCGGAAAAACTGTTGTGAGAGATAATAAGGATAATATCAGAGGTAAGGTAATCGGCTATAATACGTGGAGGTCAGGTGAACAGGAGGAATGGCTTACTTGGACGGAGAATGCTGTCAGTGAACTGGAGAGGGCCGGAGCTGTCATCAAGAGGTTTGAGTTACCTGAGACGCCATATATTATGGATGTAATGAAATATGAGTTTAAGTATGCCATGAATAAATATCTGGAGGGTTTACCGTCGAAGTATCCGATCAGGTTCTTGAAGGATATTATTGAATATAACAAGAAGCGCCCTCAGGAAGCCTTGCGATATGGACAGGTTCTTCTCACGGATGCACAGGAGAATACATCCGGTAATCTGGATGAAGTTATCTATGTGAAAATTCTTAAAGATAGAAAAGCACGGATGCAGCGGGTGAGAGAGCAGATGAAGGATTTGGATTTCTGTATTATGTACAGCTATAATAACATACTTCAGTATACTGCACTTCCAGCGATTACAATACCTTATGGATTACAGGGGAACGGAATGCCGGCGGTACTGCAGTTAACGGCACGATCGGATGAAAAGCTATTGGAGAACGCTTATATCGTGGAAAGAACCATTGGCAGCCGAGTGAAACCTAAGTTGTAGAGAATATTATTTCATTTAAGGATATACAGAGCGGTAAGAAGGACTGTTAAAAAGGAGGTTAATTATATGGCGAAATTATTATATCAAGGGCATGGAAGCTATCGCATTACAAGTAACGATAATGTTGTTCTTTATTTTGATCCATTTGCAGGCAAAGGGTATGATGAACCTGCGGATATCATTCTCGTAACACATCAGCATGGAGATCATAACAATATTCAGATTGTAGTAAAGAAAGAGGATTGTACCATAATACAGAACATGGATGCGATAAAGAACGGTAAATACCAGAGCTTTGATGTCAAAGGAATACACATTCAGGCGGTATCTGCCTATAATAAAAATCATAAGCAATCGGAAAGTGTTGGCTTTATTATCACGGTGGACGGTATCAAGATCTACGGCTCCGGTGATACATCGACAACCGGGGAGATGAAAGAGTTTGCAGCTTTAGCACTTGACTATGCCCTTTTGCCGATTGACGGTGTATATAATATGGATCCGGTGGAAGCCGCTGTCTGTGCTGACCTGATCGGTGCAAAGCATTCCATTCCGGTTCATATGAAGCCAGGGGAGCTATTTGATATTAAGATGGCTGAGAGATTTACTGCGAAGAGTAGATTAATCGTCAAAGCTGGAGAAACAATATGTTTATAAGTTAATACCTTTGCTGAGATAAAAGAAGGATATTTTAATGATTTGTGACAATATATGTATTATATTACATTGTTTTACAAAAATATATTGTGAAATTTCGTATTATCTGATATAATCAGGTTAGAAAAATCAAGGACACAATGTGTCGGTTGATTCCCAGGCCTTAGATAGTTATCCTAAAGTTGGCGCTTTGGAGAATAACTATCTTTTTTTTGTTGCGATTATCAAGATATGATAGTGCAGCGAATATTAATATTAGAAGTGTTAAAACTTCTGACATTGACATAAGCCTCACCTCCTTTATGTAATTAAAGGGAAGCAACAAACAAATTGTTATCCTCAATCGTTCTAACCTGATATCAGTATTATGCCACACAAATGTTAACGGATCTAGCATATTATGGATTAAATAGCTTTGATTTGTTAAAATCAAACAAAAAATTACAAAAAATCTGTTGATAATTTTTTACAATTAGGTATTTACAAATACTGTATCATCATTTATGATATATCTATCTTATTTGTCTGTTAGCAATTTCTGCTACATTTCCCAAGTATTAATATTACGAATGATAAGGAGGTTTTTTGTGTGAAAATAGCATTCTGGAGTAATGCCATGGAATGGTGTTCAGTTTCGGCTAATTTAGCTGCAATCAGCGTAGCTATTGCGATCAGGTATCCATATACAATTGTAATGTTAGAGAATCACCTATGTGTGCATGGTTTAGGTAAAGCCTATAATGACGGATCATGTGCCGGAATGCCAGCGGAAGCAGGTACAAACTATTATGACGGATTTGGTATGGAGGGACTGCTCAGAAAGATATACAGAAGAGAGTACAATATAGGAACCTTGAAGTCTCATCTTAGCGAGATTATAAAGAATCGCCTTTATTATATACCTCAAAGCAGGGTAATTCATAATGATCTCTTTGATTATGAATTTGAACATTGTATCAATCCATTATTCTATCTGCTTGATAACAATGCTGATGTTTGCTTTATTGACACGGCCAGCAGCAGTCTTAGCACAAAAAATATACTGGATGAATCGGACTTGATTGTCGTTAATCTTTGTCAGAAAACCAGTGTTATTGAAGATTTCTTTCTCCGTTATTCCTCCATGATTCCCAAAGCAGTTTTTATTATTAATGATTATGATCCTCGTAATATTCTAAGCTGTAAGCAAATTTCCAAGCAATATGATGTTCCGATAGAAAATATCATTGTAATGCCAACTTGCAAGAGGTATCGTGAAGCATATCGCGGAGGTTATGTTCACCAATTCATATCCAGAAATATATTCTGTCAAAAAGAAGATCCTGATTATTTGTTTATGCAGATGGTCAAAAAAGCGGCTGTTACCATAATACGAAATGTTGAGAGAAATGCTAAACAAAAGGAGTTAAATTCTTGTGGCATTTAATAGGCTTACACATTTTGACCATTCTCATAATAGGAGTTATATTATTTCGTGTTCTCATAGTTCTATTTGGATATTATAGGGGAAGAAACATCAAAAAACGCAGATGGAAATTATCAAAAGAATATGATATTCGCAGATCTGAAATAATTCTAGGTTATCTATTAGCACTAATCATCGTTCTTGTCTTATGTTTTCTTATAATCGATCTTAAAATCAGAGGTGTTCCATGAAATTTAAAAATAGAATAAAGCGTTCAACAAGGCAGTACATTATTGTTGCATGCATTTGTATTGTGGTTATCGGCGGGGCTGCGCTATCAACAGCCCTTGTTATAACCAGCCATGTTAAAAAGGAGTACCAGATGCTTCTTTCAAATGCATACCATGATATGGAGTTGAAGCAGCGGAATGTATATGTAGCAATCACAAAAATTAATGCCGGCGAAGCGGTCAGTAAGGATAAAATTAAGCTGGTGAAGGCATATTCATCACAGCCCAAGAATAGTTATATCACTGCAGAAGATGTCGGAAAACTGTCTTTGATTAATATTGCGGCTGAAACCCAGATATTAAGCTCCATGGTAACAGATAATATGGTATCACCGCGGCTTAGGGAGATGGAGTTCGAAGTGATTACACTCAATTCCAACATTGTAAGCAATGATACAGTTGATATTCGAATTGTATATCCAAACGGAGAAAGTTTTGTAGTCTTAGCCAAAAAGACGGTTAAGGGAATAGAAGCTGGTTCACCAATTTGTTACTTATGGCTTGACGAAGAAGAGATCCTTCGTATGTCAGCTGCAATCGTAGATGCTGTTTTATATTCCGGGTCGCGGCTGATTACATCAAAGTATATAAAGCCGGCAATACAAGAGGCTTCGCAGGTTACCTATACACCTAATATAGCAATATTAACTCTTTTGGAGAGTGATCCGAATATTCTTGAAAGATCATCACAGGAACTTAGTAAAAATGTAAGAAAGTCACTCGAAAACAGGCTGGCAGCAAGTCTTGCTACCGATGTAACCTCAATAAGCTGGGACGTTCCTACCTATCAGACACAACCGGCAGCCACAACGGAAGCTGAGGAGAGTACGGATACGGAATTAAATAATGTGGATACTGTCGATACTCCTGAAGATTTGGGCGTTGCTCAGCCGGAGGACAGCTTTTTCTATTATGCACAAGAGCAGGAAGCAGTGGAGGCTGATATAGAGTATGGCGAATAGCAAAAATATAGTGGCCTTTGCCGGATGCGAAGGTTTCGATATTATTATTTACCTGTCAAGAATTCTTAATAAAATTGGACGAAAAGTGTTGATTGCAGACCACTCAGATACAATTGCCATTGCTTCTGCCACACCTGAGATTACAGGATTGAATATAACAGAAGATATTGTTACATACAGAGATTTAGATTTTACAGCAAAGAACTTGGACAAGGAAACGATTCTTCCATATGATGATATTTTGATTAACTGCGGTATGAACCGTCCCAGGATAATCGAGTTTATTGTGAATAAGGTTGTATTCATAACAGACATGTATCAATTTAATATAAAACGGATTGCACAGCTTGACTATTATGACGGCCTTTTCGCAGAAAATACACTTATTATCAAGGATGTAGTTAACACCAGACTGACGACTCAATCTATTCTGTCTCTTCTGAATAAAAATATCACACAGGACAAAGTAAATATTATTTATTGGGATGAGGGTGATTATAGCAACAGCCTGTTAATTAACCATGGGCAAACCATAGGTTTTAAGGGTATATCAAAAAGCCTTAGAGGTTTGTTACTGAAGGAGGTACAGGCAATGAAGCCTGATATAACAGATAAGAAATTGAAGATGGCTTTTAAACTTGCCAGGAAGGGGGAGTGACAGTGGTATGAAAATTCTGTTCTGGTCACCAATTCACGGACAAGCAGGTACGACAAGTAATATCTTGGCTACAGCGATGCTTACCGGATTATATTATCGAAAAAAAACTGTCCTGACCCAGACGCAATTTCAATTTAATAACCTGGAAGCTCCCATCGTTGGGATCAATCCTTATAATCAGGACTCAAAAGAATATTACAGAGAAGTCGGTATCGATACAATAATTCGATGTTTCAAGGCTGCAAAGCTAGATAAGGATACCCTTGATAATTGTTGTATCGCTCTTGATAATACCAATATTCTTTTATTACCGGGCACAAGTAAAAGTATAAAGGAAGCTTTTGATTTTGAAGTGGAAACTGTTATGGGGAACTTGTTAAAGTCAATTGAAGCGATTTATGGAGTAGTATTAGTTGACATCAGTGCCGGAGAAAATGCACTTTCTAAAAAGCTTATGACAGAAGCAGATTTGATTGTAGTAAATCTCTGTCAGAATATGACCATCACGGATGAATATTTTAAGAGTTATGCAATGAATTTACCGGAGAAGAAACTATTTTACCTTTTTGGAAAATACGATCGGAACTCTAAATACAACATCAGTAATATACGCAGGAAATATAAAAATATTAAATCGGTTAATTCAGGAGTGATACCCAATAACACCGGCTTTATGGATGCAATGACGGATGGTAAAGTAATCGATTTTATCAGAAAAAATACGGTATGTAATAATTTGAATGAAAATTATTACTTTATCAGCAGTGTGATGAAAGCAACTAAAAAGATCCTTAATCAGGCAGGAGCGAATATAGAAAGGGTGTAACAGAATGGAATTTAAGCAGACAAACATTATTGCGATTGCCGTGATACTTTCCATAGTCCTTATATCATTCTATTTTATCTTTAAAAAGGATCCGGAACCTGATGATGATATTGAGGAAGATAAGTTTTCCTTTCCATATCTAAAAGAGCATGTGAAAAGAAAGATCAATGAAATTGTTGATCAGAATATCAATGAACTGATTATTAATAGAAAGGAAATGAAAAAAAGACAATATCAAAAGGCCAGACTTTCAAAGTCGGTTCGCACCTGTGCACAAGGAAATATCGGAGAAAGAGAGTATCTTAAGGATTACATTAAGGATCTCTTACAGAATGATCTTGGTGTGAGTGATGAAACGATCAACCAAATCATTCCTTTTCATAATCGGGAATTTCTCACTCCGCAGGACAAGTTTGAGATCCTCTATACAGAATTTAATCGAGAAAATGAAAATCGATACTGTGCTTTTGATATGCTGAACCGGCTTTACAGCTTGGAGCATGAAAAGAGTAATGAGTATGGGGCTTATTATGAAGTAACCCCAGAAGATATAGATAAGCTATTTGACAAGGTCCACAAGCCTTTGCGTTATGTTGATAAGCTGGAGATTGTCACGCAGAGAATATATCAGGAGGTTTATGGTAACTCAGTAGCAGACATTCTAAGATATGATACGTCAATTGATGGCATTTCCGGCGGCTGTTCAGGTTCTTCCACAGAGCAATACAATTACCTGGAAGAGATTTATGGAACCGGAAGTACCAGAAAGGCAAAGACATATAACAGCCTATGGATATTTTACCATGGAAAAGCAATTTATCTATCATTTCTTAGTTTTGCATCTTTACAGGATTTAATTAGGACCTGCAAAAACCTTTACCGATATGGTACAGTGGGACATCTAAATTCCAAGGCAGGATATAAGCTGACCTATCAAGCAGACGGAAGCCGTGTGGTTGTAGTAAGACCTAATTTTTCAACCCATTGGGCATTCTTTCTACGAAAGTTTGATTCATCAAAAAATATGGGTATTGATAAGCTGATTAGGGTGGAAGGATCTGAAGAAGTAGTCAATATGCTTAAGTGGATCGTGAAGGGATGCCTTAATGCTGTTCTGTCTGGTGATCAAAATTCAGGAAAGACCACTTGTCTTAAAGCAATGTCAGAATTCTTTGATAGAAGAAATCCGGTTAGAACCACTGAACAGGAATTCGAGCTTTGGCTGAATAATGCTTATGACAGTATGAACTGCCTTTGTTTAAGGAGCACCGAGGGCATATCTGTTATGGATGCGGTTAATATTCAAAAGAAGATGGATGCGGCAATTATGCTGCTTGGAGAAGTAAATTCCTTCGAGCTGGCAGCAGCTTATTTGTCCCTCTGTTTATCAGGTACAAAATCAGCACTATGTACCTGCCACTGCGTATCTACTGAGGACTTAGTGGATTACTTTAGAAATGCAGTAATAGCAAATGGTATCTTTAAGACTGAGATAACTGCCGAGGAGCAGATAGCAAATTCTGTTCATATCGACATCCATTGGGAAAAGTCACCCGACGGTAAAAGATATATCAGTTATATTAATGAGATTATACCATATCCCAGAGAAGTACCGGAAAGTGAACAGGTATTACCGTTGGAGAGTATTGCAGACTCATTAAAGCTGATGTCAAGAAAGAGGGCTTTCTATGTGAGACCTTTGATTATTCTGGAAAATGACAGGTATGTGGTAAAGAATAACTTCAGTGACCGGTCTGTTAAAAGAATTCTTAAAAATCTTGCAGCGGAGGATATTAAGGAATTTGGAAAGGTCTATAAAGTAGGCTAGGAGGCAGATATGGATCTATTTGATCTTAAAACTATCATTATTATGATTATTGCACTATCAATCGTTATGCCGATTGTCTGGCTATTAATAGAGAATAAGGATAGAAGCGATAAGGCAAAGAATAATTACGGTGCAACCTTGTTCCTTAAAAAAGTAAAATATAATCCTTCTCATAGAATATATCTATATCTTTCCAAAGTGCCTGTCACAAGTAATTATATACAAAAGATAAGCAGGAGATATGAGATTATATCACCGGAAAGTCCGGAAACGATAGAAAGAAAGACGATGATACTGACCTGTGTTACCTTTTCACTCTGTGTCTTGAATATAATTCTGACCTCTATGCTGGGGCTTTCGCTTCATAATTATGTGCTATCCATTTACTTGATATTTGTAATTAATAATGAAGTAATTAATTATTTTGTAAGCACAGAAGAGATTAAGCTCTTAGATGAGCTTGAACGGTTTGTTACAAATGTTGGAGATAATTATTTTAATCGGTATCATATTGATGATGCAATCCTGGATGCTATTGACGGACAAATGTTGGAGGGAATGAAGACTCATGCCAAGCTTCTTCATGAAATTGTAACCTCCAATGAGATACCGGATGATGTGGCAGGATATAATCAAAGGATGCATAATAAATATCTGAAAATGTTTCTGTCTCTTTGTATTAATGTGATAGAGCATGGCGATAAAAAAATGAATGGCCAGAGGCTGCTTACCCACAATCTGCTAAGTCTTAAAAAAGAAATTAATCTTGAATATTTAAAGCAGAAGAAGTTAAGATATGTATTCTCCGGATCAATATTTGTGGCTGTGGTGGTTTGCATACCTTTAACATGGATTCAAAGCTTCGGGGTATCAGTAGCTCCAGATTTGGAAAGGATTTATAAAAGTCAAGTTGGAATTCTATATATAGGGTTAATATTCCTTGCTTCCGCCTTTATGTATGTCATAATTAATAATGCCAAAGAGATTAAAAAACCGCAGGTTAAAACCTATACATATCTAAAAAAGCTGGAGACAAGCCTTATAATAAAAGCAGCACTTAATAATTTCAGTAACAAATTCTACAGAATTATGATCTTACTCCAAGAAATGTTAAAACGTCTTGGTGAGTCGATAACTCCCAGGCAATTGATACTTAAAAGTATTCTTACTTCACTGGCTGCCTTTACGGCTTGCTTGGGACTCTTCTTTTATATTCATGAAAATAATAAACAGTTTATTACAGAAAAAGTAATGCCTGCAGAAATCTCAGCGTTAGCTGGCACAGCTCAGATGTCAGACATGATTGAGGATATTATAATTGATTATACACATCAGTATCAGGGTAAGGAAGGGAGTGTAACTGCAGAGGAGGTTCTTTCTTCTATACAAAAGGACGATAGGATTTACAATACCGCATTAAAAGAGAAGATGTCAGTGATAGTGGCTGAAAGGGTATCAAAGTACAGAAATGAATACTTCAAGTGGTATGAGCTTCTGACTTGTATCGGTGTAGCCGCAGTGGCATTTGTTGTTCCCTTTTCAATGCTGTTTTATCGAAGAAAACTGCTTCAGTCTTCCATGGCAGACGAAGTATCACAGTTTAATGCAATCATTTATATGCTAATGCATTCGGATTATGTTACCGCTATGGATATTTTGGAACAGATGGAGTTATTTGCAATTGTATTTAGGCCGTCGCTAAGAGAATGCATAAATGAATATAATTCCGGAGATATTGAGGCGTTACAAAAGCTTAAGGAGAAGGAAACCTATGGGCCATTTCAGAGGCTGGTTGATAGCCTGATTAAATGTGATGAGGTTGCAATATCAGAGGCTTTTAACAAAATAAGTGCCGATCGGGAAAATTATTATGAAAGGCGAAAGCAGGAAGATGAGATAACAATACAAAAACGAGTCGATAATATCGCTCCCCTTGCGTGGCTTCCAGGGTTTCTTGTAATCATTTATTTAGTTTTACCTCTGCTTTATGCCGGTATGAAGGAACTAATGGCACTAAAAACGATGATACAGGAGATGGGTATCGTTTAAATAAAAAATTTAATCAAGAGAGGGTATGAATTATGAACACAAACAATATTTCACAAGCATTTAAAATCATTATGTTCGCAATTACTGCAATCATTGTATGCGTAGTTTGCGTAGTAGCAATTAAAACCACCAACGAGGGTAAGGCAATGGTAAATGCCGGGACCACACAGGTAAAGGAAATGACCGAGACCTACGCGAATATTGACAAGGCTTCCTATGATAATACAAATCTGATTGGATCAGCATTGGCAGATTTGATTAATGAGGTGGTTGACGAAAAGGAACCAATTTGCATCAGAGTTATTACAAGATCAAATGGTATATCAGGTTTCACTGATTATAACAAAAAATTGAATAGCACTAAAAATGGTCTGGATACTGCTGACGGTGTGCTTTTTATCGAGACAAATGTCAATGATGCTGATTATATCAACCCGAATGCTCAATTCACCGGAAAGATTTATAAGGATACTAATAAAAATATTATAGCAATTGAGTTTAAACAG
This sequence comes from Bacillota bacterium, assembly GCA_023409535.1. Taxonomy (GTDB): domain Bacteria; phylum Bacillota; class Clostridia; order Lachnospirales; family Lachnospiraceae; genus Mobilitalea. Next base: position 71,882 of record JAEYGZ010000046.1, read on the forward strand.
ATGGATTAGTAATCAGTTGAAAGGAAATGGCACAAATGAGAACAAGCAATTTATCAAATGTATTTAAAATTATAGTCTTCGTAATTGCGGCCATAATCGTCTGTGTTATATGTGGTATTGCAATCGGTACAACAAATACCGGAAAAGCTTTGGTAAATAATTCAACAACTCAGATTAAAAATATAGCAGGAGATAACGGTGATATCAAAGAAGCTTCCCTGGATGGGAACACGCTTCTTGGAAGTGAGGTTGTTGCATTAATCGAAGATGCTATTGAAACCGGTGAGCAGCTGTCGGTTGTGGTATCAACGCTTGCCGGATCAAGAACGGATTACAATTACATCTATGATAATATGAAAAACTCGATTTCAACCTCTTCGTCCGGCGATGGAACTAAGACACTGCAAGCTAGCTCGGCACAGCCAAACTATATCAATAAGGATGCATTATTCCTATGTGACGTTAAGAAAAGTGAAAATGATAAAATCATTTGTCTATGGTTTGAGCAACAATAGCTAAGGATATGGAAGGGTATCAAATATGAAAGTGGGCAGTATTTCATCCGCATTAAAACTCATACTATTTTCCGTTTCTGTACTAATCACTTGTGTGGTGGTCTTTGTTGGAATCACTGCATCTCAGGAAGCAAAGAAGATAAGCAGTGGAGTGATTGATCAGATGACGGAGTTGAATAATGACATATCAGACAGTGGGATTATGATGTTCGATGGCACTGAGGTTTACGGCTCAGAGGTTATTAATTTTATGAAAAAGACTTTGGGTGATTGTGCTGCAAACGAAACATCACCGGTTTATTTGTATGTTAAGACTTCCACCTCTGAAAACACATATATTAACAGTACTTATGTCAAAAACGTCAGACAATTTACTGATGTTCAGCATTACATCAAGCCAACAGCAAAGTTTGTAGGGCAGGTAATGAAAAACACCAATGATGTTATCGTTGGTGTACGGTTCATTCAGAAGTAAATACACAATTTAAGTGCGGCTGGAGTGATCCGGCTGCACTTATAACACAGGAAGAGTACTATGGGAAATTTAAAAAATTTAATAAAGGCGATTGTATCCATTTTAGTGTTTTGTATAGGTATTTATGTTTTATTAAGTGAATCAAGGTTATATATGCTGACTCTTAAGACGACCAGACAGATGGTTCATGATAATATAGTATATCAACAGTATAATATAACGGATAAAGAAATAATTACCTATACTGAGCTCATTTCAGCTTTGCTGCGCCCTTTAAATTATGATATTAAAATAAATGGACTTTTGATTAAAAAAATTGAACACAGCCCTGAAAAGATAGACGATTATGAAATCGCTGTAGGAGATTATATTAAAAGTTATCAATATGATGAAGAAGGAAATATTACTTTAATCATTTACACAGATAAGGACTAAAAATATATGCTGGAAAATTTAATTGGTCAGAATAGTCCGTATAAATTATTTCTTAATAACTGGTATGACTTATTGGTGCTGGCGATAATGCTGCTGAGTATTATTCTAACTGCATCAATGCTGTACTATAGTCTCATTCTTGTGCCATTGCATGAATTGGGACATCTAATATTTGCTAAACTTTCCGGAGGGACAATCATTTCCTATAGAATTATGAATTTAACATTTATAAGAAAAAATGACAGGATTAAAGTCCGAATATATACACACAAAGGGTCTGGCGGACAATGTTTAACATATCCCGGGGAATATATGGAGGAGAGGCATCCTTTTTTTTTAGAAATGATGGGAGGTCCGATTATAGATTTCACGGTATTTCTTATCAGCCTATTAATTTATTTGTATGTTTCATTTCCGACATATTTAGCAAACTTAGCATTTTTATGGATAGCAGCTTATGAATTGATAAGCTTTTTATTCAATGGTATCCCTATGAAATTAATGGGCATATGCAATGATGGTATGAATACTTTACAAATGATCAGAGATAAGCAGGCAGTCAAGAGCTGGTACATTACGGCTGGAATATATAAGCAGCTGCAGGAGGGAAAGACATATAAAGATATGAGTGGAGAATTGTTTTTTCTTCCGGACAATGCCAATCTTAACAATGACATCATTGCTTATCATAAATTAAATTACTGCTATTATTTCATGGATCTGCAGCAGTGGAATGAGGCATATGAACATCTTCAGGATATTGAATTGCATGGCAGCAGGCTTGAAAACCAAAGGATTCTTTCTGATAAGCTTTTTTTGTATATAAAGCTGGGTAAAAGTTCAGCAGAAATAGAAGCGTTATATAAAAAGACAAAAAGATTATTAAAGCAGAACAAATATGATTTCAATAAGATTCGAGCCCGGATGGCTTATGAATTATACAAGGATCCGTCAGAAGAAAACCATAATAGGATAATCGCTGAAGTACGTAAAATAGCAAAAACCTATCCTTATGAAGGTGAGGCTATATTTAATATTAATCTTATCATGAATTAACCTGGCATATGAAAAGGGGAAAGCCGATGGATACATTTATAAGGTTTATGGCAGTAATAGTGGCGATAATTATGCTTGCGCTTTTTCCTTTACAATACATAGCACAATCACAGGATGAAACGATTGAGGACGCGACCCATTCTTATGTGCATGAATTCGCAGAAACAGCCAGAAATCAGGGCTATATATCTTTGGATATGTATGAAGGGTTGGAGGAGAAACTTGATTACACCGGTGAGCTTTATGATTTATCCTTAACCGTTTCGCACCCTGTTACAGCATTAGAGCTGAGCAGTGCACAGACAAATGGTAATAAAGCAGAAATAAGTACTGAAAATTTGGTATCTGAAACTAACAGGCAGCCACTTGTGCTTCAGAAAAATGAGATACAGTCCCTTGCAGCGCATGTACATACGGATGCCTGTTATGAGGGGCACAGGCATTTACCGGTTCTGGGAAATCCGGATGTGGCCAGAAATACTAAAGTATTTTTGCAGGTTGGTGCAGGATGGTTTGGTAATCAATATTATAGATATGTTGATCTCGTATGTGATGAAGACAATAAGCCAATATACTCAATTCGTATGCCAAGCAGTTTTTATAGTGCAGGGGATGTGATCGGGTGCACAGTTCTTTATACTTACGATAGTAATGGGAACCCAACTGAAACACGGAGAGATTTTACGGCCAAAGCAAACCCTCAGGGTACCGGTTTAAATGTCGAAGTTTATTATTACTTTCTTAATATCTTATCATGGGTTTCATCAAATAGGTATTATCGTGACGGTATGAATGAAACGTCCTATACAACCACATTTTCAGCGTTACCTTTTGGTGGTTCTCTACCTGCTTGGGATCCAGCAGGTAACAGATATAGTCTACCATATCAGGGATGTACATACTTGAATGGGCATATAGATCCTGCAGGATGTTTTCCGTTAGGGAATATGACACAGAAAGTAAACGTCAGTATGCAGTATTCGACGCAGCCTGATCTTCAACATTATTACATTGCTATTACAGATGCAAACGCTGGACGAGAAATTCTCGTAGTAAGTGCTACTGTATATACAGGTGGTTCACATGGGGGTGCAGGGTACGGTAATAGTTTTAATTTTAATTATACAGCATTTTCACCTACAGGCGTTCTTGAGACGACTCGATATTACGCCGGAAGCCAAGATGCAACGATGGGCTTTTCACTATCACCTATTATGCAGCAGTACTTTAATTATTTCAAATCTTTACCTAATATAACGGTAACTACAGACGTTTCCAATCAGTACGGTTATACCTATGTCGCAAATGCGTACAATGTAACGTGGGCACTTAATCAGCTGTCTTACATCAAAACCGCTAAGACACCCGATGGATTTATTACAGGGAGAACAGTGTGGAAAGGAAGTCCCTATCAAGGAGGCTTCGGAAGTACCTATTCTTGCGGACTTCCGCAGGATGATACACCTGATTGTAATAGGGTAGTAACATCAATAACACCCACAAATCCCGTACAGACCGTAAATAAAGGAGAAAATATAATAACTACAGCAACCGCAACTTACCTTGACGGGCATACCGGTACGGTCAACTGTACCAGTAATTTTAATACAAATTTAGTAGGTATACAGACAGTGACCCTTACTTATACAGGCCTTGTAGGAAATGCAAAAACAACAGGCACTAGGACCTGTACTTTAAGTGTAACCGTGAAGGAATCAAATATCCCCTCTTATCTTACGGTCACATTGTCATCCACCACCGTATATAACGGTAATAAACCGACTTTTACTGTAGCGGTTACCTATACAAGCGGCAATACAAAGACACTGGCAGGCGGTTCCTATCATGAAAGCGGATGGAGCACAGGGCCGGGAACAAAGAATATTACATTTACTTATACGGAGAATGCAGTTACAGTATCAAAAAATATAACGATTACGGTGTTACCTAATCTGTCAAGCATTACCGTAATACCGCCATCACAGTCGGTAAAAAGGTATTCCATCCCTTCCTTTGCCGTAACCGCGTATTATGAGAACGGTACAAGTAAGGTGATTACCTCAGGTTATACTGTGAGCGGCTTTAATAACAAATCCCTGGGAACACAGACGGTACAGATCGCATACAGTGAGAATAATATTACGAAATATGCTCCGGCGACCGTTACATTCACAAAGCTCACAACGACCTGCCGGGTATGCGGTGCGAGCTATGAGCTGGATGAAAATGATACGGACAGAGGCTGCCCGGTATGCGGCAGTAAAGTGGTTAAGATTGTGGCTTCCCCATACAGAGTAACTGTTAACAGAGGCGAAGCATTGCCGATCATAGTTACTGCTACATACCAGAACGGAGTCACCGGACAGATCACCGGCTGGACAAGCAATTATGATCCAAATGTAATAGGGGTGAGGCAGGTGGAGATACAGTATATGGGGATTACATGCACTGTCACGGCGGAAACACTCCCAGGCAAGGTTACATGTCCGATCTGCGGTAACCCTTATGATTTGAATCCGGACGGTACGGATCCCGGATGTCCCATCTGCAGTAAAACGGTAACCGGTATTACCATTATGGAAGACAGTGTTACAATAGAGAAATTTGACATACTTCCGATAACGGTAACAGCAAAGTATAAGGACAATCATACGGCTATGATATATGACTGGTCTGCAAATTTCATCCCTGACAGGAGAGGAACCTTTGAAGTAACAGTATACTACAAGGACTTCACCGATACAGTTATGGTTAAGGTTCTGGATGAGGATGAGATTACCTGCCCTATCTGCGGCACTGTATATAATAAATCAGAAAACCCCAATGGCTGTCCCGTTTGCTCAGTCACAATCGTCGGTATTGAGGCCAGGCTAAGAAGCGGCGGTACCCAGGTTATCTATAAAAGTGAGATAAAGTTGGAGATCACGTTAAAATACAGGGACAGCCACCAGGAAATTGTATATACCGGATATACCATTACGGGGTATAACCCTGAAGCGCTGGGCTTTCAAAACATAGTTGTCCATTATGAAGAGTTTACAACCGCACTTAGAATTGAGGTAATGAAAGGGCCGGCAAGAGTGGTTTGTCCTAAGGGACATGAATACTACCTTAACGAGGATGGTACGGATCCCGGATGCCCTTTCTGTGAGGGTTATGATAAAGACGGTGTGGTAACCTATTTTGAGGCAGCTTATACACCTGAGATATTGCAGGTTTTGATAGATACCGGAGAGTATCACCTGAAGAAAGGAGATTATCTTACCATAACCATCATCCCAAGGAATGTCTCTGTCAGAGCAAGGCTCAGGAGGATGTTCTTCGGAACCAACAGCAGGATTGAAAATAAGAAATTTACATACGGTGGGGAGGTATACTAATTGACGCAGGCATTTGAGCATATCATTGATATAATCTCTGCCATTATCATTATTTTTATATTTCCTTTACTGTATTTTGGACAAAAACAGGATGCCTTGATACAGACTCTTGTATCGATAGACACCTCATCCTTCATGGAAGAAATCCGCGGAAAAGGATACCTCACAGCAGATATGTATGATTCCTTTATGGGAGGCTTAGCAAAGACCGGACTGCTTTATGACGTTGATATGAAGCTGAAGCAGGAAATCAATGAGCCTGAATATCGGCTCCGTACATTGGATGAAGTAATCGATGAGCAGAACAATAATTTTACCGGCCCTAATGTATATCATTATTATCCGGTCAGTACAGAAATCCCTGCCGTTACAGAGCCGGACAGCAGCGGACTTACGATGAATGATGAGACCAATGAAAGTGTTCTTGCGGGAGCAACTGGAACACCAGCAGCTCCGGGGCATGTCCATACCGCTGCCTGTTATGCAGGACACGTGCATACGGGAACGCAAACTTTTACCCATAGTCATACCCATACTGCCTCCTGTAGAAGGTATGAGAGTGCTATTATGTATGATGTGACCTGCAGAAGCTGCGGTCAATCATACCAATGGACGGCGGCAAGATATTATTGGGATAACGGCCTTAAGAACATATTTGTCGATACTTATGGCATAAACCAGTGCTTTAACTGCAACAGCAGAAGCATAATGGTATCTAACCCGATTTATGACTATGGATATTCGTGCTATTACACGATTGATGAAAATGGGGATGGGTTTACTGATGAGGTTCCGGTTGGAGTATTAAAAATTTACCCGGGTTATTCTAATCCACAATCAGATGATAGAGTCACTTATACTTCGGGATGCTATACCTATCATAATTCAAAAACCTATGAAAGCTTATTAGAATATGCCCCATATACAGGTTATATTACAAACGGACCACAAGTATACAATATGCTTGTACAGGCGCAATTTCGAGGCTTTTGTACAATACCACGGACCTATGTGATTAAATATTTATCAGATGAAGATGATCCAAACAGTTGGAGTAGGTATCTGGTATATACTGCGCAGTATTTACCAAATGGCTCAGTTCAATTTCTCTTCAGTTATTATTATGACAATGGATGGCCGGCAGGCAATCCTGGATTTCCAGCGGTTCTTGATGTAACAGGGTTGCAGAATATAAGTTTCAAATACGGTTTTAACGAGGCATGGCGTATCGCAACCGGCAGAACATACAGCACAGGTACATGGGCAACTGTGGAAGTTGAATATAGTGGCAGCGTTCCAACTTGCGGCTTCGATCATTCTTTAGGTGTAGACCGGTGGATACCGACCTGCGGACAGGTGGAAGATAAAAGAATAGTGTGCAACCAAAAAGTAATTGGTATTGTTCCTACGCATCCGGAACAGGCAGTCTATACCGGCGAGCCTCTGATCACAACAGTTACAGCAACCTACCTGGATGGATCTTCAAAAGTGGTTTTAGCAACAACAACATTCCAGACCGCGAATCCCGTAAGTGATAAGATGGTAACACTTGAATATACAGATACTACAGGGCAAAAAGTAATCTGTACAATTAAAATAAGTGTCATTCCCAGAAGAAAGACCTGTGTAAACGGGCATACCTATAATCTCAATAATGACGGATCGGATCCGGGGTGTCCGTACTGCAGGGCGTGGCTCCGTTCCCTTAGCATTACATTTCCGCCAACAAGCAGTATAACGATTTATAAAGGAACCTCTCTTGCGGATAACGGAATAGAGCTTCTCGCCACTTATATGGACGGGCATACAGAGAAAGTTATCTATGGATATGTCGATAATCTCGATCAGACTTATGTCGGTATCCAGTATGTAACAATAAGCTATAAGGGCAAAAATGTAACATTAACGGTTATCACAAAGAGAAACCTTACGCAATGCCCGGTATGTCACAGATTCTATGAGTTATATCCGGATGGTACGGATCCTGGATGCCCCTATTGTGCTGCACATACTCCTATTTTCACCGGAAATGTCATGAGATACTACAACGAAAAGTATACTTATGAGATATTAAAAGAGCTTTATGAAGGAAGAGGTACCTTTTATTTCACAGACAAGGATTACTTAACATTTAAAATATCCAGCAGGGTTAAAGGTACAGGCGGAAACCTGCTAAGTCATATATTTCATGACTTAGAGGACGATGGCATAGGGGTTATCAGCTCGGGCTATATCAGGGAAAACGGCAAATGACTTTTTAAGGAGAGAGGAATACTGGTGAAGCTAACCCATCTTGCAATTATTTTTATGATTATCACTGTAGCCGTAATTATCTATATAGACATATACACGAATAATCTAAACGCTGTAATTGAAAAAAGAGATCAGATTGATATTAATATTGATACGGCTATTGATGATGGAGTAACCAATCTGGCTGAAGTGGATGAAAAGAATAATATCATTATCGATAGAGATAAAACAGTGAAGAGCTTCTTTATGTCTTTGTATTCAACCTTCGGTATTCTGTCTGATGCGGATAGCCAGACGGAGCTTAATCTTTATGTACCGGTTATCGCAGTTAAAGAAGAGGACGGTTATTATATATTTTATAGTGACGAATATGTAAGAGCGGATGGTTTCACATATGCGGCAAAACGATGGTCGGAGAAATATCCATATTATTATGAAGATGAAGATTTCATATACAGCTTTACATTGGGAGACGTGGTAACTTTATATGATAAGCATAATATTTTGGGTTCAGATCTGGATCAAAAGATATATAGGCTTGACTATCATGATTTTAAAATGAAAGCGGAATATGCAGCCTTCCGGGCAGCAAGGCCGGACAGCATCTTTTTAAATGATGATATTTATGAGTTAACCAAAAAAAGTACTATCCTTGAATGCATAGAAGAAACTATGGCATATTATGTCAACAGACATAACCGGATTGCCATTCAGAACGGAATAACCTACAATTTCTCACTGCCTCCTCTAAGTGAGGACGGATGGACAAAAGATATTGCCAATGTGAGTATGTATGTAATATTCCAAGGATATCCGTATGGCAACCAGATTGATGAAGTTTATAACAGAGTTGCATCGGCAGGGGCAAAAATTACGAAACGGGATACCTATTACATAGAGCAAAAGGGGTGGTATCTGGTATATCATAAGGTGTCCTGTCCGGAGCTTCACAAAGACATAACAATTCTGAACGAAGAACCATATTATGATCCAATTGCTTGTATCAGGCAGGGAGCCTACCAATGTCCGGTATGTACCCCGAATGGAGTCTTTGCCCCGGATTATGATCCATTAGAGAATATATATTAATGGAGAGTTATCTATGAGTAATAGCAAACATTTATATCATAAAAGGTTGTTTATAGCAGATAGCTTATTGATGGTTTAGTAAAATAATATTATTGATAAAAATATCCATATAATGTATAATATCCTCATATGTTGTAATATTTTATGATATGAGGCAATAGCGTGGATATGTTATTGCCTTTTATTATTACTTACGTGAAGGGATTAGTGTTATACCGTTTTTGTTAAAGCAACTGTGGTGAAAAATATGTTTATATAATAGCTTCAGTGAACTGGAGTATTACATGGAGTGTAAAGGAAAGATGTAAGTAGGTCCCAATAAAATTGTTTTAATGTATACGGAAGAAAAAACATTGTACTGGAGGAAAGTTAATGAAGAGCGCACGAATAATTATTTCAATTATGTTGGTATTATCAATATTAGTTACAACGATTAATGTAGTACCGATACAAATTGCTGAAGCAGCATCGCAATACATTACTGCTGAGGCTTTTGCAGAGAAGCTTGCTGTAGAATTAAATCTTGCACCAGTATCCGGCAGCACATCCTCAGGATATGTAAATGCATTAATGGAAAACGGCATTATAAAGAGTGAGGATGTAGCAGAGTACAATAGCTATTTAACTCGTGGTGATGCTCTTGTATTCTTAAACCGCGCTGATGAATATTTATATGGCGACAATCTTTCTGAAAAATTGGTGCAGCTTACAATAGATAAGCGTATTTCTGATATTAATAATATTAAAGCAGAAAAGAGAACCGATGTAGCAAAGGCATATCTCAAGGGTTATATGAAGGGTTATTCTAACGGAGATTGGTCCACGGATCGTAACATGAAGGTCACATCCAAGATAACAAAAGATGGTGCATTAAGTATCTTAAAGATGATTCACAATCCATCTCTAAGGGCTAAAATCAGTCCGGATGGTCAGCTGATTAGAACTACGAATCTTCCTTATTCATATGAGAAATTTCCTTACATACTGGCAAGCTATCCGAATGAGTATTATGATTGGAAGTTGTATTATGAATTAAGTAAGGGTTATATATCTAATGGAATATTTCATGAATATAAAAATCTTGTAGATTATGCAGCACCTGTTGATAGTGGCCAGATAACACCGCCAGAGGACATGACGCAGTATGACATGGCAGAGATTAAGGAAAAATATTTGGGTTCATGGGTGGACAAAGTACAGAAGCATCTTGAACTTGTATTTAGTGTAAATTATAAGACAATTAATGATGACTGGGCTGAAGCAGTACTGAAAACAGATTATTCTTATAGACAACATATTGAGGATCAGACACGGGATAGGTTAAAAGATTATATGAAAAAAATGAAGGATAATAAAACTATTGTGGAATTTGATAGAATCAATGTGGATCCTTCATCACTGTATTATTTCCACGATCAATTTTATCTTAGAGCATATATAAAATATCGTGTCGTATCTTCTAAAGTAGTCAAATTCGATACAAAAACTCATATTAATGAAAAGCCGTACAAGAATATACTGTGGACTCGGGATGTTAATGTGGATTTTGTTGACCTAAATATTGGGGAGTGGAGAGAGTGTGGTTTTGATGTAAGTATTGCAGGTTACACCCAAAATTTAAATGACATGGGGGTTTCTTTTGCACTACTTAATGAATACCGCTGCAAGCAGTATCCAATATTAGAATAAAATTCAATTTTATATAACCTAAAAGGATAATTTTATGAAAGATAATAGAGAAAAGGGTATGTTTAGAGTCATAGTCTGTTTGTTATTAATATGCATCATCGTATTTTGCAATATAGCATCTTTTAATACTAAAGTAGTTCAGGCTACGTGGGTTGAGCTAAATGGCATACCAAATGGGATACAGTATGCCGAGGTTTACCCAAATGTTATTATTCAGGTAGGTGAACATAGTGCAGCAAATGATGATATAGTACGTTATAAAACCGACGGATATTATATGAGTTTGAATCCTATTAATACTGGAAAAATGATAAATGAAGGAGGAAATATATCAATAGAGAAAAAATTTATTGATGTTGAAATTACTGATGAACAGATCATTGGAAATACAAAACGAACCACCTATGAGATTAAAAAGAAAAACTTCATGAAAGCCGTCACTGCACTAGGTATTACAGGTGAAGCATTAAAGGCTGGCCCCATGACAGTTTACATGAGTAATGTCTTTGATATTGTAAAAGGTTCGAATGATGCTATATACAACGGCAAGAATAATATATTCGGTTATCAGGAGATGCTGGCGCAAGCAGGGTGGAGCGCTGATACGATAGAATATTTGAAAGGTTATTATAATTTCAGATACATCCTATCTCCAATAACATATAAATTAGAAATCCGCCCGGTATATATGGATGGAAGCACTCCCAAACCCATCACAGGAGCTAAGAACAGCTCCGGCAATAATATATCTGAAGTTCTAGAATCTAAGCAAATCATTGAAACCGAAAAAATCTCTTATTTTCTATCTAGCTCGAATCGAACCTTAATCAAGGGTGAATCCAAATACAAATACAAGAATTGGTACTATGAATATACACAGGAGAACGGAGGGAAAAAGAAAACTTCACCATCCTCAGGTTCCATTGAATTTGAAGCACCGGCAGCAAAGGAAGATTCCACGTTAATAGTATACTTAGTCTATGAACCCCAAGATGCACCTGTTACACCCACACCACCATCAAATGAGGAACCTGACCCAGAACTTCCTCCGGAGGTTGTAGTGCCTGAACCGGAAGCCCATACTATGGAGTTTACTGAGGTACTAAATACTGGTGCAATTAAAGCTGATGTCAGGGGAATAGAAAGGTTTGTGGCATCACTTGGAGTACCCACAACAGAAAGCTTATATACGCAGGTATTTGCTAAGAAATATCTCTTGGGATATACTTTCGTAAAAAAAGTCGGAATCAAGTATTATCCGGTGAAGGTTACTAAGAATTATATTCTGCAATGGTCGTCAGCCACACCTGAAGAAGCCGGTGGGGGGAAGCCAATCACGGAGACTGTTCCTGTGACACAAGAAGTTACCGTTGCACGGGCATTCGGTTATTGGGAGATAGAGCAGTTGGAGGTATATAAGATAGGCAGTGCCACAGTGTATAACTATGCTCTACCGAATGGAAGTGTTACTATGATGCCAAATTACAGTTATTATTCACCGCCTTCGGTAAATGTAACTCATTCCTCAAACGAAAGCGATCATATAATTCCTCCAGCTGAGGCAGCAACAGGAATTACGCTTCCTTCGGAAACGTTAGCTGCATCCGGTGAAAATGAAACTGTTCGGCCGAGTATCCCGAGAGAGGACTTTACCTTGGAAGCATATGAACTTACAGGTATGGCAAAGGTTAAAAGCGATTATCTAAGTTTTAACGGCGCCACGGTTATCAGTAACGTAATAACAGATACGGAAGCTCCTAATATAAATCTAAGCGTTATTCCCCAATGCTATGAAGATGTCAATAGTAATGTTCTATACAGCTCTGGCAACATCATTGATGCCACAAAGAAGAATGGTAATTATCCTTCGCATGGTTCGGTCGCATATACGCAAATCGCTAAAATCAATTCTTATCGTTCAGATAATCCCCAATATCCCATTGAAGGACTAAATAATGTAACAATACATACCCCTGTAGTATGTAATCCTGTGATAACAGCAAATAATGACAAATATGTACAGCTTATTAATCCAACGGTTAATTGCACGCAGCTGGTTCTGGATCCGGATGACAGATTATCGGATTTTACGGTATATATATCAAATACAGGCTTACACAGTAATAAGCAGGGATATTATACAAGGGATTTTTCAAGATCCTTGCGTGATCCTAATATATCATATATATCCATGGCAAATAATCTTCTAAAGAATCAGGTGAAATTCCCCTTTGATGTATATATTGATAAGGGAACAGCATATAACAGCGCAGATGATGAATTTATTAAAGAAAATACTTGGATTACCATTGACCGGAGTACTCCAAGATTCTATCTTCCCATGACTGTAAATGAAGGTGTTTATACGGTCACTTTCCGCACTATAGCAGTGAATGGAGAACCATTTATCAATAATACCGAAGAATTTGCCAATACTCAGCTTAATAATTATGTGGCTACCAATAACCTTCAAGTTGAAGTATCTGGTCGCATCTATGGTCTTAATATCTACGATATTTCTGATTATCCTTTATGGGAGGAACCTTTCAGAGTCCGGAAATCAATGGACTTAAAAAAGGATAGAGGAGGGTATACAGACGGTACCAGTCTGCCTGGTTATAATGCCGATAGGTATTATAATTATACCGTGGGAATGAATGACCAGTATGGAAATGACACCGGCAGGAATAATAAATACACCTTCCCACTGGTGGACGGCAGCCATCCGAAATTTAAAAATGCAGGTATACTTAAAACAGGATATTTATTCAAGTTTTCTCTTGAGACTACCGGAAATATGTTCTCAGATTCAAATCTGGTAACAATAAAGCAAAGCTTTTACTATGTGGACAAGGATGGCAAGAACAGACAGGCGGTGGACTTGTATTATACGGAGAATATCAGCGGCAAGACAAGGGATTTGGTTAAAATAGGCTCTTCCCTGGATCAAATTAATCTTAAGACATATAGTACCGGAGATATCCATCTTGGAATACCGGTGACAGAATTAAAGCAAACGGCCAAGCTAAGAGGCGAAAAATATGGAACCTTCATTGACCAATATGCCCCCATGTTCAATTTTTCATATATACGCCTTAATAATCCGTTTAGGACGTATACGAATAATGCATACTTAAACAAAATAAAATCCTATTCCTCATATTCGGCAGTTAAGGCAGATAACATATCTGAAGTTGATATATTAAAGCGTATGCAGCGATGGTACGGACAGTATTATGTACCCAATGAAGTATATATTGCACCTAGGGGTTATGATGTTCTGGGTTATTCGGATAAATATGGTATAGATCATGAGGAGGGCTTTTGGCTCAGGGAAGGATATATTATCGTCAATTTTACGATTGAGACCGTAGGTGAAGACAGTACAAGAAGGTTAAGTTATATTAATGCAACAAACTTTCAAAATAATAATCAATGCAGTATGTGGCTTATGGAGGGACCGGTGCTCACTAAAGAAAGCTTCAAGGGGCCGGCATTTAATTTCTATGCAGGCGATATTATGATTTATCACGCAAATAAGCGTATGACAGAGGATTATAAGACGGGTGCCGCTTACTAAATTTTGATTTTTGTATTAAGGCGATGTGTATCATGAGTAATTTAATAATTGAATTAAACTGAAGGTTTACAAAATAATATTATACATTTTTTCATTTGTTCACAACATTGCCACTGTATTATGATTTGGTACAATAGAGATAGCAAGTCCCGTAAACGATTTTTATTTTGTAAAGGAGAAGGTTATGAAGGTTGATTATCCGTTTCAAAATTCTGATTTACCCTTAGCAGAAAGAGTGGAAGATTTACTGAGCAGATTGACCATAGAAGAAAAAGCAGGCTTTGTTTCTTCCAGACAAGCTGCGATAGAACGGCTGGGTATCTCGGAATGGCGTGTTGGCTGCGAAATTGCCAGAGGTTATGTGGGCAGAACTCCGGAAGAGCCCTCGACGGTATTGCCCCAGCCGATTGGTATGGCGGCGATGTTTGATCCGGAGCTGATGTATCAATTGGGTGAGCTGGCCGGCAATGAAACCAGAGTATATTATCAAAAGGAGAAAAAGGGAAAGCTGATGCTATTCGGACCCACGGTTGATATGGAGCGGGATCCCAGGTGGGGCAGAACGGAGGAAGCCTATGGGGAAGATCCTTATCTGACCGGCAGGATGTCGACCGCCTATACCAAAGGGCTGAAAGGGGAGGACCCGTTCTACCTGCGTACGGTTCCAGGGTTAAAGCATTTCTGTGCAAATAACAATGAGATAGACCGGTGCAGCAGCTCTTCTAATCTGGAGCCCAGAACGAAGCACGAATATTATTATAAGGCTTTTCGTCCTGCAATTTTGGAGGGCGGGGCGTTATCGATTATGGCGGCCTATAATGAGCTGTCCGGCGTACCGGCTCTGCTGAATCCGGATTTGAAAACAGTGGTAAAGGAACAATGGGGTCTTGATTTTATCGTCAGCGACGGCGGCGATTTTGCAGGCAATGTGGTGGATCACCAATATGTCGATCATCATGCGGAGAGCATTGTGCTGGCAATCAAAGCCGGAGCGGATATCATGCTGGATGGTGCCGAATTGGTTCAATGGTCCGTGCTGGAAGCAATCAGGAGAGGCCTGTTGACCGAGGCTGAACTGGAGGAAAGTCTGAAACGTACCCTGGCAATCCGGTTCCGGTTGGGGGAGTTTGATCCTGATACGAAGAATCCTTATGCGAATTTACCGAAGGAATTGGTCAACTGTA
The DNA here is from genome assembly GCA_023409535.1 of Bacillota bacterium. Classification (GTDB taxonomy): domain Bacteria; phylum Bacillota; class Clostridia; order Lachnospirales; family Lachnospiraceae; genus Mobilitalea. The sequence goes on from JAEYGZ010000046.1 coordinate 87,538, forward strand.
CTAGCTATAAAGCTTTGAATAATAAAGCTGCAAAGGAACAGGTAATTCTGCTGAAGAATGACGGTCTGCTTCCATTAGCAAAGAACAGGACGAAGAAGGTTGCAGTCCTTGGACCGCTTGCGGATAAGAATTATATGGATTGGTATACCGGACACTCAGATTATAATATATCGGTTTATCAAGGGTTAAAGGAATTATTAGGCGAAGTGAATGTAGCTTATGATCCTGGGTATGACAGGGTGGCACTCAGATCCAGAGCAACCGGTAGATATCTCAGCGTAAGAGAAGATGAAACAATCTATGCGGACGGGGATAGTGCCGGAAAAGCTGAAATCTTTGAATATCATGATTGGGACTTTGGTTCACAGAACCTGTACTCAGTACAGAATAACAAATTTGTCAGAGAAGATCAGGGCATTAAGGCGGATGGTCTGTACACCTATGGATGGTTTGTAAAGGAGTGGCTGAAGGTAAAGGAGCTATCGGATGTTTCAGAAGCAAGCAGGCGCAGCCTGATGATGGATACCTGGAATGACCTCCATATTACCATCGATTCTGAGGGCAGGCTGTCAACCTGCGATCATCCGGGTATCACGGAAGGCAGGCAGTTTGATAAGGAAGTAATATCAGATGGAATTGCCCGGGCGGCAGCTTTGGCAGGAGAAGCCGATGTGGCTGTCGTATGTGTCGGAAATGATCCGCTGCAGGTTGCGAGGGAGTGCTATGACCGGCCGGATCTTGTATTACCGAAGCACCAGTCCGATTTAATCAAGGCGGCATATGCTGCAAATCCGAATACAATTGTAGTCATCATATCCAGCTATCCCTATGCGGTGAATTGGGAGAAGGAGCATGTGCCGGCGATGATTTTTTCCTCTCATGCGGGACCGGAGCTTGGTCATGCAATTGCTGATATATTATATGGGAATTACAATCCTGCAGGCAGGACCCCGATGACCTGGTACAAATCAGTCCATGAGCTGCCGGATATTATGGATTATGATATTATTAAAAATGATATGACCTACCTTTATTATAAGGGAGAACCGCTATACCCCTTTGGCTATGGCTTAAGCTATTCTGCCTTTGAATATGGGAATATGAGTTATGAGCATATCAGCACGGATGACTTGGAATTAAAAGATAAGCCTCTGGTGCAGATTAGTGCGGAGATAAAGAATACTTCTCAGGTAGATGGGGAGGAAGTGGTTCAACTATACGTCAGAGCCAATGCTTCCAGAGTAAAACGCCCCTTGCGTCAGCTTTGCGGCTTCCGGAGAATACAATTGAAAGCCGGTGAAAGATCCAAAGTAACATTTATTGTAAAAGAAAGTGATTTGGAATTTTATGATGTGACCAGAGAGAGGTTCTGTGTAGAGACAGGGGAATATACCTTCATGCTGGGAGCAAGCAGCCTGGATATCAGAATGGAGAAGACAATCCATATGGATGGAGAGACTATACCTCCTCAGACCTTAAGAACATGGACTCCGGCAATCAATTATGATGACAAATCCGGCGTCAGGATGCAATTTGGCAAGGAATTGAATACACATTATTTGATTACCGACGGGATGAGAGAGCGGTATCTCAAATTTGGAGCAGTCAGCATGGACGGAGTATCCGGAATTGATATGAAAGCAGCAGCGATAATAGGCAAGGCAATGGTATATGTTCACATAGATACCTTGACCTCAGAGCCGATTGGTACCCTGGAGGTCCCAATTACCGGCGGACCGGTTCATTTTGTTCCTATCTCCGGGGGTATTGCTTCTGTTAAAGGAATCCATGATTTATATCTTGCATTCGAAAATGGGATGTCGATTTTAAATTTACGGTTAAGATAACGATTCATTCATTTGTCCTCTATAAGATAAGCGGTATGCGATTGACAAAGCAATTGCATACCGCTTATCCGTCTCAGCTTTTTCTCTTACTGTTCAAAGGTAGCTCAAAGGTCAGCATTTTTTCCTTCGGATTATAATAAAATCAAAGTTTTCACAGACATATAATAAGAAAATCTGAATAATTTTTACAAGGACATGTGTTTACATTAATACAAAAGGAGGATAGCATTTATTAAATTTTGAAACATCTGTCCGGTAGAAAAATAAACGGAGGTAATATGTTATGAGAAGTATCAGACGTATCTTATCTATTGTATTTTGTCTGGCGCTGGCATTGACCATGGTATATGCAGCGCCGTCAATGGTACGCGTCAATGCCGCAACCACTGTTGTTCATAATTTCACAACCAGTGGGAAAAACAGTTCTTACTTTACAATTACAGGGAATCTTTCCACCAGTAAAGGAACTGTTACTTATAATGGTTTAACGCTTACACAATGCCTGAAAATTGAATCCTCAACCAGCATTACATTCACTACGACAGGGACATCTACATTAAAATTGGTATTTAATACTGCTGATGGTACAAGAATAAAAGTAGATGGAACGAATTATTCGATGACAAGCGGTATTGTCAGCGTATCCCTTGGAGCAGGTGCACACACCATTGCTAAGACCGATGTTACAAACCTTTACTATATTGAACTTACGACTGACGGAGGGACTACACCTACACAGACCCCGACGCCAACCCCCAGACCTACTACGACGCCAACTCCCACCTCCGGTCCAACACCAACCCCGATTCCCAACCAAGGTGATATTATCCTTACACCCGGCGGTTCAACAACTTTACAGCAGGCAATTAATACGATACAAGCAGGACATACGATCTATTTGAGAGCCGGAACGTACCGATATTCAAGTACAATCGTTGTCGCAGAAGGAAACAACGGTACTTCCGGTAATTTAAAGAATGTAGCCGCATATGGAGACGGAGAGCCGATTATTGATTTTTCAGCCATGGCTGAGGCCGATTCAAACAGGGGTATCATCTTAGCAGCGAACTACTGGCATTTTAACGGAGTTACAATCAAAGGTGCCGGGGACAATGGAATGCTGCTTGCGGGACATAATAATATCATTGAAGATTGTATATTTAGAGAAAACCATGATTCAGGGCTTCAATTGTCAAGGTATAATACATCCTACAATTCAATAAGTCAATGGCCCAGCAATAACCTGATCACAGATTGTTTATCGACGGAAAATATGGATTCAGGCCGTGAAGATGCAGACGGATTCGCAGCGAAGTTAACTTGCGGTACAGGAAATAAGTTTTTAAACTGCACATCAATTTACAATTGTGACGATGGATGGGATTTATATACGAAAGATGATACGGGTCCGATCGGCGTAGTTACTATGGAAGGCTGCATAGCCTCCTATAACGGAAAATTCCCTGATGGTTCAAAGACCGGCGGGGACGGCAACGGATTTAAGCTTGGAGATGATACTGCATCCGTAGCTCATAAATTAAAGGACTGCGTTGCCAATTATAATGCAAAGAACGGTTACACAGGAAATGGTAATCCGGCAACCTTTGTCATGATCAATTGCACCGGTACCGGAAATGAACAATCTCTTTTTGACAGAATAAAGAGCACAACCTCCGGTTGGTAAAATCATATCATTTATAAAGCTAAGCTTGCCAAATCCGGAAGAATTGGCAAGCTTAGCTTTCATAGGGTATTCATTCTTATAGAAGTTTAATTATAATAATTCTTTTACCTTACTCTCCACAACAAATAAATCCGCTGTCGGCTCAAAGCGTTCTACGACATTGCCCTTGCGGTCAATTAAGAACTTGGTAAAGTTCCACTTGATAGAAGGCTTGCTGGCGTAATCCGGATCATCATTTAACAGCTTAGGGACTAATCTGGGAGTGATGGGATGGGACTCATCAAAGCCTGCAAAGCCCTTCTGAGATACCAGATACTTAAATAACGGATGGGCATTCTCACCATTCACTTCTAGCTTTGAGAAGGTGGGGAACTTCACACCGTAGTTGGATTCGCAGAAGGCATAGATCTCATCATCTGTACCGGGAGCCTGGCTGCCGAATTGGTTACACGGGAAATCCAGGATAACAAAGCCCTCACCCACATACTTTTCATAAAGATCCTCAAGCGCATCATATTGCGGAGTGAAGCCGCAGTGGGTAGCGGTATTGACGATCAGAAGCACTTTGCCCTGATAATCTGACAGGTTCACATCATCACCATGCTTATCTTTTACCTTAAAATCATATACATTCATAGTTTCACCGAGTATCCTGCTTGAAGGGAGCAGGATACCTTATCCTTTCTCAATTTAATTATTATAATTGTGTTTCTATATCCCTTTCGATGCTTTCCGGAGTATCATTCGGTGCATAGCGCTTGATTACCTTGCCGGACTTGTCTACCAGAAATTTCGTGAAGTTCCATTTGATTCGATCACCCATGATTCCGGGCTGCTCCTTCTTTAAGAAGGTATATAAAGGTTCGGCCTCTTTGCCGTTGACCTTAATTTTCGCAAATTGCTTAAAGGTGGTTCCGTATTTTAAAGAGCAGAAGCTTTGGATTTCCTCACCGGTACCGGGTGCCTGCCCGGCAAACTGGTTGCAGGGAAAGTCGAGTATCTCAAAGCCTTTGTCCTTATACTTGTCATAGAGTGTCTGCAAACCCTTATACTGAGGGGTAAAGCCGCATTCTGTCGCAGTGTTGACAACAAGTAAAACCTTTCCCTGATAGGTGTCCATAGAAATATCATTTCCCTTTGCATCCTTTACGGTATAATTATAAAAACCCATGTTCTTCTGCCTCCATTTTTATTTTAATTAATTACAATTAGATTGTATACAATTTAAAGTGAAATGTCAATATTATATTTTTAAAAGATACAAAAATATTATTCATTGCTGTTTCTCGTAAGAGAAAAATTATGACTTTTATATATATGAATAAAGAATTTACTTTGTAGGAGGAACTTTCCTAAAGTAAAAAAGGAACACCTTCAAGGGTGTTCCTTTCATTATCTATAAGGTTAATTCATAATTATTGTTTCTCTTGTTCCGTAGCTGCTTCCATATTCTTAATCAGGATATGAACCTTATCCACTCTGTTCTTATCGACAGAAGCCACTGTAAATACCACATTGCCTTCCTCAACGGATTCACCCTCCTCAGGAAGATGATCCAGAAGATAGATGATGTGTCCTGCGATGGAGTCATAATCATCAGATTCGAGCTCCAGACCCAGTACATCGTTAATCTCGTCAAGCTTGGTATAACCATCCGCCAGATACTCATTTTCATTCAGGGCTTGAATGCTGTCTTCCTCGTCGTCATCATATTCATCGCGAATCTCACCGACGATTTCTTCCAGCAAGTCCTCAATTGTGATCAGACCCACTGTTGCGCCGTATTCATCAAGAACAATAGCAAGAGAGATGGAATTGCGTCTCATTTCAATGAGCAGTTCTGAGGTTTTCTTATATTCGTACGTGAAGTAGGGTTCTCTTATGATATTTACGATATTAAAGGTCTCAGTATCTCCGTTATAGAAGAAGACATCCTTGAGGTTTACAATACCGATGACATTGTCACGTGTATCAGAATAAACCGGCATTCTCGTGTATTTTTCTTCGGAAAATGCTTTTACTAACTCATCATAGGTAAATTCAACATTGGCAAATGCCATATCGGTACGGGGTACCATGACATCTTTTGCAAGTGCATCGCCGAAATCAACTAAATTGGTTAACATTCTTCGTTCTTCACTTTCAATTTCACCCTCTTCCTGACTGATATCAAGAAAGGTCCGGAGCTCTGTTTCGATAAACGGCTTCGCCTTTGCCGTGGCATTAATATGGAACAGCAGCAGTATGCCGTTGCATATTTGGTTTATGACAAAGGATAAGGGCTTTAACAGCTTAGTAAGTAAATAAATCGGTCCTGAGATTGCAAGTGCTGCCTTCTCCGGATGAACAGAGGCGATTGTCTTAGGCAGTACCCCTCCCAGGGTCATGAAAAGAAGAATAAGTACAGCGATGGATAGTTCAACCCAGGCATCTCCCCAGTAGTTGATTGCCATCGTAGTTGCAAGCGCGGCAGCGGATAATTTCGTTACATTCTTGCAGATCAATAAAGCGGTAAACACTTCTCTGGGCTCTTCAATTAATTTACTTACGGTTCTGGCACCACTTATATCGTCGTCCTCCAAAGCACGGATGCGCAGCTTGTTTACGCCATGTAGAGCTGCTTCCGAGAAGGTAAAGAAAATGGACAGAATAAATAAGATAATCAATATAATCGGTTGCGTGGCGTCACCGAGGTCCAAAATATCATCTCCTAATTAATAAAAACGTTATTTTTATATGTCTTTTATAATTTCTCATCTTACAGTAATACAGTCTTAATGTCAAGTTTTCTGGATTTTATTTCAATTTAATTTTCCTATTTGATAATTTCAGTAGCAATTTTGAATACCGAAAATATGCTAGAGTAGTACTAATTAATTCCTATTGTGAATGGTTAGAATATGATGTATGATTTAGGTCAGGGTGGGTAAAAGACATAAGCTTTTATCATTGACACAAGTGGTTCTATGTATTACCCCAGGAGGATTTAAGTTGAGAAAAAAATCGCATATTTCACTTGCTAAGTACTTGATGAATAACATGAATGTACAGGATTTAAGTGAACATAAAAAAGCATTTTACATAGGCAGTATACTGCCTGATCTGACACCTTCGTTCCTTACTAAAAGACACACAATTGAAGAGACATTTGAGATACTGATTGACGAGATAAAGAAGATTACAGTGGATTATGATATTAACCGGGGAATCAACAGCTATTATGCAAGGCATCTGGGGGTCATTACACATTACCTTTCCGACTATTGTACCTTTCCCCACAATTCCAGCTTTGACGGGACACTGAGTGAGCATGTTTATTATGAGAAGGAATTGAAGCTCTCCCTCAGAAGCTATGTGGAAAGTGAAGCCTCCAGGAGAGAGCGTACCACGAGCAAAAAGCTTCATACCACTGAAGACTTCATCCATTTCATACTAAAGACCCACAAGGAATATCTTAAAGCAGTCAGCTGCGTGAAAGCAGATATTCATTTTATTATTGAATTATGCTATCGGGTGGTTGATGCAATACTGATGTTCTTTGAGCTAGCTTTGGAGAGTCTGGGGCACGGTCTGATATATAAGAGCGCATTTCAACCCGAGTATGGCAAATTAAATTAATCAGCGTAAGTAATCCCCTGATATAAAACAAGATATGTTTTATACAGGGGCTTTTCTTTGTATTGTCATCTGATAAGAAATGTATTATGATACAAAAAAGGCTTATCATAGAAAGCAAAGTGAGGAAGCTTCATGGAAAATTGCTATTATCGCTGTAAAGTACTTTGTACCTTTGAGCTTAAGGATGACATGGGTTTTTACTATGAGGACAAGGTTCTTGCGTGGAAGGAAGCGGCAGCAGAGCGTGTGTTAACCTGCACGGAATGCGGAGCCCCGGTTTATCTTGCCGCAGGAACCATCAAAGAGCCTTATTTTGCACACTATGATTTAGAGGACTGTGATTACGGCAGCGGACAGGAATCGGAAGAGCTAAGGAAGGGAAAGCGGCTGATTTATCAGCTGCTGAGAAGAAGCTTCCCGGAGTATGACATTCAGGCCAGATACCGTCTCGAGAACGGCATGTATGCCTCAATGTTCTGTACAGATGGCGATCACTCTATTGTGATTGACTATCGTCTGCTTAACAGCAGTCTGCAGAAATTCCGTGAACGTGATAATTATTATCAAGCCAGCAGCTTGACAGTTGTATATATTCTTGGCAAACGTCAGCAAAAGGACACAAAGCAGCTTGATTGGTATCAGAATCTGATACAGGCCTCGGCAGGCTGTCTGGCATTTCTTGATCCCGGAGAGGAGACGTTAACCCTGAAGAGGAGTATCGGTTACCGGCTTGGTAAGGAACGTAAATTCAAGTACTGCGTCAAGTCTTATAAGATGGCAGAGGTAATGCTGTCTGATCAAGGGCGCTTTCTTTGTGACTTTGATGAGGAATGCCATAAGATAGAAGCAGAGGCTGAACAGGAGAAGCATCTATATCAGGTAAGGCAGGATAATCTTCGCAGGCTTCAGGAAGAGCGGATACAACTGGAGGAGCAGGAAAGAAAGCGTATGGAGGCTTATCATAAGAAACAGATTTTGGAGAAGGCAAAAAAGCTTACAGAAGCACAAATTCTTGCTATGGAGCTTAATCCGGCGCTCTTTTATAAATGTGTCAGCATGATTGAAGAAGGAAACGGCCACCTTGTAGCAAAAAAATATTATGATAAAATCAATGGGTAATACCAATAGATCTAGATTACAGACAGGAGGAAGGAACGAAATGGCTATTGATAAGGTTAGGGAATATTTAAAGAAATGGGGCAGGGATAAGGATATCCTGGAGTTTGAAACCTCCAGTGCGACAGTGGAGTTGGCTGCCAATGCATTGGGTGTAGAACCCAGCAGGATTGCCAAGACATTGTCCTTTCGTACCGAGGAAGGGGCGATATTAGTAATTGCTGCAGGAGACGCCAAGATTGATAATAGCAAATTCAAATCCGAGTTTAGCATGAAAGCAAGGATGCTCACACCGGAGGAGGTTATCCTTTATACAGGGCATGCAATCGGCGGTGTTTGTCCCTTCGGTCTGGCACAGAACTTGCCGGTTTATTCGGATGTTTCTATGAAAAGGTTTGATACGGTATTTCCGGCTTGCGGCAGCAGTAATTCCGCAATTGAGCTGACTTGCATGGAACTGGAAGAGTATTCCGGCAGTGAACGCTGGGTAGATGTATGTAAAGGCTGGGAGGAGGAACAGACATGTTAAATGAAACCATTGAGATTCAAGCAGAAGGTGGATGTGCAACCCTGACAACTTATATTTTGAAGCACGTTCCGGAGATAAATCCCGACAGAGTAAGACCCATGGTAATCATCTGTCCGGGAGGCGGATACCGCTTTGTAGCGGAGAGAGAATCGGAGCCAATTGCCATTCAGCTGAATGCTATGGGAATCAATGCAGCTATCCTGCGTTATTCCGTTTATCCGGCGCAGTTCCCGACGGCTGTTACACAGCTGGCAAAGGCAGTGTCTTATGCCAGAGAGCACGCTAAGGAGTGGAATATAAGAGAAGACAGGATTATCATCGCGGGCTTTTCCGCAGGCGGTCATCTTGCAGCAAGTCTCGGCACCCTGTGGAAGGAGGAGTTTCTTGCGGATATCATGCAGATGCCAAGCGAGAAGTATCGGCCCGACGGACTGCTTTTATCCTACCCGGTCATCAGCTCCGGTGAATATGCCCACGAGGATTCCTTCCGGGCATTATTACAGAACCGCTACGAGGAGCTGTTAGAAAAGGTATCCCTGGAGAAGCAGGTAACCTCCGATACACCGCCGGCTTTTGTATGGCATACCTTTGAAGACGGTCTTGTTCCGGTTGAAAATGCTTTGCTGTTTACACAGGCGCTGAATGAGAAGAAGATTCCCTTTGAGCTTCATATTTATCCCAGGGGTGCGCATGGACTGTCTTTGGCTACGGAGGAAACAAGAATTTATACTGATGACAGACCGTTGCCGACGGAAGTCCAGAACTGGATTACCATGGCCGGAACCTGGGTGAAGAACCTGTAACAGTAATCTTGATGAAAGCAGGTAATTATTGGTATAAAACGTACAGAAGAAGAGATATAATGTTACATCTTTTTAATTATATGAGAGAATTGGTATTATGCAAGAATTAAAAACAGGGGAATTTTATTCCCATACAGTAATCAGGATTGGGATTTAAATCTTTACCTGATTATCGGTAGAAAATATAACTTTATTATTGATAAGAAATATGAGCAATTGATTTTGACCTTTGTGTATCGGGGCACAATACGGTTCTAAAAAGATGTAAAAGGAAAAATACTAAGTATGCTGTAATTAAAGTGGACAGGTTGTCTGTATATAGTATAAGGGAACTCCTTCAGGAGTTCCCTTATTATTTTATCTTATTCCTCGCTCGACGGCTTTCTGGTTGCCTGCAGTGCCTGTGTTATCTCTGCGATATACAGGGTATGAAAATCATTACTCGGATAGAAGTTATGACGATATCTTTCCTCAAGTATGGAACTGCCCTCCATATTCTGAACATACAGTTTCCTGCAGATAAATACGATGGAGGCTTCGCTGAAATATGGAGTGTCACCGGAGTATTCCAGGGTTAAGCCGCTTTTTGTTATCTTATCCTCGTTTCGTCCGGACACGGTTCCAAGATAATTAAGCTTATCCTTATATTCCTTATCCAGAAAACTTAAGGAGAAGGTCTCTTCCCGATCAATAAATTCCTTGGTATAACGCTGGGGACGTACCACAATAAATGCTACGTTTTTTCCATACATTACACCCAGACCGCCCCAGGAGGCTGTCATGGTATTTACTTTATTCTGATCACCTGCAGTAATCAGCATCCATTCTTTTCCGATCATCTGGAAGGGATTTTTACGAAGCATATCCGGGGAGATTTCTTTAAATGTGTTCATACTAAACTTCATATCCTTTCTTAGCAAATTTGCGTGTAAAAAATCTTTGGTTTTCCACATTATTCACTTTCGTTCTTAAAACCTACAAAACTAGTAGTATTATACGACAAGACCGGTACTGATGCAACCTGATGTCGAAAATTTCACCAACCGATTTCTTAAGCATATATTATTTACATAGCTTTGATTAATCGAAGGGTGTTGACTATGGTAATTCATACCGTGCAGCAGGGTGACACATTAAATTCAATCGCGCAGCAATATGGAGTATCTGCAGAACGCATCATTATAGAAAATGAGCTTCCAAACCCGGATCAGCTTTTAGTTGGGCAAAGTATCGGAATCAGAGTGCCGGAGACGGTGCATACCGTTGCAGAGGGAGACACATTGGAATCCGTTGCCCAGCAATACGATATTACCACAACTCAATTAATGCAGCGCAATCCGCAGCTAGCTGCGAATCAGACACTTTATCCGGGGCAAACCCTGGTAATCAGTTATGCTGATGAAGAGATCATTCGTACAATAACTATAAATGGATATGCATATCCGTTTATAGATAGAACTGTTCTAAGAAAAACGCTTCCCTTTTTAACGTTCCTTTCTATCTTTACGTATGGTTTTACACCGCAAGGAGAACTCATTCCGCCGGACGATGAGGAACTGATCGCTATTGCCAATGAGTTTGGTGTGGCACCAATAATGATGTTAGCACCAATGGATGCCCAAGGAGCCTTTGACACTAGTATCGCCCATAATTTATTTATCAATCCCCAGGGGCAGACGAACCTCATTAATAATATCGCAGCCAATATCGAGGCGAAGGGATACTATGGACTGGATATTGACTTTGAATTTATCCTTCCGGAAGACGCCGAGGGTTTTCTTAATTTCATTACGGCGGTGCATACCAGGTTGTCTGCCGAAGGCCATATTACCATGGTGGCATTGGCACCCAAGACCTCAGGAACCCAGGCCGGCTTACTCTATGAAGCCCATAATTATCCGGCCATCGGGGCGGTTGCGGATATGGTGCTTTTAATGACTTATGAATGGGGATATACCTTTGGACCGCCAATGGCAACTGCTCCGGTGAATATGGTAAGAAGAGTCTTAACCTACGGAGTTTCTGTTATTGATACTGATAAAATTCTGATGGGAATACCGAATTATGCTTATGATTGGCCTCTGCCCTTTGTAGCGGGAAGCACCCAGGCAGAATCTATCGGAAACCAGGAAGCGATCATGAGAGGTGTAGAACATAATGTTACCATTCAGTTTGATGAGACAGCACAGTGTCCGTTCTTTTATTATACCGGCGAAAATGGTGTACAGCATGTGGTTTGGTTTGATGATGTCAGAAGTATGACCGCAAAATTCAATCTGATTCCTGAATTTGACCTGCATGGGGCAGGAATATGGCAGATTATGAGATATTTCCCGGGAATGTGGATGGTGGTGAACTCCCGGTTTAATGTGGAAAAAGTCTGATTAACCAGAATAGCATATAGATAGACAGTCAAAAGCTCCGGTCGGAAGAAACCGGAGCTTTTTCAGAGAAAGTTGGATGATTATATTTGAAATCTTTTACCGATATAGTACAAGACAGTCACAATATGGGGCAGTGAAGGTGAGAGAGGAGCTGTACTACCGACAGGGGTCAAGATCATAAAATTCAATCCTTCTTTAATTCCGGCAGAGAGAAATGGTTTTAAAGATATATATTGGGACTGGATACAAAAAGTAATGTGTGAAGGGAAACACAAAGTGAATATGCCGGAGAAATTCAAGAAAAAAGCAGCAGGATATTGATAATAATTGAGTGGAGACAGCTGGACTTGAACCAGTGACCCCTTGCTTGTCGAGCAAGTGCTCTCCCACTGAGCTATGCCTCCATAGGTTATTATTATAACATGGAGAAATGAACATTGACAACTGAATATTGATAGTGGGACATAATTGGTATATACTGCAAATATGCAGGTCTATTTAATATATTTGAAGGAGAAGTATATAGAATGTATACATATAAAGTTGTAAATGCAATACCACAATGGAAAGGTTTAAATCGTATACCGATAGATCTTGAAAATTTAATTAATTTTGAAGCGGCTCAAGGATGGAGGCTTTTTCAAATTGTTCCAAATACGGAACATGGATATACTGAAGGACATATTGTAGTATTTGTAAGAGAAATATAAAATACAAATTAGTATAAATATTCCTACTAACTATCCATATTTAGTTGGTAGGTTTTTATGTCGTTAACTGAGAATTTAGATTTATCGGAAACCAGGAAGCGATCATGAGAGGCATAGAACATAATGTTACCATTCAGTTTGATGAGAGAGACAGCACAGTGTACCTTCTTTTATATACCGGCGAAAATAGCGTACAGCATGTGGTTTAATGATGTCGGAAGGAAATCGGAGCTTTTTCAGAAAAAGTTGGATAATTCTACTTGAAATCTTTTACCGATATAGTACAATAGTCCTAAAATGAATTTTGAAATCAATGTCACACTAACCTAAGTGGAAATTTCAGAATTTGTTATTTTATACGGTTGATTTTGGGAGAAGTACGAATGAAAATCATTGATATTGACACAGAAAGCAAGCTGATACTGAAATTCAGATATAAAGAGAAACCATATAGTATGGCCTTAGTATTAATGGCAAAAAGCAGTAAATACATAGTTGTTCCGGCAATATTGGAGAAAAATCAGCTTGTAGATCCGGCTTCCTTAACTGATAAGGAGTTAATATATACTACAAAGGACGGAGTCTTTCAATTTGCGAGTACCAGAATGGAAACTGCCGTCTTCATGGGAATGAGAGTGTATTATGTCAGTTCTGAAGAAGATGTTACGAAAATGAACCGAAGGGGAGCATATCGTGTATTCATCGGCGATTTGGTTAAAATTACGATAATTCTTGAGAACGGCAAAAGAAAGTATGTTGAAGGAATTTTGAAAAATCTTAGTGTTACAGGTATGGGTATCATATTGAAGCAGGATTTTGAGATTGGGTCAGCGATGCGTATCGTCTATGAGTTTGAGGGTGTCAGCTTCTTATTGTCAGGGCAGGTTGTCAGAAAGGAAAAAGTAGCCAGATATCGTGCTTTTGCTTATGGCTGCAGGTTCAAAGATCCGAATAACAGCATTAACCGGATCATTATACTCAAGCAGCTCAGGTCGAAAAAGTCAGGTCTGAAGACTGAAGACAGTAGCTTAAATAATTCATAAGCCTTATATTTGTGACTAGGAGCAGTTGCGCGACTAATATATATTAGTTAAGCAGCTGCTCCTTCTATATAGTTCGTATCATAGTTCGTATCAAAGTATTGAGTACAGTGAAGCTGGGGTGATCCGGCAGGATAGCGATAGTCATCAGAATTAATGGTTTTATATTCCGAGGTATATGATACAATACAGATGAGAGGAAGTTTGACCGTCAATTGGCGCTGCATGTTGATGATAAATATTATAAATAAGGTGGATTAGGAAATGGATGAGAAAACCAATAAGAGAGTGCTCCAGGCGATGGAGACACAGAAAAAACTTCTTGAAACATCAATTCAGCTGATTATCAGCAAAGGCTATGATAATGTAACGGTTAGTGAGATTTGCGCTGCCTGTCATGTGGCAAAAGGAACCTTTTATACGTATTTTGACTCAAAAAGAGATATTGTCAGTAAAATATTATCGGATATCAATCTAACGATGTTCCGGGATAAAGTGTGGGATGCTTCCTTCTCCGCAAAGGAACAATTTAAGGAATACATCGCTTTGTACATGAATTCGATTGAAAAGCAGGGAGTAGGATTTACAAGGGTGTTTCTCTCCATTATAATCTATGAAAAATTTAATGAAGAAGCAGTAAAGGCCGATCTCCACGAGGAAGTTATGAACGGGATTATCAATAGAGGAAAGGAAAGAGGAGAATTTCGAACAGATCTGTCAACAGAAATAATATATAAGTATTTAAGGGGATATCTTTTTGGTATTATGATGGATTGGTGTATCAGTGACGGAAATTATTCCATCGCAGAAGGAGGAGAAGAAGCCGCCGCAGTCTTTCTGGATATGATCTGTAAGATGTAATCTGAAAAGGGAGAATTGAGAATTATTTATTGATTTTCATTGACAAATTATTAACGAAGAGATAGAATGTTCATTGACCGCGGTCAATGAATTGAGAAAAGGGTAAAGAAGCCTGGAAACAGGATATTATTGGTGATTGCACCTGCGTATCAAATTGACGGCAGTTAAGGTATAGCTTGGTATGTTAATAATTTAACAAAATGGAAGGGAGTGGGAAAAAGTCCATGAGCAAAAAATTATTGCTTATTATCTTTGTCCTGTTGAGCTCTATTTTTATGCTTGTCGGTTGCGGCAAGAAGGAGAGCAGTTGGAATGACGGTGAATACGAAGGAACTTCGGAGGGTATGCATGGAGATTTGGGTGTCAATGTTGTCATTGAGGATGGAAAAATCTCAAAGATAGATATTGTATCTCAGAATGAAACAGAAGGAGTTTCTGATGTGGCAATGGAAAGAGTTCCGGAGAATATCATTGACAAGCAAAGCACTGAAGTTGATACGGTAAGCGGCGCGACGGAGAGCTCCAAGACAATCATTGCCGCGGTAGAAGACGCGCTTACTAAGGCGGAGAAATAAGACACGGGAGGATATGCCGGCACCGAAATATGCGGTATTGCGAAAAATCAAGATTTTCCGGACGGCAGAATGGAGAGTATTATGTTATATAACAGAAAGAAAAGATATCTTAGTATCGTATTAGCAGTAGTTATGATTGCGGTTTCCTTCAGCGGCTGTGCCGCGAAAGGGAAAAATTATGATGTGGTTGTAATAGGTGCGGGGGCCGCAGGCCTGGCAGCTGCCATAGAGGCAGCAGATGCCGGAGCTAAGGTCGCCGTTATTGAGAAAATGCCGGTGGCAGGCGGCAGTACTATTTTATCAGCAGGTATTGTATACGCAACAGGCTCTGATATACAGCAGCAGGCAGGAGTACAGGATTCCGTGGATGATCTGGTGGCTTATTGGAGTGAAAGAGCAGACGGGAAGGCAGATGAAGCTCTGTTAAGAACAGTTGCTGAAAAATCCGGTGATACCATAAACTGGCTTGTGAATGAGATTGGCGTTCAGTTTGGTGATCCGGTTCCGGCGGGTACCAGTCCTGTATTAAGAGCCCATATGGCAGTAGGAGGCGGTAACGGAATTATTGCTCCGATGAAGAAATATGCAGAGGGGAAAGGGGTCGAAATCTTTTTAGAAACGACAGCTACGGAACTGATTACCGGCAAGAAGGGTGAAGTGACAGGGGTAAAAGCAGTTGACAGTGATAAAAAAAATCTTACCTTTCATGCAAAAGCAGTTATTTTGGCAACCGGCGGCTTTGACAGGAATGATGAATTAATGCAAAAATACGCAGCGGAGGCTGTGGGTGAATCAACCTATGTTGCAGTTGGTAATACCGGTGACGGTTTGACCATGGCGGAAAAGGTAAATGCAAAGATTATCGGAAATGGCAGCGTAATCGGTTTTAAAGCGGTAGAAGGTGAGCTTAATCTCGAATCTGAAATAAGCTCTTTAATGTGGAATCCTCTCTTACTGGTAAATAAAGAAGGAAAGAGATTTGTGAATGAAGCCTCCGATTACCCCATCATTCATGAGGCATTGTTAAAGCAGACAGATTTGAGAGCGCTTTTAATATTTGATGCGACGACGTATAATCCGTTACTGGACCAGGCGGTAGAAAAAGGCGAGGCATATGCTGCCGATTCTCTGGAGGAACTGGCAGAATTAAGCGGTGTTAATAAGGATGCCTTCCTGGAAACAGTCAAGGAATATAACCAGATGATCGATAATTCCGAAGACACTTTATTTAGCAAACCGCTCGCCGGTTATACCCGGATTGAAACCCCGAAGTTCTACGGAGTAAAGATAATAGCGGCATCCATCGGAACCATGACAGGGATACATATTGATACAGAAGCTCATGTGCTGGATAATAGCGGTAATATCATACCTAATTTGTATGCCGCCGGTGAGGTGGCAAACGGTACCTTTTTCTATAAGGTTTATCCTGCGAGCGGTACCTCCATACAAATGTCTCTTAGCCTGGGAAGAATTGCCGGTGAAAATGCGGCATTAAGTAAAGAAAAATAATTCTGGTCTATCGGTGTTATAGTACGAATAGATTTCGCAGATACAAGGATGAATTAATATTGAGGAGCTGCCGTTTGCGACAGCTCCTCCTGTTCTGTCCAAAGGCCGGTATGCTGATGGAATACCGGTCAGACAGCTGCAAAAAAGAGAATTCTCCTTTTATATTATAAAAATTATAAAAGCGTAAGTATTATCGTATAGTCTTATGTGGATGTTTACAAAGAACAGTACAAAGGTTATAATTGCTTATATACTTTTTAATACTAGAAGGGAATTCACAGATGAGCCGGAAGATTATAAGGGAAATCCTTAGCTGGGCGTTGGTTTTTGTTGTTGCTTTTGGTTTAGCTACGCTGATCAATAGATTTGTTATCTTTAATGTGGAAGTGCCTTCCGGTTCCATGGAAGACACGATAATGATTGGCGACAGAGCTGTTACATCGCGTTTATCCTATGTGTTCGGTGATCCTAAGAGAGGGGATATCGTGGTATTTCCATTTCCGGATGATGAATCCATTGACTACATTAAAAGAATTATCGGGTTGCCCGGAGAAACCGTGGAAGGCAGGGATGGGCTGGTGTATATTGACGGAAAGCCGCTGAACGAGCCTTATGTCATGGCACCTTTAGCACAAGACTTTGGCCCGTATGTGGTATCGGAGAATAGTTACTTTATGATGGGAGATAATAGGAATAATTCTGCCGATTCGAGATATTGGAAGAATAAATACGTATCAAGGGATAAGATGAAAGGGAAGGCGCTGTGCAGGTTCCCCGATTTTACCTGGTTTGGTACGGTAAAATATTAAGAAACGATTGAGGTGAAGGATATATGCAGAGTAAGGTAGTTAAGGAAATCATCAGTTGGGTTATAGTCATAGCGATCGCTTTGTTAGCTGCAGTAATTATCAATAAGTTTGTTGTATTAAAGGTGTCTTCGCCCACTCCTTCTATGGAGGATACCATTTTAATCGGTGAAGATGTGGTAACCAACCGGCTGGCGTACCTGTTCTCGGATCCGAAGCGGGGGGATATCGTTGTATTCCCCGATCCTGATAATGTATCACAGGATTATATTAAGCGTATCATTGGTTTGCCTGGTGAGACTGTCGAGGGTAAGGATGGAGTGGTATATATTGATGGTAAGTCGCTGACGGAGAACTATCTGAAGGAAACACCGGAAGGTGATTTTGGCCCTTATACGATACCGGACAACTGTTATTGGATGATGGGGGATAACCGTAATATTTCCCTGGATGCAAGATACTGGGAGAATAAGTATGTAAACAAAGAGGATATTAAGGGTCGAGCTTTATTTAAATATCCTGACTTTACCTGGTTTGGCAGAATAAAATATTAAAAAGCAAAAAGCTCCGCCTGTAAGGAAATGATATTCCGAAAGCGGAGCTTTTTTATGTTAAATAGTTATATAGGGTGCGATCGCACTCTGAATCGTCTTTTCGAGAGCTTCCTTTCCGTATGCATCCACTTCATTTTTATTTTTCTCCCCATGCGTAAGGCATCCTGCACCGCCGATACACCCTCCGTTACAAGCCATTCCTTCAATAAAGTTACCTGGCAGAGCGTTCTTTGAGGCTTTCAGCAGTGCGGCTTTGCAAGCCTCGATACCATCACAGGCAATTGGCCTGAATTCGAAGTCCGTAATTTGTTTTTCCTGCAAAGCTTCCTTTACCGCTTCTGTTAATCCTCCGCTTCGTGCAAAGATCCGGCCAAAATAGGAGGCATTATCCAGGATATCGGAGGGGAGCGTCTCAAGCTTTATGTCCTTGCTGTCAAACAGTGCCTGCAGTTCTTCAAAGGTCAGAACACTGTCGACATAAGGAGCTACCTCAGGCCGCTGCATTTCCATCTTCTTTGCAATACAGGGGCCGATAAATACAAGCTTTGCCATGGGATCGGATTTTTTGATGTGTTTGGCGATTACAGCCATAGGCGAGAGATTGTGGGAGATGTGGACAGCCATGGCAGGAAACTGTTTTTTGATATAATTCACAAAGGCAGGGCAGCAGGAGCTTGTAAGAAAGCCCTTTTCCACTAGTTCCTCAGCTTCCATGGAAGCAACCATATCTGCACCGAGCGCAGCTTCCACCACCGTATGAAAGCCAAGCCTTTTTATCCCGGCCACCACCTGGCCAAGGCTTGCATAGGTAAATTGTCCTGCAATGGATGGGGCTACGATCGCATACATCTTATATTTTTGATTTTCCACGCTTAATTTGATCATATCAATCACATTCACCAGGTAGGATTTATCCATGATGGCACCGAAGGGACATTGATATACACAGGCACCGCAGGCGATACAGATATTGTTATCGATCATTGCTTTTTTGTCTTCATCCATGCTGATGGCCTTTACCTTACAGGCACTCTGGCAGGGACGTTTATAATTCGAGATTGCGCTGAACGGACAGACGGAGGCACATTTACCGCATTCCACACATTTTGTCTTATCAATGGTTGCTCTCTGATGCTCGTCAAATGAGATCGCACCGAGCCTGCATACACTTTCGCACCGGTGCGCGATACAACCTCTGCAGGCATTGGATACCTCATAACCTCCTACCGGACATTCGTCACAGGCAATATTAAGTACCTCGACCACATTGGGATTTTCCAGGTTCCCGCCCATTGCCAGATTGATACGTTCCCCCACAATGGCACGCTCCTTATAGATACAGCAGCGCATGGTAGCCTTTGAGCCTGATACAATCTTTTTCGGGATGCTGTACACGGCATGATGAAGATCGTTCTCAAAGGCACTTTTTGCAACTTCACTAAGAACCCGGTATTTCAGATGCTGAACGTTGGTATCAAATATTCTCATAGTAATAACCGTACCTTTCCTTAAAGCCTGCAAACTTTGTATGAGGATGCTTGAAAAATCATCCTTAAAAATAATGAATGCTGATGCGCTTGCCCATTCTTTTTAAACAGTCGGAAAGCTCATCCACTAACCGCATTTTGATACTGAAATTAATTGGAAGCATGGGGTTTTGATGTGCCGGATTGATTGCTTTACCCACATAGAAATTTATATCGGTTGCTTCTTCAAACAATAACCTTGCAATCAGGGAAGCTGCGTCCTTGCCATAGCTCCACTTTACAGGATAGGAATTCGTTTCAAGATAATCTCTTGCATATCGTAATACCTGATTAATGGTTATGATGCCCTCGGTGACAAGATCGATTCCTTCCACCTCGGATGCGGGCGGGATCTCAGGATCTACATATTCAATGCTGGTCTTCAGATCCTTCCCGAGATACTCCGCCGCAAGAGTGGCTGTAGTGCCGCCGCAGACAATACGCTTTCCATCCTTGGCAAAGAATTGGGTGAGCATTTTTATCAAATCCTTGGGATCGGCAGGCGGACCGATCATCAGATTCACCAGTTCCCTTCTCCGGATTTTCACGGCGGCAATGGTTGTGTCGTCCCCCGGCTGTCCCTCGTAGAGCAGATTACATTGGTCCAGCAGTAATGTAGATATCATTTTTGAAGAGCAGCCGCTATCGTAGACGGCTTCCAGAAATTCAATAATATTCTGCCTTTGCCAGCCGAAATTAAGAGTTTTACCGACACCGGCATAGATTGCCCCATCACTCATAGCTACGAGAGTATCACCGGGGAAGAGTTCAATTTCAGATTTATAGATCTGCTTATCTCCAATCATAAAGCTGCTTCTTTCATAATCACAGTTCATCCCGTTACGCAGAAGCAGAACACCGGGACTGTCATATTGTATCAATTTGGCATATTTGTTATCAATCACATGGAGGATGGTAAAGGTAGAATAGGCGATTCCCCGCTTCTTGCAGACCGGCAGTGTGGATGCAACAGTAGTAACGCAATCCTCAACAGACATTTGGCTGGCGATCATCGTTGAGATAATCTTAGAGGTCAAGGTTGAGAGAATACTCGCCTTCACCCCGCTTCCCAAGCCGTCGGCAAGAACCAGGACCAGGGATTCGTCCTCCCCTTTGGCAATATCCACATGGTCGCCGCAAAGCTGCTCTCCGTGTTTATTTAGACTAAAGTAACCGACATCGGTACATAGGCTATTCATTCTGCAGAGTCTCCTTTAGATTGGTTAAGGCAATTTTTGTTTCGGCTGTAGTCTCTCCGAGCAGGGAAGCGATTTCCTGTACGACACGCATTTGCTTTTCAATTACCTTATCGGTAATATCAATGGTTTGTTTGTTCACCAGCTCTTTCTTTTGCCTGATTTTTTCTTCCGCAGTAATGTCTCTCATAATACTGATGATGATATGATAGTTCTTGTCATAGATCACGGTTTCCTCCACATACCGCCCGTAATCGACCAGAAAGGTAAGCTTATCATGGATATTTCTGCCGCTTGTCATAACCTCCAGGTAAACGGCCGGGTTGATAAGCCGAACCACCGGAGCATTCAGGATATCACTCTGGTTCCTGATATTCAGGATTTCTCTTGCTGCACGGTTGATTTGCTGTACCTCCAGGGCTTCATTCAGAACAAATATGCCGTTTGGGGTGTTATGAATGATATTATCGGAGAAATTCTCTGCCTTTTCCTTTAAGAACGGAAGGCACATGGTGAGATCTGCCTTCCCCTGATACACGGCAACCGCCTTCTCTCTGCAGGTATTATAGCCGCAGCTTCCGCAGTTTAATTCCTGTTCCTTTGCTGTCTTTCCCATTTTGTGAAGAATCTCTTCAATTGCGCTGCTCCCCGGCATCTGCCCGTGTATGCCCAGAAAGGTGAAGCTTTTCACCAGCTTTTCAGGGGAAGGGTAATCAACTGTAAAATCCGTCTTTTTGGCATAACGGTTTACCCGGATGGTGTCTGTCAGAAGCGTCCGGCAATCCTTTTCCATGGCAGGCCCGCCGATACAGCTTCCCTTGCAGGCCGACATTTCGATAAAGCAGTTCTTCAGCTCTCCGTTGATAATATCCGACAGCGCATTCTTGCACTGCTCGAGGCCGTCCACAGCAATGAAATCATAATCTGCCCAGTCAATTGTCATAGATCTGAGAATTCCGCCGGTAATGGGAAACAGCCTCGCCCTGCCTTCCTTACCGGAGTCTGATAGTTCCGGGGGAACAATGCTGATCTCTTCCTCTTCAAGCCAGCCGGCCAATTCTTCAAAGGTTAAGACGCAGTCGACGATTCCGGGATAGAGATCGGCCTCCTCCTTCTTGGAAATGCAGGGCCCGATGAACACGGTGCAAGCACCGGGATGCTCTTCCTTCAGCTTCAGACAATGCGCCTGCATCGGTGACACAACCTTGGCCAGGTAGGGAAGCGCTTCCGGATAATATTTCTGAATCAGGCTGTTGACCGTATGACAGCAGGAGGAGATGATTGGTCTGGCTTGTGCGGAGCTTATCATGGCTTCATATTGTTTCTTTACAATCGTGGCTCCAAGCGCTGTTTCTTCCACTCCGGTAAAGCCCAGCCTTAAGAGAGCCTCGGACATTGCCCCGATATCCGCACCCTCGTAGTTGGCAACAAAGGCCGGCGCAATGCTTGCATATACGGGCCGCCCCGAGGTGAGCAATTCTTTTGCCTGTGCTACGTCGCTTCTGATTTGCTTCGCATTCTGCGGACAGGCTACAAAGCACTCTCCGCAGAGGATACACTGCTCCTTAACGATATGAGCCTGCTGATCTGCAAACCGTATGGATTTCACAGGACAATGCCGGATGCATTTATAGCAGTTTTTACAGTTGGATTTTTTAAGCTGTATGTAATAATTCATAATAATCCTCCATGCTGCCGATGCAAAGTGAAGTATTCACAATTCACCTGCGAATTTGGAGCGTGAAAGCTCCTTAAGCTAATTCACCCTGGATAGAATGTTATCCTGAAAGAACGTTTCAAAGTTGTCCTTTGACACGCTGCAGATGATATCCTCATCGATTTTCACACTGACGCCATCCGTACATCTTCCGAGACAAAAAGCAGCTGAGAAATTAACTCTGTCTTCCAGGTGATGTTTTGCAATTGCCTCTTTCATCCTCTGGATGATATCATAGGAGCCCTTTAAATGGCAGGAGCTTCCCACGCAGACATAGATATTCATGTCATTCTCCTTTCGTTCTGCATTATTGATTTCTATCAGTATAAAACTTTGTTAAATAAATGTCAATGTCAATAAGTGATATAAAAGCATGGAAGACGATAGAAATATTCGTAAGATGTGCCCGGAGAAAAGAACAAAGAGTTTGCCGGAGCAAACTCTTTGTTCTTTTCTATAAAGTCAGAAAGGGAAGCACCGGCACCAATCGTAACGGATGCCGAATGCTTCCCCTGATATAATTATTGAGCTAAGTAATCTGCATTAATTTCAATTACCTTTGCCATAGCCTCCTGCCCCGGAGCTCCTATGGTGTTACGTTTATTCACGCAGGCAGTCAGACTGATCGCCTCATAGATATCAGCTTCAAATACCGGGCTGACGGTCTTATATTCCTCAAGGCTTAAATCTTCAAGAGCAAGATTTTTCCCGATACAATACAGCACCAATTGCCCAATGATACCATGCGCGTCCCGGAAGGGAACCCCTTTATTCACCAGGTAATCAGCCGCATCAGTGGCATTGGTAAAACCATGTCTGGCACTGTCGGCCATAACATTTTTATGAAACCGCATTGTTGCCAGCATCCCTGTAAATAAGGCAAGGCATCCCTTTACGGTATCAATGGCGTCAAAGGTTAATTCTTTATCCTCCTGCATGTCTTTGTTATAGGCAAGCGGGAGCCCCTTCATGACGGTCAGAAGGGAGATCAGTGCACCATAAACCCGTCCGGTCTTTCCTCGTACCAGCTCTGCGATATCCGGATTTTTCTTCTGGGGCATGATGCTGGAGCCGGTAGAATATGCGTCGTCCAGTTCCACAAAGCGGTATTCATTGCTGTTCCACAGGATGATCTCCTCACTGAAGCGGCTGAGATGCATCATAACCGTAGATAAAGCACTTAACAGCTCAATCAGGTAATCGCGGTCGGCCACACTGTCCATGCTGTTTAGGGTTGGTCCGTCAAAGCCAAGAAGTTCGGCTGTATACTCCCGATCCAGCGGATAGGTAGTGCCTGCCAGTGCACCGGAGCCGATGGGAGAGAGGTTAAGGCGTTTCATGATATCTGCAAGCCGCTCCCGGTCACGCTTAAACATCTCAAAATACGCTCCGAGATGATGGGCCAGCGTCACAGGCTGGGCTTTCTGGAGATGGGTAAAGCCCGGCATATAGGTTTCAATATTGTCCTTCATGACATTATGAAGGGTGAGAAGTAATGTATGGACCAGCCCGGCAAGCTCTGTTATCTCATCTCTGATATACAGCTTCATGTCCAAAGCCACCTGGTCGTTACGGCTTCTGCCTGTATGAAGCTTCTTGCCGGCAGCACCGATGCGGCTGATCAGATGCGATTCCACAAAGCTGTGGATATCCTCATGTTCACCATCTATGACAAGACGGCCTTCTGTAATATCCTTTCGGATACCTGTTAAACCTTCGATAATCCGGTCACATTCTTCTTTCGTTATGATATCCTGCTTCGCCAGCATGGTTACATGTGCGATGCTTCCTTCAATGTCCTGTTTGAAGAATCTTTGATCAAAGGAGATGGATGCATTAAACTGATGAACCAGCTGATTGGTCTCCTTTGTAAATCGTCCGCCCCAAAGCTTCATTCGTTCTGCCTCGTTTCTAAGCAGCAGCTATACAATAACTGTCTCTGCTTTTTCATTGGTATAATATTAACCTAGAATGGGCCAAGATGCAATATTAAATTTATAAATATGCAATTAATTTTATATAAATGCATCACTTGCTTCGTGATAACTGTGCGTATTCTTATATTCGTGACAATCAGAGCTCAAATAAGTTTGTGTACTTTTCTTTCAGATAGCTTACATAATAATCCGCGTTGAATTCTTCCCCGCATACATCCATCAGCAGCTGATTCGTGTTCTTAACCGCACCGTATTTGTGGATATTATCCCGTAAAAACTCCCGGACCGGGGTTAAATTACCTGCTTTCAAATACTCCTCCACCGGCATCTTATCTTTCATGAAGGCAAAGAGCTGGGATGCAATAGCGGTACCGATGGCATAAGAAGGAAAATACCCGAATTCGCCGCAGGCCCAATGGGTGTCCTGTAAAATACCCTCGGAATCTGTTGTCGGGGTGATCCCCATGTATTCCTGATATTTTTCGTTCCATACCTGCGGAAGATCATCGATAGCTATCTCATCACTAAAGATCATTTTTTCAATTTCATAACGGACAATGATGTGGATGCAATAGGAGAGTTCATCCGCCTCAATCCGGATCAGACTCGGTGCAGCCTTATTAATCCCTTTGATGAATTGGTCCAGTGATATTTCTCTCAGATTCTCGGGGTAGGTATCCACCAGTTTATCATAAAGGGGTTCCCAGAACGCTCTGCTTCTGCCCAGGACATTTTCATAAAATCTGGATTGGGATTCATGCATGCCCATGGATGCGCCGCCGCCCACTAAGGTCTGGGTGATGGCATCGTCAATATTCATCTCATAGAGGGCATGCCCGCTTTCATGTATGATGGAGAACATTGCACTTTCCAGATTTTTCTCCAGGTATTTATCTGTTATTCTGACATCGTGATTATGCAGCTGAAGAGTAAAAGGATGCGCGCTTTCTCCGATCACTCCCCTGTTAAAATCAAAGCCTATATAGCCGCTTAAGTAACGGCAGAATTCCCTTTGCTTCTGAACATCATAGGATAGGTAATTATAAGCCTTATCAACAGTATCTGCCTTCTTTGCTACCTCCTTAAGAAGAGGCACGATCTCAGCTTTTACCTTATCAAAGAAGAGATCCAATTCCTTCATCATAAAGCACTCATCATAATCACCTAACAGAACCTCATACGGAGCTTTCTTCCCTTTGGCCCTGTAACCGGCAAATTTCTTCTTATATTCAATAATTTTTTTCAGATAGGGGGCAAAATCCTCATACCGGTTATCCTTTTTCGCTTTTGCCCATTTGCGGGTTGCCAGTGAGGTATATTCGTTATAATCCCGATATTCCTCGGGAGGGATGCTTTCCAACTGCTCATAGGTTTTTCCGAGCTCTTTCACGATTGCTTTCTCAGTATCCGTTAACAGCTCCTGCTCCTTTTCGCTTTGAAGCTTGGAGAGCAGCTTACGGACATCATCATTAATCAGGCTTTTCATGTATTCATCGGACAGTACTCCGATTATTTTTGAGGTGTACTCGGCAGCCTCAAAGGGTGCGGTTGTCTGATCGTCCCATTCAAACAGGTTGCGCGCTGTCATCAAAGCCATGGATTTTTCCAGATAGGGTTGTAATTTCTCATAAGTTTTACTCATAGAAGCTCCTTCCGCCGCAGGGTACGGCATTGTTTATATTTTTAAAGTGTAAACTGCTATTCTTATGATGGAATATCAATACATAGTATAACAACTTTTCACAGGGATAACAATCCAATCCATACCAAAAATTGAATTACCACTTGTTCAAACATAAAATATGGACTAAAATTAGGTATGGGTTACCATAAAATACCTGTTTTTGTGATTTAAATCACAGAAATTCATTTATTTGTGAATATACTAAAATCAAGGAGAAGTTTCTCTGAATCAGAGGATGAGTTCCCGGGAAAACAGAATATTTTTATATGGTAAGCGGATACTAAGGATGAATGTGTATAAACATAAAAAGGCTTGAAAGGATGGAGTTAATATGAAAAGTATGGTCATTGAGAAAGTAATCGGAAGGGAAATCCTTGATTCCAGAGGTAATCCCACTGTTGAGGCAGAGGTGACACTGGCGGACGGAAGTGTCGGCAGGGCAGCGGTTCCTTCCGGTGCATCCACAGGAGCATTTGAAGCGGTAGAGCTTCGTGACGGTGAGAAGAACAGATATCTTGGCACCGGTGTAAAGAAAGCGGTTGAAAATGTCAATAAAGCCATAGCAAAAGAGATTACCGGAATGGATGCCCTTGATCAGGGAGCGGTTGATGCTGCCATGATAGCACTTGACGGTACACCCAATAAGGGTAAGCTGGGGGCAAATGCAATCCTTGGCGCATCCCTGGCAGTTGCCAAGGCAGCGGCCGTATCGCTTCATTTACCTCTGTACCGTTACCTGGGAGGGGTCAATGCAAAGACGCTTCCTGTTCCGATGATGAACATCATTAATGGCGGTAAGCATGCTGATTCCAGCCTGAATATACAGGAATTTATGATCATGCCGGTAGGTGCGGATACCTTCAGCGAAGCTTTGGAGCACAGCGCAACCGTATTCCATACCTTAAAGAAACTGTTAAAGAATGACGGCTTTGTTACTGCGGTGGGTGATGAAGGAGGTTTCGCGCCGAAGTTCTCCAGTGATACGCAGGCACTTGACTATATCGTTA
This sequence comes from Bacillota bacterium, assembly GCA_023409535.1. GTDB lineage: Bacteria > Bacillota > Clostridia > Lachnospirales > Lachnospiraceae > Mobilitalea. The sequence goes on from JAEYGZ010000046.1 coordinate 114,644, forward strand.
AGGCGATTGAGAGTGCCGGTTACCGTCCGGGGGAAGATTTCTTTATCGCAATTGATGCAGCTTCTACAGAGATGTATGATGAAGCCGAGAAAGCCGGAAGAAAGGGAGATTATCTCTTCTGGAAGTCAGGCGAATATAAGACAGTGCAGGAGATGGTGGATTTCTGGGATCAGGTATGCAGCAAATACCCCGTTATTTCTCTGGAAGACGGTTTGGCAGAAGAGGACTGGACCGGATGGAAGCTGTTAACCGAGCGTCTGGGCAAGAAGATTCAGCTGGTCGGTGATGACCTGTTTGTGACAAATACCAGCCGTATTCATCAGGGTATCCTGCAAAGCGTTTCGAATTCGGTATTAATTAAGTTCAATCAGATCGGTTCTCTTACAGAGACACTGGATGCAATCGAGATGGCTAAGAATAATCGCTGGACCGCAGTTGTGTCCCACCGTTCCGGTGAGACAGAGGATGTAACACTTGCAGATATTGCGGTTGCAACCAACGCAGGCCAGATTAAGACAGGCGCACCCTCCAGAACAGACCGTGTTGCAAAATACAACCAGCTTCTTCGTATCGAGCAGGAGCTTGGCGGCAGCGCAAGATATCTTGGTAAGGACGCCTTTAAGGTAATCCGCGGATAAGAAGCTTCAGATCTGCGATAATTCGCGCGGGTGCAAATAGATACTTATGGGCAAGACCATTCTTCCTTGGTTCTTGCCCATGTTTGTATTATAAATTTATTTTTGGGATCCCTTCGTTTGTGGGACAATGGATCTAATTAAAAACAAAGCTGGAATATTTTACAAAAGAAAACACTTGTTCTGTATGCGTATATTTGATATAATCTGTTTAAAGATAATTGTTTATATAATGACAGATAGGAGTATTAAAATTGAATAAGTCTGATTGGTTGAAAGGAATAGTATATACTTTTATAGGTACTGGTCAGCCTGGGTATAGCGGAGATGGGGGTATCGCTTCAGGAAGCTCTCATAAATGGCCTGGCAGGAGTAGCTGTTGATAGCAATAGCAATGTTTATATTGCTGAAATTTTTAATAATGTTGTGAGAAAAATTGATATAAGAACCAATATTGTTACAACTATTGCAGGATGTGGAGATAAGGGATTCAGCGGTGATGGCGGACCGGCTGTTAAAGCCAGGCTCAATGGGCCGGAGGGGGTATTCGTTGACTCATATGGAAATGTCTATATTGCTGATACTTGGAACCAACGAATTAGAAAAATTGATTCTAAAACTGGAATTATCAAAACCATTGCAGGAAATGGAGAAGCTGGATTCAGCGGTGACTTTGAAAATGCGTGTGATGCAAGTTTAAATTCTCCCTCTGGTGTTTTGATTGTATTAAATGAACGAAATACCTTAGAATTACTAGTAATCCTGCATTCAGCATACGGACAAATACAGTCCCTTTGTAAGCCTAAGGTATCCGTCCCTATGTGCTTCTATTTATTCCTTTATACGGTATATGCTTCTCCATGTCCCGGATAGATCGTTGTGATTTGATGTCTCCTAATCCTGTTCCAGCTATTCTCCAGCACAAGATCATCGTAAGCCTCTGCCGGGTCGGGGGAAGGAAGATCACCCACAAAGGCGCAGCAGTCATCGATAATCAGACTGACACTGTCGTCACTGTGTCCGGGTGTCGACACCAGCTCACCGCGAATACCAATGGATGCAAGAAAGCTTCTGCTGTCACTGTCATTAACAGTAACACTGTTAGCAGTGGTGATATCCCGGTAATTTGCCTTAGGATTTTTCTTAAACAGCAGATTTAATTTATTGATGTAAGGAGCCTGATATTCATGAAGGATCAGCGTGGTACCCAGGTCCTTAAGTATTTGTGCTAAGCCTGCGTGGTCCGGATGAAAATGGGTCACCACCAGGTAATTGACTTCATTGATGGAGATGTTATTTTGGCTAAGCAGCTGTAACAGCTGCGAAAAGGTATCCGGCCATCCAGCATCAATCATAAGCCATCCGTCCTTGTATGGGATAAGATAGCAGTTCGTTGATTTATAGACTAATGTTATGACATTCACTGGTTTCACCTCTGTGCTTTCATTCGTACTTAATCTCGAAGGTGTCTTGCAGATTGTAACGGTATGCTTTAATTATGTTGCCGCTTTCATACCGGAAGACCCGATCGACATTTAAGTCCGGATCCCATATATAAGGCATGCTATCATACATTGACCATTGTTCCCACATGGAATCATCGTATGGCTTTAGAGAAGATTCTTTTTCTTCATTCATTGTATCCACACCAACACCTTTCAAAGAATTTATATCCTTAACTATATAACGATTCTGAAAGGAATGCAAGTGTGTAGATAGTGCTAGAATAGTATTTTGATACTAATTTTTCGATATAATGTGACGGCTGCCAACCAGTTTTTCCAGTTCTACCACGATTATTGGAACAAAAGCAAGAAAAATGGTGATAGCCCACTGCCGAAAGGTCAAAGGTACTACCTGAAATACTTGTGCCAAAGCAGGAACCGTGATAACAATAATCTGCAGAAAGGCACAGATGATAAAGGAATAAACCAGTTTACGATTGCTGAATATTCCAATCTTCGACAGGGAATGTTCACTTCTCATATTGAAGGAGTGAAACAGCTGTGACAGGCTGAGTACCGCAAAGGACATGGTCCGGCCGACCCAGGGGATATAGGTGGACGGAGTGGCAGTATCACTGCTTTGGCCTTGTAAGGACCGTACAAAGTTCGGCTTGTCGTAATCATAAAAACCAATGACAAATGCCAGTAAGGCCAGGGAACCTATCATTATTCCTTCAAACACAATCCGGTATGCCAGGCCGTCGGCAAACATTCCTTTGTCGGGCGGTATTGGTTTTTTCGCCATGATATCCTTTTCCACAGGCTCTACACCAAGGGAGATGGCAGGCAGGGAATCCGTAATCAAATTTACCCATAGCAGCTGTACCGCTACCAGAGGAGTCGGCAGTCCAAGCAGAAGGGCAACAAATATCGTGAGGATTTCTCCGATATTACTGGAAAGGAGAAAATGAATTGCCTTTTTAATATTGTCATAAATTCCCCTGCCTTCCCGTACCGCTGATACAATGGTGGCAAAATTGTCATCGGTTAATATCATATCTGCGGCATTCTTAGCTACGTCTGTACCGGCGATACCCATGGCACAGCCTATGTCTGCGGCTTTCAGGGCAGGAGCATCATTTACGCCGTCTCCGGTCATTGCAACGATTTCCCCTCTGGCCTGGAAAGCCTTTACGATCCTCACCTTATGCTCCGGTGAAACCCGTGCAAATACGCTGTATCGATAGATATTTTCCTGCAGCTGCTCATCACTCATGGCAGTTAGAAGCTCACCGGTAACGGCCTCTTCGCTCTCCGATAAAATGCCAAGCTCTCTGGCGATTGCTTTGGCGGTAAGTACATGATCTCCGGTGATCATAACAGGCTTAATTCCAGCCTGGAGGCACATGGCCACAGCGTCCCTTACCTCTTCCCTTGGCGGATCAATCATACCGATTAATCCGATAAAGGTTAAATTCTGTTCCAGATTATCTTCCTTGCGGAAGGTATCGGGAAGATTCTTATATGCTACGGCAAGAACACGCAGTGCCCTTTGCGTCATTGAATTATTCAGTTCAATCAAATGTTTGCGTTCCTTACTTCCTAAGTCATGCTGTTTACCATCCTGATAATAATGGGAACAGCGACTTAGCAGAAAGTCAAAGGCGCCTTTGGTCACGCTGCGGTAGCTCTGGTCGGGAGAGCAGTGAACCGTAGTCATCAGCTTTCTGGCAGAATCAAAAGGGATCTCATAAACCCGCGGGTAATCTCTATCCAACTCAGCCTTGTTGGAGCCGGCCTGATAGGCGGCCATAGCAAGAGCCTTTTCCGTGGGCTCGCCGTTTAAAGCCACAATATTCTTATAGACAGACAGGGAAGCATCATTACATAAAGCGGCATGGCTTAATAAGAAGCTGCCAAAGGTACCTGAGGGCTTTTCCTTCCCCTTCATAGAACAAATCTGGGTTACGGTCATTACATTCTGCGTCAGGGTTCCGGTCTTATCTGAGCAGATTACGGTGGCACTGCCTAAGGTTTCAACTGCAGGAAGCTTGCGGATTACGGCATTCTTACGGGCCATTCGCTGCACACCCAAAGAGAGCATAATGGTGACGATGGCCGGTAAACCTTCGGGAATGGCAGCCACAGCCAGGCTGACAGAGGTCATAAACATATCGAAGACAGGCAGCTGTTTTAATAATCCGATTACGAATATGGCGCCGCAGATAATAAGAGCTGCGATTCCCAATACCTTACCTGTCTTGGCAAGACGCTTTTGCAGAGGGGTCATGGGAGTATCATCCTCCATAATCAGCCTTGCAATATGTCCGACCTGAGTATTCATTCCTGTTTCGGTTACAACAGCGGTTCCCCTTCCGTAGGTGATCGTACTGGTGGCTAGAACCATATTGATCCGGTCTCCGAGATTGGTATCGGGGTTCAGCCTGATCTCCGCATTCTTCTCCACCGCATTTGACTCACCGGTCAGGGAAGCTTCCTCTGCCTTCAGATTTATCGCGGTGATCAGTCTTGCATCGGCGGGTACAAAGCAGCCTGTTTCAAGCTGTATGATGTCTCCGGGAACCAGCCCCGCAGAATCTGCCATAGTCCATTTTCCCTCCCGCAGTACATGGGCAGTGGGAGCGGACATTTTCTTCAGTGCTTCCAGCGCTTTTTCTGCTCTGGCTTCCTGTAATAATCCCAAAGTAGCATTTATGATAATAATACATAATATAATGATCGGATCAACATAGTCCGGATCTCCGTCCATCACTGATACAAAAAAGGAAATGATAGCGGCCAGTATCAGTATAATGATCATAAAATCGGCAAACTGTGCTAAGAACTTAAGCAGAAGGGTTTTACGCTTCTTTGCCTCAAGAACATTTCGCCCGTAGTTTTGCCGGCGCAGGTCCGCCTCCCTGGTTGATAAGCCCTGATTATGTGTGACTCCCAATCGTTCCAGGGTTTCATTGATTGACATACTATACCACTGCATTAACAATATTCACTCCTGTCAAGCTAATCTTCGTTTAATTATATGAGCATAGCTTGGGAATATGATTAACACTGTTTATGCATCTTCCTGTGCCTGCTGATGTACCTGAACAGCAAGCCGGCCAGACATATGCCTGCAATCGGGAGCAAATTATGCTTGTATTTATCATAGTAAACCGCTACCTTATTATAATTTGTACCCAGGGTATAACCGAGCCCGATCAGCAGCGTGTTCCAGACAGCAACTCCAAGGGCAGTTGCGGTAAAATAAGTTACCGGATTTAATTTTGCAGCTCCGGCGACCCATGCGATATAAGTCCGGATAAAAGGAATTACTCTGCCGATGCATACGGCAGCAGCTCCGTTCTGATTGAATTTGTCATTTGCCGCGGCGATTCCTTTGCCCATCTTGGGAAATTTTCTGGAGATGGTACTGAGAACGGCTCCTCCGCCAAACCAGGCGATAGTATAACAGATCCCGGTTCCAATCAGGCCTGCGATGATACTGACAAGAAGGATAATAAGAAACTTTGTATTGTTCAGAGAGGCGGCCGCACCGCAAAAGGGCAGTACTATCTCGCTGGAAACCGGGAAGCATGCATATTCCAACAAAATGACAATAAACATAGCAAGTAATCCATATTTTGTTAATAATTCAAATATAAACTCCATAATCAGACCATGTCCTCCCAATGGGATAATCGACTTTTATTATCACATTACCCAATGTTATTTCTTGAAACATGTATATGCAATGATAGATAAAATATAAGTCCGAAGGCAGTATTGCGGTAAAGCAGGAAAAAGTTTCCGGCAGTATGAATAATCATAGAAAAATGGTAAAATAATCTATCGTAAATACGATAATTGTGTTAAAATTAGAATACAAATGGCTGATCAGCCACGGCGGCTCGTTACAGGCGTGCATATTTTTTATGAGATGTTTTTATGCGTGCGTATATTTTTTATGCGTTTTACGCACAAAATATGCAAAGTATGCATATTTTGGCGTTGCTAGTTATTATACTTGAAAGAAGGGTGGAGAAGAGATGAAAATAGTGACCAGATTTTCAAGAAGAGATCTGTGGAAGATACCGAATATTCTTTGCTATATCAGATTTATATTGATACCGTTCTTTGTTGTAACCTATATTAAAGCAGATGAGCCCAAGGCATATATTCAGGCAGCGGCGATTGTATTTTTATCAGGGTTGACTGATTTTCTTGACGGATTTATTGCAAGAAGATTTGATATGGTAACGGAACTTGGCAAGATTATTGATCCCTTGGCGGATAAGCTTACCCAGGCGTCTCTTATCTTTGTCCTGGTTGTAAAGATAAAATGGATGTTTTTACTTCTGATTTTGTTTGTCATAATGCAGCTTTTCCTGCTGATAGCCGGACTGGTCATGCTTAAAAAAGGTACAAAGCTCAGCGGTGCAAAATGGTTTGGGAAGGTTTCCACGACGGTTTTCTATGTAACGATGCTGGTATTGGTGGCGGTCCCGACCCTGAATAAAAGCATGACAGGCATTCTGATGCTGCTGTGCGGAGGCTTTTTGCTGCTGTCCTTCCTGCTTTACATTAATGAATATATCATTATGTACCGTAATTTAAACCGTAGCCGTAAAAGCAGTCTTGATACACATTAATCCGGCGAAACAGGAAAAGGAATCCGCGGAGGATTCCTTTTTTGCAGCCCTTATTTTGAAGGACCGCGCTGGGCCATCATCATCTTTCGGAACATTTCAAATTGCGTCTTCTCCTTGGGGGATAAATTTTTCGTAAGCAGTTCAATCATGATATCGGTTTCTTCTTTGTTAAACATTAAATTCTGTTCCTGAAGCCTTTTATTTGTGGTCATTAAAAGCGGCAGCACTTTATCCAGCGGTTTTCCCTCCGCCTGTTTCATCAATTCAATTAAAGCCGTAAGCTTTCGGGGATCAAGATTTCTAATTTTAGGATTGTTCGTCCAGGACATATCAGCCATACTCATGCTCCTTACCATCATTTGGTTTGTTATTATTATCATATGACATGGTATTGAAAAGCATTCTTAAGTTTTCAAAGGTACTCATCTGCTCCGGCGGAACCATTCCCTTAAACATATCAAACATTGTGCTGTCAGCTTTGAAGGTGTTGTTCGTACCGGTGTGAGGGGCTTCTTCGCGATTCGATTTGCTGTCATTATCATTATTATAATTATCCGTATTACTATAATTATCAGTATGTAAGGCTTCGTTACTATCATAATTGTCATATGCAGTTTCCTGCATGGGGGTATTGTTATCCTCCTCCGGCATTTCCGACGCATTATTAAAACCTTGGAAAATGGAATTAAAAATATTGTTTGTAAAATTACCTGTTACATTTTCCGTATCGTCTTTTTGCCCTTCCTCAGTGAAGGAAAAACCGCCGGCCTCCTGCATTACATTCATCATATTCATAAAATTATTGTACGTCTCAAAAATTCTCTTTATATTAAAAATATTTAAAATCCGGTCGACGAATTCTCTTTCCCTCTTATCGCATAAGGGTCGGATCGCATTCAGTATTCCTTCCACATCAATACTTGCAGCTTCGTAGCCATAGGCAACCATACTTCCCCTGCCGGTCAGTGAATTCAGGCTTCCCATCAGGTCGAGAACCTTACTGAACAGCTCCACCTGGGATCTGGTCCTGTTGTCGAAATAGGGCAGTGATGCTTTCATCAATTCGGCGGTATGCGAATAGTTTTGGCTTGCCATAGCTTCTCCCATTATAGATTCTTATTACAGTATATTCACAGAGATGACTAACATGCGTCACGATTACCGGAACAGCGTTCTTTAACATCTGGTTTTACAATTTCTGATATATTCCTTCGGTGTAATTCCGGTGATCTTTTTAAAGGTCTTTGCAAAATAGCTGCTGTCATTATATCCGGACTTGAAAGCAACCTCTGTAACATGATCGGACGCAGATTCAAAATAGTATTTGGAGAGTTCAATCCGCTGATGATTTATATAATCCACCAATGACATTCCCGTATCCTCGCGAAATGTTCTGGAAAGATAGCTGGGATTGACACCGAGCTGCGCGGCAAGCTGTGTCAAGCTGATATCCTTTGTTATATTTGAAGTGAGATAGCGGACAGCCTCCTTGATAATATCGCTGTAATTTAATGTTGAGAACATGGAGACTGCCCTTGCATATTCCACAGCAAGTGCTTTACTCAGATCTGCCGCATATTCAAAGGAATTGACAGTTTCTATGATGTGGGCAAATTTTTCTGATACTGTGTGCAGATACACCACAGGCAGCCCTCCTTTTTTGGCAGCTGTTCTGCAAAGGGTATTATTAACGATCAGCATATTCCTCATTTGTCTTAACGGATCCTGCGGCAGCCGCTTAAACAGATGCGCACTGGGCTGATTAAAGTATGCTTCATCAAACAATTCGGAAACCTTGTCCACATCCCCCTGCTGGACTGCAAACATGTATTCCTTTTCGAATTTATATGCATGCTCAATGATTGTGATATTATCAAGCGTCAGCTGAAGATCGAAAGGGCTATAGATTGGTGCTTTCTTAGAAATGTCTTCCATAATAACCTCCAAGTCGGATAAACCGTGTGACTGTATCGATTTACAGATAAATTATATTGTAAATATAGGAGGAAAGCAATAATATTACTGAAACAGGTAAAGAAAATACAAGAGTATTTGGTGAATGGGCATTAAAATATAACCGTAACAGAGGAGAATTTATGCAAAATCTCTAATAACTATTCTTGTGGGAGGCTTATTATGAATGCGTTTGTAACAAATGCGAATGCTAAGACAAAAGAGAGGTCTTTTGGTCTTAGAGACAAGTTAAGCTATATGATGGGGGACTTCGGCTGCAATTGCAGTTTTGCTTTGATCTCCTCATACTTTATGCTGTTTTACGTAACCGTACTGGGGATTAATCCGGTACATTACGGAATTATTATTTTGATCACAAAGATATGGGACGGTATTAATGATCCTATCATCGGTGCTTTAACGGATTTTTTTAAGCCCAGGGAGGGGAAGGATAAGTTTCGTCCATGGATTAAATTCACGGCACTTCCCATGGCAATTGTAACGGTTGTGATGTTTCTGTATTTCCCGGGGTTTCCGTATTGGGTTAAGCTATTACAATGCATCATCAGCTATGTCCTTTGGGATACCTGCTATACCTGCATCAACGTTCCCTATGGCTCACTCCAGTCAGTTATCACTGCTAATCCTGTGGAACGGGCTGAATTGTCAAAGTATAGGACGATTGGAGCCCTGCTTGCTCAGATGCCCATCGGCATTATGCTTCCCATGATTTTATTTGTCGGTGAAAATCCGGTAGGCATTTACATTAAGTGCCGGTATTCTGGGAGTTATATCCTTAGTGGCATTCATCCTGTTATTCCGCGGGACCACCGAACGTATAAAAATCACGCAGGAGGAGAGACAGGAGAAGTTCAAGTATATTAAGACCTTTGTATCCTTCTTCAAGAACCGTCCCATGGTAGCATTAACTGTCTCAACAGTGGCTATTTTACTGCTTGGTGCATCTACACAGGTGCTTAACCAGTATGTATTTATTACATACTTCAAACAGCCCAAGCTATTATCCCTGGGCATGGTAATCAGCCTTGCCCCGACCCTTGTATCCATTGCATTCATTAAGCTCTTTGTGAAGAAGTGGGGTAAGAAAAATATATGCTCCTGGCCTTTCCTCGGCGCAGTTCTGGCGTATTTGCTGCTGCTGGTTATCCCTATGTCTAATCCTTATCTTTGGTTTGGTTTACAGGGAATCGCAGCGCTGTTTACCGGTTTTAATACCATGCTTACCTGGGCATTGGTAGCGGATTGCATTGACTATCAGGAGTACCAGACGGGACGCCGCGAGGAAGGCTCCATTTATGCAACCTATTCCTTGTTCAGAAAGTTCGCCCAGGGCTTTGGAGCTTCTTTAGTTGCCTTTTTATTGGGCTTTACGGGATATCAGGCAGCTTTGGGGGCAGATCAGCCGGAGGGTATTGCGGGAAATATTAAGATGCTTGCCTGCTTATTGCCTCTCATCGGAAATGTAATCAGCTTTATCTTCATGACCTATGTATATAACCTTGACAATAAAAAGCTTTTCGAAGTGCAAAAGGCCCTGGGACATGATACCGGTAAAGCAGAGGCACAGGCAGAGTAATATAACGAAAAAGAACAATAAAGGAGAACAAAATATGGCAAATAAATTATTATATCCGAGATTTAGCAAAACAAGAAGATTAATTGATATGGACGGGCTGTGGAAATTCAGCTTTGATTATGAGAAGCTGGGGGATAAAGAGCAATGGAACCGGGGACTGCCGGAGTATCAGATGATACCTGTTCCTGCAAGCTTTAATGATTTCTTTACGGATAAGGATTCCAAGGAATATACCGGAGATGTCTGGTATGAGACTGAGGTATTCGTACCGGGAGAATTTGCGGGACTGGATCTTGATATTCGTTTCGGTTCCGCGACTCATTCTGCAACCGTATTTGTCAACGGTATTGAAATAACCTCACATAAGGGCGGCTTTCTGCCTTTTAATGCGAATATCAACAAGACTGTAAAATACAATGAATTTAACAAGGTCGTCGTTAAGGTAAATAACGAGCTCAGTTCGACAACGCTTCCGGTGGGAGAAACCATTACCCTTGCCAATGGCAGGAAGATGTCCAAGCCGTATTTTGACTTCTTTAACTACGCGGGACTTCAGCGGCCGGTGAAGCTTGTAATTACACCCAAGGAAAGCATCGTAGATTTTACGGTGAAGCATATACTTGAGGAAGAAGATGCAAGAGTCGAATATACCGTGGAAACCACGGGTGAGAATATGGTATCCCTGTCCGTATACGACGAGGAGGGAAACCTGGTGGCAGTTCAGAATGGTAAGGAGAATGCAATTGTAATAAAAAATGCAATGCTGTGGAAGGTTTGCGATGCTTATCTTTATCAATTTGTTTTCCGGATTATGAACGGGGATGAGGTAATTGATGAGTATGCCGAGGAGATCGGTATCCGTACTGTGCAAGTACAAGGCAATAAGCTTCTGATTAATAATAAACCGGTATATCTGAAAGGCTTTGGAAAGCATGAGGACAGCGATATCGTAGGACGAGGCTTTCATATCGGGGTAATGAAGCGGGATTTCGAGCTGATGAAATGGATCGGTGCAAACTCCTTTCGAACCTCCCACTATCCGTATTCGGAAGAAATCTATCAGATGGCGGATAGAGAAGGCATTGTAATTATCGATGAGACGCCTGCGGTGGGATTGTTTAACTCCATGATGAATTTTGCGGATGCAAGCAAGGGAGCAGCCATCAAATTCTTTGACCGGCCTGAGGTTCAGACAGAGACACTGGAGCATCATCTTGAGGTGATACGGGATTACATTCAGAGGGATAAAAATCATGCCAGCGTATGTATCTGGAGCCTTCTTAATGAACCTGATTCCACCAATGACAGTGCGGTGGGTTACTTTGAGAAGCTGTTTGATTTGGTAAAGGAACTGGATGTGCAAAAAAGACCGAGGACCTTCGTGAATATCATGATGGCTGTACCGGGACAATGCAAATGTGCATACCTGTGTGATATCCTATGCTTAAATCGTTATTATGGCTGGTATGTTATGGGAGGATATGAAATATCCAATGCAGAAGAAGGCTTTCAGAAAGAGCTGATGGGCTGGGAAAGTTATCAGAAACCAATTATTATGACCGAATACGGAGCGGATACTTATGCAGGAGAACACCGGCTTCCTTCCGTACAATGGTCGGAAGAATATCAGATGGAATATCTGGAGATGCAGCATCGCGTATTTGACAATACTGCCTCTATCGTAGGGGAACAGGTCTGGAATTTTGCCGATTTCCAGACCTCGGAAGGAATACTGCGTGTCAACGGTAACAAAAAGGGTATATTTACCAGAGACAGACAGCCCAAGGCAGCAGCCTTCTTACTGAAGAAACGATGGACTTCATTGCCGCTGGATTATACAAAATAGTCGCATACTTCTGCCTGGCTGAAGAATTATTGAGACATTGCAAACTGCAATCAAAATCGGCTCTGCTTCCATGAAGTAATATTTCATGGAAGCAGAGCCTCAGTTATTACAGGATGAGTTTCTTCCGAAGGAGCATCCCCGCGCTTCATCAGTTCATAAAATTGCTTCGGGGTCATTCCGTATTCCTTCTTAAAGGCTTTGAAAAAGTTTGAATAGCCGCCGAAGCCGGCCCGTTCATAAACAATATTAATGGGCAGGCCGTTAAGAATAAATTCCTTGGCAAGGATTAATTTTTTCTGTACGATAAATTTGTGAATTGTTGTACCGGAATGCTTTTTAAATTCTCGCAGAAGATGATACTTACTGATATAAAACTGCTCCGACAGCATATCGATACTGATTTCCTCTTCCAGGTGGCTGTTGATATAGGAGATGATCTCATCAATCAGATTGCTTTTCTTTATTTCAATGGTTAATTTCGTTTCACCTTGAAACAGCAGGGTATTTAAAAACACAAACAGTTCAATCAAATATGCTTTATAAAGCAGCTCTTGTCCAAATCCCTTATAATTCTCAAGACTGAGCAGCTTATTCATAATGGCTCTCACATTTTGCTGCGCTTCATAGTCGGAACGTATGACATTCTTTTTATCTGCATCCTCAAAGCAGCGCTTCAAATCAGTAGATGCGGTTGATAGACTGTCCAGATATACTCTGTTAATCCAGAGTACAATACGCTCATAAGGCTTGTCCGTATGGTTTATTATCGGCTGGTGCAGTTCTTTGGAGTTGATTAATATAATATCTCCGGGCATTAAGGAATAGCTCTTTCCCTCAATGATATAAGTCACATCCCCGGATAAAAACAAATAGCACTCATAAAAATCATGATGATGAAGGCTGACCTTATCGAGCTTTGTATCAGAAAAATGAAATATTTCATATTCATTGGTCAGCATGCTTTGTCTGGTTTGATAAGGGTGTATTTTCTTAATCATAGATACCTCAATCATATTCTTAATGAAAATAAAGGCTTGATATATAAATTTTATCACAGCAATTTTTGCAAGTCAAACAGCAATCAATACATTGTTGCACAGGGGGGATAATGATATAATGAAATATATTTAGTTATATAAAGTATATTAACATGGACAAGCTATGATTAATCTGGCATAGCGGTTCAATATGGAGGTAAAAACTATGAAAATGTCGTTTCGCTGGTATGGGAAGGATGATCCGGTTAAGATAGGGTATATCCGTCAGATTCCCAATATGTACAGTATCGTAACTGCAATTTACGATGTACCTGTGGGAGAAAAGTGGAGTATGGACAGTATCCTTCAGCTTAAGAAGGAAGTGGAAGATGCCGGACTTAAATTCGATGTCATTGAAAGCGTTCCTGTTCATGAGGATATCAAGCTTGGACTTCCTACAAGACAAAAGTATATTGATAATTACAAGGAGAATATTCGAAATCTGGCTAAGGCCGGTGTAAAGGTGATCTGCTATAACTTTATGCCTGTATTTGACTGGACCCGCACACAGCTGGATAAGGAACTTGCGGACGGCTCAACAGCTCTGGTATATTATAAGGAACAGTTGGAGAAGATGGATCCCTTAAAGGGAGAGCTTTCCCTGCCGGGTTGGGACGCAAGCTATACCAAGGACCGGCTTGCGGATATTTTTGCAAAGTACGCGAAGGTGGATGAAGAGGTTCTTTGGGCAAATCTTGAGTATTTCTTAAAAGAGATTATCCCGGTAGCAGAGGAATGTGATGTCAGAATGGCAATCCATCCCGACGACCCGCCGTATCCGATCTTTGGATTACCGAGAATTATCACCAATGAGAAGAATTTAGACCGCTTCTTAAAGCTGGTTGACAGTGAATATAACGGACTGACCTTCTGTACCGGCTCTCTTGGCAGCGCACATTTTAACGATATCGTGAAAATGGTGGATAAATATTCGGCTATGGGAAGAATTCATTTCATGCATATCAGAAATGTGAAGCTGCTGGAGGACGGAAGCTTTGAAGAGAGCGCACATTTTTCACCCTGCGGCTCCATGGATATCGTAGCCATTGTAAAGGCACTTCATAAGAACCATTACCAGGGCTATGTCCGTCCCGACCACGGAAGAATGATCTGGGGAGAGACCGGCAGACCCGGCTATGGTTTATATGACCGTGCGCTGGGTGCCATGTATCTGACCGGTATCTGGGAAACCCTTGAGAAGACAAGTAAGCAGTAATTGTATTTAATATTCGTATTTAACAAAAGCAATTTCTATATCAAAGAGCTGTCCTACGACTCGCAGCCTGATCAGGGGTGCAGTGCAAGGGACAGCTCTTTAAATTCGATATTGGACGTAAAACTGCAGTGCTTAAACGGAATATAACGAACCATGTCATGCGGATTACGATGGGAATATAAACATTATCCAACCGGATAATACAGATTATCCTCGGTAATTTGATAAAGAACCTCATCCAGAAAGCGCTTTGCATAATGCTTTGCCATATCAAGATTCATGTCGGAATAATTGCCGCAGTTTTCCGGTGTGGCACCAGGGATATCCCCGTTAAAATCCCGGATAAACTCATAGGTTTGGAGAATCAGAGGAAGGATATCAGAGGAGGAATAATCTCCCCCCAGCAACAGATAGAAACCGGTGCGGCAGCCCATAGGGCCGAAATACACCACCTTTTCTGCATATTCCGGATGATTGCGAAGAAAGGTTGCACCCAGATGTTCTATGGTATGAACCTCTCCGGTAAGCATAACCGGTTCAAAGTTTGGACGGGTCATTCGAATATCAAATGTTGTTATGATCTCACTGCCGATTTTGTCCTTTCTGGAGACATATATACCCGGAAGCAATCTCATATGATCAATTGTAAAGCTGGCAATCTGCTTCATTTTAAAACATCCTTTCCAAATCATTATCAATTTATAAAAGTATAACACAAAAGCTTCTTCTTGTGGACTCAAATTTTTGACAGGACCGCCTCATCAGAAAGCAGTAATATTCGTTGTGTTTTCATGTAATAACTTGACGAAATATGAGGGGGTTGGTATTATGGTAATATAATATAAATGGTACGTATTGACTATATGGAAGCGGGGAAAAACGGTGTTAATCGGTATATGCGATGATGAGGTTATCATCAGAGACGAGCTGCAAAGATTGTGTGAAAAATTCATTGCTTCGAATTTGACTTCGATAGAGACGATTTATTTTGCAAGCGGCGAAGAAGTACTGGCCTGTAAGCGATCGGTTGATATACTCTTTTTGGACATACAGATGAAGGGAATCAATGGCATGCAGACGGCAAAAAAAATCCGTGAGAAGGATGACAGCATGATTATCATCTTTTTGACAGGCTTCCGTAATTATATTCAGGAGGGGTATCGTGTCAGAGCCTTTCGATATCTTCTAAAACCCATTACGGAAAAGGAATTTATGGGAACTTTGATGGATGCCATGAATGATTTAACGAGGAACTATAAGGTAATCCTGGGCAGCAGCGGAGAGACTCTCTTTGTAAAATTGAAGGATATCCTGTATGTGGAGTATGTCGGAAGAGTCACGGTAGTCCGCACGAAGCGGGGGTCCTATGAGACGAGAATACCGGTCAAAGAATGGGAGGGTATTCTGGATAATGGGGATTTTTTTCGGGTCCATAAAGCATATATCGTAAATCTTGCTTATATTGATGAGATTGGCAGGGATATCTTGCTTGAGAATGGGGAAAAGGTGGAAGTTGCGATCAGACAGATTGGTAAACTTAAGAAGGCTTGCAATATATACAGAAGAAGAAATGCAAGATAAGGAGAAGTTGTACAATGAGTAATCTTGTGATCATATCTTATGTTTATATCTCTGATTTAATAAAAATACTTTTACTTATATGGGGTATCCTTAATTTTACTTTTGTAAAGAAAAAGGCGATTTATATCACAATAGGTATCTGCATCGCTATTCTGCTGCCGTGCCTGGCTTTCCAATATTTATCCCATACCAATACAGTTCTGATGATTTCCGCAATCATGGTAATTGCTACTACCTGTGCGATATTTCAGGGAAAGCTATACCGGATACTTGCCAATGCGCTTTTAGCTTATATCGTGGTCTTTCTTCTGGACGGGATCGCCGTAGCGGCGGTTACCATGATCTATAATTCTACCCTGTGGAAGCTTGATGATTCAATTTTTAATAATTTAATCATTAATTCCATTAACCTTCCAACCATTGGACTTCTGGTTGTTATCATACGACATATTCGCAAATCAAAAATAACAATGCATATATCAAAGAGAATCTATGCATTGTTAATTACCGGTGCCGGTACAGGGTCCTTTGTGTTGTGCGGACTTATGGTGCGGCAATTAAATGGTACCTCGGACCTGGCCAGAAGGATCATCATCATTGTTCTCATAGTGGTTGTAATCGCATATTGTGCCGCATGTGTTATGATGATTGCAATTTCTGAATCAAGGGATAACTACCGGACGCTTTCCCTGATCAATCAAAGTGTGATAGAAGCACAGCAGAAATACTATATGCTGGTGAATGAAAAGCAGCAGGAAATACGAAGCATCCGCCATGATATTAAGAATCATATCGCATGTATCAATACATTATATCGTTCCGGGAAGTATACGGAATTAGAAGGATATCTGGAGCAGATGGAGGATGAGATTAGCAGCTCACGGGAGTTATTTTCGACCGGAAACGATATTGTGGATGCGATATTAAATGATGCCTACGGTAAGTATAAGAAGGAGCGTATTGAAATAGACCTGACAGGAGGTTTTCCGGAGGTGCTTCATATCAATTCTCTGGATTTATGTGTTATTATTGCGAATACGGTGAGCAATGCTGTGGAAGCCATCCTGCGCATGAAGCGGCCGGAGGAGGAAGTCAGCAGAATAGAGATTAAAATCACCAGCTTTAAGGAAGATATCTATATTGATGTGAGTAATCCGGTTGATCATGAAATCATCATAAAATCGGGAGAATTTGTTACCTCAAAGGAGGATAAAACCCTCCATGGCTTCGGGATCAGGAATGTCAGGCAGAGGGTTGAAAAGTATCATGGAACGGTAAATTACCGATACGAAAACGGGTATTTTTTTGCTGAAATAAATATAAAAAATAAGTGATAAAATAGGTTGAATCGACGTTTGCGCACGAATAAACGACGTTCATGTCGAGTGCCATTGTAGGGGACTATGTTTACATGCTATAAGAAGCTTGTAAACATAGTCCTTTTCTCGTAAAGGGGGGAGATACAATGGTAGCAGTATTAAGCTTCAACTTATATGCGCTGATATCCTGGATCTTCCGCTAAATGTTTCACTTTGAAAGTATCTATTGGGGAATAAATACTTTGCCGAACTAATTGCTACACTCACATAGAATGCTTGGACGTAACCGGTCCAGGCATTCTGTGCCTGAGGACATCATAAGGAACATAAACAGAGGTGTATGATGAAATTATGCTTTGATTATATCAAACTGATAAAAAGGAAAATCCGCAGAGATTATATATATGCTGTCTTTTCCATTATAACAAATTATATTGCCATTACCGTATGCAGCATTGTAATTGATAATATCTTTCTTATGATTAATACGGATATTTATGGTCTGGCCCACCTTAAGGGAAGTCTGCAGGCGATCTTATTAATATCAGGCTGTACGTTCATCGGGAAGCAGTATTATGATATTATGCGGCTGAATACGGTGGAATACAGTTTCTTACGTGCGATGGGAGAGACCAATCATTACATAAGAAGATTAAGTGCAGTTCGAATTGCGTTATTTCCAATCACTATTTTGCTGGGAGTGTTTTTCGGATTTTATTGTACGAAGATTATTGTGGATATGCTGGCGGGATTTGTCGTCAGCTCCTTTCTTCTGCATATGGTAGAATCCATTAATACATTTTTAGTTGTAACAACCTTCATATGTTTTATTATCCTGTTCATTGGTATTTATCATGATAAAAGGGGAAAAAAAAGGCAGAGGGTAAAGCTGCTGCTGGAGTTTACAATTGTGAGATAAAAAGGAGAGAGATGCCGTTTTACGATAGCGAATAAAAGTAAAGTTTTTGATGCTACACAAAACAGTTGTTATAGACCATATTTTATTCATTATATACGTATGTTCCTATCTTACTTTATACGTACCAATCAAAGTAATATCTGTAAACAACCTATGGAAAAGTATACAAATGCCGCCGGGTAAAGAATTCTATGATATGCTCCCTTTGAAGTCCTTTGAAGTAGACGGCAGAAGTAAATGTCAATCATTTTGATGCAATAACTGCATATAAAATGTTGATTCAATTTCACACCATTTTTTTTTTCTCCTGTTTTCTCCAAATGACATATGCGGACCGTGAACAGCATAACCCGATTTTTCCGGCAACCATTCGGACGGAAAACAATAAGTACCCTTATCTGTTTTATACGTATCAAAATATTCCAGCAATGATTGAAACCACTTTGTTTGTATAGCGATTGGATATTTTGAAATAATCAGTGCAAAAAAAATAAGCTTAGGAACATTTCCTTTATCTATATATTCCTTAATATTATGCCATCCGGGAAATTTTGCGTCCCATCCCATGCCATGATATCTATTATGACCCATGATCACGATGCCATAACCATCCTCAATCAAATCATTGTAATCGTCGCATGCGATATAACGTATAACGCTGTCCACTTTCGCATTTATCTGCAGGTCATGAAATTCATACAACTTATATAAGCCGTATAAGTCATAGATCATAGGATAGTGGAATGTATCGGTATTATGCTCGTGATTAAAAAATTCCGGCTTTATCACTTTTTTGCTTTTCCATATGGTCGGGATACCCGCAAGCTTGGCCCTCTCGGCATCACTTACATAAATGTCATAGCGGCTTTGGTTTGTAAAGCGATATAATAAATCAAGTTTTTCCAAGAAATATTTCAAAATGGGATCATCATCAAAACCTGCTGCAATGAACATGCTTGCCGTTAATAAACTTGCAGCTGTCTGGAAACTATCCAAATAGAAGCCAGCAGCCCGCCTTACTTCGTCAAAGCCTGCGTGCAGGCCCAAATGCAGGATTTTAAACAGCGCGTTTTCAAAATTATAATCACGGGCTCCATGTATCATCCAACGGTGTTGTGGAGGTGTTTCAGGCTTAAGGTTCTTCAACCAACGGGAAACATCAGGATGACTAAGCAAGTCATTTATGAGAGCGTTAGCGTCGTATTCTCTGCGCAACATTTCCCTTAACACTCTGTAACGAATGGGTGTATCCGCATTTTCTAGTAACCATTCACAAACATCTGTGCTAACCATTATGTTTACCTCCCTACTAATATAAATTTTACTCGATGCCTATTTGTTTGGCATATATAGGAATTATATAAAATTGTGTAATAATTTACAATATAATTTTAGGATCTTCTATTAATAATAAAAGCTATAAACCGAATGCAGAACAGGTTCAGGGTTGACATCCGGGGTATAATCAGGCATTATAATAATGATAAATTAACTAATCTGATCATTACAAAGAAGGATAAAAGCATGATGATTGACAGTATAATATTTGATATGGACGGAACCTTATGGGACTCAACGAAGGAAGTGGCAGTCGCCTTTAATGAGGTTCTCAGAGAACGGTATCCGGAAGTGAAGGAGGTTGTTACTGCGCAGCGGCTGCAGGGATTGTTCGGATTACCGTTGGATGAGATTGCCGTGAAGCTTTATGAAAGCGTTCCCGAGGAACATGCAATTAAGGTAATGCAGGAGTGCTGCGAATATGAATGCGGGTATCTTGCGAAGCATGGGGCTGCGTTGTATGATGGGCTGGAGCGTAACCTGAAGCTCCTGTCAGAGCAATATAAACTTTTTATCGTAAGCAATTGCCAGGAGGGTTATATACAATGCTTCTTTCAGGCAAATCCCCACCTGGAGAAGTACTTTACCGACTATGAATATCCGGGCCGTACCGGTAAATTCAAGGCGGATAATATCAGGCTGGTGGTAGAGCGCAACGGGCTGAAAGCCCCGGTCTATGTGGGGGATACCCAGGGAGATGCCAATGCCTGCAAAGAAGCCGGAGTACCCTTTATCTTCGCGCGATATGGTTTTGGAGATGTAAAAGAGTATGACGGAGTGATAGATTCCTATGATGATCTAGTGAAATTAATTGCCGGTAAGCATTGACTTTTACCGGCAATATTTATATATTGGAAGAGATAAGTTTTATTGATAACTGCAGATGATTAAATGGCTCCGTTCATTTGAAATCTGACGATGAAATAGGAAGTGAATTTATGCTGGATGGCAAAAAATCATTATTTAGCGGAATGCAGGCTACCGGAACCCTTACCCTGGGCAATTACCTTGGGGCACTGAAGAATTGGGTAACATTTCAGGAGGAGTACGAGACCTTTTATTGTGTTGTTGATATGCATTCCATTACAGTCCGCCAGGACCCGGCAGAGTTACGAAGAAGAGCAAGGGCACTTCTTACTCTGTATATTGCGGCAGGGCTTGATCCCGAAAAAAACTGTATCTATTATCAATCCCATGTATCGGCACATGCGGAATTGAGCTGGATCCTGAATTGCTTTACCTATATGGGCGAATTAAACCGTATGACACAGTTTAAGGACAAATCTGCAAAGCATGCGGACAACATCAATGCCGGATTATATACTTATCCTGTTCTGATGGCGGCGGATATCCTGTTATTCCAATCCGACATTGTCCCTGTCGGCGTGGATCAGAAGCAGCATATTGAAATAGCAAGAGACATTGCGGAGCGTTTTAACGGCATTTACGGCGATGTATTTACCATACCGGAGCCATATTTTGGAAAGCAGGGCACGAAGATCATGAGCCTTCAGGAGCCGGAGAAGAAAATGTCCAAATCCGATGAGAATGCCAATGCTACCATTTATTTAATGGATGATAAGGATACGGTCATCCGTAAGTTTAAGAGAGCGGTTACCGATTCGGATAACAGTATCCGGTATACAGATGAAAAGCCCGGCATAAAGAATTTAATTGAGATCTACTGTGTTGCCACCGGTAAGACAGTTGCCGAGACAGAGCAGGAGTTTGTAAATGCAGGCTACGGCGATTTCAAGCTTGCTGTAGGAGAAGCAGTTGCAGATCTGCTGAAGCCTCTTCAGGATAGATATTACAGCCTTGAAAAAGATAAGGAGTTTATTGACGGTATTATTAAGACCAATGCCGAGAAAGCAAATTATTATGCTGCCAAGACGCTTCGCAAGGTTCAGAAAAAAGTAGGCTTTCCGGAGCGCATCAGATAGAATTAACGGACCGTCATGTGACAATCAGATGGAAAGGAACTAAGAAAATGAAAATTGTACTGCTTGAAACAGATACCCTTGGAAGTGATGTGGATTTATCGATATTTTATCGTTTGGGAGAAGTGGTGAAATACCCATGCTCCGTACCGGAAGAGAATGCAGAGCGTATTAAGGATGCGGATGTCATTATTGTAAATAAAGTACCCATGAATGAGGCAACTTTATCAAAGGCTGAGAAGTTAAAGCTGATCTGCATCACAGCAACCGGTACTAATATTGTGGATTTCAATTATACCAATAGCAGGGGGATTGCGGTAGCAAATGTAAAGGGCTACTCTACCCAATCCGTCATCCAGCATACTTTTGCTTTGTTTTTTTATGTCTATGAAAAGCTGAGCTATTATGATCAATTTGTAAAATCGGGAGATTACATCCGTTCTGATATCTTCAGTCACTTCTCGGTTAAATTTCATGAGCTGGCCGGTAAGACCTGGGGTATTATCGGACTTGGGGAGATCGGCAGGGGAGTAGCGCAGGTAGCAAAGCTCTTCGGCTGCCATATCCTGTATTATTCCACCTCCGGTAAGAACAGTAATCCGGATTACCAACAGGTGGACATGGACACGTTACTGAAGGAATCAGACGTAGTGTCCATCCATGCACCCCTTAATGACAGGACCAATAACCTGATTGGGGAAGCGCAGCTTCACAGGATGAAGAAGGATGCCATTCTCCTTAATCTGGGAAGAGGACCTATCGTAAATGAGAAGGCATTGGCCCAGGCTTTAAAGGAGAATATCATCGGAGGAGCAGGCCTTGACGTACTCACGGCAGAGCCTATGGCAGCAGATAATCCTTTATATGAGATTCAGGACAGCAGGAAGCTGATCATCACACCTCATATTGCATGGGCTACTGTGGAAGCAAGACAGAGAGTAGTGGAAGAGGTTCATAAGAATATTGTCGCTTTCTTAAACCATGAAGAGAGAAATATTGTAAGGCAATAATCAGTATAAGTCAGATTTAAGGAGTCACTTGATATCGAACGGGATTCTGAATGTTAGTCTCAAATAACATTTAGAGGCGCGCTTCCTATGCTGTGGCTCCTTTTTGTTTACTAATTAATGCCGGCTATGATATAATCCTATCATAGGAAATAACTGTGGAGGGCAGAAAAATGGATAAGAATAAAAAAGCTGTGATTGTTTTTGTATGTATCATTTTGCTTGTAAACCTTTGGACAACAATGTCAATGAAAGCGCAAATCAGAGATCTGAGAAGCCAGTTGAGCCAGACCCAGGGGCAGCTATATAATATAATCAATAATACCAGTCAGGAAATCAATAGCCTCAGGCAGGATGTGCTAGACAAAATCGGACAGGGCAACAGCCTGCTGTCGTCCTATCATACGGATATCGGCTATAAGAACGGACAGCTGGAGTGCACCGTAAATGTTGTTCCCAAAGAAATAAATGCAGGTGAACTTGTCTATCTGTCAATCGGCGGCGAGAAAAAGGAAGCAACCTCTTTCAATGGATCCGATTACACGGCGACCTTTCAGTTTGCGAAAGCCAAGAGTATTGTTCCTGTTGTTACCTTTGAGGCAACGACAGGTGTCAGGCAGGAAACGTTACCGGAGCTTACACTTGATGAGTATTTCTCATTGAGCTTTGACGGTAATCTGATCATACAGGAGAACAATAAGGCATTACTGACGTTATCAGTTTATTCCATGACAGAGGATACCTTATTCCTGCTGGAAGGACCTCCTACCGCAGTTGCAATTATTAAGGATGTAACCTCAGGAGCGGAGCTTGAGCGGGTGGCTATGCAGCCGTCGAATGCTGAGGGGGAATGGCAGAAGCTCATTACTTATCAGACCGACCTAAGTAAATACGCTGAAAAAGAAGGCTCGTATTCCATATCAGTTGATCTGACAACGAAAGGCGGCCTTCTCTACAATACTGTGATAGCATCCATTCAGAAGAACTCAGAGCAAAGCACTAATACAAATGCATCCAATTCCGGTACCTCAGGTGTATTAATGCCGGTATGGTAGGATAATATCAATTTTTGATATTCAGTTTATTCTGCAGCGCCTGTAATTCAGGATCCACGCCGTTGATAAAATCCTCCAAGGTGTGGGTGACCTGAAGGTCGGGCAGAAGAGGATTGATTCCCAGGTTGGTAGGCTCAAAGAATTTTACACAGTACGTTACAATTAGGCCTGAATGAGGTAGATGAAAGCTTTTTACCTCACCATAGCCATTCGCGCTGCCCCCGGTGGCGGTACCGATTAATGCAGCCTTTGCATTCTGCCGGAGATCAATGGCATTCAGAATACCGGAGGAGAAAGTATCTTCCCCGATAAAGGTATATAACCTGTCCCCGGTTTTATTATACTTTTTTAATTCCTTAATCAACGGATTGAGAATAGCCGAGTTACCGCCGCTGTTATACCGAAGATCCACCACGCAATATTTACTTTTCTCTAACAAGGGCTTGACTTCCTGCACAAAATTCTTCATGGACTGGTTTGGATCCTCAAAGCATTGATTGTATTGTATGAACAGAATATCACCGATGTTCCGGCAACTGTAATAGTTATCCTCCGGGTAGGTAATCGCTTTCTTATATTCGATCATTGCTATGTCTTCCTGTTTGAATTCCGTTAAGGCAATGGCAGAAAGCGTAATCGCTTTATGCTCTGCATCCTTGGATAATTCAAGCGTCAGGGAGCTATCCGTGATAATTCCCGCATAATATAACATATTCCATATAGCAATCCGGCTCATCAGCTGTGCTTCCAGCCAGACCTCAGTATCATGTGAAATATACGGACTTAATTTCCGGATAAGCTCATCTTTGGTGAAACCGGAAATCTTATCAACCTTCCATCCGATATAATCTGCATATTTTTTACTAACCCCGCCCAGATACCATACATTTTCAAAGCTTAAGATGCCATAGGGGAATACATAATAAGGAATGTCCTGCGAGTTACTTAGTGTGACCCCGGAGTGAGATTCACCGATGAGTGCAACTAAACGGGTCAATTCATAATAAAACTGATCGATATTCATGCCTTCCAGATGATTTTTTAACACGTCCACAGCAATGTGAAAATTCTCTTTGGAGATGTTATGGTATGGATTGATATGCCTGGTTTCAATCCCGGTGATTAATGCATCCAGATCCTCTTTCCTTTCTTCCTGTGAGATGACCTTAAGGTTGTAGCCTTCAGGATAGTTCACCGGATCCTGGGGGATAACATAATCCTGAACAAGGTCAGTTCCCTGTTCAGAGGAAACTCTCTGAAAGGTCGGCAATTTGTAATACTTGGTGGTACAGCCTGTGAATATAAGGAGAATGCAAAAAAAGGTGATACATAGATATTTTTTCTTCATAGGTTTCCTCCGCGATTGATTTTTGTGAATTTCTCCCATTATATACCAACACGAAAAAAATAGAAATGATGTATTGATTAGAAAAAGATAATAATTAAGTTATATTGGATCAATATAAAAAGAATCACCGGAGAAGGCTTCTCTGGTGATTCTTGAAAGGATTTATATTATTAGTCTGATTTCACTTCGTTCCACTTATCGGTATATAACGCTTCGATGTCTGCGCCAAGGTAGCGGAAGGTCTTGCAACGATCCAGTATGGACTGGTCAGGGAAAGCAACCGGGCTATCCTTGATATCCGGATCGGAAATCATCGCTCTTGCAGCAGAATTGGGAGTAGAATAAGTGATATACTCGAAGTTCTTAAGCGCAATATCAGCGTCACACATATAGTTGATAAAGGTTTCCGCATTCTCTTTATTCTTAGCATTCTTTGGAATTGCCCAGCCATCGATCCAGACATTGGAGCCTTCCTTCGGAACCACATATTCCAGATCCGGATTTTCTCTCTTTGTAAAAATAGCTTCTCCGGAGTAAATAACGCCAAGTGCAGCTTCTCCGCCGATCATCTTATCCCTTACCTGATCCACAACATAAGCCTGAACCAGAGGATATTGCTTCTGAAGCAGCTGTTTTGCTTCTTCCAGCTGGGCCTCATCCGTACTGTTTAAGTCATAGCCGAGATAGGTGAGAGCAATACCGAAAGCATCGCGAACGCTGTCAATCATCAGGATGTTACCGGAATATTTCTCGTCAAAGATGGCACCCCAGCTGTCGATAGGCTCATCGACCATAGTTTTATTGTAAAGAACACCTACGGTTCCCCAGCAGTAAGGTACACTGTATTTGTTTTCGGGATCAAATTCCCTGGCACTCTTAAGATATGCGGGATCAATATTGGAGATATTGGGAAGCTTGCTGAAATCGAGCTCAGTCAACAGATCTTCCTCTATCATTTTTTGTATCATATAGTCGGAGGGGCATACGACATCATATTGAACGGCTCCGGCCTTAATCTTTGCATACATATCCTCGTTCGCGTCAAATTCTTCGTATACCACCTTAATACCGGTCTCTTCCTCGAAGGAATCAATAACATCGGGATCAATATATTCACCCCAGTTGTAAACATAGACCTTTTCGCTTTCCTTCTGGGCACAGCCGGTGAAGGCGAAGGCGAAAACCAGAAGGATACAACCAATCACAATTTTCTTCATTTTCATTCTCCTTTTTCCTTGATATTGTTGCATATCGATTTATACTCAATAGCTTTTCGTTGCCTTAACGATGCTACAGCTTTCGCACAGGTGCATTTTTACCGGCGTTTCTGCGGTTGATAAAGATCAGTAACAGTAAAACCGTAAGAAACATTAATGTGGACAATGCATAAATCTCCGGTTTGATTCCCTTGCGAACCTCGGTATAGATTTTAGTGGAGAGGGTATTGACCTCCGGTCCCTTGGTAAAATAGGTGATTACAAAGTCGTCCAGGGACATGGTAAAGGATAAGAAATACCCTGATAATACACCAGGGAAGATATCCGGTAAAATCACCCTGAAAAATGCATGGAAAGGAGAGGCTCCCAAATCCTGCGCAGCCTCAAAGGTATGAGGATTAAGCTGCCTGAGCTTTGGCATAACGCTCAGAATCACATAGGGAATATTGAAGGTGATATGGGACAATAGTACGCTGGTAAAACCAAGGGTATAATTGATTGCCACAAATACCAGCATCAGGGAGATACCGGTTACAATATCGGCATTCAGCATAGGGATATTGGTGACCCCCATCATAATCACGCGCGGTGTCTTTTTCATGCTGTTGATCGCAAGCGCTGCGGCAGTACCGAGCACGGTGGCAATGAGTGCGGAGGTAAATGCGATGATCAGTGTGGTAGTAAGTGCCGACATGATATCATCGTTATGAAAGAGCTCCTGATACCAGTGCAGGGTGAATCCGCCCCACTTTGCCCGGGATTTTGAAGCATTGAAGGAAAGGATAATCAGGATTAAAATCGGTGCATACAGGAACAAAAGTATGATTCCGATGTAGGCCTTGCTGAGAATACGCTTTACCATAGATTTCCCCCCTCGCTTTCCTTATCATATTTTGAAAGAATTGCCATACTCAGCAGGATAAAAATCATCAGTACCAGGGACAGACCGGAGCCGGTATGCCAATTGCCTAACCGGAACTGCTGCTCAATAACATTGCCAATCAATACGATTTTACTTCCTCCTAAGATCGTTGAGATAACGAAGGTAGTCAGGGAGGGAACAAATACCATTGTAATTCCGCTGATTACCCCCGGAAGGCTTAACGGTAATATAATCTTAAGGAAGGTTTGCCCGCCGTTCGCACCCAGATCTCTGGCTGCCGCAATGACATCCTTGTCGATCTTAATTAATACATTATAAATCGGCAGCACCATAAAGGGCAGGAAGTTATAAACCATCCCCAGGATAATGGCCGTCGGTGTATTGATAATATTTAGGGTGGGAAGGTGAAAAAAGCGCAGCACCGTATTCAGCACGCCTGACTTTTCAAGGATATTCTGCCATGCAATGGTACGCAGTAAAAAATTCATCCACATGGGAAGAATGATGATCAGTACGGTGAAGCTGTTACTCTGGAGCTTGGAATTATTCATTATGATTGCCAGCGGATAGGACAGAACAAGACAGATCACCGTACTGACGATGGATAGCTCCAGTGCCAGAAGAAGTGCCTTTAAATTAATCGGATCCGCAATCAGGGCGATGTTAGCCAGAGTAAAAAAATTATCGTCGTCGGTTAATCCATAGTACACAATCAGAAGGAGGGGTATGAGAATGAAACCTGCCATCCACAGAATATAGGGGAAGGAAAGCCATTTGACCTTATTGACCCGGGTAAACTGCATACCGTTATCCGCTTTCTTTTCCGCAGAGCGGGAAAATGTATTCTTAATATTCATAGGAAACAACTCCTAAAGATTATTCTGTAATTTCAACCGCTTCCTCATCCTCAGATTCCGGTTTGTTCATAATCTGGATGTCATAGGGGTCAACGCTGATACCAACCTCACTGCCCACAGGGAATAAATCAGTAGAATGTACCAGCCACTCACGGCCGTTTGCGGTAACTTCCATCTCATAATGAACCCCTTTAAACAGAAGAGAGGTGACCCTGCCTGATATCATACCCTGGTCAGGCTTCACCAAATCAATATCTTCCGGCCGGATGACAACATCTACGGGCTTATTTTTACCAAAGCCTGTATCCACACAGGGAAAGTCAGCCCCCAGGATATTCACTAATTTATCCTGAACCATAATGGAAGGGATAATGTTGCTGTCCCCGATGAAGTCAGCTACAAAGGCATTCTTCGGCTCATTGTAAATGTCCTCCGGAGATCCGACCTGCTGTATGTAGCCCTGGTTCATGACAACAATTGTATCTGACATGGTGAGAGCCTCTTCCTGGTCGTGGGTAACATAGATGAAGGTGATACCAAGCTCGTTCTTTAAACGGATCAATTCATACTGCATGTCCTGGCGAAGCTTCAGATCCAGTGCGCCCAGAGGCTCGTCGAGTAATAATACCTTGGGTTCATTGACGATCGCTCTTGCGATTGCAATTCGCTGCTGCTGGCCTCCGCTTAAGGAATCAGGCATGCGGTTTTCATAGCCTTCGAGATTAACCAGCTTCAGGGCATATCGGATCTTATCATTAATATAAGCTTTGCTTTTCTTCTTTATCTTGAGACCAAAAGCAATGTTCTCGGAGATGGTCATATGATTGAATAAGGCATATTTTTGGAACACGGTATTTAACTGGCGCTCATTGGGAGGGAGCTTTGTGATGTCCTTACCTTCAAAGATTACCTGTCCCTTATCCGGTGTTTCAAAGCCGCCGATTATACGGAGAGTGGTTGTCTTGCCGCAGCCGGAAGGACCCAGGAGGGTAAGAAATTCATTCTCACGAATATATAGATTAAGCTCATCCAGTACCACGGTTTCACCGAAGGACTTGGATAAATTGACCAGATTTATTAATTTATTGTCTATCATCATTTCTCCCCCTTTCTCCTAGAAACTTGGCGGAGTCGATACCCATAAGAGGGTGGCGCCGGTTTTTTCGGAAGCAGTAATATAATGCTGTTTGTTGGCGGTAAAATAGAAGGATTCCCCTTTCTTTAGCTTATAGGTCCGGTTCCCGATATGCAGGGTAACACTTCCGTTAAGGATATAACCGAATTCCTCTCCTTCATGGGGATTGTCAGGATAGGTAGAACCGCCTGCATCAAGGGTAAGCATAATGGGCTCCATGATATTCTTCTGGGCATTGGGGATAATCCATTTTACCTCATTTTTTAATTCCGTATCATATTTCTCAAAGTAATCCGATTTCTTAAATACCACCTGTTCTGCGGTAGTACCGCTGAAGAACTCCTCAAGATTAGTACCAAGGCACTGAAGAATATCCACTAAGGTTGCAATGGAAGGGGAAGTCAGGTCTCTCTCCAGCTGGGAAATAAACCCTTTGGAGAGCTCTGCTCTGTCTGCCAGTTCTTCCTGAGTCAGACTTTTTTGTATTCGTAGTTCCTTGATTTTTGTTCCGATATTCATGAGGCGCTTCCTTTCAGATTCTTACTTAGAATAAACTCAAAGTTTAGTGATGCTAAACAGCGACAATAACAATTATACTAGCATAATTTCTCTTGTCAATACCTGCTGAAAAATAATTATTTAGCGTAACTAAGACACGGGAAGCAGGAGAAGGGCTGCTTCCCTGACATTGGCTGGCCAAACTTCGGTCACACTATGAAGTGTTAACATTTTGTTGAGGTTTTTGTTTTTCGCCGGTGTTATAATAAAGAATAGTGTACCTTAAAAGAGAGGTGAAAACATGGTTAAGAACAGGATTTTAATTGTGGAGGATGACAGGGCAATTTCAGATGGGATAGCGGTGAACCTGCAATATTCCGGATATGAGTACAGGGTATTTGCCGACGGAGAGGAAGCGGCTGCTTCTTTAGAAGCCGACCATTCCTACGACCTTGCATTGCTGGACATTATGCTGCCGGGCATCGATGGTTTTGAATTGCTTTCCTATATGAAGCAATTCAATATCCCTGCTATCTACCTTACCGCAAAAAGTGATACACCTTCCGAGATTAAAGGGCTTCGCGGCGGTGCAGAGGATTATATCATCAAGCCTTTTGATGTGCTGACTCTGCTGGTACGCATTGAAAAAGTGCTGGAGCGCACCGGTAAGTTAAATCAGGTATTACGGATTGGTGACATTACACTGGATTTGGAAAATCATACCGTTACAAAAGGCGGGGAGGAAATTATCTTAAAGCCTCTTGAATTTGAGGTTTTTACCATGCTGGCCAAGTATAAAAACCGTACCATACTGCGTGAAAAGCTGCTCAATGAGATTTGGGGAGCGGATTTTTTCGGAGATACCCATACGGTAGATGTGCATATTGCCAACCTGCGTAAAAAGCTGGACGCTGCCAACATGATAAAAACTGTCCCAAAGTACGGTTATAGGCTGGAGGACAAGTGATATGAAATTATGGCAAAAAGTATCCATTACCAGCATAGCAGTCCTGCTGGTAGTTGTGACCGCATGCAGTGCATTGCTGCTGTTGCAGGCGAAAGACAATATTGTTCAGCTTACGACAGAGCAGGCGCAAACGGAGCAAAGGAATCTGACCGCTTCCTTTTCCGAAATGGTGCAATATTATCTTGATGAGGAAAGCAATCCCGTTGTTAAGCAATCAGGCATTAACTACTGTTTCAAACGCTTTTCCAACGCTTCATCCGTGCTGATTGGAAAGGAAGGCACAATCTATTCCGCGGTGAGTGTTGAGCCGGAAAAGATATTGCCGATAGAGAATGACAATGAGCAAAAGGTATTGCTTAAGAAAATAAGCGGCAGGAATATCCTCATTGTGGGCAGCGGACTTATTCTGCTTGAGGACCACTATTCTGTATACACAGTGAAAGACGTAACGGAGGTTTTTGATAACATGATCGCCATGACCTGGCGTTTTATCCTGATCTGCGGAATAGGGATCCTTATCGGAACGTTGTTCATTATATGGCTTGTCCGTCATGCAAACAAGCCGCTTATCCGGTTGAAAGAAACAACCAGGCGTATTGCGGTTGGCGAATATGACAAACGGGCGCAGGTACAGTCTGAGGACGAAGTAGGCGAACTGGCAGCGGATTTCAACGCTATGGCTGATGCGGTGCAATCTCATATTTCCGATTTGGAAGAAACAGCAAAACGTCAGCAGCTTTTTATAGGCGGCCTTACCCACGAATTCAAAACACCATTGACTTCCATGATAATCCACAGCGATACGCTGTTGTCCGCTGATTTAAGCAAAGAGGAAGCACAAAACTCTCTGATCCATATTCATGCGCAATGCCGGTGGCTGGAACGGTTAACCCAAAAGCTGCTTAAACTCATTACGCTGAATGAAGATATTAAAATAAAGTCTGAGGATATAAAAACATTGTTCGACGATATTATAGAAAGTACAGCCGGGACCATGCGTGAGCGCGATACTCCGCTAAAAAGTGAATGTAACATAGAAGCCCTAAAAATGGACTATGACCTGATGAAATCGCTGTTAATAAATCTTATTGATAATGCATCCAAAGCATCTGAACCGGGACAACCCATAACTTTACGGGCCTATGACAATGTATTGGAAGTGCGGGATAACGGCAAAGGCATACCGCAAGATGAAATCCAGAGGATAACCGACCCGTTTTACATGGTAGACCGCTCCCGAAGTAAAAAAACCGGCGGCAGCGGACTGGGGATGGCACTGGTAAAACGGATAGCCGATGCCCATGATGCCAAGCTGGTTATTGACAGTCAGAGGAATGTTGGGACGACCATGAAAGTAATCTTTCCTGATAATCCGTCACGTTAACATTTTGTTGAGGCTTTGTTGAAGATTTTTCTTTGGGGCGATCGTATGATTAGCTCAAAAAGAAAAGTGAGGTATATTATGAAACGAATAGTTATGTTCCTGTTGACTTCGATGATGACATTTAGCTTAGCCGCCTGTCAAACGACGCCGGAAGGCCTGATTGTGGCGGGGAAGAACAATGACCGGTTACTGGAAGCTGCTTCCGGCAATGAGGAAGAAAAGAAGAGCATTGCTGAGATGCTGAATGTGCCTGAACGCATGATTCTATCCGTAACAGACGCGAAGGGGGAGGTTTCCGCCAACGCGGACGCGGATATCTTCCTCCCTGATACGGACAGCATTCCGGTAGTTCGGGTACGCGGCCGGGATTTTACGCAGGAAGATGCGGATCGCATCCTTGGGTATTTTGTAGGGGGCGCAGCTTTTAATGACCGTTATGAAGCGGGGTATAACGCCGAGGAAGAGAAGTTGATGCAATGGATAGAAGAACTGCCAAAGGAAACCGACCCGGACAAACGGGAATTGATCCGGCGGAGCATTGATAAATTCAAATCGGCGGGCATTGCAGTGCCTGACAAGCCCCATGAGATTCTTCCCGCGTCCAAAGTATTTGAGCAGGCGGAGCAGGGGGCCGCGCAAATCACCGGTTATTCAAAAGACGGGGAGAACCATAAGTATCTGAGCATCCTAAATAATCTTGCCGAAAACAAAAACCTGCTGCTTTATACCTGCGAACAAAAAGGCTATGCGGACATCGGGCATGAAGCAAACTATTACCCGGAAGCAAGTAAAGGTAATTTAGGCAAGCTCGGCTTCGAGGCCGCGGAACAAATGTCGCTTGCCCTCTCCCCGGAGGATGCCGAAAGCAAAGCTGCGGAAGCACTTCTAGCTCTGAATATCTCTGATACGGAACTTAACTCCTGCGAAGAGGTATGGGGCGGTGCTTTCCTGCATGGCGGTATTGTTGAACAGCAGGAACGCCATGCTTACCGGCTGGAATTTGTCCGCAATGTTAGTGGTGCGCTCCTGACCTATACTGAAAACAACATCGATAGGAGTGCTGTGCAAATAGAGGAAAGGACAGGCGAGAGGCTTGCCCCAAGCTGGCCGTATGAGCGGGTGATGTTTATCATTGATGATACCGGAATCGTGGAGTTTTTATGGGAGTCCCCTTATGAAGTGAGGGAGCAGGTGATGGAAAATACCAAGCTCATGCCATTTGAGGATATTGAGGCTATCTTTTCCAGAATGATATTGGTTACACATGCACAGTATGATACGGGTGTAAAGCTTGCCTTCAATATTGACCGGGTACAGTTGGGAATGATGCGGATTCAGGATAAAAACAGTCCGGCAACCGGATTAATCGTGCCGGTGTGGGATTTCTTCGGTACGATGACCTTGGATGGTCAGGATTTGCCAACGGAGCGTATCAGCTATCTGACGGTCAATGCCATTGATGGCAGCATAATCGACAGGAGACAGGGGTATTAAGGCAAACGAACAGCAAACAACGCAGCAGGTATGGTGCAAACACCCCATACCTGCTTTCTTTTTCAAGTTCTATGAACGTTAACATTTTGTTGAGGTTTTGTTGAATACTTTGCATCTATACACAAGGTAGAATTATTCCATACGATATAAAGGAGAGAAACGATATGGTGAATTTCAAAAAAATTATCTATTTTCTGGTCAGTCTTCTGATGATATTTAGCTTGACCGCATGCGGACCGGAGGACCCCAATGCGGTAATGGTTAAGCCAACACAGGAACCAGGGCAAACCGCTGCCCCTACGGGAATAGAAGAGAATACAGCGAATAATGGATCTATAGAATCTCTGTTGCTGGGTACGCCCGCCCATATCAGCAAAGTCATTAGCAAAAATTTTGCCGTGGAAGCGGACGTGCATGTTCCCAAGGTCAAAAAAGCAGATATATTACTAGCTAAATCTATGCCCTTTGATGAACAAAAGTTATTATCTGTTTTTTATGAAGGGAAAATGCCTCAAAGGAGCTTAACCAGCTATGATGATACTATATTGTACGACGATGACAGTTCACACCTTAGTATTAATGATGGTTTTATCGCATACGCTACACAGGATTATGAATATGTCAAGTTCCCCACGGCTTCCTTTGCCCCGGCAAACGATATTTTTTCTCAGAATAGACAGTTTAGCGATGTGTATACGCAGGAGAACTTAGGGTTTATAACCAGGTCAGAGGCATTTAAGACCGTTTCCGATGTTTTAACGAAATTATCCCTAGATATAATGGAGGATGCCGAAATTTACGCCATTGATTCTTTTACAATGCAAACACAGCAGGATGAAGAAATCCAAAGAGACATTGATAAGCAAAAAGAAGCGGGTATTTCTCCCATACAGGACCCGATGTACGGATATCAAACGAAAGATACATTTACACCGGAGGATGATTTTTATCTCCTTTTTTTTAAGATGGCGCAAAACAAGATTCCTGTTACACAAAAATCATATACGATTCAGGCAAGCGATCGGGCTCTTAACGGGTCAACTGCCAGAGTATCCTTCTCTCGACGTGGCATTATTCAGTTTTATCTTAATGGAATTTATCAGCAACAAGGCGTTGCGGAATCTCCAGGTACGCTCATCTCCGTGGAAGAAGCACTTCAAAAAGCCTATGAAGAACACAACGCCATAATATCCACGGACAAAGTAACCGTTACGGCAATTGATTTTGAATATGTGCCCGTTCCTTATAATAAGAACTATGATGAAGTGAAGCTTACTCCCGCATGGTGTCTGACATCGACTTATGAAAGAGACTCAAATAAGCCTTCAAAGGATGGAAAAGAGGATTCGCGATCTAGTGTAAAGAATAGAATGATATTCATCAACGCCGTCACAGGAGAAAAAATCCAGTAAGAAATGGGGAAACTGCCATGAAAAATTTTATAACAATACTGAAAACGGATTTTTACCGTGCATTTCTCTCCTCCGGTTTTGTGATTGGAATTTTCTCCACGGTGGCCATATTCTATTTTGGCTCAGTCGGAATGATATCACATAATGTCTCCGCTGTTGCCGCTTTTAATAACACGTTTAAGTACAATAATATTTCAAATCTGTTTATTCTGAGCGCAACCTTTGCGTATACCGCAAGCTTTTGTACAGATTGGCAAACAAGGTTCGCTTTTTCCATCATTATTAGAGGTGAAAAGATAACTTATGCCCTATCAAAATGCATCTCTGTCGCTGTTGCAGGCGGGTTGGCTGTTGCTATTGGTGCGGCTGTGTTTATCGGATATGTATGCGTGATGCAGCCAAGCATACTGCCTGAAGCGATTCAGATAGAAATGGAATTTTCCAATGAAGCCTTTGGGGATCTGCTTGTAAAGGGGAAGGAGGCTTTATTTTTCCTGTCCTATCTTTACATAATATTTTTGCAGGCTGTCTTCTTCTCATCCTTGGGGCTTATGGTATCCGCTTATATGCCCAATAAGTATGTTGCGTATATTTCTCCTTTCGCCTTGAGCTTTATGCTAAACCAAATTGCCAATGTTTTTAATCTGCCCATATGGTTAGACCCCGTTAAGCTTGCTACCGCAAGGATATGGGGTACCTCAGCATCCACAATACTTTGGATGGCAACAGCGACCTTTCTTTCGCTTACCGTCATCTGCGATATCTTATTC
This sequence comes from Bacillota bacterium, assembly GCA_023409535.1. GTDB lineage: Bacteria > Bacillota > Clostridia > Lachnospirales > Lachnospiraceae > Mobilitalea. The sequence continues at coordinate 150,146 of JAEYGZ010000046.1, forward strand.
ATCCGTACCGTGAAGAGGAGGATTGCCAATGGTTAAAAAAATACTCTGCATTGCCATGTATTCCATCCGGCAATGGATAACAAATCCGCGCATTATCTGTCTCTTTGTTTTGATGAGTATGTTTGTATGGAATAATTTTGAGATAATTGGCGACCTCACTGTTAGGACGGGGATAAAAACCACCCCCCTTATTTTCCCCTTTTTCTCCAGTGATCCGGTCAAGCAGCTGATATTATTTGCCGGTATTGTATTTTTATTTTCCGACGCACCCTTTATTAGCAAGAACCAGCCCTATATCATCATTAGAAGCAAACGCATACCTTGGGTGTTGGGTCAAGTACTATATATCGTCGTGGCCAATGCTATCTACTTCTTGTTCTTAATGTTGGTCTCCATATTGGTTTTGCTGCCATACGCTACATTCGCGACAAACGGGTGGGGGAAAATCATCCATACCTTGGCACAAACCGACATGGGTGCGCAGATAAAATTGCAATTTGGTATTACGAAGGAAATAACAACTTTTTACTCACCATGGGAAGCGTTTGGTCTTAGCTTTCTTTTAAATTGGGGCGCAGCGTGCTTTTTAGGCTTACTTATGTTTGTAATCAATCTGAAATTTAATCGAATGCTTGGCTTGGTCGCCGGGGGTGTGATTTTATTTTTTGATTTATTGGTAACAAACGCGCTTCCTCCTACCTTTTATCATTTTTCGCCCGTGTCGCTTTCAAGGTTGAGTGTTTTAGACCCAGTGGGGGTTTCAATATATCCTAATATGGCCTATCCATTTGTTTTTTTTAGTGCAAGTATCGTTGTTTTATCTGCTTTATTAGTTGGGAGCATTAAAAAAACATCGATAGAGATTACATCAGAGTTGTAAGGAGGTATATGTCAATGTCTGATAATATAATCACCGTAACCAATGTGAGTAAGAATTTTAAAGAGGGATCTGCACTAAAGGATGTGACAATTGCGTTTGAAAAGGGTAAAATCCACGGTATCATCGGTCGCAACGGCTCAGGGAAAACGGTGCTGTTCAAATGCATTTGCGGGTTCATGCCTCCATCTGCCGGAGAAATAGTTGTAGGCGGTAAAAGAATTGGAAAAGATACAGATATTCCAGACAATATTGGAATCATTATTGAGGAACCAAGCTTTCTTCTAAATTACAGCGGGTATGGAAATCTGCGTCTGCTTGCCTCTATTAACCATAAAATTAAAAAAGATGCGATACGTGCCGCCATAGCAAAAGTTGGGCTTGAACCTGACAGCAAAAAGCACGTCAGAAAATATTCTATGGGAATGCGACAGCGGCTGGGGATCGCACAAGCCATCATGGAAGATCCGGAGATCCTGATCTTCGATGAACCTATGAACGGATTAGACCATGCCGGTGTGAGGGAAATTCGTCACATATTAAAAGGCTTAAGGAACGAGGGGAAAACCATAATTTTAGCGAGTCATAATTCCGAGGACATTCAGGAGCTTTGTGATACCGTTTGTGAGATGGACGCAGGGGTATTGAAAGTAAAACACGGATAAAGCTTTGCAGACCACAGCAACCTGCCCACTTTTTAATGGGGTGTCAACACACTGGTAATCTTTGCTAAGGTTAAGTTATTATTTATAAAATTCTTTGATCTTGTCCATTCTTGAAGCCATGCCCGCAAAGAGCTGATCCACCAGCGTAATTGCTACCATGGATTCTACCACAACCACGGCGCGGGGTACAATAACCGGATCATGGCGGCCCTGAATTTTAATCTCAATGTTCTCCATATCTTTATTCACGGTATTCTGAGGGCGGAAGATGGAAGGAGTCGGCTTGACGGCAGCCCGAAGAAGGAGATCGGAACCATCGCTGATACCGCCCAATATACCGCCTGCATGATTGCTGGTTTTGGATAGTTTCTTATGATCAATGGAATGAAAAGCATCATTATTCCCGGCGCCGGTTGCACTTGAACTTAAGAAGCCATCCCCAATCTCAACGCCTTTCACAGCTCCGATGGACATAACTGCCTTGGCAAGAGCTGCATCCAGTTTATCAAAGACAGGTTCCCCTATTCCCGCGGGCATGCCCTGTACGATGCATTCAATGATGCCGCCCACAGAGTTGTGCTCCTCCATTTGTTTCAAAAGATAAGCCTCTGCCCGTTCAGAAGCATCAGAATCAGGCATCCACAGAGGACTGTTGCCTGCAATATTGATATTCGGTATCCCCGGGGCAATACTGATAGGACCGATGGATCTGGTATAGGCGCTTACCCGGATGCCAAGCTCCTTTAGGATAGCACCGGCAATGGCACCGGCGGCAACTCTGCCGATGGTTTCCCTGCCGGAGGAACGGCCGCCGCCTCTGTAATCACGAAAGCCATACTTTGCATCAAAGGTATAATCAGCGTGTCCGGGTCTATAATAGGAGGCTATTGCGGAATAATCCCCGGAACGCTGGTTCTCGTTATAAATGGCAATGGAGACAGGTGTTCCTGTGGTTCTTCCCTCGAATATACCGGATAGAATGATCGCTTTATCCTCTTCTTTTCTGGGAGTAGAGTACTTGGTCTGACCAGGTTTTCTTCTGTTTAAGTAGGTTTGGATATATTCTTCATCAATTGCAAGCCCGGCAGGACAGCCGTCGATGACTGCACCAATACCGCTTCCATGGGATTCTCCCCAGGTGGTTACTTTAAACATTGTTCCGTAAACTGAGCCTGACATAATGACCTCCATTTCTTATTGACCTGATATACCAAGTATGTTTTCTGTACGAAGTATCAGACTTGGCTGGTAAAAGTTACAAATAGTATAGCGGAAAGTAATTTCAGATTCAATCATTTTCACGGACATTTGAACAAAAAAAATCATATATTAAAATTGACAATACTATTCGAGGCTTGATATGGAAGGAAATTTTTATCATTTCGGTATCCCCAACCGAGTTCGACATGAAAAGCTGAGAAACCTTTCTAAGACGAATGCCGACTATGACGTTAACAACAGATATACCAGAGATAATGCCGACGATGATCTGATTATTGAGGATAATACGATTTATGAAATAGACAGGGAATGTTTTGAACGCCTGAAACGGCAAAGAAGGAAAAAAGACTGAAATAAGCTGACGCACCAGCGGTTACCCACCGGCCGGTGCGTCAGCCATACATATGGATTGTTATGAAATCTGAGGATGACAGCATTAAGCATTATCCTATTTTCTCATATAAAAATAGCTGCACCAGGTTTGGATCAAATTGCTTGCCCGCATTCCTTTGAAGTTCATCCAAAGCTGCTTCCTTTGGTATCGAAAGCTTATATGGACGATCCGAGGTCATGGCATCAAAGGCATCTGCAATCGCAATGATACGAGCCGGCAATGGAATCTCTTGAGCTTTTAAGCCTTGCGGATAACCTGCTCCGTCCCAGCGTTCATGATGACACAGGATATAATCCGCTATGGGAGCCAGTTCAGGAATTGACATTGCAATTCGGTATCCGATTTCAGGGTGTTTTTTCATGATCAGCCATTCCTCCTCTGACAGCGGAGCCGGCTTATTTAATATTGTGTCACTAATACCGATTTTTCCTATGTCATGGAGCATGGACAATAATTCCAGCTCATCAAGCTGTTTGTCGGTAAAACGCAACCGTTCTCCTAGCTTATGTGACAGTATAACCAACCGTATGGCATGCTCTTCAGTTTCCTGGCTTTTCACAAACAGGGTCGATTTCAAGGATGATAAAATGGAGCTGTGCAGGCTTTTGCTTTGTAACAGCTTATTTCGGTACATGCTGTCCTCTGCATCCTTCATTATATCATCAAGCTTTTCCTCGGAAGTTGTCTTCAAAGCAAAGCCAAGAGACACACTTGCATGATATAAGTTATCACTATGTTTATTCTGATGTTCCAGGCAGGCCAGGTTAATTCGCTTTATATAATTTTCAGCTTCCTCCCCTGAGCTTCCCGGTATCAGGATGCTGAATTCATCCCCGCCAATTCTTGCTAATACATAATTATTCCGGCAATTTTCCTGAAGGATAGTAGCTACCGTTTGAATGATTTCATCCCCTGCCGCATGCCCAAAGGAATCATTAATAAATTTTAAACCGTTGATATCTCCGACAATAGAGGCGATCGGGTAATTTTCCTCTTTGTCGATGTTGATTCTTTCCTGTTCAAAAAATCTGCGATTATATAAACCTGTAAGCATGTCCCGATTACTAAGATACTGAATCTCGTCCTCACGCTTTTTTCGGTCAGTGATATCTTCAATCACACATAAATATGCTATTTCGTCATTGTTTTGGATCTGAACCGGTGAAATTGTCATATTGACCCACACCCAGGACTGATCCGGTCTGATATAGCGTTTCATCATGGTATAACCCTGGCTGTTGCCGGTCTTCAATTCGTCCAATAGTTCCAAATCCTTTGATAAGTCATCAGGATGTGTAATTGCTTCCCACCCCATCTTATCCATTTGCTCTTCCGTCCATCCGACAATTTGCAAATACTTGGCATTTGCATGAAATAATTCATTATTTCGCAGTCCGAATGCAATACCGACCGGAGATTGTTCATACAAAGCATGAAACAGCTCCTCCTGTTTCTTAAGCTTTGTATTTAGCGCTGTCATCTTTTGTTTTTCCTGTCTCAGAGTTCTGTTCTTCCATAAGATAATACCGAGTAATACCAGAAGCAGCGAGCTTAATGTAATTGTCATTCGTACTGTTACCTTTCCGTGTTTATATTCAACTGTTACGCTTTGCTCTGATTTATTGCTACCATTATATACTTTATCCGGCTTGGACCGCAAGGGAAATCCTTTGGCCGATTTAGATTTACAAAAGCAAAGAGTCTGCATTTGCAGACTCTTTGCTTCTTCTAATTAACTAGAAGTACCTATCTGTGTGGGTTTGCTTTTAGAAAAAGCCATTACCTCCACAGCAGCAGCAGAGGATAAGGATGATAAATATGATACCGAAGCAACCATCTCCTCCAAAACCGCCACCGCCAAAGAAACCATCGTGGCCGCCACCGCAGCAGCATAAAAGAAGTATCACTATTAATATCCAAGAACAATCGAATCCTCTTCCTGCTCCGTCGCAACCTGTTGCTGCTAAATCACTCATAGATGTTCCTCCTAATATTAATTACAATGTATCATATGTAAGAGTGCTTGACTGATTTCCTATTTTTATAAATTGTAAAAGAAATATTTGTAGATTTTACGACATTACTTTAGAGTTTTTATAAAAATATAACAGATAGACATCACTCATGGAGCTGCGCAGAGATTAACGTATATTGTCAAAGCCCCGGTCATAGTATAATACAAATAAGCAGGGAGCTTCATTATGGTTAATAAGCGCAAAGTCCAGGTTATATTACATTGTGAAACCTACGAAAATTGGCGAAGAGACTTAGAGAATCTGGGTCAGATTAAATATATGCTTCCCATGATTGATGCATGCGTATTAGAAATCGACGAGGAATTGCTGGACAGCGTCAAATCCCTGGATGGCCTGATCAGTTATGAACTTGATACTCATATAACGGCGCAAATGAATCGGGTAAATGATACGATTGAAAGCCGGTGGGCGCATGAACACGGATATTTTGGCAGAGGAGTCGGCGTTGCGGTAGTTGATACCGGCATTACACTGCACAAGGATTTTATTGAAGGAGGCAACCGGGTAATCGGGTTTGCAGATTTCATGAGCCATAAGACGGAAGCCTACGATGATAATGGGCATGGTACTCATGTGGCAGGCATTATCGGAGGGAATGGTTTTTCCTCTAAGGGAAAATATATGGGAATTGCTCCGGAATGTAATTTCATTGGCGTTAAGGTTCTTGATAAACGGGGGGACGGCAATATCTCCGATGTGCTTGCAGGTCTTCAGTGGATCATTGACAACCGCAAGCGCTATAATATCAGAGTGGTTAACATTTCTGTGGGAACTGCCTCCAAGGATAATCTGGATGAGAATTCTTTACTGGTTCAGGGAGTGAATGCAGTATGGGACAGCGGCATCGTAGTAGTGGTTGCCGCCGGTAATAACGGACCGGGTCCCATGTCAATATCAACTCCCGGAATCAGCAGGAAGGTAATAACAGTAGGTTCTTCAGATGACAATGTGGCAGTCGAGGTATTTGGCACCGGAAGATCCAAGGATTATTCCGGGCGGGGCCCGACACCCTTCTGCATCAAAAAGCCTGATATTGTGGCACCGGGCTCCAATATCATCTCCTGTAATATCAGCCGATATCCGCCGAGAAGCAGAGTCGGTGAGGCGCCAATGATGTATACGATTAAAAGCGGAACCTCGATGGCTACTCCTGTTGTTACAGGAGCTATCGCTCTGTTGATTGCCGCACATCCCCAGATCACCAACAGGGAGGTTAAGCTGCGATTGCGAAGCTGCGCGGTGAATCTGGGCCAGCACTGGGAGAAGCAGGGCTGGGGTTTGTTAAATGTCCGTAGATTGCTGGAGCAATAAAGGTATTAGATTTGAATTGTCTGGAGAATATAAGGATACTATAAGGTGCGAGAGGCGAAAACTTCTCGCATTTTAAGAGTGTTTTATATGGAAATTAAAGATTAGTTTAATAAATTTACAAATTATTATTGTATTATGGTGAAAAAGGCTTTATAATAGAATAAGGAATTAAATGCCTGTTCTAACATTAATATTTAATCTCAAGGAGGATGAAAGGATGTCATATTTTAACATTGGAAAAATCCAATATGAAGGACCTCAAAGCAAAAATCCGCTCTCATTCAAGTACTATAACCCGGATGAAATCGTGATGGGCAAGACTATGAAAGAGCAGCTTCGTTTCGCTATGTCATACTGGCACACGCTGACATATATGGGCACGGATCCTTTTGGCGCAGTTACCATGAACCGTGACTGGGATCAGACAACAGATGCAATGAAGAAGGCGAAGGAAAGGGTACATGCAGCTTTTGAATTTATGGAAAAGTTACAGATTCCGTTCTTCTGCTTCCATGATCAGGACATAGCTCCCAGAGGTGCTACTCTGGAAGAGACCAATAAGAGACTGGATGAAATCGTTGCAGTAATTAAAGAAGAAATGGCTCGTACCGGAATTAAGTGTTTATGGGGTACCACCAATGCTTTCAGCGATGATAAATTCGTTCATGGTGCAGGAACCTCCTGCAACGCAACCGTATTTGCTTATGCTGCGGCACAGATCAAAAAAGCAATGGAGATCACCAAGGAGCTTGGCGGTGTGAACTATGTATTCTGGGGCGGACGGGAAGGTTATGAGACCTTACTTAATACAGATACCGGTCTGGAATTGGATAACCTTGCAAGACTGCTTCAGATGGCGGTTGATTATGCAAAAGAGATCGGTTTTACCGGTCAATTTTTAATCGAGCCTAAGCCGAAGGAACCTACAAAGCATCAGTATGATTTCGATGCTGCTACGGTACTTTCCTTCTTAAGAAAATATAATTTACAGGATTACTTCAAGATGAACATTGAGGCAAACCATGCAACACTTGCCCAGCATACCTTCCAGCATGAGTTGAACATGTCAAGAATCAATGGCGTTCTGGGCAGCGTAGATGCAAATACAGGTGATCCGATGCTTGGATGGGATACCGATCAATTCCCAACCAATGTATACGATACCACCCTTGCAATGTATGAAATTCTGTTAGCAGGCGGTTTCACCAAGGGGGGTCTGAATTTTGACTCTAAGGTACGTCGTCCTTCCTTCCAGGATGATGACTTATTCTTTGCATATATCGCAGGTATGGATACCTTTGCCAAGGGTCTGAAGGTTGCTGCAAAGCTTCTCGAGGATAAGGTGTTCGAGAACTTTAAGGCTGAGCGTTATGCAAGCTATAATGCAGGGATCGGTAAGGATATCGTTGAGGGTAAGGTTGGCTTTAAGGAGTTAGAGACATATGCTTTAAAGAACGGTACAACGCCCAATACCTCCGGCAGACAGGAAATGCTTGAGAGCTTATTGAACCAGTACATTCTTGAAACAAAGTAAGTAAATGCCAAATAGTGATTTTAGTTAACTAAGGGACGAGAAGCAGGAGAAGGACTGAAGCAGTCCGTGTGATAATTAAAACAGCGATCTATTGCGCTAGGAATAGAGAAGGCAGAAATAAAAAATGGAATTTACCTTGGGAAAGGATTACGGGGCCGGCGCTTATGTACCTCCGTGTACAAAGCGCCTTTCGCCGCCTTCCGTGGCGGCTCACCCCTCAGGTTGTGACCATTTTTTATTTCTGCCTTCTCTATACCAAGTGCAATCACGATCTCTGCCTGATATTATCACACGGACTGCTTCAGCCCTTCCCCTGCTTCCCTGCCATTGGCCTGCCATAAAGTAAATATTATTCATTCAATTTCTTCCATGTGAATGTTTCAGGCAGTATGAGAATTTATTAAGAGGTCAAATATCAAGGGGTTTAGTAAAAATCAACTAAGATATTCAGAGCGGGAAAGCAAGTAATTAATATTTATATTAAGCCAGCCAAAATCAGGAGACAGGTGTAACAACAGGAAGGGTCTGTGGGAAAGCATTTGACAGGATCGTTATCGTACTTAGCATAAAGCAAGGCTGATATAAAATGCGCGATATCTAAGGGAGAAAGTGCCAAGGACGGCACTTTCAGGCGCTTTGGACAGGAGTCCATAAAGCACCGGCCCGCAGGTCTTAGACAACCTGAATTGCATTTTATATCAGCCTTAATTTTTGCTTAGTACGATAGATCCTGTCAACAGCTTTCCCACAGACCCTTCCTGTTGTTACACCTGTCTCCGTCCCTTTGTCAATCTAAACTATTACTTGTAATTCTTAAACTATAAGACCAAGGTCGGCGGGTTATAAATCCGGGTCTTCATTTCATTGTCAAGCATATATAAGCCTTTTGGGTCACCGGCAAATAGATCATATTTTTTCACATTATCATCGGAATTTTTTTCTTCCTCGCCCTGTTCCTTGATAAACCAGTCGAGGAACTGCATGGTACGAAAATCTTTTACTTTATACGCCGCCTCATAAATATTATTAATGGAAGCGGTTACGGTCTGTTCATGCTCATAGGCCAAGGCCAGAGGATCACGGAAGCTCTCATAGGTCTTATCCGGAGCAGCAACAGCCGTCAGCTTCACGCTTTCTCCGTTATTCAGGATATATTGCCGAAATAACAGGGCATGATCCCGTTCCTCCTGCATCTGAATATAGAACCAGTTTTCAAAGCCGTTCAGACTGTGATCAGCATAGTAATTCGCCATATCCAGATATAAATAGGCAGAGTATAATTCCTTCGTAATCTGTTCATTTAGTAATTTTACCACTTCTTGATTCAGCATTGTTATCATCCTTTCTCTCTTAGGTATGGAATGAATTGCTTCCTGTAACTATTATAGCATGGTCTTCCCGGTTTGTAATGGATAAAATTTCTTTTAATGATTGAGATTTTTCTTCATTTATGGTATACATATTATTGTAATAACATGCTCAAACTACAAAAAGAAATGGAGGTAGCATTGATGAGAAAATTTGAATGTACTGCTTGCGGTTATATCTATGATGAAGAATTAGGTGATCCGGACGGCGGAATTGCACCCGGAACAAAGTGGGAAGATGTTCCTGAGGATTGGGTATGCCCGGTTTGCGGTGTAGGCAAAGATTCCTTTGAAGAAGTTTAATCAGCTGTTTAAGTTTAGCTGCCTTGGCAGGCGATTATCTGCTAAGGCAGTTTTTTAGTTCTTTCGTTTATTCTATTTTCCATTGACAGGGAAGAATATTATTATTATCATATATCAATGATATATTCGACATTTATGATAGAAAGTGAATAATGATATGAATCAATTTTCAAGAACGGAGCTTCTATTTGGCAAGGAAGCCATGGAAGTCTTAAAAAATGCAAGAATTGCGGTATTCGGTATCGGCGGCGTCGGCGGTTATACAGCAGAGGCCTTAGCCAGAAGCGGTGTTGGCAGGATTGATCTGATAGATGATGATAAAGTATGTCTCACGAATATTAACCGGCAGCTGATCGCAACCTTAAAGACAGTCGGTAAGTATAAGGTTGATGTTATGAGGGACAGAATTCTGGAGATTAATCCCAAAGCAAATGTAATGACTCATCAATGCTTTTATACCTCGGAGACGGCAGACCGGTTTGATTTCTCAGAGTATGATTATATTGTTGATGCAATAGATACGGTATCTGCTAAGATTGAGCTGGTACTCAGGGCACAGGCGGCGAATACGCCCATCCTCAGCTGTATGGGCGCCGGAAATAAGTTGGATCCAACCAGGTTTGAAGTGACGGATATCTATAAGACTTCTGTCTGCCCTCTGGCGAAGGTAATGCGCAGAGAATTAAAGGTACGGGGGATTAAGAAGCTGAAGGTGGTTTATTCAAAGGAGCTGCCCATTAAGCCTCTGGAGGATATGTCCATCAGCTGCCGGACCAATTGTGTATGTCCTCCCGGTACCCAGAGAAAATGTACAGAAAGGCGTCAGATACCGGGAAGTAATGCGTTTGTTCCCTCTGTAGCAGGTCTGATTATCGCAGGGGAAGTAATCAAGGAGCTTACCGGAGTTAAGTCAAACAGGGGATAATGATAGAGAAATCATAGAAATCGTTTAATTTATTTATCTTAGAGTATGCTGAAAGTATACTCTAAGATAAATAAGAACAAGGAAAGGAAGAGATAACCATGGGAAGGATTCCGACTAGAGAAGAAGCCTGGGAACTGTTGACCGAATTTAATCAGGATGAGTTTCATTTGAAGCATGCACGAATTGTGGAAGGTGCAATGAAATATTTCGCCAGAGAATTAGGGTATGCCGAGGAGGAAGAGTTCTGGGGCATTGTAGGATTGCTGCATGATTTGGATTTTGAAATTTATCCGCAGGAGCATTGTATCAAGAGTCAGGAGATATTGCGTGACAGAGGGATTGATGACAGGATTAACAGGGCGACAGCCAGCCATGGCTACGGAATTACCGTGGATATCAAGCCGGAGCATCAGATGGAAAAGGTTCTGTATGCTGTAGATGAGTTAACAGGGTTAATCGGTGCGGTTGCTATTATGAGGCCTTCCAAAAGTATGATGGATCTGGAGGTCAGCTCCGTGAAAAAGAAATATAAGACGCCAAAGTTTGCGGCAGGCTGCTCGAGAGAGGTCATTGACCGGGGTGCGGCAATGCTTGGCTGGGAGCTTGAGGATTTGCTCGCACGTACTATACTTGCCTTAAGAGATGTGGAAAAGACCACCGGACTCGTTTAATGAGGACAGGCAGGTTCACATAGAACATCTTAAGGGATAGAACAGGAGAGCATATGATTGGATTAGGTACATTGGCGAATATGGCTGCGATCCTTGGAGGCTCAGCCATTGGAATGCTTCTTGGGGGAGGCCTGAAGGAGCGGTTTCAGACTACAATCATGAACGGACTGGGATTGTCAGTTATGTTTATCGGTATCAGCGGTGCCCTGCAGGGATTATTCCGAGTGGAGGGGGAAGGGCTGAAGACGGCCAACATCATGCTGATGATCATCTCTCTGGCAATTGGGGCTTTGATTGGAGAGATAATTAATATCGAAACCCGTTTGGAGCATCTGGGAGAATGGATTAAGCATAAGCTGAAAGTAAAGGGGGAAAAAGGCCGGAATTTTGTAGAAGGCTTTGTCAGCAGCTCCTTATTATTCTGCATCGGAGCAATGGCAATCATCGGTTCCCTTCAGGATGGCCTGACAGGAGACGCTGCTATGCTGTATGCCAAAGGTTTTTTGGATGGTATTGCTGCCGTCTTTTTTGCATCAACCTTAGGAATCGGAGTATTCTTCTCGATTATACCTCTTGGAATTTATCAAGGCTTAATCACCTTATCTGCAAGTTATATTGAACCATATCTGAGCGAGCAGCTGATTGCAAATATATCCTTCGTCGGCTCCATACTGATCTTCGGAATTGGAATTAATATGATCTTCGGCAAGAAGATAAAGGTGGGGAATATGCTGCCGGCGGTTCTGATCCCTGTGGCATATGAATTCATTGTGAAATTAATTTGAATACATAGATGGTATTAAGCGAAAGAACACATCATTATATTGATATGTCTATGCCGCATCAGCAGCATGATCTTTTGGCATTATAATCATTACGACATAAGTTGTAACATAAAAATGTACCTCGGATATAGGATTTATCTTATGTCCGGGGTACATTTACTGATTCGGCTTATTCAGCTCTGCTTTTTTGAGGCCGGCAACCAGGATATACCTTTGGGGTGCGGCACCGACATAGGTAAATGGGTAACAGGTAGTAACGGTTAAGGTTGCTTTCGGCTTTGGGACGATTACTGTCTCATCATCCTCCTCTACGATTCTGATCTTCTGTACCAGATACTCGAAGGTCCCGGCAGAAGTAGTAACAATGAGGGAATCTCCTTTTTCAATCTCTCCAAGCTGATCAAAGACAGTGTTACGATGTCCGGATAAAACGCAATTATCTATTTCGCCCGGAAGTACGCTGTTGATATAATGCCCGACACCCAGATCGAGTTCATTTTCCTCTGTTCCTTCATAGATGGGATAGGCGGCATCAATTTTTGGAATGGATAATTCGCCGATTACCTCGCCTTCCTCCGGAAGCTCCGGATAAAGCTCTTTCTTCGCGTTGGGTCCGGCAGTACCCAGTATATTGGCGCCGGTATCCGGAGCTTCTGTAACTGCATCGGCTGCCGGCTGGTTTACGGCAGCATCGGTATCCTCTGCCGCAGTATCCTTTGAGGCAATGTCCTCTGAGGTAATATCTTCTGAGGCGTTGTCTGCCGGATTGCTGTCTTCTGTGTATTTTCCCGGTTCATAAAGCCATCCGGACAAGGTACTTCGGGTAAAATGATACAGATTGACGGACACCATCCATATTCCGCAAAGGATGATAAGAAGGGCAGCAACCCTCAGGATGCTGCACCTTCCTTTGTTGTTATGATTAATAGACGGCGGCTTCTTTCTTAACATTTTTAACCTTCTTATTCATGTAAAGTCCGGTTGACAGCAGGAATAAACCGATGGCGGCATCAGGCAGATAATTTGCTGCTGTTTTCGGAAGCCTGCCCCCATTTTCTGTTCTGGAGTCTGAGGCAACCTGTCTGTCCGGCGTCGTTTCATTCACCGGTGCAGCCGGCTGAACCTTCACTTCCTCCGCTGCGGCTTCGATATCATCGACTGTTTCGTCAACAAGACCGTTCAGGGACTCCAGAAGATCCCCTGTTATTTTAAGGTCGACCAATAGCTGGGAGTCTTCTCCGTAGATAGCAATGGTGATGCCATCAGCCTCGGTAAATATTGCGGGATCTTGTTCTGCTATAGTAAAAAGGTCTTTCATTGAAAACTGAGTCTCTTTCCCGTCCTGAGTTATGGAGATGGCCGGTGTTATTTTAAGTAATTGAAAGTATTCCTGCAATAGAGAGATCATTTCGTCAATCTGCGCAGGAGTAATATCCTCCGCGTCTTCAAAGTCTGCCATTCTCTCACTTAAATCGGTCAACTTATCTATGAAGACAGGGTCCGCAAAATAATTTTGATATGTTATAAAATATTCAAGTGTATTCTGCAGTTCTTCCTCAGTGATATCAAATTCTGCCAATGTATCAGCCAGCATGGGGTCATCGAAAAGCTCTGAATAATAAGCTCCTGAGAACGTATACACATCATAATCCAGGATCTCCACATAAATATAATCCTTCAGGCTCTTACCGTTTTGTTCGAGCAGGGTTTGAAGGGAAGCCGCATCAAGATCATATTCGTCATAGATTGCAGTCAGGTTGCTGTAATCTGCTTTGATCACCTCGCCCATAAAGCTGCGAAGCTCCTCTACCGTCTGAAAATCCTCCAGTGAGCTGTAAGAGGTGCGCAGGCTCGCTTTCAGAGCTTCTATCGTTACTTCAAAACCGCGTTGGGCACTGATTTCGGTAAGATATTCGGTAAGCTTCTCGTCAAAATCCGGCTGCCTTTGCAGTATGCCGTCCGTATAAAAATATACGGCGTAGTCCAGCTGATCCAGAAAAAGATAATCCTTTAATTCTTCTCCGTTATTTGCAAGAAGCTGGGTAAGCGAATTCAGGTCAAGATCATAGATATAATAAATTAGATCCAGATTGCTGTAATCTGCTTTGATTACCTCACCAAAGGAGTACCGCATTTCGTCAGCAGAAGAAAAGTAGGATAAATCCAGTCCGTAACTGCCAAGTAATGCTTCAATATCTTCTTTGGTTACAGTAAACCCGCGTTCATTACTTACTTCTGTTAAATATTGTGTCAACTCCTGGTCATAACCGATGCTTACTGAGCTTTCTTCAGCCATGGCGGTCTGCGGAACCATTCCGAAAAGCAAGGCCGCGGCAAGCAGTATAATATTTAGTTTTTTCATTGATACCTCCCATATAAGTGTTAATATTGCAATATTTTGACTCATGTACGTTGCTATTATATAATTAATCGGCATGATTTGCCATAAAGTAATCATGGAAAAGAATGGTAAAATATACCCAGCGGATGATTAAATTTATCACTGCGCCAAGTTAAATAAATAAATGAGGAAAGCGTATTGACAATACAAGTATAATTGTATACAATAAAACAAATTTGATAATGGTAAGAATGGAGAGCAAGCTATGAATGAAAGAAAAGTGTTTCAAAATCCTCACAATAACCTGCTGCAGCTGGAGGAACCGATCTATAACCTGGTGGATGTGGCAGAGCCCAATACCTTTCGTGGTCTCTTTCCTTATGATGAGATACCGAAGATTGCTTTCAATGACCGTATCGTTCCTCACAATCTGCCGGATGAGATATTTATTACCGATACAACCTTCCGTGACGGCCAGCAGTCCAGAGCTCCCTACACAACAGAGCAGATTGTAACGATATATGACTACTTCCATAAGCTGGGCGGGCCTAAGGGATTGATCCGTCAGAGCGAATTCTTCTTATACAGTAAGAAGGATAGGGACGCGGTTTATAAATGTATGGAGAAGGGGTATCAGTTTCCTGAGGTGACCTCCTGGATCAGAGCAAGCAAAAGCGACTTTCAATTGGTGAAAGAGATCGGCATGAAGGAAACCGGTATTCTGGTGAGCTGCTCCGATTATCATATCTTCTATAAGATGAAGATGAGCAGAAAAGAAGCGATGGAACATTATCTGAGCGTAGTCAGGGAGTGTCTGGAATATGGCATTGCCGCAAGATGCCATCTGGAGGATATCACACGTTCCGATATTCACGGCTTTGTGATCCCCTTCTGCAGGGAATTAATGAAATTAAGCAAGGAATATAATCTACCGGTTAAGATCAGAGCCTGTGATACCATGGGTTATGGTGTGAATTTCTCCGGAGCGGTGATACCGAGGTCCGTACAAGGTATTATTTACGGTATCGTGGCCCATGGAGAGGTTCCTTCCAAATGGCTGGAATGGCATGGTCATAATGATTTCTATAAAGCGGTTTCAAACTCAACCACCGCATGGTTGTATGGTGCCAGCGGAGTGAACTGCTCCTTGTTCGGGATCGGGGAGAGAACCGGTAATACCCCTCTGGAGGCAATGGTATTTGAATACGCCCAGCTGAAGGGAACTCTGGACGGAATGGACACCACAATAATTACCGAGCTTGCACAGTATTTTGAGAAGGAGATCGGATACCGCGTTCCTTCCAGGACCCCCTTTGTCGGAAAGAACTTTAATGTAACCCGCGCCGGAATCCACGCAGACGGATTGCTGAAGAACGAAGAAATCTATAATATATTTGATACCGATAAATTCCTGAACCGTCCGGTGCTTGTTGCAGTATCCAATACCTCCGGACTTGCCGGCATTGCCCACTGGATCAATACCTATTATAAACTTAAGGGCAGCAAGGCCATCGGTAAGGACCACCCGGTGGTACAAAAGATCAAGAAATGGGTGGATGAGGAATATGATACCGGACGTGTTACCGTTATTACAGATGATGAGCTGATTGCCGTCATTTCCGAGGCGGAGCAGGAGCTGGGCCTGAAGCTTTGTGAATGAGCTGAAGGTATATACTTGAGAGATTACAATACATAGTTAAAAACTAGTTGGCAATTTTATAAAAATATTGTATGATGAGAAAAGCACAAAAGTGCCGAAAAAGCACAATAATTTGCTTTTAGTCAGAAATACGGACAACGGAGGATACTCATGATTTCTGAAGAGAAGATTGCGGCCGCGAAAGAGCGGTTTGAACAGTTATTGATAGAACAGTTAAAAAGAGTCGAGGTTATGAAAGCGCAGGGAGATTTTATGGACTATAAATCCCTGGATAGGCTTATTATCGGAGTATGCGGCGGTGACGGAATCGGTCCTGCAATCACTGCACAGGCACAACGAATATTGGAATTTCTGTTACAGGAGGATATCCGCGCAGGCAAGGTTGAATTTCGTATTATTGACGGCTTGACCATTGAGCGGAGAGCTGCTGAGCAGGCAGCAATTCCGCCGGCTGTTCTGGAAGAATTAAAAAAATGTCATGTTATCCTGAAGGGACCTACCACAACCCCAAGAAAGGGAGACCCCTGGCCGAATGTAGAGAGTGCCAATGTGGCCATGAGAAAAGAGCTGGATCTCTTTGCAAATGTAAGACCGGTCAGGATTCCCGAGCAGGGGATTGACTGGACCTTCTATCGTGAGAACACGGAAGGTGCCTATGCGGTAGGAAGTAAGGGCGTTCATGTGACGGAGGATCTGGGTGTTGACTTTACGGTTGTCACCTCCCAGGGTACGGAACGTATCATTCGTGCGGCTTTTGAATTTGCGAAAGCCAACGGTAAGAGCAGAGTAACTGCGGTAACAAAGGCAAATATTATAAAAACAACCGATGGTAAATTCCTTGATATCTTCCGTGACATAGCAAAGGAATATCCCGAAATTACCGCGGATGACTGGTATATTGATATTATGACGGCGAAGCTTGTGGACGAGAAGAGGAGAAAGGACTTCCAGGTGCTTGTTCTTCCCAACCTCTACGGCGACATCCTGACGGATGAAGCTGCCGAGTTCCAGGGTGGTGTCGGTACGGCAGGCAGCGCCAATATCGGTAAGCGATATGCGATGTTTGAAGCAATTCATGGCTCCGCTCCCCGAATGGTGGAAGAGGGCAGAGATATTTATGCCGATCCCTGCAGTATGATCCGTGCAGGAGCTATGCTGCTGGCACATATCGGATATAAGGAAGAGGCTGATAAGCTGTACCGTGCGCTGGATATCTGTACGGTAACCGAGAAGAAGGTTGTGACAACCGGAAGGTCAACCGGGGCGACGGGAGCCCAGCTGGCAGATTATATCATGTCCACCATCAGCGGATTAGTCCTGGAAAGCTAAATTAAATTTACATTCCTCAATAAAGATTAATAAGGAGGGAATTCCTTGGAGGATTTTGATCTTCATAAAGAGGTGACCGATAAATATTCCTTGCGGGGACGGGTATTTAACAAGCTGAGAGAGGATATTCTGTCCGGCGTCTATCAGGAAAATGAAGAACTGAAGGAAAATACCATCGGACTCGAGCTTGGTGTCAGCCGTACTCCGGTCAGAGAAGCGTTAAGACAGCTGGAATTAGAGGGCCTGGTTACGATGATTCCGAATAAAGGAGCCTATGTAACCGGCATCACCCAGAAGGATATCCATGACATCTATGTGATCCGTTCTTATCTGGAGGGCTTATGTGCAAAATGGGCCTGCGAACATATTACGGAAGCCCAGATCGAAGCTTTGGATGAGATATTATATCTTTCGGATTTTCATGCGCGAAGGAGTCATTACGAACAGCTGGTGGAGCTGGATAATAAGTTCCACGACCTGATTTATAAGGCCTCGGGGAGTAAGATCCTGGAGCATGTACTATCGGATTTTCACCATTATGTTGAGAGAATTCGCAAAATAACCCTCTCCATGCCAAGCCGTGCGTCCAAGTCAAGTCAGGAACATGCTGCAATTGTGGATGCAATCCGTAAACGTGACGGAGCACTGGCGGAATCCCTGGCCCATGAGCATATCATTAATACCATTAAGAACATCAGTGAGCAGGGGCTTTAGGGAGATGTCGGGTTCCTGCCATGATTTGCGGATATCCTATGGATATTCGGATACGTTGCAATGTCCTGATACTTGTTAATATCTGGATATGTTATTAATATCCTGATATGTTATTAATATCCTGATATGTCTTTGATATAGGGATATATAGTTCATAAGATAATCCTGTGGTTTCAGTTTATACGAAAGCACAGGATTTTTTATACAACAAGACATACAGCTGTCCTGTTCGTATGATAAAATGAATCAATTAATTCAATGGGAGGTTATCCATATGATTCAAAATTATAATGATTTTATTCCTAATCTTCTTCAATCAGGCTTTTCCATGAGCGGCGGCAATCCTGAGGGGATATATTCGATTATTCCCTGGAGCTGGAATGAGGAGCCGCCCTATGAAACAAGTGTCCGCTGGCATACCGGCGAGCCTGACACGGATCCTTGGGAGTGGAGGATACGGGTGCTTAATGAGCGGGAGGATATCGCATACGCAAAATTGTTCTTCAAAAAGGGCGGATATATCACAAAGGAATGGTATCCTTATTTTCTGGCAGTCAGGCGGCAGGGCAGAAGCTTTGAGGAGGAATATTCGGATGGTACCATAAGCCATTTTGCCAAGCAGATCTATGATATTGTCACCCTGTATGGAAGCCTGCCGCTTCATGCCATCAAGGAAATCGGAGGATTTTCAAGAGAGGATGCCTCCAGGTTCGACAGAGCACTGACGGAACTGCAGATGAAAATGTATCTTACCATGTGCGGCAGGCAGCAGAAGGTCTCCCGGAAAGGGGAGGAATACGGCTGGTCCTCAACGGTATTCTGTACGGTTGAGAGTTATTTTGGAGAGGAGTTGATTGATAAGGCAGATAAGATCAGTGTGCAGGAGGCTGTGGAGCAGATAACAAACAAAATATATCAATTGAATTCTGCTGCAGAGGAGAAAAAGATGGCCAGGTTCATTTATGGAAAGTGATTATGGAGCAAAGTGATACTTCAATGCGTCAAAGCAGATGAATGGATGTTATTATAAATGGACAAAGTTTGTGAAGAGAATATTATTGTTAATATTATTAATGCAGTAAAAAGGCGCTCATACTTTTACAGGGAACCCCTAAGATTAGCTTTTATCTGATCTTAGGGGTTCCTTGCAAAAGGCAGTGCTTTATTTTTTATTGTTTGATAGGAAACTATTTGATGGCAGCCTGTAGATTTTAATATATTGATAAAATATAAAGGTGTTTCGTAAACAGACAATATATTTTAAATCCTGCTGTTGTTAAAATTGCCTTAAAAATCATGCGTATCAATCGGAAATTGTTAATTATGAACATTATAAACGCAAATAATGCAATGTATATTTAAAAAAAACGCAATTAAAGCATAGTTTTTGTAGCCTATACTTGGTACAATCCTATTAAAATGATTGATAAGGTTGAATTTGTTCTTGCAGTATGTCGTACAGGAGGAGATCAATGAAAGAAAGCAAAACGAAATCGGGTAAGCGAGCCCATAAAGTTTCAAAGAAAACATATTTGAAGAATAACTACCAATTATATTTAATGCTGGTTCTTCCTCTGGTGTATTTGATTTTGTTTAAATATAAGCCGATGCTGGGCGCAGTAGTAGCATTTAAAAAGTTTAATATTTTTGCAGGCATTGCAGGCAGTGACTGGGTCGGTCTTGCACATTTTAAAGAAGCATTTTCTTCTGAGGCATTTTGGCTGTCGTTAAAAAATACTTTAGTTTTAAATTTGGGTGATATTATTCTGGGTTTCCCGGTTCCCATTATCTTAGCCTTGTTTCTTTATGAAATTAATAATCGGTATATTAAGAAAGCTACTCAATTAATTTTGTATCTGCCCAACTTTTTATCCTGGGTAATTATTGCCGGAATCATTAGTCAAATATGTTCGAGCAATGGTTTGCTTAACAGAACAATTACGGCGCTTGGAGGAACGGAAATTGATTTCCTTACCACTCCTTCTATATGGAGAGTTGTCTACTGGGTAACCGGTATATGGCAGGGGGCAGGTTACGGATTAATTATTTATTTGGCAGCGCTTACAGGCACGGATCCTAATTTAAGTGAAGCAGCCTATATTGATGGGGCAGGAAGATTAAAAAGAATTTTGTTCGTTACGATCCCCCAGATCAAGGGTACCATCACGGTAATGTTGATCATGGCACTTGGAAAAGTGGTTGCCATTGGATTTGAACGGCCGTATATGATGGGAAATACACTCGTGAAAAATGCTTCAGAGGTTATCAGTACCTACGTTTACAGCGTTGGTCTGCAAGCAGGACGATTTGATTTTGCAACTGCAATCGGTCTGTTCCAATCCGTAGTCGGTGTAATCCTTATTCTGGTAGTAAATGCTTTAGCAAAGAAATTCGGGGAGGAAGGGATAATATAATGAGTGAAGTAAAGAGTAAATCAGCTATATTTTTTCAAATAACGGTAGGCATCATTTTTGTCATTATATCTTTGGTGACGCTGGTTCCGATTTTACGTGTAATATCGATATCCCTTAGTTCGAAAACGGCAATATTATCCGGCCAGGTATGGATTTTTCCGGTTCAATTTACTGCTGAAGCATATCAAAGAGCATTTGGAAACAGTAATTTTACGAATTCGTTCCTGTATTCCATCCTCATAACGTTAGCTTATACGGGAATTTGTATGATAATGACAATCCTGGCAGCTTATCCGCTTTCGAAGCCGGGCCTAAAGGGCAGAAAAATGATAATGACATTGTTTGTTCTTACTATGTACTTTGATCCCGGAACGATACCAAACTATTTGAATGTGAAAAGCTTCGGATTTATTGATACCATATGGGCACTGCTGATTCCGGGAGCTCTAAGTACATATAACCTGATAATAATGCGTTCGTTTTTTATAGGAATAGAAAAATCGCTTTATGAATCGGCATACATGGATGGCTGTACTGAATTTAAGGCTTTATTAAAGATTGCATTGCCGCTGGCAGTTCCCGCAGTGGCTACCTTAAGCCTCTTCTATGCGGTAAGCCGCTGGAACGGAGTCAGCGATGTTTTATATTATATCAATCGAACAGGCTTATATACAGTACAGATGATGCTGAAGCAAATGATCGACTCAGTAAGAATTTCGCTGCAGGAGGGGACAACCTCCCAGCTTATCGCAGATAATATTAAAGCAGCCAGTATTGTTATCTCCATGACCCCTATGTTGATTGCCTATCCGTTTATCCAGAGGTACTTTACCAAGGGAATTATGCTGGGAGCTGTTAAGGGCTAAGGTAAATCACTATTGTATTCAAATCATATGTCTATGTGCGAAAAGTTTTTTGTGAAACACATAAACACTTGATTTAAATAAAAATGGCATAGAGCGTATACCAAATAAAATTAGGAGGAAGAACTATGAAAAAAAGGTTACCATCAACATGCGCATTATTACTGGCCGTTGCTTTGACTTTAACAGCCTGCGGCCAAAAGGCAGATAATTCAGGCACGGCAGCTCCTACAAGTGCAGGTACGGCAGAAGATGCTGCATCCTCATCAGGCGATACGAAGGATAACGCAGAGGTGCAGGAAATCTCCGTTATGGTTTGGGATCGCGGTAATGCGGCACCAAATACGACAAGTGAAGACAATTCTTTAACAAAATGGATTCAGGAACAGGTTTTAGCGGCTTGTAATGTAAAGGTTAATTTTGTGGCAGTACCAAGATCCGGCTCAGATGATAAGATTAATATTATGATGGCCGGCGGAACGGCTCCTGATGTGATATTTACCTATGATCAGAGCATTTATGGCAATTATGCATCAAATAATGGTTTAGCTGATTTGTCAGAAGCATATGCAAAATACGGTGCAACAATCAACAGTACGATAGGTGATATCCAGAGTATGGGGCAGTTAGACGGTAAACAATATGCGATTATGAGGAGAAGAGGCTTGCAGGTTCCCCGGCATGTTTCCTATATCAGAAAAGACTGGCTGGATGCACTTGGTATGAATATTCCGGCGACAAAAGAAGAATTATTTGCCTGCCTGCGTGCCTTTAAAGAGAAGAACCCGGGTAATGTTGAAAATGTAATACCGTGGGGTATGGGCGGTACGGTTGATACGGAGAAATTCTATCTTAATTTTATTGGTTCCTATGTACCGGAATTATCAGAGAAAGATGCCTATATTTATTCGGAAAATCTGAAGATCTTTGCACCCGGTGGGGTGGATGGCCTGAAGCAGATGAATCAACTATATAGTGAAGGACTGATAGCCAAGGATTTTGCGGCTGATATTACAACAGATATATACATGCAGAATGTAAGTGCGGGTAATGTCGGCTTTGCATTGGATGACACCACGAGAATATTTGATTATGTACCGGCATTGAAGTCTCTTGTTCCTGATGCGGAATTTGTTGCCGTAAACTGCTTTGATACTCCGGAAGGCGATTACTGCAATCCTACCGAGCCGTTATTTGGAATGTTTGTTATGGTACCTGCGAAAAGTGCCAATAAAGTGGATGCCGTTATGAAATATCTCAATTGGCTGGCAGATGCCGCAAATGCTGAAAACGTAGCATTTACACCGGATCATACCCTTAGTGACGCAGGTGTACCGGTCGGCTTAACAGAGGATGAATTATTTGCCAAAGGATATCCGGGAACAGCTGCAGATTTAAATATTGTTAATGAACACTTTGCATATGTAGATAATAAAGATGCTGTTGTATCAACCTGGGTGAAGGGAAATGCATGGTCTGACGAAGAATACTTTAACAGTTTCTATGATGTTTTAACAACGGATCAGTATCTATATCCTACTTTCCCCGTTATACTGGAAGCCGAGGCCACCTATCTGGCAAATGTGAAAAAATTAGCGATTGAATATGTTTATAAGCTCATCAGCTGTGATCCAGGCGAGTTTGACACATTACAGAAATCTGAATATCAAAATTTAGTGAATGCAGGGCTGGAAAAGATTTTTGAAGAAAGAGCCGCTTACTATGATGCAAATGTAGCTAAGTAATTCAAAGTTTATATCATAAGCAATGGGCAGCAAGGAAAGCTGCCCTATTGCTTTACCGGTTACCGGTTCCATGGTGCATGGAGGGGACGATGTCAAAACTTACAAAGATATTATCAACAGGATATGATATTCTGATGGGAATAGATCAAACAATTGGTGAACAGGAAAGGAACAATTCTTATGATCTGGAGAGAGTGTGTAACATCATTCACTGGCTGGAAGGGTTATGTGATCATGAAAAACTCTATTATACTCCAAGGTGTGTAAGGGAAGAAACAGGCTCTTTGCAGGTTTATGTCAGGGATGAAACAGGGCAGGGAGTTCCGGCTCAGGTAAAGCTGTTCCCGATAAGTACAGGAAAGAATGAGCATATAAATAATACGAAAAATGAGTTGAATTTTCAAAGAGAAATAACAGGCTGGGAGGGTGAACTTAAGCTTATTCTGCCAATTGGAGTTTATTCTGTTGAAATCTCAAAGGGCTCTGAATATACGATTATCAGGCATGAAATAAGAATCAATAAGGATAAAGCCTCACAGCTTACAATAGAGCTTGTGCCCATCCTTCATCTCAGAAGAGAAAATTGGTATTCTGGTGATTTGCATCATCACAGCATTTACAGCAGCCCGGTTTATGGAGGCACCGATCCGGTCCTTGAAGGTCCGAAAACGGTCTGCAGGTCCATGATGGCCATGGGCGCTTCCTTCGGCGCGTTAAGCGATCATCATAACATATTAAACCACCCGGAATGGGCAGCGTTACAAAATGATAAATTTATCCCGATTCTATCTAAGGAAATATCAACCTCCAACGGACATGTCATGTCGCTGGGAGCGGCAAAGGATGTGATCTATCACATTCCGGACGGTAAAAATCGTACGGAGGAATATCTCCGTAAGGAATTTATTAGAATTACGGAGGAGATTAAAGGCTTGGGCGGGCTTCCTCAGATCAATCATCCCCGGGACCGTAGTAAAGCAATCTCCTGGAATGAGGAGTATGATGATATCCTTCAGATATTTGAGACCATGGAACTATGGAACGGTTCAAACCCCATGCTGGAAGGCACGGCCAATCACAGGGCTTTTCTTCTCTGGCTGAAATTGCTGGAAGAGGGACGTTATATCCCCGCAACAGCCGGAAGTGATACGCACAATATCCTTGCCAATGATTACCATGCTTACTTCAATCAGCTCAGCTGGCTGGCGGAACTAATTACGCAAAAGAGACTTCCCATACCGAAGGAGCTTACGCAAGAGGTTGCTTCCTACATCAGATTTTATAAGGAGGTTATGCCTGCTCTTAAGAAATGGGCTGAGAATCTGACAAGTGCCTGTGTCAGAAATTATGTTCATGTTACCGGAGAGGTAACACAGAGCACTTTGTTATCAAGTCTTAAGCAAGGGCACAGCTTTCTGACAAACGGTCCGATTTTAATTCCTGAAATTTCAGGAAAATTACCGGGAGAAACCTTGGCTCCAAAGCCGGATAAGACCGATATCAGCATTAAATTGCTGGCAAACCGCCCTTTAAAACAGCTATTGATCTATAGCAACGGAAACAGAAGGACTGATCTGTCATTGGAAACACGTGATCAAATGCAGGGAAGCTATGATTACAGCAGGATACTATGTGATATCAGCCTTAAGGATATCAAATGGATGTTTTTCATAGCAAAGGATGATTGTAACAATATGGCGATTACAAATCCGATATTTTTTGAATAAGTAAAGTTAGGAGAGCCGGCATGGAAAGATATATAGGAAGAATCATTCGTTCTGCCGAAAAAAGAGCAGCCGATTTTATGCAAAATCAGATTATGGACACAGGCAGAAGAGATTATGGAAGCTTAAGAAATCCAATCGTGGATGTAAAGCCCACGGTATATGTGTTAACAACATCCGTTGCGGTATATTTGAATCAGGAGAGCCGCTACTGTCATGATCCGAAGCTGTATGCCGCCATCAACCGTGGGCTGGATTTTATCGCCCTGAATCAAAGGGAGGACGGCAGCTTTGACTACCCCACCTGTAATTTTAAATCAGCGCCGGATACCTCATTTTGCTTTAAACGGCTGATCGCAGCCTATCGTCTGCTGCAAAAGTTTGATACAGAGGATCAGACTAAGGTATTGAAAGAGAAATATTTCAAAATACTTACCAATGCGCTTCAAGGAATTAAGAACGGGGGCTTTCATACACCCAATCATCGATGGGCGATCTGCGCCGCATTGATGCAGGGGGCAAACCTGCTTACCGGACAGCCGGCGGCAGAAATTTATCTTGATAAAGTAAAGGAATATCTTGCAGAGGGAATTGACGGTGACAAGGACGGACAGTATGCCGAGCGTTCCACAGGGGGATATAATGCTGTTGTAAATAATGCAATGCTGGCAATGTATGAGGAAAGTAAGGACGAGACCTATCTTGGCTATGTGGAGCGTAATCTTCATATGATGCTTACTTATATCGATCCTGATGACACGATCTTCACACAAAATTCAACCAGGCAGGATCAGGGAAGGAAAGCTTACATGGATCTCTATTTTTATCAATATCTTTACCTGACCAGCCTTCATTTTAATCCGGAATTTGACGCCGCGGCACATAAGATAATCATGGACAATGCAGAACGCGGTGATCCGGCGCCGGATTGTCTTCATAATCTCATGCTGAAGGATGCGATGTATCACTATAAGTTCGTTGGCTGCGGTTTTTTGGAAAGCTATCATAGCTATTATGAGAAGCCCGGGATTGTCCGTGTAAAGACCCCGGGATTTGGATATACCGTTTTGAAAGGCAGCAGTGCCTTCTTGTTCCTTCAGGTGAAAGAGACTCCGGTTTTTCTTAGGGTTGGGGAAAGCTATTGCGCAGTTCGCAACTTTATACCACAGACGCTGGAGGCTATGGAGAAAGAATATACGCTGACTTCCACCGTGCAAAGCTGGTACTACAAGCCTTTTCGGGATTATTCGGGAACCAGTGACTGGTGGGAGATGGATCATTCCAAAAGAGAGCTGCTGCATAACAGCGAGGTATGTCTGACGGTTCATGTAAAAGAGCTGGCAGATGGATTGCAGCTGACAATGAAGGCCGAGGGATTAGACGGTCTTCCCCTTCGGCTCCAGATCTGCGTGCCTTCCGGCAGTATCCTGGAAAATGAGCATTTTTATCTACAGGCAGAAAAAGGTTCCGGTATGATATTACGGGACGGATATGTCAATCTCATCCATCATCAAAACCGTATCCAAATAGGACCGGGATTTGGTACCCATGAATTTCCGGGTCATTATTCCGGGGAAGAAAAGAATGATATGGGCTATACAATCTATCTTAACGAATATACGCCCTGCGAGAAGACAATTACCCTTACTGTGGCGGGATGATTCCTTCGCCATTATTCACTGCGCTGTAAGGACGGGGATGCCTTTAATCCTTTGCTGGAGCGGTATTTTGTCGGAGATGTGCCGCAGTGCTTATGGAAGGTGCGGTTAAACTGTGAGAAGCTTAAGAAGCCGCAGGCTTCCGATATGCCTGTCACATTCCTGTTTGTGGTTAGCAACAGCTGCTGAGCATTACGGATTCTGGTCATTTGAATATAGTTATTTAAAGTAAAGCCCGTGATCTTTTTAAACTGGTGGGATAAATAATAGCTGCTGATAAAAAAATTTTTAGCCAGTAATTCCAGTGATAAATCCTCCTGATAATGCTCATGGATATAGGAGGTTATGGAATACACTTTATTTGTCAGATTATCCACTGAGGAATGGACAACATAGGTATTCTCACTTCGAAATAAATAAAGCTTCGCCAGAAACTCAATAAATTTATTGTGAATCAGTAAGGTTCTGATATCAGTATGCTCTGAATTTGTCAGACGGAAGATATCATTTAATAATCCGAAGATCTGTTCCTTATAGGTCCCAATAAAACGGTAGATAGGGACCGGTTTGTCAAAGATGGTTAACAGCGTCTTCAAATCGTCACTGATACCTTCGGCATCGAAAGGAAACAGGAAATTAATGATTAAACGCTTCTTAGGCGTACCATGGGGATATTGGGTCTTGTGTAATACAGAGGGCTTGATCGCTACGATATCTAAAAACTGCAAGTCATAAATATCCCCTTCTATCAGGTGATTTGCCGACTGGTCCAGGAAGATGCAGAATTCATAAAATTGGTGAAAATGCTGGAATTCCATATTAATTGCATAGGAACGTTCATCATAGTCAAAGAAATAATAGAAGCTATCTTCAGGAGTATTAATTTCGGTCAGATGATGTTTTTCATACAATACGGTATTTTCAAGCAGCATAACGGTCCCTGTTATAACTACCGGGATTATGGATTGTACGGTAGTTATCCTTTCTATTCATAATTGCCAGCCGGTGTATAGATTAATTATAAAAGAAAAAAGCAAATTATGCAATATATTACGCGATAAAGGCAAGAAAAGCGTAGATTTTGTAACATATAAAGTATAATATCTATGTTAGTAAAGCAAAAAATTCAATACATCGTTAGGGCTAGCAAGTTACATAAGTTAGTACAGATGGAATGCTGAAAGGAAATTAAAGAATGTTAACAGACAGGGAAAGTATCTTATATGACAAGTTAAACAGAGTAATTGCGAGTTTTCAAAAAGTACTGTATGAGAATGATACCACCTTCTTATCTAATATGAAAACAAATAATCTGGCAGGAGATGATATCAGCAAATATCAATACTGGGAATGGACGCAGGGCGTAGGCTTGTTCGGTTTATGGAAGCTGTACGACAATACAAAAGAACAACGATATCTGGATATGCTGATCAAATATTATAATGAGCGTATCGAAGCAGGACTTCCCGCAAAAAATATTAATACTTGTGCGCCTATGCTTACTTTAGCCTACATAGCAGAATATACAAATGACAGCAGCTATCTTCTTCTGTGCCGGGAATGGGCGGATTGGGTGATGATGGAGCTTCCCAGAACGAAAGAAGGAGGATTTCAGCATATTACCTCTGATTCGGTCAACGATCAGGAGTTATGGGATGATACCCTGGTTATGACAGTGTTGTTCCTGGCCAATTACGGACGGCTTGCCAAACGAAATGATATGATGGAAGAGGCAAAATATCAGTTTTTACTACATATCAAATATCTGACGGACAGAAAATCCGGACTTTGGTTTCATGGCTGGACTTTTCATGGGAACCATAATTTTTCTAGGGCTTTGTGGGGCAGGGGGAATTGTTGGGTAACCATAGCAATTCCCGAACTTCTTACTATGGTCACCTGTGAGGACAGCTACAAACGGTATCTCATAGAAGCGTTACGAATTCAGGTGTCCGCATTAAAGCAATATCAGGAACCATCGGGAATGTGGCATACGCTGATTGATGATCCTGCCTCCTATGTAGAAGCCAGTGCAACCTGCGGCTTCTCCTATGGGATATTGAGAGCAGTGCACCTGGGGTATATTGATAAGGAATATCAAGAATGCGCCTACCGTGCACTGAATGCGATACTGGATAATATTACGGAGGATGGCATCGTACAGCAGGTTTCCTACGGTACTGCCATGGGCAGAGAGTCAAAAGAATTTTATAAAGATATAGAAATAAAATCTATGCCTTATGGGCAGGCATTGGCGATATTGTTTTTGCTGGAAATACTGGAAGATTAACAGGAAGACTGTTGCATTCTTGATTAAACTTTGCAGCAGTCTATCCGTTTGAGTGTATTTTGATTACTCGCCAACGATACCATCGCTATCTTTATCATTCATATACTGATACAGCCAGTTGTCGGAATAAATCGGCATGGAATAACCGGCAGCTATCGCTTCGGCTATGGTAACTGTTCCGTTTCCGTTCGTATCGATTTTTGCAAGCTCTTCACTTTCATTCAATGAGGTATCTGCATTATCATTTGCTTCTAATTCAGTACGGTTTGCTTCCTCAGGATCTATATTTTCAAAATCATCTACAATTTCATTCCCATTGAGTAGATATTCATATCTATAGCTTGAAGGTATCTGGGTTGCCGTATCCGGATATGTAATCGTAGCTAAAAATTTTTCGCAGCCGCCGGCATCTTTAATTCCCTTTTCCAGGTAAGCTTGATTTCCATGCCGGTTTAAGGTACTGTTTTGCGGTGTAATGTTATAAGCATTGGAAACGCCGCCAAGAGAATCTGCAATAACATGCCCTTCATCTAAATCTTTTTGTTCCGTTCCCGGTACCTTCGCTTCGTCGCTATAGTATCTTCCGTCTGAGGTTACCGGTTCGTTTTCATCCTCTTGTAAAATGATTTTATCGGCGATTACATATACAAGCTGACCATATTCATTTGTCAGTGCCCAGTATATTCTGTCGCCATATCCAATATCGACGGCCACCTCAGGCAATCTTTCCCCGGATAAAGAGCCTCCGTCGATTTCCAGTATCTTATACGAATTCCCGGCATATTCTACCGATTCATGATCGATAATTACGGTGTGTCTATCCTCTGACCCGTCTGGTGATTTACTGTCATGGGCTTGTGTGCTGACATTCATTGCAATAGAAATAACTGCGATCACACCTGCAATAATCCCTGCCGCTTTTGTTTTTGACATCATAATTCATTCTCCTAAATCAATTTAAAACCTCAACCAAAAGGCGCTCCTGCTTTTTTCGGAGCGCCTTCCCTATGCAATTTTATTATTCTTCGATTGCCAGAGCCTCCCACTGTTCCATCAGCTCTTCCAGTCTTACCTCAATCGTTTTTTTCTCATTATTCAACTCAAGCAATTTTTGAACATTGGTAAAGATATCTTCCCGGGTCAATAATTCATCAATTTCCTCATTTCTGGTTTCAAGAGCATGGATTTCATCCTCGGTTTTCTTAAGATCATTCTTACGCTTTCGGGTTCTTGCCTGTTCTTCCTTTTGCTGCTGCCAGCTCTGCTTGTTGTCGCTTTCCGTCTCTGAGGCTGCGGCAGAAGTGTAAGCAGTGGGAAAGGTGGCAGGGAAAGCGCCGGGACGATTGCTCACCATATTGCCGTCGGTTGGTGCTTTCTTCAGGTATGCAGCTTCTACCTCAGGCTTTTTCTCCAGATAATAATCGTAATTACCAATATAATTTAGCAGGGTCTGCTCCGTCAGGTCCAGAATTCTTGTTGCTGTTTTATTAATAAAATAACGGTCATGGGATACATATAGAACCGTTCCGCTGTAATAGTTGACGGCGTTTTCGAGTATCTCCTTGGAGGCAATGTCCAAATGGTTGGTAGGCTCATCCAGGATTAACAGGTTAGCCTCGGAGAGCATGAGCTTTGCCAGGGAGACACGTCCACGCTCACCGCCGCTGATCTCCTTAATCCGTTTAAACACATCGTCCTCTGTGAATAAAAAGGCAGCCAGAATATTTCGTACCGTTGTATTATCCAGATGCGGATAGGCATCCTGCAGCTCTTCAAATAAAGTCTTCTCGGGATCAAGCACCTGATGCTCCTGATCGTAATAGCCAACCTTAACCTTGGTTCCAAGTCTGATCTCACCGCCATCCGCCTCCGTCTGGCCGTTAATGATTTTAAGAATCGTAGTTTTGCCGGTTCCGTTATTACCGATGATGGCAACCTTTTCCCCCCGTTTTATCTCAAAATTCAAATCAGTAAAGAGGGTGAGCTTTCCGAAGGCCTTGGACAATTCTGTTACAGTCAGCACATCATTACCGCTTACGATTTGCGGTTCCAGGCTGAAATGCATCTGTGTATGATCGGCAGGTCGGTCAACACGCTCAATCTTCGCCAGCATTTTCTCACGGCTTTCCGCGCGTTTGATGGATTTCTCCCGGTTGAAGGAACGAAGCTTTGCAATTACTTCCTCCTGATGCTTGATTTCCTGCTGCTGGTTTAGGTATTGCTTTAACATGGCACTTCGCAGCATAGCCTTCTTCGCGGCATAATCGCTGTAATTTCCATCAAAGGTCTGGCACTTGGTATTATCCAGCTCAACTACCTTTGACACTACTTTGTCCAGGAAATATCGGTCATGGGCAACCACCACGACTGCTCCGTTATAATTGAGCAGGAAGGTTTCCAGCCAGGCGATGGAGATCAGATCCAGGTGGTTGGTGGGCTCATCCAGGAGAATAATATCAGGCTTTGACAATAGAAGCTTACCAAGGGCTATTCGCGTCTTCTGGCCTCCGGAGAGGGTATTTACCTTCTTGCCGAATTCCTCTTCCGCAAAGCCCAACCCCTTTAAGATGCCGACTACTTCACTCTGATAGGCATAGCCGTTTTTTATCTCGAATTCATGGGTAAGACGGGTATAAGCGGACAGCATCTGATTAAGCTTATCCCCCTCGGCATGCTTCATATCCTGCTCAAGAGCCCGGATACCTGCATCCAGGTCGATGATTTCCTGCTTGACGGTAAGCATCTCCTCAAGTATGGAGCTGTCGGAGGAGAGATTTTGATGCTGTGCAAGATAACCGATGGTACTGCCTTTGGACAGGATGATCTCCCCCTCGTCCGCGGCCATTTCTTTCATTATGATTTTCATCAGGGTGGACTTTCCGGCACCGTTTATGCCGACGATGGCAACCTTTTCCCTTTCATTGACATGAAAGGAGACATTTTTTAAAATCTGGGCGGTACCAAAGGCCTTACCTATATTTTGACATGCGAGTATCATAAAAACTATCTCCCAATCTATCTGCATTTTTACATAATAATCTTAATTTTTGCGCAAGCTTTTTTACGCTATTGTTCTATATTTTAACATACAAGATGCGGCAAGTAAAGACAGGATAGTCTGTTCTTACTATTTTGGAAAGGAATCAGGCATTCCTTCCAGTATTTACATTGACTTATGTTTAACAATAAAATATAATAAATTCATGATGGAAAGAAGGGATTATCTCTTCACCGATAAGGAGGTAACACTTTGTACAAAAAGGAAATATCCAAGGCAGTAATTAATCGTTTACCCAGATATTACAGATATTTGGGAGATTTACTTGAGAAGGATGTTGTTCGCATCTCCTCCAAGGAATTAAGCGAGAAGATGAAGGTAACCGCTTCCCAGATCAGACAGGATCTGAATAATTTCGGCGGTTTTGGCCAGCAGGGCTATGGCTATAATGTTGAGTATCTCCACTCTGAAATCGGCAAGATCTTGGGACTTGATACAAAATATAATATGATTATAATCGGTGCAGGTAATTTGGGACAGGCACTTGCCAATTATGTAGATTTTGAGCGCAGGGGCTTTTTTGTGAAGGGCTTGTTTGATGTGAGCCCAAAGCTGATCGGAATTGAAGTTCGCGGAAATATCATCAAACCGGCAGATGAAATTGAGAATTTCATCAAGAACAATAAGGTTGATATTGTAGCAATAACCGTACCGAAGGCAAAAGCACCCCAGCTTGCAGCTGACCTTGTTAAATGGGGCATCAAAGGTATCTGGAATTTTGCTCCGACAGACCTGAACCTTCCAAAGGATGTAACGGTAGAAAATGTTCATCTTGCGGAAAGCCTAATGAAGCTGTCTTATCGATTGTCAGGAAAAGATGATATGAGAGACTGACCGGCCGTTTACAGAAAGGAAATATAGTTTTACGTATGCTAAAAAAATCAAAGAAACCTGATTTTACCGGTATTGTACGGAATAAAAAATTACCGATCCTTACACTTGACACACGTTGGCATGAATTGTTTCCTGATGATGAAAAAAGCATTGCCGTAAGGGAGCTGGAGCAGAAGGTAAATAATCTCTTAAAGCGCCAGGGAAAGCTGGTCAATGATATTAAGGATATGAAGCAATTAAAGAGCAATTTACTCAAGGATATTGTTGATAATATGGAGATCGGGAATGATAGCTCGGGAAAAGCAAAA
This sequence comes from Bacillota bacterium, assembly GCA_023409535.1. Classification (GTDB taxonomy): domain Bacteria; phylum Bacillota; class Clostridia; order Lachnospirales; family Lachnospiraceae; genus Mobilitalea. Next base: position 183,173 of record JAEYGZ010000046.1, read on the forward strand.
GAGAAAAAGCTAGATAAGAATAAGCAATATATCAACGAGATCAACGAGAAAGTCGAAGCTTATACGGAAGAGCTTGCCGATCTGCCTTATCAGATTAAAATAATCAATGAGGAGCTTCTGACGGAAAGCATCCAGTTGCTGTATCAGCAGATGGAAGAATATAAGGAAGAAATTCATGAGGTTACCGACTGGATCGCAAACATCAGGGAAGAATTGAAGATGAAGATTTTGCTCAAACAGGATATGGAGACGCGTAATTCCCTGATTTATTCCTATATGCACGACATGCTTGGGGCGGATATCATGGAGTTATTTGATAAGGAACATGGCATAAAGGAATGATACTCTATGATTACAGGGATTGGGGTCGACCTAATTGAAATTGATCGGGTGACAAAAGCCTGCGGCAAGGATAGCTTCCTGAGGAGGTATTATACCGAAGCGGAGCAGGAGCTCATCAGGGCTAATATCAGGGTTGCAGCGGATAATTTTGCCGTGAAGGAAGCAGTAGCCAAGATGTTTGGCACCGGTTTTCGCACCTTTTTTCCCCTTGATATCGAGGTCTTACGGGATATTGCGGGGAAGCCCTATGTAAAACTGTATGGGAATGCGGCGGAAATTGCAGCAGAACAAGGGGTAACAGCGATTCATGTATCAATCTCCAATACAAAGGATTATGCCAATGCCTTTGTGGTAGGAGAAGGTGCTCCGGTACCGGCGAAACCTGAGTGAAAAGGAAGCGTTACTATGAAATATGCGGTTAATTCAAAGCAGATGAAGGAAATTGACGACTATGCCACCGGTGTAATCGGCATTCCTGCGATGGATTTAATGGAGCGGGCTGCTGAACAGGTAGTAGCCCAAATGACTAAAAATGTAACAAAGACCGACCGTATTCTTGCGGTTTGCGGTCCGGGAAATAACGGAGGCGACGGAGTTGCAGCAGGTAGAATTCTGTATTTACAGGGCTATCAGGTTGCAATTCTTTTTATTGGTGACGAGAAGAAATGCTCGGCGCAGATGAAGGCACAGCTGATGCAGGCACGTAAATTAGGGGTGCCTATGGAAAACTGCAACAAGCTTTCTGAATATAATATTATAATTGATGCTATTTTTGGGGTAGGCTTAAATAAGCCGGTTACAGGTGTTTATGAAGAAGTAATTCAGTTAATTAATGAGAGCCGGAGCATTGTTTATTCGGTTGATATTCCCTCCGGCATCTCTGCGGATGACGGAAATATATTGAATGTGGCAGTCAGGGCAGAGGAAACCATTACCTTTGGTTATAATAAGACCGGCTTATTGTTACATCCCGGTGCGGAATATGCCGGCGGGATTACAGTGGCGGATATCGGTTTTCCGGAGGAAGCTGCAAACCAGGCAGGGCTGGATACCTTTTACTATGAAACCGCTGATCTGCGAAGGTTGCCTGCCAGGCGAACTAACAGTCATAAGGGCTCTTATGGCAAGGTATTAATCATTGCCGGCAGTAAAGGAATGAGCGGAGCTGCCGTTTTAAGTGCAAAAGCTGCATATCGCAGCGGCACCGGACTGGTAAAGGTGCTTTCCTCGGAAACGAACAGGATAATTATTCAAGGCGCAGTACCTGAAGCGCTATTTGGTGCATATGATGAGGATACGATGGATGAGGAGGAATGGAAGAAGGGGCTTCTGACGGATTTGTCCTGGGCAAGTGCTATTGTAATCGGACCAGGCCTGGGCCTTGGCAGTATATCGGAAAAACTGCTTGATCTGGTGCTTTCTGCAGCTAAGGTTCCGGTAATCGTTGATGCCGATGCACTGACTCTGCTGGGACGGAAGCTGGATGCGAAGGCCGCTGTAAGAGCTGATACCTTAAATATGCTTTTACCGCCGCAAGCCATTCTGACGCCTCATCTTATGGAATTATCCAGACTTCTGGGAGTAACACCGGAGAAATTATCCGGACATCTGATTGACACTGCACGCCAATGTACTTATAATAATGAGTTGAGCTTTGTTCTGAAGGATGCAAGAACCGTGGTTGCGAATAAGAAGAAGTATTATATTAATCGATCCGGTAATCATGGGATGGCCACAGGCGGGAGCGGCGACACCTTAACAGGAATTCTTGCGGCCTTCCTCGCACAGGGAATGGAACCATATGGCGCTGCCTGTCTGGCTGTTTATGTACACGGACTTGCGGGTGATGCAGCGGCGAGGGAACACGGAACATATTCTATGATGGCTGGTGACATCGTGGATTTCATAGGAAAGGTACTTATTCCTCTGGATGAATAAGCAGCATGTAACATAATGGATAATTCAGTGCATACTTAATGTGTTTGACATAGGAGTGGATTGTTATGAACGAGAGAGAGAAGCTACAGGATCAAAAGAATTATTTTCGGGTAAGAGCAGAGGTCAGCCTGCCTGCCGTACAGCATAATCTGGCGGAGGTTAGAAGGAAAATCAATCCTGCAACAAAGCTGTTGGCTGTGGTGAAGGCAGATGCCTACGGACATGGTGCGGTCCCGGTTGTTGAAGCGATTGAGGAGAAGAACCTGGCGGATTATTATGGTGTGGCGATTATCGAGGAAGCGGTTAAGCTTAGAGAAGCAGGTGTTAAGAAGCCGATTCTGATTCTGGGATATACGGACCAGGAACAGTATGAGCTTCTGGTATCCTATGATATCACGCAGACCATATTTCAATATGAGATGGCAGAGGCTTTATCCAGGGAAGCGTTACGCCAGGGCAGGAGAGCAAGGATTCATATTAAACTGGACACCGGTATGACAAGGATCGGATTTACAGATTCTGCAGAAAGTATTGAAGAGATTAAACGGATCGCAAGCCTTGACAATATTGACGTTGAAGGAATATTTTCTCATTTTGCATGTGCGGATGAAACAGATAAAACAAGTGCGAAGAAACAATTAAGCAGATACAGGAACTTTGTGGATTTACTGGAGAAAGAAGAGCTTTTCATTCCGATCAGGCACATCGCTAACAGCGCGGGTATCATTGAACTCCCGGAGACTTATTTTAATATGGTTCGCTGCGGAATTGCTACCTATGGCATCTATCCGTCCGATGAGGTAAATCAGGCGGAAGTGAAATTGATTCCGGCCATGGAAATTAAGTCCCATATCATCTTTGTTAAGGAGGTGGAGCCGGGAGTCGGTGTCAGCTACGGATCCACTTACATAACCGGGAAGAAGACGAAAATAGCGACGATTCCAGTCGGTTATGCGGACGGCTATTCCAGAAATCTGTCCAATTGCGGAAAGGTGATTATTCATGGGCAGCTTGCACCCATCATCGGCCGTATCTGCATGGATCAGTTTATGGTGGATGTCACCGGTATCGGCGATGTCAGACAGGGGGATACGGTAACGCTGCTTGGAAGGGATGGGGATGCACTTATATCAGCGGAGGAGTTGTCGGCATGGTCACATTCCTTTGCCTATGAACTGGTATGTACGGTTGGTACGAGAATTCCCAGAGAATATCTTTCATAAATAATCCCGGCAGCCAGGCAGAAATGATTCTGAACTTCTAAAAAATAGATACACTTTATGGAATACACACGAAGAAAGTGGAAATAATAAGATGTGTGAATTATTAAAGCACATAATTCATACGGCAAATTTGTGTCTGCCAAATGTGAAAGCACTGCTTTCACATCTCAAATTCGAAGGTTTTGGCAGCATGGAGGCTTAGCGTAACAATTGGAGTGTGAATAAAGTGGTAATAAAACGAGGAGACATATTTTATGCTGATCTGAGACCGGTTGTGGGATCGGAGCAAGGTGGTGTAAGGCCTGTTTTGATTATTCAGAACGATACAGGCAATAAACATAGCCCAACGGTGATCTGTGCGGCTATAACATCAAAGATGAATAAAGCCAAGCTCCCTACCCATGTGGAATTAGATGCCGAGAAATATGGAATAGTAAAGGATTCTGTTATCTTGTTGGAACAGGTCAGAACCATTGATAAGTCCAGATTAAAGGAAAAGGTGTGTCATTTGGACCGGGATGTATTAAAGAAAATCGATAAGGCATTGATTATCAGCTTTTCTTTGGATACATATTTCAGATAGACAAAAAAGGAACCTGACAAGGGTTCCTTTTTTGCAGCGTTTGCGTCAGCAAGCGCTGATAGCGTATAATAGGGTGGGAGTAGAAAGTGTTTTATCACTGTCTGAGAAAATTATAACGAGGAAATGTGTACATATTGTGACTATATTATAAAATCTGTATAAAAAAGAAAAAATACTATATAAACAAGAGAGGAAAATTTTATAAAAAGATAGAAATCAGTAACGATGAAATTACGGGATGCAGTATTTAAAAATCTATGGTAAAATTGCTGTATAAAATCACGGTATTATTCATTTCCTTGTAGGAATTGCTTGATATCGTCATTTTTTTTGTGTAGAATTATGGTAAATACTCAGTTTGGACCTTATAGGGCGGGAGGATTACCATGACGAGATCTAATTTGAATAATCTGACAATCAGAAATAAGCTCTTATTAATTTATGCGGTTTGTGTGTTGATACCTATTATATTGACGGATACTGTGATTATGTATAATGTGAACTCCAATTATAAAGGGAGCCGTTATCGTGAAATGCAGCATGCCATGGAGCGTGTTGAATATAATCTGAGTGAGTTCGTAAGCACCTGCATCTTATTTACCAATAATATGTACATGGATAATATATTGGATAAATTCTTAAATAAAAAGTATTCCAGCAACATTGATTATTATGATGAATATACCAAAATGCTTGATAACAACAGCCTTAGCTATAACTATAATTACGGACTGCTTTATAAAATTGAGATATTCGCGGATAATGCTTCCATCATCGGCGGAGGCAAGATTTCAACGCTGGCTTCTGTGAAGAATACCAATTGGTATCAGGAATATAAGAAGAGCGGCAGAGGAACCTTCCTTTATATCTATTATGATGAAGCGAAAAAATTCATTCCGGGCAGTGGTACCTGCCGAACCATCAGTATTATGCGGACCCTGGACTATTACGGGAATAAAGGCATCGAAAAGGTGTTGAAAATCGATATTGATTATAATGAAATGCTGATGGATGTCCTGAATGAAAAGATAGACGGTAAAATTTATGTAAGAAATAAAGACTTTATTCTGTTTTCAAATCAGCCAAATACCAGTGGTATGAGAATATTTGAGGAGGCTGATACACTGGATGGAATAGTGCCGACGATGACCAAAACCTTCAATACCGGTAATCAGGAGTGGGAGATTCTTGTCTTCTCGAAGGACACCCCCTTCTGGAACATACTGTTTCAAAACAAAGGCCTGCTCTTCCTGATTCTGCTGAATATATTCATTCCAACAGCACTGATCTATCTGGTTGGAATATCCATCAGCCATCGGCTTTCTTTGGTAGCCGACTATATGGGCAGGGTGGAGAAGGAACAGTTTGAGGTGATACATACGGCGGAAGGCGAGGATGAGATCGGGATGCTGATCCGAAGCTATAATATGATGGTGCTTCGGATCAAGGAGCTGATTGAGGTTGTTTTCCGCGGGAATGCAGAAAAGCAGGCCCTGGAGCTTTCCAAAAAGCAGGCGGAGCTGAATGCGATCCAGAGCCAGGTAAATCCGCATTTTTTATTTAATACCTTAGAGACGATCCGGATGAGAAGCTTGATTAAAGGTGAGCACGAAACCGCAGATATCATCGGTGAGCTGGCGGTTTTATTCAGAAAGAGCATGCACTGGGGCGCGGATTATATTACCCTCGATGAGGAAATGAATTTTATTGAAAAGTATATCAATATACAGAAATACCGGTATGGCGATAAGATTACATTCTACCGTTATATTATGGAGGAATGCAGACAGCTGAAGATACCAAAGCTGACCATCAGCAATTTTATTGAAAATGCCTGCGTTCACGGGATTGAGACCTGGTCTCACGAGGGAGTGATCTCACTTACCGTAACAAAAAATGACCGGTATCTGTTCATTGAGATATCGGATAACGGGAGGGGCTTTGAGGAAAGCCGTCTGGAGGAAATCCGCCGGATGATCGCCGGTGCGGATATTCAAATGTTAGGAGGAGCGGAAAGTACAGGAATCCTCAATACGTATCTTAGACTTAAGATGTATAGTGACAGCCGGGTTGAGTTTGAAATAGACAGTAAACCTGAAAACGGTACCGATATTACAATTAAGATGCCGCTTGAACTTGTGCAAGGGACGATAAAATTGACGGATAAAACAGACGGGGAGGTAAGTTCAGATGATCAGAGTAATGATAGTTGATGATGAACCGTATATCAGACAGGGTTTGAAAATTCTGATTAATTGGGAGCAATACGGATTTTCGGTATGCGCAGAAGCTGCAAACGGCAAAGAAGCCTTGGAGCTTATGGGGCAAAATGAGTTTGATCTGGTCATTACAGATATTAAAATGCCGAATATGAGCGGAATAGAGCTGCTGGAGCATACCAGGGAAGCGATATCAAATAAGATAAGCTTTATCATACTCAGCGGCTTCAGTGATTTTGAATATGCGAAGAAGGCAATTAAATACCAGGTGGTTGATTATATTCTAAAGCCTGTTCAGAAGGAGGAGATGCTCAGAGTACTTGAGTCTTATAAAGAAAGACATTTTCGAAAGCTTGCAGACAATAAGAAGCTGGAGGATTCAAATAAAATTCTGTTTGACCGTAATTTAGCTTATCTTCTCTCCGGCAGATATCATCAGGATAATCTGGAATATGTGAAAAAATACCTTGCCGACAGTGGAAGGGTACAGTATATCAATATAGAGTTTGATGCCTCGGAGGAAAGGTTTAAGATACTTACCCAGGAGGAAAGGATGACAGTCAGGGGCCTTTTATATGATACACTGGGTATTTTCCTGGGAGATCACAGGTATCATGCATGCATGGAAGCAAAGCCCGGTGAGGATATCTACGGGATAGGATTTATTTTTGCAAAAAAGCTGGCAGAAGAAGCGGGACTTAGTGAAAAGGAATATATCCGGAAGCTATATGGAAAAATCAGTGAAAACTTACCTTACCGGATCCTTATTTATATTGGCCAGACCGTAGGAGAGATCGGTCAGATATCGGAATCCTACAAATCGGCTGCCATTGCCAGAACCTTTCAGCTGTTCTCATATGTCAAGGATATCGCATATTACGATGAAATTGACAGTAAGCCCGATACAGGCCATGCGACCGTAGACAAGGAGCTGATGGACGGCCTGGTTCATGCAGTGGAAGAAAATGAGACAGAAAGCATTAACCAGAGGATTGATACCGTCTATGATCATTTTAAGGAATTGGCCACAACACCCGATATCATCAGGATGAATTTGAATTATCTGCTGTTTAATCTGATCAGTCTGGCAAAAGATGCAGATCCGAATTTTGATCAGGGAGAAGTTTATAAAATGATCAGCCAGGGAGGCTATGAACAGATTGTGGTACGGGGAAGTGTAAAGCATTTTAAGGAATTTATCCTGGAATTTTCCGACTATCTGTTTCAGATGAGACAGCATGCCTTCAGCGGCGTATTGTCTAAAATTGAAAAAGAAATCACCGAGAACTATAAGAATAATCTGAGTTTAAAGTCTCTCGGTGAGAAATATTACATCAACAGCGCTTACCTGGGCCAGATATTCAAGCGCCAATACGGTTACTCCTTCAAGGATTATCTGAATAATGTAAGGATTGACCGTGCGGCCGAGCTATTGATCCGTTCGGATGAAAAGGTCTATCTGATTGCGGATGCAGTCGGTTTTAACAACACGGATTACTTTATCAACAAATTTGTTCAAATCAAAGGAACCACACCCCTGCAATACCGTAAATCCTATAGAAAACCGGATAAGGTACATTGTGAAAAGAATTAGAACCCGGCGATTACTGTGCATAATAAACAAAAAAACGATAACAACTATTCCGTTTGACAAAGAATATAATTATTTGTATTTTGACTATACTTTATTGGTTGATGGTTATGTTCACAAATGTTATGTTATTATTAGCTGATTTGTATATTATGCGCAAACCTGTGCTTATATTAGTCAGTAATTATGAAATAGGGAGGAATATCATGAAAAGATTCAAAGTATTGATTTCTGTATTACTGGTAATCACAATGTTTGGGGGAATTCTTGCCGGATGCGCAAAAGAGAGTAAGGATACCGGCAGCCAGGCAACTACCGCTCCCACAAAGGCTGCGGATTCCAGTGCAGGATCCGCTGACAGCAAAGAACCCGAAACAAAAGAAGTTAAAATGTTTACCATGTTTAATGCTGTTCCGGGAACAGAGGTTCCGGACGATAACCGTTTATTGAAAGCAATTACCGATATTACCGGAGCATGGGCAAAGGTTACCTGGTTAACAGGGCAGACGGCAGATGAAAGAGTTGGCGTTATGATTGCCGGAGGCGATTATCCTGATTTTATTACAGGTTCAACAGGCTCAGCGGCTTTACTTGAGGCTGGCGCATTAATCCCCATTGATGAGTATTGGGATGAGTATCCGAACATTAAGAGCTATCTGTCGGAAGGCGAGTGGAATAAGGTTCGTGCTGAAGACGGACATATCTACTGGGTTCCCCAGTTCGGTATTATCCAGGGTGCGGATGCGGCAACCTATCACTGGGATGAGGCATTCTGGATTCAGAAGGACGTTTTGATCTGGGCTGATTTCCCGAAGATCACAACCATGGATCAGTACTTTGACGTAATCAAGAGATATAAGGAAGCAAATCCCACTACGGCAGACGGCCAGGAAACAGTAGGCTTTACCATGAGCTCTGAGGACTGGAGATATTTCGGTATTGAGAATCCTCCGTTATTCCTCATGGGTTATCCCAACGACGGCGCTTGTATTGTAGATCCTAAGACCGAAACCGCAATTGACTATAATACTATTCCGGAAGCAAAACCCTATTATCAGAGAATTAATCAGGCATACAATGACGGACTGGTACATCCCGAGACCTTTACCATGTCCTATGATCAATATATCGCATTATTATCCACAGGCAGAGTGTTAGGAACCATCGACCAGCTGTGGAACTTTAATACAGCAAATGAAGCACTGGTTACCCAGGGCTTGGTTGGCAAGACCTATGTTCCACTGCCGATTTCCTATTCAGGCGACGGTGTTCAGCAGTGGCATAGCCCTTCCGCTCTTGATGTATCCAACGGTTTGGCAATTACCACGAGCTGCAAGGATGTTCCGGGTGCGCTGCAGTTTATGAATGATCTTCTTTCTCCTGAGGTTATGACCTTAAGATCCTGGGGACAGGAAGGTATCGATTATATGGTAGGCGATGACGGTGTATTCTACAGAACCGAGGAGCAGAGGGCAAACTATGATAATCAGGATTATGTAACGGATAACCTTGTAAATCAGGCTTATGCTTACTTCCCTCATTTTGAAGGAATGCTGGCTGATAATAAGAACACACAGGATCCCAAGAACCAGCCAAACGAGTTCTATGATTCCCTGTATGATGTTGAGAAGCAATTACTGGACGGTTATGGCTATAAAACCTTCCTTGATTTCTTAGGCGAGACAAAGACAGAAAATGAGCCTTGGTATCCGATGTGGTCTTATACCAATAACTGGACCGCAGATACACCGGAAGGCCAGGCCAAGAATAAGATCACTGAGCTGAAGCATACCTGGCTTCCGAAGGCTATGATGGCTCCGGCAGATCAGTTTGATACAATCTGGAATGATTATCAGGCTGCTTACAAGGAAGAGGTTGATATTGATGCATATCTTGATACTCTGAATACAGAGATTCAGAGAAGAGCTGCGGTTGCCCGAGGTGAGCAATAATATAGTGCTGACATGATCAATTATGGGGTGTCTTAATCCGATTAAGGCACCCCATTTTAAAAAGAGTACTGCAAGGCGGTAGAATGGAGACTTATTATGAAAATGCGCAAACCTTATTATATTATTATTGCCGTATTATGTTTTGCAGCAATAATCAATATTTTTCTTCCATATCTTAAGCTTCCAGAGAGAGAACAATTAAGTGAAGGCAGTGTCTTGAACCTTGAGCAGGCAGCCTTGGACAGCCATATCATTGATCGGATTGCAAAAGAGGAAGATATAAAAAGAGCTGTAATCTATGATATTGCAAAGAATGTAATCAGGGGGAAGGATTTTGAAGTCATCGCAGAAGATCTGGAGGAAGAGGATTATTACATAGTTGATGTTGTAAAGGCCGGACTGAACGAAAAAATATCTGAATTACAGGTAATCGACGAATATAACAATACGGAATTCGGTTTCTTCAGTACGATAAAACTGGCGGTCTCGGTGATAAACCATTTGGACCAGGACATTATAGATTCCGTTATTGTCATTATAACAATGATAGGTACAATTTTACTTTCCTTATTCGCCGGCGGCTATATATTACTTACCAGAGGTGCAAAAAAATACAAGTTTGTCAGAAGAATTTCAATCGTTATTGTTCTGCTGTCCCTCCTGGGATTAATCAGTTCCAACTCTATCAGCATCGGTGCGCTTCAGGTGGAACAATTTTATGCGAATAACTGGGGAGTTGGCTTCTTTGCATTAATTATTACACATCTGCTGGTTTGGATCATTGCAACGATTGCCTCCTATCATGAACAGGTTGCAGGTTTTGTTACCTGGAGAATGGTTGTCAGACAGAAGCAGCTGATTATTATGACGATCCCCTTTATTATTTATGCTTTTATTTTTTACTATTATCCCCTGGCCGGATGGACGATGGCATTTCAGAAGTTTAAGCCGGCAGCAGAAACACAGATATGGGTTGCATGGGAAAAATTCAAGTTTCTGTTCGCTAATAAGGAATTCATCATGGTATTTCGCAATACCGTTGCCATGAGTGTGATTAATTTAGTTTTCAGTTTTGTATTTGCAATTGCTTTTGCTTTATTATTAAATGAAGTCAGAAGCATCAAGGGTAAGAAATTTGTACAGACCGTATCTTATTTACCCCACTTTCTATCCTGGATTATTGTTGCAGGTATTGTTCAGGATGTGCTGTCCATGGAGACAGGTATCATTAATACTACACTGATCCATACCAATCTTATTCCAAGTGCCATTAACTTTTTTGCGGATCCGAAGTATTTCTGGTGGATTATCGCATTTGCAGTAGTCTGGAAGGAAACCGGATGGAACAGTATTATTTATCTGGCTTCCATGACCTCCATCAATCCGGACCTGTATGAAGCGGCAGCCATTGACGGCGCCGGAAGAATAAAGAAAATGTTCCATATCACACTTCCGGGCATCAGGTCCACCATCTTTGTATTATTGATTATCAATCTGGGTATGATCATGAACTCCGGTTTTGAGGCGCAGTATCTCTTAGGTAAGGACCTTAACAGGGCTACCTCCCAGGTTATCGATATATATGTTCTTAATTACTCCTTTGGCGCCGGTATTGACTTCTCTCTTGGTACCGCAGCAGGTATCTTTAAGAGTGTCGTCAGTATCCTGTTAATATTCGTTGCGAACCGTGCTGCAAAGGCAGCCGGCCAGGAACGGTTATTCTAAAGGAAGGGGGAATAAGTATGAAGAAGAAAAAGAAAAAAAGTAAGGCAGACATTACATTTATCATAATTAATACCTTGGTTTTAGGACTCTTTTGTATCGTCACCCTATATCCTATTCTGAATACCCTGGCTGTCTCATTAAACGACGGTATGGATGCGGTACGCGGAGGAATTTATCTCGTACCCAGAAAATTTACCTGGCAGAACTTTTATACGGTAATCACCAAGGATAATATACCTATTGCCATTCGGATTTCCGTGGCCAGAACAGTGATAGGAACGTTTCTCAGTATGTTTGTTACCGCATTAATTGCATATGTTCTATCCAGAAAGGAATTCCTTTTTAATAAGCAGATATCACTGCTTTACGTTCTTACCATGTATGTGAACGGCGGTCTGGTGCCTACCTTACTGTTGTATAAAGGGTTAGGACTTATGAATAATTTCTGGGTATACATCATTCCGGGTATGGTCAGTGCATTTAATATGATTGTTATCAGGACATTTATGAATGGGCTTCCGGATAGTTTTGTGGAATCGGCCCAGGTGGACGGAGCCGGGCATATGAGAATATTTTTCCGGATCATCCTGCCCTTATGTAAGCCGGTTCTCGCGACCGTAGCATTATTTATCGCGGTAGGCCAGTGGAATTCCTGGTTTGATGCCATGATCTACAATAATAACCGACCGGATTTAACCACACTGCAGTATGAATTAATGAAATTGCTGACATCAGTTTCACAACAGCAGGGCAGTGCCAGTACCATGAAAAATGCCGCCAATCAAGTGACTCCTATCTCAATTCGTTCCGCTACGGCAATATTTACTGCGTTGCCCATCGTCTGCTTATATCCGTTTCTGCAGCGTTATTTCATCAGCGGTATGATGATCGGCGGTGTAAAAGAATAGGGCTGCTGTATTTTATTACACAGCTGTCAACAGGTCTATGATCTCCCTTCACACTGTTTGAAATGACATTAACATGTCTTACAAACAGTGTGAAGGGGGATCATAGACCTGCTTGTATCTTTTGAAGTTATTTTGTCAATATGTTGAAAGTAATACCTTATACTTGAAATATGTCGCGAAAATAGGTACAATAGGATAAGAAAGTAACTGTAGATGACACACTCAGGAGATAGGTATGCGGATTGGATTATTAAGACACTTTAAAGTAAATTGCCCACATAAAAGGATGATGACTTCCAAAGAGTTTCGTGAGTGGTCTGAAAAATATGAGGTATCCAAGGTAATCAAGAAAAAGGTAGAGATGTATGGAATTGAATGGGACATCTGCTATGTCAGTGATCTGCCGAGAGCCATTACCACAGCCAAGGAAGTCTACAGCGGGAATTTAATGATTGATATGCTTCTGCGGGAGGTCGATAATGCTCCTTTTATCCATTCCGAGCGGATCAAGCTTCCTTTTGAGCTATGGCATATCTGCGGAAGGCTTGCCTGGTATTTTAAATCAAAAAGCCAGCCGGAGACCATTGACGGAACCAGAAAGAGAATCAAAGCATTTCTTGACCGGATTGACTGGTCCAGAGAGAATATTCTGATTGTCTTTCATGGGTTTATGATATATAATTTTCAAAAGGAACTTCGTAAGCGCGGCTTTCAGGGCGAGAAGCTCAAGCTTGTAAAAAACGGTGTTCTCTACGAATATCTCAGAGAGGAACAGAAGGAAGAGCTGCAGAATGAAAGTAACGCTGATTTGTGTGGGTAAGCTGAAGGAAAAATATCTGTCCCAGGGCGTGGAAGAGTATGTAAAACGGCTTGGCAGGTATTGCAATCCGGAGATCACGGAATTGGCGGATGAGAAAACTCCGGACAATGCAAGTGAGGCCCTGGAGGAGCAAATAAAGAAAAAAGAAGGCGAGCGTATCCTGAAAGCGCTAAAGGAAGACAGCTACTGCATTGCCTTAGCCATTGAAGGAACAATGCTGTCCTCAGAAGAACTGGCGGCGAAAATTGATACTCTGGGGATATCCGGTGTCAGCCACATCAGCTTTGTAATCGGCGGGTCACTTGGATTATCAGAGGAGGTTCTAAGGCGTGCGGATTATAAACTGAGCTTTTCAAAAATGACCTTCCCTCATCAGCTGATGCGGATGATTTTACTGGAACAGATATATCGCTCCTACCGTATTATCAGTAATCAGCCATACCATAAATAAGGATATGCTTTTCTAATATTTCGTCTTATTGCAGCATCACTATATACATCAACAATGAATGGAGGATAAGTACAATGAACAATATTCAATTTGCCATCAACATGGAACTGGAAGGAAGAAAGTATTATTTGGAGCAAGCAGAATTAAATAAGGATAACGAGCTGAATGCCGTATTTCTAATGCTTGCTAATTCGGAGAAGGATCATGCGGAGCTCTTAAGAAGGTATCGCAATGACAATGTTCTGGATTTAGCGGACAGCTTTATCAGACCGGAATTTCGTTCGGTATTCCGGGATTTAAACCAGTTTCGCAAGGACCACTCCGCAAAGCAGCTGGATGCTTATCGCATCGCCTGCCGGCAGGAAGAAAAAAGTATTGAGTTATATCAGAATATGCTTACAGAAGCAGAAGGTCCCAAGGATGTTGAGCTGTTTGAATTTTTGATTAAGCAGGAAAAAGAGCACCTGACATTATTTGAAGAACTGGAGAAGCTGGTAACAAGGCCTGAGGAATGGGTGGAATCGGCTGAATTCGGTATCAGGGAAGATTATTAAGTATAATTAATGAATCAAAGGAACGGGAAGCAGGGGAAGGACTGAAGTAGTCCGTGTGAAAATCAGAGACTGCAATCTATAGCACTTAGCACAGAGAAGGCAGAAATAAAAAATGGAATTTACCTGGATTAAGGATTTACGGGGCCGGCGCTTATGTACCTCCGTGTACAAAGCGCCTCTCGCAGCCCTCCGTGGCTGCTCGCCCCTCAGGTTGTGACCATTTTTTATTTCTGCCTTCTCTGTGCTAAGCGGCCAGCCAAAGTCAGGAGACAGGTGTAACAACAGGAAGGGTCTGCGGGAAAGCATTTGACAAAATCGTTCTTGTTCTTAGCAAAAATCAAGGCTGATATAAAATGCGCGATGTTTGAGGGAGAAAGTGCCAAGGACGGCACTTTCAGGCGCTTTGGACAGGAGTCCATAAAGCGCCGGCCCGCAGGTCATAGATAACCTAAACCGCATTTTATATCAGCCTTGATTTTTACTTAGAACAATAGATCTTGTCAACAGCTTTCCCACAGACCCTTCCTGTTGTTACACCTGTCTCCGTCCCTTTTGTCACCTAACTTACGATTTCAAATCTTCTGTTATGAGAATCCAAAGTATCTCATAATACCATTGAAGATTCCCTGGGCGTACTGGTATTGATTGTCCCTAAGCTTTTGGGCATCCCCTGCGTTGGTCAGATATCCCATCTCAATTAACAGAGCCGGCATCTGCGTTCGCCGCAGTACATAGAGAGAGGGATTTAATCTGATTCCATTATTTCTGGTACCGACGGCCTGGGTAATACCGCTCATGATTTGCTCACCCAGCCATTGTGCCTGAGTACCAAGAGAATACAGGTAAATCTCGGTTCCGTTGATTGCCGGATTAGGATTGGAATTGGCGTGTATGCTGATGAAATAATCTGCCGGCCAGGAATTCGCCATATTTACTCTTTCTGCCAGACTGGTGGCATTGGAGGTACCTAGAACCGTTGTGGGTGTGGGTCTGGATAGCCGGGCTTCAAAACGGGGATCGTTATTCAGCATTTGGGCAAGATATGCACCAACCTGATAAGTAATATCCTCTTCATGAAGTCCGTTTCCGGTTGCACCGGCATTGGGAGAGCCGGTAGGATTGTGGCCCTGATCTATGAAAATTCTGATAGGCAAAGAAACACATCCTTTCCATATTACTATTAACATCATATTCCTTTAGTGGGAAGATGTGACAAATTATGTATAGTATTTGAAGGGCCGGCATGTTACAATAAAAGCATACCGTGAAAGAGTGAGGAAGCTCTTATGAGGAAGATGATCGACAGAATGAAGAAGAATAAAGTAATTGCCATTGCATCCGTAAGCAGTATTATCGTTGGTATCCTGCTGACAGTAATGGGAATGACTTATTATAAATATCAGATAGCACAGTTGGAGATCACGGATACGACGGATGACCGGGAATATAAATATCATTATGCAATAATCTCCGAGGACAAGGACGAGGGGTATTGGGAGGCAATCTATCAGGGAGCTTTGAATCAGGGAAAAGAAGAGGATGCTTATGTAGAAGAGCTGGGAGGCAATCTGTCTGTTTCCTATTCGCTGGTTGATCTGATGAAAATCGCCATAGCTTCCAAGGTGGATGGAATTATTCTTGAACCAACTGGGAATGAGGAGATTGTCGGGCTGATTGATGAGGCATATGCCCGGGGGATACCGGTGGTTACGGTACTGAAGGATGCACTGCCCAGTGATTCCGCCAAGCCGATTAATCGTATCAGTGTTGTGGCATTGAACAGCTGGAGGCAGGGACAAGCCTATGGTAAACAGGTTCTGGAGCTGATTGATCAGGGTAAGAATAATATTACGGTGCTGATGAACGGAGACCAGAATACAAGCCAGAGGATCATTTATGCCAGTATCCTGACCATGATCGGCAGCCGGAAGGTTACTGTCAAGTCCGCTTCCATCAATACGGAGAGCGCTTTTAGTTCTGCTGAAGATATCCGCAATATTATCATGGATCAGGAGGATCCCACAGACTTACTGGTTTGTTTAAACGCGATGGATACCCTCTCAGCATATCAAGCGGTGGTGGATTATAATAAGGTTGGTGAGATTGATATCATCGGTTATTATTATTCGGATATGATTTTGCGTGCCATCGACAAGAATATCGTTCATTCCACAATGACTTTTGATGCAGGGCAGATGGGGGCTTATTGTGTGGAAGCCCTGACAGAATATCTGAAAACGAAAAATGTTAATGAATATTATTCCCTTGATATTGATGTGATTAATAAAGATAACGTCAGCAGATATCTTACAATGAGCGAACAGAACCAGTCAAAAAGCACGGGCACGCAGGAATAAAGGGGATTTGGCACATGAGTCTGAAAAGGAAAAAGAGCTCAATACGAAGAAGGCTGGTATTGGTGTTTACGTTATCCACGGCCATCGTTTTCTGTACAAATATGTTCCTGTACTATAATATCAATAAATCCATCGGTACCATTGATGAAGTATATCAAAGCAATGTAGGTCTCAATGAGCTTCTTGATGCACTTACCGAGGTTCAGGATTATGTCTATGAATATCTGAATACCATGAGCTCGGATTCCCTTGAGAACTATTATCGGAGTGAGGAAACTTACCGCGCTCTTATAGAGGGGTTAAACGGGAAGATTATCGGAAATGATGTTACGCTGATGCAGAAGAATATTAAGAATATGTCGGCAACCTATCTGGAGATTATTGATGCGTCGGTGGATGCCAAACGAGGCCGCAATGTCAGAAAATATAAAGCCAATTATGATGAAGCCACAGTGATGTATGATTATATCAGCACCTATATAAACAACCTGAATAATACGCAGTTTAAGAATAATTCCATTAACTATGAACGGCTTCGAATCGCCTTACGGTATCTGGAGGTTATCAGTACCATTGTGCTTCTGGTCATCACCGGTCTTAACATCCTGTTAATTGTGATCATGACCCGCAGCATCACCGGCCCTTTGCTGAAGCTGACCAAGGTTGCCCATGAGGTAGCCGGAGGAAACTTTGAAGTAGATCTGATTCACGTTGATTCCTCGGATGAGGTAGAGATTGTAACGAAAGCCTTTAACAATATGATCATCAGCATTCATCAGTACATCATCAAAACCAGAGAAAGCCTGGAGCTGGAAAGCAGGATGACGGAGAAGGAGCTGATGATGACAAACCATCTGAAGGATGCCCAGCTAAAATACCTGCAGGCCCAGATCAATCCGCATTTTCTGTTTAATACCCTGAATGCAGGAGCGCAGCTGGCAATGATGGAAGGAGCGGATAAGACCTGCCTGTTTATAGAGAATATGGCGGATTTCTTCCGTTATAATATGAAGAGTCTGGATCAGGCATCTACCATATGGGATGAGCTTAAGCTGGTGGACAGTTATATTTATATTCTTAATGTGCGGTTTTCCGGCGGAATACATTTCTATAAGGAAGTGGATGAAAGCCTCCTGGAGGTAAGGGTACCCAGTATGATTCTGCAGCCGGTTGTGGAAAATGCGGTAAATTACGGTATCAGGGATATTGAATATGAGGGTAAGATATGCCTGAAGGTTTTTCGCTCAGAGGGTTGTATTGACATTACAATTGCGGATAACGGTGCGGGTATGGATCAAAGCGTAATTGACCGGATTATGACGGCAGGCCCCCCGGACAGTCCGGCTTTGAAGGAGCGCAGTCTGACAAGGGACTCCAATGGAATTGGACTTGGCAATGTGATTAACCGGCTGTGTTTATTCTATGATAAGGAGGACGTCTTTGAGATTACCAGTGAGGGCAGGAATCTGGGCACTATGGTAACAATTCATATTCCGGGCGAAAATTCTTTAGAGGGGAAGGAAGTATAGGGGGACTATGTATAAAATTATGCTGGCGGATGATGAGGGAATTGTTATTGATTCCCTGCGGTTTATTATAGAAAAAAACTATGGGGACAGCGTCTTGATAGAACATGCAGCCACAGGCAGAAATGTTATTGAGCTGGCGGAAAAGTTCAAGCCGGATATTGCGATTATGGATATTCAGATGCCCGGAATCAATGGTATCGAAGCCATGAAGGAGATCAGAAAGACAAACAGTATGATGGTGTTTATCGTAATGACTGCCTATGATAAATTCAATTATGCGAAGGAATCCATTAATCTTGGTGTGCTGGAATATCTCACCAAGCCCGTAAATCATTCCATCATCCTTCGGGCTTTACAAAAGGCAATGGATTTAATTGAGGTGGAACGCAATAAAAGAAGTAAGGACCTGCTGATCAGAGAGAAATTAGAGATTGTTGTTCCGATTATAGAAAGTGATTTTATTTATGCCGCAATCTCCGGAGATGATTTGACCAGATCCGAGGAGAACTTTCGTAATCTCCTCGGTATCAATGAGCAGTATGGCATGATAGTTATCATGGAATTCGGAGATACCCTGGAGGATGGAATGCTGACCAACCCGGTGGGAGTCAGTGTGAGAGCCCAATCCTTCTATCCGGTGATCAGACAATATCTGAAGGAAGAATTTGAATGTGTCGTCGGCCCGGTTATGGTGAATAAAATTGTTATCTTTCTTCCGCATGCGAAGCCGCTGATGGAATATGATGAACGGACTTTGCTGATTGAGCGGCTCAGGAAGCTGCTGCGGGAGTTAGCCCGAAGAATTGATTTACAATTCAAGGTGGGTATCGGATCGGTTACTTCCCTCGGACGCCTGTCGGAATCTTATAAGGAAGCCCTTACCGTGACAAGAAACAGTAAAGGCAGGGTAATCCATGTAAAGGATCTTCCCATTGGATGTGAGTATGGAGATGATTATCCGATTGAGACGGAGCGGTCTTTATTTGAAAAGATAGAGCATGGCAATCTTGATGGGACAAGGGCAGAGGCAAACCGTTTTTTTGACTGGATGATCGAGAATTATCCGGATTGTGAGATGGATATTAAGCTGAAGGTACTGGAGTTTATCCTGTTTGCGGAACAGAGAGCCTTCCTGAGCGGGGGAATGACCTATTATTTCCGTTACCGTAAGGATTATCTTGAAACTCTGATACAATTAGACAGCTATGACAGGCTGCGTAAATGGTTCTTAGATAAGGTCATGGAAGCCTGCCGCAATCTTATTACCAAGCGGGAGGAGCAGACGAACAGTGTGATTATCAGAGCCAGGACCTATATTGAAGAGAATTACAGCAAGGATATTTCACTGGATGATGTGTCCAGAAGCGTTGATATCAGTCCCTATTATTTCAGTAAGCTGTTCAAGGAGGAGACAGGAGAGAACTTTATCGAATATCTGACAGGGATTCGTATGGAACAGGCAAAGCAGCTGCTGCAGAATAAGGAGGTCAGTATCAAAAGTATAGGGATATTGACAGGATACAGTGACCCGAATTATTTCAGCCGGATTTTCAAGAAGCAGGCGGGTGTTACACCGACCGAATACAGGGAGCGGAAGGGGGATGGATGATGGGGATGAAAAAATGCGGGGTATTATTTGGCCTGCTGATGGTACTGTGTGTAACCTATGCGGGCTGCAGCCGCAGAAATGAGGATATTCTCAATACCAATGTAGCTGTGAGAAAAGTACAGATAGGTTTATCCTTTGATTCCTATGTCATTGAAAGATGGCAAAGAGACCGGGAGGTATTTGTCTCCACAGCGCAGGATCTGGGTGCAGAGGTAAATGTACAGAATGCCAATGGCGATGTGAAGGAGCAGATCTCGCAGCTGGAGTACCTGATTGATAAGAAAATGGATGTGATTGTTGTGATTGCAATTGACTCCGAAGCCTGCAGCGAGGTACTTAAGAAGGCGAAGGAAGCGGGAATTATTGTGGTTTCTTATGACCGGCTGGTGCGTAATGCAAATACGGATCTTTACATCTCCTTTGACAACGAAGAGGTGGGAAGGCTCATGGCACAGGCCTTAGTTGACGGTGTTCCGGATGGCGGGAACATCATAACCATCTTCGGGCCTACAACAGATCATAACGTAGCTCTGGTGGAAAAGGGATTTCACAGCGTCATGGAAGGGCATGCAATCAATACGGTCTACTCTGTATATGCAAAAGGGTGGCTTGCAGAAGAGGCTTATGCTGCAGTGAATGAAGCCCTGGCCATTACAAGTGATATTGACGGAGTGCTGTGCGGTAATGATAATCTTGCCACACAGGCTGTGCTGGCATTATCGGAGAACCGTCTGGCCGGTAAGATCATAGTGACCGGTCAGGATGCGGATCTTGCAGCCTGCCAGAGAATCGTGGAAGGAACCCAAACCATGACAGTATACAAACCGGTGGATAAGCTGGCGAAGGCAGCTGCAGAATATGCGGTAAAGCTGGCCAAGGGGGAGGATATCGGGGAGACGGAGACCATTGACGACGGCACCAATGAGGTTCCCTATATCAAGCTGGAGCCCATTGCGGTGACCGGTGAGAATATGAGGAAGGAAATCATTGAAGGAGGCTTTCAGAAGGAAGAGGAGGTCTATATGAATGTTACTGCGCAGGAGGAATAAGCGGATATCAGAATAACGGATTGGCAGAAGGATTGCACCGGAGGGTAGCAATCCTTTGTTTTTTCAATAGCATTTTTTTGTGATAGTTATGAAAAGTATCCTTTTAAATTCCTTGTTAAATTAAAAATATACAGTTCTTCGCAAGTTAATCCTACCTTGTCTGTGCTACCATTTTGATGTAACAATTACAAATAATTATGGGAGGATTAGTTTATGAAAAGAAAATTAGTTAGTGTATTACTTTGCATCGCACTGGTTTCTTCTCTTCTTGTCGGCTGCGGAACTACGACAACAACCTCAGGTGACGGGGCTTCAGGCGATAAAAAGAAGGTCGGTGTTGCAATGCCTACGAAGGATTTGCAGCGTTGGAACCAGGATGGTGACAATATGAAGAAGTCACTGGAGGCTGCAGGCTATACAGTTGACCTTCAATATGCAAACAATGAAATCGCAACCCAGGTATCCCAGATTGAGAATATGATTACCGGAGGATGTGACCTTCTGGTGCTTGCAACCATCGATGGCGGTTCCGTAGGTACTGTTCTTGCAGAAGCAAAGGAAAAGAATATTCCGGTAATCGCTTATGACCGTTTGATCATGGGTACCGATGCAGTTTCCTATTATGCAACCTTTGATAACTACATGGTTGGTACCATTCAGGGCCAGTATATCGTAGATACCCTGGATCTTGAGAACCAGGCAGGGCCTTTCAATATTGAATTATTCACAGGATCACCGGATGATAACAATGCACGTTTCTTCTTCGGCGGTGCGATGGATGTTTTAACACCTTATATTGAGAGCGGCAAATTGAAGGTCGTATCCGGACAAAAGTCCTTTGAAGAAGTTGCAACCCTGAACTGGTCCACAGAGGAAGCTCAGAAGAGAATGGAGAACCTGATCACCGCAAACTATGCGAACGGAACTAAGCTGGATGCTGTATATTCCTCCAATGACTCCTGTGCGATCGGTATCAGCAATGCACTTGTAAATGCAGGCTATAAGGGTGACAATTTCCCGATTCTGACAGGTCAGGACTGCGATATCACTTCTGTTAAGAACATTCTTGCAGGAACACAGTCCATGTCGATCTTTAAGGATACCCGTACCTTAGCAGACAAGGTGGTTGAGATGGTTACCGCAATTATTAAGGGTACCGAGGTTCCGGTCAATGATACCGAGACCTATGACAATGGAACCGGTATTATCCCCAGCTTCCTTTGCACACCGGTATTTGCAGATAAAAACAACTACAAGGACCTGTTAATCGACTCAGGTTACTATACCGAGGATCAGTTGAAATAATTCATGAACCATCATTAGGGTGTTGTAGCTAAGCGACATGAACTGCAGCACCCTATTTTCTTAGAATAGATAGGAGTGTTAAATCGTTTTTTATCGGATAAGTATATAGGAGGAGTAAAATTGGCAGCAGTATTATTAGAAATGAAGAATATTACCAAACGCTTCCCCGGAATCAAAGCATTAGATAATGTTAACCTTGAAGTTGAAGAAGGTGAGATACATGCACTGGTTGGTGAAAATGGAGCCGGTAAATCCACGCTCATGAATGTCCTGAGCGGTATCTATCCCCATGGAAGCTATGAGGGCGAGGTCCTGTATCAGGGTAAAGAATGCAAGTTCAACACCATAAGGGATAGCGAAGAGAAAGGGATTGTTATCATTCATCAAGAGCTTGCTCTTGTTCCATATATGACCATTGGCGAAAATATGTTTCTTGGCAACGAGCGCGGTACTGACTTCAGGATCAATTGGGAAGAGACCTATCACCGTGCAGATGAATTACTGGCAACGGTTGGTCTGCATGAAGCAGCACGAACTCTGATTAAGGACATCGGAATCGGAAAGCAGCAGATGGTTGAGATAGCGAAGGCGCTTGCTAAGAATGTTAAGCTGCTTATACTGGATGAACCGACCGCTTCCTTAAATGAGGCGGATTCCCATAAATTATTGGATTTATTGCTTCGGTTTAAGAAAGAAGGACTTACTTCGATAATTATTTCTCATAAACTAAATGAGATTTCATATGTTTCTGATAAAATTACCATCCTCCGCGATGGTGCAACCATCGAAACACTGGACAATAAGGCGGAGATCATCGGTGAAGAGCGGATTATCAAGGGGATGGTGGGACGTACTCTGACAGATCGGTTTCCTAAGAGGGAACATGCGGCCATTGGTGAAACCAATCTGGAGGTACATAATTGGACGGTACATCATCCGCTGTACAGTGACAGAAAGGTGGTTGATAATGTATCACTCCATATCCGTAAAGGAGAAGTTGTAGGAATTGCAGGGCTCATGGGTGCAGGCCGTACAGAGCTTGCACTAAGCATCTTTGGCAAAAGCTACGGCACAGAGATCAGCGGTACCCTGCTGGTAAATGGCCGTGAGGTCAAGCTAAACAGTGCAAAACAGGCAATTGATCATAAAATTGCTTATATTACTGAGGATCGCAAGGGAGATGGTCTGGTACTGAGCAATCCGATACGCATTAATACAACCCTGGCAAAAATGGAGCAGGTCAGTCATAATGGTGTCATTGATTTTCAGCTTGAGGTGAACGCTGCAAAGCAATTTGTGGAAAAACTCAGGACAAAATGCACCTCCGTGGAGCAGTATGTAGGTAATTTAAGCGGCGGTAATCAGCAAAAGGTATTAATCAGTAAATGGATGTTTGCCAATCCTGATATTATGATCCTTGATGAGCCGACACGAGGTATTGATGTCGGCGCAAAATACGAGATTTATTGTATTATCAATCAGCTGGTAGAGGAAGGAAAGTCAATTCTTATGATATCTTCCGAATTGCCGGAGCTTCTTGGAATGTGCGATCGTATCTATGTTATGAATGAAGGCAGGATAATCGGAGAGGTAAGCCGTGAGGAAGCTTCTCAGGAGCTGATTATGGGACAGATCGTAAAATCAAGTAAAGGAGTATAGCAATGGATAGAGCAAAAGAAATCCTAAAAAAGAATACAATGGTTATTGCGCTGATAATGGTAACAATTTTCTTCGCAATAACAACAAACGGTACCTTGCTTGTACCTCAGAATGTAACAAATCTCATTGCACAGAACGGATATGTGGTTATCCTTGCCGTCGGTATGCTTATGTGTATCCTGACCGGAGGAAATATCGATCTGTCTATTGGTTCCATCGTGTGTCTGATCGGCGCAATCGCGGGAACATTGATTGTAAATAAGCATGTAAACAACTGGGTAACAATTATTATCTGCCTGCTCATCGGTATCGTCATCGGAATGATTCAGGGTTATTGGATAGCCTACCTTCGTATTCCTGCTTTTATTGTAACCCTGGCAGGTATGCTGCTGTGGCGCGGAGTATCCTTGATGGTACTTGGCGGCTTGACCGTGTCCCCCTTCCCGGACAGTTATCTCAATCTATTTAACAGTTATGTACCGGACATCTTTCATGGCAATATCAACCTATTCAGTATTGTTATCGGTATTTTGGCATGTGCCGTTTCTATACTGGCAAGAAGTATATCCAGAGTTAACCGGAGTAAGAAGGGCTATCAGTCGGAAAGTTTCCTGATGGAAATTACTCAGATGGTGATTATCTGTATCGTGATCATGGCGCTTGCATTTTCCATGTCCTATCATAAGGGTGTTCCTGTGATACTGATTATTCTTGCGGTAATCGTATTCGCTTATACCTATTATACCACGAAGACCGTTCCGGGCCGTCACCTCTATGCTATGGGCGGGAATGAGAAGGCTGCAAAACTAAGCGGTATCAATACAAACCGTGTACTGTTCTTTGCTTATGTGAATATGGCATTTTTAAGTGCTGTTGCTGCTTTGGTCTGCGTGGCAAGATTTAACTCGGCAGCCCCGACGGCCGGAACCAACTATGAGCTTGATGCCATTGGCGCTTGCTATATCGGCGGTGCTTCCGCTTACGGCGGTATCGGTTCCGTACCCAGAGTAGTTGTCGGTGCGATCTTTATGGGCGTCATAAATAATGGTATGTCCATGATGGGGATTGACAGTAATGTTCAAAAAGTTGTAAAAGGAGCAGTTTTACTTGCGGCGGTTACCTTCGATGTATTATCCAAGAAGAAGGGAAGACTGGCTTAATTGTAAAATAGATCTTCGCAAGTATTATATTACGCTTACCAGTTTATATTAGACTCCTATATATTTTGGGTGAAGGACTTTGTAATTGACGGTTGCAATACTGTCATAATGCAAGGTCCTTCATTCTGTTTTTATACCTGCATGAATGCATGGTTTTATGGTAATAATTCATCAATAGAAACAAAATATAATTTAAGGAGGAAGAACAATGAAGGTAAAAACAATCGCTATAGCAAGCTTGGTTATTATGTCATTATTCATGACAGGATGCGGGAATAAAACGGGTAATAATACGGCGACCGGAACTCCTGCACCCACTGCAGCTGTGGGAACTACGACAACACCTGCTGCCACAACAGCAGCCTCTGCGACGCCTGATGCAGTAAGCTCGGCTTCTATTGTAAATGATGAAGCGGGCTTTATGAAGGCCATCAGTAAGGAGGGTACCTGGATTATTTGCCTTACCCAGGATCTGACCACAGATAAGGAACTGACAGTAGACGGAGAATTTAAAAACAGCAAGGATGAGGTTCAGAGAAAGTTAGCACTTTACAGTCAGGATGCCAATCGAAACATTACCGCAAGATACACCCTGACCGCCCCCAAGATGACCATCAAAAGCCCCATGTGCAGCATTCAGCACGGCACCTTCAAGGGTGATTTATATGTGTCGGTGGACAACTTCCAGCTGGTAGACGCAACAGTAGACGGAAATGTATATTTCACAACCGAAACTGCGAAGAGTACCTTTACCGTGGATGAATCCAGCAAGGTGACGGGAAAGCAGGAGATGAAACAGTGATTTAGCCTGGTATGGCTAGATACGAATGGGTTAAATCCTGTATGGGCCGGAGAAAGCGGTCAGCTTGAAAGCAAGAATCTGCAATCTGTTGTCTAAGACAAACGAGGATGGAAGCTAAAGTGAGGCGCTCATTTTAGTTTCTATCCTCGTTTGCTTTAGTACAATTTACAGACAACTTGCCGGGACATGGTCTGAAACAATATTTTTTGGACAATCTATTTATTGCATGATAAAATAATAGATATAAATGTAGTTTGAGGAGGTTGATAGGATGAGAGACGAGCTTGCACAGGTGGATGCGGATCTGAAGGGCTTATTTGTAGAAACAAAGCTTGATGAGATGGTGGGGTTATTACAGGAGCAGCTGGATTCTGATGTGAAGGAATTGGCGGAATATAACTGGAATATAATTAAAAAATATTTTGATACGGAGAGCTTTGAACTACTGCTAAAGCATTTGAAGTTCGTTGCCTACACATGTTTTGTTGTTGAGTATGCCCATAAGATCGGATTAATTTCTGAGGAAGCCTTTCGTATTATGATGATGGTGTATAATGATATTTATGAATTAAAAAGAAATAATACCTGATTGTTTTGCTGCGGAGGGCCGGAGGGCAAAATTGCCTGCTAATCACTGGGATTGACAAATCATGATTAAAAATGTAAAATGTGCTACATAGCCTATTTTTTTTCATCAAATCGATCTCAAGCTCAATTAAAGGCGGTGATAAGCGATGATTAACTTATATCTCATAAGGCATGGCAGGCAAAATAGCACGTTATGTAACGTAGATGTGGGGCTTTCCGAACAGGGCCGTCTTCAGGCGGAATTATTAAGAGAGCGTTTGCAAGGCTATCCTGTTGATGCGCTGTATTCCAGCAATCTGGTGCGGGCAGTTGAGACGGCAGAAATCATTAACGGAGGACTGCGGCTTCCCCTGATGATCCGTGAAGAGCTTCGGGAAATATCCTTTGGATTAATGGAAGGAAGAAGCGATGAATATAATGATGAGCATTTTGCTGAGTTTAAAGCGGAGCAGAAAAAGCTCATGGATGATATCCCATACCCGGGAGGCGAAAACGGTACTTCCGTCTATGAGCGGGCAATGCCTGTCATTCAGGAAATCGTACAAAGCGGAAAGAAGAATATTGCGGTGATTACGCATGGCGGGACCATACGTGTTCTGATGGCTGCATTATTTGGAAGGAACCAGGCAAGGCGGTTTTTATTTGGAGTATCCCTGGAATGTACAGGTATCACTCAATTGGTATACAATCCTATCTATGACAGGTTCTATCTGGAACGGTTCAATGATTATGCACATCTTGAATTATATCCGGAGCTACACAGAAGAGGCATTGGAAGATAACATATAGCAGTTTATTTGAGGCGGTTCGGAATGAACTGCCTTTTATTGAAGGTACCGACAGGCCGCCTTCAAAGAGGATAATCCGGGCCGTAAATCCGTTATTTTTCCATAGGCAAATAACGGGCAATCACAAAGCAATTCCTTTAGAATAGGGTTTGGGAGGTGACAAGATGGATTGGATCAATCGGATGAACAGTGTCATTGATTATGTTGAAGATAATCTGGATTCCGAAATAGATGAGAAGGAGATCAGTAAGATTGCGGCATGTTCCTTTTCTTTATTTCAGGGGGCATTTACGCAGATTACCGGGATACCGCTGTCGGAGTATATCAGACGAAGAAGGCTGACCTGCGCGGCCCATGATATTCAGAACACAGAGGAGAAGATTATTGATATTGCGCTTAAATACGGTTATCAATCAGCGGATGCCTTCAGTGTGGCCTTTAAACGAATGAATGGAATAGCGCCGATGGATGCAAGAAAACAGGGGGTAACACTTACCTTCTATTGCCGTCTTCACTTCACTATAACGATTATGGGAGTTGATAGAATGGATTACACAATGATGGAAAAGGAACCCTTTAAGGTGATTGGAATCAGACGGACGACGCCTTATGGAGGCGGAACCTGGGCGGTTGTCAAAAGTGACGGCAGCGGCGAGGCAATCAGGGAGCTCAGCGGCCGCTTTTTTGATCTTGGCTTATGCTTTGGATTTGGAGAAGATGGCAGTAATGATTATATGTGTGCCATCCAATGGGATAAGGAGGATATCCCGGGCTACGACAGCTTTGCATATCCTGCCTCAACCTGGATCAGATTTGAAGCAAAAGGCACCATTACAGGCCAGACCCTCGGTAACGTATGGCAGCGGATTAACAATGAATTTTTACCGCAGAGCAAATATAAAAAGTCCGGTCTTCCAACCATTGAGAAATATGTCTCCTGGGATGAGACGGCAGATCTGTGCAGTGTCGAGATATTGATACCTGTCGCAGCAAAATAAAGGAACATTGTCCAGAATGAAAAAAGCAGGGCGCTGCAGAATTGCTTCCGGTACCGGGAAGTAATTCTGCAGCGCCCTTTTATGAGCATACTGATACCGAAGGTGTTTTAAAACACGAGATTATCGGGGTGAGGACCCGTGAGGCCGTAAGCTTCAAGCACCTTCATCGCCTCGATATCCTCCGGGGTGAGTTCAAAATCAAAGATATCGGCATTTTCCAGCATCCGTTCCCTGCCGGTGGTTTTCGGCAGAGGTAAGAAGCCGTGCTGTATACTCCAGCGAAGCAGGATCTGGGGAATGGACTTTTGATACCTTTGTGCCAGCTCCTTCAATACCGGATGTATCATCTGACCGTTCATCAGCGGACTCCAGGCTTCCACAATGATCCGTTTTTCTTTACAGTAATTCACAGCGTCGGTCTGGGTATATTGCGGGTGCAGCTCAAGCTGGTCTACCATGGGAGCGATCACAGCAGTCTCCAGCAAAGCGTCAATATGATGCTCCAGGAAGTTGCTGACACCGATGGCTTTAATTTTTCCGTCCTGATATAGCTCTTCAAATGCTTTCCAGGTCCCCTCATTTGCCTCTTTCCAGTAATCTTTGTATGCGGCGGGGATTGGCCAATGAATCAAATACAGATCAAGATAGTCCAGCTCCAGATTATTCATGGTTACTTCAAAGGCTTTCAGGGTATTCTCATAACCATGGTCCGGATTGTTCAGTTTACTGGTGATAAATAATTCACTGCGTTTTAATCCGCATTCTCTGACTGCTTTTCCTACCGCATGTTCATTCTGATATGCATAGGCGGTATCGATATGGCGATAACCGCAGTCGATTGCGGTCTTTACGATATCGGCGGTAGTTGCATCGGCTGCAAGCTTCCAGGTTCCAAAGCCTACACAAGGGATCTTAACTCCGTTAGAAAGTACATAAGTATCTTGGATACTGTCCATTTTGATGAGCTCCTTCCATTGTACCAGTGTTATGCGTATGATTGAATGTATCTGAATAACAGTATTTCCAATAAACATAAAAGGTATGTTATAATGAAAATAAACTAAGAATCACTTTTAAGGAGGAACAAGTATTGAAGCGTATGAAAGCTGTAATTTTTGATGTTGATGAAACTCTGGCAGACCGCAAAGCTGCATTTGTGCGGTTTTGTAATTATATGATGGATACCTATGCCAAGGAGTACCCTTTCAGGGAATCAAGAGAAGATATGATTGCATATATGATAGAAATCGATAAAAACGGATACTCCAAATTGGATCATTTTCTGGAAGACCTGAAAAAGCGCTGGCCCATTTCTCTGACAGCTCCGGAATTTATCACCTTCCGCAATAATATCTTCGGGGCATTGACCGTTTCCTATCCGGAGACAAAAGAGGTGCTTGATGCGTTAACCGGCCGTTATAAGCTTGGTGTTATTACCAATGGGTATTCCGAGGTGCAGCGCAGAAAGATAGAGATGATCGGGATTACACATTATTTTGAAGATATCATCGTATCCGGCGAGGAAGATTTTGCAAAGCCGGATACGAGAATATTCTTAAAATCCTGTGAACGTCTTGGGGTTAAGCCTGAGGAAGCGGTCTACGTCGGTGACTATTATCCGAATGATATTGAAGGCGCCGTGCGTGCCGGTATTACACCGATCTGGATATGCCAGGATCTGAAGGAGCATCCCGAATATCAGGGTATCCGCGTAAGCAGGCTGAGGGAGATATTACAGTTTATCTGATTATAAAAATGATAATGTTATCTTATTATTTCACATTTTCCATCAGCCAGAGGGCTACGCTGTCCTGGTGATTGTAACCGATGATCCGGTCTGCGTTCTCCTTTAGCTCCGCTACGGCATTTGCCACTGCAATTTTGTAATCGGCGGCTTCAAAGAGTGGCAGATCGTTACGGTTGTCTCCAAAGCACACAATCCGGTCCAGGGACAGATAAGAGCGAAGATACTGTACGGCATGATATTTGGAAGCGGTACGGCTGAATATCTCCAGATACCACAGGTCAGGTGAGTAATTGTCTTTATAAAATACAAAGTTTAAATCCGGATTACCTCCCAGGCTTTGGTATAAGGGCTCCAGCTTCTGGTAGGAGTCCAGCAGGGAGAAGTATACCAGGGGTTCCTCAGCCAGCTTTGAAAAGGCATCAATTTGAGTAAACTGCTTTTGATACCGGTCCACACGTTCCTGATAAAATTTCTTCAGGGCTTTTGTGTTCAAATCCTCGTAGTAGGTTGACATAATTCCGTTCTTGATGGTATATGCAAAGCCCTTCAGATGATACTCGCTGATGAAGCTCATTAACTGACAGATACTTGCGGGAGGCAGAACCTCAATCCTGACATAATCTTCCCTCTGCAGGTCGTAGATACATACTCCGTTCATTAAGACAATGGGAACCTCGATATTCACATCCTTCAGGATCGGCTTAACCGATGCAATGGTCCTGGCTGTTGCAATACTGAATAACATTCCTTGCTTGATCAGATCATTGATAATTCTTGCGGACTGCCTGGATACCTGGATATTGGGGTGCAGGAGAGTACCGTCTAAATCGGAGATATACAGTGTTTTCATAAAATCAGGCCTTTCGTTTCTGTCTGGGTTTTGTTGTCAATCTATCAAACAGCTGCTAATTTAAATGGGGCAGCTTTGCTTCAAAGGCTTCATATGCAGCGATCATTTGATCGGTCCAGGCATCGAATTCCGGGTCCGCTGCCTGAAGCTCGGGATGCTTCTCTATATATGCCAGGGTTCTCCTTGCTCCCTGGTCAAAACGAACCGCAGCTGTGAAGCCAGGTACAAGACGCTTTATCTTGGAATTATCAAAGATTACAGTATTTGCTTTATCTCCTAACAGAGCACCTACAAACTCATTATTTGCTTTGGACAAAGTATCGGAGGGGATGTGAACGATTTGCGGCCTTACGCCAAGGACATTGCCAATTACCTCATAGATCTGGTTCCAGGTAAGACTTTCATCGGAAGTGATCTGAAGAGCTTCCCCAATGGCATGTACATTGCCCATTAAGCCGACAAAGGCTTTGGCAAAATCCGTATTATGGGTGACGGTCCACAAGGAACTTCCGTCCCCATGGAGGATGACCTTTTTCCCTTGCTTTATTCTGTTAATGACACTATAGCTGCCTTTCTTTCCGTGAATGGCGATCGGAATGCCTGTGTCTCCATAGGTGTGGCTTGGTCTGACAATTGTGACAGGAAAGCCGTTGTTACGGTATTCCTCCATCAGATATTCTTCACAGGCAATCTTCTTACGGGAATATTCCCAGAAAGGATTCGCAAGAGGTGTGCTCTCTGTAATAAACGGACTGGAAAGCGGCTTCTGATAAGCGGATGCAGAGCTGATAAAGATATATTGCTTCGTTTTTCCGGCAAATAACCGTACATCACGCTTTAACGCTTCCACATCAAAGGCAATAAACTCGGCTACTACATCAAAGGTGAGATCCTTAAGCTTGTTCTTCACATCATCTTCATTATAAATATCTGCCTCAATCACTTTTACACCCTGCGGAACAAGCTCTGATTTATTTCCGCGGTTTAAAAGATACAGTTCAAAGCCGCAGCCGGGTGCAAGCTGGGTAATTGCGGTACTGATGGTACCGGTGCCTCCGATAAATAATGCCTTCATTGTTTATCCTCCTCTAAATCATATATTTGTGCTATGGAATCATCAAATGGATGCTTCTCATAATCCTCTTTTAATAACCCGAAAATATAAAAATCCGTCATGACATTCAGGATTGCTCCGTGTTTGATAAAGCCTTCCTGTGCAAAGCCTAATTTTTGAGCAACTCTGACGGAGCCGTGATTATCCGCAAAGCATCGCAGCTGAATACGGCTTAACCTCATCAACTCATAAGCGGCCTTAAGAACTGCCTTTCCGGCCTCCGGAGCGAAGCCCTGTCCCCAATAATCTTTATTAATCCGGTAACCGATATCTGCCTGCTGCATTAAGCGAAAGTCATACAGGACAATTTCGCCGATGACCTTATGCGTATCCTTAAGCTCCATGAGCCAGGTAAGCTCCCGTCTGGCGCGGTACTCCTTCATGGTAGCATTATAATGATAATCTGCTTTAATCTTTTTCTTTGGTCTGCGACGACCGGTGGTGTCCTTTGATTCATCGTATAGGCCCCAAAAACGGTATACACTGTAGTCATTGATAAATTCCAGGCTGTCTTTACCGTCGGAGGGACTATCTGTTATCTGTCTAAGAATTAACCGGCTTGTCTCAATTCGGGGTAAATTCTTAAAGCATGCTTCGTAGCTCATTGGCATTCTCCTTTTAATAATTAATATCATCGGAACAAAAATCAGTTCCGATAATCGGGATGCACGGCGCAAAAGCAGCGCCTTTTAATCAGAAGCTTGAAATACGGCTACTGGTAACTTTAATTATCATACAAAATATAGTAATTAGCAAGATGAAGTAACACTTATTTCGAAAAGGTTTCGCATCCGCTACAGAAATTGATTTTGAATAAATATCCTGGCGCCGATTCCAATGATTACAAAGCCGCCGATTACTTTTGCGCGTAAGCCAAGGATGGAGCCGAAGCGTTTGCCGATCTCCACACCGATAGCACACAGCGTAAAGGTGATCAGTCCGATCAGCAAGGCGGCCGTAAATATATTGATATTCAAAGCCGCAATACTGACACCCGCCGCAAGTGCGTCAATGCTGGTTGCGATACCCTGAAGAATAAGATTTTTAATAGAAAACAGATTGGGAATGGAGCAAATTTCGATCTCGGGAACCTTGAGCTCCTTTCTTGCATCGCTTAACATATTGATTCCGATGGCTGAAAGCAGAAGAAAGGCTACCCAATGCTGATAGCGGTGAATAAGGTCATAAAAGGTTCTGCCCAGGCAAAAGCCTATCACCGGCATCAGCGCCTGGAAGAAACCAAAACTTAAAGCAGTAAAGAAGGCATGTTGTTTTGTGACCTTACTGTCACACATTCCGTTTGTCACGGCTACGGCAAAGGCGTCTGCAGATAAACCCAGCGCAAGCAGCAGTAATGTAAAGAATCCCATAATAGATAGTCCTTTCTTAACGGAAAACCTCGTGAAACGGTAAAAAAAGCCCATGTATGGTCAGCCTGTAGCCATACATGGTATGCAAATGACTCCCCCATTTATTACAGAAATTTGCCCATATAAAAATTTTACCATATACAGGTTGCAATATTTGTTAATTTGCTGATAAAATAAATTACTACTTGAAGCCTTATGAAAATAGGTGCATAATTATGAATTAGTATGCTGGCCGCTACGGAGGAAAGAGGATAAGATTATGGATTTTTCACTTGCAATAACAGCCTTTCATCAAATTGCTGTT
Organism: Bacillota bacterium; assembly: GCA_023409535.1. Classification (GTDB taxonomy): domain Bacteria; phylum Bacillota; class Clostridia; order Lachnospirales; family Lachnospiraceae; genus Mobilitalea. Next base: position 216,708 of record JAEYGZ010000046.1, read on the forward strand.
ATGTTTCTCATTATTGTGGTGGGATTTATTTGCCACAAAATCAAATTTATCGAACAGGATTTTAACCGAAAACTTTCAGACCTGGTATTAATGTTAATCAATCCGCTGGTGATTTTTATCTCCTATCAGAGAAGTTATGAACCGAAACTTTTGACAGGATTATTGATCTCTCTGGTTATGGCGGTGGTCACTCACCTGCTGGCCGTAATCATCGGAATGCTTGTGGTCCCCAAAAGACGGGGAAAGGCTGATAATGCAATAGAGCGGTTTGCTGTTATTTATTCCAACTGCGGTTTTATCGGAATACCGCTGGTCAATGGAATCTTTGGGGCAGAGGGGGTCTTTTACCTGACTGCTTATATGACGATCTTCAATCTGGTGGTCTGGACACACGGAATTGTTATCATGACCGGCAAGGCAGATGCAAAGTCTCTGGGAAAAGCGGTGTTATCGCCCTCTATTATTGCAACCGTAACCGGTTTTATTTTCTTTATGCTGAGAATCAACCTGCCTGATATTGTAAAAGAAGGGTTTACCTATTTGGCCGATATGAATACACCCCTGGCGATGCTGGTGGCGGGAGTGACCATTGCCCAGACCGATATTACGAAGCTATTTATAAAGCCGCGCATTTATTATATAACCTTTTTTAAATTATTATTTATTCCGGTGTTAATGTTGTTTATTTTCCAAATGTTCGGTATCCCAAAGCTGGTACTGCTGACATCGGTGCTGGCTGCAGCCTGTCCCACCGCCGTGACAGTGAATTTGTTTTCCATCCGCTATGAGAAAAATTATCTGTATGCTTCGGAGCTTTTTGCGGTTACAACGATACTGTCGGTGGTAACAATTCCGATTGTAATGATCATTGCTAATTATATTGTATAGAACAATTTCAGCTATTTTCCATAAAATATTACAAAAGCGATGAATGTAACTTGCGTTTCATGGAAGAACTGTAGTAAAATGGATATACATAGTATAATGAAAATGTTTTTAAAGGAGCCCATAAAATGAACGATTATGTAATCGTGAGTGATGCAACACTTGATTTACCGGCAGATATCATCGAAAGCTTTGGGATTAAGATTATTCCCATGGGATTTCATGTTAATGATACAGAATACTCTCACTATCCGGATGAAAGAGAATTATCAATAGAGGACTTTTATCAAAAACTGAAGGAGGGGGCTGTTTCCAAGACCACCCAGATTACACCGGTCGTATTTGCTGATTTTTTTGAGAATATACTGAAGCAAGGGCTGGATATCCTGTACATAACCTTTTCTTCAGGATTGAGCGGCACTTATAATACCTCACAAATTGTCATTGACGGACTGAGGGAGGAATATCCGCAGCGCAGGATCTATGGTATCGATTCTCTGTGCGCTTCCGTGGGAGAAGGTCTTTTGGTATACAATGCGGTATTGCAGAAGAAAAATGGTTTGAACCTTGAGGAGCTTCGGGATTGGGTGGAGAATAACAAACGCCGTTCCCGCCACTGGTTTACGGTTAAGGATCTTTTCTTCCTGAAACGCGGCGGCAGAATTAGTTCCATTGAGGCGGTTGTAGGAACCGCACTTAAAATTCGTCCGGTACTGAGTACGGACGATGAGGGAAAGCTGACTGTGGTTTCAAAAATCCGCGGCTCAAAGGCAGAGATGGACCTGATGGTGACAAAGCTGACGGAGGAAGGAACGGATCTGTCGGGTCAGACCATCATCATCGGTCATGGGGATAATCTGGAGCAGGCGAAGGAACTGGAGGAGATCATCCGCAGCAGAAATATTGTGAAGGATATCATGATATCCAAGGTCGGTCCGATCATCGGCACCCATACCGGGCCGGGAATGCTGGCGGTTGTATTCATGGGAGAAAAAGTAGGTTAATGTCTTGTAAACTATCAGAAACACGTTGCTTTCGTAAATAAAACTAACTATAATAAATATAAGGTCGTATCGTATATCCTATGATACGACTTTATTCTGTAAAATGAAGCATATCTTGGATCGAATGATATTCTCATAAAGCCATGGAGGAAAGATCGTGAAGAATGATAAAGCAGTCACCGGCAATGGAGAACAGGCGCAGATAAAGTCCTATAAAAAAGATGCGGATTACTCCTATACTCTGGGAGCGTTTCCGACGTTTGAATTAATCAAGGCAAAGCCGGAGCAGGTACGCAAGGTTTTGATGGATACCAGCTTTACAGACAGGGAAAAACTGCATAAGCTGTGTGAAGAACAGCATATATCTGTAGAATATAACAATAAACTGATAGCAAAGCTCAGCGATAAGGAAAATTGCTATGTGGCAGGGATATTTGATAAATATGAATGCAGCCTGCAGCAGGGCCGTCCCCATATCGTACTGGTCAACCCCGGCAATATGGGTAATCTGGGAACGATTCTTCGGACTGCGGTTGGGTTTGGCATTTATGATATCGCCATTATCCTGCCAGGAGCAGATATTTTTAACCCCAAGACGGTTCGTTCTTCCATGGGGGCATTGTTTCGCCTGAACTTTCACCAATATGACAGCTTTGCCGACTACCGCAGAGAATTTGACAAACATGAGATATTCACCTTTATGCTGGACGGTGAGAAAACACTGACCCTGAAGGAGTGCCCGAAGGCGGAGCTTTTTTCCCTGGTCTTCGGAAATGAAGCGACCGGGCTGGATGCCTCCTTTCAAAAGGCCGGAACCAGTATCTTTATTCCCCAGTCACCGGATGTGGATTCCTTAAATCTGACCATCGCTGTGGGAATTGGAGCTTATGTATTTACAAATCAAAACTAAATTATGGGGTAGCCTGCAATCATCACTGCATCGCAGGCAGAAGGAGGCTGTATGAGACTAAACTACAAGCGGACATTCTTTATCGGACTTGCATTTATGTCAATCAGTGCATTTTGGCAAATGTACGATAATGTCATCCCTTTGATGCTTAAGAAAACCTTCGGACTTGGGGAGACCTTAACCGGTGTTCTCATGGCAATGGATAATGTACTTGCACTTTTTCTCCTGCCATTATTCGGAGCAATTTCCGACAGGGTAAATACGCGGCTTGGGAAGAGAACACCCTTCATTCTGGTCGGTACAGCCCTTGCAGTGATATCTATGACCTTTATTCCCAGCGCAAATCAAGAAGCAAATCTGACCTTATTCGTCATACTGCTGGCCGTGGTACTTGTTTCCATGGGAACCTACCGTTCTCCTGCGGTTGCCCTGATGCCGGATTTAACCCCTAAGCCCTTGCGAAGTAAGGCAAATGCCATCATCAATCTGATGGGTGCCCTCGGCGGTGCCTATACCCTGGGAATGACCATGCTCTTTGTTTATGAGGGAACCGATTACAGGATGATCTTCTTGTCTATTTCAGCGCTTATGGTGGTGGCAGTCGTATTTCTTGTGATCATGATCCGGGAGCGGAAGCTGTCAGACGGGATGGCAGCCGGGGCTGAGGAGATACATACTACAGAGAACCGGAAGAAAGCTCAGAAGGGGGAGCAGGAAAGCCAGGTTACCGAAGCGGGAGATATGTCCGGGGATGTAAAAAGAAGCTTTCTCTTTCTGCTGGCTTCGATCTTCTTATGGTTTACCGCATATAATGCGGTAACGACCGCTTATTCCAGATATGTTGAGCAGGTGTGGAACCTTGAGACGGGAAGCTATGCGGATTCCCTGCTGATTGCCATGATAGCGGCGATCATAAGCTTTATTCCCATTGGATTTATTGCCAGCAATATCGGCAGGAAGAAAACAATCCTTGCGGGTATCCTCCTAATGACGGTATCTTATTTTTGCGGCTCCTTATTTAACCATTATACTTTTTTAATTAATATTGTATTTGCTTTGACCGGTATCGGCTGGGCGGCCATTAATGTGAATTCCTATCCCATGGTTGTGGAGATGTGTAAGGGCTCTGATATCGGTAAATATACCGGTCTTTACTATACCTTCTCCATGTCGGCGCAGATACTGACTCCCATATTATCGGGTGCGTTACTCGAATTCGTTTCTTACCGTACCTTGTTCCCCTATGCGGTGATCTTCTCCATAGCTTCACTGTGTACCATGCTGTTTGTGAAGCATGGTGATTCAAGGCCGGTGAGGAAAAAAGAGCTGCTGGAGAATTATGATACTCCGGATTAAAGGAGCAGATACTAAGAGCAGGAGAGGCTGTAAGCTTACCCTATCTTGTAATTAACTCACAGGAAATAGCGGGATACGCGGGAATGAGGATTATTATGTTGACAGAGATTTTAATCATAATCGGTGTTGTTATTGTATTATATTTGCTGGCAATTATGCCAAAGCTTCGTAAGAATAAGGATTGCAGCCGAATGGATGGATGGCTCTTCGCCCATCGCGGACTTCATAACAACAAATCGGAGGCGCCGGAGAATTCCCTTAAGGCTTTTGCTCTTGCAGTGGAGAAAGGATATGGAATAGAACTTGATGTTCAGCTGACGAAGGATCTCGTTCCTGTTATCCTGCATGATTATCATCTGAAACGGGCCTGTAAAACTGATGTGGAAATCAAGACCCTGACCTACGATGAACTAAAAGAATACAGGTTGTTTAAATCCCGGGAGAAGATACCGACGCTTCAGGAAGTGCTTCAGGTAATAGACGGTAAGGTACCGGTGATTATCGAGCTGAAGATTCCCTGGAAACCGGAGAAGCTTTGCAATGTGGTTTCGGCAGTATTGAAGGATTATAAAGGGTTCTATGTAATTCAATCCTTCAATCCCTTTGGCCTTATGTGGTACCGCAAGCATCATCCGGAGGTAGTCAGAGGGCAATTAGCTACGGATTTTAACAAGGAGAAGATAGAAGGCAGCCGTTTCCAATATTTCTTGCTGAAGCACCTGCTGTTTAATTTTATAACAAGGCCGGATTTTATTGCATATCATCATGTTTATAAGACAGCATTATCCTTTACGCTCTGCAGGAAGCTGTACCGGACCAAGCCGGTAGCCTGGACCATCCAATCTCCAAAGGAGCTGGAGGACAGCAGGGAATATTATGAGGTGTTTATCTTTGACAGCTTTATTCCGGAGAAATAACTTCGGTAAATATTAATGACGGTGATGTAATAAGGAATAAATCAATAACATAAGAATAGTCCTGTAACAGAAGGTTTTCCCAGACGATAGCGGAAACCTTCCGGTGCAGGACTTTTTAAAACTATTTGACAGGAAGCATTTGGTATGCTACAATCTGAATGAATTAAAAAATATTCATTCAGATAATAAATACTTGTATGACGCTTTGTACGACGTGTGGAGGATCAGATGGAAGACAAAAAAACCGTGTTATATTATTGCGCAAAGGAACTGTTTGCGGCAAAAGGGTTTAAAGATACTAATGTTGCCGATATTACCAAACAGGCAGGCTTCAGTGTCGGAACGTTTTACAATTATTACCCTTCCAAAGAGAAACTTTTTGCAGAGCTATTGAAGCAGGAAACTGCTGAATTGATGAAGCGTATCATGAACTCTGTCAACCTGGAGGACGAACCTGTCAGATTGATTAAGGAGCTCCTGGCACGAAATATGGAGGGGATGCTTTCTAACCCCATATTGAACCAGTGGTACAACCCGGACGTTTATCATAAAATTGAAAAGCTGTTTCAGGAAGAAGCCGGAATTCAGGTGATTGATTTCCTGTATCGGGATTTTTTGGTGCTGGTTCAAAAATGGCAGGCGGAAGGCAAAATGAGATCTGATATCAGCAGTGAGATGATTATGGCCTTATTTGGCGCTATCATCAGAACCGGCTACCATAAGGAGGAAATCGGATTGCAGTATTTTCCGGAATTACAGGACCACTTAACGGATTTTGTCTTAAAAGGTCTTATGGGTTCTTTGTAATTATATTACCCGGGATATCAGAAAAGTAACGTAAGGAGGGGGATTTCTTGAAGAATAACGCTTTGGTTGAGGCCTTACATACAGGTATGGGCACGGAAATAGCTCATAAGATCTACGGCAGGCACTCAAGGAAAGCGCTTCAATTTGTGGAAAAAGAAGCTCGAAGGCTGGAACAGAGGCTGAGCCGCTTTTTGCCTGAAAGTGATGTCAGCCGGGTGAACCGCTCTGCCGGTATGAAATCTGAAAAAATCAGTGTGGAAACCTGTGAGATATTATCTCACGCAATGAAATGCTCTGTTATTTCCAAGGGATTATTCGATATTACCGCAGGCCCGCTGATTGACCTGTGGGATTACAGGAATGCAACGAAGGCTCCGGAGAGGAGTTATATTGATCAGGTGCTCCCTCTTGTGAACTATAAGGATTTAAACCTGGATGCTGACCGCAGAAGGGCGGGGTTGCAAAATACCGGCCAGTCAATTGATTTGGGCGGTATTGCCAAGGGCTTTGCCAGCGACCGCTTCATGGAAATATTTCGGGAATACGGCATTACATCGGCTTATTCCAATATCGGAGGGAATGTGTCCTTGCTGGGCAATAAGCCTGACGGTTCTCCCTGGCTGGTCGGGATCCGCCATCCCCGGCAAACCGGGCTCCTTGGTGCAATTGCAGTAACCGGAAAAGCAGTGGTTACCTCAGGAGATTATGAGCGGTATTTTGTTGACCGGGAAGGAAGACGTTTTTGTCATATTCTGAATCCGATAACCGGATATCCGGCGGAGTCCGGACTCATCAGTGTGACAGTTGCGGACGACAGTGCCGTTACCGCCGATTTATTATCTACCGCCATTTTCGTTGCGGGTCTGGAAAGAGGGCTTGCCCTGATCAAACAGTATCCGGGAGCGGAAGCGGTTCTGGTAGACAGAGCGCTTCAGGTATATGTAACCCAGGGCTTGCAAAAGTGTTTTCAGGCAGCCTGTGAAATGAGAGTGAACTATTTGTCAGAAAAGGAGAGAGATCATGCAGAATGGTAAGAAAAGAAAGGGGAAGATTAAAGTGTGGATTATCATAGGATCAATTGTCGGTATCATTATATTAGGTTTGGGGGGAGCGGTTGTCTTTACGGCACCGGGACGCAATGAGCTTAAGAACATGGTTATTACGGATGTGAACTTTAACAAGCTGCGGGATGGTGTTTATACGGGAGAATACCGCGGAACAAAGGACAGCTTCAGAAATGCTGCAGTTGAGGTAACCGTGTCTTCGGGAGCGGTCACTGATATCAAGGTAACAGAGGGAGCACTGGCAGGTGCTAAACAAACGAATGATATAGGAAAGGGGAAGACGCTTAACAATTTATTTCATGAAGTAATTACTTCCCAATCCCTGGAGGTGGATGTAATCAGCGGAGCGACTCTGACCTCCAATGCACATCTTAAAGCTGTGGAAAATGCGTTGAAAAAGGCGGAAATCAAATAAGGTTCTTTCTTAGAAAAGGGTGGTTGCAATACATATGCAGCCGCCCTTTTCTAATGTGCCCGGATGGGGATAATTTGAGATACCTTTTTGCTTCTTGATAATATAATGCAAAAAGAATCGTATATTAGTAGGATATTAGGAAATGATTCTGTTAGAAACCGGGCGGAGGTGTTGTAATGATAAAGCTTATTGTAATTGGGCTGTTTGAGTGGCTGTGGTGCCTGTCAAATCTGTTGATCAAGCCCAGAAAGCTGCCATATCAGCGGGGATTTGACAGAGAGGTACGCTGCGGTAAGCTGGATTCCGGGCTCTATCAGTCCTGGGAGAAGAAAGCCTTTGTTCTTCGGTCGGATTATGGATATCCGATCTCCTGTGAGTTCATCAATAAGGGTCAAAAGAAGATAGCGGTCCTGTGCCATGGCTTAGGCTGCGCCAAGTATACCAGTATAAAATATGCGGAGATGTTTTTAAAGCTTGGCTTCTCGGTACTGATTTACGATCACCGTAATCATGGCAACAGCGGAAGAGCGCACACCTCCATGGGATATTATGAACGGTATGATTTAAAGAAGCTCGTGGATTGGTGCTTCAGGAAATTCGGGCCGGATTGTCAGATTGTCACCCATGGAGAATCCATGGGGGCGGCTACCGTACTGATGCATCTTGGAAGTGATCCCAGAGTAGGCTGTGTTATTGCGGATTGCGGCTATTCCGATCTGAAGCAGCTGTTACGGCATCAGCTTAACCAATTCTATCATCTTCCCTATTTTCTGATTCCTGTGGAAAGCCTGCTGACCTATCTTCGCGCCGGCTTCTGGTACCGTGAGGTATCCCCGATTCAGGCAGTCAGTCACAGTGATATTCCGGTACTTTTCATTCATGGCAAGATCGACAATATGGTTCCGGCTGCCATGTCAAAGCAGATGTACGACAGCAAGAAAAAGAATAAGGCAATTTTTCTTGTGGCAGGTGCCAGACATGCGGAAAGTATCTGCAAAAACCGCACGAAGTATGAGCAGGTTGTGGAGCAATTTTTGAAGAAATACCTGTGAGGTTATGGCAGGTTCAGGCAAAGTATTCTATCAGTATGGCGTTGATTTCGCCGGCAATTTCGTGGTTGATGCCGTGCCCTACATCATCAAAGAAGCGGGCATTCATGCGGTATTTTTCTAATGCCGCTTTTCCGCCGAGGAGGGAAAAGGGATCTGCTTCCCCGGCCAGATAAAGAACCTTGTTACGTATGCTGTCAATCTGCTCCTCCGTAAATCCGACGACTTTATGATAGCTCATTGCCATGTTGTTATAACCGCGCAGCAGATATGTAAAATGCTCAAGGATCAGCACATTTTCGGTGAAAGCAGCGCTGTTTTTTCCGGAAAGCTTTATCAGAAGCTTTCTGATATTATTTTTTGTGGGAAACAGTGCTTCAGGAAAAAATATCTTTATCATTGTTTTCATTGGGCTGCCTGCCTGTCCGGCTGATACGCTTCCTGCCAGACTGACCGCCTTTTTTACACGTTCCGGTCTGATCAGGGTATAATACTGTACCAGATATCCTCCATGTGAAACACCTGCCATAGATACAGAATCAAGGCCGAGTCCGTCAAGTACCTGGTCGATCCATAATGCATCATCAAATTCTTTATTATAATTCTTGCCTGGTTTGCTTTTTCCTGGTCCGCCTATGGTATCAACAGCATAAATCCGGAAGTGTGATGCCAGGGCAGAAGCATTATATATCCACATTAATGCTGAATCATCGCCGACACCATGGAAGAGTACAATCGGAGGGGAAGCTTCCTCGCCGCAAATATTAATATGTGTGCTGCCGTAGGTGGTCATAATATCCGTCTGTGTAATACGGGTTCCCCATTGATCAAGCAATTGGTCATAGGTCGCCAATATTCTTTCCCGAGCTTTTTGTGTCCTGTAAACCTTCATTCCGGTGAAACCTCCTCACATAAATAATGTTGATAAAATCGATTTAGCAGCTCCGTCAATTCCTTCCTTGCGTCCTGCTTCGCTGCTGTCATCACAGTATTTGGATTTGAAAAATACTTTTGAAATATAAATAGAATAATTGCTTGGTATTCCGCAGCCAGACATTCATTACTGTCCTTTTTGAGATATCCTTTCTCCGCCAGGTAAGAAAATACATTGTTATGGTGCTCTAACGGAGTGGTGAAAAGCAGCTGATGATAAATTTCGGCAGCCTTCTCATTTCTTTGTTTTTCAATCGTCAGCATGCGTATCAGCTTATAAATTGTCTCTTCTATCAGGAAGTTTTCAATATAGGAGATACCGGCGGCGATAAATTTATCTCGTTCCACCTTGGTTACGGAAGAAAGTGCATGCATAAAGCTGTTCTTCATGACCAGTGTATATTGTTCTGCCTGCTGTAATATGGTCTGCAGGATTTCTTCCTTGTCTTTAAAATGATAATAAATAGAACTTTCTTTTATACCGACAGCTTTGCCGATATCTCTTACGGATACCGTGGTATAACCGTTCACGCAAAACAAGTCCAATGCCACTGCAAGAATTTTTTCTCTCGTATTTTGCTTTTGGTGGTTCATAGTAATCCTCCGTTTGTCTAACAGTTGTTAGATTGAGTATATCTAACAACTGTTAGATTGTCAACAGATTTTTTCTGCGTTTGGTATGTGGGATTATAGTATCAGAGAAGTACGAAGAAGCGGTAAAAGGCTGTCTGGACAGATATCTTAAATAATATATATACTACTGCGGTACAGAAAAGTAGTTGGAAAAGCTGACATCTGTTATTGACAGATGCTAACTATTATAGTATCATTATTATAGACCGAACGGTCAATAAAAAATGAGGATAACATATATGTCAAAGGATAGCAAGGATGTGAGAAACAGAATACTAAAAGCCTCGGAGGAATTATTTGCGCTGAACGGATATGATGCAACCGGAATCGCTCAGATTGCTAAGAATTCCGAAATTCCGAAATCCTTATTGTATTATTATTTCAACAGTAAAGAGCAGATCCTTGAAGAACTGTTTTCTAATTATTTATTAAATGTAAAGGCAGAAAAAGAGAATATATTCTCAAGTGATTTACCGGATCATGAGAAAATCAGGCAATCTATGATAAGGGGCTTTTCCTTATTATCAAACAATAAGAATATTATCCGCATCTTAATGACGGAGCTGCTAAAAGGAAGGGTAAATAGAGAAGCCTTATTTAAAGTGATAGAATCCATCCTGCCAAATTCATTAACGGATGGAAAGCCTTATGCGGAGAGTGAGAATTCAACTAATCACATGCCGGCATTTATCTTCTTCTTCGGACTTGCGCCGGTGATTGCATATATGATGTTCGGAGATACCTGGATTAAGAATAAGCAGTTGGATGAATCGGTCTTTATTGAGCAATTTCTGTCCATGGCTGCTGCTGCATTTTCCAATGATATTACCGGTGTTACCCCGGCATTTTTTGATCAGCAGAAGGATGTATTGCTTGGAAACCTAAAAAAATTACTGTAAAGTGATTTTTTTTCATACAAATTGACCGAACGGTCAGTAAAGAAAGGGGTATTCCTATGAAGGAATTCGATGGTAAGACAGCGATTATTACAGGAGGGGGAGCAGGCATCGGCAAAGCGATCTGTCAGGAGTTAGCCAGGAAGGGAGCGATCGTAATTGTTGCCGATATCAGCAAAGAAAGCGCTGATCAGGTTGCCGGCGCAGTAACACAAAGCGGCGGTAAAGCAGAGTCTGCCCGTATCGACGTAACGAGTGAGGAAGAGGTCAAAAAACTAATTGAAGATACCGCCGTACGATACGGACATTTGGATTATATATTTAATAATGCGGGGATTGCCATCGGTGGAGACGCCAGAGATCTTACGACGGAGCAGTGGGTAAAGGTATTTAATGTGAATTATTACGGTGTCCTATATGGCTCCATTCATGCTTACCGTATCATGGCGAGACAGGGTTTTGGGCATATTATCAACACCTCCTCCGGTACCGGATTAATGCCGCAGCCAGGAAATACACCATATTGCGCCAGTAAGCATGCGGTAATCGGTCTCTCCTTGTCCCTTCGCCATGAGGGGGAAGACCTGGGTGTAAAAGTAAGTACAATCTGTCCGGGACATGTTCGGACAGATATCTATAAAAATATGGAGGTAGCCGGGATTTCAAACGAAAAAATGGTGGCAAGCCTGCCGGTAAAAGCAATGAGTGTATCAGAGGCTGCAGATATTATATTAAAGGGGATAATAAAAAATAAAGCCATCCTTATCTTCCCGAAGAATGTTAAATGGGCATGGCGGATTTACCGCTTCTTTCCCGGACTGCTTGACAAGGCATGGGTGGAAAAAATCAGAAATATACGCAGGCTTCGCCGGGAAGCTTAGAATAAAAAAATCGCCGTGCAGCCTTAAGAGGTATTGCACGGCGATTTTTTAGGGTTATTTCTCCTCGACGGAGTTCATCTTCATCGCACGTACCTTCAGAGACAATCCGAAGAGATTGATGAAGCCTTCCGCATCATGATGGTTATAGAGATCACCTGTGGTGAAGGAAGCGATGCTTTCGTTATATAAGGAGTAAGGGGAGGCAGTTCCCTGCTTGATGATGTTGCCCTTATACAGCTTGAGCTTTACTTCACCGGTGACATATTGCTGGGTTACATCGACAAAAGCCTGATAAGCTTCTCTTAAGGGTGTGAACCATTTTCCTTCATAAACGATATCCGCAAAGCGGTTGCCCACTTCCTTCTTGGCGGTCAGGGTTGCACGGTCAAGGATTAATTCCTCCAGCTGCATATGTGCCTCCATCAGGATAGTGCCGCCGGGAGTCTCATATACACCGCGGGATTTCATACCCACAACACGGTTTTCTACAATATCTACGATACCGATGCCATGCTTTCCGCCGATGATATTCAGTTCCCTGATAATATCGGCTGCAGACATAGGCTTACCGTTTAATGCGGTTGGAATACCCTTTTCAAAGGATAAACTAAGGGCTTCTCCTTTCTCCGGTGCCTTTTCCGGGGACACGCCAAGTACCAGCAGATGATCATAGTTTGGTGCATTGGAGGGTGCTTCAAGCTCTAAGCCCTCATGGCTGATGTGCCAAAGGTTACGGTCCCTTGAATAGCTGTTGTCAGCAGAGAAGGGAAGGTGAATGCCATGCTTTGCACAGTACTCGATCTCTTCCTCGCGGGAGGCCATGGTCCAGATTCTCCAGGGTGCGATGATTTTTAACTCGGGGGCCAGTGCCTTGATGGTTAATTCAAAGCGTACCTGATCATTTCCTTTGCCGGTGGCACCGTGACAGATTGCGGTTGCTCCTTCCAGCTTTGCAATCTCCACCAGCCTCTTGGCAATCACCGGCCTTGCCATGGAGGTTCCAAGAAGATATTTGTTCTCGTATACGGCATTGGCCTTTACACAGGGCATTACATAATCATTGACAAATTCATCAATGACATTCTCAATATACAGCTTGGTCGCGCCGGATAGCTTTGCTCTTTCCTCCAGGCCGTCAAGTTCATTTCCCTGTCCGACATCAATACATACGCAGATTACTTCATAATCATAATTTTCCTTCAGCCAGGGTATGATAGCAGTGGTATCCAGGCCTCCGGAATAAGCAAGTATAACCTTTTCCTTCATAATTATTACCTCCGATTCTTTGAGCTGTTTTTTTGTTTGTTTCCATCCTGTTTATGTAAAAACAAATAATTATGTGAATTAATATACAACATTTATAATTAATATGCAAGTATAAAAATATATAGAAGTATAAAAATACATGTATGACATAGGGGGATAATAGAAATCCTTCCAAACTTTACTTATTACCGATATCTGCTATAATGAAATCCGAGGATCAGTGGATTTCGTGGAGCTTTGTACTCTGCAAAACATGAAAATGTATGTTTTTATGCATAAGGTATGCAAATTATAAAGAAGGGCATGGTTATTACTATGTATGAGATTATACTGGCGTCCGGTTCGCCAAGACGAAGAGAGATTATGGAAACCATGGGGATTCCCTATCGTATCATATCCGAAAATGTGAAGGAGGAAACACAGGAGACGATACCGGAAGAGCAGGTAAAGGCGCTGGCAAGGTTAAAGACCCGGGCGGTACTGCCAAGGGTGAAAGAGCAGCTTGGGGACGTAGCGGAGTACATCATTATTGGAGCCGATACCATGGTTTTTTATCAGGGACATGCACTGGGAAAGCCAAAGGATGAACAGGATGCGGCGAGAATGCTTCAGATGCTTTCAAACCAGCTTCATGAGGTATATACAGGGGTTAACATTATAATAGGAAAACAGGATGACCATAAGGAAGATATTTCCTTTGCAGTATGCTCCAAGGTATCCGTACGGTCCCTGACCCAGGAGCAGATCAGGGCTTATATCGCTACCGGGGAACCCATGGATAAGGCGGGAGCCTATGCGATCCAGGGAAAGTTCGGTATATATATCAAGGAAATAAGCGGCGATTATTATAATATCGTGGGCTTTCCCATTGCTAAGATTTATGACATCTTATTAGGTTATGGAATTGATTTGAAAAATTTAAAATAGGTATTGCATAAAATTTAACCCAGATGTATAATTATAAACAATTAATTTCTGGGAGATGAATAAACATGAAGATAATTGACGGCGGCGTTACAGCAGCAAAGGGATTTCAGGCAGCCGGCATCTATGCCGGAATAAAGAAAAAAAGAAAAGATATGGCTTTGGTATATTCCGCAGTGCCTGCAAAGGGTGCCGGAACCTTTACAACCAATGTGGTGAAGGCCGCTCCGGTAAAATGGGACATCAAGATTACCAAGGAAAGCGATTATGTCCAGGCTGTGGTTTTAAACAGCGGTGTAGCCAATGCCTGCACCGGACAGGAAGGGGATTATAATAATGAACAGATGGCTCAGGCGGTTGCGGCTGTACTAAACCTGCCCGCAGGTGCCGTTTATACTGCCTCCACCGGTGTCATCGGTAAGCAGCTTCCCATTGATGTGATAAAAGAGGGAGTAAAGCTTCTGGCAGGGGAGCTGAAAGAGGGAATACAAGCCGGAACCCTGGCAGCAGAAGCGATTATGACTACCGATACCTATTCCAAGGAATGCGCTCTCAGCTTCACGGTGGACGGCAAAGAGATAACCGTCGGCGGAATGGCTAAGGGTTCCGGTATGATCCATCCGAATATGGCAACCATGCTGGGCGTTGTTACGACAGATTTGAATATCAGCAAGGACCTTCTGCAGGAAGCCTTAAGCGCGGATGTGAAGAAGAGCTTTAACATGATCAGTGTGGATCGTGACACCTCTACCAACGATTCCTTACTGGTGCTTGCCAACGGCCTTGCGGGAAATAAAGAGATTACCGAGAAGAACGAAGATTATGATACCTTCTGCAAAGCATTAAATGCAGTAACTACTACCTTAGCCAAGCGTATGGCGGCAGACGGTGAGGGTGCCACAAAGCTCCTGGAAGCCGAAGTCATCGGAGCGGGTACCTGGGAGGAAGCAGTAACCTTAAGCAAATCCATCATTACCTCCAACCTGGTAAAGACGGCTGTCTTTGGAAATGACGCCAACTGGGGCCGGATCCTTTGTGCCATGGGTTACTCCGGTGTGGACTTTGATCCGGATAAGGTGGATCTGTATATTGAGAGTGTGGACGGAAAACTTAAATTAGTGGAGAACGGAATGGCTGCGGATTACTCCGAAGAGACTGCCACAAAGATCTTATCGGGGAAAGAAGTGAAAGCGACTGCGGATCTGAAATCTGGAACTGCCGCCGCTACCGCATGGGGCTGCGATTTGTCTTATGACTATGTGAAGATTAACGCAGACTATCGTTCGTAATGGAGGAGACGGCATGGAACAGATGGATCAGATTTTAATGAAGGCCCAGACCCTGATTGAGGCACTTCCTTACATACAAAAGTTTAATCATAAGAAAGTAGTGGTAAAATACGGCGGCAGCGCCATGCTGGATGAGAACCTCCAGCTGAATGTCATCAAGGATGTTGCACTTTTAAAGCTGGTGGGCATGCAGCCCATCATTGTCCATGGAGGCGGTAAGGAGATTACAAAATGGCTCAGCCTGCTGGGGCATGAATCTACATTTGTAGAAGGACTCAGGGTTACCGATGCCCAGACCATGGAGGTTGCGGAAATGGTACTGGGGAAGGTCAATAAGTACTTAGTCCAAATGATGGAGAAGCTGGGTGTGAAGGCCGTGGGGATCAGCGGAAAGGACGGCTGCACCCTGAAGGTGGAGAAAAGAACCGTTAACGGACAGGATATCGGCTTTGTAGGTAATATCAAGGATGTGAATGTGAATCTGATCAATACGCTGATCGAGAATGACTTCATTCCTGTGATCGCACCAATCGGCTTGGATGAGGAATACCTGAACTACAATATCAACGCGGACGATGCGGCCTGTGCGGTTGCGACTGCCATCGGTGCGGAGAAGCTGGTGTTCCTGACAGATATTGAAGGGGTTTATGCCAATCCTCAGGATAAAAGCAGTCTGATCTCCGTGCTGACCCTGGATAAGGCAGACAAACTGTTAGACAGCGGTTATATCGGCGGCGGCATGCTGCCGAAGCTGAAGAATTGTCTGGATGCCGTAAGAAACGGCGTATCCAGAGTGCATATCCTGGATGGCCGGATCGAGCATTGCCTGCTGCTGGAGTTCTTTACAAATAAAGGGATCGGAACAGCAATTATTGATCAGGCAAGTATCTTTGAGAATGAGATATAAGGAGGCAGGTTTTTATGCAGCAATATATAGAAGAAGCAGAAAAGGTACTGATGCACACTTACAACCGCTGCCAGATTGTATTGGACCGCGGGGAAGGTGTCTATCTGTATGATGAGAATAATAAAAAATATCTGGACTTTGCCGCAGGAATTGCGGTATTTGCCCTGGGCTATGGCAATAAGCAGTATAATGATGCTTTGAAAGCACAGATCGACAAGCTGTTACATACCTCCAACCTGTATTATAATATCCCTGCAATCGAAGCGGCGAAAAAACTCGCGCAGGCAACCGGTATGGACCGGGTATTCTTCACCAGCAGCGGTACGGAAGCCATCGAAGGTGCGGTGAAGCTCGCCAGAAAGTACTATTACAGGAAGCATGGTATTGCTGACAGCCAGATTATCTCTATGGAGCATTCTTTTCACGGAAGGAGCATGGGAGCCCTGAGCATCACCGGTACGAAAAAGTATCGGGAAGCCTTTGGTCCTCTCATCGGCGGCGTTGTATTTGCCGAGTTTAATCAGCTGGATAGCGTAGCAGAGCTGGTTAACGAGAAAACCTGTGCTATTATCATGGAGCCGGTACAGGGGGAAGGCGGCATCTATCCTGCCACAGGGGAATTTATCCGGGGGGTCAGAAAGCTTTGTGATGACAAGGGCATTCTTCTGATCTTTGATGAAATTCAGTGCGGAATGGGCAGAACGGGATCGATGTTCGCTTACGAGCAATATCAGGTGAAGCCTGATATTGTAACCAGTGCAAAGGCGCTTGGCTGTGGAGTTCCGGTAGGTGCTTTTGCCGCTGCACAAGAAGTGGCTGCCGCCTTTGAACCGGGAGATCACGGTACTACCTATGGAGGCAATCCCTTTGCAGCGGCAGCAGTCAGCAAGGTATTTGATTTGTTTGAAAGTGAAAAGCTTACTCAGCATGTACAGGAAGTGGCACCTTATCTGGCAGAGCGGTTGGAGGAGCTGGCAGCCAGGCATGATTGTATCTTGGAGCGCCGTGGTATGGGTCTGATGCAGGGACTGGAATTTAAGCTTCCGGTAAAAGACATCATTGCCAAGGTAATGGAAGCAGGACTTATCCTGATCGCCGCAGGTTCTCATGTTATCCGGTTTGTACCGCCATTGATCATCGAAAAAAAGCATGTGGACGAGATGATAGAAATTCTTGACGGCTGCATTGGGGAACTGCAATAAAATAAGCTGATATAAAAGGAATGGGTTGTCATACCATACGGTGCGGCAACCTTTTTTTCGTATATTTTCAATCTGATCTGGAAATGTTAAGAGGGTACGTTTGACTTGACTGGAAAGGCTTGGTGTTGTTTATGTGGTGGGGATTTTTAATTGCAATTCTATCTGGAGCAATGATGAGCACCCAGGGAGTGTTTAATACTGGAGTAATGAAGCAGAGCAGTATTTGGGTATCGGCGGCGTTTGTTCAATTTTCAGCAATGCTGGTTTGTATCATCGCCTGGTATGTTACAGGCAGACAGGGTGAATTCTCGGCGCTGTTAAAGATCCAGAATAAATACATGCTGCTGGGAGGGGTGATCGGCGCATTTATAACCTATACCGTAATCAAAAGCGTGGATTCTCTGGGGCCGGCCATGGCAAATATGTTTATCATCATTGCACAGATGATTATCGCTTACCTGATTGAGTTGTTTGGCTTGTTCGGCTCAGAGAAGGTGAACTTTGAGTGGAAGAAGCTCATTGGAGTTGGTTTGGTGATTGCCGGTATCATCGTTTTTCAGGGAAGTTGGAAAAAATGCTAGGATTTTTCTTGCATTATAGATGAAATACCTATTGTAAATGATGTGCAATTTATGTAAAATAGGATTGTCTTATGAAAAAGTATAGAGGGTACTTTTAAGTCTTCTTTGTTTATTTAGGGAAGATGCGTATGAATAAGATAATTCGTAAAAAAGTAATAATGGTTGGTGCAGCCTGTGTATTTCTGCTGATTTCAGGCATTCTTTACAGCTGTGCTTACACAAAGGATACTTCGAATGCAGCCTTTCGTTCGGATTTGGCGGAGGAAGCAGGGAATTCATCAGATAATCAGGAGATAAATCTGACGGTTGGTGCAGGAGCTTCCGATCAAGGGAAGGCTTCAGACAGCACGGAAACTTCTGCGGAGGATAAGAAGCAGGAGACAGAGGCTGTTCAGATTTCTGAGGAAAATCAAAAGAAAAAGCTCTATATCCACATATGCGGTGCAGTGGTTAATCCCGGAATATATGAAGCGGAAAGCGGTGACAGGATTTTCGGCCTGATTAAGCAGGCAGGCGGTTTAACTCCTGAGGCTGCCGGTGATTTTATCAATCAGGCACAGCCGGTGAACGATGGAGAGAGAATTTATATCCCAACCAAAGAAGAAGTTAAGAATAGTCCTGTGGGCGAATATGTATCAGGCGGGCAGGAAGCGGCAGGGAATACGGCGTCCGGCACTCAGAAAATAAACATTAATACCGCCGGTGCGGATCAGTTAATGGAGCTTCCGGGAGTAGGGGAAGCCAAAGCTGACAGTATTATCAAATACAGGGAAGAGAACGGAAGCTTTCAAAAAATCGAGGATTTGATGAAGATTCCCGGTATAAAAGAGGGACTGTTCAATAAGATTATTGACTTGATAACGACACAGTAGGGTGAAGCTTAGCGGCTTAAGATATATGCTCAGAGAGCAGGTTGCAGAAAGGTGTGGAATAGATATGGCGAAAAGAGTTCTTGTTGTTGATGATGAAAAGTTGATTGTTAAGGGAATCCGTTTCAGTCTGGAACAGGACGGCATGGAGGTTGACTGTGCCTATGATGGAGAAGAGGCGCTGGAAGCTGCGAAGCAGAAGGAGTACGATGTGGTACTTCTTGATGTGATGCTTCCCAAGCTTTCAGGGTTTGAGGTATGCCAGCAAATCAGGGAATTTTCCATGATGCCTATCATCATGCTTACTGCAAAAGGCGATGATATGGATAAGATTCTGGGACTGGAATACGGAGCTGATGATTATATAACAAAACCCTTCAATATTTTGGAGGTGAAGGCAAGAATTAAAGCAATCATTCGTCGGAGCGGAAAGAGTTCGTCTTCCGGAAATACCGATTCCAAGACGGTTGTTTTTGGTGAAATGAAGCTGGATTGTGAGAACAGAAGAGTCTATATCTCCGGTAAGGAAGTGAATCTCACCGCTAAGGAATTTGATCTTCTTGAGCTTCTGGTCTTTAATGCGAATAAAGTGTACAGCCGTGAGAACCTGTTAAATATTGTATGGGGCTATGACTATCCGGGTGATGTGAGGACTGTGGATGTCCACATTCGTAGATTGCGTGAAAAGATAGAAAGCAATCCTAGTGAGCCAAAATTTATACATACAAAATGGGGTGTCGGATATTTTTTCCAAAATCAAGAATAAATTTCGATTTTTTAATAGCATGAGAATGTACCTGCTTCTGGTATTTATTTTACTGGGAGTGGTACCTTTGTCATTTTTTACTTATATTTTATTAAATACCTATGAGGAGAAAGCAATAAGCAACCGGATTTCCGATATTCAGAGCCAGGGCTATATGCTTTCCAATATGCTGGATTCCAGAGGATTTCTGGCTACAGGAGAGGATGCACAGGTTGAGTCTGAAGTGGATCGAATCTCCGATATCTATAACGGCAGAATTCTCATTGTGAACAGCAGTTTATATATCGTGAAGGATACGTATTCTCTGGAAGAGGGAAAATATCTGATCTCAGAGGATGTGATCAAATGCCTGAGCGGATCAGGGGGAAATCCTGTCCACGATTCTAAAAGTGATTATATCTCATTGACTTATCCTGTAACCCATAATGATAATGATTCGAAGGTGATAACAGGTGCTATTGTCATGAGATTTTCCACCAAGGATATTCAAGGTGTCAGAAACAGTATGGAGCAAAGGGTAGTTCTCTTTGTGATTATACTGGCAATCCTGATAGTTTCCTTTGCAATCTATTTTTCCGGAGTCTTAACCAAACCCCTGACCAGTGTTGTGAATTCCATAGACCGTATGTCGGACGGCTTTAACAATGATACGGTGCCTCTGAAAGGTTACAATGAGATAGAAAAAATATCGGATTCCTTTAATCATATGATTAACCGGATGCAAAAGCTGGAGAATTCCAGACAGGAGTTTGTATCGAATGTGTCCCATGAACTGAAGACACCCATTACCTCCATCAAGGTACTGGCAGATTCTTTGCTGATGCAGGAGGATACCCCCGTGGAATTATACCGGGAATTCCTGGTAGATATTACGGATGAAATTGAACGGGAGAATAAGATCATCAATGATCTGCTTTCCCTGGTAAAGCTGGATAAAACAGCCGGGGATATGAATATAGCACCGATCAATATCAATGAGTTATTGGAGCAGATATTAAAGCGTCTGACACCGATTGCAAAAAGGCAGAATATCGAGATGATCTATGAGAGCTTCCGGCCGGTAATTGCCGAGGTTGATGAGGTGAAGCTGTCGCTGGCAGTCTCCAATCTCATCGAGAATGCCATAAAATATAATATCGAAGACGGCTGGGTCAGAGTGTCCTTGAATGCAGATCATAAATATTTCTTTATCAAGGTTTCTGATTCGGGCATCGGAATTCCCACAGAAGCCCAGGATTTCATCTTTGAGCGCTTTTACCGTGTTGATAAGGCCAGATCCAGAGAAACCGGCGGTACCGGTCTTGGCCTTGCCATTACGAAAAATGTGATACAGATGCACCGCGGTGCGATCAAGGTATACAGTAAAGAAGGCGAAGGTACGACCTTTAATGTCAGAATTCCGCTGAACTATATTGTATAGTGCAGAAATGAGGTAGGTATGAAAAAAGTTATCGCTGTAATGTGCCTGTTCCTGATAACTCTTATATTTGGAGCATGCAATAACAATAATGATACGGACACGGCAGATGGTTCAAAGGTTAACGTATACTATATCGATTCAAAAACCTCGGCCCTGGTAAGCGAGGAATACCAGATTATCAGCAGTGACAAGGAGGAGCAGATAGAAGAGCTTCTTTATATGTTAAAGAAGAATCCTGAGAATTTGCTTTATAAAAGCGCCATGCCCGAGGCTGTTACCGTGAAGGAATTCATGATTAATGAAGATGGCAGCCTGACGATTAATTTCGATACAACTTATACGGAACTGACGGGAATAGCGGAGGTTTTGTGCCGTGCCGCAGTGGTAAAAACCCTCAGCCAGCTCCAGGGAGTTGAGTATATTCAGCTTTCTGTCAATGGTCAGCCTTTAATGGATTCGGCAGGTAATCTTGTGGGAATAATGACGAAAGATGATTTTATTGACAATACGGGTACAACCACCAAGATGAAGCTTTATTTTGCCAATGAAAAGGGAGATGCACTGGTAGAGGATGTCAGGGATATTACCTATACGGGAACCGGTTCACTGGAAGAACTGGTATTAGAAGAGCTTATTGCAGGTCCCAATGATATCGATGTACGACGGACAATTCCGGAAGGAACCATCCTGAATAAGGTTGAGATGAAGGAAGGAATCTGTTATGTTGATTTTGATAAAAAGTTCATGGATAAGCTGTCGGATCTTACCGACGAAGTGGTAATTTACTCTGTTGTGAATACCTTAGTTGAGTTACCTTATATTAAGAAGGTACAGTTTCTTATAGACGGAGAGGTTCAGCCTGTTTACGGCGAAGGAGCTGCGTTTGACGTATTCTTTGAACGTAATCTGGCTCTTCTGGAGGAAAGCTAGAAGGCAGCCAGCTTCATCAGAGCGTCAATAAGCCGTTGTTTGTGTTAAGAAGGTAATCATATGCTTCTATCCGTGTTAAGGAGATAACCTCCTTAATACAAGCAATAATTTACCTTTTATTTGTGTTAAGGGGGGATAACCTTTGATAAAACGCCCGCTGGTGTGGATACTGGGGGCATTTCTGCTGGGAGTGTTGATTGCCCGGCAGACTGATTCTATTGGCATTCTCATAGCACTGGTTTTGGCGGCAGGAGTATTGATCTCTTTCCTGCTGGTTCAGAAGCCTGACAGGATTAGAAGCCGAATCATCAAGTATTGTCCGGACATAATCCAAATCAGGAAGGACCGGTTTTTATGGTCCCTGCCGCTGATGTTACTGACAGGCTTCCTGGCAATGGAAGCGCAGCAGCGTCTGCCGGCGTTATATTATGCATTTGAACAGGAAATACCCTGCGAGATCTCCGGTCGGATTTCCATGATTGTAGAGAAGGAATGGGGGCAAGCCCTTTATATTAAGGAGAATACGGTTTTTATATCACGGGGAAAAACCTATCCTTGTGAAACTGTCATAGTCTATAGTTCTGATACACAGCCCTTGCAGATCGGTAATCAAATTACCGTCAGGGGATCTTTAATCAAATTCACGCAGGCCGCCAATCCAGGCCAATTCAATGAGCAGGAATATTATAAAATTGAAAATATTGATTTTAAAGCGGAGGCAGACAGTATTACTGTAACTGATTTCTCGTATTCAAAATACCACGCTCTTCTGGGTCGATTAAAGGCCGGGATGATGCGGAGCTATTCCACGATCCTGGACAGCAAAGAAGCAGGAACGTTGATTGCGATGCTGCTGGGAGAAAAATATCTCCTGGAAGAGGATATCAAGCAGCTTTATCAGATCAATGGCATCTCCCATGTTCTTGCCATCTCAGGGCTTCATATTTCGCTCATTGGGATGAGTATCTTCTGGCTGCTGAAAAAATGCAAGCTTCCTTTGATGGCTGCCACCTTAGTAACCATATTCATGGTCTATAGCTATGGGGTATTGACCAACTTCGGGGTATCCACAAACCGTGCGGTGGTAATGATGATTGTTATGCTGCTGTCCGCTCTCTTTGGCAAGACCTATGACATGCTTTCAGCCACGGCCCTGAGCGCCCTGATTATATTGCTTCAGAACCCGCTGCAGCTGTTTAGTGCGGGCTTTCAATTATCCTTTGCGGCAATTCTTGGAATTGCAGTTCTGTTTCCCGGTCTGAAGCAGTTATTTCCCTGGAAGAATTCATTTCTGGACGGATTGCTGGTGAGTATCAGTGCCATGATGGCCACCACACCGATCATTTTATATTTCTTCTATCAATTTCCCACCTATGGTTTGATAACAAATCTGCTGATTCTGCCGTTGGTAACGTTATTAACCTTAAGTGCTATTCTTGCGGGGATTGCCGGTATGATTTCTCTCCCTTTCGGAATATTTCTTGCAGGAGGGCCAAACTATATACTGAAGCTTTATGAAGCAATTTGCAGAATAGGTGCGGCGGCACCTGCCAGCCTGATTACGGTGGGAAGGCCTGAGTTATGGGTGTTGCTTGTGTCAGGGTTGTTCCTGTTTATCTTTGTCATTATAGCGAAGCGGACACAGAGAAGGTATAGTATCATACTTTTAGGTCTGTCCCTTCTTGTATTATTCCTTCCCCTCAGGGACAGAAGGCTTGAAATTACCGCTCTGGATGTGGGACAAGGGGACGGTATCGTGATCAGAAGCGAAGAAGGCACTACTTTTATGATCGATGGCGGCAGCTCCGATGTAAAGGATGTGGGTACCTATCGCATTCTTCCTTTCCTTAAGTTCCGGGGAATTGACCGGATTGATTATGCCCTGGTCACCCATTCCGATATGGATCATATCAGCGGTCTGATGGAATTGATGCAAGGAGGTGTGCCTGTGATTGGTATTCTTATTCTGCCTGAAATCAGTGCAAAGGACGAACAATATCTTGCACTGGAAGCTTTGGCACAGCAGAAGAAGATACCGGTGCGGTATATAAAAGCAGGGGATGAGATTATAGACGGAGGAATGACCATGGATTGCCTGCATCCGGAGCATGGATATCTGCCGCCGTCCGTCAACGCTTACTCTGCCGTGCTCAGTCTGACCTTTGGCGAATTTGATATGCTGCTTACCGGCGATCTTGAACAGGGTGGAGAGGAACAGATTACCAGGGAACTTCAAAGAGAGGGCTATGAAAAGGAATATGGCATTCATCCGGTGAAGGATTATGACATACTTAAGGTGGCGCATCACGGGTCAAAATACTCTACCTTCGGGGAGTTCCTTGAACTGATAAAGCCGGAGTTTGCTTTAATATCATGCAGTAAAAACAATCGTTATGGACACCCTAGTCCCGAGACAATCAAAAGACTTAAAGAAGCCGGTAGTAAGACGCTTATAACCTATGATGGCGGAGCAATCACGATTCGGACAGATGGAATGAGGATGGAGGTGCAGACATACTGCGTAAACGGAAAAACCATTGAATGAGAAGCCGACCCTAAAGAGTCTTAGGGTCGGGTTTAAATTTGGAGTAGGGGTCAGAGAAACATTGTCATATAAATCGGCAGATGAATAATTCCCTCTTTTATCATTACATCCTTGGAGGAAAGGATATATGCAGTTCCAATCTTGGATGAGAACTTATTTTTAAATTTATCCAAAGAAGAATGTGATGTATTGTTGCCTGATTTCACCTCAATCGGCGTGATTTTCTTCTTTTCTGTTATTAGAAAATCAATTTCTATATGGTTTTCGCGATTCACTTTATCGTTACGGGAATAAAAGTAGAGCTTATAACCATTTCGGCGCAGCATTTGCGCGACAATATTCTCCATAATCATTCCTTCGTTAATGCCTAGCTTATCAAAGAGAACAGCTTTGTAAAGCTCGTTATGGGTGTAAGGGCTGTCCATGAAGGTGTGAGTAATCAGAAGTCCTGTATCTGCCATATAACACTTCTGCGTTGTGTGATCCGCGCTTAGAGCCAGACCGATATTCGGGTCGGTTGTGTTAAAGCAGGCGTTGACAATCATCGCTTCATTAAGCCAAACAAAGGAATCTTCGTAACTTCTGAAACGAGCTTGTTTGGAGATGGAGGACAGATGATATTTCTTTTCTTTCTTTGAGAGCTGCCCCGGTATTCCGTCAAACACAGCAAAAACCTTGTCCTCATAGCCTTCCGCAAACTTAGAAACGTCGTCGCAGTATAGTTTTAATATCCGCCGCTTGACAATATCAACCGATTCAAAATCCTTTGTCTGAACATATTCCAGCACTGCCTGCGGCATTCCTCCGACGAGAATATACTGCCGGAAGTCGTTCATAATTTTTCTGTGAAGCGTCTGACCAAGCGGAGTCTTGGTATCAAAGCATTGCTTAATAAGCGGAACAGTAGCAAGGTCATCGAGGGCCCACAGAAATTCCTCAAAGTCAAGGGGAAATAACTCGATATGTTCTTCCTCCGATGGGATAATGATATCCTGAACATTCTTCTTCAAACGGATCAAAGAGCCGGTTTCAATGTAGTCATACCGCCCGTCTGCGACAAGATATTTGATCAATTGCCTTGCCCGCGGAAACTGCTGTATTTCGTCAAATATGATGACGGATTCTCTTTTGTGCAGGGAGGTTGAGTAGAATGCCGACAGCTTGGCGAAGAATAAATCGAGATTAGCGCTGTCATGTTCAAATAAATCCAAGATATCCTTTGGTGCATTACCGAAATCGATAATGATATGACTCTTATATTCGTTTTCAGCAAAAAGTTTGCAGAGAAAGCTCTTGCCGACGCGACGTGCACCGTCTATCATCAGCGCGGAAGCCCCGTCGCTCTGTTTCTTCCATGCCAGCAGATTATCATATATTTTTCTTTTTAAGATAGTGGAATTTTTCTTAGCGCTCAATTTTCATACCTCCTCAAGGTAATCGCATACTTAGAATAACTGTATCATATCACGAAAATCACGAAAAGACAATATAAAATGGTTAAAATTTGCACGAAAATACAATGATCAATAATCGGATTAATCACGAAAAGACAAATAGTAATAAACTGAGCAGGCCGGCAGTGAAACGATGATTACTTATGAAAACGGAGCGATTACCATCCGGACGGATGGGAAAAGAATTAAGTATTTGATTTCAATTGAAACATAATATATAATTACATATAAAACATATAGATTATATAAATATTTTGGATGCGACATGGTAATGATACATGCAATCAGGGCACATGTGGCGGAAAATAGTTAAACTGCAAAATAAGCAGTATACTAAAAGTTTACATCTATTATGAAGCTTAATAATACTGCTTATATATTTGCGATTAAATCAATCGGAGAAATATTAAAATGAAAAAATATATCTTGAAACTGAAATGGATTATATTTATAAAAATTATCACTGCGGCAGTATCAATCATCGGACTTGCCGCTATGCCTTATATCACAAAGCTGTTATTTGATAATTTCTCAAAAGGCTGGGATAGAGTGCTTCTTTACATAGGAATGTATCTTCTGGCGGTTATCATAGGAATGTCCTTTGAATATATCAGTCAATTGCATGCATGGAAATTAAACAGAGAATGCAACCTTTTCCTCAAGAAGGATGTATTTACTTCCATAGTACATTTGCCGTATTTGGAGTTTCGGAAGAAAGAAGTGGGGGAATACATCTCCATCTTTCATAATGATATCAAGGTTGCGGAGGAATATGTAGAAAGCTTTGTTGCGATTATCCAGACAAGTATTCAGATTGTGATTTATGCGGTTTATATTTTTATTTTAGATTACCGAATTGCAATGATCATTATGCTTGGTTCTGTTCTTGCACTTTTTTTACCAAATGTCACGGGCAAAACATTATCCTCCAGACGGGGCGCATCCCTGGATGCAATGGCAGCCTATTCCGAAAAAATTAAAAATTTATTTGACGGTTTCAAACATATAAACAGCATTACAAGAAATAGTATTATCAATCATCAAACGAAGTTTTTATATGATATGGAAAAGAAACAGTTTCATTACGGACGCTTTAGCACCTTCTCAAATGTGTTTAGCGGATCCTTTATGTATCTTGTAAATATTGCATGCTTTGCAGCGGTGGGGGTGCTTCTGCTGCATTCCCAAATAACTGTCGGTACCGGAATTGCAACCCTGGGGTATGTCGAAAGCTTTGTGTTTCCGTTGTCCTATGTATTAAAAGAAATTAATAATATAAAATCATCGAAAACCACAAAGGATAAATTAATGGGGCTTCTGAAAGAATTAAATGGTATGTCTGTTAAGAGGCATCCGGGTAGTTTGGCCTGCAGCAAAATAGAGTTCAGGGAAGTTACGATATCCTATCAAGATTTCGTACTTAAAAAGTTTAGTTATCAGTTTGAAAAAGGAAAAAAATATGCGATCATCGGTCATAACGGAAGCGGAAAATCTACAATATTAAAGGCACTCGTTCAATATACCAGGATTACCTCGGGTGATATTTTGATAGATGATAAATCAATGAATGACTGCAATAGTGCGGATGTCATCAGCCATACCCCTTCAGGAAGTCATGTTTATAATGCGGACTTTGAAAATAACGTTACTTTATTCGGAGCTTATTCCGCCCATGATCTTAATTTGGTTATGAAGGATATTGATATTGATAAAATAAAATCTATACGAAACACGCCAAACTGCGCCACATTAAGTAACGGTGAAAAACAATTAATGGAGTTTGTAAGGATCATTTTATACAATAAAGAGGTGCTGTTATTGGATGAACCGTTTTCCGCACTGGATGGGAAGAATACGAAGCAGTTACATAGCAAATTAAATGAAATAAGGAATAAGATAATCATCATGGTTACCCACGATCTGTCGGAGGATTTCCTTTTAAAATTCGATGAAATCTTATTCATGGATCATGGTACATTAATCGTAAGCGGAGATCCAAAGATGATGATACAAAACAAATATTATCTTGAGCTTAAAAACACTGCTGATTATAAAGCGACTGATTTATGACAGGGAAGAAATAGTATCAATGCACCTTTCCAAAGGAACAGATGAATCATATAACATTTTGGCCGGACTGGCTAAATTGTTTTATGATTTATCTGTTCCTTTTTATACAGCAAATATATCCTGGTTTGTAACAGCGTCTTCTCGGTCATGCCAAGGCACTTGCAGATTTGGGATGGGAGAGAGGAATAGGTGTCGTATAAAAATAATAATAAATTAATTCATACTAAACATATTGACGTAGTATGATATCGGTGATATACTACAAAACATATATGAATAGGAGGATATTTGCGTGGATAATATTTTTAGCAGGACATGTAATTTGCAAGGGCGCAATCAAGTGCTTCCAGTAAATTATTATGCCATGAATTGCATATCTATTAGCATTGCTCTTGACCGATGTTGTGTGAGATAGACATTACATATGGATAACCTACAACAAGAAGGAGAGCAATTTATGAAAAGAAAACTATATTCCGTTATTTTAACCTTGGTTTTAACCAGCACCGTATTCCTGAGCGCATGCTCCAAAGCAGATGACAAAGAAGCTTCTTCCGATCCTGCTACACCGACGACCGCAGCGCAAACTGCACCGGAAGCGACCCAGGCACCTGCGGCAACCGAAGCAGCCGGCGGATTAAAGGTATTAAATTGGGTTGCACCCGGTGAAGTTACTACCATGGATTCCGGAAAAAGCTATGATACCATCAGCTCGGAACAGATCGATTTCCATGCGGATTCTCTGTACCGCATCAATGAAAACAATGAAGCAATCCCTAACCTTGCGGTAGCTTTACCTGAGGTAAGTGCGGATGGATTAACCGTAACAGTTGAGCTCAGGGATAATGCAAAATTCTCAAACGGGGATAAGATTACGGCGGCAGACATCGTATATGCCGCACAGCGTGTGGTGGACCCGGCAACCGGATCTCAAAGTGCAAATAACCTGTCTTACATAAAAAATGCAACAGAAATCATTGCGGGTACCTTAAAGCCTGAGGACCTTGGAGTAAAGGCTTTATCGGATACAAAGCTTGAATTTACACTGGTTGCACCCAACAGCTACATAAATACGACACTGTCCTCTACGCTGCTGGCACCTGTCAGCAAGAAGTTTGCAGAAGAACAGGGTGCGAATTACGGCTTGAATTCCGACGCGCTTCTTGCCAGCGGTCCTTACGTATTAACCGGCTGGAGCGGAGCGGGTATCTCCTGGAAATATGAAAAGAACCCTTATTACTGGGATGCTGAAAACATTTATTTTGACGAAATCAATGTACAGGTTGTAAAAGAGGTTGCCACCGGAGTTAATTTATATGAAGCGGGTGAACTGGACGGTACCAAAGTAACCGGCGAATATATTTCATTATATCAGGGGAAGGAGGACCTGGTATCGGTTCAAACCCTCCGAATGACAAACCTAGAGATGGGTATCAGCTCCAATCCATATCTTCAGAATGAAAATCTCCGCAAAGCTTTAATTTACGCCTTAAACCGCGAAGAGCTGTCCGGCGCGATCTTAAATGGTGACGGTATTCCTGCGGTAGGTGTGATTCCCAACGGAATTGCAGTCAATCCGGATAACGGAAAGAGTATTGCGGAGGATTTCGGTATCCTTGTGAATACAGATGTTGAAAAGGCACAGCAATATTTTAAGCAGGCCTTACAGGAATTGGGAACTGACAGCATAACGCTCCGCCTGGTTACCAGTGACTCGGATGAAAGCATCAAAGTCGGACAGTACCTGCAAAGCATTTATCAAACGAATTTACCCGGATTAACCATAGACCTGGCAAATGTTCCGGCGTCCGTCCGCTTTGAAGAAATGATGAGCTATAAATTTGATCTGGCGTTGGGCGGCTGGACAGGAGACTTCGATCCCACCTCCTATATTAAGCAGCATGAGGAAAGCTATGAGCATAACCACAGCCAGTGGAAATCCGAAGAACTGACTAATCTGGTGAAAGCGCTGGAAACAACCGACGGAACAGATTTTACGAAGCGATGGGAGCACTTAAGAGAGGCGAACCGGTACCTCATAGATAATGCGGTAGTTATTCCCATTGTACAGGCGTCTCAAAGCTATTTGGTCAATCCGAAGCTCAAGGGATATGTAACCCATGTATTAGGAACCCCCATTGATATTACCCGTGCTTATATTGAAGAATAGTTTTATTTGAAACCAGTTGTAAATCAAGGGGTTGTTGCATTTGCAGCAATCCCTTGTTCTATGGAAAGGAGAAACCATGAAACGATGGCTTCGCTTTATCAGTCACAGACTGCTGTATATGGTGATCACCCTATGGATCATTGTAACAATTACCTTCTTCCTGATGAATCTGCTTCCCGGTACGCCCTATAATAACAGGGATGAGTTAAGCCCGGCGCAGCTTCAGGTACTGGATGCAAAATATGGACTAAACGATCCTCTGCTTCAGCGTTATGTTACCTACATCTGCAATATCCTTCACGGGGATTTCGGAATATCCCTGCAATTTTCAGATCAGAAGGTCACAACCTTGCTGGGAAGCCGGATCGGTGTTTCTATACAGCTGGGTCTGCAGGCGGTGATCTTCGGCACGTTTGTCGGTGTCCTCCTGGGTATGATTGCGGCAATGAAGCATAATACCTGGATTGATACGTTTTGTTCCCTCTTTGCCATCGTGGGGCGTTCGGCTCCCAGCTTTGTAGTGGCCGTCCTCCTGCAGTATGTCTTTGCGGTAACCTTAAGCCTGTTACCCATCGGACTCTGGAAGGAAGGCTTTCGGTCCAGTATCCTGCCGACCCTGGCACTGTCCATATCACCCATGGCGGATACTGCGCGGTTTATGCGAACGGAAATGATCGAGGTACTGGGCAGCGACTATATTGAGCTTGCGCGTGCAAAGGGAATGAGTGAGCTGCGGCTGGTTCTGACCCATGGACTTCGGAATGCGCTGATCCCTATGGTAACCATAATCGGCCCTTTGACCGTTTCCCTGATCACCGGCTCCATGGTGGTTGAGAATATCTTTGCCATTCCGGGGATTGGCGAGCAGTTTACAAAATCCGTACTCTCCAATGACTATGCAACGATTATGGCTGTCACCATTTTATTCTCAACCTTACTGGTCATTGTTATATTCCTGATGGATGTACTGTACCAGCTGATTGATCCGAGAATTCGCGTAGGAGGGAAATCCTGATGAACACAGCAATACCGAATGAATTATTTCGATGGAAGGAAATAGGGAAGGCTGCAGCCGTACAGGAGGAGCTCCACCCGTCACCGGCCTTTTTACAGGATGCCTGGAGGAGATTGTGCAAAAATAAAGGTGCGTTAGCCTCCATGCTTCTTCTGGCAGTGATTATCGCGCTTGCCTTTCTGGCTCCTGTGCTGGCGCCCTATGATCCTAATATGCAGAATATCCCCCATGCCAATCTGCCGCCCCGGATTCCCGGTATTTCCATTGACGGCTTCAACGGCCGGTCCCAGTTACAGGGGAAGTGGATCGACAAGTATGCGCTGGCAAATGTTCCGGACGGCATCAATTATTTCTTTGGTACGGACGAATTCGGAAGAGACCTGTTGTCCAGGTCCCTGTACGGAACCCGCATTTCATTGACAATCGCATTTATTGCAGCGATTCTTGATCTGACCATCGGCGTTTTTTACGGCTTAACCAGTGCCTTAAAGGGCGGCAGGGTGGATAACTTCATGCAGAGAATCCTGGAAATACTCACGGGTATCCCAAATCTTGTGCTGGTGGTACTGATGCTGCTGATTTTTAAGCCGGGTATTCTCTCCATCATATTTGCTCTTACCATATCCTCCTGGATACCCATGGCCCGCATTGTCAGAGGGCAAACCCTGCGCATTAAGAATCTGGAATATGTTCAGGCAGCAAAAGCTCTGGGTTCCTCTCAGGTACATAGCGCCATATCCCATATCCTGCCGAATATCGCAGGAATTGTCGTGGTAAGAGCGATGTTTTCCATCCCTTCCGCAATATTTTTTGAGACTTTTTTAAGCTTTATCGGGGTCGGCATGAAGATTCCCAATGCTTCCCTCGGAACCCTTCTTAACAGCGGGTATAAGCTGTTTCGCATCCATCCCTATCAGATGTGGATTCCTTCTGCTATTCTGTGTATCATCATGCTGGCTTTTAATCTGCTGGCAGACGGATTGCGGGATGCGCTGGATCCGAAGATGAAGGAATAACGGGAAGGCGGCAAGGAACCGTCAAAAATTTAAATGAAAGATGCGGTATGCAATAGGTGGAACTATGTCAAAGATACAGTTGGATGTGAAGAATTTGTCCGTTTCCTTCTCCACGCAGGCAGGAACGGTTCATGCGGTCAGAGATGTAAGCTTTTCCTTATATGAAGGTGAGACGCTGGCTATCGTGGGAGAATCCGGGAGCGGAAAAACAGTTACCTGCAAAACGTTAATGCGGCTCTTATCAAAGAATGCATCCATTGATGCCGGTGAGATCCTGCTGGAGGGAAGAGATATTTTAAAGGCAGGGGAACGAACCATGCGCAGCATCAGAGGAAATGAGATTGCCATGGTATTTCAGGATCCGATGACCTCCCTGGACCCGACGATGAAGATCGGACGCCAGATTGAAGAAGTAATCACCCTGCACCGGAAGGTAAAACAAGGGGAGGCCAGAAAGCGGATGCTTGAGCTGCTGGAGCTTGTGGGAATAGAAGATCCTGAGCGCCGCAGCCGTCAATATCCTCATGAATTCTCCGGCGGGCAGAGACAGAGGATTGTGATATCCATCGTACTGGCCTGTGATCCGAAGGTGCTGATTGCGGATGAACCGACCACTGCACTGGATGTAACCATGCAGGCCCAGATCATTGATTTGCTGAAATCACTGCAGAAGAAAATCAATACCTCGATTATATTTATTACCCATGACCTGGGGGTTGTAGCGAATGTGGCAGACCGGGTGGCGGTTATGTATGCGGGAAAGATCATTGAAATCGGACGGTCCGATGAAATATTTTATGATCCGAGGCACCCTTATACCTGGGGACTGTTAAACGCCATGCCGACCCTGGATACGAATACCTCCTCCCTATATACCATCCCCGGCGCACCGCCGAATTTATTAAAGCCGCCGGCAGGAGATGCCTTTGCTCCAAGAAATGAATATGCAATGGCAGTGGATGAGTTGTATGAACCTCCCTTGTTTAAAATCAGTGACACCCATTCCGCCGCCACCTGGCTGCTGGATCCGCGGGCACCCAAAATAAATCCGCCAGCCGCGCTGGAAAAACGCAGGGAGGAATTTATCAGAAGAAAAGGCGAAGCTGTGCAAGCATACGGGATTGGGACATCCACAGGCCTGATGAACGGTATTGAGGTATCCGCATCACAGGTGAACATGTTACGGCAGACGGGAGGTATTGACGATGCAGGCAGGGAATAAAATTCTTGAGGTGGAAAACCTGGTACATACCTATGACACCGGTTCCCTGAAAGTAAATGCGGTCAATGACATCAGCTTTTCTATCAGGGAAGGGGAAACCTTCGGACTGGTGGGGGAATCGGGCTGCGGAAAGACGACAACCGGACGCATGATTGTTAAATTGCTGGAGATCACTGCCGGAACCATCAGGTATCACGGTAAGGATATCACGCGGATTACTCATAAGAAGGAATTAATGAAGTTCAGGCAGGAGGTGCAGATTATTTTTCAGGACCCCTATGCTTCTCTGGATCCGCGTAAAAAGATCGGCGACATTATAGGGGAAGGCTTAATGATACATAAGCTTGCCGCCTCCAAAAAAGAGCGGAGTGATATGGTTGCTGATTTGCTGCAGACGGTAGGATTAAGCAAAGACTTTGTATCGCGGTATCCGCATGAATTCTCCGGCGGACAGCGTCAAAGAGTGGGAATAGCAAGGGCCCTGGCCCTGGATCCCAGGCTGATCGTCTGTGATGAGCCGATCTCGGCTCTGGATGTATCCATTCAGGCGCAGGTAGTAAATCTTCTGAAGGAATTACAGAAAACCAAAAAGCTGACCTATCTGTTCATAGCCCATGATCTGTCCATGGTAAAATATATCTCCGACCGTATTGGTGTTATGTATAAAGGAAAGCTTTTGGAACTGGGGGAAGCGAAGGAGGTATATAATAACCCCATTCATCCTTATACAAAAAGCCTGATCTCGGCGATTCCTCTTCCGGATCCTTATCTGGAACGGGACAGGAGACGGACTTCCTATACACCGGCGCCTGACAGAGAGGGGCTGAAGCTACGGGAAGTAAAGCCGGATCATTTTGTCTATTGCACGGAAGCGGGAGAGTTCTAGGAGAAGGATGGGTAAAAGACGGTAACTGACATACCATGGGAAGGTTAGTATAAAAAATCGCAGATATTTCATACCGTATCCGCAGTATGTAGGATGATTATGCAGGTGGTTAAAAAGGGAGGAAGGATTATATGGACAGAAGAAAACAGTTAATAGAATTTATTGAAGCAAACGGAGACACTTATAAAAAGATTGCGTTGGATATTCATGAGCATCCGGAGGTAAGTAATTATGAGTTTTATGCCTGCAAGCGCCTGTCAGAACAGCTGGCAGAGGAAGGGTTTGAAGTAAAAACCGATGTTGCCGGACATAGAACAGGTTTTTCAGCGGTTTACCGGTCCGGTAGGCCGGGACCCGTACTTGCCTTTCTGGCAGAATACGACGCGTTGGAGGGGCTGGGACACGGATGCGGACATAATCTCTTCGGAGCAACCTCATTGCTGGCGGCAGCAGCATTGAAAAAGGTAATCCGGGAGACAGGAGGGGAAGTCAGGGTATACGGAACACCCGGGGAAGAAGGAGGAGAGAACGGAAGCGCAAAAGGAAGCTTTGTCAGGGAAGGTTTCTTTCGGGAGGTGGATGCAGCCTTATGTGTGCATCCCGGTGCCGATACCCATAAGCTGACAGGGGTATCTTTAGGCTGTGCGCCTGTTGATATTGAATTCTGGGGACGCGCAGCTCACGCGTCAGGTGCGCCGGAGAAGGGGATTAACGCACTGGACGGGATCCTCCAGGTATACAATTCAATCAACGCATTGAGACAGCATTTATCAAAGGATGTACGAATTCATGGTATTATTGCAAACGGTGGTGATGCTCCCAATATTGTACCGGAATATGCCAAGGCAAAATTCTATCTTCGTGCGGCAACGGCACCCAAACTGGAAGAGGTATATCAAAAGGTTGAACATATTGTAGAAGGCGCGGCTCTTGCGACCGGTGCCCGAGGCCGGATACAGCCCTACCAGAACAGAGTGGAAAATACCATTCCCACCCCTTCCTTTGATGCGGTATATGAGAAAAACCTGAAGCTGTTCGGAGAGGTGATAACACCTGCGGAAAAAAACGGCCCTTTGGGCTCAACGGATGTGGGTAATGTATCCCAGGTAATTCCGGTAATACAGCCTCATATCTCCATTACCGATGTCCCGGTTGCGGGTCACAGCGAGGAAATGAAGGCGGCTGCCTGCTCCGGGAAGGGGCTTGCTTCTGTATTGCTTGGAGCAAAGGTATTAAGCTTCACTGCGCTTGATCTGCTGGAAGACCGGCAATTGCTGGCCAAAATCAAAGAGGAGCATAAAAGATTATTACAGGAACAAAACTAATAGGGAATTGCAAAGCAGGCTGCTATCGTATAACATTTAAGATAGCAGCTTTTTAATTTGTGCAATCGGTTTCTGAAAGGAGGATGGCAATTGTCCGACAGCAGAAGAGGCTATGTCCCCACAGACAGCAGGGAGTTTAATCAGGAGAGCCAGCTGTTATTACGCAAAGCCCAGAAGGATATTCTCTATCTTCTGGAACAGGGCTATCCCATCAAAGGTGCGTCTACCTTTGTGGGCAATCATTATATGCTCTCCCAGCGGCAGAGACTTGCTATAGTCAGAGCGACTGCTATTAAAAGCACACGTATGCTGCGGGAATCCAAGCGATTATCGGGTGCATCAATTGGTAAAAAAGTATATATTGACGGACTCAATGTGATCATCACCCTGGAGGTTGCATTGTCAAGCTCTACCTTAATTCATTGCATGGATGGAACCATACGGGATCTGGCGGGACTTCGGGGAACCTATCACATCATAGACAAGACTGAGGAAGCCATTCGGTTGATCGGGGAAGAACTGCAATTATATGGGGTTGAGGAGGCGGTATTCTACCTGGATGCTCCTGTCTCCAATACAGGAAGGCTGAAACAGAAAATATTCGAGGTTCTGCAGCCTTATGCGCTTGACACGAAGATTGAACTTGTAAATAACGCAGATGTGATTTTGCAGGGGCTAGGTTCTGTGATTACACAGGATTCCATTATCTTAAATGAATGTGAGAGCTGGAGTAATCTTACTGCGGAAATTGTGAAAAAACGGGTTCCCAAAGTCCCTCTGGTGGAGCTTCATGTCTAACTTATCCTATGGAACTCTGCCATGTTTTTCTTTACAAAAATGTTAATTCGCCTATAATTATAGGTAAAGTCTTAATTATAATAAGTCAATAAATATTGGCCGAAGGGTAGGAAGCAAGGGTTGCCAAGGGTTACTACCTTATAAAGAAAACATTGAGGAGGTTGATCCATGTTACTGAAAGATCTATTGGAACATATTTCATATACCTGTCTGCAGGGGGATATTACAAAGGAAGTGTCGGAATTAATTTATGATTCCCGAAAGGTGGTTCCCGGATGTGTATTTGTATGTATCTCCGGTGCGGTGTTTGACGCACATACCTTTGTGGCAGAGGCGGCTGAAAAAGGTGCTGCGGCGATTATTACGGAAAAAGAGGTGGAGCTGCCGGAGGGTGCCGCTGTGATTAGGGTGGAGGATACCAGACTTGCGTTAGCCCATATGTCGGCGGCATATTTTAGATATCCGGCTGAGAAACTGATAACCATTGGTGTTACCGGTACCAAGGGCAAAACCACGACCGCCTATATGATGAAATCTATTCTTGAGAATACAGGAAAGAAGGTCGGTCTCATCGGTACCATTGAGACCATTAT
Organism: Bacillota bacterium; assembly: GCA_023409535.1. Taxonomy (GTDB): domain Bacteria; phylum Bacillota; class Clostridia; order Lachnospirales; family Lachnospiraceae; genus Mobilitalea. The sequence continues at coordinate 253,706 of JAEYGZ010000046.1, forward strand.
CGGTGATAGGGTGATTCCGGCAAGTAATACAACACCTGAATCCTATCTGATTCAGCAGACCTTTGCCGAAATGGCGGAAGCAGGCTGCGAGCTGGTGGTTATGGAGGTTTCCTCCCAGGGTCTTAAGTTAAACCGTGTTGCAGGCTTTACTTACGATTATGGGGTATTCACCAATCTTGGGGAGGACCATATCGGCGGCGCGGAGCATACGGATTTTCAGGATTATCTGACCAGCAAGAGCAAGCTCTTCAAACAGTGTAAGGTTGGTCTTGTGAATATTGATGACGAACATGCAGAGGAGATCTTAACCGGTCACACCTGCAAGGTGGAGACCTTCGGTTTCTCACAGGACGCGGATATCAGGGCGACGGATATTAAGCTGATCCAAAGAAGCGGTTACCTGGGAATTGCATACCGCATCAACGGATTGATGAATCTTGCGGTTGAAATGAACATCCCCGGTAAATTCAATGTCTATAATTCGCTTTGTGCAATCTCTCTTTGCAGGCATTTTGGCGTAAGTAACGAGGAGATATTAAAGGCATTGAAGCATGTAAATGTCAGAGGAAGAGTGGAGCTGGTACCCGTGTCCGAGAAGTTCAGCGTCATGCTGGATTACGCACACAATGCCATGAGCTTGCAGAGCTTACTTACAACCCTGAAGGAGTATCAGCCGAAGCGCCTGGTTTGCCTGTTTGGCTGTGGAGGCAATCGTTCCAGAAGCAGACGCTTTGAGATGGGGGAGGTGTCCTCCAATTTGGCGGACCTGACGGTGGTAACCTCAGATAATCCAAGATTTGAGGAACCCCAGGATATTGTCAACGATATTATCGAAGGGGTGAGGAGAGGTCCCGGAGAATATGTAGAGATTCTTGACCGCAAAGAGGCCGTCCGTTATGTCATCGAGCATGCCAGGGAAGGTGACGTCGTTGTGATTGCGGGTAAGGGGCATGAGGATTATCAGGAAATCAAGGGTGTGAAATATCCCATGGATGACCGGCTGCTAATCCGGGATGCGGCTGCGGAAGCAGACATATTAAAATAAGAGTACGCTTGAACAAAAGTATATTTACAATAGGATAAGCAGACAAATTACAATAGTAAAATGTAATTTTAATAAATTAAACTTACACGAAGGAGGATGCTATGTCTGATCAACGTTTTGCAGATATTATTATTGATATCTCCCATGAGAATCTGGACAGAACCTATCAGTATGCAATTCCTCCGGAGCTCGTTGACCAGGCAGCAGTCGGCTCTCTGGTGGTAGTACCCTTTGGGAAAGGAAACCGTCAGATCAACGGATATATCGTCGATCTCTCCATTGAACCAAAGCTCAGTGCGGAGCTTATTAAACCCATTGCCAGGGTGGTTGCGGATGCACCGGTGATTGACAGTCACTTGATCTATCTTGCTTATTGGATTAAGGAAACCTTTGGCGGTACCATCAATGATGCCTTAAAAACGGTTATCCCGGTGCGTAAGGCAGTAAAAATCAAAGAACAGAAAAGCGTTCAGCTGGTTGTAGATCTTAAGCAGGCCAATCAGCTGTATTTTGAATATCAACGGAAGAATAACAAAGCAAAGCTTCGTCTCTTAGAAGCACTGATGAAGGAACCGAGCCTGAATTATGATATGGTAATTAATAAGCTGAATATCCCAAGGGCGACCCTTCAGGGAATGGAACAACAGGGTGTAACGAAGACGGTCTCAGAGCAGATTTACCGCAATCCGGTACAGAGCGGCATCAGCCGGTTTCAGCCCATCCTTCTCAATGAGGAACAGCAGTACATCGTATCTGATCTTATCCGTGAATACGACCGGGGAATCCGAGGGGAATATCTGGTACACGGTATCACCGGAAGCGGCAAGACGGAAGTCTATATGGAGATCATTGCACATGTAATCAGCCGGGGGATGCAGGTCATCCTTCTGATTCCGGAAATTGCCCTGACCTATCAAACGGTGCAGCGTTTTTACAAACGTTTTGGTGACCGGATCTCCGTCATGAATTCAAAAATGTCCCAGGGAGAACGCTATGATCAAAGCGAACGGGCAAGAAACGGTGAGCTTGACATCATCATAGGACCCAGGTCGGCACTCTTTACTCCCTTTCAGAAGCTTGGTCTCATCATCATCGATGAGGAGCATGAGAATAGCTATAAGAGTGAGACCACACCCAAGTATCATGCGGTATGGGTTGCCAGAAAGCGTGCCCAGTTAACCGGAAGCTCTGTCGTCTTAGGCTCAGCTACACCCTCAACAGAGACTTATCTTCGGGCGAAGCAGGGAGAGCTGAAAAAGTATACCCTGACAAGGCGCGCCAAGGAGGCGAAACAGCCTCAGGTCTGGGTGGTGGATCTCCGGGAAGAGCTGAAGCAGAAGAATAAATCGATTTTCAGCAGAAAGCTGAAGGAATTAATTGAGGACCGCCTTCGTCAGAAGGAGCAGATCATGCTTTTCTTAAACCGCCGCGGATATGCCGGCTTTATTTCCTGCCGAAGCTGCGGATATGTAGTGAAGTGTCCCCACTGTGATATCTCCTTAACCTCGCATAATAACGGAAAGATGATCTGTCATTATTGCGGCTATGAGGAACAGCAGCCGGTAAACTGCCCCTCCTGCGGTTCAAAATATATTGCAGCCTTCGGAACAGGAACACAGAAGGTGGAGGAACTGGTGAAGAAGGAATTCCCCGATGCAAGGGTTCTGCGTATGGATACGGATACCACAAGGAACAAGGGGGGACATGAAACAATTCTTTCTGCATTCTCAGAGCACCGGGCGGATATTCTGGTAGGTACTCAGATGATAGTAAAAGGACATGATTTTCCCAAGGTGACCCTGGTGGGAATTATTGCTGCCGATTTATCCTTGTATACCGGTGATTTTCGTGCAAGCGAAAGAACCTTTCAGCTGCTGTGCCAGGCGGCGGGAAGAGCGGGCAGGGATGCGCTGCCCGGAGAGGTGGTCATACAGACCTATCATCCCGAGCACTACAGTATTACGGCTGCAGCCCAGGGTGATTATGATACTTTTTTTGAACAGGAAATATTATACCGCAGGCTGATGCAGTATCCGCCGGTGTCGCATATGCTTCTGGCCTTAATCACTTCCAGACAGGAGGAGCGGGCGGAAGGAGCTGCACTGCATTTAGGGGAAGCACTCAGACACTATATCGAGGAACAGCAGCTGTCGGCACAGATTATCGGACCGGCGCCGGCAGCAATCATGAAGGCTAACGATATCTACCGCCGCGTCATTTATATCAAGCATGAGGAATATGGTGCTCTGGTGGATACTAAGAATTATCTGGAGGGATATTTCATATACTCAGAGCAGTTCTCGGGATGTAATCTGCAGTTTGATTTTGATCCTATGAGTAACTACTAAGCCATTATTTCATAGTGCCGTTAATATGATAGTATGACAAAAGGCGATGCTGTCACGGCGGCATGACCGGCCGCGAATGATATGTTCCTTTGGCCCGGTATTCATCATACCGATAATTCATAAATTTTTTTTAGATATTTTATGGACTGGTAAGAGAATTTGTTGATAATACACCGGCAGTTATGATATGATATTGTATTGTTCAATCAAGATAGAGAGGAAGATGATTATGGCAATCAGAAATATCAGAGAGATTGGAGATAAAGTATTATTAAAGGTTAGCAAGGAAATAAAGGAAGTAGATCAGAAGCTGCTGGTCTTAATAGAGGATATGCTGGATACCATGTATGAAGCAGGAGGTGTTGGTCTTGCTGCGCCGCAGGTGGGAATACTCAGGCGTCTGATCGTAATTGACGTATCGGAGGAAGGCAATGAGCCGATTATCTTAATTAATCCTGAAATCATTGCTGCCGACGGAGAACAGATCGGGGATGAAGGCTGCCTCAGCGTTCCGGGGAAGATTGGCACCGTAAGCAGGCCGGATTATGTGAAGGTAAAGGCATATGATAAGAATATGAAGGAGTTTATCGCGGAAGGCACCGGATTATTGGCAAGAGCCTTCTGCCATGAGATTGATCATCTGAACGGAAAGCTTTATGTGGATATGACCATTGACGGGCTTCGGGATGTAGCGGTAACGGAAGAGGTTCAATAGAAATTGTTAGCATAGGAAGTATAAGGTAGCAGAAAGGAAGCTGGTATATGAAGGTACTATTTATGGGCACCCCGGACTTTGCGGCGGCAACCCTTGACAGGCTCATCGGATCAAAACATGAGATCATTGGCGTTGTAACCCAGCCGGATAAACAAAAGGGCAGAAGACATGAAATCAGTTTTTCACCGGTAAAGGAGCTTGCCTTACAGCATGGTCTGACAGTTTATCAGCCGAGGAAGGTGAAAGAACCGGAATTTCTTGAAATAATACGCCGGCTTGCCCCTGAGGTTATCGTGGTATCTGCTTTCGGTCAGATTCTGCCGAAGACTTTACTCGATAGCCCTCCTTACGGCTGTATTAATGTACATGGTTCCCTGCTTCCCAAATACCGCGGTGCGGCGCCGATCCAGTACTGTATTCTTGATGGTGAAAGTGAAACCGGAATTACCATTATGTATATGGATGCGGGCATAGACACCGGAGATATCATATTGCAGGAGAGGCTGGCAATCAGTGCGTCGGAAACCGGCGGCAGCCTGTTTGATAAAATGGCGGTTCTTGGGGCGGATCTGCTGCTGAAGGCCTTGGATAAGCTGGAGAATGGAACGGCAGCCCGGACACCACAGGACAATGATCGGGCTACTTATGTTAAGATGCTGGATAAGGAAATGGGCCGGATGGATTTTACCCAGCCGGCAGTAAAGCTGGAGCGTTATATACGCGGATTAAATCCTTGGCCCAGTGCTTATACTAATTTAGATGGCAAGACACTGAAGCTTTGGAAGGCAGAAGTTGAACCGAATACTTCAGAGACGATAGGCAAGGCTCAGCCCGGCGAAATTATTGACCTGCGTAAGGATGTAATTGCTGTGGCTACCGGAGACGGTACTCTGGTGATCAGGGAGCTGCAGCTGGAAGGGAAGAAGAGAATGTCTGCGGATGCGTTTCTTCGGGGGTTCCCTTTACAGGTTGGTACAAGGCTTGGGTAAGTGAAGTTTAAGAAAAGACTAATTCCTCATTAATGCAATGTTCACAGAATTGACATCATTGTTGCTTATAATTTTATGATTATCGGAACACGGTTCTGTTCTGATAATACCGTTTTTTATGATTATCGGAACATGGTTCTGTTCCGATAATATTGTTTACTTTGACCGTCGGAATATGATTTTATTCTGATGCCATGGCTTATTTAGAAGGAAGGTGCAAGATATGATTTATCCATATATTGATCCCACTTATATACTCGTTATCATCGGTATTGTGATTTCTCTTGCAGCGTCGGCGAGAGTGAAAACAACCTTTGCCAAGTACGCAAGAGTCAGAAGTATGTCGGGTCTCACCGGAGCTCAGGTTGCCCAGAGACTGTTACAGTCTTCCGGCATCTATGATGTTCAGATCGAGCATGTACGCGGAAACTTAACGGATCATTATGATGCGAGAAATAAGGTGCTTCGCTTATCTGATACGGTTTATGGACAGAGCTCCCTGGCTGCCGTCGGTGTGGCAGCTCATGAATGCGGTCATGCGATACAGCATCAGCATTCCTATGTTCCCCTGCAGTTAAGGAGTGCCCTGGTACCGGTTGCGAATTTTGGATCCATGGCTGCCTGGCCGATTATACTAGTTGGATTATTCCTTGGCGGATCACCGACCCTGATTAATATTGGTATTATCTTATTTACGGCAGCAGTGCTGTTCCAGATTATTACGCTCCCGGTGGAGTTGAATGCCTCCAAAAGAGCGATTACGAGGCTGGGCGAGACAAAGATATTATATGATGAAGAGCTGCGACAATCCAAGAAGGTATTAAATGCGGCTGCGCTTACCTATGTGGCAGCGGCTGCGGCATCCATTTTGCAGCTCTTAAGACTGTTTATTTTATTTGGCGGAGGAAGAAACCGTGACTGATCAGGTAAATACGCGGGAAGCAGTCCTGGATATGCTGCTTGAGGTCATAGATGGGGATAAGTACAGCCATACGGTGCTAAATCAGATGTTACGAAGACATCAGACGCTGAGCAAGCAGGAACGGGCCTTTCTCACACATTTATTTTCCGGTACGGTAAAATGTTATTTGACTCTGGATTATATCATTAATCAGCATGCCTCATTGCCGGTGAATAAGATGAAACCCCTCATTCGCAATCTTCTGAGGCTCAGTGTTTATCAGCTGTTCTATATGGAACAGATTCCGGAGTCCGCTGTCTGCAATGAAGCCGTGAAGCTGGCCAAGAAACGTGGATTTGGAAAGCTTTCCGGCTTTGTGAACGGTGTACTGCGTAATATTGCCCGAGGTAAGACCGGTATCAGGTATCCGGATGCTGCCAATGCAACCGAAGCATATCTTGAAATCATGTACTCCACACCCTTATGGCTGGTGCGCAGGCTGTTATCCCAGTATCCCCCTGATCAGGTTGAGTCCATGCTGGCTGCTTCTCTGAAGGAGAAGGAAACGACAATCCGCTGCAATCAAAAGCGGATAGCTCCCCTTGTGTTAAAAGAGCGGCTGGTCAACGAAGGAATTGCGGTTGAGAACAGCGAATACTTGCCCTATGCCTTTAAAATCAGCAGCTATGATTATCTGGAGAAGATTGAGGCGTTTCAGCAAGGGTATTTCACTGTTCAGGATGTCAGCTCTATGCTGGTCTGCCAGGTGGCCGGTATCAGGGAGGGAGATTATGTTGCAGATATATGTGCAGCGCCGGGAGGAAAAGCCCTGCATGCGGCGGAAATTGCCGCACAGGTGTCCGCCAGAGATCTGACGGAATATAAGATTAAACTAATAGAAGAAAATATAACCCGAATGGGCTTTACCAATATTCAGACCAAGGTATGGGATGCAACCATACCTGATCCTGAGCTTACCGGCAGGGCTGATGTGGTAATTGCGGATGTTCCCTGCAGCGGCATTGGCGTACTTGGCAAGAAATCCGATATTAAATATAAATTGACGGAGAAGCAGCTGACTGAGCTGGTGGAACTGCAGCGGCGAATTCTTCATGAGGCAGTACAGTATGTGAAGCCGGGCGGAGCGCTGATTTTTAGTACCTGTACGGTGAATAAGGCGGAGAATGAGGAGAACCGGGCATGGCTGTTGGCGAATTATCCGCTGGTGGCTGAAAGTATTGAGCCGCTCTTACCGGATAAGCTGAGAGACAGCACAGGAGCACAGGGCTATTTGCAGCTGGTTCAGGGAATTCATGGAACAGACGGATTTTTCATCTCAAAATATCGAAAAATTTGTGAATAAATTTTATATAAAATGACAATGTTTGTCCTTTTCCTGTGTTATATTAAATATACAGGAATAAGAAATATCAGAATAGGAAGCATGATGGAACAATTAGATATGAAATCCTTATATTATCAGGAACTGGAGTCTGTGATAAAATCATACGGGCAGCCGGCCTTCCGGGCAAAGCAGCTGTATCAATGGCTGCATAATAAACTTGCCGCAAGCTATGAGGAGATGACGAATCTCTCAAAAGAGCTGCGGGATAAATTAAGCGCCGATTATCCTCTGAACACACTGCAGGAAGTACAAGCCTTACATTCTGAAAATGACGGAACCGTTAAATTCCTGTTTCGTCTAAAGGATGGCAGAGTAATAGAAAGCGTTCTGATGAAGTACCATCATGGCAACAGTGTGTGTATCTCATCCCAGGTCGGCTGCAGGATGGGCTGCAAATTTTGCGCTTCCACCATCGGAGGCAAAGAGCGGGATCTGCTTCCCTCCGAGATGCTGGACCAAATCTACCGAATACAGGCATTGACCGGTGAGCGGGTATCCAATGTTGTTGTCATGGGAACCGGTGAGCCGTTGGATAATTACGATCATCTGATTCGGTTTATACGTATTCTTACGGATGGCGATGGGTTGAACATCAGTGCAAGGAACATTACGGTATCCACCTGCGGACTACCGGAACGGATCCGGAGCCTGGCAAATGAGGAGCTGCCTGTGACGCTGGCATTATCCCTGCATGCACCGAATAATGAGATCCGTAAGCAGCTGATGCCGGTAGCGGCAAAATACGAGCTGTCCGAAGTGCTGGATGCCTTTCGTTATTACTATGATCAAACAGGCAGAAGGCTTACCTTTGAGTACAGTCTGGTGGATGGGGTCAATGATGAAGAAGAGCATGCCAAGGAGCTTTGCAGGCTGATAAAAGGCCTTAACTGCCATGTGAATCTTATCCCCGTAAACCCCATAAAAGAGCGAAATTATAGGAAATCGGATAACAAAAAAATACAAACTTTTAAATTAATACTTGAAAAAAGCAGAATAAATGTTACTATTAGAAGAGAAATGGGCGCAGATATAGACGCTGCCTGTGGGCAACTTCGCAAGAGCTATATGGACGAGCATGGTGTGAATTGACTCAAATAAAGTATGCGGAACATGAAAAGCATAATTCACACAGGACAGAAGGTTGCAAAAATAGGAGGTGCAGGCTTGAAAGCATTTTCAATTACTGATATTGGAGAGCGACGAAGGGTAAACCAGGATTATGTTTTTTGCAGTGAAGATGCTGTCGGAAGGCTGCCGAATTTATTTGTGGTAGCGGATGGCATGGGAGGACATAATGCCGGTGATTATGCTTCAAGATACTGTGTGGAGTTTTTTAGGCAGAAGATTGAAGAGAGTGAACATATATCACCCATTACAACAATCGAAACCGCAATCAGGGAAACCAACGAAGCCCTGCGTAATAAAGCACAGGAGCAAAGCGAGTTGGAGGGTATGGGGACGACCTTAGTGACGGCAACCATATTTGATAAGGAAATGTATGTTGCCAATGTTGGTGACAGCAGATTATATGTAATTGGAAAGGAAATTAATCAGGTTACAGAAGATCACAGCCTGGTAGAGGCTATGGTGAAGACCGGCGAGCTAGACCGCAGCGAAGCAAGGGTCCATCCGAATAAGAATATTATTACAAGAGCAATGGGAGCCGGTATCGACGTGGAACCTGATTTCTTTGAGGTAAACCTGGAAGATGGAGATACCGTACTTATGTGTTCGGACGGATTGACCAATATGCTGGAGGATGAGACAATCGAACGCATCATCAAAGAAAATGATGATCCGGAAAAGGCTGCTGAGACGCTGGTGAAATGTGCAAATGAAAACGGCGGAAAAGACAATATCGCAATCATTATTATAAAAGTATGAAAACGAGGTGAAGGTAAATGTTAAAACCCGGTATGTTTATCAATGACCGCTATGAAATCATTGATAAGGTAGGATCCGGTGGTATGGCAGATGTTTATAAGGCCAGAGACCAAAGACTCAATCGATTTGTGGCGATCAAGGTATTAAAACCGGAATATTCCAGTGACAAAAGCTTTGTGAATAAATTTAGGGCAGAAGCCCAATCAGCTGCGGGGTTATCCCATCCTAATATTGTAAATGTTTATGATGTTGGAGATGACAGCGGCTTACACTATATCGTAATGGAATTGGTAGAGGGCATTACGCTGAAGCGTTTTATTGAACGCAAGGGTAAGCTCGAGGTGAAAGAAGCTGTAGGTATTACAATTCAGATTGCACAGGGAATGGAGGCAGCCCACGACAATCGTATCATTCATAGGGACATTAAGCCGCAGAACATTATTATTTCCAGAGATGGAAAGGTTAAAGTGACTGATTTTGGCATTGCGAAAGCTACCAATTCAAATACAATTACCTCAAATGCAATGGGCTCCGTACATTATCTGTCTCCGGAACAGGCCAGAGGCGGTTACAGCGATGAAAAAAGTGACATCTATTCCCTGGGTGTTACTCTGTATGAGATGTTATCCGGCAAGGTTCCCTTTGCCGGGGATAATACGGTATCTGTGGCACTTTTACATATTCAGGGTGAGGCCATGCCGCTTCGGGAATTGGATCCGGAGATCCCGGTCAGTGTTGATAAGATCGTACAGAAGTGTATGCAGAAACGGCCGGAGAGAAGATATCACACGGCTTCGGAATTGATTGCTGATTTAAAGAGAGCAATCTCTAATCCGGACGGAGATTTTGTTCAGATTCCCGCCTTTGTTTCTAATGATTCGCCCACAATAAATATTTCCGATGATATTGGGAAGATTAAAAACGGCGCATATCTTGACGATGATTTGAGAGATACCCGTAATCTTCAGAAGAAATCCTTTGAGGATGAGGAGGAGGATCTTGATACCGTTGATTCCAAGGTGGAGAAGTTTTTCCTGGTTGGAAGCATTGCAACCATCGTTATTCTGGGTATTATAATCATAGTCGTGGTAGCATGGTTAATTTCTACAAAGACAGGTAAGCCCAATCAGGAGGATCCTGGTGCAACGGCGACGCCAACCATAACCGTAACGGAGGAACCGACCCAGGCTCCTACCGGAAGCCTGTTTAAGGTTCCTGAGGTATTGGGATTAACCTTTGAGGATGCGGAGGCCTCCATTAAAGCAAAAGCGCCCAACGCAGATGTAAGACAGACCGAAGATTATTCGGATACGTATAAAGAAGGGCAGGTTATGCTGCAGTATCCTCAGTCAGGCAGCGAAGTGGATGAATCCTCCGTGGTACTCCTGACCATAAGCCTCGGACCGGAGCCTCTTGAGGTACCGAATGTATATAATATCACTGAGGAGCTGGCCGACAAGAAACTAAAGGAATTAGAGCTTAACGTTCTTCATGAATATGTCAATAACGATGAGCTTGAGGCTGGGACTGTCATAGAGACAAAGCCGAAAAGACAGGATATAGTGAAGCGGGGCGATACCGTAACCGTATATGTCAGCCTCGGACCTGTGATCGCAAAGGCGACCGTACCGAATCTGATCGGTAAGACCGAGGCGGAAGCAATCACTTTGCTGGAAAGCAAAGATTTGCAGAAGGGCTCCGTAACCTATCAGTCTTCAGAGACCTATGAGAAGGGTATTGTTATTTATCAGAGCAATACCGCCGACCAGCAGGTAGAACCCGGTACAAAGATTGATATTATTGTAAGCAGCGGTCCGGAAGGAACCGAGACCGGTAACGTTGGCAATAAGTCATATGTCGGTCAGGTAACCATCGACGTCAATCCGTTTACTTACTTAGGTGGGGACGGCGCCGATATTGTATTTGAGATGGAGCAGAATGGAAATCTGACCAACATTGCGGAGGGATACTTTGAGGCAAGTGACTTCCCGTATACCGTTACAGATATTGTAAGCACCAACTCCAGTGTCGGAACGGTAAGAATGTATGTGGACGGAAATCTCTTTAAGGTTCCCGATGATACGGAGACAACCTGGACAGTAGAATTTGAAGCAGTGGAGGAATAGCTTGAAGGGTAAGATTATCAAAGGTATTGCAGGTTTTTACTATATTCATATACCTGAGGAGCATAATGCAATACAGCATAATGCAATACAGCGCGAAGCCGGAGAGTCCGGTGCCGGAAGGATATATGAATGCAAGGCGAAGGGGATTTTTCGGAATCAAAAGATTAAACCTCTCGTCGGAGATGATGTAGAGATCAATACCGAGGATCAACCTGAGGGCAAAGGTACCATTGAACGGATTTTGCCAAGAAAAAATGAATTAATAAGGCCGGCTGTTGCAAACATAGACCAGGCGATGGTTATCTTTGCAGCAGCACAGCCTGATCCGAATTTAAATTTACTGGATCGTTTTTTGATCATGATGCAAAAACAGATGGTAAATGTAATTGTCTGCTTTAATAAAACGGATGTAGCGGATGCCTGTGAGCTTAAGCTTCTTGAAGAAACCTACAGACGCTGCGGGTATGAAGTGATATTTACCAGCTTATTGAATAAAGAAGGACTAACCTTATTATATGATAAAATAAAGGGTAAGACTACCGTACTGGCCGGACCTTCCGGGGTAGGGAAGTCTACCTTTATTAATCTTGTCCAGCCGGATGCCAATATGGAGACCGGTGATATCAGCGAGAAGATTAAGCGCGGTAAGCATACGACCAGACATTCAGAACTTATTTATGTGGACGAGCATACTTATGTGATGGATACACCGGGGTTTAGTTCCTTATATATTGAAGAGACCTCAAAGGAAGAGTTAAAGAACTACTTTGTGGAATTTCGTGAATATGAGGATAACTGCCGATTTCTCTCCTGCAATCACATCAGTGAGCCGGAGTGTGCGGTAAAGGAAGCATTAAGGGAAAAAAAGATAAGCAGGCTTCGGTATGAGAATTATGTTTTACTTTATGAGGAGCTGAAGAACCAGAAACGCTATTAGTGTGAACAGCCTCATAAAAATATGGGAGTCATGAGAGGCAATTTTCATGCGGCAAAACGGAGGTACGACTATGATAAAACTTGCACCGTCAATTCTGGCGGCAGATTTCGATAAACTTGGAGAACAAATTGCGCTTGTGGAGCAGTCAGGCGTTCAATATCTTCACATTGATGTGATGGATGGCAATTATGTTCCCAGTATAAGCTTTGGTATGCCTGTGATAGCTTCGATCAGAAAGAATTCGAAGCTTATTTTTGATGTTCATCTGATGATTGAGGAACCGATCCGCTATCTGGAAGAGTTTAAAGAAGCAGGTGCAGATATTCTGACTGTCCATGCCGAAGCCTGCACCCACCTTCACAGAACAGTGACCAAAATCAAGGAGCTGGGAATGAAAGCAGGTGTATCCTTGAATCCGGCGACACCATTAAATGTGCTGGAATATATTCTTAAGGATTTGGATATGGTACTCATCATGACGGTGAATCCGGGCTTTGGCGGACAGAGCATCATTCCTGAAACTTTAGATAAGGTCAGAGAACTGAAAAAGATGGCAATTGCAGCAGGAGTGGATTTTGATATTGAGGTGGATGGCGGAATTACGATTGGTAATGTCGAGGCAGCGATTCATGCCGGTGCAAATGTAATTGTGTCTGGAACCTCAGTATTTAAAGGAAATATTCAGGAGAATATAACAAAATTTCAACAGAAATTTAACGCTTATTATCAATAAACATGGAGATATATCGATGCAAATCAGGCCGGAGGAAGGCTATGAAGCGTCAATTTAAGATAAGGGGAAGGTATGCTGAAGGAGAACAGGGTATTAATCATAACCGGCGGTCAGGTGGAGGAGGCATTTCTATCCGGTCTGCTGGGGGATAAAAATTATGATATGATTATTGCGGCAGACGGCGGACTGGTAGCAGCAAACCGGCTAAAGATTACGCCGCATGATATCGTGGGTGATTTTGATTCGGTTCCGGAATCCATTCTTCAGCTTTACCGCGGCAGTGATATTCCCATCCGTACCTTTCCCACAGAGAAGGATAAAACAGATACCCAGATTGCCATTGAACTGGCACTGCAGAAGAATGCCACAGAGATTGACATCGTAGGCGGGACCGGAAGCAGATTGGATCATACCCTGGCGAATATCCATCTCTTATTAATACCGTTACAGCGCAGAGTGAAGGCCTGTATCCTGAATGCAAACAATAAGATTTACCTGAAGCAGGAAAATTTCACAATCAGGAAACAGAAGCAATTTGGCAAATTTATCTCACTCCTGCCTATTACGGAAAGAGTTGTCGGCTTAACGCTGAAAGGCTTTAAATATCCGCTTACTTCCGTGGTTCTTACCTCCGGAAGCAGCCTTGGTATCAGCAATGAGATTGTTTCAGAGCTTGCTGAAATTGAGCTATCCGAAGGAATACTGCTGGTGATGGAAACCAAGGATTAGACGGTAAATCATAGATTGGTCAGACAGCTGCCAAAGGGCACAAAGAAGATTATGAATGTATATAAGGAAGGAAAAACAAATGAAATTAGGTATCGTAGGTTTACCCAATGTCGGTAAGAGCACTCTTTTTAATTCATTAACGAAGGCCGGAGCAGAATCGGCGAATTATCCCTTTTGCACCATCGATCCGAATATCGGAATTGTTCCTGTTCCGGATGAGAGGCTTAAGGTGTTGGGAGATTTGTATCACTCCGAAAAGATTATCGCCGCTACCATTGAATTTGTAGATATCGCAGGTCTTGTGAAAGGTGCTTCCAAGGGAGAAGGTCTTGGTAACCAGTTTCTTTCCAATATCAGAGAAGTGGATGCGATTGTTCATGTTGTGCGATGCTTTGATGACAGCAATGTGATACATGTGGATGGTTCCGTAAATCCTGCAAGGGATATCGAGACGATTAACCTTGAATTGATTTTTTCTGATCTTGAGGTTTTGGAGCGCAGAATGTCAAAGACAATCAAGGGTGCCAAGAATGACAAGGAGCTGGCGAAGGAGCTTGAGATGCAGGAGCGTCTGAAGGCAGTTCTGGAAGAGGGCAAAATGGCTAAGACCTATATTGCTCAGGATGAAGAAGAGCAGGAACTGTTTGACAGCTACAATCTTTTAACGGCAAAGCCTGTCATTTATGCCGCGAATGTGAAGGAAGAGGAACTGGCGGATGACGGTGCGGAAAATGAATATGTGAAGACGGTTTGCAGTATTGCTGACCAGGAGAATTCCGAGGCATTTGTGATCTGCGCCCAGATTGAGCAGGAGATATCGGAGCTGGATGAGGAAGAAAAGCGTATGTTTTTAGAGGAGCTTGGATTAAAAGAGTCAGGTCTTGAGAAACTAATTCGTGCAAGCTATCACATTCTTGGATTGATGAGCTACTTAACCGCCGGTCCGAAAGAAACCAGAGCCTGGACTATAAAAATCGGCACCAAGGCACCTCAGGCAGCAGGAAAGATCCATTCGGACTTTGAAAGAGGCTTTATCCGTGCAGAGATTGTAAATTACAGCAATCTGGTACAATGCGGCAGCTATAATGCGGCAAAGGAGAAGGGACTGGTTCGTTCCGAAGGGAAGGAATATGTGGTACAGGACGGAGATGTAATCCTGTTCAGGTTCAATGTGTAGCATAAGCAGATTAGTCTGTGCACTCGGACGGTTATTCAGAGCAGGAATGTAATTTAGTGAATAAGCCAAGCGCAAATATAATTTACTTATCAGGTGTTAATCAGAAAGTGGTGATATAAAGTGCAAATAGTTACCGGTGGCGATATTTATTTCCCCAATCTCGGAATAGAACTTCCTCATGTGATAAATGGAATCGATGTATTTGGGTATCATGTGGCTTTGTATGGAGTAGTCATTGGATTTGGTATGTTGTGCGGCTGGCTGATGGCTGAGTGGATGGCAAAGCGGACCGGACAGAGCACGGAGGTTTATCTTGATTTTGCACTTATTGCGATTATTGCTTCTGTGATCGGTGCAAGAGCTTATTATGTGATTTTTGCCCTGGACGAATTTATTGATCGACCGCTGTCAGTCTTTAATCTGCGCACAGGAGGTCTGGCAATCTACGGAGGAATAATAGCGGCAGTTATTACAGCATTGATTTATTCCAAGGTAAAGAAATATTCCTTCTGGCTTTTGGCTGATACAGGTTGTATTGGTTTAATCACCGGACAGATCATCGGACGTTGGGGAAATTTCTTTAACCGGGAAGCGTTTGGAAAATATACCGACGGACCTCTGGCCATGCAATTAGCAGTTCAGGATGTTGACTCTGTGTATCGACCGAATGTACCGGTTACCAGGCTGCAGGAGTTATACGCCGGAAAGTCCGGTGCACTTGACCGAATTCTTGAAATCAGGGATAAGATGGTTACCCTGGATGGGATACAATATATTCAGGTTCATCCGACATTTTTATATGAATCCCTTTGGAATCTGTGTCTTTTGATCTTTTTATTTTTCTATACCAAGCATAAGAAATTTGACGGAGAAGTAATTCTGCTTTACTTGGCTGGCTATGGGCTTGGCCGTGTCTGGGTGGAAGGACTGCGAACCGATCAGCTGTTCTTATGGGGTACCCCTCTGGCAGTCTCTCAGCTATTATCCGGATTACTTGTGGTACTGGCTGCGGCAGTGATTATCTATAAAAGAAGAAAAGAAACAGCCGTACATGGAACCAGAAAAAGCCGGTAATGTCATGTCAATCTGTTTTAACAAGATTTGACTGATTTGGGACCAATTTCCTATCGTTTCTCTTTTTGACTATATCTTGACATTTTTTGTTCGATTTTTTAATTGAACACTATATATTGTAATGTAATATCGAAATAGCTCACAAAGCCAATATTCATAAGGGTTTGTGAGCTATTTTTTTTGAATTCTTACTTGATTAATTCCCATAATTAATATAAAATAAACACATAAGTGGAGCGAAGTGGTGGAAAGTGGAGCAATTGACCACAAAAGTGGGACAAACCAAAGCGAGCTTCGGGATAAAGAAGGTGAAGCCAGATGTTCATGGGAGAATTCGATCACTCGATCGATACCAAGGGAAGAATCATCATACCGTCAAAGTTCAGAGAGGATCTTGGAGATGAATTCGTCATCACCATGGGTCTGGACGGCTGCTTGTTTGTTTACCCCAATGAAGAATGGCAGGCTTTCGTAAAGGAACTTGGTAAGCTCCCGGGTACGAAGGAAGCAAGACAGCTGCAGCGATATTTTTTAGCAAAAGCTGCTGCATGCGAAGCCGATAAACAGGGAAGAATTCTAATACCTGCTAAGCTTCGCGAAAGCGCATCACTGGATAAGGACATCGTCTTTGTCGGAGTACTGAATAAGATAGAGATATGGAGTAAGGAACGCTGGGAGAATAACAACGATTATGATGATGTGGATGCTATCGCAGAGCATATGTCAGAGTATGGGATCAGTTTTTAAGCTGACTTAGCTTCATCCCTTGGAGGGCATTATGGCATTTGAACATAAATCAGTATTGTTAGAGGAAACAATAGAGAAGTTGAATATACGGCCTAACGGTATCTATGTTGACGGAACCTTAGGCGGAGGAGGCCACTCCTTTGAGATTGCAAAACGTCTGGCGGGCGGAAAGCTGATTGGAATTGATCAGGATGAAGCTGCAATACAGGCTGCTACGGAGCGGCTGGCACAGTTTCAGGACAAGGTCGCCATCGTTAGAAACAATTACAGTGAGATAAAGCAGGTGCTCAGAGAACTTCAGATCGAACAGGCAGACGGAATATTGCTGGATCTCGGCGTTTCCTCCCACCAGCTTGACACACCGGAGAGAGGGTTTTCTTATAAGGTTGATGCGGCCCTGGATATGAGAATGGATAACAGAAATCCAAAGACAGCAAGGGACATCATCAATGGTTACAGCGAGATGGAGCTGTACCGGATTATCAGAGACTATGGTGAGGACAACTTTGCTAAGAATATTGCCAAACACATAGTTCAGAGACGGACAAGCAAGCCTATAGAAACTACTTTTGAGCTGAATGAGGCCATTAAAGCGGCAATTCCTATGAAGTTCCGGATTACAGCCGGGCATCCGTCAAAAAGAACCTTTCAGGCTATAAGAATTGAACTCAACCGAGAGCTTGAAGTACTAAAGGATACCTTGCAGGATATGATTGATTTATTGGCACCCGGCGGAAGACTCTGCATCATTACCTTCCATTCCCTGGAGGATAGAATTGTAAAGTCCTGCTTTAAGACAAATGAAGATCCCTGTATCTGTCCGCCGAGTTTTCCCATATGTGTGTGCGGCAGGGTATCTAAGGGAAAAGTGATTTCGAGAAAACCGATCTTACCTTCCGAGGAAGAGCTGGAAGGTAATTCAAGATCAAAAAGTGCAAAATTAAGAGTGTTTGAAAAAGCATTATGAAATAGCTGGAAAGAAGGTTTTTGGGTATGGAGGCAAATAAGAGAAGATATCAGTATGATGGATATGGGACAAGCTATGTGGAGGGGAATACCGTCCGCAAATTGAGGGTTGCTCCGGATATACGCAGGGAAGAAGAGGAATACCAGGTACCTCAGAGAAGACGTCAGGTACAGGCTCAGCCCAAAGCGTTGTCAGGAATTAGCTTTGCGTCCTTACTGGTTCTTACGGTTGCCATAATCGCGACAGTTTATGTCTGTGTGGATTATCTGATGCTTCAGCACCAGGTAAGCCAGATGGATAAGAAGATCGTCAGTATGGAGAAGGATTTGACCAAGCTTACGCATGAGAATGATGCTACTTTAGAAGCAATTAATACAGCCTATAATTTAGATTATGTATATAAGGTAGCGGTTGAAGATCTTGGTATGGTATATCCCAATAATAATAAGGTGATTACCTATAAAAGCGAAGACACGGATTATGTCAGACAATATGAGGACATTCCCGAATAGATCCGGCTAAAGTTACAGAAGAAAGTGTGAAAATTTCTGATTTTCACACCGTGAATTGTAATGCAATCCACGATACAAATATTGTGCCGACACCCTGCTTTGAGGCATTGGCAACATGGAGATTTTATATGATGAATTCATCTGATCAAGTAATTAAAAAATTCACATCCAAAATGCAAGCAAAGCTATTGCTTGTATTTTGTGTTATTACTGTGCTGCTGATTGGGCTGATGGGAAGGTTGATTTATATTATGCAGACGGACGGTGAACGGTTTGCGAAGCAGGTGCTTTCCAGGCAAACCTATATC
This sequence comes from Bacillota bacterium, assembly GCA_023409535.1. Classification (GTDB taxonomy): domain Bacteria; phylum Bacillota; class Clostridia; order Lachnospirales; family Lachnospiraceae; genus Mobilitalea. The sequence goes on from JAEYGZ010000046.1 coordinate 272,303, forward strand.
AGTTCCGTTCTTCCCTACAAAAGAGGTGATATTCTGGACCGAAATGGGACGGTGCTTGCGCGCAGTGAGCTGCATTACCGCCTGATTCTTGATCCGCTGCGGCTCCGTGAAGCGGAGGAAAGTATTACACCCACTGCCGACGCCATAAGCCAGAGCTTTGGTATGGAACCGGAAGCCGTTACCTCCGTTCTTGAGGAAAAGCCTGAAAGCCGTTATGTGATATTGCAGAAGAATCTGAATTATGACGCGGTTCAAAGCTTTAAGGCATTAATGGAGGAAGACGAGAAAATTAAAGGGGTATGGTTTGAGGAAGAGTACGTCAGAAGCTATCCCTATAAAACCCTGGCCAGTGATGTCTTAGGCTTTACTTCAGCGGATAATACCGGTTATTGGGGGATTGAAGAATATTATAACAATGAACTGAACGGTACAAACGGACGTGAATACGGTTATTATGATGCGGACCTGAATATAGAAAGAATTGTGAAAAAAGCGGAGAACGGCAATAACATCGTCAGCACCATTGATGCCAATGCACAGCGGATTATCCAGGAGCATATCGCCAAGTTCAACACGGAATACGGCAGTAAAAATATTGGTGTATTGGTTATGAATCCGAATAATGGTGAAATCCTTGCTATGGCTTCCAATCAGGAATACGATTTGAATTCACCCAGAGATCTTTCGGGTATTTATACCGAAGAACAATTGACAGGTATGAATGAGGATCAGAAGATGGAGGCTTTAAATACCTTATGGAGAAACGATGTGATCAGCTACATCTATGAACCGGGTTCGACCTTCAAACCTGTGACGATAGCTGCAGGGCTGGAAGAAAATGTTCTTCATGTGGAAGATACCTTCTACTGTGACGGCGGAGAGACTTTCAAAGGTGTTCCAAACCCTGTCAAATGCAGTAAGGTTACCGGACATGGTGAGATAACCCTCGAACAGGCCCTGATGCTCTCTTGTAATGATGCTTTGATGCAAATTGGTGCAAGGGAAGGCAAGAATATATTCTATAGATATCAAAACAGTTTTGGTTTCGGTAAAAAGACCGGAATTGATCTCCCTGGTGAAGAAAGCGGCTTAACCAAGTCTGCAGATAAGGTAGTGCCGATTGATCTTGCAACGAATAGTTTTGGACAGAACGTAAGTGTTACCATGGTTCAATTGGCAAGTGCATATTCCTCCCTGGTAAATGGCGGCTTCTATTATCAGCCCCATGTTGTTAAGAAGGTAGTTAATGATAAAGGTGCCACGGTAAAAGAATTTGACGGATTACTGGTAAAACAGACAGTATCCGAAGAAACCTCCGAATTTCTGCAGGAAACTACGTATCAGACAGTAGAAGCCGGTACGGCAGGCGGCGCCAAGGTGGAAGGCTATGCCATCGGCGGTAAGACAGGAACAGCCCAAAAGATTCCCCGTGCGGCAAAAACCTATATTGTATCCTTTATCGGGCAGGTTCCGGCAATTAATCCGGAGATTGTAATCTATGTTATGATCGACGAGCCTCAAAACGTTGTAAAGCAGGCAAACAGCGCTATTGCAACAGAGTTTGCAAGCAGGATTATGAAGCAGCTTCTTCCTGCGTTGGGAATCTACCCTGAGGGAGACATTGATTATCTGTTGACGGATGATGAGAATACAACAAATTCAAATACAAACGGCGGTAATACAACCAGCGGTAGCACAACCGCTGGAAATACCGGCAGTGCAGGCGATTTACAAAACAATAGCAATACAAATACCGGTAATGGAGATAATACCGGGAATGAAAATAATACAGGTAATACAACCAATGAAAATGGTAATAATCCTGATGATATACAAAACAGTGAACAGGAACGTAACACGGAAAATGAGGATAATGCAGCATCTGAAGGTACGGTAGAAAATCCTGAAGATACCGAAAATGCTGGTAATGAGGATGTGCAAGATCCTGATACCGGTAGTGAAAATGAATTTAATCCAGACGCATTAGAATAAAGCTATCCCAATTGTAATAAAATGAAACGATAAGAGATACAAGGTTATGAGCGGATGGCGAAAAGCAGAACTTATAATAAAAGGAATGTTTTCATCGTAGTAATGATTATCCTCGTTGTGGCAATCAGCCTGGCGATGCGGTTGGGATATCTGATGATATTTAAATCGGAAGAATATGCTGCAAGGGCTGAATCGCTCCATGAGCGGGAACGGTCCATTAAGGCGGAGCGCGGCAGTATCTATGACGCCAATGGAAAACTGATTGCAACGAATAAACCGGTGTGCACCATATCGGTAATCCATGCGCAGATTACTGATCCGGAACGAGTAATCGATGTATTATCCGGCGAGCTTGGCTTAAGCGAAGCTGCAGTACGCAAGAGAGTAGAAAAGGTCTCCTCCATTGAGAGAATAAAATCAAATGTGAATAAAGAGATCGCCGACAAGATCAGGGAATATGATCTTGACGGTGTTATGGTGGATGAGGATTATAAGCGTTACTATCCTTATGATACCCTTGCTTCCAGGGTCATTGGCTTTACCGGAAGCGACAATCAGGGCGTCATCGGCCTTGAGGTTAAATATGATAGTTACTTAAAGGGCATTGACGGTACCATACTAACCCTGACCACAGCCCATGGTGTAGAGATTGAAAATGCGGCGGAGGACCGGATCGAGCCTCAGGCCGGCAATGATTTGTATATCAGCCTTGATGTAAATATCCAGCAATATGCGCAGCAGGCCGCCATGAAGGTAATGGAGTCAAAACAGGCTTCCAATGTCAAGATGATCGTAATGAATCCGCAAAACGGCGAGATCATGGGTATGGTGAATTTACCGGAATTCAATCTGAATGATCCCTATACCTTTAATAAAGAGTTTGCCGCTCTTTATGCGGGGCAGACGTTAAGCTCGGAGAAAATGAACGAGGTCTTAAACCAAATGTGGAGAAATGCCTGCATCAGCGATACCTATGAACCCGGCTCCGCTTTTAAGATTGTAACGGCAACCGCAGCTTTGGAGGAAAATGTAGTAAAGCTTACGGACCGTTTTTATTGCCCGGGTTTTAAGAAGGTGGAAGACCGCATTATCAGGTGCCACAAAGCCGGAGGCCACGGCAGCCAGGATTTTGTGGAAGGAATTAAAAATTCCTGTAACCCGGTATTTATGGAGCTTGGCGCCAGGGTTGGGGTAGATAAGATGTATTACTATTTTGATAAACTGGGGTTATTCAAGAAAACCGGCATTGACCTGCCGGGAGAAGCCAATTCCATTATGCATAAGAAAGAGGTTATCAAAGCGGTGGAGCTTGCCACCATGTCCTTCGGCCAATCATTTCAGATCACTCCTCTGCAACTTCTGGTTGCTGCCAGTGCCGTAGTGAATGGAGGCAATATCGTAACACCTCATTTGGGGGTGGAAGTAAGAAGTGCGGATGGTACCAGAATCAAGGAGCTTGACTATTCCACAACCGGTCAGGCTGTATCGAAGGAAACTTCAGAGACAATGAAAACCTTACTGGAAGCTGTCGTCGCAGACGGAACCGGTAAACGAGCTTATCTGCCGGGCTTTCGTGTAGGCGGAAAAACAGCTACTTCAGAGAAGCTTCCCAGAAGCAGCAACAAATATATTTCTTCCTTTATCGGCTTTGCTCCTGCGGATAATCCACAGGTGATTGCAGTGGTATTAATAGAAGATCCGGTAGGCATTTATTACGGCGGTACGGTAGCGGCTCCGGTCATTGCCGATTTATTCAGTAATATTCTTCCCTATCTTGGTGTGGAAGAAAATTTCACTGAGTCTGAAATAGAAAAATTCAATATCGGTTCCTTTGAGATGCCGGATTTTATCGGCAAGACGAAGAAGGAAGTAAACCAAATGATGAAGATCTATGATTTTGGGGAATTAGACTCCTTGGGAGAAGGGGATATTGTGACGGAGCAGTTTCCACTGGTTGGAGAGACCATTGATAAAGATAGCGATATCATTCTATACTTTAACTGATTTGGCAATCATTGCGGATGAATTCCTGGTTTAAGAAATTCATCCCGGTTTGTAAAATCGCAATGCAAAGTGATTGTTTTTTCAAAATCAATAAAGTATAATAGCGTAGGTTAGCTACAAAAGCATACTGACCGTACAAGAATGGAGGATACTATGAATTTTTCTGAGCTTAAAGTTATATTACCCGTTATTATTTCCTTCGGTGTCTGCGTGATACTGTGTCCGCTTTTGATTCCTTTCTTAAAAAGGTTAAAATTCGGGCAATACATCAGAGAAGAGGGACCCCAGTCACATCAGAAGAAATCCGGTACTCCAACCATGGGCGGCATTATTATTGTACTAAGCGTTGCGATTACCTGTATTTTCTTTATGAAGGATAACAGGGATATCGTACCGGTTCTGTTTGCTACCATCGGTTTTGGCATCATCGGTTTTATGGACGATTATATCAAGGTTGTCATGAAGCGGTCCATGGGACTCAGGGCATGGCAAAAGCTTTTGGGACAGTTACTGGTTACCGCAATCTTTGGTTATTATATACTTAACTTTACCAATATCGGAACCTTGGTGCTGATACCGTTCTCCGGCGGAAGGTATGCGGACATATCTTATTTATTTGTTCCTTTCTTTCTGATCGTGGTGCTTGGAACCGTGAACGGCTCAAATTTCACGGATGGTCTGGACGGTTTGGAATCAGGAGTGACCGTATTAATCGCAACCTTCTTTACCGTGGTATCCATCGGTTTAAAGAGCGATCTTTCACCGATCACCGGTGCGGTTGCGGGAAGCTTAATGGCTTTTCTGCTATATAACGTCTATCCCGCTAAGGTATTTATGGGAGATACGGGTTCCCTGGCCCTTGGCGGCTTTGTGGCGGCAACTGCATTTATGCTTCAGATGCCCTTGTTCATCCTGATGATTGCACTTATTTATCTGGTAGAGGTACTTTCGGTCATCCTGCAAGTCAGCTACTTTAAAATAACCGGCGGTAAGCGTATCTTCAAGATGGCACCGATTCACCACCATTTTGAGCTGATGGGCTGGTCGGAGACCAGAGTCGTTGCGGTATTTTCCATCATTACTGCAATTCTTTGTCTGGTAGCTCTGATGGGAATCGGTTGATTGCGAGGAAAGGGAGGCTATTATGCAGTTAAAGGATAAAAGGGTATTGGTATTCGGTGCAGGAAAAAGCGGTGTTTCTTCTGTGAGATTATTGCAAAAGCAAGGTGCATCCGCAATCCTGTATGATTCAAATACAAAGCTTACTACAGAGAACTTTCAGGATAAATTTGATACAGCGCATAACTTTACGTTGGTCACAGGCGAGCTGCCCCAGGAAGTGATTGATTCCCTGGATCTGTTTGTCATCAGCCCGGGAATTGCGATTGATAATCCCGTGGCGGAAAGAATAAAGGCAAAGGGGATCCCTGTATGGGGAGAGATTGAACTGGCTTACCGTTTTGCCAAAGGTAAGGTAATCGGCATCACCGGTACCAACGGTAAGACCTCCACCACAACCCTGGTGGGTGAGATTATGAAGACCTATTTTAAAGAGGTCTATGTGGTTGGCAATATTGGTAATCCTTATACGGAGGTGGCCATGGAAACCACAGAGGAATCAATCTGTGTGATTGAGCTGTCAAGCTTCCAGCTGGAGACCATTCATGAGTTCAGGCCTGAGGTCAGCGCTATTTTAAATATTACACCGGATCACCTGGATCGCCATCATACCATGGAGACTTACATCGCCATGAAGGAAAATGTGGCAAAGAACCAGACCATGTCCGAGCTCTGCGTCTTAAATTATGAGGATGAAATTCTTAGGGAGACAGCAAAACACCTTCCTACAAGAATCCTGTTCTATAGCAGCACAAGGCCGCTTGAGAACGGACTCTTTATGGAAGGGGATGATATCTATTATAGTACGGCAGGCAAAAGAGAACTGGTCTGCAATATTAATGAGCTTAAAGTCCTTGGCAGACATATGTATGAGAATATTATGGCTGCAGTCGGAATAGCGGTTACAATGGGAATACCCATGAGCTATATTCATACGGCATTGATAAACTTCCGTGCGGTGGAGCACAGAATCGAATTTGTGGAAACCATAGGCGGAGTTACCTATTATAATGACTCCAAAGGAACCAACCCGGATGCTTCCATTAAAGCAGTTCAGGCAATGGTCAGCCCGACCCTTGTCATCGGCGGAGGATATGATAAGCATGTTGCATTTGATGAATGGATAAAGTCCTTTGAGGGCAAGGTGAAGCTCCTTGTACTTCTTGGCCAGACCAGGGATCAGATTGCCGAGACTGCCGGACGGTACGGTTTCCATAATATTCTTATGGCGGAGGATCTTCAGGAAGCAGTCAGGATATGTGCCCAGAGGGCAGTTCCCGGAGATGCCGTATTATTGTCTCCTGCATGCGCAAGCTGGGGAATGTTCGAGAATTACGAGCAGCGCGGAAGGATGTTTAAGGAGTTTGTCCGCGCATTGAAATAAGTAAGGAGTGAGACGATGGCCAGAACGGTTGCGGAAGCAAATAAAAGAAAAATGCACAGCTATTATGATTACAGCTTACTGTTTCTCATACTATTTCTGGTATGCTTTGGGCTGGTTATGATTTATAGTACCAGCTCCTATAATGCACAGCGAATTGAAGGGGATGCTACTTTCTACCTGCAGAAGCAGGCACTCTTTGCAGGGGTCGGTATATTGATCATGCTGTTTGTATCAAAGATTGATTATCGTGTTTATATTACAAATTTGCCGATCATACGATTGAAACCGGTAACACTTTTATATTTTTTCTGTATTATACTTCAAGTTGCCGTTCTTATCTTTGGCCCCACCATCAACGGCGCTAAGAGATGGATTGATATTCCCTTCCTGGGTCGCATTCAGCCCTCGGAGCTAACCAAGATTGCAGTAATTATCTTTACTGCGTACATAGTTAATCTGGCGCCGAAGAAGCTGGATAAGTTTTTGGGCTTTATCAGGGTAGTATTATTTATTGCACCGTTACTTGGGCTGATTATTATTGAAAATTTTTCTACTGCTTTAATCGTAGGTGTCATCATGGTTGCAATTTGCTTTGTTGCCAGCAGAAAGAAACTATACTTTATTATATCCGGCTTATTATTCGGGGCGATCGGCTCCGTATTCATATTCTTTGTATCCTATCGTTCAGAACGTATTAAGGTGTGGTTGAATGTAGAGACGGAGCCTAAGGGTTATCAGATTCTGCAGGGCTTATATGCCATTGCTTCCGGCGGTATCTTTGGAAAGGGTCTGGGAGGAAGCATGCAGAAGCTGGGCTTTATCCCGGAGTCTCATAACGATATGATTTTCTCGGTTATTTGCGAGGAGCTTGGGCTCTTCGGAGCATTTTGCCTGATTCTGCTGTTTATTTTATTAATATGGAGAATTTTTATCATCGCCATTAATGCGGCAGACCTTTACGGCGGACTGATTGCGACCGGTGTACTGGCGCATATTGCAGCTCAGGTGCTGATTAATATCGCGGTTGTAACCAATACCATACCCTCCACGGGTATTCCGCTCCCCTTTATCAGCTACGGAGGCAGCTCCGTCATGGTAATTCTGTTCGAGATGGGAATTGTCCTGAGTGTCTCAAACCAGATCAAAAGGGAGTAACCTGTATCTGGCCGGCGTACAGCTTTGTGACAACGATGGATACGGATATTGCATAAACTGGCAGCCCTTTTTGTACATTAAGCACGCAGACAAGGAAGGAAACATATAGTGTATTATATTTCCTACATTGTCTGAGGTGTGCTATGTCGAGTATCGAGGTCATCGGCGGCGAGCAGTTAAAAGGCGAGCTGAGAATACAAGGGTCAAAGAATGCAGCATTACCAGTGATTGCTGCTACTATTTTGAATAAAGGGAAATCCATACTAAGGAACTGTCCGAAAATACTTGATGTATGCCATATGGTGACGATACTGAATGAACTGGGGTGCGAAACCTCCTGGGACGGTAATACGCTTTATGTGGACAGTAGTAATGCTGCTTCAACCTCTGTTTCGGAGGAATCGGTAAGCAAAATGCGCAGCTCCATCTTATTTCTCGGTGCATTACTCGGAAGACATCATGAGGTTACCATTGCCTATCCGGGCGGCTGTTCCATCGGAAAACGACCGATTGATTATCATCTGAAAGCAATCAGGAAGATGAATGTCACTCAGGAGTTTATTGGTGAGAATGATACGATGATTCATTGTTATTCCGATACGATTATTGGTAACGATATTTTTCTTGAATTCCCAAGTGTCGGAGCAACTCAGAATATAATACTCACTGCCGTATTATCACAGGGTACTACAAGAATCTTCAACGCAGCAAGAGAACCCGAAATCACAGAGGTTTGTAATTATCTGAATCGGGCAGGTGCAAGGATCAGCGGAAAAGGTACCGCTTTTATCGAGGTTGAGGGCGTGAAGGAGCTGCATGATGTGGATTTTAAGCTTTCTTCCGACCGGATCGTTGCAGGAACATATATGGTGGCAGTTGCAGCAGCAAGAGGAAATGTGGTTTTTACCAATACGCCTACGAAGCATCTGGATTCTACCATCCGGATACTGCGCAGGACCGGCTGCAATATAGAAGCCACAGAGGATAGTATAAAAGTACAAAGTAAACACAGGCCGCTGCCGATCGAGCTTCTAAGGACACAGCCCTATCCGGGATTTCCGACGGATATGCAATCACAGCTGATGACACTTTTATGCCTGGCGGAAGGAGAAAGCACGATTATTGAGGAAATCTTTGAGTCACGCTTTCAAAATATAAGTGATTTAAAAAAGATGGGTGCGGTTATCACTGTGGATTCAAAGAATAATAAAGCCGAAATCGATGGAGTGAGCCGACTGCAGGGAGCTGTTGTAGAGGCCCATGACCTTAGGGGCGGTGCAGCGCTCCTAATCGCCGGACTTGCAGCCGAGGGAACGACTATCATTCGTAATGCCACAAGCATTGAACGGGGATATGAAGACATCTGCAAGGATTTAGGGACGATTGGTGCAAAGGTTAGATATTGCAGTGAGAATGCGGTATGAGCGTGAAAAATCTTACGGATTTTTTCGCGCGGCAGAAAGAGGAAGCATATGAAGGGAACCAGGAACAGGAAGCATGATAGCGTACTGGGAAGAATAGTGAAAAGAATGATACTGCTTCTCATGATTATCGGTATACCTGCTGTGCTTTTCTTAAGCACCTTCCATATTAAGAAGATAGAGGTGGTAGGAGCGCAGCGATATACCTCGGATGAGATCATCAGCCACCTGGTACAGACAAGGCTTGATTCAAATTCGCTCTGTCTGTATCTGAAGTACCATTACTTAACGGGCGTCAAGCTTCCTTTTATCGAGAAGGTTGATGTTGCAATGAAGGATACGCATTCCGTTACCATCTTTGTATATGAGAAAATGATAGCGGGATGTGTTGAATTGATGGGACAGTACTTATATTTTGATAAGGACGGAATTGTTGTCGAAAGCTCTCCCAAGCTGTTCGAGGGTATTCCGGTGGTTAAGGGACTGAAGTTTAATCAGCTTCTTTTAGGGGAAAAGCTGGAGGTACAAAAGCAGGAGTTATTTGATGTAATTATCAATCTTACCCAGCTAATCGGTAAATATAACTTGAAGGTGGACAGCCTATCCTTTAACAATAAATATGAGGTCACCTTAAACAGCGGTGATATCACTGTCTTGCTGGGCAGGAAAGATACCTATGATGAAACAATATCCGAGCTGAAAAGTGTCTTGGCAGAAGCATCGGGATTGGAGGTTACCATTGATATGAGAAATTTTGTGAAGGGTACTGGCAAGATTGTGGCAAAACCAAAAAAACCGACAGAATAGATAAATAAGTCCTAAATTAGTGATAATTTTATAAAAATACACTTGATTATTTGGGAATTAAAAGATATTATATAAAGTAGATTGTGGGGTACCATAGTTAGTATAAGGAGGAAGAAATATCCCATTATCATGTGGTTTTGGAAGAAAATTGGAACTTACTTTTTGGCTATGAGGAGTTATTAATAAAATATAGAAAGAATACGATGAAGGAGGAATTGACCTTGCTTGAAATAAGAACAAATGAGGCGGATACAACTGCAAAAATACTTGTAATCGGGGTAGGAGGAGCAGGAAACAATGCCGTTAATCGAATGATAGAAGAGAATATCCTCGGTGTTGATTTTGTTTGTGTTAATACGGACAAGCAGCACTTAAAGAATTGCAAGGCTCCGCAGTGCATTCAGATTGGTGAAAAATTAACCAAGGGACTGGGTGCCGGAGCACAGCCTGAAGTTGGACAGAAGGCCGCAGAGGAGAGCAGGGAGCAATTAACAGAGCTAATAAAAGGAGCCGATATGGTATTTGTCACCTGTGGTATGGGTGGTGGAACCGGAACCGGAGCAGCTCCGGTCGTAGCACAGATTGCAAAAGATATGGGTATCCTGACAGTAGGCATCGTAACAAAGCCTTTCCGTTTTGAGGCAAAAACCCGTATGACCAATGCAATTTCAGGAATTGACCGTCTGAAGGAGCATGTTGATACCTTAATCGTTATTCCGAATGATAAACTTATTGAAATCGTAGATCGCAGGACCACTATGCCGGATGCACTGCGCAAGGCAGATGAGGTATTGCAGCAGGGTGTTCAGGGTATCACGGATCTGATTAATGTGCCCGGACTCATTAACCTTGACTTTGCCGATGTACAGACAGTTATGAAGGATAAGGGCATTGCACATATCGGTATCGGTATGGGAACCGGCGATGATAAATGTATTGATGCTGTAAAGCAGGCAATCACCAGCCCGTTACTTGAGACAACCATTCAGGGAGCATCCCATGTCATCATAAATATCTCCGGTGATATCAGCCTGATTGAGGCAAATGATGCGGCTACGCTGGTTCAGGAGCTTGCAGGAGATTCCGCAAATATCATCTTTGGCGCTATGTTTGATGATGTTAATCCCGATACGGCTACTATTACGGTTATTGCAACCGGCTTGGATTCAAAATCCAAAGAGATGGTGAAGACCCCGGATTTCTTAAGACGTCCTGGCACACCTGCGGGTGGTTTAAAGCCTGCCTCCGCAAAACCGGATTTTGGATTAAACAGAACCTATACCAGTACCTATAGCGGGACAAGCCAGAGTAGTTCTCAGGTTCACTCCGCACAGACAGGCTATCACACAGACCCGAACCGCAGACCGGTAAGCCAGCCCGGGAAGGCTCCGGCCAATACAAATACAGATCCCAGCGGTATCAAAATTCCTGAGTTCTTACAGAAGAACCGCCATAATAAATAGAATTATATGTTTACATAAGAAATTAAGGCTGTCAGATTATTTCATATGAAATAGTCTGGCAGCTTTTTTTGTGTCCCAAAGGGGGATAAGCACGGTTGCTGTAAAAATAAGTAAATGAAAACAAGGAGTTAGCATCCAAGAACTGACATATTTTGGAAATGATATGGGTTATAATATTCACGAATAAGCGGATTAGTCCATGTGTGCAGGCATGATTACCAAGCTTGCTTAGGTAAATGCACCTATGCATATGGATAAGTGCAGCGGTGAGCAGCGTAATCTTCGGTTATGCCGAATATAAAGCATTCAAGCTTCTATTCCGCGCAGCGTATGTAAACTCGGAGGTGAAACTTGTACCTTGAGATCTATCCTGACGTTGTATTTATATTGAATTTCATCGTTGATTTCATCCTGCTTGTGCTGCTGAAAGCAGTAAACAGGAAAAAAAGCAGCACCCATAGGCTGCTGTCAGCTGCAGTGATAGGCGCACTTTCTGCGGTTTGTGTTAGCCTCACACCCTGGTTCATGAACACAAAGGTGATTGCAGCAGCTGGCAGTTTCGGGCCGGTATTCGTGCAGGGGATGATGTTAATTGTGAAAGTGGGCGCCTTACTGATGATGCTTTTTGTTTCCTTTGGAAAAATGAAAGGAATAGAGCTGCTGAAGCAGATAATTGCCTTACTGCTGCTAAGCTACATCATCGGAGGGTTGATGAATTCCATATACTATTATACTGACATCAGGGAATATCTGCTGAATCTGGGCAATCAGCTGATATTAAGCAATCTTTCCGTATGGTTTATTATCCCGGTGACACTGGGGATATTACTTCTTGGGATTGGATTGATTGCGCTGTACCGGATTTATCAGCGTAATAGCCGTGAGACCTACGAGGTTGAGCTTTTTTTGGAAACAGAAAGGGTAAATACGACAGGATTGTATGATACGGGAAATTGCCTGTATGATCCGATGAATCATAAGCCTGTTATGGTAGTGGAGGAAGGTATTATGGAAGCACTGATCTCCGGGGAATGGGGAATCAAGTTTCAGGCTGCCAGGGATTATCTTAGTCAAACGGAGGCAGTCAAAGCAGAAGAGGCAGCCGCCAGGGATGAATTTACTGAGTCCGCAGACCTGGCAAACAAGTTCCTTCGCAGGGTGCGAATCATTCCGTACAGTTCTGTCGGTAAAGCCAAAGGAACGATGCTGGGATTAATGCTGGATAAAGTATTAATTCATAAAGGAGAGGAGACCGTTTGCCGCGAGAAGGTAATTGCGGCAGTCTGTGACTGGAGGTTATCTCCCAAGGAGGAATATCATGTAATATTACATAAAGATTTTTTATAATGTGTGTATTCACACACATGAATATGGCGGCAGCAAGCAAGTAATCATGGGAGGTTAGTTATGCTTTTAAAGTTATCGATACACAATAAGTTCCAGTTTCGGTTGATTCCGGACATAAAAACAATCATATTCGGACATCAGGGAGAAATCCATTATATCGGAGGAGCGGAGGTACTTCCGCCGCCCCTGGATCCGGCAAGAGAAGCAGAAGTGATTAATGAACTTGGAACCGAGCGGGATGCCCAGATGAAGTCAATTCTGGTCGAACATAATCTCCGTCTTGTTGTATACATAGCCAAAAAGTTTGATAATACCGGTGTCGGAGTGGAGGATTTAATCTCCATCGGAACCATTGGGCTTATAAAGGCGATCAATACCTTTAATCCGGATAAGAATATTAAACTGGCAACCTATGCTTCACGTTGCATAGAAAATGAGATTCTCATGTATCTGAGACGCAATAATAAGACAAAGCTTGAGGTCTCCATTGATGAGCCGCTGAATGTGGACTGGGATGGAAACGAGCTGCTCCTGTCCGATATTCTGGGGACAGAGGAAGATGTGATTTACCGAAATATAGAAGAGGAGGTGGACCGGAAGCTCCTTCGCAAAGCTCTGTCAAAGCTTTCGGACAGAGAGCGGATCATTGTTGATCTGCGGTTTGGATTAAACACCGACGACGGTACCGAACGGACCCAAAAGGAGGTTGCGGACCTTCTAGGAATATCACAGTCCTATATCTCCAGGCTTGAGAAAAAAATCATAAAACGGCTGAAAAAGGAAATGGTTAGATTTGAGTAGGCCATAATATAATATTGCCATTCGATTATCGGAACTGATTTTAAAGTTTTGATAATATTGCCACTCGATTATCGGAACTGATTTTTAAAGTTTCGATAATATTGTCATTTGATTATCGAAACTGATTTTTAAAGTTTCGATAATATGGTAATTATTTCTTCACTGCCCTTCGTATAAACCTGAGCCAAAAAGTGAATCATTTTATAAAGAAAATGAATGATTCGGAGGATCAGATATGGCTCTTTATAAGGTTGAGATTTGCGGTGTAAATACATCTAAATTGCCATTATTAAAAAACAGTGAAAAGGATGAATTGTTTCAAAGAATTTTAAATGGGGATAAGGAAGCCAGGGAACTTTATATTAAGGGCAACTTAAGGCTGGTACTGTCCATCATTCAAAGATTCTCAGGCAGTAATGAAAATGTTGATGATTTATTCCAGATAGGATGTATCGGCCTGATGAAAGCAATCGACAATTTTGATATAACGCAGAATGTGAAGTTTTCTACCTATGCCGTGCCGATGATTATCGGTGAAATCCGCAGATATCTGAGAGATAATAATGCAATCCGTGTCAGCAGATCCCTGAGAGATACTGCCTATAAAGCGATTTATGCCAAGGAAGCCCTGGTAAAGCGGAATGAAAAGGAACCGACCATCAATGAGATAGCGGCAGAAATCGGCATCAGTAAGGAAGATATCGTATATGCGCTGGATGCAATTCAAAGTCCGGTATCCTTGTACGATCCTGTTTATGTAGAAGGCGGAGATGCGCTTTATATCATGGATCAGGTAAGTGACAAGAAGAATAAGGAAGAGAATTGGATAGAAGAGATTTCGTTAAAGGAAGCAATGGATAAGCTGTCTGCAAGGGAGCACAACATTATCAAGCTGCGTTTCTTTGAAGGAAAGACACAGATGGAGGTTGCCAGAGAGATAAATATCTCCCAGGCACAGGTGAGTCGGTTGGAAAAATCGGCACTGAAGAATATGCGCAATTATCTTTTATAAAACAGGCCATTCGTAATCATTTCATCGGATGATGATTTATCATAGGATGATTTATCGATAATCATCAGGATAATCATCAGGTTGAATTGATTCATATAGAGAGCATGATAGGGCATACATCCGGTTTGCGATGTTTGCCCTATTGTGGTTTACGTATGAAACGGCTCAAATTGATTGCACTTGTATTTTTGCAATAATAGTATCATATATATATATTTCCTACTTTTTGGTGTATAATTTGGTAGTTATACTAATTGAAAATGTTATATAAATATGGTAGCTTTAATGACATAGGTATATAAAGATTTAAATCGTTTTTTGTGAATATACTTAAGATAAAACCGGGGGATGAAACATTTATGGATATAATCCTGCAAATAATTAATCGGCCACAGGAAATTATGGAAGCAATTATATGGTACCGTATCATGACGGCGATGCTGGACAGGAAGTATAAACAGAGGTATTATATCCTTGCAGCAATTCTTATGTATATTCTGAATGTTATGAAGACTGTAATTTTCTCATTTCCCGCAATGACGCACCTATCTCTGATCGGAACAATTGTCCTGTTGATTTATACACTGATTGCCGGCATTTTACTTTTTTCCAACACCTTTTTTGAAAAGTTCATTTGGTGGGGGATTTATTATTTTGGTATCATTATTATGGAGCTGCTTGCCGTAATCATCATCCCTGCGGTATCCGGTATTTCCCTGCGGGACATTCAGACAGATACTGCAGTTTATCATTTGGTATGGGTAACCACCAAAATAGTTACGCTGTTGGCATTTGAACTGTTTATCAGCTTCAGAAAAGGCAAGCTGCAGATCAACACCCGTTTTTATAAGAATCTCTGGATATTAATAACGTTTAATCTTCTGTTGATATTGGGCTGCGTTGCCTTATATTTCAACCTGCATAATCCCGGGATTAACCTGGAGGAGCTTGTCAGGATATTTTATCTGGTAGTGCTGGCAACGATGATTGTGTCTTTGGTGCTGGTATTTCGGATTGAGTACGATTCCCGGAAAGAGATGAAGAACAGGTTACAGCTGCAGCAGATGGAGCTGGAATTAGAGCAGCATAAGGAAATCATGAAGGTGACAAACAATCTTCGAAAGCTGCGTCATGACATGAATAACCATATCGGATTAATTCATGAACTCATTCATGCGAACCGGTATGATGAACTAAGAATGTATATCACCCAGTTATATGGTGATGTGAAAGAAGCCAATGAACTTGTAATATCCGATAACAATACACTCTCAATGCTATTAAATGCCAAGAAAAATAAGGCAAAAGAACAGAATATTGATTTTCAGAATTTCCTGGGTGCATCCCTTGCAGGGGTGCAGGATAAGGATTTATGTACACTTCTGGGCAATATTCTTGATAACGCTATTGAGGCTGCAGGACAGGCCTTAGATAGAAAATATATTGATTTTTCTTTACAAAAGACGCAGGATGGGAGTGTGATAACATGTGTTAATTCCTTTGGTGTAAAGCCAGTGGTGAAAAGAGGCAGGTTCGTATCCGCCAAAAAGAATGCTCATGTTCATGGAATTGGTACTGAGAACATCAGAGATATCGTAGTAAAATATCAGGGTGAGGTTCAATTTGACTATGACGATGAGGCATTTCAGGTACGAATTGTACTGCCGTTATAAACTTACACAAAAGATAAACATCAAAGAAGGGGATTATTCATGAAACTTAATATTGCTGTATGTGATGACGAGGCGATTGCGCTGAAAATTAATTGTACTTATGTCGAAGAGCTGGCGAAGAAATACAGAGTAGATGCCAATATTATTGGCTTTTCTACCGGCAAAGCAGTGATGGAGTTTCTGGATAATAATTATATTGATATAGCTTTTCTGGATATAGACTTAAAGGGGATGAACGGAATACAGCTGGCATCCGTTTTACAGAAGAAGAATTCCAAGGCTATAACAATATTTATTACCGGTCATAGGGAATTTGCATATGATGCCTTCATGGTGGAGGCTTTCAGTTTTTTAATGAAACCTATTGATCCGGAGAGAATGGAACGTATCTTTAAAAAGGCAATGATGCAAATTAATTATATGAGTAACCGTAAGCTTCGGACTCCGCTGATTATTACGGAGGATAATATTAAGAAGAAACTCAATCAGAGTTTAATTATTTTCATAGAGCGGGAGGATGCACAAAGCATTATTGTTACTAAGACGTCCAGGCACTATGTTTATGAAACGATTACTTCATTAATTGGGCGGTTAGAGGTGAATTTTCTGCGGATCAACCAGAGTGCTATCGTGAATCTCACAGAAGTAGCCTCTCTGCAGCAGAATCAAATAATAATGAAGAGTGGTGAAACCTTTACCATCGGGCGTACCTATCATAAGGAGGTAAAGAGGAGATACCTGGATTTTCCCCAGGGGTAATCGACATAATCACAGCTATATTTAGAGTAGGGTAATTATATCCAAGATAAATGCAGAATAATGATGAATAAATGCAGAATTATAAGAAACGAAAAGCATTGGTTTGTGAAAAATGCTAAATAAATAGAAAAATGTATCATTTGGTCAGGAGTTGTTGAAAAAATAACAATCTTTTTGTACTATATTGTTGGAAAAGTATATATGAGAGGCCTCTGGCTCCTGACTATATATCGGTTGTGTAGGGGAATATACAACATTAACGGTTAGCATAGATTCTACTGGGCAAGCAGTAGAATCTATGCTAAATTGTTTATACAGGTGAGTTTACATACGAATTCACAATAAAGATCAATTCCTGAAGGAGGGGTTTATGATGAATGAAGTGATGAATCAGCTAAAGAAAAGAAAGTCTGTCAGGGTTTATGAAGACAAAAGGATACCTGATGAGGTGAAGCAGGAGATAATCAGTTCTGCTTTTGAAGCACCAACTGCCGGGTCGATGATGCTTTATAGTATTCTGGATATTACGGATGAAGAGTTAAAGGCGAAGCTGGCCGTAACCTGTGATCATCAGCCGTTTATCGCCAAAGCACCGCTGGTGCTGATTTTTCTGGCGGATTATCAAAGATGGTATGACGGATTTTACGCCGAAGGCTGTAATCCAAGGAAGCCCGGTGAAGGAGACCTTTTAATGGCCTGCGCCGATGCAATTATTGCAGCACAGAATACTGTGGTGGCTGCCGAGTCTTATGGTGTGGGTTCCTGTTATATTGGGGATATTATAGAAAATTGTGAGACAGTGCGGGAGCTGCTTAATCTTCCGGATTATGCCGTACCTGCAGCTATGCTGGTATACGGCTATCCGACCCGGGGGCAGCTTGAGCGTAAGAAGAATCCCCGGTTTGATAAGGAGTATATTGTGTTTGAGAATTGTTACCGGCGGCTGAACAAGGAAGAGCAGGAAGAGATGCATCACAGGCGGGACGCTGTGAAGGACCCGGCAGAGAGTATCCGTGCCATCTGCAATCGAAAATACATGTCTGATTTTTCGATTGAAATGAGCCGCTCTGCCGGGATCTATCTTGAGAAATTCAGGTAGAAACAGTTCGCTCCAACTCCAGCTTCGCCAGCTGAATGCAGCCCATAATTCCCTGATTATCGTTTAAGGAAGCCGGTACAATATAATTTTCCATATCCTCAAGCTGGGACACCCTGACATAACCGTTCAGTAATTCTGCTACCTTCCTTCGAATAAGAGGGAAGAGCTGTTCCTGGTGCATAACGCCTCCGCCCAGCACAATCCTATGAGGGGATAAGGTAAGAATATAGTTCACAAGACCCTGTGCAATATAGTAAGCTTCCAGCTCCCATACCTCACTCCGGTCCTTCAGCTCGTAAGCCTTTTTACCCCAGCGCTTCTCGATAGAGGGACCGGAGGCCAATCCTTCCAGACAATTCGGATGATAAGGACAAACACCGGTGAATTGGTCTTCGGGATGCTTGTTCAGCAGAATATGACCGCCTTCCGGATGAAGCATACCATGGAGCAGGGAACCGTTTAGGTAGACGCCGACGCCGACACCGGTACCGATGGTAATATAAATTCCTGAAGTTAATCCCTTTATGCTGCCCCAGGTAGCTTCTCCCAACGCAGATGCATTGACATCCGTATCAAAACCGATGGGAACATTCAACCTCCGCCCAATATTGCCGACGAGATTATAGTTAGCCCAGGCAAGCTTCGGCGTGGAGGTAATAGATCCATACGTTTTTGAATCCCTGTTCAGATCGATGGGGCCAAAGGAACCGATGCCCAGTGCCTGTATACCCTTTCCCTGAAAATAATCGATAATCTGTGCAACAGTAATTTCCGGTGTTTCGGTGGGAATTGAGTGTTGCTCCATAATTTCACCATGCTCATTTCCAATGGCAAGTACCATCTTCGTACCGCCGGCTTCAAGTGCTCCGAATAACATTTACAAGTTCTCCTCCAGGTTCATATTTTTCCTAAGTTCTTTTTTAACCTATTGTAAACGATAATACGCAAAAAAGATAGTAAAACTTCATAGCCGCAAAGCAAAATTATTCCTCTATAAATTTCATAAGTGCATCATTGAATTTATCCCGCTCTTCATAAAACATTGCGTGACCGCTGTTTTCAAAAGGAATCAGAGTAGCGTTACGAATCATTCTTTTTTGGATTTCACCAAGGACATAGTATACCACCGCATCATGGATACCGTGCATGATTAAGGTTGGAACAAAAATCTGTCCCAGATCAGCAAAATTATTATCATCAATCCAATTCTGTTGTACAGCTGCAGTTGACCAGCCGGCTGCCTGTAAGCCTATCTGGAAAAACCAGTCCAAAATTCCGGAGCCTATATTCTGAAAGAAAAAGTTGTTTCCGAAGTCCTGCAGCATTTTTGGACGGTCATTCAAGCCGGCTTGTATCATGCTTTGCACAGCCTCTTTTGTTTGTCCGTAGGGAAAATCCGGGCGCCTGATCAGACTGGGGACAGCTGCGGCACACAGCACCAATTTATCCACGCCATACCCACGGTGTCTTGACATATAGCGGCAAGCAATCGCCCCTCCGTTGGAATGCCCTAATAAGGTAATGTTATTCAGCCCCAGAGCATCTACCACTGCCCTGACATCATCCGATGCCCTGTCAAAGCCATAGCCTGTCAGCGGTCTGTCGGATTTTCCGAAGCCGCGCTGGTCAATTCCCACGCACCGGTACCCTCTTGGAGCAAGCTGTGTAAATTGATATTCAAATAAATCGTGGCTTCCCGGCCATCCATGGAGAAAGACAATCGTTTTGTCACCTCTCGGGTTTAAATCCTCCACATAGATATTTACATTGGGTTCTACATTCACATAATATCCCATTTATTTCCTCCAAATAATATTTTTCACTTTATTGTATTCAGTTCACGGTTAACCCGTTCTCCGTATTTATGATATGTTTTGGCTGGATGTATGGTACGGCTTGCCGCTTGCCAAAGCGGATATTCAGGGAACGGTTTGAGGATGCAAAGGAGCTGGCAGATTGGCTGATGATCCGCAGCCTTAGAGATACACTGAACAGCAGGGCGAAATAAGAAACAATAAAAGTATTTGAAAAAGATGATTTCGAAGGGGCAGCCGCATACATTATATCAAAGAGCTTAAGGATTCAGAGGACATTCCATGAAAGGGAAGGAAACGCTCATTGATGTACCTTATAATGGTCAAGGGATTACAGCTTCACATCCGTGGTTTGATGTGCAGCAGGCAGCTGTTCCGGATCAGGAAAGGGAAGCCGTATGGAATAGGCTGATCTTGAACGATTTTTATGAGATTTTGCAGCTTTATTCTTTTCAGCCGGCACCTTTGCCTCCCCCTGCCATAGCCGGTACGATGCCGATGCTTACGATAAAATACGATATAAAACGGAACGATGCTTATTTACTCAGCATTCTTTATACTGTATTTTACAGTAGCCCGTATTCTGCACATCCCAGCGAACTTGTCTATACCACCAATATTGACAAAGCAAAAAGCCGGAGATTACGGTTACCGGATTTGGTACAGGTTAGTCCTGCTTTTGTGCAAAACTTTCGTACCTGGAAGATGGTTACCACAGAGACAAATCCTGAGGTCAGAAAAGCGATGGAGGATTACCTTTCGACCTTAACGGATAACGAGCTATTGATGGCTTTTCAGTCTGCTGATCATATAACGATGAGCAATCCCTGGGGAGCATATAGTTATGTTACCCCTACCAGCCTCGGTATCAGTCTTCTGGCACCGAACTATCTTGGAGACCATATTGAATATGAGGAACCGCTGAGTCAGCTGACAGGCTTTTTAAAGAGAGATTCATTTTATTAAAAAAAGTGTTTCACGGCAAAACGCGAAACACTTTTTTATAAATTCAGCTTAATTGTCTAATATTTTCTTCAATTCTTCCATGAAAGTGCTGACATCCTTAAATTCACGATATACGGATGCGAAACGGACATAAGCAACCGGATCGAGATCCTTCAGCTTATCCATTAAGATCTCACCGATGACGTGGCTGGGGATCTCTTTGTCTTCACGGTTAAAAATCGTATTTTCAACTTCATCGACCAAGGCTGTAATCTGATCTACCGAGATAGGGCGTTTATGACAGGAGCGGAATACACCGGCTTCAATCTTGGAACGATCGTAGGGCTCGCGGTTATTATCCTTCTTAATAACGACTAATGGGATGGTCTCCACTTTCTCATAGGTAGTAAATCGCCTCTGACATTCATCACATTGACGTCTTCTGCGGATGGAATTGTTATCATCGGCGGGTCTTGAATCTATAACTCTCGTATTGTCCTTACTACAAAATGGACACTTCATAGTAATTTCCTCCTCTTTACGTCGATCACAGGATGCCCCATGGTCGTTCTCCTTAACAATATTGATATCACATCATTTCATGATGTGTCCTTTTAACATTTCTATCATTCATATTGATTATATTGAAGATTTGACTAACGGTCAAGGAATTTATTGCATATTTATTTAAATTATGCACAAATCTTGTATTATTACTTAAAAATTTACGTTTTTCTGAACAAGATGAAATAATGTCTGAAATACAGCCCATCCCGGTTATACAATTTTTACCAGACACTTCTCCAAATCCACATCAACCAAGATGATATCAATACCGATCTGTTTGATACAGCTTCGGCTAATGACGTATTCATGCTCCCGGCCAAAGATTCCCCAGACCTTGCAGGGACCGGGAACGATGATATGGGTCAGCTGACCGGTACAGATATCGAATTCAACATCGCAGACAAACCCCAACCGCACGCAGTCCCTGCAATTAATGACTTCCTTCTCCCGAAGTTCACAAATGCGCATAATATCACCCATATATTTTCTTGGTTTATTATATGCATAAAAGCTGGGAAAGTCGCTAAGAAGTTGGAATTAGATGACAGGAGATGAATAATATGGTATGATACAGATATTGGACAGAGAATGATCTTTGCTTTTTATAGTTTATCTAATTAAGGAGGGTTCAAAAATGTTGGAGTTTTTTGCGAATTTTTTGCATAATGATATCGTTACAAACTGGATTGCGCCGATTATCGGAACAATCATAGCAGTGCTTGCAGTCAGGCTGTTAATAGAACGATACAAAGGCAAATCCGTCATAAGCATCATCAAGCTTGCGAATAACCGATTTATTGATGCGGTCCGTCCGTTCTTCATCCAGGAGATCGAAATCAATATGAAAATCATCAATAATATCCGTAATGCAATTAAACGGGAGTACTGTGCCGACGATAACATGCTTTATACCGTTGAGCAGTTGGAGGAGCAGATCATCCTGGATATCTCTGAGACGAAATATCTGACAGAAGAAAGAAAAACGGAATTAATACATAATGTATATAATAAATTTGATGATTTAAAAAAAGAGCTGCCGATCTTTAATGAGGAAGAGGAGGAACAGCAGACCCAGCTGATCCGTTTTATGATCAATCGATTAAGGAGAAATAATTTCCGTCTTGCGATTTTATTTATTCTGGTTGTCATGATGTCCATCGTTCTTCTGCTGAATTATTTTTACACCCTGGATTTCAGTAATCTCTACTGGCTGATTATCATCCTGCCGTTAATCATGTTCATCGCCGAGATGATTGCGGATAATCTGGCGCAGAGCAAAAGCAGCTTTTTAAATAGGTATAGCACTTCGGAGTATCAGGAAACAAAGAGTGAATTAAGATAATCCACCAATGACATACAAAAGGATTTCCATTCTCTTCCCATGGAGAATTCTCTGCTTGCCAGATGGAAATCCTTTTGTTATACTACTTAAAAGCAAATGATTCCTTCATTGTGGAGAGACAATGAAAGGAGTAACTATGTTCAGCAAAGCCTATAGCGCAGCCGTCCATGGAATTGATGCCGTTATCATCTCTGTGGAAGCCGATGTCAGCGACGGTCTTCCGATCTTTGACATGGTAGGATATCTTGCCTCCGAGGTAAAGGAAGCACGGGAAAGAGTGCGGATTGCATTAAAGAATGCCGGATACCGCCTTCCTGCCAAGCGCATCACAGTCAATTTATCACCGGCGGACATTCGCAAGGAGGGCACTGCCTTTGACCTGCCCGTAGCGATTGCCATTCTTACGGCCTTTGGCCATCTGCCCGAAGCGTATCTTAAGGATACCATTATTATCGGGGAACTCAGCCTGAACGGAATTGTAAATAAAGTAAACGGAGTTCTGCCCATTGTCTATGAAGCCAGGGAGCAGGGCTTTACAAAGTGCATTGTTCCCCGGGAAAATGCCGGAGAAGGAGCTGTGGTCGGCGGCATCCAAACCTTCGGTGTCGGGAGCTTGACAGAGGCAGTGGAATTACTGATGGGTGATCGTACCTCCCAGGCAGAAGCCGTAGATCTTGAAAAGCTGTTTCGCGATGACAATCAGGAGAATGGTATCGACTTTGCCGAGGTTGCCGGACAGCATGCAGCCAAACGGGCGATTGAGATCGCAGTCTCCGGAATGCATAATATTCTGATGATCGGACCGCCCGGTTCCGGTAAGACCATGCTTGCCAAGCGTATTCCGACCATCATGCCTGAGCTTTCCTTTGAGGAAAGCATGGAGATTTCTAAAATCTATAGTATTGCCGGACTGATGAATCAGCAGGCACTGATCGTCAGACGGCCCTTTCGAAGTCCGCATCATACGATTACAACCACAGCCTTAATCGGAGGAGGTCGTATCCCCAAGCCCGGTGAGATCAGTCTGGCTCATCACGGCGTCCTGTTTCTGGACGAATTACCCGAATTTCAAAAGAATACCATAGAAGTACTGCGCCAGCCGCTGGAGGAGAAGTCAGTCACCATTGCAAGACTCAATGCTTCCTATAAATATCCTGCAGGTTTTATGCTGGTAGCCGCCATGAACCCTTGTTCCTGCGGCTATTACCCGGACCGCAACCGGTGTGATTGCAGGACGGATCAGGTGAAGCGTTATCTTGGCCGTATCTCGCAGCCGCTCTTAGACCGTTTTGATATCTGCATTGAAGCCCTGCAAATGAATTATAAAGAGCTTCAGGTTCAGGAAAATCAGGAATCCTCCCGGAACATCCGCATGCGTGTGGCTGTGGCCAGGAGGATGCAGATGGACAGATACCGCGGTCAGAATATCTACTTTAATTCACAGCTGACTCCCAAGATGATTAAAAAATATTGCAGGCTTGATGCAGGAGAGCAATCCTTATTGGAGGAAGCCTTCCTCAAAATGAATCTGAGTGCCAGGGCTTATCACAGAATTTTAAAGGTTGCCAGGACCATTGCCGATCTGGAGCACAGTGAGCGTATCACCACAAGGCATATCAGTGAGGCAATCTGTTATCGGAGTACCGATCAGAAATATTGGAATGAATAGAGAGCAGTGCTGGAGCCCAAATGGGTACGGCGGAACGGAGACTATAATGTTACAGGAAGAATACAGATACTGGCTGGCGAATCTCCCCAACATCGGGGTGAGAAAGATTGATCAGCTGTTGCATATTTTTGGGTCGGCCTGGGAAGTATATCATGCTCCGGGGAGAATGCTGTGCGCCTTAAAAAAGGACGGTGCATTAAAGCAATTCTCAGAGCAGGACGTAGAGACAATTGCGGCTGGCCGTAATGCAGAAAAAGTTCAGATGGAATATGCTAAACTGCAAAAGGACAGCATATATTTTGTCTCAAGAGAGGAGGAGGAGTACCCGGGGAAGCTGCTTCCTATTTTTGATGCACCGTATGCGCTTTATTATAAAGGAAGGCTTCCGGGCAGCCAGGAGAAGCTGCTGGCCGTTGTAGGCGCCAGAGAATGCTCCCCTTACGGTATAGAGACGGCGAAATATCTGGCCGCAGCCATTGCAAAAGCAGGAATTGGCGTAGTCAGCGGACTGGCCCGGGGAATTGATTCCTGCGCTCATACAGGAGCAGTAAGTGCCGGTGGAATTACCTATGCAGTGCTGGGCTGCGGTATTGATATTTGTTATCCGAGAGAGAACATAAATCTGTATATGGAGCTGCAGCAGGAGGGCGGCATTATCAGTGAATATCCGCCGGGGACTGCTCCGGTCGCCGGTAATTTTCCTATGCGTAACCGGATTATCAGCGGACTAAGTGACGGCATATTGATAATAGAAGCAAAAGAAAAAAGCGGCTCTCTGATTACTATTGATTACGGCCTTGATCAGGGGAAGGAGATTTATGCCTTGCCGGGCAGAGCTACCGACCGATTAAGTGCGGGCTGTAATAATCTGATTAAAATGGGGGCAAAATTAGTTACAACGCCTAAGGATATTCTGGAGGATTTTTTACCAAATTATGAACAAACTATGGACGAATTGAAAAAAAATAATAAACTTCTTGAAACAGCTGGGAAAATAGTGTATGCTTCTCTTTGTTTGGAACCCAAGCATATTGAAGAGATTGCCGCAAGTACGGGGCTTGGGATTGACAGTTTGATGGAGCAGCTGTTATTACTGGAGCTGCAGGGCTTGATTAAGCAGCCGATGAAGAATTACTATTGCACGTGAAGCAGATTAAGTCCATGAAGCAGCTTTTATGGATAAGTGCAACTGTGAACAGTGTATCTGCGGTTACACCTGGAGGCGCAGCCTCCAAGTTCCTGATCTGCCTAACATAGCAAATTATCTAGATGTAAGAAATGAGGGAAAG
This sequence comes from Bacillota bacterium, assembly GCA_023409535.1. Taxonomy (GTDB): domain Bacteria; phylum Bacillota; class Clostridia; order Lachnospirales; family Lachnospiraceae; genus Mobilitalea. The sequence continues at coordinate 297,965 of JAEYGZ010000046.1, forward strand.
ACTAGTATGCCAAGATATCTTGTTATCGTGGAATCACCGGCCAAGGCAAAAACGATTAAAAAATTTCTAGGAACGAATTATGAGGTTCTTGCATCGAACGGACATGTGAGAGATTTGCCAAAGAGTCAATTGGGTATCGATACAGAGCACGATTTTGAGCCAAAGTATATAACCATACGCGGAAAGGGAGATTTACTTGCGAAGCTTCGTAAGGAAGTAAAAAAGGCGGATAAGGTCTATCTGGCAACTGACCCTGACCGGGAGGGAGAGGCGATTTCCTGGCACTTATCCCAGACCTTGAAGCTGGAGGAAAAGGATTCCAGCAGAATAACCTTTAATGAGATAACAAAAAATGCCGTTAAGAATTCAATAAAGCAGGCCAGGGACATTGATATGGACCTGGTAAATGCACAGCAGGCCAGAAGAATGCTGGACCGTATGGTTGGGTATCGCATCAGTCCGTTATTATGGGAGAAGATAAAACGAGGTCTGAGCGCCGGCAGAGTGCAGTCCGTTGCCCTTCGTATTATCTGTGACAGAGAAGATGAGATTAATGCCTTTGTTCCGGAGGAATACTGGAATTTGGAAGCGGAATTTGAGATGAAGGGTAAGAAAAAGCCCCTTGTTGCAAAGCTCAGTGCCTCCAAGAAGGGTATTCACAGTGAAGCTGAAATGAATGAAATTATCAGGCAGCTGAACAATGCCGAGTTTAATATTAATGAAATCAAGAAGAGTGAGCGGATTCGTAAATCACCGCTGCCCTTTACCACAAGTACGCTCCAGCAGGAGGCTGCAAAGGTTTTGAATTACTCAACCCAGAAGACCATGCAGCTGGCACAGCAGCTCTATGAAGGTGTTGATCTAAAGAATCATGGTACGGTTGGTTTGATTACCTATCTTAGAACTGATTCCGTCCGTATCAGTGACGAAGCAGATCTAGCGGCAAAGCAATTCATACGGGATAAATTCGGTGATGACTTTGTGGCGGTGGAAGAGAATCTGGGTAAATCGGGTAAGAAGATTCAAGATGCCCATGAGGCCATACGCCCGACTTATGTGGAATTCACACCGGAGGAAATCAAAGCATCGTTAAGCAGAGATCAATACCGCCTCTACCAGTTGATCTGGAGACGTTTTCTTGCCAGCAGGATGCAGGCGGCGAGATACGAGACTACGGCGATTCGTATTGACGGAAATGATTTAAGGTTTACAACTGCGAATTCAAGACTGATCTTCGAAGGCTTTATGAGCGTATACACGCCGGAGGAGGAAGAGGAAGAAACGGGAGCATCTTTAGACACCTTATCGGAGGGAGATAAGCTCACTTTAATTAATTTAAATCCCAGTCAGCATTTTACCCAGCCTCCTGCTCATTATACCGAGGCTTCCCTGGTAAAGACCCTGGAGGAGCTGGGCATCGGAAGACCCAGTACCTATTCCCCTACAATTACCACAATCATCGTCAGACGCTATATTGCAAAGGAAAATAAGAACCTGTATGTGACTGAGCTTGGCGAAGCGGTAAACAGTATTATGAAGGCGGCTTTTTCCAGTATTGTGGATGTGAATTTTACTGCCAATATGGAGACCCTGCTTGACTGTGTCGAGGATGGAACCGTGAATTTTAAGACCATCATCAGCAACTTCTATCCGGATCTGGAAGAAGCGGTGAAGAATGCCCACTCGGAGCTGGACAAAATAAAAATCGAAGATGAAGTATCGGATGAGATCTGTGAAGAATGCGGCAGGAACATGGTGATCAAGTACGGCCCTCATGGCAAGTTCCTGGCCTGCCCCGGTTTCCCCGACTGTAAAAATACAAAGCCGTATCTGGAGAAGATCGGCGTAGCCTGCCCGGTTTGCGGCGGTGACATCGTTGTACGCAAGACGAAAAAGGGCAGAAAGTATTACGGCTGCATCAATAATCCGGAGTGTGATTTCATGACCTGGCAGAAGCCCTCTGCCACACGCTGCAAGGAATGCGGAGGCGTATTACTGGAAAAAGGCAATAAGCTGGTGTGCGGTAATGATAAATGCGGATATATAGAAGCAATTGCCAAATAAACCATTGGCAATACAAAATAATAATTGGCAATGCGAAATAACAGGTTGGCAACAATCTTGTGAATTGTGATAATAATAATGTTTTTTATGACAATACAAGAAATTGGATAAAAAAAATAATAATTTTAACATAATGTGTGTCAAAACAGCGAAAAGGCTATTGTTTTTAGTGATAACATGTGATAGTATTAGAAAGTAATACGATTAGAAATTATTCCTAACCTGTATTATTTTCTTCTGATTAACGGAAAATAAAGTTATCAGAGGTATAAGGGGATCTGTAGAATACTGGGAGGAACCATGTAATGAGTGTACAGCTACTGGATAAAACAAGAAAGATTAATAACCTGTTGCATAACAACAATTCGCATAAGGTTGTATTCAATGACATTTGTGTCGTCTTGAGTGAAATACTTTCGTCCAATGTTTTGGTTATCAGCCGTAAGGGAAAGGTGCTTGGGGTTAAGAACCGCAACGATATCATTGAGATCAAGGAATTGATTAAGGATGCGGTGGGAAGGCATATTGACGGACTACTGAATGAAAGACTGTTGAATATTCTGTCAACAAAGGAAAATGTGAACTTAAGAACCCTTGGTTTTGAATTTGATAATGTAGATACCTATCAAGCGATTATTACACCGATTGATATTGCAGGAGAGAGGCTTGGAACCTTATTCTTATATAAGAACGGGCCGCAATACAATCTGGATGATATTATATTAAGTGAATACGGAACTACGGTAGTCGGACTTGAGATGATGCGTTCCGTAAACGAGGAGAACGCAGAAGAGAACCGTAAGGTTCAGATTGTAAAATCTGCGATCAGTACACTTTCTTTCTCGGAGTTGGAAGCGATCACCCATATTTTTGAAGAACTGAAGGGAAATGAAGGCATTTTGGTTGCCAGCAAGATCGCCGACCGTGTGGGCATCACCAGGTCGGTGATTGTTAATGCCCTTCGTAAGTTTGAGAGTGCGGGAGTGATTGAATCTCGTTCCTCAGGTATGAAAGGAACCTATATTCGGGTTCTCAATGACGTGGTATTTGATGAATTAAAGAATTTAAACAATTAATCATCAAGGATGAAATTTAAAAATAAAAATGGATTGCTGATGCAAAAGGATTTGTGGGGGATAAAACTCATGGATCCTTTTTTGCGGCAGTAAAATATTTCCTTTTCCTTAAAAAACAAGTAGGAAATTCGGCCTAATACGCTTTGAAAAACTGTTAGAAACCCCCATATATATACAACAACTAGTATAATCCTCCTATATTTTTAAATATATCTTGTGTTTTTTATATTTTTATTTATAATTATGGTATATGGAAAGGAGTGTAAGGATGATAGGATCTAACGCCTTTAATTACATCAATGTATTGGACAAAGCTGCAGATGCGAGTTGGGTTCGTAACGAAGTAATTTCCAATAATATAGCCAATGTTAATACTCCCGGATATAAGAGAAAAGATGTGCAGTTCGAGAGTTATCTGATGTCGGCACTGCGCGGTGACAATTCTCTGGATCACCGGGTTGCTAATCTAAGATTAGATTCTTTGGATGCCACTATTTATACGGATAACGCATCCCTCAGCTACCGTCTTGACGGAAACAATGTGGATATTGACACAGAATCGGCCACTTTGGCGGAGAATCAAACCCGCTATTATGCATTGCTTGATTCTATGACACAGGAGTTCAGCCGTATCAAAACCGTACTTACCCTAAGATAATAAGCGATTGCAAAGGAGATTGCATATGTCATATATGAATGCGATGAACATCAGTGCCAGCGGTATGACCGCGCAAAGACTGAGAATGGATATTATCTCACAAAATATCGCGAATGTGAATACAACCCGCGATGAGAACGGTAACGTATTCCGGCGCCAAAGCCTTGTGTTTGCCGAGAAGGATGTATCTGCCTTTGGTGATATTCTTATGCAGACAGCCGGTACGGTAGCCAGCGGTGTTAAAGTGACACAGATTATTGAGGATACCAAGAATCCCCTGCGAAGAGTTTATGATCCTTCCCATCCGGATGCGGACGAGGACGGCTATGTGACCTACCCGAATGTAAACGTTGTACAGGAGATGACGGATATGATTGATGCAACCCGTTCTTATGAAGCCAATGTCACGGCGTTTAATGCTTCTAAGAATATGGCGCTCAAAGGGCTTGAGGTAGGAAAATAATAACACACTGTTTTGGAGGTAAGCTATGAACATAACATCAGTCGGCAATTTAGCGGATTTAAGCAGTTACGGCGTGAATTCTGCCAGTACTGCCCAGGAAAATAGAAATGCCACCTTTGAAAGCATGTTTCAGGCAGCTGTCAACATGATAAAACAAACCAATGATTATACCAATGCGGCGGAAGATGCGGAAACTGCTTATGCGCTTGGACTTACGGATAATACTCATGAATTGCAGGTAGCACAGCAGAAGGCAAATCTCTCCCTGCAGTATACGGTAGCTGTACGTAATGCAGTTATGGATGCTTATAAAGAGATTATGAATCTGCAATTCTAACGTTGTGGGTAAATATAACTAAGGAGCTAAGGTAATGGCTGATAGATTGAAACAACTACCGAAACAATTACTTGATCTTTGGAAGAAGTATTCCTCAAAACAGAAGACAATCATCATCAGTGTTTTTTGTGTTGTTGTGTTAGCGTTTGCACTTTTGATAATTCTGATGCAGAAGGTTGAGTATGAGGTATTGACAATAGCAGAAACAACAAAAGAAGCCAGTGAAGTCATCGATCTTCTTAAGGCTGAGGATATTTCTTATAAACTCGGAGATGATAAGCTGACTGTATCCGTAGATACAAAAAATTATTCTGATGCTATCTTGCTCTTAGCCAGCAATGATATGCCTTCCACCGGTTTGTCCGTTGATGAACTTCTGAATAATAGTCTTAGTACCACAAATAGCGACAGGACTCTGAAACTAAATCTCTTTTTACAAAATCAACTGCGTAATTACATAAGGACGATGGAAGGTGTTGATGATGCCCAGGTATACTACATCCCGGCAGAAAGCACGACCTCCATTCTGAAGGAAGCCGATGATACCAGCGCCAGTGTGCTGCTTACGGTAAATGAAGACTTTCAGATACAGTCGGCACAGACCATTGCAGAAGTCGTAGCTTCCGTAATCGGCAATAAATCCCCCGAGACGGTGAAGGTAGCCGATCAGGAGGGTAATCTCCTGTATGGCGGTGAGAAGGATCTGTATTCCGGCAGTGCAAGTTCCAATGAAGATTTTAAGGAGAGGCTTCGCAATACCTTTATCAATAACCTCTATATGGGGCTGATCAAAAGCGGTTACGATGATGCGGAGATCATGCCCAACCTTATCTTTAATATGGACAAGGTAACCCAGCTTTATACGGAATACCTGCCTGCGGAAGGCCAGGATCAGGGCTTGTACAAACACAGCTATTCCTATACGGCGGAGAATGTGAATTCCTCCGGCGGCGGAATTCCCGGTACGAGCAGCAATGACGAAACCGGCTACCAGTTACAGGATACAGCTTCCAACAACAGTAATGTGAAGACGGAAGAAAATGATTATCTGCCCAATGAGAGGGTTACCAATACGGAATACGAAATCGGTGCCATTAAGCCGGAGGAATCCTCCGTCAGCATCGTACTGCGCAAGGTGGCAAATTATAAGGAAGAGGAATTGCAGCTTCAGGGGCTGCTGGATGGTACAACCTTTGAAGAGTATGCACTTTCAAATGCAGCAAGCAGAACAGTTGCAGTGGATCCTTCCGTAGTCACCATGGTTTCCCTGGCGACAGGAATTACAGAAGACAAGATTTCAATCACAGCCATTGAGCAGCCGGTATTTATTCCGAAAGCAACCTCCACAAGAAGCTGGACCGATTATCTGCAGATTATTCTGGCAGTTCTGATCGTAGGCCTTCTGGTGTTTGTGGTATTTAAGGGAATCAGACCGGTTGAAGTGACAGAGCTTGAACCTGAATTATCCGTAGAACAGCTGCTTGCGACAACGAAGGAGAACCAGTCGATTGAGGATATTGAATTCAATGAAGTATCCGAGGTACGTAAGATGATAGAGAAATTTGTAGACGAGAAACCGGAAGCGGTTGCACAGCTCTTGCGTAACTGGCTGAATGAAGAATGGGAATAGAAAGTTCTCTCAGGAGGGAAAATCATGGTAAAAAGTAGCGATATCTCAGGTGTGCAAAAAGCGGCGATCCTTCTGATTACGCTGGGACCGGAACGCTCTGCAAGCATTTTTAAGCACCTGAAGGAAGAAGAGATCGAGTCTATGACACTGGAGATTGCCAATACCCGAAGCATTTCTCCGGCCACGAAGGATCAGGTCATGGATGAATTCTATGAGATCTGCCTGGCACAACAGTATATCGCTGAGGGCGGTATCTCCTACGCGAAGGAGTTATTGGAGAAGGCCCTGGGTGTGGAAAAGGCAAGGGATGTGATCGGCAAGCTGACGGCATCCTTGCAGGTAAGGCCCTTTGAATTTGTCAGAAAAACAGATGCTTCCCAGTTGTTAAACTTCATACAGGATGAGCATCCTCAGACGATTGCATTGATTCTTTCCTATCTGTCACCGCAGCAATCTTCCACAATTATCTCCTCCCTTGCACCGGATAAGCAGGCCGATGTAGCAAAGCGTATTGCGCAGATGGATCGTACTTCACCGGATGTCATTAAGGAAGTGGAACGGGTATTGGAGAGAAAACTTGCATCCCTGGTAAATCAGGATTACACCATTGTCGGCGGTGTGGATTCTATCGTAGAGATTTTAAATACTGTAGACCGCGGTACGGAAAAGCATATCATGGAAACTCTGGAGATTGAAGAGCCGGAGCTTGCTGATGAAATCAGACGTAAGATGTTCGTATTCGAGGATATCTTAAGTCTCGATGATAAATCCATTCAACGAGTACTTCGTGAAGTTGATAATAATGAGCTTGCAGTTGCGCTTAAGGGCTCTAATGAAGAAGTGCAGAATGTTATCTTTAATAACCTGTCAAAACGACTTGCATCTATGATTCGTGAAGATATGGATTATATGGGTCCTGTTCGTTTGAAGGATGTTGAAGAAGCGCAGCAGAAGATTGTTAATATTATCAGAAAACTGGAGGATTCCTCTGAAATTATTATTTCCAGAGGCGGAGGTGACGAGATAATTGTCTAATGTAATTAAAGCTTATACCGTCCGATATGGCGAAGAGGGGAAGAAAACCATAGATACCCACCTTCGGACTGATTTTTTTCAAAATGTATTGCCGAAAAAAGCTGATTACAAAGAGGTCAAACCCTCCGGCTTTGGAGGTCAATTCGTGGAAGGCCTTAAGGCTGTCGTGGTGGATGAGATTCCCGATACAAAGGAGCAGGATGAGAAAGCGGAAAAGCTTCTGGAGGATGCAAAAAAGGAAGCAGCGGCTATCTTGGAAGCAGCCAGGAAAGAAGTGGAGCAATTAAAGAAGGAAGCCTATGCCGCTGCTCAAAAAAAAGGTTATGATGACGGAATGCTCCAAACAAAGAAGGAACAGCTGAAATTACGCACAGAATATGAAGAGCAGGCCCATAAGCTTCGTCTGGAATACGATAAAATGTGGCAGGAGCTTGAGCCTCAGATGGCGAATCTCATTGCGGCTCTTGTAGAAAAGCTTACCGGTATTATGGTGCAGGATAAGAAGGAGGTTATTCTTTATCTTATCGATAAAGTCCTTAAGAGGCCTGATGCCGGCGATGAAATCAATATCCGGGTCTCCAGAGAGGATTACGAATATGTCGGCGCCCATAAAGAGCATTTGTTGGAGGTCATGGGCAGAGAACTTCCTTTATATATTCTGGAGGATACCACCCTTAATAAGAATGAGTGCATGATAGAAGCAGGGCAGAAGGTTATTAACTGCGGCCTGGATATCCAGTTAAGCAATCTGGTGACGGATATTAAATTGATTTCCAATATTTAGTTTTTTGAGAAAAATGTCGATATACCTAGAAAGCAGGTTATAATGATAGCAATTGATTTCGATAAATACAGGCAGCTGCTTGACAGGTCCTATGAGCAGGAAATCGGGCGGGTGGTGAAAATGGTTGGTCTGACCATAGAAGCCTCCGGACCGAATGCGAATTTGAATGATGTCTGCTACATAACAAGGGAAGGTCAGAAAGCGAAAAAAGCGGCGGAAGTTGTGGGTTTTCGTGAGAGCAGGATTTTGCTGATGCCCTATGATGACATGACGGGGATTGGAATCGGCAGTTTGGTTGAGAATTCCGGGACGAATTTTCAAGTCCCTGTTGGAGAAGGCTTGCTTGGTAAAACCCTGGACGGTCTGGGAAATCCTTTGGATGAGTCTGAATTCAAATGCAGGACTTATTATCCTGTAGAGGCTCCTCCGCCGGATCCTTTAAAAAGAAAGATCATAGATGAAGTATTGCCCCTTGGAGTGAAAGCGGTGGATGGTATGCTTACCATTGGAAAGGGACAGAGAATAGGAATTTTTGCCGGCAGCGGTGTTGGTAAAAGTACCTTACTTGGTATGTTTGCAAGAAATACCAAGGCAGATGTGAATGTAATTGCTTTAATCGGAGAGCGTGGCAGAGAGGTCCGTGAATTCATTGAACGTGACCTTGGAGAAGAAGGCTTAAAGCGCTCCGTTGTTGTCGTTGCCACCTCGGACAAACCTGCTTTGATCCGTAAGAAGGCAGCACAGACGGCAACCGCAATCGCAGAATATTTTCGTGACCAGGGTAAGGATGTTCTGTTAATGATGGACTCCCTAACCCGTTTTTCTATGGCACAAAGGGAAATCGGACTCGCTTCCGGAGAACCGCCTGTGTCAAGGGGGTATCCCCCCAGCGTTTATTCGGAGATGCCAAAGCTCTTAGAGCGGGCCGGTAATTCCGAGCAAGGCTCCATAACAGGCCTCTATACCGTATTGGTAGACGGTGACGATTTTAACGAGCCCATCACCGATGCGGCCAGAAGTATTCTGGACGGACATATTATGCTATCCAGAAAGCTGGTACATAAAAATCATTATCCTGCAATTGATATTTTACAAAGTATTTCTCGCTGTATGAGTTCTATCGTTAACAGTGAGCATAAATCGTCTGCCGGAAAACTAAAAAATGTACTGGCTACTTACCGTGACGCAGAGGATTTGATCAATATCGGAGCTTATAAGAACGGTTCCAACCCGGATATTGATTATGCCATAGCGAAAATCAAAGTGGTGAACGACTTCCTGCAGCAGGGGGTTGATATTAAGGTAGAATATGAGGAAGAAATCAGAATGTTAATGGAGACTTTTGAAGAGCAATGAAAAAATTCACCTACCCTATGGAAAATCTGTTTCAGATCAAGCTGAAGCTCGAGGATCAGGCAAAGATTGCTTATGGTGTGGCAAGACTGCGTCTTACAAAGGAAGAGGAAAAGCTGGAGCAGCTGAAGGCTCGAAAAGAATCCTATGAGGAGGAGCTTCGCAGTCTGCGTATGGCAAGACTTGACATTACAAAAATCAGAATGTGTGAACAGGCAATTGAGGTAATGAAGCTGACCGTCAAGCAGCAGGTGACTATAGTGAAAAACGCCGCACACAGGCTGGAGATAGCAAGAATCCGGTTGAATGACGCAATGATAGAAAGAAAAACCCAGGAACGGCTGAAGGAGAAAGCATTTGAGGAGTATAAGCTGGAATTCGAAGCCGAAGAACGTAAGGAAACAGATGAGCTTAACAGCTACCACTACAGCATTCCTGCGTTCGATAAGGAGGACGAATAATGGCGAAGAGGGATAAAGCCGCAGATACTGCGAAAAAAGAGGGCAGCAAGGTCCTGACGATACTGATTGCGCTTTTGATTGTTATTATATGGCTTGCTATTTTTGGATTACTGATAAAGCTGGATGTGGGAGGCTTTGGATCAGGAGTTCTAAGACCGATTCTTAAGGATGTACCGTTGATCAGCAGAATACTTCCTGAGGTACCGGATGTTCAGGTTGCAGAAGAAAATAATTATGATTATAAATCTTTAACGGAAGCTGTGGCGAAAATAAAGCAGCTGGAGCGGACCATCGAGGATATGCAGAAAATAAGTACGGACGACAGTACGGACGTTGCTGAGCTGCAGGCGGAAATTGCCCGCCTGAAGGTATTTGAGGAGAATCAGCAGGCCTTTGAAGACAGGGTCAAGGAATTCGATAAAAATGTGGTATTTAACGAAAGCGCACCGAGCATTGAGGAATATAAGGCATATTATGAGCAAATTAATCCTACCAATGCGGAAGAGATTTATCGTCAGGTGATTGAACAGCTGCAGTATTCCGATGCCATTCTTGAAAAAGCGGAAATCTACAGGAGAATGGAGCCTGCAGCAGCAGCGCAGATTTTAGAAACCATGACAGCCGATGTGGGATCTGTTGCAGAGATCCTGCTTAGCATGAAGCCCACCGACAGTGCCAATATTCTGGCACAGATGGATAGTGTAATTGCAGCGAAGATTACCAAGAAGATGTTGGATATGGATGCGGAGAAATTATCACAGTAAACAGCGGTTACAGTCAGGAATTACTTCCTGTTTGTAATAAATGTAATGCGTAAAACATGCATTATACAAAATACGAAAGAAAGGAGGAACGACCTATGATGACGCAAAGTGTTAGAACTCGGACAGAAGGCCTGTTTGATAACTCAGCGGTGAGTGGCAGTCCGAAAGGCAGGAATACTGGCAGCAGCTTTGAACAGATAATAGGTAAAAGTGACGGGGGAAACTTAACGGATACGATGGTGCAATCCCGGAGCCGGATAAAGCAGACCAGGGACCTGGAAGTGAAGAAGAATCAGAAATCAGAAGGGGAACAGCCCGCAAAGCCGGACAGGATATCAGATTCCGATGCGGCAAGGAAGGCAGGGCAGTCAACAAGGACAGAACAGCCTGCGGCAGTAAGAGAACCTGCAAAGGCGGAACAACCGGACATAAACAGCGAAGAGAAACCTGATCGTGACAGTGAAGCAATGGCGCAGATTGCAGGAATCCTTCAAGCAGTGACGGATGCGGTTAAGAAGGTGCTAAATCTCTCTGAGGAAGAATTGAATCAACTTTTAGCAGAGCAGGGATTAACCAGGGAAGATTTGCTGAGTGGGCAGAATTTGCAGCAGCTTATATTGGCTGGCAGCGGACAGACAAGTATTATGGCGGCGCTTACGGATGAAACCCTGGCGCAACAGATGAACGAATTGCTGGGGACCCTGGAGGACATTAAGGCAGATGCAGGACTGGAGCTTACCCAGCAGCAGCTGGAGGATTTGCTGAAAAGTATGAAAAGCCCGGGGGATGCCGTAACAGATCCTTCGATACCTGTTAAGGGAAGTGCAGAGGGCGATGCTGAAGCGGCAGCGGTAAATGACATGCACGGCCAGAATATTCCGGCAGCGCAAGTTGGTACCGGTAAAACCGAAGCCGGTAACCTGGAGGAAAATCAGACTGCAGGCTTTCAGGGTGCCAATCCGGAAGAAAAGTCTGCCAACGTCTCAGAAGCAAGCTTAACCGATGCTCAGGAAGAGTCGGGCAAACGGGAACAGCAGGATACGAAGGCTTCAGAGCAGTTTGAGACATTTCTGAACAACCTGACATCACATACTGCAACAGTTACACAGACAGAAGCAGGCGGAGATGTTGCTCGGATCACCGAGCTGAGGGATATTGTAAACCAGATCATTGAAAGAATCAAGGTTTCGGTAAAGCCGGATCAGGCTTCTATGGAGCTGCAGCTTAACCCGGAGCATCTTGGCAGAGTAAATTTAACCGTTGAGTCAAAAAGCGGTGTCCTGACAGCCCATTTTGTTGTTCAGAATGAGATCAGTAAGGAAGCGATTGAGAGCCAGCTGCATGTTCTGAGGGATAACTTAAATCAGCAGGGCATAAAGGTGGAAGCAATTGAAGTTACGGTAGCTGCCAATTCCTTTGAGCAGTATGGCCAGGGACAGACAGACCAGGGTCAGGAAGCCGAAAAAAATAGCAGCCGGACTAAAATAACGCTCCAGGATGCCATGAATATGACAGAAGAAAATGGAGCATCCACAGAGGCAGAAAACAGCATTATGGATGATTACAAGGGAAGCCGGATTGACTATACGGCTTAAAGAGTTTAATAAGAAAGGAGACAGGCCATGAGTGATTTGGTACTTCCTATCAAAGACGGAAAAGTAGTGGATACCAATACGGCTGCAAGCAGTGAAACAACCAAAACCGCAAAGAATGAGCTGGGTAAGGATGCATTTCTGCAATTGCTCGTAACACAGATGAAGTATCAGGACCCGCTTAATCCGAATACGGACACAGAGTATATCGCACAGCTGGCAACCTTCTCGCAGTTGGAACAGCTTCAGAATTTGGGTAAAGCAGCAACCAGCTCCCAGGCGTACAGCTTAGTTGGGAAGACAGTTATTGTGAAGGCGGAAAGTGAATCGAGCGGCACTTCTTACGTAACCGGCAAAGTGGATTATGTGTTATCCCAGGGAAGTAAGATGCAGTTATCTATCAATGACAAGCTTTATTCCTTTGATCAGCTGGATACCGTACTGAGTGATGATTATGTGGATAAGCAGAACCGTCCGAATATGGATGCAACCGAGTTAAAGTATGATGCGGATAACCCGAAGGATTTCAGCTTTACGGTTAATCTGGGTTCCGGAGATACGATTGCGGATGATGTTGCAGTAGGAATTGGTAATTATATGATTAATCCGGATTATGTGAAGCTTAACGGCAATAAGGTAACCATTGACAAAGCGGCATTCGCGGAATTCCCTAACGGAGCCTATAAGCTGACGGTAGCCTTTAACGATTCCAAATACACTACCTTGAAGGATAAGCTGACCCTGCAGGTAACCAATTCGGAAGTGACAGAGCTGCCGGAGACAGATCCCGAGGAGTCGGAAGATCCAGAGGCACCTGAGGATTCAGAGACATAATTTAAGTAAGGAAGGTGATCGTTATGAACATACCGGTAAATCAATTTCCTTCCATTGAACAGATGACGCAGCAGCTGAACGCTGCAAGAACCCCGGCATCCGGCGGAAACAAGCTGTACAATAATACACCCTTCAGTGAGATATTAAAAAGCAAGCAGGATACGGGTGAGACAGCTGAACTGAAATTTTCAAAGCATGCCAATGAGCGCTTGGCCAGCAGAAATATCGACTTAACCGATGATCAGCTGGAGCGTCTGGAGAATGGTGCAAGGAAAGCGAGTGAGAAGGGGATAAATGAATCCCTGGTTATGGTTGACAACCTGGCCTTCATCGTTAGTGTGAAAAACAATACCGTAATTACAGCAGTGAATGACGGTGAAGACAGAATATTTACAAATATTGATGGAGCAGTAATCATGTAATAAGCCGGACCTTAGGGAGGCTTTCGTATCCATGAATGACAGATTGGATACCAGTGATTTAAGCAGAAATTGGAGGTCATAAAGCTATGATGAGATCTTTGTTTTCTGGTGTTTCCGGTTTAAAAGTACACCAGACGAAAATGGACGTAATAGGTAATAATATTGCAAATGTTAACACAATCGGATTTAAGTCGAGCTCGGTAACTTTCTCCGATGTATTTTATCAGACGACACAGCATGCTACCGGACCCAATGCCGAAACAGGAGCAACCGGACGAAATGCCATGCAGATCGGTCTTGGTTCCAATGTAGCATCCATTACATCGGCAATTACAGTGGCAGGTGCTTCCCAAAGAACCGATAATCCCTTTGATGTTATGATTGAAGGGGACAACTTCTTTATCGTAAACAGCGGCGGTTCCAATTATTTTACAAAGTCAGGCTCCTTTAATATCGATGCAGGCGGTACGCTTTGTACTTCCTACGGCGCGTCGGTGATGGGCTGGCAGGTGGATCCCAACGATGAGACGAAGACGGTAGCGGATGCGGTATCACCCTTAAGGATTATGGCTCCTGAGAATATGTATGCGGAGCCTGTGGGAACCACAGAGGCTTATATCTCCGGTAATATCGACAGCAAGGATACGCAGCTTACCAGTGAGACAGGCAGAATGATTAACGTAACCTTCTTCGATAAGCTGGGTCACAGCTATACTGCGGACCTGGTGGTAAAACAGGCAGAAGATCCTACCTCCACTTATACCATATCCGTGAAGGACATAACGGATGAAGACGGGCAATCTATTTTTGTCACTAAGTCGGTGGATCCCGTTACAGGGGAGACCAACTATACGCAAAGCGAGATAACAAGCTTTTCCTTTGGCGGACAGACCGCAACGATAGGAGAGATAAATGAAGAGGACGGCTCCTTTACCATTGAAATGGAGGCTCCGACCATCAGTTTCAGTGCTTCGACCGGTGCATTCGTAGGATATAACGGTGAAGATCTGGCATCCAACTTGGAGGCCGGGCTCAGAGGACTGGTTCTGGATCTGAACGGAGATTCCACAGATCCGAGCCCGTTTGAGGATGTCAACATAGATTTTACATCGGTTACAATGTATTCCACCAGCGGCTCCTCCTCCCTTGAAGCTGCCAAAGGAAGCCTCTTAGGGTTAGGAGCCGGCAGGCAGGTTGGTAATCTGACAGGCGTCAGCATCGATGCTTCCGGTAAGATCTATGGTAAATATGATAACGGCGACAGCCGCTTATTGGGGCAGATCGCCGTAGCAAGCTTTGCCAATCCCGCAGGTCTTGAAGCAGTAGGTAACAGTATGTTTGCGGCAACACAGAACTCCGGTGAGTTTGATGGGATCGGACAGGATCCGACAAAGGGAGGCGGAAGCTTATCAACAGGTGTACTTGAGATGTCAAATGTTGACCTCTCCCAGCAGTTTACGGATATGATCACAACGCAGAGAGGTTTTCAGGCAAATTCAAGAATAATAACAACATCTGACACCTTGTTGGAAGAGCTGATTAATCTGAAGAGATAATACAAGGCTGATGTATGAATAAGAATGCCGTATATCAGTAATGATAGGTGGCAGTATATCACTGCCACCTTTTTCATGATAGGAGAGATAGCTATGATTGAAGTTACCAGATTAAATGATACCAAATTAATTATTAATGCTGAATTGATCGAGAAGATTGAGGAATCTCCCGATACCATAATCACCTTAACTTCTGGAAATAAGATTATAGTAAAAGAGAGTGGACAAGAGATTAGAAATCTTGTAATATTATACAAAAAAGAGATATTTAGTCGAGAATTGTAGAATTTATGAAAACTGATTTACAAAAGAGTAAAAAATAGATTTATAAGGAAGGTGGCTACAATGGATTTAGCTTCCATATTGGGATTGATTTTATGTTTTGTCATCGTGGTATACGGTATGTTGGTTGGTCAGGCCGGTTTTGAGGTGCTTTTAAACTTTGTGGATATCCCCTCTGTATTTATAACAATTGGCGGCAGCTTAATGTGCGTTCTTACAATGTCGCCAGGATTAAAGGGGTTTTTTGAGAATATATCAAGCTTCCGGCTTGCATTAAAAGCTTTACCATCAAATGAGGTTGAAACGATCCGAACCATTATTGCATTATCCAATGTGGCACGTAAAGAGGGTTTACTTGCACTGGAAGAGGCAGCCAATGATATAGATGATGAATTCTTAAAAAAAGGTGTTTTGCTGATCGTTGACGGTACAGACCCGGAGCTGGTCCGCAGCATTTTAGAGACTGAGCTTAATTATATCGAAACAAGACATGCCAGTAAAACCTCTTTCTGGGATTCACTGGCAGCCATGGGCCCGGCCTGGGGTATGATCGGTACCCTGATCGGTCTCATTAACATGCTAAAGCAGATGGCAGATCCGAAAACCATCGGACCGAACATGGCGGTAGCCCTTGTAACCACCTTTTATGGCTCCATGATAGCAAACTGGATCTGTATTCCTATCTCCAGCAAGCTCAAAGCAAACAGTGCAAAAGAGATTATGATTAAAGAAGTTATGGTAGAAGGTCTCCTTTCTATTCAGGCGGGAGAAAACCCCAGAGTTATTGAAGAAAAATTAAAATCCTTCCTGTCACCGGTACATAGGGCTTCCATGGAGGAGCAAGGCGGTGAACTTGTTGGCTAGAAAGAAAAGAGTACAGGAGGGCGGACAAAATAACGCCCCATGGATGAATACCTTTGCAGATTTAATGAATTTGCTCCTGTGTTTTTTTGTGTTCCTGTTTGGCATGTCAACGATTGATGCGGAAAAGTTTGAAAAAATCGCAAGATCCTTGTCTGAATCTATCGGAGTCTTCAGTGACGGAGGCACAGCCATTGGTACTGGTGATTTAGTTTCCTCCGGGATTACACAGATGAATGAGCTTGGAGAATCCTATACTGACCTGAATGAGTCCAGCAGAAAAACCGGAGAGGATAAAGAAATACAGGATGATGCATCGGATATAGGAGATGATGCCAAATTATCCGAGGCGCTGGAACGTGTTCAGGAAGAGCGGGTCGAGGTTACCACCAAGATGTATGAGGATGTATCTGAGTTGGTATCAAAGTATAATCTGGGTGAATTTGTTGAGCTTAGTGTAGATAAGAAGTATCAATATGTTGAGTTTACCTTGAAGGGATCCATTTTATATGATTCCGGAGACGCCGAACTCAGATCTCATGCAAAACCGATTCTTTCAAGAATAGGAACAATTCTGAAGGAATATGAGGGATATACGGTAGAAATTACCGGTCATACGGACAATGTACCGATGACAAGCAGTGCCTACAGGGATAATAACTGGCTTTCGTCAGCAAGAGCACTGAATGCAGCCGAATACCTAATTGATAATTCAGGACTTGATCCAACCAATCTGAAATATTCCGGCAGAGGAGAATATGAGCCAATTGCCAGTAATTCGACTGAGGAAGGCCGTGCAAAAAACCGAAGAATAGAAATTAAAATATATAATGCTTACAGCGGCTGATTAGGGAGGTAAGGTTCCTGGATATACGTTTTAAAATATATAAATTGTATTGGGAGGAAATCCTCCTGAATGCATGTGTTAAAAATATATAAATTGTGTTAGGAGGAAATCCTCCTGAATGCATATTTTAAAAAATATATAATTTGTGTTAGGAGGAAATCCTCCTGAATGCATGTGTTAAAAAATATATAATTTGTGTTAGGAGGATTTATGAAAAAGAATATTTTAACGATTATCATCATGGCTGTCACGCTGATTAACACAATTTTATTAGGTGTAATCATTTTTTCCGTCGTACCCACGTCCAACAAGACCAATCAAATGATGTCCAAGGTAGCCTCCATTATAGATCTTGAACTGGAATCTCCGCAAAACGGCGGGGTGGAAGTAGCAGACATTGTGACCTATAATATTGAGGACAAGCTGACACTCAATCTGAAGAAGGATGCAGACGGAAAAGATCATTTTGCAATGCTTAACATATCCCTCTCCATGAACAGTAAGAATGAGGATTATGAGCGTCTGTCCGGTAAAGTCGGGGAAAATGAAAATGCAATCACAGAAATTGTATCCGATGAGTTTGGAAAATACACCAAGGATGAGGTTAGTTTAAATAAGGATGCGATTAAGGAGCAGGTGATCAAACGAATTCAGGAGCTGTTCCAGTCGGATTTTATTATTAACGTATCCTTTGGCGGTATGGTTACGTCATAACAGCACGAAATTACTATTTTCATACAGATTGTTTCGTGATAAAATATGATGATTTTCTTGTTATTTTGTGTTATTATGTTACTAGTATAACAGGGAGGAAAAGAACATGGGCGACGTCCTATCCCAAAATGAGATAGATAATTTGCTTGCAGCCTTAAGCAGCGGTGAGTTGGATGCGGATGAATATAAGGAAGCGGCAGAAAAACAGGTCAAGATTTATGATTTTGCAAGGCCCTCCAAGTTCTCCAAAGAACACCTGCGTACGATTAATATCATCTTCGAGCATTATGCGAGACTGCTTTCCACCAACCTTCCGGCCTATTTGCGGAAAAATGTGCAGATTGAGGTAGTGAACTCGGAAGCGGTCACCTACTCGGAATTTTCAAATGCATTATCTAATCCGGTTCTGATTGGTGTCGTTGATTTTACCCCGCTGGAGGGGAATATCATCATCGAACTGGCCAATAACCTTGGATATGCAATTGTTGACCGAATGTTAGGCGGAGGCGGATATCCTCTTGAGAAGATACGTGATTTCTCCGAGATCGAGTTATCGATCATAGAGCGTATTTTCAATATATGCACCAATTTACTCCGGGAGCCATGGGCAAATGTAATCCAGGTACAGCCCAGACTATTGCGAATTGAGACAAACTCCCAGTTTGCACAGATTATTTCTCCCAGCGAAATGATTTCTCTGGTAACCTTGAATGTCAGGATAGGTAATATTGAAGGAATGATGAATATTTGTCTTCCTTATGTGTGTCTTGAGCAGGTTATTGATAAACTGAATACGAAATACTGGTATTCAACCATGAAGATGGCGGATAATACCTCTTACCAGGATGTGATAGAAGTTGCTATTTCTAAGGCGAAGATACCATTACGGGCAATACTCGGTAAAAGTACGATATCCGTCAATGACTTTATGAATATGCAGCGGGGAGATATTATCAGATTAAATTCAAAAGTAGATGATGAATTAACCGTCTATGTCGGTAACTTAAATAAATTCACCGCACTGCCGGGGGCATCCTCGGGTACCTATGCGGTGAAAATTTCATCAATTATCAGAGGAGAGGAGTGACTACGATGGATGGTATGCTTTCTCAAGAAGAAATTAATGCATTATTAAACGGCCTGAGTACAGATGTATCGGAAAGTACCGCGCAGGAGAAACTGACCGATGCGGAAAAAGACGCGATAGGCGAGATCTCCAATATCAGTATGGGAACTGCGGCGACAACACTGTTTTCCCTAGTGAATCAGAGAGTGAATATTACCACCCCGGTTGTAGAATACGCGACCTGGAATGACATTGTCAGCAGCTATGATAAGCCTTGTGTATTTGTTCAGATTTATTATGAGGATGGTCTTGACGGTAATAACATATTAATCCTGAAGGAAAAGGATGTAAAAATCATTACGGATCTGATGATGGGCGGTGATGGCACCAATACGGAGGGCGAGCTTACAGACCTTCATTTAAGTGCAATCAGCGAAGCGATGAACCAGATGATGGGTTCCGCTGCAACCTCCATTTCATCCATGCTGGAGAAAAGGGTAAATATCAGTCCCCCGGTTTCTGCGGTTGTAGACCTGGATGAGCACATGAGCGGCGAAAATATTGCCGAGTTCTTAAAGGGCAGTTTTGTCCGGGTATCCTTCCATATGGAAATCGGTAATTTGGTGGACAGTGTGCTGATGCAATTATATCCCTTTGATTTTGCCAGAGACCTGTATCGTCAGTTTATCCAGGCAACCTCAATGGAACCGGATGTATCCACCAGACCCGCGGCGGACAGCGTACCGAAAAAGCCCCAGGAACAGCAGGCCGTCCAAATGCAGCAGCAATCGGCTCCTATGCAGCAGCCTCAAGGCATCCCTTATGCAAATATGGGTTATCCGCCTCAGGGAATACCTCAGCCGATGCCGTACATGATGCCGCCCATGCAGGATGTCAATGTTCAGCCGGTACAGTTTGCTCCTTTCACACCTATGGCGGCAAATGCTGTACAGCCGGAGAATATCGGATTGTTAATGGATGTGCCTCTTGAGGTTACCGTTGAGCTTGGCAGAACCAGTAAGTCAATCAAAGAGATTTTGGATTTCACACCGGGGACGATCATCGAATTAAACCGTCTGGCCGGAGAACCGATTGACGTATTGGTTAACGGCAAATTTGTTGCCAAAGGCGAGGTTGTGGTTATGGAAGAAGCCTTTGGTATCCGGGTGACGGAAATTGTGAAACAGAAGCAGATTGTCTGAAGCAAAACATTACATAAGAAGATAGGAGAATATTAATTATGGCAAAAAGTATTTTAATTTGTGACGATGCGGCATTTATGAGAATGATGATCAAAGACATCCTCACCAAGAACGGCTACAATGTTGCCGGTGAAGCAGAGAACGGCTTAAAAGCAGTTGAAAAATATCAGGAAACCAAGCCGGATTTGGTAATGATGGATATCACTATGCCGGAGATGGACGGCCTTCAGGCACTGAAGAAGATTAAAGCCGCAGATCCCACTGCAAATGTAATTATGTGCTCTGCCATGGGTCAGCAGGCGATGGTTATTGAGTCCATCCAGTCCGGCGCAAAGGACTTTATCGTTAAGCCTTTCCAGGCAGACAGGGTTTTAGAAGCAGTGAAGAAAGCGGTAGGTTGATAGAATAATGATGGGAACTATGCCAATTTTGCTGGAAGCGAATGCTATTCTGGATCAATTGAAAGATATTACCCCGACCCCGACCCCAACTGCCGGGGGTCTGGCAGGTATTACAAGCAGGGCATCGGGCGGATCTGGCTTCTGGCAAATGACGGGCTTAGTTTTTATGCTGATTATCATCCTAATTGCTGCTTACTTTACCTCCAGACTTGTGGCAAATGTTAAGCTGGGCCAGCTTAAGAAAAGCAATTTTCAGGTCATCGATGCCTACCGGATCAGTGCAAATAAGGTGCTACAGATCGTAAAGATCGGCAATAAGTATGTTGTTCTGGGGATTGGGAAGGATTCGATCAACTACATAACGGAATTAGAGGAAGCTGAGGTTATATTCAGGGAATTTAATCAGGGTGAGAAGCAGACCTTCAAGCAAATTATGGATAAGCTGAAGAAAAATAATGAGTAGAGGCTGGTAATCATGAATATACATAGCAGAATTTATGTTAGCTTACGGTCTGTCATCCTTGCAGCTATTATCATCGCCGGAATATTGGTTTTTTGCAAAGGTGAGACAGCTTATGCTCAAGCGGTGAGGGATACGGTAGATACCACGGCAGAGGATACCGGTAACTCCAACGAAATTGCAGGTGATGGTAATAATGTCAGCGGTACCTTCGGGCCTCTGGATTTTACCTTGAATACGGATGAGGATACAGGAAGTCTTTCCTCTACATTACAGATATTATTGGTTTTAACCATAATATCCCTGGCGCCGTCCATTCTTATCATGGTGACCTCGTTTACCAGAATCATCATTGTTTTGCATTTTGTCAGATCTGCCATCGGTACCACAACAACACCGCCCAATCAGGTTCTGGTCGGATTAGCGTTATTCCTGACCTTATTTATTATGTCACCGGTATTTACCCAGGTAAATAATGATGCCATCAAACCTCTTTCCCAAGGTACCATCACGCAGGAGGAGGCCATTGAGAAGGGTTTGGCTCCCATCCGGACCTTTATGATGGAGCAGGCGAAGCCTAAGGACCTGAGGTTATTTTTAGACATTGCAAATATTTCTGATGATACGATCAATACAGTAGATGATATCCCGACCACGGTAATCATCCCGGCTTTTATTATCAGCGAGCTGCGATATGCATTTATTATCGGATTTTTGATCTATATTCCTTTTATCGTTATTGATATGGTAGTGGCATCCACATTAATGTCCATGGGTATGATGATGCTGCCGCCCACGATGATATCCATGCCCTTTAAGATATTACTGTTTATTATGGCGGATGGATGGAATTTGATTATAGGGCAACTGGTTAAGACCTTTTACTAGCGACCCTAAGCTTATCCCGGTCGTATGATATGTACTTTTGGAGGTTTCTATGAATGAGACGATCATCATCGATATTGCGAGACAGGCAATCTATCTGGTTTTAAAAGCGGCGGCCCCTATGCTGATTGCATCCCTGGTGGTTGGTCTGATTGTCAGCATATTACAGACTGTTACCTCGATTCAGGAGCAAACCCTCACATTTGTTCCGAAACTGATTGCCGTATTCCTGGTCATGATATTTGCCGGAGGCTGGATTCTAAACAACATTCGGGAGTATATGGTAGAGCTGATTAATAATTTCAGTTACTATATTGATATTCTATGAGTTTCACGATTGAATACTTTGATTTTTTTATTTTAATTCTTGTGAGGATATCCGGATTTATTTTTACAGCGCCTTTCTTTTCGTTACAAAATGTGCCGTTTCGTATAAAAATCGGGTTATCGGTATTTCTAGCCGCTATTTTATTTTTTACGGTACCTTATACCACACCGGAATACAATACGGTAATTGAATTTGCTGTTTTAGTTATTAAAGAAGTTCTGGCAGGAGCGATTATGGGACTGTTTGCGAATATCGCTTACTATATTCTTGCATTTGCCGGCCAGATTATCGACATGGAAATCGGCTTTTCCATGGTAAATGAGCTGGATCCCATGACCAACATACAGACAACCATTACCGCGAATCTGTATGGCTATTTGATTCTTTTGATTAT
Source organism: Bacillota bacterium (assembly GCA_023409535.1). Classification (GTDB taxonomy): domain Bacteria; phylum Bacillota; class Clostridia; order Lachnospirales; family Lachnospiraceae; genus Mobilitalea. The sequence continues at coordinate 320,434 of JAEYGZ010000046.1, forward strand.
GTTTATCACCAATATGCATCATTATTTTCTGAGGGCAATTATTGATTCCTTTCAGATCATCGGGATAGGCAAGGTGAATTTTGACCCGAATATATATCGGCTAATGGTGCAGTTTATCACAGATTATTTTTTTATAGGTTTTCGAATCGTTCTGCCGATCTTTGCTGCAATTTTGATTGTAAATACAATACTTGCTATTCTGGCTAAGATTGCACCGCAGCTGAATATGTTCGTCGTAGGTATGCAGATCAAAATCTTTGTGGGGTTAATCGTACTGGCGATGATTATGGAACTGGTTCCGGCTGTGGCTGATAATATATTTAATGAAATGAAGAAATTGCTGCTGGAATCCATTGAATTTATGCGATAAGTACGATTGAAAGGTATTGCGCCAAAAGCATGCGCAGGGTAATACATGATTACAGAGGAGCAAATCCGAAGTGGCGTCTACAGGCTGCCTTACCACCTTCAATTCTTTGCGGAGGGCGCGGATAAGACGGAAGAACCTACCGCAAAAAAGCTGCAGGATGCCCGAAAAGAAGGACAGGTTGCAAGAAGTAAAGAACTGATCACATCCTCCGGTCTTGCCACCTTCTTTATCGTATTGAAGCTGTTTTCGGCTTATATCGGAGAAGGATTTATCGATAATTTTAATCTGATGTTTAAAAATATCGACAAGTATTCTGGAGAAGAGATGACAATACCAGTTGCGGGAGCTATACTGTCGGATGCGCTAAAGACAATTCTTCTCATAAGTATACCGGTATTTGTTACCGCTATTTTAGTCAACCTGGTTGTGATCCTGTTTCAGGTGAAATGGCAGATATCCGCTAAGGTTATGATGCCGAAGTTAAGTAAGCTAAATCCGGTCAACGGTTTTAAAAAGATTCTTTCTTCTGATAAACTGGTTGATCTTTTTATAGAATTAATTAAGATAGTGATCGTATCTTTTCTGGCCTACAATACACTGAAAAATGACTGGAAGACGCTTTTTATTTTATATGATTTGAAGCTGGAACAGGCAGTATTATTGCTGGGCAATCTTGCCATTGATTTAGGACTGCAAATCAGTCTGGTGTTCTTGGTTATCGGTGTTGCTGATTTGATTTATCAGAGGATCAAGTTCAGAAAAGATATGAGAATGTCAAAGCAAGAGGTCAAGGACGAGTTTAAGAACACAGAGGGAGACCCTTTGATCAAAGGGAAGATCCGTGCCAAGATGCGTGAGGTATCCCAGAGAAGAATGATGCAGGCCCTTCCCACCGCGGATGTTGTTATCACCAATCCTACGCACCTTGCTGCCGCCATCAAATATGATAAGACTGCCAGCGAAGCGCCGGTCTTAATTGCAAAGGGTGCCGATTACCTGGCCCAGAAGATGAAAGAAACCGCCAAAGAGCATCATATAGAAATTGTTGAAAATAAACCTTTGGCGAGAATGCTTTATTATAATGTGGAAATAGGCGCCGAGATACCGCCGGAGCTGTATCAGATGACAGCGGAAGTGCTGGCCTATGTTTACGGACTTAAGAACAAATTATAAAGAGCTTTACGCAATTTGGAGGTAACATGAAGAGAAATGATCTGATTATAGGTTTGTTCCTTTTGTCGGCAATTGTATTTTTGATCATTCCAATGAGCCCTGTGGTACTTGACCTGATGCTGGCATTAAATATATCCATTGCCATGATAATATTATTTAATGCTATGTTTTCGAAGGAAGTACTGAATATGTCGGCTTTTCCGACTATTTTGCTCTTTACTACAATGTTTCGTATTTCTTTGAATGTTGCAAGTTTAAGATTGATATTACGTACCGGTGAACCTGGAAATGTCATCACTACTTTCGGTGATTTTGTGGGCGGCGGTGATCTGGTCATTGGTATTATTATATTCATTGTACTTATTATTGTACAATTCATGGTTATCAATAAGGGTTCCGAGCGAGTTGCGGAGGTAACCGCAAGATTTACCCTGGACGCCATGCCTGGTAAACAGATGGCAATTGATGCGGACTTAAATACCGGAGCAATTACCGATGCCCAAGCGAAGGAGCGACGGGAAAAGATCCAGGAAGAGTCCGCTTTTTTTGGATCTATGGATGGTGCTACAAAGTATGTTAAGGGGGATGCCGTTGCCGGCCTGATTATCACCATAATTAATTTGGCGGGCGGTACCGTGATCGGTATGACTTCCATGGGGATGCCCGCTATGGAGGCTTTTCAGCATTTCGCCAAGCTGTCCATCGGCGATGGTCTGGTAAGCCAGATTCCTTCCTTATTAATCTCCCTTTCCACTGGTATTCTGGTAACAAAGGTCTCAAAAGAAGCGGATTTCGGCGATCTTCTTATGAAGCAGCTTTTTTCCATCCCCAAGGCACTTTATATTGTGGGCGGAAGCATGATTGCCTTTGGTATTTTTACACCATTAAATGCTTTTGTATTCACGGCATACGGTATGATTTTCATTATCTCCGGGCGGATTATCGCAAACCGCGTGGAGGATGCTGCAATAGAGCAGGAGGTATCTGGTGAGGATGCTGCGGCAAGTGAGATTCGCAAGCCGGAGAATGTAGTATCCCTGCTCAATGTGGATCCTATTGAATTGGAATTCGGTTATGGAATTATTCCGCTAGCGGATACCAATCAGGGCGGCGATTTACTTGACCGTGTGGTACTGATCCGAAGACAGGTTGCCCTGGAGCTTGGCTGTGTTGTTCCGATGATCCGTCTCAGGGATAATATTCAATTGAATCCGAACCAGTACATTATCAAGATTAAAGGTATTCAGGTCAGCGAAGGAGAAATCCTGTTTGACCATTATATGGCAATGAACCCCGGTTATGTGGAAGAGGAGATTACCGGCATACCCACCTTTGAGCCCTCCTTCCATCTGCCGGCACTCTGGATTACGGAGAGCCAGAGAGAACGTGCGGAGACCCTTGGCTATACCGTGGTTGACCCGCCGTCCATCATCGCAACCCACCTGACGGAGGTAATCCGCAGTCACATCAATGAACTGCTTACAAGGCAGGATGTTCAAACCCTTGTTAATAATATTCAGGAGGCAAATCAGACCCTTATTTCAGAACTGGTACCAAAGCTGCTTAATATCGGCGAGATCCAGAAGGTTCTTCAGAACCTCCTAAAGGAAGGAATTTCTATCAGAGATCTGGTTACCATTTTCGAGACGCTGGCAGATTACGCGCCTACGACCCATGATTCGGATGTACTTACAGAGTATGTACGTCAAAGTCTGAAGAGAGCCATTTCCAATAAATATTTTCCCACAGGAGAGATGACGAGTGTCGTAACCCTGGATCCCAAGGTGGAGCAGGAGATTATGGGGGCGGTGAAGCAATCCGAGCAGGGAGCTTATCTGGCGCTGGATCCCGGAGTCACAAGGGAAATTATTGATGCTGTGCAGAGTGAAGTACATAAGCTGGAGGATCTGGGCAAGAATCCGATTATTATTACCTCACCGATCGTGAGAATGTACTTTAAACGGATGACACAGGATTATTTTAAGGATTTAATTGTTGTTTCATATAATGAAATCGATTCAAATGTTGAATTACAGTCAGTTGGGATGGTGACAGTTTAGTGATTATCAAAAAATTTCAAGCGAATACGGAAACAGAAGCAATTATGCTCGCGAAGGAAGAACTAGGCAAGGATGCCATTGTAATGAATATCAAAACCATATCGCCGAAGGGACTTTATAAGCTTTTTCGTAAACCGCTGGTTGAGATTACGGCGGCAGTGGATGAGAATATTACTTATAAGACCGAGAGGCAAAGGCCGGCGCCGCCTGTCACTCCTGTACGCAAACAGGTATTGCCGGATATCATCTATGATGACAAGCCGGCAGCCGCACCATCTGCAATTGAGGCAAAGTTAAATAATCTGCAGAGCCTGCTGGAGAAGCAGCTCAGGGATAAGGAAGAACTTTCCCGGGAGAAGGAAGCGCAGCCAATGGAGAAAGAAAAGGAAGCAGCAAAAGCAACACAGACCAACAAAAATCTTGCCTGCCTTCAGTTAATTTATAATCAGCTGGTCTCCAATGAAGTTGATGAAAAGTTTGCGAATCAGATAGTGACTGAGATTGAAGGTAATCTGAAAAAAGATGCCTCGATGGACAATATTCTTGCAAGCATTTATCAGAAGATTATCTTAAAGCTTGGCCAGCCCAAAACCATCGAGATTGGAGAAGCAAAGCCGAAATTTGTTTTCTTTATCGGGCCGACAGGTGTTGGTAAGACGACCACCATTGCTAAAATCGCATCAAAATTCAAGATGAAGGATAAAGCTAAAATTGCCTTTCTTACTGCGGATACTTACCGCATAGCCGCTGTGGAGCAGCTTCGGACCTATGGCAATATCCTTGGCATTCCTTTAAAAGTCATTTATTCTGTGGATGAGTTGCAGACGGCGAAACAGGAATTCTCGGATTATGACATTGTTTTTGTGGATACGGCAGGACGTTCTCATCGCAGCAGGGAACAAAGAGATGATATTGAATTATTGATTGATACTATTCCTGAGGCGGAACGGGAAGTATATCTTGTTCTTAGTGCTACAACAAAATACCTTGACTTAATCAAGATAACGGAGGCTTACACTGAAATTGTCGATTACAGTCTGATCTTTACAAAGCTGGATGAAACCAGTACCATTGGAAATCTGTTTAACGTCCGCATGCTGACGGAGGCAAATTTATCCTATGCTACCTTTGGACAGAACGTACCGGATGACATCGAAAAAGTGGATGCGCAGAATATTGCGAAGCAGCTGTTAAGAGGCCAGTGAACAGCTGAAGCTGTTCATTGAGAAGCTTTCGCTTTCATCTGAAGTTATCTTCGGTTTTCCCAGACTTTGAGAAAGGCATGGTAATTTTATGGACCAGGCAGAACGATTAAGAAAAATGGTATTGGAACAGTCGGCTCCCAGACGAACGGCACGGGTGATTACGGTTACCAGCGGAAAGGGCGGCGTTGGTAAATCAAGTGTATCTGTTAATCTGGCGATTGCGCTCAGCAGGCTTGGGAAGCGGGTCATTATATTAGATGCTGATTTTGGCCTGGCCAATGTGGAGGTTATGCTGGGAATACGGCCGAAGTACAGCCTGGCGGATCTGATGTTTCGCGGAAAGACCCTGACAGATATTATCACACAGGGACCGGAGAATATCGGTTTCATCTCAGGAGGCTCAGGAATACAGGAGCTTACCAATCTCACCAAGGATCAGATAGTATATATGATACAGAAATTAGTGCAGCTTGATGAACGCGCGGACATTATCCTTATAGATACCGGTGCGGGAATCAATGATTCGGTTCTTGAATTTGTGGGTGCGAGTTCAGAGGTATTACTGATTGTAACGCCGGAGCCAACCTCAATTACCGATGCGTATGCACTGCTTAAAACCTTGAACAGGAGGAGTGATATGGCACTTTCCGATACTGTAATTAAGATGGTTGCCAACCGGATTGATACCTATGAGGACGGAAAAGAGCTGTATGATAAGCTGAGTCTGGTAGTCGGCAGATTCTTGAATATCAGAATGGAATACCTGGGAGCGGTACCGATGGATTTGAATGTATCAAAAGCGGTTATTCGTCAGAAACCTGCGCTTGCTCTATACCCCAACTCGCAATTTACCCAGACATTGACGTCTTTTGCTGACATTTTGTGTGAGCATGACATAGATCATAGTTATACCAAAAAAGGAATTGCCCAATTATTTACGAATTTACTTCGCAGTCGTATTAAAAAATAGGTATCCGGGAGGTGGATAACATGCTTCGTGATTTACTATCAATAGGGGATAAGATTGACATCAGGTTAGTGGATCGCAAAGGGAAGCCGGCCCAGAAGGCGAAAAGCTATATAAGCCAATTTGTTGAGTTTGCAGAGGAGGATGTAGTTCATATCATGGCTCCCATCATAGCAGGCAAAACCATAATTTTGGAGACTGGTAAAACCTTTAATTTGTTATTTTATACTGAAAAGGGGCTTTATCACTGCAACTGCGTAATCCTGCGCAATTTCAAGGAGAATAAAACCGTTGTTTGTGCGGTGCGTATCAGCTCAAATCCGGAGAAATTTCAAAGAAGACAATATTTCCGTCTGGATTGTAATTATGACATTGAATACCGGAAGGTTACCGAGGAAGAGGAAACACTGGACAAAATGCTTGCCGCAGGAGGCTTTGGCAATGAGCAGGAAAAGGCAGAGCTAGTTATGCTGCTTGGCCGCTATGAAAAGGATTGGATGCATGGTACCATGACGGATTTAAGCGGCGGCGGGGCAAAGTTTATTTCCACGCTGCAGCATTATCCGGGAGATAAGCTCCGTATCAAACTTGATTTTATCTACGAGATTGATATTAAAAAACCGATTTTAAATGTCAAGGTCATTTCCAGTAATCATTTGACAGCACGAAGCAGTGTCTTTGAACACCGGGTGGAATTTTTCAATATTATGCAGCGGGAAAGAGAAGCTGTCATTAAATACATATTTGATCAGGAGCGTAAGCGGAGGAAAATAGACAGAACCTAAAGGAATGGATAGAATAATGGCGAAAAATATTTTAATAATAGATGACTCTGCACTCATGAGAAGGGTTCTCTCTGATATAATTAATAAGGATGAACGTTTCAAGGTAATTGCTGAGGCGGCAAACGGCTTGGAAGGCCTGGCACTGATCGAAGAGAGAGGAAAGGAATTTGATGCCGTTATTCTGGATATTAACATGCCCAGGATGAATGGACTTGAATTGCTTGCCGTACTGAAATCAAAGAACATCAAGATCAATGTAATTATTGTCAGTACCCTGGCAAGGAAGAACGCGAAAGAAACCATCCGTGCTTTGGAGCTTGGAGCCTTTGATTTTGTTACCAAGCCGGAAAGCTTTACAGAAGTGAAGAGCAATCTTTTCTCAGACAGGCTTCTGGAGTGCCTGACCACTGCGACTATTGCGGAAACAGGGCAGGAGCAATCCCAGATGCTGGATACCATTACATCCATTGTCAATAATATCAAGGCAACACTGGCTGTCGTGGTAGAAGCAGAGAAAAAAGGCACAAAGCAGCCACAGAAGGAGGCAGCCTCCCAAAAGAGGGAGGCATCCAAAAAGAAACCGGCAGCTGTTAACACAGGTGCCAGCAAGTTAGTGGCGCTTGCTTGTTCCACCGGCGGACCCAAGGCTCTGCATACGGTTATCCCTGAGCTGCCTGCGGAGCTTGATGCAGGAGTTCTGGTCGTACAGCACATGCCGGAGGGTTTTACCAAATCTTTAGCTGAGCGGCTGAATGAGCTCAGCAAAATAAATGTTAAGGAAGCTGAGGACGGTGATCTGTTAACCAAGGGTACGGTGTACATCGCAAAGGGTGGTCATCAGATGAGGCTGAAGAAGCAGGGGGATGGAAATTACTGTCTCTCCGTGACAAAGGAGCCGGCAAGGCATGGGTTGCTGCCCTGTGCGGACATCATGTATGAATCACTGGTTGATACAAATTTCGACCAGATTACCTGTGTCGTACTCACAGGGATGGGCGGTGACGGAACCGTCGGAATTTCACAATTGTATAAAAAACACAATATTTATGTGATTGCGCAGAACGAAGAGACAAGCATTGTGTACGGAATGCCAAAAGTGGTGAAGGATGCCGGTCTCGTTGATGAAGTGGTTGGACTCAGTGAAGTTTCTGATGCCATCATAAAGAATGTTGGGGTAGTGTGAAAATAAAAGGCGATTTTCACACGGTGAATTATCGATAACCATAATTCACGGGCCTTGGCAGCATATGCCTTTGGCCTAAAGTTTACAGACGATAAGAAAGGTGGGACATTTAAATGGATGTAAGTCAATACCTGGAGATATTTATTGAAGAAACCAAAGAACATTTGCAAAGTTTGAATCAGCATTTGCTGATCCTGGAACGCGAGCCGGAAAATGAGGATACCATTAATGAGATTTTCCGTGCGGCACATTCCCTTAAGGGTATGTCAGGTACTATGGGTTACAAGAGAATGCAGCGTTTAACCCATGATATGGAGAATGTATTCTCAGAAATCAGAAACGGCAAGATGAAGGCTTCCTCTGCCCTGGTGGATATTCTGTTCAAGGGACTCGATGCGCTGGAAGCATATTTAAGTAATATTCAGGCAGAAGCAACCGAGGGTGAAGAGGATAATGAAGATATCATCAATGCCCTGAATAATATCCTGAATGAAGGAATTGGAGCTCCGGTACAGGAGAAGAAGGCTGCGGATAACAGCGGACAGGAGAATAAGGTTCAAGCTCAGAGCAGTGCCCCGGTGGCGGCGGATGAGAGAATGAAGTTCGCCGATGTTAAGCTTGAGGAACATGAAAAGAAGGCAATTGTTAAGGCCGGTATGCTGGGATTGAATGTGGTAGGCCTTACCGTATACATACAGGAATATTGCGTATTGAAGGGTGCCAGGGCATTTATGGTGAACCGTACCTTGGAGGAACACGGTGAAATAATCAAGTTAAATCCCAGTGCCCAGGACCTGGAGGATGAAAAATATGACTTTGATTATTCAGCCTTCGTCATTACCAAGGAGAAGCCGGACAAGCTGGCACAGGCTGCATCATCGGTATCTGAGGTAAAGGAAGTAGTTGCAGATTTCATCAGATTAAGTGATGCGGATGTCGCAAACTATACCGAGATCTTAAAGCAGGAGGAATCAGGTTCTTCCGCTGCAAAGCAGGTACAAAAAGACACCGGTTCCTTAAAGGCCGGCAATGCACCTGCGGCAAAGCAGGCGGCAAAACCTGTTGCAAACCGTTCTGTACGTGTGGATATTGACAAGCTGGATGTACTGATGAATCTGGTAAGTGAGCTGATCATTGCCAAAAACGGACTCATCTCCATCAGCAGTGATAATGAGATTATGCAGAACGCCGGTTATCATGAGCAGATCGAATATCTTGAGAGAGTAACCACAAACCTGCATGAATCCGTTATGAAGACCAGAATGGTTCCCATTGAGAGTGTTGTTAACCGTTTCCCGAGAATGATTCGCGACCTGTCCAAGAAGCTGGATAAGGAAATGGAATTATATATGACCGGTGAAGAGACAGAGCTTGACCGTACCGTAATCGATGAGATTGGCGATCCGCTGATGCATCTGCTTCGCAATGCGGCAGACCATGGTCTGGAAAGCAATGCGGAAAGAGAGAAAATCGGCAAAAATCCCGCCGGTTCTATCTTCCTGGATGCTTATCAGGACGGCAATAACGTAGTGATTGAGGTTAGGGATGACGGTGCCGGTATCAATACTGATAAGATTAAGAAGAAGGCAATCGAGCGCGGCTCCCTGACAGAAGAGCAGGCATCCAGAATGACGGAGAAGGATTTTATCGATATCTTGTTCCAGCCAAGCTTTTCAACGGCAGAGCAGGTTACGGACGTATCCGGACGAGGCGTTGGTCTTGACGTGGTTAAGACCAAGATTGAGGCTCTTGGCGGCGAGATCGAAGCGAAGACAAAGCTTGGAGAGGGTTCCAACTTTATTATCCGCCTGCCGTTAACACTGGCGATCATACAATCCCTGATGGTTGTAATCGGAGAAGAGAAATTTGCACTTCCATTAAGCAGTATTCAGACCGTAGAGAACATTCCGGTAACAGATGTAAAGTTTATCCAGGGCAAAGAGGTAATCGTACTCAGGGGCAATGTAGTTCCGGTTGTCCGCCTTGGAAAGCTCTTAAACTGCAAGCAGCCTGAGAAGGAGCCTGAGGAATTGGTGGTAGCAATTGTAAAGAAGGGTGAGAAGCTTGCCGGCATGATCGTGGATGAACTTATCGGACAGCAGGAGATTGTTATCAAATCCATCGGAAAATATATTAAGAATCATAAAATCATCAGTGGCGCAACCATTCTTGGTAATGGTGAAGTAGCCTTAATCCTTGATGTTATTTCATTAGTATAAAGAAGGCAGGTTGAACGAAAGCACTTTCAACCCGTAAATTTATGCCTGCGTAATCAAAGCGTATTGATACGCCCGGCACAAATTAGATGCGCAAAAAGCATGCGCAAGAATGGAGGTAAACATGGCTGCAGATATAAAACAATTTATCATTGCATCTTTGAACCAGGATTTGTATGGTATCGATATTAAATATATCGATAATATCATCGTTATGCAGGGGATTACAAGAGTCCCCAAGTCCCAGCCCTACTTTCCGGGTGTCATTAACCTAAGAGGTGAAATAGTGCCGGTAATGAGCCTGAGAACAAAGCTGGGAATGGCAGAAGCGCCTTATACGGGCAAATCACGTATTATCATCGTTCGTCCGGAGGATCAGGCTGCTCCCATCGGCTTAATTGTTGATGAAGTGAAAGAGGTTATTACACTGGATCAGAATGCCATTGAACAGTTAAACCATGATGAAAAAGATACCAAAGCAAACTACAGTATCGGTGTCGGTAAGACCGGAACCGATCTGGTCAATCTGTTAAATATCCCTTCCATCGTAACTCCGAAGGAAGCAATTGCGTAACATGGATTGTGAGGTGCATTGCGATGTCCGAAATAAACTTAAATCAAATTGATAATATGCAATATGATGTACTCCGGGAGATTGGAAATATCGGAGCGGGGAATGCCACGACTGCTCTTTCCCAGATGATTAATTCCAAAATCGACATGAAGGTTCCCAAGGTTGATTTATTGGAGTTTAAAGAGCTGTCCGATATTGTCGGCGGGGCTGAGAATCTGGTGGTCGGCATTTTGTTTACCCTGGAAGGCCGAATTGACGGAATGATGATGTTTATGATGGATATTCGGGCATCCAGACATTTGGTGAACCTGCTGATGGGGAACCCGGATTATACAGGGGATGAATTTTCAGAGATTGAGCTGTCAGCATTAAATGAAATCGGCAATATCATCGCAGGAGCTTATCTTTCTTCTCTTTCCGCATTAACAAATATGCTAATTACAGCAAGTGTTCCTTATATGGCTATCGATATGGCAGGTGCAATCTTAAGTGTACCCGCCATTGAATTTGGGAAAATTGGCGATAAAGCACTTCTGATTGAAACAGAGTTCGGAGATGAAAATGTTGCTGTAAACGGTTATTTTATTCTAATTCCCACCATCGATTCCTATGGGGCTATTTTGACGTCCTTAGGTATTTAGCTTGCCTTTTCCTGAACTTACTGTGGATTGGAGTTTTTATGAACGAAATGATAAAGGTAGGGATGGCAGATTTAAATATATGTGTAACACCGGATGCAATTACGACACTGGGACTTGGTTCCTGTGTCGGAATTGTGTTATTTGATCCCATAAAAAGAATAGCCGGAATGGTTCACATCATGCTGCCCGACAGTACAAAGATACTGAATAATGAAAACAAAGCAAAATTTGCTGATACAGGAATTGACCTGCTGATCAGCCGTATGTTGAAGACCGGTGCAGATCGAAGGCAGCTGATCGCTAAGATTGCCGGAGGAGCGCAGATGTTCGCCTTTGGAAACAATAACGATATGATGCGGATCGGTGAACGCAATGTTGAGGCAACCAAGCTGAAGCTGCACTCCCTGGGGATAGCCATCAGAGCGGAAGATACCGGTGCAAATTACGGACGGACGATTGAATTTTATCCTGAGACCGGGGAACTGATAATAAAATCGGTTGGGAAAGAGCGTAAGATATTATAAGTCTACACCAAATGCAGGTATTAGGGCAGAACGGAGACAGAAATGAAGGAAAGATATATTCCTGCCATTATGATGCTTCTTGCAGGGGCAGTTACAAGTATTATTAACATTATAAATAAAGTTCCAGTGGTGGAAGGGTTGGAGCGCTTACTTATTGTACTCCTTCTGTTCTATGTCATTGGACTGATTATAAAATCTGTAATCACCAATATGATCATCAACAGGTCGGCAAAAGCGAAAGCCGAAGATGAAGCGGCGGAAGAGGATCAGGAGAATAAACAGGTGGAAGCACAGCCGGAGGTAAATAAGAAGTAGTTTCTGCATAAACAAACTTAAAAAGTTTTTGGAGGTACTATGAACGCGGAAGGGAAACAAAAGCTTTGGGAAAATTACTCGAGAAAAAAAACGCCTGAGCTTCAGGAAAAAATAATAATTGAATATGCAGGATTAGTTAAACTGGTGGCAGGCCGTCTGAGTATGTATCTCGGTTATAATGTGGAGTATGATGATCTCGTTGGTTATGGTACCTTTGGTCTGATTGACGCGGTTGATAAATTTGATTACAATAAAGGTGTAAAGTTTGAAACCTATGCATCCCTGCGTATTCGGGGAGCTATTTTGGACCAGATCAGAAAGATGGACTGGATTCCCAGAAGTATTAGACAAAAGCAAAGAAAAATTGATCTGGCTTATCAAAATCTTGAACAGCGCTTTGGCCGTATGGCAAGTGATGAAGAGATCGCCGGTGAACTGGAGATTTCTGTGGATGAGCTTGAGTCCTGGCAGAATCAGACAAAAGTCACAAATATCATTTCATTGGATGAATTTATGGAACAGGGTTCGGAATCAAGAGTGGAACAAAGCCTGACCGCAGAGTTTGACCAGCCGGATAGAATTATAGAAAAGCAGGAATTAAAAGAACTGCTTGTTAAGACACTGGAGACGCTTACCGAAAAAGAAAAGAAGGTAATTGTCCTTTATTATTATGAAGAATTAACTTTGAAGGAAATCAGTCTGATTCTTGAGGTTTCAGAATCAAGAATATCACAATTACATACGAAAGCTTTACAAAAGATGAAAACCAGACTAGGAAGTTATATTGATATATTAACAGGTTATTGATACGAAGCTTTGACAAAAAAGACGGGGGATATTGCATTCGTGTAATAGCAGTAATGCAACTGCAATAAAACTATGTAGTTCAGCTATAGTAATTTATCTTTAGGAGGAGAAGTATGGGCGAACGAAATGGTTTCTTTCAAATTATTATAAAGGGAGACGGCACCTACCTCAAACTTCAAGCAGCTGAAGGAGGAGGTATTCCTGTCTTTTTTGAAGAAATCGCCAATTACCTGATTGATCAGAAAATCTATGAATTTGATAAGATTGCTTTGGGGAGAGCACTATCTGCGCTGGATCAGGCTGCAGAGGTGAAACTGTCTAATTTTACAGTTTCAGTGATCAATGAATATGCGAAGGTGGAGATCACGGAGGACAGAATGCTTGCAAAAGCCAGATTCTATCCACCGTCGACCAACGGACTTTTGTTGACAAAGGAAGATATCATTGGTGCACTTGTCCGGGCAGGTGTAAAGTATGGCCTGGATGAGGAAGCCATTGCACAATTCATGAAGGACAGAAGATATTGCACAGAATATGTTCTGGCCAAAGCGACGCCTGCGGTACAGGGGCGCGATGCAAAGATAACTTATCATTTTAATACGGATCCTACGTTAAAGCCTAAGACAAATGAGGATGGCTCCGTCGATTTTCATCAGCTGGATATGATCAGTCATTGCCATAAAGATGAATTATTAGCGACCCTTGTGCCAATGGACCCGGGAAAGCCGGGGATTGACGTATATGGTGTGATTATTCGCCCCAACAAAGTAACGAATCGTATCCTTCGCCATGGAAATAAGGTTTATCTTTCCGAGGACGGATTACAGATGTATTCCAGCGTTGACGGTCATGTAAGCCTGATAGATAACAGAGTATTCGTCTCCGATACCTATGAGGTTCCGGCCGATGTGGATGCTTCCACCGGTGATATTGTATATGAGGGTAATGTCACAATCAGAGGAAATGTGATTACCGGGTTTTCCGTACGGGCAAAGGGAGATATTGAGGTTAACGGCGTTGTGGAAGGTGCTTACCTGGAGTCGGGCGGACAGATTATATTAAAGCGCGGCATGCAGGGTATGAATAAAGGCATTCTGAAAGCCAGCGGCAATGTAATCACAAAATTTCTTGAGAATGCCGAAGTAATTGCCGGAGGTTATGTCTCGACAGAATCCATTTTACATAGCAGGGTATCCGCCAAGGGCGATGTCATTGTGGGGGGAAAACGTGGCTTTGTTACCGGCGGTGAGATTCATTCCGGCACAATGATTTCCGTAAAAACAGCAGGTTCACAAATGGGAACCGCCACATTGTTAGAGGTTGGCATTGATCCCAGAATTCTGGAGGAATTCCGCGAGCTTGATAAGAAAATAGCAGCTTTGCTGGCTGATAAAGAGAGACTGGCCCAGGCAATCCTGGTATTTCGTAAGAAATTGTCCACAGGGACGCCGGTGACCAGTGAACGTCTGGAAAACCTGAAGCAGCTGACCCAGAATAACATTCTTCTTGAGGCACAGATTATGGAAGCCAGAAAGCGCCATGACGAGCTGAGAGTGGAGGTTGAGAATAATACTTCAGGCTCCATTAAGGTGTCGGACATTGTTTATCCGGGCACGAAACTGGTGATATCCAATGTGATTTATTTTGTCCGGGAAGAGGTTCATCATAGTAAATTTATCCGTGATAAGGCAGATATTAAAATTATGCCGTTGTTTTAAGGAAGTAAGGAGGGGCTTATGTCAGTAGGACCAATCGAAGTCGTAAGAGTGCAGGAAGCTACCCAGCTCAGGCATGTGGACAGTCAGAAGGCGCAGCATGCACAGGAGCAGTTAAGCCGAAATTTTCATGAAACTATTCAGCATGAACAGTATAAACCGAATCAGGCAGCGAATTCAGAGAACCGGGAATACCGATATGATGCCAAGGAGAAGGGCAACAGCCAGTATAACGGTAACCGCGGCAATAAAAAGGGCAAAGAGGATAAAAAGGACACAAATAAACAAAAGGGCACCCCGGGAAGCGGAAAAATTGATATTTTGATCTGATCCGGAGGCGTACAGACATAAACTGATGGAGTAAAATATGAGTGTAATTGAAATAGTATTGATCATTATCGGTATTCTGGTTATTATTATCAGCTGTATACTGGTGGACCGTTCACAGAATAATCATACACAGATAATCGGTAAATCCCTGTCTTCCCTGGAAGAAAGCCTCACCGAGGAGGATAAGAAACAGCTGATGAACAAAATGAATGAGCTTCTGAATGAAGTAACGGAAGAGACCATTGTACGCACCGACGATACCTTAAGTAAAATATCAAATGAGAAGATTATGGCAGTGAATGAGTTCTCGGATCAGATTCTTGAGAAGATAAAACGCAATCACGAAGAAGTCGTATTTCTTTATAATATGTTAAATAATAAGGAAAAAGAAATAAAGACCGCAGTCAGGGATATAGACACCTCGAAGAAGCTGGTTCAGAATATTTTGGAGGGCAGGTCAGATCAGGATAACATCCAGTCATTTCATACGAAAAGCCCGTCAGCGGTTAGTGAAGCACCAAAGTCTGTATCAACGCAGGCCGGCAGATTGGAAGTAACGGGAAATACTTCTGCGGATGAACAGGAGCCTGCATCTGCGAATGAATCAAGCGTGAATAGTAATAAACAGATTCTTACCCTATATTCGAAGGGCATGTCAATCGCCCAGATATCAAAACAATTAGAATTAGGACAAGGCGAAGTTAAGCTGGTTATCGACTTATATCAGGGTAAGAAGTAATTGAAAGGCTTGGTGCAATATCTATGAAATTGAAATATTATATGAGAGGCTTGGGTATTGGAATTATACTAACTACTCTTATATTAACCATAAACAATCCAAAGGAAAAGCTTACGGATGATGAGATTAAGGCTCGTGCCGAAGGTCTTGGCATGGTAATGAAGGAAGAAGATAACGGTGCGCTTGATAAGGTGCTGGCAAGTATAAAGCCAACTATATCACCAAATCCGACGGGAACAGCAGCACCTGCAGGAACGGTAACTCCGGAAGTTACCCCGATTCCGGAGGAGACAGAGACTCCGGAGGCGACCGCGGCTCCTACACAAGCTCAGGAAGATGGTAATGTTAATATTGAAGTAACTTCAGGATTGGATGATAAGGTTACCTTAACGGTGAAGGAAGGTATGTCTGCAAGGGAGGTTTCCATATTGCTTGAGACTTATGGAATCGTGGAGGATGCAACGGATTTTAATGAATATGTAGTAGAGCTTGGTAAGGCAGAGGTCGTCAGGGTAGGAACCTATACCTTAACCAAGGGTGCAGACTACGATGAAATTGTAAATACACTTACAAAGAATTAGGAATAGAGAAACAGTGTGAAAATCAGAGATCTTCACACTGTTTTTTCGCTTAATATTTTATGCTTGCTATCTGGCATGCATTATGTTATAATCTCGCTTAGAGTGTCAAAGTATGCTTTTGACATCCCAGTCTTTTAATTATCACGCATGTGGATCATTAGCATGGTGCCATAGTATTATGGTCTGCTATGGATATGATATATGCGGAAGAAAACAACCAAATGGAGGTATATTATGAGCGTAATTTCAATGAAGCAGTTATTGGAAGCCGGTGTACATTTCGGACACCAGACAAGAAGATGGAACCCCAAGATGGCGGAGTACATCTACACAGAGAGAAACGGTATCTACATTATCGACTTGCAGAAGTCTGTTGGTAAGGTAGATGAGGCTTACACAGCAATTAAGAATGTTGTTGCTGAAGGCGGAAGCATTTTATTCGTAGGTACAAAGAAGCAGGCACAGGATGCTGTTAAGACAGAGGCTGAGCGTTGCGGTATGTACTATGTTAACGAGAGATGGTTAGGCGGTATGTTAACCAACTTTAAGACCATCAAGAGCAGAATTGAAAGATTAAGAGAAATTGAGAGAATGTCTGAGGATGGTACCTTTGATGTTCTTCCTAAAAAAGAAGTTATCCAGCTGAAAAAAGAGTGGGAGAAGCTTGAGAAAAACCTTGGCGGTATTAAGAACATGAAGACTGCTCCCGATGCAATCTTCGTAGTAGATCCTAAGAAGGAAAGAATTTGTATTCAGGAAGCTCATACACTTGGTATTCCCCTCGTTGGTATTGCTGATACAAACTGTGATCCCGAAGAATTAGACTTTGTAATCCCTGGCAATGATGATGCCATCAGAGCTGTTAAGTTAATCGTATCCAAGATGGCAGATGCAGTAATCGAGGCAAATCAGGGCGTTCAGTTAACCGATACTTCCAGCGAGGCTGAGGCTGAGGTTAGCTTGGATGATGCTGTAACCGAATAATTTTTAGCAGATTCAATTGATCATTGGATGAATGTTGATAAAAAATCGTAGATTTCGGAGGGATATACCATGGAAGTTACCGCTAGTATGGTAAAAGATTTAAGAGAAATGACAGGTGCCGGTATGATGGACTGCAAGAAGGCTCTTGCAGCAACAGAAGGCGATATGGATAAAGCAGTTGAGTTCTTAAGAGAAAAGGGACTTGCTGCAGCTGAGAAGAAGGCCGGAAGAATTGCAGCGGAAGGTATTGTAGATACCTGCGTAAGCGCTGACGGCAAGATTGCTTCTATCGTTGAGGTTAACAGTGAGACCGACTTCGTAGCAAAGAATGAGAAGTTCAGAGAGTATGTTGCTGCTGTTGCAAAACAGGCTGCTGATACTACTTCTGCTGATCTTGAAGCTTTCCTTGCTGAGAAATGGGCACAGGATCCTTCCAAGACAATGAAGGAGCAGTTGTCCACCATGATCGCTATTATCGGCGAAAACATGAACATCAGAAGATTTGAGAAGGTTGTTGCTGAAAGCGGTTTTGTAACCTCTTATATTCATGGCGGCGGCCGTATCGGTATTCTTGTTGAGGTTGCTGCAACCGTAAACAACGCTGAAGTACAGGAAGCTGCAAAGAATGTTGCAATGCAGATCGCAGCTTTATCTCCGAAGTATGTTGATCAGTCAGAGATTTCCGCTGATTTCATAGCTCACGAGAAGGATATTTTAAAGGCTCAGATCATGAATGATCCTTCCAATTCCAAGAAGCCGGAGAACATCATCGAGAAGATGCTGGAAGGCCGTTTACAGAAGGAATTAAAGGAGTTCTGTCTCGTAGATCAGTTGTATGTTAAGGATAGCGAATTATCCGTTGGACAGTACCTTGCCAATGTATCCAAGCAGGTAGGTGCGCCTGTTGCAATTAAGCGCTTCGTTCGTTTTGAGACCGGTGAAGGCCTTGAGAAGAAGAGCGAGAACTTTGCAGAGGAAGTTGCTAGACAGATGGGCAACTGATCCATTGCGTAGAAGCAACTTCCTCTTGGAAGCTTGCCAGACAGATGGGCAGTAATTTCATAATAAAAATAATGTTTAACCGCCAGGAACCTAGTGTTTCCGGCGGTTTTTCTATATCTGGAGAAGTATCATAAACTATCATAAAATATCGTAGGCCTTCTGGGTAAAGTTGGTAAAAAGCTCAGGTAAAAAACAAGTAAAATATAGATGGCATAAAAATTTCTAAAAAATATTTAAATTAGGAGGTTAAGATTGGTAGATATAATGCCTATAAACTTAACCTCATTTTAAATATGAATGGAAATATTTTGGTGAAACATGTATAATAAAAGAAAATGAGTATGAGGTGTGGTATGAGATCTGAAATTGTAATGTATCAGACTGAAGATGGTTTAACGAAAATAGAAACTACCTTTGATAATGATACCGTTTGGCTTTCCATAGACCAAATGGCAGAATTATTTCAACGTGATAAGTCTACCATTTCTCGTCATATAAAAAATATATTTAATGAAGGTGAATTAATAAGAAATTCAGTTGTTGCAAATTTTGCAACAACTGCTGCTGATGGTAAAACCTATCAAGTTGACTATTATAACTTAGACGTCATTATATCTGTAGGCTATCGTGTGAAATCATTACGAGGCACCCAGTTTAGAATTTGGGCAAGTAATGTCTTAAAAGAATATATGAAAAAAGGGTTTGCCATGAATGATGACCTTTTAAAAAATAACGGCGGTGGAATTTATTTTGATGAATTATTGGATCGCATCCGTGACATTCGTTCATCAGAAAAAGTATTCTGGAGAAAAGTGCTTGATATCTACGCAATGAGTGTAGACTATGACCCAAGAACAGAAGCATCTACTTTATTTTTCAAGACAGTGCAGAATAAAATGCATTGGGCAGCACATGGACAGACAGCAGCAGAAAAAATTTATTACTCCGCAGATGCAGAGAAACTTTATCTTGGCATGCTTAGCTTTCAGGGAGAAACACCCACTCAAGCTGACGCATTAGTAGCAAAGAACTATTGTACTGAAGAAGAATTATCTGCGTTAAACAGTGTTGTTTCTGCTTATCTTGAATTTGCAGAAATGCAGGCTCGTAGAAGAATACCAATGCATATGTCAGATTGGATTGAAACATTAGATG
>JAEYGZ010000050.1 GCA_023409535.1 Bacillota bacterium
ATCGCTTTTTTGTTTTATGCTATTTGCCGTATTCCTTCTGCCAATATATTCTTCGCAGCATTTACATCCCTATCGTGTTCTGTTCCACATATAGGACAGTTCCATTCCCTTACAGACAGATTTTTCGTTTTCGTATTTTTGTAGCCACATACATTACATATTTGGCTGCTTGCATAAAAGGTATCCACCTTGACATACTGTCTTTCATTCCATAATGCTTTATATTCCAGCTGCCTGGTAAACTCATACCACGATACATCTGCTATGCTTTTAGCCAGGTTATGATTTCTTATCATATTTTCTATCTGCAGATTCTCCGAGACTATCACTTGGTTTTCGCTGATCATTCTATGAGATATTTGGTGCAGATTATTTTTTCTGATATTTGTTATCCTCTCGTGACACAATGCAATCTGTTTCTTTGCTTTATAATAATTTTTGCTTCGTTTTTCTTTATGCGCAAGCTGTCTTTGCAACTTTTTTAACTTTCTTTCATATCTGCTCAAGGTATTTGTATTTTCGAATTTATCTCCGTCCGAGGTGATCAGCAAATCCTTTAATCCTAAGTCTAAACCTATTCTTCTGTTTGTTTTAGATAATATCTGATGTTCTGTTTCCACCAATATTGACACATAGTATTTCCCACTTGGAACCTGTGAAACAGCTGCTGATTTTATCTGTCCTGTAAACTCTCTATGCAGCTTTGCCTTTACCTGCTTCAGCTTTGGCAGCTTGATTTTTCCCTGCTCAAAGTCTACACTTATATTCCCGTTCGTGTAATTCGTGGTATAGGACTTATGATTGATAAGCCAATGTCTGGTTATATACAAATCGGCAGCAGCCAAATGTTTTCGCTAACTGCTCCGCCTGTTTTTTATTTGGATATACCCGATACTTATACGCCTTTAACATCTTGCTGCCACCACCTTCCTATCCTTGATTTTCTATATATTTCTTTAGCATTTCTTCTGATACATTTCCTACGCTGCATGCTAAATATCCGTCCGTCCAAAATGTATGCTCTTTCCAGAAATGCTTTCAAAGAGATGTTGGATATCATTCCCATATATACCATATTGTATAGCTTTTCATTAGATTTACGATTTTGCTGACAGACATTGTCGGCTCTGTTTCTATCATATAATGAATATGGTCTTTCTCTGTTTCCATATATTTGATGATTACATGATGTTTTTGGCATATCTCATAGGAAAACTGTTTTATATCGTCGGATATCTGCTTTGATATCAGTAATTTCTTTCTGTATTTACATACAAAAATAATGTGATACTGTAATAAATATTTGTGTCTGCTTTTTGACTTCCATGTTCCCATGACAACAGTATAACACAGGAATATACTTTTAGCGACCTTAACCCACCGTCTAAAGCCAGTGGGATTGCGGTCACCTTATTTCAATTATCTGGTCTTATAATTTGACACCGGCAGTAATTAAGATCATAGATGTATTATCTTATACTGCTTTATTCTATCTCAAATTCTTTAAATAATGACTTCCGAAGTTCGGGATCTTTTAAGGCCTGCTGCAACTCTTCCAAACGATTATCCTGTATAAGCCGTTCCATAAGTGCTGCTAATCGAGTTTCCCCTTCAGCTTTTCCTTCAGCTTCACCTTCTCTGTATCCCTGCTCCCATTGATAATTCATGGAGCTTATCATATTCCTGCGGGCATCCTCCAATGCTTCGTAATAACGCATCTCTTTCTCGCTGGCCGCTATTTTCCTGGTTTTTTCTTCGGCTGCTGCAATCGCTTTATCCATTTGTATCAACTCCTTCAATTCCTCATCCTCAAGGTTACGGTCAAAATACTTCAACCACCGATGCAGCGGGTTACTGCTGTCATACTGCTCTCCACTGTAGAACTTCTTAAGTTCAAGAAAATGTATCTCCTGGTCATAGGATAATATGTCCTCCGGGTGCTGATCTACCCGGAAATGGCTGCTTATATGAAATTCTCGGATAGTACAGATAATTGAAGTTAAGGATATTAATTGAAATGAAAATAAACCGGGAGTACCATGCCCAATCCGCTGCTATTTAGTATAACTATGTTAGTAGATTATAGCAAATACTGTCAGCAGGTGCAATACCATGCCGGGCTCCCGGTCACTTTATGTTACTTTAAAAATAATTTCGGATAAGGTATGGCTGAATAGCCTGAAATAACTGAGTTCTTATGAAAAGTTTAGATCGTACTATAATTATAGTCGCACATCGTTAATTTATCCAGTAATTCTTTACGGTCAAAATCACGAAATCAGCTCTGCTTTTTAATCAAATGTAATAAAATCAAAGCTATTGTTCATAAAAAATAATCCATTTAATTTATATTCAATTTGAATGGAACAAAAATGAGACTGCCCTTTGAAGTGCGCCGTAAATGCCGGATAAAATTAACCAACATCTAAGGGTTCATTCCTTTTGACAGTCTCAAAATAAAAGAGAGCGATTATATCTATTCGATTTGGAAGATCCGAACTGTATCCTCCAGATTTGGTACATCACTGCCTAATTGGTAGATATACGGATCAGTTTTACTTACTGTAAACCTCAAATTCCGCCATCTGTCCGCCGCCGGCTCCGGAATTCTCCGTGATTACCAGCTGTACGAATTGCGTTTCCACTTCATCAAAGCTGATCTGGGCTTCGTTCCCTTTGTCCGGATCAAAGGTATACTGCTTTGCACTCACAAGCTCGGTGAAATTTTCTCCGTCACTACTGATATTCACAGCAACCGCCTGGGTTCTCTTGCTCCAGATCGGAAGCGGATTGAGTGCAAGACGCACCGCATGGATCTTGGTGGATGCACCCAAATCCACCGTTAAGTTATTCGGATACTCCGGTTTTCCTTCCCAGTAGGAAGCACCGTCTGCAGAACCATCCACTGCCTTTGGTGCATTATAAACCTGGGTATAGCTGCTTGCGGTAATTTTCTTTCCGAGGGCAACATTTTCTCCTTCCGGAAGCACCAGCTGATATTCCTCCTTGATAAATGCAGGATGCTCCTGCGCCTCGGTCTGCTCTATGGCTTTCACAATTGTGACATTTGCATCGCTTATGGTCTGAGGAGGCTCTTTTATCTGAGTCTGAAAGTAATAAATCAGACCGGCATTGCCGAGGATTAATAATACAATTAAAATTCTTCTGACAATTTTCATGATCTTTTCTCCTCTCCTATTCTATGGTTAAATTCTTTGTGGAAGCTTCATCAATTTCGAAGTTACCCTGTTCAAAGCTTGTAATCTTCTCTCCCAGTATCTCAAGATTCTTAATCGTGATATCCTCGACGGTATGGGCCGCATCAAAACCATGAATTCTTGAGGCATTGAACCTTCCAGACAGAACCTCTACTCCGTCGATGGTAACATTACGAATCTGTCCGCGCTCCTTTGTTGTGGACCAGCTTGAGTTCTGTGCAATATTAAAATCAATCAGATAAGGGATTTCTTCTCCGTCGCCGGAACCCATCTGTGCATTCTCTACCGTAATATTTTTAAAGGTGACACCGGTAATCAGGGCATCATCTGCATTATGTACGGAAATGACAGGCTTATGGAAGTTATTCAGTACTGTGATATCTTCAAAGCTGATCTCACTCATCTGTGCATCTTCCTTCTTACCCTTATTTGTCTCATATCCGATTTCCATGGATTGTGCCAGATCTGTCCAAAGCTGGTTATTTCTAAAGGTAATATTTTTTGAGTCACCGGTGTAATTCTTAACAACCAGAGAATCATCCCAGCTTCTGACAAAGTTATTTTGAACCAGATAATTCTGGCAGGACTGAAGGGTAATGCCATCCCCGTTGGGTCTTGAAGAGATAATTCTTATTCCATCGATCGTGCCGTTGGTTGAGGTACTGGCCGAGCATACCCATGCATTGGGATTAAGCACGATAATATCTTCAATACCCACCTTATCGCAGAAATCAAATTTTAACGGTACCAAGGCAGTCTTTCCCTGCCAACCGGTAAAGGTTGAGCCATCCAGAATGCCGCGCCCCATAACCTTAATATTTTTCGCATAATTGGCCTGTACGATTCCATGGACAACAGCACCTCCGGCCAGATACAGTGTCTGATTATCCTCCAGCATAATTGCATCGATATTCCATTCACCGGGACCGATATAAACTACATTTTCATCCCCTTCCTTTGGCGCATTGATTACCAAAGGATTAGCAAAAATATGCAGCGCTCTGGAGGGTGAATCATCAAAGGTCAGGGTATAATTGTCCGGCTGGGTCACGGTAAAGGAAACCGAATGATTTAATTTATCAATGACAGGTTCAATCCCATAGCTGACCGGGCTAATCTTCACACTGTCCAACGCCCTATCCGGTACGGTGACAACAATATTAGCAATTCCCTCAAAATCAAAATATGCAATCGGTGTTCTGGATTGGGGCGGCAGATAATCACCGAACCAAACCCGGTTGTGATTTACATTGGTATCATAAACATAGGCATCATATCCGTTCACACTGACCTTGGTATCAATACAGTGCTTCAGGGTGAAATCCCTGGCGGTTTCATTGGCCGCCTTCAAATCCTCCGGAGTGGCATCCTTTAGGGACTTAGGCCCTTCATACAATACCAGTTTGGAATCACTCATATCCACCATGTTTGCCACCTCATCCAGCCTGTTATGAATCCTGAGATAGCCCCAGGCTGCCCCGGCGATCAATAATACAACCAGCAGCCATTCTGTTACAGCAAGTATCATTTTCTTCTTATTCACCTTACTATCCTCCTGACAATAATTATAAATTTGGATAAAACTTAATTAGGAGGATTGCCTCCTAACAATAATTTAAAATCATCCAAAAACCACATTTATTTTAAAATTGAACATCTGTACAATTTTAATGATTTATGATAGACTGACTATATTAGTTTAACCTTAAACTTACAAGAAAGGAACGTTATTATGACTACGATTAAAGATATTGCCAATGCTGTCGGCGTGAGCTGTACAACGGTCTCCAATGTTATTCACGGAAGATCCGGCCGTGTGTCTGCAGAAACCATCACGCTTATCAACGAAGCAATTGACAGATTAGGTTATATTCCGAATATGTCTGCCAGATCCTTGGTTTCCAGTTCCTCCAAGGTGATTGGCATGATCAGCCATTTGACTGCAAACAAAAAGGAAACCATAATAGAGGACCCTTTCCATTCTGCATTTATCGGATCCATCGAGAAAACACTTCGTGAGAATGGCTACTACCTAATGCTGCGTGCTGTGGAAACCACCGCCGATCTGTCCGCATTTTTACGTAACTGGAATGTAGACGGTCTCTTCTTCACCGGTGTATTCGAGGATGAATTCTACCATACCTTAAATGAACTTGATGTTCCGATTGTCCTGATCGATAGCTATGTCCCGTCCACAAAAATGTGCAATGTGGGTTTGGAAGATTATAAAGGAGGCTATACCGCAACAAAATATTTGATTGACCGCGGACATCGAAGGATCGCATTTGCTTCCCCCACAATTAAGATGAGAGGCGTTGTTTCCGAGCGCTTCCAGGGCTACAAGGATGCTTTAGCCGAAGCAGGTATCGAATTTCTTCCGGACCTTGTCTTTGAGCAGGAGTTAGACACAGAGACTACCATCGGCCTTGGCCATTGTCTGGCATCAAGAGATGAAATCACCGCCGTATTTGCGACTGCCGATATTCTTGCTGCCGGTATTATGGCAGGTATCGAACAATCCGGCAAGCATGTCCCTGAGGATATTTCCATCATTGGTTTTGATGATATTAATTTATGCCGCCTGACTTCTCCTACCTTGACCACAGTCCATCAGGATGCTCCTTTAAAAGGTAAATTAGCTGTTAATTTTATGCTGGATATGCTGGATAAGAATCACCTCAAAGAAAGAGAAATTATACTTCCGATCCAGTTGGTTGAACGAAATAGTGTAAAAGCATTAGCATAACTTAAAAAAGCTACTTTACAGCTAATATACCTTTCCTTTGAATCAATTTGCACCCAATGTGCCGGCACGCTCTGATTACTGCAGGCATAAGCTTTTAGTGTGAAAATTGCCTTTTATTTTCACACTATCCCAAGTTAATAACCCTGGTCTCCTTAGAGGTTACTTCTATCCGGTACAAGCTTCCCTGGTAAATGACATGAAACTCCATTCGTGTCCAATGGGTCGGCATACATGCAACAGCTTTTAATACTCCATTCTCAATATGAAGTCCCGCAAAGCCTTCTACTGCCGTCATATAAGCTCCTCCCGAAGAAGCCGGATGGGTTCCTCCGATATAAATTAAGCCTGCCCACTCCTTCCCCTTGCCGCTGATATCTGATAAAGCCGATTTCATAAAGAACGGATATGCTCTGTCCGGCATATGGCATTTGCAGGCCAGTATCGCGTACATACATGCACTTAAGGAAGAGCCGTGCTCTGTTCTGGGCTCGTAATACTCCCAATTCTTCAATAAGATATCTTCCCTATAGTCTTCCGAGAATAGATTCAGCATGGTAACCACATCCGCCTGCTTGATTACTTTGGTATGGGCAGCAACACCATAGGCCCCGCCCCAGTATTCCTTCTCATGCAGTAGACGCCCTTTCACTTCTTCCATTCCCACATCTTCAAGCTTGTCATAACCGTCAAACTGTTCTATTATGCCTGTAATACCATCCGGCTTCGGAACAAAGAGCTTCTCTGCGGCCTCAGAAAATTGGTGTATAAGCTTCTGGATATCATACTTTAGCTTAATCCGTTCTTCCACCTCAATACCAATTTCCATAAGTAAATTTAACACTTTGACAGCACTGTCGAAGGTAAATCCCGCCATGCGGTTTGTATAAGCATTATTATTGATCCGTTCGTGATATTCATCCGGACCGATGACATCATGAAGCTCATAATAATCCCTGTTCACTCTCTTAAGTAAGAGATCATAATAAAAACATGCGCATTCCAGAATAACCTCAGCCCCACCCTCGGCAAGCAGATCAAAACTACCGGTATAATTCACATATCGCATGATTCCATGAACAATTGCCGCACTGATATGTATTTGTTTATCCTTAAAGTAGGTACGCATCTGCCTTCCTGTGAAGACATCTGTGACATTATAATCCGAACAGGCATCATAACCGCCCTCCTGGCTCTCCCAGGCATAGAAAGCTCCTTGGAAACCATAATGTTTTGCTTTCTTTACCGCTCCCTCGAGCGTATCGATCCGGTATTTTAATAAGGTTTTTGCTACTGACGGCTCTGTAAACAGAAAAAAATCCAGCATGAACATCTCCGTATCCCAGAACACTGCTCCCTTATAGGTCTGTCCGGACAGGCCTCTGGCTGCGATTGACAGATGATCCGTATGTCTCGGTGCAATACAATGAAGATGATACACGGAATAATTTAACGCCTCCATGGCCGGGGCATCCCCATCAATCTTAATCTCGGAAATACTCCACAGCTTCTCCCAGTCTTCTTTATGCTGCTGAAGCAACATATCATAACCGGTTTCTCTTGCACGGCTGATTAATTGCCGCGCTGTCAAGGAATAATCCGGGGTATCCTTACTTGTAAAGACACTGACATATTTATAGATGACATATTGAATACCCGGTCTTGCCTGGAAGGACAACCTGCGGAGCAGTTTTAAGTCCTCTTGTGTTATCTCCTCGGCTGCATCAAATTCCACCGAGCAAAGCTCACAAACTACTACCTTGTCCCTGCTCTCATGCGTAATTGCTGCTGCCTGGAGCAATGAGGCTTCCTCTATAAATGTCAGCGGCATTTCATCATAATGAGGTCCGTTAATATCCCAAACTTTACCATCAATACCCGTAGTCAGAATTACTTCTCCTTCACCTTCACATTGTATGCTATATTTCATAGCCAGAAGATGCTTCTCCTTCATGGAAGCAAACCGCTCTGCCTTTATTGTCAGTTTACCTTCCGGGGTTTCCCAAACAGTAGTCCTGTCAAAGACTCCATGACGGTAGTTCAGGGTAGTGAAGTGCTCTGCCGGCATGATTTCAGGCAGCCGGTACCTTGTTCCCTGAAACTGAACATAGGTGTATAATCCATTGGGTGCATTTAGCGGCTCCCGCCAGCCACCTCCAACCTGATCGTAAATTCCGGCAAGATTGACGGCGACAAACTGCTCCTTTTCATATTCCGGAAGCGTTCCCCTGATTCCCAGATAACCGTTACCCACCAGAAATTTATTCCCATAATGAGAAATTCTCTCCGGATCAAAGCCTTCCTCCTGAATTCTCCAGCTTATCATTCCATTCTCCTCCAAAGCTTTATTAACTGCTATCTTGCATCCTTAAATCAGTTTTAATGATCACCGCAAACTAACATCCCTGAGCCTTTGGATAAGTTTGTGCAGCGTGCAAGCTGTACGCCAGGATGACGCAGGTACAAACTTATATATATGAAAATTGTTTTTATTTTCACCCTAGCCTCTCCATATATCAGGTATGATAATCTTTGTTTTTTTCTGGCTTAATATTACCGGTTGACCATAGATCAGCACTTCTATCTCCGAGCCGTTCAAAGTATAAAAGCTTGCTTCCTCAATGCCGATCTCAGCCTGAATCACATCCTCCTGGCAGCAGATACGGAAGGAATAACCCTGCCATGCCGCCGGTATGGAAGGAGAAAAGCTTAATTTCTCCTGATCAGAACGCATACCGCCAAAACCGTATACTATATTCATCCATGCTGCTGCAATAGAGGTCGTATGCAGCCCCTCCGAGGTGTTACGGTTATAATTATCCAGATCCATTCTGGTTGCAAAGCCAAAAAACTTATAGGCCTCCTCATGCTTCTTCAGCTGGCTTGCCAGGATGGAATGCACAGAAGGCGATAAGGAGCTTTCATGAATGCATCTTGGTTCATAAAATTCATAATTTTTCTTTAATTGCTCCTCCGAAAAATCACCGTTGTATAGAAGCATCATCATTAATACATCCGGCTGTTTAATCATGTCATTACGGTAGATTCTATCGTAGCTCCAATGATGATACAGCGGAAAATCCTCCACCGGGATGGCATCCACATCCAGATGCGGCAGATGAAAATACCCCTCATGCTGCTCAAAGAGCTTTGTCTTATTATCATAAGGTATGTACATATTTGCTGCGATAGTGCTCCAGTTAACGCATTCCTGTCCGGTAAGCCTGTAATCCTTTACAAATAAATCGTAAGCCGCTGCGTCCTTAATCTGATAACGCTTTAAAACCTCCAGGGTATAGAGGAGGGTTTCCTTGCCCATAAAGTTTGTATAGCAGTTATTGTTCACCATCATCTGGAACTCGTCAGGACCCATTACGCCATAATAACCATAATTGGTGTGTTCTGCATTCCAGTCGCCTCTGGAGGCTAACATCCTGCTGACTTCCACCAGGATCGGAAGTCCGGTCCGATATACAAATTCCTCATCCTTTGTCACCATCTCATAATGTCTGATCCCATAGGCTACCGCTGTAGAAGCCTGAAGCTGTAAGCTGGCATGCTGCCACAGGCTGCAGCATTCCCTGCCGCTGATGGTTGCAATGGGATAAAAGGCACCGTCACAATCAAGAGCCTTCGCTCTCTCCTTCGCTTCCCGTAAGGTCAGGTATCTGTATTCCAGGAGATGCCTTGCTGCTTCAGTGTTATGAAAGATATAAAAGGGCAAACAATAAGTCTCTGTATCCCAGAAGGTATTTCCGCTATATGCCTCACCGGTCAGGCCCTTGGCACCAATAATAGTTCCGCTGTCTGCTCCGTGATAGGTCTGATGCATCTGGAAGATACAATAACGGATTCCCTGCTGGTTCAGCTCATCTCCTTCAATTACTATGTCAGAATCCTCCCACATCTTATCCCACCAGGCAGCGCTTTCTGCCTTTACCAAGTCATAATTCAAAGTCATCAGAAGACGCTTACTCTCGGCACATTTAACGTTAAATCTTTCATATTCTTTGTTAGAATTTTCTTTTCTGACGTGGTTCATCACCAGACGGGTAAGCGCAGACTCTTCTCCCCGCTTTACATAGAAGGTAAACTCCTTTGCTATTTTTTTCTCCTCCATAATATCTCTCTGTGATACTGCATCTGCGAAGAAGCATGATATGGAGCAGACAGACTGGTTTGTATATACCGTGGTAGCCCGAATACTGCACCAGTTCTCATCATTTTCCATAGCATCACAGTTCCATAGATTCTTATCAACCATATGGTGAATCGGTGTAAAATCCAGTCCAGCCTTAAGCTTAACCTCTCCTGAGAAGTTAAGCGGCATCAATGTAACTCTTTGACCTGCAAGATGTGCATCCTTCATGGACAGGAAGCGCTCAAAGGTAAGCTTAAGCTCTCTGCCATCCCTCATGCACCAGATATAGGATCTGGTTAACACACCCCTTCGAAGATCAAGAACACGAATGAAATCCTTAATTTGCTCTTCCCTAAATAACAGTGTCTCTTCGCCGATACTGATCTGCATATTCAGCCAGTCTACCGAGTTGACCATGAATTCTGTTCTGTCTATGATACCCTTATAGGCGGAACCTTCAACCTTCGCGGATTCATAAATCCCGTTAAAATAACTTCCGATCAGGCTATCCCCCTGATATCCTTCTTCAAAATATCCTCTGATTCCCATGAATTCATTCCCTAAGGAAAAAATCGATTCCGACACCTGGGAATAAGCCGGGTTAAAGCCCTCTTCAATGATGTTCCAAGGATCTGTAATATAATATCTATCTGCAATTTTAGCCATATCTGTCCTCTATTCTATCCCTTTAATGCACCGGCGGTAGCTCCCGCGGTTATCTGTCTCTGGAATATGGTAAATAAAATAATCGGTGGAATGATGGAGAAGGTTACCGCACGTAATATCTCAACGTCCGTTGCATTGGAGTTACGGAACATAAACAAGCGTACCATAACCGTCTCTTTATCGGAGCCGCCAAGCACCAGGTACGGGAGCAGGAAATCAGACCACGCGGCATTGATCGTAAATATGGCGATAACCATAACGATCGGCTTGGACAGCGGTATTACAATACGTAAAAATGTCTGTAACACCCCGCAGCCGTCCAGTCTGGCTGCTTCGATCAATTCCCTGGGCAAACCTTCAAAAAACTGTTTGAACATAATTACATAGAATGCATTCGCACCCATAGAAAGCCAAAGCGGTAGGAAGGATTGGTTCAAACCGATACGATTAATATTTACAAATAATGCAACCACACTTGTTGTCGCGGGAATCAGAAGTCCCCACATTACCAAGGTAAAAACTACTTTGTGACCTCGCGGTTTCAGAATTGACAAGCCATATGCAAGCAATCCGTTAAAGACGACCGAGCTAATCACGCAACCAGTTACAACAATAAAGGAATTAATATAATATCTGGCAAATTTTAAATCATTCCAGGTCTTAATATAAGTATTGATATCAAATGCCTTTGGCAGAATGGTGGCCTCTCTGCGAAATTCGGCATTATCCTTAAAGCTCGCTAAAAACACCCATATTGCCGGGTATACGGCAATCACGAACATAACGATACATGCAGCAAAAATTATAATGCTTAATATTTTGTGCCTTAATGAATGAAGATCATAATACCGGATCGTACCCTCATCTTTTTCAATATATTTTTTTAAAAACATAATATCACCTGCTCCTTTCCTTGAATCTGATTCAATCCTTTGATTTTGTGATTTTAAAATATAATCCGCTAAGTATAATCAATACAATGCACATCATCACGGATAGGGAGGCAGCCGCAGGATAATTGAAATCCCGGAAAGCGTAATTATAAACCAGCTGCATAATGGATATACTCGCATTATTCGGTCCGCCATTGGTCATAACCAAAGGCTCATACAAGATCTGGAACACCGCGATGATCTGCAGGATGAGCAAGGTCTTACCCAGGGAGAATATATTCGGCAGCGTAATATAACGAATTCTCTGTCTGATACCGGCGCCGTCCAGGGTTGCTGCCTCATACAGTTCGGAACTGATGCCATTAATTCCTGCAATATACAAAAATGCGGTGGCACCGGCTCCCCTCCAGGTCAATGTGATAACAATCAATGGAATGGTCAATTTCGGATTGGTCAGCCACATCATTGGCTCGACCCCTATTTTAGATAATAAAATATTCAAAACCCCTGTATTGCCAGGTCTGAAGAAGTAACTCAGCATCATAACCATAGCCATACCGGGCATTATATTCGGAAAATAAACACCGATCTTAAACAATCCCTTCAGATGGACTGTTTCCGTAATTAAAATCGCGATAATAATCGGTGCAACAAAACCTATAATCAAAGACCACAATATGTATTTAAATGTGTTCGTAAGAGCATGCATAAAGTCCGGATGCTTCAGCACCTGTAAATAATTATCAATCCCCACGAACTCCTGCAAGCGAATTCCCTTTGCCGTATATAAGGAGAGGCGCACGCTTTCCAAGAGTGGCTCCCAAACAAAAAAGGCAAATAGTATAATCGTGGGCAGCATAATCAGCCACCCTGCCACATCTCTTCTGATGATAGCATTTCTCTTCTCTTTCTGAAGAAGCGTAGTACGATTTGTTCTTGCCACCTGATTCACCCTCCTCTTAATAATTCTTTTATAATTCCTCTTATCATTGATGATGGGGTAATCTGAAACAGAAAACCCCATCATCTATGGCATTAATGTATAATTTTATTAAATTACTTATTTACTGTACTGTCAAGAATAGTCTGGTAATTCTGATCTGCTGTCTTCATTAAAGCTGCTACATCGGCATTCTTATCTGTAACAACTGCCTGAAGCACCTTAGTTAATTCTGCATACATATCCTGTGCGGAACCTTGCTCTTCAAGACGAAGATTGCCGGGTACCTTAAGAACATCGAAATAGGACTGATATAGCTTAGAATCAACATTACCGAATTCCTTCAGAATATCATTCTCTGCATTCAGGATATCCTGATCAACCCAGCAAGGGAAGCGCTGAATAACCGGAACACCGTTGGTTACTCTATTCTGGGCATCTGCTCTCATACCTGCGATAGCATCATCGGTTACAACAGGAGCCTTACCCATTACCTCCAGATAATCAAGGGCAGCTTTAATCTGCTCAGGTGTCGCATCCTTTGAAAACATATAAGGAGTACCTCCGGATAAGGAGAACTGTAATCCGTTCGGACCTGCAGGAAGCGCCACCATAGCAAGCTTATCTACAGGAAGGCCGTTTACCTGTGTCGGCTGATTAACCGCATCATTTGCTGCAATGTACATTGCCGCTGTGCCGGTTCCTAAGTTTGCAAAGCCGGAAGCCCAGCCCTCATTTGTCGGCTCGGGAGTCAGAACATCATACTCCCAACGTAAGGACTTCACATATTCCATCGCTGCAATTGCTTCGGGAGTGTCAAGATTTGCTACAAACTTACCATTCTCCTGGGTGGTTAAGGTTGCACCGAAATCCCAAGCGATATTGCTGAAATGCCAGCCGCCATTATTATCCATTGCCAGTAAATTGAAGCCTGCAGCTCCGGTTGCATCCTTGATCTTCTTAGCGGTTTCGGCTAACTCAGCCCATGTCTTAGGATAGATCGGATAACCGTCTGCATCCACTAAGCCAGCCTGTTCGAATAACTCAACATTTAACATTAATCCTAATGCATAACCATCACGAGGAATACCATAGATTCTTCCGTCCTTGGATAAAAGCTCGCGTATAGAGGGATTAATTTTATCCGTCCAGCCATATTCGTTCAAAATATCGGTAATATCCGCAACGAAGTTACCGTTAATCAGCTTCTGAGGCTCTGTATACCAGGATTCAAAGATAACAGGAAGATTTCCTGACTCAGCAAGGGGTACAAAAGTATCGGTTGCATACTTATAATAATCCGGAACAACTTCAACATTGGGATGAGTAGCATTAAAGGTCTTTACATAGCCTTCATGCATCTCAATATCTGCTGTCAAGGTATCCTCAGGCCAAATCCCAAGGGTCAGCCGGATCTTCTCAGCGGGGTCAGTTGCTGCTTCTGCGGGAGCTGTGGTTGCTGTAGCTGCCGGCGTATTACCGGAATCCTGCGGTTGACTGTCAACCGCTTCCTCTTTTTTTGCACACGCAGATAACAATGTCACTGTTAATACCATGCATAATAAGAGGCTAAACACTCTTTTCATTCTTTTCATAATACCCTCCATTTCTTATTAAATCCTTTCATTTATTAAGCCCTTTTTAACTTCTTGACTGATACCAGACCCAAAGCGCATACAAGCATGCTAATAGCTGCAACTATTGCGGGTGCTGCTGAGCTTCCGGTCTTAGGAACTGCGGTCTCATCAGCTGCGGCTGTATCCGTAGTCTGCGCAGGAGCTGCAGCTGCTAGTGCAGAGGCTGCATCATCGGATAAGAACACGTCCTTAACGGTATAGACGCTGCTTCCGCCATCCAGCCCCATAAGATTTAGCCAGGAAAGCATGGTAATACCCTTTTCTTCTACCGGCAGAACAACGTCCTGATATTCCTCAGTCAGGGTTACTCCAAGGTCGGTCAGATTAAAGGTAAATAAATCCGAAACTGCAATCTGCGCAGGTGCGGTATCACCGGTTGCTTTAATAATTACATGAAGATAAGGTGCATCGACATTGGCGTCACCCAGATTTAACTGTGTCCAGTTACCGGGGCCCTGAATTGTGGAATCAACCGTTTCACCGGCATTGATAAAGCCCGCATTCTGAAATGCTCCGTCCTGAACCAGGTATGTAGTTGCTGCAAATGCCTGTGCAGTCATCAGCATTACAAAAACAACTGATGCCGCTACTGAAGTGAAAACTTTACGCAATTTTGAACTCCTCATACGAAATCCTCCTCTTTTATAATAGTTTTACGTTAAACCTGTCGGATTTTCAACCCTTGTGGAAATATTTGATTGTATATATCGTACACGTTTTACGTTTAACTTGATATTATCATTTGTGTTTAATTATGTCAATAGGATTTTGAAATATAAGTTTAAATATTTATTTTGCATAACTGTCAAGTTGTTTTATATTACTTTATTATATAATTTAAACAATTAAAATTCATTATCGTTATTATAAAATGACTTTTGTCTTACCGTATATACGAGCATGATTGCCGCTGTTTTATCGCTTATCCTTGAAAAAATACAGAAATACCTGTATAAATTCTGCTGGACGAAATCGATATAACTTATTATAATAATAGATATTAATATTTTAATCTTTCATAAAAGGGAGTGAAATCCATGGGAAATAGAGATATCAAGAAGGAAGCTAAGAAGAAAAAAAAGACCGACACCACCGGCGCTCTTCCGTCATTAAAGCCAATGATGTCAGAACCCGAGCTTGTGAAAAAGCCCAAGAAAAACGCATAATAATAACCTGTCTTTTTATAAGCAGATGCTTGCGAAAAGACAGGTTATTTTTTATTATCCTTATTCTATTATTTCCTGTAAATCTAAGTTAAATTCTTGACGATAAGTACATCACTTTTCCTGACTGTAAAAAATTCGTTTCAAGGAGTTTTCTTATCAAATCTCATCGCGCTTATAATACATGATGATCTGGCCGCTGAGGCTTTCATAAAGGTGCTGATTGAAAGACAGTTTAACCATTTGATGATCCAAGCTGCGATTGATGCTACATAAGATACGCGATGATAACTTCATTCTCCTTTTCACAAGCCAATTGATTAATTTTCGGAAAATCCTAATAACTCTCCATTCATACTCCAGCAATAACAAGATTCTCCATTCCTTCATGCCCGCTTACATCTCCTAATCATTAGCATCAGAAAACAAAAGTTACAATAACTTTACTACCAAGTGCTATTATAGATTATATTACGAATGGCAGATGTTGCTTTACTTAATGCTATTATGCACTTTCAAGTGATGATACGCAATCCGTAATACATAACAGATTTTATTCCATTTTTTTAACTAAATTTGTGAAACTTATATATGCATATCATTGCCCTTGACATATACAAATATACCTGACATTAATTGTGTGAGAATGCAATGGATGGCAATAAACAAAACCGGATTGAGAATTCATATGATATTACTATTTATTCTATATATCAATTGATATATAGAATAAATACTTTAAATTAAATGCAGGTTATATCATCAATGTTTATTAGAATCCAAACATTTACTACATAACCCACATTTACTATGAATATAGATTCGATTAAGATCAATTAATAAGTTCCTATCTTATCAGCTGTATCAATGATAATGGAGGCCGTTATTTCATTATCTGCAAATGCCAATTGCTGAAGCAGATATTTCATTCTTGCTTCCGGTACGGCGATGCACCCTCCCGTGTATTGATTGTCTGAATAGCAGTGCAAAAAGATTGCAGACCCTTCCCCGGGGATATTCTCCGGATTATAGTTTAGGATCAGGGAATATTGATAGCATTGTGTATACTGATATAGCTGTTCCCCTTCGGCCGCATTCCAGTCCTGCGCAGCTTCCAAGGTCTGCGTATAACCATCCCCATTCTTCGCAGTAGTTACAAACCTGTTGTAATACTCACTGTCTGAATCACTGACTACCCAATGGGTATCATTTACCTGTACATAAGGTATCCCCACATTCTCAGGCTCTGCGGCAATTCCGAATGCAGCGGTAAACCGGAATAAACCGGCTGGAGTCTTTTTATCCCCTTCTCTGGTTTTTCCAAGACCATTTTTACCAATATAGCCGATGGTTGAAAAATCAATTATCCAGTTTCCGTTTTTCGTTTTTGTGTAAAAGCTGACATTCGCCTTTGTCGTGCTTTTATTCTCTACCGAAACAACGATAAGCTGACTGCCGCTTACCTTCAACTTGCTGATTTCCCTGACCGGAGTTGAGGTTGGTACCCCCTTTGCCTTGATATAGCCTGTTTTGACAGAGGAATATTTACCGTAGGACTTCTTGCCGTTAACCATTTGATACGCTCTAACCTTATAATAGTACCTGGTTCCAGGTCCCACAACATCGATGAATTGGTTGGTTTGTGAGTCCTTCAGCAAGGAATATGCGCCATGATATGCAGTTGCGCGATAAATCCTGTAACCATCACTTCCCGGCACTATATCCCAGCTGATCTCCAGCTGACTACCACCGCAGCTCTTAATACTGAGCAAGCCGGTATCACCTGCAGCAATCACTGTTTCAGGGTGCATGATACAAGCAGTACAAACCATCGCTGTTGCTATCAATTTATTCACATGTTCCGCAATCCTTCTCTTTATGAGCTTCATAGCACTTCTGATCATATTTCTCCCACCTCCTATCAGCGTCATCTTCTGTCACATTGTGTCCTACATGTATTATAGCTTACTGTGAAGATTAATCAAGACTGCCTTTCCTACTATTCATCCATATAATAAATGATTCTTCAGCTTCCATTATAATAATCTTAAGACCTCGGTTGCAACCTTATCACTGAACATCCTGTCATGCTCCACGAATATCATGGTCGGCCGGAAGGTCAGAATAAGCTCTTCTATCTGTATTCTGGAGAAAACATCAATAAAGTTTAACGGCTCATCCCATACAAATAAATGTGCCGGTTCAGCCAGGCTCCTCGCCAGCAGAACTTTTTTCTTCTGGCCTCCGCTGAATTCCGAGATATCCTTTTCAAACTGCACTCTTGAGAAATCAAGCTGTCTGAGTACTGTCTTAAAGATCGTCTCGTCAAGCCCTCCGGCTAAAGCAAATTCACTCAGACTCCCCTTTAAATAAGAGGTATCCTGTGACACATAGGATATCTTAAGTCCGGGTGCGACGTAGAAGTTACCGCTGTAATCGATCTTCTCTCCAAGCAGCAGCTTAAGAAGCGTTGATTTGCCGGAGCCGTTTCTCCCCTGAATTGCCAGCCTGCTGCCCTTTTGAAGTGTAAAATTAATGCTGTTGGTTATTACATGTCCATCATAGCCAAGGCTGAGATCCTCTGCTGCGATCATACGCTTATTCGGAAATTCCAGGAGATTAATCTTAAGTTCCTGTGCCTGCTCAATATTCTTAAGTAATCCTCTTTTCTCATCTATCGCATCAAGCTTGCGATTCTCAATAGATTTGGCACGCTTCATCATTTTGGCAGCTTTGTGGCCGACAAAGCCCCGGTCCCCTGTATGGTTTCCGATTTTGGAAGCCTCTGTTTGCTCCGACCATCCCTTTGCACGCTTTGCAGCTTCCTCAAGCTCTGAGATATCCTTCTTTAGCTTCTCATTCTTCTCCAGCTCATAGTTGTCCTGACGCTCCTTATTCTGCTGCCAGGAGGAATAATTTCCTTTCTGAACCTCAATTGCTGCCCGGTTAATGGATAAAACATGATCAATGCACCTATCTAAGAAGCTTCGGTCATGGGATATAAGAATAAATCCTTTTTTCGTCTGAAGATATTCCGCCAGGGTATCACGGCCTTCCATATCCAGGTGGTTCGTGGGTTCGTCAATTAAGAGAAAGTTATTCTTCTTTAAGAATAATGCCGCCAGCATCACCTTCGTCCGCTCACCAAAGCTCAGGGTCGAGAAGGGTCTGGTTAATACCTCTAAGTCCACCTGAAGCTTTCCCAGTTCCTTTTCGATCAGTTCTTCAATTACATAACCATCGTGAGTCTGATATAACTCCTGGAGCTGTCCGTATCTCATCAACGGGTCACTGACAGACAGCTCACTTAAACCTGATTCATCTGCCGTCCCCTGCTCATAGGCACTTTTCTTCAGGCATTCTTCCATCTCCTGTTCCCACCAGGTAAAGGGAGCAATGGTATTTTTGATTACGGTTAAGGTATTCTCCTCAGGAGTTCTAACCTCAAATGGAAAGTAACTGAATTCCACCGATGAAGTGATGCTTCCCCGGTAATCGTATTTTCCTGACAATAAATAAAGAAAGGTAGTTTTTCCTCTCCCATTTCTTCCGATAAACCCAAGCTTCCAATCCGTGTCAATCTGGAAGCTTACATGTTCAAAAATAGTTTCATAACTGGTATCATAGCTGAATGTCAAATCATTCACTGTAATCTGAGACATCTATCCTCACCTTTCCTTTTCTGTAAAGAACTGCAGCAGCACAAAAAGCCCACAGAAACTTTTCCTGTGGGCTTACTATCTCAGAATTACAGAGCATTTTAAATGATATACTCTGACTATTAGGAATTACAGACCGATTTACACCCGCCAGCATTCCTGCTGCATTATATAAGAATAGGATTTATGATTACCTGCCCGCAAGAAAAGGAAACCGTCACCGGCTTTTACTTTCCTGTGCATATTCAAATTATTGATTAGCAGGTAATAATCATGTACTGATCCCTCTCTTTTTACTATTCTAGCAATAAATCACGTGGTTATCTTAACATCTTTAAATTATTGTGTCAACACCTAGTTATTGATCAGCTTCGGCTTGCTGGTCCAGCTCATCATCTTGCGAAGCTCCGCCCCAACCTTCTCCAGCTGATGGTCTGCCTCAATTCTTCTCTTGGCATTAAAGTTCGGACAGCCGATCTGATTCTCAAGTAACCAGTTACGCGCAAAGGTTCCATCCTGTATATCGGTAAGAATCTTCTTCATGGTTGCCTTTGTCTCAGCGGTGATAATCTTGGAACCTGTGATATAATCGCCGTATTCGGCAGTATTGGAAATGGAATATCTCATTCCCGCAAACCCGCTTTCATTAATCAGGTCAACGATAAGCTTCATCTCATGAATACATTCAAAATAAGCACTTTCCGGCTCATAGCCTGCTTCTACCAGAGTCTCAAAGCCAGCTTTCATCAAAGCTGTAACACCGCCGCAAAGAACCGCCTGCTCACCGAAAAGATCCGTCTCAGTCTCTTCACGGAAGGTAGTTTGAAGAACACCGGCTCTGGCTCCCCCGATTGCCAGGGAGTATGCAAGGCCAAGATCATGTGCCTTTCCGGATGCATTCTGATGTACCGCAATCAGGCAGGGAACTCCGCGGCCTTCCTGATACTGACTTCTTACGGTATGGCCGGGTCCCTTGGGAGCGATCATCAATACATCTACATCTGCCGGAGGTATGATCTGGCCAAAATGAATACTGAAACCATGCGCAAACATCAATGCATTTCCCGGCTGCAGGTTTGGAGCAATCGACTCCTTATAAAGCTTCGCCTGCTTTTCATCATTGATCAGGATCATGATGATATCGGCTCTCTTGGCTGCCTCTGCCGCAGTATATACTTCAAAGCCTGCCGCTTCCGCCTTCGCCCATGATTTACTGCCTTCATACAGACCGATAATCACATGAACACCCGATTCCTTAGCATTTAATGCATGTGCATGTCCCTGACTTCCATAACCGATAACTGCCACTGTTTTTCCCTCTAACAGTGAAAGGTTACAATCCTGTTGATAATAAATCTTTGCCATCTCATATCCTCCATTTTCTATGTATTTATTAATTAATCTTCAATATAATCCGAGATATCGCCGGAGCCTCTGGCAAGACCCGTAATACCTGTGCGGACTAATTCCTTAATCTGATATTGATCCAATAATTTAATAAAGGCATCAATCTTATCCTGATTGCCCGTCAGCTCAATCATCAGAGATTCCAGAGCCACATCCACGATTTTGGCACGGAAAATATCAGCAATCGCAATGATTGCCTGACGTTCTTTCACATCAACCTGAACCTTCACGAGGATCAGCTCCCTCGTCACCGATTCTCCGGGGGCCAACTCCTTGATTTCAATGACATCCTCAAGCTTCATCAGCTGCTTTCTGATCTGCTCCAGAATCTGGTCGTCACCATGGGCCAATATGGTCATTCGTGAGATTGCAGGATCCTGGGTCTCGCCCACAGTCAGGCTGTCGATATTAAAGCCTCTGCGGCTGAATAACCCGGCAACGCGGCTGAGAACACCGGCAGTGTTATCCACCAGAATTGATAGTACCATTCGCTTCATAGCATGCTCCTCCCTGTTCAAAAATGATATACATTCGGTTTAATCTTATAAGAAAAGCCCTTCACTACAAGGATACCGCTGTAATGGGGCTGTCTTTACTGTATTAAAGTTGTATGTTATTGTACCAACTACATTTGTATTTGTCAAGCGTATCAATCCGTCAATTTGCACAAATTTTTTATCAGTTTAAACCGTTAAAGTATTAGGATAAAATAGGAAGGCCATGCTAGATGATAATAAAAATACCAATATTACGAACAATCCCTGTCTTCAGATACCCATAGTGCAAAAGTGCCAATCTGCGATGAAGAAAATTTGCCTTCGGAAGATGAACAAAATTCATTATTATTTCTTTGTTCTCCGAAGATAACTGATTCCCATACAGGGCTAAAAATTCCTCCGCCTGCCGGTACAGCTCCTGAAGTGCTTCCTTCTGAAGATGCAGCTTAGTGATACGATTCATAAGATATGCTAAAAACCCGGTATCGCCTACTACATTATCACCATGCTGGCGATAATACAGGGTACTCTCCTTCACAAATCCGATCTTGCCAAAGGAGGCTGCAATCAAGCCAATCCACCAGTCATGATAGCGAGCCTGCTTTGGCAGAGTACTTCCCTGCAATACCTTACGCAGCGCGGCATTTACCATAACCGTACAGCCGATCAGTTTATTCTCCATGAGCATATGGGCAAGATCCGTCCTTCCGGGATTCAAATGTCCCGAAGCAAAAAAGGAGGAATTGATTGTATTCAAATCACGATCAACTACCTCGGCATCCGTAAATACTGCCACCGGCGTATTTTTACCAAGCTGCGCTTCCATATGCCGCATCCTCTTCAAGGTCAGCCCCAGCTTATTCTTCATCCAAACATCATCCTGATCGCTGAACATCACGTAATCTGCTGTGGTTCTGGACAAAGCATTCAGAAAATTCATCGTCACTCCAAGATTGACCTCATTCTGAACTATATGGAGCTTTTCGGGAAAGCGTTGTTCATACTCCTTTAATATCGACAAAGTTGAATCCTTGGACCCGTCGTCATAGATAAAAATTTCAAAATCCTGAAAACCGGAGGCAAGGACAGAATCTATCTGCTCTGCGATATATTTTTCTCCATTATAGGTTGCCATTACAACTGCGATTGCACTCATAGATCAAATCCCCGCCAATCTGTTATTTCTTTTCTCCAATCGGTTATTTCCAATATCCCTTGTTCATACTGAACCGTTTTACCATATCCGGCGGCAATAACGTATAATGAAGACCAAACTGATATCCCAGATATTTAAAGCCGCTGCTGATGATCAAGTCCGGTATTAATAAGTATTGCTTTTTTTCAATTAGATATTTCATTGTATTCTTAATCAGTTTTATTCCTTCCGCTTCCGATTTCACTCCGGCAAATACCTCTTTATATTCCTTATGGGATACTCCCAGATCAAAGTTACGGGTAAATTGCTGATGATAGGTATACCGGTGGGAATGTACTACTCTGGCTTCCGCCACATACGCAATTCGATAATCCGCGCGAATCATAGCCGCAGCCATAATCATATCTTCATTAAAAATAGTCTTTTCCACAAAGCCGCCAAGTTTTTGGTAAACAGAATTGCGATAAGTTGCGCAGGCATTGGAACAAAAGAAGGTCTTGATTCCAAGCTCCTCTAAATCCTCCTGGGATTTTATACGGCTGTGCTTGGGATAATTAAAGTTTCTTGTATAGCGTTCTACAAGCCCAACGCTCTCCTCAGCTAATTGCCGTGCATAGGCTGCGGAAACCCATGGGTCCGCATAAGGCTCCAGAAGCTTCCCTATGACATACTCATCCGCCGGAACAGCATCCTGGGTTAAGAACATCAGGATATCCGCGCTCGACAACGTGGCTCCGTATTTTCTGGTTCCGCCGTGGTCAAAATCCTGCTTCGCTATGGGAATAACGGTAATATTGCTTCCTTCTATGGACGGAACCGGATACAGCTCCTCTTCCTGCTCTACCGTATGGAGCAGAAATACATGATCCGGTTTCACTGTCTGCCGGTACAGGGCCTTGAGAAGCTTGTCCAGCTTACAATCGGGATGATTGATTGGGATAATAACATCAACGGTATAGCTATTCATCGTATTTATTTCAAAATCATTGGACATCATTTTAGGTTCCATAGATTTATCCTTTCCGGAGATAAGATGTATAGGCAAATTAGAAACTTAACCATAGATTATACTGTTTTAAGCTGAACTAATCCATGAATTTCATGATTGCTGTCCACCACGCAGGCTTGGTAAAAACCCTAAGCTTCACGGACCAATTTGCTTATACTGAAGATTATAACATATATCACGGCGGTTGCAATGCTAAAAGACGCATTTTCACAGTCTGAAAATGCGTCTTTGATTACACTTTTAATTCACCTTAATCAAGGAAGATACTCCTTTAAATGCTTTGCCGCAATATCATTTGATAAATTAAAATCACGAAAATCACTGATTTCCTTTTGATGTGTAATCTTTTGATAATAATTCTCCCTGATATAACCTATATCTGTGCTCCAATACTTTTGATCTGATAGGAGGGGTAAC
The DNA here is from genome assembly GCA_023409535.1 of Bacillota bacterium. Classification (GTDB taxonomy): domain Bacteria; phylum Bacillota; class Clostridia; order Lachnospirales; family Lachnospiraceae; genus Mobilitalea. The sequence continues at coordinate 23,547 of JAEYGZ010000050.1, forward strand.
ACCACCGGTGCCGCATCCAGGGACAAATCATAAGCCATATAAGCTGCGTCCTCTAAATCAAATTGGCTTTGATGGTCCGCAAAATAAGAAGCGATAAAATAATCCGGCTTAGCAAAAGAGAAGGCCAGGTAACAAACTGTGATTACCATGGTGCTGTAACGAAACAGCGGGAAGCTCTTGCGGTATACTGAGACAATAACACCGCTCAGAATCAGAGCGATAATGAACAGGGACAGTAAAACAAACAGACGCAGGAAGGTCAGATGATACGTCCCAATGTACAGCAGCATTCGATAAGCCGCAGAGCCGATCAAAATATACGTACAGGCAGTCATGATCGTAAGCAGGATGCGCAGCAGCCGGTTCTCGGTAAAGAAGGCGGCGGTAATCAGCATCAGTGCCACGTTAATTATTGCAACTGCAAGCAGCTCGAAGAAGCCGCGTCTTGCATATTCTGCAAAGGTATAGCCTTCCGGAAGAGTAAATAATCCGCCCGCAAACAGATACACAATCTGAAGTCCGCAGAAAATCGCATATACCAGACAGATCATCACCATCACGGTAACCGCAATTGACGCGTCAGCCTTCTTCATCGTCCTGCTGCCTGACCGTCCGGTCTGGGCGGCCGCACCGCATAGAATGCAGTAGCAGCACAAGAAGCCGAAGATAAGCATAACAGTAACTCCAATAATGTCTGCCGAGAACAGAAAATCATAAATATTCCTTGTCATATCGCCAAACAGCATATCTGCTCCGGAAAGTAATGCTATAATAACCAAAAGCAAAGGCAATGCTACCAGAATTCCGATAAAGATATTACGAAACTTATCATTCTTAAAGATCTTTGAACGCTTTAAGAACCCGACACTGTCTATGAAAGGCATTCCGATAGAGCCTATTCCGAGAAACAGCATACCGAATATTCTGCCCAGATACTGCATGAAATCCCATTTTCCATCCTCATGGAGCTGATGAAGGATAGAAAGATCGAGAAGAATTTGGATCGATACAATATTCATAAACTGCAGGGCTTCATTATCCGTTAGCGCCACTGAGAGTCCGAACAGCAGTGAAAACGAATAATACACCTTTGTTCCGCTTTTAATGGGTATCTCATACCTTCTCATTGCCGTAATCAGAAGCTGTATCATGACCGCGGTAAAAAATAACGCGTTAAATCCCACCCCTGCGCGGTAAAAACTGACAACAAAGAATATGCCGAATAAAAGGCTGACTGCTCCTGTTATCTCGAATTGCTTCCGTATCCTGGTAAGCAGCGGTGCTTCCGTCCTTTTTTGCACAAACACTCCTGCAGTTAAGGCTTCCTTATTACCCTGTTCAGCCTGACCTGAAAAACCGGTATCTACTTGTTCCATAGCTTCAACCTCCCTTATTTATTATAGTATTGATGATTTAATAATCATTCTTTTTCATCCATATCATCATCTTCCACATATTGCAGTATTTCTCCGGGCTGGCAGTTCAGTGCCTTGCAGATTGCTTCCAGCGTGCTGAAGCGTATCGCCTTCGCTTTGTTATTCTTAAGAATTGACAGGTTTGCCATTGTAATATCAACCTGCTGCGCAAGCTCCGTTAAACCCATCTTTCTCTGCGCCATTACAACATCCAGGTTCACTATAATCATTCGGCACCTCCTAGATCGTCAGATCATTTTCCTGTTTATAGGTGACAGCCTGATCAAAAACCTGGGATAATACCAGGGAAAATAATCCGGCGATAGAAAATACCGCTACCAGCACCAATGCCGCCGGCGTGATTACAAGAAATAATCTGGTCAGCATCGTTGCCGCAATAAGAAATGCGCTGATCCCCATTCTCTTAAGTGACCTGACATTCTCTCTGACAAAGGGCTCTTCCTTCAGTACTGTCTTGAACATACTGCGTAATTCCCATAGGATGACCAGTGCAAGCACTCCTGCGATCATAAAAATGATGCAAAACGGCAGATAGAACTGATCAAATACACTGTAATATCTTCCCACAAACCGAAAACTGAGGGGCACCGTAATGCATACAATAATTCCGGTAAAAAACATAAAATCCAGTATTAACTTAGTTAACCGAACCAATGGGTTCCTGCTCATAATAAATCCTCCTGAGGTAAAATGTGATCTTATCCTTGAATATTTCTCCAAGGCTTTCCCTTCTTTATGAAAACTATAGCACTATAAAAAATGGAAGTCAATAATAATTTATCGTTTTTCGATAAATTATTATTGACTTATAATAAACATTATAATCTCGGCTTCGTAAAACACGGTGAATAGTAGGACGAGATGCCATTTTGTAAACTGAGATGCAATGTTTGTAAGTGACAACTGAATATTTGTAAACGAGATGCAACTTTTGTAACCGAAACGCAGGTTTTGTAACCAAAAAGCCACATTTGTAATCGAAATGCAATATCTTTCCGTTTTCCTACCGTATGCCAATAGAAAATTGACATGCCAAAATCTAAATTCTATACATTTTCTCTGTACTTAGTACCAAAACAGCACTTACAGAGCTGCTCTGTAAGTGCTGTTCAGCAAATGCTTATTTTAAATGTTAATAGACAATTCAGGTTTCTTCCATGAGTCTTCTTACCAGGGCAACAGCAGTCTGTGCATCACCGGAATAACCGTCTGCGCCGATCTCCTGGGCATAGCCCTCAGTAATTACCGCACCTCCGATGATAACCTTCGCCTTCAGTCCCTGGTCCCTGACCTTCTGAACAACCTTTTTCATCTCCACCATCGTGGTAGTCATGAGGGCGGAGAGGGCTATAATATCTGCATTTTCCTCTCTGGCAGTCTCAATGATCTTATCAGTCGGAACATCCTTGCCCAGATCGATGACATGATAACCGTAATTCTTAAGCATCAGGGTAACCAGGTTCTTGCCGATATCATGGATGTCACCTGATACGGTAGCAATGACGACGGTTCCCTTCTTCGCCTTTTGCTCACCACGCTCCAATAGGGGCTCCAGATAATCGATGGCAAGCTTCATTGTCTCCGCTCCGGCAATCAGCTGCGGCAGAAAATAAATCTGCCGGTCATACAGGCTTCCCACTTCATTAATTGCAGGAATCAGAGTATCATCTATTAATTGCCCCGGTGCTGTATTGACGATTTCCTGTTCCACCAGTGACAATATATTCTTCTTATTGCCCTTAACAATTGCTGTAAATATCGCGTGCTTCAGGTCATCGGCTGCATCAGAAGCACCATTTGCAGCCACATTGCCGCCGGTACTTGCATTCTCAGACTTCAGAGCCTTACCCTTCTGTGCGGTATCTGATCCTGTTGAGATTATTGTCGGCCGTGCAGCCGCACGGTCAATATACCGCTGGGGCGCATCTTCCACAGCCCGCAGTAAATCTGCTGCCAGGGTGGTATTGACGATCAGATCCTGAGAGGGGTTGGCAATTGCCATCGTTAATCCCGCCTGGATTGCAAAAGCCAGGAAGGTGCTGTTAATGAACTGACGCTCCGGCAAGCCAAAGGATATGTTGGATAAGCCGATAATGGTAGCAATCCCAAACTCTTCCTTACAATAGCGGATTGTCTCGAGTGTTTCAATGGCGGCATCTTTGTTTGCACCAACCGTTGTAACAAGTCCGTCAACGATAATATCCTCCTTGGTCAGCCCGCATTCATAGGCTCTGTCCAAAATGGTACGGATGATTTCCTTCTTCTCCTGAAGATCCTTGGGAAGTCCCTGATCCGATAAGGGCAGCAGAATGAACATTGCACCATACTTGTTGGCTAAGGGTATCAGCTTTTCAAATTTTTCTTTTTCTAAGGATATGGAATTTATTAATGCACGGCCCGGATATAGCCGAAGGGCTGCTTCAATGACCTGAACATGGCTTGAGTCAATACAAAGAGGAAGCTTACCGCTGTCTTGTGCCTCCTGCATTACCTTGAGCATCATTTCCTTCTCATCGATGCCGTTCATACCAACATTAATATCCAGTATCGCAGCCCCCAGCTCAGCCTGCTCTGCGGCCATAGCGGATACCAGATCAAGCCTTCCTTCCCGTAATTCCGCCTGGAGCTCCTTCTTACCGGTCGGATTTATTCTCTCACCGACAATCATAAATGGCCCGTTGATTGGAATAAGAGCCGTATTAAATTCTGTGGTTAAAGCACGGACATGTGCTGTACGCATGGGCTGAGGCTTCCTTTTCTCCGCCTTCTTTACCAATTTCATCATATGCTCCGGTGTCGTTCCGCAGCATCCGCCCACGATATCGGCTCCTGCCTCCAACAGCTTCTCCATCTCCTGGGCAAATTCCTCCGGACCCATGGGAAAATGTGTTGCTCCGTCTACCAGACACGGAATCCCTGCATTGGGTTTTGCCATGATCGGGACAAAAGCGTATTCCTTCATCTCTTTAATGATATCAACCATCTTGTCGGGACCGGTGGAGCAGTTAATCCCTACCGCATCCGCTCCCATGCTCTGAAACACGATCACAGCAGTCCTTGGATCCGTTCCGTACAAGGTCTTCCTGTTCTCATTGAAGGTCATGGAGATCATAACCGGAAGATTACAGGTTTCTTTGACTGCCAGCAGTGCCGCACGGCATTCCTGCAGGCTCATCATGGTCTCCACTACTACAAGCTCCACACCGGCAGGTATAAGATAGCCAAGCTGCTCCTTATATACCTCCACCAGCTCTTCAAAGGTCATGGTTCCAAGGGGATAGATCTGCTCACCGGTCATGGTAAGATCGGCTGCGATGTATATCTTTCTGTGGCTGCCTGTCCTTTTGCGGTAATCCTCTATTGCAGCCTTTGATATCTCAACCAGTCCCCGGTTAATTTCCTGAATGCGTTTCTCCAAACCGTATTCCTTCAGCTTAATACGGTTTGCGGTAAAGGTTGGAGCCAGCAGGATATCGGAGCCCGACTCAAGAAATTCCCTCTGAAGCTCTGTAACGATCTGCGGATGGTCAAGAATCCATTCCTCCGGACACACGCCGGTGGGCATGCCGCGTTTTTGCAGGTTACTTCCGGTAGCACCGTCCAGAATCACTATTCTTGATTGTGTTAAATCTTTAAATTCTTGTCTTGTCATAAGCACCCGTACCTTTCCATCATTTCAGTCACATAAGCAATTGCCGCATTACTATTTTCATACTTAATTCAATATCTTATCCATCAGACTTACGCGGTTAAAGGGAAGCATAAAATAATAACCGTCCGCAACCGGATCAAGCATTGCCATCATTTCTACGGCGATCTCCGCACCGACGCATTCCGCTTCTTCTCTGGACATATCCGGCCGGTACCTTGCAATAATCTCATCGGGGACATTGATCTGCCCCATCTCATTTTTAATAAAGGAAGCATTCCTGTAGCTGACCAAGGGCATAATTCCGCATAGGATCTTTGTATCCGCCAGCTCCTTGATACGCTGAATACGCTCCGCATCCTCTCTGGAATAGATCGGCTGGGTCAGAAAATACTTGGCTCCCGCGTCAATCTTACGTTTCATACGCTCGACTACCTTTTCCGCAGAGCCTCTTGCATGATTGAGGGCACCGCCATAATATATGGGTTCCGAAGCAAAATGCTCCACGTTCATTTCCTTCACATAGTCCATCAGCTGGACAGAATTATAATCAAATACCGCAGTTGTAGATACTCTGCTCTCACCGGGTACCGGATCGCCGGTAACCAGAAGAAGGTTACGAATTCCGTGGATATAAGCCCCCAGCAGCATAGAACGCATGGAGATCATATTACGGTCCCTGCAGCAGATATGGGGCATCACTGCCAAACCGGTCTCCTCTGCTATTTTAATGCCCATCAGGACAGAATCCACACGGCTTCTTCCAAGCGGTGAATCCGCAAAGGTAATAATATCCGCACCCTTTGCCTTCACAGTGTGGGCACATTCCATGATCTGGTCAATGTTTGCATCATAGGGCGGGTCAAGCTCAACAGCAATTACCTTCTTTCCGCTCTGTAAAAGCTGATAGAAATCATTTTCCCTGATGGGCAGCTTACTGCCTTCAGCCGCACTGTGCTCCGTTCTCTGTACACTAATTCGATTTTTTCCGGCAAGCTGCTGAGACAGGGCACGAATATATTCCGGCGTTGTACCGCAGCACCCCCCCAGCAGGTCAATGCCCAAGTCCGCAATCAGCTTCATATTCCCGGCAAAGTATCTTGCGTTGTCCATGAACACCATACGATTTTGCAGCTGCTCCGGATAGCCGGCATTGGGGGAGATATAGATATATTTGCCTGCCGGAAAGCTGATGCGCTTCGCCAGCAGCTGCATATGCCCGGAACCCACACCGCAATTTAAACCGCAGGCATCAATACCTTCAATCTTCGCAGCCTTATCAAGAATACGGGCCGCACGGACACCTGAGGCGGTAAAGCCGTTCTTATTCACACAAAAGCTGACCATCACAAACATATTTTTCTGTTTACTTTTTATGTACGCAGCCAGTTCTTCTATATAATGAGCACTTGAAAAGGTCTCAAAATGAATTCCGTTTAACCCCTCCTCAATGAACAAGTCGCAAAGCCTTTTATACTCCGCAAGCACAATTTGTTCATCGGTCTCTGCCGCTTCCGGAATCGGACCGATATCACCGAGAATCCAGAGTGACTTGCTTTCCGTAACTTCCTGCAATCCATCCTCTATGCTCTCTCTGGCAGCCTCTTTTGCCAAGCGGCAGGCAGCCTTGACTATTTTTCTCTGCTCCTCTTCCTCACAGTTAAGTACTGTCCGGTTAGCCGCAAAGGTATTTGTCCTGATCAGGCGTGCTCCTGCCTTTATATAATCAGAATGTATCGTCTTAATAACGGTCGGATTCGAAAGATTGGCAAACTCCGGTACTGCATCCGGTTGATTGACAATGCTGCAGTAATAGGTTCCCATCGAACCATCCATGATCATTTGATGTTCCTTCAGATATTCATTCAAATTCATCCGTCTAATTCCTTCCATTCCTTTGGTTTTCCCTATTATATATCATTCCTTAAACTACCACAAGTATGAAATATCCATACTATTTTTTACCGGAATATGCTATACTGTCCCTATTACAGATGAAATGAGGCCGGCTCATGAAAAACAGAACATTTGCTAAATGCATAACGATACTGATCCCAATCGGACTGGTGATCCTATATTTATTTAAAGATATGATATTTGCCTGGATGGCATTCCTGCCCCCCTGCGTTCTCTATACCAATCTCGGTCTCTATTGCCCGGCCTGCGGTAATACCCGCAGTGTAGATGCTCTCCTTGAAGGTGATTTTACCCTGGCAATGCATTTTAATATCGTCCCCATCCTCGCTCTGCTGATTGGCTTGGCCGCATATATTGAGCTTGCTGCCTACAGCCTTGGCAAACAGCTTCGTATTCTCCCAAGAAAGCTTAGCTTTTATCTTATTCTGATTGCGATTGTCCTTGTATACCTTATACTGCGCAATTTTATACCTGAGCTTGCTCCTTAAACGAATTCGGATTATGTCAGCAATTAGGTACTGTCCGATAAAAAATTGCTCCTCCTTATGGGAACAGATGACTCTGTTGTATAATAAGGAGGAGTATTTTATAATTGATTAACTTTATAATATCGATTCTTAATATACGGAAGAGTCAATATCTCTTGTAATCTCATCATAATATTGCTGATAAATGTTACCGAACTCACCATTACTTATTGAAAGGGCACCTACCACAATAAAACCAATGGCTATGACGACGGTAATTGCGCCAAGAACGATTCCCACAATTGCCATGGGTCTTCCGGCTTTGTTTTTCTTAACTACGATGATACCAAGAACGATGCTGATAATGGAAAGCGGCAGCGAGATAAACCAGCAGCAGCTGAGCAGGAAGCCCAGGATACCGCATACCAACGAACCAATTGCCATACCGTTGCTCTTAGGCTGGTTAATCTGTTGATATTGCTGGTATTGTGAATATGGATTCTGGTACTGATTATATTGTTGATTTTGATTATATTGCTGATTTTGATTATATTGCTGATTTGGGTCATATTGCTGATTCTGGCTGTATTGCTGATTCTGGTTATACTGTTGATTCGTCCCTGGTGATTGATACTGCGGTTCCTGATACGTTCCGTAAGGCTGCTGGTTACCGGTCTGGTCATTCGGGTTTGTGTCTTGATTATTCGGTTCATTGTTATTTGTATACGGATTGTTATTTTCTTCCATCTTTAATCCCCTTTGCATTCAATTTTTGCCTGAATTATTTTTATATAAATTCAGACAAATCTGTTAAATTAATCCTATCATACTTCATTTCCTTATTCAATATTATTTTCAACAGGGCAAAAAATCATACAGGACATCAATTAGACCAAATTACCTGTTTCATGCAAGGTTTTCCGCTAAACTTTACACTTTTCAATATAATTTATTGACTGTATTAATAGAAACAAATATAATTAGAAACAGAGTTAACGATAAAACTATGATATGTCCCCAAATCATTATTTTATCAGTTTACATTGCCAGACTCATATTTATAAAAGGAGGTAAACCTCCTTCATCCAGGTAATACCAAATCAAATATTTTATTTAGGAGGATATTGTAATGAATATACCGAAGGTCAAATTAGGTATGATTGCTGTCAGCCGTGACTGCTTTCCCATGGAGCTGTCTGCCAGCAGAAGAAAAGCGGTTATAGCCGCTTATGAGAAAAAGGGGATCATCTATGAATGTCCCACTACTGTTGAAAATGAATTACATATGAAGAAGGCACTGGAGGAGGTTCAGGATGCAGGCTGCAACGCACTTGTCGTATACCTTGGCAACTTCGGACCGGAAACTGCCGAGACTCTTCTTGCCAAATATTTCGACGGTCCTGTGATGTATGCTGCAGCTGCCGAGGAAAGCGGCGATGATCTGCAGGACGGCAGAGGCGATGCTTATTGCGGAATGCTGAATGCAAGCTATAATCTGAAGCTTCGCGGTATTAAAGCTTACATACCGGAATATCCCGTAGGCAGTCCTGAAGAGGTTGCTGAAATGATTGAAGAATTTGTACCTGTTGCAAGAGCGGTCATCGGCTTAAATAATTTAAAAATTATCTCCTTTGGTCCCCGTCCGCAGGACTTCCTTGCTTGTAACGCCCCTATTAAACAGCTTTATAATATCGGTGTTGAGATTGAGGAAAACTCCGAGCTGGACTTATTCGCAGCTTTCAACGCACATGCAAATGATCCCAGAATTCCCGAGGTGATTAAGAGCATGGAACAGGAATTGGGGGCAGGAAATAAGATGCCCGGCATCCTTCCAAAGCTTGCGCAGTATGAGCTTACTTTACTTGATTGGGCCCAGGAACACAAGGGTTCCAGGGAGTTCGTGGCATTTGCCAATAAATGCTGGCCTTCCTTCCAGACTCAGTTCGGTTTTGTTCCTTGCTATGTGAACAGCCGCCTTACTGCGCTCGGCTATCCGGTATCCTGTGAGGTTGATATCTACGGAGCCCTGAGTGAATATATCGGAACCTGTATCAGCGAGGACGCGGTAACCTTGCTTGATATTAATAATACAGTTCCTGTGGATATGTATCAGTCCGAAATTAAGGGTAAATTCAATTATTCCCATAAGGATACCTTCATGGGCTTCCACTGCGGCAACACCGCTATCTGCAAATTGAGCAATTCTTCCATGAAGAATCAAAAAATCATGGCAAGAGCTTTAGAGCCGAATCAGGAGCCGAATATCACCCGGGGAACTCTGGAGGGAGATATCATTCCCGGAAATATCACTTTCTTCCGCCTCCAGAGTACTGCCGATGCACTGCTTCGCGCATATGTTGCTGAAGGTGAAGTGCTTCCGGTTGCAACCCGTTCCTTCGGCGGTATCGGAATCTTTGCAATTCCTGAGATGGGACGCTTCTATCGCCATGTATTAATTGAGAAGAACTATCCTCATCATGGTGCGGTTGCCTTCGGACATTACGGCAAGGCATTGTTTGATGTATTCCGTTACTTAGGGGTAACCGAGATCGGTTTTAATCAGCCTAAGGGTATGCTTTATAAGACGGAGAATCCTTTTGCATAGGATATAAATAATGTAGATTGACAAAGGGACGGAGACAGGTGCAACAACAGGAAGGGAGCAGGGGACGGACTACTTCAGTCCTTCTCCTGCTCCCCGTCACTTTGATTACCTAAATTATTTACTTAACTTCAATTCTTTTAGGCTCATCTATTATGGCATTTTCCTTGGGAAGTGTGACTTCCAGCACTCCGTTGTTATAGGAGGCTGAGATATCTTCCTTCTTAATTCCGGGGATATGGAAGCTTCTGCAATAGGAGTTATAGCGTCTCTCCTGTCTTACATAATTATGCTTCTTCTCCTTCTTTTCTTCGCTGTGGTTTGCAGTGATTGTCAAGGTTTCCTGGTCCAAATCAATATTTATGTCCTGCTTATCAAAGCCGGGCAGCTCAGCCTGCAGCAGATAACTGTCACCCTTATCAATCACATCGGTGTTAAAGTTATCAAAGCGGCTGAAGCCATCTCCAAAGAAGTCATGAAATACTCTGTCAAAAAATAACGGTCCTGTGGGTTCAAATAATGCTGGTCTTAACATAATAACCACTCCTTCTTAAATGATTTTAATTATTTATATATAAGATAACGGATTGACTATTTGTCTCCGTTTATCTATATGCAATATATGTTATACATCATATAGAACAGTTAGTCAACATCTTTTTTATAATCGAATTATAAAATAATTATAAACTCCTTCATTTCTTCATACCTACAATGCAAACCACAACAAATAAAGTGGTTTATATCTGATTTATATGGAAATATTATGGAATCTGTTGTAACATTAAATCAAAGAGCACTCTTACACCCGTTAACATGATTAAATTAAGCTGCCTGCACAAAGGTAACGCAATGGAGAAATGTATGATAAAATTCAAGGCAATTATTTTTGGTATCGTTGTTATCCTCCTTACCGCTACCGTAACTTATGTCGTTTTCTATTTCAGGGAAGATGACACCTCTATTGATTGGAGGAAGGAGCTTTCTTATGAAGAAAACCAAATTCATGACATATCCTTTGAAGCGTCCTCTCCCTGTCCGGTCATTCCTGTAAAAATCAACGATAAAGAAGTAAAATTATTATTTGATACGGGCAATGGAATGGGCTTTTTAATGACAACAGCTTTGCAGGATCAAATTGATTATGACGTTATCGGTACAACGACAGAACTTAACGCTGACGGCACCTACCGGGGAGAAGGCAGCTCCGTCCTATTAAAAAGCATCAATGTATTCGGCGAACAATACCATGATGTTAAATCCTCGCTAAATGACTGGAGGATGTTTAGCTCCTCAAAATTTAACGGTACCATTGGTCTTACCTACTTTAGTCACAAGGTAATCACTCTTGATTATAAGAACAAAAAGATAGCTGTCTGCAGCGAACCCATCGATTATAGCACCCTGCGGCAGGAAAATTATATTGTATTACCTTTAATCAAGTCAGAGCTAAGCCATGAGCAGGATCTATTATTTTTTGAAGGAGAAGTAAATGGAGAAAAAAGCACGATATACTTAGATACCGGCGCAAGTCGTTCCTTTTATGATATTGATAATGCCGGCACCGGGATAGAACTCAAATTGGGCAATGTAACATATCACTTTGATTGTGATAAATTAATACACGATGAGATCGGATTTGAAGATGATTTCAGCTACCCGCTTACATTTGCGATCAACTCTGATTTATTAAAGGCCAATCATTTTGTGATTATAATCGATAAAATTCAAAACAATCTTATTATTAGAAGAAATTAATAATGTTTTAAATAAAACTTTTTTATCACAGCTGAAATTCAGGAGTTGAAAACAGGCCCCTCATACTTGAGAAGCCTGTTTTCACGCTCTTGAAACTATACCTATTCCAATTCAAATGCTCCTGTATAAAGCTGATAGTATTTTCCTCTCTGCTCAATTAATTGATCATGGCTGCCGCGCTCTATTATCCTTCCATGCTCCAGAACCATAATAACATCGGAATTCTGTACGGTGGAAAGTCTGTGAGCAATGACAAATACTGTCCTTCCCTTCATCAGCGCATCCATCCCCTTTTGAACGATGGCCTCAGTTCTGGTATCAATGGAAGAAGTAGCTTCATCCAGAATCATTACCGGAGGATCTGCCACGGCTGCACGAGCAATTGAAATAAGCTGGCGCTGCCCCTGGGAGAGTCCGCTTCCGTCTCCCTCCAGTACGGTATCATAACCCTGGGGAAGCATCCGGATAAAACCGTCCGCGTTGGCAAGCTTGGCAGCTGCGATGCATTCCTCATCGGAAGCATCCAGCTTTCCGTAACGGATATTGTCCATCACAGTGCCGGTAAACAGATTGACATCCTGCAGTACAACCCCAAGGGAACGGCGAAGATCAGCCTTTTTAATCTTATTTATATTGATCCCGTCATAGCGTATTTTTCCGTCCGCTATATCATAAAAACGGTTGATCAGATTAGTAATGGTCGTCTTTCCTGCCCCGGTTGCACCGACGAAAGCAACCTTCTGACCGGGAAGGGCATAGAGGGATATATTGTGCAGGACAATTTTATCCTCCGTATAGCCGAAATCAACATCATGAAAGACAATCTCGCCCTGAAGCGGAACATAAGAAACCGTTCCGTCGCTGTGAGGATGCTTCCAGGCCCACATATCCGTACGTTGGGAACACTCCTCCAGTTCCCCGTTTCTATACTTCGCATTGACCAGGGTAACATAACCCTCGTCCTGTTCGCTTTCCTCATCCATGAGCTCAAAGATTCTGGATGCACCTGCAAGAGCCATGATCACCATATTAAACTGCATGGAGATCTGCCCGATGGGATTGATAAAGCTGCGGGAAAGGATCAAAAAAGAAACGATGGTACCAACAGTAAGTACGTTAATACCTGTCAGGCTGAGATTGGGAAGCTCTGCAATCCCTGCTGCTCCTCCGAAGATAGCCAGCAGCACATACAGCATATAACCCATATTACCGACAATGGGCATAGTAATATTACCGTACTTATTAGCCTCTGTGGCGCTGTAGCAAAGTTCATCATTCTTTTGGCTGAAGGTTTCCAAGGCCTTTTCCTCATGGCAGAAAACCTTTACAACCTTCTGACCGTTGATAATCTCCTCAATATAGCCGTTAACGTCGCCCAAAGACTCCTGCTGCTTCATGAAAAAACTGCCGCTGCGGCCAACCAGTATTCTGATCACCTTAAGCAGCAAAAATGCGAACGCAAGCACAAACAAAGTCAGTCCGACGCTTAAGTAAAGCATGGAGAAAAATGCCGCCATTACGGTAACCACAGAGGAAAACATCTGAGGAAAGCTTTGGGTTATGGCTTGCCGCAGCGTATCCGTATCATTGGTATACCGGCTCATGGTGTCGCCGTGGGTGTGGGTATCAAAGTAACGGATCGGCAGGGTCTGCATATGGTTAAACATCCGGTCCCTGATTTTCTTCAGGGTTCCCTGTCCCACCACAACCATGGCGCGGTTATAAAACAGGGTGGAAAGAATACCGACCAGATAGATGAAGCCCATCATGGTGATCACCCGGAGCAGTTCTGTATATACAGGATGCTGCTGTCCCAGCAGCGGGATGATGTAACCGTCAATCAGTGTTTTCATAAACAGTGCGGAAGCGGCACTTGCGGCTGCGCTTAACAGGATGCACACCACAACAAAGATTAACTGAAGCCTGTACTCAGCCATGAAGGACAGGAGCCGTTTCAGAGTTCCCGGCTGAAAGCGCCGCATGGGAGGCCTGCCGGTCATACCAGGCTGTTTTTTCACAGAGCCTCTATTCACAATGTCTTCATTCAAAGCATGCTTATTCTCAATATCTTTATGCAAGGCATCTTTATTCTCAATGTCTTTATTCTCAGTATCTTTATTCATGAAGGACACCTCCTCTATTCTGCGATTCATATACCTCACGGTAGATCGCACTGGTCTGCATCAGCTCCTCATGCGTACCGGCTGCATCGATTCGGCCGTCATCCAGTACGATGATCTTGTCGGCATCCTGAACAGACGCAACCCGCTGCGCGATGATGATTTTGGTGGTATCCGGGATTTCCTCCTTAAATGCCTGACGGATGAGACTGTCGGTTTTCGTATCCACCGCACTGGTGGAATCATCTAGAATCAAAATCTTTGGTTTTTTCAGCAATGCCCGGGCTATACAGAGCCGCTGCCTTTGTCCGCCGGATACATTGGTACCGCCCTGTTCGATATAGGTATCATATTGACTTGGAAATTCTCTGATAAATCCATCCGCCTGGGCAAGCTTGCAGGCGCGGATAATCTCCTCATCCGTAGCGTCTTCGTCACCCCAACGCAGGTTTTCCTTGATTGTACCGGAGAACAGGATATTTTTCTGCAGTACCATGGCAACCTGGTTGCGCAGCATCTCCAGATCATACTCCCGTACGTCCGCTCCGCCTACGGTCACTTTCCCGCTCACAGCATCATATAGTCTGGGAATCAGCTGCACCAGACTCGACTTTGAGGAACCTGTTCCCCCGATGATTCCCACCGTTTCTCCGGAGGCAATCGAAAGGTTTATATTGTTTAGGACAGGTTTATCGGTTTTTCGTGCATAGGAAAAGGTAACATTTTCAAAGGTAATGGAACCGTCCCTGACGGCAGTAATCGGATGATCACCGTTTTTCAGGTCGCTTTCTTCCTTCAAAATCTCCGTAATACGCTCTACGGAAGCACGGGATATGATGATCATGACAAATACCATGGAAAGCATCATCAGGCTCATAAGAATCTGCATCGCATATGTAATTAAGCTGGAAAGCTCTCCTGTGGAAAGTCCCAGTGCGGCACTGTTACCGCTGGCGATTATCGCTTTTGCTCCAAACCAGGAGAGTAAAAGCATACTGGTATAAAGACAGAACTGCATGAGAGGCATATTATAGGCCAGCCGTCTTTCCGCCTTGGAGAAATCCTGAAAAATAGTTCCGGAAATATACTCAAATTTATTCTCCTCATGATCTTCTCTGATATAGGATTTCACCACCCGGATCCCGTGGAGATTCTCCTGCACGATATTATTCAGCTTATCGTAGGTTCTAAATACCCGCACAAAGATCGGGTGAACACGGGTTGCAATCAGTACCAGTCCTATTCCCAGCACAGGAATTACTGTCAGAAAGATAAAAGAAAGCCTCGCATCGATACGGAAGGAAAAGATCAAGGCAAATATAATCATCATCGGTGCCCGGAAGGCCAGACGCACCATCATCTGAAAAGCATTCTGGACGTTGGTAACATCGGTAGTCAGTCTGGTGATAATACTGGAGGATGAGAATTTGTCGATATTAGAAAAGGAAAACCTCTGAACATTACCAAACATTGCCTTACGCAGATTTTTGGCAAATCCGGCCGAGGCAATGGCCGCGCTGCGGCCTGCCAGGATTCCTGTCAGCATGGAAATTACCGCCGCAAGGGTCAAGGCAAGACCCATCAACCAGATATAATTCATATTCTTTTTGTAAATTCCGTTATCAATAACAAATGACATCAGAGTCGGAATAATAATTTCAATAATAGATTCCAAAGTTACGTAGATTGGTGCAAGAATGGTATCTTTCTTATATTCCTGCACATAAGATAATAATTTCCTAATCATTTAAATAACCAAGCCTTTCTTCTGTGTAAAGATGATTTTCTTGCCTTTTATTTTCAACCTAGTCCCCCCGGCTATTTTCCTGCAAATCTATAATATTCTCCTTCATCCTTTTCAGATAGGACCCAAGCCTTTCAATTTCTTCTGAGGTAAACCCCTTGATCAGGGCCTGCTCCATTTTATCCGCGTCCCCTTTCATGATTTTGTCCAGCTCCTGCGCCTTATCCGTCAGCACAATCTTCTTCAGGCGCGCATCCTGTATGACCGTCTGCCTCCTGATCAATCCCTTTTGCTCCATCAGGGTCAGCACTCTGGATGCCGTAGAGCGGGTTATGGTAAAATGCTCCTCAATATCCTTTTGATAAATATCCTTATCTGCATTATTGGCAAGGTAGCCGATGATCCAGCCATTGTTGCCGGTAACTTTTTCTATTTCCTTTTTGTGGGATGAAAATTCAAAATAACGCCGAATCAGATTGTTCAGAGAACGAAGCTCCAAACCGATACGTTCATTTTCCAATTCAATTCTCCTTTGTCGTATAGTTGCATCTACAACTGTTTGATATACAATATTATATCGGCGCCTTTTTTATTTGTCAACACGGAAGCTGACAAATTCCAAATTTAAGTTGCTTCGTCAGTTACATAGAAAACCTATATTAAGCAAATGCTATGATAAGGAGCTGATGCAAATTATGATATTTGCACAGTCTCTTCATGTGAATATGGAAGGATCGGGTGATGAATTTATGTCATATGTAGCTCCGGAAGTAAAAGAAAAGTTTGAGTCTTTGTCCATTGAACTAAAAGATGCTATCCTGGAACGAAATGTCGAGCTTCATTCCATCCACGACCTCATTAATGTTCTGGATGCCATTGTTAAGGAAGCAGAACAAGAGGATCAACGTGAGCTTCAGGGCTCAAAGCGATAAAAAAACGGTTCAGATACCAATCTGTATCTGAACCGTTTTAATTTATTCTTTTATATCCATTTAGATTACCTTTTTATAAATATTTAAATTGCTTGAAACTTTGAATTCATTGATCATCGGTACAATTCTGGTAAAATGCTCTGTCTTCCTATGCAGATCCAGAGCTTCCCGGCTCTCCCACTCCTCAATTACCGTAAGGATTGCCGGATCCTTTACGTCCTGGAATAATTCATATTTGATACAACCGTCTTCCTGCCTTGTCTTCGCTACCAGTTCCTGATATAAATTGATTGCTTCATCAACCTTTTCAACCGCCAATGTGTTTTGTGCCACTACTTTAACCATTGTTCAAGCTCCTCTCAATTGCTCTTTCCTATTATCGTTACATATTCTGAATATAGTTTATTATACCGCTTCTTTTTCCAGCCCTGCAACTCTTTCTTCCGTTTCCGCTTTCTTTTTTCCGGCAATATAAATGCTATACATTCCGGCAATACCGACAATAGATAGAATTAGTGTCAACAGCCAGATATAATCAAGCCCGATTTCCTGAATAAACTTGCCTGCAACAGAAGTGCCAAGAGCTGCTCCGATGGACCAGCTTAAGGAACCCACAGCGTTAAATCTCGCGCGGAAATTACTTGGGCTGTTATCCGCAAGATATACGCCAAAGTTTGTTACCACAAGTATCTCACCGATGGTCCATATAAAAGTTGATATTATAAATAAGGGATAATTGTTAATAAACATCAGCATACCAAACCCAACCGCATAGAATATTCCTGCCAAAGCTATATTAATCAAGGGCTTAAATCTCTTTGTGGCAGAGGTTACAGCCACAGTGCACAATAATACTGTAAAGGCATTTACACTCATCAGCATTCCAAACTTACTTGCTCCGCTTTCTCCAAATACCGCATCCGAAGTAAGGGGAAGCGAAAATCTGTGCTGGGTATAGACGAAGCTGTATATAGTATAAATCAGCAGAAAGATGATTATCATGGGGCGCTTTAAAAGTGCTGTGATAACATTTCCCTTTTCTTCCTTCTCCGCCTTCGTATATACAGTCTTTTTTAATTCCTCCGGCTTTAACTCCTTTACGTTCTTCCAGATTAAGAATAATGCGATAAAAGAAGTTAACGCATCCCCGATAAAGAGCAGGGGAAGCAAATGATTAAACAAAAAGCCCGCAACAATTGGCCCAAGAGCAACACCGATATTAATTCCCAGATATTGAAGGGAAAAGCCCTGCTGTCTCTGCTCCGGCGGCAGCATATCTGTAATGATTGCATTCATGGGCGGCCTTACCGCGCCATGAAAGAAGGTGGATATTAACAGAAAGATTACGATAATATTCGGATTTGTTAAAAATGCGCAAGGCAGCAAGGATAAGGCTGCAGCCGCCTGTGCAATCAGATAGGTTCTTTTCCGTCCGAATTCATCCGCAAATCTTCCGCCCAGCAAAGAGGAAGGAATTCCAAGCAATGAGGATATGGTCACGATGATCCCGGCCGCTTCCACCGATAAGCCGATCTTAATCGTCAGATACATCGTTAAAAACGGCATGACAAAATCGCCGAAACGGTTGATTACCGTTGCTCCAAACATGATGTACATGTTACGCGGAAGCCCCCGGTAGGTGTCGATCATTTTTATTCTCATATGTGGTCCTCATCTTTCCCAGTCTACATCCTTGCAGATATTATGACTATTCTAATGAGGTATCCGTAATTTGTCAAGAACACATCTTGCTGTCATCCTGCGTTCTATCAGTCCCGCAAAACTTAATTTTTCTTTGAAATTCCCATGTTACCTGACAAAAATCGCATTATCGTATGCGAAAATACTGATGAATACTTTTATTCATTCAACGAATACTATAAAAAACAGCCGAAAGGAGATCATAATGAAAAATAGTAAAGGTACACCTTCCAAAGAAACAGGTGCAAAAAACAATAATTCAGATAATGATGTTGATTACAAAAACAGTATAAAAACAGAAGATTCCCGCTCCAAATCCACTTCTAACAAAGCCCCGTCCTCAGGTAATATCAGAGGGGTTTGAGTTTATCCCATATGACTTCTGACAATAAGAATGCAGGCATAATTGAAAATATGCCTGCATTCTTATTGTCTGTAATTGCCGTAAGGAGATATCTCCCATAAGTTTTATTGTAAATGAAAACCGGGAAGTAACATAGTCCTACTTTGAACCTTATCACTAATATGTTACAATAGATTCAAAAAAATATTGGAGGATTCTATTGAAAAAAACTGCTATAATCATATTTTTATATATTATCGGTATTGTCCTCACACTGATCATTGCTGCAGATGCTATCTATGAGCTGGTCCTTACCTGGAATGGCATGGATCCCTGGGGATTAACTTTTACCTTTGTCGTTATACCGCTGTTTTGCATTGCTTGCACATCATTTGCAGGCTGTATTATTATGATCATATTTTTAATTAAAAAGCTTAAACATAAAAAGGGATTTCGCAACTTCCATTGATATGGCCGACAGCGAAAAAAATGTCCACCCATGAGATAATTATAAGTGGACATTTTTATATTTGAAACAATATAAATTATTATAAATTCAATGTAACCTTTAAACTTCTGACTGGTTTCTGAAAGATACGATCATTTCTTAGAAACGATTTGCCTCAGCTGCCTCCTGGACCGCAACTGCAACAGCCACGGTCATACCTACCATCGGGTTGTTACCAGCGCCAATCAGACCCATCATCTCAACATGAGCCGGAACGGAGGAGGAACCTGCGAACTGTGCGTCGGAATGCATTCTGCCCATAGTATCTGTCATACCGTAGGATGCAGGACCTGCTGCCATATTATCCGGATGAAGTGTTCTGCCTGTACCGCCGCCGGAAGCTACGGAGAAGTATTTCTTACCTAAGTCAGTGCATTCCTTCTTGTAGGTACCTGCAACGGGATGCTGGAATCTGGTAGGGTTGGTGGAGTTGCCGGTAATGGAAACGTCAACACCTTCCTTATGCATGATAGCAACACCTTCTGTTACATCGTTGGCACCATAGCAGTTTACGGATGCTCTGACACCCTTGGAGTAGGATTTACGGGATACTTCCTTCACCTCTCCTGTATAATAATCCATCTCTGTTTCAACATGAGTAAAGCCGTTGATACGGGAGATGATCTGTGCCGCATCCTTACCGAGGCCGTTTAAGATTACTCGTAAAGGCTTTTGTCTAACCTTGTTTGCTGACTGAGCGATACCGATGGCACCTTCCGCTGCTGCAAAGGACTCATGTCCTGCCAGGAAGCAGAAGCATTCGGTGGACTCTTCCAGTAACATCTTACCAAGGTTACCATGTCCTAAACCAACTTTTCTCTGGTCTGCTACAGAGCCGGGGATACAAAAGGACTGTAAGCCTTCACCGATTGCTGCAGCCGCATCAGCAGCTTTTCTGGATCCCTTTTTAATTGCGATGGCTGCACCTACGATATAAGCCCAACAGGCATTCTCAAAGCAAATGGGCTGGATTCCCTTAATCATGGCATATACGTCAAGTCCGGCATCCTTGGTAATCTTCTCTGCTTCTTCAATGGAAGCGATGCCGTAGCTGTTTAATGCAGCATTGATTTGATTTATTCTTCTATCATATGATTCAAATAAAGCCATTGTATGTATCCTCCTTTACTATTCGTGTCTCGGGTCGATGATCTTCACAGCATCTGCTACACGACCATACTGACCTTTAGACTTCTCGAATGCAGTATTTGCGTCGTCACCCTTTTTGATGAAGTCCATCATCTTACCGAAGTTAACAAACTGATAACCGATAATCTCGTCATTCTCATCAAGAGCAAGTCCGGTTACATAACCGTCTGTCATTTCCAGATAACGGGGTCCCTTTGCAAGCGTTCCATACATGGTACCAACCATACTTCTGAGACCTTTTCCTAAGTCCTCAAGTCCGGCACCGATAGGAAGTCCATCCTCTGAGAAAGCGCTCTGGGTTCTGCCGTAAACGATCTGTAAGAATAATTCTCTCATTGCAGTATTGATTGCATCGCATACCAAGTCAGTATTTAAAGCCTCAAGTATTGTTAAACCGGGTAAAATCTCGGATGCCATCGCTGCGGAATGAGTCATACCGGAACATCCGATTGTCTCAACCAAAGCCTCCTGAATAATACCGTCCTTTACGTTAAGCGTTAATTTGCAGGTTCCCTGTTGAGGTGCGCACCAGCCCACACCATGGGTCAAACCGGAAATATCCTTAATTTCTCTTGCCTTTACCCATTTTGCTTCTTCCGGAATCGGTGCTGCTCCATGATGAACACCCTGAGTAACCGGACACATCAATTGAACTTCATGTGAATAAGTCATGTTTTGAAACTCCTTTCAATTTACATTTGTCACCATTTGTTTATACTTCATGCTTCAATATCTCACGATAAGGCAACATATCATAGGCATGTAGTTTTCGTGGTCTTGCATACCTCAAATATTTTCGCATAAAACCGAAAATAAGTCTAGTATTTTATTCGCCTACCTGTGAAATATTTATCACAGGAGCTGAGAAATGCATCCATAAGGAACGACAGACATACCCATCAGTGCTTTGCGACTACCTCACCTGCTTTTTTATAAATGCTTTTCTCAGGAACATAACCGCGCACCATGGACAGCGGATAGATATTGGCATTTCTTCCAATCACAGTGCCTGGATTTAATACGCTGTTACAGCCAACCTCCACATGATCCCCAAGGATTGCACCAAATTTTTTAAGCCCCGTCTCGATGCATAGCTCCCCTGCATGTACACAAACCGGGGATTTGTCTGATTTGACATTGGAGGTAATGGCACCGGCACCCATATGTGCCTTATAGCCCAGAATGGAATCTCCCACATAGTTATAATGGGGCACCTGGACCTTATTAAACAGGATAACATTCTTCAACTCGGTGGAATTGCCTACAACTGCCCCCTCACCCACAATGGCATTGCCACGGATAAAGGCACCGTGTCTGATCTCAGCATCCTTTCCGATGATCGCCGGTCCGTTAATTGCTGCCGTAGGCGCGACCTTTGCAGACTTTGCTATCCAGACATTTTCACCGACCTTATCATATTCCTCCTCAGACAGGGTGGGTCCAATTCGAAGAATTTCGTCCTGAATTCCGGCAAGAACCTCCCATGGATAGCTGCACCCTGCAAATACCTGTGCTGCGATGGTCTCCTTTAAGTCAAGTAATAGATGGATCATAAGATGTTCTGACATGATAACCTCCCAAATATTATTTATAGCATTATGCATTATAATGATGTGTGTCCTTATGACACCTTAATTATCCTATGTAATTCCAATTATATCTATATTAACATATTTTAATATTAGTACAAGTCTGACACAGCCAAGACTGCAAGCTATCACTTTTTATAGTAACCGGCAGCTTCCTGATAATAATTCGTTAAAACTGCCTGATTGTTCAGCTTCTTCACCCCGTCCACCATCTTAAACACGAAGTTCTCCAGCTTCTGTGTGTATTCCTCCTTGGATATCTGTCCTCCGGATACATAGGTCAGCCCCTTCTCCCAGCTGGCGGTCAGCTCCGCATTCAGAAGAGATTTAATGGAGGAGTTCACAACATCATAGATTAATTCCCCAAGCTGAGTGGGTGTGATGATCTGCGTCTTCTTATTCAGATTAAGATAGGTGATGTTAACCAGCTTATTCAATATCTCGGCCCGGGTGGCACTGGTACCGATTCCGCTGCCCTTAATCTGTGCACGAAGCTCCTCATCCTCAATCAACTGTCCTGCATTCTCCATGGCCAGAATCAGGGAACCGGAGCCGTAACGCTTAGGCGGAGCAGTCTCACCCTCCTTGATGGTAAGGATTCGCACCGGCAGCTTCTCACCCTTCTTCAGGTTCATGACCATCTGCAATAATGCCTGATCATTACTTTCTTCCTCACCGGCATCGGAATCCTCCTGATCTCCCTTATCCTCTGCACCGGCTTTGCTGCGGTCACCACTCTTACGGCTGGCACTTTGCCCCGATTTATCGCCATAGCTTCCAAGAACCTTCAGATAGCCCTCCTTGTCCAGCATGCGAAAGGAAGCAAAAAAGCTCTCACCTTCAATCTTGGCCACTATATTAATCTTACGGTATTCCGCTGCCGGATAGAAAATGCTTAAGAAACGCCTTGCAATGGTTTCGTAAACCCTCATTGCAAGCTGGGACAGGGAACCCATAGCACCCAATCCCTGCCCGGTAGGTATGATGGCATAATGGTCCGTAATCTGACTGTCGTTCACATATCTGGTCTTTGCGATATTCTTATAGGAGCCCTGCTCCATGATCTCGGTAACAAATGTGCTAAACTGCCCAAGGCTCTGCAGCCCTTTGATATTCTTATAAATCTCCTTGGCAACTGCCGTGGACAATACTCTGGCATCCGTTCTCGGATAGGTTACCAGCTTCTTCTCATAAAGCTCCTGGGTAATCTTTAAGGTCTCATCCGGACTGATCTTAAAGAATCTGGAGCAGTCATTCTGCAGCTCGGCCAGGTTATAGAGCAAAGGCGGATTCTTCGTCTCCTTCTTCTTCTCCATCTGTGTGATCTCAGCCAGTAAACGGTCAGGTGGCAGGATCGTTTTATTCTGTCCGGAGACACCGTCTGTCTGCTTACTGATCGTTTGTTCTTCCTGTTTTGCCTCCCAGGTTCCGTCATCAAGCAGTACCGGTCTTTGTCCCGCCAGCTCCGAGATCAGCTTCATAGCCGAGGTTTTCTCGGAAAAACCATTTTCCTTATATAATAAGGGAGAATTATAATATCTTGAGCCTTCTACGGCACGAAATTCAGCCATAAATTCTTTTCCTGCTGACAAAGCTCCCCCATCCTCTGATGGATTGCCATCCGTTATCAGCCCGCCGGGCAGCTGAAGTCCGCTGAGAACACGGTAAAACGGAGTTTTCACAAAGCTGCGGATTTCACGCTCTCTTCTGACAACCATTCCAAGCACGCAGGTCATCACACGTCCTACGGAGATTGCATTCCATTTCTGGGAATTCAAAAGTCTCTGAACCTCGTTGCCATATTTTAATGTTAGGATACGGGAAAAATTAATTCCCATCAGGTAATCCTCCTGGGCACGCAAATAAGCCGCGTTCGCCAGCGGATCATAGGCCGATAAGGGCTTTGCCTCACGGATACCGCGGAGTATTTCCTCTTCCGTCTGGGAGTCTATCCAGACACGTCTTCTGTCCTTGGACTTCGAAACCTTTGCCTCCTGCTCCACGAGGCGGTATATGTACTCTCCTTCCCGTCCGGAGTCGGTACAGACATAAATGGTGTCCACATCCTTACGGGTAAGCAGTCCCTTTACAATATTAAATTGCTTCCTGACATTAGAGATAACCTCGTATTTATATTCCTTGGGAAGGAAGGGCAGCGTATCCATACTCCACTTCTTCAGAGCAGGGTCATAAACCTCAGGATAACTCATGGTGATCAGATGTCCGACACACCAGGTCACGACTGCTTCTTCCGATTCTATGTAACCGTCCTGCTTTTTGCCGCTGATTTTTAAGGCCTTGGCAAATTCTGCTGCAACGCTTGGCTTCTCCGCAATATATAAGCTCTTTGACATGATTGACCAACTTTCTGTAGTAATATGCCTATGTTAGGCAGTGCGCCTGTGTCAGACGCACAATAATACGAAATACCCCGTCTATTATAACCCATTATCCCTGTTCGGACAAATATAAAATAGTCTCAGATGGCAAGTAACTGATTTGTGTACTTTAATTAATCGAATACTACCAGAAAAGGAAGGAATTTTTATGACCGAAATCAATTATGATATGTTAAGAAATAACCCACTAGGAAAGAACCAATACATAGAAGTATCATTAACAAAATGGTTAGTAAATAAGTGACTTTCTTATCTTCCTTATAATATTTAAGAATAATGTAAAATAACACCCCATAATAGGATAAAAATGATACGGTAATTGCTAATGCTCCCACAAGTATCCCAAATTGGATTCCATCAGCCAGCTCTTTTCTCCAATCAGCAAATCTAAAACAAACAAATATAAAATTATGAAGCATGGAGGGGGTTATGATTAATACATTTAATAGTTTACTATTTTTTTTAATATCGTTCATATTTTACTGCCGCCCTATCATAAATAATCTTTCATCTCTGCGATATATCTGGAATATTATTCTATGATCATACTAACATATCTTGCATTTCTTTTCCAGCGGATGTTTTCTTTTACTGAATTTATTCGAATTTCTTTGAATTTGTCCATCCCGATTAGCAGCTCTCTGATATCTCATTCCATACAAATAATTTCACACTTTTTATTGAATAATGACCTTGTATCGGTTACAATAAATGTAGTTATCAAAACTACTATACATCATGTTCAAGATATTATATACGGAGGAATACTATGAGAGAGTTCCAGATATTCAGTGATTCAGCCTGCGATGTGCCGGAACAGCTGCTGACCAGCCATAATATAAAGCTTATTCCCTTCTATGTAAGCTTTGACCAGGATATCTATTATAAAGAAAATATCGAGATAACCAACGAAGATTTTTATGAAAGGTTATCAAAGGACAAGGCCGCAACCACCTCTCTTCCCACAGTCCAGGACTATATGAACGAATTCCGTGCCGTATTAAAAAACGGTAAGGATATTCTCTGCCTGTGCCTGACCCAAAAATTCAGCGGCTCCTATCAATCGGCAGTAAATGCGAAAACCATTCTGGAAGAGCAATATCCTGAGTCAAATATCCGCATTATTGACAGCATTCAGGCAACCGGAGGGCAAGGTCTTCTGCTGCTTCAGATTGCTTATTTAAAAGCGCAGGGATTATCGCTTGAGGAAGTTGTTCAAAAGGCCGCGCTGCTTAAATCTACCGCAAGAATTATGTTCACCGTTGACAGCTTGGAATACTTAAGGAAGGGCCGCCGAATTGGAAAAGCCATCTCCCTGATGGGTGACAAGCTGGACTTAAAGCCCCTCATCCAATTAAGAGACGGTGAATTACTTCCCTACTCTAAAGTTCGGGGCCGTAAAAATTCCCTGGAGAAGCTGATTGTTATGACCGATGAATATTTTAAGGAAGCAGGGGAAGCTCCTGAGAATTATGATTTCTGCATCGCAGATGCCGCCACAATGGAGGACGCCCGGTATCTTAAGGACCTGCTGGAAAAATTTCTTAAGCAGCCCCTGAAGTATCCGGTATTTCAGATCGGTGTTACCATCGGTACCAATACGGGTCCCGGTGGAATTGGAATTTGTTTTATAAAAAAGTACAACCAGGTATAGATAAGAATAAAATCATATATATTATTGTAGGAAGAAAGTGAGGGCATGACTATGGCTAAGGATTATGTATCGTCGGAAGAAAGTGAGGCAAATGTAACCGTAAAAGTAGATGTCAGTAAGATTGTAAAGTATGTTTGTGCTGCGGGCATTGTTATTGTTGCTATCATCTTTGGTACCAAAACATTTCTAAAAATGCTGGAAAAAGGGTTCTTTGACACTCTTGACTAAGAGCTGAGGATATAAAAGCAAGCGGTGAAAGGGCAGTATGCACATTCCATGAGGAATTGCCATGCTGCCCTTTTTATAATTTAATTCTGATCTTTGCAGTCCGGTATACGACCCATGCTGCTTAAACTGATTAAAGCTTTAGTATAAAGGATATTTATCGGTCAGTTCCTTCACCATAGCCATTGCCTTTGTCTTATTTGCTTCCACATCCTTTATCAGCAGATAAACAGCCTCCGCAATACTATCCATATCCTGCGTATTCATGCCCCTTGTGGTGACTGCTGCCGTACCCAGGCGGATACCGCTGGTAACAAAGGGCGAGGCAGGATCATTGGGAACCGCATTCTTATTGCAGGTGATATTGGCGGCATCCAGAAGCTTCTCCGTATCCTTGCCGGTTACGCCCATATTCTGAAGATCCACCAGCATCAGATGGTTATCGGTACCTCCTGATACAAGATGAAATCCACGCTTCATCAAGCCGCCCGCCAGAGCCTGAGCATTCTCTATAATATGCTTTGCATAATCCTTAAAGCCTGGTTCCAGGGCTTCCTTAAAGCAAACTGCCTTTGCGGCAATTACGTGCATCAGCGGTCCGCCTTGAATTCCGGGGAAGATTGCTTTGTTCAGCTTATATTCTTCTGCAAATTCCGCGCTGGATAATATCATGCCGCCTCTCGGACCTCTTAAAGTCTTATGCGTTGTAGTTGTAGTAACGTGTGCATAAGGAATGGGGCTCTGATGAAGACCGGCAGCTACCAGTCCTGCAATATGTGCCATATCCACCATCAGGAAAGCGCCAACCTCATCCGCGATCTCACGAAAAATTTTAAAATCTATCTTTCTGGCATAGGCGCTTGCTCCTGCAATAATCAGCTTCGGCTTTGCCTCCTTTGCGAGCTTTCGTACCTTCTCATAATCAATAAAGCCCTCGTCATTCACACCGTATGCAACGATATTAAAATAACTGCCGCTCATATTCACCGGGCTGCCGTGTGTCAGATGCCCGCCGTGAGCTAAATTCATACCAAGTACCGTGTCACCTGGCTTTAATAAAGCGAAGAATACTCCCATATTTGCCTGAGCTCCGGAATGAGGCTGAACATTGGCATAGGTGCAGCCAAACAATTCTTTGGCACGGTCAATTGCAAGATTTTCAGCAATATCCACATATTCACAGCCACCATAATATCTCTTACCTGGATAGCCTTCTGCATATTTATTGGTTAACTGACTGCCCATGGCCGCCATGACTGCTTTACTTACAAAGTTTTCAGAGGCGATCAGCTCAATATGGCTGTTCTGTCTCTCGATCTCCAGTGATATTGCTTTGGCCAGTTCAGGGTCAAATGATTTTACGTCCTCAAATGAATACATGTGCCTCATTTCCTTTCAGTATATAGTATATTTATACAGCATGCTGTATATTTTCCATACAGTATACCATAGTCCTTTCCTTAAGGAAAGCACAAAATTCATCGGAAAGTATCTTCTCGGATGTTATATATTGTCCGGTCCAAAGCTAAGAGGCAATAGCTCCTCCAGGAAGAAGACCAGATAGTCCTCCTCCGATCTCGCCAGAATAACAAGAAAGCTCTTTGGATCAACAAACTCCCGCATAACCTGCCTGCAAACTCCACAGGGCGGACAGAAATCCTTCAAAACCCCCTCTTTTCCGCCGACAATGGCGATTGCCGAGAATTCGCGGTTTCCTTCACTGATTGCCTTAAAGAAGGCGGTCCGTTCCGCACAGTTCGTAGGGGAATAGGAGGCATTCTCGATATTGCAGCCCTGATATACCTTCTGCTCCTTGGTTAAGAGCGCCGCTCCTACATAATGCTTTGAATAGGGAGCATACGCCATATGCATGGCTTCAATCGCATCCCTTACCAGATTTTTAGCCATCGAATGGCTGACGATCTCGTGCTTTGCCAATAGTTCACCCTTATCTCTCAGTACCAGGCTGTTCTTGATTTCCTCATCCCTATGTTCACTTTGTGCTTCCTCTCCATGGCAATGACATACCTCCTGAGGGGTATCCTGATGATGCTCCTGTTGATGATTATCCTGCGGCTTCTTATCTTCCTGATTATTTTCCTTTTGATTATAATCCTGCATATTCATAACCTCCTTAAATGACAGGTTAATATGGTCGGGATCTAATATCCTGTTCCGGTTTGATTCTTTGCCAGCTTCACGATGCGGCTGGTGCCAAGTCTTGAGGCTCCAAGTGCAATAAACTTCTCTGCATCCTCAAAGGATGAAATTCCGCCTGCTGCCTTAATCCTGATATTCTTACCCACATGCTTTGCAAACAGGTCAACATCATCAAAGGTAGCTCCGGCCTTGGAAAAGCCGGTGGAAGTCTTGATAAAATCCGCCCCAGCTTCAGTTACAATCTCACACATCTTAATCTTTTCATCATCCGCAAGCAAGCAGGTCTCAATAATAACCTTCAGCATCCTGTTACCGCAAGCCTGCTTTAATTGCTTTATTTCTTCAAATATTTCATCGTGTCTTTGGTCTTTCAGCATTCCAAGGTTGATAACCATATCAATCTCGTCCGCTCCGTTCGCAATTGCATCCTTTGTCTCATATACCTTAACGGCGGTAGTATTATAGCCGTTGGGGAATCCGATCACGGTACATACCGCCATCTGATCCTTTACATAATCCTTTACCTGCTTCACATAGGAAGGCGGGATGCAGACAGATGCCACGCCATAAGTTATGGCGTCATCGCAAATTTGTTTGATTTCCTCCCAGGTTGCTGTCTGCGTTAAAAGAGTATGATCCACCTTTTCAAATATATATTTCTTATCCATGCTTGGTTCGTCCTTTCTTATGCGATTTCCAGTGCAATTTCCATCATATCCCGGAAGGTCAGCTGTCTGTCCTCTGCCGATAAGGCTTCGCCGGTAAAGACATGATCTGAAATGGTAAGCATGCAAAGTGCCTTCTTGCCTGCTCTGGCAGCGATCATATAAAGTGCCGCCGCCTCCATCTCAACCGCAAGGATGTTCATCTTGCGCCATAAGGAATTGGCATCCTTATTATCATCATAGAAGGTATCGGAGGAAAGCACATTTCCCACAACTGTCTTAATATTCATCCGATCAGCGGCTTCCACCGCGCTCCGAAGCAGAGAATAATCTGCAATGGGTGCAAAGGTACCAGGCAGCTGATACTGTGCTGCATAATTCGAATTAGTGGACGCACCCATACCAATCACAATGTCTCTCAGCTTCACATGGTCTGCTATTCCACCGGCAGAGCCAATTCGGATGATGTTATCCACATCATAAAAATGAAACAGTTCATAAGAATAAATACCAATGGAGGGAATCCCCATGCCGCCGCCCATGACGGATACCTTCTTCCCTTTGTAGGTTCCGGTATAACCCAGCATATTTCTTACTTTATTAAAGCAAACCACATCCTCCAGATAGGTATCCGCAATGAATTTTGCTCTCAACGGATCACCCGGCATCAGTACAGTTTTTGCAATCTCTCCCGCTTTCGCTTCATTATGGGGCGTAGGAATATTCATATTATTTCCTCCTTGATTATATTTTTCGTTATCATTAGTTTTCATAAACACACGAACCAATATACCTGCACAAATTATGAAGTGTGAAAATTGTTTCTTATTTTCACACTATTCATATGTTAACATATTTTAATAATAATGGCAATCTTTGTTCCTGGAGGCCTCTCAGTCATTTCACAAATAATTTTATGAAAATGGTACCAATTTTCTGGAATTATATCATATTACATTGTAATGCAAAAAATACATGCTATAATTTTCATATTGTTGTTTTTTCATTGAAAGGTGTGATATTAATTGCAGTTAACAAAGCTTCTCTCAGTAAACGGTATGCTGAAAAGCAGCCAGATTATCGGTGACCTGCCCGCTACCCGTACTGCTTACTCGAATTTTTATAAAATAGCATGGCCTTCCGCATTGGAGGCCCTTCTTGTTGCTATGATCGGATCAGTGGATACCATGATGGTGGGCTCACTTGGGGAGGGTGCAATCGCTGCGGTAGGCATTACCAATCAGCCAAAGTTAACCCTTCTTGCGGTCATCTTCTCACTAAATACCGGAATTACCGCTGTTGCAGCAAGAAGAAAGGGCCAGCAGAATCAAACCGATGCCAACAAGACAGTAAGAACCGGAATTATCATCAGTGCCGCACTTTCCATCCTGATGGCCATACTTGGTTTTATATTTGCAAGACCGATCCTGATTTTTGCAGGTGCTGACAGTACCTATATGGACAATGCAATGGCTTTCTTCAAGATATTAATGTTCAGTATTCCTTTTCAATCTCTAAATCTTACGATCAATGCAGCACAAAGGGGCTGCGGCAAAGCGAAGATCTCCATGTGGAGCAATATAATCAGTAACCTGATTAACATTACCCTCGACCTGCTGTTGATTAACGGCATCGGTTTCTTCCCAAGGCTGGAGATCCGGGGAGCTGCAATTGCTACCCTGACCGGTTCCATTGCAGCCTTCCTTATCTCACTGTCCACGCTATGTCTGAAAAATGGTTATCTGTCCTTTCATCATAAAACCGGCTGGAGTATTGAAAGAGAGACTCTGGATCCCATTTTTAAGGTGAGCAGCTCCGCCTTTGTGGAACAGGTGTTCATGCGAATCGGTTTCCTGGCATATGCCTCCATCGTTGCAAGACTTGGAACTACGCCTTATGCCACCCACCTGATCTGCATGAACATTCTGACCTTATCCTTTTGCTTCGGTGATGGCCTGTCCATTGCGGCATCGGCGCTGGTGGGACAGAATTTGGGTTCAAAAAGACCGGATTTATCCATAATGTATGGAAAAACCGGCCAGCGTCTCGCATTTATGATTTCCACTATTATCTTTTTTATATTCATCCTTGGCAGAAGCTTCTTAGTATCCTTATTCAGTACAGAACCGGCCATCCTCTTACTGGGAGGCAATATCATGATATTGGCTGCTCTGGGAACTCATTTTCAGACCTCGCAGGTGGTCCTGTCAGGCTGCTTAAGAGGTGCCGGTGATACAGCCTTTGTTGCAACCACCTCTCTGATCAGTGTTGCGGTAGTACGTCCCTTCCTGACCTGGTTTTTATGCTTCCCCATGGGGCTTGGATTATACGGCGCCTGGGTCGGTCTTCTGGTGGACCAGTGCTTCCGGTTTATAACCAGCTACATACGCTTCTCCGGCGGCAGGTGGACTAAGATTGCACTGTAATCTCTCCTGTGGTACGCTTCACCGTATACCAGCCATAGGTTACAAAATGCCCGATTCCCTCTTCCGTATCATCAGCTACATATTCATACAGATGAATCAGGTATTCCTCTTCCGTCGCACCCTGCCCTTCATAAACCAGATAATACTGTGCATCGGGAAGCTTATAATAATAGCTTCCATTGGTGTCACTCTCCATTTTGGTAAAATTTGCAGCGTATACTGCTTTTACCATATCCAGGGCCTCCATAGCAGTAAGAGGTTCCCGGACATCTTCCTCCAAAGCAGCCTCTTCCTGGCTGTTCCGGGTCTCCGGGATTTGATTTGATGCCGCTAAGACCAAAAGAATACAAAGATATAATATTGCCGTTCTCATGCCTGCGCTCTCCTTTCCTTTATTTGTTACACGGAGTACAAGCCTGTACAGTTAATATTATATCTTCATCTTACATATATTTCCATTATTATCAATCACAAAGAACCGACAGCGGGTTGCGGCATCCTCTCACAATCTCCTGCAATAGACCGGATCTTCTATTCTTCTTTCTTTTTTACAAGACTTGCTCTCTGGATTGCCGTGGTGCCAAAGCGGCTGCGAATCTGATCAATGGCCTGATCAAGCTTTTCCCGTCTCTCATCTGTTTCAAAGCTGAATAGATTCATCTGTCTGGCTGCATCATCCGATACGAGCTTACTTGTTTGAATTCCCAGATTGCGTATCGGCGTACCGTCCCACAATTCATCAAACAGGCTGCAGGCAGCCCTGTGAAGTTCGTCCGAATTATGTGTGGGAC
Organism: Bacillota bacterium; assembly: GCA_023409535.1. Lineage (GTDB taxonomy): Bacteria > Bacillota > Clostridia > Lachnospirales > Lachnospiraceae > Mobilitalea. The sequence continues at coordinate 55,782 of JAEYGZ010000050.1, forward strand.
TAAGCAGAGTCATCTGGTGGGAGGAATGGTGAAATTCGCAGTCCACGATACTGACAGAAACAACATTAGCCATCATATCATCACTTCGAAGCCTGAAGGCCACAGTCTCTGCCAGGGACAATAATATCATCTTTGCCGCAGACTCCTCCTCCACGTCAAAAGAGATCGTCGTTGAATTGCCATACCCCTTATTTTTTACCTCTTCCTGTGATATGATAGAAGCATCGATACCATTTGCAAAATCGTGTATTACTTCTCCATGCTTTTTTAAATGTGCCTTCAAAACCTCCGCATCTGTCTTCGCCAGCTCGCCTATGGTGTAAATGCCAAGGTTATTCAGCTTCTTTACCGTGGATTTCCCCACGAAGAAAAGCTCACCTACCGGTAATATCCACATTTTGGACTGAATTTCCGAGGGATAGAGGGTATGAACCAGATCCGGCTTCTTAAAATCCGAGGCCATCTTCGCAAGTATTTTGTTCGTGGATATACCGACATTAACCGTAAATCCAAGCTCATCACGAATTCTGTCCTTAATCTTATGGGCGGCTTCCATGGGAGGGCCAAACAGATTTGACATCCCTGTCATATCGCAATAGGCTTCATCAATAGAGCATTTCTCAACACTGGGCGAAAACTCACTCAGGATATTTGTAAATGCTCTGGAATACTCCTCGTAGAGCCGATGCCGTGGAGGCACCATAATGAGGCCGGGACATTTTTTTAGTGCATCCACAATGGGCTCGCCGGTTCTGACCCCATATTGCTTTGCAAGGGTTGATTTTGCGAGTATAATCCCGTGCCGCTTATTCCTGTCGCCGGCCACTGCGGAAGCTATTTCCCGAAGATCCTGTTCCTCTCCCTGCTTCAGACGTTCCACTGCTTCCCAGCTTAAGAAAGCGGAATTTACATCCACATGGAATATCACACTGTCCCTTTCCAACCTGATCAGCCTCCCTTCGGATATTATTATCTTATTATACTACAAAAGGGGCAGCTGCAACACTATTATCATTGCAGCTGCCCGTTCCGGCAGTAACTGTTCCGGCGGATTATTCCTTATCCTTCGGCGGTCCCGGCGGTGTGATGGTATTTTTATACTTAATCAGAAGCCTTCTGATAATCAGAACGATTGCGGCGATAAATACGCCCCAGATCAGGAGGTAGGGCAGATTGACGATAAACCATACAAAGAAGTTCTTTGCACCTTCACTGATGTGATAAATCGTATTGTTAAAGCCGTTTGATATTCTGGTTCCCACGGTTTGCTTCAGCTCTGCCTTTGGCGTAAAGATTTCAACCTCTTGAATATTTAAGGTAACTGTACTGTATTGCACCTTATTATCGTAGGTCCGCAGTGTGGTCTCATAATTTTGAAGCTCATAACGGATATCACTAAGGCGGCTTTCCAGTGTTACGATGTTCTCCATGGTATCCGTCTTCTCTAATAATGCAAACAGTCTGTCCTGCTCTATCTCAAGTGACTTTTTACGGCTTTCGATATCGGTATACTGTAAGGTAACATTTTCGGTGGATTCCTGCTTATTGATCACATTGGCTCTTTCCCCGACGGCACTGACGAATTCATCCACACTGTCCTTTGGAATTCTTGCCGTAATGCTGGCATTTCTCACACCATCACTGCTAAGATAGCTTCTTCCGCTGATCTTTGAGGTCTCCACATAGCCGCTCAGACGGTTGATTTCTGAATCCAGCTTACTGATTAAGGTATCAAATTCCTGGGTTTCAACCTGCATGAAGAAGGTACGAATGATCTTATCCTGTGACTGTATATTTGTACTTTGGTTCTCTATGGATGAAGTATTGTTTAACGGTGACCCCGCACCTGGGGCGTTATCAGCGCCTGCATCCGATTTGCCTTTTTCCTCCGGGCTTATTTCACCTTCCGCAGCCGTACCTCCGGAAGAATCTCTGTCATAACTGTAGTTTGCACTGCTTTTTTGCTCCGTGCTGGGCGTTGCTGTCTCATTCATAGACTTTCCAGCGCAAGCGGTTGCAGTCATTACAAAGACAAGAACAATACATACCACATAAAATAACCTTCTTTTTTTCATAAATTTCCTCCCTTTCCCTTTTAGAAAATTTAGTTTCCTATCTCTTCTATTCATTAGACGTCGTATTGTATTTTACGGTTCCAAAAAGCACAAAAAATTATAATTGTTTACCAAATAGGCAGTAAAAAGCTATCCTGAAACAGAAAAAGGTTGCATCATACTCTCTTACAAATACGATACAACCTAATTCTACCATATACCTTTATTATTTCCAAACTAATTCTATTTTGCTACTGTAATAGAGCTTGAAGGACCTCTTCCGGCTTTATTGGTTCCCCAGACGATAATTTTCGTACCTGCTTTTTGTTTTGGTATTGCTACCGCAAAAGCTCCGTTATTGTCGATGGTTCCTTCATAAGTTTTCTCACCGATCTGAGCATAAATTCTTGTCTGCGTCTGTGCTACCTTCTTGGGAGCAGCCTTAAATTGCTCCGACGCTTCTTCTGTTTTTTCCGCTGCTGTGTAGTCAATCAAATCAACAGTGCCTGTAATCTTCGTCGCACTTGATTTTACCGCCTTCACTTTAGGTTGGTCCGGCGCCGCTTTACTTACCTTCACGCTAAGCTCCGCACTGGTTCCTGCAGTATTTTTTGCTGTTATTTTCACCGGTGTGCCGGATACGGCACGTTTGGTGTCAAAGGAATAAATATAACGATTGCTTCCTTCGTCATACACATAATCCTTCGTCGTATATACGGTGTCGCCTATTTTCAGTGTTACTTCGCAGTTTTTCATTGCCGCAACCTGAACCTGCTTATCCGCATTGGTAACAGCTTTTACCAGGACCGGCTTACCCGGCTTAGCTGCCGGAACCTCAGTCTTGCAGGCCATGAGAATATTTCCGTCAGTGAATCTGACCATGGAGTAGATAATGTCGCCTGCTGCCAGGTCATGAGACGGATTGTAACGGTATCTTCCGAAGGAATCAGTTTCCACCGGATAAAGGGAGTTAATGAATTTCGTTCCATCGCTCTTTGCGATGGCAATATATACCGTACTATCCTCCAGATAGCTGCCGCTAATCTGATAGGAATTCAAGGTAACCTTGTTCAGGGTAAAATTATCTACCGCATCCCGTACATAACGATCAATATTCTGTACAGTCACCGGTGTGCCATAGCTGTATCGTACGGAGTCATTCTTTGTATCCTTAGCCACAACCGTAATTATCTCACCTGCACGAAGCTGATCTGTGAATTTAAAGCTAAAGCGTCCGTTCTCATTGGTTGTCGTATTATAGACATGGCTGCCGATGGTGATTTCCATATCATATGCCTTTTTGGTATCAGAGGGAACATAACCGCTTATACTCCGCTCAATATTGCTCACTTCATAAACAACCGGTGCATTGGGACCGGCATCCTTTACCGTTGTTTCATATTGCCTGCTGTTTCTGGACACATGATCCAGATTATAAAAGGTAATGGCTGTTCCTGCTGCCTGGGGAGGTACCAGAAGACTGAAATATCCTGTATAATCTGTTTCAAAACCAACCTCGACGATACTATAGCCGGGTTTATAAATCTCTGTGTTCTTCTCGTATATTTCCTTACCGCCATTTTTCGGAACATAGACCGTATTGCCGATGATCGCGATCAGATAAGCATCATCATCGTCAAGATCCCCGGTAATCGCTCCGTTGGTATTGTCGATAGGATTGACACTGGGCAGATTCGGCCCTGTTCGCTTCACAGTCACGGGAACTCGTGCACTTTCCAGTCCCTTCGCTTCATCCTTCACATAGACATAAACCACAGAGCCGGAAGGCTGGGATGGCAGTGCATAGGAATAGGTTCCGTCCTTTTTGATCTGACTATCAAAGGTTCCGGTAAAAGCTTCAAATACAATCGTTGTGTTCGGTTCCCCTCTGCCGCTGATTTTCGTCTTGCGGTTTGTGTAAGAATCAACTGTTGGTGAGGCAAGAAGGTTATCATTGAAATTCGTAATAACAATTTTATGTATTGACATATTCCCTGCCTTGTCTTGAGCAAAGGCAGTATAAGTGCCGTTCTTAGAAACGGTAAAGCTTTGATCCGATGCCAATGCCAATCCGGAGAACCTGGTAAAGTAATCGAGATCCTGATCTCCTTCCACATATCCTGTCTGCTTGATTCCCGACGCATCTGTAATATTCAGTACAACCTTATAGGGCGTCGCTGTCGCGGTTGTAATAACCGGGGTCGCTACAATATGCGGGCCGGTCTTATCCGCCTTCTCTGACGGATATTTCGCTGTATAATAACGGTACTGATCCTCTTCCGAAAGGAAGCTCTGATACCACGGAGACTGTTCAAACAAACCGGAGGCATACGCCGGAACCTTTACAATAAAACGGTAATCCTCCGGTATACTAACCTTCCAGTTATAATCAAGCTGAGGTAAGATACTGCCATCGTCCGAAATCTCCTTAATATACTTACTAAGGACAGACTGTGTACGTACGAAGCCGTTCAGCGCCACCTGCTTTTCTATTCCCTGATTGGCTTCCGAGGGTATGGTCAGCTTGTTGATTACCAGCAGTAACTCCATAGTGTCAGTGATGGGCACTCCGTTATAGCTCATATCACTCACCCGATTACCCATACTGATTCTGTTGCCATTCACATCATATCGCGGTATACTTGCAGGATTCACTGTATAATCAATACCGTCGAAGATAAAGAAGCTTCCCCAGTCATTCAGCCAGTCTTCACTGATATAGGATTTCAGCTTTGCTTGTTCCATCAGCTTGCTCATGGTGCCCGCGGACCATTTTGTACTTAAAACAGTCGTCTCGTAAGCACTGGCAGACCATTCCAGCCATTCCTTCAGCTGTTTTCCCGTAACCTTGTAAATATAAACATAATTATTATATGGCTGTATCGAGGACAGATCAGATTCTGTAATACTGCCTCGGATGTTAACAAAATCCTGGACCGAAGCAGAGCCATATGCGTAGTAGGTAGAGGCTGCTACAATCGGCAGATTCTTATATTGGGAACCGTTTGTATGGACGAAGCGCTGAGCATAATCGATTTTCGCATCATTCAACAGCTGAATAGCCTCACTATCTCCTAACAGACCAAAATAATTCTGAATTACTTCATCGTCTCCCAGCTTTGCAATTATATCAGTACTATAGGATAATAATTTCTCATCCCATTTGCCATACCCATTCGCAATATCCTTCACTTCTTTTGTAGTACTTGCATTTACAAAACGAAGCGCAGAACTGCGGTCGGAAATCTGCTTCCTGCCATCGCTGTATATTGTCAGTGTCAGATCCACAACGCCAAGAGCTCCGCCGCGATTGCCGGCCATAATGACATTCTTGCCGTTCATCAGAAAAGTCTTTTTATCCACATGCGGAAGCTTATAGTAGGGAGAATTCATATCGGAAGTGGGGAACAGCTGATGCTCATGTCCGCATACTACCACATCAATCTCCGGAATCTTAGTCAATGCATACGCCTGATTCTTAAAGAGGGGCTCCGGATTCTCCGGCCCGATTCCTGTATGGGATAATGCAACAATAACATCAGCGCCCATATCTTTCAGCTTTTTCGCCTGCGCCCGTGCATTATCAACAAAATCCTCCGTCTTAAGTATTCCTACATAGCTATGCGTCTTGGCAGTCAGCGTCGGTATCGTCTGTCCGATAATTCCGATTTTAACGTCAACCTTTTTTCCGGTAGAAGTGGTTAAGGTCCTGGTAATCAGCATGTTCTCTAAAAAAGGATGCTCCCCTGTCTTGGAGTCCATAACATTGGATACAACAGTGATATCCCGGAGTCCCGAGCCGTTCAATTGCTTGAGGATATATTCATAGCCATAGTCAAAGTCATGATTGCCAAGGGTAATTGCATCATAACCTATCTTGGCCATCGCTTTAAAGATCGGCTGAATTTCCTCCTGGCTCTCTGAAAATATATACTCGGTTGTATAATCATACATGGTGTCTCCGGCATCCAGGGTAATAACACTCTCTGCCGGAACTTCCTTCTTGGTCGACTGAATTAAATCTGCCAGTCTGGCCAGACCTCCGTCATTATAATCAACACCCTGTTCATAATCCTTGCTGTTTAACTGTCCATGAATATCAGTCGTTCCAAGAATTCTCAGATTAACCGTTTCTTTCTCAGCGGCAGCTTCTGCCCTGACCGGTGCAAGACCGCTCAGGCTTTGCCACAACCAGGCTGCAGCAATTGTAACGATTACTGTTGTTAATAAATAAAATATCGCCCTCTTTTTTCTTCTCATGATCTCTCCTTGCCTGTAAAAGAATGGGGGTGTTGCAATTTTTTTCACCGCCGCAACGCCCCTGATTCTTTATTCGTTTTCGTCAACTTTGCCAGTGTTTCACATCCTTGTATCATTTTAGGAAAATTATAAGGCAATTTAGTGGCAAAGTTCTTACGAAATATTTACTATTTACAAACAAAAAGTTCATATAATACCGATTTACAGAGGATATCTATCATATTTTCGTAATATTATGTCCTATGTTTTATCTGAGGCTTAATTAATTCCATCAAACGGTCCATCTGATCTGACAGATACAAATATCCCACCAGTGCTTCCAGGCCTGTCGCAGTCCGGTATTCCAATATGCCGGCATTCTTTGCCGAGGTGAAAGATTTCGCATTGCGCCCGCGCTTAAAGACGGTACTTTCCTCCTCTGTAAGCTGTTCCTTAATCAGATGATACAGCTCTGCCTGGGCTTTCGCCTGAACCAATCCTGCAGCACGCTTATGAAGCTTATTCACAGGTGCATTGCCGTCCTCTACGACAGCCGTACGTATAATCAGATCAAAGATGGAATCTCCGATAAAAGCCAGGGTCAGCGGAGAAAAGGTTTTTAGGTCCGTAGCCTTCAGCTGAAGGGAATCTCTGATATATCCTGCAAAACGGATACCCGGTTGTTTGCTTAACTCCTTTTCCATCTTACACCCTCTCTGGTATCCTCCAGGATAATCCCCTGTTCAAGCAACAGATTTCTGATTTCATCGGATCTGGCAAAATTCTTGTTCTTTCTGGCAAGCTGACGCTCCTCGATGAGCTTTTCTATCTCCTCCTCCAAAATCTCTTCCTTCTTCTTCGTGATGATACCAAGAATATCACAAAGCGTCACGATCCTGTCATACATTCCCTGCAGCAGAGTCTTTGTACTGTCACCGCTGCAATTGGTATTGGCCAGCTTCACCAGCTCAAAGATTGCCGCAATGGCATCAGCGGTATTGAAGTCATCATCCAGAGCCGCTTTAAACTTCTCCTGTAATCCATCCGCCTCTTCCAGCTCCTGCTGCTCCTCTGCGGTAACCAGACCCTGATTCAAGGAACTTCCGGATAATAAGTGCTCCAGCTGACCAACTGCAGTCAGTATTCTTGTGAGAGAACTCTTGGCAGATTCCATAAGTTCCTTGCTGAAGTTAAGCGGACTGCGGTAATGAGAAGTCAGCATAAAGAAACGCATTACCTGAGGGTCGTATTGTTCGCAGATTTCACGTATGGTGAAAAAGGCACCTTCGGATTTGGACATTTTCTTATTATCGATATTTAAAAAGGCGTTGTGCATCCAGTATCTTGCGAATTCCTTTCCATTGGCTGCCTCGCTCTGGGCGATTTCATTCTCATGGTGGGGGAATACCAGGTCCTCTCCGCCTGCATGAATATCAATCTGGTCGCCTAAGTATTTCTTACTCATCACAGAGCACTCGATATGCCAGCCGGGACGGCCGTCGCTCCAGGGTGAGGGCCAGGAGGGTTCGCCTTCCTTCTTGGGCTTCCATAATACGAAGTCCATGGGATCCTCCTTCTCCTCACTGACTGCGATACGGGCTCCGGCCTCCAGATCATCCAGCTTCTTCTTTGAGAGTTTACCGTAATCCTTAAAGCTTCTGGTCTTAAAATATACGGTTCCATTCTTCTCATATGCATATCCCTTCTGAATCAGGGTGCCGATCATATCAACCATTCCGTCAATTTCCTGGGTTGCTCTGGGATGTTTGGTTGCTTCCTTGATATTCAAAGCTTCCATATCCGACAGGAATTCCCGAATATAACGCTCGGAGATCTCACTGGAGGAAACCCCCTCATCATTTGCCTTCTTTATGATCTTATCGTCCACATCAGTAAAGTTCGTCACATAATTCACCTGATAGCCCAAGTATTCCAGATATCTGCGAAAGGCATCAAAGATAATGGCAGGTCTTGCATTTCCGATATGGGCAAAGTTATATACGGTAGGTCCGCAGACATACATCCGCACCTTGCCTTGCTCAATTGGAACAAACTCTTCTTTTTTCTGTGTTAATGTGTTATAAATTCTCATAATTGTAATCTCTTCCTTCCTGGATTTCCATTTCATAACTGTAATTATTTCTTTTCTTCCAGCATTTGTTCAAGCTTCTCAAGCTTTGTGTTTATATCTTTTATTTCTTTGCGCAGGCAGATGTTCTCATTCAACAGGCCGGCCAATTCCTTCTGAACAGGGTCGGGTAAATGAACCTGATCCAAATCCTCTCTGGGAACGCGTACATCATTTCTCTTTACTACCCTGCCGGGTACTCCCACCACTGTGGAGTTGGGCGGTACCTCTGCCAGTACCACGGAGCCTGCGCCGATCTTTGAATTCTCACCAATTGTAATAGAGCCTAAAACCTTAGCTCCTGCACTGATCATCACATTATTGCCAACCGTGGGATGACGCTTGCCCTGCTCCTTACCGGTACCCCCTAAGGTTACCCCCTGATATAAGGTAACATTATCCCCGACAATCGCAGTCTCCCCGATGACTACCCCGTGTCCGTGGTCGATAAATAAGCCCTTTCCTATGGTTGCACCCGGATGAATCTCAATTCCCGTCTTTCTCACCGTTCTCTGAGAATACCATCTGGCAAGAAAATAATGCTTCCTTACATACAGAAAATGCGCTATCCGAAATCTGATGATTGCCCGAAAGCTTGGATACAGAAAAACTTCAAACGGGGTTTTAATTGCCGGATCCCTGTCTTTAATTATTTGCATTTCACTCTTAATATATTTTATCACACCCATGTTTCCGTCCCCCTCTCACTGATTATTTGTGAACCCAATCTGTCAAACTCTGTTGTTACTGTCATCCTTATTGTTCTTTCAGAAAGAAAAGCACAAAAACACCGCCTCTTATGATATAGAGGCGGTGAAATACGCGGTTCCACTCTATTTGTATGCCAATAAAACAACACACATCTTTGTACAGATAACGGCTGTTACCGAATCCGGCTAGACATCGCCTCACCGAATCAGCTCCCGGATGCACTTCGCTCATAGTTTTGTAAAGAATGCTTTCAGCCGGTGGCACTCTATCTCTGATACTACGTTATAAACTACTTTTCCGTTCATTGCTTTTTGTGTCTATAGATATTTCTACATGGATAATATTAGCTATCAGAAGTTGCATTTCAAACTTCTGATAAAAGGCACCGTATTTGCGCCGTGCACCTTGATTATCGGAACATGATTTTAGTTCCGATAATATATATTTTAAGCATATTGTATGCATAGAAAAAGTTTTTGTCAACACTTTATTTCACTATATACTTTACCGATTAAACATATATTTAATATATGTTATCTTTTATACAAAGCAATGTCCTCATATCTTCTGATATCAAATAGATATGCATATAGTAAATCATCCTATACGCTATTAACAATGTAGAAATTATCCATCCTATACTTTTTCTTGCAACTGGCAGTGACAAAACTTAAAACCCGCGTTCTTTCAGCCCATTGACCAAATTAACGTAAAACTCTCTCACATCAAAGCCTTCGATGTTTTCCCTGTTTAAATCGATCAAATCTCCATGAGAAATTCCCCGACGGCCTTTGGCGGTTAAAATCATTCTGTTTTCGCCCCATCCGAAAGAACTAACAGAAACTAAGCCGTCATTTTCACCGTCAAAGTATTTTACAAGCGGGTAAGAGAAATTAAGAGGAAATCTTCCTCCGAATGCGGCATTCAGTTTTGACCCAACGCTCTGATAGAAAACGCCGGGGATATCCAGCACTGAATCGTTGAGCTGCTTACAGGAAGAAGCAGTTAAATCATTCACTGCAGCCAAAAAATCAGGGCTGCTGTCACCAAATTTTTTAAGAGCGGCATTATATTTTTGTGCAATAAAATTGCGGGAACCTTCGGGAATCCTCGAAAGCAGATAATCCGCGAACAGGCATCCGTAATGAGGTGTGTTGATTGTTGTAAGAGAAGCAATATCATCTTCTATACCAAGCTTGCTGATTGCATATCTGCTATCTAATCCACCCTTGGAATGTGCAATGATATTCACCTTACCGCAGCCGGTTTCTTCGATAATTTGCCGAATTCTCTCCGCCAATTCCTTGCCGCTGTCTGTCACCGATGCGGCGGACTGGTGATTGCCATAATAAATCACCGCACCGTTCTTTTTAAGTTCTTTGGGGATTCTTCCCCAATAATTAAGGTACTTGTAATCACGGAAGAAAACGCCATGTACGAAGAGGAGAGGATATTTCGTATGGCAGCTTTCACTGTCTGCACGGTTTTTGTTTATGGTTATTTTATCACTTTCAAATTCGGTCTCTCTTGAGGCAATACGAATAATTTTCATCAGGACAAACAGATTCATCACAGGAAACCAGCTGCAGATAATTCCAATAAGACGCCATTTTATGCCAAGCTGCACACAAGTGCAATAAATCCGTATGATTCCGTTCCAAAAAATAATTGCTTCAACGATAATCACAGCAAAAAAATGTATCCACAATATACCGAGGTCAGGAAACCTCCGATAGGCTGTGGCAATGAAAGATACTGCCGATAATAATGATGAGATGAGAAAAATAATGAGCAGATCACATCCGTCACCGCATATCCTCAGCCTGACTGCCGGGTATTTCCTGTTATGAAAAGAAGGAAATACATTGATTAAGACAAAGCAGACCGCCAGTGCTAATGCAAGATACCAATGGTCCTTCATTATGGATAAGCGAAACATATTTGCAGTGAAAAAAACAATAACAGAATAAATTATTCTCAGCAATATTTTCATTTCTATTCTACCTCAATTGGCTTTATGAATCTCACCATACACTCCTTCGTTTTAGATAACTCATACTACTATATCGGCATGTTCAACAAAATAGTGATATCCAAAGCACTTTATCTTAATATTGGAATGTAAAAAGCCTGCACCAATATCTCTGGAGCAGGCTAAATTCTAGTCCTTCAATAACCCAAGCGGCTGTCATGATCCGAATCAGCGGATTTTTTACCCCCGCTTCGGACAGCCGCCGCAGCTTGAACAGCTGCTCGCCTGCGTACTTCCCGGAGTAACATCTCTCTGATAATTCAGCATGGACTCCAGCAAGCATACCGCATTGGCAGCAATTCCAAGTCCTGCTCCGGTAAAACCAAGGCCTTCCTCTGTCGTTGCCTTTACATTAACACAGTCCTCCTCCAATCCGAGGGTATCCGCAATATTTTTCTTCATCTCAGGAATATATCCTGCCAGCTTCGGCTTTTGCGCAATAATTGTCGCATCTATATTCTCAATGATATACAGCTTATCCTCCAGCAGCTTTCCCACCTGCTTTAATAACTCGGTACTTGATATGCCCTGATAAGCAGGATCAGTATCCGGAAAATGCTTACCGATATCCCCGAGTGCCGCCGCACCCAAAAGCGCATCCATAATGGCATGGAGCAGAACATCCGCATCGGAATGTCCTAATAAGCCCTTCTCATAGGGGATCTTCACCCCTCCGAGAATAAGCGCTCTATTCTCTGCTAGTTTATGAACATCATAGCCGGTTCCAATTCTCATCTATTGTAAATCCTCCTGATTAATCCTATGATAAATCTACATTCCGTTGAATGTTAAGTTACCTAATAATTATACCTTACTTTATCAAGGATATCCAGCATACTTTCTGCAAAAATTTATCAAGGAACAGATCAAAAATCAGAAATACATATATTTTAAATACAACTCCTGAAAGGCTTCATCGTTGGATAGATGTATCTCATTACACCTTGTGATAATCTCCTCACTTCTGGATAGAAAGCCGGTATCTGTCATAGACATTACCGCACCCGTCAGAGAGCTGTTTCCGACGGTAAATATCTTATTTCTGAACGCTTCCGGAAGCAGTCCGATGCGGATTGCTTTGTCTGCATCCAGATAGAAGCCAAAGCCTCCCGCCAGATATACCTTGTCCACCTGATTGCAGCTTACACCATACCGCCGCATCAAAACTTCAATCCCGGCACGAACCGCAGCCTTAGCCATTTGCAGCTCTCTGATATCCTTCTGGGTAAGAATAAACTCCGCCCTATCTCTTTGATATTGTTTATCCTGTTCATACCGCTTATCTTCTTTGCCCTGTCCGCATATAGGAAAGCCTGAATCAAAATAATCCCCGGACAGCAGGCCTGTCTCATCGATGATACCGGTACGGTAAAGCTCGGATAACAGCTCCACCGCTCCGGTTCCGCAGATACCAACAGCCGGCAGATGCTCGATGGTCTCGAAGGTAATCTTATTCTCATGAATGCTAACATGGTTGATTGCCCCGGGAATGCTTCCCACCCCACAGGACAGGTTACCTCCTTCAAAGGCCGGACCGGCGGCTGTTGAGGTAACAAGTATTCTGTCTTTATTGCCAAGTGCAAGCTCCCCATTGGTCCCAAAATCTATCAGCAGAGAAACATCCTCAGCGCTCTGATATCCGCAAACTGCAAGCCCGGCGGCGATATCTCCCCCCACAAAGGCAGAAATGCCGGGAAGAATGCTGACTGGGACATTCTTTGCATTCAAACCCGAAAAAATGTCCTTTGTATTCACGTGAATCGTATCAACGGTAACCGGTGTAAAGGGATATAACCCAAGACCATTGCAGGAATAACCCATAAGCAGATGGATCATGGTCGTATTACCGGCAATGGCAATCCGGCTGAGCTTATGGATCGTAAGCTGTGCACTGTTCAGAACAGTATTGATCCCTTCTTCCAGGGCTTTACGGATCATTTCTTTCAGTTGCTCCCCTTTCCCGTCATTGGAAGCCTTTATCCTGGAGATCACATCTGCGCCATACGCTCTCTGAGGATTTACCATCGTATGTGTGGCAAGCGTTCTCTCCAGTGAATTATCCGCCAGCCGAAAGGCCAGGGTCGTCGTACCCAGGTCGATGCCGAGATAGTAATTTACTGCCTGATATTTATGATCTAAATCTATATTCCGAAATAAAACAGTATCCGTGCCTTTGGCTTTCTCTGTACCTTGAACGATCCCTTTTATGCTATCATCGGAAACGTCTCCTAATGCTATTGTTATATCTTCCTGAGGCATAGCTTTGCAAGCCAGACGAGCTCCGTCGCGCAGCTCCTGCCCGGTAAACAGCACTTTATCCTGAGTGGTAACCTTAAGGTCTCCCGAAACCACCCGAACCTTGCACTTACCGCAGGTACCCCTGCCTCCGCAGTCCGAACGATAGAATAAGTCTTGACGAATCATTGCCTCAAGTATCGTTTCCTGCTCACTGCACTCTATTATAGTTGATTTTTTATTTTGAATTACCGTAACTAGATGTATTCTGTCCATCGGTTCACCTCACATGTAACAAAAGTAACGCAACCAGCCTGGTATGTCAAGCATAAGAAGTTCGTACTCTGCCGGAAGGACGACTCTCGAACAGGGTAACTTTTCTTATAAAAAATGTGCTGCATCAACCTTCCGGTTAATCACAACACATCCATAGTAGCGAAGGACGGATTTGAACCGCCGACACTGCGGGTATGAACCGCATGCTCTCGCCAACTGAGCTACTTCGCCATATTATATTCAATTCATCCGCTAAATTAGCATAAAAAATGGGACCTATAGGGCTCGAACCTATGACCCTCTGCTTGTAAGGCAGATGCTCTCCCAGCTGAGCTAAGATCCCTTTCGAAAAGTACTTTTTTATTATATTCAATCCCTTGGGCTTTGTCAAGATAGTAAATACTCTAAATTCTACTAAAAATTCAAACATTTCTTACAAGCCACCCACAAATTGGTTAGCCTCCACCATTAGGGTTAACTGCCTCTGTCTGGCTGGGAACAGGGGCAGTTATTTTTATTAATTTCAGTTTACCAGCAATCCTGACAATTCCCCTTCATATACAATATGCAGCTCATGCATTGCGCGGGTAATCGCTACATAAAGCAGCTTGGCATCCTCATCGGAATACCGGTAGCTGTTGATGTCCGGATTCCATAGAACGACGGCGTCAAATTCCAGACCCTTGGTCATATGGATGGGCAGCACCATACTGCCGTTGGTAAAGCTCATATCCTCCAGCTCACCCTCCATGTGCGTAATCTCCACCTGAGGACTTAACAGCTTTCTAACCTTCACAGCCTCTTCAACGGTTCTGCAGATGATTGCTACCGTATCATACCCATTCTCTTTGATCTGATTAATTGCTTCCACCGCCTTTGCTGTCATCTGAGCTTCCGAGCCTACTCTGGTAATCATAATTTCCTTACCGTGACGCAGGATCGGTTCGATATCATAGGTCTTAAAGGTGCATTTACGAAGAACCTTCGTGGCATATTCCGAAATCTCCACCGTATTACGGTAGCTCTTGGCAAGTACATAAAAGCGGTCCTTCTCCGGATGAAATACCTCCTGCTTTAAAATCTCCCAGTCATTCATACCGGTATCATAATAAATATTCTGGGACACGTCACCCATAATGGTATAGGTACAATTCTTAAACAAGGTTTTAAAAATCAGAAAGAGCATAACACCAAAATCCTGTGCCTCATCAATGACGATATGACCGACATATTCATAATCCTTCGTCATCTTAATGCGCTTCTTAATGAAGTTCAGCATACCCAAATCATAGATATCAATTCTCTTATTCTGCAGCTCTTTAAGCAGCTGCTCTATGATCGTTCTCTCGGGAATGAGGATGCCCTGCTCCTGATACCGTATCCGGTTAATTGTCAGATCCTCCAGGAAATCAAGATAAATCTCCATCAGGTTATATTTTTTATTCCGGTTGCCAAAGTAGTTCTTGTATTTATTGACCTCAGCCCGTATCTCATCTTTCCGCTTATCCTTCTCCTCATTAACGGAAGCGATCTTGTAGGTCAGACGCTTATTTAACAGATCAATCTTCTCCTGAAGCGGTAAGTCTGCGAAGAAATTCAGGAAATATAGTATCTCCTCCTTTGAATAAAGCACCGCATTATCATAGTTCACCGAATCCGAGGTCACCGCTTCTATCTCATACTGCTTCATATAAGACGTCAGCGCCTTGATGTAATGGATGGAGCCTTTAAAGCGCTTCAGCTCTGAAGCCGTTTTTACCGGAGCGGCATCCCGGGAGTCATTCGTATCAAGCTTTAAGAAGCTTCCTGCCAAGGTATATTTCCCTGCCTTCCTATTAAAATCCTTATCCAGCAGGGATAACAGAAACTCCTCCATGGTCATCTGATTTACATGGTAGACATCCAGATTTGGAAGCACCCCTGTGATATAATTGAGGAGCATCTTATTGCTTCCGATGATGAAGAATTCCTCCGGCCGGAATTTATCCTTATAATTATAAAGGAGGTAGGAGATGCGGTGCATGGCAACGGTAGTCTTACCGCTTCCGGCAACGCCCTGCACGATGACGCTGTGCCAGGGTGAATCGCGGATAATTTCATTCTGCTCCTTCTGAATGGTAGCTATGATTTCGCCCAGCACAACCTCCTTATTCTTACTTAAGTACTTGGTCAGAAACTCATCATTTGCAACCACATCCGAGTCATAAAAGTCAACCAGCTTCCGGTTCTCAATCTCATAGGTCCTCTTTAGAAATAATTCGATTCCAATCCGGTCTCCCATAGGTGTCGGGTAGGAGCTGTGTCCAATGTCACTGTCGTAATACACACTGGAGATCGGTGCACGCCAGTCTACAACCACACTCTCTGTGATGTTCCGCCGAACACCGTTTTTTCCAAGATATAAGGAATAGCTTGCTTCGTCCTCATCCTCCCTGTAATCAATCCGCCCGAAATAAGGCTTCCTTAACGCCATAATATTCTTATTCAGGTTCCGCTGGGTCTGGGATTTCAGGTCCAGTCCGATAACCAGGTCATTATGCAGCTCGGGATTGCTGGAACGGTAATTATCATAAAGCTCCTTCGTTTCCGCGCTTAACTCATTGTATTGCCGGGTATAGTCAGCAATATTATCTTCAATTATCTTAATGCACTGCTCTAAATGCTGTTCTTCCAGCTTTCTCTCCAGACCGGATGTAGTTTGTGATTCCTGCATGTTGTCCTCCTTTAACTATGCTTAACTGTTCCTCAGGGCAAAGCTTACTGCAGTCTGCTGCACAGCGCTTTCCTTTGCTAATCATAATCCTACCAGTAAAATAAATTTTTACTAGACTTTTTCTTTCAAATGTGGTATGATCCATAATGAAATATGCCTATTGAGCGCTTCTAAGCTGTCAGAATATTCTGACAGCTTTTTTCTATCTCTTTGCCGGCTCCTTTGCTGCCTTATACTCTGATCTTAATTCAGGAACCTGTTGATTTATAATGTCTGACCCCAAAGCGCCATAGCAGCAGGCAGGGAATCAAAAACAAACACCCAATCAGCGGATACAGCATGTAATAGGAATGCTCCGTTCTTCCGATCAAATACCGGAAAGGATAATATTGAAACAAGGTATAGGGAACCAGATAGGTACAAAAGCGCAGTACTCCTTTGCCATATACATCGATAGGATATCTTCCGTATTCTCTGGCACCATCTGTTAATATGTTCATGAATTCCAGCCCTTCCAGTGTGAAGAAACAGATGCTTGCATATACGATAAAGAGGCACCCGAATATGACTATTCCTCCGGCAATCATCAGCTGCAGGGTGATGATTCGCGTTAAATTCCAATCTACCTCGGAAGCCGCAAGTCCATAAATCAGCATAACCACAGCCTGCAGCAGCCTTCCAAAGCGTGTAAAATCCATCTTGCCGGATACGACTAACAGAATGATATTCCTTGGTCGAAGCAGCATACGGTCAAACTCTCCGTTGCCGATGGTTCCTGAGAAAGCATCAAACCCTCTCATAAATATCTCAGCAAAGGAATAGCTGAATAATACGATAGAATAGCATAATAATACCTCGCTGAAGCTGTAGCCCTTCACCTCCTGAAAACGGTCAAATAAAAATAATATTCCTAAGAATACATTAAAGGATACCAAAAATTGTCCCAATAAGGTCAGAAGGAAGGACAGCTTATACTGCATCGCTGCTTTCAGATGAATTTCCAAAAATCTCATATAAAGTCTCATAACCCCTCCATATAATTCAAATACTGCGGCACCTGCAAAAAATCAGCATGAATTGTTTATGGTAATCCTGCTGCTTCTTACCGTGTCCATAGATTCATTCACGGACGTTAACCGCCCTGGACCACCACACGTTTTAATGCTGCGGCAGTTATATACTGCCCCAGCCAGATCAGCACTGCCGCCCAAAAAAGCTGCAGCCCTGCCTTCGCTAAGATATCCATTCCTGAGATGTCTCCTGAATATACCCGAAGCGGGACATTCTGCATGGATGCAAAGGGCAGCAGCTCCACAACCCGGCGCAGGCCGTCAGGTAAAAATGGCAGAGGCACCACGCCGCCCGCAAAGAATTCCACAACGCTTACCGCAACCATTCTGACACCGGCAGGTGAATAGGTAAAAAATGTTGTGATATAAACCAGCATGCAAAAGGCAACTACCACCAGAAAGCCTAAGACCGCTGTTATGAGGAAGCCAACTCCCGCACTTAGATCCGGAGGAAGGCTGATGCCATAGGGTGCAGGTAAAAAGGCTGCAAACACCAGAATAGGCATACAGCGCAGCACTGCCTTTGATACACGGTTTGCCATACTGCGGACAAACCACATGTGATATAATTTGACCGGTCGGCAGAGTTCATAGGCTATCCCCCCCGAGGTGATTGTTTCAAATATCTCATTTTCCAAAAACCAGGTCATAAATAAGGCCAGCAATGCCTGCTGCAGCCAGATATAGGAGGCTAATGCCTGGAAGGTCATGGGGAATGCTCCGGGCTTCACTTCATAGAAGGCTTTATACATTAGTAATCCAAGAATTCCCCAGGCAAACTGGGTTGAAACTCCTGCCAGTGCCGCGGCACGATATTGCAATCCCGCGATGAATCTCATTCTGAAGAAGGACAGGTATTGTGAAATATCCATTCTTCTCATTTTATTGTAACGCAACGGTATCATCTCCTTACCATATGTTTTAAGGGCATGACAATTTCCCTCTCTTTCTAAAAAGAGCGGGTATCAATATCACACTATATCTGATATTGCTTATATAGGGACGCCACAATCTCATCAATGGAAGCTCCGTCCACCGAGATATCGATTACCTCCACCTGGCCGGTGATATGTGAGATTGCATCAGAAACGGCAAGTATGCCTGCATCGATATCAAACTCTGCAAGTCTGTTCCCATCAGACAGCAGCCTCATACCGTTTCGCGGCGTAATCACACCGCCGTTGTATTCCACTGTCAGACGCCTGTTGGTAGAGAGCTGTTTTTTAATCTCTTCCAGCTTCCCATCCATCAGTATCTTACCTTTCCCGATCAATATAATACGTTTCGTTAAGGTCTCGATATCCTGCATATCATGGGTTGTCAGGATTACTGTTGTTTTGTGGTTTTTGTTTCTCTCAAGAATAAAATCCCTTACTGCGATTTTCGACACGGCATCCAGCCCAATGGTCGGCTCGTCCAGGAATAGGATTCGGGGACTGTGAAGCAGGGAGGCAGCAATCTCACAACGCATCCTTTGGCCAAGTGACAATTGTCTGGCCGGCGTTCTGACGATCTGCTCCAATTGCAGCAGCGTAACCAGCTCCTCCAGATTGTCATGGTAGGTTTGTATTGGTATGCGATAGATGTCACGCAGCAGTTCAAAGGAATCAATTACCGGAACATCCCACCATAACTGTGAGCGCTGCCCAAAGACGACGCCGATGTCCCTTACATGTTCGGTTCTGTTCTTCCATGGAATTCTTCCATTGATGCTGCATTGCCCCTGATCCGGTGTCAATATTCCGCTCAGCACCTTGATGGTACTGCTCTTACCCGCACCGTTGGGACCGATATACCCGACCATCTCCCCATCCTCAATGGTAAAGGAAATGTCATCGAGTGCTTTGATGCATTCATACTGCCGATGAAATAAAGCCTTGAATGCTTCAGAAAACCCGGCGCTTCGCCGGCTGACCTGAAAGGTCTTAGAAATGTGTTCAACCTCAATCATTTTGTTCCTCCTGGTAGTAATATTTTTTCAAATATCTTGCCAAGCGACCGCGTACCCGATCTATCTGCCGGTACACTTTTTTCCTTGGATTTTGCCAAGAAAACCCGCGGTTAATATTTATGCGAAACACAATCATAGCACTATACCAACCGGTTGTCAACCGCAAACCCATAATTTGTAATACTATATTAATATGATAAAAATATCAAAGGGTCATACTGTCTATGCAGCATCGACTTATTTATTGCACTCCGATATCCTGTGCTTTATATGCCCGGTATTCTTCAGCCGTCATATTATATTGCCCCAGCCGAAGCTTTTCACCCTCATAATGAATAATATTTATACAGGTATTTTTAAGAATAATCTTGCCTGTCCCGGTTTTACCGCTGCTTAAGACGGATAGAACAGAATTGATTGAGGCTCCGTGGGATACCATGATAATATTCGAATTCGGATACAGTTTGGCATATTTATGAAGATTCGTAATCATACGACTGCACAAAAGCTCCCAGGGTTCCTTGTCATCCTCTTCACCGGAGGCATAGAACGCTTCCCGCTGCGCCGGCGTCATGCCGGATACCTTGGAGAAATCCCGCTCCGTGATTCCCTCCTCAATAATCAGCTGCGGTATATCAAGATATTCCGCAATAATTTCCGCCGTCTTTTTTGCCCTGCTTAAGGGACTGGTTATGATCGCCTGAAAATGCTCTCCCTGAAGTGCCGACCCACAGCGCTCAGCCTGAAGTATACCGGTTTCATTGAGCGGAATATCTTCTCTTCCCTGGAATCTGCCCTGAAGGTTCCAATCCGTCTCTCCATGCCTGATTAAATATATCTTCATATTTTTTCTCTCCGGTAATTTATAATTATGCATATAAAAGCTTGTTTTCTATTCTATCCTACTATGATTGGAAATACAACAAAAAAGTACCTGACCTTGGGTTTACGACCGCGGATCAGGTACTTTTCTATAACTGTCAAACCTTAAATTTCTTAATCATTTCCTGCAGATCCAGAGCAAGCAGAGCAAGCTTCTCACTGGACTTTGCAATCTCATCCATGGAGGAACTCTGTTCCACCATAGCAGAGGAAGCTTCCTCGGTACTTGCCGCATTTTCTTCAGCAATTGCCGACAGAGTCTGAAGCATGTCAAGTATCTCATTCTTTGATTTCAGCATCTCCTCCTCAGAAGCATTTAACAGCTCGACTGCCTCAGAGGATTTTTTCATAGCACCATGAATAGATTCATATTTTGTTTTCGTGTTTACCACACTGTCATATTGCTCCTGTGCCATTGCGTTGATCTTCTCCATACTTTCCACAGCTCGTGTCACCGTTTGCTGGAGCTCACTTACGATGCCGTCAATAAATTCCGTCGAGGAGGCGGATTGATTGGCAAGCTTTTTAATCTCTGAGGCCACAACCGCAAAGCCTTTCCCGAGCTCTCCGGCTCTGGCTGCCTCTATGGATGCATTAAGTGCAAGGAGATTTGTCTGGTCTGCAATAGAGGCAATTACACTGCTGGCTTCTCCAATTCTTGCAGTACTCTCATTTGTCTTAAGAATAATATCATAAATTTCCCTGGTAGCCTGGTGATTCTCGTTGGTTATCTGGGTTAGCCTGTCAACCTCCGTAATACCGTCGCTTACTACCACTGCAACCTCATCCGCAGCATTTCTTACATTGTACATATAATCTCTGTTCTTCTCGATGTTTTCGCCAAGCCGGATTGCCTGGTTTGAACCGCTCTCAGTATTGGAGGCTTGTTCTGACGCGCCTTTGGCGATTTCCTCAACGGTCTCCGATACTTCCTCCGCTGCCATCGCCGATTGTTCTGCGGTTGCAGTCAGCTCCTGCGCCGTCGCGGACAGCTGCAGGGAAGATTCTGTTACTTCACCGATGATTTTTCTCAGATTCTCCATGATCGCCTGCATTGCTCTGGCAAGAATACCATTCTCATCCTTGCTCCTAAGCAGCTTCTCCGGAATATTCACTGTCAGATCAAGCTCTGAGATACTGCCTGAGATCTTAGACATCGCAATCGTGGGTGTAATTAACCTGGTTCCGATAAACAGCACTGCCAAAAATATAACAGCCGCACTGATGATTATCGTTATTATCATAGCCATCCTAAGATCATATACCTGCGCAAGCTCCTCATCTTCATTGAAGGTGCTTACAATAATCCAGCTTGTTCCGCGAACCTGTGCAAAGCCGGCATATAATGTACTTATTTTATTGTTCTCATCTGTTTCCTTATACTTAATATTGCCTTCCTTGTTATCAATGATATATTGAATCGTCTCTCCCAGCTTTTGATAAGAAGGATCCTCCGCGGCAAGGGTAATTGGATTAATCTGATTTAATACATATTCTTTATTCCTATGAGCCACAAAGGTGCCGGCAGCATCTATCATAAAGGAGTACCCAAGGTCACTGTATTTCATATCATTGGTAATGTCACTTAACGCATTGCCATCACGGCGTCCGATCAGAACACCGGCTACCTTATCTCCCTGCTTAATCGGCACCGCTACCATCGTTACCGGCTCGTTGGTAACACGGCTGATTAATACATCCGATATATTACTTTCGCCTGCAAAAGCCTTGATGATGTAATCACGATCTCCCAACTGGCTTTCCGACCCGTCGGTATAACGGGCAGTTCCATCCGGCGTTACCACACCAAGCACAAGAAAATCAGTTGCCGGAAGTTCCTTCGCAAGCAGCGCCTCCTGCTCCTTCCAATCCATGGAGGTGATCTCCTCCTGCAAAGCCATGGTAGAAAGAACATTAATCGTTGCGGTTACCCTGCTTTCCACCAGCTTTGCTCCTTCCTGCGCCATGATCTTGGCAGTATCAACAGAGCTTTGTGACATCAAATCCACAGTACGGACAATTGCAATTGTCCCTATGGCAGCTGAGGTCAAAACAAGTAAAAACGTAAAAATGATGACCAGCTTGGTTTTAATACTGGACAATTTTATCATATGTTTCCCTCCTGTTTGGGTTAATTTTCATATATCTTCCTGTTTTATCGTACTACAATTCTCGACACTTTTCAACAATTTTCATATTCTGGAAATTATATTCTGTATTTTATCAATAAAAAAAGATGAGGCAAAATTCTCCCGGATATCAGGAAGTATTTTACCTCACCTCTATGCTTGATCAATAGCAGTTTACAACATATTTTGCCGCCACAAGAATTGCCTCCGCCATGCTGATTTCACTGGCAATCCCCTTACCTGCGATATCCATTGCGGTTCCGTGGTCCACTGAAGTTCGAAGGATTGGCATGCCGCCGGTAATCGCAATCGTCCGTTCAAAATCCAAAGTCTTTGTTGCGATATGTCCCTGATCATGATAAAGGGACAATACGCTATTATATCTGCCCTGCAATGCCTGATGGAAGACTGAATCGGCACCGACCGGACCAACCACATCAATTCCCATCGCCTGCAGAGCTTGTACTGCCGGAGCAACCTGGGTCACTTCCTCATCTCCAAATAAACCATGTTCGCCGCTGTGTGGATTAAGTCCCGCAATAGCCATGGTTCCCTGGGTTACCCCGAGCTTTGCCAGCATATCTTTACAGCGCTTTACATAATCAATGATCCGATCCCCGGTTACCATATCACAAGCCTGGCGCAAGGATACATGCCGGGACAGAAAGAATACCCGCATTCCATGTACCTCAAACATCGTAAGGGGATCCTTTGTGCCGGTCAACGCACCGAAAATCTCGGTATGACCGATATAATCCACATTACCGGCCTTCAAGGCCTCTTTATTGATAGGAGTTGTCGCAACTGCCGCAACCTCTCCCGACATAGCAAGCTCAATGCTTTTAGCAATATAATCGAAAGCTGCCTTACCGCACATACCGCTCACCTGGCCGGGCCGGAATTGTCCCATCTCAATATTATCCAAATCAATCAGATTAAGAATGCCGGCTTCATAAATACCTTCCCGGGGTGTTTCAATCAAATTTAATTTTAAACATGACTCCGTAAATCCAAGCGCTTCCTTAAGTACCTTACGGTCTCCGATGACTGCAACCCTGGCAGCCTCATTAACTTCCTTCTTCGCCAGAGCTTTTATCACAATCTCAGGACCAATCCCTGCCGGGTCACCCATGGGAACAGCGATGAATGGACTATTATACATTTGCAGATACGACCTTTCCATTACTCTCAAAGATTTCTTTTACTTTCAGAAGAATTGCTTTATCCGGTTCCCGGGTATCCCCAAGGGTATAATTAAGACCAAGCTCTTTCCATTTGTATTCGCCCATCTTATGAAATGCCAAAAGCTCAATCTTTTCCACATTCGGATAATGATCCAGATGAGCCGAAAGCTCCTTCACACTCTCCAGGTTATCCGTAAGCCCGGGTACCAGAACGTATCTGATCCAGGCGCCAATCTTCCTCTCCCTCAGATAATCTAAAAACTTTAAGGTAGGATCCAGCGCGACACCTGTTACCGCTTTATATACGATGGGATCATAATTCTTAATATCCAGAAGTACCAAATCTGTATAATCCAAAAGCTCCTTCACGGCATCATTCCAGATAAAGCCCGAGGTATCTAAGGCTACATGGATTCCATGCGGCTTCAGCAGCTTACAGGCCTCCAGAAGAAACTCTGCCTGCAGCGCCGGCTCTCCTCCGGTGAAGGTTACACCTCCGCCGGAAAATGCCATATAGGATTTATATTTTATAATTTCATCTACTAATTTTTCGGGCGTATAAATCGTTCCCTTATGAACATCCCAGGTATCAGGATTGTGACAGAATCTACAGCGCAAAGGACACCCCTGTAAAAATACCACAAACCGGATTCCCGGTCCATCCACAGTGCCAAAGCTTTCAAGGGAATGTATTCGTCCGATTATACTCATAGTCTCAGCCTCTTTCATGGAAGGTACGATTGATTACATCCATCTGTTGCTCTCTATTCAGTTTAATGAAGTTCACTGCATAACCTGATACACGGATCGTCAGCTGAGGGTATTTCTCCGGATGATCCATGGCATCCAGTAAAGTCTCCCTGTCAAATACATTGACATTGATATGATGACCTCTGCTGGTGAAATATCCGTCCAACAATCCCTTCAAATTATTGATGCGCTCACCATCTGTCTTACCCAATGCCTTTGGTATGATAGAGAAGGTATAGGAGATTCCGTCCTCCGCATGCTTATAGGGAAGCTTTGCAACAGATGACATGGAAGCGATTGCCCCCTTCTTATCTCTTCCGTGCATCGGATTGGCACCGGGAGCAAAGGGCTCACCCGCTTTACGTCCGTCGGGAGTGTTACCGGTCTTCTTACCGTATACAACATTGGAAGTAATCGTTAATACGGAAAGAGTCTGCTTTGCTTCACGGTAAGTTTTAACCTTTCGCAGCTTATTCATGAATTTCTCAACGATATCAATGGCAATCTGATCCACACGGTTATCATCATTACCATAGGCAGGATACTCACCTTCGATTTCATAATCTACGGCTAAGCCTGCTTCGTTGCGGATCACCTTAACCTTGGCATATTTGATGGCAGACAGGGAGTCCGCTACTACGGAGAGTCCGGCGATACCGCAGGCTTCCGTACGAAGGATATTGATATCATGAAGGGCCATCTGAAGACGCTCATAGTTATATTTATCATGCATATAATGAATAACATTCAGAGTATTGATATAAAGCTCGGATAACCAGTCAAGGGTCTGATCAAACTTTGCCATTACCTCATCATAATCCAGATAATCTCCGGTCACCGGGGCAAACATCGGAGCAACCTGCTCTCCGTAGATCTCATCCTTGCCTCCGTTAATGGCATATAATAATGCCTTAGCCAGATTTGCCCGCGCTCCGAAGAACTGCATCTGCTTGCCGATTCTCATGGCAGACACGCAGCAGGCAATGCCGTAATCATCTCCCCATACCTCTCTCATGATATCATCGCTTTCATACTGGATGGAGCTGGTATCAATGGAGACCTTGGAACAGTATTTCTTAAATGCATCCGGCAGGAATACGGACCATAGAACGGTAAGATTGGGCTCCGGTGCCGGTCCCAAGTTATAGAGGGTGTGAAGGATACGGTAACTGCTCTTGGTAACCAGCGTTCTTCCGTCCAATCCCATGCCGCCGATGGATTCTGTTACCCAGGTGGGATCTCCGGAGAACAAATCATTATAATCCGGAGTACGCAGGAAACGTACCATACGAAGCTTCATAACAAATTGATCCATCAGCTCCTGTACTTCTTCTTCCGTAATCAGGTTGTGCTTCAGATCTCTCTCATAATAGATGTCAAGGAAGGTAGTTACCCTGCCAAGGCTCATGGCAGCGCCGTCCTGCTCCTTAATCGCACCCAGATAAGCAAAGTAAGTCCACTGAGTTGCTTCAAAGGAATTCTTTGCCGGAACACTGATATCATAACCATAGGAAGCGGCCATTTCCTTTAACTGCTTTAAGGCTGCGATCTGCTCGCTGATTTCTTCTCTTAAACGGATATCCGGAGATTCTAAAATAGGAATTTCTAAAAGCTTCTTCTCCTCAACCTTCTCTTCAATTAAGAAATCTGCGCCGTATAATGCCACTCTTCTGTAGTCACCGATGATACGGCCTCTTCCGTAAGCGTCCGGCAAACCGGTAATGATACCGGTATGTCTTGCCTTCTTCATGGCATCGGTATATGCATCAAATACACCGTCATTATGGGTCTTACGGTTCTCGGAATAAATCTCTTCTGTTTTCTTGTCAAGGTTATAACCATAGGATGCAAGGGCTTTTTTTACGACCCTGATTCCTCCGTTTGGCATAATACCTCTTTTTAAAGGCTTATCTGTCTGTACACCTACGATAAGCTCCTCCTCTTTATCAATATATCCTGCTCCAAAGGCTGTAATCGTGGATGGCTTAGAGGTTTCCGCATCAAGAATTCCTTTTGCGTTCTCCTCCTTCATCAGTTCCATAACCTTGTTCCAAAGGGATGTTGTCCTCTTTGTCGGTCCTGCCAGGAAGGCCTCATCGCCTTCATAAGGAGTATAGTTACGCTGAATAAAACTCCTCACATTAATGTCGGTCATCCAACTGCCCGGTTTAAAATCATACCATTCCTGTCTCATCTTTTCTCATCCTTTCCACCGTCTGTTACGGCATATTACAATAGTATTCACTGGTAAATATTACTTATCTTCTAACTCACCCTATATATACCATACAGAGAATAACATAGCTGTGATTTGAATCACAATAAAAATATTGCTTAATATGAAAAAAAGAGCGATATTCTCCATATTGATGAAAAAATACCGCTCAAATCAGCAAATTATTATATGATTTGCCAAAAACAATATATATTGTTAAAAAAATCACATTTACTGAAGTTTTGCCTAAGCTTATGCAAGATTGCTGTATCCGATCAGGCTGGCATCCACGGCCTTGGCTGCCTCTCTGCCTTCCCGGATCGCCCATACGACCAGGGATTGACCTCGGTGCATATCTCCTGCGGTGAACACCCTCTCCACATTGGTCCGGTATTTGCCTGCCTCGGTCTTTACATTAGTTCTCTGGTCAAGCTCCACACCAAAGGCTTCCGCAACATAACCCTGTGTTCCCAGAAAACCTGCTGCGATAAGAACAAGATCAACCTCAACCTCAGTTTCACTGCCTGGAACCTGCACCATCATTATACGGCCGGTGGCTTCATCGCGCTTACTCTCCAGCCGTACCACCACAGCCCTGCTTACCTTTCCCTCTTCGTCTGCCAGGAATTCCTTCACCGTTGCCTGATACATTCTCGGATCATCACCAAAAGCATCGATTGCTTCCTCCTGGCCATAATCCGTCTTGCATACCTTCGGCCACTCCGGCCAGGGATTGTTCTCCGCTCTGGTATCCGGTGCCTTGGGCATCATCTCCAACTGCAGCACCGAAACCGCACCCTGGCGGATGGAAGTACCTACACAGTCATTCCCGGTATCACCGCCGCCGATGACCATTACTTTCCTGTCTTTTGCCGAGATTGTAAAGCTATCGATTTCATCCGCTTTTGTCGTTCCTGCATCCAGAAGGTCCTTGGTTGCCGACTTCAGATAATCCACTGCAAAGAAGATTCCCTTCGCTTCCCTGCCGGGGACCTGAATGTCTCTGGGGTTGGAGGCACCACAGGCAAGAATGATCCTGTCGTAATCCTTCTGAAGATCCTCCACGCTGATGTTATTGCCAACATCGGCACCGGTAAGGAAGGTTACCCCTTCTTCCTTCATTAGCTCCACTCTTCTCGCAATAACATGCTTCTCCAGCTTCATATTCGGAATGCCGTACATCAGTAAACCGCCGATCCGGTCGGAGCGCTCATATACAGTTACAAAATGCCCGCGCTTGTTCAGCTGATCCGCAGCCGCAAGACCGGAAGGACCGGAGCCGATTACCGCAATCTTCTTACCGGTACGATGGGTCGGCGGGCTGGCCTTCATATAACCTGCCTCATAACCATATTCCGCAATGGAATATTCATTCTCTTTTATCGTCACCGGATCACCGTTTAAGCTGCAGGTACAGGCCGCCTCACAGGGTGCCGGGCATACCCTGCCGGTAAACTCGGGAAAATTATTGGTTTTCATCAGACGGGTCAATGCCATCTTCCTATTTCCCCGGAACAATAAATCGTTCCACTCGGGGATAAGATTGTTCAACGGACATCCCGAAGCCATTCCTCCGATGATCATACCGGACTGGCAGAAGGGTACACCGCATTCCATGCAGCGGGCTCCCTGACATTTGCGTTCTTCCATAGAAAGAGGCTGATGGAATTCATTAAAATGCTTTACTCTGTCCGCGGATGACTCAGCTTGCGTCTGAGTTCTCCCATATTCCATAAATCCTGTTGGCTTTCCCATATTTTAACCTCCATTTCTTTCTACTTATTCTTGGTATTTGCAAAGAACGCTTCAATCTGCGCCTGCTCGCTGCTGAGTCCCTTTTCCTCCATCTGAAGGATGGTCAGCAGCATCCGCTTGTAATCATGAGGCATGATCTTCTTGAATTTCGGCAGGTAGACATCAAAGTTATCCAGGATCTCCTTACCTTTCACGGAATTCGTATATTTCACATGCTCTGAGATCATTTCCTTTAACTCAATAATATCATATTTTTGATTAACCGCTTCGAAGGAAACCATTCCCTTATTCAGCTTCTTGTATAAATCATTGTTTTCATCCAGAACATAGGCAATACCGCCGCTCATACCCGCCGCAAAGTTCTTGCCGGTTCTTCCCAGTACTGCTACACGGCCGCCGGTCATGTATTCGCAGCCGTGATCACCGACTCCTTCTACCACTGCCATCGCTCCGGAGTTGCGTACGCAGAAGCGTTCTCCTGCGACACCGTTTACGAAAGCCTTACCGCTGGTGGCTCCGTACAGGGCAACATTGCCGATGATGATGTTCTCATCCGCTTTGAAGGTGCTTCCCTTGGGAGGATATGCTACCAGCTTGCCGCCGGATAAGCCCTTGCCAAAGTAATCGTTGCTGTCGCCTTCCAGCTCAATGGTGAGTCCCCTGGGAATAAATGCTCCGAAGCTTTGACCGCCGCTTCCCTGCGCTTCAATCACATAGGTGTCTTCCTTCAGTGCAGTACCATATCTTCTGGTAATCTCGGATCCGAGGATGGTCCCGAAGGTACGGTCCGTATTGGTGATCTGCAGCTTCAGCTTCTGGGTATGCTTATCATTTAATTTGAACTTCTTCAAGAGCACTTTTTCATCTACGGTATTCTCCAGTGCAAAATCATAGGTATGGGCGGGATCAAAATGTGCCGCTTCTCCTTCCTTAAGGAAAGGATTGTTAAGAATTGCGGTCAGATCCAGGGTCTTCGATCTGTCATCACTGCTGCAGGCATCCTTCACCCTCAGTAAATCCGTACGGCCCACCAGCTCATCAAGGGTTCTGAAACCAAGCTTTGCCATATGCTCACGAAGCTCCTGTGCAACAAAACGCATGAAATTCTCCACGTATTCCGGCTTGCCGCGGAACTTCTTACGCAGCTCCGGGTTCTGGGTGGCAACCCCTACGGGACAGGTATCCAGATTACATACACGCATCATAACACAGCCAAGTGTAACCAAGGGAGCAGTTGCAAAGCCGAATTCTTCGGCTCCCAGTAAAGCGGCCACCGCTACATCCCGCCCGGTCATCAGCTTCCCGTCCGTCTCAATAACAACCTTATTGCGAAGTCCGTTCATAATCAGGGTCTGGTGTGTCTCTGCAAGTCCAAGCTCCCAGGGAAGTCCGGCATTATAGATGGAGGTTCTGGGTGCCGCGCCGGTTCCGCCGTCATAACCTGAGATCAGGATGACTCCGGCTCCTGCCTTGGCGACACCTGCGGCTACTGTTCCGACGCCTGCCTCCGATACCAGCTTCACGGAGATTCTGGCATCTTTATTGGCATTCTTTAAATCATAGATTAATTGTGCAAGATCTTCGATGGAATAAATATCATGGTGCGGAGGAGGTGAGATCAGTCCGACACCCGGGGTTGAATGCCTGGTTTTGGCAATCCAGGGATATACCTTCTCTGCCGGAAGCTGGCCGCCTTCCCCGGGCTTTGCTCCCTGCGCCATCTTAATCTGGATCTCTCTTGCGCTCACAAGGTATTCACTGGTTACGCCAAACCGGCCGGAAGCAACCTGCTTGATGGCGGAGCATTTATTCAGGCCGTCCTCTCCAACCTTCAGACGTTCCAAACTCTCCCCGCCCTCCCCGCTGTTGGACTTGCCGCCCAAACGGTTCATAGCGACCGCCATAGCTTCATGGGCCTCCTGAGAGATAGAGCCATAGGACATGGCACCTGTCTTAAAGCGCTTTACGATGGAGTCCACGCTCTCAACCTCATCAATCTCAATTCCCTGCTCCGGATATTGTATCTCCAGCTGGCCGCGAAGGTTTACCTTCCCCTGCTCCGCCGTTATCTCCCTGGAATATTCCTTGAACATATCATAGCTGCCGGTTCTGGTGGACTGCTGTAGCAGATGGATGGTCTTGGGATTATAAAGATGCTCCTCCTTACCGCTTCTAAGCTTATGGGAACCATCGCTGTCAAGGGTCAGGTCAAGATCCAGGCCCAGAGGATCAAAGGCCTTGGAGTGAAGCGCATTTACCCGCTGCTCCATCTCCTTCAGGGTAATTCCTCCCACGCGGCTGACGGTGCCTTTAAAATATTTATCAATGACCTCCTTGCTGATGCCGATGGCTTCAAAGATCTTGGAGCCCTGGTAGGACTGGATGGTTGAAATTCCCATCTTGGAGGCGATCTTGATGATGCTCTTTAAGATCGCCTTATTGTAATCATCCACTGCCGCATAATAGTCCTTATCCAACAGATTATCGCCAATCAGCTGGCGGATTGTCTCCTGCGCCAGGTAAGGGTTTACCGCGCTGGCACCATAACCGAGAAGACAGGCAAAATGATGCACATCCCTGGGTTCCGCACTTTCCACGATCACCGCAAGTGCCGTCCGCTTCTTGGTACGAACCAGATGCTGCTGAAGGGCGGATACTGCCAGCAAGGATGGAATTGCAACATAATACTCGTTCACGCCGCGGTCGGAAAGGATTAAGATATTGGCACCTTCCCGGTGAGCGCGGTCCGCTTCCAGACAGAGATGGTCTATGGCCTTCTCCAGGGAAGTATTCTTATAGTAAAGCATCGGAAGCACTTCCACCTGAAAGCCCGGCTTATTCATATATTTAATCTTTAATAAATCCGTATTGGTAAGGATCGGGTTATTGATTTTAAGTACCTTGCAGTTCTCCGGCTGCTCCTCAAGTAAATTGCCGTCCTCTCCAAGATACACGGAGGTAGCGGTTACGATTTCCTCACGGATCGCATCGATGGGAGGATTGGTAACCTGTGCGAACAGCTGCTTAAAGTAGCTGAATAAGGGAGGATTATTCTTTGAAAGTACGGGAATAGGGGCATCAACACCCATCGCTGCCACTGCTTCCTGTCCGCTGCTTGCCATAGGCAGAATAGTGGTCTTATAATCCTCATAGGTATATCCAAAGGCCTTCTGCAGTCTTGCAAGCTCCTCCTCGTTATATTCCGCAACCTTTTTATTCGGAATATGAAGCTCCTTTAACATCACCAGGTTGCTGTCAAGCCATTCCCCGTAAGGGGCACGTTTTGCATAGCTGTTCTTTAAATCATCATCATCGATGAGGCTGCCCTTTACCGTATCCACAAGAAGCATTTTGCCCGGGCGGAGTCTTTCCTTCCTTATAACCTTCTCTGCCGGAACGTCCATGACGCCTACCTCTGAGGAAAGGATCAGATAATCATCGTTGGTAATATAGTATCTGGAGGGTCTTAAACCGTTACGGTCCAGGACCGCACCCATAATATCACCATCGGAGAACAGGATGGATGCCGGTCCGTCCCAAGGCTCCATCATCGTTGCGTAATACTGGTAAAAATCAGCTTTCTCCCTGCTGATGGCTGAATCGTTGCTCCAGGGCTCGGGGATGGTGATCATCACCGCAAGGGGAAGCTCCATGCCGCTCATTACCAGGAATTCCAGGGTGTTATCCAGCATTGCCGAGTCAGAGCCTTCCACATTGATGACAGGAAGCACCTTATGAAGCTCACCTTTCAAATGCTCGGACTCCATGGTTTCCTCTCTTGCCAGCATCTTGTCCGCATTGCCTCGTATGGTATTAATCTCACCGTTGTGAACGATGAGGCGGTTGGGATGCGCCCTCTGCCAGCTTGGATTTGTATTGGTGGAGAATCTGGAGTGAACGATGGCAATGGCACTCTCATAGCTTTCATCCTGTAGATCTTCAAAGAAAAGGCGGAGCTGCTTCACCAGGAACATTCCCTTATAAACGATAGTACGGCTGGATAAGGAAACCACATAGGTATTATCATTGCTCTGTTCAAAGATTCTTCTTGCGATATACAGCTTGCGGTCAAAGTCGATCCCCTTTGCGACACCCGCAGGTTTTTTGATGAAGCACTGTAGGATATGAGGCATACATTCCACCGCTCTGTGGCCTAACTCATCAGGGCGGATCGGCACCTCTCTCCAGCCAAGGAATTTCATACCCTCTTTTTCCACAATGATCTCAAACATCTTCTTCGCCTGGTTACGGCTTAATTCCTCCTGAGGAAAGAAGAACATACCCACGCCGTAATCACGTTCTCCGTCCAGCTCTATTCCTAAGGGTTTTGTTATCTTTGCAAAAAACTTATGTGAAATCTGAAGCAGAATTCCGACACCGTCTCCGGTCTGACCGTCGGCGTCCTTACCGGCACGATGCTCCAAATTCTCTACAATCTTTAATGCGCTTTCTACTGTTCCATGGGTCTTCAATCCCTTCATATGAACGATAGCGCCGATACCGCAGTTATCATGCTCGAAGCGTGGGTCATAAAGACCTTGGGGAACCTGATTGATTTCCTCTCTGATGTTTTCCTTCATACGATACTCATCCTTTTCTATATACTTATTATTTCCGAGTCCAATGTGCTGCCAATCCATATCATTTTGAATACAGGGAATATAAGGAAAATCCCATGATATCAAAAAGAGTGCCTCAGATCCGCATAGTTAGCGGTCTAAAACACCCTCGTTTTATTGCGTTGATTATAATATATAATTATGAGTATTGCAAGTATATTTCCACGAAAACATTCACACATAGATTATTTTATTAAATAATTAATCATTTTAACCTTACTATATTAGGTAGTAGTGATATTATTATTAATAATATTAAGTTTAATTTACCGCATTATTGGGATAAAGTGAAAGCATCCCGGTATTACAAGCCACCCCCCTTCGCAGGACACCCGAAGATATCCGAAATTTCAATAATTCCAGCATAAAGTTATGATATCGTAAAGACGATATATTAAGCAGCAGGATGCTGCACCTTGCAGGTCATGTCATAAGTCTTTGAAAGAAGGGCAGTTATGGAAATCAAATCAAATAAACCGGGCATCGCAAGGTCCGTAACCGAAAACCGCGGGATTGCCGAAGCAAGGAATGCAAGCTCTGCACAGTCAGCTTCTGCTGCTGTGCATCCCGATTTAAAAGAAGGTCAGACAGTAAAGGGGCAGGTGCTGGACCTTCGATATAATGAGGTTCGTATCAGGCTGCAGCCGGGCGGGCAAACCATAACCGCAAAGCTGGCAGGTGAGGTACCGCTATCCATCGGGGAGGAAGCACACTTCGAGGTATCTGAAAGCACTGCAGGCCAACTGATTTTAAAGTATCTCCCTGAGAATACCACAGGTACGTCCATAGATCAGACAGCCCTTGATGCCGCTGTAATGAAGGCTTTAACCGCTTCCGGTTTTTCACTGAATGAACGGAATAAGGCTATTGCTGCCGAACTATTAATCCATCGTATGCCTGTAGATAAGCAGACGCTTCAAGCCTTAATCAAAGCTGCCGTTATGAACCAGGAAGCCTCGCCGTCCAGCCTGGTTATTCTGCATAAGAATAATATCCTCTTGACCCCGGCCAATATAAAGCAGTTCGAAGCATATCAGAATGGAACCGGCCAGCTGCTTAAGGACATCAGAAATATAATTACCAACCTTGGAAAGCTGCTCACACCACAGAATGAAGTTGTACCTGCCGATCCTAAAAGCAGCAAGGCTGCAATTGCTGACCCTGCCTGTGCTACGGCCTCTGAGATTGCTTTCAAATCAGGCCCTTCTACAGCTCCTGGTCAGAATTCACTCAGTACATTAGGAACTTCCGCCGTATTTCCCCAACTTCTTCAATTAAATTCATCGCTGCTGGGGCTCCTGGAAGGCAGCCTGAATAACACCGAAAATGCTATGCCAATGAGTGCAATGAATATAAATGAGCTTATTTCAAAAAATGTTGAAAGCGGAACTCCAGATAACACAGCCAAAGTCATTTCTACTATTGCTTCAGCTGACATAATCACAATTGCAGCACCGCAAATACCCAATATTGATCATCCGATTACCGGATATCCTTACGAATACAATTCCACTGCAGGATTGACAGGCTCTGATGGCGGGAAAGAACTGCTTCACCTGCTTCAAGGGCTGCAGGAAGACAGTAACAATGAGGCCGCACAGTTCTATCAACAGCTTGAAGAAGGAAATGCCTCTGCAAAGGATCTCCTGACCCTTATACACAAACAACTGCCCCAGCTGCAAGAGGAAGATGCTGTGAAGCTTATTCTCGCACCTGAATATCACAAGCTTCTTGAACAGGCATTTCATGACAGATGGACGCTTACCCCGGAAAAACTGGCGGATAAGGCATCTGTTGACAGGCTCTATCAGGCTCTCCAGGAGGATATGGACAAGCTGGGCAAATTAATAAGCTCCACTCAGGAGCAGCAAACGTCGGCACAGTTTCAGGAGCCGGTCAAAAATCTTCAGGAAAACCTGCAGTTTATGCGAAGCCTGAATGAGATTTTTCCCTATATCCAGCTTCCTATCCAGCTTAGGGAGCAGGAGGTTCATGGGGAGCTTTATGTATATACCAATAAAAAGGCTCCCAGAGACAAAGAAAATATAAGCGTTCTCCTTCATCTGGAGATGGAAAGGCTGGGCTCCATGAACATTCATCTTCAGATGGATCATAATATCATCAGTGCAATCTTTTACATGGAACAGCCTGAAGCGGAGCGGCTATTTCGGGATCATATGCCGACTCTTATGAAGACACTGGAGAAAAAGGGCTACAGCCTGCACAGTGTTGTATCCGGCACTTACAAAAAAACGGATTTGATTAAGGATTTTATTGAAGACAGTACATTGGAAAACGATGTCAGCAGATTTACTTTTGATATAAGAACTTAAAAATTCGAGGGAGTGTATCATAACACTCCCCCGGCATTTAAAGCTTAACCAATTCTCTTATCATATTCTTCAAATATGTAGGATAAAACCGACGCCATACCTACAAATTCACATCCATAAATATAAGCGTCTCCATCCGGCTGTGTACGGATGATCTTAATGACACACCGTAAGGTATCTTCCGTACCAAGATTAATATTCGCATTAAAATAATAGTCCATCGGCAAGACGCTTTCCGTTCGAAAGCCCATGCCTGACTTTGATATATTTAATACTTCAATGGGAGCATGCAAATTACTTACCTGAACATTATCCTGCTTGTAGAGATTCAGTATTTCAAGCGTCAGCGTAACCGGCATTCTTTTTGCTTTTCTTCTTTCTTCCATACGATCCCTCCATTTATCTTAAGTAAAACCAATGAATTCCAGTTCCATTATAACGCATCTTACGCATTTATACAATAAAATGATTACCTGTCCGTTACAAATTACTTCCGTTCCAACCCCAGGTTGAAATTTCTTCATAGGTTACATAAATACAATCCTCTGCAATACCAAGCTCCTCATGAATAATTTCCGTAATTGCCTTGGTCAGCCTGCTATAGGCATCTGCAGTCGATTTCCCGTATAGCTTGACTTCCACAAAGGCCAGAGGCTTCGCATCGCTGCCCTTAAAGTACATTGTACAGGAATCCTCAAAGGAGAGCATCAGCCAGCTCTCGCTTTTGCCGGGAAGCAGCGCAATCGCTTCTCCTAATTTCACCTTTAAGGAAGCTTTCTTCTCCTGGCTGATGGTGACTGTTGTTCTCGTTGATATATAAGGCATAGTTAACTTCCTTTCTATACTGATATTTTCTCTATCATAACAAAAAAGCGGCGGCTTGTCACTTATCTTTGACAAGCCGTCCTGAATTTATCTGCTTATGAAATGTATCTATTTATCGAAATTCTCATTTGCAGCCAGCGGATGGGTCTCCATTATGTCTTCCACTTCTTCAAATCCTGCCGGGAAAGCATAATTGTATCTTGCGGGAAGTGCAAATACATAGCGTGAATTTCTTCCCAGCTCCATAGGCGGAATTGGTGCGGCGCTGACCGCCATCTCATCATCGACCATGTTCCACTGGTCTAAGGTATAGACCATAATCGGGATATCCTGGCGGGGATTTTCCTCCGTCCAATCGGGATGTCTGATGCTTATAACATCACCGGTCTCCACAACGTCTCCCTGATGCTTTCCGGTGATTGCTGTTCCCTGCCATTTTGAGCTTTGAATCGTGTAGCCGTCCCAGCTTGCCGGAAGCTTAATATCAAAGCCATATTGCGTGTTGGAATAGGTTATCGCATCTTCCGAAGCCGGAGCTTGTGCAGGGGCCTCTGTGGAATTTTCATCCGCAGCCGAATAATTGTCCTGTGCAGCTGCCTCACCTGTTTTTATACTCCTGTCACGATAATATGCCCCTAGCCAAAATGCTGCGGCACATAAGAATGCCACTCCTGTTACATAAAATACCTTCCTTGCTGATCTTTGCTTCATTTGCATATTCAAGCACTACCTTTCTTATCCTTCTGCTCATAATTCTGCTGCTGAGCACTCAGCGGCAAAATTTTCTACAATGCTGTCCATAGATATAGACGTTTTAAATCTGGGTATAGTTTCATAATATGCAATTATTTTTCAGTGAACTCCCCATTGTCTAAAGCCAATGGGCTTCCTGCTTCATCGTCCTCGTAACCTACTAACTCCACAGGCGTTTATTCGGGCAGTTCCTGCCCTATCGCTTTTTTGTTTTATGCTATTTGCCGTATTCCTTCT
>JAEYGZ010000013.1 GCA_023409535.1 Bacillota bacterium
CGATGATCTGCTTCCGTGGTCAGAAGAGCTTCCTGTATCATGTAAAAAACAAAAACCATAAATTCTACGCCGCCATCATCTGGCGGCTTTGTTTTTTGGTTGCCGGTACGTATGATTTACCGCTTACGTTGCAGAGAATACAATCCCAGAAATTCCGTACTACTTTTATAAACGTGGAAAAACCGAATCCTTCCCTATTTTTACACAAAACAAGCCGGAAAATCGATATCAATATTTTGTATTACGATTTAAGATAATTTTAGGAATAAATATTCGTCAAAATTCCACATTGGATTATAAGGAGCGATATTATGAAGCAGATAAAACAACCAGATATTCTGATTTTTCTTAGCGACCAGCATGATGGACGAGTTATGGGATGTGCAGGTCATCCGGTGGTACAGACACCGCACATGGATGCGTTGGCTGCAGATGGCACCATGTTTGAGCAAGCATATACGCCTTGTCCTTTGTGCGTTCCCGCCCGTATGTCAATGCTTACAGGCCGCCTGCCCATTCATACGGGCGTATATACCAACCATGGTTCTATCCACCCGGAGATGCCTACCTTTCTTCACAGTCTGGCTCTGGCTGGTTATGAAACCGTACTGTGCGGCCGGATGCATTTTGAAGGATCGGATCAGCGTCATGGCTTCACCAAACGGATCGCTTGGGACATCACTCCCACTGCCATCGGTGCAGCCAAAGATCATCGGGAAGTCATGGGAGCCGTTGCGCCTACCATGACAGAAGCCGGTTGTATTCACGTTATCGGTGGCGGAAATTCCATGACACTGGAATATGACCGGTATGTAGTCGGGGCCGCATTAGAATATTTTTCAAAGCCCCATGAAAAACCACAGTGCATTATAGTAGGAACCTACGGTCCTCATTTCCCCTATGTGGCACCGGAGGAATTATATGAGAAATACCTTCCTCTCACACCGTTGCCGCCCACCTTGGACATTCCCGTCTCCACACCGGATAGCAAGCGTATGCGCGATACAAATCCTCAGATTGTGAAAAGTGTTCAGGCTGCCTACTGGGGTATGGTTGAATTTGAAGATGAATGCCTTGGTATAGTAAGAAATGCCTGGGATCAGTATCTAACAGAGAATGAACGGAATGGCATTTTTGTCTATACTTCCGATCACGGAGACCATGCAGGGGACAGGGGTTTTTATGGCAAGCAATCCCTGCTGGAATCAGCGGTACGTATACCGATGATTGCGGCAGGAAGCGGCATACAGGCCGGGCAGCGTCTCAAATCACCGGTCAGCCTGCTTGATCTTTCTTCAACGCTGTGTGAACTGGCAGCCGCCGCACCGCTGCCGGTACAAGACGGTATCAGTCTGGCTGAGGAACTGAAGGAAGGGCTGGAGCATCCGGACCGCCAGGTGATTGCAGAATGGATTAACCTGCCGTATATGAAAGGAACGGATTATGGCCGTATGATACGTCAGGGGGAATGGAAATTAATTTCATACTCAAAATATCCCGAGGAGGAGCAACTTACTCTTCCGGAGGAAGATCCTTGGGAACTACATAATTACCGTGATGAATACCCCCAAATTGCAGATTGTCTCCGTTTGGCTGCTTATCACGGAGTAAATGCCGATCAAATTGTAGAATATAAAAATCAGCGGGAGGATAACTATTTGTTGATTGAGGAATTCAACAAGCAAAACGAGGCTGAAAATCTGGAAATGTGGCCGATTAACGAAGCTGCCAGGACTTTACCAAAGCATTATTTGAGTACGGCTAACCCTATGCCTCCCAGATTTCAGAAATACTGGGATATGCGTCAGAAGAAGTAAATTGAATTACTCCCCAATAGTTACGGTTCAACCTGGATGGTGCAATATAAAAGTGATATACTATTTGTACAGACGTATGCCCAAAATGTGATAAAATTTTATCTAAGGGAGGCTCCAAGATGAAAATTGCAAGAACCAAATCTCTGAGCAGAGTTATTCTTGCTCTTTTTAGTACATTTATTTTATCGCTTGTTATTTCTCTTATCGTATTCAGTATAGGAGTTGCAGGACAGGTAAATGAGCAGATCGCACGGAATACATCATCTATGCTGCATATGATAAGAATTAATCTGACGGATATCTTGGAGAGAGTAGAAAATTATATTGTGGATATGTCTTTGCTGGATCCTAATTTTCAAAATTTGGGCAGCCGGGAAGATATGACCAGAACCTATACTATGGCGCAAAAAATTGATAATTATGCGAAGCCGATTTTTGATTCTAATTCCTATCTTTCCTGTATATTTGTATATAGCTCAGCTACAGGCATTTATCATGATGTTTACGGAACCCTGGCGGGAGAAAACGGTTCGGAGAGATTGGCACTGAAAACAGGAATCAGAAAAGAAATCTTTGAGTTGCTTCAGGGAGATTCCATTAATTTGCAGGAGTGGTTTGTTTTCCAGGTAAAAGAGAGAAATTTTCTTTGCCGCATGACACGCTGGCAAAGCGTATATATGATCTGCTGTATCGATTTGGAGCAAATGGCGGACAGCATTGTGGATCAGTATAATTTACCGGGAAAGATAGTATTCAGCAAGGAAAAAAAATCATTAATACCTGTGCCTGATAAACGATTGGAGGACTATCAATGGACTGGGGTTTCCGGTAATTATAAAATTATAAATGGAATACAGCCGCTGCTCATCGTAGAGGAATCTGTTGGAAGTATAAGTGTGGCCTGCGTAACCTCTTATATGGATTTTCGCCAGCATCTGAGCACGATGCAGATTCTGCTGATGATACTGCTGGCAGTTTTACTTCTGACTTTAATAGCCGGATATTATTATCTGAGAAAGCATCTGGTATGTCCTATGAACGAGATGGTAAAGGTCATGGAGCACATTGGAGCAGGAGATATGGAAGCAAGAGCGAGGGAGGATTACAGAGGAAGTGAATTACGGATGCTCAGTACCTCCTTCAATTCAATGATTTTATCTATAAAGAAATTACAGATAGAGGTTTATGAGAAACAGCTGGAGAATGAAAAAGTACAGCTAACAGCATTGAAGATACAGATTCGTCCGCATTTTTATCTGAATTGTCTCAAAAGCATCTATGCGTTGGCTGCAATCGGAAGGAACAGGGAAGTACAGGACAAAGTACTGTATCTGAGTAATCATTTGAGATATGTATTTTCAGAGATGGAGGATTCCGTATCCTTACAGCAGGAGCTAAGTCTATGCAGAAATTATGTGGGTTTGATTAATGTGGATGTAGGTGAAAGAATAAGCTATCGGGAGGATATCAATCCGGAGCTTCAGAATTTTCAGATTCCGCCGGTATCCTTACTGACACTGGTTGAGAATTCTTTTAAGCATGGAAGAATGAGTTATAACAATCAAAAGTTAGAAGTATTTATATCGGCGCATATTCTGGCGAATGATGAAGGAAAGCTGATAAATATAGTAGTGAAGGACAACGGGATAGGATTTCCAGAGCACAGGTTGACTCAGATGGACCATTTGAGTGAGAATCATGTGGGCTTAAACAATTTTCAGAGAAGAATGCATTTATTCTATAAGAACAATTGCAGCATTGCATTTTCGAACAATGGAGGCGCACAGGTAGATATATTCATATTGGATTCGGGGGAAAAGGTATATGAAGCTGCTGATTGTAGATGATATTCCAAGTGTTGTGGAGGGAATGCGAGTCGGTATTCCATGGAATAAGCTGGGGTTTACAGAGATTTTTGCAGCATATAATGCTCTGGAAGCAAGGGCTGTTTTAAAACAGGCGGCTATTGATGTTATGCTGTGCGATATTCAGATGCCTGTGGAAAGCGGATTGGAATTGTTTCGTTGGATACGGGAGCAGGGAATGGAGATGAGAACCATTTTTCTTACCTCACATGCGGAATTCGAATATGTCCGTCAGGTCCTGAAAATGGGAGGATTTGACTATATTGTACAGCCTGCGGCTTATGAGGATATCTACAGTTCTGTGGAACGGGCGGTGAGAGACATTGAGAACAGCAAGAAGAAGGAAAAGATTGAAGAGCTTGGAAAGGTCTTCAGCAGGGAAGAAGATACTCTGGTTGCTAATTGCATTCGAAATCTATTACTCGATAATCCAAACTGGAATAACTATAATATCCTGAAGGACAGAGGACTGCTTCCGGATGAGGAGAAGGAGGTTTATTTAATTCTTCTTCATATTCAGCATTGGGCAACAGAAGTCAAATGGGAACCCGGTCTGCTGAATATGGCATTGCACAACATCCTGAGAGAGGTGATGGGGGTATATACATCTACTGTTGTAGTTGCGAATATGGAGCCGGGTATATATGCTGTCTGTTTGCCTCAGATGGGTTTGCCTTTGGAATTATTGGAGAGCCAGTTATATTATTTTACCGGTGTATGCAGGGAATACCTTGAATGTGCAATGACAATGTATGTGAGCGGTGTACATTCGATCAGGGAGCTATGCGAAACCTGGAGGCAGCTTGGGGAAGTAAGCAGTGAAAATATTATGCTCCTTCCAGGTATTTTTCAGCTTGAAAAGATGAAGCAGAGAAACAGTTATGTCTATCGTATGCCTGAAATTTCCCAGTGGGCCGTCTTTTTACGGGATGGTTATCCAAAAACAGTGGATGAGAGTGCCTGCGCATTGTTGGATAAGAAAGTACAAGAAGGGAAGATGAATGCCAAGACACTGATGATGTTTCAGCTGGACTTTATGGAAATGCTCAGCACGGTAAACGTGGATGAAGGTGACTATATGATGGAAATAATGAATTCTCCGGAGAAACTCAAAATCTTCGGAGGCAGTACGAAGTCTATTGAGCATATGAAGCAGTTCATCCATCTGGCAGTCTCAAGCGTAAAAGAAAAAGAGGATGGGGTCTCCCCAAAGATGTTGGTTGAACGGATTATGCTATATATTAATGAGCATTTGGATGAAGAGCTGATGAGAGAGGATATTGCCAGGTGGGTAAATTTAAGTCCGGATTACATGACGAAGCTGTTTAAAAACGAAACCGGAATTACAATAAAGGAATACATTATTCAGCAAAAGATGCAGATGGCGAGAAAACTGCTTCAGACTACAAATCTTCCGGTAAGTTTTATTGCTTCTAAGATAGGCTTCTGTAATTTTTCTCATTTTTCCTATACCTATAAAAAGGTAATGGGAGTAACTCCACAGAATGAAAGGAAAGTGAAAGAGTAATAAACTTTAAAATTTGTTCAGGCTATATGAAAAAAAATGAGAACAAGTCAATGTCATTTATTTAGGACATCAAAATAGCAGAGTATGAAAAATCATACCCTGCTATTTTTGAAAATTCTTTTAATTCCGAAATTTTGTCTTTGAACGTATTTTCGATAGTTCGCAACGGTTTGCTGGTAGTTCGATATTAGTCAAATTCTTATAATGAAAATTAGAAAGTAGCAGAGGCCATTTAAGCAGGTATTGTGAATGGCTGGAGCAAACCGGTCGGAAGACTGTGCCCAAAAGTTACGGATACGTCATCCGGAAGAACGGAAGGAAAGCTACTGATGAAGGAGAGAAGATGATGGCAAAAAGACCACATATTATTATTTTTAACCCGGATGAGATGCGGGCGGATGTATTGAACCATCTTGGGAATCCGGCGGCAATTACACCTAATCTTGATGCAATGGCAGCTAAGGAGGGGGTATCTTTTTCCAGGGCATATTGCCAGAATCCGGTATGTGTTCCGTCCAGATGCAGCTTTTTTACGGGACTTTATCCGCATGTGCGGGGGCACCGGACCATGAGCTATTTACTCCGCCCGGGTGAGGATTCCCTACTGAAGGAGCTGAAGGAAGCGGGATATTATGTATGGATGAATGACAGAAATGATCTGACTGCAGGACAGATTGAGGGCTGGAGCGAGAGCCATGCGGATGAGATTTACTACGGCGGACAGAAGCCCCATGGACCCGGACCGTTGGATAAGAAGCTGCGCGGAGAACCGGGAAATAAGTATTATTACTCGCACTTTGAAGGGAAGCTGGGATTGGACGAGAATGGAAGGAATTACAGCGGCGATGACGAAGTAGTGGATGCTGCAATTAACAGAATCCTTAATCCTCCGGATGACCGTCCGATGTGTCTTTTTCTGGGGCTTATCTACCCTCATACACCCTATGAGGTAGAAGATCCTTATTATTCTTCCATTGATCGGAATAAGCTGAAGGAAAGAATTAAACCGGACTTGTGCAGTGGAAAGCCTAAAATAGAACAATTGCTTCGGGGATACTGCAATATGAAAGACTATACGGAAGAGGACTGGGACGAATTAAGGGCAGTATATCTTGGAATGTGCATGAAGATTGACGAACAATTCGGACGGCTCACGGAGGCTTTAAAAGAGGCAGGAATCTACGATGACTGTGCTATTTTCGTCCTCAGCGACCATGGAGATTATACCGGGGATTACGGATTGGTAGAGAAGGCCCAGAATACCTTTGAGGACTGTCTGACCAGAGTTCCGTTTCTTGTTAAGCCTCCCGGAGATTTCCCGGTAGATCCCGGTGTCTCGCCAGCCTTAACAGAGCTGGTGGATTTCTATGCAACGGTAATGGACTTTGCAGGAATAACACCGAATCACACTCATTTCGGTCACAGCCTGCGTCCGGTATTACAAAACCGCTCTGCCTGCATCAGAAGGTATGCATTCTGTGAAGGGGGACGGCAGCCGGGTGAACTGCATTGTGATGAATATCACAGCTATGGCCCTGACGGTGCGCCCCAGACAATGGTGTATTGGCCGAAAATGATAGCCCAGACAGATGATGAAGCGCATGCGAAGGGTACCATGATGCGGGGAGAACGGTATAAATATGTGAGCCGGACCCTGGGAAGTGATGAATTATATGATATGTCGGAGGACCCGGGAGAAACAAGAAATTTGATTAATAAACCGGAGTATCAGGAGATATTGAGGGGTATGCAGCTTGATATGCTAAAATGGCTGCAGGCCACCGCTGATATTGTTCCCTATGACTATGACCAGCGTTTGACGCCTGAAATGACGTGGGCGAGAGTACGGGCGTTCGTGAAGCCGGAGGACGAAACTGCAGTGAGAGAGATGATTGCCGGAGGAGTTCCCTTTGGCCGTCTGATAGGTTATTGCAGAGAATTGGCAGTAAAGCAGGAAAATGACAAAGAATAAGAAACCGCATATAGAAAAGAATACAAAGAAGGTTAAAGTAGAAAAGAGAAAAGACAGAAAAGAGAAAAGACAGAAAAGGGAAAAGACAGAAGAGAGGAAAGACAAAGGAAAGGAACGGGATAAAGAAATGAAAAAGCGAGTTTGGAATCCATATTTACCATTAGATGAATATATTCCGGATGGGGAACCTCACGTATTTGATGATCGGTTATATATCTATGGTTCCCATGACAAGGAAAACGGTAATGAATTCTGCGAACTGGATTATGTGTGCTATTCGACTCCGGCGGAGGATTTATCGGACTGGAGGTATGAAGGTGTTATATACAAAAAGGAGCAGGATCCTTTCAATAAGGATGGCAAACTCTGCCTGTATGCGCCGGATGTATGTCGGGGTGCGGACGGAAGATATTACTTATATTATTCTCTGAAATTTTCAGGTTGCATCTCAGTGGCAGTCTGTGATACACCCGCGGGGCAGTATGAATATTACGGGCGAGTTTCCTATGGGGACGGCAGAC
The DNA here is from genome assembly GCA_023409535.1 of Bacillota bacterium. Taxonomy (GTDB): domain Bacteria; phylum Bacillota; class Clostridia; order Lachnospirales; family Lachnospiraceae; genus Mobilitalea. Next base: position 7,704 of record JAEYGZ010000013.1, read on the forward strand.
TTCTAACCGAGAACATTCCTTATGATCCGTCGGTTATTTATGAGGACGATCACGTGTATTTATACTATGGTTTTGCACCTACAACGATAAATCTGCCCAGGTATAAGGAAATAGAAAAGCCGGGCGCAAGTGTGGTTGAATTGGAAAAGGATATGCTGACAGTAAAGGGGAAACCTCGTATTGTGATCCCCAGCTCGGATTATGGAAAAGGAACATCCTTTGAGGGCCATGAATATTTTGAAGCACCCTCCATACGTAAGCTGGGAGACTTATATTATCTTGTGTACTCGGCGGTAAACTGCCATGAGCTTTGTTATGCGGTCAGCAGGGAGCCTATGTCCGGCTTCGAATTCGGCGGTGTGATTATAAGCAACGGGGACATCGGATATCAGGGAAGAAAAAGTGAAGACAGACTCTTTGCGATCGGAAATAATCATGGCGGCCTGGTTCAGGTAAAGGAACAATGGTATATATTTTATCACCGCCATACCCATGTCAACCAATTTAACCGCCAGGGATGTGCCGAACCGGTCAGAATTGAGCCGGATGGAAGTATCGGACAGGTGACAATGACAACCAGCGGCTTATATGGGAGGCCCCTGCCCGGGCTGGGTACCTATCCTGCGGTTATCTGCTGTAATCTGACCAATGGGAGAATGCCGATCTTGCCCTCCCTCGGCAGACCGGAGGTAGAGATTGATTTCCCGTATATCACCTGTCGGAAAGCAGAACGGTTTGTCACTAACATTAAAGATGGAGTGGTAATTGGATATAAGTACATTAACCTGCAGGAAACCAGGAAAATTTCAATTGTTTATCGGGGTAAAGGCGAAGGAACGGTATGGGTACAAAAGAGGCTTGAGGGAGAGACCGTAGGACGGTATGCGGTGGAGGCTTCTGATACCTGGAAGAGGGTAGGGCAGAAAATCAGTTTTGATCAGGAGGACAATGCACTTTTTCTTCGATATGAGGGCGAAGGAGACATTGATTTGCTGGAGCTGGTTTTAGAATAACAGCAGGACTGGATTTCGATAGGAAAGAACAGAAAATTGACAATAAGCTTAAATACAAACAGCATGAAAGCGGAAAAAATGAAATTTAAGACGGAAAATCTGTAGATGGGCTAAGATATAAAAATTATAATAATACCACAGATATAAAAAATACAGACATGCAAATCTATGATTTATGCCGCTTGCAGCGGCATAAACAATACCTGAAAGAAATTCAACATAAATTTCCAATGGAATTCATGTTGGAGTTCTTTCCAAGGATGCTGGTATTGTCAGCATCCTTTTCACACTTATTATTTGAGATGCCGCTGTGCGGCATCAGGTCGGAAAGGTTGAAAGAAATAATGTTCGAAAAGAATAGAATCCTGATAGAAGTAAAGGACATGAGTAAAAATTTTGGCGTGACCATTGCGCTTTCACACGTTGATTTTTTGGTAAAGACAGGTGAGATACGCGGGTTGATTGGGGAAAATGGTTCCGGCAAATCCACGGTTTCGTCTATCATCGCGGGTTTCCAGGCGGCAAGCAGCGGAACCATGACTTTTGAAGGAAAGGAATGGAATCCGGCAACTGTACTGGATGCGCAGGCAGCCGGTATTGGTATGATTGTACAGGAGGCAGGTACGATTCCTAATATTTCAGTGGCGGAGAATATTTTCCTGGGTAATTATAAGAAATTCAAAAGAGGCTCCGTAATTGATAAAAAGGCAATGATTGCAGAAGCCAGAAAAGCATTGGATAAAATCGGAGTGGAAGGCATCAATCCTGCCTTTCCCACGGGCATGTATGATATGCAGGAACGAAAGCTGATCGAGGTGGCAAAGTGCATATATAATGATCCGAAGCTGCTGATCGTGGACGAGACTACCACAGCGCTGTCACAGCGGGGAAGAGACATTATATATCAGATTATGCATGACCTGGCGGATAATGGAAAGGCTGTTATGATTATCAGCCATGACCTGAACGAGATGATAGAGCACTGTGATACGCTTACGGTACTCAGGGACGGAATTATTGTTGACAATATTGCCAGAAAGGATTTTGATCCGGATGATATCAAACAAAAGATGGTTGGGCGGGAAATCAGCGGTCACTATTACCGGGCAGACAGGGAGGGTTATGAAGATGAGGTAGTTCTGAAGGCAGACTGTATTACGACGATGAAAAGCATCCTCTGCCTCAATATGGAGTTACATAAGAAGGAAATACTCGGAATAGGAGGCCTGTCGGATTGCGGTATGCATATCCTGGGGCAGGCATTGTACGGACTGGAGGAGGTGGTTGACGGCCAGGTGGTGCTTACCAAGGATAATACGGTAATCAAAAATGCCCAGGCCGCATTCAAAAATGGAATGGGTTATGTATCGAAAAACCGTGATACGGAATCCCTGGAGCTGAACGCCTCAATTTTTGCCAATATTGCATCTACGGGTTATGACAAAAATAATATAGGGCCCTTCATCAGCCCGAGGAAGGAAAAGAGCTATGTAAACAAGCAGATTAAGGCTCTGAGAATCAAGTGCCAGAATGCTTATCAGCCGGTCAGCGCACTTTCCGGTGGGAATAAGCAGAAGGTAGTGTTTGGCAAATGGTGCGCGGATGATGCGGATATTTTGATATTGGACTGCCCAACCCGAGGTGTGGACATTGGAGTAAAGGCGGCGATGTATCAGTTGATTTATGAAATGAAGCAGGCAGGAAAGTCGATTATTATGATTTCCGAGGAATTGCCGGAACTTATGGGAATGTGTGACAGACTGCTGATCATGCGTGACGGGCAGATTTCCGGAGAATATTTTCGGGGGGAATACGATGACCGCAAATTAATTGAAAGTATGATTTAAGGAGGTGATAAGTTATGGATAAATCCACTGTGAAAAAGAGCAAGGATGCAGAGCTCCAGCTAAGCGTAAAGGAACGGATCTCCATATTGAGAAGCAACAGTTATTTTCTGCTGGTTTTTCCGTTTGTTTCACTGGTATTGATTATATTAATCTTTGGTATTGCCACCCAGGGAACCTTTTTCAAAGCATCTGTTTTGACCGGGGTACTAAGCCAGGCAATCATTATCGGAACCTGTGCGACCGGAATTTCTTTTGTTTATTCCAACGGAAATCTGGATATTTCAATCGGAGCGGTGCTGGGACTGGGAGCGACCGTCGGAGTGATGTCCTATGCGGCCACCGGGTCGGTAATGCTTATGATTATAGTATCAATCGTTGCTTCAATGCTGCTGATGCTGTTTAACTGCACTATGAGCGTGGTGTGCAACATTAAGACAATTACGGTCGCTATTGTTGTCACGCAGATTTATGGAGCAATTTCAACTATTTTAATCGGCGGTGCGGGAAAGATTGATATTGATTATAATATTGCGGCGGCACTGGAGGATGGGGGCTTTCGCTATGCAGCTTTTTTTGCATATTTTATAGTCTGCCTTGTGATATATCATTTTACAAAGGTAGGGCGTACACTCAGAATGCTGGGCGGAAATGAGAAATGCGCACAGCAGACCGGTATGTCAGGTTCAAAAGCTACCTATACTAGCTTTCTTATGGCCGGGTTGGGAATCGGTGTGGCGGCAATCTTCAGCATTATTAATGTTTCGGCAGTTTCTGTAGAAACGGGAAGCGGACTTGGAATGGATGTAATGCTGGCGACTGTGCTGGGCGGCATGTCTATTTTCGGGGGCTCTAAGTCTAATTCTTACGCGGGTCTGATTGGAGCATTAACTGTGGCAGCTTTGAATAAAGGACTTTTGATGGTGGGAGTTTCGTCTGCATTGATACAGGGCATTCGAGGAGTGATCTTCCTGCTTCTGGTATATTTGAACAGCGAGAGACAGAACCTGCTTCCATCACGTATGCAGTTCTGACGCTTTGTATTATTTGTTATCTATAGAGTTATTATAAAAAGAAAAGGAGATTGGAATTATGAAGGGAAAACAGGGAAAACGTGTATTGGCGGTATTACTCAGTACGGCAATGTTAATTGGCAGCTTGGCGGGATGTGCAAATAGCTCGTCGGGCAGTCCGGGTGAAAAGAGCAATACTTCCGCAGAAAGCAGTAAGCCGACAGAAGCAGGAATGGAGGAGCAGGGTGCTGCCTCCGAAAAAACATATATAATCGGTGTTGCGGAAGCTCAGTCCAATGATGAGGTTACAATCAGAAGAAGCTATTTCGAAAATTACGTGGCGAAAAAATATAATGTAAAGTTTATATTTTCCGAACAATGCTCGGATGATGCGGCAACAAAATCATTTATTGAAAACTGCATTGATTCCGGTGCGGATGCCATTATTGATTTTAAATCAGGAACTGCGCAGATGGCTCAGCTGTGTAAGGAAAATGGGTTGGTTTATACCTTTAACGGCAATCCGGCCATGAGCCCGACGCTGATGATTGAAACACTGGATAATTTTACAGGCTTTGTAGGAGCTGACAATGTACAGACAGCAGCATTGTTTTCAGAATGGCTGGATGATAATGCCAGCGCGGATGGCTCAGAGGGCTTCCTGATCAGTACGAGTTTAGCTTCTTCCGGTAATACGCAGCATGCTGAAATCACCCGTGCGATTTTGACCGGATTGCAGGATAAATATGGTCTTACCTTTGAAAAGGATATTGAAGAGTTAATTATTTCAACAGAGACCATGAATGCAAACAATGATAAAGGGATTAAAATTACATTATATCCCGGCTCCCCCAATAAGGAGACATGGCTTCCCGGTATCTCCTCTCTGATACAGTCGGGTAATTATGGTATTTTTATGAGTTCGGGGCAGACCTATAACCAGTCTGCGACAGTGGTAAATGAAGTGGAAAGTGCTCTTAAAATGAATATTAAAGTGGCAAGCGTAGGTGCATTAGGCAATACCCTGACAACAGCCTTTAATACGCAGGATCCAAGCGGGAACCCAAGCGTGGATCTGATTACCGTAAAATCGGTCTCCATCTTGTCAGCAGCGCTTTTTGCAATTACCTATAATGGTCTGCAGAGTGTGAATGAGCAATGTGCAAGAGATGAGGACGGCTTGCCTTACAATTTCATGTTCTCAATGATCGGGGTAACAAGCCCCGAGCAGTTGGCAGAGATGGACGGTTGGGATGATAAGGATACCCAGAACTGGATTGCCAATACGGAAATCATTGATTCCATGCTTGTTACAAAAAACCCCGGGGTTACTGCTGAGGATATTCAGGCCTTCTTAAGTTCTCTGAATTATGAAACAATCAAATCCATGATGAAGTAGCAGATTTGGGTCTCCGGAGGGAAGGAAGAGTAAATAATGAATAAAATCGGCAATTTTAGAAAGAAACATGTACTGTTGTTTAACGTGATTTTTACAACCGCAGTACCGGCGGCGGTCTGGCTGGTTATGGAGCTTTTAAACTACTCCATGGTGGGAGTACATACCATGGCATCGGCCTTGGATTGGACGTCGCTGATGCGCAATTTGGCCTCCTCCTTCTGCTTTGCTTTGGGATTAAACTGCAACCTTCAGTTGGGCCGTATGGATACCTCCACCGGTTCGCAGATGTACTTGGCTTGTATCTTCGGCGGAAATATCGCCCTGACACTTAATCTGGGCGGTGTTGGAGTAATGATATTCAGCCTGATATTCGGGATGATTGCGGGAGGCTTTGCGGGACTTCTGTTTATAAAGCTGAGAATTTTGCCGATGGTACTTGGCCTTGGACTTTCTCTGGTATATGAGTGCATTTCTTTCAGCGCTTATGACCAGCAGGGATTAAATCTGTTCGGTAAACCAGGGGTAGGCATTTTATCCGATAAGGTTTTTATTTTGATCATATGCCTTATTGTTATTCTGGTTATGACATATTTGTTCCAATACAGCTCCTTTGGCTACAACCGCCGTGCAATTCAGGGAAACCAGAAGCTTGCCAATGATTCGGGAATTAATATATTCGGAAATGCTTTCCTTTGCTATGTGATTGCAGGTGCGCTTGTTTCCATAGCCGGAGTGTTTGACACTGCATATAGAAGTTCTCTGGTACCGGTTCTTGGAATGAGTTCCAATTCAACAGTATTTGCCAATATGTTTCCCATGGCTGTTGGAATGTGGCTGAGCCGCAGACCCAATCCGGTAATCGGTGTGCTGGCTGGCTCGATCAGTGTGCAGATGCTGGTAATCGGATTATCCAAATTTACCAATATCGGAATGAGCAATTACATGCAGACCTGTATCAAATATTCGGTATGGTTGATTTTCATGATTTATCGTATGAATGAACATAAAATCAAATACTATACGGACCGTAAGGCAAGAATTGAACTGGCAAAGGCAACCCGAAGAGATAATTTGGCAGCAGCATAGGCATATAATAAGACATAAAGCATATGGCGGCAGGAGGAGGTTCCCGCCGCTATTTCTTTTAGGAAAGGAGAATTCGAAGTGGATAAGAATTGGAATATTTTGATGATCATGGCGGATCAGTTTCGTCTTACGACACTGGAGGGGATGGGTGACAATATTGCAACCCCTAATATTAAAAGAATCATGGATAAAGGGGTTGTATTTCATCAGGCTTGTTGTACCAGTCCTTTATGTACGCCAAGCAGAGCTTCCCTGGCAACCGGAAAGCTGCCCCATCGCTGTGGGGTAATGGTTCATGATGCCTCGTTGCCGCTGGATGTTCCGACCTACTATCAGGAGCTGAGAAAGGCCGGATACCGGGTTGGTGTAGCCGGAAAAACGGACTTGCATAAGGAGGTCCGATACTGGGGAATTCAAGGGAATCTTCCGCAGATGTATCATTACGGGTTTACGGATGTATTTGAAACAGAAGGAAAAATGAATTTTGCCTGGCTGGTAAAGGATAAGGAAGGAAAAAATCTGCCTCAGGGACCTTATCAAAAATATCTGAATGACAGAGATGAACTGAATGCCATAAGTGAAGATTACCTGGCAAGATTAAGAACCTATCCGAAATATTATGCTGAGCCGTCTGTGCTGAGCAGCGCGGAGGATTTTCAGGATTCCTTTATCGGCAGAAGGGCGGTGGAATGGTTAAGCAATGTAGACGACGATGTGCCCTGGCACTATTTCGTAAGCTTTGTGGGACCTCATAATCCCTGGGATCCGCCGATGGAAGAATTGGAGAAGCAGACAGGCAAAGTATATCCGGAGGCCATACAGGATACGATGGAGGGAAAACCGGAATGGGTGAAAGAGCGGGTGAAAACGCAGACAGCGGGAATAACAGAGGCGGATTTGCAGAAGCTGAAACGGTCTTATGCGGCATCGGTTGCCGTAATAGATGATTGGATCGGAAAGCTCCTGGATGCTCTGGAAAGCAGGCAGCTTGATCGGAACACAGTGATTATATTCTGCGCGGATCATGGTGAAATGCTGGCGGATCACGGTCTTTTGGAAAAGAAGTGTATGTATGAGGCTTCTGTAAGAATTCCGCTAGTGATAAGCGCACCCTGGATGACTCGGCGGATGGAAAGCAATGCACTGGCACAGCTGATGGATCTGGCACCGACCTGTATGGAATTGGCAGGCCTGAATTATGACAAAACAGATATGGATGCGAGGTCACTTCTGCCGATCTTAGAGGGCGGAGAGGAAATCTTGAGACCCGTTCAGCTTAGTGAATTGATTCATTGCCAGATGGTTTTTGACGGCCGGCATAAGTGGATTCGAAACTGGAATGATATGGATGAACTCTATGACATAAAGAATGATCCAAAGGAGCTGCATAATCTGATTAATGACCGGCAGGATGTGGTCAAAGAGATGATGAAGCATACGTTTTGGCAATAGAGCAAGGGAGAATCAGAAGAGGCAAAGCCAGCAAAAAGGAGAGATTATAAATGAAAGCAATTATGGTAATGTTTGATTCTCTGCGCAGGGATTTTCTTCCCTGTTACGGAGAAGAACTGTTGAATATGCCGAATTTTAAACGCTTGGCAGACCATGCGGCAGTGTTTGACAATTCTTATGTGTCTTCCATGCCCTGTATGCCGGCAAGAAGAGAGCTGCATACGGGAAGAGCAAATTTCCTGCACCGTTCCTGGGGACCGCTGGAGCCCTTTGATGACTCCATGCCTGCAATTCTGACAGCGGCAGGCATCCGGACTCATTTGGCAACAGATCACTTTCACTATCTGCAGGATGGAGGGGGGACCTATCATAGCCGCTATCAGACCTGGGAATGCTACAGGGGCCAGGAAAATGATGCCTGGATTCCGGAGTCGGAACCGCATCCCACCGAATTTGCTCCCTGCATTTTAGGCGGAGAACGGCTTGAGGGAACGCTTCGCAATATGAGAGCGCGGGGAGGATGGCAGAATGCGGCAAACAGGAGAGCAAGGAGCGACGGGGAAAAGGATTATGCACAGACGCTTACCTTTGACAACGGATTAGGTTTCATAGAAGGCAATGTAGGAAAGGATAACTGGTTTCTGCAGATAGAAACCTTTGATCCTCATGAACCTTTTGATGCGCCGGAAAGCTTTGAACGGAACTGGTTTGATCCTGATCAGCCGTTTACAGCAGATTGGCCTCCTTATGCACCTGTTCAGGAAACGGCAGATGTGGTAAACAATGTACGCAAGAAATATTTTGCTTCCATGGACTTCTGTGATAAGAATTTGGGACGGGTAATGGATGCGATGGACAAGTATGATTTATGGAAGGATACGATGCTGATCGTAAATACGGATCATGGCTTTTTCCTGGGAGAGCATGACTGGTGGGGAAAGGGACCGATGCCAGATTATCAGGAGCTGGTACATACACCGTTTTTTATCTGGGACCCCCGAAGCGGCATATGTGGAGAACACCGCAGGTCGTTAGTACAGACAATCGATATTGCGCCCACGTTAATGGAATTTTTCGGAGTAGAAATACCGAAAGATATGATTGGTAAGGCGTTGGTAAATACGGTGGCCCGGGATGAACCCGTGCGGGAGTATGGGATTATGGGCTATTTTGGAGGTACGATTAATATTACCGATGGGAGATATATGCTGATGAAGGCGGTTACACATCCGGAAAACCCATGTTATGAATATACGCAGATGCCGGCACACATGAACCGCATGTTCTCAGCAGAAGAGATGAGGAGCATGGAAATAGCCCCTCCCTTTGGCTTTACAAAAGGTACCAAACTGATGAAGATCGTTCCTGACCGGATTATGTTCGAGAGGAAGCTGAGAAAGGACCTGTTATTTGATCTGGAAACAGACCGTAATCAGAAGGCAACAATGAATGATGAAGAAATCAGCGCTCGTATGGAGAAGGCTCTTTTGGAAATGATGAAGGAGTATGAGGCTCCGGAGGAGTTGTACGGACGGTATGATTTCAAGAACAGCTAGGTAAGGGTGAAAAGAAAAGTAATTTCAACCGGCAAAAAGCGTGGAGCATGCTTTTTACTTAGGTTTTGTATACCGCTGAAGCGGCAGATGGAGGTTAAAATGGCAATCAGAGATATACTGATCTTCATGAGTGATCAGCATACACCTTATATTTCAGGTTGGAGAGGCGGATTTGCAGATACTCCCAATCTGGACAGATTGTGTGCGGAAGGAACCAGATTCGATGAAGCATATACAGCATGCCCATTATGTGTGCCCGCACGCATGGCTATGATGAGCGGCCTTTTGGCACAGAAAACAGGAGTATTTACGAATTTCGACAGTTTCCCCAATACCCAGCCATCCATATTGCATCCGCTGGCAGGGGCAGGATATGAAATAGTATTATGCGGACGCATGCATTTTGTCGGGATTGATCAGCGCCATGGATTTACGAAAAGGATTGCACCGGATACAACACCGGTAGGCTGGAGCCGTCCTGTGGAAAAGCTTCGTGCGGAGCGGGGGGAATTCGTTGCGGCTTATGCGGCTCCCGGTTCCACCGGTTTTGTCGGAGGAGGGGAAACACCGGTGGTGAACTATGACAATGGGGTGATTCAATCCGCACTTGAATATTTAAGTGAGGAGCATGAAAAGCCGCAATGTATTGTGGTGGGAACCTACGGACCTCACTTCCCTTATGTGGCACCGAAGGAGCTGTATCTGAAATATATGGACCGGGTAAAGGTACCGGAAATGTTTCGGGAGAGACCGGATTATATGAATCAGGTTCTGCTTGGACAATGCAACCGGGGAGTAACGGAGGAGAAGGTCAGGGGTGCTATTGCGGCATATTGCGGACTGGTAGAGCTTATGGATACTCAAATCGGACAAGTACGGGATAAATTTGAGAGCTTCACTAGGCAAAGAGGAAGCGAAGGAGTTTTTTGTTATTTATCCGATCACGGAGACCAGCTTGGAGATCGCGGGATCTTTGGAAAGGATACATTTTTTGAGAAATCAGCGAAGATTCCGATGATATTTGCAGGCACCGGAATTCGGGCCGGGCAGGTTCGCAAAGAGGCGGTAAGCATTCTGGATATGGGACCTACCTTGTGGGATATGCTGGAGAGCGAAAAATTGCCCGAATATGACGGAACCAGTCTCTTGCCGGCTCTGCGCGGTGAACCCGCGGACATGGACAGAACGGTAATATGTGAACACATACTTAAGCCGGAGGGACAATATGTGCATGCACTGATGCTGAAACAGGGCAGATATAAGTATATTGCATATCATGGTCTGAATGAAATGCTGTTTGATACGGAAGAAGATCCGCTGGAGCGCAGCAATCTTTTGCCACAGCTTCCCGATGCAGCGGATAATTTCCGGCAATTTGCAGCTGCGCTGAAGCCGTCTGAACAAATCGAACAGGAGCAGGTACTGCATGAACAGAAAATCCGCTGGTTTCGCAGCTGGGAGGCTGCGGCAGGATTGGATGAGAGCGAACGCTGGCAGGATAATCCGCCGGAGGCTCGTGTAAAGCCGGAAATATGTATTGAGTAACTGGTACGAAAAAGAAGGGAAGCATTGATGAGCATATGATTTATCTTATTTTTTTTGCAATAAGCTTTTTTGCTTCAATTGCAGGTGCGATATGCGGAATTGGAGGTGGTGTGATTATCAAGCCTTTATTAGATTCCTTTGGTATTATGGATGTAAAAACAATCAGTTTTCTGTCAGGCTGCACCGTGCTTGCTATGTGTACCTATTCCTTTGTGGCATCTAAAATAAAAAAGGAATCGTTGATGGATATGAAAATCGGTACTCCACTTGCCATCGGCGCAGCTATTGGAGGTATTTTAGGAAAAAGTCTTTTCCAGACTTTGGTACAGTTCATTGATCAGAACTATGTGGGAGCTATTCAGGCAGGCTGCTTGCTGCTTGTAACATTCGGAACAATGGTTTATATTAAAAACAAAGCTAGAATCAGGACTTGGCGTATTACGAATATGGCGGTGTGCCTGCTTGTAGGCAATGCTTTGGGAATCATGTCCTCTTTTTTGGGTATTGGGGGAGGACCGATCAATCTGGTGGTGATGTTTTTCTTTTTTTCCATGCCAACGAAAGTAGCGGCACAAAATTCCCTGTATATCATTTTGTTTTCACAAATTACAAGTCTGTTCAATTCCATTATAACTGCCACCGTTCCTGTATTTTCTTTCTTTTTATTGATGCTGATGGTTATCGGAGGGACTTTGGGAGGCTATTGCGGAAGTAAAATAAATAAAAGGATGGACAACCGCAAAGTGGATATATTATTTATGGTATTGATGGGTAATATTATTGTGATTAATGTTTATAACATATATCGCTTTCTCATCTAACGGAGCATACATAAAAGAAAGGACTATTTCAGCGTATGCCTAATATAAATGTGTTGATTAAGCCGGCTTCCGGAATGTGTAATATCCGGTGCAGTTATTGCTTTTACCATGATGAAGCACAAAACAGAGAAATAGAATCCTATGGATTTATGTCCGAAGAAACTCTGGAACAGGTAATAAGAAAGACAATTGATTATTCGGATACCGCATGCACAATTGCTTATCAGGGCGGTGAGCCTACTCTTCGGGGGCTTGATTTTTTCCGAAAATCAATAGAATATCAGAATAAATATAATGTCAGAAATTTAAAAATAGAAAATGCCATTCAGACGAACGGAATCAGTCTGAATGATGAGTGGGCAGAATTTCTAAGAGATAATAAGTTTCTTGTAGGAATTTCTCTGGACGGAACCTCATTTACCCATGATTCTTTCCGTATGGATGGTAAAGGAGAAGGTACGTTTCAGAAAGTTATGGCAGCAATTTCTTTAATGAAGGAGTATCGGGTAGATTATAATATATTAACAGTGGTAAATGCATTGACTGCTAAAAAAGCTTCTCAGATTTATGAATTTTATAAGCAAAATGGCTATAAGTATCTACAGTTTATTCCATGTTTGAATCCTATAGGGAAGAGTGAGGAAAGATTTCCTTATTCTCTGACGCCAAAGGGATATAGTCAATTTCTGAAAACTCTGTTTGATCTGTGGTATAACGACTTTCAGAAAGGAAATATTGTTCATATACAGCAATTTGAAGGCTATATCAAGATGTTACTTCGTATGCAGCCGGATGTATGCGGCATGAGCGGTATATGCTCCTGTCAACATATTGTGGAGGCAGATGGAGAGGTATATCCCTGTGATTTTTTTGTGTTGGATGAATATAAGCTGGGTAATTTGAAGCAGGTATCCTTTGAGGAAATTAATAGGAAGAGACAAGAACTGCAGTTTATTGAGCAGTCGGCAATAGTACACGAGGATTGCAGTAAATGTAAGTATTATGCTATCTGCCGGGGAGGATGCAGGAGGCTCCGGAATCCTAAAAATACTTTCTGCACAGCTTATTATGAGTTTTTTGATTATGCCATTCGACGTTTGGAGAAGATTGCGGCCTGTGTAGTATAAAGCCTTTCGATTTGAACGGCCGGATTTACTGGCAGACGCCTTTGTTCAAATTGGCATGAAAAATCACTTATCATATGGTTTATTATCCTATATTACGCTATAATAAAGTTACGGGCTGCACGGAAAGCGCAGCCTGTTATTTTTCTATTGAGTATTCAATAGTATTAAATAGCACGAAACATGGAGGTGCAATTGGGGATGAATAAAAAGGAAGGTAAACTTCATCTGAAATTATACATTACTATGATTTTTTGTGTAGTTATAGCTATCTTTATCACATCCACAATTCTTTATGTCAACTTTCAATCCATTCTTATGAAGCACGAGTACAATGCCAAGCTTGAGCAGATGGAAAGAGAGTCTGCCCGGATCACGAAGCTGTCCAATATAGCGTTAAGTACGGTATTTCAGATATATAATGACATATCCGTCAAGAAGCTTCTTACCTATGACGATATTGATGCAATTGATGAAAGTGCGGCGTTCATACAATTACGTTATTACCAATCCACAGTTCCTAACGTAGACTCCATCTATGTCTATAATATGAATAATGACAGAATCTACAGTGTTACCAATGAATCGGATTTAGTGAAACCCTGGAGTGCGGATTATGATAAAAATGACGGCAGTTTTTATGATAAATCGGCAGCAGTCATGATCAGCCACTGTTCCGATTATCAGCCGTATATTCCGGTTCCCAGATACTATCAGGTGAATGACAATGAGACCAAGTGTGTATATTCTTACATGATGTATAACACGTTTAACAATAATAATCATAGTGATCTAGTTATGCTGAATATGGATTCCGAGTACCTTTTTCAAAAAGATAGTGACGATTTGAATAATATCTCATTAGTGGTAGACCAGAATAATAAAGTGATCTATTCTAATTCCGATCAATTTCCGATCACAGTGCGGCTGCAGGATGAGTTTGATCCTGAGGGACGAATAAAGAAGGATGAGTCCGGATATTTTCTAACCCAAATAAATAGTACGCAGTCGGTTATCATATTTACCGGTGCAGACAAACATCATTGGAGATATATCAGTATAATCGAATATAATGATCTTTTAGCTCAGGTGAATAAGATGCAGACCATCACTATTCTGATAACCTTGCTGATTGCGGCAGCCGGCGGTTTAATTGCACATATCTTGTCAAGAAGATTAAGCGTACCGATCCGAACCATGTCCAATGATGTGACTAATTTAAAAAGTGAGAACCGTCAGCTGGAAAGAGTGGACAGAAACAGGAAAGTAACCAAGCTGTTAGAAAACGGCGGCCTGGATGATCAGAGAAATCATAAGTCAGGGCGGGATTTCTTATCACTAATCGGTATGGAAGTGACCGGAGAGTCCAAACTGATTCTATTGAGTATACATGTCGACGGCTATAAATCCTTGCCGGAGACCTTCAGTGTAGCGGAGATACAAGCTTACAAATTTGCTGCTTTCAATATATTAAGTGAATTAATGGGAGAGAAAGCAAAAACATATCATGTGGATATGGGAAATGATAATAGCCTGGTATTAATGACTGCCGGTGCATTGGTAACCCAAGCGTATCTGGAAGCGCAGCTGAAGCAGATGCAAGCTTATATCAGGGAGCATTTCTCCGTCTCTATGTCGGTTATTATGAGTGAACCGGAAAATGATCCGGATAAATTATATTCTATGTATGAAGAAATCGAGGAGGCATTATCAAGAAGTATCTTCTTTGGGAAAGAAAGTCTTGTTTCCATACCGGAATTGGAAATGAAGACAGATTACCATTATGAATATCCCGAGCAGAAGGAGAAACATCTGATGGAAAGCCTGATGCTTGGTAAGGCAGAGGAAGCTAAGAAGCTCTATGAGGATATCATTACGGAGACTTATCAATATCCAATCATCATATATAACATGGTAATCAGCCGTTTGATATTTGCAATAGACAGTGTGGTCGGCGTAATTAAGAGAAATGGCGCGGAAAACTCCTTCGCAGGATATTTTGTGCTTTCTAATTTAATCCAGGAAGCCGATACGATAGAAATCAGAAATGAGAAATTCTTTGAATTATTTGACCGTATCAAAAAGGAGCTGGAAAACAGAAAAAGTGAGAAGCAGGAGCAGATCATAGATAAAATTAACAGCATGATAGAAGCCGGATTTGACGATCCATCCTTTTCCCTTGATTATCTTGCGGACTCCATCGGTATGTCCACTGCGTATGTGAGCCGGATCTATAAGCAGTATACCGGCAATACGATCATCGATATATTGGCTGACAAACGAATGAATAAGGCAAGGGAATTGCTGGTGAGTACACAATTGTCAGTAAGTGAGATTGCCGAAAGGGTAGGATATTCCAATCCGACTTATTTTTACCGGGTATTTAAGAAAGAAAACGGTGTTACGCCAAATGAGTTTCGAAGAAAATAATTATTTCAGTTCTTGTTATGAATGATAAGGAGCGGCGCATGCAACCGCTCCTTATCTATTTAATCTCTTATTTCTCAATCTGCTGCAGAAGCTCGAATATAGCTTCCGGCGAAGCCCCTTTCACGCTGAGCTCCACTAGCACATCTCCATACAGTACGCTGAAGCGCATACGTTGGCCTGGCTCATCACCTGCGTCCGAGACCTCATATGCCCGTGCCTGTACTGCTTCAAGTGTCAGCTCATCGATAGAGAAGATGGGATTATTCACAATCTCCCGCAGTTCGTCGGGAACCGATTCAGAGAAAGGAACGGGATAGAAGGATAAGTTATAATTCTTCGTGTCTGCAACAGAGGTGCTTCGCGCTTTATCATTCTCTTTAAGCCGTGAGATGTGCCATTCAATATAGCCCATGCCCTTTGTCCAATGAACAAATAGGGTATCATTTATCTGATTTTTATAACGCAGTGCGTCTTCAAAGACAAATCCTGCAGGGATCGATACCGGAATATAAGCGCCGAAATCAGCTTCTGCCCTGGCATCTTCCAGATTTAAGCGGTCACTGCGCAGTTCAGGTATAACGGGATGGAACACAGCAAGGTCGGCGGCGCCACCCTCGATCAGGAGGCCAATCAGTTCGGAAATTTCATTCTTGAGCGCTTCCTTTTTTGCTTCCGCACCGCCAAGTTCCACATAATATGCCACCCCAGAAAGCTTGAAGGATGCAAAATAGAGGACCATCCTTTGACCATTGCTGTTTGGCTTGGACTCAAAATATCCTGCTGTGACTGCCGTACCGAGAACATCGGAAGCTTTGGGTTCACTGTCAAACCCATAGTCCAGCACGACCTCACCGGGTGAGATCTGAATATAAGACTTAAGGCTGGAGGCGGAAACGGCATTCGCATCAATATTAAATAATTCCGCACCGTTTTCGTCACTCTTAAAATTAGCTGTGGCTGTTAAGCTATGTGTATTTACTAAAGCAGGAAAAACCGCTTTAAGTTCATCCTCGGTCAGCTCCTGCCAGAAATGTCCCGGAATAGCAATATTGGCTGCCGAGGTCTGGGCGTCAGCTTTGTTGAAATACAGGGTGTATTTACTGGATGCACCTGGTGTGGGTGTAATCGAACCGGGCAGTAAAACGGATGGGTTATCCTCCGGTGCCGGCAGTATATTTTGCTGTATGGACTGAGGGATTGCAAAGATTCCATATAAAACCACGGCGAGGCAGATAAAGGCCACAGCATAGCGCCTGAACATCACAGGAGGATGCTTGGATTTGGCATTACCGACGCAGGACACAAGCTTCTGGTGCAGTGTTTCCGAAACAGACAGGTTATCCATGTATTCGTTATATGCTTTCATAATCGTCCTCCTTCAAAACAGCTTTCAGCTTCTGACGGGCACGCGTCAAATGACTTCTTACAGTAGCTTCTTTTTGCCCGATAAGTCCGGCAATTTCCTTAATAGAATACCCCTCATAATAAAACAAATGAATGACTGTGCGATATTTATATGGCAAGGTCATGATTATTTCCAACAATTCATGCTGCTTTGGCTCCGATGCCGGATAGGAATCAAGAAGCGGTTCTGTTCTTCTGTGCCAGGGTGATCGCAATCGGCTGTTGCAGAGGTTCACTGTAACCCTGATGAGCCAAGCTCTTTCATGCGCTTCAGATTCAAATTCGGGAGCTTTCTCATAAGCACGCAAAAAAGACTCCTGCACTATGTCCTCAGCATCGGAAATGTTTCCTGTAATAGCGAGTGCAGTGCGATACAATTTGTTTTCATGCTTTGTTATAAAAGCCTCAAAGTCCTCCGGCTGACAGGACTTATATGCCATTTGCGTCACCTCCTTCATCCTATATACGCTTTAGACGATAAAAACGCTGCAAAATTATCTTAAAAATATAACAATGGAAACATTCAAAACAGTGCAATGCCGGTGTGAAAAACTGACGAATCCTGCGAAAAATCTATTCTTAAATAAGAAAAATAACAAAAAAATATAGTTATATCAAAATTGTACATAGACAAATGTAACGATAGGATATGAAAAACAGGATTTGAAAGTATACATGATTTCAAAATTATACTATGCTTATCCCAGCTTATATGACATGGGGGATGTTAATTGAAGTCAGGAAGTAAGGAAAGTAAAGTTTATTTAAAAGTATCAATTACGATTATTTTCTGTGTTGTTCTTGCTATTTTAATTACATCATCGATTCTCTATGTAAACTTTCATTCGATATTAATGAAACACGAATATGAAACCAATCTTCAACTGATGGAAAGTGAAGAGGTACAGAGGGAGCAGTTATCAGGTATTGCATTAAATACGCTGTATCAGATTTATAAAGATATCTCTGTAACAAAACTTCGGACCTTTGAAGAAATCAGTCCTATTGAGGAGAATGCGGCAATTCTGCAGCTGAAATATTTCCTGGTGACGATTCCGAATGTTAATTCTATTTATATCTATAACATGAAAAATGACAGGATTTATGATATGTCAAATGACAGCGAGCTGATCAGACCCTGGTATGCAGATTATTATACCAGAGCAAATTTTTATGATTCCTCCGCAGTAAATATGATTGAAAATTGTATTGATTATACTCCTTATATTGTTGTACCAAGATATTATCAGGCAAATCAAAACACAATAAAATGCGTTTATACCTTTATCATGTATGATATCTTCAAAAATAGTGATAAAAGAAGCGTTGTTATGCTGAATTTGGAATCAGAATATTTATTTCAGGAAGTGAAGTCGGAGGATTCGAGCACCATTTCTCTTATGCTGGATGGAGCCGGCAAGGTGATCTATTCAAATTCCGATGACTTCAAGGTACTTGATGATGTGAAGGATGACTTAGATTATGACATGCTGGAAAAGGAGAAATCGGGATATTTTCTGACTGAGATTAATGGCAGTAAGTCCGTGGTTATCTTTACAAACACGGATAAATACGGTTGGAGAAATGTCAACATCATTGATTATAATCATTTGCTGTCCCAGGTCAATAAATTACAGTCTGTTACGATTTTTATCACTACGCTGCTTGCCTGTGTCGGATTGATTGTTGCATTTATATGTTCTTACAAATTGTCGGCCCCAATTCGTATTATGTCAAAGGATATTAAGAATCTTCAAAGTCAGAAGCGTCAGGCAGAAACCCTGACAAAGAGTATCAAATTAAAAGAATTATTGGAAAACAGGGGATTGGAAAGGGTAGGAGGCCGAAAGAGCGGATCTGATTTGTTATCGCTTCTGGGGATATCCCTTACCAAGGATTTAAAACTGGTTTTATTATGTGTAAAGGTAGATGATTATCAATTCTTATTAGAAACTTCCAATCCACAGATTATCAATGCCTATAAATTTGCGGCAGTAAATATATTAAATGAGTTAATGGGGGAAAGCGTCAGCACCTACTCACTGGATATGAGTCCTGAGAAAAGTATATTATTTGTGATTGCCGACAGCAATACGGTAAAAGAGCCTTTGGATGCCCATATTATGCATATGCAAGGGTTAGTGAAGGAATATTTTCAAGTCTCAATGTCCGTTGCAGTGAGTGATATGGAAGAGGATCCTGACAAGCTGTTTGATCAATATAAACAAATTGAAGAAGCGGTATCCAGAAGTATTTTTTGGGAAAAAGGCAGTATTGTTCATTTTTCGGATATGAAGATTAATGCGGTACAAGATTATGAATATCCCGAAGGCAAAGAGAAGCAGTTAATGGAATACCTGACCCACGGTAAGGCAAAGGAAGCCGAGGAGCTGTACCTGTCCATTGTAACAGAGACCTACGGTTATCCGGTCGTAATCTATAACATGGTAATCAGCCGTATCATCTTCAGGACAAACAATGTGGTGAATACGATCATGAAGAACAGCTCCAGGCATTCTCCTGCAAGCTCTGTCATATTGACAAATTTACTGCAGGAAGCCGGTACCGTCGATGAAAGAAATGAAGAATTCCATGAATTGTTTTTACAAATTCAAAAAGATATGGAGAATAAAAGGAATGATAAACACAACCAAATGATATCGGATATCAATGTCCTGATCGAGAAAGAGTATGGGAATCCGGTGCTGTCAATCGAAATGATTGCTGAAATAGTTGGGCTGTCTACCGCTTATATTTGCCGGATTTATAAGCAGTATACGGGAAATACAATCAATGAAACACTTCTTAACAAGCGGATGGATAAAGCGAGACAGCTGCTTACAGACAGTTCTTTATCAGTCAATGCAATATCAGAAAAAGTCGGATTTACCAGCGCTTCCTATTTTCACCGTGCGTTTAAGAAGGTGAATAGAGTAACACCCAATGAATTCCGCAGAAAATAAGAGTTTTACAGGTCTGGCAGATTTCTTCTATACAAATATATAACATATAACGGAGGCATAATGATGAAAAAAGTTATTGAAAAAAGTGTCATCTTAAAAGACGGGGGCGGCAGTTACATGGAGCGGGTCTTTTATGGAAAGAAAACGGGTATTTGGATATCCTCGGCAGTGTCACTGATCACAGTACTTCTATTTATTTTGATAAGATCTATCAAAATAAAAGATACCGCGCAGATCCTTGATGTTCTTAAGCTGGATATGCAGGGAGAAGGCTTAAGCACAAGCTATAGTACATTTAATATGCTGTCCTTCGTACATAAAAGCGGCATAGGTACCCAGGGCTTGTTTGCAATGGTTTTATTCGGAATTACGCTTGTAACGATCGTGCTGAATATTTCTTACTTAATAAAAGTACAAAAGTGCAGCAGCGGTAAAAGTAATATAAAAATCTATGAAACCGGACAATATGCAATGGTTTTTAATGTCATACTAAGCCTTTTGGTGATTTCGTTTTGTATCTATTCCAATAAGGCATTAGGGCTTGTAAATGCTTTCTCCAATTCCTTATTGTTATACCTTATCATTGGTATTTCAATTGCGGGGTTTGTGGCGATAAAGCGAATAGAAGCGCCGGAGAGAAGATTTTATAAAGAACACGGCTTCCTCAAGGAATTAAGAAAAAACTGGGTATTATTCCTGTTACTCTTGCCGGCAATCCTGTTCTTTGCGGTTAACAGCTATCTTCCTATGGCAGGTGTGTATTTTGCCTTTGAAAAATTTAATTTCCGCGACGGATTATGGACCAGTCCCTTTGTTATGTTCGATAACTTTGAATACATCTGGAAAGCAGATTTGTTTAAGCTGGTGAAAAATACGGTGCTTTATAATTTCGTATTTATTGTCTTGGGGCATATCTTCAAGATCTTCACGGCGATTTTAATCAGTCAGCTTACCCATAAAATGTTTAAGAGAGTAAGTCAGACCATGATTTTTATGCCTCATTTTGTATCCTACGTGTTATTAAACGTTATCGTATATAATTTACTCACCTACGAAACAGGTGCGATCAATACTTTCCTGACCTCGATTGGTTTAGACCGGATTGACTTTTATAATACGGCAGGTTATTGGCCGTTCATCCTTGTATTCTTTGATTTGTGGAAAGGGGTAGGATATGGTTCCGTTGTTTATCTTGCAGCCATCTTAGGAATTGACCGGACCTTTTACGAAGCAGCTGAGGTTGACGGTGCTAATATTTTTCAGCAGATCAGGTACATTACACTGCCGCTCTTAAAACCTACCTTCATCATACTGATTCTGTTTTCCTTAGGTAACATTATGCGCGGTCATTTTGATCTCTTCTATCAGACGGTAGGGAACAACGGACTTCTATATAATGTAACGGATATTTTTGATACCTATGTATACCGGCTTACGATGTCGAATGCCTTAAATAACGGTTTGGGTACGGCGGCAGGTTTGTTCCAGTCTATGTTTGGGTTTATCACTATCTTGTTAACAAACTATATCGTAAAGCGCAAGAACGAGGAATACGCATTATTCTAATCAGACTTAAGGGGATGCCATCCCTCGGATAAGTGCGATAGATAAGGCTCATATAGGAAAGAATGAATAAGAAGGGGTATGAAAATGAGCAGGAAAAAAAATACGGGAAAGATTAAGAAATCAGGCTATACCATCTCATTTAATATAATAGCGTATGCGTTTCTGACGATATTTGCAATCATATGTGTTTTACCATTTATTTTAATCTTATCGGGATCGCTTACGGATAACAGCACCATAGTTCGTGAGGGATACGGTCTATGGCCCAAAAAGTTTTCGCTGGAAGCCTATAAATTAATACTTGGGAATCCAACAGATATACTGAATGCCTATCAGGTAACCATATTTGTTACGGCAATGGGCACCGGTGTCGGGTTACTGCTGACAACCCTGACAGCGTATGTGTTATCGAGAAAGGAATTCAAATACCGAAACAGGATTTCCTTTATTATTTATTTTACAACGATCTTCGGAGGAGGATTAATTCCCTGGTACCTTACGATTTCCAAGATATTGCATCTGCATGGATCTTTAACGGCGTTGTGGCTTCCGGGTGTGCTTTCTTCCTATAACATCATCCTGATGAGGACATTTATTAAGGGGTCCGTTCCGGATGAGATGTCGGAAGCGGCAAAGATTGATGGTGCAGGACATATAACCATCTTTGCAAAAATAGTACTTCCGGTGCTTGGGCCTGCCCTTGCTACCATCGGATTATTCTTAGCGCTGGGATATTGGAACAACTGGTTGAGCTCCTCATTATTCATCAATGATACTACAAAATACATGCTGCAGTTTTATCTTTATAACCTGCTCAACAGGGCGCAGGCGATCAGGGATCTGGCACTTTCCTCAGGTATCGTGCTTGAAGTTCCTTCAGAATCCACGAAACTGGCCATGACCATTATTGTAACCGGACCAATCATCCTGTTATATCCGTTCCTGCAAAAATACTTTGTATCCGGAATAACGGTAGGTGCGGTAAAGGGCTGATATTTACACGGCAGCGTGTTAAATATATAATTATTATAGGAGGAAAAAGTTATGAAGAAAATGATTAGTATTGTCTTAGTCCTTTGCATGGTTCTCTCTTTGGCCGGCTGCGGATCAAAGCCTGCAGCAAATGAAGCAGAGACTAAGCCGACGGTTGCGGCCAATGACGGCCAGCCGGCGGAAAATGACACTCCGGAGGCAGAAGCCAATTCTGCGTCCAGTGATCCCAAGGAAAGATATGACCTTTCCGAACCCGTTAATTTAGTATTCTACATGGTTGGTGATCAGCCCAAGGATTATCAGACAGTAGTAGATGAGTTAAACAAGTATTTAACAGAAAAAATCAACACAACCCTGGAATTCAGATTTACTACCTGGACCGATTGGGCGCAGAAGTACAATTTAGTACTTTCATCCGGGGAACAGGTTGATTTAATGTATGCTGCAAACTGGACACAGTATAGTACTCTGGCACAAACAGGCGCATTCTATGCACTTGATGATATGCTGGAAGAGTATGCACCAAACTTATTTAATTTAATTGATCAGAGTGTTTATGATATGTGTAAGATAGGCGGTGTCCTTTACGCTATTCCTGCGGACCAGAAAACCTATGAAGCTGCCGGTATCAGATACCGTGAAGATTTAAGAAAAAAATATGATCTTCCGGTTCCTAACACCCTGGAAAATTTTGAAGCTTATATCAGCGGTGTTCAGAAAAACGAACCTAATCAGGGTCTTCTCTCCCCGATTACTATTTCAAACAGCTTTAATGATGCGTTCTATATGAGTACAATTTTTTCCTTGAAATATAAAAAGGCTATGGCAAACTATGGTTTATATGCCAGTTATGATAATCCCTCCGAGGTAATCGATTACTGGAGATCCGCAGACTTTGCGGAAGATATGAAGCTGCTTAAGAAATGGTCAGATATGGGCTTCTGGTCAAAAAGCTCCTTATCCAAAACCCAGGAGGATAACTTTGATGAAGGCTTAATCGTAGCATCTGTCAGCGGTATGAATCAGGACAAATGGATTGGTTCCTATAATACTGCAAAAGAAAAGCATCCCGATTGGGAGATTGGATATGTAACCTACGGTGTTGAGAATAAAACCCTTGCTCCTGCAACTCCTTTACAAAATGCGACGGTAGTACCTCATAACTCAACAAATCCCGAGAGAGCTTTAATTGCGCTGGACTTCCTCATGACAGATGAGACAGCGAATAATCTTGTTCAGTACGGTATTCAGGGAAAGCACTGGAATCTGATCGAGGGCAAGTACTATGAAGAAATCAAGGATTCAGGCTATAGCTATGAGGCCATGAGTACCTGGAATTTAAGAAACCATTTATTAAAGAAAGAAGTGAAGCCCAGCGACGATACGGCTTATCAAGATTTGCTGGATTCCTATGATGCGCTGATACCGCAGACAAAATGGCAGGGTAAATCACTCTCTACCGGTTTCCTTGAGGATTATTCTTCCTACGAAATTGAAAGAGCTAATTTAAGCTCCGTCATCGCACAATACCTGACACCAATTCAGGCAGGTCTTGTTGATGATGTGGAAGCATCCATCGCTGAATTCCTGAAGCATGCGGATGCAGCAGGTCTTAAGAAAATCCAGGATAGTTATAAGGAGCAGTGGATTGCTCATTGCGAAGAATTCGGGTACAAGTAAAAGCTTCTTCCTGTAACCGTGTGAAAGATTCCTTGCTAGAATGATATAAGGGGTGCTGCAAAATACGAACCTTAGTATTTTGCAACATCCCTTATATATAAATTTAAATATAAATAATAAATATAAGAAGGAGATAACCCAATGATAATATATACATCTAATGCGGAACAGCAGCTGGTAAAAACGGAAAAAGAATTTCATACGGATCATGAAGCAGAGAATAGTCTGATCAAAGTTTACGCAGAGGAAGAGAGACAGGAGATCATTGGATTTGGCGGAGCTCTTACGGAGGCGGCCGCCTATACATTTTCAAGAATGAGTAACGAGAAACAGGAGACTTTGTTGAAGCTGTATTTTGGAGCGCAGGGAAATAACTATAATTTTTGCAGACTTCATATCCAAAGCAGTGATTTTTCCTTAGGTAACAACGCGTATGTAACAGATGCGGCAGATACGGAGCTTCGCAGCTTTTCCCTGGAACAGGATGAAAAATATGTGATTCCCTATGTGAAGGAAGCTTTAAAAAAGAATACGGGGATACAGTTCTTAGGCAGCCCCTGGAGCCCTCCGGCCTTTATGAAATCCAATGAGCAGATGAATCATGGGGGAAGGCTGCTGGAGGAATATTATGAAGGCTGGGCAGAAATCATCGCTCGGTATCTGGAAGAATATAAGAAGCATGGAATTGACATAACCAGAATAACGGTACAGAATGAGCCGAAGGCGGTTCAAGTATGGGAATCCTGCATCTATACCGCAGAAGAAGAGAGGAATTTTGCATGCAATTACCTGAAGAAGGTCTTGGTAAAGCATGGTCTTAGCAATGTCAAAATTAATATTTGGGATCATAACAAAGAGAGGGTTTATGACCATGCGGTGGCTTCCCTTGCAGGGAAGGAAGCTTGCGAATGTATTGACGGCGTGGCATTTCACTGGTATTCCGGAGATCATTTTGAAGCCTTACAGCTGGTGCGGGATAAATTTCCGGAGAAGGAACTGATTTTCTCGGAAGGCTGCGCGGGGTTCTCAGGATATCGAAAGACAAGCGAGGTTACGGTGGCGGAACAATATGCCCATGATATCATAGGTAATTTGAATTCCGGCATGAATGCTTATTTGGATTGGAATGTGATATTAGATTCCAAGGGCGGCCCGAATCATGTGCGCAACTTCTGTGATGCTCCTGTGATGTGTGATGTGGAGAAGGATGAGATTGAACTGAAGCTCTCCTATTATTACATCGGACACTTCAGCCGCTTTATTAAGAGAGGTGCAACGAGAGTCGTTGTATCCCGCTTTACGGATCAGCTGGAGGCAGTGGGCTTTCGTAATCCCGGCGGTGAGAAGGTTGTATTGGTTCTGAATAAGACGGAGAAAGCTCATGCATTTAAGCTTTGCGATAAGGATAATATATGTGATTTGGAATTACTGCCGCATTCCATTATGACGGCTGTTTATTAAGGGATTGTGGGCTGCCGTTACGCTATTGTGAATAACCGGGAAGGTATTGGCAGCATGGAGGTATAATATGACAAGTAATCATTTGATTCATAAAAAATATGAAGTAGTAATCGTAGGCGGAGGAATATCCGGAATATGTGCAGCCATTGCCAGTGCAAGGCAGGGAGTTAAAACAGCATTAATTCAAAACAGACCGGTATTAGGAGGAAATGCCAGCTCAGAAATCCGTATGCACATCTGCGGAGCAGATAATCATGCGTCCAGGACGAATGCACGGGAAACGGGTATTATAGAAGAAATCCTGCTGGAAAATAAGAGAAGAAATCCAAATCACTCCTTCTCCATACTGGATACGGTCATGTGGGAAAAAGTCAGGTTTCAGGAAGGGCTTGATTTGTATTTAAATACCCATGTGGATGACGCTGTTGTAGAGAATTCGGTGATCAGGCAGGTGACGGCGTTACAGCTGAGTACGGAGAAGCGGTTTGTATTTGAAGCAGAGATTTTCATGGATGCTACCGGTGACGGTACTTTAGCTGCAATCGCCGGAGCGGAATACAGGTATGGCCGGGAAGGGAAAGCTGTCTTTCAGGAGAAGTATGCGCCGGAGGAAAGTGATACCGTTACCATGGGGAATACCCTTTTATTTAAAGCAGTTGATACAGGGAGTCCGGTTCCCTTTATCAAACCTCAATGGGCCAATACCTATCAGGAGGAGGATCTGGCTTACCGGAGCCATCAGGAGTTTTCCTCCGGTTACTGGTGGATTGAGCTGGGCGGGGATGGGTCACAGGTGATTGAAGACGGAGAAGAATTAAAGGATGAATTATTAAAGGCGGTCTATGGTGTCTGGGACCATATCAAGAACAGCGGGCATCATGAAGCAGAGAATTATGCTCTGGATTGGGTGGGCTTCCTGCCCGGAAAAAGGGAAAGCAGGAGAGTCCTGGGCGACTATGTATTAAAGGAGCAGGATTGCCTGGAGGGAAGAAGCTTTGAAGATGCCATTGCATATGGGGGATGGCCTATGGATATGCATGTGGAGGGAGGCTTGAGAACAAGATTGGAGCCTACCAATTTCATCTTTCTAAAGGATGTCTATACCATTCCTTACCGGTGCCTCTACTCTAAAAACATCAATAATCTTATGCTGGCAGGACGTATCATTAGTGCATCCCATATGGCCTTTGGCTCTACCCGTGTTATGGCAACCTGCGGGGTGATCGGCCAGGCCGGAGGAACAGCAGCTGCCATGGCAGTGAAAAAAGGAATTTTACCCAGGGGCATGCTGATACATATCAAGGAGCTGCAGCAGGAATTATTGCGGCAGGACTGCTATATTCCGGGATTTCATAACGAGGACAGGGAGGATTTGGCGAAGCAGGCCCATATCACCTGTTCTTCCCATAAGGATAATTACTCTTGTGAGGCGGTAGTAAACGGAGTGTCGCGGCAGGTAAGGGAGGATGCGAATTGCTGGGTTTCCAGAGAGATCGGTTCAAAGGATGAGTGGATTTCCTTTCAGTTTACCCAAGCTGTGACGCCCCGTCACATCCATCTGAAATTTGATTCCAACTTATCCGGGGAATTGATGACCTCCCTGTCCGATAGTGTAAGGTTAAAACAAACCCATGGCATACCGCCGGAGCTTGTAAAGGATTATGTGATAGAATTCTATAAAGAAGATCTCCTGGTATATTCCGAGGAGATAAAAGATAACTATCTGCGTTTTCGGATCCACAGCTTTGCCGGTGAGATTGAATGCGACCAGGTAAGAGTAAAAGTGCGCTCAACCAATGGAGATAAGCATGTAAGAATTTTTGAAGTCAGAATCTATGAGTAAGGAACAAATCTACGGCGGAAGGACTGGCTACTTTCAGTCGAAATACAAAGCTGCATGGTATGGAACAGGAAGGCAGATGTAAAAAGGAGGATACAGAATTAAAATGAGTATTTATGATAGACAGTACGACGTTGTGGTTGCGGGGGGAGGTCCGTCCGGGATTGCAGCGGCAATCGCGGCAGCAAGAAATCATGCCGGCGTATTATTAATTGAACGGTATGGTTTTTTGGGAGGTATGGCTACCAATGCCTCCGTACCGGTATTTTGCCCGTATAGTGACGGTGAGAAAGCAATCATAAGAGGAATTGGCCTGGAAGTATTGGAAGCGATGAAAGCACAGGCCTGGAGGGAACCATCTGACTGGGAGCTGCATGAATTGGACTGGGTTGCGATTGATCCGGAGATCTTAAAAAGGGTTTTGGATGGAATGGTGTTGGAAAGCGGATGCGGCGTATTGCTCCATACCCTGGTGGAAGGTGTTGAATCGGAAAAGGGAGAAGTAAAAGGAATTACGGTTGTGAACAAGGAAGGCCGGTTTCAAATCCGATCAAAGATTTTTATTGATTGCACCGGAGATGCAGACCTGGCAGCGAAAGCAGGCGGCGAATTCGAATACGGTGATGAGAACGGATTGGTTCAGGGGGTAACGCTTTGCTTTCGGCTGGCAAATGTCAATGGTGAGAAATATAGGAACTATCAAAAAGAGGAGCACGAAACCGGTAATTTAAATGTTGCGGTAAACAAAGCAAGAAAGAACGGGGACTTTCCTTTTCCGGAAAGGGATGTTGCTACCTTCAAGCTGCAGCACGGCAGTATTGCAGGCTTGAATTTCGGGCATGTGTTTGAAATCAATCCGCTAAAGGCAGAGGATTTGACAAGGGCAGAAATGGAAGCCAGAAAGAAACTTCCCGATTTGATCCGGTTTTTAAATAAGTATGTTCCCGGCTTGGAGAATGCCGTTTTGGCTTCCTCCGGCCCGTTTATCGGGTTAAGGGAGTCCAGAAGAATCCTGGGAGAATACCGCTTAACGAAACAGGACTATATAAATCGGGCTTTATTTGACGATATCATCGCAAGGTATGCGTATCCCATTGATATTCATGCGTCCAGTCCCAGGGATATCCTTGCCGAGCATGAAAAAAATGAATTTTATACCTCAAGATATAAAGCGGGGGAATCCTATGGCATTCCATACAGGGCATTGCTTCCCAAAGGCTTG
The DNA here is from genome assembly GCA_023409535.1 of Bacillota bacterium. Lineage (GTDB taxonomy): Bacteria > Bacillota > Clostridia > Lachnospirales > Lachnospiraceae > Mobilitalea. The sequence continues at coordinate 36,116 of JAEYGZ010000013.1, forward strand.
GAGAATGTCATCGTGGCCGGAAGGACACTGTCGGCAGACAGGGCAATGCATGGCTCCTTCCGGGTAATGCCATGCTGCTTTGCTACCGGCCAGGCCGCGGGCACCGCCGCTGCGATTTGCAGTGCGGAGGGTAAGAAGCTAAGAGATATTTCGATAGTCAGGTTGCAGGAAGTACTTAGAAAGCAGGGCGCATATATCGGCTGAGCTAATAATTTATTTATAGTGACGTTAAAAACAATTGTCTGCCGCGGTAAACAGCCATACAATGAGTTCTTTGACTGCCCAATTCTGTAAGATTTTTTTGTGTTTTTATAAGTGTTGGTATATGATGTAAATAGATTTATCAATGCAAATACATAGTTGTGCAGGAGAATTAAAATGGATATTAATGAAGCAGTTAATCAATGTAAGCAGTCAGGTTTGTCTGGAATTGAATTGATTGAATATGCCCAAAGCGTGGTCAGCTCAAATATGAAATACTCGTATACAAATTCCTTTGATCTGCCGGGTAAAGCGTTCCGGAGGGGGCGTGGTTATTGTTGGCATCAGGCAAGTGTTTTAAATCGTATCTTAAGAAAATCAGGGTTTGAAAGCAGGCTGGTATATTCCGCTCGAAATATTGTTCCTGAGAAATTATATGATGGAATCGTAGTGAAGGAACATATTTCCGGTCATGTTTGGTGCCGGGTTCAATATGATGGTGCGGAAAGAGATGTCTGTCCGGGAAATATCAACAACCGGTTTGGCAAAGTGCATTTTAGGCCCCTATCAAAAATTCGGCACTGGAATATATTTGTTTGTTTCTTTTCATACTGGGGATCAATAATCGTAAACTATAAAAGAATAAAAGAGATTATAAAAAGCTTTAATTCTTAGTTTGCTATGCTTTAGGTGGATTGTTAAAATTCTTGCAGAAAAGCAAAATTAAAGCCGGCACGTGCTCCTGAAGAGTTTCATATAATATTGTGATCAGTTTTTTGGATGATGATACGATGAATTATAACGAATACGATGGTTATACTCCCTATGATTATGCTCAGGCAATCCCATTTATGCAAACAATGTACACGCCTATGGCAGTACAGCAGACGCAAGCTGCTGATATTTTCACTTATCCGCAAAATCTTAATGGAGCACTTGATCTGATCGAACAGGCACTTTCAGGTGAAAATGAAGACAGAATGTTTTATACTTGGCTGATCGATAATGCGCCTTCCGACGATGACGCACAGATAATATCGGGAATCCGTGACAATGAGATCGGTCACTATGTATTGTTCAGGCAGCTTTACTATGAAATAACCGGTATGTTACCCCGGCAGATTCAGGGGGAAGAGTTTGTACCTCCTGCAAATTATTGCGCCGGGTTGGCTCATGCTCTGCTGGGTGAGCAGAATGCCGTCCAACAATACCGTAAAATCCTCTATGCCATGCAAACAAGTGTGCATATCAATATAATGACTGAAATTATAACAGATGAACTTAGACATGGAATTCTTTATAACTATCTTTTTACCAAAAATGGTTGCAGGGGCTAGGAAGAATAGGAAAAACCGGGGCAAACGTATTTTGCCCCGGTTTTTCCTGTCCTATTGCCATGAAATCTGCAAGGTTCTCTGTTAACCAATATTTTTAAATGATAAACAGGATATCATATCATTCACCTGCTAACACAATATTCAATGCTTTGATTTTTCCATCCTCAAGGCTAAAATGAAAATCCAACGGAACAGGGCTGCCCTCGAAGGTGCCGGATATCGTGGCTGTGACAACTGTTTCGCCGTGCTCCTTCCTGCAATGAGTGATTTCGGTTACGACCTTCGCAGTCCGGTTTGCCTCAAGGATATGTTCGCTGATCGCATCGGGACCATGATATTCTTCCTCCTCATCGACTAACACGGCATCTGCTGCAAAGCAGCCTGCAAGCAGAGTATCGTCATAAACATCGGAGGCATGATAATAGGCTGCAATCGGCTGAGGTAACGGGATTGCTCCGGGGTTAGAGGAACGGACATTGTGCAGGTACTTGATCTTATCCCCTTCCGGTATAAAATGAAAATCAAGATAGAGCGGGTCCGGCAGTCCGGTTTTGTCGTAGTCTCCGTCTGATTTTGCAGTTATGACAATCTCACCGGCGTCCTGAACGGCATTTGTAACCTCCAGCCTCAGGCGGACGCCGAAATAGTCCCGTCCGCTCCATTCTTTGATGGCGGCTTTCCCGCGATATTCTTTCCCGGCATCTGTTACGACGGCATCCTCAGTAAAAATTGAAAGGAAGGCTGCAGGGTCGTCCGTGTTTGTTGCTTGAAAATGCGCCTCAACCGGTTTTGGTAATTTAAGCTGATTATTTATCATGATCATTTCCTCCTTATACTGTGCGAACAATAATTGTTCAGGCCTTAATTATATCAATCATAACCTGACAGCATCGGGTCAGGTTATCTTTCATATTTTGTGATAATTTCATTTAATTCACGCCGAAGCATGCCGCGTATATTCTCGGGTGCCAACACTTCAATATCGGCGCCGAAGGAAAGGAGATAGCGGATCAGCCATTTGCCGTCCGGCAAGGAAGCGGTAACTGTAAATGAGCCGTCCTGATTTTTCGTAATATCCTGTTCGGCAAACTCGTCGTATACACGGTAGGCTCCCTTGGGAGCTATCTTCAGGTGTACATCCATCCAGTTCTGCGTTTTTTGCGCCTGACTGCTTTCCGGTAATTCAAAGATCCTTTCCGGGAAAGCTTCCGATGTCATCCGGACATTTGACATCCGTGTGATTTTAAAGTTTCTGCAGGTGTTCTTTGTCAAACAGAACGCATACAGGTACCAGGCATTTACCTTGAATACGAGTCTGACCGGTTCGACACTCCGGACGCTTTTTTCGCCGGAGGAACTGAAATAATTAAATTCGATGATCCGGTGGCTTAAGATGGCGTCTTTTATCACGGTGAATTGACAGGAGCTGTTTTTATCACTGCCCCAGGGGGTGAAATCTACCTCGATCCAATTTGTTTTGTTTTTGTTGAAGAGACTGCTCAGCCTGGCAAGCACCTGCTCCGCCTCCGGAGCCTGTGTTATTACCAGACTTTGCAATGCGTATAAGATCTCATTTTGTTCCCTTTCTGAAAGAACCGATTTATCAAGTACATAATCCTCAAGCAATGAGATTCCGCCGCCCTTTCCCTGGCTTGCATAAACCGGGATCCCTGCGGAGGACAGCGTATCGATATCCCGGTAAATGGTTCTTACCGATACCTCAAAGCGTTCCGCCAGTTCTTTGGCGGTTATAGATTTCTTACTAAGTAAAATATAAATAATTTCAAACAATCTGTTGCTCTGCATCCTATCACCTCAAATACATTATAAAACAAATAACCTGACAATAGTATGTCAGGTTATTTGCGTTCCAAAACTCTGTGCGGAAGTAATATAATGAATAGTTTGAGGTTACAGGGATATAATTTTGGTAAATACCTGTAAATATGTAAAGATATTCTGCATATCGAAAGGAGCTTATCAGAAAATGTCAGCAGAAATAATCAACAACCGTAAAGCTGCCAGGGGGAAAGCCTCAAGGAACCAATATTCCGGCTGTTACGAGAAACTCCGAATTCAGGAGAATATGGTGTTATATCATAACAACGGTCCTGTAAATATTTCAGGTACGCCTTATATTATCTTTCAGGAGCTTATGGGCAGGACAGAACAGGATGGTCTCATTCATTACTGGGTTTTAAACGGTAAAAAAAATCACGATGATATCAAATTACAGAAATATGAAAAGAATCCAAGAGTAAAATTTATCAAAAAAGGTACTTCAAGCTATTTTGAAGCTTTTGCTAAGGCGAAATATATTATTTATGATAATTGCTTGCCTGCTTTCTTTATAAAAAAAGAAGGGCAGGTTTGTGTGAATGCTTGGGATGAAACACCGCTGAGGCATATTGGTGCACATGCCGCGGTAAAATCAGCGGCAGCGATTTGGAATACGCAGAAGAATTTTTGTTTTTGTGATTATTTTGTATCACCCAACCGGTATACGACGGAAAAAGTGATGGATGCCTATTATAGCAGCGGACTTTTTCCAGGGACAATCACCGAAGCAGGCGGCTTGGCCGGTACCTTGCGCCAGGGAAACCGGCAGGAGATCCTTCAGAGGATAGAAAAGAAACTGAACTGCAATCTGAAGGATAAGAAAATTATTCTGTATATGCCGTCCTCGAGAAAGTTGAACGGGAAATATGTCGATCAATCCAGGAATATAAAACAAAACGCAGCTAAACTCCAGCAGGGTATTGCGGGGGAGTACGCCATCCTTACCAGGTTAGAACCCAGGGATTATGGTTATTTCGCCGGGAAGAAGACAGAGCTCTTATTGGCACCCCAGGAGCTGGAACATAACGAATTATTTTCCATAGCAGATGTGCTGGTTACGGATTACGGCAATCAATTTTTTGAATTCTTATATACAGGGAAGCCCATCGTATTTTTTGCTTATGACAGAGAGAAAAGCGGGATCGACCGGGAAGTTTACCTGCTCTATGACACTTGTCCGGGGGCTGTTTGTGCAAATATAAAGCAATTGAAACAGGCAGTGGAAGGGATTGCAAACGGTACCTATGATTATCATGACAGCTATGAAGAATTCGTTCGTTCCTATGCACCCCATAAGGATGGAGTCGCTGCAAAAAGGGTAAGCGATATTATTTTCGACGAAGGCCGGAATAGTCAAAGCGGCTATTTTTATCAAGATCATACGGATAAAAAAATCATTTTACTTCATGTGGGCAAATTAGATCAGATTGCAGAGAGAGAACTATGCTACCATATACTGCGAAACATCGATTATAGTCAGTCGATAGCGGTGGTTGACGGAAAAGACATCTACTGTTATTGCCATGAATTTTCAAAGATTAATAACGATATTCGGATCATGAACTCCAAAGTAGAAAACAACAAATCGGTTCAGGATAGAGCACGGTTAATAAACCCGGATTTCATTCGGGAGGAAAGAATACGTAAATTATTTCATCGTGAATTCCTTAGTATGTATGGCGGTATCAGGTTTGATTCAATCATAGATACAACGGGCCGGAGAGGCATCTGGATGAATGTATTTTCATCCTTAACCGGCTGTGAGAAAGTTCTTATGATAAATCAGAAAGACGGCACGAGAGGATTTCTGAAGGACTATGCCGGGTATATGGACAGGATTGTTGTCGTAGGCTCCGATGCCAAAACCATGGCGGTTGATCCAAGAATTACCGGAATCCCGAAGCAGGATTTTATTGAAATGTGTGAAAAAAATTCATTTAATGTCTTATTTATCTCTGCTTTTGATTCAACCAATTCCGTATTTGTGAATTTAATTAGAGAATTAACTGCAAGGGGCCATCACTGCACTGTTGTTGTGAAGGATAAAGCGGATATCATAAATAATAAAATGTACTTACAGGAGAAGATACCGTTTGTTGAGATCGATGAATTTGACATGAAGCTTGTGGGAAGCTTTGATTTTGTATTTTCCGCACCGTTAAAATATAGGTGTTATGCAGCTTTATATAAGAATCTATACGCTGCCAACAGATTCATCCTTACCTTTGCTAGTCTGTTTTCCTCTATTGTTATGGGTGTAAATCCGGATCTGGCTTTAAGCATCGGGAAAAGTAAATTTGATGAGTTTGAAGAAAACGGATTAAGGTATAATCAGATTGCCATAGGTAATCCGCAATATGACCGGCTGCTGCCTTTTAAAAAAAGTGCGGCAGAAAACGAAAACAGGATAATACGAAAAGTCATTATCATAGAACAGGGGGCATATCCCTACGGTAAGAAAGGGAAAACACAATTAGCTGAAGTATTATGCCAGATGGCTCGAAATAATCCTGAGATTACATTTACCGTTAAGCCAAGATACCTTCCTTCCGAGCAGGGAAGGCAGCTTCATGTAATATCAGAGCATTTATATGATTTTATAGAAGAGAAGCCGGATAATCTCATATTACTGACAGAGCCGGTAGTTATGGAAGACATCATACAGGATTTTGACGCTGCGATAACTACCTGGAGTACGGCGTATTTAGACGCCGCTATTCTGGGACTTCCGATTATCTTAATTGAAGGACTGGATTCTATTGATGTATTCAATGTTCGAGGACAGCGTATCAAAGCCGCATATGACCGGCTGAGATATTCCGGCTGCGTGGTACATTATAAAGTGTTATATCAGAACCCGCTGCCCTTTCAATTGGTAGAGGAAAGCTATTTAAGGGAAGAAATTTATGATCCCTGCAATCCAAGTACGCCAAGAATATTGGAATTGCTGGAGTTTTTATACCGGAAGCTGATTATTACGGATCAGCGATGGAAAGGCATTCATCAGTTTGAATTTAAGGATTTCTTCCACCGCTTTGAAGGAATTCCGCTCATTGATGTGAACAGTAATGAATATAAATGTAGAAAACGCTTGTTTCATAAGGCGAATAAGGTATTACAGAGGTTTATCTTTGATAACCGGTGCATGGGACAGGTAATGGATATCGATAAGCTAAAAAGGATATGGGAGTATCCCGTTAACAACAGAACCGATAAGGACGAGATAGCATCTGCGATCAAACAGCTGGTGCGGGATACGGAAGAAATCAAAACAGAATTCTTTGCCAATCATTTTGATCTGGTATGTCAGGATAGAATTCTGCAGGATTATTATTTTCAGTGGTTATATAAAACGCATAGGTACCATGAGCTTTTAACTTACGAGGGTATCCTGATCTGTCCGGAAAGTCTTTATTTCTACAAGGCAATTATCTTATACAGGAAACATCGCTATAAGAAGGGAACCTGGTATATGACTCAATTCTTCCATCTGTCTGCAGGCAAGGAATGCAAGGATTTACGGAAGGATATGACGATTTCTCCATATCTGTGGAAGGAGCGTTTCAGCAAGTATCTTATCCTTTATTACCTTGACCGTTATGGAGCATATGAAGTGATTGAAGAAATTGCTTCCCATAACGTCATATATCAGCGGGATATCCTGCTGTATTACAGGGTGAAAAGTTATATTAACCGCGGTATGTCAGCCCAAGCGGTAAAGCTATACGAGGAATACAGCCATGTAAAGCTAAAAAAGTCAAAGAACAAGGGACTTAAGGTTCGAATCAGGTATTATGCCGGTAAATTTTTTTACAGAAGAACCGAAGGCTTGCTGCATGCCGATATGGAACAGTCAAACAATGAGTTATTGTATGAAGGAAAGGAAAAAGGATGAATGCAAGCGTAATAGCGGAGATTGGATGCAGCCATAAAGGTGATATTACGGTGCGGTAAGGGAAGCCATCGATTCTATCTTAAATATGAGGTTATAAAGTGAAAGCTAAGATGAAAAAGATACTCAAGGAATTAGCAAAAAAAAGTGAGCTTTGCAGGGCACTTTATCGAAAAGCGCAGTTTTACAATAGAAAACGGATGTATCGCAAATTCTGCCGCTCTGAGCAGACCAACGATAAAATGGCAGTATTTGAAGCGTTTCTAGGCGGAAGCTTTGCCTGTAATCCTAAGGCGCTGTATCTTGCCATGCAAAAGGATGAAAAATATAAGGATTTTCAATTTGTGTGGGCGGTAAACAACGTAGAAAAACATGCGTATTTAAAAAAGTATAAAAATACCAAGGTCGTGAAACGTATTTCAAATGCTTATCATAAATCCTTAAGCCAGGCGAAGTATATTATATTTAATTCCGGTCTTCCTGCCTATGTTAAGCTAAGAAAGGATCAGATTTATATTCAGACCTGGCATGGGACGCCTTTAAAAAGGCTTGGCTGTGATATCAGGGTAAGCGGAAGTGCTAAATTTAATCTGAAAGAGATTCACAGGCAATACAGAACCAACGGAAGGAAATTTACTTATTTACTTTCACCATCCGCATTTGCTACAGAAAAGTTATCTTCTGCGTTTGGTTTGACAAAAGAGAGACAGGAGCAAATTCTTATTGAGGAAGGATATCCAAGAAATGATGCTCTGTTTCAGTATAATACAGAGCAGCTGCAAGCTTTCAAGAATAACTTGGGACTTCCGGCAGATAAGAAGGTGATCCTGTATGCCCCGACATTTCGGGATAATCATTATGAATTTTCCGTTGGATTTCAATATAAGGGCAGGCTGGACTTTGATATGCTGAGAGAAGAGATTGGCGGCGAGGCTATTGTTTTATTTCGCGCGCATTGTCAGATTGCAGATAAATTTGATTTTGGGAACTATAACGGGTTTGTTTATAATGTGTCCAAATACGAGGATATCAATGAATTGTACGCCATCAGTGATCTGTTGATTACAGATTACTCCAGCGTCCTGTTTGATTATGGGAATCTAAGGAAACCTATGATATTTTATATGTATGACCTGGAGGAGTACCAAACTAAGGTCAGGGATTTCTATCTTGATCTTGAAGAGCTTCCCGGCTCTATTGTAAGGAAAGAGGAGGAGTTAGCTTCAGAGATCAGAAACCAGTTAAAGAATTTTAAATATGATGAAAAATACAGAGCATTTAACCAGAAGTTTAACAATCTGGACGGGAATGATTGCAGTGAAAGAGTCCTGAAACGAATTATGGGATCAGACGGAAAGCCGGAGTAAACAAGAGGAAAATACTTGGTCCCATAAAAGGATAAACCGGGTAGGATGCACAGCAAATGCATTCCCCGGTTTATTCTTTTTACTGATCCATCGTATCAATAACTAAATCTGTGCCGCTGATAGAATTTAGGCAGATAAATGCCTTGTCAATCAGATGTTCACGTATTTCCATAACCTTAATATGCAGGCCGGCTGCATCAAGTTCCAACGTGGTGCCGTCCTCAGGAATCGAACCCAGCATACCGAAAACAAATCCTCCGAAAGTATCATAGTCATCGGTCGGTAAGGAAACTCCAACCTGTTCCGACACTTCTTCCAGGGAGATACTGCCGCTTAATTTCCAGGTATTTGAGTCGATCCGTTCAATGGAAGGTATATTATCAATTAGAGTTTCATCATTATCAAATTCACCGACAAGCTGTTCCACAAGATCATTTAATGTTACGATGCCGATCATTCCTCCGTATTCGTCAAGTACAATTGCGAGGCGGTTATGGCTGCGCTTCATATTACGGAACAACACATCGGCTTTTACCGTCTCAGGTATAAAATAGGCGGGTTTTACTGCATTTTTCATCACTTGTTCTTTACTTTTATCATTTAGACGGAAATAATCCTTCGCATTCAGGACACCCACTACATTATCCACAGACTCATCACAAACCGGATACAGAGAATGCCTGCTGTCATGAATTGTTTTTTCCCATTCTTCCGGACTTTCATCTGTCCAAAGGAGAGCGATCTCCGTTCTGTGGGTAGCTATTTCTCCTGCTGTTAAATCGTCAAACTCAAATACATTTTGAATCATTTCCTGCTCGTCGCTGTCAATGGTCCCTTTTTCTCTTCCCATGTCAATCATCATGCGGATTTCTTCCTCGCTGACCTCGTCAGCCTCTTCATTGGGATCAATGCCCAAAAGCCGCAGCATACCATTGGTAGAAGCCGTAAGCACCCAAACAACCGGAGCGAATAATTTAGAGATAAAGGTAACAAGTGCCGACATGCCTAAGGCCAGACCTTCGGCCTTTTTCATAGCGATCCGTTTCGGGACCAGTTCGCCGAAGATAAGTGTAAAGTAAGAGAGTATTATGGTGATGACTACGACAGCGATAGCGTCCAGAGTTTTCTCCGGAATACTTATATTAAGGCTGATAAGCCAGGTGGTCAATAGGTCTGAAAAATTATCAGCAGCAAAAGCACTGCCTAAAAAGCCGGATAGGGTGATAGCGACTTGTATGGTAGCTAAAAACCGTGCCGGCTGACTGGTTAACCTGGCCAGACGGACAGCTCGTTTATCACCTTCCGCAGCCATCTTTGCCAGCTTGTTATCATTAAACGATATGACGGCAATTTCAGCACAGGCAAAAACCGCATTTAATGCAATCAGGATTACCTGTAAAACAAGTTGCCAAATAATTGAGTCATTCATAGTATTTCCTCCGTAATTGGTTAATAATGATCTTTAGAACGTAAAAAGCATAGCCTGCAATCTTTATGGATAATTGCAGGTTATGCTTTTACTATAAAATATTTATTTGAATTATAAGTTACATTTCGGCTTACGTCACAACTGTCACCGTCATCCATGATAAAAACATAATCCTCTCTTTATTTATAATATCGAAATAATTATAAATAAAAAAATATAGAAAGTCAACGAATTTAAGGAAATTTCATAGGCTTAACAGCAAATAATGGGTTGACTGTTCTCTGCGAAGCATGCTGATTTACTGAAGGGTCAGGCTGTAATCACTGTCCCGCTCAGTCCCTTTAAGCACTGACGGGCGTTATCCAGATGCCCGATTATAGCTTTGCGCCCTTCCTTCTTTGATACAAAATTTATACTTGCTTCAATTTTCGGCAGCATGGAAGTAGCGGGGAATTGCCCCTCTGCACTGTATTTTTGCGCATCGGCCACAGTTAATGCATCCAGTGGCTGCTCATTCTCGGCTCCAAAATTCAAAGCTACTTTTTTAACCGCCGTTAAGAATAAGAGAATATCGGCATTCAGCATATCTGCCAGCTTCTCACTGGCCAGATCCTTTTCAATTACCGCACTTGCACCCTTCAGGACGGTTCCCTGCTCCAATACAGGTATTCCGCCGCCGCCGCAGGCAATAACAAGCTGGTCAGCTTCCACCAGTGCCCTGATTGCATCAATCTCATAAATATCAATCGGCTTCGGAGTTGAGACAACGCGCCGATAACCGCCGTTTTCTTCCGCGATATAATTCCCTTTTTTGATTTCGGCATCTGCCTCCGCCTTTGTCATAAGTCGGCCGATTGTCTTGGCGGGATGCTGGAAAGCAGGATCAAAGGGATCCACGCGAACCTGTGTGATAACAGTGGATACCGGTTTAAAAATACCCCGCTCCAAAAGCACGGTGCGGATTGCATTTTGCAAATCATATCCGATATATCCCTGGCTTAACGCACCGCAAACCGACATCGGAGCAGCGGTATAAGTATCATCCAAACGGCTGAATTCTGTCATAGCCCTATGAAGCATTCCGATCTGAGGACCATTGCTGTGTGTGATAACCACCCGGTATTTATCCTCAACTAAATCTGCAATTGCGTATGCTGCATTGATGATTGATTTTTTCTGTTCCGGAAAGCTTGTTCCGAATGCGTTTCTTCCTAATGCGACTACGATTGTCTTTTTCTTCATACCCATCCCCATTTCTTCTTTTTAAAAGCATGTTTCTTCTGAATTCATTGTAGCATACCTGGTCTTTTGATGTCAAAAAACTTATTTTAGAAAAAATGATAAGAAGTTGATTTACAGTCCCGGGTAATGGTAAAATTATGTAAAATGAACTAAATTAAACGAAGATTCTATCGAAAGGCAGGTCACGTATATGAAGCAATTATTTCACCGTATGAAAGGACTTGATACGATATTTAACAGACTGGTCATTTCCTTTGTCGGCATCGTTGTAATCGTTGCCCTGTCTATCAGCGGATTTCTTACCGTTCGATTTTCTGCGAATTATAATCAGAAGGCTGAGAAGCTTGAAAGCTACCGTATGGAGCACCTGCAAAGCCTGATCAACGATCATCTTTTTGAAGAACCCAACCGAATGATTATGGAGATCACCAGCCTTGGCAACAAGGATAAGGAAATCCAGAAATTCCTGCATTACCCTATGAAGAATGAATATTATAAGGCTACGGAATTGGACAGGTATCTTCAGGTCATCAATGCTCAGAATGTTCCTGAAATATTAAATATTGAAGTATATGTATTGATTAATGATATCTGGGTTTCTACCCAGGGAGGGATCAGCTATACCGGTGAGGATAGGACTGCATTCTTAAAGTCACTGGATATATTCGAATTAGAGACCAGGTATCAGGGGAAAAGACGGTGGCTGGCAGGTCGCGTCCTGAACTATGACACAATGAAGATCCCTGTAATAACCTTCACGGCAGGATATCCTTTATATACCCAGGATGAATCCAAATATAAGGGCTATGTGATCATCAATATCCGTCAGGAAGTCATTCTGAAGCTGCTGAGCGAGTTTCTGAACAATACGCATGATTCGATCGCTATCCTCACCAGGAACGGAGATATCGTGGTGTCGGAGGGAAACAGGGAAGGGCTTACTGGATTTTTAAAAGATAATAAAGAGTTGGTCTTAAAAAATCTGGCGAACGATTCAGAACAGAAAGTAAGTAAAATCGCCGACAATTTTATCACAATCCAGCCAATCGGAATAGAGGACTGGGCGATCCTCAAGCTTATGTCCGCGAAGGAATATCATGATGAGACAAGGGCGATCAGGAGGGAAGTTTTTTATTTCTCGCTGATTGTGATCTTCCTTGGACTGCTGATCTCCTTTGGATTTGCCAAGACCTTGTATCGGCCGTTTTCTTTAATTATGAACAAATTAACCAAGGCTAAACTGAATAAAAAAGTGCAGGAGAATGAGTATTATTACATAGACAGGGCAATTGACGAACTGTACGGCCTGGCGATAACAAAGGAAGAAGCCTTACACAGGAACATGAATATTATAAAAAATGACTTCATCATCAGTCTTTTGTCGGCCAAATACACCGGTGAGAAAGAGATCGAGGATAAGCTGGAGCTCTTCGGGTATCAGGAGGAATGGGCTGTTAATTACCTGCTGATCGTTCAGTTGCATCAGAAAATCTATGAGCATTCAGATGAACTGACCAGGAATCTGGTTCTCTATAATATGATCCAGTTCTTTGATGCCTATACGAACGCTTCCCTGCGCTGTCTTCCCGCCGATCTGTTCAATGGAAAGATCTGCGTTTTGGTTTCCGCAAAGGATGATTCTGCCGAACAGATAAGGATATTGCGGAAAAAATTCGCGGATTATATGAAGATTACATTTTCGATTGATCCAATTCTCCTCCAGAGCGGCAGCTTCCGAGGGCTTCGGGAGGCTAGCCATGCATATGCGATGCTGTTGAAGCTGTCCGACTATTTGTACTTCCTTCCGCATACCTATTTTATTGACTGGGAAGGGGTAAAAGACGGTATATTTGATCAAAGCAGTCCGGTTCCTCCGGATTTTGAAGCCTTTAGTGAGGCGCTGGTTACAAGAGACCTTGAACAGGTTAAAAAGCTGCTGAAGGAGTTTATCGAGGCGCCGAACCTGCTGGCAACTCCGGTGGGAGATTTGAACAGCTATGTATTAAAATATGTTTTTCTTTACAACTATTTTCTCAGGGATATCATGAAGGATAATAAAAACGATCAGGAGCAATTGCTTAGGAAGATCAATGACCAGTATAATATCGAGGATTTTTATTTTTGGTTTATCAGTCTGATCGGGAATACCTTTAACGAATTGTCAAAGACGGAGAACAACCCGACAAGTTCGGTGGTGGATTTGATCGAAAAAGTTATCCAGGAGCATCTGGAGGAATATTTGTCCCTGGAGTTTATCGCGGAAAAGGTTTATCTCAGCCCCAAATACATCAGCCGTATCTTCAAGGAAGAGCGGGGGATTAATATCACCCAATTTATCACCGACTGTAAGCTGAAAAGGGCTGCAAAGCTGCTGCTGGAGACAAATATATCCCTTGAGAAGCTTATCCTCCTGGTCGGCTTTAGCAGTACAAACTACTTTATTAAGAAATTCAAAGAAAAATATTCTGTTACACCGGTGCAATACCGGCGTAATTCAGTAATAAATGATTGTTAAGAAAAGGCATGGTTAACAGAAATAGTAGAACGAAACGGAAATCGTGCTACTTTAAATCATACCGGCATTTATCATGTTTGGGAAAAAGTATAGGATTGTGGAAGGTTTGTGATTGAGTATCTTCAGGTAACCGCTTAGGATGAAGGCGTAACGTTACAAAATCGAAAGATGGAGGTACAAAATGTTCTTTAAGAGGTGCAAAGCACAGCTGCGCACAAACAAATGGCTTTATCTCATGTTTTTACCGGTATTTGCCTGGTTTGTGGTGTTTGCATATTTACCGATGGGGTGGATGATCATTGCCTTTCAGAAATACGACATTGTAAAAGGTATTTCGGGCAGTCTGTGGGTCGGCTGGCAGAATTTTGAGAATTTGTTTCACGATCCTTATTTCTTCCGGCTGTTTCGAAATACGCTGCTGATGAATGTATACGGCACGATATTCGGTTTTCCGCTGCCCATTATTCTTGCGGTTGCATTTAACGAGATTCATAGAAAAAGATTTAAAAAAGTTACACAGACCATCAGCTACCTGCCCTTTTTCATATCCTCTGTTGTTGTGATGTCCATGGTCATTAATTTTCTTTCAACCACCGGACTGGTTAATCAGGTCCTGAACAAGCTTGGGCTGGAGAGCATTTATTTTCTTCAGTTTCCGAAGTATTTCAGAACCATATTCATCAGCACCGGTATATGGCAGGGCACCGGCTTTGCAGCAATTGTATATATGGCTGCGCTTGCCGGCATACCGAACGAGCAATATGAAGCTGCCACAGTGGATGGGGCGGGTAAGGTTCAGAGGATGCTGTATATAACCTTGCCGGGATTGTTACCCACCATCGTGATCATGTTCTTAATCAACCTGGGGTCGATCCTGAATGTCGGGCATGAACGCTTGATTCTTTTATACAATCCCGCGGTTTATGAGACGGCGGACGTGTTCAATACCTATGTATACCGGGAAGGGATTTTAAATCATCGCTACGGGTATACGCAGGCGCTGACCATCTTTCAGAATATCGTGGGATTTGTGCTGGTGGTGACGGCAAATAAAATCACCAGAAAGCTGGATGGTACAACATTATGGTGAGGAAGGATATCCATAGAAAATATAAAAGAAAAAGCGGGGAATTTCTATATGTGGCAGTTTGCTACGGGATCATTTTCTTTGTATGCATTGTCACATTATACCCATTTATGTATTTACTGGCGGCTTCCTTCAGCTCCACGGCCAGTGTGATGAGAAATGATGTCATTCTTCTGCCGAAGGAATTTACCATAAGAGCTTATGAAGTGGTTGTGAAGTATAAGGGGATCTGGCTGGCATATCTGAACACCATATTCTATACGGTGGCAGGGACTTTGTTAAGTCTGGTATTCTCCACACTTGCAGCGTATCCTTTGTCGAAAAGACGCTGGGCGCCGCACCGGGCCATGGGACTCTTGGTTGTATTTACCCTGTGGTTTAGCGGAGGGATGATACCTTTCTTCCTGGTTATGCATGCTCTCGGATTAACAGATTCCAGGTTGGGCATTTTATTATATCCGGCAATCAATGCCATGTATGTCATTATCCTTCGGACGCATTTTCAGAGCTTGCCTGCATCCCTTGAGGAATCTGCCAAGCTGGAAGGCGCTAATGACTGGCAGATATTAAGGAGGATCATCGTTCCCTTGTCCAAGCCTGTCTTGGCAGCCATCGGACTGTATTATGCGATTTCCAGGTGGAATTCCTTCTTTTGGGAGAGTATTCTGCTGACCAATGACAGCAGGGTACCTGTCCAGGTACTGCTAAGGAGAATCATTCTGTCCAGTCAGCTGGGCCAGGATATCTCTGCCGCACTCTCCAGGGGGGAAGCAAGTATACCTGTAACAATTAAGTTTGCATCGATTATTATAACCACACTTCCTATCATCGTGCTTTACCCTTTCTTTCAAAAGTATTTTGTGACGGGGGCACTGGTGGGAAGCATCAAGGAATAAAATGAGGAGGATTCTATGTCTAAGATAATAAAAAAATGGATGGGAGTTTTACTTGCAATCGTACTGTGCGGCAGTATGTTCGCAGGGTGTGCAAAAGACGAAACCGAACAAACAGGCGGTGCATCTGCACCTGATACCGGCTCAGGTACGGCAACGGCTACCTCTGCCCCGGGCCAAGCTGAGGAAGCAGCTGCGGAACCGGTGGAGGTATCGATTTATCTGCCCAGCCGGCTTGCGGATAAGATCTATACTCCGGATACCATGAGCTTTAAGGCGCTGGCAAAAAGATGCAATATAAAGTTTGATATGGAATCGGTATTCAGTCAGCAGGCCGGCGAGCGGTTTGATGTAATTATATCCACCGGGCAGCTGCCGGACATCATGGCAGGGGATAAGAGGGACATTAATAATTACGGTATGTCGGGAGCGTTCCTTCCCCTCAATGACTTAATTGACCAATACGCACCGAACATAAAAAAATATCTGGTAGACAATAAAGAGGTTCTGGCCCAGACAGCTGCCCCGGACGGCAAGATTTATGCAATACCGATGTTATCCGCAGTTCGTACCGCCATGGGTTATGTGATCCGGCAGGATTGGCTGGATAAATTGAAGCTGGAACGGCCGGTTACCATTGATGACTGGTATCAGGTGCTCAAAGCCTTCAAGATGAATGATTTAAACGGCAATGGTGCGGGCGATGTCACTCCGTTGGTACTGGACCGTATGTGGGAAGCTTATTATATGAACTTTGCCGATGCCTGGGGCATTGAGCTGAATGAATGGGTGGATTATTGGATGATCCGGGACGGCGAGATGGTATTTGCGCCAATCCAGCCCGAAACAAAAGAATTTCTGGCCACCATGGCAAAGTGGTACACCGAGGGCTTGATAGACCCGGAATTTATCACTCGTGAAGATACGAATAATTATCATATCTTCAGTAACAAAGCCGGAGCAACCTGCTACTGGACGGGTTATGTGGCAGGTATGAATACGAATGCCGAGGTTCTGGCAAAGGATCCGAATACCAATTGGCAGGTTATCCCGCCGCCGGTGCTGACGGCAGGACAGTCCCCGAAGACCTTCAGCCAGCAGGCACCCATCGTTAATATTGCAAGCTGGGCAATCTCAAGCTCCTCCAAGCATGCCGAGGATATCATTAAAATGTTTGATTATGTATACAGTGAGGAAGGTTCCCTGCTCTTTAACTTTGGTATCGAAGGGGAAAGCTTCCGGACGGTAAACGGTGCTCCTGATTATACCGACGCAGTTAAAAATGCGGAGGGCGGCATGGTTAACTGGATCCGCGGAAACGGCCTCCAGGCCTTAATCGGTATGAGACAGATGCCGGAATACGAAAAGGCTTCCTGTGCAACCGACGATGTAAGAAAACAGCTGTTTGATTATGTGGATCACAATTACTTCTATCCGATTAATCCGGAATTGACCTTTACGACACAGGAGAAGGATGTTTATGATGTTAAGATGAGCTCCATCAAGACCTACGCCCAGGAAGAGCTGTTGAAGTTCTTCATCGGATCAAGGCCGATCGAGGAATTTGACGCCTTTGTGAACAGGGTGAATGAGCTGGGGATTGAAGAGATGTCAGGCATTGTAAACCAGGCATACGGCAGATATAAAACAATATTACAGTAAGAATAAAATATTTCACAGGCTTTCTATGACAAACCATAAATTCATAGAAAGCCTGTTTCATATCCGTCTTGGGTATAAATTTATATCACTGTCTTTTAAGGTTTTAGAATGACCTTGATACAGTTATCTTCTTTTTTATCAAATATTTCGTAACCATAGCTGCCTTTCTCAAGCGGAATTTTATGAGTAATGATATCTGTGGCATCAAATTGATTGTTTTGAATTAATTCAAGGATAGGATTAACATAGGCGTGGGCAGGGCATTGTCCCATTTTAAGAGTAATATTTCTGGAGAAAAAATCTCCGAAGGGGAACATGTTGTATTTGGCCCCGTAAACTCCTACAATTGAGACAGTTCCGCCCTTGCGCACTGCCTGGGCGGACAGTTCAATTGCTGATTTTGAGCCGCCTTGCAGCTTCATCATCGTTTCAACCGTTTCTAAGGCGGACATTTTACCATCCATACCCACACAATCGATCACTGCATCCGCTCCGCCGTGGGTGATTTCCTTGATATATTCTCCGGTGTTGTCATACTCTTCAAAATTAAGCGCTTCTACATGATTGTATTTTTCAGCATGAGCAAGGCGGTACTTTATATGGTCGACTGCGATAATCCGCTTTGCACCTGCAAAAGCAGCCCACTTTTGCGACAGCAGACCGACCGGGCCGCAGCCCAGCACTACTACGGTATCACCGGGTTTGACGCCTCCGTTGACAAGGGTACCCCAATAGGAGGTCGGAAGGATATCCGTTAAGAATAAAGCCTGCTCATCCGATAATTCCTCCGGGATCACTTTCGGACCTACATTACCGTAAGGAACTCTCAGGTATTCGGCTTGTCCGCCGTCATATCCCCCGAACAGTTCGCCGCAGCCCAGCATTCCGCTTGTTTCCCCATGGGCATTTGAATTATCACACTGGCTCCAGAGGTCATGCTCACAGTACCAGCAATGGCCGCAGGCAACCGGGAAAGGAACGATGACACGATCGCCCTTCTTCAGATGGGTAATGTCGGGACCGGTTTCCTCTATAATACCCATCGCTTCATGTCCGAGGATAAACCCCTTCGGCATTTTCGGTATCATACCGTGTATCAGGTGCAGGTCTGAACCGCAGATGGCTGTAGAGGTGATTTTGAGGATAATGTCATCAGATTTTTGAATGCCGGGGTCATCTACCTTCTTTATTCCGCCATAAGTCAATGCTTTCATCTTATATACCTTCCGATCTGAATAAACTATCTTGCTGTATTTATTTTCTGCAACTCATTCTCAGACTATTCCAAATAGAAAGGTTAAAAATAGAAAGGTTAAAAAAGGCTGCTGCTAAATAACTGCACAGATACCGGCAGATCAATGCAGCTTCCAATTTGTATGTGAAGGGGGGATCATAGACCTGCCGGTATCTGTGCAATTCAATAGCAGCAGCTCCGCGCTATATTACGATTGCATCGACTGTCCGCCATCTACATGAAGAACCTGGCCCGTGAC
The DNA here is from genome assembly GCA_023409535.1 of Bacillota bacterium. Lineage (GTDB taxonomy): Bacteria > Bacillota > Clostridia > Lachnospirales > Lachnospiraceae > Mobilitalea. Next base: position 55,073 of record JAEYGZ010000013.1, read on the forward strand.
AAAAGAAGAATCCTCACTGGCAAGGTACACATAGGTGGGAGCCAGCTCGACGGGTTGGCCCGCTCTTTGCATTGGAGTATCTGAACCGAATGTTTCAATATAGTCGGCCGAATAGCTGGCCGGCTGAAGCGGTGTCCAGATGGGTCCCGGAGCTACGCCGTTCACCCGGATCCCCTTTGATACAAGAGAATGGGCCATAGCACGGGTAAAGCTGACGATAGCACCTTTTGTACTGGAGTAATCGATTAGCAGGTCGTTGCCGACATATGCGGTAATGGAGGTGGTGTTAATAATGGCACTGCCGCATTTTAAATAAGGCAGAACCAGTTTTGTCATTTGAAACATCCCAAAAAAGTTAATCTCGAAGGTAAGCTCCATCTGTTCAATGGAAATGTCTTCAATGCTGGTTTGCGGAAATTGCACACCGGCATTGTTAACCAGAACGTCAATACCGCCAAGCTGTGAAACACATTCAGACACTGCATTCCCGCAAAAGGCTTCGTCCCTTATATCTCCTGCAAATAACAGGCATCTTCTTCCCTGGGCTTCTATGCAGGATCTGGTTATCTGCGCATCTTCGTGCTCATTATAATAAATAATACACAGGTCTGCTCCTTCTTTTGCAAATGCCAGGGAGGCCGCCCTTCCGATACCGCTGTCGCCTCCGGTCACTAAAATCACTTTATCCTTCAGTTTTCCGGTTCCGATATAATTTGGATTGTCAAAGACCGGCGGCGGGACCATAAGTGTCTCCAATCCGGGCTGAACCGGCTGGTGCTGGGGCGGGAATTGAATCGGAACCTGCTGACACTCTTCTCTATAGCCTAAATAGGGATAGAATAAACGCATTCTCAATCTCCGGTATAAATAAGGTTATTCTATTATATTAAAATTGCGCAGCTATTATGTTAATTAGCAGAGTTTGGTCCCGGAACGCCGAATACTTATATCACCGTTGGAAACAATACCCTTGGAGGTGTTTTCATAATGGTTTCACGAAAATCAGTTATAACCTTCGGAATGGTCGCAATTCCGATTGCAATGTTCACAACCACCCAGGACAATGATATTCATTTTAACCAGCTGCATAAGGAGGACAACAGCCGCATCCGATATAAGAAAACCTGTGCCCACTGCGGTAAGGAGATCGCTGCAAATGATATCGTCAAGGGCTTTGAGTATGATGAAGACAAATTTGTTGTTATCACGGATGACGAGATTGAAAAGATCAAGACAGAAAAAGAAAAATCCATTCAGATTCTGCACTTTGCACAACTCAACCAGATATCCCCTGTCTACTATGAGAAGACCTACCAGGCTGCGCCTGAGGCAGGAGGGGAAAAGGCGTTTGAGCTGCTGCGTTCTGCTCTGATGGCTGAGCAAAAGATAGCAATCGGCAAGACGGTCATGGGTACCAAGGACACGCTGATGGCAATCATCCCCCGGGAGGATGGCATACTCATTTCCACGATGTTCTATGCGGACGACATCAAAGAGCTTCAAAAGCAATATACAAAGCCCCAGGTATCCGAGCAGGAACTGAATATGGCAAAGGTACTGATCAATTCTATGGATACGCCCTTTGATCCCTCAAAATATAAAGACGAATATCAGACCAGACTCCGCTCGCTCATTGAGACAAAAATCTCAGGAAAGGAGATTGTTGCCGCAGAGTCCGACAGTGCAGGCAAGGTCATCGATCTCATGGAGGCTCTCAAAGCCAGCGTAGAAAAAGCGAAGAAAGACAAGGTAACGGCATAATTTTATGACAGCAAATCTCAAGGAGTATAACGAAAAAAGAAATTTTGAAAAAACCTTAGAGCCGGCCGGAACGGTAGCGGATTCAGAAGAAGGTTTGAAATTTGTCATACAGCATCATTTAGCCCGCAGGGACCACTATGATTTTCGTCTGGAGTGGGAGGGAGTTCTCCTAAGCTGGGCGGTGCCCAAGGGGCCTTCCTATGATACCCATGATAAGCGGCTTGCCGTACAGGTGGAGGACCATCCTTTGGAATACAGGAACTTTGAAGGGACTATTCCTAAGGGAGAATACGGCGGCGGAGTGGTGATGCTCTGGGATGAAGGCTTCTGGGAACCTTATGGAAATGTAGAGGATGGCTTAAGTGAAGGCCAGCTGAAATTTATCTTAAACGGAAAGCGTCTGAAGGGAAAATGGGCTTTGGTCCGTATGAAGGCGAAAGAAGGAGAGACCAAGGATAACTGGTTGTTATTAAAGGAGAAAGATGAGTATGTCAAAACCGCCTTCGAACTATCGGAATTTAACACCAGTATCAGGACCGGCCGCACCATGGCGGAAATTGAAGGCGGGGAAGAGGAAAAGTTAACAAAAAACCCCTTCAGCAGTGCTGATGCGCAGCTTGCCAAACTGGTGAAAACAGCGCCTGAGGGTGAGGACTGGCTGTACGAATTAAAATATGACGGCTACAGGATCCTGGCGTTTGTGGAGGGCAACAGCGTCCGGCTGGTCACCAGGAACGGAAATGATTATGCAAAGCGCTTCCAGGAGGTTGTCTCTTCCCTGATCGACCTTGCAGCCGGGAGAGCAATGGTTCTGGACGGTGAGGTAGCCATCACGGACGCAGCGGGTAAGACAGATTTTCAAGCTCTTCAGAACTATATGAAAAATCCCAAGGGCAAACATCTAACCTATATCATCTTTGATCTCCTTGCACTGGATGGAGCGGATCTTCGGGAGCAGCAGCTGACAGACAGAAAAGAAGCTCTTGAAGCCTTAATGAAGGATGCCCCCGGAAACCTCTACTACAGCCGGTATGTCAGGGGGAATGGGGCGGAGAGCTTTGCAGCTGCCTGCGAGACGGGAATGGAAGGGATTGTCGGTAAAAAAGCTAATTCCGTCTACAGCGGAACAAGAAACGGTGACTGGATCAAGCTGAAATGTGATAAAAGGCAGGAATTCGTCATCGGAGGATATACCCTTTCCGACAAAAAGACCAGCGGTGTAAGCTCTCTGCTTCTGGGTGTCTATGAAGGCGGAGAACTGGTCTTTGCAGGACGTGCCGGTACAGGCTTTGATGAGAGCGACAGAAGTATGCTTGAGAAGAAATTTGAACTCTTAAGGAGAATGGAATCGCCTTTCAGGGAAGCACCGGAGTCCAAAGCAAGTGAGAAGATTACATGGCTGGAGCCTGATCTGGTGGCGGAAATCAAATTTGCCGAATGGACGGAGGATAATCTGTTAAGGCAGGCAAGCTTCAAGGGACTGCGCACAGACAAGGCTCCCAGGGATATAAAAAGAGAAAAAGCGGAGGAGACACAGCACCAGGCATCCGGTGAAGGAGTGGAGAGAGCTATGGCAGTGAATGCAAACAATATGATAATCGAAGGGATAAAAATAACCAGTCCTGACAAGGTGATATTTGAGGACCCCCAAATTACAAAAGAGGATGTGATTCGGTACTATGCCGCGGTTTCGGAGCGTATGCTGCCATATGTGAGTCACAGGATTCTCAGCATTGTGCGCTGCCCCAAGGGAGTATCACAGACTTGCTTCTTTAAGAAGCATCCCGGCCCTGGCAGTAAGGGAATCGTCACCCTGCCTGTACAAAACAGCGACGGTGAAACAGAAGAGTATTTCTATCTTGAGAACAAATCCGGGCTGATATCCGAAGCACAAATGGGGACACTGGAATTTCATACCTGGGGAAGCAGTGTCGTTACGCTTGAACAACCCGATATGATGGTATTTGACCTGGATCCGGATGAAGGAATGGATTTAAGCCGTGTACGCCAGGGGGCACTGGATATCCGGAGTATTCTTTCCGAGCTTTCGCTGAATTCCTATCTTAAGACCAGCGGCGGCAAAGGATACCATGTGGTCGTCCCCTTAAAACCGGTGGCGGACTGGGATGTATTTCATGATTTTGCAAAGCGTGTTGCAGAGGTAATGGAGCAGAAGTGGCCTGACCGTTACACCAGCAATGTCAGAAAGGCGAAGCGTACGGATAAGATATTCATTGACTGGATTCGCAATGCCAGAGGAGCCACAAGCATTGCCCCTTATTCCATAAGAGCAAGAAAAGGGGCCAGAGTCTCCATGCCCATCACCTGGGAGGAGCTTGACACGGTGGCTCCCGACGGTATCAACCTGGAGGAGGCTCTTTCCAGGATCGGAGGCAGCGACCCCTGGAAAGATTTTTCCCGGAATGATCAGAGGTTGAAATAATTATGTTATGTTGAAACGATATACAAAAGGGGACATCGGATGATGCCCCTTTTTATCATGATATTCTAAATACGATTGGTTTTACGGCTGAATTTTCCTTGGTATGAAAGGTGGCTGTGGCCTCCTGCTGGGGTTCTTCCTCAACATGGACCTGCTCTTCCTTCTTCTTAAGGTAAGTGTCTGATTCCTGGATGAACTTGTTCATGATTTCATTCATGTTACCGGAAATCTTATCGATATTAATACTGTAATCAGCCATACTGCTGTATTTATCTTCAAGACCTGACAGGCTTATGCGGAATTCGGATGCCTTGGTGAAGAAATCCCGGATCATCTGATTATATTCCGTCTGGCGTTCCTCAATAGCATTACGCATCTTTACGCTGTTCTCATTCACAAACTGATAGTATTCCTTCAGCTGTTCATGCATGTTTTCGATTGCTTCATTGCGCATCTTTGACATTTCATGATAAGCCCGGAAGGAAATCTCGGAAGCCTGATTTAAGTTTTCCTGCTGCTTCTTCTCCGTCGCCCTGATCTTTGCCAGCTCATCAACGGCAACCATTGCGGCAGCAAGCTCTTCCTCCAGCCTGGCGATTTCACTTCGTGCCTTCTCTAATTTTTTTACTTTCTCCTGAGCATCTTTTAATTCACTGGTTGCAGTTACAAGGGCAGCTTTGGCACTTTCCAGCTCGTCCTTGACCCCTTCGTAGTCGCTGGCAGCTACGGTTAAATCACTGGTTGCAGCGATCAGCTCTTCATTCTGCAGGTGCAGCTGTTCCATCCGGGCCTTCAGCTGTGTGTTCTGAAGCTCCAGAGCTTTGGCATCCGCCGTGAGAGTACTGATCTGCGACAGCAGTCCGTTCTTTTCCTCTGTAAGCTGCGAGAGATTTTCTTCCGTACTTTTTAAATTTGCTTCCAGAAGATTGGCCTTGGCACCACCGATTTCACTGTTCTTTATCTGTGTCTTTAGTGTAGTTATCGTCGCATTCAAGCTTTCATTCTCTTCACGAAGTGAGTTCACCATAACATCAACTTCAGAGACATTATAACCAAAAAAGCCTTTCTTCATAGAATAAATCCTCCGCAACTTTAAATCCTGCTCAAATCAATCGAACCTTACGAATCCGACCGAATAGTTTCGTTTCTTTTATAATATAAGCCTATTCTATGTCGTTTGTCAACTAAAGACGAGGATAGGCAAAATATGCTAAGGAAAAATATGATTGAAAAAATGGGTATTTTGTATTATAGTAATTGATAAATAAATATTATAAAATAAAAATTTATGCATTTTGGCATAATAGGGAATGAATTTATCTTTTCATAGCAGAGCTTGGGATGTTTTAGATATAAATTAAGAATGCGGGAGTGAAAATATTATTATGGGCAGCATCCTGATCGTAGGAGGGTATGGAACTTTAACCAATGAATTGATTAATAAGTTCTACAAGGAAAATTGGCGTATCTATACGCTGATCAGCAACAGAAAGCTGATTAAGCCTGCCCATGTGTTTGAACAATATGTATTCCGCTATGACAGTGACAGTATTAAGGAGGTAATCGGCAGCTGCAGGCCGGACGCCATAGTATTTACCGGTGCCTATGATCCGCAGTATCAATGGAATGAGGAAAGTAAGATTGAGGAAGCCTTAAGCTTCATCACCGGACTCAGCAATCTTCTTATGTGTGCCGCCATGACCGGTATCAGACATTTTATCTATTTATCCTCCGAGCATGTTTATGAGGATGAATATATCGTGGATATTAAGGAGGACATGCCAGCCTCACCAAATAGCTTTCAGGGGATGTCACTTTCCCAGGGTGAGAATCTGGCAATGCATTTTAACCGGACGACACAGCTGGAGGTAACGGTTGTAAGAATAGCAGGTATGTACGGTATTCCTGCCAGCCGGGAAGCCTGTACGGATCTCTATTCCAATATGTGTCTGAAGGCATTGATATCGGGACGGCTGCAGATCAATGCAAAGAAGGTCCTGTCCGCATTATATGTAAAGGATGCGGCGGAGGCACTCTTTCTTCTGATGAATGCTTCCGAGAGAAAGCAGCGGCTTTATCATGTCTCCTCTATGGAAGAGGTAACGGAGGAGGCTGTTGCCAGGTTAATTCAGGAGAAATATTCACATCAGATAGATATTGTGGATCAGACCATTGGGTTAAGACACAGAATTATTTTATCAAACGAAAGATTCTGCAAGGAGTTTTCCTTTGAGGTCAGAAACAGCTATCAGGATATTCTCCCTCAGATGATTTCCTATATAATGAGTCATAAGAATCTCTTTCTTCATAGGGAAGAGAAGCCGGAACGCAAGGGGATCAGCAGCCGGGTTCTGCGGGTATTAAAAAAAGCATTTCCCTTTCTGGAATGTCTTTTCTTCTTCATCCCGTTTTTTATGTTGAATAACCGTGCGGTGGGCAGCTCTTATTTTTATGGTATTAATTTTTATTTACTGTATGTGCTGCTGTTTGCCGTAGTGCATGGCAGGCAGCAGGCGATCTTTGCTTCCCTGCTCAGCGTAATGGGATATAGCTTCCGGCAGATGTATACCTCCTCCGGTTTTTCCTTGTTAATCAATATCAATACCTATGTATGGATTGCCCAGATTTTTATTGTGGGACTGACAGTTGGGCAGCTTAAGGATAAGTTTCGTGAGATGCAGGCGGACAAGAACGATCGGATCGAATTTCTTACAGACCGGTTGAATGATATCACTGCCATCAATAGCAGCAACACAAAGATCAAGAATTATTTTGCCGAGAAGATTATCAGCAGTACGGAGAGCATCGGACGGATCTATGATATTACATCAAGGCTTGATAAGGCTGCTACCGGTGAGGTGCTGTTTGCGGCACTGGATACCCTGTCACAGATTATGGATACGCCGGATGTTTCCATCTACCTGGTGTCGAATAAGGAGTATTGCAGGCTGGCCTCTGCGTCCGGTGAGAGAGCACGTTCCCTTGGTAAATCCATACCGATGAGTAATTACAAAGGGATTTTTGATGTACTCAGGAACAAGCAGATATATATCAACCGTTCCCTGGACAGCACGCTGCCGATGATGGCAAGTGCTCTTTTTGATGATAAAAGCAATATGAGAATTGTCATCTTCCTGTGGAGTATTCCTTATGAACAGATGACCTTATACCAGGCTAATCTGCTTACGGTTGTCGGTGCTCTGGTTTATTCCGGGGTTGTAAGGGACGCAGACTACCTGGACGCTTTGGCATACCGCCGCTTTATACCTGATACGTCAATCCTTCAGGAAACGGCTTTTAAAGAAATGCAGGAGGTTTACAGCCATGCCGGGGAAAAGGGGTATGCGGAATTAAGCGTGTTCTATATTCACCGTGACGCTATGACACTAAAAGAACTGAATGATATTATTACACCCTTACTTCGGGATACGGATTATGTCGGGATCATGGCAGACGGAACGCTGGCGGTCTTGCTGACGAACACCAATGAGAACGAATCTGTTCATGTCAGAAAGCGGCTGGAGGAGAAGAATATAAAAACTTATTTAGAGAAGGAGCCTTAATCATATATGGATACCGCAGGACTTTGGCCTGTTCTGGTAATATTAATTTTAAATTCTCTCATAGCGATGATTGTGTTTATTGTGGCCCTGACCCGGAAAAGAGAGCAAAGGAGCACTGTATTATTATTGTCCTGGTTCCTGTTTATTGTACCGCTCTTTGGACTGCTGTATATTTTGCTTGGCCGGTTCATCAGCTTTTTAAACCGGAAAAAGGATGTTGATATGAGCGACATCAGCTTCAGCCAGGAGCGTGAGAAGCTGATCCTGCCTCCGGACAGGGAGACGGAGATGAACTTTGTACCGATCCAGGATGCTATGGCAATTTCAGATACCGCCAGCCTCAGGAGACTGCTTTTAGACACCCTGCGCAATAATGCCAGGAGGACGATCTCCAGTGTTGCGGTCGCCATGAACAGCAAGGACACGGAGACCTCCCACTATGCTGCCTCCATAATCCTGGATGCATTGTCGGAATGCCGCTCGGCGGCGCAGAACATGCTTGAGCAGATGCAGAAGAATCCGGAGGATGCGGAGATGAGCCTGCTCACCCTTGATTATATTCATGATATACTCAGCATGAAGATTATGAATGATGTGGAGCAGAGGTCTTATGTCTATATCCTGGATCATGTGGCGGAAAATCTGTTTACCCATAATCTGTGGCATCTGACGGCGACCCATTATCTGTGGCTCACCGATATGTTCCTCTCGGTCAAGGATTACAATATGGCGGATAAATGGGTTACCAGAGCGGGGGCCTACAGGCCGAATATGCTGGATACCTTCAAGGCTAATTTACATCTGTACTATGAACAGCAGAATCAGACCGCCTTCTTTGATTGCCTGAATGAGCTGAGAGATTCGGAGGTTATTGCTGATGAAGAGATTATGAGTTTGTTTCGTCTGTATGGCGGAGAGACTTCTTAATGCATACAAATTATTTTTAAGAAAGCATAGGCGTTATGATTTCGATACGAAATTATTTTACGATTTTAATATTGATGCTGATGGTATTCGTGATGTTTATGTTCGTGGGGGTATCCTCCGGTCTTCTTTCGGACACCGCGACGAACAGCCAGGTACGGAACAAGGTTGCTATCAATGCCTCGGATACGATTACGGCAGACTCTCTGAATTTACAGGCCGCAGCAGCTCCGGGCACAGGCAGGGCAGTCCTTGATCCGGAGAAGAAGCGAAGGGTGGCTATTTTATCTGGGAGTATGGACAATGAGGACTCCCGGCTTCTGAGAGAGTGGTGCGTTTATCACAAATATTTGTATCAGTCCTATCAAACCTTACCGGATGCCGGGGAGCTGGCAGCCTACGATATTGTATTGTTTGGTGATTATAGCATCACCGCAGAAGACACACAGCGCTTATATGATTATGCGGCTTTGGGCGTAACCATGATCTTTACAAGGCTGCCGGAGTATCCGGTGGTGACCTCGGACGGGGAGCTGGCAGCTTTCTTCGGTATCAGTGCAGGGATGAATGAAACTGTCACTGCCGAAGGCATCAAGATCTACTCCGATTTTATGTTAAACAAGGAACGAAGCTATCAAAAGGGCGACTATTTCGGAGAGGAGGACGATGCCGGAATCAGCGTCCCCTATTATTCTCTCAGGGCCGGTTATGAGATCTATGCGGTCGGCATCTTAGGGGATCAGGCCCGGCCTGAGGAGGATGACAAGAATCTTCCGCCGCTTCTATGGAGGACCGTAACAGGGAACTCCTTTGTATTCGTTGTAAACAGCGATATTTTTGACGGAATGTCCATGCTTGGTGTTCTGACCGGGTTTATGGCCGGTGAAGGCGGTTATTATCTGTATCCGGTGGTCAATGCACAGACCATCTCGCTGATTGATTATCCTTATTTTTCGGATGAGAACGAGGAGCAGGTACGGGCATTGTACAGCCGAAGCTCGGAGGCGGTAGCCAGAGATATCCTATGGCCGAATATTATACAGATATTAAAAAATTACGGCGGCTCCTACAGCTTTTTTGCGGCCTCACAGCTGGATTACCGGGACGGAATCGGACCGAAGGAGGATTTCCTTCACTTTTATCTGAGGGAGATTGATAAGCTTCCCGGTACGATGGGACTGTCGCTTGGGCAGATATCAGGAACGGACCTGAAGGATATGATTGATCAGAATGAATTATTTTTTAGGAGCAAACTCCCCGATTATGATTTTACTGCCTTGTATGCGGCTGATTTTAATTCTGAGGAAGTGAAAAGCAGCCTGGAGCAAGGGTTTCTAAAAGATATCAGCCTGGTTATGTCGGATTATGGAAGCGGCGATGATTTAATCGGGTTTTTAAAGGAGGATGTGCTTTCCGTAAAATTCAATCTGGACGGCTCCAGACATGAGACAATGGATGATTTGCAGATGATCTGCATAGAGAATGCCCTTGGCATGTGTAATGCGAAGATGGAGATCGGGCGTGTCATATATCCCCGGAGTGCCCGGGATGAATGGAATTACCTGAGCACAAAGTGGTCGAAGGGAAATACCTATTATAATGATTTTTCAAAGCTTGACATGGTGTCGGTTTATGAGCTGGAGAACCGGGTAAGACGCTTTTTGGCCCTGGACTTTACCTATGATTATGACAGGGATCATATCAATATTGCTATTGACCATTTTGATGAGGAGGCGTATTTCATCCTTGTTACCGGCAGCAGCAGGATCGGTCATGTTGAGAACGGTTCGGCAGAAAGGATCTCTGATACCGCTTACCTGATCAAGGCAGCGGCGGCGCAGGTACGGATCGACATGACCGAAATGAATATGCTTGAGAAACCGAAGAATAATAAGAGCATTCCCAGCAGCCCGAGATGAGACTCCTGCCTGGCAGCAGTTCCCAAGAGAGAAAGGCATGGTTTTTAAAGATGAAGGTTTGTATGATAGCGGAAGGCTGCTATCCGTATGTTGTAGGCGGTGTGTCCAGTTGGATTCACAGCATTATAAAATTATTTCCCAATATCGAGTTCAGTCTGATTGCTATCATCTCGGACCGCGGAATCAGCGGCAGGTTTGCATATGAGCTGCCGTCAAACCTGACGGAAATACATGAGGTTTATCTTCAGGATGTGGATTGGATCGGCAATCATAAAACCAGAAAGAACAGGGTCCGCCTTAAGAAAAAGGAAGTAGAGGCGCTGCGCAGCCTGATCATCGGGGAAGAGGTAGACTGGATGACGGTATTTGGTATGTTTAACAGAAAGAATGTTTCAATCAACAATCTTCTCATGAGTCCGGAATTCCTGCAGATTACCAAGGACTATTATTCCCTCCGGTTTTCCGACATTACCTTTTCGGATTTCCTGTGGACGCTGCGCTCCATCTACCTGCCGCTTTTCTTTGCCTTAAAATGCATTCCGCCAAAGGCGGACATCTATCACTGTGTAGCTACCGGATATGCCGGAATTATCGGCAGCAAGGCATTATCCTTATATTCCAATGCAAAGCTGCTGATCAGTGAGCATGGTATTTATACACGGGAGCGTGAGGAAGAGATCATTAAGGCAAAATGGGTCCAGGGTATGTACAAGTCCATCTGGATAGAGCAGTTTCGCAAGATGTCCAAATGCGGATATTACTATGCGGATCTTGTGACCTCGCTTTTTGAGCAGGCCCATTCTCTCCAGCTTGAACTGGGCTGTCCGAAGGAAAAGGCAATTGTAACACCCAACGGGATTGATGTGGCAAGGTTTGAAGGGATTTCCGGGAAGGAGCCGGAGGATCCGTATATTAATGTGGGCGCTATTCTTCGCGTAACGCCCATCAAGGATGTTAAAACCATGATCAACGCATTTTATTATGCGCATGAAAAACAGCCAAGACTAAAGCTGTGGATTATGGGACCGGAGGATGAGGATCCGGAATATGCTGCGGAGTGCCGTGAGCTGGTAAGAGTGATGGGAGCGGAAAACATCGTGTTTACAGGCAGCATTCGTACAACGGATTATATCGGTAAGATGGATATCAACCTGCTTACCAGTATCAGTGAAGGACAGCCTCTTACCATTCTGGAGGGTTTTGCGGCAAAGAAGCCCTGCATAGCCACGAATGTAGGTAACTGTCAGGGGTTGGTTTACGGAGAGAATGATTCCTACGGTACCGCCGGCATTATCGTATCCGTCATGAATATCTCAGAGATTTCCAATGCGATACTGAAGCTGGCCAATCATCCGGAGCTCGCAAGACAGATGGGCAGGAACGGCTATCACCGGCTGATGGCAAAATATCAAAGTATATTTATGGAAGACACTTACCGGGAGATCTATAAGACGCTGGCAAGGATGAGTAATGTCATATACGATGAGGAGCTCTTCGTGCCGAAGATATCGTAATGATAAAGACAGAAAGGACAAATCATGGCTGGAATCGGTGTTCAATTAAACAGAATATTCGACAAGCATACGGTGGTATCTTCCCTCTATGGCATCGGCTTTAGTTTTGTATATACCATTGCACCGATGCTGTTTGTCATCGTCTGCCTGCTGGGAATGTTCCGGGTACTGGGCTTTGAGGAAGTGGGATATCTGGAAAGGGAGACCTTCTCCGCCAGTATCCTGTATATTTTCATCTTTTCGCTTCTGACCTCTTCGCCTTTTAATTCGGTACTTTCAAAGTTTCAGACAGACAGGATTTATGAACAGCGGTATGAGGATATCAGACCATGTATTTATGTGGGGACGGTTACGAATCTGACGCTTTCCTCCCTTGTGGCAATCCCCTTTTATCTTTATGAGGTGGTGGTGGGACATGTGGCTGTGTATTATGTATTCACCACTTATATGGGCTTTTTGGGGCTGACCTTAACCTTTTCCACAATGGTTTACTGCTCTATTCTTAAGCAGTATAAAAAGATAACGCTTTATTTTGTCTGCGGGATGGCAGCAACGTTTTTACTTTCCCTGATCGCCCGGTTTTTATTGGGATTTTCGGTTTCTTACAGTATGCTGCTGTCCCTGACGGTTGGATTTTTGCTGATTGCCGTTTTAGAGCTTGCCAATGTATTGCGGTATTTTCCCGCAAACAGCCGCCGATATGGGAGTGTCCTGCATTATTACAGGGTTTACTGGAAGCTGATTGCCTCTAACTTTCTGTATACGTTAGGTTTATTTGTTCATAATTTTGTTTTTTGGATGCAGCCCTGGCATCTGGTGGTTCATGATACCTATGTCTGCAACCAGTCCTATGATATGGCCTCCTGCCTTGCCATGTTTACCAATATTTCTGCCAGTGTTTTGTTCATCTCCAGAGTAGAGATGCATTTTCATGACAGGTACAAGGAGTATACCCAGGCGGTAATCGGAGGTAAGCTGGATAGCATTGAGAAAGCAAAGGAAAGAATGTTTCGGGGGCTTTCCTCGCAGCTTCTGTCCCTTACCCATATGCAGTTTATTGTTTCGGTCATTATTTTTTTAATTGCGATTATCATTCTTCCGATCCTTGGGTTCTCCGGTATGATTATGGAGATTTACCCGCAGCTGGCGGTAGGATATTTCATTTCCTTTTTGATGTACTCGCAGATGCTGTTTTTGTACTATTTTGATGACTTAACCGGTGCGGTGGTCAATAGTGTGATTTATGCGGGCGTTTCCCTTGCAGGCACGCTGATGGCGGCCCATTTGCCCGCCATATGGTATGGAGCAGGCTTTACCGCCGCTTCCTTTCTGGCATTTACCTTTTCGTATTTCAGAATACGCTGGATAGAGAGAAATCTGGATACCCACATATTCTGCAGAGGTACCGTTCTAAAGCAGGTTAAGGGCGATATGCCCGCGTCGGATATCTATAATGTATATAAGAGAAAAGCTGTAAAAGTAAATCGGTAAATGGAAGGAGAATTTTTGTATGTCAATGATGCTTCGGATTTTTATCTGTATCTCGGGTATCGCCTTGATTATTATGGCAAGAAGAGCCAGTACCGCCCGTAAGATGACGGAGAAGCAAAGCTTATTCTGGATCACCGGAGGATTAATAATTATTTTGTTTGGCGTGCTGCCGCAGCTGGTGTATTTTATTTCTGACACATTTTCAGTGGAATACCCGCCGTCCATCATATTCGCTATTGCGAACATACTTGCCATCTTTGGGATATTTAACTGCTACAAGACCAATGCCGAAATATCTGCGCGGGTACAGGAGCTTGCCATGCAGGTATCCTTATTGAATGAGGAAAACAGCCATTTTAAGGAGCTTTTAAATCAGGAAATACCTGTTGCCAAAGAGAAAAAAATACCGGAGACAATAAAAGAATGAAAAAGAAACTATTGTTTATTATAAATACCATGGGACGTGCCGGCGCTGAGACCGCCTTGACAGAGCTGTTAAAAAAGCTGGCTTCTATGGGGGAATACGAGCTTTCGCTCTATGCGGTCATTCCCTGCGGAGAGATGTTTTATCGGGTACCGGAGCAGGTGCATATTTTGAATAAGCATATTTACCGAGGGTCTGTTTTGTCCGCGAAGGGACATCTGCGGATTGCGGCCGCGGTCCTGTATTCGTTTTTTTATAAACTGACAGGTTTTCGCATGATGGGCGATATGATAAATAATATAAGGGAGCAGAAAGCCTCCGGCAGGAAGCTGCAGTATGACAAGCTGCTGTGGAGACTTCTGGCTGCCGGGCGCCCGGGCAGGAAAGAAACCTACGATCTGGCGGTGGCATATATCGAGGGAGCGGCTGCTTACTATCTGGCAGATCAGGTAAAAGCCAACCATAAGGCTGCATTTATTCATATTGATTATCAGGAAGCCGGCTATACACCCCGGATGGATCGGGATTGTTATAGTGTGATGGAAAAAATATTCGTGGTATCCAATGAGGTGGGAGAGAAGTTCTGTAAGGCTTATCCCCAGTATCGTCATAAGGTAAGATTGTTTCGAAATCTGTTGGACAGGGAGGAAATTCTTCATAAAGCTGACCTGGGAACCGGCTTTACGGATGGGTTTGACGGTATCCGCTTATTAACGGTCGGCCGGCTGCACTATCAAAAGGGTTATGATATTGCGATTGAGGCACTGGCGAAGCTGCGGGAGGACGGCTATCCTGTACGGTGGTATGTCATCGGTGAGGGAATGGAAAGAGGTAATCTGGAGCTTCTGATTAAGAAATACGGTGTGGAGGAATACTTTATACTGATGGGAGCCAGAGACAATCCTTATCCATACATGAAACAGACTGACATCTATGTGCAAGCTACCAGATTTGAAGGGAAAAGTATTGCGGTCGAGGAAGCACAAATATTAGGGAAGGTAATCGTTGCATCGGATTGTACCGGTAACAGAGAGCAGATCAAGGATGGATATGACGGTGTTCTTCTGACGCTGAAGGTTGATAATCTGGTAAATGAGTTAAAGAAAATGATTGACGAGCCAAAACTATGGAAGGAGTATGCAATGAGAGTGCGGGAGAAGAAGATGGATTTTCCGGCAGATCTGGAAGGCATGCTGGCGATACTGAATGAGGAGAAGGATGGTAATTTATGAATAAAGTACTGATTGTAGTTCCTGCATTTAACGAAGAAGCGAATATGGCAGCTTTATTTAATAATCTGTGTACCCCGGAGATCCGGAGCTTTGCGGATATTCTGGTGATCAATGATGCTTCCATGGACCAGACCGGATCGATTGCAAAGACCTTTGGTGTGACGGTAGTTACGCATGTGTTCAACCTGGGCTACGGTTCTGCGCTCCAGGTCGGATATAAGTATGCTGTGCGCAGGGGCTATGATTATGTCATTCAGATAGATGCGGACGGTCAGCATAACATCTCAAATATCGCCCATATCTACAGGTGTCTTACAACACCGGATGCAGACGGTAAGTTACCGGACATTGTTATCGGCTCCCGTTTTGTAGAAGGAAGTAAGTCTTTTAAGGTGTCGGGGCTGAAGAGATTCTCCCTTGCGCTTTACTCCTGGCTGATTAAGAGAACTACAGGCAAGACCATCACAGACCCCACCTCAGGCCTGCAGGGTTTAAACCGCAATGCATTTACATATTATTCTATTTTTGGCAATTTTGATTATTATTATCCGGATGCCAATATGATCATCCAGATGCTGCTGCTGGGCTTTTGTGTGGTGGAGACGGCGTCTGTCATGCATGAGAGAACGGCAGGGGTCAGCATGCACACCGGACTTATAAAGCAGATGACCTATATGCTGATCATGCCTCTCAGTATCCTCACTGTGGTGGTCAGAATCAGAAGCGGATTGCAAAAATAATCCATGCCCTTGTAAGAAAGCCGGAAGAAAGGTTTCTATATGCGAAAAGATTTCATTACAAAAATAAAATGGATGCCCCTTCCACGAACCGAAAAAGCGGAACAGCCGAATAATCCTTACTGCGGGTTTTATACCCTTTTTCGTTTTTACGCGGACATGGAACGGCTGCAGCCGGATGGAGCAGTAATTGAGGAGGTCCCCTTTGGGGCGGACCAGCAGCTATGCCTGGTGGAAATCAACCTCCTTCCCTTTCAGGAGCTGCCTGTTTCAGAAGCGGCCCTGCAGATTGTAAGACGGATCTTCACGCATTTTGCTGCAAAGGATAAGCAGATGATCGTGCGTTTTGTCTATGACTGGGAGGGGAAAGGGGTAACGAATGAGCCCAAGGATATTGCAGTGATCCTTCGGCACATGAGCCAGCTGTCTCCGCTCCTGAAGGAGTTTACCGGAAGCATTTATATTCTGCAGGGACTTTTTATCGGCAGCTGGGGAGAGATGCACAGCTCCCGTTATTTAAACGAACGCAATATGGCACTTCTGGCAAAGCAGCTGTATGACTGTGCCGGTGAGGAGACACAGATCGCCCTGCGCTGCCCGAGCTTCTGGCGAATGCTGTTTAAAACATACGATCCCCTGGATGCGGCAACGGCCTATACAGATATTCAGAAGGCAGGATATGCTCTGTTCAATGATGGAATGATGGCCTCCGAGGACGATTTTGGCACCTATGGCAGTACCGTCGCCGCGGAGTCCAAATCCTACAGTGATAAATGGATACGGGGGGATGAGCTGGATTTTCAGAATAAATTATGCAAATACGTATCCAATGGCGGAGAAGTCATAAATGACTGCAGTTACAATGATGCGGTACCTGCAATCGATACCTTGCGTACAATGAGAGTGTCCTATCTGCACTGCAATTACGATGAGAAGGTTCTTAACAAATGGAAAGCAAATAAATCCGGCTCGGGCAATAGCCTGTGGAAGGACAGATCAGCCTATGACTATATTGCGGCTCATCTGGGTTACCGTTTTGCCATAGAGGATGCCAATTTGTCGGTGCTTCCTGATAAAAGCGGCAATTTAAAAGCCTATATAAAGCTGGTCAATCTGGGCTTTGCTCCATGCTATCATAAGTTTCAGGTGAGGTTTGTGGTCCGGGATGCCTCCTCCCTGGAGCTGAATGAGTATGAAGCCGGTACCGATACCCGCATGTGGATGCCCAATGAAAGAATTGAATTAGAGACGGTGATTACCCCCCGAAACTGGAAGCAGAAAAATTATATCTTGTGCTTTGGGATATACGATCCGCGGTCCAAACAGCCAATCCGGATCGCGAACACCTTCTCTGCCGCAGACCATACGGGCTTTTACAGCCTTGGCAATTTTATTGTGTAAAGGAAAGATTATGGAGAATTCATTGCTGGAAGTTGTTATCGTTGCAAGAAGAAATACGTCCTTAAGCCTGATCCATGCACTGGACAGTATAAAAAAGCAGATATACGGGCCGGTTAAGGTGACGGTAATGGATGCAAATGAACCGAACAGCATATACAGCCTTGGTTTGCAGGAGGATTTGTCCGCATATCCTGATGTAGAGTATCGGAGAATGAATCATCTGCTGTCCATTGCCGAGCTTCGCAATCTCGCACTTTCTTCTGGGGAAGGGGAGTATATTGCCTATCTGAGCAGTAATGATGTCTGGGATACTACCAAGGCACTGCTGCAGATGGAACAGCTGAAATCAGAGCCGGAAGCCGCTGCATCCTGCAGCAACGGTGTACTGCTGGATAAGAGAAAGGGACAGGTTGCGGTTGAGCCTTTGATGGAACCGGTGATTTATGACACCTCCAAATGGGTATTGGATAATCCCGCAAAAATGTCGGCCCAGGTCATATACCGGAGATCCGTCTTACTGGAAGCAGGAGGCTTTGACGGGCAATTCGTAAATTATTGTGACGGAGATATGCTTCTGAGGCTCAGCAGGGAGAGCAAGGTTCTGATTCTTCCGGTAGACTTATGTGAATGCAGTATTACACCGGACCAGGAGGATTATGACAGGGATAATCTTAAGGACCATCAAAGGCTTCTATCCAAGCATATGGCGTTCTTCCTGGTGAATAAGCGTATGACGCGGATTTATTATGCACGGATGATGCGCCTGGCGAAGCTGAATTATTTATGGCTGAATTTACTTTTCTATGGCCTTTTATATTTTATTAAGGCTCCGGGCCATACCATATTGCTGGTGCTCAAGGAGATGAGCCTGATGTTCGGATATCTGCTGAAATGGCTGCAACGAGGTTCTTCCATGCTGTCAGAGGGAATTCGAATAAAGAGGGATATCCGTCTGATGCAGCGGGGAAAGCTTGCGGGAATAGATGCGCTAAAGCCCGTAACCGGGATATTGGAGACGGAGCGAAAGCCTGTTATGTTTTCCTCCGCACGGCAGTATAATGAGCAGAACCCGCTGGATTTTTCTTTGAATCACAAACTGAAAAGCATCGTGATTCCGGAATATGTCACAGTCATTAAGCAAAGCATGTTCTATGGCTGCGACCAGCTGGTTTCTGTAGAGATACCAGGCACTGTGCTGGAAATTCAGGCACATGCCTTTCATGGATGCAAGAATCTTCGCCATGTAACCGTTTGCGAAGGCAGCCGTCTGGAGAAAATCGGAGCCTATGCTTTTGCAGGCTGCAGTGCCCTGGAGACCCTGAGCCTCCCCTCCGGTATCGGACAGATAGGAAAGGGTGCATTTTTTGAATGCCGCTCATTAATACAATTACTTTTTGCCAATAAGAAACATGGGGAGGAAAAGATCAGCAGAGTGTTTCCGACAGCCATGATAAAGCTTTCCCGTAATACCTTTGCAGGCTGTTGCAGCCTGTTATTCGTGGAATTCGGTGCTGACAGTATGCTTGAGACCATTGAAAACGGCGTCTTCCTGGGCTGCGGCAGGCTGAAGAAAAGCATTTTGGCAGGCAAGGTGAAGACCCTGGGAAGCTATGCCTTCGCACACTGCAAGAAGCTTGAGACAGTGGCATTTCCGCAGATTGATGCCTTAAAGGCCATCGGAAGCTGCGCATTTATGAACTGTGAAGCCTTGGCTTATTTTCAGCTTCCGGATCAGCTGGAGCATATTTATGAACGAACCTTTTACGGCTGTGCCGGTTTAAAACTGATTAAGGTTCCCAAGAAGGTGCTTTCCATCAGCCATCAGGCATTTGCAAAATGTACCATGCTTCGCAAGGCTATCATATTAACGGGAGATGCCTCAATATCGCCGACTGCCTTTGATAAGCATACTGAAGTACGGATACAGACAGGTACCGGCAAGGAGACAGAATAATGGGTTTGGAAGAAAAGAAAAATTATATCTATAATGTCATTTACCGCCTGTCAATCTGCATATTGCCCCTGGCGGTTACCCCCTATGTGGCTCGTGTGCTGGGAGCGGAGCAGGTAGGGCTTTATTCCTTTTCAAGTACTATAGCCTGTTATTTTATTATGTTTGGAAAGCTGGGTTTAGATAACTATGGGAACAGAAGTATCGCTGCCTGCAGGGAGGATATGGAGAAGCGCAGCAGAGTGTTTCTGGGGATATACATAGTACAGATGATTACCGCCCTTCTTTCCGTACTGGTCTTTGTCCTGCTGATTCTGACCGTATTCCGCGCAGACGCACGAGTGTACTGGATGCAGCTGATCTATGTCGCCTCCGTGCTCTTTGATGTGAGCTGGTTCTTTTACGGGATGGAAAGGTTCCGTATCACTACCATACGCAGCCTGATTTCCAGAGCTTTGATTATTCTGTTGGTATTTGTTTTTGTGCATACGGAAAGGGACCTATGGGTGTATACCTGTGTCATGTCTGTTTGCTTTTTGCTGGAGCAGCTGCAGCTGCTGCCGTTTTTGTCAGGGCAGATCAGGCGGGTACCGTTAAAGAAGGAGGATGTCCTTTGTCATATTATACCGAATATAAAGCTGTTCTTTCCCCTTTTTGCACTCAGCATCTACAATTGGCTGGATAAGGTTATGCTGGGTGTTATGGTTAAGAGTACAGCAGTAGTTGCATTCTATGTATATGCGGAAAACATTATCAACCTGCCCAAGGGTATTCTGTCGGCGCTGGATACCGTAATGCTGCCAAGAATCTCAAACCTGGTGGCGAATAGGCGGCAGGAAGAAGGGATACGGAAGATGAAGGGGTCAATCCGCTTCAACAGCTTTATCTGCTGTGCTCTCTGCTTCGGGATTGCGGGTGTGGCTCCCAGCTTTGTTCCGTGGTTTTTCGGGGCGGAATATACACCGGCCGTCGTATTAACCATGGAGCTGGCTATAGTCATGATTCCCATGAGTATTGTGAATGTTGTACAGACGCAGTATTTGATTCCTTTTCATCGGGAACCTGTTTATATCTGGTCGGTATCTTTGGGAGCCATTACGAATGTGATATTAAATCTGTCCCTCATTCCGCGGTTTGGTGCATCCGGAGCAGTCATCGGTACCCTTGGGGCGGAGCTTGTGGTTTGCATTTATCAGATACTGCACATCAGGAATATCTATAATTTTGGCATGCTGTTTCGTATGCTGCTGCCCTTTCTTATCTGCGGAATTCTTGAATTTGCAGCCACGTATTCTCTGGGCGGACTGCCCTTGAATATCTTTCCGGTGCTGGTTATTCAGATTATTGCCGGAGGGATCGTATATCTGGCAGGGTGCGGTATCTATGTGATATTCATCAGCAGGGAATACCGCAGTGTCGGACATTTGCTCAGAAGCTTTAAGCTATAGACGGATATAAAACTTGAAAGGATGAGGGCAGGAAATGATCGTTGATACGAATGCATATGTGTTATCACTAATCAAGGTTTTACTATGTCTTGTCATCCGGGATTTTCTGATCCCGCTTTTGGTATGGAGAAAATACCTGAAGAATAAAAGCTACAGCTACCGGTTCTGGTTCTGCGTCCTTACCCAGGCCGCACTGCAGATCAATCTGGTACTTCTTTTGGGCTTCTTAGGTATCTGCAACCGGGTTACGGTGATTGGAAGCAATATCATCATCTACGGATTAATTATCTGGAACTATTCGGATAAAAAGTTTTTCAGCCGCTGTAAGGAGACTGCCGATATCCTCTGGACTGTGTATAAGGAGGAGCGATTAGTCAGATATATAGCGCGCGGTATTCGGGAGCGGATGAAATTCTCCTGGAAAGCAATACATGGCTGGACTGTTTGGAAATATCTTAAGAAGCACTGGCTGGACACTGCTTTATTAGCAGCAATACTCCTTTATAATATTTGGTTTCTAGCCTATCCAGTTATGAAATTTCATTCCTATCAGTTCCCTGATATTCCGGTACATCAGTCCTGGATCTATGGATTGGAGCATGGTACATTATTCGTGGATGGTGTCTATCCTTTCGGAATGCACGCCATGATATATTTTATCCGAATCATATTTCAGCTAAATCTGAGGGAGATTTTGCTTTATTCCGGTGTATATCAGACAATTCTTCTGATGATTGGACTGTACTTACTGGCAAGAGAGGTTTTCCGAGCTAAATATACGCCGATTGCCGTAGTCGTTATAATCAGCCTTATGCTGAATCAAAGCCGTTATGCAACTTCTCTGCCGCAGGAAGCCGGAATGTATGTGGTTGCCGGTTTGGCATATTTTCTGTTGAGGTATCTTCATGCTGACAGAAAGAAGTTCGTAATAGAAAGCGATTCAAAATTGCGCAGAGCCTTCCGTATAAATGCTTATATTAACCGGAGATATATTAATTCGGAGGCGATCCTTCTTATGCTTTGTGTCGCCTTGGTGATTGCCTATCATTTTTATACGGCGATTGCGGCTATTTTTCTGGTAATAGCAATCGGTCTGGCTTATATACCCAGGATTTTAAAAAAACAATATTTTATACCGCTGATGTTTTGCGGCATTATGGGAGCGGTGATAGCAGTCCTTCCGCTTGCAGCCTGTCTTGCAAAAGGAATTCCCTTCAATGGATCAATGGCCTGGGCAACCAGTGTCATTGCGGGTGAGGAGTGGCAGGGAAGTGAAGCCGGTTACCGGTCTGAATTGGCAGATTCCCTGGGAAATGATGATATTTCAGATTCGGATTTGACAGATACGAAAGAAGATAAGATTATTATAGATTACTCTGGGATGAAGCCGCAGGAAATTCTTCGGTATTACTATAATTCTATTTTTAAATTCGGCAGTGATGCCATATTTCGCAGCGACGCAATACAGTTGTTGTTCGCCTGCATGCTGCTGGGGGCTATTGGCGGACTATTCATGCTTTTATGGAAAAGGACCAGGAATTTTGGCCATGATTATATGGTATTCATATTTTATATTATTATTTTATTTACCTTCGGGGCAGCAGAACGTCTTGGACTGGTTGAACTGATTGAATCGGCAAGAATAGCTACCTTTGCGGAGCCGTTCATCGGATTTATCTATATGCTGCCTGTGGATCTTGCGCTTCGTGTTTTGGGGTATTGGAAAAACCGTTATTACCAGGTATTTATGAATCTGGTTTCCTTAGCGGTGTGCGCAGGTGCAATAGCGCTCATATTTATGACAGGCTGGCTTCATGGCTTTTTCTATTATGACCAGGCATACTATAATGAATCGGAATATATCCTCCGTAATATCCGGCAGACTTATGATAAGAAAACCTACACGATCGTATCGCCCACAGAGGAATATTACGATGTTCTGGATTATGGATACCATACGCAGCTTTCACGGTTTATTGATATGGTAAACGGAAATCAGGAAGTATTTACCTTTCCTACAAAGTATGTTTTTTTCTTTATTGAGAAGCATGTACTAAATGACTATACCTACGGATATGTGGATGTGAGCCAGGAATATGCTGCAAAGGATTTTGTTTATCTGGCGGATGTACAGGATTACTTTTATCAGCGTGCCGTATTAGAGTCACAGGCATATTATTGGGCGCAGGAATTTAAGAAAATTTATCCCAATAACTTTAAGGTGTTTTATGAGGATGATATTTATGTCGCTTATGTTCTGGAGCAGAATATTGATTATCCTTATAATCTCCAGATTGACTATATGACTGATTATACCAATGATGTCGAGGCTGACGGAAGGGAATAGAGGATATATGTATCAGATAACCAAAAATCTATCAGATAGAATGAATGTACTAAAATTTCTGGCGATTGTGATGGTGGTATTTATTCATATCAGCCCTGCGATAACGGCATATGACGGAGCACCCGCAGTAAGCATATCTGAGCAAAGCCTTCAAATATTTATTTATGTCATATCACAATCAATTTCAAGAGCAGCTGTTCCCTTGTTCTTTCTCATTTCAAGCATTTTGTTATATTCTAAAGATTTTTTGTGGCTTGAAAATATGAAAAAGAAATGCAGATCGGTTTTAATACCGTATGTCTTTTGGAATACCTTCTGGATATTGTTTAGTTTTATCACGCAAACGATCCCTGAAATCGCAAAGTATTTTCCCAGGGACAGCTATTATGTACGCGGATACGGTATTGTGGAATGGCTGAAGGCATATACCTATCTCAATGGAAATTATCCGTATTTATATACTCTGTGGTTTTTAAGAGATCTTTTTATTATGAATATATTGGCTGTTGTCATAAAGCGGGCTGTTGATAAGGCGCCGCGCATCCTGTTATTTCTGGTTATGATAATCTGGCTTGGAACTGTACCGATCCCCTATTTGGATAATCAAACGCTTGTGTTTTTTATCTTAGGGTATTATGCAGTGAAATATCAAATCCATGAAAAGCAAATTGACAGGATCAATTGGCTGGCAGCAGCTTCCGCATATGCAGCTTTTCTGGTATTTGATTATGGTTTGAGTTATCAATATCCGTTCATTCATCAGATTACGGTTATCCTTGGAGTTATTGTTTTTATTAAATTGTCGAAAGAATTAATTCATGGCAGGACAGGTAATATAATATTATGGTTGTCAAAGTATTCCTTTATCATTTATGTATTTCATGAGATGAACCTGTCAATCGTCAGGACGATATGCGCTATCTTATTTCCTCAAACTATATTGATACAACTGGCGGAATATTTATTGATTCCTCCGATTATCATTCTGGAATGTGTTGTATTTGGCATTATATTTAGAAAAATAAGTCCGCGATTATATGAATTAGCAATTGGAAACCGAAGTAATGAGGCACGGGGCAAACCGGCGGCAGAAAGAGATAAAGCAGTGGAGAAAATAATAAAATAGCAAGGAGGATAAGAATGAATCATAATTATGAATTATGTGTGGCTTATGCAGCAGATGATTATTATGCGAAATACCTCGGTATATCTATGCTGTCCTTGTTTCAATCAAACAAAGACTTTGCAGATATCGTAGTATTTATTCTCGATTGTGGAATCAAGGACGGCAATAAGGAAAAGCTGCAATCAATTGCCGGGAAATACAACCGTGAGATTATTTTTAAATCGGCGGAGGAAGCAGTATCCGGTCTGGACTTACATATGGGTGCCAGAAAGATAGCTATTGCTGCATATGCAAGATTATATTTATCCTCCATTATCCCCGAATCCTATGACAGAGTCCTGTATCTGGACTGTGATACAATTATTCGGGATTCAGTGGCTGATTTTTGGAATGTGGATTTAGAAGGATATTTGATTGCCGGTGTCCGTGATACGGTAGATAACTTTTTCTTAAAGAAGATTGGAATGAATCCCGATGAATACTATATTAATGACGGAATAATTGTAATCAATCTTTCCGGCTGGAGAGCAAATCAGCTGGAAAAGCAATTTATAGATTTTATACGGGCATTTCACGGCAATGTACCGCATCATGACCAGGGAACCATCAACGCTGTCTGCAGGAATAAGAAACTGATCGTTTCACCCAGATATAATGCAACCTCTAATATCTTTTCCTTTTCAGCAAAGACAATCAAGCGTATCTATTTTATGGACAGCTTTTATTCCCAGGAGGAGCTTGATGAGGCAAGGAAGCATCCGGCCATCCTTCATTTCACAACCGGTTTGGTAGGCAGACCCTGGGAAGAGAATTGTACTCATCCAAGAAAGGAAGCTTATCAAAGGGCAGCAAATGCATCCCCATGGAGAGAGAATCCGCTTTTACCCGACAGCAGAAAGCTTTCCGTTAGGATATTTGCAGGCTTCTACAGGGTGGCGCCGCATTTTCTTTCGGAAACTGTGTATCGCATCATTAGTATACTGGCTCATTTTAGAGAGTAATTGATAAGTTAATGTTAAAATTCCTGTGAAATAATTGTCGATTTTAGTTGACAGAGAATAGTAAATTGGTTAAAATCCATTTGTTGGTACCATTTACCTATTTTAACACAAAAAATTACTTATGAAGGAGCCCATTATGAAAAAGCAAAAGATTAAAGTAACACAATTACTGGTATTATTGTCGTTATTTTTTGCACTGGTGGCAGGAGATGTTATACTGCCAGGTGCGGCAGCAGAGGCAGCAACAAAGAAAACTGCCATAAGCGCAACAGAGATGACAATCCCTGTTGGTAAGATGGACAGCAAGGTTTATTGGGTAAAGGATTCCTATGGAATTGACAGCGGGAAGAAGCTTTCCGTACAAAACCCGGTAAAGGGAGCAACTTATCAATTCACCTCGAGCAACACCAAGGTTGCTACCATCGGCAAGAGCGGCGGCTATCTCACAGGAGTTAAGGCCGGAAGCGCAACGATTACCCTCACACAGACCTTAAAGAGCAAAAAAACCACCATCGGTAAATGCAAGGTTACTGTGAAAAAGGCTTCTTTATCAGTGAATGAATATGACAATGAATTTGCCATCGAAAGCGGTAAATATGATCTTGCATATTATTATAACGGTTATGAACCTTTATATGGTATAGCATACCGTAATCCGGGTGCCACCTATTCTGTGACCTCAAGCAGTGATAATTTCACGATTAAAGAAGTAAAATATGATGCTTCTAAAGTGAAAGAGATGACAGACCAGAAAGAATATCAAAGCATGCTTAAGGAGTATATCGGAAGCGGCTACTTTTACGGATATCAATACACAGCAAAGAAGGCAGGCACCTACACAATTACGGTGAAGGAGACCTATAATAAGAAAACAACTACTTTAGGCAGCTTTAAGGTGGAGGTAAAAGATCCTGCCATCGCTGAGCCTAAGCAGAATATACTCATCGGCAGTTCTGTGGATGCGTTATCTTTGGTTAATTACACCAAGGCAGATACCAATTATTATTTTGAAATTAAAGATTATGATGAGGTTAATCAGGATAATAATGTATTAAGATTTATACAAAATGACAGTACACTGTTATTATATGCAAATAAAATCGGCACCGTGGATGTTACGGTAAAAGAAGGTTCGGAACAGGGAACGGTAATCGGAACAGTTACCTTTGTGGTAGCTGAGGCTCCGTGCGAAGGTATTACTGTAGAGCCGGAATTTTCTACCTATGTAGGTGATGATTATTTCAGCGTATATTATGACTTGGAGCCTTGGGATACTACAGATAAGGTTACCATTGAGTCTGACAATTCTGAGGTTTTAAAAGTAGAGTATGACCAGGAAAGCGAATCTTGGGTTTATACCCCTCTGAAAGTCGGAGAAGCAAACGTTACAATTAAGGCTGGAAACCAGTCAGCAACAACCAAGGTTATTGTTGAAGAGTGGTAAATAATAGTAATAGAATTTAACGGTAAAATTAGCTATCCGGTCCCGGATAGCTAATTTTATTGGGCGTTCGGCAGGCACACGTTCCAGCGGGCAAAAGTTCCCTGTTCCCCCGGCATTGGGAAGAATTGAACTTTTGCAGCTGTGAGCAAACGGAACCTTATGCCTTCAGGCATCGTGATGGATAATCTCGGTGCTTTTTTATTTGAGTTATTGTTATATATTGCTGTGAACTGTGTCCATATAAATAGAATCCTGTTGCAAATTAAACAGAATAAAGCAATATACATTAATTTCTCAATACAATTCTAACAAGATTGAAGTAGAATTGTTTATTGTGCATTGGTAATATAGATATCAGGTTAATGCACTGATTTATCAAGGGAAGGGAAGTTTAGTATGAAAGTAATTATTTTAGGAGCAGGCGGACGAGGAAGAAACTATACGCGGTTTTGCAAGCAATATAATGCGGATATTGTTGCCATAGCAGATCCTGATGCAAAAAAATTAAATAAGCTGGCAAGGGATTTTGATCTTCCTGAGGAAAGCTTATACAAGGATTGGACGCAGGTTTTGTCAAAAGAAAAGTTTGCGGATGCCGTTATTAATGCAACGCCTGACAAAGTCCATTATTTATCAACGATGGCAGCCTTGGACAAAGGATATCATGTATTGGTGGAAAAACCGATGTCTACATCGGAGCAGGAATGTATCGATATGGTGGAAAAGGCGGAAGAAAAGAAATTAATTCTTATGGTATGTCATGTATTGCGTTATGCGCCGTTTTTTGAAAAACTGAAAGAGCTCCTGGACGAAGAATGGATCGGCCGGCTCGTCAATATGGAAATGACTGAAAATTGCGCTCACTGGCATTTTGTTCATTCTTATGTAAGGGGAGTTTTCAGGAATGAAACCATTTCCAGTCCGTTTATCCTGGCAAAATCCTGTCATGATCTGGATCTGATCGGTTATCTGACAGGAAAGAAATGCTTATCCGTAGTTTCCGAAGGAAATCTTCAATATTACAAAGAAGAGAATGCCCCGGAAGGTGCGCCGGCCTTTTGCCTTGACGGATGCCCTTATGAAACCTCCTGTCCTTATTTTGCACCCAGGCTGTATTTAAATCAGATTACCAGAGTGGGATGGCCCACGGAAAGCATCTGTGCGGATACCTCCTTCACAGCCCGCTATGAGGCACTGAAAAACGGTCAATATGGGAGATGTGTTTTCCGGTGTGATAATGATGTCTGTGATCATCAAAGTGCGATCTTTACGATGGAGGATGGTCTGATTGTATCCTTCAATATGACGGGCTTTTCCAGCGAGAATACCAGAACTCTGCGTATTTTCGGAACCAAGGGCGATATTAGAGGCCATTTGGACCGCGGTGAGCTTGAAGTGTATGATTTTCTAAGCAAAGAAAAGAAAGCAGTATCGATACAGTCGGAGACAATTGTTTCCAGCCATGGAGGCGGAGATGCCAGATTGCTGAAAGACTTTTTGGATGCGGTGGCTGGCAATGGCGGCAGCATGAAAACGCTGGCCCGTTTGTCCCTGCAGAGCCACATAATGGCTTTTGCTGCAGAAAGATCGAGAAAAGAAGGAAAAAGGATTCAACTTTAGGAAGGAAAACATCTTATGAACATAAAGGAGCTGGAAAGCTATCAGCCTTCTCATTTCTATGATATGAAAAGCCAGTTAAAGGATTATGTATATCATAATACCTTTAAGAATCTGGAGAAAGGAAGGAGCGCCCGTTCTGAAATTGAGACAATAGAGCAGCTGCAGGAGCGTCAGGCGTTTGTAAGAAGGATCTTTATAGAGGCATTGGGCGATATCCCATCCTGTGAGACGCCTTTAAATCCTCATGTAACCGGTATTGTAGCAGGGGACGGTTTTCAGATTGAGAAAGTGATTTATGAATCAAGACCGGACTGTTTTGTGACAGCCAATTTATATATCCCTGCTTCTGTCAATCAACCTTCTGCGGCAGTTTTGTTCCTTTGCGGACATGATCCCCTGGCAAAACACAGCGTTGAGTATCAGACTGCGTGCCAATATCTTGCCAAAAGCGGGTTGATCGTTCTGGTTCCGGATCCTGTCGGACAGGGGGAACGGTTCAGTTATTATGAAAATGGAACAGAAGTGGTGGCTCAGGGAACAACGGAACATACCCATGCCGGATTTCAGTGCCTGGCAACAGGATACCCATCCGCAAGGTATTTCCTTCATGACGCAGTACGTGCAATTGATTATCTGATCAGCCGTCCGGAGGTTGATCCTGAAAACATCGGAGTAACAGGCAATTCCGGAGGGGGAACGCAAACAAGCATGCTGATGCTTTATGAGGAAAGAATTAAGGCATTCGCACCGGGGACTTTTATTACAAGCTATGAAGAGAATATCCTCACCGGCGTTGCGCAGGATTCGGAACAGAACTGGCCGGGACTGGTAAGCTTCGGCTTTGACCATGAAGACATTTTGCTGAGCGTTGCACCCAAACCGGTTGCAATCCTTGCGGCATCCTATGATTTCTTCCCGATTGAAGGAACAAGAGAAACAGTGAAAAATGCAAGCAGATACTGGGAATTCTATGGGGAACAGGAAAAGCTCAGCTATTATGAGGATGCTGTAAAGCATTCTTATTCCATCAACCATGCCAGATTTGCCACAGATTTCTTTCGGAGAGTTTTGGAGGTCCCTGCTTCAAAGGTTTCCGCCGCGCCGGACCGGATGGTAATAAAGCTATTTGAGCCAGAGGTACTTTGGTGTACGGATACCGGACAGGTCAGGGCGGAAAAAACGGAAGCAGCCATTATTTTTGACGAAAACCTTAAGCTGATGCATCAGCTTCAAAGGGAGCGGAATGCATTCGCACCGGAAGAGAAGGAGAAAACAGCATATCAATGGCTGAAGGAAAAGGTCTTTTATGCACGCTGCCAGTCTGCCGTTCACTTAAGGGAGGTTACAGAGTTTGAATATGATGGTCTGTCTGTAAAATCTTATCTCTGGAATGCCCAGGAGAGCGTAATGAGCCACTGCTTTGCGATAAAGAGAAGCGGCTTTGGCGGACAAACAGCATTGCCGGTCATAGCCATATGGGCTGGCGGCACTTCGAAATTAAAAGAGCATATGGAGTGGATAGGGCAGGAATGTCAAAAAGGCAGCACGGTCTTTGTATTAAATACCTCCGGTGTGGGCGGAATTGCACCGTATCAATTTGGAAGCCGGGGAATATCTGATTTATTCGGTACTACCTACAAATTGGGGGATGACCTGATACGCATGGGAGATAGTATATGTGCGCTCAGAACCTATGATGTGATACGAATGATCGATATGCTGCAGGAGTTCAAGGGAATTGACAAAGAGGGGATACAGATCTATGTACAGGGTGATCAGGGAATGTACGGCCTTCTTGCAGCCTTCCTTGATCAACGAATCAAACACATCACGGTCCAGGGGCAGATTCCCGATTTTTCGGATTGGGTTGGTTCACGCTATGCTAGGAAGGAAGATGCAATGAGTATTGTTTTCCCCCAGGTGCTCAAATATTTTGACCTGAGTGAGTTGGCCGAATGGCTGCGGAAAGACAACAGGCTGAAGGATCGGCCGGATCGCCGCAGGGGAAGAACAGATTCAGAAGAAGGGAAGATAAAAAAATGAAAAAGTACGTTATCGTAGGCGCAGGTATGAGAGGCTATTATATGTACGGCAAGCGGATATCTGCGGAGGAATATAAGAAGGATGCGTCCATAGAAGGAATTTATGACGTCAACCCGGTGCGGGCGAGAGAGTTCGCAAAGGACTGCGGTAATTTTCCGGTTTATGATAACTTTGACAGGATGCTGGAAGAAGTAAAGCCGGACTATGTTATCGTTACTACTGTTGATTGCTGCCATCATGAATATATCATCAAAGCACTGGAAGCGGGTTGTGATGTGATTTCAGAGAAGCCTATGACGATTGATGAAGAAAAGTGCAATGCGATTCTGGAGGCGGAAAAAAGAACCGGCAAACGGGTCCGTGTTACCTTTAACATGAGGTTTATGCCTTATATGCAGAAGGTAAAGCAGATGGTAAAAAGCGGTATAATCGGAGAGATTCTTAGCGTTGACCTGGAATGGCATCTGGACACGAAGCATGGTGCGGATTATTTCAGAAGATGGCACCGGAATATGGAAAAAAGCGGCAGCCTTTTGCTCCACAAGTCAACGCACCATTTTGACATTATAAACTGGTGGCTTGATTCCTATCCCGAAGAAGTAAGCGCATTCGGAACCAGGAGCTTTTATGGACCCACAAGAAAAGAAAGGGGAACCAGATGTCTTACCTGCCGGTATAAGTCTTCCTGCGAATATTACTGGAATATCGAGGATGGCGGAGATCCCTTCTATAAGCGTTTTTATCTGGAAGCGGAGCAAGAAGACGGATACATCAGAGATTCCTGTGTGTTTGACGAAAGCATCAGCATTTACGACAGTATGGCAGTCAATGTGAAATATCAAAGCGGAGCATTGCTGAGCTATTCTTTGATTGCCCACAGCCCTTATGAAGGCTGGAGGGCTTCCATCAATGGTGCGAAGGGAAGGCTGGAGGTCGGAGAGATCTATACCGGGCATGGATCGGAGGATTTATGTAATTCTGTGAAATTATATAACCGTGAGGGTGAATTGATTACCTATCGTATTCCTAAATTAACGGGAAGTCACGGCGGCGGGGATGATAAGCTGATCAGGATGCTGGTGAAAGAGGAAACGAGAGATGAATTGGGAGTGCTGGCAACCTCTATGGATGGTGCGATGTCTTTGCTGATCGGTGCGGCTGCCAATCTCTCTATCAAAAACAAAAAAGTAGTTTCCGTTCAGAATTTGTTGAAATGCCTATGATTTTTATCAGGGCTTTCATATATAAAATATTAAATAAGGAGAAGAGAAGTATGAAAAAAAAGTTACTTAGTGTAGTTCTTGCTTTAACAATGTTAGTAACGGCACTGGCAGGCTGCAGTTCTTCGGAAAAGAAGAACGATACGACACCAACAGGTCAGACAGATCAGCAGACGACGGAAGGTCCCACAGAAGCGCCGGCACCTGTTACTTTGAAGCTGGGATTACCGGGTGGTTATGATGTAACAAGCAAAGAAATTATTGAGGGATTTAAAACTGCCTATCCCAACATTACCTTAGTAATTGATGAAGCACCCTGGGGGGATTTTACAAAAAAGATCACAACCCAGATTGCAGGCGGAAATGCGCCTGATATATGGTTCCAGGAGAATGCCGCGGTATTGGGCTACGGAGCCATGGGTGCGGCAGAGGATTTAACACCGTTTATCGCAAGGGATTTAAATACGGAGGAGTATTCCTCCGCGCTGTTCTCCGCGAAGGACGGGGATAAAGTCTGGGGCGCTCCTCATGGAGGAAATCCGATTGCATTGGCGTATAATAAGGATTTATTTGATGCGGCAGGTGTTCCCTATCCGACCGACAGCTGGACCTATGATGATATGATTAATGCGGCAAAAACTCTTACAAAGGATAATAACGGAGACGGAAAAACAGATGTCTATGGATTGATCACGGGCTTTGGAATTACGGACGGATGGTTCCCCTGGATTAAATCCGCCGGCGGACAAGCATTGGATGAAACAAAGACAAATGCAGTGTTTAATGATGATAAATCTTTAAAAGGTATTACGGAATGGTTTAATACGGTGAATACCTATAAGATAAGCCCTTCCAGAGCTGCCATGAATGAGCTGGGCGGAACAGCCCAAATGTTTGGCAACGGTATGGGAGCCATGATGTTTTTACAGTATAGTCAGGGGGCGACCGTATTGAATGTGAATTTCCCCGATTTAAATTATGACACGGTTAAAATCCCGTCAGGATTTGACGGCAGTCCCAGGGTCGTTCCGAACATTGGCAACAGCTGGATCATCTATTCAAAAGCAAAGGCTGAAAATAAAGAAGCGGCCTGGACCTTCTTAAAATACTATTTAAGCTATGAGGCACAAAAGCTTGTCGCTGCCAGCGGCGCCACACTTCCTGTCAATAACCAGGCGCTTGCAGAGCTTGACAATACGGGAAGCAAGCCGCTGAATAAAAAAGCGTATACAGAGGGCGTGGACGAAGCCGGCGTGACCCTGGATGAAAATAAATGCTGGAATGAGTGGAGAACAGCGGCCCAACCTATCTTTGACGATATTATCGACGGCAATACAGATGCAGCGGTAGGATTAAAGGATATTCATGACAAAGTGCAGAAGGTATTGGATGAAAATTTTAATTAATCGCTGCAGCATTGCAGGCATTGGATAAGAAATTTATTATAACTCGATCATTAATTGCATTGTGGGGGAGGAAGCACCGAATGAAATCCCCCACTTGTAATTATAAATATTGGGAAAGGAGGAAGAATGAAAAAAAGTAATTTTTGGGGCCTGTTCTTCGTATCACCATTTATTTTTGGAATTTTGGTGTTTTTTATATTTCCCGTTTTGTTTTCAGGATATATCTCCTTTACAAAGTGGGATATGTTTAATTCACCCCAATGGGTTGGACTAAAGAACTGGATTGATGCCCTAAAGGATCCTGTTATCTGGATATCATTTCGAAACGTCTTTTACTTTGCGTTGATATTTGTTCCTCTTCAAACGTTATTTGCCCTTATCATTGCGCATTTTCTAAATCAAAAAATAAGGCTGAAGGGATTTTTCAGAGCATGCTATTTTCTTCCTAATGTTACTCCCTGGGTAGCAGGAGCTATCGTATGGAAATTTTTGTATGGATATGAATACGGGCTATTGAACTATATTTTGCGGGTATTTGGACTCCAGGGTTCCCATTGGTATGACAGCGGTTACTGGTGGGTTGCAATTGGAAGCCTTGCAATCATGAATGTATGGAAGGGCATGGGCCAGACCATGGTTATCATGCTGGCCGGCATGCAAAACGTACCGGCTGAAATTATCGAGGCTGCGAGAACAGAAGGAGCAAATAAAAGACTGATCTTCTGGAAGATCACGGTTCCCTTGATCTCTCCTACGGTATTTTTGACCATGATCCTGTCAACCATCGCCGCATTTACGGCTTTTGATGTATTCCTGACCATGTTTGATGTGTTTTCCTTACCGGTCCAAAACAGCGTTGTTAATCTTATGGTTTACCGTCAAGCCTTTGTTTACGGGAAAATGGGCCCTGCGTCCGCGATGGCCTGGCTGCTGTTTTTGGTAATATTAATAATAACCCTGGTGCAAAAGAAATTTGAAAAGAGGTGGGTATATTATGACAACTAGAGCTTTGAAAAAAACCGTAAGCTATGTTCTTCTGGCAGCAGGTGCTTTTATCATGCTGATACCATTTTTGTGGGTACTATCAAGTTCTCTTAAAACAGCTTCCAATGTACTGAAGATACCCCCTCAGTATATCCCAAATCCGCTGACCTTTGAGAACTTCAAAACCGTGTTGGATAAGCTTTCTTTTATGAAGTATCTGGGAAACAGTTTTATCGTAGTCTCTCTTGATCTGATCGGAACGATATTATCTTCGGCTATGGTCGGCTTCGGATTTGCCATGTTTAAGTTCAGAGGGAAAAGCTTGCTGTTCACGCTTATGCTGGCAACCCTGATGATGCCGGGTCAGGTAACTATGATTCCGATTTATTTTATATGGTCTAAACTGGGATTTCTGGACAGCTATGTACCGCTCATAGCCCCAAGCTTTTTGGGACAGGCAATGGGCATCTTCTTATTCCATCAAAATTATAAGAGTATGCCCGGAGTATTATATGAATCTGCGGTAATTGACGGGTGTAACCCGATTGGTATCCTGTGCAAGATATATTTTCCGCTGTCGATGCCGACAACGATGACTTTAGTAATCCTTACCTTTATTGGTTCATGGAATAATACCCTGGGACCGTTATTATATTTACAAACAAAAGAAAAATATACGCTGATCATGGGACTGCTGACCTTAAGCTCTTCCCCTACGGCTCAGGCAAATATGGGGGTAAGTATGGCAGGTGCGGTAATTACAATGGCACCGGTGATCGCTATTTTTATTTTTGCGCAAAAATACTTTGTTCAGGGAAATATCGGTGCCGGTATTAAGGGCTAGGTCATTCTATTCCCTTTCGAAAAGCATTGGGCGTACATTGATAGTCTTTCGAAAACAGATTAATAAAGTGTCCGACGCTGTTAAAACCGGCAGCATGACATACCTCCGTTATATTCAGGGAGGAATAGCGCAGAAGCCTTTCTGCTTCGGACAGGCGCTTCTTATTAATAAAATTGATTACGGTAACTCCTGTAATTTCTTTAAAGGTGTGGCTCAAGTAGAATTTGCTGACATATAAGGTATTGCAAATATCTTCAAGCGTTATCGGCTGAGTATAATTTTCATTAATATATTTTATGACCTTATATACCAGCTTATCTTTTGGAGAAAGCTTCGGAGTTGATGCTTCATAAATTTCATCGGAGGATAAATCTAAAATAGTAATGAAAAGCTCAATTAAAGCACATAACATGGCGATTTTTTTATAATCGGAGGTTATGGTCCGGAAAATATTATAAAGGTGCATAACGGCATGATCCAGCCGCTTTTTGCTTTTGTCATTCCGAAAAGAAACTTTTCTTTTTGATACGAAGAGTTCCTGCATTTTGCCGGACAGCTCTTCACTATATAAGCTTATTTGCTGCAGAATCTTTGGATGAAACAGGATAAGGATACGGTTTCTTTCGTTTTCATGCTGATAAACCGTACGATGAAATAAGAATGGCTGAATAAAAACCAGATCGTTCTCGCGAACGGTATATACTTCATTATCTATGAAATAGGTCATTTCATTTCCCAGATAATAGTACATTTCATAAAAATCATGGTAATGATCCCATCGTTTTGAGGAATCGGTATGATTATTTGTCTTATCAACAAGCAGATATTCATCAAAAGTTTTATGAATATAGGGATCGTACAACGATTGACACCAGCTTTCTATAGTAGCTTATTGCTATATTATATAGGAACCCTCAGGCAAAGTAAAGAAGGAGAGCCAAATGGCACTTCGCAGCCATGGCAGCTTGGCAGGCTGCGGCATCAAACGAGGAAGAATCAGGAACTGCAAAAATGACAGAAGGATAGAATAGTATCTATCAATACGGAGGTTAAAAAATATGAATATCAGAACATTAAAAAATTCAGCAGAATTAGGAAATGAGGCGGCAAAGCTGGCGGCTGAAATTATAAAAAAAGCGATTGCGGAAAAGGGAAAGGCCAGAATTGTACTCTCTACCGGAGCATCTCAATTTGATACGTTAAAATCATTAATTGAAACAGACATTGACTGGAGCAAAGTAGAGATGTATCATCTGGATGAGTATAAGGACCTGCCGGAAAGTCATTCTGCAAGCTTTCGAAAGTACCTGAAGGAGCGATTTATCAGTCAGGTTAATCTTGGACAGGCTCATCTGGTCAATGGGGAAGGGGATGTAACAAAAACCATAACGGAATTAACGGAAAGTATCAGAAAAGAACCGATTGATCTGGGACTGATCGGGATCGGACAAAACGCGCATATTGCTTTTAATGATCCGCCCGCAGACTTTGCCACAGAGGAAGCCTATATCATAGTAAACCTGGATGAAGCATGTAAAAGACAGCAGGTTTTTGAAGGCTGGTTCGAGACAATTGACGATGTACCGAAGCAGGCTGTCTCTATGACAATATATCAGATTATGCAATGCAAAAATATAATTTCCTGCGTACCTTCCATGGTAAAAGCAAATGCTGTAAAAAGTATGATAGATAATCCCGTTACGAACCTTGTGCCTGCGACAATGCTTAAAATGCATAACGGCATGACACTTTTTCTGGATGAAGAGTCTGCTTCATTACTATAATAATAGTACGCTAAAGGATCATTACAGCAGGGTGGTAAGAATGAAAATATTATTTAAGAATGCCAATATAATAAGTGCCGCAGGGATAAAAAGCGGCGAGCTTTTGGTGGCAGGAGACAGGATTGAAAGGGTTGCATACAATGGGACAATTGATGTGCCATGTGACCAAATCATAGATGTTAACGGAAAATATCTTTCCCCCGGATTTATTGATATCCATACCCATGGCGGCGGCGGATATGATTTTATGGATGGAACCCCGGAAGCGATCTATCGTGCTTCCAGGGCTCATATGAAATATGGGACGACCTCTATTGTGCCCACTACTTTAACAAGTACCGGGGAAGCCCTTCTTGAATTTCTGGAATTATTTAATCAGGTGGAGCTTACGCGGGAGGACTGCCCTAATATCTTGGGCCTGCATTTGGAAGGGCCGTATTTTTCCTATAACCAGAGGGGGGCGCAGGATCCCAGATACTTAAGAAACCCGGATAAAAACGAGTATATGGAAGTGTTAAGGAAAACAAACCGTATTATCCGCTGGTCCTTTGCCGTAGAATTGGAGGGTTCCAGGGAGTTCTTATCCACCCTGAGGGAGAATGGTATCGTAAGCTCGCTGGCTCATTCCGACGCAACCTGTGAAGAGGTGGTGGAAAGCTACGAAAATGGCCTGGCGGCGTTAACCCATTTTTATTCTTCCATGTCTTCGGTGACCAGAAAAGCTTCCTATCGGGTTGCGGGAGCGGTTGAAGCAGGTTATTTGATCGATGATTTGTTCGTGGAGGTCATTGCCGACGGAAAGCATTTGCCTAAGGAGCTGCTGCAATTAATTTATAAAATAAAAGGGCCGGATAGAATATGTCTTGTGACAGATTCCATGAGGGGTGCAGGAATGCCTGACGGTAAGTCGATCTTAGGAAATAAAGACTGCGGAACAGAGGTTATGATAGAGGACGGCGTGGCAAAGCTGCCGGACAGAAGCGGTTTTGCAGGCAGTGTGGCGACCGCGGACAGGCTGGTAAGAACCTTTCACCGGTTAACGGGAGTGCCTTTATACCAGGCGGTGAAGATGATGACCTTAACTCCCGCAAAGCTGTTAAAAATTGATTCTCAAAAGGGGTCTATTGCGGAAGGAAAAGATGCGGATCTCATAATTTTCGATGAGAATATCAATGTTGATTTTGTAATGGTAAGGGGCTTGATTAACAAGAGACTGTGAGCTATTATAGCTATGGACGGATCGTATGGATGTGCAGAAGAAGGAATAACCGTATCTGTCCGCTTAAATTACTTGCAATTATACTGAAATGGGTGAACATATGAAGAATAGTCAGGTTTTTTTGCAAAATTTTATGAAAAAGGTTAATTTCCCGGAAGAGGCACAGGAACTATATGAAACTGTTCTTCAAAGCATTAGTATGGATTCCGGTTATACGGACCGGATGATTTCGTTGATGGATTTGTTCCTAAATCAGAAGTATCAACAGGCGTTTGACGACGCGGATAAATTAGCGGAGGATATGGGTGTACACCGCTATATTGTATCGATGCTGCTGTTGATACTGTGTGCGGAGCCATTGCTTCTGCGGTATCATGACAAAAAGGTTCCGGAAGATATCTATTGGGATACCATGAGGGACCTTTGCTATAAGCTGCAGGAATGCCACCGGGTATATGGCATCTGGGGAACCTTTGTGCGTGATTGGTTTCCAAGGTTTTATCAAATGACCCGGTTTGCTTTTGGCTGTATTCAATATGAATTTTCTGAGTTTCAGCTTGAGCATTATGGGATTAACGGAATTTCAGTGAATCAGGGAGATAAAGTTTTAAATATGCATATTCCCTCCAGCGGTAAGTTCACAAAAGAGAGGCGGGCGACCTCTTATAAGGACGCTTACCTGTTCTTTGAGAATGAGTTTGGAGGAAGCCCGATCCCTATGGTCTGCTCCTCCTGGCTGCTCTATCCGGGCAACAGGGAATTCTTACCGGAGACTTCGAATATTCTTGGGTTCATGAATGATTTTACTTATATTAAGAGCAGCACAGAGGAAAAATTCCGTGATGCCTGGAGAATATTCGGCAAGGACTTCGAAAAGGAGCCGCAGGACTGGCCGAGGGAGAGCGCACTGCAGAAAAGGATTGCAGAGCATCTGGAGAAAGGCGGCAAGACCGGAACCGGGTATGGGATATTTTTATTTGACGGTGAGAATATTATACGGTGAGAATATTATAAGGTAACCGGGAGCCGCCGATCCGGTGTTAATAGAGAGGATGACAAAATGAAACTGCATAACAGCAAAGTTATAATCGTTGGTGCCGGGGTGGTCGGCTCTACCATTGCCTATTGTCTGATTGTCCGGGGAATATGTTCCGAAGTGGTAATCATCGATGTGAATTATGAAAAGGCGTTAGGCGAGGTTCTGGATTTAAAGCACAGTATCGAATATCTGGAACGTAATGTCACGGTAAAGGCAGGTACCTATGAGGAGTGCAAAGATGCGGATGTGGTTGTGATTACTGCCGCAGCATCCAGAAACGGTGAGACTAACCGGCTGAATATGATGAAGGATACCTCCGTCATAATCCGTAATGTGACGGAGCAGGTTATGGCGAACGGCTTTGATGGCTGCTTTGTTGTGATTTCTAACCCGGTTGATGTAATGAGCTATTATGTGCATAAAATATCCGGGCTTCCGAAGAATCAAGTGATCGGAACGGGTACGGCCCTTGAGACAGCCAGATTAAAACAGCTCATCGGTGAGATTATGAATATTGATCCCAAAAGTGTTCAGGCCTATGCCATGGGGGAGCACGGTGATTCCCTGATGGTGCCCTGGTCCCATGTCAGAGCAGGCGGAAAAAGCTTTTGCGATATCCTGGAAGATAATAAGGAGAGGTTCGCCCATGTGAATCTGGATGATCTGGTTCAAAGGACCAGATTGGCAGGGCATGAGGTATTAGTCAGAAAGAACAGCACCCAATATGGTATTGCCAGCGCGGCTACAGCAATTATTGCCGCAATCCTGCGGAATGAGAACAAAATGATCATGGTATCCACCTACCTTGACGGAGAATACGGAATTCATGATGTGTTTTGCGGAGTACCGGCGATTTTGAACATCGAAGGAGTGAAGGAAATCGGTGAATTTCGGCTGTCTGAAGAGGAGAGCGCAAAGCTCCGGGAGTCGGCAGCAATCATCAGGGAATATGCGAAACAATTGTAATACAACAACCTATCATATGCTATACATCCAGGGTAAAGCAGAAGCGGATTCCCCGGTCCGTATTCTCGGCGCCATAGGAGCAGCCGTGCCCTTCCAGAATAGATTTCACAATTGCCAGGCCCAATCCGGTTCCATCGGCATCCCGGTTGTGTGAGGCATCTGCTTTATAGAAACGATCCCAAATTTTATCCAGCACCTCATCAGGAAAGAGGGGACAGTCATTTTCCATAAGGATTCTTTGGCTGCTGCCGGTACGTTCTCCATGGATTCTGATGACGGAATTGGGATCGCAATATTTTACGGCATTCTCCGTTAGATTCTTAAGTACACGTTGAATTTTTTCTTCATCCATTCTTGCGGTGCCGAATTCGCCGGTAAGATCAAAGGTTACTCCTTTATCGAGGGCTTTCTCGCTATATAATTGCAAAGCCTTATTTAGCAGGGGGTGAATATCGGAAGTTTTTTTATCGTAGGTGACCGCACCTGCATCAAATTTTGATATTTCAAGCATCTCCAGAAGCATTTGATCCATATGGGTAATCTCACTGAGAATAACTTCCATATAATGCTCTTTTTTCTCTGATTTCACCCCGTCCCGGATTCCTTCGGTATAGCTTCTGATTACCCCAAG
The DNA here is from genome assembly GCA_023409535.1 of Bacillota bacterium. Taxonomy (GTDB): domain Bacteria; phylum Bacillota; class Clostridia; order Lachnospirales; family Lachnospiraceae; genus Mobilitalea. Next base: position 95,555 of record JAEYGZ010000013.1, read on the forward strand.
GGGTGTCTTTAGCTCGTGGGAAACATTTGCAACAAATTCCTTTCTGGCCTTTTCCTGGCGTACCTCATTCTCATAATCAGTGGTTAATCTTGCGTTAGCGAAGCTCAAGTCATCCAAGGCGTTCTTCAAATTGACGGACAGTGTATTAAGACTGGAGGACAGAGCTCCTAATTCATCCTTACGCCTGATGTCGGAGGAAATTCCAAGCTCCATGTTAGCCATGCGGTTTGCGGTATTCGTTATGCTCATAATCGGCTTCGAGATGGTTTTTGAGTAAACCATTACCATGATTAAGGATAGAAGAACGGAAGCACTGATCAGGAAGGGAAAGAAACGGATCAGAAACCGGGTAACCTCATCCACAGACTGGAGGGAGAGGTTTACACTGGTAACCTTAACTTCACCGTTTTTTAAGGTGCTTTGTTTGATAAAGTTAACCTGCCTGTAATTGGTATAGGGTATGGTGCTGATGGTGTAAGTCACACCCTTTTTCTCGTAAGTTTCAATCTTGCTGCTGATGCCGGAAGCCGTTGTATATGCTGCCGGATAAAGTACAAGACTGCCGTTAATCGTAGCTGTTGATACGGTACCGAAAGCCACCGAACTACCTAATGGGAAAGACGAGGCAGAAAGGGATAAACCGGCTGAGGTATGCATGGAGGGTATGAGACTTATGCCTGAGGGTTTAAGATCGGGAAGCATGTCATATAATTCGGTATTGAGTACAGGATTCATAGATAGGCTGTTACTTAAAACAACATAGTCCGGAATTGCACGTATTTGGACTGCTTCTACAGGAGCAGCAGCTAATTGTGCAAGCTGAGGCTGTATGCTCATTGTTACATTCTGACTTTTCATGAACCTGGAAACCTCGGAATAGAGCTGATCCTCCGTCCACTGGCTGCCTTCCAGCTCCGAAGTAAACTTGTCGATGGAATTTATCATCTGGTTGATTTTCTCCGGTTCATAAAACCGGTTGAAGTAGAGATATAAGGATGCAAGGATACCAAAGATCAGAATCAGAAATGATCCCAGCGTTAACAGCAGCATTTTTACAGATAGTGATAGTTTCATTATTCCTCCAATTCTGTGCATTCCTCTCGCACCTTCCATCAATTTTTTATCTCGAATTTATAACCGACACCGATTACTGTCTGAATATATTGGGAGCAGTCCCCCAGCTTTTTGCGCAGGGTTTTAATGTTGGTGTCCACAACTCTGCCGTCTCCGAAATAATCATAGCCCCAGATTGTATTAATTAATGCATCACGCCTGTAAACCTTACCCGGGTTCTCCATAAGCTTCAGCAGCAGCTCATATTCCTTGACGGTCAGCGCAAGTGCTCTGCCGGAGAGCATGGCAGAATAAGCTTCCTTATCGATGGCAATTTCCTTATGACGTATCACAGAAGCCGGCACAGTATTGACACGGCTTCGTTTTAACAGGGCGGTTATGGCTGCGAGAAGAACCTTGGGACTAAAGGGTTTTGTGATATACTCATCTGCACCAAGCTCGTAACCGAGGAGCTTATCGTCTTCTTCACTTCGGGCGCTTAATATGATAATTAGGACATCGGATTTTTGCCTTATTCTGCGGCATACGGACCAGCCGTCAAGCTTAGGAAGCATAATATCCAGGATCACCAGCTGAATATCTTCATGGTCAAACAGGGATAAAGCCTCAATGCCGTCCCGTGCGCTATATACCTCATAGCCGTCGGATTCCAGGTAATCTACCAGGATCTCATTCATTTTCTTGTCATCCTCGACAACCAATACCTTATCGTTCATAAAACTTAACCTTTCCTATCTATTTAATAAGCTAATCATATCACTTTGATGTGTTGATTGTGTGAAAGAGAAAGAATGCCATCGATTTCATCAGGGTCCCACAATGCTCTCACAGGAATCACACACAGGGCAGCTAGAATTTATTACATGGCGGTGAGCCAAAGATGAAACAGGAGGAAAAAATCATATGAGAGCGATAAAGCATGCATTCCTAAGCCTGGTTAGGAAGCCGACTAAGGCTATCATGATATTTGCAATATTATTTGTTGTGTATGGTCTGGTATTTACAGGAATTATTATTCAAAACAGTGTCACCTCATCCAAGGAATTTGTACGTAAGGAATTAGGAGCAATTGTTGAAATGCGGGCGGATTATATGAAGGCAATGCAGGATCAGCTGTCACAGCAGGACTATGCGAAGCTGAACCTTTCAGCCTCTCTGGCCAGAGAGATTGCACAGGATCCGTTGGTGGATAAGCTGTATATAACGGAGATGGCGAATGCCGGTAATGATGAGCTGAAAAGTGCTGTGAACATGAGCGGCGGTACCGAGGGTGCAGGGGTTTCTGTTGTAGCGGCAGGAAGCCTGTCCTCCGATCAGGGACCATCCTTTATGATCCTTGGCAGCAGTGCAGACATACCCCAGGAGTTTGATGGCGGTACCCTCGAGATAACCCAGGGCCGCCTTCGTAATGCGCAGGATGAAGGAAAGGATACCCTTTTGATCTCGGAGGAGTTTGCAGGGATGAATAATTTATCCGCAGGTGATTTTATCGACCTGACTTCCAGTGCTGATCAACAGACCTATTCCTTCGAAATTATCGGTATCTTCAAGGGCAGCGCTTCCTTTATGGTGGATCAGATGTATGCCTCTCTGGAGAGCGTCAAGAAATTGGCAGGGACCCAGTCGGATGACAGCAGCGCTGCTTCCGTCAGCTTCCGGTTGAAAGATCCGATGGACATTGACACCTTCATTCAGCAGCATATTAAGGAAATGCCGAATGATTACATTACTCTGTATGCCAGTGATAATGAATATAAGACATTAACCAGGCCTTTGGATTTGATCAGTACCGTAATATCCATTCTGCTGGTGGTTGTATTTGCCGCAGGCACGATCATTATGCTGGCAATCATTACGATCTTTGTCAGAGACCGCAGGTTTGAGATTGGATTGTTGCTGTCCAGCGGGGAAGGAAAGCTGAAGATTTTATCTCAATTCGTACTGGAAATTCTTCTGGTATCCATCTTAGCCTTTACAATAGCGGCGGCAGCCAGCAGGTTATCCGCAGATTATTCCGCTTCCTGGATTGTGAAAAACCAGTTGGTGGAAGAGAATACGCAGACCGCCGGCGGGATCATATCTGTCGGTATCGGCGCAGCGGCAAAAAATGAGGTTAAAATCAGTGATGTTGCCAGAGAGTTCAATGTATCTGTTGACAATGAGGTAGTATATCATCTGCTGATTATAAGCTTCGGACTGGTAATTCTGTCTGCAGGAGCACCGCTGCTTATTATTCTTGGCTATAAACCAAGAGAATCCCTACAGAATTAGAAAGTGAGGAATACGATGAAATCAACGATTTTTGAATTGGAACATTTATCCTACGGCTACATAGACGGCGGAAAAAAGAGGATGATATTAAACGATCTTTCCTTTCAATTTGAACAAGGGAAGTTTTATACCATCCTGGGGCCCTCCGGTTCAGGAAAGACAACACTTCTGGCACTGGCCAGTGCGCTTGATGTTCCGGAAAAAGGAAGGGTGCTGTATCAGGGCAAGGATATTAAGAGGATCGGTTACACCAAGTTCAGACGTAATCATATGGCGCTGATCTTTCAAAAATATAATCTGACCGATTATCTGACCGGAATTGAAAATGTGGAATCAAACATGATGATTGTAGATCAGAAAAAGGGAAAGGACCGAAAGGAGATTGCATACAAAATTCTGTCCTCTATGGGAATTGTACAATCAAAGGCGGACCGCCTGGTAACGAAATTATCCGGCGGTGAGCAGCAAAGAGTGGCAATTGCCAGGGCGCTTGCAAAGGATGTGGATTTAATCCTGGGAGATGAGCCTACCGGAGCCTTGGATACGGCTACGGCAAAGGAGATTATCGCATTATTCAGGCAGCTGGCCCATGACTATGACAAAACAATCATACTGGTAACACATTCTGATGACGTGGCAAAGAGCAGTGATATTACCCTTCGGCTTAAAGATGGGAAATTGACGGTGGAATATGGGGAATGAGATGAATAAGCGTAAGAACTTTCTTGAAGATATATCCAAAGAGAAACCGGAGAGTTATCAGGAAGAGATCTTCGTACCGGCAAAGAAAAGCTTCAGACCTTTTATTACTGCAGGGATCACAGTCCTGCTGGCCGGCATCGCATTCTTTCTTTTTATACAGTCAGGAAAGGTAACAGTTCCCGATATGTCGGACTGGCAGTTGGAGGAGGTGCAGGCCTGGGTCTCCAAGGAGCATGAGAATACTGTCATAAACGGAATATATACGATGGATACCGCTAAAGACAGGGTCCTGTCCCAGGATATCCTGCCGGGCAGTAAAATCAGCAAGAGAGATGTTCTGACAATAACCTATTCCCAGGGTGCGGACCCTGAGGAAGTGATCCCGCTGCCGGATATTAAGAATATGAAGGTGTCTGAGCTTCAGGCCTGGATGGATGAAAATCAAATGACAGGTGTAACGGTCAAATATGAAGCAAGCGGGGTTGTTCCGAAGGGTGAAGTAATCAGCTATGAATTGGTTGACGGGTCGGCCGAGGTATTTCTAAGGAAGAACAGAATGGTGATCTATGTCTCCGGTGGTAACGAGGACTTGGACGCAACCTTTAAAATGCCGGATTTCTATGGGAAAACCAAAGCCGATCTGCTGCAGTGGGAAATGGATAATCAAATGACGGTTGTTATCCATGAGGAATTTAATGAGGATATCGAGTACGGAAAAGTATTTCAGCAAAATATAAAAAAGGATACGAAGATAACGCGAAAGGATTCGGTGGAAGTCAGCATTTCCCGGGGAGCAGCAGTCCAGGTGCCTGATTTTGCGGGAATGACCAGGACAGAAGCTTCCGAGCTGGCCGCATTGCATGGTATGAGTGTATTTTTCAAGCTGGAGGTCAGCGGGGCGGAAATCGATACGGTAATCGGCCAGGATATCGAAGCAGGAACGAAAATCGATCAGAAACAGATCCTTACGCTTCGGGTCGCGGAGAATAGCGACGCGGTAATCCTTCCCGACTTTGCGGGAATGTCAAGAAGCGAAGCGGAGGTGTTGGCAAAAAACTTAAATCTTAACCTGAGCTTTCGTGAAATTGAATCAACCAAGGTGCCTAACCAGACGGTCCTCAGTCAGAATGTCAAGGCAAATAAAAAGGTCGATACCGGAGCATCCGTTCTTCTTTCTGTTGCAGTCAACAGCGGAATTCCGGCGGAGAATATGTGGAAGCTGAGCCTGAATGACGCTCAGGCCTGGGCAAAGCAAAGAGGAATTACCATGAATGTCATTGACAGCTACAGCAGCGATTATTCCGCGGGAAAAATTTTTGATCAGGATATTGATCCGGGAGATTATATCCCCTCCGGCAGGATATTAACCATATATCATTCTCTGGGCCAGGTGCTGGTTGAAAATTTTATCGGTAAGGCAAAATCGGAGATGATGAAATGGAGGGATGAGGTAAATCAAAAAGGCGCCGATATCAAATTGAGCTTTCTGGAAGTTACGGATACAACACAGGCAAAAGGGGTGATCACCGATCAAAGCATCCTGGAGGAACTTGTTGATACGGATCAGGTAATCAAGGTATGGGTATCCGCGACGGACAGAGGAGTACGGATTAAAAACTTCGAAGGTCTTACGGTTGAAGATTTGAAGCTGTGGTGTGATACCAACGCAATTCCTTATATTGTGAAGGAATGCTACAGTGATATCTATAAGGAAGGTACACTGTACGGACAGAATTATGCGGGAACCTATCTGCCCAAGGGCGAATACTTAAGAATCAATGTATCCCTGGGAAAGGTCTTTGTGCAGGACTTTACCGGAAAGACCAAGTCGGAGATAATCGAATGGCAGAGGGAGGTTAACAAGAAGGGGGCAAATATTGAGCTTGTCTTTACCAGCCGGTATTCCAATACGATAGAAAAGGGAAGGCTTCTCGACCAGTCAGTGAAGGATCAGGAGGTAGATTTAGAGAGTCAGATTGTTGTAACAGTGTCGGCAGGAACAGGAGATTGATCGTAAGAGTATAAAAAGTGCTGCAAAATCGTTTCGGATGGAGGAAACCATCCGGACGGGTTTGCAGCACTTTCCGATTAGGCAGCTGTTTCGCTTCTGTTTACTCATTAATATTAATAATTAATGGCTTACCAATCTTTCTTCGTCCAGGTATCTCTTTGCCAGAGGAATCAGGTTACCGCCGGCAAGATTTCCGAGAGAAATGATGAATATGTAAAGAAAAGCCTTGGCGCTCCAGGCATTTGCCATGGAGAAATAGAACATATCCGCTATGCTGTGTTCAAAGCCGGACAGGATAAATACCATAACAGGAAGAATAAGAGCCAGATGCTTACCCACGCTGTCCTTGACGGTTTGGAAGCCGATGACGGCAATGCACATCATCACACCGCACATAAATGCCATGATAAACGTACTGAATAAGGTATCCGACAGCTTTCCTTCCACGAGTTCGGAGGTATGCCCGACTAAGTTAACCAGCTTTGTCTGGCGAAGCAGATATCCGGTACCGACGGTTCCTGCGAAGTTTCCGAGATATACCAAAAGCACACTGAATAAATATTTAGGTTTTTCATTTACAATATAGCACACCTTCCCTGTATACAGGTTAAAACCGAAGGTATATATGGTAAATAAGCCGATTGAGAATAAAAAAGAACCGGCGATGTGGTTATCCAGGGTGAGATAAATAATTCCTCCCGTACTGATGGCGATGCCGGCCAAGATTGCTTTCATAAAGATCTTCATTCCATGTTCTTCCTTTTCGTTCCTGTTATATCAAAAACCCTTCACAGCAAGATCGGAGGAAGGGTTAAGTGACCATGTCACATTATATCACAAGAAATCGAGAATGCAAGAGCAATATCATTTTGAAATAATATTGGTTATGTTTAAAACAAAGAATACACCTATCATTTCATGTTATTCTATTTTTGTCATACAATAATATTAACTTATTATCATTTGAGGTTATCATGGTTATACATGTAGTCCAGCCAGGTGAAACGATTAATTCAATTGCAGATAATTATGGGGTAACCGTAAATAAACTAATTCAGGACAATGACCTGGTCAATGCAGATAATCTGGCAGTCGGTCAGGCTATTTTAATTGTTTATCCCAAAGAGCTTCATATAGTTCAGGAGGGAGATACCTTATTAAGTATCGCTGAGAATTACAATATTACGGTAATTCAGTTACTCAGAAATAACCCTTTTCTAGTGGACCGGGAAGTCATTTACCCCGGAGAATCCATCGTGATCAGTTATACGGATGACAAAAAGGCAAGTATTACAGTCAATGGTTATGCATACCCATATATCAACAGGAGTGTATTAGAGAAGAATTTACTTTATCTCACGTATCTGTCCATATTCAGCTATTCTGTTACGGCAGACGGTAATTTAAATGATATTGACGACATAGAGATCATTCATCTGGCAAAAGCTTATGGTGTCGCACCGATTATGATCGTTTCAAATGTATCCGAAGAAGGAAATGTTAACCGGGAAGAGCTGCATAATCTGCTTCTCAATCAGGAGCTTCAGAATGACTTAGTAGAAAATATACTGACGGTTTTAAGAACAAAGGGTTATTATGGAGTAAATTTTGATATCCCCTATATCAGCGCGGAGGACCAGCAGTTATATCTAGATATTATCTCAACATCCACGGAGAGATTTCACAATGAAGGTTTTAAAGTATTTATTACAATAACTCCAAACTCCTTTGAAACGGAAGCGGAAGGATCCTATGAAATTGCAAATTTAGCAATGCTGGGTCAGATAACCGACGGTGTAATTATCCTGTCCTATTCCTGGGGTTATGCTTCGGAGATCCCGGTGGAAGCTTTGCCATTTTATATACTTATCGCCTTATTGGAGTATATCTTAACACAAATACCGGCAGATAAAATTTTCATCGGGATTACAAGTATCGGGTATATATGGCAGATACCATATATTGAAGGGGTTTCAAGGGCAAACTCAATCAGTAATGTCAATGCGGTACAGCTGGCAAGTGACAGCGGCGCAGAAATCTATTATAACAGTAATAATCATTCCTCTTACTTTTATATCCTGAATGAAAGGAATTATCTGGTCTATTTTCATGATGTCAGAGGTGTGGACGCTTCTCTGAATGCAGTGACAGAGTATGATTTGCAAGGGGTTGGCATCTGGAATATTATGTACTATCAGGCACAAACTTTTTTATTAATCAATTCGCAATATGAGATAGCCGCAGTACAATGGGAAGGCTATATGCAATGAGGTATGTGATACTTCTTATAAAGTTACGCTTGTAAAGATGATATCCCGGTAATATAATACAAAACAAAAACGAATGATAAGAGGAGGGAGCCGATGGCAAAGGACAAGCATAAATGGTATTATCTATTCTGTAAGATCACGATAGGGTTTGTTAACAGATGCAAAGTAGATTAGGAAAGCAGGGTGGGGTGAAATGCAAAGGAAAACAGTTTTATATATTGCTGCCAGTTTGGATGGATATATCGCAACAAAAGAGGACGGTCTGGAATGGTTATTTACAACCAAAGGAGAAGGGGATAACGGGTATGCAGAATTTTACGATACCATAGACACCATTATATTAGGCAGAAGAACCTACGACTGGATTCTGGATAAGGAAGGTGAGAACTTTCCTTACCAAAATAAGCAGTGTTATGTATTCTCGAATTCATTGCACGGCAGAGATAATAATGTTAAGTTTGTGAATGGGAATATTGCTGGGCTTATAACGGCTTTAAAAAAGCAGGAGGGGAAAAATATCTGGATTGTGGGCGGCGGTGAATTGCTTCATGATTTTATCGAGCAGCGCCTGGTAGATGAGTGGATTATTACCATTGCACCGACGGTTCTTGGTGACGGTATTCCGCTATTTAAAAATACAGGGTTTGAAACTCGTTTAGTGCTAAAGGACATCAGACGCTCTAATCAATTTGTTGAACTTCATTATGAGACTGCCTGATATACGTGAGCAGCGGCGATAGAAACAGTTTCACTCCAGGCTTGTAGAATGCGGAGCGGAGGTCAGCTTATGGAGAAAGCAAAGCTAAAAAGGCTTATCGATATTGCAGCCGGAAGAGTTCCGGCAGATATGGTTATTAAAAACTGCAGGGTGATTGATGTATACAATGCTTCCATCATTGATGGCAATATCGCATTATGCGAGGACTTGATTGCAGGAATTGGGGAGTATGAAGGAGTTGCGGAAATTGACGCCATGGGCCAATATGCGGCGCCTGGTTTCATTGACAGTCATATTCATGTCGAGTCCTCCTACGTCAGCCCGGAGGAACTGGGCAGACTTATTGTTCCCCATGGAACGACTACGATTATCGCCGATGCTCATGAGATTGCCAATGTATGCGGAGTCGGGGGTCTGAATTATATGACAGCGGCATCCGGGGGTACAGCACTGGATATCAAATGGATGCTGCCCTCCTGTGTACCCGCCACACCGCTTGACCGCTCCGGTGCTGTTATCGACGCGCAGCTGATCGGGAAAATACTGTCATCGGATCAATTTCTTGGACTTGGGGAATTTATGGATTATCAGGGGGTAATCGGTGCAAATGATGCACTACTTGATAAGTTAATTGCTGCAAAAAAGCAGGGAAAGCTGATTGACGGGCATAGTCCGGGAATTACGGATTATGCTATGAATGCTTATGCAGCCGCAGGGATCCGTACGGAGCATGAATGCTCCACCGTCAGTGAGATGCTTGACAGGCTGTCCAGGGGGATGTATGTCCTGCTTCGGGAGGGCTCCGCATGCCATGATCTCAGGACCTTATTGAAAGGGGTTACCCCTCAGAACAGCAGGCACTGTCTTCTGTGTACCGATGACTGCCAGCCAAGAACAATCATCAGTCTCGGCCACCTTGACAATCACTTACGAATCTGTGTCGAAGAAGGAATTGATCCGCTGACTGCGATTCAGATGGCAAGCCTGAATGCCGCCGAATGCTATGGATTGCGGGACAGAGGGGCCGTTGCGCCGGGATTAAGAGCGGATATTGTTCTTTTTAATAATTTGAAGGATTTTAAGGTGCAAAGGGTCTTAATTGAAGGACGGGAGACAGCTTTCAACGGTAATTACAGTCTGCCGGTTACACATTATGATAGCTCACTTACCAAGGGAAGATTTAATGTTAAGGATTTTTCCGGAGAAAAGCTTCGTTTAATCATCAATTCAAGCAAGGCGCACATCATACGAATTCGGCCGGGCGGTGTAGTTACGAGCAAAGAGACGGCACCGGTGAAAAGAGATGAATACGGTGAGTTTGTCTATGAACCCGGAAAGGATATCGTGAAGATGGCTGTTGTAGAGCGCCACAGAAATTCCGGTAATGTGGCAGTTGCGCTGCTTGCGGGATACGGTATCAGCCAGGGAGCAATTGCAATCTCCATCGCACATGATTCCCATAATATCATAGTGGTCGGTGTGAACGAGGAAGATATGACTTTTGCCGTACAGCAGCTGATACAACAGGGCGGGGGAATCATTCTTGTGAAGGAACGGCAGATCTTAGAAAGCATGCCGATGCCTATCGCCGGTCTTATGAGTGATCAAACAGGGGAATGGGTAGATAAAAAACTGGCACACATACATGAAATATCACATAACCTGCTGGGAATCAGCAAGGAGGTGGAACCTGTCATGACGCTGTGTTTTATGTCCTTATCGGTTATTCCTGAGTTAAAGCTGACAGAGCTGGGGTTATATGATGTAACAGCCTCAAAGCTTATTGCAATCGAGGCAGATGCCGGTACGGACGCTGTCTCACCCGGCGGATGAAGGGCCGGTTGAATCGATAAGCTGAAATTGATTATAAAGGAGGGGTGATCATAGATGCAGTACAGAATAGATAATCGAAGCGGTAACAAATTATCGGTCCTGGGGTATGGAGGGATGCGCCTGCCCGGGACCTTAAACAGAATTGATAAGGTGAAATCGGAGGCCTTGATCGCGAAGGCATATGAAGCCGGTATAAACTACTATGATACGGCTTACATTTATTCCGGAAGTGAGGAAGCACTTGGTGAGATATTTGAGAAGCTGGGGATTCGTACCAAGATATATATTGCCACCAAGCTGCCGCATACCTTGTGTCGCAGTAAGGAAGATTTTGATAAATATTTGAAGGAACAGAAGAGGCGGCTTCGTACGGATTATATTGATTATTACCTGATACATAATATTTCGGATTATGAACAATGGGAGCGTCTGTGTAACTTTGGAATCAAGGACTGGATCGCAGAGAAAAAGAAAAACGGTGAGATACATCAGATTGGTTTCAGCTTCCATGGCGCACAAAAGGATTTTTTTCGGATGCTGGATGCTTATGATTGGGATTTTGTACAGATCCAGTACAATTATATTAATATCAATTATCAGGCAGGTGCTGCCGGACTTCGGCGTGCAGCGCAAATGGGCCTTCCGGTATTCATCATGGAACCGCTCCTTGGCGGTAAGCTGGTCAACGGATTGCCAAAGAAAGCGGTGAACCTTATGCAGGAAGCGCGGCCAGGCTCTACTCCGGTCAGTTGGGGACTTGGTTGGCTGTGGAATCAACCGGAGGTGACCGTTGTGCTGTCCGGAATGAGTGAAGCCGCTCAGCTGGAGGAGAATCTGAAACTGGCCGAGGGAGCCGATCCGGATGCATTTGGTGAACCGGAGCAGCAGACAATTCAAAAGGTAATTGAACTGTTCAATGAAGGTGATAAAGTGCGCTGCACCGGCTGTAACTACTGCATGCCCTGTCCGAAGGGGATTAATATACCGGCGAGCTTTGCTGCTTATAATACCAGCTATAATATAGGCTGGGGAACCGGAGTGAAGCATTACATGATTGCCGCCGGTGTTATGGGAGAACGTCCGCACTTTGCCGGTGATTGCGTTGGCTGCGGAAAATGTGAGAAGCATTGCCCCCAGGGCATTGAGATACGCAGAAAATTGGTTTCGGTGAAACGACGTTTTGAATTCCCCGGAACCTCAATTGCAGTGAAGGTGCTGAAGAAAATATTACGATAAGGAGAAAATAAGATACGATGCAAATAACATTACGCAGTGAGTTAAAGCCGGGAGATGTGGGGCAGCTAATCTATATGCATGGCTGGATTTATGCAAAGGAATGCGGATATAATTATATGTTTGAAGGTTATGTATGTAAAACCTTTTATGATTTCCTTGCAAAGTACAGCCCTGATAAGGATAGGCTTTGGTTTGCGCAGGCAGGCGAAACTATCATAGGAGCCATAGCAATTGTCGGACATTCGGCTGCCAGAGCACAGCTGAGATGGTTTATCCTCCATCCCGATTACCGCGGAATAGGTCTTGGCAGTAAGCTTTTGAAGGAGGCTCTGCAGTATTGCAGGGAAAAGGAATATAAAACAGTATTTCTTGAGACCACACAGGATCAAAAAACAGCGCTTCAGATGTATCAGAAGGTTGGCTTCAGAAAAGTGGCAGAGCATGAGAACCATATCTGGGGAAAAGATCTGGTGGAGCTGACCTATGAGCTGAATTTAAACAGTAAACAACCACAGGAAGAGAATTAACCTGCGGTTGTTTTTGTTAGCCTGCGGCGTAGTTTTCAGCAGCAAAACAAATGCAATAGCGCAAACCGGTCTGCTGCTTTTCAAGCATTTGACGATGGAACTCATCAGTTATCAAAATTTTGACTGGGCTGCAAACCGAATAACGAACCGAATTTCTTTCCGGGAAAGGAGACGCTTTATGAGACCGAAAATCAAATTACAAAGTGTGGTACTGGACTGTAAGGAGCCTGCAAGACTTGCCAGGTTCTATACGGAATTATTGGGTGGGGAGATTACCTATGACATAGAGTTTTTTATATCTGTTTCGATCCCCGGTGAGCGTATCAGTATATCCTGTCAGTATGACGAGGATTATACCCCGCCGGTATGGCCGGGAGCACAGGGTGATCCATTGAAGATGGAACATCTGGATTTTTCTGTTGAGGATATAGAAGCCTCCGTACAATTCGCGATATCCCTGGGAGCCGCAAAACCATCCATACAATACTGGCAGCCGGATTTGGGGCCGCAATGGGTCACTCTGCTTGATCCCGCAGGTCACCCTTTCTGTTTGTGTGCCCATGAAGATGAGTTCACTTGAATTTCAGTTGTTTTTTCACCTTAGAAGGTTGTAGTATCCGGATTCTTGGAATAACCGCAGCAGCCTCTCAACTCCGATATCATCTGCATATCATCGGCAGAAAGCTCAAAATCAAAAACCTCGGCATTTTCTTTAATACGGGTGTCTGTTACAGACTTAGGCAAAGGCAGAAAGCCCATCTGCAGACTCCACCGGATACAGATCTGGGCAACGGACTTTTTGTATTTCTGTGCAAGAGCCTGAATATCATCAACAGTAAAGATTTGCCCCGTTCCAAGCGGACTGTAGGCTTCCAGAAGGATGCTGTGAGCTTTACAATAAGATACAACCTCATCCTGTGTATCTCCCGGGCATAGACGGATCTGATTGACCATGGGAGCAACCGAAGCTGTTTTTAATAATTCATCTATATGATGCGGAAGGAAATTGCTGATACCGATGGAACGAATCCGTCCGGCAGCATAAAGCTCTTCAAAGGCCTTCCAGGTACCTGCATTGCTTTCCTGCCAGTGATCTCTGAATTTGATGGGGTTGGGCCAGTGGATCAGATATAAATCCAGATAATCCATAGCCAGATTGCTCATGGTCTCTTCAAATGCTTTCAAGGTATTCTTATATCCATGCTCCGTATTATGCAGCTTACTGGTAACAAATATTTCTTCTCTGGGAATTCCGCTTTCTTTAATCGCAATGCCGACACTTGCTTCGTTGCCGTAGCCTGCGGCTGTATCAATATGACGATATCCATGCTCCAGGGCGCTCTTTACCGCGGACACTGCGATTTCCCCGTCCGGCGTCTGCCAGGTTCCAAAGCCGATGCAGGGGATCTGAACTCCGTTAGATAATTGGTAACTGTCAGTTAATGTTTTCATATGAATTCCTCCTTGTAAATTATAGCTTGATGATAATATCATTCTGTTGTACAATTCTGATTGTAAACCTTAACGTTAACTTTAAGTCAATAAAAAATTAACTGGTTACTGTAAAACGTATAGCTAACAGTTAAATGTTAAAGTAAATTCTACATTGCAAGACTAAATTCATTTTGAAAGAGTAAAGGCGGTAAAGGCTAAAGTCAGGGTAAAGGCAGCTTATAGAAGATAGTTTGACATGATTTATAAAGACATGATTTGGGAAAAAGAAATAAAATATTAGTATGGAGTGAGCTTACGATGGAATATACGATTAAACAGGTATCAGAAAGAACACAACTCAAAGCGCATGTATTGCGGTATTATGAAAAGGAAGGCCTGCTGCCATATGTGAGCCGGAGTGAGAGCGGAATACGTCATTATTCGGAGGATGACCTGGAATGGCTTAGCTTGATCTGTTGTCTGAAGAATACGGGAATGTCAATAAAACAAATCAAGGATTTTGTCGAGCTTAGCGTCAGGGGAAGAGAGACATTAAAGCAGCGGTGTGAAATGCTTGCCGAGCATAAAAAAGACGTTGAAGCTAAAATTGTGGAAATGCAGAAGCATTTATGCAAGGTCGAGCATAAAATCAAGCATTTTACCGAGCAATATGAAACCTATCTGACAGAGGGCGCAAGGGAGGTAATCTGATATGGAGGAAGTTACATTAGGCAGTGTCACAATTGACTGTAAAGACCCCAAAGCATTGTCTGAATTCTACATTCGTATGCTTCAATGGGAGAAGATCTATGAGGAGGAGGGCTTTGTCAGCATAGGTTCTTCCTCCGGTAGCGTTAAAATCGGTTTTCAAAGGAATGTCTGGTATGTTCCTCCTGTATGGCCTGAGCATCCGGACACCCAACAACAGCAGGTTCATCTTGACTTTAAGATGCGAAGTAAAGAGCATATGGAATTAATGGTGAAGTATGCCATTCAATGCGGTGCAACAAAAGCGGCAGAACAATATTCGGATTTGTGGACAGTGATGCTTGATCCTGCCGGACATCCGTTTTGCCTTGATACCTTATAAAATACGATAAGAGAGCTGGAGCATGGCGCCAAAGCGGTTACAGGGGTTGACCTGTCCGAGAATATGCTGGCGGTGGCAAGGGAGAAGACCGATGATGCTGATCATCTCAGCCAGGAAAAAACAGTATTAGCCTGATAACAGCCGGTATCGTTATTTACTATGGGCCGCAAAGGCTGAAGCGAAGAGGAGTTTTATCAAAATGAGCAGATTAGAGAGAGAGTTTTATAACAGGGATTCCTTAATTGTTGCGAAAGAGCTGTTAGGAAAGGTTCTGGTACACGAGGTTGACGGACATAAGCTTTCAGCAAAAATTGTGGAAACGGAAGCCTACATGGGATTGGCGGATAAAGCTGCCCATTCCTACGGCGGGAGAAGAACGCCGAGGGTGGAGGTGATGTATGGAGGTCCGGGATATTCCTATGTCTTTTTCGTCTATGGCATGCATTACTGCTTTAATATTGTTACCAGGGAGGAAGGAATTCCTCAGGCTGTCCTGATCAGGGCCGTACAGCCGGCAGAAGGGTTGGAGCCGATCGCCCTGCATAGATTTAAAAAGGCATATAGTGAATTGACAAAGGGTCAGCTCCTTGGACTAACCAACGGTCCCGGAAAACTATGCAGCGCATTACTGATTGACAGAAGCTTAAACGGAGAAGATCTCTGCGGCAGCAGGCTGTATGTGGAAGACGGAGAGAAGGAACAATTCAGTATCGTAGCCACCAGCCGGGTTGGGGTTGACTATGCCGAGGAGGCAAAGGATTATCCCTGGAGGTTTTATATTGAAGGTAACAAATATGTATCGGTAAAATAGCTTATCGGGACAAAAAAGTATATTTTTGTCCCGATTTTTTATTGTAGGAGAAAAGTTCCTCGAGCTTGCCTGTAAAATAAAAGTACGAACTGCAGGATGTTCACATGATATATAAGTAATTTCAATTCATACTTGCAAAGGTCATATCCGAGTAATATAATACTAATTAAAATAGTAGGAATTAAATTTGACCGAAAAGGACAAGAAAGGTATGAGGTAATATTAATGTCGGACGAATTGTTAAAAATATGCGGACTCAGAGTCAGCGTGGATCATAAGGATATTCTGAGCGGACTGGATCTGAGCATCAAAAAGGGCGAGGTGCATGTAATCATGGGACCCAACGGGGCCGGTAAGTCTACCCTGGGCTATTCGGTCATGGGACATCCGGGCTATATTGTGGAGGATGGCACTATTTTGTTTGAAGGGGAGAATATCACCTATGAGAAGACGGATGTCCGGGCGAAAAAAGGGATCTTTTTATCCTTCCAGAATCCGGAGGAACTGTCGGGGATAACGCTGGAGAGCTTTATCAGAACCGCGAAGAAATCTGTTGAGGACCAACCTCTCAGGGTGTTGGCCTTCCGGAAGGAGCTAGGTAAAACCATGGAAGCGCTTGGCATGGATAAAGAATATGCAGACAGATACCTGAATGTGGGTTTCTCCGGAGGCGAAAAGAAGAAATCGGAGATACTGCAGATGATTATGCTGAACCCAAAGCTTGCCATCCTTGATGAAACAGATTCCGGACTTGATGTGGATGCTGTCAAAATTGTATCCCAGGGGATCAAGGCTTTTAAAAATACCGGCAATTCTCTTATGATTATTACGCATAGTACAAAGATTCTGGAATACCTGGAGGTGGACTATGTTCATATCCTGGTGGACGGAAAGCTCGTCAGGACCGGAGACGCCTCACTGATTGATGAGATAAATCAGAGAGGCTTTAAGGAACTGGCGCTTGCATAAGGAAGGAGGCTTGCAGGGAGATGCCAAAGAATAAAACCTATGTAAATGACATTGACAGGAGGATCTACGATCAGAAAGATAAGGTAAATGCCGCTTATCAGGCCTCCAGAGGGCTGACTCCGGAGATCGTGGATCAAATATCCGCGGAAAAGAAGGATCCCCAGTGGATGAGGGAGTTCAGGCAGAAGTCTCTGGGAATATATAACGAGCTTGCAGTACCTGTTTGGGGTCCCAGCATCCAGGGACTGAATATGGAGGAGATTGTGACCTATGTAAAGCCGGACACAACGCTGCAGCTTACCTGGGAGGAAGTACCCGAGGATATTAAAAATACCTTTGTGCGGCTGGGTATCCCCCAGGCAGAGAGAACCTCGCTGGCAGGCGTGGGAGCCCAGTATGATTCGGAGGTTGTCTATCATAATGTGAAAGAGGAAGTAAAAAGCCAGGGGGTAATTTATACGGATATGGAAAGCGCTTTGCGGGAGCATGAGGATATTCTGAAGGAGCATTTTATGAAGCTGGTCACACCGCGGGATCATAAATTTGCAGCCCTGCATGGTGCCGTATGGAGCGGAGGCTCCTTTGTCTATGTCCCGCCGGGAGTGTCTGTAGAGATTCCCCTGCAGTCCTATTTCCGCTTAAATGCGCCCGGGGCAGGACAGTTTGAACATACCCTGATTATTGTGGAGGAAGGGGCCAGCCTACACTTTATCGAAGGCTGCTCTGCTCCAAAATATAACGTTGCCAATCTGCATGCGGGCTGTGTGGAGCTGTTTGTCAGGGATGGAGCCCGGTTAAGGTATTCCACCATCGAGAACTGGTCCAAGAATATGTACAACTTAAATACAAAGCGGGCTCTGGTGGGGAAGAATGCAGCCATGGAATGGGTATCAGGTTCCTTCGGCTCCAGAGTATCCTGCCTATACCCCATGAGTATTCTGAAAGGTGAGAATGCCAGGATGGAGTATACGGGCATCACCTTTGCAGGGAAGGGGCAGGATCTGGATACCGGTGTCAAGGTGGTTTACGCCGCACCGGGCACCTCGGCCCACATGAGCTCCAAATCTATCTCCAAGGACGGGGGATCCAGCACCTTCCGAAGCGCCGTGGTAATCGGAAAGGAAGCGGATGGAGCAAAATGCGCCGTCTCCTGTGAATCCCTAATGCTTGATTCCAAGTCACGGTCCGATACCATTCCCGTAATGGACATCCGCAACGACAACGTAGATATCGGGCATGAGGCGAAGATCGGAAGAATCAGCGATGATACGATATTTTATCTGATGAGCAGGGGCTTAAGTGAAGCAGATGCGCGGGCAATGATCGTAAGCGGGTTTGCGGAGCCCATCGCCAAGGAATTGCCCATGGAGTACGCTCTTGAAATGAACCGGCTGATAAAGCTGGAAATGGAAGGCAGCATCGGATAGGAGGGATGGTGAGATATGTTACTGGACTTAAAGGAAATCAATCAATTGCCGGTGAAAACCTTTCGCTGGCTGGGTGTCAATGAATTAAAATTAACAAAGGAAATTCCTGATCTTAAGCCTTTTCCCTCGATAGAACCGGCCGGAGAAGGGGTTAAGGATGTAACGATAACCCATAATCATAATCCCGCAAAGGATCAATTGCCTGAGACCGGAATGGGCGAGGAAGCAGCCGCATTTCTGCACAGGCATAAGAATAGGGAATGGATGCTTACGGTACCCAGGGGGAGGAAAATAGCAGAGCCGCTTTTTCTTTCCTATCTGCTGGATCAGACAAACCCTGCCCTGGCAGAGGAGCTTTGCATTCACGCAGAAGAAGACAGCGAGCTTACCCTGGTGATCACCTATGAAGGAGAAGCAGGTCTTCCGGTGTTCCAGGGAGGGTTGCTTCATCTGCTGGCAGAGAAGAATGCAATCATCAATTTGATTCAGGTGCAGCTTCTTCCGCAGGAAGGGCTTCATCTCAGCAATATCGGCGCTGATTGCAGGGAAGGCGCAAGAATTAGGATTACTCAGTGTGAACTGGGCAGCGGTCATACCGTGAGCGGCATAATGGCCGCACTGCGGGGAGAGAATAGTGAGCTGGCAGTGGATACGGTCTATCTGGGCGACGGGGAACGTTCCCTGGACTTTAATTATGTCGCCAATCATTATGGAAAGAATTCAAAGAGTGATATGAAAGTAAACGGAGCCCTGTTCGACAGCAGCAGGAAGATTTTCAGAGGTACCATCGATTTTAAGAAAGGGGCATCCGGTTCGGAAGGAGCGGAGGGCGAATATACCCTTCTGTTTGATAAGAATATTAAGAATATATCAGTACCGTTGATCCTGTGCGGGGAAGAGGATGTCTCGGGAAAGCATGCGGCAAACAGCGGCAGAATCGATGAAAACCAGCTCTTTTATCTGATGTCCAGAGGACTCAGTGAGGGAGATGCCAAGAAATTAATACTGGAAGCCTGGTTTCATCCGGTGCTTGAGAATATACCGTCCGAGGCTTTAAGGGAGCAGGTATTCGGATATGTGAAGGAGAGGTTGGATCATGTCAAATCCATATAGAAAGGATTTTCCCATCTTAGGACAGACGGCCGGAGGTAAGCCTCTGGTCTATCTTGACAATGCGGCGACTACGCAGAAGCCGGAGACGGTGCTTCGGGCAATGGAGGAGTATTACCGGAAATATAATGCCAATCCCTACCGTGGATTATATGGTATCAGTGTAAAGGCGACAGATAAATACGAGGAAGCAAGAAGCGTGACGGCGGATTTTATCAACGCAAAGGAGCCGGCTGAGATTATCTTTACCAGAAATGCCACGGAGAGCCTTAATCTGATCGCATACAGCTACGGCCGGAGCACCCTGAAGGAGGGGGATGAGATTCTGATCCCCATATCGGAGCATCACAGCAACCTTCTTCCCTGGCAGCGATTAGCCAGGGAAAAGAAGGTCGTCTTAAATTATCTTTATCTGGACGCAAAGGGGTCTCTGAAGGAAGAAGAGCTTGAGGAAAAGATAACAGACAGGACACGTATTGTTGCACTTGCCTATGTATCCAATGTACTGGGGACGATTTACCCGGTTAAGAAAATAATTGACAAAGCGCACAGGGTAGGAGCGGCGGTGGTATTGGACTGTGCTCAGAGCATCCCGCATTTTCCCCTTGATGTACAGGAGCTTGATACGGACTTTGCTGTTTTCTCCGGGCATAAGATGCTGGGACCTATGGGAATTGGGGTATTATACGGTAAAAAGGAGCTGCTGCGGCAGATGCCTCCCTTTCTGACCGGCGGAGAAATGATTGACTATGTGGGGGAACAGGAGGCGACCTATGCTCCGCTGCCGCAGAAATTTGAAGCCGGTACCCCTAATGTGGAAGGGGCAATCGGTCTGATGGAGGCAATCAAATACATCAGGCAGGTGGGATACGGGCAGATCGGTGCCATGGAGGAAGCATTGACGGCGTACACTCTTGACCGCCTGAAGCAGATCCCTTATCTGACGATATATGGTGAGGACAGTCCCACAAAGAACAGATGCGGAGTCATTTCCTTTAACCTGGAGGGAGTACATCCTCACGATACCGCATCTATACTGGATGCGGACGGAGTCTGTATACGGGCAGGCCACCACTGCGCCCAGCCGCTGATGCGATACCTGGGACTGGCTGCTGCCTGCCGGATTTCCCTGTATTTTTATAATACCCAAGAGGACATTGATGTACTCATTGCAAGTCTTAGGAAAGTCAGGGGGTGGCTAGGCCTTGGGAATTGAAACTATTTATTCCGAAATTTTAATGGAGCATGCCAATTCAAGCCATAATAAGCATCATCTTACCCATGCGACGCAGACACATAAGGGAGTCAACCCCAGCTGCGGAGATGAAATCGAGCTGGAGGTATTTATCAGGGACGGAAGGATTGAAGACGCATCCTTTACCGGAAGCGGATGTGCAATCTCCCAGGCTTCGGCTTCCATCATGGTGGACCTGATTAAGGGAAAGACCGTGGAGGAGGCGAGAGGGCTGGCCGGCACATTTACAGGGATGATTAAAAATGAGATAACCGGCGAAGAGGAGCTTGAAAAGTTAGAGGATGCCGTTGCCTTAAAGGATATCTCCCATATGCCTGCCAGGGTAAAATGTGCCGTTCTTGGGTGGCATACTCTGGAGGAAGTGCTTCATGACTGAGATTACAGAATCCAGAAAAAATAAAAAAAACTGGTAATCGTTTCTTTTTTATATTATAATGGGTCCAACGAAATACATTTAAGGTGTCAGAAGAGCATATGCTCGGTTCTGATGAAAAGGGAAACAGGTGCAAATCCTGTACGAACTCGTCACTGTGATAAGGGAGTTGCGGCAAATACGTCACTGATATTAATCGGGAAGACTGCCGTTAATGATGATCTTTCAGCCAGGAGACCTGCCTTAGGTGAAGTGTTTACAGCCACGAGTAACTGGTCTGGAATGGAAGAGACAGGTCTTTCTATGTCTATTGATACCTCCATGCCATTGTGGCAATGGAGGTTTTTTTATGTCAAAAGTTATCATGGTTCAGGGAACCATGTCAAATGCAGGAAAGAGCCTGTTAACAGCCGGCCTTTGCAGGATATTGAAGCAGGATGGCTACCGGGTTGCTCCTTTTAAATCCCAGAATATGGCCCTAAACTCCTATATTACGGAGGAGGGACTGGAAATGGGAAGAGCCCAGGTGATGCAGGCAGAGGCAGCGGGAATAAAACCCTCCGTATTGATGAATCCGATCTTATTGAAGCCGACCAATGATATCGGCTCACAGATCATCGTAAACGGCGAGGTGATGGGAAATATGAATGCAAGGGAGTATTTCGCTTATAAAAGAAAGCTTGTGCCGGATATCAGAAAAGCCTATGAGGAATTGGAAAAACAGGCGGATATCATCGTTGTGGAGGGTGCGGGAAGTCCGGCGGAAATCAATCTTAAGGAAAATGACATTGTGAATATGGGGCTTGCCGAAATGCTTGATGCACCGGTGCTTTTGGTGGGCGATATTGATAGGGGCGGAGTCTTTGCACAGCTTCTCGGTACCCTGATGCTTTTGGAGGACCAGGAGAAGGCAAGGGTGAAGGGGCTGATCATTAATAAATTCAGAGGAGATAAATCCATTCTTGATCCCGGTATTACGATGCTTGAGGAGAAGGGCGGCATTCCGGTGACGGGAGTTATTCCGTATATGAATCTGTCCCTGGAGGATGAGGACAGCCTGACCGGCAGGTTTGATCAAAGAGAGGAAGCCCGGATTGATATTGCGGTTATCCGGTTTCCAAGGATCTCAAATTTTACTGATTTTTCTGTGTTTGAGCAAATTGAGGGCGTTTCCGTAAGGTATGTGGATTCTGTTACCCGGCTGCATCAGCCGGATATGATAATTCTGCCCGGCAGTAAGAATACCATGGGCGATCTGAAATGGATGCGGCAGAACGGCCTGGAGGCGGCAGTGAAGAAGCGGGCCGGAAGCTGTGTACTTTTTGGAATCTGCGGTGGGTATCAGATGCTTGGCAATACCATATCGGATCCCCATTCGGTGGAGGAAGGCGGAACGATTCATGGAATGGAGCTGCTGCCTGTGGAGACGGTACTGGAGAAGGAAAAGATCCGGACCCGGGTACAGGGAAGCTTTGGAGAGCTGTCCGGTGTTCTGTCCGGACTGTCCGGCATAAGGCTGGAGGGCTATGAAATCCATATGGGAATCAGCAGGCTTTCCCCCGGCTGCCGGCTGCTGTGCACCCTGACAGACAGAAGGGAGGGCGGGACCAAAGAGGATGGAATCTGCGCGGAAAATATCTATGGTACTTACGTGCACGGAATTTTTGATGAAGGCAGCATTGCTTCCGTTATCGTGAAAGGCCTGGCAGAGAGGAAGGGACTGACCCTGGAGGGTGGTCTGGCGATGGATTTTAAAGACTTTAAGGAAACGCAATATGATAAGCTTGCGGATACGTTACGAAAGCATCTGGATATGGATGGTATATACAGAATGATAAACAAAGAACAGTAAGAAAGGCATGGCTATGATTATGACAAAAGAAGCATTCACAAAACTAACGGTTGACAAACCGGATGAGAGTATCAGACAGGCTGTTCAGGGCATCTGGGACGGAATTGCCAAGCCGATCAACGGGCTCGGACAATTTGAAACAATTTTTGCACAGATTGGTGCGATAACGGGAACGACACAGATTGACATCACCAAAAAAGCAGTGATTGTCCTATGTGCGGACAACGGAATTGTGGCGGAGGGAGTAAGCCAGTACGGGCAGGAGATGACACCGGTTATCGCCTCCTTTATGGTAACGGGGGATACCTCTGTCTGTAAGATGGCAAGGGCAGCCGGAGCGGATATTCTTCCCGTAGACATTGGAATTAACAGGGAGAAGGAGATAGAGGGTCTGATACAGCGAAATATTGCACACGGTACAAGAAATTTCAGAAAAGAACCTGCCATGTCTGAGGAAGATGCTCTGAAAGCGATAGAAATCGGAATTGCATTGGTTGCCGACTGTAAGGAACAAGGCTACCGGCTGATCGCAACCGGGGAGATGGGAATCGGCAATACCACCACAAGCAGTGCAATGGCGGCGGCGCTGCTTGCATGCAGGGCGGAAGCTGTTACCGGAAAAGGTGCGGGTCTTAGCCCGGAAGGACTGGATCATAAAACAAAGGTTATTCAGGAGGCACTTGACCGGTACGGCTTTCACCGGAACGAAGTCCTTCGCATTCTGGCGACCGTGGGCGGATACGACATTGCAGGACTTGCCGGTGTATTTATCGGAGGTGCAATCCATCATATTCCTGTTGTCATGGACGGTGTGATCAGCTCCGTGGCAGCCCTGGCGGCGGAACGGCTTATTCCGGGTGTTAAGGATTATATCATCCCGTCGCATAGGAGCAAAGAACCCGCCATGGCAAAAATCACGGAGGAGCTTGGCCTGCATCCGGTGATTGATGCCGGAATGGCATTGGGAGAAGGTACCGGTGCGGTGATGATGTTCTCCTTGCTGAATACAGCTTTTGCCCTGTATGAGGACCGTACTACCTTTGACGATATCGATATGCCGGAGACCCAGGAATGATAATATTAATTTCAGGCGGAAGCGGCAGCGGGAAATCCGCTTATGCGGAGAAGCTGGCTGTTTCACTGGCTGCCGGGAAACCGGGAGCAGTATTATATTATGTTGCTACCATGCAAATCTACGGGGAAGAGGGCCGGAATAAGGTGGAGAGGCACCGCAGCTTGAGAGCGGGGAAGGGCTTTGTTACCATAGAACAGCCGGCAAATATTCAGGAAGCACCCATCAACAGGAAGGCCGGTGGTACGGTAATCCTGCTGGAGTGTATGTCCAATCTTGCGGCAAATGAGATGTTTTTTGCGAATGAGGCAAAGGACGCCGATGAGGTTGCCTGTAAAATCTGTACAGACATTTTGGCCCTTGCACAGAAAGCAGAGGATATGATCCTTGTTACCAATAATGTGTTTGAGGATGGTATTGCTTATGAAGCAGCAACCCAAAGCTATATGGAAGCGCTGGGAAGAATTAATACACGGCTTGCGGCTCTGGCGGATGTGGTAACGGAGGTCGTGGCGGGCATCCCGGTTCCGGTGAAGGGGGAGCTATGATCAGAGCGCTTATTATCTCATTTTCAATTTATTCCAGAATACCGGTTCCGCAGCTGGAGTGGAATGATGAGGATATGAAATATGTTCTCTGTTTCTTCCCGTGGGTGGGTGCCGTAATCGGGCTGGTGACAATCGTATGGGGGATGCTCTGCAATTATATTTTTGCAGGAAGAATCTTATATACAGCGGTTGGAACGGCAATTCCGATTCTGGTTACCGGGGGCTTTCATGTGGATGGTTTCATGGATTCGATGGATGCCTTTCACTCCTACCAGAGCAGGGAACGGAAATTGGAGATATTAAAGGATTCCCACATCGGTGCATTTTCCGTAATACAGCTGGTCTTGTATTATTTGATTTATTTGGGCGCCTATTCTGAGATCAACAGCCAGAGGGCTCTGGCAGTGATCGGCGCCGGGTTTTTCCTTTCCCGCGCCTTATGCGGAATTGGTGCGGTAACCTTTCAAAATGCGAAAAAGGATGGCTTGTTGTATCTATTCTCCAGCAAAGCCCATGAGAAGATCGTCAGGACCTCATTGTATATTCAGCTGTTGCTGTGCTTCCTTGTAATGATTTATTTATCTTTATGGACAGGCGTTGCGGCTATTGCAGGAGCGCTGCTGACCTTTGGCTATTACCGGTACCGTTGCTATAAGGAGCTTGGCGGGATTACCGGAGATACCTCGGGATATTTTGTCACTGTCTGTGAAGGGGTTATTGTTGTAATCACTGCGGTCTGCTGCATCGCAGGAATAGTGTAGATGATACTGAAAGGAAAAGAGTATGGAGCTGTATATCGGCGGGTACGCCCAGGGAAAATTAGGCTATGTGATGAAGCAGAAAGAAATCCCCTTGGATCAGGTTTGCGATGCTTCAGATACCACAGGTTCCTTTAATGAGAACGTAAGAATTCTTAACCATTTCCATCTTTTTGTCGGAAACCGGCTGAAGGAAGGCAGAAGTCCTGAGGAGGAAGTGAAGGAGATATTATGCAGATTTCCTGATTTGATTATTATCAGTGACGAGGTGGGAAACGGGATCGTTCCGATGGCGGCGGAAGAAAGAGAATACAGGGAGCGCCTTGGGAGAATCCTCTGTACTCTGGCGGAAAGAGCGGAAAAGGTGGAACGGATCCTATGCGGAATAGGGCAGAGAATCAAATAAATCTGATATTGATACGGCATGGAGAGACGGCATCCAATTCCTCCGGCAGATACCTTGGACGTACGGACGAGGAATTATCAGGAGATGGGAAAGCAAAACTACTGATCAATCAAGCTGCCGGAAGGTATCCTAAGGCAGAGCTTGTATTTTCCAGTCCGATGAAGCGCTGCATACAGACCTCGGAGCTTATTTATGACTGCCGGAGCCCAATTTTGATCGAGGAGTGGCGGGAGATGGATTTCGGCCGCTTCGAAGGTAAGAACTATCAGGAATTAAACGGTGATACACAGTATCAGGCCTGGATTGACAGCAACGGAAGTTTGCCCTTTCCGGAGGGGGAGAGCAGGGAGCAGTTTGCGCTTAGGTGCCAGAAGGGGTTCCGTAAGCTGCTGGGGATAATACAGCAAGAGTTGCAGGAGAAAGTACGGCGGGAGGTACAGCAAAAAGTACAGCGTGAAGTACGGCGGGAAATACAGCATGAAGTACAGTGTCAAATAAAATGTGAAATGCAGCTAAGAATGCAGCAAGAAGCGCAGCAGATATGGCAGGAAGCACAGCAAAGAGAAGAGATAACACTTACGGCTGCAGCTGTAATCCATGGCGGCAGTATTATGGCGTTGTTGAGTGCATATTGCGGCGGAGATTATTTTGATTACCGGTGTAAGAACGGAGAGGGCTATCTGTGCTGCCTTAAGCTTAAGGATAGTATGGAATTTAAGCTTACGATAATACGGAAGTTATAGAGGAAGAATCAATGATTTATCACATGGCAGGCTTTTTTATCGGATATATTCTGGACTTGTTATTCGGAGATCCCTACTGGCTCCCCCACCCGGTCCGGCTGATCGGAAAACTGATTGCGGGACTGGACAGGGCATTGCTTGGTGAGCTGCGGGAGAAGGAAAGGAATGAGAAAAAGGAATTTCGAAAGGGGCTTCTTCTTACCATTCTTGTAGTGGTAATCATAGTAACGGTAACGGCGGCAATCTTATATGCCGCGTACAGGCTGACCCCTCTGCTGGGTCTTGCCGTAGAAAGTATTATGACCTATCAGCTGCTTGCCACAAAATGTCTGAAGCTGGAGAGTATGAAGGTATATGCGAAATTAAAGGAAGATGATCTGACGGGGGCAAGAACTGCAGTCTCTATGATTGTAGGACGCGACACTAAGGTGCTGGATGAGACCGGTGTGGCAAAGGCTGCGATTGAGACGGTTGCGGAGAATACCTCGGACGGCAGTATTGCGCCGATGCTATACCTGGCAATCGGCGGACCGGTACTGGGCTTTTTCTACAAAGCGGTCAATACCATGGATTCCATGGTGGGCTATAAGAATGACAGATACCTGTACTTTGGCAGGGCTTCGGCCAGGCTTGATGATGCGGTTAATTTTCTTCCTGCAAGAATCAGTGCGTTTCTTATGATATTTTCCTGCATCTTTGCAGGAAAGGGATACAATGCAAAGCAGGCCTGGAGAATTTACCGGAGGGACAAAAGTAATCATGCAAGTCCGAATTCAGCCCATACGGAGGCGGTATGTGCCGGAGCCTTGGGAATACGCCTTGCCGGGGATGCCAGCTATTTCGGCAGGCTTGTTAGGAAGCCTTATATCGGGGATGCCCTGAGGGCAGTGGAATATGAAGACATTGTACGTGTGAACCGCCTGTTATATCTTACGGCAGGGCTTTGTGAAGGCGTCTGCCTGCTCTGCATGGGAATGCTTATTTGGTTCATTGGTTAGGAGGAAGAGATGCTTCAGCGTCATGGCGGTGACATATATCGTAATAAAACAGCAATTGATTTTTCAGTAAATATCAATCCTCTGGGGATGCCGGATACCGTTAAGAAGGCTCTGTCAGAAGCGGTTGAACATAGTGAACGGTATCCGGATCTTAAGTCGGAGCGCCTGTTGGAAAGCCTGGAGGAAAGAACCGGAGTTGATAAAAGATACTGCCTGCTTGGGAATGGGGCATCGGAATTATTTCTTGCCATTGTACATGCCGTAAATCCGGGGAGAGTGGTGATACCGGTCCCTTCCTTCTATGGATATGAACGGGCGGCGGCATCCTCCTGCAGGGAGGTGGTTTTCTATAAGATGAAGGAAGAGAAGGGGTTTGTGCTAGAGGAAGGGATTCTGGAGTATCTTACGAAGGAAACCGGACTGCTTTTTCTGGCTAATCCGAATAACCCTGTGGGAAACCTGATTGACAATAAGCTGCTGGAGAGAATTGCAGAGGATTGCCGAAAGAAAGAAATCCTGATGGTGCTGGATGAGTGCTTCCTTGAATTTTCAGGAGAAGAAGCACAGCATAGCTTTAAGAATAGACTGGAAGGCTTCCCGAATGTGATTGTGGTCCGTGCCTTTACTAAAATCTACGCCATACCGGGAGTCAGGCTGGGATACCTGTACTGTGGGGACACCGGGCTGAGGGACCGGATTGAGGAACACCTGCCGGAATGGAACCTGTCCGTATTTGCCCAGGCAGCCGGAGCTGCGGCTTGCCGGGTACAGGACTATATTGAGGAAAGTATTCGGGTTGTGGAAGCGGAGCGGAAATATTTAATGAGTGGACTGGAACAGCTGGGAATAAGGGTGCATCCTTCCGATGCGGATTACCTGCTTCTCAAAACAGACCTGGAGTTATATGGTGCGCTGCTTCATAAAGGGATATTAATACGTGATTGCAGTAATTTCAGAGGACTGGGCAGCGGATATTACCGGATTGCGGTGAAGCGGCATTCGGAGAATGAGATGCTGATACGAGCAATTCAGGAGATTTATATAGGCAAATAGCATGGTTTTATAAGGTTTACCGGTGAAGTCCGGCAAAAGGTATGCGAGTCATTGGAAGAATAGGAAGGGGGATTATCCATGGAATTTGTACTTCCGGAGGAGATAGAAAAGAGAAGCTTTGAGATCATATCGCAGGAGCTTGCAGACAGAAGCCTCCTGCTTAAGCCGGAGCAGGAGATGGTAATAAAGCGTGTGATCCATACCAGTGCGGATTTTGAATATACAGATACCTTAACCTTTTCTGAAGGTGCAGTGGAGGTAGCAAAGCAGCTGGTCAAAGACGGTGCGGATATCGTAACCGATACCAATATGGCCCTGGCAGGAATTAATAAGAAGGTATTGGCACGGTACGGAGGCAGTGCTCATTGCTTTATGGCGGAACAGGAAGTCGCGGAACTGGCGAAGCAGCGCCGGCTGACCAGAGCGGCAGTCAGTATGGAGATGGCTTCTCATATTGATAAGCCTGTGATATTTGCCATCGGAAATGCGCCCACTGCTTTGATCCGGCTGTATGAAATGATAGAAAGCGGAAGCTTTCGTCCCGCATTCATCATCGGTGTACCGGTTGGCTTTGTTAACGTGGAGGCAGCTAAGGAACTAATCCTAAGGACGGAGGTTCCCCATATCGTAAACCGGGGCAGAAAAGGCGGAAGCAATGTGGCGGCGGCAATTTGCAATGCCATTCTTTATGAACTCTGGAGGCAGCCATGAGATATGGCTTTACAACCGGAAGCTGTGCGGCAGCTGCAGCAAAGGCAGCAGCCTATATGCTGCTAACCGGAAGAGAGAAAAGAACAATTACAATCGATACTCCCAAGGGGCTTCCCTTCAATGCGGTAATCGAGGAGATTACCAGGGAGGAAGCCCGGGTCCGCTGTGCGGTCAGGAAGGACGGAGGAGATGACCCGGATGTTACCACCGGAGCGCTGATTTTTGCCGAGGTTTCCTATGCGGGAATTTTCACCGGAAAGCATCTATCCGGACAGCTTTCCTCTGCAGGTATTTCACCAGGCACTGGGGAAGCAAGTCCGCAGGGCTGCAGAATTCTCATTGACGGAGGCTGCGGAGTCGGGAGAGTGACCAAGCGGGGGTTGGATCAGCCGGTGGGTAATGCCGCCATTAATCATGTCCCCAGGGAAATGATTACCAGGGAAGTGGAGGAAATTTGTGCCCTGATGGATTACCAGGGAAAGCTTCGTGTGATAATATCAGTTCCCGGCGGGGATGCCCTTGCGGAAAAAACATTTAACCCCAGGCTTGGAATTACCGGAGGGATATCCATACTGGGTACAACAGGAATTGTAGAGCCTATGAGCAGCAAGGCGCTTCTTGACACCATCCGGGTGGAACTGAATGTGAAAAGGGAAGAAGGAAGGAAAGCAGTTGCCGTGGCGCCGGGAAATTACGGACAGGCTTTTATGAAGAATACCTATCAATATGATTTGGACAAAAGTGTCAAGTGCAGCAATTTTATCGGAGATACCATTGATATGGCGGCAGAGGCAGGCTTTGAGGATATGCTTTTGACCGGTCACATCGGAAAGCTGGTGAAGCTCTCCGGCGGAATGTTAAATACCCACTCGAAGGAAGGGGACTGCCGGATGGAGCTTATGGCAGCGGCAGGTATTCAGGCAGGGATACCGCTTGAGGCTGCAAGGGAAATTCTTGCCTGCGTCTCTACGGAGGAAGCGGCCGGGATATTGCGGGAATGCGGTAAGCTGACGGACACCCTGGGGCTTGTTATGGACAAAGCCTATTTCCATCTGAATAAACGCGCTGCCGGCAGACTTCATGTGGAGTGCATCATGTACGCCAATGAATTGGGAGCGCTGGCGAAGAGCATCGGAGCGGAAAAGCTGTTACAGAAAATCAAGGAAGCGGAAATCGTGTGAATTAGTTCAAATAGCGTTGAGAAAGGAATGGTTACAGGATGGTTTATTTTGTGGGAGCCGGAACCGGAGCGGCAGATTTGATTACAGTGCGGGGAAGGCATTTACTGGAGCAGGCAGATGTGGTTATTTATGCAGGCTCGCTGGTGAACCCGGAACTTTTAAACGATACAAAGAACACCTGCGATACCTATAACAGTGCCAAAATGACCCTGGAAGAAGTAATTGAGGTGATAAAGCTGGCAGAACAGGAAGGTAAGAATACAGTTCGTCTTCATACCGGCGATCCCAGCATCTACGGAGCGG
Source organism: Bacillota bacterium (assembly GCA_023409535.1). Taxonomy (GTDB): domain Bacteria; phylum Bacillota; class Clostridia; order Lachnospirales; family Lachnospiraceae; genus Mobilitalea. Next base: position 126,291 of record JAEYGZ010000013.1, read on the forward strand.
TGAGAGAACAGATGGATCTTCTGGAGAAGCTTGGGATTACTTATGAGAGCTGTCCGGGAGTAAGCGCCTGCTTTGGAGCGGCGGCTTCCTTAAATCTGGAATATACCCTGCCTGGAATTTCCCAAAGCCTGATTATCACCAGAATGGAAGGCAGGACAACTGTTCCCGAGAAGGAGAAGATAGAGCTCCTTGCAGCACATGGAACCTCCATGGCAGTCTACCTGAGTGCGGGAATGCTGGGAGAATTAAGTGAAAGATTGCTTCGGGGGGCTTACAGGTCCGATACTCCGGCGGCAATCGTCTATAAGGCTACCTGGCCCGAGGAAGAAACCTATCTGTGTACCATCGGCACGCTGGAGGAAACGGCGAAGGCCCATAATATCACGAAGACCGCAATCATCCTGGTGGGAGACGCCATAGCGCATCAGAGCTACAGCCGTTCCAGATTATATGCGCCGGATTTTGAAACGGAATTCAGAGGCAAACGGATATGAAGCTAAGTGTGATAAGCTTTACCGCAGGAGGAGCGGCACTTTCTGCGGCAGTGCGGGAAGCTCTGGAACAAGAGGCGGAGGTTACCGTATATACCAAACACAAGAGTTCAGAGTCAGGTGAGGATGATTTCAGAGAAACTGGCAGGTCCGAAAAAGCCGACAGTACCAGAGCGTCCGGCGGGATCGAAAAAGCTGACAGTACCAAAGAGTATGATAGGTTTGGAAAAGCCGACAGTACTAAAGGGCATGGTAAGCTCGGAAAAATCAGCAATATTACAGAGAACTGTAATCAATGGGCGGAGTATGTAAGAGATACACTTTCCGCCTGGACCGGAGCGCAGTTTCATTCACAGAATGCACTGCTGTTTATCGGAGCCAGCGGTATTGCCGTACGTGCCATCGCACCCTATGTGAAGGATAAGCTGGAGGACCCGGCGGTTCTGGTCATGGATGAGGCCGGCAGGTTTGTCATACCGCTATTATCCGGACATTATGGCGGCGCAAATGAGCTTGCGGAAAAACTCGCAGAAAGGCTTGGCGCAACCGCGGTGCTTACTACGGCGACGGATGTAAACGGGTTGTTTGCGGTGGATGTCTTCGCCAGAAAAAATAATCTTATTATCTGTAACCGGAACGGAATAAAGGCGGTATCCTCAGCGGTACTTGCCGGAGAAAGGGTAACCATGGCCATCGCAGGAGATCATCAGGAGAAGCTGCCGGTGGAGCTCACCCGGGTTCTTTACCCGCCGGCAGACAGGGTTTCGGTGGTTGTATCTCCTTATAGGAAGGATGCGGGCAGAGCAGAGTTGCAGCTTTGCCCAAGAGCCTATTATATCGGGATTGGCTGCAGACGAGGCAAATTACTGTCCGAGATTGAGGATGCCGTAGAAAAACAACTGCAAAAGGCCGGAATCCGGCGGGAAGCATTGGCAGCCCTTGCATCTATTGACTTAAAGATGAGAGAACCGGGACTTCTCCAGCTTGCAGAGAAGTATCATCTGCCCTTTCAGACCTATTCCCAGGAGGAATTAAAGCGTATTCCGGGGGAATTTACCGCCTCCTCCTTCGTACAGGAACAGGTGGGAGTTGATAATGTCTGTGAGCGTGCCGCTCTGGCAGCCAGCGGGGAGGGCGGAAGGCTGTTGATCAGAAAATATGCGGAAAACGGGATTACGGTAGCAATGGCAGTACGAAAATGGAGTGTGACATTTGATGAAGCATAAGATCAATATTGTTGGAATAGGCCCGGGAGCGGAAGAGATGATGACCTTTCAGGCGGTAAGAGCTTTGGAGGAGAGCGAGGTTATTATAGGCTATCCGGTGTACCTGGACCTGCTGGGAGAACGCTTTGCCGGAAAGGAATTCTTATCCACACCCATGAGGAAGGAAATTGAGCGCTGCAGGATGTGCTTTGAGGAGGCTGCCAAAGGCAGAAAGGTAGCGATGGTCTGCAGCGGAGATGCGGGGGTATATGGAATGGCATCCCTGATGTATGAGATGAGTAAGGAGTATCCGGACTGTGAGCTTATCGTTGTTCCGGGAATAACCGCTGCCAACAGCGGCGCGGCCGGCCTCGGAGCACCGCTTAATCATGATTATTGCGTCATCAGCTTAAGCGATCTCTTAACTCCCTGGGAAGTGATTGAAGCAAGACTGAGAGCCGCTGCTGCGGCCGATTTTTGTATCGCGCTTTATAATCCCTCCAGCCATAAGAGGGCGGATTATCTGAAGAGAGCCTGTGACATTTTACTGGAACAGCTTGAGGAAAGCAGAGTCTGCGGTTATGTGGAGAACATCGGAAGGGAAGGAATGAGAACCGTTACCTGCACGCTGAGGGAGTTAAGAGAGGCACAGGTCAACATGTTCACCACCGTATATATCGGCAATTCCCAGACAGAGCTTATGGATGGGAAACTGGTTGCAAAAAGGGGATATCAGCTATGAAACAGATCTTGATTTTTTCAGGAACCACAGAAGGACGGAACCTGGCGGAATGCCTATGCCGCAGCGGCATTCCCTGTACTGTCTGCGTAGCGACAGAATACGGAGAGCAGGTTATGGATAAGCTTGAGGGGCTTACGGTGCATCAGGGACGGATGACTGCAGAAGAGATGAGGAATTTCATAGCAGCGGAAGAATTCCTTGCGGTAGTGGATGCTACCCATCCCTTTGCCACTGTGGTTTCTGAGAATATCAAAGAAAGCATGACGAATAGTAAGCTTCCCTATCTCAGATTAAAACGCAATATCAGGAACAGGCCGGAGCAGGAGGGAGGCATTCTCTTCTTTGACAGCAACGAAGCCTGCGCCGAAGCTCTGGAGGATACGAAGGGGAATATCCTTCTGACCACAGGAAGCAAGGAACTGGCGGTATACAGCAGGTCGGAGAGGCTTCGGTCACGGTTGTATGTAAGAGTATTGCCAGGGCTGGAAAGTATTACCTTGTGCCAGGAGAACAAGATTACGGGAAAGCAGATTCTTGCCCTGCAGGGGCCTTTCTCCGTGGAATTAAATGAAGCGATGATCCGGCAATTTGATATCCGCTGTATGGTTACCAAGGAAAGCGGAGCAAACGGAGGCTTTCTTGAAAAGATACAAGCGGCACAAAATACCGGAATTAAGGCAATGGTAATCGGAAATCCGGAGAAAACCAAAGGCCGTACCTTTCAGGAAGTCTGCCTGGAGCTGGAGAAGCTGACAGGAATACGGCTGAAACAGGATTCTAAAATAAATATTTCGCTGGTAGGTATGGGAATGGGAAACCATGCACTGCTGACCATGGAGGCCAGGGAGCAGATCAGGAAGGCTGATCTGATTTTTGGAGCAGAGCGGCTTCTGGGGGATCTTCCATCTACCGCAGAGAAGCTGCCTTATTACACTGCCGCGGATATTCTGCCCCGCCTGCCGGCAAAGAGGGAAGCGCAGGATGGATATCGGGAAGGGCGCAGCGTGGCTGTTCTATTCTCCGGGGATACCGGGTTTTACAGCGGAGCAGGGAGGCTGTATGAGGAGCTGAGGAAGGAGATAGCTGCGGAAAGACTGGAAGCGGAGGTACAAATCTATCCGGGAATTTCATCCGTTTCCTACCTGTCGGCAAGACTGGGAGGCAGCTGGCAGGAAGCGCGGATACTGAGTATCCACGGCAGAGCAGCCAATATACTCGAAGCGGTCAGAACCAACCGGAAGACGTATCTTCTGGTGTCCGACCTAGAGGATATGAAAGGGCTTGGCTCCATGCTGGTGAGGGCCGGTATGGAGGCGGTAAAAATATCGGTCGGCTATCAGCTTTCCTATCCGGAGGAACAGATTCTGGTATTGTCCCCGGAAGAATGCCTGACCCTTGAGAAAGATGGACTTTATGTTTGCCTGATCGAGAATGAGAATGCCGGAAACAAGCTCCTGACCCATGGGTTGCCGGATGAGGTCTTTTTCAGAGGAAAGGTCCCGATGACCAAGGAAGAGGTCAGGGAGGTATCCATATGCAAGCTCCGGCTGCATCAGAATGCGGTGCTATATGATATCGGAAGCGGTACGGGCTCGATTGCCGTGGAGTGCGCCAGACTTTCCGACCGCCTTCAGGTATATGCCATTGACAGGAAGAAGGAGGCTGTCCGGCTCACCGGGGATAACCGTGCACAGTTTGACCTGGCCAATATCACGGTGATCGAAGGAGAAGCACCGGAGGCACTTAACGGTCTGCCTGTGCCGACTCATGTATTCCTTGGGGGAAGCAGCGGAGCAATGAAGGATATTCTGAAGAAGCTTTATCAAATGAATCCGCGGCTGCGTGTGGTGATTAATGCCATAACCCTGGAAACAGTAAGTGAGATTACAGGCTTGCTGAGAGAGTTTCCGGCAGAACAGGAAGAGATCATTCAGCTTCAGGTAAGCAGAGCCAATGTGGTGGGGAGATATCATCTGATGCAGGGGGAGAATCCTGTCTATGTAATTTCCTTTTATTTTAAGGCGGATGGAGAAGGTGGGGAAGCATGAAGACACCGAGGGTTATGATAGCAGCGGTGAGCAGCGGAAGCGGCAAGACACTCCTTACCTGTGCTTTACTGCAGGCGTTGGTGGATTACGGAAAGAAGACGGCGGCGTTCAAATGCGGACCGGATTATATCGACCCCATGTTTCATCAGAAGGTGATGGGGGTACCCTCCAAGAATCTGGATACTTATTTTATGGAGGAAGCTATGACAAGGAAGCTGTTACTGGAGGGGGCAAAAGGAAAGGATATCTCGATTATTGAAGGTGTAATGGGGCTGTATGATGGGCTGGGCGGAATTAAAGAAGAGGCGTCGTCCTATCATCTGGCGAAGGTTACAAAAACACCGATTATTTTGGTGGTCAATGCCCATGGGATGGGAAGATCGGTTATTCCGCTGATCAGCGGCTTTCTGCAATACGACAGGGCACAGCTGGTCCATGGGGTGATTTTAAATAACATAACCAAAATGTTCTATGAGACCTTAAGGCCGGAGCTGGAAGCGCAGTTGCCTGTTTCGGTTCTTGGATATTTTCCGAAGCAGGAGGATATCCGGCTGGAGAGCCGGCATCTGGGACTTCGGATGCCCGACGAGGTAGAAGGACTGAAGGAGCAGGTAAAGAAAGCAGCGGACAGGTTAAAAGCCACAGTCAGCCTTGATGCAGTCATAACATTGGCTTCCTTGGCGGCTGATTTGAGGGCAGAGACAGATATAGAGATAGGAATAAAAACAGAGACAGGAACAGAGACAGGAACAGAGACAGGAACAGAAACAGGAACAAAAACAGGAACAAAAACAGGAACAGGAATTAAAACAGGAGCAGACATAGAAGAGAAAACGGAAATAATTGGCGGAGTTGAGCTTGATCCAAAGGGAAGGAACCTGCGAATCGGTGTTGCCAGGGATGAAGCCTTTTGTTTTTATTATGAGGATAATTTAGAGCTGTTACAAAGACTTGGTGCCGAACTGGTTTTCTTCTCACCGCTGCGGGACAGCAAGCTTCCCGAACGGCTTCAGGGCATTCTTCTGGGCGGCGGATATCCGGAGCTCTATGCGCGGGAGCTGTCAGAGAATAGCGGCATGAAGGCAGACATCAAAGCAGCCATTGATCATGGCATGCCCTCCCTGGCAGAGTGCGGCGGATTTATGTATCTCCATGAAACCCTGAAGGATATGGGGGGAAGAGCATTTCCCATGGTTGGTGTTATTACAGGAAGCTGTTATTATACAGGGAAGCTGGTACGGTTCGGATATGTCAATATTACGGAGGAAGCGGAAGCATTTTTAAGGAATGGCACAGGCATCCGGGGGCATGAATTTCATTATTATGACAGTACGGATAACGGTGTTTCCTGTACAGCGCAAAAGCCGGTATCGGGAAAGGAATGGAGGTGTATTCATGCGGCAGAAAACCACTGGTGGGGCTTTCCGCATCTATACTACTATTCCAATCCGGATTATGTCAGTCATTTTTTAGAGAGGGCGCAGGAATATGCACAAAGAACACGAACATAAATCCATTGACTACTACGCCTACCGCTCCGGTTTGGGAAGCTGGAATACGGGTTATAAGGTGGTTTTCTCTGTGGGAGCATTAGTGACGGTGATTGGGGCAGATTCTGCCGGTATTTCGATTGCAACCATGATATTTATGTTCTTCTTAAGTGTCATGGTCGGAAGAATACCTGCACGGACTTATATGGGATTGATGAAGCTTCCGGTCACCTTCCTTTTGATGGGAGCAGCGGCAATTCTGGTGCAGATCGGCAGCGGACAGAACAGCCTGTATTCTGTCAGCCTGTTTCAGACGAAGCTGTATATCACCGGAGACAGCCTGACGCTGGCTGGAAATGTGACCTTGAAGGCACTGGCGGCCATCAGCTCGCTATATATGCTGACGCTCTCCACACCCATGGGTGAGATTCTGTCCGTGTTGCGAAGGCTTCATGTGCCGGCTCTGGTATTGGACCTGATGCATCTGATCTACCGGTATATCTTTCTCCTGTCGGAAACCAATCAGAGGCAGAAGGATGCCGCACGGTCAAGACTGGGCTATCTTGATCTGAAGACCTCTTATCGTACCTTCAGCAGCGAGGCGGCCAATCTGTTGATTCTATCCTTGAAGAAGGCGGATATGTACTATGATGCGATGGAGGCAAGGGGTTATGAAGGAGGCGGCATGTTCTGGGAGGAGAAAAAAGGGCTGACAGGCAAACAGCTGTTGTACGGAGCTATCTATCTTGTGTTACTGATATTGGTTTTTATCATCTTACGGAGGAGTGGCTAAATGAAGGAGAAAATTCTGGAGGTCAATCATTTGGTATTTGCCTATGATAAAGATAATCCGGCCCTTAAGGATATCAGCCTTGCGTTCTACAAGCAGGAAAGGATTGCGGTTCTGGGGGCCAACGGCGCGGGCAAAACCACCTTTTTTCTAAATTTGAACGGGGTCAGGGAACCTGCATCCGGGGAAATCAGGTATCGCGGTGAGCTGATTGACAGGAAAAATAAGAATAAGCTGAGGCGCAGCGTGGGGATTGTCTTTCAGGATGCCGACAGCCAGATCATCGCTTCTACAGTTAAAGCTGAAGTAGCCTTCGGCCCTTTGAATATGAAGCTTACAAGAGCGGAGGTTGAGGAGAAGACTATGGAGGCCATCAGAGAAATGAAGCTAGAGGGCTATGTTGCACGGCCGCCCCACTATCTTAGCGGAGGTGAGAAAAAGAGAGTCAGTATTGCGGATATCCTCGCAATGGATTCTGAGATCATGATATTTGATGAACCCACTGCATCCTTGGACCCGGTCAATGCCCAGGTATTGGAGGAAACTCTGGATAAAATCGAGCAGAAGGGTAAGACAATTCTTCTTTCCACCCATGATGTGGATTTTGCTTACCGGTTTGCCGAACGGATTTTGGTGTTTTGTGACGGACGACTGATTGGAGACGGTACCGCACAGGAAATCTTTCGGAATGAGGTTTTACTTCAGAAAGCAAACCTGAAAAAACCGGTTTTCATGGAATTATATGATCTGCTGAAAGAGAAAGGAAAAATCAGGGAGACAGCGGAGTATCCCAAGAAAATATCTGATTTTGCTTTACTACTATAGGAGGGTGGTCATAACTGGTTGCTTACAGCGTTTTAACAACGCTTAAGATATAAAAAAGATTAAAACAAAAAAGAGAGGGAAAGAAAATGACAACGAAACAGAAAAAGATGATTTTTGCACTGGCAGTCGTCTCGGTAATCATGAGCTATACGCCAAAGGCCTATGCGATGCACATTATGGAGGGATACCTTTCACCGGCATTCTGTATTGCCTGGGGTGCCTTGTCCATTCCGTTTTTAGTAACAGGATATTTATCCATTAAGATGAAACTGAAGGAGAGCAGAAAGAATATTACCCTGCTTGCAATGGCGGGAGCATTTATCTTCGTAATATCCTCTTTGAAGATTCCGTCTGTGACGGGAAGCTGCTCCCATATGACAGGCACCGGTCTGGGCGCTATTTTATTCGGACCGGCGGCAGTCAGCATTCTGGGAATTATTGTCCTGCTGTTCCAGGCAATTCTGCTGGCTCATGGCGGATTAACCACCTTGGGTGCCAATACCTTTTCCATGGCGATTGCCGGACCGTTCTTAAGCTATGGCATCTATAAGCTTTGTACCAAATTAAAGGTAAACCGTCTGGTCAGTGTGTTCCTGGCAGCTTTTCTGGGGGATCTTTTTACCTATTGCATCACAAGCTTCCAACTTGCGCTGGCGTACCCGTCCGAAGAAGGCGGGGTCATGGCATCCGCCGGAAAATTTCTGGGAGTCTTTGCACCGACACAGCTTCCCCTTGCGATACTGGAGGGTATCCTGACAGTTCTGATCATGATTGCCTTAAAAACATATGCAAGCCAGGAGCTTAAGCTGATTAATTTGGATTTGGAGGAGAAATAGTATGAGTAAGACAAAGAAAACAGTTATCGTATTGATTATTGCTGCATTATTGATCGCGTTTGTACCGCTCTTTGCATTAAAAGGAGCGGAGTTCGGCGGCTCCGACGATGCCGGAAGCGTTATGATCGAAAGCATCACAGGCAGCTATGAGCCCTGGTTTACCCCGGTTCTGGAGAATATGATCAACGGAGAGCTTCCAGGTGAGGTGGAGAGTCTGCTGTTCTGCCTGCAGACAGGTATCGGCATCGGCATTCTGGCCTTTTGCATGGGACGTCTTGTGGAACGTAAAAAGCATACCAATATAAATGCAAAGGAAAACGCATGAATCAGGGAATATTGATTGTCAGCTTTGGTACGACACATAAAGAGACCAGAGAAAAAAATATTGAAAAATTAGTGCAGACAGTCCGGGAAGTTTTCCCGGACCGGAGCATCTATCAGGCATATTCCAGCAATATCGTAAGAAGTATCTTAAAGAGAAGAGATAACCTGATTATCCCTAATGTAAGAGAAGCCTTACAGCAGATGCAGCAGGAGGGAATTACGCAGGTAATCATTCTCCCGACACATATCATAGACGGTATTGAGAATAACCGGATGAAGCAGACGGCAGACGGCTGCCGGGATTTATTTATGGATCTAAAGCTGGCGCGGGTGCTTCTTGACAATGAAGCTGATTGCAAAGATACGGCAAAAGCATTATGGAAGGAAATCAAAGCGGAAGCGGGAAATTCACCTGTGATCTTAATGGGACACGGGTCTGTCAATGTGGCGGACCGCTTTTATTCGAGGCTGGAGACTGAGCTGCGCAGCCTGTCAGGGCAGCAAATCTATATTGCAACCGTGGAAGGCTCCATTACGATTGAGCATGTAATAGAAAAGCTGAATGCATCCGCAGAAAAAAGAGAATATGAAAAAGGGCGTGTGCTGCTGTTACCATTTATGCTGGTAGCGGGAGATCATGCTGTGAATGATATGGCCGGTGAGGAGGATTCCTTTGCGGCAAAGCTTCGGGATGCCGGTTATGAACCGGAATGTATTCTAAGAGGTATCGGAGAATATGAAGAGATACGCAGGCTTTATATTAAACATTTAAGAGAGGCAAGTACTCTGCCCAATGTGCACAAGCGGCACGCTGCGCAAACTAATTCGTAGACCGGGGTGTGGTATGGCGGAGTAATAAGAGATGATGAGAAATATTATAAAAATTATAATTTTAACAATTGGTCTGTGTCTTTTGGGAGGATGCGCAAAACAAAACAGCAATGTTGCTGCTTCTCCGGAAGAAGCCATTACCTTCACTGATGACCTGGGCTATACGGTGGCGGTTGACCATCCCCAAAAGACTGCTGTATTATCCGGCAGCTATGCGGATGCATGGCAGCTGGCCGGCGGAGTAATCGCTGCCGCCACTGAGGATGCGGAGGATTTTCTTCAGAATCCGGATAAGGCAGTTAGTCTTGGCAAAATAAACAGTCCGAATATTGAAACTATGATTGCCGAGAAGGTTGATTTTGCAATTCTGTCCGGGGCGATGGCAGAGCAGGTGAAGTTACGCGACACCCTGGAAGCGGCAGGGATCACGACAGCTTATTTTAAGGTGGAAACCTTTGAGGATTATGCAGAAATGATGAAAATCCTTACGGATATTACCGGGAATAAGGAATTATATCAGATGAATGTGGAGGACATACGCGACGGGATTGCGGCACAGATTGCGAGAGCAGACGGCAGCAATCCGACGGTTTTATTCTTAAGAGCGTATTCCACCGGTGTTAAGGTACAGGGAAGCGATACCATGACAGGTCAGATGCTGAAGGAGCTGGGCTGTGTGAACATTGCGGACGGTGAGGAGACATTGCTGAAGGAGCTGAATATGGAAGCAATCCTTGCAGCCGATCCGGATTATATCTTTGTAACTACCATGGGAGAATCACAGGAGGCCGCGCTTAAGATGGTGGACGAGCTGCTGGTTTTAAATCCTGCCTGGAGCGGACTTACCGCGGTAAAGGAAGGCCGTTATCATGTATTACCGAAGGAACTGTTTCATTTAAAACCGAACAAGCGCTGGGGAGAGAGCTATCAGATATTGGCGGATTATTTATATGGTGAAAAGTAAGCATGCAAGGAAGGCACAAAAAAGAATATGGGTAATACTGCTGTTGCTTCTGCTTATGATATGCATAGGTATTATAGACGGTGCAGCAAAAATATCCCTTAAGGATGTGAAAGAACTGCTTTTGGGAGACAATATTACGGCAGCAGGCCGGATCTTACTGTATGTTCGATTTCCCCGGGTGGCAGGCGCAGTAATCGCCGGAGCCGGGCTTTCGGTGGCAGGTGCCGTCATTCAGACAATTTTGAACAATCCCCTTGCCGGTCCTAATATAATCGGAGTAAATTCCGGAGCCGGACTGGCTGTGGTTTTGTGCGGGCTTCTGCTGCCGGGGACCTATTTGCTGCTGCCGGCAGCAGCCTTTGCCGGGGCATTTCTGACTGTTATTCTTGTGTATTATCTGGGGAAGAGAACAGGCTCCTCAAAGATTACGCTGATCCTGGCGGGAGTCGCCATCAACAGCTTTCTGGGCGGAATAACGGATGCTGTTTATACCCTCAGCGAGGAATCCCTGATTGCAGGCAATGCCTTCAAGATCGGCGGATTAAATGGAGTTAATGCAGCAATTCTAAAATATGCCGCAGTATTTGTGGTCATAGCAATCATTGTTGTTCTTCTGCTGCACAATGAACTGGAGGTATTGTCCTTAGGGGAAGAAACCGCTAAGACACTGGGACTTCCGGTGACCTTCTACCGCTTTCTGTTTCTGATGCTGGCAGCCGTATTATCCGGTGCGGCTGTGAGCTTTGCAGGACTTCTTGGATTTGTGGGATTGATTGTTCCCCATATTGCCAGAATGCTGGTAGGAGAGGAATGCAAATACTTCATTTTGGCCTCTGCCTTGCTCGGAGCCTTGATGCTGTCAGCCTGTGACTATATCGCCAGGACCTGGTTTGCGCCCTATGAGCTGCCGGTGGGGATCATTTTATCCTTTGTGGGAGCGCCGTTCTTTGTATGGCTGTTATTTCGCGGCAGAAGGAGGAACCGGAATGCTTAAGCTTGAGAATGTCACAGCCGGTTACGGTAAGCTTCCGGTGGTCAAAGGTATTACTGCGGAATTGGAAAAGGGCAGGATAACAACGATTATCGGCCCGAACGGCACCGGTAAAAGCACCCTTCTTAAGGCAATTGTGGGTCTGTGCGAGCTTCAGCAGGGAACGGTTTGGCTGGAAGGGAAGAACAGAGAGAACATCGGGAATAAAGAATTTGCCAGGCAGGTATCCTATCTGCCGCAGGTTCGTGCAGCCGGAGCAATTACCGTAGAACGAATGGTGCTTCATGGCAGATTTCCATACCTTTCTTACCCGAGACATTACCGCAGGGAGGATTATGAATACTGCACAAGAGCAATGGAGAGAACAGGAATCTTGTCTCTGCGGGATAAGAGAGTGGAGGAGCTCTCCGGAGGAGAGAGGCAGAAGGTATATCTGGCTATGGCATTAGCCGGAGAGACAGAGCTGTTTTTATTTGATGAGCCTACCACCTATCTTGATATCCGCTATCAGCTGGAGCTGCTGCAGATCATGGAGGAGCTGAAGGAACAGGGCAGGACAATCCTTGCCGTTCTGCATGACCTGGATTACGCCATGCGGTTATCAGATGCCATGATCGTCATGAAGCAGGGTGAGGTTGTTATGACCGGAACGCCGGAATGTATCCAGAGGAGCGGTATCCTGGATGAGGTCTATGGAATTAGAGTGAAAAGCTTCCTGGATGAGGAAGGAAAGAAACATTTTTATTTCGATCAGCGAAGGTAGTGTGAATTATTGAAAAGCATAATTCACACTTGGAAGTTTGTGCCTGCGTCATCCTCGGCGCAAACTAATTCAAAGATGCAGGCATGTTATGTTAGTGTGGATAGTCCCGCAAAGAATATGCAGGCCAAATGTGAAGAGGAAACTTGTCCCCATAGGAAAAATAGTAAAAGCGGCTGTTCTTCACAGTTTATTTCAAAAAGGTATGGGTGTTGGGCAGGTATGTAAGTGAATATGCCTTAATGTGGGAATATGGAGGTTGGTAATCATGGGTAGAATATTATATGGGATCGGTGTGGGTCCGGGAGATCCTGAGTTATTGACTTTGAAGGCGTTAAGATGCATCAGGGAAAGCGATGTTATTATTCTTCCTGCAAAGACAAAAGAGGAATGCTATGCATATCGGATCGTTGAGAAAGTATACCCGCAGATAAAGGAGAAAGAAATTAGGTGCATGCCTTTTCCGATGATCAAGGAGAAAGAGGTATTGAAGCAGGTCCACCAAGGGATATATGAAGATATCTTAAATCTGTTAGAACAGGATAAGACCGTTGTATTTCTTGTCATTGGTGATCCTTCCATCTATTCTACCTACAGCTATATCCATACCAGGGTAATACAGAATCAGGGTACTGCAGTCATGATAAGCGGCATTCCTTCTTTTTGTGCAGCTGCGGCTGCCCTGGGTATTTCCCTGGGAGATAATAAGGATGAGATACATATCATACCCGGCTCCTATGAGATCGGCCGCACTTTAACGCTGAGCGGTACAAAGATTTACATGAAGTCGGGAAAGAAGCTTGCCGAATTAAAGAAGGCTTTATCGGAGTATGGGAACACGGAACGGCCGGAGGTTTATGCCGTATCAAATTGCGGTATGGAGAATGAGGCAATCAGTGTCGGGTTAGCTGATCTGAAGGAAGAAAGCGGCTATCTGACCATCGTGATTGTGAAAGAAAAAGCTTGAAAGGATGGAGAAAAGCATGGAGAATTCCTATCGTTTTTTTGAAAACAGGGACTGCAAATATTTCCCGTGTCATAAGGAGCTTGAGGATTTTAACTGTCTTTTCTGCTACTGTCCTTTTTATACAAGGGAGAACTGCCCCGGAAAACCGGAATATAAAGAATATCATGACAAAAGGATAAAGGTATGTACAAACTGTACCTTTCCCCACAGACCGGAAAACTATGAATTAATTATTAAATTACTGAAAAATTGAATGATACTTCCTGCAGCTGTCAAGGGGCAATTTCTGACCGGAGTCTGTGATCAGATTAGCAGCAAGGACAACTGCATCCGTCTTATCTGGCGGCAGGATTGTTAAACCAGTTAATCATTGCATCTAAATGCTCTGGCGGAATTTTATCCGCCACCTGCTCATGCAGCCAGGATAGGGTTTTACCGCTCAGATATTGTCTCATTTTTTCTTCTGCCTCAAGCATGACGACCTTGATCAGGCAAGGGCACTTTGTGTAAGAAGCGGGCAGATTTTTCTTATCAAGCAACACTTCCTTTTGTCTGATCTCCGCACATTGAAACATAGCTGCCTTGCCCTCGATGGCTTCCACCACATCCCAAAATGTAATATCCTGCGGGGAACGGGCTAGCGCATAGCCGCCGTTCACACCTGAGATTGACTTTACAATCCCGGATTTCCTCAGCTTGGTATACATTTTGGATAAATAGGTCTCAGATACGCCCTGATAGGTCGCCAGATCCTTAATACCAATGGGTTTTCCGTTTGGGATATCAACCATATATAACAGACAATGTAGTGCATATTCCACGCCGATTGAAAATTGCATTGTAAATAACCTCCCGATTCCCGATGATAATGATGAAAAGCCTTATTAAATGATAATGTAATACAGATAGAATGTCAATCCGCGAGATATGGCAGATACTTCTTGTCTATAATTATTGACAAAAATAGATTAACTTATTATAATATAATCGTAGATAACATGTATCTATAATATATGATTATATTGACAGATATCTATCGAATTCAAAAACAGGAGGTATCACAATGATTACGGAGAAGTTTCAGGAAGTATTAAAAAATGAAGGAGTAGTTACGATTGTATCCTGGTCCGCCGGAGAGCCGCATATCGTCAACACATGGAATTCCTATCTTACCGTTACGGAGGATGGGAAGCTTCTGATACCGGCAGCAGGCATGCAGCAGACCGAAGATAATGTGAAGAAGAATAATAAGTTAAAGCTTGCATTAGGCAGCAGGAATGTCACAGGCTTTCATAATTACCCCGGAACAGGCTTTGTTGTGGAAGGAACCGCGAAGTTTTATGAATCAGGTGCTGAGTATGACCTGATGAAAGAAAAATTCTCCTGGATCAACAAAGCTTTAGAAATCACAATAACATCTTTAACACAGAAGATATAATACAAAGGGGAGGCTGTTGAATTGCCTCCCCTTTACTTGGCAATCTATATGCTTATTACCTGCTTGTTTTTCGATACTCCCCCGGTAGCAGGCCGGTGCTTTTTCGAAATAACTCCGCAAATCGGCTGGCTTTAGAGTATCCCACACTATCCGCCACCTGCCCGATACTCAATTCAGTATTCGCTAACAGATGTTCGGACTGGCTTATGCGGCGTTGCTGAACATAAGCGGTAATGGTACATCCGTGATACTCTTTGAATGTTTTTTGCAGCTTTGTAGCGCTCATACAAGCGATTTTCACGAGCTGTTCGATGGATGTGCCCTGGGCATAATGATCGTTCAGATATAATGCAATCGTTTCTATTTGTTGTATATCCTGCGCGGAGAACCGGGGCTTGGCGTCCTTCTTTTGCCGGGATATCTTGCTCCGCTCCACAACAAGCGATACTGCCTCTGCCACCTTGCTTTCAAAAAACATCTTTGCCGCCATTCCCTCGCCGCGATAGTTATTCACTTGGTTGAGAAGCCGGGACATTTCCGGAAAATCGGTTGTTTGGCCGACTGCCGCAAATGCGTCCTGCGGGCTGGCATACTCTCCGGGGTATTGCTTTTTGAGATAGTCCTTATAGTAGGCAGGCATAATCTCAATCCCAATAGAACGGATCGGAATTTTTTTGTGTATCAGCGCTTTGTAAGGTTGACATCCTCCTATAAAGCTCATGACGCTTCCAGCCTCCAGCCGGCGGTACGGAGAAAGCTCCTCGCCTGATATGGATTCATACTGCATGATGCCAAGGCATTCCGGCATATCCAATTCCAACACAAAGTCCTGATGGAAAAAGAAATTGTGGATCTTAATATCAAATAAGTCCTTCTGTCCGTAAATCCAGAAGATGCCTTCGCCAACCTTATGGGACAGCTTCCATGTCGAGCCGATTTTACAATAAGTTTGATTTCCTTCGTCCGGCAGGAAGCCTTCTTTTATGAATTTTTCTTTATAATAATTCTCAACAATATTATTCACTTGTCTGATTTCACTCCTTATGCCACGATTACACAAAACTTTACCCCAATAACGCAAATATACCTCCAAAATATTGAAGGTTTACTTTTCATGCGGTACGATTACCGTGTGGTTAGTGGCATCTAACTTATGATAGCACATCATACTGAACGCGTCAAGAAAATGGCGCGTCACAAAAGGAGGACTCTTTATGGCAACACAATCATCGTATCTCAACAAGAAAGGTTTAACGGTAAAAGATCTTGTAACAATTGGCATCTTTACCGCCTTGTTCTTTGTTTTTCAGCTAGTCGGCTCGCTGCCGTTCGCACCGAATCCCATACTCACATTCTATCAGCCCTTTGGTATCGCTCTGCTTTGCGGTCCTGTATTCCTGCTGATGGTGGCAAAAGCTCCGAAGCGCGGCACGATTTCAATTCTGGGAATTATCAATGGCATCATCTGGTTTGTACTGGGGATGCACTGGGCTATGGATTTGGGATATGTCGTCATGGGAATTGCCGCTGATATTGCTGCAGGTGTGAAAGGATATAAAAGCGTCAAGGTGAACATTTTTGCATACGCACTGTTTTGCCTCGGGCCGGCAGGTGTATTTGTTGCATACTTTGCCGATCCTGCCGCATGGGCCGGTACGATGTTAAACAAAGGAGTCTCTCAGGAATATATCGACACAATGACATCTTCCGCGCCCTCCGGTATGCTGCCGGTTATTCTCCTTGGAACTCTGGCTCTTGCCGTTGTCAGCGGTTTGGTCGGACGCAGGCTCCTGAAAAAACAATTTGAAAAGGCTGGGATTACAGCATGAGCCATGGGAACGTGCGCTCCGGCCTGTGGATTGACCCGCGCACAAAAATCGTGATCCTGCTCCTTTGTGTGCTGTCAGCCGCAATGGCTCCGTCACTGCTCTACGAAATGCTTTTGGTCGTGCTGGTTGCCCTGCTTGGAATTGCGTCCAAAAAGATGCGCTATTCCATTTTAGGAGCTGCCGCCTACCTGGGTATTTACTTTTTAACAATGGGAGCTTTACAACTGCATAACTCATTTCAAGTCATACTGATTGCGTTTCTGGGTCTGGTACATAAGGTTTACCCCTGCGGTATGCTGGCGGGAATCATCCTTTCCACAACAAAGGCGGGAGAATTTTTGACTGCTATGTACCGAAGCCGCATTTCCCAAAAAATTGTGATTCCGCTGGCTATTATGCTGAGGTATGTCCCTGCCATCCGGGAGGATTGGGGCTTTATCAAGGACGCCATGCGGATGCGGGATGTATCGCCCTCACTGAAAAGTTTTTTGACACGTCCGGGCATGACAATAGAGTGCATCTACGTTCCGCTGATGATGTCGGCCTCCAAGGCGGCGGATGAATTAACCATCGCTTCTGTAACCAGAGGAATCGAAAACCCGGCCCCCCGTACTTCTCTGGTACAAATTGAATTTGGTGTGGCGGACCTGATTGTGACTATCTGCTTCCTTACGATGTTTCTGATAGGGCAGATTTGCAAGGAGGCGTTCTTATGATTTCACTGGACCATATATCCTTTGTTTATACCGGACAGAAGCGAGGCGGATTACGGGATATCAGCCTGACCGTGCAGGATGGCGAATGTATTCTGCTCTGCGGCCGAAGCGGCTGCGGAAAAACTACCATAACCCGTCTGGTCAATGGACTGATTCCAAGATTTTATCCCGGTGAGCTGAGCGGAACCATTTTTGTAAACGGCCGCAATATTGCCGATCTGACGATGTATGAAATTGCTGAGCAGGTCGGTTCCGTATTCCAAAACCCCCGCACACAGTTTTTTAATATGGACAGCGACAGCGAGATTGCTTTTGGCCTTGAAAATCAATCCTGCCCGCCGGAGGAATTACGTCTGCGGGTAGAAAATACAGCGAAGGATTTGAACCTCCGGACCTTGCGCGGCCGATCACTCCATGAGCTGTCCGGAGGTGAAAAACAAAAGATCGCTTTTGCTTCTGTTTATGCCATGAACCCCGACATCTATTTGCTGGATGAGCCGTCCTCCAATTTGGATATGGATTCGATTACCGATCTGAAAGAGCATTTGCGATTGATAAAAAAACAAGGGAAGACTATTTTGATTTCTGAGCACCGCCTGTATTATCTCATGGATATAGCCGACCGTATCATCTATCTGGAGGAGGGGCGTATCGCAGGCGTCTATACGCCGGCGCAGCTTCAGCAGCTATCACGGCAGGAGCGGGAACGCATGGGACTGCGGGCCGCGGATTTGCGTGAAGTACACCCTGCATCCGTTCCAACGCTTCCTCCTTCGCCGCTTTTGGAGCTTCGGGATGTGACCCTGCATTATAAAAAAACCCCTGTTTTTGGAGGACTCAGCATGTCGGCGGGTCCTGGGGAAGTGATCGGTATCGTAGGCCCCAACGGAGCCGGAAAAACGACCTTCTCCAGGGCGCTTTGCGGCTTACATAAGGCTTCGCAGGGGCAATATCTCTGGATTGGGCAGCCTCAAGAAAGAAAAGCGCGTCTGAAACACTCTTACATGGTGATGCAGGACGTAAATTATCAGATGTTCGCGGAAAGTGTGGAGGAGGAGTGCTCCTTCGGCATCCGCAATCCGAACAGGAAGCTGATTGAGACCACTATAGAAAAACTGGGCTTGAGCCCTTACAAAAACAACCACCCCAACACCCTCTCCGGTGGTCAGAAACAGCGTGTGGCAATAGCGGTCAGCATGATTTGCGGGAAGGAGCTGCTGGTGTTCGATGAACCTACCAGCGGACTGGATTTTGACAGTATGGCTCAGGTGGCGGGCCTTGTGAGGGAACTGGCAGCAATGGGAAAGCTGATTTTTATCGTAACCCATGATTACGAGTTTGTCTGCACTACCTGCTCCCGTGTCCTGCATGTGGACCGCGGTGAGCAATGCGGCGATCTGCCTGTATCCTCCGACACGGAAGAACAATTAAAAAAGCTGTTTTCGGTTTAACGGGACAGCTTGAAAAGGAAGGGCAATTTTATGCAAAAAAAGAAAAAGCCAATCTCGCTCTTGCTTCAATGGGCGGGAAGTGAAAAATATTGGATGTATTTGGCCGTTGCATTATCATTTATCAGCGGGCTTTGCATCATGTTTCCCTATTACGGTATCTACAGACTGATGGACGCGATTTATCATCATACCTGCACCTTGGAGTTTGTAATCCAAAACGCAGCCCTGATCGCAGTGGCTATGGCGCTTCGTTTTGTACTGTTTGGCAGTTCGGGCGTGGCCTCTCATAAGGGCGCTTACCGCGCGCTGTTTAAGGTTCGCTGCATGGTTGCCGATCACATGGCAAAGGTTCCTCTTGGAGCATTGGACGATCGCAGTACCGGCGAAATAAAAACCGTGCTGAATGAGGATATTGAGAAGCTGGAACTGTTTCTCGCCCACAATATACCGGAGCTGGTCTGCTATCTGGTTGGCCCCATCGCTGTTTTCATCTATCTGATGACCGTTAATGTACCGCTGGCGCTGATCTCTTTGATTCCGCTGGTGTTGGCTGTGCTTGTCATGGGACTTATGTTTGCAGGCGCTTCCGGCATGATGGGAAGAGCCAACCGCTCTGTCGCCAACCTGAATTCGGTTATGGTTGAATACATCAGCGGCATGAAGCTCATCAAGGCCTATAACATGGGAAGTAAGTCTTTTCAGAAATTCGCTGCGGCAGTGAAAGAAGAAAACGATGTCTGGAATGAAATGTCCAGGAGGATGGGAAAATTCTATGCTGCATTTATTGTCGTGATTGAATGCGGTATGCTGATTATCATTCCGCTTGGAGGCATGTTCTTTTTAAAAGGCTCCGTCACAGCCAGCGTCTTCCTGCTGTTTGCCTTTGTCGGCTCCATGTATCTGACAGAGATCAGACCGCTGCAGGAGCTTGCCAGCAGCTTTGCCCAGGTACTCACCGGTATTATCAAAACCGAGGAGATTTTGAGTATTCCTACCTACGGGGGCGGTGGCGATTTTCCGGAAAAACATCAGATTGAGCTTCAAAATGTATGCTTTTCCTATGATGGAAAGACCGATGTACTAAAAGCCTGCAATCTTCAAGTCAAGGATGGAGAGCGCATGGCTCTGGTGGGTCGCTCCGGCGCGGGCAAGAGCACTGTGATTGAATTGATTTCCCGTTTCTATGATGTACAGGCGGGTGAGGTGCTGATCGGCGGCAGGAATGTGAAGGAAATCAATTATGAGACGTTGCTGCAAAATATCGCTATTGTATTTCAAAAAACCTTTTTGACCCGTGACAGCGTATTGGAAAACATCCGAATGGGCCGTCATGCTTCCTTGGAGGAAGTGCGCGCAGCAGCAAAAGAGGCACAAATCGACAATTTTATTATGTCCCTGCCCAACGGCTATGACACCAAGTTGGGCAGCTTCGGGACCCGCTTCTCAGGGGGAGAAAAGCAGCGCATCGCCATTGCTCGGGCCATCCTGAAGAACGCACCTATTCTAATTCTGGACGAGGCGACTTCCGCCGCTGATCCGGAGAACCAGGTGGAGATCGATAAGGCCATTCAAAACCTGTGTAAGGGTAAAACCGTAATTATTGTTGCGCACCGCCTGAGTGCCATAAAAATGTGCGACAGGATAGCGGTTGTGGAAAACCGTACCGTTACCTGCGTTGGGAACCATGAGGAAGTGCGGGCAAATAACGATTATTACCGGCAAGCCTGGGCTGACTATAAGAAAGCCCGGAACATGACCTATCAGTTGGAAGGGAGCGGGATGTATGAAAGATAACCCGATGCAAAAAAACAAAAAATTCTATCTTGGCATGGCTTTGAATGTTGTAGAGGGTTTGTTATCCGGCTGCAATTTTCTGTTTCTCTACGAAGTGATGAAGATGCTGTGGAATGGAACTGCTGATTTGCACCGTTTGCTTCGGCTGGCAATGTTCCTTGGCGCTATTTTTGTGCTGCGGATCGTTATTTACGGCATTGGTTACACGGACAGTCAGATTGGCGGCGCTGCCGTGAGCGCACAGGTGCGGCTGTTCCTGGGAGATAAGATCAAACGGATTCCGCTGTCTTGTTTTACCCGGGGCCAAATGGGTGATTACATTAACATCATCACCAGCGATGTGAACAGCTATGAAAAGATTCTCACCCATACGATTGGCGATCTCATAAAGAATATTGCCTTTTCCCTCCTGATGGTTGTCTTTGTGGGCAGCATCTGGTTGCCGGGCGGCGTGATTCTATTTTGTATTGAGCTGCTGCTGATCCCTTTTCTCTGGCTGTCTTTCCGGGTAATCAGGAAATACGGTACGGAAAGGAATGCGGTCTGTGCGGAAAATGTCAGCAGTATTGTTGAGTATGTTTCCGGCATCCAGACCTTTCGGGCCTATGGCGTCGGCGGAACCAAAAACAAAACGGTTATTTCCGCAATGAAGCAATTCAGCGATATCAGTTTCAGCTACGAGGCCCACGGAATCCCCATCAATGCCGTACAATGCATCTGCCTTTGGATGGGGCTCCCCCTGATGATATGGGCGGCATCCGGCCCGATGCTGTCTGGGGAGCTCCATCCGGTTTCCTATCTGATGATCTGCATGCTGCCTATGATTTTTGCCAAGCTGTCCGATACGATCTCAAGAAACCTCATGAGCTACAAGAATCTGATGATATCTAAAAATAAGATCATGGCTATTATCAGCGAGAAGGAAGAAGCCGGCAGCATGGAGCCTTTCGTTACGCTGACCCATGAAATTGCCTTCCGGAATGTAGATTTTTCCT
Source organism: Bacillota bacterium (assembly GCA_023409535.1). Classification (GTDB taxonomy): domain Bacteria; phylum Bacillota; class Clostridia; order Lachnospirales; family Lachnospiraceae; genus Mobilitalea. The sequence goes on from JAEYGZ010000013.1 coordinate 147,778, forward strand.
ATGTGGCGGATGAGTCTGTCCTGCAAGCAGCATCCTTTTCCATACCGAATCAAAAGCTGACTGCCATTGTTGGTGATTCCGGCTCTGGTAAGTCCACGATCCTGAACTTGATTTCCAAGTATTACGAGACCGATAACGGAGATATCCTCATTGGCGGAAAGCCTATTGGCAATGTAGCTGCGGAGCGTATCCTGGAGCAGATTTCTATGGTGGATCAGGAGGTATTCTTATTTGATGATACCATTCGGGATAACATCCGCTATGCTCGTCCCGGCGCTGTGGATGCCGAGATAGAATCCGCCTGCCAGCAAGCCAACTGTGATGGTTTCATTCGTAAAATGGAAAAAGGATATGATACCCCCGCCGGTGAGAATGGAAACCTGCTCTCCGGCGGCGAACGTCAGCGGCTTTCCATTGCACGGGCCATTTTAAAAAACAGCCCTATTCTGCTGCTGGATGAAGCTACGGCGTCCCTGGACATTGAAAATGAGCTGGCTGTCAAGGAAGCTATCACCAACCTGCTGAAAGAGAAAAAGACCGTGGTGATGATCGCACACACCTTGTCCATTGTAAAAAATGCGGATCAGATTTTAGTAGTGTCAGGCGGTAAAATTACCGAGGCCGGAACCCATGATGAACTTCTCACGAAAGGCGGCAAATATGCGGTCATGTGGCAGGCGGAACAACAGCTTTCGTGAGATGGGAGTAGCGTTAGATGAAATTAATTGGAACTGATGCAGGCTAAATTTTTAAAGTGGTGAGAAGACAGAAAAGAAGTTAATTCTCAAAAGAATAGGATTCTTTTTACTTATATGCTATAATATCTGCAGATATGATACGGGCGCTGAGCATAACGAGTATATATCCCGGCACACAGTGCCGTTACCATGGGAGCCTGTGGACATGGTATAGTATAACTGGTTACAGAAAGCATGCTATATTAACAAACAATGCAGAGAGAAGATGATGGTATGAAGCGGATGCCGGCGTTATTTATTGGGCATGGATCCCCTATGAATGCAATTGAAGAAAATCAATTTGTCAGGGAGTGGAAAGCACTGGGAAATAAAATTCCCCGGCCGGACGCAATATTATCTGTGTCAGCCCATTGGTTTACGGAGAATACCCGGGTTACGGATTCTCAGGCTCCGGAGACGATATATGATATGTATGGTTTTCCGGAGGAGCTATACAGGATCGTATATCCCGCAAAGGGTTCGCCGCATTTTGCACATCTTACCAAAGATATGGTCGGCAGAAAGGTCACGATTGATAATTCCTGGGGTTATGATCACGGTACCTGGTCAGTTCTTCACAGAATATATCCGGATGCCGATATTCCGGTATTTCAGCTTAGTGTTGACAGACATGCATCTGTTCGTGAGCATTATACAATTGGGCAGGAGATTTCCGGACTCCGGGATTTGGGCGTCTTAATTCTCGGAAGCGGTAATGTAGTTCATAACCTGGCAAGGGTGAACTGGAATATGGAGGGTGGCTATTCGTGGGCGGAAGAATTTGATGCCTATATGAAAGAGAGTATCATTAACCGGAAGGATGAAAATGTAATCAATTATCAAAAGGCTGGAGACTCTGCATCCATGGCAGTTCCGATCCTTGACCACTTTGCACCGTTGGCATATATATTAGGAGCATCAAAAGCAGAGGAACATGTTACCGTCTTTAATGACTCTTGTATTCTGGGTTCTCTTTCAATGACGAGCTATTTATTTGAGTAATATAAAAATCCTGACAGCTTTTTTGAGTGCCTTTGCCGTCTGGGTTGAAAAGGTATCCTAAGTTTACATAAAAATAGCTGATCATAGCGCTGCAAAGAACCTGTCAATATAGTAATGCTATATCGACAGGTTCTTTTATGGAAAATATATTTTCTGCAAACTGCTTTTACAGGTAATACCGATATCCTGGGAGCAGATTACGCTGATATATAGTAAATTATATCAAACAGATCATGTCCGGGCGGTTATGTGCGTTTATGACAGAGAATCCCGAGCTTGGAGCTGCCGTGGTGAACGTTCAATTCTGCGGTGGGTAAGATCTCCGGTAATGTGATGCCGGCGAGGGTAAGAGTGGATGAAAGGCGAAAGGGGATAAATGATGAAACAAGTATTAATTGTCGAAGACGACCGCAGTCTTAGCCGAGGCTTGTGCCTTGCTTTAAAGGATCAGGAACTTCAAATTGTTCCGAGTTTCGATTTGAAATCTGCCCGTGAGCAGCTTACCTGCGGCGTAACGGAGTTGGTTTTACTGGATATCAATCTTCCTGACGGAAGCGGATTGGAGCTGCTTCGGGAAATTAAAACCGGGAGTAATCCTGTTCCTGTAATCCTGCTGACAGCCAATGACACCGAAATAGATGTGGTCATGGGGTTGGAACACGGTGCGGATGATTATATTACAAAGCCCTTTAGTCTGGCGATTCTTCGCGCGCGGGTAAAAACCCAGCTTCGCCGAGGCATGACCGGTGTATCCAGGCAGTCTGTCATTGATATTGACAGCTATCGGTTTGATTTTGAGCATATGACCTTCTTTAAGGCGGATACTCCGGTGGAGTTAAGCAAAACGGAACAAAAACTCCTGCGGTTACTGGTGGAAAATCGGGGCGCAACCATAAGCCGAACGGTTCTCCTGGATCGTATCTGGACGGACGGCGCTGATTATGTGGATGAAAATGCGCTTTCCGTTACTGTTAAGCGTTTGCGGGACAAGCTGGATGCGGCACAGTATATTAAGACGGTTTATGGCCTGGGCTATGTATGGGCGGTGAAGCAGGATGAATGAATGGAGTCTTGTTCCGATTGCCGTTGCACTGGCATCCATTCTCCTGTGTATTGCAATCGTGCTGCTTGAGCGACGTAAAATCAAAAAAATTATGAATACCCTGAACCAAATGCTTGATTGTGCATTGGATGGAAGCTTTACGGAACATCGCTTTGACGAAAGTCTGCTGTCTTCCGTGGAGTGCAGGCTAAACCGATATTTAACCGCCTCTGCGGTATCTGCACGCAACTTAACGGCGGAGAAAGAAAAAATCAAGGAGCTGTTAGCAGATATCTCTCACCAGACCAAAACGCCGATTGCCAATATTCTGCTCTATGCACAGCTGCTGGAAGAACAGGAACTGCCGGAAGAAAGTGTCAATTGTGTTGCTGCATTGCGGGGACAAGCGGAAAAGCTGAGCTTTTTGATTGCCTCGTTGGTAAAGCTGTCGCGACTGGAAGCAGGCGTTTTTACCCTTCATCCGGTTCCCTGTGCCATTGCCCCAATGCTGGAGGAAGCAGCCGGACAGCTGGCGCCCAAAGCCGTTCAAAAAGAAATTCAATTGACCGTGAATCCCACAAAAGTCAATGCGGTATTTGACTTTAAATGGACCACAGAAGCGTTGTGCAATCTAATGGATAATGCCATTAAATATACACCCGCGGGCGGCAGCATACAAGTTTCGGTCATGGAATACGATTTGTTTTGCCGCATTGATGTGGCGGATACCGGAATTGGAATTTCAGAAGCAGAGCAGGCAAAAGTGTTTTCACGTTTTTACCGTTCTCCCTCCGTAGGTGAACAGGACGGTGTGGGGATTGGTTTATACCTTACCCGCCAGATTTTAGCCGGGCAGGGCGGATATATCAAAGTGGCATCATCGTTAGGCGGCGGCTCGGTTTTTTCGGTGTTTTTGCCCCGACAGACTTAAATTCTTACAAAACTGTTAGAATTGCTTGTCAGCCGGAAAGATTCTGGAAAGAAACTTATGATAAAGTCTGTATTGTAGCGATACATGCAGACTTTATTTTTGGAGGTATCTATCATGACCATTTTGCAGACACATGATTTGGAAAAAGTTTATAGAACCGGTGAAAACGCTGTTCATGCTCTCGCCGGCGTCAATCTACAGGTGGAAAAAGGAGAATTTGTGGCCATTGTTGGTACATCCGGCAGCGGCAAGAGTACACTGCTGCATATGTTGGGCGGACTGGACCGTCCAACCGGAGGCACGGTCACAGTTGAAGGCAAGAATATCTTCTCCCTGAAAGATGAAGAGCTGACCATCTTCCGCCGCCGGAAGATCGGCTTTGTGTTCCAGAATTATAACCTGGTTCCTGTGCTTAACGTCTATGAGAATGTCGTGCTGCCCATTCGGTTGGACGGTAATACGCCGGATTCCGCCTATGTGGACAACATTATCGAAACACTGGGGCTGCGGTCCAAACTGCAAAACCTGCCCAATAACCTCTCCGGCGGGCAGCAGCAGCGGGTTGCCATTGCACGCGCTTTGGCTGCAAAGCCCGCCATCATTTTGGCAGATGAACCTACCGGCAATTTGGATTCCAGGACCAGCCATGATGTATTGGGGCTGCTGAAGGTTACAAGCCAGAAATTTGTTCAAACCATTGTGATGATTACCCATAACGAGGAAATCGCCCAGCTGGCCGACCGCATTGTCCATATCGAGGACGGCTTGATTGTTGCTCGGTAAGGAGGTGCATAATATGAATGTAGCCAACCGAAAATGTATTCGCGGACTGAGTTTAAAAATCATGAAAGCGGCAAGAATGAGAAACCTCATCGCCATTTTTTCCATTGCTTTGACCGCCTTACTGTTTACTTCCCTGTTCACAGTGGCGCTGTCCATCAACTACTCCATTCAACAAGCCAACTTCCGGCAGGCCGGAGGCTGGAGTCATGGAACGTTCAAGTACATGACCCGGGAGCAATTCGATGAGATTAAAACCGATCCACTCATCAAGCAATATGGGTTTCGTCGTTTTGTTGGCCGGCCGGCCGGCGCGCCGTTTCTCAAATCTCATGTGGAGATTGGATATAGTGATGCGAACGAGGCGCACTGGATGTTCTGCGACCCTGTAGAGGGCCGGTTACCTGTCGAGGGTACCAGCGAAGCCGCCACCGATACCCAGGTGTTGGAGCTGCTGGGCGTTGAACCGGTTTTGGGAAACGAATTTACCCTGACCTTTGACGTAGACGGAACGGATATAACGGAGACCTTTGTCCTGAGCGGCTGGTGGGAATATGACGAGGCAGTCTTTGCCAACCATGTGCTTATTCCCCACAGCCGCGCACAGGCTATCTATGATCAGGTTGGCATCGGCGGCGGTATCGGCAAGGACGGCATAACCGGCTCATGGAATATGGGTGTCATGTTGGGCAGCCCGCTGCACATCGAACAGGATCTGATCAAAATTCTGGCAAATCACGGTTATCAAACGGAAAGCCGTGCCGTGGGAAACAACTACATTTTAACAGGTGTTAACTGGGGTTATACCGGTGCACAGCTTGCCGTCCGTATGGATCCAACAACCGCTATCGCCATCGGGGGTCTGTTGCTTATCATTATCTTTACCGGCTATCTGATTATCTATAACGTATTTCAGATTTCCGTTTCAAACGATGTTCGTTTTTACGGCCTGCTAAAAACCATCGGTACCACAGGGCGGCAGTTGCGGCGCATCATCCGCCAGCAGGCACTGCTGCTGTCATTGATTGGTATTCCTCTGGGATTGCTGATTGGTTATGGCGTCGGTGTGAAGCTGACCCCCTTGATTTTGACTCAGCTCAATGGTGTCGTACAGGACGCGGTGTCGGCAAGCCCGCTGATTTTCCTTGGCTCCGCGCTCTTTGCCCTGGTTACGGTGGTGATCTCCTGCCGCAGGCCGGGACGTGTGGCGGCAAGGGTATCCCCTGTGGAGGCTGTGCGCTATACCGAGGGAACGACGAATAAGAAAACGTTCCGTAAAGCTCAGTCGGGCGCATCCCTGTCTAAAATGGCATGGGCGAACCTGGGGCGCAATCGCAGCAAGACAGCAATTACTGTTACTTCACTGTCACTGGCCGTGCTGCTGCTCAATATGACCGTTACCTTTACCAATGGTTTTGACATGGATAAATATCTGGCAGATGTGGTTTCGGATTTTATCGTGGCAGATGCAGGCTATTTTCAGACGGTAAATTTATGGAATAGCGATCGTGCTCTGCCCGAAGAGGTCATCGCCGGCCTGGAAGCCCAACCCGGTGTGGAAGCAGGAGGGCGCGTATATGGCAAAAGCAGTCCGGTGGAGGAATTTGTTACCGAGGACTATTATCGTGCGAAAAACGGCCGGTGGAATGATTCGGCAGATTTAGACCAGATGGTTGCATTTTTAGAGAAAAATCCAGCCGGTTTGCTTGTTAATCATGTACAGCTTTACGGCATGGAGCGCTATGCCATCGACAAGCTTCGGGTGCTCCAGGGAGATTTGACCAAACTCCACGAACCGGGTGGACGTTATGTCGCAGCAGTGTACGAAGATGACGACTACGGCAATGCACAGATGGAGTCCCACTGGGCGAAGCTTGGTGATATCGTTACGCTGCGTTATGTACAAGAGTACGAATATTATGATCCCAATACGGGCAAGATACTTGATCCTGATCATCTTCCCGAGGACCAGTCTTACCGGTACCGGGCAAAATCTTATGAAGATATTGATTACGAGGTATCGGCACTGATTACTGTACCGAACTCCCTTAGCTATCGCTATTATGGTACCGATGAGTTCATTATGAATGACCGGACATTTATTCAGGACAGCGGAACAAGCAACGTCATGTACTATGCCTGCGATGTCAGTGATGAGAGTACCGCCGATATGGAAGTATTCCTGTCTGATTTGACAAATGAGCAGATGCCGCAGTTTGACTACGAAAGCAAAGCAACTTATGCTGCGGAGTTCGACTCTTTCCGCAATATGTTCCTGATACTGGGCGGGGTATTGAGCTTTATCATCGGACTGGTAGGTGTGCTGAATTTTCTCAATGCGATTCTGACGAGCATTCTGACACGCCGCCGTGAGCTTGCAATGCTCCAGTCCATCGGCATGACCGGCAGGCAGCTCAAAGCCATGTTGATTTGGGAAGGACTGTATAACACGCTGGGTGCTGTGGCAGTGACGCTTTTGCTCAGCATTGCTGCCGGTCCGCTGCTGTCTAATGTGCTGGCCGGTATATTCTGGTTCTTTACATATCGTTTTACGGTCTTACCTATCCTCTTTGTTGCACCGATCTTTACTATACTTGGCATTGCCGTGCCGCTGACGGTATACTGCGCTGTTAGCAGACACTCTATTGTTGAACGTTTGAGGGAAACAGAATAGCGAATAAATCTATTGATTAAGTTCATCCTATGCTTATACGAAAACAAGAGGAATGCGTTGACATTCCTCTTGTTTTCGTATTCAATTTGTCTTTTGGTGGCTTCACAACTTATCATTGTCATTTCCCGACATAGTATAACAGTCTTTTTTGTCGTTAACTTCATTAGTTTGTTCATTTACAAAATTAATAAAATATAGTAAAATAATACCAGAAAGGAGGAACGCAAATGAAACCAAGAAAAAGATTTTTGGCAATCTTACTGTGTTTTATGCTTGTTTTACCTTCTATAATGGTACAAGCAGCAACCACCATCACTTCGAATCAGAGCGGTACCCAGGACGGCTATTATTATGAGCTGTGGAAGGATTCCGGAACCACCAGTATGACGCTCAACAGCGGCGGTACGTTCAGCTGTCAGTGGAGTAACATTAATAATGCGTTATTCCGTAAGGGCAGGAAATTCGATGAAACACAGACACACCAGCAGATCGGAACGATTTCCGTAAATTACAGTGCCAGCTACAATCCCAATGGTAATTCTTATCTATGCGTCTACGGGTGGACCGTTGATCCCCTTGTAGAATATTACATTGTGGACAGCTGGGGCACCTGGCGTCCGCCGGGGGCAACGTCAAAGGGGACGATAACTGTCGACGGAGGTACCTATGATATATATGAGACGACACGGACCAATCAGCCTTCCATAAAAGGAACCCAGACCTTCCAGCAGTATTGGAGTGTCCGGACCTCCAAGCGTACAAGCGGAACCATCTCTGTCAGCCAGCATTTTAACGCATGGGAGAGCAGAGGAATGCGCATGGGTAAGATGTATGAGACTTCTCTTACGGTAGAAGGCTACCAGAGCAGCGGCAGTGCTGATATCACCAGTAATACAATCACAATCGGCGGCGGTACGAATCCGACTCCCACACCGAATCCGACACCGACCCCCACACCGGGCGGCGGCAATCCGACCAGAGTGGAATGTGAGAATATGACCAAGAGCGGCCAGTATGCAGGCAATATCAGCACTCCGTTCTCAGGAGCAGCGCTGTATGCGAATAATGATCTGGTCAAATTTACACAGAATTTCTCCGGCGGTACCCATAGCTTCTCACTCCGCGGCTGCTCCAATAATTCCAATACGGCCAGAGTGGACTTGAAAATCGGCGGACAGACGAAGGGTACCTTTTATTTCGGAGGTAGCAGTCCTGCGATTTATACTTTAAACAATATCAGCCATGGGACAGGCAACCAGGAGATTCAGCTTGTGGTGACGGCGGATACCGGCCAGTGGGATGCATACCTGGATTATCTGGAGATAAGATAAGCTCCAAAGCGGTAAAAAAGGATTTTATATGAAAGCCCGGCGATAGTTTTGCTGGGCTTTCATATGTTCATAGCTTGTAAAAAATTAATAAGAACGCGGAGGAAAATGAGTAAAAAACTGCTGGATAAAACCTTCTCTTTGTCTGATGCAAGTAAAATATTACCATATATTCACGTGTGTGATATGCAGGCAGCGGACACGGGCATATTGATAAGTGTCCAAGGGACGGTTGTCGTCATCAAAGGTATGCGCGGCAATAAGAATATTGGAGGGTGAGGGAACCTCACCGACTGATACGATAACGGGGGAATGGCCGAAGGACCATCCGTCAAAGGATAGTTGTATAATGTCCCCGGGTACGGCTTGCGTGATGTCTGCCTGGACGGCGGCAGGGCCGACCCCGTGATTGTTCACAAGAAAGCGATATAAGAATTCCACCCCTGTCCATGCAGGAGCACGCTTGCTTAAGCTGTAGTAGTACCACCCGAAGGTCGGCGTGGGGTTCATGACACCTGATCCCGCGTAAAGCGCCTGTGATGCGAAATTCGTACAGTCGCCGCCGAGCCGGTCAAAATTATAATACCTGGGATTTCGTGCGAAAGCCCAAGTATGTGCATAGGATACGGCGCTTGCCCGGTCATATTCCTTCGTCTTCATTCCATACACCTCTCTCATAGGTATTATATGCCAAGAGGAAAAGAGAAGTACATTTTGATGTTCCAGTCGTTTGTATCGGACGTTAATGAGCTCCGATCCATTTCGCTTAATGACATTGGTTTGCAACAGTATCATAATCCATATAGAAGCATTCCAACAATTGAATTATACAATTATAACAATTCCAGCATAATATATTTGAAATCTTCGGGTATTTTGACTATAATTATAAAAAAGATGTTTTTTAAGCAGGAGTTGAGATAAAATGAACGAGCGTACGTTTGAAGAAAAGAAGGAGGCATGCCACTGGAAAATACCATGGTATTCCGTACGTTTTCGCATTACAATAATACTTTGTGTATTCTTGCTGATCATGTCAGCATTATTTATTAATTATAATTACTATGCAATTCATAAATTTCAAAAGCAAATCGAAGAATACAATTATCGAATACTGACACAGTATATGGGACAGATTGACATCAATATGGGGGTACTTGATAATTATCTGTCCAGTGTCCTTATAGAAAATGAAGATCTTTGGGTAATCAATGGTGAAAAAGCGAATATAAACAAGAATGACCAGATCCTGGCTGCGGTGCGATTTACGCAGAATGTTTCTAAGTCATTGCAGCAATACTATTGGCTGCATTCACTTTCTGTAATAAAGGATGGAAGTATCGCTTTAGAGATAGCCGTACAAGGCACTTTAACAACTGAATTTAAAAGAGAATTATTGGATTACGTACAAAATCTTATCCCCGAATCAAAAAGTGATAATTGGAAAACAGTTATGTTAGGCGGACATTACTATGTGATCCACATATTCCATTCAGGACAAGCATATGTATGCGCAGTTGCTGCTATTGATGATTTAATGGTGCCAATGGAATTATTGGATAAAGAATACTCTGAACGTTTTTTTCTGGTTTCTCAGAAAAATGAAATTGTTTATATGTCTGCAGTAACCCCGCCGGAAGTCACTATCGATTCCAGCCGCACGGAACCTTACGTTACGGGTGAAAAGGAGCAATTCGGCATTATACAGCGTAACTCGGAAAAGTCAGACTTACAAGCGGTAGTTCTTTATAAACGAAACGTTGTACAAAGCAGTTTAGCAGGATTAAATCAAATTCTTTTCATCATCGTGATTTGTGTTGTGTTAATCGGTGCGGTGGTATATGGCATGTTAAAAAAGATGTTGCTTAATCCATTAAAAAAACTACAATATATTTCAAATGATATTCTGTTAGGTAATTTAGAATCAAGACTGAGTACAGATGAGACTGTGGAGGAATTTTCAGATACCTATCGCAGTATTAATAAGATGCTTGATCGGATTCACACGCTGCGAATAAATATCTATGAAGAGCAATTCGCAAATCAACAGCTTGAAATCGAAAAGCTCCAACAGCAAATAAAACCTCATTTTCTTCTAAATTCGTTCAATCTGATATACAGTATGGCACAGGAGAAGGATTATGATTTAATTCAGCAAATGTCACTAAGCTTGTCCAGGTATTTTCGCTATCGAGTAAATATTGGTAATAATTTAGTTCCCCTTCAGGAAGAAATCGAATGTGTAAAAAATTATCTGAATATACAAAAATTTCGATATGAAGATGATTTTGAGTATGATATAAAAATTGAGGATGGTTGTGACAAGGCAATGGTGGTACCATTAATGATACAAACTTTCGCCGAAAACTCGATTGTGCATGCGATACATATCGGAGAGAAATTAATGTTTTCAGTGACAATATATCGTATCAAATATGGAAGCACAGAATCTCTCTGTATTGAAATTGAAGATACGGGGAAAGGATATCCGGAGGAGATAATAAATGCATTTAAGCGCGGAGATCAGCGTTCAGAAAAACTTGGTATAGGAATCAATAATGTTCGGCGCAGGCTTCAGCTTATCTATGGCAATCAGGCGAGAATTCTGCTTTCTAACAGTCTGGAAACGGGTGGTGCCCGAATAAAGATCATTACTCCTATTGTTGCCGGTAACTATTAGAGGAGAGATATATGAATATTTTAGTTGTAGACGACGAAAAATATATGCTCAAAAATATAAAAGCTATGCTTTTATGTTACAATTTACCTATTTCGCAGGTGTTTATAGCGGTTAGTGCGGACGAAGCCCGTGTCTTACTGCAACAGCAAAAGATAGACATAATATTGTGCGATATAGAAATGCCTCATGAGAGCGGTTTGGAATTTCTTTTATGGGTTAACGAAAATTATGCTCAAATCATCAATCTGGTTTTAACCTGTTATGCGGATTTTAATTATATACAACGTGCCATGCGCCTTAATGTGCTGGATTATCTCGTTAAGCCAATTTCGGAAATGGAACTTCAAAGTGCGGTAAGCAAAGCAATCAATAAGTTAACGGAAGTAGTTGCGCTAAGGACGGCCTCTGACTATGGGAGATACTGGATTGAACATGAAGAAAAGCTCTGGGAGAGTTTTTGGGCGGAACTTTTACATGGACATTTTGAAATGAATGAGAGTACGTTAATAAAGGAAACAGCCGGCAGAAATTTGACTTTAGATTTATCAACCAAATACATACCACTGCTTATTCAATATTATATTAAATGGGGGAGTGAGCTTCAGAAAAACACAAAGAATAAAATGACTATGAAGACCATAGTGAATAATGGTCTGTCCGAAGCCTTCCCCGGAAGCGTTGTTGTTGAATTTGGGCAAGAAAAGCTGTTTTGTGTGGTGAGCTTTGACAGTCAAGAAAAGCATAATATTATATTCTCTCAGGTGAAGGATGTATGTGAAAAATTGACTGCTTTGGCGGATACCTATCTATCCTGCAAAATGTATTGCTATATCGGCAATCTATGTAATGCTGAACAAATGCCGGAGAGTCATGATAAACTGAAAAAATATGCGGATAACGATGTTATAAAAAAGAACCATGTTATGCTTCTGGAGGAGGACGACCGCGAGGAGCGGATAGCACTGATATTACCGGATATGAATATATTAGCGATGTTACTTTCGGAAGGGGCTTATGGACGAGCAAAACAGGAAACCTTGGACTTGCTCCAGCTCGATAAGGCATCAATCAGCTATCTGCATACGTTTTATCAAAGTTTTATTCAAATTCTTGGCATTGTGCTAAAGAATTATGATATAACTTATGAGATGCTTTTTAAAAACGATATTGAAATCGCAACTCCGGATTTTAATTCTCTGCAAAATATTAAGGAGTGGGCGCTTTTGGTTATTGATAAATTAGCAGAATGCAGAGGAGAAACCACAATAGTTACAGAAGTTAAGCGTTTTATTGATAATCATCTGGATGGTAAACTGACGCGGGAACTTTTGGCGAAGAGGGTATTTCTGCATCCGGATTACCTAAATCGAATATTCAAACAGGAGGTTGGAGTATCGATACATGATTATATTACCGGAAGACGTATTGAATCCGCAAAGGAAATGCTTTCAAAAACTGATTTAAAAGCCAGTACAATTGCAATGAATATCGGTTATAAAAACTTTTCGCAGTTTTCCGAGCAATTTCGTTTAAATGTAGGAAAGTCACCCAGAGAATATAGAAATTACTATAAAAAAATACAGCAGTAGTAAAAAATCGTCAATAGCTCTTGAAAATATCCAGTGATACTTTCAAGAGCTATTTCTTTGCCATAAATCAAAAGTCTTTAATGAAACAGGCTGGTTCTATATTCATTTCTTCCCTTGGCGAAACGGGTTCCAGTTATAGAACGAATTAACTTTTATCACATTTTCAGTAAAAGAAAGTCCGGAAATCGATAGTTTTGAATCTTGTTTTCGGTAGTTTGCCAAATAGCGATTTGATAAAATTAATGTGCTGAATGCATAATAAATATTGATCGAAAGGAGGAAATACTATTTATATTACAGTGGTGCTGAGCTAGAGGCTGCAAATATGAATATACAGAATGCACAAAAAATTCAGCAGAAGGGAGATGGTTAGCAGCGTGGCCAAAGCTCTCCAAAGATTGAATGAAGGTATTGAGATGTAATTAAGAATAAAAAAATATGCATTGAGGTTTTTTATAAAATTCCAATTGAAATGGAAATACATGAAATATTAATTATAAGGAGGAGAAAGACAGTTATGTTAAAAAAATTATTTTGTATATTTCTGGTTTGTGTATTGGCTTTAAGCGCGGCAGGGTGTAGTAAAAATACAACATCGAAACCGTCAGACAAGTCTGACGCGGCAGATGCTACAGATGAAGCAGGTGCTTCAGAACTGGAACCGATGACACTCACCATTGTTTTTCCCTATATAAATAAAGCACCGGAAGATATCAAAATGGTAGAGGAAGCATTGAGTAAAATCGCTCAGAGTAAGATCAACGCATCAATCAAGCTGATGCCGATTGCGTATGCATCATGGAATGAGCAATTTAATCTGATGATGAGCAGCGGCACGGAAAAGGTAGACTTGCTTGCTACAGGTTTAACTAATTCCACCCTTTCCAGTATGGTAAACAAAGGCTATCTTTTGGAGATGGATGATTTGCTGAATGAATATGGAACCGGCGTTAAGGAGGTTGTAGGAGATTATATTATAGGCGGAAAGGTAAACGGCAAAACCTATTCTGTACCGACTATGCGCGATCTGGCAACTTCCACCGGTTTAATGATTATGAAATCATTTGTGGATAAATATAATATTGATACGGATGCAATAAAGAGCTGGGAAGAGCTTACGCCGGTACTTGCTGCGATAAAAGAAGGCGAAGGCAAAGATTTTAAGCCTATGTTTCTGAATGCAAGTCAATATACTAACTTTACAAGTGTTATGGGGGATCAATTGGGCGATGCTCTTGGTACGTTGGCGCCTGACAGCTCATCTGCAGATGTGGTTAACCGCTTTGAGTTAGAAGAATACCGTAATTTGGTAAAATTGATTAATGAGTGGTATACAGCAGGATATATTAATATTGATGCTGCAACTACAACCACAACCTGGCAGGATGCTGCTAAAGCAGGTACTTCTGCTTGCTGGCCTAATAATATGAAACCCGGACAGGTAACCAATCAAACGAACATGTTGGGTCAAGAAATCATTGGCATTCATATCGGTGAAGATGTTGTAACTACCAGCAGTTTGCAGGCTGCTATGTGGTCCATTCCTTTTCAGGCTGAAAATCCTGAACGTTCTATGATGCTTCTTGAACTATTATATACAGATTCGGATTTTTTTAATATTCTTTGCTGGGGCATTGAAGGCACACATTATGTAAAAACCGAGGACGGACATATCACATATCCTGAGGGTATTACTGCAGATACAACCGGTTGGGGCATTAATATGGGCTGGATTTTCGGCGATCAATTTCTCTCTTATTTGTGGGAGGGAAGTGATCTTGATCTTTGGACAAAGACGAAAGAATTTAACGATTCAGCAAAGCTTTCACCTGCTGCCGGCTTTGTTTTTGATACGACAAATGTTAAAAATGAATATGCCGCCTGCATGTCAGTGAAAAGCGAATATATTCGTCCGATTGAAACCGGCAGTGTCGATCTATCGAAGTTAGACGAAATGAATGAAAAACTGTATTCGTCCGGCTTGCAAAAGATCATAGACGAAAAGCAAAAGCAGATAGATGCGTTTTTACAAAAATAAATATACCTCTTCATTTAAAAATTAAAAACGTAGGGGCTGTCGATTGAGACAAGCCTTAGGCAAAACTTTCTGTAGAGATTGATTCCAATCAATGTATAGCTGCTTTTGCTGACAGGAATTTTATATGTCTAAACGAAAGGGAATGAAAATGGAAAAATACATAAATAACAGTCTTTCTTTGAGAAAGTTGCGTAATAAAATCAATCGATATCTTCCCATTTATTTAATGGCACTACCTGGCATCGCATATTTAATACTCAATAATTATATACCGATGGCTGGTGTTATAATTGCATTCAAAAATTATAATATTAGGGATGGTATTTGGGGAAGCGCCTGGGCTGGTTTCAGTAATTTTGAATATTTGTTTAAAACCCAGGATGCATGGATTATCACTCGTAATACGATTCTATATAATATTGTATTTATCATTACAGGTACTGTTTTATCGATATTTATTGCAATTCTTTTGAATGAAATTACACATAAGTTCCTGTCAAGATTTTATCAGACAGTAATTTTGCTCCCTTACCTGATTTCAATGGTTGTTGTCAGCTATATCGTATTTGCGTTTCTAAGTATGGATACCGGACTAGTCAATAGTTTGCTGACAAAGTTAGGAGGGGAAGGAATTCTATGGTACAGCAAGACACAATATTGGCCCTTTATACTTGTTTTGGTGAACTGTTGGAAAAGCTTTGGCTTTAATACTATTATCTACTATGCAGTAATTGTTGGCATAGATCATAGTTTTTACGAAGCAGCTATGGTCGACGGCGCCTCACGAATAAGGCAGATTATCCGCATTACTTTGCCGAGCTTGAAACCTACCGTTATAATACTTACAATTTTGGCTGTTGGCAGAATATTCTATTCGGATTTTGGTCTCTTTTATCAGGTTCCGATGGATGCCGGTGCATTATATCCGGTTACTAACGTTATT
Source organism: Bacillota bacterium (assembly GCA_023409535.1). GTDB lineage: Bacteria > Bacillota > Clostridia > Lachnospirales > Lachnospiraceae > Mobilitalea. Next base: position 163,522 of record JAEYGZ010000013.1, read on the forward strand.
GATACCTATGTTTATAGAGGATTGTTTTATCTTGGTGATTACAGTATGTCTTCAGCAGCCAGTCTTTATCAATCTTTCGTTGGTTTTATACTCGTTATTTCGGCAAACTTTATTGTACGTAAGTTAGATGCTGATAATGCACTATTTTAATCTGAGGTGAAGAATATGAATAAAAAATACAATCGTAGTTTCAAAATTTTTTCACATATCATACTTATATTGGCATCGATCGTTTGTATTTACCCGTTTCTGCTTCTGCTTATGGCTTCTTTAACCGATGAAGTAACCCTGACCCGTAATGGTTATAGTTTATTCCCGGAAGTCTTTAGTCTGCAGGCATACAGGTACCTTTATATGAGTATCGATACACTGCTGCATGCCTATGGTATTACTGTTCTCATAACTGCAGTCGGTACTTCCGTCGGTCTTATTATGACATCAATGTTAGCTTACGCTTTAGCACAGCCCAAATTGCCAGGAGGCAAACTCCTTTCCTTTATTGTAGTATTTTCCATGTTGTTCAATGGAGGTTTGGTTTCCACGTATCTGTGGTATGTGGGAACATTGGGTGTTAAGAATACAATATTGGCATTGCTGGTACCCAATCTTGTCACAAATGGCTTTATGATTATGATAGCCACTAATTATTTTCGTACGAATGTTCCTCATGAGGTTGTTGAAGCAGCACATGTCGACGGTGCCGGCGAATTTAAAGTCTTCTATTCTATTGTTATGCCATTCTCGCGGCCGATACTTGCTGCCATCGGATTAATGCAGGGAATTGCGTACTGGAATGATTGGCGAAATGGTTTATATTATGTTACAGATGCAAAATATTTTAGTATACAGAACATTCTTAACAGAATGCTGCAGGAAATAGCATTTCTTTCCACGAGCGATTTAGGAGGACGTGCGGCAGATTCCGCGGCAACTTTACCGGCTGCGTCCGTTCGTATGGCAATTGCAGTAATTGCTGTTTTACCAATTATGGTTATTTATCCATTTTTCCAAAAGCAATTTGCCCGGGGACTGACTGTAGGTGCTGTCAAAGGATAAAAAATTCTTAATTATCGAATGCTTCTGCGGAAGCGTTCGATAATTAAGAACGGATTAATAAAGAATTATCTATGTAGAATACAAGTCTTTTGTAGATCTCTACCAGTAAAAATTTTGAAAAAGTGAAGGGGATATGACTTATGAAGCAATCAAGTATTCATGTTTGGGATACGTATGAAGTTCGAATGCAGGCACAAAATACTTATAGCAACCCATATACAGACGTAGTTGTATGGGCGGATTTAACCGGTCCGAATTTTCATAAGAGAATTTTTGGGTTTTGGGATGGCGGAAGTGAATTCTGTATCCGAATGACAGCTGTTGAGCCTGGATTATGGAGCTATACGACAGGTGCCAGCGTCGAAGATGAAGGTTTATGCGGACAGTACGGCAGCTTTCTGGCTGGCCCCTGGAGCGAAGAAGAGAAGCGGGAGAACCCTACACGCCGCGGCATGATCGGTTCAACCCCGGATGGCCATAGCTTTCAATATGCGGATGGCTCCCAGTATATTATGGTTGGTGACACATGGTGGGCATTGGCAACGAAACATTTTGCATGGACTGAAGATGAAGAAGAACGTCCTATAGGTCCTGACATGACAATGAAGGATATGGCACGTATCCGTCGGGAGCAGGGATATAATACGGTAGGTATGATTGCGGCATTTCCCACTTGGGCAGCTGATGGTGAGCCAAGCGAGATTGAGCTGGAGGATGGGAAGCATACCTACATACGCTCAGCCTGGACCAACAATGGTTGCCGTCCGCCCAGAGAAGGGGAAGGACCCATTCAGGCGAAAGACATGGATAATGAAGGAGGCCGTCCCTTTCACTTTCCGGGTAGAGTTCCGGGATATGAAACGATTGTGCCGGACTTTGACTTAATCAATCCTGAGTATTTTAAAATACTTGATAAGAAAATGCAATGGCTCAATGATCATGGCTTTACTGTCTTCATTGAAGTAACACGGCGTGATTGTTCTACGGTAATCAGAAACTATTATGATTGGCCCATGGTTTATACACGCTTCATTCAATACATATTTGCACGTTATCAGACAAGTAATATTTTGTTCAGCCCAATTCATTTCGATTGCATTCTGCAATCAATCGATGCACGCGAGTATAATGAAGCAATAAATCTGTTCATTGATATATATGGGACACCGCCGTTTGGTACATTAATGGGTTCAAATTCCCAGCCGCATTCATTAGTGAATTTCGGTGGACCCGATGAGCAGAAATGGACGACCTTCAATCAGCTTGCTAATTACCGGGAGCATGATTATTATTGGCATTTAACCGATGGATATCATAGGAGCAAACTTCCTGCAATTAATGGCGAACCATATTATTCCGGTCATCCGTCCTTATATTTAAGAGATGATGAAGGAAATATTATCGGAGCAAAACCGGCGAAGGATCCTTGGGATGAAGATGATCATCTTAATTGCCGCAGCGGGTATTTCGGCAGCTTATTATGCGGCGCCTTTGGCGGTGTATTAGCAGGGTTTACCGCCGGTTGGAGCGGCAATACGGAGCCGGGTTGTGATGTAAAGCTATGGGAGATAGTAAATTTTCCGGCCAGTAAACAAGTAGCTAACATTATACCTTTTCTGACTGTGCAAGGATTGCGTTACCGTGAGTTAATACCGGATTCAGAATTACTCACACCAAATAAGTGCGGAGATCCGATGGGACTGCGTGGCTGGGCTTTTGCAGCGGCTACACATGAACGTGATTTTATCTTATGCTACTGCGAAAAGGATTGTCCAAAATTATTTATACGATCTCTGCATCCATATGATATATACAGATTGACCTGGTTTAATCCGCGTACCGGGGAATGGCTTACAGATAGTACCGTTGATCTTGAAGTAACCTGCTATGGCTTTATTGCTTTACCGCGTGTGCCTGAAAATACAGACTGGGGATTTCAGCTGGTACGGCTGAATGATACTTACAGAATGAATCCGCCGCGCGTATTTCCTAAAATAACCTGGGCAATGCCGAATTATCATAAAGAAGATGAAAATAAGGCGTAAAGTATGATATTAAACCCAACAAACATAAAAGCGTAAGAGTTTACGGGAACAGAAACATCGCTGGCAAAGTTTATGCAATTTCTAAAGAAGGAGAACTTCATAGGCTGCACCGGAAAATAAAGTGCAGCCTTTACCATTAGTGACAAGTAATATGATTATGATTTTATCAGCTTGAGTTTTACATCTGCTTATACTATTTTTCAATTGTATTGCGGCTCGCGTAATTCGTTGTGAATGTTATTGTAATTTATCGGAGGTTATTATGAAAAAAATTGCAGTTATAGGAAGTTTAAACGTGGATTATGTTCTTAATGTGAACCATACACCGATGATAGGAGAAACTATATTAAGCAATAAGCTGGATATTCAACCTGGAGGCAAAGGTGCAAATCAGGCATATGCGATAAGTCGGATGGGCTCTCAGGTGTCTATGTTCGGAGCAGTTGGGGATGATACGAATGCGCCTATAGTTTTGGACAATTTAAGAAATGTTGGCGTAGATGTAACCAATGTGGTTTATCTGGAGGAACCGACCGGTGTTGCTCTGATTACGGTGGATTCAAATGGTGATAACTGCATCATTGTATCACAAGGTGCAAATGCGAAAGTTTCAGCAGAGTATATCGATTTATGTTTATCGATTTTAGAACAGTATGATATTATTATTTTCCAATTGGAAATTCCGCTGGAGACAGTAAAGTATGCTGCTGATAAACTCAAAAAGATGGGAAAAACCATCATATTAGATCCGGCGCCGGCACCGGGAAAACTACCGGACGAGCTGTTGAAAAATGTTGACTATATAAAGCCCAATGAAAACGAGCTGTCGAAATTATCAGGGATCACGGATATTACATCTCATTTGGAGGAAGCATGTGATATTCTGTTAGGTCAGGGCGTAAAATGTGTCCTGGCCAGTTTGGGTTCAGCAGGCGTTATGATTAAGAATAATTCAGGTAAGGGGCAAATCTATCCGGCTGAGAAGATTAAAGCTATTGATACTACAGCCGCCGGGGATAGTTTTACCGCTGCTATCGCATATGCATTAGCAAATGAGCGTAGTATTGAGCAAGCGGTACGATTTGCAAACAAGGTAGCTGCTCTCGTGGTTCAGCGAGAAGGGGCACAGAGGTCGATTCCATCAAAAGAAACCATTCAGGAGATCTGGTGCAATATATAGCAGGAGGAATAAGAATGAAAATTGTTTTAGGTTCAGATCATTGCGGGTATGAGTTGAAAAAACGACTTCTGCCTGTTTTAAGTGAGAAATATGAGGTGATAGACTGCGGCTGCCACTCGACGGATCCGGTAGATTTTCCGGATGTGGCAATGGAAGTATGCGATAAGATATTAAAAAATGAAGCGGAACGAGGAATTATGTTTTGCGGTACAGGAGTAGGTGCGGCTATCGCCTGCAATAAGGTGAAGGGAATTCGAGCATCTTTATGCCACGATGCCTATTCGGCGCATCAATGTGTAGAACATGATGATGTTCAAGTGATTACGATGGGTCACCAAATTATTGGACATTTGTTGGCGGAGGAGCTGATTGATATATTCCTTCATGCCCAATTTTCAACCGGTGAGGAATTTCATAGACGGGTTCAAAAATTAGAAAATATGGATTCAAGGAGATAAGCAAATAGCGCACCATAGCGTTGGAGGCAATGCTTCATAAAACGATTCATATACATAGACCAGTTAATCGGTATAAATTATTGAAATAAAATATTTTTTATAACTTCAGATATGTATTCGTAAATCTCATAATACAAAGGAGAAACATGATGAAGAACAAAGGCGCTAATATGTTTTTTTCAATACGTTTAAGACTAATCACAGCATTTATAATACCGATATTGTTTATTATTGTTTTGGGAGTAGCTTCATTTCAGAAAGCAGCGACCGGAATCCGATCCAGCTTTGAAAATTCTACCAAACAATCTTTGAATATGACAAGTCAATATTTTACACTGGGAACAGATGATATAAATGCCCTGTCCATACAATTCATCAACGATGATAATATCAATGATTATTTTTTGGAAATTGACAAACAAGATTTATTAAAACTTTCAAGTGTTCAAGAGGCACTTAAGAATTCAATTATTGCAAAAGCTCAAACTGATAAATTTGTATCGGATATTTACATTTTGTCAGACAAAGTTAAATCTATAACAACATCAGATAAAAAATTGGAGGCAATCAACGCCGGATTTTATGAGACGGAAGTCGGGAAGAGTATTAAGCAGAATTCAAAAGCAGTCTGGGTAGGTAGAAATGATTATCTGGATGACAAACTTGGTACATTACCCGATTCTTATTCTATGCGACTGATCCAGGGATTTCAGGAATCGGATACGTTTGTTGTAATCGATATGGATCAGGATACTATTATAAACGTCTTGAAAAGCATGAATCTTGACAGCACGGGTATCCTTGCCTTAATAACTCCTGATGGTAAGGAAATCATATCGGAAGATTATGAAGATCAACATGAAAACATTTTTTTGGGAAGTGATTTTTATAACGATGCGCTGGCTTCGGCAGACACCAGCGGCGCTTCCTATGTTGATTATAACGGAAAAGAAAACTTGTTTATGTATTCAAAGATAGGAGAAACCGGTGCGATAATATGTGCAGTTGTTCCTAAAAGTACAATTTTGAAGCAAGCTGACAGTATAATGAAATTGACTGTTTTTATTGTGATTATAACCTGCGTTATCGCTGTTGTCATTGGTCTCTTTATTTCAACCGATATTGATAAAACTATAAAAAGTATAATTAAAAAATTGAAAATGGCAGCTTCGGGTGATATGACAGTCACCTTCAGTACCAAAAGAAAAGATGAATTCCGAATTCTGATGGAAGAGATTAATAATACCTTTTCTAATATGAAAGATTTGATTAAGCAGGTTGTGCTATTGAGTGCCCAGGTATCGGATGCGTCAAATTATGTCACCGAAGCTACCGAAGGTTTTGTGAAGTCTACGGGCGATATCTTCCTGGCGATGAGTGAAATAGAACAAGGCATAATGCAGCAGGCAAAAGATTCTGAGGAATGTATGACGCAGATGGATGATTTGTCAAAAAAGATATTAACTGTAAGTGACAGAACAGAAAAGATAAACAATATTGCAGAATCCACCAAAAATTGCATTACGGATGGAACAGAGGTTACAAAAATATTGAATCAGCAGACGAAAGCAACCATCGATATAACAACAGAAATCACCAGGGGAATCGAGGATCTGGCTGCAAAATCAAAATCAATAGGATCCATAATAAGTGTAATCAATGACATATCCAGCCAGACGAATTTATTATCTTTGAATGCTTCCATAGAGGCAGCCAGGGCGGGTGCGTATGGCAGAGGGTTTGCCGTGGTGGCGGAGGAAATACGTAATCTTGCCGAACAGACACATATACAGGTAAATGATATTAAAAGGATTGTGGAAGACATTCAAAATAACACAAAGGAAGCTGTAAAATCTGCCAGGAAAGCCGAGGAGGTAATGGCACTCCAGGAGAATGCAGTTAAGAATACGACGTATTCCTATGCACAGATTAATGAGAGCGTCGATAACTTAATGTTCCAGCTGCAGGATATTATTGAGAATGTTGATAATATTGAAGGAGCAAGAGTTAATACCTTAGGCGCTGTTGAAAATATTTCAGCTGTATTGGAAGAAATAGCAGCCTCAACAAATAATGTAAACCAGTCATCAAATAATCAATTAGGCGCTGTTGATACTTTGAATCAATCAGCAAATAATCTGAAGGATAATGCCGGTAAACTGGTTGTTGCCAGCCAAAAGTTCCAAGTATAATTTTCCGGGCAATTTTCGAAAGATTGTTTTAATAGCTTTCCCCAATAAGCCGATGTATAAAGATACCGTCAACCATCAAGATGTGATTGACGGTATCTTTATTGCATAATGCCCAGATCGAGCTTCCACTTTAGTATCCGGGTAACCGATTCATCGATGCGGTTTTCGGTGATACTGCCATTCTCAACTGCTGCCAATACGGCAGGAATCTGGATATTATAGTCGGTGGCAATAAGCAGATCGTTACCTGCCATAATAGCCAGAACAGCCGCCTCCTTGTCATTCGTATACTCCTTGATTGCATCCATGCTTAGATCGTCTGTCATAATAACACCCTGAAAGCCAAGTTCCTCCCGGAGCACCGTATGAACTTTCCCGGACAGGGAAGCAGGATAATCCGGATCCATGGAGGTTACGATATTGTGAGAAACCAGGATGCTGCCGGCTCCTGCCTCGATACCGGCCTGGAAGGGAAGAAAATCCTTCTTAACAAAGCTTTCATAGCTTCGTTCATCGATTGCTATTCCGGTATGAGTATCCACATTATTTCCGTATCCGGGAAAATGCTTCAGGGTGCTGCCAATCCTATCCCTATTCATCTCTGTAACAACGGTTTTCACATACTCTGCCGTCTTGTCTGCAGCTTTTCCAAAGGAACGCCGGTATATAAAATCTTCGGGATTGGTGGACACATCGCAGACCGGGGCCAGATTAACGTTAATCCCCAGTTCCTTTAATAGCTCTGCTTTTTCCCTGGTATCGCTGATAATTAGATCAAAGCCTCCTTTTTGATATAAATCCTGTGGAGATGGAAAGGGAACGCTGCGGAAAGCAGGATATTTACTGATACGATTTACCGTGCCGCCTTCTTCATCCACTCCGATCAGCATGGGAATGGATGCTTCCTTCTGATAGCCGGAGATGGTGGTTTTGATCTCCTTTTTTGATTGATCCTGAAAATCAGCTCCAAACAGAATATAACCGCCCGGCTGATAGGTATCAATGTCAGCCAGGGCTTGTGCCTTAATACAGCGGGCAAAGAACATCTGACCTACTTTTTCCTCAATTGACATGTCCTTAAGAAGCTCTCTGGCTTTCTCGGTATTGTCTGTGACTACCGGTTCCCCCTTAGGAGAAGGAGAGGGTACAGAGGAATCAGGCGTGGGTATTGCCGTCTCGGTTGGTGTGGGGGTAGGGATAAGTGTCGGCAGAGGTGCGCCGGTTGTCGGTGCTTCTGTGACTGATGCCCCAGGGTTCGGAGACGGAAGTCTTATAATATCGTTATCGGATAACTTATTGCATCCGCTGAAAGCGGTAATAATAAATAGAAATAGTAGTATCAGCTTGATTTTCAGCTTCATTGTCGTACCTCCGCAGGTCATAGTGGTTATTGTCCGTCATACTTTTATAGACGATGAAAAGGATGTAATTGTTCCCCGTGGGTTTTAGGAAGGGGATGTTTTTTGTATAAAAATTACATAAAAATTTTTGAAAATAGTTCAAAAATGGTATATAATGTTAAGTGGGGAGCTAAGTTTTATTTAATTTACATTTTAATTAATGAGAGGGGGCCTTTTTTTGATCGAAATTTTAAATGGAATTCATGAAACAGTGAATTACCACGGGGATTTTAAAATTCGTATTTATTTGAACAAGGAATGTGAGGATTATCCGCAGCACTGGCATACCGATATTGAGATCATTATGCCGACACGAAACAGCTATAAGGTGATTATCAATGAGACAACGTATAACCTGGATCCGGAAGATATCATGATCATTCCTCCGGGCGAGCTGCATCAGCTGTATGCTCCGTCCTACGGGGATAGGATTATTCTTCAGTTTGACAGTACACTGTTCCACGGCATGAAAGATTTTAACTCAGTATTTCATTTATTCCGTCCATGCGTAACAATCACACCCGCTTCCATGCCCGAGATCCATAAGGAACTATCCGCACTTATCAATAATATTACATCGGAATACTTTTCAGCGCAACCCTTTAAGGAGGCATCCGCTTATTCCTTGCTGATCCGTTTTTTCACCATTCTTGGCAGGAATTGCATTAATAAAAATAATGCCTTTGCAATTATGAGAAATCATAAGCAGCACGAATACATAGACCGTTTCTTTGCTGTATGCAATTATATCAACGATCACTGCACCGAGAATATCAGCATGGATGAAGTGGCTGATATCGCCGGCTTCAGTAAGTTTCATTTTGCACGGCTTTTTAAGCAGGTAATGAATGTATCCTGCTATGATTATCTGATTAACCGCAGAGTCATGTATGCTGAGAAGCTGCTGATTGAGCCTGAGCTGTCCATCATGCAGGTTGCAATGAAATCAGGCTTTAGCAGTCTGGCGACCTTTAACCGTGTATTTAAGGCGAAAAATCATTGCACACCTACTGAATATAAGGCACTGTATGAGGTCTGATCTGCCAATTGGAAAAAAAAGCATTATTTGAGCAGAAGATAGCAAAATACAAGAAGCATGTCGTTTGAATATCTTATATAATCCTCTTGTACTTATGTATAATTTACATATTTAGAGGAGGGGTATATCATGAAACGTATTATTGCTTTAATTCTCGCCTGCTTATTCCTGATGTCAATGGTGACAGGATGCGGTAAGGCAGAAGACACAAAGGACACTGGATCGGATGCAGGTGCTACGGCTACAGCAGCACCAGTGGATGAAGCACCGGTAACGGAAGTAACAGATGATCCCAATGTCAAAGTTATCAACCTTTGGAGCTTCACCGATGAGGTTCCCAACATGATGGAAAAGTACAAAGAACTTTACAAGGCAGCAAATGGTAAGGACTTCCCTTATGAAATCAAGACAACAGTCATTGCCACCACAGATGGTGCCTATCAGCCGGCACTGGATCAGGCTCTTGCAGGCGGCGGTGCGGATGCGCCCGATATCTTTTGTGCAGAAGCTGCTTTCGTTCTGAAATATACACAGGGCGATGCTGCTCAGTATGCAATCCCTTACAAGGAGCTCGGTATTGATGTAGACAATCTCTTAAAAGAGGCTGACATCGCACAGTATACGGTGGATATCGGTACAAATCCCGATGGTAAGCTTGTTGGTCTGGGCTATCAGGCAACCGGCGGTGCCTTCATCTATCGCCGTTCCATCGCAAAGGATGTGTGGGGAACCGATGATCCGGCAACAATTAAGGATAAAATTGGTCCCGGTTGGGATAAGTTTTTTGCAGCAGCAGCTGAGCTGAAGGCAAAGGGGTACGGTATCGTATCCGGTGACGGCGATATCTGGCATGCTGTTGAGAACAGTTCCGGAAAGCCTTGGATTGTAGACGGCAAGCTTACTATTGATCCGAAGCGTGAAGAATTCTTAGATCTCTCCAAGAAGCTTAAGGATAACGGATATCACAATGATACACAGGACTGGCAGGATCCCTGGTTTGCAGATATGCAGGGTGTCGGTGCACAGCCGATCTTTGGCTTCTTTGGTCCCGCATGGCTGATTAACTATACGCTGGGTGAGCATGCCGGGGATACTGCCGGCGACTGGGCCGTGGCTGAGCCTCCGGTTGGTTTCTTCTGGGGCGGTACCTGGGTTCTTGCCAACAAGGATACCAAGCTAAAGGCAACGATTGGCGATATCCTTAAGTGGATCACTCTTGACAGCTCTGATACAGGCCTTCAGTACTTCTGGGCAAACGGTACGCTTGACCCTGAAAATGCTACCAAGGATGCAGTTGCATCCGCTACAGTTATGAAGAAATCTGACGGTAAGCTGGACTTCCTGAGCGGACAGAATATGTTTGACATATTCGTTCCGGCTGTTAAGTTTGCGACCGGTACCAATTTGACACAGTATGACGAAACCATCAATAAAGCTTGGCGTGACCAGGTACGTGAGTACACCGCAGGGAATAAATCCCGCGAGCAGGCTATCACAGACTTTAAGCAGAATATCGCAGATAATCTTGATGTTATAGTAGAGTAATACCTTATTACTTTAAAAATAAGCATAGATACTAACCGTAAAAGTCAAGGCATTTTTACCGGGCATGCTCGTTAATATGCCGTGACTTTTATGGTTAAGTGAAAACTTTCAGGAGGTGAACGCTTATGCGACGTAAGGGCGTCAGCTACGCAAAATACGGATATATTTTTTGTATTCCGTTTGTGCTAGCGTGGCTAATATTTTCCCTTTATCCCACAATCTATACCGCTGTGATAGGTTTTACCGACCTCAAGGGTCTGGGTAAAACGGAATTTCACTTTTTAGCGAATCCGTTTCAGAATTTTATCACAATTTTGAAGAACCCTTCGTTTCAGGAGTCGTTGTCAAATACGGCGATAATGTGGATAATCAACTTCATTCCTCAGATACTGCTTGCGCTCCTGCTCACCGCGTGGTTCACCAGTCATCGCCGTAAGATAAAGGGCCAGGGGGTCTTTAAGGTTCTGTTCTATATGCCGAATATTATTACGGCGGCCACGATTGCGATCTTATTTAATTCCTTGTTCGGATATCCGATGGGGCCGGTGAATGATTTCTTTCAGACCCTGGGTTTATCCGACGGGCCTGTCAACTTCCTGATACAGAAGTGGACGGCACGGGGTATCGTGTCATTTATTCAGTTCTGGATGTGGTATGGATATACCATGATCGTACTGATCTCGGGGGTATTAGGCTTGAATCCGGAACTTTTTGAAGCAGCGGAGATCGATGGTGCATCAGGTGCACAGTCATTTTTTTATGTAACCATTCCGAATTTAAGAACCATTCTTCTTTTTACCATGATAACGAGCTTGATCGGCGGTCTGCAGATGTTTGATATTCCGAGGCTGTTCCTGCTGGGCGGTCCGGATAATGCTACGCTTACCACAAGCGTATTTATCTATAATCAGGCCTTCAGCGGCAGTTATTTGTATAATCGTGCATCTGCCGCAAGTATGCTTATGTTTATTATCATAGCCGTGCTGTCGGCAATTGTATTCTTTATCATGCGTGACAAAGACGCAGCACAGCTTAAGAAACAGGAGAAAAGGCAGCGAAAGCTTCTTCAGGAAGCCAAAAAGGCGGCAAGGGGGGCGAAAGCATGATAAGAAAACCAAATATATCTAAATCAGTAATAAAGGTAATCATTTATGCTGTTTGCATTTTACTTGCAATCTTAAGCATCCTGCCGTTTTGGATCATGTTTATGAATGCCACACGCAGTACCGTTGAGATTCAGGAGCATGCGATATCCCTGCTTCCGTCAAAATTCTTCTCCGGAAATTTACAAGTTCTGGTTGGTAAGAGCTTTAATCCAATTACAGGCTTTCTTAACTCCATGATCGTCTCAACATGCACTACCGCCTGTGCGGTATATTTCTCATCCCTTACCGCATATGCCCTGGTGGTATACGACTGGAGACTGCGCCGGCCATTCTTTACATTTATTATGGTTATCATGATGATCCCTGCGCAGGTAACAATTATCGGTTTCTATCAGTTTATATACAGCATTCATATGACCAACAGCTTTCTGCCGTTAATCCTGCCGGCAATCGCAGCTCCGACTACGGTATTTTTCATGAGACAGTACCTGTTGGCTTCCTTGTCCATTGATATCGTAAATTCAGCCAGAATAGACGGCGGCGGTGAGTTCTACATATTTAACCGGATTGTATTGCCTATCATGAAGCCTGCCATTGCAACCCAGGCAATCTTCTCCTTTGTAGGAAGCTGGAACAGCTTATTCCTGCCCTTGATCCTGCTGACGGATACGGATAAATATACCATGCCGATTATGGTAAGCTTACTTAGAGGCGATATCTACAAGACGGAGTACGGATCGGTATATCTTGGCTTGTCTCTGACGGTGCTGCCGCTGTTTATCGTATACTTCCTATTGTCGAAGTATATCATTGCAGGTGTTGCACTGGGCGGTGTGAAAGAGTAAATATTGAAAGTAATACAGGAATAAATTACAGAGAGCTTCTGAAAACTATCATTTCAGAAGCTCTTTGTTATGTTATTTTCTTGTGTCATGGATATTGTGTATATAGTATGCAGGCTGTTCATATATGGACAAATTTTATATTAATATCCTTTAGAATTTACACATAATTATATTATTGTATGCCATTCAGGGTATCTAAAATGGAATTATCTAAAGTGAGTACATTCCTAAAAGTAAATTAGCAATTAATAATATAAATGTTTAATATCATAAATAAGATCAGCGAAATCTAGAATACAAAAAAGGAGGAAATTCTGAATGACGGAACATATTATGAAAGAGGCCGAGCTGGCATCCATGTTAAAGGGTCAGTTAAGTAGTAATGATAAAAAAGAAACTTCACTGACAGATGATGAAACATTACATCTTTCTGAAGAAGATACTAGATGGTGGCGGGACGCAAAATTAGGTTTATTCATTCACTGGGGTCTCTATGCTATCGTTGGAAAAGGGGAATGGTCCTATTTTAACGAAAGAATTTCCGAGGAAGATTATAGAAGCAAATGAAGCATTTGCATCACAATCAATTGCGGTTATAAGAGAATTGGGAATTAATTATGAGAAGCTTAATCCGAGTGGAAGAGATGCAACGGATACGCAACGAGTTCAGGTTAACCTAAGACAGTCTACGATTCTCTGGCTGCTGCAAGCAATGACAGGGATTATCTTAGGCAGTAACTTTTTTTATTATTGGTTGGTTGGGGCGGAAGGTTTCATAGGCATTCCGTTCATTTTCTATCCGATTTTAGCCTTGTACCTGATCGTTTCAACATACCTGTATCCAAGCCTGGCAAAGTTTGAGAATACAATAAAGGAAACCCTGCGGTTTGCTGTTATTATGAGTATTCGTAACCTTGGCTATAGCCTGATAATGCTCTTGATTGGGGCTATTGTTATATTAGTTTCAATTGCAGCATATGGATTGCCATTGGTGATTGCTCCTGGATTGATCGCCTTTGGGCAGGCACATTTATTTCAAATTATTTTTGATAAGTTTATTGCAAATAGAAAGGATAAAAAGATAGCTGATTGAAGTGGAGAGAGAGTATGAGTGAGAATGTACTCGTATTATTTACCCCGATAATTCCCGGGGGTGATGCCTACCTCCCGCTTAAATACTTTGATAAATTGAAAGTAATCATTATAACCCACACGCTCGACAATATCCTGTATTGATAGATCGCTTTCGCTTAGCAGCTGCTTGGCCAAAGCGATCCGTTTTATGGTTATATATTTGGTTAAAGTTGTTCCGGTATGTTTCTTGAAGAGTGTACTAAAATAGCTTGGTGAAAAATGATAGTGTGAAGCAAGATAAGGTAAATATAATTCTTCTGTATAATGCTCATCAATGAATTGGATTATATTCTGTCCTAAAGCTTCCGCTGAATTCGTATTATCGGATGCCTGGAGGCTTTGCTCCAGAAAGTCGAATATAGCTTCTATACTATTGAATTCTAAAGCTAAACGCCTGTAACTGTAAGGTTCAAGTGCATCAGTATCTACAGGATAATACCGCTTTATTAAGCTGATCAGGGTATTAAATAGATCAGTGATCCGATCAAGCATTAATCCATGGCATAATTGACTGATTTGCGAAAGAAGCCGGATACACATAGAAGTATCACCATTGCTCAGAGTGTTTTCGATTAATTTGATGTATTCATGGATCTGCTGATCAAAATTAGACGGAGTTTCCTTATGGTAGATTAAAGTAGCTCCGGGGCCTGTAATTTTGGCAGTACTATACGCAATATCAGCCTGCCTGTGCAGACTTGAAAAGGAATAGCTACTGATTTCTTCCTGACTTATTCCGATGACACGGAAGTTTCCGCCGGTGAAATTATTATACCAATCCATATATATATCGCAAGTGGTGTATCCAATGATTGCTGAATATTTATTACGTCCGGTGCGGAATATTAACTGTCCGATATCCGGCAGCCAACTTTCCTTCAGCCAATTTGATTGGTCTTGTGACTGATCGGAGAAGGTTAAAAAGCGGAAATAAGGATAATTGATATCGTGTGAGAAAAATTTTGCCCATTCCGCCACACTAAGCATATCGTCCTCATCCAGCAGCGCAAAATATGCGTCGCTAAGAATTGACTGGGTTTTCTTTTTTAAACGGTTTTTTAATTTTTCCAGTACTTCGATGTGTTGTATTGCCGAGACTGGTTTAATAAGATAATCTGCAGCGCCGTGACGAAGCGCATGCTGAGCATAGCGAAACTCTGCATATCCGCTGATTAGAATTACTTCGATATCAGGTAATTCATTACGGAGTCTTTCCAATAATTCTAATCCGTCCAGCCCAGGCATTCTAATGTCTGAGAAGAGCACATCAGGTTTTTGAGAGAGGCATTTTATTAGAGCTTGCGGACCATTATCTGCCGTATCACATATGATAAAACCCTGAGCTTCCCAATCTATACCATGAACCAGGTTATACACTACCCATGGTTCATCATCTGCTATGATTACTTTATACATTTTCGGCATTCTCCCTTCTGATCGGAAGGATTAGTTCAATGGTTGTACCGATTCCTTCCGTACTGAAAATCCTGATATCATAGTTATCTGAATAAAAAAGACTTAACCGGTGCGCTATATTTGATAAGCCGATACCGTTATTATTCGTTTGGTTTTCTAAACTTTGGACCGCTTTAGACCTGCTCAGAGAATCCATACCCATTCCATCATCCGAAACCTTAATATGGATAAATTCATTTTCCTCAGAAATATTAACCTCTATTTTACCGGGACCAATCTTTTTTTCCAACCCATGGAATACTGCATTCTCTACAATTGGCTGGAGAATCAGCCGAGGCATATAATAACCGGTTACAGCCTCATTCGCATCAATATGGATCGTGATCCGGCCCATAAAACGGTAATGGATAATTAATGCATATTCCTGCATATGAGTAAGCTCATCCTGTACTGTTACGAAATCACTGCCTTTGACTACATATCGAAACATCTGGGACAAGGCCTGACTGATTTCAACAATCTCAGGAGCATTACGGCTTAATGCAATACCCTTGATGCACTCGAAAGTATTATAGAGAAAATGAGGATTAATCTGGTTGCGATAAGCCAGGATTTCAGTGCGGTGGCGCGCAAGCACTGCTTCATAATATTGCTTCTCCTTGCTGAGAAGCGCTGCGGTTTTTTCATCCAGGGACTGCAGCATCCCATTCATAGCGCCGGACATGGAGATTAATTCTTCATAATTCCATTTCTTGGGCAAATGATACGGAGTTATCTTCTTTGCAATGCTTTCTGACACATTACGTGACACCTCGCTCATGAAATGACTGATATGGTGAATTGGACTAATGAACTGCCTTGACAGCAAAATGACAAAGGCAATCATCATTACAACAATCAAAGCGGTAGTAATGATTACTGCAGATAAGAGAGGTATCATATTGTCGGCAATCACTCCTTTTTCGAAAAAAGTAATCAATCTCCAGCCATTATTGGAAAAAGAATGATCAAATACTACAAAACCGTCATCACTCAATATATCCTCAATGGGATGCTTCACCTGGCTGAGTCCGGCAATTTCATACCCGCTTTCATCAATAAGGATCATGTTGCAGCCTTTAATTTGATTCCCGGTATCTACCTGGGATTTAATGTAAGATTGATTCATGGTAAAAATAATAGTTCCGATACGATGGTCCGAGAGAACTACGGTATTGGAATCAAGAACAGGAATTATCATGATATAATAGGGAACAGTAATTCCAATATAGGGGTTGGATGGGTAAAAGCTGGAATAAGTAATGCGGTTGCTTGTGCTTATGGTGTCATCCTGAATGATTGCCTGATAATTTCTTGCATTAGTCACAACAAATTCACCGTTTTTATCATAAACCGCAAATCCCTGAACATCATTCTGTGACATGGAAAATCCCGAGAATACAGTCTGGACGTCCGGATAGAGATTAAGGCGTTTTACCGGATCCGTCTCTTTCAGATATCGTTGTACGGAAGCATTATAGCCTAGGGAGATGGCGACATTTTCAAGATTATTCAGATACCGATTGATGTTATCATAGCTTTGCTGGTGCGCTGCCTGCAAAAGCTGTTCCGTATTGGTAAAAAGCATACGCCGCATCGTAAACAGCTGTGTTCCAAAGGAGAGAAGGGTGAATAAAAATATGAAAATGCATAACAGATAATACATTCCCTGCATACTTATTTTATTCGTAAATTTCATTGCTGCATGAACACCCGCTTTCTGTTAAAATGTTATTCTTTTATAGAGATCAGTGTATCATGTTCTATGGCAAATTGACAGTATGCGTTAAAGGCATCGAAAAAAAACACATAAATATCGTATAAAATTTCATATGTATTCATTTGATGGTTGGATATTATGTACATGTAAGTTTGCTTAGAATTATTATTCAAGGAGGAGAAGGTATGAAAAAATGTATTTTTAAGTTTTTTGCAGCGGTCCTTAGTACAAGTATACTTTTAGCCGGTTGCAGCAGTAAGACTGCTGCAACCGACCAAACAGGGGCAACTCCCACACCCGGCACATCAAAGGAGGGTACTGGCTCTGTAAATAGCGGCAATACGGAGAAAACCGATATATCATGGTTTTTAAGTGTTGGAGTCGTTCCGTCTAAATGGGATGAAAGTCAATATGTAATGAAAACCATTACAGAGAAAACGAATGTAACCGTATCAGCGACAACTCCGGCTGAGGATCCTGATACGAAACTTAATCTGATGGTTGTAAACGGGGATTTGCCTGACGTGATTACATTGTCAAACGGAACACTGATTAAGGACATAGTTGAGGCGGGTCTTGTATGGAATCTTCAGGAATTTTTTGAGACCTATTTACCGGAGAGCCATATCATCAACGGTGGCTTTCCTGAGGATGTTAAAACAAAACTGATAGATCGGGACGGTGACTGGTTTGCATTTCCGAGTCATATACTATCTCCGGAGAACAGAGAAAAATGGGGGTTGAACCCCGCTACGGAAGAGCTTTGGAAGTCAACCGATTACCGAACTAACAGCGGTATCATTTTTAATAAAACGATTATGGAGCAATTAGGGATATCCGAGGACGATGTTAAGACGGAAAGCGGTTTACTTGCTACATTAGAGAAAGTTAAACAAGCCAAACTGACGGTTAACAATGCAAGTGTAATTCCCATTCTTCCAAACGGAAATGCATATCAAGGAGATGGATGGAAAAGCGATGGTGGCGGTGTGGGAACATTAACGACAATGTTTGGTGGAATGCCTGTGAATGAGAGTGGCAACTACCAAAGCATGTATTATAATGATCAGTTCAAGCATGCGGTATCTTTTCTGAATAAATGCGCTCAATCGGGCTATTTGGATGCAAATACCTTTACTATGGACCGCGCAGCTTTTGAAGCGGCTTGCCGTTCAGGGCGGGTATTCTGTTTTGTAGGTAATACTGCAGATACCGGCTTTGCTTTCGAAGGCGAATGGTATACACCAGGTGTCATTTTATCAGATAGCGGAGAATCTCCGGTCCTTCCAAGGAACAGTACGGTAGGGCGCGGATGGTTACAAACCTTTGTTTCCAAGGACACAAAAAATCCTGAGGCTGTAGCTCGATTCTTAGATTATATGTCCAGTGAAGAGGGATTAACGAATTGGATTTATGGCGAAAAGAATGTTGATTATGAGGTAACTGCCGATGGATTATACGTAAAGACAGAGGAAGGAACCCAGAAATCTAATAATGCAGGTGTTACCGGACTGGGTGCTTTTTGGGCATTTGCCAATCAGAATTATGACCAGAAATATATGGATCCCAGTAATGATGGAGGTATTGTGCCTCAATGTGCTTATGGCTTGAACGAAGCAACCTATAAATATGACTCAGCTGCACTGGATGAATTACCGGGTGGTTATATTGAAAGTGATCAGGAAATGTTAACCATAACAACAGAGATAAAAACTTATGCAGTAACAGAGCTTGCCAATATTATTCTTCAAGCAACAGACAGCGATTTTGATTCGCGTTATAAAGCATTGCTGGAACAGCTTAATAAACTTGGTTTACCAAAGGTAGATGAATATATTGATAAGGTAGTTCAGGAAAATTATAAGAAATTAGGTTATTCATTAAAACCGGTTAACTAAATGTAATATGCAAAAGGAGGTGTTGCATTTTGCAGCACCTCCTTTTGGCAAAGGATTAAGGAGGGGGAGAGAATCATGGAACATAAAGAAGGAGTAAAAAAACAGATACGTTCGAAATCCATAGGCAAAAATTTGCGGACACAGGTGGAATTACACGGTATGTTGCTTCCTGGATCGCTTATTATGTTGATTTTCAATATTGTGCCACTGTTTGGTCTGATCATTGCATTTAAGAATTATAAAGCTTCGATGGGTTTTTTGGGAATATTCACATCAAAATGGAATGACTTTTTTAACTTCAGGCAGGTCTTTAAAAGTACACAGTTTTGGTCCATGATACGAAATACACTTGGTATTAATCTAATCGGACAATTTATTTCCATTATCACAGTTATACTATTTGCTTTATTGCTGAATGAGCTTCGGAATCGTAAATTTAAATCGGTGGTACAGACAGTGACATATATGCCGCACTTTTTAAGCTGGGTTGTATTTGGCGGCCTTTGCATCAATATTATGCAACCGGAAGGTATTCTTAACAATATATTTATAGGTATAGGGATTATTGATAAACCATTGCTCTTTCTGGCCGATCCAAAGTATTTCTGGGGGGTAGCTATCATTACCGGATTATTTAAGGATTTGGGCTGGGGGGCAATCCTATATTTGGCAGCGATTGCAGGGATTGACCCTGTACTTTATGAAGCGGCAACCATTGATGGAGCCGGTCGTTGGAAATGTATGCGTTATGTAACCTTGCCCGGAATCTTGCCTACGGTTATGATCATGCTGATTTTTGCTGTTGCAGGTATGTTAAATAATAATTTTACACAAATTTATGTATTTCAGAATGTATTAAATGCACCCATGAGCCAGGTTATTGACACCTATGTATATCAAGTCGGTTTGCAGCAATTTCAATTTGGCATCGGTGCAGCGGTTTCCCTGATGAAATCCGTATTTGCGGTACTTCTGCTTATATTGGCTAATTTTGCATCGAAAAAACTTACAAATTCGGGACTGTTCTAGAGAGGAGGCAGGAAAATGGTACAAGGCAGAACGCTGAAAAATAGGATGTTTGATTATTTAAATATATTTTTAATGTCGTGTCTAATCGTAATATCTTTTTATCCAATTTATTATGCGATTATTAATTCGTTTAACACAGGAAATTCCATTTTGCGTGGCTTTTCATCCTTTTGGCCGGCAGAATTTTCGATAGAAAGCTGGAAAACTGTTATTCATGACAATGCAGTGATTAGAGCTTTTTTTGTTACCTTATCACGTACTTTAATCGTGACCTTTGGTTCAACCCTCTTTACCTCTATGTTTGCTTATGCATATTCCAGGCCCTATTTAAACGGAAAGAAGTTTTATACGACTCTCGGGTTTGTCAGTATGTATTTCAGCGGCGGAGTTATCCCGTTCTTTTTATTGATCAGTCGATTAAATATGTATGATAGCTTCTGGGTGTATATCATTCCATCCTTATTTGGTGGGTTTTATAATGTCATTATTTTCAATACAAACTTTAAGGCGTTACCTGATTCCCTTTTTGAATCCGCAAAGCTTGATGGTGCAAGTGAATTCACAATATATTCACGTATTGTAATGCCTTTATCAAAGCCTGTTCTTGCAGCTTTATGTGTATTTACAGCGGTGGGAGTATGGAATGATTATACAGCGACATTATATTATACACAAAACCCGGACTTACAAACGCTGCAATATTACATTCTGAAATTAATTAGAAGCTTTAATGCATCGGAACAGTTAGCAAATAGTGCAATGGCTAATAGTGCTGAGATTGCGAATCTCTTAAGTAATGCCCGACTGGGTAGTGGTATTGTGAATTCTAAGACCATTGAGCTTGCAGCTATGGTCCTGTCCTCTATTCCCATGATAATTGCTTATCCTTTTGCACAAAAATATTTTGTTCAAGGTGTTCTTTTGGGATCGGTAAAAGAATGATATAAGAATATGGATGATCGTATACATCAGTAATATGATATGTAAAGCATTGAATGTGTCAGTTGAATGATAAAATAGATCAGTTTATTTATATGGGTAATGTGATATGATTCTCATAGTAATGATTGTATCGATAATCAGGTTAGAAAACGGCGGTACAACATTTTGAAACCTGTTGTACTGCTGTTTAAATCAGAAGGGAGAAGAGATGAAAATCATAGTTGATGCTATGAAAAAAGGAGATATTCTTGGGGATTTATTTGGCATATTCTTCGAGGATCTGAATCATGCAGCGGACGGAGGCCTATATGCAGAACTTGTGCAGAACAGATCCTTTGAATTTGCCCCTATAGATAACCCAAGCTATCATGGGTTGACTGCCTGGGAGAAGATTGAGGAGGATGGAGAAGCCAGGTTACTGATTGAAACAGGTAATCCGGTCAGTAATAAGAATCCGCATTATCTTGCAGTTGATGTGATAGTTCCCGGCAAGAATGTAGGGGTGCAAAATGTTGGTTTCAATACAGGAATCCCTTTGAAGAGGGGAGAAGCCTATTACTTTACCTGTTATGCCAAGAGAGAGCAGGATCTGGGTGAGCCGGTTTGTATTTCCTTGCGTAGCTCAAAAGGAGAGAGATATACTTCCGGGAAGCTGTTCATCAGTCAGGAATGGAGAAAATATGAATTGGAATTCACAGCACCTTGTACTGATACGGTTGCGAGGCTGGCCCTTACTGTTCAGGGGCGGGGTAAGGTTTATTTTGATTTTGTATCCCTGTTTCCTAAGGATACATTTATGGGAAGACAAAATGGCATGAGACGTGATATTGCCGAGAAACTAGCTGAGCTAAAGCCAAAGTTTATGCGTTTTCCCGGCGGATGTCTGGTTCATGACGGCTCTTTAGATGCGAATGTTAGAGATTCACAATATCGTTGGAAGAATACCATAGGACCGTTGGAGGAGAGACCGGCAAGAAGAAGCGGCTGGGGATATAATCAAACACTGGGACTTGGCTTTTATGAATATTTCCTTTTCTGTGAGGATATTGGTGCAAAACCGGTTCCCGTACTGCCGGCAGGCTATGATCCCCATCATCATAGAGCGGCGCCTCTGGATCAGCTTCAGCCCTGGATCGAGGATGCTTTGGATTTGATAGAATTTGCCAATGGAGACGGTTCCACCGCATGGGGGAAGAAACGAATAGAATTAGGTCATGAGGCGTCTTTTCATTTAGAGTATATCGGCATCGGCAATGAAGAGGTGGGGGAACAGTTCTTTGAACGGTATGCTATCATACATAAGGCTGTGAAGGAGAAATATCCCGGAATAAAGGTGATCAATACCAGCGGACCGTTTGCCGCAGGCGGAGAATATGACAGAGGCTGGGAATCCGCCAGAGAGAATGGTTCTGACCTTGTAGATGAGCACTACTACTGTTCCCCGGAGTGGTTCCTGGCTAATCATCACCGGTATGATGATTTTAAGAAGGAGGATCCCAAGGTATTCTTAGGCGAATATGCGTCCTGGGGGAATTCTTATTATCATGCCTTAGCGGAAGCCTCTTATATGATTGGCCTGGAGAGAAATGCGAAAGCAGTAGCGCTGGCATGCTATGCCCCTATGCTCTGCAATGTGGATTATGTGAATTGGAAGCCTGATTTAATCTGGTTTAATAATCATCAGGTATATGGAACTGCAAACTACCAGATACAAAAGCTGTTCATGCATCATCAGGGAGATTATTTGCTTGGCTTATCCATAGAAGATAAACCGGATAAGGTTATACTTACAAAAGAGCCGGACCGGATCAGCGGAGCGCTTATTCTGGAGTCGAACCAATCCATGCTTGAATTTGATGATGTGTCATTAACGAACGAAGATACCGGAGAGGTGCTAAGCTTTGGAAGCTATACGTTGAATAAGGATCAGACAAAAGTGCTGGCGAATATAGAATATCTCAATTACACCGTCAGATTTAATGCAAGGAAAACAGAAGGCCTGAAGGGCTTCCGGGTGAATTTTGGCGGTAAGGATGATAAGAATAAATACATCTGGGAGCTTGGAGGCTGGCAGAATCAAGATAATATCCTTGGAGAGAATATCAACGGAAGGAATTCTGTTCTGAGTCAATATCAGTTTACCATGGAATGCGGCAGGGTATATGAATATGAACTGAAGGTAACAGGGCGCAGGATGGAAGCTTATATCGACGGCCAGGCTTATCAAAGGATAACGAATCAGCCGGTAGTCATAGAACCTTTATATTATTCTGCCGGTTTTGAGGAGAAGACAGGTGATATCATAATCAAAGCAGTAAATGTAACAGAAAAGGATCAGAAGGCTGCCATAGAAATCGTGAATTCTGAACTGTCGGAATCTGGCTTATTAAAAGGAAAGGTGTACTCCATGGAGGGATTTGAATTAGATGCCGTAAATGATTTTGATAACCCTGAGGCGGTGGTTCCTAAGGAAAGGACATTGGAGGTTATGGGCGGCACCTTTGAGTATGAATTTGCACAGCATTCAATTACAGTGCTTCGATTAAAAAGTAGAAATATAAAAAATAAAGAGTGAAAGGAATATCGATATGGTTAACTACAAAATCAATCCGGGTAAGAAATTAGGAAAGATCAAGAAAGAAATCTATGGACATTTTTCCGAGCATCTTGGAAGATGTATTTATGAAGGACTGTATGTCGGGGATAATTCAGAAATTCCCAATGTAAATGGAATGAGAAGAGATGTTGTACAAGCCTTAAAAGATATTAAGCTCCCGGTACTTCGTTGGCCCGGAGGATGCTTTGCGGATGAATATCATTGGAAAGATGGGATTGGTCCGAAGGAAGCAAGAAAGAAAATGGTCAACACCCATTGGGGTGGTGTGGTGGAAGATAATAGTTTCGGCACCCATGAATTTCTTGAATTGTGCGAGCAGCTTGGCTGCGAGCCTTATATTAACGGTAATGTTGGCAGCGGTTCTGTTCAGGAGCTGTCCGAATGGATCGAATACATGACCTTTGACGGGTTATCGCCTATGGCTGCCTTAAGAGAAAAGAATGGCAGGAAGGAGCCGTGGAAGGTTAAATACATCGGTGTAGGTAACGAGAGCTGGGGTTGCGGCGGTAATATGACTCCGGAATATTATGCGAATGAATACCGCAGATATCAAACCTATTGCAGAAATTATGGAGACAATAAGCTATTCAAGATTGCCTGCGGTGCAAATGTAGATGATTATCACTGGACTGAGGTGCTTATGCAGTCGGCACATACGCACATGGCCGGTTTATCCCTTCATTATTATACCTTACCTACAGGTATCTGGAAGGATAAAGGCAATGCAACAGGCTTTACGGCAGAGGAATGGTATACTACCTTAAAGAGAACGCTTTATATGGAGGAATTGGTAACCAGACACGACCGGATCATGAGTAAATATGACCCTGAGAAGAAGGTGGCCTTAATCGTTGATGAATGGGGTACCTGGTATAATGTTGAACCAGGAACGAACCCTGGTTTCTTATATCAGCAGAACACCATGAGAGACGCTCTCGTTGCGGGTATTAACCTGAATATCTTTAATAAGCATTGTGACCGGGTAAGAATGGCTAATATCGCGCAGCTGGTGAATGTGCTGCAGTCTCTGGTTCTTACAGAAGGCTCCAAGATGGTATTAACACCAACTTATTATGTATTCAAGCTTTATAAGGAGCATCAGGAAGGAACCTTAATAGACAGCTATATTGAATCGGCAGAGATTGGAACGGAAGGCAGCAAGGTCCCCAATCTTCATGAATCTGTCTCTGAGGATTTGGAAGGGAATATTCATATCACCCTGAACAATCTGTCACTTGATGAGGCTTATGAAATTAAGGTTGATATATTGGATCAAGCAGTTTCTTCAGCACAGGGAGAGATTCTCACAGAAGATATGGGGGCATATAATACCTTTGACAACCCGGAGAAAGTAACGCTTAAGAAATTCGAAGACTATAGGATAGAACAAGGAAAAATAGTTATAAAGATACCTCCCTGCAGCGTAATCCATATGAAGGCGAGTTCAAAATGACAGTTGAAAGGTTTGGACATCATAAGCATACATTGAAAGAAATACAAAAAAATGAATGCGAAAGCTGATTTATCATATGTTCAAATAGGACTGCCACGGAGAAAGAAATTTTCTGGAACTGTTTTTTGTATATTTTATAAAAAGGAGTTATGTGCTATTATGCAGGCATATTTATTCGTTCATTTTAAGGAAAAAAGAACGCCGGATGGGGAACAGGTATACTTCGGAGTGAGTAAGGATGGCTTTCACTGGGAAGAGGTGAATGGCGGAAATCCCGTGTTATGGAGCTATTATGGGGACAAGGGGGTCAGAGACTTTACGATAATCAGGACAAGGGAAGGCAAGTTTGTTATTATGGCGACGGACCTGAGCTTGTCCTATGGAATGTTAAATCAATATAATAATTCCTGGGCCGAAATCTCCAGAAACGGCAGTAAACATCTTGTCTTATGGGAATCAGAAGACTTAATTCACTGGTCCAAGCAAAGAATGGTCAAGCTGGGAGATGAGAATTTCGGCTGCTTGTGGGCGCCGGATATTATCTTTGATAAGAAAAACGGTGACTATATCATTCATTGGTCATCCTCCCACAGCTCAAATAACTTTGGGGAGAAAGGGATCTATTATTCCAGAACCATGGATTTTATGAACTTCTCAGAACCTGGATTATTATATCAAAAGGAAGATAGCGGGGTGATTGATTCCGCTATGTATGAGGAAGAGGGAAAGTATTACCTGTTCTTAAAAAGCGAGCGAAATCCCGAGAAGATTATTCTTGCAGAATCAGAGAATATTACGGGGCCCTATCATAAGCTTGATGGCTTCGATAAGAGCATGGAAGCACTTCAATCAGGATTATATGAAGCACCGACAGCAGTTAAATTAGAAGATGGCAGGTGGTGTTTATTCTTAGATTTCTATGGGTGTGCTGCTGAGGAGCAAGGCTATGTACCATTTATAGCTAAGAAAATGTCCACGGGAGAATTTATCCGTTCGGATGCTTCCTTTGAATTTCCGTATGGATATAAGCATGGAACGATCCTAACAATAACCATAGAGGAATATGAGAGACTGAAGGCATATGTTAAGATGCCGTCAAAGTATTAAAAAATAGAAAAGCAGACAGATCATTATAACCTATTCATTTAAAGGCGTGTTATTTCAAGGAGGCTTGATAAACACGCTTTTTGTGTGGATATACCAAAAGCAGAATACAATACCGGGCAAAAATATTATCATTTGGAAGTATTGCTCTTATGGATGATGAAAATGGAAATATTTATAATATACTTAAAAATATGTACAAACAGCTTAAAAACCTGCATGTTTTTTTATGCAAGTTGTTGATATAGTTATATTACTAACGGAACGGCTTTCTGACCGTATCAATTAGGATACTTATATGGAGGAGGATTTACAATGAAAAAGAAATTAGTTGCAGCATTAACAGCAGTTATCATGATTGCAACCTTATTTGCGGGTTGTTCAAAACAGCAGAATGATGCCCCAAAGGAAGGTACACCGGCAACAGGTACGGCAACACAAGCTCCGGCTTCCAATGAAGGAACGGATAAGCCTGCGGAAGCAATTGTAACAGAGCCCACAGAACTGACTTATATTTTTGCAGATGGTGACGAAGGCGCGAAAGCTGCCATGAGAGAAATCGTTGATAAGTTTAACGAAGCTAATCCGGATATTACTGTGAACATTGTGCCCGGTAACGGCGGAGCCTACAATGAGTTATTAATCACGAAGGACAGTGTAGGCGAGTTTCCTGATGTTATGGAGATGAGAGATACCGCGGTTTATGTACGTGCAGGAAAGATTACTCCCTTGCCGGAGGATATCGTAAGCTTGTTTAAAACAACAACGGCATTCAGCGATGCAGTATATACTGCTCCTCTGGCCGGTGAAAACACAAACGGCATCATTTATAACAAAGCATACTTTGATGAAAACGGATTTACGGAACCCGTAACTTATGATGAATTTCTTCAGCTATGCCAAAAGATTAAAGATAAGGGAGAGATGTCTCCGCTGGTAGTCGGCGGTTCCGACATCTGGCACATGGGCTTCTGGTTCCATAAGGTATATAATGACCAGGTGCTGAGTCAGGACCCGGATTTTATTAAACATTGCTATGAAGGCACCAAGGATTTTTCAGATCCGGCTTTTAAAGCAACCTTTGAAGAATTGAAGAAGATTATGCAATATGCGCAGGATGGATGGGTATCGACTCCGGATGCGCAGATTACAACATTTCTAGTAAATAATATGTCGGCCATGATGTATTCCGGAACACATATGTTCTCACAGATTACCGCAGCAGACCCCAATTTTCAGATCGGATGGTTTGCAATTCCCAGTCCGGATGGCAAGACCCGCTTAGTTGGCGGCGGCGGTGTCGGAGGTCTTGCAATTTCAGCACAGGCTGCTCAGGATCCGAATAAGAAAGCTGCGGCGGAAGCTTTTATTAAGTTCTTCTTTGCACCTGAAAATTACAAGATATACTGTGAAAAGCTCAGTGCTATCCCTGCTACGGTGGATGAACCGCAGTTGAACGTCTCAGAGGTATTCCAGGAAGTGATCGACGCGAACAATACTGCAGATGAGCTTGCTCCTATGTGGAACGGACGCACCGGTGAGAATGAGCTGCCCCCTGATTTCAGAAACTTTACTTACAAGACTCTGGTTGAAGTTCTGTCAGATGTAAGAGATATCGATTCAGCCAGTGAGGAACTGAATAAAACCTGGAAGGTCAGCATGGAGAATTTTAATCCTGTAACCGGTACCGGAATTAGTAAATAAGACACTGTAAAAAATTATTATGGAATCTCTCCCTCCCGGGGGAAGCCCCTGGAAGGAGAGATTTTTAATGAGAAATGCTTATAGAATGGAGCTTGCTATGAGAATGAGGAATCGTGTGAAGGTTGATAAAGTAGCAGTTGCATTTATTGCTCCCGCATTTATTTTATTCACCTTGTTTATTATTGTCCCGACAATATCCAGTATATACTATAGCTTTACCTCCTGGGACGGGATCAATCCAAATGTCAAATTTATCGGATTGGCAAATTATAAAGAGATTTTTACAAGTGCCAGATTTGGAAATGCATTGAAAAATACGGTTTTGTTAACGATTTTTATTTCTATCTTTGAGAATGCAATTGCATTAGGCTTAGCTTTAATCGTTGATAATGTAAGAT
This sequence comes from Bacillota bacterium, assembly GCA_023409535.1. Taxonomy (GTDB): domain Bacteria; phylum Bacillota; class Clostridia; order Lachnospirales; family Lachnospiraceae; genus Mobilitalea. Next base: position 191,842 of record JAEYGZ010000013.1, read on the forward strand.
GGTGGAAGAATTTATTCCGAAGTTCCTTTTATATTCCGGTATTAATTAGTGGTATTGTATCAGGTTTTATTTGGAAGATTATGTATAACTATAATTTTGGTACAATCAATTCAATTCTGAAAATTACCGGTCTTGCGGATTTAAGACAGGACTGGTTGGGAAATACAGGGCTTACTCTTTCTATGATTGGTATGGTATTGATTTGGAAGGGTGCAGGCTATTACATGGTTATTTATTTAGCATCTTTACAAAGTGTTTCTCCCGAGCTGATCGAAGCGGCTCAGATTGACGGAGCAAATCCGTGGCACCGCTTTAAGTCCATTACGTTACCTTTGATTTCGGGGGCATTCACAATTAATTTTACCTTATCCTTAATTAATGGTTTAAAGGTATTTGACCAGATTAATGTCATGACGGACGGCGGTCCGGGCTTTACAACAGAAACTTTGGTGTATCTGCTGTATAAGGCCGGCTTTAATGAAGGAAGGCAAGGCTTTGGTACTGCCGTGGGTATGATGCTTTTATTCATCATTATCCTTCTGAATGCACTACAACAGAGGTTTTTGCGAAGTCGGGAGGTACAATTATAGTGAGCAGTCATAAGAAAATAAAAGCAAAGGATTTCATTCTTTTAGCGGCAACCATCATCCTGGCGGTTATATTTGTATATCCGGTCCTGTTTGCATTGTTTTCCGCTTTTAAAAGCAATGGAAGCATCCTTAAGAATCCGGTGGCATTGCCTTCTTCGCTTTATATACAGAATTTCCTGGATTTATTTAAGCAGTCGGATTTTGCGACAGCAATCTTCCACTCAATTCTGTTAACAGTGATATCGGAGATATTAATCATCTGTATCGTACCAATGGCAGCCTATGGTATGGAAAGAAGAAAGAGCAAAGTAACATCCCTGGTATATACCTTCTTCTTATCCGGTATGATGATACCCTTCCAGCTGTATATGTTTCCGTTGTTTAAGGAAATGAAACTCTTTCATATGTTTGGTAATATGGTTGGGCCTGTCGTATGTTACATCTCAGGCTCCATTGCCTTCGGCAGCCTGCTTTACTGCAGCTTCTTAAAGGGGATTCCTTTAGAAATAGAAGAAGCGGCTCAGATTGATGGGTGTACACCCTTTCAGACCTTCTGGAAAGTTACGTTTCCTCTGCTGGGACCATGCACAGGTTCCATGGTAATCCTGAACGGACTTGGTATCTGGAATGATTATTTAATGCCATATCTGGTATTGCCCAGCGGAAAAGCCAAAACCATCACGGTTGAAATTGCCTCCTTTGTCGGACAATATACGGCAAGATGGGATATCGTATTTGCAGGAACGGTAATTTCAATTGTACCTGCGCTGATTATCTTCGGCATGTTCCAAAAATATTTTGTGAAGGGCATTACCGCAGGAGCAGCAAAAGGGTGAACAGGTATACAAAAAGCGAACGTACAGCATGAATAAAGCAGGTACGTTTGCTTTTCCCGTATCAATATGCTATTCTAAGTCAATTGATAATCCTGAAGAAGGGCAGCGAAGATGAAAAAGCGTGGAAGAAGTCTTAATCTGTATCAGAAGTTTACCATTACAATCATTGTCATTGGTTTAATTCCTATGCTGTTTTTATCCACTTATATTGCAAACAGCATGATCAGGGACTATCGGGAAGCGCTTCGATCGCAGTATGAACAGGCAGCGGAATATGTCGCCAACAGCCTGGATGTTATTTTAGATTCCTATAACTCAGTATCAAAAATGCCATATTATTATAATTATTCTGCGGCAGAAGGAATTGTGACAGACTATCGGGCTTCTGATAATCTGAGAAAGATTATTTTTGGGATCGGACACGATACAGAGCATATGGAACAACAGCGATATGATGATATGCAGAAGTTTTTAAAATATGTTGTCAGTGTAGACGGATATATTAACAGCGCACACTTTATTGCCATGGATACGGATGGATCGGAGCTTGATTTTCATTACAGTTATTATAGTACTTATTTTAAGAACGAAGCCCTATTTAAAACTCTTACCGGTTATTCTGCTTTTGATATCAAAAGCAATCAGATGATATTGATTCCAACCCATCAGACAGGGTATTTCAGCGGCTTATCAGAGCCGGTGTTTACAATTGCACGTAATTATTTTGATCTCCGGGGAGGAGTCGGTAATACACCATATATCGGAACGTTTTTTCTGGATGTCAGTATCAACAAATTGGATCAACTGTTTCGCACCATAAAATTCAGCGGTAATGAGCAGTTCTATGTGATGAATGACCAGGGAAGCTGCTTCTACAGCAGCAGTATGGACAAGAATGATGTCGGTTTTCCGGAAGGCTTATCAGAGATCAAAGAAACGGAAGATCAGCTGGTGATCAGTACAAAGCTGAATGATTACGGGTTAAAGGTAATGGCAGTAATCAATACCCGGGATGCATTTTCAGGCATTCGAAACAAGCAGCAGATGATGTATGTATTTCTGGGGGCTTCCATCCTTGCATTAATGGGGAGTTCCGTATTTTTTTCAAAGCGGTTGACACGCCCCATCCATGAAATGATGGAAAACATGGCCAAATTAGAGAATGGTATTTTTGAAATACAGATTCCGGTTCGCTCTAATGACGAGATCGGTATCCTGGCACAGAGATTTAATCAAATGAGCGCGGATTTAAAGAATTACATCAATCAGTCTTATGTTGCACAGATCAAGCAGAATGAAGCGGAACTTACCGCATTGAAATCACAAATATACCCTCATTTTCTGTACAATACGCTGGAGATTATACGGATGACGGCATTAGAGGATCAATCCGATAAGGTGCCGAATATGATTGAAGCTTTGGCGCAGCAGATCCGGTATTTGATTGGTCCGATGCAGGATATGGTGCCGTTGGAAAAGGAATTGGATATCGTTCGTAAGTATGTTTATCTTTTGAATTGCAGAATCGCCGGTAAGGTACAGCTGGTTGTCAATGCCCGTGAGACCTCTAAAATCATGGTTCCGAAATTAATATTACAGCCGATTATTGAAAATGCCTATGTACATGGTCTGAAACCCAAGAAGGGGAACGGCAGTATTATGGTGGAGGTAACAACTTATGAGGAGATGCTGGAATTGACCGTAATGGACAATGGTGTGGGCATGAATGAGGAAGAAATGAGCGAGATACAGACACTGCTGGAAGGAGAAGAGCCCGGGATCAAGAATGAGTATAACTGGCAAAGTATCGGTTTGAAAAATGTGCATGACAGAATACGATTTTTATATGGGGAGCAATATGGAATTAAGATTTCCAGTACAAAATCGGTTGGAACGATAGTAAGAATACTGATGCCTTATTCACTTATGGAGGAGTAAATGATCAGAATGATTATAGCGGATGACGAACCCGTGATTACGAGGGGAATAAAAAAACTGGTAAATTGGCAAAGCCTCGGAATTGATATTATCGGTGACTACGCGGACGGTAAGAAGGCTTTGGACGGGATTCTGACGCATAAACCTGACGTGGCACTGCTAGATATAGCAATGCCGGGAAGGAATGGTATCGACATTTTAAAAGAATGCAAAAGCCTTGGGGTAAAGACCCAGATCATATTTATCAGTGGCTTTCAGGATTTTGAATATGCAAAGGCGGCGCTTCATTATGGCGCTGTGGATTATCTTTTGAAACCGGTGCTTCGAGAGGAACTGCTGAATTCGATTGAAAAATGTATGACTTCTATTCCCGGGTCTCCTAAGGAGATGTTTTTAAGCGACGGGGAATCAGAACCGGAGGTTGATTATGGGAAACTCATCGAACCGGAACGCTGCTTTTATACTCCGGTCTATGCGGAAGTACTTTATCAAACGGAGGAGGATCCGCAATTAAGAAAACTTGTGAACTTTTCCTTGATCAGCTTTCTTGAGGAATATCTTTCTGAGAAAATGATCGGGATTACCTTCCTAAAAAAAGAGCATATTGTCATCGTAATAAAAAGTACTGATTCTGATAAGGAGAAGTGTTTGCGTTTAGTAGAAGAGATCAGTCACCAAGCCAAGGAAGCCGCCGGCCATCAAATTGCTTTTATCATCGGTTTGCAGGTTGCAAATATGCGTGAAATTCCGAACGCCTTTGAGCAATGTCTCGCCATGAAGGGATACTTGTTCTTTGCGGATCAGTTGCCAAACGCTATCGTAAGGACTCATGAGCCGGTTTTTCATGAAGTCCAAGCTGACCGGTTCGGCGAAGTACGGGAAAAGCTGCTGGATGCGGTAATCGGCTTGAATCTGGCAGAATTTGAGCGGTATTATTCACAGTTTGGAAAATTGGTATGCAGAATGGCAGACGGGAAAAAAGAGGATGCGTGCTTTTATTTCTGTACCGCAATCCGTCATCTGGACGAGAAAATTGTTACGATGGGAATATCGGGGTGTAATCCTGAAATGAAGGATTTATTGGAGAAGGGACGAAAATGCATTTGCTATAGTGAAATGCTGGTTTGTTACTATAAAGTCTATCGGGATTATTTGGAACATGTTCAACAAACCATCGCAAGCAGTGATAAACAAAATATTATTAAGGCAAAAGACTACATTGAAAAGCATTATAAGGAAGATTTGACCTTGGGAATACTGGCGGCTGAAGTTCATATGAATCCTTATTATTTCAGCAGCTTTTTTAAGAAAAGCGCGGGAGAGAACTTTAAGGATTATGTAAATAAGGTCAGAATTCAACACGGGATATCCTGCCTTATATCAACAAATATGAAGGTGACGGAGATTGCGCATGAAATAGGTTTTCATGATGCCAGAGCATTTACCGAGATATTTCAGCGGCTGTATCATGAAACACCGGGCGCATATCGGAAAAGGGTTCGAATGGGTTCGTTATAGATGCGCCGTCTTAAAGATGCTGCGATATCCGGAGGGAGTCAGGCCTTCCGTCTTTTTAAATTGACGCATAAAATGAAGTTCATTCTCATAACCGCATAGTTCGGATATGGATCTGATTGCCATATCTGTGGTAGACAGATAGAATTTTGCTCGTTCCAACCGGGCCAGTATAATTTCCTGCATGCAGGTAATCCCGAACAAATCTTTATATAAATGCTGAAAATAAGAGGGACTCATATTCACATGCCTTGCCATGGAAGCAACGGTCCATTTTTTATTCGGTGCATTATGAATGTTAATGCGTAACTGGTTCATGAGCATATAATGCTTATGATTTGCAGGATAGGATAGCTTCGATACGGAGATCAGATGGTCAAGCTGATACAATAATATGTGCATGAGAGAATCCTGTATCCGTTCTTTATGAATGGAATTATTATGATTTTCCTGAACCATCATTCGAACATAATTAGACAGGGTATTTAAACCGGGTAAATCGATTGGTCTGTTTAGCGGGATACTTAATGCCTGCACGAGGGAAGGCTCATCGATAAAGTCAAAATGAATCCAGTCATCATTATACGAGGGTTGATTACTGCCATAATGAACATAAGTATTGCGGTCAAAGAGTATCGCCATATTCGGATTTGTTGGGAGAAGCTTTCCCTCAATCTCAAAATAGGCTTCTGTTTTTACCAGCAGCAGAATGTAATTTGGTACACCTGTTTTTCTGATCATTTCAAATTTGGTTTTGTGCATTGAATCATGTCCGCAATGTAAAATAGCTATCATGGATAGTCACCTCACGAAAGAAAATATTGTGTTTGCTGCAGCTTCATAATTAAGTTCATATTTATAGCAGAATAGATCAGTTAATCACATTCTAGTGTATTGTGTGGATATTGTCAAAAGATTATTATGAGGCATAGACTGCTCAAACGCATAGAGTGTAAAAAATAATAGATAAGGGAGACGTAAAAATGGATTTTGTTGTGATTTTGAAGCTAATCCGATGAATGAAGTAAGAATAATGAAATCAACGGATGGTCTGATCAGCTATAGAAGACAGGGATCGGGAAAGCAGCGATATTCCTTTATTGACGCAAGGCAGAAGGAGAATCAACATGGCAAATAAAATAACGAATCCTATATTGCGGGGCTTTCATCCGGATCCTTCCATCCTCCGGGTTGAGGACGATTATTACATTGCGACCTCAACCTTTGAATGGTGGCCCGGAGTGCGAATCCATCATTCCAGGGATCTCGTCCACTGGAGGGTGCTTACCCATCCCCTGAACAGAGTATCCCAGCTGGACCTAAGAGGGGTAGGAGCATCCCAGGGGATATGGGCACCATGCCTGACTTATGACAAAGGTACCTTTTATTTAGTTTATACCGTAGTGAAAGCCTTTTACTGCAATATGTATGATACCCATAATTATCTCGTGACAGCAACCGATATCATGGGGCCCTGGTCGGATCCAATTCCCTTGAATAATTTTGGCTTTGATCCTTCTCTGTTTCATGATGAGGACGGGAGAAAATACATGGTCAGCATGGTTACGGATCACCGCATCCCGAAAAAATATGTCGGCAGACTGGTACTCCAGGAGTATTCCCATGAGAAAAAATGCATGATTGGGGAGGAAAAGGAAATCTATCAGGCAGACCGGATCTTTCTGGAAGGTCCCCATATCTTCAAACGAGGGGAATATTATTACTTATTTACAGCAGATACCGGAACCGGCGAGGGGCATGGTCAATCCATTCAGCGGTCCGGATCAATTTGGGGACCTTATGAATGGTATGAAGGGAACTCTATTTTAACCGCCAGAAACAACCCGGAGCTGCTGTTACAAAAGTCAGGGCACTGTGATTTGGTGGAGACGCAGACAGGACAGTGGTATGCGGTTCATCTGTGCGGCCGTGCCCTTGAGAGGCGCAATCCTGAGGGTGTGAGGTTTGGCGGCTGCAGGCGTTATACCCTGGGCCGCGAGACTGCCATCCAGAAGATGAGATGGACCGGGGATGACTGGCTGGTACTGGCAAACGGAACGAACCTGCCGGAGGTTGAAGTGGAAGCACCGGATTTACCTGAGTACCTGTTTCCGGAGAAGGCGGACCGGGATGAGTTTAATTTGGAGGCGCTGGATATCGAATATCAATCCTTAAGAATACCGCTGACGGAGACTCATTATTCCCTGACGGCACGACCGGGTTACCTAAGACTGTATGGAAGATCAGGTCTGGCATCAAAGTTTGATCAAAGTCTGCTTGTAAGAAGATGGACGGAATTTAAGTTTGAAGCCAGTACCTGCCTGGAATATGAGCCAACGGTATTTAAGAACATGGCCGGCTTAATCTGTATGTATGACAATGACAATTATTATTATCTGCATGTTACCCATGAGGAGGATATGGGCAGATGTATTTCCATCCTGACGGCTGAAAATAAGAAATATGAGTATCCAATTGGATTTCTGCCGCTGGATGGCTCAGACAGAGTATATCTTAAGGTGTCAGTGGATCATGATAAGCTTCAATTCTATTATAGCACGGCGGGCGAAGAAGGTTATCGCAAGATAGGTCCTGTTTTGGATGCAAGCATATTATCGGACGAAGCCTGTGAGGAAGGCTGGTTCACAGGGGCAATGGCAGGCATCTGCTGTCAGGACCTCACCGGATTTGGAACCTATGCTGATTTTGATTATTTTGAATATAAAGCGAAAGAATTATAAAAAATTCTTTTTATGATATTGTATCGAATTTATGTTAGAGCAACAAAGCAGAATAAGTCAGTTGATAGCATTCAGGTACATTGTGCGGATTCCATCAAAAGGTTATGATATAGAGGATAGAATTATGACGAAAATTCAATACATATGATACAAGGAGAATGATTATGTTGCAGGAAAATGATAAGAAGTGGGTAGAAGCTGCCGCACAAAAAATCAGGGAAAAGATGGAATGGGTCAGTGAAAAATCAAAGGACAAGATCCCCTATACCACTGTAAACGGAACGCATGATGATAAAAGCAAAACGGATGCCGCTACTCCGGACGGGGGGATTAGCTGGTGGACGAATGGCTTCTGGGGCGGTATGATGTGGCTGATGTATCACGAGACAGGAGAGGAAAGATACGCAGAGATCGCAAGGGTATCGGAAGACAAGCTGGATCAGTGCTTCCGCGAGTATCTGGGCTTGCATCATGATGTAGGCTTTATGTGGCTGCCCACCGCAGTTGCGGATTATCGTATCACAGGCAATACCGAAGCAAGGGTCAGAGGGCTGCATGCGGCGAATCTGCTGGCCGGAAGATTTAATCCTGCGGGAAGCTTCATCAGAGCCTGGAACAGCTATGGCAATGGTGATAACAGAGGTTGGGCAATTATTGATTGCATGATGAATGTTCCGCTCCTTTACTGGGCTTCGGAGGAAACAAGTGACCCGAGATTTAAGCAGATTGCCATGCTGCATGCGGATACCGTACAGGAAGCGTTTATTCGTCCGGACGGATCATGTAATCATATTGTGGAATTCGATCCCTTTGAAGGAGGAATTGTCAGAACCTATGGCGGCCAGGGCTATGAGGAAGGCTCTTCCTGGACCCGGGGTCAAAGCTGGGCAATCTATGGCTTTGTGCTAAGTTATATTCATACAGGGAAGAAGCAGTATCTGGATGCTGCGAAGCGCGTGGCGCATTATTTTATCTCAAATATTCCTGAGAGCGGTCTTATTCCGGTTGATTTCAGACAGCCGGGGGAACCTGCATGGGTGGATTCCACAGCAGCAGCAATTGCAGCCTGTGGATTCATTGAGATAGCAAGGCAGGTTGGTGAGCATGAGAAAGACTTATATTTGGGTGCTGCCTTAAAGCTTTTGAAAACCCTTGAGGAGAAACAGTGCAATTGGACCAAGGACAATGATTGTATCCTGGAGGGCTGCACAGCTGCTTATCATGACAAAGCGCATCATTTTAATATCATCTATGGAGATTATTACTTCATGGAAGCGATATTTAAGTTAAAGGGTGAGGATATTCTTCTGTGGTAGACGTTTGCGGAAGGACTTTTGAATTAATTCATCCGCGGTTGCCGGTATTTGCACAGATGCTAAAATAACTTTATAATCTCAAATACCGCTTTCATCCTTCATGGCTGATTGCAATATTATATGACAGATCAGCTTAAGTGCTGCTGTGCCGTATTAATATTCTTCAGTCCGTGCAATAGAGTAAATGTAATAAAGCGGTTGACATTATTATATATAGTTAGTATACTAATTAAATCACTTGATTAGTATACTAACTATTTTTGTGGGGTGAGGTTGTGTTTGAAGGAAAAGATATAGGACATATTTTACATGTAGCGGATATGACTGCAAAGAACCGGCTGACCAATCAGCTGGATGGGTATGGGATAACACCCGGACAGTATGCGGTATTAAAGGAGATTTATTATCATAGTGAAGATGGTAATAACGGATTATCTCCTGCCTGCATCGCAGATAGAATACACTGCGACAGACCGACAATTTCAGGAATAATAGAGCGGCTGGAAGCTCAGGGATGGATTGTCCGATTGAGGAATTCCGAGGACAAAAGGTCGGTGATCATTCAGGTGACAGATAAGACGATAGCGCATATGCCGGAATTCGACGAAATTTTTCAGGACAATCGAAGCATCATTCTGAATGGCTTTACAAAAGAGGAAGAGGATGCATTTAAAAACTTTCTGCTGAGAGTCATTCATAATTTTAAAAACATAGAGGATGGAATGGTAACTGAGAAGTAAGCAGGAAACACTTATAAATCAATTGAAGGAGTTAATCATGGACAGATCAAAACAATTAGGCGAAGATAAAGTATTAAATCTGATTATTAAGTTTTCCGTACCGGCGATTATCGGAATGCTGGTAAATGCATTGTATAATGTGGTTGACCGGATATATATAGGGCACGGGGTCGGATCATTGGGAATTGGCGGTACCACCATAGCCTTCCCGGTGATGCTGATTATGATGGCATTTTCCATGCTCATCGGAATTGGCGCTAATTCTTTAGTATCCATCCGATTGGGTGAAAATAAAAAAGAAGAAGCGGAAGGTATCTTTGGCAATGCGTTGGTATTGCTGATTCTATCCTCCGTTATTCTGACCGTAGTGGGATTAATTACGCTGGAACCGTTCTTGAAATTGCTGGGTGCCAGTGATCAAATATTACCCTATGCGAAAGAGTATATGGAGATTATCCTGCTTGGCGGCGTATTTCAGTCCCTGGGTATGGGGATGAATAATTTTATCAGATCAGAAGGAAATCCCAAGATTGCAATGTACACCATGCTCATAGGTGCTCTGATTAATACAGTTTTAGACCCTGTATTTATCTTTGTATTCGATTGGGGTATGAGGGGCGCAGCTCTGGCGACCATTTTATCCCAGGCCGTTTCAGCGGTATGGGTTATGGTATATTTCTTAAAAGGGAAGAGCCTGTTAAAAATCAGGATGAAATATCTGAAATTAAAGGCATCCTATATTGGAAGAATCATTGCACTGGGAACGGCGCCTTTTGCCATGCAGCTGGCTGCCAGCGTATTAAATCTTATTATGAACAGAAGATTAGGGGAGTATGGAGGCGATGTTGCCATATCAGGAATGGGTATTGTAAATAGTATTGTTACCTTGATGATCATGCCTTTGTTTGGTATTAACCAAGGGTCGCAGCCAATCATCGGATATAATTACGGAGCCGGAAAATACGGCAGAGTGAAGGAAGCATATAAAATAGCGGTAATTTTTGCAACTGTTATTGTTATAATCGGTTGGATAGCAACAAGAGTATTTCCGCAGCAGCTGGTATATTTATTCAATAACAAGGACAATGAGCTGATATCCTTCAGTATTCTTGCTGTCAAGCGTGTGCTGATGTTCCTGCCGATCATCGGTTTTCAGATTGTTTCCTCCAATTATTTTCAGGCAATCGGTAAGCCGATGCATTCTGCACTGTTAGGTTTGTCAAGACAGGTGTTGATTTTAATTCCGGCCTTAATCCTATTACCGATGTTTTTCGGATTGAACGGAGTTATCTCGGCCGGTCCGTTGGCTGATGTGATCTCCTCGGTAATTACAGGAATATTTATCTTCCGGGAAATGAGACGGCTGCATAACTACCAGAATGAAGCGCATTCTAACGAGCTGCCTCAGGGTGCCATTGTATTGGAAGAAGCAGGTGAATAAAGAAATCGGAACATGCCTGCCGGTGGAATTGCTCCAACTAAATTGCATGAATTGGAAAAGCTTCGATAGGGTGGAACCGATCGAAGCTTTTCCTCGTATACAAAGTATTGCATCCCGGCCATACAGGTAATGACGATGCCAACAGCCGATGTCCTTGTCAAGAGGGTAGTGGAAATAATAGCTGCTCCAACTTATGAAATTTGATGTCTCTTAAAGACTCGATAGGCAAATGGTGTCAGAAGTATGGTTATCGCAATTGCAAATAATGGCAGAAACTGATAGGGTAAGAATACGAAACCAAAAAATTCATATGGAATGCCATCGATCACTGACCCGAAGGACATCATGTTAGCAGGCAGCAGATTATATAATTTGATTAGCAGCACGCTGGTATGATCAGATATACTGATGAACATAGGGGCAACCAGCAACAGGCTGATGAGAATAATCACGCCAAAAGGTGATTTAAATTTTGCTGATAGCAGCATGGTAACAGATGCAGTCAGTAAACAGGCAAAAAATGCGCAGGCAGAGAGAAGCAGCGCTGTTTGCCCCATAGTAAACGGATAAGGCGACATAGCATAGTAGAGCTGTAACGGAGCATTTCTGCCGTCAGATCCGAAAATCAGCATAGTGAGAATATAGCTTAGGAGGACGAGCATAAGGAATAAGGCAGCAGCCAGCGAAAACCCTGTGAACAATTTTGCATGGATAAGCTTGTGTTTTCCGTGCTTTGCGGCCAGAATGAGCTGGTCGGCCCCGGAAGTATATTCGCCGGCAAAAAGCGGTGAGATTAAAACCGCCATGACAAAGGCTGCCAATAAGCCGATGGTTATCATGATTGAGAAAAACCGCGTATAGCCGTCTGTATAGGAAAAAGTAAACGGGGTTTTTATCTGAGTGTCGAGGGCTAGAAGCTCTTCCTTCGCTTTATTACTTATTTTCATTCCTTTCATATTCTGTATTTGTCTTTCACGGCGGATTTGGTACAAATGCCCGGCTTGATCTGCGGTCAATATCTTAAAATCCGCCATATTAATAACACGATTGGAATTGGTGTTATATATCGCACGGATGTTATTATATATCTGGCTGTATTTCCGCGCATAAGTCTCGTACTCCGGCGTGTCAATGTATCTGTCGGTCTCCGGAATTTGTGCATATGCATTCGCTGCTTCCAGGATCAATTCTGAGTTGATTTCCCGTCCGGCGAGGGAACGGGCATAGGATCTATCCTTCATGGCTGCATCATAATTTGATTCATATACCTTGCCGTCGATATAATAATTGCCTAACAATGTACCGCAGACACTGACTGCAGTTACAATGGCCGCCAATAGTAAAATGATTTGCACACTTCTCTTATGCAGTATTTTTTTATATTCATAGCCTACCAGGCTCCAAAAGCTGTTCATTATTTTCTCACCTCGCTAAAGTAATAAAGATATAAGTCTTCCAGTGTGGCAGGCGTTATGATTGCCTCGGGGCAGGGTTTTTCCTCACATATCAGCCGAAGGAACACATCCCTGTTATCCTGCCTGAGATTGATCACCGGATATTTTTCACAAAGAAGATCTGCTGCCTCCTGTGATACAGTACATTCCCATACTTTGCCCTCTATCATACGGATGACTGCTTCGGGGGCACCCTGATGGATAAACTGACCATTCTTCATCATTAGTATCGTATCGGCTATATATTCCACATCAGAAACAATATGGGTGGAGAGCAGCACAATACGGTCCGCTCCAAGGCGGGAGATGAGATTGCGAAAGCGTATCCGTTCCTTTGGATCAAGACCGGCTGTCGGCTCATCCAAAATCAATATTTTCGGATCGTTCAGCATGGCTTGTGCTATCCCAAGCCTTTGCTTCATTCCCCCGGAAAAGGTTTTAATTTTCTTCCTTGCTTCATGGTCAAGGGAAACAAGCTCCAGAAGCTCCAGGGATTTTTCTTTGGCCCTCTGCTTTGTAAGACCCTTGAGAGAAGCGATATAAAGCAGGAAGTCCAGTGCGGAAAATTCAGGATAATAGCCAAAATCCTGGGGCAGATATCCCAATACGTCACGGTAATCCTCCTGATTTACATCAATTCCATCAAAGGAGATGGAACCGGAAGTCGGCGCCAGAATACCGCACATCATGCGCATCAGGGTAGTCTTGCCTGCTCCGTTGGCACCCAGAAGGCCGTATACACCCTGATGAAAGTTCAGGGATATGCGGTCACAGGCTATTTTATTTCCATAATGCTTTGTTACTCGGTCAAGAGAAAGTTCCATGTTTTATCCTCCATATGTTTTAATAAATTGCGCAGCTGAATCCCAAGGAACACACCGCTGATTGCAAAAAGGATAAGCCAGTAGTTCAGGTATAGGGACGAGTAGAGCAGCCTGATCATATTGCTGCAGATGATGTTGGCCATGCTCACAAGGCAGGACACAAAGGCGCAGATATAGATGCTTTCCCGGCTTCTTATACGGTTGAGAACCAGCAGGCAGGCTCCGCAGGTGATCAGGTAAGGTACCAAAAGGTATACAGCGGCTTGCAGCAGAGGATAGGAAGAAGCATGATTTAGGAAAGTCAATATCAATGTCAGAAGAACGAAATTTCCGCCGCCTAAAATCAAAATGCGTGCCATGATAATCTGGGACAGGCTGAACCGGCAGCAAAGCTCTAACTCCGACATTCGATAAAATGCAGAGCGGTACAGCTCCGTTGCGGTCAGCAAGGCCATAAAAGGAAGAAGAGCAGAGATACTCCAGGCCATCCCGGATTCTGTAAACTGGAATCCATAATTCGACGGCAGAAAAGCGACCGCTATACAAAGCAAGACGATCAGGGCAGAGCAGAACCATACCCGCTTGCGAATATAACAAAATTGACTGAGCAGAAAATCACGATAGGTTGTCTTTGGGTAACGTAACTTTTTTAAAAATGCTTCCTTTCCTGTTGGTATGGGGGCATCAAAAGCTGTCTGTAAAGCCTTTTTGAACTTCTTATTCATAAAAATCCTCCTCTCTGAATGATGTGCGTAAAGCTGCCAGGGCTGCATTGATCCTGCGGTAAACTGCAAAACGTGAAAGTCCCATAATCGCAGTAATTTCACCAATGGACAGCTCATTTGCATACCTTAACAGGAGCAGCTCCTGGTCCTGATCCTTCAGCAGGTTCAAGCCCTGCCGTAGGGCAATGCTGAGCTCCAGCTGTTTTATACTATCCTTACCGGGCAATTCTTCGGTTAATGCTTCCGGCCTCCTTTTGCGGAAGGCATCCATACACAGATTTCTTGCGATGGTATACAGGTAGGCTAGCTGTTTACCGCGCTCGATGTATGAAGTTTGAGTGAAGTATTTGAGAAAGGTTTCCTGAGCCAGGTCTTCCGCCAGATGTGAATCGCTCACTTTAAAATAGCAATATCGATAGATTTTATCATATTGTTCGCTGATATCGGCTGCCACCTCATAGCCTCCTTTCAATAGGTATAACGGCTTTACACACTTAAATGTGCGCAGAAGATATAAATTATTTATTTAGTGAATTCCCATAAAAGATGCCGTCTGTTTTTGTGCTGTTGATATCTGCATTTGCAAAACGGCAAATTTGACGGAAGCTATATTTCATGGTAACTTTGTGGTGATCGAAGTTTCAGAACAAAGCCTTGACTAAGCTAATTATACCAAAAGGTGTCAAAGATAAAAATGAACCGATTTCATTCTTATGACAATAAACAGTGAAGGCATGATGATAAAATCACTCGGAAGAGTCAGGAGGCGGAACGATGACGGCAGAAGAATTAAATGATTTGATTTCAGAGCATGGAAGACATGTATTTAGTTTTTGCTGTAATCTGACCGGTAATCGCATAGACGCAGAGGATTTATATCAGGACACCTTCCTGAAAGCTGTTGAGTTATGCCACAGACTTGACAGCAGTGGCAATCCCAAAAGTTATCTTATGGGTATTTCGGCGAAGCTTTGGCAAAATCATAAGAAAAAGTATGCGGTAAGACAAAAAATCCTTCCTACAGAAGAACTGGAGGATAACCTGATACAGCTTGCAGAGGACCGGGAGAAGCAGCCTGAGATGGAAGTTATCCGAAAAGAAAGAATTGATCAGGTTCAGACCGGGGTAAAGCGGCTTCCTGAGAAAATCCGGATAGTAATCTATTTGTATTATACGGCTGAGCTGTCCGTAGAGGAGATAGGAAGAGCGTTACATATCCCGAAGGGAACGGTAAAAAGCAGGCTTCATAAGGGCAGGATACTGGTAAAAGAATATTTGGAGGTGCAAGGTTATGAATGAAATAGATGAAATTCTTAAAACGGCACTCTCTCCGTCGAAATACCCTTCAGAACAATTAAACGAAAAAATTAATAATCGTATGAAGGAGAGTGGCAAAATGAAAAGAATAAATAGAAATTTGGCGATTGCAGCGGCAATCATTCTTGGTTTGCTGATCGTACCTGCCTCAGCCTATGCGGCTTACCGGTATTTATTACCGAAAGAGGCGGCAGTCATCATGGAGGATGAAAAGCTTGGGAAGGCATTTGAAGAGAAGGGTGAGAATGTATTAGAGACAGTATCGGACGGCGCTTATAAAGTAACCTATCTGGGCAAGGTGTCGGGTGAGTCGATCAGTGAACGGACCGGCTCGGCCTGGGAGCTCCATCCGGAGAGAACCTATATTGCGGTGGCAGTTGAGAAAATTGACCAAACTGCAATGACCTATGAAGATAATTTGTTTATCTCTCCCCTGATCCAGGGACTGCAGCCATGGAATTACAATATTGCTTCGATGAACGGCAGCTATATGGAGAAATTCATCGACGGTGTTCTATACCGGATCATCGAATGTGATAATATAGAGATATTTGCCGATAAGAAGCTGTATCTTGCCGTATCCGATACGGTATTCTTCAGTAAGGACGCATTTTCCTATGATGAGGAGACCGGCCTGATATCGGAGAATCCTGCTTATGAAGGAACGAATGTATTGTTTCCCATCGAGCTGGATGCTTCCAAGGCGGATCCGGCAAAGGTTAAGGAATACCTGGAACAGCTGGAGAAAGAGTGGAATCCCGAACCGGCTTCGGAGGGGAGCGCGGAGGAGAAGCAGGAAACGAATTCAAGAATCCAGCAGGAGACCTTTATTGATGATGAGAACAAACTGACCTTCCGAATTCCGGATTATAATGACTATGCGGAGTGGGGCGGCTCTTCCTGGTGGAGCGGTGAGGAATATTCCGAAATGGTACTTCGCTTCCGGTTTATGGTGGAGGGAGATGGAATAGATTCACTTACCTATACCCTGAACCGGGGCGAGCTGGGTTACTTTCCGCGAAATAAACGCGAGGAATGGAAAACATACGATACTCCGTATACCATTTCTTATGACGACCAGGAGGGGATTGATTACACCTATCAGCTGAAGTTCAAGGCCGGGTTTACTGACTACGGATATGATAAGGAATATATTGCCGGGCTTGGCGTTAAGGATATCGAGGAAAGAGATAAGATACAATACAATGTATTAAATGAAGAGATTGCAGCAACGGCTCTGAACCTGGATATCAGGATGAAAGACGGGCGAACCGTTACAAAAACCCTGACCTTTCAAAATGTATTGGCGGAGGAAGAAAACAGCAGTGTCTGGATTGCTATATCGGTAGAGTAGAATATTAGCAACTGTCATATTAGCTTACCTGTGGATTCTCTTATAATTAATTCGGGTGTAATTACCTTATGCCATTGCTCTCTGCCGGCTTTTCCGCGGAGAATGTCCAGCAGCAGGTTTGCGGCAAGCCGGCCCAGCTCTTCCTTGGGATGATGGACAGAGGAGAGGGGTACCTGACTGTTCACTGCGATAAAGGAATCATCGTATCCGACGATTGCAATATCCTCGGGGACTTTGATCCCCATCGTGGTCAGCTCCTGATAGACGACATGTGCGATCTGATCATTATAGCTGATAATGCCGTCAATTTTGACTCCTTTCCCCAATAGCTCCCGAAGGGCGAAGGCCGGCTTTGTTTTACGATCCTCGGTATGATAGGTTATAACATGATCCGGATCATAAGGGATACCGGCTTCGGCCAGAGCAAGACTATATCCTTTGTGTCTTTCTATTCCCTGATAATCATCAATTTTAAAAATACCAAGGAGATCTTTTCTCCCCGTTTTCAACAGGTGCCTGGTCGCAAGACAGGCACCGTATTTTTCGTCCAGTACCACATAGGGTTTATGGGACAGCTGCCGGTAAATTCCCTGAATAAAAACATATGGAATATTATATTGATCCAATTTCTCATAAAGGTATATATTCCGGTTTATGATATCACTCCTGCTGGGCTCGATGATGAGCCCGTCTATATTTTTTGAAAGAATATCCTCCAGGCATTTTGCTTCGGCACTCTGGCTGTTTCCGGTATTCTTTAAGATGATACTGTAGCCATTCCTTGATAACACCTCATCGACGCCGCGGATGACATGAGGAAAGATATAGTCGGAGATATAGGTGGTGATTACGCCGATATTATGGGAGGCTCCCTCAAAGCGGGTTCGCTCCGTACAAAAGGTACCCTTCCCGTGAACACTGGCCAGGTACCCCTGACCGATCAGCTCTGAGATTGCCTTGCGCACCGTATGGCGGCTCACGTTATACCGGACACATAGTTTATTCTCAGAAGTGATTTGATCGCCGGCTTTTATTTTACCGCTGATGATATCCCTTTGTATGTCTTCCATGATAAGGGAATATTTTGTATGTGCGTTTTGCTTCATTAGACGATCCTCCAAACCTTCACTATTAAAAAAAGTATAACATGAAAAAAACAAGTTGTATACTTGAGCGTACAAGTATTAGCATTTTATATATAGAATAAAATTACATGGAGCCAGTGTGAAAGTAAAAGATAATTTTCACACTTATTGGTATGATTCGCAGGCAAAGTTTGCAGGCTTTGCAGAAAGGATGGTTAGGATGAAAGCATACAAGTTTTGGTTTTGTACGGGATCACAGGATTTATACGGCGAGGAGTGTCTGGAAGATGTTGCGAAACACTCACAGATCATTGTTGAGGAGCTGAATAAATCAAAGCTTTTGCCCTTTGAGGTGGTATGGAAGCCCACGTTAATTACGAATGAGTTAATCCGTAAGACCTTTAATGAAGCAAATACGGACGAGGATTGTGCCGGCGTCATTACCTGGATGCATACCTTTTCCCCGGCGAAATCCTGGATCTTAGGACTGCAGGAATACAGAAAGCCTCTGATGCATTTGCATACCCAGTTTAATATGGAGATTCCCTACGATACCATTGACATGGACTTTATGAATGAGAATCAGTCAGCCCATGGCGACAGAGAGTACGGGCATATGGTAACCCGCATGGGAATAGAGCGTAAGGTTATCGTGGGTCATTGGAGCGATGCAAAGGTTCAGGGAAAGATTGCCTCCTGGATGAGAACGGCCATCGGCATTATGGAAAGCAGCCATGTCCGCGTTCTGAGAGTGGCTGACAATATGAGAAATGTTGCTGTGACTGAGGGGGATAAGGTGGAGGCCCAGGTGAAATTCGGCTGGGAGATCGATGCTTATCCTATCGCTGAGATCGCAGAAGCAGTGGATGCGGTTTCCGCAGCGGATACGAACGCTTTGGTTGAGGAATATTATTCAAAATATGATATTGTCACAGACGGCAGAGATGCGGTAGAATTAAAGAAGCATATAGCGGTTCAGGCCCAGATAGAAATCGGATTTGAGCGCTTCTTAAAAGAAAAGAATTATAATGCCATTGTAACACACTTTGGGGATCTTGGAGTATTAAAGCAGCTTCCGGGACTTGCCATTCAGCGTTTGATGGAAAAGGGATACGGTTTTGGCGGGGAAGGTGATTGGAAGACAGCAGCCATGCTGCGTATTATGAAGCTGATGACAGCGGGTATGCCTGGCGCGAAGGGTACCTCCTTCATGGAGGATTATACCTATAATCTGGTGCCCGGTAAGGAAGGTATTCTTCAGGCTCATATGCTGGAGGTATGCCCTACTGTTGCGGACGGTCCCATCAGTATTCGTGTCAATCCTCTGTCCATGGGTAACCGGGAAGATCCGGCAAGGCTGGTATTTACCTCCAAGATAGGACCCGGAGTAGCAACCTCCCTGGTGGATCTTGGTAACCGTTTCCGCCTGATTATCAATGCGGTGGATTGTAAGAAGGTTGAAAAGCCGATGCCGAACCTGCCGGTAGCAACTGCCTTCTGGACACCCCAGCCGGATCTGGCAACCGGTGCCGAGGCATGGATTCTGGCCGGCGGTGCGCATCATACCGCCTTCTCCTATGACCTGACTGTGGAGCAGATGGAGGACTGGGCAGCGGCTATGGGAATTGAAGCAGTTGTGATCGATCATGCAACCACAATTAGAACTCTTAAGAATGAACTCAGATGGAATTCCGTTGCGTTCAAATAAATGGAGTAAAAAATGATAGGAAATGAGGGATCAGGAGAAGAGATGCTGGAACAATTAAAGGAAATTGTATATCAGGCAAATATGGAGCTGCCCAGGCGCGGTTTGATAACTTATACCTGGGGAAATGTCAGCGGCATTGACCGGACGGGAGGATATCTTGTCATCAAGCCCAGCGGGGTGGATTATGAGAGTATGAAGCCGGAGGATATGGTCGTTGTTGACCTTCAGGGGAACCGGATCGAAGGAAGCTATAAACCATCCTCCGATACCGCCACACATATTGAGCTGTATAAAAGGTATCCTGAGCTGGGCGGTATCGTTCATACCCACTCCACCTGGGCAACCTCCTGGGCTCAGGCAGGCAGAAGCATTCCACTGTACGGAACGACCCATGCGGATTATTTCTATGGGCCGATTCCTTGTGCCAGAAGCCTGACAGAGGAGGAAATTCAGGGAGAGTATGAGAAGAATACCGGCTTGGTGATCATCGAGACCTTAACGAACAATCATATCTCGCCCATGAGTATGCCGGGAATTCTATGCTCGAATCACGGACCGTTTACCTGGGGGAAGGACGCCTTCGAAGCCGTGCATAATGCGGTAGTATTGGAGGAAGTGGCAAAAATGGCTTGCTATTCGGAATTAATTAATCCCAATGTGCAGCCTGCACCGAAAGCGATTGCCGATAAACACTATCTGAGGAAGCATGGGAAGAATGCTTATTACGGACAGAATTGAGGTTACCGTCGAATAAGAAGGAGTAAATGAATCTATTATGGGGGATGAAAACATGAGTCTTTCAGTAAATGAAGTGAAAAATGCGATTCAGGAAGGAAGAACAGTTCTTGGTATTGAATTTGGTTCTACTCGGATTAAAGCGGTTCTGATTGGTGAAGATCATTCAACCATAGCGTCGGGGAGCCATGATTGGGAAAACAGCTATATGGATAATCTCTGGACCTATCGCCTGGAGGAAATATGGGCAGGGTTGCAGGACAGCTATCAAAAGATGAAAGAGGATGTAAAGCGGCAGTATGGCATAACACTGCAAACCATGGGAGCAATCGGATTCAGCGGTATGATGCATGGGTATATGGCATTTGACAAGGCTGGGAAGCTTTTGGTGCCCTTCCGTACCTGGCGTAATAATATTACCGAACAGGCCTCCAAAAAGCTGACAGAACTATTCCGGTATAATATTCCCCAAAGGTGGAGTATTGCACATCTTTATCAGGCTGTTTTAAATGAAGAAAAGCATATTTCAGACATTGCCTTTCTGACTACCCTGGCAGGATATGTCCACTGGAAGCTGACAGGACAAAAGGTCTTAGGTGTAGGGGAAGCCTCCGGAGTATTTCCCATTGATCTGGATACGAAACAATTCAATCATCATATGATTGAGTTGTTTGATGACATGATTGATACAAAGCGGCTCCCATGGAAGCTTGAGGAAATCCTTCCAAAGGTTTTGGCGGCGGGTGAGAATGCCGGTATACTTACGCCGGAGGGAGCAAAGCTTCTGGATATTACCGGGGATTTACAGCCGGGTATTCCCTTATGTCCGCCGGAGGGTGATGCAGGAACGGGTATGGTCGCAACCAACAGCGTGGCAAAGCGAACCGGTAATGTGTCTGCCGGCACATCGGTATTTGCAATGATCGTACTGGAAAAGGAATTGTCAAAGGTGTACGAAGAGATCGACCTCGTAACAACACCAACCGGCAATCTGGTGGCTATGGCTCATTCCAATAATTGTACCTCAGACTTAAATGCCTGGGTCGGGTTGTTCGATGAGTTTGCAAAGGCTTTGGGGGTGGAGGTTGATGCTAATCGATTATTTGGTATGCTTTATCATCTGGCCCTTCAGGGAGATCAGGATTGCGGCGGGTTACTGTCATACGGTTATCTCTCCGGTGAACATATCACGGGCTTCGAGGAGGGACGGCCCTTGTTTGTACGTTCTTCGGACAGCAAATTCACTCTGGCTAATTTTATGCGTATGCATTTATTCACGGCCCTTGGCGCGCTCAAAATCGGTCTGGACATCCTTCTGAAACAGGAGGGGGTTCAGCTGGATGAAATTCTCGGCCATGGCGGATTATTTAAAACCAAAGAGGTAGGACAGAAGATTATGGCAGCAGCGGTCGGTGTTCCGGTGACGGTCATGGAAACTGCCGGAGAAGGCGGAGCTTGGGGAATTGCACTGCTTGCATCCTATTTGGTGAATAAGACGGAGTATGAAACCTTGGAAGAGTATCTTAGTAATAGAGTATTTATTGATAAGGTGGGGATTAAAATGGCTCCCGACCCGAAGGACACAGAAGGGTTTGAGCAATATATGAAGCGTTATAAAAACGGACTCGCAATAGAAAGAGCTGCAGTAGAGCATCTAAAATAGATGTATGATTTTCAAAAAAGCCGATAACTATGTCGATTGACATAAAAGTATGTCAATATAAGCATATTAAAACCGAGTAAATACGTATATTCTTAATTTCTTTGACGAAGAATTGTGTCAAAATATATTGACATAACTTTTCGTCAAAGTCGTATTTTGACATAAAGCCTATGTAAGTGCCCCAGGAAATCTAACTCATAGTGGAGTACCGCCTTTTCAAGGTACTTGCGCAGTTCACCCATGGAGATCGGGTGATCCAGGGAATGGACCAGCACAGTTTCCGTTCGGAGCATCTGTTATTTTATCCGAAGGCGTTCCTATGTATCCAGATAGTACTATCCGTAATACTTTTACTATTTTAGATACTGGTGACTATGGTTTTGTCCTTACTCCCCATTTCATTGATGTATGGCAGGGAACTGATACTACAGGAGGGCCAATTTACAACTGGTGTAGGAATACTTTTTCAAAAAGAAAAAGTGACATTACTTTTATCTGGTAGATTATTTTGAATTTTAATTCAAATAAGCTTGTTTATAGCCATCCTGCTATAAACAAGCTTATTGCAGTAAAATTAAGCATTCACTGTAAATATAAATCCTTATAACGCTCTGTTAATGGATAATCTTTTACATGTTCGAAATTCACTAATTCTTGAATTCCAGGGTATGAAAGTTCTATTGAAATTATGTCTCTACCTACCGTTATGTGTGGTCCCAAAAATGGTGTAACTTCAATTTTGATAATAAAATTCATTGTCCGATAGCCATTGGGACGTTCAATATTCAAAATTTTTATTGTAGAAATATCATAGCCTGGTGTTTCACTAAAAGTATTTTTATAATGGTCGGCAACCGCTTTATTAATTGTTGGAGCAAGAGCAGTAATGATAACATCCTGATACAATATATCCTGTGGCTCTTCTTCAACTTGCTTTGCCATGGAATTAACAATTGAAGTTCTTAATGTGATGACAACTACAATTAAAATAAATGCAGTTAGAATTTTTTTTTCATAGATTCACTCCTTTTCAATGTTTCCCTTCATGTAGTATACTAAAACAGAATGAGAAATATTCATCGTTATAATGTGAATAGGCTCACATCTTAACTTTATAATTGTACCATATAAAGATAAATTTTATTGAAATAGCTCTGGTTCTTTATTAAGAATTCAGAATTTTATTACGTTTTTTGGAATTAATTTTAAGGAGATCATGTTCAGAAGATATTCCATATAGTTATTATTTAAAAAGTGATCAACATGGTTATAAATGTGCCTGTGGAAATAAACTTTTTAATAAAGATATTGTAAAGGCCATACAGACATGGAACGAATATGATTTCAATTTCATACCCTCACTTTTAGTAAATATAAAGAAGAAAAGGCCTACTATATCTCAATGAACGTATTACAAAACCTCACTGATACCATAAGTGCTAGCGGTGAAAAAACATTACGTAAAATGTCACTTAATAGACTGGACAGCAGTAATATTAAATCATATTCGAGCATACATCAATCTGAATATTTTATTGGAAATGATACTTCTCTTTATAATAGAGGCCTTATTGTACCGATTTATTGTATAAAGAATCACTCAAAATAGTAAAACATTATGTAAAAAAGCATTATAGAATCAGGTCATCTTTTGAAGCACTTACGAACTGTTCTTCCTGGATCATTTTACTGGCTACAGGGTCGGTCTCTTTTATATTCTGCCAAGAAAATAGGAGGCTATGCTGACTTTCGTGAGTTCAGATATCATGTGGGGATTGATAATCCAGGCTGAAAAGAGTAATATTATGAGATGGAATAATATTACCTGAACAGGTTCAGGGAGCATTGGAGGTACTGCGGATGAAGATTACCTATATCGGCCATAGCGGCTTTTTAATGGAATGGGAGAACTGCTGCTTTTTATTTGATTATTATACCGGAGTGATACCGGATCTGGATTCTGACAAAAAGCTATTCGTTTTTGCCAGCCATAAGCATGGAGACCACTATAATCCTGAAGTTTTTAAACTTGGCGTCAAGTATCCGAATGTTATTTATGTATTATCCTCCGACATCCGGGTAAAGAAGGAGGCTTACCTTCAAGCCGGAGCTGCAGATGGGATAACAGAACGGATTGTAACCGTTAAGCCTGATCAGGAATATGAACTGAAGGATAAGAGCGGAGATAGAATAAAGCTTAGGACCTTACGGTCCACGGATTGCGGGGTGGCTTTTCTTCTGCAATATCAGGGAAAGACCGTCTACCATGCCGGTGATCTGAATGATTGGGTATGGAAGGAAGAGGCTAGGCAGGAGAATAACAATATGACAGCCAGGTTTCTTAAGGAAATGGAAGTTCTGAGGGGGATTGCGATTGATGTGGCCTTTGTGCCGCTTGATCCGCGCCAGGAGGAATGGTATTATCGTGGACTGGAGGCACTGCTTACGACGGCTGAGGTAAAGTATGCCTTTCCGATGCATTTCTGGGGTAAACCGGAGGTCATTGGGCAGTTTATACGGGAAAGAAGTTCGGCAGCCGGTCGTGCAACGATTATGGATGTCGCACAGGACGGTCAGCAGTGGGAGTTGCCATTATAGAAGGTAAGCCGGGGAAAATATGATGCAGAATGATAATTGGTCAGATAATCAGATGGATAATAGAATAAATAACCAGATAAACAATAAGATAAGTAGTCAGATAAACCACCAAGTAAAGAATCAAGTAAACGATCAAATAAACAATGGGGTTGACAATGAACCGCTTTTACTAAGAAGGATTGCCCGCATTCATACGGACTTCCCGGAGAAATTCGGGATTCCCCGTCAAAGCGGGATTGTGGATTCCTTAAAGGCGCAGATTATATTTGAACCGGAATTTCGCAATGCCGATGCTTTGCGGGGATTGGAGGGCTTCTCCCATATCTGGCTGATCTGGGGCTTCCTGGATACCGGACGGGATACCTGGTCTCCTATGGTAAAGCCGCCGCGTCTTGGAGGAAATAAGCGGATGGGGGTTTTTGCAACCCGGTCGCCTTTCCGGCCAAATCCACTGGGGCTTTCCTCTGTAGAACTGGAAGGTATTGAGTTAGGTACGGAACAGGGACCGGTTCTGCATGTGTCCGGAGCAGACCTGATGGACGGTACACCTATTTATGATATTAAACCTTACTTACCCTATACGGACAGTCATCCTGAGGCATTGGGCGGGTTTGCTGATCCGCTTAAGGAGTATGCCTTGCAGGTGGAATTTCCGGAGCGTTTGCTGAAACTGATTCCAGCGCAGCATCATGAAGCACTTTTGGGTGTGCTGGCCCATGATCCCAGACCTTCCTATCATAATGATCCGGAACGGAAATACGGCTTTGGGTATGCAGGCTTTAATATCCGGTTTACCGTACAGGACAGCTTGATCAAGGTGTGTGAAGTCACACCGTATGATGAGTATAAGGAAACTTTATAATTATTTTTTTTGATTACTTGATCGGTACAATTAAATATTCAAAAACACAGGGCAATTTTTTATAATCGAACGGCTTGTTTTAACATTGTTTTTAAAATTTTTCTATGGTAACGTATGTTTATACGTTACTTTTTTTATTGCATTTTTAAGGGAGGCTTCTTATGCAGACAACAGAAAAAGGAGTGATGCCTTCGTCGGAGCTGTTTTTTACAAGTCCAAGCAATCAGGCAAAGAGCTTATTTTATTATGTTACCTGTACCGGGCATTACAGATATGAGGATTCCTATGTGCTTCGGCGGGAGAATTACAACAGTTATCTTATCCTGCATGTATTAAAGGGCAGTATGAAAATCGAGCATGACGATTTATCCTATATTGCAAAAATGGGTGATACCGTCCTGATTAATTGTCATAAGCCCCATGGCTATTCTTCCCTGGGCAATCTGGATACCCTGTGGTTTCATTATGACGGAGCGAATGCCGGCGCAATCTATGAGGAATTAAGTATTTTATATACCGGGATCATTCTGCTTCGAAATTCCGGTGATATTGTAAACCGGATGAATGCCATCTATCAAATCTATCAATCGGGTAAAAAGACTTCGGAGGCGATTCAATCAGCCTATATCGCCAGAATTCTGGGAGAGTTATTTCAGGGTCCGGGGATCCCTGACTCAGGGGAAGATAATGTCATTGAAACTGTGGTGAATCGTATTGAAGAAAATTATGACAAAGAGTTATCCATCCGGGATCTGGCAGAAGCAGCGGGCTTAAGTGAGTACTATTTCTCCCGTAAATTTAAGAAGCAGACGGGCTTTACCGTACATGAGTATATCATCAAGACCAGAGTCAACAGTGCGAAAATGCTCTTAAAATCCACGAAGCTCAGTCTTCGGGAAATCGCTTATCAATGCGGCTTTTCCAATGAATCACGCTTTTCAAATACTTTTAAGAAGATAGCGGGTATGACACCGGGGAATTTTCGGAGTACCAATATATAGGAGGGGAGTTCATGCAAGATAGTTCAGTACAGGAGAATACAGTCAGGATATGGGAGGAAGCTGTTGTGCTTCCCACTTATGAGGCGGGTGTGCCGGATAAGAATCCCATGTTCCTGGAGAAACGGGTATATCAGGGAAGCAGCGGAAAGATATATCCATATCCCGTGATTGACAGGATTTATGATGAAAAGAAGGACAAGAAATACAATGCGGTTTTTCTGGAAAACAGATATCTCAAGATCATGATACTTCCGGAGCTGGGAGGAAGAATTCAGAGAGCCCTCGACAAGACCAATCACTATGACTTTGTATATTACAATGAAGTGATTAAGCCTGCACTTGTAGGGCTTACCGGACCCTGGATCTCGGGTGGAATTGAATTTAACTGGCCCCAGCATCACAGGCCGAGCACCTTCTTACCGGTAGATTATATGCTGAAGGAGAATGAAGACGGCAGTAAGACAGTATGGATCAATGAGATTGATCCCATGTATGGAACCAAGGGTGCGGCAGGTTTTACGTTATATCCGGACAAGGCTTATCTGGAGATCAGGGGACAGCTTTATAACCGTACTGCTTTGGCACAGACCTTCCTCTGGTGGGCGAATCCGGCAGTTCCGGCGAATGAGAATACCATGTCTGTATTTCCTCCCGATGTCCATGCGGTATACGACCATGGTAAACGGGATGTTTCAGAATTCCCCATTGCAAAGGGCACCTATTATAAAGTTGATTATTCCGGAGGCGTGGACATCTCAAGATATAAGAACATTCCGGTACCTACTTCGTATATGGCTTACCGATCGGATTATAATTTTATAGGCGGCTATGATCTGGCAAAGAGAGCAGGTATTCTCCATGTGGCAGACCATCATATCTCTCCCGGGAAGAAGCAGTGGACTTGGGGCAACGGTGATTTCGGCCGTGCCTGGGAGCGCAATCTGACTGATGAAAATGGGCCTTACATTGAGCTTATGACCGGTGTCTATACGGATAACCAGCCGGACTTTACCTGGTTAAAGCCCTTTGAGGAGAAGACCTTTACCCAGTATTTCATGCCCTATAAGGAAGTGGGCAGGGTTAAGTCGGCAAGTACCTATGCGGCGGTTGGGATGGAGCTGGAGCCTTCCTCAGAGGGAGGCAATTGCGCGGCAGTTTGCATCTATGCGGCCGGAGTATTTCAGCATGCACGAATCTTACTGACAAACAGAAATTCGGATCCATACCTGGATGTGACGGTAAGTCTTTCTCCGGAGGCTGTCTATCAGAATAAGGTATCGGTAGAGAATTGTGAAGAAAAGGACCTAATCCTGATGGTGTATGCGGAGGACGGCCGCAGTCTGGTTGAATATAAACCACAGCAGGCTGAGACCGTGGAGCTTCCTGAGGCGGCATTACCTGTTTTGCTTCCGGAGCAGGTGGAAAGCCTGGAGGAGCTCTATCTGATTGGTCTGCATATGGAACAATACCGTCATGCTACCTATGATCCTGATCCTTATTATCTGGAGGGCTTAAAGCGTGACAGCACCGATATCCGCCTGAATACTGCCTATGGTACTCTGCTTCTGCGAAGAGGGTTATTTGCAGAGAGTGAGCCTTACTTTATGAACGCGATTAAAAAGCTGCAGCTGCGCAATCCTAATCCATATGATTCGGAGGCAATGTATCAGTTAGGACTGGCTTATTTTTATCAGGGGAAATACGAGGAAGCATATAAGCAGTTTCGTAAAGCTGCCTGGAGTAACGAACAGCAGGAGAACTCCTATTATTATGCTGCAGCGATTGAAGCTTTGCAGGGAAATTATGAGAATGCCCTGCAATTTGTTGAATTGGGACTTGTGAAGAACAGTCATAATCTGAAGGCCAGGGGACTGAAAAGCAGCTTATTAAGACTGTTTGGCAGAGCGGAGGAGGCGGTTGCATATAGCAAAGAAAGTCTGACCCTGGACAGCTTTGATTACCGCACAGGCTACGAAGAATACCTGCTTGCGAAGGAGCAGGGGGAGAGCGAGAGGGCAAAGGAGCTGATTTCCGCCTTAAAGCTCAGAATGAGAGATCAGGTGAATACCTATCTGGAGATAGCGCAGGACTTTGCCGAGACAGGCTTTTATCAGGAAGCCATTGGCCTACTGGGGGAGTGTTACAGTGATCATCCCATGCTAAAATATTATGAAGCCTACTATCATATGCTGCTGGAGGATGAGGCGAAGGCTCAGGCATGCCTGAAGGAGGCACAGGATCGGCCTTCACTTTACTGCTTTCCAAATAAACTTACGGACATCATCGTATTAACAAAGGCTATTTCTAAGAATTCTTCGGATGACAGGGCTCATTATTACCTTGGAAACCTGTGGTATGACAAAAAGCAGTATGACAGAGCTTTTAACTGCTTTATGAAATCGGCAGAAATCAATCCTGCCTTTGCTACGGTTCACCGTAATCTGGCATTGATTTATTATAATAAGCAGCAGGATCCGGATCAGGCCAGAAGATGCATGGAAGAGGCATACAGGCTTGATACTTCCGATGCTCGAATACTGCTGGAGCTTGACCAGCTCTATAAAAAGTGCGGAGTGAGCGTGGAGGAACGAAGGAAGCTGTACCTGGATCACCCTGAGGCAGTTAAATTACGGGACGATCTGTATACGGAGTATGTTACCCTGCATAACCTGACAGGACAGTATGAAGAGGCGCACCGGCTGATTATGGACAGACAGTTTCATCCCTGGGAGGGAGGCGAAGGCAAAATATCCCGCCAGTATGTCCTCTCCCTGACCCAAATGGCACGAGAACTGCTTCTAACGGAGGCTGGTACTTCGAAGGAAAATGGGATCAACCCTGAGAATATCCGGCTGGCAATCGTTTATCTGATGAGAGCTTTGATCTATCCCCAGAATCTAGGGGAGGGGAAGCTTGCAGGAACACAGGATAACAATATCCATTATTTCCTGGGCTGTGCTTATGAAATGCTGGGGGATGAGCAGGCTGGGAGGTACCATTATACCCTGGCTTCCAACGGTATCGCAGAGCCTGCAGGAATGATGTTCTATAATGACCAGCCGGCGGACATGATCCTGTACCAGGGGCTTGCAAACCTCAAGCTGGGTGAGGCGGAGCCTGCAAGAAGCAGGTTTGAGAAATTAATTGCTTATGGCAGGGAGCATATGGAGGATTTCGTGAAAATCGATTACTTTGCAGTATCCTTGCCCGATTTTTTGATTTTTGATGAAAATCTGAATAAGAAGAATAAGGTTCATTGTCATTACCTGACAGGGCTTGGTTATTATGGTCTCGGCCGGCGGGATCTTGCGGAGAGTGAGCTTAAGAAAGCCAGGGAGCTTGACCCGTCAGATTTCAGCGTTGCGGTTCACCTGAGCTATATTGAGCAGGATGCCGTATGCTGACAGGCAAAGGCGTTATGAAGTATCATGCGAGGAGGGTTAAGCGATGAGAATAATTGATCTGAAGGGTAGCTGGAAGGTTAGAATTGACGGTGATAAGATCTATGATGCCATCCTGCCGGGAACCTTGGATGAGAATAAGATCGGGCATAAGGATTCGAGCGCAAATCAATGGAAGGCTGAGGAAGGAGCAAAGCTTAATCCGGAGGTCATTACCACAAGACTTACGAGAAGGTATACCTATGAAGGCCCGGCAATCTTTAGGAAGGATTTCGATGCCGGTATACCGGATGGCGCAGGGGACAATGGAAGGGCAGCTTTTGAGCAGGGGGACAGAATCTTTCTGGAAGCGGAACGCAGCCGTAAGCTTAGCTTATTCATCGATGGACAGGCAGTGGAGGAGTATCAGGCTGGTACGGTATCCACACCATATATTTTTGAAGTATCAGACAAGCTGAAAGCCGGGAGCAGAATAGAGCTGGTTTGTGATAATTCCTATCCGGGATGGCCTCATGATGCTATTGTCTATTCATCCGCTGCAACAGATGAAACTCAGACCAACTGGAACGGAATACTGGGTTACTTTCGGCTTCGCATAGAAAAGCAGGTATTTCTGTCAAAGGTAAGAATTTATCCGAAAGGAAACACGATTACCGTACTTGTGGATATTGATGCGGGGATACCATATGAAGGAGTACTGAGAATTGACTGTGCGGCTTTGGATTACGCGGCTTTGGATTACGCGGCATTGAATTATGCTGCATTGGATTATGCTGCGTTGGACAGTACAGCATCAGAAAACGGTTCGGTATTGGAGCGTAAGATTACGCTGGCGGCGGGACAGTATACCATTTCCTTTGAGAACTTGCCGGTATCACCTGATTGCAGGCTATGGGATGAATACGAAGGAAATCTCTATGAGCTTCACGTATCAGGGGATGGATTGGACGGCTGGAGCGATACGTTTGGTATCCGGGAGTTTGGAGAGAACAGCAGGGGCCGGCTTGCATTAAACGGAAGAACAATCTTTTTACGAAGCGAGGCTAACTGCTGTGTATTTCCTGAGACCGGGCATATGCCCCTTACGGTAGAGGAATGGATTAAGATATTGAATGCTTATAAAGAATACGGGATCAACTGCCTGCGTTTTCATTCCCATTGTCCGCCGGATGCAGCCTTTACAGCGGCGGACAGGCTGGGCATACTGCTTCAGCCTGAGCTTTCCCATTGGAATCCCAGGGATGCTTTTGAAACGGAAGAAAGCTGGAATTACTATCAGCTTGAGCTGCGGCAGCTTCTGTCGGCTTATGCCAACCACCCGTCCTTTGTGATGCTTACCTTCGGTAATGAGCTTCATACCGGTGAATTGGGGCATCATAGAATGAAGGAGCTGTTAGCCGGGGCAAAGGCCATGGATCCCACAAGGCTTTATGCCATCGGCTCCAACGTCCATTATGGCAGTCGGGGAGCGGATGGGGAAAGTGATTTTTACACCTCCTCCAACTATTACGACAAAATGCTGCGGGGAACCTCAAGTCCCATGTGCGGATATATCAATCATTGTTATCCGAACACAAAGACAAATTTCAGCCAGGTACTGGAAGAGCTGCGCGCAAACTGCAGGAAGCCGGTATTTAGCTTTGAGGTGGGTCAATATGAGGTGCTTCCTGACTTTGAGGAGATCAATGACTATCAAGGTGTAACGCTTCCGGACAATTTAACCTATATAAAGGAGCAGGTAACGCGGAAGGGCTTTCTAAAGGAATGGAGGAGGAGAGTGGAGGCCACCGGTGAACTTGCTCTCCTTGCTTATCGCGAGGAAATTGAAGCGGTTTTGCGCACAGGAGGACTCTCCGGAATCTCATTGCTTGGTTTGCAGGATTTCCCCGGTCAGGGGACGGCCCTGGTAGGGATGCTGGATGCCCATTTGAAACCGAAGCTCTATGCATTCGCACGCCCGGAACGCTTCCGGTCCTTCTTTTGTGAGGCCGTACCCCTGGTATTCATGGACCGTTATACCTATTCGAAGGAAGATACCCTGACAGCCGGGATTGCACTTGCCAATTACGGGAAAGTAACTGTCACTGCCATTACCTATTATGAGCTGCGGGAAGCCAATAAGGTGATTCTGAGCGGAGAGCTGCCGGCAGCAGTCTTTCCCTGCGGTGAGGTAACGGCAGCAGGAAGGATTGCAATTGCGCTCAGAGATATTATATCTCCCCGGAAGCTGACTTTATCAGTGATGATTGGAGAATATAGAAATGAATATCCGGTCTGGGTATATCCGGATCAGAGGAAGGAGCCGTCAGACAGGGTGGTAATTGCTGCTGTCTGGTCAGAGGCGGTACAGGCGCTGGAGAGAGGAGCACGGGTGCTGTATTCTCCGAAGGCGGATGAGGAACATTTTCCTTCCTCCGTCCAGGCACAATTTACCACGGATTTCTGGTCGGTTGGAACCTTTCCGGCACAAAGCGGTTGTATGGGCTGTATGATGGACCCATCCCATGCTGTATTTCAGGAATTTCCTACGGAAGCTCATTCCAACTGGCAATGGTGGCCTATGTCCAATGGCCGTGCGGTGATTCTCCCCGAGATAATGGAGGAACCGATTATTACTGTAATAGACTGCTATGCAAGACTTCGCAGACTGGCTTTTCTGTTTGAGGTAAAGGTTGGATCCGGATACCTTATGGTCAGCAGTATGGGATTGCTGGAGAAACAGGAATATC
The DNA here is from genome assembly GCA_023409535.1 of Bacillota bacterium. Classification (GTDB taxonomy): domain Bacteria; phylum Bacillota; class Clostridia; order Lachnospirales; family Lachnospiraceae; genus Mobilitalea. Next base: position 224,415 of record JAEYGZ010000013.1, read on the forward strand.
CCGAGGTTCGTGCTCTCACAGAAAGTATATTAGGCTATATGGCTTCCGGGCAATTTGAGCCAAAACAGACAGTTACACTGGAAGCCTTACAAGAGATAATTAGATAACAGAGATAATCCGCTTTATGTAATAAATGGCAGATGAAGGATAATATATTATTACTGACCAGGTGGAATCTGTTCCTGTTGTGAATGGGGTAAGATTGGAAAGGCGTAGATATTATATGGAGATATATGTTGTACAGCCGGGGGATACCATTGAAATGATTGCTGCCAGATTTGAAGTGTCTGTTATAAGCCTGATTCAATATAATGAGCTTGACAGTCCCTATAATCTGGTCCCGGGGCAAACTATCGTAATTGCACATCCAAGACTGACTTATACGGTCAGAGAGGGGGATACCTTATCGGATATTTCTATCATATTTGGTGTTTCAATCGTACAATTACTGAGAAATAATCCATTCCTTACACAAAGAGATCAACTTTTTTCCGGAGAGACTCTGGTGATCAGTTATAACACTGAGGGTGAGATTACGACAAATGGCTTTGCTTACCCGTATATTAATCAAGAGACACTGATTAAGACGCTTCCTTCTTTGACCTATTTAAATATTTTTAATTATCGGGCTACTGCCCAGGGAGAAATCAGCAGCTATTACGATGACACGGATATTATCAATATTGCCAAAGAGTATGGGACGGCTCCGATTATGATGGTAACTACGCTGACAACCCTGGGAGAGCCGGATCTGGAGGCGGCTTATGAGAATTTAATGAATGAGATATATCAGCAAAATATTGTGAATAATTCTATTGAAATCGTAAGAAGAAAGGGTTTTATGGGTTTGAATCTGGTATTTACCTATGTGAATAATACGAATCGGCCCTTATATGAGAATCTCACAAGAAAATTTATCGCACGGTTTCAGGAGGAAGGGTATCTCTTTTTTATTACAATTAATTTAAGTCAGGATTATCTGGAAAGCGATATCAGCTATTCGCAAATCGATTATTCCGGTCTTAGTCTGACCTCGGAAAGTATTATGTTCACGAACCTTATCTGGGGTATTAATTACGGTCCGCCGGTGCCTGTGACTTCGATCAGTGCATTGCAGGAATTTATAGAATTTGCAATCACAATCATTGCTCCCGAGAGAATTGTTATCGGAATTCCTGTTCTGGGTTATGACTGGCAGATTCCCTATGAGGCAGGCAGGTCGGAGGCAAATTCGATCACAGTCAATTCCGCCTTAAGTCTGGCCCGTGAAGTAGGAGCTGCCATTGAATTTGAACAGGTTTCACAAACACCTTATTTTATGTATAATCAATATATTGTAAATGTTCCTATTCTGCATTTAGTCAGGTTTGTGGATGCACGTACCATAGACGCATTGGGAAATTTAATATCACAATATCATCTGAATGGCATAGGCATATGGAACATTATGACTTATTATGCGCAGCTGTGGCTGGTGATCAATTCCCAATATAATATTATAAAAATACTGCCTGATCAGCTGGATTAACTAAATAATGTCCTTTTAACATAATCATAAATACTTTTTAATGAATTCGTCAATGCTGCGAAAATCCGCAAGCCGTTCCTTAATGGTTTCATAATCCCAGTCCCACCACCGGGATTTTTCAATTTTTTCAATCACCTCATCGCTGAAACGCATGGTGATTGTCTTTGCGGGAACTCCTGCTGCAATGGAGTAGGGTGCCACATCCTTGGTCACCACGGAACCGGTGCCGATGACGGCTCCGTTTCCTATGGTGACTCCCGGCATGATACTGGCATTATGTCCGATCCAGACATCATTTCCGATGGTCACAAGCCTGGACTCACGCCATGCAAAAAAGTCCGTATCATTGGAACCCAGGCCGAATAATTCGCTGCGGTAGGTAAAATGATGCTGTGCCACTCTGGTATAAGTAGGGTGGTTGCCGGGGTTAATCCGGACAAAGCTTGCGATGGAGCAGAATTTGCCGATTCTTGCATAATCAATCTGATTATAACCGGCACAATAAGTAAAGTCCCCTATAGTAACATTGTTAAGGACACTGTGGGCTTGAAGCTGTGTATAAGCTCCCAGTGTCGTATTCTCCAGTACTACATCTTCTTCTATGGTAGGTTCTATTCCAAGCATATTGCTCTTACCCCGCTTTCTTCAGAGAGATAATCTCCAATACCGAAGGGCTGCGGCTCGTAGGTGCCGTGATAATCACTGCCGCCGGTAAGGAAAAGTCCGAATTCTTCCGCATATATTTTGATAATCTCCATATCCTCCGTACAATTGGCATGGTGATTCAGCTCTAAACCGTCAAGACCGTATTCCAACAGCTGCGGGATCAGATAGAAATTCTGCTGCTGACCGCTGTGGGCAAGTACTGCCAGACCGCCGGCCTTCTTGATTGTTTCCACAGCCTTGAATACGTCAATGTATTGAATATCAAAGGCACAGATACCATTGTTCTTAAAGATGGAATGATAAAAGCCTCCGAACATCTCCTCTGCCTGGCCGGTGGATACCAGGTAGTCCATAATATGCTGCTTATAGAGATACTTTCCGTCAGCTCTATGCAGTTTTTCTTCGGGCAGGGAATAGCCCTGCTGTCTGAGAAGCTCAGCCTGCCTCTCGGAATTTTGGTTCCGTGCCTCCAGCAGAGGTCGGGTAAGCTCGGTAATAAGTTCCGGGTTGCGAATGCCGTAGCCCAGTATATGGGCACGCAGATTATTTTCCGGATCGACAGCGGAAATCTCAATGCCGCCGAGTACCTTTACCCTGGTTGTGTCTTTCAGCCGATCAATCCTCAGGCAATGTGACAGGGTGTCATGATCAGTTATGGCGATGGCATCCAGTCCTTTCTTCTCTGCAATTTTGATAATTTCCTCGATAGAATCACTTCCGTCCGACACGGTGGAATGAATGTGAAGATCTGCTTTTTTCATATGAATCCTCCATACTGACAATGCCCGCAAATTCGAGCTGTAAAGGTAGAGCTTTGCATTGGTCAGACACAATATTCACACTAAAGTTCCCTCTGATATGTTATATACCTTATCGCAAACACCCTCCATGAATTCCAGGTCATGGAAGATACCGATCATACTGGTATTCTTATCTTTGAGTTTCTTTAGCATCTCTTTGACCAGCAGCTTTGTCTTATTATCCAGGGAAGCGGTGGGCTCATCCAACAGCATCAGTCTGGGGTGCTTGACCATGGCATGGGCAAGATTAAGTCTTAAACGCTCCCCGCCGGAGAAGGTACCCGGATAGATATCCCACAGATTCTCCGGCAATTTAAAATATGCCAGCATTTCCTCAGCCTTCTGCTGTGCGGTGCCGTCTTCTTCTCCCATCTCCAGGAGAGCGCTCATGACATGCTCCTTTGCGGTTGTTCTTGGCATTACGTTCAAAAACTGGGAGACATATCCGATCTCGTATTTACGAAGGTACAGTATTTCACGTTCGGAAGCAGCAGCAAGATTGATGCTGCCGAAGGCCTCACTGTCATAATAAATTGCACCCTGCTCAGGCAGATAGGTGCGATTGATACATTTTAATATTGTTGATTTACCGGCACCGGACAGTCCTACAATACCGATGAATTCGCCCTTACCCAGGGAGAAGCTGATATTCTGGCAGGACTTAATCTCCCTGTTCAGGTTGTGCAGGTAAAAGTTTTTACCTAAACCTTCTATTTGTAATATCTCCATAGTATAACCATGCCTTTCAGAAGTTTACATAATTTGACACATCCACTCAATCATTCACACTATTTTCTGTACTCAACCCGTGAGGTGGTATTGCCATCTACAAGTACGTGGGTGATGACAGGATAACCGTCCAGGTTATCTATAATTAGCAGGTCCGCCTTCTTACCGGCTTCCACGGAGCCGTAATCCTGGTCTATCTTCATAGCCCTGGCAGGATTTAAGGTAGCCCTGTTGATCATCTCATGAAGTGCGATTCCGTATTTTTGATGCATGATGAATATACTGTGGAGGATGGCAGGAGGATAGTAGTCGGAGCAGAGGATATCCGCACAGTCTTCCATAATTGCCTCTGCAGCAGACATATTTCCGGAATGGGAGCCGCCCAGTAAGATATTCGGAGCACCCACAACGGTATGAAATCCCATGTGCTTCGCTGACTTTGCTGTCTTTACATGGATGGGAAATTCACTGATATCCACACCGATTGCCTGATTAACCGCCAGCTTTTCTTCACAGTCGTCATCATGGGAGGCCGCCGGGATACCGGCGGCATGCGCAAGCTCGGTGAGCTCCTTCAGCTGCTCAAAGGATAATACGGATTTGTTCCTGTGGTATTCGATAATCCCTTCCATTCCCAAGGTCTCAATCTCTTTTCCGTGATACTTGGAGATGGTATTCTCATAGATGGCCAGGTCCCTGTATTGTCCCTGGCCGGGGGAGTGATCCATGAAGGATATTTCATGAATTTTTTTTGTCGCAATCATTTCCCTGGCAATATCAAAGGCTTCAAAGTGGTCAATCTCAATACGCAGGTGAAGGCGGTGATGGATCAAGTGATTTCTGTTATGGATATTCTCAATCAGATCGGCAATTTTCTTCACATTTTCCTTGGTTCTAAGCGGTGATTTGCCGAAAAATTCATCCTTATATAAGGATACGGAATGGTACATGGTGGTGATGCCCAGATGCAGCAGCTCCCGTTCACATTCCTTTAAAGCAAGCTCCAGGTCCATCCGGGAAGTGGGGCGGGGCTGAATAAACTGTTCGATTTTATCAGAATGTACGTCAATAAAACCGGGGGTGATATACCTGTCATGTGCGTCAATGATTCGGTCGGCTTTTTGAATGCATTCATCGTTACTGTTAACAAATGCTTTGATTCGTTCCCCTTCGATTATGAGTACTTTATTCTCCTGGATTCCGCCGGGGGTTATGATTTTTCCGTTTTTTATTGCAATCAATTTGATTTCTCCTTATGGATCATATGATGTATCATCCGAACGTAACGTTCAGATGAGAGAATGTACGAGCTGCTGGGTATAGGCATGCTGGGGGTCCTCCAGGATCTGGTCGGTCAGACCGCTTTCCACAATTCTGCCGTCAAGCATTACAACGGTACGGTCGGCAAGCATGCGGATGACAGCCAGATCATGAGATACCAGCAGGATGGATATGTTATATTTTGCTTTGATTTTGCGAATCAGGTCCAGTACCTTTGCCTGTACCGACAGATCAAGACCTGTGGTAACCTCGTCCAGCAGCAGAAGAGAGGGATTATTGGCAAGAGCCTTGGAGATCTGAACGCGCTGCTGCATTCCTCCGGAGAAGTTCTTCGGTGCTTCACTCATTCGTGAGGTAAGTATTTCTACCGCATCAAGAAGCTCTGTTGCACGGGCTGTCATCCTGCCCGCATTGCGGCTGCCTGCGGCGATGATCTTCTCTGCGATGTTGGAGGCGGCGGAGTAGTCCATACGAAGTCCAAGGATGTGGTTCTGATAAACCATTCCCATGATATTATTCTTTATCATGCGCTGCTCTGCGGCACTTGCGGTCCAGATATCCCGCCCGCCGTTTTTATAATCCCCCAGGTAGGCGCTGCCGCTGGTGGGTTCAAGATCAAAGTAAAGACTCTTCATCAGGGTGGATTTACCGGAACCGCTTTCGCCGACAATTCCAAGTACCTCTCCCGGGTACACTTCAAGAGAGAGGTCATTAGCCGCCCAGACAGTGCCGCATACGGTGCAGCGGTTTTTCTCCAGACTGTGCCGGCACTGCGGGCATCCGCCGCCATAGTGTACAATAAGATTATTTATCTTTAGTACAGGTTTTTCATTAAGACTCATATGCCTGCGTGCTCCCTCTCTATTCTTTTATCCCTGCAGCAGGAGGTATCTGAGCATTGGTAGAACCGTTCACCGGTTACCGCATCAAACATCTCGTCCAGGTAAGTATCCGTGCTGCCGCACAGGCGGCAGTGCTTCCCCCGGAAGCTTTCCTTTTCAAAAGGAACATCTTCGAATTCCAGCGAGGCAACCTTGGTGTAAGGGGGAATTGCATAGATTTTCTTCTCGCGTCCGGCGCCGAAGAGGTACAGGCAATCTGCCTCGTGAAGCTTTGGGTTGTCAAATTTGGGGATAGGGCTGGGGTTCATAATATAACGATCCTCTACCATTACGGGATATTCAGAAGAGATTGTAATCTTTTTATATTTCATCAGGCTTTCATAAAGCTGAAGCCAGATGGGGGCATAATCCTTCTCCGCATGCATTTTCTTGGTAACTTCCTCGCTGGCCTCCACGATGCGCAGCGGCTCGGGAATAGGAACCTGCAGGATCAGAATCTGGTCGTTCGTCATAGGGACTTCCGGAATTCTGTGGCGGGTCTGTATGACAGTAGCTTCGCCGGTTCTGCCGGTGGTTTTCACATCGGTGCAGAGACCGACAAATTTCTTGATATTCACAGCATTGACACTTTCGTCGCTGCCCTGGTCAATCACCTTAAGTACATCATCGGGGCCGATCAGTGACAGGGTCAGCTGGATCCCGCCCGTACCCCAACCGCGCCCGATGGGAAGTTCCCTGGAGCCGAAGGGCACCTGATAACCGGGAATTGCAACTGCTTTTATGCTGCTTCTTCTGATTTCCCTTTTGGAACCTTCGTCCAGGAATGCAAAGTTATAATTTTTATTCATTTTCCTGTCTCCTTGTTTTTCTGACTGCGTCAAGCTTGGATTGGAAGGTGACATAGTGAGGAAGCTTAAGATGGGAGATGAAACCGTTCATCTCAAGGCTGTCACCGTGCATCAGAACGAATTCTTCATTCTGGGTCGGATAAGGACCCTTTTGCTCCAGTTCATTGTCAATCACTGCCATGGCGATAGCTTTGTTTTCGTTTCTTCCAAACACTGCGCCGTAACCTACGGCAAGCTTTAAGCAGTTTTTATCTTCAGCCTGGTTAAAGCATTCAACCTCGGTGATTAAGATCTCACCGATATAGATATTCTGTGTGCCGTCAAAGAGATAGGGCACGCATAATTCCACATAACCGGTACGAAGCTCCCCGACAGTGGGATGCACCTGTCCGAAGCCGCGAAGCACGGAATACGAAAGACCGGAGAGAAAGCCGGTATCGGCACGTGACAGGGTCTGCAGGCGTGCACTCCGGTCTGAGGGGAATTCCAGCAGCTTCTCTGTGATATCAAAAGGCTTTGTGTCATCCTTTTGATAGGAATCGATGAGTCCTTCCTTTTTCAATTCCTCTGAAACTCTGGGAAAATGGGTGATTTCCTGAGGAGTCTGTCTCTCAAGCTCTTTACGGACAGTTTCATACAGGGCAATGGAATTCTCATGATCAAGATTAAAATTAATCAGACGGTGAGTATAATCATAGGTGGCACCCAGAAGCTGGCCTCCGGGGATATCCTTAAAGGCCGCGGAAATTCTGCGTACCACGCGCATCTCGGAGCCGTCAACCACCTCGGTATAATAATTTCTGGTCAGGGTGGAGCGATAGGCACGAAGCAGGAATACCGCCTCCTCGATGGAGCCTTCGCACTGCTTGAGAGCAAGTGCCGCATAGGTTTTTGAATATAATCCGGCTTCACTCATCACTCTGTCTACCAGCAGGGACATCTTATGTTCAATTGCTTTAAGCTCAATGTCCATTACGGTACCGCTGCGGTAATAACGCAGAAGATCAATACTTGCTTCGATGGCTTCCTTGCCACCGGATACTGCAACATATGCCATTTACTCTGCCTCCCTTAATGTCAGTCGGGGGATGGCAAATAAATCACCGTTCCCTGACACAAATATTAAATCAATTCCCTGAGGGTATTCATAATACTGCTCATCCCGAAGATCAAGCGCCGTCTGTACCAGCTCATCCGTATGAAATTCGGCCGTATTTCGAATGCCGGCACCGTACAGCCTAAGATCACAGGAATTGCTGCCGGGGACTTTTACGATTACGGTTGCTGATTTATGGGGATCCTTCAAGGTACCGCATTTGGCATGCTTAATCACCTGTGCCAGGTGATTTTCCTCAGGAACAAAGATGAAATCAGCATTCTCAAGCGACTCCGGGCGGGAGAGGGTAAGAGAGGAGATTTCCTCGGAAAGCCCGGTATCCTCACAGGCATAGAAGCTTACTTCGTTATCCAGCAGAGTCAATGCAATCGCTAAAAATTCCGGGTTTCTGCCGAATAATTTATCCGCATAGGATTTTACCGAAACAACTCTTGTGGGATTACTCATGGCAGTAAGAATCAGCCGGTATACCTTCTGTGAATCAAAAACCCCGTCAAAGCTGTGTATTTTCTGTAGTGCTGCCATAATTTACGCTCCTTCCTGATCCATTGATGTGAAGTTAACCATTGTGTTAAGGTGAAGGGCATTTTCCTTTTCTTCCAGCAGAAGCTGTTCCTGTTCCAGCTTCAGAAGAACAGCTTCCTCCCGGAAAATACCTTTATTGTAAGCTGCATCTATCACAGCCATATTAAGTGTCTTCTCAAAGTTTTCTCCCATGGTAACAGCAGCACCTTTCATACCGCTCAGCTCGACCATTGCTTCGCATACCATAACTTCTCCGATATAGAAGACGCTTTCCTTTACAGGTTCCCGCATCTTGATCATGGTTAAGGTTTTACTTGGCTCCTTAATTATGACGATCTGGTATTGTTCCTTTATCTTCTCAGACAATTCTGCGATGGTCTGGTTGTCTGCTTTTGCCATGATTCTGAATAATCGTTTTTTATCCATATCTGTCCTCATTCCTGCACGTATTTCGTGCCTGTAACGTAAGTGCCTGATTGGTTATTTTACTTTTGCTTTTATTTTTGTTGCTGCCATTTCTAACAGAATAACTGCAATTACAACAATGTAGGTAAGGTAACCCATCTCCCGAAGATCCAGGTAGAAATTGCCTGCCATGAACAGGTTGTAGCCGATACCGCCGGCACCAGCCGCAGCACCCATGGCAATGGCATTGGTGAAGTTAATCTCAAAGCGCATAAAGGTCCAGGACAGCATATAGCTTATGGACGAGGGAACGATTGCCTGAAATACGATCTGCCAGAAGTTTGCACCGCTTGCTTTTAATGCCTCGATGGTTCCGTCATCCATTTCTTCAATGGATTCTGCATAAGCCTTGGTCAGATAACCGGCACTGTGAAAGGTAAGACCTGCGACGGCGGCGACACTTCCAAGTCCGGCGGATACGGCAAAGATTAATACCCATAGAATGGTGGGAACCGCACGGATAAATGCCACGACACTCTTAATAATAGCTGCGATTGCCGGATTGGCGATGTTTTTCGCGCATAGCAATGCCGCAAAGAATGCAATGACTGCTCCGGTAATGGTGGACAGGATTCCGAGACAGAAGGTGATAAGCAGCTGATATAAAATTCCTGTTGCCGTATCGTAGGTAAGCTTTGGCTGCATAAATACAATTCTGATGTTGCGCAGCGTACTGCTGATGGCTTCTCCAACATTAATATCCTTATAGTCAAAGGTCATAAAACCATAGACCGTAACGAATACTAACACAAGCATGGTAAGATTCACGGCCAGAGCACCTTTACTCTTCGCACCGGTTTTGATCTTACCGGAGGAGGTTTTGCTGATGTGCTGCTGCAGCTCAAAGCTTAAGGTTTGATTTTGCAGGATAGCTGTATCATTCATAATATTGCCTTTCTGATCTTACTTGAAATATTTTCAAGAACGATAACCACGATAACGATGGACAGGATTACTAGGCTGGCGGAAGCATAATCCAGGCGTTTGTAATATAAATCAAACATATAACCAATTCCGGTAGCAGTAAGAATTCCGATCAGTGTTGAGCTTCGGATATTTGTCTCGATCATAAACAGCACCCAGGTGATGATTTCAGAAAGGGAGGAGGGTACAATTCCCTGAAATACCGTCTGCATATAGGTGGCGCCTGAAGCGTGCAGAGCTTCCACACAATCCGCACTGACCTCGTCAATGGTTTCGATAAAGGTTCTGGTAAGCATTCCGAAGGTTGTGAAGAATAATGCGAAGAACCCGGTCAGGATGTTTTGTCCAAAGGAGAAGAGCAGAAGAATAGCCCACACAACATCAGGTACATTCCGGAAAAACGCAGCAATGATTCTTACAATCCTGGCAAGGATGCCGTTGATCTTCGTGGTTTTGGAACCCATCAGACTGAAGAAAAAAGCGAAGATTGCAGCAACAACAGTAACTGCTACCGAGAGGAGAACAGTGTCGAAGAGTCGATCCAGAATTCTTGGAAGCCTTGTGAGAGATTTTTCATCCGGAACAAGATTGGTAACCACCCAGAGAACTGCCTTTGGGAAGGAGGTGATTCCGGCTGCGACATCATATTCGGTCAGGTAGGAGGCCAGAAAAAACAGCAGCAGTACGGTGAACAGTACCAGTGTATACATCCGTTTTCGTCGGGTGAAGATGATAATATTGTCGGGATTTTTTTTATTCTTCATATTCGGAAGCCCTCTCATCGGTGATAAGCTGGCCTTCATGGGATTGATAAATCTCATGAATCGTCTTTTTATCAAGCATGTCGGATGATCCGTCATATACTACATGGCCCTTGGTTATTCCGATGATCCTTTTTGAATATCTCATTGCTACATCAACCTGATGAAGATTAAGGATGCAGGTGATTTTCATGGTCTTATTGATATCTGTCAGGTAATCCATAATAATCTTGGAGGAGTTTGGGTCAAGGGATGCAATGGGCTCATCGCACAGAATAAGCTTTGGCTGCTGCATCAGTGCCCTGGCGATTCCCACACGCTGCTTCTGGCCCCCTGACAGCTCATCACAGCGCTTATAAGCCTGTTCCGTCAGTCCCAGCTTATCCAGGATGATAAAAGCCTGCTCCTTTTCCTTCTCCGTATAATGTCCGATGGCTCCGCTGAGGGTGGATTTGTACCCAAGTCTGCCATGAAGGACATTTTCAATGACACTCAGGCGGTTAACCAGGTTATAATGCTGGAATATCATGCCGGTTTTTGTTCTGACTTTACGCAATGCTTTTCCGGAGACGCCTGTGATGTCCTGCCCGTCGAATATAATTGCGCCCTGCGTTGCATCAACAAGACGGTTGATGCAGCGCAGAAGCGTAGATTTTCCTGCCCCGGAGGGACCGATGACGGACACAAATTCGCCTTCTTCAAATGATAACGTGACATCCTGCAGCGCTTTTGTAGAATTGTTATAAGTTTTGCTCACGTTTTTTATCTCTAAGAATGACAATCTATGTTCCTCCTACTCCATTTCGCGGATCGGATTAAACCAGGCATCCTCTACGAGAACAAAATGCTCCTTGTCCGTTTTCTTGAACATTCCTACCTTGCCGGAGTCAGCAAGAACGAAAATCAGAGGATTGTTCGCAACGTCGTCCGAGGTAAAGAGCTCCTGTATCTTCTTGGTGTCATCGGCGCTTAAGGTCTCTGAATTGTAAGCAAAGGGTCCGTTTAAAACCGGAGTTGACTGGATAACAAAGCTCTGCTTGCCGACTAAGGTATCAAAAGGAGCGGAAGCATCTGCCTTTACTTCATATACGGCACCGGGCTTGTTAGCTTCACCTGCAACCAGATTCATATAGGTATTTAACTCGGTGTCACAGAAGGCTGCTACCTCTGCCTTGCCGGAGAGAAGGTTTACGGCAGAACCCTGATGGGAACCGCCAAAGAGTACCTCAGAGAAGAACATGTCATCTCCGCCCTCTGCAAGATCGTCTACCGTGATGTCTTTCCATTCGTCAGTTGTGCTGAAGAAGGTTATGATGTTATTGGTGGGTACCTTGAAGCCTGAAGTAGAGCTGTTACTTACGAAGGAAATCTTCTTGCCCTGGATGCTGGCGATGGAATATTTATCGCCGTCCATATAATTGCTTTCCTGTCCCTTGTTTACGGAAAGCCAACTGTAGTAAATTGCGTCGTCTAAGGTACCCGAAGCACCAGAGTTAACAAATAAAGGCTGAACAGCTGCATTTTTGGTGTTTGCTTCAATATATCCCTGGGCGCCCATAAAGCAAATCTGCGCGGTGCCGCTTGCAAGTGCTTCGATAGCGATGGAATAATCTGTGGTCAGCTTATGCTCTACCTTCTTACCGGTAGCTTGTCCGATTAATTTAGCGATTTCATCACGTGCAGGCTGATAATCTGCTGCGGATTCATTGGGATACCATACCAGGGTTATGGTTCCTGAGGCAGTATCTTCAGCTGCAGGTGTGCTTGCTTCCGGTGCAGGTGTGCCGGTTGCTGCAGTTGAACTGTTATCTTCGGTAGAAGTGGGTGCCGCGGTGGAGCTGTTATCGGGATTGCTTGTTTCTTCCGCTCCGCAGGCAACCAATGAAAATGCCATTGCAGTTACTGCGGTTAACGTAGTGATTGATTTGATGAGCTTACTGAATTTCATAAATTCTCTCCTTTTTGATTATGTATTCCTCTATTCAGTTGTCACTTACGATTATAAAAGATGCAATGTAAAATCATCTAGTTCGTGTCCGTAAAACATATGTTAAATGTTTGGTGTAAAAGGAATTTACTTTTTGTTGAATATTTATGCAATTAATGTTGAAATGCCGGTGGAGAAAGCGTATGATAGGGATGAATTTATAAGAACGGCTTCCGGTGATTATTTATACACAGGAAGGAAGAAAGCCGATCTGCAGATACTTAAGCGGATACCGGGAATGGCTTCTTAAGATAATCTTAAGGACTTAATAAGAGAAAAGCAGCATAATAAATTAAGATTTTGTGATAATCTCACTATATATTTGTTACTATTCAGGGAGCTGGTAAGATCATGATGGAGAAAATTCTGGTAGTCGATGATGAGCAATCAATTGTCGATTTGATAGAAGTGTATTTACGAAATGAAAATTACAATGTATTTAAGTTTAATAATGGACAGGATGCTTTACAATGTATTGAGACCGAGGCAATTGATTTGGCGGTACTTGATGTGATGCTGCCAGATATGAGCGGTTTTGCGATCTGTCAGCAGATTAGAAAGAAGCATAATTTCCCGATTATTATGCTCACGGCAAAGGATGAGGAGATAGATAAGATCACCGGACTGACCTTAGGGGCGGATGATTATATCACGAAGCCCTTCCGGCCTCTTGAGATGGTTGCCAGGGTAAAAGCCCAGTTAAGAAGATTTACGAAGTACAATCCGGTGGAAGCTGTTTCGGAGGAAAATGTAATCGTATTCTCCGGATTGGTTTTAAATAAGGACAAGCATGAATGTATCCTGAATGAAAAACAAATTCCGCTTACACCGATCGAGTTTTCCATTCTGTGGGTATTGGCAGGCAACCGGGGCAGGGTAATACGGTCGGAGGAATTATACCTTGCGGTATGGGGCGATAAGTATTATACCAATAATAACAATACGGTAATGGTGCATATCCGGCATATCAGGGAAAAGATGCATGATAATGCGGAGCGGCCGAAGTATATCAAAACTGTATGGGGGGTGGGCTATAAAATTGATAAATAAATCCTTCCGTACCGAATTTATATTAGGTACCCTGTCAAGGCTTGTCCGGAGTGCAATTATCACTACAATCCTCTATGCTTTAGCACTTGTGGCAGGATATTATTTTGTCACCAGGGTTATCATTTGGCAGCCTAGTGCGTTGTACTGGAATTTGAAGGAGCTGGAACAGTATGCTACGATTTTGATCCCATTGTTCTGGTTTTTTCTGATTCTGGTTATCATCTTTGTGCAATGGACCCGGACGGTAGGGTATATTGAAGATATAGCAAAGGCCAGCAGTAAGCTGGTGCTCCCGGAGGATGAACCGATCAAATTGCCGGTGCAGCTAAGAAGCATAGAAGACAGTATGAATCAGATTAAACGGACGGCACTTAAGAACGAGCAGGCTGCGAAGGAAGCAGAGCAGCGCAAGAATGATCTTGTGGTTAATCTTGCGCACGACATACGGACTCCCCTGGCCTCGGTAATCGGGTATTTAAATCTGTTGGAGGAAGCTGTGGATATGCCGCAGGAGCAGAGGGCAAAATATATCGGAATCACCCTGGATAAGGCTTATCGGCTGGAGCAGCTGATAGAAGAATTCTTTGAAATTACCAGATTTAATTTAAGCTCTATTGTGCTTAATAAAGGGAAAATTAATCTATCCTATATGCTTGCCCAGATTGCCGATGAATTCTACCCCATGCTGGCTCCCGGGGAGAAGCAGGTGGCTGTTCATGTACCCGGGGAGCTGATCTTATGGGGGGATGCAGATAAGCTATCCCGTGTATTTAATAATATCCTGAAGAATGCCATCGCCTATAGCTATGACAAGAGCGTAATTGATATCACGGCTTATGCAGGGAAAGGGGAGGTAATCGTACAGTTTGCAAACAGCGGTGATCCCATTCCGCAGCAGAAATTGGAGACGATCTTCGAGCGGTTCTACCGGTTGGATTCAGCCCGTTCTTCCCAGACAGGCGGTGCCGGTCTTGGCCTGGCCATTGCCAAGGAGATTGTAGCGGCACACGGGGGCACAATCTCGGCTCAGAGTGAAGACGGAAAGACCATCTTTACCGTACTTCTTCCCATGGGGTATGCGGAGTGATTTGATTTTACTCCGGTCTTAGGAAAATCATCAGCTGTTCCTAAGCTATTCTTAAGCTTTTCATAAATGAAAAATCAAATATAGCCTGTCCGATTCCGGTAAAATATGTTTACCGAATCGGACAGGTTTTTCATTTATTAATATAGTAAGGAGTCAACATATGAGACAAAAAACAATTGCGGTAATATTTGGCGGATGTTCAACGGAATACGAGGTATCTTTACAATCGGCGGCCTCGGTGATAACAAATCTGGATCAGGAAAAATATCAGGTTGTTCTGATCGGCATCACCAGACAGGGGGAATGGCTGAACTATAACGGTGATTTACAGGGTATTCAGAATGATACCTGGAGCAGTCATGAAGCCTGTGTCACGGCAGTGATATCACCGGACCGCTATACCCATGGGATTCTGGTACTGAAGGAGGGCAAGGTAACAACAATTCCGGTTGACATTGCATTTCCCGTATTACATGGGAAAAACGGAGAGGACGGTACCGTTCAGGGACTTCTTGCCATGGCAGGTATTCCCTGTGTCGGATGCGATACGCTGAGCTCGGCACTCTGCATGGATAAGGATATGGCTCATAAACTGGTTTGCCGGGAGGGAATAGAAGTGCCGAAGTCAGTAACCTTATATGAACCGGTACCCTATGGGGAACTGGCACAGCTGACCGGAGAGCTTCAATATCCTCTGTTTGTGAAGCCGGTCAATTCCGGTTCCTCTCTTGGCATCTCCAAGGTCTGTCATGCGGAGTATTTACCGAAGGCAATAGAAACTGCATTTCTGTATGACCGGAAGGTGATGCTTGAGGAAGCGGTCAGCGGGTTTGAGGTGGGATGCGCGGTACTCGGCAACCGGTCGCTTATTATCGGAGAGGTTGATGAAATCGAGTTAACCCAGGGGTTCTTTGACTATACGGAAAAGTACACCTTAAAATCCTCCAGGATTCATATGCCCGCACGAATTGATAATGATACCGCAAATCGCATTAAGAAGACGGCTGCGGCAATATATAAGACCTTAAATTGTTCCGGATTTGCCAGAGTGGATATGTTTCTGACGCCGGATAAGGAGATTATTTTTAATGAAGTGAATACAATACCAGGCTTTACCTCCCATAGCCGCTATCCCAATATGCTGAAGGGAATCGGAATGAGCTTTGAGCAGATTATAGAGGAATTGATCAGACTGGCGGTGCAGGCATGAAGCAGCTGCGTTTTCGAAGGAATGATATATCAAAGGGGAACCTGATTTTAGTAAATCCGGCCCATCCCTATGCCGGAGATTTACCGAAGGACCAAGTGACTGCGGTTTGTACGAAACCGGCTCCTGTTTTTTTGGAAAGGCAGACTGCGAAGATGCTGGCAGAAGCAATCGCATCCGTGGGAGGCAGACAGGAGATTATTCCGGTCAGCGGGTATCGTACCCTGGAGGAGCAGCAGTCAATCTTTCATACCTCGCTTAGGGAGCATGGAGAGGAGTTTACACGCAGCTATGTGGCTATCCCGGGGTGCAGCGAGCATCAGACAGGTCTGGCGGTGGATTTGGCCAGAAACAGGAAGGAATTCGATGCTATCCGGCCGGATTTTCCGTATGTCGGTATTTGGGGCCAATTCCGTAATCATGCGGTTCAATATGGGTTTGTTGAGCGTTATCCCGCCGGGAAGGAAAGGATTACGAAGATCGCACATGAACCGTGGCATTTTCGGTATGTGGGATATCCTCACTCGGAGCTGATGCTGGAAGGCGGCTTAACACTGGAGGAGTATATGGACTGCCTTAAGAACTATCCTTATCAGGGTACCCATTACCATACCAGTCATCAGAATCGTAATTTTGAGATATTTTATGTACCGGTTTGTGATAATGAGGAAGCGGTGGCAGAAATACCCGATCAAGTACCTTATCAGGCTTCCGGCAATAATGAGGACGGTTTTGTGGTGACGCTGTGGAGAGAGAGGCTATGACGGAGCATTCAAAGGGGGTTCTTCAGGACCGGGCCTGGGTTGAAATCAATATGCGGAATTTACGTCATAACGTAAAGGTAATAAAGGATGCACTTCCCGCCGGATGCGAATTCATGGCGGTGGTCAAAGCGAATGCTTACGGACACGGTGCTGCCAAGGTATCCTCTTATTTAAATGAGATCGGTATCCGTTCCTTTGCCCTTGCAACGCTTGAGGAAGGGATCGGACTGCGTAATATAGGTATCAAAGGAGAAATTCTCATTCTTGGATATACCCCGGCTGAACGGGCTGAGGAACTGCACCGGTACCGGCTGACGCAAACTGCGGTTGATGTGCTGCATGCGCGGGAGTTAAACCGGTATGGAAAACCAATACGGGTTCACATAAAGATTGACACAGGTATGAACAGACTGGGAGAGGATTACCGTCATATCGATGCAATCGCCTCTGTCTTTGACTGTAAATGCCTTAAGATAACGGGGATGTTTTCCCATATGAGTGTACCGGACAGAACGGATACGGATAATGTATCATTTTCCCTTTCGCAGCAGGAACATTTTCATTATCTTATAAGGAATTTGCAGGAAAGAGGGATTGTACTGCCAGGGCTGCACCTGCAAAGCAGTTATGGTATGATGAATTATCCGGGATTCAGCTATTGTTATACCAGAATTGGGATCGCATTATACGGTATCCTAAGTACTTCCGGGAATAAACCGCAAATTGCGCAGGAATTAAGACCGGTACTGGCTTTCAAGTCCAGGGTGGTACTGGTTAAAACAGTCGGAGAGGGTGAGAGTGTCGGCTATGGCAGAAATTATGTGACGGAGAGAGAAACAAAACTGGCGGTTGTTTCCGTCGGTTATGCCGACGGCTATCCCCGGAGTCTTTCAGACGGCCACAGCGATGTATTGATATGCGGACATCGTGCTCCGGTTCTCGGACGCATCTGCATGGACCAGCTGATCGCTGATGTGACAGGGATTTCTGAGGTGAAAAGAGGGGACACGGTTACGCTCATCGGCAGGGACGGAGAGGAAGAAATAACAGCCGAACAGGTAGCGGAAAAGGCCGGAACCATCACCAATGAACTGTTAAGCAGATTAGGCGGCAGGCTTAAGAGAAGCTATTTATATGAATAAGTACAAATTCCATGAGAGTAAAATTCAGTATAAGATCATGGCTGCTGACAATCCCCCCGTCAAGTTGAATAAATTGACGGGGGGATTTTTGTTCCAGGCTTGGGTGATGAGCTAGCATTTTATTGGGATACGGCTTATGATACGCGGCAGCAGAATAAGCTGCGCCGCAAGCAGTAAAACAGCTATTCCCAGTTGCGCTATTTCCGGCCATTTTAGCAGAACTGCCGCAAGATTCATAATTTGGAAGCAAGCAATAGCGCTGAGTATTCCAAGAAACGGCGCGTACCATTTTCTGAAATGGAAGCCGGTACCGGCACTCCAGCCTGCCAGAAAGAACAGGGGCATTTGAACATAATTCAGGATCACCGAGAAAGGAGTAATGGTACCAAGGTAAATTTGGGCAATTAAGGCAGGGATCAGAAAAACCAGAGCCAAAATACTCATGGTTCCCATAAATGCCAGGAAGTATTGTCTTCTGGTCAAGCCACGGGAGATATATAGTTCTAAGGTAATCAGAGGGTATACAATTCCAATGACCAGAAGATAGATCTTTGGAGCATACATTGCGGAAATCCCCATCCATTCGGTATCAATATTTTGGATATAATGGAATACCACCGATAAGATGCCTACAATCAAGGCATAGGTAAAGAGAAACCAAAGCCCGGATTTGGCTTGTACTGCAAGCATCAGCTTCATTGCTTTCTTTGTCATGCGTTTTCACCTTCCTTTCCGGTGAGATAAATAAACAGATCCTGAAGAGACGGCTGGGACAGTGTAAGTCCGGCTGCAGCTGCGGCCTGCCTTTCCATAGGGGTAAGCTCGCCAAAGAAAACAGCCTCCTTCTGGCTGCCCAGGGTACGTTGTGAGAGGAGCTGCCTGCCGCCGACCAAGCGATCGACTGCGTCCGAATTACCGGTGAATGCAATTCCTTTTTGACGGAGGGAGTCACAGTCATCGTATGCAAGCACCCGGCCATCCTGCAGGATAATCGCGTCGCTGAACAGGGTTTCCATCTCATTGATATAGTGGGTTGAGAACAGGATCAGCTTTGGTACCCGCAGATAATCAGCCAGTAATTCATTGATGAACAGTTTTCTCATGGCGGCATCCATACCCAGATATGCTTCATCATACAGGGTGACAGGAGTCTGTCCCGCAAGGCCGATTGTAATATGAACTGCGGCACGCTGCCCATGACTTAAGGAGGTCATGGTCTTTTTCACAGGAACCTCAAACAGCTTAAGCAGGCGGTCGGCATAGGCACTGTCCCAATTAGGACGCAGTACCTGGGAGAGATGCAGCAGATCTCTTACCTTAAATTCCCCCTCCACTTCTTTCTGATTATCGTAAATATAAGCAATCTGAGGCATTATCTTGGGATTCTCGTAAGGGTTTTCACCAAATACGCTGATCTTGCCTGAGGTAGGCTGGCGGTAAGCGCTGATCAGTGATAAAAGAGAAGTCTTGCCGGCACCGTTTCTGCCGAATAATCCGCAGATACCGTGTTCCGGCAGTTGGATCGATATGTTCTTAAGTGCTTGTGTCTCTTTATATTGAAGAGAAACGTTTTCCAGTTTAATCATTTTTCCTCCATTTCCGCGCATGATTTTTGCGCATTTGAAGTTTTGCGCCGAGAATTACGCAGGCATAAAACTTTTAGGTTGAAAGCGTATTTCTTTCAGCCTTAACTCCTTTCTGTGCTGTTTCATGTCCTGTCTCCGGGACAATGGCATCTTGTTTCCAGGCTCTGTCTATCATTTCATGAAGCTCGGGAAGCGTAAATCCCAGTGGTTTTGCAAGCAGCGTCAACGGCTCGATATGCTCATGATAAAAGGTTTGGGAAAAGCGTTTTTTCAGCTTATCCGGTGCGTCGGAACTGACATACATACCGAGACCGCGCTTTTTGTAAATGGTTCCCTCGTCCACCAGAAGATTGATACCTTTGAGTACCGTTACCGGATTAATGTTATAGAAGCTGACAAGCTGATTGATGGATGGGATCTGTCCGTCCGGCGCAAGCTGGCCGTTCAGGATATCTTCTTCAATACTTTCTTTGATTTGAAGGTAGATTGGCCGGTTACTGTCCAGGGAAGATTTCATAAGTTCCTCCTTTCTGCAGGGTGTTATTGTGTACTAGTGTTATATATAAGTATAGCACCTAACAAGAAGATGTCAAGAGTATTTAGCATTCGTTTATAAAAAGATCCGTTGACTTACAAGATAACATATGTTACATTTAACATATGTTATCTGATGCAATTGATTTAAAAATAATGAAAGAGAAGAAAGGGGCAATACTATGTCCATCAAATATGCGATTTTAGGACTCTTGAGCAGCCGGCCAATGACCGGTTATGATCTTAAGAAAATGATACAGGCATCGCCTTTCATGCACTGGTCAGGCAACAATAATCAAATCTATAAATCATTGGTAGAGCTGCTGGAGGAGGGCTTCGTAACAAGTGAATTAAAACATCAGGAAAGTTCACCTTCAAAGAAGATTTATACGATAACCGAAGAAGGCTCAAGGGCGCTGAGGGAATGGGTGTTGGCTGCGCCGGAGCTTCCGGAGAGGAAGAAGACTTTTTTTGTACAGCTGGCCTGGGCGGATCAGCTGAATACGGAGGAGTTGAATTCACTGTTATCCAGGTATGAGGATGAGATACGGCTGCAGGTGGTATATCACCGGGAACTGATACGAAGGGGAAGCGATTGCCCTGGCAGAACACCCAGAGAAGTTATTATTTGGGACAGTATCTATGGGAATATTCTGGCATCCTATGAGCAGGAGCTGGATTGGATCAGTAAGCTTCGAACAGAATTGGGTACTGAAAAAGAGGAGGAAAAAGTTATGGACTATAAGCTTTATGAAAGAAATGATGTAAGATATATTGACTTTTCAGCAGCCGGATTATTGATACAAACAGAACAGGATGCAAATGATCTGATTGCTGTCTGCTTTGAACATAAAACCTCGGGTATCATTCTGTCTGCAGAAGCTTTTACCGATGATTTTTATAAACTGAGAACAGGTCTTGCAGGAGCAATCCTTCAAAAATTTGTTAATTATCATGCAAAAGTTGCAATTGTATTCGCAGACGATGCAAGGGTTAAGGGGAAATTCAAAGAATTTCTGGAGGAGGCTAACAGGGGTAAGGAGTTCAGATCCTTTGGCAGCAGGGAAGACGCAGAGAACTGGCTGGTAAACGGATGATAAAGTGATCGTATGGAGGAGCCGCAGCGAAACAACTGCTTGTATCACGTGCAGTTGTTTTGCTGCGGCTCTTTTTATTATGAGGTCCGAAGCTTTCTTTCTAAAACTACATATATTGGAAAAAGTTGCAAAATATGTTATACTGTCAACGGGAAGCAGATTAGTCCGTGGGGCTCCTGATCTGCCATGAAAGTAGGAAAAGGAGGATATTCCATGATAAAGGTATTCTTGGTTGAGGATGAAATCGTGGTACGGGAAGGAATCAAGAATAAGGTCAGCTGGGAAGAGAATGGATTTTATTTCTGCGGTGAAGCCAGTGACGGGGAATTGGCTTATCCCATGATTCAAAAGCTCCGGCCGGATATCGTGATCACGGATATCAGAATGCCTTTCATGGACGGTCTTGAGCTGAGCAGACTCCTGAGGAAGGAAGCACCGGGAATTAAAATCATCATATTAAGCGGATATGGTGAATTTGAATATGCCAAGGAAGCAATGCACATCGGGATTACAGAGTACCTGTTAAAACCCATCAGCGGTGCGGAGCTGATGAAAAGCATGAAGAAGGTACGGGATAATATCCTGCAGGAACGGGAGGAGAGGGAAAACCTTGCAAGATTTCGGCAGGAGATGAAGGAATATGTGGAGGATGAGAAGAGGCATCTGTTCAATGATTTGGTGAAAGGGACAGAACCCCTTGCCAGTCTGATCGAAAGAGGAAAGGAGCTTAATCTTGAACTGGGTGCGCTGGCTTATAACATCGTATTATTTTCGATGCATCTGCCAAAACAGTATGGAGCGGATCAGGCGGCAGCCGGATTGGAGGCAGAGCTTGACCTGTTGTTTGAGAATCAGAAGGAGGTCATCAAGTTTAATTGCTTTCCGGAGGGAACCGCTTTACTTTTTAAGGGCGGCAGTATGGAGGAGGTCTGTAATAATACGCAGCATTACATAAAGCATTTAAAAAATGTGATGGAAAAGAACGGGAAGCTTGCTTACTTTGGCGGAATTGGAAAGCCGGTAAACCGGTTGGGGGAGCTGCCGGCCTCCTACCATGAAGCGAACAGGGTATTTGCCTACCGTTATATCTGGGATATCAGCGATATTCTGGATTATGCCGCCATAGCGAAAGAAAATACGGCGGTCGGCTGCACGGATGATACGGTAATGCACCATATCATCCGGCTGGACAAGAAGAAGGTGGAAGCCTTCTTAAAGAGCGGCAGCAGGGAAGAATTGAATTATTTTGTAGAGGAGTATTTAAAAAGCATCGGAACAAACCAATGGAATTCGTTGCTGCTGCGGCAGTATATCATGATGGATGTGTACCGCATTGCAGCCGGTTTTCTGGAAGAGGTGGGATATACGGGTGATGTTCCTCAAATCAGCCTGCAGAAGACCTCCTTTGAGGATACCAAAGGTTATATCGAAGCGTTGCTGGCAAAGACAATTGAGCTTCGGGATGACATCGCGGCGAAGCATTATAATGATATGATTGTAAAAGCAAAGGAGTTCATACAGGATAATTATCAAAAAGAAGAGCTGAATCTGAATCAGGTTGCCGCCAGCGTATATATCAGTCCGACCCACCTCAGTGCGGTGTTCCACCAACGGACCGGGCAGCCCTTTATCAGATACCTTACGGATTTGCGGTTGAATAAGGCGAAGGAATTACTTCGCTGCACCGATCTGAGAACCTCCGATATCGGTTATGCGGTAGGCTATAAGGACCCCCGCTATTTTTCCTATCTGTTTAAAAAGACCATGAACTGTACGCCGAAGCAATACCGCTGCGGTGCTTCCCACAGGGAGGGCTGCAATGATAAATAGGATAAAATGCAAATTCTCTGAATTAAAGCTTAACATGAAGATCCGTTTGTTTTTTATTATCCTCCTCCTGCTGTTCGGAACAGTATTTTTGATGCTGTTTACCACCATGGTAAAATACAACACGGAGTATAACAGGATTGTCCAAAGTGCCACCACCGCCAGCAGCTTCAGTATTGATTTTAAAAGCAATTTTGACTATGTGATGTACCGGATCATCATAGGAAGCCAGCCCTTTGAGGAAGCCGATCCCTATAAGGATATCAAGCAGGCCCAAACCATTGCAGGAGAGCTTAAAAATGCCGCAAGGACCAAGGGCAACCGGGACCGGGCGGAAGGAATACAGGAGTATCTGAATAATCTGTGGAGGCATGTAAATAAGATTGAGGAAAATCTTCAGGAGACAGGCCATTATGATGAGAATATTACCATTCTGGAGAATGATATTAAGGTGGTTACCTCGCTGATCCAGGACACGGTACTGGAATATATCTATTATGAGACATTGGAAATGGAGAGTGTCAGGGCCGAGATGGAAGTGCAGATGGTGAATAACATGCAGTTCTCCATAATCATTATGGGTGTAATGTTTGCCGGAGCATTATTCATCTCGGTTATCATCTCCAACAGCATCTCCCGGCCCATCAAAGAATTAAGCAGCACCACCAATCAGGTTGCCAGGGGGGATCTTTCCGTACGATCTCATATCACCGGCGGTGCGGAGGTCAAGGTATTAAGTGATTCCTTAAATATTATGATCGAGAAATTAAGCAATCTGATTGAGACGGTGAAGCTGGAGCAATACAATCTGCGGGAAGCGGAGCTTAAGCTGCTCCAGGAACAGATCAATCCACATTTTTTATATAATACCCTGGATACTATTATATGGCTGGCGGAATCCGGTAAGCTGGAAGAAGTGGTGGGTATGGTAAGCTCTCTTTCCCAATACTTCAGGACCTCCCTGAGCAAGGGCAGCAACATGATCACCTTACGGGACGAAGAGCTGCATGTAAGAAGCTATCTCCAGATACAGCATCTTCGCTATGAGGATATTCTGGACTATGAAATTAATATCCCGGAGGAAATAGGACAGTTCTACATTCCCAAGATTACACTTCAGCCGCTGGTTGAAAATGCCCTTTATCATGGAATCAAAAGTAAAAGGGCGAAGGGCAAGATTCTGGTAATCGGAAGGAAGGACGGGAATAACGTGCTGCTGACCGTAACGGATACGGGGATGGGTATGAAGGAGGAGCGTTTATCCCAGGTGATGGAGGGACTGAAAAGCCGTGATGAGAAGCAAAAGGACTTTTATGGCCTCTATAATGTTAATGAGCGGCTTCACCTGTATTACGGGCCTGAGTATGGAATCAGTATCAGAAGTATTTATCAGGCAGGGACCGAGATAGAGATTCGAATTCCTGCAAGGGAAGTACGGTTATCCTAAAATAATCAACTTAATTCATAAAAAAACACATTTTTTACGGCCTTGGTGTAAACAGTGTTATTCAATCATAAAAATTCAAAAGATTATCGAAAGATAGTTCATTGTCTTCCTGCCAATCCAGCCGTTACGATGGAGGGGTAAGAAAACTTCGCCGAAGGAATTTCCTTCGGGACATGAGAGGAGAGGCTCTCAAGAAAAAAGGAGGATGGTTATGAAAACTATGAAAAAGCTTTTCGCAATATTACTGATTTGCATCTGGGGAATATCACTCACCGCGTGCGGTAATTCTGCGGAGGAAACAACATCGGGGGAACCGGCAGGGGATACAGGGAAGGAAGCATCAGGTGAGGATTTAATCGTTGTAGGCTATGCCCAGGTTGGAGCTGAATCAGACTGGCGTACGGCGAATACGATTTCCTTCAAATCAACCTTTGTGGAGGAGAGCGGTTATAAGCTGATCTTCGATGATGCGCAGCAGAAACAGGAGAACCAGATTAAGGCAATTCGTAATTTCATACAGCAGAATGTCGACTACATCGTATTGGCTCCGGTAGTTGAGACCGGATGGGAGACAGTGCTTGGTGAAGCGAAGGAAGCAGGAATTCCGGTTATTCTTTCCGACCGTCTGGTAAATGTAACCGACGAATCCCTCTATACCTGCTGGGTTGGCGGTAATTTCATCAAGGAAGGCGAGGATGCGGCAGACTGGCTTGCGAAATACCTGACAGATCAGGGCAGGGGAGAAGAGGAGATCAATATTGTTACCTTACAGGGAACCATCGGATCCTCCGCACAGGTTGGAAGAACCGATGGCTTTGGAGGAAAACTGGGGGAGCACTCGAATTGGAAGATGCTTGATAAGCAGACCGGCGAGTTTACCCAGTCCAAGGGACAGGAGGTTATGGAATCCTTCTTAAAATCTTATCCGGATATTGATGTCGTAATCGCAGAGAACGATAATATGGCCTTTGGTGCCATTGATGCCATCAAAGCCGCCGGCAAGGATCCCGGCAGCGATATCATAATCGTTTCCTTTGACGCGGTAAAGGCTGCCTTCCAGGCGATGATTGACGGTGATATGAATGTATCCGTGGAGTGTAATCCTTTGCATGGACCAAGAGTTGCCGAGATCATTCAGAAGCTGGAAGCCGGGGAGACCGTAGAGAAGATCCAGTATGTTGACGAAGGAGTCTTTCCTGCAGAGACAGCGGCCGATATTATTGAAACCCGTATGTATTAATCTGTTTTACTAAGGGGATCGGTATTGAAGTATTTATCAAAAGGTGGGGCTGCGGTTCACCGCAGCCTCGCCTTTTCTTTCAGAAGGGGTTGGTAGGGATTGATGCAGACAGAGAATATCATTCTCACTATGCGGGGAATTGACAAACGGTTTCCCGGTGTCATAGCACTTTCCGGTGTGGATTTTACATTGCGGGCAGGTGAGATACATGCGCTGATGGGAGAAAACGGTGCAGGCAAGTCCACTTTGATTAAGGTGCTTACCGGAGTGGAGCAGTTAGACCGGGGTGAGATCCGTCTTCAGGGGATCAGTCATCCGGTAATCAATCGATCTCCCCAGGAGGCGCAGACGGTGGGAATCAGCACCGTATACCAGGAGGTAAACCTTTGCTCCAATCTGACGGTTGCGGAGAACATCTATATCGGCAGAGAGCCTAAGCGCTTCGGGAGGATAGACTGGAAGACGATCTATCATAAATCAAAGGAAATTCTTGAGCAGCTTAATATTCATATTGATGTGACAAAGCCGTTGGGCAATTATTCCATTGCAATTCAGCAAATGGTGGCAATTGCAAGGGCTGTGGATATCTCCTCCAGGGTTCTTATCCTGGATGAACCCACCTCAAGCCTGGATGAGATGGAGGTGGAGAAATTATTCGACCTGATGAGGCAGCTGAAGGCAAAGGGACTGGGAATTATCTTCGTTACTCATTTTTTGGAGCAGGTATATCAGATCAGTGACCGTATCACAGTGCTGCGAAACGGTGCGCTGGTAGGAGAGTATGAGACCGCAGGCTTACCCGGTGTTCAGCTGGTAGCGAAGATGATGGGCAAGGAGCTGGAGGATCTGTCGGAAATAAGCCAGCATAAGGATAGTAAGAAAAAAGACGGCAAGGACAGGGAGGTGCTTCTGGAGGCTCTGGGACTGGGACATACCGGAACAATCAAGCCCTTTGACCTGCGGATCCATCAGGGAGAGGTTATCGGCTTGTCCGGTCTGCTGGGTTCGGGGCGCTCTGAATTATCCCGTACCATCTATGGAGCAGATAAGCCTGACAGCGGTGAGCTGCATTTTAAAGGCAGAAGGCTTCTGATCAATGCGCCTATCGATGCCATGAAGGAAGGTATGGCATACCTGCCGGAGAACCGCATTGCAGAAGGCGTGATCGCCGATTTGTCAGTCAGGGAGAATATCATGATCGCACTTCAGGCAAAGCAGGGAATATTTAAGCTGCTTGGCAGAAAAGAGCAGGAAGAGTTTACGGATGAATATATCAGGCTGCTTCAGATTAAAACCTCGGACATTGAAGTACCGGTTAAGCAGCTGAGCGGCGGAAATCAGCAGAAGGTTATCCTGGGACGGTGGCTTCTGACCAATCCCAGCTTTATGATTCTGGATGAGCCCACCAGAGGAATCGATGTAGGAACGAAGACGGAAATTCAGAAATTAATTCTTCGGCTTGCGGGAGAAGGAAAATCCATAGTGTTCATCTCCTCGGAGACCGAGGAAATGCTTCGCGTCTGCAGCAGAATGATCATCCTGCGGGACGGCAGCAAGGTGGGGGAGCTTACGGAGGGAAGCCTGTCCCAGGAGGAAATCATGAGAGCGATCGCCGGAGGTGGTAAGGATGAAGCATAAGGCTATATGGAAGAAGATAATACAGTTTCACCTGTTTTTTCCGCTGCTGTGTCTGGTGATTGTCTTATTATTTAATTTGTTCAAGACACCCGCCTTTTTTCGGATTTCCATCAATAACGGCGTATTTTACGGATATATCATTGATATCCTGAACCGGTCCAGCGAATTGATTATATTGGCGGTCGGAATGACCCTGGTAGTTGCGGCCTCCGGCGGTACGGATATCTCGGTGGGGGCGGTAAGTGCGGTTGCGGGAGCGGTCAGTATTTATGCCTTGATCGGCGGAGTGTCCCTGGATACGGTATACCGGATGCCCTACGGCTTGGCAATACTGCTTGGAATTCTGGCAGGAACTGCCTGCGGGGCTTTTAACGGCTTCCTGGTGGCCAGGCTGAAGATTCAGCCGATGGTCGCAACCCTGATCCTGTTCACGGCAGGCAGGGGAATTGCCCAGGTGCTGACCCAGGGCTTCATTCTCTACGTCAGAGACGACCGGTTTAAATATCTGGGGAACTTTATACCGGGAGTCCCCCTGGCAACGCCGGTTTTTGTTGCGGCGGCGGTAGTTGCCATAACCATACTTGTGCTTCGAAGAACAGCCCTGGGGCTGTACATTCAGACGGTAGGCATCAATGCCAAGGCTGCCAGGCTGGTAGGCCTTAATTCCGGTCTGATCATATTCCTTGCTTATGCCTTCAGCGGTTTATGTGCCGGAATTGCCGGTATGATTATAACCTCACGGGTTCATTCGATAGATGCCAACAATGCGGGGCTGTACCTGGAGCTGGATGCAATCCTGGCGGTTGCCATCGGCGGCAACCATCTGGGCGGCGGGAAATTTTCCCTGATCGGAAGTGTCATCGGTGCCGTCACTATTCAGGCACTCACTACTTCGCTGTATGCCATGCGGGTGACGGCGGATCAGCTTCCGGTGTATAAGGCTGTGGTGGTTATTATTATTGTTGCCCTTCAGTCGCCCGTTCTTCGCAGGGCGATGGCTGCGGCAAGGAACAGGCTCTCCGGGAGACTTGGAAGGAAGGTGGCGCCATGATACATAAAATCAGAGACCGGTTCGGAGCCACAACATTTCTGCTGCTCATCACCATACTGCTGTTTCTTCTGATGTATGTTACCGGAATGATCATCTTTCAGGACAAGAACTTCGGAAGACTGCAGGTATTCTTAAATCTGTTCATCAGTAATGCGGGGCTTATCGTGGCGTCGGTGGGGATGACCATGGTTTTGATCACCGGGGGGATTGATATTTCCGTCGGATCTGTAGTAGCCGTTACCTGTATGCTGCTGGCCTGGATGATGGAGAATAAGGGCATCGGAGCAATTCCAGCCATATTGATTGTTCTTATCCTGGGGACGCTGTTCGGACTGCTGCAGGGATGGCTGATCGCCTACTTAAAGATCCAGCCCTTCATTGTTACTCTGGCCGGAATGTTCTTTGCCAGAGGTATGACGGCAATCATCAGTGTCAACATGATAACCATCACCAATAAAACCTTCCTGGCGATGGCGGGTGCCAAGCTGTATCTTCCATTCGGCGGGACGGTGAACCGGAAGGGAGTTATGATTTATCCTTATATCTATCCCAGTGTAATTATTGCGCTGCTGGTGCTTCTTGGGGTTTTCCTCATGCTCAGGTATACAAAGTTCGGCCGTTCCGTCTATGCCGTCGGCGGCAACGAACAGTCCGCACTCCTGATGGGACTGAATGTAAAGAGAACCAAGCTGAAGGTATATGTATTGAATGGCTTTCTGGCTGCCCTGGCAGGATATGTGTTCTGTCTCAATACCAGCGGCGGCTTTGTGGAGCAGGCCAAGGGCTTTGAGATGGAGGCGATTGCATCTGCAGTCATCGGAGGAACCCTGCTCACGGGGGGAGTCGGCAATGTTCTCGGAAGCCTGTTCGGAGTGCTGATTAAGGGAACCATCGAGACCTTTATAACCTTTCAGGGGACACTATCCTCCTGGTGGACGAAGATCGTCATCTCCGTACTGCTCTGCTTCTTCATCGTTCTTCAAAGCGTACTGGTATCGGTAAAACATAAGAAAACGGTACTCCCAAAGGCAAAACCGGACAATATCCGCAAAAAAATTGCCGGCTGAAGCTGAATTCTTATTGACCTTTCCGCAACCTTTTGCTATAGTAATAGCGTCAAATAAATAAAAGGGGAGCTCGCAGTAAGCGGGCTGAGAGTAAGCTGTTATGCTTAGACCCGTAACCTGATTTGGATAATGCCAACGTAGGGAAATAGTGTTAATTGCAATGATTTATTTTTCGGCATACTCTTTTTGGGTATGCCGATTTTTGTTCTTCCGGCTCCTTAAAATTTTGTAAAAAGGGGAATCTTTATGAACAATGTAAGCAGTAAAACAAGAAAACTTACAAACAGTGCTATAATGATAGCGCTTTCGTTGGTGCTTTCGTTTTTCGCGGTGTTTAAGGC
>JAEYGZ010000015.1 GCA_023409535.1 Bacillota bacterium
GGGATGCCGTCAGCGGCCAGCTCACTCACGAGCGGGTACCACCTTTTCCCGGCAGATTCGCTTGGGACAGGTACGCCGCCGCCCGGCGTAAGACCTCGTTCTCCTGTTCAAGCAGGCGCACACGCCGCTTGGCCTCGCGCAGCTCACGCGATTCGGCCGACGTGGTGCCGGGCTTGATCCCGGCCTCCACGTCGGCCTTGCGGATCCACTTGTTCAGGGTCATCGGGTGGATACCGAAGTCGGCAGCGATCTGTTCGAGAGTCACACCGTCTTCACGGTTCTGGGCGACGCGGACAACGTCGTCGCGGAACTCCTGGGGATAGGGCTTGGGCACAGCTGGCATCCTTCCAGGCCGCCCGGCAGGGCAAGCCAGATCAGATGTCACCTACTCGTGCACCAGCCTCCTCGGTGTAGGCGACGCGCGAGTGGTCATCGATGATTGTGTGCACGAACGCATACCCGAGCTTGGGGTTGCGCCACTTGTTCTTCGGCTTGCCGGGAGTGACGGCACGATTCCTCGATCCTTGACGTCGCCCGACGTATCGCCAGCCCCCACCGTCGGGGATGTTCCCGAGCTTCTTGACGTCCACGTGCACGAGCGAGCCAGGGTGGTCGTGTTCGTATCGGCGGATCGGCTCGCCGGTGGCACGGTCGACGTAGGAAAGTCGATTCATGCGCGCGGTCGTGAGGATGCGGTGGACCGTGGCCGGGGCGATGCCGAGTCGGGCTGCGAGTTGAACAGGCCCTTCCCTCAGGCGCATTCGTAGGCTCACGCACCGTTTTGTCGTCTTCTTGCTCGTCTTGTTCGGTGAGGACTTCGGACGTGACGACCGGTCTTGCATCGGCTCGCCAGCGAGGTAGCGGTCGACCCACCGCTTCACGGTTGGCCACGACACCTGGAAGCGGGCAGCGACTTCGCTGATCGGCCATCCTTCCTCGACGACGAGGCGGGCGACTCGTAGACGATGACGTGGGGTCAGTGCGGCATTGCGATGACTCAAAGTGCCTCCTGAGATAGATCGGTGGCCGGCCGCGTTTGCGACCGGCCACCGGATGATGGAGTTGGAGTAGAGACTTCTACTTGGAGCCTTGCGCTGTGTGGAAGGTGAGTGCTGGCGCAAGCCAGGACTCGAGCCCAGGTCCCTGGAGGGCGGCCTGTTCAATGCTGATCCAGCCGTCGCCCATGGGGCGGTCTGCACCCATGAGCGCAGGGTGAGCACCAGGACGGGCGAGTAGGTCCTCCGCGTCAGCGGGGTCGATGCGTAGCAGGAGTGTCCCTTCCCGACGAGCGGCGACGACCATCCGGTCCTCGACCATGAACGACACTCCCCCGAACATCGACACCTCACGAGGGTTGCGAGCTCTTAGCGCGTCACGAACTCGCTCGACCAGGTCCTTCTGTGCTGTCATCGTCCGCCCTTTTCGATGTACTCGGGGCCGCTGTAGTGAAGGTTCAAGGACGCGATGCGTCCGCCGTCGAAGGTGAAGAACTCCGCGAAGGTCATGGGACCGCCGGGCATGGTCGCCGTGTAGAGCACGGCGGAGCCGTTAGGGCCGTGCACGTCGTGGATGATCTCGATCTGCTTGACCGTCGCAATGAAACCGGCAACCCCGCCCAGGAACCCATCGGTGGCGTCGGGGAGGTGTCCGGCGAGGGAGCCCGTGAAGTCGAGGTGGTCACCCAGCAGAGGCCGTAGGTCAGCCCCGTCCTGGTAACTGTCGATGCCGGACTCGAGGATCCGGTAATAGTCCTTGAGGGTCTGAGGTGCGGCAGAAGACAGGGTGGCGGGCATGGCTCTCCTTGGTGTGAGATATGGTGCTTGATAGTTTCAAGCAGGCACTTGATAAAGTCAAGGGGGTTCAGGTGAAGTCCTACGGACAGCTCTGCTCGATCGCTCGCGCCCTGGATGTCGTCGGTGACCGGTGGACTCTCCTGATCGTGCGTGAGCTGCTGATCGGGGGCACATTGCGCTTTGGCGAAGTCCAGCGCGGCCTGCCTGGCATCGCGACGAACCTGCTCACCCAGCGTCTGCGGGACCTCGAGACCAACGGTGTCGTCGCCCGCGAGCCTGCCCCAGGAACCCCGGGCACGCCAACGTATCGGCTTACCGAGCGTGGCCGGGCCCTGGACGGAGTGCTGCGCGAGCTTCTGAAGTGGGGTGCACCGACGGTTCCAGACGCGCCGAGTGATGCGATCTTCCAGATGCACTGGCTCAGCCAACCGGCACGCTTCCTCCTCGCGGATCACAGGCCGGACGAGCCACCGATCGTGATCCGGTTCGGCACCTTCGACGACGGCTTCGACCTCACCGCCGCCGACGGGACCATCACGGTGGACCCTTGCCGGCGCGACGTCAGCCCCCTGGCGGGTGTTACAGGCCCCGGGCCGGTACTGGTTGCCCTCCTACAAGGCGCAATGCCTCTGCCCGCCGCTATCGCGCAGGGCGTGGATGTCACCGGCGATACCGCGGCCCTGACGCGAGTTCTACCAGCGCCGAAAGCGTCGACTAACGTCCCCGGTCAGTACATCTAGAGCCAGTATCTTCTTGCAGTCGGTCAGTCGATCTCAACAAGGAACTGGCTCTAGAACTGCCTAGACCGGTTATCGGGCTCTCCGCATTTGAGGGTGTAGGGACCGTTGCGGCAGACCTGTTCCAGGTGCCCCGTGAGGTGTTGTCTGTTCAGCTGGTGGCGCCGGGGAAAAGTCGACGCACCGCTTTTTCGATCGCCTGGCGGCGGGACGTCAGAAACGCGTGGCGTTCTGGGCCTGCGGGCACGAGGTCGACTTGCCCGGCCCACGACGTGGCCAGCTGACTGACGAAGACGATGACGTCGGCCGGATCCCAGTTCTTGTCGAGTGCGCCGGCTTCCTGGGCGCGTCGGAGTTGCTCGATCTTGCCTTCGACGATCAGCCCGAACGGATCGTCACCTACCCCCGCGGTCATTTCGAGTTGACCCCACTGCATGAGACGCAGGCGTTCGGGATGGGCGACGACGTGGTCGTAAACTCGGACCGCGTAACCGGGAAGGTCTGCCGGGTCCAGTGGCACCGCGGTGGCCATCGCCTCGAGTTCGCGTGCCGCGACGAAGCGATAGAGCTGCTCCTTGCCGCGGAAATAGGCGTAGACCCGTTCCTTGCTGGTCCGAGCCGCTTTAGCGATGCGTTCGATGCGAGCGCCCGCGATGCCGTGCTCGGCGAACTCGGCCGTGGCTGCACCGAGGATTCGGTCGCGAGTGGAGTCGCCGTCACGTGCCATGCCCCGAGTATACGAACCAAACAGTTCGGTTTGGAAATTGGGTGGTGTAGGTCTACTGTCAAACCGAACCGTTTGGTGTGACAATTCAGGAGGACTTCGTATGCAGCAGCGCACACTTGGGCAACAGGGACTGGTGGTGTCCGAGATCGGCTATGGGGCCATGGGCACCGCGATCGGCTACGGACCGTCCGACGACTCCGAGTCGATCACCGCGATCCGTCGTGCCTTCGAGTTGGGAACCACCCACTTCGACACCGCCCGCATGTACGGCGCGGGCGAAGGTGAGAAGCTCCTCGGCGCCGCGATCGCACCGTTTCGAGACGAGATCACCATCGCCACCAAGTTCGGACTCGAACTCGACCCGGCCCGTGGCTTCGTGCCCGACTCCCGACCGGAACAGATTCGTAAGGTCGTCGACGACAGCCTCCGCAACCTCGACGTCGACTCGATCGACCTGCTCTACCAGCACATCCACGACCCAAACGTGCCGGTCGAGGACGTCGTCGGGGTGATGAAGGAGTATGTCGACGCCGGCAAGGTCAGGTACCTCGGCCTGTCCAACACCGATGCCGACAGCATCCGCAAGGCGCACGCCGTGCACCCGATTTCGGTCCTGCAAACCGAGTACTCGATCTTCGCCCGCGAGTCCGAGGAACTGTTCCCGGTCCTCGAGGATCTCGGTATCGGCCTGGTCGCCTACTCACCGTTGGCCCGCGGGTTCCTCAGCGGTGCGGTTCGCCCCCGCAGCGCCTATGCCGCCGACGACTTCCGCCAGTTCATCGGCTGGTGGGCGCCGGAGAATTACGACGCGAATGTCCACCTCGTCGACGAGCTCACCAGCGTGGCCGAGAGCAAGGACGCGACGCTCTCACAACTCGCGCTTGCCTGGCTCCTGGCCCGCAAGGACTACATCGTTCCGATCCCCGGCTCGCGCAACCCTGATCGGGTCGCGGAGAACATCGCGGCGGCGGAGCTTGCCCTGACCGAAGCCGACCTCGCCCGCATCGACCAGCTCGCACCTACCGGTGGCATCGGTAGCCGCGCCTGAGCACCCGAACGGTCAGGTAACGCAGTCGGATTCGGGCTTCGGGCCGCCCGATCTGACTGCCTTCGTTCGCGTGGACGAGCTCGGGCTCGAAGTCACCGGTCAACGACTCGAATCCGAAAGGGCGGTGCTCGCGTGCCGCGTCATCGAACCCGGCCGGTGGTGTCGACGCTGTGGCGGCGAGGGAATCCCGCGCGATACCGTCATACGTCGGCTCGCCCACGAGCCCCTCGGCTGGCGGCCTACGACACTCGAGGTCGTCGTGCGTCGCTACCGGTGCACCGACTGTCGGCATGTGTGGAGGCAGGACATGTCGAAGGCAGCCCACCCCCGGGCCAAGCTGTCACGTAGCGGGTTGCGGTGGGCGCTACAAGGCGTCGTGGTCCAGCACCTCACCATCGCCAGGATTGCCGAAGGACTCGGCGTCGCGTGGAATACCGCCAATGACGCAGTCCTGGCAGAAGGCAAGCGAGTCCTGATCAATGATCCCGCCCGGTTCGATGGCGTCAGGGTCATCGGCGTCGACGAGCACGTATGGCACCACACCAGGCGCGGCGACAAGTACGTCACCGTGATTGTCGACCTCACCCCGGTGCACGACGGCACCGGCCCAGCCCGGCTGCTCGACATGGTCGAAGGCCGCTCCAAGCAGGCGTTCAAGACCTGGCTCGCCGACCGCGACAAAGCCTGGCGTGACGAGATCGAGGTCATTGCAATGGACGGGTTCACCGGCTTCAAGACCGCAGCCGTCGAGGAACTGCCCGACGTAGTGACCGTGATGGATCCCTTCCACGTCACCAGACTCGCGGGCGAGGCCCTCGATGAGTGCCGGCGCCGCGTCCAGCAGACCATCCACGGACACCGCGGGATGAAGAGCGACCCGCTCTACTCCGCACGGCGCACTCTCCACACCGGAGCCGGCCTGCTCACCGACAAGCAGACCGATAGGTTGCGCACTTTGTTCGCCGACGACCAACATGTCGAGGTCGAAGCGACCTGGGGCATCTACCAACGGATGATCGCTGCCTACCGACATGAGGACCGCCGTCGTGGCCGTGAGCTGATGGTCCAATTGATCGACTCGATCGGCACCAACGTGCCGAAAGCACTCACCGAAGTCATCAGGCTGGGCCGGACGCTGAAGAAGCGTGCCGCCGACGTGCTGGCCTACTTCGACCGACCCGGTACATCCAACGGACCGACTGAGGCCATCAACGGCAGGCTCGAACACCTGCGAGGCTCCGCACTCGGGTTCCGCAACCTAACGAATTACATCGCCCGGTCGCTGCTCGAAACCGGCGGGTTCAGACCGCGACTACACCCTCGATCATGAAGAGCCGGTTATCGGGGACCTGCCAGGAGCTGGAAAGTTTCTGTCGCGGCCGAGGAGAATGCGCCCGAAAAATATTGTCCCACTACGGAACTAGCGTGGTCTGACACCAGCGGGATTGTTCTGCGTATTGATGAGGGTTTCCAATTCGACGAGGCTCTGTACGTGCAACGCGGACTCACTCACCCAGCCTGATCGTGTCTGCGACTGGTGTTGATCCGAATCGCTACCGAAATTTGCCTGGCCGCACTCGCCGGCACGATGTTCCCAGACGCCGTACTCCTGCCGGACCCACACAAGTAGCGCACCGCGCCCACCGCGCCCGTGGGTGTCGGCACCAATGATGAGGGACCGAAGCCGCTCCCCCATCGCCGCCGCCTGCCCTCTCCGATATGCGGCACTCGACTCATCGACGCGGATGACGCTGTCTTGGTAGGCGACCATCTGGCGGGTGGCAAGATCGCGAATCGCGTACGCGAACCAGTCGTCGAGCGTGCGTCGTCTCGCCTGATCCTCGAGGCGCCTGTTCTCGACGTCGAGGTGTTCGCTGATCGCGGTGAGACGCTCTATCGATCGAGTGAGGCGCTGCACCGTATCGAGGTAGGGATCGCGGCCGAACGTAGACGCACTTCGGCTCGCCTGGCGACTCTCGTCCATGGCGATCACCCCGTGCCTCGTTTGTAGTAGTGCTGGAGTTGGTGCGCGGCCCTTTCGTCACATCGTACGTAGCTGGTCTGACTGCACGCCTACAGCCCGTGTGGCCGAACCTCTACACCGCAGCACTGGCGATGTCGGGCACCACACCGGTCGTCATCAGCTGGCCTTCCTCGCTGTTCTCTCGAATATCGCTGGCACATCTGAGCCAGCGGTCGATGGTCTGGCGCACGCCGACCCAAGGGTGGAGCTCCGCGATCTCGCGAGAGTTGTACCCGGCGTCCCACAGTGCGATCACCTGGGCAACTTCTTGTTCGGTCTTTGTGACTCGAGCTGCGCTCCTAACAGCGCGCGCCAGCACCATGTGCTCGCCGGTGACCGGCACGCTGTCCGCTGAGACTCGTTGGCTCATTACGTGAGCGTCCGCGGCGCTTGCCGTTAGCCTGTCCGAGGCCGCTCCCTGGTCTTGCTCGTGGGGTGAGCGTGGTTGGCGCGTTTCGTGCGTAGGTCCCTGACCGTCCGTAGGCTTCGTGTCCGCAGTGAGCGCGTCGGCCGAGACATGCACTAGGGACCGCTGCCGGGACAAGTGCACGATGAGTCCGTGGGTGCTCGCCAGAAGCGCGAGCGGTGGTATTACGGCGATGCTCGCTGACACCAGCTCGGGGAGTTGCCCGACGTTGACAACCAGTGCGTGGTAGAAGTTCAGCGCCACGCTCACTGTTGACGACACCGTGAGAATGGTCCAGTGATAGCGGCGATCGGCGCGTGCATTTGCGGCGGCTACCACGAGCGAAAGGCTCGCCTGGAGGATGAAAACATCTACCACCACCGGCAGAAGAAGTGGAAGCCAACCAGGGAAGACGCCAGTCATCCTGCCGAGGTCGAAAAGGGCGTGAAAGCTCAGAGTTGCTGCGGCGAGAGCGATGAGCGCATTAAGGCTCGCTGCTCTCAAGACGGCGCCGGAAAATCGGGAATGCGTAACATCAGACATTGATCACAGGTCCAATCTGTGGTCGCAGAGGTCCTGGTGGTGCTCCATACACCACCAGGACCGCTTGGGTTACTGAAACAGTAGTTGTAACGCTACAACGCTGTAGAGTTACAACTGGACGACTTAAAGGCGCGGTCGACCTGGGGTATTGCTTGGCTTTTCCGCGGCCTCGGCACGAAGAAGGTCGACAGCTTGCTGCGGTGTCATTTGCTCCATGAGAAGACGCATGGCTAACCGCACAAAAGCGCTTCGAGAGTCGATCCGAGGCCCTCCGCGCATTCCCGCGATGGAGGCCTCGGTGAGCCAGTCGTTTGCGGTCGCGTCAAAGTAGATTGTGCTGGGAGCGACGGTACGGCCGGTCGGCGACGGATCACCCTGCTTGACCGCGGTGGAGGGTTTGCGCGGCCGAGTGATCCTGGCAGGTTGGTCAGCGCTTGATTCGTCAGCGCTTGATTCCTCGATCGCATCAGCCGGAGGCGCCGCCACCGTCTCTGTCGGCTGGCTCGGTTTCGGTGGAGCGGGGTTCCTGGGGGGCGGCATCCTCCGTGCGGTCTTGCGTTGTTCTCGCTTGTTCTCCAAAGCCGCGAGGCCATCGTAGTTTTCAGTCATTTCACGTATTCCTGGATCATCTGAGCGGTCAATGTGATTGCGTCCGCGACTGGGCGCAGGTCTTTGCGTAGCCGCGGCTCCGCCGTCATGGCGATCCGCTTCGTACGCTGACTCACGGCGTTGACGAGGGGAATCGGTGGACCAACGCGTACGGACGTACCTTGGACAATCCGGGCGAGGTCTTTGGTAGGTCTGGCTGGCGGACTGGCTGGCACCATGTTCGGCGAGATGATTAGCGGGTAGTCAGCCATGTCGTTGACCAGTTCCTCGAGCGCCCTCATTTCGTTGACTTTCAGTGGCGCCGGGACTACGACGGCGTTGGCGACCTGCATCGCACCGTGCGCGGCCGGCGAGATGCCGGGGTGCGTGTCGACCACCACCCATTCGGTGTCCCACTCGCCCGCCCACCGTACGAGCGCATCTGCCACAGTCTCGGCATCGGGCATCTGGTCATATAGATCCGGGTGTCCAGGAACAAGCCGCGGCTTGCGGTCACCCTTGATCGGGTGTGGCACTTTACCTGTCGCAAGCGCGTCCAGGATAGGCACCCGTATGCGGTCAAGGGGACGATAACCCCACGCAGCGGTCGCCCCTCCCCCGTCATGCTCGAAATCAACTAGCACAGCATCGAGCACGTACGCGAGCTCATACGCTTCGGTCGTCTTCCCGATACCACCTTTACGGGAATGCAACACCACAATGTTTGCCATGCGAAACCTTCCAATGTTTGGCACTTCTAATGGCTAGATGGTACAGCATCGAAACGTTTCCACACTCGAATGCTGAAACTATCTAACGGCACAACGGCACAACGTTCAAGCATTTGCACGTTTAGATAGTCCAATGCTTAACAGTTAGCCGGTTACATATCCGCAACGTTTCACTGTGCAAACGTTTAGCAGCGTAAACCACGAAACGTTGTAACGTTACAACGCATACTATGTTCAAGGGGAAGTCCAAGATCGCTCCGCGAACCTCGACGTCACATAGTTGTAGCGTTGCAACTATGTAGTCGCACAACGCTATAGCGTTTGCGCTGCAGATTAGTGCCCCTCTCCATCGCCGCCTCGCCGCGACCGCACTCCCGCTGAACCACCATGTCGGGTACCTCTGTACCTACGAACCACTGGTATCAACGGTCCCAGCGGCAGCGGCAACGTCGAACGCGCCTGCTCGCGGCGTGTCGAGGTCGCACGCGGCCTGGTCAGCTCCGACGACGTGGAACTGCAACGACGCCTCCGGCCTCTCCTCAACTGTTCGCGGGCTGCGAAGCTCCGACGCACACTCGACGAGTGCCACGCCTCTCGTTCACCAACAATCAGCTTCGCGAGGTCAGAGCGCTGCGCCGTCGCACCACACGCGTCCGCAGCTGCTGTGAGGGTTCGTGGACCGCGAACCCAGCGTGTCGCGCGGCCCCGACCTTCGCGTGCTGCTAGCCCGTGTTTCGCCAGCGTAGCGAGGGTGTTGCGCGTCCCGTGTGTCAGCGTTCCCGGGCGTAGACCGGTCAGTGCGCTGAGGGTCTGGGTCGACGTACCTGTGGTGGGGGAGAGACGGTGCCAGGTGGCCCACGCTGAGTGGCCGAGGACTCCCCAGACGGGGTGGAGGATGGAAGCCTGCGCACCCCCCTCTGTGAGATCATGGTGCAGATCCGTGCGGTAAACCGCGTGGGGAGTACGCAGGCTGTAACAAGTGGCTTCACGAGGTGCCGACGCTCGGTCATGCGGTCGGCTGACGCAGAGGAGTCCACGCTCGATCAGTCCCCGAATACGGCGTCCTGCGGTGGCGTGACTGACGTTGAGCCACAACGCCATGTCGCGCCAGGCGATAGGCCGGTGGTCGGTGCCGTAGCCGTCTCCGAAGCGGTGGGTGATGGCGGCGTAAGCAGCCGCGACCAGCGCGGGGTCATCCCAGGCAGCAATCTCGGTCAGGACGGTACGGACAAGGTCGTCCGCCGTACCAGCGGGACGGTAGCTGGCAGCGCGAGCTTTGATCGATTCCCAATGTCCGCGTCCACCGTCGTCCCGCTCACGGAACTTCGCGAAGGCTGGGCAACTGCGGTACCACCCGGCTGCGCGCTGCCATCCACGGACCCCGTACTGCCACAGCACCCATGCAGCGGCAGTGGCAGCGTGGGAGCGGTAGCCCTGGGTAGGGGTGTGGTGCAGGATGGCCCATTCTTGGGTCGTGAACCGCCGCTGCGGTCGCCACGCTCGAGGTTGCTCATACTCACTCCCCGTCGTCCACTCGTCGTCGGCCGCGTCGTCGAGGTCAGCGTCCCAACGTGGCGCCCTACTCGGCACAGCCAAGGCCGGCGTCCGAGGCTGTGGCACACCGCGGCCACGTTGGCGGGTCTCGTCATCCCTGGCCGATACCGGGGTCAGCAGTCTCGGAAGCTCGCGGACGGCGCGGTCAGCGCGCATTGTGGCCGCCGTGGCGGTCATGCGCGTGCCACGATCATCGATCGGGTAGCACCAGCCGCCACCAGGTTTCAGTGGTGCAGAACCGGGAAGTCGAAGGAACTGTTGTGCAGTGCGGAGGTCAAGTTCGGTGTGGGACAAACACTCCCATGAGCGGATGGTAGTAATGCGCTCAATCAAGTACTGACGTGACGCTTGGGTGGGGCAGGCCACGGCAACGTGTACCGAGTCCGGTGATCCGGACTCGGCGATGTAGGCAACCTGGGCGGCCGCATCGTCGACCGTGTCCAGGATAGGGGCCAGTGCCCGGTCGGCGCAGTGATCCAGGTCGACAACCACGAGGTCAGGCCGTACAGGGGCGACAATCGCCCACACCGCTTGTCCGGCGCCCGCTTGCTCAGCTCGGGTGATCAGCTCGACCGGATCACCCGATGCCTCGCGGATTGGCGCACCATCGGGGATCGCGCGGAGCGCGTAGCCCTCAGTGCCCGGAACCAAGAGAAGGCGATAGAGATCGCCCCAACGGCTACCCGCCGCTGCGGCGTGTGTGTCGGAATCGTGATCCGACACGCGATCAGAAGTAGCGTCGGCCAAAGGCAGCGCGCTACTCTGAGACCAGACCGGCACAGTCTGTCCCTTCGGGGATCAGGGACGCGAGTTTCCCGACTCGCTCCCTCTATCTTCACGATCGCCCTCGGTTCCCGCCGAGGGCGATCGTCGTCCTATGCAGTTATGCGGTGTCGCGCAACAACACCTCCTGTAAAGCCGGTACACCTGGCAACGACTGCTCAGTGTCTGCTGACACCAGTGCGCAGATGTAGTCCACAACACTCATGCCATGCGTCTCAGCTCCACACCGGATCACCTGACGGGCACTCTTTGTCACCGACAGGTTCAACGGCACCAAGCCTTCACCAGTGGGATCTTTGCGAGGTCTACCAGCCATAGCGCAGATTATTCCGTGGAAATATGCACCAACGCCGCACCGACACGCGGTTGAACACGTCCGATGCATATCGAAACCCGTTTCACTCTCGCCGTAGCCAGTTCGCCATGCGGATGCGGTCTAGCAAGCCGGTAACCGGCGCGAACAGCCCAGCGGCCGGCAGACGCCCTCTCGCGCTGAGCAGGATCGCCTCATTGAGATACTCATACGCTCGGTCCTCAGCGCGCTGCCTAGTCGATTCAGGCGTAAGCCCCTCCAACACGATCGGAGGCAGTGGGGAATCCCCGACGAATACAAGGGCCGAATCCCACCCCTCTTCCACGGCATCAGAAGCTGGCAACG
The DNA here is from genome assembly GCA_023409535.1 of Bacillota bacterium. Lineage (GTDB taxonomy): Bacteria > Bacillota > Clostridia > Lachnospirales > Lachnospiraceae > Mobilitalea. Next base: position 11,592 of record JAEYGZ010000015.1, read on the forward strand.
CCGAACCCGCGACGGCACGAGCATTCAGAACGACATATAGGTCCCCGAGATGGAATACCGTCAAGCTTGCCGACTCAATGCCCAACTCAAGCGCCTCCGGAGTCCCGGGCAGCTCGGAAAGAACTTCTTCAAGATCTGCCCATCCCTGAAGACATGTCTCCGTCCCATCGAGCCTCGTGAGCACAACGGTACCGTCGGCCTCGCTGAGCATCGCGAAGCTTCCACCAGCCAGGGACATGTAGTCGTTGCTCCTTTCGAATCGACAAGGGGAGCAGTCGAGACGTTACTCGACTTCCGATCAAATATCTGCCTGTGTTCGGTCGAGCATCGGATCAAGTGCGGTCTCCGCTGGGGAGTCATGACCGCTCAACGTAAGAGGTCGGATCGTTCGCACATGTGACGCTATTGTGAGTTCCGCGTAGGTATATGAGACTTTCGACGCAATGGACATGTCGGGAGTGTCGAGCAACGAGGAGACTAGCTTTGACCTTGGTTAGGGCGATGGATGAGATTATCGAGCGGATTCCGCTGACCCCACCATGGACAGTCGACGAGTTCGCTGAGTGGTTGTCGGAGGAGAAGGACAAGAAGGTCGTGCTGTCGCCGTGGCGTGCCGTCGGGGCAGGATCGGCCGGGTCTGGTGCCTGCGGTCTCCTCTGGGTGACTCGCGATGAACTGATTGTGAAGTTCAATTCACGCCGATCGCCGCGGCACCAGCGCCAGGAGATTTTTCACGAGTTCGGGCATCTCCTGTTCGACCATCGCGGCGAGGAATGGTCTGTCTCAGCTTCTGTGATGACCGAGGGAGTCAACCCAGCCACGATTCAACGGGTCATGAGACGGACATCGTTCGACAGCGCAGAAGAGCGAGCCGCCGAGCTCTTAGGCACAAAGCTCGCGGTATTGAGCCGCGAACGCGGCTCGGACTCCCTCGCGAACCGAATGGCCTACGTCGTGGAGCCTTTGCGCGGGTGAACACAGTCCTGCATGAGCAGAGCATTGCGGTGCTGCCTCCGTGGTTCACGGTCCCATTACTAGTCGCTGGGTGGACATGCTTCGCCATACGGGTGCTCCTAGTAACACCGAAACTTCCAGTAGATCACGCGGGTAACGCATTTCTTGGGCTCACCCTGATCTACCCCACTCTGCGCGAGCCATGGTTTCAGCAGTCAATACTCCCGGCCGTGTCGCTGTCCGACATTCGCTCACTAGAGCAGTGTTCTGCGGCAGCGGGCGGAGCTGCCCTTCTGGCTATGGTGCTGTTAGCTGTCTCCAAATCACACCGTCGACACCCAGGACGGGTCGTATGGCCGATCATCGCGTCGACGCTGGTGCTCTGGGTGATCATCTGGGTGACCTCACTGCCTGCCCGGGACCGTGGACTTGCAATAGAGCAAATGAGCGGAGACTGGCGTGCAGGGGTACAGCTCACTGCATTCTGTATCAGCTATCCCGTAGCTGAAGTAGCCATTCTCGTGGCGCTCTGGCGTATCTGGCGTACGACCGGCGGGAACCGCAGCATGCGAGTCTTCCTTGTCCTTGCAGCTGGCGGCGCTATCGGGCTGAGTCTTGTGGACACTGGAAGTCGGATTGTCGGTGGATTTCTCTTATCACTCGGCATTCACAACGAATGGACTCAGCCGCTGACTCAGCGCTCTGCGCTCCAGGCAGATATGGTCCTCTACCCACCCATACTGCTGTGTGTACTGATGGCACTACCGTCGTGCATGCGCGCCGTCCGTAAGGTGGTCCATCTCGACCGTCCGTCCCTCGCAGTCCGCAAGCTGACGCCGATGTGGGGAGACCTAACAGCGGCCGTTCCTGATTTTCTTCTTCGGAATGTCGAGTCGAGCTTGACTGACGCAAGTGAAACCGAACATCGGATGCGCATCGAGCTCGAGGATACAATCATCGCGCTCGCGGAATACCTTCCGGCCGACGGTGATTGGCCAGCAGATCCCTTGCGCCGCGCCGAAGTGATTCGCAGGGCTCTAAGCCTACGGGCCGTCGCGCCGACGACCGTCGCCACGGCTTCGCACGAGGAGTTCGCCCCAGCATGGCTGGCCGACGAGGATCAGGTAGATGCGCTAGCCACGGCGTGGACGACTGGGGGCGTAGCCTCCAGCTCTGCGATCAAGCGGTCGATCACGTTAGGATCGCGATAGCCAGCGCGAACGGCAAGATGCTCGAGTCCCCGATCTCGCGCTAACGTCCACAACGTCAAGACCTTGTCGATCCGGCGATCTTCGCCATCGCCACTCTGGCAAAGGTACGCGGGATCGATTCCCATGAATATGCACAACTCGTGCGACATTTTTTCAGGGAGGACGTCCGTCCCCGCACGTGCATTCTGAATAGTCTCAGGACTCACCTCCATCTGGAGTCGCTGTCCCAAGATCGTTGCGAGTGCAACATTTGTTAGCTCGGCCTCCGTGCGGCCGTGATAAAAGGCAATAAGGCGATTTAGCTTGTCCGAATGGCGTAGTGGCAGATACAGCACAGTTTCTTACGCTTCCTTAAAAAGTAGGGCAGGGGCTTGGCTCGACGTTCCATGGCTGTGTTCACGCACGCCAGCGGGCCTCAAAGCGTTCCGTCTGCTCCGGAGCGAGACCCGCGGCGCGACCGAGAAGCCACCGAATATAAGCCAACTCTTCTGCATCCTCCGGGTCGTCGGCCACGGGACTTCGCGCCAGATGCTCGCCTAGCATACGTTGAACGAATACCTCCTGCTGTTGCAGCGTCCCCTCTGCCTTCCATTGTTCCAGCTGATTAGTAATCCACGCTCGAAATACGCGGTCGACGACGACGTTGATGCGGGATACGACCGCAGCCAGCTCATCGTCACCGATTCTCTCTGTAAGTTCTGTCAGCGGCTGCGTTTGCTCGATAAGGTCGGCTAGGACATCTGTTCTCAACGTGACCGACGGATCGGGCGCACCGATCAGACCGCCTCGACCCGTCGCAGGTAGGGCTTCCGGCCACCCACCGTTGAGAGTCCGAGCAGCGCTTCCGGCCACCCACTTGAGGGCACTATCCAGCTTCGCGAGTGTCCCCAGGTCCGGCTTGGTAGTTACACCCCGTTCAAGCTTGCGGATCGTGAGATCACTCGGCCCACCTGCATCGCGAACATCGGCCTGAGTCATGCCAAGCTCACGCCGGCGCGACTCAAGTAGTCGTCCGAATCGTCTGGGGTCAGCCACAAAGGTGACTGTATTAGGTGGATGGAGGTCTCCGCCCGAGGCTAGGACCCAATCTGCTGCGCGCAGTCCGTATCCAGACACTTTGCGCCTCCTCGTCCGCCCTAGACTCACCCTGGTGCATTCGGTAGAAAGTTCGGTTACATTCGGTTATAGTTCGCTTATGCTCTTATTAAGACCTCGGCCTTGATATGGTTCTCGACCGAGCATAGTGCCCGCCAGCAGAGAGCAGAAGGTTCGGCGTGCACAACAATGCCGATGATCGCTTGAGAGAAGAAGGGTCCTGGAGAGGGACGGTCAGATTGCCGTCGAACAGTCCCTCCCCAGGACGGAGAACAGGGCGTCACGAGATGCAGATTTGCCGTCAAACGTCTCGCGGCCCTATCAGGTGCCCAACCACCCACGAAGGGGCTGAGCCATGATCAGTCTAGGCCAGGATCGTTTGACCACGCATTGTCGCCGCGTAGCTGTGGCGACTGGCGGTGTGATGGCGTCGATGGTGCTGGTTGCCGCGGGCGCAACCGTTGGGCACGCGGCGCCGCTGAATCAAGGTTCCGGTTGCCCCGGGTTGATGGTCTACGCGATCCAGGGCACTGGGCAGTCGTCTCCCGACGCCGACCCAAGCAAGGATGCAGGATTTCTCTCGCAGGTGCTGCACCCTGCAATGCAGGTCGCACGCGGCGAATTGGATCGAGCGTACGTGCCCTATGACGCGGGCTTTGGTGGGGCGGTGGCCGGTGCGGCTGTGCCGTATGAGCAGTCGGTCACCGGAGCGGTATCAAAGGCCGAGTCCTGGATCAAGGACAAAGCTGCGGAGTGCCCTAACACAAAGTTCGGGCTGACTGGCTATTCGCAGGGCGCTCATGCAGTCCGCATCGTGATCAACGACGTCGTTGCGGGAAAGACAGCCATCACCACCGAAAAACTCGCGCTCGTCGCCAACTTCGGCGATCCCGGCCGACCGCAGGGTGCGCCACTGTTTCCTGGCAAACCGGGACAGGAGACTCCTGATCCCGTACCTGGTACGAGCGGTGCAAACGTGTCGAAAGTCGTTGCGTCCGAGACAAACGCCGCCCCTGGCGGCGGCATTGCGCCCCAGGCCGACGTAGACAACGACGCGTATAAGGCGATTGCTGGCCGCTATATGTCGGCGTGCACGCCGGGGGATCTAGCCTGTGACGCGCCCACTGACGCACCTCTCGCCCACGTCGTGGCCAACATCGCTGGACAGTCTGAACTCAACCCTGATGATCCGGTCGGGTCACTATCCACGGTTGCACAAGCACTAGCCCTGACCGCGGTGAAAACCGCTGTTCCGGTCATCAATGAGGACGTTCAAGCCCCAGAGAACAATCTCGAGTCGTTGAGTTATTCACCGCAACAGACTGTTTCGCAGCGACTGGCCACGGCATCCGACCCTCGGACACCGCTTCCGAACGTGAGTGACGCACTGTCGGCGATCGTGAAAGTGGGCACGATTGGGTTCAACGCTGTCAAGACCGTCATCCAAACCGTCGCCACCCCAACGACAATCGCTGCGGTGGCCACGGCTGGGGCAGCAAACCCGCTGGCGATCGTCGGCATTCTCGGCGCGAAGCTCGGCGAGGCCGCAGTGACGCTTGTGCCTCCGGCTACACAGGAGCGTTGGGTGTCCAACGCCTTCGAAGCCTTCAAGTCCGAGTTCGCAGCTAACGCACAATTGTTCGAGGTGTCATCACTGCTGAAGTACTGGGACGCCGCAAAGCAGCACACATCGTATGGCGAAGTGGCCGCGACTCCGACTGGTCAGCCACCCACCACGCTGGTTGCTAACTGGATAGCCGCCGCTGCCCGAGACATTGCGGGCAAGGGCACCGACTCCACGAAGCCGACGGACGCCAACACCCTTCCTTGGCTCCTCGGCGGTTCCACATCGGCGCCGACCACGACGGTCATGCCGACCGACCCGAGCACCAGCGAGGGAAGAGGGTCGTCGTTCCCCTGGGGGAGTGGACGTGATTCCACAACCGAATCAGCATCGACGGCTCCGACAAGTGTGCCCAGCAGTTCGGAAAACAGTTCTGCACCAACGACATCTGTACCCACCAGCGCGCCACCTAGTGGCGATCTTCCACCGTTCCTCCAAGGTGACGGACCTCATGATCAGCCGTAGCTCGGCAGGAGTTTCGCGCTGATCGCGATGTCTCCGTGCCACGCGGTGGTGATCGAACCACCACCGTCATGACTCAAATCCTTAGTACGCCAATCACATTCTGAGAATCGAGACCCGAGATGGCCACATCTGACTCTGATTGGACAGACAACCCGAACGTGCAGTCGTGGTTGGCCGCAGCGTCCTCGCAGGACGACATGCCGACGACGCCACAACCGACGACGACCCTGCGCCCTTATCCCTCGACGACTTTCGACGAGACAGCTGACAGTCACTCTGACCGGCAGCAGTGGGACGGGAACGAGGTTCACGACGCGATGGGCGACGAACGTGGCCCGTCGGGGTTCCTCGAGGAATCCGCGATCCACAGCAGTACCGCTGTTCCGCCGCAACACAATCCGTATGACCAACAGCCGCGTCCGAATCGCGACAAGACCGGCCGCATGGCGCGCATACCTCGGTGGGTCTTCTTACTCGCCGGCATGGTGTCCGTCGTAGTCCTGGGAGTGGGCGCAGCACTCGTTCTGACGGGAGGTGACGATCAACCCGCTCGCACCGACGCGTTCACAATCCCCAGCCAAGCACCCACGCATGCGGCTGACGCTGATTGCCCGTCCAGCAGTGCTGGTTCTGTGACGAAAGGCCGCGACGTGGGGGGCACCGACAGCGGGCCGAACGTTATCAAGGCCTTCGAGCACGCGTACTACGTCAAACGCAGTGGCGCCGAAGCGCGCGCGCTGGCCGCTCCCACAGCACAGATCGGTACTGCCGAGCAAATGCAATCGGGTATCGACTCCATCGACGAAGGAACGCTCTACTGCACCACAATCACCGACCGCGGAGCAGGTCTCTACGCCCTGGAACTGACGGAGATTCGTTTGCGGGGAGAGGCACCAGTCACCTACCACCAGCTTGTTCAGACAACCAGTACCGACGGCCGCACATGGATCGTCTCGATCAAGAAGGACACAGGCTCGTGAGCGCACCTCGCCCGAAATGAGCTGCACATCAAGCACACAAGACACTTTCCCGAATCCGAAACTCTAAGGAGTAGTTCATGTCTCACCGCCACGCTCGTCAACACGAGGTGTCCCCGCGGATCGTCCGCGCTGTCGCTGCCGCCACTGTCGCCGCAGCGCTAACGTCAGCAGCCGGTACAGCCTGGGCCGATCCGGATCAGCCCGGCGTCACAGACCCCGGGACATCATCACCGACTCAGCCCGGGATCAGCCCGGCTCCCGCTCCGACACCGCCCACACCCGCACCGACGCCGGTCGAGCCACAAACCCAGTCCGCACCCAGCTTCATTCCGGCACCTACCTACGATGCGCCACCGGTCGTCGAGGGATCTCCGCAGTACGTTGCGCCGAGCTATTCAGCGCCTTACAGCGCAGTGCCACCTGTCGTGCATCTGCCGACTCCCACACGACCGGTCAATCCGGTTCTGCCGCGACCCGGAACGGTGAAGATTGGCAACTTCCGTGCAGCACAACCGGCATGGCTGTCGGACGCTGACACGCGCAACATCAATGGACAGTCGGCCACGGTGGAGGCACGCACCGCAACCTTCTACGAATCGATTGGCTTTCCGAAGAATCAGGCTGCACGAGCGGCGGCGTCGACCGCCACCGGCTACGTGGCGGGGGCTGGTCTGACCTTTGCCGCAACGGTCGTACCCATCACCGTTGTGACCGGCGTCGTCGGCACTGTCAGTGGGTGCGCTATCGGCGCGGGCATCGGGTCGCTGGTTCCGCCACAAGGCCTCAACGTGCTGCCCGGCCTGGCTATCGGGTGCGGTGTTGGTGCCGCTGCCGGTGTAGCCACGGGTGTCGCCGCCTCTGCCGGGTTGGCTCTGGGCGTGGGTGGCCCGATCGGCGCGGTCGCTGGCGCAGCCATCGGCGCAGGTGATGAACAAGCCCGCGAAGGCGCGCCGCTGGGAGCACCCACAGACGAAGACCCGAAGCTGTCGCGGCCCACGCCACCGCACCCTGACGCCAATCAGTACGAGCTGCATCTCAACAACGCGGGACTGCCCGGTAACGGCACTGTCGACTACGTTGTCAACAAGCGCGGCGACGTGTCCGGCGAGATCAACGCAGGTCCGGTGAGCGCACCGATCGCGATCAGCCACGAGCAGGCCGACGCTCCGTACAAGGCGGCTGGGGCATTGGCACAGACCGCCCGCGATTCGGTCGCCAGCGCTGTCGTCAACGCCACCGAAGCGGCGAAGAAGAGCATCCCCGGTCTCACCGCGGCGTTCCCGCAGTACGACAACTCGAAGGCTCACCGCTGATGTCGGCCGCGAAGGTGGACCACCAACACGCGGACCCAGTGCCAAGAGCATGGGTTGCAGGTGGCGCGTCGGTGCTGCCGCCCAGCTCCGCCGACATGCTCGCGACGCGTACCAACCGACTCGCCGAGCATCTCGTATCGGCGGTCGGTTGTCACGGTGGGGCCGGCGTGACAACCCTCGCGGCCCAACTCCAGCACATAGGAGACTCCGGCCAAGCCTGGCCTGGCCGTACCGACGAACCTCCCTTCGCTGTGCTCGTCGCGAGGGAATCTGCCTGCGGGCTGAGTGCCGCATCAATCGCCGTCCGCCAGTACGCCACCGGGAACGCACCCGGCCACGTCGTGTTACTGGGGTTGGTGCTCGTCGCTGGGCGGCGCGGAAAGCCATCTTCTCGGCTTCGACAGCAACGCGAACTACTCGTGGGTTCGGGGCTATTCCCCGAAGTCTGGCACATCGGCTGGCAGGACTTCCTCATCGACACCCCCGTCGACGAATTGCCCTCGGTAGGACCAGATCCCGAACCTCCTGCGCGGAGATTCGATCCCGCGATCACTGTGGCACCTGACATCGCCGTGCTCGGGCACGCCCTACGCAATCACGCAGTTACCCATCTCGCGACAACCAACCAGTGAAGGAGTCTCTCCCATGATTCGCAGCACATTCACTACCGCACGTTCGACGGTCACTTACCACGCATTCAACTCGATTCCCGTGCCGGGCCTCTCAGACAAATTGAACACCTTCGGCGGGTGGGCCACATTCCTGTCGTACTTCGCTTGCGCTGTGGCAATCGTCGTGGGCGGAGGCTACATCGCCTGGGACAAGATCACCGACCACGGCGGAGGTAAGGGCGTCAAGATCGCGATCGGCGCAATCATCGGGACGATGGTCATCGCTACGAGCGCAACCATTCTCGGCGCCGCAGGACAGTGACAGTGAGCGGAGGCAGAAATGGTTGGAGAGATGATTCTGGCCTACAGCAAGCTACCCGAGGACGTGACGAAGAACGTCACACTCATCGGTGGATGGTTCGTCTTTTTGGCCAACTTTATCGCGGCCGTTCATATCGTTTTTCTAGGCGCGGCGCTGTGCATCGACAAGGTGCGACAGCACCCGCTCAGCGACATCACGACGGGGGAGTGGTTCACCAAGATCATGGTCGGGGTGTGGATCGTTGCGATCGCTGGGGATATTGCAGCCGTCGTCATCGCCGCCTAGCGCTCGCTGTCGTGATCGGCTGTGTCGGCTTGGCGTCGACGGTCGTCGCCGGTTGTTCCGACGACCAGCCGCCACATCCCGCGTCAGCGCCGTCGGTGAACTTGGCGAGCGCACCGACCGATGTCAAGTGGGTCGATTTCCACGGCATGCGCATCCCTCAGGCAAAAGAGGGGCCGCACGACTTCACCGATGCGGTCGCACCTGATGGTTTCGATCGGTCGCCCGTCGGCGCAGCACTGGATGCGATCAACGCCACCGTGCGCCTGTCTGTCGCGCAGGACGGTGAGTGGCCGACCGTCATCCGCAAGCTGGTAGCGCCCGGTGCTACCCGAGATGCGTTCATCACCAACCGCATTCAGCTGTCGACAACATCGGACGTACCCGCTGCCGAAGCTCCGATCATCCAGGGATGGAAGGTCACATCGTTCGATCCGAGTAAGGCGACCGTCGATATCTATTCCCAGATGCCCGACGGTTCCCACACGCTCAACCACACAACAGTGCTGTGGACTTCTGCCGATGACTGGCAACTGCTTCTCCCCGAGAGCACCGCCACAGCATCACCGGTCGTGGCAGTTGCCGCGACGCCCGTCGACATGGTGCGAGTGAGGACTACCTGATGTCTACGCCGACCCCCACACCTACCGACCATGATCCGGATCGTGGGCGTTTCTCTGATCTGCGCCAGTCGGGTGGTTACCGAGGAACCACCCTCATGCTGTCGTTGCTGGTGCTCGTCATGCTGATCGTTGGGGCTGTGTTCACCGCGATCAGCGCCCGTCATGACGATGCTGGTGATGACCCCACAAGCGCGGGGGGGTCGGTGAGCGCTCCGACAACTGGCGGAGTACCACGAGAGGAAGCATCACCTCCTGTGTCGACGTTGCCCGACAACGCATTTGGCGTGCCCAGCACAGACAGTCGGGGGCGTCGAGTCGATACGCCAACAAATCCGCTCGGGCAGGTGCTCCCGCAGAAAGGTACGCGGCCGAAGAACTCCGACGATCCTACCGGCTCGGTGCCACCACCCGATGGCCTGATGTGGCAACGGGTGTACGGCGCGACGATACCGTTTTCGACGTCGGATGGTCCCACCGCGATTGGCGCTGATGGTGTGCCGTCAGGGTTTTCGCACACGCCGCAGGGTGTCGTGCTGGCAGCCTGGCAGATCGGGCAGCGAGCAACGTGGGCACCGGACTCGCAGGCCACTGCGCTGTTCGAGCGAGCAGCTGTGGTGTCGCAGGCCGCACGTCCAGTGGTGGAGCAAATGGAGAGCAACCAGGCGCAGCTCAGCGCGGCCGCGCCTGACTTACCACCTGAGATGCGTGACGTTCCTATCGCTGTGCGATTGACGAGCTATTCCGACGACTTCGCGCACGTCGAGTTCGCTCAAGGGCTCACGCGCACTGATGGATTCACTGCTGCATCGTCTGCTTTGGACATGGTGTGGCAGGACGGCGATTGGAAGTGGGTCGTGCCCGACAAGGGCCAGGAACCGGGCCAACTGTTGATCGGCACCAGCGGAGACGGGTGGACGCCATGGTGATTACCAAATCCCGATCGCTGGTGCAATGGTGGTGGCGATGGATGCCCTCTGAGGCGACCCGTCGGCACGCATTGCGCAGGCTGCATCGTCTGGTCGCGGTCGCTCTGATTGTGACGGTAGCTGGATGGTGGTTGGGAGCTGGTACTGCCTCGGCCAATCCGGTGTGTTCAATCGCTGGCCCGCTGGCGAACTTCGTCTGTGACTCCGCGGGCAAGGCGGCCTCGGCCGCAGCCGACTCTGCCGTTGGCGGCACGTTCGAGAAGATCGTGAACTCGCTGTTGTCGGGCTATCAGCAGATGCTCACGTGGGCGCTGGCGTGGTGGATCAAGCTACCCAGTCCGAAGCTCGACAATTCGTCGTCGCTGATGCAGGACATTCACGATCACACCGTTCAGATTCAGCTGATCGGCCTGACGTTCTCGCTGATGTTCTTCGGACTGCGCATGATCGTTGAGCGGAAGCGGTCAGTGGGCGACGACGCGGAGGAAGGTTTCAAACTTCTCATTCGCGCAGCGCTGGCGACATCGGCGATTCCCCTCATGCTCACGGTTGGTGGGCGAATCTCCGACAGCATTTCGAACTGGCTTGTCAGTGAAGCTGTCGGCGCTTCCGCCGACGGCGGAGTCATCAAGAACTTTTTGAAACTGAACCTGCTCACCGGATCTGGTCTCGGGACGACGGCTATCGGTGTCGTCGCTCTGGTCGGGTTTCTCGGCGCACTGCTTCAACTGATTTTGCTCGTGGTGCGTGAGGCCATGCTTTTACTCGTCGTCGCCGGGCTACCGATCGCCGCATCTTTCTCCGGAACTGGGCCTGGGTCGCAGAGCTATCAGCGCATGGTGACCTGGGCGGTTGCGTTTCTCCTATTCAAACCGGTGGGCGCGCTCACCTACTACATCGCGTTTCGGGCGGGGTCCGACCAGACCAACGCCCAACAGGTCGTACTCGGGATGGTGCTCATGCTTCTGTGCGCGTTCGTCCTTCCCTCACTTATGCGACTGATCGCACCTGCGGTCTCGAGCATGGGTAGCGGAGGGTCGGGTGCTGCGGCCGCCGGCGCTGCGCTTGGCGCCGCGGTCGCGGTAGGGCAGGTCGCTGCGGCTGGCGCCACCGGAGGGGCCAGCGCGGCAGGAGGCGCAGGCAGTGCTGGTGGCGGCGCGGGGATGTCGTCAATCGCTTCCCGTGGTGGGGGAGGGCCGAGTGGCACAAGCGCGTCGGCGTCGGGGTCACCACCGCCGCCCACTCCTCCCTCTGGAGGTGGCGGCGGGAGTCCCGGCGCGCAACCTGCTTTGTCGGGCGGTGACGGCGGAAGCTCAGGCGGCGGCAAGAGCGGTGGGGGAGGTCCGGCATCGAGTCTCAGCGAGGGGATGGAGGCAGGCCAGTCTGCGGGAGCGGCGATGAGCGCGATAACCGGAAGCGCCGAAAGCGAAGCCGACGCAACTGAAGGTGACCGTGAGCTCACCACGCCACCGCCGATGAGGTCGGGCTGGAACGAGCATGCGATGAGCCACTGACCAAGTGGCGTGTGATCCGCCCGAAATGAACTGCACCACAACCTACTTCACACAGGGAGCACACCATGGCCGAGAAACCGGTTCGGCGTCTGCTGTACCGTCCTGCTGCTGCGTTCCGCTCGAGCGGAGCGTTCGGATTCACCATGTTCTCCACCATGGTCGGATTGGGCTTAATGCTGGTGTGGGTGGTTGCCCTGGCGTTGCCACTGCCACCACTAGTGAAGTACTTCGGACTCCCGTTGCTGTTGCTGATGGTGTTCGCGCCTTTGGTGGTGTCGTGGCACAACCGGTCCGCGTGGGAACTGGCAATCGGGCAGGTGTCGGTGGCCGGTCAGCGCAAGCGGGGAGAGTCACTGCTGCGATCGGGTCCGTTTACGACGATCCCGACCAGCACGACCCCACCGGGACCGTTGGCCACCGCAGAGACCTTCGACTTCTTTCCTGGCGACGGGTCGCAACCGTTCGGTCTGATCAAGCTCGGATCGCAGAACTTCTACACGCTGGTGCTGAGGGCCTGGCCGCAGGGAGGGGAGTGGAACGAGCAATCTACCCGTGATCGGTGGGTGGCCAGGCTGGGCGACATGATGACCTTTCTCGGTCAGTCACCGGACTTCGTCGCTCTGGTCATCACGATGGAAACTCTGCCCGAGTCAGGTAAACGCGCCTCCACCGTGGTGCGCTCTCGACTCGATCCGAACTCACCTGCGCTGGCCCGCAAGATTGTTATCGAGGCAGTGGAGGGTGTTCCGTCGGCGGAGGTACGTAACGAGGCTCGTGTCAGCCTGACATGGCGAGCTGACACGCTGCATCGCAAGCGAGACTCCACCGACATGGGCAACGAACTCTCTCGTCGGTTGGGGCGGATCTTGGACTACTGTCACGCCGCAGGTGTTCGGGTCCGGCCGATGCTCGAACGGGAAATCTGTGCGATCGCACGACGCAGCTTCTCGCCTGCCGACGAGCTCGACATCGAAACGGGCCTAATGACCGGCGAACCCACCCGCCTGCGATGGGAGGACTGCGGTCCGTCCTCCGCCTCAGACCAGCACGGACGGCTGCTGCACGACGCCGCTCAGTCCGTGTCGTGGACCATGCGATCTGAACCCGAGGCGCCGTTTGACTCAAACGTGCTGTCGGAGTTACTCGCTCCGCGCAGCGAGGTCCCCCGCAAGCGGGTCACCTTCGTCTACCAGCCCTACACGCCGTCGGCAGCAACCACCATCGTCAACGAGGACCACAACGATGCCCGCCAGGCGGTGCGCACGCACATCGGAAAGCTCCCCGAACGGGCTTTCGTGCGGCTCGACAACGCTGAGGCAGCCCGGCAGGAACAGGCACGCGGTGCGGGCGTGACCCGTGTATCGATGATCGTCACCGCAACCTGCCCCATCGGGGTCGACACGGAGAAGGTCGAAACCCTTGTCACCGACCTTGGGCTGTCGGCAGCGACCCCCCTTGAGCCTGCCGATGACGAGCACCTGATCACCTTCATCGCCGGACTGGGATTCGGCGTCATCCTCGCCGAGGAAACAACCGTCTCTGACAACCTCGCCGCCTGACTACGCCCCGCCGGAAAGGACCTTTCGCGAATGGCACTCCCACTGCTCCGTCGTCGACGGCCGCATCGATTTTTCGCACCAGTCGTGTCACTTCCCCAGATCAACACCACGCTCTCGGCCACCGACCACCTCACCGCAGCCGGCCACACCTACGCGCTTATCCGTACCGGCACCGGGCACTACACCGTTGTGCTGACGGGTGACGGTGCGAGCCTTCACGATTGGCGGCAAGTGCTGACCTATCCACGTATCGACGTCGGAGCCGACGCCTGGGACGTCACTGCGATGACCGTGGTCATCGAGACCGTCCCTGCACACTCCGTCGCGCACACCGAGTGGGCAGCAGCAGAGGGCCATCGACATCTGCGCGACTCGGATATTGCGGTTCGCGCGCACATGTCCATCACGTTCAACGCCGGTGATACGCGACGAAAGAACGACGCCGACGAGATGGCCGTCGAGGTGGGAACGCGGCTACCTACCTTGCTCGGGTCTCTCACAGCAGCAGGGCTGCCGGTGTCACCGCTGACCAGCGACGAGATCGCCCTGATCGCAGGGGAGGCCTTTCACGGCGTGGCCGAACCGGGAATCGACTTCTCCGACATCGCACCTCGCGCCGAGGTGCACCGTGTACGCGATGTCTTCTGCCACGATGACCTACTGTCATCGTCCTGGGTGTTGGCGCCACATGTCCTCGACTCGAAGGTCATTGACCACCTGGCAGCGCCGCAGCCCGCAGCGCCGCGCACTCGGCTGGCAGTCACTTGGCGCACCATCCGACTCGCTGACGGAGTGACGGCTGATGACCCTATACGGCTGACGTTTTCTCCTGCGCTGCAACGTTTCGGCGGCATTTACACCGTCACCGAACCCCTCGGACGACACCCAGCAATCGAGCCTGTGCGTGACGCACTGCCGCTGTACGGGCGACTAGGCATGCGCAACGGCTACGACCGTCACGCGGAGCTGCTTGCCGCAGGACTCGGTATCGGTGTCCTCCTACCAGAGCACAGCGACATCGACGACGAACCCCTCCGCCACCGCCATCCGCTGAACGGGAGCTAACCGACCATGACCGTCACCCCTCTGCGGCCACGTGCCGTCAGCCACGCCGCCGACGCAGACCCCGAACTGACGTTGCATTTGCACGCCGGGACCACATCGACACCAGCTCCCGAACGCAAAGACGACACCAAAGCCAAGAACGCACAGCTCTACACCGATGACGCGCGCGAGGACCTGCTCGATCAGGTGCGCGGGGGAGGTGTGTCAGGCCTCATTGCTCGGCAACGCCTCAACAACGACTCCAAGCGGCGCGAGGCCGCCGAGGACGCGGCGCTGCGGCAGGTAGAGTTCGACGTCCCGACGTTGGCTCGCACTCGCACAGGCTTCGCGGGGCGCGGTGGTGGACGCGTCACACATGTGCGCCGCCCCAACGAGTTTCGCGGGACCACCGCCCAGGTCCCCGGCTTCTATCCGTTCCCTATCGGCGCATCTGCGCCACTTGACGGCGCTCCCGTCGGCACGCATCTGGTGACCGGGCAGCCAGTGGGATTCGATCAGTTGGGGTGGTTCGAGGCAGGCCAAATTACCGCACCGGCCGCAATGGTGTTCGGACTCAACGGATTCGGAAAATCTTCACTCAACCGCCGCATCGTGTGCCACGACCTTGCCACCGGTGTCCGCCCGCTCATCATGGGTGACCATCGTCCTGACTTCGTCAACATGATGCGTCAGATGGTGCTCACCGACAGTGCTGGTCGCACCGTCTACGACGACGACGGCAAGCCGATCACACCCCAGGTCACCAGCGTCGGCTTCGACTCGTCCATGAACCCGCTTGCCGTCGGTACCTTCGGTTCGC
>JAEYGZ010000042.1 GCA_023409535.1 Bacillota bacterium
CCGATTAACATACCACCGATAGCAGAGGTACCCAATGTACGGTTACCATTAGCACCTGCACCGGATGCCATCATCAACGGAATCAAACCGACAATCATGGCCAGTGATGTCATCAAGATAGGACGCAGACGAGCTGCGGCACCTAGTACGGCTGCCCACGTAATACTCATACCCATCTTACGACGGTCGAGGGCAAACTCAATAATCAAGATGGCATTCTTCGCCAACAGACCCATCAACATGATTAATGCGATCTGCATATATATGTCGTTGGACATGGACCCCATTATCATCTTTAGCATAGGGATATTACCGATAGCGCTCATACCATTGACAAACAAGAAGCTGCCTAACAGACCGAACGGAATAGACAACAATACGGCAAGCGGCAAAATGTAGCTTTCGTACTGTGCACTCAACAGCAAATAAACAAATACGAAACAGAGCACAAAGATCAACCCTGTGGTGCTACCACTGGTTTCGGCTTCTTCACGTGCCATACCGCCCAATTCATAAGAGAAACCTGTCGGCAGGTTTTCTTTAGCTACTTCAGAGATCGCGGCTAGTGCCTGACCGGAAGTGTAGCCTGTGGCAGGGGCTACCATTACTTTCATGGAAGTATAAAGGTTGAAACGGCTGATGATGTCTGGTCCATATATTTTCTTGATAGATACAAACTGAGTAATAGGGGCCATTTCATTGCCATTGCGCACCTTGATGCTTGCCAGGGACTCAAGGTTCTTGGTCGCGTCTGGTTCTGCCTGAATCATTACGCGGTACATTTTACCGAAGCTATTGAAGTTGGAGGCATACAGACCGCCGAAGTATCCCTGCATGGTACTGAGGATATCGCTCGGGCTGATACCTGCCTTCTTACAAGCAGCAGCATCAATATCCAACATATACTGTGGGAAGTTCGGGTTGAAGCTAGTTTTTGCAGAGTTGATTTCTGGACGTGCTTCCAAAGCAGCGGTATAGTTATTTACCACCTCGAAGAAATGGTTCAAGTCACCACCTGTTTTATCCTGCATATTCAATTCGATATCACTGGATGCTGAATAGCCTGGAATCATAGGTGGAGCAAAGAATAATACCTGAGCTTCCTTGATGATTTTCTGTGCACGCATGAAAAGCGTAGCATAGACAATTGTCGAATTCTGCATAGTGGATCGTTCCTCCCAGTTCTTTAGTTTGATGATGAGTGAACCGTAAGAAGGACCCTGACCACCGATGAAACTGAAACCTGAGATTACTGTGCGTGATTCTACTGCCGGATCAGCTGCTACAAGACTATCCACACGATTCAGTACTTCCATAGCGCGTTCTTGTGAAGTGCCTGGAGGCAGTGTTACTACTCCCATAATAGTACCAGTATCTTCGTTGGGTACCATACCGGTAGGTGTGATATTCATGAAGACTATAAGTAGAACGACAGAGGCTGTTACGATACCAGCAGACAACCACTTCTTCTGGATGAAGAAAAGTACATGCTTTTTGTATTTCTTTACAATGTTGTCGTAGTGCGTATTGAAAGCCGTGTGGAAGCGGTTGACAAATGTCGATTTCTTCTCGCCATGTTCTTCGTGCGGTTTTAGGAAGATAGCGCACAATGCCGGGCTCAGTGTTAAGGCGTTCAATGCAGAGAAGCCGATGGCAATGGCCATAGTCAGACCGAATTGCCGGTAGAATGTACCAGCAGTACCGCCCATAAAGCTAACCGGGATAAATACAGACATCATAACCAGTGTGATGGACACAATGGCACCGCCGAGTTCGTGCATGGCGTCGATGGAAGCTGACCGTGCGGATTTATATCCCTGGTCAAGCTTGGCATGGACACCCTCAACAACGACAATGGCATCATCCACCACAATTGCAATGGCAAGCACCATTGCGGAGAGAGTTAGCAAGTTGATACTAAAGCCAATCAGTTTCAGTACGAAGAAAGTAGCAATCAATGCTACCGGAATGGCGATAGCAGGAATCAAGGTAGAACGCATATCCTGCAAGAAAATATACACCACAATGAACACAAGGATAAATGCCTCAATCAATGTCTTGACAACTTCATGAATAGAGGCAAACAAGAAATCATTGGCACTCTGTGCAATATTAATCTTCAAGCCGGAAGGTAATGTCTCAGATGCTTTGTTAAGCACTTCTTCCAGATCGCTGATGGTCTGTGTCGCATTGGTACCTGCCATCTGGTAGACGATACAGGAAACAGCCTTATGCCCGTTTACAGTATTGTTGAAGTTATAAGACAGACGTCCCAATTCGATTTCTGCAATGTCTTTCAGGCGGAGTACTTCACCATTTTCAAGTGCTTTTACAACGATGTTCTCGAACTCTTCGGGCTGTTGTAAACGTCCTTTGTAGCGGATGGTGTATTGGAAACTTTGGTCACCACGTTCACCAAACTGACCGGGAGCTGCTTCTATGTTCTGCTCAGCCAAGACACCGGCTACGTCGTTGGGTACTAATTTGTATTGCGCCATGATGTCAGGTTTCAGCCAGATACGCATGGAGTAGTCCTGGCCCAACACGTTAGCGTCACCTACACCGCTTACACGCTTCACCTCAGGAATGAGGTTGATGTTGGCATAGTTTTCAAGGAACTCAATATTATACTGGTCAGTTTCATCGTAGATAGAGAATACCATCAACATGGAAGTCTGACGCTTCTGGGTGGTTACACCCACTTTGGTAACTTCAGCAGGCAGCAGACCTTGTGCCATAGATACGCGGTTTTGTACGTTGACGGCTGCCATATCCGGGTCAGTGCCCTGCTTGAAGTAAATGGAGATATCAGCAGAGCCACTGTTGGAGGCATTAGAAGTCATGTACATCATATTTTCCACACCATTGATCTGGTCTTCCAGAGGTGCGATGACGGAATTCAATACCGTTTGGGCATTGGCACCTTGATAAGTGGCGCGCACCGAAACGGTAGGAGGCGCAATGTCCGGATATTGGGTGATAGGCAGTGTAGCCAAACCAATAAGTCCCAGGATAACTATCAGGATGGAGATTACCGTTGATAGTACCGGACGGTTAATAAATCTATCTAATTTCATGTTAATTATTTAGTGATTAGGGAATTAGTGATTAGCGGCTACGCTATGTTATACCGCAGATGCTTATCGCTAACCGTTA
>JAEYGZ010000012.1 GCA_023409535.1 Bacillota bacterium
TACCGATACGGTTCGTTGCATATCTTTCGATATACTTAATGAAAATCTATTTTTGAAGTCCATGTGGAACTTCATATTTTTAGAATTTTCAGGGTTGTTTCACTGTTCAATTATCAAGGTTCAAATTGCCTCTGATGCTTTAGTTTACTGCGTTTCGCAACGTCAGCTTGACTATCTTATCACGCATCAGCTTGCTTGTCAACCACTTTTTCAATTTATTTTTTATTGCTTTTTTTGCCAATAAAAACGTCAAAAAAGTAGAACGGAGAAAGAGGGATTTGAACCCTCGCGCCGCTATTAACGACCTACTCCCTTTCCAGGGGAGCCCCTTCAGCCTCTTGGGTATTTCTCCATCAGGATGATGTAATCTGCAATGTTAATTTACTATCTATATTGTCTAACAATTCCCGAACAACTATATCTAGTTTACTTAACCTGAGACGGAGAGAGTGGGATTCGAACCCACGGTTCCTTGCGGAATCACTGGTTTTCAAGACCAGCCCCTTAAGCCTCTCGGGCATCTCTCCAAACGTCGCTTTGCTAGTATAGCACCTTAAATATCATGTGTCAAGAGGTTTTCTTTTATTCCGGCAAAGAAATTGTTGCTGTTTTTAATTCTATTCGCACAATATAAGTTATCAGAAGTTGCCTTTCAAACTTCTGATAAAAGGTGCTGTTTTTGCACCGTGCATCTCGATTATCGGAACTGATTTTGTTCCGATAATATAAGTTACCGAAAATTGTATTATAACTTCCGATAAAAGGCGCGCTTTTTGCCGCTCATCGTGACTACCGGAACCGATCTTGTTCCATTAATATTTGTTCTGCGAGGATCAGATCTTCCGGCGTTGTCAGCTTCAGGTTATTATAGTCTCCCATAAGCATCTTCACCGGCAGCCCGCAAAATGTCTCATATACCATAGCATCATCCGTAACAGCGATATCTTTACTTTCCTTCTCCTGATAAAACTTTTCATAAGCCTTAAGTATTACCTCATAGAGAAACGCCTGGGGTGTCTGGGCCGCCCATAATGTATTGCGATCCGGTGTATCCGTAATCGTGCCCTCAGCATCCACAACCTTAATGGTTTCCTTCACAGGGGTACCGGGTATGCAAGCCTGATATTCCTTTACACCGGCAATCATTTTCTCGATGAGCTCTACCGTTATAAATGGCCTTGCACCGTCATGAATGAGTACATAATCCGCATCTGCACTATGTAACAAGGCCTGATATACCGAATCATAGCGCTCCTTACCGCCTTCAACCACCTGTCTTACCTTCTTAAAGCCATATGTTTCAACAATTTCCTTCCTGCAGTAATCAACCTGGCCTTCCCCGGTCACAAGGATGATTTCCTCCACGCTGCTTTTTTCAAATGCATATAAGCTATAGCTAATTACCGGCTTTTCAGACAGGCTTAAAAACTGCTTTGCTACCTGGGAATTCATCCGTCTTCCCTGACCGGCAGCCAATACGATGGCAGTCACCTTATCCTTCATGACTAACGCTCCCCAATCTTCAGATTTGGCACGGCATTCAAATCAAGACCCGCCCTGACTCCTTTGATATATTCATAATAAGCAGCCGCACCGATCATCGCCGCATTATCCGTACAAAGAATTTTCGACGGATGATAAAAATCAAATCCGTTCTTTCTGCAAGCCTCTTCCATTGTTTCCAGCAGAGAAGAATTGGCTGCAACACCACCTGCAATCGCAACCTGCTTCATCTTATAATCCTTTGCTGCCAGCATAGTCTTACTCACCAACGCATCAATGACAGCTTCCTGAAAAGAAGCGGCAACATCCGCCCGGTTAACCTCTTCCTTTTTCATCTCACAGGAATTCAAGTGGTTCAGTACTGCCGACTTCAAGCCGCTGAAGCTGAAATCATAGGGTGCGCCTTCAAGGTGCGCTCTTGGAAATGCTATTGTTGCTTTGCCTTCCTTTGCCAACCTGTCAATCTTCGGTCCTCCGGGATAGCCTAGTCCAATGGCTCTCGCCACCTTGTCAAACGCCTCCCCTGCGGCATCATCCCTGGTTCTTCCTATGATTTCATATTCGCCGTAATCCTTTACCAGAACCAGGTGAGAGTGTCCGCCGGATACAATCAGGCACAGGAAAGGCGGTTTCAGTTCCTTATTATCAATATAATTTGCCGACACATGACCCTCGATATGATGAACGCCAACCAAGGGCTTTTTTGCTGCAAAGCTTATGGCCTTTGCCTCCGCTACGCCAACCAGGAGTGCTCCCACAAGACCCGGTCCGTAGGTGACTCCGATGGCATCAATTTCATCCAGTGTTACCTTTGCCGCAGTTAATGCTTCCTCTATCACCTGATTAATTTTCTCTATATGCTTTCTTGAAGCAATCTCAGGAACCACACCGCCGTACAGCTTATGAAGTTCAATCTGAGAAAATATGATATTGGAAAGTACCTCTCTTCCGTTTCTGACCACTGCTGCCGCAGTCTCATCACAGGAGGACTCTATCGCCAATATTAATATATCCTTCGTCATAATAGTAATACCTTTCTAGCAAATAACCTGAAGAACAAAGAGTGAGCACCACTGTGCGGACTTCGCAGTTCTTCTAATGGCTTGCATACTTTTTGCAAGACTATTCATTATTCATCCTTATCAAATTCCAGTGTTATGCTCTTTTGATCCTTTCCCGTCCTGGCGTTTGCAAAAATTGCTCTGGCATCTCCGATATAATCCTCCGGACGGATCAGTGACGGGCTGAAATGCGTCAGCCACAGCTCATTTACCTTCGCATCCCTCGCAAGCTTTGCTGCCTCGCAGAAGGTCATATGCTTATATTCCTTGGCTTTTGCATCCATACCCGGCTCGCCGTACATGCCTTCGCAGATGAACAGATCCGAATCTGCAGCCTGTTCCGATATAACCTTAAGCGGGCGGGTATCGGTGCAATAGGTTAATTTGATCCCTCTGCGCTCCGGACCGATTACCAGATCAGGGGTATAGGTGATATCCCCTTCGGTAACGGTGACTCCCTTCTGAAGCCGGTTCCAGTATTTTTGCGGAACATTGTTTGCAAGCGCCCGCTCGGTAAAAAATCGTCCGCCCCGCTTGATATAGATACTATAGCCATAGCAGATGATATTGTGCTTAACCTGAAATGCCTTAATGAGATAACCGTTCACCTCGAGTTCCTCTAATGCCGAATTCAATTCTATGAATTTCAAATCAAAGGGAAGCTCCGGTGCTATTACCCGAAGTGCATTTACCACTCGTTCCAAGCCCTTGGGGCCGATCAAGGTGACGGGCTCTGTACGGTCTGCATTACCCATAGATAATAAAAGGCCCGGCAGTCCGCTGATGTGGTCTCCATGATAATGAGTGAAACAAATGGTATCAATCGAATGAAAGCTCCAGCCCTTTTCCCTGATGGAAATCTGGGTTCCTTCACCGCAATCGATTAACAGGCTGCTGCCATTATATCTGGTCATAAGCGAGGTCAGCCATCTGCCTGGCAGTGGCATCATGCCGCCGGTGCCTAATAAACATACATCTAACATTTTATATCAAACCTTTCCGATATTACTCTATCTAATCAAAGGATTAACCGGTAAATTCCGTTTCCGGCGTATCCACAGTTTATACTTTTCTATATGCATGTATACATTATTGTAGCAGTAGTGTCAATCTTTTGTCCAGAAAATTGTTATTTCCGACCTAAATACCTGCTATTTCCTAACATTAATAAGAGACATTGATAATTCAAATAAGGAGTACCTGCATCCGTTTAACATCATGCAAATACTCCTTATTCCTAAGCTGTCTCACAGCATTTCCTATTCTTTTAAAGCACTTCCAGCTTCTTTTTTATATCTATCGGGATTACAAAGCTCTCAATCAATTTATTATAACACTCTTCACAAAGATTAAAACGGTGGACTTCCATATCCTTGCCGGAGAAGTAACCCCATTCCTTTGTTGCCTCAAAGGCATCTTCTTTTAGTATTCCATTCTCCTCTTTCAGAGGTTTACCGCAGGAATTGCAGTATAACGGAAATTGCCCCTTGTTATTATCATTTCCAGCTTTTTTCACAACTTATCCCTCCTGATAGGATGCTTTGTCCGCACCGCTCATAATCACATTATAAGCCAAGCCTGCGAATTTTTACAGTGGGAATTACTGTATCCTATTCAGCCACATAATGACAGCATCCTCTTTGGGTCTGGAATAGAAATCCTTCCTGATTCCCGCACTTTGGAAGCCCAGAGACTCATACAGCCGGATCGCAGGCTCATTTGATGCCCTCACCTCCAAGGTGAAGGACGTGATACCCCTGCGCTGAAACTCCTTAATCAAGGTCTTTAATAATGTTTCCCCGACATGCTGTCTTCGGTATTCCTTTTTCACCGCAACATTGTATATGTCACCTTCCTCAGCCACACCCCAGCATCCGCAATATCCCGCGACCCTTCCGTCTATCATCGCCACAAGATATCCGTTCTTCCCGTCTGATAAAGAATCCCGAAAATCTGCTTCACTCCAGGGATCAGAAAAGCTTTCCTTTTCAATGGCACATACCTCGGGCAGATCCGCCTCTGTCATACGCCGAATCTCCATACCGATAACCTCCCGTACCAGGCACTTTGAAGCATCCATCACTCTCTGCCTGACTTTTCTGCACGCTCTCTCTCCGCCTGGGATAATCTTAGATAAACAGGTTCATGTTCAGCCGCCGTTTCCACGCGCCCCTGCCTGTAATACTCCGTCCCCAGTGCTCCTATGGCACCGGCTCTCTGTCTGTTTAAATGTGCAGGCGCGTAGAAATAAGCAACCTTTAATTTCTCTTCTATGGTATTCTTCTGAGCATCCACACCATCCCCCAGCAGGATCACCTCTCTGCCAAGGGAATTGACCACCTCAATAATTTCTTCCACTGCAACTGCTTCCTGCTGCCTGACAATGCGAAATTCCTTACCAACAAATTCATATAAGCCTGTATAGACCTGATCCCTTCTGGCATCCATCATCGGACAGATCAGCCTGTCCGTTCCATACAGATTATAAGCCAGCGCGTCCAAGGTCGGAACTGCAAGGATCGGCTTCTTCAGTGCAAGTCCTAACCCCTTCGCAGTAGCAGAGCCGATCCTTAGTCCCGTAAAGGAACCGGGTCCGGCTGCAACAGCCACTGCATCTATCTCAGAAAGCTCCATTTCTATCATCCGCGTGATCTCCTCCAGCATAGGAAGCAGTGTCTGGGAATGCGTTTTTTTATAATTCACCGTATATTCTGCCAGAACCGTCTCCTCCGTTACCACTGCAACGGATGCTACCAAGCCGGAACTATCTAATGCTAATATCTTCATACCTGTCATACCTCCCGCCGGATACTGATTTTCCGGTAGTCAAAACCCTTTTGAAGCTCCTTGGAAATCGTAACACAGGTTCTCTTCTCCGGCAACAGCTCCCCAATCAGCTCTGCCCACTCAATCAGACAGACACCTTCTCCGTAAAAATAATCCTCATACCCGATCTCCTCCATCTCTTCGGGATCAGCAATCCGGTATACATCAAAATGATAAAAGGGCAGCCGGCCCGAAGTATATTCCTGAAGGATTGTAAAGGTAGGACTGCTGACTGCTTCTTCTATTCCAAGCCCTTTGGCAAAGCCTTGGGTGAACACGGTCTTTCCCGCACCCAGATCACCGCCCAGGCAATAGACTTCCCCTTTTTTTGCGTCCGCACCCATTCGGACCCCCAGCTGATAGGTGTCTTCTGCACTATTACTATCTATCGTCATCTACGCATCATGCCTTTCTGTTAACTAATCACTTATAGCGAGTATATCAAATTAGTATTAAAAAAGATAGGACTTCTTCTATTAACAAGCGAGTCTCGCAGTTTCATATGGCTTATAAGCCATATCTGATATTATGAGGGCAAGGGTATTATGGAACAGGACAACAATCCAAGTCAAGAAATATTTTATTATGAAATGTATTCTTACCTTACAGGTGGTGATTTACATGAGTAATGCAGAGACAATCAGAATGATGCAGCTGTTACAGGAGTATATGGCCGAGAATCTGACCAAGCAGCTAACCTTGAAGAAGCTTGCGCCATCCTTTATAAGCTTCGCGGGAGTATACTGCCGCAGAACCTGTAATGAGTTCTGACAGCGGAATGCTCCCGCGAATTATTCTGCTATATTTTACTGCCTTACTTTACTTCTGCATTCTTACTATAATATCCTTCCCTTTAAGAGGCGATAGGTGTAATAACCGATGATGGAAATATAAATCCCTTTAAAGATATTAAACGGCGTGATACCGATTAATATCAGGCTGCTCATATCCTTTACCGCAGGAACACTGGCTGCAGCAATGCCTACAATGGTATCCATTCCGCCAAAGAGCCGGGCATATAAAGGAAGCATGATAAAATAATTCAATAATACGCCGGCAACAGTGAAGCAGGCTGTTGCAACTGCAAACATCATTATCATGTAGATTTTATCCCCTGATGTTTTCTTATTCACAGGGTCATTTAACGTGCTATTGCGAAGCTTCTTCTGCATTCTTAATTTATATAAGAAGCCCATTGGGATAATATATGCGCTGCAGATCAAGAAATTAGCCAATTCCCCGACCATACCTGTTTGAGAAGCGGTCAATGCTTTGATTATGTTCTTCACAAATTCAACAATTACACCGGCAATGGGTCCAAACTGCAGTGCGGCTATGACAGCCGGAATGTCGCTGAATTCAAATTCCAAAAATCCTAAAAACTTAAATGGTATTGTGACAAACATTAATACATAGGCCAGAGCGGACAGGAGGCCGATCATAACCATCTTTCGTGTTGAAAATAATTCACTGCTATGCTTTGTTACTGAGTTTGATTTCATATTATTCTCTCCTTTTTAATTACAAAGGAAAAATTCTGGGTCCGCAAACCATCAGAAAAGCAAATAAAAAACCCCGATTTTAAACTCATTAAAATCGGGGCGTTATATCGCATTGACAATCTGCTTTTCTTCTCACATCCAGACTTTACTGTCGGTTTTGGAATTGCACCAAATCAATCCTTGATGATTATAAAACCATCTTAGAGTCGCGGACTATACCGCCGGTCGGGAATTTCACCCTGCCCCGAAGAATTTACCTTTATTTATTTGTATCACAATAATACACCCGGAAGTATCAATTGTCAACTTCCAATTTAAGCATTCTTACGCGTATGGATCAGTGCGGTGAACAATATAACCTTCGGTCATATAAAAACGGAAAGCTTTCGAGCTTCTAATCTGCTCTCACTATATCTTCATGGATAGCTGTATTCTCTTCTTGGC
Organism: Bacillota bacterium; assembly: GCA_023409535.1. Lineage (GTDB taxonomy): Bacteria > Bacillota > Clostridia > Lachnospirales > Lachnospiraceae > Mobilitalea. Next base: position 7,337 of record JAEYGZ010000012.1, read on the forward strand.
AGCATCCACACCGATGACTTTAACCTCAACGATATCTCCGACGCTTACCACATCCAAGGGATGCTTTACAAATTTCTTGTCAGACATCTGGGAGATATGCACAAGTCCGTCCTGATGAACACCGATATCCACAAATGCACCAAAGTCAATGACATTACGGACAGTACCCTTAAGCACCATACCCTCGGTCAAATCCTTCATCTCCAGCACGTCTGTACGAAGAATCGGCTTCGGCATCTCATCTCTGGGATCCCTGCCCGGCTTCTCCAGCTCCTTGATGATATCCGTAAGGGTGATCTCACCTATTCCCAGCTCTTCGGACAGCTTATGCTTATCTTTAATTTTCTTACCTATGGTGATGATATCCCCCGACAGTTCACTATACTCAGAGGATCCTTTCTGCGCGTGGAAGCCTTGTGCCGAACTTTTCAGATCGTCGGAAGCCTGATCGGGAATGCCGTTCTTGCCCATTGCTGCTGCAAGCGCTTTTGCTAATGCCGTATCCTGTGACTTTACCGTGATGGTCTTCTGCTTTTTCTCAGGCTTTGGTTCTGCCTTCTTTACCGGCTCTGCCGCCTTCTGCTTGATCGCCTTTATCTGGATCTCCTTAACATTCTCCAAAGTCATGCCCAATTTCATAAGTAAAGCCTGGGTCGCGTCATAGGATTCCGGATGTACACCGGTGGCATCCAGGGGATTATCCCCACCCTGTATTCTCATAAAGCCCGCACACTGCTCAAAGGCCTTGGGTCCAAGCTTTGCAACCTTTAACAATTCCGCCCGGCTGCGGAAACGCCCGTTTGACTCACGATATGCTACGATATTCTTAGCGATAACCTTACTTACTCCGGATACATGCTCCAGTAAGGATACCGAAGCGGTGTTCAGATCCACACCAACCTTGTTCACGCAATCCTCGACCACTCCGGACAGTACCTCGCCCAGCTTCTTCTGATTCATGTCATGCTGGTATTGTCCCACACCGATGGACTGAGGGTCGATCTTAACCAACTCGGCCAACGGGTCCTGAAGCCTTCTTGCGATGGACGCCGCACTTCTCTGTCCTACGTCAAAGTTCGGGAATTCCTCAGTGGCAAGCTTGCTGGCAGAATACACGGAAGCTCCTGCTTCATTTACAATGATATATTTGATCGGTTTATTGATTTCCTTCAGCAGCTCCACAATTATCATCTCGGATTCTCTGGAGGCGGTACCGTTGCCCACGGAGATTAAGGTAATATTGTATTTATCTATCATTTTCTTTAATACGGTTTTTGCTTCCGCCACCTTATTCTGAGGTGCGGTAGGGTAGATTACCACCGTATCCAGGACCTTGCCGGTACTGTCTACGACTGCCAGCTTACAGCCGGTACGAAAAGCAGGGTCCCAGCCAAGCACAACCTGTTCTGCAATCGGAGGCTGCATAAGAAGCTGCTCCAGATTCTTGCCAAATACCTTAATGGCTCCGTCCTCAGCCTTCTCCGTCAGTTCATTTCTGATCTCACGTTCAATGGCAGGTGCGATCAGACGCTTATAGCTGTCTTCTATGGTTGCTCTCAGAATGTCATTGGTATATTCATTATCCTTAAGAATCACCTTCTTCTCCAAATATCTGAGAATTCTCTCTTCAGGAGCAACAACCTTTACTGTAAGTACCTTTTCATTCTCACCCCGGTTAATGGCCAGGATTCTGTGTCCTGCCAGTTTCACAAGACTTTCCTCAAAGCTGTAATACATCTCATAGACGGACTCCTGTTTCTCGTCCTTAGCTGTAGAGGTTAAGATACCCTCCTTCATGGTCACATCACGGATGTAGCTGCGATGCTCCGCCTCATCAGAGATATCCTCGGCTATAATATCCATGGCTCCGGCAATTGCTTCCTCTACAGTTCGTACTTCCTTCTCTTCCGAGAGATAAGCCTCCGCCGCTTTTGCTACAGGCTCTGCGGTATCCTGTGCAAGGATAATTGCTGCCAATCCATCCAGACCCTTTTCCTTTGCAATGGTTGCTCTGGTTCTTCTCTTGGGACGATAAGGCCGATATAGATCTTCCACAACCACCAGGGTTGCTGCTGCCAAAATCTGAGCCTTTAATTCCTCCGTCAGCTTCCCCTGCTCTTCTATACTACCCAGCACCTGGGCCTTCTTCTCCTCCAGATTGCGGAGATACTGAAGTCTTTCATGGAGATTACGCAGCTGCTCGTCGTCCAGTGATCCGGTTGCTTCCTTACGATATCTGGCAATAAAGGGAATGGTATTCCCTTCATCGATTAATTTTACTGCTGCCTCCACCTGTTCCAGACGGATGCCAAGCTCTTCTTTTATCTGCTTTAAAATATCCATCAAATCGCTCCTTAGCATTTTGTTAACATTCTAAAATTCAATTAAGATTTTCACCATTTTTAATCATACCATCCAAAAACATGAAAATCAACTTTTATTCTCCCAGAGAAGGACATTACAAAGAGCTGCCTGAAACAGGCAGCTCTCAGATGGCCGATATAATTATGCGCTTTTATCCTTCCTAAGTCAAAAATAATCTTAGGTTTTTAGATGGTGGACAGGGCGAATTTCTCATGAACCGCATTCATGGCTTTATCCACATGTGCCTCGTCAATGAGAACGGTTACCCTGATTTCTGAAGTTGAGATCATCTTAATATTGACACCGACATCATACAGTGCCTCAAACATCTTCGCTGCAACACCGGCATTGGACATCATTCCTGCGCCTACGATGGAAACCTTGGAAACCTCTCGTTCCACATCGATTTTCTGGCAATGCAGGCTGCCTGCCCTATGTCTCTCAAGAATAGCAACCGCCTCATCCAGATCATCTTCCTTCACCGTGAAGCTGATATCCTTGGTGCCGTCTCTTCCGACTGACTGCAGGATGATATCAACATTTACATTATGCTGTGCCAAATGATTGAATAATTTAAAAGCCACTCCGGGCTGATCTTCTAATCCGATTACGGCAATTCGTGCTGTGTTCTTATCACATGCTACACCACTTACAAGCATTTTCTCCATTTTTACTTCCTCCTTAACTACGGTACCCTCTGATAGATTTAGACTGGAACGAACGACCAACTGAACTCCATATTTTTTTGCCATTTCGACGGAACGGTTATGGAGTACCCCTGCCCCCAGAGATGCCAGCTCCAGCATCTCATCATAGGTGATCTCCTCCAGCTTCTTAGCGGTAGGAACAATTCTTGGATCAGCGGTAAATACGCCGTCAACATCTGTATATATCTCACAGGCATCCGCATGAAGCGCTGCTGCCAGAGCAACTGCCGTGGTGTCCGAGCCGCCTCTGCCCAGGGTAGTATAATCGTCAAATTTATTCACGCCCTGGAAACCTGTAACCAGTACCACTCGTTTTGCTTCCAATTCATTTTGTATTCTCTCTGAATCGATACGCTTTAGCCGTGAATTACCATATACACTGGTGGTATGCATTGCCACCTGATAAGCGTTTAAGGATATGGCAGGGATGCCCATAGTATCCAGTGCCATCGCCATGAATGCGACAGATACCTGCTCACCGGTTACCATCAGCATATCCAGTTCTCTCTTTGATGCATTCGGATTAATATCCCTTGCCTGGGCAAGAAGTATGTCCGTCTGCTTTCCCATGGCTGACAGAACAACCACTACCTCATTTCCTTTTCTATACTCTTCCGCAATTCTTCCGGCAACATTAAAAATTCTTTCCTTGTCACCTACGGAAGTGCCTCCAAATTTCTTTACTATTAACATAGCCGCCTCCTACACACTAAGTTTTTACTCACAGTCACAGGGGCCGTGATGGTACTTCATTCTCATTTTTCCAACAACCTGTTGATTAAGGTATATCCGTCCATTACTATATTCCCACTGATCTTTGCTTCTTCTTCGTTGTAGAGCCAGCTATGCTTCTGCAAAGCGGTACTGTCATACAAAAGATACGGTACAGGATCGCTGGTATGCGTTCTGCACCAGATCGGAGTCGGGTGATCGGGCATGACCAGCATTCGGTAATCCGTACCTGCTTCCTGCATCTTTTCCATGATAATTTTAATAACTTTTTGATCCAGGTATTCAATGGATTTGATTTTATTTGTCACACTTCCCTGATGTCCCATCTCATCCGGTGCTTCCACATGGACATAGACAAAATCGTAATCCTCCTCCAGCAATACCTTGACCGCAGCCATCGCTTTACCCTCATAATTCGTTTCGAGCGTTCCGTTTGCACCGGGGACCTCGATCACCTTCATTCCGGCTCCCACCGCAATGCCTTTTAATAAATCAACAGCGGAAATCATGGCTCCCCTGATATGGTTTTTTTCTTCAAAGGAGGTAAGCGCAGGCTTTGTTCCGGCTCCCCAGAACCAGAGAGAATTTGCTTTCCCCAGTCCCTTTTCCTTCCTTGCTATGTTCAGCGGATGATAATTCAAAATATCATAGCTTCGTTTCATCATCTCTTTCAAACGGGTCTGACTTGGCAGGTATTCGCCAATCACCCTACCCAGTATGTCATGGGGCTGAATAAGATCAACCACCTGTCCATGGTCCCAGATCGTTAAATGCCGGTAGCTGGTACCCACGTAGAACCGATAGCTGTCATCCTCCAGCTCCTTCTTCAAAGCCTCGATTAATACAGCCGCATCCTCCGTTGAAATCTCACCGGCGCTGTGATCCAAAATCGTTCTCTGTTCGTAAGGAACCTCTCCCTCTGTGAGTGTTACAAGATTACAGCGCAGTGCAATGTCCGCCGGCTTCAGATCTACGCCGATGCTGAGCGCTTCAAGCGGGGAACGGCCGGAATAATATTCCTTAGGATCATAACCGAGTACTGCAAGATTCGCAGTATCGCTGCCGGGTTTCATCCCCTTTGGTATGGTATGTGCAAGACCAAGCTCTGACAGCTTTGCCAACTTATCCATCTGTGGTGTGGCTGCCGCCATCAAAGGTGTCCTGTTGTCCAGAACGGCCAAAGGTTCATCCGCCATGCCGTCACCCAGAACAATAATGTATTTCATAATATAACCTCTCTTCCTGATGTGCGAATATGTGCCATTACCATGCTCCGGCTAAAATCTTACACGTATCACACTAAGAAGACCCTCCAATGCTTTTTCTTTCTCCTTTAGATCCTCTTCGGATATACTGGAGGTCAGAAACGCATATTCACCTGTAACTTCCGGTGCAGTCACCTCTTCAACCGCACCAAACAGCGCACGTATCTGTTCCTTAATTGCAGGATTATTCTCCTTTACCCGCAGGAAGAATCTGTGCTGCACCTTGTTGATGTTGGTAAGCTCCAGCTTCTTGCTGCTCCAGATCGTCCAGATATTTTTCCCGATATGCTTTGCCGCATCTACAACATCGGCAACAACCGCACTGGCCGTGGGAAGCTTTCCTGCACCGCTGCCGTAAAACATTACGTCACCGATAACATTTCCTCTGACGAAAATTCCATTAAATACGTCATTAACACTATATAACGGATGGCTTGCTTTTATGAGTACCGGTGCCACCATCGCATACACCTTGGAATCACTGCCCCGGATACTGGAGGCAAACAGCTTAATTCGTGCACCCATGGCTTTTGCATATTTAATATCAATATCCGTGATCTTTGTGATACCCTCCGTATAAATATCTTCAAAATCCACCTGCATTCCAAAGGCCAGCGAGGACAGAATGGCAATCTTTCGGCAGGCATCATGGCCTTCCACATCAGCTGCCGGATTACGCTCCGCATAACCCATCTTCTGAGCAGCCGCCAGAGCCGTATCAAATCCGACTCCCTCCTCACTCATTTTTGTCAATATATAATTTGTCGTACCGTTTAAGATACCTGTAATTTCTACGATTTCATCCGCAGTCAGGGACTGGTTCAACGGGCGGATGATGGGGATGCCCCCGCCCACACTCGCTTCAAACAGAAAATTCACGCTGCTTTCCTTCGCGAGATCAATTAATTCTGCTCCATGCTTGGCTACCAGTTCCTTATTGGAGGTAACAACGCTTTTTCCTCTTAAAAGTGCTTTTTTCACAAAGGTATAAGCAGGTTCAACTCCTCCCATAACCTCAACCACAATCTTAATATCAGGATCCTCCAGGATGATATTAACATCATGAACCAGCTTCTCCATAATCGGATCCCCCGGAAATTCTCTTAAATCCAATACATACTTAATGGTAATGTGATCCCCGGCCCTTTTACTGATACTTTCGCCGTTGGTATTCAGCACCTCAACAACACCGGTACCTATGGTGCCATATCCTAAGACTGCTATATGAATCATCGTTGCCCTCCTGTTCTAGCTGTAATCAATCTTTATTATTTATTCCCTGGACACCAGTTTTACGTAATGAACTCCATCCATGGCTTCAATGGAGCTAATCATAACCGAGGTACTGTCCGTCTGCGGAAGAATTTCAACGCTCAGTGTCAGTACGGCGATTCCGTTTACCGGAATACTCTGGTGGATGGTAAGAATATTCGCCTCATATTTTGCTACCTGGCTGAGTACTCTGGAAAGTAAACCCGGTTTATCATCCATCTGGAGCATAAAGGTAATTGTCTTTCCCCTGGTATTCTCATAAAAGGGAAAGATGTCATCCTTATATTTATAAAATGAGCTTCTGCTGATTTCTACTGCGTCCGTTGCTTCCTGAACTGTCATAACCCGTTCTGAATCAAGGAGACGCTTTGCCTCTACTACCTTAAGCAGTACCTCCGGTACAGCCTTTCTTTTCACAATAAAATATTGATCATCATTCATGCGATCACGCACCTCCTGAGTTTTTTCAGGGTAAGTATATGTACTACGCGGTACTGATTGTATGTGCATCAAATACAATTGTCTTCCATAGAAAGATATACTACCATATTATTATTTATAATGCAATAGCATTTTACCACCATCCGGCTAAAAAATAAAGATTTGTTACTTATGCTCGAATTAAAAGGTTATTTATGCATGGTTTTGTATATAAATTAATTTACAGGAGGAACTTTCATACAAAATAAGGCCGCCACCGGCAGCCTCTTTATCTTCTATATCTTATGGATATTCTGTTTATAAAACTTTTGATAAAAACTCCTGCAGTCTCGGATGGGTCGGATGATCAAAGAATTCCTCCGGGGAATTCTGCTCTACGATCTTTCCTTCGTCCATGAAGAGAATACGGTTTGCAACCTTTCTGGCAAAGCGCATCTCATGGGTTACCACCACCATAGTCATACCCTCATCGGCTAACTGCTCCATCAGATCCAGAACCTCACCTACCATCTCAGGATCCAGCGCTGAAGTAGGCTCATCAAAAAGCATTACATCCGGATTCATGGCAAGTGCACGAATGATTGCAATTCTCTGCTTCTGTCCTCCGGAGAGCTGATTTGGATAGGAATCCGCTTTCTCTGTCAGACCAATTCTCTGAAGCAGCTCATAAGCCTTCTCCTTTGCCTGTTCCTTTGTCATCAGGCCAAGCTTCACCGGAGCCAGGGTGATATTCTCAAGCACGGATAAGTGGGGAAACAGATTAAACTGCTGAAATACCATTCCCATCTTACAACGGATACGGTTGATATCGGTTTTCTTATCGGTTATATTCCTGCCCTCAAACCAGATCTCTCCGGCTGTTGGCATCTCTAAAAGGTTCAAACAACGCAGGAAGGTTGACTTTCCGGAGCCGGAGGGTCCGATGACAACGACCTTCTCGCCCTTTTGTATGGTTTCATCAATACCATTTAGGACCATGTTTTCCCCGAATGCTTTCTGCAATTTCTTAGTGACGATCACCCTTAGCCAGCCTCCTTTCAAATACTTTAAGTAATTTGGATAACCCCATTACCATAATCAGATAGCAGATTGCCGCTATGATCAGAGGCGGAAGGATATCCCAGGTCCTGGAGCCGATATACTGCGCCGCCTTTGTCAGGTCGGTTACGGCTATGACACCTGCGACGGAGGTCTCCTTGATCAGGGTAATGAATTCGTTACCCAAAGCTGGAAGGATATTGCGCACCGCCTGAGGCAGGATAATCATGCGCATGGTCTGGATATAGTTTAATCCCAGGGAGCGACCTGCTTCCATTTGGCCACGGTCAATGGATTCAATGCCCGCCCGGATAATCTCGGCAACATACGCTCCAGAGTTAATACCGAAGCAGACCGCACCGACTACCAGCTCATTGGTATTGCGGGAAGTAAAGATCAGATTATAAATAATCAGCAGCTGTACCATCAGCGGTGTACCGCGGATAATGTTGATGTAAACATTACAGATCGCTTCCAGCCATCTCATTTTGGAATTTATGGCGGTAACCTTAACCACCGCAACGATAATACCGATGGCGATACCAAGCAAAATCGCAAAGAAAGAGATCAGCAAGGTAACCTTCAAACCGTCGAGGTAAGCAAGGTAACGCTGACTTGGAATAAATGCATTGTAAAATGAATCGTATAAATCAGCAAAAAAATTGTATAAGTTAACGAGCAATTTCCTACCTCCGAATTTGAATAAAAGATAGAGGCTGTTGTCTTGATAACAGCCTCCTGGCGATCGTAAAGAACTTTAGCTATAAACCACTTATTTGCTCGTATGATTAGCAGTAAATTCTTCGATCTTTCCATTATCCTTTAAATCCTGGATTACGGTATTGACCTGGTCTAACAATTCTGTATTACCCTTTTTTACAGCAATGGCATACTTATCCTGGAACAGTGCTCCGTCCAGAATAACAAGCTCAGGATTTGCACCGACCATTTCCTCTGCCGGATACTGATCCATTACAATACAGTCTATCCTATTATTTTTTAAATCCTCGGCAGCCTGTGCAAACTTGGTATAACGCTTGATTTCCTTCGCCGATACATTCTCTTCCACATAGAAATCTGCAATATTACCCTGCTGTACGCCAACAATTTTATCTGCAAGATCATCATCGGATACGGCTGCAACACCGGGAGTTTCCTTATTTACCACAACAACCTCGGTGGAATCCACATAATCACTGGAGAAGTCCATTACCTTCTGACGCTCTTCATCTACGGAAACACCTGCTGCCACAAGATCCACCGTTCCCTTTTGAACTGCAAGCAAAGCACCCTCAAAGTCCATGTTCTTAATTTCAAGCTCTTTACCCATGGCATCTGCAATCGCCTGAGCTATATCCATATCAATTCCGACAACCTTATCGCCTTCCATATATTCATACGGAGCAAATCCGGCTTCCGTACCGACAATCAGTTTGTTATCCTCCTGACCGGCTGTATCAGAGGAATCTCCGTTTGATACGTTCCCCTCATTCTTTGTACCGCAGCCCGCAAAAACTGCTGCGGTTAATACAGTAACCACAATCAGGCTTAACATTTTTTTCTTCATAATTAATCCTCCATACTAATTCACAATAATTCCCAACCTCGGAAATTACTTATTCATCATTGCTTTAATATTCTGCTCTTCCTCAGATAGAATTCCGTCACAGTTCAGAATAACTACCATGCGGTTATCAATACTTGTAATCTTCTTCATATAAGAAGTATCCTTGCTCTTTACTACTTCCGGCACTTCAAATATCTGTTCCTCTTCAAACTGAACAATTTCAGACATCTGATCAACCTCATAGGCGATTAAGTTTCCGTTTGAAGTGGTGATGATAAATCTGGTGTCATCGTTTGCAGAAACGTCCTCTAAACCGAATTTTCTGCGTAAGCTGTAAACCGGAATGATATCTCCTCTTAATTTGATAACACCTTTGAAATTCTTTGAGAATTTCGCAGAAGGCTCTATCGCCATGAAATTCTCGATGGTATTCACATCCATGATATCAAATCCATATTCTTCTTCTCCAACCATGAAAACTGCTTGCTTTGTACTTTGCATAGGTATCCTCCTTATTCGGAATCTTGGTTACTGTTACTTTGTGCATTCCATTTTAAATAAGCGTTGATAAACGGATCCAGATTGCCATCCAGAACGCTGATTGCATTACCTACTTCTTCATTGGTACGGTGATCCTTCACCAGGGTGTATGGCTGCATTACGTAAGAGCGTATCTGGCTGCCCCAGGCAATATCCTTAATCTCTCCGCGTATGCCTGAGATTTTCTCCAAATTCTCCTGCTGCTTTAGCAGATACAGCTTTGCCTTCAGCATCTTCATCGCTTTATCCTTATTCTGAAGCTGTGACCGCTCATTCTGACATTGAACCACGATATTTGTGGGAAGATGGGTAATTCGGATCGCCGAGGAGGTCTTATTGACATGCTGACCGCCCGCTCCGCTGGAACGGTAGGTATCGATTCGAATATCCTCATCATTAATCTCAATTCCCATATCTTCTTCAATATCCGGCATAACATCGCAGGATACGAAGGAAGTCTGCCGTTTTCCGGCAGCATTGAACGGAGAAATACGCACCAAACGATGCACCCCTCGCTCTGACTTTAAGTAACCGAACGCATTGTCACCATTGATTTGCAGAGTAACGGATTTTATACCCGCTTCTTCCCCCTCCAGGAAGTCAATTACCTCAGTGGAAAAGCCCTTCTTATCCGCCCATCTCTGATACATACGAAACAGCATGCTGGCCCAATCACAGCTTTCGGTACCGCCGGCACCTGCATGAAGCGTAATAATCGCATTGTACTTATCATATTCCCCGGATAATAAGGTGCTGAGCTTAAGCTCCTCCAAATCCTGAATAAAAAGCTCGAGTGCCTCTTTAATCTCAGGTATCAGGCTCTCATCATTCTCCTCATAGCCCATCTGAAGCAGCGTCTGAACATCCTCATATCTTGTTTTCAGATGCTGATAATCATCGATTACATCCTTCAGATTCTTCAATTCCTTCATGTAGTCCTGTGCTTTATCGGTATTATCCCAAAAGCCGGACTCTTCCATGGTTTGTTCAATTTCATTGATCCTCAGCTTTTTATTAGCCAGGTCAAAGTGAATCCCCCACTTCAATTAATGGCTTTTCATAAGTACTTAATGTATATTTATACTGATCTAACTCAACCACTTAATCACCTCTTTCAGTATTATAATTTAATATTTATAAAATCTCAACACTTTTTTTGCATATAAATACACTAATTATTAAAATATTTAGAAACCTACAAGACCCCCGCTTTCAAAGCGAGGGTTCTTGTTGTCTTATCCTAACCTGCCGTTATTATTCCAGATAAAATTAAATATTTTTACCGCAGCAGTGTTTATATTTTCTTCCGCTTCCGCAAGGGCAGGGATCGTTGGGCTGAACCTTCTTGGTGGTACGCTTCACCGGTGCGTTAGCAACGCTGTCATCACGGTTGGTTCCCGTAACCTTTGCAACCTGTTCTCTCTCTACCTTCTGTTCAATACGGACATGAAGCAATGCTTTAATGGTGTCTTCACGGATCGCACTGATCATATCATCAAACATCTCAAAGCCCTGGAACTTATACTCTACTATCGGCTGACGCTGACCGTAAGCCTGCAGGCCGATACCCTGGCGTAACTGGTCCATATCATCAATATGATCCATCCATTTATGGTCAATCACGCGAAGAAGAATAACACGTTCAATCTCTCTGATCTGCTCTGTCTCGGGGAATTCCGATTCCTTAGCCTCATAAAGCTTAACCGATTCCTCCTTCAGTGTCTGAAGAAGATCGTCACGCTTCATACCTCTCATCTGCTCCTGGGTCAGCCCGATACCGGGAAGAGGAATGATGGGAAGCAGCAGATCACCAAGCTCCTGTAAATTCCATTCCTCAGGACTCTGATCGTCACTGATGCTGGTGTTGACACAATCCTCAACGGTATCGGTAATCATACGGTAAATGGTATCCCTCATGCTTTCGCCGTCCAGAACACGCTTACGCTCAGCATAGATAATCTCTCTTTGTTCGTTATTTACCTGATCATATTCCAGCAAATTCTTACGGATACCATAATTGTTATTCTCAATTCTCTTCTGTGCTCTTTCAATTGCATTGGAAAGCATCTTATGCTCAATCTGCTCTCCTTCCGGCATTCCCAGGGAATTAAAGATTCCCATCAGACGCTCGGAACCGAAGAGACGCATCAGATCATCCTCCAGAGAGATAAAGAACTTGGATTCACCCGGATCTCCCTGTCTGCCGGCACGTCCGCGCAGCTGGTTATCAATACGTCTCGCTTCATGACGCTCCGTACCGATGATCTTTAATCCGCCAACTTCTTTTACTCCCTCTCCAAGCTTAATATCAGTACCACGGCCGGCCATGTTGGTTGCGATGGTCACCGCGCCGTACTGACCTGCATCCGCTACGATCTCTGCTTCCAGCTCATGGAACTTTGCATTCAGTACCTTATGAGGAATATTGTATTTCTTAAGAATTGCGCTGATTTCCTCGGATGCCTCAATAGTAATGGTACCAACCAGTACCGGCTGTCCCTTCTTATGGCATTCCATGATCTCCTGAATGATAGCCTTCAGCTTTTCTCCTCTTGTTTTATATACCGCATCCTGACGGTCGACACGGGCAACCGGCAGATTGGTGGGAACCTCGATAACATCCATTCCATAGATCTCTCTGAATTCCTTCTCTTCTGTCAGCGCCGTACCTGTCATACCGCATTTTTTTGTATACTTATTAAAGAAGTTCTGGAAGGTAATGGTAGCAAGGGTCTTGCTTTCCCGCTTAACCTTAACATTTTCCTTTGCCTCAATCGCCTGATGCAGACCGTCGCTGTAGCGTCTGCCGGGCATAATACGGCCGGTAAATTCGTCTACAATCAGAACCTCGTCCTCTTTCACCACATAATCCTTATCACGGAACATCAGATTGTGGGCACGGAGTGCAAGAATGATGTTATGCTGGATCTCCAGGTTCTCGGGATCAGCCAGGTTCTCAAGGTTGAAGAAACGCTCTACCTTCTTCACACCTTCATCGGTCAGATGGACATTTTTCTCCTTCTCATTAACAATAAAGTCTCCTGACTCTTCAATCTCTTCCTTCATTATGGCAGCCATTTTGGTTAGCTCGCCGCTTTCCTTACCGCGAACCAACTGCCTTGCAAGAATATCACACACACGGTAGAGCTCTGTGGATTTACCGCTTTGACCGGAAATGATAAGGGGAGTTCTTGCCTCGTCAATTAAAACAGAGTCAACCTCATCGATAATCGCGTAATGCAGATCTCGCTGCACCAACTGTTCCTTATAGATCACCATGTTATCTCTCAGGTAATCAAAACCTAATTCATTGTTTGTCGCATAGGTAATATCACAATCATAAGCCTCGCGACGCTCGTCCTTCTCCATGCTGTTAAGAATTACTCCGACCGTCAATCCGAGGAATTCATGAATCCGTCCCATCCATTCAGAGTCACGCTTCGCCAGATAGTCATTGACAGTTACAACATGAACTCCCTTGCCCTCCAGTGCATTCAAATACGCCGGCAGGGTAGAGGTTAAGGTCTTACCTTCACCGGTACGCATCTCTGTAATACGACCCTGATGTAAAATAACACCGCCTATCAGCTGTACACGGAAATGTCTTTGCCCAATCGCTCTCTTTGCAGCCTCTCTTACCGTTGCATAAGCTTCAGGCAATATATCGTCGAGGGTTTCCCCATTCTTTAGTCTATTCTTGAATTCTATCGTCTTTGCCTTTAATTCATCATCCGATAATTTAACATATTCCGGCTCCAAAGCCTCGATGCGATCTACAATTGGTAATACACGCTTAACTTCGCGTTCACTATGAGTGCCAAATACTTTTTCTATTAATCCCATTTACTGTTCACTCCTGTATATTTACGTATTGTTTCCCACCAAATTGTTCAACTTGTATTGTAACATTTACCCGGTTACTATTCAACAAATTTTTACGGCCCGCGAAATAATGCAACATTTTAAAGGATAAACTTCCCTGCAAATGAAGAAGCTGGCCCCCGTGCAAGCACGAAAGCCAGCCCATAACATTCATTTAACTGCTTATATTTCCGGCTCAATCAGGCCATAGGTGTTGCCCTTTCTCTTATAGACCACATTCACTTCGTCGGTTTGAGCATTGCGAAAAACATAGAAATTATGTCCTAAGAGCTCCATCTGGACACATGCTTCCTCCGCATCCATAGGCTTAATCGCAAAACGCTTTGTCTTTACTATCTTGATAGAGTCATCCTCGTAATAATCATCTTCCATAAAAGCCTGATTAAAATTCGAGGATGCCTGTTTGTGATCAATTAATTTATTTTTATATTTTCTCAGCTGACGTTCAATAATTTCTTCCACAAGATCAATGGATACATACATATCATTGCTAACTTGTTCCGCACGGATAATATTGCCCTTCACCGGTATAGTAATTTCAATTTTCTGCCTTTCTTTTTCTACGCTGAGTGTTACATGAATTTCAGTGTCAGGAGTAAAGTATCTCTCAAGTTTACCTATCTTCTCATATACAGCCGTTTTCAAGCCTTCTGTTACATCAATGTTTTTACCGCTGATAATATAACGCATAATGCCCAACTCCTTTTTACTTAATTGTTCGCATTAACACTTCTATGCTGATTTCATTATAGCACACGGCATGGTAAGTGACAAGCTACATTAATTATGAATGGCTGATGCTTATATTATACCTATATTATTCGAGGAAAACCTAAAAACTTTATTAATTGTCCGACAACTGTAAAGTCAAGTATCAAAATGGATCTTTGACCTCGTTTTCAACGATTTATCATAAGTTACAAAACGCACTTTCGTTATTGACACTCTTTCCTGCGTGCGACACGAGTAGTTCAAAAATGTGGATAATGTGGATAAATCGGTGTATAACTTGCAATTATTTAAAAATAAGCGTTCCGGCCTGTGGATAACTTTCTGATAAATTGATCAACACCCGCCGGAGATACCCATATATTTCCATTATAAAATACTACTTTGTGCAATATGTACATGCTTTCCTTTGTCAATAGGTATTAATGATAATTTTTATAAAGGTCTAATAAAGGAAATAGGATAATAAATTTATCCAATTTTGTACTATTTAGGAAATTGAGAAGATTTTTTCGTCAGTTCACTTTCATACTTATCCACTTTATCTGCCAGAAATGGTGCAAGCCCTACGAATTCCGCGCCGTAGACTTTCTGGTTGTTCCCGGAGAAATGAGCACGTATAATTTGTATCACCACAAAGAAAAAATCATTATCCCCCAGGTTAATCCGCCCGCGAAAATAATATCCCAAAGGCAGGCTCGCCTCACTGATAAACCCGATACCGCTCCTCGAAATATCAAATACCATAACGGATGCGTTCAAATTCCTAATTACAATATGGTCCTGTTTGAATACCTCATCCACTTCCAGCTGCAGCTCAATGGGAAGTCTTTTATACCTTCTTCTGTCTTTTGCTTCATTTTCTTGCATGGCTCCGCTCCTTGTCTTTTGTTGTTACCGTTAAATTCATATTAACATTTATTTCCATATTAATCAACAATTTTTTTCTCCATTCTTTGCCTTAAAATTGCATCCATACCGGTGACAGTAAAAACAGGACCCTGTATACAGGGTCCTGTTACCAGCGTGCCCCCTTGGGCACACGTTCTTAATATACAACTCTTCTTACACGATAAATATCTCTATACTTCACATTAGAGCGAATAATACCCTGACGGGAGTTTGCCGCATGGACAATCATTCCGTTACCGATATACATTGCTACATGATTAACGACTCCGCTGCTGTTAGTATAAAACACCAAATCACCCGGCAGCATATCGGATTCGCTTACCTGCTTGCCTGCTCCGGCAGCCTGGTCCCTGGAGGTTCTGGGAATACTGTAACCAAAGTCACCATATACAGCCTGTACAAAACCGGAACAGTCCGCTCCGTTTGTTAAGCTTTCTCCCCCCCACACATAACGGTTGCCAACGAATTTTTGAGCATAGGTAATAATTTCGCTGCGCAGTCCGGATAAGGAGGAGCTGGAACCGGAAGAGCCTGACGAAGAATTATCCTTGGAGGAACCGGAATTATTTTTTGATTCCTGTGCCTTCTTCGCATCTTCTTTTCTCTTTGCTTCCTCTGCAGCAAGCTTTGCCTTACGTTCTGCCTCAGCCCGCTCCGCTTCCTGCTGTTCGCGAATTCTTTTCTGTTCTTCAGCGATTGATATCGCAAATTTAAATTCTACTTTTAAATTTACATAATCAGCAGAAACAAAACCGGTAAAATCTTTACCTGTGTCTTCATCGGTACCCAAGATCAACTCAACCCAATCACCGTGATTTTTTACCACCGGATAAGTCTCGCCGCCCGGAATTAGCGTAAGGATCTTCGAATTAACATCCATCTTCTCTCTAACCCTAAGAGTCTGTGTATTTACAGTGGCATACTGTGATGCGTATTCATCCACCATGGCTTCGGCATCTTTACCGATCGCCAGAAAATCCTCTGCTATGTATCCCTTAACGTCACCTGATTCAATCTTTACCCAGCCGCCGTCAAGACGCTCAAGTATATCTGCCGCACAACCGCGATACAGCTTACCGACTACCTCACTGTCCGTCGTAGGGCTCTTTCTGACATTCACATAATTGTCTGCTTTGGAAACACCCAGATTGGCATAGGGTGATATAATCTCAGTCTTTAATATATTAATCAGTTTTGCGTCGGCCTCTGCCTTGTCTCCGGCAACTGACGAATAATAATTATCCAACAAATAAGCAAAACCAGCTACTCCCTGCTCCGTCTGAATGGTATCAGCCTTTGCAGTTGCTGCTGGTAATGCAATATAGAATGTGGCTGAAGCTATCAATAAAGCTGTCTTCATAGCCTTACTTCTTCCCATGTATATTACCTCCCATGCTCGCTTTCGCATTCGTACACGTTCCAATCGTCAAAATTATTACGAAATTGTTACAATCATTGAGGTAATTATAGCAAAAATGCCACATTGTGTCAATAATAATCAAGGTAAAACATTGATTATTTTGGCCTAATTTTCAATTAAAAGGTCGTATTCTAAAGTATTTGTAAGAATATTACCATATTTTACCTTATTCCAAATTATTGAGATATTTTTCTACTGCTGTAATCGCATTTGCTCCGTCGGAGGCTGCGGTAATAATCTGTCTCAATTCCTTGGTACGAATGTCTCCTGCAGCAAAGATACCCGGAACACTGGTTTCACAGCTTTCGCCCGCCTTAATATAGCCTGCTTCGTCAGTTGCTATAACCTTCTTATAAATATCAGAATTCGGAAGATAACCTACCGCAATGAAAACACCGGCCACCTCAAGCGTGGCTGCCTCTCCGGTTTTCACATTCTTAACTTCGATAGAATCCACCTTATCCTCGCCGTTTATCTTTTCAACTGCGCTATCCCATAAAATCTTAACATTCTCAAGAGCCATTAACCTTGAAGAAATACTTTTTGATGCACGGAACTGATCTCTTCTGTGAATGACATAAACCTGCTTACAGATACGTGCAAGAAAGATTGCATCCTCGACCGCTACGTCGCCGCCACCGACTACGGCAACGGTTTTATTCTTGAAGAAGGCTCCGTCGCAGGTTGCGCAGTAGGATACGCCCATACCGGACAGCTTCTCTTCTCCCTCCGCTCCCAGATGGCGCGGTGCCCCTCCTGCTGCTATTACTACCGCCTTTGCATTGAATTTCCTGCCATCGTCCATGGTAATAGCTTTAATATCGCCCTCCAGACTGAAATCCGTTACTTCACCGTCCACAAATTCAGTATTTAACTTATCCGCATGTTCACGGAATTTTGTACTGAGATCAAAACCGCTGATTCCCGGTGTACCGGGATAATTATCAACTTCATAAGTATTTATTATCTGACCACCGCTTAATGCAGCCTTTTCAATCACTATAACATTTAATTCGGCTCTCTTGGCATAGATTGCTGCTGCCAGACCCGCCGGTCCGGAACCGATGATAATCACATCATAAATCATACTATTCCTCCTTCAATTATCGTTGGTTGTTCCTACATAATATTACATTTCTATTATATTGTAAAGCCAGGGCTATATCAGTAACAAAATCACTATTAATATCTCGATTACACAAACAAGGTATTCATTCCGGTAATACTTGATTATCGAAGCATGATTTTGTTCAATATTACATGATTATTCGAATATGATTTCAGTTCCGATCATATTCGATAATCGGAATATGAGCATGATTTTAGCTCTGATAATACATGATAATCGGAGCATGATTTTAGCTTCGATTATATCAGCTGCAGCTTATGCGGCCTGCATCTTAATTATAGGAAAGGCTGTCGCATAAACGACAGCCTGTTGTTATTCTGCTTCTACCTTACGAACCAATGCATAAATCCATTCCTTATCCACGCCAGGTCTGGCATCCGGACATTTATCAATCTCGATAATCTCAAGCCCCGTATGACGTCCGATTAATTCCTTCAAGCTTTTCGTACGGTAGTTCTTATAGTACCGGCCATTCTGCTCTCCTTCTTCCTCTCCGTAATAAAAGGACATATATAGAACACCGTTTATCTTCAAACTGTTAATAACCTTTGTAAAAATATCCTCTATCTCATCGCCCGGGACATGCAGTAAGGATGCGCACGCCCATATTCCGTCAAATACTTCTTTAAAGTCAATCTCAGCAAATGATAGTTTCAATACATCCTGACCAATATGTATGCTGGCTAAATCACACATTTCATCTGATGCATCCATCGCAGTCACATCATAACCACGGGAAATAAAGTATGCACTGTCTCTTCCCGAGCCGCAGCCCAGATCCAGTACACTGCCTCCTTCCGGCAGCCTGGCGGTAAAAAGCTCCCACCACTCATGCATATCAATATCAACCGTATGGTCGAAATACTCGGCTGCGTTCTTATCATAATACTCAACCGCGTCCAATGAGCTATCCCTCCTTTATAAACAAGCTTATTATAACAAATATAAATTTAGAATACCAGTATTTTTCGATGAAATCAAAAAATCCCCACGGTTGGTAAAAAACACTATTGCAAATGGAAGATTAATGGTATACTCTTCACTGTAGACAAATAACAGCGCGGAAAGGATCCTAATGTTATGTACAGCATCAACAGCAGAGTCAGATATACGGAATTAAATCATCACATGGGATGCATGGATCCCTACTCTATTATAAATTATTTTCAGGATTGCAGCACCTTTCAGTCGGAGGATATTGGCCGGGGTCTGGAATACCTGCAGTCACACCACAGGATTTGGCTGCTCCACTGCTGGCATCTTAAGATTGAAGCGCCCGCCCGGCTCGGCGATTCTATCCTAATCAGCACCTGGCCTTATGATTTTAAGGGCTTTTATGGTTATCGTAATTTTTTAATGCAGGACAAACAGGGTAAACTATTAGCATCTGCCGATTCTCTTTGGGTCTATATGGACACGGAAAGCGGAAAGCCCATGAGAATTCCGGAGGACCACGGCGGTTATATCCTGGAACCTCCTCATCCTATGGAGCCGGCAAAACGTAAGCTGGAGCTCCCCGAGGGGCTGGAGCCTGGAAATACCTTCCGTGTTATAAAATCCAATATAGATTCGTATAACCATGTAAATAACGGGCAATACATAAAAATGGCGCAGGAATTCCTGCCCGAGGATTTTTTGGTTAAATCAGTTCGGGTGGAATACCGAAGCCAGGCGGTTCTGGGCGATACGGTTCTTCCCCTGGCAGCTTGTACACCGGACTGCTGTACGGTTGTACTTGCCGATTTATCTCATAAGCCTTATGCAATTATTGAATTTCACGGTATGAATATTATATAAAACAGAGAGGATACGTAAATGATTGAATTAGGAAAATATCAGACTCTTAAGGTTGTTAAGAAAACTGATTTTGGTTTATATCTGGGTGAGGAAAGCTCCGAAGCAGGAGCTTCAAGAGAGCATACCATACTGCTGCCCATCAGGGAGGTACCGGCAGGGAGCTCCGTCGGTGACAGCCTGGAGGTCTTTCTTTATCGCGATTCCGAGGATCGTGAGATCGCAACTACCGTAAAGGTTCCGCTTACCATCGGAGGCTTAGCGGTACTGAAGGTAAAAGAAGTAAGTAAGGTGGGTGCATTTTTGGATTGGGGACTGATGAAGGATCTTTTACTTCCATATAAAGAACAGACACGCAAAGTGGAAGAGGGAGATCAGGTACTTGTCACATTATATTTGGACAAGAGCAAAAGACTTTGTGCTACCATGAAGGTATACAATCTTCTCTCTGCAGCCGCTCCTTATAAGAAGAATGATATGGTAACCGGGATTGTCTATGACGCAATTGACACCTTTGGTGTATTTGTCGCTGTTGATAATCAGTATTCTGCAATGCTCCCAAAGAACGAGCTGTTCTCACAGGTTAGAATTGGCGATGTCATAACTGCAAGAGTAATTAATGTACGTGATGACGGAAAACTGACACTGAGCTTAAGGGAGAAATCTCATATGCAAATGGATACCGATGCCGAACAAATCATTACCAGGCTAAAGGCAAACGGCGGCTTCCTGCCTATGAATGACAGCACCGCTCCCCAGGAGATTAAAGAAGAATTCGGTATCAGTAAAAATGCTTTTAAAAGAGCAATCGGAAGATTATATAAGGCAGGTACCATTACAATTACCGAGGATGGAATCCGGTTATTATAACAGCCCTGCCCTGTCATTAAATCAAGTCCCTGCGATTACCCGTTTTGTCTAAAAAGCGCATATTCGGTTTTTCGCGGGGATCCTTTATTTTTTGCACCGATTGAGATTTCTCTTCGGGATAAAGATTGTTGAGTCCTTTTGCCAGTTTATCTTTGCAATTCTTACAAAAACGACCTGTTTTAATGATTGCACCACAGCCCTCGCATTCCAGACCAATCATAGAATCCTCTGCAAATTCCAGCCTCTCCTCCCGGATCCATTGTCTGATCTGAGCAACAGGAATATCAAATACCTCTGACACCTCCTGCATATCAACTCTGGGGTGATCATATACATATTCCTTCACCTCTTCAAACTTCAGATCAAGCGTTTGGGTACAAGCCGGACATAGCGGCGGTCCGGACATATAATTGAATAGTTTGCCACATCCTTTGCAATTTCTTACATCCATAATGTATCCCTCCTAATACCCTTTTCCTATGCATAATACAATAAAATAAACTTCCTTTATTCCATGGGATTTTAATACACGGGCACATGCCTCTAAGGTGCTGCCTGTCGTATAGATATCATCCACCAGTAATACCTTAGATAACTGCTTTGGATAGGAATCTGCCTGTTTGCCGTTTATCTCAAAGGCTGCTTTCAGATTCCGAAACCGCTCCTTATCATTTAACATCTTCTGCGGAAGTGTTTTACGATTCCTGATCAGAAGATCGGATAGCACCGGGAGCTTCAATTCCCTGGCTATTCCGCGTGCCAGGATATCCGCCTGATTGTAGCCGCGCTCCATATATTTGCTCTTATGAATAGGAACCGGCACCAGAGCATCGGGCGAAAGCTTTCTGATCCAATCTCCGTACAGACGAAGAACTTCTTCAACATAAAACTTCGCATATTCCTTTTTACCGTGATATTTATACCTTGCAACCGAGTGTTTCATGTTATCGCCATAAACCCAAACTGCACAGCCTGCATCATAATGGTGAGGCCCGTGCCGACAATCCCTGCAATATTCCTGCTCTTCCTGCTCGATGGGCTTACTGCACCGATAGCATCTGGGTTCATGGATATATTCCAGCTTATCTTTGCAGGAGGTACATATCCTGTCCCCCTTTGGAACTACAATTTCTTCACAGATCGGACACCTGACGGGATAAATCATATCAAGTATTGCCTGAAACAATTAGCCAACCCCTTCTCTTATGCAAATAATCAGTTTTTATGAATGGTATAAATTCGCAGGATAAACACCCTGGCCGATTAGCGCGCGTATAGATTTCACAACCGCATCCTTATCTTCCTTGTAGGTAACACCAAACCACCGGTCAGAGGTTTTTAATACGGTAACCTCCGCTTTGCCCGATTTCACCATCTCCCCGACTACTGTCGGCAGCAGGTATTCTCTTTTTAATTCATTCTCCGGAAGCTCTGACAGGAAGGTTACGAAACCTTTCTGCAATGTCTCAAAAAGCTCCGGCTGAAATCCCCACATATTCATGGATACCACACTGTTTAAATCAATGGTAGTATCCTCACCGGCGCCGTTCTTTGCCTTTGCATGATCTCCTTCCGGAACAATACCGGAGGTTTCAACGATATCCACCAATAAACCCTTCTCATCAGCCCTGCATACGCCGCGGGTAACGGCGCCGTTTTCACTTAAGGTGTTCCCCAGGATAAAGCCTGCCATGCAATATTGGTTCTGATGATACGACTTATTATTTAAAAATTCATATACAAGACGGAAGGCTTCCTTTCCGTAATAATCATCTGCATTAATAACCGCAAAGGGCTCCTTCACCACATCCTTACAACAAAGGACTGCCTGGCCGGTTCCCCAGGGCTTTGTCCTGTCGGTCGGTTTTGTAAAACCCTCCGGCAGATGATCAAGCTCCTGAAAAACATATTCAACCGGTAACAGCTGCTCAATCCGATTACCGATTACCTCTTTAAAATCCTGCTCAAGATCCTTACGTATAATCACAACTACTTTATTAAAACCTGCCTGAATGGCATCGTAAATGGAATAATCCATAATAATCTCGCCGCCCGGACCTACCGGCTCCAACTGCTTAATCCCTCCATACCTGCTGCCCATACCTGCTGCCATAATAACCAATGCTGTAGTTGACAAAATGAGTTCCTCCATTCACCAATATCTTACTATTCATCCATTTTCTTTCATTATACCTTAATTTATATAAAAAAGCACTAGAAAATTTCTCACATGCTTCTCCATAAGATATCATTCCAAATAAGGCTCACTTTATGACTGAATCTTTTGGTTTCCTTCCAAAGACAAGCTCGTCTAACTCAGTTCCCGAATCCGGTCCTTTAATCCGGAATACCGGTTCTGCTCATTCTTATTGTCGATCATGAATTGCACCATGGTATCGCTTCCCACGATTGCAACACAGCTTTTCGCCCTGGTAACCGCTGTGTACAACAAATTTCTGTTAAACAGCACCCGCGGGCCATCAAGGATCGGAAGAATTACTGCAGGGTATTCGCTGCCCTGGGATTTATGAATGGTGACTGCATAAGCCAGTTCCAATTCATCCAGCTGATTAAAACTGTAGTCAACCAATCGGTTATCATCAAACTCTACCACGAGATGCTCGGAAAACAGGTTAATCTCACGTAGGATACCGGCATCCCCATTAAATACACCTTCTCCTGTCTGTGTGGCAACGCCCAGGGCATTGCGGATCTCCCAGGTGACCTGATAATTGTTCTTGATCTGCATTACTTTATCTCCCTCGCGAAAGACGGTCTCATGATATTCCTTCTCTCTCTTCTCCTTCGCCGGAGGATTCAAAGCCTGCTGCAGCAGGCGGTTTAACCGCTCCACCCCAAGCTCCCCCTTGCGCATGGGCGTCAGTACCTGGATATCAAAGGGCGTTGCCTGCACATAGTTCGGTAATTTGTTCTTAATCAAATTGATCATCACTGCCGCAATAACATCAGAGACTTCACGCTTTAAGAAGAAGAAATCCCTGCTTTTATTATCCAGTCTGATCTGCTCTCCGTCATTGATCTTGTGGGCATTTACGATAATATCACTATCTGCTGCCTGGCGAAATATCTTCGTAAGCTTAACCACATTAAAGCTATGAGAATTGATGATATCCCTCAGCACATTGCCCGGTCCCACACTGGGCAGCTGATTAACATCCCCTACCAGAATCAATCTGGTACCAACAGAAATCGCCTTAAGCAAGGCATGCATCAGGCTGATATCCACCATTGACATCTCATCAATAATCAGCACATCCGTCTCCAGCGGATTGCTTTCATTTCTGTTAAAGGTAAATTTATCCTCCTGATTCTCCACCAGCTTATTCAGTTCCAGCAGACGATGAATGGTCTTTGCCTCATAGCCTGTGGTTTCCGTCATTCTTTTGGCTGCTCTTCCGGTTGGTGCGGCAAGGAGGATATCCATTCCTTCCGACTCAAAAAACTTAATCATGGTATTAATTGTTGTAGTCTTACCGGTACCGGGTCCGCCGGTGATAATCAGAAGACCGTTTTCAGCCGCCTCAGCGACTGCGGTTCTTTGCTGCTCCTCCAGTTGTATCTCAAACTGCCCTTCTATGGCAGTGATCCTCTTGCGGACAACCTCCGGATTCAACTCATAGCGGATATTCAGATCATGCAGCATCCGTGCAGCATTCAGCTCCATATAATAATATACCGCTGAATAGATATGTTTTTCCGGTCCGTCATCCTTAATCATTATCTTCTTCTCAATGCTTAACCCAGTCAGCTGCCTGCGGATTGCCTCCTCTTCCGCTGTCAGAATCGCCTGTGCTCTTTGAAGAAGTGCATACTCCGGGAGATAGACATGCCCGTCGGAGCTTGCCTGGAGCAGGGTATACATGATTCCCGCCTTAATGCGATAGTCCGAATCATTGCCGATTCCAATTCGCCGAGCTATCTCATCTGCGGTTTTAAAGCCCACCCCGGCAATATCCTCCGCCAACTGATAAGGATTCTCCTTAAGAATATCATACATCCTCTGTCCGTATTCCGTAAAAATCTTCACTGCAAGATTTCCCGTAATATTATATTGCTGCAAGAAAAGCATGGCACTGCGCATGTCTCTCTTCTCTTCAAACTGGCAATAAATCTCTCTGGCCATTCTGGCACTGATGCCTTTTATTTCAGACAGCCGTTCCGGCTCTTCTTCAATAATGCGAAAGGTGTTTTCCTTAAATTTCTTTACAATTCTTGCTGCCAAAGCCTCGCCTACGCCCTTGATTGCTCCGGAGCCCAGATAACGTTCCATAGAGAATAAATCTTCCGGCTCCTTAACTTCATAGCTTTCAATCAGGAATTGCTGTCCGTAGACAGGATGATCCGCATAACTGCCGGAAAGATGCACAAATTCCCCCTCGCTGATAAAAGGGAAGGTACCCACGCAGGTAAGCTCCTCTTCCTCCACATGAAGGCTAAGCACCGTATATCCGTTGTCATTGTTACGGAATATTATTCTCTCAACATATCCATCTACTATCTCTGCCATCGTTCCTCCGAATAAAAGAAATGTCATCTCAAACCGCCATCCTTACTACGAGGACATCAGTATGAAACGACATAAAAGGCTTTAAGTACAGCCAACTTGTATCATCACCATAATATACTGCTATGTATAAGCTCTGTTATCTATCTGGAAATACTCCTCTAAGCATTGCGCTTCATAGAATCGTAAAGCATCTGCGCAATACCAAGGCTTTGCTTCTCGGTAGCAGACTCTGCATATTCTTCGTAAAGCATATCGCCAAACTGTGCAAGATAGTCATTCTCTTCTTCCTCATCGTCCTTCATAATGGTACTCTTCATCCCCTTAAATACCTGCTCAAGAAGATAGGATTCAAAGGATTTGCATGCTTTCATCAATTCCTCATCATCGGCACCTGCACTGTTCATTATGGTTTCTTCCAGATTAGAAGTTTTTGAAGTCTGTGACAGGTAATTGCCCGCCACTGAGTTCAGTGAATTTGAGCCTATGGATATACTCATATTATTACCCTAACCCTTTCTTATCTAAGATTATTTGCCTGCTGCAGCATCTCATCCGTTGCGGTAATAATCTTTGAATTCATTTCATAAGCACGCTGGGCAACAATCAGGTTCACCATTTCATCCACCGCCTGAACATTGGAACCCTCCAGGTAACCTTGACGAATACTGCTCTGTACCAGAGTAGCATCCTCCGCTTCCAGGCGGGGACCGCCTGATGCCTCTGAAACAAAGAGCAGGCTGTTCGAACCTTTATCAAGACCGGTAGGATTATTGAACTGAGTGATTCCTATCCTCTGGCCGATGGAAACCAAATTATCGGCTTCGTCGGGTGCCGTTAACTCGCCCTGCTCATTAACCACAATGTTGGCTGCATTATATTCGGGGCTTATTACGATTGGCTCTCCTGATGTATTAAGCACGGGATTTCCGTCGGAGGTTGCAAGTGTTAAGCCTTCCGGACCGACCGCCATCTTAAAGGAACCGTTTCTGGTATAGCCGATCTGACCATTCTCTGTCTCAACCATAAAAAAACCGTTTCCTTCAATCGCAAAATCAAAATCATTCCCGGTTTCTGTTAAGGTACCCTGGGTATATTGAGACGTAATTGCCGAATTTCTAACACCAAGACCTACCTGGATACCATATGGCTTCGGATCACCGTTATTATCGGTGGACTGAGCCTGGATTGTCTGATACAGTAATGATTTAAACTCCGCTGCTTCTTTCTTGTAACCTGTGGTATTGATATTGGCAAGGTTGTTGGAAATCGTATCAACATTTGTCTGTTGGGATATCATGCCGGATGCCGCAGTCCATAAGGATCTCATCATATGTTTTTCCTCCATTTGGCCGCAGCTGGATATTATACCAGATTACGCAGCCACAAACTTAACGTGTGAAAGATTAATCTTATAATTATACTTTACCCACTGAATTTGCTGCAAGCTCCAGTGTACTGTCAATTGATTTTATCACCTTCTGGTTCGCCTCATAGGCTCTGGTAATTGCAATCATCTCTACCATCTCGGATACGACATTCACATTGGATTGTTCCGTAAAACCTTGTCTTACTAACGCAGTACCATCCAACGCGGCAGCTCCCTCCAATGCACGATATCTTGTATCCCCTGCTTTGGTCAGGTAATCATAATCTTCAAAATCCGTGATCTTTACGGTATCAACATATACGCCGTCCGCATAAATCGCACCGGTAGTGTCAATCATAACCTTTGCCGCATCTGTGGGTACCTGGATCTCTCCGCTTTCACCCATCAAATGATTGCCGTCGCTATCCACGATATAACCATCCTTCGTCATGGTAAAGGAACCGTCGCGGGTGTATTCGGTGGATGCTTCCCCCGCTTTATTTGTTACCGATACGGTAAAGAAGCCTTTCCCCTCTAACGCAAGATCATAGGTATTCGAGGTCTGTCTTAAGGAACCCTGATCATAGTTTGTGTAGACCTCACCAAGCTTAACCCCCAGACTCATCTTGCCAATGGGGCGGTTATTATAAGCTTCGGAAGCATCCTTAACCTTTATGGTCAACCATTGATCGAAGGATTGGCTCGTAGAACTCTCCTCCTTATAACCTACGGTGGCTGCATTTGCAAGGTTATTGGAGACAATATCCAGCCTGTCCTGCTCGTTGGTCATGCCATTATACGCCGTAAATAAACCTCTTACCATTCCTCTGCCCTTTCTTTCCTATCCATTCATGTAATGGATGTCTTTTATCCGGTGGATGTTCTTTATCCGCTAGTCTCTTTTCCCAGCTAAAAATTCAACATATTTGCCGGTTCCGATTGCCACTGCAGTCATCGGGTCTTCCGCTGTCATAGTGGTGATACCGGTTTTCTCTTCTATCAATTCCTCCAAACCATATAACAAGCAGCCGCCGCCGGTCAGAACAATCCCTCTGTCCGCAATATCTGCCGCTAATTCCGGAGGGGTCTTCTCAAGAACGCTGTGTACTGCTTCAACGATCTGGGAAGTTGTCTCTCTTAATGCCTCTTCTGTCTCCTCGGAGGTTACTGCGATAGTCTTTGGCAAGCCGGTAACAAGGTTACGGCCTCTTACCTCCATGGATACTGACTCAGGCCTGCGGTAAGCAGAGCCAATCTTTATCTTGATGTCTTCTGCAGTTCTTTCACCAATCAGAAGATTATGTTTCTTTCTCATATATCTGACAATTGCGTCGTCAAAATCATCACCGGCAATCTTCACGGAAGTGCTTACTACCGTACCGCCTAATGAAATAACTGCGATATCTGTTGTACCTCCGCCGATATCTACGATCATATTACCGCAGGGTCTGGAAATATCAATTCCGGCACCGATTGCAGCTGCAATGGGTTCTTCGATAATTGCAACTTCTCTTGCACCTGCAGCATAGGTAGCATCCTCAACTGCTTTCTTCTCAACCTCAGTTACCTGGCTGGGTACACAGACGCTGATTCTTGGCTTGCGAAATCTTTGCTTGCCAACTGCTTTCTGGATGAAATATTTTAACATCTTTTCAGTTACCGTATAATCAGAAATAACGCCCTGTCTTAAAGGACGTACCGCAACAATATTACCGGGTGTTCTGCCAAGCATTAATCTTGCTTCTTCACCGATTGCCTTTATCTTATTAGAGTCTCTGTCAAATGCCACTACAGATGGCTCCTTCAACACAACTCCTTTTCCCTTTATATATACCAAAACACTGGCTGTTCCCAAATCGATACCGATATCACTGCCTAACATAGTATATCTCCTTTCCTATCCGCGTTGGCACACGAATGCATACATTTCCTAAGTAATTTAGTATCTATATTTTCATCTAATTTCAGCAACTTAAACATACTCAGACATAATATTGGAATAAAATTTTACTCCAATCATCGAGATGCACCACGCAAAATCAGCGCCTTTTATTGGAAATAGCTTCACAATTCCCAATAACCTATATTATATACGCTTTTTCCGTAATATTCAAAGGAAATTTTAAAAACTTTAACTAATGTCGCCAGTATTCGGCTATTTAATCATAGGATGTAAGCTATATCGGCAATTTTTTCTTATAACCTAATAGACCTTAAGAACTAGTAAAACACTTAATATTTTCAAATTGGGTACTACAACAAATATTGGAATATGTTTTTCCTATACCCCCAACATTTATGGACCGTATACAATAAAAAGCCTAAGTTCCCATAAGAGAACTCAGGCTTTATTTATTGATACAATTTAATTATTCGATGATGGTAGCAACCTTACCGGAACCTACTGTTCTGCCGCCCTCACGGATAGCGAAGCCAAGACCCTGCTCCATAGCGATGGGATGAATTAACTCAATGTTCATCTCGATGTTATCGCCAGGCATGCACATCTCAACACCTGCAGGAAGGTTACAAACACCAGTAACGTCAGTTGTTCTGAAATAGAACTGAGGTCTGTAGTTGTTGAAGAAAGGAGTATGACGTCCGCCTTCTTCTTTTGTTAATACGTAAACCTGAGCTGTGAATTTCTTGTGGCACTTGATTGTACCGGGCTTAACGAGAACCTGTCCTCTTTCGATTTCGTTTCTCTGAACACCACGAAGAAGTGCACCGATGTTATCACCAGCCTGAGCTTCGTCAAGAAGCTTACGGAACATCTCGATACCGGTTACAACAACCTTACGAGTCTCTTCCTTAATACCAACAATTTCAACTTCCTCAGATACATGAAGAACACCACGCTCAACACGACCGGTAGCAACAGTACCACGGCCAGTGATGGAGAATACGTCCTCGATAGGCATTAAGAAAGGCTTATCGGTTGCTCTCTGAGGATCCGGGATCCAAGTATCAACTGCGTCGAACAGCTCGATGATCTTCTCGCCCCAAGGACCGTTAGGATCTTCAAGAGCCTTAAGAGCAGAACCCTGGATGATAGGTGTATCATCGCCAGGGAAGCCGTACTCATTTAATAATTCTCTAACTTCCATATCAACCAGCTCAAGAAGCTCCGGATCATCAACCATATCACACTTGTTCATAAATACTACTACATAAGGAACACCTACCTGACGAGCAAGTAAGATGTGCTCTCTTGTCTGAGCCATAACACCGTCAGTAGCAGCAACTACAAGGATAGCGCCGTCCATCTGAGCAGCACCGGTAATCATGTTCTTTACATAGTCAGCATGTCCGGGGCAATCAACGTGTGCATAATGTCTAGCCTTTGACTCATATTCAACGTGAGCTGTAGATATTGTGATACCTCTTGCCTTCTCTTCGGGAGCTTTATCGATCTGATCAAATGCGATTACTTCGCCAGTACCTAATCTCTCATGAAGAGTCTTTGTGATAGCTGCTGTAAGGGTTGTCTTGCCATGGTCTACGTGACCGATTGTACCGATATTTGCATGCGGTTTGTTTCTTGTAAATTTAGCTTTTGCCATTTTACAACGTCCTCCTTTAAATTATTAAAACCAAATGATTGAATGGCTTGATTTTATTGCCTCATATGCCCTATTATATTTCAACTTAGAAATATTTTCAAGCATAAACAATTACGATTTAACTACTATTTGCCCTTTGTGGTTAAAACCTTTTCCTGAACATTCTTCGGTACCTGCTCATAGGATGCGAAGAACATGGAGTAAGCACCACGGCCCTGGGTCTTGGAACGAAGAGTTGTGGAGTATCCGAACATTTCGGACAACGGAACAAAACCTCTGATCAACTTAGTACCGTTGATATCCTCTGTACCCTCGATACGACCACGACGGGAGCTGATATCACCGATAACATCACCCATATAATCCTCAGGAACAGTAACTTCTACTCTCATGATAGGCTCTAAGAGAACGGAACCACCCTTGTGCATCGCATCCTTGAATGCCATGGAACCGGCAATCTTGAACGCCATTTCACTGGAGTCAACCTCATGGTAGGAACCATCATAACAGGTAGCTTTGATACCAAGTACAGGATATCCCCCAAGTACACCGGCTTTGGAAGCCTCCTGGATACCCGCGTCTACTGCAGGGATGTATTCCTTCGGAATAGCACCGCCAACGACAGCGTTAACGAATTCATAAGTCTTCTCAGCATTTGCATCCATAGGCTCGAAACGAACCCTACAATGACCGTACTGACCACGACCGCCGGACTGCTTTGCATACTTGCTGTCAACCTCAACGGTCTTGGTAAAGCCTTCCTTGTATGCAACCTGAGGCGCACCAACGTTAGCTTCAACCTTATATTCACGAAGAAGTCTGTCTACGATAATCTCAAGATGGAGCTCGCCCATACCTGCGATAATTGTCTGACCGGTCTCTTCATCGGTATAAGTTCTGAAGGTGGGATCTTCTTCCGCAAGCTTTGCTAAGGATTCACCCATCTTATCCTGTCCGGCTTTTGTCTTAGGCTCAATTGCTACGTTAATAACCGGTTCAGGGAATTCCATGGACTCAAGCACTACGAAAGATTTCTCATCACAGATGGTATCACCGGTTGTAGTAGTCTTAAGACCAACTGCCGCTGCGATATCTCCCGAGTAAACCTTCTCCAGATCCTCTCTCTTATTTGCATGCATCTGCAGGATACGTCCAACACGTTCCTTCTTATTCTTAGTGGAGTTTAACACATAGGAACCTGAATTTAAGGTACCGGAGTAAACTCTGAAGAACGCAAGCTTTCCAACAAACGGATCGGCCATGATCTTGAATGCTAATGCTGCGAAAGGTTCATCATCAGAGGATCTTCTGTGAACTTCATTGCCTTCCTCATCCACACCCTTGATATCAGCGATGTCGGTAGGAGCCGGTAAAAATTCAAGAACTGCATCCAGTAACTTCTGAACACCTTTGTTTTTATATGCTGAACCACAGCATACAGGAATAATCTCTGTTTTGATGGTAGCTCTTCTTAATGCAGCCTTTAACTCTTCTGTAGAAGGCTCTTCGCCCTCTAAGAATTTCTCAATCAGCACATCATCTGTCTCACAAATAGACTCGATCATTGCCTGTCTGTATTCCTCTGCCTGATCTTTTAAATCATCGGGAATTTCTTTAATTTCGATCTGCTCGCCCTTATCATCTATATAATAATAAGCTTTCATCTCGAATAAATCGATGATACCTTTGAAGATATCTTCTTTTCCAATCGGTAACTGAATCGGAACAGGATTTTTACCTAATCTGCTTTTGATCATTCTTACCACATTGAAAAAGTCTGCACCAGCGATGTCCATTTTATTAACAAACGCCATTCTTGGTACATTATATTTGTCAGCCTGACGCCATACTGTCTCGGACTGGGGCTCAACGCCCCCCTTAGCACAGAATACACCAACCGCACTATCCAGTACACGAAGGGAACGCTCAACCTCTACGGTAAAGTCTACGTGTCCGGGAGTATCGATGATGTTGATACGATGCTCCAACGCACCGGGGATCTTCTTATGCTCGAATTCCTGAGTCCAATGGCAAGTTGTCGCCGCTGACGTAATGGTAATACCACGCTCCTGTTCCTGCTCCATCCAGTCCATGGTTGCAGTTCCTTCGTGAGTATCACCGATTTTGTAGTTAACACCGGTATAGTACAAAATACGCTCGGTAAGAGTTGTCTTACCGGCATCAATATGCGCCATAATACCGATATTTCTAGTCCTCTCTAACGGATATTCTCTTCCAGCCAAGGATAATTCCTCCTTAAAAATTACGAAAAAATGATAAAAATCAATTTTCTAGCCAAATGTGTATCTTATCTAAGAAGTACATGCTATGATAATATCATTTTACCATCTATAATGAGCAAATGCCTTGTTAGCCTCTGCCATCTTATGCATATCTTCTTTTCTCTTTACGGCTGCACCGGTATTGTTCGCTGCATCCATAATCTCATTCGCAAGCTTCTCCTGCATGGTCTTCTCTCCTCTTTTACGAGAGAACATGGTCAACCAGCGAAGCGCAAGCGCCTGTCTTCTATCAGGTCTAACTTCGATCGGTACCTGATAAGTAGCACCGCCGATACGTCTTGCTTTCACTTCAAGTACGGGCATGATGTTATTCATCGCCTCTTCGAATACCTCTACGGCTTCCTTACCTGTCTTCTCAGCAATTCTATCGAATGCTCCGTACACGATCTTCTGGGATGTACCCTTCTTACCATCCAACATTATGTTGTTGACAAGCTTTGTAACAACCTTATTGTTGTACAACGGATCTGCCAGTACATCTCTTTTTTGTATATGTCCTTTTCTTGGCACGTTTCTTCCCTCCTTAACACTGCTTGACAAAAATAACTCTGTCAGCCATTAATTCAACGGTACTCACACACTTAAAACCGTTTGTGTTCGTGCTCAGTTTTACTTCCTTATCTTCCAAAGTTCAATCTGTAACCCACAGAAAATACATACAAGATGAATTGGCAGGCCAATTCATTTGTCATGAATCAACGGTCAATAAAAAATTAATCCCGGCACTTAACTTATTCTACTTAGTAGATTATTTCTTAGCTTCCTTCGGTCTCTTAGCACCGTACTTGGAACGTGCCTGTCTTCTCTTGGCAACGCCTGCAGTATCAAGTGTACCTCTGACGATATGGTAACGTGTACCGGGTAAGTCCTTAACACGTCCACCTCTGATCAGAACCACGCTATGCTCCTGAAGGTTGTGTCCTTCACCGGGGATATAGCTTGTTACTTCGATTCCGTTGGACAGACGAACTCTGGCAATCTTACGAAGCGCTGAGTTAGGCTTCTTAGGAGTTGCTGTTCTAACTGCTGTACAAACGCCTCTCTTTTGAGGAGAAGATACATCTGTCGATCTCTTGTTCAATGAATTGAAACCTTTCTGCAACGCAGGTGCTGTAGATTTCTTTTCCATTGTCTGTCTGCCTTTTCTTACTAGCTGGTTAAATGTAGGCATTAATTTTTCACCTCCTGATAATTGTTAGGAACAAGTCAAATTGACTGTCAATCCGCTTGTTATAATAAAAAATTCTGTGGTTTAAATCGGCTTTTTCCGATACGATATAAGCATCAACAAAAAGCGCACAAAAAATACATTGCATGCAGGAATCTGCACGCTAGTTGATTATATATTTTTGCAAAACAATTGTCAAGGACTTTTTTGTGGTGCTCAAAGCCGTGTGAAATCCGTCCTGGCGCCTCCGCACCACATCTCCGCAATCCTTGTTTAGTACATCATCCATATAAAGCTGTAGGAAATATCTGAACCCGAATAATTGTCAGGAACATAAACACTAATATAATAATCGCCGGGATTTATATAATATTCGGTATAGACGTAATTATCCTCCTCTTCTTCATAACAGTCGGCCAAACGTCTCCCTGATAAATCATAGATACCCACATACGAATTTTTCATATCGGTTTGTGTATCCAGAAAGATGGTACCAGAAAACCATCCTTCCTGGGGTACCGTAATCAGGTAAATATCGCTTCCCTCCGCCGCTGTGACCGCTCCGGCCAGGAAGGTATAGGACGGAATAATCTGCGGATTATCCAGGCTTTGACTCCTTACCGGATCTTCTTGTATGAGCTCCTTTAGCATGGTATCCTTTAGCATCTCAAAATATTCCTCATAAAAATCTTCTACAGAAATTGGTTCCGTTATATCCACCTTTTCAAGCTCTTTGATGTTTACAGCGAAATTCAGGTTCTGGCTAATGCGTTCAGGATCATTATAAATCCAGGAATTCACACCTATTACCTCTCCGAATTCATTGATAAGCGGCCCTCCGCTGTTACCTGGCGAAATAGGAGCTGTTATCTGAATATAATCCACACCGTCCACCACACGGGAGGCAGTGGAAATCATACCGTCCGACATTGTACCGGTCAAGCCCTTGGGGCTTCCAAGCGCATATATCTTCTCTCCTACATTAATTTTGTCAATACTTATTTTCAGATAAGCATGGTCTTTGGTGCTGATCTGCAGGATAGCCAGATCTAAATCAACACGATATCCCTTAACAGTAGCTACATCATATGTCTTGCCGTCACTGGTTAACACCTGAATTTGGTTTGCACCGGCAATGACATGATAATTCGTGACTATAGTATTTTCAGAGATAAAAAATCCCGAACCCAGTGCAGTCATTTCCGATTCCGTATTAGCAACATGGATCTCCACCGTTGAAGAACCGCATTTTTCATATAATTGCTTCGCTGTAAGTACTTTTTTCTTTACAGTAATTGTTTCTTTCAGGGTATAGGTCTTGCTGTTTTGCTTCACAGTAGCAGTTATAACCGCCTTTCCCTCTGCTAACGGTGTTATCTTTCCAGTCTTGCTTACGGTTGCAATTTTTTTACTGGAAGTCGCATAGGTAACCTTTGCCCCCTTCACAAGATTATTGATCTTTACCGTATACGCGGTTCCGCCGAGGTATACGGTTTTCTTCGTCTCCTTCAGAGCGGGGGCCTTCACTGCGGCTTCCACCGTCTTTGCAGGCATTATCTCAGGTATGGCAGCTGTAACTGCAGATAACATAAGCAATAAGCACATTCTAAGAAGTATCTTTTTATATTTTTTCATAATGCAACATCCTCCTTGTTCTCCTTTGTATTCAAACCCTAAGGTTTCAATTGGTTGGCATATATTCTTATTATAAGGAATTGGCATATATTTGCAACTAATTCATTTTAAGGAAGGCTGTGTTAGTCCTTATTTACTAAATCCGCTCACTTATTCATTTCCTTCCTTTGTAAACGCATGGTTAAGCTTTGGATAAGCTTTGGTAAGGTACCTTGTTAAGCAAAAATGGGTGTGTTACAATAAAAGGCTTCCTAGGGAAATATCCAAAAATAGGATATTAATAATGAAGCAATCGGAACGATAAGCAGCTTTTAAAGGAGGAGAATATGGATGTATCTCTGCAACAAATATCAAAAAAGTTCGGGAAGGTATCTGCAGTCGATAATTTAAACCTTCATCTGAAAGGCGGACGGCTGATCGGTTTACTGGGTCCTTCCGGATGCGGTAAATCAACCACACTATTCATGCTGGCAGGACTTTTGGATCCGACTGACGGTCATATCTTCTTCGGAACAGAAGATGTAACAAAGCTGCCGCCGGAAAAGCGGGGGATCGGTCTTGTGTTTCAAAATTACGCATTATATCCCCATATGACTGTTTTAGAAAATATTATGTTTCCTTTGACTAATCTTAAGGTAAAAAAGATTGAGGCAATCCACAGGGCAAAGGAAATGGCGCAGCTGGTTCAAATCGAGGAGCTGCTGATGCGCAAGCCCAAGGAGCTGTCCGGCGGGCAACAGCAGCGGGTGGCAATTGCCAGGGCACTTGTGAAAAAGCCGCGGCTTTTACTATTGGATGAACCCTTATCAAATTTAGATGCCAGACTCCGGATTGAAATGCGGGAAGAAATTCGGAGGATCCAAAGGGAAGTCGGTATTACCACTGTTTTTGTCACTCATGACCAGGAAGAGGCCTTAAGCATCTCCGATAAAATCGCCGTTATGGAGAATGGTATTCTCCAGCAATACGACCCTCCGCAAGCGATTTATAAAAGTCCTGTCAACCAGTTCGTTGCGAAATTTCTGGGAGCCCCCGGGATTAACCTTGCGAATGCCCGGATCACAGAAGGCGAGTTAAAAATCGGCCCGGCAACCCTGCGGGGTCCTGTCAGCCTGCCCGGGGAAGAAATAACCGCAGGAATACGCCCGGAAGCTTTCCGCATTGATACCAACGGCTTTGAAGCATCGGTTTCTCAGGTTGAAATGATTGGAAAGGACCTGCTGGTTCACTTTATGCTCAATGACGAATCCTTCCGTGCCTTATTTGATTCTGATCTTTCCATCCGGACGGGAGATCTTCTGCGGCTGTCCGTAAAAGAAAAACAGATCTTATGCTTTGACCGGAGCACTCAAAAATTGATTGGGCAATTATAGGAGGCTTATAGAATGAGAAAGAACAATTATCAGGGTTATCTTTACATACTTCCTGCCTGTATTATCATCGCCGTATTTACCCTGTATCCCCTCATCAAAGCCTTTGCCATGAGCTTCTATACAGATTATGACTTTTTTACAAATACGGTTGAAGCCTACGGACCGGATAACTATGCCTACCTGCTGGGCGATAAGGTATTTCGTAAAGCACTGGTCAATACAGTGATCTATGTGCTGTTTGTGGTGCCTTTATCCACTATTCTTTCCTTACTTTTGGCAGTCGTATTGAATGGAAGGATTAAATTCAAGAAGCTGTTTCAAACCATATTCTTTCTGCCCTATGTGACCTCGGTAATCGCAGTCGGCATTGCCTGGAGCTGGATATTCCACAGTAAGTATGGATTAATAAACTACTTCCTCAGCCTGCTTGGAATAAAGGCGGTCCCATGGCTGAATTCACCCTCCACTGCCATGGTGGCCCTTATTATCTTTAGTATCTGGAAAGATTTAGCCTTTAATATCATTATCTTCCTGGCCGGACTGCAAAATATTGATCCGCAGTATTATCAGGCGGCCAGAGTGGATGCCGCTCCAAGATGGAGGGTATTTACCAGGATAACTGTTCCTATGATATCGCCTATGATTGTATATGCCCTGATTATGGGCTTTATCAGCTCCTTCAAGGTATACAACGAGGTCTATGCCCTGTTCGGAGGCAACGCAGGTCCTGCAAACAGCGCAATCACCGTAGTTTACTATATCTATGATAAATTCTATGGAAACTGGGATTTTGGCGTTGCGTCTGCCGCCGCAGTGGTGCTTTTTCTGATTATTCTGATTCTGACGCTGGTTCAGTTAAAGATTTCAAAAAGTAAAGTTTATTATTAGGAGGCAAGCATGAAAGAGCATGATAGTTCCATGTTAAAAAAGATAATTACCTATGGAATTCTAATTCTTGGCGCGGCGTTCACCATATTGCCCTTTTACTGGATGATATCCTCTTCCTTAAAGGACGCTTCCGAGATTATTATGATGCCGCCGAAGCTGTTTCCTTCGGTCCTTCGGTTTGATAATTATAGGAAAGCACTTCAAGCAGCACCTTTTGGGGCTTACTTTATCAATACGGTTTTTGTGACGGCGGTCAGTACGCTTCTGACCATAACAACTACGATATTGGCAGCTTATGCATTCTCAAGACTGAAATTTCCGGGACGGGATGTTATTTTCGCAATTCTTCTGGCTACCTTGATGATCCCCGGAGAAATGCTGATCATAACCAACTATGTTACAATATCCCGGTTTGGCTTGATGGACAGCCGGACGGCTTTGATTGTGCCTTGGATCGCCAATGTCTTTTATATATATTTTATGAAGCAGTTCTTTATGCAGATGCCGGATGCCTTATACTATGCGGCAAAGGTGGACGCCTGCAGTGATTGGCGCTATCTTTGGAAGATCCTTGTACCGAATAACAGGCATGCGATTGCTACGGTAGGTATCTTAAATGCTATTGGCTGCTGGAATGCATTTTTGTGGCCGTTGATTGTAACAAATTCCGAAACCAAAAGGGTCCTATCCATCGGACTCGTACGCTTTCAGACAGAAGCAGGTACACAGTATGAGCTGCTTATGGCTGCATCCGCCATACTGGTCCTTCCTATTGTAATTCTTTATCTGATCTTGCGAAATTATGTAATCAGCGGTGTAACACGAAGCGGAATTAAGGGATGAAAAACAATGAGCACATTGAAGGAGGTTAAAACAATGAAAATCAAACGTATGTTAGGTTTATTACTCGCATTTTCCATGCTATTCACTATGACTGCCTGCGCTTCCAAGGAAGCAGATACAACATCAAACACCGGGAGCGAAGAGGTAACCGCTACTGCTGCCCCCCAGCCGACGGCAACACCCGCACCTACCGAGGCTGTCCTTCAGCCGGTAACCATAGAATTCTGGCATGCCATGAGCGGCGGAACCCAGGATGCTTTAGTGGCATTAACCGATAAGTTCAATGCGGAAAACGGGAAAGGCATTACGGTTAACTTAGTAAATCAAGGTGCTTACGGCGATTTGAGCAAAAAGCTCATGGGCTCCGTAGCGGCAAAGACTCTGCCGGATCTGGCACAGGTATATAACAGTTGGATTGCCAATTATCTGGATGCGGTGATCCCACTGGATGATTATGTTGCTTCGGATTTTGACAATTATGATGATATCTCGGAAGCTTACAGAAACGAAGGCGGTGAATTCGGAAAGATCTATACTTTACCCTTTAATAAGAGTACCCAGCTGTATTTCTATAACAAAACGGTGTTTGACCAATTAGGACTGGAGCCTCCGAAGACCTGGGATGATTTATATCATATCGGCGAGGTGGTATATCAGGAAACCGGCAAGCCTTCCATCGGTTATGACGACCTGACGGCAATGTTCTGGCAGCTGGTATTGCAAAACGGCTCCGGCTTTATTGAGAACGGAAAGGTTGAATTCAATAATCCTCAGGGTGTGGAAGCATTGAATTTCTTTCTTGATATGTATAACAAAGGATATGCAAGAATTGCCGGCGAGGATAAATATCATTCCGGTCCCTTCGGAAACGGAGATGTTATGGCATATGTGGGCTCCAGCGCAGGCGTTGCATTTATTCAGCCCAATGGATTTGAACTCGGCGTGGCACCCCTTCCGGGAAAAACAGTAAAAGCGGTGCCCCAGGCCGGAACCAATCTGGCTATGTTCTCCGCCGATACCGGCAAGCAGCTTGCTGTCTGGGAATATATGAAATACTTAACAAGTGCCGAGGCCACCACCGAGTGGGCAATTGCTACCGGATATCTTCCGGTTAGAACATCCGCTTTTAACTCCGATACCTTCCAGACCTACAGGAACGGCAGTCCGGCAGCACAGGCCTCTTATGCCCAGACAGCGGACATGTATTATGAGCCGGCTTATAAAGGCTCTGATGAGATACGTACGATCATCGGCACCGAAGTAGAGGCGGCTATCCTAAACGGAGATAAAGCTGAGGATGCTGTAAATACAATTGCTGCTAAGGTTGAAGAAGTACTGAATAAGAATAAATAGTTCGTAACTGCTTTACTGCAACGGCTCCTGTGAGCCGATGTAACTACCGGCAGCCCCATGCAGGTATGCACGATTTCCGGCGAAAGCGCTGTATATCCGCATGGGGTAATAAGAAAGAGAGGGATAATGACAAAGCTGCATTTCTATAAGGGACTACGGACAATTGGAGGAACTGTCGTAG
Organism: Bacillota bacterium; assembly: GCA_023409535.1. Lineage (GTDB taxonomy): Bacteria > Bacillota > Clostridia > Lachnospirales > Lachnospiraceae > Mobilitalea. Next base: position 47,200 of record JAEYGZ010000012.1, read on the forward strand.
AGGTTGAGACAGAGAGCGCCAGATGCCTTTTTGATTTTGGAATTATCTATCAGAACGAGCTGGATCACCAGGTAAACGTTAGAACCGCTTCTTTGGTAAGGGATTATCTGAAGCTTGGCATCCTGCCTGAAATTCCGGGAATATATGAGGAAATGGACATCAAAGAGCTGCCGCTGAAGGCTTGGTCGGAGGACGGGAAAAAGGTGTTTTTCCTTATCTCTCATATGCATATCGATCATATGGAAGCTTTGGGCCTGCTGTCACAGGATATACCGGTGTATATGTCGGAGGATAGTCTGAAGCTGTATGAAGGAATTTGTGAGACCTCGGAATATTTCTATAGGGTAAAGCAAAATTGTATGGGAATCCGGAAGGATATCGACTATCAAGTGGGTGAGATTACCTTCCGGGCCATTGCGGTAGACCATGATATTCCGGGCGCCTGCGGCTATCGGATTACGACTGGGGACGGTACCATCAGCTATACCGGTGATTACAGGCTCCACGGCTTACATCCGGAAGATACCCTGGCATTTGCAAAAAAGGTACGGGGTACGGATCTGCTGATTACAGAAGGTGTGACAGCAAGCTTTATGGAAGGTGATCTAAATGATGTTGCTTCTTCCAAGACTGTGGATGGTATTTACATTACAGAAGAACAAATGATTAGAACTCTATATAATGAGATAAGTAACACCAACGGTGCAGTTTTTATAAATCTTTATAACCGGGATATTGATAGAATGTATGAACTATGGAAGGTTCTTAAAAAAACGGATAAAAAAATGGTGTTTGAACCTGCTTCCGCCTATTTTTTAAATAAATTTTATAACAAAAAAAATTTGTTTATTTATGAACCGCTGGCAAGAGCAAAAAGCTTTGAACAACTTCATTTCACCTGTAATTATCAGCTGATCGGCAGAGAAGAAATCACAGCCAATCCGGGAGGGTATGTATTGCAGCTATCCTATAAAAACCTCCTGGAATTATTGGATCTGCCTTTGGCCGGCAGCCTCTTTCTTCATGCTAACGGCGCTCCTTTGGGGGACTATGATCCGGCTTATGTGAAAATGCTGGCGTTTCTTAACAAACAAAACATCCGATTTGAATCTATGTGTCTCGGAGGACATGCATATCCCGAGCATCTGAAATATATCCTGGAGACAGTTGGTGCCGCATACCTGATCCCGCTGCATAGTCTGAATCCGGAAAAAGTTCATGTCAGGACCTCCCAACAGATCCTGCCGCGAACAGGCAGTAACTATGTACTGGAAAATCATCAATTACGAGAAGTGCCCTTTGAAAATGTTCATCGCCAATGACAGGTTCTCCCATATTGCGATTGAATAATCTTTCCTTCTATAGTAATATATAGCTGATATGTATATAACCACCAGAGATTTGTATTGTTATGGTTACTTAACATATGAAGCTATGCCTATTAAAGGGGGATTGATTATATATGAAGGATATGGCACAGACCGAAAGACAGATTTTCATCCTGTTACTTCTTTCAGAGAATAAACGGGGATACACCGTCAGTGACATTCATGCTTCTCTGGAAAAATGGGATGTTATTGTAGACAAGAAGACCATAGGCCGGGATATAGACAGTCTCTCGGGTATCTGCTTTATCACGGAGGAGGAGCGAAACGGCAGGACCTATTATACCGCTGATAAATTCCGTCTCAGAGATATCACCTTTACTTCACCGGAGCTTATCTCCCTGGCCTTTCTGCTGGAGCTATTAAAACCATATCAGTATATGGCCATGGGGAAAACCGCACAGGAATTAATCCATAGGCTTCTTGACAATACCACCAATTTAAACCGGGAATTTATAAGACATTTTAACGGTTTGGTAACGATTAATACCAATGATTATATCAATGACGAAATTAATCCGGAGATTGAGGAGCGTCTGCAGACAGCAATCCGCAACAAAACAAAGATACAAATCGTATATCACAGCTTCGGAGCGGATGTGGACACAACAAGAATTATCCGCCCCTATGAACTGCTGATTAATGACGGCGCCTTATGTATTGTGGGATATTGCGAGCTTCGCAAAGATCTCAGGGATTTTCGCGTTTCCCGTATCAAAACCATCCTGCTGCTGGAGGAAGCCTTTGAGATTCCTGAGGAATATATGCTGAAAAAAGCCCGCAGTAAGTTCATTCACCTCTCCGGTAACGCTGTGGAACAAATTGAACTTTCCTTTGACGGTCCCACCGCAAAATATATTAGGGAATACGAAGCAGATCTGGCGGATGAAATCATAAAGACCGAAGCCGGTATCCGCTTCCTGCGGGATACAGCAATTACCGATGAGCTGGTACGCTGGATTATGCAATTCGGCTCCGGTGTGAAAGTTATTAACCCTCCTCATTTAAAGGAGCGGATTCAGCATGAGTTGGAACAAAGTTTAACCCAGTACTCATAAATTCTGTATATCGGATTAGTTTCGAAAGAGCTGCAGTTAAAATCTGCCGCAGCTCTTTTTCTGTCTATTCCTCACTGATTTCGTCATTATCATAGTGATTCGTGGTGTTACCGCTGTTATTGCCGATTTCAATTCCTTTTTTGATTGGTGCGATTAAAAATCCAATAATTACACCAAAAAGAAAACCGCAAAGTGTAGACAGAATAGCTTCTGATCTTTTCATTCTATAAGCACCTCCATAAGTCTATACAGTACAATATATACTTATTATCGTTGAAATAGCATGATAAGTAAATATTCCGGTCTTAAACCTGTACTATTTTCCTATGCGGGTAACAGAGAGCTTACCAATTCTCCATCTGCATGTACCTCAAAGTCAGGTGTCGATATTTCTCAATCGATTATTTCAACTAACTTTTCTATTTCACCATTAGATTTTCTGATTACTTCAAGGGATACTCCATTTTTTGTAGCATTATCACTATTATCTACAAAAGTTGCATTGTCTTCGTCGTTAAGATAATGAATTGGTTTGTTATCGAATATCCATTGTTTATTAGCCTTATCATAAGAAACACCATAGTTCAAGTAAGCATTTAATGAAGCATCGACATAGTTTGGATCGCCCTCAGAAAAAGCAGTCGCCGAACCGTTTACAAAATCATCAGTTCCACTATTCTCTATGGCACTGGTTGCACCACTTGTTTTGTTTACAGAACCATTTTCCTGTGCAGTTCCCTGTACATTCCGCGCGTTTTTCATGGATTCCGTATGCTTATCATATTCTTCTTGACTAACAGATGAAATTCCAGTTAGCTCATAATCGGCATTTCGGACAGCTTTTAAATCCACGGCACCATTTGTTCGGGTAAATGAATTGTATGTGCCGTCCGCATCCAATTTATCTGAAAAATACCGCACCAGTTTACCGTCATAGTAGAAACTGTCAGTTTTTTTCTCATAAGTCAATCCGTATTTTTCATAAACAGCATATGTCTTAGCGGTAGCCTCTTTTGTTTGCTGGTTAAGTTTTTCTTGCTCCTGTGCCGATATAGGCGTATTAGTGGAGTAAGCTCCGGATGCTGCATTGGCATTTACTGCAAATGCAGCACCTGTGCCTAATGTTCCCACTAAAGCTAAGCAGAGAATAAGAGCGCCTGCTCTTTTCTTACTTACGTCCATAATGGAAAATATTCTTTTCTTCATACCTTTCTTGCCTCCATAAAAATTTGTTGAGAATGCCGTTTGCTTTCTTGATTGCTTTTTGATAACACCAATGATGGTTTCACTGTATTGTTGTCTTGTGCCAATACCGGTATTGCTTACTACCTCCGCATCACATGATATTTCGCATTGTGACGCAATGGCCTTTGTCATCATATACATTACAGGGTTAAACCAGTGGACGGCGGTTGCAAAAAGCACCAGACTTTTATACCACAAATCCTTACGCTTGAAGTGTACCAATTCGTGTTTGAGGATATATGGCAGTTCATCCTCCGAAAAGTCAGACCACGGCAACAAGATTATAGGTCTTACAAAACCGATCATCATTGGGCTTGAGATACAGGAACATATTTGCAATTTAACTGGCATGGTTATTCCTATATCTGCTTTAATCTTTTGTAAGGTACCACTCATTTGCTTATCGGGTTGTTCGCTCCATCGGTTTACCATTCTAAGAAATCGAAAATGCTTTAGCCCATGATAAATCATAAAAGCCAAAAAGCCGACCACCCATAGACATATGCCGATTTGATACCATGAGATTGTCGATAGCTCTTGTGACGGTTTGTCAGTTGTAATTGTTGGGCCAACGATATTCCCCGCATTTCCCGGTATGATTTGCTGTATATAGGCGGGTGCGTCGTTCATCTGAATAAAGGCTCTGTCGGGATGAACCCGAAATGGAATGATTAAACCTATCACGAGCACTAACCAGATGTAATACAACCATTTTGCAGAGTATCTTTTTGATAGCCACGGAGTAGCGGCAATGAAACCCAATACGAGCACTGACATAGTAATAGAACATTCTATCAATGCAGTCATAAATTCCCGCATATCAAGTCCTCCGTTCTTTCACCCATTTCATCAGTTCTTCAATGTCGCCGTCGTTAAGCTGTTTCCCATCATAAAGGGTATTGACAAAACTAAGAAATGAGTTTTCGTGATAAAGTTTCATAAAGTTGCCTGTTTCAAACTTCAAATAGTCCTCTTTTTCTACCACCGGGAAGTAGGTGCGTTCCTTCCCGTTCTTCTCCGTCCGCAAAAAGCCTTTTTCTACCAGCCGGAGCATCAGGGAAATTACAGTTGGTGCTTTCCATTCACGTTCATTGCCTAACGCTTCCATAATCATGTTAGTTGTTATGGGCGGCTTGTTCGCCCACACTACTTTCATAATTTCAAATTCCGTGTCAGGAAGTTTTTTAAAATTGCTCATTCATATCATCTCCTTTTTAGACAATTGCCTATATCGGTATTTTACACTTGCCTAAAACGAATGTCAATAGTGTTCAGAAATATTTTTTACAATTGTCTAAAATATATTCCAAAAGGGGTTGAAACTCAAATTTTGTTCTGATCTCTATTTTGCAATGGTTACCCTATTGATATGTATATTTCCGGCTTGCTGATATTCTGTATGAACTGCCTCACAAATTTTTGTTTCCTTCTCTCTTTTTCTGTGTTATAATGTTGGTTATGCAATTTTTTAATCCAGATGGAGGAAACAAACATGAACGATCAAACACATGATGTGTTAGAAGACAAGTTTCGGGAGCTGATCGCTTGTGCCAACCGGCAAAAAGGTGTTTTAGAGGCTGAAAAAGTAAATACCCTGATTAGTGAATTAAACTTAGACAATAATCAAATTGACAAAATATATGAAAGACTCGAGGCATATAATATCGTCATACTGAGCGGCAGCGAGGAAGAAGAGCCTTCAGAAGAGCTGCTGCTTGAGATGGATGAGGATACCGAGGATGCACAGTCAGAAGTAGAAGCTCTTACGAGTTCCTCCTATACCATGTCAGATGACCCGGTTCATTTGTATCTGAAGGAAATCGGCGGTTATCCGCTGCTTACCCTTGCTGATGAAGTTGAACTGGCGAAAAAGATTGTTGAAGGAGATGAATATTCTAAAAAACTCCTGGCAGAATCTAATCTGAGACTGGTTGTAAGTATCGCAAAGCGTTATGTGGGACGAGGCTTATCCTTCCTTGATTTAATCCAGGAGGGTAATTTAGGTCTGATTAAGGCTGTAGAAAAATTCGATTATACAAAAGGTTATAAATTCAGTACTTATGCAACCTGGTGGATCCGTCAGGCTATTACCAGATCCATAGCGGATCAGTCCCGTACCATAAGAATTCCTGTACATATGTCGGAGGTTATTAATAAAACCTACCGTGTATCACGTAATCTTTTACAGGAACTCGGGAGAGAACCCTCTGAGCAGGAGCTGGCTGATGCAATGAATTTGCCGATTGAAAAGGTAAGAGAGATCCTAAAGGTTTCTGCAGATCCCATTTCTCTGGATACTCCCATTGGAGAAGAGGATGACAGTCATCTGGGAGATTTTATCAGTGATGAATCCATGATGGGACCGGAGGAGGCTGCCTCCTATTCCATTCTGAAGGATCAGATTACCAAATTACTGGATACACTAACCGATCGGGAACAGCGTGTGCTAATTCTTCGCTTTGGTCTGAAGGACGGTCGCAGCCGTACGCTGGAAGAGGTAGGTAAAGAATTCAACGTAACAAGGGAGCGTATTCGCCAGATTGAGGCGAAAGCGCTTCGTAAATTAAGACATCCCAGCCGTGCTAAGATGCTGAAGGGCTATGATCTCATTTAATAGGACAACCATACCCGTAAAGAAATTATGAATACAGTGACACTCCGACATAATATGTGACTACCCTATATTATTTATAGGAAGGGAGAATTGACATGCTACGTATTACTTTCATGGTTCTTCGCAGTTTATTTAATTTACCCTTTTGGTTTTATCGTATTGCAAAGTTATGTGATATAGAAAAATACGATGCTGTAACACGTTATGCTTTCCTGAATAAGCTGGTGAAGATTGTTAACAGGCGGGGAAGAGTTAAGATTGAGTGCCATGGACTTGAGAATCTGCCCAAGGAAAGCGGATACATTATGTTTCCCAATCATCAGGGATTATTTGATGCTCTGGCTTTTCTGGAGACTCACGAACGGCCGTTTGTAACCGTTATAAAAAAGGAAGTCAAGGATACCATCCTGCTGAAACAGGTATTTTGGCTTCTTCAAGCTGAGGTGATAGACCGGGAGGATATCAGACAATCCATGCAGGTCATCATGAATATGACAAGGCGTGTAAAGGAAGGCGAGAATTTTCTGATTTTTGCGGAAGGAACAAGATCCCGCAACGGTAATAACCTGCTGGAGTTTAAGGGTGGCAGCTTCAAGAGTGCCATGAATGCCAGATGTCCCATTGTACCTGTTGCATTGATTGACTCCTTTGTTCCCTTTGACAGGAAAAGCCTGCGTAAAATCACGGTGCAGCTTCATTACATGAAACCTCTTTATTATGAGGATTATAAAGGAATGAAATCTACAGAGATTGCAGAGCTTGTTTCTGCAAGAATTCAAGAGACCATCAACCAATTCCAGGAAAATTCCCGGCAGTCCGGTTGACCTCAGAGTCATCCGGGAGAACGATAGTTGATTTTTCCTGTTATTTCCTGTATAATGACCTTAAATAAAAGTGAACTGTTATGAGGGAAATGAAATGAATAAGAATAAAAGAACCTTTCTGTCTATGGCCGTTTTTTTGTCTGTTTTTTTCCTGTCCGCAATCTTTTATTTTCCCATTCTTCCGATTTTCGCAGTAGCTCCTGATACCGATACTGCGAATGAGGCAAGGAATACGACCTCTGATGATAATGCTGAGCTGCAATCCTTTTCCTATGCTAAGGATTTGGCGATTATTACGGAGGATGAACAAGAGATACCAACGGAAGCAGCTTCGGATTTGGATCAAATGCAGGAAGGCAATGCTATAGCTGGAAACACAGAAGAGGGCGATGCGGCAGTTAGTTCTGGGGCAGCAGGTATGATAACTGATGGGAGTTATGAAACTGCGGCGGATATGCCGGAGAAAAATACTCCTGATATTGAAAACAGTACCGCAGGGGAAATTCCCGTGTCAGATACCAAAGAGCCCGAAGCAGAGGAGACAGTGAAAGAACCTCCGGCTTTGTATGCAGATATCGGAATCTCGATTGCGGATAACTTTGTTAACATTCGTAAGGAGCCTTCCGCAGACAGTGAGGTACTTGGTAAGCTGTATAAAGACAGTGCCGCCACCATTTTAAAGATTGAAGGGGAATGGTTTCTTGTCGAATCAGGAAGTGTCACCGGCTATATAAAATCTGAGTTTCTGAAAACCGGGATTCCGGATGAAGAGATCATTAAAAAATACGGTGAATCAAAAATAGTTGTGGCTGTAGACGGATTAAATGTCCGTAAAGAAGCCGATACTGATGCTCCCAGAGTGGATGTTGTCTATAAGGATGAAATTTATCCCATACTTGAGGAAGATGATACCTGGGTTAAGATAAATGTCGAGGACGATAAGACTAAGGGATATGTCATGCGTGAATATGTCCGTTTTACCGTGAAGTTCGAAGAGGCTGTCTCCAAGGAAGAAGAGCAGGAATTATTGCGGCTTCAGGCTGAGGAACAGGCCAAGAAGGAAACCGAGATTAAGCAGCAGGAAGGCGTAAGCTATACGAAGGATGAGCTAAAGCTCTTGGCTTGTCTGGTCCATGCGGAGGCAGGGTCCCAGAACTATGAAGGAAAGCTTGCTGTTGCAAATGTTGTACTTAACCGCATAAAATCCTCGAAGTACCCTGATACCATGAAAGCAGTCATCTATCAGCCCGGTCAGTTTACCGTAGCCGACAGCGGCTCCCTGCAAAAGCAGTTGGATAATTACGAGAATTACGATTCCCAATCACAGCTGTTATCCATCAAGGCTGCAAAGCAAGCACTGCAAGGATCGAATAACATCGGCTCACGCCTTTATTTTCATTCTTATCAGACTGCTGTGAATAAGGGTTATGACGATAAAGATACTGCCGTAAAGATCGGCGGACAGCTATTCTGGTAGTCTGGTGGTTTAGCATTTTGAATAAAGTATTCTCTACATAATGAAAGGGCAACTCACCATATAAGGTGCGAGTTACCCTTTTTCTTTGGGATTATTTTATCGCTTGATCCATGATATATAACTGAAAATCAATAGATATCTTCTTGTATCAATATATTATTAATATAATTTAATCTTAAGCGGAATGCCGTTCTCATATTTAATATTAGTCTCGCCTTGAATGAGCGGCTTCATGTAAGCGATTAATTCCTCAGTTACATCATGCCCATCCGCCGTAATCCAGTTTAAAGGCACCGTCTTCTCATGATTTGCCACCTCATTTACCGGAACAGAAATAAATTCTACACGGTAAGGGGTATCACTGATACGCTTGATTGCCGCCATCTTGCCGGTCTCACCGTCAAGGGCACAGCAAAGAGCCTTCTGACCAAGCATTAATGCTTCGATGATATCCGTCTCACTGGCAATATGCGCCGCTGCCCGCTGCATCAGATTAAGCTCGATAGCGCGTACCTTGCAGCCAATCTCGTTACGTACCAGCTGCTCCAGGGCTCTGGCCGCACCGGCAATATATTTGTGACCGAAATTATCAACTGCTCCGCTGGACATCTGATCTGAAACATAGGTTCCGCTGTTGTCTTTAATCCCTTCACTGACCGCTACCAAAACGCCTGATTTTACAGCCAGCTTTTCCTTCACATCGCTGATAAACCTGGTATTATCAAAATCCTGCTCACAGAGGTAGATTAAATCCGCTCCTGCTCCTCCATTCATTCTGGAAAGTGCTGACGAAGCGGCCAGCCAGCCTGCATTGCGCCCCATGATCTCAACGATTGTCACAGCAGGAATATCATAGGCTCCGATATCGCATGCAAGCTCTGAGATTGTTGCAGCAATATACTTTGCCGCTGAGCCGAAGCCCGGACTGTGATCCGTAAGATTTAGATCATTATCAATGGTCTTTGGCGCACCCATGATTATGAAGTCGTGATTATTCAGACTGCAGTATTCAGAAAGCTTATCTACCGTATCCATGGAATCATTTCCGCCGATGTAGATGAAATATTTAATCTCATATTTATAAAAGGTCTCAATAATCCTTTTGTAAGGCTCGTCATCCTTGCGCCAGTCCTTCATCTTATAACGGCAGGTTCCCAGGGCCGAGGAGGGGGTATAGGTAAGGGTATCCATTGCTTTTGTATCTCTGACAATCTCATTCAAGTCAATCAAATGATCCTTAATGGCACCTTCGATACCATTCTTCGCGCCGTATACTTTATCAATCTTACCACTTGCACGCACACCTGTCAGCACTCCGGCTAAGGTCGCATTAATTGCTGCGGTAGGTCCGCCGGATTGTGCTATCAACAAATTCTTCATTCCATATCCTCCTCGAATATTGTAATTGCAAAATACTATCATTACAATATTAGCATGCTTTTCCGGCTTCAGTCAAGCCGCTTAAGTTTATGCGTTCCTGGCAGGGAAAAGTTTTCGGATAATGCCGCTTGCCTCCACACTCTTAATTAAGGAATACAGAAGCACCGTTTCAATAGGCAGCATAATCATCAATTTGATAAGCCTTGTGGGAAGCATCACCATGAAGCTGTTGCCGGTCAATTGCGTCAGCCATAAGGTATTTAACAGCATATCAACAAATACGGTTCTTATGACATTGGCAAGGATCACTCTTGCGAGGCTGATCGGTCTTCTATACAGGATTAAGCCGTAAATCAGACCGGTTAGCATGGAGCTCAGGGTAAATCCAAAATAAAAGGCTCCTGTAGGTTTTACCATAAAATTCAGGACGTCAATGACTGCCCCATAGATCACACCCACCACCGGTCCAAACAAATAATAAGCAAATTCATTCGGTAAAAAGGTGAAACCAACCTTAAGTATCTCACCGAATTGGACGGTCAGACTGCCGAGTGCAACGGAGACGGCAGCCAGCATAGCCGTGAGTGTGATGCATCTTATCGATTTAAATTCTTTTGAAGATGCTTTGAATAATTCTGTAAATTTGGACATAAAAAAATTACCTCCTTTGCAGACCTTTTACTACAATAAGAGATAAAATCAAATATAAATTTGACTATCCAGTTGTAGCAGCGGGATGCGAATCATGTACCGCAAGTTAAACTTTTCGTCCGATTGACAACTCCCTGTTCAATCAGCACTTAACGCACATGGTTCTACTCTGCTTCTATTATTTTTTGTAAGCTAAGTATAGCATAAGAATGTGAATTTGCAAGATAAAAATATTTGTAAAATATTTGCATGCTGCGAACATACTTGATTTAATATAATTGAAGTGCTTTTCGTGTAATAGGACCTACTCTGCCGTCAATTTCAAGATTATGCATCTCCTGGAACATTCGTACAGCCTTGTCAGTAATAGGCCCAAACGCTCCGTCAACGGTAAGAAGCTTCGTCTTACCATTGATGACAGCCTCGGTTATGCCGGCATCTATAAGCTTTAACTGAATATACCTGACATCATCACCTTTACTGCCTTTGGATACAGTGACTATAGGTACAGGATAAGGATTCATCCGGCTTGCTCCATCCTCCAGTGCCATAACAACGTGGTTTCCTTCTTTCAGGTAGATACATCCTCGTTTGGCATAGGTATCGGTTAGCAGATACTTTTTGTCGGCATAGCCCTTAAACTTTCCAGTAGCGAGTAATTTAGATTTAAGATTACCTGTGTACCCATCCACAGACATAGCGACGCCGGCCAACAGGTAGCACGTTATAACCAGGGAAGAACAATCAAATTCTCCTTTGGCTCCCACAACCTGATCTGCATTTTTCTTAATGGCATAATAGCCTGTCCAACGCTCAATCTGATCATAACCATAATTATTATCAGCGCAAATCTGATCCATGAAGGATGCTGCTTTATCAGCAATACCTTTATCAATACATTCCAGATATACATTCCATGGTTTTGAGTACCATTCGCGAATGCGTATCTCTTTGCCTGTTTGATCTCCGGTTTTGCCGCCGGAGATCTTGCCTCGTTCGTCTATGGATGCGTGACCTATTTTAATCGGCATTGGAATCACCACTTTTAGAATTAGTAGTATTTCTTGATGCGTCTACTAATCCTTCTCCAATAATGTAAGCGGCCAATGTAGAACAAGCTGTAATAATCGCAATTACTTGTTCAATCGTGAGACTATTCACATGGAATGCTGTCAGTATAGCTGTTACAAACCCGATTACTGCTGCCCAGAATTTCCGTGATGTAAGCTTCTGCTTCCAATTAATTTTACTCATTTATATTTTCCTCACTTTCTTTGTATTAGATGTAGACCTGCAAGGATATAGGTCAAATGTATCCATAGCGTTACATTTTTTATTACCCTATAAACAGATTCCTTGTATCAGCTCTTTATTATCTCTTTTATATGACCTCATCCGCTGTTTAAAGTGGTAGTCGCATAAATAACAACACTGACAATTGAAGTAATAATACTACTTGCCAGTGCTACTATGATAGCTGTTTTAATCTGCTTTAGCCGATCTGAAGGCTCTGCTTTTAGTGCTTCTACATCCCTGGCGAGTTTTTCCACATTTTTATCCGTATTATTAACTTTATAGATTAAAACTTCCAATGCTTTCGACATCGCATGTATCTCCGAAATCACCGCCTCAGCGTCTGTCATCCGATGCTCGAGGGATTCAATGCGATGCTTATGATCGGATAACTCCTTTGCTAACTCAACATCATTCATTTGGGTCCTTCCTTTGCTTTTAATAAAATAGGGAGGAATTATCCTCCCTATGTACTATGGTGACGGATTAGGCAAGCTTATTAATCACAACTGCAGTCTCAAGCCCCATATATGCAATATCCTCTGTATTATCCATGCGATGTTCTAATGTGCCACGAGTCTCTCTTCAATCATATCAATTTAAGACTCCACTTAATATTGCTGCATTAGGTGTGTCTGAGATACATCAACGCTGATCACTTGCCTGTCATCAGATACATCTACCCATAAATAGGGACACCTGCAGGATCGGGAGTATTAGAATCTTTTAATCTAAGCCAGGACGATCCCTGTGGCATCATGTATTACTAATGGGGTACTTCTTTCTTTCCATATCCCATCCTTGTTACATTTGGATGATATGATTAGGTAAGCGGACTCCGTCACCGGAGCCAACTCCCATAAGAACGGAACGTGCGACTTTCACCGCATTCCGCTCAAGCAATTCATAGCCTTGACGCTGCCGCGTCTTAACCGGCATCACTTTATGTCGGGACGGGATGATACATTTTGTGGCATTCGGGATGAACCAAGACCTTCTTACCAGTATCCCCAGTATGAACTTTCCATCCGTTACCTTTGTTGATTTCATCCCCACAAACCGGACAATTCTTACCTTGCTTGACCCACATTGCTTTCAGTTGTTTCTTGCCGCTTATGTCCCAGAACATCAAGTCACCTTCTCGTTCCTCGAAATACATCTCCCATTTCCGGTCGTAAGGATTTGCATCTTTACGTATCTTGACATGTCTAACGATTTTAGTTGCATCTGCTCTCAGTAGTTCAATTAATTCTCCATTATCTGATTCATCTGCGAAGACCCAGTGTCTATTGCCGACACTGTGAAAGTACTTGTTATTTATCCACCATCTTCCCTTTTTAGGATGACGTCTTCGACACCAGCTATTGATTGCCAGATAAATATGAAAGTCCACATAGGAAAACGTTTCTTTTGCTACGATATGCCTGTGATAGTTAGCCCATCCCCTTATTTTCGGATTTAGCATTTTTATAAGGTCTATCTGCTTTATCGTCGGGTGCCTCTTTATAATTCCTCTGATATCGTTGAGGAAGCTTTTTGTATTGTCTTTTGATGGCTTGATTAAAACTTTCCCATTGTACTTTCTTATGTTCTGACCCAGGAAATCAAATCCCTCATTGATGTGGGTTATGTGTGTCTTTTTTTCTGATAACTCAAGACCTCGTTTCCGCATGAATTCTTCAACTTCAGGGAGTATTTCACCTTCCAGGAAGTCTTTGCTGATGCCCGTGATGATAAAGTCGTCCGCGTAAAATATCGTGTGTACCTTATTGTTCTTTCTCCACGTCATGAACTTTTTGTCAAGCAGACTTCCAAGTCCGTTCAATGCCATGTTTGCGATACAAGGTGAACTGAGTCCACCTTGAGGTGCTCCTGCTTCTGTGTCGCTGTATTTGCCCTCCCAGATGATACCTGCTTTAAGCCATTCCCCTAATACTCTCCTGTCCATCGGTATATTCTCCATAAGCCATTTATGGCTTATGTTGTCAAAACAACCTTTGATGTCACCTTCAATGACCCATTCAGCACAGTCTTTGTCAGCGAAAGTAGCCTTGAAAACAGCTTCTATGGCATCCGCCGTACTTCTTTTCTTTCTGAACCCATAAGTGTCATGGTCGAGTACCGTTTCCGCAACCGGATCTAATGCCATCAGGTGTAGAGCCTGTATTGCCCTGTCTGCCAGCGTGGGAATTCCCAACGGACGTTTTTTACCGTTTTTCTTAGGTATATATATCCTACGCAATGGTTGTGCCTTGTATCCTGTTCTTTTCAGTCTCCTGACAGCTTCACATTTCTGTTTATCTGTATTCCAGATAACTTTGTCAATACCGGGAGTGTTCTTCCCTTTGTTTTCGGTTACTCTTTTTACGGCAAGTATTTTAGCACTCAAGGAATGTGTTAAAAGCCATTGTAAAGATTTGACCTTATTGTATTTTCCCTCCTGTTGTGCCTTCACGATACGTGTCTGAAGTCTCCTGACGTTTTCCTGAAGCTTTTTAAAGTCGAATTTAAAGATATCTGTTTTCAAGTTTACGCCGACAGGTGCACATGCTAACGCATTCATTTGCTTTCCTCCCCAAAGAAATTCTCCAAGCTCTCTCGTGATGAATCACCACGTGGAAGTCTGCACACTTTCGTGTCGGGACATTAGTCCCTATCCATCCGATTACAGGGTGGCATTCGCTTTTTCCACGATCTCATACCCGCATCTTATCAGCACGTCCTGAAGACTCACCTTGCGGCTGCTTACTTCCTGTAGGGAAGACAATACGGGCTTACCACGTTCCATACAGATAACTTATCAGATGACTTAGGCTCTGTCTCTCCACCGGCAGCTCCTGTGTCCGTGTGACCCGAGGTTAAAGCAGGTCATCCAGCTGCTTACCGTTTTGGTTCAAGCGTAACAGCATCTTTCGCTTGTTAGTTATCACGATGTTTATCAACAGTTCAATTACTTTAGCCATATCACCCACAACCTAGCGTCCCCACTGCGCGATGCTGGCAGTGTCGCTTCAGCTTCACAGCTTCCGCTTAAAGGACTTCATTGTCACAATAGCTTGATACCGAAATGTTACCATTTCCGCATTTATTGTTAGGTTACCCCTGACGGAACAGGAGGTTCCTTGTGCCCCGAAATATAGCATTTTCAAGGCGTTAGAACATTTATCTATATCGCGACGTGTCGCGCTTAACCAATTAACTGCACTAACTCTGTGTACTGATCCTGATTGATACGATAGTTCATCAAAAACACATCACACAACACTAATAATTCCTCTTTCGTTTTCTTATTGCTTGCAATGACTGTTTTCATATTTTCAAAAGTATTCACGATAAATCCTCCTTTCTACTAATCCTAATTCCAGAAGAGAAAGTCTAAAATCGACGTCAACTTCTGATTCTGCCTGATGCAACTCCATAGCGACTATTCTTTCAGCTTCAGTCGGGTAATGGGGAATTACGGTTACACCGTCCTCTTCATAGAAGATTCCATCTATATACTTGAAGCCTATACTTACAGGATAGAAAGTACTATCTACTGCAATAGCATCATCTCCGTACTGTAATCTTGCTATTTCATTTGCAAGCTCATAATTGTCCGCTACGATGATATTTTGTATCGTATCTCCCGATATAACGCTGAATATTTGATTACACCACATATTTTCTCCTTTCTTTTATTGCTCGGGCCATCTTATTATAACAATACCCGATCCGCCTACACCTCCGGAACCATTTTGGGCTCCACCTCCGCCTCCTCCAGTGTTAGGTGTTCCAGAAATTCCATTGCCCCAACCTCCTGAACCACCACCTCCGGCTCCTCCTGCTCCGACGTTTCCCGATCCTGCTCCGCCTCCGCCACCAGAGTATAGCGTGTTGGATGCCTCGGCAAAAGCTTTTGTTGTGGTGTGTTGTCCGTATCTAGGAGCAGTTTGTGAACCATCATTGCTATTATAACCGTATCCGCCATCAGCGCCATCAGTTCCTCCGGAACCTCCAATTCCAGCCGAACCTTTGGAAGCTCCTCCTCCTCCGGAGCCTCCAAAGCCAACAGTACTACCATATGCGAGTAAAAACGACCCAAAAGCAGTATCACCTCCGGAAGTTGATGCTGCTCCACCAGCTCCAATAACTACAGAGATAGCGGCTCCAGGTGTCACGGCTTGAGCAAGTTTGGTTGTAGTCTGTCCACTACTACCTCCTCCACCTCTCCAACTTGTATTTTCTGTTGTACTACCATTCATACCGCCAGCTCCTCCTCCGATACAAAATATATCGATCATGTATACGCCTTCCGGGACAGTCCATACCTGGGATGAGGTGAATATTACTTGTCCTGCCGGGACAGTGCCTTGCCAGGCCAGTCTTGCTACACCACCTATCCCAAAATATATTTTCTTAACTTTTCTGGCCGTACCATCGATGCCTATGTATGCTTTCTTAACTTTCCTTGCCACTCCGCCAATGCCGATGTACATTCCTTTTGCCATGTTGCCTCCTATTCATACACTAAGTAAATGTCTCCGCTTGCAAGCGCGGATGAACCTACTATTAAATCTGTAGTATTAGCACGGACATTACGAAGTCGTGATGTTGTATAGTCCGTAGCTCCTGTAGGAGCCTGAGGCACACCAGTGAATACTGGGCTATTAAGTGGAGCCACGCCAAGATTGATCCTTGCGGTAGCCGCATCCGTTGCACCAGTCCCTCCATTAGCTACGGGCAATGCTCCTGTTGTATTACCTAAACCTAGTGCATTTCTCGCGGCTGCTGCAGATGTTTGCCCTGTACCCCCCTTGTTCAATGGCAATGTTTCACTTATTGTTAGAGCTGTACCACCATTCGCCGGGAGAGATGTTGGCTTATTACTCAGATTATTATAATCCTGATAATAGGCTGGTAATTGTCCTGCAAGTCTTTCTGTATCATGTGAAGGGCTTGCATAAAAACAGCCTTTAGTGGTATCGTACCATATTGTAACGGTATGACCTGCAATAAGCACAGGTATGTTAGAAGTTCCAGCGGAGTAAATTGGTTTGCCATTTATCGTTGTTGCTCCGCCGTTATTATTTGCGGATACGATAAAGGTCTTTGCTAGCCCATTTGCTAAAACAATACCGTTTAGTGTAATAGCTGTTGGTGTACCTCCGGCGGTTTCAAATTTTGATATATTGTTTAAGGCTGCATCAACCACATCCATATTGCCGTTTATAACATCAATATTTACATTGTCTATTAACGGCTCAGGCTTCTGCAGCCCAAAATTATTTGTACTTTTCATCTATTTCATCTCCTATTCTGTTGCTAATTGATACCAGGTTTTACCGGCTACCTCGCCCCATAAATACCCTGCCACCTCATTCCAGAGACGATATGAATACTCAAAGGTAAAACTTAAATGCGCCGGTTTTATTTCCTCAATCGTCAATGTTAAATCAGCCATATTTGCTGGGATACCGAGTGCTCCTGTAAATTTCACTATGAAATTGTTAGTCTCAGGACTTTCAATAATCTGAACCTCACCGCCGGAATATACCGCAGCAGTCTGTTCGATCATAGCCTTAGTTGTGGTACCCGTTCCTCTGATCTTTGCCAGTATCCGTTCTCTCCTGAAAGTATCTGACTTACTAATATCAACCTGAATTCCATAAATACCTTCATACCGGCTTAGGAGCTTTGAAGCGGTATTGACGAAGCATTCATTTATCGTTTCATCAAAGCCTGATGCGAGAGTATTAATATCTTCTGTCAGGATATCTTGCAGCTCTTGCATTGTAGTATTACTTTCATATATCGGTGGCAGTAAATCTATTAATTTCATATCACACCTCCGCCAATACTACTGTGTTGCAAATTGGCAGCTCCGTATCCCCAATCACAATATTATCTGTACTGTCATTGAGCAGTAACGTATTATAATCCTCGACACCCGCTGTTGACAGTAAAAGACTACCTATCTTCGCATAGCTCACGCTGTAAATCTCAAATACAGTATCCTTCAGATAAGCTCTTAAGCTCTCCGTAAATGCTGCTTTAACATCATCAAGAGTCTTAGTTCCGTTTAAAACTACCTTTACCGATATATTAATCAATAGGCTTTCCGGATTGACAACTGATACAGTCGCACCTATCGGTCTGACCTTTTCAATATAATCGTATACCTTGTCTGGAAGAGTATTATCGATTTCCATATTCTCATCAACCACAAGAACCTTAACCGTACCGGGGCCATTCCATAATGGATACACCTTGGCATCACCGCAGCCAGGAACATCAAGTGCCCAATTTCTGTAATCGTCGGCATTTCCGCTGGTAGCAGCCGACTGTATCTGCGTATAGAATCTTGCGCGAAGGTTATCATCATTCTCTTCATCCTCCCCGGAGGTCAGGATATCCGTTAGGGTTGCTGTGATTCCATTGATATTATCGATATTCTCAAGTACACCCGCATAAATATTTCCAATACTTCCCGTCTGCTCGCATACTGCACTGTAGTTATACTCCGATAATTTAGCTGTGATACAGTAAGTGGTTTCCCCGAGCCCCCACCTGCTGCCGACGTCTACCGCACCGGTTGTGACAATCCTTCTGACAGCGCTTGTCGCTGGCTTTCTGGTAATACCATAATCCTTAACCACACGGTCCAAATATTCCCCTACCGCCGTATCGCCGGACACCAGATCAAGAAAATTATTCATCTTAAAATAGGTTTGCGCAAGCTGATACGCACAAGGTGCCAAAGCATCATAGATAACCGAGCCTTCTCGTTTGTCGACATCGTTTGTAACCCTGCTCAACATATTATTCAGTATATTTTCATAAGTCATGTCTTCAAACATTATGCATTCACCTCCTTCATCACATTTGTTCTTCCAAAGATGCTTATGACATCAAAGGTACATAAAATCGAGTCGCCATTTACAGTAAAGTTAAAATTCTCAACATTAGTTATACGTTCATCCTGTAACAGGCACTCCTTTATTCTTCGCATCAGCTCCATCTGTACATAGAGCTTATCCTGTCCAATTAAGCTTTCCAAATCGATTCCATAAGAAAAACTGTATATTGGATATTCGTATCTCTGTGTATTAAGCAGCTTATGTACCGCTTGCCGCATTGCATCGGCTCCGTCGATGAAGCCCTGAATTTTATTGTCGTATATTCTATAAGTCCTTGACAGCTCTGGCACATCCGATGTGGTAAGCGCAACATCAATATTTGCTTCAGGTATCATAACCTCACATCCTCCACTCTATATTCATAAGTCGTTCCATTCATAGATAAAGAAATGACCGAACCTTTCACTAAGAATGGCCGGTCAATCACCTCAACAATATAAAATTCTTTCCCACCATGATTTCTCAACAAACGGATCTTATCCCCTGAAATTATCTGCTCCTTAAGATTACCTTTCATCAATTCCATTGGGATTGTCAGGCGGTCATTTACCTTGATACCACCACTTACCACAGTTCCTGTCATTAATGTGCACAGCTTTGCATTGTTCAGATAATTCTGTATGATCTCCTTGATCTCGTTTATCATAACATCGCCTCCACTTCCATCGTATGTACGGGTACAAAATCATGAGTAACAGAGCGTACAATCAGCCGCTTATCATACGCAATGTCTTTCAGTCTCCCGTAGAAGCTGGAGCCGGCTCTGACCCTTGGATCACCCAGACAGCTTAAGGTTAGAGTCTCACTTTCCTTATTATACTGTTCTAAAAGTGTTTCAGCCTGAGACCTCGCCTGTGAAACATTTGCATTATACATAGGTTCATATAACTGGAGCAGCCCATACTTGGAAATTGACTCCGAACTGCCCTTTATAATATTTTGATTTGATGAGTAATCATTATTAAGTCCTATTTTAATCTGATTATAGAAATCACTATCTATTGATTTAGAATAATTAAAATCATATACCAGACTTTTATCTCCAAGGACTAAATTCATCTGTAAATCATCAATATCACGAAGACATATCTGACCGAATTCATCTCTTAACATATACTTCTTATTCATGTTTTTCTTAGTTTCATCAATTGCTGAATATATAATATCAAGCCAAGTATCATCTTCCATAATATCGGTAGCTAATTTATATCTTGTATCAGATATAGTACCTTTTTTGAGATTAAAATAGTTACACATTTTACTCGCAAGTGTTGCAGCAGTATCATCAGATATTGTTATTGTGTCTCTGGCTTTACAGTAACGCAGCTGATCATACGCAATACATGTTATTTCATTTCCTTTTAATTTAGTGACTGTAAAAATATATCCATAGAATATATTTATCGAATCATAGATAAAGCTAACAACACTTCCATTAGTAAAATTCAAACCATTATTTACAAATGAAAATTCCAGTTTACTGCAGCCATCATTGAGTAAATCTCTAAAAGTAACTCTACTAATAAGTTGACTGATATCGAACTCTTTTCCATTGGTTTTAATAATAAAACTCATCATTTACGGAATCACCAGCCTTTGTCCTGGATATATAAGATTGGGATTTTTAATCTTATCCTTATTAGCGTTGAATATCTTTGTATATAAGGCTCCGTTATTATAGTACTTCTTTGCAATCGACCACAGGCTATCACCTGACTGTACGATATAATACCCATTCCCGCTTGGGTTTTTCTCTTCACCTTTATAAACCTTTGCATCATACTCTTTATATTCAACTAGCCTAAAGGAAACATATTTATCACGTTCTTCCCCTGCCTTTTCTCTTATTGTAAGGGCTTCAATCAATACAAGAGAATTGATTGCATCACTTGCTATGAGTTTACTGTTCGATGCCTTACCTGCAATAAATCTTATTGGTTCAAGTTTTTCCCTCCACATTTTAATCAAATTTAAGAAGTCCTCTGCACTTTTAAAATCTTTCGATGACTCTATATAGTGGATGCTGCTATAAGGTAATTCTGCTTCAAAACTATATTCTTTAAGTTCCATATGTGTAGGAATGACTACCTGCCCGAGTTTTAGTATATCAAATCTGTCAGTAGCCTGAGAAGCATTTACCTCAATTTCTTCGGGATTAACAGGAAGCCTCATCAAAGTTTTACCCTTTTCAAAGTAAATTGCATATTCACTCATTTTCTATATACCCCCTCTGGAGCTGTTGTGAGTTCCTCTTTAATTGCCTTTTCTAACTGCGCCATTATCATCTTAAAGTCAATAGATTGATTAATATTTGTACCACTTAGTGATAATTTAGGAGCGATCGTATAATGATTGACTACAGACCCCTCTTGCATCATATCTTTAATTTTCTCGATATCCTCTTCATCAAAAACATCCTCTTTATTATTGATTCCATTATAAAGTAAACTCTCACCAGGTAATGGGGATCTCTCTATAATCCATATGTGGGGGGAGCCATTTATAAGTAATGATTCATCAAAACCAGCCACATTTTCTTCAGGAAGATAATAACTTTCTGGTTTCTCAGTTATAGGTAACTTAAATTCCCATATAGAAGTATTAAGCTTGTCATCTATATATTTTTTTAAACCTGTAACATTTCCATCTGTTAATTTATCTGCCTCACTTCCATTATGAATTTTATCAGTGTCTATAGTTAATTTATCAACAATATCTTCAAAAAAAGGAATTACACGAAATTGCTTTGCCCCAAAATCATAATATGAAAAAAACCTCTTATTAAATTTATTATAATTTTCTTGTAGCGATACATTATCCGATTTTTCTATTGCTTTATGTCCTACATATCCAATACCACCTAGGGCAAGTGCCAATACTAGTAATTGTAGTATTGATGCTGCACTCCCGGCTATTGCAGCACTTCCAGTGGCTGATGCACCTATTGCAGTACCTTCAGCAGCTGTAGTTCCGCTTCCTAATGCCTTTTTTATGATTTTATCAAAACCTTTGCTAAATAAATCACCAACCAGAAAATCTTTCCCAAATACTGCAAGATCATATGCTTTATCAGCAATTGACTTATCTGATGAAACAATTTTATAAATATCATTTACCATACTCATATAGTCATAAATATCTGCACTTTGTTTTCCAAGAATAAATCCTCGTATTTTACTATCTAACGTATCTTTAAACGTATCTTTAAAACTATTTATTTCATCATCGATAAAACCAGTTAATCCACCGCTATCTATATAAGAATTAATCTCATCAGTGGCCATATGAAATATTTCATTTATTCCCTCTCCAATTTCTTCCATGTTTTCAAGAAAGGACTTATTTTGGTAGGGCCAATTATAATTTGATATATTCTTGGAAGTATTTGTATTATAATTTGTTGATTTATCTTTAAACTCTTCTGATAGACTGTCCCAATCAATAATTTGATCAAAAATCAACTTACCCGTCGAATTTTGAGCTACTTCTCCTATATTATTGCTTAAAGTATTTATTTTTGAAGTATTATCTTGAGGAATATTTTTTTCTTGTAGTAGTAATTGTTTGTCTATAAACTTGCTAATTAATTCATTCTTTAACATATTTATAGAAGTATTTATTTTTTCACTTGATATATTAATACTTGTATTTACCGAATTAATTGAAGAATGAATATCATTTAAAGATTTAGTCCCTTTATACAATATGTCTGATATTTTGCCAATATTGTTGTTAATATCATTCGTCTGGACAGTTCCAAAGTTAGCCAGATGGAGCATTTCGTTAAGATTGCTCAATCTACCCTTCCTCCTTTCGATTTTTGTTTTCTTATCTGCCTCTTCTCTTCCTCAATTCTAAGTTGTATACTAGCATACAGAAATGCTTTTTCTCTTTGTTTCATATTACTTATTGTCGATGGCAAGATATGCAGTTTTTGCAATGCGAAATGAGCAAGGTTAAATTCTGCATTACCTTGCTTAATTAGTTTTTTACTTCTTCAATATCCTTGTTAATGTCTTGGCTCAAGCCGCTTAATTCGCTTACCATCTGTGATAATACACCGAATTCTCCAACATTCAGCATCTCCGTAAGCAAAGCAGTTTCTCCTAATACATTGTAAGCTTTCTGCAATTCTGCATTTGCTAGATCCGGGAATATAACTGCACTCGCTACCAATGCATGAGCATATTCTGTTCGATCCAGAACATCTCTGCCAGACTTATCTTTTCTTGTATATTTCCTTATTAACTGGCCGTTTTCTTTTTCTGAAATAGAACGAATAATAAACGGAACTGGCTTTCCATCCTGTATAAAACGATTAGATATAATAACTTCCTTATTTTCCACCTGTACCGGATGTAAAAATGCATTTAATGAACTCATATTGTCCTCCTATAAAAGGGAGCAATAAGCTCCCTTTTCAATTAAATTAGTTATCTGTAGTTTTCGGGTAGTTCAAATGAACCAAGGCTTTCAATTGCATCAAAAGTAAAGTCACTATCGAAAGTAACTGGGTCATCTGATTCCTCCAAGGCTGTAACTGGAATTGTATTAAATATAACATTACTTAATACCACTTCCTGCTCACCAACGGTGGATTGCGGATCATTATTCTTAACATGTAATTTAATGTTATTACGTGTGCCATCTTTTATATATTTGATGGTTTGATTGAGCTGCTCGCTATTCATAAAATATAATGTAGCAGAGCCGGATCCGGTAACACCGGTTATCTTATGCTGCGTCATTCTATTTCCCAGCATTCTTCTTTCCTGCACCACCAGGTCAAGCTGAGCTCTTAAGCTTGATATTTCAAACAGTTCTCTGTTTACGCCGTCAACCGTTATATATGCCTTACCCTCTTGGGCGATAATCGTATCTGCTAATCTTGTATAATTACCTGACATCATTAATTCCTCCCTTAATTATGCTAAATTAACTGTAATGTAAATCTTTTCAACGCTGTCAACCGGCTGAATATAGCAGTTGATTACGACAGCATCACTATCTATACCCGAAGTAACTGTAACATCTTCAGTAGTAAAGTTCTGAATTGCTGATAAACGCTGCAATTCATTGAAGTATTCAATTAAGGAAGCACGTAATAACGACCTGCCGTCGGCATTGTTGTTTACTTTACCTACATAGCCAGCCTCAAAGATTGCCACAATATCATTATTAATTCCGTCAATAGTTCGGATGACGCGGTTCTTCTTGAACATCTCTCCCTTTTCCGGTGTTACGGTGGTCAGGGAATTGATATCATATACCGCACTGACATTCTGCGCACTGTCAACCTTAAAGATAAAGCGACCCGCAGTAATCGCAGCTTCCATTTCCGTCTTTGTCATTCTGGGCGATACATCCACCGCATCCTGATAAAGCTTTCCTGTATTGGACTGATAGATATTTGCGCCTGCTGTTGCTCCTGCAACCCATGCGGTTGCCTGTGCTGCTGTCAAGGTAGTGCCGTCAGATAATACAACGCCATTGGCAACATCAATTACGCTTTCCTTGTCTGCCGTATGATTTGCCAGAACAGCCTGAAGCTTGACCCCTTCGTCACTACGCTGAGCCTCTACCCAATTTACGATGCTTGTTTTATTATCCTCATAGCCGGCACCGTCATATGGATAGCATAGGGTATGAAACTGTACTGTCTTTAGGGCTGCTAACGCAGCGGTAATACCGGAGGTTGTATGAGCTTCTCCAAGGTTATAAACCAGTACAGTTTGCGCTCCCTTTAGAGCTTCGTTAACAAGAAGCTGATCGGCTGCTGTAACGCCGGTTGGATAATCATTTTCTTTTGCAGTTACGGTATAGATATCACCCGCAACACCCACGGTCATCTCCTGCAGAATGACTGCAATTCCCCTGTCACCCGGGGTAATAGATAAGGGAGTGTTCGTAAGAAAGTTTACATATGCTCCCGGTAAAATTTTATTTTGGCTTGTCCATGTTCCTGACATGATAACCCTCCTTATAATATTGTATTAATTTGTTGCTGCTGCATAGGAGTTCCTTCCTCCTGAAGCATTTCACCATACCTGATATCAAAGGTAAAATGCAGCACATTATCCGTTATTTTTGCATTCCGGTTCAGCACATGGTATGTACTCACCGTATGAAATGCTCGTAACAGCTCCTGCTGTATGCCGATACAATCGGTTCTGGACTCTGCACTGCTGCTGTAATAAGCCAGATCAAAGGACAGCAGGCTGGTAAATTTATTATTCATTCGTCTGCTGTAATTCTGATTTATCAGCGTCAGATAAAATGCCGGCTTACTGTATCCTTCCGGCAGCTCCTCATCATAGATCGAATAGCCGTCAGGATATACGGCTAAGAGCATATCCTTGATCGCTTGTTTTATTTCACTAATCATGTTATATCCCTAACCCTCCATAACATTATGTTTTTCTCTGTCCGAGCTGATCCTATGAGAATTGTTCTTATGAGAGTATTCCTTATCATCCATATCCTGCTCCCAAAACAGCTCCTGAAATGCAGCCTTTATTAAGGTAAGCTGATCATCGATACCCTCCACACTGCCCACAGAGTTAATTGATAATTTGGATTTGTCAATCTTTGCGAACAAGAGCTCCGGATACTTTGTATTCCAAAACCTCTTCCTGATTGCGGCTGTGATAATCACATCAGCCATCAAAGCTTCATACTTTTCCTGAAGCTGATTGGACAGCCTTTCTCTGGCAATCAATACTGAATGAGCTCGATCCTTTTCTTTTATAGAACGCCTCAGGTCCGTCACAAGTGCTGCCACTTTTTCCAATCTGATTTTTAGTTCCTCATATTTTAGCTTCAGTTTTTGATAACGCTCTTCAATTTTTTCTTCTCTGGTCAGAAAGATTCTGTTTTTGATCATTTCCTTCTTAATGATTGAGTACTGCTCCTCTGTCACGCCCTGTGATGACAAGATATCCTGAAAGTTCATATTGACCCTCATTTCTTAACACGTTTTTAAGGCTGAAAGAAAATTCCTTTCAGCCTCTCATTTCATACTGCCACTGATCGGGGCAAATATCATATCTACGGTTTTTACGAGGTTCCTTCTCCGATATGATTTTATATGCTGATAGCTTTCTATATGAACTTTAGGTAAAGCAGCCTTCACAGCTTCCTGGGACTGCATCTCTTTACTTAAAGTAATTTTATAAAAAGATATCCCTCAAGCTTTACTTTTGAAAGGATATCTTTATAAATAGAAATCTATGTCTGCCGGCCGGCATCTGCTTGCGGAAGTGTTGCTGCAGCTTTCCACAATACCAATATAACAGATTAAAATGTGATTTGTGTGCAAGCTTGTTTTTATCTGAAATTTGAAGCGATTATACAAAGAAAGCATCTCAACCTTTCGTGAGATGCTTTCCTATCCTTCACCATACCATATATTCAAATCTGTGCGGCATCATATATCACTGCCTGCAACCTTCCATACTACCATTATAACACCTCATTTTGTGATTTGTGTGCAAGTCTATAAAATGTACATCAATTGATTATCAGCTTGCTGCTCCGATATATTTTGTAATTCTCTTTGACACGCCGCTCCGGTCCATATGCAGCTTCTGCCCGATATCCTCCTGAGACAGCCCGTCCACAAACCGAAAGATAAATATCTGTCTTATCTCACTATCCGGTATGGTATAGATAAAATCATGTATACTGCTTTCCAGTGCAATCAGCTCTGACAATTTCTTATTCCGCTTTCTTTGGAATTCCCTGATCCGCCGCTGCCTGATTTCCTGTTCCTCCGGATCAAGTCCGCTAATATAAAAATACTGCTCTATATAGGGAAAATGCTTCGACGATCCTTTCACCCGGTCAGATACCATGGAGCCTTTTGTTTGCTCCAGCTGTTTTATACGAAAGGTCAGATCTTCAATCTCGTTCTTGATTGCTCTGTATTGATTAAGTTCATTTTCTGTCATTTTACTTCCTCCTTCTCATGGTTAAGTTGTTGTTTATAAAATAAATTCAGATATGTGATTGACATCTATTTACATACCATGTATAATATATTCAGAACATTTGTTCGTCATCTATTCCTCTTCCTTTGTAAAAAGTTCCTCAAAGGAGGCCTGCGGCGCTATCATATCTCTGATCCGCAGCACCTCCGGCCATGTGAATTCCGTTATGCCGTTTAATTTGTTTCGAAGCGTTTTTTCTGTCACTCCGATTCTTATGGATAGTTTTGAAATTTTTATATTTGATTTGATTATTTTGTTTTTAAGATTTTGATACATTATAATACCTCCTTTATATCCGTTGATGGTTACGTTATTGACATTATATATCCGTTAACGGGTATTGTCAATAGGTAAGTCCAATAAAATTTCCGTTAACTATTATTTTATTATAAAATGGTGGTGATTTTTTATTGACTATTTCCGTCAACGGTGATATACTTTAATTCAGTAAAGGAGGTCTTTTTATGGGTCTTGATAAAATTGCTGAACTAAAGAAGAAAAAGGGTCTGACCAACGAGGAATTATCCAACCTGTCCGGAGTGCCGAAGGGTACCATAGACAAAATATTAAGCGGTGTAACCAAAGACCCGAAGCTTGAGACGTTAAAGGCGATTGCGCGTGTTCTGGAATGTTCCCTGGATGACTTTGATGATACGGATAAGTCAACTCAGCCTGAGCCTACTTATGAAGATTTACAATTCCTGATTGCCAGAAACGGCAAGAATCTCTCTACAGAGGAGAAGATGAAGCTGATTAAAATGTTGTCTGAATTATAATTTTTGATAAGGAAGCAAAATATGAACTATGATTTTATCCGGTTTGCAACTTTACAGGTATATCAGGAATGCAATATTCAATCGTTTCCGATTAATTGCTTTGAGCTTCTGAAGCATTACGGTCTGAAAGCCCATCCTTACTCCTCCCTGAGTGAGGAACTGCGTAATTATTGCATCAGCTTTAGCAATGATGCCTTATATTATAAGGATAAAATCTGTTACAATGATAAGCAGCCAAAAGGCAGAATTTATTTTTCATTAATGCATGAACTGGGTCATGTGATCCTTCGGCATAGTGAAAACCATACACCAAAGATGGAACAGGAAGCAAATATTTTTGCAAGTAATATCCTTGCACCAAGAATGGCGATCCATTATGCTTCCTGTAAGAATTTAAATGATGTGGCTAACCTATTCGGACTGACCAAGGAAGCAGCGGGTTATGCCTTTAATGATTACAGGCGCTGGCACAGAAAAGCATTGTATGACCGGTTGAACTCTTTTGATCAGGCAATCTATCAGCATTTTTACATTGCTGAAGCCGACAGTTTTGTCTACCGGATCAGACAGTGTCCTTATTGTGGTTGTCTTATTTATAATTCTGCCAGCTTACTATGTACCGAATGCCGTGGTAATCACCAACTGCATAATTCTGAGGCATGGCCTGAAACAGAACTGTTAATTGCTGAAAGCCAATGGTTATACGGTGGGTCTCATTAAAAAACCGCCCTCCGTAATTTCAGAGAGCGGTGCAATATTCAAATATTATTTCGTAAAATCTGCCGGGAACGCGAGGTTGACTGCATAGAAATTCCTTGAATCCAGCTCATCCTGTATGATTCTTAACGCTTCCCCAAATCTCTGGAAATGAACAATTTCCCTTTTCCTTAAGAACTTGATCGGTTCACATACTTCCTGATCATGAATTAAACGAAGGATATTGTCATAGGTGGTTCTGGCTTTCTGCTCAGCCGCCATATCCTCAACCAAATCAGTTATGGGATCGCCCTTGCTGGCATACTGATTAGCATTATGGGGAACCCCGCCGGCAGCCATCGGCCATATACCCAGTGTATGGTCAACATAATAATTCTGAAAACCGCCTTCAATAATCTCCTGCGGTGTTAAATCCTTTGTCAACTGGTGAACGATTGCACCTACTATCTCCATATGTGCAAGCTCTTCTGTGCCGATGTCTGTTAATACTCCGGCAACCTTACGATTAGGCATAGCATATCGCTGCGACAGGTAACGGAGGGATGCTCCAATCTCACCATCGGGACCGCCGTATTGCGACATGATAACCTGTGCTAATTTTGGATTTCTCTCAGTAATACAAACCGGATATTGTAATCTCTTCTCATAACTCCACATATCTTAGCACTCTCCTTCCCACGGCCAGGGTCCATCCACCCAGGCCCAATGATTATCATTCTCAACGCGATACATCTCAATTGGTCCGTAGCATCTGGTGTATTCATTTACAGCTTCATTTCTAACCTTCGATACTTTGCTCCAGTAATCCAAAGCGGCTCTGTCAGTGGGATGTGTATCCAGAAATAATCTGAGATCATCGCATACAAAGCTGGTGGCTTCGATTACTGAAAATAACTTTTCTCTGCTATTTCCTTCCATCCTATCTGCAACCCCTTCCATACCAATCTAAGTCTAGCTCTTTGAATACCGTACCCTTAGCCAAAGCAACAAACTCATTCTCCTGCAGATCCCTGAAGCGCTGCCATGGAACATAGGACATACCAATCGGGAAATTCTCCAGACCCCCATCATCAAAGCTGTCTCTCATATACCTGTCATCAGGTGCATATCCGCCATCATCACAATCGCAATCCGGCATCCTGTATGGTGCTGCACCACGATTATATCCGCTCTGATTTCCCGTCGTACCGCGATACATCCGTTTATCCATTAATATATCTCTCCTTTCGAAACATTTTATAAACGCATAATATTTTTTTTACTTTTGTCATCTATACATCTTATGAGGAAGGGACAATTCGGTGCCTGTATCGTGATGGCATTTCATTATATATTGGTCCAATTCATGGATATTGGACAAAATAATATTTACAAATATGTTGAATAAAAGCATTTTGTGCTGCAAATCATTGACATCATATGGTTTATACTATATATTTTAGATATAATCAGTATCCTATAGCATAACAATATATTGATTATGACAATGTATAAACTTAAGGAGACTTAAAATGTATCATTTTATTATAAATCCGAAATCGAGCTCCGGCAGAGGTATTCGCTTTTGGTGGTTGGTAAAGGATGAATTGGAACAAAGAAAGATTGAATATACAGAAGTTTTTACCGAACGTGTGGGACATGCTACCGAGCTGACGAAGGATATCTGCCGGAATAATCCCGGGATTAAAAATATTGTGATTGTTGGCGGTGATGGCACAGTCAATGAAGTTATCAATGGGATTGATAATTTTGATGAAGTGTTATTAGGTTATGTTCCTTCCGGATCCAGCAATGACCTTGCACGAGGTTTAAAATTACCCAATGACCCTGTAGAGGCTCTGGATCATATCTTAAAGCCCACCAAATTTCAATATCTTGACCATGGTGAGATTACTTTTCCGGATAAAGACCTGGCACCTCACCGCTTCACCTGCTCCAGCGGGATTGGCTATGATGCCAGTGTATGCTATGAGGTTCAGGAATCTCCTCTGAAGAGAAGCTTAAACCGGTTTGGCATAGGTAAATTTGTATATATTGCTATCGCAATCAAGCAGGTGCTTACTGCTCCTTATATGTCAACTACGATTATTCTGGATGATGTCAGGCAGATCACTTATCAGAATGTGCTTCTTGTTTCTAATATGATCCACAAATATGAAGGCGGTGGATTACTGATGGCCCCGGATGCGGATCCCACGGACGGAAAACTAAGTATTACACTGGTTCACGGCTTATCAAAGGCAAAGGTTTTTCTTTTGCTGCCCACCATTTTTAATGGAACACATGTAAAGCATTATGGCGTTGATACCTTCCATTGCAATAAGATTGAAATTAAAACCGATACTGACATAGCCGTCCATACAGACGGAGAAATCCCCGCCATCTGCTCACATATTACAGCCACCTGTATTCCCGGAAAATTACGTATGATTCTATAATGAAAGAAGGCATTAAGATGCAACGACGAACCAATATCCAAGTTTCATCCTTAATTATTCTCTTAAGCATTATTACGATTCTCATCCAATTTATTTCATACTACTTTTTTGCGGCTTTCTATATCATATGGGGCATCACCATATTGATATCCGTTATCTGCTGTATACTACTTACGGAACAGACTTCAACCTACGAAGCATGCTATCACTATTCTGTGCTGACCCTCTTTATCAGCCTGGTGATCATTGTGATGTCCTATTTCAGCATGGACCAGACCTTTCTGCCCTATTCAGGCACGATGTTAGGAATCGCAGGTATCAACTGGTTAATTCCAAATCTGTTTTGTTTTCTGCGAAATATGCTTGATTACGGAACACGGTTTGAGGATTATCCTGTTTTTTATCGAAAAGACAGTATCCTATTCTTTACAATCTATATTGCAGTCATTCTATATACAGCTTTTGTTTCCGGCGCAGTGCCCTTCGCATACCAGGGGAGTCTTACCACGCCGAACTTTATGCCCTTTGAAGCGATTACAATTCAAATCGAAGATTATCTCTACGGGGTGACAACTCTCGGCAGCATACTTACATACCTGTTCTGCAGGATACTTCTGTTTCTTCCTTACGGCTACCAGTTAACACTGTTTCTTCGAAGAAAGAGCCGTTTGCCAAGATTTCTTTCCTTGCTGGTATTTCCTCTCCTGTTGGAGATATTCCAATATATCTATATTCCAAGCCGCTTTGATATTGATGATATCATTTATGCCTTACTTGGCGGAATCCTCGGTTCAGTTTTTTATTACCTGGGTAACCTCATATTCAGAGCGTTTACAGGCAGAGATTTTCTGTCCGATGAAAATCCCTATTCTCACAGCAGAATACATTTCTAGTATACATCCATAATAGATTAATTTTAAAAAAGGGCCGCTTCATAACAACTGCAAATAGCACAAACAGGTCTATGAATCTCGCTATAATACACTGTTTGGAAGACATATTAGTATCATTCCAATCTGTGTGTGAAGTGAGATCATAGACCTGCTTGTATCTGTGTACTTAAAAATACAACAGCCCTTTTATGTTATCATTCGTAATCCATATTCCAGAATTTCGTCAAGATTTCTTTCATGGAGCTGAGGTTCACCGTCACATTCGGAAACCATTCCCGCGGAAACAGGTTATAATATTGCTTCTGAGAAAAACGGTCATCCAGCAGCAGTATGGCTCCTCTGTCCTCTTTTGTTCGGATCACCCTGCCGGCAGACTGAAGCACCTTATTCATTCCGGAATAAAGGTAAGCATATTCAAAGCCGCTGTTATTCTTCTGATCAAAGTAACCCCGGAATAATTCCCTCTCGTTGCATACCATCGGCAAGCCGGTTCCAACAATAACAGCACCGATCAACCGGTTATTTTTCAGATCAATTCCCTCACTGAATATTCCGCCCATAACACAAAAACCAATTCTTGAGCTGACCGGATCTTCCACGAACTCCTCCAAAAACAATTCCTTCTCCGCTTCTGTCATGCTGCTGCTTTGCACCACCAGTCCCGGAAGCTCCTCCCCTGCCAGCTCGGCAACTGTCTGCAACAGTTGATAGGAAGGGAAGAACGCCATATAATTACCGGTC
This sequence comes from Bacillota bacterium, assembly GCA_023409535.1. Lineage (GTDB taxonomy): Bacteria > Bacillota > Clostridia > Lachnospirales > Lachnospiraceae > Mobilitalea. The sequence continues at coordinate 79,579 of JAEYGZ010000012.1, forward strand.
TTTGAATCGGTGAAATCCCTAATATAATTTAAGATTTTAAGATATTCATTTTCTGAGCGCCTGGAATATTTCGTGCTGACATCATTCCCAATCATAATCATGCGATTCTCCGGCAGAAAAGAGGAAGGCGCATATACCGCATAATCCTCTTTATTTCCGCCAAGCTGCTCCATATAATAATTAATCGGAAGCAGGGTTGCGGAAAAGAGTATGCTGCTGCGTCCCCGCTCCATACAGGTGAGAAGGTTCTTGGACGGGTCCATACACTGCAATTTGATTCGGAAGCAGTCCTCCTCATAATCTGCATATATGGTGTAATTGTCATCATGAATTTCATAAATATTCAGAAAATGCCTGATATTTAAATAAAGGCCAAGGATCTCTTCTTTCCCCTCAAAAATTATTCCCTCCTGAAGAAAAAGTTCATACTCTGTCATCAGACTCATAAGATGCATGCAAAAGCCATCTATATTCTCCAGTACTTCAAATTCATCACAATCCCGCCGAAGCTTCAAGAGATCATTATTGCAGTTGTCTAACAGTTTAATTAGCTTTGAACCTTTATCCCTAATCAACCTCTTCACTTCCAGAAAATCATCCTTATACAGGATAGCACTATACATCTCCCTGGCCCGGTCCACCAGATTGTGTGCCTCATCGATGAGAAACACGTAATCTCCGGGCTTCTCATTCGCAAAGAAGCGCCTCAAATATACATTTGGATCAAAAACATAATTATAATCACAGATGATTGCATCCGACCACAGCGTAACATCAAGGCCCATCTCAAAGGGGCAGACACAATGCTTCTCGGCATAGTTCAGGATATGTTCTCTGGAAATATCATTTTCGTGGGCAAGGAGATCATAAACCGCATCATTAACACGGTCATAATATCCCTTCGCCCTTGGGCAGGAGCCCGGATTGCAATCCGGCTTGTCCAGAATGCACACCTTTTCCTTGGCAGTAACAGTGACTGCTTTCAGATGCAGTCCGTTTTCTCCAAGGATCTTAAAGGTATCCTCCGCCACTGTTCTGGTAATCGTCTTTGCAGTAAGATAGAATATCTTCTCCACAAGTCCCTCTCCCATTCCCTTGACCGTAGGAAATACTGTGGATATGGTCTTGCCGACTCCCGTTGGTGCTTCAATAAAAAGCTTCTTTTTACGAAGGATCGTCTTATATACTCCGGTAACAAGCTCCTTTTGGCCTTCCCGGTACAGGAATGGAAAGTCCAGTGCCTTGATGGCTGAATTTCTCTTATCCGTCCATTTAATCTGCCAGGCTGCCCATTTTGCATATTCATCTACCAGATGCTCAAACCATCCGCTTAATTCCTCATAGGATAATGTCTCTTCAAAGTATCGAAGGGTTTCCGTCTCAAGATTAGCATAGGTCATTCGAATTCCGATCCGGTTTAGGTTCTTCTGGGTCGAATAGATATATGCATAGCACATAGCCTGCGCCCTGTGCACACCAACAGGGGCAGTCATATGCGAAAGCTCCATATAGACTCCCTTAATTTCATCGATGATAAACTCCGGCGGATTGGCTTCCTCCTCCTCAAAGATCAGCCTGGAGAAGTCCTCCCGGATGGAACGGTTGTCTATAATACCATCCGCTCTTCCTTCTATGGTCAATTCAAAGCTTAACTCTTCTTTCGCTACAGGAACAGTAATGGCTAACGGAACTTCTGCCGAATAGTTTGCTCCCATCTGCTTTTGCAGCTTGCGGTGGAGCCTGCTGCCTGCCTGCATGGCTTCCGCATCGCTTTTCCCCCTGGTATTATCCAAATCACCGGAGCAAAGGATGAACTCAACAAGGCTTCGAACCGATATTTTTATACTTCTTAGCTCCTCTGGCATCTCATCCGCTCCTTTCGAATCTATCCATCCCATCATATCACGAAATGACACCGCTGCCAAGCATAACAAAACATTTGTTTGCCATTTTTTATGATAAAATATTTACATAGATATGCTTGCATTTTTTACCTCAATCTGGTACATTCTACTTATATTCCTCTTATATTATTAAGAGGGACGCAGGTGGAATTCAGGAAGATATCTCCTGCCATTAATATTAAAAGTGAGGTAGTATTATGAGTGAGCACAATCACGGACACGGCTGCGGCTGCGGACACGATCACGAGTATGAGCATGATTCAATCACATTATCATTAGATGACGGCACAGAGTTGAATTGCATCGTATTAGACATTTTCTCTGTAGATGACAAGGATTATATTGCATTACAGCCGGAGGAAGGCGAAGAAGAGGACGATAATGTCTTCCTGTATCGCTATATCCAGGAGGGCGACGGTGATCCCCAGCTGCTTAACATCGATGATGATAATGAATTTGAGGCTGTAGCCGATGCATTTGAAGAATTACTGGATGCTCAGGAATATGACGAAATGTTTGAAGAAGATGAAGAATTCGATGACTTAGAAGATTCTGAAGAGGAAGAATAATTTCGGATCGTATAGCATTATATTTAAGGGAGTAAAGTCACACTTTACTCCCTTATTTTACGGCTTTTTTGACTGCAATATCTCATCAATAAACCGTGACCGCTGCGAGGTCTTGTTATAGCGCTCCCTGGCACTGAAGATATAAAGGTAACTCTTTGCCCGGGTCATGGCAACATAGAATAATCGCCTTTCTTCCTCTATATCGGCTGGAAGCACTGCCTTCTTATGCGGTGTGATTCCCTCGTTGGCATCTATAATAAACACTGCTTCAAATTCCAATCCTTTGGAGCTATGCATTGTTGCAATCTCTATGCTGTCTCTGTGGCTGCTGCGGTTCTCTGCTGCCTGCCGCTTTAATTCTTCCCGATATTCCTCCATGTGGGTAAACCATTGTTCAAAGGTCTTAAAGCCTCTGGCACTCTCCTGAAGCTCATCCAGAAGATCAAAAAGCTCCTCTTCCTTCATTTTACGCTGCTGCGCATATTCCTTCAGATAATCCTCATAACCGATACCCTTGCGGATATAATTCACTGCCGCATAAGGAGTCATACCGGCAAGCGCTCCAAGATCATATTCCAGCTGTTCCAGACGCTCTAGCATCCAATTCTTATCCTCGTAATATGCCTTAATATCCTCAAAATCCACCTCCGGACGGTCGAAGCATTCCCGGTTGACATAACGCTTAGGCCGGTTGATAATCTGAAGATAAAGACTTCGATCTGTCTTTCCCATGGCGATCTTAATATAAGCGATAATATCGTTTACGATCCAGTGGTCAAAAAGATTAGGCAGACTATCCTTCATGCGAAAGGGGATGTTATATTCCATTAACTTATGTAGCAAAGATCCCGATCCCATATTGGTTCGAACCAGAATTGCCATATGGGACAATGCAATTCCGCTGCTGTTCAATTGCAGTATTTCCTGCGCAAGGCTTTGATTCTGCTGTACCATTGTGTCAAACTGCGATATGATAACCTCTTTCCCATCCTCCTTCACCGCCGTCAAGCTCTTGGCAAAGCGGTTCTCATTATTAGTGATTAAGCGGCCTGCCGCCTGAATTACTGTCGGCACACAACGGTAATTTTTATCCAGGTTGATTTTCTTACATTGAGTATAATCGCTGGGAAAGTTCAGCATAATTTCCGGCTTTGCACCGCGAAAGCGATATATGGACTGATCATCATCTCCGACGATAAAAAGATTATCCTCCGGCTTTGCAAGCATTCGTATAATCTCATATTGAACCATATTAATATCCTGAAATTCATCCACCAGGATATAACGGAATTTATTCTGCCATATATGAAGAATATCCTCTCGGCTTTGAAGCAATTGATAACAAAGCAGGAGCATATCATCAAAGTCAATCAAATTAGACCGTTCCAACCTACGGTTGTATTCCAGGTAAATCATTCGAAAAACCTCATCCGGACAACTGATGGAATAATAATTCTCCAAATTCATCCGGCTGCCCTTCACCAGGCTGATTTCAGAAAATAAATCAGAGATCAATTCCTTCTCATCCTCATATTCCAGACCATGTCTGTGGATGATCTCCTTCATATACTGATAGCGTGCTTCTTCTCTTACAATATTCTCCGCAGTAAAATGATAGGCATGCTTTAATATTGTAAAGAAAACCGCATGGAAAGTGCCAAAATTGACACCCGTCCGTCCGGTTTTTCTTAACGCTAAAAAGCGCTCCTTCATCTCATTTGCCGCTGCTTTTGTAAAGGTGATTACCAGTATTTGTTCTTCCGGCACCTTTTCCTTCTCAATTAAATTCCTGGTCCGTTCGGTAATCACTAAGGTCTTACCGGAACCGGGACCTGCCAGAACCAGCATCGGACCATCTTTATGCAGCACCGCCTGCTGTTGTGCATCATTCATATTCATATCGGTACCTATACCTGTTAGCTCAATTTCTCGATTGCAAGCTTAATTCTGCGTAAGCTTTCCTCTTTACCGAGAATATTCATAAGCTCATAAGCTCCGCCCGGTGTTGACTGCTTACCGGATATGGCGGTTCTTACCGGCCATAAGCCCTGACCATTCTTAATTCCCTTCTCGGCGATATAGTTCATGATTACTGACTCGATTGCTCCTTCACTGTAATCTGAAAGCTCCTCAAACTTGGGAAGAAGCTCCTTTAATACCGCTAATGAGCTTTCTGCATCTGTCTTCATCTTCTTATGAGTATACATCTCTATCTCATACTCCGGAAGCTCCTCAAAGAAATCTACGATATCCTTAATATCTGCCAGTGTTTCAATCCTTGTCTTAACCAGGGCTGCAATCTTTCGGTAGTCCAGTTCCTTCTTAATTACCTCTTTGATATATGGAAGTGCCAGTTCATAGAACTTCTCAAAATCCATATTCTTAAGGTATTCCCCGTTCATCCAGCGAAGCTTCACAAGATCAAATACCGCCGGTGCTTTATTAATATGAGTATAATCAAATTCCTTAATCAGCTCTTCCAAAGACATAATCTCCGTATTATTACCGGAGCTCCAGCCAAGCAATGCTACGAAGTTGATAATTGCTTCCGATACGAAGCCCTGCTCAATCAGATCCTCATAAGAAGAATGCCCGCTGCGCTTACTTAATTTCTTATGCTCTTCATTGGTAATCAGCGGAAGATGCACGTAAATTGGCTCCTCCCAGCCAAAATCCTGATACAGCCTGGTGTACTTCGGTGTTGAAGACAAATATTCATTGCCACGGACAACGTGGGATATCTTCATCAGATGATCGTCAACTACATTGGCAAAGTTATAGGTAGGAAAACCATCGGACTTAATGAGTATCATATCGTCCAGCTCTTCATTATCCACAGTAATGTCACCAAAGATTGCATCATGGAAAGTGGTGGAACCCTCAGTAGGGTTATTCTGGCGAATAACATAGGGCAGCCCTGCCGCAAGTTTCTTAGCAATCTCTTCCTTAGACAGATGAAGACAATGTTTGTCGTACTTGGTAATCTCCTTTACATCTTCCTCCTCATCCTCGGCTGCATTACCAACGGCTGTCTTTAAGCCGGCCAGACGCTCCTTGGTACAGAAGCAGTAATATGCGGCACCCTTCTCCACCAGCCGCTTTGCATACTCCAGATAGATACCGCTGGCTTGGCGTTCACTTTGTACATAGGGTCCATAGCCGCCATCCTTATCCGGTCCCTCATCATGGATTAAGCCGGTGCCCTGTATCGTACGGTAAATGATATCCACCGCACCTTCCACAAGACGCTCCTGATCAGTATCTTCTATACGAAGGATAAAGGTTCCATCCTCATGCTTTGCAATCAAATACTCATATAACGCAGTCCTTAAATTACCTACATGCATTCTGCCGGTAGGGCTTGGGGCAAATCTTGTTCTTACTTTATTCATCATCATCGACCTCTCACCTATTATTCGTTCCATAATTAATTTTTCTTATTTTACTTATATTATTCCGTTTATTACTTTACACTGTAGCCATACTGTTCCATCATCCTTAAATACATCTGCTGGTATATTGGGGTGCTCATCAAATATCCCGTATATAAAATAAACAGTAAGAACACTATCGCTCCTACGATCAGGGTTACTCTTGCCCAATTTCTCTTGCTTACCGGAGTATTATAACTGAATGCCCAGATAAAAAGCATTATGATATTTAAAAAGGGAACCATCAGCAGTGCATAACTTCCCAACCAGTTTAAAAAGGAAACAGGTTTGTCTGCACCGGACTGCTGCATCGGCTGGGCATAAGGAGCTCCCATGGGATTATTCATAGGATTATTCATGGGTCCCTGCATCATGCTTCTATTATAAGGTGGTTGTCCAAATCCGGGATTCTGTGTCCCCTGTGTCTGTTCTCGAAAGGACGCACCGCAATATTCACAAAAGTTTGCTGTTTCATTCTGTGTTTGTCTTCCACACGTATTACATATCATTGGTCGCACCTCATTATCTATTTTATTGTTAGATTATATCATAACCTATTAAAAAATCAAACAAAAGCATAAAACAGGTGCTGAATAAAGCAATTCGTTCAGCACCTGCTTACAAATATATCTAAAAAGTTTATCCCTCTGACTTCATGGCCTCAATTGCACTGATCTTTGTAGCACGGCGTGCCGGAAAATATCCGGATATCAGGCCTACCGCAACTGAGATTGCCAAAGCTGCTATGGGCAGATAGATTGGAATAATGGAAAATTTTGTGTTTGTCATATCATACATATAATTGCCTGACATCAATGCACCGAAGATCGGTGCACCAAATTTATTAATTACCCAGGAGGCGATATACCCTAAGATAATCCCAATAATTCCGCCGAACAGGCCTATGATAGCCGCTTCAAACAGGAACAGCTTACGAATATCCATTATGATACAGCCAAGGACCTTCATAATACCGATTTCCTTGGTTCGTTCATAGATGGACATTACCATGGTATTGGCAATACTGATAGCAGATACGACCATCGCTACCAGCCCCAGGGCGCCAAGCACCATTTGCATAGTACTCGAAGCCTTCTGCAATGGTACCAGATACTGCATCTGGCTATAGGACTTGAAACCAAGTTCATCAATCTTATCCTGCACCTCAACAACATTATTGATATTGTCCACATTCAGCTTGATCATCTGATATTCCTGAATGGACTTTATCGCTCTTTTTCGATCCTCCAAGGATAAGGTATTACAATACTTACGGTAAATTTCTTTTAAATAGTTAATGTCCATATAAGCACTGTAGTCAAACTCACCGTTGGTCTGCTCCATCTTTGCGACATTCTTAAGCAACAGTTTGAAGGGTTTTTTCTTTGGATCCACGGCATAATCGCTAAATTGCAGCTCTATCTTATCCGTCTGCAGATCAACCTCAATCGGTTTACTCATATATGACATCCTTGATGAGTAATCATAAAAGCCATAGGGTGATCCAAATCCAAATACAATCGGTGTGTTATCTTCCGCAGTCGGATAAACACCATACTGAAGTCCGGGAAAGTCGAAAGACTCAAAGGTATCCAGGTCCATTGCAGTGATATTCACCCCGCTCTGATATTTACCGCTTAACAGGGTAGCATATTTCTCAACAACAGGAGATACTGCTCGGACATGCTTAATCTTTTTGATCTGCTCTACCAGATTATCATTGAGAACCTGCTGCTTACTATCGACCCATCTGCCATCCTCATCATAGATATCCCCATTGGTACTCACCGTAATCATGGTAAGACCGCCCTGCTGCATTATCTGGGATTCAAAATTATTCTCCATACCATAGCCGATGGATCTCATTATAATAATGGATAGGGAGCCAATCACCACACCCGATACCGTCAAGATGGTCCTGGCCTTTCTCCTGGAGAGACTCTTAAGTCCCATGATAAAAAGGTCACTAATCCTCATACAAATCAATTCCTTTTTTAATTTTCCTCTTTGCCAAGAATACACCGATTACGATACTGATTGCAAGAACTCCTGCAGATATCCCGATCACAAATGGCCAGGAGGACAACAAAGGATCCTTCACACCTGCATCTGTCAGGGTATCCGTACCCATGCCCTCTTCGGGATTTATCTCCTTACCGCTGCTGGAACTCGAAATTGCGGCTACCTCCGCTGTTGCTACTAATGTCATGCCGTTTGCTGTGGCTAATGTCCATATTTCCATACACTCTCATCCTCCTCAATTCTCACCGGACCTATTCTTCTATTTCCTTTTTACGAAGCTTTACTTTATAAACACTAATGATTACCTTTCTTGTTACCGGAATAAATACTGCAATCAATACCAACTGGATGATGATGAATAACGCAACAGGAAGAATCGGCTCCTTGGCTATCGGCATAGGATTGAACACATCTGTAGACCCATCTCCCATGCCTGGATCAAATACTGTTGCGGATGTAACCTCCGTTGAAAAATCAGTTGTGAATTCTACTAAATCTCCGTTGCTGTCCTCAAAGGATACCTTGAGTACACCCTTTGCAGTACCTTCTACATTAGGGATGACGTCAAGTTCAACATATTGCGAGGTTCCCGCCTCAACATTTCCGATGAAACGCATATCACCGTCCGCTTGTGTATAGTCCCCTTCTACGGTTGCGGTTACATTGTTCAACGGGGATCTTCCCATATTATAGAATTCAAAAGAAAGCGTTGCAGCACTTCCCACAACCACTGCACCGTTATAAGAATATACTTGTGCATTGTTGACCTTCGGCCTTGAGTTTTCAACAGCCTGCAGATTTAATTCCTCGACTTTTGATTCACCGATCTCACCGGTCTCCGGATTAGGCTCGATGCCGTCGTATTCATATTCTATGGTCACCTTTAAAGGATAGGCCTTCGTTACCGCATCCGACTTAACCTTCATCTCAACTGATTCCTGCACTGTCTCTCCTGCCGCAATCTTATCAATAAAGAAGCTGTTGCTTCCCTGGGTCACACTGAACATATTGTCCGCCTGAGAGATTGTCACCGTGATATTCTTTGCCGCTATGGAAGAGTGGGTATTATGTATGTCAAAGACAAAGTTAAAAGTTGACCCCGCACGAAGCTCCTCTGAATCCGTAATATATTTACTGATGATCAGCTTGGGCTTGCTGCTGCTTCCCAGATCATTCTGAACATTCTTAATTGGAATAGTGATCGGGTCTGCGGTGGTACTCCCCGCATAAGTAATACTAACGGACAGATTATTCAGTCCCTCCCTGATCGCATCGGATACGGTTAACGGTATCGTTACCTTCCTTGTTTTTCCTGCCGGTATCTTCTCTATATACTGGTATGGATCTGCGTTTGCCGGAATAAATGTAGTTCCGTCCAGTCCCTGAAGCGCGATCTTAACATCGGCAATATCGGATTGGCTGCTGTTCATCAGATCAAACGCAACCTGCATGTTCTCACCGGCCTGCGGTTCATTCGGCGTCTGGTTAACATTCATTATCTTTAATACAGTTCCTGAAGAGGAGCCGCCGATTACCTCTGGATATATCGCGATCTTAGCCTCATAATCATTTCCGAAGGAATCCTCATAGCCGATAATCAGATTAACCTTCTTTGTACCGCCGGTTGCCTGGCTGGAAACCTTAAGCGGAAGCTTCGCTTCTATTTTGCTGTCTTCGTTAATTCCCCCGACATACAGACTGTCTGTAAAATAATTCTTAAGGAAACCGTCCGAACCTGTGGACTCCTCATCAACTTTCACTGTAACATTATCCGCTTTACTTGCACCATAATTACGGATCACTGCTTTTACCGTTACCTCAGCACCTGCTTTTAATTCCCCAACATAAGAAATGCTGTCAATTAACAACTCCGGTGCCTGATCATTTTTTCTGATATCCGCATAAATCTGAACAGAATCCGTTCCTTTATTTCCGTCAAAATCCTTGTACTCAAAGTTAACGGTAATTGTCTTAAGTCCTTCTGTTGCTGTTGATAAGACCTCGACCGGAAGCGCTACGAACTGGCTTTCTCCGGGTGCTAAATCACCGGCCTTAATTTTTAAGGTCTCATACTTGGGTGATAATTTGGAATCACCGAAATCGACACTGTAATATGTACTGCGGGCTGTCATTTCACCATCGTTATGAATCGTAAATAAAATTTTGGTTTCCCCGCCGATAATTGCATTCTTAATGGAGGCATCACTGATTGTTATCTGTGGAGGTGCCAGCTCTTTTAAAACTTGGAAATCTACACTTAAGGTCAAGGAATAGGAGACATTTTCATTATCGATGCCCGATACCTTCACTGTTATAGGATAAGAGCCTATCTGTGCCGTTTCCTTAACAGTAACGTCAAAATCAATATAGGTAATACCATAATTTGATAGATAAAGAACCGGCGATTGATCCGCCAAGGTCAGAGCCGCCTGAGAAAAGCTAAAAGGCGAATCCGGTGAGGATACCGATACGGTAGCCTGTTGTACCGCATCTCCGACCGCCTTCACAGGGAGCCTCACATGCTTTGTTTCACCCGGTCTCATTACCAGATCAGAATTCTCTAACTTATCCGCTAATATAATTGAGGTAGCGCCACCCGCTGCATAAGCCGTAACTGCATTACCTGCAAAATTTCCTACCAAGACAGCTATCGTTAAAATAGCGATGCATAATCTTTCCAACTTTCTTTTCATTCCCGTATCCCTCTGCTTCCTAAATTATTTATTTTTACGAAATATTATCAATAATCTATGCTATAACCGGCTCCTCCGGTGGATGAGACTGATCCGCAGCAGCAATCTCGGTGGCTGCGACAGCTTGTTTATGAGGATATTCAATATTCTCAATCTTACCATCAAAGATATGTATGATCTTATCTGCATATTCCGCAAGTCTACGGTCATGGGTTACCATAACAATGGTTTGATGATTTTGCTGTGACATCTCCTTAATCAGATCCATTACTTCCTTGGAGGTCTTGGAATCCAGGTTTCCTGTGGGCTCATCAGCAAAAACGATCTCAGGATTGCTGACAAATGCTCTGGCAATGCCCACTCTTTGCTGCTGTCCGCCGCTCATCTCCTTAGGTCTGTGCCGCAGCCGGGTACCCAGTCCAACCTTTACCAGCATATCTCTTGCCATCTTTTTTCGCTTCTTACTAAGCACATGCTTAAAAATCAGCGGCATTTCCACATTTTCAAGGGCGGTCATGGAATTCATCAGATTATAAGATTGGAAGACAAAACCCAGATTATCCTGGCGAAACTTTGCCAGCCCTTTCTCGCTCATTTTATGTATATTCTTGCCTTTGATAATAATTTGTCCGCCGGACAGCTTCTCAATACCGGCCATCAGATTAAGTAACGTGGATTTACCGGAACCGGACACACCGTACAGACAGCAGAATTCGCCGCGCTTTATCGTAAAGCTGACATCGTCCACAGCACAAATGCGTTCCTTACCCATCCGGTAGATCTTCTTTACGTTCTTTACCTCTATGATATTTTCTCCCATATAGTTAATCATTTAACACCATCCTATTACTGCCAAAAAGCAGTCCTACTGCAAATTAATGTTACACCACAAATATTAAATAAAGACTATCAAATTTCTTAAATTTTCCTTACATTTTTTTAACAATTTATGAACAAGCCCTGCGCTTATATGCCATCCGTCTCATTCTTTTGTTCCTTTAACTCGATTCTGTGTTCTATAAAACGGACAATCACCAATTTGACATAAGCTCCCAAAGGCACTGCCAGCAGCATTCCAAGCAAGCCGCCTACGGCACTGCCAAAGATCAAGGATACGATAATGATCAGAGGATGAATCTGAATCGCGCTGCTTAGCAGTTTTGGTCCAATCATATTACCATCAATAAACTGGATCAGGAACAGTGCTATCATCGAGATAACCCAGGTCTTAAAATCACCGCTGATCAAGCACACTAAGGTTGTGCTGGCATAAGCTATGATCGGTCCGAAATAAGGAATCAGGTTTCCGATCCCTGCCAGGATCCCGATGACTAACGCAAACTTTACACCAGTGATGGATAATACAATACTGATCAGCACCATCATAACAAACGCATCCAGCAATTGACCCCGGATATAACCGGAGAACACTGTATCCAAATCGTTCGTAATGCGCTGCAGTCTCTTCACAACATTATCATGGAAGAGTGCCCGGCAAATCTTACGGATATAGGATACAAACATTCTGCCGTCTATCATAAAGTAAATACCGATGATAAAACCAAAGATCAGGGTAGTCAGAAAAGAGGAAATATTTGAAACGGTAGCCACCGAATTCTGTGCAAAATCAATCATGGAATTTATGATAAACGTTGATGCATTCTCTATATATTCCTTGATTTCCTGTGACCGGATATCAAAATCATCCAATTTGTTCAGCACTGTATTACCAAATTCCTGAATGCTCTTTACCGAACCTTGAACCAGTCTTAAAATATCGTCTAAATTCGCCAGCCTGATTTGATTGGTAACGGTAAATACCAGCAGTGAGATCAGTCCGATTACAATAATCACCAGAAATGCCACCGCAGTGATTGCAGCCCAGGTTCTGGGCATTACAAACCGCCTGAAGAACCTGACCTCCTTAAGCCTGCGATACCTGCGCTCCAAAAAATTTACCACCGGATCCATCAGATAAGCAAATACAAAACCCAGAACAATAGGCTTAGTCACCTGCAATACCCATCTGACACTCACAAGAAACTGGTGCATGATTCCGGTTGCATTGTCCATAATCAGCTTCAGTGCATATATAATTACCACCGTTATAATTACATATAACGATATCAGCAGATACTTCCTGTTAATCTTATCTCTCCACTTCATTCCCATAGATTCCTTTCATTTTGCCAAGCCCATCGAGGATTTTGTACTTTCCGATAAAATATTACCTTAAGTATACCATGTTTTCCATAATTTAAAAGTTAAATTTTAACATGGAGATTGTATAAGTAATATTTAGATTGGCAAAGGGACGGAGACAGGTGTAACAACAGGAAGGGCCTGAGGGAAAGCTCTTAATATCTTTGTTAATTTTTCTAAAAACCATTGATCTTTACCTCTTTATAAATTCCCGTACTTCCTGAAACATTCACATGGAAGAAATTGATGAATAATATTTACTTTATGGCAAGCCAATGACAGGGGAGCAGGGGAAGGACTGCTTCAGTCCTTCTCCTGCTTCCTGTTCCTTAGTTAGCTAACCTATTATTTATATCAGCAACCTCCACCTCAGCCGCATTCGTTCCAGCAAAGGCAACTCGTCAAGTACTCTTTTATATAGGTTCTCGCGGTATTTAACCACCTCCAGCAGCTCTGTGCCGGTGATATGCCCCTTTCCGAACCGGGCTTTGCGCACAATCTCCATCAGGCGTTCAAGCTCCTTGCCGTTCAGAGAAGTGCTGTGCTCCTTCACGTAGTCCTCGCTCTCCTCCAGCAGGGTTCTCTTACCGGGCAGCTTTCTTGTGATATGAAGTATCTTTTCAATCTCACCGTAAATAAAGATCGCCCTCTTGTTATGATTATCCGTACTTCCGGCCTTGTGCCTCTTATAGGCGCGGTATCCAAAGTATCCCGCTCCTCCAATAAGCAGCACTGCTGCCAGTATTGCCAGATAGATCAGATCCGCAAACGCGGATCTATTCTTCCTTCCGGTATTCTCAGTTGATTGATTCTCCGGTGCCAGGGTAATAGGCGGCATAGTGGGGGCTATCGTGACAGTTACCTCCGGAGTATTATTATTCAGATTTTCATTGCCGGCCTCATCCTCAATACCGGCGGTAATCTCCTCCACATCCCGAACCACGGTCTGCGTATAATCCACGGTAGAACCAGGGGTAAACTCCACCGGCACCCAACCGTAATTTTCAAAGTAAACTTCGACCCAGGCATGTGCACTGTAATCCATAACATTCACTTCAACCTGCGAATTAACATTGGTTTCCGTGCTTAAATTCGTATGGCGTGTGGTTTCCTGCGTACCAGAATTCCTTAATATATTTTCCTTGCCGACGGCATAGCCCTCAACATACCTTGCCGGCACTCCCATCACCCGAAGCATTAAGGTTGCGGCGGAAGCATAATGGGCACAATATCCAACCCTGTTCTCATATACAAAATATTCTACAAAATCTTTACCGTCAGGCAGTTTGCCTGGGGACAGGGAATACTCCGTATTCTGATTCAAATAATTCCGCACATATTGAATTTTAGCCATAACACTGTCTGTGGGCAGCTTTACACGATCCAAAGAAAAATCTCTCTTGATGTTAATCAGACCTTCCTCCGGCAGCTGTGTATAGACCTGGTAGACATAGTTCCGATACAGCTTTTCATAAGTGCTGTAACCCGACAGCTTCTCCCTCAGCTCCGCATAATAGCTGCCCTGCGCCTCCCGGAAATCAAGGTTATAAAAAAACGGGACGGTATAATCATCCTTTCTGGAAACAGGTGCCGCATAAAGATCATTTTCATAATAGATATCGTCCATCGCACCATAATCGGTAAAATACGGAGCATAGAGGTATTTATTGTTGGCATCCATATATTGAAGCTTCATGACGCCTTCATTGAAGCTGTAATCATACCAACTCGTTTCTGAACCCTGCGTCTGGCCCGCTGCAGTATCTTCGTTTGCAATATTATTCAGGAACAAACTTGCCTGATTTACCGGTGAAAACAGTTCGGGCGGGAGCTTCTCCATTAATTTCTCATATTTTTGAAGGGTATCCTCCGAATAGCCCTCCCATCTGCTGCCCGTATAAACGCTTCCGACATAGCCCTTTAAGTAAATACCCTCCTCCACAGCCTGCAGCGGAGCGGTAAAGATCAGATGCCTGGTATTGGTATATTGCACCTGCCCGGTTTTGCCCAGTTCACCGCCGTTCAGACCGTTAGAATATACCTTCCTGGTAAACAGCTTAATCTCCGACAGCCTTTGGGTGAAATCCTCTATGGAAAAATTTTTTATACCGTTCTGAAGCGTGGACTTCATATCCCGGATGCCCGTCATATTATCATAAGCCTCATGGCTCACAAAAAGCTTCATAATAAAAAACAGCAGCAGGCTGATCAGACTCAGCCAGATTGCCGCCTGGCTGCTGATCCTGTGCAGCAATGTCTTTTGGTCCGCCTGGGCGGTATGCCGATAATGATAAACGGACCGGGTCAGATAGAGGACGCATACGCCGTAAGCAATAAGGTAACGTTCCGATGGAATTAAGCCTAGTGCAAAGCTGGAACAGATGGGCAGAAACAGAAGGATACCGCTTACTCCTGAAAGCCGGCTCCTCACGATGGAAAGCGTTAATAAAAACACAACAGGTATTAAAACCATAATCACAAACAGGGTGGTATCTTCCTGTCCTGTAGAGTAATCAGCCAAAAAGCGAAGTACCTGAACCTCATAATAAGACGATATTCTTGTCAATGTCTGATTCTCAAGAATATAAAATGCATTTAGAAGCTGGCCGCCCCGACTATAAAGAAACAGTCCGTAAAACAGCACTCCAAAGAATAGCTTAACCAGTCCATAGGAAGGAAACAGACATAAAGCATAGAAAACACCGGTACTGACAAGCACTGCCAGATTTACCGCCCAAATATTACAGGGAATCTCCAGAATTTCAATCAATACCGAGATTGCGCTCCAGGCTGCAACCGCAATGATCAAAAACTGAAAGACCCTGGCCGACAGCGGAAAGTCCTGCTTCTTTTCATCTATGATTAAGACAGAATTGTCTATATAGACACCGTCTTCGTAATTCATGTTCATTTACTGCCTCTCTTTCACTCGAGCCTGAGCTCACCCAGATCTCTTTGGACATGATGCGTATCTATGGAACTTAAGGTCACTCCCGTTTCATCCGAACGGCGGATTACCTCGGAAGGGAAATAGCGTGTACCCGGTTGGTTATCAACATCTCCGATATAGATAATATGCCTCGATGCCGCCCGAAGCATGGACAGGGATTCAAGTCTGCTCTTAGGCTGGACTCCTGAGACGAAGAACAAATTCGTATACTGCTCCTTTGGATGCTCCGCCAAATAAGCCGTTATAGAATCAATGGCCGGATCATATGGGTGAACCTGAAGCAGTCCATCCAAAGCCTCAAAGAGATCCTTTTCCTGTGCTATTCGAATCCTCCTGCAGGCACCATGCGCCTCATCATACCAGGCAAAATAATGCATCTGTCCTGCCAGCAGGAAGGTATAGGACAGGGACAGGGTGCATTCCAGCACGGAATCCATAAATGGCAGCGTATCCTGGAACGCCGGAACACTCAGATCCACAAACAGCAGTACCGAGCAGTTCAGCGGATCACTGAACTCCTTGATCATCAGCTGGTCCTGTTTTATACTCAGCTTCCAGTGGATTCTCTGCTGACGGTCACCCTCCCTGTACTCACGGATAGCAAATACCTCGGAGGGGTCATCACCGCTCTTATAGGGTGAATAATAATCACTTTCGATGAGACTGCCATTGCGGTTTTGAAACCTGCTTTCCGACAGTTCATAATATTCCGGCAAAACGGCTACCTTCAGGTCGCCTTTTATTTTTCTCCTAAAGGAGAACAGCTTCAGATAATCGAAAATACGCATTCCGCGAAGACTGATCTCCAGATTACCGGCATAATCAGATAGAAGATTACATATAACCGATTCCTTTGTATGGGCACCTACAGAGACCGTAAAATTCTTTTTATACTGACTGGAGGAATAAGTATTTCTAAATGTAACATAAAGCTTAAGATGTGATATCGGAAATATGGTCGGATTATTCAGCTGAATCGAGACCGGCACCACCTCTCCTTTTTTTACCACATGAACCACCGACACCAGAGATGCGGACACCTTGCCATAGATATAGCTGAGCAGTGCAAACATCAGGAAGGGCATGACTGCCATGGTCAGAAACAGGATGGTCATATAATAGGTGTTATAAAGAATCGATAATAAGCCTACCACAAATAAAAGCAGCAGATACCGCAATAAATTACGTAGCATCAATTCACCCGTACCTTTCTATTGCAAATGTGACTCCTTGGATATAATTCGGGGAGCTTTCACAATACGCAGGATATCCTCAATCAGGTTGTCCACCGTGACATTATTTACCCGCGCCTTAGCCTTAAGTATCATTCGATGTGCTGCCACATCCTTGAATACAGATTGAACGTCGGAGGGAATGACATATTCTCTCCGATTAAGAAAAGCCGTAGCCTTCACCATATTCATCATGGCAAGTGTTCCGCGGGGGCTTACCCCCAGCTCCACTAACGGGTT
The DNA here is from genome assembly GCA_023409535.1 of Bacillota bacterium. Classification (GTDB taxonomy): domain Bacteria; phylum Bacillota; class Clostridia; order Lachnospirales; family Lachnospiraceae; genus Mobilitalea. The sequence goes on from JAEYGZ010000012.1 coordinate 96,822, forward strand.
CTCTCTGGTCTGCTGTACCAGCAGCGTAATATATTCATAAATGGAATCATGGACAAATACTTCCTCCACAAGATTCTGCATTGCAAGAATATCTTCCTTTTCTACAACGCGTACTACCTTATCAAGCGGGTTGGAGTTTTGCCTTTCCTTCAAAATACCGATTTCACTCTTCATATCCGGGTATCCGATGGAAAGTCTGATCATAAAACGGTCCAGCTGAGATTCCGGAAGCATCTGGGTTCCGATGGAGCCTATGGGATTCTGTGTCGCCATAACCACAAAGGGCTTGGGTACCTCTCTGGTAATACTGTCTACCGTGACCTTACCCTCCTCCATTACCTCAAGTAATGCCGACTGTGTCTTGGAAGAGGTACGGTTAATTTCATCCGCAAGAAACAGGTTACACATAATTGCACCCGGCTTATACTGATAATCCTCTCCGTCCTTATTTAATAAATGAAAGCCTACCACATCGGTCGGCAGAACGTCCGGCGTAAATTGCAGACGGTGATGCTCCAATGCCATAGCCTTTGAAAATGCCAATGCCAGGGTTGTCTTTCCGACACCCGGGAAATCCTCCAACAGTATATGGCCTTTTGCCAATATTGCAGTCAGGACCTTCTCGATAATTAACCGTTTACCAATTACAACCTTATTCACTTCATCCATTATCTGTACCGCTTTGCCATTATAGGGCACCATCTGCTTACCGTCCTCTCTTGAATATCTGGTTTCGTCCAGTTAATTGCAGATTAAGATGTCACCGCAAGTTACACTGTTCGTGTTACACTTATCTTAGTATGCAGGTACAATTCCTCAAGCAGGCTTGAAAAATGCACCTGCCTATTCGGACTAATCTGCCTCTTTTGAAATTATAACATATATTTACAAGAATTCAACTTATTCAGTCTTTTATATTGACTTTACCCACAAATCGTATAAAATTATCTTCATGGGAGAAGCGTCAAGGAGATGGCGTCGTCAAAAATATGGACGCATTAAATTTGAACCTGAAATTATTCCCGGTTTAAATTTAACGAAAAAAATATGGAGGTAGCAAAAAAGGTGAACAAATCAAAGAAAATTAAGAAAAGCTCGTCAGAAGTAGTAATCCATGACAAAAAGAACGACAAAGTGGTTAATTCCAGGATTTTAACCATATCATCCATCGTTTTTGTAGTCATACTTGTGGGTGCTCTGTTGTTTGACCAGCTTTATGAGAGCACATTACTTACTGTAGATGGAAAAAAGCATCATTTAAGTGACTTGTCCTATTACTTCTATTCGGTGGAAAGTCAGATCAGCTATTATGATCAGCTTTTTGGCGGTAACGGAGCTTACTGGGACATGCCCTTAAGCAATGAAGACACTACTACAATCAGGGAACAAGCCAGGCAGGATGCCATTGATACCGCTTTATATAACGAGGTGCTTTATAAAGAAGCGGTTTCCGAAGGCTATGCTTTAACAGAGGAGGAAAAGACTACCGTTGATGATCAGGTTAAGAACATGCTGGAATCCGAATTAAGCCCGGAAACCATAAAAAAGGGCAGCTTTACAAAGGCTTACCTAACCGATATCGTCAGCAAGACAACCCTGGTTGAGAGATATCGCAAGGACAAGATCGATGCACTCGATATCGATGATGAAGGAATTAAAGCAGGGATCAATTACGAGCAATATAGGCAGTATAATCTTGAATATCTATTTACCTCCAAGAAGACTACCGACGCAGAGGGTAATTCCATAGATAAGACAGAGGAGCAGAAGACAGCCTCTGCGGACAAGCTGAAGGAATATGCAGCTACGGCAAAGACCACCGAGGACTGGTCCAAATTCCTTCCGGAGGATGAGAAGGATATCACTTACCAAACCCTCAATATCACAGAATCCAACGGTACCTTCAGTGTTGATCAGAAGGCGCAGATTATGGCTATGAATAATAAGGATGTGACAGACGTACTTGAAACCGACACCGGTTATTATGTAGTCCGCATGATAAATAACAATTCAAGTGAAAGCTATGACAGCGAAGTTAACCAGGCAATCACGAATGCGGAAAACGAAGCCTTTAACAAGGTATACGATGAAATCCTGACAAAGCATTCTTACAAGGTAAATGAACGAGCATTGAACTCCTTAAGAATGGGAAGCTTAATCCTCGGATAATAATTTTCAGGCCGGTTGTATAAAATTTTCCTTTTTTGAAATAATATAGGTGAAATATTTCAGAAAGGAGATTGCTATGGAAAAGAACAAGAATAACGCAAATACAACGAAAAACAGTGCTACTACCGGTTCTTCCAGGAATAACGCAGGCAGCACCAGTCAGAATACAACAAGCGGCTCCATGAAGGATACAAATAAACAGGTTCCGGACAAACGAGCTCCAAGAAGCGGCCCCGGCGGTGAATAATGTATGCCCGACAGGCACACTGATCTAACGGACCCATTGAATAGAGCAGGCGCACTGAATTTAATTTTCAGTGCGCCTGCTCTTTCTTAGTTTTAACATATTAACACTTGGGCATCACTGCACCACCAGGCCCATAGGGGATAAGAAAGGTTGGCAGACCGGAGGCATAGGGCGCGATATCATATTGCTGGAAGTAAATGATAATACCTTCCTTTGTCAGATAAAAATTATTTGATTTGAAATTTTCCCTGACCAGGCTTTCATAATTTTCAAAAAACATGGTATTGCCGTTTGCAATCTCATTCTCAATCTGCTTATTGATGCTTTGAATGACATAGCCACGGTAATTATTTCTTCCGGGAAAGAAATCCCCCAGCTCCATCTTCTTGCTCTTAGGCAGGTTCCAGGTGTCGGAATAGCGAACCGTCAGGCCATGGGCACCTCCTGCATATTCGTATTGGTCAAAGTATAGGCTCAGCATGCAGTTCTGGTTATAGGTAACAAAGAAATCAACATAGGCTTCAAATTGTCTGATGGGATAGTTATTGATAACGGAATACTCATATTCCACCATAGCCATCTGATATAAATTCATAATATTTGATCTCTCGTACATTACTGCTTTGGTCCTGTATAATGAATTCAGCTTATTAACAAGCGTCTGATATGTATCTGATATAAAGCAGGGATATTTAATCGTATATCGCATAATATTATTATTCTTATAATACATGTCCTGTTGTAAGGCTTTTTCTCTGACAATAACCTGATACCCCTCTGACAACCAGATCCCCTCCCTTAATAGGATATCTCTTAGCATATCATATGCATGATTATCTACTGATATTCTATAAGCTTGGTCTAGGATCATATATCCCTTCTGATCTGTTCCCGCCTGGTTATTTTTTATAATATTTTGCTGATTTAAATTCTGTCTGAAGCAGCTCGTCCGGCTCCTTTGACAGCAAGGATACAACTACAATTGCAATACAAGAGAGGATAAAAGCAGGCAGCAGTTCATAGATACCGAATATTCCTCCTATCGGCTTAATCAGCAGCTTCCATACAAATACCATTCCTCCTCCGGTCAGCATACCCGCGACAGCTCCCTCCCTTGTTGTTCTCTTCCAGAATAAAGAAAACAGCATAATCGGTCCAAAGGTAGCACCAAAGCCTGCCCATGCAAAAGATACTACCCTGAATATAATACTGGATTCATCCAAAGCAATTATGACACCAATCAGTGAAATGGCCAACAGCACAATCCGTGCCATATTCATGATCTGCTTATCTGTGACATTTTTCTTAAACAGTCCCTGATAAATATTTTTCGAAACCGCCGAAGATGCAATCAGAAGATAAGAATCGGACGAACTGATGGTGGCTGCCAGAATTCCTGCCATCGCCAGTCCCGCCAATATCGTCGGCAAATGTCCCATCGCCATTGTTATAAAGATTTTCTCGGAATCAGCAGCGGTTAAATGCACTGCAGGGTATATAGCTCTGCCTGTAATACCGATGAATACGGCAGCAATAAGAGAGATCGCACACCAGACAGTCGCAATTCTTCTGGATTTCTTGATTTCTTTATAGGAACGAATCGCCATAAAGCGAAGTAAAACCTGCGGCATGCCAAAATATCCGAGTCCCCAGGAAAGGGTTGAAAGAATCGTCAGCAGACCATATCCTCCTGCTTCTCCAAATAAGGGAGCGCCGGATTGTGACAATTGCTGTAAACCGTCGGTGCCAACAGTAGGGGTTGAAATACCGAAGAATTCCAAAAAACCGGGAATCTGCTGAAGATTATCATAAACCGCACCAATGCCGCCGGCACTGATCATACCGGTAACCAGCACACCGACAAGCACAACAATCATAACCACCGCCTGCATAAAATCCGAGGTACTTTCCGCTAAAAAGCCTCCCAGGAAAGTATATATTATAACAAAGACAGCACCTGCTATCATCATATATTGATATGGAATATCAAATAACGTACCAAACAGCTTTCCAACCGTTACAAAGCAGCTGGATGCATATATGGTAAAGAACACCATAATAAACAACGCTGAAATCATCATAATTATTTTCTTTTTTTCATGAAACCTGTTACTGAAAAATTCCGGTATTGTAATAGCATCCTCTGCTATTATGGAATATGCATGAAGCCTTTTCGCTACAATAAGCCAGTTGATATACGTACCTGCAAGTAAGCCGATGGCTGTCCAGATTGCATCACTGAGGCCATAAAAATATGCCACCCCGGGCAGACCCATTAAAAGCCAGCCGCTCATATCGGAGGCTTCCGCACTCATGGCTGCAATCCATGGCCCAAGAGAGCGTCCTCCTAGAAAATAATTCTCCGGATTTTCATTTGCCCTCTTTGCAAAATACAAGCCAATGCCTATGACTGCTGCCATATAAATGACCATGACAATCAGCATCTGAATGTTATTCATACATGTCCTCCCAATAATTATAATGTTTTTCGTATCATTATAACAGAGGTTCTGCAATCAGGCAACCCGTTAACGTAGTAACGCAATGCATTTTAAAGTAGTTTTTAAAAGAATAAAAGAGATCCCTGCTGTGACACAGGGATCTCTCTCTATAAGAAAACGGAGGATAGATAATGGCATATTTAAGAAGCTTAAATTACACCCTTCAGTTCAGGAAAGGCTTCCGTCTCAACCGTTCTAATCTGCTTTTTATTCATTGCAAAATCAAATAATATTTCACCGGCTTTTACAAAATCATAAAGATTGCAATTACCGGTCCGCTCACCGATTCCAAACAGGGTACAGTCTATATAGTCTGCCCCCGCCTTGGCTCCCACCACGGAATTGGCAACCGCCATACCCAGATCATTATGGATATGCAGTTCAATTTTGATATCCGAATAATCCCTGATTGTCTTGATCAGCTCTCTGGTTCTTCCGGGGGTCAGGACACCAACCGTGTCAGCCACCCGTACCATCCCCACACCGGCATGCTGCAGTTCCTTAACTATACTAAGCAGAAAACCGATATCCGATCGGGAGGCATCCTCCAGTCCGACGGTTACCTCCACGCCTCTGGACAATGCCAGATCCGCACAAGCCAGAATATTGCGTATGACCCAGGTCTTATTCTTACGAAGCTTATTATAAATCTGTACATAGGATACCGGAGCCCCAATATGCAGAATATCCGGCCGGCAGGCGACGGAACGCTCCACATCCTGTATATTCATACGGCTCCAGACCGATATCTTTGCCTGCTTTTTCTGTTCCAGAACCCGGTAAATACTCTCTTCCTCTTCGCGGCTGATGACGGGAATTCCCGCTTCGATCTCGTATACACCCATGCTGTCGAGGAGTTTTGCAATCTTGACCTTATCTTCAATACCCAGGGCAATTCCGGGGCTTTGCTCCCCATCCCGCAACGTAGTATCAACAATGTATTTTATATCCTTCATTGCTCATAACCTCCATAACCAGACGGAGAAATTCCGCTTCGCTTAGACTTTTCCTGTCCCTTGTACAGTCGGTTTTTACCGCTTGCAAAATCTGATCCACAACATCGTCAGGCGGTAGGTCAAGCTGAAGCTCTGCCATCTTAAGCTTAACCGCTCTGCTGCCCGAATGCTTTCCGATGACCAGCTCCGATTTGGCACCCACGCTGGACGGAGAATACGCTTCATAGGTGGCCGGGTTTTTATTCATACCATCCGCATGAATACCGGATTCAACTTTAAAGATGTTCCTGCCGATGATTGGCTTACGGTTTCCTACTGCTTCGTTAAAAAAACTTTCGTAATACCGTGCCAGCCGGGGAAGCACTGTCAGATCCTTATTCGGCTTGTGCCTGATTGCCAGGCGAAGCGCCATGATTACCTCCTCTGTTGCCGCATTATTTCTGCACCCGGCAAAGCTGGTGGTTACATTGTCTCCGTAATTCATCAGCCACTCCAGAGCCAGCGCGCTTGCGCAGCCATAGGTATTCTCCGGACAAAAATAGATGAGCGTACGAGGCAGGCAATTGATTAACTCCGGCAAATATTTTTCATAGGGTTGACACATCAGGTCATCTAATCCGACAATCCGTACCTCCTGAGAACTGCGCAGGGTACGAAGCTTCAGAATCTCTCTCACATCATTAAGCTGTATTTCGTGGATCATATTGCTTACGCTTGATGCCTGCCGGCATACATAACGGTAAAAGCCCGGGTACCGCTCCGATTGCTCCGTCAGGTCGATATTTAAGACAAATTTTCCGGGCGGCAGCTCTTCCATCCTTTCATAAACCGGAACAGACAGCTCTATGACATCCACGCCGATGGTAAACAAAAGCTCGCAGAAGCGGTGCAGTTCCTCCCCGGACGGCAGATTTTCCTTCAGTTCCATCAGGGTATTATCAATCAGCTGAAGCATCGGGCCACCTCCCTAAGACATGATAAGGTTTATATTCTCAGCTCTTCCACCGGATTTCCACCAATGATATGCTGTTCCAGTATTTTATCCACATCCTCCTCAGTGACATTCCCATACCAGACACCTTCCGGATATACCACTACAACCGGTCCCTTATCACAGATACCAAAGCAACCGGTATTCGTGATCATAATCTTGCCCGTTATATCCTGCTCCTGGGCTGCCTCCGCGAAACGCTGGACCAGATCCACGGAATCCCTGGCAAAGCACATTCCCTTCTGTTGTCCGTTGATCCTGCAGCTGGTACAGACAAAGATGTGATGTTGTAATTCAACCATATTTTTCACCTGCCTTTCGTTTATTTCATACGATTTCCTGCTTCAAACATAATTTAGAGATAACCTTTTGAATGGAAGCCTCTATCCCGTCGCAGTCGGTGAATACCTGAATTCCTTTTCTATTCAGCTTCTCCTTCGGCGCCTCGCCGATTCTCATGGCAATTACTGCATTGCAGTCCGCGATGGTTTGTATGATTTTACCCATCCTGTCATCTCTTTCTTCACACTCCTCCATACCGGCACAGTATTTTTCAATTGCCCTTTTCTCCTTAAATACAATATCCCCATTATGACAGTAATAGATATAAAACTCCGTAACCTGCCCAAAATGCCGGTCGACCATGATGCCGCTCTTAGTAGCTACTGCAATTTTTAATTCCTCTGCCAGGCCGTCTCCTGCCGTTCCGGCCTGTGAGATACCAGCGGAAGGTTCACCGGCTACGTACGCACCTCTGTGCTCACCGGCGCTATCCTCACTCAGGGTTCCGACAGCATCTGCACGGCATTGTCTGCAATGGTACATCTGCTTTAAGGTTTCACCGCAAGAATTCCGCATAGCCAAAAGCTCCTCATCACTGACCGGTTCCAGCCTCTCGAAGGCACTTCCCTTCACCGGAATCAAGGGCATAATATTGGTCATGGTAACGCCCAGCTCCTTTACCCTTCTCACTACCTCCGGAATATGGCGGTCATTAATCCCCTTCAGCATTACGATGTTTACCTTACAGACAATCCCCCTGGAGGTTAATAGCTTTAGCCCAGCCATTTGGTTGGCAATTAAAATTGCTGCTGCCGCTTCTCCCACATGACGCAGACCCACATAATCCACATATTTATATATCTTTGCCCCGATAGCCGGATCAATTGTATTCACTGTAACGGTTACATGGGTTACCCCCAGGGTGATCAATTCCTCCGCATAATGCGGAAGCATCAACCCATTGGTGGAAAGACAGAAGGTGATCTCCTGATCCTGCTCTCTGATCAGCTCCAATGTCCTCTTTGTCTCAGAAAAGTTCGCTAATGCATCTCCCGGCCCTGCAATTCCCACTACCGTAAGATTAGCAGCCTTCTTTCTAACCTCCAGAAATTTTTGCAAGGCCTCTTCCGGTTTCAGTATACCGGTGGTAACTCCGGGTCTGCTTTCATTGGGGCAGTCATATTTTCTCAGGCAATAATTACAGCTGATATTACAGCGGGGCGCGATGGGCAGATGCATTCTGGCATGCTTATGTGCCTTACAGTTAAAGCAGGGGTGGGTCTGCGTCCGCTTCTCAATGCTCACTTCCGAGGCTGGTTGCAGCTTCGTATAATATCTGTCGTACAGCTCCTCCCGAAAGCTCCCCTCCTTTGCATCCATCATCACATTGGCAATCTCATCAAGAATGGTAAGAGAGCCGTCATACCCCAGGCTTCGCAGTCTCTGCCCTCCCATATGGTCGTGAACCGGAAAGCTTCTTCTGACCAGCTTGATTCCCAGCTTCCCGGCAATTCTTCTTCCGTCGGAATTCCCAAACAGCAGATTAACCTGAAGCTCTCCCGCCAGCTCCTCTATGGTCTGAAAATCCACTTCATCCAATATCTCTGTTCGACCCGGATCAAAGCCTGCCGCCAATTCCCGCAGTTCTTCGACAATCAGCCCCTTTATCCTGTCACATCTGGAACCGGTGGCTGCAATCACCGGTAATATTCCATTCTCTGCACAAAGCCGCACCGCACTGTATACAAAATCCGGTTCTCCATAGACAGCCGCTCTTACCTCACCGAAATATTTGTGGGAATCGATCATGGCATCCAGGTATCGTCCTCGTTCCTTTACGATTGTGCAGGGTATTTCCTGTCCTGAAACTGCCTTAAGTATCTTGAGCAGCCTGTCATTATCCCGCAAGCCTACCGGAAGATTGCAGACCTGGCAGGGCACGCCATAGGTATCCTGAAGATATTGTCCTACGGACTTTGTCTCTTCCGGGAAGGCGGAAAGCTCTATGGTCATTCTCGCTCCTGCCATCTTACCGATGTCCCTGATGTCAGTTCCTCCGCCCGGGAGCTTTTGATACTCCGGCTGATATACTCCGTCCAGATTTTCCGACAGGTCCGGCAAAAGGATATAATCCAAATGAAAGCTTTCCAGCAACCCCTTTAAATATCTGGTATCCGCCGGTGACAGCTGGCCTGTTACAACATTGACCTTGTTATTCTTTGCCGTGTCCATCGGAACCGCCTTAACAATCTGATACAGAGCCTCCATAAAGCCCTCGTAGTGGGTTCCGGAATAACCCGCTGAGGATATGGGTATGATGGTGACCTTTTTATATTCCGGATATTTCTCATAAAAGCTGCCGATGATCCGGTGAATGTCCTCCCCGATGGTTTCCGCCAGACAAGTGGTGGCTACTCCGATGACCTCCGGATCATAAATCCTGATCAGATTCAGCAAGCCCTTTAACAGGTTTTTCTCTCCGCCGTAGACCGTCCCCTCCTCCGTCAACGAAGAAGAAGCAATGTCTACCGGCTCATTATAATGAGTTGCCATATGCCTTCGGATATAAGTACTGCAGCCCTGGGAACCATGAAGAATGGACATACATTTCTTGATTCCGTAAAGCGCTGTTGCCGCCCCCATGGGCATACACATCTTGCAGGGATTTACGTTCAGGTTAACCAGGGTTCCTCTCATAGGGCAGCCTCCTTCAGATACTTCCAGACCGGATGATTGATGCTCTGATTGATCTCCTTTGTAAAGTTCACCACACCGTCAAAGCCGCAGAGGGGATGCTTTCTCTCATGGTTATGGTCACAGAAGGCAACTCCAAGCTTATAAGCCAGCGGCCGTTCCTTCACACCGCCCACCAGGAGATCTGCCTGCTTTTCCCTGATGAACTTCTCAAGCTCCGCCGGGTTCGCATCATCCAATATCACAGTATTTTCACCCACCAGGTCAGCGATTATCTCGTATTCGTCCTTCTTGCCGGTTTGGGTTCCTACCACCACCGTCTCTATTCCCAGGGAGTGAAACTGCCTGATCAGGGAGATTGCTTTAAACCCGCCGCCCACATAGATTGCAGCCTTCTTTCCCTCCAGTCTGGGGCGGTAGCTTTCTAAGAAATCTTTTAACTTTGCCGTCTCTTTTTCGACTAATGCCGCAGCCTCAGCCCTGGCCTCCTCCAGATGCAGTGCCTCAGCGATCCGAAGCAGGGAATTCATGGTGTCTTCTATTCCATAGAAGCTTACCTTGAGATACGGTATTCCAAGCTCCTCCTCCATGCGGTTGGCCAGATAGGTACTGGAGCCTGCACACTGTACCACATTAAGTGCCGCCGCCGGGGCCTGTATGAGCATATCATAACTGGAATCACCGGTGATGCTTGCAATCACCGGTACTCCCATTTGCTTTAAATAATCCTTAACAATCCACAGCTCCCCCGCGAGATTAAAGTCTCCCAGAATATTAATGCCGGGCCGCTTCGCAGGCTTATGTGGGGTAATCAATTCCATGATTGCATCACAGGCTAATTTATAGCCTGTGGATTTATTGCCGGAAAAGCCCGGGGACTTCACAGGAATAACCCGAAGCTTATGCTTAGCCGACATCATCTTACAGACCGCCTCCACATCGTCTCCGATCACTCCTACGATACAGGTGGCGTAGACAAAGATCAGCTTCGGATGATGCTTCTCTATCACCTCTTCAAGGGCAGCAGTCAGACGTTTTTCACCGCCGAAGATCACGTCCTTTTCCTTTAAATCCGTCGAGAAGCTGTTACGGTATAAGTCCGAGCCGCTGCTTAAGCTTCCGCGGATATCCCAGGTATAGCTGGCACAGCCGATGGGTCCGTGAACAATATGAAATGCATCCGTAACAGGATTTAGCACCACCCGGGCACCGCAGTAAACACAAGCCCGCTGGCTCACGGAACCGGACACACTGTTGCTGTCGCACCGAAAGCCATTTCCACTGCAGCCCTCCTGCTTCAGTAAGATAAAATCCCTTCTGTCCTCCAATAGACTCTCATTTACCATGGATACACTTCCTTTCCTGATCAATAATAAGCAGATTAGCTTTCGTAGCAGATCAGCAGCACGATAATTACAGTACCATCTCAAAATCCTCTTCTGCGGCATCTCTGTCCTGACGATCCATGAGTGCGTTGCAGATCAGCTCCGTCAGCCTCATGCCGCCCTTGTAGCCAATCAAAGGCATATAGGAATGGATATACCGGTCAATAATAGGGAAGCCCGCCCTCACAAAGGGAATGTCCTCCGCTCTGGCGATATATTTCCCATGGGTACCGCCGATCAGAAGATCGACACCTTCCTGTTTAATCCACTGGTGCAGCTCAAATAAATCCCCTGCCGCCTTCGCCATGCAGCCTCTGACACCGAATTTTACAAACAGCTCCTTGGCCTCTCTTTCAAAAGCCTCCCCAGGGGTACCGGTCAGCAGATATTTCGGAATCATTCCCATCTCCAGTGCAAATTCCGCAAGGCCCAGCACCGTATCCGGGTCTCCGAAGACAGCCACCTTCTTATTATAGGTGTAAGGATGAATGTCAATCAGAATATCCACCAGCTGACCTCTCTCCTCCTCCAGCTCATAAGGAACTTCATTCTTGGAAAATGACTGTAAGGCCAGAATATATTCATCCGTTCTTCCGATACCGATGGGCTCCGGTAAAAGCTTGCAGGGAACGCTGCATTTTTTGGAAAGGGTCTCCGCAGGTGCCTCACTTGCCGCCCTGCCGAGAGCCAGGGTTAAGGAGGAGCTGCCAAGATCAATGATTTCCTCCACTGTGGTGCCTCCCTTAGGATAAAGCTCGAATTTACCGGTCATGGGACTGTCCATCACCCCGCTGGTATCCGGCAGCATGGTATAGGATACCTGCATTGCCTCAGCGATCCTTTTCATCTCACGCATATCGCCGGGATTGACAAAGCCGGGCAGCAGTGTAACCTTAGCCTTTTTCTTGGCCCCTGGAACCGACAGATAGCTGATAAAGCTTGCAACCATATTGCTGAAGCCGGTGATATGGGACCCCTTATAACTGGGCGTATTGGTATGCACCATATATTTTCCTTCCGGTATGTCTATACCCTGAATTAAAGCATTCAGATCATCGCCGATGGTTTCCGAGAGGCAGGTGGTATGCACCGCGATAATCTTCGGATGATAGAGGTCAAAAATATTCTTCGCCGCAGTCTTCAAGTTTGTACCGCCGCCAAAAACAGAGGCGCCCTCAGTAAAGGAACTGGAGGACGCCATTGCCGGATCTTTAAAGTGTCTGGTTAAGAACATTCTGTGAAATGCACAGCAGCCCTGGGAGCCGTGACTGTGGGGCATGCATTCATGCACTCCCAGTGCCGCATACATGGCCCCCACCGGCTGACAGGTCTTTGCCGGGTTGACTCTCAAAGCACTTCTTTCATACGCTTCTTTCTTTGTATAGTCTAGCATACCGCTTCACCTCCCAATTCACCCTCCAGACTCGGAACCGTCTTCCAGGGAGCCTTCACATAGCTCCAGGCGGGTGTGTAGATACCCATGGTGATATCTCTTGCAAAGTTTACCGCACCACGGAAACAGGAATAGGGTCCGCTGTAATCGTAGGAATGCAGCTGCCTGGATAAAACACCGCCCTTTTGTGCAACAAACTTATCCTTGATCCCGGAAAAAAAGACATCCGGTTTTAACAGCTTTAAGAACTCTTCGGTTTCAAAATGATTAAGATCATCCACCATATAAGTTCCGTCCTTCATATCCTTGACCATGCCGCCGTAGTAGTCAATCAGCTTCTCTTCCCGTAATCTGGCCATATCCTCTTCCGAAAGATATACATGATATTTTGCCGGATCAGGCTCTACCGTGATGGATTCAATGTTTTTGCTGTCCGCATCAGGCTTGACAAAAGGAATTACCTCACGGCCCTCATATTCCTCCCGGTGCCCGAATTCATAGCCTGCCAGGATCGTATGGATCCCCAGATCCTCTAATAAAAACTGATAATGATGTGCTCTGGAGCCGCCCACATAAATCGCAGCAGTCTTTCCTTTCAGCTTACTTTTATAATACGTCAGATCCTCCCGCACAATATCCAGCTCATCCGCGATGACCGCTTCGGTTCTTGCCGTCAGCTCCGGATCGTTAAAATATCTTGCCACGTTACGGAGGGTCTCGATGGTTCCTTCAATTCCGATGAAATTGACCTTCATCCAGGATATGCCATACCTGGTTTCAATCAGCTCTGCGATATAGTTAATCGAACGATGGCACTGCACCAGGCTTAGATTCGCCTTGTGGGCATTCTTGATATCCTCCATGCTGCTGTCTCCTGTAAAGGTTGATACGATCTCATACCCAATTCTTTTTAACAGACGTTCCGTCTCCCAGCCGTCACCGCCGATGTTATATTCGCCCAACAGATTGACTGCGAATTTATTGGTGACCTGGCGGTCTCCTTCCCCGATGACATAACGGACCAGCTGATTGTTGGCTATATGGTGTCCTGCCGACTGGCTGACGCCCTTATAACCCTCGCAGCTGAAGGCGATACATTTGATGCCGTATTCCTTCTCCGCCCATTTTGCCACCGCGTGAATATCATCACCGATCAAGCCTACCGGACAGGTGGAGCAGATCATGATGGTGGAGGGATGAAATAAATCCATGGCCTCTTCAATGGATTTCTTCAGCTTCTTCTCTCCCCCGAATACAATATCAGACTCCTGAAGATCGGTGGAGAAGCAGTACTGCAGATAATTGGCTACGCCTTCCTCCTTCTTCGCTTTATGCCTTCTGGTTCCCCAGGAATAAAAGGCACAGCCGATGGGTCCATGGGTAATGATAAAAGCATCCTTGATGGGTCCCAGCACTACGCCCTTGCAGCCTGCGTAGCAGCATCCCCTTTGGGTAATAATTCCGGGGATGGTTCTGACATTGGCCGCTATTTCATTGTTGTTACCGTTATCATTGACCTTAACCATATGCTCCTTGCGGTTCTTATAAACCTTGGAATTATACTGGTCAAGTACTCTGTCTAAAGTTTCCATTTCGGTCACCTCCTAATATACATCCGTTGCCGCCGCACCGTCACGAACCCTGTAATTCTCCAGAATTGGCAGTACAAATATCTTTCCGTCTCCCGGATTACCGGTGGAATTGGAATCCATCAGGGTATCCACAACCAGGTTAACATCTTTATCCTCAACAATGATTGTAAATATCCTCTTGGAGATCAGCCGGTTGGTCTCCGAGAGATATTCTCCCTGTACTGCAGGTATCTCCCCTGATTCAACGATGGTACGCAGCAGGGTCATATCGATGAGCTTCTTTCCCCTTCCCAGAACCTTTCTGCAGGTGAAGGCAGGGATCCCGGCGTCCGCCAGGGCTTCCTTCGTCACATTGACCTTATTCTGCCGGACAATTGCGATTACTTCTTTCATACATAACCTCCATACTGCCGATGCCCGTGAATTTGGGCGTCAGCACAAATTTGCAAAGTGGTTTGTGCTACAGGCCTTTCTTCCTGGTACTGATGGTATAGGCCTCTTCCACCGGGCTGACAAATATTCTGCCGTCTCCGAAATGCCCTTCTTCGCCGGTTCTTGCATATTTCATGATAATCTTCACTACATCCTCTTTATCCTTATCCTCTACCACCATCAGAAGCATTTCCTTGGGGATCTCATCATAGAAGATCTCGCCAACCTTGACGCCTTTTTGCTTTCCGCGTCCGTATACATCCATCTTGGTAACTGCCGGAAAACCGGCAGCAAGTAATTCCGACAATACAACGCCCACTTTCTCGGGCCGGATGATTGATCTTACAAGCAGCATCTGTCCACCTCCCTATTCTACAGGTCAAGAATTCCATGTTCCATCAGAAGCTCCTCCAGCCGTTCCTGCTTCATAGGCTTCGGGATGACGAACATGTCATTTCCATCGATCTTCTGGGCTAAGGCACGGTATTCATCCGCCTGATTTGCCGCCGGATCATAATCAATCACCGTCTTCTTGTTAATCTCCGCTCTTTGTACCATATTATCTCTCGGTACAAAATGAATCATCTGGGAACCCAGCTCCTTGGCAAAAGCGGATACCAGCTCTGCTTCTCCGTCAACCTTTCTGGAATTGCAGATAATTCCTCCGAGTCTTACACCGCCGGTATTGGCATATTTCTGGATACCTTTGGAGATATTGTTTGCCGCATACAGCGCCATCATCTCACCGGAAGCTACAATGTAAATCTCCTGTGCCTTGCCTTCACGGATGGGCATTGCAAAGCCTCCGCATACTACATCGCCAAGCACATCGTAGAATACATAATCCAGATCATCGGTATAAGCCCCCAGCTGCTCCAGCAGGTTAATGGAAGTAATGATGCCTCGTCCCGCACAGCCGACACCGGGTTCGGGACCGCCCGATTCTACACAGCGGATTTTTGCATAACCCTGCTTCAATATGAATTCGAGATCAATGTCCTCTCCTTCCTCCCTTAAGGTATCAAGAACTGTCTTCTGGGCAAGGCCGCCAAGGATCAATCTGGTGGAATCTGCCTTTGGATCGCAGCCGACAATCATGATTTGCTTGCCCATTTCTCCCAGACCTGCGGTTAAGTTCTGTGTGGTGGTGGATTTACCGATACCACCCTTGCCATAAATTGCAACCTGTCTCATAGTGATGCCCTCCTTTTGATTTAAAAAAAGACGCCATCTCCTTGCGAAAGGAAATGACGTCTCTGTCTATCGTTGCTAAGACTGTTATGCTGCAATTTTAGCATCTGTAAATTGGTGATTCAATACATCGAATTGTCAATTTTTAATAAATTTTTGCTTGTATTTTTGCACACTTTACACTATTGATTTGAATCTGACAGCAGCAGAAGATGTTCTTTGGGCAGCGTAATATAGTCCGGTAGCTGCTCCTTTAATGCCCCCGTCCATTCTTTTCTGGCCACGATCCAGCTCAGGGATACCTTCTCAGCCGCTGTGTTATTACAATGTAAAATAAACCGGTCTTCGAAGGGTCCCTCCGACACCTCTGCCCGTAGAACCGGAAGCGTATTGGCACTTTCCCCTTCCCCGGCCGGCCTGAGATTATGTGCCCGGATTCCCACATAATTCACCTTGTCCTCCACAAAACGGTCCGTCACAAGCCGCAGCTTCCAATCCAGTGCCTCAACCGAATAATCAGAGAGCTTTCTGGCTCTTGAGATATTTTTACAACCTGTCAGCTTTGCTGTGGTGAGTACCTCCGGGCTGCCGAAGATTTCCGCCTTATCTCCGCATTCTATGACGCGGCCTTTATTTACCACGACTATTTTCTTACAGAAGCGATAAATCTCCTCCCTGTTATGGGATACCATCAGGATGTCTCCCCGGAATTCCCGAAGCACCTCCAAAAGCTCCTGCTGAAGCTGATCCTTTAAGAAAGCATCCAGTGCAGAAAAGGGCTCGTCAAACATCAGTACCTCCGGTTCATTTGCCAGTATCCTTGCCAGAGCCACCCGCTGCTGTTCCCCGCCGGACAGCTGATACGGATATCTCTGCAGCTTATCTTCCAGACGGAGCATGGCGGTCAGGTCTGCAAGCAATGCATTCTTTTTATCCTTTCTCCGGATGCCTGTTTTGATATTTTCTCTTACCGTCATATTCGGAAAGAGCGCGTAGTTTTGAAACAACAGGCCGATCTTTCTTTCCTTAGGCGCAAGGGCGATCTTCTTCTCGGAATCATATAAAATTCTGTCATTTAAGATAATTTTGCCTTCCTCCGGTGTTATAATTCCCGCAATGCATTTTAAGGTCAGGCTCTTTCCGCAGCCGGAAGCTCCCAATAACCCCAGGGAAGCTCCCATTGTATGAAAGCTTATCTTTAAATCAAAACCCGTATATTTTTTGCGGATATCAACCTGCAGGCTCATCCCTCTTCCTCCCCTCCGACTTTTTGCGATCTCTGGCAAAGTAACCCATCAGCAATATCATCACAAAGGAAAGGAGCACCAGGAGAATAACCCAGATAACCGCTTCCTGCTGCTTTCCGCCCTGAATTGCCATATAGATGGCAAGAGGCATGGTCTGCGTCCTCCCCGGAATATTTCCTGCAATCATCAGGGTTGCCCCAAATTCACCCAGGGCTCTCGCCAAAGCAAGAATTGTCCCGGAAGCCACTCCCGGCAGCGCATTCGGCATAATAACCCTCCAGAATATCCTGCGCTCTGTCATTCCCAGTGTCCTTCCTGCATAGATCAAGGCCGGATCAACCTGTTCAAAGGCTGCCTTTGCCGAGCGGTGCATTAACGGAAAGGATATGACAACCGCTGCAATCACCGCCGCTGTGCGGGTGAATACAATCTGCACTCCGAGCTCCGTAAGATATCTTCCGGGTATGCCGTTCTTTCCGAATAAGAGGAGCAGCAAAAAACCGGCAACGGTGGGCGGCAGCACCAGAGGCAGGGTAAACAAAACATCAAGGAGCTTTGCAATCCTTCCTCCGGAGCTTACCATCCTCTGTGCAGTAAATATTCCGAGAAAGAAGGTAATGATGGTAGCCGGCACTGCCGTGCAAAGTGATATCCATAAAGGTGACCAGTTCATACACCATCCCTCCTTGTAAGTGTGAAGATATTACTTCAGCTGCGAAGCCCGGTTGATACCGGTCAGCTATTTTACTAATCCGCGGTCTTGAACCCGTAGTGAACAAATATATCCTTGGCTTCCTGTGACTGCAGGAAGCTGATAAATTCTCCTGCAGTCTCTGCCTCCTTACTATCCTTTAATACTGCTGCCGGATAGATTACCTTCCGGTGGGTGCCCTCGGCTGCAATTGCCGCTACGATGATATCATCACTTAAGGCTGCATCTGTGGTATATACAATACCGGCATCCGCATTACCTGAACTGACCCAGGTTAAAACCTCCGTCACGTCTCTGCCGAGAGTCGCTTTCGCCAGTACATCTTCCCAGATTCTCAGATTTGTATAAATCTCCTGTGCATATTGACCCGCAGGTACCGATTCGGGATCACCGACAGCAATTACCGGTGCTTTAACGATATCTTCAAAACTGGCAATCGAAAGCGTACTGTCCTTCGGTATAATCAGAGCAACCTGATTCTCCAGCAGGTTAACTCTGGTACCCTCCAGAAGAAAGCCGTCAGTCTCCAGGGCATCCATCTGCTTCTCCGCAGCAGAGATAAACAGATCCATCGGCGCTCCCTCCCTGATCTGCTGTTCCAGAGTCCCTGAGCCCGCAAAGGTAAAGGTCAGCTTCACATTCGGATACTGCGCTTCAAAAATACCCTGAAGCTCTGTTAAGGATGTCTGCAGACTGGCTGCCGCTCCGATTAACAGCTCGCTGGGATCAGGTACCGCTGTTGGTTCCGCCGTTGGTGTCGGCGCATCGGTCGGCGCCTGTGTAGGCTGACTGGCGGGCGTTTCTGTTTGGTCAACCGGATCTGTACGGCTGACTGGTTCCTCTTTTTTATTACATCCGGTGAAAAACATTGTCAGTACTACTGTTGCTATAAGAAGGAAAAATGATATCCTTCGGGAAGACCTGGGCAGCGGTGTTGCTCCTTGCTTTTTCATACTTTATACCCTTCCTTTCTCAAACCCTGCAAGCCATGCAGGTGACTAAGCCTTTACAGACCGTACAAAATAAATCCAACAGGAATTAGAAGATATCTTAACTTCAAAAAAGGCGCCTTAAGATGTTCTTAAGACGCCTCTGTCAAATGTTCTGACATTCTAACCTATTTATAGTTTTGATGAAATAATATGTGGTTTACGCTGTTCTCGGTTCCATTAATCCAGATTAATTAGTCGTTATTATACCGATTCTGTTTTGTCCAAGTCAAGATAAAATTTGTATAAAATTCATAATTATTTCCGGTTGATGTTCAGCACATTTACCTGATAGGGCATGCGCCGGTTTCACATTCCTGATCCAGGATCTCCCGTTCCTCGGCATCCTCAAGCTCCGCCAGCAGCTCATAATCAATGGGTTTGATACGCTTTAGCCGCTCCTGGTAATCTTCCTTTGTCGTACTCTCGTAAGGCATCAGCGGATAGGTGTCTTCAAATAACGGCAGCAGGGTAATTCCAACGGCATAATCAAAGTTCTCATATAACCACTGCGCAACCTCCTCCCACTCCTGCTCTCTGACATGTACGGTGATGGAGGTATTATGGTCAGACCAATGCTTCATAGAGAGTTTATAAAGCTCCAGCTGCTCATGCGCACCCACATCATATTTGGTCCTTCCCTCCGGCGCCTGAATAGGGAATTCGATTACTTTGACAGAGCAATTCTCATCCTCCTGACCGTTCTCATTAAAGATAGGATAACTGCCCTGGGCAGCAATCATCTTATATAACGGATCTGAAGCCGAGATGCGAATACGGCGGATATAGTAATTAGAATGTGCAAAATGAATACCTGAGCTGACACAGGGAAGGGTTGACAAGCTGCCTTCCGGCTTAATGGTAGTCATCAGCTGCGGCGGTGTGATCCCCAGCTGGCTGCAGTAATGCTTGCCTTCCCGATGTACCGCCTCGCGAAGCTCTTCCAGAAGCAGCGCCAGCTCCTCGTAGTTCATACCGGTTTTATTTAACATATCCATCATTCCGGTCAGCGAGATGCCGATAATTCTATCTGCCTGCATAACACGGTTCCAATCCGGTAATTCTACCTCTACCAGCGTCATACGAAGCGCGACCCTGGTGGAAAGCTTTATTACTTCAATTAAATCTGCCTTATTCAATATACCGTCTTCAACAAAGCTCATAAGATTGTTTGTGGTAAGATTGCAGCACTGCTTTGACTGCAGCAATATCTCGCCGCAGGGGTTGCAGCCGCGGAAGGAGGGTTTTCTTCGAAGGGCCTCCCTTCCATTAATAAACCCCGGTTCCCCATTGACCTTGATAGAGTTGATAATCTCCCTGATCTGCTCCGGAGAAGGCTTTCGGGTATACAAAATAGAGTTGTTACTCATCCTGCGATGGGAGATCTCCGGATCCTCTATCCAATTACCGTTCACCACCCTATAGATATTTCTCTTAGCCTGAATAACCTCCTCATCCTCTTCATCGCAGATTACCATCATGGCGCTGCGTCTCACTCCGCCGGAGACTACATTTTCACTGATAATGGTCGCAATATCCAGAATATCGATGGTCTTAAGTCCGTGATCTTCCCTTCGTAAAAATACCCGGTTCATCTTCTCAAACATCCTCTGGATGGATTTATGCCCGGAAGCTCTGCCTCCAAAGCGCTTTAAACGTTCCCCCTCCGGTCTTACATAGCTATAGTCTATCACCAGCTTCCTGATATGCTGATATTGATCTGCGGTAACCAGCTTAAAGTAGGTCTCCAGTGCTTCACACCAGCCCTCCTTACTGTCACCGACCTTCAGCAGCGCCGTTGCTTCATCGCTTAAGTCAATAATCAGCTTGGAATGCTCCATTTCTTCCTTGGGTGTTCCCGGGCGGATTGCAGCATCATAATTGCTCTCAAGCATGATATGCCTTGCCTTGGGAAGCTGTGCAATCTTCACCCGGTCAATGCGAATCCCGACACCGCTGCCCACCATCAGAAGATAGAACACATCCACCAGATCCCGCATTGTTTCAATATCTGTAAAGGCACAATTATAATTGGACAGCGGATATTGCTTCACCACCTCGGTACCGCCCATATAAAGTGTTCTTCCCGAGGTAAAGGTCTTAAGATGGAAAAGCCGGTCAAATAACAGCTGTGCCTCTTTTTGCTCATTTTCTATATCAATTTTAATTCCATGCTTTTTCTTAAATTCAATCCCCAGTTCAATATTATACAGAGTGGTGCGCAGTACTGTCTCATACCAGTTCTCTCTTCGCTTCTTATCCTCCAGATATCTGGCATATGTACGCAGATATACAAACTCTCCGATATGGCTTAAGGGCGTTTTTCTATTTATATAATGATCCAGGAATTCTTTCGACAATAAATACTCCATAATTATCCTTCCCTTCTTTTCAGAAATACGAAATGCTCTATTCTATCAATGACCGTCAGTTTTTATAATCTTATTATGTACAATATATTGTATCCATATTATACATAGACACTATATATATGTCAACTCAACTTTTTACCCATAGGATAAAATATTTCTTTAAGAATTTTTGTCCTGTCTAAAGTATCTGCTGCTATCGGAATTTAATTCGTTTTTTGTCACTTATAGACGTAAAGTGGCATATATTGTTAATGAATATAACGCAGAGGAGTGTACGGTATGGTTTTGACAGATATATTTTTAATCTATATAGCTATTGTTGTTGCATTCTTTTTGCTGGGTCTGGTTATCGGTTATGTTATAAATCCAAGGAGGAAACTTCGCAAGAATAAAGAAAAATCATTAACAGAATCGGTTTCAAATCCATCGGCTGAGACTGGGAACCTCGGACAAGATATCTATCGAAATGATGCTGAAATACAAAGACATCAGCAAAGAGAACTAAGAGAACAGAGAGAACCGAGGGAGCAGAGAGAACCGAGAGAGCTGCGAGATCAGAGATATCGAAATAATAACTTCAATACGAACTATAATAATTATTTTGATAGTCCGTGGTCTAACGGCTCCAGAAACGGTCCCCAGCAAAGGAGATGAGTTCATCTCATACCAGCCGATCGTCGCAAAAAGGAATACGAACATAAAAGGGAATGCAACCGCATTCCCTTTTTATCATCCATAGGATGAACTGTATTGCTCTGATTATTCTGTCACTCCGGCGATGGTTACCTTTTTAAGCTTCAGCATGGAAGGACCCTCAAAGTTATTGTCCCTCTGAAGTTCCCTGGACAGATAGAGCTCATGATGCAATTCTCCGATATTACCGGAGATCGAGCCTCCGGTAACCGGTATCGTTTTCACTCCGTCGTAATACCAGGCAAGGCGTATCTCACCGCAGAAATCTCCGGTCATATAATTTACACTGAAGTCAGAGAAAGCCCCGACCTTCAGATGAGGTTCCCGCTGCAGCTCCTCGGCTGACCGACTGCCGCCCTTTACAACCATATTCGTAATGGCTCCGGTGGCTGCAACCTTCAGATAATGGGCATAACGCAGATCTGCCGCATATCCTTTTAACTCCCCCTGTTCAATGATTGTCACCGGTGAGAGCCCATAGCCGTCCGCATCAAATCCACCGGAATGGCAGGAATTCTTCAAGAAGGGATCAAGGGTCATTGTAATCAGATCTCCTTTTACCTCTGAGCCCTGAATAGAGTCCCCCACCATCCAGGAGGAGGATTTGTTATAAACGGAGAGCGCATTACTCTTTGATGCATAATAGCCTAAAAATTCCCTGACAGCATCCCTGGTCAGTATCACCGGGAATGTATTCAGTGACGGTGTCCTTGCGGCAATTGCCCGGTCGCGGCAGATTGTAATCATACTCTTTACTTCCTCTGCAATAAGCTCCGCCTCAAAGTCCGAGAATTCCAGACGGCGGTAAAGCTCGATCTCCTCCCCTTCTTCCTTCCAGGTAGTGATAAATTCCACCATACTCTTATACTTGGTATCATGTACATCCACACCTTCAGAGTTGACCACTCTGGTATCTGTCTTCTCCAGGAATATCTCACAGGAATTAATCCCGCCCTTGTCATAAATATCATTTTGATAAACTGCCTTGGTAATCTCATTCAACCAGTAAGGCAGATCTTCTCCGGCAAAGGTACTCTGAGCAAGCTCCCGATTCTCTGTATCCGGGGTTACCAGCGGATATTCGGGGTTCTTTACAAACCTGGCTGCAAAGGCAGTTTCTTTGATTGCTTCCTCTACCTCACGATCCGTCATGGTGGGATGGATGGTGGTTGCAGAGGAACCGGTAAACAGCTTTTCACCCTCTTTGAAATCGATATATACGGTTACTTTATAATTATGTACCCTTTTTGCGCGGTCCATATCTACGTTCTTCTTGATGAAAAACAGCTCATTTGACTGGGTCTGCGTCTCACAGATTTTAAAGCCTGTGATGTCTTTTTGACTTTTCAGTATTTTTTTAATCCGTTCCAGCATTATCCCAACCTCACTTTCGCTTTAATGTACGGTCCTCCGTTGGCGGTCTTGACATATTCCTTATAGCCTTTACCACAGAAGCCTGCGCCTTCCAGGTCAATCTCCCCTGCCACCATGGAAATCGACTTTAGCAAATCGGGTACATAGCCTGTCAAGACAACCGGCGAGATCAGGTTACCGGTGAATTTACCGTCAACAATCTCTCTGCCAAGCATTACGATGCATTGAATTCCCCAGTTTTTTGGATCCTCCATACCGCTTTGCATTCCTTCCAGCTGATATCCAAATTTGATGGATGCCAGCATATCCTCATAAGTATCTTTTCCCTCTTCAAAGAAGGTATTGGTCATTCTTGTATAAGCTTTTCGTTCAAAGGACTGCCGCTTGCCGTTACCGGTGGGCGCGGTGCCAAGCTTCATGGCAGAGAGCAGGTCGGAGATGCCGTTCCTTAGAATGCCGTCCTTGATAATGGTGGTGTCCGTACCAAGGGTTCCTTCATCATCGAATAAATAAGAAGACATATGGGTGATGGCTGCAGCGCCGTCATGCATGGTCGTAATCGGGGAGGCAACCTCCTTGCCCATATACTCCGCACCTTTTGCCCTGCCCTTCACAAACATGTCCATCTCGACACCGTGGCCAAAGGCTTCGTGTGCAATCAGTCCGGTAATGTCCGGCGCACAGATAACATCATATACTCCAGGCTTGACAGGCTTTGCATCCAGCAGTTGAATACCCTCCTCAACAACCTTCTTATAGTTACGCTCCAGCTCCCTGACCAGCTCATAGCCCTTCATGCCTGAGAAGGATTTATAAGCGTATTTCATCGTATCTTCCCGTCTGACCATACAGAAGAGTCTTGCTTCACAGGTCAGATAAGATTGTTCCAGGTCCTTTTTATCCGACAGATAGATCTTTGATACATGAATACAATTAAAACCTGTCCTGAAGTTAATGATCAGCTCCGACAGCTCACTTGCCGCTTCCATGACTCTTGTAAGCTCCTTGACAATCACCTCAGGGCTGATGGTCTCAGGATTTTCTTCCACTTCGCTGAAGAACTGCTTCGTAAGCTCTTCTTCTTCAATTTTATCATAAGTATTTACAGCAATTTCAGGAGCTGCCTTGTTCAGCTTTGCCTTAATTTCACCGATAATCTCCGGCAGCTTCTCTTCACTTAACTCATTGAAGGAATATTCCGAATAGTTGACGCCGTTATGGATACGGACCACAAAGCCTCTTTCCACCAGGAGATAATCATTGATATCTATTCCTGTTTTACTTACCGTGTAGGTCTTACCCTTTGTGTCTGTGCCAAGTACGGATACATATTCATAATCCGCCGACAGCAGCGTGATAAGCTTTCTTATCAGCGGCTTGCTTCTTACCAAAAATTCTGATCTTGATGCCTGCATATTAATCTCCATTCCGCCAATGCCCGTGAATTTAGGCATCAGCACAAATTCGCCGTGTGAATTATGTTTTTCATGATGCGCTTACTCTATATGGGTCTATTCACACAAACTAATAAGTGTGAATTATGCCTTTTATAATTCACACTGCTTCCTTGTCAATATCTTCCTCGATTATAATAAATTGAGTAGGCGTATTCAATACTCCTACTCAATTTCATACATATTTGTGCAATATCCCATATTAACATAGGATCATGGAAGTTACTGCTGTCTAAATTCTACTTAAATAATCAAAATCATTTTGAATGGCATCCCATACAGGCTTATCAAATTCTTCGTGCTCCAGGATAAAATAGGCTGCATATTGTGCTGCTTCCTTAATCTTCTTCATATCGATGATACCGTCCGCAGCATCCACATTCTTTTTCTCGCTGTCGATCTGCTTAATATGGATTAACTCAACACGTTTGCCCCATTTTTTAATATACTCCGCCGGGTCAACACCGGCATAAGCCACCCAGAACACATCAAGCTCCAGCACCACATTCTCATTCGTCTTCTCTGCCAAAAGATCCATGGCGAACTTATCCCCAAGCTTCACAAATTCATGGGCATGATTATGGTAGCCAACCTTGATGCCTTCCTTGGACGCTCTGTCAGCTGCCTTATTCAGCACCTCGGCCACATGATCAATCTCCTCCAGGGTATCCATCTTCGCCCAGGGGCAGATGATATATTTGGAACCAATTTCTTTATTATAGGATAACTCCGCCTCAAAATTCTCTTCAAAAACCTGCAAGCCACTATGGGTACCAACCGAATACAGTCCGCTTTCCTGCAATAACTGTGCCTGCTCCCCTGCAGTCAGCCCGCCATATCCGGCAAATTCAACACCGCTGAAGCCAATCTCGCCGACTCTTTTTACCGCACCGGTAAAATCCTTCTTTGTCTCTTCATTGACAGACCAAAGCTGTAAAGATATCTCCATAAGCCTAACCCCTTCTCATTCAGTATTTCTATCTGTACAAATGTTATACTATTTGCGAGCCTGCTCAAACTACATGCTCTTTCTTACCGCTTTGATAGGATTTGTAAGCCGCCTCCATCATTCTGGTCAGCATGAGAGCATCCTCTATTCCAAAGGTAACGCCCTCCTGCGGCTTCTCACCCCTCGCCCATTGAACCAACGGGGATGGTAAAGCCTTGGGAAGCTGTGCCGCTTCCCATTTACCGCCCGTTTCTTCTGTGGCATATGTCACACCGTTACGGATAAAGAGTGCTCCTTTCGTACCGCTGATCTCCAGTATTGCCGGATTATAAACGGATACAAAGCCTGTCTCGGATACGCCGATCGCTCCTTGTTCAAACTCAATAAGGGATACGGCATTGTCCTCTACTCCGTGTTCCGTCACCTCTGTAAACAAGGACTGCACTGTCATGGGCTTGCCAAGAAGCCAGTTAAGCAGATACATGGGATGCGCTCCCAAATCAATCATGGCACCTCCGCCGCACTGCTCCTTATTATAGAAATGCGCCGGAAGCCAGTCACCAATACTGCCATTATGGACATTGCGCATTCTTGCGTAAGTAATTTTACCCAGAGCACCGCTTTGCACCAGCTGCTTCGCATATAAGAATTCAGGATCACATTTTTTCACCAGAGATAAGGTGATATCCGTTCCCTTCTTCTCCAAAGCTTCCTTAATCTTCAGGCATTCCGCAATGGTCAGGGCAAGAACCTTCTCACTGAAGACCTTCTTTCCTGCCTCAATTGCTTTGAGAATCAATGCCGTATGTTCGGAGGTGGCAGAAGTAATGACAACACCGTCAATTGATTTATCCTGCAGCAGCTCGTCATAATCTTCATAGCAAGCCGCGCCAAATTGCTTCGCATACTTTTGTCCTCTTACGGAATCCTCATCCCAGATCGCCGTCACCTTACTGTCAGTCTTCTCGAGAATTTCTTTGGTGTAGCCCTCCGCATGAACATGCCAATAGCTTATAATTGCAATATTCATAATAATAACCATGCCTTTCTCAATCGAAATATACCGGCTGTCCCGTAGCAGCTGATTTATAAATTGCTTCCAGTATCTCGGATACCACGCAGGCCTGCTCCGGAAGCACGATCGGATCTGTGTCATTCTTTACCGCATCGATCCAGCGTCTTGCTTCCACGTCTGCAGGGGAACTGGAGACGCCGTCATAAAATGCTACGCCACCGGCAGCCATATCAGGCTTAATCTCAATCAGACGGTTAAATTCGCCCTTATTTATCGTTACTCCGTTTTTAATCTGCGCACCTGCATCACTGCCGCAGAGCACCGTGCTTCCTTCCTGGATCGGCTCACAGGTATTCAGTGCCCAGCTGGACTCAAGAATAATCGTTGCGCCGTTCTTCATCACAATAAAACCAAAGGCAGAATCCTCCATGGTATGCTGCTCAGGATTCCAGCCGCCCCACGGATTACCGCAATCCGCATTGTTAACCTTCTTATATTTTGTTCCGACCACCATCTTCGGCTCATAATTGTTCATCAGGTAAAGTGTTACATCCAGGGAGTGGGTGCCGATATCGATTAACGGACCTCCGCCCTGCTCCTGTTCATTTAAAAATACACCCCAATTCGGTGTTCCTCTTCTTCTTACCGCAAAAGCCTTTGCAAAATAAATCTCGCCCAGATCGCCGCGCTCGATTACCTGCTTCAGGTAAATAGCCTCAGGCTTATGTCTGTGCTGATAACCGATGGTCAGCTTCTTACCGGTTTCCTTCGCAGCAGCAACCATCCTTCTTGCATCCTCAGCTGTCTTAGCCATAGGCTTCTCACACATAACATGCTTGCCCGCATATAAGGAATCGATGGAAATCGGCGCATGGGAACGATTTGGTGTACAAACATGTACAATGTCGATTTCTTTGTCCTGAAGCAGCTCCTTATAATCAGTGTAAACCTTCGCATCCGGTGTACCATACTCTGCTTTTGCTTTCTCAGCTTTTTCGATAATAAGGTCACAGAAAGCAACCATTTCCACATCGCCAAGCTTACTTAGAGAAGGCATATGCTTACCGTTTGCAATGCCTCCGCAGCCGATAATACCGACTTTCAATTTCTTCTCCATAGTACAAATCCCCTTTTAGAAATATTTTTATTTCATCAGGGAGGATCCGTCCCTCTCCGATGATAGTTAACACCAATAAAAACATAGCATAAAACCAATCCGCATGATATAATGTATTTATAAAAAAATATCAATAATTTGTCCTTTGAAAAATATGAAATAAAATTTTTTACCCAAGCTTTGTGTCTTAAGTATAAAGTATACAGCTCTTGATGAAAGGCATGATTATTCCCATGGAAAGCTCCTATTATATCGAAACCCGGAATATGTACGGAGACATCCCCCTACAATTCAGTACACATGTGCAAAAGGCGTATGGACCTCAGACTATGGTGAAGGCTCATATCCACAATTACATAGAAATTATTTATGCGCAGTCGGGAGAATATGAGATCTTACTCAATAATCGGGATTACAGCTTTAAAACCGGAGATATGGTTTTGATAAATTCCAACGAAATTCATAAAATATTGTCTCTGTCAAAAGGATGGAATCAGTACG
Organism: Bacillota bacterium; assembly: GCA_023409535.1. Taxonomy (GTDB): domain Bacteria; phylum Bacillota; class Clostridia; order Lachnospirales; family Lachnospiraceae; genus Mobilitalea. The sequence goes on from JAEYGZ010000012.1 coordinate 125,078, forward strand.
TCGTCGTAAAATTTGAACCAGAAATGCTGTACACCACCTCCCAGACTCACTTTGCCATGAAATATGTGATGCCCTTTATCCTCAATGATTCCACACACCAGAAGGTTTTCTTAAGGGAAGAACTGGAGAAAACGGTAATCCCGGGCCTCATTCTAGGGATCAGCAGGGAATACGCCAGGAAGGAGTATGGTTACGAGCTGGCCATACGGGCAAATATCTATAACCTGTTTCTTCTCATCCTTCGCAGGTGGAATGAGCAAAATGTAGATCTTCATCTTGGCAGTGAGCTGGATAAAGGCATGATAACCAGGCTTCAGACGGTATTTGACTATATTGAGGAGAATTATCCGAATGATATCACCGCCCTGCAAATGGCACAGCGCTGCAACCTCAGCTACAGCTATTTCTCCAGACTCTTTACAAGGGTTATGAAGAGAAGCTTTAAGGAATATCTAAATTATGTCCGTATATCAAAGGCAGAGCTGTTGCTGACCACCACGGGTTTGAATATCACTGAGATTGCAATGCAGGTGGGCTTTTCGACCTCAAGTTATTTTATTCAGCAATTCAAGCATTATAAGGATATCTCTCCAAAGCAATATCAGCTGCGGTATAAGGTCAGCTGATGTAAAAAATGCAATTTAAAAGGCAGGCATGGACGTCAGGCGGTACCTGTATTCCTCCATGCTCTGCCCTTTCCTTTCTCTTATCATGGTTTCTCATTCAAATTCATCATGGTTTCGTACTGTCCGTAGGTGAAGTAAAATTATGACCTAATTTATTCTGTCCCCGGGAGCTCTTATCTGTAGTATAGGTTTTATCTTCACTGCCTGTATTTTTAGATGCTTCGCCTGTCTTCATCGACTGTCTTTCATCCATTTCTTTACGGTATCTCTGGTTTGACTGCTTGCTCAAGCTATCACTTCCTTCTCTCGTTTGTGGGCTTAGTATGCCTCAAAGCAAGAAAAGACATGCATCCTTGCGTTAGTTTAAATACTTTATTCTCCCCTTATATTCCTGAATCAATTTTTCATTATACTCCGTACCCCCCGGAATATTGGCGCTCATATAAACCGGCGGTGTCTTTTGGTCCGATAAAAACCTATTCTCAATCTTTAAGACAATCCGCTGAGCGATAAACAGACTGCCGAAGGTGGAGGCTCCGCCGGTTACCAGACCATTCTCAGGCAGTGTTAGCAAGCCGTCGCCCACCGGCGCATGATTATCTATCACAATATCACAAACCTCATATAGCTTCTTACCGCCGGCATGCCTTGATATAAGCTCTTTGGAGGCCTTCAACGAGGTGATTCCTACTACGGTAAGACCGGCCTTCTTTGCATAGATTGCAGCCTCAACCGGTACATTGTTAATTCCGCTGTTGGAGGAAATAAGCAAGATGTCACCCTGCCTTACCCCTTCCTTTCTTAAAACTTCTTCTGCCAGGCCGGCTTTGCGTTCATTCCTCATACTGCCGATTGCCCCTGCATCCAGCGTCAGGGAAGGCTCAAGAATGGGGTTCACCGGAACAAGTCCTCCCGCCCGGAAGAATAACTCATCGGCAATCATATGAGAATGCCCGGTTGCAAAGACATGAAGCAATCCTCCTGCGCGGATAGCTTCATAAGCTGCCTGCGCGGCAGCTTCCATAGCCTCATTTTCTGCAGACTCTACCTCCTTAAGCATATCGCATACCTTTGTTAGAAATGCATATTCCTCTACAAGGTCTTTTCCCATACCATAACCTTACCTTTCTATTTGTAAATCGTCACATTGAACTGATACTGGTCCCCGCGGTAGGTAGATTCCACATATTCATAAGCTGACCCGTCCCGCTCGAAGGTGGTTCTGTGAATGTGGAGCACTGCACTGCCCGGGTTAATCCGAAGGAGCCGTGCCTCTTCTTCCGAAGCCAGCCCGGCGCGGATCTCCTGCACACCTTTGTACTGCTCCACCCCATACTGCAGCTGCAGGATCTCATACAGCGATTCCTTGACATTCGCTGACTGAAGGGTGGGAAAACGGTAAAAGGGCAAATGCACCCGCTCAATGGCAATCGGGGCTCCGTTGGCACAGCGAAGCCGTTCTAATACATAGATCTTCTGGTTACTGTCAATATTTAAGATCTCTGCCACCTTTTGCGTCGGATCCTCGATATGAAAGGAAAGTATCTCGCTGGAGGGTACCTTGCCCAGCAAGGTCATCTCCTCGGTAAACCCTTTTAAATGATTGAGCTGAAAGCCGGTTTTATTGGTTGTAACAAAGCTTCCCCTGCCCTGCTGCTTATAGATATATCCGTTCTGCAAAAGTCCGTCCAGCGCACGGCGCACGGTAATTCTGCTGATATTGAACAAGCTGCAGATCTCCTCCTCCGTCGGCATCTTGTCCCCTTCCTTCAGCTTACCGGATTTAATCAAGGGGATATAATAGTTCATGACCTGCATATAGCGTGGGAATGATTTCATAGGCTGCCCTCTTTCAAAAATCATATTTACAATTAAATGAACTTGTGATATTTTTAATTAAAGTGGTAATGTTGTTATAACAACTTTATCATTCCGAATTTTGTTTGTCAAGAGTATCACCTGTCTATAAACACTACATACTACTAACTAACATCCCTGCAGCTTTGCGTCAGGATTTTTGAGGTTTTCAGGGATTGATAAAATGATTGATAACGGAGGCCATCATGAAGATTATACGAACAAGAGATTATCAGGACATGAGCAGAAAGTCGGCAAATATTATATCAGCGCAGGTTATCCTAAAACCGGACAGCGTGCTTGGCCTGGCCACCGGTTCCTCACCGGTGGGAACCTATGAGAAGCTTGTGGACTGGCATAACAAAGGAGATATCGATTTTTCCTGTGTCAGGACTGTGAATCTGGACGAATACACCGGGTTATCAAAGGATAATCCATGCAGCTACTATTATTTTATGTATGAGAATCTATTTAAGCATATCAATATTGATCTTAACAATACTCACATCCCCAACGGTATGGAGAAGGATATTGAAAAGGAATGCAGGAAGTACGATCAGACCATCGCATCTCTGGGGCAGATAGACCTTCAGCTGCTGGGGCTTGGCAATAACGGACATATCGGTTTTAACGAGCCTTGTGACATCTATCGTAAATCCACCTTTTGCGTAGAGCTTGCCCAAAGCACCATTGACGCAAATGCCCGCTTCTTCAATTCCGTTGATGAAATTCCCCGCCATGCTTACACCATGGGTATCGGAAGCATCATGTCCGCCAAGAAGATTCTGTTGGTTGTTCACGGAGAAGGTAAGGCCGATATTCTTCGAGAGGTGACCGAGGGACCCATCACACCCCTGGTTCCCGCCTCCGTTCTCCAGCTTCACAATGATGTTACGATTGTTGCCGATGAAGGCGCGCTGTCCAGCTTAACCAGGTAATATAACAGGCGGCCGGCAAGAAGCAAATTTAATAAAAATAAATCGGGAGGTGAAATCATGATTATTAAAAATGCAAAGGTATATACCGAAGAAGGTAACTTTGTTCAAAAAGACATTTTTATCAAGGGGGATAAAATTGCCGCTGAGAATAATGCTGAACATGATACGGACATTCTGGATGCAGCGGGAGGCTATCTCATCCCTGGTTTAACAGACATTCATTTTCATGGGTGTGTCGGATATGATTTCTGTGACGGTACCGGGGAGGCCATTGATGCAATGGCGGAATATGAAGCAAAAAACGGTGTCACAACCATCGCCCCTGCCACAATGACTCTGGATGACGAAAGGCTGACCGGTATATTTAAAAATGCTTCCGAATATACCAGCAACCATGGTGCTGCCCTGGTAGGCATTAATATGGAAGGACCCTATCTTTCCCTGGCCAAGAAGGGTGCCCAGAACCCTGCATATCTGAGAACCCCCAGTACAGAGCATTATCACAGAATGCAGAAGCTGTCCGGCGGATTAATCAAGCTTGTGGCCATTGCCCCGGAAGAAGAAGGTGCATTGGAATTCATCAAAGAGGTTAAGGATGAGGTAATCGTCTCTCTGGCACATACGACAGCAAATTATGAGACTGCTGCCAAAGCATATGAAGCAGGTGCTTCCCATTTAACACATCTGTATAACGCAATGCCTCCGTTCTCCCACCGTGACCCCGGTGTCATCGGTGCGTCCTTTGATGCGGAGCATTGTCATGTGGAGCTGATTACCGACGGCGTTCATGTGGATCCCAGTGTGGTACGGGCTACCTATAAGATGTTCGGAGGGGACCGGATCATATTAATCAGTGACAGTATGATGGCAACCGGACTGTCCGACGGAAGCTATTCCCTGGGAGGCCAGGCTGTTACCGTGAAAGGAAATAAAGCAACCCTGGCAGACGGCACCATCGCAGGCTCCGCCACCAATCTGATGAAATGCATGCAGACAGCCGTAAGCTTTGGCATTCCTCTGGAAACAGCAGTAAAATGCGCTGCGGTAAACCCGGCAAAGGAGATCGGAATCTACGGTGAGTACGGAAGTATTACACCGGGAAAATATGCGAATCTTGTGCTGCTGGATAAGGATCTGCAGGTAAAGCAGGTTATATTAAAAGGCAGAATGCTACTATAATTAAGCTAAGCAAACCTGCCATAAAAAACAGAAGAGTACCGCTGAGTTTCTTCCTGAAGGAAGTAATTTGACTGTGCTCTTTTTTATTTTTACATTATTTATAAATATACCTTGACAGGCGAGGTATATACACCTATAATGTAACTCAAGATTAGGAGGTAATCATATGTCTATTACATCAGACGTTATACGAGGTCATACCGAACCTATTATTCTTGCCCACTTGCTGGAGGGTGACAGCTATGGTTATCAGATCAATAAGGAAATCATGGAAAAGACAAACAACCTATATGAGCTGAAAGAAGCAACCCTGTATACCGCATTTCGGCGGCTGGAACAGGCTCAGCTGATTATTTCCTATTGGGGTGATCAGGAGGTTGGCGCGCGGCGCCGATACTATTCTATTACAGAGAAGGGCCGGGAGGCCTACCGGGAGTACAGGAAGGATTGGGAGAACGCGAAAGCAATTATTGACACTTTATTAAAATGATGGAGGAGTTTAAGATGGACGAGAAATTAAGGATTCATATTGAGAAGCTTTTCGAGGACGCTCCCAAGACAAGAAAAGCATTTGAACTGAAGGAAGAATTATTGGCAAATTCAAAAGAACGTTATCAGGACCTGGTTGCCGACGGTATTACCCCGGAGGATGCATATAAGCATGTTATCAGCTCCATCGGTAATGTCTCGGAGCTGTTCCGGGGCCTTGAGGAGCCTCCTCAGGAAAGCAGGCAGGAAAGCGAGGAAAGGAGAAAGAAATACGCCGTGGTGAAAACCGCCGCCGTAGGAATTTATCTCTTCAGTTTCGTCACCTTCTTTGCTCTTATGATTATTGACGGATTTATTTACAGCAACGTGAATATTACCTATATGGGTCTGGTTTTAATGCTGATGATCGATATCATACCTACCTGTATGCTGGTTTATATCGGTAATATCTATCCAAAATATGTGCGGACAGGTGACACCGTGGTGGAAGAGTTTAAGGAATGGAAGGATAACGCCCGAAAAGCGAAATCCGTCAAAGGGTCTGTAATTGTAGTCGGCTGGACTTTGATTCTGCTGCTTTATTTTGTATTAAGCTTTGCAACCAATGCCTGGTATGTCACCTGGGTCATCTTTCTGGCAGGGATCTGTGTCCATGCAGTGATTGAATTATTATTTCGGTTAAAGGAGTTAAAGCAATGAGAAGATTCGCTATTACCCTGATAGGTGTATTCGCTGTCTTAGCGGTTGGCTTAATCTGCCTGATGGTAGTTGCAATAAAGTCCGGCGGAATTCGTTCCGAGTGGTCCGATATAGGCTCATCAAACCCCGTACTTGTAAATACCCAGAATGTAAGCCTGGATGGAATTGATGACTTAATACTGAATTATACCTGGGATGATGTTGTGTTCTTAACCAGTGAGACCGAGGAATTAACCTTAAAAGAATATATGAATTTTTCACCCGGCACGGATGATCTGACGCAGATCACCACAACGGGAAGCAGATTAAAACTGGAACGGCAAAGAATGAATATCAATAACTGGTTTGTCGGAATAAACCGCTACAGCAGAGTTGAGATCTATCTGCCTTCCGGTTACGGCGGCGAACTGGCGGTAAGTACCTCAAGCGGCAATATTGAATCCGATATTACCTTCAATATAAAGAACTTTAAGGCTGCCAGTACAAGCGGTGATATCAGATTAAATGAAATAAATGCGGAGACTGTCAGCTCCTCTACCTCAAGCGGCAATATCACCATAGATAAGGCTGCCGGGAAACGCAGCTTCTCCTCCACCAGCGGCGATATTCAAATACTTGATGGTGCAGGCGATACCAGCGCAGCCTCTTCCTCCGGAAATATTACGCTTAAGAATTCTTCCGGGTCTCTGAAAGCCAGTGCTTCCAGCGGTGACATTAAAATTGAGAATTCTTTGGGAGAAAAGGATATCGAAACCACCTCCGGACAAATTATAGTTAACGATTCCGCCGGATATACAGAGGCTTCCGCTTCCAGTGGCGACATCCGGTTTACCGGGTTTGACGGAGCCGGCGATTTTGATACCACCTCCGGAAGTATCAATATTGAGTATACGCAGAACGCCTCTCTTCTTCCGGACGATCTTTATATGAGTGCCTCCAGCGGTGATTTGATCCTTGAACTCCCTTCCGGATTTAGCTTTGACTTCTCAGCGAAAACCTCCAGCGGCGATATCAGCACCCCCTTTGATGACCAGCTGACCTATAACAAGGATGGTGATTATGCCACAGGAACCATCGGCGCCAACCCCTCATACGGCTTGGAGCTTACAACCACCAGCGGTACGATCCGTATACGCAACAGGTAAGAAAAGCTTTTGAAAATGGGTTGCCGCTACTTGCTCTTCGCAAGCTCTGTCAACTCATTCAACAGATCCTTGTCGGAGGCTGATACCTTAACATTGGTACTAAGTGTCTTCCCGTCGGTGGTGGTTACACTGATTTCGATGACCGTGCCTTCCTCAATGCCGGTGCTTTGCACAGCCTTCATAAACTGAGGGAATCTGGGATGATTGCCTGCGAAGGTTTCCCAATACCCTTTTAGCTTAAATAATTTTGCGGGATTAATCATAGCCGTTACTCTCCTTGCTTTTGCATTTATACTTATTTTCAGACACCTGAAGCACGGCGCTTGCATTTTACCGGACATTCAGATGATGGGAATATGTCTTATATTATGCTTATTATAACACAATTTATTGACACATACTACCGTCGACATAACTTACTAAAATTCGTCAAAAAAAGAGCCGGTTCTTTGAATGTTATGAACCGGCTCAAACTTTAAATTTATTTTGTTACCTCATCAATAATATTTTCACCAACTCCGGTAACATTAATATTCTTGGTTGTTCTGGCTTCCAAACTATCCGCCATGACAATACTCTTCATATCAATTCCGACAGAGCTTTGAACTGTCTCGAATACCTTGGCAAGCACGGTAGGAACATTATCGGATACACTCTCCACGCCGCCGCCGTAGATCTTGATATCGGAGATCTGGCTGAGGGGCTCGGCGATTGCCTTGGCAAGCTCAGGCAGCTTCTCAATCAGCTTATCTGCCATAGCGGCACCGGTATATTTCTTATAAGCCTCCGCTCTCTTCTCCATGGCTTCTGCTTCCGCAAGACCCTTTGCTTTGATTGCTTCCGCTTCCGCAAGACCCACTGCACTGATTGCCTTCGCTTTTGCCTCACCATTAAGGGCCTCTGCGTCCGCCTGTGCCTGCGCCTTTACTTTAATAGCTTCTGCTTCGGCCTGTGCCTCTGCCTTTCTGGCTTCCGCTCTTGCTTCCGCTTCGGCAATCTGAGCATACTTCTCAGCATCCGCTTCCGCTTTCTTTTGTTCCCTATCGGCATTTGCCGGCTCAACAACCTTAGTCTTTAACTCTTCACGGGTTTTCTCAGCACGACGCTGCTCTAATTCTGTCTGCTTTTGTTCTCTTGCAATCTCCACCTGCAGCTGAGCTTCCTGTAATTCCTTCTGCTTCACCTGCTTAAGAATATCAGCTTCCATTTGAGCTTCAATCACTTCTTTATTGGTAATGCTTTTCTGAATCTCATAAGCTGCATCCGCTTTGGCTTTTGCGGATTCCTGCTCTATTCTGTATTCCGCCTCCTGAACTTCCTTCGCCTTCATCGCCGCGCTGACTTCCGTCTGAGCAACCAGCCGCGCTCTCTCGCCTTCTTTGGTTGCTTCGGATTTCTTGATGGACTCTTCCTTCTGTGCCATTGCCTGAGCAATTTCCGCATCCTTCTTCTTCTCGGCAATCTGCTTCGCACCAAGGGCTCTTATGTAACCGTTGGTATCATTGACATCCTTGATGGAGAAGTCCTTTAACTCCAGACCCATCTCTCCGATCTTGGTTCCGACAACCTCCTGTACCTTGGCGGAAAACGCTTCCCTGTCATTATAGATCTGCTCGACAGTCATGGACGCTACAATTTCACGAAGCTTACCTTCTAAAATCAGGGTACATTGCTCAGCAATAGACACCTGAATTTGATTCTCATTCTGTCCGGTAAACTGCTCAATGGCCAGATAAATACTCTCATGGGTATTACGGACTTTAATCACCGCAGTACCGGCAACGTCAATCGGTACACCCTGGGAAGACATAGTCTGGGAGGTATTCACATTCAGCTGGATATTACCAAGGGATATGATATCGGTCCGCTCCAGTACAGGAAGTACCACTCCACCGCCACCGGTAATAATTCGCTTCTTAAGACCGGTTACAACCATTGCCTTGTCCTGCGGAACCTTCTTCCACATACTGAAGATACTCACCAGAATAAAGATCGCTGCTGCTACAGCAATGACAGTGATAAGAATTGGTGCGACATTGATGTCGCTGTTAACTAAAAATGCCATTTCTACTCCTCCATTTAAAATAATATTTTGTTACTCATATTTGTTTTTTGGCTCTACAAGGAACACTCCGTCCTTGAGCTCGGTTGCCTTGACTATTCTGCCTGCCGTCAGCTTAAGCCCGGGGTCAGCACACCTGGCAGGATAGCTTACATGAACATCCTTCAGGGTATGAAAGCTTACCGTTCCCAACTGCCCCGGCAGAATGGTATCAATTACCTTTCCGTCATACATCAGCAGTTCATTCTCATTGATACCGTAATTTCGCTTCTGAATATTCTTCAGGGTCTTAATGATTGTTTGAACCGCTACGGAAGCAATATAGCCGGATACTGCTGCTGCAGCAAAGGTGACTATTCTCCCTTTATCGGTGAGTGTCATGACCGCCCCTACTGCTCCGAAGATCAGCGCCAATGCGGACAATGACATCAAAGAGGTCGGAAGAAAGCCAATGGCGAATGAACCTACGTCAGCAGATAGATCCGGGGAAGCATCCATGCCGGTATCGATCTCTGTATCCAGGTCCATCCCTGTATCCACATCCATATCGACTTCCGTACTAATATCCGCATTCACATCCGCATCCGTGCCTCCGCCGAGAGAACCCAGAATAAAGTTCAGCACCGGCAGTACTGCGCCTCCTGCTAAAAAGCATAAATAGAAGGTTATCACAATTTTATTACCCCCTTTATAAACCAACTGATCCTAGTATAGCAGATTTTTACATCAAAGGCGAGTTTCTAATCAAATTTTTACAAAACTAAAATTTTCTCCTAATATAATGCGGTATTTCTGGCCTCTTCGACAAAAAAAGAGCCTGATTTTGCCTCAATTGCTGTGATATGCCACCTGCAAAATCAAACTCCTGTCTATTACAATATGATCTATAAATTCTCAAAAGGTGCGATGATTTCATTGATTTCATTCATCATCTCATCATCAATATCCCAGATAAACAGTGTACGTTATGCTCCATCATTTTCAGAACAACCTGAGAAACGTACGGTAAAAAATAAGCTGCTCATGGCAGCTCTTTCACGATTTAAGTTATGCTCTCCTCCGCTTTCTTTTTCTCGACTTCCTTTAGCAGCAGCTTATGTATAACATACTTCCCGATTGTTTCATTGGGTTCTTCAAATTCGCATCCATACAGGTAACCGGTGCCATTCTTTATCTCATTGATACGGACAATATGGCCGACCAGCACTTCGCTTAAATTCTTAACCTTATAGGAAATCTCAATCTTCGCTGCTTCATCCAGCTTTTTATTGCTTAAGATCCCCATTCCCGTGGCACTGATGTCCTTCAGCATGCATTGCAGGGACTCACTGCTTTCTCCCATTGTAATCTTCGCGACAACCTGAATCCCAAGATGAAGACGGCCCGCCCTGCTGTTTCTGATCCTTTGTGCCTCCTGTGCCGACTCCACCGCATAAAGCTTCTGACCGCTTAAAGAAAGGGAGCGCATGGCTACATTATGAAATGTAAACATACCTTCCTCATTACGATAAACCAGCGTCACGCTTTGCAGCTTTGAAGCAGGTACGGTTTTGCCTGCAGTCCTCAGCGCAGAAATATAGACTGCCTCCGAATATTTATAATATAGACCTACGTTTACCTTTTGCCGGATACCCAAATAATAAAATCTCAATTCAACCACTGAATTTACTGGTATTTCGATTAGTTTCATACGAAACCTTCCTATGTAGTATTTTTAATCTGGTTTTCCATTTACGATACCAATGTCATTCCTTGAGGTCCGTTTTACCCGGTATAATGCCATATCTGCCGCATAGAAGAAGTCCCAGATTCGGTTGCTCTTTATCGGCACGGCATTGCAAATACCCTGAGATATGGTTACAACAGGTGAAACTGTGGAATTCTTATGCTCCAGCTTAAGTGCGACCACATCCTGCTTCAGCTTACGGGTAACCTTTAATATCTCCTCATCGGACATATTCTCATATAGAATAATGAACTCATCTCCGCCATACCGCGCACAGAAGATACCCTGCTCCATGAGATTATGCAGAAGCTGTGCAACCTTTCTTAAGCAGCGATCCCCGGCCTGGTGTCCATAGGTATCATTATAATGCTTAAAGTTATCAATATCAAGAATTTCAAAGGCTATCTTTGTCTGATTTTGATAAGCCCGCTCAAATAACTCCTCGGAATAGCTGTTTAGCTTCTCTCTGTTGGGAAGTCTTGTCAGGGAATCACGTTCGGACTTTTCCTGAAGGATTTTATTCTCCTCCTGAATCACCTGCTGTCTTTCTTTGATGCGTTCCAGGTCCATACGAAGTTCAATGGATTTTTTCGCTATGGTTTTATTCTCTGTTTCCAGCTGCTCAGACAAGAGATAATAATCCGCACAGGCCTGCAGATAACCGGCCTCATTTGACAGCTCCTTATAATATGCTATCTTATAGCGAAGTACTCTCAACTGCATATTCGTGATGCCGGCCTGCTTAGAAAGCAGATCAATCCGCTCAAGAATCATCCAAAGATCCTCATAACGCTTTGCTTCCCGTAAAAGTTCGCACAGCATGAACGCTTCATCATAGATATCAAGGATAGAATGGATCTCGCCAACCAAAGTAATCAATTGATTGATCAGAAAATCCCGTCTCTCATATTCCCCCAGCGCCTGACGAAAGGTCGCTTCAAATATCATAAAAATAACTTGATAGTGAGGTTCATACAAATACTTATCCCGTTCTTTTTCAATCTTATAAAAATATTGAAGTGCCGACTTCATATCTCCGATCCGGTAATGGCACAGACCGATGGATATCTCAACAATCGCGCTGTTTCTCATAGAATTGGGCTCCTCTTTGGTAAGATGAAAAAAGGAAAGAGCCTTTTCCAGATATTGAATAGCTGTTTTATAATCATGAAGCGACATATTAATCTGTCCGATATTTGTATTCGCCAGGCCTGCTTCATAGTTTAATCCGCTTTCCCGGCTGTATTTTAATGAAATCAGGTAATAATCAATGGCAGCAGGAATGTTTCCCTGATTATCCGAGTTAATTCCAAGCATATTATAAGAACGCGCCAATAATACGTCGGCGAAGGTCTCCTGCTGATATTCCAGTCCAAGAATTAAATTTTTAATAAACTTATCATATTTATTATCGTAAAAATATGATTCTGCAAGATAATAATAAGCAAAACCCAGCAACTGGCCGTCGGCCTCCGATTTACCATATTCGATAAGCTTCTTACAACTCTTCTTAACCACATCGGAGTGCTGGCTGCGCAGCTCTAAGACCTGGTTAATCATCTCTTTTATCTCATTATTGTAAACGTTCAAGTTCATGGGTTCTCTCCGCTTATTATCCTGTGTTACGAGCGATGAAACAGTTCACGATTTTCATTCGTATCATATCACATACATATATAGGTTGCAACAGAATGTTAATTATTTACACATGCGATTTTAGTACTATACCACATCGAAGCAAAAAAGTCCAGCAACACTCCCTACCTGAATTGAATGAATAATTTTAATCGTTGGAAAAGCGTGACAGGGATAGAATTGCCTTCATACCCAGCGCAAAGGTAATGACTGACATAAGGGCAGTGAAGATCCACCATAACGCATCTGTAGCTGCCGGTACCGCAGGAAGAATCTTATCCCGGAATATCTCAAAGGTAGATCCCAGAACAAAGCCGATAATCATAAAATAAGTCTGATGCGGGAAGCGGTTCATGGTCCATTCCAGCGGCTTTGTGATGAGGAAGATGCCAATCACCGTAACAATTCCCAGAATTCCGATAAACATAATATTAAATTCCGTTATGGCGGTAAGCAAAGCATCATACATTCCCAGTACAAGCAGCATATGCGAGGTACTGATACCCGGCAGCACAAGTGCCAGTGCAATAATGATACCGGTTACAAGAAGCATAATATAATGCATCAGTCCTGATCCTGTGCTGACGGTCAGGTTACCGGCGGGTATAAATCCGATAGAGATAACAATTCCCAGGCCCAGTAAGAAATAAATGCCTGATGATATTCCAAGGGGTCTATCCTTCGTTTTCTTATATAATGCCGGAATACCTCCGATGACTGCACCAAGGAAGAAGAAGGATACCGGTATTGTATAGGTTTCCAGCAGCCATTTAATAAGAAATGCCAGGGAGCCGATACCCAGCGCTGAACCGATGCAGAATTTTATCAGAAAGATAAAATTCCCTTTGATATCCTTTAAAAAATTGCTGATGGACCCAATTAATTTATCATATATTCCTAATAGAATTGCCATGGTTCCTCCGCTGACTCCGGGAACACTCATGGAGGAACCGATCAGAAAGCCTTTTAGCATAATAATCAAATCATTTCTAAATTTACCCTTCATAATTGTAAAAGATACTCCGGTATAACGTATCTTTACTCCTTTCATTTAATTAATATGATTATAACGGTTAATAATATTATTGCCGTAATAAACATATGATCTTATACTGATAATTAGATTTGGCATCCTGTCAAAAGAACCCTTTCGACACCGGCACCACATGATAAGAAGTATAGTATGAAACAATTTTCTTGTAAATAGAATCTTCCAAAGATATTATATTTTCATATTGCAATTTATAAATTAAGTGTTATAATTAATAATAGTAATTATTACTAATATTAAGGAGGAAAAAGTTATGCCAGCATTTGCTAATCCCTTCCAGGGAAATGTCCCAAGAACTATGTCTAAGGAAGAATTGATTCAGGCAATCCGTTTGGATATTGCCGGTGAACTGGAGGCAATCTATCTTTATGACGCCCATGTTCAGGCGACAACAGAGGAAATCGCAAAGAAAGTCATCGGAGATATCCGTGACGAAGAGAAAGCGCATGTGGGAGAATTGATGGCGCTGCTTCGTATCCTGGATCCAAAGGAGGCAGAATTTTTTGCTTCCGGTGAATCTGAGGTCAAAGAAATGTTGGAAGATCTGGGAATCGTAGCACCAGCAGAAGGTTCTGCCGATACGGTCAGTCCCTTAACCGTCGGCAGCTTACTTGAGCATTAATTACCGCATACGGCGGGGAAAGGAGTAACCTATGAGTTATTTATCAAGAGAAAGCGCGTCAGTATCTGAAGCATTATGGGAGCAGATTGATTCTGCCGTAATAAAGACAGCCCGCAGCACCTTAACCTGCAGAAAATTCTTACATCTATTCGGTCCCCTGGGAATTGGGACAGAAAGCGTATCCCTGGATAATCTGGACGAACTGGAAGAGATTTATGAAGATGGTTTTATCACCACCAAAGGACGCAAGTACGTGGATCTTCCGGTTATATATGAAGATTTTTCCATATTCGCCAAGGACATTGAGCGGAGCAGACAGAACGGCTTTCCGTTAGATCTGTCAAAGGCAGCAGCTGCAGCTGAGGCCTGTGTGAAAAAAGAAGACCGTTTTATCTTCTTCGGTAACACAAATTATGGCTATGACGGCTTATTGACCGCACCAGGAACCAACCGTTTAAAGAGATCGGACTGGTCCGCAGGTGAAAATGCCTTCACAGATATTGCTGCGGCACTTGAATTATTCAGCACAAAGGGAATTTACGGAACCTATGTATTGATTGTAAGCCCGGATATCTATACACAGCTTCAGAGAATCCAGCCCGGAACCGGCCTGCTGGAGATTGACCGTATCAAGAAAATGTTAAACGACCGCATCTTCTTCTCTACAGCACTCGGAACCGGCAAAGCCGTGCTCCTATGCACGGAGTCAAGATATATGGATCTGGTAATCGGGCAGGATTTGGCCACCGCTTACTTAGAGCAGCGGGACTTAAACCATCATTTCCGCATTTTGGAGAGTCTGGTGCTTCGTATAAAGCGTAAACAGGCAATTACGATATTTGAATAAAAATTATACATCAAAAAGGAGAGTTTACTATGTCAAAGATTCATTTTTATTTAAGCGAAGACGCTAAAACCATGTTAGCAGCAATCAGAGGGGAAGCCGATCTGGAAGGCTTCAAGGCCTTAAAGGCAAATACCTCCGACGGCGCGAAGGAAAAGCATGTTCCTGATATCAAGATTGAAGATGGCCGGGTAAAGGTTACCATCGGCTCCGTATTACATCCCTCCACACCCGAGCACCATATCGAGTGGATCGCTCTGGTTACCGAGGATAGATTACAGGTTGCTTATCTGACACCGGGTGAGGCTCCTGCAGCGGAGTTTGAAGAGGTTGAACATGGCGTAGTATACGAATTTTGCAATCTTCACGGACTTTGGAAAGCAGAATTCTAATCATACCTTTGCCTGCATCCGCAGAAAATTAATCGATATTCCAAATCCCCGAATTCCAATCTGGTCTTCGGGGATTTTGTTGACTTCTTAATTATGAAGTTATAAAATACAATAACCGGTTGGATAAACGTGAAGATACTATTGTTATAATAGTTATCAGAAGAACGAACAAGAAAAAGAGTAAAAAGCTCGGACAGGAATGGAGTTAATATGGAGCAGAATCAAGACAAAATTTTTAAGAACAGAATGATCATTTTGTTTAATATTGTACTTATGACCTTTATGGCTACGCTGGACAGCAGTATTGTAAATGTTGCACTGCCCAGTATGGCGGAAAAATTAGCGGTCAGTACCGAGGGAATTGCCTGGGTAGTTTCCTCCTATCTGATGGTTATTGCAGGTACGATCCTGATTTTCGGACGTCTGGGTGATATCATCGGTAAATCAAGAGTATTTATGCTGGGAATTGCAATATTCACCATAGGCTCCCTTCTCTGCGGACTCTCGAATTCCTTTGTATTCCTGATCGTTGCCAGAGTAATCCAGGCGGTGGGCGCTGCCGGAACCATGGCCACGAACCAGGGCCTGATTACGCAGATCTTTCCGGCAAGCGAGCGAGGAAAGGCGCTGGGAATCTCAGGAACCTTCGTCGCCTTGGGGTCTATGGCAGGACCGCCGCTGGGCGGGCTGATTGTGGCAGCATTGAGCTGGAAATATATCTTCCTGATCAATGTCCCCATCGGAATTATCGTATTCCTGCTCAGTCTGAAGCTGCTTCCGAGAAAAACGGAGAAGGTAAAAGAGCCCTTCGATGCGATGGGCGCGTTATTGTTTGCCGTTGCCATCGCAGCGTTATTTGGCGCGTTATTAGTCGGAAGGGACAGAGGCTATGACAAACCGCTTATTATCATTGGTTTTATTGTGGCAATTGTGTGCTTTGCGGCATTTCTTCTCGTTGAGAAGCGTACGCAGGTCCCTTTACTTCAGCTGAAAATATTTCAGAACAGCCTGTTCTCCTTAAGTATCTTCTGCGGCTTTATCTCCTTTGTTGCCATCAGCAGCTCAACGATTATACAGCCCTTTTATCTGCAAAGCACCATGAAATATTCCTCCGCTTACACGGGATTAATTATGATGGTATATCCTTTGGTAATGTCAGTGGTAGCACCCTTCAGCGGACATCTCTCGGATAAGATCGGTTCGGAATTCCTGACCTTTGCAGGGCTTATTCTAAATAGTGCGGGACTCTTTCTTATGTCCTCACTGAATGAAAATTCCAGCCTGATCACAATGATCATTTATGTGATCTTTATGTCGATCGGCAACGGATTGTTCCAATCACCGAACAATTCCCTGATTATGTCCAATGCGCCCCGGAATATGCTTGGTATCTCCGGCAGTGTCAATGCCTTAATCCGCAATCTGGGCATGATCACCGGTATCTCCTTATCCATTCTGATCTTATACAGCCGTATGAGCAGTAAAATCGGCTATCATGTATCCAGTTATGTGGCCGGCAGGGATGATGTGTTTGTCTATGGTATGAGAGGTGCCTATATCGTCGCTGCAACCATTTGCGCCGTGGGAGCGATCCTCACAGCCTTCCGGCTCTATAACAGAAGACGAAGGAAAGAAGTGACCATGGTGGAAGCTGCTCAAAATGACAACCGCCATTAAATCATACTGTCAGCTCTTGCTTAATATTACCGGCCGCATTCCCGCAATAGTAATTACTGTTGCAGGAATGCGGCCGGAACTGTTATCGATCCGATTACCGATTATCTTTAATACTTCCCTAAGGAATAAGCAGCTTCCATTGCAGGTCTGTTCATGGCCGGTATCTCACGAAGCAGCGACAGGGAAGCCAGATTATCCGTCTCATAGTTTGAATCCAGCTTGAACTTTCTAACCTCTTCCCGCAAGGTAGCAGCCTGCGCAGACATCTCCTCACTGGTAGCGGAATTCTCTTCTGCCGTAGCGGCATTGGTCTGAACGACAGAGGACACCTGGGTAAGACCCTGCTTCACCTGCTCGATGGCGGAAGCCTGCTCTGCGGAAGCCGCTTCGATCTTCACGATACTTACGCTTACCATGTTTGCTTTTTCTTCTACGGTCTGAAGAATTTGCGCTGTCTGTTCGGTAATCTGCGTGCCTTCCGCAACTGTTTCCACTGATTTCTGGATCAACTCAGCCGTCTGCTTCGCGGCTTCTGCCGACTTGCCTGCCAGATTACGAACCTCATCCGCTACAACCGCAAAGCCCTTTCCGGCATTTCCTGCACGAGCCGCCTCAATCGCAGCGTTAAGTGCAAGAATGTTAGTCTGGAAGGCGATATCCTCAATTGCCTTGGTAATATTGGTGATTTGATTGGAGGCTGAGCCGATATTCTCCATGGCGCCTGTCAGCTGCTTCATATGCTCGCTGCCGTTTCTTATGTTGGTTGCTGCCTGCTCAACATACTGGGTTGCCAGCTTCACATTGGAGGAGTTTTCCGAAGCCTGGTCCGCAATCTTATTCACAGAAACACTAAGCTGTTCCACTGCGGAAGCCTGCTCTGTTGATCCTGCCGCAAGTGCCTGGGCTCCGCCGGATACCTGGGAGGCTCCAGTGCTTACCTGCTCGGCAGCAACATTGATGGTGGATAAGGTGTGGTTTAAGGATACGGCCGTATTCTGCATCGCCTGCTTAATTGCCGCAAAATCACCGATATAATCCAAATCTACCCTGAATCTCATATCACCGTGGGACATCATACCAAGCTTTGCAGAAATATCACTGATATAGGACGCCAGAAGAGCATTGGTCTTTCTGATGCTGTCTGCCATCTTACCCATCTCGTCCTTGCTGGTGTACTTTACCTGAACCTGCATGTTACCCCTTGACATTTCCTCGTATACTGAGACAATTTCCTTCACAGGGTTCAGGATGGAGGCACGGATAATAAAGATTATAATGATTGTCAACAGGACGGAAGCAATACCGCAGCCAATGAGAAGCATATCCGCCTGACGCTGTGTAGCATTCGCTTCCTTTCCATCCTCCTCAGTGATTTGTATGACGACGTCATTGATCGCAACTATTGTTTCGGCAACTTTATCAAAAGCCGGTACATATTGATCAACAAATATATCATTGGCCTGAGCCTTACTTGCTTCAGATAAATCTGCCGTCAGCAAATCGTTAATCTGGACGCGGATCGTTCCTGCCTCGGTAATCTGCTGTTTTAAAAGGTCAATTTTATCTTGCACCGCCTCAGCATCCTTATGGGCCTCAAACTGGGTAATTAAATCTGTAATTGCATCAGACTCGCCGGCGGCAGAATTCATATATGCCTTCACATCCTGTGTATTATCAGCCAATATGGACATAGCTACATACCGTTCTACGGAGAGCAGGTTCCTTCTGATATTCCAGGCAATGGTATTCTCCGGTATCATTTCTCCCTGGAAATCATCCAGTATGACACCGACTCTTCTGAGGTTATACTCCGATACTCCGATGGAACCTATCAAAAGCAGAAGCACAATGCCAAAGCCCAGAATAAGTTTTAAGCTGATGGTTAAATTCTTCATTTTGATTATTTCCCCCTTAAGGTATTCTTTTGTGGTTTGGATTACTTGGTCCTGTCGATCAGCACCAGATCCATAAACTCCGAGGCGGTAATTTTCACCGGCATCCTTCCGGTCTTTTGAAAGATCAGGTAATCTCCGTCTGTGCGCACACTCTGAAACAGCTCCTCATCCTTCAGCATTCCAAAACGTGCGGTATTCAATCTGGTGCGAAAGTCAAAGCGGATATTTGTGCCGGTCTCCATGATTACCTCCAGCTGATAATCCGGTAAAGGCCGGACGCTTTTGAAATATCCGTCTTTTATTTGCTGGTCTCCCTCTATAGTAGTAGGTATTTCCTTATTTTGCATACCCTGTTTTGGGGTATTTTTATCTTTTTCGGCATTTTTCGTCTTTTCAGGAATCTTAATCAGTCCCAGCTTACCCATAACCTCAATCAGTTTTTCAGTATCTATGGGCTTGGCAGCATAGGCCTCACAGCCATATTCAAAAGCCGTTTTCACCAGCTGGGCTTCAGCCAGCGCTGTGGTCATAATAATTTTCACCCGTTCCTCTGCCGGGATTGCATATTGCTTTTCCAGATCCCTCAGCGCCTTCAGGGTCTTCACTCCGTCTACCTTGGGCATCATAATGTCCAGGCAAATCAGCTGATAGGGGTCCTTATCCCTCAGCGCCATCAGAAAGGCATCAATGGTCTCAAGACCGTCCACCACCAGATCACACTCTCCGTATTTACTTAGAAATTCACTTAGGAATTTTCTGCTGACCAAATCATCTTCAGCAATTAAGATTTTCATATTTACCTCCGTTCTGCCGCTGTCCTTGAATTTGCCACCGGCATAAATTTGCCGTGTACAAATTTATAGATGCGAAATGATCTATGCTCTATATTTTTTATGATATAAATCCAGCATTTTCAGACAAAGCTCTTCCGCGGTATCCCATCTGTTCTTTCTTGCTGCCAGCTCTGTCCGAAATGCGATATCCATCAGTTCATCATCATCGATCCGCAACGCTATCTTTTTAATCTTATGGGCGGAGGCTTCTATCCGATCATATTCCTCTTCCTCAAGCAATTCCCTCAGTTCATAAAGAAGCAGCTCCAATCCCTCCAGCTCCTGGGCAGCATGTTCTGTGTCTGCTGACGGACCCGCGCTGTTGAAAAGGATCTCACCATTCTCCCCAAGCCTTACCCGGTTGCACTTTTCCGTCTCCGCCAGGGGATCCAGGATGATAATCGGTTCCGTACCGGCTTCTTCTGAAATAAACTTATTTACCTCACTGCCGTCAAGGACCACCAGGGAATTGGGATGACCCGCTTCACAGCCGTAACCCTCTGAAGAATCCATGGCCGTTTCATTCACCGGCCGAAGCGATAGAAGCAACCGAAAGACACTGCCTTTGCCAGGCTCACTCTCAGCGAGGATGGTACCGCCCATGAGCTCCGCCAGCTGCCTGCATATGGCAAGCCCTAACCCCGTTCCGTTGTATCTTCGTGTATTGGAGCCGTCCACCTGGCTGAATCTCTTAAAAAGTAATTCCATATTCTCCGGAGATATGCCAATTCCCGAATCCTTCACACTAAATTCTAACTGAAGGTTCTCACCGGATTGGCCAAGATTGATGACGTTGATCCCAATCTGACCGGTTTCGGTAAACTTAATCGCATTACCGACCAGGTTATTCAGCATCTGGCGCAGACGGTCCGGATCCCCCTGAACAAATCTCGGAACCTCTGAAGAAGCATAATATTGCAGTCCTAATCTTTTCTTCTCTGCCAGGACTCTGTTAATCTCAACAATCTCCTCCATTAAGCTTTTGAGATCAAAAGGAAGCTTCGCAACCGATATCTTTCCTGCTTCCAGCTTTGAGAAATCCAAAATGTCATTGATCACCTTCAACAGCGAATTAGCACTGAGCTTTGCCATCCGGATGTATTCCTTCTGAACCTCGTTGGTATCCGTCAGCATAAGCAAATCCATCATACCGATGAGGCCGTTGAGAGGCGTCCGAATCTCATGGCTCATATTCGCGAGAAATTCACTCTTTACCTTATTCGCCGATTGCGCTTCATCTCTGCTCTTTTGCAGCGCATTCTCATAATTCTTCTGCTCGGTAATATCATTTATCGCAACAACAATCTGCTTTTCATCGGTGCCGGATAAGGGAATAAAATTAATTTGAAGCCAAAAGGTATATTCCTTATATTCTTGTATAAAAGTACGCCTGATTGTGATATCCCTGCTGCTCTTCTCTTGTATCATCAAATCCGCAATACTTTGTCTGATCTCACATAAGCGGCAGTATTTCCCCCTTCCGCAGCCCTTTTCAAAGCTATGGATACAGTGGATGGCATCACCGAATAATTTACCGATCACACTCTTCCGCCTCAGATGAAACATATCAAGCAGAGGCTTATTCACCCAGTTTACACATGCATCCTCATTGATCAGTACAATTCCTGTGGGCAGTGCTTCCAATACATTCTTTAAATTATTTTTTTCTTTCCTGATCTCCTCTTCCATGCTCTTGACCCGGTCAATGTCCCGAAAGACCACAACGGCGCCCACCGGTTCCTTGCCGTCACAATGAACCGGCGAGCAGCTGGCAGACACAAAAAGTGTCTTCCCCTCCCTGGTAATCAGCGCGGAGTGATTCTGCAGCCCCACTGTCTTATTGGAGGTCAGGGCTGCCCATATGGGACTTTCAAGCGGCTCGCCGGAGAAATAATCCGCAAGAAGAAATATCTCTTCAAAAGGCTTTTCCTCTGCCTCGCTGCTCTTCCATCCCGTGAGCCTCTCCCCGGCGGCATTGATATACCGCACCCTGCTCTGACGGTCTGTGATAATCAATCCGTCACCGATACTGGACAGAGCTGCCGCCAGGTACTTCATACGTTCTGCTTCCTGCATATCAAGAAACTGCATAAGCACCTCCTGATCAATTTTATACGAAATACTACACAATCGGCTGTCTGTATACCTCAACCGACCCGGTTTTTACTTCCATCATCAGCGATCTGCTCTCATTCCCCCGCAGATCTGCCTTAGTGACGGGCAGGCCCATTTCCTGCAGGGTGCTCGTTACTGCATCTATATTCTTCTTACCGACCTTGTAAACGTCATGTATTGTCACAGAGTCTGCGCCGCCATATAGCTGGATGCGCAGTTCCTCCTTCCTGCAGCCGTAATCCCTGCACATTCTGCTGATCAGCAGCGGAATTCCGGTCCTGGCAAAATACCCCGGCCGGTCTCTTTCATCGTTACTGTTTAACGGTGAGGGAAGTACTACATGGATCATTCCCGCCGCCTTTTTCCTGGGGCTGTATACGGTAACCGCCACACAGGAGGCCAGGGCAAAGGTCCTTAAGATGTCCTCCTCCCGGTCTGTCACTACATATTCACCCATTCCAACAATTCGGTCCATTCTTCCACCTAACCTAACATATCAAATAGCACCTGGGGTATCGCCCCCAGTGCGGCCTGCCTCTCTACGGCACCTACCTCAAAAGCTACCTTTGGCATACCGTATACCACGGAGGAAGCCTCGTCCTGACCAATCGTTCTGCAGCCCTTACGCCGCATGGTAAGAAGTCCCCTTGCTCCGTCATATCCCATACCGGTCAGCAAAATTCCTACCCCTTGCTTCCCTGCTTCCCTGGCGACCGAATCAAATAAGATATCCACGGAGGGGCAGTGTCCATTCACCTTTTCCCCCTGAAAGCACTCCACCTGATAACGGCCCCCAAGCTTTTTCACCTTCATGTGCCAGTCACCCGGCGCAATCAAAACCTTTCCCTGCTCGATGATGTCCCCCGTCTGCGCCTCCTTGACCTTCAGGGAGGTCTGGCTGTTCAGCCTCTCCGCGAACATTCTGGAGAATACAGGAGGAATATGCTGCACTATAACAATCCCGGGTACTGTGGGCGGCAGGGCTTTAAGTATACTGTAGATCGCTTCGGTTCCTCCTGTGGAAGCACCGATAGCGATTAATTTATTCTTATCATACTCTCCGGCAGCCCCGCGCTCCGGTGTGATTTCCTTCCTTGAGACAGCCGGTTTTGCCGTAGAAGCGGCCTTAATCTTCTGGATCAGGTCCTTAAGGAACAGTTCGTTTGCCGCAGGAGACCGCATATCGGGCTTAACCACAAAGTCCACCGCACCGGCTTCCATTGCTTCAAATACAGCGTTACTGACCATGCTTACCATAACAATCGGGACAAAATACTGGGGCAGTAATCTTCGTACAAACTCGATGCCGTTCATCTTGGGCATTTCCACATCACAGGTAATCACATCGGGACGGACCTCCACAATCCTGTCCCTTGCCTCAAAGGGGTCTGCAGCAACAGCCACAACCTCAATCTGAGGATCATTGGTAATTCCGCGTATAATGAATTCCCGTGATAGCATACTGTCGTCAACCACCAGCACACGGATTTTCTTCTGATTCTGCATCTCCCTACTCCTTCCTGTAAACAGCAGGCATTACATATCTGTACCGTGTCTTCTCGCGGTTTAAGCTCTCCGAGTGCCCGATAAACAGGAAGCCTCCCGGTTCCGTGATGTCATACAGCCGTTCGACCAGTCTGTCCTTCGTCTCATTGTCAAAATAGATCATTACATTTCTGCAGAAGATCACGTGCATTTTGCGCCTGAAAGGATAAACAGAATCCATCAGGTTAAGATTACCGAAGATAACCTCATTTCTGATGCGCTCCGTCAGGATATCGTTATTCTTATCGTATGGCTTGAAGTACTTCCTTCTCCAGTCCTCGGGCAGATCTGCCAGCTTCTCCCTGGCATAAATTCCTGTCTTAGCCACGGACAGCACGCCCGGAGCAATATCTGTTGCAAGCACCTTCGTGTCCCAGAACATTTTATCCTGGCTGAAGAATTCATTCAGGATCATTGCCAGGGTATAGGGCTCTTCTCCGGTGGAACAGGCTGCACTCCAGATTCGAAGATCCTTGTCCTTTACCGAACCTGCCAGGTAGGGTAACACCCTGTCCCTGAAATAAGAAAAATGCTCCGTTTCCCTCATAAAAAAGGTATAATTTGTGGTCAGCTTGTCCAGCATAACGGATGCTGCCTGGCCGGATTTGTCCGCCGTCACGTAATCCAGATATTCTGCCAGGCTGTCCAGGTTCATGCTCGACAGCAGATTGTTCAGCCTCCCTGCAACCAGCGTCTTTTTCTCCGTCTTAAAGTTAATGCCATAATTTGCTCTGATATAATCTGCGAATTGATTGAATTCTTTTTCATTTATGTGAACCATCCGGCGTACCAGCCTCCAACTAGTTTATAGAATTTATCATTTCCACTTCATCATCCGTCAGAAGCTTCTCGCAATCCAGCAACAGCTTCACATTGCCTCCTGCTTTACCGACTCCCTTGATGAATCTGTGACCGCCCTTATTGATCTCCGGCGGAGGTGCGATATCTTCGTCACTCATGGCCAGTACCTCGGATACGCTGTCCACAATCAGACCGATAGAGATATCATGCGTGTCGATTACGATAATACAGGTTCTGTCATCATATTCCCTTACTGCCTTCTTAAAACGGAGGCGGGCATCCATCACAGGAATAATCTTACCTCTCAGATTCGTGATGCCTCTGACATACTCCGGCATCTCCGGAACTGCTGTAATCGGTTGAATTCCAATGATTTCAGTGATATAACGGATCTCCATCCCATACATTTCATTGCCCAGGGAAAAGATCAGGTATTTTCCCTTGAGGGTATCCTCATCTTCTTCCTGCAGGTTAAGTAACTCTACTTGTGACATATTCCTTGCTCCCTTCTTTCTATCATTCCCGGCTTATGCCTGCACCTTATGCCAGTATTTTATGCCAGCGTATATGCGCTTTACTTTATACTTGCATTTTATGCACACATATGCACTGCACCTTATGCATTGACCAGACTGCCGATATTTAATATCAAACTGATGCTTCCGTCTCCCAGCAGGGTACAGCCGGCCAGAGCTTCTACCTTCTTCTTGTCCTTTATATAGGCCGGCAGTGTCTTCACAACCACCTGATGCTGGCCCAGCAGCTCGTCCGCAAAGAGGCAGACACTCCTGTCATCCTGCTCCACCATAAGCATAATGCCCGCGGTCAGCTCCGTGACCTCCGTCTTAACGGTGAACAGCTTATGCAGCCGCACGATGGGATAGCATTCCCCGCGAACCATGATCATCTCATTACCCTCAGGATCGTTGACAATATCCTTCTGTTTTACCCGGAAGGTCTCCTGGATGGAGGTGGTAGGTAAGGTGTACTTCGCTGTGCCCACCCGGATGTTCATGCCGTCGATAATTGCCAGGGTAAGGGGTATCTTTAAGGTGGTTACCGTTCCTGCACCCTCCACACTTTCCACAGACACCGAGCCGCCTACCGCCTCCAGATTCCTGGTCACCACATCCATACCCACGCCGCGTCCGGAATATTCTGTGACCCTGTCATTGGTGGAAAATCCGGGAAGGAAGATCATATTAAATATCTCCTTATCGGTCAATTCACTTTCCGTTCTTGTGATAAGACCATTCTCCCGGGCCTTCTCCAGAATCCTCTCCCTGTCAAGGCCTTTGCCGTCATCTCTTACGATCACAAGAACGTCGCTTCCTGCATTCTTCGCCTCCAGGATAATCTGTCCTGCCTTTGGCTTACCCTTCGCCGATCTCTCAGAGGCGGTATCGATCCCATGATCGATGGAATTGCGGACCAGATGCATCAAAGGATCGGAGATATGTTCAATGATATTCTTATCAACCTCTGTGTTCTCTCCAATCAGCGTCAGCTCCACCTCTTTGTCAAGCTTCCTGCTCATATCCCTGACGATGCGGTGCATCTTATGAAAGGTGGCCGACAGCGGAACCATCCGAATTGACATAACCATATCCTGCAGCTCTCCGGTAATCTTGCGAAGCTGGCGTGCAGCCTTATAAAAGCTGTTCAGCTGCACATTCTTAAGCTCAGGGTTCTGGGTAACCATCGCCTCTGCAATCACCATTTCACCCATCAGGTCCATCAGCTTATCCAGCTTTCCTACATCGACGCTGATAATACTTTGATGATTATTGCGAAGCTCCGCCTGCGTATGATCCAGCTGCTCCCGTGCCAGTATCTTCCCGGCGTTTTCCGAGGCTTCCCTCTGCATTGCTTCCTGGGCAGCCTTTCCGGGGATCTCCCCCTCTTCCAGCTCGTTCAGTTCAATATTTCTGATAAATGCAATTCCGACAAAAAAATCATGCAGCTCACGCATTGTCTTATCCGTGTGCATGAACACCCGAAAGCCCTGCTCCCGGATCACCTGGATACTGTCTTTATCTTCGATGAGCTCTTCGGGATAATGGTGGCATTCCTCCACCAAATCCTTCAAGTTATGTATTATGGCATAAGCCCGGATATTCTCCATCTCACATCCGTCATCAAAATAAATAACTGCCTCATAGCCCTTCCAGTCCAGAGATCTGATCTCGCGGTTCTGGGTAAGATAATAATGCTGCGGCTCCGGTCTCTCTTCCTTCTTTCTGCTGCCGCCAGCGTCCTTATCGCATCCCGCTCCTTTAATAGAAGCCAGAAATTCCTTGATACTGTCAATCAATTGATCCGGATCTCCGTCAAGGCTGCTTGCATTTTTCACCTTTTCCAATTCCAGCTTGATAAAATCCACACCCTCCAGCACCAGATCCGAAAGTATTGCAAATTCTATATCCTCCGGTTTTTCCTCCCGGATGTAGTAAAAAAGATCTTCCATGGAATGAGCCAGTGATGCGATATTGTTATAAAGCATCATGGCTGAGGAGCCCTTAATGGTATGCATGATCCGGAAAATCTCATTTACCGTATCCGCTGTTAAGCCATTTGCCTTTTCACTTGATAGAATCGTCTGTTCAAGCTGCTCGATATTCTGCGTGGTTTCATAGATGTAAATATCCAACATGGGTTCATTTGAAAAACCGCTGTCCAACCTGCTTCCCCCTTTCTGTTTTTTCCGATAGGCATAAAATCTGTTGTACTTAAAGTTACAATAGATTATTGTTTCCTGCATACCCCATTTTGAGGTATTTTTCCTGTTTCGGCTTATTTCTTATTTTATTATGGTATACTTAAAATTCCTTAACATGAAGTTCGAATTTAGAATGGATTTCAAGCTTGCTGTAAATGTTCTTCAGGATGGTCCGCACGGTTGCCTCCGAGATGAAAAGGCTGTCTGCGATTTCCCTGGCGCTCAGGCGGTTTCTTGCAAGCAGGGCAACCTCACGTTCTCTGGCGGTCAGCGGTGATTTTTCCACCTTCAGCGATTTTCTGATCAGAGATGCTCCCCTCTCCTGCCGTTTACAAAGTGCTAATAAAGCGTTTAATCCCTCCTTATCGGCGATGGAGCCCTTTACCGCTTCAATCAGACCTTCTATTTCCCCCTCCTGCTGGGCAAAGGGAAGATATACCTTATCGGGCAGCGCTAACATTAAGGCTTCCTTCATATATTCCTGAGCCCTTCTGTCATTGCTGTTGTTATGCTCTGCAACAGACAGAAAGATCAGTTCAAAGACCTGGGTCATCAGATAAGGGATTCTCTTCGCCTCTTCCATAACAGAACGAGAGATCCCGTAAAGCTCGTTATACCTTTTCTCCATCAGTAAAAGCTTCGAGTAAAGTATCTGTGCAAAATTCGCCGCAGGAGCATAAAGCGTGCTCTTTATACTTTCAATATTATAAAGCCATTTTGACACCTGCTCCTTAATCCCCATAGCGAGGTAAAGCAGGGATATGCTGTAATCCGCCATCCGCTCCAAATACAGATCGGAATCTTTACCTGCGTATTCCCGGATATTCTTGACGGCAGTATGAAAGCCCAGTACGTCACCCCGCAGTATCGCTATCCTGCCCAGCACCTGCTCCGCACAGATACAAATACCTGTCTGTTTTGCACTTCCGGCATCATAAAGTGCTTTGTAGCACTGGATCTCGGCTTCCCGGTCCTCCCCCCTCATAATTGATACCTCCGCTCTCATTACGGTATTGGCTCCGGTACCATGCCCTCTGGTGAGCTTAAGATAATCGGGCAGGTACTCATCCATCTGCTGCACCTTCTGCTCAAGCTCCCCCACCTTACTCCAGTACATGTAAAGAATTGATGTGGAACCAAAAGTAAACGGAGTGCCGTTCTGTACAATTCGGGAGGGTTCTCTGAGAACCTCCCAGGCGGCCTTATGATATTCATTCATATTCGGCAGGTTATTAAACTCACGATACGACTGCATGATTGCCAGTTCTCCTCTGATCGCCCAGGCTTCCTTCTGGTCCAGAGCCTCATAGGCAGCAGCCGCTTTAGCAATTAATTTGCATAACTTATCATAAGTATCACGGTGTCCGCCCATATACATCTGAGGACAAAAAGACAGCATGGTATAAGGATAACGGCATAGAATTTCCTCCGGGCAATTCTCCGCTACTTTCGCGATAAATTCCAGGATATAGCTTTCCTTTTGATTGCTGAGGTATTTTCCGCTAAAAGGCATGGCCAGAATGGCGTCATAATCACCTATCCTGTAAAAAAACTGCCCCGCAGGATAGTACTGTGAGAGAGCGGCATAAGACTCCCCTGCCAGACGGATAATCCGCTTTTGAAATTCCTTTGGCTGATGATTGTAGAAACGGTTCCTTAAATAATCCTGCAATATGCTATGAATCATATAGACGCTTCTATCAGGGTAATAACGGATGAAATCATTGTTTTTCAATAGATTCTCAATTTCCCTGGGCAGGACCTCCTGCCGTAAAATACCGGCCGCCTGCGTTACATTAAAGCTGTCCATGACGGATACCGACAGCAGAAATTCCTTCTCCAGAACCGTAAGCTTGTTCCAGATCGCCATCTCCACCAGACTTTCAATGCCGTCGGAGGAATCAAAGGTGCCATTTTCTTCATAATTGATAATTTGAAGCCGGATAGCCGAGACCCAGCCCTCCGTCCCCCTGTATACATAATCAAGCTCTCTGTCCGTCAGGCGGATTCCTTCCATGCGAAAGAGATTTGCCGTACCCTCCCGGTCAAAGAAAAAGGCGGAGGAAGTAAGGGTATAGATATCGTCGGTATAGATCATAAATTGCTGTCTGGTTCCGAGCTGCTGCGTGATAAATATCATATGAAGCTTACTGCAGCCATGCATAGAGAAGGCGCTCATAAGCTCGCGCGGGATATCGCATTTGACCAGCTGGTAATTGTCAATCACCAGGTAGGTCTCTTCTTCACATTGAAGATCCCGGAATAATGCAGCAATATAAATAAGTGTCTCCATCGTGGGCATCTCAAGCCTGATCATATTAGCGGCAATCTCCTTATCTATATTAGAGAACAATTCACAGATACCCTTCCATGCCATGGAAGCGGGCTCACCCAGGCAGGTGTACCAGTATTCACGCGCGCCCACGGATAAATTATTCTTCAAAAACTCTCTGATTGCCGTTGTTTTGCCAAAGCCGGAGGGTGCTTCCACGATGGTGAGCGGATGACGCTGTATTTGCGCCAGCTGCCTGCTTAACTTCGCTGAAAAATAATAAACCTTTTTTGGGTTTGTATTTTTTCGCATTGTCTTCCTCTGCTTTCCTTGGGTAGAATATCCTACTTTATCTGTCGTATTTTATCTAATAATATATTATAAAGTATTATTTTGTCAATTGAACGAGAGAATATTAAACAAATCTAGCATATTTATGTAAAATTGATGTGAAAATTGCAGCAACTTAGGTACAGCAAAAGCTGCAGCAGAACCTGGCTGCTCTGCTGCAGTGCGATATCGATTGCTATTCAGTTCTTTTATGCTTATTATTTAATGTAGGTATCACTCACCAGGATATCCTGAATTACTTCCGTAGGTATAATAAACTCTACGATGCCCATGTATCCGGGTGCAACATCATATTCATTAAATACAATGACAAGCTTATGCTCCGAATTAATATAGAAAGGCTGATCCTGGCTGATCTTGGCGAAACCGCCCATACCGTCCTTGACATCAATGAAATAGGTCAGATTTTCATCGGCAGCCATCTTATCCTGCATTTGCTTTATAATGTTATTGCTGATTACATCAATATAGCTGTCATCCTGAAACAAGCCCGGAAGAGTAATGATCAGCTGATTCTTTAAATCAATGTTATCATAATGCACTGATTCACTGCCGGAGGCTGCAATCTCTGTTTTAATACGTTCGATCACATACAGATCATCGGTATTGGTTTTGACGGAATAGTCGGTAAACAGGCCAAGCTTTGCAGGGGTAAGCTCTGCCTCTCCTACCTCCTTCAGAAAATCATGATATAGCTTTGTACTCTCCTCCAGATATTTTTCATTCAATGCGCTTTCTAATTGCGTATTCTCAAGGCCGGTAACCTTGGGCACTTTTACGTCTGCTTCATGATTCTCATCTCCGTAGATCATTTCCCGCAGGGTAACCAGCTGTACCAGTTCCTTGAGAACAGGGATATCAGACATGGCATTCGCCGCAGCCGGACTGGCATTGACGGTTCCTGCAAAAACGATAATAACAGCTGCCGCTGTCGTTGCTGCAATTCTAATGCTCCTGTTTTTCTTCATACGTTTCTCCTTCTTTGATATGATTTTTCTTATGGTAAATTCTAAATCCTCCGGAATATCAATCTCCTGATACGTTCGGAGGAGCCTGTCGACTTTATTCATTCTTTCCATCTCCTTTCCTGTACTGCCTAAGGCCGGCGCCGCTGCCTTCTGCAGCTTCCATTTCTATTCTTAACTTCTTAAGCGAGGCATAAAGCCTGGTCTTTACCGTATTCAAATTCATGCCCAATATTCCGGCGATATCCTCCAGCTTCATATCCTCATAGAACCGCAGCATTACAATCGTCTTGTTGATGGAGGAGAGCTTCTCCAGGGCACTTACCAGATCGAAATCCTCGTATTGATCCTCTGTGCTCTGAGACAGCGACTCCAGGGTATCCTCTTCCACATATACATATCTTTTATTCTTTCTGATAAAATCCAGGGCAGTATTCACGATGATCCGAAAGAACCACGGTTTCACCGACGCAGAATCCTGCAGGGTTCTTACAGAAGCTAATGCCTTGCATATAGCATCCTGTAGAATATCAAGAGCGTCCTCTTTATTATGTACATAGCTGTATGCCAATCTATAAGCCGAAGCTCTGTTCTCTATGATAAAACCGGTTAAAATATCATAGCTGCTGATCTTTT
The DNA here is from genome assembly GCA_023409535.1 of Bacillota bacterium. Taxonomy (GTDB): domain Bacteria; phylum Bacillota; class Clostridia; order Lachnospirales; family Lachnospiraceae; genus Mobilitalea. The sequence goes on from JAEYGZ010000012.1 coordinate 156,152, forward strand.
TCATAGCCTATCCCTTTCCGAAGTTTTCCTTAAGCTTAACCATTCTTTAGTATACTGTTTTTTTTAAATAATAATTATTATTTGTACTCCTGATGATAAGACGTGAGGAAAATAGAAAAAGTTTTATCGGACATATAAAAAAAGACAGATGATGAAATCACCTGCCTCTAAAAAGGATATGTGTTATTTTGCATGGTCAAACAGTATCAAATCCATAAATTCCTTTAATGATATTTCTACGGTGGTCTTACCCGGCTTGGCAAAGATCAGACGGCTGCCATCCGTATGTACGCTTCTGAACAATTCTTTATCCCGCAGGTTACTAAACTCTTCTGAATCCAGCCTGCTGCGAAAATCAAAATGGATTATGGATCCGGTCTTCATATATATGGATAACCGATAATCAGGTAATGCATATACACTTCGGAAATAACTTTCATTTTCGTCATAAATCATTTCCTTAACGACCTTATCGTCCGATTTATCCGGTTCCTCCTGCCTTTGCTTATTCGTACCCTTAAAAAACCTCATGGCAAAGCCCTCCAATAAAACCAGTGCATACTTCACTATACTTTCGTGCAAACTAGCTAGTTAACATATATCAATTCCGCATAAAGGTAATTATACTAAAACACATGGCATATTGCAACATAATACGCACTTAATTTTCCAGTGCATAAACTAAGTATATATTTTAGAATCATTTAACAATTACATTAAACCTAGATGGAGGTGTTATAATGTTTGAAATAAAGAGAATCGAGACAATCAATAAAACTTTCCGATTTCCAGCCGAACTGATACAAAGACTGGAAACAATTGCGCAGCAGGAGAAAATATCCATGAACAATCTTGTTGTTCAATGCTGCGAATACGCTCTGCAGGAACTAAAACCGAAGGATATTGACAATAAACCAAAATGATTTACACCCTGAAAAGAAATGTGCGTTCCCCTGACGAGGTGACGCACTTTCTTTTTTTACGCTGATATTGCAATACGAAAGGCAGATTATTTCTAAAAATATTTTCCGAATTCACCATCGCTTAACGCTATCTTTTGCGGTACCGGGTTAGTTTGCGGTCTTGCCTGGTTCTTGCTCTTAGTATTATTATCAGTATCCATTTTTACCGTATCATCCAGCTTGAATTTACCGACCTGCCCTTTCAAAAGCTCTGCCTGATTCGACAGCTCCTCGCTGGCAGCCGCACTTTCCTCCGAGGTGGCCGAATTGGTCTGAACAACCTGCGATACCTGCATGATACCCTGATTAATCTGAGTGATACCCGCTGCCTGCTCATTGGACGCCATCGCTATATCATTTACCAGATTGGCCACCTTGGCAACATCCTCCACGATACTTGTGAGGGCATTTGCCGTTTCATTGGCAATTCTTGTCCCGCCTTCCACTTTATCAATCGAGCCTTCAATCATATCAGTGGTTTCCTTTGCTGCTTTTGCGGAGCGCGCAGCCAGGTTTCTCACTTCCTCCGCAACTACGGCGAAGCCCTTACCATGCTGGCCTGCTCTTGCAGCTTCTACCGCAGCATTCAGGGCCAGAATATTTGTCTGAAAAGCAATCTCATCAATCACCTTAATAATCTTGGATATATTGTTGGAGGATTCGTTAATATCCCTCATAGCCTTAAGCATCTCGGACATTTGACCGTTGCCCTGCACCGCATTGGTTCTTGCAGTCTCCGCAAGTCCATTGGCCTGGTTTGCATTATCGGCATTATTTCTGGTCTTTGCCGCAATTTCCTCAATGGAGGCCGTCAGCTCTTCGATGGAGCTGGCTTGTTCCGTTGCCCCCTGGGAAAGCTCGATGCTGGAGTCGGATACCTGCTTTGCGCCCTCCGATACCTGCTCCGCTGCAGCATTTATACTATGTAACAAATTGCGTATGTTAACAATCATCGTACCAAAGGATCTTGACAATATGCCGATCTCATCCTTCGCATCCGAGGTTACATTCACCGACATATCGCCCTGGGCGAGCTTTTCCGCCACACTGGTCAGGTTCCTGATCGGATTGCTTATGATCCGTGAGATGAGAGTACCTAACAGGATTGCAAACAGCACACCGATTACCACAATAACAATCATTGTCACAATGGTAGTTACAGCCAGGGCGGACAGCCTCTCTGATTCCTTGTTACCCTCGTCGATGGTCTGTGTAAAGATCATTTCCAGGGTTTCCTGCAAAGATTCACTGACCGTCAGCATGTCCCCTCTTAATACCGCCTCTGCCTTTACCGTATTCCCCGCTTCTACAAACGTGACTATTTGCTGGAGCATACCGTCAAATTGCGTCTGCAGATCCCTCAGATGAGCTATTTCCTCCAGCACCTCATCGGTTTTCACAGACTGCTCAAATTTAGTCAGGCTGTCCTTAACCTTTTGATTATTTTCCGTAATCTCCGCCATAGCGTCTTCTCTGACCGAATTATCCTCGGTCATAATATAATCCCTGACATAAACTCTCATACGCTGGTAATAGATCTCGGAATAACCGATATCGGATAACGGTGCACCATAAGCATCGAATAATACTTCACTGTCATCACTGATTGTTCTGATATTCAAGATACCGATCACTCCGATTGCTCCTGCAATCACTGCGATGAGTAAAAAGCTGCTCAACAGCTTTGTGGATAATTTACGATTGTTAAACCATTTCATTAACAGTATCCTCCTTGCGTTTTATTCCTGATTCCTCAACAAGCGTCACTTAGCCGCTCCATATCCCCGTCACTTAATAGCTTCTCACAGTCCAGTATTAATTTAACATCTGCACCGACCTTTCCGATTGCCTTAATATAGTTTTGTCTTTCCCGATTTATCTCCGGAGGCAGTACTATGTCCTCCTCCTGTATTACCAAAACCTCCGAAACACCATCTACAATCAGGCCAATGGTAATGTCCCCGGTATCGATCACAACAATGCAGGTCCTCTCATTGTATTCCCGGAAGGGCTTCTTAAAACGCAGCCGGACATCCATCACCGGAATTATCTTACCGCGCAGGTTAATGATACCTCTGATATATTCCAGCTGATCCGGAACTTCAGTGATGCGCTGGATCCCTATGATTTCCGTCACATATTGAATTTCAATCCCGTACATCTCATCACCCATGGAAAAGGTAAGATACTTTCCTTTCTGCGTATCCTCCTCCTGCTCAAGCAGCCCGTCTTCAATTAATTGGGTCATTTGACTACTCCTTTCTCTTAAGAATGTATATCGTTACCTTAAATAAAACCTTACCCATGACTCTCATCTTTCTATGGATCTGCTCACACTGATAAGTTCACTGATATTCAGGATTAAGCTGATGCTTCCGTCTCCCAGAAGCGTGCAGCCTGCCAGACAGTCCAGCTTTCTGGTACTCTTGATATAAGAAGGAAGCGATTTGACAACAACCTGCTGCTGCCCCAGCAGCTCATCCGCAAACAGACACAGGCATTTATCCTCCTGCTCCGTCATGATCAGTATCCCCTCTGAAATATCTGTCACATCCGTATCAATATCATAGAATTCATATAACCGCAGAATTGGATAGCACTGGCCGCGCACCATGATCATCTCGTTACCGGCAGGATCCCGGAATATCTCGTTCTCTCTCGGACGGAAGGATTCTTTGATGGAGGTGATGGGCAGGGTGTACATTGCACTGCCCACACGGATATTCATACCATCGATGATGGCCAGGGTAAGCGGGATCTTCATGGTAGTTACGGTACCTGCTCCCTCTTTGCTGTCAATCAGTACCGACCCACCCACCGCTTCCAGATTCTTTACCACAACATCCATGCCGACACCGCGCCCGGAGTACTCAGTCACGTTATCATTGGTGGAAAAACCGGGGAGATAGATCAGATTGAAGATCTCCCTGTCCGACAGGTCATTCTCCGGTTTACTGATCAGCCCCTGATGGATCGCTTTATTTAATATCCTTTCCTTATTCAGTCCTCTGCCGTCATCTCTGACCGTCACCAGGACATCACTTCCCGCATTCCTTGCCTCAAGTGTTATCTGCCCCGCCTCCGGCTTTCCGAAAGCGCTTCGTTCGCCAGAGGCTTCTATGCCGTGATCGACAGCATTTCTCACCAAATGCATCAGAGGGTCGGAAATATGTTCAATGATGTTCTTATCTACCTCCGTATCCGCTCCAACCAGCTTCAGCTCAACCTCTTTCTCCAATTTTCTGCTCATATCCCGGACAATGCGGTTCATCTTATGGAAGGTAGCCGTCAGCGGAACCATTCGAATGGACATGATCATATCCTGCATCTCCCCGGTAATCTTATGAAGCTGGCGCGCCGCCTTGTTAAAATTACTCAGTTCCAAATTCTGAAGATCCGGATTCTGTGTAACCATCGCTTCCGCAATCACCATTTCCCCCATAAGATCCATCAGCTTATCCAGCTTCATCACATCCACACTGATGATACCCTGATTAAAGCTGCTGCTGTCCGTAACCGGCGGTTTGGCTTTGCCGGGTATCGCCGGTTTGATTTCCTGAGAAACCGGCTTATCCGCTCCCGTCTCATTCAGCTCCACGTCGCAGACATAGGCAGTACCGGTAAAGAAATTATGTAATTCATAAGGACTTTTTTCTGTTCTTAGTACGATCCGAAAGCCTTGTTCCCGAATAACCTCGATACTCTTGCTGTTTTCAAGAATATCCTCGGGATAGTAATGAAATTCCTCCACAATATCCTTTAAATGATGAACGATCGCATAGGCCCTGATATTTTCCATTTCACAGCCCTGGTCAAAATAAATGACGGCTTCATAACTCTTCTGCTCCGAAGAAACCGGGATATCGCCGGGGGACAAGGCATTACCCGTAAGTAAGGCAAGAAAGTTTTGTATTCTGTCGATGAGCTCGGATGGATCCCCGTTAAGAGCATCCGCATTTTTCGCTTTTGCGATCTCAAGCCTGATGAAATCAGCTCCCTCAAGCACAAGGTCGGAAAGAAGGTTATAATCCATAGCTTTGGGCACCTCCTCCCTGATATAAAAGAATAAATCCTCCATCGCATGGGCGAGTAATTCAATATTATGAAAGAGCATCATGGCAGCAGAGCCCTTTATGGTATGCATCACACGAAATATTTCATTAATCACATTCTGGGTTAGGCAATTATCCTGTTCACTTTTTAATATGGATTTCTCCAACTGCTCAATATTTTGCAGGGTTTCAAAAATAAATAGGTCCAGCAAAGGTTCGCTTAAGTATTCCTGACTCAATCTGCTTCCTCCTTTTTTCTGCCATATAAGTTCGTTTTCCGTATGCTGGAACAGTCTAGCCGATCTGGCAGTAATAGAATAAAGAGTTTTACTTTACAGGACGGGCATTCCTATAAAGCGAAAAAATAATCTGCTGTATATAAACATACCGCAGATTATTATTTTTCGCTTACTACGTTTTGGAGTATCTTTTTCGACAGTTTGTGTCAAAATTCCTTAGTACCCAACTCTGATTTTGAATGGATTTCCAATTTAAAATAGATATTACGCAAGGTGGTTCTTACCGTGTTCTCTGATATGAACAGCTTACCGGCTATTTCTCTGGTGCTCAGTCTGGCCTTCGCAAACTGTGCGATTTCCCTTTCTCTTGGGGTCAGAGGGGTTTTCGTCTTTAACAGGGCTTTCTTAATTATATTCACTCCTCTGGCATGTTTTTTGCACAATGCTCTCAAGCTTTGATACTCCGGTTCGAATACCGACTCCAATAAAGCGCTGTATTCCATCCACAGCTGTGCAAAAGGGAGATAAATTTTATCCGGAACAGCCAAAGCAAGTGCCTGCTTCAGATATTTGACCGCTTCCGTATTATTTCCGCTGTTATAATAGGCAACAGCCAGAATAATCATTTGATAAACCTGTGTCAGCAAATGTGATTCCTTTCCGGTGTTTTTCATAATCAAATTCGCAGCAGCATAAAGCTCGCTGTACCGCCTTTCCTTCATGAGAATGTAAGAAAAGATAATCTGAACATAAGGAACCGCCGGAATATATACCACCTGGCTGATACTCTCCAGCTTCTTCATCCAGTCCGGAATCCTGTCCCTGATCCCCAGCGTAATATCTAAAGCGGCCTGGCTCAGCTCCGCCATACGCAGTATATAATGATTGGCATCCTCCTTCGCATATCCCCGGATATTCTCAACGGCACTGTTATACCGCTCGATATCTCCCCGTAAGATAGCAATTCTGGCCAACGACAGCTCCGCACAGATACAGATACTGATCTGCTGCTTATTTCTGGCCTCATAAATGGCTTTATAGCACAGAATCTCAGCAGAGTAATCCTTCCCTCTCATAAGCAATGCCTCCGCCCGCAAAGCACTGTCGGCTCCGGTACCATGCCCCCGGGATACCTTGAGATAATCGGGAAAGTCCTCATCCATAATCCGCAGAGTTTCCTCCAGATCACCCACATTCCGCCAGAATTTGCATAAAACAGAAATTCCGCCGAAGGCCCAGGGCATATCCTTTACAATAATACTGCTGGGACCGCCAAGAATTTTCAGTGCGGATTTTATACCCGTATACCTCTTATTGAGATTCCCATATTCCTGAAAAGATAGCAGGAGTATATACTCACCCTTCAGCCGCTGCAATTCACGTGAATTCAGCATAAGGGTATGACTATCTATAACACCGGTAATCAGCGTGCTTAATTGTTGAAATGCTTCCATCTGTCTGTCGAATAATAACACATAAGCAAACAGAAGCATAACAAAGGGATATTGACATAGAATTTTCTCCGGACACTCCTCCAGAAGGGCAAGAAGGAATTCAACCAGCTTATTTTCCTTTTGATTGGCCAGATAGATAAGGTCAAAGGGCAGTGACATAACAGCATCATAGTCCTTAACCTTAAGAAAGCAATGCGCCGCCGCTAATAATTGTGAATTTGCTGCATAGGATTGACCGGCCAGGTGTAATATTCTTTTTTGAAAGCTCACCGGCCGGTGATTGTAAAACTGACTTCTTAAATAATCCCGTAAGATACTGTGAATAGTATAGATATGTTTATCAGGATAATATCTGATAAAATCATTGGAATCCAGTAATAATTTAATATACTCCGGCAAAAGCTCTTCACCGATCATAATTGCTGCCTGCCTGGCTGTAAAACCGTCCATAACCGAAACAGAAACCAGAAAATCCTGTTCCATTGGTGAAAGCCTGCTCCATGCGGCAATCTCCACCAGCCGTTCCATTATTACATTTCTGTGGAAAGCCCCTGTTTCAATATAGTTTAATATCTGCAGCCTTACTGCAGATACCCATCCCTCCGTATTCCTGTATACGGTATCCAGCTCTTCCTCGGATAACAGTAAGTCTTCCACTTGAAACAGGCGGTTAATGCAGTCCTTGTCAAAGTTGAATGCATTGGCTCCTATTGTATGCAGGTTACTATTATTAAACGTAATTTGCGTTCTCGACTTCAGCTGCTGTGTTATAAAGATGATATGTAGTGAAGAACCGCCGTGCATGGAGAATGCGCTGATTAATTCCCGGTGTATGCCGCAATGAACAAGCTGATAGTTATCAATGACCAAATAGGTTTCCTGCAAACATTCCGATCCTCTGAGAATGCCTGCTATGCTCATCAAATTGTTGATCGTGGGCACCCCAAGTCCCTCCAGCCTTGCAGCCGCCTTCTCATTTACATTGGCGATCAGTTCGCAGATACTATGCCATGCCGCCGCTGTGGGCTCGCCGAAACAGGTATACCAATATTCTCTGACCTCTTCTGCCCCGATGCTCTTTAAGAATTCCCTGATTGCAGTTGTTTTTCCGAAACCGGAAGGAGCCTCCACAATTGTTACGGGGGAATAAGGTATCAGAGCCAGCTGTCTTTTTAGTTTTTCAGGAAAATAATACAGATTCTTTTGGTAAGATTTTTTACGCATAAAGTCCCCACTCTATTATTCGCAAATAAAAACTAGCAATTTATCATCGGTTAATATTATGAATCTATATAAAATAATTATAATGAAATAGAATATTTATTGCAATGTCATTTGCACTGGTGTCATAGTGCATAAGCCAAGTGTGTGCATTATAAAATTTTATTAATAAACCTGCGAATGCGCTCCGTAAAAGTGAAAACCGAAGGATATCGGCAATAAAGCAAAAATGATGTTCTCAACAAAGGAAAGTGCGATCGCCTGGTAAGGTGACGCACTTTCCTTTGTTATACGGATATTATCCTATATAATGCATAAAAGCCTTGAAAAAATCAGCATTTTTAAGGCTTTTAGCGTGGAGTAATGGTATAGGGATGTTTGTAGTTAGGCCCAAGGATGCCTGCCAAATGAGCTGCTCACTATGCCGATAGAGCAAGTCACAGGCTGTTGATCGCGATACTTTCAATAACAGCTCCTGCTAACATGAGAGCAAAACCAACGATCAACGCAAGTGCTTCGCCTTTATTCAGACGAATACTTCTGATTTTCCGTGTTATGGTATCATTTCCACTGGTCAGCACCGCAGAGATGTGAGCAAGGGAACAGGTGATGAGCAGCTGCCCTGCCATTTCCCAAAGCCCGGCCCTGTGTGCGAGATCAAAGGTGCGGGTGATTCTGTTAAGAAACGGAATTGCCTCGCCCCCCAGGGCAAAAGACCAGGTTCCCACAACAATCCCATTGATGCAAATTTGTACAAAAAAAACCAGGTAGCCAACGGACAGATAGTTTGTCTCCGATTCTTTTTTCTTGCCAAAAAGGCTTGCAAATGCAATCATGAGTACCGAAAGCATATTGTAGAAAAAGATTTGCATAGTGAGGATGGCCGTGTTATCTGAGGTTTCCCAATTCTGAAGAGGATTCTTGTTTTTCAGGACCCCTTCCGGCAGCAGAAAATAGCTTACTGTCATAACACCGAAAAACAGGATAATGAACAGCAGTACGGTAAAAGACAGCCGTTGCCTCAGACTGTTGCTGCTGAGTTTTTGACGTAAATAACCCATAGGTATGTAACCTCCTTTTAATATTTTTATAAATAGTAAGCCTTAGCTTTCGCTTCCTTATATTCCTCCGGCTTGTTTTTCAAAGCGTCATCTCTTTTGAAATGTAAAGCTTACTTTCCACAGCAAGAATATCATAAATAAAATCAAATGTCAAGCAAGCTTTCCATTATTGAGTATAAAAAGGCTGCATTTTTATTGGTTGATTACCAACAAAAATACAGCCTTTAATTTTTAAGAAGTCAGGTAAAAAAAGATGCCAGAATTCAGCCTCACATAATGCTTACTTTATGTGCTTTTCAAGTTCGGTAATAACTGTTTTAAATCTTGCGTGTTCGCGTACCGGCGCAAAAATTTCTCTTGATACTAAGTATTCTTTTGAGCCTGACGCCGTGGTATTTATATCAAGGTCCTTATTTTTCGAACAGGTCTGACCCTGAAAAATAACCGATGTGTATGTAGATACTTCCGGCAAAGCGTCAAATTTTATGCTATATTCCGCAAATAACTCTATACAGTCAAGCGCACTGTCATAATCCTTCAGTTTTATATAATCTTCCGTAAGCCAATAATAAACTGCACGTAACCTTAAAGTTTCATAAATATAATCATTATTTTCGTGCAGTATTTCTTCGATACTTACGAGTTTTTTAAATAGTTCTACTCTCTTTTCCGAGTTGTCCTTATATTTGGTGTTTGCAAGATTTTCAATTAAATATTCAAACATATCCGATAACAGCCATATATTTTGAACAATCTGATTAGTTTTCGCTTCCCCCTCAAGTATTTCCGGAAGCACCATATCACGCGAATCACGCGCAAGCGGCAGTCTGTTTGCTGTTTCCACAGCTTTTTCTTTTTCACCGGTGTCTTTATAAGCGCGTGCAAGCACTTGAAGCGAGCGAAAACGCTGATTGTCATCCGTGCAATCACTCAAAATGCGTGTGCAAATTGATATAGATTCTCTCAGATTTTTTTGTTTCTCGTCTTCCGGTTTTTTTGTAAAACATAAAGTTTTCGCAAGACAGTATAATAAATCATAATTATTCGGAAATTCCTGCACAGCGTTTCTGAGCATTTCAATTATTGTACCGTCAAACCAATTTTTACTCCTCTCAGGTCCCGCTTGTTTAATAATCATATCAATCTTTTCCTGATTTTTCATAGCATCATAACACAGCAATTCGTCTATGCTTATGTTAAAAAAATTTGCGATTAACGGCAGAAGCTCTATATCAGGATAGCAGCCCTCGAGCTCCCATTTACTCACAGCTTGCGCCGTAACACCTAAATATTCCGCAAATCTTTCCTGGCTTACGTCAGCTTTTTTGCGCAATTCTTTTATCTTTTCACCTATTTTTATGGTCATAAAATTCCTCCGTTCTTATAATAATTTCTACAAGCACTTGTAGCTATATTGTAAAATACGGAGGAATAAAACTCAATCAACAATCATTTGTTGTAATATCAACTGGTAGTTGTTTTTATAGAAATATTTATTTGTCTTCTGCATAGTATACAATTTAGTATTATTTTATATAACGAAAGAAGCCAACTGCAATAGCAATCGACTTCTTTTGATAAAAATTACTGCCGTCGAGGGGACTTACTCCATATGAAGAAGGTAATATAAGGCGCCATAAAGATTTGCGTCAAGGGCCAGCTCCCCTTTTTTAACCTGTATCTGAAAATCACTGGCATCAACATTAGCCATCTCGAGCATTATGGCGACTTCTTGATCTTGCATGACTTTTTTCGGAATCTCAAGTAATTTTTGGTTAACCATCTCGATTATGATGCTTTGGGCAGATAGTCCGCCGGTAATAACGATACTGTCAAGATCCAGAAGCATGGCAGAGTTATAGACAATTCCAGCAATGCTTTGGCAATATTGATCAAGCATTCTTGTAACAATCGGATCACCTTCAGTGACAAATTCGAAGAATTTCTGTCCTGTCATCTGCTCCATAGGTATTTGCTTCATGAGAGACAGTTGGTATAGGAGTAGTGAGAACGCTGTTGATATTCCTGCCAGATCATATTTGTCGCTACCATAGGCATTTACCATACCAAACACCATGGCTGCGTTTAATTTGGAGCCTTGATAGAGTTTTCCGTTAAGAATAAGACCACTTCCCATGCCGCTGCCTAAGACTATTACCAGAAGATTTTTAGTCCCTTTTCCTGTACCTTTCCACCATTCTCCCATGGTTGCTGAGAACCCATCATTTAATACGGCTACAGGAAGTCCTGTCCTCGACTCCATCTCTTTCTTCAGGTTAATTCCCTGAAGCAGATTCATGATATAAGCCCTATATGTTTCTCCATCGGTACACATCCTGCCATTGGTACTGATTGCAATCTCATCCGCTTGTTGTCTATATTTCGTTACGATCCTGACCATATTGTCTAAGTATTCGTCCACCGAACTATATATTGTAGGCACCTTTTCTCTTTCAAGTATTTTGCCATCAATACTCATTAATGCGAACTTTGTATTTGTTGCCCCAATATCAAAAATTAATTTATACATGTCTTCACCTTGTATAATGAAAATGTAAGGATAGTCATTATACATTTTCCTTACCATATTATTTTTATATACTCTATTATTAGCCAAATCCAAGCGCGATTGCTGTATCATCAATTCAAACCGTATAATCCAACCCAATCCTTTACGCAACTCTAATTCTAGAAAAGGTTTTGAAACTCTTTATTCTGCAATCCTTTCTGTCCTTAGTTCCAAGGATTTTAATAGCGTAAAAACATTAAAAATCTCCTGACTTCATATAGCCGCATCATAATTCTTCCCCATTGCCGGCAATCACATTTCTGAACCAGTCAAAGCTTTTCTTTTTATAACGGGCAAGGTCCATAAGATTTGTATCTGTACGATTGACATAGATAAAACCATATCTCTTCTTCATCTCTCCTTGGGAGCTTAAAATATCGATGGGGCCCCAGGTCAAAAATCCCATTAGGTCCACACCATCCTCAGAGACAGCCAGTTTAAGCTGCTTCAAATGATTTTTGAAATACTCTATACGATAATCATCCTCTACCGTTTTTTTCTCGTTCAGTTCCTCATTAACACCGATACCACATTCTATAGTGAAAATAGGAAGCTGGTAACGATCGTATATTTCTTTCACTGTCAGTCGCATACCAACGGGATCTATGGTCCATCCCCATTCCGTCTGTTCCAGGTATTCATTTTTTATTGGATCCGTAATCAATTTTATTATGATTGATATTCCTGCATATTCATCTCCTGCCTTTACCGGTGCAGACATGTAATAACTGTGGGCAAGGAAATCTACTTTGCCCAGTTTTATGTATTCCATATCTTCCGGCTCAAACAGAGGTGTTATTCCGGCTGCTTTCCATTCATGGAGAAGGTCAGCAGGATATTCGCCCTTTGCCAATACATCAAGGGTTTGATAGTTGCACGCTCGGTTTACTTTTTGAGCGGCAAGTACATCCTCCGGCCTGCAACTGGCGGGATAAAAGGGTGTGAAACCGACCATCCCCCCTACTCTGGCATGTGGAGCATATTGGTGCACGATATGGCTGACGGAGGCAGAGGCCAAAAACATATGATGCATGTTAACGGCTATAATGTGTTTCTTTTTCAGCTCCGGCGTATCCTTTGGCAGATTCAGAACAGAGATTAAAGAAGCAGCATTTTGCTCATTGAACGGGATATAGTACTTTACCCTGGTTCCAAATCGTCTTATTACTATTTCAGAATATTTCTTGAATGCATCAACAGTTCCCCTGCCCATCCAGCCTCCGTATTTCTTCATTAAAGCAGCTGGCATGTCAAAATGATAGAGGCATACTACTGGCTCAATATTATATTTTAAAAGCTCATCAATTACTTGATCATAAAAGCGTAATCCCTCTTCGTTAATCTCATATTCTCCGTCAGGAAGTATTCGTGCCCAACTCAATGAAAAACGATAGGCATTGAAGCCCATCTGCGCAAACAAAGCTATATCCTCTTTGTAACGGTGATAGAAATCAATCGCCACTTTCCAGTCGGACCCTGATTTTGTCTTTTCCTGAAGATCATAAACGGTGAGGCCTTTTCCGCCTTCATTCCAAGCACCTTCGGTTTGCATGCTTGATACAGAACCACCCCACATAAAATCTTTCACAAATTCGCCCATATAAAAACACTCCTTTTGAATAAGATATAGATTTGTCAATTTAGCTAATTCTTTTTGACACCCGAATTTAATAAGTAAAATGCCGCATTTTGTCCAAAGTTTCGTCTAGAAATCAGGGTAAGCTTTAGCTGCATTGTTTACTGCGAAAGGCTGTCGGTGTCAACCCATACGTTTTTTTAAAAAGCGTAGCATAATAGGTGGAGTTTGTAAAACCTAACTCAATAGCTATATCATTTACTGTTTTTGATGTCTGCAGCAAGACCACCTTAGACTTTTCAAGCCTGTAATTCGTAACATAGGAGGAATATGGTTCTCCCTGAATTGACCGAAAAATCTTACCCAGATAGGTAGTTGATAATCCAAAAATCTGAGAGATGCTTTTCAGGGATAGCTCAGGATTATTGAAATTATATTCGGTATATTCAAGTATTGACTCTACAAGCTTCTTATTCTTCTCTTGGTAACTGATGCTCACCTGGTTATTCGCATCAATCAGCTCCTCCCTACCAATCAGCTGATTGACTTCATGGTATTGTCTGGCGGTCTGATAGGATTCGAAGATTTCCATCATATTACTTACGACCAGTCCCAGGCTGCCGCTAATCGTGATATGAAATGTTTTCTCCGCAAAGTCCTTCAGCTGCTTGAAGCATAATACATATTCGCCGGCAATGATCTTCCTCTCAAGGAAGAATAGTAACCCGACATACTCTGCTCCCATATCTACCGCTTTACAAGTAAAGCCATTTCCGAAGATTTCCTCCGCCAGATTACAGACGGCATACCGATAAATCTTGTATTCCTTTTCCCGCTCCGCTTCCTCAATCGGATCCAAATTCTGAAGCTTCATCAGCAGGACACAATAATAATTCGCCTGGTATTCCCCCTGCAGATTGGCAAGTTCTTTCTGAGGAACATATAACGGCATCTGAACCCCGGTCATCAGGTTATATAAATACAGCGTTTTGATATAGTTTTCATTCAGATATTTTTCATGCTTCCCTCTGGCAATTGCAATATCCAGATATTTGAGTTCATCCTCTTCATATTCGGCCTCAGAACCCAACATTTTTTTGCACTGATTGGCAAGTTGCACCAATGGTTTCCTGATTTTCTTTGTAAATACAACGGAGATAAGAGAACAGAAAAATACCATTAATAAAGCGATACCGATAAAGGTAACACTGATTTTCTGAAATTTACTGTTAAAATAGGAATAGTCCTGCACATCTATAAACCACCAGCCATATTTTGAAGATTCTGAGAAGAACACCAACTGCCTCTTCGATTTATCGTCGTATACGAAGCTTTTTCTCTGATTATCCTGCTTTGATATCGTTGAATAAAAGTAGTCCGATAACGACTGATTATCCTTAATTACCCTCGTGTTGTTGGTAACCGCCCTGCCACTGTCATCAATAATATATACACTTCGTGATTCCCGGTTTTTTTCATTAATGCTGTACTGAAACCAGTCAGCGTTTACATCCACGATCACTGCAGCGTTATAATAGGGAAGGTACTGAAGAAAGCTTACTACATTTCTAGCCTTCTGCGTTTGCTTAACGAAGCGCACATCAATATACTTCTGCTGCTCAATCATCGAGGCCGCAAACTTAATATTATCGGTTCCGCTACCTTTAATTCCATTTGCCTGGATGCAACTGCCATTGTTAAAATTAATAACAGAAATATCTACTATATAGGAATAATAGGTTTTCATCTCCTTTAACTCAAGGAAAAGATAGTAATTATCCATCTTGCTTTCATCTCTGCACTGAATAAATTTCAAGGTTTTACTATCATTTGTAATAACAGCCATTACATTATCAACATCAGTTTTTAAATTATCTACCTCTCGGACCAGTTGAGTCAGCATATTATGTGTGGACTCAATTGAATTCTGTTTAATATTTACAATAAATACCTCACACATACTTGCCAGAATAAGCATAGTAATCACGAGAATGCTGATGGAATAGGCCAGCAGAGTTTTTCGATATACGGAATAAGATAGTAACTTCTTGAAATATTTTTTCAACCTCGCTCCATTTCGCGTGCATTACACACATATAAATAATTATTTTAGCGGTGTGCTGAACGGATAATCAATGGTAATCCGCCCTTCCATCGTATCACTCATTCCACCGTATAAATCCACTTTTCCATCTTCTCTCATGGAAATGCCTGAAGTAAAAGTACAGTCAATGAGATCCGGTAACTTAGATGGTCCGGCCGGATAGCAGGAACGCGTTCCTATGATTTTTCTATTTTTTACCTCAAAGGTGACCGGATTAAACTCGAAGGAAGTATTAGTATATATCGCCAACGACTTTCCGTCCTCTAACTTCACTTCATAACCGTGATGCCCAATTACACCAATCATATCGTTTGACAATAAATAGGCCTGGTTACAGCCACCCCACTCATCCTTGTCAAAGATGCCTTCAATCGGTTTTGCGTTTTGAATCACTTCACTATTCAGCTCATTAAGGGAATTGATAACGGCAAAACCAATCATCGAGCCTGACCCATACTTTTTCCTGATTTCCTCACTTCTGGGTCTGGAAAAAACACCTATCCTGCCATTTATCAGTTCCACCAACCGAATGTCCTTCATATAATCCGGACCGGTCGTAAAGTAATTTAAATCATTCAGATCCAAACCATGATAAAAGTAGCCGTAAAAGGTATCAATCTCCCCACTGCGCTTACGTACGTGTGTGCCACCCAGCACCATTTCTCCCTGAATTATACTGATGTAAGGATCTTCCAGTTGATAAATCATGTGTTCTTTCACAAGTGTGTATTCATCCTTACCAGTCTTCTCAAATAATCTGACCCATGAACGTGCCCACTCTTCTCTTTTTTCGACTCTGCCGTAGATATATTCCTTCCCTTCCCAGGTAAATGGGATGGAACAATTGTAGACATCAAATCCTTCAATCCCATGGAAAGTTAAGACTGCACTTTCATAAACCTTACTATTTCTCTCACTTTCAAATTGAACTTTCTCTTCCTTAATTGATATCATGATTTTTCCTTCTTTCATAATGAATATTTGGATAATTAATACCACCATAGCATCTATTATAACGGAAAGACAGGACAGAAAATCTTTGAAATTTGAAATTCAAAGATTTTCTATTTCTATCTCTGCCTTTTCCAATCTTAAATTCTTTACTGTCTACCGGCCTCCAGCTGGCTCTTAAATTCGGCTACCAGATCATCAATACCAGCTTTGCGCAAAAGCTCCAGCGCTTCTTCGATATGAGAATCGTAGTCTACAACACCGGATGCCATCAGAGCAATCATAGCCGCAATCTGTGTATTCACATCAGCTAACTGAATCTGAACCTTTGATCCGTCAAAAGTAAACTGAGAAGCATAACCTTCTACTGCTGTTGAGTCTATATTATAGAGATGTTCATTTGTGACTTTAGGGAAATTCTTACTGGTATACTCAAAGCTTACATTGCCGATCATCCAGTTGGCAATGGAGTATGGCACCTGTCCGGTTGTCTGATCTAACATTGCCTCATAGTTCTTGCCATCCAGCTTCTTATAGTCGACACCTTCTGTTCCATAGACAAACAAATCGAAGTTATCCTGATCGGAGTACAGCCAATTAATAAATTTCACTGCTGCCTCCGGATGCCTACTTGACAAAGGAACTGCTTGCATATTACGTGTTCCGTAAGGACGAATTTCAGGTGTTGCCGTATCAAAATCCAACCAGGCAAAATCATCTACCGTAATGTCAGGATAATTCTTCTTCATATTAGAAATATCACCCATGGTACCTGCATGAACAAACCAATCTCCGCTATTTATCTGATTTTCCACCTGATCATGCGCAATCGTTAAAACATCAGGGTTAATCAGTCCCTTTTCATACCAGATGCGTGCATTTTCACAGCTTTCTTTGAAAGCGTCTGTTTCAAAATAATTTTTGACCGAGCCATCCTGACCTACATAGAACATTTTATCATATAACACATAATTATTATCACTATTAAAGAAATACCCTCCTACCTGTTCTGTTCCAGCTATGGGGAAATAAGGCTTCTGAGCACCATCCCAGTTCTTCATGACAATTTCATAGGCACTTGTCAATTCTGCAAAGGTTGTGGGCATTTCCAGATTATATTTCTTCAGAATATCGGTACGGATTGTTGCCTGATGGTTCAAAGCACTTTCAACCCAGTATGCAGGTATTCCGTATTGCTTACCGTTTACCTGACCTGATTTCATTGCAAGGTCAGGATTAGCTGCTTTAATTGCTGATCCATACTGATCTATATAAGTTGTCAAATCTGCCAGAGCACCTCTGGACGCATAATTTGACAAGGATACCCGGTCATTCATAACATGAAACATATCAAATTCTTCTCCTGTGGAAAGCATGATATTCAGCTTCTGATCCCATACATCCCAAGGGAAAAATTTCAGTTCGATTTCTACACCAACTCCGTCAGCGACAAGCTTATCATTGACAGCCTTTAATCCTCTGTCAAGGTCAGCTGGTGCATCTCCAGGAATTACATACAGAAGTTTAACTGTTTCATTCGAAGCAGCATCCCCATTGGCCGAGCCATCTGAAGTGGAGGTCTGGGAAGATGTGTCCACCGGTGCGCCGTCTTTCGTATTTGTGTCCGCACTGTTCTTGCAGCCAGCCAGCGCTGACATCAGCATAACTGCGGCAAGCAATAACGTTAATCCTTTTTTCATAAAATTAATCTCCTTTTTGTTATATGTATTTTAACCCTTTACAGAGCCAACTACCAAACCTTTTACATAATATTTTTGCAGGAAGGGATATAATAGAACGATCGGACCAATTGTTATGATCGCGGTTGCCATTTTAAGTGATTCGGAGGGTACCGTCATAGAGGTTGCACCGCCCAGATACTGCAGATCCTTAAGCATACCTATCTGCGATTTTAATTGAAGCAGCAGATACTGGATCGGAAATAATTTCTCATTGTCCACCAGCATGATTGCATTCCACCAATCATTCCAATAACTCAGTCCATAAAACAGGCCGATTGTTGCCAGAGCCGGAACGGTCAACGGGAAGTATATTTTTACTGCGATTATAATATCGTTAGCCCCATCAATCGTGGCTGATTCTCTTAATGAATCAGGAAGGGCGCTCATAAAATTTCGTGCCAGAAACATATTAAAGGTACTAAACAACAAGCCGGGAATTATCAAGGCAAAGAGATTATTTCGCAGATGCAGCATATTACAGATTAAATACCAGGGAACAATTCCTGATCCGAACACCATCGGAATAAAAAAATACATTCCGAGAACATTACGGTACTTCACATTCTTATTTGCCAAAGTATAGGCAGCTAGTCCGGTAATCCCGACAGCGGATAGAGTTCCGACCACGGTTACGAATATAGATACCAAATAGCTTCTAATTACTGAGGAGCCATCCCGAAACATAAGCTCGTAGGCATAGAAAGATATTTTCTTCGGGATAAAACTGTAGCCATATCTCATAATGGTTGACTCATCCGTGATTGAGACCATAAATGTTAAAAGCATCGGCATCAAACAAATCAGGGCAAACAAGAGAATAAATACACCGATGAAAAAATTCTCCCAAGAAAACTTTTTATTCATAATTACCTCCATTCTGCCGCTTTACGGCAGCTATTCCTTTCTAGTACAGCGCGCCGTCAGGATAGAACTTTCTGGCTAGCCAGTTGGAACCATAAACCATCATAAAACCGATTCCTGACTGGAATAAACCAATCGCTGTGGATTGCGACATATCACCCACCAGACGCATGGAACGAAAGATATAGGTATCAATAATGTCGGTTGTCTTATACAGTGTTCCGTTATCACCAACCAAAGCATAAATCATACCGAAATCACCATACATAATTTTCCCTAAGGACAATAAGGTCATGATGACAATGGTGGGCATAATGAGCGGAACCGTGATGTGCTTCATCATCTGAAAACGGCCTGCTCCGTCGATTGCCGCAGCCTCATATAGGGAGGAATCGATTCCTGTTATGGAAGCGAGGAAGATAATCGCGCTCATTCCGGCACCTTTCCAGATTTTCATGGCAACCAGAATACCCGGCCAAACCTTCGGGTCAGTATACCAATTGACCGGCTGCAGCCCAACCGTCTTCAGCGCCGAATTAATCAGACCATACCGGGTCGAAAATAAACTGATCAGAATATAGCTGACCATAATCCATGAAATATAGCTTGGGAAAAGCATGACTGCCTGCGTCGTCTTAACAAACCATTTGCATCTTAGTTCATTCAGAAGGATTGCAAGAAGTACTGCTATTCCTGTTCCTGTTATTATGAACAGGAAATTCAGATAAATAGTATTCCAGGTCACGAGAAAAGCATTTTGAGATGTAAAGAAAAATTTGAAATTGTCAAATCCAACCCATTTCGCTTTGAAAATGATATCGAAGATGGAATTATTCCTATAATCGTATCGCTGAAAAGCGATCAGCATATAAGGATAAGCCATGTAATTAAATAGGAATACATAAATGATTGCCGGTAATGCAATTAAATATGAGAATTTATTCTTCGTAACATCCCGAATGAAACCGTCTTTTCGGGGAATAACCGCTGGCAATGCAGCTGTGTTTTTACTCTTCATTAAATTGTTGCCTCCTCTTGTTTGTTCTATCTTCATTTTACCTAAACAGCCTAAACTGTAAACTTAGGAAAAGTAGTATTATGCTTTGAAAAATAGCAATTCGACCTTTAGAATCTAAATATCACCTATAAAAATCAGCAAACTTAAGGAACAGTTTCAAAACCAATGTCATTAAGTTAACCATTTAATGTACAGGGAATTCTCACTTCTAACAAAAGAATTGGCAGCCGGATTAAATTTAGTAATTTAGTTGCCCTTTTTATGCTCTCAAATTATATTTTTATACATGCAAATCAAGCAGATATCTATCTGCCTAAAAATACTATTCTGTACTTGAAACTTACTATTGATTTTGTTTTGACTTTGCGAGGTTCACACGTCCGTTTCGGACAGGCAGAATATTCTTTTGAATGAGAGCTTCAATATTTGGTGGATTAGCATTATAACGATCAGACGAGCAGTGTAACAGAGTATAACAAAGAGTTTTTACAAACGAAAAGATGGGAAAGCCCATAAAATAAGGCTTTCCCATCTTTAAAAATTACTGCAGTCGAGGGGACTTGAACCCCTACCCAGAAACCCGGACTAGATCCTTAGTCTAGCGCGTATGCCAATTCCGCCACGACTGCAAAACCATATTCGCACGCCGGACATTGTCCGGCGGCGAATTTTATTATAGCAAGAACCAATAGGAAATGCAACAAGTTTTTTATTAAATTCAGTACAATTTCTCAACCTCCGCTGCGCAACGGGACCCCACCTATTGTTTCTTTTTTCTCACGCAGGCGTCAAATGCATCCCGCATGGCGGGATTATTGATCAGGTTTCCCCGGAAGTCAAACCGTGATCCGTGGCATGGGCAATCCCAGGTCAGCTCGTTCTGATTCCACTCCAGACTGCACCCCAGATGAGGACATTTTGTAGATATGAAATAATACTTCTCCTGCGTCTCCCGGTATACACCGACCCTTTGCCCGTCGTGATTAATGACGCCGGCCTTCCCTACCTCAATGTCCTTAAGCTTATCATGGGGGAGCTTCATATATTCGGATAGAAAATTACTTGCTGTAACCCCGGCATCCTTAAGCATCTTCCCGCTGCCGGACAGCATCAGGCGCCGCGGCATAAATACATTCTTATTCTCATTCTTCTTACCGGCAATCAGGTCGCTGATTATCCTGGCTGCTGCCATTGAGCTCGACATTCCCCACATATTAAAGCCGGTTGCCACATAGATATTCGGAGTATTGGCAGAATACCTGCCGATGTAGGGAATGGAATCCGGCGTCATACAGTCCTGGTTGGACCAGAGATACTTGATCCTGGCTTCCGGATACCAGCGCTTAATATTATCTTCCAGCTTGCGATAGGCATCGATCGGCTTATAATCTCCGGTTCTGTGATTAAGGCCTCCCACCAGCAGATAATCCTTATAGTTACGGAAAGAAAAGCCCTGGGGATCAGCATCCAGATACATACCGTCCATCGTTCCGTTAAGCAGGGAAGCACCATCCTCGATAGCAGCCAGGTAAGAACGCTCCTGATGCATTCTCAGAAAATAATATCCCGGGGCATTAATAAACGGGTAATGGGTTGCCACCACAATTGATTTTGCTCTGATCCTGCCCTGTCCGGCAATAATCATGCCATTACTCCGGATCTCGGTAACTCTTGTGTGCTCATAGACCTTCAGCTGACCGGCGATCGCATCCAGGAAGCGAAGGGGATGAAACTGAGCCTGATTGCCGAATTTCACCGCGGCTTTTACCTGAAAAGGCAGGGTGGTCTCCTTCGTAAATTCTGCCGGGAGCCCGAGCTTTTTGGCGGCGGCATACTCCTGCCAGACAGGAAATTCATTTTCCGTAGAATAGATGTAATTCGGAAGACGTACAAAATCACAGTCTATTTGGTGCTTTTGAATAATCTCCTCATACAAATCAATCGCCTGCTGGTTCGCAGACGCATATTCCCTGGCACGCTCCTCGCCTTTATAAGACATAAGCTTATGATAAAGCAAGCCGTGCTGGGAAGTGATCTTAGCCGTCGTATTCTTCGTCATACCGGTGCCGGCTTCTCTGCATTCCAGTACAGCAACGGATATCCCCTGCTCCTGCAGCAGATACGCAGTTAATATTCCTGCAAGCCCTGCGCCGATGATTGCTACCTCTGTTGTAATGTCATCCCGGAGCGGCGATCCATGGCCCGGACCCAAGCCGTCACTGCTTGCCTTCGAATCCCGGCCCCTTTCCTGTGCCCACAGAGATTCACCCCGCTCGCTTCCGTTTCCTTCTATTGTTCCATTCTCTTTCCATATGGTTTCCATTCATTTCACCTCAAGGCTATCCTTGCCAGAAAGTAATGGAATTATGCGGGTAAGACAAAAATAAAGCACGATCTCACTTCATGAAATCATGCTCTTTCTGACATAAAAAACTCCCCGAGTAGGGCTCGAACCTACAACCCCACGGTTAACAGCCGTGTGCTCTACCATTGAGCTATCGAGGAATATGTTAGTAATTTTAATACGTTGCAGTATTAATGTCAAGCCCTTTCCATGTATTTTGTGATGTGAAATAAATTGTATGATTTTGCATACAAAATTTAAAGAACATTTTGATTTTCTTATTGAAATTAAAAATGCAGTGTGTTATAATCTAATTCGTCCCTGTAAAAAGGACATCCTGCAGTTGTGGCGGAATTGGCATACGCGCTAGATTCAGGTTCTAGTCGGGGTTTCCCGGTAGGGGTTCAAGTCCCCTCAACTGCACTAATAACCAGTGCTCGCTGGTGTTTCAAAGTAAATGAACTTCTTTAAATACTCGTTAGATTTCTGTGAGAAATTACAGCAGTCTAGCGAGTATTTTTTTGCAAAAAGGAAGAAGTTTATACCTAAGAAAATCATCATGTTACAGCAGTCACTATCCCCCACCTTTGAAGAATGTTTTACGCTGTACCTTAGAAAATGTGAGGTCTGAAATATATCTGAAAAGACATTGAAACTATACAAAATTCATTTATCAGATTTCAAACAATTATGCGGACAGGATTTAGAGTATATCAATGAGATAACTTCAAACTACGGGATGTGACTGTAAGCGATCTGTTCTTTTTTCTGTCTGACTTTAACTGAATACAGGGAAATTATTGAAATCAGATTTTGCATAATATATAATAATAAGCAGTATTAATTCACGGTTGTTTACAACTGAAATCTATTAATAAACTGGGAGGTTGTTTATCTTGAATGTTTGTGAAAATATTTCACCTCTGTTGAGAAGTCTATTGGAAAATTATGATTTTAATAAAGAAACTTTGGCAAAATATCTCTCTGTAAGCGTTGAATGTATTAATGATTTGACACAAGGAAAGATAAATAAGCTTCCTGCTGATTTTAGTGAAAGAGGAAGAATAATAGATAAGATTATGTTTTTAGCTATTATACCCGAAGAAGCACCAGACTTGAAAGTTAAAGCATTTTTGGAGGTATTATTGACTTATCATAATCTATCAAAAGAAACCATTGCAAAAATGGCAGGAATCGAAATTTCAGATATAGATATTTTTCTAAGTAATGAATGTGAAAAAATGGGTGCAGAAAATAAGTATAAAATAGCGTCGGTCACAATGGCACTCCGTTTTTTCTTAAAGGATAATGAGCCTTAACCACAGTAAAGATTAAGAAGCATATCTAAAAATTATTTCACAAAGGTTTTATTAGGTAATCGCTGGTATACAATGGTAAAAAAGATTAATAGGGGGCTTTAATGAAGCAAATACGAGAGCAATTCGCTTTTACCTTACTCGCGGCTTTATTAAAACAAACTCATTTACAGTTCATGAAAATGGGATGATACTTCTGTGTGATAATATGACTAAAATTTTCCCTCAAATATAGGACACAAAAGAACCGTTATTACAGTTGAATGGGCTGTAGTCACCTTATTACTGAAAACTAAAATAAAATATTTTGTTTCCTTACAGACCCTTGCCGAATTGAACAGGTTAGAGACTTATTATATGAAAGAGCTTAACAGTATGGAGCAGGGATATAATTCTACCCTTGGAGGGGATAACTGCTATAAGAAAGAGATTACAGACTTTAAGAGCTATTGTAATTGTTAGCTGGATTTACCCTTGTGTTATAATTTTTTAAATGCCGCCAAATAGGCAGCATATTAAATTTATATAATCCGTACTTGACAGAATAAAAATACGGATTTGTATAAATCTCTTGACTCTGACACCGTGTCGTACTTTATATTCAAAACAAGAAAAAGAAATGGGGTTATGTTATGGATCTTCAAACAATCAGTCAGGTGTCAAGGGATTACGGAATTTCCACAAGAATGCTGCGTTATTATGAGCAAGTGGGATTAATACAAAGTCTGCGAAAAGACGATTATGCTTACCGGGTTTATGATGAAACCGCCATGAACCGTTTGCGGCAAATCATAGTCCTGCGTAAACTGCGCGTTCCCGTGAAGCAAATCATAAGCATACTTAACAACTGCGACGCAGCGGAAGCCGTGGAAATTTTTATGCAGAATATAAGTGAAATAGACGGCGAAATTACCGCGCTGTCTACCGTCAAATCCATATTGACGCGCTTTGTTGAGGAAATCAATGAAAAAGCCGATGTTAATTTAAAACTCCTCGGCGACGAAGCTGTGTTCTCGGTTATAAGCTCCCTTTCCTTTTCTGATAATCAAATCAAAGAAACGAGGGAGAGTTTATCAATGGAGGAATTAAACAAAGCGAACGAAGAATTAATGAAACTGGAAGACAAGGATGTGCGGATTGTATATCTGCCGCCCATGACCATAGCCGCCGCTTACGCTTCAGGAGAAGGTTGTGAAGGCAAAACCTTGGATATGATAAGTAAATTTACAAAAGAGAGTGAATTGTTAAAAATCAAACCCGACGCACGAAGTTTCGGTTTTGACTGCTCTCAAGGTCCGGTAGGAATTGGCGAAAACTCACAAATATATGAAGTGTGGGTGTCTGTTCCCGATGCTATGGAGATACCCGCACCGTTAGTAAGACGGGAGTTCAGCGGCGGGTTATATGCCGCTCATGTGTTAAGGGCGTGGGACTTCCAGGATTGGCGGAGGCTTAAGGAATGGGTTAATGCAAGTGATAAATACGACAATGACTGGGATTCCCCACGATGGGAATCGCCCGAAACACTCTTTGGACAAGGGTTTGAAGAAACTTTGAATTTTTATAACTTTATTCAAAAGCACAATTCTGAAATGAGTTATTTACAGCTTGATTTGCTGTTCCCGATTAAGGAGAAGGAAAATGGAAGATTATAAAATTGGCTCGATCATATCATTCGGTGACTACAACTGGCGTGTGCTTGACATACAAAATAATGAGGCTTTGGTTATAACAGAAGAAATAATTGAACAACGTTCCTACCATGACGCTTATAAAGATATAACATGGGCTGACTGTTCGTTAAGAAAATATCTTAACGGTGAGTTCTATGACAAATTCAACGCAACCGATAAGTCAAGAATAATTCCGGTGTTAAATAAAAATCCGGATAATCAGTGGTATGGTTCAAAGGGCGGAGCAGATACAAGGGACAGTATATTTCTATTAAGCATTGAGGAAGTGTGCAAATATTTCGGTGATAGCCGTTCAAAACTGCAAAACCGGGGAAAAAATCAAAGATATTGGTTTGAAAGAAAAGATGAAAACAACAGTAAGCGACTGGCAAGACTTCAGGGTAAAGAATGGTGTTGGTGGTGGTGGCTTCGATCGCCCGGCCGTGTTAATATAAAAGCCGTATACATATTCGGGACTGACGGTAATATAGGTATTCAGGGCAACAATATATTGAAAGGCAACATCAGCGACGGCAAATGTACAGGCGGCGTCCGTCCCGCTTTATGGCTAAAGCCGGAACTGTAAATCTTGAGCTATGTTTCAAGTGGTTTGACTATAGTTATAACATAAAATAAATATATTTAAAAGGAGAATGGATATGAGCAAATACGAAAACGCGATAAAACTTATGGAGGAACGTTGCGGAAATGATAAAGAAGAAGTTATTGCCCTTGCGACAATATCACTGGCCCCGAACGCTGCCGGTCATCCCCGCCCTGCTGTTCGCATGGTTTGCGCTTATTATGAAGACGGCGTATTTTATGTTTCTACGGACGCAGAAAAAAATAAAATGCTGCAAATTGAAAAGAACAACGAGATTTCCGTCTGCGGGTTAGATTGGTACACTTTCCAGGCTACGGCTGAAAATCTCGGCTGGGTCAAGGACGAGAAGAATGCGGAAATCAGAGCGAAATTTAAAAGAATCTTTGACTGGTTTGATGAAGTTGGTGACGAAGACAATCCGAACTCAATCGTTCTGCGTATCACCCTCACAGAGGGTACTATTACTGACAATGAAAGAAAATACGGTGAACGGCAGTATGAAGTTGATTTTATTAATAAAACGGCGAAGTAAATAAATCTGTATAGTACAAACATTATGCGCTTATAAAGGCACGAAAAGACCCGTTGATAAAACACCGGCGGGTCTTGATTTTATTACGCTATTTACCATAATCTAAAGTACCAATTCACTTTTATTATCGACCAACGCAGGATTATTTCTGTCGGTCAATAAAACTGATTTTTGATTACAGTTACATATTACATCGTGATTACACTCTTGAAAGATGCAACGCAAATCTACTTTGTTTAAGCACTTTTCAGAATCCTGGTAGTGGTTCTAGTCCCCTCAACTGCACCAAAAAAAGACATATCTTCCGCCAAGTGGAAGGTATGTCTTTCTTACTGGGGAAAACGTGGTATGAGTGGTATGATGAATTCAAAGTTATTACATCACACAGATAAGCAGAAATTTGTAGTGTCCTGTTATACTCATAACCTCTATTCTTCTGGAATAACAATTTCGGATTGTGATTTTA
>JAEYGZ010000036.1 GCA_023409535.1 Bacillota bacterium
GCTGTAAAAAAATAGATACAGATCCACAGTGCCTTTTCATAATATATCAGGGATAGGAAAGAATTACCCAGAGAATTTGGGAGAAAGGAAAAATCCAATCACTATTCTGATGATTGGATTATACGTGGAATATTATGAACTGGAAAATGAAGGACATTGTTGTCCGGCCTTTTGGGGAAATGATGTAATAGATATAGTGGAAAAATTTGTGAAACGTAACTGTAAATAGGAGTATCACTAAAGGAAGTATTTAATAAAAACAGGGAGAATCAATTGTGCAAAGAATACCGGAAATTAAGTTCAGCACATGTAAATGGGCTGAAATACACCAATTTGTTAGTGACAGCCTAAGAACGAATAGCATTGTGGTTGACTCCTTTTGGGAAGATCATGTTATGGAAAGCAGCCATTATAAAATGACTTATTGTGATGAAATAATAGGGTATTTTGCTATTCATAAGGGTGCTACGATTACACTGTTTCATGTATTTAGCCACTACGCGAATCAATCCCAGGAGCTATTTGCCAGAGTCAAGAAATATGAATCTGTTACAAATGCGATGGTTGCAACCGGTGATGAAATTTTCCTTAGTCATTGCATTGATAATTTTACAAGAATAGAAAAGCAGGCATATTTTTCAGTCTATACGGAAAAAGAAATAATAGAAGAACGTCATAAGGAATTACAGTTAAGGCTTGCGGATATTGATGCTGACGAACAAATATTAAAATTAAGCGGAGATTTTCTTGACGAAGAAATTAAAAATATCCGAAATGGACTTGATGTTCTGAAGATTTACATAGTTGAGTATCATAACAAAGTTGTAGGGTTTGGAGTTGTTCAATACGGCAGGGTGATAGATGATATTGCCAGTATTGGTATGTATGTTTGTGAAGAGTATCGTTGTCAGGGGATTGCAGCGAATATACTGCAAAATTTGAAGCATATTGTTCAAAATAATGGTTTTAGAGCATTTTCAGGATGTTGGTATTATAACCACAACTCTAAAAAGAGTATGGAAAGTGCAGGAGCTTATTCCAAAACCAGATTACTTAGATTTTATTTTTGAGATGGGGCAGGTTGATTATAGGAGGATAAATAGCTTTGAATATACAAACTTATAAGTTGATTGAAGAATATATGCTTTCTTGCATGGATGACAGTGCACACGATAAAGACCATATTTATCGGGTTTTATATGCGGCTTTGGATATTGCCGGTTATGAAAGCGAAGTAAATTATGAGGTTCTTATTTGTGCATGCTTACTCCATGATATCGGCCGGCGGGAACAGTTTGAAAATCCGCAATTATGTCACGCCGCTGTAGGCGCTGAGAAAGCATATAACTTTTTGGTTTCGAAGGGCTTTGCACCTGAGTATGCGCAGAAAGTGAAGGACTGCATAATGTCACATCGTTTTCGCTCCGGCTCATTGCCGCAAAGCATTGAGGCAAAGATACTGTTTGATGCGGATAAGATCGATGTTACCGGTGCGATTGGCATTGCACGTACTATTTTTTATGCGGGACAAGTATCAGAACCGCTATACTCGTTGCTGCCGGATGGACAGGTATCTGACGGATCAAAGGATACAATCCCCTCGTTTTTTCAAGAGTACAAATATAAGCTGGAAGGACTTTATACTCAGTTTTATACGAATCGCGGTTCTCAAATTGCAGCGGAACGTCAAATGGCTGCAAAGAGTTATTATGATAATATGCTGCAGGAAGCGCAAACATCATATAGGGTTGGCCGGGAGCTGTTCCAAAGACAAATAACAAATTAATCTATTTATGAAAGTATTAGATTGAGATCATTGGAATATGGTCAGAGCTTATAAGGGAGGATGAGTGATGGTGTATAAGGCAATAAATGAGGATTTAAATATACTGGCAGGATTAGCAATTCTATTGTGGCCGGAGCATACACTGGAAGAGTTGAAAAGTGAATTTTTAGATATCATAGATTGCTCTGATGCCGTCTTCTATATAATAACGAATGAGGATCAGCCAATTGGATTTGCCCAATGCCAATTGCGGTATGATTATGTTGAGGGTACCGTAAGCAGTCCTGTGGGCTATCTGGAAGGTATTTTTATAAAAGAGGAATACAGAAACAACGGATATGCGCGGAGATTACTGCAGGAATGCGAACGATGGGCTTTGGAAAAGGGATGTAAGGAATTTGCCAGTGATTGCGAATTAAGCAATGAGGTAAGCTTGAACTTTCATTTAAATATGGGATTTGCAGAAGCTAATCGGGTCATTTGTTTTACAAAGAAGCTGTAAGTTTCTAAGGTGATGAATTGTTTGAATGAGAAGATAGACAGTAGCTTGTCAGGGGGGTATCTCATGAAGTATCTAACTAAGGAATGTTTGAATTATGCCAGCGGACGGAACTTCATTTTGCAATCTATGAAAAGACCGGCAGCATTCATAAAGCTTTAATGCATCAAACGATGCTATTCGTAAAACAATGCCGAAAGATAAAATATTTGCGATATAGTCTTTATGACTGTGATTTATGTAAGATATGATTAACAGGGAATTTATATGGAGAGAGAAATTATGAGTAAATATAATGCTCTATGGGAGTATGTTCAGGGAAACGGAAGCAAAACAATGAAGCTGTCTTTTGATGAAATAAAAGATATTGCAGGAATTGAAATAGATCATTCTTTTTTAAATTACAAAAAAGAATTAGTTCAATATGGGTATCAGGTTGGTAAGATTTCTCTGAAAGAAAAGACAGTAATTATTAATAAAATTGACTAAGGCGGCAAATGCCAATTCAGCAGCGCACCATCGATGTAAGACGGTAATTCGTATAAAAAGAGAGGAAAAGAATATGGTGTATGATATCATACATTTACCAAAAGAACAGTGGAAGGGAACGATTATTCCGATAAGGTATAAAACGGACCAATATTATGATGTTGTTGTAAATAAAATAGAGAAAGGTTACGATATTGAAATAGAAAAGAAAAACTTTACTGAGCCGGTAGTACATACACCGGAAGAATATGATTTTCCGGATAAGCTATATGAAGAACACTGGGAGAATGCTTATGCTTGTGGAGTGCTGGTTAAAGATGAATTAATTGCTGCAATTGAAACTGATCAGGAATTATGGTCCAATCGCCTAAGAATTACAGAACTATGGGTGGCAGAACAATATCAAAAGCAAGGAATAGGTCATGCATTAATTGAAATTGCAAAGGAGCAGGCGAGAAGAGAACGACGTCGGGCTATCATACTGGAAACACAATCCTGTAATGTAAATGCAATAGATTTTTATCAGCATGAAGGCTTTGGCTTGATCGGGTTGGATACCTGCTGCTACAGGAACAATGACCTGCAGAGAAAAGAAGTTAGATTAGAATTTGGCTGGTTTCCGGGGTGATGAGATTACAGTAGCAAAAGGTTGTATATAAATAGATCAATGATAAACAGACAAATAATAATTACAGGAATTTGATGAGGTGAATTTTATGATTAAAAGGGCTTTGAAATCAGCAATAGGAGTAAGTGTCGGACTAACAATTGGTGGGGTTTTCCTGCCTCGAATTTTATTTTCTGAACGCTATAACGATACCTATCCGCCCATAGAAGTGCAGACTTTACAGTATTTGCTGGTTTCCTATATTGTTTGCTTTCTGGTTTCACTTTTGATTGAATGGATAAGAACAAAATTTAAAAATATAAGATAAAATTCAATTAGAATAATATCAATTGACTTACTATTCCGGGGAATGGTTATTTGAAAAATAGAAGACTGACGAGGTGGACTTATGGAAATGCGCAAACTTACCATCGATGACTATGATGAAATTTATAACTTGTGGCTGGCAACTCCCGGGATGGGATTAAATGACCTTGATGATTCAAAAGAGGGAATTGACAGATATTTAAAGCGTAATCCTGATACATGTTTCGTTGCGTTAGAAGCACATGAAATTATAGGAGTCATTTTATCCGGGCACGATGGACGGCGGGGTTATATTCATCATACGGCTGTTTCTATAGCGTATAGGAATAAAGGTATCGGGTCCGCATTGGTAGATGCTGCGACAGGTGCATTACGTGACGAGGGGATCAACAAAGCAGCACTTGTAGTTTTCAGGAATAATGAGACCGGAAATACATTTTGGGAACGGAAAGGCTTCAGTGTCCGAGAGGATTTGAACTATAGAAACAAGGCGTTGACCGAACTGAAAAGAATAGATACATAGATTAGAATTTTGTGATAAATTTATTACTTATAGCGGTTGATAGCATATCTTCGTTAAAAGGGAGGCCAAGCTGTGTTTAGTATGCGTTATGCAACTTTAGAGGATAGAGAGTTTTGGTTTACTCTTGATAAGCATTTGAGCGAAAAGGAATATAATAATAAGATTTCGCTTAACCAATGTTATATTATTGAATTTAATAATGATGGTGTTGGTGTGCTTAGATACAATTTGTTTTGGGATACGATTCCATTTCTTAATCTGATATGTATCAGCTTTGATTATCATAGAAAAGGCATCGGTACAAACGCAATGTTATATTGGGAAGATGAAATGCGAAAATTAGGATATGAATTAGTTATGACATCGACAATGGTGGAAGAAACCTCTCAGCATTTTTATCGTAAGCTTAATTATAAAGATTGCGGATGTCTGATAAAAGATTTTCAGCCGTTTGTTGAAACGATGGAAATGTTCATGATGAAATCTCTGCAAGCTTAAATAATTCGCATTCTGCCAAAGCTGCATCTATGGAGGGTAATTATGAAATATAATGGGATCAATATTGGCGAGGGATATACTGAATTTGAGCGTTATGATGCGGCAAAAGCTGCTATTGAGAAACATGCGGGCACATTGAGGTAAATAAGGATTAATATTATTAAGAATTAACCTTGTTAGGATGGTGATGTTATGATTATTCACGATTTATCCGTGCGGCAGGCAGGGCAATTATTTCAGAATAAGCTGCATAAGGAGTATCTGGCTGCCCTTGAGGGAGATGATAATATTTTATTGGAGGATGGTGCGATCCGTAATTGCATCGGATGTTTTGGTTGCTGGGTCAAGACTCCGGGAAGGTGTGTACTTAAGGATGCCTACAGTGATATGGGAGCGAAGCTTGGAAGCTGTTCACAATTACTGATCGTCAGTAAATGCTGCTATGGCGGCTTCAGTCCCTTTGTTAAGAATGTATTGGATCGGAGTATATCGTATATCCTCCCGGATTTTTCCATCAGAAACGGTGAGATGCACCATAAGCATAGGTACACCAATTCTATTCAGTTAAAGGTTGTTTTCTACGGAGATGAAATCACCAAACAAGAGAAGGAAACGGCAATGAATTTGGTGAAAGCAAATGCAATTAACTTTAACTGCAAGGTAGAGGAAATAATCTTTCTTACAACAAATGAACTTATGGAGGGAGTGCAATGATCAAAGTTGGTTTGATGAATGCCAGCCCAAAGAGCAAGGAAAGTGTGTCCGGATACTTACTGAAGGATTTAAAGGATTTTATTCGGGATGCGGAATTTACCGACTTCACTGTCAATGGTAAGAAGCTAAACGGCCGGATGATAGAAGATATAGGTAAGGCGGACGTGCTTATATTCTCATTTCCGCTTTATGTGGATGGAGTACCGTCCCATTTGTTGTATTGCTTGCTTCAAATGGAGCAGAAACTTCGGGATGCGAAGGCTGATCTCACAGTTTATGCTATTGTTAATTGCGGCTTTTATGAGGGACATCAGTCGGAGTATGCACTGCAGATTATAAGAAACTGGTGTGAGAAGGCAAAGATTACATGGGGGCAGGGGCTGGGAATTGGTGCAGGGCCGATGATTGCCGGTATTCACACTTTACCTCACGGAGCGGGACCAAAGAAGAATATTACATCTGCTTTAAAGAAACTGGCAGATAATATTAATAATAAAAAAGCAGGTGAGAATTTCTATACGGCACCGAATTTTCCGAGATTTTTGTATAAGATCGCAGGGGAATTCGGTTGGCGTAAGCTGGTAAAGACGAATGGACTTCGCGTAAAGGATTTGCGGCGGAGGCTGTGATAGGAATGGGCTGTCGTAAGTGTTGACAAACTCGCGATAGCCCATTTGTCAGTCCAAGCAGTCTGATCATTATCTTAGTGTAATTTAGTCAAATTTTTTCGTTACATATACGATGCTTGAGGTAAAGGTACCACCTGCACTATCGATATAATCACGATATTCTTCATAGTTGATATAGTATTGCTTTCCCCAGGAGGAGATGCGAAGCATAATCCTGCCGGTGACATCATCCTTTATCACACCTGTCACGGTGACAAAATGACCGTTGATATCCTGCTTTACAGCCTTATAGTAATATGGCTTTGCAGCTTCCGGATCTGTATTGTCAGTTTCCTGATAATCTATTTCACGGAGCTCATAGAAGGGAATCCCTTTTTTGCCCCAAAGGTTTGGAGTATTGGGGCCAATGGAGAGAATAACCGGGATATCCTTGCCAAGCATTTCTTCTATCATTTCCAACATATCATAATAGCTTAGGCTCAATTTCCAGGCAGCCTTTAATCCCAATCCGTATTGGCCGGAATAAGTGTTAATTGCATTAGCAACCGTTGTCCCCAGAACAGCAATGATCCGTTTGGTTTTGGTGTATTTGTCGTTGATTGCGCGTACATAGATATCATAATCAGAATAACCTATTTCACTTTTATCTTTTATCGCCATTTGGGTAACAGGAGTCTGCAAGGCATTATTTTGCCTTGCAAGATAGAGGAACATGTCTGCGGTTGCGATGGTTCCGCAGCCGTAATTATGAAGAATAAAGTCCTTACTATACCGATTCTTATCTGAAAACCACATTTGACTTCCGCCGTAAAAGGTGATATTGTCCTTGACAATCGGTAAATAACCCTGATTTGTCAAGGTGATAGCGACATTTTTGGTTGGCACAGTAAATTCTCCTTTTTAATGTTCTCACTATAGTTTATTCGAAGTCGCTTGTTTATGTTGCAGGGAAATATTGCTGTCAGTCTTGTTAGGCTAGTAAAGATTATATTTAGAAGTCATATAGGAGAGAAACTAAATAAACCTGCCGGTTGGCAGGTTCATGTAGTTTATATTATGCATGCTTTTATAGAACGCTTTACAATCCATAAATAAGCCGATGAAAATTTTATTCTTCTGCAGGAGCATTCTCTTCCTCGGCATCAAACTGGCTGATCTGTCTCTTTCTTGCCTGTTCGTCACTGTCAAGATATTCATCATAGGTGGTGATTTTATCAATCAAATGTCCGCTGTAGATTTCCATGATACGGTTTGCGGACGTTTGAATGAACTGATGGTCAGGAGAAGTAAATAATGCGACTCCCGGGAACTTAATCAAACCGTTATTTAATGCGGTGATGGATTCCATGTCCAGATGGTTGGTAGGCTCATCCAGGATCAGAACATTGGCACCGGCTATCATCATCTTGGATAAAAGAACACGGACTCTCTCTCCGCCGGAGAGCACATTTACCTTCTTGGAGCCTTCTTCACCGGCAAAAAGCATTCTGCCCATGAAGCCGCGGACATAAGTGACATCTTTCTCAGGGGAGAAAGGCATCAGGAAGTCAACGATGGTCTCATCGCCGGCGAACAGCTTGGTGTTATCCTTGGGGAAGTAGGAAACATTGGTGGTGATTCCCCATTTATAAGTACCCTCATCCGGTTCTACCTCACCGGCAAGGATACGCAGCAGTAATGTCGTTGCCTGGGTATTCGGCCCCACAAAGGCGATTTTATCTTCTCTGCCAACGATGAAGGAGATATTATCGAGCACCTTAACACCCTCCACGGTCTTGGTGAGATTAGTTACGGTAAGCACCTCGTTACCGATCTCACGGCTGGGTCTGAAATCAATGTAAGGATATTTTCTGCTGGAGGGACGGATGTCATCCAGCTCGATTTTCTCCAAAGCCTTCTTTCTGGAGGTAGCCTGCTTGGATTTGGAAGCGTTGGCAGAGAAGCGCTGGATGAATTCCTGGAGCTCCTTGATCTTTTCTTCCTTCTTCTTATTGGCTTCCTTCATCTGCTTTACCATCAACTGGCTTGATTCATACCAGAAATCATAGTTACCGGAATAAAGCTGTATC
Organism: Bacillota bacterium; assembly: GCA_023409535.1. Taxonomy (GTDB): domain Bacteria; phylum Bacillota; class Clostridia; order Lachnospirales; family Lachnospiraceae; genus Mobilitalea. The sequence goes on from JAEYGZ010000036.1 coordinate 8,142, forward strand.
TTAGCATAATCAATATCCGCAATATGGGTGCAGACCTTATTTAAGAAATAGCGGTCATGGGATACTACTATGACCGTATTTTCAAAATTGATCAGAAACTCCTCCAGCCAGCGAATCGCTTCCAGATCCAGATGGTTGGTAGGCTCGTCAAGAAGCAGTATATCGGGATTGCCAAACAGTGCCTGGGCAAGCAGAACCTTTACCTTCTCACCGCCGTTTAATTCGCTCATCATTTTATAATGAAGATCAGTTTCGATACCAAGGCCGTTTAACAAAGAAGCGGCATTCGACTCTGCCTCCCAGCCATCCATCGCAGCGAATTCGCCTTCCAGCTCGCTGGCGCGGATCCCGTCCTCCTCTGTAAAGTCTTCCTTTGCATAGATAATCTCTTTCTCTTTCATGATCTCATAGAGTCGTTTATTGCCCATGATAACCGTATCCAAAACCTGATAAGCATCGTACTTAAAATGGTCCTGCTGTAAAAAAGATAATCTCTGACCCGGGGTAATGATTACTTCTCCCTTGCTGGGTTCGATTTGTCCGTTTAATATTTTGAGAAAGGTGGATTTACCGGCACCATTGGCACCAATTAAACCATAGCAGTTGCCCTCGGTAAACTTAATGTTTACATCCTCGAACAATGCACGCTTTCCTAATCTTAAAGTTACGTTAGCTGCCTGAATCATGTAAAACCTCCTGGATACTTCCTAATTTTAATGCAAATGATTAATCTGCTTAAGCATGATGAACAAAATGCACGGTGCAAAAGCAGCACCTTTTATCGGAAGATGAAGTGCATCCTCCGTTAACTTATATTATCATGTATATTTTAACGTATATTCTTGAATTTGCAAGCGAATTTTCAATCCGGAACTGCCCAGCCGGGACTTTATGCCGGTGTTTTATGATATTATAGGATTTTGTAATGCGTACAGCAGGAAAGTATTGTATAATAAAGCTTGTATACAGTAATGCTTTATCAGGCGGATTGCTTAATTATCAGGAAAGAGGATATTGCCAGGGAGGAGATGTATTTGCTGTTTCAGAGGAATAAGCTGATTGCCTGTGTGGCAGTTAATGAAGATCAGGATGAAGCTTACCGGGATGCTTCCTGGAGTTATACCCAAGGCAGGGTAGCTGTCATACACCGGCTCTGTGTACACCCGGAGGTACAGGGTTTCGGTCACGGAAAGAGAATCCTTAAAGCAGCGGAAGACCAGATTCAGAAGATGGGTTATTCTATTATCCGTTTGGATGCATTTTCTCAAAATGTTGCTGCAATTAGGATGTATGAGAGCTTTGGATATCATTTGGCCGGAGAGGTGCATTTTCGAAAAGGCTTATTTTATTTGTTTGAGAAAGCATACTGCTAATAGTACTCATGTGATATGTCGAATACAACAATGGAGGAATTATCATGAAAAATATGTTTTGCGACGGGCAGGTAGTCCTGTTTCAGGGGGACAGCATCACGGATTGCGGCAGAGACCGTTCCGATATTACATCCTTGGGGGCAGGCTATCCAAGTGTAGTGGCAAAGCTTTATGCTGCACTGTTTCCGGATACGAAGGTTACCTTTGTGAACAAAGGGATCAGCGGAAACCGGGTGACAAACCTGTTAGAGCGCTATGAGGAGGATTTTAAGGCGGTAAAGCCGGATGTTCTGTCAATTTTGATTGGCATTAACGATACCTGGAGAAGATACGATAATAATGATCCTACCAATGCGGAAGAATATGAGAAGAATTACCGTGAATTATTATCAAGAGTGAAGAGGGATTTGCCTGAATGTAAGCTCATTATCATTGAACCCTTTGTTCTGAATTCCCTTCCGGACCGTGCATCCTGGAGAGAGGATCTGGATCCGAAGATCCAGGCGGTGCGAAAGCTTGCAAAGGAATTCGCAGATTACTATATTCCCATGGACGGTATCTATGCAAAGGCTGAGGTAGAGCGTTATTCCTGTGAGCAGCTGGCTGCAGACGGAGTGCATCCTACCGCGTTGGGACACAGTATCATCGCAGAGGAATACATGAAAATTTTTCAATAATGAACAAAAAATGTTTTCAAATAATTCATGAAACGTTAATATATTCTACATATATCGATTCTATAATAGCATTATAGAAAAAATCAATATATGCAAATACCATCTTAACATAGAATTTTTTTCATAAATCTCCTCCCTCCACAAGCCAACTTTCAGTAAGTTGGCTTTTCCTCTGTTTTGGGCATTATACTGATGCGATTTCTTCCAGTCTGTCCATGATCGGAAGATGCTGTGTGCAAAGAGCTTCGCATTGTCCGCAGCGGATACATTCTGCCGCAAGCTTATTGGAGATGCCCCAATGTCCGGTCAGACGGCCGCTTAAACTATTCCCAAGGATTTGCTCGTTATAAGCATCCATGAATTTAGGAATATCAATCGCCTGAGGACAGTGCTTGCAGTAGCCGCAGCCTGTGCAAAGATTATTCAAAGCAATCCCCTTTGTTTCATATTCCTGATAGATCTCAGCAGCAGGTTTTTCTACCAGCCCTTCAACAGCCTTTACCGCATCATCCACGTGCTGCTTTGAGGTAAAGCCGTTCAATGCCACAGTGATTTCTTTATGAGAAGCCACAAAGCGAAGGGCAGCTTGTGCTACTGTCAGGTCTGTACCCTCAGTCAGGTATTCAAAGATTTTTGGATTATTTGGTATCAAACCGCCGCCTAAGGGATTCATGACAACGATACCCATACCTTTTTTGTATGCGGCGCTGATACCTGCCTGACGAAAGCGGTAGTTTAAGGCATTATAACCAATGAGCATACCCTTGAATGCCCCGGAGTCAATGACAGGCTCCAACTGATTTCCTTCCATATGGGAGGAGAAGGTAATGTTACGAATCAAGCCCTCTTCCTTCGCCTTCTCAAAGGAACTGTACATCAGATCGTACTGTTTGCGGAAGGAACCTAAATCCAGAAGACACCACAGATAATAAAAATCAAGGTAATCTACCTTCAGTCGGGAAAGGGAGGTTTCCAGTCTTTTGCGGAAAGCGTCCGGTGTGAATTTACCGCCGTAAGAGCCCATATTTACTTTTGAGGAGATGTAGAAGCTGTCTCTCGGCAGCTGTGATAATGCCATACCGGTAATCTCCTCGCTCTTATCGTCACAATAAAAGGGTGCTGAGTCAAAGAAATTGATTCCCTTTTCATGGGCATATAAAACTACCTCCGCGCACCTATCAAACCTGCCTGCCTTCACGTCGGCATCATTGTATCTCATTGCCCCCATGCCAACAGCGGAAACCTTCATATTGGTATTGCCATACTGTTTATAGTACATGTTATATTCCTCCCATAATGATAAAATTATAATAATTTTAATATATTACGGGGCATTTGAAAATGTCGGATTTAAGCGCATAGATGTAGTATTCCATATAGTCGGTGAGGCAACGTTTCGTTTGACTTTTATATCCATCTTGGGTAGAATTGATAATATGTAAGCAAATTCATAGAAGAAAGGACAAAACAATGAATTCATTTCGGTTAAAATGGATTGCTATTCTGACCATGGCTATTGATCACACAGCAGCAGTATTATTACCTTACGATTCTACGTTGTATCTGGTTATGCGCTGCATCGGAAGAGTGGCATTTCCGATTTTTGTGTTTTTGCTCATTGAAGGCTTTCAGCATACAAGTAATGTGAAGAAGTATTTGCTTCGTCTGGGAGCGTTTGCGCTGATATCAGAAGTACCTTTCGATCTTGCTATTTTTGGGAGAGTACTTGAGTTTTCACATCAGAATATATTTTTCACCTTATTCATCGGATTATTAAGCATCTATCTGATCGGTATTGTTGAGAAGACATATTATCGAAAACCTGCTTTGCAAATTCTGCTTAATGCGGGTATTACCATTGTTTTTAGCTGCCTGGCAGGCTTCCTGAAGACAGATTATGATTTTGGCGGTGTCCTTTTAATTATTGCATTTTATTTGTTCCGTAAGAGCAAACTGTTATTAACCTTATGTCTTTTGATTGTAGCAGGCGTATTATTTGGGGGTATTGAAATTTATGCGGTGCTGGGGATGATACCGATTGTTTTTTATAACGGTAAAAAGGGCAAAAGTATGAAGTATTTCTTCTATCTCTTTTACCCTGCTCATTTACTTCTGTTAGCGGCTATTCATATATTGATTTAGTCAAAGGTCACGGAAGGTGTCTTGTTTTTGATCAAGATGGGTGACCTCCGTATTATAGTGATTGTTCTCACCGGAAGCATAAGGCTGTTCGGGATAATAATGCCTTGCATCATAGTTTTGAACACTGCTTGCGGATGGGAACCGATAATAAGTTTTTTTCACGGGTTCAAAATACATGGTATCACCTTGCCTTTCCAACATATAAATTTATAAAGTAAGATTAAAATTTATATTGCTTTTCTTTGGTTCAATGAGAATTTCTATTTCTATTGTTATTGTTCGTCAATCGTATCATAACTATACTAGGAATATCATTGATAATTTACAAAATTTACATAATTAATTATTACAATCAATGGGAGAGGAACCTATGATTTTGCTGGCTATTTCTGAAGTGAAGACCTTTATGGCTAAGCTTCTTACACAAACGACCTTTGATTCCTTCATCCTTCGGGAGATGGAGCTTTCAACCTTTATTAACTATACCATAAGCGGACAGCTGAATAATGAATTCTTTTCCGAAGAAGAGCTGAAGGAGCGGGGTGATCGCAGCTTTGCATTATGGAGCGATGTACGTACTGTTGCATTTTCCATGATCAAAGGAAATAAGACACCGCTTTCCTTTAAGCTTGTGTTCCAACTCCCGGCTGACCGGTGTGAAGAGCTTGTACATCAGTCAGGGGGAAAGCTTCGTATGGAAGAGGTCGGTGGTTTATATCTGAATGTACGGTTTGAGAAAAATGAGCTTCATATTATCACAGGGATTGCAATCAAAACCTTTACTCTTGATAAAACCCTGGAACAGGAATGGGATAAGGAAGTGAGGAAACTGCTGCACGAGCAGGGCATCGTTTTTGAAGAATAGAAATTCTGTTAGCACTCTTGATTAAAGAGTGCTAATTTTGTCTTGACATTTCTTATATCGCGTATTATCATAACATTTGAAGCAATTTATCCGTTAGAAATATGAGTATTATGTAAAGGAGTTGTTTATTCATGAGCGCAGAGCGTGGCAATTTATCAATTCATTCTGAAAATCTGTTCCCTATTATTAAGAAGTGGCTATATTCAGACCATGACATATTTGTAAGAGAGTTAATCTCCAACGGCAGTGATGCTATCACGAAGCTTAAGAAGCTGGAGATTATGGGGGAGGCAAATCTTCCAGAAGACAATCATTATCAGATTACCGTCACTGTCAATCCTGAGGAGAAGACCATCCGTTTTTCTGATAACGGTATCGGTATGACAGCAGAGGAAGTAAAAGAATATATCAATCAGATTGCATTCTCGGGAGCTCAAAAATTCCTTGAAAAATATAAGGACAAGACCAATGAAGATCAGATTATCGGACATTTTGGACTGGGTTTTTATTCAGCTTTCATGGTTTCCACACGCGTGACCATTGATACCTTATCCTGGCAGCCGGATGCACAGCCGGTACATTGGGAATCTGACGGCGGTACCGAATATGAGATGAGTGACAGCAATAAGACAGAACGCGGTACGGATATTACTCTGTATCTTAACGAAGAAAGCTATGAATTCTCCAATGAATACCGTGCGAAGGAAGTCTTAAAGAAATATTGTTCCTTTATGCCTGTGGAGATATATTTTGTTAACGCCAATGCCAAGGTGGAAGAGAAGGCGGAAGAGGTTATTGATGCGTCCGTAGATGAAGAAGGCAATGTGGAAGAGTCAGCCAAGGAGAAGACAGACCAGCCAAAGCCCATCAACGAACCACATCCTCTTTGGGCAAAGCACCCCAATGACTGCACTGAGGAAGAATATAAGACATTCTACCGTGAGGTATTTAACGATTATAAGGAACCTTTGTTCTGGATTCACCTGAATATGGACTATCCGTTTAACTTAAAGGGAATTCTTTATTTCCCGAAGATCAATACGGAGTATGATTCGCTGGAAGGCTTGATTAAGCTATACAGTAACCAGGTATTTATTGCAGATAATATCAAGGAAGTTATTCCTGAGTTCCTGATGCTGCTGAAGGGCGTCATTGACTGTCCTGACCTGCCGTTGAATGTATCCAGAAGCGCATTGCAGAACGACGGCTTCGTGAAAAAGATCTCCGAATACATCTCAAGAAAGGTAGCTGACAAATTAACCGGTATGTACAAGGTTGAGCGGGAAAGCTATGAGAAATTCTGGGATGATATCAGTCCCTTTATCAAGTTCGGCTGCTTAAAGGATGAGAAGTTCCGCGACAAGATAAAGGATGTTATTATTTTCAAGAATATTGAGGATAAATATATCACTCTGGCTGAATATCTCGAGGCGAAGAGAGCAAAGGATGAGCCGAAGGTTGAGTCCGGAAAGAAGGACGGTGACGCTGAAGCAAATGAAGATAGCAAGCCGGCTTCCGATTCTGAGGAGACGCATCACGAGCATGTACACGGTGAGAACTGTGATCATGACCATGAGCATAATCACGATCATGAACACAGCCACGATCATGATCATCATGACGAGGAAGATGACTTTGTTGAGGAAGACAAGAAGACAGTGATCTATTATGTTACAGATTTGAAGCAGCAGAGCCAATACATCAATATGTTCAAGGAAGCGGGAACAGATGCCTTTATTCTGACTCATAATATTGACCAGCCATTTATCAATCAGCTGGAATATCAGGATCAGACAATCCGGTTCATGCGTATAGATGCGGATATTAATGAAGCCTTCAAGGATAAGCTCAAGAAGAAGGATGCAAAGGTATTAAAGAATAATACCGAGTCCATGACCAAGCTGTTCCGTAAGGTACTTGGCAAAGATAAGCTTGAAGTGAAGGTTGAGAAGTTTAAAAATGATAAGGTATCCTCAGTGATGACACTGTCTGAAGAGAGCCGCAGAATGCAGGATATGATGCGGATGTATAACATGTCCGGAATGGATATGGGCGGACTTGGCGGCGGTGAGACGCTGGTGCTCAATGCCAACAATAAGCTGGTTCAGTATATTCTGACCAATGAGGATGGCGCCCAAACATCTATGATTTGTGAACAGCTCTATGATTTGGCTTCTTTAAGCCACAGACCGTTAGAGCCGGAGGCAATGACAAAGTTCATCCAGAGAAGCAACGATATTATGATGTTCCTTGCAAAATAAAATGTGATCGATCTTATTATGATAAGAGGTCCGGATGAGAATCCGGACCTTGATTTTTTGTAAAATTTATATAAAATGCTTCTTTTCTCTTGATAATTCAATCAAATATGTGATATGATACTATATAGTAATGAAAACCACATTGCACAACATAGACACAATAAGATGAGTTTATGCATACAATATAAGTAAAAATATGGATGTTATTAATTTGTTATAAACGTTATTGAATGATTTAATCAGGAGGATAAAAAGATGTCATATAAAATTATTGGGGACAGCTGCGCAGATCTGCCGAAGGAGTTAAGGGAAGATCCGCATTTTGTACTTGTTCCTCTCACTCTGATTGTGGATGGTGTTGCCATAACGGATGATGAAACATTTAATCAGGTTGACTTCTTAAATAAAGTTCAGGCAAGCCCAAATTGTCCTAAATCAGCATGCCCTTCACCCGAGGATTATATGAAGCATTTTGACTCTGACGGTGATGTCTATGTGGTGACATTGTCATCACAATTAAGCGGTTCTTATAATAGTGCTGAATTGGCAAAGAAGTTATATTTGGAGGAGCATCCGGATAAGAAGGTAGAAATTATCGATTCACGTTCCGCTTCTATAGGACAGACACTGATTGCCCTTAAAATCAAGGAACTGGCAGAGGCTGGGCAGCATTCCTTTGAAACAATCGTAGAAAAAGCACATGCTTTCCGTGACGGATTAAAGACGAAATTCGTAATTGAATCCTTAGACACGCTGCGCAAGAACGGCCGTCTGTCCAATTTGCAGGCAATCATCTGCAGTGCGCTTAATATTAAACCGGTTATGGGGGCAACCTCGGAAGGGACCATTTGCAAGCTGGATCAATCCAGAGGGATTATTAAGGCACTGGTTACCATGGTAAAGTTAATCGAAGAAGATGTCATCCGCCCTCAGGAGAGGACCCTTGGCATCGCGCACTGCAACAATCTGGAGCGCGCATTGTTTGTGAAAGAGGAGATATTAAAGAGAATACCCTTTCGGGATTGCTTTATTGTCAATACGGCGGGTGTCAGCTCTCTGTATGCCAATGAGGGTGGCATTATTACGGCATACTAAAAAATTCATTTGTCAGAGGATGCCCCGTATATTATACAAAAAGCAACCGCAATTATCCTCGTCGACAATAAAGGAAAGCAGAAGGAAGGAATGCGCTCCCTTGCAAAATGATTAATGAAAATTCTTGATTGAAAATATCATCTAAATTAACACTACCAGCTTCAATATTGATATGATACCTCTTAAGTAGACAAGAGGTATCATATCAATATTGAAGCTGGTAGTGTTTTTGCTTTCAGAAATCTCCAGATGATAAAATTATGGTATCAATGTAGCTGGTGTTTCTTATAAAGATATCAGTATAGCTGATACTTTTCTGCAAAAAAATATAATATTATTGATTACTCCCAGAAGCCGGTCTCGGTATTCTGACAGTAAATTAAAGTGGTAATTACTGAGAATGTGGTGTAAACTGGAAATAATTTGAATGGTATATGCATGGTGAGGGTAATTCAATGATGAAGATATCTATTAGTGAAGACATTGCCGGAAAAAAGCTCAGTGAGCTGATGGACTTTATAATTCATAGTAAACAGTATGTTACATTCAGATTCTGAAGATCACGCATATTCATATTTTGATGAAATTCTAGAGCAGGATTTAAGTATATTTAATTGCAATATGATTCTTTTGCTGAACAACCGAATAACAAATTTAAGTCTCATTCTGATGAATTTATTAAAAAGAAGTATACCAGATTTACTCCGGTAACTAGAAATCCGGTTTTTGAAATGTGCTTTTTTCTGCTTGGACAAATCAGTTCGTCCATTATAATTAAAATGAAGGAATTATATGACGATCCATACATGATAGATGGTATCGGTTTTGAGGACATAACCTTTTATAAGAACGATATTATCATACTTGCCGTTTGTTCACATGAAAGATTTGCTTATCTGAAGCTGAATGAGAAAGATTTTGAAGCCTTTGAGGAGCTGGGAATAACTTATGAGTAGTATGCCGCTAGGACGGAATAAGTTTTGGTGTTTGCCTGGTCAAGGAAAAAAATGAATGATACAAGATGGGATATTTGCTATGAAGAAAAGACTTAAATTAATTATTGTTGTAGTCGTGAGTGCGTTTTTTGTATACCTGCTCTACAGTTCTGGTATTTTAGGAATTCCGGCATCAAAATTAGAACAGGATGCCAGAAGCAGTCAGCATATTGATGAATCCTGGTCAGTTAAAAAAGAAGTCAGTAATAAAATAGGCGCAATGATTTTTTACGATGAACAGTCGGATGAATCGGTATTTTCAATTTACCTGAACAGGAACGGATTTTCCTTTGGCTACTTCTTTTATGCAGGTGGTTCTGTCGGAGCTATAGCGGATGGAATAGCTGAATTTACCTATTCAGACTACGGTTCTGCACTTCTGTCTATGAACCATGATAAGGTGGAAAAAATAGTTTTTGGCAACCAAAATCTTTCTCCAATATCAATGGACCCAATGGAACCCTTTGCGATCATTCTTCCAGATAATTGTGAAAGTTTTAGCCTTTATGATGTTAATGGGAAAAGTATACCGATAACAGTATATGTGAATTAATATTTCTGAATTTAAAATTTCGGAGAGTTAATTATAAATCAATATTCACTACAACATTGGGTGAAATTAATTGTCATAAGAAACCATAAAATTAAGAATGCAGAAAAATCCAAACGGGGTTCAGGTCTAATTCGCCCTGCCATGTGTGGCATACATATGGATTAATGCTACTTAGAGATTTGCTTATTCTTGAAAAGATTGAAAAAACAAAAATAAATAGTTGACTTTTCAGTACTTTTATTAGATAATAACTAATGCGGTGCTGACGACTGGAAGCATTGCAAAATAAGAAATCGAGGCGTGGCTCAGTTTGGTAGAGCGCTGCGTTCGGGACGCAGAGGCCGTGGGTTCGAATCCCGTCGCCTCGACGATGGAGACCTATCAGTGAATACTGGTAGGTTTTTTGCATACTTGTATTTATAATTGTTACAGATAGATAAAAATAGGAGGAAATCGGATGGAGCTGGCAATAAGAGGAATGAAAGAGGAAGACTGGGAGGCAGTCGCTGCTATCTATAAAGAAGGAATTGATTCGGGGATTGCTACTTTTCAGACAGAGGTTCCGGAATATGAAGAGTGGGACAAGTCCCATATTGCGGCTTGCCGCCTGGTAGCAATAGAAAATAGCAGTGTAGTCGGATGGGCTGCACTCAGTAAGGTCAGCGGCCGGTGTGTTTACTCCGGAGTGGCAGAAATCAGTATTTATATTAAAGAAAACGCCAGGGGCAAGGGTATTGGTGAAAAATTGCTTAAGGAGTTGATTCTGGAATCAGAAAAAGAGGGTTACTGGACACTGCAGTCAGGAATTATTGAGATTAATTATGCCAGTATTGCTTTGCATAAGAAGGTAGGTTTTCGTATGGTAGGATACCGTGAAAAGATTGCACAGGACCGGAATGGAGTATGGCAGAACACGGTACTGATGGAAAGACGGAGTTCTGTTAACCGATAAACAATAGTGTTCCGAAAAAAATAAAGAGATATCCCGGCAATGTTTTTCAAACAGCATTTTGGGATATCTCTTATTCATGTTCATTTTAAAATTCTATTCAATATTTCGTTTTCTCTCAGCAGCTTTTTCGCCAATTGTCTGTTTTCCTCTAAATGAATAAAGGTATGCCGGTTTGGCTTAATGGAAGGAGCCAGGTCAATGGCTTCTTCAAAGTCGGCAGCCTGCATTTCAAGTGTTTTAACGTAATCAAAGAAACCTGTTTCTCCCAGAAATTTTTCTATTCGCTCATGCCGGTGCCGTTGAACCAGGCTCATCAGATAAGTGGCTATGCCCACTTGAATTCCGTGGAGCTGGGGTTGTTCCAGTATCTTGTCCAAGGCATGGGAGATGAGATGCTCGCTGCCGCTTGCGGGTGCACTGCTCCCCGCAATTTCCATGGCGATTCCGCTCATGGTAAGGGAATCAACCATTTCTTTAAGGAAATATCTTTCGGTAATATTGGTATAAGGCATGCGCACAATGCTATTGACCGATTTTCTGGCAAGCATGGCGGCAAAATCGTCCACCTTTGCATTATGGCTCTGCTCTTCAAAATACCAATCGTAAATCGCGGTTATTTTTGATGCTATATCACCTAAGCCTGAATAAATAAATTTTGAGGGAGCATTTTTTATTACATCAAGATCGACAATTATGCCAAAAGGCATGGCAGCTTGGACAGAGGTCCTTTTCCCATTGATGATCAGCGAGCACCCCGAACTTGAGAAGCCGTCGTTTGAAGTGGAGGTAGGAATACTGATGAAGGGCAGATTATTTAAAAACGCGATATATTTAGAAGCATCCAGCGCTTTTCCGCCGCCGACACCGATCGCGGCATCCGTGTTTTTGGGAAGGGTGAAGGCGATGGGCATCAGGTTCTCCAGCCTGATGTCATCATAATCATAAGTATCCAATAATTTCAAGGAGGACATCTTTGTAATAGAATCAAGAATCTTATTACCGAAAAGGTCTCTAATCCCTTCTCCAAAAAATATTACGACCTGTGACAGCCCAGCCCGTTCTATATAGGATCCAACGTGGGACAGTCTGTCGCTGTCAACCTCCATAATGGTTGGAATTTCAATTCTGTGTATGGCTGTCTTCATATGATATCCTCCGTTATACTTAATATATAATTTGATTATATTTACAGGGCAACAATTTTTGATTCAAAATATATTATACCATAGTATCTTAACATATCGAATGTCACAATATGCATTAAGGTATTAAAAAAGCACCCAAACAGAGTGCTTGTCATATCTTGAAATCACTATAAGCCTAAATATACTGCGGTTTTCTAAACAGCTCCCCATGGGACTCGAACCCACGACCTACGCATTACGAATGCGTTGCTCTACCAACTGAGCTAGGGAAGCATAGCTTTCATTCCAAATTTTCCGGCCTGCTTGACCGGCTACTCAACTATTCTATTATAAACAGGATTAAAATTCAAGGATTTTTTTGATGGAATTGATATTTTAATTGCAGATAATACATTACAAAAATGAGATAGACATAATGGGAGGAGTATAATATTATGGAGTTGCTGGTATTTCATTCCAACAAATTATAACATATGTAAAATTAGTAGCTCAAGAAGACAAATGAGGAGATAATTTATGAATTCAGAGAACTTTATCGGAGCCAAACTTAAGAAAAACAGCTTCCTGCTGGCATCATCGCTTATAGCCGTTCCCGCATTCATCGTATTTATTCTTTTAGGTGTCATTCCTTTAATTTTTTCAATTGATGTTTCAGTGAAGGATTACAATATCTTAAAAGGAATTTCGGAAAGCCGGAGAGTGGGAGTTTTGAACTTTAAGGAGTTTCTTTATGGAGCTTCGGGCCTTAAAATAATACAGGAAACCTTATTTGTGAATAGCTTGTCAATTTTGCTGGGAGGGGTTTATGTATTTCTGCTTACGTTAGGGATCGGCAGTATCAGAAGCAAATGGGCCAAGACTGCCATTACCAGTCTGGTTCTTTTACCGGCACTTATTCCTGTATCAATTATCAATCATTTTTTACAGCCTTCTACCGATTGGCTAAGGGTTGTATTATATGAAACTTTCTGTATTGCACCCTACGCTGTACTGGCTGGAATGTATGTCTGTTTTCATAAATTTGAATTAAAAAAGGTATTATTTATCACCTTTGGTTATGCAGCCGTAAGATTTATGCTTCTATTTACTTCTGATTTGGATTTTATTTTCTCATCAAATTATCCTCTGGGCAAGGATAAGCTGGATGTGCTGGATGCTTATATTATACGGACTGGGATTATAAATATGAATCTCTCTATTGCCGGCGCAGCTTATATTGTAAAGATACTGCTTCAGACAATTCCTGCGGTAATTGGAGCGATCGTAATTTTTGTTATCTCCGGAAGAATTAAAAATAAGAATAAACAAAAGGATGGAAAAGAAGGCATAATAATAGCCAAGGTTGGTTCGCTGCTGTCTTTGATGCCTGCGGCTATATTTATTCTGGTGGTTATTTCATCCGTATCCGGCTTGAACATTTTTACATATCCTGCCGTACCGCATAGCTTAATTAACAGCTTTTTCTTATCAATAACAAGCGCGCTGCTGTTCACGCTGCTTTCTGTTTCGCTGGCATATGGCATGGTTGCAGGTAACAAAATCACAATAATAATAAGCGTGCTTTTCCTGCTCTTTGGCGGAAATAGTATCGGACAATATTTTCATTTGATATCGTCAGGCATGGCTGACACCCTTTTCCCGGTTATTCTTACGAATTGCATGTATGCAGGCATTGGAGCCTATTTTATCTATTTTGCGGCAGGTGGGATACAGAAGATCTCATTCGGACAGTTTTTTATGAAAGCATTGCCTGTATTACTGACAATGCTTGGATTAGGCTTCGCCAGGTTCTATGGCGGCATATTGCAGCCAATGATTTATCTGGCGGGCAGAAGGAACTATCCGGTATCATTATTATTAAGAGAGTCGCTGAGCACTGCTGATCAAGGTCAGGTTTCTACGATTGGATTACTTCTGATTCCGGTGATCATAGGTATCATTAGCGTTTGGATTGGTTTCATCATAAATATGATAATCAATAACAAAACAGGTAAAATAATAGAACCTCCGGTTTATCAATAAGCCGGAGGTTCTACCTTTTTCAATATTATGTTTTAAGTCTATCTAACCTCAGCCATATAACATAATCCTATGGCTCCCGGTCCTGAATGCGCACCGATGCTGGGGCTGATGGTATTGATGATAATTGACCTGGCGGGCAGCTTCTCGTGAATTAAATCTGCCAGGTACTGAGCATCCTCCAGGGCATCTCCGTGAACGATGCAGATGGGTTCGTCACTGTCTTTATATCTCCCCATATTATTTAACATATCATTGCAGATGGATACCAGGGATTTTTTTCTTCCGCGTTCCTTGGACAGGGCAACTAACTGGCCCTCGGGATTAAGATAGAGAATAGGCTTAATATTTATCATGGAGCCGATCACAGCGGTTGTCTTTGATATTCTGCCGCCTCGATGCAGATGGTTAAGATCATCCACGATAAAGCGCACACAATATTCCTGCTTATGCTCTTCCAGCCAGGCAGCAGCTTCATCGACAGTTTTTCCTTCTTCCCTCAGCTGCACGGCCTTCATAACAAACATGCCTTCACCCAAAGAGGCATTGAGCGTGTCGATTACTATAATCTTTGCACCCGGATTCTCCTCGCAGATTTCATTGGCACCGGTGACAACATTGCTGCAGCCGCCGCTTAAAGCAGAGGAAAAACTGATATGTAATATATCGAGACCTTGATCTACATAACCTTGAAATGTTCTGCGGATGACCTCCGGATTACTTGCCATGGTAGTAGGCATCTGGCCGCCCCGCATCTTATCATAGAATTCCTTTGGAGTCAGATTGATCTCGTCCCCGTAGGTAACACCTTCCAGATCGTAGTAGTGAGGTATGATACCGATTTGCTTTTCTTTTATATATGCTTCCAGTAAATCAGAATTAGAGTCGGCGGTAATAACAAAACCTTTCATTAACATATCCCTCCTTGTAGGTATTATGTACTTATTTTACCTGACCTCGTCTCTTTTCGCAACCTTAATTTAGATTTTATTTATTACGTGTTTATAAATATTTTATATTTTAACAGAGGATAACCGGGAGATTTCCCGGGATCATAAAAAGCTTTTTTCAAATGGAATAAAATGCTGCTAAATTTGCTATTAAATAGGTAAAAATAATACCTATTTTAGGCAGT
This sequence comes from Bacillota bacterium, assembly GCA_023409535.1. Classification (GTDB taxonomy): domain Bacteria; phylum Bacillota; class Clostridia; order Lachnospirales; family Lachnospiraceae; genus Mobilitalea. The sequence goes on from JAEYGZ010000036.1 coordinate 23,354, forward strand.
TTATAATATTGACAATCACGGTTAATATTGGTATATTCTTAGAATTAATAGACAATGGGGTCGAGTTAGATATATAGTTAGCAAATGAGGTAGAAACAGTACGATAGGGGGAATTATGTTGGACAAAGACGAAAATGAAAAAAAATCATCGGCAGCTGGGAAGGACCCTAAAATTAAGGTTTCCAAGCAGAAAAATACCGGCAAAAAGAATATATCAGAGACAATCAGCAAAAGACTGGAATTTTTAACAGAAACAGGAGTATTTAAAAAGCTCTCCGGGATTCGGATTAAGCTTCTGCTAGGCTTTGCCTTTCCCGTAATTCTTATGGCAGTTTTTGGTATCATCTCTTACCTTAATTCAGCCGCAGCCATCAAGCATAATTTTGAAGCAATTGCTTCCGATGCATTAAATGCTGTGAAAGATAATATCTTCATGGGTATGGACGGAGTATCCGGTAAGTCTTATGCATTGTCGGATAACGATGCAATTAAGAATTATTATAATAATTTTGATAAGCTGAGCACAGCTGACCGGAATACGGCATTAGAACTTGTTGAGAATGAGCTGGCCAATGCAAAATCTTCCCTCTCCTATATCTATTCCATGCATATCATCGGAGAAAAGGGTACTTCGGTATCTACAGTTACCGACCTGCCGGCAGATATTTATGACAAATTCCTGGAGTCGGAAGAGGGTAAGGTGATAGCATCCTCTACGGATCGTTATGTCTGGATCGGCAAGCATGGCGTAATAGATGAGAATACCCATAATATGCAGGTAAACTATGCAATCTCTTTGGTTCGTAAGATGGCGGAGAATAATGGCTACATTATCACGGACATTCCCAAGAAGTCGGTTTCCGATGCACTTGGCAGCCTTCATCTTGGAGATGGCAGTATCATCGGCTTTGTGACTGCAGATGGACTCGAAGTTCTGGCGAATACCGAGGAGACCTCCGTATTCAGCAGCCTGCAGTTCTATAAGGATGCAGCGGCAATGAATAAAGACAGCGGATATTCCTATGAGCGCTTCAACGGTAAGAGCTATCTCTTTCTTTACAGTAAGGTTGGCAGTACCAAAGCATTTGTATGTGCCCTGGTTCCTCAGAGCGTCATAATTCAGAGCGTCCAGCCAATTAAGCTGTTAACTATTATCTTTGTAGCGATTGCCTGTGTTGTGGCTGGTTTTGTCGGAACCATCATTGCCGGCGGAATTGGCAGCGAAATCATGAGATTAATGAAATCCATTTCCCAGGCGGCAAAAGGTGATCTTACGACCAGGTTTGAAACAAAGCGTAAGGATGAATTCCTGATCCTGACCGACAGTCTGAGGGACATGGTTGCGGGAATGCGCAGCCTCATCGATAAAGTGATAACAGTCGGAAATACTGTGAATTCCTCCGCAGATACATTATCAACAACAACAGGAGATATTCTAAAATCCACTAAGGACATCTCTCTTGCAATTGACGAGATTGAGCAGGGTGTTGTTCAGCAGGCGGCGGATACCGAGCAGTGCTTAGGCCGGATGTCAAGCCTGTCGGATCGTATTACTTTGGTTTACGACAATACTTACGAAATAGAGCAGATTGCCAATGAAACAAAGGATATTGTCGGTGAGGGTATTACGATCATTGATGAACTGAACAGTAAGTCCAGTGCAACGACAGATATCACCCATGTTGTGATTAATGAGATTGAAGATCTGGAGCTTCAGTCACGCAATATTGAAGAGTTTGTGGGCGTAATCAATGATATTGCGGCACAAACCAATCTGTTGTCCTTAAATGCTTCTATCGAAGCCGCCAGAGCAGGAGAGGCAGGACGAGGCTTTGCGGTGGTAGCCGAGGAGATCCGTAAGCTGGCAGATCAGTCAATGAGAGCTTCCAGCCAGATCAATAATATCGTTAAGACCATTAAGGAGAAGACAAAGGGAACCGTTGCCTCTGCGAAGCAGGCGGAAAGTATTGTAGGATCTCAGATGGATGCCTTGGTTAAGACAGTCAATACCTTTGAGAACATCAATACCCATGTCGGAAGCCTGGTGAATAACTTAAAGAACATCGCAGAAGGTGTCAGAGGAATTGAAGGTGCGAAGGACGATACACTGGATGCGATCCGCAATATCTCAGCGGTATCCCAGCAGACAGCTACCTCCTCGGAAGAGGTTAGCGCAACCGCGGTGAACCAGATTGCCTCTGTGGAATACTTGAGTAAATCTGCTACCGAGCTTGCCGAGGATGCAAAGAGACTGGAAGAAGCAATTAAGATATTTACAGTTTAGTAATACATAGAAGCAGTGTACGAGTAAAATAGGTTAATAAAAGGGAACCTCTCAGATTAGATATTTCTATCTGGGAGGTTCCCTTTTATTACTTGCTGAATTTTTTCTCAAAATAAGTGAGAAGCTTATATAATCCGGTGGCTACAACGCATAGGATAACAATGGACATTATGACCCAATCCAGCTTAAATACCTGGCTGCCGTAGATGATCAGGTAACCGAGACCCGCTTTGGCAGCAAGGAATTCTCCGATAATTACACCCACCAGGGACAGACCGATGTTTACCTTCATCTGGCTGATAATTGCGGGGATGTTGGATGGAAGTATCACCTTTAGAAGAATATCCTTCTTCTTGCCGCCCAAGGTATAAATCAGCTTGATTTTGTCCTGTTCAACCGTACGAAAACTGGAATGCAAACTAATAATTGTACCAAAAACTGCGACAGAGATGGCTGCAATGATGATTGTTTTTATATTATTCCCAAGCCATACAATAAAAACAGGAGCCAAAGCTGATTTCGGCAGGCTGTTTAATACGATCAGATAGGGTTCGAGTACCTTTGATACACTTTCATTCCACCATAGAAGGACTGCCATCAGGATGCCGATTATATTAACCAGGGCGAAGCTGACTAAGGTCTCTGCCAGTGTTACTCCCACATGAATCAGCAGTTCACCGTTCATAAGCATTTCAAGGATGGTTTGTATAATCCGGGACGGACTGGAAAATACAAAGGAATTTAATATCCCCAGTCTCGCGGTAAATTCCCATAGGAATACAAAGATAATCAGGATTGAGATCTGGTAGAAGCGAACCCATTTTTTACGGGTGGAATAACTTTTTAAATATGCTTGTTGAGCTGCGGAAATCCCTATGCTTTCACCGTGGATCTTTTTTTGTCTCCGGCTCATTGTTGATTAGCTCCTTCCATATCAAATTAAAGTACTCCTTGAATTCCGGGGCACTTCTTGAAGCGAATGGAGTGCGGTCTTCAAGGGAGAGGTTGATATCAAAAATATTCTTGACGGTTCCGGGACGGGAAGATAATACAATTACCCGGTCTCCCATACTGATAGCCTCGGAGATATCATGTGTGATGAGAATCGCAGTTTTATTCTCCTTACGAATAATACCCCAGATATCATCGGCAACCTCAAGCCGGGTCTGATAATCCAGGGCAGAAAAGGGCTCGTCAAGCAGAAGGATATCCGGTTCCAGCAGCAGAGTCCGTATGAGGGCGGTTCTCTGTCTCATGCCGCCGGATAATTCCGAAGGATAGGAATCCTTAAAGGTGATTAAACCGTAGGTATCCAGCAGATTATTTATTTGAACATAGCTGTTGTCGGACAGCTTATGCTGTATTTCCAGACCAAGTGTGACATTACGCAGGGTGTTCCGCCAATCCAAAAGCTGATCCTTCTGAAGCATATAACCGATATTTTTCCCGGAAGCTTTGATGTCCTTACCATTGATATAGATATAACCGCTGCTTGGAGTAATCAATCCTGCAATCAGAGACAGCAGGGTTGACTTGCCGCAGCCGCTGGGGCCTACGATGGCAACAAATTCACCGCTCTTAACATGAAAAGAAACATCGAATAATGCCGGTGTTTCTCCTTCGAGACTATGATAGGTATAGCTGAGGTGATCGATTTCCAGAAGTTCGTTCATACATCCTCCTTCCAGCGCAGAAGGAAAAACAATCCTTCACGCTGACCTCATTAACTTACTTATACAGTATTATATGATGCGGGAAAGGAGAGGTTCCATGAAACGACAGATAGAAGGCTGGCGAAAATGGTACTAAAATGTTGCGAAACAATCTGTCCCTGTGTAACATATCAATAGAGATATAACAGATCCAGATATTGATATACTTAACGAACGCTTGGCACTACAGGTGAATATTAGTGTTCGGAATCTGACCAGGAGGACTTTATATGAACTGCATAACTAATCCGGTATTAAAGGGCTTTCATCCCGATCCATCCATTCTCAGAGTAGGAGAAGATTATTATATTGCGACCTCAACCTTTGAATGGTTTCCCGGTGTACAAATCCATCATTCCAGGGATTTAGTTCACTGGAAGCTGATTGCCAGACCACTGAACCGAATCTCCCAGCTGGATATGCGCGGTGCAAACCCGTCCGAGGGTGTTTGGGCACCTTGCTTATCTTATGATAATGGGATGTTTTACCTGATTTATACAAATGTTAAGCGCTGGGGCTATGGCAGCGCCAGGGATTTGTATAATTATCTGGTGACGGCCGCGGATATCACCGGGGAATGGTCCGAGCCTGTATTCTTAAACTGCAGCGGCTTTGATCCTTCATTATTCCATGATGACAACGGACGCAAATGGTTCGTAAACCAGCTTTGGGATCATCGAAAGGGCAGAAACCAATTTGCCGGTATTGTTTTACAGGAATATGATGCTGAGAAAAAGTGTCTGGTGGGTCCTATAAAGAATATCTTTACCGGTACGGATTTAGGGCTTGTGGAAGGCCCGCATCTGTATAAGAGAAACGGTTACTACTATTTACTTACGGCAGAAGGCGGCACACGCTTTAAGCATGCGGTAACCTTTGCAAGATCAAGAAAGATTGACGGACCTTATGAACTGCATCCGAATAATCCTATTCTGACCTCCTATCTGGACCCGGCCCTGGAACTGCAGAAAGCAGGGCATGCAAGTCTTGTGGAGACTCAGAACGGAGAATGGTATATGGCACATTTGGTTGGAAGGCCGCTTCCTGCCAGAGGCCGCTGTATTCTGGGCAGAGAGACTGCAATTCAGAAGGCGGTATGGAAGGAAGATGACTGGCTTTATCTGGAGGCAGGAGGAAATGAGCCCCAGGTTCAGGTACCTGCACCGGAGCTGAAGGAGTGGGTATGGGAAGAGGAGTCCGCAAGAGACGAGTTTGATTCTGAACAGTTAAACATCCACTTCCAGAGTCTTCGCGTTCCGTTAGAAGAAGATTCCCTGACTCTGAAGGAACGTCCGGGATATTTAAGATTAAAGGGAACGGAGTCCTTACACTCCAGATTCCATCAGAGCTTAGTCGCAAGAAGGCAGCAGGCTTTCTGTTATACAGCTTCTACCGCAGTGGAGTTTGAGCCGGACAGCTTTCAGCAGATGGCCGGCCTGGTTGCCCTCTATGATGTAAATAATTACTATTACCTGCATATTACTTTGGATGATTCAGGAAAGAAGGTTCTAAAGATTGCAAAATGCGATGCAGGCATCTATGATGAGCCGTTGGCTCAGGATATACTCATTGATGGTCTGACCGAATGTTATCTTAAGGTGGAGGTTGACTATCACCTGCTGCAGTTTTCCTATTCTGCAGACGGCAAAGAATGGACTCTCATCGGACCAATCTTTGACGCGAGTACGCTGTCGGATGAATATACGGAGCCCTGCCGTTTTACAGGAGCATTTGTAGGCTTATGCTGCCAGGATCTGTCCGGACAGAGGAAGCATGCTGACTTTGATTTCTTCGAATATGTTGAAAGATAGCGGATATGCTAAATCATATTAAAGAAAGCTATGAGTATAATGAACTAATCCAATATAATAGTCTGTGTTGACTTTAACAGATAGGGATACTATAATACAATAGTATGGAACACGGCAAGTTCTGTTGGAATGTTATAATTTAGCTGCGATTATCCGCAGGAATATATCGGGTGAAGGGTTTGGGAGAGACTGCCGACAGGAAGGCAGCGCCGAAGGTGAATGCGAAAACTCTCAGGCAAAAGGACCAAATCTGGACGATACTCTGGAAAGCGAAGGTGCACCGAAGAAGCAATTTTCTGATTCTGATTCTGATCGGAGCAGGGGAGAATCTTTCAGGTAAATCAACAGAGGCGTATTGATTTATTCAGTACGTCTTTTTTTATTGCCTTCCTATATGGGCAGAGGGACGGACTGAAAATAGTACTCTGTCCTTCCTTAATTCTAAATTTTGTGCCGGTCTGATTTTAAGGGGGTTCAGAGTATAGTACTCCACGGAGTGCTGGAAATATTTTATATCAGAATGGAGGATATTATGGAAAGAAAAACTCCCCTATATGACTGCCATGTCAAGGCAGGAGGAAAGATCGTCCCCTTTGCCGGCTATCTGCTGCCGGTTCAGTATGAGACGGGAGTAATCACGGAGCATATGGCGGTGCGTACCGTATGTGGTTTATTTGATGTTTCCCACATGGGCGAGGTACTGATTACCGGTAAGGATGCGTTAAAGAATGTGCAGCATCTGGTTACCAATGACTGCGGGCATATGTATGACGGGCAGGTAAAGTACAGCCCCATGTGCAATGAAAGCGGCGGTGTGGTGGATGACCTGTTGGTTTACCAAAGGAGTACGCAGGAGTATCTGATTGTAGTCAATGCTTCTAACCGTGCCAAGGATGTGGAATGGATGAAAGAGCATCTGATTGGAGAGGTTAAGCTTGAGGATATCTCCGATGAGATTGCCCAGCTTGCTCTTCAGGGACCAAGCGCGAAGGATATTCTGACAAAACTGGCAGGGGAAGAAGAACTTCCGGTAAAGTATTACAGTTTCAGGGACAATGTTAAAGTGGCAGGAATGAATTGCCTGGTTTCTAAAACCGGTTATACAGGCGAAGACGGCTATGAGCTTTATTGCAGCAACGAGGATGCCCCTCGTTTGTGGGAGGAACTGCTTCGTGCCGGTAATTATGACATTGACACGAATGCAAGGAGTGCAGCGGCAAAGGAGGAGTATACCTTGGTTCCCTGCGGACTTGGAGCCAGAGATACCTTGCGTCTGGAGGCTGCAATGCCCCTATACGGGCATGAGATGGATGACACCATATCTCCCGTAGAGACAGGGCTTGGATTCGCAGTGAAGCTGGAGAAGGAGGACTTCATCGGCAAGGAGGGCATCCTTCACCGGGGAGAGATAACAAGAACAAGAGTCGGGCTTAATATTACAGGAAGAGGTATCGCAAGAGAAGCATGTCCGGTATATGATAATAATGGGCAAATCGGTGTAACTACATCGGGAACCCATTGTCCTTATCTTGGACGTCCGGTTGCCATGGCACTTCTTGATACGGCACACAGCGTAATAGGAACACAGGTGGAAGTAGAGGTTAGAGGCAGAAGAATTACGGCGGAGGTTGTTTCATTACCATTCTATAAAAGAGCTAAGTAATCCTCTGCAGGAGGATCGGGAACATGTGTCTTGTTAAGACGGTATTCAGCGGACAGAACCTATGGATAAAATAAAATTCAGGAGGAATTTTGATTATGAAGGAATTATTTTTTACAAAATCCCATGAGTGGGTAAAGTTTTTAGACGATACGACAGTAAGAATCGGTATCTCCGATTTTGCACAGGATCAGCTGGGTGATCTGGTATTTGTAAATCTTCCCGAGGTTGGAGACGAAGTAACCGCAGGAGATGAATTTGCCGATGTGGAATCCGTAAAAGCGGTATCTAATGTATACAGCCCTGTTACCGGCACGGTAAAGGCTGTGAATGAAGAGATCCTGGATCATCCGGAGTTAATTAACGAAGATGCTTATGATGCCTGGTTCATAGAGGTTGAAAATGTAGTGGATCGCTCGGAACTGTTAACCCAAGAGGAATACGACGCGCTGAATGCATAAGGGGGAGGACCGGATGGGGACCTATGTACCGAATACGCCGGGTGAACAGCAGCAAATGCTGGAGGAGCTTGGTGTTACTAATATCAGAGAACTGTTTCGTGCAGTTCCGGATCAGGTTTATTTGAATACGCCGCAAAAGCTGTCAAGCGGCTTGTCAGAATTTGAAGTAAAGAGAAGGATGTCTGGGATTGCTTCAAAGAATAGAGTATTTCAGTCAATCTTTCGCGGGGCGGGAGCTTATCACCACTATATTCCTTCCATTGTAACTCAAATCACCTCAAAGGAGGAGTTTGTAACTGCCTATACTCCTTATCAGGCGGAAATCAGCCAGGGTATTCTGCAGTCCATCTTTGAATATCAGACTATGATCTGTGAGCTGACCGGGATGGATGTATCCAATGCCTCCGTATATGACGGAGCGACCGCTGCTGCGGAAGCAGTGATAATGTGCAAGGAGAGGCAGAGACGGAAAGCTTTGGTTTCAGCTGCTGTTCATCCTCAGACCATAGAGACCGTCAGGACCTATTGTATGGGAACGGATCTGGAGCTGATTCTCATTCCTGTCAGAGAGGGCAAGACCGATCTGGAACAGCTGAAAGCATTGCAGGATCATGAAACTGCCTGTGTTCTGCTGCAGCAGCCGAATTTCTACGGACAGCTGGAGGATTGCGACACAGTGGGAGAGCTTTTGTCAGGATCAGAGATTAAATATATCATAAGCTGTAACCCGATTTCCCTTGGATTATTAAAGACACCGGCAGAGTATGGTGCCGATATTGCGGTAGGCGAGGGACAGCCGCTGGGAATGCCCTTGTCCTTCGGCGGCCCCTATCTCGGGTTTATGGCAGCCACAGAGAAGCTCATGAGAAGGCTGCCAGGAAGAATTGTGGGTGAGACAAAGGATGGTAAGGGAGAAAGAACCTTTGTGCTGACCCTTCAGGCTAGAGAACAGCATATCCGCAGAGAGAAGGCTTCCAGCAATATTTGTTCCAATCAGGCGCTCTGTGCAATGACAGCCGCGGTATATCTGGATGCTATGGGGCAGAAGGGGGTATTCCGGGCAGCACAGCTTTCCATGTCAAAGGCACATTATCTGGCAGAGCGTTTATGTGAGCTGAAGAGCTTCCGCATGGCCCATACGGGAGAATATTTCAACGAATTTGTCACCGTTTATTCCGGTGATGTGGATAAATTACTTGCCGGACTTGAAGAGCGTGGAATTCTTGGCGGCTATCCTCTCGGGAACGGGCAGCTTCTCTGGTGCGCAACCGAAATGAATACCAAAGAGGAAATGGACGTCTTACTATCAACCATCAAGGAGGTGCTTGACCTATGAATCTGATCTTTGAAAAAGGAATGGCGGGGAGAGGCTGTGATTTGCTTCCGGAGAGCGATGTTAAGGTAACGGCACCCTCGGAGAAGTTCCTGCGTAAGAAAGCATTGCAGCTTCCTGAAGTGTCTGAGACAGAGATCAGCAGACATTATACCCAGTTAATGAAGCGTACCTTTGGTGTCAATGACGGTTTTTATCCGCTGGGCTCCTGTACAATGAAGTATAATCCCAAGATAAATGAAGATATTGCAAAGCTCTCCGGTTTTACCGGCGTACATCCTTTGCAGCCGGAAGGGACGGTTCAAGGCTGTCTTGAGGTGATGAAGAAAGCGGAGGAAGCTTTATGTGAAGTAACCGGAATGGATGCCATTGATTTTCAGCCGGCAGCAGGCGCTCATGGTGAATTTACAGGATTAAAACTAATCTGGGCATATCATCAGGACCGGAAGGATACCAGGAGAACAAAGATCATAGTTCCGGACTCTGCCCATGGTACCAATCCTGCCAGTGCTGCGATGGCTGGTTTCTCTGTAGTAAATATCCCCTCTACCAGGGAAGGCTATGTAGACCTTGAGGAGCTGCGAAAGGCTGTGGGTGAGGACACCGCCGGCTTTATGCTGACCAATCCCAATACCGTCGGTATGTTTGATGAGAATATTCTGGAGATTACCAGGATCATTCATGAGGCAGGCGGCTTGAATTATTATGATGGTGCGAATTTAAATGCCATCATGGGAATTGCACGTCCCGGTGATATGGGCTTTGATGTGGTGCATTTAAACCTTCATAAAACCTTCTCCACCCCTCACGGCGGCGGCGGTCCCGGCAGCGGCCCTGTAGGCTGTAAGGAGCAGCTGATGAAGTATCTGCCCACACCCCGCATCATAGAAAAGGACGGAAGCTATGAATTTGCAGCAAAGTCCGAGGTGAGCATCGGCAGGGTGAAGGCTTTCTATGGTAATTTTCTTGTGGTAGTCAGGGCATTGACCTATATCCTGGCCTTAGGTGCCGAGGGACTTAGAAATGCTTCTGAAAATGCTGTAATCAATGCCAATTATATGCTCCACTTATTGAAGGATACCTTTGACATACCATTTCCCGGGCCCTGTATGCATGAATTTGTAATTTCTCTGGAGGAGCTCAAGAAAGAGAAGGGAGTCTCTGCCCTGGATTTTGCCAAGACGATGCTGGATTACGGTATTCATCCGCCGACGATGTATTTCCCTCTGATTGTTCATGAAGCATTGATGGTTGAGCCCACTGAGACAGAGACCAGGGAGACACTGATGGAGGTGGCTGAAGTCTATAAGCAGATTTATGAGAGAGCAGGGAAGGAGCCGGAGACACTTCATTTAAGTCCTGTTACGACGCCGGTCGGACGTCCGGATGAGGTGAATGCTGCCAGGAACCCTGTCCTTCGATATCAATTCAAATAATGTGCATTTCGGGCATAGCCCGAAATGTTATCCCGATCCGGGTGTCAACTGTGTCACCCGGATCTTATCAGTGTACTCAGAGGGGTAACGGTACTCAGAGGAGCACACTGTACTCGGTGTGGGTGCACTGCTCTTAATATGGATGTTTTACCAGTTGAGGAGTACGTCAAGGTATTTAAACCTAAGGGAGAGATAAGCTATGATTGAAGCCGTAAAATATATTATTACTAAGGAGACAGATCCTTATAAGAACCTGCCTTTGGAGGCATATTTGTTAAAGCATGTAAAGGAACAGGAGGTTATCCTGTACCTCTGGCAGAATGAGCGCACCGTTGTTATCGGCAAGAACCAGAATCCCTGGAAGGAATGCAAGATTGCCGAGCTGGAAGCGGACGGCGGCAGATTGGTACGCCGTTTATCCGGAGGCGGTGCAGTATTTCATGATTTGGGTAATTTGAATTTTACATTTCTGGCGACGAGAGAAAACTACAATGTGGATAAGCAGCTGGAGGTTATTGTGCGGGCGGTGAACGGTCTGGGGATTCCTGCGATGAAATCCGGCCGGAATGACATTACGGCGGAGGGTAAAAAATTCTCCGGTAATGCTTTTTTTTCGGATGGTGTTCATCATTACCATCACGGAACAATTTTGGTTCATGTGGATATGAGTATGCTTTCCCATTATCTGAATGTTTCGAGAGATAAGCTGGTCACAAAGGGCGTGGATTCGGTGCGTTCCAGAGTGACAAACCTGACAGAGTTTCTGCCTGAGCTGACCATCGACAGAATGAAAGGGGAGTTAATCAAGGCGTTCGGCCAGGTATACGGTCTTTCTGCGCAGGAAATGAGCGGCACTGAGCTTGACGGAGCAGAAATTGCGGCCCTTGAGAAAAAGTTCTCTTCCTGGGAGTGGAATTTGGGTAAGAAGATGGAGTTTAACTATACTCTGGATCGAAGATTTTCCTGGGGAGATATCGAGCTTAAACTAAAAGTTGATTTGGGTAAGATTACGGATTGCGTGGCTTATTCGGATGCGCTGGAGACAGAATACTTTGAACGGCTGGCAGCGGCAATGACCGGTACCAGACTCTCTTCCTCGGATATGGTGAACGCAATTCAAGAACTTCCTGTTAAACCGGAGCAGACACCGATACAGGAGGATATCATCAGCCTGATCCGGGAGGCCCGGTTATAGGGTGACATTCTGCATGATAGGGTGTAATATTATATAGTGCACAAACTAATTCCAAAGGAAGGGCATATAAGGTGGTGTGAAAAATGGAGAATAGATTTGATCTGATTGTGATCGGTTCCGGACCCGGCGGCTATGTTGCAGCAATTAAAGCTGCAAAGCTGGGGATGAAGACTGCAATTATAGAGGAACGGGAGATTGGCGGTACCTGCTTAAATCGCGGATGTATTCCCACAAAGACACTGATGCACAGCTCCCATCTGTATTATGAGGCACAGAGACTTCAGGAGCTGGGCATTACGGTAGAGGGAATCCATATGGATTATGACCGTCTGAAGGAACGTAAGGAGTCTGTTATAGGCAGGATGCGTCAGGGAATTACCTCATTGCTGGAGGCGAATAAGATTGCCGTCTTTCAGGGAAGCGCAAAGATCATCGATAGCGGCAGAGTGCAGGTTACCGGAAAACGGCCGTCTGAAGCCGGCACTTCAGACGAAGAGAATACATCTTCCATGAATCTGTTGGAACTGGCGGCAGACAAGCTTCTGCTGGCAACAGGATCAAAGCCGGTTCTTCCGGGAATGGAAGGAGCCGGGCTGGCAATCACCAGCGACGAGCTCTTATCCATGGAGAAGATCTATCATAAATTACTGATTATCGGCGGCGGTGTGATCGGAGTTGAATTTGCCACTCTGTATCAGGAATTTGGATATCAGGTGGAGATTGTGGAAGCCATGGACCGAATTCTGCCGGGACTTGATAAGGAGATTTCCCAGAGTATCGCTATGGGGCTGAAGAAGAAAGGTGTTTCAATCCATACCAAAGCAAAGGTTACCCGTATCTATACACTGGAGGACGGGAAGATGGGCTGCGACTATGTGGAGAAGGAGGTAACAAATACTTCTCATGCAGATGCCGTATTGATGGCTGTGGGAAGACGGGCGAATACGGAGGGCCTGTTTGCTGAGAGCTTACCGATTGCGATGGATGGAGCCGCTATTCAGGTCAATGAGTGCTTTGAGACCAGCATACCGGGTATTTATGCGATCGGAGACGTGATAAAGGGAAAGCAGCTTGCCCATGCTGCCAGCGCACAGGGAATTGCCGCGGTGGAACATATGGCAGGAAAAACACGTTCCGTAGATTTGTCGGTTATCCCTGCCTGTGTCTATACCACGCCGGAGGCTGCGGCAGTCGGGATGAGTGAAGAGGAAGCAGCACAGGCCGGCTATAAAATAAAGACAGGTAAATATCCGATGCTTGGGAACGGGAAGACTTTGCTATCCGCCGGAGAACGCGGCTTTATCAAGGTCATCAGTGAGGCGGAGACAGGCAAACTTCTTGGTGCTGTGCTGCTGTGTGACAGGGCGACGGATATGATCAGTGAATTTGCCACAGCAATTACCAATGGCTTGACGATACATGATATGGCCACAGTCATCCGCCCGCATCCGACTTATAGTGAGGCTGTCACGGAAGCAGTTGAGGATGTGGAGGGGATGGCAATCCATTTGATGCCGGGAAGATAGTGTGAATTATAAAAGGCATAATTCACACGTTGAATTTATGCATGCGAGCAAGTCGCATGCGTGGACGCTAGTGTGAATAGTCCCGCAAAGAACATGCGGGCCATTGAAAGAATAGCAAAAGCGGCTATTCTTCACGGTTTATGCCCAAAAGGCATGGCGTTAGTGTGAATTATTGAAAAGCATAATTCACACTTGGAAGTTTGCGCCTGCGTCATCCTCGGCGCAAACTAATCCAAAGATGCAGGCATGTTTATGAACGAGAAAATAAAGTGAGGTTAAAATATGAGAATACTTGCAGAAGATACCATGGCATTGGTAATTGATTTTCAGGAGAAGTTAGTCCCGGTGATAAGCCATCAGGAAGAACTTCTTCATAATACGGAGATATTGGTCAAAGGCTTACAGGTGCTGGGGATACCAATGGTTGTCACACAACAATACACCAAAGGAATAGGACAGACAGTACCGGTTCTGGCAGATATTTTTGGGGAAGACTTTTCCTTTGAGGATAAGCTGACCTTCAGTTGTGCCCAGGATGAGACGATTCTGAGTAAGATTAAGGCAGCCGGTAAGAAAAATATCATTGTATGCGGAATTGAAGCACATATCTGTGTGCTGCAGACGATTATCGACTTAATTGCTTTGGGTTATCATGTGATAATAGTTGAGGATTGTGTCAGCTCCCGGAGGGACTATGACTGCCAGGCCGGAATCAAACGCGCCATCCAGGAAGGGGCAATTCCCGCAACCTATGAGTCTATTCTGTTTGAGCTGACCAGAGTTGCGAAAACAGATGTGTTTAAAGAAATATCAAGACTCATTAAATAGACCTGCCTAAAAGGAAACGATCGTATTAAGAAATCAATTATGGCGAGGAATCAAAAAAAGCTATGCATGAACAGTCCGTGCCCCCAAAAGTTAGACCAAAAATCTAATAAATGGGAGGTTGCATCATTACTGTGCCATGCATAGCTTTTTTATTATTCTGATATCAGGGATTAAAAATTTGTGCTTTCACCGTATATAATGTTGGAATTTATGTAGGTGATTTCTGTGGAGGTATAGGGAAAATCAATTCGGTACAATAGCTGCTTTGCAAGCCGGATGCCCAGGGAACGGGTCTGAACCTGAACGGTGGTAAGCCGTTCGGCGATTCCGGGATACTCCGTACTGCCATCAAAGCCTGAGATTGCAATATCTTCGGGAACATGGATATTATTATCATTCAGATACTGAAGCACGAAATATGCCACATAATCACTTACACAGACAAAGGCCTGAGGCAGTTTCTTCAGTCCGGCTAAAAAACTGTTAATCTGTTCGCGGTAGGTATAGATGCCGATGGTTCCTGTGAAGCAGAGCTCCGGGTTCACAGGAAGATTATTCTGATTCATTGCCTCCAGATATCCTTCGAAGCGGTCACGATTGGTTCTTGCATATCCGGTATCGCCGATGAACCCGATTTCTGTCCGCCCTCTCTTAATAATATCATTGGTGATCATGCAAACGCTCGATTTGCCTTCAAGTAAGAATAAATCACCGGTTAAGGCATCTGTCGGTATTGCTGAAACCATATCCAGAAAAATCTTCGGTATTTTAAGCTCATTTAGTGCACACAATAAATCATAATCATATACGTTCAAAACAACCATGCCCTGGATGGAACCATTGGTCAGACCGGCAGGGAGGGTATAACCCGGTGTCATCTTCGAGGGAAGATAAGTATACATCATGTTGACGTTTGCTTTGTCCAGCTCTTTTGCAATCTGATGAATGATATTCATCCAGAATACGGAGGATTCCGGCCGCGAAACAACTACGGTTACCGTCTTTTGACCTGCATCGGCAGCTTCCTCGGAATCCGACAGAGCAGAGCCGCCGGACTTTAAAGACTGGCCTTGTTTGAAATAACCCATTTCACGGGCTTTGCTGTAGATTTGATTTACTAATACATCAGAGACTCCCGGTTGATTGTTCAATACCTTCCATACGGTTACCCGGGATATATTTAAAGCATCAGCCACATCCTGCATGGTTATCTTCTTCATAATAATTCTCCATTCCGCCGTAACGTCATAGATGCGGCGCCCACATTATTTATACCGATTATATCATAGCAAAAAACAAATAACAATCATTATTTACAACAATTTTAACTTAATATTTAACATTTATATGTTATCAAATGTTAAATTTGCGTTATGACAAGGAAAAGAGAATTATTCCGAAAAAAGGTGTATAATTGTAAATAATATATAAAAATATTATGACTAGTATGGAATATCCATACATAAATACAATAATGGTATATCGATGTTAAAGTAATATATAAAATAAATTGATAAAAATATTAAATACTATATTGAAATGACAACAGAAATATGATACTATATCCTCAGGCCAGAAGTTATAAGCAGAAGAAAACGGAGGTATTACAGTGGTCAAAGTTAAAAATGATAAAAATCTACCAAAGCCGAAAAGAAGAAGCAGATGGAAACGGGATGATACCGAACTCACACTCCTCGCTCTGCCAACTACCATATGGTATATACTCTTTAGCTTTCTTCCCATGTTCGGAATTATCATATCCTTTAAGAACTTCAAGATATTTCCGGGACATAACTTTATTTATAATTTGTTCCACAGTGATTGGTATGGTTTGAAGAACTTCCAATTTTTAATTAAGTCAAAGGATCTTGTAATTCTTCTTCGTAATACCTTAGGATATAATATTTTGTTTATTATTTTGGGAATACTGATACCGGTCACCCTTGCGATCATGATCAGCCTTCTACATAGTAAGAGAGGCTCGAAGGTTTATCAGACGATGATGTTCTTTCCTCATTTTATGTCCTGGGTGGTAATCAGCTATTTTGTTTTTGCTTTCCTCAGTATGGATAAAGGCATCATCAATGGTATGCTCCAATCCTTTGGGAAGGATACGGTTCAATGGTATATGGAACCTAAATATTGGCCCATTATATTGACTTTCATGCAGGTATGGAAGACGGCAGGCTACAGTATGGTCGTATATCTGGCAAGCATTACCGGAATTGATCAGACCTTGTATGAGGCGGCAGTGATCGACGGGGCGACGAAATGGCAGCAGGTGAAATTCATTACCCTGCCCAGTCTGAAGACCATCGTCATTATGATGTTCATTCTTAATGTCGGCAGAATCTTTTACTCTGATTTTGGTTTGTTCTATCAGACCACCAGAGGTGCAACCGGTCTTTTATATAATGTGTCATCCACAATAGATACGTATGTATATAATGCATTACAGAAAAATACCCCGGTTGGTATGACCGCCGCCGCTACCTTCTTTCAGTCGGTAGCCTGCTGTATCACAATTCTTGCGGCGAACTGGATCGTAAAGAAGATAGATCGTGAAAGTGCGATTATTTAAGAGGGCATCTTAACCAATCCCGGAACGGAGGTAGCTATGAGAAAAGCAAGTAATGAAGAGGCAAGCTCGAAGCTTAACAGAATAAAAAAATCGACGGATCTTCTTTTTAATATAATATTTATTATTTTGGCTCTTTGCTGTATTATCCCGGTGGTATTTGTGTTTATGATATCTATCACCTCGGAGGCATCCCTGACCAAATTCGGATATCAGATGATACCAAAGGAGTTCTCCCTTGGCTCTTACCGGTTCCTGTGGGGCGAGAAGGAGATGATCTTTAAGGCACTTGGTGTATCCGTATTCGTTACCCTGATAGGAACTGCAATCGGTGTTGTACTGACAACAACCATGGGATATGTGCTTTCCAGACCCGGTTATAAGCTAAATGGTTTTCTAACCTGGGTGGTGTTTATTCCCATGATATTTAACGGCGGTATGATTGCATCCTATGTCATTAATACCAATCTTCTTGGGTTAAAGGATACTGTGTGGGCTTTGGTTCTCCCATTGGCGGTGTCATCGTTTAATATTATTATCTGCAAAACCTTTTTCAGGACAACGATCCCTGACTCAATCGTAGAGTCGGCAAAGATTGACGGGGCAACCCAGCTGAATATATTTACAAGGATTGTGCTGCCGATTTCTAAGCCGGTAATCGCGACCATCAGTCTGTTTCTTTGCTTTGGATACTGGAATGACTGGTTCCAGTCATCCCTTTATATCAGCAACAGCAATTTATATTCCTTACAGGCGTTGTTAAATAATATTCAGAAGAATATTCAATTCCTGGCAAATAACCCTTCTGCGGGACTTTCCCTCCAGCAATACAGAAATATGATGCCGGCAGAGGGTGCCAGAATGGCAATCGCAATTGTTATCGTTGTACCGATTGCCTGTGCTTATCCCTTTTTCCAGAAATATTTTATTTCGGGACTTACGATAGGCGCCATCAAAGGATAATCGCGGCATGCCGCAATTTGGATATTTACTTTTTCAGCCGCAGGATGCGCTTAAAGGCCTGAGTGGATTTTGCGGAGGGAAAGTCAATATAAAATTAAGAAAGTAAGTTATTTAAGGAGGATATATTATGAAAATGAGAAAGCTTGTAGCTTTACTGTCCGTTTGCGTGATGCTGGTTGCGTCCTTAGCCGGCTGTGGAAAGAAAGCGGATAATGGGAACACTGGCAACACAGATACCACCACAACACCGACGGCTGCTCCTGCTGATAACGGCGGTGACACAGCTGCAAATGATGAGATTGTTACATTAAAATGGGTTACCGTAGGTAACGGTATGCCTACCAATTATGCTGCATGGCAGGAAAAAATCAACGCATATCTTGGAGAAAAGATTGGTGTAAACCTTGATATTGAGGTAGTGCCGTGGGGTGATTGGGATAACAGAAGTAATATTATTATTAACTCCGGTGAATATTATGATATTTTATTTACCGATGGCGGTAAATATAACTCTGCAGCTAAGATGGGTGCATTTGTAGATATTACAGATCTGGCAAAGACCGTTTCTCCCGACCTTTACAGCTACATTCCCGAGGATTACTGGAAGGCAACATCTGTAGACGGCAAGGTTTATGCAGTTCCTACTTATAAAGACAGCTCCGCTACTCAGTACTTTGTATGGGACAAGGCAATCGTTGATAAATACAGTGTTGATTATCAGAACTTAAACACCTTAGATTCCCTCAGTGACAAGCTGAAGGAGATCAAAGACGGAGAAGGCACCGCACCTTTTGTGCTTATGAACAATGGTGCAAGCTCCGTGCTCGCTAATTATGACCCCATGGGTGCAGGACTTCCGGTGATCGGTGTAAGATTTGACGATGCCAGCCATAAGGTAGTAAGCGTATTTGAACAGGAAGATATTCTCTCCCAGTTAGATGTATTACATCAGTGGTATAAAGATGGTATTATCAATGCGGATGCTCCGACAATCGCAGAGGTCAGCAACTATCGTATGGTATTTACCGCACAGGGATGGCCCTCTGCAGCAAAGACTACCTGGGGCCCCAACATGGGTGTTGAAGCAGTTGCAGCTCAGACCGGCGATACTATCGTATCCAACGATACGGTACGCGGTTCTCTGAATGCTATCTCCGCAGCATCCAAATATCCTGAGAAGTGCCTGGAGTTCTTACAGCTTGTAAACCTGGATTCCAAGGTTAGAGATGCATTATATTATGGTCTTGAGGGCGAGAACTTCAAGTACAATGATGCAGGTGAGATTGATAAACTGAACAGTGATTGGACTATGGCAGGTTATACCCAGGGTACTTTCTTCACAGTTACAAAGTTAGCAGGCGAGATCAATCAGTGGGATGAGGTAAAAGCACTGAATGCAGCAGCAAAGCCTTCCGTATTATTAGGCTTCACCATGGATACCGCAAAGGTTGAGACGGAGGTTGCTCAGTGTAAAGCTGTTTATGAGAAATACAAGAGTATCTTATTAACAGGTGCACAGGATCCCAGAGAATTGGTTAAACAGCTTCGCAGCGAGTTAGACGCAGCAGGCTTTGAGGCTATTATGACTGAGGCTCAGGCTCAGATTGACGCAGCATACTAATTCATCGCATCAGCCGGCTGATCAACAACAGATATAAAAGCTTTTATCATATAGAGGTTGTTGCAAAATACGTTTATTTTTGTTTATTTTGCAGCAGCCTCTATGTATGTGAACATAAGGAGGCCTTTCAATGAGCAAAATTATAGGAAACTCATTACCGAGTATTCCGTGGCAGGAAAAACCGGAAGGATACAAGATGCCGGTATGGCGTTATGCCAACAACCCGATTATAGACAGAGATGCAATCAGCAGTTCCAATAGTATTTTTAACAGTGCGGTAATACAATATAAAGATGGATTTGCAGGTGTATTCCGCTGCGACAGTAAGGCTGTCAGCATGGATATTTTTGCCGGTTTTAGTAAGGACGGTATCAACTGGACAATTAATGAAACCCCAATCACCTTCCTGGGTGAGGACGAAGAGATTCTAAAGAGGGAATACCGCTACGATCCGAGAGTGTGTTTCATTGAAGATAGATATTATATAACCTGGTGCAACGGTTATCATGGACCCACCATCGGCATTGGATATACTTTTGATTTTCAGACCTTCTACCAGATGGAGAACGCGTTTCTTCCCTGCAACCGCAACGGGGTTCTCTTTCCGCGTAAGATTGACGGAAAATTTGCTATGTTAAGCAGACCCAGTGATAACGGGCATACACCCTTTGGCGATATTTTTTACAGTCAGAGCGCGGATATGGAGTATTGGGGACATCACAGGCATGTGATGGGTGTCTATAAGGGGGATGAATCTGCCTGGCAGTCAACGAAAATCGGTCCCGGACCGGTGCCGATTGAGACGGAGGAAGGCTGGCTGTTGATCTATCATGGCGTAATCACAACCTGTAATGGCTTTGTGTACCGTATGGGTGGTGCAATTCTGGATAAGGATCAGCCCTGGAAGGTAAAATACCGTTCCAGATACTACATTATGGCACCCCGGGAGCTTTATGAATGTATCGGTGACGTACCGAATGTAGTCTTCCCCTGTGCAACCTTAACAGATGCGGATACCGGCAGAATTGCAATTTATTACGGTTGTGCGGATACGGTAACAGGACTTGCATTTACCACGGTGAATGAGTTATTATCCTTTATAAAGGAGCATGCTTTTTAACAGTTAAAGGTAAAATAAAGTGACGGAGGTGTGAGATGGTTTTCTTAGATAAAAGAATAAGAGTAATATGCGATGAGCTAAAGAAGTTATCTGTAGCGCAGACGGTTCCTGTGGAGAACTGGAAGCTGAAGAGAGGAAATTATATCCATCCTGAGGATGTGCAAAAATCCGATAAATCCTGGGAGGACTTCGATAGTAAGACCATGCACTGGTACGGTCCGGATGAGCATTATTGGTTTCGAACAAGCTTTACCGTGCCAAAGAGCTTCGCTGGCAAGAGTCTGTGGATGAATGTAAAGACCCAGATTGAGGAATGGGATGACGGCAAGAACCCGCAGTTTCTGCTGTTCCTTGATGGGGAAGCAATTCAGGGAATTGATATGAACCACAGAAAGGTACTGATTACCAGATCGGCAGTTCCCGGGCAGACCTATGCGCTGGACCTACAATCCTACACCGGTACCCTGCATACGGAATTTAACCTGATTGTCCAGATGCAGGAGGTTGATCCGAAGATTGAAAAGCTTTATTATGACATCAGCGTTCCTCTGTCTGCATTTTCCAGAATGGAGAAGGAGGAGAAAGCAAGACTCATCCTTGAAGAGGTTCTTAATCATACCATCAATTTGCTGGACCTTCGGACTCCTTACAGCGAAGCCTTTTACCGTACGCTGGCGGAAGCCGGCGAATATCTTCAGAAGGCATTGTATGAGGAGCTGGCCGGTTATGAAGAGGTGATTGCCACCTGTATCGGACACACCCACATTGATGTTGCCTGGTGGTGGACTGTGGAGCAGACCCGTGAAAAGGTTGGCCGCAGCTTTGCTACCGTGCTGAAGCTGATGGAGGAATATCCGAATTATAAATTTATGTCCAGCCAGCCACAGCTCTATTACTTCTTAAAGGAACGCTATCCTGAGCTGTATGCGAGACTGAAGGAAAGAGTAAAGGAAGGCCGTTGGGAGCCGGAAGGCGGTATGTGGGTAGAAGCGGACTGCAATCTGACCTCCGGAGAATCTCTGGTGCGCCAGTTCCTGCATGGCAAGAGATTCTTCCGTGAGGAATTCGGTGTTGATAATAAGATCCTGTGGCTGCCCGATGTATTCGGTTACAGCGGTGCGCTTCCCCAGATTATGAAAAAATGCGGTGTGGATTACTTTATGACCACAAAGCTGGCCTGGAACCAGTTTAATAAAATCCCCTTTGATACCTTCCGATGGAAGGGCATCGACGGTACCGAGATACTGACCCATCTGATCACGACCCTCGGTGTGGGGCAGCCTATCAAGGATTTCTTTACCACCTATAACGGTATGCTCCATCCGGACGCAATCATGGGAGGCTGGGAGAGATATCAGAACAAGGATATCAATAATGACATCCTGATCTCTTATGGCTATGGCGACGGCGGCGGCGGTCCCACCAGAGAGATGCTGGAGAATTCCATCCGTATGGAGAAGGGAATGATCGGTATCCCCAAGGTGCGTCAGGAATTTGCCGGAACCTTCTTCGAGGAGCTGGACCAGAGAGTCGGAGATCATAAACGTCTTCCTGCCTGGGAGGGTGAACTGTACTTCGAATATCACAGGGGCACCTACACCTCCATGGCCCGCAATAAGAGATCCAACCGAAAAAGCGAGCTGATGCTGATGGATCTGGAGCTGCTATCGGTGCTGGCAATGCAGGAGCTGGGTTATCCCGTGCAGGAACTGGATGCTATGTGGAAGAAGGTTTTATTAAACCAGTTCCATGACATCTTGCCCGGTTCCTCTATTAGGCAGGTATATGAAGTGACCAAAGAGGAGTATGCCGCTTTGGCCAAAAAGGCATCAGAGTTGATTGCAGACCGCCTGGAGGCATTAACCAGGTCAGAGGATGCGGTTACGGTTTATAATACATTGGGCTTTGATCGTGATGATGTTATTCCGCTTGGTACCTGCACAGCCGGGGCGCTGCAGGATGAAGAGGGAACGCTGTACCCGGTACAGCAGACAAAGGACGGCGCCGTAGCATATCTTTGCGGTATCCCGTCAAAAGGCGGCAAGACCTTCCGTTTTGCCAAAGCTGAAGTAAAGTCCTCCTTCCGTTTGGATGGAAACCGCTTAGAGACTCCTTACTATATCATTACATTAGATGAGCAGGGGCTCTTTGCCTCCATCTATGACAAGGAGAATGACAGAGAGGTACTGCAGGCCGGTAAGAAAGCAAACCTCCTTCGGATGTATGAGGATAAGCCGATCTATTATGATAACTGGGATATTGATATCTATCATACGGAGAAGGCATGGGATATTCTCGAGGCGGAAAGTCTGGAGTGGACAGAGCTTGGCAGTGTCCGTGCAACCCTGGAGATTACACGTAGGTTCAGTAATTCCCTGTTGAAGCAGAAGATACATTTCTATGCGAATTTAAGAAGAATAGATTTTAACACCTATGTGGACTGGAAGGAACACCAGCATCTGCTGAAGGTGCATTTCCCTGTAGATATTCACACAGATGAGGCAACCTTTGATGTACAGTTTGGTAATGTAACCAGAAAGGTTCATAAAAATACCAGCTGGGATGTGGCAAGATTTGAAAGCTGCGGTCAGAAGTGGATGGACCTGTCCGAGGGTCATTACGGCGTGAGTCTCTTAAATGATTGCAAATACGGACATTCCGTTGATAACAGCAACATGGCGCTGACACTGATTAAATCCGGTATTGAGCCTAATCCCACCACGGATCAGGAAGAGCATTACTTCACTTATGCACTCTATCCCCATGCGGAGAGTTGGAGAGGCAGTAATACGGTAAGAGAAGCGGCCTCCTTAAACCAGCCTGCTTATGCGGTTCAGGGTGCACTTGCAGAGAAGCAATTCTCCTTTGCCTGTGTTGACAAGAAGAATGTTATGCTTGAGACGGTGAAGCTGGCAGAGGACGGCAGCGGAATAATCCTGCGACTGTATGAGTGTGAAAATGCCGCTACGAAAGCACAGGTAACCTTAGGCACGGCATCCGGTTTCGTCTCTGTTGAAGAGTGCAACCTGCTGGAGGAGCCGGTGAAGAAGCTTGAACCGGCAGGCAACGGCTTTGCGATTACTATCAAGCCTTACGAGATTAAAACCTATAAGGTGCAATTTGCGGCCGGCCAATGCGAAAGTAAAGCTTTCACATCCCAATATTCGTAGAGTGAATTATGAATTAATTCACTCTGCATTGGAAGCAAGGAGAATATAACATGCCTCAGGCTTATCAAAATACAAAGCTCTCTGCCCGGGAACGGGCGGAGAGCTTGCTGTCCATCATGACCTTAAAAGAGAAGGTAGGGCAGCTAAATCAAAAGCTTTACGGATTTTCCGGCTACGAACGGCAGGGAGAAGAGCTCCTGCTGTCGCAGGACTTGATGGAGGAAGTGGAAAAATACAGCGGATTGGGAACGCTTTATGGTTTGTACCGTGCGGATCCCTGGTCCGGGAAAACCTTTGAGAACGGTCTGGCCGGAACCTTGGCAATCAAAGCCTACAATCAGGTTCAGCGATATGTAGTCGGGCATTCCAGGCTGGGGATACCGATGTTGCTTAGCAGCGAGTGTCCTCACGGACATCAGGCACTGGATGGATATCTTCTTCCGGTGAATTTGGGCAGCGGTGCAAGCTTTTGTCCAAAACTGCTTGAGGAAGCATATGAGGTATGCGGCAGTCAGCTAAAGCAGATGGGGGTTAATCTCGCATTGGTCTCAGTGCTGGATATCCTTAGGGATCCCCGCTGGGGAAGAAGCGAGGAATGCTTTGGGGAGGACCCGTACCTGGCGGCAGAGTTTGCCAGGGCTGCGGTCACCGGGCTGCAAAAAAGCGGTGTGGCGGTGGTGGCAAAGCATTTTTGCGCCCAGGGAGAGGGTACCGGCGGAGTGAATGCCAGTGCCGCAAGAATTGGAGAGCGGGAGCTGCGGGAAATCCACCTGCCGGTGGTGAAAGCCTGCATTGAGGCAGGGGTCAAGGGGATCATGGCAGCTTATAATGAGATAGACGGAGTTCCCTGTCACGCAAACTACAGGCTTTTGACGGAAATCCTGAGGGAAGAGATGGGATTTACCGGCTTTGTTATGTCGGACGGTGTGGCGATTGACCAGCTGGATGAAATGACCGGTGACCGGGTGCTGTCCGGTGCCATAGCGCTCAATGCCGGAGTGGATATGGGATTATGGGATGAAGCTTTTGGTTTCCTGGAGGAAGCGTATGACCGGGGGCTGGTGACCATGAATACCATTGACCGGGCAGTTCTTCGGGTACTGACCCTCAAGTTTGAGCAAGGATTATTTGAACAGCCCTATCTGAAGGAAGATCAGACGTTTATCGATTATAATCATAAAGATTATCCGCAGGCTTACCGGCTTGCTTCGGAAGCAATTGTGCTGCTGAAGAATGAAAATAATATTCTCCCGATTGATACGAAGCATATCAGCAGTATTGCCGTCATCGGACCGAATGCGGATGAGATATATCATCAGCTGGGGGACTATACTCCTCCGGTTCGGGAAGGAGAAGGCGTTACGGTATTGCAGGGGATGAAAAGATATATTGCCGGCGGCGCAGGGACAGAGATAAAATTTGCTCAGGGCTGTAATTTGTTCGACGGTACCCGGGAAGAAATCAGGAAAGCTGCTTCCCTTGCCGGCTCCTGCGACCTGACGGTATTGGTGCTTGGAGGTTCCTCCAGCCGCTTTGGAGAGGCGGTATTTGATAAAAACGGCGCAGTTATCGCCTCCGGGAAAGTATCGATGGATTGCGGAGAAGGGGTCGACTGTGCCACACTGGAGCTGCCGGAGATACAAAGGGAGCTGGCCCGGGCGGTCTTTCAGACGGGCAGCAGAGTAATCACGGTATTGCTTCAGGGAAGACCTTATGTTATAACTGATATTGAACAGGGATCCCAGGGATTGTTATCCTGCTTCTATCCCGGAATGACCGGCGGTTTGGCACTGGCTGAGATTTTATTCGGTAAGGTGAGCCCCAGCGGGCATTTAAGCGTATCCCTTCCCCGGCATGCGGGACAGCTGCCGGTATATTATAATTATAAGGCGTCCTATGCGGCAATGAAATATTATGATATGGAACAGGGACCTTTATTTCCTTTTGGTTACGGTTTAAGCTATACCAGCTTTGAATATAGTGATTTTTATATCAGTAAACCGGAATTTAGTCTTGAGGAATTGGAGCAGGAAAGCATTGTTATCAGCTGCTCCGTCACGAATTCAGGAAACATGGGTGCTTCCGCAGTACTTTTACTTTATCTTCGGGATATGCAGGCCTCGGTGATACGCAGGGTGAGGGAGTTGAAAGCCTTTGAGAAGCAATATGTTCCCCAAGGGACAACAATCAATATAAGGCAGGTGTTAAACCGCACCAGTTTATCTTATTGGGACCATACCATGAAGTTTATTGCTGAGCCCGGAGATTTTGAGCTCATCCTAAGTGACGGGGTTTCGGAACTATGGAGGAAACAAATTCGATTAAGAAAGTGAGAAAATCATGTATATCTTACCAAACCCGCAACGTATTGAGATTACGCAAGAGCATTTTACACTGACTTATCATGGGCGGATTGTAATTGACTCTGCCAGCCAGGCGAATGCTTTCACCAATGGTTGCAGTATTTATTCCTATGCAAAGCTCCTGAGTAAGGAGATGGAAGGAAGCATTGGCTTCTCTCCGGCAATTATAAAAGGAAAACCGGAAACAGGAGACATCTTTTTAGAAGAAGCTCCTGAGCTGAAGGAAGAAGAGTATACCCTGACAATACAAGCTGATGGAGTTCGAATTCAGGGAGGAAGCGCCGCAGGTGTACTGTACGGTATTCAGACCCTGAGACAGATCATAGCGCAGGAGGGAGCCAGTCTGCCGTGCCTTATCATCCGGGACTTCCCTGATACCCTAAACCGCGGATATTACCTGGATGTGACAAGAGGAAGAATTCCGACGCTGGAGTATTTAAAGGAATTTGCTGATAAGTTGAGCTATTATAAGATAAACCAACTGCAGCTGTACATTGAGCATAGTTTTCTGTTCCGGGAGTTTAGTGAGGTGTGGAGGGACGATACTCCTTTAACGGCACAGGAGATTCTTGAGCTGGATGCTTATTGCCGAGAATTGCATATAGAGCTGGTACCTTCTATATCAACCTTCGGGCACTTATATAAACTGCTGAACACGAAGACATATGGCTATTTATGCGAACTGCCTGATTGGGAAGGACAGCCCTTTTCCCTAAATGACCGTATGCATCATCATACCATTGATGTTTCCAATAAAGACAGTCTTGCTGTTATAAAAAAAATGATTGATGAATATCTTCCCTTATTCTCCTCGAAGCAGTTTAATATTTGCGCCGATGAGACCTTTGATCTTGGTAAAGGACGGTCCAGGAAGCTTGCTGATGAACTTGGTGTTGATGAGATTTATATCTGCTATGTGAAGGAGTTATGCGATTATATCATTGAAAAAGGAAAGCGCCCCATGTTCTGGGGAGATATTATATGCGGCTTTCCGGAAGCAATTAACCGGCTTCCTGCCGAAACCATCTGCCTGAACTGGGGGTATTCCTCCGATCAGAGTGAGGAATCCGCAAGGGCTCTTAATCAGGTGGGGGCTACGCAATATCTGTGCCCGGGTGTTGCCGGCTGGAATCAGTTTATCAATTTGATTACTGCCTCCTATGAGAATATCAGCAGAATGTGTTCCTATGCGCACAAATACCATGCTTTGGGTGTGCTGAATACGGACTGGGGAGACTTTGGACATATTAATCATCCGGAATTTTCGGTATCCGGTATGATTTACAGTGCGGCATTTTCCTGGAATCATAATATTCCGGGTAACGAGGAGATAAACCGTCAAATCTCAGTCCTCGAATTCTCTGATGATACTCAAAGTCTGGTGGAGCAGGTGGCAGCACTTGCAGAAAACAGTGTATTTGCATGGTATCATGCGGTCTGCTTTATGGAGCTTGATGTTAAGGGTGCAGGCGATGAGGAAAAGAAGGAATACCTGACCGCGCAGAACTTTAATCAGGTGAAGGATGCCAATGAAGCCATTTCCCTGGGCATTGAACAGCTGTACCGGCTGCTCTCCCATTTGGAGTATGGCAAAAGGTCCAAGGTAAAGCCATATATCATTGCTGCTGAGGGAATGGCGCTGTTTAATACCATAGGAGCAACCATTTGCAATAAGCAATACGAAAGCACCTATGCCTCAGCTTCCGATCCCAAAGAGCTTGCAAAACAGCTGGAACATTGGTTCTATCATTATAAGGAGCTATGGAGAAGTGTCAGCAGGGAATCGGAGCTGTATCGAATACAGAATGTCATATTATGGTACGCCGATAGATTAAGAGAAATATAAAATCAGCGGAAAAGATGGTACGGTCAGGTGCCATCTTTTTTTGCAGGTAATAACAGAACAAATGTTTGAAAAATTCTTGACATACGAATATGATTTTGATAGAATAAAAACAGAACAAATGTTTGATGATAATATACAGAGTTTGAATTTATTCTGTTGTGTGATTACTTGGGTGTATTTTTATATAATATATATTTGCTTCCGGAGAAAGGTTGGGGTTAAGTTGGTCATTCAGGAAAACATGTCGCTCCAAAAAAAGCTTGAGATTTTATCGGATGCTGCAAAATATGATGTTGCCTGTACCTCAAGCGGTGTTGATCGGAAAGGGAACGGAGCCTCCATGGGCAATAGTATTGCGGCTGGAATTTGCCATAGCTTTGCAGCGGACGGAAGGTGTATTTCCCTCTTGAAGGTGCTGTATACCAATGAATGTATTTTTGACTGCAAGTACTGCGCTAACAGGGCCTCCAATGATGTTGTCCGGGCATCCTTTACTCCTCAGGAGCTTGCGGAGCTTACCATGGAATTTTATCGAAGAAATTATATCGAAGGCCTGTTTCTCAGCTCCGGCATATTATCGAATCCGAACCATACCATGGAATTAATTTTGGAAGCCTTGCGGCTGCTGCGGGAAGTACATCATTTTAATGGGTACATTCACTGTAAGGCAATACCTGGAGCAGACCCTGTTTTGATCGAGATGCTGGGTTGGTATACGGACCGTATGAGCACTAATTTGGAATTACCGACTGCGGAAAGCTTGAAGGAGCTGGCACCGCATAAGAGCCGTAAGAATATTTTAAAACCGATCCGTCAGATTCAGTTGGGCAGAAAAAACCAACATGAATATTTGGGATTACCTGATTTTAAGGCACAACCGAAGCAGATCGGCATATTTGCGGAGGATCAGGATATGAAGGAGGTCATCACTGCTTCGGGTACCGGATTGATGAACTTTGCGAAGAAGCCGATGATGAGCCGGCAATTTGTTCCGGCCGGACAGAGTACGCAGATGATTGTTGGTGCAACTCAGGAAAGTGATTATCAGATTATGTCAGTGGCGGAAGCTTTGTATGACAACTTTGACCTGAAAAGAGTGTTCTATTCTGCATTTATGAATATCAATCAGGACAGCAGGCTGCCGTCAACAGAAGCGGGACCGCCTCTTCTACGAGAGCACAGGTTATATCAGGCGGATTTTCTTTTACGCTTTTATGGTTTTCAGACAAAGGAATTATTAGATGAAAAGCGTCCCAATTTTAATATTCTGCTGGATCCGAAATGCGACTGGGCACTCAGGCATCTGGAGCTGTTTCCGGTGGAAATCAATAAAGCGGACTATTACACCTTGCTTCGGGTTCCGGGCATAGGAACAAATTCGGCACAGCGGATTGTTATGGCAAGAAAGTCATCAGTGCTTGATTTTAAGGATTTAAAGCGTATGGGAATCGTACTGAAGCGGGCGGTTTATTTTATTACCTGCAGCGGCAAGATGATGTATTCCATTAATATAGAAGAGAATTTTATCACCAGGCAATTGGTTGCCTTAAAGGATCAGATACCTCTTGGAGTGGATAAGGATATTACTTATCAGCAGTTATCCTTGTTCGATGATGCGAATTTTACACCAAAGCAACCCCTTGCCCTGCAATTAGCAAGGGGTTAACGGAAGCCTTTGCGGATGCTGTCATTGATGTGTTTGGTTAAGGAGTTGATTAGAATGAATATCAGAAGAATATATCTTTGCGATGACACAATAGATGGGATCTTTACTGCGGTTTATCAGGCCTGGAGTTCCAGACTGGGTCACGCTAATGTAAAATTGGAAGAAAAGAGTGAGGGCAGTAAATATTCCAATATTGAACTTTTTGCTGAGTACGTTGCAGTTGATACAGATCCTGACCAGTCTTTTAAGGTTGCAAAAGCAATCAGGGAGAAGATATCGGAGGAGGTTTATCAGATGTCATGCCAGACAGCACTGTCGGATTATACCGGTAAGGCTGACTTGATCTACCGCTTTTTGATCCTGGGCTTTGCTGTTGGAAGTTCTATTACCAATCAAATGAATAATGAAGTTGTTAATCGTATCTTCCGTGTCAATAAGAATGTTGGGGGTGAAGCACATCATCTTCAAGGTTTTATCAGATTTGCACAAATGGAGAATAGATTGCTTGTCTCAACTATTCATCCAAAGAATAATGTATTGTCTATTATTGTACCGCATTTTGCCGACCGGCTGCCACAAGAACGGTTTATAATCTATGATGCAGGCCGTAAAGTGGCTGCAGTTCATGTTCCGGGGAAGCCATGGATACTGGCACAGGTTCCGGAGGAGGATCAGAACAGATTAAAAGAAGCAGCGAATTATGGAGATCAGTATAAGGATTTATGGATAACCTTCTTTGATAGTATTGCCATCAAAGAAAGAGAGAATTATAAACTCCAGCGAAGTAATATGCCGCTTCGTTTCAGGGCCGATATGACAGAGTTTAACCGTTCTCCGTATTAATTTAAATTAATTTTTTGATTGCTGAATAAATGCATAAATCAATTAATCTGAGAGATACTAATCCTGTAAAATCGAAATTTTATTAGGAGGAGTAGCAATGAAAAAGAAATTATTAGTGTTATTAACTCTGTGCTGCTTTATCATTTTTGTTCTTAGTGCATGCGCAGCAAATGATAACAAAGGAACCAATGCGACAGTTACACCTACCAAGTCTGCAACTGCTACCGTAACAGGAACAGTAAATAATAACACGGGTACCAACGGAACAACAGGAACAGTTACTCCTGGTACAACTGGCGGAACCGGAACAAATGGTAACGGTACAGGAACAACCGGGACTGGTACAACCGGAGGAACCGGGACAAATGGCACCGGAGGAACAACCGGCACAGGTGGTACAACCGGAGGTACAGGTACAACAACGCAATAGGCAGGGTTACATTTTTGAGCTTCATAACTTCGAAGGAAAAGACAGGCGTTTATCGGATGATAATTTTCCAATATACAGCCTGTCTTTTTATTGAATGATTATATTATGAAATATTTTTGTTATTTGAATTATATTTTACTTATGGTGCAGAGCACAGTCCTTGCATAAGCCGGTAATTTGAATCTGGTGTTCTTTAATAATGAATCCCTCTTCAACCATAGCATCCTCCAGAGCATGTATGGGACAGGTAGGAAGATCAAATACTTTCTTGCAATCGTTACATATTACGATATGCTTATGTTCACTGCGGTCAGCCTTGATACGGTAGAATATCTCATTGTCATTTAAGTGATATTTATCTATCAGATTTTGTCCAAGCAAAGCATCAATAGTCCGATATATGGTGGATTTTGCAATCTTCGGAAGTTGGCTGACAACCTGGGAATAGATTTCATTGATGGACATAGGCCGGTCAGATTCTTTTAGAATTGCTAATATCAGTTGTTTTTGTTTTGTGTTTCTTTGAGCATCCATACCGTTCTCCATAGAAAAATTTAATGATGATCATTTACTAAGTCATAACGCATGTATACGCGCTGATTTCTGCTGCATTCGCCGGTATATTGCATACCCAGGCTGACAGCAAGATGAATGGAACGTTTATTTTCCGGTTCGATGATTGCTGTAATTTTTGGGAGAGCAAGCTGTTGAAAAGAGTATTGTATGACTGCAGCTGTAAATTCCCTGGCATAGCCGTGCCCCTGATAGTTCGGATCTAACAGATAACCTAGCTCATAGATTTCCTCCTGGTCGAAAAGCTTATATTCGATACCGCATCGTCCCACAAGAAGATTCGAAGTTTTTAAAAATACACCCCACTGCCCATAGCCGTAATAACCATAAATGTGATCAATATATGTTTTCAGTTTCATATACTCCGTATTCAGATCCTCGCTGAAATTCTCAAGATGTGTTTTGATTTCAGGATGACAGTATATCTTAAATAACGCCTCCATGTCCTCCACAGCCAGCTCACGCAGTACGAAATGCTCTGTAGCGGTAATGGTCACAGGCTCTTTATGGGCTGCTTGATAAATCCGGTTAACAAATGAACAATCCACCTCATCAAAGCCCTCCACCAGAATGGCCGCCTTTTTCAGATCCTGTTTGCCCGAATTTGGATTAACAAAGCCTATGGAAATAATCCCTGCCGAGGCAGCTGCATTGACTCCATGGCAGGAATCCTCAATGACAATGCATTGATTGGGTTGGACCTTCAAATGATTGGCTGCCAGTAAAAAAATATCCGGTGCCGGTTTTGGATGTGCAACCATGGATCCGGCTACATAACCATCAAAATATTCCTTAATCTGTAAGGTATTCATAACCTCCTCTATGGCTTCCGGCGAAGAAGAGGAGGCTATCATCATTTTTATACCATGCCGATGTAAATCCTTGATTAAATCAATGACATGCGGGATTACTGCGTAGCCTTCTGTCTCAACAAGGTGCTTCTTGCTGTCATCAATTGATCGTAACAGTTCTTCGGGTGATAAAGAAAGCTGATAATCATTCACCATTCTTTCACACATGTAAAATGTTGTGCATCCAATGAAACCATTCATATAATCCAGTGGAATAGAAATATTATTTTGTCGTAATGCCTGGACGGCAGCTTTCGCATGAAGCGGTTCACTGTCAATAATAACGCCGTCCATATCAAAGAGCACAGCTTTAAGCAATCCTTCATCCTCCGTGGTCAATTAATCAAAGCGGACGGAAGCGGTATCTTTGCTTCCTGATATCCGAAAGATGTATTATGCGTATCAGTATACATCTTTTTTCGCGGTCTTTCAAGACTATGGTGATTTGTGTTATAATGAAAGCAGGGCGAATCAGGCTTTGGTCATAAACTGCCTTGGGTTCACGGTTTTATGCGAAGGAAAGGATGTCAGGAACCTACTTTCTGTCAAGTATCTTTTCGAAAAAAAGTCCGGTCAAAAACCAAACCGGTGCATAATCCAGCCGTACGACTCCTTTGTAATTAAGCTTTGCTTTACTGTAATCCCATGGACAGGCACCATATTTTTTTAAAGCCATTCCGGTGACGAATTCCGTAATGTAGATAAATAATGCGTATACACCTCCTCGAAGCAGTGCACCACGGTGTTTCATTTTTTTACAGATAGGCATTAAGCAGGCGGCCATCCCATAGATTGGAAACATCCAGACTGAGGTATGGCAGGATAGTGTCCTGTCTTTGTGCTTTCTCAGGGCGTCCAGACCCGTCCAGAAGCACTCCATGCACCAACCGCAGAAGCCGCAGATGATAAAGTTTTTAACAAATATTTTTTTCATAGAAATAGTATCCATCGTTATAGGTTTACTATTCAACAGAAATATACATTTCATAGAATATTTAGAAAGGCAGAAGGTTATATGGAAATTGAACGTAAATTTGCAATAAAACAGTTGCCGGAGATGCTGTCCGATTATGAGAGTAAAAAAATTGAACAGGGATATCTGTGCAATGATCCCATCCTTCGAATCAGAAAAAGTAATGAGGACTTTATACTGACCTATAAATCAAAGCAGGGAATTGATCCTTACACAAAGCAGGGTGCAATTGTAAGTCAGGAAATTGAGCTGCCTTTAACAAGAAAAGCCTATACGCTGCTAAAGGAGAAAATAGAGGGCAATATGGTTTATAAAACAAGATACTTAATTCCCATGGAAGGTGATTTAACTGCAGAGCTGGATATATTTGAGGAACAGCTGTCCGGTCTTGTGTTTGCTGAGGTGGAATTTCCTGATTATCAGGCCGCGGATGAATTTATCCCTCCGGAGTGGTTTGGAGAAGAGCTTTCCAGGGACAAACGATTTTCAAATTATCATTTGTCAAAGCTGTCGGGTTTTGGAGATTTAAATTTGCAAAACGGATAGGTAAGGATGACTTGTGTATACTATTTTGTGTAGGTGATATTAAATTTACATGATACAGGAGGTTTTTATGCCAAAGGATAGTCAACCTGATAATAAGGTAGCCAGGATGGAAAAAGCGAACGGACAGACCCCGGTCACCAGAGAGAATCAGAACCAGAATAAAAATGCCAAACGAAGGTCAGTAAAAAACAATGATGTATAGCTTAAGATAATGAAAGATTTTATCACATGAATGAAAGGAAGTGTGAAGATATGGCAAAGGCAGGAATGAGAAGGCCGAATGTTACAGAGCCCCATGGTACCGAAGGAAAGCAAAGAATGCATGTACAGAAGAATGAAACAGAGCCGGTGCCTGAGCTTCAAGGCAAGGAAAAAACCGGTCATAAAAAAGCGGATCCCATGGAAGCACAAAGATGAGAGGCAATACAAAGGAAATAGCAAAATACGAACTGTTTGATGAGATGACCCGGCATCTTCTTGAGGATGACAAGCCATCCTATTATATAAATAAGCAAGCCGGAGAGGGGGGCTTGGCGGAACATCCCTTTTCGATGCTTCTTAAGCAGAAAGATACACAGCAGGAACCCAAACATCATCCGGAAGGCAATGTGTGGAAGCACACCATGCTGGTGGTGGATGAAGCAGCCAAGGTTCGTGTCCGGAGCAATGAACCGAAGGTATTCATGTGGGCGGCATTGCTGCACGATATCGGAAAGCCCGATACTACTAAAAGACGGGGAGGTAAGCTTACCTCCTATGACCATGATAAGGTTGGAGAAAGATTAGCGGCCGAGTTTCTGGAGCAATGTTTAAAAGATAGAGAATTTATCAAATCAGTGGCGGTATTGGTACGTTACCATATGCATATTCTCTATGTGCTGAAGAATCTGCCATATGCCGATATGAAAGGCTTGCTTCGCAGTGTGGATGTGAATGAGCTTGCCCTGCTCTGTCTGTGTGACCGGCTGGGAAGAGGCAAAGCTGATGAAAAAGCAGAGCATCAGCATTATGAAGCTTTTCGGGCCGTGTTATTGCAAAAGCGGGAGTTACTGATGTTTCATCAATAAGGATAGCAAATAAAACCGGGACCTAAATTCAGATTTTCTGTGATGTTGTGCAATATGCCAACTATTTTATAGCGGCATGTTCAATATTACAAGAAGTATCAGGATTTAGGCCCTTTTATAAAATATTTCTGGATTTTTCATATCATCTAATTTATAATGATATCTAAATATTTTATATCTTTTTGCAGTTACAAATAGCAGTGTAGTGTGAATTATAATAAAGTATAATTCACACGGCGAATTTGCGCTGATGCCCAAATTTACGGGTATTGGCAGCATGCAGGTTTTCGTGTGAAAATAAAGGTTATTTCCACACGAAAGAAAGAGGTAAGGAAAATGGCTGAAAATTACCAATACACCATCCTGAAGAAGGAACGTCTCACCGATTCTATTTATCTGATGGATATAAAAGCCCCAAGAGTAGCCAAAAACTGTTATCCGGGTCAATTCGTAATCGTAAAGATGGACGAGAAGGGCGAAAGAATCCCCTTAACCATCTGCGATTATAATCGTGAAGCCGGAACGGTTACGATTGTATTTCAGGCGCTTGGCTCTTCCACGAAACATATGGCTGCCTATGAGGAAGGGGAGGCGTTCCGTGATTTTACCGGTCCTCTCGGACACCGGTCCGAGTTGATTGATATGCCGGGAGAAGAATTAAGGAAGAAGAGTATTCTGTTTGTTGCCGGAGGCGTCGGGACAGCGCCGGTTTATCCTCAGGTAAAGTGGATGAAAGAAAACGGATATAAGGTCGATTGTATCATCGGTGCCAGAAATAAGGAACTGATTATTCTGGAAGACAGAATGAGACAACAGGTGGCAAATCTCTACATAACTACGGATGATGGCTCTTATGGTTTTCAGGGGAATGTAAATGACTGTATTAAGGACCTGATCAATCACCAGGGTAAAAAGTATGATCTTGTTATCGCCATCGGTCCCATGATTATGATGAAATTTGTCTGTCTTCTGACAAAGGAGTTAGGCATTAAGACCATTGTAAGCATGAATCCGGTTATGGTAGACGGTACCGGTATGTGCGGAGCCTGCAGATTGACCATAGGTAATGAGATTAAATTTGCCTGCGTGGACGGACCGGAGTTTGACGGGCATCTTGTGAATTTTGATGAGGCCATGAAGAGGCTTATGATGTATAAATCTGAGGAAGGAAAGATACTTCTTCGTGAGAAGGAAGGGACGACCCATCATCATCCGGACTGTGCCGTGTGAATGAAAAGCAATTCACACGGAAAGAACTGAGAATGTCCGCAATGCTGATTTAAACATAAAATCACATGTAGGGTGTTCACTCCTTGTTCTTTCAGGGTTTTGAGATGCTGCACGAGACTAACTCAAAGGGCAGGTATGGTTTGGTAATATGGAGGAATAAGTACATGGATGTATTAAAGAGAGTGCCTGTCAGGGAACAAGACCCTGACATCAGGGCAACAAATTTTAATGAGGTTTGCTATGGGTATAATATGGAAGAAGCGATGGAAGAAGCTTCCCGCTGCATACAGTGCAGAAATGCAAAATGTATTGCAGGCTGTCCCGTGTCGATAGATATTCCTGGATTTATCAGAGAAATTAAAGACGGAAATCCTGCGGAAGCCTTTCAGGTAATCAGTAATTACTCAGCTCTTCCGGCAGTTTGCGGAAGAGTATGTCCGCAGGAATCTCAGTGTGAGGAGAGGTGTATCCGCGGCATTAAGGGAGATCCGGTATCTATCGGTAAACTGGAACGATTTGCTGCTGATTGGGCCAGAGAGCATGAAATCAGACCGGAACCGCCAAAAGCCAAAAATGGAAAAAAGGTGGCCGTCATAGGCGCAGGACCTGCCGGACTGACATGTGCGGGAGATTTGGCAAAACTGGGTTACGATGTGACAATTTTCGAAGCACTGCACGAACCCGGCGGCGTACTTGTCTATGGTATTCCGGAGTTCAGACTTCCTAAGGATGATGTGGTAAAAAAGGAAATCGATAATATGCGTGCTCTTGGTGTAAAGATAGAGACGAACGTAGTCATTGGCAAGTCGGTTACAATTGATGAGTTGATGGAGGAGGAAGGCTTTGAAGCGGTCTTTATCGGTTCAGGAGCCGGACTTCCGAAGTTCATGGGAATTCCGGGTGAGAATGCGAACGGTGTATTCTCTGCCAACGAGTATCTGACTCGAAGCAATTTGATGAAGGCCTTTGATAAGAATTATGATACACCGATTATCGCAGGGAAAAAGGTGGCTGTCGTAGGCGGCGGAAATGTTGCCATGGATGCGGCCAGAACTGCCCTAAGACTTGGTGCACAGGTGTATATCGTATATCGCAGAGGGGAAGAAGAATTGCCGGCAAGGGTGGAGGAGGTTCACCATGCGAAAGAGGAAGGGGTTATTTTTAAGCTATTAACAAATCCAACGGAAATTCTTGTGAATGAGAACGGCTGGGTAAGCGGTATACGGTGTGTTGAAATGGAATTAGGTGAGCCGGATGAGAGCGGAAGAAGAAGGCCTGCAGAGAAGAAGGATTCGGAATTTACAATAGAGGTGGATACCGTAATCATGTCACTGGGTACCAGTCCCAATCCATTGATCGCATCAACAACAAAGGGCTTGAATACTGACAGACATAAGTGTATCATAGCAGATGAGGAAACCGGATTAACCTCCAGAGAGGGAATATTTGCCGGTGGCGATGCAGTAACAGGAGCAGCTACGGTTATACTGGCCATGGGGGCGGGAAAAGCAGCAGCTGCCGGAATAAACAAGTATCTTTCAAAATAACGAATGAAAATACGCTTATGGGGAACGTATTGGAGGACATATGGGATATTTTGTGATTGATCGATCAGCCGGAATTGCCTTAATTGCAGCTATTGTTATCCTATTTGTGCTGCTTGTAATCTTATGGGTCCGGTTAAAATACGAAATGCGCGCTAAGAACCTTACAGATGAGGAAAATCAAGATATTAAGGTACGCTATCAGGAGCTGGAGGAAGTGTGTAATACCGCAATTTCTTCACTGGATGAACTGACAGGAAAATATGAGGAACTGAACAGAAATAAAGAAAATATGAAGAGGCTTGCATATTCGGATTATCTCACAGAGCTTCCCAACCGTACGGCATTTACTGAAATGCTGGATAACATCATGCTCACCTTACGCAGTGGGGAAACCATTGGAATTATGGATATTGATATTGATAATTTTAAAAATATCAATGATACCTTGGGACACTCGTATGGAGATGAGCTTTTGATTGATGTTACCCACCGGTTGAAGCAGGCAATGGATGAGAATGATTATCTGGCGAGAATCGGCGGAGATGAATTTATTATTCTTACTCAGAATTTGGAAGATACCGTAACCTATGAGGAAAAGATTAAAAAGATCAAGAAGGTTTTCAGTTATCCCTTTGTGCTATCCACGAAAGAATACTTTGTAACAGTAAGTATCGGAGTCGCTTTTGCTCCAAAGGACGGCAAGACCTCACAGGCATTAATCAAGAATGTGGATGCGGCGATGTATGTTGCAAAGGCTAACGGTAAGAATACACATGCATATTTTGATTATTCCTTTAATCAGAAGCTGACAGAAAAGATCGAGATACAGTCAGAGCTTCGTAAAGCAATCGAACGTGAAGAATTTGTACTGTTTTACCAGGCACAGATGAACCTGGAGTCAAAGAAGGTGGTCGGGTTTGAGGCATTGATCCGTTGGAACCATCCGGAGAGAGGAATGATAGCACCGGATGAATTTATCTATCTGGCGGAAGAGACAGGC
This sequence comes from Bacillota bacterium, assembly GCA_023409535.1. Lineage (GTDB taxonomy): Bacteria > Bacillota > Clostridia > Lachnospirales > Lachnospiraceae > Mobilitalea. Next base: position 61,987 of record JAEYGZ010000036.1, read on the forward strand.
ATGATCATTCCCATCGGAAAGTGGGTTCTTAGAACTGCCTGTGTTCAGTTAAAACAATGGGCGGAACAATATCCTGATATTACCATGGCGGTCAATTTGTCGGCAAGACAGTTTAAGGACAGGGATATCGTGAGAACGGTTTATGATATTATTGAAGAAACCGGGATTAATCCTGGTCATTTGGAACTTGAGATTACAGAAAGTGTTGCGTTGGATGATATTGAATACACCATTAAGACCATTGAAGAGCTTAGAAGGCTTGGTGTGAATTTTTCATTGGATGACTTTGGAACAGGCTATTCCTCCATGAGTTATCTGAAGAGACTGCCGGTGAGCAACCTTAAGATTGATAAAAGCTTTCTTGACACGGTTATGGAGGATGAAAGTGATCAAAAAATCATCCAGACCATTATCAGTCTGGCAAGAAATCTTGACTTATTTGTCATTGCTGAAGGTGTAGAAAGCTTTGACCAGGAGCAGTTCTTGAAGGATTCCAATTGTGATAAGGCACAAGGATATCTCTACAGCGAGCCGGTCCCGCAGGATAAAGCGGAAACCTTTCTGCAAGATAAGGCCTTATAGCCTGGGAAAGGGAGATTAGTGTGAAGAAACCTTCAAATAAGCACAATATTGAAAGGATGTTTCTTCTGGTTCAGGTTGTTTTGTATACGATCTTTCTTACACTGGATCTTACAGGCCTAGATGCCGGTAGATCCAATCAAGTAAAATATATTGTAATTATTCTGTGCTTTTGCTATGCATTTTTTGCCGGCAAAGGCACTGTTCGTTTTTTGAAGGCTGCGTTGCTGTTCACGGTATTGGCGGATCTTTTTCTGTTGATTATGGACTACTATTTCTATGGCGTACTGGTTTTCATAATTGTACAACATCTTTATGGTGTGCGTCTGGTGATACTCAAAAGCCGTCAATCAGTCCTTTCCGAGGATGGTGATCTGCGGGATCATACTTATTATTATATAAGAAAACATGTCCTGTCCGGCTATATCATTAGAGTTATTCTTCAGGCTGCGGCAGCGTCCGTAATTTGTATAATGCTAAGTATCTTAGACGTATCCCTGGAGCTTCTTTCCGTGGTATCAATTTACTATTTCATATTAATTTCGTCTAATGTAATTTCTTCGATCAGGCTTGCATTTTTATCTCCCCGGGATAAAGGTAATGTTCTTTACGGAATAGGAATGCTCCTCTTTCTGCTCTGTGACATTAATGTTGGACTTTATAATCTATCGGGCTTTATTGCAATGCCTGAGAATGCATACCATCTGATTTATGCCGTCTCCTCACTCCTGATGTGGACTTTTTACGCTCCTGCTCAGGTGTTGATTGCGATAAGCAGCAGATATTCTAAGTAGCAATATATACAAAAATATAGAAAATCTTTATGTAAAAATATACCATTAAATTTCTTGCATATTACTTTGGTTTCTGTTACTATTTTTCTATCAAATCTGATTTATTCTTATTTCCTATGAGCTGTTTCATGGCTCAATTACCCACATATTGAAAGCTTTATACTGCTATATGAGAAGTCAATGTTGTTCTTTCTATGCAAATCTATTATTTTATCTTAAGGAGGTTACCAATCTATGATTCAGGTCGTTAGGGAAACAACAGCAGAGTACAGTTATTTTATCAATCAGATCCTCACTTTGATTACACAGAGAATGGGGAAGGAATATCATGCCCGGATTTTAAAGGTTACTAAGAACAATTCGCTGGAGTTAGAAAGTCTTGTATTGTTGAAGGAAGGGAAGAACTTTGCTCCGAATATCTACCTGCAGCCTTATTATGAGGCATACAGACAAGGTACCGGTATACTCGAACTTGTTGATAGAATCTGCAATATTTACCGGAGCTGCAATACTCCGATTGTGGAAGAAGGTTTTCGCTATTCCTTTGAGGAGATGAAGCAGCACATAATTTACCGGTTGGTCAACTATGAGAAGAATCAGCAGCTGTTGGAAACAATTCCTCATATGAGATATTTGGACCTGGCAATCACATATCATTGTTTGGTACGGGATGATATGGATGGGATCGGAACCATCCGTATCACGAATGAACACATGAATTATTGGAAAACACAGCTAAATGAAGTCCATGCACTGGCTGTAAAGAATACGAAAGATCTTCTCCCAAGCTGTATTAAAAGTATGGAAGAGGTGATCAGGGGAATGATCTCGCAGGAAAATGAGCAGGGAGATGCGAAAGTTTTTGGGGAATATACTGATGAAAGGTCAGATATTCTTAGCCATCAAAAAAGGCATGGTATGTATATATTAACGAATGATAAAGGGATTAACGGTGCTGCATGTTTATTATACGATAAAGTGCTGTCCGAATTTTTTGATCAGGTTCAATCTGATTTTTTCATATTTCCAAGCAGTGTTCATGAAGTAATATTAGTTCCTGCACTTGACCAAAGCAGAGGAAAAGAGTATGGGGATATGGTACGTGAAATTAATGAGACACAGGTTGCACCGGAGGAAGTGCTATCCAATCATGTGTATTTTTATTCAAAGAAAAAAGGAATTATACAATTGGAATAGCCCATGGACAAAACAATATTTGGATGTTATAATCAGAATTACAAAATTGGGAGGGATGACTGTTATGTTAACAAGAGAAGATTTATCAGCCATTGCTGTTTTGTTGGATAATAAACTAGTGCCAATGAATGACCGTCTGGACCATTTTGAAAACGAAGTATATGACAGATTTGAAAAGATAGACGAACGTTTTAATCAGGTGGATGAAAGATTAAACCAAGTAGATGAAAGATTTGACCGATTGGAAGCGAGTGTAGATCAAAGATTTAATCAAGTCTACAATAGATTTGATCAAATAGATGATAGATTCAATCAAATAGATGAAAGATTTAATCAAGTAGATGAAAGATTTAATCAAGTAGACGAAAGATTCAATCAAGTAGACGAAAGATTCAATCAAGTGGATGATAGACTCAATCAAGTGGATGATAGACTCAACCAAGTGGATGATAGACTCAACCAAATGGATGAAAGATTCAACCAGGTGGATGAAAGATTCAATCAAGTGGATGAAAGATTCAATCAAGTGGATGATAAATTCAATCAAGTAGATGATAGATTTAACAGGTTAGAAAGTGAAATGAGGAATGGTTTTAATGAAATCCATGTCATTTTGGAAAATGAAATCAGACCTGATATTCGGCTGTTAGCTGAGTGTTATCTACCGGCGGCGACACGTTATGAGAAAGCTATTCAGGATCAGGAAAGTATGAAAACTGATATTGAATTACTTAAAAGGGTGGTTACCGAACATAGCGAAAAGCTGCTAAAAATTTCATAATGATTGACGATGGTGCACCTTTATTGTCAGGCAATGGCAGCCTGACAAATTGGTGCATTTTTATTGTTTAGGATTATTTGATATGATTTGGAGATTTTCGTTATTTCATACAGAATAACTAACAATTTTTTATGAGAAATTTAGATGATTATACATTTTTTCTGTTCCAATATTTTTTACAATGTGTTATAATAATGAATTGATGAACAAAAAACATACGTTGATTCTCATCAATTTGGTTCTTATGGTGATAGAAGTACCCCACGCACAAGTTGAATATATCGTATTTTGTTACATATTTAACGGCAATTCTTTCATAATATTCAATTTGTGTGTGAGATACTTTATCACAGGAACCAGGTTTAAAATTTTAAGGAGGACATTTCAATGGCAAGGAAAATGAAAACAATGGATGGTAATAATGCTGCCGCTCACGTGTCATATGCATTTACCGATGTTGCAGCTATCTATCCTATCACACCTAGCTCCGTTATGGCCGAAGTAACCGATAAGTGGTCAGCTGAAGGCAGAAAGAATATTTTCGGACAAGAGGTAAAAGTAGTTGAGATGCAGTCTGAGGCAGGCGCAGCAGGTACCGTACACGGCTCTTTAGCAGCTGGTGCCCTGACAACGACATTTACGGCATCACAAGGTTTGTTACTTATGATTCCCAATATGTATAAGATCGCAGGTGAGTTACTTCCGGGCGTTATCAACGTTTCCGCCCGTGCATTGGCAAGCCACGCTTTATCCATATTCGGTGATCATTCTGATATTTATGCATGCCGCCAGACCGGTTTTGCTTTCCTGGCAAGCAGCAATCCCCAGGAAGTTATGGACTTGGGCGCTGTTGCTCACTTAGCAGCAATCAAAGGCAGAGTTCCTTTCTTACATTTCTTTGATGGTTTCAGAACCTCTCATGAGATTCAGAAGATCGAAACATGGGATTACGAAGATCTTAAGGAAATGGTTGATATGGATGCGGTTGATGCATTCCGTCGTAACGCATTAAATCCTGAGCATCCCGTACTTCGCGGTTCCGCTCAAAATCCTGATGTATTCTTCCAGGCAAGAGAAGCTTGCAATACATACTATGATGCTGTTCCGGCTGTTGTAGAAGAGTACATGAACAAGGTTAACGCAAAAATTGGTACTGATTATAAATTGTTTAACTACTATGGTGCAGCAGATGCTGAGCACATCATCGTAGCAATGGGTTCTGTAAATGATACCATCGAAGAGACCATTGATTACCTGAATGCTAACGGTGCTAAGGTTGGTCTTGTAAAGGTTCGTTTATATCGTCCTTTCAGCGTGAAACATTTAATTGATACCATTCCTGCATCTGTTAAGAAGATTACGGTTCTTGACAGAACCAAAGAGCCCGGTTCTATTGGTGAGCCTTTATATCTTGATGTTGTTGCAGCATTAAAGGACAGCAAATTTGCAAATGTACCTGTATTCAACGGTCGTTACGGTTTGGGCTCCAAGAATACTACACCTGCACAGATTATTGCAGTTTACAAGAACACAGCGAAGAAGACCTTCACTATCGGTATCAAGGATGATGTTACAAACTTATCTCTTGATATTACAGAGAATCCTAACACAACTCCGGAAGGAACCATCAGCTGCAAGTTCTGGGGCCTTGGCGCAGACGGTACAGTAGGTGCGAATAAGAACTCCATAAAGATCATCGGTGATCACACCAATATGTATGCTCAGGCTTACTTTGATTATGATTCCAAGAAGTCCGGCGGTGTTACCATGTCTCACTTAAGATTTGGTAAGAAGCCCATTAAGTCCACTTACTTAATTACAGAAGCAAATTTCGTAGCTTGCCACAACCCCTCCTATGTAAGAAAGTATAATATGGTTCAGGAATTAAAGGACGGCGGTACATTCTTACTTAACTGCGGTTGGGATATGGAAGAGATCGAGAAGCATTTACCCGGACAGGTAAAGCGTTATATGGCTGAGCACAATGTTAAGTTCTATACCATCGACGGTATCAGCATCGGTAAGGAAATCGGTCTTGGCGGACGTATCAATACAATTCTTCAGGCAGCATTCTTTAAGCTTGCTAATATCATTCCGGTAGAAGAAGCTGTAAAGTATATGAAGGATGCGGCTACCGCTTCCTATGGTAAGAAGGGTGAAGCTGTAGTTAAAATGAATCATGATGCAATCGACCGCGGTCTCACAGGACTGAAGGAAATCAAAGTTCCTGAGAGCTGGAAGAATGCTAAGGATGAAGATATCTTACTTAAGGTTTCAGAGGGAAGAAAGGAAGTTGTTGACTTCGTTAACAATATCCTGACACCTATTAATGCTCAGCAGGGTAATGACCTTCCGGTATCCGCATTTGTTGAGAATTCAAACGGTACCTTACCTCAGGGCTCAGCAGCATATGAGAAGCGTGGTATTGCAGTTGATGTTCCTACCTGGGAGCCTGAAAATTGTATCCAGTGTAACTTCTGTTCCTATGTTTGTCCTCATGCAGTAATCCGTCCGGTTGCATTAACCGCTGAGGAAGCTGCTAACGCACCTGCAGGAATGAAGACAACAGATATGACAGGTATTCCTGGAATGAAGTTTGCAATCACAGTATCAGTACTTGACTGTACCGGATGCGGGTCCTGTGCAAATGTATGTCCCGGTAAGAAGGGCAATAAGGCGCTTACCATGCAGTCACTTGATTCTCAGCTTGCCGAGCAAAAGAACTTTGAATATGGCTTTGGCTTAGAAGAGAAGCCTGAGGTTGCTGAGAAATTTAAGGATGTAACCGTTAAGGGCAGCCAGTTTAAGCAGCCGTTACTTGAATTCTCCGGTGCCTGCGCAGGTTGTGGTGAAACACCTTATGCGAAGTTAGTAACACAGTTATTTGGTGAGAGAATGTACATTGCCAATGCAACAGGCTGTTCCTCTATCTGGGGCGGTTCCATGCCTTCCACACCTTATACTGTAAATAAGAAGGGACAGGGTCCCGCATGGGCTAACTCCCTGTTCGAGGATAATGCAGAGTTTGGTTTAGGTATGTCACTTGCTCAGCAGTCCATGAGAAACAGATTAAAGGATAAGGTTACAGCATTAGCAGCATCTACCGATAAGGAAGATGTTAAGGCTGCAATTGCAAGATATATTGAAACATTTGAAAGCGGCCGTGAGAACTCCGGAGCAACCAGTGCACTTGTAAGAGCACTTGAAGCATGCGGATGTGCAGAAGCGAAGGATATCTTAAAGGATAAGGACTTCTTATCAAAGAAATCTCAGTGGATCTTTGGTGGTGACGGTTGGGCTTATGATATCGGCTTCGGCGGCCTTGACCATGTGATCGCAAGCGGTCAGGACGTTAATATCTTAGTATTCGATACTGAGATTTACTCCAATACAGGCGGACAGTCCTCCAAATCCACACCTACCGGTGCAATTGCTCAGTTCGCAGCTGCCGGTAAGGAAGTGAAGAAGAAGGATCTGGCAGCAATTGCTATGAGCTATGGTTATGTATATGTAGCACAGATCGCTATGGGCGCAGATTACAACCAGACAATTAAGGCGCTTGTTGAGGCTGAAAGCTATAACGGTCCTTCCATCGTTATCGCATATGCTCCTTGTATCAGCCATGGTATCAAGGGCGGTATGACAGTATCCCAGACTGAAGAGAAGAACGCTGTGGCTGCAGGTTACTGGAATACCTTCCGTTATGATCCTCGTCTGGTTCAAGATGGCAAGAATCCCTTCCAGTTAGACTGCAAGGCTCCTTCTGCAAGCTATCAGGACTTCATTAAGAATGAGGTACGTTACAGTGCACTCAGCCGTCAGAATCCGGAGAGAGCAGAGCAGTTATTTGCAAGTGCTGAGAAGAATGCAAAGGCTAAGTATGAGCATTTGGTAAAGCTTTCCCAACTGTACGGATCTAACGAATAAGCAGTAATAAAATATAAATATTAATACAGAACAGGCCCGGTAATGATATCTGTGATATCATCAGCCGGGTCTGTTTTGTGGTGGTGTTATTTCCACGGTTGGAGCGGGAACGATTGGAGGAGCCGCTGGCTCATGAGTATTTAAGGCTTCCTTCTCCAGTATAGTTGCCAAGGTACTGGCGATTTGTCCGATGATAGCTGTGACTAGCGGAAGCTCCTCCTCCGGGATGCATTTGGCAATTGCGCAGGATACTGCGGTGACAATTGAAACAAGCTCACAGGAATCCATAAACTTCACCTCAATCAAATATATGAAGCAGGATATGTTATTTTTCCTAAATGAATCAAATAAGGGAGAGGGACGGTCTGCTTCTTATATATTCCCAATAGAGTAATCTGATCATAACAGTATCGAAGATTGGCAGCAAAATAAGGAATATGGTTTGAGTTAATATATAACGGTATATCTGATATGCTGTATGCTGATCGGAAATCCACTGCTTAAGGTTATTAATAGATTGGCTGTCAAAATGCTAAAATAGAATAATTATAACAAAAAACAGGATTGCTTTTACTTTTGTAAAAAATAATCCTGTTTATCCTTGTGTTAATTCATACAAAGTAGATGCATTTTTTATTGCGGGCAAAATTTTATAAATCAACCTGATCAAAATGCTTTACAGAAATCCGGTATGCAGCCATCATTCCGATACTATATACTATTGTGCCGACAGCCAGTATGGGCAGCTGCCGCAGCATCATGTCCGGCGCAACGCTGTCAAGCCACTCGAACCCCGGAAAATGAACCAGCACCTCCATAATAATCACTGCAATAGAGGCTGGAATAATTGCCAGAAGGAACGCCTTATCCACTTTATAGGCTGTTTTAAAAAACTGCGTCAGCAAAATTACATTGAAGATCGCATATATCATTAGTCCAAAACCATAGTAAGCCGCATTTGCTTCAATGCCAGCCGGATTGCCATCGGGCAAAACATGAACGCGCAGTACGGCAAAAGGCAGAGAAATAAGCAGTTGTGTCATTTGAGCCAAAACCATAAGCAGGCACTTGGCTTTCACTGTATCCCTTTTTTGTACCGGCAGCAGAGCGGTATAGTAAATATCGTTTGTTTCCCGGCCATACAGGAAAGTAAGATAGGGAGCAAGGCAGCCGAACAGGAATACCATGCCATAAGGATACGCCGGGACAATAACCAGCGCACCAAGCAATGTAAAGATATAAAGATTAGGATGGGCTGCCAGCCGCAACTCCTTGTAAAGAAGATTAGATATCATAGCGTCTCCTTTCGGTGCGCAGCATAATCTCTTCTAAAGACAGTTCTCCAATTTCACCCGGCTCCTTCAAACTTTGAAAGGACTGGATAAAGACAGATTTTTCAGCGCTTTTCAGAAGTTTCCCATCCTTGATATAGGTAATATCGTCAGCACATTTTTCCAGATCCGATATAATGTGGGTAGAAAAAAGAATGCTTCTTTCCCCATCTTTTACAAGCTGCCGAAATAATACCAGCAAATCATCACGGGATACTGGGTCAAGCCCGCTTGTGGGCTCATCCAAAATGAGCAGCCTGGCATGGTGGGATAGTGCAAGAGTCAACATATATTTAACTTTCATGCCGGACGAAAGCTCTTTTACCCGTTTTTGCGGGTCGAGAGCAAAAACCTCCAGATATTTTTGATAGGCTTCCTCGTCCCAGTCCCGGTAAAAACGCTTTGTAACTTCCGTAATAACGGCCAACTTTTTATGCTTGTAGAAGTCAATTTCGCCTAAAACCACACCTAGGTTTTGCTTGCAACCTTCTTCATTTTCCATAAAGCTACGGCCAAACATTTCAATCATTCCGCTGTCCGGACGCACAAGATTCAGCATGGACTTTAAGGTCGTGGTCTTTCCTGCACCATTTTTCCCAATTAGTCCCATAATCCGGCCCTGTGACAGCAAAAACGTAATGTCACGTAATGTAAAACTTGAATATTGTTTCGTTATCCCTTGTACAGATAATGCATTCATAATTTATCCTCCTTCCCTTTAAAAAAAGCATCGGAAACCTCGCCGGTCATTCGCAGAAAAGCTTCGCTGCTTACGAGAGCAATTCCAGCGCTCATAGGGCTGCTATCCCCCAGAACAACCAGCGTATCGCCGGTTTTGAACTTTAGTGTGTCCCGCGCTTTTTTAGGTAATACGATTTGCCCTCTTTCGCCTATGGTTACCATACCGAAGATGTGCTTGTTTTTCGGACCGATCGGGATCCCTTCCTGTTTAGGGTCATAGCGTACCAAATCATTCAAGGATACATCAAATAAATCGGCCAACGCTTCACAGTTGAGAATATCCGGCAGGGAATCTCCTTTTTCCCATTTTGCCACGGCCTGTCGCGTAACGCCAACTTGCTCGGCAATCTCCTCTTGAGATAAGCGACGGCGGTTTCGCAGATGACGCAGATTTGCGGCAATGTTATTATTAGAATTATTCATACTTTTCATACCTCGTTAATTTAATATTACCCTTAACATGAAAGGGATACAACCAACTGCTACATACATATTATGTCCGTTTTAGTTGCGTATATTATATCATAAACGTAAGGCGGTAATGACAGGGAAAAGTGTTTTAGAGGAACCCAAAGATGTCCTGATGGAAGCTTCATCCGGTGAATACTGGTAATCTTACCAACGCTGCCATGATTCTTTTAACAGCAACCCTGAAAAATAACAGTATGGTGCGCAGTGAAAGCTTCGGCCGGTTTAGATAGGAAAAAGGCTGCATTTTTATTGGTTTATTACCGACAAAAATGTAGCCTTTCATTTGATGCACCTGACTGGATTTGAACCGGCGGCCTTTCGCTCCGGAGGCGAACGCTCTATCCACTGAGCTACAGGTGCAAAAATTGCCTGTTTTGCAGACAATTTTTTAGACTATGTTATTATATACTATATAAAAAGCAAAGTAAAGAATGTTTTATAAAAACAAGCATAAAAATAGCATATGCATTATAATGATCCAAATGTCTTATTGCCGGGAATTTATTTTCTTCAGAAGATATCTTTTTTTGTATTTTAATCCTGCGAATTTGGCGGTTCTGCTGATTATGCTATAGTTTACAGCACCGCCGACGGCTCCGACAACAGGAATTCCCTGTATGAATTTAGCGGCCAGCAGAGCTTCCGAGAGATGGTTAGAGGTATCTTTCATACTCTGTTCCAGATCCGGCGTGACCTCAATGCTGCTATCGATCCTATCGCTAAGCAGCTCCAGCTCCTTATTTAGCTCAGTCTGTTTTTCTCCTCTGGTCAAGGAACCGCTGATCAGTAACATAATATAAGCTTTCTCCTCCGGAGTATCATAGCGAAAACCATAGCTTAAAGCAATTTCATAAATTGTCTTTACGAGAACACCCAAAAACAAGGGGATATCCGGAAGTCCGACACCCAGTAAGCCAAGCATCCCGCCTTCCAGGACGGAAATGGAAGAGTTTACAAGTGTTGATTGCTTGGATTGGCGGTCTAATCTGTTGATATGCCGCTTATTCATCCGTTTATCCATTGCATAATTGTTAATATCAAATTCCAATTCGATTTTATCTTTGTTATAGGTCTTTTCGATAAGGGGACTCCCCTTTTCGAATACCAGTTGGAAGCCTTTATAAAAGGCAGTATCTAACGTGTCTTTTAATTGCTTGGGTATTTTATCCTGTACTTTATCCATCACAGGTGACAGCGTATTTGCTAAGAAGTCTTTATCGGATTGCTTTAAGAACCTCTGTTCCTTAATTTCAATGTTTTTTAATTGATTACCAAGCTGCTGGTCCATAAGATCCACCTTTCCAAATCAGAATTTATAACATCATTATATAGTTTTGCCGATCATTTGTAAATTTATATTAAGATTAAAAAATGGTGATAGGAGGCGTAATTGTTACAAAAATGTTAAAATATGTTACAAAAAAATGAAATTATCAGGTTGATTTTTTCCTTACTTTTTGGTAAAATAGAAAAAGCAGATAATTAATTTACATAGCAAAATGAAGATATTCATACGCAAATTTTTACTAGTGACCCCAATTTGCAAGCTGTTAGAAAGGCATGGTTATAATGAAACTTAAATATAAAAAAATAATATTACTTACGACATTGAGTACTATGGGAATTGGCATGTTAACATTATCCGTCAGTAAGGACAGACCCAGGGCGGAAGAAAATACAGGTGTGAAGGCAGTCTATGAGGAAAATGAGGATAACAGTGATTTGGCGGCAGGTGAGAAAGGTACCGATGTAACCGCACTGAACGAGAATGCAGCATTTTCTCTGACAACCACTCCCACACCAATACCATCTCCGACTCCAATACCGATTTATTCTATTGAAGAACCGGGAACCTATCCGGAAATAGATACCTTGTTTGAGAGTTATTATAATGCAAAGAATAATCTTGATATAGAAACCTTAAAGAGTCTGCTCAGTGATCCTGATGCGGCTACCTCTGAGGAAGAATTGCAGATGAAAACAGAATATATTGAGGATTACCGCAAGGTGAAGGCATATACGAAGAAAGGCATGACGGAAGGAACCTATATTGTTTATGTCTACCATGAGATTAAATTCACCGGTATAAATACTTCAGCGCCTGGTTTGGCTAAATTCTATGTGGTTACGGGAGCAGATAATAAGTTGAAGATTTTCTCCGGAGAGATGGATGCAGACACCAAGGCATATTATGATGTGAGAAATCAGGATGAAGATGTTGCAGCCCTGATCTCAATGACGGATGAGAAGAGCAAGCAGGCGATCGAGAAGGATGAGGATCTGCAGAACTTCTGGGAGAGCATTGATAAGATGGCTAATCAGAAGGATGAAACAGCAGATGCCGGTACCTCTGGGGATACAGAAAAAACAGAATAAAAGAACGGATACTCCTTATACTATCAGAACCTTGAGAAGGGCTCACCGGTATAAGGAGTTTTTTGTGGACGAAGGATATCAAACCATGTATAATAAATATGATTGCAGTAATATCCGGGTGTGGAAAGGTAAGGAAATAGAATGGCAAAAAGGACAAAGCGGTTGACCTCGCAGGGCGAAGAAGCTGAGGCAATCCGTATCAATAAATTCTTAAGTGAAGCGGGGGTCTGCTCCAGAAGGGAGGCAGACCGTTATATTGAAGAGGGGAAAGTAAAAATAGATGGAGTTATTGCACAGATGGGTGCCAAGGTCGGACCGAAGAATCAAGTTACTTTCCTGGGAAAACCGGTGAAAAAGGAAGAAAAACTGGTATTAATCGCATTTAATAAACCGGAGGGTATCGTCTGCACCACCGACCGCAGGGAATCGGATAATATCGTTGATTATATTAACTATGGGATGAGGATATATCCAATCGGCCGCCTGGATAAGGACTCCGAGGGACTGATTCTCCTAACCAATGACGGGAATATTGTAAATAAAATCCTGCGGGCAGAGAATAATCATGAAAAGGAATATGTCGTTACAGTTAATAAAGAGATTACGCAGGAGTTTTTAAAGAATATGTCCTCCGGTGTACCGATTCTAGATACGGTGACTAACCCCTGCAAGGTGAAGCAGATAGATAAGCATACCTTCAATATTATTTTAACCCAAGGGCTGAACAGGCAAATCAGAAGGATGTGTGAACATCTGGATTACCGTGTTGTAAAACTAACAAGAGTTCGGATCATGAATATCAGGCTTGGAAGGCTTCGGACAGGAGACTATCGCAATGTTACGGAACAGGAGATTGAGGAACTAAACAAAGCCTTTGTTAAGCGTTGAGACCTTTCTATCAATCCCGGAAATGGAGAAATGTAATGTATGGATAATAAAATCAGAATAGAAGAGCTTGTGGCTAAGCTAAATAAAGCCTCCGATGCATACTATAACGGGCAGGAAGAACTCATGACGGATTATGAGTGGGATGCCATGTTTGACGAACTTGCGTCATTGGAAGCTGAGACAGGATATATTCTGCCTGACAGCCCGACCCAGAACGTAGGCTATGATGAGAACAACGGAGAGAAGGAGCCGCACGAGTTTCCCGCGCTATCCCTGGCAAAAACCAAGAAAATCACAGAATTGCAGAAATGGGCGGAGGATAAACCGGTCTGGATCTCCTGGAAGCTGGATGGGTTAACGCTGGTGCTCACCTATGACGGCGGTAAGCTTACCAAAATACTTACCAGAGGAAATGGTACCATTGGTACAAATATCACCTTTATGAAGCAGGCAATCAAAGGTTTTCCGTTAACGATTAAGTATAAAGGCCATATGGTTGTCCGCGGTGAAGCTACCATATCCTATACGGATTTTGATTTGATTAACGTTACCATCGAGGATGAGAATGAAAAATACGCAAATCCCCGTAATCTGGCTTCCGGAACACTTAGTCTGGATGATGCTGAGAAAGTAAAGGAGCGCCATGTCCATTTTAATGCCTTTACCCTGGTTTCTATCGAGAAGGAGATGAAATCCTGGGGAGACAGGATGAATTATCTTGAAAAGGAGGGATTTGCTGTGGTTGACAGAGAGCTAACCGCAGCGGATGCGCTTCCTGAGGTAATTGACAGATGGACGAAAAAGGTGGAAACAGGTGAGATGGATATTCCGGTTGACGGTTTGACTGTCTGCTATGACGATACGGAATATGCGGCAACCGGTTCTGTCACAGGACATCATGCTACCAGAGCGGGTATTGCCTTTAAGTGGCAGGATGTGTCGGCAGAAACAGAGCTGGAATATATTGAATGGTCCTGTGCGGCATCCACCATATCTCCGGTGGCAGTATTTAAGCCGGTTCAGTTGGAAGGAACCACGGTAACCAGAGCCTCCTTATGCAATATCAGCGAGATGGAGCGTCTTGGTATCGGCAAGACCAGTGTGCTTGAAATTATTAAAGCCAATAAAATCATTCCCAAATGTATTTCTGTAAAGAAAGCGGAAGGAACCTTTGAGATTCCAAGTGAATGTCCCGTCTGTCATGCCAGGACGGAGATCAGAGTTAGTCCCAGAGGCAATACAAAGACCTTGCACTGTACCAATCCCGACTGTACGGCAAAGCATGTTAAAAAATTTACCCGCTTTGTCAGTAAGGCAGGAATGGATATTGACGGATTATCTATTCAGACAATTGTTAAATTCATTAATGAAGGCTTTATCTCAAAGTTTGCAGACATATATCATCTGAGGGAGCATGCGGATGTTATTAAAGAGATGGAAGGCTTTGGGGAAAAATCCTGTGAAAATATGATGAAAGCAATTGAAAAGAGCAGGAAGGTTCATCCGGTGAATTTTATTTATTCTCTGTGTATTCCGATGATCGGTGTCGACGCGGGTAAGAAAATTGTCAGCACCATAGGGTTTGACGGCTTTCTGGAACGGCTTAGTCAGAGTGAAGGCTATGATGATATCGGGGGCATCGGACCTGAAAAGTCTAATTCCATCGCTCTTTGGTATCAGAACAAAGGAAATAAGGCAAACCTTGAAGCATTACTGGGAGAAGTTACGATAGAAAAAGTTGAAACCCGAGGGAATGCAGATGGTAAATGCTCCGGTCTTACCTTTGTCATTACAGGAGAGGTTCATTACTATAAAAATCGCGATGAATTCAAGGCATATGTCGAAGCAGAAAACGGTAAGGTTACCGGCAGTGTAACCTCAAAGACGAATTATCTGGTGAATAACGATGTTGCTTCCGCATCCTCAAAAAATCAAAAGGCTAAGGAACTTGGAATTCCTATCATATCTGAAGATGAGTTTGTCCAATTGTTTGGATGACAGAAAGATAGAAAAGGCTATATTCGTAAGAGAATATAGCCTTTTCCTATAAAATTATGTAAGTATTTTCTTTGTAAATCATTTTAGTGCGGAAACAGGGTAACAGAAGGATGGAAACCATAGCTGGATTGTAAAAATAAGTAATTTTGATATTAATATTTTATGATAAACCTATGAAAACAGAAAAAATAATTTGAAAATGAGAAAAGATACCGATATTTATAAGGAATCTCTGTAAGCCTTGAAATTACGGGATTCTGAAAAATGCATAAAATGTAAATGCTTACATAATGCAAAAATTGTACGTTTTAAATCACTGATCATAGTAAAAATTGCACGCTGGATAAAAAAATGAACCTTGTTATTTGGGCATAACTGATGGTAATATCAAGTTGTTATTGAAAGCGTTGTGCATATTCAATAATAAAGTGTAGTACAAACATTTTAAATGTATAAGGAGGATTTATGAAAATGAAGAGAAGCGTGAGTCGAGTATGGGCGCTCATCATTGCATTCGTAATGGTAATGTCATTTACTCTTACCGGATGTGCGAAAGAAGCTGCGGATGAGCCGCAGAGTGGCGGGGACACACAGCAGGGTGCTACAGCGACAGCAGCACCTGCACAGGAGGCGGCAACGGATGCTCCGGCGGCACCTGAAGTAGAGAAACCCGAAAAGATTACAATTATGGTTGACGGTACTTTGGTAACGAAATTAAATGCCCGCGATCAGTTTGAAGCAAAATGGGAAGAGCTTACCGGTATTGATCTGGAGATTATCCAGCCTGACCATTCGGCATATTATGATGTTGTTGGTCAGACCTTGGCAAGCGGCAACTGGCCGGATGTTATTTTATTAGGATCAACCTATTATGCCGGCTATGCAACTGAGGGTGTATTATGGGATATGACACAGGCATGGGAAAATTCTGACCTGAAGGCTTCCGGCAGGGTTACAGATACGGCCTTGGTTGACGGACTTAAGGTAGATGGTGTCCTTTACGGTATTGCTCCGACTCGCGGTAATGGATGTGTTACTTATATTAAGAAGAAATGGCTTGATAATGTGGGTCTGGCAGTACCTACAAATTATGCTGAATACATAGCAATGCTGGATGCCTTTACAACAGGCGATCCTGACGGCAACGGCGTAAACGGTGATACCTTTGGTGTATCCAGCGCAGGTATCGTAGGTCCTGAAGCACCCTGGACCAACTATCTTCCTGAATTTTATCAGGATGCGAATCCCGGTTTCTACAAAAATGCATCCGGCCAGTGGGTTGACGGTTTCACAGAGCCGAATTTCAAAAGCGCTCTTGAAAGACTGAGAGATGCATATGCAAAAGGCTATATTGATAAGGAAGCATTAACGAATGCTACAAGTAACTGCCGTGATAAGTACTATGAGGATAAATTCGGCGTATTTACTTATTGGGCAGGTACCTGGGCGACCAATATAAAGACTAACCTTGAGGCAAATGGGCTTGACGGCGAATTAATCGCACTTCCTCCCATTGCTGAAGTAGGTTCCTATCTGGAGAGACAGGCTCCGACCTGGTGCATCACTTCAAAGGCCAAGAATCCGGAAGGCATATTCAAATATTTCTTTGAAACAATGTTAGACGGCGGAGAAGTACAGAAGCTGTGGTCCTATGGCGTGGAAGGTTCTCATTGGTCAACCAAGGCTGAGACTGTTGTAGGCAAGACTTACCAGGAAGGCGAGTTCCATATGTTAGAGAGCCTTGAGAAGCCGGGCACACAGTATACTAAGAATCATATCGATCCTATGCTGGCTATCGCAGGCTTGAATGACGATCCGGGTGCCAAGACAATTGCTCCGGAAGCAAGGGCTTCCCAGGACCTGTTTAATACCCATTCAAGATTGGCTGATTTGGTTCCGTCCAATGATGCCATGAGTCAGTATAACGGTGACCTGACAACTTTAAAGAATGAAATAGTTGCGAATGTGGTAGTATCAGGCTTATCCATTGATGATGAAATGAAGAGATTCGAATCAGAGGGCGGTGCCGAGTGGTCTAAGGCGATTGTTGATGCCTTAAATACAAAGTAATGATAAAAGGAACAAGTAAATTACGATAAACAATGTAAATCAATAATTAAGGAAAGAGCGGAGAAGTCAAAAACTGTTTGAGAGCTTTTTGCACTCCGCTCTCTTTTAAAGGAAGGATAGACCTTAGCGATGAGTAGAAGAAAAAATGATGCTCCTGCTGGAACGAAATCTCTCGGTAAAAGAATTTATACTTACCGCTGGTTTTATGTAATGTTTATACCTGTGCTGATCTTTGCGGCAGTATTTTATTATGCGCCAATCCCCGGGATACGTTTTGCTTTTTATGACTATAAAGGATTTAAAGAACCTGTTTTTGTCGGGTTGAAGAATTTTGATAAGATGTTTTCCATGCCAGGCTTTTGGACTGCATTTCGAAATACGCTGGTATTAAGCATTTCAAAGCTGCTTTTAAATACTTTCATGGCAGTTGTTGTTTCATTATTATTAAATGAGATTATAAGTCTGAAGTTTAAAAAGGCGGCTCAGACAATTATATATTTACCCCATTTCATGTCCTGGGTAGTTACCGCGTCTGTATTTGCACTGATTACGTCTCCCACACAGGCAGGGTTGGTGAATTCCATTTTAATTAATCTTGGTATTGTGGAGAAGGGATCGGAAATTTACTTTTTAGCCAGTAAGGTTTGGTGGACGCCGGTTTGGCTGATCGCCAATATATGGAAGGATACGGGCTGGAGTACTATTATTTATATGGCAACCTTATCCTCCATCAGTCCGGAGTTGTACGAAGCGGCTTCCATCGATGGCGCGGCTCGTTTCCAGAAAATCAGATTTATCACAATACCTTCCTTAGCAAATACAATTATCGTTGTATTAATTCTTAACCTGGCGAAGGTTATGAACTTGTTTGAGTCAGTTTTTGTTATGCAAAACGATGCTGTTATGAGACAGTCAGATGTTATACAGACCTACATCTATTATCAGACCTTTAACAGCGGAGCATTGCCGAATTATGGATATTCCACTGCGGTGGGTCTGGTAAAATCCATCGTCGGCTGTATTCTGGTTATCATATGCAACCAAGCCAGCAAAAAAGTGCGCGGCACCGGTATTGTGTAGGGGGAGAGAAAAATTATGAAGAAGAAGATAACTCCGTTTAATATAATATTGATATTGTTTTTTGCAGTGGTCTGCCTTATTACAATTATACCTCTGTGGAAGGTTCTTATGGATTCCTTTAATTTAAAAACAGCTTACGGTATGAGGCTGCTGCCTGAGAAGTTTGGACTTGACGGCTATATCTCCGTATTCAGTAATCCAACCTTATACCGTCCTCTTATGATTTCTTTTATCACTACCATTGCAGGTACCTTCGTCGGATTGACCCTGTCGACTCTGGGCGCATATGTGCTTATTCAGACCGAGATGCCCGGCCGTTCCTTTTTATCCGGGTTGTTACTGTTTACCATGATCTTTGAAGGCGGTATGATCCCTACCTATTTGGTTATTAATAATCTGCATATGACAGATACCTTATGGTCCGTTATCTTGTTACCGGGTTTAAATGTATTTAATCTGGTGCTGATGCGTAATTTCTTCGACGGAATTCCCAAGAGCTTATTTGAAGCCGCATCCATTGACGGATGTTCTCCGGTCGGTATTTTTTACAGAATCGTGCTTCCGCTGTCCAAGGCGGCATTGGCAGCCATTGGTCTGATGTTTGCAGTAGAATATTGGAATAATTATACCACTTACAAGTTATATATCGTTAATTCGGATTTTTATAATTTCCAGATGAAGCTGAGAAGTATCATTTTAGGCAGCGACTTACCGACAGCAATCGGAAATGCAACGGAGAACACAGTGAAGAATGCCGCTACCATAGTCGCAATTATTCCGTTTATGATTCTCTACCCGTTCTGCCAGAAATACTTTATCCAGGGTGTAAATATCGGAGCGGTAAAGGAATAACAGGAGGATATTCAATCATTCAGAGACTAGGGAGGAAATGCCATGCCTGTAAGAATATTCTGGTCCGGAGATTCTACCGTAAAGCAGAATGATTTTACAACCTTTCCGCAGACGGGCATCGGACAGGGAATGAGACTCTTTCTGAAAAAGGAAATCGAAATTGCCAATCATGCGGAGAATGGGCGCAGCACCAAAAGCTTCCTGGAGGAATCGCGCCTGGCAGCGATCTATAATGAGATTTCTGCAGGGGACTTTTTATTTATCCAATTCGGACATAATGATGAGAAGGCAGCGGACCCAAGCCGATACACAGAGCCCTGGGGAGAATATCAGGAGAATCTGGAGCGTTTTGTGAATGCGGCCAGGAATAAGAAAGCATATCCGTTGTTTATCACACCCTTGTGCCGAAGATGGTTCCTGGCGGACGGAACACTGGATCCGGATATTCACGGAGCGTATCCAGAGGCAATGCTTGCGGCAGCAGCAAGACTTGAGGTTCCCTGTATTGATTTATTCCGGTCAAGTAAGGCGCTGCTTGAAGCAATGGGAGAAGAAGCAAGTAAGAAATTATTTATGAACCTGAAGCCCGGAGAGTATCCTAACTTTCCGGAGGGTCTTGAGGATAACACACACCTTCGGCAGGAAGGGGCGGCCGCTTTTGCCGGGTTAGTTGCGAAGGGCCTGAAGGACCTGGGCGGAAGGTATCGGGAGCTGCTGCTGTATCCCGAGAGATTATGATACTATTATTTCAACCGTCGGACCTATCTATGCTCCGATCACATAAAATATAAGTGGAGAAGCTTACCATGCAGTATGAATTGTTATGGAAATCAGACTTGGGAGATGGCACTTATCAAAACCCCATCCTTTTTGCCGACTATTCGGATCCGGATGTCATAAGGGTGGGGGATTTTTATTATATGACAGCTTCCAGCTTTAATTATACACCGGGTCTTCCCATATTAATTTCCAGAGACCTGGTTCATTGGGACCTGGTGAATTACGCGGTGGAGAATATTCCGTATCCGTCCTATGATAACCCCGCCCATGCCAGGGGAATATGGGCACCCGCGATCCGCTGGCACGATGATAAATTTTGGATATGTTACGGAATGCCGGATGAAGGCATCTTTATGGTAACCGCGGAGGACCCTCTGGGCAAATGGAGCGATCCGCAGCTGCTGCTGGAGGGAAAGGGCTATATCGATCCCTGTCCCTTCTGGGAGGAGGACGGTACGGCATATATCGTCCATGGATATGCAAGAAGCAGAATCGGCTTTAAAAGCATATTAGGTATCTTCCCGATATCTCCGGATGGAACCCGGGCGACCGGGGAGGATAAGTTTATTTATGACGGAACCAAAACACAGCCGACCATTGAGGGACCGAAGGTTTATAAAAGGAATGGCTGGTATTACATCTTTGCACCGGCAGGCGGGGTAAGGCCGGGATGGCAGACCGTACTGCGCGCAAGGAATATCTATGGACCCTATGAAGAGAAGATCGTAATGCATCAGGGGAGTACTGAGATTAACGGCCCGCATCAGGGGGGATTAATTGATACCCCGGGGAAGGAAGAATGGTTTATCCATTTTCAGGACCGAGGGTTATACGGACGGATTACACACCTGCAGCCGGTGACCTGGGCAAAGGATTGGCCGGTGATCGGTGTGAATCCGGACGTGTCAGGCTGCGGGGAACCGTGTCTTGTTCATCGAAAGCCTCAGGGGCTTCCGGAAGTCAAGCCTGCCTATCTGCAAGCCTCCGATGATTTTAAGGATAAGAAGCCGGGGCTTCAGTGGCAATGGCTGGGCAATCACAACGAGAGCTTCTATTCACTCACGGATCAGGAAGGCAGTTTGAGGCTTTTTAGTCTGAATCCTTCCGGAGCTTCGCCGGTAACGCTATGGCAGTCCTCCAATGTATTGACCCAGAAGCTGGTCTGTCCTGCCTTTTCCTGCGAGATTAAGATGGATATTTCCGGCTTAAGGGAGGAAGAACAGGCAGGATGTGTCATGATGGGAGGACAGTATGTATATTTGGCGGTCAGAAAGCAGGAAGGCAGGCTGTACCTGGTATATGCAGCATCAACCGGAAACGGTGAGGTCAGAGAGGAAAATGCAATTATGAAGATGAGAATAGCATCTGATACCGGCAGTGTTTTATTTCGATTAATTTTACGCCGGGAGCAGGAGCGGGCGGTGGTACGCATGTA
This sequence comes from Bacillota bacterium, assembly GCA_023409535.1. Lineage (GTDB taxonomy): Bacteria > Bacillota > Clostridia > Lachnospirales > Lachnospiraceae > Mobilitalea. Next base: position 83,287 of record JAEYGZ010000036.1, read on the forward strand.
TTACTGCCTGGAGGGTGATTTCTTTGTGGATACCGGACATACCTTCCTTCCGTCTGACCATACCTGGGTGGGAGCAAAGCTTGGGCTGTTTGCGGTTGCTCTGGACAATTCGGCTGATCACGGGTATGCGGATTTTGAGTATATCAGGGTGGAGGCACTTGAGGCTTAGGTTAAAACTGCAGAAATAGTTATGCTGAAAGGATAGAAGAATGGAGATGGCTTGGTGATTAACCTGAAGAACGCAATCGAAAAACAGGATTTGGCATTGGTAAAGGAGCTGCTGATCAAGGAACCTTCCGGTATTGATCCTATGGAGGAGCAGGGTATTCCCTTGAGCCTTGCGGCAGCAGAAACCGGGAATTTGGAGCTTGTCAAATACATAGTGGAGTATTCCAGGGCAAGTATGAATACAACGGATTACAGAAACCGGAACATACTACATTATGCGGCAATGTCCGGTGATATTCCGTTGTCCCGGTATCTTATTGAAAAGGTTGGAATGTCCGTGGTATCACCGGATATTGATTTGGTGACACCCTTTGATATCGCCCGGGAACGGGGACACAGGGAGCTGGAGAATTATTATGAAGAGGTGTGTGGTGCTTCCTTGGACGGGATGTACCGTAATCCCGTCCGGACCGGTATGTTTCCCGATCCTTCCGTCGTAAGAGCCGGAGAAGATTATTACATGGTAAATTCTTCTTTCATCTTCTTTCCCTGCATTCCGATCTCCCACTCCAGGGATTTAATCCACTGGCGGATCATCGGGCATGCGATTACCAATCCGGAATGGGCGTACCTTGATGACCTGGAGGGCGGCCGCGGGTATTGGGCACCGGATATTTCTTATTATGAAGGCAGATTTTATATTACCGCCACCTATCGCTTGAATGATACCGGAACAGTTTATCGCAGACAGATGGTGGTTTCCTCGGACAGACCGGAGGGACCTTACAGTAAGCCCGCCTTTATTGATGAGGATGGAATTGATCCGTCGATTTTTAATGATGAGGATGGAAGAAGATATCTGCTTCTTAACCGCGGTGCAAGAATACTGGAGCTTGATAAGACAGCCACAGAGCAGAGATCGGAGGCAAGGCTGTTATATTACGGGGACAACAAAAGAGCACCGGAAGGCCCGCACCTTCTGAAAAAGGACGGTTATTATTATTTGTTTCTTGCGGAGGGAGGCACCGGTCCGGGCCACCGGATTACGGTAGCACGGTCAAGGACACTGTATGGTAATTATGAACCCTGCCCCTATAATCCGATTATGCGGCAGAAGGATAATAAGGCCGGTATTCAGCGCTGCGGACATGGGAAGCCGGTTATGACCCAGAAGGGCGAATGGTTTATGGTTTATCTCTGCGGCAGAATGGTGGAGGGTAAGTATAGCATTCTTGGCAGGGAGACAGCCCTGGATCCGATTACCTGGACTGCGGACGGCTGGCCAGTGGTAAATAACCTGAAGGGTCCCAGCGCGCTGCAGGTTAAGCCGGACTTACCGGAATGTGTTTGGGACGGCAGTGACCGGGATGAATTTGATGGGGAGGTGTTGAGTCCGGAATGGATGTCTCCCAGGCCGCCGGAAGCAGGAGGCTATAGATTCATGGAGGGTAAGCTGTGGATCAGGGGAAGCAGAGCACCGTTAAGCTCCGGGGCTGCCCGTAATATTGTATTAAGGCGGCAGAAGCATTTTACATTCACAGCAGAGGCCCTAATGGGACCGGCACAGCTGATTCAGGGACAGGATGCGGGCATTACCTGCTATTATGATGAGAACACCTGGTTAAAGCTCGGCGTGTTTGCCATGGAGGACGCAAGCTTACAGCTGAAGGTAACGGAGCATATCGGCAGCCTGGACCGGGAGGCTGCGGCTTCAGCACAGGTAAGCTTGTACCGTGGGATATATCTGCGAATAAAGACCTCTTATCTTCAAAGGGAATTCTACTATAGCCTGGATGGTGAAAATTATATTCACCTGGTAACCTTGAATAAAGTAAATTATCTGTGTGATGAAGGAATCACCATGGGCAAACGCTTTACGGGAGCGATGGTGGGAATGTATGCCTATGGAGGACATGAAGCATTGGAAGTGCCTTTTGAATATTTTCATTATTCCGGAGGAGTACAATGAGCAGACAGGATGAGAAACATACACAGACAGAAGACATCTTTATGGACAGCTTTGAAAAATATAAGAATCACAGAATTAAGATCTTGCTTTCCCTATATCAGGGCAATTATTATAAGTTCCTGTTATCCGCCGTCTTTTATACGATTAAGCACAGCCCCTCCTGGGTTATGCCTATTGTGATTGCCAATATTATCAATTGTATTACAAAACGCAGCACGGATGCGGTGCATATTATCATTCTGAATGCGGCGATCATCTGTGTTTTGATTGTTTTAAATGTTCCTATGAATTATCTGCATGTTCATTTTCGCAGCCGTGCAATCCGTTATGTTGAGGCAGGCTTGCGAAGTGCGCTTGTAAGAAAGCTGCAGCAGCTTTCCATCTCCTATCATAAGGAGATGCAGGCGGGCCGGCTCCAGTCAAAGGTAATGCGGGATGTGGAGGCGGTGGAAAATTTGTCTTCCCAATTATTTGTAAATTTGCTGAATATCGCTATTAATATTGCGGTTGCCTTGGGGATTACCGCCTTTAAAAATCTGATTATATTTACCTTTTTTCTGCTGACCATCCCTGTGGCCGCCGTTACCATTGTTGTATTTCGTAATCGCATTAAGGTGCAAAATCATAGGTTTCGAAGGGAAATCGAAGCCACCTCCGCAAAGGTGATTGAGATGGAGGATATGATACCGGTAACCAGGGCCCATGCAATGGAGAAAATAGAAGTGAAGAAGATGGAGACGCTGGTTCGCAATATCGCGGAGGAAGGATATCGTTTGGATATCATTCAGGCGAATTTCGGCTCGGTCAGCTGGGCAATCTTCCAGCTGTTCCAGGTGGGATGTCTGATCTTTACCGGGATGCTGGTGCTTCAGAACAAGCTGCTGGCCGGTGATGTCATACTTTATCAGAGCTATTTTACAACCATCGTCAGCCAGGTATCTGCTTTGCTGACTCTGCTGCCTACCATCGCAAAGGGAATGGAGTCTGTCTCCAGTATCGGAGAGGTGCTGAATGCCCATGATATTGAGAAGCACAGCGGAAAACCGAAGGTTAAGGACATTCATGGAGCCTATGAATTCAGGGATTTACAGTTCAGCTATGGCGGTACGGAAAAGAGTGTATTGAACGGTTTGAATATAAAGGTAAATGCCGGAGAAACCGTTGCGCTGGTAGGAGAGTCAGGTGCCGGAAAGTCCACGATACTCAATCTGGTCATAGGCTTTCTGATGCCGACCGGCGGAGAGCTGCGGGTAGACGGATATGATTTAAAGGACATTAATCTTCGAAGCTATCGCAGGCATATTGCGGTAGTTCCGCAGGATACGATCCTGTTCTCCGGTTCCGTCAGAGATAATATTACCTATGGTTTGCCCTCTGTCACAGAGGAACAGCTTGCCAGGGTCATCAAAGCGGCTAATCTGACGGACGTAATCCATAGCTTGCCGGAGGGTCTTGATACCCTGATCGGTGACAGGGGCAATAAGCTGTCGGGCGGACAGCGTCAGCGAATCTCCATCGCCCGTGCCCTGATCCGCGACCCCAAGGTGATCATCTTTGATGAAGCAACCTCAGCACTGGACAGCGTCTCTGAGAAATTAATTCTTGATGCCCTGGGAAATCTCATTCATGGAAGGACGACCTTCATTGTGGCACACCGGTTATCCACCATTCGTAAGGCGGATAAAATCTGCGTACTGCGGGAGGGCGTCTGTGCTGAGTTTGGTACCTATGAAGAGCTGATGGCATTGCAGGGAGAATTCTATCTGATGAAGGCATTACAGGCATAGCTCACAGCATACAAAGATACGGTGGTTTATTCCTGCCTGCCTGAGCATGTTCCATAGAAATATCCGCTAAACTCATTAAAATAAGTTTCTTCTATCTTTTTCATGAATACCGTAACCGTATGATTACGAAATACCAGCTTGCAATGGACGGAACCGACGCATTCATCAATCAGATGACTTTTGATATATAGGGTATCCTCGGCCAGCCAGCAGCCTGAGGCGGCGCACCTCTGAGCATAAATCGGGAAGGAACCGGTAACCATATGACCCAGTCCAAAGTGCAGGGTAAGACTTTGGTCCTCCCAGCCGATATTCAACCGTCCTTCCTGATGCTCCGTATCAAATTCCAATAACAGGGAGGTAAAGCCGGAAGAATTTTTTTGAAGTTGATAGCTAAGCCCCTGTATCTCTGACATCAGCGAAGAAGTGCTGTTTCCGTCCAGAGGTTTAATGGATAGCTGCCGGAGGAGCCCCTTTAGCTTTTGCTGCTCCCCGGGATCTGCAGGCAGGGTGCTTTCTGTAAGATAGGGCAATACTTCCTCATACAGGGTGTTATAAATGGTCTGGTTACCCCCTTGTATTCCCTGGGTATCCCCGGTGGTAACACAGATAAAATCATAACCAGGAAGACAGATCGCCAGTTGGCCTCCCATACCATAGCAGGCAAAGCCATCCTGACTGATCCGCCAGAATTGATATCCGTAACCCTGACATTCTTCCCGGGCAGCACCGTTCATCAGGGTATCGGCTTGCTGAGAAACCGCTTCCCTGATATACCAATCCGGTAAAAGCTGTGTACCGCCTAAATTGCCGTTATTCATAATAATAAGTGCAAAGAGCAGCAAATCCTTCGGTGTTGCCATTAAGCCGCTGCCACCCATGGATATTCCGAAAGGATCTTTAATCATATATGCCTGTGTACTAAATCCGGCGTGGGTAAGAAAACGGTCCCGCAGGTAATCCAGCATCGGTTTTTCAGCAAGCCGCTCCACCAGAGCACAAAGGGTATGACTGGAAGAGGTGTCATAATTGAAGACTGTGCCGGGCTGATGGCTGGGTTCGGTGATAAAGAAGCTTTCCACCCAGTCCCGCTCCGGATGCAGCTTATAGGTCGTACCGGTATGACAGGTCTGCATTTTCAGCATATCCCTTATTGTCATCCGGGCAATCCAGGGATGTATCTGATGCGGAAGCTTGTCCGGGAAATATTGAATGACAGGATCATCTAAGGAGATTCGGCCTTCCTCTGCCATTAGGCCGATGGCAGCAGAGGTGAAGCTTTTGCTCACGGAGAACATGCGGTGCAGGGTATCGGCATCATAGGGAGCATAATAACCTTCTGTGATTAATTTACCATGCCTTGTCATCAGAATACTGTGCATGGGGATCTGATACTTTTCTAATTTTTTGATAAAATGGCAGATCGCCCTTGACGGTACTCCTACATCCTCGGGTGCTGCACAGGGGAATTGATGCATGGCCGATACTCCTTTCTGATACTGAAAAATTTATTCAAAGTTCATAATTTTATAGTCCTTCGGTGACATTCCGTAGATTTTTTTAAATGCTCTGCGGAAGGAGTTGGAATTGTTATAGCCGACCTCCTGATAGAGCAGGGAGACGTTAATATCTGATTTCTTCAACAGACGCAGGGACTGCTCCATGCGAATGCGTTCCAGATAGCTTGAGAAGTTCTCCCCCAGCTCCTCTTTAAATAAGTAGGAGAAGTAACTCTCCGATATTAAAAATTCGTCGGATATCTTGCTTAAACACAGAGAGGGATCCTTGTAATTATCGTTGATGTACTCTCTGATATTCACAATTAGGCGGTTCGTGCAGGAATTCGTATCAAAAAGCCCGCAAAGACTCAGGGCAATGTCCTCCAGAAGCTTTAGGGACATATGCTGATCAAAGAGGGAATCAATTGCCTTAAGCTCAGCTTCGTTCTTCTCCGTACCCTTTAAGGTAAACCTGATCTTATATAAGGTGTTACGGATATCGGACAGCAGATACTTCATCATATTGATAGGGAGGGAGCGTTCCTCCATATTCTCATGACGGAGAATTTCAAAGATTTCCAGCACCTGGCTCTTATTTCCCACAGCAATAAAGTTGGTAAGCTTGTTGGTCAGTTCGATGGGGTAATAAAAACCGTTTGTTTCGCGCTTAATATTCGTGTAGCAGCGAAGGATATGCTTTTTTGTAGTATAGCTGACCGCCTGATTGGCCTGCTGATAGGATTTCCAGGTAAGCATCAGGTCGTTGTTCCAGTCACCGAGACCGGCAAAGGTCCAGATGGAGTGATTGCTTATGAGATATTCGTGAATTGCTGTAAATGCTTCCCTCACGGCTGCGGTGGAAGCCTCGGAGGATGCTTGTTCAGGAGCGGAGATCAGAATGGAATATTCTCTGTCATTGGAGCTTTGAATATAGACAGGTTCCTGGAAGAATTGTTCCACTGCCCCCTGTATAATATCCTTATGGTTTGTCGTATCCGGTCCGGTAACAACGGAATTCTCCACATATAGTTCATATTGATTCATATAAGCGATCATATACAGCACGGAGAACTTACGGCTCTCAGAGGATATATTCAGATAATGCTGTGCATATTCCAGCTCCTCCCGGGTTGAAATATCACCTTGTATAATCTTCGTCAGATAAGAATACTGGATGACCGGTATCTGCTTCTCAGCAAGCTTTTGAAGGGATTTTTGCTTGGTCAGAGTATCCTGCAATTCAATTCCCAACTGAATAATAGGCTTAACATTACGCTTGGAAAGCAGGAGAATCATTATGAATTCAATAACCAGAGCGGATATTATGATCAGTATAAAAATATCCCGGTATTGCTTCAGGGAGTAGAGGGATGCGTCTGCAGGCTGCACCAGGTAGTAGTTCCAGTGGTTATAATCCGATACGGCCTGCGTTACATACATTTTATTGTCGTTGTCCGTATATACGGAAAAGCTGTTGGTGTAGGTCAGGCTTTCCAGGGTCGAAGCAGAAATCTCCCCTGCCTGGTCGCCGCTTAGCGTAAATGCTATGTTGCCATTGTCATCGGTGGCACAGAGGTACCCGGTATCAAAATAACTCAACTCACTGAAGAGACCGGCAAGCTTCTGGTAATCAATCTCAAAGCAGATGGTGGCAGGGACATTCTTCAGGGAGTAATCATCCAGGGGCAGGTTATAAAAATAGGAATCCGAATTTTTCTTATAGGGGGCGAGGGGAATAAACTGTCTGTAAAGGGAGGTGTCATTAATCATATCCAGCCAGTTCTCATATTGGTCCTTCATATAATCCTCGATATAGAAGATGCGTGTACTTTGAAACTGGCTGAAGGACAGAACATACCCAAGCTTATGGAGATAGATGAAATAGGTATTAATGGGCAGGATGGATTCCGTAAATACATAAACAGACAGCTCATCCTTCGCATGATAAGCCATCAGATAAAAATCCGTATCACTGGAATAGTGCATATTGGCAAGCCTGACAACATTGGAATTGGTGACAATCTGCCCGGCCAGAACATCCATGGTTTTAAAGTTATTATCAATATTATGGATTGCCTTCTCAAGGATTAATTTATTCTGGTTTCTGATCTCGCTGCTGACATTTTTTATACTTATGCTGTATAAATAGCCTCCCATGATCAGGATAATAAAAAGGAGCGCACTGTAGGAAATTACAAAGCGTCTTAAAAATTTATTATTATTTTTCTCATTCATAAAAAACTCCTTGTAGTACCGCGCCTGATGAGCTCTGCGGGATAGACTGTCTGCAAGGGTACCGGCTGGCTGTTTAACACACCCATCAAGGTGGAGATGCAGCTGGAGCATAAAGCATCCAGCTTATTATCAATGGATGTAAGCTCCGGCTCGCTGCATAAAGAGATAATGGAGTTGTTATAGCCGATGACGGAAAGCTGGTCCGGAACGTCCAGATGATGCTCCCTGGCATATTTTAACGCACCGATAGCCAGATTATCATCGGAGGCAACCACGGCATCAAACTTCAGCCCTTTTTTCCTTAAGCCGGACAGGTAATGCTTCACCTCATGGATACCCCCGTTGACAAAATGCACATATTCCTGCCTTTTTGCGGCTTCCGAATAAATAGCTTCCATAGCGGCAAGGTAACCTGACATTTTTTTATTACCGCTGTAGGATTCCGAATTATACAAATAGAGAATATCCTTAATCCCTGATTTAATGAGTGCCTTGATGGCATCGTAAACCGCATGGTAATCGTCGCAGAGGGTACAGTAGATATTGCTGCCGTCCATGGCGCCGTTGAGGATCATAATCGGAACATTTTTGGCGGCAGTACGTATGTAATCATTCTTATCATCCTCAGCTTCGATGAAATTTGAACCGACCAGAATCACGGCATCTACTTTTTTGGATAATAATAAATCAAGGTATTTTTGCTTCTCTGCCAGCTCATATCCGGTACAGCAGAGTAAAGCGTCATAATTATTCTGATGAAGTGCCTGTTCCAGATTGTAAACGGCGCACGCAAGATATGGATCAGAGGAATCAGCGCACATGATTCCTACCGTATGCATAGAATTTAATCCCAACCCTCTGGCAAATGCATTGGGAGTGTACCCGCACTCCTCGATGACACGCAATACCTTTTCCCTGGTTTTTTGGCTGACAAAGGAGTTTCCGTTAATTACCCTGGATACTGTGGCGATGGAAACACCGGCCTTTTTCGACACATCATAAATATTCATAAAATTGTACTCCCCATAAAATACAACGTGATGATTCGATAATTCCTGTAAATACTTACAATACTGATTATATCCTAATATATAGCCTAAAGCAAGTCCTTCAGGGGGGAATAATTCCGGCTGCAAAACAGATCATTGCGGGGGGAGGATGAGCTTTTAATACTGTTGATTTTTGCCAGATATCATGTTATGATAAATCTGCTACCCATCAGGGATGAAACTATATGATAAAGAAAATGGTGATGAAATATGCCAATTAAAATCCAGAGCGATTTACCGGCAAAACGTATACTTGAAGATGAGAACATATTTATCATGGACGAAACCAGAGCGATGCACCAGGATATCCGTCCTCTTAAGATCGCCATTCTGAATTTGATGCCGATCAAGGAAGATACGGAGGTTCAGCTTCTGCGCAGTCTTTCCAATACACCCTTACAGGTGGATATTACCTTTTTAACCACCGGAACCTATACCGGGTCCCACACACCAACCAGCCATCTGGACCAGTTCTATCTGACCTTTGAGGATATTAAAAACCACAAATATGACGGTCTGATCATCACGGGAGCACCGGTAGAGCTGATGGAATTTAAGGAAGTAACCTATTGGGACGAGTTGGAGAAAATCATGGCCTGGTCGGCTGCCAATGTTACGTCCACCCTTCATATCTGCTGGGGTGCACAGGCCGGCTTGTATTATCATTACGGGATTGATAAACTTACTTTGGATAAGAAAATGTTCGGTATCTTTGAACATAAGGTACTCCAGAAAAAAGTGCCCTTTGTCAGGGGCTTTGACGATGTTTTTTATGCACCGCATTCCCGTTATACGACCGTTTCCAAGGAAGATATCCTGCAGCATAAGGAGCTTACCATACTGGCGGAATCGGAGGAAGCGGGCGTCTTTATCGTAATGAATGAGGATGGAAGACAGATATTTGTTATGGGGCATCCCGAATATGACAGAATATCCTTGGATAAGGAATATAAAAGAGATATTGAGAAGGGACTGGAGATCGAGCTTCCGAAGAATTATTATCCTGAGGATCAGCCGGATTATAGACCTAATCTGGTTTGGAGGGCGCATGCAAATGCGCTGTATACCAATTGGCTTAATTATTACGTTTACCAGGTAACGCCTTACGATTTATAAAGCTGGTTAAAATGTTAAAAGTATTTTCTGACACTTTAACCTAAGTTAAATATTGATGCCTTTTGAGGGGATCGTGGATTACATATTGTTTGGGCTTCAGTTTTTTTAGTTGGGGGACTATAAAGATGAAACTGATTAACATGCTGCAAGGCAAGCCTGCAATTTATATTATAATACTGCTGCTGTTTCTCTGCGTCTGTATTATCGGTGTGGTAATCATCCTGCTTTTCTGGTTGGAAAATGTGAAGCGGGTAATGCAGGCAGCCATCACGGAGCAGAAGCAGATGCAGGAGCTTATTCTGCTGGAAGGGGAGCGCTATCGCATTGCTGCGGAGCTTTCTCAGGATGTTCTTTTTGAGTATCATATTAAGACTGATGAGATGATCTTCTCGGAGAAATACCGTGAACTATTCGGTATGGATCCTGTAATTCCGGCTTATCGCAGCATGATTGAGATCAGGAGGCATTGCATTCACCCGGATGACTGGGGGATTTACCTGGAATATGGTGAGGAACTGGGGCAGGGAAATAGTAAGATCGAGATGGAATTTCGTATTAAAGGTCTGACCGGAGGATATATCTGGTGTCAGATCATGGGGAAAACCATTTATGACGATGATAAACAGCCGCTCCGTGTCATCGGAAGACTGGTAAACATCGATTCCCAGAAGCGGGCGCTGGAGGCACTGGAATATAAAGCCACCAGAGATCCGCTCACCGGTATCTATAATAAGGAAATGACAATTAAGAAAATTGATAAGTATATTTCCGGGAATAAACATGGAAGGCATGTCTTGATGTTCATTGATTTTGATGATTTCAAAAGGATCAATGATACCTATGGCCACCTTCAGGGGGATAAAGTTCTGACCCATATGATCAACCGGATCAGGATACGCTTCTCGGAAGGAGAGATTATCGGACGCATCGGCGGTGATGAATTTGTTGTTTTCGTCGGGGATGTCAGTAATATTGATGAAACGAGAAGCAAGGCAGATCTGCTAAAGGATGCCCTGGATACGACCTATGTAAGTAACGACCAGTCCATACCGATCTCCGGCAGCATAGGAATCGCTGTATATCCGGAGGCCGGCCTGTTCTATGAACAATTGATGGACAGTGCGGATAAAGCACTTTATCAGGCGAAGGAGCTGGGAAAGAATAATTATCAGCTCTACATGCCTGCTATTTAAAATCCTTTCTTGAGATTGCGCCGGTTACATATAAAAGACCTGCACATATGACACAAAGCAATAAACAGAAGCCCAGTAAAATAAGGACTTCATGGCTTTGTGTCATTTTTTGTATGTAGAGATAGCTTTCCTTTAACAGGAAGCCGGCCATGGTGACGATAATTGCCGGTTTTACTATAGAATCTGCCATATTAATATTAAAATGAACATTTCGCAGTACGGCAAAGGTATCAAGACCGGTTATGATCAACTGCCCGATGAGCAGTGCAATTAAATAGCCGTTAATGCCATAGGCCGGTATTAAGGTCACAACCAATGTTATTTTACAGATGGAACTGATGATGGAATTAATGAAAGTAATGTGTGCCTTGCCAAGTCCGTTGATTACGCTGCTCAGGGTTGTAGCCACATACATCAGAGGGCAGAGCCAGGCGAGGATCATAAGGTAAGAGCCGGCAAGTTCGTTATGAAATACGGAATTGCCCAGGTTTCTGCCAAAGATGATGAAAAGCCCGGTACTGATAATTCCGATAATCAGGCTGTACTTGATTGATATTTCGGTAGTTTTGGCTATTACCTGATCGTTTTTCACCGCCTGTGCCTCGGATACCGTAGGCAGGATGAGAACAGCAAGGGCATTGGTTAAGGCGGTGGGAAACATAATAAAGGGAATGGACATACCATTCAGGATACCAAAGAGAGCCAGGGCTTCCTGGGTGGTTAATCCGAACCTTCGCAGCATGGCGGGGATCAATACGGCTTCAATACTATGAAGAATGCTAAGCAACAGCCTGTTTGCCGAGAGGGGAACACTTAAGGAAAGAAGCTTTCCTGCAATCTGTCCCCGGCTGTCGGCCTTTGCTGCCGGATCCGGTCCGTTTAGCAACAAATCTGCAGGGCTGCGGGTAGCGAACATGGAGAAAAAGTTATAGAGACAGGAGGCAATCTCACCGATCACTACGCCGAATACAGCCAGCTCACAGGTAACCTTCATATCACCCTGCCCGCCGACCATGGCAATCATATAAACGATAAATACACGGACCAGCTGTTCTAAGAGCTGGGTGGAAGCAGGAACAGCCGCTCTTTTAAGTCCATAGTAATAACCGTTGATACAGGCAGTAACACCACAAAAAGGGAAGGCCCAGGCAAGAATGCGCAGTGAGTCGGCGCTGCGTTTTTCCAACAGGAATCTCCGGGCGATAAAGTCTGCATTCATATAAACCAGAACTGTCAATACAGCTGCCAGCGAGAGGGAAAGAATTAAACCGATCCGTAATATTTTATATACATTCCGGGGATTTCTTTTGCCCAGCTCTGCAGCCACAAGCCGTGAGATCGAGGTCTGGATGCCGGTGGCATAAATAGTGAAGCAGATACCGTATACCGGCCAGATGAGCTGATAGATCCCCATCATTTCAGGGCCCAGGGTGTTGGAAAGAAAGATACGGTAAAAGAATCCGATAAACCGGGTAATAAAGCCTGCAATGGTTAGAATCAGGGTGCCTTTTACAATATTATTTCGTTGCATGTGTCTGATTTCTTGTGCGGAAAGTGTGTTATTCTTCATGAGGAGAATCCTTACATGTCTTTTCTATGTATATATATTGCAAAGTCAGGAAACTTATGTTACAGGCATGACAGGCAGAGTTTGTCAATAAATAAATATTATATAAAATGGAAAATATCATATTGACAGAGATTAGACCTGGTGCTATGCTAATACCGAGCAAAATAATAGGAATTAATTTAATAGGAATTAAGCTGGTAAGAATTAAATTAATTGAAATTAATCCATAATAATCGAGGTGAATAGTGTGAATTATAAAAGGCATAATTCACACTTGGAAGTTTGTGCCTGCGTCGTCCTCGGCGCAAACTAATTCAAAGATGCAGGCATGCTATGTTAGTGTGAAAATTAAAATTTTTACACGGCAAATTTGTGCTGACGCCCAAATTCACGGGCATTGGCAGCATGGAGGATTTTTATGAAGCTATCAACAAAGGGAAGATATGGCCTGCAGGCAGTAATTGACCTGGCGGTCCACGCAGATGAAGATGCCGTCGCGTTAAGCCAGATAGCAGAACGTCAGGGAATTTCCATGAACTATCTGGAACAACTGATTGCTAAGCTGAAAAAGGCAGGTATCGTGAACGGTATCCGTGGTGCACAGGGAGGCTATATGTTGTCTCGTCCGGCAGATGAGGTCTCGGTCGGAGACATTTTACGTGCCCTGGAAGGAGACCTAAATCCTGTGGATTGTGCCGAAGTAAACGAGGGAGAAGGCTGTTGCAGCAGCTCGGGCTCCTGTGTAACAAAATATGTATGGAAGCGTATTAGTGATAGTATAAATGAGGCGGTTGACGGGGTCAGGCTGTCGGAGCTGGTGGCTGAAAGCAGGAAAATACAGAATGGGGCAAGCACCATTGATACCAAAGAGAAGCATACATGTGGAAAATAATAATCATTAGGAGATGACAACGTGGATAGAAAAATATATCTAGATAATGCGGCAACAACAAAAACCAGACCGGAAGTAGTGGAGGCAATGCTCCCGTATTTTACGGAGCTTTACGGAAATCCCTCCAGTGTGTATGAATTCGCAACACAGAATAAAAAGGCAGTGGATGAGGCAAGAGGAATTATAGCAAGATCACTTGGTGCTGATATCAGCGAGATCTATTTTACCGGCGGCGGAACGGAAGCGGATAACTGGGCTCTGAAGGCTGCGGCGGATGCCTATGCGGCAAAGGGAAATCATATCATAACCTCCAAAATCGAGCATCATGCGATTCTTCATACCTGCGAATATCTGGAGAAGCACGGCTTTGAGGTCTCTTATATCGATGTCGATGAGAATGGAATTCTAAAGCTGGATCAACTGGAGAAGGCGATTCGTCCGACTACGGTATTAATCTCCGTCATGTTTGCAAATAATGAAATTGGTACACTTCAGCCGATTGAGGAAATCGGCGCAATTGCGAAGAAACATAATATTCTGTTCCATACGGATGCGGTACAAGCCTTCGGACAGCTTCCCATAGATGTAAATGAATTAGGAATTGATATGCTCAGTGCCAGTGCTCATAAGCTGAACGGTCCCAAGGGCATCGGCTTCTTATATATCCGTAAGGGTGTTAAGATACGTTCCTTTGTTCACGGCGGTGCCCAGGAACGGCAAAGAAGAGCCGGAACCGAGAATGTGCCGGGTATCGTAGGCTTTGGCAAGGCGGTGGAAATTGCTGTTGCAACCATGCAGGAACGCGCTGATAAGGAAATCAAGCTCAGGAATTTACTGATGAAGAGAGTATTAGAGGAAATTCCCTTTGTTCGTGTGAATGGCGATAAGGTGAGAAGACTACCCAATAATATGAATTTCAGCTTTCAATTTATTGAAGGTGAATCTCTGCTGATTATGCTGGATATGAATAATATCTGCGGTTCCAGCGGTTCGGCCTGTACCTCGGGATCTCTGGATCCCTCCCATGTACTGTTAGCCATCGGTCTTCCCCATGAGATTGCGCATGGTTCGCTGAGATTGACCGTCAGTGATGAGATTACGGAGGAAGAGATTAATTATACAGTAGATAAGACCAAGGAGATCGTAGAGAAGCTTCGCAGGATGTCTCCCCTGTATGAGGATTTCATGAAGAAAAGATAACAGTAAGCAGGCGCAAATTAATTTAAGTATAGAATATTAGGAATATGATACGTTTATTTTGGAGGAAAGCTTATGTATACGGAAAAGGTTATGGACCACTTTACAAATCCCAGAAATGTTGGTGAAATAGAAAATGCCAGCGGTGTCGGTACTGTAGGTAATGCAAAATGCGGCGATATCATGAGAATCTATCTCGATATTGATGATACCGGAATTATTAACGATGTAAAATTCAAGACCTTTGGCTGCGGTGCGGCTGTTGCAACCAGCAGTATGGCAACCGAGCTGGTAAAGGGAAAATCAGTGAATGAGGCATTGCTGATCACAAACAAAGCAGTTATGGAAGCGCTTGACGGTCTTCCTCCTGTGAAGGTGCACTGTTCCCTGCTTGCCGAGGAAGCGATTCATGCGGCATTATGGGACTATGCCCAGAAGAATGGAATTGAGATTGAGGGTCTTGAAAAACCGAAGTCTGATATCCATGAAGGGGAAGAGACGGAAGAATATTAATACCTGAAGGTTTGGAGGATACCATGGAAAAAGTAGTAGTTGGAATGTCCGGAGGCGTTGATTCTTCTGTTGCGGCATACCTTTTAAAGAAACAGGGATATGATGTAATCGGAATTACAATGCAGATCTGGCAGGAGGAAGACGTCTGTTCCATGGAGGAAAATGGCGGCTGCTGCGGCTTAAGTGCGGTGGAAGATGCCAGAAGAGTTGCAGCAGTGCTTGATATCCCTTATTATGTCATGAATTTCAAGCGGGAATTTAAGGATAAGGTTATTGACTATTTCGTATCCGAATATCTGCAGGCCAGAACGCCGAATCCCTGCATTGCCTGCAACCGCTATGTAAAATGGGAAGCATTATTAAAGCGTTCCCTAGACATCGGTGCCGATTATATCGCAACCGGTCATTATGCAAGTATCGCAAAGCTTCCTAACGGAAGATACACCATTAAGAAATCAGTCACCCAGGCAAAGGACCAGACCTATGCCCTTTATAATCTTACCCAGCACCAGCTGTCCCATACGCTGATGCCGGTAGGAGATTATCCTAAGGATGTGATCCGGGAGATCGCCGGAGAACAGGGACTTCCCGTAGCAAATAAGCCTGACAGTCAGGAGATATGCTTTGTGTCGGATAATGATTATGCTGGTTTTATTGCAAATTATCTAAGGGAGAAGTCCGGAACCGCCGGATCTGCGGAGGATAGCGGATCTCTTGGTAATAACGGACTGACGCCGGGTAATTTTATCAATGTGGATGGCGCGGTCATCGGAAGACATGAAGGGCTCATCCATTATACCGTGGGTCAGCGCAAGGGATTGGGAATAGCAATGGGACAACCTGTTTTTGTGCTGGAGTTGCGGCCGGAAACCAACGAGGTGGTAATCGGAAACGGAGCGCAGGTATTCTCGGACTGTTTATATGCAAAACGTTTGAATTTCATGTCCATTGAAGATTTTGAGGGTGAGCTTGAAGTGGAAGCGAAGATTCGCTACAGCCATAAGGGTGCCCGGGCAAAGATAACAAAGACGGGACCTGACGAGATACGATGTACCTTTGAAGAACCGCAAAGAGCCATCACTCCCGGCCAGGCGGTGGTATTCTACCAGGGGGATTATGTTCTCGGAGGCGGAACCATCCTCAAATAAAAGAACTGCCCTTTTTTCCTGTCAGGCGGAATAACAGCCGGACAGGAAGGAAGGGCAGAATTATTTATCACAGTTTTTCAAATACAGGTTTTCCTTCCGCGAAGGTAGTATAGTAACGAAAACCGGCCCTTTTTAACAGCTCCGGGACCACTTGAAAATCATAACACAGGTGCTCCGGTTTATGTGCGTCGGAACCAACGGTAATGATCTCACCTCCAAGCTCCCGGTACCGCTTTAATACCTCAAATTTGGGATGTGCGTAGCCGATTCCGTATTTTAAGCCTGCAGTATTTAACTCAATTCCCTTACCGCAGGAAAGGATGGTTTTAAGAACCTCATCCAGAAGCTCGGCATAATCAGCATAATGATAATCTGCTTTCATTCCGTCCCGGGCAGGAACATACCGGATGATATAATCCAGATGACCGCAAACACAGAAGATATCTTGAAACAGCCTGCAATTATCCCGAATGGCTTCAAAGTACTGCCGGATCCCTTCTTCCTTTGTACGGGTTTCCCAAAACTGGGGAAAATACGGATCAATATAATCAACCACATGGGTGGAGCCGATGGCAAAATCAAATTCATAGGAATTCATTAAGGCAGTGAATTGCTGTGCCACCTGAGGCTGAAGTCCAAGTTCAATACCGGTCAGGAGTTCAATTTGCTTATGGTACTGTTTCTTAAGCCTGCTGATCTTTTCAACATACGCTTGGGGATCAAAGACAAAGCAGATATCACCTTTATGGGGATAATCATAATCCATATGGTCTGTAAAACAAAGCTTTTTTAAACCGAGCTGAATGGCTCTTTCAATCATTTGCTCCATCGGTGCTGTAGAATCACCGGAAAAATCAGAATGTACATGGTAATCAGCGACAAGCATGGCAGTCCTCCTTCGTAGTATCTGTTTTAATCCATTTATGCTTCCATGAATATTTGACAGCCTGTATTTACCTGTTTATTTTAGCAGTGTTATCCCGGTGATATCTGTGGGAGATACCATGGAGTAGTTGGTGTAATATACCACGAAGCCGGGTTTTGCACCGGAGGGCTTTTTTACATTTTTCTTCAGGGTATAATCGATCTCCGCTTTATCAGTATCCCTGGCACCGGAATAATAGGCAGCCAGCCTTGCTGCTTCTTCATAGGTCCGATCCGGCAGCTCCTTGCCCCCGGCCTTTACAATCACATGGGAGCCTGCCAGCTTCTTGGCATGAAACCACCAGTCACCGCCTTCCGCGAATTGGAAGGTCAGTTCATCGTTCTGGTAGTTGTTCTTACCCACATACATATGATATCCGTCGGAGGAAATATAATGAAGAGGCTTACTCTTGCTGCCGGACTTCTTTCCGGCGGCAGCCTTTTTCTCTAATTTGCGGTTACCGCTGGTATAGCGCCGTCTAATATAACCGTATTCTGTCAGCTCCTGCTTTAATGCGGTCAGGTCCTCTTCCTCCGTCGCAATATCCAAGGCAGTCTTAATCGATTCAAGATGGGCCAGCTCGTCCTTTGTTTCCTCCAGCTGCGCAGTCAGGGCATCAAAGGTACGTTTGAGCTTACTGTATTTTTCAAAATACTGCTTTGCATTTTCTATGGGTGGGATGGTTGGATCAAGAGGAATGCTGATTTCCTGATTATCATAATAATTTATAGTGTTCAGTACCTTGGCGCCCGGTTCAAGGCCGTAGCCATAGGTGGTAATCAGTTCCCCGTAAACTTTGAATTTATCCCGTTTCTCCGTATCCTGCAGCTGCTTCAACTGCAAATCGAGCTTTTTACTGGTGCGATCAATGGCATTGGATACGATTTTACGCAGATCCGCAGATTTCTGCCTGCTTCTTGCCACAGAATTTTTTGTGGAGTAGAAAGCCTCCAACAAGGCGGAGATGCTGTCATAAGTCTGCATTTCATAATCCTTGTAGCAGTTAAGAGCCACACTGGAAAATTCCACGGGGATCCCGTCCCTGGATACGATATTCGGTGTAAAGGCGGAGCCCTTAACCTCCTCCATCATGCGGCTTAAATTGTTATATAAATGGAGACCGGCGGCTTCACTCAATGACTGGGTGGAAGCATCACCGTCGATGGAAGCCCGGCAGCAGATCTCATTGGCCAACAGCGGACTTATGCCTGTCAGAGTCTGGTATAAAGCCTTGCTGACAGGCATGGGCTTTGCCAGTACGGTTTCGCGAAAGACCTCATAGGAAATGGTTAAGGGGTCCTGCTTTTCTGTTGTGGATGGAATGAAGTAATCCCGGCCGGGAAGAACCTCACGGACCGAGCTTATAAATTGATTAATTCGTTTGATGCTGTCCAGGATCACCATATCTTCATCGCAGAAGATGATATTACTGTGCTTTCCCATTAATTCGATGATCAGGTATTTTACACACAGGTCGCCCATTTCATTCAGGTGTTCCAGCTTAAAGTTAATAATACGCTCCAGCCCTGGTTGTGTGATATCAAGAATCTTTGCTCCGTTAAGATGCTTACGGAGCAGCATACAAAAGTTAGGCGCCGTCAGCGGACTTGGCTTCGTGCCTTCCGTCAGATAGATGAGGGGCATGCCCGCACCGGCGGAAAGCAGGAGTTTATACTGTTCCCTGGCCTGACCCTTAATTGTGAGCAAAAGTTCATCCTTTTCCGGCTGTGCTATTTTATTTATTCTGCCTCCCAGCAGATTGGTTTTTAATTCATGAATTACATTTGCGATTACAACGCCATCAAATGCCATATCGAGATCTCCTTTATTGTTACGCCTACCGTGAAGTATACCATACTATGATAAAAAATAATACTTTTTGTTTCTTCATAATATCTCCACATTCAGATGCTATTCTTAAAATAAAAGCGGATTAGGACAGGAAAGAATGGGCGCTTTCTACGATTCTTAATCTATGAATTTGTAATAAGTATGAGGAGGTTGTCTATGGCTTCGAACATCAAAACAATAACACTTTATGTCCGTAATATGACCTGCGTTAACTGTGAGAATATCATTGAACGTGAATTGTCACAGGCAGAAGGAGTTTATAGTGTAAAGGCAAGCTATTCGGCGGGCAGAGTGAGCGTCACCTATGATGAAGCGTTGATCAGCCCGGAAAGCTTCACCAAAATACTGGCTCAGCATGATTATTTCGCGGAAGTCTTTACGAACAATACCGAAATGAATAACAGGAATGCTGTTCCCGTAAAACAAGGCGGCTATCAGGAGGCCAGATCGGCAAATCAGCAGGCAGGTAAAACAGATTTTTCAAATATCATTGCTGTTGCAATCATTTTATTTGCCGTATATATGGTTGCAAACCGCTTTGGCCTGCTGAACATATTTAATTCCTTCCCCATAGCCAAGGAAGGAATGGGCTATGGTATGCTGTTTGTTATCGGTTTGTTGACCTCGGTTCACTGTGTAGCTATGTGCGGTGGCATCTGCCTTAGCCAGTGTGCGAACGTCAAGACAGGAGACGGTAATCCGGTAAGTAAGCTGGCGGCCTTACGTCCCAGTTTGCTTTACAATATGGGCAGAGTGATCTCCTATACGGTTATCGGCGGTATCGTTGGTGCGATCGGCTCTGCGGTCAGCTTCTCGGGTCCGCTGAAGGGTATGGTTCAGCTGTTTGCCGGTGTTTTTATGGTAATCATGGGATTGAATATGCTGAATATATTTCCCTGGCTTCGCAGATTGAATCCCAGAATGCCCAAGATATTTGCCAAAAAGATCTATGCCCGGAGAAACAGCAACAGTCCCCTGTATATAGGGCTTTTAAACGGACTGATGCCCTGCGGACCATTACAGGCAATGCAGCTGTATGCCCTGTCCACAGGCAGCCCGTTGAAGGGTGCGGTCTCTATGTTCTTATTCAGTATCGGCACCGTTCCCCTCATGTTTGCTTTTGGAGCATTAGGTTCCCTGCTCAGTAAGAAATTCACACATAAGATGATGTCAGTCAGTGCGGTTTTGGTGGTTGTCTTAGGTGTTTTCATGTTTAACAACGGTCTTAGCTTATCGGGAATTGCATTTCCTCATTTCCCCTTTGTTACCGGTCAGGCAAGCTCCGGTACGGCAAATGTAGCAGTGATAAAGGACGGTGTCCAGGAGGTTACGACAGGATTATCCTCAGGACGGTATGAGCCCATCGTGGTACAGAAGGGAATTCCGGTTGTTTGGACGATTCAGGCGGAAAAAGGAGATATCAACGGCTGCAATAATTCCATTATCGTTCAGAAGTATAATATTCAGAAGAGGCTGGAGGCAGGGGATAATGTAATCAAGTTTACACCGACCGATAGCGGGGAAGTTCCTTTCAGCTGCTGGATGGGTATGATCAGGAGCAAAATAACAGTTGTGGAGGATCTGAATTCAGTAGACAGCAGCACAATCGCGGATGCCGCCAGCGGAACGGAAGGGGCCGTGGGAGGCTGCTGCGGAGGAGCAAGCACAGGTTACTCCGATTCCGGGAATACAGGGTCAGGCGGCGCAGCCTCAGGCAGTACGGCTTCCGACGATTATAATCCGTTTATTACAGGAGATGAAACCGGTCTGAGGATATCCGGTATCTCTGCCGACGAAATAGCAGTTGCAAAGGTTGAGGGTGATACCCAGACGGTTGATGTCGGATTTGATCCAGACGGGTTTTCACCTGCTGTGCTGGTGGTTCAAAGCGGTATAGAGACACAATGGAATATTAATGCGGCAACAGAGACGAAGGATATTAATATTTTATTCCCGTATTACAATGCGCTGCTCCAGGTAAGGGAAGGATCCAATCCGATTACCTTTATCCCTGATCAGGATTTTGATTTCTATACTGAAGACGGAATATACAGCGGATATGTTAAGGTAGTGCAGGATATTAACAATATTGATATTGATGCAATCAAAGCAGAGGTATCCCGGTATGATCCGTCGGCCTCGGTGTATAATTCCATCGGCCAGGGAGTACCTAGCTGTCATTGATGGAATAAAGCCGGATTAAAATAATGGAAGGATGAAAAAAATTCTTATGAACAAAAAACAGGGAAATAAAAATATGAAATTAATCATCATTGCCGTAATCGCCGTGATTGCGGTCGGGCTTGTCTATGGTCTCAATATGAACGGAAAGGCGGAGGAACCTGCCGGGTCAGGCGGAAATAATATTAAGGCAGTAACGGATGATGACATTGTAATCCAGGTAAAGGACATCACGGAAACACCGTCCTTTTATCCGGCTACAATTGACGGAACAAATCTTGAGGTTGTCGCTGTGAAAGCCTCCGACGGAACCATCCGTACCGCTTTTAATACCTGCCAGGTATGTTATAGCTCAGGGAAAGGATATTATAAGGTAGAGGGAGACCAGCTTATCTGCCAGAACTGCGGAAACCGCTTTGGTATTGATGATGTGGAAGTGACAAGGGGCGGCTGTAATCCGGTACCCATCACACCCGATTATAAAACCGTGGAGGATGAGAAAATAACCATTTCAAAGGATTTCCTGAAAGAAGCTACTGTAATATTCCAGAATTGGAAATAATACCGGATATAAAAGATTATAGACGAAAATCACAGATCATAATCTTAATATTTTTAGGGATAAAAACCCGGGAAAGGTTGAGAATATATGTTGAACAAAGAAACAATAAAAGTCGGCGGCATGACTTGTGCCGCCTGCACCCAGAGAGTGGAGAAGGCGATTGCCAAGCTGGAAGGAATCAGTACCGTTTCCGTGAATCTGGCTACCGAAAATGCTACCTTTGAATATGATCCTCAGGTGATCAGACTTTCCGCCGTAAAGGAATGCATTGAGAAAACCGGTTATAAGGCACTTGATAAAAACTCTGTTGATGAAGACAGGCTGCGCAAGCAGAAGGAGATAAAAACCCTTTGGACGAAGTTCATTGTTGCAGTGGTATTTGGATTACCCTTATTGTATTTTGCAATGGCGCCAATGGTATCCTGGTGGCCGTTTCCCATACCCAAAGCTCTAAATCCCATGATGTTCCCCCTCAGATATGCGGTATTGCAAATGACTCTGGTGGTACCGATTATTATCGCAGGCTATCGCTTTTATACCGTTGGTTTCAAGGCTCTGCTTCAAAGAAGCCCGAATATGGATTCCCTGGTTGCCATCGGAACTACGGCAGCGATTATCTTTAGTATTTATAATACCTACCGGATTGCAGCCGGCCATTTCATGGCAGTGGAAAGTTTATATTATGAGACGGCAGGTGTTATTATCGCATTGATCCTGCTTGGCAAATCCCTGGAAGCAGTGTCTAAGGGCAAGACTTCAGAAGCCATTAAGAAGCTGATGGGGCTGGCACCGAAGACAGCGACCGTAATCAATGACGGCAAGGAAACCCAGCTGCCGATAGAGGATGTTGAGATCGGGGATCTGATCCTTGTAAGGCCCGGCGAGAAGATACCGGTGGACGGAATTGTGCTGGAGGGCACCACCTCGATTGATGAAGCAATGCTTACCGGAGAAAGTATGCCGGTGGATAAGAAGGCCGGAGATAAGGTATTTGCGGCCAGCATCAATAAAAACGGTATGATTAAATTCAAGACCACCAAGGTTGGCGCGGACACCGCGCTGGCACAAATTATCAAATTGGTGGAGGATGCCCAGGGCTCCAAGGCTCCCATTGCAAAGATGGCGGATATTGTATCCGGCTATTTCGTTCCGGTTGTCTGCGGACTTGCACTTTTAGCATTCCTAGCCTGGTTTTTAACCGGCCAGTCCCTGGCCTTCTCTCTTACCATCTTCATCTCAGTGATCGTGATTGCCTGCCCCTGCGCCCTTGGTCTTGCTACACCGACCGCCATTATGGTGGGAACCGGAAAGGGTGCGGAGAACGGTATTCTGATTAAGGGCGGCGAAGCGTTAGAGACAGCCCATAAGATTAATACAATTGTATTTGATAAAACCGGTACGATTACCGAAGGTAAGCCGGAGGTTACAGATATCATACCGGCGGAAGGCATTGATCCGGAACGGTTATTACAGATTGCAGCTTCCGGTGAAAAGGGCTCCGAGCATCCCCTTGGCGAAGCGATTGTCAGAAAAGCGGAGAAGGACCGGATGCCGTTCCTTACGGTGGAGAGCTTCGAAGCAATTCCGGGACATGGAATTCAGGTTACGATAGAGCAGTCCGATATCTACATCGGCAATAAGAAGCTGATGGATCAGCGGGGTATTTCGCTGGAAGGATTAAAGGAGACCTCGGACCGGCTTGCCGGTGAAGGAAAGACCCCCATGTATGTGGCGATGGATGGCAGTCTGGCAGGTATCATTGCCGTAGCTGATGTTGTAAAAGAAAGCAGCGCCAAAGCAATCAGAAAGCTGCAGACCATGGGAATTGAGGTTGCCATGATTACCGGCGATAACCGCAGAACTGCGGAAGCGATTGCAAAACAGGTAGGGATCGACCGTATCCTCGCAGAGGTACTTCCTCAGGATAAATCCAATGAGGTGAAGAAGCTTCAAGCGGAAGGAAAGAAGGTTTGCATGGTCGGTGACGGAATCAATGATGCTCCGGCTCTGGTTCAGGCGGATATCGGTATAGCCATCGGTTCAGGAACAGACGTTGCTATGGAGTCGGCGGATATTGTCTTAATGAAGAGCGACCTGATGGATGTAACCACAGCAATCCGATTAAGCAAGAGTACTATTCGGAATATTAAGCAGAATTTATTCTGGGCCTTTGGTTATAATGTTGCAGGAATTCCCATTGCCGCAGGACTGCTCCACCTGTTTGGAGGTCCGTTGTTAAATCCTATTTTTGCTGCTGCCGCAATGGCTTTCAGCTCTGTGTCGGTAGTATCGAATGCGTTAAGATTAAAGGGCTTTAAGGCATCGAAGTAATGCCTCTTTCGAATATAACTATAGTAAAGGATAATAAGACTATGAAGAAAAAGTTATTTCTTTTATCAATATGTATGCTGGCCTTGCCCGGATTGACCGCTTGTGATAAACTTGATGTAATAGGCAATCAGTCGGAAAAGTCCTTTCAGGCGGTACTTGAAGCACTGCCTGACCGGGTGAGCGAGGATACGGATTTTGGCGGCTGGTCGTTAACCGCACTGGATAATGGAGCGCGCTTTGTATGGAGCGAGGATTTTAGTAAGACCACAGAGTATGATGTGAAGCTGGAGGTTGATGTCCTGCCCTTTATCGAGGCGGGACTTGACACTTCCAAGCTTCCGGCAGGGATGCTGGTTGATGACAAGCTTGTGTTGGGTACCGATTTAGGTGACGAGAATATTACTTATGTCGGCAGTGCATCGGCTCTTGATGCCTATAAGAAACTGGTGAAGCATTATCGGTATCATATTACCTATCACGCGACATTGGACCATTTTGGTGTGGATCTGGGCGGCGGCAATATGTTTGAATGGGCAAAGGATATGAAGGCAAGCGATAAGGATATTGTATTTGCATTGAACCCGCAGCCCTTTATCGATGCCGGTGTTAATCCCGACAAGGTGGAAGGCTGGTTATTTGCAAAGGTGGAGACCATGGACGAGAATGGGAAGAAAATAGAAGTGGATAAGTTCTTAAAGCCTTTTGATATCGAAAGCTAATGTAAGGAACAGCCTGTAAGAAAGGCGTGGTTATTATTATGAGTGAGCTCATAAAGAAAATATTATTCGTTGAGGATGAAGAAAAAATCCTTGCAGTGGTAAAGTCCTTTCTGGAAAGTAAGGGCTTTACTGTGCTTTGTGCCGCAAGCGGCAGGCAGGCCTTGGAGCTCTTTGACCGGGAGCGGGTTGCGCTGATTTTACTTGATCTGATGCTTCCTGAGCTGTCAGGAGAAGAGGTTTGCCGAATCATTCGCTCAAAATCCAAGGTTCCCATTATAATGCTGACCGCGAAGTCGGATGAAGCCGATTTGCTGAACGGACTTGGAATAGGTGCGGATGATTATATTATCAAGCCCTTCAGCCTCAAGGAGCTGTATGCCAGGATGGAGGCGGTGCTTCGCAGAGCCTCTCAGGAGCTTTCCGCGTTGCTTACTAAGAAATCCTTTCATGATGGGGAGCTGATCATCGATTATGACAGTCATATTGTACTCAGACAATCCGTGGAAGTAAAGCTGACACCCAACGAATATAAGCTGTTGGCTGCCCTGACCAGGTACCCGAATAAGGTATTCACCAGGGAGGAATTAATTGCATCTGCGTTCGGAAGTAATTTTGAAGGCTATGACAGGACAATTGACACACATATTAAGAACCTTCGCCAAAAGCTGGAAAATGATCCGAAGGATCCGTATTACGTGAAGACCATTCATGGTATGGGCTATAAATTTGGAGCATCCTAATGGAGGTGTCGTATGCATAGCCTGAAGACAAGATTATCAGGTACCATATTCATTGTGGTGCTTTTGACAATTGCATTAATCAGTATTCTGGCCAATTATTTTATTAACCGGGAGTTCACCGCATATATCAGCCGGCAGCAGGAGCTAAAGACCCAGGTCATTACCACCAGCATCAGCCAGCAATATACCAGAATGACAAACCAGTGGAATTTAAGCTATGTCCATGCCATCGGAATGTCCTCCTTATATGAAGGTTATATTATTAAGGTGCTTGACCGGGACGGAGTGGTTTTGTGGGATGCAAGATCCCACGATATGAGCCTTTGCAATCAGATCATGGACGAGATATCTGAAAGAATGCGAATCGAGTATCCGCAGCTGAATGGGGAGTTCACCTCGGTAACTTATCCGCTGACGCAAGGGGATAAGGAGATCGGTAGTGTCAGTATCAGCTATTTCGGTCCGTTTTTCCTGAATGAGAATGAATTCCGGTTCCTTCATTCCTTAAATACAGTGTTACTTAGTGTGGGAGCCATATCCTTAATATTCTCCCTGGTGATCGGACATATGATGGCAAGAAGAATCAGCCTGCCCATTCTTCGTACCGTGGAGGCCGCAAAGCAGATCTCGGACGGCAATTATGGGATCAGGCTGGAGGAGGAAAGCGGTGCCGCGGAGCTTAAGCTTCTGGTTGATTCCATAAATCATCTGGCAGGGTCCCTGGAGACCCTGGAGCGGCTGCGTAAGCAGCTTACCGGCGATGTGGCCCATGAGCTTCGTACACCGATCACCATCCTGCAGACCTATCTGGAGGCAATGACAGAGGGAATCTGGGAGGCAGATCCGGAGCGGCTGCAAAGCTGTTATGATGAGGTTGTCCGCATGGGAAGACTGGTGGGCGATCTGGAAAGCCTGGCAAAGCTTGAAGGAGAGATGCAGGAGCTGCATAAACAGACCACGGACCTGTTTGAGCTGATCAGTCAGATGGTAAGTACCTTTGAAGCAGAGATTAATAAACGCAGCCTGCAGGTATCTGTAAATGGACCTCACATACAATTGACGGTTGACCGGAACAGAATGAAGCAGGTGGTTGTGAATTTATTAAACAACGCAATCAAATATTCAGGTGAGGGCAGCAGGATTATGTTTGAGCTATTTGAGGAGGAGGGCAGCGCAGGATTTTCGGTCCGAGATACCGGTGCAGGGATTCCCAAGGAGGAGCTTCCCTTTATCTTTGAACGCTTTTACCGGGCGGACAAATCCCGCAACCGCATGACCGGAGGCTCCGGCATCGGTCTTACCATAGTAAAATCGATTATACAAGCCCATGGCGGAGCCATAGCCGTGGATAGTGTCATAAATGAAGGCAGCACCTTCACGGTAACCTTGCCGAAATAATGCCGTTTTCTGCAGGAACGATTTTCCTTGTAGTTGACATGTCTCGAAATGATATATATAATATATTAAATGATATATTATTTTATATAATCGGATGGTGAGACTATTTGAAGAAAGAATCGTTATACGAGAAGATATATAATGACATTGCGGAAGGAATTCAAACAAATAAATTTCCTCCCGGCAGCAGACTTCCCTCGGAAAAGGAATTGTCAATCCGGTATAATGTCAGCCGCATTACCAGCAAGAAAGCGTTAGAGATGCTTGCGGAGCAAAATGTTATCTTGAGAATGCCGGGAAAGGGCTCCTTTGTGATGGAAGCTCAGGAGAGTGGTGAATTGCATCCGGAGATACTTAGGAACCAAAGAAAGCAGTCCAGGGTAATCGGTGTCATCATGGATGCCTTTGGAGCAAGCTATGGTTACCAGCTGCTGTTAGGAATTGAGAGGGAGTGTAAGGCCCGGGATCTTAATTTCATCTTAAAATGTACCTATGGAAGCAAGGAAGCTGAAATTGCGGCTATGAATGAGCTGCTGGAGCTCGGTGTGTCGGGAATTATAATCATGTGTGTCCATGATGAAACCTATAATGCACTGGTGCTAAAGCTTGCGGTGGAAAATTTTCCGATTGTGCTGATTGACCGCCAGCTGAAGGGTATTCCGATTTCCTATGTCGGGACGAATAATTATATGGCGGCAAAGGAGCTGACAGGCTGGCTGTTTCGGAATGGGCACACCAGGATATGCTTTGTTTCCCACGCTTCGGTACAGACCCCGACCATATTGGAGAGGCAGAGCGGCTTTGTTGATTATCACCTGGAGCATAATATTATAACAAACGAATCCATGTGGATTACAAATCTCAGATCAATGCTCCCCTCGGCAAACAGGGGAGAAGCCTCGGAAGAAACCGATTTAAAGCTCATTGAGGATTTTATTCGTATGAATCCACAGACAACCGCGTTCTTCGCCATTGAATATTCCATCGGCCTGCTGGTATATAAAACTCTGCAGAAGCTGGGGCAGGATAAGGAGAAAAAGGTGGTGTTCTTTGATGGAATAGATGAAATGTATGACTCCAACCCGGTTTTCACAAGAGTGAAGCAGGGGGAATACCAGATCGGTGCAAACAGTGTAAGACTGGTCGCGGAAAGCATGGATGGGAAGAAAGAGGTTGAGACCAGATTAATTCCGTATGAGATCATAGAAGGGGATAGATAAGTCCGGGGTTAGAAAAACTAAAAAATAGAATTTGAATTAGCACCGTCAATTTATGATGGTGCTTTTTTTCTGGATAGAAAGCGGATGCCTTGCGTAGCTTCTGACAGTCAAATCTTACAGCCAATATAGCATAATCAACAAATGATATAAATGATATAAACAACATAATAAATATAATAATAATCCTTGACAAATGGTATGACGGGTGATAATATGTGTTTATAATCAACAATAAAAAATAATAAATCACAAAATAAACATGCAAATTGTATAATAATGTAATGGAAATGTATTTTCGGTTTGTTCGAAATTAATAAGAAAAAGTTGGATTTAAATGATATAAATGGTATATAACATACGGAAATTGATACGCGAAAGGGGTAGAAGCTTTGAAGAGAAAAAATAATGCTTTGGCAAAACAAAATACGATGGGGATGATATTTGCTGCACCGCCGGTGATCCTTTTCCTGGTTTTCACGTTATTTCCGATGGTCATGGCGATTGCGCTAAGCTTTACGGATTACGACATCATTAACGCACCCAGGTTTGTGGGCTTTAAAAACTTCAGAAAGATTGCTCAGGACCAATTTTTCTGGATATCCTTAAAGAACACTCTCTATTATACGATTTTATATGTACCCTCCGGCCTTCTTCTGTCCCTGGGTGCGGCCTTATTTCTGAATTCGGAAAAGAGAATGGTTGGATTGTTCCGTACGCTGTTCTATTTACCGGTGCTTTCCTCCTCGGTAGCGACTGCTACCCTGTGGTTCTGGATTCTTAATCCGCAGCTGGGCTTACTGAACGGCTTCCTAAAGATCTTCGGTATTGACGGACCGGCATGGTTATACGATTCAAATCTTGCCATGATTGCGATTGTTCTGATGAGCCTGTGGGCAGGATTTGGCGGAAATATGATGATTTTCCTTTCAGGACTCAAGGGAATTCCGCAGATCTATTATGAGGCGGCCAAGGTGGAAGGAGCCGGCCGTTTGCAGGTGTTTTGCCGGATAACAATGCCGTCTTTAGCCAAGACCACCTTCCTGGTATCGACCATGCTGATTATCGGTACGCTGCAGGTATTTGACCAGGCCTTTGTACTTACGAAGGGCGGACCTGGAAATGCGACGATTACCTTGGTTTACTACATATACAACAATGGCTTTAAAAATTTGAAGATGGGATATGCATCCAGTATTTCACTCGTTTTATTCCTGATCATCCTGGGCATGACAGTGATTAACCAACGAATTAATAAGGCGGAGATATAGGAGGACAAGGTATGAAAATGAAAAAAAACCTGCGGGATATTCTTTGGTATACGGTTGCGATTTGTATTGCGGCAATAACGGTTTTTCCGCTGCTATGGATGGTTTCCACTTCCTTAAAACCTGAGAGTGAGATTTATTCCAATTCTCTTTCGTTACTGTCAGAAAATTATTCCTTTAGCAATTACGCAAAGGTATTTAAAACCATTCCGTTTTTACGGTATTTTATGAACTCGCTGGTTTTGGCGGTTACCGGTGTATTGACCAATGTGTTTCTCGGTTCCCTGGCAGGCTACTCTTTTGCGAAGATGAGATTTAAAGGAAGAAAGCTTTCCTTCTCCCTCCTGTTATCCTCCATGATGATCCCCGGGGTCGTAACTATGATCCCACAGTTTTTGGTACTGAAATACTTCCCGTTGGTGGGCGGGAACAACCTTCTGGGACAGGGAGGAACCGGATTTATCAATCATTATACGGCAATTGTATTGCCGGGAGCGGTCGGAGCCTTTGCTGTATTCTTCATGAAGCAGTTTTTTGAGACGCTGCCCGATGATCTGGCAGAAGCGGCAAGGGTTGACGGCTGCAGTGAATTCCGGATTTTCTGGCAGATTTATCTGCCTTTAATCAAGCCGGCTGCAATGACACTGGGAATTATGACCTTCCAGGCCGGTTGGAATTCCTTTATGTGGCCGATGATTGTCCTTAACTCCAAGGAGATGATGACGATCCAGGTGGGGCTGTCTACCTTCCAATATCAATATAACACGATGTACGGACCGCTGATGGCAGGAACGGTGATTGCAACCCTGCCTACCATATTGATTTTTATCGTAGCTCAGAAATACTATATTCAGGGTATTGCCTTTACCGGAAGCAAATAAACGATGCAACGGACTGCGGAAACCTGTGTTGCAAATCATGAAAATTCGAGTGCAAAATATCATATTTGGCACCGAACAAATAAATAAGGAGGAATAGTATGAAAAAAATTTTTAGTAACGGCGTTAAAAAAACATGGGCATTCTTACTGGCGATGGTGATGGTAACAAGCCTTATGGCAGGCTGTGCAAAGTCCGATGATGCAGCTAAGAATGCACCGGCAGATCAGGGGAACACAACGGCACAGCCCGACAGTAACGATACCGGAAAAACCGGCGACGGTCAGGTAACGGAGGTAACAATGTGGGGCTCCTGGGGCGGTGACCAGGTAGGTCAGCTGGAAGCACAGTTAAAGGCATACAACGAATCTCAGGATAAGATACATGTTACCTATACGGTACAGGATAGCCTGGAAGAGAAGCTGTTAACCGCTATCGTAAGTAATCAGGCTCCGGATGTGGTCTTATGGGACCGCTTTAATACCGGTGTGTATGCTCCGAAGGGCGCGCTTGCTCCTTTGGATGATCTTGTTGCAAAGGACAGTCTGGATTTGTCCCAGTTCTATGCTCCCGCGGTGGATGAATTAACTTATGACGGAAAGTTATATGGTATACCGTTAACAGTTGATGCAAGAATTCTGTTCTATAATAAGGGAATGTTTGCAGAAGCAGGTGTGGATCCCGCAAGTATTACCGATTGGGAAAGCCTTCGTCAGGCAGCGATCAAGTTAACTAAGAGGGACGGGGATACACTGGTTCAATCCGGCTTTTCCTTAAAGGATGTGGGTTTATTCAACAACTGGATCCAGCAGGCAGGCGGCAAGATGATCGATGATTCTGCCGCTCCTGCAAAAACTGCCTTCAATACTCAGGCAGGTCTGGATGTGTTGGCTTACTGGGATCAATTGCTCAATAATGATAAGGTATATGAATTAGGTTTTGAAGATGGCTTTGGCGGTGACGGCTTCAAGGCAGGTAAAGTTGCTATGACCTTTAACGGACCCTGGACTCTGCAAAGCTATAAGGATGCAGGTGTGGACTTTGGCGTCATCGGACAGCCGGCAGGACCGGGCGGTGCAAAGTCAGCCATGATGGGCGGCTTTGGTCTGGTTATTCCGAACAAGGCACAGCATGTGGATGCAGCTTGGGAATTTGTGAAGTGGTGGACCACACAACCCTCCAGTGAGGTGGAATTTGCTAAAATCAGCGGTAATCTTCCCGCAAATAAAAACGCAGCATCCGATCCTTATTTTATGGATGACGAAATCCTGAAGGTATTCTCTGAGACCATGAATTATGCGACAATACGATCCAAGGTTCCGGGCTATTCCGATATGGAAGGTCTGGCACTCATACCCCAGCTGCAGAAGTATGTGGCAGGAGAGATCAGTGCACAGGAAGCTATGACCAATGCGCAGTCCCAGGGTGACAGCATCCTGGCAGAAGCGGCACAATAATGTGATGTGATATAAGGATGATGCAAGTTCACTGCAGAGGTTGCATCATCCTTATTCGTGCACCCGGTATGGGTGCATCCGATCAATGAAATTATCGATGCTTCATTTACAATCATGAAAAAGGGGACGACATGACATGGATTTAATACTTACAGAGTATTGCAACACGGCACAGAACAGCTTAATGAATTATTTTTGGGAGGAACAGAAGGGGGTTTTACAGAACCATTTTCCGGTTTTAGAGCATGAGAACTGGATCTACTGGTGGCATGCCCATGCTCTGGATTGTCTGCTGGACGGCTATGTCCGTACCGGTGAGGAAAAGTATCTTGCGAATCTGCGTAAGGAATATCAAGGAACCTTTGCTATGAATGGGCAGACCTTTCTGCACAACTGGTACGACGATATGGAGTGGATGGCACTTGCCCAGTTAAGGCTCTGGGATGTGACGGGCGAGGAAGCCTGCAGGGAACAGGTACTGTACCTGTGGGAAGACATCAAGACTGCCTGGAATGACCAGATGGGCGGAGGTATGGCCTGGAAAAAGGATCAGACAGATTATAAGAACACGCCGGCCAATGCGCCGGCAGCTATTCTGGCGCTGCGTCTCTATCAACGGTTTGGGGATGAGGAGGATCTTCACTGGGGTACGAAGATACTGGACTGGAATATCAGGAATCTGGTGGACCCTGTCAGCGGGATGGTATGGGACGGCTTGAATCGTCTGGGTGACGGAAAGATTGATTATGAATGGAAGTTTACTTATAATCCGGGAGTTGTAATCGGGGCCCTGGTGGAGCTGTATAGAATAAACGGATCAAAGGAAACCCTGGGTACAGCCGTTAAGATAGCGAAGGAGGCGAAGCGCTGCTATGCGGATTCCCAGGAAGGAATTCTTCCTTATGAGGGGATTGATGACTGCGGTTTATTTAAAGGGATATTTATCAGATATCTATATCAATTAATCGAAGTATGTCCTGAGCTTGAGGATATGAAGGAAATGATCCTGTTCAATGCCCGCTGTGTCATGGAACGGGGAATAAATGAGAAGGGACTGATCGGTGGAAGCTGGAAGGAGAAAGAGTATCGCTGTGTGGATTTGGCACAGCATTTGAGCGGTATTATGGTGCTGGAAACCGCAGTAAAACTATGCTAAACTTCTAAGCCGTAAGGAAGGATGGGAATAGGTTGGAGCATATGCTAAGAAAGCTGAATAAGAAGAAAAGGCTCCTTCTATGGTCGGGCATGTTTCTGCTGCTGGTTGTATTCGGGGGCTGCTACGCCATGACAAAAGACAGGAAGGGGAATTCTGAGACAGAAGCAGGCATGAAGGCAGAAGAAAGTATAAAAACAGAAAAAAGTATAAAGACAGAGGACAACATAAAAACGGATATGACGGAGAATAGTGCATCAACGGCATCGGTGAATACAAAGGAAGAGCGAAAGGAAGCGACGGAATTGACTCAGGATATGGCGAAAACTGCGCTGGACAGTTTTCTGTCCAGCTTTTATGTAAAAGAAGAAAAGGGTGGCTACATTGTTGGCGAAGACTTCTGGCAGCAGGCAGAAATCTTTGAGGTCGTAATCGACGCCTATGAGCGGACAGGAGAGGAACGCTATCTTGCCCTGATGGAGGATATGTACCGGGGTTTTCTTGCAAAGCATGGAGAAGACTGGTCTTACAATGATTTTAATGACGATATTATGTGGATGACTATTGCATGTGCGAGAGCTTATGAAGCCACAAAGGATGCGAAGTATCTGGCAATAGCCGAAAAACACTTTAACATCGTCTTTGACCGTGCCTGGAGCGAAGATCTGGGCGGCGGTCTGTTTTGGAAAACAGAAAATAAGACAAAGAATTCCTGTATTAATTCACCGGCAGCCATCGCGGCCTGTCTGCTGGGAAATGCCACCGGAAAACAGGAATATTATGATAAAGCCGTGAAAATTTATCAATGGGAGAAAGAAAATTTATTCGGTGCCACCGGAGCGGTATTTGATGCCTATGATTTAAAGACCGGAATTAATCAGTGGTGCTCGACGTATAATCAGGGAACCTTGATCGGAGCAGCCACTCTGCTTTATCAGATCTATGGAGAGGAAACCTATTTGCAGGATGCGAAGCTGGCAGCGGATTATACAGTAAATACTATGTTCTCGGGGCAAGTGATGAATACGGAAGGGGAAGGCAATGATCTTCCGGGCTTCAAAGGAATCCTTGCCAGGTGGCTGGGCAAGTTCGTCCGCGAAAGCGGACAGGAGCAGTATGCGGACTGGATGGAGCAAAATGCACTGGCAGCCTGGAATAACCGGAACTCAAACGGAATAATGTGGACGCAATTTAATACGAAGACTGGAGATACCTTTTATACTGCATGGGGCTGTTCGGCGGCGGTTTCCATGCTGATGAATACTCCGCATAAACGCAACGAATAGGAGATGGACGAATTATGGGACAGCAGAATAACAAAAAAAATAAGAAGCAGGTTCACTTAATTGCAAATGCACATCTGGATCCTGTGTGGCTTTGGCGCTGGCAGGAGGGATGCTCTGAGGCCTTGTCCACTTTCCGGACCGCAGCAGAGTTAATCCAGGAGTTTCCGGAATTTTTGTTCAACCACAATGAAGCGATTCTGTACCAATGGGTTAAGGAAAATGACAGCAGGCTCTATGAAATAATCAGAAATCAGATCAGGGAAGGAAAATGGCATATCATGGGCGGATGGTATCTGCAACCGGACTGTAATATGCCCTCCGGAGAATCAATCATTCGGAATATCGAAGCCGGAAGACGATTCTTTCAGAAGGAATTTGGAAAGGTTCCACAGACCGCCATTAATTTTGATTCCTTCGGACATTCCAGAGGCCTGGTTCAAATTCTTGTACAAGCGGGCTACAGCTCTTATGTGGTATGCCGTCCCGCAAAGGACTGGTATGGGTTTGAAGAGCAGGACTTTATCTGGGAAGGGTTTGCCGGAGCATCCCTGCTTGTCCATCGCTCGGATGAGAACTATAATTCTGTATGGGGCCATGCGGCGGAAGAGCTGAAAAGCTTTCTTAAGGAGAAACAGGGGGAAGAGGTGACGCTGTTCTTATGGGGTGTCGGTGATCACGGCGGCGGTCCGTCCAGAAAGGATCTTTCCGATCTTGCGCAATCTATAAATTCCTCGGAGGATTATCATATACTTCACTCAACGCCGGAAGCTTACTTTGAGGAGCTGGCTTTGAGCAAACCGGAGCTTAAGAAAGTAGCTTCAGGTCTGAATCCGGTGGCTCAGGGCTGCTATACCTCACAGATACGCATTAAACAGAAGCACCGCCTGCTGGAGAATGAGCTTTACAGTGCGGAGAAGATGGCTGCTGCTGCGGAGCTTATTTACGGAAGGGCCTATCCTAAGGCGGTATTTGACGAAACAGTTAGAACGCTTCTCTTCAGTGAATTTCATGATGCACTGCCCGGTTCAGGAAGTCCTTATGTCGAGGAGGATACCCTGCGTTTGCTGGATCATGGTCTGGAGCTGTTATCGAGGGAAAAGCATTCGGCAGCCCTTGCCCTGGCGAGTACTCAGCCAAGGGTGAAGGAGGGCAGCTCAGCCGTTCTGTTCTATAATCCCCATCCCTATGATATTACCGGTGTCTTTGTCTGTGAGACAGGCTTGCCGCAGCAAAACTGGACTACCGACTTTATGTATCCGGCGGCTGAGATGAATGGAGTAAGGATACCCACCCAAGCCGAAAAGGAGTGCAGTAATTTTAATCTGGACTGGAGAAAGCGGGTTGTGGTGCAGGCGACACTGAAAGCAGGAAGCATGAGCCGCATGGATGTCTATTTCCATTCTGTGGGGAAACGCCCGGATTATCCTGAGATTATGTCCGGGCCCAGGTTTATCTTTGATAACGGCAGGATGAGAGTGATCATTGACACTACCACAGGTCTGCTTCTGGAATATTCTGTGGAAGGAAAAACTTATCTGACGAAGGGCAGCTTCCAGCTGGCGGCCTTTGATGATACCTGTAATTCCTGGGGATCAGGGACAGATGGCTCCCATGCAAGAAGGAATTTTCAATTGCTGCTGCCCCAAGAGGGAAGTGAGTTCTGCGGGTTAACAGATAAAGTCATTCCGCCGGTTCGTGTTATTGAGGACGGGGAGGTAAGAACCACCGTTGAAGCAGTATTTGGAATGCATAACTCAAAAGCTTACCTCAGATACCAGCTGCCGAAGACAGGCACCGGTTTTGATCTTGAGCTGGGCCTGTATCATCAGGAGAAGCATCAGGCTCTAAAGCTGATGCTCTTACCCCCTTCCACGGAGAACGTGTATACCGGTCAGATTATGTTTGGACGGGAGCAGCTAAGGCAAGGGGAAGAGACGGTTTCCCAGAAATGGGTTATGTTAAGTGACAAAGAAACCGGAAATGCAATTGCGGTTTTTAACAAGGGAACCTATGGTGCAAGCTACGCTGAGGGCGAGCTTGGGATTACATTGCTGCGGTCGGCAGGCTATGCGGCTGCGGATGCCGTGATGGGCAAAACCTTGCAGGAGGAGCAATGGGCTCCCAGAATGGAACAGGGGGAGCGTTATTATCATTTCCGGATTGCAGCCGGTCAGGAAGAAGAATTGGGACAACAGCTTGACCGGATGGCACAGGCTTATAATGAAGAGCCTTACGGCTTTGCCTATTGTCCTCCGGGTTATGGCAGGGATGAGGCTCCAGGCAGAGACGAGGGTTTTCTCCGTATTGATAATCCCCGGGTGATCCTGTCGGCGATGAAACGGAGTGAAGACAGGGACGGATATATTATGAGATTATATGAAAGTTCGGGGACGGACACTGCGGCAACCGTTTCCTTACTGAATAACCGCATTCGAAAAGAGATTGCTTTTCATGCATTTGAGATTAAGACGTTCTTCCTGGCAGCGGAGGAAGGAAAACTTACAGAGACCACATTAATAGAACTGGATTAACGAAGGATTGGAGAATCAAATATGTTGCAGCAGATACCTGATATTTTAACGAAGAAAGCCCGGGAATTGGAGGAGTATTACAAGAAGGCTTATCCGAGGCTTGCGCCCCTGGTGAAGCAATGCTTTCTGAATACCATTGAAACTACGGTGAAGAAGCTGGAGGATGGAAGCTATTTTGTAATTACCGGAGATATTCCGGCCATGTGGCTCAGGGATTCCTCGGCACAGCTGCATCCCTATGTAAAGTACGTCAAAGAGGATGCTTATCTGAAGGAAATCATCCGGGGCGTTATCCGGAAGCAGGCCGAACTGGTGTGTATTGATCCCTATGCCAATGCCTTTAATGAGACAGCGGACGGAAAGGGGCATAAGGATGATACAAAGCTGAATGATCAGGTATGGGAGAGAAAATATGAAGTGGATTCCCTGTGCGCGCCGCTGTACCTTGCCTACCGGTATTGGCGGGAATCCGGTGAGACGGATATATTTGACCAGACCTTTTATTGTATGCTTGTGAATATCAGGGATGTTTTTTGCACGGAACAGAAGCATGAGCATTCAACCTATCATTTTCAAAGATTTGACTGTGCGGAGACGGATACCCTACCCTGCGGCGGCAAAGGGAATCCGGTAAAACCTACCGGCATGACCTGGTCAGGCTTTCGCCCTTCCGATGACCGGTGTGTCTACGGTTATCTGATTCCGGCCAATATGATGGCGGCGGCAGCCCTTCAGAATGCTGAGATGATTTGCAGAGAGGTATACCGGGATACGGAGTTGGAGAAGGAATTTCGTGGCCTTGCTGGGGATATTCGTAATGGAATAGAAGAATACGGTATCCTTGAGCATCCGGTATATGGCAGAATCTACGCCTATGAGGTGGACGGAGCAGGAAATCATATCCTGATGGATGACGCAAACTCGCCAAGCCTGCTTGCAATTCCTTATCTGGGTTATCATAATGCTTCCCATCCGGTTTATCAGAATACCAGACGCTTTATTCTGTCCAGGGATAATCCTTATTATTATGAGGGAGCGCTGGCCAAGGGAGTCGGAAGCCCCCATACACCGCAGGGGTATGTATGGCACATCGGTCTGATCATGCAGGCGATGACCTCCACGGACCGTGATGAGGTCCTGTCCTGTCTGGATATGATAGCGAAGACCCATGCAGGCTGTAATTATATGCATGAGTCCTTTGATCCGAACAAGCCAGGGGAGTACACCAGAGCCTGGTTTGCATGGGCGAATACCTTATTTGCGGAGTTGATGGAGAAGCTGATGCTGGAGGGTTTCTGGGAGGATGTAAAATAAATTTAAGTTAACTAAGGAACGGGGAGCAGGGGAAGGACTGAAGTAGTCCGTGTGATAATTAAGACAGCGATCTATTGCTCTAGGCATAGAGCAGGCAGAAATAAAAAATGAAATTTACCTTGTGAAAGGATTGCGGGGCCGGCGCTTATGTACCTCCGTGTACAAAGCGCCTCTCGCAGCCTTCCGTGGCTGCTCGCCCCTCAGGTTGTGACCATTTTTTATTTCTGCCTTCTCTATGCCAAGTGCAATCACGATCTCATCCTGATATTATCACACGGACTGCTTCAGTCCTTCCCCTGCTCCCCTGTCATTGGCTTGCCATAAAGTAAATATTATTCATTCAATTTCTTCCATGTGAATGTTTCAGGAAGTACGAGAATTTATAAAGAGGTAAAGATCAAGGTTTTTGGTAAAAATCAGCAAAGATATTTAGAGCTGGAAAGGCAAGCAATTAATATTTATATTAAGCCAGCCAAAGTCAGGAGACAGGTGTAACAACAGGAAGGGTCTGTGGGAAAGCATTTGACAGGATCGTGATCGTACTTAGCATAAAGCAAGGCTGATATAAAATGCGCGATATCTAAGGGAGAAAGTGCCAAGGACGGCACTTTCAGGCGCTTTGGACAGGAGTCCATAAAGCGCCGGCCCGCAGCTCTTAGATAACCTAAATTGCATTTTATATCAGCCTTGATTTATGTTTAGTACGATAGATCCTGTCAACAGCTTTCCCGCAGACCCTTCCTGTTGTTACACCTGTCTCCGTCCCTCTGCCAATCCACCTTATTATTAACCATTCTTCTTTCCATAAGCCAGCTCCGATGCCGTCAGCGTCTCATTCATACTCCCGGTACGGTATTCCTTAAGATCCAGGGATACATAAGTAAACCCTATCTTCTTGAATTCCTGATAAACCTGCTTTCTGGCAGCGGGGTTCATCAGAATATCAAAGCCGGTCTCATCCACTTCAATACGCGCCAGCTTATCATGAAAGCGCACTCTGACCTGCCAGATGCCAAGATCCAGCAGATACTGCTCTGCTTCGTCGATCATTCTTAAACGCTCCGGAGTAATGCTTTCTCCATACGGGAATCTTGAGGACAGACAGGCGAAGGAGGGTTTATTCCAGGTGGCAAGGCCAAGCTCCTTGGATACGAGCCGGATGTCATCCTTGATAAAGCCCACATGGCGCAGAGGGCTTAAGATACCCAGCTCTTTTACAGCAATGAGCCCTGGACGGTAATCGTTATTATCATCACTGTTGGAGGCTTCGAGAACGGCATTGATATTTTCCTTTTGTGCAACCTCATTAATCTTGGTAAATAGCTCTGATTTACATATGTAACAGCGGTTTTTCGGATTGGAGGAAAAACCGTCAATATCAAGCTCCTCAGAATCTATGACGATATGCCGAATGTTATTTGCGGCTGCGAAAGCCTTTGCTTCCTCTAATTCTCTCCGTGGAAAGCTTAAAGATCTGGCAGTAACGGCAATAACCTTATCACCAAGTGCGTCCTTTGCAGCCTTTAAGAGAAAGGTGGAATCCACGCCTCCGGAGAATGCTACTGCGACACTATTTAAACTTTGCAGATAGGTTTTTAAGGCCTCATATTTTTCTGTTAATCTTTCTTCCATTTATTTTTTCCTCACTTTCTAACTTACGTATCAGTAATTCTCCATAGGTATGAAGAGTAATATACCAGTAAACATATGGGTCAGATTTCATTATAATACATACCTGTTTGATGTTCAAGATAAGATAACGGAATAA
Source organism: Bacillota bacterium (assembly GCA_023409535.1). Lineage (GTDB taxonomy): Bacteria > Bacillota > Clostridia > Lachnospirales > Lachnospiraceae > Mobilitalea. The sequence goes on from JAEYGZ010000036.1 coordinate 123,202, forward strand.
TCTTTCTCCGACAGCAATTCACCTCCTTATTTTGAAGTGATCAGGGCGTATTTTACGTTATCATTGTAAGATTGGATAGACAGGGCAAAAGATTAGAATCAAATTAAGAAATAAAAATATTTATTGACATATAATATTATATGACGTATAGTATTGTCAAATGAATAATATTATTTAGCAAAGAGTAATTTGAAAGGAGTTGAGACTATGGTATTTAATACCGGTTCGGCATTACTTGATGCGATTGTACTGGCTGTTGTTTCTAAGGAACCGGAGGGGACCTATGGATATAAGATCACACAGGATGTCAGGGTCGCAATTGAAGTATCAGAGTCCACATTATATCCTGTACTTAGAAGACTTCAGAAGGAGGATTGCCTGGAGGTATATGATCTGGAATTCGGGGGACGTAACCGAAGATATTACAAGATAACCGATAAGGGCATGGCGCAGCTAAGACTATACGAGGATGAATGGACGAACTATTATAAAAAAATAAATTTTATTTTGGAGGGAGTGAGATAGATGACAAAGCAGGAATTTATGAAGGAGCTGGAAAGCCTATTGTTCGATATTTCTTCTGAGGAAAGGGAAGAGGCACTGAAGTATTATAACGGCTACTTCGAAGACGCAGGAGAAGATCAGGAGAATGCTGTAATCGCCGAATTGGGATCACCAAAGCAGGTGGCAGATATTATAAAGGCAGAGCTTAATGCAAATGCGGCGGAACAGGATAACAGAGGCTTTTATACAGAGAAGGGTTATCAGGATACCATAACAAACGAATTTGAGATATCAGGGATCAACCGGCAGGAATCTAACCAATCAAAGGCGGGGAGCCAGAGTCAAAGTGATAAGAATAGCAACCGTCAGACACAGCAGCAAACCACCAGTACGAAGAATACCAACATTGGTTTAATTATTTTACTGTGCATCATTGCAATACCCGTTGGATTACCGTTATTATTTTCAGTCTTCGGAATTGCAGTCGGAATTATTGCATCATTATTAGGAATCATCGTAGGAATTGGTGTCAGCGGTATCGTAATGGTTTGTGCAGGTGTCGTTTTACTGGTAGTCGGTGTCCTCCAAATGAGCATACCGTTGGTTGGTCTTGCGATCTGCGGCATAGGATTGGTCATCTTAGGCCTTGGAATGTTATTGAGCCTGGCATGCGGTGCATTATGTACAAAGGTATTGCCTGCCTTAATCAGAGGAATTGTTAATCTGTGCAGAATGCCTTTTCAGAATAGGAGTGTGATGGCATGAGATCATTTGTTAAGATTTGGGCTGGTATAGCCCTGATAGCAATCGGAATAGGAGTTACCATAGTGGCAATTACCTTTGCTGCCGGAATATCTTTCAGTGACATAGCACGCAGCAGTAATGTCTCAATTGCCAGGGATGCTTTTGATGGAGTTGTTTTCTCGGGAGCTACCACGGACAGGAGCCCTACAATCGTCGAGTACGACGATGATAATGTAACAACAGGAAATGAGAATAGTGATACATTTGCGGCGACCTATCAGAATGTGAAAGCAGTTGATATTGATATTGAATATGGTGAGGTTAATATCATAACGGGAGATACCTTCTCCGTGGATGCCATCCGGCTGCCGAAGGATGGGATAGAGGTTAGTGTTAAGGATGGTATCTGGCGTATTGAAGAACAAGGAAGATACGATATAGGCTTCTGGAATAATCGCAGGGCTCCGAAGATCACCATAACAATCCCCGAAGATTTTACCGCTGATTATTTTAACCTTGTGGTGAATGCAGGAGATGTGGAAGTTGATAAAATTGTTGCGGCAGAGGGCGAGTTTAATGTCTCTGCGGGCAGATTGGCGATTGATGAATTAAATATAACAAATGAATCCAGTTATACCGTCGGAGCCGGACAAATACAGCTTAATAATGTTGCGGCCAATAATATTACAGCCAACTGCGGCGTCGGTGAGCTGGTGATAAAAGGCACCATAACTGGAGATAATGATATTACCTGTAGTATCGGGAAGATAGATATGGACTTAAGCGGTGAGGAAAATGATTATTCCTATGATGTCAATGTTTCTATCGGTAATGTGACAATTGGCCGTGAAAGCTACCATAATGTTACCAATAAAATAATTAATAACAGCAATGCAGCGAATAATTTTTCCTTAAATTGTGAAATTGGTAATATTACAGTTGATTTTGATTGAAATAATTGTATGATAGAAATAAGAAAGGAGGTTTTATCATGGAGCAGAAAAGATTATACCGGTCCAGTAAAAATAAAATGATTTGTGGAGTATGCGGAGGTGTTGCGGAATATATCAACATCGACCCGACCATTGTCCGTCTGTTATGGGTTTTATTCGCCATTGCCGCCGGTACGGGAATCCTGGTCTATTTGATCGCTGCGATTATTATGCCCGTTCAGGCGTAATGGAAATCACTGATGCATTATAAAAATATAAAGAGGTTATTTCAAATCGGATCATCGCTTTGAAGTAACCTCTTTTTATGATTATAAGACCTTCTGTATCATACTTAGGATCTGCTCTGCCTCAAATGGTTTGGCAAGGAACTCTGCCGCTCCGTATTTCACGGCTTCCACCATTTTTGTCTTTTGGCCGGCAGCAGTAACCATGATAATCCTGGCTTGCTCGTCATAGCTTCGAATTAATCTTAATGCCTCCAAACCATCCATTACCGGCATGGTGATATCCATCGTCGTAATTTCAGGGTGCAATTGTTTGAATTTTTCAAAGCCGTCTTGACCGTTGGTGGCTTCGGCTATGATTTCATGACCGTTCTCTTCTAAAATACCCCGTAAAATCTTTCTTGATGTGCGGGAATCATCAATGATAAGTATTTTTGCCATGGTACTCCCCTCCTAATTAAATACAACCGCATCGTTTACGGCCACTACAACATCTGCCTGTTCTCCGTGAATGATTAAAGGAACCACATAGATATCACCCTCGGTTGACAGCTTTTTATCCACATAATATCTGGGAGGGGACATATCGATTTGAATATCCTCCTGACTAAGTCTGGATGCATAGAGTCCATTGGTGCAATTGATAAATTCACAAACCGAATCAAAGGCATCCTCATCAAGCTTATGAAAATTTTCCTTGGCAAAGGGATTGGCAATTGCCAGCAATGCCTCATCGTTACCGGCAAACCCCACGAAAATATTATGATCACCGCTCATCTGCTGGGAAGCCATTGCAGAAAAAGCATAATCCTTTACCTTATAGGCCTTCTTAAGAATGGTATCCTTATGTATAAAACGAATCACATTACGAATGGCCATATGGATGCAATCACCCCCAAAGGGAGCATCCACCCTGGCAAAGACCGGTATGATTCGGTCCGGATCATCAGTTTTTAAAGCCTCCAGATCCTGTTCGGAGAGATTGTATTCCTTTTTATATTCTTCCAGGCATTGCTCGATTTCTTCCATGGTGAGTATATTATGTTCCACAATCAATTGTACGAGCCTGAGGTAGGAATTACCCTGCATGTTCAGCAGATAATTGACTTCCTCACGAAGTAAGTAACCCTTCTCGATGGCGATATCGCCGAATCTGCGATCCTGGCTTTTCTGAATAGAGTTGATTTCTTCCGCCTGCTTTGGAGTAAGTAATTTTTCAGTGATCGCTATTGTTCCTAACTTTGCTCCGGTGTTTTGCTGTATCTGCATTAAGTCATTTAACTGTGCTCCGGAAATTTTATTCTTTTCTACCAGGTAGTTACCAAAATAAAGTCCGAACATGATCGTTCTCCTTTCATATTCCAGATGTCTTCTAGTTTTTATGAATTTACTTATGGTAATTATTATATAATAATATACAACATATTTCATAAAAATAACAGAGAAATATTCAAAATTTTGCCAAAATGCTAATAAATTTTCAAAATCAGAACAATGCCTGCAGAATAATCGCAGAGCCATTTTTCAGGAAAATTTCATGATGACAATGGTAATCATCTATGATAAAGTATTTTGATAAGAAGAATAGAAAGGCACGGAAATAATGATGAAGACAATGATAGAATTAATTACCGGGGAAGTAAAGAGAGCCTTTGTACAGAAGGGCTATGATGAAAAATATGCAATCGTAACCGTCTCTAACCGGCCGGATTTATGCCAGTACCAGTGTAACGGTGCATTGGCGGCGGCGAAACAATATAAGGCGGCGCCGATTAAGATTGCCCAGGAGATCGTGGAGTTCTTACAATCCGGCAGCATGTTCCGGGAGGTTACGGCGATTATGCCCGGATTTATCAATATAATTTTAAGCGATGAATTTTTGGCGGATTTCATTAATCAGATGAAGTCGGCAGAGCATTACGGCGTGGAGAAAGAGAAGGACCCAAAGAATATTATGATTGATTACGGCGGTCCGAATATAGCGAAACCTCTCCATGTGGGACATCTTCGTTCCGCGATTATCGGTGAGAGCGTGAAACGGATCCTGAAGTACTTTGGCAATAAGGTAACAGGAGATGCGCATCTGGGTGACTGGGGTACGCAGATGGGTCTGATCATTCTGGAATTAAAAAGGCGTAAACCCGAATTAGTTTATTTTGACGACAGCTATCTGGGGGAATACCCGAAGGAAGCTCCTTTTACCATCACGGAATTAGAAGAAATCTATCCTGCTGCCAGCGAATACTCCAAGGAAAATCCGGAGTTTCGCGAGGAGGCAAAGCAGGTTACGTATTTATTACAGAATGGGCACCGGGGTTATACCGCCCTCTGGAATCATATGATGGAGGTTTCTGTCACAGATGTGAGGAGATTATATGATGCTCTGGAGGTATCCTTTGACCTTTGGAAGAAGGAGAGTGATGTTCAGCCCTATATTCCTGACATGGTGCAATATTTTAAAGACAATCACTATGCCTATATCAGTGAGGGCGCGCTGGTCGTAGATGTGAAGGAAGAGACAGATACCAGAGAGGTCCCACCCTGCATGATCTTAAAATCAGACGGTGCCGCCCTTTACCCGTCCACGGATCTGGCGACCATCATTGAACGTATGAAGCTGTTTCACCCGGACCATATCATTTATGTTACGGATAAGCGTCAGGAGCTTCACTTTGAGACTGTGTTCCGCTGTGCGAGAAAAACAAAGCTCGTGGAGGAGGATACGAAGTTAACGCATATCGGCTATGGCACCATGAACGGTAAGGACGGCAAGCCCTTTAAGACCAGGGAAGGAGGCGTAATGCGCCTGGATAACCTGATTAAGGGCGTCAATGATGAGGTATATCGTAAGATAATGGAAAGCGACCGTATGGATGGGATGGAAGCAAGCGTTATTGCTCCTCAGATTGGCCTTGCTGCAATCAAATACGGTGATCTCTCCAATCAGATATCCAAGGATTATGTATTTGATGTGGAGCGTTTTACCTCTTTTGAAGGAGATACAGGCCCGTATATCCTGTATACCATCGTTCGTATCAAGTCTATCCTGGCAAAGTATGCCGAGATGGGAGGAAAGACGGAGGATACACAGATACTTCCGGCTGCCTCTTCTGCAGAGCAGGAACTGATGCTGCAATTAACGAAATATAATGAGATGCTTGCGTCGGCATATGAGGAATTAGCACCTCATCGTATCTGCGCATATATCTATGATCTTGCCAATATATTCAACGGGTTTTATCATGATACCAAGATCATTGCAGAAGAGAATCGCGCAAAACAGACGTCCTGGATCACACTGATTACCCTGGTGCAGGAGATCTTATTAACCTGTATTAATTTACTTGGCTTTGAGGCACCGGAACGCATGTAAGGTTCGAAGGAGAAGTGGGTTATGTACCGATTAATCTCTAAACTCGTGATTTATAAGAATTTTGATAAGGATTGTCTGTTGCTGCGCATGGCCGGATTGCTGAAGGAGCTTGACAGCAGTGCAGACAGTCTTACACAGAGTACAGTAAGAAAGGATGAGATTATCTCAGATATTTACGGGCTGGTTCATGAGCTTTTAGAGCTGGCAACGGATTATGGCTTTAATGCGAATCTTTGGCATAATTATCTGGCGTTTTTACTGATCACGACAGAGAATCCCTTCAGCATCATCTGTGAGAAGACAGGTGCCAGGGAAGGCTCTGTCAATCAATTTGCAAAAAATGATTTCAAGATAGTTAAGGCATTATTTGATTATGATTTCAGCTTCATTGAGCGGCAATTAGGAATTGACTGTTTTTCTGTCATTACAAGCTATCATGCCATTGAAAAAAGCAGCAGCCGGTATAACAAAAGTGTCAGCGAGAAGGTGCAGCTTTTGAGCAGCAGGATTGAAGCGGCCAGGGATGAGAATGAGATATTTGACCTTGTAACTGACTTCTACCGGGAATATGGTGTCGGAATGTTCGGCTTAAATAAAGCATTTCGATTAAAGAAGGAGCAGAATAATCTGGAGCTGGTACCGATTACCAATACCCAGGAGGTTGTGCTTACCGATCTGGTAGGTCTGGAAATTCAGAAAAAGAAGCTGGCTGACAATACCAGGGCATTTATCGAGGGAAAGAAGGCGAATAATGTCCTTCTCTTTGGCGACAGCGGAACCGGCAAATCTACGGCGGTGAAGGCCATTCTGAATGAGTATTATAAGGATGGGCTTCGTATGATAGAGATCTATAAGCATCAGTTCGAGGATCTGTCAGCGGTGATTGCCAGGGTGAAGAACCGAAACTATAAGTTCATTATTTATATGGATGACCTGTCCTTTGAGGAATTTGAGGTTGAATATAAATATCTGAAGGCCGTGATCGAGGGAGGACTTGAGAACAAGCCGGACAATGTACTGATTTATGCCACCTCCAACCGCAGACATCTTATCCGGGAGACCTGGAAGGACCGGTCGGATATGGAGGTTACGGAGGAGCTGCACAGGTCAGATACCATGGAGGAGAAGCTTTCCCTGGTTGCACGTTTTGGCATTACCATTAATTTCTCGGCTCCGGTACAGAAGGAATTCTTTCATATTGTGACCGAGTTGGCGAAACGGCAGAAGCTTGCCATAAGCGATGAGGAGCTTTGCGCGCAGGCGAACCAGTGGGAATTATCCCATGGAGGCAGATCCGGGCGGACAGCGCAGCAGTTTATTAATTATTTATGCGGAAAGACTGTTATATAAATAAAGGACGCTGCATAAATATAGAAGCTGTATCACCGGATGTAACATGTAGAAGGAGTATCATAATGCTGACATTAATTAAGAATGGATATGTTATTGACCCGGCCTCCCATAGGGAAGGCAATTATGATTTGCTGATTGACGGTGATAGGATCCGTAAGGTAGATACGAAGCTGGATGCGGAGGAATATCAGCAGGAAGCGCAGGAGCGAGGGATACAGCTTACGGTAATTGACGCAGCAAACAGATATGTCATGCCAGGCTTTATCGATCTTCATGTGCATCTTCGGGAACCCGGCTATGAATATAAGGAGACCATCGCCAGCGGTGCCAGAGCTGCAGCAGCGGGAGGTTATACCACAATTTGCCCCATGCCCAATACCAAACCGGCAACAGACTGCGCGTCAATGATCAGAACGGTGCTGCATAAGGCAGAGCAGGAAGCGGTGGTGAATGTGCTCCCGCTGGGAGCAATCACCCTTGGACAGAATGGAACCGAGTTGGTTGACATTCGGGAATTAAAGGACTCGGGAGCAATCGCTTTAAGTGAGGACGGCAAATCCGTCATGGACAGCGCTCTTTATATGGAAGCAATGAGACAGGCAGCATATTATGACCTTCCGATTTTTGCCCATTGCGAGGACAAGAGCCTGGTTGGAAAGGGCGTCATCAATGCCGGGAAAAAGGCACAGGAATTTAAGCTTCCGGGAATTGTGAATGCGGTTGAGGATGTGATTACAGCCCGTGATATTCTTTTGGCCAAGGAAGCAGGTGCGACTCTGCATTTATGCCATATCTCAACGAAGGACAGCGCAGCAATGCTGGGACTTGCCAAGAAGGAAGGACTTAAGGTGACCGGCGAGGTTTGCCCCCATCATTTTACTCTATCCGAGGAAGAGATCAAGTCGCCGGACACGGATTATAAGATGAATCCTCCCCTTCGGAGTAAAGCTGATGTTCAGGCATTGAAGGAAGCCCTTCGTGACGGTACTATTGATGTGATTTCTACGGATCATGCACCTCATTCCAGGGAAGAGAAGGAGAAGTCCATGGCAGAAGCGCCCTTTGGTATCGTGGGTTCCGAGACAGCCTTTGCCCTCGTGATGAGTGAGCTGGTAAAGCAGGGTTACTTAACCCCTGTTCAGCTGGTGGAGAAAATGTGTGTGAATCCTGCAAGAATTTTAAAAAGCGACAGAGGCTGTATCGGGGAAGGCCGTATTGCCGATCTGGTAATCGCCGATCCCAATGCGGAATATGAAATTGACAGAGCCAAATTTTACTCCAGGGGTAAGAATACTCCGTTCCACGGACGTCATGTCACAGGCAGGGTAGAATATACCTTTGTGTCCGGGAAAGCGGTTTATCAGTATGATACACAGAAAGGTACAGGTAGGATAAATGATAAATAAACTAGTAAAAAAAATTGAGCAGCTCAGTGCGCCGATTGTGGTAGGTCTGGATCCTATGCTGGATTTCGTACCTGCACAGATACTTCAGAAGGCCTACAGTGAAAAGGGAGAGAATCTGGAGGGTGCGGCGGAAGCCATTTGGCAGTATAATAAGGGGATTGTTGATGCGACCTGTGATCTGATCCCAGCTGTAAAACCGCAGATTGCCATGTATGAGCAATTCGGAGTGGAAGGCTTGAAGGCCTTTCAAAAGACAGTGGAGTACTGTAAGGAAAAGGACCTGGTGGTCATCGGTGATATCAAGCGGGGAGACATCGGCTCCACTTCAGTAGCTTATGCAACCGGGCATCTTGGTAAGGTAACCATCGCAGGTAAGGATTACAGAGGCTTTGATGAGGATTTTGCAACCTTAAATCCTTATATGGGTGCCGATGCAATCAATCCCTTCCTGGAGGTATGCAAGGAAGAGAAGAAGGGGTTGTTCATTCTGGTGAAGACCTCCAATCCCTCCAGCGGTGATTTTCAGGATCAGCTGATAGACGGCAGGCCTTTGTATGAACTGGTTGGGAAAAAGGTTGCCCAGTGGGGAGAGGAGCTGATGGGCGATACCTATAGCTATGTAGGTGCGGTAGTGGGTGCTACCTATCCTGAGATGGGCAAGGTCCTGCGTGCTCTGATGCCAAAGACATATATTCTGGTTCCTGGTTACGGCGCCCAGGGCGGCAAAGCGGAGGATCTGGCACCGTATTTTAACAAGGACGGTCTGGGTGCAATTGTGAATTCCTCCCGCGGTATCATTGCTGCATATAAATCAAAAGGCTATGAGAAATTTGGTCCGCAAGGATATGCAGACGCTTCCAGACAAGCGGTGATTGATATGAGAGAAGATTTGAAGCAGGCATGGATTGCCGCAAGATAATAATAAAACAGGAGAGCCTTGATCATCAGGGCTCTCCGCTTTTATGTTCAACTATAATTTCTCGGGTTCCGGATAAATCTCATCGAAGGCATCTGCCGTCAGCTTCTTCATGATCTGCGGCTCCAGCGGAGCATCAGAATAGTCGGTCTTTGACTCGGCAATCTTATTCACAGCTTCCAGTCCGTCGATTACTTTACCGAATGCAGCATAAGAACCATCCAAATGAGGGGAATCCTTGTGCATGATAAAGAACTGGGAGCCGGCGGAATCAGGACGCTGAGATCTTGCCATAGAGATCACACCTGCGGTGTGCTTGAGAGTGTTTGGAAAATTGTTATATGAAAACTCGCCTTTGATAGAATAACCGGGGCCACCCATACCTGTGCCTTCCGGATCACCACCCTGAATCATAAATCCACGAATGACTCTGTGAAATTTTAATCCATCGTAAAAGCCTTTGTTGATAAGGGAGATAAAATTGTTAACAGTGTTAGGAGCAACCTCAGGATACAATTCGATTTTGATTATCTCACCGCTTTGTAATTCCATTGTAACGATAGGATTCTTGTTTGCCATTTTAATTCATTTCCTCTCAATTTTAATATACAAATACAACAATAACCAAAGCTTAGGTATTTAGCCCTGTTGGTAAATATAACATAAGTCTGTCATATATGTCAAGGCGTGCTGCCATGCATCCGATAAAATGGATGATATTTAATATGAAACTTTTTTCGGTTTCATCTTGAAAAAGCTGCTAATAACCATGATAATAATATTTGGTATTCGAACTATACAAGAATCAGTGTATCATAATAGTAAGACTTTATCTTAAGAAGGGAGAATGAAATATATGACAGAAGTATATACATTTGGAGTGAAGTCCGATCAGAATACTGCAATGATTGAGATAACGGGGGAAGTGAAGAATATAGTGAAGGAAAGCGGTGTGAAAAGCGGCATATGTGTAATCTATGTGCCGCATACCACTGCGGGGATTACAATAAATGAAAATGCTGATCCGGATGTGATACGAGATTTTATGATGGCTATGAATAAGCTTATCCCCGTATCGGACGGTTATCATCACAGGGAGGGAAACTCGGCTGCGCACATCAAATCCAGTATGATGGGATTTTCCCAGACGCTGATTATCAATGAGGGCAGATTAATGATGGGTACCTGGCAGGGGATATACTTTATGGAGTTTGACGGTCCGCGGATTCGTAAGGTTCATGTCAAGATCATTGAAGGTTAGTGTGAATTATTGAAAAGCATAATTCACACCTGAAAGTTTGTGCCTGTGATCCACAGCATAAATTAATTCAAAGGGCAGGTAAGATTTGTTGGAGTGAAAATCGAAAGCTATTTTCATACTTGTCGCAGAACGAAATATAGGTTATACTTATTCCGCAATTATTTATCGTAATCAGAATCAGGAGACATATTATGCCGGTTGCATTAAAAAAGAAAGCTGTAATAGAAGAAAATATCAGTTTATCCGAGGACATATTCAGTATCTGGCTGAAGGAAGAGGAAATTGCCGGCACTGCAAAGCCGGGCCAATTCTTATCCTTGTTCTGTAATGACGCAAGCAGGCTGCTGCCCCGTCCGATCAGTATATGCGAGATTGATAAGCCAAACGGCAGAATCCGGCTGGTATTTCGTGTGGCAGGACAGGGAACAAAAGAATTCTCCCGGTTAAAGCCGCAGGATAGCATTGACGTCATGGGACCCTTGGGAAACGGCTTTCATCCGGAAGGGAAGAAGGCACTGCTCATTGGGGGAGGGATCGGTATTCCTCCCATGCTGGAGCTGGCAAAGCAGCTTAACTGTGAAAAGCAGATCGTACTCGGATATCGTGACCAGACATTTTTGGACAAGGAATTCTTACCCTATGGTAAGGTTTATATCTCGACGGAGGATGGCAGCAGAGGAACCAGGGGAAATGTCATAGATGCAATAAATGATCATAAGCTGGAGGCGGATATCATCTTTGCCTGCGGCCCGACGCCAATGCTTCGGGGCATAAAAGCATATGCCGGCGAACATAGAATCACCGCCCAGCTATCCCTGGAGGAGCGGATGGCCTGCGGTATCGGTGCCTGCCTGGCTTGTGTCTGTAAATCAAAAGACACGGATTCTCATACAAATGTTAAAAATAAACGCATCTGTAAGGACGGCCCGGTATTTTATGCTGATGAAATAGAACTGTGAATTGGAGATAACGATGAATACAAATATAACAATTGCCGGCGTTACCTTTAAGAATCCGGTGACAACTGCATCAGGTACCTTTGGCTCAGGGATGGAATATAGTGATTTTGTGGATTTATCCAAGCTGGGAGCGGTAACCACCAAAGGAGTTTCCAATATACCCTGGACGGGAAATCCCACACCCAGAATTGCGGAAACCTACGGCGGCATGCTGAATGCTATCGGGCTCCAGAACCCCGGCGTAGAACTGTTTATCAATCGGGATATTCCCTTTTTAAAAAAGTATGATACCAGAATAATTGTCAATGTAGTTGGCAAGACTACTGAGGATTATTGCGAGGTTGTGGAGCGGCTGTCCGATTGTGATGTGGACATGCTGGAAATTAATATCTCCTGCCCCAATGTGAAGGAAGGCGGTATTGCCTTCGGACAGGACCCTAAATGTGTGGAGGAAATTACCACAGAGCTGAAGAAGCGTGCGAAGCAGCCGATTATCATGAAGCTGAGTCCCAATGTGACAGACATTGCCGAGATGGCAAGAGCTGCGCAGGCCGGAGGGGCGGATGCTCTTTCCTTAATTAATACGTTGACCGGAATGAAGATCGATATTCACCGCAGATCCTTTGTACTGGCGAATAAGACCGGAGGTCTGTCAGGTCCGGCTATACGCCCTGTTGCGGTTCGTATGGTTTATCAGGTAGCTCAGGCAGTTGATCTTCCCATCATCGGTATGGGCGGCATTACAAATGCAGAGGACGCCTTGGAATTCATCCTGGCCGGAGCCAGCATGGTGGCGGTGGGAACCGCAAACTTCATTCATCCTTCCGTGACGGCTCAGGTTGTGGACGGAATTGAGGAATATATGAAGAGATACGGTGTCAACGACATCAAGGATCTGATCGGATGTGTAAAATAGCCCGGTCTTCGCCATCTGTGTATATCACTGATTTATCTTTTTATACATTGAAGACTTATGACACCTGAACAATTATTAAATTTTTCATAAATGCTATTATTTCTTTGAATATATGTTACAATAGGAAAAGATGGAGAAAGTGTGGATGACCGAAAGTATAATTCACACTGAGAAAGTACAGGAATGGAGAAGCGTATGGAACAGTACAAGCAGGAATTTATAGAATTCATGGTGGATTGCGGAGTATTGAAATTCGGAGATTTCACAACAAAGAGCGGAAGAAAGACTCCTTTTTTTGTGAACACCGGATTTTACCGTACGGGTGCACAGCTGCGGAGACTGGGTGAATATTATGCGAAAGCAATCAAGGACATATACGGAATGGAGTTTGATGTTCTGTTTGGACCGGCATATAAAGGCATACCGTTAAGTGTAGCCGCAGCCATGGCAATCAGCGAGTTCTATGGGAAGGATATCCGGTACTGCTCCAACCGTAAAGAGGTGAAGGATCACGGTGATACCGGAATTCTGCTGGGGTCTCCGTTAAATGACGGTGACAGGGTTGTAATTATTGAAGATGTTACGACGGCAGGAACTTCCATTGAAGAAACCATGCCAATCTTAGCCGCCCAAGGAAAGGTGGACGTGCTGGGACTTGTGGTTTCCGTTGACCGTATGGAACGCGGACAGGGCATAAAGAGCGCTTTGTCTGAAATAGAAGAAAAATATCACATAGCCACAACTGCAATCGTTACCATGCAGGAAGTTGTGGAGCATCTGTATAATCACCCTTACAAAGGGAAGATTGTAATCGATGATACATTAAAAGCAGCAATTGATGCATATTATGAACAATATGGAGCGAAGTGATCGATAGGAAAGATCTGGTACCGTAAAGGAGGGATTGATATGATGGAAAAGATCTATCACACAATGAAATCGGTAGGTGTGTGGAATCTTGTTATGGGTATTCTATTAATAGTTGCTGGTATAGTTTCCGGAATTTTGCTTATTCTTAACGGGGCCAAGCTTCTGAAGAAAAAATCGGATTTGTTATTTTAGTTTCCTCATACCAATCATCGGCCAAGGGAATAAAAATGTCTGTTGCCGGTTATGAGGAAGATAAAGAAGCGGAGTATGATACTGCTTCTGAAATAGAAAAGAAATCTGTAACTGTATAGAAGGATAATCTTTTTACAGTTGACAAAATTGAATAGGGTTATAATTGCTTTTGATCTCCTGCCTTTGTTTTTATAAACATATAGCAGGAGATTTATTCGTATTAATTAGCTTTTACTTAAATCTGGAAAACCGCTGTTCTTGAGTTGTAATTGAAACCTTTCCTGGTTTCTGTTAATATAAAAATGATGATTAATAATTTTAGCGATAATACTATTAGGACGGTGTTTAATAATGCATGATATGAGCTTATATGAGAAGAAAATAATCAAGGATGAAGAGTTCCCGGTCCAGATGTTTACGAATCATATCAAAACTCCGGGTGTATACTTCACATCCCATTGGCATGAGCATATCGAACTGCATTATGTGCTGGATGGAAAGGGGACCTTTTATTGTAATCAAAAACCGGTTACCCTGGAGGAAGGGAATCTGATTATCATTAATAGCAACGAGGTTCACGAAGGGGTCAGTCATACGAAGAAGCTGGAAGCGCTTGTGCTGATCTTTGAGATGAGTGCCTTCTCCAAGGAGCTGGCCAATTATCATGTGATTTTCCAGACACTGGTTGCTGCCGATGAGAGGATAAGGGAATTAATGATGTCCATACATCAGGAGGAGCAGGAAAAACAGGTTGGATACAAAGTGGCCTTAAAAGGAAAAATTTATGAGCTGATTACTTATCTGCTTCGCAACTATGTGGTGGAACGGCTTTCGGATAAGGAGAATATCAAACGAACCCAGAATTTACAGCGGTTGAACACCGTTATGAGATACATACAATCGAATTATTCCGAAGTGATCACCTTAAAGACGTTGGCTGACCTCATTCATTTAAGCGAATTCCGCTTCTGCCATCTGTTTAAGGAAAGCGTTGGACAGAGCCCGTTAAGCTATATCAATGAGGTGCGTTTAAAGAAGGCACATCTGCTGTTGGAGCAAAAAGGGATGACGGTAGCAGAGGTTGCGACCTGCGTGGGCTTTCAGGATTATAATAATTTTGGGCGTTTATTCCGAAAATATTATGGATATGCTCCTTCGTGCCTCTGGAACTAATAGCAAGATTATATGCATGTTCAGCAAGAAATTCATAGCAATTTTTAAAAGTTAATTGTATTATAACCATGGTGAGAAAAGTTTTTGGATTCGCCATAGAAAAGGAAGTCGGGGAGGAGTATCCTCCCGAATATGACATAATTAAAATTTAAAATATATAAGGAGGACTTATGAAATTAGGTACATTTACAGTAGTATTGGGTGATATGTCTCTTGAAAAAGCCTGTGAATTCCTGGCGAAACGCGGAGTTCAAGCTGTTGAGATCGGTTGCGGCGGTTTTCCCGGCAAGGCGCATTGTGATCCGGATGTTCTGCTTAAGGATGAGAAAGAACTGGAGAAATTCAAGAATACAATCAAGAGTCATGGCCTGGAGATCAGTGCGCTCAGCTGCCATGGCAATATGGTTCACCCGGATAAAGAGGTAGCTGCAAAATTTGAAGAGGACTTTAATAAAGCCATCTTACTTGCCGAAAAGTTAGGTGTCTCCATCGTGAATACCTTCTCAGGATGCCCCGGCGGCAGACCTGAGGATACGACACCGAACTGGGTAACCTGTTCCTGGCCGCCGGATTTTCTTGATATTCTTGATTATCAATGGAATAAGGTTCTGATTCCCTACTGGAAGAAGAAAGTTGAATTTGCCAAGGAGCATGGTGTCAATAAGATTGCATTTGAAATGCATCCCGGCTTCTGTGTATACAACACCAGTACGCTTTTAAAGCTTCGTGCGGCAGTTGGTCCGGAGATCGGTGCAAACTTTGATCCCAGTCATCTGCTTTGGCAGGGAATGGATCCTTGTGCAAGTATCCGTGAGCTTGGTAAAGCAGGTGCACTTTTCCATTTCCATGCGAAGGATACAAAGATTGATAAGTATAATACTGCAGTCAACGGTGTGCTGGATACCGGACACTATGGCAGTGAGGTAACACGTTCCTGGGTATTCCGTGCGGTAGGCTACGGTAACGGAGAGGAATTCTGGAAAGCGGTTGTATCCGAGCTTCGTATGGCAGGCTATGATTATGTCCTGAGTATTGAGCATGAAGACAGCCTTATGTCCGGACAGGAAGGCTTAACCAAGGCAATTGATTTCTTGAAGAATGTGTTAATGTATGAAGACAGGGGTGTAATGTTCTGGGCATAATCCCGCAGTTTATAAAGTCAGGCATGGAGGACAGAAGATGGATCAATCAAATTATATGTTAGGTATCGTTGGATTCGGAGGAATGGGAAACTGGCACCGTGAGACCATCGATACGATTGACGGATTAAAGGTTGCGGGTGTATATGATATTTCCCCGGAACGCAGGGCGTATGCCGCAGAGGTAGGCGTTCACAGCTATGGCAGCCTGGAAGAGCTGTTAAGTGATAATAAAATAGATATCGTGCTTGTATCTACACCGAATGATTTGCATAAGCCTATTGCAATTCAGGCTATGCGTGCCGGTAAGAATGTGGTAAGTGAGAAGCCGGTTACCTTAAGCTCTGCTGATTTGCAGGAAATGATTAAGGTCTCTGAGGAAACAGGCAAGCTTTTCACCGTTCATCAGAATAGACGTTGGGATGAGGATTTCCTGACGGTGAAGAAAATTTTTGATGAGGGTCAGTTAGGTGAGCTCTATCGAATCGAGTCAAGAGTTCATGGCTCCAGAGGTATTCCCGGTGACTGGCGTCAGGAAAAGGAGCATGGCGGCGGCATGGTTCTTGACTGGGGTGTACATTTACTGGATCAAATCCTGCTGATGCTGGGAAGTACAAAATGTAAGACAGTTTATGCATCTCTGACCAACATCACCAATCAGATGGTGGATGATGGTTTTACAGTTCATCTTGGCTTTGAAAACGGTATTGAGGTACTGGTGGAGGTTGGAACCAGCAACTTTATCTCTCTTCCCCGGTGGTATGTCATCGGTCAGAACGGTACGGCAATTATTGAAGACTGGAGCTTAAAGGGCAGGATTGTGCGCGCTGTGGGCAAGAATGAAGAGGATGTTGTACCGGTTCGTACGGCAGCAGGACTGACAAAAACCATGGCGCCCCGCAGGGATGACACCATCAGTACGGAAGCATTATCTATCGTTAAGAGCGACATCAGGGATTTCTACCGCAATGTTATGAAGACAGTTGCCGGTGAGGAAGAGCAGATCGTCAAGCTGCCCGAGGTTATGCGGGTAATGAAGCTGATGGAAGCTATTTTTGAATCTGCAGAAAAGAAGGAAGTTGTTCATTTCGAATAAGGAGAAAGGATTCATTTATGAAGAAATTACCGGTTGCACTTCAAGTATATTCCATCCGTGAGGATGCAGAAAAAGATTTTGTAAAGTCAATGCAGGAAGTTAAAAAAATGGGTTACGACGGTGTCGAACTGGCCGGATTATACGGACATTCCCCAGAAGAAGTCAGGGATATATTAAAGGAGATAGGACTGATACCAATCAGTGCCCATGTACCCTATCAGGAATTCATGGAGGATATTGCGGCAACGGCTCATCGTTATGCAGTAATCGGCTGCAGCTATGTTGCGATCCCTTATCTTACAGAGGAATACCGCTATGGTACGGAAAAGTTTGAGGAAGTCATGAAGAATATTCCTGCAATTTCAGAGGCTTGTCATAAGGAAGGCATAATACTGCTGTACCATAATCATGACTTTGAATTTAAGAGGACAACAGACGGGGAATATGTACTGGATTATATGTACCGTACCTTCACTCAGGACCAGCTTCAGGTTGAGCTTGATATCTGCTGGACCAAGGTTGCTGGAGAAGATCCTGCAGAGTACATGAAGAAATATGCAGGCAGACTCCCCATCGTCCATCTGAAGGATTATAAGGAAGGAACACCCTTTGAATTCCGTGCCGTAGGCCGGGGAGTTCAGGATATTCCCTCCGTCCTGAAACAGGCTGTACAGGGGGAAAGTCTGTGGTTAGTTGTTGAACAGGACAGACATACGGAATTTTCGGCACTTGAGGATGCCAGAATCAGCAGGGAATATCTTAATTCGCTGGTTTAGTAATAAGCCGGACAGAAGGAAGGATTATAGACAGAATACATGAATTAACGGAGGAAACGTCAATGAGAAAGGTAAAAGTAGGAATTGTCGGCTGCGGCGGTATCGCAAACGGAAAGCATTTACCCGCAATTCAGAAAAACGGTAATTATGAAATTGTGGCATTCTGCGATATCATTAAGGAAAGAGCAGAAGAAGCAAAAAGCAAATATGGCACACCGGATGCGCGTGTATATACGGATTATAATGAGCTGGTAAAGGAAGAGATTGAAGCGGTTTACGTGTTAACACCGAACAAATCGCATTCCATTATTTCCGTAGCAGCCATGAAGGCAGGAAAGCATGTTATGTGTGAGAAGCCCATGGCAAAATCCTATGCCGATGCAAAGGTAATGCTTGATACGGCGAAGGAGACCGGCAAGCTTCTGACCATCGGTTATCAGAATCGTTACCGTCAGGATTCCAAGTATTTAAAGAGCGCTTGTGACAACGGTGACCTGGGTGAGGTATATTATGCAAAAGCCCATGCGGTAAGAAGACGTGCCGTACCTACCTGGGGCGTATTCTTAAACGAAGAAGAGCAGGGCGGCGGTCCGTTAATCGATATCGGAACCCATGCACTTGACCTGACCCTCTGGATGATGAATAATTACGAGCCGGAGTCAGTAACCGGTTCCGTATACCGTAAGCTTGCGGAGCAGACGGAACAGGGGAATGCGTTCGGAGAGTGGGATCCCAAGGAATTTACCGTAGAAGATTCTGCATTTGGTTTTATTAAGATGAAGAATGGTGCAACCATTCACTTAGAATCCTCCTGGGCTTTGAATACGCTTGAGGTTGATGAAGCAAAAACCAGCCTCTGCGGAACCAAAGCAGGTGCAGACATGAAAGACGGCCTGCGTATTAACCGCGTGCAGTACAATAAGCAAACAGTTGAAAAGCCGGATTTAAAATCAGGCGGCGTTGCATTCTATTCAGGAAAAAGCGAAGATGCACCGGATATTGAGCAGCAGATTTTCTATGATGCGGTTGCAAACGGTAAGGAGCTTGTTGTAAAGCCTGAGCAGGCAATTGTTGTTACAAGAATCCTTGAGGCGATTTATGAGTCTGCTCATACCGGCAGAACGGTTTATTTTGATTAAGGCAGATCAATTGATCTAATAAATAAGTATAACAGGTTAAGATAGGGTGCCGCAGTAAGGAAACAGCTGCGGCATCCTATTTTGTTGAAGGTATTATCGAAGAAGAGTGTGGATTTTTTCAGTAATCGGTTGTATAATCTTTTTCATATGAAATGAGAATGCTTATGATTGGATTGTTAATGAAGAAAGCATAAACGACAATGATGGAGGCTATTTTGAAGACACAGGATTTTTATTATGATTTACCGGAAGAATTAATCGCACAGGATCCTCTGGAGGACCGTTCAAGTTCAAGACTTTTGGTTCTTGATAAGGAAACCGGAGCAATGGAACATAAAATATTCAGAAATATCACTCAGTACCTTAGAAAGGGGGATTGTCTGGTTATCAATAATACCAAGGTAATTCCCGCAAGACTGATCGGAGAGAAGCTGCACGATCACCAAACCGCCCAGGGGCAGGAAGCCCATGGTGCCAGAATAGAGCTTCTGCTGCTCAAACGCAGGGAGAAGGATATCTGGGAAACACTGGTCAAACCGGGGAAGAAGGCGAGACCGGGAACCAAGATAAGCTTTGGAGGCGGGATTCTGACCGGAGAGATTATCGATATGCTTGAGGAAGGTAATCGTCTTGTTCAATTCCGTTATCAGGGCATTTTCGAGGAGATTTTGGATCAGCTGGGTCAGATGCCGTTACCGCCCTATATTACACATGAGCTTGCGGACAAGAACCGCTATCAGACCGTATATGCCAAATATGAAGGCTCTGCGGCAGCACCTACTGCCGGTTTGCATTTTACCAAAGAGCTTTTGGCAGAGATTGAAGCAATGGGAATTCCTATTGCAAATGTTACACTGCATGTTGGTCTTGGAACCTTCCGTCCGGTAAAGGTAGAAAATGTACTGGAGCACCATATGCACTCCGAATTCTATCAGGTAACCGAGGAGGCAGCGGCAATCATGAATGAAACGAAGAGAAACGGCGGCAGAGTGATCTGCGTCGGGACCACCAGCTGCCGGACGGTTGAGTCTGCAGCGGATGAAGACGGAACCATACATGCAGGGAGCGGGGACACCTCCATCTTTCTCTATCCGGGTTATCATTTTAAGGTTCTGGATGCATTGATTACGAACTTTCATCTTCCGGAATCGACCCTGATGATGCTTGTCTCTGCATTAGCCGGCAGAGATCATATTATGGCAGCGTATGAGGAGGCTGTGAAGCAGCGGTATCGCTTTTTTAGCTTTGGTGATGCAATGTTGATACAATAGGTCTTTATAATCGTTTTGACGAAAATTGTATGACTTCAAATCAAAGATTTTATAAAGTTGTTACAAAAGTTATATATTTTTAATTTTCTATTGAAAAATTATAAGGAATGTGATAAAGTATTACCATTATATTTTGGCGAAGAAGTCAAGGCGACAATGCTTTGGCTTCCTTTTTTATTACGAGGAAATTCCTGAGTAGCCAAAAATAGTGATCAATAAAATAGTAAATAAGTTATTATATGTTATATGTAACATATTCCGGTTGACAGCTAAGCTTCATTGTATTGTGGCTGTTTCAAGTTTTGAGCTTTAGGGTGGAGAGCTTCTTATGAAGTTCTTTGCCCTTTTTTATTTTATAGAAAACTTTTTATTCAGCCTGTATATTTTAGCTTGACAGCGAGGTCAAAGGATTTGCTTTGACCTCGCTTTTTCTATCGTTTCTCTGGTAGCATGGGTCCGGTTGTTTGCGTGACCCTTGATATATATTTAAAATAAGAAAAGCAGGAGGGAAATGTATGTATTCATCTGTCAACACAATTTGGATTTTAGTAGCAGCTGCATTGGTATTCCTGATGCAGGCAGGATTTGCGATGGTGGAAACAGGCTTCACAAGAGCAAAAAATGCAGGAAATATTGTTATGAAAAACCTGATGGACTTTGCACTTGGAACACCGATCTACTGGTTATTGGGTTTTGGGATCATGTTTGGCGCCGGTAACGGTATCTTCGGTTGGATCGATCCCATGGTAAGAGGTGACTATACTCCACCGGAGGGTATTCCTCTCATGGCATTTTTGATCTTCCAGACGGTATTCTGTGCAACAGCAGCAACTATCGTATCAGGAGCCATGGCAGAAAGAACGAAGTTTGCCGCATATTGTATCTATAGTATGGTCATCAGTGCAGTCATTTATCCGGTATCCGGTCATTGGATCTGGGGCGGCGGCTGGTTGGCTGAATTAGGCTTTCATGATTTTGCAGGGTCCACAGTAGTTCATATGGTTGGCGGTATTTGTGCACTGGTCGGTGCCAAAATGTTAGGACCCCGGATCGGTAAATATACAAAAGACGGTAAATCAAAAGCAATTCCCGGACACAGTATTACCCTCGGTGCTTTAGGTGTGTTTATCCTGTGGTTTGGCTGGTTTGGTTTCAACCCTGGTTCAACGGTGTCCGCAACGGGTGATGATGTGCTGGCGTCCATGAGCAATATCTTTGTAACGACCAATATGGCAGCAGCTACGGCATCCATCGCTGCCATGGTAGTCACCTGGATCAAATACAAAAAGCCGGATGTGTCCATGACCCTGAACGGTTCATTAGCAGGTCTTGTAGCGATTACTGCAGGCTGCGATGCGGTAAGCCCTCTTGGTGCGGCGATCATAGGCCTGATTGCAGGTACAGTCATTGTTTTTGCAATTGAGTTTATTGATAAGGTGTTAAAGATTGATGATCCGGTAGGAGCAGTGGGCGTTCATGGTGTCTGCGGGGCTTTTGGAACCTTACTCACCGGTTTGTTTGCAATTGACGGCGGATTGTTCTACGGCGGCGGCTTTTCATATTTCTTAACACAATTACTTGGCGTAGTATCAGTTGCGGCATGGGTAGTTGTGGCAATATCAATTACTTTCTTCATTATCAAGAAAACTGTGGGATTAAGAGTATCCAAGGAAGAAGAAATGGAAGGTCTTGATATTCATGAGCATGGTCTGATAAGTGCATATGCAGACTTTATGCCGGCGGTAGATTCATCCTTTGGAGCTGAAGCTGCGGCAACTTCCGCTGCGCCCGTTCAGGAGGCTGTCCCTGTAACCAAGGTCAAGGTTGAGAGGGAAGGCACAGGACAGCCTAAGATTACAAAGGTTGAGATTATCACAAGACAGAGCAAGTTTGAAGCACTGAAGGCAGCAATGAATGCAATTGAGGTAACCGGTATGACAGTAACAAACGTGCTTGGCTGCGGCATTCAAAAGGGTGTAACCGAATATTACCGCGGTGTGCCGGTGGAGATGAATTTGCTCCCCAAGGTTCAGGTTGAAATTGTTGTCAGTAAAGTACCGGTTGACCTGGTAATTCAAGAAGCAAGAAAGGCTTTGTATACCGGTAATATCGGTGACGGCAAGATCTTTGTATATGATGTTGAAGATGTGATTAAGGTTCGTACCGGCGAGACAGGATATGACGCTCTTCAGGGAGAGGAATAATTTTAATCGCGGATACCTGATCATATCGGTAAGAAAACCCGGCAATCAGCTCTTGCCGGGTTTATTTTTTTGCCTGGCAGAAGAAAAGCCTATGTGAGTGTCAACTTGAATAGCAAGATAATATAATATATTAAATTTACAATAAATAGAAAAATATATCTTGAAATGGACAAAAAAGTGTGCTACACTCAGTTCAAATTCAATTATGACAACAGGGTCAAAGCTTTGCAGCTTTGACCTTTTTATATTTCGTGAAGACAATGGAGTCGGGATGCGCGCGTAACCCCGGCTCCATTTTTCATAAGTATAATAAAAGTTTGAATTGAACAAATAAGAATGGGGGAATGAAGTATGGATGTAAAAGTGACAATGGACACTATGTGGGTCCTGATAGCAGGTATGCTGGTATTTTTTATGAATTTGGGCTTTGCCTGTGTTGAATCCGGTTTTGCACGGTCAAAAAATGCTGTTAATATTTTATCAAAAAATTTAATTGTTTTTGCGGTATCCTCATTGGGATTTTTATTGCTTGGATTTGGCTTGATGTTCGGAGACGGCAACGGTTTCATTGGGCTGAAGGGACTTTTCCTGGTATCGGGAGCTGACAATTCTCCGGTAACCGATGCATACGAGGGAGTTTATTCCGCCCTGTCCTGGACCGGTGTACCGTTATTTGCAAAGTTTTTCTTTCAATTAGTCTTCTGCGGAACGGCAGCAACGATTGTATCCGGTGCGGTAGCAGAAAGAATTAAATATTTATCGTTTATTATCTTTTCCTTTGTTTTAACCTTGGTGATCTATCCCATCGTCGGGCATTGGATCTGGGGCGGCGGCTTCCTTGCGGGACTGGGCTTTCTGGATTTTGCCGGCGATACGGTCGTTCATTCTGTCGGAGGATGGGCTGCACTGGCAGGTGTATTAATTCTTGGTCCAAGAGTTGGAAAATATGCGAAAAACGGCAAGATCAATCCAATTCCCGGCCATAATATGAGTATTGCAGTGATCGGTTTATTTGTTCTCTGGCTGGGCTGGTTCGGTTTTAATCCCGGCTCCACCATGGCTGCGGACCCGACATCGATTTCTCATATTGTTATGACTACCAATACGGCGGCGATCGTTGCAACACTGACCGCCACCATCACCTCGTGGATTGTAATTGGAAAGCCTGACCTGGGCATGACCATCAACGGCTGCCTGGCAGGTCTTGTGGGGATTACCGGAAGCTGTGCCTTTGTGAGTGTTCTCAGTGCAATGATTATCGGGGCGATTTGCGGTGTGATTGTAATCTTTGCTGTTATGTTCTTTGACCGTGTTAAAATTGATGACCCGGTAGGTGCGATCTCCGTACATTTGATAAACGGTATCTTTGGTACGGTTGCAGTCGGTCTGTTTGCGCAGGATGGGATTGGGGGAGTCTCATCGGCAAACGGATTGTTCTTCGGCGGCGGCTTTGATTTACTGGGAGCACAGTTGATCGGCGTACTTACGGTAGGAGCATTTACCTTCGGGTCGGCAATGCTCGTCTGGTATGCGATTAAAAAGACGGTCGGCCTCAGAGTTTCCTTAAAGGAAGAGATTGAAGGACTTGATATTTATGAGCATGGTAATCAGGCATATCCCGATTTTCAGCCGGTGCTGCATAAGTATACGGTCGTAAGTCAGGAGACCGATCTTGAAGAAGAAGTAAGCTAAGAACGTTATACCATGTGGTTCTGAATAACAAAAGAGCGTCGCTGGAATTAACCTGCGGCGCTCTTGATCTTGGCAATATTATTAAGGATAGGATTATTTCTTTCTCTTGGCAAGAATACTTCTTGCCACACTGATACCGTTGGCGGAAGCCTGCTGTAAGCCTCTGGTTACGGCGGCACCGTCTCCGATGGCACGAAGTCCTTCAATGCTGGTCTCAAAATCCGTATTTACCACAACCTTGTTGGAATAGAATTTAACCTCGACACCGTACAGTAAGGTTTCATCACTGGCGATACCGGGAGTAACCTTATCCAGAGCCAGAAGCATCTCCTTGATATCCACCATAATACGGTGGGGGAATACTAAGGACAAATCGCCCGGGATAGCATCCTTTAGAGTTGGGATCAGGTTATTTCTGCAGAGACGCTCCTCTGTGGTTCTTCTGCCCCTCTGGAAATCTCCGAAGGTCTGAACTAAGATTCTGCCGCCGCAGAGCATATTGGATAACTGAGCGATATGCTTACCATATTCAATGGGTGTCTTAAAGGGTTTTGTAAAGTTCTTGGACACCAGGATGGCAAAGTTCGTGTTATTTGTCTTAAATTCCTTTGATTTATAGGCATGTCCGTTAACTACCGCAAGATTATTCTCGTAATATTCGGTTGCAACCTCGCCGGAAGGATTGGTACAGAAGGTACGGACCTTATCATCAAAAGTAGGAGTATAATACACCAGCTTTGCCTCATACAGGTTTTTGTTCAGGAATTCCATTACCTCGTCACGAACCTCAACACGTACGCCGATATCCACGGTTCCTACCTTTGTTTCAATACCATGCTCCTTGCAGATCTCTTTAAACCAGTCGGAGCCTTCGCGGCCGATGGCTGATACAACTTCGTTTGCATAATATGTGTCGCCTTTGGAGGTTACAATCCCCTTTGCTTTATTATCTTCAATGATGATATCCTTTACCATGGTATGAAAGACCATATCAATTCCGGCTTCCTTTAGATGCTCCTGGAGCCTGGTATAGATTTTATAGCCCTCCTCCGTACCAAGATGACGGATGGGACATTCGATTAATTTCAGATTGGCATTAATGGCACGTCTTCTGATCTCGCGGATCTCCGCTTCCTTATCAACACCGTAAACGTTGGTATCGGCACCGAATTTAAGATAAATATCATCGGACTCCTTAATCAGTTCCATTGCTTTGTCATAACCAAGAATATCAGGAAGATTGCCGCCAACATCAGGGGAAAGGGACAGCTTACCGTCGGAAAATGCTCCGGCACCGGCAAAGCCTGTGGTGATGGAACAGGGCTGGCAGCCGATACATTGCTTTGTGGTTCTCTTTGGGCACATTCTCTTCTCAATCGGACGGCCTTTTTCTACCATCAATATCTTTAAGTCTTTATTTTCCTTGATTAGCTCATAGGCACAAAAAATACCGGAAGGTCCGGCACCTATGATAATAACGTCGTAATTCTGCAATGACAACACTCCTTTTACATGGATTACCTGTTTGACTTCATACCTCGCTCATTCTATCACAGATCTTTCCGTAGCACAAGCAGGTAATTCATAGAATGCATATATATACACTAATGAATTATCCCTAAATTAAACCAAAGTGTTTCAAACCATGAGCTATCCCATCTTCATCCACATCCCTGGTAACATAGGATACCAGCTCCTTAATCTGCTGTGATGCATTGCCCATGGCGATGCTGTTCTTAACGTACCTCAGCATGGGCAGGTCATTTTCGCTGTCGCCAAAGCAATAGGTGTTTTCGTGAGGAATATCAAGATGATTGATCAGATACCGGATACCGGTTGCTTTGGAAAAGCCCTTAGGTATGATTTCATAGAATCGGTCGTTACGGTCAATAAAGTCAAATAGCTCATTATATTTCTCAAAAAAGCGTTTACCGCTCTCATGGGTATATTCCCAGGTGCATAATTTATCAAAGAACTTCTCCGGTTCCTCCCAGCTTTTGATGGGTACCTTACGATTGAGCTGATGCTCTCTTAATTCCAGCAGGATTGGATTGGTAGATGAAAAGTTATAATAGGCACTTTCGTGTCCTTCGAGAACGGCTTCGATATTCAAGGATTTCAAATCGTTGATCAGCATATCGGCAAGGTCAGCCGGAATGGTTTTGTGAAGAAGATCCATTCCGTGGTAATTGATATAAGTACCGCAGCCGCATACATAGCCGTCAAAGCCTGCTTCTATAATTTCCGCGTCAATCTCGGAGAGCGTTCTCCCTGTATTGATAAATGCCAGGTGGCCATTGGCCTGTGCCTGCTTTATTGCTGATTTTGTACTGTCGGATATTTCGTAGGTCCGGTGGCTTAGAATGGTTCCGTCGATGTCAAAAAAGATGATTTTCGTATTCATAGTATTCTCCCGGTATTAAAATGTGCGAACAATAAGATTTTCAGTCTTATTCTAGCATAGATAGACAGAAAGAGAAAGTCAAATCGTAATCCGTTTAGGTGTTTGTATGCCGGACAGAAAATAGAGATACCCATAAAGCCGGTAAATTGACAGCAAATGGATGGAAATTAGCGGTTGACATATCTAAAGCAGGAAGGTATAATTATTAGCATTAAATATATTTGGGAATAACAAGCAAAAGCGCTTAGATTTTTATCTAAGCGCTTTTTGTTGTTTTCACAGACAAGTGTGAATTGTCAGGAACATAATTCACATAGGAAGGGTGTGATCATTACTATGATACGACTGAATAATGTGAATAAATATTTCGGACCCCTGCATGTTTTGAAGGATATTAATCTTCACGTGAAGGAGGGGGAGAAGCTGGTTATCATCGGACCCAGCGGCAGCGGCAAAAGCACCCTGATCAGATGTATCAATTATCTGGAGGAGCCCACAACGGGAGATATCTATATCGACGATAAGCTTTTGAACAAACGAAACAGGATTCAGACGGTAAAGAATACTTCCGCTATGGTATTCCAGCAGTTTAACCTGTATCCGCATATGACGGTGTTAAAGAATCTGACTTTGGCACCCATCAAGCTTCAGAAAATACCGGCGGCCAAGGCGAAGGAGATGGCAATGGAATACTTAACACGTGTCGGCCTTGCAGATAAGGCGGATGCCTATCCCCAGAACCTGTCCGGCGGCCAGCAGCAGAGAGTGGCTATCGCCAGGGCTTTGACTACCAGGCAGAAGATTATCTTATTCGACGAACCCACCAGTGCACTTGATCCTGAGATGGTTCAGGAGGTCTTGGATGTTATGATAGGACTGTCCAAAGAAAATATCACTATGGTATGTGTTACTCATGAAATGGGCTTTGCAAGGCAGGTTGCCGATCGTGTAATCTTTATGGACGACGGCAGGATTCTAGAGGCCGGAACACCGGAGCATTTTTTTGAAAATCCGGAGAACGATCGGACTAAAGCATTCTTAAGCAAAATTTTAAGATAAAAATAATTTATATATATAAAGGAGGAGTTACGTATGAAACAGCTGACGAAAAAAATATGTGCCGGGCTTTTGGTAACCTCAATGTTATTTGCGCTTACTGCCTGTAAGGGAAACACCGAATCAGTAGCCGCAATCAAGAAGGATGGTGTGTTAAAAGTCGGATGCAAGCAGGATGTTCTGAATTTCGGCTATCTTAATCCGGAAACCAATTCCTATGAGGGACTTGAAATTGACATTGCCTATGAGATAGCAGCAGAGATCTTTGACTGCTCAGTGGAAGAAGCGAAGGATAAGGTGGAATTTACCGGTGTGAATGCAACCACCAGAGGTCCGTTACTTGATAATGGCGAGATTGACGTTGTACTTGCAACCTTCACGATTACAGAGGAGAGAAAGCAGAGCTGGAATTTCTCCGCACCATATTATACCGATGCGGTAGGGTTCCTGGTACTTAAGGATTCTGGCATCCAGACTACCGAGGATTTGGAAGGCAAGGTGATCGGTGTGTCCAATGCAGCAACCACAAAGGATGCTGTAACTGAATATCTTGGCGGTAAGGAAATTAATGTGACCTTTAAGGAATTTGATACTTATCCGAACATTAAGGTTGCTTTATCCTCCGGAAATATCGACGTATTCTCCGTAGACCGCGGTATCCTCTCAAGCTATGCGGATGATACCACCTTCATGCTGGAGGACAGATTCAAGGAGCAGGATTACGGAGCCGCAACCAAGCTGGATAATAAAGAATTAACGGAATTGGTTGATAAAGTGATAAAAGACATGATTGCCGACGGAAGAATGGATGAATATAAGGAAAAATATAATCTTAAGTAAAAAAGCTTTTTCCAAGGATGGAACAGGATTCGCCATCCTCGGCGAATGAGTGCTTAGATTAGGATAAGACGGGGGTGGTGAATATGTCCAAATTATTTGACGCACATCGTTGGTTACGTCTCCTGGGAGATTTTGACCAGTTTCTGGCCGGCATGAAAACCACCTTTGCGGTTTCACTGGCAGGTTTGCTATTGGCCCTGGCCTTGGGTATTATCTTTGGATTGCTGTATACGACCAAGAGGAAGCCTCTGCAGCTAATCACAAGAATTTATGTGGAATTCTTTCAAAATACACCGCTGGTGGTTCAGATTTTCTTTTATTCCTTTGGGCTTCCGATGATAGGAATTCGGCTTCCGGAACTGATGGTGGGGAGCCTTGGTGTCGGATTGTATCACGGAGCATATATCGCCGAGGTGATCCGCAGCGGTATTGAGGCAATTCCCAAGGGACAGATTGAAGCTGCGGAATCTCAAGGCTTCCGGTATCTGCAGATTATGAAGTATATCATTCTGCCGCAGACCATGAAAATTATCCTGCCTCCGCTGACCAATCAGGCCATGAACCTGATTAAAAACACCTCTGTTCTGGCGATGATTGCAGGTATGGATATTATGTACTTTGCAAAATCCTGGGCCGGGAACAGCGGCTTTTTCTATCAGGGGTATCTGAGCGCAGGATTATTGTATTTTGCGATATGTTTCCCTCTTGCCAGACTGACGGCAGCCTTGGAGCTTAGAGCGAAGCAGCTTCCCGCTTCAAAAAAACCGGGTGATAAGAGGGAGGCGGGCCTATGAATATTGTATTTAATCAGGCAAATTTATTCTTTATGCTGGACGGCTTGAAGCTGACACTGATCATCTCTGTGGTAACGATATTGTTAAGTCTTGTGATCGGTACCCTACTGGCAATTGTCCGAAATTATGCCCGCGGACCCTTGCTCCCTTTGGCAAAAATCGTTGGAGCCTATATTGAGTTCTTTCGCTGTACCCCGAATATTTTATGGATCTTCTTTTTCCGGTTCACCATACCCGGCAACGTCCTGGGAAAGGAGATATTTGCATTCACCTTATTTACATCGGCAGTTATGGCGGAGATCATCCGCGGAGGCTTAAATGGCATACCGAAGGGGCAGTTTGAAAGTGCAAGATCACAGGGCTTTCATTTTCCGGCGATGATGATGCACATCATCCTTCCGCAGACTTATAAGAAGATCATTCCCTCCACCCTGTCCCAGATGATTACGGTGATTAAGGATACCGCTTATCTTAAGGCGGTGGACATTGCGGAGCTTTCCAGAAATACCGACATTGTTATGGGTAAGGCAGTAACAGCGGCGGAGATTATGTCCCTATTCGCTTTCCTGGCTGTGGTTTATTTTGTCATCTGTTTTATACTGTCCGTAACTGTCCGGGCTTACCAGAAGCGGGTAACGCCTCAAACCGAATAAGTACCGAACTTGCAAAATAACAAAAAGAATTGTATTATCTTAAGGATGGTATAATTCTTTTTTATGATTAAAAATCTATCTGATTTGAAATCCTTGCAATAAAGTGAGCTATGAAATGGGGTATTTCTATGTACTGTATCAATTGCGGTTCTGAATGCGAACAATTTATGGATGGAGAAGTTCAAAGATATCGCTGCCCGTCCTGTAACTATATCAGTTACAAAATCCT
Organism: Bacillota bacterium; assembly: GCA_023409535.1. Taxonomy (GTDB): domain Bacteria; phylum Bacillota; class Clostridia; order Lachnospirales; family Lachnospiraceae; genus Mobilitalea. The sequence continues at coordinate 153,339 of JAEYGZ010000036.1, forward strand.
TCTCCCTGTGTCTCAATTCTGGTGGTGAACGATCAGGGGCAGGTGCTGCTTGGGAAAAGGCATAAGGCTTCTATCTTTCCGGAGAAGTGGTGCTTGCCATGTGGTTATATTGAATATGGAGAAACCTATGTGGATGCGGCAATCCGGGAAGTGAAGGAGGAAGTCGGGATAACCGTAACTCTGGACGGGATTATTAATGTAGTTTCAAATTGTTTTGAAATTGGTGTTAGTTCTTTGGTAATTGTGCTGCTTGCGAAATACCATGGGTCGGAAAAACCTGTGCCGGGAGATGACATTACAGAGACGGACTGGTTTGACTTGGATGGAACGCTTCCCTGTCTGGCATTTGAGGCAGATGAATTCATTATCGCTAAATACAGAGAAAGTGTGAAGAAATACGGAGAAATCACGGTACTGAAACTTGAAGGTAATGCCTTTTCATCTTAATGCGCATCTTTGCAATAACTTTATCAGATTGCTTCTTGACAATATGGAAGAAGTCGGGTAAGATATGGGAAAATGATAATAACGTTGAAGGTGAATGTAGTAGGATGTATTTTCCCGCCAGAGAGAAGCTGTCACCGGCTGAGAGCAGCTTCAGGGTTCAGATATATTACGAAGTTCGGCACCGGAGTTGCTTTTTGAAAGAGAAGCCGGTTCAGTTCCGTTATGACTGCCGAGGAGTCTTATCGTTAAGGCTTGAATTTGGGTGGTACCACGATGCTTTCGTCCCTGTTGGGGCGGGAGCTTTTTTGTTGTTTTCAGCAAAGGTGATGTTTGCAAGCTTTATGGTATGGTCTTGAAGTTTCATCCGTGGATATAAGGATAAGGTAAATGATTTTAGAAATATAGGAGGAATGAAAATGTTAGAAAACCTGGAACGAATCAAAGAACAGTTTACATCTGAGTTAGACTCCGTGAACCTGAAGGAGGAACTGGAGCGAATCCGAGTATCCTTCCTGGGCAAGAAGGGGCTTGTAACTGAGGCACTGAAGGATCTGCGCAATCTGGATGCGGAAGCAAAGAAGCTTGCCGGTATGCAGGTGAATTTACTGAAGGATGAGATTGAGAACGCCATTGTGGATTATCAGAAGAAGCTGGAGGAGAAAGAATATCAAAGAGAGCTTGAGAAGGCGGAACGCTATGATTTCTCCATCCCTAACGATAAGCCGGTGGGCACCATGCATCCCATTACTATTGTACAGAAGCGGATCGAAGACATCTTTAAAACCATGGGCTTTATCATCGAGGATGGTCTGGAAATACAGACGGAATTTAATAACTTTGAAGGTGTGAATATTCCGAAGAATCACCCTGCAAGAGATATGACCGATACCTACTATCTTGAGAACGGTCAGCTTTTAAAGACTCATACCTCCGCTGCCCAGAATGCGATTATGCGTAAATACGGTGCGCCGAAGCCGGGTGAGCCCCTCAGGGTTTTGTTTCCGGGAAGATGCTTCAGAAATGAGAATATTGATGCCAGCCATGAGAATACCTTCTTTCAGCTGGAGGGCATGATGATCGGGGACGATATCTCCATCTCCAATCTGATCTACTTCATGAAGGTACTGTTATCCGAGGTGTTTGAGAGAGATGTGAAGGTACGTCTTCGACCGGGTTTCTTCCCCTTCGTGGAACCGGGCTTTGAGCTTGATATTAACTGTGCCATCTGCGGCGGTACCGGCTGTCCTACCTGTAAGCAGTCCGGCTGGTTGGAGCTTTTGCCCTGCGGCATGATTCATCCTAATGTACTTCGTCTTGGCGGTATAGATCCTGAGAAATATACCGGCTTTGCATTCGGACTTGGTTTAACCAGACTTGCAATGATGAAGTATAACATTAAGGATATTCGTCTCTTCAACAGCGGTAATTTAAAGCAGCTGAAGAAGTTCACAGTATAGAGTCGGGAGGCTATTATTATGTATATTTCAATGAATTGGATATCAGAATTCACGGATTTATCCGGAGTTAATTTAAAAGAATTAATAGGCAGATTTACTTTATCCACGGCAGAAGTGGAGGGAATAGAAGAAAAGGGAAAGGATATCCGCGGCGTGGTTGTCGGCAAGATTATCGAGATCAAGGATCATCCGAATTCCAAGAAGCTTCATCTGGTAAAGGTGGATATCGGCAAAGAGGTAGTGGATTGCGTCTGCGGTGCACCGAATGTATTTGTCGGAGCGGTGGTACCCTTTGCTGCACTTGGAGGCCAGGTAGGTGAACTGGAGATTAAGGAAGCAAAGATTGCCGGTGAAACCAGCCATGGTATGTGCTGTTCCGAGAAGGAGCTTGGGATCAGCGAGGATCATTCCGGTCTGATGATTTTAGAGGATAGTTATCCGTTGGGTGCGGATATTAAGTCAATCATGCAGATTGAAGATACCATCTTTGAGGTGGACAATAAATCCTTAACGAACCGTCCTGACCTATGGGGTCATTACGGTATCGCCAGAGAGATTGCTGTATTGACAAAGAGACCCCTGAAGTCTTTGGAGGTAACAGATACCAGCATTTATAAAGCACTGAAGGCGATTGATGTGAAGGTGGAGAATGTGGAAAAGACCTTCCGCTACAGCTGTATCTCCATCGGTAATATTACACAGAAGAAATCCCCTATCAATATGAGAATCCGCCTGAACTACTGCGGCATGAGATCCATCAACCTGCTTGCGGATTTGACCAATTACCTCATGATGGAGCTTGGCCAGCCTATGCATGCCTTTGACAATCAGAAGGTATCAACGATCCGTGTCAAGACTTATCCTGAGACAGTGAACTTCACAACCCTGGACAGTGTAGAGCGTAAGGTGGATACGGATACCCTGCTGATCTGCGATGAGAAGGAGCCGGTGGCAATCGCCGGAATCATGGGCGGTGAATTATCCGAAATTACTGCAGATACGGATTCGGTGTTGCTTGAATCGGCCAACTTTGACGGTGTATCTGTCCGCAAATCCGCTACCAGGCTTGGCCTTCGTACCGATGCAAGCTCACGGTATGAGAAAACCCTTGATCCGGAGCTTACAATTCCTGCGATTGAGCGATTTGTCAAACTGCTGACTGACATTGATCCGGGTGTGCAGGTAACATCCGCTCTGACAGACTGCTATGTAAAGAAGTATGATACCCTTCGGATAGATTTTGATAAGGCCTATGTGGATAAATATACGGGAATTGACATTTCCGGCCATCAGATTGAGGAAACCCTGACGGCACTGGGCTTTGATGTCACCCGCAGTCAGGATGCCTTCAGCCTTGTGGTTCCCAGCTGGAGAGCAACGAAGGATGTTACCATGAAGGCGGATATTATTGAGGAGATTACCCGTATCTACGGTTATGATAACTTTAATATCATCTCTACGAAGAGCTTCCTTGTGCCAATTCGTCACAGCATCCTGAGAAGCAATGAATACCGCATGAAGGAGCTGCTGGCACAGCGTTTTGCCATGAATGAGGTGCACAGCTACATCTGGTATGAGAGTAAGCTAAACAAGGAATTAGGCATCATAACTGAGCCGAATATCCGTATTGTTAATTCCTTAACCGCCGAAAATGATACGATTCGTGCCACCATCATCCCGAGTCTTCTTGGCTTTGTATCCAAGAATGCGGATAGCTTTCCTGAGATGGGGATGTATGAAATCGGCCGTGTTGCAAATGGCCTTCGTGGGGACGGATTGGCTGATGAGCGCAAGAAGCTCGCCTTTGTGGTAGCCAGCAAGAAGCTGACAGAGAAGGAAGTATATTTTAAATGCAAGGAAATCATCGAACAGGTCATTACCGCAATTAAGAATGCCGTTCCATCCTTTGCAGTAAAGGAGGAGTTGGCAAAATACAATTACATTCATCCTGTAAACAGTGCGGCTGTGTTGCTTCAAGGTGAGGAGATCGGGTATTTTTCCGTTCTTAACCCGCGAGTGAAGAATAAGATCGATAAGAAGCTAAATGCAGCCTTTGCAGAAATTGATATAGAAAGCCTTGAGAAAGTGGGGGCAGAACCTCTGCGATATACAGAAGTATCAAAATATCCGGGCGTTACCATTGACTTAAGCTTACTTACCGGTAAATCCCTTCGCTATGAGAATATCGTAAGCTATATCACAGAGTATCCATGTGATTATCTGCAGGGACTGCGTTTGATTGATGTGTTCGAGGATGAGAAGCTGCTGCCGGGTAAGAAGAGTGTCACCGTCCGTCTGGAATTCGGTTCTATGGAACGAACTCTGGAGGGTACTGAAATTCAGGCAATGGTGGATGAAATATTGTCCATCCTGAGTGGAAAGGGGATCGAGATCAGAAAGTAAGTTAAGCCGGCAATACGTTTTTCTGGCATAATAGAACAAGTCCCCGTATATGCATTTCCTGAGAGTGAATTTAAGCGTTCGTATTGTGGATAACGAGCCGCTTAAAGTGCCGGGATGTGGATAATGAGTATTCAGCATAAGGGAACAGCTACAATTGAAACGATACGATTGGTCCTGCGACGGTTTGAAGAAAAGGACGCAGGCGACATGTTCCGTAATTGGGCCGGTGATCCTGAGGTTTGCAAATACCTCTCCTGGGGACCGTATGCAAGCGTGGATGCTTCACGCAGGAGAATATTGAACTGGATTGACAGCTATCGCCGCAATAACGTCTATGTATGGGTAATTGAATACAAGAAAAATGGAAATGCCATAGGCTCCATTAGTCTGGAGATAGCCGACGACAACGCGGGCTCCTGCGAGGTTGGATATTGTCTTGGTAAGGAATACTGGAGTCAGGGTATTATGACAGAGGCGCTCTTTGCAGTGATGCATTTCCTCTTCTATGAGGTGGGATATCAACGGATACAGGCAAAGCATGATGTTCTGAATGTTGCTTCAGGCAAGGTGATGCAGAAGGCAGGTATGACCTATGCAAAAACAGAACAGCGGGTTGGAATCAGAAAGGATGGCACCTACTACGACTGCAATGTGTATGTAAAGTGGAAAGAGGAGTAAGAAGCCTTTGATTTAATTGTAAATGAGAACATGGGAAGGATGCTTGAGCTCAAAAACATCCTTCCCATGTTCTTTTTATGTCAGATAAATTCGAATGCCGGTTTATCCTATCGGTACTTATTCACGATGGTATTGCATTGTTTTATCATTTGGTGGTAATATATGGTTTAGATACAATCTGCTTAAACCGAAAGGGAGGAAATTAAATTTGCCGATTGATTTTAAGAAAACACAAAAAGACCTGTATCAGCCGAAAACCACGCCGTCCATTATCGATGTGCCGGAGATGACATTCATCGCCGTTAACGGTAAAGGCGATCCGAATACCAGCGCTGAATATGCTGCCGCCGTTGAATTGTTGTACGGACTGTCCTATACAATAAAAATGGGTAATAAGCCGGTGTTAGAGTATGTTATCCCTCCGCTGGAAGGCTTTTGGAGTGTTGATGATGACTTCAGGGGCGGCGGCGCAGCAATCACCGATAAGAGTAAATTTATATGGACAATGCTCATTCGCCAGCCTGACTTTGTGACTGCGGAAGTATTTGAAGCAGCCAAGGCAGCCCTTGCCAGGAAGAAGCCTGACCTTGACATAACCAAAGCGCAGCTTGAAATAATTACAGAGGGTTTATGTGTTCATGTTATGCATATCGGACCGTACGACGAGGAGCCTGATACTATCGTTGCAATGGAGCAATATGCCACCCAAAAGGGTTATAGGATCGACATGAACGAAGCACGGCGGCACCACGAGATTTATCTTTCAGATCCGCGTAAGACTTCACCCGAAAAGCTGAAAACGGTGATCAGGCATCCCGTAAGGAAGTTACCGAATTAGAGGAGTTGATGCTGGAGGAGCTGCGTTCAGGCGATGCTTATGTGGGAATGGCCTATAATGTGAAGATTTGACAGTATGGAGGTTTCCTATGGAAAAGGTATATTTGGTTTTACTGATTTTCATCCCCGCAATTGTTCTCTTTTTGGGATGGGGACTGTATAAATTTCCTCCCAAAGAAATAGAGCAGTACTATGGCTATAGAACCAAGAGAGCGAGGAGTAGTAAGGAAGCCTGGATTTTTGCGCAGCAATATTCCGGCAGGCTTTATATTATCATAGGCATATTAATGCTTATATTGGCGGTTATCACATACATGCTGTTAAAGAGACAGTTAACCGAAGGCATATTTATGCTTCTGCTTATCCTTGAGACTGTCGCAATATTCATTCCGGTTCCTATTGTGGAGAGAGCCTTGAAAAGCAAATTTGGCAGCATAAATTGAGTTATCGGGAGTCATTGGCATTGCAGCAGAAGCGGAGAGTTATTAGCATGAAAAGGAGTATATATGTTAACTCGCGAATATTTTCTGTCCCTGGCGAAAAATTTCTATGATTGGTGTGAGTATCCGGCGGTGAAGTATAAGATACTCTTTCATCTTATGGATATTCCTTACGAAGATGATAGCTTACAGGCACTTCGCCCAGCTTTTTTAGGAAGTGATATTGTGAATCAGTTGTATGAGACCCAGTCGGCTAACGGCAATTGGGGACCGCTGAGGGATAAGGATTATTCCAGTAAGAGTATATTTCCGACAACCCTTGTTGCCATTGAACGGTGCTTATACATCGGATTAACGCTGGAGGATAAAGATATTCTGTTTCTGGCGCTGGAATATCTGGAGGAATTTTTAACAGGAACTTCTAAGACAAAGCTGTATAACAAAAATGAGCGTGCGATACCCTGGCAAATGTGCGAGATAGCAATGCATGCGGAACGAATCAGACCCAATCATCCGCTGTGCGACAAGATATGGAACGAATGGTATTATATTGCAGGCAGGGCCTTTGAAGACGGTGTATATTCACATGAGCGGGATAAGAAGGCGCAGCAGGAGTTATTAGCAACCAGGGAGGACAGACTGGTTCCGATTCCAATCGGCCTTTTACATACCAGAGCTGATCAGCTTCAACCCTCTTTGGAACAGGCTATGCTGGAGCATTACGGCAGGCATGCCTATGAGCACGGTTATTTTTGGGACAAATCATTGAGCTTTTCCCTGAAAATTTTGCATCAAATAAAACCAGACGGTGGTTCCATACCATAAAATATATCAATCAATTCCTAAATAGCGACAGATATATGGCTTCTGCAATCGAATGGCTCATGAATCATAAAAATCAGGATGGCTTATGGGATTACGGTACGCAGACAAAGGATCCCTGGGGTTATTTCGGAAACTTTTCGACGAACCGAAACTACAAATATAATAATATGGTAGATTGCACCATGGAGGTCCTGTGTATCTTAAAATGCTATCTGGATAATAATGCAAAAGCTGTGTTAAAATAAAGGATACAAAGGAAACAGGGAATCCTGTGTACATACTATTTTGAAGGAGAAATCTCCTCCTTAATCTTTGTATGTGCTGACTAATTTACCTTAGGAGGATTGTAGGTTATGTTAAAAGAATTTAAAAAATTTGCTCTCAGAGGGAATATGATTGATCTGGCGGTTGGTATCATTATCGGCGGTGCTTTCAGCAGTATCGTAAATTCTCTTGTAAGTGATATTGTTATGCCGATTCTAAGTCTGTTTACCAAAAATATTGATTTCACTGATTGGTTTTTTGCGTTGAATGGGGAGCATTATGATACTCTTGCTGTAGCCAAGGCAGACGGAGCAGCAACCATAAATTACGGTGTTTTTATCTCAGGGGCATTAAACTTTATTATTATGGCATTTGTGGTATTCCTGCTGGTTCGCTGGATAAATAAACTTAAGAAACCGGAACAGGCAGCTGTGAGTACCAAGAAATGTCCCCGCTGCTTATCGGATATTAATATTGAAGCAACAAAATGCCCCAGCTGTACCGCGGATATACCAAAATAAATCAGCAAAACAAAAGAAGAACTGTATCGCAGAAATGAAGGAGAGGAATTAAGTATGAATCATGTATTAGAGAACATTATAACCAGAAGATCTGTCCGTTCTTTTACGGATCAGCCCATCAGTCAAACGGATTTAGATCAGATTATCACGGCAGCCATTTATGCACCCAGCGGTATGAACAGGCAGAGCTGGCATTTTACCATATTGCGGAATAGGGAGAAGATGCAGCAGCTTTATGAGACCATGGGAAGCAGCCTTGGCAATAAGGATTATGATTTCTATCATGCACAGGTGATGATTCTGGTTTCCAATGAGAGAGATAACGGTAACAGCATGGCGGATTGTGCTTGCGCAATGCAAAACATCTTTTTGATGTCCCATGAGCTTGGTATCGGTTCTGTGTGGATCAATCAGTTGAAAGCCTTAAGGGATGTTCCGGAGATAAGAGCGCTTCTTGATTCCTTTGATGTACCGAAGCATCATGATATTTACTCCATGGCCGCGCTTGGATATACAGAGGTCTATCCGGATGCAAGACCGCGAAAAGAAGGTACCTATCATTTTGTTGACTAACGAATAACATATCTATTATAGGATAATGTATATTTAATCCTGTTCGTCCATTGCGAATTGATAAAAATCCCGTATACTTATTGGTATATGGGATTTTTGGGCTTCCGGTTTACCATAATATGAGATTATACTTGTACTTGGTTTCCAGCCTTGCTATAATAAATTATGGATGAAAAGCGAAAATCAGCGTAGAATACATAAGGTAAATTGATAAAGTTACATTATGTTAATGATAGAATATATTTACTATATAAACAAGACAGAGGAGAATTTATGCTTCGTAGATTTTATCCGAAAAGACTGGCAGATTCGTCATATACCATTGATTATGAGGCATTATATCAAGAGGGTTACAGAGGTATTTTATTTGATATAGATAATACCTTGGTCAGACACGGCGCAGATGCCGATGATCGTGCAATCAAGCTCTTTGAGCGGTTAAAGCGGATTGGATTTCAAACCTGTCTGATTTCTAACAATAGTAATGCCAGGGTCAGCCGCTTCAATCAGAAGATAGGGACAAATTATATTTATAAAGCCCAAAAGCCTGCAATTAAGAATTACATTAAAGCTACCAAGACCATGGGGACTCGTATTGACAATACAGTATTTGTCGGGGATCAATTATTTACCGATGTATACGGTGCTAACCGTATTGGAATGATGACTTATCTGGTGAAACCAATTCATCCGAAGGAAGAGATACAGATTGTCTTTAAGAGAAAGCTGGAGCGTATCGTATTGTATTTTTACCGCAAGGATTTGGCCAGCGGTAAGATAAAACAGGATTAGCTTCCATGCAGTATGCGAAAGAATAGATAACTGACAAGTTAATGAGGATACGTATCATATGAAGAACAATATTATATTAATCGGATTTATGGGTTCAGGAAAAACCAGCGTAGGCGAGCGGCTGGCAAAGCAGCTCTCTTATCAGTTTCGGGATACGGACCATATGCTGGAGCAGCAAGCCGGAGATACTATCAATCATATCTTTTCAGTGCATGGGGAAGCGTATTTTCGTAATATGGAGACATATTTGCTGAAAGAGCTGCTGCCGAAGCTATCCGGCACAGTGCTTTCCACAGGCGGAGGCTTACCTCTTCGGGAGGAGAATGTCAAGCTGTTGAAGGAACTCGGCTATGTCGTATATCTCAATGCCACGAAGGAGACCGTAATAAAGCGCCTGAAGGGAGATACCGCAAGGCCTTTATTACAGGGGGAAGATTTTGAGCAAAAGGTTGAACGTATGTTGAAATTAAGAGCTCCGATTTATGAAAAAGCTGCGCATAAGTCTGTTGTAACAGATGGAAGATCTTTTGATACTATTATTCATATCATTATGGAGGCTTATCTGAAGCAGATTTATTGATCCTATGAAGTATCGGACAAGCATACATAATTAATATAATGCATAAGTAGGGAGGAATTGTATGAAGCTGCTGGTAATCAATGGTCCCAATTTAAACTTTCTTGGGATTAGAGAGAAGGGAATCTATGGAACGCAGGATTATAATTATTTACTTCAACTTCTGGAACAGAAAGCCAGGGAGTTAAATATTACCCTGGAGACCTTTCAGAGTAACGGAGAAGGAGAGATCATTGACCGGCTTCAGAAAGCTTATCATGATCAGGCGGACGGTATCATAATAAATCCCGGTGCCTTCACTCATTATAGCTATGCCATTCGGGATGCGTTGGCCAGCCTTACCGTTCCCAAGATAGAGGTACATATCTCGAATATTCATCAGAGAGAGGAATTCAGGCACACCTCGGTAACAGCTCCTGTATGTACAGGACAGATAGCAGGATTAGGATTACAGGGGTATCTGTTGGCAATGGAAGCAATTGTAAATCAAGATAAATAATTATGTAAGAAGCGAAAATAAATAGAAAGTAAGGTAGGTTAACATGGATAATTATAAAAGAGTGCAGGAAATATTGCAAAAACAATCCATAGGAGCAGCAATTATCTCCAATGGTGATAACATGCGCTATGTCAGCGGCTTTGCCGGGGCAACCGGGTATCTGTATATCTCACAGAAGCGCCATGCAGTAGTCACTGATTTTCGTTACACAATTCAGGCAGAGCAGGAAGCGGAAGGCTATGAGATCGTTACGATTGGTAACGGCGGCTATGAGGTGGCATTAAACGAATTGCTGGAGGCAGATGGTATCAGCCAATTGGGTTTTGAGGCGGAGGATATGCTTTATGGAACCTATAATAAGCTGAAAGAGAAGCTGAAGGTTGAGGAACTGGTGCCTCTTGGCAGTGAGATTACTGCAATGCGCCGTATTAAGACCCCAAAGGAACTGGAAATGATAAAGAGAGCAGAAGGAATCGGTGATGAGGTATTCACTGAGATACTTGACTTTATTAAGCCCGGTATGACGGAACTTGAAATTGCGGCAAGAATTGAATATCTTCTGAAGGTAAAGGGTGCTCAGGGGATCAGCTTTAATGCAATTGTTGCATCCGGTGTGAATTCCTCCATGCCTCATGCGGTGCCGACGGTAAAGAAGATCGAAAAGGGTGATTTCCTGACCATGGACTTTGGCTGTATCTATGAGGGCTATTGTTCTGATATGACAAGAACCATAGTAATCGGCAAGGCTTCCGAGAAGCAGAAGGAGGTATACAACACTGTACTGAAATCACAGCTGGCAGCGCTTGATTTCATCCATGCAGGTGTTCAGGGCAAGGAAGTGGATAAGGTAGCAAGAGACATCATCTATAGCGCCGGATATGAAGGCTGCTTCGGTCACGGACTTGGTCACAGCGTCGGACTTCATATTCATGAGAATCCGAGATTCTCCATGCTGGAAGAGGATATCATTGAAGCCGGTATGGCAATTACCGTAGAACCGGGAATCTATATCAAGGGCTTTGGCGGTGTTCGAATTGAGGATCTTGTGGCGGTTACAAAGGATGGTCATGAGAACTTTACCTTCTCTGAGAAGAAATTAATTGAGTTGTAGGATTAATACATCTATTTCATGCATTTTTTGTTCTCCGGAAAAAATATGTTGCAAAAAAGCTCAGGTTATTATAGACTATTTAATAGCCGATTTGTGACTGAAGGGTCACATAAATTTTAAGGAGGAATTATTAGTATGATTTCAGCAGGCGATTTCAGAAACGGTCTGACAATTGAAATGGACAATAATGTTTACCAGATTATAGAGTTTCAGCATGTTAAACCCGGTAAAGGCGCTGCCTTCGTAAGAACAAAATTAAAGAATATCAAAAACGGCGGTGTCGTTGAAAGAACCTTCCGCCCCACAGAAAAATATCCGCAGGCACACATCGAGAGAAGTGACATGCAGTATTTATATTCTGATGGTGAGCTTTATCACTTCATGAATACTGAAACCTTTGATCAGATCGCTATGAATGAAGATGCTATTGGAGATTCCCTTAAATTCGTTAAGGAAAATGAAATGGTTAAAATGCTTTCCCACAATGGACAAGTATTTGCAATTGAGCCTCCGTTATTTGTAGAGCTTGTAATTACAGATACAGAGCCCGGTTTCAAGGGTGACACCGCAACAGGTGCTTCCAAGCCTGCAGTTGTTGAAACTGGTGCAACCGTATATGTTCCTTTATTCGTTGAGCAGGGTGAGAAGATTCAGATTGATACCAGATCCGGCGAGTATATGAAGAGAGTGTAATCGAATATTAAAGATTAATATGAGCGCAATCCTAGGAAAATCAAGGTTTTCTGTGGGTTGCGCTTTCTTTTTTTATAAACGATGAGAGCTGACAAAAATGACAGAATGCAAGAGTTAGAAGAGGTTTTGATTTAAATAGCCAAACCTGACAATGAGTATTATAATAGTTAAAATTAACGTGAGTTGGATGTAGTTAACAAGTGTAAACTTATTATGAACAAAAACTCTCATAAGAAAATGACAAAAGAGAGGATTGTTGTTTTTACTCTTGATATACTTGTGAGTGAAAGGAGATGTGCTATTTGGATTGGAATATACGGTTAAACAGAGCTATTGATTACATTGAAGAGAACCTGAGTAACGAAATTAATTTTGATTATGCTGCTAAATTGGCATTCTGTTCTCGAAATGATTTATCAAATATGTTTTTCATTGTAACAGGAATACAATTAAGCGAATACATCAGGCGCCGACGTCTTTCGCTTGCAGCACTGGAACTGCAAAATAGTGATGATAAAATCATAGATATATCCATGAAATATGGTTATTCATCGCCAACCGCATTTAACAGAGCTTTTCAAAATCAACATAAGGCATCACCTCAATATGTAAGAAGCCGAAAAATCTTTATCAATTCCTATCCTCGCATCACTTTCCAAATTATATTGAATGGAGAGATTAAAATGAAGTGTAGAATTGAGAAAAAAGAGGCTTTTAAAGTAGTTGGAGTCAAGAAAACATTCCGAAATGATAGTATGGAAAATCTAGTTCCGTATTTCTGGCGTGATTTACCACAAGAAATCTATGATAAAATCATAAAACAATCTAATGGTGAACCAAAAGGTTTGTTAGGTTTATGTGCAGACTTTGACAATGAGCATACATTTGATTATTACATTGCCACATCAACTAAAAATTCTGATATACAGGGTTTAGACCAGATTGATATTCCCGAAGCAACATGGGCAATTTTCGAAGCTGAAGGCACTTTATTGGATTTAGTTAATCGTATATGGCAGGAATGGTTCCCATCTTCAGGATACAGAAGGGCGGATAATTCTATCCCTGATGTTGAAGTGTATTTTGATTATGACTTCCCGAAAGATAACTATACTTATGAGCTTTGGTATCCTGTTGTAAAGGAATAGTCCAATAATAAGCATAAGATAAAATTAAGTTGGTTGGCATCTTTTTCAAATGTTACAATGCCAGATAACATAGAGCGATGTACGTAGCTTACAGGTAGCTAACAAAAATGTCTGAACCTACGGTATTTCAAGGGTTCCAATATAAAGAGAGTATAATAGAATAATTAGAATTTTATATGGCGCAATTCATGGGAAATCAAGGTTTTCTGTGGGTTGCGCTTTTTATATTTTGATATAAAAGGCGAGAGATACCATAAAATAATTAGAAACAATATGAGTAGCAAACAAGTAAGAAACGGATATATACAAGACTTAAAAAAGCTTACATTTTATAGCTAAATGTAACAATGAGTAGTATAATATTTAAATGTTAAACCAGAGTTGTAAAAAGTTCGCTGTTGTTGGGAAAACTTAAGATTATTGTATGAGGGATGGTGAAAATGAAAAAAGAATATTTTATGAAAACAGAACATATCGGCTTTTCATACTGGTCAGATGCTGATTTAGACCTGGCGATTAAATTGTGGGGAGAAAAGGACGTTACTCGATTCATCAGTGCGGCTGGCGAATTCACACAACAAAATATTATGGATAGATTAAATGTTGAAATAAATAATGAAATAAAATATCAGGTACAATATTGGCCTATATTTGATGACAGGCGATTTGATTGGATGCTGTGGATTGCGCCCGTTTAGGTCGGAACAGCACTCATATGAGATAGGTTTTCATCTTCGCAAACTATATTGGGGACAAGGGTACGCTTACGAAGCGGCAACAAGAGTTATACAGTATGCATTTACAGAATTAAATGCAGTTAAACTTTATGCTGGTCATCATCCACAGAACATTGGCTCCAGAAAACTGTTATCCCGACTGGGATTTCAATATATTGGTGATGATTTCTATGAACCTACAGGATTATATCATCCATCATATGAAATGACTGGCTTAGCGTTATGAGTACAGTTAAAAGCGAGTTCTATTCGCAACGTTCTAGTAAATATGTAAATATTAATACATTAATTACGGTTGTTTACAAATACAAACTAATCATCTAATTAAAGTTCATGTTAGAAATTTTATTGCATTTAAATTTAAATTCTTTAAGTACGGCTTAATTATGATTAATTTAGGGAAAGTTTTTAATATTATCGTGGGTGTCTCTATCAATAATATGATTAGTTAATGATTTATATTGTAATAAGGTTGGGAGGATAAGATTTGTGGATGGCGATTTTAGTTTCAGTGGAGAAGAAGCTCAAAGCTATTTAAAAGTATTTTTACAAAAACTAATAGATTCCGGAGTAGATATTAATAATAAGGGAGAAATGAAGAAGGGTATCTATAAATTATTTAATGTAGAATTGTATCATATGCCTGATCTAAATAGAAAAGATTACATTATCGCATCTAACCATGTAAGTGATTTTGATGCAATAATATTGGGATTATTACATGATAACATAAGAATATTATCTAAAAAAGAATGGGTAGAAAATGAAAAGCTAATGGCATTTGTTGCTAAACATTATGATTTACTGGGAGTAGACAGAAAGTCAACGGGAGATATGACAAAAGCACTTATAGATTTATCAAGATATTTAAAAAATGCATCTTCTCCAAAGCATGTACTAATATTCCCGCAAGGAACGATATCGGATATCAATTGTAACAGTGCAGATAGAATATCAAAGGGTATATTTAGTTTGTCCTATTTAACTGAAAAGACAATATTGCCTGTATTCCTGGAACAACCGTCTATGACTGATAAAACACGTATTGTATTTGGCAATGAAATGTCAATATATGATAAAGAAGATCATAGAAATGAATGGATTGAGGAATTAAAAGCTTTGCAAAAAAAATTAAATCCTCTTCCTAGAAATCCTATATTATCATGTAAACATTCCAACAATAATAAAAAAGGCGATCCATATTTTTAACGAGTATAAATGATTACAGATTATATATAGAGCGACATAGGCAGCGGACGCATAGCAAACAAGGTCTTAAAAATACAGCATTTTAAGGGTATTAATATAAAGTGAGTATAGTTGAATATCAAGAAATCTATAGGACACACCCCATGGAAAATCAAGGTTTTCCATGGGGTGCGTTGTTTTTGTGTTATTTTACAACCAATGAAGTGCGGTATTGAAAACGGAACCTGTAAAAAGAAATATAGGATTGACTGGATGACGAAAAATGCTATAATTAAGTTGATATCCATATTATTACAAGCGTAGGAGGAAAAGATTGTGGGATTACTAAGTGGACTTATGGGAAATGCATCTGAATATAGCGTAGCAGATGCGCAGAAAGAATATGGCAACTTATTGACTGAAAACGAAAATATCGACAGAGCATATAAGTTAGTAAGAGATATGTTTATCTTTACAAACAGAAGATTGATATTAATTGATGTGCAGGGACTGACAGGGAAGAAAGTGGAATATCGTTCTGTTCCATACAGCAAAATTACACAATTCAGTGTTGAGACGGCTGGGCATTTGGATTTAGACGCAGAATTTAAAATATGGGTATCTGGAGTAGCGCTTCCGATCGAAAAACAATTCAACAAATCATCAAATATTTACGCAGTACAAGCAGAATTAGCAAGGCATGTAAATTAAGAAAGTGCAATCGAGAAAAATTTATATGGCGCATTTTATGGAAAATTAAGGCTTTCCGTGGATTGCGCTATTTTAATAATTTATATTATTATTGCATGTGCAACTCCTTTGATTTTCATACGTGTTAGATATGTTAGAAGGGAAGGTGCATTGTTTATGAAACAATTATGAAAGTTTGTGATTATAAAAAAGAAATCATTGCAGTATCAGCCTTCAAATCATTATCGGAGGCATCAGGATAAAAAATTAATACAATGATAGAAATATTTGGATATTTAAAGTATAATGAATTACAAGTCATGCTTGCTCTAAGGAGGATTAATCAATTCATATGAAGAAATTCAAATACGTTACCTTATTAACCGGTACATTTTTGATTGTTATAATAGCTGCTATAACCCTTGTACATAATACTAAGAAGGATGGCGGAAGCAAAACGAACGAACTAAGTGCAGATATTTCACTATATGAAAAGGTTGCAGAAAACTCAACCGTAGTGGATGAGTCCGGTATAGAAACATTGAAAGAAGATGATTATACAATTTTGTTAAAAGGCAGCGCAAGACCACAAAATGGAGAGATTATTGCAGAGGATGCTGCTAAGATTGGAATAGAGGAAATTAATAAGGAATATCAAATTGATGCTAAAGATTATTTGGTGGAAATGACTTTTTTGGATGGGATCGTAACAGACACAGGTACATGGTCAGGACATATCAATTTAAGTAATAATGAAAAGTATGAATTTATAGTAGATGGCAAAGATGGTAACATAGAATTTATTAATAAAAACGACAATGGGCGCAGTGTGAACGAAAAAGCTGAGGGCTTTTAAGTGAAATGTGCTTGTATCTTTAAATATTGTAAGAAAAAATGATTTTGTTTATTTTGAATTAATATGAGCGCCATTCATGGTAAATCAGGATTTTCCGTGAATGGCTCTTTTTATGCTGTTAAGTATATCATGAGAGCAATCGTCAGAAAATAGAAATAATGGTAGTTATTATAGAGGATGTATTGTATAATAATGCCATTAAACATAGGATTGAATGCTTACATACGCATTGGTGGAAAGGGCAAAGTCAGATGGCAGTGATAAAAGGTCTGGAAGCGACATTTAATGAAGTTGCAGCTGAATATGATAAGTGGAGGCCAACTTATATTCCTGAGCTATATACAGATATTCTGAACTTTAAGGAAATTAATCAATCCAGTAAGGTTCTTGAAATTGGAATTGGCACAGGACAAGCAACGTTACCTATTCTTAAGACCAATTGTCACCTGACAGCGGTTGAATTAGGTGACAATTTAGCAGAGTTCTCCAAGCAGAAATTTAAAGCATACAGTAATTTGGAAGTTAAAAATATAGCTTTCCAGGATTATGTATGTGATGATAATTCATATGATATGATTTATTCTGCAACTGCTTTTCATTGGATACAGGAAGATATCGGTTACCCCAAGGTCTATAATTTGTTAAAAAGCGGGGGAATATTTGCACGTTTTGCAAACCATCCATATAAGGATAAAGGAAATGAAGCACTGCATGCTGCTATGCAGAAGGTTTATTCTAAGTATATGCATATATCTCTGGAAAAACCGGAATATAGTGAGGAACAATGTCTGGAGACTGCTAACAATATGAAACGATATGGATTTATTGATGTGAAATATAAATTATATCATCGAACAAGAACAATGAATGCGGGGGAATATGTTTCTCTTATTAACACATACTCAGACCATAGGGCAATAGAGGAAGAGATGCGCATTCATTTTTTTAATGAAATAGAAGCTTTGATTAATAATTTTGGCGGTAAAATAACTATCTATGATACAATTGATTTACAGCTTGCAAGAAAGCTTTAACTTATTACGATTAGAATGACAGGAAGCTACTGAGGTGATTATATTAAGAATTTAGCGAATATTATTACAGCGAGCAGAATTATTTGTGCCGGTCTTTTATTATTTACAAGACCGCTGACATTACTGTTCTGGGTATTCTATGCATATTGCGGTATAAGCGATATTATAGATGGATATATTGCAAGGGCAAAGAAGCAGGAAAGTGAGCTGGGAGCAAAGCTTGACAGCATTGCCGATGTTTCTTTTGGTTTTGCGCTGGTTGTTATTTTCGTTCCAATATTAACAATTCCGCTATGGATATGGTTATGGATAGCTGCTATTACCGTTATTCGGCTAATATCCTATCTTATTGGCTATCAAAAATATCATACGTTTACTTCTTTACATACCTATGCAAATAAAGTGACCGGATTATTACTGTTTACAACCCCTGTTTTATTCATAATATTTGGTATCGACATCACAGGAGTCATTTTATGCATAAGTGCATTTTTATCGTCTGTTGAAGAATTGATTATTACAATGACTTCAAAAGAATTGAACAGGAATTGTAAAAGTTTATTTGAAAGGGGAGACCACAAATAATGGAAAAACAATCAAAAAGAGAATTACAGCAGCAATACAAAAGCCGGACGATGGTCGGCGGAGTATATAGCGTTACCTGTGATGGTAACGGTCATACCTGGATTAGATCTACCAAGGATATGGCAGGGCAAAAAAATAAATATGAGTTTTTTATCTCGACCAATCTATGCCCTGAACCTGGTATGAGTGCGGATTGGAATAACTATGGAGCGTCGTCGTTTCATTTTACTGTGTTGGAAGAACTTGAAAAAGGAGAGATCCAGACGGACCGGGAATTTGCTGATGACCTGAAAGTCATGCTGGAGCTGTGGACAGAAAAAAACAATAACTAAGGCTTCTGTAAAGTTATTATCTTAAGCAATGAATAAGCTTCTTAATATATTCCCAAGTCCATATATTTAACCAAGACTGTCGTCAGTTGGAATGGTAAAATGTGAGTAATCGGAAGATATTCAGTATTTTTGTTATAATGGTTGCGTTTGCTTGTCTGTTCCTCCTATTCCTGCCGAAGTATCGCCATAAAGATACTGCGGTTATGATTATGGGAGGCAAGCTTTATCTGCAGGCTTGCGAAGGCAGTGATACAACAAAAAGAAGGGAAAATGTTGAAAAGTATGTAAGGCCATCAGATATGCCGGTGCTGAACGGGCGTATGGTATGGGATTTATATGATGAGTTTTATGGCGAAAAGGTATCTGAGATAAGGTTACCGGATCGTATGTTCGTAACACCTGAGGATACGGTACTAAATTATTTTAGTATCCTGCGGGAGGCAGCCAATCATGAGAAGGGGAAGGGTGCAGGCTGCGGAACCATAGGCCGGAGTACCATACCGTATCCGATTGCTTATCATTTCTTATCTTCTTCCTATCAGGCAACATTATCTTATGAACAATATTTGGATACCTTTCAAAACATTTTGCATATCAGCCTGATTAAATACAGACGGATACCGGTATTTGACAATCCTCACAATATCATTCGCTATTTTGTAGAGATTGAAACGATTGAAGGAAATGAGAAGTATCTTGGTAATTTTGTTTATTATTATGGATTTGCAGACCTGAAGAAGGAAAATAAGCAATATAAAATTGCTAATCTGGAATTTCACGGTGAAAATTATCTGTGCGCACCGATGCATGGTTGGGCATATGATGCCGAATTATCCGTAAAAATCAGGTATGGCGGATGGTGTGATCTTATTAAAGAGATGGATCCTGTAATTCAGAAGGAGTACATTAAGAATGTATCATTTCAAGGCACGGACGGAAATGATTATCTTATTGTATTCTATCAATTAACCAATGATACGGATATAGAAATCGCACAGTATATTAAGAGCATGGATGGTGGCTGGAAGCTGATTGAATTTAACCCGGAAGATTGTCTGGACGATGGGTCGGGATGAAACGGATATCAATTTCCCCAATCAAATAAGAACAAAGATTAACATAAAAAACAGACGGTAGTATCTCCTGCATATAAGGTGCGGACGATATTTGACCATCTGTTTTATTTGTATATAATTTCAGCGGATTATACTGTAATTAGCACCTTGTATTCATTCTCGGACAATTTATCAACTGTAAAGCTTAACCCCAATGTTCCAAGCTCGGACTCAAACCACCGGGGTACATGATCACAGAATATCTCCAGAGTCTTAAATTTCTTCTCCTTCAGGATAGGCCGCAGCAGTTTCTTGGAAGAGGTTGCGGGATTCATCGCCAAAGCTTTGCGAAGATTAATTGAATACATACCTTTCTGTCTGCCATCTATCAGAAGCTTATCATCGGCTTCTTCCGGAGAGGTGTTTGCTGCTGCATCTTCTAATACATTTCTCAGAACTGAGTCAAGATAATCCTCCGGTACACCTGCTGCTTCATAGGACTGAAAGCCGCGGGACTCCAGCAGATAGTAGAGCTGACCGCTAATTTCAGCCGCAACAAATATCCTGCAGTCTTCCAATTGAGTAAGCAGCGCGGAGAGTTCTCTTCTTACGACGGTGATCCCGGAAGCAAAATCAATCACACAGGGATGTTCCTTTGTAATACTCCAGCAATCGGCGATTTTGGAATAAATTCGTACCGTGCCTCTTTCCGCAATTGAGGAAGTGATCCCCTTCTTGTCCACATATACGGCAATCTTATTCATAGAACACCTTCTTTCTTTTTGATTTCAATAAAAATACCGTAAATATCGCATTCTCCGTTGAACGTGGGTTGCCGGTATTTACGGTTATATCCTGAATTATTATGGGATGCTTTCTTTTTTAATAAAGCACTCAGAACAGAATTATGATTTGTTATATTCTCTCAAGCAGCTTCCGATAAGTTTCCTCAATCACCTGATCCTCCAGCTTCTTATCGAGAAAGTATTCGATGGCCTGCTTTGCCTGGGCAACCAGCATCTCAAGACCTGTGATTGCCTTGATGCCAAGCTCCTGTGCCTGAAGCGTGAGCATTGTCTGTATGGGATTATAGATAACATCTACTACAGCCTCGCAGTGTGTAAAAGGACGAAGATCAAGCGGAGAAGCCTCTGTGTTGGGATACATGCCAAGAGGCGTGGTGTTTACGATTACCTGAGTGTCCTTATGCTTCGAATAGCAATCCTCATAGGTGATCATCCCTTCCTCCTCTTTACGGCTGACGACCAGAATTTCGGCCGCCTCAAGATGTCTTAAGACAGCTTTTGCAGTATGCGAGGTACCGCCGCTTCCGAGGATGAGGCATTTCTTATCTTTCACTTCAATATTATTATGCCAAAGCAGATAAGAAAATCCATAGAAATCTGTATTATAGCCTACGAAGCGGCCCGACCGGTTAACGATTGTGTTTACCGCACCGATTTCCCCGGCGTGTGGATGTACTTCATCCAGGTACGGGATAACCGCTTGCTTATAGGGTATGGTTACATTAATTGCAGTAAAATCCTTCTTCTCCATGAACGCGGTCAATTCTTCCCGGCTCAGGGGAATCAGATCGTAAGTATAATCTGCCATCATCTCATGAATTATCTTTGAATAACTGTGCCCCAGCTTTTCCCCGATTAAACCGTATCTCATGGTACCTCCCTCGCTTATCTGTGCATTTACCCTTTCTCTTGTAATACAGAATAATATAGAATAATGAAAATTGCAATTATTTTTCCTGCTGATAATTATTTTATTTCGAATTACTTTTATTGTTTTCCAGGGGTATATTTTCCCCGGGTGGACAATATATTGTTTTAAGCAGAAGGTGGATAAGCAGTATGACAGGAGGGATCCCCTTCTTAAAAGGGGAGTGTAACCCTTCCGAAAAGCGAGGGAGGTAGCATGGGAACGAAAGACGAGCTTTTAAAAATATTATCCTTGAGGCTTCGAACGGTTCTTGGCAAGCTCACAATAGATTATGACAACCTGCAGGAAATAAGGCTCCGTATCAATGCACCGCTTCTGATTGTATATAACAATCAGGAAGCTTTTGTAACGGAAGATTCAAAGTTGATCGATGCTCCTGCAAAAGCAGTTCAGATTACCAGAAATGAGATACGGGAGACCATGGAGTACATAAGCAATTATTCGCTTTATGCTTTTGAAGAGGAGATAAGGCAAGGCTTCATCACAATCGGCGGGGGGCACCGCATCGGCATCGCCGGCAAGACCATCATTGAGGAGGATGCGGTAAAATCCATAAAGCACATTTCCTTTATCAACATAAGATTGGCTCATCAGGTGAAAGGATGCGCAGATGGGGTATTGCCATATCTGATAAATGAACAGAACAATGGAATATATCATACATTGATTATTTCTCCGCCCCGCTGCGGCAAGACAACTTTGCTTCGGGACATCATCAGACAGCTGTCTGATGGCTGCAGCCGCCTGCCCGGTATCAATATCGGAGTTGTGGATGAACGTTCTGAGATTGGGGCCTGCTACATGGGAACACCGCAGAATGATCTGGGGATTCGTACGGATATCCTTGACTGCTGTCCGAAGGCAAAAGGCATGATGATGCTGATCCGGTCCATGTCACCTCAGGTGATTGCTGTGGATGAGCTTGGTTCCAGAGAGGAGCTGGATGCCATTGATTATGTCATCGGATGCGGTTGTAAATTAATCGCTACAGTACATGGAAGTTCCATTGAAGATATCAGGAAAAAACCGATCCTTGGAGGGCTTGTGGACAAGAAACTGTTTGAGCGGTATGCCATACTAAGCAACAGGAAGAGTATCGGACACCTGGAAGAGATCTATGACTCGGATCAGAAATTACTTTACAGAAACTAAAATGGTGAAAAAGGAGGACAAACTTGCTATGAATATTTTGAAAATCATTGGCTGCATCCTTGTTATCGCTTCCTCTGCAGGCATGGGCTTTTATTTCAGCGGCGAGTTGAGAAACCGTACCCAGGATTTGAAAGAATTAAAAAAGCTGGTGGGATTATTAAAGGGTGATATAAGGTATGCAAGCACACCGCTTCCGGAGGCAATCGGTGCAATTGCCAGGCGCCATACAGGCAATTACAGCAGATTTTTGAATGATGTAAGCACAAAATTACAGGAGCTGTCCGGACAGACCTTTTCTGATGTATGGAAGGCGGCAACAGAGAAGGAGCTTGCCAATACCTCCCTGTCAAAGAAGGATAAGCTTCAGCTTGCCCGATTTGGCGAAAATCTTGGTTATCTGGACAAAGATATGCAGATGAATACTTTTGAACTTTATCTGACACAGCTGGAAGAAGAAATAACTGAACTGACAAAGACAGCAAAGGAAAAAACCTATCTGTATAATACGTTGGGCATCATGGCAGGCATCTTTATAACGATTATCATGATTTAAGGACCCTCGGTCCAAACGAAATCAAAGTGTAATACTCGACAGGAGGGATAAGGGGTAGGTATGGATCTCTATTTTATATTAAGAATTGCGTTAGTTGGAATACTGGTTTCCATATTAAATCAAATTTTAAAACAATCAGGAAGGGAGGACTTGGCTTACATGACAAGCCTGGCAGGTATTGTTCTTGTCCTTTTGTGGTTATTGCCGCACCTGACGGAATTGTTTTTAACAATACAGCAATTGTTCAATATCGTTTGATGGTTATATTCTTCAATAGGCCGTCACAGAATGGGACAAGCACAAGGAGGCTGACATGGTACAAATTGCAGCAGCAGGAGTTGTTACCGTCATACTTGCACTCATTTTTAAAAAAGGGAAAGAAGAATTCTCGCTCTATCTCAGTATTGCAGCCTGCATTTTAATTCTTATCTGGGGCATGGGAAAACTGGAGGTAATCTTTGATGCCATCGACCGGCTCCAGGGTTATATAAAGATTAATCAAGCCTATGTGAATATTTTAATAAAAATCATTGGAATCACCTATGTGACGGAGATATCTGCCTCCCTGTGCAGAGATTCCGGATATCAGGCCATAGGAGAGCAGATTGAGCTGGTTGGGAAGCTGGCAATTCTTGCAATCAGCATGCCGATTATGCTGGCAATACTGGATACCATTAACGGCTTACTCAGGGTGTCTTGATAGCGTGTTGTTGGAGGTGACAGACATAGGTAAGTATAAGCTTTTTATCTTCCTTTTTATAATATTTCTTCTTGGCTCCTGCAATACACAGACCGCCAAGGCAGGCTCCGTGAATGCCTCAGGGAATTATTCTTCCCAAATTCCCGGCAGTTCTGTCGAGGATATTGATTATTCGGAGATACAGGAGGTTATCAAGGATGTACTTGGAAAAGGCGATGAATTTAATTTCGGCGATTATGTGGGAAAGCTAGTCAGCGGTGAGAAGCCTTTCTCCATTCAGGGAATTAGCAGGGAACTGGTAAATGCGGTGAAAGGGGAGGTTAAGGCCAATGCAGGTACCTTTGCCAGTCTTATTACAATAGCGCTGCTGGCCGCATTATTTACGAACCTGTCCGTAGCCTTTAAGAATAGCCAGGTATCTGAGACGGGATATTATGTAACCTATCTGCTGTTGTTCGGATTACTTATCGGTTCTTTTGTGGTAGCATCCCAGATTGCTTCCGGCGCTTTAAATTCCGTGCTGGAATTTATGCGGGTGCTGGCCCCTTCCTACTTTATGTCAGTGGCCTTTGCCTCAGGAGCTGCCACCTCCATGATGTATTACGAGACAGCCCTGATGCTGATTACATTGGTTGATTTTCTAATTATAAAAGTCATTATTCCGATGATCAACTTCTACCTGATCATCATTTTAGCGAACAACCTGTCTAAGGAGGACATGTTATCGAAGCTGGCAGAGCTTTTCGCCTCGGCGATCGGCTGGCTGCTAAAAAGTATGCTGGCAGCGGTGGTCGGCTTTAATGCGATTCAGGGGCTTATTGTACCGGTGGTGGACCAGGTGAAGCGCTCGACTTTGATTAAGGCTTCGGAAGCTTTACCGGGAATTGGGGATGCCCTGGGAGGAACTGCTCAGACCATCCTGAGTGCCGGAATACTACTTAAAAATGCTATAGGTGTGGCCGGTCTGGTGGTAATTCTTACGATTATCGCCGTTCCGTTTCTTAAGCTTCTGATGGTGGTAATCGTCTACAAGGTCGGCAGCGCGATGCTCCAGCCCATCTCGGATAAGCGGTTTATCGAATGCATCAGTGCTTCGGCAAAATCTGCAGCCATGCTGCTGCAAAGCGTATTTGTGGGTGCGGTATTGTTCCTGCTGTCAATTACCATTGTGGCCGTCACCACCGGAAGTATAAAGTAGGAAGAAGCAAGGCAGGCATAGAAAGGCATGGTGATTATATGGATGAGGTATATACCTGGATTCGAAATATTGTAATTTATATGATTCTGAATACGATTATCATGAACCTGCTGGGTGACAAGAGCTATAAGAAATACATAAGTATTGTATCAGGCATGATATTGGTATTGATTGTGATATCACCAATCCTTAAGTTGACGAATATTGAGGATAATCTGGATTATTTCCTGCAGTCCAATGAATACTCTCTGGAGGCCTCCGAGTTTAAAAACGATTTAAACAGGATGGATGAAGCGCAAAGTGAGGCCATCTTTGCAGAGTATGAGAATAAGCTCAGGGAGCAGGTAAAAGAGCAGCTGAAGGAAGAGTCACTTACCGTAACTGATTTTGATGTAACCATTGATAAGAATACAAAGAGCACTACCTTCGGTGAGCTGCTGCAGATAGATATCAAAGCAACCACAGAACAAACCTCTGCGCAGGATAATGGCAGAGCTCTTGATATAGAGGCAATTGAAATAGACCGGATCAGTATGGGAAAAAAGGAGCAGGAGCAGGAGCAGAAGCAGAAGGAAAGACCTCCTTCTCCCCTTGAAATTCTTGTAAAAAATAAACTCTCGGACTTCTATAATATCGAACAAGGTAATATAAATATTACTATACAGGGAGGATAATATGGATATGGATAAAAATATATCCATGGATAGAAATATATCCACGGATAAGAATATATCCCCGGATAAAAAAATATCCTCGGATAAGAAAAAAATATCCCTGAAAAACATAGGCCTGCCAAGGCTGGTTATGTTATTCATGGCTGGTATTTTAATTATTTTATTATCATTTCCAGGTGTATTCAGGCAGGCAAAATCCTCTGAGGACGGCACAAAGAACATAAGTACTCCGGACTTGCAAAATCATACGAATACGACAAGCCATGATGAGAATACCTATATAACAGATATGGAGAATAAGGCCAAAAATCTCCTGAGAAAAGTATCCGGCGTTGGAGAGGTTTATGTTGCAATTACTACGAAAAATTCTAAGGAGCAGGTTCCGTTAAAGGATAGCTCTTCTACACAGGAAAGCTTAAACGAAGTTGATGGGGAGGGCGGAAGCAGAAATAATAGCAGTGTCCAGAAGGAAGAAAATACTGTTATGGTTACGAACGAGGATGGTAATTCAGTTCCTTATATCCTACAGGAGCTTGAACCGGAGATAGAAGGCATCATTGTGATTGCAGAAGGCGGAGATAACGCTATGGTACAAATGGAGATTATGGAAGCGATGGAGGTATTATTTAATGTACCCGCGCATAAGGTTAAAGTAATGAAGTTGAGGAGTGAATAGTGTGAAAAAAAGTAATTTTCACACGGCTAATTTGTGCTAAAGCCCAAATTCGCAGTGTTTTGGCAGAATGGAGATTAAATTGATCAGGAGGTCAAACATGAAAAATATATTTAAAAAGAATCACATCATAATTACGGCGTTGGCCATTATGATTGTAATTGCAGGGTACATAAGCTTTACAAACAACGATTCGGATGACGGCACCCAGGCAGTGGATGCCTCCGGCGACTACGAGGAATATACGGAAGTAGAGGGATCGGATGTATTGGCAGATACAGAGGATGGCACCCAGGTAATGGATGCTGATAATGCTGAATCAGCTGGCAGCGGCGAAGATACGGATGTATTGGCGGTTGAGGACGGAGATGTGAAAGCAGCATCAGAGGATGAAGATGCGCAAACATCCGCTCAAAATGAAGACGGTGAAGAGATAACAGATATCTCTGACGAAGATTTGATGGCATCTGCTCAGGATGTATCCGATAATGGCGAATTAAATCTGGAGGAAGGTGTTCCGGGAGAAGCTGTTCTTGCCAACGCAGCAATTGATCCCAGCTTCTTCATCTCTAACAAGATCGAGAAAGAGCAAACCAGAGCAAAGAATAAACAGACCTATCTGGATATTTATGAGAATGAAAGTGCAACTGAAGAACAGAAACAGGCAGCCTTTGATGCTATGATGGAACAGGCTGATAATGCCAATAAGGAAAGTGACACAGAGATTTTGCTGGAAGCAAAGGGGTTTGACGGTTCTATCGTTTCCATCAACGACGGCAAGGTTGAGGTTGTGGTAAATGCACAGGCACTTTCCGATCAGCAGCTGGCTATTGTTGAAAGTGTCGTTAAGGATAAGACCGGAATTGATGTGGCAAACATCGAGATCCACCCGGTAGTAATTGCGGAATAGACTCTTATCAAAATGGAAGAAGCATAGGGCTGCTGCAAGCAATTGCAGCAGCTTTTGAGTTCTTTCACCATAAAGTGGAATTATTTTAATAGTAATTGAAAATGTTGCGAGATTTGGTATAATACTATATAATGAATTTATAGGTTATACTTGGAATAAGAGATAGGAACTTAGGAGGTAATCATTGTGAATAAAGAACCGGAGATCAGGAACACATATAAAATTCATGAAAATGGCAAGGTTGGGGAAGTTCAGATTGCAGATGAAGTGGTAGCTACAATCGCCGGACTTGCCGCAACAGAAGTGAAGGGAGTGTCTGCAACCTCCGGCAATGCGGCCAATGAACTTACCGGTAAGTTGGCGGGTAAGAAAAATTTATCCAAGGGTGTAAAGGTTATGGTAAGCCCGGATGCGGTATCCGTCGATATGGCGCTTACCCTGGATTACGGATATGGCATACCTGAGACTGCGAAGCAAGTCCAGGAAAAAGTGAAGCTGGCGATAGAGAATATGACCGGTTTGCAGGTCAAAGAAGTTAACATCAGAATAGCCGGTGTTAATATCGTAAAAGAGTAAAGAATTCTAAGGGCTGCCGCAAAGTTTGGTAGCCCTATTCATGTGGTAAGTGTGAAAGCAAAAGACGATTTTCACACGCAGGTTAGGAGGAACCATACCGTGACAAGAAGAGAAACAAGAGAACACATTTTCCTTATGCTTTTTCGAAAGGATTTTCATGAGGCAAGTGAACTGAAGGAACAGATTGAGCTGTATATCTCAGAATTGGAGCAGCCAACCATGGAGGAATATTCTTACCTGACCTCGCGTTTTCAATCCATTGTAGAGAAGTTAGAGGAAATAGATACCATACTGTCAGAGACCTCCAGCGGTTGGAAGTTAAACCGAATGGGCAAGGTTGATCTGACGATACTGCGTCTGGCAGTGTATGAGCTGCGCTTTGACGAGGAGATTCCGAACAAAGTGGCAATCAATGAAGCGGTTGAGCTTGCAAAGAAATTCGGCGGAGATGAATCCCCGAGCTTTGTCAATGGGGTGCTCGCAAAGTTGGCCTGAGGTTATGAATATGTTTATAGTTATATAATCATTCAGCGGCGGACTTTGCTCATTTTTTATAGCAGGCAGTTTTGCAGGTATTGATGAAAGGCATGGTAGATGCTATGCAGGCATATTCGGTTACAGAGATTAATTATTATATCAAGAATTTATTTATGAGAGATCAGTTATTGAGCCATGTTTATGTGAAGGGCGAGGTCTCCAATTGCAAATATCATACCTCCGGGCATATTTATTTTACTCTTAAGGATGCTCAGGGGCAGTTGGCATGTGTCATGTTTGCCGGTCAGCGCAGAGGACTTAACTTTAAATTGGAGGAAGGACAGAGTGTCATCGCCCTGGGAAGTGTCACTGTATATGAAAGGGACGGTAAATACCAGCTTTATGCCAATGAGATCAGACTGGACGGACAAGGCATTCTGTATGAGAAGTTTGAGAAGCTGAAGAAAAACCTGGCGGAGGAAGGGCTCTTTGATCCGGAACATAAAAAGCCTATTCCAAAATATCCGAAGAAGGTTGGAGTAATAACAGCCTCTACAGGAGCAGCCATTCAGGATATTATAAATATTTCCCGGCGCCGCAACCCGTATGTACAGCTTATTCTGTATCCGGCACAGGTACAGGGACAGGGATCTGCCGAGAGTGTGGCACGGGGGATTAAGGTTTTGGACAAGTTGGGAATGGATACCATCATCGTCGGAAGAGGCGGTGGTTCCATAGAAGATCTTTGGGCTTTTAACGAAGAGATCGTAGCCAGAGCCATTTATCAATGTAAGACACCGATCATCTCCGCAGTAGGACATGAGACGGATTATACCATAGCGGATTTTGTATCTGATCTTCGGGCGCCAACTCCCTCTGCTGCAGCCGAGCAGGCGGTCAATGAGTATCTTGAATTTGACAGAATGCTGAAGGATTACGGGCGTAAGCTGGGCAGGGAGATGCAGCAGAAGCTTATTCAATATCAGAATATGGCTAAGCAGTATAAGCTTCGTCTGTTCTATGCAAGTCCGGCATATCAGATCAAACAGAAGCGGCAGTATCTGATGGAGGCAGAGGAGAAGCTGAAGGCAAGGATCAACCAACGGCTGAAGGAAAAGCGCTATAGATTGGAGCTGTACATAGCAAGACTGGAGGGACTTTCTCCGCTGTCCAAACTCAGTAAGGGCTATGCCCTTATCGTAGGGGAGGACAACCTGCCGGTGCAGAGCATCAGTAAGGTCAAGGAGAAGGAATTGATAACGGTATCGCTTTTAGACGGTGATATCAAGGCCAGAGTGGAAGAGCTGTGTGAAAAACGCCGATGCTAGTGTGAAAATAAAGCAGTTTTCACACGTAATAGTTTGTATCTGCGTAATCCCGGCGTGTAACTTGCACGCGATACAAACTAACTCAAAGCTTTGGGCATATTCAGTTAGTTTGAATGATAAAGAAAGGTATGGTAACCGGTATGGCTGATAAAGAGATGAAATTAGAAGAGTCCTTTGAACAATTAAATCATATTCTTGAGGAGCTTGAAAAACCCGATGTCACCCTGGAGGATTCCTTTACGCTCTATCAGAAAGGTATGAAGCTTCTTAAAGGGTGCAATGATTCTATAGATAAAGTAGAAAAAGAGCTGATTATTTTAAGTGATAATGGAGAGTCAAATGAACTTTGATCAGGAGCTTCAGACAAAGGTAAGTGAGATTGAAGAAGTTTTAAATAAATTTATCCCCAGGGAAGAAGGCAGCCAGAAGCTGATTATGTCTGCAATGAATTATAGCTTAATGGCGGGGGGCAAGCGTCTTCGGCCGATGCTGATGGAACAGACCTATCTGCTGTTTGGCGGCAGGGAAAGGGCAATTTTGGAGCCCTTTATGGCAGCGATTGAGATGATTCATACGTATTCCCTGGTTCATGACGATCTTCCGGCAATGGATAACGACGAATACCGCAGAGGCAGAAAGACGACTCATGTGGTGTACGGTGAAGCGATGGGAATCCTTGCAGGGGATGGTCTTCTTAACTATGCCTTTGAAACTGCCCTGAAATCCTTTGATAAAATACCGGTTATGGAACCCGGACAGCAGCTGATACTCTATAAGAATGTGGCCAAAGCAATGCAGGTGTTATCCGTCAAGGCGGGAATTTACGGAATGATCGGCGGTCAGGTAATCGACATGGAGGGCTGTGGCGGTAAGCCCACACGAAACCGTCTGGATCATATGTACCGTCTGAAAACAGGAGCATTGATTGAAGCCTCTATGATGATCGGTGCAATTCTGGCCGGTGCCGGTACGGAATATACTGATATGATTGAACAGATTGCCGGAGATATCGGACTGGCCTTCCAGATCAGGGATGATATTCTGGATGTAACCAGTACCCCGGAGATGTTGGGTAAACCAATTCACAGTGATGAGAAGAATGATAAGACAACCTATGTAACTCTGATGGATCTGGTGAGTGCGGAGAATGAAGTGGTGCGAATTTCCGGCAGGGCAATTGGCGCTTATGAAGCATTACCGTATAAGAACGAGTTTTTGAAGAAATTAATCTTAAAATTGATAAATAGAGAACATTGAGCAGGAAACGAGGTGGATCACTTGCCTAAACTACTGGACAATATCAATCAGGCAAATGATATAAAGAAAATAAATTATCAGGATTATGACAGGCTGGCGGAGGAAATACGCAGCTTTTTAATTCAAAATGTAAGTAAAACAGGAGGACATCTGGCATCGAACCTGGGTGTCGTGGAGCTCACCATGGCACTGCACCTTTTTCTGGGCCTCCCACAGGATAAGCTGGTATGGGATGTGGGCCATCAAGCCTACGTTCATAAGGTGCTTACCGGCAGGAAGGACTTGTTTCCTACTTTACGGCAGATCGACGGCTTATGCGGATTTCCGAAGCGTGAGGAAAGTGTCTGCGATTCCTTTGATACAGGGCATAGTTCGACAGCTATTTCAGCGGCACTTGGATTGGTAAAGGCCAGGGATTTAAGCGGTGGTTCCAACAAGGTGGTTGCAGTATTGGGAGACGGCGCCCTGACCGGAGGAATGGCTTTTGAAGCCATCAATAATGCAGGAAGGCTGAAGACTAATTTTATTATTGTTTTGAATGATAATAATATGTCCATCTCTGAAAATGTCGGCGGACTTGCCAATTACCTTGGTAAGCTGAGAACCAGCTCAGGGTATACGGGCTTTAAGGAGAATATGGAGAATACCCTGAACCTTATGCCAGGTGTAGGAAAAGTAATTGTTGAGAAATTAAAGCGTTCCAAGGATGCAATTAAATATTTCATGCTCCCGAGCATGTTTTTTGAAGATATGGGGCTGACCTATATCGGACCCATTGACGGGCATAATATCTCACAGATGCTGACAGCCTTTGATGCAGCCTCCAAGGCGAAGAAGGCAGTTGTAGTTCATGTGATCACAAAGAAGGGAAAAGGGTATCAGCTTGCTGAAAATTACCCCGCCCGCTTTCATAGTGTGGAACCCTTTGATATTCAAAGCGGGGCATCCCTCAGGGAGGATAAAACGCCTTCCTATACCAAGGCATTTTCCGATGCTATGGTACGTCTCGCCAAGGAAAATAATAAGGTAGTGGCAATTACGGCAGCTATGCCCTTTGGTACGGGATTATATGATTTTAAGAAACAGTTCCCGGACCGCTTCTTTGATGTAGGTATAGCGGAGCAGCATGCGGTAACCTTCGCGGCAGGCTTAGCCATGGGTGGATACAAGCCGGTGGTTGCCATCTATTCCACCTTCCTGCAAAGAGCCTATGACCAGATTATACATGATGTTTGCATTAATTGCCTGCCGGTGATATTTGCTATCGACCGGGCAGGAATTTCGGGCAGGGACGGTAAGACGCATCAGGGTACCTTCGATCTGTCCTTCCTTTCACATATTCCGAATCTGGTGGTAATGGCTCCAAAGAATAAATACGAACTCGAGGAAATGCTGCGTTTTGCAGTGAACTATGATGGTCCTGTGGCAATCCGTTATCCCAAGGGAGATGCATATTCCGGTCTTGCACAGTATCAGGCTCCAATGGAATATGGCACAGCTGAGAAGCTTATGACAGGTGATGAGCTTGCCATCCTTGCTGTGGGCAGTATGGTAAAGACAGGTGCCGAGATTGTGGACGCACTGAATGCGGATGAAATCAAGTCTACCCTGATAAATGTCCGTTTCGTTGTTCCGATGGATAAACAGATTATTGAGGAAGTATGTAAGGATCATAAGCTCATCGTCACCCTGGAGGAGAACGTCAGGAGCGGCGGATACGGCCAAAAAGTAGCGGATTATCTCTGTGAAACTGATATACGGGATACTAGACTGCTTAACATAGCAGTACCGGACCAGTTTATTGAGCATGGCGGTGTGAACGAGCTCCATCAGAGAATGGGATTGGATAAGCAGAGTATTATAGATAAGATAAAAGAATTATTATAATTCTTTTGATCGCTTGAGTAAGAGTTTTTGGAAAGAGAGTAATTATGAAGGAACGACTAGATGTATTAATGGTGAATCGCAGTCTTGCAGAATCCAGGGAAAAGGCGAAGGCCATCATCATGTCCGGCAATGTGTTTGTAGACGGGCAGAGGGAAGATAAAGCCGGAAGCACCTTTCACGAGGAGGTCAGGATAGAAGTCAGGGGCAATCCCCTTCGGTATGTAAGCCGCGGCGGTCTTAAGCTTGAGAAGGCAATTGCCCGCTATAGGATTACTTTGGCGGATAAAATTTGCATGGATGTGGGATCCTCCACCGGCGGTTTTACCGATTGTATGCTTCAGAATGGTGCTGTCAAGGTATATTCCGTTGATGTGGGAACAAACCAATTGGCCTGGAAGCTTCGTCAGGATGAGCGTGTAATATCCATGGAGAAGACCAATATCCGTTATCTCACACCGGATCAATTAACCGATAGGATAGCATTTGCCTCCATCGATGTTTCCTTTATCTCTCTGACAAAGGTGCTGCAGCCGGTTTGGGAGCTTTTACTTCCTGAGGGCGAGGTTGTATGCCTGATCAAACCCCAGTTTGAAGCCGGCAGAGACAAGGTTGGAAAGAAAGGCGTTGTCAGGGACCGTAAGATTCATGAGGAAGTTATCGAGCTTGTCAGTTCTTATGCCGCCTCTATTGGTTTTCATTGTCTTGATCTGGATTATTCGCCGATTAAGGGGCCGGAGGGCAATATTGAATATTTATTATATTTGAGAAAACAGGAACAGGAAGTCTCGCCAGTGAACTGCAAAGGTGAGGGTATCTCTGCTTTAAAGATACAACAGACAGTGGGTGAAGCTCATAACTCCTTAACGGAATAAGGCAAGAATAGTATGGAAATCGATTGGGAATTGCGAATAAATATTAAATTTTATTAAAATATATTCAGTCGATATTGAAATATATGGAATAATATGATAAACTTTTGTCTTATGAGACATGCAGTCATTTGAGGAGAGTAGCAATCAGATGGACAATTTTTTAATAATTACGAATAATGAAAAGGATCCAGGCCTTCGTGTAACAAAAAAGATTGCTGCTTATATCGAAAATGCCGGAAAACGTGCGATACTGGCTGATACCTTTCCTCTGGAATCAGGAGCTGAACTGCCTGGGAATGCAGAATGTGCAATTGTATTGGGCGGTGACGGAACGATTATACAGACGGCAAATGACCTGATGGCACGTGACATCCCGTTACTTGGTGTAAATATGGGAACCTTGGGGTTTCTGGCAGAGATTGAAGAACAGCATGTACCGGAGGCGCTTGAACGGCTGTTCAGGGATGACTACCGGACGGAAAAACGAATTATGATTGAAGGAAATGTATTCAATCAAGGTAATCATAAGGACGAAGAGCAAACCACGGCTTACGCATTGAACGATGTGGTCATAACCAGAAAAGGCTTTTCAAGAATTATCAGCCTGGGTATCTATGTCAATGATGTGTTGGTGGATAATTTTCGAGGGGATGGAGTAATCATTTCCACACCTACCGGTTCGACGGCGTATAATCTATCCGCCGGAGGGCCAATCGTAATGGCGCAGGCCTGTGTTATGGTAATTACACCGATTTGCCCGCATTCTTTGAGCCCGCGAAGTATCGTAGTATCTGCGGAAGATACAATTAAAGTGATTGTGGGAAAGAGTAAAAAGACACAGGAGGCAGAAGCGATTGCAACCTTTGATGGCAGCCGAGTCATGGACCTGGGTACAAACGACTTAATCCTGATGAAGAAGGCAAAATACAGCACAAAGCTGATCAAGCTTAATCACACTGGTATCTACGAGATCCTCCGGTCCAAGCTTGGCAAGGATGGAGAATGATAGAAGAAAGGCATAAGGGATAGAGAATGAAAATAAGCAGACAAAGTAAGATTATCGAGCTCATTAATAAATATGACATTGAGACACAGGAAGAGCTTGCAGACCGCTTAATGAAGGATGGCTATAATGTAACCCAGGCAACCGTATCCAGAGACATCAGAGAGCTTAAGCTGACCAAGGTGGCAGTCGACAGCGGAAAACAGAAATATATCGTGCTTCAGAAGACGGAGCCGGGTATGAATGAGAAGTACACCAGAGTCCTTCGGGACGGCTTTTTATCTATGGATATGGCTCAGAACATTATGGTTGTCAAGACAGTTTCCGGTATGGCTATGGCAGTAGCGGCAGCACTGGATGCCCTTCATATCAACAGTATCGTCGGATGTATCGCCGGGGATGATACCATCATGTGCGCTATCCGTTCCGCGGAGGAGACAGTGAAGGTAATGGAAAAATTAAGTAAAATTATTAATGCGGAATAAACATTACTAAATACGGGTATAACCAGAATGCAGGGACGAATTCGGAGGCATCTCTCCGGCTTCGTCCCTTTGCTGTTAAATCAAATTTTGCTTGCCGAACCATTAGAACGGTGTTAAAATATTTTAGGTTGTATTAGTAGAACGAGTGATATAAGGAGATTGAAGATGTCAGGACATTCAAAATTTGCGAACATTAAACATAAAAAAGAAAAAAATGATTCAGCAAAGGGCAAGATATTTACCAAGCTTGGCCGCGAGATTGCGGTTGCGGTAAAGGAAGGCGGCGCAGATCCTAATGCAAACAGCCGTCTGAAGGATATCATTGCGAAGGCAAAGTCAAATAACATGCCCAATGATACCATTGACAGAAGCATCAAGAAGGCAGCCGGCGATGCGAATGCTGTGAATTACGAAACAGTAACCTATGAAGGATATGGCCCCAGCGGAACAGCCATCATCGTAGAGGCATTGACAGATAATAAGAACAGAACTGCCGGTAATGTACGTAATGCATTTACCAAGGGTAACGGTAATGTAGGTTCTCAGGGTTGTGTATCCTTTATGTTTGATAGAAAGGGCCAGATTATCATCGATAAGGAAGAGTGTGATATTAAGGCTGATGATCTCATGATGCTTGCACTGGATGCAGGTGCGGAGGACTTTGCAGAGGAGGAAGACAGCTTCGAGGTGCTTACTGACCCTGATGACTTCAGCACAGTAAGAGAAGCCCTTGAGAAAGCAGGCATTCCTATGGCACAGGCAGATGTCTCCATGATCCCTCAGACTTGGGTGGAATTAAAGGAGGACCAGGATATTAAGATGATGAACAGAATCCTTGATCTGCTGGACGAGGATGATGATGTACAGGAGGTATATCATAACTGGGATGAGTAAGGGTAAGAGGCTGAAAGTAGCTTTCATACCGGGCTTAAGGATATATTAGATATGAAAATGCACAAGTGTTGATACCGGATGCCTGTTAAAATGAATGAAACATCCAAATCTCACTGGTTACCATAACTGAATTATGATAACCGGTGAGATTTTTTATATGAAATCAAGATATGTCTGATAGGCAATAAATCATTTAAGATATTGTTAATCCACTTTTTCAATGATGATTATCTTGGACTGTATTATGAAAGGAAGGGCAGCAATTGGGCTGCCGTTCCTTTTATTGTTCTTTTGTACATTATAACTATAACATAAGAAGAATTTAAAAGAACGAAAGATGAAACAAGGTGAGTGATATTATGTACAGTTTAATGATTGATGTCGTAAAAGAAATGGTTTACATTGAGTTATCCGGGTATTTGGCTTACGAAGAAATTGTGAAATACGTTAATGATCTTAAAAAATTAACCTTACAATTTGAGTCAAAAATATACTCCATGCTTGTTATATCAAACAGATTGGACCCAATATCTCAGTATAATTTGCCTCATTTGCAAAAAGCAGTTGAGCTTGCGTTATCTTGGGCCGGTGATATAGCTGTAGTAAATGGTAATAGGACAATAACTCTTTTTCAGATGAAAAGAATTGAAGCCGAGGCCAGAAAGATAACGAATTCAGATACTAAAATTATGAGATTTAAAACCAGGAATGATGCATTGAGATATCTGTATAGAGCATAGACAGTAAACAAAATTATTTTAACTTCTTCTATGATGTAGTTATTTTGTAATTATATAAGGGGGAGACTCTTACCAGAGTATCCCCCGATCTCTTATACTCAAATAAATATTGTATTTTATAGTTATGTACTTAAACTATTACAGCTTAATTCCATATATTGTTATGATGATATTTATGAGGTATGTTATGATAATACACGTAGTTAATCCCGGTGAAACTGTTCAATCAATAGCAGAATATTATGGAATATCCGCAGATAAGCTTATACAGGACAACGGGCTTGACAGCCCTTATAATTTGACAGTCGGACAATCGTTGGTTATTGCACGGCCGGAAGTGATTTATACAGTGATAGAAGGAGATACATTAGAAGGTATCGCTGACAATTATAATGTTTCAATCATTCAACTATTAGCGAATAATCCGTACCTTTCAGATAGAGAATTGTTATATCCGGGTGATAGTATTGTTATTAGCTATGCGAGAAATGGGTTAATAACGACGCATGGAAATACTGTTCCTAGTATAGATACAGCTACGCTGAGAAAGACCTTGCCATATCTAACTTATATTTCTGTTTTGAACTATACTGCAACAAATGAAGGAGAAATTATATCGTATTATGATGATACAGAGATTATACAGCTGTCAAAAGCTTATGGCGTGGCCCCGTTAATGTTGTTAACAACATTAACTATTCACGGAGAAGCAAACTTAAGAGTGGACTTTGACATACTTTTAAGCGAGGAGTTTCAAAATAGACAGATAGAAAATATACTAACAATTATGGAGTCAAAAGGTTATTTGGGTTTAAATCTTTCCTTGCAATACATCAGTACAACTAATTTCCAATTATATGAAAATTATTTTGCAAAAGTAACGAATCGGTTGAACAGTGAGGGATATCAAGTTTTTGTTACAATAAATCCCAATATTTATGAAGCGAATAACCAGGTGTATTTTCAAGAAATTGACTATTCCCGAATAAATCAATTGGCACAAAATATAATATTCACCGGTTATGAATGGGCATTTAATATTAATCCCCCCTCACCGATTACCTCTGTATACCGAACCCAAGCATTTTTGGACTACATCTTGAATTTTATTCCGCCAGACAAAATAATTATCGGTATGGCAACATTAGGTTATGATTGGGAGCTTCCGTATGTGGAAGGCATTTCTAATGTATATGTTATCGCATTCAATAATGTGATTAACTTAGCATTTGAGCATGGATCAAATATTCAATATGATAATGTGTCTCAAACTCCATATTTTACTTATACTGCAAGTGGGCATATAAATCATGTTGTTTGGTATATCAATTCCCTGACAATTAATGCTATACTGGGTTTGGTATCGAAAAATAATTTAAAGGGAATAAGTGTATGGAATATAACGGTATTCAACCCTCAATTATGGTTAATTGTCAACTCCCAGTTTGAAATTGAAAAGGTTGCTGTTTGAATCAATTCCATGTTTTTTAGTTTGCTGGTAAAATTTTATCATGTTATACTTTAGCCAGAGAGTTATTTCGGCGGACTCTCTGGCTGTTCAGGAGGCAGTCGAACATGATGAAAGCTGCGATTACTGAGAAAATTAATATTTGTAGGAAGATACGGTTTGAATATTGGCTGACTTATTATATAATAGCACTTAATAGTTCACGAGATATGTCACAAATGGTTGTATAACTTTATGCTCTGTAAAAGTAATTGGATGACCATAATGAGGAAACCCTATGATTATAACTAGAAAATGAATGAGGAATGAAATGACAGCAATATCGATAAAAGATATTAATCTATTTCGAATAACAGAGGAAGAATATCATATAACTTTGTATGGAGGCAACCAGGAATGGTATGTAAAACGTTGGCAGCGTATGGCGGGATGCGGTCCGTCCACGGCGGCAAATATAATGTATTATTTAAATAAGACCCGCTATAACACAAACATAGAACAAACAAAAGAAGAATTTCTGCGTCTGATGAATGAAATCTGGAGGTATGTAACACCGGGAATGGGTGGAGTATCCTCCACAACTATGTTGATGGAGGGGTTTAGAAAATATTTGACGGATCAGAAGCTGGAGCATGTGCTTGACAGCATAGATATCGGAAAGAAGCCGGAGCAAAGGCCGGATATATCAGAGGTGATATCGTTTTTGGAAAAAGCATTAGAGGAGGATGTGCCTGCTGCATTTCTCAATCTGGAGCATGGCTCAATCCTGGAGCTGGAGTCCTGGCACTGGGTTACGGTCGTAGCATTGGAATATGATTTAGAGGATCGGACTGCTTTTATTACCATTCTCGATAATGGTATGCGAAAACGAATCGACCTTGTAAGATGGCTGAACAGTACAAAGCTTGGCGGCGGGTTTGTGAGCTTAAGAGTTTAGATTGCAGACATACAACTGCAAAGAAGATAATACTACCGCATAGGAGGAAGCCAAAGCAAATTATCTGAATAAATAGGTTATTTATGGCAATTTTGTTATTTTTCAAATTTCCTGTTGCAAATATCAGAATTGCGTATTATAATAATCAACAAGTTATTACTTTAAACCAATGAAGTCGTAACAGAATATGTGTTCCAGGAATGTATATTTCATATGGAAACGAAAGGGTTTCAACAATTATCAAAGGTTGCCGGAAGCGGTACGTTTTGATAAGGGCTGAAGCCCTTTTTGTATTACAACCATTAAGGAGGGAATTTAATGAAAAGAAAGTTATTATCTTTAGTACTTACATCCGTTCTGGTCGGATCCATGCTGGCAGGATGCTCGAGTAATCCGCCGCAGGATACTGCAGGGGATCCCACAACAGCGCCGACGACAGCTCCTTCAGATTCTTCCGGATCTGATACTCCCGCTGCAAGCGGAGAGGATAACGTTATTCGAATCGGTGTTGTAGGAAGCTTGACAGGCGGCAGTGCTGTATATGGCAAGGGTGCGCAGAATGCAATTACCATGGCAGCGGAAGAAATCAATTCGAGTGACAGCCCTATTAAGGTAGAGATCGTGAATGGAGGCAAGGTTGTAGATGATAGCGGTGATGCAAAGCAGGCTGTGAATGCTTACAACAGCTTAGAGCCGGAGAAGCCTGAAGCGGTCGTAGGAGCATTCTTCTCCTCCATTACTATTCCAATGGCAGAGCTTGCCAATGAGCAGGGTATGTTATTATTAGCTACCGGTGCTACGAACGTAAAGGTTACTCAGATTGGGCCAACTATCTTCAGAGATAACTTTATTGATCCCTTCCAGGGCGAGATGGCAGCAAACTTTGCAAAAGAGGTTGGTGCAACCAAGGCGGCAATTATTTATGCAAAAGATGATGACTATTCGAATGGTTTGAAAGATGCTTTCGTTGAAAGTGCAACAAAGATCGGTATTGAAATTGTTTATACCGGTGAGTGTACGACAAAGGATACTGACTTTACTGCACAGGCTTCCCAGGTAGTTGCTTCCGAAGCGGACTTCCTATTCTATCCTGCATTCCTTGATACGGTTCCATTGATTGTACAGCAGGTAAGAGATGCCGGCTTTGAAGGTCCGATCATGGGTGGTGACGGATGGGACGGGGCCGATACTACCGGTCTTGAATCCTACTTTGATAACTGCTACTTTACCAACCATTATTCCAATGAAGATACTTCACCTGCAGTTCAGACCTTCGTTACAAAGTATACGGAGAATTATGGTACGGATACTCTGAATGCCTGCGCGGCTCTTTACTATGATGCGATTTATATGTTAGTGGAAGCAGCGAAAAACGGCGGAGGTACGGATACAGCTTCCCTGGTTAAGGGGATGACCGGCATGTCCTTCTCCGGTGTAGGAACCTTTACTCTGGATGAGAACCGCAATGCAATTAAAGCCGTGGTTGTTAATACCTATGTTGACGGCAAGGTGAAATGGTTAAAGACTTTGGAGCCGTAAGACCTTAACTGAATATCAAACAATGCAATAAAGCAGGTTAAACATACGACACAGGACTGGGTTCTGTGTCGTATGTTATGAATACTTGACTGGAAAATATAAGCAATATTATAATAATGGTAGATTATGTTGATTTGACTTGTTGGAATGACGGAAGAATGTGCCCCGTACTTACGTTGAGGGCAATAAAAAGTAGAAAGTTGGGTGTTGGCATGTCATTATTTATACAAAGTATGGTGAATGGACTTAACCAGGGTGCAATTTATGCATTGATTGCACTTGGCTATACCATGGTTTATGGTATCATCCGCATGATTAACTTTGCGCATGGTGACTTCATTATGGTAGGTAGTTATACGTTATTTTATACAATACCGTTAATGATCAGAGCAGGTATGCCAGCATGGTTGGCAGTATTGTTTGCGGTTGTTGTATGTACGGTGGTGGGTATCTCGGTTGAGGTGATTGCCTACAGACCGGTACGAAAAGCAGGTTCCTTAACAGCACTTATCACAGCCCTGGCGATGAGTCTTTTCTTGGAGAATATGGCGATGGTGCTCTTTGGGCCAAATCCGAGATCCGTTACTGCCATATTCAAGCTTCCCTCCCTTGATTTTATAGGTGTGAAATTGCAGTTAAAATACCTGATTACCCTGGCAATCGGTATTGTAATGATGATTTCGCTGAATTTATTTGTTAAGTTTACAAAGCTTGGTAAGGCCATGAGAGCCGTGCCCCAGGATAAGCAGGCAGCGACTTTGATGGGTATTAAGGTGAATAATATTATTACGGTTACCTTCGGTATCGGCTCTGCTCTTGCGGCTGTGGCAGCACTCTTATATTGCAGTACCTATCCCAGAGTCACTATGGATATGGGCAGTATGATGGGCCTGAAAGCATTTATTGCTGCGGTTCTGGGTGGGATCGGAAGCCTGCCCGGTGCTATGGTCGGCGGGTTATTGGTAGGACTGATAGAAATTTTTGTAAAGGTTTATGTTGCGCCAGGCTGGTACGAAGCGATCACCTACAGCTTACTAATTATCGTATTAATCGTAAAACCCTCCGGTATTCTCGGTAAGAATATCGGTGAGAAAGTGTAGGTGCCGTATGAGTGTGCTGAAAAGTAAAAAATGGGCTTATTTAATCAATCTGATCGGTATTTGCATTGTATTCCTGTTGTTTATGCTGCTCTTTAATTCGGGAATGCTGGGAAATTGGAACAATTATATTAAGGGTATCTTTACCACAGCCAGCTATACCATTATTATGGTAACCTCTCTCAATCTGTTAACCGGATTTATGGGTGAGTTTTCTATCGGGCATGCAGGCTTTATGTCTGTGGGAGCCTATAGTTCCGCAATTGTTACGAACGCGCTGGCAGGCAAAGGAATACCGAATATCCTGCTTTTTGTCATTGCTTTACTTGCCGGAGGGATTGCGGCGGCGATTACCGGAGCATTGGTAGGTATACCGGCTTTAAGATTAAGAGGAGATTACCTGGCGATTGTTACCATTGCATTTGCAGAGATTATCCGCGTGGCTTTCACTAATTTTGGTATTACAGGCGGCGGCAGAACCATGAGCGGTATTACAAAGCTTTCCAGCTTCTTCTGGTGCTTCTGGGTAATGGTAATCTGTGTAACGGTTATGTATATGTACACAAGGTCAAGATACGGCAGAACTGTAATCGCTATCCGTGAAGATTATATTGCCGCAGCGGCAAGCGGTATTAATGTGACCTTTTATAAGGTTCTGACCTTTACCATAGCCGCATTCTTTGCGGGAGTCGGCGGAGCAATGTATGCTCATTATATGACTGCGATGATCCCTACCACCTTCAACTTTATGTATTCTGCAGAGTTTTTAACCATGGTTATCATTGGCGGCACCGGATCCTTAACCGGTTCCATTCTCGGTGCAACCTTCCTCTCCTCCCTGCCGGAGCTTATGAGAGAGTTCGCACAGTACCGCATGCTGGCATACTCTGTAGTACTGGTATTGGTTATGATATTTAAACCGAGCGGTATCTTTGGCACCTATGAATTCTCTCTGACAGCTATTCTCAGCAAGCTATTCGGCAGGACATCAAAACAGGCCAAGGAGGTGCATTAAATGAGGAACGCAGAGCAACCCGTTTTAAAGGCAGCCCATCTGGGAATCGCTTTCGGTGGTCTGAAGGCAGTAAATGATTTTAATATTGAGATAGGAAAGAGCGAATTATATGGTCTTATCGGACCCAACGGAGCAGGTAAAACCACCGTCTTCAATTTACTGACAGGTGTATATAAGCCTACGGAAGGTGTATTTTACTTAAACGGAGAGAGTATGAACGGCAAGAAGACCTATCAGGTTGTTCAGGCCGGTATTGCCAGAACCTTTCAGAACATACGGCTA
The DNA here is from genome assembly GCA_023409535.1 of Bacillota bacterium. GTDB lineage: Bacteria > Bacillota > Clostridia > Lachnospirales > Lachnospiraceae > Mobilitalea. The sequence goes on from JAEYGZ010000036.1 coordinate 196,532, forward strand.
TTTAAAAAGATGACAGCACTTGAAAATGTTAAGGTGGCAATGAATAAAAATATGAAATATTCCGTGGTTTCGGCTATTTTTCGATTGCCTGGGTATTGGAAGGAAGAAGCTGAAATCGACGCGAAAGCCAGGGAGCTTTTAGAGGTAGTGAGGCTGGGAGACAAAGCTGATGTTGTAGCGGCGAATCTTCCTTACGGACAGCAGAGAAGACTGGAGATTGCCAGAGCACTGGCCACAGGTATGAAGCTGCTTTTGCTGGATGAACCTGCGGCAGGCATGAATCCTACCGAGACAGCTGAGCTGCTTGATATTATCAATCTGATACGCAGGAAATTTGACATTTCCGTATTATTGATCGAGCATGATATGAGCCTTGTCATGAAGATATGTGAGAAGATTCAGGTTTTGGATTATGGGGAAACAATTGCATTTGGAACTCCCGAGGAGATAGCTACAAATCCGAAGGTGATTGAGGCATATCTCGGAAAAGAAGATGAATAGGAGGAAGAGTGCTTATGTTATCAATAAAAGATCTGCATGTTTCCTATGGTGCGATTGATGCCATACGCGGTGTAAGCCTGGAGGTTAATGACGGTGAGATTGTATCCCTGATCGGTGCCAATGGTGCGGGCAAAACAACAATCCTGCATACCATAACAGGACTGAAAGCAGCCAAAAGCGGCAGCATTGCCTACGATGCTCTTGACCTTCGTGCGACGGATGCCAGTAAATTGATTGGGCATGGCATCTGCCATGTACCGGAAGGAAGACACATCTTCCCGGATATGTCGGTGCTGGAGAATCTGGAGATGGGTGCCTATTCTATGAAGATCAGCAAGAGCGGGCTGGAGAAAAAATTAGCGGTAGTTTTTGAACGTTTTCCAAGATTAAAGGAGAGGTATAAGCAGATGGCAGGAACCCTGTCCGGCGGCGAGCAGCAGATGCTAGCCATGGGAAGGGCTCTGATGGCTGATCCCAAGATCATATTAATGGATGAGCCATCCATGGGACTTTCTCCGATTCTGGTAAAGGAGATCTTCAGTATCATCAGGTACTGCCATGATATGGGGATTACGATTCTGCTGGTAGAGCAGAACGCAAAGATGGCTCTGAGTATTGCAGACAGGGCGTATGTGCTGGAAACCGGAAGTATCACCATCTCCGGTAAAGCGAAGGATCTGCTGGAGGACGACAGAGTCCGTAAGGCATACCTGGGACAGTAAATTCCTAATCCAAGCATACTTAAGGGATAGGAAGCATATGACATAGAGGCCAGGTATAAAAAAATTACGAAATCAGGTGAGGATAATGGAAAACTTAGGATATTATGATGGTAAATATGATTTGATTGAAAATATGAGAGTGCCTTTTGATGACAGGGTCCATTATTATGGGGACGGGGTGTATGATGCTACCTGTGCCGGTAATCACATCATATTTAATCTGGAGGAGCATATCGACCGGTTTTTTCGCAGTGCGGGACTTCTTGAAATCGAAATTCCCCATACCAAGGAGGAAGTAAGGGATATCCTGAATGATATGATTACAAAGGTGGATGGTAACGAGCATTTTGTCTACTGGCAGATAACCAGGGCGGTTGCTCCCAGAAAGCACAAATTTCCTTCGGATACACCGGCAAAGCTATGGATTATGATAAGGCAGTCGGCAATCGGCGATCCTAACAAACCTGTGAAGCTGATTACTGTGGAGGATACAAGATTCTTCCATTGTAACATAAAGACCTTGAATTTGATTCCGAATGTCATGGCTGCGCAGAAGGCGGAGCTGGCCGGATGCGATGAGGTGGTGTTCCATCGGGGGGAAAGGGTGACAGAATGTGCGCACAGCAATGTTCATATTATTAAGGATGGAACATTCCTTACACCGCCCTTAGATAATCTTATACTTCCCGGAATTGCCAGAGCCCATCTGATCAATATGTGCAAAGAACTGGACATTCCTTATGCGGAGAGAATTTTCACCGTTCAGGAGCTGATGGAAGCAGATGAGGTAATTGTCAGCTCCTCCAGTAATTTCTGCCTTTATGCAAATAAGGTTGACGGCAGGAAGGTTGGAGGAAAAGCACCGGAATTGCTTCATAAATTACAGGATGCCCTGATGAAGGAGTTTCTTGCAGCTACGAAACAAGCGCAGAGTTTTTGACGGGCAGACTGAGAACGGAGGGAAGCCATGACGAAAGAAGAGCTGGCGTTGCTGAATATTGGTGAGAATCTGGATGCCTTAATGAATCTGGATCCCAGAGGTTATGGCGTATGCAGGATATTATACCAGGGCAGCAGGGCTTATACAGGGGAACCCCTGACGACACATTCCGCAAGAATGCTTACACAGAATATCAGACCAAAGGATATTGTATTTATCATAACCGGTTTTATTTTATTACCCCATAAAGTGCCTGAGATGGATGGCATGGTCAGCTCACTCCTGCTTGCCAGGTCTCTGGTTCAGGCCTTTGATGCGAAGCCTGTAATTATCTGCCCTGAAGATTGTCTGGAGGCAATAAAGAAATGTGCCGGTTCGGTTGGTCTTCATTGCTATGAGGACTTAAAGCAAGTGGAAGCGCTGCCGCTGTCGGTGGGTGTAATCGCATTTACGAAGGACAAGACTGAGGCGGCGGAGCAGGCAGAGCGTATTATGGAGCAGGTTCTTCCCAAGGCAGTGATTGCTGTGGAAGCGCCCGGAGCAAACGAAAACGGCGAATATCACAATGCGGTCGGTGTTAATGTGACTGCTCTGGAAGCAAAGACAGATATATTATTTATGAAGCTAAAGAATCGAGGGATTCTTAACATTGCTATCGGAGATCTTGGCAATGAAATCGGAATGGGAACCATAGGCGATCATATCAGGAAATATATACCCTATACCTCACAGGAGCAATGCAAATGTGACTGTGAAGGCGGTACACTGTCGGAAGCCAAGGCGGATCATATCATCACCGCAACCGTATCGGACTGGGGCTGCTATGGCTTAATGGCTGCCCTTGCATACCTTAAGAAGGATATAACAATCTTTCATGACAGCGGGCTGCAGAGAGAGGTCATGCGTGCAGTGTCGGGCTGTGGAATTGTTGATATGACAGGCTCCTTACTTCCCGGCATCGACGGCTTTTCCATGTCTATGAATATAACGATTGTTGATTTGATGCGTCAGTGCACGGAGTATGCGATTCAATATGAAGGAAACGGCGGCCACTGGTTTGAACAGGTTCTGGCAAAGGGATTTTTTCAAGAAAAGCAGATAGGAACGGTGTATGACAATGTCTGAATTTCGTATCTTACCGGCAGGAGATCTGGCACTTGTAGTAGAATTCGGGAATGAAATCAGCCCAAGCTGCAATGACAAGGTCAGAAGATTAAATCAATGCTTCAAAAGGCAGGACATTCCGGGAATCATTGAGACAGTACCGACCTACCGGTCTTTACTGATCTATTATGATCCGCTAAAATTAAGCTATAAGAAGCTGTGCAGATATATTAAGGCTTTTTTCGGAGCCGGGCCGGAGACAGGCGCTTATCATAAGAAGAGAATAGAGATACCTGTCTGCTATGGCGGCCGGTACGGTGAAGACCTGGCGGATGTGGCACAGCACGTGGGTATGAGTGAAGCTGAGGTAATCAGCCTTCATTCCGGCACGGATTACCTGATTTACATGATGGGCTTCTTACCGGGATTTCCGTATCTGGGCGGCATGGACGGACGGCTTAAGACTCCGCGGCTGCCCAATCCAAGAACAGCAATTCCGGCAGGGTCTGTCGGTATCGGAGGAGAACAGACAGGAGTATACCCAATCGCTTCACCGGGGGGCTGGAGACTGATTGGCAGAACACCCTTAAAGCTGTATGACAGCGGGAACGAGAAACCGACGCTGTATCAGACAGGGGATTATGTTCGTTTTCAACCGGTAGATGAGACGGAATACACCCGGATAGAAGAACTTGTGAAGCTGGGGCAGTATCAATGCAGGATAGAGACTATGAATTAACATTCACAGACAGGTTATGCCAATCTTATGCAAGAGACATAAACCGGGCACAGCAGTGAAATGGAGGGGAGACTATGGGTATTCAGATCATTACTCCGGGTATCATGACTACGATTCAGGATAATGGCAGAATTGGTTATGGAGAGATCGGTATCGCACCCTCCGGTGCATTAGATACCGATGCAATGGAGATTGCTAATCTTCTGGTTGGAAATCAGATGGGAGAAGCGGTGCTGGAATGTACCCTGCTCGGTCCCACCCTGCGATTTACACAGGATAATGTGATTGCTATCACAGGGGCTTATATGAAACCGAGGATTGATAACAGGGAGCTTCCTATGAATGCGGCGGTAGCGGTGAGAGCTGGGGAGGAGCTGTCACTTGGATTGGCCGAATATGGGTGCAGAGCTTATATTGCCTTTACAGGAGGCCTTAAAATACCGGAAAGCCTCGGCAGTAAATCCACGAATATGCAATGCAGTCTTGGCGGTCTTGACGGCAGGGCATTAAAGGCGATGGATGAGATTGCATTCGAGAAACCGGTGGCAGCACTGCCGGATATGGAATATCGTGTATCCAGAGTAAGATACGGGATGGCCTCGCCGCAGCAAATCAGAGTCGTACTGGGACCCCAGGAGGACTATTTTACAGAAGAGGGTATCCACACTTTTATCACCGGCACTTATAGGCTGACCAGTGATTCCAATCGAATGGCCTGCAAGCTTTCCGGGCCGGCAATTGCCGGAAAACAGGCTGCGGATATTATCTCTGACGGTATCGTGCTGGGATCAATCCAGGTGTCTTCTAACGGACAGCCAATTATCATGCTGGCGGACAGGCAGACAACCGGAGGGTATGCTAAGATCGGGACGGTTATTTCTACGGATATACCGCTTCTTGCCCAGTGCAAGCCGGAGGACGTGATCAGCTTTAAGCCTGTTACTCTGGCAGCGGCGCAGAAGCTGTATAAGAAGCAGGTCAATACTTTAAAAAAGCTGCGTAAGCAGATGAAGGATCTGGAGTACAGCGTGTATTATTGAAAAGTCGAATACACACTTTGCAGATAGGTTATTTTGTATTTTATAGGAGGTATGCGATGGATTACAGAAATTTAAGTCCGGCCGAGGTTAGAGCATTAATCCGGGACGGAAAGCTTACCTCGCCCACAGCAGGTATGTGCGGCGGATATGCCCAGGCAAATCTTGTTATTTTACCGAAGGAACTGGCATATGATTTTCTGCTGTTTGCTCAGCGTAATCCCAAATCCTGTCCCATTCTTGAGGTTCTTGACGAGGGCAGCAGGGCACTGCGGTATATGGCAAAGAATGCGGATATTGCAACGGATCTTCCGAAATACAGGGTTTATGAATACGGTGTGTTAACCGGGGAATATACCGATGCAGCGGCATTCTGGAAGCCTGATTTTGTAAGCTTTCTGATCGGTTGCAGCTTTTCCTTTGAGGAAGAGCTTCTGGAAGCGGGGATTACCGTAAGACATATCGAAGAAGGGTGTAATGTTCCCATGTATCTGACGAATATCCAATGTGAAAGTGCCGGAATATTTGGCGGCAATATGGTGGTCAGTATGCGCCCCATACCCCATAAGGATGTTCCGAAGGCGGTTTCGGTAACAGCCGCAATGCCCAGAGTTCATGGAGCGCCGATCCATATCGGCAGTCCGGAAGTAATCGGAATCAGTAATATTAACCGGCCTGATTTTGGCGACAAGGTGACAGTCAAGGAGGGAGAGGTGCCGGTGTTCTGGCCCTGCGGTGTGACTCCCCAGGCTGCATTGATGGCCTCAAAGCCTGCCTTTGCCATTACCCATGCACCGGGTCATATGTTTATTACGGATGTGAAGAATGTGGAGCTTAAACTATAACAGGTACAAACTTTCTTCTGTGAAAGCAAAGCTTTCACATCCCAAATTCGCAGGTATTGGCAGAATGGAGGATTATTATGTATCAGATAGATTTAAATTGTGATCTTGGAGAAAGCTTTGGCAGGTATACGCTGGGCTTGGATGAAGAGGTAATTCCGTATATATCCTCGGCAAATATTGCTTGCGGTTATCATGCTTCCGATCCTGAGATTATGGAGAAGACAGTTGCTATTGCCAGGATGAATGATGTACATGTCGGAGCACATACGGGATTTCCCGATTTGCTTGGGTTCGGACGAAGAGATATGAAGCTGTCAGGAGGAGAGGCCAGAACCTACACCATGTATCAGATTGGTGCCTTGGAAGCCTTTTGCAGGGCGGCAGGCGTACCCTTATATCATGTGAAGCCCCATGGAGCCTTCTATAATATGGCAGCCAAGGATTATGAGCTGGCACTGGCCATATGTGAGGGTATGGCAGCGATTGATCCCAAGCTTGTTCTTCTGGGCCTCAGCAACAGCCAGATGGAAAAGGCGGCGAAGGCGGTGGGAATTCCGTTTAAGCGGGAAGTATTTGCGGACCGTGCGTATGAGGAGGACGGAAGTCTGGTTGCAAGAAGCAAGCCGGGCTCCATGATTGAGGATGAGGAATTGGCGATCAAACGAATTATCGGCATGATTAAAAAAGGGACGGTTATTTCGATTAGCGGTAAGGAAATAGAGGTTCAGGCAGATTCAATCTGTGTTCATGGGGATGGGAGTAAAGCGTTGGAGTTCGTCAAGACCATTCGAAGGGTACTGAAGGAGGAAGGGATTGAAGTGAAAGCCTTTTAATCGAAAGATTTAGTTTCGTCCCGATTTAACATTGATTTTACAAAACTGCTATGGTAGACTTAATATTAGTTGTAATAAGTTCCTACTATAGTATGCTTAGCTGAGAGTATACGGGGGCAGCTGTCTTTGATGAAGACGGCAGACCCCCCTTTTCATTATTATTAATTGGCATAAGAGGCGATGACATGTTATTTACGAGGAAAGACTTAATTAAACTGATTGTTCCGTTGATAATCGAGCAGATTCTGGCGGTAACCGTAGGCCTGACAGATGGCATGATGGTAGTAAGAGCGGGAGAGGCGGCTGTTGCCGGTGTATCGCTGGTCGATTCGATTAATATACTTTTAATCGGATTATTTGGTGCGATGGCAACCGGTGGTGCGGTGGTATCCTCACAGCTTCTGGGCCGTAAGGAGGAGAGCGCAGCCTGTAAGGCCGGTTCTCAGCTGATTATTGCGGTACTGTCTCTTTCCGTAGTGATTATGGCGGCGGCCTTAATCTTCGGAGATTTCTTCCTTAAGTTATTGTATGGAGATGTGGGTGCAGATGTTATGGAGAGTTCCAAGATCTATTTCTTCTATACCGCCATGTCCTATCCCTTTATCGCATTGTATAATTCCAGTGCGGCATTATTTCGCTCCATGGGCAATTCCAAGATATCAATGATGGTCTCCGTCGTTATGAATGTCATGCATATTATCGGAAATGCTATTTTGATCTTTGGCTTTGGCATGGGGGTCGCCGGTGCGGCAATTGCAACGCTGGTTTCCAGAATATTTGCGGCGATCGCAATGTTTCTGCTGCTGCAGAATAAAAAATACCCGATACATATTGAATCCATACAGAGCTTCCGGCCGGATATGGCTATGATAAAACGCATCCTTAATATCGGAGTTCCAAGCGGACTGGAGAACAGTGTCTTCCAAATCGGTAAAATACTGGTTCAGGGAATCATTGCAGGTCTGGGTACGTCTGCCATTACGGCAAATGCTGTCGCAGGTAATGTGGGCGGTTTCAGTACCTTGCCCGGTTCCGCCATTGGTCTGGCGCTGATCACGGTGGTGGGACGCTGTGTGGGAGCGCATGATTTTGACGGAGTAAAACAATATACCATAAAGCTTATGAAATTTGCTTATACGGTAATGGCGGTATTGAATATACTTTTGATCTTTATGGTCCCCTATATCCTGAAATTGTACGATCTTTCCAGTGAAACGGCAAACCTTGCATCTCAGCTGATGATTTATCATTTTATACTGGCGGTATTGATCTGGCCTACCTCTTTTGCACTGCCGAATGCCCTCCGTGCTGCAAATGATGTTAAATTCACCATGTGGACCTCCATGATTTCCATGTGGGTTTGGAGAATTGGCTTTAGCTATATCCTGGCGATCGTCTTAAATATGGGAGTGCTGGGGGTATGGATTGCCATGACAATTGACTGGCTGTTCCGTTCCATCTTTTTTGTTACCCGTTTCCTGCAGGCGAAATACCGAAATGTAACGGTTATATAATTCAACTGCAACATTGATAATGTGTGCAAATCCCCAGGTGGCGGCGTTCCCCACAGGGGATTTTTTTATTTCAAAAGCATACTAAAAATGCTTTTGCTGTCAGGAGGACAGTACCAATACCGTTTACTTGTTTCTGCCCGGCCACCGCAGTCTTTGTACAAATCCTCTTCATAAATTGCATATAGTTTCCATAGAAATGTATCGTAACACTAATCCTGGGCGGATGCCTAGGATTGGACAGAGGTTGCAATCATTTTCAAGGCAGTCAGAATGATTGAAAATAAATTGTATCACCGGCGGGACCGGAAAAAGGAGGCCTTATGAGTTTAGTAAGAGAGTATATATTAAAAGGATTATGCTGTGCTAATTGTGCAGCTCATATAGAAGAAGAGGTTGGGGCACTTTCACAGGTGAAGGAAGCAAGCGTGAATCTGATGAATGAAAACCTGCATGTAACAATGAATTCTGAGAATGCAGAAGATATCACAGAGCAGGTAAAGAAGATAGTTGCCTCCCATGAGCCGTCGGTAAAAGTAATAAGTATCGGTAAAGACAGTAAAGCGGCATCAGGATCAGGGGCAGCAGGGGCAGTCTCCGGGAACACTGCCAAGGAGGAAAGCTCTCAGGAGATACGCAATTACTTTATCCGTATTGGGGCTGCGTTTGTTATCACAGCGTTTGTTTCAGCATTACCCATATCAAAGGATGTCCGCCTGGCTGCGTTACTTGTTGCCTATCTGATTGCAGGCTATGAGATTTTGTGGAATGCCTGCAAGAATATTGCCAGAGGTCAGGTATTTGACGAGAATTTTCTTATGAGTATCGCATCCGTAGGGGCTTTTTTGATTGGTGATCAGGTAGAGGCAATTGCGGTTTTGATTTTCTACGGTATCGGCGAGCTGCTTCAGGAAATTGCGGTACATCGTTCCAAGAAGGATATTACGGAGCTTATGGATATCAGGCCTGATTATGCCAACCTGGTGAAAGGCACATCGGTGCAGACAGTAACTCCGGAGCAGGTGAAGGCAGGAGAGCGGATCTTAGTCAAACCCGGTGAGAAGCTTCCTCTGGACGGTGTCGTAGTCAGGGGAAACAGCGCTATTGATACCAGAGCTCTGACCGGCGAGAGCATTCCGCAGGAAGTGGGAATCGGCGATACGGTGTTATTCGGTACGGTGAATACCAGCGGTACCATTGAGGTTGAGGTGACAAAGCCATTCTCCGAGGCAACCGTCAGCCGTATTCTTGAATTGGTACAAAATGCAGGCAGCAAAAAAGCGCCCGGTGAGAAATTTATCACCAGATTTGCCCGCTATTATACTCCGGCGGTGGTATTTACGGCAGCGGCGGTGGCAATTATTCCTCCGGTTTTCGGCTTTGGCGATTTCACGCAATGGCTGTACCGTGCCCTGAGCTTTCTGATTATTTCCTGCCCTTGTGCCCTTGTTATCTCCATCCCCTTAAGCTTCTTCGGAGGGATCGGAGGAGGAGCAAAGCAGGGTGTGCTGATCAAAGGCGGCAATTACCTGGATGCACTTAAGCGGGTTGATACAATTGTATTTGATAAAACCGGTACATTGACAAGGGGAGTGCTTGAGGTCACCAGGGTACATCCTGTGAAGGGTGTAACGGAGGACGAACTGGTTCGTATTGCAGCGATTGCCGAGAAACATTCCCTGCATCCGGTCGCAAAATCCATCAGTACTTATTATAATAGGGGAAAAGCCCTTGAGCTGGGAGGACAGGCACAGATAACAGAGATTGCAGGTCACGGAGTGGTTGCCGAGGCAGAGAACCGGAGGATCTATGCCGGTAATGATAAATTAATGAAGAAATATAACATTATTCTGCCTGAATACAAGGTATCCGGCAGTGTTGTGCACATTGCGGCGGATGAAAAATATCTCGGATATATCCAAATCTCTGACACGATGAAGGATAAAGTAAAGGAAACCATACACGCTTTAAAGCAGCTGGGTGTAAGAAAGACAGTTATGCTGACAGGGGATCATGAGGAGGCTGCAAGGGAAATTGCCGCTGCGAGCGGTATTGATGAATATAAAGCAGGGCTGCTGCCGCAGGATAAAGTATCCTGGTTTGAGAAATATAAGAAGGCGATGACGGGAAAGGATCGTATCATTTTTGTGGGAGACGGTATCAATGATGCTCCGGTACTGGCTATGGCTGATGTTGGTATCGCCATGGGCGGTGTAGGCTCGGATGCGGCGATTGAAGCAGCCGATGTGGTAATTATGAACGATGATATCGGTAAGCTTGTCACAGCCATTAAGATCGCGCGCAAAACGAACAGCATTGTTATACAGAACATTATCTTCGCCCTTGGGGTAAAGTTCATTATCATGCTGTTAGCCTTCCTTGGTGTAACCTCAATCTGGTTTGCGATCTTTGCAGATGTGGGTGTGGCGCTGATTGCCCTGGTGAACGCTATGCGGGCGATGAAGGGCAAATAGTACTAATATCCTAGTACAATATATCGTTGGGAAAGTATATATGAGCACAAATGTATTTTAACGGAGAAAACCAAAAAAGCGGAAAGTTCGCGGCTTGGAGGCAATCCCGGAGGATATATTATGTGCTCATGTTTTTTATGGTGATTCGACATTTTGCATCTGTGCTGACACATAACTGCCAAAAATTACATCTAAGATAATGGCAAGAGTACTAATATAAACCATTTATTTTACCGATATATTCTATATGATAAGGTTTTTGGGAGGTTACGCATAATGAGTATTACAAAAAAAATTGGCTTTTCTTTTCTGATTTGTTTTCTGTTTACTTTGGCTGTTTTTACTTCAGGTGAACATGTAGCAAAGGCATCTTCAGTACCGAAGTACAACTTTAAATTTAAGATTAATAATGTTGTAGTAAATGATGGTTCTGAGTATGAGTTAAAAAACGAACAAGCTCAATTATTTATTAATTTTGACGGGGCTAATACACCGAAAAATATGGATGTTTCATGGAGCTATACGAAACCTAAGGATCCCGGGAAAACCGGAGTTATAGAAATTGTGACGGAAGGGTTTGCGGCTGATCATAGTGAGGTACAGCTTAATAGAACAGGTCCTGGATATACCACAATTACTGCAAAAATTACCGCAGATGGCAATGTTTACAATATCAGTATGAATTTAAAGGTTCAGCTATACGTTGATACTGCAGGCACAGGAATGGTGTCGGAATCAAATACTAATACAGCTGTGGACAGTAAGATTTTAAGGCTGGAAAGCACGATTGATGAAAATGGTGAAAATAAAGCTGTGATAGATCCGAGTGTTAGTACAAAAGAAATTAAATTAAAATATATTGATTATGAGACTGGTGGAACAACTGCAACAGGTTCCTCTATTGAAATCGATCCGGATACCTTTGAATTTGTCTCAAGTAATGAAGGCGTTGCAAAAGTGGATAAAAAAGGGTTGATCACTGCACAAGGCTCAGGATATTCAGAGATAACCGTAACCTTTAATGGTACGGATAAGCCAATGATTGCAAAAATGCGTGTTGTAGTGAAGCCCACCTTTTCTATGGTATTTGTTGATAATGATGGAGTGAGCCAGACCTACGCCTCTCAGGATAAGATCACATCAACAACTCCATTAAGGGGGAATGTACCAAGAAGCTTCACTTTGAATTCCAATGCTTTCTTTGCCGACTATTTAGCTTGGGAAGTTTATGATATTACCTCTGATTCCAGCACGCCTATGGAAAATAAAGATAAAGTGAAACTTCCCACTAATTCGGATAAGTTACAGTATAAAATCAGTCCTTATAGCGGTAATGTCTTTTTCGATAATGTAAAAGCGGGCATTTATGAGATATTTGCTTATACCAAAAGTGATTTGGATTATAGGACAAATGCACCCTATGCTTATATGAGGATTGCGGTTCCAATCGTAATGGATCACACAGAATTTTATATGCAAAAAAATGATTCCTTTAATATTCTCGATATCAGTAACATACCAAGAGCAAATTCCTTCAGTTATAATATTAAAAATGAATATTTAAATTATGTTCAATTTGATGGGAGCACCGGTGAGGTTACGGCATTGAAAAGTGGTTATGCGGAGATTGTTTGCACACCGACGAAAGAACTTGCGGACGCGTTTGGGATCACTTCTCCTTATGTTATAAAAATACATATCATCGACGGTATTTCCCTAAACATGACCAATGCGACAATGGCTGTATCAAGTACCTTGATCTTAGTACCCAATGTATCAAGCAATGCAGCTGTCACATGGAAATCAAGCGATGAAAAAATTGCGACCGTTGAAGGTGGAAAAGTAACAGCAAAGAAAGTGGGAGAAGTTGATATTACGGCATCCCAGGTAATTGACGGTGCGGTAAGGAAGGCAACTTGTAAAATTAAAGTTGTGGATGCTGTATCAAAGATTGAGATTAGTCCGAATACAGCGCTTTTGAATAAGGGAGAATATCTTACGCTACGCGCAAACATCACGCCCAAAAATCTTACCAATGTTACCTTACACTGGACAAGCTCCAATGAGAGTATTGTGAAAGTTCTGGAAACCGTAGGACTTTCATCAAACATTCAGGCGGGACAAACCAGTGGAATTGCCGTCATATCTGCAATTAACCAGGATAATATAGTAGTGGGTTATTGCTATGTAACAGTGAAACAGAAAGTAACAAAAATTACTCTTTCAGAAACAAATGTTGCGGTACCTCAATCTGTAGGTCAACTTCAGCTGCGTGCCTCGGTATATCCGGATAATGCTTCGGATAAGACAGTAATTTGGACCTCCAGTGATACCGCAAAAGCAACGGTTGATGCCAACGGCCTGGTATCCTTCAAAAAGACAGGAACCGTAACAATTACAGCGACTGCAAAGGATGATACCAATGTTACGGCGATATGTAATATCAACATTCTGGCTCCCGTAGCTTCAATCAATCTGGATGAAAAGACGAAGCTGATGTATGCGGGACAAACGGCAAGACTGTCCTATGTAATGCAGCCTGCCAATGCCAGCACGGCTGATGTAACCTGGACTTCCTCCAATCCTTCCGTGGCATCTGTTGACGGAACCGGTCTGGTTTCGGCAAGATCGGTGGGAACCACAGTAATTGTAGTGAGGACTGTGGATGGCGGATATACATCATTTTGTACCATAACGGTTCAAAGAATTGCAACAGGTATAAAGTTAGACAAAAATACTTTGGAGTTAAAGGTTGGAGAATCCTATGAATTCAAACCTGCATTAATTCCGGCAGACAGTACAAATACAACAATTACCTGGGAATCCACGGATACCAAGATTGCTACAGTTGACTCAAAGGGTAAGGTTACCGCGAAGTCTAATGGTTCGGTATTAATTATTGCAAAAATCCCCTCAGGAACCTCAGTATATTGCAGGGTAACGGTGGAGCAGGCAGTAAGCGGTCTGATTTTGAACTATAAGGAGAAAACTATTTACATTGGCGGGGATTTTGAGTTAAAGGTATCCGTAACACCGACTTCGGCTTCAGAACCGGATGTTACCTGGACAAGCTCGAATACAGCGGTTGCAACGGTATCCACAACCGGTATTGTTACCGGTATATCCGGAGGTACTGCAATCATAACCTGTACAACGGTGGATGGAGGATTTTCGGCAACCTGTATTGTAAAGGTACGGGAAGGTGAGCCAACTGTAACAATAAATTATGAAGATTATATTTTAGGCATTAATAAATCAGTCACATTGATTGCAACAGTGTCAGACGGAGTGGATAACAGCACGGATGTGTTCTGGATGAGCAGTGATACAGATATCGCAACCGTTAATCAACAGGGTAAGGTAACAGGCAAGAAGCTTGGCCGTGTAACGATTACCGCACTCGCAAAGGATGGCAGTGAATCAGAAGCTAACTGTGAGATCAGGGTTGTAACACCGGCGACAGGCATAACCGTCAACAATCCCGCGATGAACTTGTTAATCGGACAGTCAAAGCAATTGAAGGCAACTGTTAAGGAATCAAATGCTACAATAAAGACGGTTAACTGGTCCTCCAGCGATCCCGATGTTGCAAGTGTGGATGAAGATGGCAATGTATTTGGTATTGCGGAAGGGGATGCTATCATTACCGCTGAGACAATGGATAACAGCGGTAAAAAGGCGATAAGCTATGTGTCCGTAAATAAACGTGTTGCATCCTCGGGCGTTACATTACAGGATAAGCAGGTCGTGCTTATGCCCGGTGAAGAAAAGATTGTCGGGCTGGCTCTTACACCGGCGAATTCCACAGACGGTGTTGCCTGGAGTACAGATAATGCAGCGGTAGCAAAGATTGATAAGAATAGCGGCAAGATAACGGCAAGGGCAACCGGTGTGGCATATGTCACTGTAATGACTGATTCAGGTAAAACTGCAACTGTCGAAGTAATTGTCATTGGATTAAACTATACAGAACTCACCCTTGAGCAATATACAACCTATCCGTACAAACTGGAGGTTGAGGGTGCCACAACAAATGTCAGCTGGAGCATCGATAATCCTCAGGTTGCGATAATATCAAACGGAGTGGTAAGCTCCAGAGGTGTTGGAACGGCGACCATCACCGCACAGGTTAATGGAAGGCGCCTGACTTGCAAGCTTAAGGTTGTGAAGATTAAATAATAATTTGGGTAATCAAAGGAACGGGGAGCAGGGGAAGGATTGAAGTAGTCCGTGTGATAATAAGACTGCGATCTATTGCTCTAGGTATAGAGAAGGCAGAAATAAAAATGAAATTAACCTGGCTAAGAAATACGGGGCCGGCGCTTATGCACATCCTTGTGCAAAGTGCCTGTCGCCGCCTTCCGTGGCGGCTCCCCCTCAGGTTACGATCATTTTTATTTCTGCCTTCTCTATACCAAGTGCAATCACAATCTTGTCTAATATTATCACACGGACTACTTCAATCCTTCCCCTGCTCCCCTGCCATTGGCTTGCTCTAAATAAATATTATTTAATCGATTTTTTCATATTAATATTTCAGGGTAGTACAAAAATTTATAAAGAGGCTAAATATCAAGGGCTTTTAGTAAAAATCTACAAAGATACTTCTAGTAGGAAAAGTAAGTAATTAATATTTATATTAGGCCAGCCACAGTCAGGAGACAGACTCTTCCTGTTGTTACACCTGTCTCCGTCCCTTTGCCGACCTAAATTATTATATCACCTTCATCCCATATTCAACCTGGGATGACATCTTGCGATATTCCCTGGGCGACATTTTTAGCATTCGTTTAAATAGCCCGTGAAAAAACTTAAGATCGTTATATCCCACAGCCTGGGCTATTTCCGAAACAGGTTTATCACATCCAGCCAACAATTCACAACATTTTTCCATTCGTACCCGTTGAAGGTACTCACTTACAGTACATCCTGTTTCTTGCTTGAATTTACGGCTGATATATTGCGGGGTAAAATGATATTGCATGCAAAATCCGTGCAATATCTTTTGGCTCGTGTAATTGCTGTTAATGTATTCGATTGCATCTAAGATAGTCGTGTTATTGGTAAGATACAAATTATCATCGATTATGTTACGCATAGCTATAATAAGGATTTCCAACAGCCTGCATCTAAAAATTTCCGTATAACCCACCTGTTTCTCCTCATATTCTTTCATCATACCGTTCAGGAGCTGCAGCACACGTCCGTCCGCATCATGAAATACTCTGTTCACAGGCGTCTTTCCGAGTAATATTTTATAATAACGCATCAAGCATCCATGCATCAGGATTTCAAAGGAATTACAGCCTTTTAGAGTAGCATCGATAATCTCAGGCAGAAATAAACAGTTAATCAAGGTTAAATCCTTGCTTGACGTATAGCTGTGCACGCTGCCATAGTCTACAATAAAATAATCTCCGGCAGACAGGGTATGCTCCGTGTCATTCAAAGTATGAATACCGCAGCCTCCGGTGATATACACAAGCTCAAAAAAATTGTGATTATGTCCGCCCAGGTCTTCCTGCCGGTACGGCCTGATCACCAATTTGTCAGCCTTATTCTCGGCTTGGTCAAATTCACTTAATTCAAGAGTATATTCTTGCTTCATCAGGTTAAAATCCCCCCTTATATTAGTAGTTAACAGGTGTTTTATTTTAAAATACTATCTGTTAAGCTTTAAGTCAACAAATATATCAAAGGGAGGTGTTTTCTTATGAAATGGCAGGCGAAATGGGTGAAACCGGCGACAGATATGGGGGAGGTATGCCCGTTATTCTCAACAAACTTTTCTGCTAACGGTAACATACGAAAGGCGAAATTATTTATTACGGCACTCGGGGTATATGAAGCAAGGATCAACGGAAAGCGAATCGGTGATTATGTGCTGGCTCCCGGGTGGACTGCTTATTCGAAGAGACTGCAATATCAGGAATATGATATCACAACATTGCTGGCAGATAGGAATCAGCTTTGTGTAACCGTCGGGAAAGGCTGGTATCGGGGCAGATTGGGCTGGAGCGGTGCCAATGTGCAGGATGAGCTGCGCAAAATGCCGGCGGGACTTCTGGCGCAATTAGAAATCAGCTATGAAGATGGTACAAATGCAACCATACTTTCTAATGAAACCTGGACCTGTGAAGAAAGCAAGGTACGTTTATCGGAAATCTATGACGGCGAAACCTGCGATGCGACTTTTTCAGCAGCTAAGGTACAGGCAGTCCAAGTCTTTGACGGACCTTATGATACTCTGGTAGAGCAGCAGGGGGAAGAAATTCATGAGCAGGAGCAGGTTCAGGCGGCGCGCCTCTTTTACACTCCGAAGGGCGAAGCGGTTATTGATTTCGGTCAGGAAGTAACCGGTTATGTTGAAATTAATGTCTGTGCTAGGTCCGGTGATGAAATCTTGCTTTCTCATGCGGAGGTGATGGATAAGGAAGGTAACTTCTATACTGAGAATTATCGCAGTGCTAAGGCAAAGTATCACTACATATGCAAGGACGGAGCGCAGACCTGCAAACCGAGGTTTACTTTCTTTGGATTTCGGTATATCCGCGTGGATCAGTTCCCCGGCGGTATTGATGCCGCCAGACCGGAACACTTCCGTGCGATTGCGGTGCATTCCGATATGAAACGAACAGGACACTTAAGCTGCTCAAATTCTCTTTTAAATCAACTTTTTGATAATATCCTGTGGGGGCAGAAGGGTAACTTTCTGGATGTGCCTACCGACTGCCCTCAAAGGGACGAACGCCTTGGCTGGACCGGTGATGCGCAGGTTTTTGTAAAGACTGCGGCTTTAAACTTCAATGTGGAGAAATTCTTTACGAAATGGCTGGCGGATATGGCAGCTGATCAGAAAGCAGACGGCCGTATCGGCCACGTAATACCGGACATTTTAAATGATGGAGGCAGTGCTGCCTGGGGCGATGCCGCTACAATTTGTCCGTGGGAGATCTATTTAGCTTATGGTAATCCACAAATTCTGGCCTCACAATTTGAATGCATGAAACAGTGGGTCGGATATATTACCGCTCATACCAAGGAGAAAGGTCTTTGGACCGGAGGAACCCATTATGGCGACTGGCTGGGACTGGATGCTCCAAGCGGAAGCTATAAAGGATCTACGAGAGAAGAGTTTATTGCCGGCGCTTATTATGCCTACTCCACCTCTTTGGTAATAAAAGCAGGTAAGGTATTGGGAAAAGAGGTAAAGGAATACGAGGAGCTGTATGAGGATATCGTTTCAGCCTTTCGGGCTGCATACCCGGAATACTTAACACAAACCGAATGCGTGCTGGCCGCACATTTTAAATTGGCACCGGATTGTCAGGCCGCTGCGGATCAGCTTGCAGTAATGGTAGAAAAATGCGGTGTTCAGCTGCAGACCGGATTTGTCGGAACGCCTTATCTGCTCCATGTATTAAGTAATTACGGGTATTCCCGTCTGGCATATTCCCTGCTGCTTCGGGAGCAATACCCCTCCTGGCTGTATCCTGTAACAAAGGGAGCGACCACTATATGGGAGCATTGGGATGGTATTATGGAAAACGGAGATTTCTGGAGTGCAGATATGAATTCCTATAACCATTATGCATACGGTGCCGTTGCAGACTGGGTATACGGTGCGGCAGCCGGTATCAAGCCAATAGAAGAGTACCCCGGATACGAGAAAGTAAAAATCTCTCCGGTTCCGGACAGTCGTCTGGATTGGTTAATGGCATCCCTGGATACAAAATACGGACGGATCCGCTCCGAATGGAAAAAAGAAGATACTATATGGCGCTATGAGATTGAAACGCCTGTGGATGCTTTTATTACGATCGGCAGTAAAACCTTTGAGGTTTCCAAGGGAGCCTATATCTACTACAGCAATATGTAAAAGGAAACCGCAATTTTTATATATGAAAAATAATGACCGGTATTCATTTTATCAAACCTCTGCCTGCTGTCATTGAGTTGCCAAAATAATAATTTGGCTTGACAAAGGAACGGAGACAGGTGTAACAACAGGAAGGGTCTGCGGGAAAGCTGTTGACTGCGACCTATTGTACTAACCACAAAGCAAGGCTGATATAAAATGCTATTTAGGCTGTCTATGACCTGCGGGTCGGCGCTTTATGGACTCCTGTCCAAAGCGCCTGAAAGTGCCGTCCTTGGCACTTTCCCCCTTAGATATTGTGCATTTTATATCAGCCTTACTTTGCGCTAAGTACAATAACGGTCTTGTCAAATGCTTTCCCACAGACCCTTCCTGTTGTTACACCTGTCTCCTGACTTTGGCTGGCCTGGTATAAATATTAATTACTTGCTTTTCCCGCTCTGAATATAGTTGATTTTTCTAAAAACCCTTGATACTTAGCCTCTTTATAAATTCTTATACTGCCTTAAAATATTAACACGGAAGAAATCAAATGAATAATATTTACTTTATGGCAAGCCAATGACAGGGGAGCAGGGGAAGGACTGAAGTAGTCCGTGTGATAATATCAGGCAGAGATCGTGATTGCACTTGGTATAGATAAGGCAGAAATAAAAAATGGTCACAACCTGAGGGGCGAGCAGCCATGGAGGTACATAAGCGCCGGCCCCGTAATCCTTTCACAAGGTAATTTCCATTTTTTATTTCTGCTTTCTCTATACCTAGAGCAATAGATCGCTGTCTTTCATTATCACACGGACTACTTCAGTCCTTCCCCTGCTCCCCGTTCCTTTGACTCCCTCAATTATTATCTAGTTTCCACAACAGCCCCCTGTGTTTTTGTTCAACCCTACAAGGATTGAAACTAAAGATTGCCAAGCTATTTTTCGTATGTTAAAATACACTCAGAACGTATGTTTTTTATGGCTTTTCATAAACTGTACGAAAAGAGGGATACTATTTGTTAGTCAGCTTGCATGTGAAGAATTTCGCGATTATAAATGAGGTTGAAGTAAACTTTAAGGACCATCTTAATATCATGACAGGTGAAACCGGCGCCGGTAAATCCATCATTATCGGTTCGGTTAATGCCGCGCTTGGAGCCAAGATCAGTAAGGATATCGTTCGAAGCGGTGCAGAGTATGCCCTGGTGGAGCTTGTGTTTGAGACAGAGGATGAAGCGGTATTTGCAGCCATGCGCGAGCTTGATGTACCCCTGGATGGTAATCAGATTATCATATCCCGTAAAATTATGACAGGCAGAAGTGTTTGCCGGGTGAACGGAGAGAATGTAACCTCCGCCGCATTGTCAACCATTGCGGGATTATTGATTGATATACATGGACAGCATGAGCATCAATCCCTTTTACATAAAGCAAAGCATATGGAGATTGTGGACAGGTTTGCTAAGAATGAAATCGGAGATCTGAAGCAGGAGCTGGAGCAGACCTATAAGGAATATACGAAATTAAAGCAGGAATATGACCGCTCCGGTATGGATGAGGAGAAGCGGTTAAGAGAGATATCCTTCTTGGAATATGAAGTAAATGAAATTAAGAGCGCCGCCCTTGTGGCAGGAGAGGACGAGGAGTTGGCAGCCAGATATAAGAAGCTTGCCAATGCCAACACCATCTTAGAAGGAGTGCAGGCAGTCTACCGGTATACAGGCTATGAGCCGTCTGCGGCAGGTGATTCTGTGGGAAGAGCGCTTCGCCAGTTATCTAAGATCGCAGAGTTTGATGAGATGGTGAACGGTTTTCTTAATCAGGTGAATGATATTGATGCCCTGCTGAATGATCTTAACAGGGACTTATCCCAATATATATCAGATATGGATAATCCTGAGGAGGAGCTGCAGGAGGTAACGAAGCGCCTTGATCTGGTTAATCATTTAAAATCAAAATACGGTAATTCCATCGGACAAGTCCTTGATTATTGCAGAGAGTGCGAGGAAAAGCTGAACAAATACCGGGATTATGATGAGTACATGGAAAAACTGAACAGAGAGCTTTTGAAAGCGGAAGCAGGCTTGAAGGAGTTATGCGGCCGCTTGTCAGAAATCAGACAGCGCAAGGCGAAAGAATTAACCGCCAGAATGAGAGAAGCATTGGTTGCCCTTAATTTTCTGGATGTTAAATTTGAAATGGTTTTTGAGCAAACAGGCCATTACAGTCCGAACGGCTTTGATGACGGGGAATTTATCATATCAACCAATCCCGGAGAGGAATTGCGGCCATTGTCAAAAGTTGCTTCCGGAGGTGAGCTTTCCCGAATTATGCTGGGTATAAAATCTGTATTGGCAGATAAAGATGATATTGAAACTTTGATTTTTGATGAAATTGATGTGGGAATCAGCGGCAGAACAGCACAGAAGGTTTCCGAACAGCTGTCGGCTATTGCAAGGCATCATCAAATTATCTGTATTACACATCTGGCGCAGATTGCTGCAATGGCAGATTCTCATTATATAATAGAGAAGCAATCCGATGGGTTTACAACACAGACGATGATTAAGGAGCTTGACGAGATAGAGAGTATAGATGAATTATCTCGTATCCTTGGCGGCGCAGAGATTACCGACCGTGTAAGAGAGAATGCAAAAGAGATGAAAGAATTGGCATTAGCTGCTAAAATATACAAGCTTTAAAAACTAAAAAACGAGAATACTTACTGAGAGGATATACAATACTATGTATATCCTTTTTTAGCGTACTGAAATTTTTGTCCAATGCGAACCGCTTGGATCAGGTCAAGTACGTACATTATTCAGGATTAAATTTTCATAAAAAGGTACGAGGTGAAAGGATGAGGAGCAGGCGAATATACAGAGGGCTATTAATTTGCCTTTTTGTTTTGAATATTTTCGGTATTGTATTTTTCACATATTACAAGATAGAGAAGAGTATCCCGGATGAGATCAAGGTACGGGTGGGAACAAAGGAAAGCTTTGACTTTGATATGCCGTTTAAGGGCAATATCGTGGCTGAAGATATCGGAGTAATCAGTGTAAATAATCTTAGTGTACCCTCAAGTGAAATCAATATAGACTTGAATGAGCCATTTACCCTGGAATCCTCACAGAAGGGTAAATATAATATAAATCTGAAACTGTTCGGTCTTTTCAATTTTAAAAGTATTTCCCTGGATGTAATCGATAAGATGGAACTGATACCAAGCGGTAATCCGATTGGTATTTATGTGGAGACAGACGGTATTTTAGTGCTTGGAAGCGGAAGAATTACCGGTGAAGACGGTTTGAATTATGAGCCGGTCAAGAATAAATTAAAATCCGGTGATTATATCCTTTCCATCAACGGAAAAAGTGTCGAACGTAAAAATGATCTGATTGATGAGATACAGAAATGTAATGGTAAGGATATTAATCTGATGGTTCGCAGGAACGGTGAAAAGATAACCGTAGGAATATCACCGGTGAAGACTGCCAGCGGCAGCTATAAAATCGGTGCATGGATCCGTGACAATACACAAGGTATCGGAACCTTGACCTTCGTATCCACGGACGGACAATTTGGTGCTTTGGGACATGGTATCACGGATGTTGACACGGGTCTGCTGATGAATGTAAAGAAAGGCTCTATTTATACGGCTGAGATTATGTCGATTATCAAAGGCAAAGAAGGAGAGCCAGGAGAGTTAATCGGTATGATCCGGCAAAGTGACAAATACAAGATCGGCAGTATCACCCATAATACGTACCAAGGCATTTTTGGAAAAATCGGTTTTGAATATGACGAAAACATGCCAATGGAGCCTCTTGAGATCGGTCTGAAGCAGGATGTAAAAAAAGGAAAAGCTTCGATCCGCTGTACCATTGATGATCAGGTATCCGAGTATGAGATACAGATAGAAAGCGTTGATTTGAGTAACAGTAATCATAGTAAGGGCATCGTGCTTCGCATTACCGATAAGCGGTTGCTGGAACTCACCGGCGGTATTGTGCAAGGTATGAGCGGCAGTCCGATTATTCAAAATAACAAGATAATTGGTGCGGTTACGCATGTATTTATACAGGATTCAACGAAAGGTTACGGTACTTTCATTGAAAACATGGTAAATAATTTAGAATAAGGAAAACTTTTGTTAGAAAAAGAAATCGACGAAATAAGTGCGAAATCAGATTAATTGTTTTCAATTATACAGCACATTAATTGTTTATATTTTCCAATTATACAAAATGTTGTGGTTAATGATCTTTTCCACAGAATTCCCTTTCGCTAAGCTGTCGAACGATGCGACAAGAAACATTTGAAAGTTGGTTTTCAGATGGCTATAATTCAGATATGGTAAATATTTACAAGGAACCGATGAGAGAATCTTGTCGCAAGCTGCTTGGTATTATGTAGCATAATGTGAAATAATGTAAAATACTAATAAGAAAAGTCATATTATGGTACTTATATTTTGTGTATTTTGCTATCGCTATAAGCGTTGACTCACTTTTATGCAAGATGTATAATGTTATTATTAACAACATGATACCCGAAGAGCTGCACTAAAATTCACAAATCGTGAAATACGAAATACGGACAACCCGATCTATTGGGAATTAATTGGGGAAAGTTACTTTGAGGAACAATGATATGAACAAAAAAGTATTGGAGGTTGGAAAAGTAAATGAGTAAGATTAATGTAGCTATTGTCGATGACAATGAAAGGATGGTGAATCTGCTCGAGGACATTTTAAAGGAAGATTCAGATATCGAGGTTGTTGGCAAATCAGAAAATGGTATCGATGCATTAGATATGATTAAGGAAAAGAAACCGGATGTTGTTCTGCTGGATTTAATCATGCCGAAGCTGGACGGACTTGGAGTAATGGAGAAGGTAAGGCGTGATTCAGAATTCAAGAAGAATCCTTCCTTTATCGTTATTACTGCAATCGGCCAGGAAGGCGTAACAGAGAATGCATTTGAGTTAGGTGCGAACTACTATATTATGAAACCCTTTGATAATAATGTGATCTTGTCAAGAATTAAGCAGATCAAAGGAGATTATCACAACAAACTGATTGATAATCACAGAGTAAGCGCATATGAGAATAAGAGTGCATATATGGAGCGCAATCTTGAGTCTGATGTTACCAATATTATACATGAAATCGGTGTACCCGCACATATCAAAGGTTACCAGTACTTACGAGATGCAATCATGATGTCAGTCAATGATGCAGAGATGCTGAATTCCATAACCAAGCTGTTATATCCTTCGATTGCAAAGCGTCATAAGACAACCCCCAGCAGAGTGGAAAGGGCGATCCGCCATGCCATTGAGGTTGCCTGGAGCAGGGGGAAGATGGATACCATTGATGAATTATTCGGTTATACCGTAAGCAACGGCAAAGGCAAACCGACAAATTCAGAGTTTGTAGCCTTAATTGCGGATAAGATACGTTTAGAATATAAATTAAGATCCTAATTATTACTCATATGGATTAGATTATGAAGCAATAAATATAGAAATAAAATATCAGGCTGCTGTGTTTGATATGCTTCCTCCTAAATAAACAAGTTTTTCTTAGTTCACTTGTCTACCTGGAAGGGAGAATATCAAACATAGCAGCCTTTTTCAGTTTATAGGAAGTTCATCTTATAAAGTAAAAACACTCCGCGCGGACGCGTACCCGCACGTAATGTAACTAAATTTGTATCGGTAGATGTTGGCTTTGCGGGCCGCGTTCGGCACGAGAGTTTGCCAAGGCAAACTCTTTGTTTTCGGAAGGATTATGAGTTCATAGAAATAATCCCGGATGGAATCATATTATTTTACACGAAAAATTTATATGGATAAGCTGGTAGAAATGTGGTAATATTAAAGGCGGGCAGGTCGCCGGAACCAGATGTAACAAACCATACAAAAATGCACAAAAAAAAGTCCCTGAATATATAAAAAATAAACATAATCATAATATTAATGAATTGGGGAAATATGCTCTTGATATTTCATCTTAAATTCGGTAAAATAATTCTGGATTGAGAAAATTTTGTCAATGTAACGGATTGTATCAATTAATAGCTGTCTTTGGGCAGTTTATTATAAATTTAACAATTAGGAGGAATTAATCATGGCAGTAAAAGTAGCAATTAATGGTTTTGGACGTATCGGCCGTCTTGCATTCAGACAGATGTTCGGGGCAGAAGGTTACGAAGTCGTTGCTATCAACGATTTAACGGATGCTAAGATGTTAGCTCACTTATTAAAATACGATTCCGCACAGGGAAGATATGCTAAGGCTGATACAGTAGTAGCAAAGGAAAGCTCCATCGTAGTTGACGGTAAAGAAATTCAGATTTATGCTCAGAAGAATCCCGCAGATTTACCCTGGGGTCAGCTTGGTGTTGATGTAGTTCTTGAGTGCACCGGCTTCTTCACTTCTAAGGCAAAGGCTCAGGCTCATATCGATGCAGGCGCTAAGAAGGTTGTTATCTCTGCTCCGGCCGGTGATGATCTTCCTACCATCGTATTCAGCGTAAATGAGAAGATTTTAAAGGCTTCCGATACTATCATTTCCGCAGCTTCCTGTACAACAAACTGCTTAGCACCTATAGCAGATACATTAAATAAATTAGTTCCCATCGAAAAAGGCTTCATGACAACAATTCACGCTTACACCGGTGATCAGATGACACTTGACGGACCTCACCCGAAGGGTGACTTAAGAAGAGCTCGTGCTGCTGCTGTAAATATCGTTCCTAATTCCACAGGTGCTGCTAAGGCAATCGGCCTTGTAATTCCTGAGTTAAGCGGTAAATTAGACGGTGCTGCACAGAGAGTTCCGGTTCCTACAGGTTCTACTACTGAATTAGTAGCAGTTGTTAACGGTAAGGTTTCCAAGGCTGATATTAATGCAGCTATGAAGACAGCAGCCAGCGCTTCTTTCGGCTATACTGAGGATGAGCTTGTTTCCTCCGATATTATCGGTATTACTTATGGTTCCTTATTCGATGCTACACAGACAAAGGTTACTGATCTTGAGAACGGCAAGAGCTTAGTTAAGATTGTTTCCTGGTATGATAACGAGAATTCCTATACCAGTCAGATGGTTAGAACAATCAAATATTTTGCTGAGTTAGCATAATAGGGTAAAAATATAAGTCGGTTTTTATTCTTCAAGGTTTCTGCAGGTTATATGCATTGTTAATTGATCCATCATGGGTCCGGTCGATCAGGACCGGACCCTTTTTTAGATCAAAGGAAGGCCCATATTTTTCCGGTGTTATTCGGGGGGACTTCAGCTATCAAATATTTGAAGGGAGAATGAACATGTTAAATAAGAAGACTGTTGATGATATTAACGTAAAAGGTCAAAGAGTATTGGTAAGATGTGATTTTAATGTTCCGTTGCAGGATGGCAGGATTACAGATGAGGTTCGTCTGGTTGAGGCACTTCCTACCATAAAAAAGCTCATTAAGGATGGAGGTAAGATTATCCTTTGTTCTCATTTGGGCAAACCGAAGGGTGAGCCCAAGCCGGAATTGTCCCTTACACCGGTAGCAGAAAGATTAGCTCAGTTATTAGGCCAGGAAGTGAAGTTTGCGAAGGATGATAACGTAGTTGGTGAGAATGCTAAGGCTGCAGTAGCTGCAATGAAGGATGGAGAAGTAGTTCTTCTTGAGAACACCCGTTACAGAGTAGAAGAGACAAAGAACGGCGAAGCTTTCAGTAAGGAGTTGGCATCCCTTTGTGACGTGTTCGTGGATGATGCGTTTGGTACCGCTCACAGAGCACACTGCTCCAATGTTGGCGTTACCCAGTTTGTAAAGACAGCTGTTGTAGGTTACTTAATGCAGAAGGAAATCGAATTCCTTGGCAATGCCGTAAATAATCCTACCAGACCCTTCGTGGCAATCCTTGGCGGATCTAAGGTATCCAGCAAGATATCCGTTATCGACAACCTGCTTGATAAGGTTGATATCTTAATCATTGGCGGCGGTATGGCTTATACCTTCATGAAAGCGCTTGGCGAAGAAGTTGGTAATTCATTATTAGAGGCTGATTTCTTAGAGTATGCAAAGCAGATGATGGAAAAGGCTGAGAAGAAGGGCGTTAAGCTCTTAATTCCGGTGGATACTGTAGTTGCACAGGACTTCTCCAACGATGTTCCTTTTAAGACAGTAGGACGCGGTGAGATCGAAGCAGGCTGGCAGGGACTTGATATCGGTGAGAAGACTCGTGAGCTTTATGCTGATGCCATCAAGAGTGCAAAGACTGTTGTTTGGAACGGACCCATGGGCGTATTTGAGTTCTCTAATTTTGCAGCAGGTACCATCGCAGTTGCTAAGGCGTTGGCAGAAATCGATGCTACTACGATCATCGGCGGCGGTGACTCTGCAGCGGCGGTTAACATCTTAGGCTTTGGCGATAAGATGACACATATTTCTACCGGCGGCGGTGCTTCTCTTGAATTCCTGGAGGGCAAGGAGCTTCCCGGCGTTGCTGCAGCAAATGATAAGTAATGCTGCGCTGTATAATAGAATAGGTATATAATTTCATATCATATCATAACAAGCTTTTCTTCAGATAACAGTTTGATATTTGAGGAAAAGCTTGTTATAATCTACATGAAGATACAAATTTTCCAAAAGTAAGAAATATGTTTTTAAATGGCTATTTATGAAACTATAATGAATAATAAAATGTTTATTTGGAGGATTCCTTATGCGTAGAAAAATAATTGCAGGTAACTGGAAGATGAACAAGACCCCGGCTGAAGCGGTTGCATTAATCAATGAGTTAAAGCCCTTGGTGGTAACAGAGGACGCTGATGTTGTATTTTGCGTTCCGGCAGTATCCTTGACAACAGCTCTTGAAGCTGTAAAAGGTACCAACATTGCAATCGGTGCACAGAATATGTATTATGAAGAGAGCGGTGCATATACCGGTGAGATCGCACCGAATATGTTAACCGGCATTGGTGTAAAATATGTCATTATAGGACACTCTGAAAGAAGAGAATACTTTGCTGAGACAGATGAAACCGTGAATAAGAAAGTGTTGAAGGCATATGAACATGGTATTACACCGATTATCTGCTGCGGGGAATCCTTAAAGCAGAGAGAGCAGGGAATTACCATCGACTGGATTCGTCAGCAAATTAAGATTGCATTCTTAAATGTCACGACAGATCAGGCAAAGACAGCAGTAATCGCATATGAGCCTATTTGGGCAATCGGAACCGGTAAGGTTGCGACTACCGAGCAGGCGGAAGAGGTTTGCAAGGCAATTCGTGAATGTATTGCCGAAATTTATGATGAAGCCACAGCGGCAGCGATCCGTATTCAATACGGCGGCAGCGTTACAGCTGCAAGTGCGGCAGATTTATTCTCCCAGGCAGACATTGATGGCGGTCTTGTTGGCGGCGCAAGCTTAAAGGCGGACTTTGGAAAGATCGTTAATTATAAATAACGAGCGGATAGAAATCTCAAGCTGAACAGCGTATGATAATATAAACGCAGTGGAAGATCATGAATAAACTTTGTGTTCATAATATAAGGAAAGCGGCATGATTGGAGCAACATGATGATGAACCTGGTTATTTGTTCGTGGAGGACTGTAAGGCTTGGGTTAATAGAAAGGCAAGGTTGTTTGGATGAGTAAAAGACCGACAGTGTTAATGATATTAGATGGTTATGGTTTAAATGATAAGACAGAAGGCAACGCAATAGCGGAAGCAAATACTCCCGTAATAGACCGTTTGATGAAGGAATACCCCTATGTAAAGGGTTATGCCAGCGGGATGGCGGTTGGACTTCCGGAAGGACAGATGGGTAATTCTGAAGTAGGTCATATCAACATGGGCGCAGGAAGAATTGTTTACCAGGAGCTGACCAGAATTACAAAAGAGATCCGGGACGGCGAATTCTTTATGAATGCTGCACTGCTTACAGCAATTGATAACTGTAAGAGAAACAATTCTGATTTACATTTATACGGACTTCTTTCCGATGGCGGTGTTCATAGTCACAATACCCATATATATGCATTATTGGATCTCGCTAAGAGAAACGGTATATCCAATGTTTATGTTCATGCATTTCTGGACGGGCGTGATACACCTCCGGCTTCCGGCAAGAGCTATGTTGAGAAGCTTTGGGAGCAGATGCAGATTGCGGGTGTAGGTAAGATTGCAACAGTAATGGGACGTTATTATGCAATGGACCGTGATAACCGCTGGGATCGTGTAGAAAAGGCATATCGTGCAATGGCATATGGAGAAGGCGAGACCGCAGACAGTGCAGTGGGTGCTGTACAAAATTCCTATGATGCTGAGAAGTTCGATGAATTTGTATTACCTACCGTAGTTATGGAGAACGGTAAACCGGTAGCAACCATTAAGGATAAGGATTCTATTATCTTTTTTAATTTCAGGCCGGATCGTGCAAGAGAGATCACCAGAGTATTTTGTCAGGAGGAATTCTCAGGCTTTGACCGCGGTGAGCGAAGGGATGTTACCTACGTATGCTTCTCTGAATATGACATTACAATACCGAATAAAATCGTAGCTTTCCATAAGATATCACTGGATAATACCTTTGGACAGTTCCTGTCGGAGCATCATAAGACCCAGCTCCGTATGGCAGAAACCGAGAAATATGCACATGTTACCTTCTTCTTTAATGCAGGAGTGGAAGCGCCTTATGAAGGAGAGGAACGTATCCTTGTAAATTCACCTAAGGTTGCAACCTATGATCTTCAGCCGGAGATGAGCGCATTTTCTGTGGCAGAGAATCTTGTAACAGCAATCAAATCCGGTAAATACGATGTTATTGTCGTTAACTTTGCTAATCCTGACATGGTTGGACATACCGGAATTGAAAGTGCGGCAATAAAAGCAATTGAAGCAGTGGATAAATGCGTAGGTATGGCAGTGGATGCATTATTATCCGTGGATGGTCAGATGTTCATCTGTGCGGATCATGGAAATGCGGAGCAGCTGATCGATTATACTACGGGAGAACCCTTTACAGCACATACGACAAACCCCGTACCGTTCATTCTGGTGAATTATGATAAGGATTATACTCTGGCAGAGGGCGGACGTCTGGCAGATATCATTCCTACCATGATTGAAATGATGGGCATGGTAAAACCGGATGAGATGACCGGTAAATCCCTGCTGGTGAAAAAATAAGTTGAAATAATTCCTATTGTATGGTAGAATTGACTTTAGTTTTTTGGAGATAGTGTGAATAGACTCGTTTAAGGCATGCGAGTTCTGAAAAGCAGTTTTCACACGCAAAATTTGTGCTTGCAGCCCAAAGTTTGCAGGCCGTGAAGAAAGGTCAGGTTTTTTGTATGCAGGCTTTAAAGCTTATTGTTCAGATTATATACATTTTGGTATGTATCGGTTTAACCTTTGTCGTATTGAAGCAGGAAGGTAAAGTTGCAGGTTTGTCCGGAGCACTTGTTGGATCCGGTGATACCTACTGGAGTAAGAATAAGGGTCGTTCTGTAGAAGGCACCCTGGAGAGAGTAACCAAGTATTTAGCTGGTGCATTTGCTGTTCTTACTATCCTTCTGAGCCTTAATTGGTAAGCAATCGTCTTCAATTTGAATTATGATATGATTCAAAACACTCTGAACTACTTCAGAGTGTTTTTTTTGGCCAATCTATGGTATACTATTGATAAGTATTTATCTTGTTTACAGATTGTCCCAATAATTTACCGGAAAAGTAGGTGCCGCGAATGAAGGATCACGAACGATTAGATGAAAAAAGAACAATGCTTGAGGAAATGTTCAAAAGCAAAGAATATAAACCGATGCGATTTAAAGACCTGTTAGCATTATTACAGGTACCAAGAGGTGCAAAGCATGAGCTGAAGATGGTTCTGGACCAGTTGATTTCTGGAGGCATCATTCTGCTGGATAGCCAGGGACGATACCGTATTCCGGGGGACGATGTCCGGGTAGGAACATTTTCAGGAACCTCCAGAGGCTTTGGATTTGTGACCATCGAAGGAGAAGAGCAGGATATCTTTATCCCGGGAGAGGCTACCAAGGGTGCTCTTCATGGGGATAAGGTTATGATTGCGGTGAAGGATGTGCAGACAGGCAAACGCAAGGAAGGCACCGTAGTTAACATTCTCGAACGCGGTAAGAATGAAATCATCGGAACCTTTGAAAAGAGTAAGAATTTTGGCTTCGTACTGCCGGATAACCAGAAGTTCGGTAAAGATAT
Organism: Bacillota bacterium; assembly: GCA_023409535.1. GTDB lineage: Bacteria > Bacillota > Clostridia > Lachnospirales > Lachnospiraceae > Mobilitalea. The sequence continues at coordinate 227,356 of JAEYGZ010000036.1, forward strand.
CTTCATTCCGAAGGAGCATACCAAGGGTGCGGTTACAGGACACAAGGTTGTCGTAAAGCTTACCAATTACGGAGATGCAAGCTCGAATCCTGAGGGTAAAATTATTGAGATTCTGGGACATATCAATGACCCGGGCGTAGATATTTTATCCGTGGTTAAGGCGTATGATCTGCCGATGGAATTTCCGGAAGAGGTTATGAGATTGTTAACAAATGTTCCCGAGGAGATTGATCCCAGGGAAATTATAAATAGAAAAGACATCCGTGAGGTACCAACGGTGACAATTGACGGAGAGGATGCCAAGGACCTTGACGATGCCATCTCCATCAGTAAGGAAGGCGACATCTATCATCTGGGTGTGCATATTGCCGATGTATCCCATTATGTAAGGGAGGATGCAGCGCTGGACAAGGAGGCGCTAAAACGCGGCACCAGTGTCTATCTGGTGGATCGCGTGATACCCATGCTTCCCCACAAGCTGTCGAATGGCATCTGTTCCTTAAACCCGGGAGTTGACCGGCTGGCACTCAGCTGTTTCATGGACATTGATGCCAAGGGAACTGTTCTGGGGCATGAGATAGCGGAGACGGTCATTCGCTCCGACAGGCGCATGACCTATACCAATGTAGCAAAGATTGTGGACCATAGCGATGAAGAAGTGATCAGAGAATATGAAGACTTTGTTCCGATGTTTTCGCTGATGCAGGAGCTGGCTGAGGTACTCCGGGAGCGCAGACATAAAAGAGGATCCATTAATTTTGATTTTCCTGAGAGCAAGATTATCGTCGATGCAAAAGGGAAGCCCTTGGAGGTAAAGCCCTATGAGAGAAATAAGGCGACCAAGATTATCGAGGAATTCATGCTGATAGCCAATGAAACCATTGCGGAGGATTATTTCTGGCAGGAGATTCCCTTCGTATATCGTACCCATGATAACCCGGATGAGGAGAAGATAAAGAAGCTGGCTATCTTCATTAATAATTTCGGTTACAGTATTAAGCTTGGCCAGGAGGAAATTCATCCGAAGGAATTGCAAAAGCTCCTGGTAAAGGTAGAGGATACCCCTGAGGAGGCACTCATCAGCCGCCTTACCTTACGGTCCATGAAGCAGGCAAAGTATACAGTAGCCAATACGGGACATTTTGGTCTGTCAGCAAAGTATTACTGTCACTTTACTTCACCCATCAGGCGATATCCGGATCTGCAGATACATCGTATTATTAAGGAAAATCTGAACGGTAAGCTGGGTGAGAAGAGAATAAGCCATTATGAGAAGATACTCTTTGAGGTGGCCAATCACTCCAGTCAGACAGAGCGCCGTGCGGATGAAGCGGAGCGTGAGGTTGAGAAGCTGAAGAAGGTTGAATACATGATAGAGCATATCGGCGAGACCTTTGAAGGAGTCATCTCAGGATTAACCACCTGGGGCATGTATGTGGAGCTGCCCAATACCATTGAGGGAATGATCAGGGTCAGCGAGATGCATGATGATTATTATATCTATGATGAAGAACGTTATCAGATGGTGGGAGAGCATACGAAAAAGACTTATAAGCTGGGGCAGAAGATAACCGTCGAGGTCGTGAATGCAGATAAGATCATGAGGACCATTGATTTTGAGATCGCGGAGGAAAATCCTGTAGAGGAATAAATCCTTGTTACATGGAGGGCTTGTGTCTGCATGTGCACAGTACAAGCTTAGTATTTATATTGGGAGATAGGTAGAATGAAGGAAAGCGTTAAGTTAATTGCCAACAACAAGAAGGCATACTTTGATTATTTTATAGAAGATAAATATGAAGCCGGGATTGCCTTACACGGAACGGAAGTGAAGTCGCTCAGAATGGGCAAGTGCAGCTTAAAGGAATCCTTCCTGAGAGTGGAAAAAGGTGAAGTTTATATCTATAATATGCACATCAGTCCGTATGAGAAGGGAAATATCTTTAATAAAGACCCCTTAAGAATACGTAAGCTTCTGATGCACAAATATGAGATTAATAAGATTGCCGGGCAAATTGTACAGAAGGGATATACCCTGGTACCGCTGCAGATATACTTTAAGGGCAGTATCGTAAAGGTGGAGATCGGCCTTGCGAGAGGAAAGAAGCTCTATGATAAGCGTGAGGATATTGCTAAGAAGGATCAGCGCAGGGAAGCAGAGAAGGACTTCAAGGTAAAGAATTTGTATTAGGGGTTCGGTAATTTCCCATCGTTTCATAAGAATATGCGTGTATATGGATTTGGGTGGTGAAAACCGGCTGAAGCTATATACACGCATTTTTATTATGTTTCATACCCGAATCATATGACTCTTGTCCCAATAATATAATGAAATAAAACCGGAATAAGAAGAGGGAAAACTTGACTTCGGAAGAGAGAGAACAGATTTATAGCAATGAATATTTTGACCTGATTATAGAATATAATGGAGATCCTTATATATTGGAAGCCTATCAGGGCTTTGTTATTACGATTATTAACTTTTTTCTTGCAATTGTATATATTCCGGTAGGCATGATCAATGAAGAAAGTATCTCAAAATTGGGGTATGCGGTCTTTCCTAACCTGTTTGGATTGATTAGTGATTCATCTTTGGAATCCAGCGGTATCACAAGACTTAGGAGGATACCCGATTTTGAGTTCAGAGGAAAGGGAGTATTGATTGGCTTTCTCGATTCCGGAATTGATTATACAAATCCTGTTTTTCAATATGCCGATCATACGACAAAGATCGTCCGCCTGTGGGACCAGTCAATTAACAGTAACCAGACACCCGCAGGGATATCCTACGGGACGGAGTATACCAGGGAACAAATCAATGAAGCACTAAAAAGTGAAACTCCTTACCTTGCTATTCCTTCGAAGGACGAGGTTGGCCATGGTACCATGGTTGCCGGTATTGCAGCCGGGAATGAGGTTCCGGAAAGCGGCTTCTACGGTGTGGCACCGGATGCAGAAATTGTATTTGTGAAATTAAAGCGTGCAAAACAGAATCTTACCTCTTATTTTCGAATACCGGAGGAGGCAATCTCTTATCAGGAAAATGATCTTATGTTTGCTTATCAGTATCTTTTAAATGTGGCATATGAGCTAAACAGACCTTTGGTGATCTGTAATGCCATTGATACCTCGCAGTATGCCCATGATGGAAGAGGTACGACAAGCAACTGGCTTTCTTTGCGGGCAACCAATATTGGGATTGCTGTTATCTGCGCAGTGGGGAATGAAGGGAACACACGCAGGCATTATTCCGGTGTGGTTAATCCGGTGAACGGTTATGATACGGTTGAGCTGTATGTCGGGCCGGGGGCAAGAGGGTTCTCCATGGAGTTATGGGGAGCGTCGCCGAATCTCTTTACACTGGATATTGCTTCCCCTGCCGGCGAGTACATTCCAAGGATCGAAATTAAATTATTTGAGACAAGAGAGGTTACCTTTATTTTTGAGCCGACAATCATATATATTGATTATACATTAGCAGAAGCGCAGAGCGGAGACCAGCTGATTCTGCTTCGATTTTCAAATCCCAGCCAGGGTATTTGGAAATTCAAGGTCTATGGCAGAGGAATTGAGCCTATGAGATATAATATATGGCTGCCGATGAATAATTTTATTACACCGGATACCTATTTTATCCGTTCAGATCCCTATGTCACACTGTTATCCATTTCCACGGCACCCATACCGATCACTGTAACAGCTTATAATGATGCTGATGATTCCCTGTATATGAATGCAGGAAGAGGATATACAAGACTGGGTGACACAAAACCCGATATTGCTGCGCCTGGGGTAGGGATTATCGCTCCGGATTTAAATCATGGTTTTGTAGCTGTTTCAGGCACCAGTGCTTCCGCGGCACATACTGCCGGTGCTGCAGCTATGTTATTTGAATGGGGGATTATCAATGGAAGATATCCGGACATGAATACTCAGGATATGAAGGTTTTTATGATTCGAGGAGCAAGAAGAAATAGTACGCTCAACTATCCGAACCGTGATTGGGGATATGGAATTCTTGATGTATATAATATATTTGAAAGCCTTCGCACCGGAATTTACTGAAGTGGATAGCAGATCATAGATAGAGGGAGCCGTATATGTTACCAGAAGAAAGATATAAGATAATAAGTGAAGATTATATTGAATTTATTGTTAAATATAATGGTGATCCAATTTCACTCAGGCAATTTCAGCAATATTCTGCACAAACCTTAAATGAACTGTTTGCCATGGCTTACCTTCCTGTATCGCAGGTTACTTCAGATTTTATAGCCAGATATGGCTATTCCGGTCTGCCGCACTGCTATGGCCTGTGCAGCGCACAAAGCCTGGAAGCATCCGGTATCGTAAGGCTCCGCAGATCTCCGGCTTTGAACTTGCTGGGAAAGGATATTATCGTAGGCATTATCGACACCGGTATTGATTATACCCATCCGGTCTTTCGAAAAAGAGACGGTACCTCCAAGATCATTTCGATCTGGGATCAGAGTATCGATAGCGGAGACGGATATCCGGTACCATATTTTTTTGGAACAGAATATACCGTCGAGCAGATTAATCTGGCATTACAAGTGGAAGATCCGCTGAGTATCGTTCCCAGTATGGATGAGCTTGGACATGGTACAATGCTTGCAGGGATTGCTGCGGGATCGGAAGATGCAGGGAATAATTTTAGCGGCGTTGTCCCGGAGTCGGAGTTGATTATTGTGAAATTAAAGCAGGCGAAAAATAATCTTAAGAATTTTTACTTCATACCGCCTGACGTCCCCTGCTATCAGGAAAATGATATTATGTGGGCACTTCAATATATTGTCAATGCAGCAAGAAGCTTAAGACGTCCGGTGGCGATTTGTATAGGACTGGGCACCTCCCAAGGGCCTCATGATAACAGTGACGCGCTGAATATGACGGCATCCATGGTGGGGGACTTTTCCGGAGTAGCGGTCACTGTGGCAGCAGGCAACGAGGGAAATTCCAGAAGACATTTTTACAGTACCATAGTACCGGGGGGAGAGCCTGTAAGTGTGGAGCTTAACGTCGGGGAGGAACAGGGATTTACCCTGGAATTCTGGGGAGATCCGCCTGCCATCTATACGCTGGATATCAGCTCACCGGGCGGAGAGTATGTTCCAAGGCTTCAAGAGCGGTTAGTCGGTAACCAGGAAATATCGTTATTCTTCGAGGAGACACTGATACACATTGATTATATCATGGTAGAGACGGAGACAGGCAAGCAGGTTATCCTGTTAAGATTTAAAAATCCCGCTCCCGGTTTGTGGACCTTCCGGGTCTACGCCAGAGGAGATATTCGTGGAAGCTTTCACATCTGGCTTCCATCAGGTGAATTTATTACAACAGACACCTTTTTTCAAAATGGTACTGCAAGTACAACAATAACTTCGCCCGGCAATAGTCTGGTACCAATCACGGCATCGGCATATAATTCAATGACGAACTCAATCTATCAGGAATCAGGAAGAGGTTTTTCCACCAATAATATTATTAATCCTGATTTAGCTGCGCCGGGAGTCAATCTTCAATGCCCGGATTTGAATCACGGATACACGTCTGTTACAGGCACAGGTGCAGCAGCAGCGCATACGGCGGGTATCACTGCAATGATGTTAGAATGGAGTATTGTAAGAAATAATTTTCCCGGCCTGGATACGGTTGGTATTAAGAAGTTTCTGATTCGCGGCGCTGCAAGAAGTAACAGATACCGATATCCTGATCAAAGCTGGGGGTATGGATCGGTTGATATCTATAATAGCTTTGATTTGCTGCGTTCTGAAATCTTCGGAAGGATAAACGGCTAAAAGGAATTATCCGGGGTGAGGAGAATAGTTTAGTTTAAATGATTATGTAAATATATGTAAACAATGGCAGGAACATTTACGTGGAAGCTTTCTCAAACTTCTTGACATAAGTATGAATTTATTATATTATAATCATGCGTTTGTGAACCGGATATTACAGAAAAGTCACTATGGGATGTATTCCTGAATATACTGTTCTGTGATTACAATCTTATCTTAAGGGGTTGTACTGGTTTCGACGGGGGTTTTGAAATTGTGGAAGCCATTCGCAGACTAGGACTGCGTCACCAACTTAGAATTAAAATTAAACGCAAACGATAATTACGAATTAGCTGCTGCGTAAGCAGCTTGTCGACCCTAGGCAACTCGCGGCTTAGGACCTCGGCATCAAATTAGCGGGGACCTTTATCTTCAAAGCTTTGAGAGGGTAAAAGATCGATGAAGCTACTGAAACTGAGAGCCTGTCTGTCGGCGCTCAGCGGAGGGAACAGCGTACTTGGGTACGCATAAAAGATAGACTGTAATGGGAGAAACTGCAATGAATGGGCTTTCGGACAGGGGTTCGACTCCCCTCAGCTCCATTGAAATTAATAACATTTAAAAGTGCTTAAATGCCTATATTTCAAGGCTTTGAGCATTTTTTGCTATATACGGTTTCCGTTTCAATCCATTTAAAATCGTTCCCTTTTGATTAATTTCGAAATTTTTTGTAGTCATTAAAAATGAGCTGGATTTAGCACAATGTGCAAATTAATAGGGATGGAATAATGGTAAAAATAGTAAGAATTATAATTAATTTAATAATGATATGGAGTATGGAAGAAATATATTATTCTATTCATATGAAGCTAAGGTATTATAATGGTACAATATTTAGTGGTATTATTTTGCCGAGCTTAATTATATTAATTGCAACGGCGGGTGTAAATTATCTATTAAATAAAATAGCGTATTTTAAAATGTCATTAAATTATAACTTCTTTGTCTTAACCGCAGGATTAGTTATGGTCTCTTTAGGATAGTTTATCAAATCTCTTCAAGAAAATGATTTTTTTAATATGGGACGTGAAATTCCTAACCTTATTATTTCTATCATATCGTTAGGCATAGTTTTAATTTCCTGGTTAATTAGAGTAGTTGCTATTCGAAAGTAGTATAATACCAACCATATCGATACCTCCATTAAATAGCTGCACTAAATATATAAGCTTTTAATGGAGGTATCATCGTTTGATGCTCAAGGTCGGAACAGGAAGAGAGACCACGTTCTCCTATATAGACAATTGTCTTACGAAAATAACCAATTCGATCTAAATGGTAAAAGCATTTATTATGAGAATGATCCGAAAGGCAGACTGGTTAAACAATAATCAAGGCTTTCATTGATAATAAGTCCTTAAAAAATACCATAATTGTTTTAGTTAATTTCTCTTTTCTTATTTATATAACTTAATACTTCTTCAGTAATATCATATCCACCTCTTATATTGCTTATAAAATGACGGATAGAAAAAAAAATGCATAATCCACAGAGAGCTATTATCAGTAGGAATTCAATCGTACCAAGCATAATAATACTACTAATAATAATTGGCAATAGAAATACTGTAGTTAATGTGGATAAAAGACAATATATTATCCTGGCAGAAATTGCTTTTGAACTATTTTGATCAAAATAAACCGGTGAGACTGCTGAGAGCATGTAAACTAATAAATTAAGGGAGTAAGAATAAATAACAAATCTTTTTCCGCTATTTATCTGCTCGACTAATTCATTATATTTTAAATCTTCTATACCAATAATCCTGACTCTAGATTTGTATTTTATGAAATATATTTGACTATCAATGTTATCATAATAGCAAGGTAGTTTTTCACGAAAATCATTCATTTTATCATTATACTCATCAAGAGATGATAGATCTTTGAATTCATTTATATACTTTGTTTTTAAGACATAGGTAGCAGCCAACTTATCGCCTATTCTTTGCCCGGTCTTACTTTTTTGCATAAAATAATAATTAATGATTGGAATAAAAACGGTAATTGGATTTGCTTCAAAAATCCGTAATAAAGCTCGTATAAAGGATTGTTTTAGATTTGGTTTTTTAAAGTGGTTATTAACAACTTTAATTTTGAATAAGAATTTTCCGATTGTGTATCCTGTAAGAGTTTCCAAAATACAGAAATAAGAAAGTTCTAAAATGGTTAAAACGATGAATGCTTGCAGAACACTACTGTATTGATCTTTTAGAAAGAGGAGAGTAAATAGAACTATAGAGTCAGTAATGCCTGCAAATAACCTTTTATTTGCTGTTTCTTCATCAGCTAAAATTATTCTGTTATTGGTATTATCCATGCTTGTCTATCCTCCACTGTAATTTGTTTGACAATATATAGCATATTATACTATATTATGGCATCTATGTGAAGCTTATTTCTATAATATCCTATTATTAAGGAGATGGAAGAATGATTGCTAATATTAGCACAAACGATGGAGAAGGATTTTCCGATATCGAAAAAGCAATTGAGAATACAAGGCAGGCTTTTCCCGTTTTTATTTAACAGGATTTACTTTGATTATAAACTTCACAAATAAGGACACTATTATAGTCAAAAGGTGTCCTTTTAATCATGCGAAATATTTAATATACTTAAACTGTACCAGTGCTTATAATATATTCAAATAGAAAATAGGAGATGAAATAATATGACAATATTGGACACAAAGTTTGTTCAAGATTTTATCCGGATGGCTGACGACGGATTTGCCCAGGGGTGGCATGAAAGAAATGGTGGTAATTTATCGTACCGTATCAAGCCGGAGGAAGTAGCAGCCGTAAGATCGCGGTTAAATGCCCCGGGAGACTGGACCTCCATCGGCATCAGCGTTCCGGGATTAGCAGGTGAATTCTTTTTGGTAACAGGCGGCGGGAAATACTTCAGGAATATTATGATTGACCCGGAAGTCTGTATAACAATCATTGAAATTGATGAAGCAGGTGACAATTACCGTATTCGCTGGGGGTTGGTGGAGGGCGGGAAGCCTACCAGTGAATTACCCACACATCTAATGAACCATGAGGTTAAGAAAAGAGTGTCAAATGGCAGACACAGAGTAATCTATCATGCACACACAACCAATATCATCGCATTAACCTTTGTATTGCCGCTTTCAGATGAAGTATTTACAAGAGAGCTATGGGAGATGGCGACAGAATGCCCGGTGGTATTCCCTGACGGTGTCGGAGTCATCGGATGGATGGTTCCGGGCGGACGGGATATCGCTGTTGAAACCAGCAAATTAATGGAGATATATGACGTTGCCATATGGGCACATCATGGAATGTTCTGTTCCGGTGAGAATTTTGATTTAACCTTTGGATTAATGCATACGGTTGAAAAATCGGCGGAAATCCTGATTAAAGTATTATCTATGAGGCCGGATAAATTACAGACCATATCGGATCATGATTTCAGGGAATTGGCAAAGGGCTTCCATCTGGAGCTGTCCGAGAAATTTCTATATAAGAAATAAATATCAGGTATCAGAGGTTGCTGTAAAAACACATCCCGGACACCAGAAGCCACATCTATGGCTCTTGATGTCCGGGATGTGTTTGATCTCCCCTGCTAAGTACCATATTTTGATTATGTCTAGAAGTATTTTCTATACTCTGAGGGTGTCATATGCATAGAACGTTCGAAGCTTCTGCTAAAGGTCAATGTATTTTTAAAGCCCACACTTGTGGCAATGGCATTAATGGAAAGCTTGGAATAGGTCAGGAGATCTTTTGACTTCTCAACACGAAACTCATTCACGTATTGATGGACGGTGACCCCGATATGCTCTTTGAAAATTTTACAGAAATAAAACTTGGAAAAGCTTACCTCATTGCAGATCGTATCAACATCTAAGTCATATTTATAGTTTTTTGTAATGTACTTAATGGCTGTATTGATCACAGTTTCCTGAACAGGGGTAATGTTTTTCGCTTTTTGAACGTTCGTTGATATTTTGTACAGCTCGTATAGTAATTTATGTATTAATAAACTGGCTGTAATGTTGTCTGCCATTTCGTTTTTATAACTCAGATTGAAAAGATCGATAAAATGATCCACGATCGTACTTAACTGGCTGGTTGAAAATACGCAGGATTTATTGCGAATCATATTATAGTAAAACTTGGCGTGACTGCCGCCGATGATGACATAAAAATAAATCCATTCTTTGCTGGTTCTTGTAAATGTCAAGGGAACATTACAGGCGGATACAATTACTTTATCATGTGAGACATACTGCGTATCGCTTTCTTTTGTAAATCGCATAATACCTTCTAAGGAATAGAGCAATAAAAAATCATTATAATTATTTGTGCTTCCCAGCTTAAATTTTTTTTCAGAACTATAGCCGCATTCTTTCACATAGAAGGGCAGAGTTTCAACTTGAGCATTTATCAAATTTACTTTTCTATCATAATTTTTCGGATAAGTCCTTTTGGGTAAATTCATTAATATGTCCTCCGATAAAATGTAAATGTTTGTGTTTTTTGTATGAATAACTTTGCTTCCCCTCACCGGTTGCATAAAAACATGTAAATATTCTATCATTTATGGTTAATATTATCAAGAATGAACAAAATGGCAAGATATGATATTAAAAAAACAAATTTAGATATTGCAGAACGGAAAAACAGGGGATATGATGCCGATATCGAAGGCTAAACTGTTCAGCATTGGGTGGCACAGAGGATGCAATAGAGAGGCAAAAGGGAAAGGAGAAAATCAAGATGAGCAATTATGTCTTGGAACTGAAGGATGTTGTTAAGACATTCGGTGGAGTCACAGCATTAAACGGCGTACACTTTCAGTTAAAAAGGGGAGAGATACATGCCTTGATGGGAGAAAACGGAGCAGGGAAATCGACCTTCATTAAAGTGATTACAGGAGTGCATCAGCCTGACAGCGGTGTAATGCTCCTGGAGGGGGAAAAAATAATACTGCGTTCCACTGCGGATTCGGCAAAGCTTGGGATAGCGGCTATTTATCAGCATGTAACTGCGTTTCCTGATTTAACGGTAACCGAGAATATATTCATGGGTCAGGAACTGAAGAATAAAGCGGGTCTGTATCACTGGAAACTTATGAATCAGCGGGCCAAGGAGCTGATAGAGCCGCTCAGTAAGGATATTGATGTTATGAAGCCTATGGGAAGCTTAAGTGTTGCCCAACAGCAGCTGGTGGAGATAGCAAAAGCCTTATCAAGAGATGCAAGGATCTTAATTATGGATGAACCTACCGCATCCTTAACCAAAACGGAATGTGAGGAATTGTATCTGATTGCGGAACGTCTCAGGGATGATGGGGTATCAATTATCTTTATTACGCACAAATTTGAAGATATGTACCGTCTTGCAACCAGAGTTACCGTATTTCGGGATTCCCAATACATCGGTACCTGGGATGTGGATAAAATATCAAATCAGAAATTGATTACGGAGATGGTTAACAGAGAGCTTGATCAGATGTATCCTCCAAAAAAATCAGTGATTGGCGATGTTTTTCTTGAGGTTGATAATATTTCCAAGGAAGGATACTTTAAAAATGTTTCCTTTCAGGTAAGGAAGGGTGAAATCGTAGCCCTGACAGGACTTGTGGGCGCAGGCAGAACGGAAGTATGTCAAAGTATCTTCGGCATTATGAAAATCGACAGCGGCTCGGTCAGGCTGAACAAGGAAACGGTGAATATCAAGAACCCCATAGATGCATTAAAGTATGGGATCGGACTCTTGCCGGAGGACAGACAGATACAGGGTTTGGTGAATGAGCTCCCCATCTATCAGAACGTATCCTCCGCGTCAATGAAAAAATTTGAGAAGAAGAATCTGATCAATGTGTCCGGCGAGATCGAGAATGCCATTGATTTATGCCAGAAAATTAATTTAAAGGCGAAGGATATCAGTGCGCCGCCCTCCTCCTTGTCCGGCGGAAACCAGCAGAAGGTGGTATTTGCCAAGCTGCTGAGCTGTGATCTCAAGGTACTTATTCTGGATGAACCCACCAAGGGTATTGACGTGGGCGCAAAATATTCCATTTACGAGATTATGAACGAGCTGGCCGCCAAGGGCTATGCCATTATTATGGTTTCCTCAGAAATGCCTGAGGTTCTTGGGATGGCGGACCATATTGTAGTAATGAAATCCGGCCGTGTAACAGGCGACTTCCTGATAAAGGGTGCAACCCAGGAGATGATTCTGGAAGCCTCGCTAAAGAGTAATGATAAGGAGGATTAAGGCGTGAAGAAGCAAAATGATTCATTGATCAAAAAAGTAATCAACGGCAGAAATAACGGTCTTTTAATTGCATTTGCGATACTCCTTGTCATCGCTGCAATCATTACACCGTCCATGTATTCCGTAACCTCCATCATGAACATGCTCCAGAATAATGCGGTTTATATGCTGCTGGCAGTCGGCATGATGATGGTCATCATCACCGGAGGAATTGACTTGTCGGTTGCCTCCACTTTGGGACTGTCCGGTGTTATCTGCTCCTCCTTAATGAGCAGAAACACAAATATACCCGCAATCGTATGGGTGCTGCTCGGTATATGCGTCGGGGCCTTATGCGGTGCATTTAACGGGTTTATCGTGGGTTATCTTAAGATGGTGCCAATGATAGCGACGCTGGGTACCATGTATATTTACCGCGGTTTTGCTTTTATGGCCTCGGGAGGGAACTGGTGGTTTCCGCATCAGTTTACCGAGGGTTATTTAAAGTTTGCAACCGGCAGGATCTTCGGTGCATATAACATTTTATGGATTACGGTAATCATTTTTATACTTGCAGGCGTGTTTTTATCCTATACCTCCAGAGGCAGGAGAATTTATGCCGTAGGTACCAACAGGGAATCAGCCAAGGTTGCGGGAATCAAGGAAGCCAGGGTTAAATTTCTGGCATTTACACTCTGCGGTGCGCTGGCAGGTCTGGCCGGAATGCTTTATACGGCAAATTATGCCATCGCTTATTACGGTATGGGCGAGGGCTATGAAATGATAGCAATCGCAATCTGTATCCTTGGGGGTGTCAGCATAACCGGCGGAAAAGGAAGAATTGACGGTGTGATTATCGGAGCCCTGATGATGAGTGTTATCACTTATTTCATCAGTCTGCTGCCCGGCTTGAGCGTATGGCAGAACGCAATTCAGGGCGGTATTATCATTATTGCTGTTGCAATTAACCTGTTTACACTGATGTCCGCCAGAAAACGCGTACTGAAAGAAAGGGGTGACCTCATCTAATGTCTGCTTCAACAAAACCCCCGGTTTATAATTTAACGGTAAAAGATAAATTTGATTTTAGAAAATTCCTGGTTCAATGGGAAATGATTTTGATCTATCTCCTTGTTTTAATCAATCTTGTACTTATGGCTACGAAAAGTAATCTATATTTTGCACCGGGTACGATTCAATCCATCATACAGTCGGGTATGGATTTGTCTCCGCTGGTTCTTGGAATGATATTTGTCCTTATGATCGGAGATATCGACGTGTCGGTTGCCTCCATTATGATTGTGGCTTCCATGGTAACCGGATTATCTATGAATGCAGGCCTCCCGGTAGTGCTGTGTGTGCTGCTGGGGGTGGTATTCGGAGGTTTATGCGGGGCGTTCAACGGCTTCCTGGTTGCCTATATGAAGATGCCCTCGGTAATCGTAACGATTTCAACCTCCATGCTGTTTCGCGGTATTGTCAAAATCATATTGGATGTTAATGTTTTAAAGAATTTCCCCAAATTCTATGTTCAGCTGGCCTGGACGAATCTGCTGGGGATTCCGGTAGCACTTATTTGCTTTCTGCTGATGGCCGGCGTATTTGTTCTGATCCTGCATAAATCCACCTTCGGCCGCAAGCTGTATTTCATCGGCAATAATGCAACCTGTGCAACCTATTCCGGAGTCAGTGTGGAGAGAACCAAGATGGCCGTATTTATTGTAATGGGAATTATGGCGGGTGTCACCTCCATCTTTTTCGTAGGACGTATGGGCGGAGGTGTCAGCTCCACCATGGGTACCGGATATGAGCTGGATGCAATCGCCATCTGTGTTCTTGGCGGTATTTCAACCAACGGCGGCAGGGGCAGGGTCTACGGACCTGTGATTGCAACGTTGATCATGACCTTCCTCTCTTATGCTTTAGGCTTAATGGGTGTGGATGCAAACTCCAGAAAAATCATGATCGGCTTTATCCTGATCATTGCAGTATTAATTCCAAAACTGAATCAGGAGCTTTTAGAAACACTTAAATTAAAGCTGCTTTATGCAAATAATAAAAATATACAGGCAGTGAATTTGAAAGCGGCTGAAGAGGTTAAATCTCTGACGAAGCTCATTACGGAGACCAAAAAGGATACAAAATTAAATGAAACGGATAAATTGGACAAAATAAATAAATATAACGATAAGATAGTAACCATTAAGGCAAAATGCAAGGAACAGACGGAAAGATTAAGGGAAGAGACAAAAACCCACCGCAGGAAAGCGGCTAAGGCACCAATGAATAATTAACGGTATAGGCAGTCAGGGACTGTTTCTATATACAGTAATCAGTGATATCTGATTACAAAAAAATTATGGGAGGATGTAAGCAATGAAAAAATTCAAAAAGTTATTGGCACTTGGCTTATCCATCGCTATGGTTGCAGGTGCAATGTCGGGCTGCTCTACAACACAGAATGCTCCGGCAGGTGGTACTTCCACCGGCGACACCACAACAAAAGGCACAGATTCAAAAGACAGTGATTCACTGGAGGGAGCACATGTATTTATGTTCAAATCCACCGGTAATACCTTTGGTGATTTGATGTTTGAAGGCTTCTACAGCTACATGCTGGCCAAGGGCCAGAAAGCGGTTTATAAAAGCCCTGCCGAAACAACTGTTGCAGCGCAGGTACAGCTGCTGGACGAGTTGATTACACAGAAGGTAGCGTCCATAACCATCTCCACAAACGGTGATGCAGGATACGATGAAGTGTTTAAGAAGGCGAAGGAAGCCGGAATTACGATTACATCAATTGATTCCGCGGCAAGCCCGGATTATCGTACGACACATATTAATCAGGCGGATCCCGGCGATATCGGAGCATATCTTGTTCAGGGTGCCGTTCTGATTACCCTTGGTATTGACTATCCCGAAGACGGCGATATGAAAAAAGCGGTTACGGATGCTTTGGCTAATTATACCGGTGATGAAATCGTTCTGGGCGTATTATCCGCTTCCATTGACACACCGGTTCAGAACAGCTGGATCGCAGCAATGGAAAAAGAGCTCCAGGATACCGTTTATGCAGGCAAGGTCAACCCTGCCATTGATAAGAAATACGGTAACGATGACCTGACAGAATCCACAACCCAGGCACAGGCGTTTGTTGCGGAGAATAAAGTGGACTGTATCATTTCTCCTACAACAGTAGGTATTGCGGCAGCGGGCCAGACACTGAAGACTTCCAACAGCAAAATCAAGTTAACCGGACTGGGCCTGCCTTCGGAAATGCAGTCATTCATGCCTGCAGAGCCCACAGACGATGCGTTTGCATCTGTTTGCCCTTATATGATGCTTTGGGACGTAATCCACCTTGGCGCAGTATCGGCAGCCTCTACCTTAGCAACGATCGACGGTTCCTTTGACGGGTCAGTCGGCTCCAGCTTTACCATGGATGCATTCCGTGAGTATCCTGAGACGGTTTATACCGCATATGATAACGGAGACGGCGGTACGGCTGTATTGGCAGGCACACCTTATGTATTCTACAAGGGTAATATGAAGGATTGGAAGGGCAAACTGTAATAAGTAATTAAGGTTCATGAAAGCATAGGAAATGGCGTATTGCATCAGAGCTGACTGATAGGATGCAATACGCCGTTTCGTGATTTTTCACAATGTGAATTAGGCATAATTCATGTTGCAAATATGGTGTCTGACCAATATAATAGCTTTCACATCCCGAATTCGCGGGATCGACAACAGGAGGATGAAATGAATGGAACAAAGTAAAAAATATGCATGGACCTGGAAGATAAAGGAAGAATATTTAGAGGAGTATGTAAAAATGCATCTTAACCCATGGCCGGAAATTATGGAAGAGCATACGAAGGCAGGGTATCGCAATTATTCCATATTTCAAAACGGAACCCAGTTTTTCTATTGCTTTGAATGTGATGATATAAACGCAGCCAATGCGTATATTGCAAACAGTGAGGCATGCGGCAGATGGAATGCGATTACCTCAAAAATGGTGGAGGGCTCCTTTGATTTTAGGGAAGAAGAGCCGATCAAGTTTATGCGAGAAGTTTTCTACTTGAAATAATTGAAACTATGTTTTATCAGGCCCGCAGCTCAATTTCAGAGATGCGGGCTTTTTGTATTTCTAATACCATAAAAACAAATAACAAACAAAGAAAAACAAATAAAACAAGTGAATAAAAGGATTGACTTATCTACTTTCCAGTGATACAATGCAATTAAAACAAAGATAAAACAAATAAAAACAAACAAATACAACATTTCAGGAGGAAAACAAAATGGTGAATGAATTTGAAATCAAAAAAGAAATATGTGAGATCGGTAAAAGAATATATGATAAAGGAATGGTTGCGTCCAATGACGGCAATATTTCCGTAAAGCTGAACGATAATGAATTTCTATGTACCCCGACAGGAGTGAGTAAGGGTTTTATGACACCGGAGTACATATGCAAGGTAGATAAAAACGGAAAAGTGCTTCAGGCCAACGGCAAGTTTAAGCCATCCTCAGAGATTAAGATGCATATGAGGGTTTATAAGGAGAGACCGGATGTTAACGCCGTTGTGCATGCACATCCGATGTATGCTACCGCATTTGCAATTGCCGGTATTCCCTTAACACAGCCGATCATGCCCGAGGCGGTAATTTCACTTGGCTGCGTACCCATAGCAGAATATGGCACACCCTCTACGGAAGAGATTCCGGATGCGGTATCAAAGTATCTTCCCTATTATGATGCGGTGTTACTTGAGAACCATGGAGCATTATCCTTTTCCGACTCCTTGCTATCTGCATATCACAAGATGGAATCGGTTGAATTTTATGCGAAGTTATTATATCTGTCCAAGCAGCTGGGCGGGCCGAAGGAGCTTTCCAAAGATCAGGTTGAGAGATTATATGAAATCCGCAGGCAATTTGGTATGACCGGAAAGCATCCGGCGGACATATGCCTCAATAATAAGAACGGAAAGCCGAGCTGCCATAATTGTAACGGGCATTCCGGCCAGGCTGACGCCAGCGATGCATTGGTTTCCGAGATTACAAGAAAAGTAATGGAGCAATTGGGCTTGAAATAATTCCTGAAAGGAAATTCAGCTTAATTGACGGAAGGAGGCTCAAGTGTGGCTGTAGATGAAAAGCAACTTCAAGAAATAGTACAGAAGGTATTGATAAAGCTGCAGGGTAACCAGAAGTGCGATGGACAGAATGACGGCGGAAAAAGGCTGCTGGGTGTATTTGATGATATGAACGATGCGATTGCGGCAGCAAAAAAAGCACAGGCTGTTGTACAAAAGTTATCCGTGGACAGCAGGGAAAAAATAATTGCCAATATACGCAAGAAGACCATAGAGTATGCTGAATTAATGGCAAAAATGGGTGTGGAAGAGACAAAGATGGGCAATGTCGGTCATAAAACGCTGAAACACCAGCTGGTCGCGGAGAAGACTCCGGGCACGGAGGATATCCAGACAACGGCATGGTCCGGGGACAGGGGTCTTACCCTGGTTGAAATGGGGCCTTTTGGAGTAATTGGGGCAATCACGCCCTGTACCAATCCCAGCGAGACCATTCTGTGCAACAGCATCGGAATGATTGCAGGAGGCAATACCGTAGTATTTAATCCTCATCCCGCAGCGATCAGGGTATCCGGCTTTGCCATAAATCTGGTGAACGAGGCTTCCATGGAAGCAGGCGGTCCTGAGAATATCGCGGTATCGGTTGCAAAGCCGACGATGGATACCAGCAATATCATGATGAAGCACAAAGATATTCCGCTTTTGGTGGCAACCGGCGGCCCGGGTGTCGTTACCACGGTTCTTTCCTCAGGCAAAAGAGGAATAGGAGCGGGAGCAGGCAATCCTCCGGTACTGGTTGATGAGACGGCGGATCTTAAGAAAGCGGCGGCGGATATCGTAAATGGCGCAACCTTTGATAATAACCTTCCCTGCATTGCGGAAAAGGAAATCGTTGCGGTGAATGAAATTGCTGATGAACTGATTTACTATCTGATTGAAAATGGATGTTATGTCATGAATAGAGAAGAACAGGATAAACTCACCAGGTTAGTATTACCTGAGAATAAATTAAACAGAAACTGTGTAGGACGGGATGCGCGTACCCTGCTTGGTATGATAGGGGTAAGCACACCGGAGACCATCCGCTGCATCATATTTGAAGGGGAAAAGGAACATCCCCTGATTGCGGAGGAGTTGATGATGCCCATATTGGGAATTGTCAGGGCGAAGGATGTGGATGACGGCATTGAGAAAGCGGTATGGCTGGAGCACGGAAACCGTCACTCCGCACACATGCATTCAAAAAGTGTTGATAATCTTACGAAATACGGGAAAGCAATCGATACCGCCATCTTTGTTAAGAATGCTCCTTCCTATGCGGCGCTTGGATTTGGCGGAGAAGGCTTCTGTACCTTTACCATTGCCAGCAGAACCGGTGAAGGATTAACCTCGGCAAGGACCTTTACAAAGCAGAGACGCTGCGTACTGGCAGACAGTCTTTGCATACGTTAGAACGGAGGAAGAAGAATGGAAGTTAATTCGGTCAATATTGAAGAGATCGTAAAGCAGGTACTCGCAGGCATGAAAGACGGTTCTCAGGGAGCGGTTGCTCCCAAGACTGGAAAAGCGGTACCAAAGACCAGTAAAGCTGCAATGCTTACGAAGCTGGAGAATTTTGATATTAAGGAATACCAGGTTCCCGCGCTTGGTGATGACGATATCCTAGTTAAGGTAGAGGGCTGCGGTATCTGCGGTACGGATGCCCATGAATTTAAAAGAGATCCCTTTGGTCTGATCCCGGTAGTACTTGGTCATGAGGGTACCGGTGAGATTGTAAAGATAGGCAAAAATGTTACGAAGGATAGTGCGGGAAAGCCCCTGGCAATCGGTGACAAGGTTGTGACCTGCATGATTTTTAAGGACAATCCGGATATTACGATGTTTGACTTAAATAAGCAAAATGTCGGCGGAGCTGATGTATATGGTTTGCTTCCGGATGATGATACACACTTAAACGGATGGTTTGCGGATTACATAGTAATCAGAGGCGGCTCCACAATCTTTAATGTCAGTGATCTGGATCTGGATTCAAGAATATTAATCGAGCCTGCAGCGGTACTCATCCATGCGGTGGAGAGAGCAAAGACCACGGGGATACTCAGGTTTAACAGCAGGGTGGTGGTTCAGGGCTGCGGACCCATCGGCTTGCTTTGCATCGCGGTGCTTCGTACCATGGGAATCGAGAATATCGTGGCGGTGGACGGTGAACAAAAGCGTCTTGATTTTGCGGGAGAAATGGGTGCGACGCAAAGCGTTAACTTTAAGAACACCAAGGATATTGAAGACTTAGCACATGCAGTGAAGAATGCCTTCGGCGGACATCTTGCGGACTTTGCCTTCCAGTGCACCGGCTCACCGGCTGCCCATGCGAATATCTATAAATTCATCCGTAACGGCGGCGGTTTGTGTGAGCTTGGCTTCTTTATTAACGGAGGAGATGCTACCATCAATCCTCACTTTGATATCTGCTCCAAGGAAATTACCATTGTGGGCTCCTGGGTTTATACCTTAAGGGATTATGCGACAACCTTTGATTTCTTAAAGAGAGCAAAAGGAATTGGACTTCCGGTGCACAAGCTGATTACCCACAGATATCCCCTGAGTCAGATTAACGAAGCATTTGCCACGAATTTGAAGATGGAAGGATTAAAGATTGCCATTATCAATGAATAGAGAATTTGCTGACATCTGGACTGACGGTTTCGGCGGAATGGAGTTGATTTATGACACAAGCGGTTGGATTAATTGAAGTATACGGACTGGTGGCGGCTTTTGTTGCCGGTGATGCAGGCTGTAAGGCGGCAAATGTCACCCTGGAGACCTTCGATCGCAATAAGCCCGCCAATGCGGACAGTCTCCCGGTTCCTCTTCTGGTACTGGTAAAGTTCCGGGGGAGTGTGGAGGATGTTACGGCGGCGGTGGAAGCAGCCGAAGCAGCTGCTAAGAAAATATCGGGAGTCGTGGCAAAACATATCATTGCAAATCCTGAACAGGATACAAATAAAATGCTTGTATTAAACGGGCTGGATAAATATTAATTAACAGGAGGTAGGAAAATGGCGCAAGAGGCATTGGGAATGGTAGAGACCAGAGGTTTAACAGCAGCAGTAGAAGCTGCGGACGCTATGGTTAAGGCGGCCGAGGTGGTATTGGTCGGAACAGAGAAAATCGGGTCGGGTTTGGTAACCGTCCTGGTAAGAGGTGATGTCGGTGCAGTTAAGGCAGCCACAGAGGTTGGCGCGGCACAGGCACAGAGACTCGGTGAACTGGTTGCGGTGCATGTCATACCAAGACCGCATGCGGATGTAGAAAAAATCCTTCCCAGAATCTAATATCCGTAAGAATGGAGAAAAGATGAAATCACTTGGATTTATCGAGATACCCAGCGTAACTGCCGCAATCGACGCACTGGATACCATGTGCAAGACGGCGGACGTCGAGTTTGTCACATGGGAGCGCAGACTGGGCGGAAGACTTGTAACAATCATAATTCAGGGTAATGTATCCGCAGTCACCGAGGCAGTGGAGGCGGCTGTAAAAAAGGCAATGAAACCCTGCGTTCATGCGGTAATCCCTAACCCCCATGAGGAAACAGTACGAATGGTAGAGATTAGCGCACGAAAGTTTGCCGGAAAGTGAAGCCATGGCGGAGAGCAAAAAAACAAAAGCAGTGTTGCAAACCACAAAAGCAAATGAAACTAATTCACCCACCGCAAAGATAGAATTAAAATCCGAGCAGAAGGAGACAGTTTCTGAAGTTAAATCCCAGGTACAAATACCTGAGAAAACACAAATTAAAAAAATGGAGGATAAAAAAATGGCACAGGAAGCATTAGGAATGGTGGAAACAAGAGGTTTAGTAGCGGCAATTGAGGCTGCGGATGCAATGTTAAAGGCGGCAAATGTAACATTGGTCGGAACAGAGAAAATCGGTTCCGGACTGGTAAGTGTAATGGTTCGCGGAGATGTGGGTGCGGTGAAGGCCGCAGTCGAGTCCGGTGCAAGCTCTGCATCCAAGCTTGGCGAGTTAGTAGCGACTCATGTAATTCCCAGACCTCATACGGATGTTGAGAAGATTCTTCCTACATTAAAATAAAGCTGGTGCTGCAAAAGCAGAGATGTCACGGCTCAATGCAGGGAATACGGCCTTGAGCCGTGACATCATAAAAAAGAAGACGCTTCAAAGTTTGATAAGGGGAAGGTGAGATTCTTGGAAGACAAAACAGTTGAGATGATTGCTAAGCTGGTGATGGAAGCAATGAATCAAAATAATGTACAGGAAGGCTTTCCTGTACCCGTGGGAGTTTCAGCCAGACATGTTCATCTGACACAGGAGCATGTGGAAGCATTGTTTGGCAAGGGTTATCATTTAACAAAAAAGAATGAATTAATGGGCGGCCAATATGCTGCCAATGAATTGGTAACGATCGTTGGAATTAAATTAAGAGCCATAGAGAATGTAAGAATTCTGGGACCGGTACGTAAGGCTTCCCAGGTCGAGATATCCTCAACAGATACAATTAAGCTGGGGATCAAAGCACCAATCCGGGAATCCGGAGATATCAAAGGTTCCGCCCCGATTGCAATTGTGGGTCCGAAGGGTGTGGTATATCTGGAGGAAGGCTGTATTATCGCAAAACGTCATATTCATATGTCGCCGAAGGATGCCAAAGCCGCAGGATTAAGGAACGGGGCAACCGTATCCGTAAAAGCGGAGAATGAGAGAGGAACAATCTTTAATCACGTGCAGATTCGCGTAGAGGATTCCTTTACCCTGGAGATGCATATCGATACCGATGAAGCCAATGCGGCAAAGATTGTTACCGGAGATACCGTAAGAATTATAAAATAGAATATAAAATGCAGGTAAGCTTACGGAGTAAGCTTATGGCTATTAATATATAACCGGATAAAATACTATGACAAGTAGGTGAGAATATGTTTGTAGGCAAGGTAGTAGGCAGTGTTGTGGCAACACGAAAAAATGAAAATCTCATCGGATCAAAGTTCCTTATTGTAGAGCCTATTGATCAAATGGACGGCAATCGCAGCAGGATTGTTGCGATTGATAATGTCGGAGCTGGGATCGGAGAAACCGTTCTGGTTGCTACCGGCAGTGCGGCCAGAATAGGCTGTCATATGGAAAGTTCACCTGTTGATGCGGCTATTGTGGGCATTGTTGACGACGGAATCGGACTGCAGTAAGGTGCCGAGGTACACATCAGTGATTCTTTGGAAGAGAGGAAAGCAGCTTGGATATTAAGGAATTAGCAGAATTGCTTCAGGAGAAGGGAATCACCGGAGCCGGGGGTGCCGGCTTTCCGACATACGCAAAACTGGATAAAAGAGCGGATACCATCATACTTAACTGCGCGGAATGTGAGCCCTTGTTGAAGGTTCACCGCCAGCTCCTTCAGTCCCATGCCTATGAAATCATGAGCGCGCTGGAGCAGGTGGCCAATGCGGTGGAAGCGACGAGGATAATCATTGCACTCAAGGAATCCTACCAGAGTACGATAGAGACTGTAAGCTCCCAGCTGGACAGCTTTCCGGGAATTGAACTGAAAGCGATGAAGGAAAGATATCCTTTGGGCGATGAAGTGATACTTATCTACGAAGCATTGGGCAAGGTAGTTCCTCCCGGAAGCCTTCCGATTGAGGCAGGAGTAACCGTATTCAATGTTGAGACCATGTATAATATTTATCTGGCGCTTAACCACCGGGAGCCGGTAACAGATACCTACCTGACCATTGCAGGTGAAGTTAAGAACCCCATTACGGTAAAGGTTCCCATTGGAATGACGGTATATGAGACAGTGGAGCTGGCAGGCGGTTCTCTGATCGAAGCTCCGGCGTATCTCATGGGAGGCCCCATGACCGGTAACATTGCCGGTGCCTATGATACGATCACCAAGACAACGAATGCAATCTTGGTACTGCCCGCAAATCATTCTGTGATTAACAAGAAACGGTCCAATACGGCCATTGATATGAAAAAGGCAATGGCAGCCTGCTGCCAGTGCGAGATGTGTACGGATCTATGCCCGAGACATGAGCTCGGGCAGCCCGTCGCTCCCCATAAGTTTATGAGGGCTGCGACCAGCGGTACCACCCGGGAGATAGAGCCTTTACTAAATATAATGTTCTGCTGCGGCTGCGGCGTCTGTGAAATGTATGCCTGTCCTCAGGGACTTTCGCCCAGAAAGCTGATTACAGAATATAAGAACGGATTACGGCAAAACGGTGTGGGAATACCGAAAGACGTTCCTTTAGATAAGATCTCCCCCATGAGGGAATATCGTATGATTCCTATGGAACGGTTGATATCAAGACTTGGATTGAAGGAGTATGATGCCGCCGCTCCCCTATCTGACCGGGAGGTTAAGCCGAAACAGGTGAAAATTAAGCTAAGCCAGCATATCGGTGTTCCTGCCAGGCCGGTTGTGAAAAAAGATGCTATTGTGAAAAAAGGCGATCTGATCGCGGTAAGCCGGGAAGGGGTGCTGTCTCTTCCGGTGCATGCTTCCATCGGCGGAAAAGTGACAGAAGTGAATGACAATTTTGTTATCATCAGAGAGGATATACAAGTATGAACAAGGCAATAGGAATGGTGGAATATAAGACGGTATCCCAGGGGATGTATGTGACAGACCGGATGCTGAAGACCGCAGAGACCCAGCTTGTGGAAGCACAGACCGTATGCCCGGGCAAATATATCGCCATCATCAGCGGAGAGCTCAGTGCTGTTAAGGCTTGTATTGATACCGCCCGTATTCATCACAGCGAGCAGTTGATTGACAGCTTTATTCTCGGTAATCCGCATGAAGCAATTTTTCCCGCACTCTATGGCACCACGGAGATAGCACAGGTCAGGGCGCTGGGAATTCTTGAAACCTTTTCCGCCGCCTCAATCTTTGTAGCGGCCGACGTAGCGGCAAAGACAGCTTTGGTGGAATTGATAGAGCTTCGGGTTGCAAGAGGTATGTGCGGGAAATCATATCTTCTCATTACCGGGGAGATTGCCGCGGTAGAGGCAGCCATTGACAAAGCAAAGAAAGCGGTTGGAGAAGCTGCAATGCTCTTAGATACTTCAGTGATTGCAAATCCTGATAGCAAGCTTTGGAAAAGTATACTATAATAGGGTACATAGTTTCAGAGTAACCATGAAGGAGAGTTGAAAGACAATGCTTACCATCGAACGCAGAAATAAAATTCTGGAGATCCTGAAGCGGGACGGACGTGTCTTAGTCAGTGATCTGAGCGCAATGTTCGGAGTCACGGAAGAGACCATCCGGCGAGACCTGGAGAAGCTGGAGAAAGAGGGTTTTGCCAGGAAGACTTACGGCGGTGCCATTGCCGTGGAGAATGCCAATGTGGATCTCCCGTATAAGGTCCGCAAGGAAGCCAATGTGGAAGGAAAAGAGTATATAGCGGAAGTAATCAGTTCCATGATTGAGGACGGAGACCACGTTATGCTGGATGCAAGCTCCACTGCCGTCTATATTGCCCGGCGATTAAAAAACAAGAAGAATCTTACCTTGATAACGAATTCAATAGAGATCATGCTGGAATTATCCGATGTGACCGGTTGGAAGATCCTGTCCACAGGCGGCACTCTGCGGGAAGGCTCCCTGTCCCTGGTAGGGTATCAGGCGGAGAAGATGATCAGCTCCTTTCATGTGGATAAAGCCATTATTTCCTGCAAGGGAGTGGATATCGAGAAGGGAATCACCGATTCCAACGAAATGGATGCCCATGTTAAGAATCTGATGCTTGAATCCACCAATATGAGGATATTGGCGGCGGACAAAACAAAGTTTGATAAGATTTCCTTTACCAGGATTGACGGTCTGTCGAATATGGATGTGGTGGTAACAGACGCAGAGCCCGGGGAACGGTGGAAGAAGATCTTTGAAACATTAAATATTCAGGCAATCTATAAATAAGTAAATGTTTTACCAAGCAGGAGGAGGTTTCAAGTTCCGATGAGTAAGTATTATGACGGTGATATTGCAAAAAGCCCAAGAATAACAAAATTGATTGAAGCGTTGTACGCAAAGATGCCTGAGATCGAGGCGGACAGAGCCCTCTTACTTACGGAGAGCTATATGCAGACGGAGAAGGAGCCCATTATCACAAGACGTGCCAAGGCTTTTGAACATATCTTAAAGCATATTCCGATAGTCATCCGTGATCATGAGCTTATCGTGGGCAGTTCCTCCAGGGCGCCCAGGGGTTGTCAGGTATTTCCCGAGTATTCCTATTCCTGGCTGGAGCAGGAATTTGATACGGTTGCCGCCCGGAGTGCGGATCCTTTTGCCATCTCTGAGGAGACGAAGGAAACCTTACATAAGGTTTACCGTTATTGGAACGGAAAGACCACCAGTGAGCTGGCCTCCTCCTACATGGCACCGGAGGCAAGGCTTGCAATCGACCATAATATCTTTACACCGGGGAATTACTTTTATAACGGCATCGGGCATGTGACCGTGGATTACGGCAAGGTGCTGGCAATGGGATATGAAGGTATCCTGGAAGAGGCAAGAGAAGCTCTTGGCAAGCTTAAGATCTCCGATATGGATTATGCAAAACGCAGCAGCTTTCTGGAAGCGGTCATCCTCAGCTGTCAGGCGGTCATGGCTTATGCCCGGCGTTATGCCGGACTGGCAAGAGAAGAAGCTGCAGCCTGTGCAGATCCTGTTCGTAAAACAGAACTGGAACAGATCGCAGCGAACTGTGAAAGAGTTCCGGGGAAGGGCGCAACCTCCTTTTATGAAGCCTGCCAGTCCTTCTGGTTCGTTCAGATGCTGCTGCAGGTAGAATCAAGCGGTCATTCCATCTCGCCGGGACGCTTTGACCAGTATATGCATCCTTATTATGAAGCGGATATTAAAGCAGGAAGACTTACCAGAGAATTCGCCCAGGAATTAATCGACTGCATCTGGATTAAGCTGAATGATTTAAATAAAGTGCGTGACGTGGTTTCCGCGGAGGGTTTTGCAGGCTACAGCCTGTTTCAGAACCTGATTGTGGGAGGACAGAACACCGTGGGCATAGATGCAACCAATGAATTATCCTTCCTGTGTATTGAAGCCTCCATGCATGTAATGCTGCCCCAGCCATCCCTGTCTATCCGCATCTGGAACGGAACACCTCATGAATTGTTTATCAAGGCAGCAAAGCTGACCCGGACCGGGGTGGGTTTACCGGCTTATTACAACGACGAAGTTATCATACCTTCCTTGCAGAACAGAGGCTTAACCCTTGCGGATGCGAGAGATTATAATATTATCGGCTGCGTGGAACCGCAGAAGGCCGGTAAGACGGACGGCTGGCATGATGCCGCATTCTTTAATATGTGCAGACCGCTGGAACTGGTATTCTCAAACGGCATGGATCAGGGCATCCAGATCGGACCGCGAACCGGTGAAGTGGAGCTTATGACCAGCTTTGAAGAATTCTATGAGGCTTACCGCAAACAGATGAATTATATGATCGGGTGTATGGTGAATGCCATTAACGCCATTGATGTCGCCCACGCGCAAAGGTGTCCCCTTCCCTTCCAGTCCTGTATGGTGGAGGACTGTATCGGAAGAGGAATGAGTATGCAGGAGGGCGGGGCAGTCTATAACTTCACCGGGCCTCAGGGCTTTGGTATTGCCAATATGGCGGATTCTCTATATACCATCCGGAAGCTGGTATTTGAGGAGAAGAAGATCACCTTGAAGGAATTTAAGAAAGTGCTGGAGCTAAATTACGGACAGGGAATTGATCCGGCGGCTGCCGAAGAGATTACGAAGAAGGTGGCCCGTGAATTGATCGCAGCGGGACGCAGCGTTACCGAGAAGGAGATCGCCGAGATTTATAGGATCTCCCTGGCAGGCGGCGTATCGGAGGAAGACAGAAAGAAATACACCGGGTTTCTTGAGCAGATTGAAGAGCTGCCCAAGTATGGCAATGATGTTCCGGAGGTTGATTACTTTGCCCGTGAAGTGGCTTATACCTATACAAGGCCCGTAGAGACTTACCGAAATCCTCGCGGCGGCCAGTATCAGGCGGGCTTATATCCGGTATCGGCCAATGTTCCCCTGGGAGCACAGACCGGAGCAACCCCGGACGGCAGACTGGCTTACAAGCCGGTGGCGGACGGAGTATCCCCTTCCTCAGGGAAGGATACCCACGGACCCACAGCGGCAGCCAATTCCGTGGCAAGGCTGGATCATTTTATACCCTCCAACGGTACCCTCTTTAACCAGAAGTTCCACCCTTCGGCACTGAGCGGTGTAAAGGGACTGGAGAACTTCGTGGCTTTGATCAGGTCTTATTTTGATCAGAAGGGAAGCCACATGCAGTTTAATGTAGTCAGCAGGGATACTTTGCTGGATGCCCAGAAGCATCCCGAGAATTATAAGAATCTTGTGGTTCGCGTGGCGGGCTACAGCGCATTGTTTACCTCCCTGTCGAGATCCTTACAGGAAGATATTATTGCACGAACAGAACAGCATTAACCGGGGGACAACTATGACGCAGATCGATGAAAAGCCAGTGACAGGCAGAATATTTGACATACAACGGTTTTCTATCCATGACGGCCCGGGCATCCGCACGATCATCTTCCTAAAGGGCTGCAGGCTCCGCTGCAGGTGGTGCTGTAATCCCGAGTCGCAGGAATATGACGTCCAGACCATGCTGGTGCAGGGAAAGCCGAAGCTTATCGGCAGGGATGTTACCGTGGATGAGATGATGGATGAGATAAAAAAAGATATGATCTATTACCGCAGATCCGGCGGAGGAGTTACCTTATCGGGAGGAGAAGCACTGCTTCAGCCTGAATTTGCCATTGCACTTCTGACGGCATGTAAGGAATTCGGGATAAATACGGCAATCGAAAGTACCGGGTATACGGATTTTGCCGTAATAGAGAGGTACTTACCCTATATTGATACCTTTCTTATGGATATTAAGCACATGGACAGCAGGAAGCATGAAGAATTTACAGGCAGACCGAATGAACTGATCCTGGAGAACGCACAAAGAATAGCACAGACCGGAACCAATCTGATCATACGGGTTCCGGTAGTACCTTCCTTCAATCATACCAGAGAAGAGATTAAGGCCATAGCAGTATTTGCGGGTTCGCTTCCGGGAGTAAGGGAGTTACACCTGCTGCCGTATCATCGATTAGGTCAGGATAAATACGAGGGTCTCGGAAGAACCTATTCCATGGCACACATTGTTCCCCCGGAGAATGAGTATATGAACGGATTGCTGGAGGCAGCAATGGAATCCGGACTGCAGTGCCAGCTTGGCGGCTGAGAGGAGTGATATTTTGGAGTATCATAATGGAATGCAGAACGAAAGTAAGATGAGAATCATTCAGGAAATGGTTCCCGGTAAGCAGGTTACGATCGCTCATGTGATTGCGAATCCGGATGAAATGTTATATAAGAAATTAGGCATGGATGCAGAAGGAGAGTATCGGCATACAGCCATCGGAATTCTTACAATTACGCCAAGTGAAACAGCGATTATCGCAAGTGATATCGCCATGAAGGCGGCGGGTGTGGACCTTGGCTTTGTAGACCGCCTCAGCGGTACGGTCATAGTAACCGGAACCGTATCTCAGGTGGAAGCAGCTCTCCGGGCTGTTCTGGAGTACTCAGAGGGGAAGATGGGCTTTGAAGTATGCGGTATTACAAAGACCTGATTCATTACATGATGATAGAAGGATAGGGACTAAGCTGCGGGACAGAGGATAGATCTAAATCGGATGAGGAGAAGCTGACGATGGAACAGGCAGAGATAATTCAAGCCGTGATGGAGAGATTAGGCAGAGGCTTGCTACGGATTGATCTGGCAAAGGCTAAGAAGCTGATATCCAGCATCGAAGAAGAGGCTGTAAGAAGAGGAATGAAGGTAGTCATTTCGATATGCAATCCGGAAGGAAATCCGGTGGCGGTTCATTCCATGGATGGAGCTTACCTGGCAAGCTTTGATATTGCCATGAAGAAGGCATATACCAGTGTTGCCTTAAAAATGTCCACCAAAGAGCTTGGCGAGCTGGCAAAACCGGGCGGCGCTCTTTATGGAATCGATAAGGCGGATCAAGGCAGAATTATTATATTCGGCGGAGGAGTACCATTAACCCATAACGGATTGGTTATAGGCGGGCTTGGAGTCAGCGGCGGTACCCTGGAGCAGGATACCTTGCTTGCAGAGTATGGGCTGGAAATACTGCCGGAGATACAATAGGCATTATAGTATGGTTGAGATATATCGGTAAAGAGAAACCTGTATTAAACTAATGTGAGGAATATTGATGAATTCATTCATATTAAATCAATTGGAGAAGATTACTCCGGAAGAACAGGATATCCTTGATGGAAAGACAGAAATTAATAAAGGATTATATACGGATTCCTCAGCGCTTATTATTGACCGCAGGAAGCTGTTGGAGAACGGGAAGCTGATACAAATCAGAAAGCATACCCGTTTTGTGCATTTTCCAAAGCATACCCATAACTTTGTAGAAGTCATTTATATGTGCAAGGGCCGGACAAACCACATCATCAATGGAGAAGAACTGTCTTTGCAGGAAGGAGAGCTCCTGTTTCTGAATCAAAATGCAACACAGGAGATCATGCCGGCAGGAGAAGAGGATATTGCGGTGAACTTCATTATTCTCCCTGAATTCTTTGATCAGGCCCTGCTTTTGATTGGCAGGGAAGAGAATCTAATTCGGGATTTTCTGATGGGGTGTCTGAAAGGAGAAGAAGAGCAGGTCAGCTATTTACATTTTAAGGTGAGGGACATACTGCCAATTCAAAATCTGATCGAAAACCTGATATGGACCATAATGAACAGTCAGCAGAATAAACGTATGATTAATCAGAATACCATGGGATTACTTTTGCTGCATCTGATGAATCATACGGATAAGGTTACCGTTGGTAAAAACCGCAGCGAGCAGGAAGTGGTGCTGTCCGTGCTTCGCTTTGTACAAGAGCATTACAGGGACGGGAAGCTTTCCGATCTTGCTGCAGAATTGCATTATGATTTGTATAGTCTCAGCCGTATGATAAAAAAACGGATGAATAAAAATTATATTGATCTGGTCCAGGATAAAAGGCTGGCACAGGCAGCTTATCTTCTTGCAAATTCGAAGCTATCCGTAGCAGAGATCGGATTGGCTGTCGGATATGATAATCTAAGCTACTTTCATAAAATATTTAAGAAGAAATATGGTGTTTCACCTAAAAAGTACAGAGATGCTAATGTGAATTATTGAGAAGGATAATTCACAATTGAAAGTTTGTGCTGGGGTAATCCTACCGTGGAGCTTGCACACTGCTCAAATTTATTTAATGATGCAGGCATGTAAATTAGTATAATAGAGGATGGAACTATATTTTAAATTCATAGATCAGATTGCAAAAAAGGACGTTTATTCAATCAAAAAGCGTCCTTATTTTTTATGTGTTTTTATTATATGATATAACCATCATGGGATACGAATTATTTTAGAATAATGATAGGTATGAGGAGCGGTAAGAATTATGAAAAGGTACTATTTGGCGGTTGATATCGGAGCATCCAGCGGAAGGCATATCTTGGGCTGTCTCGAAAACGGCAGGATAACGCTGGAGGAGATTTACCGGTTTGAGAACGGAATGGTTAAGAAGGACGGCTCTTTATGCTGGGAGCTGGATCAGCTGTTTACGGAAATTAAAAATGGTTTGAAAAAATGTAAAGAAGCCGGGAAAATACCATTTAGCATGGGAATTGATACCTGGGGCGTTGATTATGTTTTACTGGACGCCAAGGATCAGGTGATCGGTAAAACCTATGGCTACAGGGACAAAAGAACCCAGGGAATGGATGAAAAGGTATACCAGGTAATATCGGAAGAAGCGCTTTATCTGAGAACCGGAATCCAGAAGCAGATTTTTAATACGATTTACCAACTGATGGCAGTTAAGACAAAATATCCGGAGGATATGGAGCGGGCAGAGCATCTGTTGATGATACCGGACTATTTTCACTTTCTTCTTACCGGTAAAAAATATAACGAATATACCAATGCTACGACTACCCAGCTGGTAAGCCCTGTTACAAAGGATTGGGACTACGAATTGATGGATCAGCTCGGCTATAAGAAAGAGATATTCGGTAAGATATTGACACCGAAGAATTCTGTCGGCAGCTTTAAAGCGGATATTGCCGCTGAGGTTGGGTTCGACTGTGAGGTTGTTCTTCCGGCAACGCACGATACCGGTTCCGCAGTACTTTCAGTTCCCGCGGCGGACGACGACTACCTGTATATCAGCTCCGGTACCTGGTCCTTGATGGGGATTGAGAAAGCCGTAGCGGAAAGCAGCCTTGTCAGTAAAGGTGCTAATTTCACCAATGAGGGCGGAGTGGATTACCGCTTCCGTTATCTGAAAAACATCATGGGACTTTGGATGATCCAATCCGTAAGGCATGAGCTTGAAGATGCGTATTCCTTTGCCGAGCTGTGCGAGCTTGCAGCGCAAGCCGGTAATTTTACATCCAGAGTGGACGTCAATGAGGAAGCTTTTCTTTCCCCTGATAATATGACAGAAGCAATTAAGGAATACTGCAGAACCACAAACCAGACGGTACCGGATACGGTTGGTGAGCTTGCGGCTTGTATTTATCAGAGTCTTGCAGACAGCTATGCCGATACGGTAAAGGAAATCGAACAAATAACGGGGAAAACCTATCACAGGATTCATATTATAGGCGGCGGTTCCAATGCAGGGTACTTAAATGAGCTTACGGCAAAGGCGACAAACAGGGATGTATATGCCGGACCGACGGAAGCAACTGCTCTCGGTAATATACTGGCACAGATGCTGAAGACAGGGGAGTATACGTCTATCCCTGACGCAAGACAGGCAGTGTTCCAATCTTTCCCCATACTGCATTATCAGCATTGATTTATTGCAACGCTTAAACTAATTTCAGCAAATATAAAAAGGAGAACGATCATGACAACAAAACAAAGATATGAATCAGCAAGAGAGATATACCGGAATATTGGAGTAGACACAGATTCCGTATTAGACAAGCTAAAGGGAGTATCCATCTCCATGCATTGCTGGCAGGGGGATGATGTTGGCGGCTTTGAGGGTGTGGGAGCATTAAGCGGCGGTATCCAGGCAACAGGAAATTATCCGGGCAAAGCAAGAACTCCCGAGGAATTAATGGCAGATATGGATGAAGTATTCCGGTTAGTTCCTGGCAAACACCGCATTAATCTTCATGCAAGCTATGCAATATTTGAACAGGGAGAAGCGGCAGACCGTGATAAATTAGAGCCGAAGCATTTTGCAAAATGGGTGGAGTATGCAAAAGAAAGAGGGCTTGGTATCGATTTTAATCCCACTTATTTTTCCCATCCAAAGGCCGACGGCTTAACCTTATCCCATCCGGATGAGGAAATCAGGACCTTCTGGATTAATCATGGGAAAGCATGCTTAAGGATTTCCGAGTATTTCGCAAAAGAGCTTGGAACCCCCTGTCTCATGAATATCTGGATTCCGGACGGTTTTAAGGATATTCCTGCCGACCGCCTGAGCCCGAGAGCAAGACTGAAGGACTCACTGGATCAAATATTATCCATTGGTTATGATAAGGATTTGGTTCATGTAGCGGTGGAGTCAAAGGTCTTTGGAATCGGATTGGAAGCCTGCACCGTCGGATCTCACGAATTTTATATGAACTATGCGGCGAAGAATGATATTCTGTGCTTACTGGACAATGGACATTATCATCCTACGGAAATGGTATCTGATAAAATTCCTTCCATGTTACTATTCTCAGACAAGCTTGCACTTCATGTAACTAGAGGCGTCAGATGGGATAGTGATCATGTAGTTATCTATGATGATGAGTTAAAAGAAATTGCGAAAGAGATTGTCCGCTGCAACGCCTTGGATCGTGTCTTAATTGGCCTCGATTTCTTTGATGCCAGCATCAATCGTATCTCCGCCTGGGTGGTAGGGATGAGAAATATGCAGAAAGCGCTGCTTTACGCTATGCTTACTCCTCATAAGAAGCTTGCGTCCTTGCAAAATGATAGAAATTATACCGAATTAATGATGCAGCAGGAAGAATTGAAGCTGTATCCGTTTGGCGATGTATGGAATTATTTCTGTGAAATCAATCATGTTCCGCAAAAAGAGGATTGGTTTGCAATTGTAAAAGAATATGAGAAAAATGTATTAGCAAAGAGACTATGATCTTTCCACAACAGAAGAGACAGCCTGAATGGGTATCACCATTCAGGCTGTCTCTTACTTTGTTATTGATAGGATAAATGATTATATCCGGTTTGATTAGCTCGTTGATTATCTGCTGTCTGGCTTATATATTACTATAACAGTCTTACTTAAGAGATCATGCAACAGATATTTTTTCTTACTGATCATATATAGGATTAACGATATTAACACAGTGGCATAATAAAATACCTGAACATACGGAACGATATAGGAACCGGTAGATATCTGTATCAGGGAAATAATATAAAGGCTGGCGCTTGTAATATAACCCTGAAGCAGTAATACACCAACAAAATCACGAAGTAACAGATCACGGAACACCGGTGAGGAATCATCGGTTTTAATTAGCCTGATTTTCATGAGCTTCCTGCCCGGAGTCTGACCGGCCTGCAGCTGACCCCAAGTCTTCACCGGAAGAACGCAGTAATATAAAATATATATGGTAATAGCTAAGATACAGGCGATCCAGGCATTTCCCGCCGAAAGACCATCCAGGCGGTTTATCAGAACGAAGTCTTTCGCCTGGACGGATTGCAGAATTATGACCGGAATGGCTGCTGCCAGTGAAGACAGATACCAGTCAATGATAAATGCAACAAATCGGTTGAGTATGGATGCGGTTTTATTTTCCATAAATATCTCCTTATCATATACGGAAGACTTATGCGGAAGAAATTAAAAATTTGATAAAGTCTTCATAAGATTTTGTGTTGAGCAGTGTCTGAAAATTCTTTTTATTAAGCAGGGTTTCTGTAACAAGATCAAAAATGTCACGAAAAAGAATACGATCTTCCTCATGTATTGCAAGCATGAATACGACATGTACTTTATTTCCGTTCCAATTGATCGGGCTGGGATGGATGGATACTGCAATTGCTGTAGATATGGCGCAGGGGTCGATCGGATGAGGAAGCGCTATATTGGTATATACGCTGGAGCTCAGCCGCTCACGTTCATACAGCTTTTCACGGAAGGCGGAATCGACAAAACCTTCCTTCTCCAAAGCTGCGGAGAGGTATTCAATTGCATTCGTCCGGTCTGAAAAATGCTTCGGATAATAGAAGAAAAGCTCTTTTTTGAATATGAATTTCAGCTTATTCTCCAGTACGGTTCTGACCCGTTCCTTTTTTATTCCCTCGATTACATCAATGATATTACTGATATCCTTATTGTTGAAATAATCGGAAATCGGTATCACCGGAACCGGAAGATGCTGATTGAGAGAAATGGTTGTTATCACACAGTCATAATCATAAAAATTCTTAAGCTCATCCTGTGAGGTTACGATACCGGACAGGATAATGCTGTCTTCAAATACAGTGTGAAGCTTTTTTACCATTCTAAGCTGGGTCGAATAGTAATTCGGGCAGACAATCATAACCTTCACCTTGTTTCTCAATGCTTTCTGTTCCTCAATCAAAACGCCGATATGCAGAGAAATATAAGCAATTTCATCCTCGGATAGCGGCTGCCCTGTTTCTTTGGTAATGATATTTGCGATGAACACGGACACATCATAGATATAGGGGTAGGTGTTTTTAATCGGGACCAGCTGAGGGTTACGGACATCAATACTATTTTCCAGGCGGATCATCATGTTATAAAGATGCAGTGAAAATCGGATGATGAAATCCTGATTGTTAAGATTAATATAAAATACATTGCGGACCCGGTTCTGAATTAGCTCCATCATAGCGCTGATCCGGGTACCAACCATCTCATTCACTTTTTCAATATCGAGCTGATCGATGTTATCATGGACAATTCTTGTCATCAGCAGCAACGCAAGATTATAAAAATCATTGTCTGAAAAATGTACTGTGAAAAATTTCTCGAGGCTGTCGCAAATCTCCCGAAGCAGATTTACAACAGGCTCGGCAATGGTTATATTATTTGCCGAGTCTGGAAAATCACCGGAGGAGGGATAGTTCAGGAAACGTACCATTGTAATTCCCATATGCAGGATAAAATTTGTTAAAGAGAAATCATCAATAAAGTAGTGATTTGATAATAATATATCGGTAACGACATGCTTTACTATATTTAAATCAATTTCAGGAAGATAGGACTGAATCAGCTCCAGATTACTGAAGTTATCCTTGGTTTCATTGTAAATCAGATGGGATATCATCCTTTTCTTGTTCTTTTCTAATCCGTCGATATAGGCATAGTTATTCTTTGTCTTGAATACCAGATCAAAATTCATTAATTCCGATTTGATTTTGACAATCTCATTGTTGAGTGTTGAAGGAGAAATGTACAATTCGTCCGCAAGCTCGTCCAGATTCTTCGTCTGATTCTGTAATAATAATACCTTCAGAATATATGCCTGCCTGCTGTAAGCGGATTGAGGAATCTGACCGGCAGCAGCATTCAGGACAGGGGCCAGACGATCCTTATTCGCTACGATAAAACCGTCCCTTGATGAGGAAATGAGATCAGGATAGCTTGAATTAATATTAGAAATATATGTTTTTACACTTCTGACAGAAAAGCCGAGGTTACCGGCGATTTGTGCGGCAGTGCTCCAATCGTTTCGATTTTTTAAAAAATCCAGTATCTGTATTTCTTTGCTCTGCATGGTATGATTACTCCTTTCCTATAAACAGATACGCACCATTTATCAATAGTATAAGTTAATTACTGTCGAATTAATACCGAAACAATTGCACCGCATAAGTGCAATTTTAAAAATAGAAAAAATGGCGAATATCCCGGATAATGAGGCTACAAGCTAACTATGAACCAATTCCATAGGGCATGATAAAGGAGCGAAATGAAATGAATGTACTGGAAAAGAGTATGGAAATTATAGCGAGCGGAGGTGAAGGGAAAAGCCTTGCCCTAATGGCTATTCAACAAGTACGCGCAGGAAATTATGAATCGGCGGAAGCCGGTCTGCAGCAGGCGAAAGAGGCTATCGTAAAGGCACATCAGCTACATAGTGAATTACTATTTTATGAGGCTGAGAATCAGGATCTTCAGATAACAATGTTAACTGTCCATGCAGCAGACCATCTGACAGCAGCAGATATCATTAACGAACTGGCAACGGAAATAATTTATTTATATAAGGAGATGCGAAATGTATAAAATTATGTTGGTTTGTGAAAATGGGGCGAGTACCGGTATCGTAGTGAAAAAAATGAGAGAGGCGGCAGCGAAGGGCGGCGTTGAGGCTGAAATAGCAGCATATCCCTATACCCAGATGGAGAATTTCGTCGATGAGGCGGATGTCATTTTGCTGGGACCGCAACTGGCTTTTAAGCGGGAGGCGACCTTGAAGAATTTTCCGGAGCATGCGGATAAGATTGATGTAATCAAGGCAGTTGATTTTGGAATGCTGAGAGGAGAGAAAATCCTTGAGGATGCAATAGCAATTATTAATAAAAGAAAATAGGGATAAAGGGAGGAAGACAGTATGGAGAAATTTATGGAAAGGTTACAGAAAGGATTGATGCCGATCGCCAATAAGATCAGCAGCATCAAATTCTTAAGTGCGTTAGGTGCAACATTTCAGATCTTATTACCGATTATTTTAATTGGTTCCTTTGCTTGCCTGGGGGCATTTCTGGGTATTCCGGCATGGCAGGCTTTTATTGCCAAAACAGGTCTTGCCACCGCATTTATGACAATTCAGTCACTGACACTAAGCTTGATCGCTGTGTATGTTGCATTTGTATTACCCTACCAATATGCGTCGAAGCTTGGTTTAAAGCCGCTGTCACCGGCAATTACAAGTGTTATGAGCTTCCTGCTGGTAACACCCCATGAACTGTATACGAATATACCGACTCAATGGTTGGGATATTCCGGACTTTTTACAGTTATGCTGATCAGTGTTTTGACGGTAAGACTTAATAAGCTGTTAATCGATAAGAAGATATACTTCCGCATGCCCGACGGAGTACCTCCGATGGTGGAGGAGTCCTTTAAAGCATTAATTCCTACCGTATTATGTGCGATTTTGGCAATTATCATTGAAACTGTATTTGCAAAGACGAGCTTTGGAAGCATCCATCAGGTAATCTATTCCTTTATTCAGACTCCGTTACAGGGCTTTGGACTGTCTTTTCCGGCATACCTTGTTGTGCAGATTTTGACCACACTGTTCATGTTCTGCGGAATTCATGGCAATTCAATTTTCGGTGTTATATCACCGTTAACTCTGGCGGCTTCTATGGAAAATTTGGATGCTTTGAAGGCCGGCTTACCTGCTCCGAATATCATTATCGATTCCTTTTCCGTTCTTTGCCAGCCGGGCGGAATCGGGGGTACCTTCGGTTTAGCCATATTAATGACCTTTGCCGCGAAGTCAAAGAGAATGAGAACACTCGGCAAAATGTCCATCATTCCTGCGATATTTGGTATTAATGAACCGCTGTTATTCGGTATACCGATTTTGTTGAATCCGCTGTTATTCATTCCTTATGTATTAAATCCGATTATTTGTACCACCATCAGCTATACGTCCATTGCACTTGGAATTACGCCCAGACTTTCCGGTGTGACGGTAAACTGGACGATGCCTACGATCATCTCCGGATTTCTGGCCCAAGGTATTCCCACAGCGGTTTTACAAATTATATTAATTATCATCACGACATTAATCTGGATTCCGTTCTTCAAGATGGTAGATAAACAGATTGTCAGGGAAGAAACAGAGTAATCGTGTAAGGGTATGTCATAAATAAATATGGGGGTCTGTTATAAAGCTGCCGGTTCTTGGCTTTATAACAGACCCAAGTATATACGGAACGGTTGTTTACAATGATATCGGCAAAGAAGACAGGATGGTTGAATGAGCAGATTTCCAAAAGATTTTTTATGGGGCGGCGCAATCGCTGCCAATCAGTGTGAAGGGGCTTGGAATGTTGACGGGAAGGGGATCAGCACCGCCGATTGCATGACAGCGGGAAGCCTGAAGGTAAAAAGAGAATACACCGATGGCATCATAGAAGGCAGGAATTATCCGAGCCATGAGGCCATTGATTTCTATCATCGATATAAGGAGGATATCCGCCTGTTTGCGGAAATGGGATTTCGCTGTTTCCGAACCTCAATTAACTGGACGAGGTTATTCCCCCAGGGAGATGAGGAATTTCCCAATGAAAAAGGATTGGCCTTCTATGATTCGCTTTTTGACGAATGCTTAAAATACGGGATAGAACCGGTGGTAACAATATCGCATTATGAGACGCCATATAGTCTGGTAAAAAAATATGGCGGTTGGTCAAATCGAAGATTAATAGACTTTTATATTAATTATTGTAAAACTATTTTTCATAAATTCAGGAATAAAGTGAAGTATTGGTTAACCTTTAATGAGATAAACGTCATCACATTACATCCGGCCATGGCAGCCGGGCTGCGTATCGCTAAGGAGGATAACTATGAACAGAGGGTGTTCCAGGCAGCCCATCATATGCTTGTGGCAAGTGCCAGGGCAGTGCAGGCAGGACACCGGATCAATCCGGAGTTTAAAATAGGAATGATGATGCTGTATCCCACCTTTTATGCAGAAACCTGCCATCCGGACGACCAGATCAAAGCCATGGAGGCTATGGATCTTCATTATATTTTCCCGGATGTACAGGTCAGAGGAGCATATTCTCCCAAGGCAAGAAAATACTTTGAAGCGAAAGGCGTAAGCCTGGCAATGGATTCGGAGGATGAAGCAATCCTGAGACAGGGTACTGTGGATTTCATCGGCTTCAGCTACTACAATTCCAATGTTGCCTCCCATCGGATGGGAAAGGAAATGACAGCGGGGAATATGCTGAATGCAATCAAAAATCCCTATCTGAAGGCCTCCGACTGGGGTTGGATCATTGATCCGGCAGGGCTTCGGATTGCTTTGAATCATTTATATGACCGGTATCAGGTTCCGTTATTTGTGGTGGAAAACGGATTAGGCGCATCCGATATTCTTGAAGCAGACGCAACGATTCAGGATACCTATCGGATCCAATATCTGAAGGAGCATATCGAACAGATGAAATTAGCAGTGAATACGGATGGCGTGGATCTGATGGGATATACTCCCTGGGGCTGCATCGATCTTGTATCTGCAGGTACCGGGGAGATGAAGAAGCGGTATGGATTTATCTATGTGGATAAGGATAATGAGGGAAAGGGAAGCTTGCGGCGCTATAAGAAAGCATCGTTCGATTGGTATAAAAAAGTAATTGCCTCCGACGGTGAAGAGCTGGAATATTAAGATTGTAATTGCTTTGCTGTTTGCAGCAGATTGGAGAGGAATATGAAGTATCCGAATTTATTTTCACCTATAAAAATCAACAATATGGTAGTCAGAAACAGAATTGTCGCTACGCCGATGAACCATAATTTTGCGGATAAGGCGCTTGGAGGCCCTGGGATTATCATTGCAGGATCAGTCATTACAGAGCCCGGAAGATCCTCCTGGGCATCTCCCGACGAACCATATGCATTTTCAAAATATGAAGTGGAAAAAACCAGACAGAGAATTCTGATCGCACAGCAGGGAGGTGCGAAGGTGTCCATAGAAATCGGACATGCAGGACAATACGCAAGAGTGAAGGACTACGCAAAGGGTCCCACCGGATATATCCGCGGAGACGGTGTGGAAGTAAAGGAAATGACGGAAGAGATGATGGAGGAGACATTAAGCTGGTATGAACAGACCGCTTTTGATGCAAAGGACATCGGCTTTGATATGATATTCATGCATTTTGGACATGGCTGGCTTGCCGCTCAGTTTCTATCACCGCTATTTAATAAACGTACGGATCAATACGGAGGCTCAATAGAAAACAGGGCACGTTTTCCGAAGATGATTCTGGAGAGAGTCAGAAAGGCAGTGGGACCGGAGTTTCCGATTGATATGAGGATCTCGGCGACGGAGTGGATGGAGGGCGGGATTGAGTTTGAAGATGTATTAACCTTTCTCGAGCTGGTGGAGCCTATGATTGATACCGTTCAGATATCCTGCGGACTTGATCTGGAGCATGAAGCAAATGTTCATATGACCACGACGAACTTTTCCGAGCATATGCCGAATGCGAAATATGCAAAAATTGTGAAAGAGCGGCTTGAAATTCCCGTATCCGTAGTCGGAGCAATTATGAACCCGGAGGAAGCGGAGCAGCTGATTGCAAATGGAATCGTAGATATGGTCGCACTTGGAAGACCCTTAGCAGCAGACCCTGAATGGCCAAGGAAAGCAAGAGAGGGCAGACCGGAGGATATTATCCCCTGCATCCGTTGTCTTCAATGCTATCATATCTCAACCAACAGGAGAAATGTCGGATGTTCGGTAAATCCAAGATATACGAATGAGAGCTGGATTCCGGCGAAGGTACAGAAGGCGGAGGTTAAGAAAAAGGTTGTTGTTATAGGCGCAGGACCTGCCGGTTTAAAGGCGGCACTGGTTGCAGAAGAAAGAGGACATGAAGTCATTCTCTTTGAAAAAAATGGTTTCATCGGCGGAGCACTGCACTATGTAGCAATGGAATACTATAAAGAAGATATCAAAGCATATGTGAATTATCTGGAGAGCCAGCTGGCAAAATCCAATGTCACAGTGCGGCTGAATACCGAAGTGACAGTCGATACAATCAAGGAACTGAGGCCGGATGCATTAATCGTGGCAGTAGGCTCTAAACCTGTAATCCATCCAATGAAAGGGATTGATCATGCCAATGTCATATCCTTCTATGAGGCGATTGAGTATGAGGACAGGATTGGCCGGGAGGCGGTGGTGATTGGCGGAGGCACTATCGGTGCCGAGATTGCCTTGGAATTGGCGGAGTTGAAAAAGAAAAAGGTTACGATTATCGAACTGACGGATACAATAGCCGCACAGGGAAATATGCTGTACAAAATTGCGCTGCGGCAGAAAATGGAGAAGACAGCGGGCCTAAAAGTTATGCTGAATACGGGGTGTCAGGAAATTCTGGCGGATGGTGTGCTGGTGAAGGCAAAAGATGGGCAGGAGCAGTTCATAAAAGCAGACACTGTCATAATCGCAACAGGAGTGCGTGCGAATAAAGCTGCTGCAGATGAATTTTATGGCATCGTGCCGGAGACCTTTATCGTCGGTGATTGTAAAAAGCCAAGAAAAATTATGGAGGCTACCATGGAAGGCTATATTATCGCTTCAAACCTATAAGGGGCGCATTAAGCCAGTGTATTATTCAGAATGGAGAGCAATATGAAACAGTTTCGTTATGTAATTAGTGACCCGATCGGACTTCACGCCAGACCTGCCACAATATTAGCGAAGGAAGCAAAAAATTTCGACGCGGAGATCGTTCTTGCGGCTAATGGGAAGAGAGCAAATGCAAAAGCTATGCTATTAATTATGAGCATGGCTGTAAAGCAAGGAACAGAAGTAGTTGTGACTGCAGAGGGAACAGATGAGGATGCCGCAATCGTGCGTTTTGAAGAAATCTTCAAAACAAATCTATAGTAAGGTTTGGAAATGAGGTGGTTTTGTGCAGAGACTGACAGTAAAGAAAACCGCATCCAAAGGAATTGCAATCGGCAAAGCCTATAAAGTGAATAAGAAGGAACCGGTTCCGGCGGCATATCAGGTCGATTGTATTGACAGTGAAATCATGAAATATGAGGCGGCAGTAAAACTGGTTTCCGAGGAAATCGAGGAGCTGGCAAAAACAAATGAGATATATGAAGCGCATCGTGCAATGGTTCAGGATGTGTCAATCTATGAAGGCGTTACAGA
Organism: Bacillota bacterium; assembly: GCA_023409535.1. Taxonomy (GTDB): domain Bacteria; phylum Bacillota; class Clostridia; order Lachnospirales; family Lachnospiraceae; genus Mobilitalea. The sequence continues at coordinate 269,587 of JAEYGZ010000036.1, forward strand.
TAGGATAACAAACCAGGGAATGAATGCGCAGCAGGCTCTGCAGGCAACCATAAACGAGTTTTGGACGCTGTTTGACGGCATGGAGGATGAGTATATGCGGGAGAGGGCCGGCGATATTAAAGATATCGGCAAACGCCTTCTGTTAAGCTTAAAAGGCGATAAGGAAGACTGCCTTGATCCTATCGGTGAACAGGTCATTCTGGTTGCAGAGGAGCTGGGGCCATCCGATACCGCCAAATTTAATTTGGATTATATCTTAGGCTTTCTTACAGAGCGGGGAGGAGTCACAAGCCATGTATGTATTATGGCGAGAAGTATCGGACTTCCCGCGCTGGTGGGGGTAGAAGGATTAATGGATGCCGTCGAATCCGGAGACACGTTAATTCTGGACGCAGAGGAGGGTATTATTATCATTCAGCCCACGCAGGATGAAATGGAACGATACCGTTCCATTGCGGAAGGAAAACGAAAAAAGCAGGCGGACATCGAGGCGGCTGCCTGCTTACCGGCAGTAACAAAGGATGGGCATACCGTCAGAATATGTGCGAATATCGGTTCCATTGAAGACTTAAGAAAAGCGCTGAATTACAACATCGACGGAGTCGGCTTATTTCGAAGCGAATTCCTGTATATGGAGAATGAGCATTTTCCCGACGAGGAGGAGCAATATAAGGTATATCGCCAAGCAGCTGAGCTCTGTCCGCAGGAATTGATTATCCGTACCCTGGATATCGGCGGAGATAAAGAATTGCCCTACTATAAGTTTGATCCGGAGGAGAATCCTTTTTTGGGATGGCGGGCAATTCGCATCTCACTTGATCTGCCGCAGGTATTTAAGACACAGCTTCGTGCTATCCTGCGTGCAAGCGCCTTCGGTAATGTGAAAATCATGTACCCAATGATGATATCGGCCGAGGAACTAAGTGCAGCCGGAGAAATACTGGAAGAATGTAAAAAGGAATTGGATGCCGAGGGAGTAAGGTATAACAAAAACCTTCAAACCGGTATGATGATTGAGACACCTGCAGCAGTGCTGTGTGCCGAGTATTTTGCGAAGCATGCAGACTTTTTTAGTATCGGCACGAATGATCTGACGCAGTATATATTAGCGGTTGACCGCGGAAATCAAAGGATAGCATCACTTTATAATACCCTGCAGCCGGCTGTTTTACGTGCAATCAAACATATTATTGATGCCGGGCATTCGGCAGGCATTCCGGTGGGCATGTGCGGCGAATTTGCAGGTGATGAACGGGCGGTTCGGTTATTATTGGGGCTTGGGCTGGATGAATTCAGCGTATCGGCAAGAGAAGCACCGATGATAAAAAGCATCGTACGAAATTCATACTATGAAGCCGGAAGGGAGATTGCAGAAAAAGTGGTGAAAGAATATGATATCGTGCGGGTTATGGAATGGATTGAGGTGATCAATCGCCGGTGAGGTTGCAGCAAGCCTCAAAGTGTCTATGGAAGTTAATAAGGCATTCAATATGGTGACCTTCTGCTTTGTTTGCAGAAGGTCACCATATAATATAAGTCAATAATTTTGCAGAACCCGGCAGGCAATGTTCATGCCAAACAGAGTATCCTGCCCTGATGTGCCTCCTGCATGTGCCAGATCTATGAGGCGAGGTGTTATCGCCTGCCCTGTGAAGCTTAATGCTTCAAGCAAGTGCAGTATGGCATCGGAGTACCTGCCTTCTTGGGCGCAGCAAAGATATTTAATTGATACATCAGTTGTGCGCCCCTCCAGCAGCCGGTAAAACGGGGTAAGGCTGGATATCGGCGGAAGGGCTGACCATAGTTGGAATTGCGGATTATCCTGCAAAGGAGTGATTCCGGCGTATTTTCTACAATATGAGAAGACAGCCATGATGCCCAAAAATGCATCATCAGATGAAGGGGTCAATCCTATTCCGATACCAATATGCGCTGATAAAAGAGCTTCCATTAAAATGGTATCACTTTCAGCCCACGCCTGTGCAAAGAGTTGCAGCCCATTTGTCACGGAAGCTCTTACGGTATCCGGCAAATGTAAAAAGCCGCTTTTGTTGAACTTGTTGCCGCAAAACCCTTGAAGACTGGCAATAAAGCCGTTCATATCAATTGGTTGTAAAGCCGGTGGATTCGGCAGTCTGATGGTGCTGTATTTTATCTGTTCCATGGGGATATCTAATTCCAGGTTTATATCAGGAAAGCTTAATTGGGAACCTGTTATAATCACTGAAGATCCCGGTTCCAATGAGGAGATAGCTTTGAAGGCACCGTTACTTACAGTAATGCTGTCGGGATATCCGACAGCTTCAGAAGCGGTGAAGGTTAGCATTCTTCTGGTGCTGTCAGGCATATAAAACATAGCATTTACAGCACCGGAAAAAATAGAGTGAATAATGCCGGACGTTTCAGACGATGACATAAAAGCCCCTGATATACGAGCTGTCAGCACACGGCCCATAGGTCAATTGTCAGAGAGAAGCTTGCTGGCCTGACGCGCCACCATAAGCTCTTCATTCGTGGGAAGCACCCAAATAGAAACCTTACTCCGATCTGAATTAATTCGCCCTTCCCGTGCATCTTCGTTTAGCGGATCATCCAAATCTGCATTCAACCATCCAAGTTGAGAACATATCATTGCACGTATCACCGGGCTGCGTTCGCCGATGCCTCCGGTAAAAACCAATGCATCCAATCCACCCAGATATGCCGTGAACATGCCAATATATCCGACCACAGCATCTACAAATGCGTTAACAGCCAAATCAGCTCTTGCATTTCCTTCATCACGGGCCTGAAGTACCGCACGAAGGTCGTTACTGACACCGCTGATACCCAGGAAACCGCCGTTGGCAGCCATCTGCCTGAAAACTTCATCAACATCGCCATCATACCGCCGGATTAAATCAGGGATACAGAACGCATCAAAATCACCGACTCTGTTATTGTGAAAAATCCCTGATTGAGGTGTTGCACCCATGCTTTCTGCAATGCTCCTCCCCTCATTAACCGCACATAAGGAAGAAGAACCTCCGAGGTGCATTGAGATAATTTTATTGGAGGATGGTTCCAGCTCACTTAGCTTCCAAGCAATATAGCTGTGGCTGGAACCGTGAAATCCGTAGCGGCGAACACCAAAATCGGTTTGCCAGCGATACGGTACGCCATAAGTCGCCCGATAGTCGGGGATAGTTGCATGAAAGGCTGTTTCAAAGTAGGCCGCCTGCTTCATACCGGGGAATTTTGCTTGTACCGCCCGCATTGTTTTTGTATACACGGGGTTATGGGCTGGGGCAAGAGAGGCATAACGGTCCATGACGTATAAAAGGTCGTCGTCAACGAAGCGAGCCCCGCTGATTGTACCGCCGTGTACCGCCTTATAGCCCACGACATCCACATCGGATATGGATGCTATTACGCCGCTTTTCAACAGTATGCTAAAGCAGAGGTCCACTGCGTCGTCATGCTCGCGGCAGATACAATCGCCTTTGTTGGTGCCTTTGGGCAGATTGACCTTGTAGGTCCCATGTGAAGAACCGATATTTTCAACAACACCGTCGATCAATGTGTTTTCGCTGTCAGAAAAATCAAATAATTTGAATTTGAAACTGGTTGAGCCCAGATTGAGAACTAGAATTATCATTAAAACACCTCATTTAAATTTATTGAGACTTTGCTAAGGAACCGGTGAACAATTCAAAGAAACGAAAAGCCCTCCGCCGGCAAAGGAGTTAAGGCTGCGGCTTTCTGTTTCAACGTCGTCAGCATTATTTAAATACCGCCCAAAAGGTCCAGAATATCAATCATTTCCGAATCCCCGGCAGCTGTCGGCTGCCAGTCCACCTGCAGGACCTCAATCCCCTGAGATCTGACAGTGTCTCCGAAGATGGAAGGGCCGACATTAACCACGATCAGCTCGCCGCTCAAGAGGCCATCAATTTTTTCATTCATACCTTATTTTTCTCCCTTTTCATTGATATAATGGCACCGGCCAAAACAGCTGCCTGATAATTACTCGGGCATACCAGTACGCCGGCCTGCCTTAACTTTTCTTCCTGATCGGACTGCTTTTGCGGATCGGCATCCGTACCGCACACCGAGGCAACCACAGAAAGCTTGCCGCCACGCTGCTGAACCTCGTGCATTGCCTTTCGTATACTGTCAATAACAGCACCGGCCGGATCGGGATGCACCGCGGGACCAAGGATGAAGTCCAACAGAATAACAGCTGTTTCGGGATCGGAGGCTTCTCGTAAAATCCCTTCGGCTCTCGGCTCAGGATCAAAATCCGGGTGGGGACGGTTGAGGGTGAACTCCTCATCACCGCAATCTACAAGGGAGTTTTTGAAACTAACCGAGGATACAAAAAGCTTATATTCCGGAAATAGCGGTGCGTTGGAATAAATGCCTCCGACAGAAGCCTGCATTGCCTCCATAGCTTCTTCACAGAAGGTTCCTCCGCAAAATAATCCGCGTACATATTTTTGATCTTTTGACATCCTTGCCACTTCTGCAGACGCCAGTTCCATATTCACGGATGACTCTGCTGCCGGCAGTTCAATACCTATAAGGCTCAATGCTTTTCTTGCGGTGTCCTCCAGATTTGAACCGATTATTACACCCAATTTATCAAAGCTGTTCTGTGAACAACCCATAAAGCAGACCACCACAGGCTTGGAGCAAGCTTTCGCACGTGAAAGAACTGCTTTTAAGGCTTTTTCACCCGGCTTACGAGAAATGAGAACAATTACCTTTGTCTCATCATCGCGGCTAAGTGCATCGAATCCGGCCAGCATGGAGATAGCGCCTACCGTGTCGTTTAGATCCTTTCCGCCCGTACCGATACCCTGAGATATACCGCTGCCTGCTTTATGTATAAGCTGTGCAACTTCCTGCAGGCCTGCGCCTGAAGCAGCACATATGCCGATGGGTCCTTTTCTGATCATGCTGCCGACAAGAAATGAAACGCCTCCAATATTAGTGACGCCGCAATCCGGTCCCATGCACAAAAGTCCTTTTTCCGAAGCGGCAAGCTTAATCTCTCGTTCATCCTCCAAAGATATATTATCACTGAAGATCAGAACATGCATCCCTGCATTAAGGGCTTTCATCGTCTCACTTTTTGCATATTTTGAAGGAACTGATATTATGCACAGGTTTGCCTCGGGTCTTGCCTTCATAGCTGAAGCAATACTGGGATAAGATGCTTTGACATTCTCTGTATGTCGCTTGGAGAGCATAGAATGAGCCAGGTCAAATGCTGCCTGGCAGGCATGTTCATTTTCAGCCGCCACACCTAAAATCATATCGTTTGGACCGGCAGTCTCCAATTCGCTTTCCATGAAGCCGATCTCCCGGAAAACTTCTTTATTGCAGGTTGTTCCCATGGCAATATAAGCAAGAGATACGCCTTTCAGCTGCTTAAGAGAGGATGTTACATACAGCAATTCAACAGAATCATGATACTGGTTATTCGTTATCTCAATCTTATTAATCATTGTCTCCACCTCTCAGTTGTTCACTGAATGCTTTTAGCCCAAGCTTAAAGCACTCAATCGGTATCTTTGCCATACCGGCACCACCTTGTCCGCCGGCTAACCGTGTGGATCCTCCGTGGCTTGTAGGTGTGATATTAGTGGCAACCACCTTGCGCATATCCACTCCGACAGGGAAGCCGCGGTAATCATCCCATGGTATGGGAGCCCATGTATGCTCACCGAGACATACTGCTCTGGCATCTTCTGTACATTTCTTTGCATCCGCGAAGGTACCGCCTGTCAGTCTGACAAATGCCGGGCCTGCAATAGCAGACAAACCGCCCAAACCATATATTTCTGTAACACAGCTATCTCCAAGAAAACCGCAAAGATCGTCCTCTGTCCATGATGGGTTTAATAGCTGCCCCAGTATTTTTGGCGCTTTTACAGTAAACCATTGTTTGCCTGTCCCGCTGAACTGCAGTCCAAAATCAGTTCCGTTTCCGCCCATACCTACCATAATAGTAGAGAGCGGGATGTTTTTTACAGATTGCAGGACACTCATAGTTCCTGCCATCATAATATGGAGAAAAAACTTGTCGTTGATGGACAGTGCCCGGATGACGTCGTCACGGTGCGAACTATTATTCTCAAGCAGAGCAGGAATCAAATCCAGAATAATCGCATAGGAGGAAGCAAGTTGGCGGACATGATTCTCATCACCCATACCTGCAGTACGAGCAAGTATATTTTTTATGTCAATGCCGCCTAGCTTTCGCACTGCTTCGCCCAGGGCCGGTCCATAGATCTCTTTGAACCAGACTAAAGCTGTCTCCACCTCATTATCATAATAGCCCCAGCGCAGACATTTTTTCTCCGGTCCAGGATGAATGGAGCAATAGCCGAAGCCTCCAAACCTCTTATCCTCCGCAACAATTACAGGTGTGGAAGCACTGATTACCATGACCGCACCGCAGGCGCAGGAATAATCCTGTGCGGAAGCGATAAGTATGTCACCCGATTTAATCATTGCCCACGCTTCATCGGGGGCTTTTGCAATTCCTTCATGTATGGCTGCGCCGCAAAGGGTGGTTTTCAAAGGAGGCGCAATGTTTTCAATTTTAACGGGAGGTCCCGCATGCAGCAGCAGGTTTCTTTTAAAACCGGGGATCGCTGCTTCTGCCGGCAATATGTCTATCCAGACAGGCTGCCCGTTTATTAAATAATCCATTGCCTTGTCGTTTGCTGCATCAATTTTGTTCTTAATATCACTCATGAAACCATTCCTTTCAATAGTACCGTATTTTAAAATGGATAAAAAGTTTGTATTAACAAACAGCCATCCTTACAGAAGAACAGGTAAGCTGCAAGAAATTTCAATTTTTATGATCATTTTGATACAACATTTATTGGGGTTCCCTTTAGAAATTGACCAAGATTATCAACCGCAATATCCATTAACCTCTTCCGGCTTTCTTTCGGCGCCCAGGAAATGTGGGGAGTAATCATACAGTTTTTTGCATGCAAAAGAGGATTTTCGCCGCTTATTGGCTCACTTGAGACAACATCCAGACCGGCTGCGGCGACTTTCCCGCTATTAAGTGCGTCAGCCAGGTCTTGTTCAACAATAAGTTGACCTCTGCTGTTGTTTATAATAATAACACCGTCTTTCATCTTTGCTATACTGTTTTTATTAATCATTCCCTGTGTTGAGGGGAAGACCGGACAGTGGAGAGCAATCACATCTGAACGCGCATACAGCTCATCCAATGATACATATTCTGCTACTTTCCTGCCTGAATCCGTTTGGTGTTCGTCAAAGGCTAAGGTTTTCATACCCATTGCACCTGCAATACCTGCGGTAACCTGACCAATTCTTCCTAAGCCGATAATGCCGATCGTCTTGCCTTCCAATGCGATGAGCGGATAATCCCAGAAACAGAAATCCAGACAATTTTGCCATTTGCCGCTTTGGACCGCATCATTATGATGACCGATATGGTGACAAATCTCTAAAAGCAGGGCTATTGCAAACTGACCGACAGCTGTTGATCCGTAATTTGGGATGTTGGTAACAGCAATACCATGGTCCTTAGCGGCGTCACAGTCTATGATATTATAGCCTGTTGCCAATACGCCGATATATTTGATATTTTTGCATTTGTTAAGGGTATCTCTGCTAATAGGGGTCTTATTGGTGATAACAATTTCCGCATCGCCAATTCTGCTGACAATATCATCTTGTGGTGTGCGGTCATAAACGGTGAGCTCACCCAGACGTTCAAAACCTTCCCAGGTTAAATCACCAGGGTTTTCAGTATATCCATCTAAAACAATTATTTTCATAAAAAAAGTCCTTTCCGCCGCTGTGCATCGGCATGTGTAAATTTGGAAACACCTTTTTGCACAGAAAGAAATGATAATAAGGCATTGCAAAAAATCTGCCGACTTGAAATTTGCCTCAGGCTAACACATATTGCAGCTATGCAAGGGCCCAGGCTCTGTTAATTGCTCGTTTGGAATTTGCCAATATAATATCCTCATCCTCATCCCCCCAAGGTTTAACCTCAAAGGATAGAACATATGGATTTTCGGGATCTTCCATGAAACCCTCCTGCTTTAATACACGGAAAAAGTCTGTCAGTTCGGGTATTCCGTTGGCACTGTTTGGAAATCCAAAGCGTGTGTGCATATCTCCGTAGCCTTCACAGCCCCTGATGCAAACATTATTTCCGATGTGAAAATGCTTGATATACGGCCGGCAGGTCTGGATAACGAATTTAGAGGTTTCATAGGTTGTGGGGAAATGGCTGAGATCGACCATCAAGCCGAAATTGTTGCATCTGCAGCGCATATCTGCTGCAAATTGTGCAGCCAGAGGAGCAGGTCCGATGAGAGAAGCTTTGTCCATATCAAAATCAAAAACCTCAAGATTTACATCCATACCCTTGCCTGCAGCATAAACACAAATCTCGGTTGTAGTTTTGATTAGCTGCTGATATGCCTCGTTCTTTGTTTGCTCCTGCCACTTGCCGGATAAAAAAGCGATAGCCTTTGCTCCTAAAAACTCGGCCTCGTCCAAGGCTTCTTTCAATACGAGAACGGAACGCAAGCGCTCTTCTTCCTCCAGGGAATTAGGGTTGGGACCGCCTCCGAGAAGGGCAGGCTGCGCTCCATAGCAAACCTTGAGACCGCTTTGCTCAAGCAGAGCTTTTGCGGCAAACCTTGTCTCATCGTCATTAAACCTGCAGAGTTCGATTGCATCGAAAAAATCATCGCATGCAAGCTCACGGATGGAATCTAACAGGTTCTTTCTTGGATGACTCATCCAGCGAATAGTACCTACCTGAAAATATTTGTGAATAGATTCATTCATTAATTTCACGACCTTTCTTGCGCGTGCTCTTTGCACATCTAAATTACTTTATTATTATCAAGTTGTCATGACCGGGAACAACCACGTCGTATTCCTGTTTGATTCTCAATTGAGTCTGTCTGGCAGCCTCGGCATCGTCCTCGTAATTATTTGTAAAGTCCTTGAAATGATATCTGGTTACCACTGCATCCCCGGCTACTATATATGATTTATCATCGAGCATAAAGGAGATTCCATGCAGTGTATTCGTGTGTCCGGGCAAAGGAACAACAAAAACGCCGGGATATAGCTCCCCTTCGACACCGATAAGCTTATACTTGTCTATTATCATTGAGCTGCTTGCCCATGGCAGGTTCGTTTTGCCCACAAACCATTTTGCATTGGGGAAATACGACAGACCCTCCAAATGGTCAAAATGTTCATGTGTTGAAAAACAAGCCGTTATTTCGGATGGCCTGAGACCTGTTCGTCTGTAAAGCTCAAAATAGAAATCCTCCGGTTTTTCCCGGAGAGTCGGGTCAATCAATAGACAAAATGGTTCTCCCGACCAATCAAGCCCACGTATCAGGCTGGAGGTACATGTAACCGGCTTGCCCCTTGGAGGTGATCTGGGATCATCGCCAAAATATACATTTGCTCGCTGGTGGCCTATCATAATGAGGTCGAACTGCAATTGATTTGCTTTGACTAAGTCTCTCATGGTTAATCTACACTTCCTTATAAATCAAATTTTTCTGACACAAATTTCTTGGCGTGTTTCGTCATTAACACGGTTTATTTACTGTTAAAAGTGGCATAAATTAAAAAATGTTACAATTTGAGAGAATAAATAAAAAAAACATTGTTGACAATGCATAAGGGGGCATGCTATAATTCAACCATAAAAAATGAATTCATTTTTGTATAAATTGAATTCTATCATATAATTTTTAAATAATCAATAGTGAAATTTGATTGGCATAATAAAATGAGGTGGTGATTGATCATGAAAATAGCAGGAGAGACGCATGAGGTCTACGAACAAATTTATAACATGATTGAACGGGGTGAGTTTCAATATGAAGCAAAAATCAATCAGATTAAGTTGTCACAGCAATTGGGGGTCAGCAGGACTCCGGTGATTAAGGCTCTGCACATGCTAAGCGTGGAAGGTTTCCTGGATCAAAAAACAAATTCAGGTTTTTATTTACACAAGATTACCCTTAAGGAGATACTCGACCTTCTGCTTGCCCGTGCGGCGCTTGAGGCGACGGCTGCTTATGATATTGCAGAAAACGCCGATGAAGAAACTTTGTTTCAAATTACGGAAGCCTTTGACAGCTTCCAGCTTCTAAACTGGACCAATACACAAGAGGAAAAAAATAGATTTCTGGAATTGGACCGCCGCTGCCATAAACTGCTTTTAGAAAGCTGCAACAATACCTATATAAATCGTATGAACGACGTTATGAAAGTTATTGAGCATCCATATGCGTTAGGTATGATGCGTGATGTGGAACAAGTTCACGAAGAACATAATCAAATTATCAGTGCGATTAAGGTACGCGACGCTTTTGGGGCTCAAACAGCAACGGCAAACCATATTTTAAATACCCGCAGCAGTCTGATGAATACTGCAAGAAAAATCGAAGGGATGGGCATGGATATATCCACTCTGTGGCTGCAGCTGAAGACGGATAAATAGCGTAGAATAATTACATGGAAAGATGTGATATTATGGATAGGTTTTGGAATAATCCTGTTCGGATTGTACAAAATAACCTGCGGGCAATCGATGCTCTGAATTTGGATGTCGCCGCACTAATAAAACAGCATATTGAATATGGCTGCAATGCACTTGTTGTAAACGCAGGCGGATTACTCAGCTGGTATGACAGTGAAGTATCAGGCCAGCCGCACAATCCTTTTCTGTCTGAAGATTACGTTGGGAAAGTGATGGAAGAGGCACGCAGGAACGGTTTAAAGGTGCTGCTGCGGATGGATGTCAGCAATCTGTCGGAAGCAGAAGCAAAAGAACATCCCGACTGGATCAGAAGGGATGTGAACGGTAATGCTGCTTATGATCTTGGTATGATTCAAAGCTGTTTTAATTCGCCAAAATGGAATGAATACAATTTGGAGGTACTCGACGAACTTCTAAGCAAGTACCGTCCGGATGGTATCTTCTACAATGCGGTTCATTATGGATTTTGTCATTGTGAAACCTGTAAGCAGAAGTATTTTAACGACACAGGCAGGACTTTACCCGACACTTTAAACAGCGGAACCGAAGAGGGCCGCAGCTTTATGCTTTACCGCAATAAACAGGCAATTGAGAGATTTAGTAAGATCCATGAGTTTATACATGACAGATTGCCTGATGCTGTTCTGGCACCTGTAAGTAGTTTAACTTCTGACTTTCCGGAATTTAACTGTTTTTCCGGGTGGGATACGGTTCCGTTTAGTAAGGAGGGCCAGGATATCCAAGTTAGCGAGGCAGCGAACAATGTTATGCGCAAGCAGCCGAAATATATATATCTGGCGGGCGAAAATGCTCTGTTGGCTAACGTGATGAATAAACCCAATATGATTTGCCTGCATTATTCTGCACAATTAGGAAGAAGAGCATCCCAGCCTGCTGCGCAGCTAACATATGACATGATGCAATCATCTGCATTCGGAGCAGGTTTATGCCTGAATGTCATTGGCACTTTTGATTTAGATGACCGCAGGTCGTTGCCTGTCATTAAGAGCACCTTCAATTACCTCAAAACGAATGAGAAATATTACAATGCTATAAAAAACAGTGCTGATATAGGAATTATATACAGTAAAGCCAGTATTGATTTTGCCGATGGCCGTGACCGCAAGGAAACCTGTATGGCAGATATTTTAAGCGAGGGATATACCAGTCCTCATCTGAATGAGTATCGGGGTGTTTATGAGAGTCTGGTGCAAAGGCATATTCCGTTTGATGTCCTGCACGATGGTTTTCTATTGGATGCAGAGCTGAGCCGTTATCACACCTTGTTTCTGCCGGGGGTGACCTGCATGAGTGACGAGCAGGCAAAGAAACTGGATTCCTATGTTAATAACGGCGGGAATCTTATTATTACCGGACGCTTGCCTGGGACGCAGGACGAATTCGGCAGACCGAGAGAGTTAAGCGCGCTTGCGTGTTTCCTATATGATGTATTAAGCGAAGACCCGGTAGGAGGATATCTGATATTTGGGTCAAAAGAACAGTTTCCATCCTTTGAAAGTATCGATCGGATAGGCATTGCAGGTAAGTTTGCGAACCTTAAGCCAAAGTCCGGAGCAGTTACATTTTTGCGAGAGCTTAACAGGGAGCCGCAGGCAAAATGCCATAAGCCTGAATTTAGCTATGTGGAAGAATTGACGGATGATTACGGCTTATTTTGCACAGGCTTCGGGAAGGGAAAGGTTGTGGTTCTGCCCTGGGATTGCGGTTCTCTTCAGCGACAATACGGCATTGCGGAAATAGACATGCTGATTTCAGATCTGCTGCATTGGTTAAATTGGAAGGAAACTGTAACAACGAATGCACCATATTCCGTCCAACTCATTTCATCAAAATGCCCGGAAGGAAGGCTGATACACCTGATTAACGGTACTGGATTGCAGAGCAAGCCGCAATTAGAGGTGGTTCCTCTTCCTAATATAACCGTCTCATACAGATGTACAGATAATTCTGCAATTTCAATAAAGAGCGGAGAAATACTGACTTCTGTCAGGAGCGGAGAGTTTCTGGAAGTTTCAATTCCCGTTCTTAATGAATTTGAATGCATTCTGTTGTCATAACCAGAGTGAATTGAGAGGATAAAAATTAGCAGGAGGACCTTTTATGAATAAGAGTAACTGGTGGAACAAGCACGCAAGAATTATTCAGACTAATTTGCGTGTCACCGATATCTTTGATCCGGAAGAGTTAACAGATCAAATAAGAGCGATGTATGCAGATGTGCTTGTTATCAATGTCGGCGGAATTTACGCCTGGTATCCGACGAAGATACCGTATCATACGCTAAACCCGTTTCTACCGGAGGGCAGAGATCTGATAAAAGAGCTTTCCGAGGCATGTCAAAGAAAGAATATCAGGCTGGTTGCCAGATGCGATTTCAGCAAAGCGGAAGATAAGACCTTTTTGGAGCACCCTGAATGGTTTATACGCCTTCCCGACCACAAGCCTCAAATTGTAGGCATGGAACGGCCCGGAAATTGGCCGTTATTAATGAGCACCTGCCCAAATAGCGGATATCAGAACGAGGAGGTCGCCTTTCCGGTACTGCGTGAAATGCTAAGCCATTATCCATTGGACGGAATTTTTATCAATAGTATGTTTTATGCTCCGTGCCAATGTAAAACCTGCCGTGACTTGTATCGGAATGAATATGGTAAGGAATTGCCTGTAAATCCCGCAGATTGTGAGCCGTCCTGGTTTGATTTCAATATAAAGCGCAGTCTTGAATCGAATAGAAAGGTGATAAAAGATATCAATCCAGAGGTAGCATTCTTTGACCGCTTTGGGTTACAGGAGAATAAATTTGACCCTGCTCAGATTTATAAGCAAACAGGCTGGTGGTTTACAAAATCGGACGATTTTGATTGCTTATTTGAAAATCCTCCCGATGTCCTTCATTCGGAGACACACGACGGTCTATGCTCAGGGGTGTCGCAATTAAGCTATAGCTGGATGCCGGCAGCAAGCACTAATCTTGGCCTGTTTTTGTGTAAATATGGCCCGCCTGTCGATATTGCGCACACAGCACCCGGCCTTCTTTGGAGGCATGTGAATCTTCCTCCGGCCGAGCATGCGTTCTGGATTAGCCAGATTCCGGCAAACGGCGGCAGTGTATGGCATTCCATGTCCGGTATTCCGGCAACACAAAACGATAAAAGAGTAAACGATACCATAACCTGGTTTAACAAAAAGGCAATAAAAAGTACAGAATGGATGAGCAATGCTGTTTCTGCTGCACAGGTTGCTCTTGCGTGGAACGGCGACTCCGGACATAGTTGGGTAGAAGTGCTTACTGAGAATCAAATTCCATACCGGCTGTTTGTAGCAAAGCACATATCGGAGCAGGCGCTGTTTGAATTTACAACTGTAATTTTCCCGGAAAAAACCAAGTGGGACACGGAAATAATTCGTAAGTGTACCGCATATGTCCAGCAAGGCGGCCGACTGCTGTTAGAGGGGGAAATTCCTGATGAGCTGCAGCGCATGGCAGGAACAAAAATAATTGGACACAGCGAGCAGCTGCTTACAGCATACATGCGTTTTGAGGATGTGAAGCTGCAGGCAGGACTTGAGGAAATGGAGATTCTTCCATTCTCCGGTGAGGTTGTGTATTGCAAAGCTGGCAATGATACCGCCGTGCTTTGCACTCTGGTTCCGCCGTTTAGCCCGCCAAACGGAGCGGGTTCGCCTCCGGAACGGGCCGTAATCCCCGTTGAAAAAACAAATATTCCTATGGCGGCATTACGCCGATGCTTCGAAGGTCAGGTTATGCACATACCCTTCAGCCTGGGCGCGTTGGTTAGTAAAACACATATGGAAGAGCATTATCGTTTTGCATATAACGTACTGGATATCTTACTGTCCGATAAAAAGATTTTTGAGTTTACTCGTTTTCCCGGCGTTCAGTTTACGGCGTTTCACAGCAAAAACACATATATCCTACACTTTATTAACGGTGTCGGTGCAAGACCGCTGCGTAAGACTGTTCCGCTCAAAGATATATGTGTTGCGGTGGTGCTGCCGGCTGAAGCAGAAAATGTCCGGGTTACATCGGTGCTGCAGGACAAGGCTCTGTCGTTGAAGCTGGAAAACGGGAAGGCTTTTATAAATTTTGACCTTGATGAAACGTGGGAAATAATAGTTTTGCGATGGGGAGGAGAAGAATGAAGCAGCATTGGTGGAACTCTGCGCCATGGCGCATGGTACAGACGAATATGCGGGAAATAGATATGAAGGAAATAAATGCGCAGGAATATGTTGATGCGTTGATTGAATTCGGTGCAAATGTCTGTATGATAAACACCTCCGGCATTATATCCAGCTATCCGACGAAGAATGAATACCATTTTCAAAGTGAATATTTAACGGGAGACTCGCTGAAGAGCATTATAGATCTTTGCCATGAAAACGGTATTCGCGTAATAGGACGAATGGATTTCTCAAAGGTTCGTCATCCGATTATCGACAAGAATTACGAATGGGCTTATATCGGTACAGACGGGAAAATAGTTGATTACAACGGTGATGTTCATGTGTGCTTTAACAGTGAGTATCAGCAGCGCCATGCACTTGACATTATGAAAGAGAGCGTGGAGTTTCTTGGGCTGGATGGTGTCTTCCTGAATTTCGGCGGATATACTTCCTCCTATGATTATTCCGGTAATTTGCATGGCGACTGCCAGTGTCCGAATTGTAAGCGGCGCTTTTATGAAATGTTCGGCACCAAACTGCCGCTCGAACCCAGCAAGACTGAGCCCGAGAAGTACAATGAGTTCAAAATAAGCACATTAAAGGAATACTATGAAACTGTTTATCAGTCACTGAAAAAGGTAAATGAGGATTTATGTCTGCTTAATTTTCTTGAGCATGAGGATGGTGTTGTCAGGGAAGAGGCGGGAACCACATTTATGAATAGCAATACAGCCTGGTGTTATGATGCCAGCGACTTAAATAAACTTGCGCATTCCTATCCCAGCATGAAGCACAGCATCACATCGGTTGATTTTCTTGATATATCCTACCGGTTGTTTTCGGTTTCACAGCATCAGCAAGCGCTTCGAATGGCACAAAATCTGGCTCATGGCGGCTCTCTTGACTACTACTTGATGGGCCGGCTTGACAGTCATGATGATAAATCAGGATTTGAGGCTGTCAGCAGGATGTATCATTTTCTGGCGGAAAACGAAAGGGAATATACCAACACCATAAATCATGCCGAGGTACTGCTGTTAAAACCGCCCGGACGAATGTTTCTTATGAATGAGAAGCTTGCGGACTATTATGGATGGTTCAAATCATTAAGCGAAAACCATTTGCTCTTTGACGCCTTGCATTTGTCATTAATCCAAAATCAGGACTGGAGTAAATACAGAGTTATTATACTGCCGGACTGCATCATATCAGATCCGTACATATGGGAAAAGGCAAGAAGATATGTTGAAAACGGCGGAATTTTTGTTTGTTCAGGCGAAGCGCCTGCATTATCCAAAGAGTTGGACTTTTTAGGTATCGAATGCATATCTCAGGTGCAGACCGGGATACGATCAGCATATTTCCGAAAGGAAGACGGAATGGAATACATGGGTCTGGAAAATAGAAAGCTTCTCTATTTAAACGACCTGTATATTAACGCTGAATACTTGCCAGAGGTACGAAGGTATATGCAAATGATACCGGCGCATCCCTTTGGTCCTCCCGAACGCTGTTACTATTCGGATATCGTCGATATGCCGGCTTATGTGGAAAGCACATACGGAAAAGGAGAAGTAATCTACATTCCTTGGCGGCCTGCAAGACAGTATTATCAACATCTGCAAGAGCCGCTCGGCAGATGGCTGTACGGTGTGATTTCTCCGTATGTGACTAAAAAGCAGGTTTCCCTTCCACCCATGGTTGAGCTGACAGTATTAGAAAATGGGTCCGGTGAACTGCTTGTGCACCTTGTTAACCTTTCAGGTTTTTTTGGCGGTGTTTATTACGCCCCTCAAAAACAAAGTACTATGACTGTTCGGGTATACACGGATGTCATCCCTAAGCAAGCATTCAGCCTGTGTCGAAAGACCGAGTGCCGTTTTGTGAAATACGGCGGATATATCGAACTTGAGATTACAGACTTGGAATTGTTTGAAAGCATTGTTTTAAAATTCAATTGAAACTTCAATTGAAAAACCAAATTTGAAAGGGGTAAAAAAATGAAACACAAACGATTACTTGCAACGCTACTCACTACTATACTGGTGTTTACAGCTTTATCCGGCTGCACCCGTACATCAACACCAAGCTCGGAAGGTCCGGCTCCAAGTTCAGAAGCACCATCTCCAGGTTCGGAAACACCATCCGATTCTACTTCTCAGGGTGAGCCGGATGAGGTTGTTATGGCTCTTATGATTGCCAGTGCCGGCAATTCCGCTGATTATGAAATGATTCAGGAGGAAATCAACAAGATAACGATTCCTGCAATAAACACTAAGCTGAAAATTGAGCCTGTACCGAATTATACCGAACAATTAAATCTCATGCTTATGGGAGGTGAGAGGTTAGATCTCATGGTTGTACAAGGATCACTTCTCTCCAACTATGTCAATCGTGAGCAGATTCTGCCGCTTACCAGCTTGATTGACGAGTATGGAACAGGCATCAGGGAGAATCTCGGAGACTATCTGTCAGCAACCACCATCAATGGTGAAGTATACTCCATACCCTCAATACGAGACCTGTGCAGAGGCGGCGGCTTCAACATGCGTAAGGATTTAATTGAAAAGTACAATATTGATATATCCAAATTAACAAAGCTGGAAGATCTGACAGAGGTTTTCCGCATAATTAAAGAAGGTGAGGGTGCAAACTTCTATCCTCTGGGTATCGGCGGAGCAAAATCAACATTTATTGCAAATTATGCGACTTATGACCCGCTGGATGATAAAAACGGTGTGCTGCTCAATCGCGGTGCAACTGATACCAAAGTCGTAATGCTGGAAGAAACCGATGAATTCAAGTCTACTGTCAGTCTTCTATGGGATTGGTACCAGAAGGGTTACATTGAGCCGGATGTTGCCACGACAACAGAAAACTATGCAACAATGATGCAAACAGGAACGATTTTCTGCTATCCCACAAATGCCAAGCCCGGTGTTAACGTAGTTGCAGAGATCAACACCGGATATCCGTTGGAAACAGTTCAGTTCGTAGATTATTTTGCAACAACAGGTCAGGTTAATCTATTTGGTTGGGGCATCGCTCAGGGCTCCGAGAATCCTGAGGCTGCAATGAAAATGTTGAATATGATTTACTCAGACAAGGCTGTTATGACGTTACTGTCCTATGGTATTGAAGGTGTCCACTATGAAAAGAAGGCTGACGGTACCTTAGGTTATCTTGAGGGAAAGACCCAGGCTACTACAGGCTGGAGTCTTAATACAAGCTGGCTTATGGGAAATCAATTCCTTCTCGACCATTGGAGCGGAGAACCCGAAAACTTATGGGTAGAGCAAAAAGCAGCAAATGACAATGCAGTAAAATCGAAGGCTTTGGGCTTCACATTTAACAATGCTAAGGTTGCTAATGAGGTCGCAGCCGTTAAGTCAGTAAGAGATGAATATGAGCGCTTTATAGAATGGGGTGCAAGCGACCCTGCAGAATTATTGCCTACGTACATTGATAAGCTGAAAGCCAACGGTATAGAAAAAATTATCCAAGAAAAGCAAAGCCAGCTTGATGCATGGCTGGCCGCTCAAAATTAGACGGAAGATTGTTGTGTCCGGGAGTGGATGACGAGAAACATCCGCTCCCTACACCGGTCATATAAGAAAGAAAGGTGATCGCTTGAGCAGTGCAATAACCGCCTGTCCACAGATGCGACAAAGGACAAAAATGAAGAGATTTAAACGTTATTTACCAATTTACTTAATGATGTTACCTGGTGCACTTTATCTTCTGATTAACAATTACCTGCCGATGTTCGGCCTAGTGATAGCCTTCAAGAATATTAATTTCCGGAAGGGAATCTTTGGAAGCGACTGGGTTGGCTTTAAAAATTTTGAGTATCTTTTTAACTCTACTGATGCATGGATAATCACGCGTAATACACTTCTTTATAATATTGCATTTATTATCCTTGGTATCATTGTAGGTGTTGGCTGCGGTATATTGCTAAATGAAATCAAAAAAAAGATATGGATGCGATTTTTTCAAACAGCAATTCTTTTGCCTCATTTGTTATCTTGGGTCATCATCAGTTATTTCACATATGCTATGCTCAGCGAGAGCACGGGAATGCTGAATAAATCGATTTTGCCGTTTTTCGGGATGGATTCAATCAATTGGTTTTCTGAACCAAAGTTTTGGCCATTCATACTTATAATCATGAATGTATGGAAGGGTTTTGGATTCTCGACAATTGTATATTTCTCATCGATTGTTGGTATCAGCCCCGATTATTATGAAGCTGCTATGCTGGATGGTGCTTCACGCTGGAAACAAATACGGAATATAACGCTGCCCTTGATCAAGCCGACAGTAATAACCTTGTTCCTTCTGAACGTAGGAAGAATATTCTATTCTGATTTTGGACTGTTTTTGCAGGTACCTATGAATTCCGGAATGCTATTTTCGACAACCAATGTTATTGACACATATGTATATAGATCCTTAATCCAGGTCGGCAATGTCGGGATGTCTGCTGCTGCGGGCTTTTACCAGTCGATTGTCGGTTTCGTGATGGTTATAGGCGCTAATGCTCTTGTCAGAAAAATTAGCAATGATGATGCACTTTTTTAAGGAGGTTAATATATGAAAACAAGAGCTGATAAATTTCTGACCAGAATATCCTATGGAACTCTCTTTTTGCTGTCACTGTCCTGTATTCTGCCGTTTTTGCTGCTTATATCCGGATCTTTAACCGACAACAATACGATTGTTGCAAGCGGATACACCTTTATCCCTAAAAAATGGAGTGCTGATGCCTATCATTATCTTTGGGCGACTTCCAAGACACTGGTACGGGCTTATGGTATAACGATCGGTACAACTGTTATCGGTACGATTGCCAGCCTGTTTGTTACATCGATGATTGGTTATGGTTTATCCTTTCGCGACTTACCGGGTATTCGAATTCTCAGCTTCTTTGTTATATTCACACTGCTGTTTAACGGCGGACTTGTACCAACCTACATGGTCTACACGCAGATATTCCATATTAAAAACACAATATGGGCGCAGTTGATACCGGGCTTGTTAATGAATGGATTTACCATTACTTTAATGAGAACTTATTTCAGTAACACCATTCCGCCATCGATTAAGGAATCCGCCCGTGTTGACGGAGCCGGTGAGTTCAGAATCTTTATAAAAATAATTATGCCGTTATCCTTGCCGATGATGGCAACAATAGGATTACTTAATGGTGTATCCTATTGGAACAGTTGGGCAAACGGATTGTATTATCTGACAAAGACCAAGTTTTACAATGTACAAAATATACTCAATAAGATGCTGACGGATATCCGCTTCCTCCAGTCTGGTGCCGCAGGCGACTACGGTACGGAGCAATTAATTGCTCTGCCGGCAAATTCTGTGCGTATGGCGATGGCTGTTATCGGAGTGATACCGATCCTTCTTTTGTATCCCTTTTTTCAAAAATACTTTGTTAAGGGCATTACTGTCGGTGCTGTGAAGGAATAACAGGAGGCGGCATATCAGCTTTAAAAAGGAGTGTTGAATATGTTTAAGTGGAATGTAATAGCAATAGGTCATCTGTCACGTAATCGTTATTGGGGTGAAAGTGAGGAGGAAGGCTATCGTATGCCTATGGCTACCTGTTCTTTGATTCAGACGGGAACGGATAATATATTAGTCGATCCGTCTCTTCCTGAGGATGAAATGGCAAAAGCGCTGTTTGATAACAGCGGACTAAAACCCGAACAGATTACAAAGGTCTACTCAACGCACTTTCATTATGACCATCATGTTTCACCTTTACAATTCTCGAAAGCAGAATGGTTTATGTCAGCGATTGACCAACAGCAAAATCTCCTGGGTTGGGAAGAGTTTGCAAGCAGCTACTGGGAAAGTATTAAGCATGTGATTACGCAGCAATACGATGAATTTATGGCAAAAATGCGTATGGAAGCAGAAAAATTTATACCGGCGGCAGATGAAATCGTACCCGGATTGAGGCTGGTCCCGCTTCCGGGACATACGGAGGGTACCGCAGGGTTACTGTTTGATGGACCGGAGGGCAGAGTACTAATGACCGGAGATGCAGTTATGACAAAGGATTTCTTCAGGGAAAGACGTCCCTTCTTCTTTGGCTGGAATTATGAGGAGGCTGAAAACAGCATGCATTATGCAGCCGGAATAGCGGATATCATTGTCCCCGGTCATGGAGAGGCGTTTGTGGTCAGTGCTTTTTCATCATAAGATGACTTATAATAAATTACGGATACTATTAGGAGGAAAGGCATTTGAATAAGAACGGATTAAAAAAGAAAGAGATCAAGGAAAAAGCTAATTTTATCAGCAATTTGGTCAGCGCAGCAAATCATAATCCATTGGTGAAAGGATTATCGTCACTTCGTTTTAAATTGATTATATCCTTTACTATACCACTTGCATTTATCGTTCTTCTGGGTATCGTATCATTTGTTGTAGCATCAACAGGCATACAGAAGCAATATCAGGAAGCCACTGCAAAAACATTGAGCATGACCGGGAAATATCTTCAAATCGGCATAGATTCCGTAGAGGATGCTTCAATTCAATATACAGTGGATAAAACAATCAATTCATATTTTTCTGACTGGTACAAAGAGGATGCGATCGAGAAAAGTAATGCAATGACATCCATTACAAATTTAATATCCGCAAAGCAGGTGACAGACACTTTTATAGAAAATATTTATATGGTTTCCGATAAAGCTGACGCAATAACAACAGCCAATAAATCAATGAGGAAAGACCTTTATGCGGAGTTATTAAAAAGCGAACCTGTTCAATCCGTAACGAATAATAAGTCAAAGACAATATGGATTGGGCAGAACGATCAGATGGATGAAAGCTTAGGAATAAAAAATTCTGATTATGCCTTGCGGTTATTGAAGGGGATGCAAACGGCAAATGGCTTCGTTATTATTGATATCAGCACTGATATGGTAAAGGATATTTTGACGGATTTAGAATTTGAAGAAACAGGATTTCTTGGTATGGTGGCTGAAGATGGAAAGGAAGTCACGGTAGAAGATTATCAGGAAAATATTTTCTTTGATAAGGATTTTTACAAGAAGGCCCTGGAATCTGAAATGGACAATGGTTCTGAATATGTAAATTATAAAAATAAGGATTACTTATTTCTATATTCAAAGATTGGTGGTACCGGTGCTATGTTTTGTGCTCTTATCCCCAGAGAGATTATAACAAAGCAGGCAGATAATATTAAAATGGTTACGATTGTTATAGCAATTATATCCTGTATAATAGCGATATCAATTGGTTTTACAATATCAAGCGGTATTGATAAGACGATTAAAGGCATCATTCATAAGTTAAAGGAAGCATCCCAGGGTGATTTGACAGTGGAATTCCAATCAAAGCGTAAGGATGAGTTCCGGTTGTTAATTAATGAGATTCAACAAACTTTTATTAAGATGAAGCAATTGATAATGAAAGCCAATTTATCAAGTAATGAATTGAAAGAATCCTCCGTAAATGTTTCAGAAACATCAACAGAGTTTCTACAATCCTCAAAAGGAATAACCTCCTCCATACAGGAAATTGAACAAGGTATCATGCAGCAGGCAAAAGACGCGGAAGAATGCCTTCAATATATGGATAATCTATCCAATAAAATTATTGTTGTTAGTGAGGATACCAAAGAAATAAGTCAACTTGCGGATGACACCAAGATAAGTATTCATAAAGGGACTGATTGTACAGACGAATTAAATGCCCAGACAAAATCCACGATTACCATAACGACTAATATTATTAATGAAATAGAGAAGCTGGTGGAAAAGTCGGTGTCTATAAATAATATATCCAATGTAATCAGTGAGATAGCGGGTAGTACAAATCTATTATCACTTAATGCATCAATTGAAGCGGCCAGAGCCGGAGATGCCGGAAGAGGTTTTGCTGTTGTTGCGAGTGAGATCAGGAGCCTGGCAGAACAGTCAAAGCAGTCCGCAGATGAGATTAGGAAGATTATTAACAGTATTCAAGAGGGAATTGGTAGTGTATTAAAAACAGCACAAGCGTCAGGTGAAGTATTGCAGGCACAAGAGGAAGCTGTGAAGAATACAACAGATTCTTATCAAAATATAAATGTGAATGTTGAAAAGCTAATGCTTCGTTTAACAAATATTACTGAAAATGTTAGTAACATAGAAGAAGCAAGAAAAAGAACACTTGGAGCGATAGAGAATATATCTGCAGTTTTAGAAGAAATAGCTGCTTCCTCCAATACGGTAAATCAAACCTCGCAGGAACAGCTAAGATCGGTTGAGAGCTTAAACCAATCTGCTGAAGCACTTAATAATAATGCAGATGAACTATTAGAGGCAATTCATAAATTCACTGTTTAGAGATGCGTCTCTTTGATCGGCAGAGGAACCAGGTTTATGTAAACTTTGTTGACACTTGTAAGAGGAATCTGTGTCTGGAACAGGTGATCATTGATGATTTTAATGGTTGGTAATATACTTATTAAAAATCAAGGAATGATTGGGGCGGGTACATTTAATACCCGCCCCAGTTTACGATTATTATTCATATCCTGATGGCACATGGATTAAGTACATTGTCAGCCTGTATGAGGATATCGGTCCAAAGATCTTGCAATTCTGTCAGAGCAGCGTGATTTCAAAAAGGTCAATTAAAATAAAGTCAATATCTTATAATGAATATATTAAAATTGAACGATTTTCATAAGGTCAATATGATATATTATCCAATGGACTATGTGAAATAATAACAATCCCCAAATAAAAGAAACCGTTAATATATCAATTACATAGTCAGTATAAGACAATATTATTCACATGAGGTTAACACATGCAAAAAAACACAAAAAGAACAAATATGATATTTGCGGTACTTTTGGCTAGTTCAATCATTAGTTCATTGCTTCAAACAGCACTTACTACAGCAATACCGATCATTATGAAGGATCTTGGCATCTCTGCCGCAACAGCTCAATGGCTTACAAGTGCCTATTCCCTGGTTATGGGTATTATGGTTCCGGCAACTGCATATCTGATCCGGCGTTTTCCTACCAAGCAACTTTTTATCGCAGCAATGAGTATTTTTACGTTAGGTCTTTTGTTTGCTGCTGTTGCAAAGGAATTTCCCTTACTGATGATAGGACGCATCCTGCAGGCGATTGGAAATGGTATCTTGCTATCACTGACACAGGTCGTAATTTTGACGATTTTTCCGGCTGAAAAACGGGGAGCTAAATTGGGATTATACGGACTTGCCATCGGAGCGGCTCCGGTCATCTCTCCGACATTGGCAGGTATAATTATGGATTTAGCCAGTTGGAATACCATTTTTTGGATATGTATGATCTTATCTGTTATAGTAATATTATTGGCATTCAAAGTACTTGGCAATGTGCTGGAAACGTCTAAGCAAAGCTTTGACGCTGTGTCTATGATATTATGTTCGCTTGGTTTTATCGGATTGTTTTTTGGCCTGGGGAATTTAGGAGTATATTCCTTGTTGAGTATCTATGCCGGCTTACCTATTATAATCGGTGCTGTGTCATTGGTGATATTTACATACCGGCAGCTCCATATGGAAGAACCGTTCCTTGAACTTCGGTTATTTAGAAATCCTGAGTTTCGGCTGGGGGTTGTGATGAGTATGATCATGTATGCGGTTTTAATGGCCGGCTCCACGCTCTTTCCTATTTACATACAATCGCTGCGTGGTTTTTCTGCCACCTTTTCCGGGTTAATTGTTATGCCGGGTTCGCTCATTATGGCTGTTATAAGCCCCTTTGCAGGAAAACTATATGATAAATTTGGCATTGCCAGGCTTTTTATTATCAGCGGAGTCTTGTTAGTTGTCAGCAGCTTAGGGGTGACCTTCCTGACGATGAATACCTCCATGGTATATCTTATGATGATTTTGGCACTGCGGTTGTTAGCGATTGGATTAATTATGATGCCATTGACAACATGGGGGTTAAGTACAATTGAAGCTAAAAATACTGCCCATGGCACTGCACTGCTTACGTCATTGCGTACAATAGCCGGATCCTTTAGCTCTGCAGTTTTCATCTCCATAATGATGGCAGCCGCATCGGACTATAAGTCACTAAGCCCGGCTGCTTCAGATATAAAAGGAATGAATATAACATTTATTTGTATCTCGGTGATGGCGTTTCTGCAATTCCTGCTGTCTGTATACATAGCAAGAAAGCAAAAAAGATCCGGCAAGTAATCTATTATCTTGCCAGACTTTCCCGATATTTTGCAGGAGTTATGCCTTTGATTTTTTTGAAAATCGTATGAAAATAGTGTTGTGATGAAAAGTCCAGCTGGGCAGCGATCTGGACCAAAGGGAAATCTGTAAATTGCAATAACCTTTCTGCTTCTGCAATTTTAGCTTCGTTAATGTAATCAGAAATCGTTTTGCCGGTTTTGAGTTTGAATTGTCTGCATAAATAAGAACGATTATATCCAAGCCGTTTCGCAATTGCAGCAACACTGTTTTTTTCATAAATATGACTGGAAACATCATTATAAATTTTTATTACCAAGGTTGAATCTGTATCAATTAAGCGGTTTTTTGAAGTCTTTTCAGCAAAATCAATAAGCATATCATTTAAAAAATTACGAAGTTGGGAATAAGTATTTAAAAGTTCCATTCTTTTTAGATAACTATCCGAAAGCGATAACGCCAGATTATGATTCAGCCCGCCCTTTATCGCACTTCGTGAAGCAAGCGTAGCAGATACGACAAATATATTTTTAAAGGCTCTGACAGCATCATTTGCTACATTTGCTAAGGTTGTTCTGGAGGATTCCATTTGTTTTAAATTATTCTTTAACTCATCAACATTGCCATGTTGAATGCAGGACAATATTTTCTTCTCTGTAATTATATCCTCATGATCAACATAGATGGTATTAGGATAAGCTTCGTATAATCCATGCTGGTCATGATCCTCTTCGAGCAGGATATTTTGTATGCTTTCATCTCCATTCAAAATATAATTTAAAAATTGAACGCTGTCTTTAAAATGAGACGAACTGGTCAAGGGGATTGTTTTAAACCACTGCATGAGTTCATTTGTCCGTGAAACCGGTTCATTCAGACGATGAAGGATTTGTTGCGACAGTTTGCTATTACAGGTAAATTCCGCGACGGGACCGATAACAATATATTGATCTGAGTCATGGATACGGACCAGCCCACAAAATAAAAAATCCGGTGAAATAGTATAACCTGCCGTCTGTTTTGTACTTAAAACAGATTTTATGCTGTGAAAAGCAGGATTTGGTTCGAAGAGTACAGTGGAATATGTTTTTAAATGTTTATCGTTACAATACAGCATTAAGGGAAAGTGTGTAAGCTGATAAAAATTTTTTAGAAAAATATCAAGATCCATTTGACTTTCCTCCATAAAATAATGTCAATATATTATAATCAAAATAACAAAATTGCAAGATAAATGCAATATGAAAATGATATCATTAATACCATTAAATAAACAAACTTAATATAAGGAGAGCAAAAAAATGAAATTTTCGATTAAGCAGAGCTATCCCTCACATCATTTCAATAAGCATTGGCAATTCTGTGTTGGCGGAGATCATGCAGCGCAGGTATTACGCGTGGATTACTTACGTCAGTTGAACTATGTGCATGAAGAGTTAGGGATGCGTTATGTTCGCTTTCATGGGATTTTTAATGATGATATGCATACCATATCAACCATGAATGATATTATGCCGCTGAAAGGCGGAGAACGTTTTAAGGAGCTGACCTTTCATAAGTGCGGTCTTGCATATGATAACGTACTTGCGGTTGGAATGAAACCATTTGTGGAGCTGGGCTTTATGCCAAAGGCTTTGGCTTCAAATCCTGAAACCGGCGTTCTTTTCTATGGCAGTAATTTTAGTATGCCAAAGGATCTCAATGAGTGGGCTGATTACATAAAAGCATTTATTCGGTATCTTCTTCACCGGTACGGAGAAGAAGAAATCGTAAGCTGGTATTTTGAGGTATGGAATGAACCTGATTTGCAGGGAGCATTTTTTAAAGGGACAAAACAGGATTATTATAAATTATATGAGATAACGGTAAGAGCGATAAAAGAAGTTTGTCCAAGGCTTCGTGTCGGGGGTCCTTCCACAAGCGGAAGCAGATGGATAAAGTCCTTTGTAAATTATTGCAGAGCGAATAATATTCCGTTAGATTTTGTTACAACGCATCAATATGCAGGTGATCCCCTGTCCGGTGTTGAGGACAAGGGAGGACCCGATGATGATCAAACAGACAATAAAATATCATCGGATAACAATTCGGAAAATAGCGAGACAGAAGAAATTAAGGCATTTAAAGAGATGATGAACAGGGATATCTATGGTTCCATGCCCGATGGCAGCTGCCTCGATGTAATACGTAATCTTATTCAGGATAAATCAGAGAAAGAAGAACTGCCTGATAATCTCTTTCGTAATAACTCAAGAATTGTTCAGGAACAGGCGGACGGATTACCGGTATATTATACGGAATGGAATTTTAATGCTATTTTTTCGGCTTATAGCAATGATACAAGGAAGGTTGCTGCGTATGATGTAAAAGCCGCATTGGATATTGCCAACTATGTTACCGGCACGAGTATTTGGTGCTTCAGTGATATTTTTGAAGAAATGCATCAGTTTCCGCAAGAGTTTCATGGCGGATTTGGAATACAGACTCAGAGCGGCATTCCCAAACCGGTTTTTTATGCATTAAAGATGCTGGCAAAAACAGGTGATGAACGGATTAATCTGGGGGAAGATGCTACGGATGGAGAGATTGGGATTGCCGCTTTCCGCAGTTCCTCAGAGGTTCAAATATTATTGTTCAGACAGAAAATGAAAAATACTGAGCTGGCTAAGGAGAAAGCAGAGGTTAGTGTTGAGTCTTCTTCAAAGCCTAAACGGATTATTATGGAACGAATTGATGAAGAGCATTGTAATCCGCTGAAAGTATGGGAAGATATGGGACAGCCGGATGCCTTGAATTCATCAGAAGCAGCTGAAATAATCAGAAAAAGTGCAATGATTGAAGAAGAGCTTGATTATTCGTATGATAAAAAGGCAGTATCTTTTTGTGTGGAGCTTGGGGTAAATGATGTGTATTTCATTCGAATTATTAATGGAGGGAATGAAGATGATTAACTTAAAAAATAACCCGTTTTATCTTGATGATAGCAGCATAGCCTGGGTCGAAGACACCTGTAATAAAATGACACTAAAAGAAAAAATAGGTCAATTGTTTTTTTTACCGGGCTCCAGTACTGAAAAGTCTGATTTGGAGCGGTTAACACAAGAAATTGGAATTGGCGGTATCATGTATCGCCAGGAGCAGGGACAAGCTGTACAGGAAGCTCACCGGATCCTGCAGAATTCATCAAAGATCCCATTACTCCTTGCAGCCAATCTGGAAGCAGGAGGTAATGGCATAGTAAAAGAGGGAACCAATTTTGCGAAGCCTTTGCAGGTGGCTGCGACAGATGATTGTGAGATGGGCTATGCCTTGGGAAAAATATCATGCAGTGAAGGAGCAGCGGTTGGATGTAATTTATCCTTTGCACCGATCGTAGATATTGATATGAACTTTAGGAATCCCATCACGAATTGCCGGACCTTTGGAAGTAATCCGGACAATATTATAAAAATGGCCAAAAGATATCTGGATGCTGCAAAGGAAGAAGGAGTTGCGGTTACAATTAAGCATTTTCCGGGCGATGGGGTTGACGAAAGGGATCAACATTTATTAACAAGTGTCAATAGCTTGTCTGTAGAGGAATGGGAATCAAGCTATGGTAAAGTGTATCGGGAATTAATCGATTATGGTGCACAAGCGGTTATGGTTGGACATATTGCTCTTCCGGAATATTTAAAAATCTTAAATCCGAAAGCGACGAATTTGACCGTTCCTGCATCCTTATCCAAAGAGCTTGTTACGAAGCTTTTAAGAAATAAGCTCGGGTTTAACGGATTGGTAATTACAGATGCCACACAGATGATTGGATTTACTGTTGGAATGAAGCGTGAGGATGCAGTCCCCTCATCCATTGCGGCAGGCTGCGACATGTTTTTATTTAATAAGAATATGGAAGAAGATATTCAATTTATGATGGCGGGATATCATAAAGGCATTATAACGGAGGAGAGATTAAATGATGCCGTAACAAGAATATTAGCGACAAAAGCAGCTTTAAAACTGCATGAAAAACAGGCAAATAATACGTTGATTCCCAATCGTGAAGCTTTATTAGTAATAAGATCTGAAAAGCATATAAAGTGGGCGAAGGCTTGTGCTGATCAAGGGATTACTCTTGTAAAAGACAATGCGAATCTATTGCCTTTAAAAGCTGCTGACTATAAGAAGGTATATTTGAATATTCTTGAATCAAATGATAATATCAATTCAGAATTGCGTACAAAGTTTAAAGCTGCCCTTGAGGCGGAGGGTTTTGAAGTTTATCTTCGCAACAGGGACTTTAATATTGATATGGAAGCACTCATGGCTGGAAAACCGGATGGCAGGACCTTAGAGGTAATGGCAGAGATTGGCGCAAAGGTGAAGGATTTTAATGAAAAATATGATTTGGCCATCTATGTTGCAAATTTTGAAACCGCAAGCAACACTACGGTAATCAGAATTAACTGGAAGGGGTTGGCTGGCATGGGAGATGATGCTCCCTGGTTTACTGCTGAAATTCCCACACTTTTTATCAGCCTGGCTAACCCTTATCATTTGCTGGATATACCTATGATACAAACGTATATTAATGCTTATACAAATAATGAATTTGTTCTGGAGAGTTTAATTCATAAGCTGATGGGGCGTTCGGAATTTACAGGCAAAAGTCCGGTTGATGCATTTTGTGGCAGAGAAGACACGAAGTATTAAAGAGATCTGTTTATAAGAAATATTGAGTATCCTATCTTATTTATTTTATTAAGATAGGATACTTAACTATTTCATGGGAAACAGGAATTCATTCACTGCACCATTATCGTTATAAAAGTGTAAATAAGCCTCACCATCGTATAAAATTTTAATGCGTTCTATGGAATTACGAAGACCGACTGAATTAGTAAGGGCTTCTATTTCCTGATTATTTAAAGGTTCAAGTAACTCTTCCGGATAACCGCTGCCATTATCGTGAATAGATATATAAATATATGACTGCAAGTTTTTTTCCTCATAATTAATCCTCAAAACTATTTCTGCTTTTTTATTCGGACTGATTGAATACTTCAAAGAATTTTCAATAAAATTTTGGATTAATAAGGGGGGAACAGGGACTGTCTCTATAAATGGATCGATTTCCATTTGGTATGAAAAGTTATTTGAATAACGCAGCAACTGGATATTCAGATAATTCTTTATATGCTCAAGCTCTTCGTTTAATGGAACGAAATCTTCTTTTATTTTTAACATATAACGAAGATATTTTATGGAAAAACGGATTAGATTTAAAGAATCATTGTAATTTTTATTGGTGATCAGGTTATAAACCATATTTAATGAATTTACCATAAAGTGAGGACGCAGCTGAATTTGAAGATTATTCAGCCTGGATTTCTGGCTATTTATTTTTTCCTCATAAACAGTTATTTTTAATTCTTGAAGCTGATGTACCATATCATTGAAGGTTGTATTTATTTGGTTAAACTCATTTGCATAATTAAAATTCTTAATACGATAGTTCGGATTTCCTGATTGTATTTCAAGCATGGCCTTTTCCAGATTTTTTAGAGGATGTATAATAATCTTAACGAGTGTAAGATAAAGAATAGGTACTAATAATATTATGAATATACTGAAAAGCATAATATATTTTTGTAAAACAGGCAGCTCGGAAAAAATTAAACCGGTATCCATTATTTCGTATACACAGAGTTCGCTTATGGATGATTTTTGGTATAATAATATACTATCATTGTTTAAATCGGTTTCTATATCATTTAATTCAGAATAAGGAATAAAGGATACATTTTCGCCAAAGGATGTATTTATGTTCATTGCATTTATGTTAATTAAGCATCCGGCATAGATCCCATTACGATAAAATCCCTGAATAAGATAATCGCGATTTTGAAAATTGTAATCAAGCCAATAAGTATTTTTTTCAAAAACCGGCATCACGGAAGTGGTCAGGAATTCTTTAAACTCATCCCTATCCTTAAGGCTTCTATTATCATTAAACTGTGTAAAATAGAAGTCTGTGTTTGGCACATAAATAAATAAGCCATTAAGATAGCGATAATTGATTAGTGTGCTTTGAACATTATTTTTTAGCTTATTGCCGGAATAGTAAAAATCCGAAGAAGTATTATCAATCGTTAACGGCAAGGTGATTGGGTTATTAAAGGTTAGAGAATTTGTGTAATTTCGAGCATTCTTTATTTCGCTGTCAATTTGCTGAATATATGTCTGTAGTACGGATATATGAGAAGCCTTGATATTTTCAACCAATGCACTCCTGGAATGATAGATACTCGAAATGCTGATAACTGTAATAGGAATACAGATAACAAACAGAGTAATGGTTAATTTAACAGTTATGTTATTTAAATAATTCATAAATCGTGCCAATTAGAAGCCTTCCTTCATTGAGATTTATTATAATCATAACAGTGATTACTGTATTAAGTCAATCTATGAGAATTATTGCCATGTTTTTATTGTACTAAAAATAGTACCCATGTAAGAGGAGCGTTCCTATGAATTTATTAATTGTAGATGATGAGCTGAATTCAATCTTAACTGTAAAAAAAATGATTAATCAGGAAAAATTAATGATTAATCAGATATATTGTGCAGAAAATGCGCTGGCAGCGAAAGAATATTTATTAAACGGACAAATAGATATTGTTTTATGTGATATTGAAATGCCGAAAGAAAACGGATTGGAGTTACTTGAGTGGATTGGGAGAAATGAACTTCCCGTAGAGTTTATCATCATGACATGCTATGCGGAATTTGAATATGCCAAAAAGGCAGTTGGACTGGGAAGTATCGCATATTTGCTAAAGCCGGTTGATCAGGAAGAATTGGACAAGGAACTCCAAAATGCAATACAATTAAGGAATCATAAACAGCAAATGAGTCAATTCAGGCACTCGTGGATTCGGAATCAAGATACGATGAGGGAAAAATTTTGGATGCTCCTGTTCAGGGGAGAGATTATGCCTGATAAAAGTAATATACAGCACTGGCTGCAAGCAGAAGCTGTTGCAATCAATATTGAAATAAACTATTGCCCTATTCTGTTTGTAATACGCAAGTGGGGCGGTAATGTAAAGAAAGAAGATTACAATTTGTTTCGTTTTGCTTTAAAGAATATACTGACTGAATTATTCATAGGAGAAAATAATCCTTTCATGAGAGATATTATACAAATTGGGGGTGATACACAGTTAGTTATAGTAAGTACTGAATTCTCTTCAGCGGAAGAAATTGAGAAATATCACATAATATGTAATCAATTTCTTTCCATTGTAAAAAATTATTTTGCGATAGAGATCAATTGCTATATCGGTAAAGATGTATCACTGTGGGATGCGGCAAATGAAATAGAAAGCCTGTATCAGATGGATTATAACAATTTAAGGAACACGGGAGTATATGATAGCAGAGATTATATTAAGATGTTTATGGAAAAAAAGTTCAAAGCGGATTGGAAGGAATTCGAAAATTGGCTTACCCAGCTTATTGACGGCGAATATCATAGTGTCAGCAAAAGTATTAACGATTATTTAGAGTATCATATAAAATCGAATAAAGTGAACCGAACCTGGTTAATCTCTTTTCAACGGCAATATATGATAATGCTGGGAGCATATGCGGCGATAAAAAAGATCTATTTGAATCAGATTATAAATAACGAAACCGAGGAAATCATAAATTCAGATGCCGAAAATGGGATTGAAGAATTAAGAAAGCTGGTAAATTATACGTTAAATGCAATCTATGAGCTTGAACGGAGTAAATGTAAAAATAATGATCCGGTTGAGAGAACAAAAGAATATATTGAAGCGCATATTGCCGATGAGTTGGATATGGACACGCTTGCTCAGAATGTACACTTAAATCCGGATTATCTTACCAGAATCTTTCGAAAGGCAACCGGTGATCCCGTAAATAAATATATCGTTAACCAAAGAATGAAAAAAGCAAAGCAATTACTGAAATATACAAATCAGCCCATATCTGAAATAGCATTTCAGATCGGATATTATAATTATATAAGCTTCAATCGTATATTTACAAAAAGTATCGGAGTATCACCGCAAAGCTACAGAATAAAAAACCGAGATAATTAGCAGGGACATTGGCAGTGGAGATAACATATGTTATTCTCCGCTGCCTTTTTATTAGAACGAAGATTTGGTCGGAAATATTAATATAAGCGTAGGATGAAGTATAACATTGACTTTTTCTTTCCTTTATAATGAATGATATCATGATAGATAAGGAGTTAAAACATGTGGTCAATTTTTGATGCGGAAAGTTTATATGGTCGAGCGGTAACTAAAATAATGCAAATTATTTATCTCAATATTTTATGGCTTTTATTCTGTCTTCCGGTAGTAACAATTGGCGCCTCAACAACAGCACTATATTATGTGACCATGAAGATGGCAAGAAAAGAGGAAGGATATATCACAAAAGATTTTATGAGATCTTTTCGGCAAAATCTACGGCAAGGAACGGTTATTTGGATCATGGTTGCCGGAGGAGGATTTATACTGCTTCAAGATTTCCGCTATTTTAGCTATTTAAATAGCATGACAGGAATGATTGGGACCATTCTTTTGACAATCCTTTATAGTCTGGTAGCCTTAATGATATTTCCGGTATTATCCAGGTTTAAAAACTCAACAGGCAATTTTTTTAAGCTGGCACTATATATTGCGCTCAGGCATATACCATCCGGCCTGGCACTGGCTGCTATGCTGTGCATAATCGGATACGGTATTTATACATCTGTAACAATTATGCTGTTCGCTTTTATCTGCGGCGGTGCCGTCATTGCTTATTGCAATTCCCTTTTGCTGAATAGAATATTAAACCTATATATTACGGAGGAGCAAATTCATGAATAGAAAATTAAAACAAAAGGTAAAGTGGAAAGCTTATCTTCCCTTATATGTCATGTCTATTCCGGCATTGGCTTATCTGCTTATCAATAATATATTACCTCTGTACGGATTGCAAATTGCATTTCGAAAACTGGATTATTCCAAAGGGGTATTTAAGGGGGACTTTGTTGGGTTTAAAAATTTTGAATTTTTATTTGCTACCAGTGATGCATGGATAATGACAAGAAATACAATCTTGTATAATCTTCTGTTCATTACAGTAAGTACGGTACTTTCAATCTCTGTAGCCGTATTATTCAATGAGGTTAAGAACAAATTAGCGGCCAGAATATATCAGACGGCAATACTGATTCCTTTTATTGTATCCATGGTAATAGTCAGTTACCTGGCCTTTGCATTTTTAAGCAGTGAAAATGGCTTTATCAATAATACTATTTTAAAGGCTATGGGAAAGGAAGGAATATCATGGTATTCAGAGCCTGATTATTGGCCCTTTATTCTTTTATTTATCAGTCAATGGAAAGGAATCGGATATTCTATCCTTATGTATTTAACAGCCATTATGGGCATCAGCAGTGATTATTACGAAGCGGCGGCATTAGATGGAGCCTCCAAATGGAAGCAGATTAAAATGATAACCCTTCCCTTAATCAAACCAACATTCATTATGCTGACTATTATGGCGATAGGAAGAATCTTCTACTCGGATTTCGGTTTATTTTATCAGATACCAATGAATTCAGGACCTCTTTATTCTGTCACAACTACAATTGATACCTATGTTTTTCGTTCATTAATGAGGCTGGGAAATATTACGATGTCATCTGCGGCGGGATTTTATCAGTCCATGGTTGGTTTTATTTTAATTGTATTGGTTAACGCAATTATTAGCAAAACAAGCAAAGAAAATGCTTTGTTTTAGGAGGGATGAAGATGAGAAGGAGAAAAATAACAGATAATCTTAAATGGGAGATACTTGGAAATATAATTATGATACTACTTTCGCTCAGTGCGGTTATCCCATTTATATTACTTTTTGTATCATCCTTAACTTCCGAAAATGCCGCATTAAATTACGGTTATCAATTTTGGCCAAAAGAATGGTCTCTGGAAGCATACCGTTATTTGCTGAAGATGTGGAAGAGTATAGGACATGCATATTTTATAACCATAATAATTACTGTTATAGGAACAGTATTTGGGTTAACGATAATTTCAACGTTCTCCTATGCCCTTAGCAGAAAAAAATTGCCGGGCAGAAGTATTTTGCTGTTTCTGATAACTTTCACAATGCTTTTTAACGGAGGAGCATGTGCGACTTATATCATTTATTCTCAGGTTTTTCATATTAAAAATACGATATTCGGATTGATTGTGCCAGGTCTTTTAATGAACGGATTTTATATTATGATGTTCCGTAATTACTTTGAAAACTCAATTCCGGAAGCGCTTATGGAAGCTGCTCATATTGACGGGGCCAGTGAGTTTAAGATGTTTATAAAAATTGTAGTACCTCTTTCCCTTCCGATGTTTGCTACCATTGGCCTGACTTTAGCATTAGGATATTGGAATGATTGGACGAATGCAATGTATTATGTTTCTGCTGATCATCCTGAATTACTGAGTATTCAAGCATATTTGAATAATGTTAACGAAAATATTAAATTTTTAGCCAGTAATAATTTAGGACAGAGAATTGATACCTCGGCTCTTCCGTCTACTACAATTCGGATGGCTATAGGCGTTGTTGGAGTACTTCCCATCTTATGCATATACCCGTTTTTCCAAAAATGGTTTGTCAGGGGGATAACAGCAGGGGCTGTGAAAGAATAGTCGGAAAAGTAAATATTAAGGTAGGGCGTTGTATAACGCAGAAAAAAATAATGCAATATAATTAAAATACCAGATATGGCAGGTATTTAATAAAGGAGGAAGGTATATGAAAAGAAAAGGGTAAGTGCGGTACTTGCGGTAATTTTAGTAATGTCACTTTTAGGTGGCTGCAGTAAGCAAGAAGCGCCAAAAGAAGAAACAAAGGTGACCGGTGCTCCGAACTCAGAAGGAGAGACCGGCCAAGAGGAAGGCGGTAACGGACAAATTGATTTTAATGAGGAACCCTATACAATTAATTTTCCTGTAATAACCTTTGGTGATATACCCGCAGATTTACAGCTTGTTGAAGATGGAATAAACGAAATAGTATTACCAAAAATTAATGCTAAAATTAAACTGGATGTTATTTCAGCGATGGAAATGACAAATGTTTATACATTAAGAGCATCCAGCGGAGAGAAGCTTGACCTGCTGCTGCTGCTTCCGACTTCAACGACATTAATGCCTTTGGTTAGCACTAATATGATATTACCAATGAATGAGCTGGTTGATCAATGGGGGCAGAATATTCAATCAGATCTGGGGGATATTCTGGAAGTTGGTAAAGTAAACGGCAGTCTCTACGTTATTCCCGGTCTCGATGGTTCGGGTGCCAGCATACCAGGGATTGAGTTTAATGCCGAGCTGGTTAAAAAATATGATTTGGAGGATGAAATTAGAAATTTAAAATCTATAAATGATTTAGAGCCAATTCTTGCATTAGTAAAGGAAAAAGAACCGAATGTAATTCCCTTCAGCTCAACGAATTCAGGGACTGGTTATACACAGCTTTTAGGTGGTTTTGATACATTGGGGGACAGCTTTGGTGCGTTGGAATACGGTTCATCGGATGAGTTCGGAATAATAAACCAATATGAGAGTGAGCGCTTCCTGGAATATTGTAAGCTCATGAGAGACTGGTATCAAAAGGGATATATTTCAAAAGACACACTTACCAGCCAGGATACAGGCATATCACTTGCTCAGGCAGGAAAGGTATTCTGTGTTATTGATACTTATAATCCAATCAATGATTATGGATTTGATTTAGCTAATCCGACAGATGGTATGGTTGAATGGCCATTGTCAGGTTATACAGCATATAACTCTACCAATAACATATCTGTTTATGGATTAGCAATTTCGGTTACCTGTGAAAGACCGGATAAAGTTATGCAGTTCTTAAATTTACTGTATTCTGATCCAGCCGCAGTTTCGTTACTTTACCGTGGAATTGAAGGAAAACATTATAGCATAACGGCTGACGGTTTAATACAGCAAGATAATAAGAGCGGTTATTATTTATTGCTTGACACCATTAGTGATTACAGGCTGATACCAACAAAGGCAGAATTGGGTATCGACTTTAAAGATAGAAAGGCGGAATTTGAGGCAAAAGGGAAAGACTCACCTGCATTGGGATTTACATTTGACTCATCAAGTTATGCAAATGAAATTGCAGCATGCAACGCTGTAAAAGCTGAGTATTATAATGTCATTGATTGCGGTGCGGTAGATCCTGAAGTTGAAATTCCAAAATTCGTTGAGAAGCTAAAAGCTGCCGGACTTGATACGATCATGAAAGCAAAACAACAGCAGTTAAATGATTGGGTCAATTCTCAGGGACAATGATACAAATATAATTGAAATAAATAGAGCCGGTACTGAACTATTTAAGGATTAGTTTTGTACCGGCTCTTTATCATTGGTCTGAGTGAAACATTGCTTCCTGTAAAGGCTGGGTATATCATATTATGTTTGAAAAGTTCATGCCAGTAGCTTAAATAATCCATTTCACTGGAAGCAATTCTTTGCTATTATTACTCTACGAGGTAACAGTTGCCGCGATAACTAATAAAATGTGCCGCAGCACATAGAGAAGGAGCATTCAGATGAAATATGGAATTATTCGGGATCAAAATAGGAAAGAGCATAAACTTTCAAAAATAATTTTGGGAGCTGCACCATTTGGTACAACTATGTCGGAGGAGCTTGCATTTCAAGCGATGGATCTGTATCGTCATCATAGCGGAAATGTAATTGATACGGCAAGAGTTTATTGTGATTGGTTGGAAGAAGGACATGGGGTAAGTGAACAAACTGTTGGTAAATGGTTGGATATCAGGAACTGCAGAGAAGAGTTTATCATTGTTACAAAAGGTGGACATCCACCCCTGTCTGATATGCCGCATTCCCGATTGGCGAAGGAAGATATCTTTTTTGATGTTGATGAAAGCTTAACAGCATTACGGACAGATTATATAGATCTCTATTTTCTGCATCGGGATGATGAGCGTATACCGGTGAAGATAATCATGGATTATCTGGATGAATTAATCACAGTGGGTAAAGTCAGAATGATTGGTGCCTCGAATTGGAGTATGGGAAGGATTCTGGAGGCAAATAACTATGCGAGGAAGAATAACAAGACACCCTTTGTTGCCTCTCAGATCCAATGGAGCTATGCTGTCGCACAAGGTAAAGAGGCATTTGGCTATGGAACGGTAAGCATGAATGATCAGCAGTATCAGTTGTATCTGCAGGCCGGTATCCCGGTCCTTGCCTATACATCACAAGCAAATGGAGTTTTCTCCCGTGGTTATAAAGAGGATCTTTCCGATATTGCGGAAAAACATCAGAAGTATTATTCAAAAGAGAATATTCGCCGTTATCAGGAGTTATTAAAGATTTGTAAAGAGAATAATGCCACGCCGACGCAGGTAGCACTGGAATATGTTATTGACAATAAATTAAATGGGTTTGCTATTGCCGGTTGTTCAAACCTGGAACAATTACAGGAAATATTAAAAACAGTTCTCTAGGTTTGAAAAGTTCATGCCATTAATTTTGATAATCCATGTAACTCGGAAATTTACTATGCTAGTATAATTCATGTAGCTGAAGTTAATTGAATTTATGGGAGGAAGCAAAATGAAAAAGTTACTGGCAATGTTACTGTTAATGGTAATGGCGGTTAGTTTACTGGCAGGTTGCGGCAATGGTGGAAGTACATCGAAGGAACCTACTGCTGAACCTACACAAGTACCTGCAAAAGAAGAACCAACAAGCGAAACAAAAGAAGAAGCACCGGGTACAGCAGATCGTGAATGGGAATACAAAGAGGCAACTCTTACCTTCCTTGTTGGTAATAGCGCATCCTTAGCAGGACTGGAAGCAGTTGCAGCATTAGCGAAAGAAAAATTAGGTATTACTTTGGAAATTGAAAATATTGTTGGAGGTGCGGACGGTGATAATCTTCTTAAGACACGCCTGGCTTCTGGAGATGTAACTGATATTGTTGTATATAATTCAGGTGCAAAATTCATGGCCTTAAATCCTTCAGAGTATTTTATTGATATCTCCGGAGAAGAATTTGCCGGTAGATTGGATGATACCTATGCACAAACAGTAAGTGCTGATGGCGCTACCTATGGTGTTCCCCAAGCATCTTCGCAGGCTGGGGCAGTTCTTTACAGCAAACCTCTTTATGAAAAGTATAATCTGGAAATTCCTAAGACCTGGGCTGATTTCATTAAGAACTGTCAGGTGCTTAAGGATGCCGGTGAGACAGCGCTGATCGGAACCTTTGCAGACAGCTGGACAACACAATTATTATACCTGGGCGACAATTTTAACGTATTGGCAAAAGAACCTGCTTTTCCGGTGGATTTCGAAGCAGGAATTGCAAAATACGCCACTTCTGAA
Source organism: Bacillota bacterium (assembly GCA_023409535.1). GTDB lineage: Bacteria > Bacillota > Clostridia > Lachnospirales > Lachnospiraceae > Mobilitalea. The sequence continues at coordinate 309,085 of JAEYGZ010000036.1, forward strand.
GCAGGTCTGGCAAGTTTTGCAAAATTAGCAGAGACCAAGGATTATTATAACGCAGATTATATGGCAGCGACCTATGATGATGGCTGTGACATGCTTGCGAATGCAGAAGGCGGACATTGGATTATGTTAACACAGGCCTTATCGAATATTTATGAATTATATGGAGATAAGGTTGATGATATCGGTGTATTCCCAATTCCCAGTGATGATGCCAGCGTTAATGGTTTGACTGTTTGGATGCCGTTATCCTTATATGGTTATAAGAATTCTGACAAAAAGGAAGATATCATGAGATTTATGGAGTTTTATGTATCGGACGAAGGTCTTGATGCTTATACATCAGCAGTATTACCCGATGGGCCGTATTGCATCAAGGGCTATGAATTACCTGAGAAATCCTATCAGGCTGTTGCGAAGGACATGCAACCATATTTTGATGCAGGAAACACAAAGGTTGCACTTGAATTTATAACTGCAATTAAAGGAGCAAATTGTGAATCGATCTGCCAGGAAGTAGTAACAGGTCAGTCAACTGCAGAAGATGCAGCTAAGGCATACGATGCAGATTGCTTAAAACAGGCAGTACAGCTTGGATTTGATTGGAAATAAGGGTTAACGCTCAGCCATAAACCGGCCGCTCTTTAAGTTGAGCGGCCGATTATATATAACTGTGTTATATTCGGAAAGGAAATCCCATGAAAAAGAAAATCTATACCCTTTGGTATCTGGTACCGGCAATGTCTGTCTTTACTGTGTTATTTTTAGCACCAATGATAACATCTCTCTTTTTCAGCTTGACAGTATGGAATTTTAAGGATTTTAAATTTGTTGGCATTGATAACTTTATCATGTTCTTCTCAGAGAAATCTTTAAATATCAGTATTAAAAATACATTTATATATGCAGTTATGACCTCTGGTTTAAAAGTTATCCTGGCATTATTTATTGCGGTGTTTCTGACCAGTGCAATTAAAACAAAAAATTTCTTGAGAGCGATTGTATTTTTTCCTAATATCGTGAGTACGATTGCGGTAGGCATCACCTTTAGTGCATTAATGCATCCCACCAAAGGTCTATTTAATAAAGTATTATTCACCCTCGGCTTTCCGGCAATCGATTGGCTTGGTAATGCGAAAGGTGCATTATTCTCTGTAATCGCTGCGGATGTATGGAAAGGCTTAGGAATTGCCACTGTTATCTATATCGCGGGGATCCAATCCATTGACAAGACATATTATGAGGCAGCATCAATAGATGGGGCATCCGGATGGGGGCAATTTAAAAATGTGACTATTCCGCTTTGCAGACCTGCGATGAATTCGGTTATTATTCTATCCTTTATTGGTGGTATGAGAAGCTTTGATTTGATTTGGACAATGACAGGCGGAGGACCGGGCTTTGCTACGGACGTTGTAGCATCAGTTGTATATAAACAATATGCAGCCGGCTTCTATGGGCTTTCAACAGCCGGTAATGTGATTATGTTTATTATGATAGGCGTGTTGGCATTTCCGCTGCAAAAATTTCTATTAAGCAAGGAGGTTAACTGATGAGGAATAAGAAAAGAAATCTAACTGTATTGGGAGATATGATAGGAGTTATTGCAGCAGTTCTTATTTTTATTGTTCCCTTTTATTTCATGTTTGTTAACTCCTTTAAAGAGCGCAGAGAATCGAATCTCTTAACAATTAATTGGCCTAAAGTCCTGCAATGGGATAATTATAAAGAAGTATTAACTGCAAATAACGGGATCGTACTCACTGCTTTTAAGAATAGTATCCTATTGACCGCAGGAGCAGTAATTTTACTGATTGTTTTTTGCTCTATGGCTGGATATGTATTGCAACGACGCAGGGACAAGGCAACGGGTTTCATTAATTTGATGATTCTTTCAGGACTTATGATACCCCCTGCAATCATGCCGACGATATGGATGATGCAAGGATTGCATATTTACAAGTCTTTAGCTGGCATGATTCTTGTAGAAGTTGCATTGCAGGTACCGTTTACCTGTATGTTATACCGTGGCTTTATGAGTTCGGTACCGATTGAACTGGAAGAAGCAGGATATATTGACGGCTGTTCCAGAATTAAGCTATTTACACAGATTATCTTTCCGTTGTTAAAACCGGTAACTGCAACAGTAATTATTTTAAATGCTGTCAGTATTTTTAATGATTTCACACACCCATTATATTTCCTGCCGGGAAGGGATAATGCAACGGTACAGTTAACTTTGTATAACTTCATGGGACAGTTTTCGAATTCTTATAATTTAGTGTTTGCAGATGTCATTATTATCACAATACCAATGTTAATCTTGTTTATCCTATTTAACCGAAAGATCGTAGATGGTATGGTTGCCGGTGCCGTCAAAGGCTAATGGATTAACGTGGTTCACGCGTTCCCGGGCTTTCTGGGTGTCAGAGTTATAGATAGTGTGATATGATAATATCATAATGGAGGAAATAAAGTATGCATTTTCGTACTAAAATAACCATCACCTATTCTGTTTTGATATTATTGCTGGCATTTATCCTGGGAATTGCGTATAACGATCATAATATAAAACTGTATGAGAAAAATGAATATGCGAATCTTGAAATGATGACAGAGAAAATATCTCAGCAGTTTGAAGAAAACGTCAAACCCATGGAATTTATAACGGAATATATATTGTCCGATATAGAAGTGTTGGATGCGCTTGTTACGTTGGCTTCAGCAGATCCGGCAAGTCAATTAAGTTCAACTTACATAAAGAAGGCAAAAGAAAAAATTCGATTAAAACTCAACTCCTATTATATAACGAAGAATTTTTATCGTGTATTAGTATATAATTCCATGGGCAATGTTGTTGCTAACGACGATTATTCGGACAAACTAACGGATAAAACAATAAAACCGGAAGATCTTAAGTGGATAAGCCAGGTTAATCACCAAAAGGGAAAACCGATCCTGATCGGGGTACATAAGGATGATTGGAGTGTAAAGAGTAAAGGGAACGTGTACAGCATAGTAAAAGAGATTCAAGGTATGTCCATGGGATACATAGAAGTACAGAGACAGGCGGCAGAATTAGAGAATATATTTTCGACTGCAAAAGATAAAGTGGAGGTTGTTGCGATAAAATCCGGAAAGGAGATTCTATATTCCAGTCTGAAGCTGAATAAAGGGAATCAGGACTTTTATATCTCTGTAGCAGAAAGTACGCCGAAGGGAACCTATGAATATGAGAATCCTGTAACTCATGAGACAGAAGTTATATCCAGTTTGTACTCGGACGTAACGAAGGTAACTGTGTTACTGATTGAAAATAAAAAGGTTATTACGGAATCTCTATCCGAGATTACACCTATGACAATATTTATTACAGCATGCCTCCTATTCGTATCTTTGACTTACATTGTAATTGTATCCGGTCTCCTTACAAAACCTATGCGTCAGCTCCGAAATCAAATAGAGCGGACGGAAATTGAGACACTGGAAGACAAGATTGTGTATGATCAGTCCAATGATGAGATTGTAGCATTGAGTAACGCATATCAGCTTATGTTGAAAAGGCTGAATGAAGCGATCATAAAAGAGAGAAAAAGGTCGTTGGTACAGATGCAGGCTCAATATGATTCTCTGCAAGCACAGGTGAATCCACATTTCTTATATAATGTATTGAATACGATCTCATACAGAGGAGTTAAGAATAATGATGAAGTTATCTGTGATATGTGTTATAACCTGGCAGCTATGCTTCGATATTCTACCAACAATAAGGAAAGACAAAGCACGATAGCGGATGAGATAGATTATCTGGAGAGATATTTTTATCTGCTGAAAAAGAGATACGAGCATATGCTTGAATACACAATCAATATAGATGAGAAGATGAAAGGTCAGGTAATTCCTAAGATTGCATTACAACAAATTGTGGAAAACTCCATAACGCATGGTTTTATTAATAGTGAAGAAATTATGGTCATACAGGTCACCGGATGGGAAGAAAATGGCTGGTGGTATGTAACTGTGACGGATAATGGCCAGGGATTATCTGATAGTGTAGCTAAAAAATTGGAGAAAAGAATGGCAGATACAAAAGATCTATTAATAAACGGTGAACATAATGTCGAATTAGAGATAGGCGGTATGGGGCTTGTCAATACTTATGGCAGACTGTTATTACTTTATGGTAATGATCTGATCTTCACTTTCTCAAGTGATGGTGATGGTACCAGGGTCATGATAGGAGCCCCAATGAAAGATGAGAAGGAGATAGCAGATGTTTAATGTAATTGTTGTAGACGATGAACCATCAGCAGTGGATTATATATGCACAATTATTGAGACCAAATGTCCTAAATTTCAAGTCGTGGCAACTGCGAAGAATGCAAAAGAGGGATTGGAGAAAGTATATGAATATCATCCTGATTTGATTATTACTGATATAAAGATGCCTATTATGAATGGTATTGATTATGTGACGAAGATAAAGGAAGAGTTTCCCTCTATTTATTCTATTATTGTAAGTGGATATCAGGATTTTGAATATGCAAAAGGAGCAATTAAGTCAGGGGCTTTGGATTATATTTTAAAACCGATTAATCCTATGATGTTAAAAAATACTTTAGATAATATAGTTGAGAAGCTTAATGTTACCCTTTCCCATAAGAGAAATAATCTGATACGCAGTATCTCCAGGGGAGGCACACCGGCTGAGTCAGATATCAGGAGATGCTTTCCCAGTGAAAGATATTATGCAGCAATTATAAGGAAGAACGGTTTGCCGAGAAGATTTTCGAATAAATCCAGCATTGAGATATTTTCCAGTGAAGATGAGATGATTTACTTATATGGAAGAGATGAAATGGAATCCTTGTATATATGCCCGGAGGAAATACTGCATCCTAAAAAGTTTTCTGAATTAATTCAAAGAACTCTTAAGAAGGGACAGTACCAGGATGGCTATACAACTTCTGTCGTTGTAACAAAAAGCTTTGAGGCAAAGGAATTATTCCATGTTGTAAAGGATTTGTATAAGACATTGGATTCAAGAATTGTAATCGGCTATACGCAGAACATATTCTTGAACGCAAGATCAGGCTCCGAACCGGTGAGTCATCATGATGGTGAACCTATTAGACGAGTGGAATACGTTATGAAGGAGCAAAAATGGGGGCTGTTAAAAGTTGAATTCACAAAACTTATGAATAAATGGGAGAAAGAGAAATACCCCCAATTATGGATTGAAAGGTTCACAAGGCAGATGTTTTATACGATACAGATGAGGTATTCTAATTCCTTAATGGATGACTACGAATTTATGTTAGAGGATGCCTTCTTTTATGCTGCTTCAATGGATGAACTGACAGAGAGTCTGCTGGATATCTTCAATAAATGTATGCAGGAGGATACTGCGTATTCTCAGAAAACAGATACTAGTAAGTTTATGGAGACAATTAAAGAATACTTGAACAGACATATGTCAGAAACGATTACCTTGCAATCCGTATGCAAGGAATTTGGTATCGTTCAACCGCATTTAAGCAAGCTGTTCCGCAAATATGAAGATAAATCATTTAATGATTACCTGACTGCAATCCGTATCGACTGCGCAAAGAAGCTTATGAGAGAAAATAAGGAATTTTTTGTGAAGGATATTGCAGCAATGGTAGGATATAATGATCAGTTTTATTTTAGCAGGGTTTTTTGTTCGATTACCGGAACGCCGCCATCTGCCTATGCGGAGATGTTAAATAGGGAAAGTAACGGTGTGATGGATAAAATATAAGCATGCCAGGAGGTTGAAGCATGTTATATCCAAGAAGAAGTGAGACTAAATTAAGCAGGGAATTACTTAATGATCCAACATGGCGAGACCGTTTCAAAGTCTGTGTAAACAAAATTACTGATATAAACTCTTAATAGTTACTTATGGGCAAGGCCATTTTCTAGTGGTTCTTGCCCATGTTTGTATTATAAAACTGTTTTTGGGCGTCAAGTAAAACTCCCCTACGGCAATCCTAAACACCTTGTTTTAAGATCGTTTTCATTAACGCACATCCCGAGAGAAATCCTTACGTCCGCCCATATCAATGCCAATGGCGATATATGCTTATTCACAAACTCAATAGAAAAGACATAAGATGAGTGAAGTATTGACAACCATTATATACTTCCACAGCATTAGCAAATAAACTTAAATATAAAACTATTTTAACAATACTCAAATAATTAATAAATAAAATATAAATATTTACTATGTATTATCACTGTATCAAGAATAAGTAACAAGATTGAATACCCCTCTTAGCGGGTATGAATGAATACCGTTTGAAGATATTCATGAAAATAGCAGAGAATGAAATTTATATACAATCAGGAGGATATGATTATGCAGGATGCTTTTGTGAGAAGCAATATGGTAAAGGTAAATAGGATTATTAATGTTTTGATGGGAATTGTTCTTGTCATTTCCATTTTTTTGCTTTTTACGAAACAAGTCAGACCGGAAGTAGCAGGTTCTCTTTTTTTGGAGCTTATAATCGCAACTGTTTTGGTGGTAAGAAAGAAAAAACCAATGCTGGCGACGGCTGTATTGCTATTATCAATGCTGACATTTACGATACCTTATATAGGAAGCAGTATATCTGGTATGCTGATAATGGTAGTTTTATGTATCTTATCCCTGTATCTGAATAAAATTCTGCTATACAGTATGGGAAACCTCTATGTTATTTCCTATGTCATTATATATTATTCCAATGTACATAAATTTGACGTAAATCTGTTTGTTACACTGGCCTTTGTGGGATTAACTGAAATTGTCTTATATTTTGTTTGCAGCCGCAGTGCCGGACTAATCCAATTATCGAATAAGAATGAGGCAGAAGCGAGAAAACTGCTGGAGCAGATGGATAACATGATAAATATTATCCGGGTAAGTACAGCTTCTCTAAGCAATGATATTATAAGCTGTGATAATGATATCAGTACTTTAAAAGACATCAGCAGCACAATGACGATCAGCATTAAAAATGTAGCGGAAGGTGTTGTAAATCAGTCCAATAGTATTACCTTTATCAGTGATATGATGAACAAAGCCGATGAGCAAATGCTTGAAATTAATTCACTATCAAGAGATATGTCTAAAACTTCTCAGGATACCGGGCGGATAGTAAATCAGAATTCCGAACGAATAAGCCAGATGGGAATGCAAATGAAAATAATAAATACCGCAGTACAGGAATCACTTGAAACTGTGGAGGCTTTAAATCAGAGCATGGAAGAAGTAAATGACTTTCTTTCCGCAATTAATCAGATTGCAGCACAAACCAATCTTCTTGCATTAAATGCAAGTATAGAGGCATCAAGAGCAGGAGATGCAGGGGCAGGATTTTCCGTTGTTGCAGGCGAGATTAAAAAACTTGCAGAACAAAGCACCAATACGGTAAAACATATTGGCAGTATCATAAATGACATCCAGGCGAAAATAGGGCTGGTTTTTGAAAAAGCAGGACAAGGGATTTCTGCGGTGAAAGAAGGGGAAATTATTACAAATGAAGTTTTCTACAGCTTTGAAAACATTAAAACAGCATTTATCAATCTCGATATGTACATAGAGAAAGAACTTGAAATGACAGAAACTGTGAGCTCAATCTTTATGGAAATACGGGGACAATCGGAAACCATATCGGACATTTCCGCAAAACATTCAGAAAATACAGAGGAAATGTTTGCAATAACGGAAGAGCAAAATTCCAGCATTGATGTTATTTATGATTCCATCAGGAGTATTAGCAAATCAGGAATCAAATTAAGAAATTTAACTGAAAGCAGGCAGGAAGCCGGTTTATAAAAGATACAAATAATTATACTGCTAAGTAATATTTTCAAAACAAAATAGAAACAAAACGTAAACAAACCTTTGGTATCCTTCCCATCGGTTAATAAAAAATAAATTTAAAGGAGACTTGAATCATATGTCAAAATCAAAGATTGTTGAAGTAAATAAGAAAATTGAGGTAAACGTTGTTAACGGGTATAAAAAAATCGAAAACGGTATTGTAGAGGGCTTCCAGAAAGTGACTGACAAGTTCGTGGATAACTATCTTACCAAAGAAGGGGAATCAGTAGCGGAGGCGAAGACGCGGTTGCAGGCTGAACAGGCATCCCGGGAAGAAACAGCAAGGAAGGAAATGGAAGAACGAAAACAGCAACAACAGGAGATGATGGATGTAATCAACAGAAAGACAGGGGCACAATGGTAACAGGAATCACAGTTTAGGAGGAACATAATATGGTCAGAAGAATGTATTTATTAACAGGTGCGGCCGGGTTGCTTGGTAGCAATGTGTCACGGAAGTTAATTGAAAGAGGGGAACAGGTACGGGCATTGGTATTGGCTGGTGACCCGGCAGCAAAATATATACCGGAGAAAGCTGAAATTGTAACAGGCGATGTGACGGATACTGCTTCTCTGGAACGATTTTTTACTGTACCGGAAGGAACTGAAATATATGTTATTCATAGTGCCAGTATTGTTACCTTAGATCCGGCTCCCAATGAAAAAGTATATGCAGTTAATGTAACAGGTACCCAGAATATTATAAACAAATGCGTAAGCCATAAGGTTAAAAAGATGGTTTATATAAGCTCAACGGGAGCTATTCCTGAAAGAAGTGGAAATCTGCCTATAAAAGAAGTAAAACACTTTAATTTCCAAGGACTGGTCGGCTACTATTCCGTTACAAAAGCGCTGGCATCCCAACTGGTATTAAATGCGGTGGATTTGGTACCGGAGTTTGATGCTTCCATTATCCATCCAAGCGGCATTTGCGGTCCCGATGATTATTCTTATGGTCCGGTAGCAGATTTTATAATACAATATGCCAAAGGAAAGATGTCAGCGGGTATTGCCGGAACTTTTAACAGTGTGGATGTTCGGGATTTGGCAGAAGGCGTTATAGCTTGCTGTGATAAGGGAAGAAGGGGGGAATGCTATATCATGAGCAACAGTCTGGTATCTATGAAGGAAATGTTCTGTCTGATTAATGAGGCGACCGGATTAAATTATAATCCCAAGATACTGTCTCCCAGGATAGCAAAAGGCCTTGCTAAAGTAATGGAGGTTACAGGTAAAATTACGGATAAACCGGTTTTGCTGAATGAATTTGCAATTTATAACCTGACACGCAATAATAATTTTGACTGTAATAAGGCCAGAAAGGAATTGGATTTTCATTGCCGTCCTTTTGAGGAGACTATTCGTGACGAGGTTGTGTGGTTAAAAACTGAGGGCAAACTATAGAAGTATTATGTGATGACGGTAATAAAAAAAGGAGTCTGGTCTGGAAACAATGCAATGAACCACCAGAAATATTAATAACTCCCGTATTAATAGCCACATTGAATGAAAGGAGGATTGAATTATGAGCGGCAATATGGGCAGGAAGAAGGCCGGAGCCTGTGATTCAGCAGCAGCTGGATGTTGTTTATAGCATCTGCGAGCGGGTTTATACATGGTATGTATTTTATAGATGATAAATTTAAAAGCCAGCAGTTTGTCTTGTGTAGATTGCTGACTTTTTTAATTGGATAAAGAAATAAAAATTAACAATTCTTAAACAATTCTCAAACATTACCTGAATAATATAAGGATACATTTTAAATAATTCAATGCAGGAGGATAGGAATATGGCCATTAAAAGGCAGAAAAAATTTGTTACTTCTGCAAGTCAAGTTAGTAATATAGCAACAGAGCGTATCAGTGAATCGACAGGCCAATTACTGCGCTTTGCCGGAGCTTCCTGTGTTGGCAATACAATTATTGGTATTGGTAAGTTGGTTATGGGGATACTCTCACTTTCATTTTTTACGTGCACCGGTGCATTCTATACCTTTGGTATGGTTATCGCAAAGTGCTGCGTATTGGCAGGTATTGTAAAAAAGAAAGATTTAAAGGCACAATATTATTATTACAAGTTATCAGGGCTTGTATTAATCGCATCGAGTGTCATGTATATTGTGTATTCGATAAGGCTCCTTTCCCATCCTGTGACAAGTTCCTATCACATGTATATGGCTCTTGCTATTGCGACCTTTACGTTTACTGAATTAACGATTAATATAAGAGGTGTAATTGTTTATCGGCACAAGCATACTCCCCTTGTTCATGCCATCAAGATGATTAATCTTGCAGCATCCCTTATCTGCCTCGTACTGACGCAGACTGCGATTTTATCTATTTCACCGGAAGCAGTTGAGGTTCCTCCATCTGTAAACGGGATTATGGGGATTTTAATGGGAAGTGCTTCTACCATACTTGGAATTATTATGATCATCCGCATAACAAAATTCAGCGGGAAAAAAATATTATTTATGGGAGGCAACGAATATGATTAATATCCTTGTGGTTGAAGACGACGCATCTTTAAATCAAATTGTTTGTACCTATCTTAACGACAGCGGCTTTCATGCAAAAGGCTGCTTAAATGCAAGGGCCGCTTATGATGAAATGTATAATAATATATATGAATTGATTATCTCTGACATTATGATGCCGGAGATTGACGGCTTTGAGTTTGCGCAGACAGTGCGGCAGGTTAATAAGCATATTCCAATTCTGTTTATGTCGGCAAAGGATGATCTCTTATCAAAGCAAAAAGGGTTTCAATTGGGCATTGATGATTATATGGTAAAGCCAATTGAATTAGGGGAGCTTTTGCTACGTGTCCGGGCACTTTTGCGCCGTGCAAATATAGAAATGGATAGAAAACTAACGATTGGCAATCTGGAGTTGGATGCCGATGGGATGTCTGCGGCAATCAACGGTGAAGAAATACCTATAACGACAAGAGAATTTAATCTAATATACAAGTTGCTTTCCTACCCCAAAAAAACGTTTACTCGTACTCAGTTAATGGACGAATTCTGGGGAATTGAAAGCGAAACCAGCCTTAGAGCTGTGGATGTATATGTCACCAAGCTAAGAGATAAATTTTCAGGCTGTGATGAATTTGAAATTGTTACTGTTCGCGGGATCGGATATAAGGCGGTATTTAAATGAAATATAGAAACAAATCAAAAGTTCCATTCGCTGAAAAGCGATTTGAATGGCTGATTTTTATTGTATCATTTTTAACTTTAGGTAGTTTAGTTACCATTCAAATGATCATATTGGGGGATTATGTGAACTATAAAGAAGTTCCCACAGAAAATATAACGGCGATCATTGCTTTTTGGATAGTGACCGCCTTCGGCTTTACGGTGCTTACAATCCGACAGATCAAACACCGTTACAGAGATCCGATAGAACAATTTGCAAAGGCTACCGAGAAGGTGGCAAATGGTGATTTTTCGGTCTACGTTGCCCAAAAGCATATAGCGGCGAGCAGACAGGATTTTTTGGATAAAATTTTTGCAGATTTCAATAAAATGGTCGAGGAACTCGGCAGCATAGAAACATTGAAAACTGACTTTTTCTCAAATGTATCCCATGAAATCAAAACGCCGCTTGCAGCAATTCAGAATTATGCCGAAATCCTTCAAAAAGACGACTTGACCGACGAGCAGCGCAGAGAATATGCAGCAAGTATCATGCAATCAACCAACAGGCTTTCTGCATTGATAACAAATATTTTAAAACTGAACAAATTGGAAAAACAAACAATACGACAGGTTCCGGTCCCTTATGACGTATGCGGACAATTATGTAACTGTGCGTTGCAATTCGAGGAGATGTGGGAAAAGAAGAATATAAAATTTATTGCTGACATTGAAGACAGGGCGACCATTGAGGCGGATGAAAGCCTGCTGGAGATTGTGTGGAGTAATCTGCTGTCAAATGCCATCAAGTTTACGGAGCCGGGCGGGACCGTGACATTAACTCAAACTTCAACGACAGATGAAATCGTTGTAACCGTATCGGATACCGGCTGCGGTATGAGTAAGGAGACTACCCGGCATATTTTTGATAAGTTTTACCAGGGCGACACTTCCCACGCCACAGAAGGCAATGGACTGGGACTTGCTTTAGTCCTGCGCATCCTTCAGCTTATGGGTGGAGCAATTTCCGTAAATAGCATCCTCGGCAAAGGTACTGCCTTTACCGTGCACATTCCGGTAATAAGTGCAGTCGAAAAAGATGAACACCATCACACATGGGGGGGAAATTACGATGAGTGAATATACAAAGGGCGGCAAGGATTATATCGGATACGAATATAAGGAAGTGTTTGCTGAACGCGATAAGGTTTCAATGTTTTTGGACGCCTATGAAAATTTTGGCTGGATTCCTGATGATCATACGTATGCCGCAGGATACACAGGCAGCATAAACATTCCCCATACCGGAAGCTTTGGCAAGGTTGCGATCAAGTTAAAGCGTGACCGCAAAATCATAAACAAGGCCGAGCTTACCCGCTTGCAGCGTCATTTTGAAGCCTGCATGGATGCGATTGATGAGTTGGAAAAATCTAAAACCTCATTTGCAACAATGGCGGCCATCGGTATAGGTATTGTTGGAACAGCCTTTATGGCGGGCTCTACCTTTGCTGTTACTGCCGAACCGCCAATGATATTGCTCAGTATTCTTCTTGCGGTTCCGGGATTTATCGGATGGATTATGCCGTATTTCGTTTATAAACTGTTGGTAAAGCGGAAGATGACTGACATCAACCTGCTTATTGACCAGAAGTATGACGAGATTTATGAAATATGCGAAAAAGGCTGCAAACTGCTGTGAAAAAGGATTAAATTACGCTTATCGAAAGAAATGCTCTCTTATCCCGGAAATGTATTGGCTTATTATTATTTACAAACTATGATATTCAAACAGGAACTTGAGTTATTCTGACTCAGAGTTCCTGTTTTTATGAACAAAATTAACTGGCTAACAGATATTTTTCTAGAATCAATGGTATTATTAATATTTCACAAACATTATCTTAGCAACTCATTAACAATTTGTCAGTACGATTAGTATATCAAATGAAATACAACAATTTAAAAGGAAAGGAATCTTCTATATGAGTGAAGAGCAGACTAAGGAAAATAATTACATTAATAATGAGTATAGGACGGTTACTGTTACGAAAAGTATGGAGTCGATCTGGAGAGATGCTTTTGCATGCTTTGGATGGAGATTTGGAAAAAGTGAGCCAGCAATCGTAAAGCATGTGTGGGGTCCTTTCCGTATCATGCTGGCACCACTTGCCATCTTCCCGGGAAGCCCATTTGCAAAGCTGGTTGTTGACCATAAGTCGGGGACTAAAGTAGAATTGAAATTCCGTCGCGACAGGGACATTCCAAAGAAATCAGAGATTAACCAGTTACAGTCAAGGTTTGAGGTGTGTGTTGCAGAAATTAATCATCTGCAAGCGCAAAAGACCTGTGCAGCTACAGCAGTAGGTTACATCATCGGCTTTGTTGGTACAGTATTCATGGGAATTTCTGTATTTAGTTATCTTGGAGGAATTCTTCCTATCAGTATTCTAAGTGCGGTACCTGGATTTGGCTTATGGATTTCATCTTATTTCAGCTATCAGGCAGTAAAAGGGAATAAGACAAGAAAGGTTTCTCCGTTGATAGAAAAACAATACGAAACAATAAATGATATAAGCAATCAAGCATATTTGATTCTACATGCAGAAAAAACAGTAGGATAAACAATTAGGAAATCATGATCATAATAATTGAAAGAAAAGGAGTGAAAAAATGAGTGAAGTTATTAAAAATGAAAACGGATTTATCGGCTATGAGTATAAGGATGTCACTGTAAGGTATAGTATGGAAGCAATATATACAGATGGATATACAAACTTTGGCTGGTCGCTGGAGAGTACATCAGTACCTATTCAAAGTGTTGGTTCCTTGGTCATGAAATTTAAACGTGATCGTAAAATCCGTAATAAAGCAGAACTTAGCAGACTACAGCGGCAATTCGATTCCTGTGTAGCAGAGATAGAAGCTTTAGAACGTTCTAAGGCAATCGGAGCATCAACAGCTGCTTATGGGGTTGGCATCATTGGGACAGCATTTATGGCTGGTTCAGTATTCGCATATATAGGTAATATGCTTCCGCTCTCCATTATACTGGCAGTCCCCGCTTTTATCGGATGGATAGTTCCGTACTTTAGTTATAATTTGCTTTTCAAGAAAAAATCCGATAAGGTATCACCGCTGGTTGATGCTAAATATGATGAGATTTATGAAGTATGTGAAAAGGGAAACGGTCTTCTGAAAGCCCAATAGAAGAAATATTGACGGTTATTGTTGTGCAGGTACCGCAGAAATTCAAGAGAATATAACAGATTAAATACTCCAGATGGGATAGTGTATTTAAAACACTATCCCATCTATTTTACAATTGCTAGATAGATAATATGACCAATGCATTACTATTGGTTATTATGAGCCGTTAACGATTTTTATGGACCTACCTTATCTTATAAACACATTTCAAATATTGTTTCAATATCCTTCTGCGATAAAGGCTTAAAGCCGGGGAGAATATCGTCCGCACATGCCTTCTTTGCCATAATCGGGAAATCCTTCTTTTGAATTCCCACTTCTGTGAAATTGCTCTTCAATCCAAGGACATGAAAGAAGAAATCAGATAGCTTCTCTATGCTCTTTTTAGCAATATCCATCGGTTCAAGGGATGAATCAATACCAAATACATTCACACCAAATTGTATATACTTGGACACGGTCGTTTCATCCAGACAGTATTCCATCCAACGAGGTGTCAGAATTGCCAGTCCCAGGCCATGTGTAATATCATATATAGCGGACAGCTCATGCTCCATTGGGTGACAGCTCCATGCCTGCTGTTTTCCACCGTTTGCAAATCCGTTTATTGCCCAGGAAGATGTCCACATAAGGTTGGCACGGGCTTCATAATTTTCCGGATTCTTCATGGCGATCGGCGTATATTTGATAATGGTTTTCATCATGCCTTCCATAAAGCAGTCGAGCATATAAAAGTCAGGGTTCATATTAAAGTAGATTTCCATAATGTGGCTCATCATATCTGCTGCGCCGCAGGCTGTTTGGTAAGGTCCAACTGTGTAGGTATAGGTCGGGTCAAGGAAAGAAACCTTTGGCAATAGGGGAGGAGCCATACGCCCGATCTTATCCTTTGTCTCCGGATTACTGATAACTCCGCCGCAGTCCATTTCGGAGCCCGTGGCCGAAAGAGTAAGAATTGTAACAACAGGGAGGGCCTTTTCAATAGGTGCCCATCTGCTAAAGAACTCCCAAGGATCAAAATCAACGCAAGCTCCGGCAGCCATATACTTTGTGGCATCCAATGTGGAGCCGCCGCCTACTGCCAAAAGCACATCAATATTTTCTTTCTTACAGAGTTCCGCACCGCTGCGAACGGAAGCAATACGGGGATTTGGTTCAATGCCGGACAGTTCAAATAAGTTAAGACCTGCTTTCTTAATCTCTGCAACAATCAAATCATATAACCCTGTCTTTTTGATGGAGCCCCCACCATAGGTGAGTAATACACGCTTTCCATATTTGCTAAGTTCTTCACCTAAATGGGATAGCTGGTTTTCTCCAAAATAAACTTTAACCGGAATATCATAAATAAAACTATTCATAGAGTGAATCTCCTTTTCTGGCATACTGGGATATTCTTTATAATCATTTGACAAATCTAAATTATTTACCCCATGACAACGTTCCTGTCTCAACTGCAATTTCATATCGCGCAATTTTATAATTTAAGCGATCAAGGGTTGTGTTAATCTTTTTCCTTTGCTCCACAAGTACTTCTCTTTGATCTGTCAATAGCTGAAGCCTTGCAGGGATTGTAGAATCGCCGATTTGAGTAAGCCGCACATATTCAATCATTACTTCCACGGGAAGACCTGCATTCCGCATACATATGGCAAGCTCTACCCAATCCAAGTCTTTGATCTGATAATCGCGAATCCCGCCGGAAGTACGAGTGACAGGCGGTATCATACCAATGCGTTCATAATACCGGAGAGTGTCCTGTGAGATACCAAATTTTTCACTTACTTCTTTGATCGTCATAATCCCTCCACTTATAAGGCTCCAACGATTTTGTGAGGAACATATAATTCGTCCAGATAGTTCACATCTTCTTTACTCAGTTCTATATCAAAACTGCCAATTGCGTCATCAAAATACTCTGCCTTTGTTGCACCAATGAGAGGGGAAGTAACACCCTTTGCAAATTGCCATGCCAGTGCGATCTGCGTCATGGTGCAATTACGGTTTTGGGCTAACGCGGAAACTCTTTTAACGATTTCAATATCAGTATCCTTGGTGTTATCATATTTCCCAATCGCTACAACATCCGTCTGGCTTCGTAAGGTCTCGGCGGACCAAGGTCTTGACAATCTTCCTGCCGCAAGAGGGCTGTAAGGGGTCAAAACTACGCCCTGCTCTTTACAAATCGGGATCAATTCCCTTTCATCTTCACGGTATAAAAGGTTATAGTGATTCTGCATGGATACAAACTTCGTCCATCCGTTCTTCTCCGCAATACTCTGCAGTTTGGCAAATTGGTATCCATACATAGCGGATGCACCGATTGCACGGACTTTACCGGACTGCACTACCTTGTGGAGGGCCTCCATTGTTTCCTCAACTGGTGTATTATAATCAAATCGGTGAATAATTAGTAAATCCACATAATCCAGACCCAATCGTTTCAGGGAGCCGTCAAGTTCTCTTGGAATTGCCTCTTTAGAAAGATTTCCTTCGTTGAAGTATACCTTTGTGGCAATTACGACCTTTTCACGGGAAATATTGTTCTTAATTGCCCTCCCCAAATATTCCTCACTGGTTCCTGCGGAATAAGTATTTGCCGTATCAAAGAAGTTAATACCGAGCCCTAAGGCATGCTTTATGATTGCTTCACTTTCAGAAGCATTCAGCGTCCAAGCATGCATTTTACTAGCAGGATCACCAAAACTCATACATCCGACACATAGACGGGATACCTCAATTCCGGAATTACCCAATTTTGCATAGTTCATTTCACTCATCCTCCTTATTTTTGTATGATAAGATTGTAATACTTGGAGTGAACTTCAAGTCAAGTACTTTTTGTCCGCCCTGTGTACCGGTGTAAAACGCGAGAGTTAAATGTTAAAGTAAATTCTACATTGCAAGACTAAATTCATTTTGAAAGATCATGAATTTACCTTGTTATTTAACGCGGTGTAAAACGCGGAGTAAAATATAAAACTTATATATTATATATGAATAACCAAAGCATATCTCCGTTTACATAAGAAGATATGCTTTATTTTTTATATCAAAGAATATACTGCGTCAGTTTAAATTTTCCAGATAGATTACTGCATTTTTAATACCGTCATCTGCAATGGAGCTTGTTATATAATCAGCAATTTGTTTAAGTTCCTCTATGGCATTACCCATGGCGATACCTATGGAAGCTGCTTGAAGCAATTCATAATCATTCATACTGTCCCCGATGGCGGCAACATCTTCGTAGGTCTGATGCCAGTACTCCAGCAGTAAATCCATACCTTTGGCTTTTGAAATATGTCTGGGGATTACATCGGCACCTCCATCTTTTGACATGATGGGAGCCCTTAATGAAGGAAAATTTCGCTCTATCATAACCGCGGCATCAGTGGTATCGTTCAGGAAAAGAGAATGGATATTCTTGCCGAATAATTCCCGCGCATCACGTATTGAGGGAACAGGAACAGTTCCTCTTTGAAGCCAGCGTTTCTTCAAGGCAGAGGGATTTGTATTGTAATAATTACCTTCAAACAAGGTACCCAGGCAAAGACCGTGCTCTATGGCGAAGAGGAGTACGGACCGGAGCAGATCCTTCTCTAAGAAAGATTCTCGTAAGATACGCTCATCTGCTTCAATAACAGAACCGTTAGAGTGGATAATACCATCCGGTCTTAATAAGTCTTTCATAGGAAGATTTTGTACTTCATTAAAATTACGGCCTGATGCCAGAACTATTTTATAACGGTCTCTTATATGATCAAGGGCTTCCAAGGCACTTTCCGGTATTTTTTGGTATTGATGATCAAAAAGTGTCATATCGAAATCCACACATATTATATTGGTCATATTCATTGTTCCTTCCTGTTGTGATGACGGTGCTGTTATTAGAACTATCTGCTGTACTGACATTGCAGATATGGCATGCCCTCTCCTGCAGCTGATAAGTGGTATAATGTCTATTTATATAGAATTATAGTATTAAAAAAGCTTAAAGACAACTATTCATTCACTTTTTGTTTAACCGGATAAATTGTTGCAAAGTTACTTTTGTACCTGTATTGAAATTTGCAATAAATATTGGCTGGAGTCAGTGGTGGATATCTCATCAAGTAAATATTCTTCATAAGCATCGCCCACAATCTTTAAACCGGCTTTTTCTATATATTGAAAGAGCCGGTTATATAGATTACTGTTCATTTCATAGCCTATTTGTTCACAACCGATAACATACAGCCCCTGGGGTTTATAAGCATTGGTTGGTGAGCTGTTACCGGCAGCAGGAGAATAATAAAATCGAAAGGGACGCATGATATTGTTGTTCATTAAATCCTCATGGGAAATAATTAATCCGGTTGGCAGACCGCGGATTATTTTATTGTCGGAGCAAAACTCATAGAATTCCAGGAGATATTGCCAGCTTTCTATCTTATGACTGTCTTGTGGAAGCTCAGGCCCCAGTAAAATGGGCTTTGCTTCATATTCTTTCAGAATAATAACATCAATGCTGTCATCTGCATCAATTCCTCGTTGTGTTAATTCGATTCTGGTATTCAGCATATCACTGATTTGGTTAAGTTTCTGTATTTTTTCCTGAACAATTCCCTTTTGAAGCTCCAGCATATCGATTAATTTATCCGGGGTACGGCCATTTAGGTATTCTTTGATCTCTTTTAAAGGCATATCCATCTCATGTAATATCGTAATGACATTCGCTGTATCAATCTGTTGGTAGGTATAATAGCGATATTTGTTTTGCCCGTCTGTCAGAGCGGGAGATAGAAGCTTTATTTTATCATAGAATATGAGATTCTTACGTGTAATTCCGGTTACTTTTGCGAATTCACTGATTTTCATGTAATTACTTATCATTTTCTTCCTCGCTTATTTTTTCTTTACTATCTATATATCTATAATATTTTGAATTTCAGGATTGACTGTATAGTATATATACAGTTTATAATGGTTCATTGTATAAGTCAAGGTTAATACGGGAGGAAGATATGTTAATGAACAATTCAAATCATAAGCAAATCAAGAAACATTTTATTAAGTATGTTATTCCATCTGTTATGGGGATGCTGGTGCAAGCACTTTATGTCATACTAGATGGGATTATTGTGGGACAGGGAATAGGGGAGATTGCACTTGCAGCCATTAATATTGCATTTCCATATAGTATGATCGTCGTTGCATTGTCAATGCTTATTGCAGTAGGAGGAGCAAATATATATTCCTTTCATAAGGGCAAAGGGGAGTTTAAGACAGCGAATAATATATTTTGCCAGTGTATATTATTATCGGCTGTTATAGGTATAATTTTGGCGCTTCTGGGATTTATCTTCCGAGAATCCCTCTCCGTATTGTTAGGAGCAAATGATGTATTACTGCCAAATGCGGTTTCCTATCTGAAATGGTCAGCGCCCTTTTCAGTATTGCAGATGGTAACCTTTGGGCTATCTGTTTTTATCCGCAACGATGATGATCCAAAAACAGTAATGTTTGGCTCCGTAACCGGTGCAGTAATCAATGCGATTCTTGATGTCATTTTCATTCTTATCCTGAATTTTGGAATTGAGTTTGCGGCCATCACCAATGGGATTGGCGTATCAATTGAGCTGGCATTCTATTGCAGTCATTTTATCCGCAAAAAGGGTATGCTCCGTATTCATAAACCAGTATTGCACTTCTATGAATTGAAAAGAATCCTTCATAATGGGATGGCATCGGCATTAATGGAGTTTAGTGTGCCTGCAGTAACCTTTTCATTTAATCTTGCAGTTGTCCATACGGCGGGTACGATGGGAGTGTCTGCATATGCGATTGTCAGCTATGTGTGTGCTATTATAAATATGGTATTGGTGGGTGTTGTACAGGGGGCACAGCCAATTATGAGCTTATATCATGGAAAAGGCGAAAAGAATAATTTTTCCTATATTTACAATTTGGGAGTGCGTGCTAATATCCTGGCATCGATACTTCTGGTTGGACTCACAATCTTATTCAGTGAAGGGGTTGTGGCATTGTTTCATAACGGAAATATCGAGCTGACGAGCTTAACGGTGCAAATGCTTAGGCTTTATCCATTGGCATTTATCTTTATTGGGGTTACGCTGATGAATATTCTCTTCTTCCAAACAACAGAGCGTAATTCCTATGCCTTTTTTATCTCACTGCTTCGTTGTATAGGGTTTGTTCAGGTATTTATAATGATTACCATAATGGCTTTTGGAGGCAAAGGACTTTATTTGGCCTTTATGGCAGGAGAAGCATTCCATTGTGTGATTTCGCAGTTATTGATAAAGAGAACCATAGGTAGTGGGAATAACAAGGATAGAGAAGCATGTCTATTATAGAAACAGCTATGCGGCGTTTATCGGGCAGATTTTTGTGTGTTGCCTGATCAGCCTATTTTCATACGATAGCTCCAATTGCCGAGCTCTTTGCCTTTTTTGCAAATTGTCATTTTATGAAACTCTTCAAAACCGTTCTTTTTATAGAATAGACGATTCTGTTCCGAATGGGTGGATAAGCGTAAGCAATCCGCCGTTTCTTTTTCGTATATAGGGTATAATGCATTCTGTAATCATTTTGCTCCCTAAGCCTTGACCCTGACAGGATTTTGATACAGCAAGTGAACTCAGGTACCATACGCACCCGGGAAGATTATGACAGATGGAACTGGCCTCATCTAACATTTTTAATAATCCTAAAGTATTGAACAGCCCCCCGGTAAACAATACTCTAATTCCGCCTGCAAGGACATAATCAAGGAAGCCGACATCCGGTGTGTCTGGAGCTTTCAATTGTGCTGCTGATACAATTTTATTATCCCGGATACCAACCAGCGTAATATGTCTTTG
Organism: Bacillota bacterium; assembly: GCA_023409535.1. GTDB lineage: Bacteria > Bacillota > Clostridia > Lachnospirales > Lachnospiraceae > Mobilitalea. The sequence continues at coordinate 330,192 of JAEYGZ010000036.1, forward strand.
GAAAGATGCTTTGGCATTTGCATCTTGAATTGCGTGCATAAACTGGTATTGCTTCTTTCTTTTGTTCGGATTATACAGATCAAAAAAAGCATAACCGTGAAAGGCTTCCGTCAGTAATGCGGCAATCTCTGTCAGATCTTCTTTTTTTGCTTCTCTATAAACAACCATTTCGAGTCCCCCATATACTTATTGACTATTCATAATATGAATATATATTATTAATGTGTACAAGGAAAGATTACTGCTATGGAACCTCTTATCTCGACCTATTTTTGGCGGCCTTACTTGGGACTCGAAACGAGATTGAAGTGCGGCATATTAACAATTATATAGTATAATTTATTGTGTATGGAAATTTTTTAATTTAAGCCTTGACTATTCCCCAGGGGATTGGTTTATAGTGTTTGGTAAAAGGAGTGGTATACATGTTAATAAAAGAAGCATGCGAAGCCTGTGGCTTAACGAAAAAGGCGGTTGAGTATTACGAGCAGCAGGGCTTTATTCGTCCGAACGTGCTGAATAACGGATACAGGAATTATGAAAGCAAGGAAATTAGCATATTAAAAGAAATTTCTGTGCTGCGTAAATGTGGTATTGGTATTCAAGATATACGATTAATTTTGGAAAGCAAGGATAAAACAGTAGCTCTTGCGCGGTATAAGCGCCTGAATGAGCTTAAAATTCAAAAGCTTAAAGCGGCGCAGAGCTATATCAACGAGTTGATTCAGAACTACGACATTGAGAATAGCTTTCACCGTATGCAGCAGGTAGACGAAGAAGGCTTGTCAGTTCAGGAAAAACTGGTTTTAGCCTTTCCCGGTAACTACGGGTTATATCTTTCTTTGCATTTTGGCCGTTTTCTTAAAGATCCGATTAAGTCCGAAGAACAGCGAATAGCCTATGACAAAATAGTTTCATACTTGGATGGTGCCCGCACTCTCATTCCTGACGAGTTGAATACCTATATGGAGCAAGCAATACAGCTAGAGGAAAATTCAACTATGGAAAAGTATGAAGAGACTATGAACTTAGTGATGGAGGAAGCCATCCGTGATCCTGAAGCTTATTTCAAAAATTTTAATGTGGAGGAATATATCTCTTATCGTACATCTGAAGAATTTAAACGATCTTCCCCGGGAAAAATGATAGATTTAATGATAGAGTTTCAGAAAGACAGCGGCTATCATGATGTTTTTACTGCAAATTTAAGGATAGTAAGCCCGGCTTACGGAGAATACTGTGAGAGACTTGAGGCGGCAAATGCGGTATTTTTGAATAAATATCCGCAGGCAGGTACTATTTACGGTTCACAGTAATTTGTGTGGGATTTATTCTTGGAGTTTATTCTGCATTTACTTTCAATCGGAATCTCAAAGAATAAAAAGAAGGTCTTGGGATAACACCCAAGACTTTCTTTTTTAGCACTTTTCAACCATTGAATAACTAATGTCCAAATTATCATTTAAATTATTCCTGCTTGACAGAAAATTAATTATATTTTAAAATGAGTGCATACTTATTGAGTGGAGAGTCATTATGAAGGATTCTAAAAGACAAGTACAAAAAGCAAATACACGAAAGAAAATTATTGAGACAGCATACCGTATTTTCTCTGAAAAGGGTTTTTCGGTCGCTACGAGTGTTATTGCGAAAGAGGCAGGAGTTTCCCATGGGTCGATATTCGTTCATTTTCCCACACTTAACGATCTGTTGGTTTGCTTGCTGTCAGACTTCGGAGATAAGATAGGGGGAAGTCTGCATATCCTGACTAAGAGATACGACAGCATCGAGAACCTGCTGGAGGAACATCTGAATGTCCTGGAAGAATACGAAGCATTCTATACCAGACTGATTTCTGAAATGAATTTATTGCCGGATGAAGCAAAAAGCACGTTTGTAATGATTCAGTCAACCGTGGCGTTTCATTTCAGCAGCAGGATTGAGCGTGAGATAGAAACAGGAGCCGTGAAAAAGCTCCCCACACACATGCTGTTCAACACATGGCTCGGTTTGGTGCATTATTATCTGCTGAACAGGGAATTCTTCTCAGGCCCCAATGAGTCGGTATTGCGAAGATATAAGCCGGTACTGATATCAACTTATATAAATTTAATTAACCGGGAAAGCGAGGAATAAAGATGAAAGTATGTATCGCCTGTGGGATGCCGATGGAGGATATCTCGGATTTTGCTGCGAACGATCCCAACAAGGATTATTGTGTTCATTGCGCACGACCCAATGGAGAAATGCAATCCTTTGAGGAAAAAAAGATGAACCTTACAAAATTTATCGTAAGAACGCAGGGCTTTGATGAAAGCGCCGCAGAAAAAATGGCGGAAAGTATGATGGGCAAGCTTCCGGCCTGGAAAGCATTCTTTGAACAGGAGAAAAAGGGGGAATAAAAAATGAATGTCAGCAAATCGTTTGAAACCTTTGCCTTGGAAGCACCTGAATATCAGAGTGCGTGGATGGAGGCTGTGCAAAAAATAGATGCGGCGAGCAAACTTGATAAAAAGACGGAAGAGCTTGCCTATCTGGCCGTTATGGCGGCGGTGCGACTTGAAAGCGGAATACCCTTTCATGTAAAAATGGCTAAATCACATGGGGCAACCAGAGAGGAGATTATCAGTTCAATATTAGTCGGCCTTCCCGCGGCGGGTAACTGTGTGATTAGTGCTTTACCGATTGCGCTGACTGCGTATGATGAGTAAATAATAAATACTTACGACTTTATTAATGCATGTTAGCTTAGCAATGCATAAGGAAGACCTAATACAGGAATTTTGTTATCTTCAGACAATACTCATAGAGGTTGAGGGCATAGAGAAAAGCAAGTGGTTCAATGGGCCGATAAGTCATAAGAATAATAAATGCTGATCTTGTAAATTATTAGATTAATGTAAATAAATATGCTAAAATATATATAAGATAAATACGTCTTAAACCTATTCGAATTCTTACAGGAGGAATACAGATGGAAAAATATATGAAAAACCTGGAACATGGACAGATCTTATCTCTGAGGGAATCCATAAGCTATCTGCCCGGACAGATTGTCAGCAAAACGTTGACTCAAAACAGGCATCACAGCCTGACGCTGTTTGCTTTTGATAAGGGAGAAGAGATAAGTACGCACGAATCCGACGGAGATGCCATGGTTATCGCTCTGGATGGTAAGGGCAAAATTACCATCGGTGATACGGTTCATCAGCTTTCTGAGGGTGATACAATTATTATGCCGGCCAAAACGCCGCATGCTGTCTATGCCGAGGAAGCATTCAAAATGTTTCTTCTGGTTATATTCCCTGAAAACCGGTAAATGAACGAATAATAAAAGGATGAAAACAGATGGAAACGTTCAAAAGAATTCCTTCGCATATTGGTATCATACCAGATGGCAATCGAAGATGGGCGCAGAAGAATGGATTAGATAAAAAAGACGGGTATAGGTATGGGATAAATCCGGGGTTTGAACTGTATGAAATGATGCTTGAATATGGCATCAAAGAAGCTACCTTTTATGGCTTTACCAAGGATAATAATAAAAGAGAAAAAGGACAGAGAGACGAATTTACCAAGGCCTGTGTTGAAGCAGTCAGGTTATTAAGCGGAAGAGATGCGAACCTGTTAGTAATCGGAAATAAAGAATCAACAGCATATCCGAAGGAGCTGCTTCAATATGCAAATAAGAGAGTTAATTTTGGCCGGGGTTTAATTAATCTCAATTTTCTTGTCAATTATGACTGGGAGTGGGATTTAGAAAATCTAATTGCGAATAAGCGGTTGGAATCCTGTGAGATACCAAGGGTAGACCTGATTATTCGATGGGGAGGGCGCAGCCGGTTAAGCGGTTTTCTTCCATTGCAGTCAGTCTATGCAGATTTTTATATTATTAATGATTATTGGCCGGACTTCAATCGATCACAATTTTTAGATGCACTGCGATGGTATCAGGACTGTGATGTTACATTAGGAGGCTAGATGCCTCAATCTGTGATATCTGTTTCCCTTGCCTTGCAGGCGTTGAATAATACCAATCTTATACAACATTATTTTGTAATTATTGCAGATAATATTCGTAAATAAGTAAGGGAGGTTGATTCAATGCCGATAAAAAGGAAAACACGTGATTCGAATAATACCAGTATTAATACAAGCGGTAATGTAAGCAATAGCACAGGTACAAACGCGGCCGGTAATGAAGATAAAGATAAGAAACGTAAAGAAACACCATATTATACATGGTGGTAACAGGTGGGAAAATACCACAGTCTGCGGACTGTGGTATTTTCATGCTTCGGCTTCCATTGGCCGAAAGTTTCCTGTTAGTTGATTTTTTCAACCGAAGTATCGCGGCGTTCTATTGATTTTAATTCAGGATACGGATATCATAAACATAGAGGTGATTAGCTTATGAGAGAGATTAATATATCAACAGTTATTATGGCAAAGAGAAAGGAAAAGGGTATTACACAGGATGAGCTTGCGGAGTATATCGGGGTGTCAAAGGCATCGGTATCCAAGTGGGAGACAGCACAGAGCTATCCGGATATCACCCTTCTTCCGCAGCTTGCGGCATATTTTAATATCAGTATTGACGAGCTGATCGGGTACCTGCCGCAAATGACCCCGCAGGATATTCGCAAAACCTATCACCAGCTGGCCGATGACTTCGGGAAAAAGCCCTTTGATCAGGTACTTTCCGAATGCCGGGCGATTATCAAGAAGTATTATTCCTGCTTTCCGCTGCTCATGAAAATGGTGATTTTATTGCTTAACTATTGCTCGCTTTTGAAGGAGACAGAACGACAGCAAGCTTTGTTACAGGAGATTATTGAATTATGCATTCGTATTAAAGCCGAAAGCAATGATGCCCGGTTAATCAGGCAGGCAAATTCACTGGAGGCCATCAGCCGTCTTTCCCTGGGGCAGCCCAAGCAGGTGCTGGAGCTGCTGGGGGAAAGCAGCATGCCCATATCCAATGATGATATCCTGCTTGCTTCCGCTTACCAGATGACAGGAAATGTTGAAAAGGCAAAATTGGTTTTGCAGGCAGGCCTGTATCAGTATTTAATCGGCTTGCTGGAAACGGCACACTCCTATCTGTTCCTGCTGACAGATGAGCCGGTTAAGTTTGAAGAGGCGCTGCACCGTTTTATTCAGCTGGCGGAAAGCTTTGATGTGAAAAATCTGAACCCTAACACCCTCTGTCAGCTTTATTATTTTGCAGCCCATGGATATGCCGTACTTAATAATAATGCAAAAGCACTGGAGATGCTTAACAGGTATGCGGATATCTGCACGAACTTTCTGCTGCCGTTTGAGCTTAGAAAAGACAGCTTCTTTGACCGTATAGAAGAGTGGTTTCATGATGCGGATATCGATCTGCAAGCTCCGAGAGATGAAACAACCATAAGAAGCAGCATTTTGCAAAGTGTTTTGGAAAACCCTATTTTTCAGGCTCTGAGTGAGGAGCCGGGTTATAAAAGTGTAATCCATAAATTAACTGTATTCGCAGAACAAAAAACCAAGGAAAGGAGTGAATTATAGGATGGACTTAAACAGTTTATTACCTGTTCTTATTCCCCTGGGTATCCTGGAAGTGGTGCTGACCGGCGCGTCTCTGATTCATATCTTTACCCACAAAACCTATAGGCGTGGCAGCCGTCCTCTATGGGCAGTGATAAGTTTGATTAACATTATCGGACCGGTGCTTTATTTTACCATTGGAAGAGGTGAGGAATAATGAATATTCTCACAATTGATAAATTGTCTAAAAGCTTCGGGAGCAATAAGGTCATTGACAACCTTTCCTTTTCGGTACCGGAGCATTCTATCTATGGTTTTATCGGTCAGAATGGTGCAGGAAAAACCACCACGATGAAGATCATCTTAGGACTGCTGAAAGCTGACGCCGGCAGGGTGACTGTCTGCGGCGATGCTGTCAGGTTCGGACAGACCAAAACCAATGAAGTTATCGGATACCTGCCCGATGTGCCGGAATTTTATCCGTATATGCGACCGGGAGAATATCTAAAGCTCTGTGGAGAGATCACCGGAATACCTGCCGACAAAATTAGAAACCGCAGTGAGGAGCTGCTGACGCTTGTGGGGCTTGAGGGTATCAATAAAAAGATCGGCGGTTTTTCACGGGGGATGAAGCAACGGCTCGGAATAGCCCAGGCGCTTTTGAATGAACCCAGGCTGCTGATCTGTGATGAGCCCACCTCAGCACTTGACCCCATCGGCAGAAAAGAAATCCTTGATATTCTGCTTGCTGTCAAAGGCAGAGTTACCGTTGTATTCTCTACACATATCCTGGCTGATGTGGAGCGCATCTGTGACCATGTGGCAGTTTTAAATAACGGTAGACTGGCTCTTTGCGGGACCTTATCAGAACTAAAGGCGAAGCATAAGGCAGACAGCTTGCTGATTGAATTTGCAACTGAAAATGATAAGAAAAAGTTTATTGCTCTGTATGATCGGACGAATTATACCCAGACTGAGACAACGCTCGTGATCAGGACTGATAATATTGCGGCGACACAAATAAGGACACTTGAACTCCTTGCAGGAGAGAAGCTTCTGCCGCGAAAGCTTGAAATAGCAGAGCCAACGATTGAAAACCTTTTTTTGGAGGCGATACAATGAGAGCCTATTTAGCTTTTGTTAAAAAGGAATTTACCGAGAATCTCCGTACCTATAAATTGATGATTATGTTTATTGTATTTTTAATCTTCGGTGTGATGAATCCGCTATTTGCAAAATTTACACCCGAAATATTAAAGGTTGCGGGCTTTGACGCTTCCGCCCTCGGAATTGCGGAACCGACTGCAGTTGACAGCTTTGCCCAATTTTTTAAAAATGTCGGACAAATGGGGCTGCTGGTATTAGTCATTGTCTTTAGCGGAATTACGGCAAACGAATTTACCAAAGGAACACTGATCAACATACTGACAAAAGGGATGAAACGCAGCACAGTTGTTCTTGCAAAATTCACTATGGCAGGGATGATCTGGACTGTCTCCTATCTGCTCTGCCTTGCAGTTACTTATGCCTATACCTCTTATTATTTTACGATTGAGAATATAAGTAATGCCTTCCTGGCTTTCCTGGGCATGTGGCTGTTTGGTGCGCTGCTGGTTGCGCTGGTTATTTTAGGCGGTATTCTCTTTAAGAATACTTACGGCAGTCTTCTTTTTACCGGCGGCGTTATAGTTGTTATGACTATAGTTAATATTACTCCGAAGCTGCATAAGTATAATCCGGTAACTTTATCCGTTGATAATATGCAGCTGATGACAGCACAAAAAGCAGCATCGGATTTTATACCCGCTATTGTTATTTGCGCAGGGTTAATTGTCATTTCTGTTATTGCTTCCTTAGTGGTATTTAATAAAAAGCAATTATAAGGAATATGCAGCCTTGAATAGGTTATATAAATATAAGGCAGGCGGTACCATTGAGGTGCCGCCTGCCTTATTATAGATGTATACTTAAATATCAATGAGGGAAGTGTGCAACCCGGATGTCCTTGCCTACGGGCTGGACTGCCAGCAGTGCCCGGATGATATCCTGCTAAATGCTTCTTGCGTAATTATTTAGAATATGCTAAAATAATTTAAGATAAAATGAAGTATTGAAAATACGAATGAGCTGGCGAGAAGGAGTTAACAATGAAAGTGCAGACACAAATACAATATAATAAGCCTTGGATATTACAGAGAGCAGATCCCTATATCTGCAGACATACAGACGGGAACTATTATTTTACCGCATCAGTACCCGAATACAATGGTATTTTTATAAGAAGGTCAAATACTTTAGATGGAATATCAAGAGCTGAAGAGACTGTCCTATGGAGAAAACATGAGAAGGGTCCGATGAGTTATCATATCTGGGCTCCGGAGCTTCATTATCTGGAGGGGAAGTGGTATCTCTATTTTGCCGGCGGCGAAGCTGACGATGTCTGGAGAATAAGGCCGTATGTGCTTGAGTGTGCGGAGGAAGATCCGGTGACCGGAACATGGATAGAAAAAGGCAGGATGCAATCTGCGGAGGAGGATGAATTTTCTTTTAGAGCATTTTCACTTGATGCAACCGTTTTTGAAAATAAAGGCAAATATTATTATGTATGGGCAGAAAAGACCGGTGTCGGGAAACTTATTTCGAATCTCTACATAGCAGAGATGGCATCCCCATACAAGCTGAAGACGGTTCAGGTATTGCTGACCACGCCGGATTATGATTGGGAAAGAGCAGGCCTTTGGGTGAATGAGGGACCCTCTGTTCTTAAGAAAAACGGAAGGATATACCTTACCTATTCCGCCGGTGAGACCGGAATACAGTACTGTATGGGTATGCTGACAGCAGAGGAAGATGCCGATCTCCTTGATCCCAGAGCATGGAAGAAGGAGAGGTATCCCGTTCTTAAATCCGTACCGGAGAAAGGCATCTATGGCCCGGGGCATAATTCTTTTACCGTTGATGAGGAAGGAAATGATATCTGTGTATATCATGCCAGGACGAGGAAAGAAATAGACGGAAACCCGTTATATGATCCTAACAGACATACGATGCTCATGAAATTACGCTGGGATGAGGCGGGATATCCGCATTTTGAAGTATAAATCAGAATTTATGTTGTGTTGAACTGTATCAGGAGGCGAAGATAATATGAAATGCAGAAAAGTAGTAATGTGCTTGGCAGGTATATTGATTTTGCTGGGGTCCTGCAGTCAGAGAGAAAATTATGATTCTGTTAAGCTGAAAGCCGGCAAACCGGCAGATATCGGTTTCAAGGAGGTATCGGTCCATGATCCGTCAATCGTAAAGTATGAGGATACTTTCTACATATTCGGATCACATCTTGCAGGTGCAAAATCCAGTGATCTGATGAACTGGACTATGATAGGGGATGGTGTGAACAAAACAAATCCTATCATTGATAATCCGCTGGAGGAGATGAAGGAAGCCTTTACCTGGGCAAAGACAGGGACCTTCTGGGCACCTGCCGTCATTCGGTTAAACGATGGCAGATTTTATATGTATTACTGTAACTGTGAGGGCAGTTCGCCGCTGGCTTGTCTGGGGATTGCGGTATCGGATAATATTGAAGGACCGTATAAGAATCTGGGCATTATCTTAAAATCGGGAATGACCACGACACCCAGTGAAAACGGTGATTTCTATGATGCTACGGTATATCCGAACGTAGTTGATCCAAGTGTATACTATGATACCGAGGGGCGTCTTTGGATGATGTATGGCTCGTATTCCGGCGGAATTTATGTTCTTGAGCTTAATCCGGATACGGGATTTCCGCTGGAAAAGGGATACGGTAAAAAGATTCTCGGAGGAAATCATCTTAGAATAGAAGGTGCTTTCGTTCAATATAATCCGGACACAGAATATTATTATATGTTTTTGTCTTTTGGCGGTCTGGCGGCTGACGGAGGTTATAACATAAGAGTATGCAGAGCCAAAGAACCGGATGGACCATTTTATGATGTGGATGGGACAGATATGCTGGAATGCAGGGGTGCAGCCGGGACCTTTTTTGATGATAAAGCTGCACAGAAATACGGGCTGAAACTAATGGGCAATTATAAGTGGACTGCTGAAGAGGGGGAAGAGGGGCAGACCAGAAAGGGTTTGGTTTCACCTGGCCATAATTCCACAATATATGAGGAAGAGAGCGGAAAATACTTCATTATATTTCATACTCGTTTTGAGAAAAAGGGCGAATTTCATCAGGTCAGAGTACATCAGATGTTCTTTAATGAGGACGGATGGCCTGTGATTCTCCCTTACCGATATGCAGGAGAGACAATCGGTGAATATAAAAAGTCCGATGTGGCCGGAAGTTATAAGTTCATTAACCATGGAAGGGATATCAGTGCCGAGATAAAGGAATCAGAATTAATTACCTTAGATAAGAACGGTACGGTAGAAGGAGCTGTTAAGGGCGAATGGAAGCTGTTTGATCAGAATAAGATACATATCACAATTGACGGGGTTACTTATAAGGGGGTTTGTTCAGAAGCATATGATGAGTTTGGAAAGAAGTATGTAATGACCTTTACGGCGGCATCAACTGAAAACGGACAAAGCATCTGGGGAAGTAACCGGGAGGCAATCGAATAGAAGAAGGAATAAAACAGAGCGAACATAACCTGTCTGTGCCGGACTGGTTATGTTCGCTCTGTTTTTATGGTATTACCCCTCAATTGGACTGTAATTAATGCTTACATTGATATCCTGATTATAATTGCCGAAGTTTTTACCGAATATCGTTAAACCGCCGATATGTTCGGCATGATCCGGAACACCGATTTTAAATTTTATAATACTCTTATAGGTCAAGTTGAAGTCTTTTATTGTAACATCGGAGATCTTCAGACCATCAATAAAGGAGCCCTTACGATTGATTACCAGCAGCTTTAGCATACCATATTGATTCCAGTTCGGGAACCACCAGTCAGGAGTAAAAATTCCTTTTACGTCCCCAAAATCACCGGGACTTATCCAGGTTCCTATGGGAATATCATTCAGGTAAAAATGGATATCGGAGGGCCAGACATCATTGACGCCGGGAGCCTCTGAGCTTAATTCAGCCGATATGGTTATTTGATCAATCTTTTGGGAAGAAGGAATAAAATTAGGGATAATATATTCAACGTAACCCTTGGTAAACCATAAAATATCAGCATTATATCTGTCTGGATGCGCAAAATAGCGGGTATCGTCAACTTCTCCGATGAGTGCCGTTGATGAAGACAAACCGCAGGTGGGATAAACGTTATAATCAGAATAATGTCCCACTTTTAACTCCGTCTGATATAAATTCTTTATGCTGTCCTGAGGTTCAAGATCTATTAATATTTTATCCAGAAGAACAGAACATTCTTTTTTGTTCCCATGTCCGCTTGATTTACTCGATACCGTAATCAGACCGCAGTCTTCCAGCTTCTTGACATGACTGGTAAGCGCTCCGTTGGTGATTTTTAGCTCTGTTGCAATCTCGTTCATGTTCATTCCGTTATTTTTGAGCAATAATTTAAGTATTTCAACCCTGATATCTGAGCCAAGCGCCTTAAATATGTCCAGTCCGTCATCAAGGGATTTGATATGCAGCATCTGATGGAGCCTCCTTTTGGGGATGATATATATTTATATGTATGTAAACTATTATATACTTTATTGAAGGCAAGTCAACTAAGTATATTTATGCCGATTTTTGTGAGAGAGAAGGATATTTTGCGATATAGTATAGATAAATCTAAAATAATATTTGAAACAATAAAATATATATTGACAGACAATAATTCATTGTGCAATAATACTTTTATCGGGTGATAAATACTATAAAAATATCATTATTACACAATATAATACCTCCGACTGTTGATGAAATCTTAGTAAAATATGATATATTTATAGTGAAATATGTCCGAAACTAAAATATTTTAGTATTTATGAAACCGAAATTGCATTAAAATCACATCAACTGAATCCGGGAGAGGTTCAAAAAGGAGGAAAAGAATGAAAAAAAAGTTACTTAGTACATTTCTATGTGTAGTCATGGCGGCGGCGCTTCTTGCCGGATGCGCTTCAAAATCCGATCCGGCTGCAACGGACGGAGGAGATGCGGCAACAGAGAATGATGCAACACCCACAGAGGCCTCATCAGATGAGGCGGCAGCACCCACGGAAGCGCCGGCAGTCACTACAGTCGGGGATCCGAACGGAACACATATGGAGATGTGGTCCTTTGTAGAATTACACAATACATATTACGGAAAGATGGTTGAGAAGTGGAATCAGGAGAATCCGGACAGAACCATTGAAGTTACTTTCACCACTTATCCTTATTCTGATATGCACAATAAATTGATCATGTCCTTGCAGACAGGAGAAGGAGCTCCGGATCTCTGTGACGTAGAGGTAGGACAGTTCCCGAATGTGGTAGCAGGAGTGGACCAGTGGCTGTATCCTCTTGACGAAGCAGCAACGCCTTATTTAGATACTATGGTTCAGTCACGTGTGGATACCTACAGAGGTACTGACGGAAAGTATTATGGCATAGACTTCCACGTTGGTGCAACCGTTATGTACTACAACATGGCTGCTTTAGAAGCAGTTGGAATTACTCAGGCAGATGTGGATGCGGTTAAAACTTGGGAAGACTATACAGCCCTTGGTGAGAAATATATTGCCGCTGTCGGTCAGGAAGGAAAGTATTTTACTTCAGTTGATACAGGCGGAACCGACTGGTTATGGCTTGCTATGGCAGAATATGGCGATGATTGGACCGGCGGTCTTGGTGGTAAAGCAAATGTTGAATTACAGTCTGTAAAGAATATGCTTAATATGCAGGTAGGCTGGTTGGATTCAGGTGTAGCTGAGGTATCACCGGACGGACATGTGGACCTGGAAGCAGGCTTCCAGAATATTCTGGATCACAATATCGTATCCTTCCCGAAGGCTATGTGGTATATGAGCCGTTTCATCAACTACATGCCTGAAGAAAAAGGCAATTGGTACCTTGCACCCTGTCCGGTATTTGAAGCAGGACAGAATAATTCCGTAGGCATTGGTGGTACAGGTACTGTAGTAACTCAGCAGGCAAAGGATAAAGCACTTGCAGCAGACTTCATCTGCTATGCTAAGATGTCTATGGAAGGTGAGAAGCTGAACTGGGAAATGCTTGGATTTGATGTGTGCAATACAGCTATGTGGACGGATGAATCCATTATTCATGATGATAGTAATCAGTACAATGCATTCTTTAGAAATTATCCTTATGATGTTTTGAATCAAATTAAAGATGGTATCGGTAAGATCAGCGTTGTATCCATCAGCCCCACAATTAATGAAGAAATCTGTACGAATACATTAAACCAAATTCTTGAAAACAAAACGCCGGTTGATGAGGCATTGGCTGCTTCTCAGGATGTAATCTCCCTGGAACAGTAAACAGACAAAAATCTGCAATAGTAAGGAGCTGCCCGGAATTTTTCTGGGCGCTCCTTACTGTATAAGAAGGAGGGAGTAAGAAAATGAAACTTAAAAAAGTTCTTTATTCGCAGAAAGCAGCCCCTTATGTTTTTGTATTTCCTTTTATTCTCAGTTTTCTGTTTTTTTGGATCTATCCGCTTATCAGCACAATTATGATGAGTTTTCAAGATATTAAACCTACCGGAACAGATTGGATAGGCTTCAATAATTATTCAAAATTATTGGCAGATAAGGTTTTTCATATCGCAGTACTTAACAGCTTTGAGTATATGCTTCTGACCATTGCCTTGCTAATTCCCTTTCCTATGATATATGCCGTATTAATCGACAGCAGGCTTGTTAAGGCAAAGGGCTTATGGAAAGCATTATTATATCTGCCGGCGTTAACTTCTGTAGTGATATCGGGTACCCTTTTCAGGCTGATGTTTTCGGAATATGAAACCGGACAAATGAATGTTATCATGCAAACACTTGGCTTTGCTACCCGTAAGTGGCTGAAAGTGAAAGAAACCGGACTTGGTGCATTACTTATCATATGCTGCTGGAGATGGACAGGTGTGAATATGCTTTATTTCCTTTCAGGGCTGAAATCGATTGATGGGTCCTTATATGAAGCAGCAGAAATTGACGGTGCTTCCGGTATTCAGAAATTTCGATATATTACTATGAAACTATTAAAACCGACTACTATCTATGTATTGACGATCAGTATCTATGCGGGTCTTGCAATGTTCCTGGAATCCTTTATGTTATGGGCAGGAAACGGATCTCCGAATAACATCGGACTGACAATCGTAGGTTATCTATATAGAAGAGGTATTGAAAAAAATCAGCTGGGGTATGCTTCGGCTGTCGGACTTGTGCTTCTGGTAATTGCGTTAGCAATCAATGTTGTACAGCTGATGATGAACGGTACCTTTAAAAAGGAGGAAAAATAATATGCCCAGGGGAAGCCTTGCCATAAGATCAGTATCATCTCCAAAGACAAAACTCTGCTCCGTATTTGCTACAGCATGGTTCGCAATGGTTGGTACTATTATTATATTTCCTGTATTCTCGGGCCTCTTAGCATCGTTTCGGCCCGGTACGGAGCTGATCCGAAGAGGTCTTAGCATTAATCTTGATGTCTCAACCATGACACTGGGGAATTACATATATTTATTCAGTGGGAACGCAGATTCGGTGAAATATTTTACCTGGTATAAGAACAGTATGGTTCTGACGATATTATCCGTAACTCTGACCTTATTAGTTTGCTACTTTGTCGCATATGGCCTGAGCATGTACGATTTCAAGCTGAATAAAATTCTGTTCTTTCTGGTAATTGCAACCATGATGGTTCCCTTTGAAATATTAATGCTGCCTATGTACCAGGAGATGATAACACTTGACCTGATTGATTCAAGAGCCGGAGTAATACTGCCGGGAGTATGTGCTGCATCCACGATCTTCTTTTTCAGGCAATACTTAATCGGTATGCCAAAGGAATTGCTGGATGCCGGCAGAATTGACGGAGCAACGGAGTATGGAATCAGTATAAGAATAATGCTTCCGATCACGAAGCCTGCCTTTGCGGCCATGGCTATTTTATGCGCCATGGGATCCTGGAACAGCATGCTGTGGCCCATGCTGGTATTCAGAAGCGCCAATAAATTTACTTTGCCCATAGGGCTGAATACCTTGCTTACTCCCTATGGAAACAATTATGATGTTCTTATTGCAGGATCAATGTTTGGTATCATACCTATATTCATCTTATTTTTATTGTTTCAAAAATACTTTATTGACGGCATGACGACCGGTGCGGTGAAAGGATAAGGCTGCGGGAGCTGTTGCAAGCAATTGCAACAGCTCCTATATCCTTTTATAGAGCAAATTTATCTATTAGAATAGTCCCTTTAGCTTCCGCAGTTAATTTTGGGTAAGTAATCCGAGATTCTTTGCAATCTCCAGATTTACTTTCAGTACATTAACTGTTTCTTCACCGAATATTCCAAGAAATTTACCCTGTGTGTTATCCTGTACGATGGCCTTTAGCGTATCCTGTGTTAAGCCTGTAGCTTCAGCCAGGGCAGGTATTTGTATGGCAGCAGCTTCCGGGCTGATATGGGGATCAAGACCCGAGCCGGAGGCCGTCAGTAAATCCGTCGGAATATCCTCGTCCCTGATGGCTGGATTTGCCGCTAAAAACTCGGCAAGGTCGGCCTCGACGCGTTTGGCCAGCTCAGGATTTGTGGGCGCATAGTTCTTTGAACCTGAGCTCACTCCGGTATAATTGCCGCTGTCTGAGTCCTCCCGGGAGTAGGTGTTATAATTAACTGCGGAAGGGCGGCCTTTCATAAACCGTGCATCGGTAAAATCCTGTCCGATCAGCTCAGAGCCAATGGTCTGACCGTCTGTTATTATCAGACTGCCGTTTGCCTGACTGGGAAAAATAAGCTGACTGATTCCCGTAAGCAGCAGGGGATAAGCAAATCCGCATATCAGCAGCAGCGCTATCGTAATCAGGAACGGCCTCTTTATTCCTTTCAAAAATGTATTCATGATTAGAACCTCCTATTTTTAACCTAAAGTATCGCAGTGGATCAGGATGAAATTTCATTATAGACCCAGAGCCGCCAGTACCGGTGTAATAACAATATCAATCAGCTTGATACCTGCAAAGGGTGCGATGATACCGCCCAGGCCGTAAATCAGCATGTTGCGGGACAGCATCTTCTCCGCCCGCATCGGTCTGTATTTGACGCCCTTCATTGCCAGGGGAATCAGGAGCGGGATAATGATCGCATTAAAAATCAAGGCGGAGAGGATTGCGCTGTAAGGGGTTGATAATGCCATAATGTTCAGCATCCGCATTTGCGGAATGACCACCATGAACATTGCGGGGATGATCGCAAAATATTTTGCAATATCGTTTGCAATACTGAAGGTCGTCAGAGAACCGCGCGTGATTAAAAGCTGCTTTCCGATTTCCACCACATCCAGAATCTTTGTGGGATCGGAATCTAAGTCCACCATGTTTGCCGCTTCCTTGGCAGCAGTGGTACCGCTGTTCATCGCAATGCCCACATTGGCTTGTGCCAGGGCGGGGGCATCGTTGGTGCCGTCTCCCGTCATAGCCACGATCTTTCCCTCGGCCTGCTCGGCTTTAATTGCTTCGATCTTATCCTCGGGTTTACATTCTGCTATAAAGCTGTCCACACCGGCTTCCTGTGCGATGGTTGCCGCAGTCAGCGGGTTATCTCCGGTACACATGATGGTTTTAATTCCAATCGAACGTAACCTTGCAAAACGCTCTACTAGCCCTTCTTTAATGGTATCCTTCAAATAAATGACACCTAAAATACGGTTCCCTGTGCATACGACCAGAGGAGTTCCGCCTAATTTGGCAACTTCGTTGACTCTGCCCTCTAAATCCTTCGGGATGGAACCGCCCAGCTCCTGTGCATACGTTTGGATTGCATCGAAAGCGCCTTTGCGTATCCTGGTACCATCCGGAAGATTGACTCCGCTCATGCGTGTCTGGGCGGTAAACTCCATAAATTCCATACCCGGGATCGCTTCCTGATGTTTTCCGCTCAGGCGCTCGACCAGTGCAACGACCGATTTTCCCTCCGGAGTATCGTCTTTTAGCGAACAGATCACGGAATAATGCATCAGTTCCTGTTCCTTTGAATTACCTACGGGGATAAATTTTGCAGCCATACGGTTTCCGTAGGTGATGGTGCCGGTTTTGTCAAGGATCATGGTATCCACATCACCGCAGACCTCCACAGCCTTACCGGACATGGCAATCACGTTAAACCGCGTAACACGGTCCATACCTGCGATACCGATGGCCGACAGCAGACCGCCGATGGTTGTGGGAATCAGACAAACGGTCAGTGCAATCAAAGTGGAAATCTGCAGGCGGACACCGCTGTATACCGCGATAGGATAAAGGCTGACAATGACAATCAGGAAGATGATGGTCAGACTGACTAACAGTGTGTTCAATGCGATCTCGTTGGGTGTCTTTTTGCGGGTAGCCCCTTCCACCAGTGAAATCATTTTATCCAGGAAGGATTCTCCCGGATTGGATGTAATGCGGATTTTCAGCCAGTCGCTGGCCACCGTTGTTCCCCCGGTCACCGACGCAAAATCACCGCCGCTTTCTTTTAATACCGGTGCAGATTCACCGGTAATTGCGGATTCATCCACCGAGGCAACTCCTTCGATCACTTCGCCGTCGTTGGGAATCAGTTCGCCGGCCTTAACAAGTACCACATCATCTTTTTTTAATTCGCTTGCACTTATGACGGTTTCCTTGTCATCACTGCCCAGGACCCGGGCCTGCATATCCTTTTGTGTTTTTTTCAGGCTTTTTGCCTGTGCTTTGCCTCGGCCCTCGGCCACCGCTTCTGCGAAGTTGGCAAACAGAACGGTAATCAAAAGAATGACCGATACAATTACATTGTATAACCGAAGGTTGTTTCCTTCCTCCCCAAACAGATTCGGTAAGAAGCAGAGCAGCAGTGTTACTGCAAATCCTATTTCTACCACGAACATGACGGGGTTTTTCATCATATAGAGGGGATTCAATTTCACAAATGCTCCGAGAATGGAGGATTGAAAGATGTCCCCTGTGATAAATTTTGTTTTCTTTTCTTTACTCATGAAAATACCCTCCTTAACTCCATAAGGTCATATGCTCCGCAATCGGGCCAAGGACCAATACCGGGAAGAACGTCAGCGCGGCAATGATGATTACCACCACGAACAGGGCTATGGCAAATGTCCTTGTATCGGTCCTTAATGTGCCGATAGATTCGCTGACCGGCTGCTTTAGCATCAACGAACCGGCAATGGCCAGCGAGATGATAATAGACAGGTAGCGTCCGAAGAACATGGCCAGTCCCGTAGTGATATTCCAGAAATACGTATTATCCGCCAAGCCCTCAAAGCCGGAGCCATTGTTGGCAGCTGATGATGCATATTCGTACACTACCTGCGTCAGTCCGTGATAACCGGGATTGGTGATTCCTGCTAGACCGGCAGGCACGGCCACTGCCAGTGCTGAAAATGCCAGGATCAGCAGCGGGTGGATGATAATGCCCAGTGCCGCGAGCTTCATTTCCCTGCCTTCAATTTTCTTGGCCAGATATTCCGGTGTACGGCCTACCATCAGTCCGCAGATAAACACAGTCAGGATTACATACAGAAGCATGTTCAGCAGTCCGACGCCCTTGCCGCCGAATACAAGGTTGAGCATCATGTTCATCAGCGGGACCATGCCGCCGAGCGGCATCAGGGTATCATGCATATTATCGACGGTACCGGTGGTAAAGGCGGTAGTCGTTGTGGTAAAAAGTGCTGATTGGGCAATGCCGAAGCGTACCTCTTTTCCTTCCATGCTGCCCATGCTCTGGTTTAATCCGACCTGCTCCAGAGCGGGGTTTCCGGCTTTCTCTGCCCAAAAGCAGACAGCAATACCTACAATAAAAATAATGAACATAACGGCAAAAATGGGTTTGGCTTCACTGCCGAACAGAACCATTTTCTCCGCGCCTTTTTCAGCCTTCTTTTTTCGGCTGCGGACCATAAGACCGAACATCACAACGCAGGCTCCCGGCAGAAGCATCATGGAAAGCATTTCGATCATATTGGTAAGGATATTGGGGTTCTCAAAGGGTGTGGTTGAATTAGCTCCAAGGAAGCCGCCGCCGTTGGTTCCTATGTGCTTAATGGATTCCAGGGCGGCAATCGGTCCCATGGCGATATCCTGGTATTTTCCCTCAATGGTCTGAACGGTTGCATTGGCAGACAGGTTCTGCACGACGCCCTGTGACACAAGCACCAGCCCGATCAGCAGGGAAAGCGGCAAAAGAACACGGGTTGTAATGCGGATGAGATCCGCATAGAAGTTACCCATTGTTTTTGTTCTTCCGGCAAAGCCGCGAACCGCAGCTATGGCAACAGCAAATCCGGTAGCCGCAGAGGTGAACATCATAAAGATAATCACCAGCATCTGGCTCAAATACGAAAGACCGGATTCTCCGGAGTAATGCTGGAGATTTGTATTCGTTATAAAACTGATGATTGTGTTAAATGACAGGCTTGGCTCCATCCCTCCGATGCCGTTAGGATTGAAAATCGGAAGGGATTGAATCCTAAGGATCAGGTATCCGACGAATACCATGATCGCGTTGGTAGCAAGCATGGCCGCCGCATACTGCTTCCAGTTCATTTCTTTTCTTTCAATACCACATACACGGTAAATCACGTTATCTACCCGGTCGAAAACCGGATCGGCAAAGGTACGCTCACCAACCGCAATATGATATAGGTATTTTCCTGTAGGGAATATAATGGCAATAAAGACTGCCAAAATGATAAGAATTTGCAGCATATATTTTTCTCCGCCTTTCTGTTAAAATTTTTCGGGATTGACCAATGCATACACCAGATATGCTCCCAAAGCTGCAATTATTATTCCGAGCAATATCATAAAAGCCACCTCCTTTATCATTTTTCAACCTGGCGCCCGCACCAATCGGCAAACAGCTTGATTAACAGAAAGCATACTGCCAGGGTACCAATCATTATAAAATCCATACAAATTCCTCCTTATCGTTTAGTTCTGATCCAGTGTATCAGTTTTGTCATAAATTTGGGGTTAGAGTTTCTATTGGCGAATTAAGACTATATTAAGATTATTCTTTAAGAAATGTGCCTGAGGCTGGAAGGTATAAAAAACTAACTCAAGCCTTAGTTATAAGGCTTGAGTTAGTTTTTGTAATTAAAGCTTATTTCATCCGGTTTGTATGAGTTAATTTCGAGAAGTATTTTCAGCTTTTACGAATTCATATCAGTTAATCTGGTCTCATCCCCAACCCGCAGCATCCGATAGCCGATACCGATATGCGTCTGTATATACTTAGCCTGGGGGGAGGATAGCTCTAATTTTTTTCTTAAGGTTGCCATAAATACGCGCAGAGCGGGTATGTCACTGGAATAATTGCCCCAGATTTCATGAAGGATATAATTATGTGTCAATACCTTCCCGACGTTTCTGGCAAGCAGACAAAGCAGCTTGTATTCGATGGGAGTCAGATGTATTTCATCTTTACCCATCCATGTGCAGCCTGCGGCATAATCAATTCTGAGGCTGCCGTTCGTGAAGACGGAGGCGTCCTTTTGCAGCTTATCGCTGTCATAACGAATCCGGCGAAGGCTGACACGGAGTCTTGCCAGCAGCTCCTCCACGCTGAAGGGCTTTGTCAGATAGTCATCTGCTCCGGCGTCCAGAGCATCAATTTTATCACGGTCTTCACTGCGTGCGCTGACGACAATGATAGGGATATTGGACCATTCACGTATCTTTCTGATAATATCTACACCATCAATATCGGGAAGCCCCAAATCCAGAATGATAATATCCGGTTTTTTGGAGACAGCCTCGAAGATCGAAGCTTCTCCTGTTTCAGCTGCATGATACAGATAACTCTGCGTTTCCAGGGTTGTGGTAATCAGCTTGCGGATTGCCTTGTCATCCTCCACCACAAGAATTAAGGGTTTATTCATGAACATTCACCTCCTCAGCCTGCAGGGTAAAGCAGAATACAGTACCCTGCGGGACGTTATCTCTAACAAAGATGTTGCCTCCATGTGCATCAATAATGGATTTACATAGGTAAAGGCCCAGACCAAGACCGCGGCGGCCGTCACCGCGAATATTATTCGCGGTATAAAACATATCAAACAGCTTTGCCTTTACTTCATCTGATATGCCGGGTCCGTCATCAGCGACTTCAACAAGAACAACCTTATGATTTCCTTTTGCTGTTATTGTGATATGGGATCCTGCCGGTGTATATTTTATGGCGTTATCAATAATATTGATCAAAACCTGTACAATTAACCGGGAATCCATTTTTGCCATCAGCAGTTCATTATCCGTAACAGTCGATATCGTATGTTCCGTACTGTTACGATTAATATGAAGCAAAGCCTCGGCAATGACCTCCTCCAACAGCTCAGGCTGCACGTTCATATTGATAGATCCGTTGTCGATTCTGGTAATAGAGAGCAGATTTTCCACAAGATTAATCAACCATATGGAGTCATCGTAGATATCGGTGTAAAGTCCTTTTTTCTGAGCTTCGCTTAACACCTCGGAATTTCCCATAAGGACACCTGCATTACCGGAGATACTGGTGAGAGGAGTACGCAAATCGTGGGAGATTGCACGTAACAGATTGGCACGCAGCTGCTCCTGCTGTATCTGCAGAGATATTTGTTTCTGGGTATCATTCAGGTGTTCTTTTTCAAGTGCCAGTGCACATTCTCCCAGCATGGCAATCATCAGACTCTTCTCGAAGGTTTCCAAGGGGGCTTCCTTATCTATAACGATACCCGCAACGGCAAAAACTGTGTCACCGCCGCGAACCGCCAGATATAAGCATTTGGCAGCCGAGAGGGTATTTGTGGTCGCGCCCGCCCGCTTGTTATTTTTAAATACCCATTCGGCAACAGCACGTTCATCTGCCCCAAGGTAAAGCTGCGGATCAATCCCTGAAGCTTCCTTTGGAAAGACCAGTGGTTCAGATAATGAGTTCTGCTGTACAGGATAAAAAATTACCGTCCTATCCAGCAGTTTGATCATTTGCCCTGCCGTATCACTTAGAATGGCTAATAAATCAATTGACTGCTGCAATTTACGGCTTGTCTCCAACAGCACTTCGGTATGATATGCCTTTTGCGCCGACTGGCGGGCCTGCTCTTTGATACGCTTCGTTAAAGTACCTGTAATCAGGGCCGCCGCCAGCATCACCAAAAAAGTCATGGGATATCCCGGATCAGTTGCCCGAAAAGTTAAAACAGGCTCTGTAAAAAAATAATTAAATATCAGTACACTTAATATGGAGGACACGGCGCTGTATATTCTGCCCTTTGTAATGATAGCATTGATCTGAACACCAAGGATATAAACAATGATGATATTGGCTATGCTGACATTCCAGTGTGTTAGCAAAAGTCCGATTAAAGTACAGATAAATAACAATGCAATTGATTTTATCGTATCAACTAAGGACAGGCTTGACGGCTTCAATAGTTTGAAGCCGTTTCGATGGGAGGATGACTGCGTATCGGGAATAATATAGATGTCAATCATAGGAGCCAATTCGGTAAGCCTGTCAACAGCATTGGATTTCATGAACCATCGGTTTATACGGGCTGAGCGCCCCATGACGATCTTTGAGACACGGCTTGCCTTTGCATATTCTGCAATCTGTCCGGGGATATCATCACCGTATACGGTAGCAATCTGTGCGCCGAGCTGTTCTGCAAGCCTTAAATTCTCTCTTAAGACGGTCCTGCTCTTGTCCTCCAGTTCCTGCATATCCGAGGTTTCAACAAATAACGCCGTAAAGGTACCACGAAAGGCATCTGCAATTCTTGCGGCTGTCCGGATAACTTTGGTATTGGACGGAGCAGGAGAAAGACAGACTAAGATGTGCTCATTGGTATAGGAGGTATTGTTTTTTAAGGGTTCGTTTTGCACGGCAATTCGGTTCACCTGATCCGCAGTACGCCGTAAAGCAATTTCACGAAGTGCAATCAGCTTTTCTTTTGTAAAAAAATTTGTCAGTGCCCGTTGGGCCTGATCCTCCCGATAAATTTTCCCCTTGTTTAAGCGATCTATCAAATCCTCCGGCTCAATATCCACCAGCTCCACCTGATCGGCACTGTCAAATACACTGTCAGGAATGCGCTCGCGCACGGAGATGCCGGTAATTGAGGCTACCACATCATTCAGGCTTTCGATATGTTGAACATTTATTGTAGTGAAAACATCAATTCCTGCCCGGAGAAGTTCTTCCACGTCCTGGTACCTCTTCTTGTGCCGGCAGCCCTCCGCATTGGTATGCGCTAATTCATCTACTAATATAAGCTCCGGCCGTCTGCGTATGGCATGGTCCAGATCAAATTCCATTAATTTGATGCCTTTATAGGATAGTTCCATAGGAGGAATGTTTTCCAGGCCTTCGATAAGAGCAATTGTTTCCGGTCTTACATGTGGTTCGATGTAACCGGCAACAACATCAACCCCATCCTGCTTTAACTCATGGGCATCACTGAGCATAGCATAGGTTTTGCCCACACCTGCAGCATAGCCGAAGTAAATTCTCAGCCTGCCCCGTTTTTTATCAGCGGGAATGGTTGAAAGCTGCTTCAGCAAAGAGGTTGAATCTGTTTGCTTACTGACCATAACAATGCTCCCTTCTATCGCAGACGGTATTATTCATTAGTATATCACAGTAATAATCAACATAGCATTATAATTTCCGGCGCCGTATTAAGATTATATAAAGATCAGCGAGAAGCAGTCATGCCGGCTGATAAATAGTTTAAGCAATTCTGATGTTTATAATTATTTAACGAAGTTTATATTGATTTTATAATTATTCAGTGCTATATTTTAAATTAATAGCATATGAAATGGATGGGCAGGTAACTGCGTCAGGAATTTGAACTTATTAGTGGAGGGCTTCGCAGGAGGTTCTCCACTTTCAGTTAAAATGAAGCAGGTCTGAACGATAACCGGAAAAGAGGTAAACTATGATTATTACATTAGTGAATGATACATTTAATGTTAATAACAATGGCACAACGATCTCTGCCATGCGCTTTGCGAAAGCGTTAAAGGACCACGGGCATACCATACGAATTGTAACCTGCGGTGAGCCGGAGAACAGCGGGGCAGATTTGGAGAACGGTATGGAGATGTACTATGTACCCGAACTGATTTTACCGGTTGCCAGCCGGTTGGCGCATCAGCAGAGTACCCTGTTTGCAAAGCCGGTGCGTTCTGTGCTGGAAGAGGCAATTACGGGTGCTGATGTGGTACACATCTATCAGCCATGGCCTCTTGGCAAGGCTGCCCAGCGGATCGCCCGCCGCCTTGGCGTTCCTGCCATTGCTGCATTTCACATTCAGCCGGAAAATATTACTTATAATATCGGACTGGGCTGGTTCCCGCCTGCGGCACACCTGATTTATTATTTATTGTACCTTACCTTTTACCGCCGGTTTAAGCACATTCATTGCCCGTCAAAATTTATTGCCGCACAGCTTCGAAGTCATGGTTACCGGGCGCGGCTCCATGTGATATCCAACGGAGTTGCGCCTGAGTTCATCCCGGGTCTACCAAGGAAAAGGGAGAGCGGGGAATTATACAAAGTGCTTATGGTGGGAAGACTTTCCGCTGAAAAAAGACAGGATGTCCTGATCCGTGCAATACAAAAATCTAAGAATGCAGATAAAATTCAGCTTTATTTCGCGGGCAGCGGTCCGAAGCTGCGACGTTTTAAAAAGATGGGAGCCAAACTCGCGCATCCGCCGATCTTCGGATATTATAATCAAAGGGATTTGCTTGAACTGATCCAAAGCTGTGACTTATATGTCCATGCTTCTGATATTGAGATTGAAGGAATTTCCTGCATTGAAGCATTTTCCTGTGGCTTGGTACCGGTGATATCGAACAGTAAGCGAAGTGCGGCAGTACAGTTTGCATTGAGCAAGGAGCACCTGTTTCGGGCCGGAAGCCCGGATTCGCTGGCCGAGAGGATTGATGCATGGATCAGTGACCCTAAGAAGCTGTCAGAAGCGGGTAAAATGTATTCGGAATATGCAAAAGCTTATGTACTGGATCAAAGTATACGAGGCATCGAGAAGGTTTACCGGTCAACAGGCTTGTCCGTATGTAAAAACACCTATGCGAAAGGACGGATTTATCGGCTGTCCTCAAGCTTGTTTTATTATCTGATTGCAATTCCTATACTCTTTCTCTGGACGCGGGTGATTCTGGGGGTAAAGGTAATCGGCGGCCGTCATCTGCGCGGGGTCAAAGGAGCGATGACCGTTTGTAACCATGTGCATATGCTGGATTGCGCTTTGGTCGCCCTGGCTCTTTTCCCCAGGAAGGTAATCTTCCCTACAATACCGGAGAATGTGCAGTCCATCTGGCCGGGAAAAATTGTCCGTCTGCTGGGGGGCGTAGCAATACCGGGCAATATGACGGAGCTGATGCAATTCTTCGACGAAATGGAGTTTCTGCTGGTAAAAAAGCGCATTGTACATATATTCCCCGAAGGAGAATTAAAGCCCTATGATACCAATCTGAGGCAGTTTAAAAAGGGTGCGTTTCATCTGGCTGCCCAGGCTCGTGTGCCGGTTGTTCCGATTTCCATTTCCTTTCGACAGCCGAAAGGAATTCATAAATTGTATCGAAGGAAGCCGGTTATGGTTTTGCATATCGGAGAACCGATTTACCCTGCTGCCGTGGATCCTCTGAAGGACCTGCAAATCCGCATGGAGCTTGTCAAGCGGCAGATGAATGATATTATTACTGTAGCTGCAGTAAGTGAATAAGCAGAACCTCGGGATTGTATGAAGCAGGGAAGGTTACTGTTACATCCGGAGTATAAAATACCTGAATAGAAGGTTGTGAGGTTACCATGGACGATAGAATAGAAAAAACAATTTACAATTTACAGCGAAACAATATGGCAGGATATTATGCGGAAACAAGAGAAGAACTGCTCCGGCTTCTGGCCTCCTTCCTGCACAAGGGTGAGAGGGTTGGATGCGGGGATTCGGTTACGCTGGAAGAAACAGGAGTATTTGATTTTATCAGACAGGGTGATTTTATATTCAATGATAAATACAAGCCGGGACTGACATCGGAAGAAAAGAGAGAAATTTACCTGAAGAATTTTAGTGCCGATACCTTTCTTACCGGGACGAATGCCATTACTCTTGACGGCAAGCTGTTCAATATTGACGGAAACGGAAGCCGTGTTGCACCTATGCTGTACGGTCCCAAGCAGGTTATCGTGGTTGCAGGAGTAAATAAATTGACGGATACAGTGGAGGAGGCCATCCTCCGTACAAGACAGATTGCGGCACCTCTTGATGCGAAGAGACTGAATAAGGATACTCCGTGCACGAAACTGGGGAAATGCATTGATTGTAAACATAAGCAGAGGATATGTAATGATTTTGTTCTCATAACCGGACAGTTCGTTAAGGACAGAATTAAGGTAATTCTGATGAATGGAGCGTACGGTTTTTAACACCGTGGCAAAATGGCAGCAGGCTGTGAGCTTTCTCACAGCCTGCTGCCATTTTGTTAATTTCCGGACCAATCCCGGTATAAGCCGGCAATCACCTGCTCAATGGGAGCCTTTTTGATTTCCACATCCCGGACGCCCTCCACCTCAGACAGCTGTCCCAGCAGAGCCTTGATTGGGGTTTTTGCAAGGTCGATATCATATTCATAAATACCGTTATTTGTTGTCAGTAACTTTCCGGCAGTTATCTGCGGAATTAGGCTGTCCTCCATCGCCACTACTATTCGTGTGAGGTTACCTGTGATGTTTCGAAGCTCCTGAAAGCTTCCGTCAAAAGCAATTCTGCCGTCTGATATCATCAGTATCCGTTCCGCCATCTCTTCCAGGTCATCCATATCATGACTGGTAACGATGATGGTGACCTTATTTTCTTTGTTTATCTTTTTTAAGAAGTCGATCATCTGCCGTTTTGCAACCACATCAAGACCAAGGGTCGGCTCATCCAGAAGTATGATTTCCGGACTGTGCAGCAGCATCATGGCAAGGTCGGCTCTCATCCGCTGGCCAAGGCTGAGCTCTCTGGCAAAGGTTTTAAGCAGTTTTCCGATATCCAGAAGTCCGGTTACCATCTCGAGGTTTTGCTTATATATCTGATCAGGGATATCCCAGACCACTTTCTTCCATTCGAAGCTTTGAATCACCGGGTGGTCCCACCATAATTCCGTCCGGTTGCCAAACAGAATTCCCAGCCGCTGCATTAAAGCCATGCGCTGTTTCTGAGGTGACATGCCCAGTACGGAAATATCACCGGCATTTGGCAGCAGCATACCGCTTAACAGCTTCATCGTGGTACTTTTACCGGCACCGTTGGGTCCTGCATAGGCAACAAATTCACCCTTTTGAATATGAAAGGATACGTCGTTCAGCGCAACAATGGTCCGCTTTTCAGGTTTAATCAGATTCTTAATCAGGCTTTGCCCGGTATTATCACGCTGCCATTGCGTGAAGGTCTTTGTTACCTTGGTCAATTTAACGGCGAAATCCGTAGGGTACATATCGATTTGATCCTTTTTTAACATAATAATTCAATCCTTTCCTGAAGATATAGCCTGCGATTAGTGATAGTATCAGTGCGAAGGCAAGGGGATAATATTCGGTGAAATTTAACGGGGCCTTTCCAAGGAGGCACAGGGATGGAAACCAGGCCATCAACCCCTCCGGTAATAAGGTAAGCAAGGAAACTTGAAGAAAGGCGGGCATTCCTGACAATGGAAATGTACTAAGGAGCCAGGTTCCCTCAATTGCTGTCATGGAAATTTCTTCTGCCGCAACCGGCGCATAAAATGCCGCACTGGAGACCAGGTAGGCTCTGCCTACAATGATGGTCATGGTCGCCAGCACATACACCATGAGTGAGAGAATCCACCCTACTGACACGGCAAGGGATAATCTTTTTACTGAAATAATTAACATAATACATCCGACAACAAAGTTACTGCCTCCTGTAAAGGGAGAAAATCCACTGGTAAAGAGCTGTGCCTTTAGGGATAACGGCTGCATGAAAAGGTGCTCCAGCTGCCCGCGTCCGATAATCCGGCTGATGTGGATGTTGTTACCGGAGCCAAACATAATAAAAAGTCCGGTCGTTATGGTGGAATAGGCCATCATAAATAAAATCTCATCTGTGCTCAGACCGCCGATGCCGTCAAATCTTAATGCAATCAGGAACACCCCTGATACGGTTGATAAATTGGATATAATATCGGAGGTAATTCCGGTCAGAGCGTATTTCGTATCCCGGAGCAGCCACACCAGATCCATCTTTGCGGAGATGGCTAATAATTTTAATATACGTATAAGTTTTGTTTTAACCGCCATAGCTTACAATTCCCTCCTGTGATTTTTTGAATATCAATAATGCAATGGGCCATAAAATCAGATTCCATATGAGTTGCAGTATAAGCACACTTCCGGGATTTGCGCTTCCCACATAAATTGATAAAGGTGAGCCGCCCAGGCAGGCAAAGGGCTGATATTTCATCAGCTTATCAATCCCAAAGGGCAGCAGGCTGATGGGGATGATCGTACCGGAGAACAGCGAGATGACGGCAGTCCGTATCCGGTTGATTAACCAGCTCATATTCCTTAGTTTGATAGAAAGGCAGGCAAATAGAAAATCAATCGCGAAGCCAAGTGATATACACAAAAGCAGGCTAAGCAGAAACCAGGGTGAAGCGGGTTTTAAATTAACCCCCAGAGCCGGTGCTAACAATACCATAGGAAACGAGAAAAGTATTAACAGGGGAAGCCAGCCGCCGACTGTTTGTGCGATGAGCTGCCCCAGTACCGAAAGCGGCCGGCCGTAAAGCTTCATAAGTACGCCTTCCGAGAGCCATCCGGAAGCAGCAGTTTTTACGACCATCATATCGGATAGCAATGCACTGACATAAGTATAGGTCAGCATTTGTGCCATGCTCATGCCAACCTCTGCTCCGGAGGACATGACGACGCGCCAGAGGAAGATAAGCGGAATCAAAGTAAATATTTTAATCATAACATCGGGCAGAAGATAAATTACTCCGCCATTGGTTTTTTCCAGATAGGACATTCTGGCAGTTTTCATATATTTAAACATGGTCTTACTCCTTGCTGTTATTTGAAATAGTGTTGATTTCTTACCGGTTTTTGCACAATAAAAAACCGGGTATCCAATGGAATACCCGGTTGGCGACACAAGATGTAACCTGATCACTCAGGCATAATTTATGTGCGGTAAGAGGCATTCGATTGGTTGAAAATGGACACAGTTATCCTGTGACAGGGTTAAATCAGCACAAATGACCGGAGAAAGGGCAGATTCCACCCATACCGTCAATTTTTTGAAGGAATAGCCTTTTATGCACTCACAATTCATAACAAGATTGCCGCTACTGTAAAAAGCTGCGATATTCATACCTCTCACCACCTTTCCTGATAGTTAAAGCTATTATATTACAGTATGTAAGCGATGTCAAATAGCAAACTCTTTTTAAAAATCCTTCCTATCCAAGTATAATTGTGGTAAAATTTGCTTTGGGTTATCATACCGGCAGCAGTAAGGTGCAGAAAAGAAATGGCGGAGGGTATTATATGAGACGGTTGTTGAATGCACTATTAACACTGTTTATTTGTTGTATGAGTTTAATTATATATGTTTCCATTCATGAAGGGGCACATGCTTTATTTGCTGTTCTCTTTGGAGGAACGCTGACGAATTTTGATATCAATATCCTTAACGGCTTCCCGCATGTACAATGGGCAGGGGACATGAGCAGCACGGAAAGGGCATTCATCAGCATTGCAGGTCCGTTGGTACCCTATGTGCTGCTGCTGGCCGGATTTTTCTTTGTTCATAAGGAAAGCAATATCATGATAAGAAAGACAGCTTCCTTTGCTTCAATTATGATTTTAGGAAGTATGCTTCCGAATATTATACTTCCGGTCTTGTACGAAAATGGTGTTGATGTAAGTGATGAAGATATCGTGCAGTTTGCGTCCGGAATGCAGATGAGCGGATATATGGTTTCCTTGATCATGGTTCTTCTGTTTATACTGCTATTTATTCTGGTTTTTAAGAAGAGGCTATTGGCCTCTTTGCAATATCAGGTTGATATTAATCTAAAGAATAAAAGGAATATCGTATGGATTGTTGCTGCAATATTGATATTATCCGGTGTATTAATAGCGGCTGCCGTTAATATAATCGTAAAAAGCGGTAGTTCCTATCAAACCTATCTGCCCGGGGAGTATGATCAGCAGCTCGATATTAATTTAGAGCAGATGGATGAACCGGATAAGGTAATTTATGATTTTACGGTTGAAACGCCCACACTTTATAGTTTTACCGTTACCGGAAATGCAAAGGAAGAGATAACGATAAAGGTGAAGGGCTCTGCAAGAATCGGCAGTTTACGAACCAATGAGCTTACCATTTGTTCCGCCAAGGGCAATCTGAGTGCAAATTATATAAACTGGCTCTTGGAGAAAGGGACATATCAAATCATACTTAACGGGAGGAATAATAAAGGAAAAGTTAAGGTTTATATTAAGGAAAGTGCTGCAGATAGTAATTTATTAAATAGTAACGGCGAGGATGTAAAAATATTAAACGGTGAAATCCCGCAACCGGATCCGGGATTTACGCTCAAAGCAAAAGAGAAGTTATCAGATGACAGTGATAAAAATATTTTTGAATTCAGCCTTGATGAGGACAGAAATGTTTTCTTCAGTATTTTCCTCACAACAAAGCAGGGGAAAGCTACGGTAACTTTGGCGGGAGATGATTATGAGGATATATTAATCAGTGAAGATCAGATAAAAACTGATTTGAGAGGATGCTATCTGAAAAAAGGAAATTATCGTGTATTGATATCCAGCAGTGATTGTGACGGAGAGATCTATTTATATTATAAGGAGTGAAGCATTTTATGATTATATCAGTCCTGTTTTTCGGTATTGGAGCTTTGATGCTGCTATTTGCCTATCTTGTCGGCGTAAGAAAAATGTATCAGCTTATTTCCGGTATTAATACGGCATCAAAAGACCAAAGAGCAAAAATGGATTTGCCCGCTATCTGCAAAAGTATGGGAATCTGCTTTGCGGTGATTGGTTTCATCTTTATCCTGGCAGGAGGTATGTCGCTTGTAGGAATTGACTGGGCAGTGGAAGCCGCTTTTATGATTTTCTTTATTGTAATCTGGTTCATGGTTATTTACATACAGCGGTTTGATGGGAATAATTTTAATGAAACGGGCCGGCCTAAGGTAAAATATTATATAACGGTGCTTGGTGTATCAGCAATTATGATAGTGGTCATCATATTTGGTGTGACGCTGTATTCAGGTACACTAAGCAGTCCGCAGATTACTTTTTCAGGTGATACTCTGGAGATTAGCGGTATGTACGGAACGAATATCGGAAAGCCGGAAATATCTGAGATTACCTTGCTGGAGCAGCCGATTTCCTTCAGTGCAAAAACCAATGGCAGTGCAGTACTGGGGGCATATAAGGGGAACTTTACTTCAAGGCAGTATGGGCCGGTTCTTGTATATGTAAAGGAAGAAAGTGTTCCATGGATCATGATCCAACGAAGAGAGGAAAAACCGATTATTCTGTCACTAAAAAATTCCAAGGAAACAAATGAGTTATATATGAAATTGGAAGAGTGGCTGGAAACAGAATAAGTTTCTTTAACAATAACCAATGCATAGATGCTTGTAATCAAAGGAAGGCAAAGGAGAAAATTATGGAACAAAACGAACAGTATAGAAAAAGAATCCAAAGTAACAGATTATTTATGAAAAGTGAATTTTCGGAGGAGGAATACGAATCTGATCAGCAGAAGCAGGTAATGCAGCCCCCGCTGACCAAAGCGGCGGCCGGAGATCCTATTATTTCACTGACGAAGGATTTTGTCGATGCTATTAAAGAACCGAATTATCTTACGATACTGCAGGATAGAAAAAGCAACCGGGTCTATAAGGAGGAGAATATTACCCTGGCGCAGCTATCCTTTTTGCTGTGGTCAACTCAGGGTGTGAAGGAAATCCGCGGGAATAATTATGCGACCATACGGCCGGTCCCTTCCGCAGGAGCAAGACATGCTTTTGAAACCTATCTCACGGTCTTTAAGGTAGAAGGTCTTAAGAAAGGGATCTACCATTATCTGCCGATGGAGCATGCCATTGAATTTATTGCAGAGGCCAAGGAGTTGGAAGAGGCTGTTTCAGATAGCTTATGTGAACAAAAATGGGCCGGCAGGTCAGCAGCCGTATTTTACTACAGCGCAGTTCCTTACAGAAGTGAGTGGAGATATTGCGCGGATGCACATAAAGTTATGCTGCTGGATATTGGTCATGTGGTTCAAAATCTTTACCTGAGCTGTCAGGCAATCGGCTGCGGTACTTGTGCAATCGCAGCGTATGATCAGGCGAAAGCGGATAAACTGCTGCAGCTTGACGGTGATAATGAGTTTGTCATTTATGCCGCACCTGTCGGGGTTATTTAATGGAAGGATATAGTTTATAAAAATAATTTTATGAAATAAATACAAACAGGTCTATGCTCTTACTTTACACACAGGCTGGAAGTTACCTTCCAAACTGTGTGAAGTAAGATCATAGACCTGCTTGCGCGTAAACAATTGTTTTGGAACAAACCTATTCTATATATATTGTCATCGAAATACTTGTGCGAGTATTTCTGTCGGGATTGATCGCGCCTTCAATATTGGCGCCCAGGAAACCGGGGATCATAAGTGCCCTACCCATACAGACCATCTTGGTAAAGGGGGCACCCATAGCAAGGGCTCCATACCGTAGGAACCGGTCTTCAGGGTGATTCTCTGATAGCCCAGCTTTCTTAAATAGGAGATGGCATCCATAAAGTCTTTTTGCACTTCATAATAATTATCAAGATTGGTATATCCTAAGCGGCTGTGTCTTGCAAAGGCTTTAACCGCACCGTTTTTGAAGGCTTCCTTTACCTCGGGCTTTGTAGGATCCGAATCAATGATGTAACCTCTTTCTTTTTGGAAAATAGCATAGTCGAGGCTTGTTACCTGGATTTCGCCTCCAATATCCTTTGCACCCTGTCCCCACTTCAGCTCAATGATAACCTTGTCTCCGTACTTCTAAATCAGGTATTCGGCAACGCCGTTTCGCGTGTCTTCCACATTCATCTGAACGATAATAGCGCCATAGCCATCATAATACTTCAGATAAACAAATACTTTTTTAATGCAATGCCGTAGTAAAGCAGCGCATGGACAAATTCCTGTTGAAATGGGACATTCTTATATATTATAATATCGACAGACCAAAATAAAATTTGTTGCCAAGCGGCAGAATGGAGGACCTGGTGACATTACAACAGTTAAAATATATGATTGAGATTGTAAACTGCGGTTCCATCAATGAGGCTGCCAAGCGGCTGTTTATAACGCAGCCGAGTTTATCAAACGCTGTGAAGGAATTGGAGGCGGAGATTGGAATTGAGCTTTTTACACGCACTTCCAGAGGAATTGCATTAACGGTGGATGGAGCCGAATTCCTCAGCTACGCCAGGCAGGTCATAGAACAGGCGGGCCTTTTGGAGCAGAGGTACAGGAATAAGAAGCCCTCCAGACAGCTTTGCTCAATCTCTACCCAGCATTATGCATTTGCGGTGAATGCCTTTGTCAACCTCATCAGGAAAAGCGGCGCGGAGGAATATGAATTTACTCTGCGGGAGACTCGGACCTACGAGATCATTGAGGACGTGAAGAATCTGCGAAGCGAGATAGGGATTTTATATAAGAATCCCTTTAACCGTAAGGTTATTGAGAAACTGTTAAAAGAAAACCATCTGGAATTTCACCCGCTGTTTACGGCAACGCCTCACATATTCATCAGCAAGCAGAATCCTCTTGCGAGCCGGGGTGCCGTAACAATGGAGGAGCTTCAGGAATATCCTTATCTGTCTTTTGAGCAGGGAGAGTTTAATTCCTTTTATTTTTCGGAAGAAATATTAAGTACGTCCTTTCACAAGAAAAGCATTCATGTCAGCGACCGGGCGACTCTGTTTAATCTGCTCATCGGGCTGAACGGGTATACGATATCTACCGGGATTGTCAGTGCGGACTTAAACGGAGAGAACATAATATCGGTTCCGCTGCGGGTGGAGGATCATATTCAGGTGGGCTGGATTAAAAATCATCAGACACAGCTCAGTAAGCAGGCAAATGCTTATTTGGAGGAATTGAAAGCCGTGATTTTGGATTATGGAGTCGAATTGCTGGAATAAAAATTTTGATAGGATATAGTTTTAATCTATAGGAAAGCATAGAATTTAAGAGTTACTCTATATGGTTTTCTCTGTGCTATACTGATGAAAAATAACCAGAGGGAGAATACCTATATGAGTACTATATTAAAAGAAAATATTGCAAGGACTTCAGTTCCTTTCCGTTACGATATTGTGGGAAGTTTCCTGCGTCCCCAGGCGATTAAGGAAGCCAGAGAACGATTTGCAGCCGGAAGTATCACGCAAAAAGAATTGACAGGGATTGAAGACGAAGAGATTGTCAGGCTTGTTGCAAAGCAAAAGGAGATCGGATTAAAGGCGGTGACTGACGGAGAATTCCGCCGCAGTTATTGGCATCTGGATTTCTTCTGGGGCTTTGCAGGAGTAGAGCATATCGTGCTTGAGCATGGCTACTTCTTTCATGGGGAAGAAACCAGAGCAGATTCGGCAAGACTTTCCGGGAAGCTTCGCTACCTGGGCCATCCGTTTTTGGAGCATTTCCGCTTTCTGAGGGAGGCTGCAGGTGATAAGGTGATTGCACGGCAATGTATCCCTGCACCGGCACAGTTTTTAGCGGAATTGGTTCGGGGAGAGAATGAAAAGGAAATTGCGAAGTACTATCCTGACAGGGAGGAGCTGTATCGGGATATATCGAAGGTCTATCATAAGCTGATACTGGCATTCTATGAGCTGGGCTGCCGTAATCTGCAGCTGGATGACTGCACCTGGGGAATGCTGTGTGATGAGAGCTTCTGGACGGCGATGGCAGGAGAGGGATACGATATGCAGGAATTGCAGGACCTGTACCTTCGTCTGAACAATGATGCAATCCAGGGCCTTCCGGAGGATCTGGCTGTTACCACCCATGTATGCCGGGGCAATTATCATTCCACCTGGGCAACCTCCGGTGGTTATGGTCCGGTAGCAAAAACCCTGTTTGGCAGGGAGAAGGTATCTGCGTATTATCTGGAATATGATACCGACCGCGCCGGCGATTTTGCTCCTCTTAAGGAGATCACCGGAGATAAGCTGGTTGTTCTTGGTTTGATAACTACCAAGTCAGGAGTACTGGAGGACAGGGAAGAGATTATTGTCAGAATTAAGGAGGCATCACAGTATATTCCATTGGAACGGCTGTGCTTAAGCCCCCAGTGCGGCTTTGCTTCAACAGAGGAAGGAAATATTCTGTCCGAGGAGGAGCAGTGGAATAAGCTTTCCCTGATCAAAGAGATCGCTGAGGAAGTATGGGGATAAAAAGAAGGAGCTCTTGCAAACAATTGCAAATGATACAGGTAGGCCTATGATCTCCCTGTCTTATCTGCAATTGTTTTGCAAGCGGCTCCTTTATGATTTAAAAATACGATTAAGTTAAGCCTAATCCGGAATTATTTACAAGGATAAGCCTTCTACCTCATTGCGCCAGAAATGTGCAGGCTGCCAGCCGAGTACTTCCTTCGCCTTTTTGTTGGAGAGAAGTGTCTCAAAGCCCTCAAGCGGTTCACGAAAATCCGTTACCTGCGGATAAATCTCCGCCATCAGCTGACGACTGGGGATAGCGGAGCTGGTGTCGTCTGCTGCAAGATTTATAACCTGAGTTCCAAGTCCGTCCTTCTCAATGGCAAGACGGCAGGCTGCCGCAATATCGCGGGCATCAATATAGCTCCAGAGAATTTTGGTACGTTGCTTGGGATCATGGATAAAGCCGGGGAAGCGCTTGTATTTCTCGGGAGTCATGATATTGCCGATACGGAAGTTCACGATCTGCATTCCGTGCCGTCTGTGAATTGCCCGGGTAATTTCCTCGCCCACGATCTTACCCAGTCCATAAGAATCCTCAGGAAGGGCAGGATGCTCCTCATCCATGGGGACATATCGGGGTGCAAGGCCGGTAAGGGAATTGCAGATACCATAGGTACATTCACTGGAAGCGATAACCGCCTTTTTGATTCCGAGATTATCAGCTGCTTCAAGTATATTGTATGTACTCATAACATTATTGCGAAAGGTCACATCATTGGGATGACTGTATGCCACCGGAATAGCAGCCAGATGTACTACTGCGTCAGCTCCGCTGAGAATTCCGTAACACTCACCCATATTGCCGGTATCAGCGATATAATGGTGCGCCTTAACCACCTCGGGGCGCCTGATGTCAGAACTAATCACCTCATACCCGTGCTCAAGAAAATGATCTACTACAAAGGGACCCAACAATCCTGCTGTTCCTGTAATTACTACTTTTGCCATTTATTAGCCTCCTGACTAAAATAAAGTTTTTCAATGCTTAAATTCAGGAGAGTTATCTCCCATCTTATCTTAATCACCCCTACGACATTATAACATCAGTTTTCGGGACGTGCAAATTTTCGAAAACAGCAGTTTTCGTAAGGCTACAATACAAATTCCCACAGCGCTTCCTCCATATCCAATATCTCAGAGTATAGGATATCACGAAAATCAATTTCGGATTTTTCATTTCCAGCCATTGGTATGAAATCATTGGCAATAAATTTGCTGTCCTGAATAAATTTTCGGAGGATAGCTTCCTCAAGGGAGGGAACAGCCTGCTCGTTTAAGATACAGCCCCCGGAGACAAAGAACAATTTATAACCTTCCGGATACGGAAGCTTAAGCAGAATATTCTTATCAGACAGGTCCTTATATCTGTTCAAGGCGTATCTGATCTGGGTAAAGGCCTGGATGAAGTCCCGGTATACCGAGGCTATTTCATAACGGTACTGTGCTGCAGCCTCCTCTAATTTAGATTGAAGGGTTTTATTAAACTTTAGAATATTCTCCTCCTGGGATAAGAGTTCAAGAAGCAGGCTGCAATTTTGTTCGCACGCAGCCTGATCCATTTTGGCAGGAAACAGATGATAATCGAATTCATAGCAGCCCTTTGATTTTGTAATAGGATAGATGCTCTTCAGTCTGGAGATGAACTCCTCAAGGGTGTATTTGTTACGAAACGGTCCGAAGCAATCCTGATCACGCTCTTGTACAATAGATAACGGCCGGGAGGGATTGCTGCGCTCCACTTTAAGAAAGATATACCGTTCGTCATTCTTCATCTGTGCATTAAACCGGGGCTTATGCTCCTTGATAAGCCTGCATTCCAGCAGCCTTGCCTCCAGATGGGTATCGGTTACGATATATTCAATGTCCTTAATCGCCTGGACCATTCGGTTGACCTTCTCCCACTTCGGTGAATTGACAAAATAGGATTTCACCCGTTTTTTCAGGCATTTACTTTTTCCGATATAGATGATATTCATTCTGGAGTCCAGCATCTTATAGATCCCCGGAAGCTCGGGGATTTGCTTTAGTTTTTCCTGTATCAGATTCGCAGGTGTCACATTAATCCTCCATACTGCCGATACCCGTGAATTTGGGCATTGGCACAATAGCTGCAAAATACATTATACATAATTCATTTTGTGTAAAATTGATCTTTCACCTTAGTAAGATGAAATATTTCTTATAAAGATAATAGCACATAACCGGCAGTTTTTACATATTTATAATTTGGTTTCCCGACGTTAATTGAAAAATATTATTTTACATGATAGACTATTATCTGATTGATAGAGGTTAATGCAAAGGAGACGAAAAAATATGATTAACAGTGAGATACTTGAGATACGCAAGCAGTTTAAACATGAGAACTGCTCCATCACAAAGGTGAGCGGCTGCTATGTGGATGGAGAGAAGACAATAAAGACAAAATTCACGGAGACCTTTCTTGGTATGCCGGAGGAAGAGACCTTTAAATACTTTGAGCTCTTTAAGAAAACATTGTCCGGTACCATCGGGAAGAACCTGATTAATATGGAATTTCCTACGGAAACGGAGTTTAACGGAGGAACCCAGGAATGTCTGCTGCATTTAAGAGACAGTGAGCTGAAGGATGAGGTTCTGCTGGATGATTTTTATGAAAAAGTAATCGGTATGTATGATTTTACCGGTAATTATCTCATTCTGCTTATTTATGCCGCTTATGATGTTCCTGGTAAAACCAGTGACAAGCTTCTGATGGAGGATGCTTCCGATGAGGTATACCGGTATATCATGTGCTCTATCTGCCCGGTGAAGCTCTCCAAACCCGGACTTAGTTATAACGAAGAAAGCAATCAGATACAAAAGCGTATTCAGGACTGGGTGGTAGGAATGCCAAACAACGGTTTTTTGTTTCCGGCCTTCAATGACCGCAGTACTGATATTCACAGCATTTTATACTATGCTAAGGATTCGGAGGAGTTACATGATGATTTTGTGGACCAGCTGCTTGGCTGCCGGGTTCCCATGTCTGCCGGCGGTCAGAAGGAGACCTTTCAGGCATTGATTAGGGAAACTTTGGGTGAGGAATGTGAATATGAAGTAGTGCGCAATATTCATGAGAAATTATCAGAAATTATCGAAGAACATAAGATAAAGGAGATAGCAGAACCGTTAGCGCTTGATCAGTCCGAGGTAAAAAGTCTTTTTGTGGAAAGCGGTGTGGAAGAAGAAAAGCTTCAGGATTTTGATAAGCATTATGAGAAAATGGCAGGGGAAAATGTATCCCTGCTGGCTGCCAATATGATGAATACCAGGACCTTCGAGGTGAAGACACCGGATGTTGTTGTAAAGGTTAACCCGGAATGCATTGATCTGGTTCAGACAAAGATTGTAGACGGTCGAAAATGTCTGGTGATAGAAATTACGGATCAAGTCGAAATAAATGGAATCAATGTAAAACCTTTATGATTTCTTCTGACAAATAAATGGAATTAGTAACATTATATGACAATATACATATTATAATTATTGTAAAAGGTAATATTAGCAACTATGAAAGGAGCAATTATAATATGTATAATACGAATCCTGGTAACTTTAAGGTTGGCTGCGAAGCTGAGTGCAATGCAAGTGTGATAAAATCCGATACCCTTACGGGTGCGGATAATTACCCCTATCGTGGTGGAGATTTTAAGGTTCCGAAGGTACTTGCAGAATTTATAATTCAGATTGATACGGAAGCAAAAATTAGATTAAGTGAGCCTGCTTATGAGATAAAGAGAATCGAGAAACAGATCTTTTTAACACAGTGCAGATTTATTCCGCCGACAGATAAAGTATTTATTGAAGGATATATCAGAAAGAATATTGAATTTGCTTCAAAGATATGTAAGACCAACACCGGTATCTCCGGAACAATCAAAGACACCACAGTTCATATTCCTTTCAGAGTATTTACAAAGGTTGACTTTGATAAGTGTCCGCCTATGATTAAGCCTAATTTGCCTCCGACAGTAGCAAGATACTTTGATGCTAAGGCAATGGGCAAGAATATCAGAGAAGCAGACAGATCCAATATTGAATTCTTTAATGAGCCGGTATTCTGCGAGCTTGAATGGTCAGCAGTATTTGATGCCGACATTGATGAGAAGGGTATTCCGATCTGCGGATTCCTGAACGAAGAGGAATTCCAGGAGTTCACTGATAAATCTGTAGTATACCTGTGCATTAAGCTTCTTCAGAAGCAGCAGGTTACCTTTGGAGAAGAGCATAAGGAGCACAAAGAGGAAAAAGAATACAGAGATCATAAGGATGAGAGAGAGTATAAGGATATGAAGGATTGGAAAGAGTCCAAAGAAGAGTGCTTCAGAGAAGGAAAGGATCATTTAACCGAGTGCATGGACTCCAAATGGAATTTTCCGATTAAAGACATCTTCAAGAAAGATGATCATGACAAACGCGAGTACTAAGCCGAAAAGGAAATATAAACTTAAGAAAGCGAAATAGATCAATCAACCAGGCCGGAAGGCCTGGTTGATTTTTTTGCTTCCGCCAGGTGAAAAGTAACGGTCAAATAAATGGTGATTTAATATATTTGTAATAAATAATTAAAATTAATGACATAAAAATGATCATAAATGTCAGTAAAATTCCATCTGATTTTTGCAAATTTTTTTTGTTGGGTTTAATTACAGGTATGCTGATTGATTCCATATAAATAAAGTGATGTGTTGATTCACTGATATAATATAATTAAGAAAATATGGGTTGGGCCAATACAGATAAAGGAATTTAAATTTCATATATATGGAAAAAATAAGGTAAGACTTGTTTCTACAACCAGTATCTAACTATTGAACCCCACTGCCCTATGTGTTACTGTAAGGGAGCAGCAGATAGTTACCACAAAAGGAGGTACAAAAATGAAAAGATTTCTTATAACATCAGCATGTACACTTGGGTTGACACTATTGGGCACATTTGGCAGTAACCAAAATTCCTTGAATGCAACGGACAGTCTCAATATAAATAATAATTCTACGCAAGTAGTACAAAATAATTCAGATACACAGCAAAAACAAGTAACTGCAGTACAGGTTTCCACGAAGTCGGATTTGTCTAAGTGCAAAACCGTGAAGGATGTTGTTAAGGTGATAAAGAAAAACGGCACGGTAGTGACAACCAAGCCTGCACCGACCAAGAAACCGGAGGCCACTGCGCAGCCTGCACCGACCAAGAAGCCGGCAGCTGCCACTAAGCCGACTCCGACTAAGAAACCGGCAGCGAATACCAATCCGACTCCCACCAAGAAGCCGGCGGCAACAACCAAGCCGACTCCCACAACCAAGCCTGATCAGGGTACCAACACTTCTGATTTAAATGCTTATGCAAAGCAAGTTCTGCAGATCGTTAATCAGGAGCGTGCGAATGCGGGATTGCCTGCATTAACAACAAATTCGACCTTACAGTCAGCAGCGAATAAACGTGCTCAGGAAATTGTTAAGAATTTCTCTCATACAAGACCGGATGGCTCAAGCTGCTTTACCGTATTGAATGAATTCGGAGTATCCTACCGCAGCGCAGGTGAGAATATTGCCTATGGACAGAAAACACCTCAGGAGGTTATGAAGGGCTGGATGAATTCTTCCGGTCATAGAGCAAATATTCTTAATTCGAAGTTTGGCAAGGTCGGTATCGGTGTTTATAAGGTAAACGGTGTTCTGTATTGGACACAGGTATTTACCAACTAATTATTTTATCAAGGGTGCCCTGTAATAGGGGCACCCTTTTTGTAATATAATGAAAATAAGTTAAGATCCATTGATATCTGAAAGGCTGGTTCCTATGGAGGATTTATTACCGGGATTGGTGCAGAAAATGAGAATGTACGTCTGCCTTCCTTATTACAAAAGAGAGAATGAGAAGCGGTATCTTGATTATAAACTGCATCATGTCGGGTTGACATGGGAGCAGGTTATTACCTTTGTAAATATCGGATTGGATCATCCGTTTTACACCGAAGTATGTCAGATCACATCGCCGGAACAATTGACAGTCCTGGTAAATAAATACCGCCAGCTGCCGAGGGAGTTTATTCCCGGTGATCTTGAGCCGATTGCTGCAGAATGCAGCGCGGGACAGCTGCTTTTACGCCATCAGGCCAGGATTGCTTTTGAAATCATGTGCTGTGCTGCTAAGCGGCAGGGAATTGAGTTGAAGGCAATATCAACCTTTCGAAGCTTTGTATATCAGCAGCAGGTATATTATAGGAATTGGACGGAAGGTACTGATCTGGAGCAGTACCGGAGGGAACGGGACAGAGTCTCCGCAAGACCCGGACATAGTGAGCATCAGACAGGATTAGCGGTTGACATAAATGACTTGGAGCAAACCTTTGAAGCAACTGCGGAAGGCAGGTGGCTGGCTGCAAATTCCTATTGCTACGGATTTATCCTCAGGTATCCAAAGGGTAAGGAAGCGATCACCGGCTATGATTATGAACCCTGGCATTTTCGGTATTTGGGAAAACGGTTATCTGAGGAAGTGCATCGAAGTGATTTGACCTATGATGAATTTTATACACGATATTTAGAACCGTTTTTTTAAGAAACATCTAATTATATGGCAGGAGCCCTGGGTTTCCCTTCACGCATATGCGAAATACGAGTGACCAGGAAGCTTGGGGCTCTATCTGGACAGATATCGGATTATATTCCGGGCCGGGGTCTTGTGGGATCACAATCAGGGTGCCGTATTATATCGGTAATTTGTGAAAGCTTTTTCAGATAATAACAGGACTCCCTTAACATGTGATCAGCTTCCAGTGCGGTTAAAGTACCCA
The DNA here is from genome assembly GCA_023409535.1 of Bacillota bacterium. Classification (GTDB taxonomy): domain Bacteria; phylum Bacillota; class Clostridia; order Lachnospirales; family Lachnospiraceae; genus Mobilitalea. Next base: position 372,267 of record JAEYGZ010000036.1, read on the forward strand.
GTATCTTGTTATCAGTTCTTTGGATGCTTAGCTTATCCAGATATTCAATGTAATCCATTACGGTATTAGCAGTCTGTTCATGAAATACGGTCAGAGAAGGGAATGCAGCGAGATTCGTCCGCAGATAACCGTTTATGGTAAGTGACTTCAAGTAAAGCTGTTGAAATTCATTTCTGTACCGGAGGGCATGATCTTGTCCGGCCAGGTCGCTGGCATCAAGCCCGGCAATAATGGACGAGGCATGCAAAACGGCATCGGACAGCCAAAGCATATGATAGTGCATGGGTTGAAGAAGTATCGGCTGATTTGCCTGCAAGGCTTTTAGAATCTGCAGATATTCGTCTAATTCGTTCACCATACCGTTATAAACCGATGGAGACAGATGAGACTGTAAGTCAGAATTCAGGGACATGCCCAGTAACTCCAGCTTAAGCTCTCTAAATCGCAGGGCAGCCTGATATGCTTCCTGTATCAATATATCAAGTTCCTTATTCGTGGGTGATTGATGCGACCTTTTCAGAAGTTCGTCAAATTGGATGATGAATTGCTGTGCTGTCAATATGTATTCAGATTCGGTGGGAGCCAGGGCGTAAAAAATGAATCTTGCGTGGTCTCCCATAATCTGCAGCCAAAAGCGGTTTTCAAACAGGGCAGCGTCATAATACGGTTCTATATTCACTTTGATACCTCCAATCAATGGTTCTAATGAAGTATATGCATTTGCCTGAGAAATTAGTTGGAAAATGGTGCGGCGGAAAGGGATATTATTGACTTTATAAATGATAGCTACTATACTTGCAGATAGATTTTTATGATAGACAGATACATACATAGGAAAGGGCATAAAAAATGGAACTAACATGGGAGATGTTTTTGATTGTCTGTCCGCTGGTATTCTTAGCCGGACTTGTGGATGCAATTGCCGGAGGCGGCGGGTTAATATCCCTGCCGGCATATCTGATAGCCGGATTGCCGACTCATTTTGCAATAGGAACAAATAAGCTGTCATCCGCAGCAGGGACAACGGTATCCACAGTCCGCTATTGCAAAAATAAATTCGTTGATGTGGGAATTGCGCTTCCTTCGATTGTACTTGCATTGATCGGTTCCACCATTGGGGCAAATATTGCGCTGTTGGTAGAGGAAAGGATCATGAAATATATTCTGATCGCCATTCTGCCCCTCGTGGCAATCTATGTCCTTCGCAGCAAATCGGTCAGGAAGGATACCTCGGATAAGATAATCGGCAGAAAGCAGGCTTACATCATCGCCTGTCTGGCCTCCTTCGTGCTTGGTGCCTATGACGGTTTTTATGGGCCGGGAACCGGATCCTTTTTAATTCTTATCTATACCAGTCTTGCAGGCATGGATTTAAAAAAAGCCGCCGGAAATACCAAGCTGGTTAACCTGGCATCCAATATAGCGGCTTTGGTTACGTTTTTCATCAACGGCAAGATATATTTACTGCTTGGGCTTACGGCAGCTGTCTTCAGTATCGCCGGTCATTACATAGGTGCCGGGCTTGTGATTAAAAGCGGCCACAAGGTAATCCGTCCGATCATCCTGATTGTTCTGGTACTGTTATTTGTCAAGGTGATTACCGGAGAGGGCTAAGCTCGAAAGCCTCTTCCGATGATCTCGCTGGTATTGGTGATCAGCAGGAAGGCAGCAGGATCTACCTGCTTGATGTGCTTGCGCAGAAGTACGGCCTGGGATCGGTTCATAACGGTCAGAATAATTTTCTTATCCTTTTCTGTAAAAGCACCCTTCGCGTCATACACTGTTGCACTGCGGTTCAGTTGATTTATGATAAAATCGCAGATGGGCTTGGGATCGGTGCATATAATTGTAAAATATTTATTCAGGTTTAAATTCTCTATGACACTGTCAACCATGGTAGATCTGATGAGAAGTCCCAGCAGGGAGAGCAGTCCTGTGGTCATCCCAAATACGGGAAACACCAATAAGGTAAGTAAAAAATCCGTGATTAGCAGAGATCTGCCAATGTCAAGACTGGTATATTTTTTTAAGAGCATTGCAATTACATCCGTTCCGCCGGTGGATGCACCGATATTAAAGAGCAGCGCAGCGCCTACCGCAGGAAGAATAACGGCAAAGGCAAGATCCAGTACAGGCTGATTGGTTAAGGGACCCTTTAGAGGCGCGACGATCTCGAGAATTTGCAGGGCAAAGGATAATAATAGGCTGCCGTATACGGTTCGATTACCGAAGCTCTTTCCAAGGGTGGCGTAGCCTACGATCAGAAGGATGGAATTGATGACAAGCACAATTGTTCCGGATCCGATGGTTCCGGGAAACACTCTGCTGAGAATAATAGCTAAACCGGTTACACCTCCGGTTGAGAAGTTATTAGGGAATTTGAAAAAGTATACGCCGATGACTGTGAGCATAACACCGGCGGTTATCAGGGTATAATCCTTGATTTGATGTATAAGCGGTTTTTTTTGGTCCACCTTGTGGTCCTCCTTGGAAAAATATCATTAAATTACAAAGAAAGTATGGTATAACTGTTTTCAAAAGTCAATAATAATTTATGGGCAAGTCAAATTAGAAATTTCTGTTGCAATTAGAAATAATATACTTTATAATTCTTAGTGTAACGATAGATACCGGAACATCAATAAGGTCCGGTTAAAGTTTGTTTTTCGAAAGGGGTTGTTTTAATGATGGCATTGAATGTGGTGATTTCTGACTAACTTCATAAGGGGCAGGACAAGGCTGGTGTATTGTTGGCTTTGTATGCCGTATGGGTAACCTTTCGTGAAAACTATCGCTTTGTAGTCGCACACTTTAGGGTGTGTTTTTTTATTGCAAATATAATATCCTTGCAATAAATTGAATGATTATGACCGCAGGAGGCAAATTTTTTTGACAGGCTGCTTTCTGCGGTATTTTTATGCCCTTTCAAAGGTAAGTCGGATGCGGTGCTGTTTACTATGCAATTAGTAAAATTGAAAAGGAGAGATGAATATGAGCTTATACAATAGGAACGGTTTTAGGAACAAGGTCGGAATAAACAATATAAAATTAAAATTTTTGGAGGATCGGGATGATCGATTTAAGGAATTATGGCTATACAACAAATGATATATCGTTTGAATATGTTGAGGATTGCATCCCTGCCAGAGTAACCGAGGTTCACAGGGAACTGTATAAGGTGGTGTGTGAAAAGGGTGAATGCAGTGCGAGAATAAAAGGAACTTTTTATAATGGCACCATTACTGCTGAGGATTTTCCGGCAGTGGGAGATTTCGTTCTGCTAAGGTATAATCACCAGGGCGATTCACAGATTGTAAAGGTATGCCCCAGAAAATCTAAATTCTCAAGACCGGATTACAGCGGGCATGCGGCCGGTTATGTGAAGACAATTCGGGAACAGGTAGTGGCAGCAAATTTTGATTATGTATTTATATTATCCTCTCTTAATTATGATTTTAATGTAAACAGAATCATGCGCTATGTCACGGTTGCCTGGGAAAGCGGGGGTATTCCGGTGGTTTTGCTGACGAAGCGGGATTTATCGGAGATTTACGAGGAGCAGTGGAAGCAGGTGCAGGCGCAGGCACTGGGAGTGGATGTATTTGCAGTCAGTGCAGTAACGGGTGAAGGCTTGGAAGGGCTGGCATCCTTTTTGATTCCCGGTAAGACAATCGTATTCCTGGGCTCTTCCGGTGTCGGTAAATCCACCTTGGTCAATGCATTGGCAGGAGAAGAAATCATGAATGTCAATAACATCCGGGAGGATGACAGCAAGGGCAGGCATACGACAACCCATCGCCAGCTCACTTTATTGGAATCCGGTGTTATGATAATTGATACGCCCGGCATGAGGGAACTGGGCATGTGGGATATCGAGGAAGGATTAGGGGAGGCGTTTTCTGATATCGAGGAGTTTATTTTGAAGTGCCGCTTCTCTGACTGTACCCATCGGAATGAACCGGGCTGTGCCGTCCGGGAAGCACTTCACAATCAGACACTGGATTTAAGCAGATGGAGGAATTATCAGCAGCTGAGGGGAGAGGCAAAGTATACGGAAGATAAATCAGCCTATCTGCGGGAAAGAAAGGCCTTCGCCAAAAGGCTGGAACGGGAATCCAGAAACAAGGCAAAGAAGAAGCCATCAAAATAAAAATAAATGCGCAAAAAGCAGCGCAGAAATGAGGTAAACAATGAATATAGTAGATTTTGGCAAAGAGCATATTGAGCAAGCAATACAGATTGCCATTGATAATTATCATTTGGAGCGGCGGCAGATTACGGCTCTTCCGGAGTTTACAAAGCTTCCGGAAAAATTGGTGCCGGTATTTGAACATTATGCGGTAAACGGTTTATGCGTGGCAGCGGTGGATGATACAAAGCTGACCGGATTCTTATGTACCTACCTGCCCAGGGAGGATGCCTTTGGAACAACTCTTGTCAGAGGGACCTTTGCAGCGGTCCATGCCCATGGAGTAGCTGTAACTGTTACCGGAAAGGAAAGAGACAGGATATATTCAAAGCTCTATCAGGCCGCAGCGGCAAAATGGGTGAATGCCGGGATCAGAAGTCACGCCATAGCAATTTATGCACATGACAGAACAGCAATCAACAGCTTCTTTTATAACGGCTTTGGCCTTCGTTGTCTGGATCTGATACGGTCACTGGAGCAGCCCCTTCTGCCGAATACCACCGGACTTGACAGGTATCATCTGAAGTATGTTGAGGTGCCGAGAGCGGAATGGAACCAATTGCTGCAGCTGCATAATGCACTGATTAAGCATTTGGGAGAAAGCCCAACCTTTATGTGCTTTCCTCCCATGGATGAAGCGGCACTTTATGCGCAAGCCCCGAAGGACGTCAGATATTTTGCTGCCATAGCCGGTGAAGAGTATGCTGCGTATATTAAAATATCTGATACTGCAGAGAACTTTATAACAGAGCATCCGGCGATGCTGAATATATGCGGGGCTTATTGCAGTCCGGAGTTTCGAGGCTTGGGAATCTATCATAACCTTTTGAGCTTCCTTACGGATATTTTAAGACAGGAAGGGTATCAGCTGCTCGGTGTGGATTGCGAAAGCTTTAATCCGAATGCCCGTGGATTTTGGTCTAAATATTTTACGGAATACACCAACAGTGTCGTACGCAGGATTGATGAAAAGGCGGTGGATGCGGCAATTAGTGAAACTGGAAAATAATTCAAAAAAGAAAATGGAACGGATCATATCAGCCTGCCGTCTAATGAATGTAAACGATAAAACAAACAATTATTGGAGGAATGGCTATGATAAAAAGAAATTTATTTAAAGCAGTTATGTTGGGATTATGTATGGCAGCCCTCTCATCTTCGGGCACGGCATTTGCTATGGCAGGAGCCGGTACCACCGGTTCGGTCGGAGCGGAAGTGATAACACCGGAGCTGGAAGCACTTTATGCAAAACAATCGGATATCGATAAACTTCTTTTTGAAGACCATGCAAAGGATATTGAGAAGAAGGGCTTTATGGTCAATACCACAGGTGTGATAAATGATGTGATTGAGATTGGTATCTCTCCCTTCAATGAGGAAAATGCTGATTACATCTATGAACTGGTTGGTAAGGACGAGGTTAAGGTGGTTGAATTTGATCAAAGCATAATCTATGCAAACTCAGCACCGCTTGTTGCCCCTGACGAGAACACTGCAAGTGATCCTGATGCGGCAGTAACTTCAACCGATGCAGAGGCTGAGGATGGAAAGATGGAGATTCAGATCGAAAGCGTTGCCGGCGGTACAGCAGGCGACAAGGTTGAGACAGTTTCCGCACCTGTGGATGATGTTCGGACATTAGCCTCCGCAAATGGGGAAAGTGCAGAGGAGAAGGATAATGCATCCGCTCCTGTTATGGTATTAGCAATTGCAGGCGGGGCAGTGTTGGTTGGAGGCGCTGTATTATATTCCGGCAGAAGGAAAGCAAATAAGTAATTTAATAAAAACGGAATAGTTGACAGAGATACAACCTTGAAGGAAAGGGTGCTGTAAATGTGATAAATATTTACAGCATCCTTTTTCGTTTAAAATGGTGTAAAGTGGGAAAAGTATAGGTAATTGAGGTCTGGGACAGACAAAGGAAGGGTATGCGATGATAGTTAAGGAATATGAATCAGCCAGAACATTTCTGGAGGAATATGAGAACAAAATGCAGGAAAGAGAAGCGGTAAGCCAGGTGCTGCTTTCTTTTGCGTATCAGAACCTGTCCAGTCCCGAGACAGAGAAGGGAAGGTATGGTGCTGTGGCAGCGGATAATGAGGTGCAGCTTCTGTATTGCAATAATCCCGAAGATATTCTTATTCTTTACCCTGTGCGGCATGATAAAGCCGCTGAGGCAGCAGCAGCCCTGGCGGATGATCTTGGCAGCAGCCTGATCACCATTTCAGGAATCAGTGCCAGGCTTGAACTGTGCCAAAGCTTCATAGAGCAGTACAAGAGGTATATTAACTGTACCTTTGTTCAGCAGCTGGCAGTGGATATCATGGAGATTCGCAAAGTGAATGACATCAAACCGGCGGAAGGCTCACAGCGTCAGGCACATCCGGAGGAGGCTATGCTGGTGACTGACTGGATGCTGCAATTTCAGATCGAGGCCGAAATTCATGAATTGGATTATGAAGCGGCTTTACAGAGAGCAAAGAGATTGATTAGTGAGGGAAAAGTCTACCTCTTTGAGGATGAAGAGCATAATGCCGTATCCATGGCTGTCGCCGGCGGCCGATTAACCCATGGCATGGCCATAACCTATGTGTTCACACCGGAGGGATACAGAGGAAGGGGCTATGCGGCAGCAAATATGTATTATCTCAGTAAGGCATTGTTAGAGGAGGGATATGAGTATTGCACCCTGTCGGTTGATAAGAGGAATCCTCTTTCTAACCGTGCTTATGAAAAAGTCGGATATCAGGTGGTGGAGGAGAACTATGAGTATAGGGTACTGCCGGCAGAGCTGAATATCCTGTAACAGGCTGCCCTATCTTGCAATTGCGCTGTTGGAAGGTTAAAATATGTTATATGTTACTGCAATTAGAAGGGAGAATAAAAATGAGAGTAATAAAATGGGGGATTATTGGGGCGGGAAACATATCTACAAAGTTTGCGACAGGCTTTAAGGCTTTGGAGAATACTGAAATAGCTGCGATTGCTTCAAGAGATTTAAGCAAGGCAAAGCAGTTTGCGGATCGTTTTCATATAAGGAAGGCATACGGGAGTTATGAGGAATTAGCCCGGGATCCCGAGATAGATGTGGTTTACATAGGGACACCGCATACGGAGCATAGGGCTAATTCTGCATTATGTATCCGTGAAGGAAAGGCTGTGCTTTGTGAAAAACCTTTTACTGTTAATCAAAAGGAGTCAGAATATCTCATCTCCCTTGCGAAGGAGCATAAGGTATTTCTGATGGAAGCCATGTGGACGAAATTCCAGCCGGTTACAAAGGCTGTAAAGCAGTGGATTGCAGAGGGCAGAATTGGCAGGATAAAGTATATGAACATAACCTTTGGCTTTCAGACGGAATTTAATCCGAAGAGCCGATTGTTTGACCCTGATCTTGCCGGCGGGGCTCTTCTTGACGTAGGGGTTTATCCCATCAGTTACGCGATTCATATGGCGGGCACGCTGCCGAAGAAGGTTGTGAGCAATGCATTTATTGGAAGTACAGGTGTGGATGAGATCGATACTATCTCCATGCTGTTTCCCGACGGGAGTATTGCGGATTTAAGCTGTGCTGTTTCGGCAAATACCGGTAACGATGCAATGATTGTCGGTGAGAAGGGGAAGATATTCATACCAAAGTTCTGGAGTGCCCAGAGTGCGGAGGTTTTTGATGCGGAAGGCAGAAAGATTGATGAGATTTCAAAGATCTTTGCGTCCAACGGATATGAATATGAAGCGGAGGCTGTGAATGAATGTCTGCGCGAGGGGAAACAGGAGAATGATAGGATACCTCTGCAGGATACGCAGGATATTATCGGGATTATGGATGGAATCCGCAAGGAATGGGGGCTTACCTATCCTTGTGAAAATAACCGTATCTCCTGAGATCGTGTTAACTTAGAACAGAATGCAAATTTAAAGGAATGTTTTCACAATTTTAACATAATTCAATGATACTATAAATTTGAAACAACAAAAATGTTTCAATAGAAAAAGCTAGTATGGAGGTGCCAAATGGATAAGCTTAAGGTACTGGTGGTTGATGATGAAAGCAGAATGCGAAAGCTTGTGAAAGACTTTTTGGTGCGTAAGAATTATGATGTAATAGAGGCTGAGAACGGTGAGCAGGCGATCGATCTTTTTTTCTCCAAAAAGGACATTGCCCTGATCATTTTGGATGTCATGATGCCGAAGATGGATGGCTGGCAGGTGTGCAAAGAGGTTAGGCAGTATTCCAAGGTTCCGATCATCATGCTGACCGCAAAGAGTGATGAGAAGGATGAGCTGCTGGGCTTTGACCTGGGTGTGGATGAATACATATCCAAGCCCTTCAGTCCGAAGATACTGGTAGCCCGTGTGGAAGCGGTACTTCGCAGGTCGATGCCTATGGAGGAAGAGATCCTTGAGATAGGCGGAATTATTCTCGATAAGTCCGCGCATCAGGTAAAAATTGACGGGAAAGAGATTGATTTAAGCTTTAAGGAATTTGAGCTGTTAACCTATTTTGTTACCAATCAGGGGGTTGCTCTGTCCAGAGAGAAGATACTCAATAATGTCTGGAACTATGATTACTTTGGCGATGCCCGTACAATAGATACCCATGTGAAGAAGCTAAGAAGCAAGATGGGAGCAAAGGGCGATTATATCAAAACCATCTGGGGACTGGGTTATAAATTTGAGGTGGATGCATGAGACATTCCATTCGTTTTAAGATCACCTTTGCGCTGACTGCAATGGTGATTTTTGCGATCTTTATAACCTGGGTGATAAACCGCTCGTTTTTATCGGATTTCTATCTGTATACAAAGATGAAAACACTGGATCGTGCATATTATGAGGTGGCAAACATTTATAATAACAGTGAAGAGGATAAACTATCCGAGGCGGACACGATTCATCTGGAAAAGCTGGAAACAAAGTATTCAATTAATGTATATCTGTTTGATAAAAAGGGAGATTTTCTTTTTCCGAGCATTGAGAATATCGGTGCACGGGAATATGCTCAGATGGTATCCATGCAGGGGGAATACCTGTACGGCTTAAATAATCCTAATATACGGGATCGAAGAACCTTAAAACAATCCGATTCCTATTCAATCCTCCGATTACTTGATGTGCAGCGGGATGCGAATTACCTTGATATGTATGGATTTATCAATACAACCTTTCGTGAGGTTAGTTCCCCAAAAGCCAATTTGGATAATGTCGGCATCATCCTGATGAGAACTAATCTGGAAAGTATCGGGGAAGGGGTGGCAATCGCCAATAAATTTCTTGCTTATGTCGGTATTATCGCTGTAATATTAGGTTCCATTGCCATGCTGATTATAAGTAAGAAGTTTACAAAGCCCATTCTTGATTTGGCCGGCATTGCCAAAAAGATGTCTGATCTGGACTTTGAAGTAAAGTATAAGATCGATTCCAAGGATGAGATCGGTGAGTTGGGAACCAGCATTAATGCGCTTTCCGACAAATTGGAGACAACCATCAGCGAGCTGAAGTATGCAAACAACGAATTAATGACAGATCTTCAGAAGAAGACTGAGATTGATGAGATGCGTAAGGAATTCCTGTCCAATGTCTCCCATGAGCTGAAGACACCGATTTCCTTAATCCAGGGCTATGCGGAAGGCTTAAAGGAGAATATCAATGAGGATGCTGAGAGCCGTGATTTCTATTGTGAGGTAATCATGGATGAAGCGGATAAGATGAATAAGATGGTGAAGAAGCTGCTGAATTTGAACGAATTGGAATTCGGCAATAGCCAGGTTAATTTTGAGCGGTTTGATATTGTCACCTTAATCCGGATGGTGCTGAATTCTACGGAGATTTTATTCAAGCAGAAGGAAGTATCCCTTCATTTTGAACAAGAAGCGCCTGTTTTTGTTTGGGCAGATGAATACCTTGTGGAACAGGTTGTCACGAATTATATCAGCAATGCCTTAAACCATGTAGACGGACAGAAGATCATCGAGATCAAATTAATTCCTTTGGATGGAAGGGTTCGCATCGCAGTGTTTAATACCGGTGATAAAATACCGGAGGAAGATCTGGATAAGATTTGGATCAAGTTTTATAAAGTTGATAAAGCAAGAACCAGAGAGTACGGCGGCAGCGGTATTGGGCTGTCAATCGTCAAGGCGATCATGAATTCACTGAATCAGGAGTATGGTGTGATTAATCGTTCGGTCGGTGTTGAGTTCTGGTTTGAGCTAGATACACAATCCTGATATAAGTATATTTTGCAAACCTGTGCCAATCATCAGAAATTGATGGTTGGCATTTGTTCTTGTATCGGAGAATTTGCCTTGCATTCTGCTATGTGTAAAGGAATAAGCTTGCCGGCGCTTTGTTATGGGAAATTATATACAAAAGTATGTTAGGATTGGAAAATCGCGTTAATTTTTATTGCTGAATTAAAAGAAAGGTGATAATATGATAGTTGTACCACTCTGTATATCGGAGACTTATCACTGAGGATGGAAATGGCGGGAGGACAAAAGAATGAAAAAGAAACTGCTGATATGTGTGTTGCCGTTCCTGTTTACATTAACCGGATGCGCACAGAAATTTGATTATACGCCGGAGCAGAGTGCTGCTACTGCAGAATATATGGCCGGTCTTTTATTAAAATATGCCAGTAATTACCAAAGCGATCTTCTGACCGAGGAGGAGCTTATTCAAAATGACAATGACGCTGCAGCTGTTACGGCGGCACCGACCGAGGTTCCTGAGCAGAATGTGGCTGCGGATGAGAAGAATTCAGAGACAGGAGCGGGAGAAACAGAGGCTTCTGCAAAACCGCTTAAGGAAGTATCTTTATCTGAAGTAATTGGTACCCCCGGCTTTGAGTTGCAATATAAAGATTATAGCCTGAAGGATTTCTATCCGGAGAATGCAACCAAAGAAGTGTTTTCTATCACCCCAAGACAAGGTTATCAGTTGGCGGTAATATCATTTGAACTTTCCAATCAGTCAAATGCCAAGGGAGAGATTAAGCTTACAACCCCGCAATATCAATTGAATATTAATCAGGGTGTACTGTATGAGCCTCAATTGTCTCTATTGGAAAATGATTTGAAGTATCTGGATATGAAGGTGGCAAAAGGAGAAAGCGAAGCTGTCCTTTTGATCTATGAGGTAAAGAAGGATGAGAAAATCACCAGTATGAGCCTGACAGTGACAAATGAGGATAAGACAGCAACAGTTAACCTGAAGTAAACAGGTTGATTGATCAATATTTTAAACGAAAGTTGAGGGGATTGGGATGGAGTTTGTTGAAAGAAAACGGCTTAAATTTTTGGGATTGCCGCTTACTTTTACGAAGTATAAGATAGCTGAAGAAAAGATAACGATTACTGCCGGCTTCCTGAATATAACGGAGGATGATGCGTTTATGTATAAGATTCAGGATGTCAGACTGACCAGAAGCTTGTCGGAACGAATGTTTAAGATTGGTACGATAACCTGCTACACAGGGGATACTACTCACCCGGAGCTGATTCTGCATCATATAAGACATGCGAGTGAGATTAAGGATTTCATTATGGGCGCCTCTGAAGAAGCAAGAAGAAAGCGAAGAGCACTGCACAATTTAAACATTGATGCAGAGGAACTGGGTGAAGAGGAATTGCAGGACATAAATTAATACAGAAGACAACTGTTAAAATACTGCAAACCGGAGCATACTAACACGAAGAAACAATACAGTAATCAGCACTTATTTACTGGTGAAAATTAATTCGAAAAAAGTTGAATTTAGTGCTTGACATTTCAGATTTCAGAAGGTACAATAAAGCTCCACCGTCAATGAGCGGCCACGAAAAATAAAGTTATTTGAAAGAAAAAGATCAAATAAAAAATAAAAAAGTGGTTGACATAATGCAGAGAATGTGTTAAACTAAAAAAGTTGGCGGCAAGCTACAGAACACAGTAGCAAAAAGCTACAAAACATCGAAGCTGTAAGGCTTTGATGAATTTGAACCTTGATAATTGAACAGTGAAACAACCCTGAAAATTCTAAAAATATGAAGTTCCACATGGACTTCAAAAATAGATTTTCATTAAGTATATCGAAAGATATGCAACGAACCGTATCGGTA
>JAEYGZ010000007.1 GCA_023409535.1 Bacillota bacterium
CGGACATCGACCTTACCCCGGAGATCACGGTAGACCGTGCTTGGAGAGACCATGAGGGTAACGTTATCCGTGATACGTATATCACCCGGAGGGGATTGAGGAACGAGATAATCGACATCACCAACCAGCAGGTAACGGACTTGAAGCCCGGTTCCGTCGATCCGGACGATCTTTCCGAGGCTACGAAGCAATTGATAGGAAACAAGAGCATTACCAATCTTCCGGACGAGGAGGATATAACCGTTTCGGAAAACCAGACCTTGAAACTGAAAGATAAGGAATACGCACCGAAGGATTACTCCGGAATGGGACGGGTGTACCTCCGGAAGCATTACGTGAACGGCGTGAACACGCTCACGCAGCACATGATGAGAAAGCCTAATACCATTTACATCATCCAGTACGACTACTGCCTAGCCGGTCAGACGATTGAGGTGCCGGACAATTGCGTGCTGGATTTCCAAGGGGGGAGTTTGAGGAATGGTACTATACGCTTTTACAATACGATTTTAATTGCAAATACAGAGGTATTCAATAATATAACCCTTAAGGGCAACTTGCTTAATGATACTTGTACTACAGCATGGTTTAAATTAGACAGAACTGGATCTACTGATATATCTTCACAAATAAGAGGTTTATTCAGTGTTGCGTCAAATAGAGTTGAATTTACAGAGGGAACGTATCTCTTCTCAGAGGTGGATGTAAACTTTCCGGCTGCAATAAAAGGATTGGGGAGTGTAACTATTAAGCCTGTAGTTAAGTATCCTAATGTAGCATCAGCCTTGAAGAGAGTATTTACCGTAACTAATCAAAGTTACTTCAAGTTGGATAATATCTCATTTATAGGAGATACTCAATTTATATACAACAATGCTTATATAGGTGATGGTCTTATTCTATGCGATAAGGTTAAGGATGTAAGAATTACTAATTGTGTATTTGGTGATACTGTTTCAGGTTATCCAAACCCCGGACCTACTCCTACTACAACTATAGGGCAGTTAATTACTGGGCAAGATTGTAATTACTTTGAAATCTCTCATTCCGAGTTCTACAATAATGAGGCTTTTGAATGGATTAATATCACAATGCCCACTCTTAAAAGAGTGGATTTGAATGTGGTCTTCAGTGATAACTATGTACATGATTATAATAGAGGAGCAACTCCTTTACTGGCTGTATGTAATAAACTTGAGATAAATAGAAACTTGTTTGAAAGATGTTACTATACAGGTTCATTACTTAATGCTCATGGTCTATACACAGAGTTCAAAGGCAATATCATTAGAGAAAGTAGAATGAGTTCTATACTTGACACATCAGAATGGGGTCAATATAGAAGTGAATCTGTTACTGCTGAAAATAATGATGTTGAGTGTTTGAATGCTGCTTTAGTAGCTACTCTTGCTACTAATATTACTATTAGGAATAATAGATGCAAGTGTTTTAATGCGCTTATAGCTCTTGGATCATCTGGAAATTATACAGATAAGGATACTAACACAGTCAATTCACCAGCATGTGAAACTATAATTATTGAAGGTAATGACTTTGACTTTTCCCATTATAATGCAAAATATAACTTACCTTCACCAGCTTATAGAGCAGGTGTATGTATATACCCTGTATATGTGATGGGTACTAATCTAAGTATCAGAAGTAATAAATTCAAATTTGTACAGGATGATGCTGTGGATAGAAGATACTTCTTGATACAGAATATGTATAATGTAGATTTTACTGACAATCAGATTGATGGTATAGCTACAAGACCTGAGTTAGGATTCTATAAAGCATTGATACAATACACTTTGACTAAATCGCGACTTGTACCTATTAGTAATAGGGAGATAAGAAGATTAACTTATGAGAATAATAGCAATATAAATACTATTGGCGCTTTCTTTGTGTTTGATATAAGATCTGAAAACTTTGATTGGTTCAAAGTTGATTATATGAGTGTAGCTAATAATGTTATGAGAGGCGGGTACTTGAGTACCAGTAAATGTTACATCAAGACACTCAATTATATGGGTAATATTGGGGATTTGTATTTATATGGCAAAACAAATGCTGTTATCTATAAGATGACAGGAAAGACTGAGAATATTCAAGCTGACTATGTTGGTATAATGGAGAAGGGCCAATCTTATTATATAGATGATAAGATTGTAAAAGCTTTACGAGATTGTTCTTATTTTAATTATTTATTACCAGATAATATAGGTACCGCAATTAGAGTAGGGGATAAGGTAGCATGGTCATCAGGTAATGTATGGCAAGCATTAAATGATGTTATTCTTACAGATACGGATATTCCTTCTAATTCAGTTTCACTTCCTGCTGAATCTATTCTTGAGTTTAATGGTATTTATTGGATAAAAGTCAGTAGTAAAGAGCCTGTTCTTTTTTGTAATGAAACTGGTTCTACAAAAGAAAGACCGATACTTAACTCTTATTACAAAGGTTCTACTTATTACGACATAACTTTAAACAAGCCTATTTGGTGGACAGGCACGAACTGGGTCGATGCCACCGGAGCTACCGTATAACCATTAAAACATTATAATCATGAGACAATTCATATACAAAATCATCAGAAAGATATTTAAGCTTGTATTCAGTATCTACAAGCCGAAGGTAAGGACATTGTACAAA
>JAEYGZ010000023.1 GCA_023409535.1 Bacillota bacterium
AAACGACTAACCTTCTATCTACTATAGTTTGTAAGGTAGAAATCCACATCTACCTTAACAATAAATAATTAACTAATCTCATGGTAGGTCAATTATCTGCTATGGAATTTCGATTTACAATTGAGGAGGTGAATTGAGGTTCCCAAAACCGCTGCTCGATACTATAGTTTGCCTGGGGCATAATTATCCCACCACTTAAGCAACGGTTTTTTTATTACCGTTGGGCGGTCATAATGTAAATTGCGGCTATTCTTCAACTGTAAATATCTCTTCAATACTTACATTGAAAACTTTTGCTATATTCCAAGCCAATACTAATGAAGGATTATATCTTCCCTTTTCAAGATTTCCTATAGTTTCGCGACGCACTCCCACTTTGGCAGCAAGTTCCTCCTGCTTCAAGTTATACTTTGCTCTAAATTCTTTTATCCGATTTTTAATCATCCTTTGCACCTCGGCGCTGCATCCATTCCGAAACAAAAGCTGATAATGCAAAAACAGCAATAGCAATTCCAAATCCGAAAGAACTCCCGGCGGCAAAGGGATTGCTGCTCATTTCAAAATAGGAAAGCACAAATGTGCAAGACGCAGTAATTGAAATATTTATGAAGAAAGCTCCCGTGGCGCACTTTCTCAAAGTATCTGCAAACAATTCATCAGGAATTATCCAGAAATATTGAAAAAATATTATGAATGCAAAAAATGATAGAAATATGCTATCTTCACTATACAACCCCCAAAAACCTAATAATGAGAGGAAGCCTAACAATCCATACTTATTTTTCATAAAAATCTCCTTTCGATTATGTGGTATATTTCGCTCTTTATGATAAAAATATACCACATGAATATAGATATGTCAACACTCTGCCACTAGGATTAATCATAGAAAAGAGCGTTACACTTACGTTCTCTTAGATTATATTTTCTCGTCTGTTGGCTGTCCATTTCGATATTGCAGTATTTGATCGCTGCTTTCCTGTGAACCCTGCCCCTGGTGGCAATCAAGTTACTGCAACCAAAGAAAAAAGCAACCGCTATAGTCGCAGTTGCTCAATAATCAAGATTTACATCTCTTTTTCCAATACATAACTTTCCTCATATTTATCTTTTGGATTTTCAATTCTAATTACTTTAAATCCACATTTGTTAACGTAGAAATTATGGTTTCTTTTAGAAAACCCGGGCGTATCAGTACGCCACTTTTTTGTTTGAGGATATTTATGCTCAATAAATCTCCAAATTAATGTTCCGATACCTTTATCTTGACATAAAGGGTCTACAAACATATTTCCCAAATTGTTTTCATTATTTTGGTTTATAAAAACATTTATACCGCCAATTAACCTGCCATCTTTTGAAACTTTATAAGCTTCTGCCCCACTTTGCAAATACCATTTGCGGATAAAATCCCCGTTATCATAACCGGGTGGACCCCCGTATTCCTCTCCCAAATGACGTTTAGCATCTTCATCAAAAGCCCTTTTCATTACCTCTGTAAGTGCTGCAACATCATCTTCAATAATTCTTTCAAAACAAAGTCCATTATATGCTTCCATAAAAAATCCTCGCTTTCTATTATGTAATTCTGGAATTAATTAGTTAGTTGTTCTGGTGCTTCTGTTTGATTGGAGCTAACAAATCAAGCTGTTTATCATTCTCGTCAGTTTCCTCTGAAGTAAAGCTGCTATAATCTATACATTCCTCAAGCCACCTTCTGTCTGAATTAGGATTCCAGTCCACCTCATATTTTTGATTATTCATAACCCAGTCCCAAAGTTGTCTCCAGCGTTCTCCAATAACGGTCATTTGGGTTGGTACTGAGGCAAAAAGCCCACCTGCAAATTCCTTCCTATAGAATGGCTCCGGTACAACAAAATCCTCTGGGACAACCACCCACATCTCATAACCATATACCGGATTGCCTTCCTGAGGGTCTGGGTTATTAAAACCCAAGTGCCTGTAACCATATTTCTCATGAAGTGAATTTTCAAGAATTAGTTTATTAACCTCAGTAGCACAATCTTTTTCTGGTGTACCGCTTTCTGCCCGGTAACATGCAAAAACCATTCTGGGTAAACTGACAATCCGCACATTTCCGATTTTGCTGTAACTTGAATTCTCCGCCATAGTATTATCCCTTTCTGAGAGTGTGATTTGGAGTGCACTTTTAAGCTTTAATATGGCAGTATTATTAGGTATATCAAGATATTCAAATACCTCAGAAAGATTATTACGGGACTCAGCAACTTCAACAAGTCGTTCCAATACTATACTTAAGGCATTCAACTCTTCAGCTTCATGTCTGGTATCTTCTAAATGCCTCTGTAAAGCGTCAACAGCAAAGGACAGCTCATTAGATACAAATATACGTTGAATATCCTGTATAGGTACTCTTAGTTTCCTAAGCATCATAATCTGCTTTATTCTGGCGATGTTTTCATCATCATAAAAGCGATACCCGTTATCCAGACGTATACTCGTAAGAATTCCAGCTTCTTCCCAATACCTGAGTGTTCTATTTGATATATTGTACCTTAAAGCAACCTCACCAATTTTAATTAACATTAATGCACTTCCCCTCTCAGAAAAAGACTACAACTTTCCGCAACGTAAAGGTCAATAGTTTTTTAAAAATAATTCGTAAAATAATTACAAAATATTTATAAAGACAGTAAATATAATCTTTCCCAATTAATTCTACATTACTTCATATTAGTTTAAAAGCATACGATGGATAAAAGTTGAAGGTACTAAAAAGGCACTATAAACAATTTTAATTAACAAGGAGGTGAATCTTGAAAAATATGCGGAACTAACAGATGATATTGAATTAAAATTAGATGAAGCAGATAAAGCAGCTGTACTAGACAATACCAGATATACCCCGGATGAAACCTTTACCAGAATAAGGGAGAGAATTAGTGGTGGAATAAAATATAAGGTACGGCTTTTACCGTTATTTGAATGGGATTTGACTGAAATAACTATATTACCGCATACATATGAAAAACTTTATAATTTATTATGTTGTAATTGATGATGAATATGATGAGTTGAAAATAATAGAAATCCGACGTATCCTGTATAATAAAAGAGATAAGAAGAAATTAATATAATTATTACAACATAGGAGTAGGTGAAAATACCTGCTCCTTATTTTTAAAGTTTCAAATATGGTAATACAAATTATTGTGTTGAGTATTATGATGAACGTTTTAACGGTGTGAGACAAATTCAATAATAGAAATATAGATTCTTGAAAGAAATAAAAATAAATTACTCTGAATACATATCTTGTATCCATCTTATATTTTCAACTCCTACTTGGCATACTAATGAAATAAGTTTATCTTGCTTAAACAAATAAGCCAACAAGGAGTGTGTCTATGAATACAACGGAACATGTAACAAATAACGGCAAGGAGACAACACGTATTCCCAATAAATTATCGGAAGAAAAATCACCCTATCTGCTCCAGCACATGTACAACCCGGTCAACTGGTATCCCTGGGGTGAGGAAGCCTTTGAAAAGGCGAAGAAGGAGAACAAGCCCATCTTCCTTTCCATCGGCTACTCCACCTGTCACTGGTGTCATGTGATGGCTCATGAATCCTTTGAGGATGAAGAGGTCGCAGCCCTGCTTAACAAATCCTTTATCAGCGTCAAGGTAGACAAGGAAGAACGTCCTGACATAGATACGGTATATATGAACACCTGCCAGGCAGCAACCGGGCAGGGCGGTTGGCCTCTGACCATATTAATGACTCAGGAGCAAAAGCCCTTCTATGCCGCCACCTATCTGCCCAAGCAGACACAGAACGGCATGCTCGGCTTGATGGATTTGCTGGAGCAGATCTCCTACAAATGGAATAATGATCCCACCTCCATCCTTCACACCGCCGATCAGCTGGCCGATATCATGAAGCGGGAATTTGAAGCTTCCTCAGACAGTGCCCCTGTGACAAAGGATCTGGTGAATCTTGCCGTAACACAGTTTAATCAGAGCTTCGACCATGATTATGGCGGCTTTGGCAACGAACCTAAATTTCCCACACCCCATAAGCTGCTGTTTCTGCTGCGCTATGCTCAGCTGGAGGAGGATGAACAGTCCCTCTTTATGGTAGAGAATACCCTGATGCACATGTACCGGGGCGGTATCTATGATCATATTGGATATGGCTTTTCCCGGTACTCCACCGATGCCAGATGGCTGGTACCGCATTTTGAGAAGATGCTTTATGACAATGCTCTGCTTGCCCTGACCTATACGGAGGCTTTCCAGTATACAAAGAAGCCTTTGTACCGCATGGCGGCGGAACAGATCTTTGAGTATATCCGGCGGGAGATGACGGATAAGGAAGGCGGCTTTTACTGTGCACAGGATGCCGACAGTGAAGGTGTCGAGGGAAAATACTATGTATTCACTCCCGAGGAAATCACCTCCGTACTTGGCAATGAGGACGGAGCCTTCTTCTGCGAATATTTCAATATAACCAAGGAAGGAAATTTTGAAGGAGCATCGATTCCGAATTTAATTAAATCCAATGAAATTAAATCTGATAACGAACGCATTATCAGGCTCTGCAGTACCATGTATAATTACCGGCTGGACCGGAGTACACTGCATAAGGATGATAAAATCCTCACCTCCTGGAATGCACTGATGGCCACTGCTTATGCTGCCGCAGCAAAGGTATTTGATAACAAGGCTTACCTGGATATCGCAGAATTGACGGCAGAATTTATCGACCGAAAGCTGACTGATAAAGAAGGGCTGCTTTATGCCCGCTACAGGGAAGAGCATTCCGCCCACTTCGGAACCCTGGATGACTATGCCTTCTATTGCATGGCGCTGCTCTCCCTTTATGATGCGACCTTTAATATCAAATATATCAAAAGGGCCGTTCGGGTAACCAATCAGATGATCAACCTGTTCTGGGACAATAAATATGGCGGCTTCTTCCTGAGTGCAATAGATGCCGAACCTCTGATTTACCGGCCAAAGGAAGTATATGACAGTGCCATTCCCTCCGGCAACGCCGTCGCCGGATATACAATGAAGCGCCTTGCCAATATCACTGCCGATGCAAAGCTCATAGAATATTCTAATAAGCAGCTTCGCTTCCTGGCAGGACAGGCAAAGGATTATCCGGAGGCTTACAGCTTCTCGCTGATTGCATTTCTTCAGACGCTCTATCCTACCAAGGAGATTGTCTGTGTAACTGATGAGAAGGAGGACTATTCCGAATTAAAGGAATACCTGTCGCTGCATTTTGAACCGAATACCGTTGTACTGGTGAAAACAGACAGAAATGCGGAAGAAGTGCTGGAAGCCGCTACTTATGTGGATGATTACCAAGTCATTAATGACAGGACCACGTATTATATCTGTGAGAACCACAACTGTATGGCACCAACCAATGAACTGCCACGTAAGACAACAAGATAATCAAAGCTGCTGATGTTATAGAATAGTTTTCAAATTTCATATTAATATTTATTCTTGACAACTATATCAGACTGATATATCATAATTATATCAGTCTGATATAGTTCTTTTTTAATTGGAGGATTTTTATGGCTACGATGAATAAATCAAGATATGCAATTCTTGGGGTACTCAGTATGAAGCCCCGTTCCGGTTATGACATCAAGAAATTTTGCGATACCACCATCTCACATTTCTGGAATGAGAATTTCGGTCATATTTATCCGGTTCTCAAGCAATTAGAGGCAGAGCAGCTGATTGAACCGGATAATCTCCGCTCTGAGGATCGTAAAAAGCTCTACCATATTACAGAGAAGGGCAAGCAGGTCTTCTGCGACTGGCTTGCACAACCGGCCGAACCCACACCGCCCCGCTCCGAGCTGCTGCTTAAGTTGTCCTTCGGAAATCATATGTCAAAGGAAAAAGCAATACAACTGCTTCAGGAGGTAAGGGAACGGCATACACGAAATCTTGAGAAGTACAGGGAGATGGAATCCTCCTATGAGAAGAATGAAGCTGCAAAGCTGGACCCGGCTTATCCTTACTGGCTGTCCTCCCTGCGCTATGGTATTCTGACAGCAGAGACGACCCTTCGCTGGTGTGATGAAACCATCCTGCGTTTGCAATAGGAGGGATAACAATATGGCAAAGATATTATTTATCAACGGTAATCTTCATGGGCACATTAATCCCACCCTTCCGATTATTACAGAGCTGGTGCATCGGGGAAATGAGGTTTATTATTTTTCAACCGGAGAATTTCGTACGAAGCTGGAGGCTGCCGGTGCGGTCTTTATGGATTATGGGGACGAATTTGACCGATTTGTACAAACCTTCCGTCCTCACGGCAATCATCCCTTCTATACCTTAATGGAGTATATGCTTGCACTGGACCGTACCGTAATTCCCATTATCCTGCGTAAGGTATACAGCCTTTCCTTTGACTGTATCATACATGACGTGATGTTCGGCGGCGGAAAAATGATTGCACAGAAATTAAAGCTGCCTGTAATCTCTTCCTGCTCCTCCTTTGTGATGGAGAAGCCTCCCCTTCCGGAGCGCATGCTGGAACCGGGATTTCATCCCCAACTGGATTATCTCCTGGGACAGCTGGAGGAAGCGGCGAAGGAATGGGAAAGCGGTCCTCTTACCATTTCCGGTATCTTCTTTAAAAAAGAGCCTGTCAACCTGGTCTATACCTCAAGATTATTTCAACCGCAGGGTGATCACTATGAGGATATCTACCGGTTTGTCGGACCGAGCATAACCGACCGTAAGGAAGTTCCCGATTTTACAATAGATGCAGCTTCCGGACAAAAGCTAATTTATATCTCCCTGGGCACGGTTTTAAATAATAGTATCGACTTTTACAAAAAATGTATAGAGGCTTTTCGGGATACGGATTGGCAGGTGATTCTTTCCGTCGGAAGCAAGACGGAGCTATCACAACTGCAGCCCTGTCCGTCGAATTTCATTATAAGAAATTATATCCCCCAGCTTGAAGTATTAAAGCATGCCAGCCTGATGATCAGTCACGGGGGATTAAACAGCGTCAGCGAAGCATTCTATTATGGAGTACCAGTCCTTGCAATTCCGTTGGCGAATGACCAGTCCGCAGTTGCAAAGCAAATCACCGCGCTGGGTGCAGGTTTGACCCTTAAGGCGGAGGAGGTTACTCCCGCGCTTCTTCGCAGCACTGCCGCTGCCATAATCACAGAGGAATCCTATCAGCTTCATGTCCAGGAAATCCGCAGCTCATTCCTGCAGGCAGGAGGATATAGGAAAGCTGCGGATCTTATTACCGAATATATCGGGGCCATCTGATGCCGACCCTATTCTGCCTCCCTTAGCCGCTCTACAATGCTTGACTTCTTTGCCTTCCTGTAAGCAAATTCAGGCACCAGGATACCAATGAGCAAAAATATGGGTAATGTAACAGCAAAGGGAAGTGCCGTGAATTGATATTCAAAGCTTTTAACAATATTCCCGATCGCCCGGATTACCGACAAGGAGAGCATCGAACCTGCTGCCAGGCTGATTACTGCGGTAAACAGGATATAGTAAATGCCTTCATAGAATAAGAGCCATTTTAACTGCCGGTCCGTCAGACCGATGCTTTGAAGCATGGCCATTTCACGCTTTCTTGTAATTACGCTGGTCAGCATGGTATTGATAAAATTAAGTACTCCGACTATCCCAACAATAAAGCTTAATGCCGCACCTATGATGGTTATCGACCTGCTCATCATCTCGAACTCACCCCGCAGAATTTCCTTTGAGCTATAGTCTGTGTTCGGATCCACCCTGGTGGTATAGGTATCCACAAAGCGCTGGAATGCAGCCTCTTTCTCATCCTCCACCCAGAAGGAGGCATTAAAACACATTGCATCCGTATCTTCTTTCAGAAATTCTTCTACCGGAACAATGGTGGTCAGGCTGTTCGGCGTATACCGCCTGGTAGTCATACTATAGGGAACATCTACTACTGCCATAACTTCATATTCTTTTATACTGTCATTTATCCATTGATATTTTACATAATTGCCCTCTTCATCCTTTACCATAACCTGAGTTGAAGCGGGAGTATGATACTGCAGCTTTATTTTATCTCCTGGCTTATAGTAGGTTTCAGACATCTCGGGATAGACTGCCGCCAGGATATACTTTCCGGTTTGGAATTGCTCCAGATCAAGTGTCCCCTCAAGAACCGTAAGCTTTTCCAGTAAGGAAGGGTCATATGCATAACGTACTTCATCGATGGGACCATTTTTCTCAATAACATTATTAAGAAATGGAAGATTGGAGGATTGCTCATTCTCATAGATCGAAAGGAGCCCCTTCTCATAAAATTCCTGAAAGCGCTTGTTTGCTTCCGCAGATAAGGTATGATCCACAGCTTGCATTGTCCTATACATTCGGGCGGAGCTTTCAACGCCGTCCTGCGCTTTTGCCGCCTCATAAAAATCCTCCGGCAGCGCAAGACTGCTGTCCGCCTGATAATTCGTCAATGATATGGAGTTTATCATAAAATCTCCGGTTAACATGGATTCCAGAAATTGATCCATACTGAAGCTTTTACCGAAGGTAACAATTTCTGTTAATAGCACCACACTCAGGGATAAGGACAGAATAGTAATAACCGTTTTTTTCCTGTTACGCCTGAGGTTTGTAAATGCCATGAGGTACAGTCTGGCTCCATGTTTTGATTTCTTGGTTTTTCTTCTGATATCGCTGTTCTCGGTATATTTGGCAGCTTCAATGGGAGATACACTCCCGGCAATCCTTCCGGGTTTTCTGCAACTGACAAAAACAGTGAGAAGCGTGAATACCGTGCCGAAGATAAAAATATAAGGATTCGGATTCAGGTGAAATCCCGAGGTGTTGGCGGAACTGAGCATGCTTAAGAACAATGGCATCCCCAGATTTCCTAACGCATAGCCCAACAGCAAACCACCCGGAATACCAATACAGGACAACAGAAATGCCTGTCTTCGTACAATTCGCTTAATCTGCCTTTTGGTGGCTCCGATGGTCTTAAGCAAACCGTAAAAGCGTATATCCCCAAGGATTGATATATGGAATATATTATAAATGATGAGATAGCCCGTCAGCATCATTACCAAAAATGCAACAATGATCACGACTGTGCTGAAAGCATCAATGCTCTGACCTTCCACGGAATAATAAGCCCAGTTAATTCCATATTCGATATTCTTGGCCGAATAACCGCTGTCAGTAATAATCTTAATCACATTCTCTTCAATCTGTGTGGAGTTACGGAACATAATGCTTCCTTGAATTAACCCCGCGCCTGTCAGATAGGTTTGATAGCCTTCAATAAAATCCTCCTCCGTATAGCCCTGGGTCAGGTTATCAAGATATACCCGTGAGACATATACCTGGCTGGCCCCGTTGGCCAGGTCACTCACATACCAGCCGGAGATTACGAAGGTATCTTCCACTGTCTTTCCCATAAATTCATAGCTTAGACTTACCTGCTTCCCTACCTCATGAGGCACCCCAAGCAAATCCATCACTACCGTATCTACTACGATTTCGTTCCGGTTCTTCGGCAGCTTTCCCTCCTTTAGCCGGACAAAGCCGTATTCCAGATCCTTCGGCTCGGTATACCTGATTTCCGTCTGGCGTTTGACCAAGGCCTGATTGGTTGCCATTCCAAGCAATATATTATAGCTATGGTCTTTGACCAATGGATGGGAAGAGATCTTCTCATACTGCTCCATCGTAACATTTTTCAGTCCTGCATGGGCTCTGGTTCCCACCTGCCTCATGGTTTGCTCCTGTGTAATCTGAAGTACCCCCGCGCCCAGAGACAGCAGAGTTGTAAACATCATGGCAGTTATGATGATCGCAATCAACGCGAAAATATTACGCATCTTATTCTTCTGAAAGCTTCGGCCGGACAGCCGCCGAACCACCTCATAATTATTGTTTCTCATATGATTTTACCATCCTCAATGTGAATAATCCTGTCGCACAGCTGTGACAGGGCTTCATTATGCGTAATCATGACAATGGTCTGATTGAACTTTCTGCCCGAGGTTTTTAATAACCCGATTACCTCCTGCGAGGTTTTGGAATCCAGGTTACCCGTGGGCTCGTCTGCCAGGATGATAGCCGGCTTGGTCGCCAGGGCCCTTGCAATTGCAACTCTCTGCTGCTGCCCGCCGGATAACTGGTTTGGCATGCTGTATTTCTTATCCTCAATCCCCAGCATCCTTACTATTTCATCGATAAAATCTTCCTCCGCCTTGTTGCCGTCAAGCTCGATGGGAAGAACGATATTCTCATATACATTCAGAATTGGTACCAGATTATAATTCTGAAAGACAAATCCGATATTGCGCCTGCGAAAGATAGTAAGCTCATTCTCCCCCAGCTTTGACAGCTCACGGTCACATACGGTTACAGACCCTCCGGTGGGATAATCAAGTCCGCCAAGCATATAGAGAAGCGTGGATTTACCGCTTCCCGAGGTACCTACAATCGCCACAAACTCACTTTCCCCGATTTCTATATCCACTCCATCCAGCGCCTTTACCTGGTTCGGCTCCTTCAGATAATACTTCTTCAAACCTTTTGTCGTTAATACCTTCATCTTCATCCTCCATTTCTAAACTGCATAATGCATCCTTATCCTGCTTTTAAAGACTTTTCAATCTACCTAAATACCATAGCTAATCTTATCAGATAATTCTTACAATCCCATGACAGCACAAAAAAAAGATTCTTACAATGTTGTAAGAATCAAACTGCCGATGAAAGAATCCTATCCTTGTTCCATAAAGATTCATCCATAATGATATTATATTATTTATATTAATGGATAATCGTGGTATGATAAAGAAATCAGGAACTCCTCTTTAACTCAGATAATATATCACACTCAGAAAGCCGGTGAATGGTATCCTTCCCAAACGAAGCAAAAAAATAATAGCAATTATAGGGAGCATCCTATGTGTAACAGCGGCAGGAATTTGCGGTTTGCTTGCATTTACCTCGCATCAAATCAATCGTATACCACAGATGACATTTGAGGATATGCTTTCCTATACAACGAAAAACAACGAAAACGCCTTACTTACGGTCGGTATCATACAAAGCGGAGATGCAAATTATACCCTATACGGGGAGAACGGTAAAACACTTCCGCAAACAGAACATAGTTATGAAATTGGCTCTTTGACAAAAACCTTTACCGCAGCTTTGCTTTTCAAAGCAATCGGCGAAGGGAAAATAAATCTTGACGACAGTATAGATAACTATCTTGAATTACCCGGAAAGGACTATTATCCCACGATACGGCGTCTTATTACCCATACCTCCGGCTATAAAGGCTATTATTTTGAAACACCAATGATATCAAATTTCTTCCGCGGAAGGAACGATTTTTATGGTATTTCAAATAAGCAGCTGATTGACCGGATCGGGAAAATTGACTTGAAAGATACTTCCTACGATTTCAATTATTCAAATTTTGGTTTTGCGGCGGTCGGTGCTGTACTATCCAAGCTCTATGACGAGGATTATACGATGCTGATGAATCAGTACATCACCGAAGAACTCCATTTGAATAACACAAGAATATCCAATGGTTCCGGTGATTTAGAAGACTACTGGGATTGGGAGGATGATGATGCTTATCTGCCGGCAGGCGCGCTGACTTCGACTATAGGAGACATGCTGAACTATGCACAAATGCATATGAATGGGACTCCAAACTACCTGTCTGAAACTCATGAAGTCCTTGCAGAAGTGAATGCTGCTTCCGACAGTTATGCAAAAATGAATATACGCATGGATTCCATCGGTGCAGCCTGGATGATAGATACTAAAAATAATATCATCTGGCATAACGGAGGTACGGATCATTTTAACTGTTATCTTGGTTTTGATTTGGACAAGCAAATTGCTGTCATTATCCTGTCCAATCTATCGCCAAATTATCGCATTCCGGCTACGGTCATGGGTGTAAAATTATTAACTGGTTTACAGAAAGCATCCCATTGAGTTTATACGATACTCAATGGAATGATATGAAACAATAGCATACCAGGCTGCTCGAATTACTCTCCTAATTCTCCCTGGCATTGGGGATAAACAAAAAAAAGCTGCTTCCTTTCCCCGGTTCTGAAGCAACGGTGATATAGCCGCCTTCCTTGGATAATATCAGCTGTCCCAGATACAGTCCCAGACCTGAGCCATCCTTCTGATCCACCTGCTTGCTGCGATAAAACCGCTGGAAGATCAGATTATATTCCGACTTTGCAATCCCCACCCCCTGATCCTTAATTTCTATCCGGGTATAGAATTCCATTTTCGTGGCTGTAATTGTGATTTCAGTTGCGCTTTCCGAATACTTGATTGCATTTTCCAGAATGTTTGAGATTGCCTCGGCAGTCCATTTCGGATTATGCATCAGCTTGCTGTCTTCAAATTCACTGATTACAATCCTGATATTCTTACCTGCTGCCTGTGCATATACCGCGGTGATGCTGTTTGCGATTGTTTCTTTTATGTAACCTGGCGTAACCTCGAATTCTATCATACCGACTTCAAGCCGGGAGGTCTTTAACAGTGTCTGCATCAGCCATTCCATCTTTGCGGCCTGCTCACCGGTGCGAAGGATAAATTCCTGCTTCTCCCCTTCGGACAAGGTGGAATCCTTCAGTAATTCCGTATACATGGCGATATTGGCCAGGGGTGTCTTTAACTGATGGGATAAATCCGACACCAGCCGTGAGATCGCTTCCTTGTCCTCCTTTGAGGAACTGGCTTCATGATCCAATATGGCAATGAGCTGTCTTATCTGCGTCACCAATTTCGCTTCCCTGGTTTCTGCCACATCCGAAGCATCTACCTTACGTCTTGTAACAAAGCCGGAGATGATCTGACTGATCCTGTTCAGTGTCCGGTCAAGATAGATCCAGCAGCCCGCTATGGTCAACAGGCATACCACAGCCGATATCACCGGAACCGCATACTCAGCTCTCATCTGCCGCAGCTCCTTCCGCCCAGAGGTAGCCCATTCCATGAACCGTTTTGATCAGTCTGGGCTGTGAAGCATCCTCCTCCAGCTTTTTGCGTAATCTTCTGATGTTTACAGGAAGGGTATTCTCATCAACAAAGTTAGCTTCCACATCCCAGATTGCCTCCAGGATTTGTTCTTTGAGCAGAAGCTGCCCTTTATGTTCCAAGAGCAGCTTCAAAAGTTTATATTCCGTATTGCTTAATTCTATTTCGTCCTGATCCTTATAGACCTTACAGTTATCCTTACACAGGCGGATCACTCCCGAAGCCAGCCAGGACTTCTTCTCCTTGCCTGCTTCCTCCTTAAGAAGATGATTCCGCCTCAGCTGTACATCAATTCTGGCCTTCAATACAGAAAGGGAAAAGGGCTTCGTAATATAATCATCCGCACCGGAAGCAAAGCCGATAATCTCGTCTGTCTCAAGGTCTCGCGCTGTCAGGATAATCACCGGGATATTGCTGTTATTCCGTAATTCCTTACAAAAAGCAAAGCCGTCTCCGTCAGGAAGATTAATATCCAGCAAAACAATATCAACATCATTGGCTCTTAAATAAAGCCGGCCTTCTGCCAGGTTTTTTGCCGACAGAACCTGATAATTCTCTTTATTTAAGGAAAAGCTGATGCCTCTGTTTAATCCTTCGTCATCTTCTATGACCAATATCGTATCCTTTTGCATATCGTCCTTGCCCCTTGCAGTATCATTTTTTACCCCAGATACTTCTTCAGTGCGGCCCGTACTGCACCTTTTCCGGCGATCAGTTCCAGGAACATACCCTCAACCTTCTCACCAAGACCTACCTGATAGAGATCTACTGCAAATATTTTATCATTGGAAAGGATCGATTTCAATACATCTTTTTCCAACGTTGTATCTCCAAGGTGAATTCCCTTTACCTTCTCCTGAAGCTCGGCAAGCATCGGATCCGGGCTTGGAGTAAAGGTATTGCCCTCATCATCGATACCCATCAGGTATCTGCACCATCCGGCCAGGGTCAGCGGTATAAAGGTCAGCTCGGTAACGTTAAGGTCCTTGCTTGCAGCATATGCCTTAATGGTCTCTCCAAAACGGATGGGCAGCTTCTGTGAGGTATCGGTGGCAATACGCTGCGGTGCATCCGGCATAAAGGGATTGGGAAGCCTGAGCTCCAACACTGCCTTAATGAAGTCCTGGGGATCCAGTACTCCGGGATTAACCACCACCGGCATACCTTCCACATATCCGATTTTATTCACCAGCTTCACAAGCTCGGCATCACGCATTTCCTCCCAGATGGTCTGGTAGGACAGCAGGCATCCGAAGATCGCCAGAGAGGTGTGCAGGGGGTTCAGACAGGTACATACCTTCATCTTCTCCACCTTATCCACAGTTTCACGGTCGGTGAACAGGATACCGGCCTTCTCAAAGGGCGGTCTTCCGTTGGGGAACAGATCTTCAATTACCAGATATTCTGTTTCTTCCGCATTCACAAAGGATGCGGTATAGGTGTTCTTATCGGTGATGATCAGCCCTGTATCCTCAAAGCCATCCTCCTCCAGCATCTTCTTCACCTTATCGTCCGGTCTTGGTGTAATCTTATCAATCATACTCCAGGGGAAGGATACCTTCTTCGGGTCGGTAATATAGCTTAAGAAGCCTTCCTGTGCAAAACCGTTCTTACTCCAAGCCCTGGCATAAGCCTCCACTGCCGCATACAGCTTGTCACCGTTATGGGAGCAGTTGTCCATGCTTACCATGGCAATCGGAGCCGCTCCTGCGAGATATCTTGCATAAAGCAGCGCGGTAACCTTACCCATGATATGGTTCGGCCGGTCAACGCCGTTCTTGAAATCGCCTTCCACTACTCCAAGGTAATCTCCCTTCGAGTCTGCCAGGCTGTATCCCTTCTCAGTAATCGTAAAGCTTGCCATCTGCAGGGAAGCGTTCGTAAAGATTTCCTTCAGTCTTGCCCATTCCCCTGCATCCGCACTATCTGCCACCAGAGATTCCACCACACTGCCGATTACCTTCTTCTCGATGCTTCCGTTGGCTTTCAGAACAACCAGCAGGCTCAGATCGTCAAAGGGCTTGTAAGCCTTCTGGATAATCTCATAATCAAAGCCCTCTGCTACAATAACACCCTTATCATAGCTGCCGTCATTTAACAGCTTCTGAAGACCTGCTGCCGGAAAACCGCGAAAGATATTACCTGCACCAAAGTGCAGCCAGGCCGGAGCAGCCATTGTTGCCTTACGAACCTGTTCTCTGTCATATTCCGGTAATTCATATCCCTTCGCTTTCCATGATTTGTTATACTCTTTTAATTTCATATTATCCCTCCATATTGCCGATACCCCGTGAATTTGGGATGTGAAAGTTCTGCTTTCACATTGATCAGACATAAATTTACCGTGTAAAATTGATATTTCACACTACACCTGTACCTATCAATTACATTACTATAATAATTCAATTTTATCATAAACTTAATTCATGTTAGAATTCTCCAAAGCTCCTGCTGCTTATACAATTTACTGACATCCTTCTGAGGATGTGTCCTTTTGATACCCTGAGCATTCTCTTATTTATTTCGACAATACAGTGGTTGCCTTCGATCTGAGTGTCTTACTGAAGGGCTTTTTGCCCGTTAGCTTAATACTTCTTGCATCAGGCTGTCCGGTGCCGACAAACACCTCATACTCCGCTTCATGAAGCACTAGCTGTCCCTGATTGTCAAACAGGCCAAACGCTTCCGTACTTAAGGTCAGAGCAACCTTCTTCTGTTCACCGGCAGCAAGGCTGATCTTCTTTAAAGCCTTCAGCTGATGGTTCGGAGCATCCGCAATCTTTGCCTTAACATATACCTGTATCGTCTCTGCACCTGCAAATTCACCGGCATTCTTAATATCCACACTGCAGGTTACTGTATGACCGGGTAATACTTCCTCCGCATCAACCTTGAAATCACTTAGCTCAAAGTTTGTATAGGACAGACCATAGCCGAAGGGATATAAAGCTTCCCTGGTCATATAACGGTAGGTTCTTCCCTTCATATTGTAATCTGTAAATGCGGGAAGCTCCTCGCTGGTACGGTAGAAGGTCACCGGCAATTTACCCTCCGGTGAATACTCCCCAAACAGCAGCTCAGCAATGGCGCGGCCGCCCTGCGCGCCGGGATACCAGCCCTGTACAATCGCCGGAATGTGCTCCTCTGCCCACGGTACACTTAACGCACTGCCGGATAACAGAACCAATACCACAGGCTTGCCGCTTTCCTGCAGCACCTTTAATATCTCCTCCTGAATTCCCGGTAATGCAAGATTAGGCTTATCACCGCTGGCAAATTCATTCCCCTGGTCGCCTTCTTCCCCTTCCAGACCGGGATCAAGACCAAAGCAGGCAATCACAACATCACTCATATCGCAAACCGCACGGGCTTCGGACACACGATCATTCTGTATACCCAGACCCTGAACACGGTTTTTAAATAAATGACAGCCCTCAGAGAACATTACTCTGGTATCCTCACCAAGATATTCTTTCACGCCCTCAAGTACTGTTATATATTCAGATGCCGTTCCTTCATAATTACCGACCAGAGCCTTACGGTTATCCGCATTGGGACCGATCACACCCACGGTCTTTAACTTCTTTTTGTCCAGAGGAAGAAGATTATTCTCATTCTTTAATAATACAAGTGATTTTCTGGAAGCCTTATGATTAAGCTCCCTATGCTTCTTGCAATCCACAGTCTCGTAACCGATGCCGCTGTAGGGAACCTTCGCCTGATCATCAAACAGTCCCAGCTTCATACGGGTGGCAACCAGTCTGGTTACCGCCTGGTCAATGGTCTCTTCCTTCACCAGGCCGTCTCTTACCGCATAGAGAAGATTGCCGAACATATTTCCACAGTTCAGATCACAGCCGTTATTCATGGCAAGTGACACAGATTCCACAGGTGTGGAGGTTACCATATGACCCTCATGGAAATCCTTGATTGCCCAGCAGTCAGAGGTTACATGGCCCTCAAAGCCCCATTTGTCTCTCAAGATATCCTTCAGCAAGGTCTTGCTGCCGCAGCAGGGCTCACCGTTGGTTCTGTTATAGGCACCCATGACAGCCTCAACCTTCGCTTCCTGTACGCAGGCCTTGAAAGCGGGAAGATAAGTCTCATACAAGTCCTGCGTGGATACTTCCGCATTAAAGCTGTGTCTGATATCCTCCGGTCCGGAATGCACCGCAAAATGCTTTGCACAGGCAGCCGCCTTCATATACTTCTTATCATGCCCCTGAATACCGTTGATAAACCGAACTCCAAGCCTTGCGCTTAGATAAGGGTCTTCCCCATAGGTTTCATGGCCTCTTCCCCATCTGGGATCACGGAAGATATTCACATTCGGAGACCAAAAGGTTAATCCCTTATAGATATCCGTATCCTCATACTTCTGCTGCATATTAAACTTTGCTCTGCCTTCGGTGGAGATGGTATCCGCTACTTCCTCCAACAGATCCTCATCAAAGGTTGCCGCCAGACCGATTGCCTGCGGGAATACTGTCGCAACCCCGGCACGTGCGACTCCGTGCAATGCCTCATTCCACCAGTTATAAGCCTTCACACCGAGCCGTTCGATTGCCGGTGCTGTATAAAGAGTCTGAAATACCTTCTCTTCCAGAGTCATCCTGGAAACCAGATCCTTTGCCCTCTCCTCGCAGCTCAGGGTCTCATCAAAATATGCCTTTTTCTCCTGCATCTGTTACTCCTCCTGAATAAATTTATGTAATTATCCTAAAAAAGCCAACAATAAAGGTGACTCAAAAAGCACAACACGCTCTCTGGGTCCCCCTTATCTGATTTTTCTCAGCCACTCTATAGAATACCGAGTGATTGATCCTTTTATTTATTACTCTTCCCCACTTAAAATAGTATATTAAAAAAACGATTTTGACTTATCAAATATTGCTGAAATAGTGCCAACTATTGCTATAATAGACAGAATTATTGCTTAATATAGGTAATGACACAAGCACCCGGCCCTACATGTGTTCCGACTACACATCCAACCGGATAAAGCTGGGTATGCTTAAGCTTAAATTCTTTATTCACGCTCTCCAGCAGCATTCGTCCCTTGCTGTCCTCTGCAGTATATCCAAAATAAACCGGATAGCTGCCGTCCGGCGCGCCATATTCCCTGATCAGCTCAAGAAGCTTTGCAATTCCCTTATTGGTGCCCCGTTCCTTACCGGCAACATGAAGCGCACCTTCCTTTAGCTGAATGATCGGTTTAAATTTCAGTAAGGATCCGATGATTGTGGAGGATTTGGACAAACGGCCTCCCTTATGCAAAAATTCCAGAGTATCTACGATAGCAAACAGCACAAGCCGTTCCTTCAGCTTATCCAGTATCTTTGCAATCTCGGCTGCGCTTTTTCCTTCCCCTGCCAGCTTTAAAGCATGGTTCACCAGTAAACGAAGGCCTGTGGTGGCATTGAGGCTGTCTACGATATGAATATCCTCGTACTCCACAAGCTCCTTGGCTATCGTCGCACTTTGAAGCGTACCGCTTAATTTACCGGCAATCAAAATTACCACGGCACTGTCGCCTGCTTCCTTCACTTCCTGAAAGCCGGACAGAAAGTCATCCGGCGAAGGCTGTGAGGTTGTGGGTAATTTCTCGGCCTTCACCAGCTTCTCATAGAATTCCCCAATGGATATTTCAATTCCCTCCCTGTATTCCTTCTCACCAAAGATAACCTTCAGCGGAATTACAGTGATACCTAATTGTTTTGCTTCCTCCGGACTGATGTCAGAGGTTGAATCTGTGATTATTCGAATTCCCATAGTAATTCTCCTCCTCCTAATTTAAGGCATGATCGTATTTAATTTTTTAATCAGTTTTTCCAGTAATGCTACTTCTTCATGAGAGAACTTCTCCCGGATATTATTCATAAGCTGTGCGTTATAGGAAGCATTTGCACCATAATCTTTATAAAATTTGTCCGTAACCTCCAGAAAATATTCTCTCCGGTCATCCTCGGAAAGCACCTTTCTGACATAACCCTTGCTGAGCAGGTTACTGATTCTGTAGGTAGCATTGGGCTGTGAGATATTCACATAATCAGCAAACTGGTGCACGGTCGGACGGTTCAGTAAAAAGATAACCTCCACACAATACGATTCTGTCGGACTCAGGCTATCTTTGTCGTCATTCACCTTTGAAAAAAGATTCTTGCAATAATTATTACGAAATTTAAAATATAGTTTGTCAAATTCTCTCTCTAACATGCGGGCATCTCCTATATTCATTCCGCGTGACTGATTTCTAATTCGTCACGGTTCAGCTTCCTAACGTGCTTTTCAACGGATGAAAAATTTAATTAAAATTTTTTAACTTTCTAAGTAATATTATCATTATACCAATACTTTGTCAATCAAAGAAAAGTAACAATGTTACCATTTTTACAGCAACATTATTACTTTCTTTTCACGTCCCTATTCTTTTCTATTGCAGAATCAATACTTCCCCGCCGGCTGTTTTGTCAACGGTAAATTCAGCCTTCCTGCCTCCGGCGCTTACCTCATAGTCACCAAGATATCCGGTAAACCCTATTCTGCCTTCCTGATCCGTTACCGGCTGTTCTGTTGTCCACCATTCCTGCTTAATCAGCTGCAGCAGCCTGTCATATGCCGGTTTACAGGAATTATCCTCACGCAGGATGCCCGCCGGAGCATTCAGCCATTTTCCATCCACGATACTCCAGGTTGTAATTGCCTCTACCAGGGGATGGGCAAATAAGGTCTGATACAGCTCGGCAATCTCTCTCGCCTGCCGCTCTTCCCCTTCCGGCGTCGTAGGCCACTCCTTCACCTGGAAGTCATTCAGGTCGTCAATCTCAGGCGGCATCAATTCCCCGGAGATTAGGGTATTCTCTGTAAAATGGATGGGCAGCCCAAATCTTGAATAACGCTCCAGTACCTTCCGGGTCTTCTCCAGACCCCAATAACCCTGATGCTGGTGGGATTGTATTCCGATTGCATCTATGGGAATGCCCGCTTCCAGACAGCCCTCGATTAGAATCTCATAGGCAGCGGAGGTATTAAAGTCGTTAATTAACAGAATGGCTTCCGGATTTGCCGCCTTGGCAGACGCAAACATTTCCTTCACCGTTTGAATACGGCCCAGCTCCTTGCAGATACGGGTGATACCGTTGTCATATTTATCAAAGTCAGGCATGATTACAACCTCATTGATCACATCCCAAATATCCACCAAGCCTCTGAATTCGGCGGCATCACGCCGAATTCGGTCAAGCTGTGCTTTTAATATCTCCTGGTTACTCATCCTAAGAAGCCAGGGCGCAGTTGAGGTATGCCAGCAAAGCGGATGTCCCTTGGGTGCGGCTCCATGCTCCTTCAGCCATCTGGCAGCATTTTTTAAAGCGGCGGTCTGCGGCTTGCCCTGCTCGGGCTCAAAGCGTCCCCAATAAAAGGGCAGTGTTCCGGTATTAAACAGAGCAAGCCATTTATCAAACCGGTCCTCCATTGCGGCCTTTTCTTCTCCCTGAAGCTCGCCATCAGCCAGCGGGACCGCATCAAAGGCTCCGCAGCCAAACATAAATTTATGCCGCTTCTGTGCAATCGTTACCTGTGAATTACTCAGCACCGATCTGTCCGGCCCTAATAATATCAGTTTCTTTTCCGCTCTTCGGTGCCCATACCTGTTCCTCTCTGACATACTCTTTCCTCCTGTGCTTGATTTCTTACCTTCCATTTTCTTTGGTTATCGATATCCGTCAACCTGCTTCAAATATTTGTTCCCAAGGAATGCTATTTCAAAATTATGATATTATTTTTCGCGAAAATAAACCATATATTATTTTGATATCCTTATGTCTTAAATTGTATTTCATCTGTTCTTGACATATGGCACAT
Source organism: Bacillota bacterium (assembly GCA_023409535.1). Taxonomy (GTDB): domain Bacteria; phylum Bacillota; class Clostridia; order Lachnospirales; family Lachnospiraceae; genus Mobilitalea. Next base: position 20,952 of record JAEYGZ010000023.1, read on the forward strand.
ATATTAGTATATTAGTATTAACTTATATACTAATATTGATTGTGGTACATAACGATCAAATACCAAGAGGATAACAACGATGGAAGAAAATGCGAAACGGATTGCCGAACTGCTTAAGCTGTTGGCAAATGAGAACCGGCTTCTTATACTGTGTGCTCTGATGAAGGGGCCAATGACTGTGGGTAAGATTGCAGAATTTGTACCAGGTATTACGCAATCTGCACTATCACAGCATCTGATGCTGCTTAAGACAGCCGGAATACTGGATTCAACAAAGACAGCACAGAACGTCCTCTATACCATATCCGATGTCAGAGTAGAAGAGATTGTCAAGGTTCTGAAGAAGTATTACTGTTAATTGAAAATGTTCTGTGCAAAGCCTTTGCACTGACAAGAAAGGAGCTCTGCTTTCATGGCTGATCTGATCTCTGCAGGCAATATCAACTTTATCCTTGTATTTATCGAAGGAATTTTGTCCTTCTTTTCCCCCTGTGTTATTCCGCTGATACCGGTTTATATCAGTTTTTTGGCGGGTAATGCCAAGAAGCTGTCGGCGGATGGCAGCATCTCCTATGACCGGAAGAAGGTCTTTCTTCATACGGTATTCTTTGTTCTTGGAATCTCCTTTGCTTTCTTTATCCTGGGTATTTCCTTCACTGCTCTCGGGGGATTCTTTCAGACAAACCGTTCCTTGTTTACACGAATTGGCGGTATTATCATCCTGTTTCTTGGATTAGTTCAGGTTGGTTTTATTGAATTTAAATTCCTGCAGCGGGAGAGAAAGCTGCCCTTTGATCCCGGAACCAGGGGTATGAATCCCCTGATTGCCTTTGTTATGGGCTTTACCTTCAGCTTTGCCTGGACGCCCTGCGTTGGTCCCGCATTATCCTCGGTACTGATACTGGCCTCCTCCAGTAACAGCTCTATTGTTGGCAATCTGCTGGTGCTGGTCTACTCTCTTGGCTTTATTATTCCCTTCCTGCTGCTTGGTATCTTCACAACACAAGCACTGATGTTCCTGAAGAAGCGGAAAAGACTGATAAAATATACCGTAAAGGCAGGCGGCGTTATCTTAATCGCCATCGGTATTATGACCTTTACCGGCTGGATGAACGGGGTATCCTCCTACTTTAACCAATTTGTTCCTCCAACCGTTCCTGGCAGCGGAAAAGACATGAATGATGAGATAACAGCTTCTCCTGAAGCAACAAAGGTACCTGAGGCTACGCCTGCACCTGAAGCGACATACTCCCCTGAGGCAACAAGTGCTCCTGACAGCGGAACTTCCTCCGGGGAGCCGTCTGATCAAAAGGCAACTCCTGCGTTTGATTTCACCTTAACAGACCAGTATGGTGCGGAGCATACCCTTTCCGACTATAAAGGGAAAGTGGTATTCCTTAACTTCTGGGCTACCTGGTGCCCTCCCTGTCAGAAGGAGATGCCCGATATTGAGCAGCTGTATCTGGACAACGGGAAGAACGAAGGGGATGTTATTGTTCTGGGTGTAGCAAATCCCTCCACCGAAGACCACCCGAATAACAGCGACGAATCCCCTGAAAAGATAATTGAATTCCTGAATGATAATGGTTATACCTTTCCTGTCGTATTTGATGAGACCGGTGATGTTCTGGCCGACTACAGAATCTCTGCCTTTCCCACCACCTTTATCATCAAGCCGGATGGTACGATCTATGGCTACGCTGCCGGAATGCTGACCCGTGAAATTATGGACAATGCCATAAAGAGTGCGCTGGAACAGGCAGAAAATGAAAAGTAATTCCCTTTGACAAGGACAGAAGGTATATGCTACAATGCATTTGTAAATAATAATGAATAAACAACCTATACGAAAGGATGGTTTTGATGTCGGTATTATCTGTTAAAGAGGTTTGTGCTAACTAGCACTTAATTGAATCGGTTTAGGTACGCAGCAGTATCTTTTATTGTTGTACCTAAAATTCTACCTTTACAGAAAATACTCAAACTGTCTTGTATGGATATAGGATCGCTTCAAGGCATAATAGGGTTATCCTGTTATGCCTTTATTTTTGTGATCGGAGGACCGGTAATCTTACTTTTTGCCTGTCATACAATAACTATGCCCACAGAGTATCCTGCCCTGCTGTAACGGTAGCTCTCTGTGGGCATTTTATGTATTCATAGAAGAGCGCGGCTGACTGCGCGGAATGGAGTAAACATGTTAGAAAAATCAACGAATGCACTGGAATATCATATTATCTTAAAGATGCTGAGCGAGTATGCGGTATCTGACAGGGCCAAGAAAAGGTTATCCGAATTAAAGCCCTGCCTAAACGAATGGGAAGTAAATGCAAAAATCAAGGATACCTCCGAAGGAAGAAAGATTCTGGATCATATCGGATCACCGCCTCTTGCTGTCATGAAGGATATAGAGATGCTGCTTGAGCTTGCTGAAAAGGGCTCCATGCTGATACCGGAGCAGCTGACGCAGATCGGCTTGTTCCTGAATGCCTGCAAGCGAACGAAGAGCTTTCTTAAAAGAGCGGAGCCCCTGGGTGTGGACATCGCAGGCTACGGCGGCTCCATCAATGAGCTTGCCGAATTATCGGATGAAATTAATTATACCATACGCAATCATACTATCGATGATAACGCCTCAAAGGATCTGAAGGATATCCGCCGCAAGATGGAGCAGCTGCGCACAGAGATGAAAGCAAAGCTGGAGGCGCAGCTTCGAAGCAGGAAGGAATGGTTCACCGACGGGTATGTATCAACCCGCAACGGACATTTTGTACTTCCGGTGAAGCGCGAATATAAAAATATGGTAAACGGCTCCGTACTTGATATCTCCTCCAGCGGTTCCACCTACTTTATTGAGCCCGCAGTTGTGGCAAAGTTAAAGGAAGAGCTGTCCGTTCTGGAAATTGACGAAAGCAATGAAGAACGCCGGATCTTATATGTACTGACAGAACTGGTTGCCGCAGCTGCATTTCATGTACGCCTGAATATGGAGGCTATGGAAACACTGGATTTTATCTTCGCCAAGGCGAAGCTGAGTCTGGATATGAAGGCAGTCCCTGCTGTCATCAATACCAACCGGAGGATCCGGATAAAGGACGGAAGACATCCGTTACTTAAGGCGGTTGAGTGTGTGCCTCTTAACTTCGAGCTGGGTAATAGGATATCAGGTATTGTGATTACCGGTCCCAATACCGGAGGCAAGACCGTTGCCTTAAAGACGGTGGGGCTGCTGCAGCTGATGGCCCAAAGCGGACTTCATGTCCCCTGTGAGACTGCCGAGCTTTGCATGAACAATATGGTGCTCTGTGATATTGGGGACGGTCAGAGCATTACCGAGAATTTATCCACATTCTCTTCGCATATTACGAATATTATCCACATTTTAAACTATGCTGACCGGGATAGCCTGGTACTGCTGGATGAGCTTGGCTCCGGCACGGATCCTGCCGAGGGTATGGGAATTGCCGTCGCTATTCTTGAGGAATTACGAAGCAAGGGCTGTCTCTTTGTGGCAACCACCCATTATCCGGAGGTGAAGGAATATGCCAATACCACCGAAGGACTGCAAAATGCAAGAATGGCCTTCGACCGGGAGAGCCTGAAGCCCCTGTACCGTCTTGAGATCGGGGAAGCGGGCGAGAGCTGCGCCTTATATATTGCCAAACGGTTAGGTCTGCCAAAGCATATGCTGGAGCGTGCCTGGCAGGAAGCCTATGCAAAAGAAAACCGGCAGCTTCCCCGGGAAATGGATGCCAGCTTTTTAACTTTTAACGATACAGGTTCTTTCGACACTGCAGCATCTGAGAAGCCCGCTCTACGGGTAATTACGGCCCGCATTGAAAAGGCTGCTCCGCCAAAGCCTGTCAGTACCCGCAGCCAACGCTTTAATATCGGCGACAGCGTTGTTGTCTATCCCCAGAAAAAAATCGGCATTGTATTTAAAAAAGCGGATGAAAAGGGCGAGGTGGGTGTCCAGATTCAAAAGAAAAAGGAATTCATCAATCATAAGCGGCTGCAGCTGAAGGTTGCTGCTGCAGAAATGTATCCGGAGGATTATGATTTTTCCATCATCTTTGACAGCGTTGCCAACCGTAAGGCCAGGCACAAGATGGAGAAAGGCTACCAGCCTGACATAGAGATTATATATGAGAAAGAGCAGTGATAAATAGAGCAAAAAACACTTCCCGGAAACAGGAACCCATATGTGACAATCACAGGGCTTCCGGTATCCGGGAAGTAAATCTGCATTATTTTATTATACTCCATAACTCCATCCAAGATTGTTATGATAGATCATCTGCTTTGTCATACCCCCGTCACCGTAATATTCTCACCGGTGATGAAGCCGCTGTCCTCACTGCAATCTCTTCTAAGCTCCTTCTATACTCTTCAATGCTCCTTTATGTTCTTTCTATGCTTCTACTCTGTTTCTTCCGTTTCGCTTCGCTGCATAAAGCTTCTTATCCGCTTCTCCGATAAATTCCTCCATAGGGAAATTCTGATTGGGCACAATGGAGCTGACCCCTAAGCTTATGGTAATATTTATCGTTACATCCCCGCAATTCATAGCCGTCTCCTGTACCTTGCTGCGCAGGCCCTCCGCCATCTCTACAGCCAGCTGCAGTCCTGCTCCCGGCATGCAGATTAAGAATTCCTCACCGCCGTATCTTGCAACCCAGTCACTTTCCCGCTTCAAGCCGTTCTGAAGGATCTGTGCAAGATTAGCCAAGGTGCAATCACCGGTCAGATGTCCATAGGTGTCATTCACATTCTTAAAGAAATCAATATCAATCATAATAATAGCGATACTGTGACCTGATATGGCTGCATTCATCATATCCACCGGCAGTTTTTCATTAATATACCTTCGGTTATAGATACTGGTCAGAGGATCCTTTAATGCAATATTATTAATATTATCAACCATTTCATAAAACTGGGGATGCTTTCTCTCACCTTCCACACTAAAGGACAGACTGTTTGTTACATTCTTCATCAGTTCAATCACAATCGTTCGGTCCTTCAGCTCATAAGGCATGGCAGTAATCATGTAAATATCCTTTGGTGAGTATTCTAATTTTATGTAGGTTTCTTTTTCAACAAAGGCGCGCATGGAGATGCAGTTTTTACATTCACTGTTCTTACCCCAGATGTCAAAGCAGTGAATGTCCGTATATTCCGTTCGGTTGCCCCGGAGATTTACCACCTGTTTTTTCACCGGATCGACAATTCGTATAATATCATAGTTATTCATAAAAATATCCAACTTTTCAATAACAGTCTCGACTTCTCTTATGTACATAATTACCGCCCCTCCCAAAGTTTCAACGTTTATGAGAATAGTTACTATTTTCTTTATATTATCAGATATTTTAAACTGCGTCAAAAATATTTTATCATCTCATTATTTAGGAAAAGGGATATTATTGGTATATCTGAAAATAATAAAAGAGGAGGTGTTTTGAATGATTACTAATATAACGTTAACCACAAAAGAAAAATTATTATTGCAGGATGCGCAAAGCCATGAGGAGCAATGTATTTTGAAATATTCAAATTTTGAAAAGCTGGCAATGGATACACAGCTCAAGGCAGTATTTCGGGCAAACGGAGCGAAGGAGCAGGAGCATCTGCAGACCATCAATCAGCTGCTCAGCGGAAAAGTACCGGACATGGGCCAAAGCGGCGGGCAGAGCACCGGACAATCCGGGGGACAATCCGGACACCAAAGTAAAGGTCAGTCCGGTACCCAGGGCGGCGGACACAGCAGCGGGCAATCGGCCCAGGGAAAATGGACCGATAAGGATCTTTGCATTGATCTAATGAATACTGAAAAATATGTGTCCGGCTTCTACGATACCGCCATCTTTGAATTTAAGGATGCGCAGGTCCGTGACGTACTGAACCATATTCAGAAGGAAGAGCAAAAGCACGGGGAAGCCCTCTACAAATATATGGAAAGCAAAGGCATGTATTCAGCCAGCTAACCATGAAAGCCTATGCAAATCAATCCATAGATAACCTTCCGGCATCATTCCTCTGTGGTGCGCAGCCATAGGGGAATGATTTAAAAATGGCAATTATCATCTGTTTTATGCCCTTAAATCCTTATTAACTTGTTCATAAACTTAAGAAAAACGTAATTATTGTTAACATTTCCATACTTTACTTCTAACCTTTTCCTTACTATAATTATCTTACAAACTTAAGCTCACAGCTAAGCCATAGAAAATTCCGTGGTAACTCAGCCGTTTCCATATTCCCATACATTTGCAGCTTATTGTTTTACATCACGTAAAGGAGTGTTTTTATGAAAAAAATAACGATATCCATTGGTGCAGTTCTGCTTGTTTTAATCCTTGCTGTTGCTATCTATTTTTTATTTATTAAGGATAAACCGGCTGAGGTCGATAATCCAAATGTAACTACCGCTCCAACAGCAACGCCGGTACCGACGGAAGCACCGACGATTACCCCCGACCCTGACGAGACTCAGACCGGACTTAACCTTTACCCCGCTACCCAGCGAATCGGTGAAGCGACAAAATACGGCTACATAGATAATACCGGTAATTTTGTTATTAAACCGGCTTATGATTACGCATATGATTTCAGCGATGGCCTGGCAGTTGTAATGTCAGGAGAAAAGTATATGGTAATCGACCCGTCCGGTGCGGTTATCTTTGAAAACAATAGTGTGATCCGTCCATTTCATAATGGCTTTGCCGCATTTTCACAGATCAAGGAAGCTGCTTCTTCTTTCGGTTACATCAATACCTTGGGAGAAGTTGTGATTGAACCTCAGTTTCTGTATGCTGATGATTTTAATCAGGATGGCCAGGCATATGTTGTTTTAACAGATGGTAAGACCTTTGAACGGGTTGACACTGCCGGCAAAATCGTCGAAACCTATATTCTGGATCTTGGGAATAGTTTTGTTAACGGTATTGAGGACGGATATGTGCTCTATTATGATCAGAATGCCATGAAAAATGGTGTGACAACTGTTAACGGAGAGACTGTCCTAAAACCGGAGTATGCTGAGATCACCTATATAGGAAATGATCTGTTTGCCGTTAAGAATCTGCAGCCCTTTGAAGCACCCCTGGTACCCGCCGCCTTGTATAATGCCAAAGGTGAGCAGCTGACTGATTACAGTCTGTATGATATCCAGCATTTTAACGGAGATTATACCTCCGCTGCCGATGAGACCTCCGTCTTCTTCATAGATAAAACCGGGCAGGTGGTTTCCTCCCTTCCAAGCTATGACGGTGTAGGTAAGATAACCCTTCTGAATGATATTGTAAAAACCGAGATAGACGGAGATCTGGCTTATTACCGGTTAGACAATACGCTTCTCTGGAAAAATGATAACAGCACCGATTTTGAGAACGGTATTACTGTAAAACAAATGAAATTCAATCCGCTCCGCAACGTAAGTGTGCATTATCCCCAGGTGGAAGGCTTACCGGACGAGAATGTTCAGCGGAAGATCAACGAAGATCTGGAGACCTATTTTACGGAGGCCCGCGCAAATATCACAAAAGAGGATTTCATCACTGTACAGGATGATTATACCGCACAGCTGAAAAAGAATCTTCTGATGATAACCATGACCGGCTATGATTATACGGGAGGTGCTCATGGAATGCCTCTAAGAGTCGATTATCTTATCGATACGACAAACGGTAACTTCTATGAGCTGAAGGATCTTTTTAAGAAGGACAGCGGCTATAAGACAAAGATCAATGAAATAATCCAAGCTGCCATTGATGATAATATGGCTGCCGGCGGAGGAATGTATGTTGAGGATGCCTTTAAGGGAATTTCGGATGCACAGAATTTTTATCTGGACGGTGACAACCTGGTAATATTCTTCTATCCTTATGACATTGCTCCTTATGCGGCAGGCTTCCCGGAATTTAAGATACCGTTCGCTGACCTAACGGAATTTATTAATACCGACGGCGGCTTCTGGAAAGCATTCAACTAAATTAATAACAATCCAACAATGAGTAAAGTAAAAGGGCAGATATCCTGCCCTTTTACTTTACTTGCATAACTTATAGTTCTATTTGCAGAATGCGTTCCAACGCCTCCAATGATTTTCTCAGCTCTTCTGTGGCAAACTTGTACTGCCAGTCATCCTGGTAATTACGGTACTTCGTTTCGACAACCATAATCAAATACAGATACATATCGTACAGTAATGCCCTGATTGGCGCGTCTGCACGCAGATCTGAGCCATACCCTATGATAAAGCTTTCGTTGTAGCTGTGCCTCCTGAAGGAATACTCCATCAAAGGATCGCCCCAAAGAGCACGTTCAAAATCAATCAGTCCCGTTATCCCGGCATCCTTCACAAAGATATTCCCGTCCCACAGATCCCAATGGATAAAGGAAGGTGTTTTTACTTCCTCCAACGCAAAGCCTGCCTGATCAATCAAATCCCGGACCGTGCCATATTCCACCCCTTCCCCAAGGCTGATATCAATAGAAATACCATCCTCGAGGACCCCGTATATCATGGATAAAAAAGTATCTTTCCAGCTCAATCCCTGCATTCCGGGCAAACCGATATAACCGAATAAGGTCCCGGAGACCGCATTCATTTGGGCATTCATACGGCCCGCTTCTTCCCAAATCATCTGCCGCTCTTGTGATGACAGCTTCTCCTTCCTCTTAAAAAAGCTGTCACCCTCAAGCTTCTCCATAAAGAAGTAGGAAGCGTCACAAAGCTCCCCGGTATCATCATAATAAAAGACATAGGGAACAGGAACTGCCGTCTGTTCCTTCATCATTCTGAGTCCGTCCACCTCGGCCTTCATAATATTCTTCTCATAAGACATAATCCTGGCATCGGCAGGGGGAGCAATCTTAAGTATTACTGCTTTATCCGGCAGTATAATCTCATAGGCCACATTATAGAAGCCTTCCGTCAATTCCTTTATCCCGATCTCACTATCCTTATAGTGATTTCCAAAGGCTCTTTGCACCATTTGATAAATATCTTCCCGGGATTGTCTGTTTTTTGTCGCGCTTTCCATTGATCTATACCTTCCTATGTAATTAATATAATACAGGGTACCTATCTATCCTTCATCGTTTCAATGCTCCCGGTCCGCCACAATTGTAAACTCGCCCGGAAGCTTCTTATTCTCCCAATAGGGGTACTCTTCAAAACGCTGTATTCGAAAGCCTTGATCAATTACGGCATTCATAATTTCACTGAGGGTATACAAACGAATGAGACATTTCGGAAAATTCCTGCGTATGTCCTCCTCATAGAATCTTGCATGGGCCATCTCTCCCTCTATAACCTCGGAGTTGAAATAATCCCCAAGACCATCTCCTGTGAGATTAAGCTTAGTCTTTGCAGGATGAAAATCGCTGCAGATCATCCTTCCGCCCTTCTTAAGAAGCCTGTACATCATTCCCATAAATTGATTAATATCATGAAAATAATGCAATATGCCGCCTTCCATAAATACGATATCAAAATAACCCTCATAGATGTTCCTATCGATATCGAGAACATTTCCAACGACAAAATCAATCTGCACGCCTGCCGCTTTCGCTGTCTCACAGGCATAGCGCTTATTATCCTCAGACAGATCAAACACTGTGACCGATGCTCCAAGGATTGCAAGGGGAACTGCTTTTTTACCGCAGGAGCCGCAGATATTGGCAACCTTAAGTCCTTTGGTCTCCTCAAAGTACCTCGCATAATGTTTCAGCATCCCTTTCGGATTCTCCAGGTCCTTCTTAGCTCTCTCCTCAGGAGTTCCATTTTGCCATACCCAAAAGTGATAGGCATCATGTTCCCAGGCAATTTTATTCTGTGCAACATAGCAATCCAATCCGCTCACTCCTTCGTTAATTATCTGTTTCAGGAAGCTTCCCCAGCCTGCACAGGGTATTTATTATAGTATCTCAAATAAACTACTTCCCCCACAGGCTCTGATCATCGCTCACCGCTTCATAAAGGTTCTTGCTCATTTTTTCCTCAAAATATTTTTTTAAATCAAAAATCGCTTTCCACTTTTGGGTGGTATATTGAGTAAAGCCATATCTTAATACCACATCAACCAGCCTCTGCTCAATGAGCATAACCTTCCTGTCCTTGGCAAGACAGTCGCATAATTGGATTAACCGGTCATAATCATGATAGGTATAAGCATTCAGCTGATCTTCAATCTCTTTATATTCCTCTTCCGTGACATCCAGATTACCGCTGTAAGCGTTTATATTCTGATATTGATAGGAATGGGTGATACAGATCCTTGCAGCATCCTCATAACCATGCTCCTTCATATAATGGTATCCGTCTGCAATATGCCTGAAGTGTCCTATGCCAAATCTTCTTCCGATATCATGCAGCAAGCCAAGTATGCAGGCGGCTTCAACGTCCATATCGCCGCAGTTTTCAGCAATCTTTCCGGCACATAGTGCAACTGTCCTGCTGTGATCTCCCCATGGACCGGGGTTTCTTTTCTCTGCTTCCTCAAGTATTCTATTTGCTTCCGTCAAAGTAGGTATGCGCATATAATAAGCTCCTTCTGCTGAAATTCTTCCCGTATGAGTGAAATAATCTTTTTCTTAGCTAGACTAAATAACATTGATTGCATCAGGGATAACCACATTTTACCATGACAGTACCGGAACAAACAACAAAAATTTACTGCGTTTACCGCGGTATAAGTTAACGTTACAAAACAACGCTCATGAGAGATAAGATAGCTTCCCTGACATCAGGAAGCTGTCTTATCTCTCATGAGCTCTTAGCGTGCAATATGATACATTATTTATGATACCGCTATTTTATCCAGTATATTCGTTAAATAGGCGATTGTCACACCATAGTTGGTCATGGGAACCTTCTGGGCCTTTGCCTGCTCCACACGGCTCATGACATATTTGCGGTTGAACATGCAGGCGCCGCACTGAATTATCAGGTCATACTCAGACAGATCCTTCGGGAAATCATTACCGCTTACGTTCACGATGGTTAATCCTTCCCCGACCTTCTTACGAAGCATTCCGGGCAGCTTCTCCCTTCCGATATCCTCCTGAAGGGGTACATGGGTACAGGCCTCGGCGATGAGAACCTTTGAGCGTTGGGTAAGTCCGGCGATTGCTTCCGCACTCTTTATAAAATAATCAATATCCCCCTTATGGCTTGCATACAGCACAGAGAAAGAGGTTAACAGGCTCTCCTCCGGTTTCTTCTCATACACCTGCTGAAACACCTGGGAATCCGTTATAATCAGTTTTGGCGGTTTTGTAAGACTTGCCAGGGCTTCTTCATATTTGTCAGCCGTACTGCTTAGCACGATGCACTTCTTGTCCAGAAGCTCACGAAGTGTCTGTACCTGCGGAAGGATCAGACGTCCTCTGGGTGCCTGGATATCCTGGGGCATAACCAGAAGAACGGTATCCCCTTCTCCCGCCAGGCTGCCGGTGATGGATTTGGCTTCAAAGTCCTCCGGGATCTTTCGGATGATCTCCTCCCGAATCCTTTCCATACCAAGCCTTGAGATTGCGCTGATCTTAATCGGTTCCTCCTTCATCGCTTCATATATTTTGTTGCGAATCTTATCCGTATTGCTGATTTGATCAATTTTATTAATCACCATGATGACCGCTGCCTTATGCTCTTTAAAAGCCTTCGCCCATTCCAGCTCCTGAGCGATATCCTCTTCACTGCATACGATTAACGCCACATCGGTTTTCTCCATGGCCAGCTTTGTTTTTTCCACCCGCATCTGTCCCAGGTACCCGCTGTCATCAAAACCAGCGGTATCAATCAATACGCATGGACCGATACCATAGATTTCAATCGTCTTATAAACCGGATCCGTGGTGGTACCGGCAACATCGGAAACCAGTGCGGTATTATGCCCCGTCAGTGCATTGATCAAGGTTGACTTACCACTGTTTCGCTTACCAAAGATACCGATATGAAGCTGATTAGCTCTCGGTGTACCATTTAAACTCATACTACAGATTCCTTTCTTTCATAACCGGTGAAATTGTTCCGCTGCGTAACGCTTAATTCAGTGCTTCAAATTCTCCAGGTTTTTCTTTTATGTTTGTAAGTGTCTTTAGAATCTAAAATCCCTGCTGCCGTTTGCTATTTTCTCAAGATTACTTCTTGCTATGGATAATACCTTTTCGTTGGGAATGCCAGCCAGCTCCTTCTGAATCAGGGCTTCTCCCTTTGCTTTGGTGTCCGGGGCTGCATAGTCTTCCAGGTATTCCTTCAGGGTCATCAGTGCATTTGGCTGACAGCAGTTTGCGATCTGCCCGGATTTCACAAGCTGCATAAAGCGGTCACCGGTACGTCCCTCCCGATAGCAGGCTGTACAAAAGCTTGGTATGTGCCCCAGGGACAGCAGCCAGTTCACGATCTCATCCAGGGTTCTGGTATCCTCCACATCAAATTGTGCGGAGCTTTCCTCCTCCGGCTCTTCCTCTGCATAGCCTCCGACACTGGTCCTGGAACCGCCGCTGATCTGGGATACTCCCAGCTTTAATACCCTTTGCCGGCTCTTCTGTGATTCTCTGGTGGATACGATAATTCCGGTGTAGGGTACTGCTATTCTTAGTATGGCTACAATTTTCTCAAAGATTTCATCAGAGACCGCATCCTTGAAGGAATTCGGGTCAATATCGTCAGCCGGACGGATTCTCGGAACGCTGATGGTATGAGGGCCTACACCCATGGCCGCTTCCAAATGCTCCGCATGCATCAGAACTCCGGCAAAATCATAACGGTAGGTATTAAGACCATACAAAACACCCAGCCCCACATCATCAATTCCGCCTTCCATAGCACGGTCCATGGCCTCCGTATGATATGCATAGTTATGCTTCGGCCCCGTAGGATGAAGCATCTCATAGTTTTCCTTATGGTAGGTCTCTTGAAAAAGGATATAAGTACCGATTCCCGCTTCCTTCAGCTTAGCATAATCCTCTATGGTTGTTGCTGCAATATTGACATTTACCCGGCGAATAGCACCATTCTTATGTTTGATGGAATAAATGGTTTTGATGCTTTCCAGGATATATTCCAGCGGATTATTTACCGGATCCTCTCCCGCCTCCAGTGCCAGGCGTTTATGTCCCATATCCTGCAGTGCGATAACCTCCCTGCGGATTTCTTCCTGGGTCAGCTTCTTGCGGGGGATATGCTTATTCACATAATGATACGGACAATAAACGCAGCCGTTTACGCAGTAATTGGACAGATACAGCGGGGCAAACATGACAATGCGGTTTCCATAGAATCTCTCTTTGATCTTCACCGCCAGTGCATACATTTTCTGCACCTCATCCTCCAACTCACACGCAAGCAGTACCGAAGCCTCCCGATGGCTGATACCCTTCCGCTCTTCTGCCTTCTTAAGGATACTGTCCACCAGCTCCCTGTTATTCTTGTTCGCCCCGGCATACTCCAGCGTCTCAAGAATCTCCTCGTGACTTATGAATTCCTCTGCTTTTTTGGATCTGACATCATACATTGCAATCAACCTTTCTATACCAACTTTATCCGTTGGCTCATAATCCGGCTCTGCTTCCTTGCAGCGCCGGTTGCATTCTCTTCCTGTAATCTCCTCTGTCAACTGCCAGCTCATACCCGATCTTTCTCATACGTCCCTCCAGACAAAAGCGGCATTCCGCAGCCTCGTCCCCGGTACAGATCTTGTTATCATAGAGCTCATATTTCTTACGAACCGCGGTCGGCGAGAGGTTTGGCATCAAGACATTGGCACCTGACAGAATACCTTCTTCTCTGCCCAGGGGATGAATGGTGCCCAGTGCAGTCGTTGCGGGGATCAGGGCGTCCGGGAGCATTAATCTCAGGATGCTGATAAGCATCAGGGTTAATTCCATGGACCCCTTTGCTTCCTTTGCAAAGGGTGTCTGATGATGGGGAAGAAATGGTCCAATTCCCACCATCTCAGGTGACAGCTCCTTCAGAAACAATAAATCCTCAGCAATATTCTCACAGGTTTGGTACGGAGAGCCTACCATAAAGCCGGCACCTACCTGATAGCCGATTTTCTTCAAATCATACAAACATTGCTTGCGGTTTTTCAGACTTAAATTCACCGGATGAAGCTTTGCATAATGCTCCTCATTTGCTGTCTCATGCCGCAGCAAATAGCGGTCCGCTCCGGCTTCAAAGTATCTCCGATAGCTGTCATACGGCTTCTCACCGACGGATAAGGTCAGTGCACAATCGGGAAACAGCTCTTTGATGCTGCGGATTATCTTAATCATGTCCTCATCACAATAGCTTCCATCCTCACCGCCTTGAAGCACAAAGGTACGAAAGCCCAATTCATAGCCTTCCCTGCAGCAGTTCAGAATCTGCTCTCCTGTCAGCCGGTAGCGCTCCACAAAACGGTTGCTTCTTCGGATTCCGCAGTAATAGCAGTCATTCTTACAGTAGTTCGTAAACTCTATCAAACCCCGGGTATAGATGCGGTTGCCAAAATGCTCCCTGGCCACCTTGCCTGCCTTTGAACGAAGATACTGCATATCTTCTTTGTGAAACTCCGACAGCAATTCCACATAAGCCTCTCCCGGCAACTCACACCGCTCTTCCAAACGGTCAATCAATTCTCTTATCTTAGTCATAGAAACTCCACCTTCTGTTAAGAGCCAAATGTCAAAAAATCCTTGCACCACAGGGCGCAAGGATAGTAATAGATTACAAATATCAGCTTACTATACTTCGCCTTTCCCGCGGGCGCACCCTTGTGGTCAGAACGCTATACTCATTGTTATTTATTTAACAATTATAACTGATAGATTACTATTTGTAAATATTTAATATTGTAAATTTATAATTCTTCTGAGGTACTTCCATTGAGGCGCCTTTAAAATCAACATTGGAATATAGCGTCTTACCGCTTGTATTGACAGTGAATATATATTGGCAGGTATTTTCTCCCCAGGTACAGCTCAGCCGGAACATCCTTTGATAACTCTTCTCATAATCATGAGAGTTTGAGCTTAACATTACCCTGGCATGATGCATTAAGGGCAGATTGATTTGATGCTCATCCAGTTCTTGTATGAGCTGCTCTGTTAAGGAAGTATCCTTTATTAACTCTCTGCCCACAACCAGAATGTCATATAAACGAATCGAGTCCGGTAATGTATTTTCCAAAAAATCGATTGTAATGCTCTGTTTCTGCATGCCCTCACTTATATTTCCGATATAAACTGTTGGAACAGTAATTCCATTCTTCTTCATCTGCTCTATGATATCTTCATCAAGGAGTGACTGCTTTTCGCCCTCCCAATTGGTCTTCTCAAGAATATATTCCAGTTCTGTGTCTTCAACAGTAACAGAAATCTCAGGGGGGCCGGATGGTGTTACGGATATGGAGGTATTCGGCGGTATCCCATCCGCGTCATCTGAAGCAGCATATTTATCTATAATGAAAAAACAACATGCTGTATAGGCAAGCATAATAAGAATCACAATTACGATCCATAGCTGCACTGACCTTTTATGCTTATTGATCCACCCCATAAGCCGCCTCCTTTCATGAGAATTCAAATACTGTCAGATCAGGAACAGGATTGCCTGACATACTTAAGTATACTCAAATATCATGATTACCAGTCCAACTGCCGCACTCAATAGATTAGCTGTTATCGAGTAACCCACCCGTCTCGCTTTATTCTGATCCTTAAGCAGTAATCTGAAAGCTATGGTTTCTGCAGCTGCGATGACCAGCTCTATAGGAAGAAACATAATTATCGCACTCAGATATCCCTGCCTGACAAAGAAACCGCCCAGCGTAAAGGTCATAAATAGCTGGGTAATCACATTAGTGATAAGGAATACCAACCAATTTTTACGCAGCGAAAAACCAAACAATAATAACAAAAGTCCTTCAATGAACAGCGTAGTAAGGCAGGTCCAGATAAATTGTTTTATGTAACTAATCGAAACTGCTTCCATTGTAACCTGATTAACAGCATAATCATAGGTTAAAACTGCTTTGAAGGAAGTCCGGTGTATTTCCTCAGACACAATAACCTGGTTCTCAGGTGTTATAATAATAATCTTAAAATACTCCGGTACACCTACATATCCAAAGGTATGCAGCATCCCATAATTTGTTTTCTCACCGGTAAGCGCTCCACGCATAGGCACTCTGGTGCCTAAGGTTAACCCAGGCTCCCAGCCTCCTTCACTGTAATTCTCAAGAAGCGATAATTTTCCTTGGTCATAATGCTCCCTGTCCTGTAAAAAGCTGTATTTATGCTGGTCCTTAACCAGTAAATCCAAGTAATATTCACCACGGGGAGGGTTGACCACCTTGACTGCAAGCTCAGGCTTCGGACCTACATCTGCCGTAACAACCGCCGGAATGCCAATCACCGCCAATAAGATCAACAGAATTGCTATGATTATCTTAATCCTGTACTTCTTCATTTTTTTCATCAGATCTATCCTCCCGCTCCGACTTTAGTCCGCTGACCAGAATCATCATCCAGATACGCAGAATTACCCCGGCGATGGAAGCAATCAACAGTATTCCCTGGTTCATCATAACCGAGCCGATCAAGATAGCTATGATAAACAATAGTTCCGTCGCGATAAATAACGATAACTTGCCCTTATATTCAATCTCAAGCGCTTCCCTGCCATTATCATGAAAGAATGCCATACTTCCTTCCAGCAGGTAATACATAAAAAATAATTCCAATACCCCATAGGCAGCGGGCAGCAACCTGATCCAGTCATTGCTCCTCCCAAGCCAGGTAATCACCTGACCGATGATACCAAGTACTGCAAGCAGATAGGTGATCAGATATGCTTTATCCAATTGCGGTGACGAATATTCCTCCCGTATCAGCCTGACGCCGTGGGCCATATTCAGATATCCCACAAATACCGGCAGAATTGGCAGCATTCCGATATTAATATGAAAGGTAGCAAGGATAAGTCCCCAGAATATAAAGCGATAACCTGAAACCATTATAATACCCCCCTGAAGCCTTTGAGATAATCAAGGACATCCCAGAAATCTTCAAAATTCCTTCGGCTGCTTATATTATAAATACGTGTATAACCTTCCGTTCCATCCGCCGCTTCATAGATTAATTTCGGCCGCAGATCATATTCGTCGTAAGCATTCACATAATTTTGATAATCCAAAAATTGATTATTAATGAGAAAGGTATCCCCTGATTTATATTCCTTTGGCTGTATACTGCCAAGCTGCTGATCATCCACCTGTAGATCCAAAAAGGCAAAAGCATCCATGAGAACAGGTGATTCCAGACTCTTAATTGTAATATCCTTCAATACTTTGTATCCGGCAGAAGCCGTATCCGTATTTGAAGAAGAACTATAGTAGGTATTCACTGCATCCTCGGCAAGCCGGTCACTGTATAAAATAATTTTTCCAAGATCTGTTTCAAAAGTACTGCCATCGCTTAGTTTAATTTCAGCCCTGTGCAGCTCTGTTTCGCCTTCCCAGTCTTCCTGAAAGTAATTGTTCATGGATACATATACGCTTCGAAGGCAGTACCTGCCATACACTACGCCGTTCTGAGGTGCAGATGTATTATAAATAAAGCCGGTATTATACCTGCCCGGCTGATATTCGGAAGCTTCCAGCTGAAGATCCGGCATCTCGGGAAAGGATATTCCCCATACAGTACGCTTGTCATCGGCATCGGTAATATATCGGAGCGTAATAATCGTTCCATGCTCCAGTCCGAGTTGTTTTGGAACTGCAGATACCTCTGCACAATATCGCAAAAATACCGGCTCCTCTAACCTGGTATATTGGATAAACCAGATACAGCCTGCAAATACTGCAAGGATAATCAAGGTTCCCGCCTGCAGCAATCTCTTATTCTGCCCCATAATCCACCCCATTACTATAATCCTGACATAATTTTGCCATTACCATATATTAGCACTTTTGTATTTCCTGACGCAACACTTTCCATGTTTTTTAAGAAAACCTTAATAATACCTAATCTGGACACAACGATAAAAATGTTATATTATTAATCATCAGAAGACTGTTTTCTCTGCTGCAAAATAAGCTGTTCTGCAGAGCACAACTCAATCGGCAGAACATAATCTTCGTTCTCATGACAAAACAACGAATAAAAATATTATGATGGGAGCTGCTATGGAACAATACTTTCCAGAAATCAAAAAATTCCTGGACGGGGAAGGACGCTTAACGCTCTTCCCCTCCAAGAAGAGAAATAAAATTATCTGTTTATATTATCTGGCAACCAAATTTGAGCCGGAGGTGATTTATACTGAGAAGCAGGTAAATGAAATCATCGATTGCCATCACACCTTTCAGGATAAATGGCTGCTTCGCAGAGAGCTTATTAATCTGGGTCTGTTGTGCCGGTTAAATGATGGTTCCCAGTACTGGTTATCCAAGGAGCCGCCCAAATTTCAAGACCTCGGGCTATAATTATCTGCGGTTAACGCTCAATATAAGTCACGTCATCATATTCCACATCGAAGGTTTCACCTTCCTTTATCAGAATATGTCCTGATTCGTAAGGCTTTCCGCCCAGGGTAATATATACCTTGCCGGCGCCGTAATAATCTCCCAGTGTATTGACGATACTCTGAAGAATTAATAATTCATACCCCGCGCCGACATTCATTTCCGTCACAAAGTTTGATGAGAAATCCACATTTACGATACCATTCTTATCCAGATACAGAGCATTGATTTTTGTATTCGGACCAATCAACGGCAGGTAGGTATCGTCGACTCCTGACTTCTGAAATACTTCCTCAAGCACCGTTTTGCTGTCATCACCGGTCTTAAACTGCAGCTGTGTCTGATCTCCGTAGAGCGTCTCATCCACTCCGGGGTGATATAGTGAGACCGAAAGGGAATAGACCGCATCTCTATTCACGGAATTTAAGGTAGAGGTAACTTCAAGTGCATCCGAGGTAAAGATTGTTTTTACTAAACCGACACCAAAGCCGTAATAGTCCTTCGTAATACTTTCACTGTCCTGTGTCGTAACCTCCAGTGCTTCAAAGGTACCATAGGGTGTCTCAACCGGTACCTTGGTCTGGGAGATAAATCGCTTCCTGCCGTCAGGCAAAGTCCACTCCGTTCCTGCTACCAAGGGTTCCATCAGAAGAACCTCACCTTCTTCACTGGAAGAACGGTCTAGGAAATTCTCCCTGTAATAGCATTCATTCGCCAGATAAACCACGGACACCTTGCCGCCAGCAACCTCGATCACCCGGACCGTCTCGGTGCCTCCGTTATTAGTTCTGGTTTGAAGCTTGTGCTTCACCGGATCAATATAATCTACAAATCTGTTAAAATCAGCATATTCATTGCCCTCTCCGGTATAGCTGTATTCCGTATCAGCCTCTACAGGATAATAGTTCTCAACATTAAGTAAGTCTTCCTCTGTAATATTCTTTAATTCATTTTCCTCCGGCGTTACCTCGGCAGGCAGCGTGGCCACCGGCTGTGTCGTCGGCAATGGTTCTGTGATATCATTATTCCCCTGCTGTTCACTTTTACCGCACCCAACCAGCATAACAGCTGTGATGAGCATACTGCATAACATAATCCATTTCTTCATATTTACACCTCATTTCAGAGAAAACTACTCTCATACATTAGACGACAGATACGGTCAGCCGGTCACCAAATTATGACAAGCATCGTCATTCCTATGACATTACTTTAATCCAACAGCGCCTTCGTTTGTGTTGTCTTGTCTCATAATGCTTCCAGAGAGCCTGTACCTGATGATTGGTCTCCAGCTCAGGTCCTGTCTCGGCATATTCAATCCCATTCTTTCTGGCAGATGCCGCCATGGAATTCATAAGAACCGCAGTAAGTCCCTTGTTCAGCATATGGGGTACTACTCCGATCAGATACAGATCAAGCACCTTCGCCTTTGCATAAGGCGCTCTGAGTATACGGTACCAGCCGATGGGAATCAATCTTCCTTTACTTCGCTTAACTGCCCTGTTCATGGAAGGCATTGCAAGTCCAAAGCCAACCAGCTGATCCTTCTCATCGATCAGCAGCTTCAAGTATTCTGCATTTACCAGCAGAATAAACTGGTTATAATATTTTATTATCTGCTCCTGTGACAGCTCCACAGTTCCGTAGAGATTCGCATAAGCTATATTTAATAAATCAAAGACCTTCAAAACATAAGGTTTAATTTCTCTTCTGTTCTTCGGTTCAACAAGCATTAACTTGTTCTTCTTTAATACAGCCTCTGACAGCTGGTCCAACCGACCGTCGGGCTCCTTCGGCAGAAATACCTGAAATTCCATCCAGTCGGTATCCTTGACAAAGCCCATTGCTTCCATATGCTTTATATAATAAGGATAATTATAGATAGTGAGAAACATGCCGTCTTCTTCAAAGCCTTCTACCAGCATTCCTTCCTGGTCCATATCACAGAAACCGATGGGGCCGTGGATTTCGGCCAGACCTTCTTCCGCTCCCCAGCTCTCCACCGCATCAAACAAGGCCTTTGAAACTTCGAAATCGTCTATAAAATCAACTCTTGAAAATCTGATTCGCTTTGTATTCCATTTATCATTTGCTGCTTTACTAATTATTCCCGCAATTCTGCCGACACATTCTCCATCCTTGTACGCCAGAAATTGCTTTGTCCTGCAATATTCATAGGCCGGATTCTTCCTAGGGTCGAAATTACTGATTTCATCCTCAATCAGGTCCGGAATTGCCTGCGGGACTTCCTGATACATCCTTACCGGAAATTCTGCGAATATCCTCTGTTCCTTCTTCGTTTTCACCTCACGAATCTCTACCATGGTACACTTCCCCCTAAGTTGTACATTTTGATGCTCATCCGTTGTGATCTAAGCCGCGTAAAGACCTGTATATAAAGTTTATCACCAGCGGGAGGCATTTACCGCTGATACTATTATTGTATAACAGGATCTATTCCTGTGCAACTATCTTATTGTTTCGGCAAATACTCCCTTGCTTATTGGTACTCTCCGGATGAATTTTACATACAAATTAATTCTTTTTATAAAGTTGTTGAAAATTTGTCATGATTGCACTACAATAGTGGCTATATTTCTCAAAATCCTATTCAATAATTAGCAATTGAAAGAGGAATCAATTGTATCGGCATCAATGAAGATGCCCCTGAAAAGTATTGATTGGGCAGGAAGAAGGGTGGGAACAAAATGAATGCTATTACAGTAAATCAACTCTCCAAAACCTTTCGGGTAAAGGTTAAGGAAAAGGGGTTGAAAGGAAGCATAAAAGCAATCTTCCGGCCGGAATATAAATCCATTCAGGCTGTGAAGGATATCAGCTTCCAGGTCAGTGAGGGCGAGATTCTTGCCTTTATCGGTCCGAACGGCGCCGGGAAAAGCACCACGATAAAGATGCTCACCGGTATTCTCTATCCGGAACAGGGAGCAGCAGAGGTTATGGGAATTAATCCGACCATGAAACGAAAGCAGCTCTCCTATCAGATTGGAACGGTATTCGGACAAAAGGAACAGCTCTGGATGCATCTGACTCCTTATGATAATTTTAAGTTCTTCGGTGCCATTTACGATTTGAAGGACCATGAGGCGGAAGCCCGCATTGAGGAGCTGAAGCAGGTATTTGAGCTGGAAGAGTTCATCAATACTCCTGTAAGAAATTTATCCCTTGGGCAGAGAATCCGCTGTGAGATAGTGGCCTCCCTGATCCATAGACCCAGAGTATTATTTCTGGATGAGCCCACCATCGGACTTGATCCTGTGGTGAAGGAAAATATACGGGCCTTAATCAAGAAAATGAACAGGGAATATAACACAACCATATTCCTGACAAGTCATGATGTGGGAGATATTGAGAAGCTCTGTAAGAGAATCATTATCGTAAATCACGGCCGCATCGTTCTGGATGATACCATGGAGAATCTGAAATATCACTATCTGAATAAAAAGATGGTTGAATTGAAGCTTCGGGAATCTGCGGATATGTCTGATGAGGATGGTATCACCGTTGTTAAGAGCAAGGGCAATAACTTGAAACTGGAGATTGATACCACAAAGAAGAACATTTCCGATGCCTTAAAGCTGATTGATGCGGATAATATTCTGGATATTAATATATCCAATGTTCCCCTTGAGAATATTATCACAGAGATATATAAGGAAAACCGTCAGGCTCCGATTGTATAAATACTGCCAACTGCTGAGAATCACATGGAAAGGAAGTGCTGTTCCTTGAGAAAATATCTATTTATTTTTAAAGCAACCTTAATAGAAAGCCTGCAATATGTGATGAATATCTTCCTGGGCTTTATCTCCTTCTTTATGATGCTCTTTGTATTCATCAACCTGTGGAACTACATTTATGCCGATTCCACAAAGCTGATTGACGGTTATACCATGAATCAGATGATCTGGTATGTGATTCTTACGGAGATTCTGTGGTACGGCACCAGAAACCGGACCCTGACCGCCCAGATCAGCGATGACATCAAGAGCGGAACCATTGCTTACGGGCTGAATAAACCTTATCATTACATATCCTATATTATCGCGAAGCATATCGGAGAGATTGCAGTCAAATTTGTACTGTTTCTCATGGCAGGACTTGCCGTGGGATTATTGTTCAACGGTCCGATATCCGGCTTTCACCTCTATCAGCTGCCAATTATCCTGCTCTCCCTGCTGCTGGGAATTCTGATCAATTCCTTTATCAGGATGGGAATCAGCGTGCTCTCCTTCTGGATTGAGGACTGCGCGCCCTTTCACTGGATCTATGACAAGCTGCTGATCATCGTCGGAATTATGTTCCCCGTAGAGGTATTCCCGCAATGGGCTCAGCCTGTTATCCGCTGCACACCGATCTATGTTGTATCCTACGGCCCGGCGAAGCTGGTGATTGATTACGGTTACAGAACAGCGCTGCAGATATTACTTGCACAGGTCATTTATCTTGCGGCCTCTTATTCTATATTAATGCTATTTTTTCAGAAGGGAGTGAAACAGCTAAATGTTAACGGAGGCTAAGAACCAAGTTCGTGTCATTTTACTGTCCATAAAATATAATATCATGCGGGAGATGACGAATCGCGTCACCTTCCTGATGAATGTAAGCTTTATGATCCTGAATAACGCCTCCTTCCTGATCCAGTGGCTGCTGCTGTTCCGGCTGAAATCCGACATCGGCGGTTATGGCTTAAATGATGTTATGGTCTTATGGGGGCTATCTGCGGGTACCTTCGGTGTGGCTCATGTTCTGTTTCATAGAGCCTTTACCCTTCCGGATCTGATCATTCACGGGAAGCTTGATTCCTACCTGGTTCAGCCAAAGAGTGTGCTTCTCAGTGTCATAACCTCGGCAACCAACTCTTCCGCCATTGGGGATATCATCTACGGATATCTGATTATCATCATTTTTAAATTCAGCATTGCGAATCTTCTGCTATTTACATTGTTTTCAATCTTAGGTGCTTTGATCCTGACAGCCTATGCGATTATCGTGGGAAGCTTCTCCTTCTGGCTGCAGCGTTCAGATATGCTGTCTGAGAATCTGAATAACATTATGCTTAACTTTCAGACCTATCCGGAGGGTATCTTTAAGAATACAGTCCGATTACTGCTCTATACTCTGGTTCCCGTGGGCTTTGTGGTATATCAGCCCCTTCGTATTATACTGCATTTTAGTCTGCCGGCAAGCCTGGGCATCCTGGCCTTCACTATCGGGATCTGTGTCCTGGCCTTCTTCATATTCTATCGCGGGTTAAGACGCTATACCTCAAGCAGCCTGATGGGCGCCAGAATATAAAGGAGGAGAGTATCCTTCTTTGTGCTCCTCTCTGTTATCTATTTACTTTATGTAAATTTGTGGTACAATAAGTAGTGAACTGCATAATTTTACCATCGATAAATCGCTCGGTGTTACAACCGGTCACAGAATTTACTTATGTGGTATAAAGAACTACATACGTTGAAACAGGACAAGTGAATGAGACTCGCCTGGCAGAATTTAGAGAAACAGCTCGGTACACTAATCTTAGACGTGTTCAGTGTGTTTAGCCAACTAATTCTACATTAACGAAAAGTAAAGGAGTGGAGTATTTATGGTACTGGAAGGAAAAGTAGTTGTAGCACAGGGTGGAGGTCCCACCGCGGTAATTAACCAATCTCTTGTAGGGGCCGTGCTGGAATCTAGAAAGTTTCCACAGATAACTAAGGTTTATGGAGCAATTAACGGGGTTTCGGGAATTATTAACGAGGACTTTCTTGATTTGACGCAGGAAACGACTCACAACCTGGAGCAGGTAGCAATTACCCCCTCCTCCGCGTTATTTTCTACCAGAGATAAACCGGATAATGCTTATTGCAAAGAAATATTCAAGGTATTTCAGGCGCATGGTGTAAGATATTTCTTCTATATCGGGGGCAACGATTCGGCTGACACAGTTCGGATCGTAAATCAACAAGCGGAATCCTCGGGCTATGAATTTCGTGCAATCCACATCCCGAAGACCATTGATAATGACCTGATGATGAATGATCATACTCCCGGATATCCTTCCGCAGCAAAGTTCGTGGCACAGACCTTCATCGGTCTTAACCTGGACAACCGGGCTCTTCCGGGTGTACATATCGGTGTTGTTATGGGACGTAACGCAGGCTTTTTAACTGCCGCCTCTTCCATCGCACAGAAATATCCCGATGACGGTCCTCATTTGATCTATTTGCCGGAGCGGCATTTCAGCATAGATAATTTTATCAGAGACGTAAAAGAGGTATATGATAAATACGGACGTTGTATCGTTGCCGTATCCGAAGGAATTCAGGATGAGAACGGTGTTCCCATTGTCACCAAGCTCATCGAAGGCGGTAAGGATGCCCACGGTAACACCCAGCTGTCAGGAACCGGAGCTCTTGGTGATCTTTTAACCCAGGAGATTAAAATGAAACTGGGCATCTCCAGAGTCCGTTCCGATACCCTTGGCTATCTGCAGCGTTCCTTTATGGGCTGCACCTCCGAGATCGACCAGCATGAGGCAAGAGAGGTCGGCGAGAAAGCCGCTCAGTTTGCCATCTGGCATAATATTGACGGCTCCATCGTCATCAACCGTACCGGGTATTACTCGGTAGATTATAAGATGACACCGCTTCACAATGTGGCCGGCAAGACAAAGCTGATGTCGGATCATTTCATCAATGCAAAGGGGAATAATGTCACCGATGCCTTTAAGTATTACCTGCAGCCGCTGCTTGGGTGTAATATGCCGGAAGCCAGTATGCTGAGAGCACCAAGGGCGGAGAAGATATTGCAGAAATAAGTAAGTTAATAGCAAAGAAACGGAGACAGGAAAAGGATCAATATGGTCTGCAGGAAAAGCAGACCATATTGATCCTTTTCCTGTCTCCTGTCTTTGGCCGGCTTAAAGTTTTAATTATTGCATATCAAATCACTTATGTATGATAATCTATTTTGTGTAAGACTTTGATTATTGGTACGCCGCGAATCATACTCCCTGATCGTCCAATATCCATGCGCTTTCTTCGTTTTCTCTGATGAAGATTAAATTCCAGCCCGGGTATCTTCCCTCAAAAGAAGGGTCGTCGTTTATTTCAAAATCACAAAGCAGTACAATCACATTTCCCTCCTTGACGCCGTTGATGTGTCCATTTCCATACTGCATATAAGAGGAACGCACTTTAGCACACGCTTCTTCGTCAAACCATATCCGTTCCAGTGTTCGGTTTGTGGCTACCTCTTGAAAATAGATTTCTGCCGTCTTTATTGCTTCATCAATTTCCTTCTGTGTATAGGTAATATTTGCGGATTCGGTAACAACAGCTGCCTATTGCTTTGATACATCAAACAGTTGGTATACCATATCGCCTCGTACATAAGTGAGTGTACCCAGCGTCCATTCGGAGATATTAAGATATCCATATTCTCCTTCGCCGAATTTGACGGCGTTATAACTGTAGTTTCCGCGATAAACCGTATCGACCACATCCTCTATTGGTATAAAATCACTACCAAATCGGTCATCCATACGCTCATATGCCGTTTCCCGCAGGGTATGGTCTGAAACGGTATAAACGTACATGTTCTCACTGCTCAGACGATGGAGCTGTACCATATTTCCATCCCTACTGACTGAAACCTCACAATAATCATCCCCCTGTATCGCGGCACAGTTAAGCGGTTTTAAATCCAGGTTGCGAATAATTTTCTGCGCATCAAGGTCATATACGAACAAACCAAAATATCCATGAAAAATCACAATATCCTCCGAAGCGAAATCCAATTCCGGTATACCGACGATATCAACACTTTGCTCCTGCGCCGATCAAATTTTTGCGCAGTCGAAAAAGGGAAAGGATACAATAAGTCAAAAGCGCAACCATCCCGAAAAGCCAGAGAATTTCACCAATGGTTGCCACTATTTGCAACGGATTGACACTTGCGCCGTTTGCAGGGGCGGGCAATATGGGGGTAATTGCATTGTCAAAAGTTGTTATGTCTGTGCTTATCTGTGGGGTTTCCGAATAAATAATTTTAATCGAAATGGGGCTTGCAGTCAAACTCATATTGAGGACTTGTAAAAAAGTATTAAGAATTTTTGATTGGATAAAATACGGCATAGGTTCACCCCCTGTTCTGGCGTATTAGTTTTTCCAATTCTTCAATTTCCTTCTCAGTCAGCTTTTTCCTTGCCGAAAATGCTGCTAAAAATTGCGGCAACGAACCGTCAAAAGTTTCTTCAATAAATTTTTCACTTTGCAAAGCATGAAACTCTTGCTTCGATAGATTAGAAGAAACCAAACTATCTTGATTTCTGAAAATATTGCGCTGGCATAGGCGGCGCAGCATGGTATAGGTTGTAGATTTTTTCCATCCCAATTCCTGTTCGCATAATTTCACCAGGTCACCAGAGGAAATGGGCTCATTCTCCCATATCAAATCCGCAAACTTCATTTCCATAACACCTAATTTGTACTCAACTATATCAAACACTCCTTTGGTTTAATGGCGTTAAATCTGTTTAAGTTTAACACCGTTAAACCTTTTTGTCAATAAAGGAAAGCCGGTCCATATGGGCAGTGTCCATAAAGAAGCAAGTACCGACATTAAAACAACGTGATAGACAGCCGACAGACGGAGAGATGTTTAATTCACAGTGCTAGTACCTTGACAACTATCAATATAAGAAGTATACTATATATACTAAAATATTTATTTGGTATATATAAAGGTTGACAATGAAAAAAATAAATTCTATCGGTTACGGTCACAAGATAGTACGCAGTGCGGTAATTTGTTTAATTATTATACCGTCAATCAGTTATTTCCTTTGGAAAATGACAAATCAAATACAGTTCCAGCTAGTAACAAAGGCATCTTTGATATTGGGTGTTATAATTCTCCTGTTCCTTTTTGTTTTGCTGAAGATTGAGCTTTATCAGGACAAAAAAATGGACGAATACTATTGGGCCAACTCACAATCTCGCCTACCGCTAAAAAATGGTCTATTTGAGTGCCAGACTTGCGGAAATAATCAAGTGAAACCCAGGCAGAAAAGCTGTATTGTCTGTGGCACAAATTTTAAAAATTGGAGTGAAGATGATGAAAACAAAAAAGAGCAATAATTTATTGCCGATATCCGAAACATTATTTATCCCTTTGGTAGCGCGTGCTACAGAAACAGCAAGGGATAATCCTATCATTTCAGATAAAAAATCGGCGGAAATTCTTAAAACAATGAATCTGGAAGATAAAATAACAGATGGGGGCACTATATCAACATTAGGTATTCTATCGCGCACAAAGGTTATTGATGATGAGGTAAAACGTATTCTTTCCCAAGATGCAAATACGACGATTATCAATTTGGGGGCGGGATTAGACACTCGAGTAACCCGCGTGGATAACGGTCTTTTGAAATGGTATGATCTCGATTTGCCGGATGTGATTCAGTTCAGAAGTCAATTTTTTTCTAAAAATGAGCGAATTCAAACGATAGCTAAATCTGTCTTGGATACAATATGGACGGAAGAAGTTCATCCTTACGAAAACGGCAGGATCATTATTATCGCCGAGGGTCTGCTTATGTATTTTCCCGAGGAAGATGTATCAAAAATACTTACACTTTTAGCAAATCATTTTCCGGGAGCCGATATGTTTTTCGATGTTGTTCACAGCTATTTTATAAATAAGAAAATCAGCAGCACTTTTTTATGGGGAATTGATAATGCTAAAGGTATTAAGAAACTACATCCTGCTGTGGAATTAGTTCAGTCATGGAGCGCAGGAAACCTTTTAAAAGCGCAACAGCCTATGATACTTAGTTACTAAACATTTTGCCTGCAACCAAAAACAGAAGCCAAATTTTACATATTCGGTTTAAGCAATGATAAAAGCTCACAGGGAGGTGATGATATGCCGCGTTTTGGCGAAGATGAAAAGAAGCAAATCAATGATAAACTTCTATCGCAGGGAGAAAGACTTTTTTCAACACACGGAATAAAAAAAGTTACCATTGATGATTTAGTAGAAGCAGTTGGAATTGCTAAGGCGTCGTTTTATACGTTCTATGAAAGTAAAGAATATTTGTATTTGGATATTGTTCAAAACATACAGCAAAAAATCTTTACCGAGCTAGGCACTATTTTAGTATCCAACAAAAATTTATCAAGTGAGGAAAGAGTCTTGCAAGTATTTGAAGCCATGAACGAAATGATGCTTCAATATCCTATTCTAACTTATATGGATGCTGCTACTATAGGACTCATTGCCCGTAAGGTTTCAAAAGAACGGTTATCCGCTTTCCAAGAACAAAATTTTGATGCCGCTCAATCATTACTTAACCATGGTGTGCGGTTTTCCTGTGATATTCAGACCGTCTCCCATGCCTTTCAGGCAATCCATCATAGTTGGATGTATCTGCGCGACCAAGGAGAAGAAATGCAATCAGTTGTAACCGATATTCTTCTGCGCGGTGTTGTCAGCCAAATTGTTATTAAGTAGAAAGATATTTATAATTGAGCTTGCCAAATGACATATGAAAAAAGCCGTCATTTAGCAAGTAAATAGTTATGTCTGAACAGCGGCTTTGAAATCGAAATCAAGGCCGCTGTTTTGCTTTTAAAAAAGCATATAGTAGTGGGGTAATACAGCTTCTTAATAATTCCAGTACCCTCAACAGGGCCTCAGACAAGTACACACCTTCGTACACAACCTTTACTAAGTTAATTTATCATTTACATAAGGCAATTACAACCAGGAGTACCTTACAGTCCCCAGCTCACAATCTCCTCCAGGCTCTTACGCTTCTTAGCCGGGCTTTCACTGCCCGTATATCCGATGGGCAGGAGCACCGCCGCCTCCATATCCTCCGGAAGCGCAAGGATCTCATGGCAGCGCTTTGCATCAAAGGCACAGATCCAGCAGGTTCCCAGCCCCAGATCTGTTGC
Source organism: Bacillota bacterium (assembly GCA_023409535.1). Taxonomy (GTDB): domain Bacteria; phylum Bacillota; class Clostridia; order Lachnospirales; family Lachnospiraceae; genus Mobilitalea. Next base: position 50,443 of record JAEYGZ010000023.1, read on the forward strand.
TGCCATGACCATATGGTCCACTGCTATGGCCGCATCGATATCGGCATGATCCTTGCCGTCGCGGCGTTTCCAGGCCTGGGTATGATTTTCACAGGCAACGATGATTACAGGCGCCTGGATAAACCAGTCTCTCGGATATACCTCATGTAATTTCTTCTTGTCCTCTTCCTTCTCTATCACATAAAAATGAACCGGCTGGAAATTAACCGCAGACGGCGCCAGCCTTCCTGCCTCTAATATCTGAAGAAGCTTCTCCTTCTCCACTTCCTTATCGAGATAGCTCCTTACCGAGTACCTTTTCTCTGCTAATTCTAAAAATGACATTGTACCATCCTCCTATTCGGCTATTGCCTGATATCCCTGTCCTTTGATTGTATCCGTCCACCTGATTATATGCTTCTGTTATCCGGATGTAAAACATAAAAATTCCCTCTTCATTCTATGTACAAGAGGGAATTTTTAGTGTTACTTTTTCTTTGTGGTACCAGCTGCTGCCTTTTCGCCGCCCTTCTTCTTGGGGGCTTTTTTTGGATTCTTATCTCCCATGAAACCCACCTCCTTTTGTTTGATTTTTGTCAAGTATTAAATAATATTGTATCCTCAATTTAATATAAAGTCAAACAAATTTATCGCACAAATTTCGTCAAATACCTTACTTTGTGACAGCAGGTGTCAGAGATGAATTAGATTTTTTGTCTAAGAACAAATTCTCATTCCAATCGGTCAAGCTGATAATAATAAAGAATAATATCACTAAAGCTTCCGTCTCCTAGCAGAAAACCGCCCGGGACCACCCCAAGCCTTTGAAAGCCTATTTTTTCATAAAGATGAATCGCCGCCGCATTAATGCTTACAACAGCATTAAACTGCATCAGCCGAAAGCCGCACTCCTTTGCCTTGTGCAAGCTGTGGCGCACCAGCTTCTCCCCGGCCTTAAAACCGCGAAGCCCGGCTTTTACCCCATAGGAGGCATTGGCAATATGTCCGCAGCGCCCGATATTATTGGGATGCAGGATATATAAGCCTACTACCTCCTCTTCAAGCACTGCGACTCCGGTAAAATCCTGGGCTGCAAAGAAGCCCTCTGCTCCCTCCTGCGCCAGCTTCTCCACCTGGGGAAATGCATTGGCTTCCTCCACAATTGTATTCCAAATTTCTATCATCGCGGGGATGTCTCCGCTTTGATAACCGCGTATCATTACTTCCATCGTACCTCCATGCCTTCTCAAAATGTGTGAAGAATGTCCTTTACAGCCAATTGCCATTACCGGACAATCATCTCCCTGTCAATATGAATAAGCTCCGCTTCCGTATTCTCTTCGATATAAGTAATCATATGGTCAAGAATACTGTCCGCCTGTGCTCTGTCTCCTGCGACGGCCGCAAAGCCAAGTACTGCAATCTGATGGATATCCTGCTCATCCACCTCGGCAGCCGATATATTAAACTGATTTCTGGTCCTGGCAAGAATGCTTTTTATCACCATACGCTTCTCCTTAAGAGAATGGACCCAAGGCATGTGAAATCTGACTGTTAATGCTGCAATAATCATAATCTACCTCCGGCTGATATCATAGCTGATATAGCAGCTTCCATTCCACCATTTGATATTCAGCTCCATTCATTTATTGTCCTTCCTCCTGCTTTTCCTGGTAGATTACCTCCTTCAGTCCATGGAATTTCATAAATCGCAAAAAGCATTTATCCAGCTCCTTATATAGCTTCTTCGTTGGTCTTACATCCTTTTCCAACCAGATATGCTTTACCGTCAGCTTCTTATCCTTATACGCGGCAATCACCTCAACCCTTGCCGCAAACCGTTCTCCCATCAATACCGGGAGTACATAATAGCCGTATTTTCTTTGAACCTCGGGAGTATAGATCTCCCATTTATAATCAAATCCAAACAATTCCCTGATCAGCTTCCGATCCCAGAGCATGCAATCCAGAGGGGCAATTAATTCGGTTCTTTCCTTGTATTCCGGAGAAGACAGGATCTCCTGAAGCAGCTTCTCGTCCTCACTTACACAATAAAAGCTGTCCTTGCAGCCTTCTACTGTAATTTCAAGAAGTCTGCCCTCCTTTACCAGTTCCTCAAATACCTGATTACGCTCCGCTGCACGAAGATCCCATATTCCAAGCCAGGCATCGGAGGGCTTGTTCCATAACAGACCCACTGCCGATATTCTTCTGAGAACGCGCCATTTAAGATGATCCGGTTCCGATGCAAATGGATTCGGGGCATGAAGCAGCTCCTTCGGGATATACTCCTCCGACAGGGCGTAATATTTATTGGTGCCTTTCTTATGATGAACAATCAATTCGCCGCGAAAATATAAGCTCTCCAAAGCAGCGCGGGACAGCTTTGTACTGCTCCAATACCAGTCTACCTTTTCATTAAAATCAATATCCTTGGAGCTGACAGGTCCGTTTTCTTTAATTGCTCTTTTGATTTCCTGCGCAATCCGGTCAACCTCCTCCTTACCCCTGCTGTGTTCGCGGTAATACTCCCGAAAGCATTCCAGATACGGCCAATCGTCAGTGCTTACAATAGCCAGATTCTTATCAAAATAATCAAGTAATTTGCGGTCCTCATAGAGAAGCTCTGCAAGCATCTGTTTTTGAAACCCCTTAACTCTTGACTGCAGAACCAGCTCAGCATTCTTCCCGCAGACATCAATCGGATCAAACTGAATACACCCGGCCTGGCGCACATAAGCAAGGACGCCTTCCTTACCTTCCAGCCGGTATTCTCCCAGAAGACCCTGCTTTCTTAATAGGAATTGTCTGGCCTGCCGTCCGGTAAGTGAAATCGGCATGGAGCGCAGGGCACGATTTATCTTCTCAATCAATTTTGGCTGAATATCCGGATAGGTCCAGTTTAAAGGCAATTCCTCCATCAGCACAACCTTCTCTATCTCATACTCCGGCAGGGCATCAAACTCGGCAATATCCGCATAGTAAAGCATTCCAAAGGTCTCCTGCCGGTTGTGAATGAAATCATCTTCTCCTGTCACGGAATATACACCTATCTGTTTTAGGGAATAGCTGGCTGCTCCTGTCTCTTCGAATAATTCTCTTCTGGCAGCTGCCAGGATATCCTCTCCCGGTTCCCTGTGTCCGCCCGGACATTCATAGGTGTCTCTGTCCTTATGCTTGCAAAAAACCCATTTCCCACGGCTTTTTGAAACAATTACCGCAAATTTCAATTTACTGTCTTCCATATCATCATAGAAATTAACTTTTACCATATTCTATACCCTCTTATATGATCTTTCGTACAAATTTTATGACCTATAATAATCTGTCGGCAGCTTTAACAGTTGTTTGATTTCAGGAATGTCCTTATCCTGAAAATCAAAGACAGAGATTAATCCACTTCCGCAGCGGCAGACCTGCCTGTCGTCAGAGTACAAATAAATATAATGACATTTTATATCTGCTATTCGCTGTAGGATATTCTCTCCAGGTACAATCCGCCGGCATCCGCCAGATTACCTGTCCGGCTGCGGTCTTTTGCATCAAGGATCTCCGGCAGCTCCTCCGGCTTAATTCTGCCCAGTCCTGCCTCAATCAGTGTTCCCACCATCCAGCGAACCATATTATATAAGAAGCCGTCTCCCCTGATCCGGATTGACAGCATTCCTTCCTCCTCCTCTATTACAATGGAATAAATGGTCCGCAGCATGGATTTTTTCTTTGACTTTGCGTTGGAGAAGGCCGTAAAATCATGGGTTCCGAGAAAATATTCCGAAGCCTGCCTCATTGCAGCCACATCCAGCTTCTCACTTATGTGCATACTGTATTTGCGCTGGAAGGGGTTACTGTACTCCTTATTCCAGATCTTATAAAGGTAGGTTTTGTCCACGGCATGATATCTGGCATGAAAATTCTCCGATACCTCTGCCACCTTGGTCACACTGATATCCCGGGGCAGGTAGTGATTTACATAGCGCATGATCTCCTGGCTGGAGAAATGCCTGTCCGCCTTAAAATTTGCTGTTTGCGCCAATGCATGGACTCCCCCGTCGGTTCTGCTGCAGCCGATGAGTTCAATGTCCTGACCGGCGAGCCCGGACAGGACATGTTCCAGCTTGTCCTGAATGGTATTCTCTCCATTTCCAAGCCTCTGCCAGCCTTTATAACGGCCGCCGTCATATTGTATTGTCAATTTGTAATTATGCATACCTTCTCCCCGGCATCTTTATATTCCTATTCTAACCATAATATAGCATAACCATCGTTATGATTTCAGATCAGCTCTTCCTCTATTACAGAAACGTCTGATAATCCGCCCAGTTCTCACTCAAAAGCTTCGGTGTATCCAGTCCGTAAGGACAGTGCCGCTTACAGCGGTTACAGTGGGTACATTGTTCAATCATCCGCATCTTTTCCTTCCAAGAATCATTCAGATATACGGTTACCGGAGCACGGCGTATCATCAGGGACATTCTTGCACAGGTGGGGATATCGATTCCTGCGGCACAGGGCAGACAATAACCGCAGCCCCTGCAGAAATCCTTGCCCAGCTCCTTCCGGTCGCGTTCTATCACTGCAGGGAGTTCCCCCTCCAGCTTCGGGGCATGCTTGTCATAGCTTAAGAATTCCTCCAGCTCCTTCTCCCTTTGAATACCCCAGATAGGAAGTACATGGTCAAACTGCGCCTGATAAGCATAAGCTGCCGCGGAATTGGTAATCAGACCTCCGGATAAAGCTTTCATGGAGATGAAGCCAATTCCTCTTTCCTTACACAGGCGTATAAGGCGAAGCTCTTCCTCCGTCGCCAGATAACTGAAGGGGAATTGAATGGTCTCATACAGTCCTGATTCTGCAGCCTCGACAGCCACCAGCAGACGATGATTCGTTATTCCGATATGGCGGATCATGCCCTTTGCCTTAGCCTCCAGCATCGCCTCATATAAGCCGGTTCCATCTCCCGGCTTCGGACAGAAGCCGGGATTATGGAACTGATAGATATCGATATAATCCGTCTTTAGATTTTTCAGCGAAGTCTCAAGCTGGCTCCAGAACTCCTCAACCTTGGTTGTCATGGTCTTGGTGGCAATTATGATATTGCTTCTTACCCCGCTTAAGGCATACCCGATTTTCTCTTCACTGTCAGTATAGAACCTGGCGGTATCATAGAAGTTAATCCCGTTGGCATAAGCTTTCTTTAATATCATTGCCGCTTCTTCCAGGCTGATTCGCTGAATTGGCAGGGCGCCAAACCCGTTCTTGTTTACCTTAATTCCGGTTCTTCCTAATAATACTTCACTCATTTTATTTCCTCCGTCGGTACTTAATTATGTCAGAGATATCACAAACACCGTCTTGAATGAAACATCGTTAATCCGCAAGATTATCCCACATAACCTCAAGCGGCGTCACCTGCACCTCATTCTGCTCTGATTTAAAGGCCTTTACCCATTCCGGCTGTGCCGGCAGCTCCGGTGAAGGTTCCCCATACTCCGCATAATCCGCATACTCATCATGGGTTACCTTCAGTCCCTGCAAAGCCCACCACTCTTCATCGGTAAGCCGTTTGTCGCTGACAAATTCATAATAGGAGTACACCGATCCCCTGCACAGATAAAGCTGGCCGTTCATGGGTGCCACCACATAGATATCATCAAAGTAACCTGTTCCCAGGCTCAGATAATTATTCTGGCTTGTAGCAACATCACTTACCAGCATATCTGTAAGGTCAATGGTAGAATCCGGGTTATTCGCACCCAATTGAAAATTGATGGAAATGTCCTCAAGGATTCCGCCATAGTGCAGCAGCTTATAATTCTCCTCCTCGGTTAAGGGCTCATTCTTAAGCTCCTTCATGGAACAGGTAATAAGCAGCTGTAAAAGCTCCTGAAGGCTGTCTGCTCCGACCTTCAGACTGTCATTTAACATTCCGCGTTCTTTCAGGACGGAAACGGTTTCCCCGGTCAGGTAATAAAGCTTATAATATAATTCCACCTGAGGCTCCACATAGTGGTAATCGGCAAATTTGACAGCTCCGCCCATCTCTGCCATCCCTTGCTTTCCATATAATACTGTGTCGTGCTTTAACTCTGCATAGCTGCCCAGGATCGTATTTAGGTTCTTATTCTTCCAGGCCTGATTGGTCATAAAGAAAGGCATACCGGAATTGCTGTCATATTCGGTCAAAGCAGACTTCAGGGTCCAAAGCCAGCCTGTATAAAGATTGGTGTTCCAATCATCGGCGGAGAAACCGGCAATCCTATCCTTCCAGTCCATATAATTGTCCGTGTACTCGGACCAGGCCTCCTGAGGCTTATTTACCTCAAAGGTCAGCTGCTCCGCAAGGGGGCTTCCCATTACCCCCATCAGATCCAGCGCACTCGGCAAGGGACGGTGGATTGGCTCTACCAGGTCCTGATATACATCGCTGTCCAGTATATACCGCTGTCCCATAAACCGGAACTGCTTGCCGGTAGAAATTGTCGTTGCAATTGTCTTACCCTGAATCCGTGGCTCCGGAAGCGCCTTCACCGCCTCGAATAGTTTATCGTAATAGGCTTTCTCACGAAAGCTGTCCGGAGCTGCCTCATCACCGAACACTTCCTTACGAAGGCTGTTCATGGTAAAGACATCGATATCATCCGATTGCCCCACATACTGGGAGGTCGGAAGATAGATATCTGACCAAAGCTGGGCATCACTTGTCTGCTCGGATTCGGAGAAGGTCATATAGGTTACAAGCAGGGACTGCAATACATTATCATACAGGTAATTTCCCTGTTCATCGAAGAAACGGTATGGAAATATCCCAAACCACATCATTACACGGAAAAATCTGCTCAATTCCTCTGTTCTGGTATAATGTCCGCGAACGGTGAACTGGGAATAATCCACATCATGCCCAAGAAGCGGTGAAGGTGCGATTCCTGCTGCCTGAGCAGCAAGTGCATATTCCTGCTTCGCCAGATCCAAAAGCTCCTGATCCACAGTAACCGTCAGCTCCGCAGACTGAAGCATCAGCATTCTGGCAGCCAGAAAATACACCACATTCGCCCTCTGCAGCTTCTTTAACTCCTCATCCTTCAGCTGTGCTAACAAACGGATGGATTTATCAAGCATTTGCTTCGTCATCAAATCCAGCTTCTGATACAGGTAATTCGATTCCACATTTACCAGCGACTTATCGTAGAATATATGATACAGATGCAATATGCTGTCCGAGGTGATAAAATTGGGGACGCCGCTGTACTCATTGGAATCATAGATATAATGCATTTTCGTGGATTGCGTCGGAAGTACCACAAAACCATTATTCACAAGCATTTGCTGCTGCGCTTTTGTAAAGCCCGAGAACTGGTCAATATTCATGATATTGGACAAATCATCAGCGATCTGATAGGATGCCGCTCCCTGGGTAAAGCCGGGCAGCTCATACTTCGCCTGGACCGGCTTGATTGACTGTACCGAGGTCCATTTCGGATCCAGCTTCAGCGGTCCGTTTGCGTTATTGCCTCCTGTATCCTCGGCACTCCCAGGTCCTTGCACAGCTTCAGGCTGCTGGTCCTGATCTGTCGTATTACTCTGTTCCTGGCCGGCACCTGTCTGACTGGTGTTATCCTCCGTCCGGTCCTTCGCTTTATTCTGGCATCCGGCAAACAAAATACACAGACACAGAAAGATTGCAAGTATACGTTTCATTCCTTTCCCTCCCCATCATTACTTTTGTTGTTCAGACTCCTCTTCTATTATCTTGCCGTTCTTCACAGTCATTGCCACCTTTGTCTTTTTCACTGTATGATACGTCAATTCTATTCGATTCTCTCCCGTAATTATAAGTCCGGTAATGTTCCCGTAACCGCCGCTGTCCGCAAGTGCCTGAAAGCCGAAATCAAACCAGGAATATAACCATAGCCTTTCCTTTCCGTCCTCAGCTTCGGAGATAAATATCAATTCCTCACCCTTGGCCGGAAGAAGGTCTCCCACAATAAAGTCCTTCCAGGTACCGGCGATCTGTGAGCCGGTCCATTTCTTCACCAGCTTTTGATCTATGTAATAAAAGACAAACAATCGATTCTTCTCTTCAGCATCATAGTAGGTTGTCTTTTTGACACCGGTCAGAATATCCGTCACTCCGTCACCGTCAATGTCTCCCAGCTCCAGCTTCCAAGGCTTCAGACCGGTAAAATCATTCTCATAGGTCCGTTTCCAGACGGACCCTTCCTGCTCAAACACTACAAAGAGGTCTCCATAATCTGTTCGTCCCGTGCTGCTGACAAAGGCGTAGGCTATTGTTCCCTGATACCGGCAGTCAATTAAGGTCTCATGTCCCCGTAATGCGCTTTCAATCCCGTCTGCCGGGGCCTCCGCCAATATAAACACAGCTGCGATTATAAACAGAAAACCTAGGTATAACCAAATTGTCTTCTTATTTCTTCTCATTACGCACCTTATCAACCCGGACAGGTCTGTCCCTCCGCCTTTTCATAGCTTTATCATAGCCTTTACCTAATCCATATTTTACCACGGTTAAATAGCAAGCACAATAACTCACAGCTCATCAAAATTCTTAAGAATTTGTAAGAAATACACTTGATTAGCTTAGTAGCCTTCTTTAAAATCAACAAGGTTATTTAAAGGCTGTTCGCCCAGATATGCGGCCAGATTATGATAAAAGATCTGAAATCTTCTTTCATCATTGCTGGGTGAGCTTCCGGAGGTGTGCGGGGTCAGGATTACATTAGGAAGCTCCCATAAGGGACTGTCCTCCGGTAAGGGTTCCGGCTCCGTTACATCCAATCCGGCTCCGGCGATCCAGCCCTCGCTTAAGGCCTTGATTAAAGCCTCCTGATCTATGAGCACTCCTCTTCCGATATTCACCAGAAAGGCAGCAGGCTTCATCAAGCGCAGTTTCTCCTCCGTAATCAGGCCGTTTGTCTTTGGCGTATTGGGTAATGCAAGCACCACATAATCCGATTGCTTCAGTACTTCATCCATTTCCTCCATGGGGTAGAGACGGTCTACATATTCCGGCACCTGGGTCAGGGTACGCTTTACCGCCAGAACTCTGGCCCCCCAAGCCTTCGCCCGCTTCGCAATTTCATTTCCGATGTCACCCAGACCCAGAATTCCAATGGTGGAACCATAGAAATCCTTCGTCTCCCAATTTCTATGCCACTTCTTCTCTGATTTATGATATGCAAAATCCTGCAGATTGCGGTTATGGGATAATATCATACCAAAGACATGCTCCGCTATAGGCAGCCCATATACACCGCTGGCATTTGTAACACGGATATCGCTGTTATGAAAACTCTCCCTGTTGGTAAAACCATCCGCTCCCGCGCTGGGAAGCTGAAGCCATTTTAAGCTCACTGCTTTCTCAAGCTGCTTTTCACTCAACCATCCAAATACAATCTCCGCCTTATCAATCATCTCATCTGTCAGGCTTCCGGCATCCGTAACGGTAAGATTAATCTCCGACCCTGATCCTCTGATCAATGCTTCGTGTTCCCTGGTTACATGAAATATTGGTGAAGAAATAATAAGTATCTCTAATGTTCTGTTCATCATAGGCCTCCATTTCTGCAAATCCTGCAATTGTGTTATGACATTTTAAGTTTACCACTTCTTAAGTTATTTTCGCAACCCATCCAAAAATTAAGTATCAAATACTACATCCCTGCATATAAAAAATCATAGAAATGTACAAAAAGCATCATACTATTCGTTAGCCGCAGATAATAAAGTTTCGAAATAAAATGCTTACTAATCTAAAGGGGATCTGTAAATGCGTACAAATAACCGCTTGACCAAAGCTTATCATAATGCAAAGGTGATACCTTTTGATGAGAACTCAAAATTCATCTTCTTCAGCGATATTCACCGGGGAGATGACAGTGTATCGGACAGCTTCACCCGGAACCAGAGTATCTTCCTGCATGCACTGAATTATTACCATAATCAGGACTACGTCTATGTGGAGGCCGGAGACGGTGACGAGCTTTGGGAATATTCCAACTTTAAGCATATCCGGGTGGCACATTCCGATATCTTCATTGCCATGAAGAAATATTATGACAGCGGGCGGCTGATCATACTGTACGGTAACCATAATATATATCTGAAATCCAAAAAATATGTTGATGAAAATTACTTTACCTTCTATGATGAATACAATCAGCAGCGTGTCGAGCTCTTCCGAGGGCTGGAGGTTCACGAAGCGCTGGTACTCAAGTATAAAGATACCGGGCAGGAGATTCTGGTGGTGCATGGTCACCAGGGCGATTTTATGAATGATCAGCTATGGCGTATCTCCATGTTCCTGCTGAGATATTTCTGGCGCTTCATGCATGTTGTTGGCTTTGAAAACCCTGCCAGTCCTGCAAAGAATCTCTATAAACGGCATAAGGTGGAGCGTGCCTATAATAAATGGATCAAGGAATATAAAATGATGTTGATCTGCGGACACACCCACCGGCAGAAATTCCCCAAAAGCGGTGAGCTGCCTTATTTTAATACCGGCTGTTGTGTCCGTACCCGGGGTATCACAGGAATCGAGATAGTAAACGGAGAAATCCTTATGGTGGAATGGCGGACAATTGCGGATGACAGCGGTGTCGTCCGCATTGAGCGAAGAGTTGCCCGCGGGCCCGATCCCATCGATAAGTATGATTGTAAGCATCATCCCTATAGTGAGTCTTGTCAGGAGTGTTATGACGATGACTGATAAAATAAAAATTTTCCTTCATAGAAAAATCACCTCCAGTGCAAACTATTTGTGGAGGTGATTTTTTTGAAGGTAAGAGACATTATGTCAAAAGATATTGCGTGTCTTAGATCCGATGATACCGTTGAACGTGCCGCCCAGTTAATGAAGCAGTATAATTGCGGTTCCATTCCTGTTTGTACCGACGATAAAATCATTGGTATTGTAACTGACCGAGACATCGCTGTCAGGTCTGTCGCATCCGGAGAGGATGTTCACCGGAATGTGGGTGACATCATGACAAAGGATGTTGTATTTGCCAGCCCTGAGACGGATGTCAATGATGCAGCCAGATTAATGAGTGACCGTCAGATTCGAAGACTTCCCGTTGTGGAAAACAACAGTCTGATCGGTATCGTTGCCTTAGGTGACATCTCACTTGAACCTGCCTGTCAGGACCAGGCGGAGGATGCACTGAAGAACATCTCCTTGCCGGGAGCCAGCATAAGGTAAGCTTCCCGGAAAATAGAAGCAGCAGCGCAAATGTATCTCAATTAGCACTGCTGCTTTTTTCATACTACTGCTTTTTTACTTTACAAACCGGAACCACTTTAAATCAAAGTTGCTGCCCGGAAGAAAGATGAAGCTTACCTTCTGATTGCCTGTTACCGGAGTCAGACGGTATTCCCGTTCTATATAATCCTCAGAATATCCGAACTCGGCGATCTGGTTGCTGCTGCCTTCCTCACCGGCGAAGCGCACATGGATGGTATTATTCTCCGTGCGGGATCTTCCGCAGAGGATAAGCTTTGTGAAGCCTTCTGTACCAAAGTCCATATTTTCAAATTCAATCGTTACATTATTGCCGATGTGTTGGATGGCATCCTCCGTAATCGTAAAGCTGTCACCGTAGATATTATCCCTGTCCAGTGCAGAGAGCAGCTCATAAGCCTTTGCAGGCTTCTTAAATTCAAACCCCAGCAGATGCAGCTTCTTATCTACCACAATGCATAGTGTGGTTATTCCCCTTAAGCGCCTCGGAAGCTTGAAGGTGTTGGGAATATACCGTCCCCAGATGCTTTGGGCTTCATAATTGGTTGTCAGCAGCAGCTTCGCACCCGGCTCGGAAGGCATTCCTTCCCAAAGCTCGATAGGAAGTATATTGCTGTCATGGTAGAAGATCGGAATCGTAATCTCATCTGAGCCATAGGCTCCGAAGTCCAGACTGCGAAAGCCGATCTGCGTCTCTGTGTCATTGGTTGCCACACCATTCTGAAGGCCGACACCCAGTTCATAATTCGAAGCGTTATACAAACCGGCAATTACAAACTCATAGGGGTTAAAGGTCGCGGCGCCAAGGCCTTCTGCCGTAAATTCAAGCTCCGATAAAATCTCAGGGGTCTTCTTGCCGTTATAGGCACAGCAGCGAAGACGAAACTCTCCGTCCCCCAGGGCAGTTACCACAGCACTATTCCCCTCTGCTTCAACCTTTGCCGTGTTGGATACAATACCGGCAGAAGTAACCACCTTCCATTCTATCTTAGGATAGGTTGTATTCTCAGGATACAGCTTCGCCGTAATCTTAACTGATTTACAGGCTTTATCCAGACTGCTGCCGCCATATCTGGTCAATGCAATCTTACGCACCGGCAGCTCCTGGTTTGGCTCTGATTTTGCGTTCTCGGTTAAGGAAGATACGCCGGTTACTCTACCGGCGGGCAGCGCTTCTAATGTAAGTACTTCTGTCTCCAAACCCACAGAGCTCACCTTCACATGAATTTCCCCTGGCTCCTGCTTAGCTGCGATGATTGCCAGCAGCTTTCCGCCAAAGAGCTTTCTGCTGGTGCCTTTATACTGGTCATAATCGGTGCTATCTCCGTTATCCAGACCCACAAGCCGTCCGGCACCGCTTACTTCTACCTCCACACGGTTATTTGCATTGGCAACAGGCACTCCTTTATCATCAACGGCTGATATCTCCGCAAAGATCAGATCCAGTCCATCCGCTGTCAGCTTTGTCTTATCGGGCTTAACTGCAAGCTTTGCCGCATCACCAAAGGAGCTTTGAATATCAGCAGCAATAAGATTGCCTGCTTCATCATAAGCCGCCGCTTTCAGAACACCCGGCTTATAGGGCAGCTGCCATACCCCTGCCAGCTGCTGGCCGGCGATATGATCAATCTCATAAGTACCCAGGGATTTATCATTGAAGAACAGCTCCACCTTAGGAGCATTGGAATAAATCTTAATATCAATCAGCTGACCTTCATTAAAATCCCAATAGGGCAGAAGGTGCACCATGGGTTTTACCTTATAATCGGTCCACTCCGCCTGATAGAGGTAGAACTGGTCCTTGGGGAAGCCTGCGGTATCGATCTGTCCGAAGTAGGAATTCTTTGTGGAATACGGGGTGGGCTCTCCGATATAATCAAAGCCGGTCCAGATAAACTGGCCGAGACTATACTTCGCATCCCTGTCATCAATGATATTACGCTGCGTATTCTTCGCACCCCAGTTGGTGGTGCTGTTATCCAGCGAGGAACACTGCTCATCCTCATGGGATACAATCTTCTTATTTAAGGGAAAATGGTATATCCCCCTGCTCTGTACCGTAGAAGCAGTCTCACTTCCATAGATCACCCAGTCCGGATACTTCTTATGATGCTCCTCATACAGCCACTCGCCGTAATTATAGCCCGCTACACTGATCTCTGCCGCACAGCGCTGGGCATTCTCCCAGGCCATAAAGTTGGAACCGATGGTATCCAGACCGTTATGCAGCGGATCATGCACAAGTACCAGCTCCTTCAGCCTTTTTGCCACCTCCAGGCCTCTTGCATCCGCATGGGTATCATAGATCTCATTACCGATGCTCCACATGATAATGCTGGGGTGGTTTCTGTCCCGGCGTATCCAGCTTGCCACATCCTTTTCGTGCCATTCCGGGAAGAACCTTGCATAGTCAAATTCAGTCTTGGATCTTTCCCACATATCAAAGGCTTCCGATACAATCAGCATTCCCATCTCGTCTGCCAGCTCCATCAGCTCCACAGCAGGCATGTTATGGGAGGTCCGGACCGCATTGATTCCCATCTCCTGAAGCCTGGTAAACTGGCGCCTTATGGCTGCCTTATTTACCGCAGAGCCCAAAGCACCCAGATCATGATGCTGACAGGCGCCATACAGCTTGACAGGACGGTCATTCAGATAAAAGCCTGTATTGCTATCCACCCGTATGGTGCGAAAACCAAAACGTTGTATTTCTTCGTCCACTGTCCTGCCGTCAACAATCAATTCTGTCTTCAAGGTATACAGATAAGGATTTGTAATATCCCATAGAATGGGATCCGTAACGGAAAGAGCCTGATGATCAGCTGTCACTGCAGCAGTCATATCAACGGAATTTTCACCTTCTGCAAGCAATCCGCCTTCCCGGTCATAGATGCTGTGTTTTATCCGCGCATTCACTGCTTTATGACTGTTATCGGCAGAACTTCCGGAAGAGGTCACAGCCTCCGTCTGCAGCAGAACCTTCCAGCCCTCCTGCTCCTTTTGGGCGGACAGATAAATTCCGTCGGTTACCAGACGGGCAGGCTCCGTCGTCTTCAGCCATACATTCCGATAGATCCCTGCACCGGAATACCAGCGGGAATTTGGCGCTTCATAGATGACTCTTACCTTTATCTCATTCTCCCCCTCGGTCAGGAGTGAGGTTATCTCAAATTCAAAGGAAGAGTAACCATATTTCCATTCACCTGCAGGCTTATCATTGATATAAACCGAAGAATTCATATAAACACCCTCAAAATACAGGCTGATCCGCCTGCCCTCTGAGGTATCCGCAGTAAAACGCTTCCGGTACCAGCCTTCACCCGTTGCATAGAAAGCATTGGTATCATAAATCATCCAGTCATGGGGGATATCCACACCGCTCCATAACACCCCCGGCAGATTAGTATCCGAAACTCCCGTACCGACCGGCCGCTTTGTAAATTCCCATCCATCATTAAATAACCATTTTTTATCCATGATTACCCTCCAGTAATTCATTATTATCCGAATTTCATTCTATACAGCTGCTATTACAGGTACACTGCAGCATCCGCAGTCTGTTTTATGATAACATAGTCTTTGCAGAAATATAACTTTAATTATTAGCTCTAAAATCCATAAGAAACCATACCTGTTGTCATACCTATCATATCTCATAGTTATACTTATACCAAACTCCCCCTCATGTAACCATGAACAAAAATGTCGGTAATATGGATGTTTTCATCTGCTTAACCGGCAAATCAGTGGCGATAAAATTTCTATATTGACATAGATCGATTTTCATGCCATAATTCATCATATTATCAATGGCGATAATTTTACCGGTCCGCGGCCGGTAAAATTATTGCCTTTTATATTTATTTATGAATTTATTTTTGACAATGGAGTCAAAGCCGGGATGCTTTGACTCTTTTTTTACTCTATCTATAAGAAACGTGAGGTAAAACATTTATGGAACTTAATTTGGCAAATACCGGTTTTATCCTTGTCTGCTCTGCTCTGGTATTTCTCATGACACCGGGCCTGGCATTATTCTATGCCGGAATGGAGAGACGTAAGAATGTACTTAATACGATGTTATCCTGCTTTTTTATCTGCGGTGTAGCCTCCCTGCTATGGGTTATAATCGGCTATTCCCTTTCCTTTGGTACAAATCACGGTGGTGTAATCGGAGATTTGTCCAACGCGTTTTTTAACGGAGTCGGTGCCGAACCGAATGAGCTCTATTCCGGTACCATTCCTGAAGCACTTTTTGCTGCATTTCAAATGATGTTTGCAATTATTACCCCCGCGTTGATCTGTGGCTCACTGGTGGGTAGAATGAAATTTTCCGCTTTGGTTGTCTTTATAATTGCATGGTCAATTATTGTTTATTATCCTCTTGCACATATGGTATGGGGTGACGGCGGTTTCTTGAGAGGCCTTGGCAGTGTTGACTTCGCAGGCGGTAATGTAGTTCATATCAGCTCCGGTGTATCAGGTCTGGTAGCAAGTATCGTCTTAGGAAAAAGAAGAGAATACGGTATCGTATCCTACAAGCCTCATAATATTCCTTTTGTTATACTAGGCGCAGGCCTGCTCTGGTTCGGATGGTTCGGGTTTAACGGCGGAAGTGCTTTAGCTGCAGACGGCTTAGCTGTCCATGCTTTTGTTACAACCAACACTTCAGCTGCCGCAGCTTTGGTTTCCTGGATGCTGATTGAGAAATTAGTACACAAGAAGTCAACCTCTTTGGGCGCAGCAACGGGTGCTGTTGTGGGTCTGGTAGCAATTACACCCGGCGCCGGCTTCGTTCCGGTATGGGCTTCTATTATCATCGGCTTACTGGTAAGCCCGATCTGCTTCCTGGCAATGACGAAGCTGAAATCTAAATTTAAATATGATGACGCGCTGGATGCATTCGGATGCCATGGTATCGGCGGTATCTGGGGTGGTATTGCAACCGGCTTATTTACCCAGAAATCCATTAACAGCGCAGCACAGTGGGATGGCTTAATCTTCGGCGAGACCAAATTATTTGCAGCTCAGTTAATTGCAATTGCAGTGACTATCGCATTCGCAGCAATTGCAACCTTCCTCATAATGCATGTAATTAAGCTGATCATGCCGATCCGCACCAAGAGTGCCGATGAAGCTCAGGGTCTTGATCTTTCAGAACACGGCGAGATGGCTTACCCCGCCTATAACGGTTTAGACTAATATAGAAAGGATTTCAGTCTATGAAAAAAATTGAAGCAATCATTCGTCCGGAAGCTCTGGAACCTTTAAAGGCGGAACTTCTCAAGATTAAGGTTAATGGCATCACCATCAATCAGGTGCTCGGCTGCGGAAAACAATATGGTTTTACCGAATATGTCAGGGGCAATGAAATCATCCTGAATACGCTTCCCAAAATCGAAGTCAAAATAGTCGTGCCCGATGATCGTTTAGATGAGATCATAAATACCATCATCGCCACAACCGGAACCGGTGAAATGGGCGATGGTAAGATTTTTGTCTATGATGTTCTGGACGCCATTCGCATCAGAACCATGGAGCATGGCGAAAAAGCATTATAACTCCTATGTAATAACTCCTATTTTATAGTTCCTCTTTTCTCTTCTTCTCAGCGTGCCTGTATCGGCATAGTACGCCGATACAGACGCGCATAAGAAAAAGCTGACCTGCGTCAGCTTTTTCTTTGTGTATCATTATTTATAATTTGTCCCACATAGCCTGTATATGCTTTCTGCAACCCACGGCATTGTCCGGCTTCGTATCCTCCAGGGTACAATGGATAAAGGGCTTCTTCTGCTTGATGAATTTAATCAGCGGGTCGTAATTGAAGCCTCCAAGCCCTGCACCGCAGGATACTATTGCTCCGTTCTGCACATTGTAATCCTTAATATGAACAACTGCCGTTTCCTTCCCGAGAAGCTCAATCGCTTCCTCCAGTACATAGGTCTGCTGCTCATAGTTATCCATGGCCAGCAGATTCACCGGATCCAGAATAATCTGCAGATTTGGTGAATTCACTTCATCCAACAGCCTTCTTGCCCGTTTTGAATCATATATAATATGACTTCTGACAGGCTCAATGGCAACCAGTACCCCAAGCTTCTCTGCGGCTTCCACCACAAGCCTAAGATTTGCTGCAAAGGTCTGATAGGCTTCTTCGGTGCGGCTGGCCGGATCGTGCTTGTATTCCACATTGGGGCAGCCTGTCTCAGTTCCCACCACTCCGCAGCCTAACAAGGATGCAAACCGCAAGTGAGCGATATATGTATCCGTAATCTTTTTCAACTGCTCTTTGTCAGGGTTCGCAAGATTGAGGTAACAGCCAAGCACTGCAAAATCCAGTCCCTGTTCCTGAAACAGCCTCTTTAAATACATAGCCATACCCGGTGTCAAAGCATCGTTATTCACGGGAAATTCTCTGATCACCTTGGACAAGGCAACATGTGCGCAGGTAAAGCCCTGTCCCGCTGCCATATTCAATCTTTCCCCTAATGGGGCATCCATAACATCATGTAACCTGATACCTATTTGCATAATTCCATACCGCCTATTCAATATTCGATCTTCAAACCTAATTCTATCTCTTTATTTTAATCTATCTTAACCCTAATTTCAAATAAAACAGCTATTTAACAGTTTATTTTTTCAAAGCGGAACGTCAGATAGAAGCATGAAAGCCCGCCAGCCTAGGCTGGAGGGCATTTCATTAATCTGCATTAAACTATGACCTTATTCTCATTTATTGAGGTAATTTTGTGCTGTTGCCATTCTTATAAGCTTCCAGTCTCTCATCCAGAACTTCCTGATATCCCGCTTCTAAGTATTTCTTGCTGTACTCCTCGTACAAAGCATCAAACTCTTCCGGCTTGCACATGGTCAGCTTGTCACGGTATTCCTTATACAGCTCGGTCAATGCACCGCTGTATTCACTCTCCGCATCAATCGGTACTGAGAATAATGTATCGAAGGTAGCATAACCCTGCTGAGCCAGATCCTTCTGCTGATAATAAACATCAATAATTGCTTGTGTGAAATCCTGAGGCAATCCCTGGGGAGCCGCTGCTTTGATCATGTCCTCAATGGTACCCGCATTTCTTGCTTCAATGGTTACACACCAGTAATCCTTGTTATTATTGAAGCCCTGCTTATATTCCCCGCTATAATCACCAACAGCGACAGGAAGGCCGGTTGCGGAATCCTTATTGTAGTTCTCGCCTTCCACGCCCCACTGCATCGTGAAGAGTGTATCCTCCTGGCTCATCCATTCCATGTACATCCAGGCTGCCTTCAATTCATCCTCGGTTGCTTTGGAAGAAAAACCTACGATCATACCGAAGGGATTATTGGACCGGTATGCGGGAACCGTGCCGCCCGCTTCATCTACAATACCCATGGGCCTCAGTGCCAGCTCCGCATTGGGATTCTGTGCATAGAAGGAATTCAGCCAATCCATGTTTGCTGAAATATAGGCGCTGTATTCATAGATATCACCATTGATAAAGGCCGCCTTATTCGTCTCATCGTCAATAATATAATACTCAGGATTTGTAATGCCTAAATTAAATTTCTCATTTTCTCTCTTTACATATGCTTTATTCGGAGCCCAGCCAAGTGAAGGAATATTCACATCACCGTACATAGCCCATTCTTCTTCATTCTGCGGATAGGTTCTGAACGCATAGTTCTGGTCGGAGCCTACACCGGTAATCATACTGCCGCCGAAAGGATGCTCTGCAAGACCCGCTTCCTTAATTTTGGTCATGGAATCGGTATATTCCGCATAAGTAAGAGGAACATGATCATAACCCACCTGCTTTAACCAGTCCATACGTACAAAGGTCTGGAAAGTATAATTGGTCTGATAATAAGGTCTCTCTGCCAGTGTAAAATAGGTCTCACCATTCATTACGGTATAATTCATCTGCTCATTTTCTACCATTTTGTTATAATAGGTAGGAGCTACCTGTCCGAAATCTTCCATACTGAAGGTTCTTAAGTAACCGTCGTTCGCCCACTGTGCCACCTTCGGGTAATCATATTCCATTAAAATCGTAGGAAGATTATCGGAGGATGCCAACAGTGCATAGTCTGTCATAACATCGGTACGGGTTATGGGTACATACTCAACCGTGATATTATACTTATCACCAAAATTCTCCTGAACCCATTTCGTCCAATAGTTATCATTTACGGTGGGCACGCCTTCCACACCTCTGTCATAAACCGGTACTCTTAATGTAACCTTGCTGTCAAATGCCTTAAAGCCCTCTACACCTGCTGCCGGGGTGACCTCAGCCTTATCCCCGCCGTTATCGCCTGCTGCCTTGGTAGGCGCCTGGGTCGGTTGATTCGTATTGTCCCCATTTGTGTCATCCTTTTTACCGCAGGCTGTCAATGAACCCAGGATCATTACAACGGCAAGTAATAAGGCAACCCCTTTACTGATCTTTTTCACATCAATTCCTCCTTTTTTATAAGAAAGTTTTAAAAGTATATATAAATCCGTGACCGGCCGGTAAGCCGGTTACAGAACTTATATCTCCGGTAATATTTATCCCTTGATCGCGCCAACCATTACGCCCTTCACAAAATACTTCTGCAGGAAGGGATAGATACAGATAATCGGTATGGTAACAAACATAATCGCCGCAGCCTGCAGAACCTCAGGTGTACTCGTCACCGCCGCTGCCTCGGATAAGCTTATGGTCTGCGCCTCCGTTGCGGAGGCTACCATCTGATACAGCTTATATTGGATGAGCTTCAGGGAATCTGTCTTAATAAAATATTTATTATCCGCATACGAATTCCAGCGGCCTACTGCATAGAACAGTGACAGGGTCGCCATAATCGGTTTGGAAAGCGGCAGCACAATCCTTCCCAATATCTGAAAATTACTTGCGCCGTCCAGAAATGCCGACTCCTCCAGGCTGTCAGGTATATTCGACTGGAAATAGGTCTTCATGATCAGCATATTGTAAGGGGAATAAATCAATGGCAGAATTAATACCCACATGTTATCGATCAGGTCCAAATTATTGTACAGCAGGTATGACGGAATTAAGCCCGCGCCAAAATACATAGGAAACATCAGCAGGAAGGTAAACAGGGTCCTTCCCTTCAGCCTTTTCTTAGAAAGCGGATAGGCCGCACAGGTACATACAATCATGCCAAGCACCGTAAAAACAAAGGTTACCGCCACGCTGTAGCCCATGGAATATACCATGGAGCCATCCTTAAAGATCGATGCAAATGCTTTAAAATTAATTCCTTTCGGCCACAGATACACCTGCTTTGCCAATACATATTCGTTACCGGATATGGACTTTGCTGCCAGATGTAAAAATGGCAGGATACAGGTTGCGCACAGAAGGATCAGAACGAGCATCATAGCCGCATCGCTGATCTTGAATTTTATAATTGCCCTGCTGCCGTCCGAGCTTGCGTCCGCTTCCCGGATTGTCTTGTCTTTCTTAACAGCCATCTTGCTACCTCCTTAAATTAATCCGTCTTCACCCAATGCCTTGGCCACTTTATCCGCCAGCAGCACCAGCGCAAGTCCTACCAGGGACTGGAACAGGCCCACGGCTGTGGAATGACTGAACTTTCCTCCTCCAAGACCCTTTTCGAATATATAAATCGCCAGCTGGTACTGGAAATCCTTGACCTGGGTATTTCCCATGACATCCAGACGTTCAAAATTACTTCCCATAACACGTCCGAGATTCATAATAAGCAGTGTAACAATCGTCCCTCTGATACCGGGCAGAGTAATATGCCAAATTCTCTTCCACCTGCCGGCACCGTCAATCATGGAAGCCTCATACAGCTCGCCGCTGACACCGGTAATCGCAGCGAGGTAAATAATGGTGCCCCAGCCCATTCCCTGCCAGACACCTATCAGCAGGTATGTTACCGCCCAATGCCATTTCTCTGTCAGGAAAGGAATTCCCTGATCAATCAGTCCTGCATTGCCCAAAATAATATTTACCAAGCCTGTGCTGGGTCTGAACATGGTATAAGCAACGCTTCCAATGATAACCCAGGATAAGAAGTGAGGCAGGTACAATATGGTCTGCGTTACCTTTTTAAATTTCCGGTACCGTAATTCATTTAATATCAATGCCAGAATAATCGGAACAGGGAAGCTCACCAGCAAATCCAGCAGGTTAAATACAACGGAATTACGAAGCGCACGTATAAAATCCGCATCCTTAAATACCTTGATAAAGGTTTGAAACCCAACCCACTCACTGCCTGCAAATCCCCTGGCAGGTTTATAATCCATAAACACCAACCTTAGTCCGGGATAGGCCGCATAATTGAATATAAATACCAATCCAAGCGGCAGCAGCAGCAAGAAATATAATTGCCAGTCCCTTTTAAAAGCATTCTTCAAGGTGATCCTTGTTCTCACTTTGGGCGTTGTATTTTTTGCCATAATCTTAACCTCCTCATAGATTCATCGAAAACTTAATTCTCCGTAATTTGTCTGACTTTCAGCGGCAAAGCATGTATCTTCTTTCCATCAGCCTTACTGTTCCTTCAACTCCAACAGCTTGCTTTCATAGGCCGCCAGAACCACCGTTCTCTTTCCGTACTCCGTATCAATTGTGGCAGTTTGTTCTTTGTCACTGTTGTTAAGTACAAACAGCAGTCTGATATCAGGATAATAGGTACATTCCGTATAGATATTGTCCGTGATGTATTTACCGTCTGAGCCTTCACCGGAAGCAAAGCAAATCAAATTGAACAGCATTCGGATATTCTCAAGACTAAGCTTAAAGTCCGCAAGGTAGATACCCTTTCCCTTGCCAAAATTATATGAAGTAATTGCAGGAATTCCGTCTCTTGCCGCATGAACCTTAGCCAGACCATCCGTCAGGTACAGCCTCTCCTTTTTTCCTACGCTGCAGCCGGCGGGAAACAGATCTTCCAGGTCTGTGATATCAAAATCCCATTTTCCATGACAGATTCTTGCACCGGTATCCAGATCAACCCCAAGGATGTGCGCCATTCTGAAATAGGTGTCATAGCCATCCACCGCAGAAGGTTCGTTAATTCCGATAAAGGCGCCGCCCTCATATACCCATCGGGTTAGGCTTTCAACCACTGAATCATCCTTCCAATGGTCACCGCCGCTCCAGGCAGATCCGGCAGATCCGGCATTGATCACGATATCCGTCCCGGCCAAAGCCCCCTGCTTAATATCCTCAAAGCTGATAAAGCTTACTTCCACCGGCAGACCGGATAACGCTTCATTGACATGAATAAGATCATGCACATGGGTCTCATGAAAATGTCCCGACAAGCTCCAGGAACGAAGCTTGCCCCAACTATGAAGCACAGCAACCCGTGCTTTTATCTTATAAGGCTCTCCTGACTGGTGTACCTTTTTAATAAAACGAAACTCATCCGCAACCTGTTCAATATAATCGCTGAATTCAGGAAAGCTCTCAACCAGATGCAGGTATCCGCCCAGACCGATTCTGTCAACGGGCTTACGCAGAATTGCTCTTCTGATATTAATCCAGTATTGCCTTGCATCTCTGGCGGGATCTCCCCCTTCCATAAAGGTAGGCAAACCACCGAGACCCACCGGGAACAAGTACGGATGAAGGCGAAGCTCATGGGTGGGTACCTCCACTCCTGCACAAAGTCTTGCCTCGTACCCGGAAAATACACATTTGATCAGGCCGTCAAAGCCGAATTCCTTGAATCTTTCGTGATAGGGTTCCACTCCTACCCAGCTGTCATCATAGAATACATAGGCCAGCTTATCATATCGATGTACGATCTCTATCAGCTTCTTACCGAAGCTGATCACAAAATCATTGATGAATTCCATCCAGTCCGCCTTCCGCTGATCGCCAGGCATATGGGTCACCCGGAATTTACCCTGGTTGATGAAATCCTCAGCCGTAAGCTGATACCCGTAGCGCTGTGCAAATCTGTCCAGCGCCAGAGGGCTCACTGTAAAATCATAGGAAGCCCAATCCGTAAATAAGTGCCTGTTTCTCTCACTGCTGCCCCAGATCCAGGCAAAGTTATAGAACATGGAAGTAAATCGTACAATCTTCGTTGCTTTATGTTCAAGACACCAGTCCTCCATCCATCGCAGCAGATACTCCTGCACCTGATCATACATGGGATCAATCTGCATCAGATGCTCCTTGTCCCAATGATTGGTGGTATGATTATACATGGAGATCTCTTCCCAGATTCGATAAGCGATAAAGCTTACGGTATATTTATGCCAGGGGGTAATTTCCTTAAGCTCAACCGTTCCGTTCTCTTCATGAAAGCTCCAGTTGTCTCTGGATACTTGGATATTAGAGGTACGGTCCATTACCTGCCAGTACTTCATGGAGGCTTCCGAAGCATTCACCTGAAATTGCTCCGTAAAGAAGTCCTCCAATAAATTGATTGCCAAATGCTCTGAGGCCGCGACCTTGGGACTGGTGGACAAAAAGCTCTGCTGTAATTTATCCGGGTTATTTTTTGCCCATTCATTATGATCTCTGATAATACAAATTGTTGAATATATGTTATAACCGGCTTTCATAATATCCTCTGACAACACGGTTCCGTCACTATCACGGATTGCATCGGCACCCCATTTTTCTGCCAGCTGTAAGGTAA
This sequence comes from Bacillota bacterium, assembly GCA_023409535.1. Taxonomy (GTDB): domain Bacteria; phylum Bacillota; class Clostridia; order Lachnospirales; family Lachnospiraceae; genus Mobilitalea. The sequence continues at coordinate 74,315 of JAEYGZ010000023.1, forward strand.
GCTTCTCATATCCCGCTTCTCCGGGCAAAGTAAAGCCTCCCCTTATAATTTCTTCCGTCATTGTGACTTTCCTCCCAATCCCTAATCGATGTAGATTATATGAACGCCTTATTATTTGTTTTCTAACAGGTCAGCGAGGAAAGCAAGTGCCAGTCCCTGCCCCCAGCCCTGAATCCACTCCTTCGGAACATTACGGTAGCCTTCCCTGTCCTTCATTACGGCAGTTCCTCCGGATACATTGAGAACTCTTCCATCCTCACTGATATTTGCCATGATTCCCTTCAATGATTTTTGTATATATTTCTCATGTAGGGGATTCCTATTATTGATCATTGCCGCGGCGATACCGCAGGAAGCGGATACCTCCTCATAAGCTTCCTCATCATCCAGGAGAGTTCGCCATAAGCCGTTCTCTGTCTGCACCAGCTTTAATGCGGCCAACTGATCCCGTAAGGAGCACTCGACATCCATACACTGGGGATAAAGATACCATTCCTTTAACTCCTTTTTCACCCTGGACATGGTGTAGGCTGCCCAGGCATTGGCACGTCCCCAGTAAAAGCCCGACATATGGTCCTTGTGAATATTGTTATAGCCATGGTACCAGAAGCTTGTCTTCGGGTCCTGTAAATATTTGATATGCCAGTAGTACTGATTTAGTGCATCATTGATCAGCGCCTGATCGCCTCTTACCTTACCGACACGAAGCATGAAAAATGCTGCCATAAACAGGGTATCGGCCCATGCCTGCTCGGGAAAGTCATTTGCAGAGGATACCGTGTGCTGCAGTACATGATCTCCAAAGCGAAGCGCATGGTTCTGCAGATAATCCAATTTTTTATCCAGTATTTCCTCATATTTCTGGTCACCGGTAGCTTGATACAGCGTAAGTATGGCATGCCCCATAGCGCAGGTATTTACAGTGAAATTCGGAAGTCCCAGCTCAATATACTCATCCGTCCATCGGATCAGCATATTCAGATATTCTTCATTCTTTGTAATCTCGTATGTTCTGGATACGCCGTAATAAGCAACGCCGCAGGGCCAGTCCCAGGTAAGATCCATAGACATGGTTTTACGAACGATTTTATCCATAATCCCGACAATTTCAGCTTCATCATAATTTAATTTCTGCATAATTTATCCCCTTTTCTGATTATTTCTATCGTCACACAAGTAATACAATACATTTCCAACCATTATTTCCGATATTTTGTTTGGCATTTTCCACAATCCTGTGATTGAAATTCGGACAGGAAGTTAATATAATGTAGATAAATCACTCTCCACAGTATAAAAGGAGGTCAGCATGTCCAGGCGTAAGAAGCCCATTATTGAATACCGTCATTACAGTCTGCCGCTTAACTTTCCGGTATTAATGCTCAGCGGCGACCGCTGGCGAATCTCTGATAAGAAAAGCGGCAGGCTCCATTTTCATAATTGTCTTGAAATCGGCATCTGTCATACTGACAGCGGTATTATGGATTTTGAGGATATTTCCATCCCTTTTCAGGCGGGGGATATTACCTGTGTGCCCAAACATCTTCCGCATACCACCTATAGTACAACAGGTACGGAAAGTCTTTGGAGCTATATCTTCGTTGATCCCGAAGAGCTGTTTCGCAATATGTTCAATGCACAAATAAAAAGCTTCGATAAACCCATGTCCAATATTCATGACTATCATCTGGTTATGAACAAAGAGGACTACCCTAAGGTTTATTTTTTGGCGACGGCCATTGCCGATGAACTAAAGCATCAGCGCGCTAACTATCAGGCCAGTGTCAGAGGCTTAATGCTTTCCCTCTATGTCGAGTTACTGCGAATTCATTCTGCCAAGGCTGTAAAAAAGGAAACGGAACAGGAACCTCCCCGGGAATCGAAAAATATTCTTGTTATTTTAAATGCGCTTGAATTTATTCAAAAAAATTATATGCAGTCCATAAGCATTGAATATCTTGCCGATTTATGCCATTTAAGCGTAAGCCATTTCAGAAGAACCTTTCATGAGATTATGGGTGCGGCGCCTCTTGATTTTCTTAATAGTACCCGCATTGACGAAGCGTGTTGGCTCCTTCGAAGCACGGAGGACTCCATCCTGACCATATCTGAAAAAGTCGGATATCATTCCATCTCAAGCTTTAACAGGAGCTTTATCAAACTGATGCAGGTCCCTCCCAGCGTATGGCGGAAGCAAACACTGTTATCTGAAACAAATTCCCCGAAAGCCTCCATCCTGGAGTTTACCGGGTGGATCAGATAAATTGCATGCGGTTTTAGTCCATGTGAAACACATTAACCAGAGGTTTACTGACCGGACTGTTATCTTCATTGGTCTCCATGATATCTGCCATGAAGTCCCACCATTTACGGTTGATTGCCGTATCAGCACTCTTTGCCCACAGCGCCTCATCCTCTATTTCGATATAGCCGAACAGGAGGTTGGTTTCCCGGTCTAAGAATATGGTATAGTTCTTCCCTCCATGAGCATGAAGCATATCTATCATCTCAGGCCATAACTGATTGTGCCTGTCGATATATTCCTCTTCCATGCCCTCGTATAATTTCATCTTAAAGCCTTGAATCATAGCTTCGACTCCTTTCGGGCTTTTATGTCAAAATTCTTCTTATACACCGGTATCATACAGGCTTCCGGAAACTGTCAGGAGCCTGTATCGGATTCCGTAAATATCTTTTATGTTCCTCTAATGTTCTACTCGATGTACTATAATTCTAATCAGTCCGTGATGTAATTTCTATTCATTTTAATATTAAAACTACTCAGTTTCGGCTTTTTATTTATTGAAATCAACAATTCGAAAACCTTTTTATGGATTTTTACTGTTATTTTTACATGATATTCCTTAATATAATGGATTTTTTAATGCATATCCTACAAATTTACTATAAAACAAAACTTATTAAGATGATTGAAATTAATCATAAATTTTATACTTTAGTATTTAATTTAAAATAGAAGCTTATTGAATAATCAGAGGAATTATGGTGTTTTTCCGGAAAATAACTGGGATTGAAAAGCTTAGATTGAAAAGGAAGACCACAGGTAATCGCTTGAATAAGCAACAGATAGTATTATAAAAGTTCTTATGTTATTATAATAGAGATATCTTACTCTATTATGATTGGAAAGTGGTGATATTATGAAAGTAATCGCAATTAACGGAAGTCCGAGAAGAAAATGGAATACGGCGGAATTACTTAAGAATGCCCTGAAAGGGGCGGCATCCCAGGGCGCGGAAACCGAGCTCATTCATCTTTATGATCTTAATTTTAAAGGATGCACCAGCTGCTTTGCCTGTAAGCTGGTAGGAGGCAAGAGCTATGGCAGATGTGCGATGAAGGATGATCTGACCGAGGTGTTAAGAAAGATTGAGACGGCTGATGCCTTAATTTTAGGCTCACCGATTTATTTTTCGGACATTACGGGTGAAATGAGATCATTTCTGGAGCGTCTGCTGTTCCAGTATCTGGTTTATGACAAGGAACATTCTGTTCTAAGAGAGAAGAAGCTTCCGACTGCTTTCTTTTATACAATGAACGTCAGCGACGAGTATATCAAGAAGATCGGTTACGAAGATAATTTCAGAAGAATGCAGCAGATGCTGCAGCGTTTTTTTGGTTCTTCCGAATATTTGGCTGCTGCGGATACCTATCAGTTTGACGACTATTCCAAGTACATAACCACGGGGCTTGACGAGCAAACCAAAGCCAGAAAACACCAGGAAGAATTCCCGCAGGATTGCTGTAAGGCCTTTGACCTGGGTGTAAAATTTGCACAGCATGCAACTGCATAACCCTTGTATTTGAATTATCTTCCGCGGCCGAGATTCCTTTTTGTGTAATACCGGTAGTAGAAAATAAATAGAAATGATGTCACTGTCCAGGACAGCGGGTAGCTTACCAGTACCGTCTTCAAATCCCGCCAGACCGGTACCATAATCAGAAGCCAGACCACACGCAGTGCACATACCCCTAAGCTTGTCATAAGCATGGGAATAAAGGCATTGCCCAGGCCTCTTAAGGCTCCGGAGAATATTTCAATACATACATAAGTGATGAAGACGGGCACCAGAAAATGCAGGATTTCCATTCCTCGTTCGATTACACTGGTGTCCGTTGTAAACAGTCCATAAACTCCGGCTCCGCCCAGGTATAATACAATACTTAAACCAACCGCTACGGAGACCGCCATACCAAGGCAGACCCGCACCCCCTTGCGGACTCTGTCATAATGACCGGCACCAAAGTTCTGCCCTACAAAGGTTGTGATGGAGATACCAAAGGAATTCATGGCCATCCAGAACAATCCGTCAATCTTTGTATAAGCAGCCCAGGCAGCCACGGTATTGGTTCCGAAGGAGTTCATATCAGCCTGTATGATTACATTGGAGGAAGAGTACATTAAGGACTGAATTCCTGCAGGAAGTCCGATCTTAATAATTCTTTTCAGCATCTCCCTGTGAAAGCGTACTTGCTTCAGTTCAAGCCGGTAGCTGTCTTTCGTCCGCATCAATCTGACGCAGATCATAACAGCACTGAAGATCTGTGATATCACGGTGGCTAAACCGACGCCTGCCACATCCCAATGAAGGAACATTACAAAGATCAAATCAAGGACAATATTCAGTGCAACACTGGCAATCAGGATATACAGCGGTCTTCTGGAATCCCCAATCGCGCGCAGAATTCCCGCACCCATATTATATAATAAATTGGCCATCATTCCGCCAAAGATGATTCGGATAAAGGTTACAGATTGAGGCATGATGTCCTCCGGCGTTCCCATCAGACGAAGTGCCGCAGGTGCACCAACAAGACCAATCACCATAATAATCCCGCCGCCTGCCAGAGCCATGGCAACCGCAGTATGAACACCCTTGCAGACTTCTTCCTGATTCTTTGCACCGTAAAACTGTGAGATGGTAACAGTAGCACCGGTGGAAATGCCTACAAAGAAGCCTACGAATACATTAATCAGGGCTCCCGTGGTACCGCCTACTGCGGACAGCGCTTCCTTACCTGCAAAATGCCCGACAATTATGGCATCCACCGTATTATAGAGCTGTTGGAAGAAGGTTCCGAGTAACAGCGGAAAGAAAAACAGGAGTATCTGCTTCCAGATCACGCCTTCTGTTATTCCATTGATGCTCCCTTTATTTCGCGCCATAATTTCTCTCCTCAGTATCAGACTCCATTGTCGAATATACACGAAAGCAATTATATATGATATTTTTTTAAATGTATATCAGAATTTTAGCTCAATTTTCGGCAAAACAGGGATATATTTTCGACAGTATTCTACATTATTAAATTCATAGATCGGCATTCCTTTGCAGATACTATTCTTACAGGAAAGGATGACAATATGGATAATAATAAAAATCGTATCAAGGACAGAGGAAAAAGCAATCCTGAGCTGCGAAAGATGAAACCGAAGGAAAACGCTGATTATGGTATTCTTAACGGACAAATCCTGGGTGTTCATGAAAGTAAGCATGAGAAAAGCAGAACTGAGAAGCAATGTGATTCATAACCCCTCAGCACAAGCCCTGTCAGAAAAACTGCCGCAAGCCATCTATTCGATGGTTTGCGGCAGTCCTATGGAAATCACGTATGAAACATTACTTGAGGGACTCGATAATTCCTTCCGTTTCTTTTTATCCTATCAGCACGAAATATCCCACGACAATCGCACCAAGTACTATGCGGTACAAGCCAAAAGCCTTAAAATCATTTCTCTTAATAAAGCTCATAAGGAAACGGATCGCGATGACAGATACCACAAAGGCTACCGCCATACCGGTAAGTAATACTGCAATCTCAGTATCCGTAAAGTTCAGGCCGAATTTCACCAGTTTCAATGCGCTTGCTCCAAACATAACCGGAATGGACAGAAAGAAGGAATATTCCGCAGCAATAAACCGTGAGGTTCCAAGCAGGATCGCACCGAGAATTGTGGCGCCCGAACGCGAGGTACCGGGGATTAACGCCAATATCTGAAACACACCGATGAGCAGTGCCGTCTGATAGGTCAGCTCATTAAAGCTGTTTACCTTTGCAGTCTTACCTCTATTCCGGTTCTCAACCACGATAAAAAGAATACCGTAAATGATTAAGGTAAGCGCAACTGTCTGGTAGTTATAAAAATGCGCATCCAGCCAATCATCAAACAAAACACCCAGTATTCCGGCAGGAATGCAGCCAACCAGTACCTTATACCAGATACTCATGGTAGCCCGTTTCTCTTCCCTCGATTTACTTGGAGCAAAGGGGTTCAACTTATGGAAGTAAAGAATTACTACAGCAAGAATTGCACCAAGCTGAATAACCACCCGGAACATTTCCATAAATTCATCCGTGGTATTCAGTTTAAAGAACTCCTCCGCCAATATCATATGTCCGGTGCTGCTGATGGGCAGCCACTCGGTAATACCCTCAATAATTCCCAGTATGAATGCTTTAAACAATTCTAATAACATATTCTGATCCCTATGCCTTTCCCTTATTGTATTGCGTAATATCAAATTCATTATATTGGATTATCTATTCTGAGTCAAAGCAAATCCAACATATCTATAAACGTTTTTTCCATGACCCCCGCTTCAGGTTTTGGAAAAATATTTACTGCCCATGATCCATTTTTTCTAAAGTAAATATCATATGAAAGTAATGCTCCTTCCCTTCCTCCGGAAACAGTAACACATCATCAACTTTTGAATAACCGCTGTACTCCACTTCATTCCTGATCCGTATTCCGGCTTCATAAACCGCATAATTATCGAAGGATTTCGGGAGAAGCTTCATAATATCACTGCTTTTTATCTTAAGACAATTTTCTTCTTTCTGCGCCGCTACTAAGCTCATAACCGCCATCAGCTTTTGTTCCTGGAAGCCATTAATGATATCATCCTCAATCGTCTCCACTTCAATTCTGACTGCTGTCAGCTTCCCATCCGTAATCGTTAGCTCATGGGTTGGCACGATACCTAAACCAATATTCATGACAAACTGGCTCCGGTCATCCTCGATCCACTGTCCCAGTTCATTCATATGCACCCCTATATCATAACGGTGATAATTAATAAAATCATTGCAATTCTGTGCATACTGCTTCACCGTAATATCCCCGCGATGAATCGGCATCGCTGCCTGCAGCTGTGTCAGGTAAGACAGTATTATAATACCCAGGCATCCAAGTACACCTATAATCCGGCGATAATACATTGTATCCGCGATGGTATAGGAGCTGATTTCTTCCCAGGGAATGGCTTCATTGTTTTTACACATCCGGTAGCATTTGTAATTACGAACAAGATTGTAAACCGGTATGTTAAGACCTTCCCCCGCCGTAAACACACACCAGGTTCGTGCAAATGCAGTTGATAAATCAAGCTTTTTTCCATGCCCGTCCCTTATCTTCAGCCCGAATACGGCTTTACCGGGAGTCATTCCCCAGGTTGATAAAAGCACTGGTTCAATAAGAAGCATCAAACCATAAGTGATATAAGAATCCAGCAATGCTCCAAACCGGAGGGTATTGATATTCCACCTGAGAATCAGTCTTGAAAATGCAACCCAAAGCAGCAAATATATCAGAAAATCAAGATTACGGGCAAAAAACCGAAGCCAGGGATGATTTACCGTACTGATATGTAATATGAACTCATCGTTAACCTTTTCATCCTCCATCATCCTGTAAAAGACCTCCCTGCTTTTATTTCAATCCATTTTTATATTTTACCATTATTTTACACGCTCAGGCAATACAATCTTTCAGCAAATATGAAATAGATAATACCAGAAGTTAGTATTTTACTTTATTCATTTTATTTAGATAGAACACTTTATATAAAAGTTATGAACATTTGTTCTTGCTATGTATTGCCATTTCCAGAATATGTGTTATGATATGAGTATCGGAAAAATGAAAACATCGTGCTGTTCAGCTTAAAATAAACTATCCTTCAAATCGAAAGGGGTACCAGCCATGATAGAACTTCCTGAAAGCCACACGCTTAAATCACAATTGCATCGCACTGTCACAGGTAAGATAATCAACAAAGTTACAGCCAATCATTCTCCGCATAAATTTGCATGGTTCCACGGTGATCCCGGGGAGTATCATCCCTTGCTATCCGGTAAAAAGATTACGGGCGCAGCTTCCTACGGCGGCCTGATTGAAGTGCAGGCGGAGAATACGTGTATGGTATTCGGCGACGGAACAAACCTCAGATACTTTCCTGCAGGAGAGAAGCTGCCGGACAAGCATCAGCTGCTGATAGAATTTGAAGATCAAACCGCACTGGTATGCAGCGTTCAAATGTACGGAGCCCTATGGGCTATGGAGGGTGATTGCACGGAAGGCTATTACCTCAGTTCAAAGTCAAAAACAGCTCCGCTGTCAGAACAATTTGACGAAACGTACTTCCTGGCATTACTGCAAAGCTGCAAACAAAATCTTAGTGCAAAAGCCTTTTTAGCCACGGAACAGCGCATTCCCGGTCTTGGCAACGGCGTTCTGCAGGATATTCTGTTTCATGCAAAGCTGCATCCAAAGCGTAAGCTTATGAGCCTGTCAGAAAATGAAATTCTGAATATGTATCGCAGCGTAAAGCATACCTTATCTGAGATGACCGAACAAGGAGGCAGGGATACGGAAAAGGACCTGTTCGGACATCCCGGCGGATACCGGACCCGTCTATCCGCAAAAACGAAGGACAATCCATGTCCTGTTTGCGGTGACAGCATCATACGCGAAGCGTATCTTGGCGGTAATGTCTATTACTGTCCGACCTGCCAGAGGATATAATTCAAAGAGGCAGCGAGCAAAGCCCGCTGCCTCTTAGTAGGGTATTATAAGTCAAACACCTCTAAGTCGATTTTCAAAATAACCATCCCCTTCCATACGAAATTGACCGGTCAAATGTATTATCACATATCCGGCTGCAAATGAATAGGCATAGAACCATTATATTTGTTTTTTCTTATACACGATTTTTCGAATTGTCTCCTCTTCCAAATGAAACCGGTCTGCAAGAGCATTGACTGTCTCCCCCTGCTCATACCGACTTATGATTTCCTTATTCCGTTTGTCAATCATCCGGCGAGCGCCGCTGACATAACCCCAGCCTGCTTTATCGCTTTTCTTTGGTATATAGACCAACCCTCCGTCAACATATTCCTGAATCTCCTTCAGCAGGCGGGCCGGCAATACCTCTGCACCCTTTTTGTAGTTCAAATAATAATCCCTCCATTACTATGATGCTGTCTTCCTTATTACATGCAAAGCTTTTCATAGTAAGCCCACCTCCTTAAAATTGATAAATACAGTATACCATAAAATCCATTTACTGTACCATACCATTCTTAACATCATAATACTGAAATTCGACTCTTTTCTGTTAATTCTAGGTAACATGAAATCTGAACACGACATACTTATGTCCTGTTTCTATGTTATAATGTTAGTATTCGTATCAATTATAAAACCTTAAAATCAACGGAGGACAACCCATGAAATTAGATCGACTGCTTGGTATACTTACTATCCTTCTGCAAAATGACCGTATAACGGCACCTCAGCTTGCCGAAAGGTTCGAGGTAACCCGCCGCACCATCGGACGAGATATTGATACCCTCTGTCTCGCAGGAATACCGGTTATTACCCGGCAGGGCGGCGGCGGAGGCATTTCAATCGCAGACGGATACAAACTGGATAAGAGTATCCTCACCACCGAGGAGCTATCCAGTATTATTTCAGCCATCAAAGGAATAGGAAGTGTTTCAGAAAAGTCTCAGATTGAGCGCACACTGGATAAGCTGTCTGTCAACAGGGATTCTGTAATGTCCCTCCGGGAGCCTGTTGTAATTGATCTTGCCTCCCATTATAAAGGGATTCTGACGCCAAAGATCGAGCTGATCAAAAAAGCAATTCTGGGAAAACAAATGATAGAATTTGATTACTACTATGAAAAAGGACAGTCCTTCCGCCAGATTGAGCCCTACTATGTAATCTTCCAATGGTCAGCCTGGTATGTATTTGGTTTCTGTACCGAACGGCAGGACTGGAGACTGTTCAAGCTTGCACGTCTATGGGATCTGAAAATCAGCGGCAAGTCTTATTCCTACCGGGATATCCCGGAGGAATGTCAGAATTTTAATTCAATTTTTACCGATGACAAAAAATTAAGTGCTTTATTTGATCCATCAGCAAAATACCAGCTGATTGAAACCTATGGGCTGAACTGCTTTACCGTAACCGAAGAGGGAAAACTCCGGCTTGAAATCGGGTATACCAACCGCGGCTATACCATCTCCTGGCTTCTGGGCTTTGGTGATAAGGCAAGGGTGGTCGAGCCCGGAGATATGGCAGACGACATGAAAAAAATAGCACAAAATATTTATCAAAGCTACGAATAAACAGGACAGGCTGTTGTCCTGTTTCCTATGTTATGATGATGAAAGGTAGTGCAATCAGAAAGGAGCCAATTATAATGAATAACGAGATTATTGAGAGAGCCGGCGAAATCATCCGGCAAAATACCGTACAGCATGCACCGGAAAATAACGAACCCTACTGTGTTATGGCACTGATGGATGCCGACGGATGTCCCACGGCATCCACTATCACCCCGTCAAAATCAGAGGGAATCAGCTGGATTACATTCTGCACCGGACTTGGTGGTAATAAGCCCGCACGGATAGGCAAAAATAATCGCGCCAGTATATGTTTCAATACAGGCGGAGCCTATAATATCACCCTGGTAGGAACTGTTGAAATAGTCACAGACGCGGCAGCAAAACAGGAAATGTGGTACGAAGGTCTTTATAACCATTTCAGCGGTCCTGAGGATCCCGGTTATTGTGTATTACGCTTTCAGACACAGCGGTATAACCTCTTAGTGGATTGGAAAGAGGCGGAGGGAACGCTATGAGGATGAATATTCTGCTTACCTCAGCCGGATTTGAGGATATGGACGGAATACAAAAGAAGAATATCGTGAATTGCTTTCGCACTATGCTGGATAAACCATTTCATAATGCAAAGGTCTTATTTATTCCGACTGCTGCCATTGATCAAGAAGCAAAGAGAATGGTTGATAAGTGCAGATCGGAGCTCCTTGACCTTAGTATTTTGCCGGAAAATATTACTGTCTATGATATCGGCGGCAGTCTGAATGTTGAGGATGCGTTAGCCCATGATATCCTTTACTTCACCGGCGGCAATACCCGGCATTTACTGCAGCGCATCAGGGAAACCGGCTCTGAAGCCATGATCAATAAGATGACAGCTGCCGGTAAGGTGTATATCGGTGTAAGTGCGGGCAGTTTAATCGCCACCCCGAACATTGGCGATCCCCATGACAAAAGCACCGAGGGATTAGGATTGATTAAGGCCTATCTCAGAGTCCATTGTCCTGAACATCAACTGCAGGAAACAGGTGAGTCCATCCCTGTCGTCTATTTGACAGACCGTCAGGCTGTAGCTGTAACGAAGGATGGTTTTACCATCCTCGAAGACTAAATTGTATCCCTGCCGGGCACAGACAATCTTTATTTTATGTAATAGGAGGTTTAATGTTTAAATTAGGAATCATTGAAGAAAGCTTAAAGCAGGATAAAACGTTAGTATTAGTAAAGCCTTATTTCTTTTCACAAAGAATTGAACATGTACAAGAGGCTGGGTACCCCTCGATCTGGCATATAAATGAGTATCATGTGCAGGATGAAAAAATGAAAGAGCTTTTAGATTATCTAAAAGAAGAGGTAAAACCCACCTGGTATATTCACGCCTTTAGTAACAGTCAGTTATATGTTGTATTACCTGGCAAGTTTTTTGCTGTTTCTTTGCTGCGTGATAATACATGGGATGAAATGATTGAGTATGGTACCAGGACAGCAAATGTGGGAGAGCATTTTCTAGAAAATGTACCATTATCTGTTTAATCAAAAATAAGAAGGTGAAAATTAATGAAAAAAGAATACTCAGCTATTCCGGAAGCAATGAATGCAATGGAGACTTATGGATTTTCATGGATGGATTTTGTAACTGCGATACCATCACCATTATTTGTAGTAACTTCTTACAAATCTAATGGTAAACCTAATGCTTGCCTGCAATCGTGGGCGTGTTTTCATGGTAATCCTCGTGGCTTTTACGCTATTCTCTCAAGTGTAAATAAATCTGGACACATGTATCAAACAATAAAGGAAAAAGAGGTAGCGGTGCTAAATTTTCCTTCTGCTGATATTTACGAAAAATGTATGGCAACAATTACTAACAATAGATTTGATAACGATGAGATATCATTATCGGGACTCACTGCCGAACAAGCAACGAGTGTAAATGCACCACGCATCAAAGAATGCTTTCTTAATCTTGAATGTCGCTATTTGTGGGAACGTGAAATTACTGAGGGAGATACTCATGTCTTAATGTGTTTAGAAGTGATGAATGTTTGTGCCAATGAATTGCATTTAGATGAGAATTCTCAGGGAAGATATAATGAAACCGGATATCTTTACAATGTGCATTATCCAATAAATCCCGAAAATTTTAATGGTACGTCACACGATTGGATAGCAACATTAAAAAAGCTTAAAGACATGGGCGAATATTAATAACTTAAAAGCACGAATATTTCTCGTGCTTTTAAGTTGCATAAACATTCAATTATCGTACACCGGTATCTGATGATATAATAATCATTTCATCCAGCGTTCCATTGCATTATCCAGTTCCCTGGCAAGGTCCTCTCTTCTGCAATATAAACTGTTCAGCTCTTCATAACCCAGACCGGGAGCAAGCATGGCATCATCAAGCTCTTTGATATTATTTTCAAGAAGATCAATCCGCTTCATTAAATCCGCATTGTCCTGTTCCCTATTCCGGAGCTTCTTAGCCTCCGTACGTAACAGCCTTACTGCCTCTTTCTGCCTGAGCCTATCCATGTTTGGCTGCATTTCCTTATCATTCTGCTTTGCTGCGTCAGCCTTTTGTGTATCTGATTTACCAGGAAAGAACATTCCCTGCCCGGATGCACTTCCGCCTTCCCTGACTCCCGGTTTGACTTCCCTCATTTCTTTATAATATTCATAATTTCCGTCATAACTGTAAAGGGCATATTCCTCCAGCGCAACAATTCTTCCGCTGATCTTATTAATAAAATACCTGTCATGGGAAATAAAGAATATCGTTCCCTTAAAACTTTCCAGTGCCATTTCAATGGTTTCAATGGAAGCTGTATCCAGATGGTTGGTAGGCTCATCCAGGAGCAGCAGATTAATGTCTTCCTGCAATAGTATGCTAAGCTTCAGACGGATGCGTTCTCCTCCCGACAGGTGCTTCACCTTCTTAAATACATTGCTGCCAAAGAACATGAATTTCGCCAGGCATTCCCTCGCTTTACCCTCCAGGATAAAAAGGTCTTCCCGAAAGCATTCCAGTACCGTCATTTCCTCATTAGAGAAGCTTATGCTTTGGGGCAGGTAAGCTGCCTTTACATTGGCGCCCAGCTCCAGCACACCCCCGTCTGCTGCTTCCTCTCCCAACAGTATTCGCAGTAAGGTCGTCTTTCCGCTGCCGTTCGGCCCAATGAATGCAACCCGTTCACCATAGTTCACCAGGAGATTCGCATCCTTAAGAAGCTGTTTATCCCCATAGCTTTTGCATAAATCGATGGCTTTTATAACGATATTGCCGGACCGTTCAGACGAATTAAAATTAAGCTTCATATTCTGCCTTTCAAGGGGCTTATCAATCCGCTCCATCTTATCGAGCCTTATCTGCATACTGGCTGCCCTCTGGAAGAACTTATTATTATCGGCACGCATGGCCCAATCCCGCAGCTCTTTGATGGATTTCTCCATGGAATTGATTTTCTTCTGCTGCTCCTTGTAGTTCTCAAACTGGATTCTATCCTCCTCTTCCTTCAGCCGAATATATTCGGAATAGTTCCCTTGATAAGTTTTACTTTCCTTATTCTCAATCTCAACAATCTTGGTAACCACATGATCCAGGAAATACCGGTCATGGGACACGATGATTACCGTTCCCTTGCAGCTCCTCAGATATTCCTCCAGCCACTCCACTGCATCCACATCCAAGTGGTTGGTGGGCTCATCTAACAGCAGGATAGCGGGATTATCAATCAGCAGCTTTCCAAGCACCACTGTGGTCTTCTCTCCGCCGCTTAACATGTTAAAGTCCTTTTGAAGAAAACTATCCGCAAAATGCAGGCCCTTGCAAATCTTATTAAGCTTCTCTTCCTTGGCGTAGCCGTCCTTTGCCTCATACAGCTGAACAAGATTGCTGTATTTCTTTAAGGTTCTTTCCAGCGCAGCAGCCTCCTGCTCCATCATCTCCTCTTCCAATGCACGCATTTCAAGCTCAATACGGTCAAGCTCTTCAAATGCCATATTGAGCACGTCAATTACTTTGGTCCCCTCCGGATACTTCGGAATTTGATCCAGGTACGCACAGGTTTCTCCCTTGGGTACAACAACCCACCCCTCGTCATACCCCAGGGGTACCGGTGCGTAGGGATAACCGGCACAGTGGTTGAGCTTTATTATTCCTGCAATTAATTTCAGTATTGTGGTCTTTCCGCTTCCGTTTTCACCGACAATGCCGGCTTTTTCTCCTCCGTTCACCATAAATGTGACATTCTTAAGAATAAGGGTGGTATCTAAATATTTTTTTACTCCATCAAGATATAAATCAGACATAATTATTCTCCAATCTGCCGCAGCAATAAGATTATTCATCCATGGCATGAAGGATAAGCGTACTATACCCGGCAGCAACGCTGCGGGCATATCTGTCTTATGAGACGACCTTACCTGTACAACAAAAAAAGCCGTAAGAAGAAATTCTTCTTACAGCCCGATAGATTCATAATAGGATACTCCTGCCTTGCTCCGACTGTTCTAACGCACCCTCCAATGATGAAATCCGGTTAAGTGATTGGATATCATCAAAATGATACCGGTTGAACCTGCAGGAAATAAAGTAATATTATATTAATCCTCGTAAAGTAAGTTACCTTCTAAATGCCATGACAATAAAGAGTATTGTTATACTCCCTATGAACCATATTAATTTCTGATTAATATTAGCAATTAGCCGGTGTCATACCTTACTTTCTCCTTCCATGAATAAAGTTCATCCTATGTCTTATATTACAAAACCGATTAGTCCTCCTCCAGAATAGCCTTAATCCGGTGGATCAGCATCTCGATTGCGACATCATTCCTACCGCCTCTCGGTATTATTATATCCGCATATTTCTTATAGGGTTCCACAAATAGCTCATGCATGGGCTTTACCGTGTTGGTATATTGCGTAATCACCGACTCCAGACTTCTTCCCCGCTCATTCACATCGCGAATGATACGGCGGATCAGTCTCTCGTCCGCATCGGTGTCAACAAATACCTTAATGTCCATCAGATCACGCAGCTCGGCATTCTCATAGATCAAAAAACCCTCAACGACGATAACCTTTGACGGATTCACGGTAACAGTTTCCGGAAGCCTGTCATTGAGTGTATAGGAGTAAACCGGCCGTTCCACGGGAAGATACTGCTTTAATTTCTTGATATCCTCAATCATCCGCTTTGTATCAAAGGCATTCGGGTGATCAAAGTTAAGATTGTCCCGGTCCTCAAGAGGCAGCTCATGATAAGGCAGATAATAAAAATCATGACTTAACAATTCAACGCTGTCTTTAAAAGCTTCCTTTATCCGGTTGGCCACCGTTGTCTTTCCGGAGGCTGAACCTCCCGATACTCCAATCACTATAACATTCTTCATCCTGTCTCTCCGGTAATAATATAAAAGATTTTCATTCTGCATAGCTCATCTAATATTATCACGGGAACTGTAAAAAATCCAGTTATATCAGCTTGAAAAACAGAAATAATTTCACACGAATCTTACATTTCTTTTACAATCGAAGCATCCAAAGCCGTGGCTGCTTCTGAAGAGGATATCTTAAACTTCTCAATGCCGGAGCTAAGGCTCTGTGCCAGCATATTCAGCTGTTCCGCAGTTCTTGCCACTTCCTCCATACCGGCCAGCTGTTCCTGGGAGGATGCCGCCACCTGCTGGGTTGATGCTGAGGTTTCCTCAGCGGAAGCTGAGATATTTTCCATTATGGAGAGAATCTCATTCTTATTATTGACCATACTCTGATTAAATTCAGATATGATATTTACATTCTTCGACAAATTCTGAATAACGGCCGATATATCGGCAAATACGCCCTGTGTGGAAATAACCGCTTCATCCATAGCCTCAACGATCGGTTTTGTGCCATCCATAGTATTAACTGCGTTCTTGGATTTGCCCTGGATAATCTCAATCAAATTACTGATATCATCCGCGGCCTTGGCAGACTGTGTTGCAAGCTTGCGTATCTCATCTGCAACCACCGCAAATCCCTTTCCCTGCTCTCCTGCCCGGGCTGCTTCAATAGATGCATTCAGGGCAAGCAGGTTCGTTTGTGAAGAAATATTTCTTATGGTATCTATGATTACACCAATCTGCTCGGAACCTTCGTCAACCTCAAGAATAACCTTTGCAACCTCCTCGGACGCGGCACCGTTTGCTTCGGTCTTCAGCTTCAGCTCCTTCATTATAGTAATACCCTGTTGATTCAGTTCCACAGACTGTGTTACTTTATCGGAGATATGATAAATCGTTTCGGAAATACTTTGAATATTCTCAGCAAGCTCAGTTGTTTTACTATGGCCTGTCTCTGTATTGCGGGCCTGATCCTCCGTGGCATTGGCTATCTCGGCAACTGTTCTTGATACCTCCTCCGTAGAGGCTGCCGCCTGCTGGGAGGATGCCGCCAGGGAATCGGCGGAGGAGAATACATCTGCGGAGGCAGCCTTGATATTATTCATCAGAACATCCAAGTCTTCCGCCATAATATTCATTGTATCAGATAACAATCCTATCTCATCCCTTGCCTTAATCCTGCTTCTGACAGTAAGGTCACCTTCACCGATCTTCACCATATCTGCGCTCAATGCCTTAACAGACTTCACAATCGGCCGGGAAACCACGTAGCCCAGAATTTGCGCTATGATAACAATAATCAATGCGCTGATAATCGTACTGATTAATATTCCGCTGTTTAATTCAAGAATTTCCTTATATTCAAGTACCCCGATAATCTTCCAGCCGGTTTCATTGCCCAGGGTGGTATAATAGGCGCATTTTCTCTGCTTCTCATAGGTATAATCCTGGCTGCCGCTCTCATCGGATAATATGGCAGCCTTCACATCTGCCACGGGAAATTCCTTGCCTAACAATGTACTATCCGGATGTGCAATAACCACACCTTTATCATCCAGCAATGCAATATATCCGTCATTGCCGATTTTCGA
The DNA here is from genome assembly GCA_023409535.1 of Bacillota bacterium. Classification (GTDB taxonomy): domain Bacteria; phylum Bacillota; class Clostridia; order Lachnospirales; family Lachnospiraceae; genus Mobilitalea. The sequence goes on from JAEYGZ010000023.1 coordinate 91,732, forward strand.
TTTACTGATAACGGAAGTCATCTGGTCAAGAGCAATGTCTGCTCCAAGGACACCTACAAACTCGCTTTCCTGATAAACCGGTATTGAGACAGTAACCACCAGCCTTCCTGTACCTGCATCTATATAAGGACTTGTCCAGGAAACCTTGTTATTCTCCACTGCTGCCTGATACCAGGGGCGGGTCATAGGATCAAAGCCCTCCGGCAGCTCCTGCTCCGGATATAAAAGCATCTTCTTGTCACTTCTCGCGACATATGCCGTAAGAATATCTCCATGTCCCTCCTGATATTGTGCAAGGGTATCTATCAATGCCTTACTGCCGGCATCGGAACTAGCGTTGATTATCGCAGAATCCGCGGCCAGCGCTGTCATATTTTCACCATGCATCTTCATAAAGGTGGAAATGTTATCCTTAATCTGTGCCATGGAAGCTTCCGCTGCATTTCTGATCTGCTTTTCTGTCGTTTTACTTGCATTCAGATAACCGATCCCACCGATCAATATGGCAGGAAATAATATCAATGCAGCAAGCAGAAATAAAAGCTTTTGTTGAATTGAAAAGAACTTCTTTTTCATGTACCTTTCACTCCTTCTTTTGTGCGCTATAGACATTATAGCTCATAAACAACCAAAATATGTCATTCTTCATCAAATTACCATGACTACTATAATATACCAGTCTTTACATTGCAACAGATATTTTCAGGATGAAAAAGATACCTATTGAATTCGCTTAGGCAACGTGCTATACTGTCAACGTATGAAGACAAATGTCTTTGGTAGAAAGACTATTTGCTATAAGAAAGCGATGAGAAAACGAGAGGAGATCATTTTATGAAACGTAAAATTATAGCATTGGCGCTCAGCCTTTGTATGGCGGCGGGGCTGCTGGCTGCCTGCGGTACACCGTCAGGTGAGGGCAAAAATGTAATAAAGATCGGTGTATTTGAACCGCTGACAGGTGAGAACGGCGGCGGAGGTTTCCAGGAGGTTCTTGGTATCCGTTATGCCAACAAGATGTACCCTACTGTTGATATTAACGGTGTTACATATGACATTGAATTAGTGGAAGTGGATAATAAGAGCGATAAGACCGAAGCAGTTACCGCTGCACAGAGTCTCATCAGCTCAGGTGTAAAGGCCGTGCTTGGTTCTTACGGCTCCGGTGTATCCATTGCAGCCGGCGAATTCTTCAAGGAAGCAAAAATTCCTGCCATCGGTGCTTCCTGTACCAATCCACAGGTTACCTTAGGAAATGATTATTACTTCCGCGTATGCTTCCTGGATCCCTTCCAGGGTACCGTAATGGCAAACTATGCATCCCAGGAAGGTGCAAAAACAGCGGCCGTTATCACACAGTTAGGCGATGATTATTCCTCCGGCCTCGGAAGCTTCTTCGTAACTGCCTTCAAGGGGCTTGCAGGCGACAGCGCTATTGTGAGCGAGGAACAATTCCAGACAAACCAGACCGATTTTAAGGCCATCCTAACCAATGTTAAGGCAGCCAATCCGGACGTTATCTTTGCTCCTTCTTCCATTGCAACCGCTCCGCTGATCATTAAGCAGGCCCGGGAGCTCGGAATCACCTGTCCGATTATGGCAGGCGATACCTGGGAGAACTCAACTATTATCGACAATGCAGGGAAGGATGCGGAAGGAATAGTGCTTTCCACCTTCTTTGATGATGCAGATCCTGCCACAAAGGAAGCAGAGTCCTTTATCTCCGGCTTCAAGGGCTATTTAAAAGAGAATAACCAGTCCGAGATCATCCCTGCGGTATCCGCACTTGGATATGATGCATATCTTGTGGCAGTGGAAGCCATCAAAAAAGCGGCTTCCACCGATACCACCGCAATCCGCGATGCTCTGGTAAATGTTCAGATCGACGGTGTTACAGGTTCCATCTCCTTTGATGAAAACGGTGATGCAAAGAAGGATATGGCATTCATTAAAACGGTAGAGAACGGCGAATTCAAATTTTTAAAAACGGTAACTGTTGAATAATCATCAGGGGATTTGAAGGAGTAGATTTTAATAAGTTGAAGTATAGAGGCTGCTTCGGATAACTTATGGCAGCCTCTTTTCTATGGATTTTGCAAAGCGAATTACAAAAATTACCTTTTATTTTACACCGATCCTGAATGTATTGGAGGACCTCATATGACAATATCAACCCTTTTCCAACACATATTAACAGGAATATCCCTTGGCGGTGCTTATGCTTTGATTGCCATCGGATACACCATGGTATATGGAATACTCCGCCTGATTAACTTCGCCCATGGCGATATTTTTATGATGGCAGGCTATTTCATGATTTTCTCCATGGCGACCCTTCCCTGGCAGATCGCCATCCCGTTAGTATGTATCCTTACCATTGTACTTGGCGTAGTAATAGAAAGAGCCGCTTATAAGCCCTTGCGCTCCGCTCCCCGTATGTCAATCATGATCTCTGCAATCGGTGCTTCCTACCTGATTCAGAATCTTGCTACCTACCTGTTCACCGCACTTCCCCGGGCATATCCGGAGATTCCTTTTCTTAAGAAAATATTTCATATCGGAGGCATCTCCTCCTCTCTGGTTACCTTTATTACTCCGGTACTTACCATTCTGCTTGTGGTTGCTCTGATGTTTTTAATCAATCACACCAAGGCAGGCATGGCAATGAGGGCGGTATCCAAGGATTTTGAGACAGCCCAGCTTATGGGTATTAAGATTAATAATACCATCAGCTATACCTTCGTCATCGGATCGCTGCTGGCAGCCGTCGGTTCCATCCTGTATTTTACCGACCGTATGTCAGTAACACCCTTCAGCGGTACCCTGCCCGGCCTCAAATGCTTTATTGCAGCCGTGCTTGGCGGTATCGGCAATATCCCCGGTGCCGTGGTAGGCGGTTTCATCATCGGAATCTGTGAGACCTTCCTGGTTGCCTTCGGATATTCCACCTTCAGCGATGCATTTACCTTTATCTTATTGATCATTATTCTGCTCTTCCGCCCGACGGGTCTGTTCGGCGAAAAAATGGCAGATAAAGTATAGAAAGGCGGCCTCAATGAGCAAAATCAAAAAAGTAATTTATACCGCCATCCTGGCTGCTATCATCATTGCATTGCTTTTCTTTCTGGAAGCCAATAAATTCAAGTTTGGCATGGCATATACCGTAATACAAAAGGGCCTGATCCTGTCTGTGGTTGCTGTTTCCATGAACCTTGTAACCGGTTTTACCGGTCTCTTCTCTCTGGGGCAGGCCGGTTTTATGGCGATCGGCGCCTATGTCACTGCAATCTTTTTGATCCCTGCAGACGGTATGGAGGAGGTTTATTATATCAGCGGGGTTAATCCCGGTATCCTGAGCTTTAAGCATTGGCTGGAATCAGGTCCGGCGTTCACACATGCGATGATCCCAATTATTGCGTTAATCATCGGCGGCCTGGTAGCTGCTGTATTTGCTGCAATTATCGGTTTCCCGGTACTGCGTCTGAAAAGTGATTACCTGGCAATTGCTACCCTTGGCTTCTCGGAAATCGTTCGTGCCATTATCTCTAGCCCCCAGATGGATACCATCACCAACGGTTCTTATGGCTTAAAGAAGATTCCGGGCTTTGGAAGCCTGTTTGAAACCTTTGCCGTCATGGCTGTCTGCGTACTGCTTATGGTTCTTCTGCTTCGGAGCACCTACGGCCGTGCATTCCGCGCCATCCGTGAGGATGAAGTCGCTGTCGAGGCCATGGGGATTAATCTCTCAAAGCATAAACAGATGTCCTTTATTATCGGCTCCTTCTTCTCTGCCGTAAGCGGCGGTATGCTGGCCATGTTTATGAGATCCATCGATTCAAAGACCTTCAGTGTCTCCCTAACCTATGATATCCTGCTGATTGTGGTAATCGGCGGTATCGGCAGCATCACCGGCAGTGTAATTGCTTCCCTGCTGGTGACCGCAAGCAAGGAGTGGTGGCTCCGTTTCTTCGACAACCCGCTTTATATCGGGAATTTCCAGGTGCCCTTATTCCGCGCAGGCTTTCGTATGGTTATCTTCTCAGTCATATTGCTTCTGGTGGTGCTCTTCTATCAGCGGGGAATTATGGGTAAGAACGAATTCTCCTGGGACCGCCTGGAATTGAGGTTTAAAAAACTCCTGGCAGGCAGAAAGGGAGGTGCAAAGCATGCAAAGTAACATCTTAAATCTAAAGGATATTACCATGCAATTTGGCGGTGTTGTTGCTGTGGATAACCTTTCCCTGGAGGTAAACCGTGGTGAAATCGTATCCCTGATCGGGCCTAACGGCGCCGGCAAGACCACTGCTTTCAACGTTATTACCGGAGTTTATGCGCCCACCAACGGCGCTGTATATTTTAAAGAGAATATCATCACCAGCAACTTCCCGAAGGGTTCCATGAAGAAGCTGTATGCCGGACAAAACCGCGGTACCTATACGGTTACCCTGCGCAAGACTCCGGATCAGATCACAAAGCTGGGGGTTGCCAGAACCTTTCAGAATATCCGGCTGTTCAAGGAGCTGTCTGCCTTTGATAATGTACTGATTGCCAAGCATATGCATTCCAGGGCCAATGTGATCTCCGCAACCCTTGGTATCAATTATAAGGAAGAGCGGGAAATGCGTGAGGAGACCATGAAGCTTTTGGATATCCTGGGACTGGTGGGGGTAAAGGATGAGGTTGCCAATTCCCTGCCCTACGGACAGCAAAGGCACCTGGAGATTGCCCGGGCGCTTGCGACCAATCCGGAGCTGCTCCTGTTAGATGAGCCCGCTGCCGGTATGAATCCGCAGGAAACCGATGAACTGACCGCATTTATCTACGATATCCGCAAGAAATTCAATCTGACGGTTTTTATGATTGAGCACCATATGGATCTGGTTATGGATATCTCAGACCGGATCTATGTGCTGGATTTCGGTAAGCTGATTGCTTCCGGAACACCCGCGGAGATTCAAAGTAACCAACGTGTAATTGAAGCTTATTTGGGGGTACAGGATGATGGCGAAGAATAATCTGTTACGTATAGAAAATCTAAGTGTCTCCTATGGTGGAATCCGCGCGGTTAAGGGCATTAACCTGATCGTGCCGGAAGGAGAGATCGTAACCTTAATCGGTGCAAACGGCGCCGGTAAGAGTACGATACTTCGAACCATTGCCGGATTAGTAAAGCCCGAGAGCGGAAAGATCTATTTTAAGGAAGCCGATATCACCGGCAAAGCCCCGAACCAAATCGTGGAGAAGGGTGTTACCCTGGTTCCCGAGGGACGGCGTGTCTTTCCCGACTTAACCGTACTTGAGAACCTGAAGATCGGCGGATACCTTCGAAAGGATAATCTGGAAGCAGACATTGAGTGGGTATACCAATTGTTTCCCAGACTAAAGGAACGCTCCTGGCAAATGGCAGGAACCCTGTCCGGCGGTGAGCAGCAGATGCTGGCAGTTGGCCGCGCTCTGATGAGCAAGCCGAAGCTGATCATGATGGATGAGCCTTCCCTGGGACTGGCACCAATCATTGTGCATGATATCATGAACATCATTAAGACCGTGAATAAGGAGGGCGTAACTATCCTTTTGGTGGAGCAGAATGCAAATCTGGCGCTTAAGATCGCGCACTACGGCTATGTATGCGAGACCGGACACATCTCCACCGAAGGCACCGGTGCGCAGCTGCTGGAGGATGAAACCGTGAAGGCGGCATATCTTGGCAAGGCAAGAAGGAAGTAAAAGTTCATTAAAATTCATTAAAAAGTATCTCAGTTTATCTTTCGCAGAATTTACTGCGAAAATAAACTGAGATACTTTTCATTTGTTGTTTAATTGTAATAACATAAGTACTATGTTAGGTATCTATCGAGCAATCCTGCAGGGTGAATTGGTCTCTCCTTATAATACCTTACTTACTCAAGCTGTCATAAATTTCGGACAGATTATCTTCCATCCGTTCTAAATAAGTCAGATTATCCTCATTGCTTTCCATGGTATAAATTGTCTTTACCTCTGCATCTACTTCCTTGGCCAGTGTCTCGGATACCTCCGGGCTTGCCATCTCCTCCGCAAAGATGGTCGTTATGTTATTTTCCTTGCAATATTCAACCAGCTCGGCTAATTGCTGCGCACTCGGCTCCCCTTCTGCAAACACATCCTCAACACTGTTCTGAACCAGTCCGAACTCACGGCAGAGATAACCAAATGCGGCGTGACCCGTTACAAAGCTCTTATTTTCCGCTCCTTGGAATTTTTCGTTATATTCCTTATAAAGTGTCTCCAGCTTTGCGATAAGATCCTCGCTGTTTTGCTCATAAAAGGCTTTATTGGCCGGATCCGCCTGGATTAAGCCGTCCTTTATGTTATTCACAGCCAGTTCGGCACCTTTGATACTGAGCCAGATATGAGGATCATATTGCCCGTGCTCTTCGATCTCCTCGGGCTCGGTGTTTGTAATTGCATCCGCACCCTTGGAGGCTTCCACTGTGATCAGCTTCTCATTGCCTGCAGCGGAGATTGCTTCCTCCGCCCACGCTTCCATGCCCAACCCGCTGTATACAAATACCTGTGCAGCACCAAGAGCAACCATATCCTGTGCTTTTGGCTCAAAGTCATGGGGCTCCATTCCATCCGGGATAATTGTCTGAATTTCCACCTTATCCTTCCCGACCGCCTCAGTCAGCTCCTTCATTGCGTTAAAGGAAACGGAAACCTTGAGTTTATCCGCCCCTGTTTGACCTTCCTCCGCATCGTTTTTACTGCAAGCCGTTAAGCTTATTACTGCTGCCAGGCATAGCATCCAGGCAGTCCGCTTTAAAAACATAGTATCAACCTCCAATTTCTACTTGCAAATGCTTCCCATTTGCATTTATAATAGTAAATGATAACGTACAGGGATATTTCTGTCAAGCACTAATGCAAACCATTTGCAATAAAATTTTATTTTGTGACTGAAAGGGTGTTATTTATGATCAAAGCAGAAGATTTATACTTTTCTTATACAGACGCTCCGCCGTATGTACTGAAGGCTATCAGCCTGGAACTGCAGCCAGGCGAATATGTATCCGTGGTCGGAGATAACGGCAGCGGTAAGAGTACCTTGATGCGCCTGCTGTTAAAATTTCTTAAGCCTACCAGCGGAAGTATCACAACGAAGGCAGCGAGAATCGGATATGTTCCTCAAAAAAATGACTTTTCCAATTCCAGCTTTCCCATTACCGTATCTGAGGTTCTGAATTCCTACCGCAGATTATTGAAGCTGAAAGAGAGGGACATAATCACGGAAAAGCTGGCACAGGTCGGAATGACAGACTATAAGGATGTACTGATGGGTAACCTGTCCGGAGGACAAACTCAAAAAATACTCATTGCAAGAGCATTGATGGGCAGCCCGGAGCTGTTGATTCTGGATGAGCCCTCTACAGGTGTTGACAGAAACAGCCAAAATGAAATTTATGCTTTCCTGAAGAAGATAAATCAGGAGAATGGAATTACCATTGTCTCCGTGGAACATAATCTGGATGCCGCAATCTCAAATTCAACCCTGATTTATCACCTGAAGGACGGACAGGGACACCTCTGCACCCCACAGCAATATAAGGATGAGTTTTTAATCAACACAGGAAAGGAAGATACCAATGCTTAATTACGGTTTTATGCAGAATGCAATTCTCGTCTCCATATTCATATCGATTCTATGCCCCTGCATCGGAATATTTCTGGTGCTGCGCCGGTATTCCATGATTGGGGATACCTTGTCCCATGCCTCCCTGGCCGGAATTACCATCGGACTGATGGCAAATCAGAATCCCATCCTGGGCGCATTTTTATTTACCTCCATCTGCGGTGCACTGATTGAATTTCTGCGCAATTATTTTAAAAAGTACTCCGATTTGATTCTTACCATAGTACTGTCTCTCAGTGTGGGCACCGCAATCACTGTCATCAGCTCGGGAAAGCTGCGTGCCAATGCGGATTCCTTTATGTTCGGAAGTATTCTGACTGTAACCAGGTTCGATTTGTATATGGTATTGGTTCTCAGCATAATCTCCGTCCTGACCCTGATTCTGTTATATCATCAAATGGTTTATATCGCCTATGATGAGGAAGCCGCAAAAGTGGCCGGAGTTAGGGTAAAGCTGATCAACTATGTATTCTCGATTCTTGTGGCTGCCGCTATCTCCGTATCCATAAGGATTGTAGGTGTGCTGGTGCTGAGCTCCATGATCGCACTTCCTGTTGCCACCGCGCTGCAGCTTGGGAAAGGGTTTAAGCTCACCTTGATTTTCTCCGTCATATTCAGCATCCTTGATATTATGCTCGGGTTATTTTTATCCTATTATCTGAATGTTGCTCCCGGCGGATTTACCGCTCTGATTTCCGTAGCTGTATTGGTTATTGTCATCCTTGGCAAAAGGCTTATCTCAGACCTCAAAGCAATAAAAAACAGATAACATAAAAGCAAAAATTGCCTTTACATTATCTGCCGGTTACGCAAATCGCTTGACGAACATAAATTTCAATTCTATAATTATGTCAAATGCGAATTAAGCACATTTGTCACAGCAAGGAATGGAGTGAAAAAAATGAAAGAGGCACAAAATAACTGGCCCGCAGGCATAAAGAGGACAAAACAACGTATCAGTGTGCTTTCAATTCTTGAGCACTCCGATAAGCCCTTAAGTGCCATGGATATCAGCTCCCAGATGGAAGGCAGCGGGGATGCTGCCTGGCTGTCCACCATCTATCGGGTACTGGAGCTTTTCGTAAAAGAAGGACTTGTCATTAAAACCACCATGATGAACAGTGATATGGCCCTGTATGAGCTAAACCGGGATAAACACAAGCATTATGCCGTCTGCATGGGCTGTCATAAAATCATTGCGATGGATAATTGCCCGATGGAAACCTTTATTCCCGAGCTTGAAGATGAGGATTTCTATGTAGTGGGCCATAATTTGGAAGTCTATGGCTTTTGTAAGGATTGTAAACCGAATAAGCCTGTTTAAGCTTATTTTCCAAAATTAATTTTATAATACTTTAAACTTCTTTAAGGTCACTATCCGTTAATATACCCGCGATATATCCGGCCAGCTCCTTTGCTGCTTTCTCGTGGGCAAGGACTCCGGGATGGGATCTGGCACCTTTGGTCTCCTCTGCGGTATCCGGAAGCTGGAATACCGATACCTTCTTATCTCCGGTTTTCGCGATATAGGCATCCACCCCGCGGTAAATCGCCGGCATCATGGGAATCCCCAGCATTCCGTAGGCCCAGACGATCTGTGCTTCCCGGTTATACCTGCGAAGCTTGCCAAGAAAGCATGTAATTGCATTCTCAAATTTCTTAAGATCTTCGCTGTTGTAGCTTCCGTCTTCATTCAGATGCTGTTTATGGCTTTCTCCGGTCGCCTCATCCCTCCATTCCGGCTGGCGAAAGGCTCCCGCATCATTGGTTCCCAGATTTACCACAATAACATCCGGCTGCCAGGAAGAAAAGTCATTGTCCTCCAGTGCACCAAGGGCTTCATTTTTCTCTCCCTTAAGTACTCCGCAAATCTTCTCATAACCGTCCGCAAGGTTACAATGGGGATTGTTATCCCAGCTTGTCAGTACACCCCAGCCGCTTTGGGAGAGGATACGATATTCCGCATTCAGCATGTTTGCCGTAATAGAAGCATAATTGCGAACCGCGCTGAACCACATGGGAATCCAGTCCTCCTCCTGCCTTGCACCGATGGCTCCTTCCCCTGAGGTAATGCTGTCTCCGATTATCTCAAGCTTATACGGCCTCTCCTTCACAGGATAGAACCAGCCATCCGACCGGACGGCATGGAACTTAAGGGAACACCCCGGATCACCGCTCATGGCCTGTATATCCTTTACGATACGTACATTCTTTACTTTGTCAGCATTCATTCCCCGGAATACACAGATCCAATGTCTTCCCTCCGTAATCATCAATCTGCTGACCGGAACATCATTCACCAGTATGCTGATCCAGGGCTCGAATACATCATAAGCCGCTTCCGCTTCAATCCAAAGCTCGGAACCGGTGACATTCAGCTCGATTGCACTGCCTGTCCAGAATAATACCAACGGCGCAAGCCTCCCGGCTGTTCTGCCATGCACCTTCAGATATGGAAGCTGAGATAATGGCTGTTCTGTTAGTTGCTTCTTCCTCTCCATACGATACCTCTCCGTCAATTATTCTTTTTTGCTTCCAAAAGCCTTTTTATTCCTTCCGCCGCAAGCGCATGGTCTTCCTCCCCGGTCAAGCCGGAAACGGTAATCGTTCCAACTCTTCCCCTTTCTCTGATCACCAGAGGAAAGGAACCGCCTTCCGCCCGGTATTCCTGCTCCGAGAAGCCTGTCTCTGCCTGAAAGTCTGATCCCTTCTGCTTAAAGGACTCTCCGACGTATAACGAACTATGACCAAAATGCTTTACGACATTTTTCTTGACCTTAACCCAGTATAGATTATTTTCCGAAGTTCCCTCCATGAAATGTGTAAATAATGGACATTCGTCAAATTCCACATGCACCGCGATCCCCCGTCCGATCTCCTCCTTTGCGATACCGATGATGGATAAGCCTAATTGAAGAGCATCCTCATTTGTGAATTCATTAAATTGAAGCTGCTCCTCCTGGGATAATATAACCTCGGGCTTTACTGCCATACTCGCTCTCCTTTGCCATAAATAGTATAGAATTATTATAAGGGAACTCCAATTCTATGGCAATGTATTATCATATAGAGGAATTGTATTCTTCCAGTAATTGCATAATCTTTGGCGTACAGCGTCTGCCGCCGCAGGGGCCGCTGCCGGCACCTGTTGCCTTCTGTACCTCAACCAGAGTTTTGGCACCATTTTTTATTGCATTCTTCATGGTTGATCTGGGAATCCCCTTACAGATACAAACCTTCGTCAGCTTATCCATAAGCTCGGCATTCAACTCCTGATGATCCATTATAATTCTCCCTTCGGTACTGTTCTCCATAGTTTAGTTTACTATAGTCTTTCCCCGTTCGGTATAAATTTTTCGTTAAGAATCGCTCTAATCGATTGACCGTATCAATCTCCGGTGCTATACTCCACTCATAAACCGAATCGGTCGATAGCGCGCGTTGTTAATTTGAAACGGAGATGGAAGATGGAAAGTTTTTTAAATTTATCAAGTGAAAAACAAACGGTAATTATAGATGCAGCAATGAAGGCTTTTGGAGCAACCGGTTATAAAAAGACTTCAGTCAGTGATATTGCGACAGCTGCAGGAATTTCCAAAGCGATGGTTTTTCATTATTTCGGAACAAAGAAAGAATTATATTTTTATTTATTTGAGTATGGTGCAGAATTAATTATCAATGAGATAAACGAAAAATTCGATCGAACTATTACGGATTTCTTTGACCGGATTATACAGGCCAGCGAAATCAAGATTGCCATACTGCAGAAGCATCCGTCGGCACTTAACTTCATGGCCAGCGTATTTTATGAGACGAATGAAGAAGTAGCGGATGATATCCAGGAAACCCTGAAAAAAGGAGATGATTTCAGAGCCCACCTGGCACTTGACGGAATGGATACTTACAAATTCAAAGAGGGAGTTGATGCTAAGCTGATTATGAAAATGCTGTACTGGATGGCGGCAGGTTACATGGATACTGTCAAAGGGCAGCAGGGCTATGATTTTAATACGTTTTTCATGGAATTCAAGGATAGCTTATATATGATGAGAGCAAACTTTTATAAGGAGGAATATCTCCAGTAATTTCATTCTGATATTACAATATAACACATTATTTCATGGGAGGAAAAGTTATGAATGTAGTTGACATTAAACATTTAACAAAGAATTATCACAAGTCAAGAGGCGTTATTGATGTAAATCTGGAGATCGAGGAAGGTGAGGTATTTGGCTTTATCGGACCGAACGGGGCAGGCAAATCTACCACAATCAGGACCTTACTTGGACTCATTTATCCCACCAGCGGCACCGCCGCCATCTTTGGCAAAAGCTGCACCGATTTCCCTGAGGTTAGAAAAGAAGTGGGATATCTGCCTTCGGAAGTATTTTACTATGACAATATGAGAGTAATGGATCTGTTAAAATATTCGGCAAGCTTCTACAAGAAGGATTGCACCAAAAGAATCAAAGAGCTCGCCGAGGTTATGGATCTGGATCTGAAGAAGAAAATTGATGAGTTATCCTTTGGTAATAAGAAAAAGGTAGGTATCGTACAGGGTCTGCTTCATGATCCGAAGCTGATCATCCTGGATGAGCCCACCAGCGGACTTGATCCGTTAATGCAGCAAAAATTCTTTGACCTGATCGCACAGGAGAACAAAAAAGGCGCCACCATCTTCTTCTCCTCCCATATTCTCAGTGAGGTTCAGAAAATGTGCAACCGCGTGGCCTTTATCAAGGAAGGTAAGATCATTAAGCTGGAAAAAATGAGTACCCTTCAGGAAAACAGCTATAAGAAGTTTAGCCTGGAAGGCAAGGATGCAATCCCGGCTCAGATATTAGATACTAAGGGAATCAGTAAGGCAGAGGTAAAGGGCAAAACCGCCAATTTTATCTTCAAGGGTAATATTAATACTGTTATGAAAAAGCTATCTGAAATAGAACTTCGGAATATCTCCATTGAGGAGCCTGATCTTGAAGAAATCTTCATGCATTATTATTCCAGGGAAGAAGCGTGAGATACCCACTCACGTATCAAGTTTGTGGTTGCGTAAGCAAAGCGTGCCGGCATGCTAATCACAAGCTTACAGTTTCTTAATAAAATAGGAGGAATAAGAAATGAATATTTATCTTTATGAGCTGAAGGCTCTGAGAAAATCAATGATTGTCTGGGCTGTCTCCATGACGGCACTGGCCGCCCTTTACCTGGGCTTATACACCAGTGTGGCGGAGGATGCAGATGCCTTCCGAGATCTTCTCGCTAATTATCCCGAAAGTGTTCGGGCAATCCTTAATATCAACCTGGATTATATCGCCTCACTGGTTGGATTCTATTCGCTGGTTTTTAGCTTTATATTACTTTGCGGGAGTATCCAGGCGATGCAATTGGGCGTTTCCGTTCTATCAAAGGAATCCAGGGAACGGACAGCGGATTTTCTGCTGGTGAAGCCCGTATCCAGAGCAGCTATTGTTACCGGTAAGGTTCTTGCCGCATTTAGTGTACTTATTATTACTGATGCTATTTTCCTTGCAATAACATTAATACTGGCTCAAGTCGTTACCGCCGGGGATTTTGATTTTAACGTATTTTTTCTCATCAACCTTTCCATGTTTTTTATACAGCTAATCTTTCTGGGAGTTGGCTTACTTGTATCCATGTTCTTTAAAAAGATTAAAAATGTCCTTCCTGTTACCTTTGGTTTTGTGTTTGGCTTTTATCTGATCGGAGCCCTGTTTGCTACGAATAAGGAGGATGAGGCGTTACGCTTTATCTCACCTTTTCGCTATTATGACATTGGTTATATTATCAGCAATTCAGGTTATGAAGCACCCTATGTTATTCTTAGCATAGCCGTTGTTGCCGTATGCGTAGCAGCCACCTATATCATTTACAGAAAAAAGGACATTCACGCAGTAAGCTGATGATATAATAAAATTTGTACCTGTTCCCATACAGGGTTCAGGTAATGAAAGGAATGAGGATAACCTATGAATATTTTTTTCAGAGAATTAAAAGCACATAGAAAGGCTCTGATTATATGGTGTGTTTGCATGGCGCTTCTGATTTTAAGCGGCATGGGAAAATATACTGCTTACTCCGCCGGCAACACCAGTGTCAATGTGTTTAATGAAATGCCAAAGTCTTTGAAGGCAGCTCTCGGAATGGGATCTCTGGATGTAACCACCATGAGCGGATACTTTGCCATGCTCTTTATCTATATAGAGTTAACTGCTGCGATCCATGCTGTTTTATTAGGTAACGGCATTGTAGCAAAAGAAGAAAGAGATAAGACAGCCGAATTTTTAATGACCAAGCCGGTCTCCCGCCGTACGATAATAATCTCAAAATTGCTGGCGGCACTGGTTAATGTACTTATATTAAATATTGTTACCCTGCTCTCCTCCCTCCCCATGGTATCGGCCTATAATAAGGGACCGGATATCACAGGTGAGATCGTAACCTTTATACTCAGCATGTTACTCGTTCAGCTGATCTTTATGGCGATAGGTGCTATGCTGGCGGCTGTTACGAAAAGGCCGAAGGCATCAGGCTCGATCGGAACCGGGATATTAGTTGCAGGATATGTCATTGCCCGGGTTACTGATTTTTCAGATAAGATAAGCGCCTTAAATATCCTGTCTCCCTTCAAATACTTTGATGTATCCCGTATTGTAGCCGGGGATGGATTAAGCGTTGTCATCGTACTACTGTCCCTGCTGCTTATTGTTGCTTTATCAATCGGCTCCTGCTTCTTCTATGTCAGACGCGACTTAAGAATCTGATTAGAGTTTTCTATCCCGTGATATTACAGGAAGAATGTAATATCACGGGATATTTTTATGAAAAAATTTTTGACCCTTACGCAGCGCCGCCAGTTACAATGCGCCCGCAGGACCCGGCTGATATTATCTAGGATGATACCGGCCGGGAATATCATATTTATTATGCTGTTACTCTACTACTCCGCCTTCTACCACAAGGCTGTCAGTGCAACGATTTCACCATTGATATAATCTGTTATCAGTTATATTATTTTACAACAATGTTAAGAATTCTTCCCGGTACATAGATAACTTTAACAACTGTCCTGCCCTCCAGCGCTGCCTGTATGACGCCAAGCTCCAGGGCTTTTTCCTGAACAGACTCCTGCTTCTCGTCTAAGGCAATGCTTAAATTAGCCTTCACCTTGCCATTGATCTGTACTGCGATTTCAACAGTATCCTCTATGGTCTTCTTTTCCTCATATGCCGTCCACTGCTGCTGATAGATCCTTCCCTGTTCACCTATCATCTGCCACAATTCCTCCGTCATGTGAGGAGCCACAGGATTCAGCAATATCAGCAAGGTCTTAAATTCTCCCCTAGTTACGGATCCCTGCTTATAGAACTCATTGACCAGTGACATCATCGCGGCGATCGCCGTATTAAACTTCATAGCCTCAAAGTCTAAGCTCACCTTCTTGATGGTCTGGTGCAGCTTTGTTTCAAGACCTGCAGAATACTCCTCTCCGACGGTTAGCATATCCTTCAGCTTCCATACACGGTCCAGGAAACGACGGCAGCCCTTTACACCCTCCTTGGACCAGGCAGCACTTAAGTCGAAGGCTCCGATGAACATCTCATAGGTACGAAGGGTATCGGCACCGAATTCCTCTATAATATCATCCGGATTTACAACATTTCCTCTGGACTTGGACATCTTCTCATTGTTCTCGCCAAGGATCATACCATGAGAGGTTCTCTTCTGATAAGGCTCCGGTGTATTAACCAGTCCCTGATCATACAGGAACTTATGCCAGAAGCGGGAATACAGCAAATGAAGCGTCGTATGCTCCATACCGCCGTTGTACCAGTCAACGGGCATCCAATAGTCAAGCTCCTCCTTACCTGCAAACGCCTCGTTATTATGAGGATCAATATATCTTAAGAAATACCAGGAGGAACCTGCCCACTGAGGCATGGTATCTGTCTCTCTGTGCGCATGGCCGCCGCAGCAGGGACAGGTGGTTGTGACCCAATCCGTCATCGCCGCAAGAGGTGACTCTCCGTTATCTGTGGGTTCGTAGCTCTCCACCTCGGGAAGTAAGAGCGGCAGCTCACTCTCCGGAATCGGAACATATCCGCATTTGTCACAGTGAACAATCGGGATAGGCTCACCCCAGTATCTCTGACGGGAGAATACCCAGTCTCTTAACTTAAAGTTCACCTTCTTGGTTCCAATCCCCTTATTCTCCAGCCACTCCAGGATCTTCTTCTTTGCATCCGCCACCTCAAGCCCGTTTAAGAAATCGGAATTTACCAATTGGCCGGTCGCCGTATCCGTATAAGCTGCTTCTTCCACATTGCCGCCTGCCACTACCTCGATAATCGGGAGATTAAACTTCTTGGCAAAATCCCAGTCGCGCTCATCATGGCCGGGAACTGCCATAATCGCGCCGGTTCCATAGGTCATCAGTACATAATCGGAGATCCAGATGGGAATTTCCTTGCCGTTCACCGGATTTACCGCTCTCAGTCCATCGATCTGCACACCGGTCTTATCCTTGGCAAGCTCAGTTCTCTCAAAATCAGACTTTTTGGCTGCCTGCTCACGGTACTCCGCCAGTGCTGCATAATTCTTGATTTCATCCTTATACTTCTCAATCAGAGGGTGCTCCGGAGAGATAACCATATAAGTTGCTCCGAACAAGGTATCCGGTCTGGTGGTGAAGATTCGAAGAGCCTCTTCCTTGCCGGTGAGCTTAAAATCAACCTCGGCACCAACAGAACGGCCGATCCAGTTAATCTGTGATACCTTTACCTTCTCAATATAATCCACCATATCCAGGTCATTAATGAGCTTATCCGCATATTCTGTGATCTTTAACATCCACTGGCTTTTCACCTTACGTACAACCTCGCTTCCGCAGCGTTCGCAGACACCGCCCACAACCTCTTCATTGGCGAGACCCACCTTACAGGAGGTACACCAGTTGATGGGCATCTCGGATTTATAAGCCAATCCTTTTTTAAACAGCTGGAGGAAGATCCACTGGGTCCATTTAAAATAATTCGGATCCGTAGTATTCACTTCTCTGTCCCAGTCAAAGGAATAGCCCAGAGCCTTTAACTGCTCTGTAAAATGCTCGATATTCTTCTTTGTAACAATCTTCGGATGAATATGATTCTTGATTGCATAGTTCTCTGTGGGAAGGCCGAAGGCATCCCATCCCATAGGATAAAGTACATTATACCCTTCCAATCTTCTCTTTCTTGCGATAATATCCAGGGCAGTATAAGGTCTTGGATGACCTACATGAAGTCCCTGTCCGGACGGGTAAGGGAACTCAACCAGGGCATAAAACTTCGGTTTTGACTTATCTGTTCCGACCCTAAAGGCCTGTTCCTGCTCCCAGATCTCCTGCCATTTTTTCTCCACTTCACCTGGCATATAATGCTCACTCATTGTTATAGCTTCCTCCATTCTTCCTATAAAAAATCTCAGTCTTATTATTCACTTAATATAAGCGAAAGTAACCAGCAGGGGCTGCTTAGCAAGCTCCTGTACAATAAAAAAACTCCTCATCTCCAAAATTCTAGAGACGAAGAGGTTCTATTCTTTTTAGAACTGCTTTCCGCGGTACCACTCTAGTCCACTACCATAAAATATTAGTAATGTACTCGTTTCATCTGTAACGGGATTACCCGCTTTGCCTACTTGATTTCAGCGAAAGAGCTCAAAGGCGAGTTCAAAGCTCTGTCTGTTACTTTACACCGGCCAGTAACTCTCTGTAAGACCAGGACACTTCTACTACTCCTTATCATAGCCATGATAAAATATGAAATTGAAAATGAATTAAATTAATTCTATCATGTTATATTCTCTTGTCAAGTAGAAAAATGCCAGATTACCATGTAATCCATAGTAATCTGGCGGTCTTATTATTCTTATTTAAATTGATGATTTCCAAGCTTAAAGGTATAACCTCTTAATCTGCCGCTGAAATAAAGATATTTGCTGAAGTCCTTCTTCTTACCGCTCACCGTAATCGTTGTGGTACCGTTTAACGCGGCCTTCGCAGCCTTGATACATTCCTTCTCTGCAGCCGAGGTGAATTTTCCGTTATCATAATCCTCTAATACTTTCTTTAAGGAACCGTTTGATACAGGGCTGAATTGGTATTTCTGATAAATAACACCCTTGATGGTATCCGGGAAGCGGGAAGAATTCTTGCGATTCATAACTACAATACCGACAGCAAGCTTTCCATTATAGCTTTCTCCCTGCGCTTCGCAGAAGATTAAGGCTGACAGTAATCGTAATTCCCCTTTCGTATACTTAACTTCTTCTTTAACGGTTTTCTCTTCCTCCTGATCAGTGTCTTCTTCACTTTCTTCAGAAGTCTTATCCTCTGATACTGCATCCTCCTCTGAGATCTGGCTGTCCTGTGCTGCCGGATCCTCTGCATTAACATCTTCTGTTGCAGCATCTTCCTTCGCTGTATCACTTTCTATGGTATCTGTTGAGGTTAAACTAATATCTGTAGCTGCTATATCCCCTGTTGTTCCAACATTCTCTGTGTTTATATTAGTTTCAGCTGATCCTTCCTCTGTTTTGCTTTCCTGTACCTGATTATCGCTAATTCCGGCGGTCTCTGCTGCAAATGCTCGAACGCTCGGGAAATTTATAACGAATATTCCGATAATCACACATAGTGCTAACTTTCTGAATTTCATGCTGTACTCCTTAAGTTTGTTTTGCAAAGATAATTCCAATTACTATATTTTATTACTAATCAATGTCAAGTTATTACGTCATTTAAATATTTGGTTAATATCTTTGTAATAATTATACCATATAAATGCCAAAAATCAACCCTTTTTCACGCAGTTCTAGGACATACGGCTTAGAAGGCCTGATTCTAAAGGGATTCAGCGGTAAAAATTTTTTAAATATTTGACTAAATCCCGTTATTTTTATCCTGAAACTGGTTGTGACATTCTTCCGATGATGTGCTAAAATAGAAACGCTGAAATCCGTTTATGTATTCCATGTTCATGTTATTTAATTATGTATTTTTTGTTATTTAAATAGAGAAAGGGGAAGGTTACATGTCTGATATAGTAATTTCCGAAGCTAAAAGGTGTCTGCAGTGCAAACGGCCGTTATGCAAGGAGTATTGCCCTGTGAACACACCTTTTAATGAAGTGGTGGGCTTATTGCTGGAGGGAAATATCGTTGAAGCAGGCGATAAATTATTTAATAATAATCCTCTCTCCGTTATATGCTCTCTGGTATGTCCTCACGAGAAGCAATGTGAGGGTCATTGTGTGCTTGGTAAAAAGAGTGACCCCATCAAGGTGGGTATGGTTGAAAATTATATTTCTGATTACTATTTAAATTATGTAGATACTAAGCCACCTGTGAAAACCGGCAAAAAAGTTGCTATCGTAGGCTCCGGCCCGGCCGGAATTACCATCGCGATCATTCTTGCTTCCAGGGGCTATGATCTCACGATATTTGAAGCCCATGATAAGATCGGCGGTGTGCTGCGCTATGGTATTCCGGAATTTCGTCTGCCGAAAACCATACTTGACAGATTAAAGAATAAATTACTGGCCATGGGGATCAAAATCCGGCCGAATACACTCATCGGCCCAACCATTACGGTGGAGGATTTATTCCGGGATGGCTACAAAGCTGTCTTCATCGGTACCGGTGTATGGAATCCAAAGACCTTAAGAATCAAGGGTGAGACTCTGGGGCATGTACATTTTGCCATAGATTATCTGAAGAGCCCCGAAGTTTATTCCCTGGGGAATAAGGTTTGTATCATCGGAGCAGGCAATGTTGCCATGGATGTTGCACGGACCGCTTTGCGCAACGGTTCCAGAGATGTAACGATTATGTATCGCAAAGGTGAAGCAAGTATGGATGCCGAGCCTGTTGAGGTTGCTTATGCAAAGCTTGACGGTGTAAAGTTCGCATATTATCAGAATCCTGTCGAGATTGCAGATCAGGGTGTACGTTATATCCGGACGAAGGCTGTCAAAACAGATGATAAGGGTAGGGACATCATAGAGAACATTGAGGGCAGCGAGAGACTTTTCGAATGTGACTCCGTCATTCTGGCGGTGGGCCAGAGCCCGAGAAGAAATATAGTAAACAGCTCCAAGGGCATTGATGTAAACAACCGCGGATTACTGGTAACGGATGATTTCGGGCGGACAACAAGGGCCGGTGTATTTGCTTCCGGCGATGTTGTAACAGGAGCCAAAACAGTCGTGGAAGCAGTCAGGGTATCGAAGATTGTAGCAGATGCGATTGAAGAATATATCTTAAGCTGTGAAGAGGACTAGATTGTAAAACTTAAGGCTGCCTTAGTTATCGGCAGCCTTTTCATGCTTTTATTTCATAATACCATTCCTAATAGTTTATAAGTATTTTTTTTCAATTACTTTGAAGGTTTTATTCATCCATTTGCTTATTGCGGTCTACTCTTTTGATATGCATAAATAAAAACCCCGCCAATAACAGCACTACACTGACGACGATTGCCCTTTCCTGCCACATACCCACACAAAAGTTACCCAGGATGGCTCCGATGATAAATATTCCGATAATACTGAAATATAAAAAACCGCTTTCTTTTGCAATTTTATTTTTGGAAAATCCGTACTCGCACGTCGCCTGTACGGCAGCGCGCAGATTACCGATACACATCGTCGTAGCAATTCCGCTTCCGTTCACCTTCTGAAAGCTCTGCACCTGAAAGCCGCAGGCAAATGAAATCAGGCTATTGGCAAGCAGATTCAGGCTCTGGGGCATGAAAGCTACAGATAACAAAATCACCGCTTCCGCCGCAAGTATGATCTGGCGCCAGTGAAGCAGATTTTTGTTACTCGATAGGTTTCTGATAATTTCCGTAACAGCGATCCCGAAAGCAAATGCCATCACCGGAAAAAGATACCGCAATGCGGATGAAATATTGCCCGTTGAAAGATTGATTCCGAACAGCAGCATATTACCCGTCTGCGCATTGGCAAACACCTGATCTCTGCATATATAGGAATATGCATCCATGAAACCGCCGGACAGCGTTAGCAAAGCTGCAAGAGAATATGCTTCTGATATTTCCTGTAATTTTTTCATTCTATGCACCCTTTTAAGAAACTTCGCTTTTGTTTGCTGCTTAGTGATTAGCCAGCTTATAAATCTCATAAACATCCGACCGGTCAAGAACCTTAAACTGTCCGATGGTACGCGCACCCTGGAACACACAGCGGTCCGCAAGATCCTGCAGCACCTCGTCGCTCTGAATGCCTGCACCTAGCTCGCCAAAGCAAGTGGGCATATCGATGGAGGCAAAATAGGCAACGGTTTGTTCAATAGCCTCCTGTGCCGCCTGAACAGGATCAGCAGTTTCTATTCCCCAGACCTTATTTCCATAACGTGCGAAGCGTTCCGGCTTCTCCTGATAGGTATAGAGCGCCCAGGAGCCCCACATGGCGGACAGGCTTGCTCCGTGGGCAACGTCAAATTTACCGCTGAGCTCATGCCCCAGCTGATGCGTTGCAAAATCTGTTTTTGCGCCAAGTCCGGTAATTCCGTTATGGGAGAGGCTGCCGCACCACATCAGTTCGCTGGCGGCTTCATAGTCCTCCTGATTCTCTACCGCAATCCGTCCGTTCTTTATCACCACACGCAGCAATGCTTCCGCAATTTCATTCCCGTCCACCGGTGTAAAATACCGGTCTAAAGTATGCATCATAATATCTACAATACCGCAGGTGATCTGATACTTGGGCAAGGTATAGGTTAATTCCGGATTCATTACTACAAATCTGGGTCTGTTAAACTCTGTGCTCAATGCGCGTTTTGTCCAGGTTGCATCATCGGTGAGTACCGCGGAATCACTGGTTTCACTTCCTGCCGCAGATATGGTGAGCACTGCTCCTACCGGCAGGCTTCTGGTAACCTCCAGCTCCCTGAGCCAGAATCTCCAGATATCCGTCCCGGGATTAGCGATACCGTGGGCAACCCCCTTTGCGGTATCGATTACACTGCCGCCCCCTACGGCAAGAATAAAATCCGCTCCAAAATCAATTCCCTTTTGTACACCCTCTCTCGCAAGTGACAGGCGGGGATTCGGCTGCACCCCTCCAAGGGTAGTAAAGGCAAGACCGGCATGGGTGAGAGACTGCTGGATTTTCGCCAGAAGTCCGCTCTTAATTACACTGCCGCCTCCATAAATAATCAAAACCCGGGAACCGCCGAATTTTTTGATCTCCCCGGCCGTCCCAAGCTCCACGTCTTTTCCGAAGATTACTTTCGTCGGTGAATAATAGCTGAAATTTAACATTTGATCACTCCTTTTGTTATATTTTATAATTCTTCATACAGCTCCAACGGAAGGCCGTCAGGATCACTGAAAAAGGTGCATTTGCGTCCTGTGTAAGGATCAATCCGCATCGGTTCGGTATGAATACCTTTTATGTTCAACTCCTGAATTGCCAGGCCAATATCCTCCACTCCAAACGCGAGGTGCCGCAGCCCGGCGGCCTCCGGATAGCTCAGCCGCTTCGGCGGACCGGGAAAGGAGAACAGTTCTATGAGGTACGCACCGTTAAGGGCAAGATCAAGCTTATAGGAATTCCGCTCCTTGCGGTAGACCTCGCGAATTACTTCCAATCCGAGAATATCGGTATAAAAGACTTTGGACTTGTCATAATCGGAGCAAATAACAGCTATATGGTGTACCCTTTTTAGCTTCATTGATTACCTCTCTTCCCAGATTGGATCGTATTGACAATTCTCCGGATCATCTTGCCTGCGATGCTTTCCCCAGCCGGGATATCCGGAAGCTCGTCCACCTTCCAGAACCTTGCATCTGTCAGCTCCACACCGTCAGCGCAGACTTCGCCGCTTACATATTCCGCAGTAAATCCAAGCATCAGCGAATCAGGAAACGGCCAGGGCTGACTGCCGAAATACCGTATATTCTTTATCTGAATCCCCGTCTCTTCATATACTTCCCGGCGCACACACTCCTCAAGGGACTCGCCCGGTTCAACAAAGCCGGCGATTATGCTGTACATTCCTGCTTTAAAATTGCTGTTATGCGCAAGCAGAATTTCATCGTCTTTCACAATCGCCGTAATTGTTGCAGGCGATATTCGGGGATAGACCACAGCTCCGCAGCTCGGGCACAGCTTTGCCCGCTCGTCTGATTTATCTGCTGTCCTGCTTCCGCAGCAGCCGCAGAAGCGGTTCATCCGGTTCCAGTATGCAAGATGCATCGCTGTCCCGACAATTTGGAACAAAGCTGCATCACCGGTTAAGGTCACAAGCTCACGAACCGGTAACAAGGTAAAACCGGGTAAGGTATCTTCAACCTCTCTTTCCATACAGAAGCAGGGATGCCCATCAAACTCTCCGAAATAAAGGAACTCCTGAACAGGGATCTGTAAGCTCCGAATATCTGCTTCAAGCGGCAAGGTATATTCACCTGAAGCACAGTTTAAGAATACTCTTCTTTGATGAAAAATCAAATAGCGGGCCGGACGGCTGTCATCAACCGCAGGCCGGAACGAAGCCTGATACCTGTCATTCATTTTGTCTGTCAACATAAAATACATCCTTTCGCCGTTTCACTGCCCCTGTCGGCAACAATCAACGGCCAAAATACTCGTTTCGTAAAACTGCGTTATTGACAGTATAGCACCCATCATCCCCAATGAAAAGCAGTTAGTTTCTGTCCATGAAAAATGAGCGTGTCACAATGACACCGCTCATTTTTCATACCACAGCTTATTTTTCGCTTTTTATTCCTCCATAAATTCCACCAATTCTTTGTTGAACCTCTCCTTCTGGTCATAGAAGAGGAAATGGCCGCACTCTTCAAAGGGAACAAGCTTCGCATTTCGGATAGCATTTTTCTGCGCCAGCGCTAAAGGGAACAGGCAGACCTGGTCATTGACACCGTGAAGTATCAGGGTTGGAACATCGATGGTCATCAGATCGTCAAACAGCCTTTCTTCATCCAGCCAGGTATTGGCGATGGCTGCAGTAGCCCAGCCCGCAGCCTGCAATCCAAGCTGGAAGATCCAATCTGATAATGGCTGCGTCGTATACCGGGAGAATATCATATTACCAAAGCCTCTAAGCATATTGGGCCGGTCATTATAGGTACCTTGAATAATGTCCAGTACAGCCTGCCTTGGCAAGCCATAAGGAAAATAAGGACGTTGAATAAGGCTTGGTGCGGCAGCGGCAAACAGCCCCAGCTTAGAAACCCCATAGCCTTGATGTCTTGCCATATAACGAACGCAGATGGCGCCGCCTGTGGAATGTCCGCCAAGAACGAAATTCTTCAGCCTGAGAGTCTCTACCACAACGCGGATATCATCCGATAACCGGTCATAATCATACCCGCTCCAGGGTTTGTCTGAGAGGCCGAAGCCTCTTTCATCAATTCCAATACATCTATACCCCATCTGAGGCAGCATATTAAACTGATATTCAAACAAATCGTGGCTCCCGGGCCAGCCATGAACGAAGAAGATTGTCTTCTTCCCCTCCGGATTTAGATCTTCCACATATATGTTTACATTCGGCTCCACATTTACATAGTATCCCGTAAAGATACCCCCATTCATCCTTTCACACAACTAATCTATTCTGACCGGGGTATATATATGAGCAGCTCATCATTTATTTTTCTGCTTTATTCCGATTAATCTTATACCATGGCTTCTTTGCAGCATCATAAAGCTTCATAAGTATCTTTTAATAACAACGCGTCCTTTTCCAGCAAGGGACCCTCCGCAATGACACAGCCCCTGACTTCATAATCCTTTAAAGCCCTGAGACACTCCGTAAAATTAAAATCGCTTTCCAATAAAGGCAGGTGCTGCTTTTCACCCTTTTGACCGTATTCAATTCCGGCCAAATGAATATGCAGATCCTCCAGGGCAGCCCGGCCAAGATGATTGTGAACATATTCAAGCATATGGGCAAAGTCTTCATATTTCTTGAGACTGCCATTTGTTCGTGCATGAACATGGGCAAAGTCTATACAGAGTTTACAGCAGGGAAGTTCTTTACATAACGAAACCAGTTCCTCCAGTGTTCCGAACTGAGAGCCCTTTCCCGTTGTCTCAAGTCTATAATCGATCCCGCAGTCGGGAAGCTTGGATAAATTGCTTTTAATCACCGAATATGCCGTTTCCTTTGAAGCATTCCCGTAATAACCGGGATGAAAAACCAGACTTCTCCCTTCTGCCTTGGCTAATCCCTCCGCACCGTTAATGATGCGGTTGATGGATTGCACTTGCTTTAAGCCGTCATCGGCATTAAGATTAATATAATACGATCCGTGTGCCGAAAGGTAAAAATCTTCTTCTTTTTTCGCCTGAAGAATTACATCCTTATTGTTATCCGTTACATTGACATTTCGAACGAATAACAGCTCCATGGCATCAAGGCCGATAGATTTTAAATAATGTATGCCGGTGGCATAATTAAAGCGCTTATTCCCATCGCCCATTGGCAGACCGGAAATACCAAACAACAATTTATCCATAGGTTGTCCCTCCATCCATATAGGAATATTCTTTTGAAAAGTATACAGCATGCATAAAATGAGCGCAATAACAGATCACGCTCACTCAATTATGCCCATTTATTTTATTATTTATTTTTTCTTGATTTTATCATACTGACGATATGATTTGGTAACATAATATCCGACATCCTTGGCTCTGCGCCCGGTGATACCGGCCAATCCCCGCAGCAGCTTAGAAAGCGGATTCTTCTCCTGCTCTTCATACTCTTTGGGGTCTATAAGTTTGGTGGATTGTGAAGACTGCGGCAGATAAGGCGGGACGGATTTTTTTGCCGATTTGCCCATATATGGAACACCTCCAATTTAGTAAACTATATCATAAATCAACAGAATAAAGTTTCTATACATTATATGCAGTTGTTTACAATTAGTTCGACATATATCGACAAGTATTACTTCGCCGGCATCTTCCGGTACAGCTCCTTCATGGTCAGCTTCGATTGGAAAGAATCTCATCAATTAACCCATATTCCTTCGCCTGTTCGGCAGTCATATAATAATCTCTTTCCATATCTGCCTTGATTTTTTCAAGCGGCTGGCCTGTCAATCCGCTATATATTTCATGCAGCTTCTCTTTCGTTTTTTCAAGCCAGTCACTATGGATTTTAATATCAGTTGCTTGCCCTTGCAGTCCGCCGGATATGGATGGCTGATGAATCAGCACCTCGCTGTTTTTCAGCGCAAAGCGCTTGCCTTTCGTTCCGGATACCAGCAGCAGTGAGGCGGCGCTCCCTGATTGCCCTATGCTGATGGTGGAAACATCACATTTGATGTAGTTCATCGTATCCATAATCGCAAGCCCATCCGTTACCGAGCCCCCCGGACTGTTAATATAAAAATGAATATCCTTACCGCTGTCGGCAGATTCAAGGAAGAGCATCTGCGCTATGATTAAGCTGGCGGATTCATTGGTTACCGTTCCGTTCAGCATAATAATCCTGTCGTTCAGCAGTCTGGAAAAAATATCGTAAGAGCGTTCGCCCCTTGAAGTCTGTTCAATTACCATAGGTACCAAATTACTCATGTTTATAACCTTACCTTTCCTATAATCTGCAAGCTTTGTGCCAAGCGTGCATACACGCTCCGATTACGCAGCCTTGCTTGTAATCCCACTGATATAAGGGCCGGATTTTATAATATGATTGGATCTGACGCTTCCATACACCTTTCTGTATTTTCCCGGCGTTACACCATATATTCTCGCAAATGCCCTTGAAAATGCCTCCTGAGAGGAATACTGATATTTTAATGCAATATCAATGATTGACTGATCTGTCCGGATAAGGTCTTCCCCGGCATTCTTCATGCGAAGCCTGGTGATATATTTGGTAACGGATTCCCCTGTCATTTTATGAAAGAGTCTATGATAATGATATTTTGACAGATGTGCATTTCGGGCGAGATCCTCGAGACGGATGACCGCATCCAGGTTCTTTTCAATATATTCAAGTGAATCAGATACCTTTCTGTGATACTCCATAAACTTCCTCCTTTTCAAAATAAAATGTTTCGGCTTGAGTCTATTATATATTGAAACAGAGAAAAGTTCTTGATAATTTTTGCTCAAGTGAATTTATATTTTTTTATTCAAACGATTCATAAGATATCCCTTGGCTTGCTTTTCATCAAATTGTTTGACAGGAACACTTAGAAGGAATACTATAGAAAGCATAAGGTTAGCATAAATGTTCTATATCATTCCAACGAAAGCCGATTTAAAGGAGTTACTGTATGAGCAACATAACAATGCCCCATGATCATGGTCAGAATATTGAAGAAGTATTAGAAAAAATGCCGGATGCCTCCCGGTTCTTAGAGGCAGCCGTAACCTTCCAGCAGCTATGCGACGGATCACGTCTGCGTATTTTATGGCTTCTCTGCCATTCGGAGGAATGTGTCTCCAATATTGCCGCCGCTGTAAATATGAGTGACGCTGCTGTTTCCCATCATTTGAAAACCTTGAAATTAAATAGCCTGATTACCAGCAGGCGTGACGGTAAGGAAGTTTATTATACCCTGTCCAATAATGAAAGAGCGCACCTGGTGCATCAGATGATTGATGATTATTTTCAATTGAATTGTCCTACCCATCCCCATTAATATTCATAATGGATGAAGCAAAAAGCATTTGATCCGGCGTATTCACCATGCGGCTGCCGGCTCAAATGCTTTTTTATATTTTAGGAAGGATTACGAATTTTTAATATTCAGGGCACGGATCGCATTTAAAATAGCGATTACGGATACTCCCACATCCGAGAACACCGCCGCCCACATAGAGGCCAGACCGAAAGCACCAAGGATCAGCACAATCCCCTTTACGCCTAATGCCAAAACGATGTTCTGCCTTACAATCCGAAGCGTCTTTTTGGATATTTTCATGACTTTGGCAATCTTGGAAGGCTCATCTGTCATGATAACCACATCCGCTGCTTCTATGGCAGCATCCGATCCCAAACCGCCCATGGCAATACCGATGTCAGCCCTGGCAAGAACAGGTGCGTCATTGATACCGTCACCCACAAACGCAAGCTTTCCCTTCGCACTTTTCTCCCGCATCAATTCTTCCATCCGCATAACCTTATCCGCGGGAAGCAGTTCCGTATATGCCTGATCCAGCTTTAATTCTCCTGCGACCTTTCGCCCAACCGAATCCGCATCCCCTGTCAGCATGACGGTTTTTTTAATTCCTGCCGCCTTCAGGTCTCGAACTGCCTGGCGGGAATCTTCCTTGATTTCATCCTCGATACAAAGATATCCCGCATAGTTACCTTCCATCGCCAAATGCACAATGGTTCCTGCCGGTTCCGCAGCAGTATAAGGAATATTCTCCTTCTGCATCAGCTTAACATTACCGGCCAGAATCTCCTTACCGTTAATCACTGCTTTTACTCCGTGGCCTGCAATTTCCTCTATGCCGGTAATACGGGAAGAATCCACTTCTCTCCCATACGCTTTCTTGATTGATACGGCGATGGGATGATTGGAGTTATCCTCCGCATAAGCTGCAGCCTCCAGCAATTCCTCCGCCGTCATTTCCACGGGTTGAATCTTGCTCACCGCAAAGATGCCCTTGGTCAGGGTCCCCGTCTTATCAAAAACCACTACTTCCGTATCAGCCAGCGCCTCCAGATAATTACTTCCCTTTACCAGAACACCGGATTTGGATGCGCCGCCTATTCCGCCGAAAAAGCTTAAAGGGATGGAAATAACAAGTGCACAAGGACAGGAAATAACCAGAAAGGTCAAGGCACGTTCCACCCAGGTACTAAATTCCTGACCCAGGAGCAGGGGCGGCAATACCGCCAGCAGCACTGCTGCAATAACCACAACAGGGGTATAATATCTTGCAAATTTCGTGATAAAATTTTCGCTTTTGCTTTTCTTGTCACCGGCATTTTCCACCAGCTCAAGAATCTTGGCTACGGTTGACTGCCCGAATTCCTTGGTGACACGAATCGTCAGACGGCCTGTCTGGTTAATGCAGCCACTGATTATCTCCTGACCCGCCTGGATATCCCTTGGCACAGATTCACCGGTTAACGCGGCGGTATCAATGGAGGAAACTCCTTCTGTGACAATGCCGTCTAACGGTATCCGCTCACCGGGCTTTACCACAATGGTTTCACCTACCTGCACCTCTTCCGGGTCTACCTGCACCGGCTGCCCGTCACGCACCACAATGGCAAAATCCGGCCGTATATCCATCAGATCCGAGATAGACCTCCGGGATTTTGATACCGCATAGGATTGGAACCATTCACCCACCTGGTAGAACAGCATTACCGCAACACCTTCCGGATACTCTCTTAAGCAAAAAGCTCCCACCGTCGCTGCCGCCATGAGGAAATTTTCATCAAACACCTGACCATGTAAGATATTTCTGCCCGCTTTCAGAAGAATGTCTCCTCCGATGATTGCATACACCGCTAAGAAGACCGCCAATTTTGCGATTCCGTCCAGAGGGAGCAGAATTGCTATGGCATAGAATAATGCCGATATTATGATACGAAGCAACTGCTTCTTTTCTCTTTTTGACATACTGCTACCCCCGTTAATCTATTACGGTAACCTCCGGCTCAATTTTTTTGATCAGCCTTTTAGCCTCGGCTACAATCGAACTGTACTTGTCATCAGGCGCTTCCAGCTCCATCTTCTGGCTAAGAAAATTCACCTTAACACTTGTAACTCCCTCCAGCTTCTTCACAGCATTTTCAATCTTAGCTGCACAGTTTGCACAATCCAGATCCTTCAATTTCATTGTCTTCTTCATATTAATTTCCCCTTTCCTAAAGCTTTTTATTATTATTTTAACTATTTATCAATTAAGCAATCATTTAATTGTAATTTTAGTATATGCATCTGCTCATTATTTGTCAACCATATTTTATAATTATTTGGAATGATAATTGACAAAAGTAAATAAAATTAATATAATAACAATTGAAAGATCATTCAACTATTCAATTAAAGGAGGTTTCCTGCTTGGGTATGTATACTGCCGATATTGACAGATGTGACTGTAATATCATACATGAAGATGTAGTAAATGATGTCAGGGAACATATGCCTGATGAAGATAATTTAATGGACCTGGCTGATTTGTTCAAAACGTTCGGAGATTCTACCCGTGTGAAAATCCTTTGTGCTTTATTCCGCGCAGAAATGTGTGTCTGTGATATTGCAGTCCTCTTAGGTATGACCAAATCCTCAATCTCCCATCAGCTTAGGCTTCTCAAACAGACAAAGCTTGTGAAATACCGCAAGGATGGCAAGGTCGTTTATTATTCCTTAGCGGATGAACATGTGAAAATCATATTTGACCAGGCAATGATCCATGTTTGTGAAAAATAATTTATCCCATTGACTTCTGTGTGCATTATTAGGAAGCTATATTCCATCAGTTGAATATACGCTCAATTATTCAATTATAATATTAGAAAAGGAGATACGCTTTATGGCTGTAACAAAGAAACATAACAGAAAGCGACGGTGATACCAATGGATGCAGTAATTAAAAAAGAGTTTACCCTGGAAGGTCTTTGCTGCGGTAACTGTGCTGCC
This sequence comes from Bacillota bacterium, assembly GCA_023409535.1. Lineage (GTDB taxonomy): Bacteria > Bacillota > Clostridia > Lachnospirales > Lachnospiraceae > Mobilitalea. The sequence continues at coordinate 122,076 of JAEYGZ010000023.1, forward strand.
AAAATCGAACGGGATGTGAAAAAGCTTACCGGTATAACGGCTGCCTCCGTAGATTTTGTGACTAAGACTCTCTCTATGGAGATTACTGACGGTACCGCAGCCAACAGTCTGATCGCGCAGGCTGATGCCATCATTAAAAGACATGACTCTGAGGTTGTAATGCTTGAGAAAGAAATTGCCCAGCCGGGGCAAAAGACCTTGTATCTGCTGGGACTGTGCTGCGGTGACTGCGCTCAGAAGATCGAAGCGCAGGTAAACCGGATCGAGGGTGTGAAGTCGGCTTCTCTTGACTTTGTATCCCAACGGCTTACCATTGAGGCAATCGACCGCAAATCCCTTCCGGCTATTATCCGGCAGGCCTCACAGATTGCTTTGGACATAGAACCTTCCATTCAAATATCCTATACGGATAAGAAACCGAAGGAGGAGGGCTCTGCAGCCGTCAGAAAATGGGCTTACCGTATCAGCCTGTCCGTCGGCACCTTATTGTATGCCGCGGGCTTACTGTTTGATTTGCCTGCTTCCGCAGAATTTATCCTGTTCCTGCTAAGCTACCTGTTCATCGGCGGAGAGGTAGTCCTGCGGGCATTAAAAAACATCTCCAGAGGCCAGGTCTTTGATGAAAACTTTTTAATGAGCGTGGCTACCATCGGAGCGTTTGCCATCGGTGAATATCCGGAAGGCGTGGCAGTTATGCTGTTCTATCAGGTAGGCGAAGCCTTTCAGCGCCTGGCTGTCAACCGCTCCCGCAAATCCATCTCCGCCCTGATGGATATCCGCCCCGAGTTCGCCAATTTAAAGGTGGGTAATGAGCTACGCAAAGTGACTCCGGAAGAGGTTGGCATCGGTGATTATATTATCGTTAAGCCAGGTGAAAAGATACCGCTGGACGGGCGAATTGTGGAAGGGTCTTCAGCGCTGGATACTTCTGCCCTCACAGGAGAATCCCTTCCCAGAGATGTGGAGCCCGGCAATGAAGTCTTATCCGGATCCATCAACAAAAACGGCGTGCTGATCATTGAAGTTTCCAAGGAATTCGGGGAATCCACCATATCCAAAATCCTTGACCTGGTGCAGAACGCCAGCAGTAAAAAAGCTCCCACCGAAAACTTTATTACAAAATTCGCAAGATATTACACCCCGATTGTTACCTTCTCCGCTTTGGCTCTTGCGGTGATCCCTCCTCTGGTTCTTCCCGGAGCGGAGTTCAGCGACTGGATCTACAGGGCTCTTGCCTTTCTGGTGGTATCCTGTCCCTGTGCTTTGGTGATCTCCATTCCGTTAAGCTTCTTCGGCGGTATCGGCGGAGCCTCTAAGAACGGTATTCTGGTAAAAGGAAGTAATTATCTGGAAGCCCTGAACCGTATTGATACTATTGTATTTGATAAAACAGGCACTTTGACCAAAGGCATTTTTAAAGTGACGAAAGCCGTTGGGGCGAACGGCTGGCCGGAGGCTGAGCTGCTCTCCTATGCGGCCCATGCGGAAAGCTTCTCTAACCATCCCATTGCCTTATCCATACAAAAGGCTTATAATCAGCCGATTGATCAGAGCAGGCTTACGGAGCAGGAGGAAGTTCCCGGACATGGCATCCGCGTAAAGATTGACGGTAAATCCGTGCTTGCCGGCAATGGAAAGCTGATGGAAGCGGAGCATATTGACCTGCAACCGGTAAATGAGCTGGGAAGCGTTGTATATCTGGCTGTTGACGGGGTTTATGCCGGTCACATTGTCATCTCCGATGAAATAAAGCCCGACAGTAAAAAAGCACTTAAGGAATTAAAAGCCTTGGGCGTAAATCAAACCGCCATGTTAACCGGCGACACACGAATCGTCGGCGAAGCCATAGCCCGGGAAATCGGTCTGGACACTGTATATTCCGAGCTCCTTCCCCACCAGAAGGTAGAACAGCTGGAGCTGTTGGATAAAAACAGAAAATCCAAAGGAAAGCTTGTCTTTGTCGGGGATGGTATCAATGATGCTCCTGTGCTGGCGAGAGCCGACATCGGTATCGCCATGGGAGCGTTGGGCTCCGATGCGGCAATTGAAGCGGCCGATGTTGTATTAATGACCGACGAACCCTCCAAAATTGTATCCGCCATCAAGGTTGCCAGGAAGACCAGAGCGATTGTATGGCAGAATATACTATTTGCCATGGGGGTGAAGCTGGTGGTTCTTGCCCTTGCTGCATTTGGTATCGCGACCATGTGGGAGGCAGTTTTCGGTGATGTAGGCGTAACGGTGATTGCTATTTTAAATGCTATGCGCGCTATGAAAACCATACGATAAGGATAAAGTAAATGACCGCGTAAATCTCTGTCTCATAGATTTACGCGGTCATTTTCACAGCCGAATAATAAACAATCTCACAGCGGCAATGGCTGTCATTCCCATTACAAGATAGCGGAAGTATTTCTCATTGATCCTTTTAACAACTGTAAAGCCCAGAACAGCTCCTATGATAATAATCGGAAGCATAAAAATTGTTATGGTGAATGATTTCAATCCGATATTATGCCAGATGAATATCTGAAGCGGTAATTTCGACAGATTGATCAGGAAAAAGAACCATGCATTCGTACCCATGAAATTATTTTTCTTAAAGCCCAGAGCAAGTAAATAGATACTGAAAATCGGACCCGCCGCATTACCGATCATCGAAGCAAATCCGCTTAGAATACCAACAAGAATATAAAACCACGCAGCGTCCGGTACGTTAAAGTCCTTTCCCCGCTTTTCCATATAGATTAATGCGGACAGGCATAAAAGAACAATCACACCAATCAGGATAATGAATGTCTTGTCACTGATATAATTCCCAATGACAACCCCCAGAAGCAGGCCGGCGAGGGCCCAGGGCAACGGCTTGAAGACATTGTTCCAATTCACACTCTTACGGTAATACCAGACCGCAATAATGTCACCTGCCACAAGCATGGGCAGCATAATCCCCGTTGAATCCCTGCCGCCAAACGTACTTGCCAGAATAGGGATCGCCATCATCATGACTCCGCCGATCCCCGTCTTCGAAAAACCGACCAGCAAAGCCGTCATTATAACAATGATCCATTGTACTCCGCTCAATTCCGGCATTTGTATCATCCCTCTACAGTTCTAATATCTTATCAATACTTACCAGCTTTACACATAAAACAAACAATTCCATTGCACTTCTTAAATCCTTCATGGCAGGAAAGGAGGGTGCAATGCGAATATTGCTGTCATGAGGATCTTTTCCATACGGATAGGTGGCACCTGCCGGAGTCATGACAACTCCCGCCTCCTTGGCCAAAGCTACAATATCTTCGGCACATCCTTCCATTGCATCGAAGGATACAAAATAACCGCCCTTCGGTTTGGTCCATTCCGCAATTTCAAGTCCGCCAAGCCCGTTTTCCATGATTTCATTGACCGCCTCGAATTTCGGACGCATAATATCGGCATGCTTCATCATGTGCTCCTGTACACCTGCAAGATCTTTAAAAAACCTTACATGGCGCAGCTGGTTAACCTTATCATGGCCAATGGTCTGTATGGTCAGCTGCTTTAAGATATCCTTCTGATTATTCTTTGAGGTGGCAATCGCCGCAACACCGGAGCCCGGAAAGCTTATCTTGGAGGTTGAAGTAAATTTATATACCATATCCGGATTACCTGCGGCAGCACACTCATGCAGTATCTCCAGGCAGAAATCCTGATTCTCCCTGTATAAATGATGTACGCTGTATGCGTTATCCCAGTAAATGCGGAAATCCCCCGCAGCGGGCTTCAAGCGTGCAAATCTTCTTACCGTCTCTTCGGAATAGGTATACCCCTGGGGGTTGGAATACTTCGGTACACACCAAATTCCTTTGATGGCCGGATCCTCGCTCACCAGCTTTTCTACCAGATCCATGTCGGGACCTTCCGGTGTCATCGGTACATTAATCATCTCAATTCCGAAATATTCGGTTATCGCAAAATGTCTGTCATATCCGGGTACCGGGCATAGGAACTTCACCTGTTCAAGCTTACACCAGGGGGTGCTCCCGAGAACCCCGTTCGTCATCGAGCGTGCAACCGTATCAAACATTACATTAAGGCTGGAATTACCATATATGATGATATCCTCCGGTGACACCTCACTTATTTCTCCCAGAAGCTCTCTTGCTTCCTTGATTCCCACCAGGCTTCCGTAGTTTCTGCAGTCAATATTCTCATCACAGATCAGCGAGGTATGACTGTTCAATACATCCATCATTCCCATAGATATATCAAGCTGTTCTGCGGACGGCTTCCCCCTTGACATATCAAGCTTTAATCCTTTCTCTTTAAATTTTTCATACTCAGCCTGAAGTTTCACCTTTTCTGCAAGTAATTCTTCTCTGCTCATAGATTGATATGCTCTCATGATAAAATTCTCCCTATATTCCATTCTTTGTTTATCGCTTCATTCAAATAAATTATTAAATAAAATATCATAAATTTCAGAATCTGTCCAGTGAAAGGCCGAATAAAAAAGGCAAACGAAACTAAAATTTCAGTTTCATTTGCCCAAATTAACCAAAGAACGGCCGCAGCCTTCAACATGGATAATAATTACCGCTATATTATTGTTTTACCCCCGGTACACTATTTGAAATCAATAATACCACTATTGTAATGCTCTCCGTCCCATTCCGCATAAGCCAGTCTTTCTCCGGAGGGACTCCAGCAGGTAACGGCATTCCGGATATCTTCCGCAACCTGTATAACCTCACCGGTGGGTATATCATAGAGATAAAGCCTGCCTGCTGTATCATTTACCTCATCCTTCAGATAGTATGCGATCCGCTGCTGACCCGGGGACCATGAAATCCCGCCAAGCTCGCTTCCCTCCGCTATCATTTTTTGATTGCTGCCATCCGGATCCAAAAGGGACAATGTGTGTTTTGAAGCACCGCCCTGCAGCACCAGAATTTTATTACCGTCAGATGAGGGAATAACATCAGTGACATGGGCAAGATCTAGCTTTTTCTTCTCCTTCGTCGCCACATTGAGCATGATTAAGGTTTCGTCGTAATTCGTATTATAATATAGAGTATCCTTGATTTTACGGATAACAAACAGCGCTTCCTCTTTCAAATCCTCGATGATAGAGATCTCTCCTGTCGCAGCCGCAATATAAGCTCCATTATAATAGGCAGCGCCTATCACTTCATTACCGGCCCATCCGGCGCTGACAGCCCCGCCGAAGTTATCTCTGAGGATGCCAAATGCCTCCCCGGTATCAAGGTTCATTACGTTATAAACAGGATCGCCCAAAGTGTATTCACTGTAGAGCAAATGTTTTCTGTCGGCAGAAAGGGCAGCTCCCCCGAGGAACACATTATCCCGCTCCTTTAATAGCTTGTATTCCTTGGTATTTATGTTATACAGGTACAAGCTTCTGGGATAGTTATCAGACAGCTCTGCCAGCTCCATTTTATCCAGCGTGTCATTTTCCTTGGAGACAATCACAGTTTCTTCCTCCAGCCAATCAGAGATCTCCGCATTCTCGATCCGATCAATTTTCTCCACTGATATTACGGGTGCTTCGGGCTCCTCTTCAGGCTTCTCCCCAGGCTCTTCCTCGGTTTTACCGCTGCTTGTTATGGTCGGTTTGGGTTCACCTGCAGCCTTGTCATTATCTGTCTTATTATCACAGGCACTTACAGTCAGTACCAAGGTTGTAATGAGTATGATTTTAATTAATTTTGTATTTTTCATTCCTGTCACCTCCATACTTCTTATATATCATATAATTGTGTCAATTTATCATCAACCTGACAGTCTTTCGTATTATTTATAACGGCTCATGTAATCATTATATTATATACGCCGCTATACAGGAGTTGAGCCCGGCCAATGAAAATGGTCAGGCTCATTTTTGATGAAATATTTACATCGGCCTAAATGCCTAGTAATCACCTATGGAAAAGAAAACAAGGTTCATATAGTCTTTTGTCTGAGGGGCATCCAAAGAAAGAGAAATACTTCTTTTATTTGCTATATGTTTCGACCGTAAGTCCAGTTGAATGAATTCATTTCTATGCAGGTTTACTTTTTTACCGTCATCAGCCAGCAGATATACAGGGCCGGTACAATCATTAACAACCTTTAAAAATGCATTCATATTAAAAACATTAAGTTTTATCATAGGATAGCCTCCCTAACAAAATCATTGAATGTGAAAAATCAAATGACCGGTCAGAAGCCGGATTTGATTTATGCACCTCTTTATGAACATAATTATAGTGCAATATTTTTATTAAATATATCTTATTACCGCCTGTTTATATCAAAATCCTGCCATTTTCACTTACATCCCAGATGAAATTCGGACCTCAGCTTAAGGTCTCTTTCCTTTTTTGATATTGCCGCGGAGAACACCCCATATATTCACGGAATACTTTTCCGAAATAGCTGCTGCTTCCCATACCGCAGGCCTGGCTTATATATGCCAAGGATTCATCGCTGCTTCCCAGCATCATACAGGCCTTCTGTATGCGGTAGTTTTTTAAATATTGCGCAGGCGTCATATTCAGCTTTTGGCTGAAGGTCCGATAACATTCCCTTTCGCTGATATATGCTGCCGCCGCAACCTCCGATATGGCCAGCTTCTCCGCATAATGCTCCTGAATGTATTCCATCATCAATTTAATCTTATCGTTGGATTTATTGTAACGGCCCTTCTCCTTCCAAACCGGCTCGGAAATGTGAAGCAGCATACACCACAACTCAGAAAGCATCGCACGCAATTTCATCTCATAGTCCAGGCTGCCGGGGGCTAACCGGAAGGACTCCCGAAGCAGCTCCAAAATAACTGCTTCCTCCGGATTTTCCGGAAAAAGTCCGATCATTTCCAGCTGCGGCGCCGTTATTATGGGTACTACATATTTTTGCTCCAAAAGTCCGCCAAGTTGGCCGCCAACCAATGAGGTGTTAAATATATGGAGGATTTGTATCGTATCCTTACTGCCCTTTTGCGGTTTTGTCATATGCAGTACATTGGAATTCACAAGACCGCCGGAGCCTGCCGGAAAAACCACCTTTCCGCCTGGAGTATAGTATTCCAGCGCACCATTTTCTATATAGAAAAGCTCAACCTCCTTATGCCAGTGCCAGGGAGCCTGCTTCCCAATGTACTTATCCATCTCAACGTAAGAAGCGATATATGGGAAATCCGGATCAAAATCCGGAAGCAATTCTTCTTTGCTGCCAGCTTTATATTCTATCCTATGGATGTCTTTCATGATTTTCCCCTCCGTATGCATTATGCTTCCATAACCCTGATTACCAGAATAATAGCATTTATAACTATGCCTTTCAAATAAGAATTGTACCTTACAAAGCATTTCCTTTCAACCATATTTTACTAAATCATAACAAAAGCATCCTTTCACCTGAAGTGATCGGATGCTTAACTATGGATTTATTTACAGTACTTTTTCTATTATGAATTGCGAGTTAATAATTAACCATATCTGAGGAAACCAGGGCATACTATTCCAGACGCTGATCCCATGCAACCCATAATCCGGTATGAACTTCACAAAATTATCTATACTTCTTGCATCCCAAAACCTAACCATATATTCATTCGCAGAAATATATTGAAAATAAGCGATGTTATTAATTTCGTCAAATTTAATTTCAGAATTATTTGCTGCTGCAATCTCTATCGCTGAATTGTAATTAACAAGCATTCCCCTTGATACGCCTGGGACATAAGGATACTCCCATAGATATCCAAAGACTGAAACCCCCAGAAATGTCTTATCCGGAGGCAGATATTCCATCGCATTTTCAAAAAAACGTTTGTAGGTATCCAAAGCTATTGTTCCCAGCGGAATGCCTTCCGAATAACCAAATTCATATGTTATCAGTATAATCCCGTCTGCGTTCTGACTAAGCCTGGTAAAATCAATATTCGTAAAAATCGTTCCGGACAATAATTGAAAAACGCGAATCGTAAGGGTATTATAAACCTTGTATCCCATCATTGATATACTTTCATATAATTTTGCAAAGAAATTTCCATAAAGAATTCTATCTTCCGGTCTTATGTACGGCGTATTAATATTAACTCCACCGTAGCCTTTTGTATCTAATATGCGAAGAAGTCTGCTGATTAGTTGGTTTTGCTTTTCTTCACTTGATAAAATTGACTGTATCACATCAATCTCTTCTTCCATATTCGCAGAGAATGCTTCCAGCAGCATGATAGGTACGACATCATATGCCTTTGCCGTCCGGATAATCTCTGTATCATCAATGTCGTTAATTTCACCGTCCGCTGTTACCGTATAGCCTATCACTGTTAAGTATGTCAGAAAAGGCAGGGTCCTTTTAAGAATGTTCCTATTAATAAAAGGATAAGCATAGCTATTCGTTTCAATAGCCATAAGCTTTTCTCCTTCATATTGTATTACAATGATCTCTCCGGGGTAAATATAATCTCTGTCTGAGAGATATGGATTGTTCCTGAGAAGCTCTAATGCTGTTATTCCATACCTGTCAGCGATACTTCCCAAAGTATCTCCCTGCTGAATTGTATAGGTAATCTCAGGTATCAGTACAACGATGGTTTCTCCGACAACCAGATTGTCAGGGTTATTTATATCATTTTCAAGAATCAGCCGATCTGCCGATACACCATATTTATTCGCAATCATTTCAATCGTTTCGCCATTTTGAACTACGTGTATGATCATAAAGGTCCTCATACTAATTTATTTCTAAATTATATGTTTTTTGTTATAAGGATATGTTTTATGTCATAACGCAATTGGGGAACCTGCTGCATTGTCAGCAAATGAACGGGCACCGGACGATTGAAAAAACAGGCTTAATCCTCATAGAGAAGTCTGCCCTGTGACCGGATGACCTCAGAGTACCAATAAAAGGAATCCTTTCTGGTTCTCTTCTGGCTCTCAAAGTCCACATGGATCATGCCGAAGCGTTCCCCATAGCCTTCGGACCATTCATAGTTATCCAGCAGGGACCAGGCAAAATAACCAAGTACGGGCGTGCCCTCCTCTATTGCCTGATCAAGCTCTCTTAAATACCGCTTCATAAAATCAATTCTCTGCGGATCATGGACTTTACCGTCCAAGGCAACCCAATCGGTCATGGAAAGTCCGTTTTCCGTAATAAGGATGGGAAGTCCATATCTTTCATGAATAAATTCCGGCATTACCTTCAGTATCTCGGGTGTTACCTCCCATTTCAAGGCTGTCCTGGCAAACCCGGTTTTCTTAGGTATCACAAGGGGTGTCCCATTCTCTCCCATCCTGACAGCGTTGCCCTGATAGAAATTACAGCCGATAAAGTCCAAAGGCTGTGCTATGATATCCATATCTCCCGGTTTAATCATCTCTTTCGGAAAGTCCTCTCCAAAAGCCTTTACTCCGTCTTCCGGGTATTTACCCAAAAGGATCGGGTCCATCCACCAGGTAGAGGACCACAGATTTCTGTTGTCCGCATCAAAGGCCTTCCTGCAGGCGGCTCTTTTATCCTCCTGTGTATCACGATAGGGATAAAAAGCCAGAGGATTGGGGGCATATCCGACCTTAGGCTTCTTTTTGGCATATTGTCTGATTACCCTTACTGCCTTTCCATGTGCCAGAAAGAGGTTGTGCATCAGGGAAAATACCTGGGGGCAGCTGGCTCTTACCTTGGGCGCACATATGCCGTCCAGATGTCCGATAATGATATGGCACTGGGGTTCATTTAATGTGATCCAGTAAGATACCCGGTCTGATAAAGCCTCGGTGACAAGTTTAACATATTCGGCAAAGATATCCGGCATCTCCGGATTAGCCCAGCCGCCGATATCCTGCAGGGCCTGGGGCAGATCCCAGTGAAACAGGGTAATACAGGGCTCAATTCCGGCCCCCGTCAGCTCGTCGGTCAGATCATTGTAGAACCGGAGCCCTTCCTCATTGACCCTGCCTCTTCCTTCCGGAAGGACGCGGGACCAGCTGATGGAGAAGCGGTAAGCCTTTAACCCCATTTCCTTCATCAGGGCCACATCCTCTTTGAACCTGTGGTAATGGTCACAGGCCACCTCTGCGGTATCGCCGTTTAAGACATTGCCTCTTCCCGTGGCCGGATCGATTCTCTTGTCCTTCGCATAGGTATCCCAGATAGAAGGACCTCTTCCGCCTTCCTCTGCCGCTCCCTCAATCTGATGTGCCGCAGTAGCGGCACCCCATAAAAAATCTTCTGAAAACATCCTGATTTCTCCTTTTCTACCGCGATGTGTCGCGCTTAGCCCTTAACTGCTCCGACAACAATCCCTTTCACAAAAAACCTCTGGAAAAAGGGATAAACCACCATAACCGGAAGAGCTCCGATCACAGCCACCGCCATTCGGACTGCCGTTGACGGCATACGCATGGAGGCTGCTCCCGCTGACGCCGCTTTTTTAACCATCTCTACGTTCTGGAGCATTTTATTTAAAAGCACCTGGATGCTGTACATATCATCCTTATTGATATAATACAGGCCGTTCAGCCAGTCATTCCAATAACCAAGCCCTACCAGTAATGCCAGCGTGATAATGATGGGAGTCGACATGGGAAGGACAATTTTTACCAGGGTATAAGGCTCGCTGGCTCCGTCCACCCTTGCCGCCTCAAGTACCTCCTCCGGTATATTGGTCATAAAATAAGTGCGCATCATAATGACATAAAATGCATTCATTAAGAGATTGGGAAATAATAACGCCCATATGGTATTTTTTATATGAAATATCTGGGTCCACATAATATAGCCGGGAACCAGTCCGCCGCTGAAAAGCATGGTAAAAAATATAACAAAGGCAAATATATTCCTTCCCGGCAGGTCTTTCCTGGACAAAGGATAGGCAAATAAGGTGGTTATGGTCAGGCTTAAAAGGGTTCCGACAACGGTTACGAATATAGATATGCCGTATCCCCTGATAATCGCCTTGGAGCCAAACAGCAGATATTTATAAGCCGATAGATCGATCACTCTGGGGAAAAAGGAATAGCCGTGCTTTACCAGAGTTTCCTCCGCCGTTATGGATGAGCTTACCAGAAGAAGAAAGGGAACGACACAGGATAGGCACAGCAATACCATAATGGCATTGATTATTATCTGAAATTTTTTATTGTTTTCTACCATCTGTTCATCCTCCTTAAAATAGTGCGTTTTCCCTGCTGATTTTTCTTACCACGAAGTTGGTCGCAAGTACCAGCAGAAAGCCAACGACCGATTGATAAAAGCCGGCCGCCGCCGTCATACCGATGTTATTCAGCTGGGTCAGCCCTCTGTAAACATAAGTATCAATCGTATTGGTAACATCGATCAGAGCCCCGCTGTTCATGGGCACCTGATAAAAAAGTCCGAAATCGGAGTAGAAAATCCTTCCGATTGCCATCAGGGTCAGGGTAATCATCGCCGGCTTTAAACCGGGCAGGGTAATGTATTTAATCTGTTTCCATTTATTTGCACCATCGATCACGGCCGCCTCATAATATCCTTTATCGATCCCGATCAAGGTAGCATAATAAATAATACAGTTATATCCCATGTTCTTCCAGATATTCACCAGTACCAGAATAAAAGGCCAGTACTTCGGTTCCGAGTACCAGGAGATTGCTTTTATTCCCAGGGGCTCCAGGACGGATTTATTCAGGAAGCCGCTCTGGGTGTTTAAAAAACCGTATACAATATAGCTGACTACTACCATAGAAATTAAATAAGGCAGTAAAATCAGTGTCTGGTAAGTTTTTTTCGCCCTGCTGCCCGCAATTTCATTTAACAGTATGGCTATCGCAATGGCAACAACTGTACCAAGGACAATAAATACCAGGCTATAGAGTAAGGTGTTCCGTGTTATGGTCAATGCATCCCTTGTCTTAAAAAGGAATTCAAAATTGTCAAATCCGATGAAGGGACTCTGATATATCCCTTTTTTATAATCATACTTCTTGAAAGCCAGTATAATCCCTGTCATTGGTATGTAATTATTGATTATGATATATACCAGACCAGGTACCATCATGAGATAAAACCAGAAGTATCTCTTCACTTTTCCCAAGCTGCCGCCCTTCTTCCTAACAACGAACGCTTTCATAGGTACATCCTTTCTTTCCTTTTCCTCCAGCTATCTCTTTCATAGAAATGGGGCTGTTTATAACAGCCCCATCACTACTGAACTTTAATTCTGCTGGCTGAGCCATTCATCCAGTTGCTTTTGCTTCTCTTTGATAATCGTATCAATACCGGCGGCTTTTAATTCCTCATTCATTTTCGGGATCGCTTCGTCCGGGTTTACGCATCCTGTTACCAGACCGGCTTCATATTTGTTTATAACATTGTTGCAGGCTGTAACCTCATTCAATACGTTTTCATTATTCCATACAAAGCCCTTTGCAGGAGACGGGTGGGCAGAAGCATTGAATTCACTGAGCTTGCTCCATACCTCCGGATCATCACCTTCCCAGGGATGGGTAATCTGCTCATTCGGCCATGCCCAGCCTACGACAGAATAGCCTGTATTGGAAGAGTCCAGTCCGTCCGCATACTTAATAAGTCCCTTTGCCTCGTCGGCATATTGCCAGTGTACCCCTTCCACACCATTAATTAAAAGGTTGGCGATATCTGAATTCGTATACATTAAGTTCAGCATTTCCATTGCCTTATCGGGTCTTTCACTGTTATTGGCAATGCTCCAGGCGGCATTTACCATAGAAGTAGTGGAATGAGGCGCATAAAGCTGGGCTACTGCAATCTCCTTACCGCACTTTCTGGTTTCTTCCGCTTCGAACCCTGCTTTATAAGCGGTGAAGGTTCCAAAGCCGATACCGGAATTGATAAATACTTCATAGCCTTCGGTGGTATTGACCGCATCAGGCATCATGAGGCCCTCCTGTACCCATTTGTAAATGTAGGAACTGTATTCCTTGAAGGATGCCGTATCATACAAATTAACAACTTCCGTACTGTCGGTCAGACAGTTTTCCAGAACACCCAGGCTGTCACCCAGAACATCGGCAGACCAGGCAGGTCTGATCATCGTACCGCCATTGGGAACCACGGGATACATATCCGGATAAGCTTCCTTTACCTTTTTAAGACCTTCCTCCAGCTGGGCGTAGGTCATAGGCTTGCTGTAGTCAATGCCAACCTGGTCGGCGATTTCTTTTACCATAAGGAAGCCTCTGCCCTGTGCCTTATCCTTGTTCATGGGTATACCATATTTCTTGCCGTTTACTGTTACGCATTTCCAGTCATCCTCCGAGATGCTGTCTAAGGTATCCTTTCCATTGCTGGACAACAGGTCGTCCAGGGCAAGTATCTGATTATTGGCAGCCATGGAAGAAAGGGACAGCTCCCAGGGAAATGCATAAAATAAATCCAGCTTTTCTCCTGAGGAAAGCGCCAGGTTGATCTGCTCTACGTTGACATCACGAACCAGCTCCACTTCACAGTTGATCAGCGGCTTGGTAATTTTACTGATCTCCTGGGCCACAAGCTCCGTGTCCTCCGTTGTGGCAGTGTATGGGGCATAAATTGTTACAACATACGGCTTCTCCTCCGTATCAGAAGCATCGGCAGGACCTTCCGCAGCTTCCTTTGATTCTTCGCTGCTGTTTTTACCGCAGCCGGACAGCAGGCTGCCGGTCATAACAAAAGCCATTAATAATACCAATAGTTTTCTTAATTTCATAACTCTCTCCTTCTCTTTAAAAGATAACTCTATTATAAATTCCATGAATTTTTGCATCTATCTGTTATGTCAGTACTTTTCATCAATTCTGATACTTCTTTTTCATTCGTACAACCCTGAAATAAAAAATGTAACATTTACATATCAAAAATGTTACATTTTTATATACGCTATTCCTTTTTCCTGCAAAAGCTTTCTCTGTCCTCTGCCGGCGTTACCCCGTCAAACATCCTTTTATATACCTGTGTGAAGTGAGAAAAATTTGTATAGCCTACTTTCATGGCAATCATACTGATCCGAAGATTGGTATTCTTTACCATCTGGCGGGCCAAATTCATTTTTTCCCTGATGATATATTCCTTTGGGGAAATTCCCATCTCATTCTTAAAAAGTCTGGAAACATAGTTGGGATTTAAATGGACCGCGGCTGCAATATCCGTTCGCTTAATATCCTCTTCCAGGTTGCTTCGGATGTATAAGAGAATCTGGTCTATCTGCGATTTTTTCTTCTCCTGGGAAGTGCAGTATTCATTGAAGAACTCATTTACCGTCCTTATGAGCCAGAACATCTCATCAATGGAGCTGTAGGCATTTAACGCTCTCTTCAGCACCGCCGTACTCTCAAAAATCTGGTTTACCGAACAGTTATTGTTATTGGCAGCCAGATAGACCACGCGCATAAACTCCTGATAAAACCGTTCCAGAAACTCTGCGCTGACTGAATTATCTGTCAGCCTTTCTTCCAGAATATGAGCTACTTCCTCACATGCCGTATCATACATCTCATACTGAAGCAGCTCTTCCAGATTTGGCAGGATATCGCTAAAGCTGAAATGGCAGTTTTCCTCCTCCGGAAAGGAAGAAGCCGCATCACAGACAACCCTTCCCAGCGCCAGCTGCCTTTCCTTTAACTGAAGAAGCCTGTCCGCCTTCTCCTTAACTCTCTGTACATCTTCACAGCCGATATAATAGCAGACCAGATTTGTATTATAGTAACGATATACCAGCTCTGCAAACCGGTTCAGGAGGTCTGCAAGCAGCTCCTTCTCCATGCGGTTGGCAGGCTCAGCAGGATAAATATAAAAGAAGTACTCGTCCCGCTGCAGCTGGCAGGCCAAAGCCTCCTGACCGCTATGGAACAAGAGCTCCGAAAGGATATTCTTAAGGGCATATTTTATCAGTTCATTACTCCAGTCCGACAGCTTTTCCTTTAGTTGGCCGACTTTTATGAAGATCAGCCAGCTATGTATATCCTCCGTCAGGGTTATATCAAGATGGAGCAGCTTGTTCCGGATCCCTTCCGTAAATCCGTCACCACCCTCCAGCCATTCCTTCATGACTTCGTTTAAAATCAGCTCTTTTTGCTGGATGACCATCTCTCCGAGAGAATTGATCTGCCTGGATTTCTTCTTTTGGTTTATTTTTTCAATGGTTCGAAAAAGGGAATTTTCAATATCCTCATACCGTGCCGGCTGGAGAATATAATCAAAGCTTCCAAGCCTGATTGCCTCCTTGGCATAGATGAAATCCGCATGAGCCGTCAAGAAGATACATTCTGCATCCATTCCCTGCTCCTTCATCCATTTAAACAGGCTTAATCCGTTTTCAACAGGCATTTCTATATCACACAACAGGATATCCACCTTGTGTTTTAACAGCTGCTCCCTAGCTTCAAAGGCATTATAAGCCTTCAGTACCCTGCAGTCACCAAACTTACTCCAATTTATTCCGAATATCAAAGCACTGACCACACTGATTTGATCATCTACGATTAGGATTGTCATTTACTCCACTTCCTCATTCTCATATGGTAGGTATATTTCTATGCACGCTCCGCTGCTGTTACTGAAAAATATGGTCCCCTTCCCCTTATAAATCAGTTCAATCCTCTTCTTTATATTCATAATTCCAATATGCTGCTGATCCTTATTATCCCGGCTTTCGTTTAATTTTGCAAGGACCTCCTGGGAAAATCCCCCGCCATTATCAATAATAGATACACAGACGAAGGATTCACTGTCATCCTGCAGAAGGGAAACCTTTACCGTTATATACTGCTGTTTATTCAGGCTTACTCCGTGTTTTACCGAATTCTCAATAAAAGTCAGGATAAGAAGAGGCGGTATCTTATATTCCAGCAGCTGCTTATCCACATCCACGGTACAATGGGGAGGATTTGACAGGCTCATCTGCTGAAGGGTGATATAATTGGTCACACTGCCGATTTCCTCCCTGATACTGATAAAGGAAGGACTATTGCGGAGCATCCCTCTGATGTAATCGGACAGCACCAGTATCATGTCTTGAATCTTTTGGTATTCCATCTGCTTTGCCAGGGCATAGATATTCTTCAAACAGTTTAAATAAAAGTGCGGCTTAATTTGTATCTGCAGGTACTGCATTTCCGTATTTTTTATCTGGATTTCCTTTTCATAGGCGGTAATTCTCAGCTTCGAGATGGTATCTATCATGGAATTGAAGGTTTCCTTCACCTTGCTGAATTCCTCCGTGCTGAAATTCTCCTCCAAATGCAGCAGGAGATTTCCTGCCTTAATCTTTTCCATCGTGTTCAAAAGAGACTTTAGCGGGAGAAACAGTGTCTTTCTCATGTAATAATAAGCAATCGGAATCAGCAGGGCAAAAAGCAGGGACAGCAGCATCAGTACCATCTGCATGTAATCCAGGTAACGAAATACTCCTTTATAGGGATAGATATACAGCTGCCTGATATCGCAGTAAGCCAGCTCCTTCTGTACCACCATGTATTTCTCGGAGCCAAATCCTGTAATAACGTAATTCTGTTTCTCCGGCATCCTGATATCCAACCCTGCCGGTTCCTTCAGGTCGCTTATGAGCTCCCCATCCGCCGTTGCAAAGACATATAACCCGTTCTCACTGTACTTCCCGAAATCCTGGGGCTTTTCCGCCAGATCAAAATCATAGAGGATGCAGGCATAGACCGTGTTATTATTCAGAATTCTCAACATATAATACTTGCCGTCGATGTTCTGTAATTTCCATTCGCCGATGTTTTCCTTATTTTCAATAGAATCCAGTATGAATTTCTTGATACTGTCCTTTTGGAAGACAGAGTAGTCATTCTTAGCCTTCCCGTTATAGACCATACGGTAGGCATGAAATTTATCCGATATCACTCCCAGGGCCGCTACTCCATCCAGGCCCATACTTAGAAATTCCGTGTAGTCATCGGCAATCTGTTTGATATAAATATAGGAATTCACATCTCCGGATGCATAATTCAGGCCCAGCATATCCGCATCATTCGCCAGGGAATTGGCCAGATAATACTGGGTCAGGCCAATATCATTTAAAATCTGTTTTTCATAAAGGGATATGGTATTTAAATTATTATTTGCGATCTGCTTATCCAGTCCTCTCAGGGAATAAACATTATATAAAACCAATACCGCCAACAACGGTATGATAATGACGGCCATTAATATAATGACCCTGCCCTCCAGCTTTTTCATTATTTGCTCCTAATATTTACAGTCATTCATCGCTGATATGTATATTGTCCTATGACCTAAGATAATTCAATTATAAGTTATATCTACAAAATAACAAGTAAAACTACATGCCAAAATTCTTCCAATAAAATCAGGGAAGGAGATATCTTCTATCTCCTTCCCTGATTTTTGCCGATATTGGGCCTGCAGTTATGTTCTTAGGCTTTTACTTTGATGTGATTTTTCATTATACTAGAATTTTGTATCTTCCCTGTCACAAAAAGGATCTACCGGATTAATTCCTTTGAACCTGCTCTTGCCTGTGATTTTATCAACAACAGCAGCGATAGTGAAATCCGAATCGGAATATGCATTAATATATGTTTTCATCATAGGAACATCAAGTAAATGGTAGGGGTTGGCAAAACTAATGCACATTGTAGGTATTTCCTGTGTAAACCAGGGCGAATTCGTACCGCCCATAGACCCGTTCCATACAAGTCTTATGACCGTATTATTGGAAGCAGTCTGCAAGTCTACGGCATAAATTACAAGATCATATTCCTTTTTCATGTCTTCAACCATAGCCGGATTATCGGAAAATACCTGCCTTTCAGATGAATCAACCACGGTAAATCCTTCCCTGGTCAATAATGCTTTTAATTTTTCGCGCAGATTTTGAGACTTTCCGAACAGTACTTCTCCTTCAATAATATTCAGCGCAATTCTCTTATGTTTTTCCGGAGACAACGGCAGCAGGTTCTGAGTATCCTTAACAAGTGTTATTGATTTATCTGCACACTCCCGCGCCCATGCGGCATGTTTTTCACATCCGATAATTTTGAGCGCTTCTTCTCCCTGAATTAATGTGTTTGCTTTTTGCTTAACATGAAGCTTCAGGGAAGCTTTTAAAGCAAGGATCCTCATTACGGCATCATTCAATCTCTCCTCCGTTATCATTCCATTCTTATACCCTTCCATCATATAATGGTAGTCTTCTTCAAAGCTTTTATTAAATAATATCATATCGATCCCGGCAGCGATCGATGTCGGGATTGCTTTATTTCTTGGCATAGCGCAGGTATATCCAAGCATTGTCGATGCATCTGTAACTATCATTCCGTTAAAACCGAGCTTATCCCTTAATAAGCCTTGTACTATGGCTGGAGAAAGCGTTGCAGGTTTATGCGCCTCCTCTTCGGTTAATTCAGAATTTAGCTTCTTAGCCCATGCAGGCTGAGCAATATGCCCAACCATTACCGTTTGAGCTCCGCTTTCAATCAGACCACGGTAAACCATTCCATAGGTATTCATCCAATCTTCAGCAGAAAGTGAATTCGTTGTTGTGTGCAGATGCTGGTCCCTCTCATCCACACCATCCCCGGGAAAGTGTTTTATTGATACTGCCACACCGGCTTCCCTCGCTCCGCGCATATATGCCCTTCCCATATCCAATACTCTCTTGGCATCATCTCCGAAGGTACGAAGATTTGTGATTGGGTTTCTAAAATTCATATCAATATCTACGACCGGCGCAAAGGACCAATTACAGCCTGCAGCAGCTCCTTCCATACAGGATACATATCCCAGCCGATATGCTTCTTCCGCATCACCGGTTGCTGCAACCTGCATATTCATACCATAATACGTGCCCTGATCCGTAATCCCGTTTCCGCCAGCTTCCAGGTTGGCAGCCAATAAAAGCGGTATCCGGGCATTATCCTGAATATATTTATGAATTTCTCTGATCTCATCCACCGGTCCTTTTCGATACATTATTCCGGCAATATTTTTATCAACCATTTTTTTGATAACCGCTTTGTCTGATGTAAAGCCTACCGGACAAAATAATTGGCCTATCTTATCCTCCAAAGTCATTGAGTTAATTGTATCCTCTACCCATTTGATATCAGTCTCATCCAAATAAAAAGGACGTGCTTTTAAATTTATCATATTCTACCTCCAAAATAATTTGTAACCGGCTGTTATAAATCCTTCGATTTTACAGCCGGCTACTTGATCCTATCCTTTTACGGCACCTAATGCGATACCTTTAATAAAATACTTTTGTACGAAAGGATATATCACTAATATAGGGACAATACCAATAACTGCGATTGCCATTCTTACGGTAGCCTGCGGTATACTTGCGGCTACATTTGAATTGATGGCCGAAGACGGATTACTGGATAAAAACTGAATGTTTTTCATCATATTATTCAACAGCTGCTGTATACTATATAATCTGTTGTCAGTGACATAGTATAACCCGTTCTGCCAGTCATTCCAGTAGGCAACCCCAATGAATAAACCAACGGTAGCTATGATCGGTTTCGTCAGAGGCAATACCACTCTGGCAAAGATCCTGAATTCACCGGCCCCGTCAATTTTTGCAGCCTCTGTTAAAGAAGCCGGTACGTTATTCTGTATAAAGGTTCTGACTAAAATAACATTAAAGGCATTCAGCAAAAGTCCGGGAATAATTAATGCCAGCATAGTATTCTTTAAATGCAGATAATTTGTGTACATAATATAGGTCGGAACTATTCCGCCGTTAAACAGCATTGTAAAGAATATATAAAAGGAAAAAAAGGTCTTTCCCGGAAAGGATGGCTTTGCTAAAACATAAGCATATAATAGTGTCAGGATAATTGCTGTCGCTGAACCGATGATCGTTATACCTACAGTGATTCCATAAGCATTGAAGATCTGCATCTTCTCTCTCCAGATATAGGCATATGCTTCCAGCGTGAAATCTTTCGGTATCAGTGAATATCCCGATCTGATAATTGATTCATTACTTGAGAGTGAAGTTATCACAAGCAAAAGAAATGGAATTAAGGCGCACAATGTTATTATGACCATGATGCTGTTTGCTATTGTTTGAAAATACTTTCCGCTATTTTTCAACATTGCACCTCCTAAAATAATGCATTTTCCGCACTGTATTTTTTCGTAAACCAATTAGCCAGCAATACCAGCAAAAAGCCTACAAATGACTGGTAAACACCTGCTGCTGACGACATGCTGATATCACCCAGGGTCATAAGTCCTCTGAACACATACGTATCTATGGTGTTGGTTGCATCCATCAAAGCGCCTGAATTTAAGGGTACCTGATAAAACAAACCAAAATCCGAATAAAATATGCGCCCGATCTGCAATAAAAGCATTGTAATTACTGTCGGTTTTATCAAAGGCAATGTAATATACCTGATTTGCTTTAGCTTGCTGGTTCCGTCAATTGCTGCCGCCTCATACAGTTCCTGGTCGATACCAAGGATGGAAGCCAGATAAATGATAGCACTATACCCCAGACTCTTCCAGACGTTGATAAAAGTCAGGATTATTGGCCAATATTTTGGTTCCGTATACCAGGAAACCGGGTTTATTCCTAATTGCTTCAATACCCCATTGATAAATCCTGTTTCATTACTTAGAAATGCATAAGCCAAATAGCTCACGATAACATAAGAGATCAAAAAAGGTAAAAGAATCATGGTCTGATAAAGCTTAACACATTTTCTGCTTCTTATTTCACTCAGTAAAATAGCTACCAATACGGAAAATACTAAAGTCGTAATAATAAATACCGTATTATATAAAATAGTATTTCTAGTAATAAGAAATGCATCAGGTGATTTAAATAGGAATTCAAAATTGGATAGTCCCGCCCAATCACTCTTAAGAATGCCTTTTCTAAAATCCAGATTCTTGAACGCTATAATAATTCCGGCCATTGGAATATAGTTGTTAATTAAAATATATAGGAACCCCGGAAACAGCATAATATACAGGGGAATATATTTTATAAGCTTCTTCTTAAAAGCTGTCACGATACCACTCCTTATTTACTTTTCACCCATGCATCAATTTGAGTCTGCATATCTTCTATTACATTTTGAATCCCTGCCGACTCGAGCTCAGAATTGAACTTTTCCAGCGTTTCGTCCACATCGGCCATACCGGATTCCAGAATAGCGCAGTATTTATTTTTTACATTTGTGATTGCTGTTATTTCATTCCTTATTTTGGATGCATCATACGTAAATCCATAAAGTGAAGATTTCTTCGCACTGTTATTAAACTCCGTAAGGTCGGCCCAGATGGTCGGAGAATCTGTTTCCCAGGTATGTGCAATTGCCGCATTTCCGGTAATCCATGCCTGATTTGTATACCCTACCGTACTGCCGTCCTGTCCGTCAAGAAATCCGATAACCCCCTGTTCCGCGTCTTTCACCTGGTAGTCAAGACCTTCCACTCCATAGAAGAATAAATTTTGTATATCCGGATCTGAATAAAGCAGGTTAAGAAAAGCAAGTGCTTTTTCCGGATTTTCACATGCGGTCGGTACTGTCCATTGTGCCATGGAAACATTACTCGTGGTAAGTATGCTGCTTCCTATATTGACCCCTACCATTTCTTTCCCGTTATTATTTGACTCTTGTGTTATAAATCCGGGATACATGGTCGAAACAATATAGCCAAATGCATTTCCTGCAGAAATAAGACTGTTTCGGGTCTCAGTATTAATTGCCGCATCAGGTAAAAAGTATCCTTTTTGATTCCAATCATATGCCCGCCGGCAAATTTCCTTATATTCCTCTGTAGCATAAATATTAACCACCTTCGCATCCGCAGACGAGTATGAAATTCCTACTCCGGACTGGATTTCATCCAGCTGCGAGAGAATTATTCCATTTAATACTCCGTAGCTTACATTACCGGGTACCATCAGATTCATGTCAGGATAAGCTGCTTTAACTTCAGCAAAAATCTCTTCCATATCATCCCAATTTTGTACAGTTGAAATATCCAGTCCAAGGTCATCGATAATATCCTTACGGGCTACAAAACCGGAGCCTAAAGCAAGATTATGAAAAGTCGGTAAGCCATACAGTTCGCCTCCCATATAGCAGGCATCCGTAAAATCTCCCATTGCCGCAAGTGCATCCGGTGCATACTCCTGAACCAGATCCGTAATCGGCTGAAGTTGTCCTTTTGTGATATAATTTGCGATTTGGACACCGAAAAGTAAATCTATTTTTTCATTGCTGGAAAGCATTAAATTATATTGATCCATCATTGCTCCCCATTCAATGATCTTCAGCGTTACGTGCGCGTCCATTTTTTCTTTTACTTTGACGTTTATCGCATCCTGTACTGCCTGAAGATCAGCCGGCGCTGAGCTGCTGCCGGGATATACAACCACCAATTCCGTATCCTTACCGTCTTTTAGAACCGATGGTGTACCGGTTGTTTCTTTATCAGCTCCCGGTGACGATGCAGTTTCATTATCTGAGGGTGAAGCGCCATCATTTTTACTTTTGCATGCAGTCATTAAAACCATTGCAAGAATAAGAACTAAAACCAATATGTTATTTCTTTTTTTCATATGATTTCCTCCTAAAAAATTAATAGCATCATTAATGATGCTATCATTTTAAATAATATAAAATTAACTAACAAGAACATAAGCGACTTCAAATATAACAAAACAGACTTGTTATTTTCCAATATTCCTGAATTCCTGCGGTGTTATTCCTGCTATCTTTTTAAAAATCTTCGAAAAATATGCCGGAGATTCGTAGCCAATCTCCAAGCTGATATCACTGATCGTTTTGTTCGTTTTATTCAGCAATTCTTTCGCTCTTTGAATTCTGTAATATTGAATGTACTCCATAAGAGAATATCCTGTAGCTGCTTTAAAAATCCTGTTAAAATAATCTGTATTTAAATGCACCATCTGTTCTATATCTTCCCGATTAATTGATTCATTATAATGCTTTTCCAAATATTTTTTTACATGCTCAATCCCTGTTTCCGGTCTTTGGGACTTAATCATATTAATATAATTATCTACAAGCTTTTCAACCCATAATCTCATTTTAGATATAGAATCCGACGCTGTTTCAAATAATCTTAATCCTTCACTATTTTCATTAAATTCCAAAACACCATCATTATCCGTAATTTTATAATATAAACGTAAAAATTCCTGTTGATAAAGAAGCAGATAATTTTTGTCGACATAATTGAGCCTGGAGGCTTGTTTCAGTTCAGTTTGCAAATTGTAAATAATATGATTTTTATTCATTTCTCTCAGTATGAATTCCCACTTTTTTCTGTCAAAAATCATCTGAACTTCATTTTCCCGGCTGATATCCTTCTCTATATAAAATAACTCTCCAGTATCCTCTGTAGAATAATTTGCCTTTTCTATCAATAAATCATAATAAGTTGAAATCTGCTCAACCTTTACATCCATAAGAACATAAGCACTTAAGGAATATTTCAAAAATTTTGTCACAGCATCTTGATATGCTCTGACCATCTCCTCAATCCTGATTTTAGAAACTGCGGCATCAATAATAAAAAGCGGTGAATAATCCAGACATAGGGTAATGGCATCCTGAAATAATTCTTCCGCAATATTAACAAATGCAAATTTTATAATCTTTCCATCCTCCTTTAATCTTTTTTCATCTTTACAGTAAAATAATATCATTGTCTTATTTTTTATTTCATTTGTATTTAATCCTATCCGCCCAATTTCTTTGATAATTGAATTTTCAGTGGATTGGATTTCTTCCAGTATGAGTTCCTTAATTAAAATTTTCATAGTCTTTTGTCTATCAGATATTTCATTTTCACCATATTTTATATACTTTTCATTAATTCGCTGCTTATTAATTTTGTCAACCGCATCAGTAAGTGTTTTTCTCAAATCATCAAATGCAACCGGTTTTAGGAGATACTTATTTACTTCAAGCTCAATGGCATCCTTCGCATAGCTAAAGTCCGGAAAGGATGTCAGTATAATATTGATGACAAAAGGGTATTCCGCCCGTACCCAACGCAACAGATCCAAACCGCTTTCCTGCGGCATTTCAATATCACATATTAAAATATCAACATCATTTTCTGATAGTATTTTTCTCGCTTCCTGAGCATTGTAGGCGCCAAACACCTGTGTAATACCAATATTTACCCAGTCAATTGCCTGTCTCAGTATATCTATCATTATTACTTCATCATCTACCAATAAAATGTTCATTGTATTCTCCCGATTTTATTTATCCCATTGGGTTCTATTAATTTTTCCGGTAACTCCATATGGATATTGGTACCTGTTTCCAGATTACTGATACTAATCAGTCCCAAATTATCATATAACATAGAAATTCTTTTTTGTACATTAATAATTCCTATATGCTTTCCGTCCTCCGATATATCCTCTCCTGCCTTAAGCTTCTTCAGTAATTCGTCATTGATACCCTCACCATTATCCGTGATATCAATGATTAAATGATGATCCTCTGCTTTAATATTTACGCAGATAACCACCTCTTCCTTTACTGTAATATTATGCTTTATGCTATTCTCAACAAATGTTTGAATAATGATAGGCGGAATTAGCTCTTTGGTAATATCAATATCAGATTCCAGATAATATTTAATTAATCCCGGATATCTGATATGTTGTATTTCGATATAGTTATTAATACAGTCTAATTCCCTCTCCATAATAACAAAATCTTCTTTGTTATTCAGAAGGTAGCGGAAATAATTCGCCATTCCTCGCGCAAGCTTCTGGATTTCATCATATTTACGTATCTCTGCCAAACCGTAAATAAGATTTAATATATTCGTATAAAAATGAGGTTGAATTTGTACTTTCAGAAAATTGTACTTAATTTCCTTATTTTCCAGTTCGGACTCATATACATCAATTTTTAATTTCGTAATTTGCTCTGCCATTTTATTAAATGTGCTGCATAATATTTTTATTTCATTTGTTGATACAATCTCTTCTACACGTGCGGCAGTATTGCCTTCTCCAAACTTTTGCATCGCATTTTTCAATTTATTTAAAGGATTCATTAATATTTTTATATAATGACGTATACTTAAAGCTGCTATAATAATTGTTAATATTGACATTAACAGAAAAGAAAATATGATAAAAGCAGAATTCTTATATATTTGGTATTGATCAATGTATAAGGTAAGATTATAATCCGTACTTTTAACCCTTGAACTTACCGTATAAAAATTCTTATTTTTTTCATTATTATCAGGATCTGTAATATCCTTCCTATCTTCATCGGTAATTGATACTAAGAAGGTACTATCCAAGGAGCTTCTGATATCAGCCAGTATAATTTCACAGTCAATAAATGCTCCGATCCATCCTTTTTCCGCATGATAAATATTATAGAAATAAAATCTTCCATCCACTTGAACCAGATCCCAGGTATTGCTGTTTACAATACCTCCACTGTCCATTAAGTCCGCCAGTTTATTGTTAATCAATGTATAATCTTTCTTATTTTCATTTGTATTATAGGATTTTAAAAAGATATCTCTGTCCGGTAAGTAAAAAAACATATTTAGCTGCTTGTTATACATATTAGCCTGTTCTTGAATTTTATTTCGAAACAACATTTTGCCGATTTCTACATTTAATTTATCGCTACTGTAGCATACATCTGAATAATAAGAATTACTTGTAGAATTAATAAGCGTTAACATAGCACTGTTTATTAATTCAAATCTAGTACTCCAATAATTAGAATACAAATTCATAGACTCCTCAAAAGTATCAGCAGTGTTTTTCTTTTGAAGATTAATCGCATACAAATTCGAGATTTCCATGAATGAAAAAACGATAATAATCGTAATTATGATTGGAAAAAGAGCTTTTGTATATAAAGATCCTCTGGTAAATATTTTCTTCATAGAATCCCCCTGTTATATTTAAATTACCCGTGACAAATTTTTGCCAGAGCTTTTAACTTCCTTCTTCCGGGCAATTAGTAGTATAGCATACGTCTATTTTTTCTGAAATAACATTTTCTCCCTGTGCTTCATCAAAGAATTGTAGTATACGCTTCTATGCAATAATATAACGGAATGATAAAGACAGGCAACTGATAGTTTAAAATTATCAGTTGCCCTTCTTTTTTCTTGCAAAATGTATCACT
The DNA here is from genome assembly GCA_023409535.1 of Bacillota bacterium. Classification (GTDB taxonomy): domain Bacteria; phylum Bacillota; class Clostridia; order Lachnospirales; family Lachnospiraceae; genus Mobilitalea. Next base: position 148,235 of record JAEYGZ010000023.1, read on the forward strand.
TATTTATTCGGCGGTGCATCCGCGATCACTATCCGGCATTTACCCATAAACCGAAAGTCATTCCTTTACAGCTCCAATCATAACGCCCTGTACAAAATGCTTTTGTATCAATGGGTAAATACATAAGATGGGAAGAGTCGACACCACTATGGTTGCATATTTTACTGTCGTTCCCACATCTTCAATATCGCTGCTGCCCGACATTGCTCCTAACTGACTTCTTGTAAGAATGTTTCTTAAAAATAACTGCAATGGCATTTTATCACTATCCCTTATATATATCATGGCTCTGAACCAAGCATTCCAGTGACCTACGGCATAATAGAGCATAATGACCATGATGATCGGTTTGGCAAGAGGAATTATAATACGAAAAAGAATGATCCAATGACTTGCTCCGTCAATTTTAGCTGATTCCTCAAGTGCGGTAGAAATTCCCTGAAATCCGGTAATCATGATTAGGAGATTATAAGTACTAATTGCTACAGGTAAAATTAATCCCATCCGATTATCAATCAAATTAAGCTGATCCATTAATAAATATGTTGGAATTAAGCCACCGCTAAAATACATTGTAAAAATAAACAATATTGTAAAAAATCTCTTCAGCATCAAATTTTTTCTTGATAATACATACGCGGCTGAAGCAGTTGCATATATGTTAACAACTGTCCCCATAACAACATAGAATATTGTATTGCCATAACCAATGTAAATGGATGGATTTTGAAATACCTTTTTATAAGCTGATAAAGAAAAACCCTCTGGCCATAATAAGATTCCTTGGTTACTTATTATCTTAACCGGATCACTAAGGGATGCAAATACAACATATACAAAAGGATACAGGGCGATCAAAGCTATTAATAATAGAATAACAGTATTGAATACGGTAAAAACACGCTCACCTAAGCTTCTTTTCATTTTCTCTTCCTCCCTTTACCACAAACTGCTTTCTGTCATCCGTTTACATACCTTATTCGCTGAATATAGAAGAATAAGATTGATCACCGAATTAAATAAATCAACGGCTGTACTAAAGCTATAATCTAAATCGAGAAGTCCTTTTCTATATACATAGGTTGAGATTACATCTGCAGTCTCATAGATCGAGGAATTATACAGTAAGATGATTTTTTCATATCCGAGGCTCATCATCGTTCCTATTCGCAGGATGAGCATTGTTATAATGGTAGGTAAAATTCCCGGAAGTGTAACGTTTAGCACCTGTTTAAGCCTACCCGCCCCATCTATTTTGGCCGCCTCATATAATTCTGTGTTAATACCAGATATTGCAGCTATATAGATAATTGATCCCCAGCCTATCCCTTGCCAGATATCAGATGAAATATAAATCGGACGGAACATGTCCGGATTAGTTAACAGATTCTTTTGAGGATATCCAAATGAAGTCATTATCTTAGTAATAAACCCCTCGGTACTTACAAATTGCATTATCATACCGGCAACAACCACTGTTGATATAAAGTGCGGCAAATAGCTCACTGTCTGAATTGCCTTTTTAAATCTAACATTACGGACTTCATTTAACAATAAAGCCAGTATGATTGGGGCAGGAAAGCCTAATATTAAGTTAAATATATTTATTACCAGAGTATTGCGTACCAGTCTTGTAAAATAAATCCCATTAAAAAAATCAATAAAGTTTTTAAACCCTATCCATTCACTTCCAAATATTCCTTTCCCCGGTTTAAAATCACGAAAAGCTATCTGCGCACCGTAAATAGGAAAATAGCAAAATATTAGATAATAAAGTATTACCGGAAGTAACATCAAATATAAACTTTTGTTTTTTATCAGGTCTCTGCTTAAACGTTGTAAAAAACTTATATTCTTATTCGCCATATTGGTTCTCCATTCTAAACGAAGGCTTTTATCTATCTCCTAAACAAGACAGGAGGCGGTATGTAAAGCTTTACACCTCCTCCCGTTTGCAGCTAAGGACCACCATTTACTTATAATTTACATGGCTATCTATTAATATATCGATCATATGCAGCTTGCTGTATCTCAATTGCCCGCTCAATTCCCATACCTTTTAATGTTTCTACAAAATCATTAAAAGAATTTAGTGATTGTGATCCATATATAAATAGCAGCTTATTCTCACTCACATACGTATCTATATCCATCATGATAGAATTATACTCGTCTGTTTCTTCAGCAGTCATTGACAACGGAGGCAAGGTTTTGATCTTCGCATCCGGAGTTGCCCATACCTCAAGAGATAACTGCTGTACATCCAACGGATATACCTGGAACAGTGTAACAAAGGATTTGTTCTTGTAGCCTGCATATAAAGACAATGCTTGCTGAGGGCTTAAGCCATCCGGATTATTAAGTACAAAATCAGTCAATTCAGGCTCACCATTCTCTACCGCATAAGTAGTCCCCTCTTCCCCCCAATTGGAAAGCATGATTCCTTCTTCACTATATACATAGTCAATAAATCTTGCAGCAGCCTCAACATTCGTACAGGTACTGGAAATCATAGCGCCAATGTTATTTACACGATAAGCACTGACATCAACCGGGAAACTGTCTCCCTTATTATATACCGGATTAAGGATTGGCTGATAGTCCATATCCGGATATTCGGATTTCATAGCTTCTATTTTTCCTAATTCACCGCCGGTATACCCAAAAACTAAGCCGGTTTCTCCCGCTGCTATTTTTGCATAAAAGGCATCGATATTCTGTGTAAATCCATCCGGATCAAGTATTCCTGCATTATACCAATTATTAAACAAGGTCAGAAAATTCTTATATCCCTCCTGAATACATCCATATTGAATCTTACCGGTTTCATCCACATACATACCTTCTACAACTCCATTAGCCATAACCATATAGGAATAATTATTCCAGGCAAAGGAATATCCGGCATCACACCCTTTTTTTTCTTTAAATGCAAGTAATACATCTTCCATTTCCTGAATTGTTGTCGGCTGTTGTAAGCCTAATTCGTTGAGCCAATCCTGTCTGATCATATTACCGCCGAATACCAATGGTGAATCTACTGCTCGAATCATAGGTGCCCAAGCATATAATCCATCATCATTTGCAATAAGTCGGGCCACCTCTTTGTCATTTTCCAAATATGCCGTAAAATTCGGCATATTTCCGGCATCCATAGCTTCATTCAAAGCAAGAAACGTTCCATCATTCAAGCTCTGCTGTATTCCCGTTGGAATATTATTACTGTATTCTATGATGATATCTGGTAAATCTCCTGTCGAAATCAGAACAGATAAAGCTTCTTTGCCTCCTGTAGAATCGATAAATTCAATTTGTGTATTTGTGGCTTTCTGATATGCCTGCCAGTAGGGCGCATCTCCCTGGCTTTTAAGAATATCTGCCATCCCATCCCAGCTTGACCAAATCGTGAGCTTTGTTGGTTCTGAATTAACTTTAGAATCCGACGTATCTTGGTTTGCTTGATTCACTTGATTTTCTTGATTATCTTGATTATCTTGGTCTGTTGCGTTTTCATCCTTCTTACAACCATATAACAGACTTACAGCCATAAGCAGCATCATCATAAGGCTCATAATACGATGCCATTTTGATTGATATTTTTTCATATTCAGTTCCCTCCAAAAATAAATAATATTCATTGCATAATGTGTAAAGCTCTAATTTCTATTACAAACCTCTTTCCGGAATGAAGTTCTAAATTCAGTGTAGCAACTTAGTGTTTATGGGTAAATCTTAGAATTCATAAATCCATATGATAAAACCGTAGAAGCCTTATAGTTTCGAAATATAAGACGAATGAGAATTATAAGATATAAATGAGATAAACGGAATGTTATACTGTAAATCAGCAATAGCTTTAACAAAACATCATTTATCATTATACAGAGGTGAAATAATGTTGCATAAAGCATATTTTTCAAAGAAATATAAAAAGCCGTCAAATACATTTATAAAATGGATGCTATCCTATATAAGCATATTAATCATACCTTTATTGGCTTTCTCAGTTTATTTCTCTCATACTTTTAAAGTAATAAAAAATGAAACCATGATACGTCAGCACCTTTCTCTGGAGAATGTTAAAGCACAGTTGGACAGCAACTTAAACGATTTAATCAAAATTTCAACAAATCTTAGTATGAATCACCAGGTTAACTCACTTTCATACAAAACCATTTCTTCCTCCAAGCTTCACTTGCAGATCAAAGATCTTCATGATGAATTGGCTATCTATATGGTTACAAATTCTTTTATTAAAGAAATTTATATTTACTTTCCCGACAATGACTATATTGTATCGTCATCAACTGTTTATAAATACCAAATCACCAATTTTATGCCCACCAGATATATTTCAAAAGAAACTTGGAAATATTTAAAGAACAATCTTCATAAAAATTCCTATCAGTTGTTGTTTGAAAAACAACATGACTCCCAGCTTTTATTTTCACAACCATTGCTTATTAATAATAAAACCAATAAACCTTTATCAATCATAATTTATGAGATTAATTTGCAAAGTATCAGCACCTTTTTGGAGAGTCAGGTACTGTCATCCAATTTCTCAGCGCTCACGCTTATGAATGATGTTACGGTTATGTTAACAACAGCTACGGAAGTGATGGAACAGCTCCAAGCCAGTAACGCCTTAAAATCAAATGTTTCGAATAAGACTAATTATATTATTGATTCCATCGATTTGCACTTATCCGGTTTAAAACTTATGTCACTTACGGAAGAAAGCATTTATTATAGCGAAATATCCAATATGTTGATTGTTCTATATATAGCTCTTTCTATTAGTGTCCTGATTGGCGTTATCATTACATTATTTTATTCCGTACACAATTACCGTCCACTCAAAGAAATTATGGGTTATATAATCGCCTATCCTTCTGATCAGAATGAAAAGAATGAATACAGCAAAATAAAGAATGTGATAATAAGAACAAACTCAGAGATACAGACGCAAAGAAATATACTGAAAAACAATTACTTAAATAAATTGTTAACGGGTGAAATTCATCTGTCACAGGTATCCTTGACCGTTGCAGAACAATTTCACTTGAACTTTCCTTCAGATTTTTTCTACGTTGTTTTACTGCGTTTCTCTGCCTTTAACCATAAGCAGGAGAATTCAGTGCACGAAGAATTAAAAAGTCCAAAGAATGATCTGGCTTATTTTATTGTACAAAACATATTAAGCGAGCTATTTCAAACTGTTTTCCACAATCTTTATTTTTGTTATAATCAGGCAGAAATTGCTATGATAGTAAATCTTTCAGAAGATGAAGGTAGAGCCAATACTATATTATCTGATGGGCTTAATACGTTTATTGAATACTGCAAGAATCACTTTGATATTGATTTTTATGTTGGAGTTAGTGCATTATGCAATAATAAGCATCTCTCCGACGCCTATTCCCAAGCTGGCAATACCTTGGAATATATGCACCTGTTCGGTATCGGAACTTTGCTTAACTATGAGGACACCCCCAAGGAATCCCAGCTTGGCTACCTAAACCTAAAGACCTCAGATTACATTATTAATCTCGTAATGTTAGCCAACGACCAGACTTTAAAGAACTATTTTATAACCATATATCAGGAGTTAAATCAAAAAAAATTATCTTCTGAGGATGCCAAAAGTTGTCTCTACTTCTTCTATACTGTATCCATGAAACTTAAAACACGGCTTCAGTATAAATATCCTTATCGGTCATCCGAGAGTATTTTCAATTTAAATAGTCAATTTTTTAACTATTCCTTACCAGAAGCCATCCATTATATCGAAGAATTATATCTACAGTCCGTTAGGATGATAAAAGAACAAAGCTCCTATAATACAGATTATAGAATACAAGAGGTGGCTCAGTATATTGATAGCAATTATTTTGATATTAACTTGAATTTGAATTATATTGCTGATCATTTTAATATTACGCCATCCTATCTGTCTAAAAAATTCCGCGAGAAAAATGGTCTTAGCATTATTGATTATCTATACCAGATACGCATTTCACATTCCTTAAAGCTTATCAATGATACGTCGTTAAAAATTACCGATATCGCCCAGATGGTTGGGTTCCAAGACAGCAATGCATTTATTCGTATATTTAAGAAGTATCATGGATGTACTCCGGGAAATTATAAGTTTAATGTTCAAAATCCTGTCGAAACAAGAAAAAGTCCCTAGTTTCCAGGGACTTTTTCTCATTCACAGCAAAACCGCTAACGATAAGATTGAAATATTTCCTTAACCTTCCTATAAGCAAGCTTTTCTCGTCGATAAATATCTACCAAGCCTTTGTTATTTTGGCATTTTGGTCTTCCATGAAACCATCCTTTGTCTACTCTGCAATCTGCGTATTGCCAAATTATCACACCTGTTAATTCATCATCGGATAATATTGCAGTAAGTTGTTCCGATAAAATATAATCCTGATATTCTTCCGTCCACTTCTCCATATTATTACTTCGGAAGCCATAGATTGCACCCGCTCCAATCTCACTGATTAGTAAAGGTTTACCTGCTCCATCCGTACTGTTAACAAAATTTTTCAGAGTGCCCAAAAACTCTTTGACCGGTGTGTCATGATACCAACCGGGATAAATATTAAAAGATACAATGTCAACCAGATCCAGACATAAATCGGAGCCTATATGAGCCTGTAGACTGGCGAAGGTTACCGGACGACTGGAATCCAGGCTCTTGATCAGTTCAAACTGCTTTTTATAACAGGATCTCCCAAATTCCGTATTGCTCACACATTCATTAAGAATACCCCATACATAAATAGCCGGATGGTTGACATGATTTTCAATCATTTCCCTTATGCAATCCTCACTTTGCTTATCAAAATTTTTATGTCTCATCTGTTCTTCACTTAACCCTCTTGCATGGGCCTCCTCCCACACAAGTATTCCATTCTCATCACATAAATCAAGGAAACGCTCATCATTAGGATAATGGCAGGTACGGATACAGTTTGCACCCAATAATTTAATTATCTCTATGTCACGATACATTGCTTCCAAGGGGATTGCACATCCGAATTCTGCATAGTCTTCATGGCGGTTCACACCTTTGATGACAACCTTTTCCCCGCTAAACAATATATCCTTCCCATCGACTTTAACATCACGAAACCCTACTCTGTCTATCAGATCGTCCACTGCCTTATCCTGATATAAAAGTGTAGCATTCATCATATACAGTTTCGGATTTTCCATCGTATATGCAACCGCATAAGGAAATTCAAAGGTATTCTCAATTTGTGTCTCTGTATTCGGAGAGAGCACTTTCTCTCTAAAAGTAACAATTGCATCTCCTATCATTAAACTCAACGTTATATTCTTTTGTTCATCCGTAAGATTACTTACCATGGCACTGATTGCAGCATACCAATTTCCATGTTCCCGATATGGGATAAAATGAACATATTTAATAAACATTTCACCTATTTCTTCCATCACAACCGGACGGGTAATTCCACCGTAAGAATAATAATCATTGCTCACATGCAGAGCCGATTCCCCGTGAAAAGAATTGTCCACCTTAACCTCCAGTAAATGCTCACCATAGGGTATATCCTGCAATAATACAGCGAATTCCGTATAAGCATTGTAATGATATGCAACCTGCTTTCCGTCCAGATAGATGTATGCAGTATGGCCGACTCCCTTAAATACAAGACGAACATTTCCGCCAAAGGTTACTTTCTTAGAATACAATGCCTTTCCCTTGTAAGATGCCAGCTTCGGATTGCTCTCCCAGCACCCCGGAACAAGCATCTTATATTCCTCCTGTTTTTTCTCCTCTGAATTTAGGGTATAAAAATCCCAGACAGGATCAAGTGGGATTTCTTTACGAATAATGTGATTTTCAAATAATCTCGTATTCATGCATATCCTCCTTTAATTTTTCTTATCAATGACAGTGCAAGACCATGAAGTCCTCATACAAACACTGATAAAAAATAATATAATAAGACACATCTTATTTTCTTTATGACAGTATCAGTATAGTAAATTGCAACCTTACTATCAATAATATATAATAATAGAAAACTGATCTATTCTAATATAATAGAAATATATTAATATCAAGGAGGCATGAATATGTTTCAAATACTTCGTATGGGGTGTAATACGACACATGATAGCAGCTTTTCTGTTAATCGTCCGAATGGGTATAAATGGTTTCTTTTATTGCTTGTAAAATCTCCTGCAGATTTTATCATAAACGGAAAAAAAATATCCACTCCGGCGAATACCCTGATAATTTACGACAAGAATTTTCCTCATGAATACAGCGCAAGCAAAGCCGTATATAAAAACGACTGGATACATTTTGAATTTGATCCTTTTTTTCTAAAACAGAACTCAATTGCGTTAAATACTCCATTATACATCTCAAATCATTATTATATTTCTGATTTGATTCAAAAAATTGCAAATGAATTTTATTCCAATAATCCTTATAAGGAGCAAACCATCGGATATTTAATGCCGATTTTATTGATAAAGGCAAAAGAACAGATGGAGACAAAACCTTTTCACCCCTGGCATTCAAGCATTCATGATAAATTAATTGAACTAAGGAGTGAAATATACAGTAATCCACATAAAAATTGGTCGATACCATTAATGGCCGATAAGTTGCACATCAGCAGCGGTTACTTACAAACTATTTATAAAGATACCTTTTTTATATCCTGCATGTCGGAGGTTATTGAAAGCCGCATAACTTATGCCAAAGAGCTGCTGCTTGAATCAGATCTGCCAGTTGGGGAAATATCTTATTTATGCGGTTATCAAAATGAAGTCCATTTTATGAGACAGTTTAAAAAGCTAACTGCTTTAACTCCCACCAAATACCGTAGGTTAAATAGTAAACCGGATAAGTAGGGATGTCATTCGGGAACCAAGGAAACTTCTTATCTGCAAAAGGCAGATCTTTGAGCTGTCTGGTTTTGATATAAGAAAACAGTTGAAGGAATAAAAATACTCCTTCAACTGTCTTTTATAATTATTAGACTGATTTTGAATTTAACTTATTGACATTGATTTTGCAATACGCCTATATTTTATACAACTAAGGCAATGTAAATATGATTTTAAATTATTCATAATTTAATGCGGCAATTATATATTCGTTCTATTCTTCCCTCTCCGTTTTGTTAAGATCATAGCCGATACCGTCAGGATGGCTGCTGCCGCCCAAATCATTTGCCTGCCGTTGGCTTCCCCGGTTTTCGGAATCTCATTAACCGCTACAGGTTCAATATCCTTATCCTCTGCCACGCTCATTACGGCAAAGTATGCTTCTTTCGGAGCAAAGTTTTTATCAAACAGCAGAGGATAGCCTTCAAAACGCCAGCTTTGCGTATCTGCTTTTCCCCAGAAGGTGACACGCTCGATGCTGTCCGCATATTTTTTATATACTTCAAACAGCTGTCCGTACAGGTCTGCCTGCTGCTTCTCCTCTTCTGCTGTCGGGGCAGCAACGCGCTGTTTGTAAGTCATATAATCACCCATAGGAATATCCAGCTCAGATACACTGATCTTGGCACCTGTTTTTATGAAACGCTTGATGCTGGCTTCTACATCGGAAGCCTTCAGATCACCGGTCCAATAATGCGCCTGCATCCCGATACCCTCGATCAGCAGTCTGTCAGGCTCAGTATTACGCTTATCGGTCTTCCACTTCTTATTCAACTCTTCCACCATCAAGGCGATTGCTTCACGCTTCCCTGCCTCTGTCTCATTGAAATCGTTATAATACAGTACCGCACCTGGATCGGCAAGCCGTGTAAATACGAAAGCGTCATAGATGTAATCGGAGCCGTCCTCGCCCTTGCTCTTGTCAGCACCGTTTTCATAGGCCTGATACCAGGGAGAGCCGTTTCCGTTTTCTTCGTATTTGCGCAGCGCATTCCTCCAGTCAGTAGGGGCAACGGATACACCCGATAAAAATGCTTCGTTTACTACATCCCAGGAAATCACTTGACCTGCGTAATGGCCTGCAACGGCGTTAATATAATCTTCCATATTGGCCTTGGCTTCCGCGCGTGTAAGAGGTGTTCCGTCCGCCTGTGCGGTCAGCCAGGGTGCTGACTGTGAGTGCCAGACCAGGGTATGACCGTGGACTTTTAAGTTGTTGTCTTCTGCCCAGGCAACCAGTGTATCGGCCTGATCGAACCTGTACTGACCTTTGGCTGAAGTCATATTTGCCGGCTTCATAGCATTTTCGGCAGTAATAACATTATAATACTCCTTAAACATTGCTGTGGTTTCCGCATTCTGTATCTGACCGGGTTCCATTATATTACCGATCATGAAATAATTGGCATAAGCCTCCTTAAGGGAAGCAAGCGTGAGATCCCATTCCGGAACGACTATTTCCTCTGTTTCACCCTCCTGTGAGACCACTATGTTATCCAACAGCCATACATCAGGGTGCTTATCCGCCTCATTTACCACAAGCCGGAAGTCAATACTTGTCAGCGGTGTATCACGTACTGGAAGCGTAACGTTTACTTCCTTCCATTCGTCAAGAGGCAAGGTACCAAAGTCACTCGGGAACTTACTGACGCCTGTAGATCCCGCATAATCTGCATTCAGAACGATGCCCGGACCTGTGAGCGTACCCTTGCCCTTGTTTTCCTCTGCCGAAGCGTAAAACCATGCGGATATTTTGTAAACTCCACCGGCGGGCAGCGGTTCGGCAAATGTAAGACGGACCGCGTTATCGGCACCTGTGTAGCTTTGGCCTGCAATATGTGTAACCTTTAAAGCCGAATTATCTTCCTTTCCTATACCGGGTGCTTCAACCCATTCGATCTTAGAGGAAGCAGCCACTGTGAACAGACCGCCCGGCTCCTTCTGGTTATCAAAGGGGAATGCATGCAGCTTTCGAACACCGATTCCCGTTTCTTCTGCACCTTTTACCGTTACTGTTATATTATCCACATAGAATGTGGTAAATACGGAGGGAGGTGTCTGAATCCGGTAGTTATAGCCAAGTGTTGACACTTCCGACGCTTTAGCAAAACTTTTCGTATAGTTTAGCTCAAAACTGCCGTCGCTTGCAGGCGTTATTCTTGAAGTCAGCTCACCATACGGGGATTCTGTCATGCCTATCAGAAATTGTGCCTTACCTGCGTCTTCGGCTTCCACATGTCCCGTTACATTAATCGTGTATGTCCCTGTAATAAAAGTATTATCGCTCCCCTTGGATATCTCACTAAACAGAATATCCACGGCATCGTAATTGTTGACCCTGTCCTTCAGCTGCAGAGAAGCTGTTCCGTCATCCCCCCTGACGACAGCTACCTTGGCACTTCCTGATACCTTCAGTGCGGGACTGGATAATTCCTCTCCTATGATGAGATTTTTATCCGCATCCAGTTCGTAAAGCGTCCTGCTTTCGCCGGTTAAAGCAACCGGAGCTGCAGGCTTCCCCGCCTCCGTCTGTACAATTACGATATCATCCACATAATAAGGTACAAGATCTCCGGCTTTACCGCCGCTTGCTTCGTCCGTCTGAACACGGAGTACCCATAGGTTTCGTGCAGAGTCCGGGATTTGCTGGGAAATCTTAAGCTCATAGGTCAGTGTAAAGCTCTTACCGGCCTGCAGTTTTTCCTTCCTGAACTCGGGATATCCGTCACTCTCGCCCGTTTTTCTTGTCACACCGCCAAGCTTGACACTTGCATTCTTCGTGTCTACACCGGCATCCACATGGCCGGTGACTGTGATTTCATAGGTTGCATCCCTGTCCAGCTTCAAAAAATCGTTCTGAATATCCAGCGCATCCCAGTTGTCCTTACGGCCTGCTATGTAAAAGGATTTGGCAGAGGAGCCCGTAACTGTGATATCCGCTCCGCCTGATCTGGCCAGACCCTCCTTGGGATCGCTGATCTTGTCACCCTCCTGAAACTTGCTCCAGTCCACTTTATAGATGCTGTTTGCCGCTGCCTGCGTAATGTTCTGTATACCGATACCCGGAAGCAATGTAATGACGAGCAGGATACAGATGAATATAGCTATTACTTTTTTCCCCACAACGATACCTCCTGACTAATATTAAGACGCCCGCACAAACCCGTACTGATGAATTTGGCATAGTCTACATTAAGCTTAGCACAAATTCCAATGATAACCCTAGCATTGCCTGCACGAAATAAATCATGTCCCGATTTAATCAGTAACCTGTCACTGTGAACCCAAGAAACTCATGGCAATATTCTCCTGTTCCCTTATTGACAAGGATGGGATGGAATGATAAATTTAAATAAAGATAGTTTATTTAATTTACAAACAGTGAGGTAGATGTATGGCTTATTTGGACAAGATGAATAATGCTATAGACTTTATCGAAGCTAATATAACGGAGGATATTGATTTAAATCTGGTGGCACGCAAGGCTTGCTGCTCAGTATATCATTTTCTGCGCACATTTTCATTCCTTGCCGAGATTCCCCTGTCCGAATATATCCGGCGCAGGAAGCTCACCCTTGCCGCCTTTGATTTATTTGACGGGGAGAAGGTTGTTGATGTAGCCTCCAAATACGGTTATAGTTCACCGGAAGCATTTGCCCGGGCTTTTAAGGGTCTCCACGGCATAACTCCAATGGCCGCCCGGAACACGAACACTTCACTTAAGGCTTATCCAAAACTGTCCTTCCACCTGACCCTCGGCGGTGATGGGGAGATCGATTATCGTATTACACAGAAAAATGCCTATGAGGTATGCGGAATTGCTACAGATATTCCAATCCTCCAAGAGAAAACCAATGCCGTAATCACCAGCTTTTGGGAAGACAATATCGACAATGGGGTTATCGGCCAGTTTCACCGGGACATCGGATTGGAATATAATATCTGCCTCAATGCTGCACTTTTTAATTACCGCAAAAGCGCCTTTTCCTATATGATCTGCTATGAGATGCCTTCCAGCCGCGCACCTGGCGGGTATTCCGTGCTTTCAGTCCCTTCGTACACATGGGCCGTGTTTTCTACCCCTGAGCATACCGGAAAAGAAAATACGGAGATTATCCGCAATATGCGCAGGCGGATTTTTATGGAATGGTTCCCAACCTCCGGTTATATCCATGCGGGTGGACCGGAATTTGAGATGTTTCACAGGGATAATAATAAATTCGTTGTAGAGATATGGGTGCCTATTATCAAGAAACCTGTTTATGGCCTGAAGCTGTAAGCTTGGCTTCTCAGTGCTGACATGCCGGAAACCCCAGGAGAGCATAACGGTGCAATAGGGATTCACACGGAAGCATTTTTGTACCCAAATATAAAAGGACATGCTGCATCCTAGCTGAAAAATGTTAGTTTTGCAGAATGTCCTTTATTTACACGTAATGGTTATCTTACCTGCTCCTAAGGCAGTTACAAAATTCATTGTAAGCGCTAATTACCTGTGGTATAATTGCTGGAGTTATGACTATTATGAGAGCTGGTATACCAATGAGATTACACAAGAATTTCCATATTGAACGTGACTTTAATTTGTTTTTACTTGCCGGACTATTCTCCGGAATTGGAGCAGGTATCAATACGTCAATATTCAACAACTACTTAAGTGACATATTCAAGCTGTCCGAGGATGTCAGAGGGTTCCTTGAGGTGCCCAGAGAAACGCCAGGCTTCTTTATTATGGTAATCCTGGCTGCATTAAGTTTTTTAGGCGATGTAAGAATTGCGATGCTCGGCATGGCAGCCGCGGGGCTGGGAATGCTCGGTCTCGGTTTGCTGTCGCCAACCTTTGCAGTAATGATCATCTGGATGATGATGTACAGCCTTGGCACACACATGGTCATGCCCGTCACGCCCTCCATAGGTATGTCCCTGTCCAGCCAGGAATCCTTCGGAGCAAGGCTTGGAACAGTAAGTGCCTTTGGCTTGTCAGGAAGTATCGTTGCCTATGTTTATATTTTTCTGGGTTTTAATTTCCTGCATATGACTTATCAGACCGCCTTTGTTACCGGTACTGTTTTCTATCTGTTCGCCGCGTTTGCAGTGGGGATGATGAAGAAGGGCGGACCGGAGACCCGAAAAGTAAAATTTGTTTTTAGAAAACGTTATACCCTTTATTATGTACTGGCCGTTATCAGTGGGGCAAGGAATCAAATTTTTCTGACGTTTGCACCATGGGTACTAATTAAGGTATTTGATGTAAAGCCTCAGATGTTTGCGATCTTGGGTATGGTGGTTGCCCTGATCAGTATAGGCACGCGGAAACTGATCGGTAAATTAATTGACAGCCGCGGTGAGCGATTCGTCCTGACTATAGAAGCTGTTCTTTTGTTTGCTATCTGCCTCGGATATGCATTTTCGGACAGAATTTTCTCCGCCGGCATCGCCGTAGTAATCATTGCGGGCTGTTATGTCATTGACAATTCCATGTCTGCGGTGGAAATGGCGCGATCAACCTATGTACGAAAGATTGCCGCCGACCTAGCCGATGTGACTCCAACGCTGTCAACCGGCGTGAGCTTACAGCACATCGCTTCCATGATAATTCCTATTTTCGGAGGTCTTTTATGGATGCATATCGGATATCAGGCGGTATTTATGGCGGCAGCTGTTATCGCATTCCTCAATCTGGTTCTTTCGCGAAAAATTAAGATTACGCCTGCGGAATGGGGTAATTCCGAATAAACCTCTATGTGACATACTTTAATATATTTACTGGGTTACAGATTGGAATAATCTGAAAATTTGTTGACATAGCCGCATATTCATGATATTTTATTGATAGCAAATTATAGAAAGGAAGGTGACGTCATGCTTCGTATTAACCAAAACACAATCAATAACAAATTATACCCGCGCTGTCTGAACTGGCATGGCGTTATTTAGCGCCTTTTGTTTAAGCCGTATTGATGCCCGGGTAATTTACCCGGGCTTTTTTGTGCCCATTTTTAGAAAGGAAATTTATGATCGAACTAAAAGGAAAATATAACACCGCCAAGGTGTTCACCGATAATATCGAGGAGGAAGCAATCTCTCAGATCATCAACCTGCTCAATCAGAAATTTGTGTGCGGCAGCCAAATCCGTATCATGCCGGACACTCATGCCAGCGCGGGCTGCACCATAGGTACCACGATGACCCTAACAGACAAAGTGGTTCCCAATCTCGTGGGCGTAGACATCGGCTGCGGTATGGAAACCGTCCTGTTAGGAGATTCCCATGTGGAATTGCAAAAGCTTGACAAGGTCATCCACGAATATATTCCGGCAGGATTTGAAATCCGTGATACTCCCCACACATATATGAATGAGATTAATTTGACCAAACTGCGCTGCGCCGGCCATGTGAACTTAAACCGCGCAGAACTGAGCATGGGTACTTTGGGCGGCGGTAACCATTTTATCGAACTAGATCGGGAGGATAATGGTCGATATTACCTCGTCGTGCATTCCGGCAGCCGAAACCTGGGCAAGCAGGTAGCGGAGTATTATCAAAAAGCCGCAGCAAAGGATTTGGAAAAACGCCGCAATGACTGCTCCAAACTAATTGCTGAATTAAAAGCACAAGGAAGAGAGGCTGAAATTGAAACCGAACTGCGAAAACAGGAATTTGTGAAGATTGACACGAATTTAGCTTTTGTTGAAGGGCAGATGTTTGATGATTATATACACGATATGGCGATCACGCAGCATTATGCCATGCTCAATCGCAAAGCGATGGTGAAGGATATCGTCAAACAGATGAAATTTAAAGTTGAAGACTATTTTACCACAATTCATAACTATATCGAAACGGATAGCATGATCCTGCGCAAAGGCGCAATTTCGGCCAAGGCAGGTGAACAGGTGCTAATTCCAATGAATATGCGGGATGGAAGCCTGATCTGTATTGGAAAGGGCAGCCCAGACTGGAACCAGTCCGCTCCCCATGGGGCCGGACGTTTGATGAGACGCAGCACCGCAAAGGAAAGCATAACCCTGTCGCAGTTTAAGGAAGCGATGAAAGGAATTTATTCTTCAACCGTTAATAAATCAACCATTGATGAATCCCCTTTTGCCTACAAACCCATGGATGAAATCATTGCTAACATTGCCGACACAGTTGAGATTGTTAAGATAATCAAGCCTGTTTATAACTTTAAAGCTGCTGAATAATGTGAATTATTATATGGAGGGAAAAATGAAAAATAAAAAATCAAAATTATTGATGCTTACAAAAGAAACGCAGGAAACCCGAAAGAAGCGAGTTTCCTGCGGTATTAAATATCGTACCGCCGTTTTTGAAAATAAGAAAAAACGCCAGAAATACAAAAATGATTATAATGAGGAAATAATATGAATATTTCATTAAATGTAAATCAAACCGAGTTGTTTGATGTATTGCTAAATGTGGCTATTATCCGTCCAGTCTTTATCTGGGGCGCTCCTGGAATAGGTAAATCCTCAATTGTGGAAAGCTTTGCCGAGTCTCTCGGACTGCAATGCGTGTCGCTCTTGGGCAGCCAGCTTGCCCCGGAGGACATTATCGGCGTGCCGCAGATTATCGACGGTAAAAGTGTATTCTGCCCTCCACGGATGATTGCGCGGGAAGAACCTTATTGCCTGTTTTTGGATGAGCTTAACGCTTGCTCTCAAGAAGTGCAAAAAGCTTTCTACAGCCTGATTCATGATCGGCGTATCGGTGAATATTTTTTGCCGGAGGGTTCGATTATCGTCGGCGCCGGTAACCGCGCACAGGATAATGCGATTGTTAGGCCTATGTCCTCTGCCTTGATTAACCGTATGTTTCATGTGGAGTTGATTGCCTCCCATCGTGACTGGCTCCAATGGGCAGGCCAAAACGGTATTCATCCGTACATTATCGAGTACATCGGTTTACGCCCGGATCATCTCTGGAAGCAGCCGCCTAAAACCGAAGAACCGTTTTCTACCCCACGTTCCTGGCATATGTTGTCCGATGCCATTTATGGCTACGGAGATAAAATAACCGAAAAACAATTGGAGATTCTAACCTCCGGGTGTCTGTCTCCTCATCACGCGACACAGTTTCGTGCTTTTGTCAAACAAATCCGTAACCGCTATGCTCTTTCCGCAATAATTAATGGTGATCAGAAGTGGCCGTGTGCCCCCGAAGACAGGGATGCGCTCTATTTTCTTGCTCAGAGCTTTAAGGCGCAGCTTATTAAAGAATTGCCGTCCGATAAAAATAATCTTTCCAGCACGACACAGGATTTAGCATTCAAGTCAAAAGCGTTGATGAAAGATTTGGCGAATATCAGCCTCGAAATCGCACAGATGACTGTATCCGCAGAGGACAATAACGCTCTGCCTGATTGGTTTATTGTGGAGATTATACGGGATTTGCCTAGATTGGCGGTGAAGAAATAATGCCAAAAATAAAACAACACCAAAAAGATCAGTACAATATCGCTACGCAAAAATTCAATGCAGGATATACGCTGGTGAATAATCACCCTTTATTTTATCCTCTGATTCATGAGACATCTATATGCCGGGATGAAAATAGCAATTATCCCGAAAATGGGCTTACTTCTGTAACAAAAGATGGGTATATCCTGTGCAACCCAAAACTCCGGGCTGAACCGGAACAATGGGCGCATGCACTGGCTCATTGTCTGCTGCATTTGGGCATGGAGCATTTTCAGGAGAAAGAGCAACTAACCATATGGAACATGGCCTGCGACTGCGTGGTTGAAAGATTTTTGAATGATTTAAAGTTTGGTACACCTTGCTATAGCGCTTCACTCCCTGTGGGGATTCACGACGAGGAGCGGTTATACCTGAGATTACTGGAATCACCGGATAAAGCAGAATACTCCGGATTTGGCACGGCAGGAGATAAGATTCCGGATATGATTTTTGAAAATGAAAGTCGGTACCACCGTCATCGTAACCCGTACAGTTGGTCAAAGTTGTTTGCGGCAGGCTTGTCTGCTGCTGTTCGCAGTGCAGTAAGCGTGGCATCCGGTGATCAGGAAACTCTTTTGGCCAACCCCAATGAATCTGTAAATAGCAAAGCCTATCGCGCCAAGCAGTGGTTTATTTCCAGTTATCCGCTTCTGGGCGCTGTTGCCGCTAATTTCAAATTGATTGAGGATTCTCAAATCTGTCAGCGCATGGAAATCACCATCGCGGCAGTTTCACCGGCTTTGTCCGAGATTTATATCAATCCTTCCTATCATCTGGATACCGAAGAAATTCGCTTCATTATGGCACACGAATTCTTACATGCTGCACTCCGGCACGACGCGCGGCAGGAATGGCGGGACGCCTATCTTTGGAATGTAGCCTGCGACTATGTAATCAATCAGTGGCTAATCGAAATGGATGTTGGCGAACGCCCGGACGGGCTTCTATATGATGAACAGTTCAAAGGTATGAATGCTGAAGCGATATATGACCGTATCGTTACCGATATGCGTACCTACCGAAAACTGGCCACATTGCGGGGTGTGGGACTTGGTGATATTCTTCCTGGAAGACACAGCTCTTCGGCTGATGTAGATTTAGACACTTTTTATCGCCGTGCATTAGCTCAGGGACTATCCTATCATCAAGAACAAGGACGCGGTTACCTGCCTGAAGGTTTGATTGAAGAAATCCGGACGTTATCCCATCCGCCAATTTCATGGGATGTGGAGTTAGCCCGTTGGTTTGATAAGGAATTTACACCAATTGAAAAAATGCGTTCCTATGCCCGGCCCAGCCGTCGTCAATCTTCTACTCCTGATATTCCCCGCCCTAACTGGGCTGTTTCCCAGGCGGCGATGGATGGCAGAACCTTCGGTGTAGTTTTGGATACATCCGGATCGATGGAACGTGGATTATTAGCCATGGCACTGGGTGCCATAGCCAGTTACAGTGCTGCTCGGGATGTCCCAGCCGCGCGTGTAGTGTTCTGCGACGCCGAGGCTTACGATGCGGGTTATATGAGACCGGAAGATATCACTGGAACCGTGAAGATAAAAGGCCGCGGCGGTACGGTACTCCAGCCGGGCATTGATTTACTCGAAAAAGCTGAGGATTTTCCAAAAGAAGCGCCAATTTTGATTATTACAGATGGTTATTGCGATAAAGTTATTCTCCATGGCAGGGAACATGCATTTTTGGTGCCGCAAGCAGCGAATCTACCTTTTGTCCCAAAGGGAAAAGTATTCAGAATGAGGTGAACGTATGAATAAAATACAGTTTAAGCATGATTTTCTGCAGGGTTTGGGTTCCGCGTTAATTGAACTGCACTCGAACTGCAATCCAGTGCAGTTTCGTGAAATTGTAATGTATGGCTGTCTGCATAACACAACTTATGATCAGCAATGCGAGGGTGACCGTGGCTGGTATCTATATCAGGCGGTCCAACTTGTCGGGGATAAAGAGTCCATTGTATCTGCTATCATACAGAAATTTCTCCATACCAGAGATAATGATTGGCTGTTTAATCAATTGGCATCTATTTTGTATTATTTTGCGGTGGACGGAAACGAGAGCGCCCGCGCTGCACTTTATCAGCAATATGAAGATATGATAAATGAACTTTCTCCCAGAAAAAGAAAGCCATACGGAACATATCCCCGTCGTGATATGTTTGACTGGCTATGCATTTGGCTAACTTCGCTTGGTGGGTGGAGCATGTTCAAACGTGTTGTGCAGGATGTAAGCAAAATCCTGCTGCCTAAAGATATAGATTGCTTTTTCTCAGAGATGTTTTATGAAAACGCGAACGGCACATTCGGTAAAAAGCGCGTGGAAAATTATTTACAAAAGCAGTCGGAAAAATCTCAGTTTGTACGCGTTTATTACGAGAAATCAAGGGAATGGGATAATCATACCTTTGAAAAGCCGCCCATTCCAACATTGGATCAATTTGTTAATGCAGCATCTCATAAGGATATTAGGACAATGAGTATATCTTTACGTTTTGCTAAAAATGCAAGTCGTGAGGATTTAGATAAAGTAGTACAGTTGGCTATTGAGGAAACAGATCCAGAGATTAAGGTTAATCTTTTACAGCCTTTCTCACGAGTAAAATATCCTTTTCCTGCAAGCATACTGTTGGAATTGAGTAAAAGTAATGATGAGGATCTCCGCAATGCCGCATTTTACATTATGATGGAAAATCCATCACCGGAGTTTCGTGCGTATGCCCTGTACCTTATCGAACAGAAAAAAGACGTAGCAAATGCTATATCCTTACTTGCTCGAACATTTCACCCTGAAGATGAGCCTTTCTTGTTCAATATCGTAAAATCGTTGCCGATCAAATATGATGATGGAAATTGGCATGCAGTTTTCATGGATATTGAAGATGGGATAAAATACATGTGGGGTAAGCCCAAAACCGGCATTCTGGAGTACTTATATCGTAATACATTATGTGGAAGCTGCCGTGAGGACATAGTCCGCTTGATGCACAAGAAAAAAGTGCTTACAAAAGTCATTCTGCAAGAATGCCGATTTGATTCAAACAGTGATATCCGATTTTTTGCTGAAAAGATTAAACTTCCTCAGTAAAATAAGAATTTAAATATTTTAGTGTTGCAAGACTCGTTGAAAAAAGAAATTTATTGTTTCGTTACCTATCCTGTCTTTTCAACTATATTTTAAAAGCAAAGTCTTGGTGAAATGGTTTTCTTTAATTACAAGCTACTCAAATCAAGTATTCGTGCTATTGCGTTTGCCGGTTTTTACAATAGTGATAGATAAAGCAATACTGATTATTGTTGTTATTATAGTTTGTAAAACAGATGCCCCAACTAAAGTTTGTGAAAAGACATTTAATAATACATGGTATAAAACACACAGCCATAAGCTTTGACTTTTATGATAAATTGCGCCGAGAATAAAGCTTGTATTTAATAGGCTGAGTAAAAATGTTATATTATCAATTTGTGTAAGAGTTCCTGATATGTAAAAGTACATATAATGCCAAACCGCCCACGAACCGAATGTGATTAATGTAGACAACTCAAAAGATAGATACCGTTCTAAATGAGACTGAAAAGTATACCTCCATCCGATTTCTTCCACACCGCCAAAAAGAATTGATTGAAAAAAGAGAACAAGGAAGGTGTACCATCTAATATTATTATTAATATCTCCGGTAACAATTTGTTTTCCAAAGATGATAAGTACGAATATAAAAAGGATAAGATAATACCTGACAGGCTGTCTGACATTAAAAAAAGCGACCGCGATTTGCCTGTAGCGCTTTACTCTGCCTGATTTTTTTGATATTACACACCCCCAGACTGCCGAGGATAATCCCCCGAACGCAAGAAAAATCAGAGCTGGGATTTTACCATATTTTACATTAAAACAATTTAAAATGGATATTATCACGCAAATAATTGATATCTGTGTAATAGTTCCAATCCAATAATATATAATTGCTTCTTTATCTTTTATTAGACTGCTTCTAGTCATTGGATTCCTCCATTATGTTCAAATCTATAAAACAACAATTTTCTGATTACCGCTTCAGTGTCAAAAAGTTGATCATTAAATGCCAGTTCCGGTAAAAAATTGTTTCTTCGTCCTGTCATAAGACCCCCCTCAAGATTACTTACACAAATTGTAAGTAATCTTGAGGGGGGAAGTCAAGTTATTTTATTCCAATTTCAATATTATTGTACAATTACAACCTTCAATTCTTAAGATACGTATTGATATCGTCTTTCGCATCATATGCATGACCTCTTTTGAAATCATCTTTATCCACCGATCCTTTATTTATTATGCCATTGACTTGTGTGTTGTATTTAAATTTTGCTGTAACACAAATTTAATACATATTCACCAAACCAGAATAAAATATTTTGTAATAATGCACAAATCTTTTTCCAATTTTTAGAAATTAATTGACAGTAAAATATTTCCATATTAATATATAAACAGAGTTAATTAATTAACGCAGGAATGCTTGCTTAAAGCAGAGGAAGAGGTCGATCAATAAAAATGCGAGATACCATAGGCAGCAACAATAGCGATTTAACTGAAATGAACCGCTCCGCCGTTGTAAAGATATTACACCAACAGGAAATCTGCTCCCGAGCATTCATTGCCAAGCAAATGGGTCTTACCCAGGCATCTATTACAAAAATAGTGGCGGCCCTGATGGAAATGGGCATCGTATCCGAGGTAGGCAGCATGAAGGGCAGCGGTAACCGCCGCTCAATCGGGTTAAAGCTGAACGCCGACAGGCATCAGATCATTGGGGTAAAGTTTGCAAGGCATATGTTTGCAGTGGGTGTATTCGATATCTCGGGTAAAATATACAGCCAAACCGAAACGGAATACCCTCTTGAGCAAGACCAGAAATCGGTGCTTTCGGCTATGAAAAAGCAAATTCACGATGTATTGAAAAAATATAAAAATGTAGTGGCGATCGGCCTTGCCGTACCAGGGCCCTATCTGCAGGATGAGGGGCACATTGCTGTGGTAACCCAAATGCCCACCTGGCATAACATCAATTTTATGGAAGAATTCAAAGAAGAGTTTAACAAGCCTTTTTTTATCGTGCATGATGCCAATGCCGGAGCGCTGGCGGAATGGTGGTTCGGAGACCATATCCGGCCTCTGCACACGCTGGCTTATTTTTTGGTAGGGGAAGGTGTGGGATCCGGTATTATTGAGCGCGGCAACCTGCTGTTAGGCGCACAAGGTGCTGCGAGTGAAATTGGCCACATTAGCGTAGATGTCCGGGGCCCACGGTGCGAATGCGGCAATTGTGGATGCCTGGAGCTGTATTGTTCGGCTCCGGTCATGCTGAAGATGGCACAGCAGCGTGTACCGGAATGCTTTTCCAACAGTCATAAGAAAAGCTATGATACCTGTAATGCCGTTTTTGAAGCGGCTCGCAACGGCAACCCAAAGGCGCTTGAGGTGGTACGTGAGATAGCGGAATACATTGGCTACGGCTGTGTTACCTTAATCAATGCCTATAACCCCGATATTATTGTCATCGGTGACAGTGTAGCCCAAGGAGGGGATTTGTTGCTTCCCACAATTCAGGATGTGGTAAAACAGCGCGCTATTTCCGAACTGCAGACCAGGGTGGAAATTAAAATATCCAGCCTCAAGGTTGATCCTACTCTGTACGGTGCGGCCGCCATAGCGACAGATAAGGTATTGCAAATACCCAGCGCATTTTTAGCGGTAAGGGAATAGCATGCAATAACCGCCGGCGGGATTTAGACAGTTGGATTTGCCAAGGAACGTATATCGTTATAACACTTGCTTGCCATAATGCAAGCATATAGGGAGGGAAATTATGGAACATCCGTTAATCCTTCAGATGCAGGGCATTACCAAGGTCTTTCCGGGAGTACGCGCGCTGGACAACGTTACTCTGGAGGTGCACCGGGGCGATATTCACGCTATTTGCGGTGAGAATGGTGCCGGAAAATCAACCTTAATGAAGGTTTTGTCCGGCGTTTACCCTTACGGCACTTATGAAGGCCGGATTATTTACATGGGCAGTGAAATAGCTTTTAAGAATATCAAGGAATCAGAAAATGCCGGCATCGTAATTATTCACCAGGAGCTGACCATGATCCCGGAACTGTCCATTACCGAAAACATCTTTATGGGAAATGAAGTGGTTAAGCATGGTCTGATTGACTGGGACGCTGCCAGACACCGCACTGTGGATTTGCTTGCACGGGTGGGGCTCACGGTTGATCCCGGTACCTTAATCAAGCATCTGGGTGTAGGCCAGCAACAATTGGTGGAAATCGCCAAAGCGCTGTCCAAAAACGTCAAGCTGCTGATCCTCGACGAGCCGACCTCCGCACTCAATGAGGCTGACTCCGCGAATTTGCTGGGTCTTATGCGAGATTTAAAAACGCGGGATATCACGTGTATCATGATTTCGCACAAGCTAAACGAAATAGCAGCCATATCCGACGCCGTCACGGTAATCCGCGATGGCCGAACTGTCGACACTTACGTCGTCGAAGAAGGGCGTGTCGATGAGGACCGCATCATTCGTTCCATGGTGGGACGTTCCATCGAAAACCGCTATCCCGACCATGAATCGCACCCCGGTGAGATTATCTTCGAGGTGTCCGATTGGTGTGTTGAGGATCCCCATATACTTGGCCGGCTGGTGTGCAAAAACTCCAGCTTCTATGTCAGGGCCGGCGAGATCGTTGGCTTTGCCGGTCTTATGGGTGCGGGAAGAACAGAACTCATGAGATCTGTCTTCGGGCGCAACTATGGCATCTACCTTGGCGGAACCATCAAAATCAGGGGCAAACAGGTTCGCATCTCCTCCGTTGCCTCCGCCATTAAACATGGTTTATCCTATGTGCCTGAGGACCGAAAGACTCTGGGCCTTAATCTGATTGACACGGTCCGTATGACTATTGTGTCGGCAAACCTCAAGGCAATTAAGCGGTGTGGGTTGCTGGATTCTGAGAAGGAATTCAAGGCTGCTGAAAAGTACCGGCGTTCCTTAAGTATTAAGGCCCCCAGCGTTGACATCAGTGTGAACACATTGTCCGGCGGGAACCAGCAAAAGGTTGTTCTGGGCAAGTGGATGTTTACTGAGCCGGAGATTCTGATTCTCGATGAACCTACACGCGGGATTGATGTCGGCGCTAAGTATGAGATCCATCGCCTCATTCATGCGCTTGCGGATCAGGGAAAGGCGGTTGTAATCATTTCCTCTGAATTGCCGGAGCTGCTTGGTATGGCGGACAGGATCTATACCATTTTTGAGGGAAGCATAACAGGTGAGTTGAACCGCGGGGAAGCCGATCAGGAAAGACTCATGAGAATGATGACAGACACCTCTGCGGTGGAATCTTAATCAGGAAGGGGCGGAATTGCAGCATGAAATACATAAAACAAGTATTAGGCGGTGAACTTCGTCAGTACACAATGGTGATTGCTCTGGCGGCGCTTATCGTTATCTTCAATATCACTTCAGGGGGAAGAATGATTACCTCTTCCAACCTCCAGAACCTGCTGTCCGGCAATGCGTATGTACTGGTGCTCGCGATTGGAATGCTGATGGTTATCGTCATCGGACAGATTGATTTGTCCGTCGGATCCGTGGCCGGATTCTCAGGGATGGTTATGGCTCTGGTGGCGCGGGATCTCCGCTTTCCGTGGTGGCTCGCAGTAATTGTCAGCCTGGCAATCGGCCTTGCAGCCGGAGCATGGCAGGGGTTTTGGCTGTCTAAGCTGGGCATCCCCGGCTTTATCACAACACTGGGCGGCATGATGATCTTCCGCGGAGGAGTCATCTGGATATCAAAGTCTATCTCAGTGCCGGCACCGCCGCAGCTTAAATGGTTTGGCGCCGGATACCTGCCGGAGTGGGGTCCTGCTTTTACCGGGATGAACAATTCGACTCTGCTGCTGGGAATCCTCGCAATCATCGCTTTTGCTTATGCACAGCTGCGGCGGCGCATCCGTTCGGCCAATCTTACCGGGACAAAAGAAGCATTTTGGCCGGTTATGGTCCGGATTATTTTGGTGGGGGTTATCATCGGCTGCTTTACCTGGCTTTTCGGCACCGGACGCCCAGGTACATCCTTTCCCGTACCAGGTCTGATTCTGGTCATTTTGATCATCATTTACCACACTATCACCCAACGTACTCAGTTTGGCCGCCACATCTACGCTGTCGGAGGCAACAAGAGCGCGGCTGCTCTGTCCGGCGTAAACGTCCAGAAGACTTACTTTCTCACTATGCTTAATATGTCATTTCTTGCGGCTTTAGCAGGAATCATGTTTGTGGGCCGTTCAACGGCGGCCGGTCCTTCGGACGGCACCGGTTGGGAACTGGACGCCATTGCATCGGTCTTTATCGGCGGTGCAGCTGTTTCAGGCGGTATCGGTACGGTTCTCGCCACCATGGTAGGCGGCTTGGTGATGGCTGTTCTCAATTCCGGACTCATGCTCATGGGAGTCGGTGCCGACCGTACCCAGGTTATCAAGGGCCTTGTGCTGCTGGCTGCGGTTGCTTTTGATGTTTATAACAAGGTGCATGGCCGCCGTTCCATCATAGGAACGTTATTTCCTGAAAGGGAAACCAAACCCGGGGAAGGCAAGCCGGCCGGCAGTGCTTTCAAATAAACTGTGCGGCTGGGCCTTATATAGCCGAAGGATTTAAAAAGGGAGGCACCCTCCTTAAATCCGGGCTTTCCTGAAATTTAATAATTTTAAAAAAGGAGGTAACCTCCTTAATCCAGGTTTTATTGAAATTAAATAATTTTATAAAAGGAGGTAACCTCCTCAATCCAGGCTTTATTGAAATTAAATAATTTTATAAAAGGAGGTAATTATGAAAATGAAAAAACAATTATCCCTACTCATCACTGCAATATTTATTGCGATGACGGTGATGACAGGCTGCAGCGGTGCAGGCCGCGAAGCCAGTGCACCGGATACGGCAGACAAAGCTTCAAACACACAAGAACCGGATACACAAGAATCGGTAAAAGGATTTGCGGCGGATGCAACCATAGGCGTTTCTCTGCCATGGCTTGGAACACAAAACTGGAAAGAAGCTGACGAAATGTTCAAAACCCAGTTGGAGGATGCAGGCTTCAAGGCAATCGTCCAAGCTGCCGATAACAAGGTTCCTCAGCAGCAACAGCAGATTGAATCTATGATTCAAAACGGAGCCAAGGTTATTGTTGTAGGTCCCGTGGATGGTTCACAGCTCGGATCAGTTCTGGAAGAAGCGGCTGCTTCCGGCATTATAATCATTGGTTATGACCGGCTTCTTGAGAACACCACCGCCGTTGATGGCGTGGTGCAATTCGGAAGCATCAAGACCGGAGAATTACAGGGACAGGCGCTGCTTGACGGATTGGCAAAGGAGAAGGGTGCAGGCCCTTACAATATCGAGTTGTTCGGCGGCGGTCCTGCAGACCCCAACGCACCTAACTTCTTCAAAGGCGCTATGTCAGTGCTTCAGCCAAAGATTGATGACGGCACCCTTGTGGTCGTATCGGGCCAAACCGATTTCACCCAGTGCGCGACCCTTGACTGGGATAACTCCAAGGCACAGGCACGTATGGATTCCCTGCTCTCCGGTTTCTACGCAGATAAGGAAATCCATGGTGTTCTGTCACCGAACGACGGCATTGCCCGTGCTATCATTACTGCATCCGAGCAGGCCGGACAGAAGCTTCCTGTTGTTTCGGGCCTAGACGCTGAGAATGAATCAGTAGAGTGGGTTTGGTCAGGCAGGCAATATTCGACTGTTGCCAAGCCTACCGATGTTCTTGTAGGCAAGACAATTGATATCATCAAGGCGCTGCAGGCGGGTAATGATATGCCTGCTCCTGATACCACTGTAAACAACGGTAAAAAGGAGGTCGGTATTTATGAGCTTGCTCCTCTTGTCGTTACGAAAGATAATGCCAAAGAAGCTTTTGCGAACGATCCCGGTCGCCTCGAGCTTCTGAAATAGACTACTGACGAAAGCTCATACAAAAGGACGGCAGGGGATATATTTCCTCAGCCGTCCTTGTTTATACGCTTCCTGAAAAGTTCAAAAATAATTGCCTTCCTCTTATACCTGTTTTCCAACAAGCGACTGGCTAATCCCTCGCACTTTCAATCCGCCTTAGCTTCTCAGTATCCCGTGCTGGAGATAAACCGAAGAATCGGGAGTACTCCCGATTAAACTGTGAGGGGCTCTGATAGCCAACTTGATATGCGGCACCGGCTGCTGCATAGCCCTCAAATGCAATGAGGTTTCTAGCCTCCAAAAGTCTTAATTGCTTTTGAAATTGAATCGGACTTAAACCCGTTGCCCGTTTAAACTGACGGTGAAAGGTATTTATAGCCATACCAGATTTTGCTGCCATCCCACCGATGTCTATTGGCCTCGTATAGTTATCGCGAAGCCATTTTACAGTCTGAGAAATCTTGGAGAAATTACTTTCCCGCTGGCCAAGCTGCCTTAAATACCATCCTTGCGGTCCCATCAGAACGCGATAAAGGATTTCGCGTTCATAAGCCGGCGCGAGAGCCGGAATATCTCTTGATGTTTTCATTAATCGTAATAAGCGCAGCCATGCCTCCATAAATTCAAGGTCTATTTCACAAGCTGAGAAAGGTTCAGAAGCAGTCGGTATTAGATCTTCAGGAAGATCTCTTAATAAACTCTGAAGAACATTCTGATTCAGCTCAAGACCAAGGGACATATAAGGACGGCCATCATGATCCGGATATACCCTCGCCGTTGCGGGAACATGTACCGGCAGCACGTAATAGGAAGGTCCTTCCAGAGTAGTGCTGCGCTCCCCAATTGAAAGAATCTTTGTCCCTTGAACCGTAAAACCAATTGTCGGCTTGTAGACCGCTGTGAGTTGATGTATGGGAATGTCTCCCTTAATCATGCTTAGCCCCGGTACTCCGGTTTCAATTGGACGAGTACCTGCTCTTTTCATTAAATCGATAATTTCTTCTAAAATTTTGCTCATATACCTATTCTATCACATGACTTCCTGTTCCTCAATATAATTTTGAAACCTCTCGGCATTTTTAGGCTATTTGATAATAGATATACAGGATAATCCGGGTGTTATAAAAGCATAATTGGTGCTTTTAGGCAATCAAAAGGCAGTATTGAAGCTAGATTATTTCAGCAGAAACAATTAAAATAAGATCCAGGTCAAACACATAAAAAGGAGGATCTTATGAAAATTGCAATCGTAACAGGTGGAAGTAACGGCATTGGAAAAGCGACCGCACTTGAACTTGGCAAACGCGGAATTAGCGTTATTCTCACATATAATTCCTATAAGGACAGGGCAGAAGCTGTCGTTAAGGAAATTGAGAAGAATAAGGGAGTTCGGGCTGCAGCACTGAAATTGGATCTGACTCAGATATCAACATTCGAAGATTTCGTTTTAGAAGTGAAAGAAAACCTCAAAGAAATTTGGAACAGAACGACTTTTGATTACTTAGTTAATAATGGCGGAGTTGGTGGGCCAATGATGTTTACTGAGATGAGCGAGGAGTACTTCGACAGGATTCTTAATACGAACTTCAGGGGACCCGTTTTTTTAACGCAACACCTCGTCCGCTTCATGGAGGACGCCGGAGCCATCGTAAATACCACGAGTACATCCAAGAACCAATCATCTCCAGGGTACTCCGCCTACGGCTCGTTAAAGGCAGCGTTGTCATCTTGGACTCGCTACATTGCCAAAGAACTTGCACCGCGCAAAATTCGGGTCAACGCAGTTTCTCCCGGTCCTACGCACAGCAATTTTGGTGATGGAGCCTTCGATAAACATCCTGAATTCATCCAGCCGCTGGCAGAGCAATCTGTATTTGGCAGAATCGGCCAACCCGAAGATATCGCGAAGGTCATTGTGAACCTATTGTCCGATGATTTCGGCTGGGTTACAGCCCAGGATATTGAAGTGTCCGGCGGACATTTGCTTTAAGAATGTCAGGACGACATTAGAATAACCGGAATCTTAATAAAGCGACGGAGGCTAAACGATTTATGCCCTCTATGCTCTAAATCACTCAAGGGCTCTCAAGCAGAAAGTAGAATTGATTGCTAAAAACAAATATAAGGGGGATGGTATCCATTATTTTAGGTCATTGCAAACCGTCCCCCGAGTATCAACCTGGGACTCCCTTGATGAGAAGTTACGACGAATCGGCAAATTGGAATGTGAAATTCGCATTATTCTTATTTTGTTCAGTACAACCCAAAGCTTTCTTCGATAAACCTACTAATAAAGTTTTCAAGTTCATCAAGGCGAGGAGCAGCAAGTTCTTTTGCATAGCTATAATCTATTATTGAATAAAACTTCTCTTTTCTTTTTTTAAGCATGTCAATTGCCTTTTTCATATCATTTGGCTGTTTTGAAAAATCACGCGCAACCGCCACAAAACCAAGATAATCAACGCCGTCTGCATTTCGGATGAGTCGAGTTTCGTTGTGTTCGCCCATACCAACTTTATCATGGAAATTAATAGCCTCAATGATAATTTCAATATCATTTTCACTAAATCCATATTCTTTAGCAATACCTGGCACTACTCTGCTTGATTCAAACGCATGGTCAAAAGTACCTGCCGGTCGATATGGAGGAAAGACACTTATATCATGAAAATATGATACAAAAACTAATATATCATCGTTACAAGATACATTCTCCTTTTCAGCTAATAACCTGCTTATATACAAAACACGTCTTGCATGGTTAAGTATATAAGTACCTCCAAGTTGCATAAGAGTGTCTTCCATTCGGCTGAGTTTTTCTACTGTCATTTCGTTTCCCTCCATCGTAAATCATATAAATAATCCGCAGATCAATACTACCCAACAAATTCAAATTTGCCTATGTGCTGGGTTTAAACATAATGGGAAGTTCGTAGTTGGGAATGATTACGTAATTTTACTATAGAAAATACTTATTCTATTCGTATACCTAACGCAATTTCAATGGCATATACAATCTCCAAAAACTCGTCTCCCCAACCACTACTGATTGAAATTTAGTTGTTAAATTAAAATATTAAAACATCGAGGCAACATTAATCTTCAGGTTAAATGCATCGCTAATATGATATCCTCTCTTATAGAACTCGCTTATCTTAAACAACTGTAATTTTGACTTCCCTTGTATTTGAATTAGCAAGTCATCTAGATTATTTGACTTAAAACAATAAAAAGCATTTCCATGAGTGAATGATTCAAATACGTACATGTGTTTATCCGGATATTCAAAAAGTATATAATCAATAAATGGAGTGATTTTTATCTGTTCATATATATGTGATGGATTGAAGTCTAACCAGATTTCCATTCGGTTCTGTACATCGTTATTCGTAAGAACTCTAACACGTTCCTTGAATCTCTTTATATCTACGTCAATACCGATTCCAAAACTGGAATGCGGAATATCTGTTTCTGTAATCGTTTTATTGAAAACTGACAGACTAAGTTCTGTAATAGGATCACAAAACCCAATAAACTTATTATACCAATCATCGTATTTATTGATTCTGGCGTCATTATGAGGGTATATATAAACACTGTTCAATTCAATATTGTTCCGTAATCCCGATAAACTTACATTTGATGAACCAATGATAATTACTGTGTATTCGTTTCCAATGAGCTTATAAAATTTACCATGGTAGAAGTTATCTGTATATGTTTTCAATGTGATATGCTTAAAATTCAGCAATCCACGCAGATATTGTGCTGTATCGAAATCCATCCCCATCATCTTTTGATGACTAGATACGCACTTAATGTAATTTTGCAATGCACCTATTACCAATTCAACAGTTCCACCTGACTTAATGATTGGATTGATAATAATATTCATAATATTTAATCCACTTTTATAAAGATACCCTGATGCAATTCGAACTTGCTTAATGTCTAATAGCCTGTTAAGAACATCAATTATGTCTGATAATGGTTCGTCAAATTGGTTTAGGAACTCACAGTAATGATGAACCTGTAATTCTCTAGCAATATAATCAAGGTACTTCCGTTTTATATAAAAGTGATCAGAAGGATATACATTGGTTTTCGCAAATTCTTTCTTAGCCGTTTTATCTTTTGCGAATACAGCAGACTCATATGCGTCTATCGCATAGGAAGACGGGTTTTTTAGATCAAATATATTGTCTCGTTTTTTTTCAACTATAGCCACTTGTACAGCTGGTATACTAGTATCAACATATTTAACCAAAGAAGAACTTTTCCCAACAGCTGCCATCTGTGCTTCTATGCTCGGATTTTGTATGTATTGAATAGCTTGAGGATCACTTTGCAGAGCAATTTCAATAAGTTCCGTATCCGGATTTTTTATGTATTTAATTAGTTGCCCCTTACATTTTAATGCTTCTATCTGTAGGTCACGTGGGATTTTATTAATAATCACCTTTACGCTGCGAGGATTGCGCCGAATTGCAAAAAGGATAAGGTTGTTATCCGGCTTTGTCAAATATGATATAGATATAGGGTTTTGAGTAATTGCCATATCTATTAATTCCGCTGATGGATCTGTAATATACTGAATAGTTCCGCCCTTTCGTCTGATTGCGCTTAATTTTTGTTCATATGTCGGGTTCTTTATAAACTGTAGAACGTTTGGATCCTTTAAAAATGCCGCTTCAAGTAAATCTGTAGCTGGGTTTGCTACGAATTGAACAGCGGTTGCCTGATGAGAAAACGCCATTTCCTGAACTTTATAAGCTGGATTCGGTATGTACTTTATCGCATATCCATTTTGAGTAACAGCAAGCAGTTGTTGTTCTTCAGTTGGATTGTCTATGAATTGAATAGCATTACCACGCAATTTTAAGACTTCACATTGCTCTTCATATGTGAAATTGATGATACTATCTAAAGGTATCATTCTTCCTCTATATTTTAAAAGATCACCCATCTACATCCTTCCTTTCAGTAAATAAAATATTGTTTTAATATGAATTTTACATCCACATATTACTATAAGTAGGACAGAGTTATTTATAATCGCCGCTAACAGTAATCTTCCTAATAAACATAATAGTAAGTCAAGATGGTTTCTTTTCCGATACAATTGAATCAATAAACTCATCAAACTTTTTGGCATCTAGATATTCCGGATTATGCAGAACAAATAACAATGTATATCTTAGAAAATCAACTGCTATCTTTTCTATTTCAACTTTCGAATCATTTATTTCGAAGAATTTATCTTTTTCCTTAATCGTTCCACCATGAACAACTATCGAACGATAATTATAAATTTTTTTCATTATACTTCTGCAAATATTTGGAGTATAAATGTCGTTATATTCCTGAGTAAATACAACTGGTATTCTATTTGAAATTGTATATGTAATCTCTCCTTTTGTACCACCTGACAAGAGTGACTCTAATCCAATTGTTGCATCTATTGCCATATCGTCATATTCATTCCTTAGCATACATCTATTAAGACGTTTTAAGGCAAAAGACAAATTCCCCTTTGTTTTATCTTCTTCACATGATTGAACAACAGAATATATTTTTTGAATTTCCAATGCTTGCTCAGAACTAACCTTGTTGACATCAAGTTGCATCCACATCTTCTCGACTTCTTTTGCATTAACAAAATGTGATTTAGCCCCATACAAAGGAGTAAGGTCTTCACTAATTTCATCAACCCAATTTAACGGAAACGCTAGTATTTGCTCATATCCAATGTTGTATCCTGTCGCTACTCGTATGACTGCCATAATATCATCAATGATATGGAGTGGATAGGCATGGTAATTCCGGGTAACTGTATTTATCGAAATATATTTATCATTCTTAAAGCAATATCCGTGTATAACTATCATATGAGTAGCACAAGCAGCTAACCAATCTTCATTATTCGTTTCATATGAGCAAGTATGTTGCCGAGATTTTTGAATATCATCAGGAATGCGAATGATTTCAATTTTATCTGATAGTTTAATGATTTCATCTTCAAATGTTGCTAAACAAATAGGCACGTATATATCTATTTCTAAATCTTTGGCAATATAACGTAATAATTTTTCTGCAACAAAAGGCTTAAGCTTATCTTCAATATCTTCAGGAACATTTTGTGAGGCATTAATACTATACAGGTATCTTTCTACTATTCCTGAAATCATGCCTTTAATTCTATATTTTAAGCTATCCGTTTTGTCTTCTTCAATCATTAACTTTTTTAATTCAGGAGCATTGTTTATATATTCATATAAGGCGTCATACTTATCGAGTACTGTAATATCGAGATGGTCATCTCCATAGCCATTAAAAATTGCCCCATATTGAATTCTATCTTTAGGAAAGTCTTTTAATTCATATCTTGGCATGTCATATTTTAGATATGGTATTTTTTCGTAAAACTCCAAATATTCCGGCTTATCTTTTGGAAAAATAATTTCTCTAACTGGATACTTACAATACCCCACTATCCGACTACCAGATTCAATATATTTATGTGCCCGAATCGATGTTTCTTTTGAAAGTACTAATAATAAATCATAAAGCATTTGTGCTGTTTTTGCATCTATAGACATATATAAAACCTCCAAAATTTTGTTATCTTATAAACTTCCCATTATCGCTATAATCAGTTGTTCATTTTTTCAAAATTTATTTATATAACAATATTTCTTTGTCCATATTCTACCATCAAAATTGACAAAGTAAAATACATTTTTTCTATAGATTTGTAATAAGAAATACTAATCTAAAAAGCTCTAAAAAAGCAGTAAATCTTATTACCACCTATTCGGTATTAACTTCTATGCTTTTTGGTTTTCTCATTAAATAGTTAACTGCATCTTTACATTCGATTTACTCTTACCCTCTATACGGACTTTTCTCCTTGGCCTTCCTTAATCCATTTAGCAATTTGCTCTTTCATTAAGTTATTATTCGTCTACGCATAAAAATCCCCCTCGAATCGCTTGCAGAAATTGCAATTAATCCCGAGGGGGAAGTTATACCTTTTAATACTTATATCATTATTTATTGTATTTCAACACCATGTTGGCGTTCAATAAATACTGATATAGAATACAATAAATATTGATATAAATAATTTAAATGGTAAATCATAAGTATTATTTCAACACAATAAATTTCTAATAAATATTGATATATTATATTATCTTTAAATAACACATCAAATGGATTAAGTGTGCAACTGTGTTAAGAAATTCTATCACTTGGATACTAGATTCATCTTTTTCCACAATAATGAATTATATGAATTAATACCTTGTATCTAATTCCTTTTTCATTTCATCTATAAATCCTTGACAAGTTTCCATATTTACATAGCTATCTTCTCTAATTGCTTTATATAGAAAATTGATAGTGTAATTTAGGTAATCAACCTTCATATCTCTTATAGCTATTCTATTTCCGTCTGCATCTTTCCATATTTCAAAATTTCTCATTTTTTTATAGTAAATTGGAGTATTATCCATCTATATTCACATCCTTTCTAATTTGTCCACTCAAGCGATAAATTGTTTACTGATTACTTATGTCACATACAGGAGTTGACACCCCCACTTCGTCTATTGAAGACTCATCAGTGCAACATAGATCCAATTATAAACATAATGTGAAGTTGCTGTACTATAAAATCGATATACTATAGGATTGTTAATAGATTATACCTTTGAGTTATTATCTCTAATCGTATGTATTTCCGTTTGAAAATTCTTATTTTCATATATTTCAATTGCCTGGGCTGCATATTCTTTAGCATTAAATCCATTATATATACAAAATCATACTAAATCCTTATAGGTATCAAATCGTAGTTCGAGCTAAATTCATCAAAAACCATTTTATATACAGGAATATTTAATACTTGTCCTATTTTAATGATTTTATCCTCATAAGTAGACACACAATTCATACCTATAAATATTTCTTTTGGTATTGCCGATAGATAAGGCATCCCTTCTGCAATTGCTCCTACCGTACATCTAAACTCGTTTTCATAACTCCATGAAAGATGCTTTATATTACCAAAAAAGGATGTCAAAAATACTAAGGTTAGGTCGTCCAATAATATCTGTTTTTTGCCCTCTGCTGATTGAGTCTCCAATTCTTGAATAATTTTTTTAACTTGCTGATCCATCAAACTAGTAATGTCGATACGCTGTTTGGTATATTGAACTGGAAAGGTATTTCCAGATAGTTCTGCATTTCCTTTCATATCATACGATACACAGAAGCCTGCATGGTTATTTGCGTAATGTGCCCACATTGGCATTGAATAGACGTTATTAGAGGTTAAAGAAGATACCTTAACAAAGGCAGAAAAATCATCAATCAACTTTCCTTCATGTACAGATAACCGCTCATATTTTCTTAATTCATCTGTTCTATAAAAATATGCCTTATTGTCAAATGGATCGTTTAAATATTTAGGATCGGCCATAAATATCTTTTTGCTCTCCAATGTATTTAATTTTTGTTCATTCAAATCAATGCTATCTGTCAGAGAATAATATTTAAATAAAGTGTCTGGTATGTAATGACGTGTTACCTGATAAATGGTTTTAAAAACTTCTGCCTTATTTGATACTGTGTTGATTAAAAACATTGCCTTTAGATAATCCATCGGGGTTTCATTGCGCCATTTCTCAATATCAAAATTTTCTTCATCTATTTCTTTTTCTGGAATTGTATAATAAAGATCCTCTATTTTCAATATTTATCACTCCTATAATTTAAAATGATTATTGCATCTAAACCTTGCACGTTTTGCAAACAAATCCTTATAGCATAAATTATGTATGTTTATTACATCCGATAACTATTCCAATTGTTCATACAATATCCTCGAATTCCACCTGCTGGTTGATAATGTGGATATAGTTTTCTATATTCATCTTCAGCAATTAAAAAATCCATATCATGAAATTGTCCAATATGTGCTAAATACAATAGACCTAAACCCGCAGAACGTGACATTCCTTGATTGCAATGTATAAGAGCTTTCAATCCTTTCTTCAACCCATCATCAAGAAATTTCATGGTTTCATCAACGATAATAGAACTTACCCAATCGGGATTTTCTACATCAACTAAATTTAGAATCAATCTGTTACCACGCAGCGCGAATAAATATTCAGGGTGAGATTTTGAACAAGCTCGTCCGCTATATCCTACAGCTTGTCTATGATATGGCTCTTTGCATGCATGAACCACTACCCATCCATCTTGTCGTTTGACCCCTGTTTCGTAATCTAATTCGTTTCCTATAAATAAATTTTTATATATTTCAACCATAATTTCGCCCCTCCTACTATTAAATGTACCCATTTAAAATTCATACAAGCTCTTTCACATTTTAACAACCGTACTCAAATATATTTCCTTCGTTTTTTCCTTAATGGGTTTTAAATTGTCCTTGAATTTTACCAGCAGTTTATCAATCTCAATATCTCCAATCAAAAATAATTTGGCATCTCCATGTATTAAAGTACTAAAAGCGTTTATCTTAAATTGATAATTTCCCTTAGTCTTCTTTGAAATGAACTTATCTTGTTCATTTCCACAGCCTGTCAGATAATCAAGATCATGTTCATTCATATTACGCCACTTTTTAATTCTTATCCGCTCTTCTTGTGTGCCGATTGCCTCTAGAATTGTATGGAAAGACGAATCATTTCGTTGTTTGAGTTCATAATCGAATCGTTCTAAATTTACAATGGCATGATTTATGGATGTAATTAAAAAAACTTTATCAGCAAGAAACATGCTGCTTTGTTCATTTTCATCCCATGGTGCGTCTCCATGAGTCTGTTCGAATGCATCTAAAAATCGCCGTCCCTGTTTTATAACAGCTTGGCACCACTGACAGGTATGTACCGCTAGATAACAAAGCTGATCATCGGACATGAGCTTTTCTTCTATTCTCTTCTTTGCAGACATATGCATTAGTTCCCCTTTATATCATTTTAAATCTATTTTATCCGATAAACGACATCTATTTTTATTTATGTTTTTGGCTCTAAGCATTTTTAGCCTTTTCTTTCTTCTTTCTTTTATTATAACCTACTTTCCATTAATGTGAAGTTCACTAAAATGGTTTATATATTTCACTTTTCAAATTAGAAAATACAATTAAGCTTTCATCAATCAACTTATTAATTTCTGAAACCTTTATTTTGGTTATATATTTATTATTACTATGTATTAT
Organism: Bacillota bacterium; assembly: GCA_023409535.1. Classification (GTDB taxonomy): domain Bacteria; phylum Bacillota; class Clostridia; order Lachnospirales; family Lachnospiraceae; genus Mobilitalea. The sequence goes on from JAEYGZ010000023.1 coordinate 185,931, forward strand.
GCTATTTCTTAAAATTCTTAAGCTGGCCCATTTATCATAAAATCCTTTTGAGTATTTATCCATTTTGTCACGCAAACTTCCGTTTAAGAACGACTCAACTATATCTATCGCTGATTGGATTCCAGCAGTATCATATTTTTCTAAAAAAATCATCCTTCCATATTCCAAAAGGCTTTTCCCAATTATTGTTTTAAAATAATCATTAAATAACTGTTCAATCAAAGATGCAACTATGATAATATATGGTTTTCTATAATAATTTTTATTTAATACAGATAGCGCAGAATAAATTGTTACTGCCTGTTTACTGCCCATTATCTTACAAAGTTTTTCTTCATAACTATCGCCAATTTCCAACCAAAAAGTATCATCATTATCTGGATATTTCTCAAGTATTTTTTCATATTGGTTTTTATACTTATCTAAAGTTGTCTTATCAATAGTAAACTTTCCTTCTTTTATAATAAACTGATATTGATTTTCTAAGTTCTCTTTATCGCACTTTTTAGATAATTCTAATAAATCTCTTGAAGTGTTTATTAAATCTAATGCATTTAGAGGTGGAAAACTGTTTTCCCAGTCCATAGAAACATTACATACCTTGCATTTTAATTCTCTTGTCCCCTTCTTTTCATTATACTCTTGAATATTTCCACATTCCTTGCAAATAAAAATATATCCCAATTCATCATCTCCTGTAACTCTTTTTCATAATCATGCAGCTTTCGGTTTATCATTTTTTTGTTTCCATATTTAATAAACATTATGAATTTCACTATGTCCAAATCGCTATACTACAATTTTACCAGTTGTAATATACTTTTCCCATTCCTCCCTCAACCCATATAGGCTCATAAGATATGATCTGTTTATTCTTAGTATCAATAACTATTGAAAACATTAATATTGTAACTGTCGATTGCCATGTGGAAACATCCACATGACCTTCACTTGGGTTATATTCAAAAAATTCAGACCAAGATTTTGAACTGTTAAAATCGTCTTGGTCACCCGAAATATACATTATGAGTTTAGCATCAATTAATATTTTACAGGTAGTTGTACTATCATCCATTTGTACGACATCGGAAATTACTATTTTATTTATAACATCTGTTTTATGCAACATAACAGTTCCAAATCCCACTTCCAAACCAACTATTGCATATCCAACCTCATTATCATTAATAATGTCTTTTAAATTATTTAAGATCCAGTTGCTTAAATCTATACCCACTACTTGGCTGAGTTGAGGTATTGTCATTATATTTTCATCAATGTGCCTTATAGGATCAATATAATCTTTGATGAAGTTAGCTAGTGTATTTTTTATGGTGTATTTCGAGCGATTAGCCACTTGTTTATCATAAAATAAATCTTCATGTAAATTTGGCTCTTCTCCGAAATCATTTGAATTATTGGAAATAAATATTATTTCTTCATTTGGTAAAATAAACTTTTCAAAAATGGAATCTATTATCAGTTTATCTCTATAGCCTGATCCATTGAGCTTAAAGGGTTTCTTTCTGCTTAATTCGTGCATAACAATATTTTTATGTGTTGTTTTTGGATATGGTAATAACGTAAATTTTTTGTTTCTCAGCATATCATTCAAATAATCGGCATAAGACTCTACTTGAAGATCAATATCAAAAAAAAGAAAATCCATGTTCCGACCTAATAATAGAGGCTTAATCTTGGATATTGATTTTTCATAGGATATTAGTTGACCTTCGAATTGTTCTTTATATTTATTTCTTAGCTCATCGTAAACAACTTCTGGAATAAAAATCTCAAAAGGTATTTTTTTTGAATAATCAAAAAGCATTTTAAAATTTGCACTCTTCATATAAAAATCGCTTACAATAATGCTTGTGTCTAAAATTATGTTCATATAATTTCTCCTTCATATGAATTATCCATCAATATAGACCATCTCATAACTTCCCATTATTGCTAATATCTGTAGTTCATATGTTCTCACATGGCAAGAAACGGCTTTCAGGTCGCATCGACATTATGGATAACATTTATAGCATTTCAAGGATTACAATGTGGCATCATTCCACTGTTTCCATAGTAATAGGGCATTTTGTATTTCAAATCGCGTTGAGCATTCACGGAAACATATTAACAACAACTTGACCCCTTTTTGCCCTTTCGGTCGAACGAAGAAACATATCTATCATCTACTTATCGTCAATTTCGATAATGAGAGTATCGTCAATCATGTCTTCAATTCTGCTTGCCTCCTTGATGTGATTAACAAAATTATAATTTAGCAGTTCCTCATTCCATATACGAACAATGCTTTTTTCAGCAACATACTGCAGGCTTTTAATTATTCTTGAAATCTTATACAGGTAGCTACCTTCATCATACATGGAACTTTCATCTCCCCATTCCTCCAATTGGCTAGAGTACTGTAGGGAAGGCATATTTAAGCATAACTCCTTTTCACGTCTTGTATAATTACTATACAATAGTTTACAAGACTTCTGTGATTCAAGTAACGCCTTGAAATCCTTGTAAACAATTCTGGATGTCGTGTCATATGCAAAGTAAGGTGTAACCTTACCATCTGTTGGATTAACAAACAAGTGGCAATATGAAAATGATTCAAAATTTCCCGGTTTCTCTACATCTACTATGCAGCCATGAATCTTTCCTGATCCTCCAAGATTTTTTACGAACTGGGAAATTTCCTTCTGCCCTCCCGTATATCGATCTAGCAGCTGGTGAACATTCTCTGTATAGTTATCAAGAGTAGCATAATAATATTTTAAATCCTCCAGGTTATTCCGTAGCAACTTGCCTGGTCTACCTCCATTTAAAAAATAAAGATATTTATTCTTCGACTGCTTGGAATATAAACAATAGAGAAAGAATATATACTTTCCATTCTTCTTTATCATGTAAATCCGTCCATCGTCTCTTCCGAATGACATCTTTACCAACTTGCCCTTATTGAAATCAGAATACTGACTCTTTGTAATTTCATGAATACCATCTTCTAGATATGCAAAAATGTCATATTCATTATCAATATAGAAGTACTTAAGTCCGATTGTTTCTGTGTTATAACCAATTTGATTATCTGCATAAACCGCCTTTTTATTGCTGATATCAAAATAATTCTGATGTGTATGTCCGTTTATGTAAATCCAGTTAGGATTATGGGAGTCTGTATTCCAGTCCCATTTCTGCATATGTGTAAGCACTATTATCCTACTATGAGGAAGAGCCATTAACAATTTCCGATATATGTCATCAAATCTACGAGCTTCAGAAATATCTCTTTGAAATGCCGCTTCCGCAGTTTCAGCTTCCTCAAAAGATTTTCCATAACGCATATTCACAGCATTATATTTATCATTTAAGCCGCTAAATCCAATGCCACCTAGAACTGCTATTGAGCACTCTTCTGCCAGTTCTCTTATTTGATTTACGCTAAGTTCAAGAATTTTATCTTCGCTAATTATGAAGTGCTGTTGTCGGTTCTTCACCAAAAGAAAGTCATTTTGCAGGAATGTGATCCCCAGTCCTTTAAAGTAATCGCGATATACCTGGATATTGTTCTCCATTTCATCCCACGGATCCCAAAGTTCATGATTGCCTAGGATAACTACAATCTTTTTTGGCTTCCAAAAAAGAACCAGTTCCTCAAAAAATGTTTTTGCAATCTCAAATTCAGAAGAAGTATCTCCCGCAATTAGGAGATAGCTATCATAAGGAACGGTTCCCACCGATTCCAGCATTTTGCGTGCCAGGAATTTAACATACGATCTAGTTTCTTCCTTTGTTGCTCTCTGTTTAAATTTATGTAAAACCCTATGGCACAGATGAATGTCGCTCACATAAAAAAATGGTATGTGATCTTTATCGAATCTTTCATATCCATCTTCATCCACTGGTTTCGGATAATTGAGGCCTGTTAGAAGACAGATTTCATTTTTCTCCACCTCAGTTAATTCAATATCCTCTATACGTTTTTTCAGTCCTTCGAAATAACTACCATCAAACAGTCCTTGTTCTGCCAAAACGTCTTGATGAATCACTGCTCCTTCAATATTGTATTGCTTTAGGTCAATGCCATTAAATTTATATGTACGTAATTCTGCATCATACAGATTGCCATCCAAAAAGCTATAAAATTCATCAAAGTTTCGGAATTCCACCTTAACAGTATATGATTTATCAATTAGTCTACAATCATCCAAAGTGGATGGTCTGCTATCATATACCACCTTTATTTTTATCGTGAATAAACCAGCATCCGAATTGTATAGTTTACTAAAGATATTGATTTTCCCTTGAGATTTCTGATAATCTAAAATCTCTTGATTCTGCTTTATACTCTCAGACAAGTACTGAGAAGCTGAGAAGTCTTTCTTAATACCAGTCAAGCAAATAAGTATACCTTTTCGACAATCAGGCATATACATTAACCATTCTATGTTAAATTCAACTATACTCTTAAGAAGCTGCGCAGGGGTTTCTTCATTTAATATTTCATATCTTCTTTCATGAGGAACATAATATAAAGTCCCTGGCTTCTTTGTTACTGCAAGCAAACATATTTCTCTTGTTCTCCAATTATCCGGAACATAATTAAGTAGATCCGGATTAGTCTGAACAGCCAACAAACACATTTTTATGGTAAAAAACTTACTTGGAACATATCGAAATACATTTCCATTCTTTTTAACAGCAACTAAACAAGTTTTTTTATCAATGCATGTTTTGGATGCATATAGTAGTGCCTTGGGATTTTGATTGATAGCTACTTTGCACATTTCTGGCGTTTGATCCTTTTTATATATCTGTTTTAATAAAAGACCATCTTTTTTCAGTTTTTTCAAAATGGAGTTCACCCCAAGTCACCTCCAATTACTTTTGATTAGAATTTTTCGTAAACTATTATTTTGCGCATTCTTATAAACCATTTATTTTTTTGCCTTTGAGTTTATACGACTACACTTTTTTACCAATTCCAACAATATATTTTTAATAAATATTGATATATTAAACTACCTTTAAGAAAATCACATTTTATTATATAACAGCTTTGTATATGATATTTTGGAGTAAACAAATAGTCAATGCCGCTATGCAGCTGACGCATCAAAACAAATATTTTATCGGTTATCTAAATTCAATAATATCATTAAAAATAAAATGGACTTTATCAATTACCTTATTAATATGAAAATGGCCACAGAACCACTTATTATAACTTAATCTATTCTCAATCTTATCAAGCCATTCTTCAGTTGCGGCATCAATTTCGGCTTGATTAATGGATTGCAGTAATGCCTCATACGGCTTATACTTTAATGGGCATGTATGAGTTAATATAGCATCTATTTGCCAATCGCTTTTATTAAGAACACTTTCAACGATTTCTTTGGACAAATCTGATGGTTGCTCATCAGCCCACCACTGATAACCATGAGTAAGGCGATATCCTTTATCTACGCTATATGCCCCACCAATTACAAGTGTTTTTATTGCATCAAGAGTATATATTTCACCATCTTCAGCAAAGATTAAATCAGGGTAAGCAGGTTCAATTAAGGCTTTACCACCCATGTAATCTAACTCAATATAGGAGGGTATGTTTTGAGGCCGGTTTTCGTGATTTCCATGAATACAGAAGAAGGTAATTGGTATATCTGATAATAACTTTTTAGTGTATATATCATGGCTGTCACCGTGATAATTTATGCCGGCATCGCCTAATATAATCATGATATCTTCTTTTGCTGTATCCCATGTTTCACAAAATTTTTTAATCCTATTAAAATCTCCATGAGTGTCGCCAGTTATAAATATCATATGATTGATTCAGGTCCTTTCTTATAAATAGAATTATTTGCAACGAATCGTAATAATTATGGAACGTGGAAAATTAAAGTAAACCGAAAGAAAGAAATATCATTGATTCAGGTCGCCATATAGCAGAATCATGAGAAAATGTATATTTATTCGCGAAAAAGCAGATCGTCACATATATATTCATTTTTTATCAAATCATCCCATGGATATAATAATGGTCTTAATTTAGTAAACGGTAAACCATGCGTACATTACCTCTGAGTTCAATTCATGAGATAATATCGTAAAAAGTGTAAAAAGTTGTACTAGTTTTTACACTTTACACGAAACTCACTAAGGAGGTTCTCATGAATA
>JAEYGZ010000005.1 GCA_023409535.1 Bacillota bacterium
GATGAGATATCCCATAGCAAAAGCTAGTAAGACCCCTGGAGGACTACCAGGTAGATAGGACAGAGGTGGAAGTGCGGTAACGCATGGAGCTGACTGTTACTAATAGGTCGAGGGCTTGACCTAAGAATGGTTTGTTGCGAACAAAGTTCGTTAGTTTGGATGTTTAACATTTTCGAAGGAATGCTAAAGTTATTCATGCATTCCGTGTGTAGTATTTTGTCAATAATGAATAAGTATTATGTAGGCCTGAAGTTAAATTGCTTTAGGCTTTTTTGTTGTAAAAAAATAGTCTGCGAAAGTTTGCTTTTCTGGTAATTCGGCTATATTTTATCAGAATTTAAAGAATAATTTAAAATGGCAGCTAAGCCGTTATATTATTAGATTTTTGCCAATGATATAACGGCTTTTTAAATAAAAATTATGGGAGATATAAAAAAGGACATACATTAACACTCTAATGAAATAGCGAGAGGATGTAAGTTCAAAAAATATAGAGTTGACATATATAATGGGTTATTGAGTACAATCATCATATATCAGATAATAATCGATTGTGAGGGCAACGATTCTAAATTTGATTAGGACATATTTAAATATAGAAATTATGGTATTATGAGCTTTATATCCTTGGTCTAAAATCATTAATAGAGAAAGAGAAGCTAATTACATGATAGAAAGTATAAAATGACAAATTCAATGGAAAATTTAGTAAGAGTGTCACAGCAGAGCTTTTTGGTTCGTATATATTATGAAAGCAAATTCTAAAAAATATTTTGAGTTGATGTTGTTTTTAAATGGACAAGCTAATGAATATGAAACATAGCAGAGTATAATGATTTTGCTGATAGTACTCATGTAGAGAGATTTCATATATTTCTAATATGCAATAAATCTTATTTGGTGCCATATAGTAAGATACTCGTTATCATACTATATGGCATTACACTAAAATATAAGGAGGCAAAATGAAGTATCGAATATTAACAATCGGAGTAATGGTTTGCTTAGTATCTATAGCACTAAGCATTTTTTTTCACATAAAAGAATATATGTCCTATAATAATTTATATAAAATATATTCCACTAATTTTAGTATTTTGGAAGATGAAATTTTGACAATTAATAATGGTACACTTGATTTGATGGAAAAAGTAAATGAGAATCAAATAATTGATATATCTGATGCTTCGACTATTATTAATAATCTTAATCTACTTGATATATTGCAAAAAAACTATTCTATCATGATACAAGAATATTACACAAATATAGGATCGGATTTCAAAAATATTAATAACGGACATTTAGATTATAGTAATGGAATAACTTTTTATCATGATATTTCATCCTATATTGATGCATTGCATATAGAACAGACCAGTGCAATAAATAACTTTATTCTTTCAGAAAATGATATTAAGAAAGGAAGGACGGTTATATCAATACTTAACAGTGTTTCTGAATTGTATTCGCCATTTCAGGAGGAGCGATTTTTCAAACTATCCGAAAGAGATAAGATGCGTCAAAGGGTAATCATACAGATAGATTTAAGTCAAAAATTGATAGAAATTAATCAAAAAGCATTAGATTTACTAAAATAGTAATAAATAAATCATCAACTTGAATTCTTTATAGCTTAGTCGTTACACTTTTCCGATAACTTGCTTTATTTATGACTTACAGTGTAAAAGATGATGATAAGACAAAATGAAGATAACCGTTTTATACAGATGAATTTGCCGCCAGCAATTATGGCATTTTTGTCGTGATATCATTGATTCACTGCTTATGAGTAAAAAATATATGTATCTAAAAACTGTAGGTATCTTGTTCAATAACGATTTATACATAAAGTTATAATTGGGTTTTTTAAAAGCATGAATTGTTTTTAGTTTTTGTATTTTAAGAGATTGAGTTCTCTGTCAGGGGGTTCAATCTCTTTTTGATTCTATCAATTACTAAAAATACACTTTTTTCTATTGAAAATGGGTGGTTTATAAATGTCCGATCTGTGCTATTTGTTGTCTTATCTAGCATGGAAAGATAATAAAAATTCCTATACAATCGTAAGTAAGCAGTCACAGTAATTAGAGATATGATGAAGGAATTAAGTTTTATAAAATAACTAATGAATACTATTTCGATTACGATATTCCTTTGGAGTTATATGAAAGATTTTACCAAATTGCCTTGTGAAATAATTACTGTCATTAAAGCCACTTTGAAAAGCAACATCAGAAATACTTAAGGATGTGTTAACTAAAAGCTTACATGCATGCTGCATTCTCAGTGATCCGATATATTTTGACGGTGAGGTTTGATAAGTATCATGAAATATTCTTGTATAATGCCTTACGGATAGATTTGACATTAAAGCAAGCTTCTCAACTGTTATTGGATCGATATAGTGATTTTCCATGTATGAAACTGACTTTGCAATGTTGATTACATCAGATCTCACATCATAGGATGGCAGACTATAAGATCTGGATAAAAAGACGACAAGCATCATAAAGTATGAATTCAATAAGGTTTTCCAGCCATCGGGTCTAGTATCGTATTCGGTTATCATATGGTTTATGATGTCGCTTACCCGTTCGTATTCTGCTAACTGTAATTTGAGCCGGCTTTGAAAACTACGCTCCATTGTAAGATATGGTTCAATTACAAATAATGCGTGATATCCAGCTGATTTTCTTATATCATGATCTGAGGCTTGAAGTAATTCAGGGCGATACATAATGTTACAAATATGAAAGTCATTCGTGTTTTCAAATCCATGAGCTGTATTATTGCTAATAACAAAAACATCTCCCTTTTTGATAAAGTAAGCTTCATTATCAACTTTATGCATTGCCGTTCCATTTAGTACGATCACTAATTCGGTAAAATCAGCGTGGGTGTGCATAAATAAATCACTATCATGAAATCCATACTGGATGAATAAAGGATAACTTGGATCTTGTAAGAAATATTTTAAATACATTGTTGTCATTGAAATTACATCCTTTCACTATGACCCTTTTGTGTTTATTATGTCTTGTGAATTATGCTTAATATATTTAGTACATCATAAGCAATATAACAAATTTGTTATGAATATTCAAGGAGGTCTATTATGCCTAATCCATATCTGCCTGGATGGGAATATATTCCCGACGGAGAACCGAGAGTATTTGGGGACCGTGTTTATATATACGGATCACATGACACCTCAGGCTCAGATAAATTTTGCGACTATAAACTCAAAGTCTGGTCTGCACCGATTAACAATCTGAAGCACTGGACTTGTCATGGTACTGCATTTCGTACCAGGGCAGACTTGGATCATGAAAGTGATACACCGTGGACTGATGGGGAGCTTTATGCACCGGATGTGGTTGAAAAAGACGGAAAATATTATCTTTATGCTTATATTTTCTATACAAAAGGCTGTGTTGCAGTCAGCAGCAAACCGGAAGGTCCGTTTCAGCTCCTTTCGCAATACAAGCTTCCCGAAAACTCTGCGCAGGTATTATCAGAGGGTGTTATTGTTGATCCGGGTGTATTGGTTGATGATGACGGAAGGATATATATTTACTGGGGCTATCAGGGTTCCTACATGGCCGAATTGAATTCCGGCAATATGTATGAGATTATCAAAAATACATTAATTCCGGATATTATTCCGATTGATACTCCCCATAAATTTTTTGAAGCAATCTCTCCGCGTAAAATAGGTGATACATATTATATTATCTATTCCCCCAAGATCGGCAGCTGTCTTGCATATGCCACCTCAAAATCTCCGATTGGTCCTTTTCAATACAGAGGAGTGATTATTGACAATGGAATCGACTATCCGGGAGGGAATAATCATGGTTCAATTTGTAATATTAACGGACAATGGTATATTTTCTATCATCGTATGACAAATGGAACAGTAATGTCAAGACGGGGCTGTTCTGAGCGGATTGAAATTCTTCCTGACGGAACAATTGAGCAGGTCGAAATGACCTCTTTAGGTTTTGATGAGTCACTGTCACCATATGAAATAACGCCTGCAGATGTTGCCTGTGTTCTTAAAGGCGGATGTATGGTAACTGAGAAAAATATCTTTACCAGGGTTATAACAAACATAAAAAACGGGGCTATTATCGGTTATAAGTATTTTGATTTTGGAGAGGATTATGGAAGCAGTACAATGGAATTCAGTGCAAATATCAAGGGTATGGGCTGCAAATCAAAATTACATATTTTGATTGACGAGTATTATAACACCGGAGAAGAAATTGGCTGCTGTGAGGTTGGTGCTGATGACGGAATAATAGGTGCTGTCGTAAAGAACGTTACAGGCAGGCATGCAGTTTATTTTGTCATTGAAGACAGCTATGAAGGTTACTTTAAGTACATGTTCAAGGGCAGACAATTGTTTGAGCTTATTTCATTCGTGTTCAGTAAATGAATGCTTCCTGGGGTGTCCATAATATATGTATGAAGTTTATAAAAGATTATTTTTAACGGAGGCTTCTATTATAGATGAAATTAAAAGAGAATATATCATTGATACAATATCAAAATCCTATCATTCCGGGTTTTCATCCTGATCCAAGTGTATGCAGGGTGGAAGACGACTACTATCTGGTATGCAGTTCCTTTGAATATTTTCCCGGAATACCTGTATTTCACAGCAAGGATTTAATTCACTGGGAACCTATTGGGCATTGTATTACCCGTAATACGCAGCTTAGATATGCAAAAGGTTCTCCTAATTGCGGAGGGATTTTTGCTCCAACAATACGATACCATAACGGAATCTTTTATGTTATATCTACGAACGTCTCTGATGTGGGGTATGATGGGGGTAACTTCTTTGTATGGACGAAAGATCCACATGATGAATGGTCTGATCCGGTATGGATTGATTTATCGGGAATTGATCCTTCTCTATTCTTTGATGATGATGGCAGGGTATATTATACGGGTACCTCTGATCATATTTTCATGTGTGAAATAGATAGAAAGACGGGTAAATGTGTCGGTGAAAAAAAAGATATTTGGAATGGTACAGGGGGAAATAATCCGGAGGGACCTCATTTATATAAAATAAACGGCTGGTACTATCTATTGATTTCCGAAGGCGGTACAGAATTATGTCATATGATAACTATGGCTAGAAGTATAAACATAGAAGGACCTTATGAATCCTGCAGCAGAAACCCTGTCCTAACGAACAGAAGCAGAAATCTTCCTATCAAAGCAGTGGGTCATGCAGATTTGTTCCAGGCTCATGATGGCAGTTGGTGGGCGGTTTGTCTGGGAATAAGACCGATTTCTTATCCCTTCCGCCATAATTTAGGCCGAGAGACATTTTTGTGTCCTGTGAAATGGGATGAGACAGGTTGGCCGGTATTTGGAAATGACGGAACACTGGATATTCAAATGTATGCCGAATGCTTGCCGGAATATGAAACGCAGGTCCTGAATTCCAGAGATGACTTTAACAAGGATGAATTAGACTTTTGCTGGAACTTTATTTATAACCCGATCAATAAACTGTATTCTTTATCAAACAACAAGGGGTTTCTAACCCTATATGGTAATGAAACAGCTCTGGATGAAGCGGATAGTCTTGCTTGGGTAGGCAGGCGTCAAGAGCATATAGAGTGCAGTGCAAAAGCAGCGCTGTTGTTTCGGCCGGTGAAAGAAGAGGAAGAGGCAGGTCTTACTATCTATATGAATAATTTACATCATTATGAGATTGCCTTGACTATGAAGGATGGAATACGATGTATTATATTCAGGCGAAGAATCGGCAGTCTGTGGAAAGTCGAAAATATGATTCCCTATGAGCATGAACAGATTATCATGGAATTAAAAGCGGATAGCGAATATTACTATTTCAGTTTCTCTGCAGATGGGAAAACCTTTACCCAGGCAGGTAAGGGTGAAGTTCAATATCTGACTACGGAAGTAGGAGGCAGGTTTACAGGTAACTACATTGCTTTATATACCTCCGGCAATAGAACTGTTTGTACGAATCCGGCTAGGTTTGACTGGTTTGAATATCTTTTTTAATAATAATTATTCTGGGATTGAAACTTATATTTGAGTTTCAATCCTTTTTTGAATTAGAGATATTTAATACAAAATATTTAATTATGTCTCAAAATTTTATAATTAAGTTTTGAATAAATTGACAGAATATACCTATTGATTTATGATAAATGTATACCACAACATAATTATTTAATATACTTTGAATTAACATTGTTAATTACTTGATTAGAGTTTTGCTTAGGTACCTTAAGGCTTTGCACATTGGGAACAAGAAATATTCTGTTACATATAAATTAGGATAGTCTCTGGCTTCATTCATAAAGTGCATAAAAAAATAAAGAATAAGAATGGAGAAATTATGGATAGCATGATCTCATATCGAGAACAAATTCTACAATTAAAACCGATAATTGCTGATGAATATCTAAACCAGATATTACATCTACCTATAAGAAGTAAGATAGTTACTAAAAAAATACTTGAAGATAAGGAAACAGATACCACCAGAATAATAAAACTATTGGTAGAATGGAAAGCCGACGATGACAAGGAACATATAAACAAACTATTTTTTAAGCTCCCTATTACGAATAAACAAAAAAATGCATTTGACAAATGGAGTATGCATGAAATTGATTTTTACAGGAATGTAAATAAATACGAAGAACTTCCGATAGTAAAATGTTATGATGCTTATATCTTTGAGGATAAGAAGCAATTTCTGTTAATACTTGATGATATTTCAGACGATTATGTTTCTGCAAATGAAATAGACCGTAACGATATGAATAATTGGTTAAACGCTGCCGCAAGCTTAGCAAAGCTTCATTCATTTTATTGGAATGGAGTAAATTCAAAAAACCTTATTAATTTACATGGTGATAATAAAACAATTGAAGAAAAAGTACAAAATTTACATAATGCTTTGGATAAATTCCTGTCATACGCAGTCGATTTTTATGAAAAAGAAATACTTGAAGCTTATCAATCAGCTTTAGTAGATGCGATTACTTTTGAACAAAAAAGTATTGATAGAAGAGCGCAAAAAAATAATATATCAGTAATACACGGTGATTCTCATATTTATAATTTCATGTTTCCGACCGCATCATTTCAAAAACCACTGATTGTAGATTTTCAATTTTGGAGAATGGGAATTCCTACAGTAGATGTAATGAATTTGACAAGAGTAAAATTCCCGTTTATGAATGAACCTGACGGTCATTTAGAAGTAATAAAACATTATCATATGACATTAATCAAACTAGGCGTTAGCAATTATAGTTTTAATGAGTGTTTATATGATTACTATTTATCTGCAGCTTATGCGATCTTTGGTCCTGTCTTTAATTATTTTGAATTCGGATTAGGTCATGAGTATTGGGGACAAGGTGTATTCGATACGATAAATAATTATAAGATGATAAAGAAATTATTATGACATCAAATGTAGGCTTGCTTGGAGGACTAATAGATAATCCATTTAGATATACCGATGATCTAAATAGGATGCTGATTGTATTATTTATTTTGATGTATCCTGGAAGAGTTATTTCAACAACTTTTATTCAAACAATAGTGTTATTCAAGAGAACTGGACGAAAATAGCCACAGTGAAATTACGGCAATGAATTGCTAATAATTAGATTTAAAGAAAGTCTTGAATAGGGAGAATATCATGCTGAACGATTATGAAATAGCTTTAGAAACCATAAAAGATAAAATAAGGAGATAAAATAATGAGTTGGCCGACGCATATCGTAGCAGCTGCAGGTTATATATTTGATGATAAGGGTAATATACTGATCGTTAAAACTCACAACAGGGGCTGGGATTGTACCGGCGGACAGATTGAAGAAGGCGAGAATATTGAAGAAGGAGTTCTTCGCGAGATACTGGAAGAAAGTGGTGTGAATGCTGCGGTTAAATGCTTATGCGGTATTTATTCTAATGTCGGTAAGCATGTTTATTATGATGGAATAACACAGGTTCCGACCAAAGTCATAATGGATTTTATCTGTGAATATGTTAGCGGTGATCTGACATGCTCCGATGAAACAAGTGAAGTGATCTGGGTTCCGAAAGACAAGGTTTTAGAGTATATAACTTCACCGGCACTGAGATACCGCTTTCAGAAGGTGTTGGAGTTTGACGGAAAAGTAACCTATAGTTCTTATGTTTCAAAACCGGAATTTAAAGTATTGTCTGAAAGATTTGTTTAAACCTAAAGGCTGTGGAGATATCAGAGTTTAGTATTACGAAGGTATAGAAACGAGGAATGATATGAACGATATGGAATTCAAATTCAAAGATCAATTATCGTTAGGGGTAGCGTCGGCGGCAACACAGATTGAAGGCGGCGAGTGTAATCATAATTGGAATGATTGGTATCATAAAGGTAAAATTAAAGATCATACGAATCCGGCACGTGCGACGAACCACTATCGTTTATGGGAACAAGATGCGGACCTGATGGCAGAGATGAAGATTGGGTTTTACCGGCTGGGAATAGAGTGGGCACGAATCTGTCCGGAGGAAGGAAAAGCAGATGAAGCTGCAATTGCACATTACAGAGAGGAACTGATCTATCTGAAGGAGAAAGGTATTTCGGTTCTGCTTACCATACATCACTTTACAAATCCTATGTGGTTTGAGAAAAAAGGTGGATTTACAAAAAAAGAGAACCTGAAATATTTTCTCGACTTTGTAGATTTAGCAGTAAAATCCTTTGGAGATATTGTATCAGAATACATAACAATTAACGAGCCGAATGTGTATGCAACGAATTCCTATTATTTTGGAGAATGGCCTCCTGGAGAAAAATCAATCGCAAAGGCAATTACGGTGATGTCTAATATGACTGTCTGCCATATTAAGGCATACCAGCTCATCCATCGTATGCGGCAGAAGATGGGTTTCGATGACACAAAGGTGAGCTTTGCAAATCATGTACGTGTATTTGATCCGAAAAATCCGAAGAATCCCTGGCAGTTTGTCTGTGCAAAGCTGTTGGAACGGTTTTTTCAAGGGGCTGTTACCGAAGCGATGCTTACAGGTAAGTTTCAATGGCCTCTAAAAGGGGCAAAAGAGATTTCCCGTGGTGAATACGTCGATTTTATCGCAATTAATTACTACACCCGGACGACGGTATCAGGTTTTGGCGATGGAACCAAACAGGATGCGCCAAAGAATGATTTGGGATGGGAGATTTATCCGGAAGGACTGATCCGCTGCACAGAAAAAATATATCAGATATTGAAACGCCCGATTTATATCACGGAAAATGGGACTTGTGATAATCAGGATACCTTTCGATGTAAATATATTTATGAACACCTGAAAGTAATCGCTGAATCTGATTTGCCCATAACACGGTATTATCATTGGTGTTTCTGCGATAACTTTGAATGGATCGAAGGGGAGAGTGCACGGTTCGGTCTGGTTCATGTGAATTATGAAACTCAGAAACGTACAGTGAAACGGGCTGGTGAGTTTTATACCCGGATCATAGAGGCCAATGGCATATCAAGTGAGCTTTACAACCAATATGTAAAGCCTCAGGTATACCGCGATTGATAAGGAGAAGATGCTTTGATTACTATTCGAGAAACAAGCTTTCGGTTAGATACTAAGCATACCACATATTTGTTTAAGAAAACAAAGTATGGACATTTAGAACATATTTATTATGGGAATTTATTAAGTGAAAGGGATAGATCTGACGTTTTAGCACAAAAACGGTCTGTTCAGATAGGCAGCAGTATCCTTTATGACCAGGAAGATCAAGTTTATGCCCTCGACAGTATGTGCCTGGAATGGTCTGACAATGGCCGGGGAGATTATCGCCAGAGCCCGACTGAATTCAAAATGCCGGATGGCAGTTTTGTTACAGATTTTATTTATGATAGTCATGAGGTATTGGATGGGTGCATGCCCATGGATACTTTGCCGGCTGCATACGGAGGAAATCAAACCTTAAAAATCACCTTAAAGGATAAGGTATATTTAATTTTTATTGACTTATATTATACTGTTTATGATCGGACGGATGTGATAACAAGAAGAGCTGTTGTAAGGAATGAAACGAACACCCCGCTCATGATCCGGCGTATTATGAGTATGTCACTTGATTTACCGGATGAATGCTTTCAATTATACACCTTGGATGGCGGGTGGATAAAAGAAGCCAATCTGCATAAGCGTCCGGTTTCTTACGGAATTGCCATCAATTCTTCCATTACCGGAGCAAGCAGCAATCGTCACAATCCTGCGTTTTTATTAGCAGAGGCCGATGCAAATGAAGACTGTGGCAATGTATATGCTTTCAATATGATTTACAGCGGTAATCATTATGGTATGATTGAGAAAAATGAATGGGATTATATCCGTGTCAGTATAGGAATTCATCCCCACCTCTTTGAGTGGAATTTATTACCGGGGGAGAAGTTTGAAACACCGGAAGGTGTAATGAGCTATAGTAACCGGGGGTTTCATGGTACAAGCCGCCATATGCATGACTTTATCAACGAGCATATTGTAAGGGGAGAGTTTAAGAAGAAGGAAAGGCCGGTACTGCTCAATAATTGGGAAGCACATTTTTTTAGTTTTAATGAAGCGAAATTATTGCGGCTTGCAAAGGAAGCGAAGGAACTTGGTGCTGAATTATTTGTGCTGGATGATGGTTGGTTCGGTGAGCGTAATACGGATAAAGCGGGACTTGGAGATTATACGGTAAACACTAAAAAATTGCCCCGGGGGATGAAAGCATTTGCAGATAGGATCAGAAAAATGGGATTAGATTTTGGCTTGTGGTTTGAACCTGAGATGGTGAATGAGGATAGTGAATTATACCGGGCTCATCCTGAATATGCGGTAAGGCTTCCGAACCGCAAAGCGGTTTTAGGAAGGAACCAGCTGGTACTGGATCTATGTCAAAAAGAAGTTCGGGATTATATTGTGCAACAGGTTGCCACAATTCTGGATGAGGCGGAGATCAGTTATGTAAAATGGGATATGAACCGTCATATTGCAGAAGCATATACCTCTGTCCTGCAAAACCAGGGAGAATTCTATCACCGCTATATCCTAGGACTTTATGAGGTATTAGCCCGTATTTTTACGCCGCGGCCGCATATTTTACTGGAGAGCTGTTCCAGCGGCGGAAACCGGTTTGATTTAGGAATGTTATGTTTTAGTCCGCAGATTTGGTGCTCTGATGATACGGATCCCATTGAGCGGCTTAAAATACAGAATGGTTTATCTTACTTTTATCCGCAGTCTGCTATGGGAGCACATGTCTCACAAACCCCGCATCAGCAGACATTACGGGAAACACCTCTTGCCACACGTTTTCATGCTGCCTGCTTTGGATGCCTTGGCTATGAGCTTGACCTAAAATACCTGTCCCCGGAACAAAGAAAGGATATTGCAGATCAGATTGCATTTTATAAACAGTATCGCAGGATCTTTCAATACGGAAGGTTTTACAGAAGCAAATCCTATAAAGAGAATAAAGTAATATGGGAAGTGGTAAGTGAAGAGGAAGAAACTGCATTGGCCGGCTTCTTTCAGACCTTGGCTACTGCTGCGGAAAGCAGCGATAAGCTGAAGGTAACCGGCCTGAAAAAGGGAATGTATACAATAAGAACCCGGCCGCAGAGGCTTTATATCGAACGCTTTGGAGGTTTGACAAAACATATATTGCCGGTGGAGCTAAATCCGGATGGCGTGATTATGCGTATCGCGAATCGTCATTACAGTCTGAGGGATTGCGTGGAACAATATACTTGTTCTGCGGAGGCTTTGGAATCGGGGATTCCATTATGTGAACAATTTATTGGTACGGGTTATAACGAAAAAATACGAATGCTTGGTGATTTTGGATCAAATCTGTATATCATCAGTACAGCGGATAACAATTCGCCGAACGGTTGAATAAGTCTTTGGCAGTACACTGGGGTGTACCTGCATATAAAAAACAAATGAGGATGAGGGTGGAAAGGAGCCTATATTAAAATGAAAACAAAAATAAATTCAAATCAGAACCGTTATACCTTTGGCCTGGGTACCGTCGGCAGAGATATGCTTTATACCATGGTAAGCATGTACCTTTTGTTTTACCTGACTGATATTATGAATTTACCGGATTCTATTATGTGGTGGATGACGGGAGCATTGACGATACTGCGAATTTTTGATGCTGTCAATGATCCGGTCATGGGATTTTTAGTTGATAATACCCATACCCGATTTGGTAAATTCAAACCTTGGATTGTAATTGGAGGCATTTTAGGAGGAGTTCTCACTTGCTTTTTATTTTTTGATTTTGGTCTGAGCGGAGCAGGGTATGTGATACTGTTTGTGATACTTTATCTGTTCTGGGATTTGACTTATGGAGCCAATGATATCGCTTATTGGTCAATGCTTCCTTCCTTAACCCTTGACCAGAAGGAACGTGAGAAAACCGGTTCCTTTGCAAGAATATGCGCGAACATCGGATTATTTTCCGTGGTAGTTGGTATATTGCCTGTTACAAATGCGTTGGGAGGAGATAAAAGGGCCTGGCAGATTGCAGTTATCGCTATCGTTATAATTACCTGGGCATTTCTTTGCTTTACTGTCTTTGGAGTAAAGGAAGACAGGAGTATTAAGGTGAAACAGGAGTCTACCTCCTTAAAAGAAATGTTTCGCATTTTGTTTCAGAATGACCAGCTTTTATTTACGGCAATATCAATGGCATTATTTATGATAGGTTATTGTACTACCACGAGCTTTGGAGTCTATTTCTTTAAATATGCCTTTAAAAATGAAGGGATGTATTCTGTATTTGCTGCAATCCTCGGAGTCTCCCAGCTGGCTGCTTTAGCTGTTTTTCCTTTGTTCTCTAAGAGGTTCAGCCGGAAAACCTTATATGCCTTTGCTACTGTTTTGGTAGTAATAGGATATCTGATATTCTTTTTTGCACCAATGAATATGATTTTTATCGGTGCTGCCGGTATTTTTCTCTTTGTAGGAGAGGCATTTATTCAATTGCTGATGCTGATGTTTTTAACAGATACGGTAGAATACGGACAGTGGAAGCTGGGGCATCGTAACGAAAGTATTACCTTTTCCGTACAGCCGTTTATTAATAAAATCGGCGGTGCAATCGCCAATGGAATTGTTGGTGTGACATTAATTATTTCAGGGATTAATGCTGCCGTAACACCGGACGATGTAACTGCTTCCGGCTTGCTGGTTATGAAGCTTGCAATGCTGATTTTGCCCCTTATTTTTATTGTGTTCGGTTATATCGTTTACCGAAAAAAATTTAAGATCGACAAGCAGATGTTTGATCAAATACTATCGGATTTGGCTGCTCGAGGTGAGATTAAGAAATAAGCTTAATCCAGTAAGAAATAAGTTGAATTTGGAAGCTTTCTTCATTAATTATAACAATGGCAGTATTATCAGTGCGCTCAATCATTTAAAGAATAGGGATGACTCTATGTTGACAAAGAATAATCGAATCAAAGATATCTATACACATCCAATCGGACGGGATATTATCAATAAATTACTGTTACAAATGAACCTCAGTAAAAAGGCTGTTACAAATCCGGTTATAGGCAATCTGAAATTAAAAACCTTACCTAAACTGTTAAAAGGACAGCTGGATGAGGTGTTTATCGATACTTTGCTTACTCTTTTAAACAGCGAACAGGATATCCCAAGAACAGATGCAGCACCGATTCTAAAAGCCTGGTGGAAGGAAGCGGTATTTTATCAGATTTATCCAAGGAGCTTTAAGGATAGTAATGGGGACGGTATTGGCGATCTGAAGGGTATGATCGAAAAGCTGGACTATTTAAAAGATCTGGGAATAGATGCAATCTGGCTTTCACCGGTTTATGATTCTCCCAATGATGATAATGGGTATGATAT
This sequence comes from Bacillota bacterium, assembly GCA_023409535.1. GTDB lineage: Bacteria > Bacillota > Clostridia > Lachnospirales > Lachnospiraceae > Mobilitalea. Next base: position 13,963 of record JAEYGZ010000005.1, read on the forward strand.
CAGGGATTACCGTAAAATAATGACTGAGTTTGGTACCATGGAGGATTTTGATCTGTTACTGGCTGAGCTTCATAATCGCGGCATGAGATTGATTATGGATCTGGTGGTAAATCATACTTCGGATGAGCATGAATGGTATCAAAAGGCCATCAAGGAACCGGCTTCCGGATATGGAGACTACTATATTTTTAGAGACCGACCGAATAACTGGACCTCATTTTTTAGCGGCAGCGCATGGAACTATGTGAAGGAACGAAATCAGTATGCCTTACATTTATTCTCTAAGAAGCAAATAGATCTGAATTGGGAAAATGAAGCAGTTCGACGTGAAATCCACGAGCTGGTAAGCTGGTGGCTGGAAAAGGGGGTTGACGGCTTCCGCCTGGATGTGATAAATTACATTTCGAAGCGCAGCGGCTTGCCTGATGGGAATAAAAGCATCGGAAAACTCATGGGCTATTATGGAGTGGAGCATTATTTTTATGGACCTCGTCTCCATGAGTATTTGCAGGAACTAAAAGAAAAAGTTTTTCTTCCATACCAAGCTTTCTCTGTTGGGGAAACTCCCGGGACGGGAATGGAAATGAGCAAGTTATTAACGGGCGATTACCGGAATGAACTGGATATGGTATTTTCCTTTGACCATCTTGAAACGCCGGGGCATGCCCGCTTTGATGATTACCGGTATGATCTGAATTATTTAAAAAAGTATATGATCAACTGGATGGAGAATTACGGTAATCACTGTCAGCCTTCGCTGTTTTATGAAAACCATGATAATCCCCGTATGATATCCAAGATTAATCCTGACCCAAAGGTTCGGGAGGTCTTGGGGAAACAGCTGGCTACAATCCAGCTCACCTTACGCGGCACACCGTTTATTTATCAGGGCCAGGAACTTGGAATGGTCAATCAAAGCTTCCGATCGATTGCTGAGCTTCGTGATGTGGAAGCAATTAATCTTTATGATGAGCTACGTAAGACTATGGGTGAAGAAGCTGCATTTCATAAGGTATTAGCCGGTACAAGGGATCATGCCAGAACGCCTATGCAATGGAATAATCAGCAGTATGCGAGCTTCTCCGCCGGGAAACCATGGATTATGATGGATGAGGATTATAAGCGGTGCAATGTCCAGGCGCAGCAGGGAGATGAGAATTCTATTCTTCGTTTTTATCAGAAACTGATCGCATTTCGAAAGGAGCATACTGTCATCTGTTATGGAGATGTGATAGCTGCAAATAAAAAGGTAAAAAACCTTTTCACCTATTACCGGAAGGATGAAACGGAAACATTGTTTATTGAAAATAATCTGAGCCCTTACAAAATGAAACGAAAGAAGCTTCCTGAGGGAATACGCCTGCTATCGAATTATGAGCCGGTTTCAGCTTCCTATTTACGACCCTATGAAACAGCTGTCTGGAGAGTAAAGTAGAGGACCATCTCGTGCAGTTTTATTGAATTTTTTATTCGTGAGCGGTGCGATACTTTAGAAATGGAGTTTATTATGCATGAAACACAGGCAAAATCAATCTTATCCTCCGGTAATGGGATGAATATCTATCGAGGCTGCAGCCATGGATGCATTTATTGCGATGCAAGAAGTAAATGTTACAATATGCAGCACGACTTCGAGGATATTGAGATTAAGGCAAATGCAGTGGAGTTGTTGGAGCAGACATTAAGAAGCAGGCGAAACCGCTGCATGATAAGTACCGGAGCTATGAGTGACCCCTATATGCATGTGGAAGAAAAATTATGCCACACCAGAAGATGTCTTGAGTTAATTCATCAGTATGGGTTTGGATTGGCCATACAGACCAAATCCGACAGAATACTAAGGGATCTTGATCTGCTCAAAAAGATTCATACTGAAACAAAGTGCGTGGTGCAGATAACATTGACCACCTATGATGAGAATTTATGTAAGCTGATCGAGCCTAATGTTTGTACGACAAAAAGAAGGGTGGAGGTACTGAATATTTTGCGGGAGGAAGGGATACCGACTGTTGTCTGGATGACACCGATCCTCCCGTTTATCAATGATTCAGAAAAAAATATCAGGGGCCTTCTTGATTATTGTATTGAGGCAAAGGTTTATGGAATCTTGACCTTCCAGATGGGATTAACGTTACGGGAGGGGGACAGAGAATATTACTATTCAAAATTAGATAAATATTTTCCGGGGATGAAAGAAAAATATATCAAATACTTTGGTAATGATTATATCCTTCCCAGTCCCAACAGTAAGGAATTATTGGAGTTAGTCCGCAAAACATGTAATGATAACCGCATTGTTGCGGATGATCAGGCCATTTTTGAATATATGCGCGCTTTTGAGGATAAGAAATCAGGACAGCAGATCAATATGTTTGATTTTATGCCAATTTAAACTTTGACATAATAGCAGATATATTTGTTATATATTTTACTTAAGCTAAAAGGGGACTAATGAATGAGAATCATATTCGGGACATATAATCCAACGAAACTTGAGACCATGAGAGAAAGATTACAAGGGCTGGATATTGATATGATAGGGTTAAGTGATTTAGAGGTAAATTGCGCTGAACCTGAGGAGACGGGAAAACATCCAATTGAGAATGCCCGACTGAAAGCAATCAGTTATAACAAACAATTGAATGAAACAGTACTGTCAACGGACGTCGGATTATATTTTGACAATGTTGAGGAAGCGGATCAGCCGGGAGTTTATATTAAAAGGATACATGGACAGGATTTAAAATATGAGGAACTACAGGATTACTACATAACGCTGGTAAAAAAATATGGAGGGCAATTAACTGCATACTATAAGAGTGCAACTTGTATTGTATTCGGACCTTCGGAGATTTATGAATTGGAGCATATATCAGAAAAATTTTACCTGGTTGATAAACCTCATGTTAATTATAAGGAAGGATTTCCGCTTGATTCAATATCGGTGGATATAGCGACCGGTAAATATTATTACGATATTGAGGAGGATAACGGAGTCGACATTTTGACATTAAAATTAAGAAAGTTTATAAAGGATATCTTACAGATAAAGCTCAAAGTGTAAATGCTTTGGGCTTTTTATAGTACATTTGCTTACTTTACAAAATAAAAGATAACAACTATAATGATATTAAGTTGTTTTGGAAGATTTTATAGAAATAACACGAAAAATGAGAATAGAGATATGGAGGTAAGTATGGAAAAGGACAAGCCGGTAAATGGAGTAGAGAAGGAAATTGAAATCCTGGAGTTTAGATCAGGTGGATATTCATATGGTGTGGATTTGAATGATGTAAGAGAGATTCTACCCAATAAATCAAAGCTTTTACCTGTGCCGAATGCTCATCCAAGTATGGAAGGCATTATTAAGCCGAGAGACTTTCTTATTCCCATAATTAATTTTGAAAAAAGTCTGAAGCTTGCAGGTGCCGATGAGTTTAAGACAGATATGTTAATCGTATCAAATATCAATGATTTGAATATCGCATTTCGTGTAGATAGCGTAAGGAGCATACATAAAATCCTGCCATCTGAAATAGTGAAGCCGGGAAAGAAGCTTACGACTACATTGCGAGGCGTAGTGACGGGAATTTTAACTAAGGATGATTATAAAATTGAGATTGTTGATTTTAGAAATATCATTATTGATATTAATCCTGAAGTCAATGTAGGTTAAGATATCCTTGAATTGATCCGAAATATACATTATCGGAACACCCTTTGTTCCAATACATTTACGAATACATGGATGGTGCTTAAATGGCAAAATGTAAAATATGTGATGTTGAAATACCGGATGGTTCTAAGTATTGTAAAGATTGTCGTGAAAAAAAGCTGGAGTCGGCGAACGAATCCTATCTTGACGGTCTCTTAAGTTCTGTTAAGGATACTTCACAAACTGCGGATAATATTTATAAGAAAAAGAATAATTCAGGCTTAAACGGTGCAAAGGCTGAAGATAAGCTTATAATTGCCGAGGATGATATGAGCGGATCGGATGAGGAATATAATATAAACGATGAAGCTAATGCTATGTTACAATCTGAGCTTGAGGATCAGGATACATTCAAGGTTGATCTCAGCGATATAGAGGATTTTGATCAGTTTAATCTGGAGGATGATTTAGGAGGCCTAGATACGGATATTATGATCAAGGATGAGGAACTGTTTGGTGCGGATAATTCAACCGATGCTGATATCAATGATGCAATGGAGCATAATCTGATTGAAGATGAGATAACCGAATATCCTGCTGATGACAAGACGGATGAGGAGCTTGACAATTTATTGTCGGACATTGATTCAATTGATTTGAATTCATATTCCTTACGGGAACCTCAAGCAGCTGATACTCTTCAAGCCTCTGATGAGGAGAAAGCACGCGAGGATAAAGGGACTGTTCCTGAAAGTGATGATAGGAATGCCGGGCAGGTAGAATTTGAAGGAGCTGCTGAGGAGGATAACGATATTCTGAATCTCCTTGGACAGATGTCATCCGATGACCCGGTTACTGAGGATATCATGGCAATCAATAACCTGTTGAAAGGTATGACAACGGGTAACAACCTTGATGCAGATATGCCAAGTGATGTTGGTGAGGTGTTTTCGGATGCATTAACAGCGGTGACGGCACTTAAGGATTACGAGGTTGAGGATGATGATATACTGACCGGAAATACGGATTTTGAGGAAGAGGCTGTGAGTGCTCCTTCCAAGAAAGCTGTGAAGCCGGCTGAGAATGATATAAAAGCATCTAAAAGTGAAAAAAAGAAAGAGAAACCTGCCAAAAAGGATGCAGAAATATCCTTTTTCCAACGTCTCTTCGGCAATGTGAAGGATGGTAAAACTGCAGCACAGCATGAAGCGGAAGTGAAAGCCGCCAAGGAACCTGCGGATGCAGCAAAGAAATCCAAGAAAAAGAATAAAGGGGCAAAAGGTGCTTCCTTCGCAGACGGTGCTGCAGATTCAGATCAGGATACGGAAAATGGTTCTAAGCAGCAAACAGCGAAAGAAAAGAGAGAAGCAAGAAGAAAAGAAAAAGCCGAGAAGAAAAAGAATGCCAGAGAAGCGAAGAAAGCAATACAGGTTATTGATGAGGAAGATGCGGATCCGGGGAGAATTAACCGCCTGGGGGCAGTCCTTGTATTTGTTTTCTTCGGAATTGTAGCTTCGGTCTTGATTCTTGGAACAGATGTGGTATCCTATAGCTTAAGTATTAAGCACGCACAGGCTTATTTTGATAAACAGAAGTATAATGAGGCTTATGACGAGATATCGGGTGAAGTGATAAAGGATCAGGATAGTGAGCTTTACAACAAGATTTTGACGGTCATGTATGTAAACAAACAGTTGAATTCTTATCATAGCTATTATGCGATTCAGGATTACCCCAATGCCCTTGACTCGTTATTAAAAGGTCTGAAACGGTATGACAAGTATATCGAACTGGCCACCATTTTAGGGATAGAAGAAGACATGGATTATGTGAGGGTACAGATTCTGGCAGAGCTGAAGCATGTGTTTAATCTGTCCGAGAAGGATGCCTTGAAGATAATAGAAGCAAAGGATTCACAGTCTTATAGTATTGATGTTTATAATGTGATTCTGGAGAATATGACAGAGTGATGCGCTTATAGTAAAGGATAGTGAAACAATGATTGCAATAATTGATTATGATGCAGGAAATTTAAAAAGTGTGGAGAAAGCTTTGAAATACGTTGGGGAAGAAGCCGTCATCACCAGAGATATGAAACAGATATTATCTGCAGATAAGGTAATACTTCCTGGAGTTGGGCACTTTGGAGATGCCATGAAGAAGCTGCATTATTATCAATTGGTTGAAGTGCTAAAGGAAGTTGTACAAAAGGATATTCCTTTACTTGGAATATGCCTGGGGCTGCAGCTTCTCTTTGAACGCAGTGATGAATGTGACGGGGTACCGGGACTATCAATTCTCAAGGGAGAGATACTCCGCATACCGGACAGTGCCGAGCGAAAGGTGCCTCATATGGGCTGGAATTCCTTATCCGTTAAGAAGGATGCCAGACTTTATCAGGGTGTCCCGGATCAGTCTTATGTTTATTTCGTCCATTCTTATTATTTGCAGGCGAAGGATAAAAATATCGTTGCCGCAACCACACATTACGGCACTTTAATAGATGCTTCCGTAGAGCAGGGCAATGTGTTCGCCTGTCAGTTCCACCCGGAGAAAAGCGGAGAGGTTGGATTGGCAATATTGAAAAATTTTGCCGGCTTGCAGGTTTTATGCTAAGATATTGGCATAATCAATAATAGGGAGAAATCGCATGTTTACAAAAAGAATTATTCCGTGTCTGGATGTGCATAATGGACGTGTTGTTAAGGGGATTAATTTTGTTGATTTAAGGGATGCCGGAGATCCGGTTGAAGTCGGGGCCGCTTATGATAAGGCCGGTGCGGATGAACTGGTGTTTCTTGATATTACAGCCTCTTCCGATGCAAGAACAATCAAGATAGATATGGTTCGCAGAGTTGCGGAAACAGTGTTTATCCCCTTTACTGTTGGGGGAGGGATCCGTACGGTGGATGATTTTAAGATGATCTTAAGAGAAGGAGCGGATAAGATTGCGGTCAATACGGCCGCTATACTTAATCCCGACCTGATTAGCGAAGCGGCTGATAAATTCGGCAGCCAGTGTGTTGTCCTGGCAATTGATGCAAAGCGCAGACCGGATGGTTCCGGCTGGAATATCTATAAGAACGGCGGCCGCATTGATATGGGAATAGATGCGGTGGAGTGGGCTATGAAGGCATGTCAGCTTGGAGCCGGAGAGATTTTATTAACCAGTATGGATTGTGACGGGACCAAGGATGGATACGATCTTGAGCTTACAAGAGCCGTTGCAGAGAATGTACCTGTCCCTGTGATTGCTTCCGGCGGCGCAGGTAAAAAGGAGCATTTTTACGATGCTTTGACTGCCGGGAAGGCAGACGCAGTTCTGGCGGCTTCCTTATTCCATTATAAGGAACTTGAAATAATGGAGCTAAAGCATTATCTTAATAGTAGTGGGATAAGTGTTCGAATATAAACTTTGAGATAAACCGGACGGTGATTAGTATGAGTGCCATTGAAAATGACTGGCTGGAGGCGATTGGCAGTGAATTTCGCCAGCCATATTATGCGGAACTTTATAAATTTATAAAATCGGAGTATAGCAGGAGTATCATCTATCCCAGTGCGGAGGATATATTCAATGCATTTCATTTTACTCCGCTAAGTCAGGTCAAGATTGTTGTTCTGGGCCAGGATCCTTATCACAATGAAGGACAGGCTCATGGGTTATGCTTTTCTGTGAAACCTCAGGTTGATATTCCACCGTCACTGGTGAATATCTATCAGGAATTACGGGAGGACCTGGGCTGCTACATACCGAATAACGGTTACCTGGAAAAGTGGGCCAAGCAGGGAGTGCTGTTACTCAATACGGTGCTTACGGTTAGAGCCCATCAGGCGAATTCCCACCAGGGAATGGGATGGGAGAAGTTTACCGATGCGGTAATCAGGGCCGTGAATGCCCAGGACAGGCCGGTTGTATTCTTATTGTGGGGCAGACCGGCTCAGATGAAGAGGTCCATGCTCAGCAATCCGAAGCATTTGATTCTTGAAGCACCGCATCCAAGCCCTTTATCAGCATATCGTGGTTTCTTTGGATGTAAGCATTTCAGTATGGCGAATGATTTTCTAAAAAAGCAGGGCATTGATCCGATTGACTGGCAGATTGAGAATATATAACGATTAGCATATATAAAAATTGAAGAGTTCACGCTAACCCTAAGTTGATTTAATCACTTAGGGTTTTTTGTATGTAATTTTATAATTAAGAGATAATAGAAATAAATAGAATAGTCTTTGCAGAAAGACTCTTTATAGTTGAAATATCATAGGTTGGAGGCATGAGAATGAAGAAACGAGAGAAAGGCTTATCCGCTTGGGAATTAACGATGATGGCCTTGGGTTCTGTAATCGGCGGGTCATTTTTTCTGGGGTCCGCTGTGGCGATCCAGGCAGCAGGTCCCGCGATTTTGATTTCCTTTGTTGTTGGAGGCTTGTTAGTATATTTTATTCTGTATGCGTTATCGGAAATGACGGTTGCCAATCCGGATTCAGGCTCCTTTTATACCTTTACCGCCCAAGTCTTTGGCCCGGGTGCCGGTTTTGTGGTGGGATGGGTTTATTGGGTTGGTATGGTTCTGGCTATGTCCAGCGAGGCAACTGCCGTTTCCATTCTGGTACAAAATTGGTTCCCCAATATATCAATACCGATACTAGGCAGTGTAATCATAATCGCTGTGACATTGCTTAATTTGCTTGGCGCTGAAAAGTTAAGCAAGCTGGAAAGCAGCCTTGCATTTGTAAAGGTCTTTGCGGTAGTGGCCTTTATAGTAATAGCGGTATTGATGGTGGCAGGATTAATCAGAGGAGTCGGGGCTTTGGGCTTTGGTGAATTAAGAAATGAATCCTTTATGCCGGGTGGTTTCACGAGCATCCCCGGCAGTATGATGATAGTTATTTTTTCTTATGCCGGTTTTGAAATCATCGGGTTGGCTGCTTCAGAAGCTAAGAATCCGCATAAGACGATTCCAAGGGCGATCGCATATACGGTAATTAGTCTGGTAGCCTTATACATCCTGTCGGTTCTTGCACTGCTTCCGCTTATTCCCACAGCATCGCTGACGGAGGATGTCAGTCCCATGGTCGCAGCCTTAAGCCGGTGGGGTATGGGCTGGGCTGGTACAATCATTAATTTTATTCTTGTTACGGCAATTCTGTCAACAATGCTTGCTTCTATGTTTGGTTTGGGCAGAATGATGCGATCGGTTGCCGACGAGGGACATGCTCCGGCATTTTTAAGGGAGAAGACAGAGGTTCCTTATCGTGGAATTTTATTCTCCGGTTTTGCCATGTTAATCGGTCTTGGAGCAGGACTTTTCTTTCCAAGTGTTTATCTCTTTTTAATCAGTTCGGGAGGTTTTGCTACTCTGCTTACCTATGCGGCAATACTGGCAACACATATCCGCTTTCGTAAATGTCATGGCTGCCCTCCGGAAGGGAAATGTCAGATGCCTGGCTATCCGTTTACCTCATGGCTTGCTCTGATCGGATTAATTATTGTGATTATCAGCATGCCATTTATTGCAGGACAGGCCTCCGGTTTAATCGCAGGTTTGATTATAACGGCGGTATTTGCCGGAATCTATATGATTATGTGGTTTACAGGCCGCGAGAAAGAATCACCTTATATGGAACGGTTACACCGTAAGAGACTTAATACAGGGTATTCACAGGAGATGTCGAAGGAACTGGGGACAGACGATGCAGATACAAGAGCAAGCCACGGCAGTATTGACATGGGGGCGTGTAAAGATGACGCGAATGGTTCTGAGGAGGAAAATGAAAAGGATGAGTAAAATGGCAAGTTAATTGACGAGGAACGGGAAGCAGGGGAAGGACTGAAGTAGTCCGTGTGAAAATCAGAGACTGCAATCTATTGAACTAAGTGGAAAGAAGGCAGAAATAAAAAATGGAGTTAACCTCAATGCAGGATTTACGGGGCAGGCGCGTATGAACCTCCGTGTTCAATGCGCCTGAGATTGCCCTCCATGGCAATCTCCCCCTTAGGTTGTGACCATTTTTTATTTCTGCCTTCTTTCCGCTAAGTTCAATGACGATTTTGCCTAATGATTTCACACGGACTACTTCAGTCCTTCCCCTGCTTCCCTGACATTGGTTCGCTTTAAGCTATAAATGACTAGTTTCAGGTCCTCTAAAATGTAACTTCATATTCTATAAGCGGTATAGAATAATAATTTCATTTAATTCGTAACATATCAATAATCAAAGTCAGTCAGGTCATATATAAAATGGACTGTATAAATAAGTGGTATGTCAAATAATAAACACAACTTTACGCCGGCCAAAGACAGGACACAGGGAAAGGATCCATATGGTCTGAAGAAAAAGCATTAGGCAAGATCGTGATTGTACTTAGCTTTGAAACGATGGAAATAAAAATGCTCACAACCGGAAGGGAAATTTGCCAGGACGGCAAATTTAGGTGCACGGGGCATGGATGCCCCTGGTGCGCCGACCTGTAAAGCTGTCATAAACTACAACCCATTTTTATTTCCATCGTTTCAAAGCTTAGTACAATAGATCGCAGTCTCTGCTTTTTCTTCAGACCATATGGATCCTTTCCCTGTGTCCGTTCCTTTATCCGTTCCTTTGTCATCCAACCTATTATTCTATACTTCCGCTTTGCTTATTCATATTTTTCACAGCCGTTGACAGCATCAGCTTAATCCGGTTGAGCTGATTAACCTCACTGGCACCGGGATCATAATCAACTGCTACGATATTTGCTTCCGGGTGCTGTCTGCGCAGCTCCTTGATAACGCCTTTTCCTACGATATGATTGGGCAGGCAGGCGAAGGGCTGGGTGCATACAATGTTCTTCACACCCGAGTGGATTAATTCCAGCATCTCTCCCGTTAAGAACCAACCTTCACCAGTCTGGTTGCCGATAGAAACAACCGGATCTGCATAGGAAGCCAGTTTCTTGATATGAACCGGAGGAGCGAAGCGCTTGCTTCTTGCTAGTTCCTTCTTCGCAGGATTACGAAGCTGCTCCAAAGCCCAGATTACCAGGTTGCTGATTCTCGCGCTGGATCTCTTCTTACCAAGAAAATCAGCCTTAAAATTGCTATTGAAGGCACTGTATAAAAAGAAATCCAGTAAATCCGGAACCACTGCTTCGGCTCCTTCTGCTTCCAGCAGTTCCACCAGATAGTTATTGGCTGAGGGCAGGAATTTCACCAGGATCTCACCAACGACTCCGACCCGGGGCTTTTTAACGGTCTCATCCAGTTCAAGGTTATCAAACTCCCTGATGATTCCACGAAGATTTCTCTTATATTCGGACCAGCTGCCTTTCTCCAGGCTCTTGCTGCAGATATCACGCCATTTGTGGTGAAGGGCATTGGCAGAACCGGGAATCCGCTCATAAGGTCTGGTACGATATAGTACTCTCATAAATACGTCACCGTATACAAGAGCCTGCATAGCTTTAATCAACAGCTTTGGTGTTATCTTCAGTCCGGGGTTTTTTTCAAGCCCGGAGGCACTTAAGGATACTACAGGGATCTGAGACATACCTGCCTTTTCAAGAGCTCTTCTGATAAACCCGATATAGTTGGTAGCACGGCAGCCGCCGCCGGTTTGTGTAATCATAACGGCTACTTTATTTAAATCATATTTACCGGATAATAATGCATCCATAATCTGTCCTACCACCATCAGGGATGGGAAGCAGGCATCGTTATTCACATATTGCAGGCCCACATCAATGGAACGGCGGTTATCATTGGGAAGAACTTCGACCTTATATCCGCCGCTTCTCAGTGCCGGTTCCAGTAGGTCAAAATGGATCGGTGACATTTGCGGAGCGAGGATAGTATAGGTCTCCTTCATCTCCTCGGTGAAAACCACTCTATGATGGGCTGCCGACTTAATGTGAGGCGTGATGTGCTTTGCCTCACGTTCCTTGACAGCTGATAGCAGGGAGCGAATTCGGATACGGGCTGCGCCCAGGTTATTTACTTCATCAATTTTAAGAACGGTATAGATCTTACCGGACTTCGTCAGGATATCGTTAACCTGATCCGTGGTTACCGCATCCAGGCCGCAGCCAAAGGAATTCAACTGAATCAGTTCCAGGTTGGGCTGGGTGCGAACATAGGAGGCAGCAGCATATAATCTGGAATGATACATCCACTGGTCAACAACGATGGTAGGGCGGTCAATCTCACCTAAGTGGGAGACAGCATCTTCTGTTAATACTGCAACACCATAGGAATTGATCAGCTCCGGAATTCCGTGATGAATCTCAGGATCTACATGGTAAGGACGTCCTGCTAGGACAATTCCCTTGCGTCCGGTAGTCTTCAGATATTCTATGGTCTCTTCACCCTTCTTACGCATATCCTGTCTGGCAGCAGCAAGCTCGGTCCAGGCGGCAGCAGTGGCAGCAGCGATCTCACCTTCAGGGATACCGCGCTCTGTAAAAATATCAGTCAATCTCTGTGTGACGATTTCTTCGCTTTCTAAGGATAGAAACGGATTATCAAAATGTATGGAAGGATCCTTAAGTTCTTCAACATTATTCTTTATGTTCTCAGGATAAGAAGTTACAATCGGACAATTATAATGGTTGTTGGCTCCGTCGACCTCTTTGCGCTCATAAGGGATGCTGGGGTAAAATATGTACTTCATACCCTGATCAATCAGCCATTTCACATGCCCGTGCACAAGCTTCGCCGGATAGCATTCTGACTCACTTGGAATGGATTCGATGCCAAGCTCGTAGATCTTATGGTTGGAGGTAGGAGAAAGTACCACCTGGTATCCAAGCTTTGTAAAGAAAGTATGCCAGAAGGGATAATTCTCGTACATATTCAAAACTCTGGGAATCCCGACAGTACCGCGCTTTGCTTCCTCCGGTTTCAGTGCAGGATAATCAAAATAACGGTTTAATTTATATTCAAAGAGATTCGGGATATTATCCACGTTCTTTTCCTTGCCGAGACCGCGTTCACAGCGGTTGCCGGTGATATATTGTCTGCCGCCGGTGAATTTATTGACGGTAAGAAGACAATTATTGGTGCAGCGTTTGCAGCGGGCCAGGGAGGTCTCAAACTTCAGTTCATTGATCTCATCGATGGAAAGCATTGTGCTTTCCTCTCCCTGATAATGCTCTCTTGCAATCAATGCGGCACCAAATGCACCCATGATACCTGCGATATCCGGTCTTACGGCATTACAGCCCGAGATGGTCTCAAAGCTTCTGAGAACGGCATCGTTATAGAAGGTACCGCCTTGTACAACCATCTTCGTACCAAGATCTTTGGGGTTTGTAATCTTTATTACCTTATATAATGCATTTTTAATTACGGAGTAAGCAAGGCCTGCGGAAATATCGGCAACGGTTGCGCCTTCCTTCTGTGCCTGCTTTACCTTGGAGTTCATAAATACAGTACATCTTGTTCCTAAATCGATAGGGTTTTTTGCATATAATGCAACCTTGGCAAAGTCTTCGACTTCATAGTTTAAGGATTTGGCAAAGGTCTCGATGAAGGAGCCGCAGCCGGAGGAGCAGGCTTCATTTAAGAGGACATTATCGACAGTTTTATTTTTAATCTTAATACATTTCATATCCTGTCCGCCGATATCCAGGATACAATCCACATCCGGTTCAAAGAAAGCAGCGGCATGATAGTGGGCGACAGTTTCAACCTCGCCTTCATCTAACATCAGGGCGGACTTAATTAATGCCTCGCCATAACCGGTGGAGCAGGAACGGACAATTTTAACTTTCCCAGGCAGCAGTTCATAGATTTCCTTCATGGAGCGAATGGTAGTCTTTAATGGACTGCCGTTATTGTTGCTGTAAAATGAGTACAGCAAGGAACCGTCTTCCCCTACCAGTGCGACCTTAGTGGTAGTGGAACCGGCATCGATACCCAGGTAAGCATTTCCTTCGTAGCTTTTAAGATCCCCTTTTTTCACGGTATGTATGGAGTGCTGGTTTTTGAATTGTTCATACTCTGCTTCATCCTCAAACAACGGTTTCAGACGATGTACCTCAAAGTCCATCTTAATGCCGCGGGAGAGCAGATCATACAGTTCAGACAGCTCTTTATTAACAGCGGACTTTGAATTCATCGCAGCACCGACTGCTGCAAACAGATGGGAATGCTCAGGAGCAATCACCTGCTCTTCGGTTAAATTTAAGGTACGGACAAATGCATTCTTAAGCTCGCTTAAGAAATGGAGCGGACCACCCAAAAATGCAACATTTCCGCGAATTGGTTTACCGCAGGCAAGGCCGCTGATGGTCTGGTTAACCACTGCCTGAAAGATAGAAGCGGAAAGATCCGGTTTTGTAGCCCCTTCATTAATTAAAGGCTGGATATCTGATTTTGCAAATACACCGCAGCGCGCTGCGATGGGGTAAATGGCCTGATAGCTTTTGGCATATTCGTTCAGGCCTGCTGCATCTGTCTTGAGCAGGCTTGCCATCTGATCAATAAAGGAACCTGTACCGCCGGCACAGATACCGTTCATACGCTGTTCGATACCACCTGTAAAGTAAATGATCTTCGCGTCTTCACCGCCCAGCTCAATGGCTACATCTGTCTGAGGAGCAAAATCCTGCAGAGAGGTGGATACAGCCACAACCTCCTGAACAAATGGAATATCAAGATGCTTGGAGATGGTCAGACCACCGGAACCTGTGATGACAGGGGAGATATTTAGATTACCCTGAGCATCCTGCGCTTTCTTGACAAGACCGGCGAGGGTCTCCTGAATGTTGGCAAAATGCCGCTCATAATCGGAGAATATGATTTCTCCTGTTTCATTTATAATAACAATTTTTACCGTAGTGGAACCGATATCAATACCTAATCTGTAATTCATATGCAAGACTCCTTATCAAGGTACTAATTTGCCCGGTGCGGATCATTCCGCCGATGCCGCAAGCACCCCCAAAAAATAAGCTTTCTATATTATACGATACATATCTTTTAAGTTCAACTGGTTAATTGTCTGTAAACAAGAACAAAATGTAAAATAAATCTTAAATTTTAGAATGATGTCAGTGTAAAAAAGCGATTTTCACACTATTTGATTGTGCTGCGCCGGCCGCGCACGAACTAACTGCCCTTGATTAACTAATAAAGTTTTCCCTTCATATAATAATGGTAGATTGTTGATGACATATCGGAAGGAGCAGTAATATGTATTGCATAAATTACGTGGTTCAAAGCGGAGATACGTTATATAGCATAAGCCGTCATTATAATGTTGACCTTGGGATGATCATCATGGCCAACCCCTTTGTCAATGTATACAACTTAAGGGTAGGAGAGGTACTGTGCATTCCAATCAGCGTTCCCAGCGGGGATAATTATGACCATTATACGACCTATCTGGTTCGGGAAGGAGACACTCTGGAAAGCATCATCAATGATAATCATGTTGGATTGGCAGATTTATTACAGTTGAATTCTATGGGGGATTTTTATCTGCTGCCTGGGACAACACTTCATATACCCATCACAGGGGAAGGAGAAAGTGGCGTAACCCTGTAATTATTAAGAATAGTTTGAATTTGTTTTGTTTGACAAAGGAATAATAACAACATATAATAGTTTTGGATTTAACATGACCATTCAGTCATAGCGGCTCTATGAGCCGATGCACACAAAATATGCAAATACGCATATTTTGCGCCAAATTAAAGAAGAGGATGTGGTAAGGATGGAAGCCGGCCCCGGTAGTAGTCATAGTCGGAAAATTATGAACAATATCATAGGTACTGCAGCAAGCGGCAGGACTGCGTAAGATTATGCTTAGCCGGTGGATTTCCGCCCTTAAGTAATAATTGTTCCTTTCCACTGCTTCATCTGCGGTGGAAAGGAGCATATTATGATTGATATCTTTAAAACTTCAGAGGGGTTATTGCAGCGGCTGCCGGAAATAAATGAAGGCTGCTGGATTGCTATGACCAATCCCTCTGCAACTGAATTAATGGAAATTGCGGGTGCGACGGGAATAGAGGTTGATCACCTCAGAGCCCCTTTGGATGAGGAGGAACGCGCACGTATCGAGGTGGAGGATAAATATACGGTTATATTGGTAGACATTCCTACCCTTGAAAGACGTAACGATAAAGACCGTTATGTAACAATACCTCTTGGCATTATTGTAGCAGATAACTATCTTGTTACAATTTGCCTGGAAGAGACTCCGATTTTAAAATGTTTTATTGATGGCAGGGTGAGAGATTTTTATACCTATAAAAAGACCCGGTTTATACTGCAGATTTTGTATCGGAATGCTTCCACTTTTCTGCAGCACCTGCGATCCATAGATCGTAAGAGCGAAGAAATAGAGCGCAAGCTTCATATCTCGACCCAAAACCGTGAATTGATAGATTTATTGGAATTGGAGAAGAGCATGGTATACTTTACAACATCTCTTCGTTCAAATGAAGTTGTGTTTGAAAAGATGCTGAAGCTGGAGACGATAAAACATTATCCGGAGGATGAGGACTTACTTGAGGATTTGATTATTGAAAATAAGCAGGCCATCGAGATGGCTAATATATACAGTGGCATATTAAGCGGTACGATGGATGCATTTGCTTCCATTATATCAAACAATCAGAACCTGATTATGAAATTTTTGGCTGCGATTACCATTGTTCTATCCATTCCTACCATGATAGCCAGCTTTTTTGGTATGAATTTTGTAAATATTCCGGGGAATGATAATCCGTATGGTTTTTATTATGTTGTACTGGCTGCTTTAATTTTAACATCAATTATCGTACTGTTATTCCGAAAGAAGAAATTATTCTAGTTGTTACTTGATAGCTGATACACACGGCAAATTTGAGTGAAAGCCCAGATATGCAGGCATGTAAAAGAACGGAGAAATAAATGAAATTATTGAACAAGCTTGAAAGAATATTTGGCCGGTATGCGGTTAGAGATCTGATGAAATATATTGTCGCCCTGTATGTTCTGGGGCTGCTGCTTGGCATGGTTCCGAATTCCGCGGCATACTATCTGCTTAATTTGGATTTTGCCTTAGTAATGCGCGGCCAGGTCTGGAGGCTGATTACCTGGCTGATTCCTGTCAGCAGCATAAACGGTATCCTGTTCACGGCAATCTCAGTGTATTTCTATTATATGATAGGCAATTCCTTAGAGCGTGCCTGGGGAGCATTCCGCTTTAATATGTATTTCCTTACGGGTATCCTGTTTAACATCCTGTCATCCTTGATCACCTATGCGATCATAGGGATAAATGCACCACCCAGTATGGGCTTTCTCTGTGGTACGATGTTTTTCGCTTTTGCGGCGATTTATCCGAACACACAGATTATGCTGTATTTCCTGATACCGCTTAAAATCAAATATTTGGCTTGGCTGCAGGGGGCTATCTATATATATGATATAGTTATTTATATCATGCACGGTGAAGCAATCCTAATTCTGCCCTTGGTGGTTTCCTTTGCGAACTTCCTTATCTTTTTCCTGGCAACCAGGAATTACCGCAGGATATCGCCCGGGGAATTTAAACGTAAGGCCGATTATCACAGGCAGATGAACGAAGGCAGAAATACAGGAAATGTTACGCAGTTTCGCGGAAAAAATGTAATTACCAGACATAAGTGTGCGGTATGCGGAAGAACAGAGCTCGATGGTGACAATTTGGAATTCCGTTTCTGTTCAAAATGCGACGGAAACTATGAATACTGCATGGACCATTTGTTTACCCATGAGCATGTCCATAAGTAACTTGAAGTTTTTGATAACTTTATTGGACATGCTCATTGAGCATAAATAACTAAATAACGATAACCAGAGTGCTTATTATGTTTGTAATAAGCACTTATTAATATAATGTGGCGATTATTCCAATTTATTGGTATAATGTACACAGATGGCGGATAAGCGCAGCTATGTACGGTTTAATTTCGAAGAAATAATGACAGGACGGTAATAAAATGAATAAAAAATTACGAAATATAACACAGGAAGTATTAAGCAATAAGAATCTGCAGGAGAATATTCCCCAGCTTCTTAATTATCTGGCTAATGACTATTATTCCTATGCTGGTGTAAGACTAGCATTGCATTATTATACCTTTTATGAAACCTATCTGGATAGTGAAAATACCTGGGGAGCTGCGGCAGTTGCTTCTATGAATAGATTGAATCAAATCATTGCAGATAATGTCTTAAGGTCTTGTACAGGTGCCGAGCGTGAAAAAGCCATTGCAGCTGTGGATGGGATTCGCAGGGAGCTTGGCAGCCGTATGAATATGCTGACGGTTTATACGGATATTTTTAAGATTTATGAGTATGTATTAAATCGTCTGGAATACCGATTTAAAGGAACACCGGATTCTGTGGATGAAGTGGAATTTTCAAAAGAAATTCTGAGATATATCTTTGACAGTGAGGATAATGTTGTTATCAATGAAAGAATCCGGGAGATGATAGGACAACTTCCCGTTCGAATTACAAAGCAAAAGTATTTTGACTTATTGAAAGACAGCATAAATGCTTATCTTGGATCAGATCAGTCCTCATTGCAGACCTACCTTTATATGCTTCGCACCTCTGCAATGCTTTACAGGGAAGAGGGGATGGACCTTGCATATCCCGAGCTGTCTAAAAAGAGGAAGCAATTAGCTGAATTTGATTATAAGAATATAACCAAACAATCTTATAATAAAGCACTTAGTCTGCTTCAGGCTGCCAGTTTGATGCTTGAGACGGAATCAACCGTATATCTTGGGCTTCAGGAGATTACCAATGAAGTATACGCCATGCTGTTATGCTCCGGGTATGCCGGCATGGTACCTGGGGATGAGGAGGCAGCGGTAAAGACTGCAATATCAATCATCAAGGAAACAAATGAACTGTTTCAGTCAGAGAATCAGGAAGAGCTCTCCTTGGAGGACCTGGATCGTTTCGCCGATGTGGAAGGAGTTCAGGAAGAGCTGTCCTATGATCTGGTGCTGCAGGAAGATGCGTTGTTTGAAATTGAAAAAAACCACGGTGATCTTGCAAAAAGTATGATGCTTGATCAGCTGCTTCATATACTGCTTCATAGTAAAAAATTGCTATCCAACAGTCTTTTTGCCGACTTAACGGATGAGGCGGAAGAAAGCATGGTAGATGAGGAAATTATTACAAAGGAAGCAACCGTTTTATTAGAAGAACTTGAAGCAGCATTTGCCGCACAGGATAAGGTTGTCAGTCGTGCAGTAATCGCTAATACAATTAATATCATGCCGGTTTTCTTTAAGAATCATAATGAAGTAATGAATTATGTACGTTACAGTTTGGAGCGTTGCTCTGACATCTATGAGAAAGTGGCGTGTATTGAGATAATTAATGCAATAATGGCAGAATAGGCTGTATTATTGTTGGTAATATGTGGTATACTAATCATAATAACTGTAGTTCCATACTTGTATAAGTATGTGTAAGTAAACCTAGTATGAATTTTTGCGCCGGTGTCCAAATTCACGGACAGCGGCAATGTGGAGGATAAGAGGGATGATATCATGGGCTTCCCGTCTTTATGTCGGTGACAAGGCTAAGAAAATCCAGAACAGAGCGGTGGCGTCCATCAGTAATAAGCAGGCTGCTTTTGGGGTGTATTGTATCGCTTTTGCATCCCATCCGGACAATCTCTTTGATATTTTTGAGGCAAATGAACTGTTATTTCCCCATTATCAGAAGACAGAGATTCATATTGTCGGACTGGCAAAGGGAAAGCAGGAAGCGGTCGATCTGGTTCAATCGATGTTGATGGAGGTTTATAATAAAACAGGTGCTTTTAATGTTCGAGCCTATTTTACATAGGAAGGCGGTTAAAGTTAAGGAATGCTTCATATTATCCTACTGATTTTAAAAATAATTGGGATCATTTTGCTCGCTGTACTTGGGCTTCTTTTGCTTGTTCTTCTAACGGTTCTGCTGGTTCCGCTTCGGTACAGAGTTGTAGTGGAGCATGGAGATGCATTTTATTTGAAAGGGCGGGCTCATTGGCTGTTGCATCTGATTCATGCAGATGTCTCTCATATAGATGGAGTGCTTCATCTGAAAGTAAGGCTGTTTGGATTTGTCCTGTTTGATAATTTGAAACCGAAGGATCCAAAGATAAAAAAGACAAAGGTTCAAAAAAGAAAAGCAAGGACGAAAAAGAGAAGTAAAGTACCGGAGCACAAGACAAAACCGGACGAGCATCAGATTGCCGGTGATAACAGGGCAGCGGTTAAGGACAGTCAGCAGGTTAACCTGCAGGACAATAAAACAGAATATCAAGCTGATGCAAAGCAGGAAAGTATTCCTGATACCCTGCAAAATGAAAGCAAAGTTATTCATAAATTAGAGATTGAAGATAATACGGACAGAGAGAGTGTAAACAGAGATGAAGTAAGGAAGTCCGAAGGAATTTCAAATAAGCTCCAAATAATTCCTGAATTATTTCATAAAGCAGGCAAGCTGTTCGGAAAACTTCGTGTGTTAGTGATAAAGCTTATTAAGAAGCTTCAAAGCATTAGAGACAAAATAAAATCCTTTTATAACAGGCTCAAGGATAGGATTAAGGGAATCCTTGCAACACTGACGAATTTGAAGCGGCGTTGGAATTTGATTTATGATTTTCTTCGGGAAGAGATCAACCGGGAAGGCTTTCATGCAACATTTCACAGCTTGAAGCGGTTGATTAAACACATATTGCCTACAAAATTACGCTCGGAAATTATATTTGGAACCGGCGATCCCTGTTCGACGGGACAGCTTCTGGGGGTTATGGGAATATTATATAGCTTCTATGGTGACAAAATCCGTATTACACCGGATTTTGAGAATAAGCGGATGGAAGGCAGGCATGATGCACGGGGAAGAATAAGAATGGCTACAGTTCTTATCATAGTAACTAAGCTTTTACTTAATAAACGGTTTAAACAATTAAAGAGGAATATTATTATTTTAAAGGAGGCATTGTAATATGGCAGATAATAATTTCAATAATACGGTTGAATCACTATTTAAAGGTATGGATAGCTTTCTGACTACAAAGACCGTTGTTGGCGATGCAGTTAAATTTGAAGATGGAACCATTATATTACCCTTGGTAGAAGTAAGCTTCGGTGTTGCTGCAGGGGCATTTGCAGGAGACAGCAAGAATAATGCAGGCGGCGGTATGGGCGGTAAGATCAGTCCCAGCTCCGTACTTGTCATACAGAATGGTTCCTCCAAGGTAGTGAATGTAAAGGATCAGGACAGCGTATCCAAGATACTTGACATGGTTCCGGATATTGTGAATAAGTTTAGCAAAGGTCTTAAGAAAAAGGATGATGTCGATGAAAAGGTGGAGGAAGTTCTGAAAAATCAGGCGGATACAGCACAGTAGAGTAAAATATTTGCAGAAATTATTCATATGATTTTTTGCTTGCATTATATTTCATATTCTGATAAAATGTATATGTTTGTAGGGCCAATTGGGTCTATAATTAAAACCTAAGGAGGTGCTTTCGGTGGCAAAATGTTCAATATGTGATAAAGGTGCTCACTTTGGAATCGCTGTGAGTCATTCTCATAGAAGATCTAATAAGATGTGGAAATCCAATGTTAAGTCCGTTAAGGTTAATGTTAACGGTGCAGCAAGAAAAATGTATGTTTGTACTTCCTGTCTTAGATCCGGTAAAGTAGAACGCGCGTAAGGAAATGATGGGTGTCAGGGGATCTTGACACCCACTTTTTTTGTTACATGTCCGCCGATGTGAGATACTTTATGTGTATTGCTTTATGCTAGAAAGATCACTAATTGCAGAATAAATTATAGCCCAGCAGTAAACATAGAATAATAATACATATCGCTAAGATTCCATTTGTGATGAAAAGCATGATTGTCATACCAATGGCAATCCAAAACAGGATGAAACCGATCATTCTCTTCATAATTAGTATTATTTCCCCATAATACGACGCTTATCGATCATATTATTGGAACCTCCATATGATATTAATAGTAATATATATTATCGGAATAAAAATCTATTCCGATAATCGGAAAAAGCATATAATCGATATAAAGCAATATCGATTATCATGTATTATCGGAATAAAACGCGTATTCCGGGAAGCGTTATTTTGGCAGGGGATATAATTGGTTATACTATATTAATAATCGAAGAATTTTAAGCATCACTTTTCAAAATCGAAAATAGAAGGTATAATTGAATCAAACATAGAATGGCAGTTATGGTAATAGATAGGAGGGTTAATATGAAAGGACATATGAATACTCAAAACGGTGAAATAGTTATAGATAATGATGTATTGGCGAAATACGCCGGTGCTTCGGCAGTGGAATGCTTTGGTGTCGTTGGTATGGCCTCCGTGAACATGAAGGATGGTATCGTTAAGCTCCTGAAGCGTGAAAGTTTAAGCCATGGCGTAAATGTTACGCTGGATGATAATAAAATCACGATTGACTTGCATATTATCGTTTCCTATGGTGTAAGTATTTCTGCGGTTGCTGATAACCTGATCAGCAATGTAAAATATAATGTTGAAGAATTCTCGGGTCTTGAGGTAAAAAAGATTAATATTTTTGTTGAAGGAGTCAGAGTAATTGACTGATCGAGTCACAGACGATGAGAATAGCAACGTTTAAGGAGGAAGAACCAGTGGTTATTAAAACGATAGATGCAACGACTCTGAAAAAGATGTTTCTCGCAGGAGCTGCAAGCATAGAAGCAAAGAAAGAATATATCAATGAATTAAATGTATTCCCAGTACCCGATGGCGACACGGGAACTAACATGACGCTGACCATTATGTCTGCCGTGAGGGAAGTTAATGCACTCCAGAAGCCGAGCATTGAGGAGTTGGCAAAGGCAATATCAGGTGGTTCACTCCGTGGTGCAAGAGGTAATTCAGGTGTTATTCTGTCCCAGTTGTTTCGTGGCTTTACGAAAGAAATTAAGGATTATAAAGAGATAAATGTAACAGTTATGACAAATGCTTTGCAGAAAGCTGTTGAGACGGCTTATCGTGCTGTAATGAAACCGAAGGAGGGAACCATTCTGACGGTTGCAAGAGGTGCGGCAGAAAAGGCTGCACAGCTGGTAGCGGAGACAGATGACCTGGTGTATTTTGGTCATGAAGTCATTGCCCATATGGAAGTGGTTCTTAAGAATACACCTGAGCTTTTACCTGTATTAAAGGAAGCGGGTGTTGTTGATTCAGGCGGTCAGGGCTTGCTTGAGATCGTAAAGGGCGCTTATGATGCACTTCTTGGCAAAGAAATTTCTTTCACAAATGTGGTAACAAGCGAAGTTTCTGCCGGTAAGACCCGTGATTGGATTTCTACGGATGATATTAAATTTGGTTATTGCACAGAATTTATTATCATGTTGGAGAAGGAATATAATCAGAGCACGGAGAATGAGTTTAAGGCATATCTTGAATCAATCGGTGATTCACTCGTTGTTGTATCAGACGATGATGTTGTAAAGGTCCATGTACATACGAATGACCCGGGTTTAGCAATCCAGAAGGCGTTAACGTATGGTTCACTGACCAGTATGAAGATTGACAACATGCGTGAGGAGCATCATGAAAGACTGAACCTTACCGCAGAACCTGCAGCAGCCATAAAGGCTGAAGAGAAGAGGCCGGCGGAGCAAAAGCCCAGAAAGAAAGCAGGGTTTGTGGCTGTTTCCATGGGTGAGGGTCTTGATGAGATATTTACAGGCCTTGGTGTAGACTATATCATTAAGGGCGGTCAGACAATGAATCCAAGCACTGAGGATATGCTGAATGCAATCGGTGAAGTAAATGCAGATAATATCTTCATCTTGCCGAATAACGGTAATATTATACTGGCTGCCGAGCAGGCAAAGCATTTGACTGAGGATAAGAATATCTTTGTGATTCCTTCCAAAACGGTGCCGCAGGGAATAACAGCAGTGATCAATTTTGTATATGATAAAACTCCGGAAGAAAATGCAGAAAGAATGACGGAGGAAATGAAGAAGGTGAAATCCGGCCAGGTTACTTATGCAGTAAGAGATACCAGCATTGATGGTAAGGAAATTAAGCAGGGCAATATTATGGGCATCGGAGATAAATCAATTCTGTCGGTTGGTGATGAGATTAGAGAAACAACTCTGGAGCTTATCAAATGCCTGGCAAATGATGATTCTGAGCTGATCAGCTTATATTACGGAGAGGAAATCAGCCAGGAGGAAGCTGATGGGCTTGCGGATGAAGTAATGGAAAGCTACCCGGATCTGGATGTAGAGGTTCATTATGGCGGACAGCCGATTTATTACTATGTCCTGTCTGTGGAATAAACGAATTAATCAGTGGTTCGAGTGAAGGTCGAACCACTTTTTAGATGAAGGCACCTAGGGGCATACTGCCCGATATAGGCGCAATCATAGTGTGCCTGGTAGGCACACGTTAGTTATGAGGAGGTTTAGGTATGGATAGGGAAAGACTGCCGAAGCCGGGTCAAATCTATAATCATTTTAAGGACAAGCCTTATCAGATTATAACGATTGCTACCCATGCGGAAACGAAGGAAAAAATGGTGGTATATCAGGCGTTGTATGGAGAGTTTAAGACTTACATCAGACCTCTTGAGAATTTTTTGAGTGAAGTGGATCATGTGAAATACCCGGAGGTAACGCAGAAATACCGCTTTGAATGCATTGGTACCAGAGAGCCCGACTTAGAACCGGAGAAAGAGAAGCATAGCGAGCAGAAGGAAATTCAAGCAAAACAAGTTGTATCAGGGCAAAATAACATACAAGATCAACAGAATGTAATAGGGAAGGAGGAAGCGGAGGCAGAGCATATAAGCCGGGTACAGGAGCAGCAGACTTCTGTGGGCGGTGTTAATAATGTATTGCTGCAATTTCTGGATGCGGAGTCCTATTATAAGAAGCTGGAGGTTATCACTTCGAACAGAAAACATATGACTGACCGTCTGATTAACGATATCGCAGTTTCCTTGGACTGCGCAGTGAATGAGGGGCCGATTGACCAAAGAATTCAAAATCTCATCATTTGCCTGCAAGCCTTGTGTCGATTCGAGGATAGACGGCAACGTTAATACAAAAAAATATAGTAAATAATTACTGTATATTTATAAATTTAATGGAAGCTCCCGTGAGTAATTGCGGGAGCTATTTTTGTGTGATAAATCAGGCAGTAGAGGTAAGAAAACCTGCTTTTGCCTGTTTTTTCTTCGGGACCAATTAACTAGAGAATATTCTGACAATTAGGAGTATTTACCTATGCGTAAAAAACGACTAGTTCCATTGGACTAAATGCCTAATATCATGACTTTTGAATGTTGCAAAATTGGCAATATTTCATAGTCCTTTATTACCAATTGTATAATTATGTATTTACAAGCATAAAAAGTTGGGGTATTATACTACCACGAGGCTGAATTGCGCATTAAAGATATGCAATAAGTTGCAATTATTAATAAATGGGAAATATGGCCTATTATTATCTGATAATTTCAATTTATTATAATTCAAACCGAACCGTGACATTAACAAGGTGCTTAGTAGTCAAAGGAGAATGGTTATGAATAACGTAGTATCAAATAACACGAAGGGAAACATCAACATGACAGAAAATAGTATGACTAATCCTGAAGAAGGTGTAATGATTGTTGATGATTCAAAGTTTTCCAGAAAAATCCTAAGTGAAATATTAATTGCCGAAGGATTTACCATTATAGCAGAAGCGAAAAATGGACTGGAAGCGATTGAGATGGCAAAAGAGAAAAAGCCCAAATATGTGTTCTTGGATGTTCAAATGCCGGTATTGGACGGACTTGGTGCGCTTCCTAAAATACTTGAGGTACATCCAGAGGCCAATGTTATCATGTGTACTGCAATGGGGCAGCAAAATATTATCTTGGAAGCGGCTAAGGCTGGTGCAAAAGATTACGTACTCAAACCATTCAAAAGTGAGAATATCATAAGTGTAATGAATGCCATTATGATATCAGAGTATAAAGAAGGACATGTAATTCCTTTTAACAAAAAAAGAAAAGAGATGGAAAAGGCGGCGGGGATCGGCTTTCAAGCCAATGAAGATAAGCCGGCTATCAAATCGGAGGAGTCAGCTGAGACGAAGGAACCGGAAGCTACGGTAACAAAGGCTGAAGCTGTTCCGACCGGGAAAGCGCAGAAGCAGACAATCACCGAAGCACAGGAGCAGATAGAAGAAGCTGAGACTAAGATAGTTCAGGAAGAGGTAGATAAGGTTGAGACAGTTCAGGCTGAGACAGTCCGGGAAGGAGTAGATAAGGCTGAGACAGTCCAGGCTGAAACAGTTCAGAAAGAGGTAGTTAAGGATGAGACAGTTAAGGATGAAGCAATTCTGGATGAGGCAGTTTTGGAGGAGACAGTTAGGGATGAGACAGTTCAGGATGAGGTAGTCCAGGAGGAGGCAGTTCAGGATGAGGTGGTTTCCGGGGAGAAGGAACAGATAGATACAATCCAGGAAGAGGCGGAAGCAGAATCCGAACAGCAGCTGGAAGCAATGCAGGAAGTAATCTCTGTTGAAGAAGAACAGACAGAAGCGGTGATCGAGGAGATGGCTTCGGAATTACCTCCAATCAGTGAGATTCAAGATGAGAACCAAATTGAAGCGATCCAGGAGGAATTACCGCCGCTTGAAGAGAACCAGGTTGAAATAATCCAGGAAGAGATACCTCCGGTCGAGGAAACGATAGCAGCGGTGGTTCAAGAGGAAACAGAAGAATTACCGGAAGCAGAAATCCAAGAGGAAGTTCTTCAAGAGAGTTCGGAAGAAGCAGTTAAAAATGAGTTGGATCAGGAAACCGGGAAGGAGCAAGATCAGGATAATATAATACAAGAGAGTCAGGAAAGTTTAGTACAAGATGATTTAGTACAGGAAGAAATAATTCAGGAAGAAATAGTTCAGGAAGAGCCCGTTCAGGAAGAAGCATTACAGGAAGAGAAAACTCAGAAGGAGATAGCTCAGAAGGAGGTACCTCAGAAAGAGACAGCTCAAGAGGAGGAAAAGATTGCGGAGTCGGTTCCAATAAAAAGTGGGTTCAAATATCTATGGGAGAACAGATTTGAAAGCGGATCCAGGCAGGAAAAGCGTCCGGAACCGGTGCATCAAAGAGTATCCTCATATAGTATGCTTCATTCTGCGAGTGATATAGATTATGCCGACTCACTGAACATGGAACTTATGGCTGGAATTGTGGGGGCTTATCTGGGTTTTAGCGGTCGGTTACAGGTGGAATATCCATATCCGGATAGCACAAGAAATGATAAACAGCCTGTGATGAGAATCTCTGTAAAGAGCATCGTACCCATGAAGAACAGAACAACAATAACAATGTCAGAGCTATTAAGACTTACCGGCCGAAGAGGACAAAACAGTGCGGTTAATCTTTCAAAAGCAATTGAGCTTCTGGTACAAGAAAAAGGAAAGCGTACCCTTGCATAAGATACACTACGAAGAAAGGATAGGGAAACAGATATGTTAACATGTACATTAGATCAAAGAAACATGGAGAGCTTGAATGTAATTGTAAAAGATAAAAATAAGCTGTCACTGCTCAATCGTTTTGAGGCAAAGGATTTTACAGACGATGATATCAAAGGACTGAGTAAGCTGGGGATTGTTGATAACAACGGAGCTCCGTTGGACCAGGTTCGCCCTACACTCAGTATTTTATCCAATCCATATGCAGTTGTGAAATTCACCTTTACAGGAGGGGCAGGAATATTTGAACATAATATCAATTATGACCATACCTTCCTCAATCATGTTACCCTGACAGTTACGCCCAGTGATTTCAGTATTGATGATGAGGTTAATCCTCAGGGCATTCTTCCCATATTGCAGGATTTCATTGGCAAAAGTAATTTAAAAAGCATTAATATCTCCGGCAGATATACCGTCACGGAAGCGCTGGTTATCGCAGCCATATTGGACATCGAGAGAAGATCATATTTACGTGCTTTCATGGATGAGGTCCCTGCAGGCCGGAATAACTATAATGCCAACCTGATCTGGAGAATCATTAACAGTACCAGTAACAGCATTCAATGGTTTGTATCAGTGCTCAATGATGTAATCGGTGATCATGTGGCTCTGGCGCCTTCCCAGGTGCAGGAGGGTATCAACGGACTGATTTCCAAGGGCGTGATGACGCAGAACAGCGGTCAATATAATCTCACCGGCGAGCTGGCTACGTTGTCCAGCAGGATGCTGATTATAGACAATATTCTTACCACACATATTTTAAGGCTGGATGATAAGAAGGATATTCTAAGCACTGGTTTTACCTGTATCCAATCCGGTGTTCATGATCTCCTGTTCCTGGATTATGACGGCAATGAGGTTATTTTTGAAACTTTATCCTCAGTCGGCCTTCTGGAGTATTTAGAACAGTTTTTCAACTGTAAAGCATATTTTTAACGAGGTTTTTGCATAATTCGGATGAACGGGGTGTTTGAGATGGATAAGATGAATAAAAAGATCGGTGATTTGCTGATTGAAGCGGATTTGTTAACCGAAGAGCAGCTGGAGGAAGCGATCAATATACAGAATAAAACAGGTGAGAGGCTGGGAAGCATCCTGATTGACTATAATTATGTCAATGAAGGCCAGGTTATGGAGGTTATGGAATTCCAGCTGGGTATTCCCTTCATCGATCTGAATAATATCACCATCTCATCAGAGGTACAGAAGCTAATTCCTTATCAGCTGGTGATGAGGCATAATGCAGTACCGGTAAAGCTTGAAATGAAGCTGCTGTACGTTGCAATGGAGGATCCCTTGAATTTCATTGCAATTGAGGATATCAGGATTGCAACCAATCTTGAGATCGTTCCGG
This sequence comes from Bacillota bacterium, assembly GCA_023409535.1. GTDB lineage: Bacteria > Bacillota > Clostridia > Lachnospirales > Lachnospiraceae > Mobilitalea. The sequence continues at coordinate 42,506 of JAEYGZ010000005.1, forward strand.
TCATCTCCTACAAGAAAGCAATCTTGAATGCAATCAATAAGCTGTATGGCAATGAATCCTCCGATGATGCCATCAAGGAATTCCAAAGGGAAGCCGGCGGCTATAGCGATACTTACAGCGATATTCAGGACAATCAATCCCTGGAGGTGGACAGTGCCCCTATCGTACGACTGGTTAACTCGATCCTTGAATCGGCAGTATCGGAAGGAGCCAGCGATATCCATATCGAACCGCTGGAGAAGGAAGTAAGAGTCCGGTACCGTGTTGACGGTAAGCTTCATCTGTCAAAGAATATACCAAAGACTGCATTGTCGGCGGTGGTAACCCGTATCAAGATCCTGGCAGATCTTGATATCGCGGAAAAGCGGGTACCTCAGGACGGACGATGTGACTATAAGGTGAAGGACAGGATTTATAATATGCGTGTTTCCATACTTCCTACCGTAAACGGAGAGAAGGTGGTAATGCGTATCCTGGATAAGATGAATTTCCTGATACCGAAGGAGCAGCTGGGCTTTACCACGGAGAACCTGAAGAAGTTCGATCAGCTATTACATAACCCGCATGGAATTATATTAATTACCGGCCCTACCGGAAGCGGTAAATCCACAACCCTGTATACTATGCTCAGCGAGCTGAATCAGGTCTCTGATAATATAACAACCGTAGAGGATCCTGTGGAATATATGATAGACGGACTCAATCAAGTACAGGTAAATGCAAAAGCAGGACTTTCTTTTGCGGGAGCCTTAAGATCCTTCCTGCGTCAGGACCCGGATATCATCATGCTAGGTGAGATCCGAGACAACGAGACAGTGGATGTAGCGCTTCGGGCGGCGATCACAGGACACCTCGTACTCAGCACCCTGCATACCAATGATGCGGTAAGCTCCATATCCCGACTGGTCGATATGGGAGTGCCGCCCTACATGATTGGTGTGGCACTGATGGGAGTCATCTCCCAGCGACTGCTTCGAAGACTTTGCCCTCACTGTGCCGAAAGCTATACGCCCGGGGAACATGAGCTGACGTTCCTGCGACTACCCACTGGTGAGAAATTCACCTTTAAGCGGGCGAAGGGCTGTCCTGTGTGCAACAATACCGGATATAAGGGGCGTATTGCGGTTCATGAAATTCTCCTGATTGATAAAGGCCATCGCGAACTGATAGCACGGGAAGCAACCACCAGTGAGATCATAGATTACTCCGCTAAGGGCGGAATGACTACCTTGAAGGATGAATGTATTAAGCTGTTGAAGCGGGGAATTACCTCTTTCGAGGAAGTGAGTGACATTACCTATTCACAGGAGATCGCGGAAGAAGTGTAGAAGAAAGAAGTGCTTGTTATGACAGAACAATCTTAGTAGGGATGAGGTAAGCGATGAATACAGATGAATTATTGATGAAGGCAGTAGAACTGAAGGCTTCGGATTTACATGTTACTGCAGGTATTCCGGCAGTCGTAAGAGTACATGGCAGATTGAACTCCATAAATGATGAGAAGCTGCTGCCCCAAGATACGGAGAAGATTGTGAAGGATCTGACAAATAATACGCAATGGGAGAAGCTGAGCAAGGTCGGAGAAGTGGATTTCTCCTATGCCCTTCAGAATAAGTTCCGTTTCCGGGTAAATGCGTACCGGCAGCGAGGTACCCTCAGCGTAGCGCTCCGATTGATTAATTCCGATATACTCAGCTTTGATGAACTGGACCTACCGGGGGTTACCAAGGATCTGGCGGAAAGAAACAGCGGACTGATTCTGGTGACGGGACCCACAGGCAGCGGCAAGTCCACAACCCTGGCCTGCATGATCAATTACATTAATGAGGTAAAGGACAGGCATATCATTACATTGGAAGACCCGATAGAGTATCTGTTCCGGCATAAGAAGAGTGTGATCGAGCAGCGGGAGGTCGGGATTGATACCATGAGCTTTGGCAATGCCTTAAGAGCATCCCTTCGAGAGGATCCCGATGTTATTCTGGTAGGTGAGATGAGAGATTATGAGACCATATCCATTGCCCTGACGGCGGCGGAGACAGGCCATCTGGTATTCAGTACCCTGCATACCATCGGTGCGGCAAGCACAGTGGACAGAATTATCGACGTATTTCCGGCCCATCAGCAGCAGCAGGTCCGCGTACAGCTGGCAATGACCCTGCAGGGAATTGTCTCCCAGCAGCTTCTGACCCGAAGGGATCAGTTAGGCAGAGTAGTGGCGGTTGAGGTCATGGTAGCGAATACGGCGATCCGGAATATCATCCGTGAGGGGAAAGGCCATCAGATCAATAATATCATTCAAACCGGTGCAAAAGCCGGAATGCGTACTATGGATGACGCATTGTGCGAATTATTTAAACAGGGGCAAATCACTCATGAGGATGCATTTTCCCATAGCGTGGACCCGGATTATATGAAGACAATCATTAATATGAGATAGATAAAACATTGATTATGTGTCTAAGGACACTCACATCAAGTTTCAATCGGCAAATTTGCGTGATAAAGATGCCGTAGTCGACAGAAGGGAGAATTGATATGCCCAAGTTTCAGTTTAAGGCAATTAATATGTCGGGAAAGATTATGGAAGGAATTTATGAAGCCCAGAATCAACAGGCAGTAATCGAGCTGATCCGGCAAAAATCCTATTACCATCTGGAAGTGAAGGAGATTACTGAGCGAAAGGATGTAAAGGAGCTTGAGTTATTTTCAAAGATAAAGATTAAGGATATCTCCATCTATTGCAGACAATTTGCGTCCATCCTGCGAGCGGGTATGCCTTTGATCAAATGTCTGGGCATGCTGGCGGAGCAGACAGAGAATAAGAGCCTGAAAGCAATAACCCATAATGTGCGTGATGAAGTACAGAAGGGAAGCAGTCTTTCACAGGCAATGTCCGCACATACGAAGAAGATACCGCCGATACTGGTGAATATGATTGCAGCCGGGGAAGCAAGCGGTACGCTGGATAATTCGCTGGAGGTTATGGCGGAGCATTTTGAGAAGGAGCATAAGACCAAGTCAAAGGTAAAGAACGCAATGAGATACCCGATTATCGTAAGTGTTGTTGCGGTTATCGTCGTCGTAATCATGCTGATCTTTGTTATACCGACCTTTAGAGGAATCTTTGATAGTGCAGGAGCTGACCTGCCGCTGCCTACAAAGATGTTGATCGGCATGAGCGGTTTTCTGCAGCATCACGGAATAGCAATGCTGGGGGGCGTGATCGTCTTAGTACTGATTTTTAAAATGTATGTATCCGGTGAGAAGGGCAGACTGGTTTATGACCGGTGGAAGTTCAGGGTTCCGATTATGGGGAAGTTTCTGACGAAGTCCATAGCAGCCCGGTATGCAAGAACCATGGCAACACTACTGACGACAGGAGTATCGATCACAGAGACATTGGAGATTACGGGTAAAGTAATGGGCAATGTGTATGTGACTGAAAGTATTATGGAGATTATCGAGCAGGTAAAGCAGGGAAGAGGTCTCTATGGACCAATGAAAGCATCTGGAATCTATCCGATCATGCTGGAGAATATGGTCATGATGGGAGAAGAGTCCGGAACACTGGATACGATGCTTACCAGAGCGGCGGAATTCTATGAGGATGAAGTGGACCGAGGAGCAGCGGCACTGACCTCGATGATCGAACCATTGATTATCGTAGTACTCGGCAGTATTATCGCCTTTATCGTTATATCAATTATGCTTCCGATGTTTGAGATGGGCAGCATTGTATCATAGCCTCTATCATCCGGGAAGCAAGATGTATAATTAAAAGGAAATCACGGGTTTCTGTCATTCTGGCCAAATGATGGTACACTCTTGATCAATAAAAAACAAATAAAACAAAATGTTGATAGTAATCTAGCAACGTACTAAAAGGAGGAATATTATGTTTAAAAAACTCATGAAAGATGAAAAAGGTTTTACATTGGTAGAGTTGATTGTAGTAATTGCCATTCTGGCAGTATTAGCAACTCTGCTGATCCCGAGAATTATGGGTAATGTGAAGGATGCAGCAAAGCAATCCGAGATCAGTACAGCGCGTACATTAGCCAGTGAGATCACTGTCTTTAATGCGAGGGCAGCAGCGGATGTTACAGGTACGATAAAACCGATACCTGCTGCGTTGCCCGCCGAAGGTGCAGCAGATGATACAGTAGAATGGGATGATATTAAGAGTACCGAACTTGCTCTTCCGAAAGAAGAGGATTTCCCTGATAAAACAGTTGTTTTAATTAAAGTGGATTCGGATGGTAATGCTCACATAGAGGATGCACCTACGACACCGTAATCTGATTAAGGGAGTGAGTAATCTGGTGTATATCATCATTTGTATTTTTGGATTATTAATAGGAAGTTTTCTGAATGTATGCATATACCGGATTCCGAAGGGGGAATCGATCGCGTTTCCCCCTTCCCACTGCTCCCGGTGCAATCATTCCTTATCTGCCCTGGACCTGATACCGGTAGTTAGCTACCTGGCATTAAAGGGAAGGTGTAGATACTGCAAGGAGAAGATATCACCCCAGTATCCGATTGTGGAGACCCTGGTGTCGGTATTATTTCTCTTAACATATCTTCAATATGGTTATACGTTTCAAGGACTGGCAGCATTGATTATGGTATGTCTGCTGGTGGTTGTGGCATTTATTGATTTGAATCTGATGATCATTCCCAATCGAATGAATCTGATCATTGCGGGTATCGGTATCCTCGTCCTGTTTCTGGGATGGGGCGTCACCTGGAAGGATAGCTTTCTGGGAGGTCTCATCGGAGGCGGTATATTGCTTCTGTTGGGAGGCTTGTCCAGTTGGCTGCTTCACAAAGAGGGCATGGGCGGCGGTGATATCAAACTGATGGCTGCCTGCGGATTATATCTGGGAGTAGTGAAGGTAGTATGGGCATTGATGATCAGTGTATATATTGCCGGTGCGATCCTGATTGTTATGCTGGTAAGTAAGAAACTGAAACGGGATCAGCAGGTATCCTTTGGCCCCTTTCTTTCGGCAGGAACAATTTTTGTTATATTATTTTATGATAAATTATTTTAAAACAAAGCAGTTTGAAAAATGTGATAACGAACATAAGAATGAACAGCTTTGGCATAGCAGCCAGAGGAAAGGCGGGAGGTACAAATGAGCAAAAAAGGTAATAAGCGTAAGATCGCTTATGATACTATCATACAGCAAAGAACGGATCGACTGAAGAAAAGCCAGCTGCCAGTCATCGGAATTGACATCGGTTCCAGCTACATCAAAGTCGTTCAGATGAAGAATAAAAAGGTGATCAAATGCGGTATGGAGGCATTACCGGAAGGCATGATCAACCAGGGGAGAATTGAAGCTCCGGCACAGCTTGCGGAGGTAATCAAGAAGCTCCTTAAAAACAGTAAAATATCCGGAAATGAATGCTGTATCTGCCTCTCCGGAAATGAAATCGTTGTCAGGGAGCTAAAGCTCCCGGAGATGGATGTGGCTCAGATCATGGAGAATATCAACCATGAGATAACCAGCTTCCTGCCGATGAATCAGGAAGAATATTGTATTGACTATAAGATTTTGGAGTATCTGCCTCCCCAGGAAGGGACGCTGGGCAAGCTGCGGATTATGGTCGCGGCGGTACCGAATAATCTGGTACAGGCGTATATTGATACATTAAAGCTAATTAAGCTGAAGACAGTATATGTGGATGTGGCTCCAAATGTATTCAGTAAGTTGACAAAGCAGCTTACAATCCAGGGAGCGCTTCAGGAGCATATGAATAATATAGGAATCATCGATTTCGGCGCATATTCCACCAATGTGATGATTGTAAAAGACTTGAATTATTTTCTTCATAAATCCATCACCAACGGCGGGGATTATCTGACCTCACAGATTGCTAAGAAACAAAATATAGATAATATGGAAGCGGAGGAATATAAGAGGAAGATTAATTTCTTCGAGAATAACTTCCATAACAATGATTATCTCTATGTAAAGAATTATGTGGACTATCAGATCAATGATATTGAAAGAACCATTGATTTCTTCAAGAACAGGAACAACCAGATCGGGATTGACACCCTTTATATCACAGGCGGCGGAAGTCTCCTGAAGGGCTTGCCTGAATATCTGAAGGAACATTTTAATGTTGAAGTCACTCCCCTGACATCCATCTTGCGTCAATTGAGGAAAAGTGATGAGAGTATGCAATCGATGGCGTTTTATTCACAGGCGATCGGTGTGACATTAAGGGAGGAGTAAGGCAGCTATGATGTACGATATTAATCTAATACCTCAGACAAAAAAGAATGCATCCGGCAGAATTAATTCAACGATGATATTTATCGGACTTTTCTGCTTCGTGGTATTGGCGGTATTTTTCTTCTACTTCCCGTTACAGCAGAAGCTCTCCTTGAATAAGCAAATACAGGAGAAGGAAAGTGAGATATCCTCTTATGCCAATGTTGAACAGGAGTATATCACATTGGCGGATCAGGCGGACAGGCTGGACCGAACTGCCAAGGCCCTGGAAAGTCTGAAAAGTGACAGAGTAAAATTAACCGAAGTACTGAATAAGATTGAAAAAAACATCCCCAAAAAGGTGACGGTAAACAGTATAACGTTATCGGAGGGACTGTTTACGCTGGAAGCCTCATCCTCAACCTACAAGGAAATATCCCAGTTTATCGTTAATCTGCGTGGAATCGAAGGTGTATTATCTGTAACCTTCTCCAGTGCGGCCGCTCAGGAGGATTCAGATGCATCCTCAGGAGGAAGCTCAGCGAACAGCTATAATAAGGAGCAGATACATGATTTTACAATATTTGTACGGTACGATATGAAGGATGTAATTTCGGAGCTACAGCTGAATGCATCTGCCGCTGAAGCTGCGGTACAATAGGAGGAGACAGAGAATGAAGCTGACGAAGCGAGAAAGAATATTATTACCAAGTGTATTGATCGTGATTTTAGCCGCACTCTTTATTAATTTTGTTTATTTTCCTGTAAACAAGGAAGTAAAAAGTCTTCAGCTGCAATCCGATGATCTGGATGCACAGATACTGGAGGCCAAAGGAAAGCAGGCACAAGTAGAAATGTTGGAAAAGCGGATATCTGACCAGCAGAAGGAGTTAGAGGAAAACAATAAGGATATTCTTAAAATATGGGATCAATCGGAGCTTTTGGTATTTATGGAGAAAAATATGTCCTCCCTATGCAAGAAAAATTCTATCGAATTTTTTGATCCGGTAGCAGCAGATACCATTCAGACAGGGGATATCAATGTTACGATTAATACGGATTATGACAGCTTGCAGAAGCTGTGGAAAAAGCTTGAGGATGGGAAATATTTTAATACAATTACCAGCTTTACTATCAATAGGGCATCTTATAACACAGAAGAAAATGAAACGAGCAAAGAATTAGAGGTTTCGATGAATGTTCGTTTCTATTCCCAAAATACGCAGGAGCAATATCCTAAAAAGTATGATTTTATGAACGGTTCTTATGGCAAGACGAATATTTTTGAATAAGGATTACCTATGTGGTATAACTACGGCTTCAGTAAGAGAGGAGGCAATTCGATGAAGCGGCTGATCAGGCAATTAAAGAATAATGCAGGCTTTACCCTGGTGGAGGTGCTGATTGCAATCCTTATCCTGTCGATAATTGCAACCTCCGGTACCATGGCGTTTGTATATGCCGTCCAATTATCCAGAAGTAATGAATATAAACTGATGACAATGAATATCGCAAACGACAGAATTGAATATATCCGGTCACTCAAATTTTCAGAAGTAGGTACGAAGGCAGTGGTTGGGGGCACGACGATCTACGGAGACCCGAAGGGAGACATCCTGCAAACTGAAACAAAGACAGTCAGCGGTGTAAAATATACGATCAACACTACCATTGGCTGGGAGGATCAGAGCGGTTGGGATCTTGAAGATGTGGATTGGGATTATAAAAGCGTAAAGGTTGAAGTAATTCCCGCGCTCCCGGGAAAAAGTGAAGACTATACCAAAACAGTGGAAACACTGGTTACCAGGGATTCAATGCAGCCGGTCCTTATGGGAGGCAATATTAGTATGCGAATGATAAGAGGCTGGAGTGAGGATGCCACAGAGACAATCCCCGTAATGAATATCAGAGTCAGCCTGACAAGCGGGCCGAATGCCCCAAGGCAGATCAAAACATCTACAGAGGGAATAGCAAGATTTCTTGATCTGACAGCAGGAAATTATAATGTAAAGCTGGAGCCTTCCACTATTGGAATGATGCTGCACCCGGAACAGCCTTCCGATTGGGGCGTAAATGTCGTAAAGGGAGATACCAAGGCCAAGGAGTTCATGGTGGAATATCCGTGTCATTTAAAGATTAATCTGAAGGATCTGGATGAGAATCCAATCCAGCTGGCTTACGGTGAGACGGGAAATATCCAGTTGGAGGTTCCATACGGTACCAATATCAGCAAAAGCTTTACCCCTGCAGCGCTGAATGCGGGAGGGAGCCTGTCGGCGGACTATCTGGGGGATTTATGGCCTGTAGGTACCGGCTATGCTGGAGCCTATTCCATCTCTGATATCTCGATACCGGATGCTACCTACTATGGTGCCTATGAAGAGAACGGTGAGACTCCATGGACAGGCACCTTCAGTGCACCGGGAACAACGAAGGAGGTTATCTGTTATCTTGGTATCATTCCCCGGACACCTTCCGGTATTGGAACAAATTGGGCGAAAACCAATGGAACGATTACGACCGGTACAGGACCGTTTTCGGCCGGTGAAGCAAAATTTGCTTCCAGTAATTTAAACGTGTCGCTGGTCATGCAGGCAAATACCGCTTCTGATTTTAACGCCGGCAGTATGTTCTTTGAAAACATAGGCTCCAGTACCAATCCGGGATTACGGATCGGTAATGATTCCAGACTGTCTCTGAATGCAGGTGTCATTGTGTTCCGCGGCAGTATCCAGATTGATGCTGCAACCCGTTACACGTCAGAGGGAAAAATCGTTTTAAGTACAGTATTCACTGACGGTAATACGGCACCTTCGGTTCCGGGAAGTGAGATTGGAGAGCCGGCGGAGGAAGATAGAAATTATGGAAAGATTTATTTGAAAAAACCCTTAATACGAAATGGTGTGACCATACTTAACCCGGGGGCTTACTATTATTACGATGGATTGGAACTTCCCAGTGGGGCATCTGATTTGATTCCGATCACGAAGGAAAACTATGTGCATTAAAAGCAGGAAGTGGAGGATATGATGCAGCTGAAATCAAATACTCGTGGCTTTACGCTTGTGGAGCTGATGATCGCCGTAGCACTGTTGGGGATGGCACTGTCCGGGGCCTATTATCTTCTTAGCTTCTCTATGAAGTCTTATCAATTTACTGAAGCTAAGTTTGTCGCGGAGCAGGATGCCAGAATGGTTATAAAATCGATGGATGCGGATATCCATAAAGCCCGGTCCGTGATCATCAGCGGAATTAATCATAAGGCGGTTGAGCTGTCAGATTCCGGAATGAAGGCAACGATTTATACCGATGCAGACGGTGACGGAGCGATTGACACGGTACAGTATAAGCTGGAGAATAATCAGTTAAAACGTGGAGAAGCAATCCTTGGAAGCACTCCGACAAAGTGGACCATAGTGGTGGACAGGGTTTATAACAAAATAAAGACACCGGCAGTTTCAATTTTCACTATTAGCGGAAAGCAGGTAAAAATCAATCTTATGATCGCAGATGAAGCGGACCGCCTGAAAGAGGAGCCGGTAAGTGTGAGTACCAGTATCACGGTAAGAAGTAAGGGGGCGATGGAATAATGCAAAAACATGATATAGCAGGTGTCAAAAGCCGGTTAACCCGAATTTTCACGGCAAATAAAGGGGCAGCGCTGCCTGCTGTGCTGATGGTTATGTTAGTTATCATGGCTCTGTCCGGCGGAGTAATATCCTTAGTGACCTCACAAACCAAGGAAGAAGCTTATTATGAGAATAATATCACCGCGTTGCACGCGGCGGAGGCCGGTTTGAATCAATTTCTGTGGAGCTTGAATAAGTACGGAAGTACTCCACTAGAATTTGAGAAAGTATTTCAATATCCGGAGAGCAAATCGGTGGCCGCCTTTCGGCTGGACGGAATCAATGATAACGGATATATCAAGATAGTTAAGTCTACCGCATGGATGATAGCGGATCCCAGTGTAAAGCGTTCCGTTACAGCAACTTATACCAAAAGAGGCTTTGCCCAATATATTTATTTTTCAGATTCTGAAGCTACAAAAGATAATAAAATCTGGTGGACCAGTAATGATGTCTGCTACGGACCTTATCATACCAACGAGACATTAAGAATAAACGGTAGTCCGGTCTTCTGGGGAAAAGCTACCTCTGTTGGGGGTATCGAGTATGAAAGCAGCACTACGAATAATCCTCAGTTTAATGGAGGGTACCAGCAAGTAAGTGAACCACTGCCGATGCCCAGTGATAACAATGAATTAAAATATTACGGCCAGTCTTCGGATGGTTATTACTTTACCGGAATAACCAGGATAATGCTGAATACTGACGGTACGATGAATGTGATCAATCGGGATACCGATCTGGGGAAAATGGCGCTTCCTAAGAACGGGGTAATCTATGTTGATAATATGACAGGCTCCAGTGAGAATTCGATCTTTGATAAAGAAAACGGAAATGTATTCATATCCGGAGTATTGGACGGAAGGCTTACAGTGGGTGCCAAAAATGATATCTTCATTACAGGCTATAATCCGACAAAATCCACTTATTCAGAAAGTACGGCAACGAATGGGCTTACCTATAAGGATACAAAAATTACAATGACAATGGTAGGAGGGAAACCGGTGCTGGATGATAATGATGATTTGATCGGTACAGAAAACGGCGATATGCTGGGCTTGATTTCATACAGGAATATCGCAGTACTGACAGAGGGATGGTTTGGAGACGGAAATGGCGCAAAAGATACCTCCAGAAAAAATTTCAGTATTTATGCAGCAATGCTGGCAATCCACGGCAGCTTTGGGAATTCAAAACAAATGTACTCTTCGGGATCCTCTCTGCCGGCAGGAGGAGGTGTGCTGACGGTACGGGGCTCGATTGCGCAAGAGGTACGTGGTCCGGTAGGTTTAATCTCAGGAGGTAAAATCACTTCCGGATACCAAAAGGATTATGCGCATGACCCCAGAATGATTTATGACCAGCCTCCATATTTCCTGGATCCGGAGGGAAGCGGATGGGAGATCACTGACTGGACGGAAGGGTAATTAACGATATAGGTTATGAAAAGATAGAGGGGGATTATATTACCTTTCGAGATTTTCACTGCGACCCTCGGACCAGTGCTGCCTATTGTATAAGCAGGCAGCCACTGTCAGGTCCATAGCTATGCAGTAAAAACTCTCAAGGTAATATAATCCCCCTCTATCTTTGCAATACTCTGTGATTCTTAAATCAACCAGTAATTTCTGTCCTACTCCAGGTTCAGCTTCTTGCGGAAGATGAGGTTCGTAAAGAAGTAGAAGAGAGCACTGAATATAACGGTATAGGCAATGGTGATGGGGAAGATGATCTGCGGCAGGGAATCAATTTCCACAAAGGATTTGCTGAACAGGAAGCCGGCAAGTACCATTGCTAAAGTAACCAGAATCTGAAGTACGGTATTGATTGCGATATATGACGCAAAGGAGCCCAGCAGCTTATGTCCCCGGAATAACTGTCCCAATGCTATGGAAAGATAAATCATTAGTATATTGTGTAATAATCCAAACAAAATCAATATGCATAATTCAGTCATAATCAGTGTGAAGCCTTTGTCTCCAAAGGTGTATTTTACGTTGTTAATCTGAATAACAAAAGCTTCCTTAAGCAGCTTCAGCCGGTCGGAGGTTGCAAATACGCCAAGGAGAGAGAGAATGACACCGGCGATGCTGGCCAGAGTCCATACCATGGAAACAATCAGCTTGGAATTGATTAATTGATGGGGTTTTACCGGCAGGGTAAACATCAGATATCCTTCATCAGACATCAGATTCTTGTAAAAACGGGTAATGATGATTACAAAGGATACTACAACTATGGCTATCAGGGAAACGATATATGCCGTGGTGACAAAGCCTGTGATCATGCTTAAGGTGCCTGTAAAATGGAGACTGAGCACAATGCGGTCAAAGACTGTTAACACTGCCAGCACAAGATAGAGCGGCAATAATAACCGGGCAGTTGCTTTAAATTCATGTTTTAAAAGTTTGCTTAGCATCGGAATACCTCCCTGAATAATGTATCTATGGATTTGCCTTCCTTAGCGCGGATATCCTCCACGGAGGCATGCATGGTAACCAGACCGTCTTTGATGAAAACAACCTCATCCAGCACCCGTTCAATATCGGCGATCAGATGTGTGGAGATTAATACAGTGGCAGTTTCATTATAATTTGAGATAATTGTATTCAGGATATAATCCCTGGCAGCGGGATCTACTCCGCCGATCGGCTCATCAAGACAATACAAATCAGCCTTCCGGCTCATGACCAAAATCAGCTGAACCTTCTCCTTGGTACCTTTTGATAAGGCTTTGAGCCTTTTGCCAGGATCCAGATGAAGCCGGTCAAGCATTTCATATGCTCTTTTCCGGTCAAAATCCTCATAGAAATCCTGAAAGAATTCTACTGTATCTGAGATACGCATCCAGTCGGGAAGATAGGTCTTCTCAGGCAGGTAGGACACGATCTTCTTCGTCTCGGGGCCAGGTGCCTTGCCGTCTATCAGCAGGGTACCGCCCGTAGGCACCAGCAGACCGTTTATTATTTTGATCAATGTGGTTTTGCCGCTTCCATTGGGACCCAGAAGTCCTATAATCCGGCCGCGCTCCAAGGTTAAGTTAACATTGGAGAGAGCGGCAAAGGCCGAATAATGTTTTGTCAGTGACTTGCACTCTAATAATGCACCCATTCTTTTCTACCTCCATAATACCTGTGGAATTATAATCCCTGCGGCATATAATTCCAGCGGTTATTTTCTAATTATACATGATGTTTATTCAATCTCATTCTTAATGAGATTGGTGATGAGGATCAGGGTTTCGCCAGGAGGAAAACCAAGCTGTCTCATCCGCTCCAAGAATTCTTTGATCTGTTCTTTTGCGGACAGTTCCTTTAATTGCAGGATCATAGTCTCATCCGAGGTGATGAATCTTCCGCTGGTCCGGTTAGTATGAATAAGCCCGGTACGCTCCAGCTCGGCCAATGCCTTTTGCATCGTATTCGGATTGACCCTTGCTTCCGCAGCCAGCTCCCGGACTGAGTTCAGCTTATCCCCCGGCTTATAAAAGCCGGATATGATTCTTGCCTGTATCTGTTCAATGAGCTGAAGATAAACAGGGCGTTCGGAATTTATTTCCCATTGCATTCGCTCCGCTCCTTTCTTCGGATATTTGATGTTCTGCTTTGCGGTTATATCTATTCTTTGTGTCACTGTATTAAGCGGTTAATACAATAATACAATAATACAACAATGCTAGAATTTTGTCAATCACCTTAAGGAATATTTCATATTTTTTTCCTTTTCCATTCCAGTATAATAGTATATAATCTTAGGTAAGCGGAATAAAAGCATATTCCGCTTATTGTGTACGATCGAATGAAAATATTTATTCTGATGAAAATCATGAATAATCGGAATAAGAAAACATAGATCGATAATCTTGCAGTATAGATTTCTCTGGAGGTGAACCCTTGGAAGCAAATGATAATATACAGGTAATCAAGGGAATTGGCGAGAAGACGGAGAAGCTGCTTTATAAGCTTGGAATTGAGACAGTGCAGGATTTGCTGGAGCATTATCCAAGGGGCTATGAGGAGTTTGAACGGCCGGTGATGATCAGTCAGATCAGTGAGGGTACCACACTTGCCATTGAAGCCTCCATCACAGCGACACCGAAGGTGAAGCGGATGCGAAATCTTCAGATTGTGAATGCACAGGTCAGGGACAGCAGCAATACAATGTGGTTAACCTGGTTTAATATGCCCTTCTTGCAGAAGTCCCTGCGTTCCGGGTATCATTATATTTTTCGCGGAAAGGTAATCCGCAAGAACGGTGTGCTTACCATTGAGCAGCCGGGAATCTATCAGAAGGAGAGTTATTATAAGCTTCTGAAGGTATTACAGCCAATTTACCCATTAACTCAGGGGATTACAAATACACTGATTTCAAAGGCTATCAAACAGGTCCTGACAGAGCTTTCCTTTGCGAAGGATTATATTCCAAAGCCGGTGGCAAAAGAATATACACTCATGGACAGAACAAAGGCATTAAAGGAAGTACATTTTCCAAAGGACAGGGAGAGTATGATGAAGGCCAGACAGAGGCTGGTATTTGATGAATTCTTTTTATATTCCCTTGCCCTTCGAAGATTAAAGGAACGAAAGATACTGCAGCCTTCTGCCTACCGAATGGAAGTCAGACCGGAATGCGGACAGTTAATTGCAGGCCTTCCTTATTCTTTGACAAAGGCACAGCTGCGGGTCTGGGAAGAGATCCAGATGGATCTTCGAGGGGAATATGCAATGAATCGCCTGATTCAGGGAGATGTAGGTTCCGGTAAGACGGTGCTTGCGATTCTGGCGCTGACGATGGCGGTGAAGAACGGATATCAGGCCTGCTTTATGGTTCCGACAGAGGTTCTTGCCAAGCAGCATTATAAATCTCTTGAGAATATCGCAGAACAATTTGGGTTCTCCATCAGTCTCCTGGTGGGTTCCATGACGGCAAAAGAAAAAAGGGAAGCCTATGAGAGGATTAAGACCCATAAAACGGATATAATAATAGGTACCCATGCATTAATTCAGGAAAAGGTGGAGTATGACAGCCTTGGACTGGTAGTTACGGATGAGCAGCACCGCTTCGGTGTGAAGCAGAGAGAAGCACTGATGAATAAAGGCGGAGCTCCTCATGTACTGGTTATGAGTGCGACTCCAATTCCAAGGACCCTCGCCATTATCCTGTATGGAGATCTTGATCTCTCCATAGTGGACGAGCTGCCTGCACAGCGTCTTCCGATAAAGAATTGTGTGGTTGACACAAATTACCGCCCCAGCGCTTACCGGTTTATCACAAAGCAGGTTACGGAAGGAAGGCAAGCCTATGTGATTTGTCCCATGGTGGAAGAAAGTGATGAAGTGGAAGCGGAGAATGTCATTGAATATACGGAGCATTTGCAGGAAGCCTTGCCTTCAGGGATAACCGTGGAGTATCTTCACGGGAAGATGAAGCCAAAGGATAAGAATGATGTGATGGAACGCTTTGCGGGCGGTGAGATACAGGTGTTGGTATCAACTACGGTAGTTGAGGTAGGTGTGAATGTACCTAATGCCACGGTGATGATGGTTGAGAACGCGGAACGATTCGGTCTTGCCCAGCTGCATCAGCTCAGGGGCCGTGTCGGACGCGGTGTGCATCAATCCTATTGTATCTTTGTCTGTGGCAGCAGCAGTAAGGAGGCGTGGGGGCGCCTTGAGATTCTGAACAAATCCAATGACGGCTTCTTCATCGCGGGGGAGGATTTGAAGCTTCGCGGTCCGGGAGATGTATTTGGAATAAGGCAGAGTGGGGATATGGATTTTAAGCTGGGTGACATCTACACGGATGCCGGTATACTGAAGGCGGCGGCAGAAGCGGTCAAGACCTTACAGGATCAGGAGGTCAACGCTATCTTTGAAGCCAATCCGTATCTTGAGGAAAGGATATTGAATCGGAATCAGAATACTTTATAATCAGGGGTTGCTTATGGAGACATTAAAAAGTGTCATAAATCTGAACAGATCGGCAGAAGCAAAGCTATCTGTCGTGATACCGGTATATCAGGAAGGGAATCATATCCGTACCTCTATCGGTGTAATTGAGGAGGTCTTAATTACCAACCATATCGCTTATGAATTTGTACTGGTGGATGACGGATCAAAGGATACTACCTGGGAGGAGTTAAAGCATATGGCACAGAGCAACGGGCATGTGCTTGCGATTCGCTTAAGTCGTAATTTCGGCAAGGAATCGGCTCTTTGTGCCGGACTGGAGCATGCCGCAGGAGATATGATCTTAGTGATGGACAGTGATCTTCAGCATCCCCCGGCTTTGATTCCGGAGATGGTGAAGGCCTGGCGGGAAGAGGGCTATGATGTGGTTGAAGGCATCAAAAGCTCCAGAGGAAAAGAAAACCCGGTTTATAAATTGTGTGCAAGCTTCTTTTATTATATCATATATAAAACTGCCGATATTGATCTGGGCCAGGCTTCGGATTTTAAGCTCCTTGACCGTAAGGTGGTGGAGGCTTGGAAGGAGATGCCCGAGCGTGCGATTTTCTTTCGCGGCATGTCGGCATGGCTTGGATTTGACCGCAAGCAAATTTTGTTTGATGTTGCGGAGCGTGTCGACGGCAAATCAAAATGGTCCCTGCTTCGGCTCATTCGCCTGGCGGTTAACGCAATTACCTCCTATACCTCCATACCCCTTCATTTTATTACAATTCTCGGGATTGTAATGTTTGTATGGGGATTCTTAATGGGATTGCAAACTCTTTATATGTATTTTTCGGGCAGGGCACTCAGCGGCTTTACTACGGTGATTTTACTGCTGCTCATTATCGGCAGTTCCATCATGATCAGCCTCGGTATGATCGGCATCTATCTGACGAAGATCTATAAGGAAGTGAAGGCAAGACCCAGATATCTGATCTCAAAATGTGTCAGAGGCGGTGAGGATATATGATCGGTATATTATACCTGCTGTTATGCTTTGGTCTCGGCTGGGCAGTTTGCTCCTTTGCCTTTCCCGGGCTGGAGCGCATGACCGCCGCAGATTATCTGAAGAGAAAGATTAGTGTCAGTCCGTATATGCTTCTGATTCCTGCTTGGTTTGTAAGCGGAACCTTACTGCTTACCTGGGCAGTTTATCTGGTGGCTTATTTATGCAGGAGTGTCAGGGATCCCTTATGGTATGCCAATCTCCTTGTTCTGCCGCTGGCATTGATAGCTGTTGTACTTACTGCATTCTTAAGAAGACGGAAAGGAAAGGGTCTTACTATAACGCTAAGATGCAGCGACAGGAAGGCTCGCAGGATTGAGTTGTTTTTCCTGGTTGCTGTTACAGCGCTGGCAGGTGTACTGATGTGGACAACCTTCTTTGTAATGAAGGGCAATCTGTATGTGGGAGTGTCTGTGTTCAGCGATTTCTCTCCCCATATCGGCATGATCCGTTCCTTTTCCTATGGGAACAACTTTCCTACCGCCTATCCTCATTATGCAGGTGAGGATATCCGGTATCACTTCATGTTCCAATTCCTGGCCGGGAACCTGGAGTATCTGGGGCTTCGGATTGATTATGCCTTTAATCTTCCCAGCATCATAAGCTTTATTACGGCGTTTATGCTGCTGTATCTGCTTGCAGTAAAGATAACCGGAAAGCTCGGTGCAGGACTGCTGGCAGGTCTGTTTTTTGCCTTTCGCAGCTCCAAGACGCTGTTTACTTATTTATCCCAGCTTCCACAGGGTACCGGTATCTGGAAGGCCCTATGGGAGAATACCGAATTTCTTGGCAGCACACCCAATGAGGAATGGGGCTTATGGAATTTGAACGTATACTGTAATCAAAGACATCTTGCCTTTGGATTGACGGCTGTATTCTTCATTCTGCTGTTGTTTCTTCCGCATTTATATGATATGTTTGAAACACTGCGGCAATTGAGGCTGTCACGTGCTGATCGGAATAAGAAAAAGCATCGGAACGCGCATCATCCCGGGATATTCCGGAGTTTGTTTTTAACCCGGGAAGCCTGGAGGATACAGGATATCAGACTGGCGGTGGGTTCCGGACTTCTCCTTGGCAGCCTTGCCTTCTTTCATGGAGCGGCTGTGATTGGCATATTGACGGTACTCTTTGTTATGGCCATTTTGTCCGGGCGGCGTCTGGAATATGCTGTTATGGCGGTAATTACTGTACTGCTGTCCGAGCTTCAAACTCGTTTTTTCATCCATGGTTCCGTCGTATCCACCCAGTTTCTGTTCGGCTTTATTGCTGAGAATAAGACCCTGTTTGGAGCAGCCTCCTATCTGGACCGGTTACTGGGAATATTGCCGTGGGTATTGCTGGCGGCCTTCTGTTATGTAAGGTCAACTTCCAAGTATCTGATCCTTGCCTTTACGGCTCCGTTGATTTTCGCATTTACCATATCCCTGACAGTGGATGTCACGGTGAATCATAAATATATTATGATGAGCTGTATCCTGCTTGGTATCCTCGCGGCAGAGTTTATTACGGGCATTCTGGAACGGAAAGAGGCAGGACTTCGTATTGTTGCGGTTATTCTGATCTTCCTGCTGACTGCTGCAGGGCTCTATGATTTTACTACAGTGCTTAAGAAGAATACACCGGATACAGCCATTGTCCTGGATTTAAACGACCCTCTGACCAGATGGATCGATGAAAACAGTACTTCCCAGGATATCTTCCTGACAGCGAATTATTCCATCAATCAGGTGGTGCTTGGAGGGGCGATGCTGTACGAGGGATGGCCGTATTATCCCTGGTCGGCGGGCTATGATACGGATTACCGTACTGCCCAGGTAAAGAAGATGTATGAGGCGGCAGCACCCGGGGAGCTTAAGGGACTGATCACAGAAAATAAGATCCGGTTTATTATTGTTGACTATGAGAACAGGGTAAGTACCGATTATACAGTAAATGAGAATACCATCAGCGAGACATATGAATGCGTATACTCTGAAGGAGAAGGCGAATGGAGGACCGCTGTTTATGACACGCAAAAGCCGATCAAGGAGTAAGCGGAGCTGAATTTCTGTTGTTTTACTTTCTATATATAAGAAATTTATAAGAAAATAAAAGTAATAAAAATATACAACACGTTAGAGGAGAAGAGCAGATGAATTTTAAATATGTTATTGTCGGTGCGGGGTTGGCAGGACTTACCATAGCCGAGAGGATTGCAAATGAACTGAAGGAAAAGGTACTTGTGATTGAGAAGCGTAATCATATCGGTGGAAATATCTATGACTCTTATAATGAGGAGGGCATACTGATTCATAATTACGGTCCGCATATTTTTCATACCAATGATAAAGAGGTCTATGATTACCTGTCCGGCTTTACGGTCTGGAATGATTTCTGGCATCGGGTTCTTACCTATGTAGACGGCAATCTGGTTCCGATGCCGGTCACCGCAGAGACCATCAATAAACTGTATAATCTAAACCTTGATTGCTTTCAGGTTGAGGAGTTCTTAAAGAAGCAGGCGGTTGACATCAAAGAAGTCAAAACCAGTAAGGATGTGGCTTTAAGCAAGGTTGGACCGGATATCTACGCAAAAATTTTTGAAAATTATACGAAGAAGCAGTGGGGGATTGATCCGGCAGAACTGGATACCTCCGTTATCTCCAGAATTCCCATCCGGTTAAACAGGGACACGAGATATTTTGCCGACCGATATCAGGGGATGCCTGCCCATGGCTACACTAAAATGTGTGAGCGCATGGCTGCGAATAAGAATATCAAGCTGATGTTAAATACGGATTATCGTGAAGTGATGAAGGATATTACCTATGACATGCTGATTTATACCGGAGCAACCGATGAATATTATGGATATAAACACGGTAAGCTGGCATACCGCAGTGTGAAATTTGTATTTGAAACCTATGATACCGAGAAATTTCAGGAAGCACCTGTTGTCAACTATCCCAATGACTATGATTATACCCGGATTACGGAGTATAAGCAGCTGACCTCACAGAATCATCCGAAGACTACCATAGGCAAGGAATTCCCCATGGCAGAGGGAGAACCGTATTATCCCTTCCCTACCAGGGAGCATAAGGAACAATTTGCTTTATACGAAGAAGAGATGGAGAAGGAAACCAAGGTTATCTTCCTGGGACGCCTTGCCGAGTATCGTTATTATAACATGGACGGTGTTGTCAGAAGAGCATTGGATACGTATCATACCAGGATAAAAAATCAATAAGGTCACGGAGGGAAGTAAGTGGACAAACTATATATCGTAATTCCTGCTTACAACGAGGAAGCCAATATTGACAGGGTAATAAAGGATTGGTACCCGATCGTAGAAAAGATGGGCAATGGGAGTAAGTTAGTCATTATCGATGACGGAAGTAAGGATCATACCTATCAGCTCATGCAGAACTATACGGAGCAGCTGGAAGCCTTTGAGCCCATAACGAAACCCAACGCAGGACATGGTGCTACGGTGCTTTACGGTTACAGGTATGCTGTGAATGCCGGTGCGGATTATATATTTCAGACAGATTCCGACGGGCAGACCCTGCCGGAGGAGTTTTGGCCTTTCTGGAAGCAAAGAGCGTCTTACGACATGATTATCGGACATCGTAAGGGGCGTCAGGATGGCTTCTCCCGGGTATTTGTGACAAAGACGCTGAAGCTGGTGCTATGGCTTTGCTTCCATGTGGGTATCACGGATGCCAATACGCCCTTCCGGTTGATGAAGGCAGAAACGCTTAAAAAACAACTGAAGCTGGTGCCTGAGAATTTTAATCTGTCCAATGTAATGATATCGGTAATTTATGCCAAGAAGAAGCTTAAGGTGCACTATATCCCTGTTACCTTCCGCCCGCGCCAGGGTGGGGTGAACTCAATTAATATGAAGAAGATCATCCGGATCGGCAAGCAGGCCTTTAAGGATTTCAGAAGAATTAACCGAAGCCTGAAGCAATAAGAAGATAAGTAGGTATGAGTTATTAAGTAAACTGTAGGGAGGCATCAGTGCGATAAGATGAAAAGGATAGGATATATTATTGCGGCGGTATTACTGATACTGGCCGGACAGCTATTATTACAAGAGGATTATACTGCATTCTTAAAGTGGTGGGTAACTGTTGCGGCACTGGGAATTGTTTTTCTGCCGGTTACAACACTGCTGTTTGCCAATTTTCATGATAAAGGGTATCTGTTTTCCAAGGTGATCGGTATCGCAGTGGCAGGATATATCGCATGGCTGGCTTCCTCCCTGCATATCTTAAAGTTTACCGAGGCTTCCGTTATTATTGCTGTGACCATTGGATTAATCCTGAATGCGGCAGTGATGCTATGGCAGCGAAAGCGCAATCAGGGGTTAAAGGCGCAGGATAATGTACAGGCCGGCATTGGAAGCAGCACGCTGTTTCAGGGAAAAATCCTGAATGCAATACTGTCGGAAGAACTCCTGTTTTTTGCGATCTTTCTTTTGTTTACCTATGTTCGCTGCTTTAAGCCGGAGGCATATGGTACGGAGAAATTCATGGATTACGGCTTCATGACAAGCATGATGCGGAGCGAGTATATGCCGCCTCAGGATTTCTGGTTTTCCGGTACGAAGCTGAATTATTATTATGTGGGACAGTATCTGGCGGTCTTTTTAACAAAGCTGTCCTTCTCCCGGATAGAGGATGCTTATAATCTGATGCTGATGATGGTAGGGGCATTTACGGTGGTTCTGCCTTACTCCATCGTTTATAATGTTACCTTGCAGTTTGTGAACCGTCAGGAAAGAAAGCATCGTATCCTGCCGCAGCTGAGCGGTATCCTTGCCGGTTTGGGTGTATGCATCGCCGGCAATATGCATTATCCCTTCTTTCAATGGTTAAAGCCAAATTTTCAGAGACTCCTGGGAATGGATGCGGAAGAGGTAAAATACTGGTTTCCCGATGCCACCAGATTCATTGGGTACAATCCGGATACCGCGGATAAGACCATTCATGAGTTTCCGGCCTATTCCTTTGTGCTGGGAGATCTTCATGCCCATGTGGTAAATATTATGTTTGTACTAACCGTACTGGGACTGCTGTTTGCCTGGTTAAGCACCAGAAAGGAGGCAGATGACAATAAGCCCTCCGTTCTTCATGAGGTATTTCATCCGGCAATTCTTGGTGTGGCCTTTTTTATTGGTTTGTTTCATACGACAAATTTTTGGGATTTTCCGATTTATTATGTAGTTGCAGGTGCAATAATTCTATTTTCAAATCTTATTGTATATAATTTTAGTGGAAAAGCTCTCTGGCTTACGGCCTTGCAGGGAATTCTGGTTTATGGGGTGTCGGAGCTGGTTTGCCTGCCCTTTACCCTGAATTTTGACCAGATATCTACAAGCATCTGTCTGGCAGTGAATCAAACGCCGCTGTATCAGCTGATGATCCTATGGGGCTTGCCGATCTATGTAATCCTGTGCTTCCTCATATCCCTGGTATCAAATCACAAAATTGAACCGGTGAAAGCGGAGCAGAAGATACAAAAGAAGCTGTTATCCGGCTTTATGAAGGGCTTGACCGCCTCGGATTTATATATTCTGGTACTTGGCCTTTGTGCCATTGGCTTGGTGCTTCTGCCTGAAGTGATTTATGTGCAGGATATTTATTCGGGAGATTACAAAAGAGCAAATACCATGTTTAAGCTCACTTATCAGGCCTTTATTATGTTCGGGTTATGCTTTGGCTACATCCTTCTGCGGTTACTGTGCTATGGCAGAACCATAAGGCAGAAGTGGACCGCAGGACTGGGATTACTGCTTTTCCTCTTATCCCTGTCCTATATTCAGGTTGCGGTAAACAGCTGGTATGGCAATATCTTTGACCGCTCAGGTTATAAAGGACTGGATGCCGCAGCGTTTATGGAGACACAGATGCCTAAGGACAGCCCGGCCATCGACTGGCTGAATGAGAACATCACAGGAACTCCAGTGGTTCTGGAGGCCAATGGCGACAGTTATACGGATTATGAAAGAGTGTCCGTTATGACCGGACTGCCCACGGTTATGGGCTGGCATACGCATGAATGGCTCTGGAAGTCGGATACTGTGTTACTTGATGAGCGCAGTGCGGATATACAGACCATATATACCGCTTCCGATGCCGGTGAGGTGCGGCGGCTCCTTGAGAAATACCAGGTATCCTATATCTTTGTCGGTAAACTGGAGCGGGAAAAATACATTACGGTGAATCACGAATTACTTAAGAGTCTTGGCGAGGTAGTATATGAAGACCCCGAAGCATCCGGGGAAGCTACTTATATTGTGAAGGTAAATTACTAGGAACTTTTCGAGGTTTAAGAAAAGCAGAACTCACAGGAAAATCAGACTTAAGAGCTTAAGGAGTGTAATTATGCAAGCAAAGAATAACAGTTTACCACACCGATGTATGGCAGCGTTGCGTGCCATAATAGCTTACACAATGGCAGTTTTACTTATTATAATAAGCTTGTTATTATGTACGGATGTCCAAAAGGTATCGGCAGCAGAACAGAAGAAACTTCCTTATTTAATTAAGATAAATCGATATTATAATGCCATAACCATCTACGGAATGGATGATAAGGGCGAATACAGTATTCCCGTCAAAGCAATGATTTGTTCTGTCGGTACTGACTTTAAGACAATCCAGGGCTCTTTTAAGACCCTGGAGAAATACCGCTGGAAGCTGCTGATGGGAAATGTATACGGTCAGTATGCCACACGTATTGTAGGAGGGATATTGTTTCATTCCGTTTATTATTATGAAAATAAGAATCCTGCGACCTTAGCTACCGCAGAATATAACAAGCTGGGGCAGGCTGCCTCCCACGGCTGTGTTCGTCTTTCGGTAGCGGATGCCAAGTGGATTTACGATAATTGTGCCATCGGAACCACAGTTGTGATCTATGATGATAAGAAATCCCCGGGACCCTTGGGTAAGCCTGAAGCAATCAAGTTGGAAAAAGGAGTGCGCTGGGATCCAACAGACCCGGACGAAAGGAATCCGTTTCTGGTCGGACTTCCGCAGCTGGAGGGTGTGGAAGATTTTGCGGTTAACTGGGGTGAGACTCCGGATTTGATGAAGGGCGTGAAGGCCTTTGCCTCCAATGGCACGGATATAACCTCCCGGATTGAACTGGACGGAGAGGTTGATCCTCTGGTTCCAGGAGAGTACAAGGTGGCTTATTCAGCTGCAGACATAATCGGCCAATTAAAGATGAAGGTAATCACTGTCACTGTGAAGGACAGCGAGACAGCACCGGTGATTGAAGGAGTCACTGACAGATATGTAAGCAGCGAAGATGAGCTGAATGAGGCACTGGTCATGGATGGCATCACAGTAAGCTGCCAGGACATACCGCTTGATCCCGGTCTTATCGAGGTCGAACTGGAGAAGGCCGGAGAGGATCGTTACAATATTACATATATCATACAGCTTGGCACTAAGGTATCCATAGAGCATGCGGTTGCCTATATCAGCATGTGAAATTACAATATTTGGTTTCGGGTTTTCAAGAAGCTTCTTCTATGGTACAATGTTACTATTACGTAATGTTCAAACTCCGTAAGAACACGTATATGAAAGGAGATTTACCTATGAACAAGTATTCTGAGATTACTCCGGAACTGATGGAACTTGCTGATCTGTGTAAAAAAAACACGGTGATCGACCCCGAATTATACGCTAAATATGATGTGAAGCGCGGACTGAGAGATGTCAGCGGAAAAGGTGTATTAACAGGATTAACAGAAATCTGTGAGATACTGTCCTATACCATTGTCGATAATGATTTAATTCCCTGCGAGGGTAAGCTTTTTTACCGCGGTGTTGATGTGGAAGAAATCATTCAGGGCTTCATGAGTGAAAAACGATTTGGATTTGAAGAAGTGGCTTATTTATTATTATTCGGAAATCTTCCTGACAAGAGAAAGCTGGATGATTTTACAAAGCTTTTGGAGGGATACCGTGAATTACCGCCCAGCTTTGTGCGGGATATCATTATGAAAGCTCCCAGTAAGGATATGATGAATACCCTGGCCAGAAGTGTACTTACCTTATATTCGTATGATGAAAAAGCAGATGAAATCTCTTTGGAGAATGTGCTGCGCCAGAGTCTGCAGCTGATTGCCGTATTTCCGCTGCTGTCTGTTTACGGATATCAGGCTTACAGCCATTATCATTTTGGGAAGAGTCTGGTAATCCATCCTCCGAAGGAAGGGCTTTCAACTGCTGAGAATATCTTATATATGTTAAGACCTAACATGAGTTATACTGAGCTGGAGGCCAAAATACTGGATGTTGCACTGGTGCTGCATGCAGAGCATGGCGGCGGTAATAACTCCACCTTCACCACCCATGTGGTAACCTCCTCGGGAACGGATACGTATTCCTCTGTGGCAGCCTCCCTCGGTTCCCTGAAGGGACCGAAGCATGGAGGTGCAAACATCAAGGTTATGCAGATGTTTGACGACATGAAGGAGAAGATCAGCAATTGGGAGGATGAAGAAGAGGTCAGTGAATATTTACTGGCACTGCTTGAAAAGAGAGGCTTTGACAAGTCGGGTCTGATTTACGGTATGGGACATGCGGTATACTCCATCTCCGATCCGAGAGCAAACGTATTAAAGCAGTATGTCAAAAGTCTGTCCGAAGAAAAAGGACTCATGAAAGAATTTGGTTTATATGAGATGGTGGAACGTCTGGCTCCTGAGATTATCGGCAGAGAGCGGAAGATGTATAAGGGTGTCAGTGCCAATGTGGATTTCTACAGCGGCTTTGTATATCATATGTTAGATCTTCCGAAGGAATTATACACGCCGATCTTTGCGGTTGCAAGAATTGCCGGCTGGAGTGCACACAGACTGGAAGAGCTCAATAATGCAGGTAAGATTATTCGTCCTGCCTATAAGAGCGTATCAAAGCATCGTGATTATATATCTTTAAATGACAGATAAAAATAAAAGATAAAATTTTGTTGCATTTCCTTTAATTTCATCAAAAAATGTTGTAATAACGGAATATTCTTTTTCATTTTACACATAATATTACCGTAACAACTCAGTGAGATTATTTAATCACACACGAGATTATTTTCTTCTTTCTGAGAAGTTCAACAGCAAAACTATTTTGAAGTACTGAATTGTATTACAGCAATGAAAATTTCAAAGTATGAAATGGAGGAAATTGTATGTCAAGCAGAAACAGAGCTACAGTACCTGAAGCAAAGGAAGCATTAAATCGTTTTAAATACGAGGTTGCCAATGAAATTGGTGTTCCTTTAAAGAATGGTTACAATGGAGACTTAACCTCCAAGCAGAATGGTTCCGTCGGAGGTTATATGGTTAAGAAGATGATACAGGACGCTGAGAAGAGAATGTCCGGCGGTCAGTAAGAGCCTCTCTTAATAATTGAATATAATATACGCGGTTGCCAAAATTGGCAACCGTTTTTTACTTTATAGGAAACTCGGGCAACTAGTAAAAAAGTATCAGTTCCAAGGCTTATTTTATATTGAAAACTGATACAGGATAAGATACACTTACTATTAGCAGTTGACAAATGCTTATAATACTATAAAATAATATTTGTAGTTATGTTAAGGTATAAAAGAAGTTGTAAGTGGGGAAAAAGTATGAGAGTGATAGCGGGTAAAGCACGAAGATTACAGCTAAAAACACCGGAAGGCTTTGAAACCAGACCTACTACGGACAAGACCAAAGAAACCCTGTTTAATATATTGAATCCATATCTTGCAGATGCAGATTTTTTAGATTTATTTTCAGGTAGCGGTGCAATTGGCATTGAAGCAATCTCCAGAGGTGCGAAATACGCTGCATTCGTAGAAGATAGTAAAGTTGCACTCGATTGCATCAAGGCAAATCTTAAGTTTACCAAGCTGGAGGAGTTCGCTGAGGTTATTCCTCATAATGTTAAGGATGCAATTCGCATTCTGGAACTGAAAGGCAAGGTATTTGACGTCATTTTTATGGACCCCCCTTATAACAACCTGTTAGAAAAAGATGTTTTGCTGGCATTACAAAATACCAACATCATTTATTGCGATACAATCATCGTTGTGGAAGCCTCTTTAAAGACCAGTTTTGATTATTTGGAGGATACGAAGTTGCGTATCTTTAAGAAAAAAGAATATAAAACAAATCAGCACGTTTTTATCGAATTAAAATAATTGAATAAACAGAATAAAAGCAGGGAAGGGCATGGTAACTACATGAAAATAGGCGTTTATCCCGGCAGCTTTGACCCAATAACCCTTGGACACCTGGACATCATCGTTCGCGCATCCGGTTTGGTTGATAAGTTAGTTATCGGTGTATTAAATAATAGTTCAAAAAAACCACTGTTTACAGTGGAGGAACGTGTAGAACTGATTGAGCGGGTTATTCGTGATAATCCGAAGTTAAATACAGTACAGATTGAATCCTTCAGCGGTTTATCCATCGATTTTGCAAGACAGCAGAATGCAAATATCATCGTAAGGGGGCTTCGGGCTGTTACGGATTTTGAATATGAACTGCAGATTGCGCAGACCAATCATAAGTTAAATGAAAAGGTAGATACGGTATTTTTTACCACCAGCGTTGAATATTCTTACCTAAGCTCCAGTGTGGTGAAGGAAATTGCCAGCTACGGCGGTGATATTAAGCAGTTCGTACCGGAATGTATTATACAATCAATCTATGATAAATATAAATCAATAAGGAGTGTTTGATATGGGAGCCAGCAGAATTGAGCAATTAATCGAGGATATTTATGAGTTTGTGGAAAGTTGCAGGATGCAGCCGCTGTCAAGCACGAAGGTAATCGTTCCTAAGGATGAATTGTACGATTTACTGGATGAATTAAGACTTCGGACTCCTGATGAGATTAAGCGTTATCAGAAGATTATTGCAAACAGGGATGCAATTATCGCGGATGCTGAAGAGAAGTCAGATACCATTCTTCGTCAGACCAGGGAGAAAGCAAAGGACCTGCTGAATGAACATGAGATCATGCAGCAGGCATATTATCAGGCAAATGAAATGATTACACAGGCTTCGGAGGAAGCAGAGCGGATACGCAGGGAAGCGGCAGAGGAAGCCCATCAGATCAGAACCGGTGCACTGGCGTATTCCAATGATGTACTTACGGAAGTAGAACGCATCTTAGCCAATGCCTTTGATACCGCTGTTTCCAGATATGACGGTTTTATCGGTACGTTAAAGGATAATCTGGAGATTATTAATAATAATAAGCGGGAGCTGAGTGAACAGCTTTATCCCCAGGAAGCTGCAATAAACAATGTTCAGGCAGCGCAATATGAGGATGGAGATTTTGATTTTGATGAAAATACCTTCCTGCCCGAAGAACAGTAATTGAAAAATTACATTCACGTTAGATGTTACCAAAGTTTACATACAGTAAAGCCAGCACGAGCGTTATAACGGTACTGATGAGCTTTACAATAAGATAAGACTTAATGGATAGTCCTGAGTTCGCAAGCACACTTTTGGTCTGAGCAATACCTGACAGGCCGCCAAAGGATGTGATTACGGCAACCAGGACTATTTTTATACTGTTGTCCAGACTGCTTTTACAGATCTGACTGATTCCTGTGGTGATTTCCAGTACACCCATCAAAGCTGCTTTAAGCAGGCTGGACCCTGGGCCGTGCGCATTGATGATTTGTGCGAGGATGGAAAACAGTATGATATAACCGCCGACTTTTGTTATAATCTCAAAACCGTTCATAATGGAGGAATCAAGAATTTCAAATGAAAAGCGGACATTCGCCGTATTCTTTTGCTCAGCTGCTTTGATTGAGGCCATGCTTAATGCGGCGGCTTTGCCTCCGATGCGGTGGCTCAGGGCACGATAGATTAATGCTGCAAGGATTGCGCTGCCGTAGAGAATTACGAATAATGCATATTTAATATGGGGAAGCTTTAATTGAGTAATTGCTATATAGCCAAGGATAAACATAGGGCTTGCATTATTGCACATTCCCAGAAGGAATTGTCCCTCCCTGCGGTGGATTTTATTCTCCAGCACCATATCGGCGGTGGATTTCGCCCCCATAGGAATTCCGGATAAGAAGCCAAAGGCGATAGGATAGCAGCCATCGGTACTTACTCCGAAAAGTCTCCCGAATAAAGGATGAAAAACCCTGCTGATCTGACTTGTAATGTTAAGATGAACCATCAGGTTGGATATAATAATAAAGGGAAGAAGGTTTGGCAGTACATGATGAAACCATAACAGCAGGCCGGAGCTTGCGCCGTCAAAGGAAGCATGGGGAAACATCATCATTAAGACCAGGTAGAGAACGATGGTTCCTTTGATAATATTATTTTTAAACTTTTTCACGTTAGCTCCTTGAAGTTAAGAGGTACATTCATTATAATTTATTGGTAAGTGTTTCAAATTATTCAAAATTTCAGTGGATAACCCTGAAATAAACATAGAAAAGGGAGATGTTACGATGTCACAGAATAAGAATTTACCGAAAAGAAGTGAGGTAGATATTAAATTTACCTGGGCGATTGAAGATCTGTATGCTTCTGATGAATTGTGGCAGAAGGAATACGACAAGGTCAAGGAGATGCTTCCGAGAGCAGCTGAATTTCAGGGAAGACTTGGAAAGTCCGCAGATATTTTGCTGAGCTTTCTGGTGTTATCGGATGAGATCGGCAAGCTGACAGAACGGATTTATGTCTATGCAAACCAGAAATATCATGAAGATACGGCGAATGCTGCCTATCAGGATTTGTCCAATAAATCGAACGTGCTGTCCGTACAGGTAAACAGCGCGTTGTCCTTTGCCACTCCTGAGATATTAACCATACCGGAGGAAACGATCGTACAGTTTAAGCATGAAGCGGAAGAACTGCAGCTGTATGATTTTTACCTGGCAGATATCCTGCGACTGAAGCCCCATATCTTATCGGGAGAAATGGAGGCACTGCTTGCAGATGCCGGAGAGATCGCAGAAGCTCCGGATAACATCTTCTCAAGATTTAATAATGCGGATATCAAGTTTCCGGAGATTGTAGACGAGAACGGAGATAAGGTACGTATCACACATGGCAGATATGGCCAGCTTTTAGAAAGCACGGACCGCAGGGTCAGAAAAGAGGCATTTGAAGGCCTGTATGCGACCTATAGCAGCTTTCGCAACACGCTTGCAGCAACCTTCAGTGCCAATGTAAAGCAGGAGGTATTCTTTGCAAGAGCCAGAAAATATAACTCCACCATGGAAAAGGCTTTAAATGCAGGCAACATTCCGGTTGAGGTATATACCAATCTGATCGAAGCCGTTCATGAGAATATGAAGCTGATGTACCGTTATGTTACCCTTCGCAAGAAGCTGATGGGGGTCTCTGAGCTTCATATGTATGACCTTTATACACCGTTGATTGCAGATGTAAAGATGGAGATTCCCTTTGAGGAAGGCAAAAGTATTGTTATGAAAGGCCTGGAGCCTCTGGGTGAGGAGTATCAGAAGATCCTGACCGAAGGCTTTAACCATCGCTGGATTGATATCTATGAGAATGAGAATAAGCGCAGCGGTGCCTATTCCTGGGGTGCATACGGGACCCATCCGTATGTGCTGTTAAATTATAATGATACCTTGAACAATGTATTCACACTGGCACATGAAATGGGTCACGCAATTCACAGCTATCATTCCGACCGTGAACAGCCCTATATCTATGCGGGATATAAAATCTTTGTGGCAGAGGTGGCTTCCACCTGCAACGAATCCTTATTGATCGACTATATGCTTAAGACCACCGCCGATAAGAAGGAAAAGGCATATCTGATCAACCATTTCCTTGAGAAATTCAAGGGTACCCTGTATCGTCAGACCATGTTTGCTGAGTTTGAGATGATCACCCATAAGATGGTGGAGGACGGTGAGAGTCTGACAGCCGATACCTTATGTAAGATTTATCATGACCTGAATGTGGCTTACTTTGGCAATGATATTGTCATCGATCCGGAGATCGATATGGAATGGTCAAGGATTCCCCATTTTTATAATGCATTTTATGTATATCAGTATGCCACCGGATATTCCGCTGCGATTGCACTATCCAGAAGAATCTTGAATGACGGACCGGAGGCAGTTGCGGATTATATCAGATTCTTAAGCAGCGGCAGCTCCAATTATCCTATTGAGCTTCTGAAGGCAGCAGGTGTGGATATGAGCACCAAGGAACCGGTAAATCAGGCGCTGAAGCTGTTTGAGGAGCTGCTTGACCAGATGGAAGCACTGATGGAATAGCGCTTATGTAAAACTTCACAGGAATCAACAGAGCTATGCTGTAGCAGACTGCAGCATAGCTCTGATTTATGGCTTTGTTAAAGAGATACAAATTCCATGTTGATATTCGTTAACCATTGAAGTATGATACTTATTGAAAACAGCCTGGTTATAAATATGACTGGCAAAAATATCTTCAGACAGCATTTGTAAGCCCGTCTCACTTAATTGCCGTGCGGCTTTGGATACTTTTGTTATGACAGGAATTCTACCTTCTTTTTCGATGCAACGAAGCAGAGCGGAGGATTCCTTTCTGATTCCCAGCAGCCGGGCATAAAGAATATAATCCTGCCTGATATATTCTTTCAGTGAATCAGCTTTTATATTCAGCAGCAGATGAAGCAAGGCGCGGTTGATACGGGTCAAGGTCATATTCTTGGTTTTAATTCCCAGGGCGAGAGCATCAATACTTTGATTGAGGTCACCGAGGTTTTTCAGACGGTCCGCCAGGTCGGAAGTAATGTCCTGATAAGCAGCCAGAGAAGAGGCATCCTCCGAAAGGAGTTTATATTTGAGGATTGCCGAAAAGTCTTCACCGGTTATGGGATAGGTCCTTTGATAGTTGGTTTGCAGAAATTCAGCTACATCCTCCGGAACACTGCGGAAAGCGTCGGATAACCCATCTTTCGCAGAAGAATTATCGTGGCTGATAGCATTGCGGATTGCTGTGGCGGAGCTTATGACGGAATCAAAACCTTCAAGATCCGTCCGGTGGTTCAGGGCAGTTTCACCGTCAATAGAATCAGAAGCAGCCTGTGTATTTAACCGGATATCATGATAATGAGCCGAGATACGCTTCATTGTAACCGGAGTGATGCTGGAGGAAAGGCTGTGAAGCGCTTTTATATATTCAATGCCCAGAATATTATTGGGCTCTGCCAATATGGCAGATACTTCCCCGGATAATTCGGCATCAGACGCCTGCAGGGACTCCTGAAGCGCCTTCTGTCTGGCAGCAGGATAGGTTAGCCCCTCTTTCGTAAGCGCCTGAAGCTTACCATGGTAGGAAGCGGGGGCATGGAGCAGGTAATCGGCCGCTTCGGATAAGGGAGAAATCTCTCCGCATTCACTGCCAAAACACAACATGTCCACCACACCCAGCTTATCAAGCAGCGAGACAGCGCCATGGGCAAAGTACTCCGCACTTCCCGTCGCATAGCATACCGGCAGCTCAAAGACAAGGTCAACTCCGTTTTGCAGGGCCATCCCGGTACGGCTGTATTTATCGATGACCGCAGGTACTCCCCGCTGCACAAAATTACCGCTCATGACTGCGATTACATAGTCCGCACCGGTGAGACGCTTTGCTTCCTGTATATGATATTTATGTCCGTTATGGAAGGGATTATATTCCGTGATCAGGCCGACAACCTTCATCTTACTTTCGCTCCTTAAGCCGGATATTTACTGAAGAAAATAATATCATGAAATATATTTATCGTCAATGAAGCAGGTACGATTCACCCATTTTTCAGCAAATTTATACTTGTATCAATTATTGTTATGTTTTATAATAAAAGCTATTGGTTTAAGTTATTATATTATTATTAAATAAATGAAGGAAGTTATGAAAGGAGTATATCATGGGTTTTATTGATGGTATCAAAGAAAGAGCAAAACATAATATTAAGACGATTGTATTGCCGGAGTCTGAAGACAGAAGAACGCTGGAAGCTGCAAGCAGAGCAATGGCAGAGGGATTTGCAAAGGTTATCCTGATTGGTAACAAGGAGAAAATATTGAAGGATGCTCAGGGGCTTGACCTGAAAGGAGCAGAAATCATTGATCCGGACAATACAGATAAGCTTCAGAAATATATCGACTTATTGGTTGAGGTGAGAAAGAGCAAGGGAATGACACCCCAGCAGGCAAAAGAACTTTTGACAAAGGACTACCTGTATTTTGGTGTAACAATGGTAAAAGCAGGTGATGCAGACGGTATGGTATCCGGTGCGGTCCATTCTACAGCCGACACACTTCGCCCCTCCTTACAAATTCTCAAGACAGCTCCTAACACGAAGCTGGTATCTGCATTTTTCGTTATTGTTGTACCAAATTGCGAATTTGGTGATAACGGAACCTTTATCTTCTCCGATTCCGGACTTGTTCAAAACCCGAACCCTGAGGAATTAGCTGCGATTGCAGGCAGCAGTGCAAAGAGCTTCGAGCAGTTAGTCGGTAAAGAGGCGGTTGTTGCCATGTTATCCCATTCCACCAAGGGAAGCGCAGCCCATCCGGATGTTGATAAGGTGGTTGAAGCGACCAGAATCGCAAAGGAATTATATCCTAATGTTAAGATTGACGGCGAGTTCCAGCTGGATGCGGCAATCGTTCCCAGCGTTGGTGCTTCCAAGGCACCGGGCAGTGATATCGCAGGTAAGGCAAATGTTCTTGTATTTCCCGATCTGGATGCAGGCAACATCGGCTACAAGCTGGCTCAGAGACTTGCCAGGGCAGAAGCATACGGACCTATCACCCAGGGTATTGCAAAGCCTGTAAATGATCTGTCCAGAGGCTGCTCGGCAGATGATATCGTTGGTGTTATTGCAATTACAGCCGTACAGGCGCAATAGAGATAAGGCTGAAGGAAATACACTTTCAAAGGTTGAAAAAATACACTTCAACCCGCAAATTTGCGCCTGCATAATCCTCGGCACAAATTCAGATGCGCAAAATACATGCGCAGGAACTGAGATAAAATGGGATGGCTTAATTCACAGGCCGTCAACATTATAATAAAGAGAGGTAAAATAAAACAATGAAAGTATTAGTTATTAATTGCGGTAGTTCTTCCCTGAAATATCAGTTGATAGATTCCGAAAGCGAGCAGGCTCTTGCAGTAGGTCTTTGCGAGCGTATCGGTCTGGATGTGAGCTACTTAAAGCACACACCGGACGGCGGGGAGAAGATCGTAATCGAGGCATCCATGCCAAATCATGAAGTTGCCATTAAGATGGTAATTGATGCCCTCACCGATGCAAAGCACGGTGTAATCAAGTCCTTAAATGAAATTGGAGCTGTAGGACACAGAGTTGTTCACGGCGGAGAGAAGTTTGCTGCATCCACATTGATTAATGATGAAGTAATTAAGGCAATTGAAGATTGCAACGATCTTGCCCCGCTTCATAATCCTGCAAACTTAATTGGTATCCGTGCATGCCAGAGCTTAATGCAGAAGGTTCCCATGGTAGCGGTATTTGATACGGCATTCCATCAGACCATGCCTCAGAAGGCTTACCTCTATGGCTTACCCTTTGATTATTATGAGAAATATAAGATCCGTAAATATGGTTTCCATGGAACCAGCCACAGCTATGTATCCAAACGTGCAGCTGCATTTACCGGACTTGATATTAATAACTCCAAAATTATCGTATGCCACTTAGGCAATGGTGCCAGCATCTCAGCTGTAAAGAACGGTAAATCCGTCGATACCAGCATGGGCTTTACTCCACTTGCAGGTCTTGTGATGGGTACCAGAAGCGGTGATATTGATCCCTCTATTATTGAATATATCGCGAAGAAAGAAAATAAATCCATCGATCAGATTATGAACCTTCTGAACAAGCAGTCCGGTATCCAGGGTATGTCCGAAGTATCCAGCGACTTCCGTGATATCAATGCTGCAATGAATGAAGGAAATGAGAAAGCGCAAGCTGCTTTTGATGTATTCTGCTATACCGTTGCCAAATATGTAGGTTCCTATGTGGCTGCAATGAACGGAGTGGATGCAATCGCATTTACTGCCGGCGTCGGTGAGAATGATGGTAAGGTAAGAGCCACCGTATGCGAATATCTGGGCTATCTGGGAATTACCCTTGATGCGGTTAAGAACCAGGCGAGAGGACAGGAAGCTGTTATCACAACGCCCGATTCAAAGACTGTGGTATGT
Organism: Bacillota bacterium; assembly: GCA_023409535.1. Lineage (GTDB taxonomy): Bacteria > Bacillota > Clostridia > Lachnospirales > Lachnospiraceae > Mobilitalea. The sequence goes on from JAEYGZ010000005.1 coordinate 77,548, forward strand.
GTTATCCCTACCAACGAGGAATTAACCATCGCCAGAGAAACAGTAGCACTGCTGTAATAGAAATGATTTGTCGATCAGATCAATGGAATAACTAAATTCTCGTTGACAAATAATAGCACAGTAGGTATAATACAAGAAGTGCGACCGAATAAGTTCGGTTATGCAGCGGATATTCGGAGAGATTACAGAATGCTTATATCTTTGTCAGAAATCATGACCACCAAGGATAAAGTGGCAAAAATCAATGCCCCCTTAGAGCTTGAAAGTTTTGAATACCAGGGTGATACTTATGAGTTTGCTCATAAGGAGCCGGTGGAATTAACAATTACCAATCTTGGTAATAAGACCGTTTTAATTGAGGGCAGTACGAATATTTCCCTGAAACTGTTCTGCAGCAGATGTCTGAAGGAGATTACCTATCCGATGAATATTGAGATTTCAAAGGAAGTGGACTTTAATCTTACGGAGGAAGAACGCACAGAAGGTTTGGATGAAACAAACTATATTATTGGATACAATCTGGATGTAGACATATTAATCTATGATGAGATTCTGATCGGCTTTCCTATGAAGCTGTTATGCAGTGAGGATTGCAAGGGCATTTGCAAGAATTGCGGGACTAATCTTAATGAAAAGACCTGCGGCTGTGATACCTTCGATTATGATCCCAGAATGTCAGTAATCCGAGATATCTTCAACAATTTTAAGGAGGTGTGACAATGTCTATTTGTCCTAAAGGTAAACATTCCAAAGCAAGAAGAGACAGCCGTAGAGCTAACTGGAAGATGAGCGCTCCCAACCTGGTAAAGTGCAGCAAATGTGGTGAGCTCATGGTTCCTCATAGAGTATGTAAGGCTTGTGGTTCTTACAACAAGAAGGAAATCATTCCTGTAGAATAAGGATAGTAAAAGCAAGGCCTTCCGAAGTTTTTAGGAGGGCCTTGTTTGATCTCTTCTATAGGTTACATAATTTCCAAATAAATTGTTGGATATCTGATTCGGTAATGGTGCATATTGACAATTGAGTATTGGTTAGCGGTATATTGAATTAAAAAGCAGAGGTGAATACAAATGATATTACGGACCCGTACATGTAATTTTTGTGCTACAGAATATTGGGCATGGAAATATAAATGTCCAAGATGCGGAACAGTTTATCAGGAACCTAGGAAATCAAAAAAGCAGATTATTTTTGGAATATTGTTATTAATATTATGGTTTGTAATAGAAAAGATTATTAAATTATTATAGAACATATAAGCCACTAGTTAAATTCTGTTAGTTGTTTTTAGTGGTTTGCAAATCATTTTGAAGGCAATATGATATGTGGATAAAAGGCCCTCCGAGGTTTTTCGGAGGGCCTTTTGTAGTTTCAAACTATGGATTACCGGTTCATCTCTGTCTGCTTGCCGGTTTGTTTGTGGCTGGCAATGATCTGATCCAGCTCCTTCTTACTGCAGGAGGGAAGATCTCCGGGAATCGTGTTCTTTACGGAGCTTGCAGCATTCCCGTATTCCAGTGCGCGCTGGCAGTCAAATTCATAAGCAAGAAGACCAAACAATACGCCGGAGATATAAGCATCACCGCTGCCGATCCGATCCACAACCTCGATATTCTTATAAGGTTCCTCCATATAATACTTTTCTTCCTTTGCATTAAAGATGACGGAACCAAAGGTATGGATCTTTGGGCTGTGTACAATGCGCTGGGTGGTAGCAACGATGGAGATGGGATATTCCTGTGTAAAGCTCTTCATATTCTCTTCCACGGTGCCTGTTTTTTTGAAGGTGAGTCTGGCGGTATCCTCGGAGCAGAAGAAGATATCGATATATGGAAGAATTTCATCGATACAGCGCTTTGCCTCTTCTTCATTCCATAGATTCATACGGAAGTTCACGTCAAAGGAGATTAAGGAACCGTGCTCTTTGAACTTTTTAATCATCTCAATGGTGGTTCTTCTGGTATTTTCATCAAGAGCAAGCGTAATACCGGTGGTGTGAAAGCATCTGGTATTTGAATAAATCTCCTGGGGGATGTCTTCTATGGTAAGCGTCCGCATGGAGGTGTTCAGGCGGTCATAGATGATACCGGGCTTTCTGGGATGAGCACCGTTCTCATAATAGTAGATACCGAGGCGGGCTTCCTTTCGGTCGTCGTATACCAGATAATCATCACTGACCCCGCAGAAACGGATGTAGTTTTTTACAAAGTAACCGATATCATTGGACGGAATTTTTGATATGATGCCTGTATGAAGCCCCAGCATGGATACGCCGGAGGCAACATTTAATTCGGCACCTCCTGTTTGTTTTTGAAGCATGTCCCCGCGGACCAGTCTTTCGTTATTGGGAGGGGAGAGGCGAAGTAATATTTCGCCCAGCGTAAGCAAGTCAAATGTTCTATTGTCTGACATTGTGTAACCTTTCTCCGCGTTTTTTATGTATCGCGGTTTAAACTTTTATTGTGCAAATTATTGCGAATACTAGAAAGTATAAGGTTGATACGGTAATACTGTCAAGGAAATAGTAAAACGAAAAACAGCAGAAACTCTACTGGTAGGGAAGATAGAAATGCCGCAGCTGCAAAGGCTATATTACATGCTTTAAAATATGCGCCACATATACCTCCAGAGTATCCTCCTGCAGCAGAAAGTCCGTATGTATCTCCAGGAAGGAAAGCTTCGCCTGATGCTCCAGCCGAAAGCAGGGAGTAATCACAGGCTCATACTGAGGGGCAAAGATACCCTGCTTTCTGATATAGCAATTGGCAGGCTTTGCCTTAACCCGGTAAGCCTTATCCACATATTCTGCAATACTCTTATGTACCACACTGTCTTCTGCCGGAAGATAATAGTAGTCTTTGTAATTCTCATAGAAATATTTCAGCTCGCCCTCATAGATCACTACAGTCATAGATGCTTTGGTACCGGCTGCGGTTACCTTCACAAGATCGTTGCCGAAGGAAACCGGTGCGGGAAGGTTGGCGGATATCTCAAACTGGATATGGAAGAAGCCATCCTCTACCGCAGCCTGAAGGATACGGATGGGTTTTTCAAATATATCGGTGTAACCGAGAATCGGGCAGATATGGATCAAGCCTCTGATATCATCCTCGTTATGAAGCAGGAGCGCCTGCAGCAGCATATCGGCTTCTGAAGGAAGCTTTGAGACTTCGTCAGGAAGCCGCTTACTCCGCAGCTTTTCGAGATATCTTTTTCCCAGATAGCTTTGATAAACTTCAATCAAATCACCGCCGCCGAAGGTATCTGTGCGGCTGATATTCAGAAAATTCTCGATGGATTTTTGTTTGAAGCTTTTTAGCTTGAATATTCGTTTATAGGGATAGATCCTCTTATACAGATCAATACTGGTCAAGTGACCAAAGGTGTAATTAAGTCCCAGTAAGGCACATTTTTTCATTAAATAGGGCAAGTCAAAGCTTGCACCATTGTAGTGGAGCAATACTGTGTAATCTTTTATAAATCCGAAGAAGGCAGTAATCAGTTCGGCTTCTTCCTTAATTCCTTCCGAAAACCATTGAATGAGCTGGAAGGAGCCCTCCTTATAATAGGCGCAGCCGATGAGATACAAATAAGAGGAATCTGCTGCAAAGCCTGTGGTTTCTATATCAAAGAAGGCGATTTGATTCATATCATAATCCCGTTCCAAGGGATATCGGGATGTTTGTTTTAATGAAAACTGACGGATTATCATGGGGAACCTCCGTATGGAATATAAGTTGACAAAGGAAGCTGTTAGGAATAGTATAACATAATCCCGCATTTTAGGACAGGCTCATTCCTTCTTAATGCAATTTTAACTGCATTTTCGTTGATATTGTGTTAGAATATTCCTATTAGGGTTGCGAGATAGTATAAGAAATTTGAAGTATTATAACCGGATTATATACAGAAGAGGTGAAGTTTACATTAATGTGGGACTTAAGGCTGTTTGGACAGGAGTTTTATTACATATACTATGTTTATTTATTATATGGTGTGATTGGCTGGGTGTATGAGACCAGCCTGGTATCGGTACAGAAGAAAACATTTGTGAACAGAGGCTTTTTGTCAGGACCGGTCATACCCATCTACGGTGTCGGAGCGCTGTTATGCTATCTGGTGTTCTGGGAACGTAGGGAGGAATTACTGCTTGTATTTGTCGGAAGTATTATATTAGCTACCATTCTGGAGTATCTGACCTCTCTGGCTATGGAGCTGCTGTTTCACACCAGATGGTGGGATTACAGCCAATACCGTTTTAATATCAATGGCAGGGTATGCCTTTTTGTGTCTGTATTCTGGGGAATACTTGCACTGCTGATGCTTCATATGATTCATCCGGGTATCAATTATATTATTGTGCATTTTCCAAGAAATGCAGGAGAGATCTTTGGATACATTACAATTCCTTTATTTGTGATAGACATAATTTCGTCTGTTAATACTTCTGTTAAGCTGGACAAAGTTCTTGCAAGACTGCATGGACTGCGCCAGGATATCACGGAATATATTGAAGCGACGAAGATCTATGGCACCGGCAGCGAGGTCATAGAGAAGCTGTCCGGTCTGCGCATGCTTGGCTTGTTTTCTGAAATGAGATCCAACCTGGAGGCAAGGCTTCATAATCCGAAGCTGAGCATACAGAGTTTACCGGTATGGAAGGATTTAAGACCTGAGATAGAAACAAAAATGGTTGAGTTTATCAGACGTTATCAAAGCATTAAAATGGTAAGCTCCCATATCCGTCTGCTGAAGGCTTTCCCTACCATGAAGGTTGGGAAACGCGGTATGGCCCTTGACGATTTAAAAGAAAAGATAACGAAAAGAGGTGTACGCGAGTTGGGTAAGGATATTAAAGAGGAAGTAACCGGGACGATGAAAAGTTATCTCAGCGGTGTCCTGCGCGCAGTGCTGGTAGGACTGCTGGTACTGGCTCAATTTGCGTTGATTATCTATTTGTCCTATGTTCTGCAGGGTTATACGATTTATCTGTATTCCGGCATCCAGTTATTGAGTATCATCATCGTGATTGCATTGGTTAATGACAGCCGCAATGCCTCCTATAAGGTCAGCTGGATCTGTATCATCGCCGCATTGCCAATCACCGGTCATATTATGTTCGTGCTTTGGGGTAACAGAAGAAGACGTAAGATTGATAAGACAATCTTAAATAAACTGCGCCGTGGAGCGCAGTTCTTAGAACATGATCCGGACACCGTTCAGAAGTTTACCGATCAGTATCCGACCAAGAGCAGGATGGCCCGTTATCTGCAGTCTAACAGCTTTCCGCTCTTTAAGAATAATAAGATCGACTATTATCCCACGGGAGAGGATACCTTTGAAGCAATCTTTGCGGAAATGGAGAAGGCACAGAATTTTATTCTGATGAATTTCTTTATTGTTGGAGAAGGCGTATTGTGGGACAGGATGCATGAGGTGCTTCTTCGCAAAATTCACGAAGGAGTTAAGATATTATTTCTGTATGATGACTTCGGAGCAATTCTCAGAACACCCACGAATTTTCGCCGGACACTGGAAGCGGAGGGCTTTGAGGTCAGAATATTTAACCCTGTTACAAAATATACCGATAAATTATATATGAATTACCGTTCCCACCAGAAGATCATCGTAATCGACGGTAACGTAGGCTTTACCGGAGGCATGAACCTGGCGGATGAATATGTGAATCTGGTTCATCGCTTCGGAGTATGGAAGGATAACGCTGTCCGCGTGGAAGGAGATGCAGTTTGGGGACTAACTGTGACCTTCCTTCAGATGTGGGAGGTGTCTTCCGAGGATAAGCCTATGGACTACACCCCCTTCCGTCCCACAAGAGTATTTCCGGAAAATGATGTGTTCTGCCAGGTATTCTCCGACGGACCGGCCAATAACCCGCGCAATCCCGCAGAGAATATCTACAAACAGATGATCTATTATGCGAAGAAAATATTGTACATTACCACACCGTATCTTATAATTGAAGATGATATGAGGGAGGCGCTGGTGATGGCAGCCTCCAGCGGTATCGATGTCAGGATTATCACGCCGTTTATTCCGGATAAGAAGAATGTCAAGATCCTGACGAATTATAATTACGGAAGACTTCTGGAGGGCGGTGTGCGTATCTTTGAATATACACCGGGCTTCATCCATGCAAAGACAATCATCAATGAGGATGCGGGTATCGTGGGTACGGTGAATATGGACTACCGCAGCTTCCATTTACATTATGAATGCGGAGTGTGGATCTGTGATAAGCCGACGGTTACAGTGATCCGGGAGGATTTGCTTAAGACGATGGAGCAATGCCGCGAGGTTACCTATGAAGAATGGAAGAACCGCCCGTTCACCATGAAGGTACAGCAGATGTTCTTAAATTTATTTTCCACATTAATGTAAAAATGTCAAAGGCACTGCCGGATAAATTAGTTAGTCAGAAGATGGTATCAATTTGATAGAAAGAGGGGTATCCATGTATACGAACGTATGTAAACACTGCCATAAGGTGTTCCGGTCGCGGTTGAAAGCCTATTCCTGTGACGACTGTAAGAGGGTTGATGAGGATCATTTCGACGACATTGAAAGCTATCTGAAGGAATATCCTAACAGCAATGCAATTCAGATCTCGGAGGCACTGGGAATTACAGCCTTTGAAGTCCTGAATTACCTGAAGGAAGGAAGACTGAATATTGCCAGAGGGTATTTTGAACGTCTGCCGGACTAAAGAGGTTTCATAGATTACGATACAGAGAAAGGTTGAAGAAGTATGATCGGATATCTGAAAGGGGAACTTGTTGAGATTAAAGAAAGCTATGTGGTAATTGAGGTGGGTAACATCGGTTATGAGGTATATCTGTCTTCCTCCTCGATCCTGGAGCTTCCCTCCAGAGGCAGCAGTATCAAGCTGTATACCTATCTCCATGTCAGGGAAGATGCCATCGGCCTGTTTGGATTTCTCACCAGGGATGATCTGGAAATGTTTAAGCTGCTCATTACGGTAAATGGGATCGGTCCCAAAGGTGCCCTAGGTATTCTGTCCTCCATCAGTGCGGATGAGATCCGGTTTGCAGTACTGGCAGAGGATGCAAAAACCATTGCAAAGGCACCGGGAATCGGTAATAAAACAGCCGGTAAGCTGATTCTGGAATTAAAGGACAAGTTCAAGCTGGAAACAGCCTTTGAACAAAGACTGGTGAATCAGTCTGAGAAACGGGAGGCTTCCGGAAGCTTCGGCCTTCGGGAGGAAGCTATTCAAGCACTTACGGTACTTGGTTATTCTGCGGCGGATGCACTTAAGATTGTCAATCAGGTAGAAGTGACCGAGGGCATGACCTCAGAGGAGCTGTTAAAGCAGTGTCTTAAGAAAATGTAATGTGACGATGCAGTCATTGACGCTGACTGACTGCGGTTACAATATAGTACATAATTAATTGGAGAATACTATGGCGAAACGGGTTATAACAACTGAATTAATTGAGGAAGACAAAAGACTGGAGGGTTCCATCCGGCCACAGCTTTTGGAGGATTATATCGGTCAGGTTAAGGTGAAGGAGAATCTCAAGGTTTATATTGAAGCGGCAAAGCAGAGGAAGGAAATCCTGGACCATGTGCTGTTCTTTGGGCCTCCCGGGCTTGGTAAGACGACCCTGGCCGGAATCATCGCCAATGAGATGGGGGTAAATATTAAGATAACCTCCGGTCCGGCCATTGAGAAGCCGGGAGAGATGGCGGCGATCTTAAATAACCTGCGGGAAGGGGATATCTTATTTGTAGATGAGATTCACCGTTTGAACCGCCAGGTGGAGGAGTTATTATATCCCGCTATGGAGGATTATGCCATTGATATTGTCATCGGCAAGGGCTCCACAGCCAAATCTATCCGCATTGACCTGCCCAAGTTCACACTGGTGGGAGCAACCACCCGTGCAGGTATGCTGACGCCGCCCCTCAGAGACCGCTTTGGCGTAGTGAATCGTCTGGATTTTTATACCATTGAAGAATTAAAGCAGATTATCCTTCGATCGGCACAGGTGATTCAGGTAGAGATTGATGAGAACGGCGCTATAGAGCTTGCGCGCCGCTCCAGAGGCACACCGCGCCTGGCGAATCGTTTGCTTAAAAGAGTCAGGGACTTTGCCCAGGTGAAATATGACGGCAGGATCACCAAGGAGGTTGCAGGCTTTGCACTGGACCTGCTGGAGGTGGACAAGCTGGGTCTGGATCATATCGACAGGGAGATCCTTGTAACAATGATAGAGAAGTTTTCCGGAGGGCCGGTCGGTATTGAAGCGGTGGCGACTACCATCGGGGAAGATGTTAGTACCATTGAAGAGGTATATGAACCTTATCTGGTTCAAAATGGCCTGATCCTTCGCACTCCCAGAGGCAGGGTGGCTTCCGAGCTGGCGTATCAGCATATCGGTTTAAGAGGCTAATCCATGCTTGTAAACAAGGAATTTATATGATATTATTTAAGCTGAATAAGCAATTATTCCTAATAAGCAAACGGGGGGCGAAGGGGTATGAATAAATATCACGATATTGAGGTTATCATAAACAATAAGAGATATACGCTGAGCGGCTACGAAAGTGAAGAATACCTGCAGAAAATCGCCACCTATATTAACAGCAAGCATGCGGAATTTCGCAATAAGGATGCCTATAAATTTTTGGATGCTGATTTAAAGAATATCTTACTTCAGATCAATATTGCGGATGATTATTATAAAACAAAATACAAGATAAAGGAAATTGAGACGGAGAATGAAGCAAAGGGCAATGAAATATTTGACTTAAAGCATGAAGTGATTTCCACACAAACTAAATTGGAAGCAGCCCAAAGGGAAGTGGAGAATCTGAAGAATGAGCTTCATGAGGCCCAAAAGAAGATTATCCGCTTGGAAACAGAACTAGCAGAAGCTAATAAAAGATGAATACATAACTGAGGCTGTCCAGGATAATCGGGCAGCCTTTTCAAATAGAAAGGAGTAGGGGAACTCCCTGTTTATCATATGGATAGAAGAATTGAGATACTTGCCCCGGCCGGGTCCTATGAGGGTATGCGGGCGGCCATGAATGCCGGCTGTGATGCGGTTTACATTGGGGGCAGCAGCTTTGGAGCGAGAGCCTATGCGAATAATCCGGAGGAAGAGACCTTATTAAAAGCGATTGACGAGGCACATATCAGGGGTAAGAAGCTATATCTCACCGTAAATACCCTGCTGAAGGAGAAGGAGCGGATCAGGGAGCTTTACCGTTTCCTTGAGAAATTTTATTTACAAGGGCTGGATGCGGTAATCGTACAGGATTTGGGTGTCTTGCATTTTATTCACCGGAACTTTCCCGGACTTCCTGTTCACGCCAGCACCCAGATGACGCTTTCAATGGCGGAGGGAGCGAATTTATTGAAGGACTATGGGGTAACCAGGCTTGTACCTGCCAGAGAGCTAAGTCTGAAAGAGCTTACGCATATGCGGGCGAATACTGATCTGGAGATTGAAACCTTTGTACACGGTGCCCTTTGCTATTGTTATTCCGGCCAATGCCTGATGAGCAGCATGATCGGAGGAAGAAGCGGTAACCGGGGCAGATGCGCCCAGCCTTGCCGCATGCCCTATCAGTTTTATTCAGAGGATAGAAGGCTGTCAAAGGGACAGGAAAAATACCTGCTTAGCCCTAAGGATATCAATACCATTGCAATCCTGCCGCAGCTCATCGAAGCCGGAATTGATTCCTTTAAGATTGAGGGGAGGATGAAGCGTCCGGAATACGCTGCTGCGGTAGCCCGGATGTATCGTAAGTACACAGACCTGTATCTGCAAAACGGACAGGAGCAGTATCATAAGCAGCTGCAGAGTGAGGAATATCACAGGGACATACTCCGGTTACAGGATGTATATAACCGGGGAGGCTTCTCCGAGGGCTATGGCAACACCTATAACGGTAAGAGCATGATGTCATTGTATCGTCCGAATCATAGCGGTGTCTATGTTGGGGTGGTTTCAAGCGTAAAGGGGAGCCAGGTCACTATCACGCTAGGGGAGGATGTGAATGCCCAGGATATACTGGAGATCCGTCATCAGGAGGAAGAGGGCTATGAATTTACTGTGAAGGATAGCCATAAAGCTGCGGAGAGGCTGACAACGAATATAGGGGTCAGACCGAATGCCGGGGAACGGGGAGGTAAGGAAGCGGCTCCAGGTATCAAGGTTGGCGCTAAAGTTTACCGTACCAGGAATAATCAACTGCTGGAGCAAATAGCAGATGAATATTTACGAAAGGATAAACAGCAGCCGATGGAGGGACTGCTTGCTGCAAAACTTGGAGAGCAATTGTCATTCACAATATCCTGTATGGGTTATACTGCAACAGCTTATCAGGGCTTGGTCCAGGAAGCCCAAAAGCAGCCCATGACACGGGAAAAGCTCCTTACACCTCTGGAGAAGACGGGGGATACCCTCTTTTACTTTGATCGTCTAACCCTGGAGATGGATGAGAATATCTTTGTTCCGGTGGCCTGGCTGAATGAGATTCGCCGGGAGTCTGTCGCGAAGCTGCAGGAGCAGATTGCAAACGGGTATCGCAGAAGTCCTGCTGCAAGGAAAGCTGAGACTGCGCTTGCTCCTGAGCGATCAGATACAGGTGCCGCTGCCGGGATCTGTGTCTCGGTTCAGACCCGGGAGCAGTTTGACCAGGTAATTGCATATGCACAGGTTGACCGTATCTATGCGGATTACGATACCTTTACGTTGAAGGAAGCGCTTAAACTGGCTGCAGCTTCCACGTCTGCCGGGAAGGAATTATACTTAAGTCTTCCGCAAATCTGCAGGCTTGAGACTTATGAAAGGTTAAAAGAGGAATTATCCGGAATAATAGATAAGAGGGAGATCAGCGGCTTTCTGGTCAAAAATCTTGAAGAGCTTGCACTTCTTCAATCGTTAGAAAGCTATGAGCATGGAAAAAAGTTGACCCTAAACTACAATATGTATACCTATAACAAAGAAGCAAAAAGCTTCTTTCAGGAGTTAAGCTCTGAGAAAAGCCTTGGAATTACAGAATTTACTGCACCTGTGGAATTGAATTACCAGGAGCTGTCGGCACTTGGGATCGGGGACAGTGATCTGACGGTTTATGGATATCAGCCGGTTATGATATCGGCGCAGTGCCTGTATAAAAGCACCGAGGGTTGTAAGAAGTGCATACAGGGCAATACAGGAAGGCTGGCGGACCGTCTTGGCAAGAGCTTTTATGTACGGACCTATTGTAAAGGCTGTTACAACATCCTTTATAATGGTCAGCCGTTATCCCTGATAAAATATAAAGATGAGATAGACCGTCTAAGTCCTGGGAACCTTCGTCTGGATTTCACCAGAGAGACCGGTGAGGAAGTAAGGAAGGTCATGGCTGCTTACCTTGCCGCATTCTGTAATCATGATATGAATGTGACTGAGCCGGCTGACTATACAACGGGACATTTTAAGCGGGGAGTGGAATAGCAAGGTCGCGGCAGGTATGTTACTGCTGTGAACGGATATGGAGGTGATCCTTTGAACCTGGTTGTTGAACTGATAAAATACATGATGCTGCTTTTGATCGGCATCTATACCTATTATAGCTTTACCGTGTTTCGCTTCAAGAATAAAAAGCAGCAGGACAGAATATATGCAATTCTGACTGCAATACTGTTCGTGCTGCATTTCATCGGATACTTTACGTTATTTATACAGAGCGGAAGTACTAAGATTGTATACCTGTACGGCGGTGAATTAATCCTGCTTATTATGGTACTGGTGCTTTATCAGGTGATTTATCCGAAGCTTTCAAAGCTATTGCTTCGCAATATGCTGATGCTTTTGGTCATCGGTTTTATCATACAGACGAGGTTATCCTTTGATAAATCGGTGAAGCAGGTACTGATCGCGGCGGGTTCGTTCCTTGTTTGTCTGATCGTTCCTTACCTGATGCATAAGCTGCAGAATATGAGCCGGTACGGATGGATGTACGGCGGTATCGGAATTGGTATTCTGCTGCTCGTGCTCATTATCGGAACGACTACTCACGGTGCCACCAATTGGCTGAATATCGCCGGAATATCAATACAGCCCTCGGAATTTGTGAAGCTGCTCTATGTTTTGAGTATTGCCTCGCTGCTGGCGGAAGGTGCTGATTTTAAAAAGGTCTGTTTCATCTCAGCCATGGCCGGTTTAAATGTCATTGTACTGGTTTTATCCAGGGATCTCGGCGGAGCATTGATCTTCTTTATTACCTATATCTTCGTGCTTTATGCGGCGTCCATGAGACCCCTGTACCTGTTCTCGGGGTTAATTGGAGGAAGCCTGGCTGCCATAGCGGCGTACCAGCTGTTTGGTCATGTCAGGGTTCGCGTTCTTGCATGGAAGAATCCCTTTGCTTATATTGACAATGAGGGATATCAGATTACACAATCGCTATTTGCCATTGGCACCGGCGGTTGGTTCGGCATGGGGTTAAACCGGGGACTGCCTACGGGTATTCCGGTAGTAGACAGCGATTTCATCTTTTCTGCCATATCGGAAGAGCTGGGCGGATTATTTGCCATCTGCATTATATTGATTTATGCCAGCTGCTTTATCATGTTTATTAATATAGCGTTAAAGGAAGAGGATAGCTTCAGGCGCCTGTTGTCCGTCGGCTTCTCTGTGATGTTTGCCTTCCAGGTGATTCTGTCTATCGGAGGAGTGATTAAATTTATTCCTTCTACAGGGGTTACCCTTCCTTTAATCAGTGTCGGCGGCAGCTCCATCTTATCAGTGATCTTCATGTTCATGATGCTCCAGGGAGTGTACCTGTCGGGAAGAACACGGACAAGGGAAGCTAAATTGCAATCGTCTGCAGATGCGGAGGGAAGCCGATGAAACATAATGAGTCCATGCAGAAAGAAAAGAGATTGAAGAAAGAAAAGATACGAAAACAAGAAGTGAAATCAGAACAGAATATAAAACCGGAAAAGGTACCGGACCAGCGAAAATCCATATTTAATATTATCTATATCTTCCTTGGATTATTTGTTGTAATGGCCGGATATTATACGTATTTCATCACCTTTCAAAGTGATGAGGTAATTAATAACAGCTACAATAAACGCCAAGAGGTACTTTCCGAGCGGATTGTCAGAGGTGATATTCTATCCGCAGACGGTCAGGTGCTGGCACATACCAAGGTGGATGAAGAAGGAAAGGAAACCAGAGAATATCCCTTCGGTGAAGTATATGCTCCCGTTGTCGGCAGAAACACCAAAGGAAAGACAGGAATAGAAGAGTCAGAGAATATCCGGTTACTTACCACCAATATCAATACTCTGGAGGTTATGTATTCTGATCTGTCGGGTACCAAAAGCCCGGGAGATAATGTAGTGACTACAATTGATAGCAGACTGCAGCAGGTCGCTTACGATGCCCTGGGTAACAACCGTGGAGCGGTTGTTGTACTGGAAGCCGCTACCGGTAAGGTGTTAGCCATGGTATCCAGACCTTCCTATGATCCTAACACCATTGATGAAGACTGGGAAGAGCTGGTGGCAGATGAGGATGACGAAGCGGCGCTCATTAACCGTGCCACCCAGGGAGTGTACCCGCCGGGGTCTACCTTTAAGATTCTGACGGCTCTGGAATACATGAGGGAGAACCCTGCCTTTAAAAAATACGACTATGATTGCGACGGCAGCATAGAATATGATGAAATGGTCATTCACTGTTATAATAATAAAGTCCATGGAGAGGTTGATTTAACCGAGTCCTTTGCAGAATCCTGTAATACATCCTTCGCGAATATCGGAAAGGGACTGGATATTACCTCATACCGCGCGCTGGCCGAGAAGTTCCTGTTTAACCGCGGCCTGCCGGTTAATATGGCCAGCAGCGTCAGCAGCTTTTCCCTGGAGAAAGGACGCTCCGGAATCAAGGAAGCGATGCAGACAGCCCTCGGTCAGGGGAAAACTGTGATCACACCCCTTCACAATGCTATGATCACAGCAACAATTGCTAATGGCGGCGTTATGATGAAACCCTATGTGGTGGATCATATTGAGAATGCAGAGGGTGGTATCGTAAAGAGATATTCCTCCTCCCAGATTGCACGGCTGATGACTCCTGAGGAGGTGGATTATATTGGGAAGATGATGCGCAAGGTGGTGACCGACGGTACGGCTACCAAGCTGAAGAAACTGGATGTGGAGGTAGCCGGTAAGACCGGTTCGGCGGATAATTCGAAAGGGAAACCACATTCCTGGTTTGTGGGCTATGCGCCATATAAGGATCCGGAGATTGTGGTCAGTATCATTGTGGAAAATGTAGGAACCGGCAGCGAATATGCAGTACCAATTGCACAAGAAATTATGGAAGAATACTTTAAGTAACAGGAGTAATTGCTAGATTCTTTAGTACTTTTGACATGATGGCTAAAAATTGGTTGAAAAATTGTGCAAGTTGTTGTATACTTCTATCTAGAAAAAGGATACACCAAAGAGCAGGAGGAATTGCGATGGTAGAAGCAACGAGCTGTGGTGGTGTAGTTATATTCAGAGGGAAGATTTTATTACTGTATAAGAATTATAAGAACAAATATGAAGGGTGGGTGCTACCGAAAGGGACCGTTGAAGAAGGGGAAGAATATAAAGAGACTGCAATCCGCGAGGTGCTTGAAGAGGCGGGAGCGAATGCTTCCATCATCAAGTATATCGGAAAGAGCCAATATTCTTTCAGCACACCACAAAATACAGTATTAAAGGATGTTCATTGGTATTTAATGATGTCTGATAGCTATTACAGCAAACCACAAAGGGAAGAGTTTTTTATGGACTCCGGTTATTACAAATACCATGAAGCCTATCACATGCTCAAATTTGCCAACGAGAAGCAGATCTTAGAGCGGGCCTACAATGAGTACATGGATTTGAAGAAGAGTAATCTATGGGGCAATAAGAAATATTTCTGACAACAAACTGACAAAGGGATTGTATGCGCTGCATACAATCCCTTTCCTGGTAATAAGAGCAAGCATTGCTATATTGCGATAAGCAGACAGCCGGACTAAACGGTATGAAGCTTCGGCAGGTTATTCAGCATGCTGTACAGGGTTACCATGGTTCCGATGCTTTCATAGGAGGTCATGTCTTCATACATGTTATTGATAAATACCGGAGTTTTTCCATAGGCGCAATCATTATGGAGCCTGTTCATACCGCTGATCAGCTGATCCGGATTGATGATATCTATGTCGTAATACCGTTTGGCAAGAGACTTATTATCGGAGATATACTGTAATATGACAGCTCTCGTCGTTCTTGACACGGAGATATAGCTGCCATATTCGGGACTGAGCAGAAAGCTGTGATTCTTAAGCAGGATATGTTTGGCACCCGACTGCCGAAAGAAGGCGGTAAGGAGCTGTTTATCTATTTCCATATCAATTGCGTCATCCGGCAGGATAATGGTAGCATACTTTATTTTTAAACTTTTCACCTGTTTGATGATGTTGGTAAAATAATTGGAAGCATCGTCCAGCAGGTGATAATAAAAGGGGACATTGGGAATAAAAACCGGGAAGCTGATAATTGTTTCCGAGCCTGAGTATTCATTTCTGATAATAAAGCTGTTATTCGTAACTAGGATGTCATAATTCTTCTTTGAGAACATAGCGGAAAAACCTTTCGTTTTTTCTATTATTTTCTCTTACTAGAGGAATTTTCATTCACCTTTTTAAGATAACGATCAGAGAATAGGAATGGTGATCCTGAAAGATTGTAATTTTCCTGTTTTTCAACTATAATAATTGATAGAGAACAGCAGTTAATCATGCGCAGGTGTGTATATCCTCACGGAGTGTTTTTATTTTATAGGATGGACTTTCCCAGAAAGTAAAAAAGCTCCTGGACACCTTATAGAGTAAGGTGTTCAAGAACTTATACCCACTGCGGATGGAGGGACTCGAACCCTCACACACTCACATGTGGCAGATTTTGAGTCTGCTGCGTCTGCCATTCCGCCACATCCGCGTTTGTGACGAGGATTATTCTAACACAATTGATTTTATATTTCAAGCATGAAGTGATAAAATATAAATAGATTTAAATAATCCTGTAAACCATTGTATATTTGGCGCATAAAGACACATAAGATAGATGTAACGTCCGAATAAAAGGAGTGAGAAATATGACCTGCAGTAAGGCGCAAAGTATGATTACGCAATTTATCAATAATAAATTAAATCTTACGGAGACGGATGAATTTATCAACCATGTCAGCTCCTGCAAGGAGTGCAGGGAAGAACTTGAGGTTTACTATGCCCTGCTGACAGCCATGAGGCAGCTGGATGAGGATAAGACCCTGACCTCGGACTTTAACCAGGAACTGAACGAGAAGCTGGAACAGGCGAAGGAAAGAATTGTACACGCAAGGTTTACATATTTCCGGAAAAAAATTATTCTGATTCTGACGATATTATTTCTGGCTTTATTTATCAGTATGCGTTATGCTGTTACAAGCGAGGAGGAGCATAATGTTACGCAAAGTGAGTTCCGAATCAGGGTTCCCTTTGATGATAGGAGACCAAGCGAGAGCGAGCGCCTGCTGCAGAACTATATACGGCAGAAGAATTTGACTCCGGCTCCGACACTGTTTCCTTAGGCATTTATCAGTTGCCAGGACGGTTCCAATACACTTCGGTAATTGTTGGAACAAACCATGGGGATACAAAAATGAAAAATAAACATAGAGGGAAAGGCCAGGTGCGAATATGAATAAAAAGATTGTATTAATTGACGGGCACAGCATATTGAACAGGGCATTTTACGGATTGCCGGACATGACTACCTCCAAGGGCGAGCATACCAATGCGGTTCTTGGATTTATCAATATTATGTTTAAGATTCTGGAGGAGGAGAAACCGGATTATCTGACGGTGGCGTTTGATACGCATCATCCTACCTTCCGTCATGAGATGTTTACCGAATATAAGGGGACAAGAAAAGGAATGCCGGAGGAGCTGCATGAACAGGTTCCGGTGATGAAGGAAGTCTTGAAAGCAATGAAGATCACCATCCTGGAAAAGGCGGGCTATGAAGCGGATGATATCCTCGGAACCCTGGCTACCCGTGCGGAAGCAGCGGGAGATCAGGTATCCGTCATCTCCGGTGATCGTGACCTGCTGCAGCTGGCCAGTGAGAGGATCAAGATTCGTATCCCCAAGACAAAGCGAACCGGTACGGAGATTGAGGATTATCTTGCGGCAGATGTTTATAACACCTATCATGTTACACCGAAGCAGTTTATTGATCTGAAAGGTCTGATGGGAGATACCTCCGATAATATTCCCGGAGTTCCGGGAGTCGGCGAGAAAACTGCAGCCAAATTAATCGAGACGTATTATTCCATGGAGAATATCTATGAACACCTGGAGGAGATGGCTCCCGGAAAGATAACCAACTCCTTAAGAGAGAACAGGGAGATTGCATTTCTGTCCAAGCAGCTGGCAACCATCTGCGTGGATTGTGATATTGAATTTCATATAGAGGAGGCGGGACTTGACAATCTCTATAACGAAGAGGTTTATCTGATCTTTAAGCGACTGGAATTTAAAAACCTGCTCTCCCGGTTTCAGACACAGGAGGTCAACCGTTCTACAGGGATTGAGAAGAATTTTGTTCTGGTTGAGGACTTGGGGAAAGCGGATCAGGTATTTGAGAAAATGTCGGAAAAGGGTGCCCATCCCGTTGGCCTTCAGATGCTGATTGAGGACAACCGGCTTCTTGGCGTGTCCGTATGCAAGGATGAGGATGAGGTATTCTTTATCCGTGTAGGCGGTATGATTACCGCTGATTATCTCTGCGACAAGTCCTCGGAGCTTGCCAGAGAGGAGTATCTCCTTTCGACGATCGGATTAAAGGCACAGCTACCTTTTCTTAAGGCTACGGAGAGGGATAGTGTATTTGATGCTGCCATAGCGGCTTACCTGCTTAATCCGTTAACAGATACCTATCACTATGATGATATCGCAAGGGATTATCTTAATCTTACCATCCCCTCCAGAGAAGATTTACTGGGGAAAGGTACTTTAACCCAGGCGATGGAGCAGAAGGAGGAGGCTTTTCTGTCCTTTGCCTGTTATAGCGCTTATATCGCCTATCGGGCGGCAGAGCGTCTGCGTGAGTTGCTGTTCCGTGCAGGAATGCAGGAGCTCTTTGAGAAGATTGAAATGCCGTTGATTTATACACTCTGCGATATGGAGAGCAGAGGCATCCGTGTCAATAAAGAGGCGCTGAAGGAATACGGGGATAAGCTTCAGATTGGTATTACGAAGCTGGAACAGGAGATCTACACCCTGGTTGGAGAGGAGTTTAACATCAATTCTCCAAAGCAGCTGGGGGTTATCCTGTTTGAGAAGCTGCAGCTGCCGGGCGGTAAGCTGACGAAGACCGGTTATTCCACTTCGGCGGACATTCTGGAGAAGCTGCAGAATGATCATCCGGTGGTTGCAATGATTTTGGAATACCGTCAGCTGACAAAGCTAAAATCCACTTATGCCGATGGTCTGGCGGCATACATCAGGGAAGACGGACGTATTCATGGAAAGTTCCATCAGACCATCGCAGCAACAGGACGAATCAGCAGCACCGATCCGAATCTTCAGAATATTCCCATTCGCATGGAGCTGGGAAGACAAATCCGCAAGGTATTCATACCGAAGGAGGATTATATCTTTCTGGATGCCGACTATTCACAGATTGAGCTCAGGGTGCTGGCCCATATGTCGGAGGACGAGCGTCTGATCAATGCTTACCGGGAGGCAAAGGATATTCATAGAATGACTGCTTCCGAGGTGTTCCACATCCCTTTTGAGGAGGTGACATCCGCACAGAGAAGCAGTGCAAAGGCAGTGAATTTTGGTATTGTTTATGGTATCAGCTCCTTTGGACTGGGGCAGGACTTGAATATTTCAAGAAAAGAGGCGGAGCGTTATATAGCCAAATATTTTGATACCTATCCGAAGGTAAAGGCATATCTTGACCGACTGGTTGCGGATGCGAAGGAGCTGGGTTATTCCTCTACGCTTTTTGGACGCAGGCGGCCTATTCCGGAGCTTACCTCCAGCAATTTCATGCAGCGGTCCTTTGGAGAGCGTGTTGCGATGAATTCACCAATACAGGGAACCGCGGCAGATATTATCAAAATCGCAATGGTACGTGTGAATCAAAGATTGAAGGAAGAACATTTTAAATCCAGCCTGATTCTGCAGATCCATGATGAGCTTCTGGTGGAAGCACATATAGAGGAAGCAGTACAGGTTGCGCAGATTATGGTGGAAGAGATGCAGGGGGCGGCAGAATTGTCTGTTGTGCTTGAAGCGGAAGTCAAAGAAGGCGCGAACTGGTTTGAAGCGAAATAAGCGAAGTATTTGAGCGATTAAGCTGCGAATTCACGATATAACAAGCAGGGTGGGAACAAATGAAGGTAATCGGTATAACAGGAGGGATTGGCAGCGGTAAATCCCTGGTGACAAATATAATGAAGGATAAGTATGGTGCTGTGGTCCTGAATACGGATGCCATTGCAAAGGCTCAGATGGAGCCGGACGGCGTCAGTTATCCGGAGGTGGTGGGATTCTTCGGCACCGGTATTCTCACGCAGTCGGGTACCATCGACCGCAATAAGCTGTCGGCAATCGCCTTTCAGGATAAGGACAAGCTCCTTACGCTGAATGCAATAACACATCCGAAGGTATTGACGGAGGTCAAGCGTGAGATTGCATTGCACCGGGAGCTGGGAGATACGCCATATTTGATTATTGAGACGGCACTGATGATAGAATCGGGCTATGATACCGTTTGCGACGAGGTCTGGTATGTCTATGCTCCCGAGGAGCGGCGCAGGGATTGGTTAAAGAGAGAGCGCAATTTTACAGATCAGAAGATTGATATTATCTTTGATAATCAGAGTAAAGAGGAAGCATTTCGCAGCAGATTTCGGGTAACGATTGAGAATGTGGGGGACATTCCTGAGTTGGAAGAGCAGATACAAAGGATATTGGATTAATACAGCACAATATGCATAAAAGTTGACAGTAATGCAGATTACACCTGCAAATAATGCGGATATAATGTGAATTATGAAAAGCATAATTCGCACTGTAAGTGTGCAATTAAGCCAAGGAATAAGAACATAGGGAGAGGGTATTTATGAAAAATATAATTCAAAGTTACAGATCATCCTTATTACTGTTAATCTGCATTATCATTGGAGGAATTGCCGGCGTTGTAATGGGACCGGAGGCAAAGGTACTGGAGCCCTTCGGCCAGATTTTTTTGAATCTGATGTTTACTTTAATTGTTCCGCTGGTATTCTTTAGCGTAACCTCATCTATCGCGAATATGAGCGGAATGAACAGGCTGGGAAAAATTATTATCAATGTTGCTGTAATCTTTATCCTTACTGCTTTATTATCCGGTATCCTGGCCATTGCAGGCGTGCTGCTTGTCAACCCTGTCAAGGGATTGGGAGCGGATACGATCCGTAATATTCTGTCAACCTCAGGAAAGGATATTGCTGCTCAGGCAGAACAACTGTCACTTTCCCAGCAATTGGTGAATACCATTACTGTGGGAGATTTTAATGAACTGTTCTCCAGAAGCAAGATGCTTCAATTGATCATATTCTCTGTTATGTTTGGTATCGCCGCCGCTCTTGCAGGAGACAAAGCAAAACCGGTCAGGGAATTCTTAAATGGTGCTTCCCAGGTCATGATGAAAATGGTTAAGATCGTTATGTATTATGCTCCGATCGGTCTTGCCTGCTATTTTGCTTCCATTATCGGACAGCTGGGAACCCAGATCCTTGAGGGGTATCTGAAAGTGTTCCTGCTTTATCTGGGCCTGGCAGTAATTAATTACTTCTTATTGTTTAGCATCTATGCATATGTGTCCGCAGGCAGGCCGGGTGTAAAAATCTTCTGGAAGAACGCGATTGCTCCTACCGTCACTGCGCTGGCTACCTGTTCCAGTGCGGCTACGATTCCGGTGAATCTGGAAGCGACTAAGAAGATCGGTGTTCCGGATGATATTGCAGAGACGGTCATTCCGCTGGGTGTAAATACCCATAAGGACGGTTCCGTCATCGGCGGTGTCATGAAGGTGGTATTTCTCTTTGGATTATTCGGCAAAGATATGACGAATCTTCCTGCGCTGTTCTCTATTCTGTGTGTTGCCTTCTTGGTTGGTGCGGTCATGGGTGCCATTCCGGGCGGCGGCTTGATTGGTGAGATGCTTATCCTCAGTATCTACGGCTTTCCTCCGGAAGCCCTTCCTGTCATCGCTGTAATCAGCACGATTATTGATGCGCCTGCGACAGTTTTAAACTCCACCGGCAATACCGTTTGCGCCATGGTAACCGCCAGATTTGTGGACGGCAGGAAGTGGTTGGAGAACGTAAAGCAAAGGTAAAATAACTGTGAATAACTCGTTAATTTTCTTGACAAAACAAAAAAAATGAGGGATACTCAGTTAGAATATAGTGCGCCGGACTCAGGTACATAAGAATACTGATTATTCGCACTTTGAAGGAAAGGTATTTACTAATATGAAATTATGCAGTATTGCAAGCGGCAGCAGCGGAAATTGCATCTATGTCGGCAGCCAGGATACCAATCTGTTGGTGGATGCCGGAATAAGTGCAAAGCGTATTGAAAATGGGCTTAACGGGATCGAAATTCTGCCGGATACCATTCAGGGGATACTAATTACCCATGAGCACTCGGATCATGTATCGGGACTTGGAATACTGGCACGTAAATATAATATACCGATTTATGCAACCTATGAAACAGCATGCGCGTTAACAAGAATAAAAAGCCTGGGAGAGGTTCCAAAGGAGTTATATCATTTTGTAAAGCCAAATGAAAGCTTCATGGTTGGCGGTATTCAGGTTGAACCGTTCTCAACCTCACATGATGCCTCCAACCCGGTATGCTATACCATGCAGGCAGAGGGTCAGAAGATCGGAATAGCAACGGATCTTGGAAAGTATGATGATTATATTGTATCCATGCTGGATCATTCGGACCTGTTGCTTTTGGAAGCAAATCATGATGTGAACATGTTGATGGTGGGGAAATACCCGTATTATTTAAAGCAGAGAATCTTAGGCGACAGAGGGCATTTATCCAATGAAACCTGCGCCGATTTAATCAGCCGTTTAATTCAGCCAAGATTACGGCATATCTTTCTGGCACATTTGAGCAAGGAAAATAATTATGAGGAGCTTGCTTATGAAACCGTCTGCTGCGAGCTGGCAGGACGGGGGAGCGGCTTCCCGGTAAAGGACGTCAGTGTGGCGCACCGCGACCAGCCCTCAGGAATGATGACAATCTAGTGTGCATCTCATTAAGTGAAACAGCACGCCGCCCTGTATTCATAATAGTTGGAGGAAATTCATATGAAGAGAACCGTGATTACCGTAGTCGGTAAGGATACTGTAGGAATTATCGCAAAGGTATGTACTTATTTGGCAAATAACAACATTAATATTTTGGACATATCCCAAACCATTGTTCAGGGCTTCTTCCATATGATGATGATCGTTGATATGACGGTCGCAGGGAAGGATTTTGAAGCGCTCGGCGAAGAGCTGGAACAGCTTGGATCAGAGATCGGTGTTATTATTAAAGCGCAGCGGGAAGATATCTTTGATAAAATGCACAGAATCTAAGCGGCACAAACGAATTCATAAGCCCGGAACGGAGAAATAAAATGATCAATATTAATGAAGTGATTGAAACCAATAAGATGATTGAGCAGGAGAACCTGGATGTCCGTACAATCACACTGGGTATTAGCTTGTTAGACTGCGCAGATCCAAATCTTGACGAATTAAACCAAAAAATTTATAATAAAATAACAACGATTGCCAAAAATCTTGTTTCCGTAGGCAATAAGATACAAAAGGAATACGGAATACCGATTGTGAATAAACGAATTTCTGTTACGCCCATCTCCCTGGTTGGGGCATCCGCCTGCAGAACACCTGAGGATTATGTGACAATTGCAAAGACCTTGGATCGTGCGGCAACCACGGTAGGTGTAAATTTTATCGGCGGTTATTCGGCGCTGGTATCCAAGGCAATGACAACAAGCGATGAGCTGTTAATCAAGTCCATTCCTATGGCCCTTGGCCGGACAGAGCGGGTGTGCAGCTCCGTTAATGTTGGGTCTACCAAGACCGGTATCGATATGAATGCGGTTAAGCTGTTAGGCGAGATCATTCTTGAGACTGCGGAGTATACCAAAGAACGTGATTCTATCGGCTGTGCCAAGCTTGTGGTATTCTGCAATGCCCCGGATGACAATCCGTTTATGGCAGGTGCTTTTCACGGTGTGACAGAAGGCGATGCAGTTATCAATGTTGGCGTCAGCGGTCCGGGAGTCGTAAAGAAGGCTTTGGAGAGTGTACGGGGTGCTGATTTTGAAGAACTTTGCGAAACCATCAAGAAGACAGCCTTTAAGATTACCCGCGTCGGGCAGCTGGTAGCGCAGGAAGCTTCCAGAAAGCTGGGTATTCCGTTCGGAATCATCGATTTATCCCTGGCGCCGACTCCGGCGGTAGGAGACAGTGTGGCTGAGATTCTGGAGGAGATTGGTCTGGAACGTGTCGGCGCTCCGGGTACGACAGCGGCACTTGCTTTACTAAATGATCAGGTGAAAAAGGGCGGCGTTATGGCTTCCTCCTATGTGGGCGGCTTAAGCGGAGCATTTATTCCGGTCAGTGAGGATCAGGAAATGATCAATTCCGTGGAGGTTGGCGCGTTAACCCTTGAGAAGCTGGAAGCAATGACCTGCGTATGTTCTGTCGGTCTTGATATGATAGCAATTCCCGGCGATACCAAGGCATCCACAATCTCCGGTATCATTGCGGATGAGATGGCAATCGGCATGATCAATCAGAAGACCACAGCAGTACGTATCATTCCCGTGATCGGAAAGAGTGTGGGCGAGCGTGTTGAATTTGGCGGTTTGCTGGGTTATGCACCGGTAATGAGTGTGAATCCCTTTGGTTGCGACAGCTTTATCGGCCGGGGAGGAAGAATTCCGGCCCCGATTCATAGCTTCAAGAATTAATGGATAATAATATGCAAGTATGTAAATAATTTACTTGAACCGAGACTGACTTCCCCTCGTCTAATCTGTATCCGGATCCAGGGCAGTTGTTCACGGTTCTTTTCGTCATTTAACTATAGGAGAGAGAGGTATGGGAACCATGGGAATTAACCTGGAGCAGTTGGATTATAAGAACATTTTTTATTATTTTAGTGAGATATCCAAGATACCGAGAGGTTCGGGCAACGAAAAGGGCGTCAGCGACTATCTTGCTGCATTTGCAAAATCACATAACTTTGAGTATATACAGGATACTTCCAATAATGTAATCATGATCAAGGAGGCCGCTCCCGGTTATGAGAATGAGCCTGCGATCATCCTGCAGGGCCATATGGATATGGTTTGTGAGAAGCTGAAGGACTCAACCCATGATTTTCTGAAGGATGAGATAAAGTTATTGGTGGACGGAGATTTTCTTCATGCCGACGGTACAACACTGGGCGGCGATAACGGTATCGCAGTAGCCTATATCCTGGCGGTGCTATCCGATCAGGATATCCCGCATCCCCGGCTGGAAGCAGTCATAACAACGGACGAAGAGGTGGGCTTAGGTGGTGCCCAGGCGCTGGATTTATCCATGTTGAAGGGAAAATATCTCATCAATCTGGATTCCGAGGAGGAGGACTGCGTTCTCACCAGCTGTGCAGGCGGTATGAGAACCAATTGTACCCTTCCCATCAACCGTGTGGATGCTTACGGCAGAAAATTTAAGATCAGCCTTGGCGGTATGCAGGGCGGTCACTCCGGAACCGATATCGATAAGAACCGTGCAAATGCACCGAAGCTTTTAGGAAGATTGTTATTTGAACTTCGGGAGGAGCATCCCTTTGGTCTGGTTACCATGCAGGGCGGCTTTAAGGATAATGTTATTCCCCGTGAGGCACAGGCTGAGCTTCTGATTATCGGTGAGGAGAGCGAATTGGAGGATGCTTTTGCGAAGGTGAAGGAAAGCATTGCAAAGCTTATGAACTATTATAAGCAGGAATTAAGCGGCTCTGAACCGCAGTTGAACTATGAGCTGGAGGATCAGGGAAACGGCGACTACCGCCCGTTACATCCGGTATCCTTTGAGAAAATGCTGTTTATGCTGGTAAATATGCCAAACGGTATTCAGGTCATGAGCTCCCATATCAAGGGTCTGGTTGAGAGTTCACTTAATCTTGGTGCCTTCAATGTAGAGGAGAGCCAGGTGGTATTTATCAGTGCGCTTCGCAGCTCCCTTTATGAATATAAATATTTTATGAGCAACAAACTGAATTATATGATCAGCTTCTTAGGCGGTGATCATAAGGAGTATGCTGAATATCCCGGTTGGGAATACAAGCCGGAATCACCGCTTCGTGAGCATTATAAGAGAATTTATCAGGAGCAGACCGGCAAGGAGCTTAGGGTGGAAGCGATTCATGCAGGTCTGGAATGCGGTATTATCAGCGAGAAGCTGCCTGAGGTTGATGCAATATCCATTGGTCCGGACATGTTCCATGTTCATACCATTGAAGAAAAATTAAGTATTTCCTCTGCAATTCGCGTATATAAGCTGCTGGAGCAGGTGGTCAGGGAGAAGATTAAGGCATAGTAGTGTGAATTGATTCGAATAGAGCATCCGGGCCATGAAAAGCATAATTTACACTTGGAAGTTTGTGCCTGGGAGAAAGCACCGGTACAAACGAATTCAAGCTTCAAAGGGCAGGAAAAACGTATTTATTTAGGAGATGAAAAGATGGGTAAGGATGACGTAAATTCAACATTTGATTTTGATAGTGACCCGGAGTTCAGCGACAATTTTTATAAGAATATTGAGCGGGCATTTAGCGATTCAGAGGTTGAAACGCCGAAGACGGAACAAGAAGATGAGCATACCGGGGAACATCAAGACAGCGAGGAGACACCGACGGAACCTACGACAGATGAGATTGCAGCTACGGTTGCAGCAAAGAAACCGGAGGCACTTGACGAGGCTTCGGAAGATGATATCGAGGAGGAATTGTCTGATATCAATGCCTCTCTGGCTCGTAAAATATGTGAGGAAATGGATGTCATCGGTGTCGAGGCGGCAAAAAACGGAAGAAAAAAACAGAATCGTTTCAGAATTCAGAGCGGAATCATACTTACACTTCTCTGTGTGGTAGGCTTGGGCTTTTTCTTCGGCTTCACAAAGCCGGGTAACCAGCTTCTCCTTAGCATTGGGGTAAATATCTCCGGCAATCTCTGGACCACGATGACCGGAAGCTTCGACGATACTACTGATGTGGTGGAAGATATTGACCATATTGATGAAGAGGATTTGGATTCAACTGCGGATACCCTGGATCCAGCCACCATTGTCTGGCCGGATCATCCCGGCGAAGGCAGGCATGTGGAGGGGGTATATAATATTCTCCTGCTTGGTGAGGAGGCCATCGGTTCCGGTACCTCCAGAGGCCGTACCGATGTTATTGTCATCGCTACAATGAATACCATTACCAAAGAATTGAAGCTTACCTCACTTATGAGGGATACCTTTGTTCAAATCCCCGGATATAAGGATAATAAACTGAACTCCGCTTATGAAAAGGGCGGACTGGATTTGCTATATGAAACCATCGCATTGAATTTTGATATCAGGCTCGACGGCTGTGCTATGGTTAACTTTGAAGACTTCGAGAAGATCATTGATAAATTAGGCGGTTTGGAGCTAACCTTAACCGCAGGTGAAGCAAAGTACTTGAATACAACAAATTATATTTCCAATCCTGCAAACCGCAATGTGCATGAAGGTAAGCAGCCGATGAACGGTAACCAGGTTCTGGGTTACGCCCGCGTTCGTAAAAGAGCCACAATCACCGGTAATAACAATGATTATGGCCGTACGGACAGACATCGTATCATACTCAATGCAATTTTTGATAAATACAAATCGAAGAGTGAAGTTGAGCTGGCTTCCATGATGCTTCAATTATTGCCGATGATAACGACGGATATTGATAATGAAACCTTTAAAATGTTATTAAACAGCTTTATCGAGATGGGAACGACCCAGATCTCCCAGCTGAGAATTCCGGATGACGGAGCCTTTGATGATGCAATGGTGCGCGGTATGGATGTATTGGTACCGGATCTGCAGAAAAATATAAAGACTCTGCATGATTTTATCTTTGGGGATGAAGCTTTATATCATTCACAAACCCCGACCGGGGCAGCCGCACCCGCAGAAAACGCGGCTGGAACTGCAGTAATTAATTAAGGATTGACCGTATTATATCGTATCATTATTTTTCAGGCCAAGTGCATCCGGTAGGTCTATGATACCTGGATGCACTTGTTGTACGCCCGAAACAGGCGCAGCCCGGTCAGGCATTGCCCGGCATGGGTGCTGCGCATACCGATTGTCTTTGTTATATTACCTTCTCTTTGGACATATATTACTTTATGATAGTAATATATGGAGTGTAATTGTTCATGACAGTAAGACCTGATCGACGACCTTTCCTCCTTCTGTTTTTTCTTCTTCCGCTTCTTTGGGTGACCGGCTCGCAGTTAAACCGGTTATCTTCGGAATTATTATTTCGGGAAATTGAGTCAGAAGGGGTAAATTATGATAAATTTCGTGAATTGAAGCTTGGGGATGAGGTTCTGGCCTCTGCCCAGGACAGTACTGCAAAGCTTTATAAGAGGTACCCGGATCTGAAACAATTTCAGATCATCAGTCCCATTGATTACATCACCTTCAGTATGTTTACAAAATCCTTTGATTTGACGGACGGGAAGCTGACAGACGGAAAAATACTCTTAAAGGGGTATGGAAGAATTACCGGAATGAAGAGCTATGAGAAGCTGCGGGAGTATTACACTGCGATACTAAATGATCTTGAACGCTTTCCGGTTCCCAGAATGCTGGCTGATGAGAAGGATGTCTCCTATGTCGATACCTGGAGTGATCCCAGAAGCTACGGCGGCAATCGGAAGCATGAAGGTACGGATATTATGGGAGGAATGAATGAACGAGGGCATTATCCTGTGATTAGTATGACAGATGGCTATATCGAGAAGATGGGCTGGCTTGAGCAGGGAGGATACAGAGTTGGAGTCCGCTCTCCCTCCGGGGGGTATTTTTACTATGCGCATCTGGACTCCTATGCCCCGGAACTGAAGGAGGGGGACAACATTTACGCCGGACAGCTGTTAGGCTTTATGGGCGATAGCGGTTACGGCAATGAAGGAACCGTCGGCAAGTTTGATGTTCACCTGCATGTGGGCATTTATGTAAATACACAATCGGGAGAAATGAGTGTCAACCCTTATTATATTTTAAAAATCCTGGAGAAGGACCGAACCAGCTGCATAGGGTACCCTTAAAATGTCTTTTATATTTACAGGTATCTGTGGTATACTAATGCACAGGGATATACTTAGGGAGAAAATTAAATGGAGATATATTTAGATAATTCAGCTACAACCAAAGTGTCGGAGGGTGTCAGGGACAAGCTGGTTCAGGTGCTTTATGAGGACTATGGAAATCCTTCTTCCATGCACAGGCTTGGTGTGAAAGCGGAGCAGTATATGAAGGAAGCTGCGGCTATTATTGCAGGCAGCCTGAAGGTGGAACCGAAGGAAATTGTCTTTACTTCCGGCGGTACGGAATCCAACAATCTGGCACTGATTGGAACGGCTATGGCCAATAAGCGAAGAGGAAACCACATCATTACCTCCAGAATAGAGCATCCTTCCGTGCATCAGCCATTGGTGCATCTTGAGGAAAATGGATTTGAGATCAGTTTTGCACCGGTTGATTCTGCCGGTAAATTAATCAAGGAAAAGCTGTATGAGCTGGTCAGGGAGAATACCCTTCTGGTTTCACTTATGTATGTCAATAATGAAATAGGCAGTGTTCAGGATATTGCAGAGCTGTGTACCGGGTTGAAAAAATTGAAAAAGGATCTTATCCTCCATGTGGATGCAACCCAGGCCTTTGGCAAGTATAAGATCTATCCCAAGAGGGAGGGAATAGATCTGTTAACCTTCAGCGGCCATAAGATTCATGGACCCAAAGGGATCGGTGCCTTGTATGTAAGTGATGCGGTAAGGATCAGTCCGGTGGCATTCGGCGGCGGGCATCAGAGAGGGCTTCGTTCCGGTACGGAGAATGTTCCGGGCATCGCAGCGCTGGGACAGGCTGTAACAGAGCTGTATACTGACTTTGAGGCAAAGGTTGCAAGGATGTATTCTTTGAAGCAGAAGTTCTTAAGAGAGATCAGCCGGCTGGAGGATGTGACGGTTAACGGCGTACCTTCGGAATGTATTCCCGATTTTGAACTGGAGGCATTGAAGAAAACTGCTCCGCATATTATGAGCGTCAGCTTTCAGGGGGTCCGAAGTGAGGTGTTTTTGCATGCCCTTGAGGACAAAGGTGTCTATGTGTCCTCTGGCTCGGCCTGCAGCTCCCACCATCCGACTCCAAGTGTTACACTGACTTCAATCGGAATGGTGAAGGATTTAATGGATTCGACCTTACGCTTCTCCATGTCGGAGCTGACCACAGAGGAAGAGATTGATTATACCATAGCACAGGTGAAGGAACTTCTGCCTGTACTTCGTCGTTATACAAGAAAGAGATAGGGAGGATATATGTTTAAAGCATTTTTGATAAAATACGCAGAGATCGGTCTGAAGGGAAATAACCGCTATATTTTTGAAAACGCCCTCAGGGACCGGATTAAGGAAGCGCTTGATACCTTGGGGGAGTATATTGTAAGTAAGGAACAGGGACGAATCTTTGTGGAATGTCCTGATGGCTATGATTATGAGGAGACGGTAGCCGTCCTTCAAAAGGTCTTTGGGATTTCCTCTATCTGTCCGGTAGCAGTGATTGAAAGCTCGAATTGGGACATCCTGACGAAGGGTGTGGGTGATTATGTGGAGGCAATGTATCCGGACCGCAGCTTCACCTTTAAGGTGGAAGCAAAGCGTGCCGACAAGAACTACTTCTATACCTCCCCGGAGATTTGTATCGAGATGGGAGCCTATCTTCTTCACAGATTTCCTGAGCTGAAGGTGGATGTGCACGAACCGTCCGTCCGCGTAACTGTTGAGGTAAGGACCAAATGCTATGTATACTCCATCATTATTCCGGGTCTTGGCGGAATGCCCGTAGGCTGCAACGGTAAAGCGATGCTCTTATTATCCGGAGGTATTGACAGTCCGGTGGCAGGCTATATGGTCTCCAAGCGCGGCGTATCACTGGCGGCGACCTATTTTCATGCGCCGCCGTATACCAGTGACCGTGCGAAGCAGAAGGTTGTGGATCTGGCGCAGAAGATATCAAAATACACCGGTAAGCTGAAATTATTTGTAGTAAATTTTACGGATATTCAGTTATATATTTATGATCAGTGTCCTCATGAGGAGCTGACCATCATTATGAGAAGATATATGATGAGAATCGCAGAGAAGTTGGCGGAGCAGGAAGGATGTCTTGGCCTCGTAACAGGAGAAAGCATCGGTCAGGTTGCCAGCCAGACCATGCAGAGTCTCGCTGCCACCAATGAGGTATGCACCATGCCGGTTTACCGTCCTCTCATTGCCTTTGATAAGAAGGATATCGTTGAGATTGCAGAGCGGATTGATACCTTTGAGACCTCCATTCAGCCCTTTGAGGATTGCTGTACCATCTTTGTGGCGAAGCATCCGGTAACCAAGCCCAGTACCAAGGTGATTAAGAAATCGGAGCAGAAGCTGGAAGAGAAGATCGAGGCCATGGTAGAGGAAGCGCTGAATACGGTGGAGGTTATTGCGGTAGGATAAATTGCGCGAGATGAGAAAAATTATTCCGTAAAGCGCAGTATACTGCAAAGGTTGGACTTATCAAAAAAAGAGGGTGCCCGTAAGCACCCTCCGAAATTACTAAGTATAAAATTATTCAACGATGTAAGGCTTTAAAACACCAAGGATGTGTTCCAGATTTTCCTCACTGTGAATATTTAAGTCAATGTTCTTGGAAAGATCAAGACTGAAAATACCCATAATGGACTTTGCATCTATAACATATCTGCCGGACACTAAATCAAAGTCAGAATCAAATTTTGTTACATCATTTACGAATGCTTTAACCTTATCAATTGAATTTAATGAAATTTTTACAGTTTTCATAGTTAACTCCTCCTTTATTCGATATATGTATATACTATAATTTAGCAATTAGAAAGTCAATATACAAAGTACATAAAAAAAAGAGGAAAAGTTGTATAGGTAGGCACGAAGATGTAAAAATCAGGAAAATGTATATATCCTGAGAAACACCGGACTAGAAAGGATTATTAAGAT
This sequence comes from Bacillota bacterium, assembly GCA_023409535.1. Classification (GTDB taxonomy): domain Bacteria; phylum Bacillota; class Clostridia; order Lachnospirales; family Lachnospiraceae; genus Mobilitalea. The sequence goes on from JAEYGZ010000005.1 coordinate 109,025, forward strand.
AAATGAAGAGAACAGCAGCATTTTTAAGCCTCGGCTGTAAAGTGAATTCCTATGAAACCGAGGCAATGCGCGGCATGTTTGAGGCAGCAGGCTATGATATTGTAGACTTTAAGGAAGCAGCGGATGTTTATGTGGTAAACACCTGCACCGTAACCAATATTGCGGACCGTAAGTCACGGCAGATGCTGCACCAGGCGAAGAACAGAAATCCCCGGGCAGTGATTGCGGCGGTGGGGTGTTATGTACAGGCAGCGGAGGAAGTTCTGCTTGCCGATAATGCGGTAGACTTAGTAGTCGGTAATAATAAAAAGTCGGATATCGTAGCCATGGTGGAGCGCTGCATGGAAGGCAGCGGGAAGGAAGAATTGATTGTTGATATGAATGGGCAGCAGGAGTATGAAGAGCTGCACGTGATCACAACCATGGAGAAGACCAGAGCGTTTATTAAGATCCAGGACGGCTGTAACCGCTTCTGCTCTTATTGTATCATTCCCTATGTCAGAGGCAGGGTAAGAAGCAGAAGAGAAGGAGATATTCTGGATGAAGTGGCGGCACTGGCTCAGAGGGGGTATCAGGAGGTGGTTCTTACCGGAATTCATATCTCTTCTTATGGAACGGATCTTGGGTTAGAGGATATGCCGCTGGCAAAGCTGATTGTAAAAATCGGTCAGATACCGGGAATTGAGAGAATTAGATTGGGATCCCTGGAGCCCAGAATTATTACAAAGGAATTTTTGGAGATAATATTAAAGGTAAGGCAGTTTTGCCCTCATTTTCACCTGTCCCTGCAGAGCGGCAGTGACAGTGTATTAAAGAGAATGAACCGCAAATATATGGCAGAGGAATACTATGACAGGGTTATGCTGATACGCAGCTTCTTTGAACTGCCCTCCTTTACGACGGATGTCATCGTCGGCTTTCCGGGAGAGACAAAGGAGGAATTTAAGGAAACTCTCGAATTTGTGAAGAAGATCGGATTTTCTCATATCCATGTTTTTAAATACTCCAAACGGGCAGGAACCAAGGCAGCCCAGATGCCGGATCAGATACCGGAGGAAGAAAAGAGCACCCGCAGTGATGAACTGATTGCTGTATCAAATTTTATGGCAAAGGAATATCTTACGCTATTCTTGGGTAGAATAGAAAAAATTCTGTTTGAAGAAGAACTGGTTATTGATGGTAAGAAATATCAGATAGGCCATAATGAAAGGTATTTAAAGCTTGCTGTTCCAGCAGAGGCAGATCTTTCAAATCAGATCGCGGAGGGAAGAATTACCGGCTTCTTAAAGTCGGAGATTCTGCTTTGTGAAATAACTCATTGAATTTTTTGGCAGAATATATTAATATAATATTAGACGCAGTATAAGTAGTATGAAGAAAAAGGAAGTGAATCAATGCAGAAATTAAACAATACCCAATATTTCAGAGTACAGAAAGATACTGAGGTTGTAGTAAGCGAGGTTATTCGCACCGTGTATTCCGCGTTAACGGAAAAGGGTTACAATCCTGTAAATCAAATTGTTGGTTATGTTATGTCCGGAGACCCTACCTACATAACAAGTCATAAGGGTGCCAGGAGCCTGATTATGAAGGTGGAGCGTGACGAGATTATTGAAGAATTGTTACGTTTTTACATTGACAATGAGATTAATCACGGAAGCAATCCCAAGTAGGGTATGGAAGGATAAGGAATAAATGAAAAGAATCATGGGGCTGGATTACGGTTCTGTGACAGTCGGAGTTGCAATCAGTGATGCGCTTGGCCTGACTGCACAGGGAATCGAGGTTATTCGCAGAAAGCAGGAGAATAAGCTTCGTCAGACCCTTGCACGAATTGAGGAATTGATCGCGGAGTATGAGGTAGCAACGATTGTACTTGGCTATCCGAAGCATCTGAACAATTCCATAGGTGAACGAGCCCTGAAATCAGAAGAGTTTGCTCAGAAGCTTCGAGTACGTACAGGTCTTGAGGTGGTTCTGTGGGATGAAAGGCTTACAACGGTAGCGGCACATCAGGTATTATCCCAAAGCGGGATGGATTACAGGGAAAAAGCCATGGTCGTTGATAAGTTGGCTGCTGTTCTGATTCTGCAGGGATATCTTGATTTACAGCAGTTTAAGAATAAGGGAGAAGTATAGCAGCTATGATAAGTTTTCGAGAAATTCGAAGAATTTCGAATTGGCCGGTACAAAGCATAAAAAACATGCTTGAACTATGCGTTTTTTAGCATATTTTGTGTGCATCGGTTCGTAAGAACCGAAGTGACTGAATAGTCACGAAATTAGACAGTTATCGTGTGAGGAAGGGAAATTGAATGAAGAATAGACCGGATCAAATCACTTTTACCACAGAGGATGGAGAAGAGGTTTTATTTGAAGTTTTGGAACAGACGAGACTGGGCGGAACCGATTATCTCCTGGTCAGTACCACAGGGGAAGAGGATGAGGAAGCCGAGGCTCTTATTTTGAAGGATATTTCAAGGGATACCGATGAAGAAGCGGTATACGATATTGTAGAAGATGAAAAGGAGCTGCAGTCTGTTGCGGCAATCTTTAAAGAGTTATTGGATGATATTGAATTATATTAAATGCATGGATATAGATTAGATGAAAATAGGTGATGATATGCCTGAAAGCCAGGAACAGTTTAAGAATTTGTTAAAACAAAACGGACTGAAGGTTACCACACAAAGAGTGGCGATACTGGAGGTATTAAACAGCAGACCGGGGAAGCATTTAACAGCGGAGGAAATCTACGACTATGTGAAGAAAAAGTACCCCGACATCGGAATTGCTACTGTTTACCGGACAATTCAAGTATTATCAGATTTGAATCTAATAGATAAATTGAATCTTGATGATGGTTATGTGCGCTATGAGATCAATAAGGGCAATAAGAAGGACGCCAGCCACCATCATCATCATTTGATATGTCTGGATTGCGGAACTATTTACGCCTTTCAGGATGATCTGTTAGAGACGTTGGAAGATCGGATTAACGAAACCATGGGGTTTCACGTAGTTGACCATGAGGTAAAGCTGTATGGTCATTGTAAAAAATGCATGGCAAATAAATCTATGACAATCTAATCTGATGAATATTCTATTCATGGATGGTTGTAATAACTTCTGTTGAGAAGGTTGCAATCATTTTATCTTATGCACTTAGTTAATGGATAAAGAAATTACATAATACCATTGGAGGTGCAATTATTTGAAAGAAAAAGAAAAGAACATAATGCAGAAGGCACAATTAAACGGAGTGAAAATTATACCGCTGGGCGGGTTGGAACAGATCGGTATGAATATAACCGCAATCGAATATGAGGACAGTATTATTGTCATTGACTGCGGTCTTTCCTTCCCGGAGGACGAGATGCTGGGAATTGACCTGGTGATTCCGGATGTTACTTACCTGAAAGAAAATATTGATAAGGTGAAGGGATTTGTGATTACCCACGGTCATGAGGACCACATTGGTTCACTTCCCTATGTGTTGAAGGAAGTCAATGTGCCGATTTATGCAACAAAATTAACAACAGCAATTATTGAAAGCAAGCTGAAGGAACACGGTTTATTAAAGAACACGAAGAGAAAAGTGATTAAGCATGGACAATCCATTAATCTTGGATGCTTCAGGATTGAATTTATCAGGACAAACCATAGTATATCTGATGCGTCGGCCCTGGCAATCTATACTCCTGCAGGAATTATATTCCACACCGGCGATTTTAAGGTGGATTTTACACCGGTATTCGGTGAACCAATTGATTTACAAAGAATTGGTGAGATCGGCAAGAAGGGTGTACTTGCCCTCATGTGCGACAGCACCAATGTGGAGCGTCCCGGATATACCATGTCCGAGAGGACAGTCGGTAAGACCTTTGACGGTATCTTCTCCGATAATGCAAAGCAGAGAATTATTGTCGCAACCTTTGCTTCTAATGTGGACAGGGTTCAGCAGATAGTGAACTCTGCGGCAAAGTTTAACCGAAAATTAGTTATTGAAGGCCGCAGTATGGTGAATATCGTTACAACGGCTATTGAACTGGGATATATCAGAATGCCCGAAAATATGCTGATTGACATCGAGCAGATGAAGAATTATACGGATGACCAGTTGGTGCTGATTACAACAGGAAGCCAGGGAGAGACCATGGCGGCACTTCCCAGAATGGCGGCTTCCATTCATAAAAAACTTACCATTAAGCCGGGAGATGTGGTAATATTAAGTTCTACCCCGATCCCCGGCAATGAAAAAGCCGTATCCAAGGTAATTAACGATCTGACCATGAAGGGCGCAAAGGTGATCTATCAGGATACCCATGTATCCGGTCATGCCTGCCAGGAAGAGATCAAATTAATGTATACACTGCTAAAGCCCAAGTATGCGGTTCCGGTGCATGGAGAATATAAGCATCTGACACGTCATGCAGAGCTGGCACAGTCCCTGGGAATACCGAAAGAGAATATCTTTGTCCTATCCTCCGGTGACGTTCTGACGTTATCAGAGGAAAAGGCAGGTGTTACAGGCAAGGTTCCTGCACAGGGTATCCTTGTAGATGGTCTTGGTGTCGGTGATGTTGGTAATATCGTTCTTCGGGACAGACAGCTGTTATCGGAAAACGGTTTGATCATCGTAGTGATCTCCCTTGAGAAATACAGTAATCAGGTTCTCTCCGGTCCGGATATTGTATCCAGAGGCTTTGTATATGTCAGAGAATCTGAAAATCTGATGGATGAAGCAAGAGATGTCGTAGAGCGGGCACTGGAGAAATGTCTGAGCCGTAATAATTGTGATTGGGGTAAGATGAAAACAGAGATTAAGGATTCCTTAAGTGATTTTATCTGGAAGAGGACAAAGCGAAATCCGATGATACTGCCAATCATTATGGAGGTTTAAGCCCCAGACAGGTATCATTATTTTGACAGAAAGTGATGTAAGTGAGGCGATGTAAATGACTGCAAATTCAACCAAAGTAAAATTAACCTTAAAAGTAACAAGCTTCATCCTGCGTTTGCTGATGAATATTGTATTCTATATCCTGGTAATTATTCTGATCATTAATGTCAGTAAAGCTGCTTTTGGCTTTGCCTATGAGCTCTATGGGCCGGTTGCGAAAGATCCTGTGCCCGGCAAGGATGTTATATTTCAGGTAAAAAAAGGCGAGACCAAGATGGATATCGCAGGTAAGCTCCAGCTTTATAAGGTGATTGATAATAAATATTCCTTCTTTGTAAAGACGGAGATTCAAGAATTTGTAGTCATGCCGGGAACTTATGTCATTAATTCGTCCATGACCTATGATCAGATTCTTGCGGTGATTACGGATTATTCCCAGTCTATTGTGAAGGATGAGGACAGTGAGGCAGGCGCTGATGCAGAGGAGGATGCCGGTACCGGATCGGATGACAGCACGGGTGATGATACCGAAACAAATTCGGATGCTGATACCGGTTCGGAGGATGGTACAAACTCTGATGCCGGTACGGAGGATGGGAATTAAGCGATGATTGTTGATGAGAGAATTACCGCCTATATCAATTCCCTGGATACAGAGCTGCCTTCAGAGCTGTTGAACCTGGAAAAGGAAGCACTTGAGAAGCATGTGCCGATTATCAAAAAGGAATCCCAGGGAATTTTAAGATTTTTATTGCAATTACAACAACCAAAACGAATTCTGGAGGTCGGAACTGCCATTGGCTTTTCCGCCCTCTTTATGAGTGAATATACGGGTAATGACTGCGCTATTACAACCATTGAGAAGGTGGCCATGCGTCTGGTGGAGGCAGAGAAGAATCTTGCTGATCCTGGTTTTCAGGGGAAGGATAAGATAACTCTTCGTAAGGGGGAAGCACTGGAGGTGTTAAAGGGTCTGGTTGCGGAAGGGCAGAGCTATGATTTTATCTTTCTGGATGCAGCAAAGGCTCAGTATATGAGCTTTCTGCCGGAGCTGATGAAGCTGCTGGCTGATAAGGGGATGCTGGTAACAGATAATGTACTTCAGGACGGGACTGTAATCAATTCCAGGTACAGTATCACCAGGAGAGACCGCACGATTCATTCCAGAATGCGGGAATATCTCTATGCCATCACCCATACGGAGGAATTCAGTACGGTTATCTTACCGGTAGGAGATGGAATTGCATTAAGCAGTAAGATTTGACATTGAATATATTGATGTATATGAGATATAATGGCGGAGCAGTATGAATAGACTCGCATATAACATAAGAGTCATATAAAAATATAATTCGTACTTGATGGTTTGTACCTGCAGTAACCGAAGCTTGCATATATGGCTAAGTACAAACGAAATGTTGCGAATGTTTGATTGGAAAGAGAGATACACATGAATGAATATATAACCAAGCCGGAGCTGCTGATCCCTGCCGGTAATCTGGAGACCTTAAAGACAGCTGTGATTTACGGTGCCGATGCGGTCTATATCGGCGGAGATATGTATGGACTCCGTGCTAAGGCAAAGAACTTCGGCCTGGAGGAGATGAAGGAGGGCATTGCATTTGCCCATTCCTATGGGAAGAAGGTATATGTTACAGCCAATATTACGGCGCATAATGATGATCTGAACGGTATCCGGAGGTATTTTAAGGAGCTGAAGGCTTTTGGCGAGGATCGCCCGGATGCGCTGATTATCTCGGACCCCGGCGTATTCTCCATTGCTTTGGAGGAGGTTCCGGAGATTGATGTCCATATCAGTACCCAGGCCAATAACACAAATTATGAGACCTACCGGTTCTGGCACAAGCTTGGCGCAACCAGAGTGGTGTCTGCCAGGGAGCTGTCCTTGCAGGAGATCGTAGAGCTTCGTGCAAAAATTCCTGCGGATATGGAGATTGAAAGCTTTGTCCATGGAGCCATGTGCATTGCTTATTCGGGAAGGTGTTTATTAAGTAATTATTTTACCGGAAGGGATGCCAATCTCGGTGCCTGCACCCATTCCTGCCGGTGGAGATATCATATCGTGGAAGAGACGAGACCGGGAGAATACCTTCCCATTGAAGAGAATGAGCGTGGAACCTATATCTTTAATTCCAAGGACCTGTGCATGATTGAGTATATTCCGGAGCTTGTGAAGGCAGGAATTAACAGCTTTAAGGTAGAGGGCAGAATGAAGACGGCGCTTTATGTAGCGACGGTGGCACGAACCTACCGTAGGGCAATCGATGAGTTCTTCACTGATCCGGCGATATATGAGAAGCATAAATCCGGTTATCTGGAGGAGATTAGGAAGGGAGTCAACCGTCAGTTTACCACCGGCTTTTTCTTTGGTAAACCGACTCATGAGGATCAGATCTATGACCATAACACCTATGAGAAGGCTTATAGCTATCTGGGAACCATATCCGGCGAGAAGGAAGGCTTGTATGAGCTGGAGCAGAAGAATAAGTTCAGCGTCGGCGAAGCGGTTGAGATCATTAAACCGAATGGTGAAACGATAGAAACAATCGTCCGCAGGATTAAGGATGCGGATGGCGCAGAAATAGAAAGCTGCCCCCATCCACAGCAGATCATCTATGTTGACTTTGGAACAGAATTGAATATATATGATATCATCAGGCGGAAAGAGTAATTCTTCCGCCTTTTATCTTGCTTTTACTCCAAATTAAATTATTTGTTGACAAATGTAGGATGTACTGTTAAAATATGTATTGTAAAACTTTGACATAATATTGATGTTGTAATAATGCAAATTGCAGTTTGAATCTCATATTGGTGCATATTTTAGTTGTAGCTATGCCAACTAGATGAGAAAGGGTGATATATAATTGTTTTTTTTATCAGAAATTTGGCGTCATATTTGGCGTAATAAAGGGCGCAGCCTGCTGTCTGTGGGGATCGCCGCACTTTTAGTTTCTTTTGTTGGAATATACATAGGAAATATCCAGAAAACTGAAGCTACACTAAAAAGCCTTGCGGCTTCTGCCAAGATTACTGTGCAGGTGACCAATCGAAATGGTACCAGGCTAATCGGGTTAGAAATTACGACAAATAGTTTGGATGCATTGCTCTCTGCTGATATTACGGAACCGGTCTATACTGCGCAAGCGGCTGGTAATTTAGAACCAGTCAATCGGGTGGAACCTGTAAAGGCTTGTGATACGCATATCATTGGTGTTAACTCTCTTCTGGCAATACCCACTGTTAGCAACGATAGTATTACCTTTGCGGATGGTTGGGACAAGACTTATCTGGAAGGGGAAAAGCCCTTGTGTATGGTCAGTACATCCTATGCCATGCAGCATAACGTTTCCGTAGGAGATACATTATCATTTCCGGTATATATCTATAAGTACAATAAGGATGGGGCTTCATTTAATTTTATTAAAATAGGAGAACCAACCTTGACGGTGATCGGAATATTCCAACAAGAAAAAGGTTCATCTGATGATACACAACAGATGGTTGTACCGATTAACTGGCTTCGTTTCATTGTTGAAGAAACTAGCACTACTTTTTATTATGACTCGGCACGTTGTACAATTAAAGACCCATTAAAACTGAATGATTTTAAAGCTGATATGGAAGAAAAGCATTTTGGGGAGGTAGTTTCAACAGCGGATGACAGACGCAGCGGCGATAAGCTGATGATACAGGATAAGATATTTGTGGAGACAGCCTCTAAGCTTTTGGAAAATATAAATACACTCCGGTGGTTTCAAATTCCTTTTTATGTAATCATTATTCTGCTAATCATACTTGTGTCCTTTCTGATTTTACGCAGCTACAGGCAGGAAATGGCAATTGCAAGCTCACTGGGGCGTCCGAAATTACTATGTGCAGTATCATTCTTTTTAGAAACCCTATTATTATACCTGTTAGGCTGTATGATCATGCTGCCAATGTTGATTGGCATGGCAGGAATAGGATTTGTCAATATGCTATTCATTTATTTGTTGTTTCTGGTGTGCGCATGCATCGGTATATTGAATGCTCTTGTCTTATTATTACGCTTTGATACGCTGGCATTACTAACAAAAATTGATTGATTCAGCTGGACGGCAGAATGGAGATTATTATGGAAAAATTGAGTATAGAAAACGTAAGCTATATTTATCAGGGAAAGTATCAAAAAGTGCAGGCATTGAAAAATGTTACATGCACCTTTGAAAAACAGAAATTTTATACGATTGTCGGGCATTCCGGTAGTGGAAAAACCACACTTTTATCTATGGTAGCAGGTTTAGGATTGCCGACAGAGGGAACGGTCTGTGTAGATGGAATTAATATTAATGAGATAGGAACGGAACGGCACCGTCGGGAAAATGTTTCTGTTATTTACCAAGCTTTCAATTTGTTTCCTGCTTTGACAGTTCTTGAAAATGTTATGTATCCCATGCAAATCATCTACAAACCTAAAAAGGATGCAGCCAGAAAAGCAAAAGTTTTACTTGATAGTGTTAGAATTACGGAAACACAATACAAAAAGTTTCCCACAATGCTCAGCGGAGGAGAGCAGCAGCGTGTAGCCATTGCGCGGGCTTTGGCTTCCGATGCGAAAGTAATCCTGGCAGATGAGCCTACAGGAAATCTGGATACGGAAAACGGAAAAATTGTCATTGATATTTTGAAGCGGCTTGTACGGGAGGAGAACTATTGTGTGATCGTGGTTACACATGATTTAGGCATTGCTGCACAGGCTGATATCGTCTACCGAATGACGGATGGGAAATTAGAAATGGAGAAAAATGGGGATGAATGCAAAACCGCTTGTTCTACTGTATAAAACACCTCTTGGTCATTATTTTTACGAAACAAATCGTAATGAAATTGTTTCAGTGAACGAAAACTTGTATCAGTATATTAAAGGTATACTCACTGAAGATAATTCAGAGACAGTAGAAGTTTCAGAAGAAACCAAGGAAGAATATCTAGAGTTGCAGGAATACGGATATTTGTCACCTCCGTGTGTGCAGAACGTCCAACATCCATTAACTGGTCAACTTCATAAATTTCTTGCCAGAAAGGTTGATAAAATTACATTACAAGTTACACAGAACTGTAATTTAAGGTGTTCCTATTGTATTTATTCCGAAAACTCAAATTTGGGGCAGAGAAGCCATTCCTTAAACACGATGTCCTTGGAAGTGGCAAAAAAAGCATTGGAGTTCTATAGAGATCATTCTCTTGATTCGGATATGGCTGCAATTACATTTTACGGCGGAGAACCATTATTGGAATTTTCGCGAATCAAAGAAATAGTTGCATATGCGGAGGAGATCTTCGAGGGTAAAAAGATACTATATTCTATAACAACGAATGCAACATTACTGAATAAAGAAATTATAGATTTTTTACTAGTTCATAATTTTAGTATAACACTAAGTATGGATGGTCCAAAAGATGTACAAGACAAAAATCGAAAATTTAAAAATGGTCAGGGTTCATTTGACATTGTTATGAAAAATATTCAACTATTATATCATAAAAATCCGGATCGCATGAAAAATGTAACAATTAGTATGGTAATAGACCCAGCTCAAGATTATAGTGAAATAGTAACGCTATTTCTTATACCTGAACTTAGGGATGTTAAATTAAGTTATACTATGGTTGAGCAGGATGCAGAGTTACTATCTCCCTCAAGAGAATATTTGGAAAAATATCATTACGATTTTTTTCTGGCTCTTATGGAGTATTTTAGGCATGACAATAAACAATATTCCAGTAAGCTTGTTGAACGAGACATGGATGCCTTTAAAACAGGTATTAGTCGTTTTAAGACTAACATACTCTCGCCTACAACTGCACCAGGTGGCCCTTGCGTACCCGGAAAAATGCGACTCTTTGTAAATTCCTTTGGTGAGCTTTATCCATGCGAAAGAGTAAATGAAGACTGTTGCATGAAAATTGGTACAGTTGACGGCGGATTTGATTATGACCAAATCAATTTCATGCTGAATATAGGACGGCTAACGGCAGATAAATGCAAATCCTGTTGGGCATTTCAAAAATGCAGTATATGTGCAAAAAGAGTGGATGATAATGGTACTATGTCAGTCACTAAAAAAATTGCGGCATGTAACCACTCAAAAGAAGTAGCTTTTGAGGCAATTGCAGATAAGGTTCTTGTATATGAAAATGAGAAACACATGAAAAAAATGAAAGATATCAGAAATGAGGTCATTGTATGAATGAGAAAATTTGTATTGTTCCATTTACAAAAAAGGAATATCCACTGATAAACAATTTGTCAAAAACCTATTCCTGTATTTCGCTTGTAACACCAAAAGGAATTGGTGAGGCAGGAAAGAATATTTCAATCCTTAAAAATACTTATAAAGCAGACTATGAGTTTTCTAATTCGATTTCAGATGGTATCAAAAACTCTGATGTGATACTAATAACTGAGACTAAAAAAGAAGATAGAAGTCTATATGCATTTGCTCTTCAGGCTTTGCAGGCATCGATTACCGCCGGTAAAGAGATCATTTGTTTTTTAGAATTAGAGGATGCTGAATTAGACCTATATCAGCAACAGTGTAAGGAGAGTGATATCGAACATTACTTTTTTCACAATTCAAATCAGTATCATGTGGAAACAGAGGAAGAATTCAAGAATTTTAATATTCCAATTATCTATATCAGTGAAATTATTCCAGATTGTGATGGGTATGACATTTTTCTGAGTCTGATCTATCAGATGCAAAGTGATGGCAAGAGGGTTTTGGCTATTAGTCAGGATGTCTATAATATCATGTTTGGGCAAATTCATATGACATTTTGGACTGGTACAGATGCACGTAAAATGGTATATCACCTCAATCAGATTGTTTATGATTTAGTCTGCTCAAAACGACCCGATGTTCTTATAATCAGATTGCCGGAGCCTATGATGAAATATGACAATGAGAATACATATGATTTTGGTCTAACGGCTTTTCTGCTGGCTCAAGCTATACCGGGAAATGGTTGCATTTGCTGCACTTATACAGGAACACCAACCGTTGGGTTTTGGGGTAATGTGAATGAAAATTTTACATCTAAATTTGGATATCCGATTCTTGGAGTGCATGTAAGTAATCAAATTATAGATATAACCGCAGAAAAGTGGATATCTACAATTTATATTCCAACTTTGGAGATGGAAAAGGAAATCAAGCTATTAAATCAATACAATGACTTGGAATTTTACAATTTATTAAAGCAGGAAGAATTTAATAGATTTTATGAAGCATTGAATAGTGAATTATTTGAGATAACTTATGGAGTGATTGAAGCATGAGGACACAAGATACAGTAATAGACACTATTAAAGATATATTGATAATTAAATTTGGATTTCGTGGTAATTTACAGGAAGAAGCCATGGATATACCATTGACATCATCCCACTTCAATTTTAGCGGCATTCAGCTCTATCAGTTGTTAATGTGTATTGAAGAAGTTTTTGGCATCTACTTTGAGCCGGAAGATGTTGCTGAAAATGGATTTTTTACCTTGTCGGATATACAGAGGTCGGTAAAGTCTAAATTGTATATGTGCAAGAAGTTAGTATAAATTCTTGATTTTATTATAAAATGCGTGCTTAAATAAACAAAACCAGGAGGTATCACATGAATAAAATAAAGAAAGTTGATCCTAAAGCAGCACAGTCCGTATTTTCTTTTGCATGTCCCTGTCTTGATATATGCTATACATGTATTTACTGTGGCTGCAATCCCGAATCAATACCTCTTGAAGTCGGGGCTAATGGAAATAAAGCAGCCTTATCTCTGATATCACGGGCTGGTACTCAAACGGTGAACTATAATCCGATATAATCCACTATAAAATGCATGCTTAAACAAATCAAAATCAATGGAGGTATTACATGAAAAAAATAAAGAAAGTTGATCCTAAAGCAGCACAGTCCGTATTTTCTTTTGCATGTCCCTGTCTTGGGACATGCAATACATGTCTTTCATGTGGTTGCAGTGGTAGTGCAGAAGCTTCTCAAGACGCGTTTGCTGGAGGTAAAGCTGCCATATCATTGATAGAACAAGCCGGTACACAGACCGCATTTTACCATTATTAATTTTTTTTAAAGATTAAAGTAAGATATAGCTATACATATAAAGCATGCTTTTTATTTGGAATAGCAGGCCCATGCCAATATGGGCCTGCTTTAGCAGGAGGAAGAAATATGATATGTAGCATAAAGCAGCTCTATCGCACCCCATTCAAATTGATACTGTTTTTCTTATTAACTGCTATGAGTACGGCATTGCTGGTAATGGGCATCCATCTATGGAGTGATACAACCAGAAAGCTAAATGCTATGGAAAAAGTTTTCACAACAATCGCCACGGTGACTCAAAAAGAGGATTCCATAGTTACAACCAGTCAATGGGATGCTGCATCACAAAGCTATACAAACCGTGATAGCAGAGTTTATAATAAGATATTACCGGAAACTGTTCTTAAATTTAAAGGTGCGGATTATCTGAAGGGTCCTGAAAAACGTCCTTATTATGGTGCGTATATGCCTGATTATCACAAAATGTTCGAAGATAGTCAGGGCAGCACTTTAAATAGTTACCTCATCGTAGAATTTAGTCCGGAAGAAGATTGTATCCCCGATCATCCGGTGGGGGTCAATATTGTGAAGGTTTTGTTGGGGGAAACCTATGGTAGTAATCAGTTATTGTATTACGACCGTTATACAGAAAATCCAGCCCCCTTATATGCCGGAAAAACATATATAGCCTGTCTTAGGCTATCTCCAAATGCTTATACAGAAGCACAAATCGGAACTCAGGTGGAGTTTGTCCCAATTTGGAAACCTATCTATTCCAGTCAGTTTGATAAAACTAGTAAGGAATTGGAAAGTAAATTGAACTTAAACGAGTATCCATCTTGTGAAGAAGTAACCGAAGGTTTCTATCAAACTGGCCGCGGGAAGTACTGGCTTAATTTTATAGAAACGCTCCATCAGCTTGATGAAACTATTCCGGTTTTGCCCACTGGAAGTTTAACACTCCTCCCTGCTTTTCATGCAAGAGAAGCTGCTATCGTTGACGGCAGGGAAATCACAGAGGAAGAATTTCAGAGTGGAGAAGCAGTGTGTCTAATTACATCAGATTTTGCACAATCGAATAATCTCAAAATAGGTGATACGATTTTCCTTCCTCTCTATTTTGCAAATTATGGAACAGCACCGAGTTTCTTATTTGGCTATAGTTCAGGATATATATATTTTTCGCTGTTAAATGCACAGGGTGAACCTTACTCTATCTTCTGGGAAGTTAAGTATAAAATTGTTGGTACCTATCGGTATAATGGCGCACAAGCGGTGGGTATTTCGGACGGAACTGAAATGGCGCGAGATATGGTAATTATCCCGTCAAAATCAGTAAGGGCTTCAGATGAAAATAATATTGTGGATTATGGTCCTATGCGTGCGACGACCACATCCTTCCAAATATCCAATGGGTCCATTGCCAAGTTTCAGGCGGCACTCACTAAAGCCGTACCGGAAAGCAGCTTATTAGAAATCACATATGATGATAACGGTTATGAGCAAATCAGTGGTGACCTTAAAAGTGCAAGAGATATTGCGGTTTTATTAGGCGCTATAGGTCTCCTCTCGACGCTCGCCATTCTGATGCTTTTACTATATTTTTTTGTGATAAAGCAGAAGAAGCGTACAGCGATCGAACGTTCTCTGGGAATGAGCCGGAGGCAATGCCGGGTTTCCATCATCAGCGGGATCATGGTCCTGACTATTGCAGCTACAATCCTGGGGAGCATTGTAAGCGCAGTCCTTATTAAGGAGATGCTGACAATAGGGGGAGCGAATCAAACAGGCTATAACACTATGTATAGTAGTTGGGAACAGGAAGAGGGAAATTCGCACTTATTGGAAAAGCTTGATGCGGACACGTTGGACACAGTATGGATTCCCAATTTTGCCACCCCTGTCATGCTTTCTGCATTTATGTTGATATCATCGGTATTTCTTGTCAACCGGAATCTGAACATTGAGCCTATCATATTATTGAGTACCAGAGGAAACTGAAATGAAGCACTTTGATTTACCATTAAAAATTGGTGTTATAGATGACGAAATTGAGCCACAAGTTTTGAAAATGCTTGTTCCATATTATTCAGGAGAAGTATCTATTATTCAATGTAATAGAATGGGTCCTATACAGGCAATGGCTACAACTAAGGTTAATTTACCCGTGAATCATTCCACTTTATGTACAGCTCTTTTGATTGAAGGATTGCATAAGGAAAATATTTTAGATAAGGTTAAAATTACAAACATATCGATTGAAAGTGGATTTGGTGAAAAAAGACTTCAAGGACTAATCAGTGCATTAGATTATTGCAACAGGCATACTTTTGATATTTTATCAGTGAGTGTTGGTGTATTAAACCTTCTCTATGCTAAACAAATGCTTCCTTTATTGCAACAAATAAAAAAGACATTGATTGTTTCAGCAGCCTCAAATGACTTTTCACTTACATACCCTGCTGCTTTTTCAGCAGTCATAGGAGTAAAACGTGCTGTTCATAAAATAAAAAAGCGAATTGAAGTAGTTAAAGATCCTGTGGATGGAATTGAATTAATTAGGATGTATAGTGAAACTCCCATTCTCTGCAGATTAAACAGGGAGTATCAGTTAAATTATGAAGATTCAAACAGTATATTGGTGCCGCAAGTATGCGCAGAAGTTGCATGTCATGTCTTACAAAATAATATGGAGCTAACAAAAAATAGTGTTCTTTGCACATTTGCAAAACTCTCGGGCTTGAGAGGTACTGACCATAAAAAGGATTATTATTTTAACAAAGAGTCCGATAACAGCGTCCCTGTAGTGTTATTTCGTTATGATAGAGCTAAACAGAAAGATAGTTATGATTTACTAAAAAGACTTCAAGGAATATTTGAAGATAGGGGATATTCATGCGCTATCCTATGTGATTTTATTAAGGACTCTGACTTTGAGAATGGATGGTATAGGGTATGTTCTAAAAATATAGAGCAGGAAGTTGAGTACTATCTTAATGTAACATCAGACAGTATTCTCTTTTTGTTATTAAGTAATGAGACGACGGAAAGTTTTAATTATGATATGTCGATTTCAGAGGAAGCATTGTCGTATTCTTTAAATGAGCAGGAAATGGATAAGCTTTTTATTAAAATAGTAGTTGCACTGTCTTGACTATCTTTTAAAATCAGCATACGGAATTAAGTAATAATAGAAGAACATACAACAGAGAAGTTTAATTTGATAATACGTGAGGTTAAGCGCATGAAAAGAAATAAATTTGATTGGAAGCTATTAAAGCGGATATTTCAATATCTTAAACCAAATAAAAGGAAGCTTGCTATTGTAGCAATATGCATCTTAGTAACAACTATTATAGGTTTTTTTCAGCCTCTTGTTGTTAAAATGATAACAGATAATGGCCTAATCAACAGGAATCTTAGCATCATCATATCTTCCGTTGTATTGCTTTTAAGCTTGGTTCTCATCAATCAGCTTGTACAAGTCGCATTGGCATCCCTTTTTGCAGACATACACAATGAATCAGAGTATCAGATATATTCAAAATCCTTTCATAAACTATTAAAGTTAAAATCTGAATACTTCACAGACAGAAATGCATCAGAGGTTATAAATTCTATGTCCACAGATGTAAGTACCGTATCATCACTAACAGATAGTTATAATGTTATGCTCATCAGTTATGTGTTTCGGATAGTAAGTGGGCTGGCGGGGCTGATTGTAATAAGTCCGACATTAACGATATTGGTTTTAGTAACAGTTCCAATTAAATATTTCACCGTTAAGAAGCTTGCAAATATAAGAGAAATGAGAACATCAGAGTATATAGGGAAATACAGGGACTTTGCTTCATGGATGTCGGATACAATCAGTGGAGTGAAAGAGATAAAACTTTGGAATGGCTATAAAATAAAGGAAGAAGAATTTACAGATAATGAACAGGCGTTACTAAAGCAGCAGAAGAGATTCACTATGATAGACACATGGAATGCGTTTATTGAAGTATTTCTTGGGTGGTTGGTTTCTGCACTTCTATACATTTTTGGTGGGATACTGTTGATCAATGGAGAGCTATCCTTAGGAGGACTTTTTGCCTTTATATCCTACAGCAGTTTTGTCACCTCACCTATTTCAGCAGTTCTTAATGTAAAGCTGATTATGTCACGAATTATGCCTTCTGCGAAAAGATTATTCGAGTTTTTAGACTTAGATGAAGAAACGAGTGGTACGGTTACAAATATGAATGCAGACAACATAACGTTCAAAAATGTCTGTTTCTCATATAATGATAACAGGGAAGTTTTGAAAAATATATCTCTTTCAATTCCTAAAGGGTTAAAAGTAGCAGTAATTGGTTCAAACGGAAGTGGAAAATCTACTATAATAAATATGTTACTTAGATTCATTGAGCCTAAATCGGGAGAAATTGAACTTGGTGAGACTGATATTAAAAATATGGATTTAAGTACTTACAGAGAACTGTTTTCAGTAGTAAGCCAAAATCCATATTTATTTAGTAAGACAATAAAAGAGAATATTGATTTAGGAAACAGCAATAACGAAAAACATCTGACCTATGTCTATCAAAAGAGCGGAGTAGCTGGATATTTAGACAAAATGCCAAATGGAGAGGATAGTGTCATTGGTGATAATGGAGCAAGGTTGTCCGGTGGAGAAAAGCAAAAACTTGCAGTTGCGAGAGCGTTAATGAAGGATACGCCATATGTCATTCTTGATGAAGCAACAAGTGGATTTGATGTTGAATCAGATGCGTATCTTCATGATGTAATTATAAACGAGATGAAAGATAAGACGGTTCTGCTAATCACTCATCGATACGAAAATCTTGAAGGAATAGATATTGTTTATAAAATTGAAGATGGAGAAATTGTGAAAATAAAGTAATGGAGTAATGATATGTTGATTTTTTATGACGTTTTGTGCCTTGAGAATCACGAAAGGATTGGATATAAAGAAAGATGATAAGTAGCTTAAAGCAGCTCTTACGAACCCCATTTAAGTTAATATTATTTTTTCTGCTGACTGCCATGAGTACGGCATTGCTGGTAATGGGCATCCATCTATGGGGCGATACGACCCGTAAGCTAGATGCTATGGAAGAGGTCTTTACTACAATCGCCACTGTGACACAAAAGAAGGATGCCATAGTGACTACCAATCTATGGGACGCTGCATCACAAAGCTATACAAACTTTGATAACTTGGTTTATAATTCAATAGTATCAGAATCCGATCTGCAATTTGAAGGTGCGGATTATTTGAAAGGACCGGAAAAACGTCCCTATTATGGTGCGTACATGCCTGACTATCACAAACTATTTGAGGAAAATGGAGGTCTTGTAGGTAATTACCTCATTTTAGAATTTAGTCCAGAAGAGGATTGCATACCCGATCATCCGGTGCGCGTGAATATTGTGAAGGTTCTGTCAGGGGAAACATATGGCAGTGAACGGTTAACGTATTATGACCGTTATACAGAAAATCCGGCACCGTTATATGCCGGAAAAACATATATAGCCTGTCTTCAAATAACTCCAAACGCATATACAGAAGCACAGGTTGGTACACAGGTTGAATTCACTCCATGGATGTTTATCTATTCCAGTCAGTTTGATAAGGCTGGCAGAAAGCTGGAAAGTAAATTGAATTTAAACGCTCCCCCATCTTGTGAAGAAGTAACCGAAGACTTTTATCAAACTGGCCGCGGAAAGTACTGGCTAAATTTTATAGAAATACTCCATCAGCTTGACGAAAGTATACCGGTCCTGCCTACCGAAAGCTTAAAGCTCTTGCCTGCTTTTCATGCGGGGGAAGATGCTATTGCTGATGGTAGAGAGATTACAGTGGAAGAATTTCAAAGCGGAGAAGCGGTGTGTCTGATTACAACAGATTTTGCACGATTGAATAACCTAACCATAGGCGATACAATTTCCCTTCCGCTCTATTTTGTAAATTACCGGACAGAGCCGAGCTATTTATTTGGTTATTATGGAGGTGGAGTTATTGATTTCTCACTGTTAAATGCACAGGGGGAACCTTACTCCATTTTCTGGGAAGCAAAGTATAAAATTGTTGGTACCTATCGGTATAGTGGCGGACAAGCGGCTGGAATTTCAGGCGGAACTGAAATGGGCCGGGATATGGTAATTATTCCGTCAAACTCAGTGAAGGCTTCGGATGAAAATAACATTGTTGATTTTGGTCCAATGCGTGCGACGACCACATCTTTCCAAATACCCAATGGATCCATTGCCGAGTTTCAGGCGGCATTTACTAAGGCTATACCTGAAAGCAGCTTATTAGAGATTACCTATGATGATAACGGTTATGAACAAATCAGAGGCGACCTGAAAAGTACACGGGATATCGCAGTTTTATTAGGTGCAATCGGTTTTTTCTCCACGATTTCCATACTGATGCTCTTACTGTATTTCTGTGTAATAAAGCAGAAAAAACGTACGGCAATCGAACGTTCCCTGGGAATGAGCCGAAGGCAATGCCGGATTTCCATCATCAGCGGGATCATGATCCTGACGATTGCAGCCACAATACTGGGAAGCATTGTAAGTTCCGTCCTTATTCAATCAATGCTTATAGTAGGGGAGACGAAGCAAACAGGCTACAGCACTATGTATAGCAGTTGGGCGCAGGAAGAAGAAGGTTCAAAATTGCTGGATAGGTTTAATGAAGATGTGCCTGATACCACAGGGTATCTCAATTTTGCTGTCCCTGCTGTGCTTCTCCTCTTTATGCTGACTTCCTCGGTTATTCTTGTTAACCGTAATCTAAGTATCGAGCCAATCCTGCTTTTGAGTAGTAGAGGGGATTAAAAGGGAAGTATATGATATCAAAAACTCGGCTTTCAAAATGCCGAGTTTTTGATAATTACGATTACCATATGTCAAATCCTTTACGGTAAGTAAGGAGGTAAGCGGTAAATCATACGTACCGGCAACCAAAAAACAAAGCCGCCAGATGATGGCGGCGTAGAATTTATGGTTTTTGTTTTTTACATGATACAGGAAGCTCTTCTGACCACGGAAGCAGATCAT
>JAEYGZ010000029.1 GCA_023409535.1 Bacillota bacterium
TATGTCATCCGTTGTTTTAAAAAAAGGCGATTAATAGAAATAATGTATGCTGTGTTGTTGTATAGTCAAAAAACAACCCGTAAATAATATAGTAAATATTGTCGGTTAAGCAATCTTAAAAAATCCCATTTGACACGGATAACATAAAGCAGTTCTTTAAAGAGACATTTTCCTGCGCTTCTGGCTTGATGGTTCGAACTCTGACGAGATGTGAGAGAGTTGATCAAGGCTTTGTTCAATTGAACGCTGGAACTCAACAGCGGCTTCTGTACGCTGTTTTATGACTAAGGCAAATATTTCATCATTACTTTTTTCTGAAAGTGCTTTACGATATAATGTACGTTTGTTAAATAGATCAAAATTACCTGATGATTTTGCTCATGTGTTAGCTTTTGAACTGCTGATGGGATTTAACTCGTCAATAAATTATTCAATAAGAGACTCTCTCTTTTTTTCAAGTCTGCGAAGTTCGGTATGGGCAGACTTAAATTTCTGAGCTTTAATCAAAGGAACATCATCAGAGCGTAGTCTACGATATTCATTTCTGTATTCTTCAATCGTAATATGTTTTTTTAGTTCTTTGACTGTATTTACGTATTCGATTAAATCACTGTTGTCTGTTTTTACTTTTCTCATATAAGACCTCGTTAATAAAAATAGTGGATATATTATATATTACGAGGTATGGCATAAGTGTCAAATTCCGGCAGGGAATTAAATAAGGTGAAGTATTTTATATTGTTCAAAAATAAAATCACCCATTTCAGTATAGATTTCGACCTTACCAACTTTACCATCTGGTCTTTTGATTGAATAGCGGATTAATTTTTCATTATAATATTTTTCTAACAAGTCAGGTCGTTCAATAAAGTATCTTGATTTTGTGGAACGATCTTTCAGATAGTCGCAGCTTGAACAAACCTGCTTTTTGAAATCCTTCTCAGATAAACCACTTTCTTTTATTTTTGAAGAAATAAAAGCCTTTAAAGGTCGTTCATATTCCTCTCTTTCTTTTGCTTTGCGTATTTGTTCCGCTTTCTTGCGCTGTTCTTCAATACGGTAAAGTCTGCCTTTTTCTTCCTGCGCTCGTATTATATCCTCTTGGATCATTTTACTGATGATTGAAGCTGGAACAACACTGATACCTTCAGACCACCCCTGATAAGGATTATTGTTTTGTATATTTCGGACTGTAGCAGATATTCTGTCTATATCCAGTTCTTTATCAAAGGAAACAATACGTTGTCCGTTTTCCTTTGATATGAGCTTAGCCGTGTTTACAGGGGATTCAAGACCCTTTAATTTGAATGTGGCTACGGCACTGTTGCGACTTCTATAATATAATGCTTGTTTCTTATCTCCAATATAGCATTCAAGGTAAGAGAAAATCTTAAACTCCTGAATGCCAAATGTTTCCTCAAGCATAGTCATCTGCTCAGCCAATATATTTAGTATATCACTCTTGGATAGTTTTTCGTGGAGCTTAATCTCAAGCGAACCGGGTAGTTTTTTCATTGTTATTTCCTTGTTGTTGTTATTTTATCAGGATACTTTCTGCATATGAGAGTCTGCGTCAACAGCGTTTCTTCTTGCTTCCTCATTTTCCTTCGTTCTTTTATATACTTTTCGTGGTTTATCAATATGTATGCTATTGTTGGTATTAGGAACAGCGTTATTCTTTTTCTTCTTACTGAAAACAAATGCGTCAGTATAGATTTCTTTGGTTTCAGTTTCTAAGGAAAGGGTTCTTCTTTCACTTTTTGACATAGCTGAATAACTTTCTGGATACTGTTCTATTTCTGCGCAAAGATTGCGAGCGTTGCTCAGGTGTTCTTTACGTTTCTGATCCAGTTGATGGCTCATCCCTTTTGCGAAAATGTTAGAGTTGATATAGAGATGGCCATGATGCTCGACGAGTATTCCTTTCTGTCTGAGTTTTTTGAAGATGTTAGACATATTACCGGAAGCGATATTCAATGCTTTGCACAGAGATGATTGTGAAAGGTTAATCAGATTTCCAAACTCCATATACTCCAAGATATATGTTAATACTCGGAATTCATTCTTGGATATGTCAAGATCAGAGAAAACACGAAAGTTGGAAGTAAAAGCAAATACATAAGGTTGTGAAAACGAAATAGCTTTATCTTCTTCAGAAGAAATAACTGTCGTTGATTTTATTTCTTTGTTTTGTAGTAAGCGTCTTGCGATATCAATCTTTTGCTCGGTGGTTAATGATTCAAATAAGTGTAATAGATCAGCATCTGGTGTATTCATATTATTCTCTCTTATTATTTTTGTTATATGTATTTTAATACTATGCAAAAAAGTGAAAGTCAATAGTAGAACTATAAATAAAATAGGAAGCATATTGTTATGATAATATTATATGTTAAAAAACTATGTTCGAACATAGATCTTGCTATGTTCGAACATAGGATGGATCTATGTTTAAACATAGGAGTTTGCTATGTTCGAACATAGGAAAAAAAGTTGCGAAGCCGCTATTTTACTGGTCCGAGACTATGCTTATAATTAAATAATTAGTAAGAAGTTAAGAGAGTCCAGTTTTACTGTTGTGTTATGTTTTAGTGGTTTTACAAGGGATATTGTATTCCTTAATAATTGCTATCAGCAAAGTGATTGTGTTGAACAATCACGAACCGCTGCTTTTATTGTGAGAGCTTAATTAAGATTTCATTTTTTTAATAGCGTCTTCAACGCGATCTTTATTTGGATAAATCCATCATTAACAGGGACAAGCCCTGTCCAGCAAAGTGATTGTTGGCAACAATCACGAAGTGCTGCTACTAAATATATAGTTTTCCTTTGCGTTTAAGAGCAAATGCTATATATCTGAGGCAAATATGCTGTCTAAACACAGAATCTGATGTTAACTTGATAGAGTGAATAGTCAGATTAAGGTCATGTCATTTTCCATTGACATAATATTAATGCCTTATAGATGATCAAGGAAAATAGTTTCCTACCAGTGTCAGGGGCGTAGCCGTGCGCCAGCACAAGGGATGTATTTTCAATAAATAGTTATTAAAATCATCAGGTGAAAATAAATATTAATGAATATAAGTAAACGTCTTTTATGAAAGTCTAATAGACTGCACAGGAAGCTTTGTAAGACGGTGGAAGCAGGGATATGGCACATGTAATCATCTTTATACTTAAAACGTTTATAACTGATTACAGGCAGTAATTTTATATGAAGAAAATTATTAATGAAAAAATCTATCACTAACAGGAACAAGCCCTGTTCAGCAAAGTAATTGTTGGCAACAATCACGAAGTGCTGCTACAAAGGATATAGTTTTCCTATACATTTAAGAGCAAGTGCTATATGGCAGAGGGAAAATGCTTTGTTTGAACATAGGATCTGAATCCTAACTTGATAGTGAAAACAGATCCAATAATGATCGGATAGATTTTTTCAAATACTACAATCTCGAAGTTAATGAATAAAAGCCAGTATCAGGGCGTAGCCGTGCGTAAGCACAGAGATAAAGATCTTTTCAAAAAGAAGTATAAAAATATGAATAAAACACAAATATATTTGATTTTAACAATCACGATAGAGTATTAAATAGTAATAAATAAAAGGAGAAAACAAAATGAACAATATTAAAATGATAACACTCTTTCATCCTCATGAGAAAACACCATTCATGATCTGCATTGTAAACAAAGTGGAAGATACTGAACATGGAATAAAAATTACTCTTGAAAATGGTAATGACATTTGTGTCAATGATTATAGCTATTATCTGTTATCGGAGTCTGTAAGTCGTTGCGATAAAGA
>JAEYGZ010000033.1 GCA_023409535.1 Bacillota bacterium
ATCACACAGATAAGCAGAAATTTGTAGTGTCCTGTTATACTCATAACCTCTATTCTTCTGGAATAACAATTTCGGATTGTGATTTTACTTCTGTATACTTATCATTTTTTAAACTGTCAAAAGACACCAACCCAATAACTGCTAAAAGAAGATTAAAAGCTATCACTGCAATAATTGCACCCAATATGATTTTCCAGATTAGCTTTGCCCGGTGATTTTTTATAGCAAGCTGTTCATTAATTCTTGACAGCTGTTCTGCGACATGATTCGTGTCAGCTTCATTAACGATTTTTGCCCCTAATAACTCGCTGACGGAAGTTTCGAGTATTTCTGCAATTCTAATCAGCATATCCGCATCAGGTACTGAAAGTCCCTTTTCCCATTTAGAAATTGTTTGCCGAACAACATTCAATCGAATGGAAAGCTCTTCCTGTGAAAGCCCTTTCGCTTTTCTGATTGTCTTTAAATTCTCATTGAACATAAATGATACCTCCATTTGTTATAGTATCATTTTAGTCCAGAGTATATCATTGAGGCAAGCAACGCAGATTAACATGATATTTTAGACAGGATTTTATAAATAACCCTTGTTGGATATGTTTGGATTCACAGTATGAGCATAATGAAGGACATACTTAATTAGCAGCTAATTTGCACCTGAAAGAATAAATCTTTTTCCACTATTACTCCAAGGTTATCAGGCTAAAATGGATGCAAACATGTATCTGTTTTAGCTTGATTTTTTATGTTATACTTATATCATAATGCAGGGCAGAAATTGATTGAACTTTAAATTATTTATATTTTGCGCACATCGGTGCAAGAAAGGGTGAAGTAATGAGTAAAACAATTCAAGCACTTGGCAATCTAGTTGATGTGAATGGTCATAAAATGCATGTTTTTTGCACCGGACAAGGGAAACGTACTTTTGTTTTTTTATCGGGGCATGGTACGAGCTGTCCAACCCTTGATTTTAAGCCTTTATGGTCAATACTATCTTCCGATAATGTAATTGCCGTAGTAGAAAGGGCAGGCTATGGCTGGAGTGAAACGACAAACACCTCTCGTGATTTAGATATTGTACTTGAAGAAACACGAAAAGCATTAAAACTATCCAATATAGAAGCACCGTTTATATTGGTTCCACATTCACTTGCAGGATTGGAGGCTATTTATTGGGCGCAAAAGTATCCGTATGAGGTAGAGGCAATCATCGGGTTGGATTCGGCAATTCCGGAAGCTTACGATAATTTTAAAATGCCGTCCGCGTCGATTCTCAGCGTTATTGGCTTTTTAACCAAGATAGGGATACATAGGCCTTTTGTAAAGTCTTTTTATAAAAAATCACCGGCGGCACAGTCAGGGTATCTAACGAAAGCTGATAACGAGGCATATATTCAGATACTTAAAAATCGCACATTTACATCTGATATGCTTAATGAAGCAAAATATGTAAGACAAAATGCGGATAAGGTTAAAAATGGAATTCTCCCCGTTAACACTCCGATTTACCTTTTTATCTCAAATGACAACGAAAAAATAATTGCTAACTGGGGTAAAATGCTATCCGATTATATAGCTGATTTTAAGAACGGAAAGTCTCTGTTATTGGATTGCGGACACTATGTACATGCATACGAAACGATAAAAATTGCGAAAGAAATAGATGACTTTATCTTGGGTATATAATGAGCATAACATGAAGTATATGAAACACGCGCCAGCCGATTAAAAGTCAGACGAATTATGAATGTATTTATTTTGTACATAATGACACAGACAAGACACAACCTTCCGATAAGGGAGAGTTGTGTCTTTTTTTATGTGGAAAAGCATGGTATTATGGATTCAAAATTTATTACATCACGCAGGTAAACAGGAATTTATTGAGCGATTGCCATAATAAAAAGCACAAGCATCGGTCTTAGGTAGATTATCGGAGGTTTATAAATGAACAAAATGATTAAGATTAGAAATGAAGAAGAAGCAGATTATGAGAGAGTAGAAGAAATCACAAGGAAAGCTTTTTGGAATTTATATATTCAGGGGTGCATTGAGCACTATTTAGTTCATGTTATGCGATCCCACAAAGACTTTCTGCCGGAGTTGGATCTGGTGATTGAAGTTGATCATCAGATCATCGGGAATATCATGTATACGAAAACAAAACTAATTGATGAGTCAGGGGAAGAAAAAGACATCCTTACTTTTGGTCCGGTTTGTATTTTGCCGGAATATCAGAGAAAGGGATATGGGAAAAAACTAATGGAGTATTCCTTCGAACAGGCGGCTGCACTTGATTATGATGTGATTGTAATATTTGGAAATCCGAATAATTATGTAAGTCACGGCTTTAAGAGTTGCAAAAAGTACAATGTCTGTCTTGAAAATGGGACATATCCGGCGGCAATGATGGTAAAGGAATTCAAACCAGATGTCTTGGACGGAAGAAAATGGGTTTATTATCAAAGTCCTGTCTTTGAGATAGATGAACAAGAAGCCGGGCGCTTTGACGAGGGTTTGGAAAGCCTGGAGAAAAAATACCAGCCAAGTCAGGAAGAATTTTATATTCACAGCCATTCTATTATACAATGAATTCTATGGACTAATTAACCGGACACATTTGAGCATTTAAAGACCAGAATATGGGTAACTTTTATGATACCCTTTGAGAGGAAGGGAGGGTAATTATGGACTGGATTCAAAGTATGCAGAAGGCCGTGAATTATATTGAAGAAAACATACTTGATGATCTAAACATTGAACGAATCGCAAATAGTGTTTATTCATCAAGCGGGAACTTCCAAAGAATTTTTAGTATTATAACAGGTATGACAATCGGAGATTATATCCGATACAGACGTTTATCGCTTGCAGGCAAAGAGCTTGCGGCTTCAAACGATAAAATTATTAATATTGCTATGAAATATGGTTACGAAACAGCTGAAAGTTTTACCAAGGC
Source organism: Bacillota bacterium (assembly GCA_023409535.1). Taxonomy (GTDB): domain Bacteria; phylum Bacillota; class Clostridia; order Lachnospirales; family Lachnospiraceae; genus Mobilitalea. The sequence goes on from JAEYGZ010000033.1 coordinate 2,963, forward strand.
TTTTCTCAGATTTCATGACATAACTCCGTCAACTGCAAAAAAATCCGGTGACAAATTAAACTATTTTGCCCCTCTTTCAATTCAGGTTGATATAAAGGGAGGATTTCATATGCAAAGAAAACTTATTCCCAAGATACCGGTTGTTAATTACGACGGTAACAACGCGGCATTTTTCATTACTCTGTTAGAGGCGGCACTTCAAGGAATAGGCGAAGCATGTAACAGATCAAAGCTGGTTGCTTTAAGCGGAGAAGGGAACCGTTTCTGCTGGACGGACAGCGCTTGGGTATTCGGCAACGAAGTTACGGAAAGTATTAACGAAAACCCGTTTGATACCCAAAGCCGTGTGCTGAATGCAATCGGCTGGAAGGCGAAATACATCACCATACAGCGTGATGCGGCCGGCAGTTTTATGAACACCGACCCGGTGCATATCCGGCAGGATTTTGTTGGTGCAATCGACAGAGGCGTTCCCATCATAATACGTTATATAGAACATGGCGATTGCGACTTGAATATCTTTTTCGGTTATGAAGACGAAGGCAAAAAAATAATCGGCTATCATTATAACAACGGATATGAGGCAGGCGTATCGTTGCCTTCTGATGCTGATATACCAATTTCATGGGGTAACTGGGAAGATAATTTATCCGGTTATATTTTGCTTCAAACTAAAGTCGAAGCTGCGTCGGAACGCAGCGCGGCATTATCTGCATTTAAGTTTATTTCCGATCACGCCAGAAGAACCAGTGAAATCCGCGGCAAAAAGGTCGGTTTTGCGGCGTGGGAATCATTTTTACACCATTTGGAGTATGACGACTTTTCAGCGGCGGCCTTGCGCGCGTCAGATGCTCCGGCCGTTGACTATATTGCAAACAGTGTTGAGCACCGTTTTATCATTTATTGCGACGCCCTCTGCCAAATCTATGCCCGCAAAGAGCCTCTGTCTTATTACCGGTCGTTATCTGAAAAGTTTCCTGAATGGCGGGAGGAATTGGTAAGGGCTGTTGACGCTCTGGATGCGTGCGCTTCTTACGGCGGCTTTCTATGGAGTCAGGGTTTTACCTTCGATAAAGCAGGATATGAGAAGTTCAGAACTCCGGATGCACGTAAAATTCTTGCTGATGCAGGACGTAAAGCCATGCAAAAAGACATAGAGGCAGTAGAACAGATTGAGAAAATATTACACCGGGAAAGCACAAATATAGTATAAATAATATATTGATATTGGAAGGAAGACATTTGCTGCTCCGGAAGAGGAAGAATATGTTATGACCAATTTTATCAGGCAGAAGAAAGTAAGAATTGAGAAGATAGGAGAATTGCCATGATTAGAAATGAACTATTGGAACTTATCCATGCACGCCGGAGTACCCGCAATTTTACGGAGCGGCAGGTAGAACAGGAGCAGTTGGAAACGCTGCTTGATGCCGCCATCTGGGCACCCAGCGGCGGAAACAATCAAAGCTGGCTGTTCACAGCCATCCAGAACAAGGAGCTTCTTCTGAAGCTGAACGAGCTGGTGCGGGAGGGATTTCAGCTTTGGACGCCGGACGATGATTATCCCGGCAAACTCGGAGCAAAAGCCGCTGCTCAGAAAGAGGGCTACAATTTTTACTATCATGCTCCCACCATTATTATTGCTTCCAATAAGCCGATTTACGAGAATGCGATGGCCGATTGTTCCCTTGGCCTTGAGAATATCTTTCTGGCAGCGCAGTCAATGGGACTCGGGAGCTGCTATCTCAACCAGCTGCACTGGCTGCGCAATGCTTCCGGTGTACGGGAATTTCTCTTTGAGCTGGGCATTCCGAAGGAGCATACCATTTGCTCTGCGGCTGCAGTGGGATTTATCGGTAAGGCATCCGCGGCACCGGCACGTAAACCTGGTACCATTCGTATTATTAAATAATCTGTATTATTAAATAAATTGATATCTAATTAACCGGCTAAAACAGTTAAGATAATGTTGCAGTCGGTTAATTTTTATTATGGTATAAATGCCATTCCAATATACCGGCGGGGATAAAGAAGTATATTCCGGTAACATACAGTTATCAGCTGTCATCGTGTGAAAGCAATGGAATAATGATAAATGCTATTAGCACAGGATAGTTCATCAATTTTATTCGAAGGTTATTGACAATGGTACTGATCTATTATAAAATTAAGTAAACTGACAGTGTACTTTACGACACTTGAATGTAATTTAGGAGGGATATCTTTTGGGAAGTATGCAGCGTAGGGAAAAAGAGAAGGAAATCCGCAGGAATGATATTATTGAAGCAGCGGAAAGAATTTTCTTTTCGAAAGGATACGATAATGCCACGATGGATGATGTGGCAAAGGAGGCTGAATTCAGCAAAAGAACGGTATATATCTATTTTAACAGTAAAGAGCAGATCTATTTTGAAATCATGATCAGGGGATACCGGCTGCTGATCGGTATGTTGAAAGCTGCTCTGCAAAAAGAAAAAGCAAGGAATGCAGTTGAAGAAATAAGGCTGATTGCTCTGACTATGTACCGGTACAGCAAGGATTATCCGGAATATTTTAAGGCAATTATGGAGTATGAGAATGGAGAACGCGATTTTCAAAAGGGAATACCGGATCAGTCAAAAGAAGAGTGTTATGCCCTTGGAGAGGAACTACTGGGTTATTTGATCGGAGCATTGAACAGGGGCATTACAGAGGGTTCGATTCGCAGTGACCAGGAGGTTGTTAAGACAGCTCTTGTTCTATGGGCATGTATGCTCGGTGTATTTAATACTGCCAGGATTAAAGAAAATTATATCAAAAACTTTCACAATACGACGCCGGAGGAATTGATCCTGTCAGCTTTTCAGGTGATCATGAGAGCAATTCAAATTCAATAAGAAAGCAGAGGGAATTGAGATGGGTAACAGAAAGGTTAAGAAAGTATCACTCATTATTATTGCAAGCATTGCTATCTTATTCATAGCAGCTATTACAACTCTGTTTATGATAAGCGGGATATTTAAAGAACCCAAATATTTAGAGCCTTGGAGGAAGAATTACTTTCAACAGTTTGATGATCCGAGAGTGCGTCTTATCGCTCACGGGCTGCTGGCTGCAAACGGACATAATATGCAGCCGTGGAAGATACGGCTTGATCAGGATGATCCCATGGCATTTTATTTATATGCCGATAATGAACGTTTGACAAAGGAAGTGGATCCCTTATCGCGGCAGATGATGATTACCCAAGGTACTTTTTTGGAATATGTTAAAATCGCAGGAGATGAATTGGGCTATGAAGCTGAAGTGACGCTGTTTCCGGGAGGCAGCTATGATGAGCATAAGCTGCCTCAGAGTATGAAAGACAAACCGGCGGCCAAGGTTATACTCACAAAAGCTGAGCCTGATAGCAATTCCTTATATGATTATATGTTTTTACCTGATACAAACAGGGCGGCTTATCAGTCTGCCGAATTAACCGCTGGCCAGATCAGCAAGCTGGAGGCGGTCAATACGGATAGCAATATGTCATTGAAGATATATCAAGATCAGGAAGACCTTGATAAGCTGAATGAACTTGCTATGAGGGGAGCAAATATCGAAGCGGGTGTGACGCGCGTTATGCGGGAATCAGATATTATTTTCAGAGCCAATGAGGATCAAAAAAATAAATATCGTTATGGTTTTTCTGTTGAGGGTCAGGGTACTTCCGGTATTATGCTGCACCTGATGCAGGGCCTGGTCACACTGTTTCCTTCTTTGAACAAAGGTAAAGCAGCCTCGAATACATTCCTTCAAGCTACCCGGACCTCGATAGACCATACGCCGGCTTATGCTATGATTATCACAAAGGACAACAGCCGTTTGGACCAGGTTCAAAGCGGTATGCTATACAGCCGCTTAATACTGGAAGCGCATCGCCTGGGCATCGTAATGCAGCCTCTGAGTCAGGTTCTGGAGGAATATCCGGAGATGAAAGAGGCATATGATGAGATACACAGTACCTATGCGTCAGATGGAAGCACCATTCAGATGCTCGTTCGCCTGGGGATAGCCACCAAGGATGTTCCGCTGAGCATGCGTCGTGATGTGACGGATTTGATCATCCAACAGTAGACAGGAATAGACAACATACGGAATAAGGAGAAGGGTCATCCGCACGGAATGGTGTGATCCTTCTCCTTTATTGGGTAGGCTAAGGATATTTTCAAGAAATACGGTTGTTTATGCTATTTGTGGGAAGAATACAGGAAGGAGCAAGAATGAAGCAGGTCTCAATGGTTCAATTTGAATATCCGTTGTTGGTTATAAGACTGTATGATAAAATATTGATATCAATAAAAAAATAATAATAAGGAGGAGACCGCTATGCAGAAAATAATCCCGCATCTGTGGTACGACACAGAAGCCCTTGAAGCGGCAAGGCTGTATACTGAGCTTTTTGAAAACTCAGGAATCCTTAACACCAGTACACTTTCGGATACCCCTTCCGGTGATGCACAAACCGTCGATTTTCAACTGGCCGGCATGAGATTTTCCGCGATCAGCGCAGGCCCATACTTCACCTTCAATCCTGCACTTTCTTTATTGGTAGCTTGCGGCAGTGCAGAAGAAGTGGACAGACTATATTATTCTCTGTTTCAAGAGGGAACAGAGCTTATGCCTCTGGGAGAATACCCTTTCAGTAAGCGCTATGCCTGGCTTCAGGACAAGTTCGGTCTCAGCTGGCAGCTGATGCTGGTTGAAAATATAGCGGAGCATCAGAGAATAAGACCAAATATACTGTTTGCCGGGGAGGTTTGCGGCAGAGCGGAAGAAGCGGTAGATTATTATCTTACGGTTTTTGGAGGATCTGAAAAAGGTTATATCAATTATTATAAAACCGGAGAAGCTATGGATGAGAGAGCAGGAATAAACTATGGGGAGCTTACTATTTTGGGCAATCAGGTTGTTGTTATGGATCACGGCTTAGGCGGGGATTTTACATTTAACGAGGCTTTTTCATTTATGATACTTTGTAAAGACCAGGCAGAAATCGATTATTTTTGGGATAAGCTTTCCTTTGTTCCCGAGGCAGAGCAATGCGGATGGGTTAAGGATCAATTTGGGCTGTCTTGGCAAATTGTACCTGAACATATGAACGATATTCTGGCAAATGGAACGGAGGATGAAGTAAAGCGGATTACAGAAGCATTCCTGCAAATGAAGAAGCTGGATATCGCAGCAATAGAAAAGGCACGGTTGGGATAACCTGTCCTATAGAATATCTGCATATCCTGCGGATAGATCAGAGCTTCAATGAAAGTGACTAAATTGAAAGGGTGAAAAGCGATGAAGAAACAGGTTGACGAACTAAAAAAACGTTTAACTCAGATGCAATTTGCCGTAACGCAGAATAATGCCACGGAGCCCCCGTTTGATAATGAATATTTTAATCTATTCGAAGAAGGCATCTATGTTGATATTACAACAGGGAAGCCACTCTTTTTATCCAGTGATAAATTCGAGTCAGGCTGTGGTTGGCCCAGCTTTTCCAAACCGATTGATGCTGCGGTCGTAACTGAAGTAATTGATAAAAGCCATGGGATGCAGCGTACGGAAGTAAGAAGCAGCGGGGGTGATGCACATTTAGGTCATGTATTTGAGGATGGCCCTATGGATAAGGGAGGATTGAGGTATTGCATTAACAGTGCTTCCTTAAAGTTTATTCCAAAGGAAAAGATGGAGCAGGAAGGGTATGGAGCGTATCTGAAGCTTTTATAGCCGTCACTGGAGCTGATCGGGAATAAACTTGAGGATATCAAATCTTACATTAATGATAGTCCACATTTGTTGATAGTATATCATGATGTTCCATATTCCGGAGCCGATTAAATTATATTCAATGATTAAATCATCGATTGCACTGATACTTCTTGCACCAATTGACCATACGATGTGCTGCTGATATTCGAAACGAAAATAATAAAAATATGGAGTTTGGGAAGGCTTATCAAATTGTATATCAACTCCGGTATCACTCGCTAAGGAAATTGCTGAGTTTAAAGTCATAGCATTAGCGACTGATCTTCCAGAGATATATGGAAGTGCCCAGTCATAAGCAACTAATGGCTTTCCCAATGAAATATTGTCAGTGGCTGCAACTGTAACTACATAATCCATAAAATTTCTTAATAAAGTAATGGAGCTGACCGGTGTAGGAGGGTCTGTATTTATTCCCCAGTAATACTGCAAAAAGGTCAGCTGATAACATAGCCTGCCTAAAGCTCCATAGTCAAGTTGATTAAAGGTTATGGTATCATCTTCATACCTTATATTTGGATTCACAGTTAAAAAGAAGAAAAAACCTTCGTTGTTCATATGGTTTGAAACATTTGTGAGAAAATTGATATAAAGATTAAAATTACTTGTTGTAATACTGGTTAATACTATATTCAGACCTTGGTATCCGGCTGTTTGCATTATATTAATCACATTATTGATAAGCTGATTCTGGTATTCTTCGTTAATCAAAATTTCATAGATTACTTCAACATTCGGTTCACCTGCAGGTGATAGAGCGGATATCATCAAAAGGGGAATTGTACCATAAATTTTTGCTGTTTGTATAATCCTGACGTCATCATCAAATGATATGATTTCACCTTCGTCAGAAATTCTATAGTTAAATACAGAAAGAAAAGTCAAGTAAGGCAGCGTTTTTTTTAGGATATTTTCATTAATATATGGGTAAACAAAGCCATTTGTTGATAATTCTCTGCTTGTATCATAGCTGATAACTAGGATTTCCCCCGGATAAATGTAATCCCTGTCAGTAAGAAATGAATTATTCCTAAGTAATTGCATTAGTGTAATGTTATTATTACGTGCAATACTTTCTAAAGTATCACTCTCTTGAACCGTATAGGTCTGAGTAGGATATACGATCACAATGGTCTGACCGGTCACTAAATTATCAGCATTTTCAAGTCCATTATCCTGAATTATTTTATATACCGGCGTGTTAAATGCTAATGCGATGGAGTCTATTGTGTCACCCTCCTGCACTACGTAGATATCCATAGAAAGGCCTCATATTGTTAATTAGTTAATTATATTCGCAATTAATTTTTATTTTACTTGTTTTGTGAAAATAATTAGAAAGGATTATATAATAACTAATCCCCCAATAACAGGCAGCGATATAGTGCTCTTCCTATTTGGCTAATTGCAGGAATAAAACCCGGCAGTGTTTCCCAACTTAGAAAACTCCTTTTTTGCAGATACTAAGAAGGTAATCGTTCGTCTGAATAACGTATTTGATTACAAAAACAGTATTTGCAGGAAAGGAGTTTATTATGTCCGGAAATTATTTGGCTATTTCAAATATACCGATTCAGGAATGGGGCAAATTATACAATGAGGAAGAGGCTCTGAACATCGGTACAATTTTTCATGATCTGAACAAACCGTTTTTTGCGGCAGATGCTGTGATGGATAGTAAGGCTCCGATTGCCTCAGGGACAGGAAATGCTGGAAAGGGGAAGGAGCAGTCCGACCGGGAGCAGCTGATGACGAGGATCAATCAAATCGGTTTTTTTCTGGATGATCTGATACTTTATCTGGATACCCATGAAACGGATATACAGGCAATTAAGCTGTATCATGAAAAAGCAAAAGAATATGCGGAAATGAGAAAGCAGTTTGCACAGGAATTTTATCCCCTGACAAGGCTTTGCATTCCTTACTGTAACGATCAGAGCGAGGCCGATTTCTGCTGGCTGGAAGGACCGATGCCTTGGGAAGGAGCGTGTGTATAATGTGGGTTTATGAAAAAAGACTGCAGTATCCGGTGAAGATATCAAAGACCTGCCCTAAGACGGCACGGCTTATTATAAGCCAATACGGAGGGCCGGACGGAGAACTGTCGGCTTCCATGCGATATTTGTCACAGCGTTATTCCATGCCTGTGAAAGAGGTCGGTGGGCTGCTTACGGATATTGGTACGGAAGAATTGGCACATATGGAAATTATCTGTGCCATGGTATATCAGCTGACGAAGAATCTTACGATTGAGCAAGCCAAAGAAGCAGGGTTTGATGCCTATTATATTGATCATACCACAGCCCTTTGGCCGCAGGCAGCATCCTCTGTGCCGTTTACTTCATTAGAATTTCAATCCAAAGGAGATGCAATCACCGATCTGACAGAAGATCTTGCTGCGGAACAGAAAGCCAGAACAGTTTATGATAACCTGCTTCGGATGATCCCTGACCCGGAGATTCAGGAGCCGTTAAAATTTCTAAGATCCAGAGAAATCGTTCATTTCCAAAGATTTGGGGAAGCGTTAGAGAAGACAAAGGATAGACTGGATAGTAATAACTTTTATTATTTCAACCCGGAATTTGATAAACAAATGTTTCATAACAAACTTTAATCTGATTTGTGAGAATTTCTCTTAAAGCTGATGGGCTTTACGAGAAATTCTTTTTGTTAATCCGTTGGTAAATTAAACCATGAAATGAAACATTATCAAAATTATGTTGCATTTTTTAATTAGTATCATTTTATATTATCATTATAGGAAAGTCAATATATCAGTTATTACGACAGTTATGATATTATTATGTCCGAATCAGTCATTATAGACAATTTTCTATAACTGAACAATAGAATACAGTTCATCCTTTTGATCCTGATTAATACCGATATAACGTAATGTGACGCTTGCTGAGCTATGATTGAAGGTATCCATAATAAGTCCGATATTATATTTGGATATTTTATAGGTCCAATAGCCCCACGTTTTCCTTAAACTATGGGTACCAAAGTTTTCAATACCTATTACGGTTGCAGCATCCTTTAATACTCTGTAAATCTGAATCCTTCCCAAATATCCGCCTTTTTGGCTTTGAAACAGGTAATCATCCAAGGCAAGATTCTGAGTTTTAACATAGTAATCAAGGCATTTGCGTAAGGTTTCATTTAGTTTGATTTTCTTCTCTTTTGAGGTTTTTTTTTCATTTATAATAAGATATTCTTTAAAGCTCAGCTTTTCATTAAAAATATCATTTACCTTAATCGATATAATATCGCTGATTCTCAAGCCGGTATTTATGCCAAATTTAAAAATCAAAGCATATTTAGGATCATTGCCGTTTAGGTATTGATAAAGCTGTTTAATCTTTGTTTTGTCTCTAATTGGTTCTACAGTCATAAGTGGTTCCAATCCTCCTAATGTATCTTTTTTTTATTATATTATACGAAAAGTATAAATTCGTATATATGTAATAATCCTCAGAAATGCAGAAAATATTCCTTAAATCGTTGATTTAGGCAATGTTCATTCACAGCTAAAATGCAACATAATTTTGAAAATGTTGTATTTAAGAATAATTATGAAAAATTCCCCTTAACGGTGAACCTTCGGAGATAAAAACAATGGAAGGCTCACATAAACTTAGAAAGGAGCTGGCGCGATGTCCGAATTTTATGCAGAAAACGATATCTATGATAAAAATGGGATATTACTGTTGCGCAAGGGCCAAAGGCTGACAGATAAAATAGTAACAAAGCTAAAAAGCCTTGGAAGTTATAATGCGGAAGAAACGGTAAGGCATAATGACAAGCAAAAAACAGGTTCTGTCTCAATTGCGAAAACCTTTGGATCAAGAAGGAACATCAAAAATTATAATATTCTGGAGCGGCCCAATCAGGTATTGAACACGATCCTGTTTGAGTATAAAACAAAGCCGTGGTGGATTTACGTGAATGCATTGATTAACTATGTAGACTGGTTATATACACATTCAATTGATGTGGCCATGATTTCTTTAATTATGGCTGTGGAGCTGGGATACAATGATGAGGAACTTTTTAATTTAGGATTAGGGGCCTTTTTGCATGATGTTGGCAAGCTGCTGATACCAAAATACATCATACAAAAACCCAAGTCCCTGACCGATATGGAGATTGCCTATATGCAGCAGCATTGCGATCTGGGCATCACTTTTCTTGAACAATTTAGGCTTCCTAAAGAATGTACGGATATTGTCCTGCAGCATCATGAAAGGCTTGACGGAAGCGGATATCCAAATGGGTTAAAGGGGGATGAAATTTCACCTAATGCAAGAATTGTAATGGTTGCCGATGCCGCCGATGCAATTACCTCAGGCCGGCCATATAAGAAGCCTAAGGAAATGGATGCTGCGATAAGGATCTTAAGAAATGAAGCAGAAAAATATCCTCAGGATTTAATTGATGTGCTGGAAAAAATACTGAAATAAAAAGGATGCATTTATTGAGCTAATCTATCATCTTCGCTGATTGGCAAAATATATGCGTTTTTTATTTCTATAAAGACTGCGAAACGAGGTACGAAATTATTTTTTATTAATTGACAATAGATTAACACTGTGCTAGAATTCACTTTAATCACATAGTAAACCTATATGAAAACTATTTTGTAAGGAGATTTGATAATGAAGAGGAAAAACTTGAGATTTTTTGCAGTATTACTAACCCTGGTAATTGTGCTTGGCGGCCTGACTGCTTGTTCATCAAAACCGGCAGCCGATACACCGGCACCTACCAAAGCTGCAGAAAACAGTTCACCCACTGAAGGAGCGAGCGAGGAGGCGGCACCGCAGGAGGAACAAAATATACCGGATGCAGATCAAACCCTGAATTTACTTTATAATGAACCTTTGACCCTGGACGTCAGTGATGTTCGTAATGCGTCAGAATTTCAGATCTTATCCCAGGTACAGGAAGGACTGTTCAGAACCTTTACAGATGAACAGGGAAATGATGTTATCGCCAATGCAGGCGTTGATACATATGAGATTTCAGACGACGGATTAGTATATACCTTTAAGCTGCGTGATTATAAATGGTCCGACGGTGTTGCAGTGACTGCAAGCCAGTATGTCGATTCGATCATTCGTCTGCTGGATCCTGAGAAGGCATTTGCCTACTCCTTTATGGCTTATGATATTGTAAATGCAGAAAAATATTATAATGGAGAGGTCAGTGCGGATGAAGTTGGTGTAAAAGCATTGGATGATAAAACCCTTGAAATTACACTGAATACAGAAACACCGTTTTTTATTAAGAAATTAACCAATGTATGCTTCTATCCGGTTCGTCTTGAGGTGATTGATAATGGAAGTGAGACCTATGCTACGAATTTTTCAGAGCATGTATACAGCGGTCCTTTTGTAATCAGTGATTGGGTAAAAGAAAATAGTATGGTACTTACCAAGAACCCTAATTATTGGGATGCGGATAATGTACTCCTTCAAAAGGTTGTGTTTACTGCTGCGGCAGAACCGGCTACGCAGTCCTTACTGATCGAATCAAAGCAGCTGGATGCTGTAGACGGCGTATCGGAATATGTTAACAAGTGGAAGCAATTAGCAGATGCAGGTCAATTAGTTTACAAGACCACAACCCAGCCCAGTCTGAGCTTTATCGGTTTTAATCAGCATAACGGCGGTATCTCAGGTTTAATGAATAATGCAAAGATTCGATTGGCTTTATCCTTAGCAATCGACCGTGAGGAATTTAATGAATTAATCTATAACGGAATCAACATCCCGGCATACGGATTAATCCCTTATAATCTATTAGTAAATGAAACAGAGTTCCGCAGCGTTGTGGAAGAACCATTAAAGGCACTTGCGGATGAGTACTTAAACCAGTCGGATAAGCTGAAAGCGCTGTTTCAGGAAGGACTGGCAGAAGAAGGCAAAGATACGGATTTAAGCAAGGTTTCTCTGACCTTTATCAGTACAGGAGACACTGTTCAGGATAAATCAATTCAGGAGTACTATAAGCAGAAGTGGGAAGAACTTCTCGGAATTAAAATAACAATCAGTGTATTCCCTGATCGCAGTACCTTTGTAACGGAAAGAAATAATAACAAGTATGATATATTATCCAATGGCTGGTTCGGTGATTATAATGATCCGATGACCTTCGCTGACTTATGGACCGGCACCAGCGGATATGCAACCTACTTTGGCGGTTACAACAATCAGGAATATGATACTATATTTAACAGCCTGGCTACGGTAACCGAGGAAGCTCAGCGAATTGATATCTATAAAGCACTGGAAAAGAACTTAATTGTAGATAATGCCGGTGTAGCACCGCTTTATTATACCAATAAACAAATCTTCATTCAGTCCTATGTAAAGAATTTGAGTACTCCGTTATTTGGAACTACTTACGAGTTCAGCAGAGCATTTATTTCAGGAAAATAATGTAGAGAGTACTGTAAGAGGTATGCCTGAATCAAATTAATGATTCGGCATACCTCTACATATGAACAATCGAAAACCAAAAAGTATGCTTGCTTTACAAATCGATTTATATAGGGGGGAATATTGTGCTGAAATACAGCATCAGAAGATTCTTTATGATGATTGCCACCTTGTTTATCATAGCGACGGCAACCTTTTTCCTGCTGGCTGCCATTCCGGGAGATTCTCTGACGGAACGTACCGAAAGACTGCCGGAACAAATACGTCAGAATATCTATAAAAAATATGGTCTCGATAAGCCATTGCTGGAGCGGTATGTAATCACGATGAAGGGAATGCTGACCGGAGATTTCGGAGAGTCAATCATCTTTCCGGGTGAAACCGTACCTTCCATTATCAAAGAGAAGCTGCCTGCTTCCGCAAGACTTGGTATTCAGCAGATGCTGCTGGGTGTTACGGCAGGTCTGCTCATGGGAGTGATTGCAGCTGTTAAAAAAGGTACTTGGATTGATTACAGCGTAGTAACCTTGTCAATTTTTTTGATTTCTATTCCGCATCTGATCTTTGGCTTACTGCTGCAGAAGGTCTTTGCCGGTAATCTGGGATGGTTTCCGGTAATCGGATGGCCCAAAGGGGAGGATATCTGGTTGGGAGGATGGAACTATACTATCCTGCCGACAATTACCGGCTGTTTTACCTATATTGCATTTTATGCCAGATTGATTAAGACCTCAATGCTGGAAGTTCTAAATCAGGAATATATCCTGACGGCAGAATCAAAGGGGTTAACCAGGTGGCAGATTATCCGCAGGCACGTACTGCGTAATTCACTGATACCGGTTATGACCTACCTGCCTATGTCAATCACCATGTGTATTACCGGTTCCTTTTTCATTGAAAAGATATTTTCCATACCGGGACTTGGATTATATTATATTAACGCCGTCTCGGGAAGAGATGTTACCGTAGTCATGGGGCAGACAGTGATTATTGCCGCAATGTATATTGTAGTAATCTATGTTACGGATATTTTATATACCATCGTAGACCCGAGAATTCGTATACGCGGTGGTAAGAGATAGGAGGATTACGTATGGCAGCCTTAACGGAACAGAGCTTTCGCAAGGTTAATAAAGAAGAAAACAGCAGTGATCATATAGTAAGGCCCACAATAACATTCTGGCAGGATGCATGGAGAAGATTGCGTAAGAATCCGGTTGCATTGTGCTCATTATTTATTTTAATCCTGTTTTTTATCATGGTAATTATTGGCCCCGATCTTCGTGGCTACGATTATACAACCATTGTTGCCAAGAATAAGAATCAGGTCCCTTCTGCGGTTCATTGGTTTGGAACGGATAATCTGGGCAGGGACTTATTCTCAAGAGTATGGCTTGGAGCAAGAGCATCTCTGGCGGTTGCTTTGGTTTGTGCTTTTATACAAATCATGATCGGATGTGCTTATGGCGGAATTATGGCTTATTTCGGCGGAGTAGTGGATGAGGTTATGATGCGTCTGATCGAAGTGATTACCTCCATACCATCGCTGTTAGTCACGCTGCTTGTTATGATGGTGCTGGGGAATAGCTTATTTGCCTTATTAATTGCGATGTGTATTACCTCCTGGTGTTCCACCGCCAGACAAATCAGGGGCCAGATCATGCAGCTTCGGGAAGCGGAATATGTTATGGCAGCGGAGGTATTGGGTGCCAGTCCGTTTCGTATTATTCGCAAACATCTTCTTCCGAATACCTTGGGTATACTCATCTTAAACCTCACCTCCAGCATACCGGATTATATCTTTACGGAAGCCGGATTAAGCTTTCTGGGTATGGGCCTGCAGGCTCCCAATACCAGCCTTGGCATACTGATCTCCCTGGGACAGACCACAATGGAATTTTACCCGAATCAATTGTTTTTTCCGGCATTGATCCTTTGCATCATCGTACTTGCGTTTAATTTGTTTGGTGACGGACTGCGGGATGCTTTTGATCCAAAACTTCGTAAGTAGGGGGCAGCATATAAATGGATAAATTATTAAAAGTTGAGAACCTGTATGTTTCCTATCACACCTATGCGGGAGAGGTACATTCTGTGCGCGGAGTATCCTTTGACCTGACAGAAGGTGAAACCTTGGCAGTGGTGGGGGAATCCGGATGCGGTAAGTCAGTCACGGCAAAGGCGATATTGGGACTTAACAGTGCATCCAATATGGAGATTAAGAAGGAGAGTAAGATATTCTATCAGGGAAAGAATATCCTGGATTATTCGGATAAGGAGCTCCGTACTTATCGCGGGGAGGATTGTGCAATTATATTCCAGGATGCGTTGGCATCCTTAAATCCTACCATGACAATCGGTAAGCAAATTGCGGAAAAGCTCAGACTTCATAAGAATATGGCAAAAAAAGAAGCTTTGGAGGAGGCGGTAAAATTACTGCAAGCAGTGGGTATTCCCAATGCGGTAAAGCGGTCCGGGCAATACCCCCATGAGTTTTCAGGGGGAATGCGCCAAAGAGTAATGATAGCCATTGCATTTGCCTGCAGCCCGAAGCTGTTAATCGCCGATGAACCGACCACTGCCCTGGATGTGACAATTCAAGCCCAGATTATGGATCTGCTCAAACGCATGAGAAAGGAACAGAATACTGCGGTAATATTAATTACCCATGACCTGGGTGTGGTTGCCAACACTGCCGATCGCATTATGGTAATGTATTGCGGAAAGATTATTGAATATGGAAGCAGCAAGGATATCTTTTACCGTCCCAGGCATCCATATACAATAGCGTTATTAAAAGCTGTTCCAAGACTGGATTTCATAAATAAGCAGGAGCTTTTCTCCATTCCGGGAGCACCGCCGGATCTGATTGCTCCTCCCAAAGGCTGTCCTTTTGCGGCAAGATGCGGCTATTGTATGGAAATATGTCAGGAAGCGGAGCCGGAGTATTCAGATTTTAAGGATGGACATTTTGCTGCATGCTGGCTCCACCATGTGATAGCTCCTCAGGAAGGAAATCCTTTTGCTGTTGCGGATCAAATTCATGGCTACAGGCAGAATGGAGGAGTAATATGAAGCAGTTAAATTCGGTATTAGAGGTAGAACATCTGAAGAAGTATTTTCGTATTGACAATGCCTCTACATTAAAAGCGGTGGATGATGTGTCTCTTACCATCAACCAGGGTGAAACTCTGGGTTTGGTTGGTGAGTCAGGCTGCGGAAAAACCACCCTCGGAAGGACCTGTATCGGTCTTTATGATAAGACCTCGGGCAGTGTTCGTTATAAAGGACAGGAGATCCATGAGTTAAGGGGAAAGGATAAGCTCGCCTTTAAGAAAAATGTTCAAATGATATTTCAGGATCCCTATGCTTCCTTGGATCCAAGACTGACGGTGGCAGATATTATAGGGGAAGGGATTGATATTCACAAACTTGCATCAGGTAAGACGGAGAGGGAAGAGAAGATATATCATTATCTTAACCTGGTTGGCTTAAGTAAAGAGCATGCAGGCAGGTTTGTCCATGAATTTTCAGGCGGGCAGAGACAGAGAATCGGTATTGCGAGAGCGCTTGCCGTAGAGCCTGAATTTATTATTCTGGATGAGCCGATCTCAGCACTGGATGTATCCATTCAGGCACAGATTGTGAACCTTCTCATCAAATTGCAGAAGGAAATGAAGCTGACCTATCTGTTTATTGCGCATGATCTTTCCATGATCAAGCATATTTCAGACAGGGTGATTGTTATGTATCTGGGCAATATTGTAGAGATAACAACTTCCGACAGGTTGTATGAGAATCCGCTTCATCCTTATACCCAGGCATTGCTTTCAGCGATACCGATTCCTGATCCTGAGGTGGAACAACAACGGGAAGAAAATATGATTAGATTAGAGGGAGATGTGCCGACCCCCATCAATCCCCCGGAAGGCTGCCGTTTTCAGAGCAGATGCAGATATGCTAAGGCAATCTGCAGGGAATGCACACCTGAACTTCGTATGGTGGAAGAAAATCATCAGGCAGCGTGTCATTTATATGAGCAGTAATGAGAACACCGTATGCGGGTACGGTACGGGCGGAAAGGCGGGATATATGGGAAAAGGATATATTCATGATATAGTAAAGTCAGCAATAATTGGCTTCGCTGCCGGTGGAAGCATGCTGCTGCTGTCCGCGTTGCTTGCACTGCTTCTGATACATGGCTCACCGGCTGGTCTTCTGGAGTTTGTAAGAAGCGGCTTATGTATCCTTGGCTCCTTCGGCTTTTTTTTGTCTGCAGCATTTCTTCTTATGAAGAAGTCTGTCTTGTCCGAGGAGCATCTGGTTCAATGGCGGAAACAGTTTTATCGGATGAATATTGCGGGAGTAATATTTATTTCCTGTATAATGGTAGTTTTGCTTGCAGGTGCGGTTGACTTTTTCATGATTACCATATTTGGGCGGTAGGAATATAAGCCTTTACCCTATAAGCCTTTACCGTTAAATAACAAGGTAAATTCATGATTTTTGAAAAGCCTGGATTTTGTAGGACTAAAATCATGTTTTACTGGTTTACGAGTTACTGAAAAAGGGCTATAATGCACTTATAGGAACCTGTTTCCAT
>JAEYGZ010000017.1 GCA_023409535.1 Bacillota bacterium
CAAGGCTGATATAAAATGCTATTTAGGTTGTCTAAGAGCTGCGGGCCGGCGCTTTATGGACTCCTGTCCAAAGCGCCTGAAAGTGCCGTCCTTGGCACTTTCTCCCTTAGATATCGCGCATTTTATATCAGCCTTGATTTATGCTAAGTACGATCACGATCCTGTCAAATGCTTTCCCACAGACCCTTCCTGTTGTTACACCTGTCTCCTGACTTTGGCTGGCTTAATATAACTATTAATTGCTTGCTTTTTCCGCTCTAAATATTTATGCTGATTTTAATCAAAAACCCTTGATCTTAACCTCTTTATAAATTCCCATACTTCCTGAAACATTCACTTGGAAGAAATTGTATGAATAATATTTACTTTATGGCAAGCCAATGACAGGGAAGCAGGGGAAGGACTGAAGCAGTCCGTGTGATAATATCAGGTAGAGATCGTGATTGCACTTGGTATAGAGAAGGCAGAAATAAAAAATGGTCACAACCTGAGGGGTGAGCCACCACGGAGGGTGGCGAAAGGCGCTTTGTACATGTAGGTACATAAGCCGGCCCCGTAATCCTTTCACAAGGTACATTCCATTTTTTATTTCTGCCTTCTCTATGCCTAGAGCAATAGATCGCTGTCTTAATTATCACACGGACTGCTTCAGTCCTTCCCCTGCTTTCCGTTCCTTTGCTACCAAAATTATTATTTACCTAAATGCATCAAGCTGTTCTTTCCTACGCTCCTGCTTTGCTTTTGCATTCCGGAATGCTTCCTTATCCATATGGTCGGCGTTATGATTTAGATAACCTTCGGTAAAGAGAAAGCGTTTTTCGGTATTTTGTCTGTAATTATTGCTAAAGTTCTCCCCGTTTATGATTTTGTTCTTCAGAAGATCAATCTCCGATTGGCGATCCCTTTGAAGCTGCCTGGCATGCTCAATATTCTCCGGGGAATGAGCAATATCGGAGTGCTGTTCCAGATGCCGTTCCGTACGAACCTGTTTTTCGATCAAGCTTGCCATATGCTCAATGCGACGTTCGTTATCCGTTCCCTGTTTTTTATCATTTTCCATATTATCCCGCCTTTCCATCTGCAAAAGAATTTTGTTTTCATCATTATTTTCTCCGCAGCGAAAGCAGGATATACTAATATAAATCTGCCGAAATTACTAAAAATTTATGGTTTTCCTATCGGCAGCCAAGGTCAAAAATGAGTTCGGCACTCTTTGAGAAATTTTCAAAATATCTTGAAAAATATTTCTAATATTGCCAAGAATTAATTTTAGGCTGCACGATTTCTCATATAATAAAACATATATTGCTGTACAATTCCCATATAGCCGTCAAACTGAGTCAAGTTAAATTCATCCTGGTATATTTCCTTTAAGATCCGTTTGATCCAGACATCTACCGGAAATACACCGATGTGATGAAGCCCGTAAAGGCAGATGCAATTTGCGACCTTTTCGCCTATCCCGTGAATCTCTTTCAGCTTGGCCTTTGCTTCTTCATAGCTGCAGGTTTTGATATAATCGGAATCCAGGCTCCCATCCGCCACAGCTTTTGACGCA
The DNA here is from genome assembly GCA_023409535.1 of Bacillota bacterium. Classification (GTDB taxonomy): domain Bacteria; phylum Bacillota; class Clostridia; order Lachnospirales; family Lachnospiraceae; genus Mobilitalea. Next base: position 1,559 of record JAEYGZ010000017.1, read on the forward strand.
CAAAGGATATATTCATCCCTGTAACCAACCTTTAGTTCTCGCAGTTCACTTCGCTGTGCCCGTGCCAATGCCCGGGGTGCGGGAAATGTATAATAGCTTACACCGGTGGCCTCACACACCTTCCTGCTGCCATACTTATTGCAGATTGCTTCAATGCAGCTCTTGATTGCGGGAATATTTTTATTCTGAGAGATAATAAAGCTGATCATCATTTCAAAAAAATCTTGTTTTAAAATCCGAATCCCCCGCCCGTACTGTGCAGCTTCCTTTAGAAAGCCATCTTTCCCCTGAAGCAAGGTATCGATAATCCGGTGATAATCATACTCCAGATCGAAATAATTCTTCCAGATCAGCTCATATTCCTCTTCGCTGCAGCTTAGCTCTACCTGATCCTCCTCAATCTGCTCCAGCTCCAAATACCTGTCAAATGCAATCAGGCTGTATTTATTTTCATCAATTTGATTCATCCGGAAGCATTGACCGGATTCGGCTATCTGTCGTAGATTAAAGTTTCTATTGCAAATCAGCATTACTCTCTCTTCCCCAATCTGTTATCAATCGTATCTCCCGGCGGCCCAATAAAGGTATACTTGTCCTTAGCTCAGAGCAATTAATTCAATCTCTACCAAGGAACCCTTGGGTAATCCAGCCACCTGGACAGCAGAGCGTGCAGGAGAATCTGTTCCAAGATATTTGGCATAAATGCCATTCACTGTTACGAAATCCTTTAAATCCTGCAGGAATACCGTAGCCTTAACAACCTTATCAAAGGACGAGCCTGCCGCTTCAAGAACCGTCTTTAAATTTGCAAATACCTGCTCTGCCTGTGCTTCAATTCCGCCCTCAACCAACTCTCCGGTTACCGGATTTACCGGTATCTGTCCTGAAGTAAAGATTAATCCAAGACCTGTATCGATGGCATGGGAATATGGTCCGATAGCCTTCGGTGCCTCTGCTGCATTAATTATTTTCTTACTCATGTGTATAACCGCCTTCCTGTTATTTTACTTATCCAAAAGTTAGTTTTATTTTATCATCCTACTGAGAATAGTCAATGGATATCTTACTTGAATCAGTTGAAAACATTGTCGATTTCAGATATACTAAGTTTTGAATAGCTAAATCAAATGATATGGTATTTAACTTCGTTATAAATGGGGGATTACAAAGATGCATCATAATAAAGAAGATTTCAAAATACGAATTGCAACCGTTGAGGACGTAAAACTGATTCTCGAATTTATACAGGAATTGGCTGAGTATGAACATTTGTCAGATGCGGTTGTGGCAACGGAGGAATTGCTTACCGAAACCATCTTTATTCAGAAGAAGGCAGAGGTTCTGATCGGTGAATATCAGAATAAGCCGGTTGCTTTTGCACTGTTCTTCCACAATTATTCTACCTTCCTGGGACGTCCGGGAATTTATCTGGAGGATCTGTTTGTAAAGGAAGAATACCGGAGTATGGGATTGGGATCAGCAATATTTACTTATCTTGCGAAGTATGCAGAGGAAAGAAATTACGGACGATTTGAATGGTCGTGCCTAGACTGGAATGAACCCTCCATTAAGTTTTACAAGCAAAAAGGCGCTGTTCCCATGGAGGATTGGACGGTTTACCGTCTTCAGGGAGCCTCACTGACTAATCTGGCATCGGATAGAAAGGCATAACGGAGGATCATTTGGCAGCATGTTTCGTAATTTAAATTATTTTCATCGTTATATGATGGGCCAGCTCAGACGGATCTATTTCATGGCTTTGCCTGAATCAAAAAAAGATTTAAAAAGCAGCCGCATTTATTATACAACTGCGGATTCCGCTGCCCAGACCATAGCTCAGCTTGCCGGAGGAACCTTTTTGGCCACACTGATGACCCATAGCGGAATCTCAGATGCCAATATCGGTATCATAACCTCCCTGCTCAGCTTTGCCGCTTTGTCACAGCTGTTCTTGATTAATTATATGAAGCGGCTTAAAAAGTTCAAGTTTCTAGTAACTGTCACCGCTTTGCAGAGAATCCTGTTCGCAGCGCTGTTCTTTGTACCCCTGTTCTCCATTAGCAGCGGAGCGAAAGCCATATTGATCGCAGCAATGTATTTCCTGGGTCAGATATTCGTACAGATCGGTATTCCCGCTTCTCAGGATTGGATCGCAAGTCTGGTACCCAGCCGGTTGAGGGGAAAGTATTTTTCCATCAAGGATTCCTTTGCGGTGTTCATCGTATCCAGCCTCATGCTGATCTGCGGAATTATCCTTGATTATTTTAAAGGAAGAAATATTCTTACCGGCTTTATTCTGATTGGAATTATTATCTTGATTCTTGTTGTAATTAATGTCGTCAGTTTTTCAATGATGAAGGAGCCTAAGCTTGCCCTCCTGAATGAGGAGGGCAAGGAGATGCACGGCCGCCTTGCAAAGAAAGCAAAGGAAAAGATAGAGACTCCTAAGAGCCAGAGTATTCTTTCAGAGATTAAAGAGGCCGTACAGGATACCAAGTTTCGTAAAGCATTCAGTGTTCAGTGTATCTATACTCTGGCATTCTATTTCTGTGCGCCCTTTAACTCCAGTTATATCATCAATGATCTGAAGCTGCCGTATACCTTCGTGATGCTTGTAATTTTCATTCTTAATCTTTATCGTATTTACATCACACCAAAGCTGGGGAGAATGGCAGACAAGCATGGAATGGGAAAGCTTCTTCGGTATACCCTGTTTGCACTCGGTCTGAATTTTCTTATAATGGCCTTTACCATGCCCTTTAATGCTTACCCTATGTATATCCTTTCAAACCTATTGGGATCAACAGCCTGGGCTTTTGTGGGTATCGGACTATTCGGAATTCAGCTTGACTTCTATCGCAGTGATAAGCGTATGATTTGGCTCACCATTACCTCCTCCATCTGCGGCCTTTTTGGTTTCCTTGTATCAATTGCCGCCGGCAAAATACTCGCAGTATTACAGGAAGCGGATCTTCATCTGTTCGGGTTAAAAATTTATGCACAACAGGTATTAAATGTTATAGGTTTCTTCATAATCGTACTGGCTGTTATTTATATTAAGCTACGCATCGAGACGCAGAAGATCGACGTAAACCGTCAGGACGGACGCCTAAAATAATAATGAATAAAGGAATTGTTGCCTTGCATTCTATTGCAGGCAGTAATTTTTTATACTCTTTCTATTATTTTTTATCTTCATTCATAATTTGATTGACAGGAAGAGCTGTCATACACTATAATTACAGCTGACAAGACAGCTATCATGTCGGATGCTGAGATCTCATCTGATCACCTCAGACCAATCTTGCAAATCGAAGCCGATAATGCTGCTAAACTTATGGAATATAGAAAAGGAAGGGTTCGTATGGTTAATAATGTAACAAACAAAGTAAAAGTAATGACTGTTGCTGCACTGCTCAGTGCAATCGGTATCTTAATTCCTCTGGTTATGCCAAAAATAATGATTGAACCGGCCTCCTACACGCTGGCAAGTCATGTTCCCGTATTTATTGCAATGTTTATCTCACCGATTGTAGCAATTTCCGTTGCGCTAATCTCCAGTATCGGCTTCTTGTTCGCCGGTTTTCCAATGGTTATTGTACTTCGGGCATTAACCCATATCATATTTGCAACCACAGGAGCCCTGATCCTGAAGAAAAAGAATAATATTCTTGCTTCTGCAAGGACAGCCATCCCCTTTGGTTTACTGCTGGCTGTTATCCATGCCATTGCAGAGGTTACCGCAGTTTGTCTATATTATTTCGGAACCGGAAATTCTACCAGTCTATACTTTATCTTTGTGCTAGTCGGACTCGGTACCATCATCCACAGCATGGTTGATTTCGGAATCGCAGTTTTTGTGTGGATTCCGCTGCAGCATGTGGTTATGATACCGGCCAATGCCAAGATTAAACGGGTGCAGAAATCAGCGGTGTGAGTGATAAGGTAGATTGACAGAGGAACGGAGACAGGTGTAACAACAGGAAGGGGCTGTGGGAAAGCTGTTGACAGGATCTATCGTACTAAACATAAAGCAAGGCTGATATAAAATGCTATTTAGGTTGTCTAAGAGCTGCGGGCCGGCGCTTTATGGACTCCTGTCCAAAGCGCCTGAAAGTGCCGTCCTTGGCACTTTCTCCCTTA
>JAEYGZ010000047.1 GCA_023409535.1 Bacillota bacterium
GCTGTAAAAAAATAGATACAGATCCACAGTGCCTTTTCATAATATATCAGGGATAGGAAAGAATTACCCAGAGAATTTGGGAGAAAGGAAAAATCCAATCACTATTCTGATGATTGGATTATACGTGAGCAGCTGAAGCGTCATTTTTCATAAAAAGATATTGGAGGTATAAATAATGAGTGTTAATTTAAAAATTAAGTGTTAAATTGTGTCTCACTATTTTATAAAGGGAGAGTATTCTATGAAAGGATGTATTTATGCATAAAAATCACAAATATTTTTCGATGCTGGTTTTGACATTGGTATTTATGTTAATTTTGTTAGGATGTACAACTACAAAATCTGAGTACAGTCAATTAGAAGAACAACTCATAATACAAATAAATTGGGATGCTGATGATTACTTGGCATCTGTGGAAGATGATTCAGAAGATATCATATCCTTAAGAAGTATCTACTATGGCAGCTTTTCAGATGAAAATTCCTCTGAATTAATGGCTTTATTCAAAGTGATATCACCACATATTGGTGGATTGGACCGGACTATCGCTGCAATATATGATAGAGATTCATTAAAAATAAAATCACAAAAATCTTTTGCTGCTGATCAAGTATCCGTTTACTTGTTTTCAAGTGCATCTCAAAAAAATAATATATTATTTATTGGTGAAACCACATATCAGGGAGTTTCCAATTCTCAAATAGAATTGTATGAAATAGTTCAAGAAAAATGGGTTTCCAAATCAGTATCCGATGTAAATTTTGAAGACAATTATTCTTACGCAGTAACTGATAAAAAACTTTTGCATGTATTTAATACAATATATGATAATAATATGAAACCAACAGACAATTATATGATGACACTTTTCTGGAGCGAGCAAGAAAGTAAGTTTGTTAATTCGTCACTTGATAATAATTAATAACAAGAGCATTTATGCCCCCTCATCATTCAAAGGAACGATGGCATCTCGGATGATGCTGGACAGGGTACAGATGTGAATCGAATCCAGTTAATGTGACCGTTTTCATAAAGCGGTAAATCGTATCTTGACAAAGGTCAGGGTATTTCGTCCGGTGAGAATGTTCTATACATACTTTTGTTTGAAAAAGTCAACAGAAACAGGAACTGATAGATTCCAGCGGCAGAAATTCCTTTTGGTTTAAATAAATTCATATCATTTAAAGCAGAGAAAAGATGAAACCTATTAAAAACCCTTTTGATAAAAGCAGATAGCCGGTTATCATTCTGGTTATCTTGTCTTATACCATAATTCATAGCATGAGCCTCCGATTTGCAATTGTTTTTCGACAACTCAATTATGCTAAAACCAGTGGTTTCATGCTATTATAATGCCAGAAAGTATCTGATTTTTAAGGTGTATAGGTATTCTTATTACCATAATTATTATTCTGCTCGGTTTCTCCTGCCATCCAGCGCTCCATGCGGTTTTCGATGATGTCAAACTGGGCCGGGCCGATATCTAAGAGAAATTGATGAAACTCCTTTGCTACAAAGTCATCACCGAAGGTAACCTCTGCTTTAGTCTTCAATTCATCTATCTCCAGATATCCTATCGCATAGGGAAGGTATATCGCCGGTTCTTCCAGCAAGGTGCTGTAGATGCGGGCCGCCGTCTCGGTATTATCAATGTAATTTTTTATATAATTTACTGCGGTATTTTTGGTCCAGCCCTGATAATGTATTCCGATGTCAGTCCGTGCATACATACACAGAATCACGACATTATTGGCGGCAAGCAAGTCGGCCAGATTCTCGTCTATTCCGGCATATTGGTAGGAGTATAATTCAACATAAGTGGCCCAGCCTTCATCATATCCCGTAAAATCAAGTATATTCCGGATGGGAGAAGGATTCTGGCTGCGGAAATAAACACACTGGTACATATGACCGGGATATCCTTCATGGGCAACCGTAGTATAGATCATGGACAGGGTATCTTTATCCGCACCGTTGATATAGATATTATTGTTTTCATAATTATCGATGGGCGGAATCAGGTACATGGCAGGACTGAGGTAATCGGATAAGGAAGCCGGGACATATTTGATGTCGCAATTTACATTAACTGCGCTGGGGAAATCCTTTCGAATGTCCTTCTTCAGATCTGACAGAATATCCTCCGGGTCTGTGAGAGGAAAAGAGGTAAATTCGCTGTATTTATCCATCAGCTTCCGATCCGTAAGATTTAATGCCGTCATCTTAATAAGCCCGTTATCAATTGCACTGTCAAGCATCTGAATAATTTCTTCCATACTCTTACCGGAGCCGGTTTTATAGCGGGTCAGAATTTCATAATACTCCTTCCCCTTTGGATAGTAATATAAGCCTGCATCATTGGTTCCGGTTCCTGTCAGCTCACTCAGAGTATCGATGAGCAGCTGATAGGCCGGGATTACATAGTCGATGACCGCTATTGCATTGGCAATTTCATAGTTTTTCTTTTCTTTTTGGGTAAGATCGTCATACGCTTCTATCTTCTCATTAAAATATCCGATTAAAAAATTGTTCTCCGGATCGGCAATAAATGCATTGCATTGTTCTATGATACGACCAGCCACATCGTCATTCATAAAGAGTCCGCGTGCTGATTTCTCCTGTTCAAATTTAGAGATATCTTCAAAGTAATCATAAACACAGGGCAGCAGGTCCAGGTATTCATCAATATCCTTTCTTTCATAAAAGGAATATTCGGCCAGAAGGATGGGAAGCTGTGCCTGGATTCCGGTGGTCGGGCCGAGGATTTCACGATAATAGGTATAGTCCCCCAGGATTAAACCGGTCTCAAGATATTCCTTCACAATATCATAGGTGAGCTGTTGGTCGCCTGTCAGCTTTTCATAATTATATTCGGACAGGCTGCTTAGATGATTCTCCGAGACGGATAACTCTTCCCTCATTTGATCGATACTATATTCTCCTAAGGTGGCCTGGATATCCGTAATGCCGTAATCCTCAGGCTTAGCCAATGAATAATTCAGGGAGAGGCTGTCGGCTTTTACCTCTTCTATAAATAAATTATTCATAAAGGCATCAAATTGCTTCTGCTCCTTTGCCTGTTTATGAAAAATATTACATGAGCTTAAGGATAGACAAAGGATTATGGTAATCAGGCAGAAGCTTTGCTTTCGAACGAAACGTAACATAGGAACCTCCAATAGGGTGGGAAGTTATTGTTAATTCATGTTTATTCGGGATAACCTCCGGAAAGAAGCAGAACAGACAACTTTTAAATCACATTTTAAACCGCGGCGGAAGGTGCAGGTTAAGTTTTCTATTATCTTTGCCGAAATAAAAGACATAATGGCGAGCAGTAGGAACGGTGCAAAAATGCACCACGGAGGTTTCGATGGATTACAGCGTTTTTATAGATAATAAAACAGGGGGAAAGGGTAAGCTTTCTCAGATACCTGATATTCTGGATAACAATAAAAATGGGTTTGCGTACCTTAAGAAGGGGCAGCAGCTCACCGGTGTGATCGTCTCTGTCGGGGAACGGGTAACGATTGATTTTGACGGACATAAGGTAACCGCTTCAAAGGATGTGTTAAAAAATGTCACACCCGGAGAGCGCAAGACCTTTGAGGTGGTTAAGGCTTCAAAACAGGAGATAGAATTAAAGCTTCTTGAGGGAACTACCGCACAGCTTAGCAGGATTATTAAAGCAAATATGATTCCGGATACCGATTGGGATACGCTTATTGAGAAAAAGCGTGAGGAAGAGAAGCAGGCCAAGAAGGAGAAAGAGGTACAGGAAACAAAACATAAGCTGGAGGAAATCAGCGGCAAAGTTACGGGAGCAGACTGTAAAGCATTGGAGCAGGAAGGCTTTTCCGTTGAGAATTATTCTGTTGACGGACTTTACACGGCCATTGACAGAATGAAGGGAAGCGGTGCCGGCAAAGAGAATAAGCAGTCAGATCCTTCAGGCTCAACAGAGACAGCGGCCAGGCTTCAGGAGGCGAACCTGCCGGTGACGGCGCAGAATTTAGAGCAGATTGATAAGGCATTGTCTCTTAGTGATACCATAACCAAAATGGATGATAAGGCAATGAAATACCTGCTTCTAAATAACGCCAAGCCGACCATTGAGAACATTTATAAGGCTTATTACAGCGGTAATGCCAAGCGGCAGGAGGTTTCTCAAAGCTTAACGCAGGAAGAATGGACTGCGCTGGGGGACCAGATAAAAACGGTTATTGAGACTGCCGGCTATGAGGTGAATGAGGATAATCTGAAGGAAGCCGGATGGATCCTTGAGAATAATCTTCCTTTGACCCAGGAAACCTTCTCCTATAAGAAAGCGCTGGAGGAGATCAAAAGTAATTCCAGTCCTGAGAAGGTTCTTGACCGGATCATCGACGGTATGAAGGAAGGAAAGCTGCCAAAGGATGTATCTATGGCAGATGGCAATCCGGAAGCGTTGAAGAAGCTCCTGTCAGAGCTTCAATCCATCAGCCCAGAGGCAGTAGATTATGCGGTGGGGAATGATAAGGAATTATCCATCAGGGGGTTAACGTCGATACAGGAAGGGATGGCTTCAGGTAAGATAACGCTGTCCGAAAGGACAGGTAACGCACAAGAAGCAGCAAGTGCGGCAGCAGAAGATGCAGCGATTGAAGACGCTGCAGCAGAAGGTACGGTATCAAATTCTGTTGTCAGAGACAGCGCGGAGAATGCCGGGGAGGCAGAGAATGCTGAGAACGCTGAGAGTGCGGGAAGAGATATCCGTTATGAGCAGCTGCGGGCGCACAGACAGCTGGAAGAAATCAGGCTTAAGATGACCCTTGAGGCGGCACAGCGGCTGGAGAAGAAGGGCATCACCGTTGAGACGCAGAAGCTGGAGCAGGTGGTTGAGGAGCTTCGCAGGCTGGAGGACAGCTATTATCAGAAGCTTTTTCAGGAAGCGGATCTGCAGGGTGATGAAGAAGCGCTGCAAACTCTGAAGAGCACTACCCAGGGAATTGAACAGTTAAAATATATGCCAAGCTATGTGCTTGGAGGTACCTTATCCGCCAGGGATACACAAACAATTCCAGGCCTGCTGGAGGAGGGTGCGAAGCTGCAGTCAGAGCTGGCCAAGGCCGGAACGGCTTATGAAACGCTGATGACGGTACCGAACGGGGAATATGGGGATTCCATTCGAAAAGCATTTGCCAATATCGATTCCCTGCTGTCCGGAATGGGCATAGAGAATTCCGCGGAAAATCAGCGTGCGGCAAGAATTCTCGGATATAACAGCATGGAGATTACCCAGGAAAACATTGACCGGGTGAAAGCCTATGATCAGCAGGTGACGAATTTGATAAAGAATTTGCATCCTGCAGTAACCGTAAGAATGATTAAGGAAGGCATCAATCCGTTAAATACACCGATACAGGAGCTGAATAATCAGATTGACCGGATGAAGGAAGAACAGGGGATTTCCTCTGAGGATAAATTCAGTACCTATCTTCGCAGGCTCGAGAAGGAAGAGGGGATAACGCCACAGGAGCGTAAGGCGTATATCGGCGTATATCGTTTGTTATACAATGTTGAAAAATCCGACGGCGCTGCCCTTGGCTCCGTAATCAAGGCGGATAGGGAAGTAACCCTGTCCAGCCTCTTAACGGCGGTACAAACCGCGGGACGGGGCAGGCTGGATGCTGTTGTAAATGATGAATTCGGCATGCTGACCGGCGTGAGCAGGAGCAAGGAGAGTATTGCGGAACAGCTTCAATCCTTTGCTGGCAGCAGTACCGCACAGGAGATTAAGGAAGAGCAGAATCAGAAGGAAATCAGGCTTAAGGAGCAGACGCAGTATCTGGATCGTATTCTTAAGCAGATTACCGATGAGATATCACCGGAGAAGCTGCTGCAGCTTCAGCAGAGGATGGCGCAGCAGTCTGCCGATTCCGGTACGGAGCAAGCCGAAGTACTGGCAGGAAAAGAGAGCTCTTTCTCAAGCAGCGGAGTCTGGGAGAAGATCAGTGAAATTCCCGCTGAGAAGCTGTTGCAGCAGCTGCAGGATCTGCAGGAGATAGAGGCAGCGGATCAGGAGCATTACACAAGAAAAGGGGAGCAGCTTCGAGAACTGAGTAAAAATTCGGAACAGGCAATCCGTTTCTTAAAGGATTACCAGGTCACCAGTACACCGCAGTCCATCCTGCTTGCAAACCATATTTTAAGTAATGGCGCATCACCGATTATCAGGCTTCTTAAGAGGCAAAATGAAAATAGTAACGATTTCACAGAAAAGCACCTTAAGGAAAATGACGAATTATCCGATAAACTTATCGACAAGACTTCCATGAATGAGACATATGCAGCCCTGGAGGAAGATTCTAAGGCGATTGTGGAGCAGGCATGTGCACAGGAGACCTTGGACAGCCGCAGGCTGGCAGAGTTAAAAAATGTCTCTCAGCAGATGACATTCTTAAGGAAGCTGGCAGAAAAGGAATTCTACCAGATACCCATCGAGACGTCGAAGGGAATTACAACCATGAATCTTACCATTCTCAGAGGATCGCAAAATGCCGGTAAAGTGGCAGCTACCCTAAAATCAGAGGAGCTGGGTGAAATAAAAGCAGACTTCTCCTTAAAGGATGGGATGCTGAAGGGCTTTATCAGCTGCGATAACCGGGCAGGCCTTGACAGAATGAAGGAGAATGCCGCCGAGATCGGGAAGGCGGCAGAGGAAAACAATATCATATTAAAACAAATGGATTTCGGTATACAGCAGAAAGAAAGTGATACCTACAGTTATCCGATTCCGGAGGCCCCAGCGCAGCAAAATGCGGTTGGGAATGATACCGAACGGATGCTTTACAGGATAGCGAAGGCTCTTGTGCAGACAGTACGGTTGGCAGAGGGAAATGTAGCGGATACACAAAGAGCGGTTTCATAAAATCAGAAAGGGAACAGGTGACAAGGAAATGAGGATTAATCATAATATTTCCGCCTTAAAGGCGAATAACCAGCTGTCAAAAACAAATAACCTGCTGGACAGCAGCTTGGAGAAGCTGTCCTCCGGTTATCGTATTAACAGTGCGGCAGATGACTCCGCGGGCTTAGCGATATCAGAAAAAATGAGAACACAGATCAGAGGTCTGGATCAGGCTTCCAGAAATGCCTCGGACGGTATCTCCGTTATTCAGACTGCGGAGGGAGCCCTGATTGAAGTTGAAGCCATGCTGCAGAGAATGAGAGAGCTGGCTGTACAATCTGCCAACGGCACTTATACCACAGAGGATCGTGTATCCATACAATCAGAAATCAATCAGTTAAACGAGGAAATTACCAGAATTTCTGATACGACAGAGTTTAATACTATGACATTGTTGGATGGTAATGTTGATAGAAAATCATTTTCAAGTGATAATAAGGTAAGCCTGGTATCCTTATCAGATACTGTAAATGTAGGCCGCTATGATGTAACAATAACAAAGGATGCAAGGCAGGCAGTGCTTGTCGGTAATACAACCGCATTACCGGCAGATGGCATTATTACCGAAGCTCAGGCAGGTACGGTTAATATCAACGGTGAAACCGTGGAGATAAAAGCCGGAGACACGATAGATGATGTATTTGAGAAGATCAGAGATGCCTGTGATAATGTAGATATCAATGTATTTGCTTCCGATGCTACGACTCCGTCCACGGGAACGGATGATATGGCAGGTTATATACCTAAGAATCTGGAGGATGGCGATTCTCTGGTCTTTGTTTCAAAATATTACGGCTCAAATCGATCCGTGGAAGTATATTGTGATAATATTGATTTATGTAATGTACTGGGATTAACAACTGCCGGAGCGGTGGTTAAAGGTATTGATGCCGTAGCAGAGGTATCAATCACAACGCCTTCCCAGTTTAATGAAACAGCAACTGTATCAATCGATGGCAATAAGGTTACGGTATCTGACCGGAATGACTTTAAGATGGTTTTTGAAGTAGCGCCCGGAACCGTCGGAAATACCTTTGCGGATGCTGCTGTAACAGATCCTGCAGACGTACTTGGTAATAACGGAGTGACACCTGTCGCAGGAACTACTGCGGATGTTAATGTATATGTCCTTGATGCAGGCCCGATGGATCTGCAGATCGGTGCGAATGAGGGACAGACTATGTCCGTTAGAATCCCTGAGGTAACACCGGCAACCTTAGGGATCGATAAGATCAATATCGGTACCTCCACCGGAGCCCAGGCAGCAATAACCCTGCTGGATACGGCGATTAACACAGTATCCTCTATCCGTTCCAAGTTGGGTGCTTACCAGAACCGTCTGGAGCATTCTATCTCTAACCTGGATACCACCTCTGAGAATATGACGGAATCCCTGTCACGTATCGAAGATGTTGATATGGCAGTGGAGATGGCAAACTACACCCAGAAGAATGTACTTGCTCAGGCAGGTACCTCAATGTTAGCCCAAGCGAACCAGAGACCTCAGATGATCCTGTCACTTCTGCAGCAATAATTTAGATTTCGGGAGATAAAACAATATGAAAAGGGAAGCGATTAAGGCATTTACCGCCAGAGTTACCCAGGCCTCAAGAAGTGAGTTGACGGTCATACTTTATGAAATGATACTGACGGAGATAGAGGAAGCAAAGGAAGCATATGAGACAGGTGATTTGGCGGCCCTTGATAAGGAGCTGAAGCTGGCTCAGAAATATGTAACAGAGCTGCAGGCTACACTGGATTACCATTATGCAATCTCCTATGATTTACTGAGCCTTTATTTATATGTAAACAGACAGATTATCACGGCAATTATCCGCAGAAATCCGATTTCTCTGGATCGTGTGCAAAGTATTATGAGCAGGCTGCTGATTGGGTTTGAAGGCATCAGCAAGGCAGATAACAGCGGCCCGGTGATGCGTAACACGCAGCAGTTGTATGCGGGCTTAACCTACGGGAAAGGTCATCTGAATGAGACCTATATAGATCCAAGTAATAAAAGCCGTGGGTTCACAGCATAGATAGGTTTACTAAAGATATAAAATATACGAAAGACTTAGATTACCAAAGAATTTAAATTACCGAAGAATTTAAGTCACAAAAGAGTTTAAGCTACGAAAGAATTTAATTCACGAAAGAGCTTAAGTTACGAAAGAGTTTAAATCACGAAAAAGTTTAAAGTTCGAAAGAATTTAAACTGCGAAAAATTTAAAAAACAAAAGAATCTAAACTACAGAAGATTTTAATTTACCTAAGAGTATAACGACTGACAACCCCTGGCCTAACCTTTGATACTGTTATCTTGCAGCAAAGGCGAGACTTGGGGTTGTTCGATTTCTAGCAGTAATATTTTTCAAGGGCTTTCGCTTGTTTTAAGAGAAAGCGGTATCGGTTCTGTATGGCATTCAGTTCATAGATGCAGCTGTCAATAAGATCGGGATCTACCACATTTTCAAAGTTTGAGTAAGCTGCTTCCATGGCTATCTTCGTCTGATTAATTTCGTGCATGAGCATCAGATTATCTTTCGGGGTTCTTTTCTTCACAAACAGAGGCATTTCTTCACCATCCCAATGATTATATATCGCCAAATAGCACTGCTTACCCTGATAAAGTATTGTGAGGGGAGAGCAGGACAACTTGCCTGCTATAGTATAGTCAAATTAATTGCCTTTTATTCTATGTTCTAACATAAAATGGATAAACCGGTATATAAATGTAGTAGGATTAATATAAGTACAAGTCTGTAGGAAGAAAAATTTATTCTGCTAAGATGATTTTCTTACACTTGGAAAGGAGACCACATGAAACTGAACAGCATCCTGTTCATTGTTATCATTGCTGCCTGCTGCATATTCATCGGTGCTTGCGTTATACGGCGCAGACCGGATCTGCTGGTGGACTTTGCACTTCGGTCATGCTTTGGTACGGCTGCAATTTATCTTCTGAATCTGGCATTGGGGCTGCAAGGGTATTCGATTGATGTGGCGATCAATGGGGCTACGGTACTGACCAACGGTCTGCTGGGCCTGCCGGGATTTTTGCTGCTTTATGGGCTGTCACTTTATTATAGCTATACTTGAAAGATAAACAATAAATACAAGCTCTCCTGTGGCAGTGATTTTCACGGCCAATATGCAAAAAAGCCCTGCCCATCGGCAGCTATGGCTGCTCTGAGGCTGTGGCCGGGCAGATGGAAAAGATTGCAGGTAATTGTAAGAATTAGCGATATAAGTCGTATCAGGCTTCGTCCGTTTTCCGGACGGGGCTTTTTTTTTGCCTGGCCGGCTGAATACTGTTGATAAATGGAATTATTATGATATAATATAAGAATATAGGAAAAAAGTACTATTTTATTATGAAATATATGGTAATAAAGGTACGAAAGCAGAAAGGCAGGATGGATTGGTGAGCAAAAGTGCGAAGCTTCTTTTAGAAGAAGAAATAGAACATATTCGTCGTAAAATGCAAGCCTTAGCGCAAAGCAACAGTTTGCTTGAATCCATTACACGAAAGATTTCACAATGGATTATCGTGATAGATGCAGAAACCTTGGAGGGGCTTTTTATCAATCATGATGTTATTGATATTTTAAAGGATCCGGACTGTGAGCCGCAGCTGCATCAATGGCTGAAGCAGCAGGCGGAAGCTATGAATGGTAAAGAGAACCGGTCCGTCACCGAGCTTGCGCTTTTGGGGGCTCGCGGAACGCAATATTTTTCTGTAGAAATTCACTCTGTGAGCTGGCAGGACGGCTATGGGCTTATCTTTGTACTGACCGATGTCAGCAATGATAAGGAGCAGCTGCATAACCTGCAAAAAGTAGCCTTTCACGATACCCTGACCAGATTATATAATCGTCACTATGGCATGGAGCTGTTGCAGGAATGGCTTGATGAGAACAGTTCTTTCATTCTGTGCTTTGCAGATATTGATAATTTAAAATATGTCAACGACAAATTCGGTCATGCAGAAGGAGATAAGTATATTCAATGCGTGGCGGATAAACTGCGTTTCTCTTTGCCCGAGGCTGTTATCTGCCGTGTGGGAGGGGATGAATTCATGCTTCTGGATAAAAGCTTAAATATGGATGCTGCTTTGGAGCAAATGGAAAATTTACGAAACAGCTTACTGGCCATTCAACCGGATCCGGCCACCCCCTATGAGCATAGTATAAGCTATGGAACCATTGAAATAGGAGCTGACAATTCCTTGCTCGCAGAGGAACTGCTGAATATTGCAGATGAAAAAATGTATGAATATAAACGGGCGTATAAAGCGCGGCAAAAGAATATAAAAAGCTAGAAGTATTTAGGAAAACAGCGAATGCTTACAATTTGCATAAGTTTTTTTGTGAATTTTTAATATTAACTTAGTTAAATATTTGTATAAAATAACAAAAAGAGTAGCAATTGGTAATTTGTGTTTGACAAAAAATAGAGGATACTGTAATATATTCACATGGCAATAATTCCTATATTTTATAGGACAATTATTGCTTTCTAAATCATCTTAAGCCTCAGGACGAATGAGGTCATCATTAAAGATCATAATATCGGTATAAAACTTTCCCCAAAGCTGCTTACCCCATATTAGGAGGATTTCCAAAATGAAAAAAATTTTGGCTGTCTGCGATTCTGACATTTTCTATGTTACCCGCTTCATGGAGTATTTTAAAAATAAAAAGGAATTCAGTTACGAAATACTGGCATTCTCTCAGAAAGAAAGTCTGGAGGACTATCTTCAAGCGCATTCCATTGAGATCCTGATCCTTGGCGATATGTTTGTACCGGAGGAATATGCGGACAAAATCCGTTGCAGCTTTCAGTTAAGAGAGCTGCAAAACCAGGGAATAGCGGACACAACCCACTCGGTTTATAAATATCAGCCGGTGCAGCAGGTAATGGATGAGATACTTAAGCGATACAGAAACGAGCAGGGGGAACAGAGGGAAGGAAACGAGGAAAGTCAGGTCTTTCTGTATGCAGTATTTTCCCCTTTAACAAATGCTTGTAAGCTCTTATTTTCCTGGAGTCTGGCATTTCAACTTGCAGTACGCAAAAAGGTATTATTTATTCCATTGGAGTTATTTTCTGTGAATCTGTTACTCTTTCAAAAGGGAGGAGGCCAGGAACTGTCGGAATTTATTTATTATCTCAAGGAAAATCAGGACATATCTTTGAAAATAAAATCACTTCTTTCATTTACCAGCAATCTTGATTATTTAAGCGGCAGTGCGCATGGCTTTGATCCGTTATCCCTCAGTAAAGAGGATATGCAGCGGTGGATAGCCCAGCTTAAGCTTCATACAGATTACAAGGCAGTTGTTTTTTTTCTTGGGTTTTATTCCGAAGCAGCGGCAGAAGTGATGAAGCTAAGTGATACGGTAATTATACCGTCGGGGCAATCAGTTTATGAAAAATCAATCCTGCGGGATTGGGAGGAGCAGATGAAGCATATCGGCATCAATACCGCCACCGATAAATTTCGAAAGCATATCTTATCACCGGAACCAGATTTGAAGGAAGAATATCGTACTTTTTCAGAGCTGATGGCCAGTCCCGTTTGGGCAGAAGCTGCCGGCTGCCTGGATAAATAACTTGGAGGATTGCATGGACAGAATAAAAGAATTACTTCAGCAAAGGGTCATTAAGGATATTGATCTCTGCCGTGAGGTAACCGATGAGGAGTTATACGATACGATAGACCGTATTTTGATAGAGTATAGTAAAGAGGAATATATCATCATCAGGGAGAAGCTTAGACTGCGAAAGGATATTTTTAATTCTATCCGCAGATTGGATATTCTTCAGGAATTGATTGAGGATCCGGCGATTACAGAGATAATGGTAAATGGTCCTGATAAAATCTTTTATGAAAAAGAAGGAAAGCTGTATCCCAGTACGAAGCATTTTGAATCAGCACAGAAGTTGGAGGATGTTGTTCAGCAAATGGTATCCCACTCCAATCGAATTGTGAATGAAGCCTGCCCAATTGTGGATTCCAGACTGCCGGACGGATCAAGAGTTAATATTGTACTTGCTCCGATAGCAATGGAAGGCCCGATTATCACCATAAGAAAATTTCCAAGTAATCCGATAACCATGGAGCGCTTGATTGAGCTGGAAGCAATATCCGCAGAAGCGGCCGGCTTTTTAAAACATCTGGTGGTTGCAGGCTATAACATATTTATCAGCGGTGGTACCGGCAGCGGTAAAACCACATTTCTCAATGTTCTTTCTAATTACATCCCCTCCACCGAAAGAATAATTACGATCGAAGACTCCGCAGAGCTTCAGATTCGTAATATTCCCAATCTTGTCCGGCTGGAGGTGCGTAATGCGAATTCGGAGGGCAGCAATGAGATCACGATACGTGATCTGATTAAAACGGCCCTTCGAATGCGCCCTACGCGTATTATCGTGGGGGAGGTAAGAGATGTCGCTGCGATTGATATGCTGCAGGCTCTTAATACCGGACATGACGGTTCGCTTTCGACCGGTCACGCCAATTCTCCGGCGGATATGCTAAGCCGTCTTGAGGCTCTGGTTTTATTAGGTGCAGAGATACCGCTCCTGGCAGTTAGAAAACAGATAGCTTCTGCAATAGATATTATTGTCCATTTGGGGAGACTCAGGGATCGAAGCAGACGCCTGCTTGAGGTGACGGAGGTTCTTGACTGCCGTGACGGAGAGATTTTACTCAATCCGATCTTTGAGTTTGAAGAGATGGGAGAGGAACAAGGCAGAATATATGGGTGCCATAGTAAGAAAAATGAACTTCAAAATACGAAAAAGCTGAAACAGGCCGGGTTGCTGTAAGGCCGGGAGTAAGTTTATCATATTATTATCTGGTGCATGGATCGGAAAGGAGGTACCTCTACGAAAGAATATCAAACCTATCAATTCTCCTGGAAGGAAATGATCCTGTATTCATTGCAGGGCCTTCTGATCATAGCTGTTCTCGGTTATCTGTTCTATCAAAATCTATTTGGGATATTCGCCTTAACTCCGATCCTGTACTTTTATCTGAAAAGTAAGAAAAAGAAACTGCTGGAGGAGAAGAAATGGAAGCTTAATCTGGAATTCAGAGACGGTATCCAGGCTCTTTCCGCCGCTTTGGAAGCCGGTTATTCTGCGGAGCATGCCCTGGAGGAGGCTTGCATTGATTTAAGGCAAATTTACCGGGAGGACGATATGATTCTGCAGGAATTCGCCTATATGATAAATCAGCTGCGAATGAATATTACGCTTGAGAGGGCTTTTGAGGAATTCGGAGAGCGCTCAGGGCTTGAAGATATCCAAAGCTTTGCACAGGTTTTCAGTACCGCCAAGCGGACAGGAGGAGATTTGATCCGCGTCATAAAAACAACCGGCAGTATTATAAGTGATAAGATAGAGGTGAAAAGAGATATTATTACCCTGATTACCGGAAAACGTCTTGAAGCGAACATGATGAAGGCAATACCGCTCTTAATTATCGGTTATCTGACAATATTCTCACCGGGTTTTCTGGATCCGTTATATCATAATGTATTTGGTGTATTGATAATGACAATATTCCTTATCGCTTATCTAGGGGCTTTTCTCATAATCGATAAAATCGTTGCTATCAGGATATAGGAGGTGGAGGATGCTGATCGTAAATGCAATCGTATTGATAATATTAGTCAGCCTTTACTTCATTAGCTGCCGGTATCCCGGAGATTGGCTGAAGAACCTTGATAAAGGTGAGCATAAGCTGCATTTTCTCTATCCGATGGCGGATTTTTTGTTGGCGAAACTTCAGCTTAAACGCTATTTGTATAGTAGAGCCAGGGTGGAAGATACCATGAAAGCACTCTATGTAACCAATAAACCGGAACTGCTTCAGCGGCTTTACTGGTGCAATAAGATTTCAACCGTTTATGCCATACTGGCGGTATGCAGCGTTCTTTCCCTGTGCGTTCAACTTGGAGCGGGAGAGAACAGTCTCTTAAGGGAAGGAAAGTATCTGACCCGGCCCGATCACGGAGCGGGAAGCACACAGGTTACGCTCGATGTATCCCTGACTGAGGATGCCGGCGGTCAGAGCAAAGGAGAGCCGGCCGGACAGCGGGAGGTAACAGTTCATGTATCAGAACGGGAATATTCCAGAGAAGAGCTGCCGGAGGTGTTTTCCGAGGCTGAGAAGTATCTTGAGCGGGAAGTATTAGGAGACAATGAGGCTCCGGATAAAATTACGCAGGCGCTTAATTTTTGCAAAACAGTTCCCGGGACCGGAATCACTGTGGAATGGAGACCTTCCGATACAGCAGTAGTCCGTTCTGACGGAACAATAGCAAATACGCAAATCGAACAGATCGCTGAAGTCTCAGTGACAGTAATTCTCAGCTACCGGCAGCAGAAGCATGAGACAGTAATGCGCTTTCAAATCCTGCCGAAAAAGTACACCAAGGAAGAGCTTCTGGACAAGAAGCTGGAAGCTGCAATCAAAGAAGCCGCAGAGAAAACAGCGGAGCAGGAGCTTCTGGCGCTGCCGGTTTCTATAGAAGATTATCTTTTAAGCTGGAGTACAAAGAAGGATCCTGTCAGTCTTAACTTAATATTACTTGGCCTCCTGCTTTGCATATTGGCATGGTTTATGGGAGATAAGGAGCTGGATAAGAGGATGGAGAAGCGGAAAGAGCAGATGCTGTTTGATTACCCGGAGATTATTAATAAATTTACTTTACTGGTCAATGCGGGAATGACTGTAAAGCAGACCTGGGAGAAGATTGCAGAGGAATATCATACAAGGTATGGCAAACTCTCCGTAAATAAAAGATATGCCTATGAAGAGATGCTGACAACAGTTCATGAACTCAGACTGGGTCTGTCGGAAAGTACAGCCTATGAGCAATATGGAAGAAGGATTGGGTTGATACCCTATATCAAATTCTGCTCCTTAATTAGTCAGAATCTAAGGAAAGGAAATAAGGGCTTCACAGAGCTGCTGAGAAAGGAAGCAATTGACGCTTTTGAGGTACGCAAGGTTATGGCGAAAAGATTGGGTGAGGAGGCTGGTACAAAGCTCCTGTTTCCAATGCTGTTGATGCTTATTATTGTATTTTGCATCATTCTGGTACCGTCCTTTTTGTCCTTTCAAATCGGGTGAGAAGGAGTTTATATCATAAGAGGAAGGAGAAACTGTCACCAGACAGGAGGAACAAAGAATGGAGAAATTAAAGAAACTATATCTGAGAACTGCGCAAATACAGTTAAACGGAGTCGGAGTGATTGAAATAATTTTAATTCTTGTAATTATTATTGGATTGGTTTTAATTTTCAGAAATCAAATTGCTGAGATCATCAACAATGCATTTGCGTCCATAACCTCGGATACGTCGGGCATTGCAACTGATATTACCATAACACCATAATCCATATATCTTGGATTATCAGACGGAAATACGGACGAAGGAGGGATACAGGCTGCAAAGAAAGATAACTCAAGGGAAGGCCGGCGGTTCGATTACCGCATATCTGACGCTCATATTATTAATTATATTATCCCTTTTGCTGACGATTATGGAAGGAGCCAGAGTCAGTACGGCAAAGGTATTTGCTGAGAGAGCCTTGTCAACCTCAATGGATTCTGTACTTGCCGAATTTTATGGACCTTTATGGGAGGAATACCATATCCTTGGCTATCAGGAAGACGACGGCAGTATTACGGATAAATCACAAGCAATCGCCGATAAGCTCTCAGAGTATATGTCCTATACCTTTTATCCGAAGCAGGGATTAGAGAGTAATGCAGCTAAGAGAGGACTGGAATTATATTCTATCGGAATTAATTCCGTCTCGGCATTAGACCGGACCCTGTTGGTGGATTATCAAGGCGGATTATTTATTAACGAAGCGGTGGAATATATGAAATATCATGAGGTGGTTGATGGAGCCAAGCTCCTGCTGGATAAACTGTCGCTGCTTGAGACTCCCCGTAAGGTCAGTGCGATCTATGACAAGAAGCTGACCGCCGAGGAGGAACTGGCAAAGATGGAAAAGGACACTTTGAAATTAATGAAGCTTTTGGATGGAGTACATACCTCGGATAAGGGAATTGAGCCGGACAGGGAGGGGAGGCTTCAGACGGAGGATTATTATGTGAAAATGATCTGCCCGGAGCCGGTCACGATGGAGACCGCAGGGGTAAATAACAGCGCGGTATTTCAAGTACTCAGGGATCGGTATATCAATCCGGCAAAGGAGCTTACAGAAACAAAGAATGATATCTCATACCTCAGTCAGACGGCAGACAGATTGGCTAACCTGGAGGAGGCTTTGGCTTCTAATTCTTCTGAGCTTCAAACCGCAGAGGCTAATCTGGAGGAGCTTCAGATGGAAAGGGCCGGGCTGCTGGAGGAGAGGGAAGAGCAGATGTTTCTTAAGCAAAGGCTGATCTCTTCCATAACCGCCTCCTTGGACAGAGTACAGACTGTGGCACACAAGCTTGTTCCATTGATTGAGGATGCCAGGACAGTAATAGAGCACAGCCGGAGAACGGCAAGTCAGGCTGAAAATATATGGAAGGACTACGAGTCTGTACTGGAACAGCAAAAGAAAGGTTTGCAGGAGGACATTCTGAATGAGCTGCAGGAAGGACTGATGCGTATGAAGCAATTTGCCTTCGGGAATGAGGGGGGAAGTTTCTCGGAAATGCTCACAGTATTAGAGAGGAATAAGAAGCTTCTTCAAACAATGGAGGAGCAGGTTGGCCAATGCCGCAGAAATCTTCAAGAGGGAGCCTATCAGGCAGCAGGAGGGTATCTCGACACAGCAGCAGCTTCTTTAAATAGCTATAGCATCCATGAGCTGAAGCTTGATTACAGTACCCTGGTGTTGGATCACGCAAAGGCTAAGAACCCTGCAGATGAGCTTGGCAGACAATGGAAGCACGGATTATCCGGATTAATCATAGATCCTGATACGGTATCAGATCAGGTACTTTCTCAGAATCAGCTTCCATCCGCTCAGAGGATGGTGCCAAAGGATAGCAATTCCTTTTCAGAATTGCTGACGGAGCTAATCAATCAGTTTGCCAAGGGGCAGGAGGATTCCGCAGCGCAGAAGTTATTCCTGTACTTTAATGATTCCACACAGCTTATGAATGCGCTGGGTGATACGGTAACCATTATCAGTGAACAGCTTCTGTTTCAGGAATATTTAAAGGAACATTTTGAGATGTATCCTGTGCAGGGAGAGGATATCACGAACAGAAAGCCTTCCGCTCTGGCTTATGAACAGGAATATCTGCTGGCCGGTAAGGAAGCGGATGCAGAAAATTTGGAATCGGTATTAAGTAAAATTGTATTAATACGCATGATTACAGACTTTGTCAGCCTTCTTGGGAATAAGGCCTGCCAGGCGGAAGCATTGGCGGCAGCAACTGCCATGGTGGGTTTTACAGGGTTTCCTATATTAATCAATATAACAAAGACAGCGTTACTTCTTCTTTGGGCATTTTCTGAAGCTTTGGTGGATACCTGCGGCTTATTGATGGGCAGGGAAGTTCCGTTAATAAAGAACAAGATAGTATTGACCTTTCCGGAGCTGTTTTTAATCAACCGTGACTTTCTTAAGACAAAAGCCGCACAGTTGGAAAATGCAAAGCTATCCTTAGGTTATCAGGATTACTTGGGATTATTCAGGCTGTTAATGCCGAAAGATAAGCTTGCCTATCGTTCGATGGATTTGATACAGGAGAATATTAACCTTCGATATGAGGACACCTTTCTCTTTCGAAACTGTCTGTACGGCTTTCAAGCTGAGGCGGAATTTACCATTGCTGCAAGGTTTCTGACCATTCCCTTCCTACGAAAGTACATCAATCAGGATATAGCAGGCTTTCAGTTTTCTGCCAAAGCGGAATATAGCTATTAATTCACTGTTAATCTCGGTGGGCTGGGACGTCCGCTCTTCTGTCATTACAAACTATACTTCTAGTAAATCAAAAAAATCAAATATAATCTCTCTCCAGGATATCATTTGCTTATTAATTTATCATTCTGCAGGAAGAGCGGACATCCCAGCCCACCCATTTAATATAATCGTAAATATAAGGTAAAGAAGAATGAATGCGAAAAGATGCATGGTTTGGAACAGAGTTCGAAAACGAGGGGAAGCGGCATCTCTGACAGTTGAGGCAGCCCTTGTTTTGCCTTTGTTCTTATTTGGTATGATGGCACTATTATATTTCATCCAGGTCTTTCTCCTTCAGGAGCAGATTCAGTCTGCAGTTACAAGGCTGGGACTTACAATGGCAAAGACTGCTTATTTGTATGATGAGTTTAAGGAAAATATCAATGTACCTGACTTTGATGATACCGTCTTTGGAGAAGAGACAGGGATAGGGCTGAATGATCTTGCCGCCGCACTGATCGATCCTACAGTCTTAAAGCTGTATGCAGGAGACTACCTGAATACGGATAGCATTAACCGCAGCTGTATTAAAAACGGCTATGACGGAATCAGCTTCAATGGCTCCGAGCTTTTTAAGGATAATCAATGGATTGATATTCTTGTACAGTATCATATCAGATTACCCATAAAACTGTTCTCCGTCGGAGATATGCCTATGATACAGCGGATACGGGTCAGAGCCTGGACGGGGATAAAAATTGCAGCCACTTATTCCTTGGAGGAAGACGCTGGTTCTGAAGAAACGGTTTATGTCACTGAGACGGGAACGGTATATCATAAAAGCAGCTCCTGCTCCCATATCAGCCTGTCTATCAGGGCGGTTCATGGGATTCCGACAGAGCTGAGAAATGATAACGGAGCTAAATACTATCCCTGCGAGAGCTGCGCAAAAGGTACGTTGGATGAATTGAGCACCTTTTATATTACCTCGGACGGAAACCGGTATCACACCAGAAGGGATTGCTCCAGAATTAAGCGTAATGTAACGAGCATACCGGTCTCCCGAATCGGAAGCAGAACTCCATGCAAGAGATGCTGGAAATAAAACGGGAATAAAGCAGCGAATAAAGGAGGCCGGACATGGCAGAGCTACTGGTAAAAATAATATTGGCTGTACTCTTGCTGATTTGCGGGATACAGGATATTTATAAGAGGAAGATATCCCTTTGGATCATTGCGGCAGGCGTATTACTTACAGGCATCTGCCTGCCCTTTTGCTATAATTTGTCTCTGGCAGACCGGATTGGAGGATGTGCGGTAGGAATCTGTATAATCCTGCTTAGCAAAATAACCGGAGGTAAGATCGGTGCGGGGGACGGACTCCTGCTCTGTGTTACCGGCCTGGGGCTTGGGCTATGGGTAAATCTTGAGCTGTTTGGAATTGCATTATTTCTTGCAGCCCTACTTTCCATTCTACTTCTGATTCTTCGTCTTGCCGACAGACAAAAAAGTATCCCCTTTGTTCCGTTTCTGCTATCGGGATATATTATTCTTCTTGTGGCTACAAAGGGAACATTTTTCTGACTTACAGCAAATATCCGGGAGAAAGGAGGGAACAAGGCAATGACAGGAAAGTATGGCCGGATAAGCTCCTCTGCAGATAGAAAGAAAGGTATGCTTCAGGGAAGTATTACGGTAGAAGCGGCTTTTGTAATGCCGGTGGTTATTCTGGCGGTATTTGCATTACTGTACCTTTCCTTTTACCTCCATGATGCAAGCCGTGTTCAGGGAATTATTAACAGCGCACTTCATAAAACAGCTATGACGGATAAGCATATAACAGATTTGGGTACCGGCAGGATCGCATATGAGAATATTAATGACAGAGGCGTGCTTTATCCGCTGGCGGCGGACAGGAGTAAGGAGGAGCGGCAGTTGGCGGAATATTTGCGGCAGCGGTTATCGGAGGGTTTATTTCTGTCTAAGGTAACCCGGATTTCGGTTGAGGCCGGGGTTTTTTCCTGGAGTCTCGAGGCAGAGGTTAGCACTGCGGTGACAATGCCGATGTTTCATTTTCTGTTTGATCGGGTTGCACATCGGGTGATTTCCGAGGAATATCCGGTTCATAATCCGGCTGATGCGCTGAGACAATATGAAGTAATTCTGGATACAGCTTCAGAAATAAAGGGTGTCGATGAATTACGAAGGATGATTGAAGCGTTTAATACGGATGCCGGAACAAAATAGGATGGACAGATAGGCAGGGAGATTGCATGAGAGTTGAGTATAAGAAGGATCTGAGGCACAATTATTTGGTAGTTACAGACTGTGAAGAATTCCTGGGACAGCCCTACTGTATCCGAATGCTGGAGCAGCAGGAGATAGAGGGCTTGCTTCCCTTTGAGAGGCGGTCTATGGATAATAAAATATCCTATTCCTATGATATTACCGGAAAGCAGTCGGTTCTGAATTTATATGATAAATCGACGCTGACATTTCATAAGATTAAGACTTTGCTATCACAGATGATTGATATACTTGAGCATACTTATGAATATCTGCTTCCGGAGGATGATTTTGTATTGACACCGGAGTTTATCTTTCTGGATATTATAACGGATAAACCGTTTCTCTGCTACCTGCCGGGAGTTACGAAAAATATTAAGGAGCAGATGGTCGGTTTTCTGGAATATCTGATGAATAAGGTGGATTATAATGACAAAGATGCTGTTATGCTGGTCTATCAGTTATATGCGGTAAGCAGGGAAGAGGGCTTTACCATAGGACATTTACAGGAGACATTGGGCAGACCCTTACAGACGGCTGCTAAAACACAGGTACGACCGGCCCGTCAGGAAGAAGATTTAAAGCAAA
Source organism: Bacillota bacterium (assembly GCA_023409535.1). GTDB lineage: Bacteria > Bacillota > Clostridia > Lachnospirales > Lachnospiraceae > Mobilitalea. Next base: position 21,720 of record JAEYGZ010000047.1, read on the forward strand.
AAGGTCAACAGCAGGAGAATCAAAGCAGGGATCAAAAGCCAATTGATCTAAAACAAAGGGAACAGAATCCGGAATATATCGATATTCCTGCAATGATGGAGCGAATTGATAGTGAGGAGGAGGTACAGGCTTACCCGGCTTCTGCTTATGTTTATTCAGCAATTAGCGTATGTGGCGGAATATTGGTGCTTTTGCTTGGCTTTCTCAGCAAGCTTTTATATAACGCCTATGGGAGCAGGCTGGAATATGGAAGAGTGCTGGGGTTTATTCTGATTATATTCTGCACGGAAGGATACCTGATGAATAAGATATGGGATAAGAAAAATAAGCTGGCTAAAATTGTGACAAAAACAGAATATATTGATCCCAGGCTCGCGTATGCAAGCGAAGGCATAAGCTCTACAGGCTCTGCTTTCGGAGGAGAGGATAGAAGCAGTCCGGCAAAGGAAGCTGTGGAAAAACCCAAAGCTGAAGAATATAATCCGACGCTGCTTCTGAACGATGTTATAGTAACATCTGCAAAAACGCAGGAAGTTCTCTTAAAATCTCTGGATGAGGACAAGTATGCTTCCATTATACTAAATGAGTTTCCATTTTTTATCGGCAAGTTAAAGAAAAATGTGGACTACTGTCTTGAAAGGGAAGGAATCAGCCGCTTTCATGCCAAGCTTACCAGAGAGCAGGATAAGTATTTCATTACCGATTTAAATTCCACAAACGGTACCTTTGTTAACGGAGTCGAGCTGCAGACCTATACAAAACAGGAGATCGTCTTCGGAGATAAGATTGCTCTGGCTAATTTGAATTTTAGGTTTGATAACAGTTAAAAATGCATCAATTAGTTTGTGAGAAATGCAGAAGGAATATTTCTTATGCCGTCAGGAAGGAACGGATATCGGGATTATTAAAAGGAAGCTCCTATGCATATCTTGGTGAAAAAGCTGCATGCTCAGAATGTGGGTCAGAAGTATATGTAGCGTATATTGAAGATAAAAATCTTGAGTTATTATATAACGAATATCGAAAAAAACATAAAATCATATCTTTAGATGAAATTAGAGAGATACCTATAAAATATAATATTGGAAAGAGACCGTTGTCTTTGCTGCTTGGATGGGGAGAAATGACATTCAGCAGATTTAGTGACGGGGATATGCCAACAAAGCAGTATTCAGATATATTACATTATATTTATGAAAATCCCGGCTATTATTTATCCGTCCTGGAGAAAAACAAAGATAATTTAAAGTCTCAGCTTGCATATAAAAAAAGCAAACAAAAAGTGCTTCAAATGCTTGAGGAATTGAATTTGCAATCGTGACTAGGAAAGCTTCTGCTGCTTATAACGCTTACTTATGACGAAACCAATTTACAATAGATAAAAACAGCTCGGCAAAGCGAAGCTTATTTCCGATATAATCAGCGATTTTCCACCAGAGCATTCCCCATCCCATGATAATAGCGGCCGCTAACAGCAAATTTAGAACTTGTTTGATAACCTCCATAAAGGAACCTCATTTCTAACTTTTTATAATACAGTTATTCTATGATCAATCTAAACTATAATATTACTTAAGTCAAGGAAGAATATGGAACCGGGAGCTTGCATGAAAGCCTCCCAGGTGCGAAAGTGTCAGCAAGCTGACACTTTTTATTGTAAATATTGGAATGAAAGTGGTACAATATTGATAAAATATTTGAGGGAGTTACAGAAATGGAGGTACATAATTGAAGAAACGGTATGATATGATACAGGTAGCTGTCCTGCTGGTTGTTCTGGTTTTGGCAGTTGTTTCTAATAATGCAGTGATTAGAGGGCTGACCTTGTTCGTGTTCTCTGCAGCCTTGATTGTAAATACATTGTGGAAGCTATTCGCCATGAAGAATGAGAAGCTTATCAGGCAGCTGCTTTATGGAATATTATTATTCGTGGAGCTTATACTTGCAATAGGTGCTGTCTTTGCGGTTGTTACTGCAATATTAGGGGTGTAGCGGCAGGAGATAGGGGTGCCGCTAATCAGAAGGATGGAGGTATTGCATGAAGCAGTATATTATGGCACTTGATCAGGGGACAACCAGTTCAAGGTGCATTATTTTTGATAAACAGGGGGAGATAAAAAGCATCGCCCAGAAAGAATTCACGCAGATTTATCCAAAGCCGGGCTGGGTGGAGCATGATCCCATGGAGATCTGGTCCTCCCAGGTATCCGTAGCTTCCGAAGCCATGGCAAAGCTGGGGATCGGTGCAGGAGAGATCGCATCCATCGGAATTACAAACCAAAGGGAGACAACGATTGTCTGGGATAAACGGACAGGACACCCCATCTATAATGCTATAGTCTGGCAGTGCCGCAGAACCTCTGATATCATTGAGGATTTAAAGGAAAAAGGATGGGAACCCTATATCAGGGAGCATACAGGATTGATTCCCGATGCTTATTTCTCCGGAACGAAGATCAAATGGATTCTGGATCATGTGGAAGGTGCCAGAGAGGCAGCGAGAGCGGGGGAATTACTCTTTGGTACGGTGGATACCTGGCTTATCTGGAATTTGACCAAGGGTAAGACCTTTGTAACAGATTATACCAATGCTTCCAGGACCATGCTTTTTGATATCGGCAGGTTAACCTGGGATGAGAAGCTTCTTAAGGAGCTTGAAATTCCGGTTCAGATGCTTCCTGAGGTGAAGCCCTCCAGCTGTGTCTACGGCGATACGGACCGTTCTTTATTCGGTGAAGCGATTACCATCGCAGGAGCCGCAGGGGATCAGCAGGCTGCCCTGTTCGGACAATGCTGTTATTCCAAGGGAGAGGTTAAGAATACGTATGGCACCGGCTGCTTTATGCTGATGAACACCGGCAGGGACAGGATCGACTCCAAGCACGGTCTTCTTACGACTATTGCGGCAGGGGCAGGACCGGAGGTACAGTATGCTCTGGAGGGAAGCGTATTTGTTGCCGGTGCGGCAATACAATGGCTCAGGGATGAGCTGCAGCTGATTCGGACCGCTGCGGAGAGCGAAAAATTTGCCCTGCAGGTAGAGGATACCAATGGGGTCTATGTGGTTCCTGCCTTTGCAGGATTAGGCGCACCTTACTGGGATCAGTACGCCAGAGGAGCAATCGTGGGGATTACCAGAGGATGTAACAGGGATCATATTATCCGTGCGACGCTGGAGTCCATCGCATATCAAACGCTGGAGGTTCTGAAGGCAATGGAGGGTGATTTGGGAATTTCCCTGCAGGCCCTTAAGGTGGACGGCGGGGCATGTGCAAATCGCTTTCTCCTGCAATTTCAGGCAGATATTTTAAATACCGAGGTTCATAAGCCGGAGTGCATCGAGACTACCGCTCTGGGCGCGGCATATCTTGCAGGGCTTGCCGTAGGCTTCTGGAAGGACCGGGAGGAGATTAAAGCTAACTGGGCATTGGCCGAGACCTTCCGTCCGACGATGGCACAGGAAAAGCGGGCAGGCTTGATTGCAGGCTGGGAGAAGGCGGTAGGACGTTCCTTTGCATGGGAAGATTAATTATTTTAGAATAGAAAAGGATTATTATGATAGAGCAGAGATTGGAAACTATGTTAACAGAGTTGGGCTATCAGAGGATGAATTCCAATGTACCCGGCATCTATTTGTACTATCATAGAGGAGATACGGAGTTTTCTGTCCTGTCCGTAATACACACCTCATCAGGCAATGTATTATCAAAGGAGCAATATGAAGCTATCTTAGAGCAGCTTAAAAGGAATTTGCAAAACACGTATCCCCAGCGGCTCAGGCTGCTGAGCCTGGTACTAACAGCAGACAGCGGCCGCGATAAGCAGCTGTGTACGGATAACAGGCAGGACAGCCATTGGCTCATTGATTTGGCTTTCAACCGGCTGATGATTTATGAGACACAATCGAATGAATTTTCAAACCTGAGGCCCCTTCTTGAGGATATTCTGGCACAGGAGGAGTTGTCCGGGAGAGAAACCGGCTCTGAAGGAAGCGGTTATTCCGGGAGCGAATACACTCCCCAAGGGGCTCGAGGAAATTACAGCGCCGGTGCAAGCTTGAGGAACAATCTCAGGAGCATGCTATCTCCGGTGAATACGGTAATCATTATATTAAATGCCCTTGTATTTCTGGTTATGAATTTTGCGCCTATCCTTGGGGGAGAGGAAGGGATGCTGTCTAAGGGAGCGCTTTCGTGGTATTATGTAACGGAGCACAAGGAGTATTACCGGCTTCTGACCTCCATGTTCATGCATGCGGATTTCAGCCACCTGGGCAATAATATGCTGGTGCTGCTGTTTGTGGGGGACAAGCTGGAACGTGCAACAGGGAAGCTGAAGTTTCTTTTTATTTATTTTAGTGCCGGAATTCTTGCAGGGATTACTTCCATAAGTTATAATATGTGGAAGGAACAGGCACATTTTACCGGAAGTTCGGTGTATTCCATCGGTGCTTCCGGTGCCATATTCGGTATTATCGGTGCGATGCTGTATATCGTTATTCGCAACCGGGGAAGATTAAAAAATATCAGTACCAGGCAGATGATTTTCTTTGCCGTATTCAGTCTGTACGGAGGAGTTGCAAATGCCCGCATCGACCAGGCAGCACATGTTGGAGGCTTTCTGGCAGGAATATTGGCAGCAGTACTGGTCTATCGAAGCAGGAGGATAAGGGTGCATGAAAGTTAACATTTATTACGGCGGAAGAGGTTTGATCGAGGATCCGACGCTCTATGCAATCAGTAAGCTCACCATGGTGCTGGAAGAAATCAGAGTAAAGGTTACCAGATACAACCTGTATGAGGAGAAGAATGCGATTGCAATGCTTCCCAAGACGTTAAAGGAAGCAGATGGTGTAATCCTTGCAACTACTGTGGACTGGTTTGGTATTGGCGGTCTGATGCAGCAGTTTCTGGATGCCTGCTGGCTTTATGCGGATAAGGACAAGCTCAGTAAGCTCTATATGATGCCGCTGGTGATCGCCAGTACCTACGGTGAGAGAGATGCGGAGCTCTATCTGATCAAGGCCTGGGAGACCCTGGGCGGAATCCCCATGGTTGGCTTAAGTGCTTATGTTGAGGATCATGTAGAATTTGAGACGAATAAGGACTATGCCGATATCATAGAGAAGAAAGCCGAGGATTTCTACCGGGCGATTCACCAGAAGACGAAGATTCTTCCTACCAGTAATACAGCCATTAAGCAGAATGTTCTGCGAAGCAGCTCCATCATTCTGACTCCCCAGGAGAGTGAGCAGCTGTCGGTTTATGTGTCGGATGACACCTATGTGAAGAAGCAGAAGGAAGATATCGAAGAGCTGACGCAGTTATTTAAGGAAATGCTTGACAAAAGCAATGACAGTGACAATAATCAGGAATTTCTTAAGAACCTGAGAGATAATTTCCGTCCCATGGACGACTTTGAAGCATCCTATTCAATCCAGATATCCGATACCAGAAAGAATCTGGTGGTCGAAATAAATAATAAAAAGCTGAAATGCTATTATGGAGAGAAGGCAGATGCGGATGTTATCGCAAAAACCACCCATGCGGTAATGAACAAGCTGGTGCTTGGCAGGGTAACCTTCCAAGGCGCATTTATGTCGGGCGACCTGACTGCAAAGGGCAATTTTAAAACCCTCCGCAGCTTTGATCAGGTATTTCAGTTTAATATAACTTGATATAATTATAGTGTATTTAGGCGGCACATCCTAATATTGTATCATGCCGGCAGCAGGACAGTAAAGGCAGTCAGGGCTTCGGTTGATATAACGGAGATACTTCCGTAATGCAGGTCGATGATCTTCTTGGCAAGGGCGAGACCTACACCGGTACCGCCTTTTTTGTAGGTAACAAAGGGCTTAAAGATACTTTCCAGTGCGGTTTCCGGTATGGGCAGGCCGTTATTGGACAAGGTAATGGATAGCTTGGATGGAACGGAGGTCTTGTCCAGTCCCATGGTAATATGGATAAAATCGCCGGGCTTCGTGGCTTCAAAGGCATTTTTGATCATATTGGAAAACACCTGCTTTAGCTTACCTCCGTCACAAGGATAGGAGCTTAAGACTTCTTCGCTGTCCGGGGTAACATCAAGGGTAAGATCAATCTGATGAGTGATGGACTGCGGCATAAAGCTGCTGACAATGGTATTCATCAGGTCAATCAGATCGGTATTTTCTTTTTGAAGGATTGCAGAATTATTCAGCATAGAGGCATCCTGCATAATGCGTTCCATGTCATCCACCAGATCCTGAACCTGATCCCAATATTTATATTCCTTTACGTCGGGGTGCTTCGTCTCTATGTATTGGATGGTACCTTTTAACAGGGATAAGGGATTACGAAGCTCATGCACAAGCATGGAGGTTGTTTTCTTGTTATCTGCCAGGATGGTTTGTATAATGGCTTCAAGCTCAGGATTGGCTTTAATCATGCCGGCAAGGATGTCGTTATTTAACTCGGATAGCATTTCTTTGCCCCCCTTTTTGAATTAACTTATTTGTGTGTCAGATATTTTGCTTTTTGACACGGATATCTGGTAGTTATAATGACTATTGTTATGTTATCAAATTTTGGAATTTCATGCAAGAATAAGAATGGAACAGTAATCGACACAGGAGGTGCTTTATGGAGAGTAATTGTATTTTTTGCAAGATAATTGCCGGAGAGATTCCTTCGGCTACCGTTTATGAGGATGAAGATTTTAAAGCAATTCTGGATATCTTCCCGGCGGCAAAGGGCCACATTATCATTTTATCCAAAAGACATTGTGCTAACCTTTACGAGTTGGATGATGAGACTGCAGCGAAGGTACTGCTGGTCGCACGCAAGCTTGCAAAGGCAATGAACGCAAAGCTAAATTGCGAGGGAATCAATCTGCTGCAGAATAATGGCGAGGCTGCAGGGCAGACGATATTCCATTTTCATATTCACCTGATTCCGCGATACAAGGAGGATCAGATCCTGCCACCCTGGGCGCAGGGGAGCTATGCAGAGGGCGAAGCCGCAGCACTGGCAGAAGAAATTGCCGCTAATCTATAGGCTGAAAGCAAGTTCCATAAAAATAAGATCGAAAACGCCGGCAATTTTAAATTATTGCCGGCGTTTTTAAGTTGATTTATACTACTTCATGTTTTGAAGAAGAGGGCAGACAGCCCATATACTTTTTATAAGTCTTAGAAAAATAGGACAGATTGTCAAAGCCACAGAGCAGGGCTGCTTCCTCCACACTGTATTTACCGCTTTGTAATAATTTTTTTGCATTGGTACACCTTATGGTATTAAGAAAGCGGATTGCAGTGTAACCTGTAATTTCCTTAAAAATACGACAAAAATAATATTTGCTCACACCGGCTTTTTCCGAAATATCCGTAATAGAAATCGTATGGTCATAATTGTCCTGAAGGTATCGGATTGCTTTTTTGATTACTTCTATTTTACCGCCTTCCACCTGCTTGGATAGGGGGGATTCTGACAAGGTATAATCCCGAAAAAGACAGATGATCAGCTCCATGGAAACCGCCTTGACGTTTGCTTTATAAAGAGCTTTCTTAAATTGAAACTCCTCATTAATAATTTTATATTTTTCTCCGATTCTCTCATCCTTTATCAATCTTTGAAATATAATTTCTCCGGTATCCAGACCAAAGTCCCCGCAAAATTTCCGATCAATGATCAGACAGTAGTATTTTGCTTCCTCCTCTAAGGTTTGGATATAGTGGACATTGTTTGAATTTATAACTATGATTTCACCCTTACCGGCCGTGACGCTGACAGCATCTGCCAAAACAGTAACAGACCCCTGAAGGATATATAGGATCTCAATATTTTCATGCCAGTGCGGTAAAAAATCGGACTGGTATTTTTTCATGGTATCCAGGTGGAAAATAATCGGAAACGAAGGATCCTTGTGTGTATGGGGCTCGTAAAAATAATTTGTATTCATCGGCGCTTCCTCTGTTTAAATCGAATTTAGCAATATTGTGTTAATATACGGCAACTTCATTTCTTTACTTCATAGCAGTTCAATTATACAATGAGGTCAGCAAACAAACAACTTTTTTAAGAAAGGATGATCTTATGTATGATTTCCCAATCGGTGTCATGTTGGATTCTTTTAAATTAAGTACACAAAAGGCCATAGAAAAAGCTGCATTCCTCGGAGCAAAAGGACTTCAGATGTATGCAACCTCCGGCGAGTACTCCCCGGAAGCGTTAACCGGCAGTAAACGAAAAGAGCTTCTGGACATGGTAAAGTCAAGCGGACTCATTTTTTCCGCCTTATGCGGGGACTTGGGCCATGGCTTTGGAAGCAAAGAGAAAAATCCTATGCTTATTGAAAAATCAAAACGTATTATGGAGCTGGCCAAGGATTTGGAAACGGATATCATTACGACCCATATTGGCGTAATTCCGTCAGATAAGAAGCAGGAAAGATATAAAATTATGCAGGAAGCTTGTCATACCCTGAGTCGATTTGCAGATTCCGCGGGAGGACATTTTGCTGTGGAAACAGGACCGGAGATTGCAGTTACCTTAAAGGAGTTTTTAGATTCACTTAATTCAAAAGGGGTTGCGGTAAATCTTGACCCCGCTAACTTTGTAATGGTTACGGGGGATGACCCTGCCAAAGCCGTTTATACCTTGAAGGATTATATCGTACACACTCATGCAAAGGATGGCAGACGGCTTCGAGTTATGGAACCGGAAATAATTTATAATGTAAAAGATGAAACTGCCGGTGCTGCAGCCCAGTATGAATTTCTTTCTCCGGATACGAATCCGCCCTTTATTGAGCTTCCTATGGGAGAAGGAGACGTTAACTTCAAGAATTATTTAGAGGCTCTGGATGACATTGGTTATAAGGGCTTCTTGACGATTGAACGTGAAGTCGGTGAAAATCCGGAAGAAGATATTACGAAAGCAGTTATTTTTTTGAATAAGATGAAACGATAGGAGATAAGCATGACTAAAATTAAAATAGGGATTATCGGTACAGGCTCCATCGCAGAGCAGCATATAGAAGCTTATTTAAACAATGAAAATGTTGAGCTTTATGCTTTCTGTGACCTGAACGAAAAACGTCTGAACGATATGGCAGATAAATATAAGGTGAAACGAACCTTTACCGATCTGAATGAAATGTTAAGCCTGAAGGAAATTGATGCGGTTAGCGTATGCACCTGGAATTCAGCACATGCACCCTGCACCATCGCAGCATTAAATGCCGGTAAGCATGTCCTGTGTGAAAAGCCTATGGCGGTTTCCAAAAAGGCCGCACAGGAAATGAAGGCGGCTGCTGACCGGAATCAAAAATTATTAATGATCGGTTTTGTAAGACGCTACGGAAATGACTGTAATCTATTAAAGGAATTTATCGAATCCGATTATTTTGGTGAGCTGTATTATGCAAAAGCTACTTATCTGAGACGTATCGGGAATCCCGGAGGGTGGTTTGGTGATAAGTCACGTTCCGGCGGCGGACCTTTAATAGATTTAGGAGTCCACGTCATCGATCTTGTAAGGTTCTTAATGGGTAACCCAAAGCCTGTTTCGGTATACGGTGCTGCCTTTAAAAAACTGAATGACCGAAGAAATATTAAAGGCAAGCAATTTTATAAGGCGTCTAGTGCGTCAGAGAATGATATATGCGATGTCGAGGATTTAGCGACTGCCATGATCCGTTTTGAAAACGGCGCTGTCCTCTCCATTGAAGCAAGCTTCAGCCTGAATATTAAAAAAGACGAAGGGAAAATAGAGCTTTTTGGTACCAAGGGTGGTGCCAAGCTGGATCCGGGATTGGAACTCTACAGTGAAATCAACGATTATCTGGCAGATGTTACGCTGGATGCACAGACTTCTTTGAATTTTGACGGACTATTTGCCAAGGAAATCGATCACTTTGTCGCTTGCATCATAAATGGGATACCCTGCATCTCCCCGGCTCAGGATGGTATTGATATCATGGAGCTATTAGATGCAATTTATGAATCTGCCGCAACCGGCCATGAGGTGATCCTTTGAAAATATCAGTCAGTTCATACAGCTTTGAGAAGTTATTACATGCAGGTAAAATGACACAGCTTGACTGCATCCGTAAAGCAAAGGAAATCGGCTTTGATGCCATTGAGTTTGCAGATATACTTGCACCGGAAGGTATTACGAAGGAAGAATATGCCGAGGCACTGGCAAAAGAATGTAAGAGCCTGGAAATGCCTGTATCCAACTTTACTTTTGGCGCCGATTTTATCAAGGGCAGCGGAGGTAACGTCAGGCTTGAAATTGAACGTGTGAAGAAAATGGTGGATATCGCGGTTATCCTGGGTACTGATCTGATACGGCATGATGCTACAACCGGTGATGGGAGATCCTTTGATACGGTACTTCCAATGATCGCCGATGCCTGCCGTGAGGTTACGATTTATGCATCCTCCAGAGGAGTCCGTACTACCGTAGAAAATCATGGGTTTTTCTGTCAGGACAGCGACAGGATGGAAAAGCTATATAATGGAGTCAGCCATGAAAATTTTGGACTGCTAATGGATATGGGTAATTTTTTATGTGCCGATGAAGCACCTGAAAAAGCGTTTGGAAGGCTCGCACCTTATGCCTTTTATGTTCATGCGAAGGATTTCCATGTAAAATCCTCCATGCTGCCAGATCCGGGGGAGGGCTTTTTTAGGTCGAGAAGCGGTAATTATTTGAGAGGCGCCATTATCGGTCATGGCGACGTACCGATCCTCCATTGTACCCGGGCATTGAAAAATGCAAACTACGACGGCTGTATCGCAATCGAATTTGAAGGAATGGAAGAAAACCTGCATGCAATTACCATTGGATTGCATAATCTAAGAAACTATATTGATAAGGCATAATTATAGTAAGCTGTGAACTTTGGAATATTCAATAAGATAGTAAGGATTGAATTTTGGTATTATATACAAATTCAATCCTTTTTATTTTGATACAGTGACTTTGTAATTGTATAGTTTGTATACATTTATTTCTTTGGAGTAAATATGATATTGCAATATTGACATTCGCGAATGCATATGATATGATTATCGTGTTATAGAACAGTGTTCTACCACAGAGAACGAGGTGAAAAAAATGAACGAAAGTAATTCTGAAAAAGGAAAAAATATTCTTCTTAACAAATCATTAGACATACTTAGTTGCTTTACAAAAGACAGACCATGGCTTGGGGTTATTGAAATCAGCAAAATGTTGGATTTAAACAAAAGTAATGTACACAACATTCTTAAAACACTTGAGTCCTATGGTTATGTTCAGCAGGATATTGTAACCAGTAAATATGCTCTTGGATATGAAATTTTAAAACGAAGCTATGCAGTTACCAGCACAATGACTCATTATGACAAAATTATTCCGCATCTGCGTTTTTTGGCGGAACAAACAAAAGAGGTAGCTTACTATGCTATTCTTTACGATTACAATGTGTTGTATCTTGAACAGGTTACGGTGGCAAACACGCTTACGCTTCTTGCGTCACGTCCAATGGCAGGGCTTACCGCCCCACTTTATTGTACTTCCCTTGGAAAAGCGATGCTGGCTTTTATGCCGGAAGAGTACATTGAACAAGTGCTGAATATGCCGAGGATAGCATTTACTGACACAACAATCACAGACCGTGAAAAGTTGTATAAGGAATTAGTCCGTGTAAAAAATCTAGGTTATGCAGTTGATAATGCTGAGCACGACATTGGGATAAAGTGCGTTGGAGTACCGCTTTTAGATGCGAAACAAAATCTGGTTGGAGCAATTAGCTTAGTCGGGCTTGCAAGCCGCTATACGGATGAAGCAATTGCTAATTATGCGAAGATAATGATGGAACAAAGTTTTCAATTACGAAATAAACTGTAAATTATTTTAACTTTTTCTATATTTTTGAAATTGGCTATCATAGCCTTTTATTTTTGCACCCTTTTTTCAGAATAACATTATCTGTAAACAGCAACGGAGGTTAAAATGAAAAAGAATAAGACTTTTCAAAGGATGTATAATCAACGTGCTTTATATGCGCTGCTGCTTCTTCCGGTTATTTATTATATTATATTTTGCTATGTGCCAATGTATGGGCTTAATATCGCCTTTCGGAAAAACATTATATCCTATGACTGGATAGGCTTCGTTAATTTTAAGAAGTTCCTGACGGATCCGTATTTTATTAAAACATTACTTAAAAATACACTGATACTTAATTTTTATAACCTTCTTTTTGCATTTCCTGCTCCTATTATTTTAGCCCTGATGTTTAATGAGCTTCGTAACGCAAGATTTAAGCGTGTTATTCAATCTATCACTTATTTACCCCACTTTATTTCAACCGTTGTCATTTGCGGAATGGTCGTAACGTTTTTATCGAATGATGGCTTCATTAATCAAATGATAGCATCCTTGGGAGGGACAAAAATACAGTTTCTTATGAAAGCTGAACTTTTCCGCCCGATTTATATCATTTCGGGTATTTGGCAAAATATTGGCTGGAGTTCGATCATTTATCTTGCGGCAATAAGCGGTGTAGACGAAGAGATGTACGAGGCTGCAACGATAGACGGTGCCGGACGCTTTGGGAAAATGTTCTCCATAACACTTCCCAGTATCATGCCTACAATTTCTATCATGCTTATCATGGCGATTGGTGGAATGATGACTTCCGCTACAGAGAAAATTTTGCTGCTCTACAATGGTGCAACCTACCAAACCGCCGATGTTATTTCCACATATGTATACAGACGCGGTATGCAGAGCGCCGACTACGGATATGCTTCCGCAGTCGGGATGTTCCAGTCAGTCATAGGACTTATCATGCTTTTCTATGCAAATAAAATAAGCGGAAAAGTAAGTGAAAATAGCTTGTGGTAAAGGAGGGGAAGTGAGTATGAAAAGAAAAATAAAAGAGAGCTTCGGTTCAAGAGCATTTGATGCTGTCAATGTAGTAATCATGATTTTACTGGCAATTGTTACCCTTTATCCATTTTACCATATAGCAATAACCTCAATCTCAGATGGTAAAGCGGTTATGAGAGGAGCAGTTAATCTTTTTCCTGTTGATATCACCTTTGCTTCCTATAGGGCGGTTTTAAAGGATCCTAATATTGGACGGAGCTATATAAACACCATATTATATACCTCATTGGGAACTCTTATAAACCTGGTAATGACTTTCCTTTGTGCCTATCCTCTTTCCAGACCTAACCTGGTGGGAAAAAAATATCTAATGGCATTCTGTTTGTTTACAATGTATTTCTCTGGAGGAATGATTCCTACTTTTCTTATTGTAAACAACCTTGGTATGGTCGATACGATTTGGGCGATGATAATACCTGGCGCAATTTCGACCTATAATATGATTGTTACGAGATCTTTTTTCCAGGGGTTGCCCGAGGCACTGCACGAATCTGCAAACCTGGATGGAGCGAGTGAGTTAAAAATACTGTATCATATTTATTTACCGTTATCCCGTCCGATTGTTGCTACGATGGCACTTTTTTATGCAGTCGGACACTGGAATTCGTATATGAGCGCACTTTTATATTTAAATAAAAAGGAACTATTTCCTTTGCAATCAATTTTAAGGAACATGGTAATTCAGGGTAATATGTCCGGTGCTACCATGGAGGCCGGAAGCGGAAGCGACTTTGCCATCATAGATACTACGATCAAATATGCAGTAATAATGGTTTGTACACTTCCGATTATAGCCGTCTATCCATTTATCCAAAAATATTTTGTGAAAGGCGTGCTGGTGGGCTCGATCAAGGGATAGGTGCACCTGGAAAAGAGCATTGAAATGTTAGATTTAAAAATTGCCGTATTAACGGCTAATATAAAGGAGGTCATTATGAAACGTTACAAAACATTTTTAAGTATTTCTATGGTGGTATTTGTAGTCGCTGGTATGATGTCAGGCTGTACCTCTCAAAGGGAATCCACTTCAAGCCCCAGTCCGACCGCAGGAGCGCAAACACAACAATCGACAGAAGAAACTACACACAAATTAATTACCGACGAAGATGTCACAATTCGCCTGGTCAGATCTGATAATCCGGCACAGCCTATGACGCTGGATAATATCGGTATTCAGGAAATTTATAAGCGCACCGGTGTAAAGCTTGAGGTTGAAACAATACCTGGAGCGGATTTTGCAGAAAAACAAAAAGTTATGGTTTCTACAGGCAATATGCCCGATATTCTTTATGATACTTATAATGTGTCGGATTTTGCAGGAAGCGGCGTTTTTGCATGCATCAGTGATTATTTTGATATTATGCCGAATTTTAAGGCCCTTTGGGATGCTAACCCTGACTTAAAGAAAATTAATATTGATGGCAAGCTTTATCAGGTGCCTGTTTTAGGCAGATACATATATCGCTTTGGACGATCGCCGATGATTCGTGAGGACTTACTGGTTGAAACCGGTTTGGAGGCTCCTAAGACGTTTGATGATCTGTACACGGTTTTGAAAGCAATCAAAGAGAAGCATCCGGATACGTATCCGTTGGCCAACAGAAATGGTACGGAAAATCTCTTTACATGTTTTGGATATTCGTTTGGAAGCGGCAATAATATGTACTTTGATCCGCTTGCTGGCGGCGGAAAATATCTGTATGCCCAGGCACACGATGAATTTATCCCCATGCTTGAATATCTCCATAAGCTTTATGCTGAAGGCTTGTTAGATCCCGACTATGCAGTTGCGTCCAGCAGTCAGTGGCAGGAAAAGCTTGCGGCAGGACGTTCGTCCTTCTTCTTCGATAATCCGTCCTTTGCTGTAAACTTTAATAAAGCGTTAGCAGAGACTGATACAAATGCACTCTTTGGACCTATGGAAATTCCGGCCACCTCTTCAGGGCTACAGAGAGGCTTGTTCTACTCGAAGGATGATATGGGAGCAACAACAGTCAATGCAAAGTCTGAAAACCTGGAAGTTGCATTAAAACTTATCGATTACTTATATTCTGACGAAGGCTGTGATTTAACCAATTTTGGCATAGAAGGGCAGCAATATGATAAAAGCGGTGATAATTACACTTTGAAGGAGGAAGTTATAAATCAATACATGACGCAAACTGATCCTCTTCGTGCATTCTATGGCTCTATCGGGGGCGGAAAATTAGGTCTTGCAAGATATATCGATGAACGCGCGCAAGATGCATTTTTTGACGAGCAAACCAAGAGTTGGTATAATACATGGAGCACGTGGAACTTCATGGATGAAATGGTTATTGATCCTCCATTTACGGCAGAGGAGGCTGAAACACTTAAAGACATGCGTACAAATATTACTACGATTTTAGCAGCGGAATACGATAATTTCATTATCGGAACACGCCCGACCAGCGAATGGAAACAAGTACAGCAACAAATTATCGAAGCCGGTGCACTTGAAATGGAACAAATTTATGCGGATGCCCTTGCAAGAGTAAAATAAGCAAAATTAAATCTAGCTGTAATTCACTGTGCCAGACGCCATTTTTTAGGCCTGGCACAGGCTTTGTAGCGAAAAAGACTAAGGATAACTATGTATTTTGTGAAATGAGGAATTGTTTATGGTTAACCCAATTGATAATGAATATATACGTTATATCGGTAGTGAGGTTCCCTATTCAGCGCAGCATGACGGAATGCTGCGCCCTGTCGTCGGTGTTCACAATATTCAGGTTTTTCGTGCGAACAGGGGAAACCCAAACGCTAATGGCGGCTTTAGCAATACGTACAACCATGCACCGAATATAATTTATTGGAACGACTGTTTTTATCTTTCCTGGCTTTCAAACCCAATCAGCGAGCATATCGGGAAAAGCCAGACTGTTTTATCTACTTCAAAAAACGGGGAGAACTGGAGTAAACCTATTGTACTTTTCCCGCCTTATCCGCTTGATTTATCCGTAGATAATGGGAATAGGCAGGATTTGTATGTAGAAAATGAAGCTTATGCCTGTATGCATCAACGTATGGGTTTTTATAAAGCACCGGACGGGCGGCTTTTATGTGTGGGATATTACGGACTATCGGCAGAGGTATCAGTTCTTCCGTGCTCGGGAAATGGGATAGGACGAGTTGTACGCGAACTATACAAGGACGGTTCTTTTTCGGATATCTATTTTCTTATCATGAATAAGACATGTGGATATAATGAAAAAAATGCTTTATTCCCGATGTACACGACTTCTGGAGATGCCGGTTTCATCTCTGCGTGTGAAGCGTTACTTGGAGATAAACTCATTATGCTTCAAATGTGGGAAGAAAATCGGGACTGTGAGGAGGATTATTTTTCAATACGCGGCGCTGGGGAGGCCTTTAATTATTATAAACTGAATGATGAAACGATTATCGGGCTATGGAAGCATTCTCGTGTTTCAAAGAGCTTGGACGGAGGCAAGACCTGGCTTCCTGTTATGAGCTGTCCATCTCTTGTCATGTCCGGCGGAAAGATTTGGGGTGAAAGAACCTCTGACGGACGCTATGCACTTGCATATAACCCTGTATCTGACTCGTGCCACCGTTGGCCGCTGGCGGTCATCACCTCTGAGGATGGGATAAACTTTTCAGATATGCTATGCGTGCATGGTGAAGTTCCGCTGCAACGATATTACGGTTTTTGGCGTGACTACGGACCGAACTATGTTCGCGGACTGGAAGGTGAAACAAGTACGCCGGACGGCGGTATGTGGCTCACCTATTCCATGAACAAGGAGGATATATGGGTCAGCTATGTGCCGGTACCGATAACTGGGGTGGTTTCAGACTACTTTAAGGATGACTTCAGCGGACTTGCTCCTCATACAATGATTCCAAATTGGAATATTTACAGTCCCATGTGGGCGGAGGTTTCGCTTGAAGCACATCCTACCTCAATAAATCCTGAAAAGATGGCTTTGCGTTTAAGAAGCCGGAACCCATATGATTACGCAAAAGCTGTTCGTGTTTTTCCCAAAAGCGAAAAAGTAACTTTGGAATTTGAAATAGAGGCAAGACAAAATTATTTTGGAAAAATGGAAATTGATGTTTGCGATGAAAGAGGACTTGCTGTGTTTCGAGTTATTTTAGATACAGACAGAACCGTTAAGTTAAAACATGGGAATGGCTTTACACCTGTTATGTTGTATGATTGGACAATGACCGTAAAACTTACGCTTGACTGCTATAAAAAGACAGCTACCGCCGAGCTTTATAACGGACTGAAAGATTCATCTTCTGCTGACAAGAAGCCAATAAAAATAAAAGACCTGCGCTTTTTTGGTAATGCGCCTTCAGTTGAAAGGATTGAATTCCGTACAGGAGAGAAACGCAGACTCCCTCTTTACGATTATGATGTGGAATTTGCGCCGCCGAACGATCTTCCAAATTCAGAAGAACCTCTTACACAGGAAGCAGTTTACTATATTCACAGCCTTAGTGCTCATAAGGAGATGCTATTTTGAATCATAATGTGCAAGGAATTGTTGTGCCGATACTGACCCCATTGAACAAGGATGAAACGCTTTGTTTAGAAGCACTTTCCCCATTGATATCACACATAATTGAAGGAGGGGCGGATGGAATTTTTCAAGTAAGCACCACAGGTGAGTATGCAAGACTATCCCACGCAGAACGCCATATGTTGGCAGAGCATACAATGAAATATGCAAAAGGAAAAATTGCGACATATTTAGGTGTTAGTGATGCTTCAACAAAACAAGCCGTTTTCAATGCAAAAAAAATGGCTGAGTTATCACCGGATTATCTGGTTTGTTCTCTACCGTATTATTATCCTGTTAAAGATGATAGAGAAATTATTTCTTTTTTCGAGGAAATAGTCAATGCGACGCCGCTTCCGCTGGTTTTATATAATATACCCATTACATGTGGTGCTAGCATAACGATTTCAGCGATAAAAGAGCTTATGAAAATTAAACAAATTGTTGGAATAAAAGATTCGAGCGGAGATCTTTCTTATTTTAAGCATCTTATAGAGCTTAAAGAGCTTCGCTCCGATTTTGCGGTTTTATCAGGCGATGAATCCACTATGTCACCTTGTGCGAGGCTTGGCTGTGATGGCTTTGTACCTTCCCTTGCAAACGTATTTCCAAAGCTTTTTACAAAATATCAAAAATATATTTGGGAAGATAAATTTGAAAAAGCAGATGAAGTTTACGCACAAATTAAGAGAATGAACGAATCAAATCTTTATTCAGGTTCCTGGATGTCAGCAATTGTATGGAGAAAAGAAGCACTTTATCAAATGGGGATCATACCGGCGCATATGACAAAACCGTATGTCGCTTTATCCGCAGAGGATAAGGTAAAAGTAAGCGTACATATTGCCACGTACAATAAACTTTTTTCAGAAAGATCGCAATAAAGTAATCAGTGGTGCACTACGGCATGTTAGTGCACCACTTCGAGTATACGCTGCGTGATTTATTTTGACGTATCTTTAATCAAATGAATAATCGTGTCAATCGAGTTATTTAAATTACTCTTATTCATGGCACTGATATACTCCTGTCTTTTCTGCATTACACTGCTGATCGCTTCCAGAAGTGTGCTTAAGCTAAGGCTATCCTCCTTCAGCACATAGGAATAGCCCTGGCGCTCAAAGGATTCGGCGTTCAGGAGCTGGTCACCGCGGCTGGAGGCAGCAGGCAGCGGTATGAGTATATTAGGCTTACGAAGCGCCAAAATCTCACAGATAGCATTGGCTCCCGCCCGTGAGATCACAAGATCGGCTGCAGCAAAGAGGTCGCTTAACTCTGCATTAATATACTCGAATTGAACATAGCCCTGGGTATCGGCAAGGCGTTCGTCCAGATTGCCCTTGCCGCACAGATGTACAATCTGATAATCCCGCAGCAGGGTCGGGAGCATCCCGCGGATAATTTCGTTAATCGCTTTAGAGCCGGTACTCCCACCGACGATTAAAAGGATGGGCTTATTGGCAGAGAAGCCGCAGAAATCCAGGCCGCGAAGCTTATTGCCGGAGAACAGCTCCTTGCGGATTGGCGTACCTGTGAGGACAGCCTTCTCGGCAGGAAGATATTCCAGGGTTTCGGGAAAATTCACGCAAATCTTTGAGGCGGAGGGAAGCGCCAGTTTATTGGCCAGTCCGGGAGTCATATCGGATTCATGAATGATGACCGGTATTTTATGTTTTTTTGCGGCCATAACCACGGGAACGGTAACAAATCCGCCCTTGGAGAATACAATATCCGGCTTTATCGTCTTTAATAATCTTCCGGCTTCCAAATAACCTTTAATTACCTTGAAAGGATCTGTGAAATTCTTTGGATCAAAGTATCTTCTTAATTTACCGGAGGATATGCCGTGGTAGGGTATGTTATATTCTTCAATCAGCTTTCGCTCGATTCCGTTATAGGAACCAATGTATTCGATCTCATATCCTTCCTGCTTTAACTGTGGTAGTAAGGCGATACAGGGTGTAACATGGCCGGCTGTACCACCACCGGTTAAAACGATACGCTTCATTTTTAGGACCTCCATTCCCTTAATGCCTTCGCTAGCTGGTCCGGACAGGAGGTCTGGCGATAGCCGCAGGTGACTCCTTCCAATCTTTGGATTACATCATCAACCTTCATGCCTACAACCAGTTTGGAAATTCCGCTGGTATTACCGTTACAGCCCCCTACAAAGCTGAGCGCGGTTATGGTGTTTGTTTTTTCGTCTATTTCAAAACTGATCTCCTGGCTGCAGACGCCTTTTGTTTTATATTTCATTTTCTTAAGTCCTTTCCATTACTGTGTTAACTAATTCAATGTATGAGTTAAAAAATTTACCGGCTACAGATAATCGAGTACATTGTATCTCAGACTAACATTTTTTGCAAATGAATTTTTTAGTTGTAATCAGCTGGAAAAAAGGCTACTATTAAGAAAGTAACTATTAGTTGAACGGAGAAGGATCAATGAAAAAAATCGGAATAATCGGCGCAATGGACGAAGAGGTTCTTATTATAAAAAATCAGATGCAGGCTTCCAAGGTAAAAACAATTGCTTCCATGGACTTTTATGAGGGTATATTTCAAGGGAAGGAGACCGTGGTGGTGCGCTGCGGTATCGGTAAGGTGAACGCCGCTGTTTGTACACAGATTCTGGCGGATTTGTTTCAAGTGGAGGCGGTGATTAATACAGGGGTTGCCGGTTCCCTTAAAAATGAGATCGATATCGCCGATATCGTGCTGTCCACAGATACCTTGCAGCATGATGTTGACGCTTCCGGCTTTGGTTATCCGGTAGGAGTGATTCCCCGGATGGAGCAATCCGTCTTTCAGGCAGATGAGCATCTGATCGTGCTGGCAAGGGAGGTTTGCGCCAGAGAGCTGCCGGAGATCGGTGTTCATACCGGACGAATTGTCAGCGGGGACCAGTTTATCTCCGACAGTAAGAAAAAGGCCTGGCTTACGGAGAACTTTGATGGCTGCTGCACAGAGATGGAGGGTGCGGCAATTGCGCATACCGCTTACTTAAACAGGCTTCCCTTCTTAATTATCCGCGCTATCTCGGATAAGGCGGATCACAGCGCAGAGATGAATTATGCGGAATTTGAAGAACTTGCCATCAGAAATACAGTGAAGTTGTTAAATGGCCTGATTGCCAGCTTATAAACTAGCTGCGGACAGAGCGATAGCTTAGATCAAATAAGAAGTATTGACGTAAGAATAGACAAAGGAGCACAGGAATAGATATAAGAACAGACATAAGCAGGATAGAGGATGCCGCTGACAGAGGCTCACAGGGTTGTCAGCGGCATCCTTAAATTTGTACAATAAAAAGTTCGAAAAGTAATGCAATTCTTACATTCACAGTTCTTTACCAATACAGTATAATTATGGAAGAACAATGTATCAAGCAGAAAACCGGTTTTATTGCAAAGTAATAGATAAAAGAGCATACGAAGAATGGAGGATAGCATGAAAAATCAAAATAAAATTGAGGAAATGATACATAACATGGAACAGATCATCGTAGGGAAACGGGAAGTGATTGAATTTACGCTGGTTACCCTGCTGGCGGGAGGGCATCTGCTCCTGGAGGATGTTCCCGGAGTGGGCAAGACGACGCTGGCAAAAACGATTGCGCAGACCATTCATTGCGGCTTTACAAGAATTCAGTTTACCCCGGATACGCTGCCAAGCGATGTGACCGGTCTATCCATCTATAACATGCAGAGCGGAAGGTTTGAATACTCCAAGGGAGCCATCGTAAACAATATCATTCTTGCGGATGAGATAAACCGTACCTCGCCTAAGACTCAGGCAAGCCTTTTGGAGGCTATGGAGGAGAAGCAGGTTACGGTGGATGGCGTCACCTATCCAATACCCAGACCTTTTATGGTCATTGCAACGCAGAACCCGGTGGATTATCTGGGTACCTATAACCTGCCGGAGGCGCAGCTGGACCGGTTTATGATGAAGCTATCCATCGGATACCCCCAGCTTGGTGAGGAGCAGCTGATGGCGGACCGCTTCTTAAACAGGCAGCTAACCCAGGCACTGGCGCCGGTGGTGGAGGGGGAGACGGTTCTTGAGATGCAGAAGGAAGTGGAAGAGGTAAAGGTTAGTCAGGATCTAATTAACTACATCACAAGGCTGGTTGCGGAGACAAGAAAGGACAGCAATATTACTCTGGGAGCAAGCCCGAGAGCGACCCTGGCGCTGCTTCGCGCTTCCCAGGCACGTGCCTACCTCATGGGGCGGGATTATGTTATTCCGGATGATATTATCGGGCTGATACAACCTGTGATCGCCCACCGTATTATTCTGGCTCCGGAAGCGAGACTCTCCCAGACAAAGAGCGATAAAATATTAAAAAATGTAATGGCAAAGGTACCTGTTCCGGTTCTGGCCAAATAGAGATGGGATAAAATTATGATATTAAATCGTTTGATTTTTGTGGCAGCAATTATCGGAAGCGGAGTATTTGCCTCCTATTATGGAGGTAATATTTCTTATGCACTTTTTTACCTTACCATACTTATTCCTGTGATTGCTTTTTTATATACGGTGTATGTATATTTTCGATTTAAGATTTATCAATCCATGGAGGCATATCTGGTAGTAAAGGGAGATTGGACGATGTACTCCTTTGCGATCGCCAATGAGGACTATATCACCTTTCGTAATGTCAAGGTGAATTTCCTTGAAGACAAGTCAACGATTGAAGCGGCACATCAGAAGACCGAATACAGCCTCCTGCCAAATGACAGTGAACGGATGGAGACAAGAATCAAATGCAATTACCGGGGCGAATACTATATTGGTGTGGATACCATTGAAGTGACAGATTTTCTGTATTTGTTCAAGATTACTTATCCTATCCTGTCTAAGCTTAAGGTAGTGGTACTTCCCAGGGTGGTACAGCTGGACCGGCTGGGGATTGCACCTCCCCAGAGCGATGTGAAGAATCCCATGCGGTTTAGCAATGCGGCTGAGGAGGAGCTGGATACGGAGGTAAGAAAATATTATCCCGGCGACAGCAGGAAGAGGGTTCACTGGAAGGCATCCGCCAGAATGCGGGAGCTTATCAGCCGAAAATACCAGCATATTCCAAAGGCGGAGATTGTTCTGTTCATGGATCTGGCCAAGATAGGAGAGGAAGAGCTGAAGGTGGTTCAGGCAGAGGATAAAATTATTGAAAGCGTCCTGGCAATAGCGAATTTCTATGCAATAAGAGGAACCCCCTCTCAGATTATTTATGATCTGGAGGGCCGGCATCATATCTCGATTGCCGCCAAGGAAGACTTTAATGCATTTTATAAAGCCTGCGCACGCATTCAGTTTCAGGCCGCTCTTCCTGTCAGTGAACTGTTAAAAGAACGGCTGCACCGGGGGAATACGGGTATGTTCTGTGTCGCGGCAACCCACAACCTGACAAAGGAGCTTTATCTGGCGGCTCTTCAGGCGGTATCCGCCGGTAATCATGTCTGCATCCTTTATATCAGCGATGATCTGTCGGAGGGTTCAAAGAAATTAATTGACAGTATGAAGAATGCCGGAATTGAGGTATATCAGATTATGTGGTCTGAGGACATTACGGAGGTCCTCACCCAGGAAATTATCGCCTGAATTATTGAAAAAGAAAGCATGCTATTATGCTGTTTACGAATCAGTCGTAGCAAAGGAGGGATTGCTGTGTTCCATGACAGGGAGAGGCTGTATCAGGCGTATCGCAGTCTGCTTAGCATGGCTTTATGCTGGGCGCTGAGCCTGATTATCAACCAGTATTATGAGCTTCGGGTACCGGTTATTGCCGGTGCATTCTTTTCGCTATTGCCTGCGATATGTATTTATCTTATTGATTTGTATAAGAAATATGCCATCACCTATCTGGTAATGGCCGGTATTCTCCCGCTTCTGGCATTAATTTTCTGGATCAGAAGCTTCAATCCTTTTACCTGGCTTTTCGGGCTGCTTCATTGGATAACCGTCTATAACGGCTCTGAAGAACTGCATGTATCCCAATATGCAAATTTCATCCTCTTTCTGATGGGTTTTGTATTAACCGCATTGTTCTTCCTTCTGCTTTGGTCTCTGCAGCTTAAGATCGTTATTGCGATAGCGGTTTTTGCTGCAATGGTGGTTCTCAGTGTGGTTGAATTTAATATGAATAAGGCAGCGGTGGGAATCTTCCTGTTCTATCTGCTGTCAGTGATTGTTGAGTGCTGCGGTGTTCTCTATGCAAAGAGAGCCGGTAAGCAGGAGAAAAAAGAGAGCATCCTGTATCTCGCTCCGGTCTGCCTGCTACTTGCAATTCTTGCAATTGCCCTGCCCTCGAAGAAAGAACCCATCGAATGGGTTACCATTAAGAATATCTATCACACCATGAAGGATCAGCTTGAAGTATGGAGAACGGATCTGGATTATTATTTCAGTAGGCAGGACAATGAATTCTTCCTTAGCCTGACCGGTTATTCCGAGAATGGGGGCGACCTTGACAATAGCGGCAGTAAGCTGCTTACAGACAGTAAAGTTGCACTGAAGATCTCCGGCTATTCCAAAAATAAAGCAGTCTATCTGATCGGTTCGGTCAGCAATAGTTACACCGGACACAGTTGGGAGAAAAATCATGAGGATTTTCTGCCTGGTGAGAAGGATTATCAGCTGGATTATATGGAATTGGTATATGCGTTGGCCAGACAGAAGCCGGAGACGCTTGAGAATAACAGCTTTGTGGATCGCGTGACCTATAAGATTACTTATAATAATATTAAGACCAAGACCTTCTTTTATCCGATCAAGACCTGCTGGTATGACCTCCTGTCAGGCAGGCAGGAACCGGAAACCGGACCCTCCAATCTTATCTTTGATAAGGCAAAGGGGAAGGGCACATCCTATGAGCTGTTCTTTTATGAAATGAATTTATATGGAGATGCCTTTATCAGGATGTTAGAGGATGCGGATTCCTTTTCCTATGACCGGGCGCAAAGTGTTAACCTGACTTCCCTTGCATGGTTGAATGAAAATGTTTTTACTTATAACAATACGGAAAGCCTGGAGAGCAGGTGGGATTTCTATGAGGTACTGAAAAACCGCGCCGACACAATTAAGCAGAATTATACCGGTTTACCGGAGGAGCTGCCGGACAGAGTAAGACAGCTGGCGTATGAAATTACCGCCGGATATGATACGGCCTATGATAAGCTGAAGGCAATAGAAGCCTACCTGAAAGGCTATACCTATTCCCTTTCTCCCGAGAAAGCACCTAAGGGTCATGACTTTGTGGATTATTTTCTCTTTGAAAGCAAGGAGGGGTATTGTACCTCCTATGCGACGGCTATGGCAGTACTTGGCCGCTGTATCGGGGTTCCCATGCGTTATGTGGAAGGCTTTGTGGCAAAATATCAGAACAAGGATGAGGCGGGCATGTATCCTGTGCCCAACAGCCAGGCTCATGCCTGGGCGGAGGCTTATATTGAAGGTGTAGGCTGGATACCCTTTGAAGCTACCGGGATATACTTTGACGCCAGATATACCAGGTGGGCAGAACCCTCGAAGGAGGGGGGAGTAATGCCGGAAAATTACGAGAATCCCTATGAACAGTATCCAAGCGGAACATTTCCTGCTTATACAGGCGAGATTATACCCTCCGAGCCTGAGAAGGATAACACCATGGAGGAGATCGGGTATGGCATCCTTGCCTTCGCGGCGGCAGTTGTTATGGTATTGCTTTTCATTGTTATTTATTATCAGGCGCTTGGATATCGCTACAGAAAGGCCTATGACAGGTCGGATAACAGCCAAAAAATGTACCTGATGTTTTTGCGGATTCTGGTGCTGTTAACCAAGGAAGGCTTTGCGCTTGGTGAACAGGAAACGATACTTATGCTTGCGCAGAGAGTAAAGGACCGCTATCATTATAATCGTGTTGCCTTTCCCGAGATTGCGGATATTTTCATGCGGTACCGGTATGCCGGGGCAGAAGTGACGCCGGAAGAGCTGGAGAAGGTCGTTCTGTTTCGGGGCGGACTTGCAGAAAAGCAGAGAGAAGAACAGCCGGGAATGAAGCTCTGGCTGGAGGAATTTTCGTTTCTGATGAAAAATAAATCATTGTGACAGATCTGCCAGGGAGGTTCCGGTATAGTAATAGGATAGAATCTCCTTATAGGTGGAACCCTCTTCTGCCATGGCATTTGCCCCGTATTGGCTTAAACCGATCCCATGCCCGGAGCCGTTGCAGACAATACGCACCTTGCCTTCATAATCTTCAATGTAAAAATGATTGGATGCAAGGCCAATAACCTTGGCAAATTCCTCCCCCGATACGGTGCGGCTGCCAAGGTTAATTTTTGTTGCGTAGCCTGCACTGTCGCGATTGGCTACGGTAACCTCATCAAAAAATTTCTTTTCGGACAGAGACAGATCGGCATAATATTTATCCAGCAAAGCAATGAGATCATCAACCTCATATTCCTTGATGCTCAGATAATTGGTTGAGGTAATATCTTGCTTGCTGGATACGCTGACCAGATACGGAACAGAAACACCCCAGGCTTCCAGAGCATTACGGGTAAAGCCTGAACCGGTGTCAAAAAAGACCGGAAGGATCAGGTCGTTATCATAAAGGATAACCTTATCCTTGGTGCTATGAATGGCATTTTCAAGCCTTGCATAATATTCGGAATAATCCTCGCTCCCCCAGTACTCCTTAAGCTCATCGCGGCCCAGATAGGAAAGTCCCAGCTCTGAGGTCGTAAAATTACTCCTGTCAGAATCCTCATTCAGCAGAGCCATATTATACAGGGCATAGGTTCGTGCGATTACAGCCTGGGCCCGCAAGGCTTCCATTGCATAGCCGGTTGACATATTGGCAGCCACAACACCGATCAGGTATTCATCAAAGGAAAGCTTTTCTCTGGAGCCGTTCACTTCATAATAAATTGTAAAATCCGCAGCATCTTTTGATGAGCTGCCAAATCTATCGCGGTTAAAAAGTGCTGTCAGAAGGAAAGGCACGCCAAAGACTACCAGGCAGCCGATTAAGGTTTTCATCATAATTCTTTTCATAAAGCAATACCCTCCGGTGTATGTTTGTATTGTTACATTATATTTTTTTGAGATGGGCTTTATGTATAATTATTTTATTGCAAAACCCCGAAAAATTGTTCATAATAAATATACGCTGACGAAATCTCGGGCAGAGGGCAGAGTTTATTTTTGCGCCGGATCAAATCGAATTGGGAGAAGATTATGAAAAAGAGAAGGTTAAATTATAAAAGTACCATTTATGCTTATATAATGATCGTCTCATTTATACCTATTTTGGTGCTGGGAGCGGTCTCTTACCGGACCTTTATCGATGCCATATCCGATAGAATAGCAGTGCAGACGGAATCAACCATTTCCCAGGTGAAAGACAGGGTGGATACGGCTTTATATAATATAAGAAGCTATTACATAAACGAGCTTGATGAGGACGAGCTGGAATGGCTGATTAATACGGATATCTGGTATTCGGATTACTCCAAGCTGTATAAGGCGACCAATATTATGGCGGGTCCCAGCTACTATCTTACTTATATATCCGGATATACCTTTATTAATTTTAATACCCAATGGGTCTTAAGCAACAGGGGGATGTTCCGCTATGTTAAGGTAACCAATCAAAAGGAAATCGGGGAATTGTTCCATACCTATGACGGCACCCTTACCCGAACCTTCTGGAAGGATAATACAAAGATGGCTGAAGTCAGCCTGCCAAGAGAAGAGATAAAAATAAACGGCTTGAATCTTGTGTTTAAGGCACCCCTGATTAATAAGAAGCCCAACTGCCTTATGATCATTAATATTGATCAGACCAATCTCAGGAAAATATTGCGTGAGGATCTGGCAGACGGTGATATTACCGTCTTTGATAAGGACGGCGGTATTGTATATACCACGAATAATGCCGTAGCTGCCTATTGCCGTCAGAATTTTAGTGATTTAAAACAAATAAAGAAATTCCGCTTATCCAACGGCAGAGAATACAGCATTGCAGCCGCAAATTCAGGTGTGCTTGACTGGACCTACATGGTAAGTCACGATATGGGCAAGATGAATTCCGGAGGAGAGGTTATCTTAACCTTAACCGTAATTTTGATTGTTCTGATCGCTGTAGTGCTGGGTGCCGCCGTACTGAGCACGCAGCGAATTTATAAGCCCATCGGCTTGCTGACAAAGAGGGTAGATGACCTCGCGGAGCCTATGGAGAACGGCACGGTTCCCCATAGCAGGGAGGGACGGGGATATGAGTTTGAGTATATTGCCAAAAGCATTGACCATCTGGTAGATAACCGGAACTTCTTTGAGAAGCTGCTTGCCGGCCAGCGTCCGAATCTGGTGGAGCTGTTCCAGATCAGGTTAATGAGGGGGGATATCCGTAAGGAACACCTTGATAACTATCTTGATAATTATAAAATACAGAAGGTGAAGTACTATCTTCTCATTAACGGGATCTTAAAATCCGGGCCTAATCAGGAATTTTATGATGAAACAAAGCAGGATGCCCTGCGTATCTCGGTAATTGAGAATATGCCGGAGCATATTAAGGGACTTCTGTTTCTTCCGCCGCTTCGATATGAAAGAACCCTGGTATTAACCGTGGCGGCTGAGGATCTGCAGGAGCTGGATAAAA
Source organism: Bacillota bacterium (assembly GCA_023409535.1). Classification (GTDB taxonomy): domain Bacteria; phylum Bacillota; class Clostridia; order Lachnospirales; family Lachnospiraceae; genus Mobilitalea. Next base: position 49,849 of record JAEYGZ010000047.1, read on the forward strand.
AAGGTGAAGCGATCTGTAATATGCTGAACGCTTACATCTCGGAAGCGTATGGCGTTCATATAAATGCAGGCGTCAGCTTAATCCACAGCGACCTTATGGAATTTAGAATTGCATACCAGGAAGCGCTGGAGGCAATGAAGAGCAATGAATTCCTGAGAAGCCAGGATCCTTCCTTTGATAATAATGTGCTGCTGTTCTATTCGGATATTAAAATTAAGCGGAGCCATTATACCTATGATCGTCTTGCAGAACGCGAGCTAAAGGAAGCCATCGACTCCGGTGATGCTGCTGCGGCTTTTAAGCTGGTTGATCATTTTATAGACGCTATGGTTGAAAATGATGCGATTCAGAGTGATTATTACCTGCACCTTCACCGGATTGTGATAGCGGCCATGCTGGTCGCCACAGACGCGGGAATTACGCTGGATCATGTATTTGATAAGGATATGGAGAACAACATCTTCTTGAAGATGGATCAGATCTATGATATCGAGAAGATGCGTCACTTTATTAAAAATAAGGTAATTAAGCCGGTCATAACCATCGTAAGCGACTCCAGAACCAGTAAATCAACGGATACCATGAAGGATATCGAAAGACTGGTTGAGGAAACCAGCGGAAATATTACACTGGCGGAATGTGCAGAGCGCTTACATTATCATCCGTCCTATATCTGGAAGATCACCAAGATGAAAATCAATATGACTTTTACGGATTATGTGGGCAGTTATAAGATAGAAAAGGCAAAAGAGCTGTTATTAAATACGGATAGGAATATATCCGATATCGCAGCAGCATTAAATTATACAAATGCACAGAACTTTATACGCTTCTTCAGTAAGATGGAGGGTATTACACCGGGTAAGTTCCGCAGCATGAACAAGGTCCGGGGGGAACGGACTGATCCATGAGCTTAAGCTGCCAATAATCAACGAATACAGGAAAGCGATAATACATGATAATTTGAGTATTATCGCTTCTTTTTTGGCGAAATTCAGAATAATCAATTTATTTTTACAGAGAATCCCGGGTAGACAAAAAGATAATAAATGTTCAATATACACAAAAACCATAGCCATATTATGTGGATTACGACCAATATGTATAAATGAAAAGAATATGATTATTTACGTAATTCCTCCGGGGAGGTTAAACTAGCACTAGTAACCCGAGAAAATTGTACCGGGAATAAACAATATGCACAATGAAATCAACCGGTATATGAAATTTAAGGAGGAGGATTATGAGTAAGGGTAAAACCGAAACACTTGATTTAACAAAAAACCCCCAAAAGAAGAATGAGAATATATTCACCTACATCATGCATCATAAATGGTTATACATTATGCTGCTGCCTGGCTTGCTGTATTTTATAATCTTCCGTTATATCCCAATGGGAGGTATTATTATAGCTTTTAAGCAATACAGTCCGTTTACGGGAATTTGGGATAGTCCATGGGTGGGATTGAAGCATTTTCAGTTATTTTTTAAAGGAAGAGATTTTCTTACCGTATTAAAGAATACCCTCGGAATTTCATTATTAAATCTGATATTTTTCTTTCCGGCGCCGATTATTCTTTCTTTATTATTGAATGAAATCCGCTCGCAAAAGTATAAGAGAATATCGCAGACTTTTATCTACATACCGCACTTTGTATCCTGGGTTATCGTTGCGAGTCTCACTTACCAGCTGTTTAACTCAACCGACGGCATTGTAAATATGGTGATCCGGGAGATAATAGGGCATCCGCTGGAGTTTCTTTCTAAACCGCATTTCTTTAAGGGACTGATTGTGGGACAGAGCATGTGGAAGGAAACCGGTTACGGCACAATTATCTTCTTAGCGGCGCTTGCAGGCGTTGACGTCCAGCTTTACGAAGCAGCCAAGGTAGACGGTGCCGGAAAGGCGAGATTACTCTGGCATATCACCTTACCGGCGATTCGCAGCGTAATCGTTCTGATGCTTATTCTCAGAGTAGGCTCCCTGATGAATACCGGTTACGAACAGATCTTCCTGATGGAAAATGATCTAAATCGCTCCGCTGCAGAAGTATTTGATACTTATGTATATACGAAGGGTATTATAAATGCACAGTACTCCTATAGTACAGCCGCCGGTTTGTTTAAATCGGTCGTTGGTATCATTCTGGTGCTTGGTTCTAACAAATTGGCGAAAAAGTTTGGCGAGACGGGAATTTATTAGAAAGGAGCCGCGCGTATGGCAAAAATAAACAATAAGATCAGAGCCGGTAAAGGAGAACAGATAGCGCAGGTTATGATCTATGTCGTTGTCGGTTTATTCGCAATCGCGACAGTACTGCCCTTTATCTATATTTTGGCCGGTTCCTTTGCAACGGAACGTGAGCTGACAGAGAAAGCCTTCTTTCTGTTTCCGACCAAGATTTCCTTCAATGCCTATAAGTATATTACCGAAACCGGAGATATCTTTGTGGGGCTGAGAAATTCACTCATCATGACATTATTAGGTACTGGGATTAACATGATTTTCACCACAACCTTTGCCTATCCCCTGGCAAAAGCAAATTTAAAGGGAAGAAATATCATTTTGAACTTTGTTATTGTTACTATGCTGTTTTCCGGAGGTATGATTCCGACTTATATATTAATGGGAACCCTGAATCTAAAGGATTCTTATCTGGGCTTAGCTCTGATGGGAGCTATCAGTCCCTTTAATATGATTATTGTTAAGAACTTCTTCCAGGAGCTTCCGAAGGAATTGGAGGAGGCAGCCTATATCGACGGCTGCAATGACCTGAAGATATTCCTTAAGGTGGTACTTCCCTTGTCCAAGCCGGTTCTCGCTTCCGTTGGATTGTTCTATGCGGTAGGACATTGGAATGATTATTTCGGTGCCATGATCTACTTAAAGCCGGATAAGGAAGTAGTACAGATTGTCCTTCGGCGTATTATTCTTTTGGCAGCGGGAGTTCAGACAGATATTATGAATTTTGATCTCATGGGTCCGCCGCCGGACAAAGCGGTAAAAATGGCGGCTACCGTAGTAGCCACAGTACCTATCCTGATGGTATATCCGTTTATACAAAAGTATTTTGCACAGGGTGTAATGGTTGGCGCCGTAAAAGGCTGACCGACCTTATTATAACCATAGAATGAAGGAGGTTTGTTATGAAAAAAGAGAGCTTAAGAAAAATCATTGCTATGCTTTTAGTAACAATGATGGCAGTGGCAAGCTTAGCAGGCTGTTCAGCAAAGGAGCCTGCAAGCACTGACGGCGGTGCAAAGCAGGAGGCGACAGCAGCACCCCAGAGCGGAGATAAGACAGAAGCGGCAGCAGAAACACCTGCAGGACCTGCAGAGATCACATTTATGACCTTTGATTACGACGGAAGTCCTTTATCCGGTCCTTATGCAGAGGAAGTAATTGCAAAGATGGAAGAGTACACCAACACCAAGGTATCCTTTGACTGGGTACCAAGTGACAGCTACGAAGAGAAGATGACACTTGCTCTTGCAGATCCGGACAGCATGCCTATGATTATGGCCGTCGGCAGCATGACCGGCGCTGTTGTAAGCGCTGCAGAGGCAGGCGCCTTCTGGGATTTAAGCAGCCATATTACAGATGCTGCTGCGTACCCTAATCTGTCTCAGGCGAACCCCAATGTTAATAATGTACTTACCGTAAACGGGAAATTAATCGGTATCTATCGCGCAAGAGACATTGGCAGAAACGGCTTTGGCTATCGTAAGGATTGGGCTGATAAGCTTGGACTCAGCGAGCCTAAGACAGTCGAAGATATTTACAACATGATGTATCAGTTTACTCATGGCGATCCTGACGGCAATGGCAAGAGCGATACCTACGGTTTAGCATTATGTAAATATACCGGACCTTTTGATATTATGCAGACTTGGTTCGGCGTTGGTAACGGCTGGGTTGAGAAGGATGGCAGGCTGGTACCGGTACATCAGACACCCGAGTACATGGAAGCGCTCAAATGGTTCAAAAAAATGTATGACGATGGCCTTGTTTATCAGGATTGGGCAGTTCGTGATACGGCTACCTGGTTAGATTCCGTGAAGAACGGAGAATGTGGTATACTGATTGATGTTCTTGATAATGCAAGAAAACCCTGGGATTATTTCGTGACCGAGAATATTCCTTCTGTTGTTAATCCTGCAGAAACAGCATCCATGGCTTTGGTCGGTTCAATTAATGGCAAGACACTTGCAACCTCCGGATTTAACGGATTTTTCGTAATTACAAAGGCTGCAGACACAGAAGAGAAGTTAAAGGCATGCCTTAATTTCTTAGATAAAATGAACGACGACGAGATGTTACTTTTGACCGGATACGGTCTTGAAGGAGTTCACTGGGAGAAGGATGCCGACGGAAATCTTGTTGATCTTGACTCAGCAGACAAGGTATCTCAAAAGGATTACGCTCCGTTAAATCAAACGGTTGCTTACATTCCTAGTTCAGTACCGGTCAGCATTCACCCTGTAACAACACCCAGACAGGACATCGATATGGCTACCAGGAAAGCAAATATTGATAAGGCTGTATTTAATCCGGCGGCAGGTTTGCTTGTTAATTCCGCAACCTATTCCTTAAACGGTGCTTCCCTGGATCAGGAGCTTCAGGCAGCAAGAACACAGTATATCTGCGGTGAAATTGATGAAGCCGGGCTGCAGGATGCATGGAAGAGATGGGAAGAGCTTGGCGGTACCGATGTGATTAATGAAGTTAACGCACAATATAAGCCTCAGTAATCCCGGAGCAATCTCTGAGATATGTAATTGAAAATAGAACGAAACTACCTGGGGTTATGTCATTAACCGGAAAGGTTCTGATCCAACCGGATGAGAGCCGGCCCGGCGATGTAACCTCAGATTATTATTCCTGAAAGAATACCTGGATTGTAAGCGAATATCCGGGATAACGAAGTAAAACTGGAGGATTGGTTATGATAACCGGTTTAAGAGTGAGAGAAGCAGAAGACAGTTATGTGATAATTGAATGGGATCCGCTTGCAAGGGCGGAAGGCTATCGCATCTACTGGGCAGATAAGGATACGGTCACCATGGAGTATCTGCCGGTAGGAAAGACCACAGGATGCGTCTATCGCATAAATAAATCAACCCATGTACCGCATTATTTTAAGGTTTATCCGATCATTAATGCCATAGAACAAAGCAATGAAATTGTTTTAAAAACACCGGTGAAAAGGGTATTTCACGAGCAGCTGGAGTGTCTGAACAGGGGACTGGCGGCAATCCGGACGGGGCAGGGAATTTTCTTAAGCTGGCGGTTGCTTCTTGATGAAGTAACCGGCTACAGCGGCAGCGGTATGACAGGCACTGACTTTATCCTGTATAAGAACGGCCGGGAATTGACCCGAGTGACAGAGAGTACAAATTATATTGATATAGATGGAACCATGGAGGATAATTATTCAGTAGCAGCATTGGATGGGAGCAGGGAATTGCCTGCCTGTGAGCCGGTCCGGGCGTGGCGTTCCGGTGATAATTATCTGGAAATTCCTTTGAAGATCCCTGAGGGCGGTATCACACCGGCAGGGGAGGCGTATATCTACAGTGCCAATGATATGAGCGTGGGTGATGTGGACGGGGACGGAGAGTACGAATATCTGGTGAAGTGGGACCCCAGTAATTCCCACGATGTTTCCATTAAGGGTTATACCGGTAACTGCTATATTGATTGCTACAAATTAGACGGGACCCTCCTGTGGAGATTGAATATGGGTGTGAATATTCGTGCGGGAGCTCATTATACCCAATTCATGGTCTATGACTTTAACGGGGACGGGAAAGCGGAGATGGCGGTGAAATCCGCTCCGGGGACCAGGATGACCCTCTATCATAAGGATGGAAGGGAGGCCGGGACCTATGATATTACGCTGCCTGAGGAAGATCGTAAAGCAGGTGTTACCCATGAAGATAATTATGTATATTCCGCCAAGGATTACTGGAAACATCTGATCAGAGTGTTTATGGGGTGGCATCTTCACCCTGAAGTTGTGGCAGGCAGATGGCCCGCCACTCTGGAGGAATGCTTCGGTATCACTCCAAGATACTCCTATCCCCTGGCTCAATCGGATGCCAGGGCGCTGGCGGATTATTTTATCGAGGTCTATGCTCCTTCCAGAAGTGAGAAGAATCATCTGGAGCAGTTTGAAGGCTTTATTATGACGGGACCGGAATACCTCACCATGTTTGGCGGTGACGGTGAGGAGCTGCAGACGATACCATATCCGGCGCCGCGGGTGGATGACGGTTTGCTTTGGGGCGACTACAGCATGAATAGAATTGAGCCCTGCAACCGTGTGGACCGCTTCCTCTCCGGTGTGGCATATCTTGACGGAGAGCGGCCGTACCTGATCCTGTGTCGCGGATATTATACCCGGGCGACCATTGTCGCGTATGATTTCTTCACGAACCGTTTCCGGGAGAAATTCTTTGTGGATTCCGGCTTTGTACCCATGAGTAATCCCTTTGGCGGTAATCCTCATGGAAGTACCGGAACAGACCCGGTCTACGGTATACTGGCGGGGCAGGGGAATCATAGCCTGTCCACTGCGGATGTGGACGGGGACGGCTGCCAGGAGATAATCTACGGTGCAGCGGTAATCGACCATGACGGCAGCTTGCTTTACAGCAGCTTTGGCACCCTTCCGGACGGAAGGTGGGCGAAGCTTGGTCATGGGGATGCCATGCATGTAGCCTGTATTGATCCGGACCGGCCGGGACTTGAGATCTTTAATGTATTTGAAGGAGCAAGGTCTGCGCCTTACGGCTTTGCCCTTCGGGACGCCGCAACCGGCCAGGTTCTCTTTGGGGAGTATGCGCAGGAGGATCTGGGCAGATGTATGATCGGAGATATTGATCCGAATACCAGGGGGCTGCAGGTATGGGTGAGAGAGATTTATTCCTGTAAGGGAGAGCTTCTTGACTTACCCGGGCTTGGCACCAATATGTCCATCCGCTGGGCACCGGATCTGACAACCCAGATTACCGATGGAATAAACTATGTGGAAGGAAGGCATACGGGTGTCATCAACGATCTGACCCATGGAACGATGCTGCAGCCGGAAGGAACCCTTGCCAATAACGGAACCAAGGGAAATCCCTGCCTGGCAGCGGATATCTTTGGAGATTTCCGGGAGGAGCTTATCCTAAGAACGGAAGACAGCTCTGCAATCCGCATTTATATGAATGCCGAACTGACAAGACATAAATTATTTACCCTAATGCATGATATCCAGTACCGGACGGGTGTGGCATGGCAGAATAACTGCTATAACCAGCCCGGATATACAAAGTTCTATTATGCCAGTGATATGGACTGGAGGTATGTACTGCCGCAGCTGGCATAAGGGGCAGAAGATATGTTAGAAGGCAGGTAATATATAGCAGGCCGGGAAGATAGCTGAGAGAAGAAAGCCCGGGAAATACAGGCCGAAGAAGCAAGATCAGGAAAGATAGATCAGGAAAAAAGATCGAACAGGACACAAAAAAGGATAAACGGAGGGATAAAAGAAAGGGAAGGGAATAATGATGAAAGCACATTTAATCGGAACAATTGATATTACGGCAGCAGGAGGAAATAAAGGACTGCTGGGGGACCTGGACGGGGACGGAAGGATGGAGCTGGTGATGCTGCAGGCGGACGGGAATATTGACGACCGTTATGTACCCCATCAGGTGACCTGCATTACAGCCTATCGCCTGAATGGACAAATGATGTGGCAGGTTGGTACTCCCACAGAGCATCCCGGCGGAACGGGCTCTGATTTTCCTGCGCAGATCTATGATATAGACGGCGACGGCAAGCTGGAGGTGCTCTGCGTGATGAAAAAGGATTTTCTCGTATTGGACGGCAGCACGGGTAAGGTTAAAAAGAGTTATCAACTGCCGGGAGAGGAAGCTCATGACTGTATCATCATTGCCAATCTGAGAGGACAGGAACATTCCCGGGATATCATATTAAAGGATCGTTACCATAAGATGTGGGCGCTTGATAATGAATTCAATCTTCTTTGGACCCATGAGGGCAACCTTGGACATTTCCCCTGGGCAGCGGACATCAACGGTGACGGTTATGATGAGGTGATGGCAGGCTATGACTTGCTGGATCATAATGGTCAGCTTCTGTGGTCCTGTAAGGATCTGGACGATCATGCAGACTGTCTGTGGGTCGGAGATGTGAACGGTGACGGCAAGCCGGAATGGGTAGTCGGCGGCAGTGTGACCTGTATGTACGACAGGGACGGCAAGGAGCTTTGGAGATATGAAGGCTCCATAGAATCCCAGCATGTGGCACTGGGCAGGTTCTGTAAGGATAAGCCGGGGCTGCAGATCGCAGGCCTGGACCGTATCCGCCGGGGGGATGGTTATAAGGGCCAGTGGGATGGCAAGGACGGAATGTTCCTGCTTGATCAGGAAGGGAAGGAGCTCTGGAAGGAGGAGCGTACAACCAAGGGATGGCTGACCATTGTGGATACCTTGAGCAACTGGAACGGTGAGGGAGAGGATTATATTCTCGCTTACCGCAGAGGAGGCGGTGTCAATCCGGCTCTTTACACCGGGGAGATGGAACCGGTGCTTGTATTTGGAGAGGATGGCTATGTACTGCATGGGGATTTATTTGGCAGAGGCAAGGAAGAGGTTATCGTTTATACGGCCGCGACGGCTTACATTTATTCCGGAACTCCCTATGATTTCGGATATCCTGCGACAATGAAACCTGTTCTCCAGACCAGAAGACAATATGCTGCAACCCTGTATCCGGGCGGCGAGTATCCGTTAATGTAATAATATATTGTATTGAAAAATATTCCAAAGTGGAGTAGAATCGGACCAGGAATGTGGAGAAACGGCTTAATGAGATAAGCTGGAAATACGAAAAAAGGAGTCGGGATAATGGATAAGAAGTTTAAGAACATTTATGTATGCTTCCCGGAGGGCAAGCATAAGGTACTGACGATGAGCTATGATGACGGGCGGATAGAAGACAGACGCCTGGTGGAGATCTTTAATAACTATGGAATTAAGGGAACCTTTCATGTCAATTCAGGCATTCGTTCAGAGGAAAGAATTCCTGTATCGGAGTACAAAATGCTGTATCGCGGTCATGAGGTATCGGCTCATACCAGTACCCATCCCACCATCAGCCGCTGTCCTATCGATCAGGTGGCTCTTCAGGTCCTGGAGGACCGCAGAGAGCTGGAGAAGGCGGTAGGTTATCCGGTCAGGGGAATGTCCTATCCCAACGGATCCTATACCAAAGAGATTATCGGTATGCTCCCTTCTCTGGGAATTCAGTATTCAAGGGTCGTGGGGAATTCGGATGGCTTCGGAATTCCTGAGAACTTTCTGGAATGGAAGGCGACCTGCCACCATAATCATAATCTGATGAAGCTTGGGGAAGAATTCTTAGGCTTACATAAAACCCAATACCTGTATATGATGTATGTATGGGGGCATAGCTATGAATTTACCAATAATGATAACTGGCGTCTCATGGAGGAATTCTGCCAGCTGGTCGGCTATCGGGATGAGATCTGGTACGCTACCAACATACAGATCGTGGATTATCAGGACGCGGCAAAGCGTCTCCAGTTTACCGTAGAAGCAGACCGTGTTTATAATCCTTCCTTCCAATCCGTCTGGATCAGCGTTGATAATAAGATCTATGAGGTCAAGGGCGGCAAGACGATAGCAATATAAATAAAATTCAGGATACACCTGCGGCATTATGATTAATGTATGCAGGTGTATTACTTTTTTCAGGAATATGCTATAATCTATAGGGAATTTATCGATATTGTCGGAGGTATTTATCATGAATAAGGAAGCCGCTGCAAAGAAAACGCTTAAAATGATCTTTATTCTGATTTTAATCATGCTGGTGTGTACTTCGGCATCCATGGTAGTTTTTCATAGCAGGATGTTTGAGTCCAATATCGTAATGATCTATCTGCTGGGAATTCTTTTCTTTTCCTATCTGGCGGAAGGGTATGGCTATAGCTTGATTGCATCTGCTTGTGCGGCTCTTCTGTATAATTTTTTCTTTACCGAACCGTATTATAATCTCAAGGTGAATGATCCGGACTATATCATTACAATTTTTGTGATGTTTATGGTCGGCTTAATCACAAGTATGTTAACCATTAAGATAAAAATTGAAAGGCAGCAGGTAAAGGACAGTGAGGAATATATCTCCTCCCTGTATCATATCGGTACCAAGCTGTTGGATATAAAAAATGAAGAAGAGCTGGCGGAAATGTCAGCAGAAGAAATCGCAGTAAAATTTCAAGCGGATGTATTGGTACAGCTTTATAAGGAATCAGGCGAGGTTCTCTACCGATGTGTCCGGGGTGAAGATAATTTTAGCAGTGTGATGGATCAATCGGCATGTATGGAAGCCTATCAATCAGGAAGCCCCTGCGGATATGGTACCATATTATTTTCAGGAGCGGCAGCTTATTATAAACCGATTACCGGACAGAAGGGGGTGCTGGGAATGATCGGTATTTCAAAGAAGGATCGAAGCAGTATCTCCCAGAGCCAGAACAGCTTTATCGATGTGATGATTCCGCAGATGGCGGTAGTGCTGGAGCGTCAGACGCTAAGTGAGAATCAGAAGAAGGTACAATTGGAGATTCAAAAGGAACGGCTGCGGGCGGATATGCTCAGATCCATTTCCCACGATTTCAGAACTCCGCTGGCGGGAATTATGGGACTGGCCAGTACGGCAATTGACAATTATAATAAAATGAATGACGAAGTTAGAAAAAACTTTCTGCAAAGCATTTATGAGGATGCGGATTGGTTAAATGAATTGGTGGAAAATATACTTCAGACCACCAGGTTTGAAGAGGGTAAGGCAAGGCTGCATCTGGAAGAGGAAGCGGCGGAGGAGATTATTACGGATGCAATCGCCCATGTTAAAAAGCATGCGAATAAGCATGCGGTTATTGTAAATATACCGGAAGAAATTATTCTGATAAAAGTCGACGCCATATTACTGCGGCAAGTACTCGTGAATATTTTAAATAACGCGATAAATTATTCGCCGGATGGAAGCGAAATTACGGTAAGCTTATATCGCAGGGAGAATAAGGTGGTTTTTGAGATAGAGGATAATGGCCCGGGTATACTGAAGGAGGAGCTGACCAATATCTTCGAGCGGTATCATCAAAGCAGCACAAAGAAGGAAGCAAGCAGAAAGGGCATGGGACTGGGTCTTAGTCTCTGTAAATCCATAGTGGAAGCCCATGGCGGAAAAATCACAATACAAAACAGGGAACCCCATGGCACAATTGTTCAATTTTATATATTCTCGGAATAGGAGTATGAGATGGAACCATTAATTTTAATTGTTGATGATGAAAAATCGATACGAAGCTTCCTGCAGCTTTCCATGGAAATGCAGGGCTATAAATGTATTGATGCCGCGGATGGGGCAACCGGACTGATGCTTGCGGTTTCACGAAAGCCGGATATCTTAATTCTGGATCTTGGTTTACCGGATATGGACGGGGTTGAGGTAATTAAAAAACTCAGGCAGGTATCCCAGCTGCCGATTATCATAATCTCCGCACGGGGGCATGACCGCGAGAAGATTGAAGCGCTGGATGCCGGGGCGGATGACTATTTGACAAAGCCCTTCAGCGTACCTGAATTACTGGCGCGGATCAGGGTTATTTTGCGCCATAAGGGATTGGAAAGTGCCGAAGCAACAAAAGAAGCACAGGTATTTCAGATTAAGGACCTTGTGATTGATGCGGAAAAGCACCGGGTATGGCTGAGCAAGGAAGAAATCCGGTTAACTCCGAATGAATATAAGGTATTGGTATTGCTGGCAAAAAATCAGGGAAAAGTGCTGACGCACAGGTTTATAACAGAGAATATATATGGGGGTATGCTGTCGGGAGATACCCAGTCCCTGAGGGTCTGCATGGGGAATCTCAGAAGAAAGCTTGGGGAGGATCCCTCCCAGCCACGTTATATTATTACGGAAATCGGCGTCGGCTACAGGCTGGTGGATGACTAAAAAGGTACATTACAACAGAAAGGATAATTCTATAAACTATTATATTGACTGCTCCGGATTAACACTTCTACCGGAGCAGTTTTTCTGTTGGGGAAGGCTTGGCTGCCAACCTCCGGTTATCTTATATAAATATTATATAGAGAATGGAATGCTTACACAAAACTTATACGGAAAGGATTATTCTTTATACAGATTAGCAGAAGGAGGTAAGCAGATGAAGAAAGATAAAGCGGTAACCAAAGAATATGAAGCATGGATCAGAGAGGCTGTTCATAACCTGCGGCGAGCAGAGTATGAGGAGGCTTATGAACTTATCATAAAGGCTATAACCATCGGTCCGAATGACCCGGAGCCTCAGAATCTGCTTGGTATCTGGTACGAATGTATGGGAGAGAAGGATTTGGCCAGAAAGCATTACCGGATGGCATATGTTCTTGATTCGAGATTTCAGCCGGCAGGAAATAATCTGCAGCGGGTGGGTACGGTATTCCAATATGAGGACATTCCGGTAGATTACGGCGAGGATGTGCTGCAAGCCTGATAAGCGGCGGTACATCGCAGGATCTGTAAGGATAAGGGAATGGAGGAAAGGAATGTATATTATTATAATCGGATGCGGAAGATTTGGCAGTAAGTTGGCGAAGGGATTGTCGGATGAGGGTAACAATGTATGCGTAATTGACAGAAATGCTGAAAAGCTGGATAGGCTGGGAAGCGGTTTTAATGGAAAGAGAATTAAAGGAATAGAGTTTGACAGTGACAATCTGACGGAAGCAGGTGTTCATCAGTGCGATGTGCTGATTGCCGTTACCTCGGATGATAATATAAATATCACGGTATCCCTGATCGCAGATAAGATATTTCAGGTACCCAAAATCATTGCAAGAGTAAATGAACCGGATAAGAATTATGTTTATGAAAGGCTTGGAATAGACACGATTAATCCGGTCGATTACGAACTGGAGATGCTAAAAAGCAAGCTGCCGCAGGAAAAGCACAGCGGGAATATCAAGAATAAATAATTCTAATATTTGTGTAAGGAGAGGTTTCAGTGAAAACAATTATTATCGGCGGTGGAAAAGTCGGCTACAATCTTTTAAAGACCTTAAAGGAGCAAGATTATGAGGTGGCGCTGGTTGAACGGGATAAGGATACCTGTTTAAAAATCGCAGAGGATTTTAATACGGATGTCATATGGGGCGACGGAACCAAGCTGGAAGTCCTGGAGGATGCAGGGATAGAAAATGCTGATATCATCGCTGCGGTTACCGGCTCAGATGAAGAAAACCTTGTGATTTGCCAAATAGCCAAATTAAGCTATGAGATCAAAAAGACCATTGCCAGGGTGAACAATCCAAAGAATATGACCATGTTTAAGAAATTAGGGATTGATAATACCGTATGCAGTACTCAGGTTATCGCTGATCTGATCGAATATTCCTTTGATAAGGAGGACTATCGGATTATCAGTATATTGGAGAAGGGCTCCATGGTGATGGCAGAGCTTTTGATCCGTGAGCGTGGTGTCTGGACCAATAAAATGGTGAAGGAGCTTACCCTCCCGAAGGAATGCGTAATTGTATCCATTCTTCGCGGAGAAACCGTAATATTCCCACGGGGGGACAGTAACATCCTGCCGAAGGATAAGGTAGTGGTTATTACCAGTAAATCGGTTCTGGCAGCTTTGGTTAACGAGCTATACGATGGAGGGAATAATAAATGGATCGTCGGAAAGATGAATTAAAGGGAATTCTGTCCGAACTGCTGGCAGCAGGTCTGTATCTGGCCGTACTGCTGGCGGCAACAGTAATTCTTTAGGGGTGAGCGATGCAAAAAAAAGGTGGAATCTATAGTATAGAAATCATTAGTTATTATACAGGATATGTTGTATTGATCGTTGCGCTTTTAATGCTGTTACCCATAATTACCGCCATAGCCTTCAGAGAATGGAAGCCGCTGCTTGACTTCATCATCAGCTTCGATATTTCTGTACTTACGGGGCTTTTGCTTATTCTGGCAGGGTTGCGGACAAGGAACAATACATCAGACTTTCAATGGAAGCACGGCTTTGTTATTGCCGCGCTTTCCTGGGTAATACTTATGTTTTTATGTGCCGTGCCTTATCGGCTGAGCGGACACACCAATTCATTACTGGATGCCTGCTTTGATGTAATGAGCGGATTTACAACCACAGGACTTGCGCTTACGCAGGATTTGGATCATCTGTCAATGGGTCTGAACATGTGGAGGCATATCCTCACCTTTATCGGCGGGCAGGGAATGATTGTTCTGGCGCTTACCTTCCTTACAAGGGGCATCGGCGGCGGTTATAAAATGTATGTGGGCGAGGGGAAGGACATTGAGCTGGTTCCTAATATAAAGAATACGGCAAAGCTCATATGGAAAATCAGTATGGTCTATCTGGCTATCGGCACTGTCCTGCTGTGGGTGGTTGGTATCCTGATCGGCTTAAGCCCTGTATCAGCTTTTCTGCATGGATTATTTATGTTTGCTTCGGCCTGGAGTACGGGAGGTTTTGCTCCCATGAGCCAGAATATCATGTACTATCACAGCATTATTTATGAGACGGTTGCCATGGTTTTGTTTATGTTAGGATCATTGAACTTTGGGCTGCATTATGCCATATGGCAGGGAAAACGGAAAGAGATCGTAAAAAATATCGAAACCCAGAGCTTTTTTGTTACCTCCTTTATCGCATGTGTATTTGCTTTGATAGGGATGGAGCGGTTGAAGCTGTATCCGGATATTGCTGGAGATTTTCGAAGAATTATTTTTAATATCCTGTCAGCGCATACAACAACCGGTCTGGGAAGTATTTATGCGAGGCAATTTGCTCTGGAATGGGGCGATTTTGGGATACTGATCATGATAATTGTCATGCTGATCGGCGGTTCTGCCTGCTCAACAGCAGGCGGCTTCAAGGGGTTAAGAGTCGGAATTGTATTCAAAGGGTTAATCATGGAGGTAAAAAAGCTTCTTTCCCCTGAACGAAGCATGAAGGTATACAAATATCATCATATTAAGGACCGGGTGCTTGATGATACTGCGGTGAAATCTTCGGCAATCATCATCCTATGTTATATCGTTACCTTTTCCCTTGGTGTCATTATAGGTGTATTTTACGGATATCCATTAAGTGCTTCTGCATTTGAGGCTTCTTCTGTTGCCGGCAATGTGGGACTGTCCATCGGAGTGACATCGCCTGGGATGCCTGCTGTTATGAAGATTTATTATATTATTTCAATGTATCTGGGAAGACTGGAATTTCTATCGGTATTTGCGCTAATCGGATATCTGGGCGGAGGTGTAAAGAAATTATGCAAAAAGCTATTGGTGCGTTAATCCTTCTGCTGGTGCTTTTCTTATCCGGAACGGTCATGGCTTACGGAGCAGCAGAAGTAACGATAAATGAGCTGATTGAGAATGCAAAGGAACTGGATGGCCGGGAGGTGACAATCCAGGGTGAAGTAATCGGTGAGGCCATGGAGCGGGAGGATTACTGCTGGATTAACATAAATGACACTACCAATGCCATCGGAATCTGGCTGAAGAAGGAGGAGGCGGATAAGATTACCCGATACGGGAGCTATAAGAACATCGGAGATACTGTGCAGGTCACCGGGGTATTTAACCGGGCCTGCCGGGAGCACGGCGGGGAAGCGGATCTTCATGGGGAGGAGATCAGGATACTGGAGAAGGGTCATCCTGCCTTGGAGACTCTGTCGAAATCGAGAATAATTGCCGGAGGAATCCTTACCTTAATCGTGTTGGCAGTTTTTGTATGCTTTTGCTTGAACTCAAGTAAAACAGGCTTTATAATAAGCCTTAAGAAGAGCAGCAGAACTCATCATGGTAAAGGGGATTGATATTTATGAATAATTATCAGCTGGTATGGTCCGATGAATTTGATTATGAGGGTGCACCGGATCCGGCAAAGTGGAATTATGATCTTGGGAATCATCAGTGGGCCAACAGAGAGCTGCAAGCTTATACGGACCGCCCGGCAAATGTATTGGTTAAGGATGGTAAGTTAATGATCCGGGCAGTGAAGGAGAAGGATGGTGAGAGGGAATATACCTCAACCAGACTGATCACCTATGACAGGGTTTCCTGGCAGTACGGACGGTTTGAGTTCCGGGTGAAGCTTCCGCAGGGACTCGGCTCCTGGCCGGCCGTATGGATGCTTTCGGATTCCATCAAAACCGGCAATCCCTGGCCTCGCTGCGGGGAGATAGATATTATAGAACATTGCGGAAGATGGAAGAATCAGCTTTTGTTCAGCCTCCATTCGGCGAAGCATAATCATACCAGAAAAGATACCAGGCAGTATGTAGAGACCATAGAATATCCGGGGGTTACGGAAGATTTTCATGATTATGCCATGGAATGGACACCATCATATATCGAATTCTTTGTAGATGGTAAGAGTATGTGCCGCTATCATAAATCAGATGATGCAGAAGACCGGACGGAAGAAGCCTGGCCGTTTGACCAGCCTTTTTATCTGATCTTTAACATCGCCGTCGGCGGAAGCCTGGGCGGAGAGGTGAAGGAAGAGGATCTTCCCTTTATTATGGAAGTGGAGTATGTAAGGGTATATCAAAAGCAGTAAGACTTTGGCGAGGTAGTATTTATATGAATGGGCGAAAAAAAAGCTAACAGAAAAGCTAAATTTGAGCGCCGGGGGTGATGTGATCCCTCCAAAGCAGCAGTACTTTTTGTGCCGTCTGCTTTGGAGGCTTCCTATCACTCCCGGTGCTTTTTATTGCTAAAATTTTTATATATAACGGAATATCGTTGTGTAATATTACTTGTACAAGCTGTTATAGAAACGTTTCTAGTTAAAATATGCATAAAATAACGAAAATATTGGCTTGAAATAATAATTATATGAAGGTAATAATTGAAATATTATAAGAAATCACAAATAAAATTATATTCACGTGGAATAAATAGTTAATATGCATAATAAAAATGAATTAAAAACATAATAAAATTGTTTTTATTCTTGAAACTATTTCTATCAAGGGATATAATGAGCTTGTAGAAAATCTACAATTTATTAGGAGGGTTAGGTATGAAAAGATCAAAGGTACTTTTTATTTGTATGCTGTTTCTTGTGGGAATGACCGCGTCGATGATGACCGGCTGCGGCAAGAAATATGCGGCGCTTGATTCCGGAATCTCAGGAGAGATTGATATTATGGTTTGGTCCGGAACAGGCCAATATCTTGAGGATCTCGGACACAAAGACCTGACGGCCGCTGATTTGACAGGACAGAACGATGCGGCAATCTATGCACTGGCAAAGGAATTTAATAAGACCTATCCGAACATTAAGATCAACGTATTTGCCAAAGTGGGGGATCCCCATGGTAATGAGACACCCTGGGCCCAGGAACTGGAGAACTTTAAGGCAGAGCATGGTAAATACCCTGATATCTATGCATCCACAGACCTTGTGGGCGATGTAGCCAAGGGTATGGTTGCGGATCTGTCCGTATTCAAGGATGATCCGATCTACCAATCCTTTAATAAATCCATCATGAAGATGATGAACTATTACGGTGTTCAGGCCGGTCTTCCCCAATATATCCTTCCCTGGGGGGTATATGTGAATAAGGAACTGGCTGAGAATAATAATATCGACATTCCTCCGGTAGACTGGAATATCGATGAGTACACAGTATTTGCAACCTCCGGTGATAATAAGAATTTCTGGGGCGCCATGGATATCCCTATGAGTTTTATTAATACCGGTACCAAGGATATTAATTATTCCCTTGTGAACTATAGCGGTGAAGGGGATTTTGTCAACCTGACCTCGGATGCGGTGGCAAGTATGCTGGAGTACATACCGAAATGGGCCAAATCCGCCATCTGGACACAGAGTGACGTGGGCGGTGTTCCTACAGAGATTATGGATGCCAACGGCCGATGGAGCTATAACTTCTTTATTAACAACTATTGCCTCACCAATGACGGTGATCCCTGGATGATGGGTGATGCAGCGAACCCTACCGAGGGACATTGGGGAACCGTAAAGTCTAATGACTGGGATATTTATCCGAGACCAAGCACCGATTATCAGGAGAATACCGTAGGTATCGTTCTGGATCCGATGGCTCTTCATAATTATGCCATGGATGATGGCAGTCCTGAATGGAGCGACGCTGAGAAGCAGCAGTTAAAGGTTGCCTATACCTTTGCTTCCTTCTGGGCAGGCAGCACGGAAGGGATGCAGGCGAGAGCAGATCAGAAATTCACCGATCAGGGTGTTGAGAAGACCTGTCTTAATGACTCCTTCCCTCTGGTAACCGGTGAAGAATTTGATAAGCAGATGCAGATCTGGTATTCCACCCCGACACATCAGCGTTTTGGCGACAAGGCGAAGATGCCCGGCTTCCAGTATGTGCTGGAGCTTTGGGAGAAGGGCCAGTTCTGGGATATCTCCGACAAGGCATATCCGTATTTCATCCAGGAGGACGGAGCGCAGAAGGCGGCGGCTTATGAGTGGATCAATATTTATAATAAAGAGATATCCGGGGCCTTAAGAACAGATTCCAACTGGCTTGATCAGGTGAAATCCAAGCTTCCGGATTGGAATAAGGTGATCAATGAGAGATATGTGTTGGCAGAGCAGCAGTTAAGAGACGGATTAAGGGAATTCTATGGCTTTAAGGACGAGGACTTTAAAGCGGACAAATAAAGAGGCAGCCACAATAGGGTTGTTGCAAGTTTTTGCAGCAACCCTAATAAATAAGGGAGAGAGCTAAGTGAAAAGAAAAGCCATATTATCCGCGGTACTGACAGGCATCGTAGCGGTGGCTGTTATCGTATCTGTTTTTATTTTTGGTAATTCCTCGGAATATATCTCTGAAATAGATGAGAATAAAGTGAACGCTGCCTATAACCTTCTGAACAATTCCCTTAGAACAAAGGAAGTGCGTTACATAGACTTTCGAGCTGCAAACAGCTCTTCCTGCGGAACCTCAGAGTATCAGGCGGGACCGAATTCGGGCATCAATGACAAGGATTATGAGGGGACGGCTGTAACCTTAAATTACAGCCAGCAGGCAGAATATAGCGTGGAGGTTGACGAGCCGGGGCTATATTACCTTGCGCTGGATTTTAAGCCCATGAAAAGGACACTTACGGAATTTCACGTGGATGTTCAAATTAATGCTTCCCAGCCCTATGAAGAAATGAAAAATATAGTGCTGCCCTTAACCTGGATGGATGAGACAAAGGATTTTCCCACAGACCGGTACGGGGATGAAACGGCGCCTTATCAATATAGCAAAGATATCTGGGCATCCCTGTTTCTATACAGCAATACCTATAATACCATAGAGCCGCTGCTGTTCCGGTTTGAGAAAGGGAGGAATCTTGTAAGGATAACCAATATCTCCGGGGATGGCCTCGGACTTGGTACCTTGAAGTTAAAAGCGCCGGCATCTGAGCTTCCTTCTTATGAAGCGTATCGGAGTGCTTATCCGGGCGAGCCGGTAACGGAGCTGCTTACGGTCAATTCCATTGATTATACGGAGAAAAATTCAATGCAGGCAATTTACTCTTCAGAGAGTAACCCCGCTTTAGCACCCTATGACAGTGAATATAAGCTGTTAAATGCTTTAACCTGGTCGGAAGCCGGCACGGAGGTAACCTATCAGTTTGAGGTTCCTCAGGCGGGGCTTTATCAGCTTGCCTTCCATTACCGCAATGTGAAAGAGGAGTTTGATGTCTTTGAGACCATACGGCTGGATGGAGTGATTCCGTTCAAGGAGCTGCAAAGCTATGCATTTTCCTCAACCGGAAGCAGCTGGGCCAATGAAGTCTTGCAGGGCAAGGACGGAGCACCCTATGAGATTTACCTGTCCAAGGGTACCCACACCATAACACTTCGGGCGGAGCAGGAGCCCGTCGTAAAAGCCTGGCAGTATGCGAGACTGATCTCGGAGCATGTGGCCCAGTTTGAGATGGATATTAAGAAGATTACAGGAGCAGCCCGGGATGAGGACCGGACCTGGCAGATGACAAGATATATTCCTGAAATTCCGGAGTATCTGCAGGCTTATGTGACCTTGATAGATGCAATCCGCTATGATCTTCAGGATGATACGCCAAACGGCATCAATTCCGCGCTTCTTTCGGATTTGGATAAGGCACAGGCCTTCCTGGAGGAGATGCAGGAATATCCGGATGAAATTGCGTTATATAAAGAAAATCTGACCTCTGCAAGAGATAATTCCGTACTGAAATCCATGAGTAACTTTAATGCGGAGATTATTACCCAGGACTTTTCCCTGGATAGGATCTATTTCTATGGCAATAAGGAGCTGCCGAGAGCAAAGGCCAATCTGTTTCAGACCCTGGGAAATGGCGTCACCAAGCTGCTGTATTCCTTTACCTCTGACAAATTCAAGCGGAAGAAGGAGGAGGATGCGGTGAATATCTGGGTGAACCGGGCAACAACCCACGTGGACCTCCTGCAGAAGATGGCGGATACGGAATTTACGCCGAAGACAGGAATCAAGGTTAAGATCTCTATCATGCCGGATCCCAATAAGCTTACCCTGGCGGCGGCAGCGGATGAAACCCCGGATATTGCCTTGGGATTGCTTTCCCACCTGCCCTTTGAGCTGGCAAGCCGCGGTGCCTTATATGATATGACCCGGTTTGATGACTTCTGGCAGGTCCAAAGCCGGTTTGTTCCCGGCGGCAGTGTATCCTTTATCTATAATGAGGGAATCTATGCGATCCCGGAAACCCTTACCTTTAATGCCCTGATTTATCGTACGGACACCTTTGCCAACCTGGGAATCGACCCGCCGGATACCTGGGAGGAGGTTAAGACGATCCTGCCCACCCTGCAGCGGTTTGGCATGAATTTCTACCATAATATCTCTTACGGGGTAGGTTATAAGTGGTATTGGCAGACTTCTCCCCTGATCTTTCAAAATAACGGAAAGCTATTCACCGATGACGGTTTTCGGACCGCTATCGATCAGCCGGGGGCAGTGAAGGGCATACAGGCCCTTGGGGATCTGTTCATTGCTTATTCCCTGCCCAAGGAGGTTGTATCCTTCTTCAACTCCTTCCGTTACGGTACCCTGCCGGTGGGCATTGTCGGTCTGGATGATTATATCCTGATTAAGAACGGAGCCCCGGAGCTTGACGGTAAATGGGCGCTGTCCGCTTATCCCGGTACGGTGCAGGAGGACGGCTCCGTCTCCCGGTGGTATATCGGCAACGGTACGTCGGGTGTCATTTTTAAGGATTCAGACCGTATCGAGGATTCCTGGAAGTTCTTAAAATGGTGGACGGATTATGAAACCCAGGTGAACTATACCTATACCCTCCGCTCCACTTATGGCAAGACCTTTTTATGGCTTCCTTCCAATATGGAAGCACTTGCCGACGGACCCATAGAGCAGGAGGATAAGCAGGTTATCCTGGAACAGGTCAAGTGGCTCAGGGATGTTCCGAGAACACCGGGCCAGTATCTGCTGGAGCGCAATCTCTCCGATATCTGGAACGCCATGGTAAAGGACGGAACCTCTGCCCAGGTAGCCATTGACGAGAAGGTAATCGGTATTAACCGGGAAATCAAACGGAAAATGAAAGAGCTTGGCTATTATGATGAGAAAGGGAACCTCTTGAAGCCTTATGTACTCCGTGATGTGGACTGGATTGTAGAGCATACGGAACAAGCAAAAGGGGAGGGAATAAAATAGTGGAAGCAATCAATACAGTTATTATCAAAAACAGAAAGAGCAGAAACTCCTCCGCAAACCTAAGCGGTTTTCGTACCTTTTTATTGCTGTTTCCGTACGCAATCCTGTTCTTTACGTTTATCGCAATTCCCATTGCGATTGCCATCGGACTTTCCTTTACCTCCTTTGATGTGATCAACAAGCCGACCTTTTCAGGCCTGACCAATTATATCGTGCTGGTGACCCAGGATGAAGCCTTTCTTAAGTTCGTCCTTCCCAATACCTTTAAATATGCCTTGATTGTAGGCCCGGGAGGATATGTATTATCCTTTCTGCTGGCCTGGATGCTGGCACAGATACAGAGAATTCCAAGAACAATTCTTTCGCTTGCCATCTATACCCCCTCCATGCTGGGCAATGTATTTATCGGCGTTATCTGGAGATCCATATTTTCCGGAGACCAGAGAGGGATCTTTAATCATATTCTGATCCGGCTGGATGTGATTGACCAGCCGATACAATACCTGCTGTCACCGGATTATCTGATGAATATCATGATTTTCGTATCCCTGTGGTCCTCCATGGGAATCGGATTTCTAGCCATGGTATCCGGTATCTTAAATATCAATGAGGAGCTGTATGAAGCCGCTTATGTGGACGGGATGAGAAATCGCTTTCAGGAGATTATCTATATCACCATTCCCTCCATGAAGCCTCAGATGCTGTTCGGCGCGGTTATGTCCATCGTAAATGCCTTCAATACCGGCTGGATCGGGGTTACGCTCTCAGGACAAAACCCGACTCCGGGACTGGCGGGACAGCTGATCACCAACCATATCGACGACTATGGTTTTCTTCGTTATGAGATGGGATATGCGGCAGCCGTATCCGTCGCACTTCTTCTGATTGTAATGATATTCTCAAAGATTGCCCATGGGCTGTTCGGCGAGAAAGACTGAGGAATGGAGGTTACTTAAATGGCTAATTTTCAGGGCTCAAGAATGAATCCAAAGCGGTTTTCCGCTTCACAGTTAAAATTTTATCTGATATTAATCCCCCTTGGTATCTTCATGATACTGCCGGTGGTGATGGTAATTAATAAAGCCTTTAAGCCCCTGGGGGAATTATTTGCCTTTCCGCCTACCATCCTTGTGAAGGACCCCACCATGAAGAACTTCCGGGATTTGTTTGCGCTGTCGGGAACCACCGGGGTCCCCATGACAAGATATTTGTATAACTCTGTAATGATAACGATTTTCACCGTAGTCATTAATGTAATTATCACGGTCAGCGCCGCCTATGCCTTCTCCAAGAAGAAATTCCGGCTGAAAGGGGCACTCTTTAATATCAATCAGATGGCGCTGATGTTTGTTGCCACGGCGGTGTCGGTACCCCGGTATATTGTAATCCAGGAGACGGGGCTGATGGATACCTGGCTGGCACATATCCTTCCGCTGATTGCAATGCCTGTGGGCTTGTTCCTGGTGAAGCAGTTTGTGGATCAGATACCGGATGCCCTGGTAGAGGCCGCTATCGTAGATGGAGCCAAGGATTTTAAGATTATCCAGAAGGTGATTATCCCGCTTACCAGGCCTGCGCTGGCTACCTCGGTGGTACTTACCTTCCAGGCCATCTGGAATGCGACCGAGGCTTCCAATAATTTTATTACCAATGATACCATGAAGACCCTGGCCTTTTACCTTGGATCCCTTTCCACCAATAATACTGTGGCAGCAGAAGGGATGGCATCGGCCGCCGCCGTGCTTCTGTTCCTGCCTAATCTGATTATATTCATTCTGATGAATACACAGGTTATGAATACGATGGCTCATTCCGGAATCAAGTAGGTGAAAGCCTCCAGTCTATGAGAAAGGCATGGTTATGAAATGAAACGAATAAAAATACTTCTTATTTTATTAATTACGCTGATTATGACAGGAATGCCGGTTGCTGCAGCATTTGCCTCCCAGGCTACCAGCTATACCTATACCTTTGACCAGAGGGGTTACTGGATGCGCACCCAGGATGCCTATCTGCCGGATAAGACAATTACGAATCTCGGGCTTTCCGCACCGGATGATCTCTTTGTGGATCAGGATAATATGCTGTACATAGCGGACTCCCAGAACCGGCGTGTGGTGAAGTATTCCATTGACACGGATACGGTGGCGGGCATCCTGACCTATGAGGGCTTTCTTAATCCCAGAGGGGTGTTTGTCACAAAGGAAGGTACCATCTACGTAGCGGATCCAAGTGCAAAAGCGGTTTTTATCTTTGACAGGAGCTTTCATTTTATCAATTCCATCACAAGACCGGATACCCCTTCCTTTGCGGATACGCCCTTTGAGCCTCTGCGTATCGCGGTGGATAACGGCGGAACTATGTATATCGTGGGTGAAGGTGTCTATAACGGAATCATGCAGCTGGCGAAGACCGGTGATTTTCTCGGATACTTTGCGGTTAACCATACAAAGCTCACCTTGATCCAGGCCATTCAGAACGCCATTTTTACCAGAGCACAGCTGAAGAACCTGATAGCCAGGGTTCCCAATACCTTCTCCAATGTCTTTCTCGGGGAGGACGGAATTGTATATTCCACCACCATGGGAAACAACGAGGACGGTTTAAAGAAGCATAATACCGCGGGCGGCAATATGTTCAAGACCCAGGACTGGGTATCGGATTCCATGACGGACCTGTATGTGGATCCCCAGGGAATTATCTATACCAGTGAGAATAACGGCAATATCAATATTTATTCCAGTCAGGGAGAGCTGATCTTCAGCTTTGGTGCGGTTGTACTTAATCTGGATGTGGCGGGGCTTTTCTCCACGCTGCCTTCCCTGGCGGTGGACCGAAACCGGACCATCTGGGCGGTGGACGGGGATAAGGGCTACCTGCAATCCTTTCAGCCCACGGAGTATGCACTGATGGTATACGATTCCATGGGGCTTTATGAGAAGGGCATGTATGAGGAGGCGCTGACCCAGTGGAATAAGGTGCTGAAATTAAATCAGATGTCCGTGCTTGCCCATAGCGGTGTTGGAAAAGCATATCTTCATGCAGAGCATTATGCAGAGGCAATGGAGCACTTTAAGGTATCCGGGGATCGTGAATTCTACTCCCAGGCTTACTGGGAGGTTCGTAACAGCTGGATTCAAAGCAATATGATCTATATAGTAATCCTGATAGCAGTTCTTTGGCTTGCCCTGTTCCTTGTGAAAACCTTCGATAAAAAGAAGAGGGTACGGCTTGGGAGACAGCGGTTCCGTGAGAGGCTGTCCAAGGTCCCGGTGCTGGGGGAGGTGCTGTATTCCCTGCGGATTCCAAGGCATCCGGTGGATCGTTATTATGATATCCGGGTAAAGCAAAGAGGAACGGTTGCCGGTGCAACCATTCTGTATCTGCTGCTGTTTATTCTCTTTATGATTTATACCACAGGAAAAGGCTTTATCTATCAGTACCGCTCGGTTGAGGACATGGACATCAACTCCATCATCATCGGCTTTTTCCTGATCATCGGACTTTTTATCCTGTGCAATTACCTGGTAACCTCCATCAAGGACGGGGATGGCAGCTTTGAACAGGTTTATATGATACCGGCCTATGGCAGCGTTCCGCTGATGGCGGCCATGGCTTTCATTACGGTGATGTCCTATTTTCTGACCTATAATGAGGCATTTTTGCTGACGGTTATCCTGATGATCGGTATTGTCTGGTCCGTCATAGCCATATTCGTGGGCTTTATGACGGTGCATGATTATAGCTTTAAGGAGACGGCGGTCAGCCTGATCATCACCTTTGTATTTATGATAATCGCTGCAATTGTTGCGCTGGTTATCATCATCATGTGGGATCAGCTGTGGCAATTCCTGCTGACCCTGGGAAAGGAGATGACGCGTAATGTACTTCATTAAAAAACGATGGTACCTTTTGCCGTTACTCATCTTATTAATCGTAGGGGCTGTGTCTGCCGGCAATGCAGGGGCGGCTTATCTGACCACAAACCGGGATACCAAGCTGCCTCCGGATAAAGTCAGCTATGATATTGTGAATACGGGTGAATTTGAGAAGCTTTATGAAACAGGTACAATGGTTTATTATTACCGGGAAGACCGGGATGTATTTGCTGTCTATGACAAGAGGAACGGCTATACCTGGAAGACGGGTCTGGATATCCCCTTCGGTGCGGATATTAACCGGCAGGTGATGGATGCCGAGACCGGTGAGGAGGCTGAGAAGCTTGCCATTCCTCAGGAGGAAGGAATGAATACCTCTTATACAGGTATCTCCAATTCCATCCTTACGGTGGAATATTACGAGGAGGGCAGCGTCAAGAATGTATCCTCCGCTGCCAAGGATCTGGTGGAGTCGGAATTGGTCACCCTAAATGATAATCCTGCCACCAGAAGACTTGACGTGAACTTCATGAATCTCGAGATTAAGGTGAAGGTACACATTACTCTGGAGGAGGACTCCATTCGGTACCAGATCAAGAAGGAGGATATCACGGGGAAAGGTACCGGTAATGTTCTTGCCTTTTTAATTACGCCGTTTCTGGGAGCCAGCGGCGGTAAGACAAAATATTATAATCCTGAGACCCAGATGTATGACATCATCAAGGACAAATATATGGTGCCCGGATATATCTTTGTGCCCGACGGCAGCGGTGCGCTGATGCGCTTTCAGGACAACAACGCATCCTTCTCCATGTATTACGGAGATGTCTATGGACCTGATCCGGCGCAGGGGGAATATTATGATGATTTCTTAATCGATACGGTACCCCTTAAGAATCCGGTGATGCCGGTGTTCGGTGCGGCCCATGGCAGCGGGCAGGCAGCATTTGTGGCCTATGCGGACAGCGGCGCGGAATATATGCAGATTGCGGTGAGACCGGAGGAGAATCTTACGGCATATAATTATGTCTATCCAAGATTTGTTTACAACGTGAAATACTGGCAGGTATATAACCGAAGAGGGGACGGGTATTTTACCCTGATGGATACGCCGAACCAGTTTGACATCGATATGACTTACACCTTCCTCTCAGGAGACGGCACTGACGGGACTCCCGCAGCGGATTATACCGGTATGGCTGCAACCTACCGCAGGCATCTGCTGGAGGAAGGAATACTGACACAGCAGCCGGAGAAGGAAGCTGCAGATATTCCGATCCGTCTGGACTTTATCATGTCCGATATGAAGAAGGGCGTCGTAGGCATGGATGAAGTGGTGGTCACGGATGCCCGGAGTGTTGGGGATATCTTAACAGAAGTAAAGGATGAGTTGGGGATTGCTAATATAAATTCAGGTCTGTACGGCTGGCAGCAGGGTGGGGAGACCCTTGCCAAGCCGGATTCGGCCAATTACTATGGAAAGATTGGAAGCAGGAAGGATTTTAAAGAATTAATCACAGAGCTGTCTGACCAGGATATCGATGTATCCCTGGCAAGGGATTATACCACCATCAACAGGGAGATGGTAAGCTACTATTCCAATGCGGCACGGCATGTGAACTCCTGGTATCTGGAGCTGAATAAGATGGTTTTGCTTCCGGAGAATGTTCCGATCTACCTCTATGGGTATGCAGCTCCGGCAAGGAGTGCGCAGTGGTTTGAGACCCAGCTGAAGCGCCAGTCCGAGTATGCCGGGTCCATGACGGTGAAGGGGATATCGGGTACCTTACTTAGCAATTATGACAGTGACGGCGTGGTATCCACGGCCTCAGAGGCAATTGCATTGTTCCAGAAGACCTTTGAGAACGCAAAGAAGGAGATTAAGCTGAACTTTGAGACACCGAACCTGTATCTCTGGAGGTATACGGACCGGTTCCTGCAATGCCCTGTGAGCAACTCGCAGTATGTATTTGAGACGGATGCGGTTCCATTCCTGCAGATGGTACTGCACGGCACCATGGAGGTATATGCGCCCTATGCCAATTTCTCCTTTTATACACAGAAGGATATCTTAAGAATGATTGATTACAATGTGTCACCCTCTTTCATATTGTCTGAGGAGCCTTCCCATCTTCTCGGTTCTACTCCGTCGGCGGATTTGTATTCCACGGAATACATTCAGTATAAGGAGCTGATCGGCAAGGTATATGCACAGATCAACGAGGTTCTCAGTCAGGTGTCAGGCTTTACCTGGACCGGAAGAACCGTGCCCGTAAATGGTGTAATTATCAATACTTACCTGAAGGACGGCTTGGAGAAGAAGGTAATCATCAATTACACGGAGGAGACTGTGACCATAGGACAGAACACAGCAGCACCGCTCAGTGCAGGGGTGTTCGCAGCAAAGGAGGTGAGCAGGAATGAGCAATAAGCACAAAAAAAACAGTAAGAAAAGGAGGATAACCTCTTTTCAGAAGCGTCAGAACAAATACGGCTATCTGTTTATGCTGCCCTGGATTACCGGGTTTGGATTGTTCACGGCCTTTCCCTTTGCGGCGACTATTTTCTTGAGCTTTACCAATGTCAGACAGACGGTACTGGGATTTGATGTCTCCTGGAACGGTCTGGGGAATTATATTATGACCTTCTTTCAAAATGTAGAATTTACCCCGGCGCTGCTGGCCTATCTGAGCATGATCATACCTTACACCTTTGTCATCGTTATTCTGTCCTTTATTCTGGCATACCTGCTGAACAGGATTACCTTCTTGAGGGGAGCGCTTCGAACGATTTATTTCCTGCCGGTGATTATTATGTCCGGTCCTGTAATGTATCAGCTCCTTGATTCCGATCCCACAGGCGGAGAGGTAAATCCGGCCATACGGTTCTTTGATATTTTTATCGTACAGATCATATATGCTTACTCGCCGCAGCTTGCTATAACGCTGGTAAATATCTTTGTACAGCTTTCCATCATCCTGTGGTTTACCGGAATACCGATCATCCTGTATATCAACGGCTTGCAGAAAATCAATTCAAGCCTTTATGAAGCGGCACAGATTGATTCGGCAAATGCCTGGCAGATCCTGTGGAAGATTACGATACCGATCATCAAGCCGATTGTTTTGGTGGTTACCATATTCACCATTGCCAATGTCGGTACCTTTTCACTGAATCCGGTATATGATCTGATCCGGACAGCCACGGAGAATACCAACGGAGGGCTTGGCATCGCATCAACCTTTGCCTGGATCTACAGTCTGGTTGTCCTGCTGCTCATTGGGATGGTTTATCTTCTGTTTCGCAACAGAGAAAAGGAAAGGAGGCATTGATTAGGCATGCGAGAGAATTTTAACCTCAAAAGACTGCTGAGAATAAAGAAGCTTCATACCTTTTTGAAGCTGTGTATTTACTTTGTATTGGTTTGTGTCAGCTTTATCTATCTGGAGCCGATCTTTAAGATGATATCCATGGCTTTTATGTCCTATAAGGATGTCATTGATCCTTCGGTGGAGTGGCTGCCGAAGTCACCCTCCGTCCATAACCTGGCGGTGGCGGGGACGGTACTGGATTTAAAGAAGACCCTGGTGAATTCCATCTGGTTCTCAGGACTTCTGGCTGTTGCCCAGACGGTCGTGTCCGGCTTAACCGGCTTTGCTTTGTCAAGGTATACCTTTAAATTTAAGGGGATATGGTTCATCATGATCATTCTGGCCTTCATCCTGCCGCTGCCGCTGCTGATGATTCCAAGGCTTATGATGTTCATTACCTTCCAGAATGTGTTGGGCTTTCATCTGATCGGTACCCCTATCCCTCAGATACTCATGGCATTGCTGGGGCAGGGTGTGAATTCCACCATCCTGATTCTGATCTTTTATAACTTCTTTAACCTGATTCCGTATTCACTGGATGAGGCAGCCATGATTGACGGGGCCAGCCCGCTGCAGGTATTTATACAGATCGCTATGAAGATATCGGGCTCTACGGTACTGGTCATCTTCCTGTTCTCCTTTGTGTGGAACTGGAACGAGACCTATGTGACAGGCACCTTGGTACGGAACAGTATTCAGCTTCTGCCCGCAAAGCTCAATCTATTTGACAGTGCTTTTGCCACCTATGCCGCCGCCGGAAGAGGCGCGGCCCAGTTCAGGATCAACGAGGCTTATAAGCTGTCGGCGACTTTGATTTCAATCACACCCTTATTGATTCTGTATGCCTTTGTACAGAAGCGGTTCATTCAGGGGATTGAGAATACGGGAATTACGGGAGAGTAGAGAGCAGAAACGCGATAAAGAGGATTTTTAGTGAAGCAATCACTTGATCAGACAGGGAAAATAAACGGCATGATGCAGAATGGATAAATGAAATTTACGTTTATTACCTTGGAACTGCAAAATAGGGGGAGGAAACAAGGTGAACAGAGGGATTTGCATGAAAGGAGCAATTATAGTATTCATTTTAGCCGGTTTTCTTCCGGCCGGCTGCAGTCAGGAGGAGGACTACCGGACAGGCGGCAAGCTGTCGGAGGCTTATGTACCCGCCTGGAAGGAAGATGCCGCGGCAGCTGGGGATGGTAAGGCGAAGGGCTATGAATATGATTATGAGAGCCTGACCTATGATCTTGTGTGGTCCGATGAGTTTGATTATGAGGGACTGCCGGATGATACCAAATGGGGTTATGATGTGGGCGGCAGCGGCTGGGGCAACAACGAGCTGGAGTACTACACGGAGGATTCCAATGCATTTGTTCAGGAAGGGAATCTGGTAATTGAAGCCAGAAAGGAAGAGAAGGAAGGAAAGGATTACACCTCTGCCAGAATGATTACGAAGAATAAGGGTGATTGGCTCTACGGCAGGATTGAAGTCAGGGCGAAGCTCCCCGACGGTCTGGGTACCTGGCCGGCCGTCTGGATGCTGCCTACGGACTGGGAATACGGCGGCTGGCCAGCCTCCGGCGAAATTGACATCATGGAGCATGTGGGATATAATCAGGATACTATCCATGCGTCGGTCCATACCCAATCCTATTATCATAAGATCAACACCCAGAAGACAGCAACCAGGGTTATTCAGGGGGCCAGTGAGGACTTCCATATCTATTCCATAGAATGGCTGCCGGATAAAATCATTGCATTCATCGATGGGGAAGAATATTTTAATTTTGAGCCAACGAAATATAAGGCCAATCCTACCTATAAGGAGTGGCCCTTTGACAAGAGGATGCATTTACTCATTAATATTGCGGTAGGCGGAGATTGGGGCGGAGCCATGGGTGTAGATGAAACTGTCTTCCCGAAGCAGATGCTGGTGGATTATGTACGGGTATATCAAAGCAAGGAAATCACGGAAGTAACTGCGAATTAGGCGATGGGAAGCCGCCGCCGGGATCTTCGGACCGGAGGGCAGAAGGAAGACTCATTATGTTAAAAACAGGTTAGGAGAAAACTTATGGTAACAATCAAGGATGTGGCAAAAGAGGCAGGAGTGGCAATATCAACGGTATCCAATGTTTTGAACGGAGTGGATATTGTCAGTGAGGAAAAGAAGCAGTTGGTACTTGCAGCGGTGGAAAAGCTCAAATATGTCCCGAATATGAATGCCAAGCTATTAAAATCCAGCAGAAAGAATACCATCGGTTTGTTCTTAACGAGTATACAGGGTGATTTCTATCGGATGCTGCTTCAGTCAATCCATATACAATGTAAACTAAAGGGCTATCTTTTAAATATTTATATCAGTAATGAAAATACCAGTGAAGAGATCTACAGCATGATCCTATCCTCCGGTGTGGAGGGAGCAATTGTGTTTAACGAGCAGCTGCAGGATGAGTATATCGAACGGATTGCCCAGACTAATATGCCCCTTGTATTCATCGACCGGGAATACCGGGGAGATGGTATGTCCAGCGTTACGATTGATAATCTGGAGGGAGCAATGCTGGCGGTAGAATATCTTATAAAGCAGGGAAATCGGAGGATCGGATATATTCACGGCGTTTACAACCATGATGATGATGCCCGCTTTGACGCATATTTAAAGGTCATGGCAAAGTATAACCTGCCGGTGGATGAGAATATCATCCTGAGAGGATATTTCGAAGAGGCGGTAGCCTACAGTGAGATGAGGGTATTATTACTTAGGAAGGTCAAGATGCCGGATGCCTTCTTCTGTGCCAATGATGAGATGGCATTCGGCTGCATCCGTGCGGTGAGCGAATTTGGCTATGGAGTGCCGGAGGCATTGTCTGTCATCGGGTTCGATGATATCGGCATATCCTATTATAATAATCCGGCACTGACAACCATTCACAGCCCGGTGACAGAACTGGGGGCGGTGAGCGTAACGGAACTGTTGAGGCTGATGGCGGAAAAGAAACCGGTACATGGCGAGATCGTGAAATTAAAGCCTTCCCTGGTGGTGAGGGATTCGTGTAAATTTAGGATATAAAATAATTGAAGTATCAGAAGCTATGAAAGCACCTGAGAAATAAAAATATTAGAGAAATAGAAGTGACAGGGTAACCTCGGGCAGATTATGATAATTATTCTTAGGATAGAGTGGAGGATGTATGGGAGAGAAGGATAGACTTCTGCCGCTTTCTGAAGACGGATGGGAAGGTGTTAAGAAATCATGCCGGCAAGGGTGAAGCGGTTACTTTGCGCGGAACAAATATCGGCGGCTGGCAGGTTATGGAGTCCTGGATGTGCCCTACCAATGCGAAGGATCAGAAGACAGCCATAGCCACACTGACGGAGCGCTTTGGAAAGGAAACGGCGGAAGACCTGATAAAAACCTATGAGAATGCCTGGATACAGGAACAGGATTTTGATAATCTCAGCTTTACAAGCTCTTATGCAGAAGTTCCGACAGAGACTGCAGAGGAGATGAAGGCTGATCGGGGTGTTCCGGGGAAAGTTACCGATTGGGAGGCTGTAACGGCAAGCAGTAATGGTGATGCTGTTACGAAAAGGTCTTATGGTGTCAGCTTTTTATGGTGGGCATTCGTAATAAGCGGAGCAGTACTGCTGATATTATCAGGGGTAGCGGGGATTAGATATATCAGGAGGACGGGAAAGCGGAAGTAAGAAATCTTATATGACATTTTATTGGGCACCGGTGAAAGGCCGGTGCTCCTGTTTTTTGTAAAATAGCATGAGTTTAGCTTACAAATAGCTTTTGAGGGATCAGCGGCATTACTTCAGATCTATGGTACCTAGTACAACGTACTAGTTTAAAACGATCTGAATAGGCTGCAGATGAAATCAAGGGGATGGTTACTATTCAGGAAAATAATTATAACATGACCTACTGTAATTTATATGATAATCGTGCTATAATCTCCATGAAAAGGTAACGATAAACATACAGGATCAATCAGGAAAGAAAGGACGATAAGCTATGATGAAGGACATTGTTGCAAAAAGCCGCTCCTGCAGACGCTTTTACGGAGAGAAGAAGGTTACTGTCAATCAATTGAGGGAACTGGCGAACCTGGCGAGATTATCACCCAGCGGCGCCAATCTGCAGACGCTGAAATATATTCTGGTTTGTTCGCCGGAGGTGAATGAAAAAGTATTTGAGACGCTTGGCTGGGCAGGGTATCTTAAGGACTGGGACGGTCCGGTCCCATCAGAGCGTCCTGCCGGATATATTATCATGCTGAGAGATAAGACGTTATCCAAAGGCATGGCAGTGGATGAAGGAATTGCAGCACAAAGCATCTTCCTGGGAGCCACAGAGATGGGTCTTGGCGGCTGCATGCTCGGCAATATAAAGAAAGATAATCTGATGAAGGTGCTTGGTCTGGAGGAGAATTATGAGATTGCGCTGGTCCTTGCCTTAGGATATCCCAAGGAAGAGATCGTTATCGAAGAGATTGGTGAAGACGGTGATGTGAAGTACTGGAGAGATGAGAACCAGGTACATCATGTGCCGAAGAGAAGTTTGGACCAGGTGGTTGTGAAGGAGTTATAATTTATATAATGTAAAGCAGCAATGGAAGGAGTGATCTTGCCATTGCTGCTTTTTTCATATTGTTACACCTGGAGTGCTCTCTTTAATCCTTTATACTTTCTCCAAGAGCTTTCTCGATTTTTGCCTGCCGGCATTTCTTTTTTACAGCCGCTTTTTTCTGTGCGGACGTTTTGGGCGCGTAATCTATAAAACCAGCACATGCACCGCCGGCGATGGCCCAGAGATAAAGGCTTGCTACCGTGGCATAGGGCGAATACCGGCGCTTGTATTTTGCAAATAAATCAGGAGTTATTTTGCGGTGATGATACAGCATTCTAAGTCCGCGCTGGATCGCAAGGTCATCCCAGCTCAGAATATCCCTGCGCTGCATCGAAAATGTCATTAGCATTTCGGCAGTCCAAACACCAATCCCCTTGATCTGACGAAGCCGCCTGCAGACTTCCTCATCTGTCATTGTACGCAATTGGTCCAAGTTCAAGCTTCCCTCCAGTACGGAACCGGCAATTTCTTTCATATATACTGTCTTTCGCATGGTTAATCCGCACGCTTGCAATTCCCCGGCCGGTACCGCGGCTATATTCTCCGCCGTTATGGCTGCAAACTGGGTTTGCATGCGATTCCAGATAGTTGCCTGTGCCTTTGTGGATATTTGCTGCCCGACGACGGAGTGGATAAGAGCTGTAAAAAGGTCGGGGGTGACGGCACGCTTGATGTGTCCTATTTCATCTATTACCTTGGCTAATACCGGATCCTTTGATTTCAGGTATTCGATTTCTTTTTCTCCATATTCAAAATATTGTGTATCAAGCATCGCGTTTTTCCAATCTCAACAGATATTCTTTGACGGGAAGTCCGCCGGCATAACCGGTCAGACTGCCATCCTGGCCAATCACCCGGTGGCAGGGAATGAAAATGGCGATAGGATTACGGTTATTTGCCATACCAACCGCCCGGCTTGCCTTTGGGTTGCCGACCATTCTGGCAATTTCTTTATAGCTGCGTGTCTCCCCGGCAGGAATTGTCTGTAAGGCATTCCAGACAGCGACTTGAAAATCCGTGCCTTTGGGAGCCAGGGGTAAATCAAACTCCATTCGCTTTCCCTTAAAATACTCCGTTAACTGCTTCGCAGCTCTTATGATAAGCGGCGTTTCAGCAATCTCATAGCCGGAAGGAACCTTATCCCTGCCAAAAAATACACGGCATATTGCACCATTGTCTTCAGCAATTCCTATCATACCGATAGGATAATGATAAAAAAATACGTTTTTCATGATTTCACTCCTTACGGGTGCTCTTCTGCGGGTACAAGCAACTCTGATTGATTTTGGCATTTGCCGGCTTCTGTACGATACTCCTTTGGCGTTGTTCCTGTTTGCATTTTGAAAAATCTATAAAAGGAGGGCAGCGTATCAAATCCGATCTCACCGGCAATTTCAATGATCGGGGTATCTGATTCCGCAAGCATTTTCTTTGCATAGTCTACACGGGTTCTGTTCAAATACCGGCTTGGCACCATCCCATATTCCTGCTTGAAGATAACAGCTAGATGACCGGCAGATACGCCAAGCCTTTTTAATTCTGCAGTAAGGTTCGCTTTCTCCTTGAAATAATCATCGATCAGGTCTTTGGTTTGCTGTGCAAGCTCCTTCACAGGTGCATAGTCCGGCAGATCAGGGCGGCAGCGTTTACACGGACGCAAGCCGGCCCTTTCCGCTCCTTCCCGGGTTTCAAAATAAGCAACATTCTTCCTGAGGGGAGTTCTTGATTTACAGGAGGGGCGGCAATACACACCTACCGTTTTTACCGTATAAAAGAATTCTCCGTCATAGTCTTTATTACAATCCGCGACGGCCTTCCACATTTCTTCGTCCGTTAAGTACATATTAGTATTCACCTCCGTTGTTCCGCTTATATTAACTTGTCTATAGTATATCACAGGGAGGCCAAGAAATCTTATCGGATTTCACGATGTAATTCGGCTGCACTTTTTGTATGACAGTTATCACCGGACTGAACCAGCGGATGAGACACGATCCAGCAGTTCATCAAAATAGGAATAGAATTCTTTCTTGCACGCCAGCTGGACATTATGATCTTCATGAGACATTACATGGGCAATGCAATTCGGAATTAGAGCCTGCATTTTCTGAAAGCACTCTTTTGTGGAATAAGCTGCATATCCTTTTGCACTGATTAATAACACCGGACAGGTCAGAGCCGGCAGCAAATTAAACCAGCCGGTATAGTATTCTTCATTCGCGGCCATTGCCTGGGTGCTGAACATCATTTGATAGCCTTCCGGTGTCTCCCTCAGACTATTCATAAAGTATTGATAACTGAATTCCGATTCGGTTGACTGACGAAGGAAGGTCATGGCCTGTGCCAGGCTGTCAAAAAGCGGCGGCCAATCTTTTGTTACCGAATCGCAGTGCGGCAGATCCTTAAGAGGCAGAGAGCTGATACAATCCGGCCCTGCGGCAGTACGGTCAAGAAGTGCCAGGCCGTTGAAATACTCGGGATGCATTGCAACACAGGTCGCCGCGATATTTGAACCCATGGAATGGCCTGCCAGTATGACGGAGGTCAACCCTAAGTAACGGATAAGATCAATGACATCCTCCGCCATTTCCTCAGAGGTATATCTTGTGACAGGCTTACTGCTGAGCCCATGCCCTCTCTGGTCCGGAGCGATAATCCGGTATTGCTTCCCGTAATGCTGAATAAAGTGATACCAGGTCTCAGCCCGCCCCCACCGTCCATGAAGACACAGAATGACCGGACCTTTTGTCTTCGTATCAAAGTAGAACATATCCATGCGGCTCAGTTTGGCAATGCTTCTGTGAATCTTTACGTGTTCCATAACAATAACCTACCTTTCATCAAAGCCTGCAAGCTTTTAATGCAGACCGAATTTACGTATTAAAAATCTTAAATTTTTTGCATAGGTATCCTCTGAGAATGATTTGATATCAAACTAATTGAATAAAAAAATTAGAAATTATGATATATTTTCTGCAAAATACGCAGTAAATCGTCCTGCTCCGACAGAGAGACATCATTATAAACAACAGAGAAAAGGTCGGCAGAGATTGAATCAAATACCGGTTTCAGAGACTTTCCCTGATCCGTAAGCGTGACAAATAAAACGCGGCTATCATTGACATCCCGTGTTCTTTGGGCATATCCCAACCGAATTAGTTTGTCTACAAGGGCTGTTACGGTAGACTTATCCTTCCCGATTCTCTCAGCCAGGTCTTTCATGCTCAGGGTTTCACTTTTTAGGAGCGAATAAATAATATCTCCGTGGGAAGGCACGAGACCCTTGATTCCGTGGCGATTCATCTCACCAATGATGAATTTATTTGCGCTTTCCCTTACTTTTGAAATTAATGATATGATATCCGTAGTTTCCATGGTTTCATTATAGTTTGATATCAAATTATTGTCAAGAATATTTATACAGAAGGGACTGTTGCAAAACAGATAAACTTGCCCCATATAGGATCGGATGCATAAGGATCCATTTTGTCATGGCTCATTGATGCTGTTTGGCAACAGTCTCTTTATTATAGGGTCAGACGTCCAAATCTCTTTAACTGCAGAAGCTTATCGATTGCCTCATAGGATTTCCACCAGTTTTCGCTGATTGCAAATGCTTTGGGATATTTGTTGCCGTTATACCACTCCCAGGGTATATCCCATACGCCCTGCTCCGGCCTTTGATCAATTATCCGGTCAAGTGCGGCTTCAACTTCAATCTTATTTTCATCATAGAAGGAGCTGCTTTGCGTCGGAACAAATTCAAGCGGATTGGCCATGAAATGATTGGTCAGAATTTGACCTCGGACCAGCGTATGTAATCTCTCGCAAAGGTAGGGGTAATCAAATACCTCCGTAAGCCCGGCAGCCTCGATATCCTCGGCTAATCTGCAATAACCCTTGACACCCATATCACCAAAGTTTGATGCGGTTGAAAGGTATTTAATTAATGTTTTTGTAAAATCGCATGCCATTTGATATAGCTTTTGATCCTCCTTACCATGCTTGAGGATAAAACCGGATAGAATTGCGGTTATGCCAACGCTTTGAAATTCGTTATCCTTGGAAGGATAATCCCACCAACTGGCATGAGGATAAGCGTCATTTGCCGGAGTGATAAAAAACCAGCCAAAATCCGCCTTGTACCCGGTGTTTTTCAAAAACCGGAATATTCCCTGATATACAGGATGCGTCACATCATAGAAATCAATCATGCAAAGCATTCTTATGACATGCTGTACCTTATAGGGGGAAGATTCCGGATTCCAGTTGTCAGGTTCAATAGGACCGCCAAAGCCCCCATCATCATTTTGATAATACGATAAAATAGAAAGAACAGTTTCCTGACTTCCGTCTTCAAAAAGACATTGCCATATTGCCAGGTCAAGAGGTCTTGCATTACGGTAAATCCATCTGCGAATTTCTTCAAAGGATTGTTTGTCAAGCGTTTTCATAGGTTTTCCTCCTTGATACAATCAGAAGCTGATCGTAGGTTATTTAATAATCCTAATGTACGCTACATTTTATATTGGTCATTGTAAAAAACGGACATATTCCGGATATATTCCTGCGGAGTTAAACCACAGACCGTTTTAAAATCATGAATGAAATGAGGCTGGTCGAAAAACCCGGCCTGCATAGCGATGCCGGTCAGGTGACAGGGGTGGCTTTGTATTAAATGCAAGGCATAATTCGTACGCACGATTCGGGAAAACATCTTGGGGCTTGTCCCAACATATTGGAGAAATAAACGCCGTATATGCTTTTCGCTATAATAGAATTCATCAGATAACCGGCGGGAGTTAATATCTCCGTGCTGCGTTATGATGTAACGTAACATTGTCGAAGTGTCATTGGAGGTGGTGCCACCTGCTAACTGCTTAATAAATATTCTATCAAGAGCAGCAATCAGGGTTTCTATGCTGTCGGATCTGATAAGCTCCTCCTCAATTACATATCCAAGCTTCTTATTTATTTCATTTAGCTTGAAGGACCTATCAAGTAATTCAGAATGATTAACAGGAATAAAGGGGTATAATCCGCCCGGGTGAAATTCGATTAGAAGTAAAAGCTTCATCTTATTGGCGGCAGCGCCTACCTTACAGGGTATTGTATTGACACCGCGCAATCCGCTGATCATTCGATCCGAGCTGACTGAAAAGGTTAAGGTTGAACTTGCGGTGGGCAGGATAGTATAATCATCCGGCATAGTCTCTGAGGTGGGGAAGGAAACAGTATAGTTTGCGATATATGGCCGCAATAAAAAATGGGGAGAAACATAAAGGAAGTTGCTCCCACGGCTAAGGGAATGTCCGTGATACTGTTTTATACTTTCCTGTGAGATCATCAGCGTTCTCCTTGGTATATTCATGATGAATATTAATTCTTCAGTTTCTCTATAACCCCCGCCGGGTTTATGATCTTACCAAGCTTATATGTTTGGCTGTTATGCGTTATCTCTGTTGTAACAGCAGTAGAATTAACGATATCTATAAATTCCTGCGGTGTGATATCCGGTTTTACCTGGCAGCATAAGGCATAAAGGCCTGCGCACCAGGGAACTGCCCAGCTTAACCCTCCATTCCGGCCAATTGCATAAACATCCTCTCCGGTACATCCGGCATAAGTCCGCGAGCCGATCGGAAATAAGATGAAATCATCAAATCGACTTGGATGAGCGTAAAAATCATTTGAAATCCACGCCGCAGGCTGATAAGAATGAAAGCTGTCCGGATCGTCGGGATAATCTCTATCAATACCAAAGAGTGAGAAATTCTTATAATATTCGTTAGTTGACGTAGTAAGTACGAAAACATTTTGCTCATCAGCCTTTTTGATTGCCGCTGTTACTGCATCGTAACCTTTATCCTGACGGGTATACCCTCTGGAAATGGAGATGACCCTGATTTTCTCGTCCTTTGGCAGGTATTTATTCATATCAAGAATTCTTAAGATGCAATCTGCTATTATACTTGCATCAAATTCAAAATAACCGTTGGTAAAGTGTCCGTAGGTATCGGCAATATAATAGAGCCTGGCACCCGGTGCAACACCGGTATCTTTACCGACTGCAATGCTGGCAACAGCAGGACCATGCATGGATGCACTTTCATCACCGCAATGGATTCTTTCATAAAGCATAAGATTATCCTTGTATTGTTCATGAGAAGGCAAAAGAGCCTGATCTATAATTGCAATACCTACACCGTCTCCGGTTATCCCCTGCTTATGAAGCTCTCTTATACCAAGGCCGGGATTCTTATTAAATTCAAGAATTTCCTTCGGGTCAAAGCCGTCAGGAAGAATATCGGGCCAGACCGTATTCGTATCAAAGTTTAAGTCGTTAAAATTTTTTACTACGCTTAAGTCTTCGTTTGAGATATCACAGTTTCTGACATCATAGCCAAAGATATCATCCTTTGCCTGGAAACCGGCAAATGTCATCCAGCTCCAATCGGCTGTCAGCTCGTTGATGGCTATCGCTGGTTTACCCTGTTCTAGTAAAGAGAGGTCAGCTAATTTGGTTTCGTAGGATGCTTCATCTGATGCCGTATGATTGCTGTAGTCCGGAGTAAAATAGGGATCAGAAACAGCTTCTGTGACGGTCCCGCCGGAGGAGTCCTCCTGATTGGCGGATATGGGCATATCCTTTGAGGTGCTATTACAGCCGGAGAAGGAGATGCATAGAGCAGATATGATGATAACCTTCAGTACTTTCATTCTTTTACCTCCTTGATATACTAGGTTATAGAAAGATTAACCTTAACTAATTGTAATAAACTTAAATCAACCATGCTAAATTATTTTACCACAGAATGGAAGAAAATTACAGTAAAAATTGAATAAGGAATGACACCACAAAAAAAGCAGCTGTATCTTCTGATATAGCCGCTTTATCTTTTATCAAAATTCCATCCTGACATCCTGCTTCTTTTTATCTTCGGCCTCTATGAACTCCCTTGGCAGCAGCTTCAATTGCTTTGCGACAAGGCTTCCGGGGAAGGATGCGATCTTCTGATTTAGGCTTGAGACATTTCCGTTATACAATCGCCGGGCTGCCTGCAAATGCTCCTCTACATCCATAACAGATATCTGAAGCTGCTTGAAATTCTCGCTTGATCTTAGCTCCGGATAATTCTCAGCCACAGCGCTTATGAAGTCATTGAGTTTATTCATTTCATCGGATAGCTGCTTACGATCCGCCATGCTCAGGCCGGAACGCAGATTAATTGTCGCAAGAATAGTTTCCTTCTCGTACTTTGCATAGCTTTTACTGATGTCCAGCATTTTTACCAGAACATCGTTCCGTTTTATTAAGGCTACATCAATATCGGACAGCGCCTCATCAATTTTTACCTCAGCGCGTCGGAGGCTGTTTCTGGTTGTGATATACCACAGGAGGACAGCGCCTATAACAATAATAACAAAAATCCATTCCATATTCTTATTCTCCTCTATTCTTAAAAATATCCACATCTAATTTCAAGCTGTTAATCATATTTTTGATAACATCGGTTTCACGCTGAACATCATATTGAACTGCCGCAGGATCAATTTCGCTGAAGATGGAGGGTTCCATAGCGTCCCGGTCAGTGTTGATTGCAACATGCAATTGATGATTAACAAAGCCCAGCATGAATTCGCCATCGATGGTTTCGGCCATATTTTTCAGAACTTCCATCATTGCAGGAGTCAGAATATAGAATGCTTCATGATCATCCTGCCCATATATATGAAACAGGGTATTAAAATTAACATCCTCCATCTCGATACGGTGGCGGCGCTCTTGCGCATCAGTAAAAAAGTTGCTGTTTTTCTGAGGATTTTTAAAGTCCTTAGTGACAATTTGAAGATCGAAATGAAATTCCTTATTGAAGTCAAAAATAAGCCAGCGACCCCGAAAAAGCGTAATTGTGGAAGAGGATTTCCCTGTCTGTACACGCTGCTGTATTAATACATCGGCGCGTTCAAAGGGGATGCTTTTATAAGAGCCTTTGATATAATCATTTGAAAAATAGCGATTTCCCAAGCGAATCATATCGGTCCGGTCAAGAACTTCCTTATCAAAACCTGTATCAGGATGAAAAATAATTTCACCAAATTCGTTTTCAAAAGGCTCTGCGACGAGAACTGCCTTAAAATTATCTTTATAATCTTTGACGCGTCGATTGCAGTTACCTGTTTTGGAAAATAGTAAAAATAATAACATACCTGCAATTACAGAAATAATGATGCCTGCAGCCGAAGAGGTAAGGGAGCGTATTGTTATAAACAAAGCGGCAGATATACCTACGGAAATAGCTGCGGCAAGCAAAAGTGCAGCTTCCGCTTTCTTTCGCATCTTTTCTAATAACATGATTTTATCATCCATTGTTGCGTCACCTATCACATAATTATAGGAATATTATACAATAGACGGAACGAATTACAACTTAATTGTAAATTAATATATTGTTAGGATTTTATTGGTCAGTATCTAATTCCATATCTCTTCAATTAAGCTTTGCAGAGTTTTCCCCTCTTCAAAGTCAGGATCTAAGGTGAGAGACTTCTTCACATATTCCATGGCTTTGTCAAATTCTTGCATATTGTAATAGCAGAGTGCGACTTCATAATTAATTGCTGCGTCCTCTCCGTAAAATTCCAGAGAAGATTGAAAAAGCGCGGCAGCATCCTTATCATATCCAAAATACGCCAATAACGAACCCAGGCAGCAGGCAATATCGCCTTCTTCTCCAATGGGGAAATAATGTTCCCAAACCTTATATATTACAGTGATCAGCTCATCCTTTGGAAAATCCTTTTCGTCAGCGATCCTCTCAAGTAAGGTGTTATAAAATTCCAGAAAGGTTCTTGAATCCCAGACGGTATATCTTAAGAAGGTTAGCAGCTCCTTTGTTGTCAATGCTTTATTATGCGGTACAACAGCCTTTTTGATAATATAAAAATCATCCGGTCCAATGCCTTCAATAATTTCCTGATAGGCCATCGCTGTTTCTGAAAAT
Source organism: Bacillota bacterium (assembly GCA_023409535.1). GTDB lineage: Bacteria > Bacillota > Clostridia > Lachnospirales > Lachnospiraceae > Mobilitalea. Next base: position 92,561 of record JAEYGZ010000047.1, read on the forward strand.
TCATGGGAGCGTTTGCTTAGTAAAAACAGAGACATGGTGATATTCTCGTGTTCATAGAGACTGTGGATTGCTTTTCCGCCGATCCTCTTAAAATATAATTCCATTGCATGAAAGTTAACCGTCAGGGATATGGAACCATGCTTTGATAAAAATGGGTGATAAATTTTATCCATAGATTGAACGTTCCGGTAGCCTTTGTCAGCGGAGATAAGGACCAGGTCATCCCGAAACAGTTCTGTTAACCGATGAACGCATCGAAGGGCTGTGATTGGGAAGGAAAAGGCGGAATCCTCCAAACAGCTCTGATAGTATAAGAGAATATCGTTATACTCCGGCTCCTTATAATAACAATTTCCCTGGATTAGATTATCTGTATAGGAATAGTCCAAGCCTGCCAGTATGGATTTGTCCTCAGAAGCAGCCTGCGTATCCTTAGAAGTAATTGTAATCAGTCCTTCAAAAAGCTCGCCTTTGTTCACATAGAAGGTATCCTGAGGAAGGCTGTCAAAGGTATAGTTAGCGAATACGATCAGAGGGTTTGTTAGGGTGCCCTTCCTTAGTACCTCTCCGCTGTTTCTTAATCGAAGCTCTTCCCCTGCGGTGATATCAAAGGTTGCACAATCAAGAATGCCGCTTTCAAAATACGGCTTTAAAAAGCTGTGATTCTGCCAGTAGGTAACATTCCTCTCGGCGAAATCCGTTATTATATATTTGAACTTCAGCCCTCTCAGGGAAGAATTCTCCAAGAGATGCTGGAATCTCTTGAGAAAAGTATAGGTGAAGCGTCCCACTCCTGCCGCCAGTTCCAGAATATAAACAGTGTTGTTAATATCAAAATCTGTGCAGTATGCGATGTCTCTGCAGTATCCGAATACAGTTTTCGCATATAGATTTGCGATATAGGGATTGGTGGTAATATATTGAGGAACAATTCCCTTAATCCATGCCTCCGGGCCTTGATTGGCATAGAAGTCTGCCTGCAGTTTCCACAGTACAGATTGCGATAAGGGCTTATCCGCTTCCAGGATTGCTCCGGTATTCTCTGTAGTTTTTGCTTTGCTGGTTTGTTCGTTCGTATATTCTCTGATTTTTTGTGCCAAGATAAAGCCTCCCATAGTCTGTGAACTTACTGTATTGTTTTAATGTCTGCGCCTCCTTGTGATAGCAGGCATACCGCCTCTAATACCATGGGTATGATTACCAATATAGAAAAGGTAAGCGGGTAGTGAATAGAGCTATTCCAGCTTCCATATCCATTCGTTTGTTGCTGCGCCCACAGGTCCGACTAAGGATTGCTGTAATTTAAGAACTGCCCAGCCCTCCTTTGTCTCATCTTCCAGCCGGTATGTAATTTTATAATAAACGTGATAGGAACCATCGTTCTGATCAATCTCATGAATATAGGGATAATGGTCCGATTTTGATGTTTGAATATTTTCTATGGTTCCGCCGAGAGCAGTCACTTTTTCTTCAATAATCCTGGTCCTTGCATCGTAGTTTTTCTTCGGCGTACCGATACCGCGAATAAACATGTAAATGGCTGCGCCAATCATGAGTAAGCCTATAACATATAGGAGCATTCCGCTTCTCCCTCCAATCTAACGTATAGGATATTCTAGCATTATATATAAAATTTGTAAATTGGCATATCGGTTTACTCCCCTGCAGCTCAAATTGGTGTCACGGCTGCAAAACATCATAACAACCTTTTTCATCCTGTATACAGAGACAAAATAGTGCATATACACTCCGAATCTGTGCCCGGTTTAATGCTGCCAAATGCTTTTCGATACCGGTGATAATGCTTGAAATATTATCCGTATCGGCAAAATCAATTTCTTGCATTTCTTTGCGGATTTGCTCTACGGTGTATTTTTCGTCCCGTGCGCGCATAGCCATCTTCAGTGCTTGTATCATCAGGATTTCATCAATGTGTGTCTGTGTAAAGGTTCTATAGTTGTTGACCGCGCATCGGCTTGCGGATATCAGGCCGATTTTGTCCCAATACCTGATGGTGGAAGGGTTAATGCCTGTAAGTTTGCTTACGGTATCGATGGTAAATTCTTTTGGTAAGGCAGCCTTCTTTTTCTGTAAAAAGCGAAGTCTGATCTGCTCACAAACGAATTTGTCATTATAAAGCAGGGCCTGCGCCTTATTTGCTGTCCAAAGCGCCTCATCCTGCTTCTTCTCCATCACCGACTTCAGCATTTTTGCAATCTCCGACAAGGCAAATCCCTGCATCATTTCCCTGATACAAATGAAATAAGCGATATGCTCCTCGGTATAGATCCGGTATCCATTTGGCGAACGCATGACCGGAGGAATCATTTTGAATTCTTCATAATGTCTGAGGGTCGTCGTGCTTATATTCAATCTTCTGGCAATATCAATAGGTCTTATCATCTTAACAAATCCCTCCGCTTTTTTAAACATTATAATACTGGTCTAAGGTTTATGCAATAAAAGCAGTGTTAATCGTGTGAAATCCTCCATTATTGCATTAATGTTATATAATATAGACAGAAGCAGTAAAAGGGGTGATTTAGATAGACCAGGCAGAATGAAATACTATGCCTGCCCCGATTGGCGCATAATAAATATCAATTGTTCAAAGAAGGAGGCTTCTATGTCTAATATTATAATCAGCGGTGCCGCAGAAGGAAATTTAAAAAATATTTCACTGGAAATACCCCGAAATAAGCTGGTGGTCTTTACCGGACTTTCCGGCTCCGGAAAGTCGACCTTGCTCATTGATGTCCTGTTCAATGAGTGCCAGAGACAGTATTTGGAGGCCATAACATTACAGGGTATTCACAAACCAAAGGTGGAACGCATCCGGGGGGCATCTCCGGCCATTGCAATTACGCAAAAGGCTTCCTACAATAATACCCGGTCAACGGTGGGAACAATGACTGACATCTATACCGACCTGCGAATGGTGTATGAGAAGCTGGGGGTGCGAAGCTGTCCGTTCTGCGGTGAGATAATCTCAGCCGGGGATTGCAAAGAGGAAACGCAGAAGGTTAAGGAAGATTTCTTCGTTTATATGTATTGCAGTAAATGCGGGAAGAGAATGGATAAAATCACACGTACCCACTTTTCCTTTAACACAAGGGAAGGGGCCTGCACAACCTGCGAGGGGCTGGGAAGAATCCATTCCGTCAGAAAAGAGAGGGTTGTTGAGGAAGGGCTGTCTCTGGAAGAGGGTGCAGTATGTTATTGGGAAAAGCAATACGGAGGCTATCAGATCTCGATCTTATATGCCGCATATAAGCACTATGGTATTCCCGTTCCGGCCGGTATTCCTGTAGGGCAGTTCAGTGAGATGCAGAAAACAATTCTGTATGAGGGCATTGAAAGTGACGCGGTGAAGAGGAGCTATCCGGATCATAAACCGCCCAAAACCGTTACAGCAGGCAGGTTTGAAGGTGTGCTTCCAAACCTGTGGAGACGCTTGGGGGAAAAAGAGGGAAATGCAAAACAGCTGGAGGAATACTTTGACATCGTGGAATGCCCGGACTGCAAGGGAGAAAGGCTTTCTGAATTAAGCCGGGGAGTTACGGTGAAGGGGACACGTCTGCCCCAGCTGTCACGATTCACATTGGAAAGGCTGTGCCGGTGGGTAGATGAATTGGCTGCTTCACTCACCGAACAGCATGCGGAGCTGGTGAAAGCATATCTGCTTGACATAAATACAAAGCTCACACGTCTGATCAATGTGGGACTTGGCTACCTCACCGTTGACCGGCAGATTGTCACTTTATCAGGGGGAGAGCTGCAAAGACTGAGGCTCGCAGCAGTCCTTGATTCTGATTTGACCGGTGTAATTTACATTTTGGACGAGCCGACGGTCGGACTTCATCCCAAGGATACTGCCGGGCTTATCGCCATACTTCGTAAATTACGCGACTTGGGAAACACCGTGCTTGTCATTGAGCATGATGCGGATGTGATGGACGCTGCAGACTATATCGTGGATATCGGCCCCGGCTCCGGAAAATATGGAGGTGAAATTACTGCAACCGGAACACTGGAAGAAATTAAGCGTCAGAAGGCCTCTGTTACGGGAAGCTATCTTAACAGCCCCCATCCCGGCAAGCCGATCTTTAGAAAAGCAGCAGGTGCAGTTAAGATTAAGGACGCGGTGAAGTTCAACCTTAAAAATGTCAATACTGCAATTCCTGTGGGGTGCCTGACTGCCGTAACAGGACCTTCGGGTTCCGGTAAATCGACTTTGATCTTTGAGGTACTTGCCAGGAACGATCACTATGAGCAGCATAACCAGGTATCAGGGCTTGAACAGTTCGATAAGGTAGTAGAAATTGAGCAGTCCGCGATTACCAGAATGAAACGCTCTAATGTGGCAACCTATTCGGAGGTTTATTCAGAGATCAGAACTGCTTTTGCCAAAACCGGGGCGGCGAAGGAGGCAGGCCTGACTGCAAAGCACTTTTCCTTTAACACCCCCGGCGGCAGATGTGAGAATTGCGAAGGGCTGGGATATGTTGATAACAATATGCTGTTCTTCACCAATACCGAGGTGGTCTGCCCGGTTTGTAACGGCAACCAGTTCAATGACGAAGTATTGTCTGCAAAGTATAGGGATTATTCAATAAAAGAGGTTCTAAACCTCTCGGTGGAAGAAGCGGTTTATTTCTTTGCGGACCAGCCTAAGATCATCAGGATACTGTCACTTCTTCAGGAAGTCGGGCTTGGATATCTGGGGCTTGGACAGACCCTTACAACATTATCGGGCGGTGAAGGCCAACGGTTGAAGCTCGCCAAGGAATTGACCGGCAGCGGTGCAGGCAAAAGAACACTTTACCTGATGGATGAGCCGACAACCGGCCTGCATCCGAAGGATATTGAACATTTTCTTGTGTTGCTGGACCGGATGGTGGATTCGGGTAATACAATTGTGGTGGTGGAACATAATCAGCAGCTGATCCTAAATAGCGACTGGATTATCGACCTTGGCCCGGACGGCGGTGAAAAGGGAGGCAGGGTTATATTTGAAGGGACACCGAAGGACATGATAGAAAAAAGCGAGAGCATTACGGCAAAATATTTAAAATGAGGGCACTCCGAATAACTAATTAATTATCACTTACGTTATTATAATTATCATTAAATTACAAATTTATAACCATGCTTTGATATAACGTGTATATATTAAATAAATCCAGTGCTACAGGGCAGCAAAATCTGATTATTGGTTATGTTTAAACGGTATAATGTACCAGGGAGAGATCTATCAACAATTATCAGATTCATATGTCCTGCAAACACAGGATCAGTGCGAATACTTCATATCTAATTCTCACCAAAAAAGTAGTATTTACTATCAAGATACAAAATTATTACGCTACCTTCGTATATGGTGATTCAAAATTATATAAAGTTAAATTATTTTGAATTTTTCAATGTTTCATTCCTAATAGCTATAGTATCAATTAGTTGCTGTACTTGCCCCTTGATTATAAATATATCTACAGATTTTGTTTTTAGAGAATTATGCAGTATGCTTTCTAAATCCGTAATTCCATTCTTTATTTTAACTTCGTAGGCGGTAACTGATTTATTTGTCATTGGATCCATAAAGCGAACTTTTTCCTGAAGTTTATCTAACAGGGCTCCAATTTCAGCCCTAACTTCATTTGGCTGATATGATACATCGTTCTGCATTTTAATGATTTCTAAATGCAATGTATTTACAGAAAGTTTATTTTTATTCACTTCTATATCCTGCCAAGCTATATAACCATGTGATCCTATATTGTAAATTAATAATGTTAAATATATAACAAAAGATACTATATGTGTAGCTAAATAGAAATTAGCATTTAATAAACCTGTTGCTCCCAATATTATAATAATTACTGTGGTAAAAATATATAATAGGGCACAAGTAATTAAAGAAAATCTTGCAGGTTCTTCACCATCTTTGGATTTGAGGAAATACATTAAAGAAAACGCTAAATAAATTAAGCAAAAAATTGAAGAAACATACGATGTCCAAAAATCTCTATTCAATTCGATCGCTGTTAGAAACCCAACTATACTACCGCCTGTTAATAAGATCAGTGTAATAATCATCACATATAGATTCTTTTTGTTTTTTACCATATAGGTCTCCTTATCTTTTTGTTCCGCATTCTGAACAAAAAGATGCGTTTGCAGCTAATTGCGCGCCACAATTGCGACATGAGTTAATCAATGCTGAACCACATTCTGAACAGAATTTACCTTTTGCCGTGATAGCATTACAATTAGGACACTTTATAATGCTATCATCTAAAACTGGATTTCCGCAACTTCCACAAAATTTTGCATTAGAGGCAAGCATTTCACCACATGTGTTACATTTAATCATGCCAACTGAAGACACACCTGATGCAGGAGTCATCTGGATGTTATCAGTATTACCTATTGCATCACTCATTGCATTTCCAAAAATACTGCCCATATTGACTCCCAGACCGAGACCTATTCCAGCACCCATTACTTGGTTTGAACCTTCATTTTCAGCTGCACTCTGTAATACATCAAAGGTTCTGGATTGTTGATAATTTGTACCTAAAATTTTATACTCAGCTTTTTTATCAAGGGTATTTCTTAATCTTACATAAGAAGGGTCATCTTCTGGAACCATTATAGAATTCACATTAAAATTTATTAATTTAATACCATAGTAACTAAATTTTTCGGATAAACTATTTGCTATTCCATCTGATATATTCTTTAAATAGGAATGAATTTCTAAAAATGTAATTTTATTTAAAACTAACTGTTTTGCCAAGTAATCCTTAATTTGGGTCATTAGAATACCACGAAAATATTCAATAAGAGTATTTTGGTCAAAATAAGCTATTGTGCCAACCATAGTGGTTAGAAACTTTCTGCTATCTTCCACTTGTACTGCAAATTGTCCGTTTGCTCCTATTGGAAGTATAATGTCATAAACAGGATCTTTAATAGGCATCGGGGTCTTTGTTCCCCAACGAATATCCATAGAATGAACTTTATTTATAAAATAAACTTCACAATGGAAAGGGCTTTCTCCCCCAAAAGGCAAATTAATTATTTTGTTAATAATCGGTATATTGCTTGTATGTAAAGTATGTTTTCCGGGGCCAAATAAGTCCAAAGCCATTCCATCTTTAAACAATATAGCTTCTTGAGATTCGTGTACTATTAACTGTGACATAGTATTGAAATCTTCACCGGTAAATTTCCAACATAAAATATCATTGGGGCCTTCATACTTAATGACTTCAAATATTGCCATATACCTTTTCTCCTAACTTATCAAATTATTTTGTTTATACTTGTTTAAATTTTGGTTAGTTTCCTTTATCTGGTTATCTTTAGCTTTTAGTTGAACTGATAAATTAGATATTTCGGAAAGAGTTTTCTTGATTTCTGGTGTAAAAACATTATCTTCATATTTTGCCTGAATACGCCTAGTTATGCTAATTTTAATTATAATAGCAATACCTAAAGCAACAACACCTATTATGGAAGGTAAAATATTATTTATTACTGCTGTAGTGATAACCATTGCAAGTAGAATAACTAAGCCAATTCCTACCGCAATCCATGTTTTATTTCTTTTGGCTTTTAATTGACTCATGAGGGATGGGTTATTATCCCAAAATTCTGATATAGCATCCTTTGATTTTACCTTGGATTTATTCAAATCTGCTTCAATATTTTTTCTTTCATCCGTATTATTTTTTATTGAATTAGAAAAATCACTAAGTGCCGCTGCGAACGTCGGTAGATTATTATAGGATTCGACTGCTATTTTACGCATATCATTAATCTGCATTTTCAAATTAACATTCAAAGTGATATTATTATAATTTGCGATTCTGGCGCCCGATTTATCAACTGAGTATTCTGAAATATATCTTATGTTAACTGATAAAATTTTATTGCATAATTCATACTGAGATATAAGTAATAATTTCGAGTTATCTTCAAATCCTGAAGGTATTATTTGGTTCACAGTATGTAAGATATTAGCAAAATTTATCATTGCAGATTGGCACTCAACAGCATCCCGCTGGCCATCAAATGTAAGCTCATCCTTAATATTTTCAAATGTTTTATAAATTGTTAGTAAAAATTCAGTCATATCATTTACAAGGTTATTAACTTCTTTATTTATTCCATCCCTTTCCTTATCAGAAGGGTTGTTTTCTAATTTGTCACTAAAGATGACAATTGCCTCCTTATACCCACGTGTTAATTCATTACAATTAATTTTACTAATGCTTACCATGTAAGCAGAACATATGCCTTTTCTATTCAATGCCTCACACTGATCAGGTGCGTCCTCTAATACTTTTGTATAATGGTCATATGCTTCGTGGTACTTTCCATCTTCAAAGGCATTACGTGCTAACTTCATACGGTTTGCAGCTTTACTGGAAAAATCAAGTTGTACAGTTCCAGAATGCTTTACATTTATTGTTTCATTTAACATTACTTTGGATCCGCAAAACTGGCAAAATCCAAATTCCCTTTCGTCGTCCAAATTTAAGTCGCCACTGCAAGAAGGACATTTTACAGTTTTAAGAGCCATTATTTTTACCCCCCCAATTATTAATGTTAAATTCATAAATACGAAGAAAAAATATGAATTTTTCTGTCCGATTATGGTAAATAATATCATGTTCTGGGAATAAATACAATGTTTAAAACGATAGTATAGAAAAATATTGGAGGTGAAATTTCATTATTACCTTTTTCAGTTTGAATATAATGGTGGGAAACCGTGATTCTGAATAACATGGAATCACGGCGGAAGAATAAAAGGTATTTCGTCAGCAGGCTGATGCCTCCTTAATTTTTCGTAAATTGTAAGAAAGCCTATTTATTCACATACCTGTTTTATCATATTTGATAATTGTACGGCCATCTGCTGATGCTTTTTGACGGACGGATGGCCGGAGCCGCCCATTCCGTCTTCCGGACGCTTAATAAGCGGAAATTCCATAAAATGAATGTGTGCGTCGCCTTCCTTATTAAGGGATTTTACAAGAGCTTCTAAATAAGGGCTTGGGCCAAGGTTCATAGGGCCGATGACACAGAATAGTTCTGACGACGGATATCTGTCTCGTATAAAATTGACCAGCTGGCGGTATCGGTTGCTATAATCCGGCGGATCAATGGGGGCAGACCAATCATTGGTTCCGAGATTAATTACAATCACCTCGGGACGAAACGGATCAATCGCCTTACTGTCCAGATCGGGACATATGGTTTCCATAAAATAATCAGACATGCGGCCTTCCTTTGAGCCGCCGAAATTCTGAAAGCAGCCTGTGCCGGATGCGCCGACGATTAAAGCTTCGGCATTCAAGTATTCTCCCAGTAATGAACTATAAGCCAATGCGTTATTTTCGCGTGAAGCGTCACAATCACATGGAATTTGTGCCTCATTGCCGTAGCCGCATGTAATGGAATCTCCTATGACTAATATTTGATGGGGGCGTGCAGTGGGAGGCGGCAAAAAGGATCCGTTTTCTGCGGTCAAATCAACAAATTTGACGGTGCCAAAGCCTGCCTCGGTTCGTTTTTGCAAGGTTATGGTATGGGGGATGTCTTCCAGATCATCGGCAAGCTGGTAAAGCTGATGATCTGGATCAATCCTCATGACACGCACCGGAAGGTCGTCTATGTAAACGTTAAGCCAGCTTTTTCCGCTTTGGCTCATATCTTCTATATGGGCAGTGATTTCGCGTCCCTGAAAGCATACGCTTATGGCGCTTCCCGGAAGGAAACAGGAGATTCCGCTGCTCTCCTGATGAAAGAGTCCGTGACGCAGGCTGGAAGTTAAAAAATCAAATGACATATAATAAGTACATCCCTTCTATCTCCAAGTATGGTTTCACATGATATCTTATTCAGCATATGGATTAACGCTTGTGGAATCCCGCATGACCAAAGAAACTCCGGATAGCATTTTGGCATTTCCGCCCTGGATTTTACCGAGGATAGCATTGATAAGCAGGTTTGCGGCATTTTGACCGATCTCTTCGAATACCTGCTTGACGGTGGATAATGCAATTGGCAGATCGCGTGAATTATCCCAATCATCAAATCCGATAATAGACACATCCTGCGGGATTCTTATACCGCGGGAAAGCAAGTGTTTCATTATTTTGACGGCAAGCTTATCATTGCTGCAGAATAAAGCGGTAACCTCATGCTTAAGAATACTGTCTGCAAGAGTATCATAATTAATGTCAATTAATAAGCTGTCATCGGTTACCGGAAGTCCTGCCTGGCGCATGGCGCTGCAATATCCGTTGTAGCGCTCCTGCTCGGAATTTAGAAAGAAGTGGTAAGCTGCAAATTTTATTTTGGTATGCTTCAGGCGTATCAGCTCCCTTGTGGCAAGCATAGCACCGTCGTGATTGTTGCACCCGGCGAAATAGCAGGGATAATCCAGATTATAACGGTCTACTAATACGTAAGGAATATTTCTCTGCTCAATTAATTTGAAATTATCAATACTTTTAATGGGATCAAACGGATAGATCAAAAATCCGTCGACGTTCCTGTCAAGCATTTTCTGGATAGATGCCTGTTCTATGGCCAAATTCTCATTACTCCATTCTATGATTAAAGAATAATTGAATTCAGCTGCCATTCTCTGAGCACCCTTAATAATCTTCATGTATGAAGAATCATAATAATCTTCGGCAGACAGGATCAATGCAATTAAATGACTTTGATTCACAGGCAGCCTGGGAGTGTTAACAAAGGTGCCTTTTCTCTTAATTCTGACGATGTATCCATCGTTTGCTAATTCTGTCAAAGCCTTTCGTATGGTAATCCCGCTTACCTGAAACAGTTTCATATAATCTTCATCATTTAGCAATTTATCACCCGGTTTCAGTTCGCCGGTATGGATCTGGTTCAATATTGCGTTTTTTACGGCCTCATATTTCAATTCAGTTTCCAAGTTTCATCCCCTCCGACTGTAGCAACAGTAAATCTATAATTTAAATTTAATTAAAGTATACAATATATTTATAAAAAGTCAAGATAATATCATTTGCTGTTTAAACAAAAGAGCGGCGGTGTCTATTGCTTAGTAGAAAGGACTTTTTACTGTGAAAGTCAATAAATTAATCTGGAATATTATGTTATAATACAGTATTTAATTTATAAAAAATATATTTTAAAACCATCTTTATTAATTATGAACTGTAAATAAATTGAAAAGTTTTTTGCATAATGCATAAAATTACGCATCAAATTGAAAGAAATATGTGAAAAAGTGTTGACTTAATGCAGATGCTATGCTAGCATATAAATATAATTTAAACAATTAATAAAATATACTTTATTCAGCGGGAGGTAGAAACATGAGTAGTCAAGGGACTCATATGGAACGTGCAGGACAACCAAGAGGATATTTACACAAAAGAAGGAGAGGAAGAATAATAAAGAATTTTATTGTTTTATTTCTTCTGATATCATTAAGCATTCTGTTTATGTTCCCGTTTATATGGATGTTCATGACTTCTCTGAAAAGTAACAAGGAAATGATTCTTCCGATTTTTTTCCCGACGGAAATTCATTTTGAAAATTATATCAAGGCGATGACGGTAATGCCGTTCGGAAGATACACGATCAACACATTGATGCTGACAGGACTTAATATGCTTGGTACGGTAGTAACGGCATCCCTGGTGGCATACGCTTTTGCAAGAATGCGCTGGAAGGGGAGGGACATCTGGTTTGTTATCATGCTGGCAACCATGATGCTGCCTGGACAGGTTACCCAGATACCGCTGTTCATACTTTATAAGAAATTTCATTGGCTCAATACCTATCTGCCGTTGGTTGTGGGTTCCTATTTCGGAGGCGGAGCCTTTAACATTTTCCTGCTGAGGCAGTTTTTTAAAACCCTTCCCAATGAATTGCCCGAGGCGGCGAGAATTGACGGGTGCTCTGAGCTGAGGATTTTCTCAAGGATTATGATGCCCTTATGTAAACCGGCTCTTGCGACGATTGCCATCTTTACCTTTATGGGAACCTGGAATGATTTCTTTGGACCGTTGATTTATCTCACTGATCCCAAATTATATACAATAGCCCTTGGACTGCGTGCATTTAAAGGGTATTCGGGGGTGCAGTGGAATCTCCTGATGGCGGCGTCGATTGTCACGGCGATCCCTACCCTGGTGTTGTTTTTCAGCTTTCAGAATTACTTTGTTAAAGGCATTACGCTAACGGGTATTAAGGGATAGCCTGTCACAGGTATTTATTCAGTCGATGACTGCGGTAAATAAATAATAATTATTTTTAAGAGGAGGAACGAAAATGTTAGGCAAGTTAAGCAAAAGGGTTTTATCAATATTGCTGGCTGTTTTACTTGTTGGAGCACTTACAGCCTGCAATAAGAGTACCGACACGAAAGATACGGATACAACCGGCAACGGCACTGGGGCGGGTGTAAATAATGGTGAAGGTACAACGAGCGATCAGCCAAAGGAAAAGGTTACAATTACATATTGGCATATCTTTCCCGAGGGAGATGTATTTAAAGAGGTTAATGATAAGCTGATTAAGGATTTCAATGATTCTCAGGATGAAGTTTATGTTGAGGACTTGGGAATCAGCTTCTTTGACTTTTTGTCCAAAATGGATACCGCCATTCCGGCAGGAACCGGTCCCGATGTCGCTTTCTATAGCGCGGAGGACAGTAACTTCAGAGCTGCCGGCGGGGTTCTCGCCAATTTATCGCCCTATATTGAGAAATATAACTTTGATATGAGCCAATTCTATCCTGCATCTGTTGAGCCGGTTACCTATGAGGGAGATATCTATGCAATGCCGTTTACCTGGTCCTCCCGTATGCTGGTTTATAACAAGCAGATGTTCCGTGACGCCGGACTTGATCCGGAAAACCCGCCGAAGACCTTGGAAGAATTGGAAGCTTATGCTGATAAACTGACACAGCTTGATGATAAGGGTAATATTAAGGTCATGGGTTTTCATCCTTCTTTGGGCAATGCTCAATTTTATGATTATCTTGAGGGACGCGGCGGTTCCTTCTTTGATGAGAACAATAATCCCATCATCAACGGCCAGACCGTGATAGACACACTTCAGTGGTATGTTGACATGACCAACAAGTACGGAGTCAAACAAGCGCAATCACTGAAATCCACCTCCGCTACCACCGGTATCGACCCCTTCCTTGCAGGGTATGTTGCGATGGAGGTTAACGTGAATGACTTTTACAAAAAGCTGTCCGAATCAGATGTTGATTACGGCCTCTGTGCTATCCCCATTCCTGCCAACGGAGGCGTCCATGCCGCTGACGGCGGTGGCTTTGACCTGGAGGTATTTGATCATGGCGACCAGGCAAAGATAGAAGCTGCCTATAAATTTGTTGCTTATATGACAAGTGTGGAAAGCCAGCAGTATTGGGCTGTTCAGAATAAATGGCCGGTTGCCAACCAGGTGGCGATGGAAACCAGTGAAGAAATTAAAGCAGACCCGAATTATCAGATTATCGTGAACGAATTGCCTTATGCAATCCCCAATAAATACATTGCGAAAGCAAAGAACTGGTGGAATCTGGTAGCGCCGGAAATCGAAGCTGCCCAGAACAATTTAAAAACACCGGAGCAGGCTATGAATGATGCTCAGGCAGCGGTTGAAGCCCAGTTTGAGAGCTACGATGCTACAAATAAATAAAGATTAACCGGGGTTGTCTTAGAACGATAACCTAAGCATAAGAAAGGGCGGCAGCTCCCCATAATACACTGTTTGACTGGGCTGCTGCCCTTTGCATAGGGGAAAGGAATATTTGAAACAGCCTCCGGTTAATTAGAAAGAGCAAAGTATGAAAGGAAGTCCCTTGATATGAAGACAAATCAGAAGAATATAAAACCGACAGGTGACCGGCAGAAAAAGCGTTCTGGATTACGCATGCAGACCAAAGAAGGAATATTAGGATACTTATTTGCCTCTCCCTGGATTTTGGGCTTTTTCATTTTCACTCTTTATCCTGTATGCTCCTCCCTGTACTATAGCTTTACCAGTTACAATACGCTGAAGCCGCCGAAATGGATCGGGCTTTATAATTACATCTATATGCTTACGAAAGATCAGCTTTTTACAAAGTCTCTGATCAATACCATATATTATGCTGTTCTGAGTGTACCCCTTGGAATCGCTGCAGGTGTGTTGGTTGCAATCCTTCTTAATCAGAAGGTGAAGGGAATGCGCTTATTCAGAACACTCTTTTATCTTCCGACAATTGCCTCGTCCGTAGCTACGGCATTATTGTGGCTGTGGCTGATGGAACCGAATTTCGGACTTTTTAATACTGCGCTGGCGAAGATAGGTATTTCCGGCCCCGGGTGGCTGACGGATCCTGCATGGGCAAAGCCTTCCCTGATTCTGATGAGTCTTTGGACGGTAGGCGGAGGAATGCTGATTTACCTGGCGGCTCTTCAGGATGTTCCCCAATCCTTATATGAATCTGCCGCTATTGATGGGGCGGGAGCGATTAAGCAATTCTTTAAGATCACCTTGCCGATGATTACTCCCACCCTCTTTTTTAATCTTATCACCGGAGTAATCGGCGGATTACAGGTATTTAACCAGGCATTTATTATGACCAGCGGCGGTCCGGCCTATGCGACCTACTTCTATGCATATCACCTGTATACCAAAGCCTTCAGCGAATACTCCATGGGTTATGCTTCGGCGCTGGCATGGGTGTTATTGGTTATTACGTTGATCCTGTCAATGGTAATCTTTAAAACCAGTAACCGCTGGGTTTATTATGAAGGCGATCAGAAATAATTTGAATATAAAGTCGGTCCGGCTGCACAAAGGAATGCAGTCATAACTTCTTTTATTGATAAGAAAGGCAATAAAAATATGAGCAAATTATACTTTGTGGACGGATACCATGGGGGGATTCGCGGTCATATGCCGGAGGGCTCCTGGCAGGATATCCTGCATGCGCTTAAGACCTATCCTGATTGGAAAATCAGTCTGGAGGTTGAACCGGAATCCTGGGAGTATTTAAGAAAGCATGATTATAAAATCTATCAGAGATTACAGGATATAGTATCAGATCCTGCTTCTTCAAGCCGCTTTGAATTTATCAGCGGCAGCTATGCGCAGCCATTTTGCTGGGCGGTGAACGGAGAAAGCAATATCCGCCAGCTTCTTTACGGCGTTGAGGTTATTAAACGCCATTTTCCCACAGTTACGGTGGATACCTATGCGGTACAGGAGCCTTGTTTTACCTCGTCCCTTCCGCAGATCTTAAAACAGCTGGGATATGCAAGGCTTAGTCTGAAGAATCCCACTGCATGGGGCGGTTATATGGCTAAGCTGCCGGGTGAAATTATTCACCTGCTTGGTCATGACGGCTCTTCCATTCCGGCGGTGCCGCGGTATGAATGTGAGGAACTGATCAGCTGTAATGCAACAGAAGGCTCAGGGTATGATTTTTCGGCGATCGCAGAATTTGCTGAAAAATGTAACCTTCATGGGATCAAAGCGCCTGTCGGGATGTGTTTGCAGGACCTCGGCTGGTCCTCTAAGCCGTTAGTACAAACCATCGATGTTGAATATGTAACCTGGAGGGAGTATTTTGAACGGTTTGGCGACCGCATCGCCGGAGAAACGGAGCTGTCACAGGAGGATGTGCTTGTTGCTCTTCCGTGGGGGAACCGCATCCTGCAGGAGATGCTTCGTAATGTCCGCCATGCGGAAAACCGGATATTGCAGGTGGAAAAATTGCTGGCAATTGCGGGGGCCTGGAACAACGAGCCGGAGGAATGCCGCAGCTTGTTGGAGGAAGCCTGGAAGAAGCTGATGCAGGCACAGCATCATGACGGGTATATCTGCGCTACCTGCGGAGAAGGGAACCGTTTGTGGGCCTTTCAATCAAATGCTTTGGCAAGGGAATGCTGCTCCATATTGGATAACGCCTCCGACCTTATCATGGGAGCGATATCCGTAAGGCAGTCTGCGGAGTCAACACCGGGACAGGAGCAATGGCTCCGGGTATATAATACGGTGGGAAATCCGCGTGTTTCGCAGGCAGAGGTTACCCTGGGATTTGATCCCGGCGTCCGCTCAGTAGAGGTATATGACGAAGGCAATCTTAGAATACCCGCTCAGCTGGATCCGGTACGTTTTTATGAGGACGGTTCCATTGGCGCTTCAATTCTGAGGTTCTATGCCTCTGTGGATGGGATCGGATACTCCTCTTACCGTGCGGTCCCCACTGCCATAGCGTCAGACATGGAACCTATGGCTGTAAAAACAGCACAGAATACCGTTGAGGTATCAAATGATTATTTTCATGTCATATTTGACCTGATGAAAGGCGGTTCCATCGTCCGTCTGTTCGACAAGGAAACAAAACGCGATTATGCAAAGGGAGTTTCCGGCCTCGGATCGTTACGGGGTTACTCCGTCAGGGAAGACCGGTTTATTGACAATATGGCTTCTCCTGCGGAATGCAGAATAATATCAAACGGCTCCCTTTACACGGAGCTTTGCTTTGTTGGACAATTTTATGGAATAGAATTTCAGAATACCGTAATCTTTCGTCTTCATGACCGCAGAATAGACTTTGAGACGTCATTAAATTTTATGAAGGATACAGAGATCGGCTTTCCTTACGAGCCTAAGCCGGAGGAGAGACAGCATGGAACAAAAAGGTCCTCCTGCCGGGAGGATTATAAACTGGGGGTACAGTTCCCGCTTGGTGACAGCCCGGTAAAAGTCATAAAGAGCGCCCCTTTTGATCTGTATGAGAGCAGGTTGGCCGACACCCGCTTTGATTCCTGGGATACGATAAAACATAATATAATCAACGGATTTGCCGACCTCTATCAGGAGAGCTCCAACACAGGTCTGGCAATTTTCTGTGATCATGTAAACGGATATTCCCTGGCAGATAACCTTTTTACATTAACCGCAGCCTTTGGATACCATAGTAATTTTTGGTGGGGATATCAGCCTCTTCGGGGAAAATCCAGGATAAAATATTCCGTCCTGCCTCACGCTTCCGACCTGGAACAGGCAGCGATTCCGTATGAAGCATCCATTCTCAGAGAACCGCTGCTGGCGGAACGGTTATCAGGCAAACCGGGTTACAGTACTTTTACCGTTTTTTCCTGTAAAAACAGGTTGGTGGAAACGGTGACGATACTGCAGCAGAATGGAAAAAACCAGGTCCGATTATTCCATAACAGCCATAAGAGTGATAACTTAATTTTAAAAAGCAGCCTTCCCGGCTTTCAAGGGATATCCGCCGATCTTTACGGAGTTCCTGACGGCAGAGAGGCGGAGCAAATCGGCAAACTGGAAATCAAGACCCTGATTTAATAGATAGAAGGATATCTGACATAAGGAGGAATAAGGAGCTATGGAGTTCAGCTTTAAACAGAATGCAAGATTTATGGGAAGATTTGATCTGACCGAGGAAGAGACGCCCAAATGTGCGTGGGTCAACAGCGCAGTATTTGTTGCCTTCCGGGGAACTGCAATCAATATGACTGCTGAGGGTTCGGAGGGCAATGATTATGTTGAAATCGTTGTGGACGGCATTGCCTGTAATTGGATGAATATAAAAAAGGGCATTCATGAATATATAATTGAGCAGGGGCTGCCGGAGGGAGAACATACCCTGGAGATACAAAAGCGTACGAGTATTTATATCGGGAATATTCAGCTTCATGGCTTCTCGCTGCCGGAGGGCGGAACCTTCCTGGCACCGCCAGCCCATAAAAAGCTCAGGCTCGAATATTTCGGAGATTCTATCACCAACGGATCAGGGAATGGCCATCCCCACGAGATCCCTGTAGCTGTCCATCTTGATGACGGTTATATGTCCTATGCCGGAATCAGTGCCAGAATGCTGGATGCGGAATATCATACCCTGGCTATGTGCGGAATTGGTGTATTGCAGGATACCCTGGGAAATATCAATGGATTGCCGGCACATTTTTACGGTACCCTTGGAAAGGATTCCAAGCCCTGGGATTTTAAGCAGTATATTCCCCACGGTGTGGTTATTAATCTGGGACAGAACGATTATTCCTCGCCGATTGAGGATAATAAATATATAGAGGCCTATATCGGCTTTATTAAGGATATTCTGGAGCAATACCCGGAGGCGTATGTATTTTGCTGCATCGGAACCATGAATAACAAAAACCTTAACAGCGTAAGCAAGGTGGTATCCTATTTTAATCAAAACGGAAACTGCAAGGTATATCTGGCAGATTTGGGATTAATCCATCCTGAGGTAGAAGGATGGGGCGGGGCTTTCCATCCGGGGTTTCAGACCCACTACCGAATGGGACTGGATCTGGCAAGGTTTATTTCGGAGAAGACAGGATGGGAGTTGCTGAAGCGTCCGTCAATAGCGACAGAGTGTTAACTTAAAGCAGAGGAAAAGGAGTATTGATATGTTTTTCACGGAAGGACGCATAAGGAAGATCTTAGAGGAGCTAAAAAGGAAAACTGTGGAACACAGTGCTTCGGTTAAAGGGATCAAGTGGAAGGAATGCGACTATGGGGAGCTGGGCCTCTTACAGGAGAAGGAAGCGGCTTGGGCAGAATTTTCCGAACAGCAGGTCTGGGGCGGAAGAGATAAGCACAGCTGGTTTCGTTTTCAGGTAACGATACCGCAGGAGCTTGCAGGAAAGCCTGCTGTGCTGAGGATTATTACGGGCAGAGAAGGCTGGGATGCAACAAACCCTCAATTCCTTGCATGGATCGACGGGAAGCTGCAGCATGGTTTGGACGTAAATCACACCTGGCTTTTCCTGGCGGAAACCTGCGAAGCAGGAACAAGCTTTTGCGTTGACCTCTATGCCTATGGCGGAACGGAGGAAGGGGACAGCAGATTACATGCTGAAATATTTGCATTAAACCGTCAGGTCGAAAAGCTGTATTATGATATTGCCGTGGCCTTCGAGGCGGCGTGTCTGCTCCCGGAGGAGGATAAACGGCGGATTGACACGCTGACCCACCTGGAAAAAGCCATTAATCTTCTGGATTTGCGTGAGGATCACAGCGAGTTCTTCTATCGTTCGGCAGAGGAAGCGATAATCTGTCTGGAGAAAGAATTCTATGGATCCGGGCTGGTTGGGACAGGGAATGTTACGGAATTGTGCGTCGGTCATACGCATATTGATGTTGCCTGGTTGTGGTCCCTGCGGCAGACCAGGGAAAAGGCGGTGCGCTCCTTTTCCACGGTACTATCTTTAATGAAGGAATATCCGGAATACCTGTTCATGTCAAGCCAGCCCCAGCTTTACCAGTTTGTGAAGCAGGATCAGCCGGAATTATATGAAGAAATCAAGGAAAGGATAGCAGAGGGACGCTGGGAGCCGGAGGGCTCCATGTGGGTGGAAGCCGACTGCAATCTGATCTCCGGGGAATCCATGATCCGGCAGATCCTGTTCGGTAAGAAGTTTTTCAAGGATGAATTCGGGGTGGATAATAAAATCCTATGGCTTCCAGATGTATTCGGATACAGCGCCGCACTCCCGCAGATCATGGAAAAAAGCGGAATCAAGTATTTCATGACGACCAAAATCAGCTGGAACGAATATAATAAGCTGCCGTATGATACCTTTTTATGGCGCGGAATTGACGGAACGGAGATTCTGACACATTTTATTACAACACAGGAGTACAATGAGAAGAATCCGCGAATTAACACCACCTATAACGGAATCATCGATCCGAGCCATGTGCTTGGCTGCTGGCAGAGATACCAGCAAAAGAATATCAGTAACGAGATATTCAACTGCTTTGGCTACGGCGACGGCGGAGGCGGTCCGACCCGTGAGATGCTTGAAAATGCAAGAAGACTGAGTAAGGGCCTGCCCGGGATGCCGAAGGTAAGAATTGGCAAGGCAATTGATTTCTTTGAAGGGCTGGAGGAAACTACCCTTGGCAATCCCAAGCTGCCCAATTGGGTAGGCGAGTTATATCTTGAATTCCACAGGGGAACCTATACTTCCATGGCCAGGAATAAAAAATATAACCGCAAGGCAGAATTTATGAATCAGGATATGGAGTGGCTGTCTGTTCTGGCAGAGCAGCTGACCGGACTGGACTATCCGGCGCAGAAGATCCATGACAGTTGGGAAGTAACACTGCTAAATCAGTTTCATGATATTATCCCCGGTTCCTCAATCAAAGAAGTGTACGAAACCTCCAAGCTGCAGTATGAGCAGCTATTACAGGAGGGCAGGGAGCTGATCGACCGGTCCCTTCAGACAATCGCAGAAGGAATCAGGCTTGAGGAAAGCTCGTTTGTAGTTTTTAATCAGCTGGGATTTGTCAGAGATGATATTGTTACGGCGGATATTCCGGCAGGTTGGAAGAACGCCGCGGTTTATGACGGTGATGAATTATTGGCTTCACAGATTTCCTTCGACGGATCGCTGATCTTTTTTGCTGAGAATTTGCCTGCGAAGGGTTATAAAAGCTTTATGATAAGGGAGACTCCGGCGCAGCAGAATACTTCCGGCCTTCTTTATCAGAACGGCTGTGAAATAGAGAATGAATTTTTTGAAATGAAGATAAATGAGGAGGGCAATATTACAGCCCTCTATGACAAATGCAATCAAAGACAGGTACTGAAGCCGAATACACGCGGAAATGTACTGCAGGTATTTGAAGATAAGCCGATGGATTTTGACGCATGGAATCTGGATATTTATTATCAGGAAAAGTCCTGGGAGATCAATGCCGGAACAGAAATCAAATTAGTGGAAAGCGGACCCGTCAGAACGGTAATCCGGATAAAGAAAAGCTATCTGAGCTCTACGGCGGTACAGATGATTTCTTTGTATTCACAGATCAATAGAATTGATTTTACCACCAAAATTGATTGGAAGGAAAAGCAGGCCTTTGTAAAAACAGCATTTCCGGTTGATATTAATTCCGATAAGGCCACCTATGATATTCAATTTGGTAATGTAGAGCGTCCGACGCACTGGAATACCAGCTGGGATCTTGCAAAATTCGAAGTATGCGCCCACAAATGGGCGGATCTGTCGGAAGGCGGTTATGGAGTTGCGCTGCTGAATGACTGCAAATACGGCTATGATATCAAGGATTCCGTTATGCGGCTTTCCTTATTAAAATCAGCGATCTATCCTAATCCGGACGCTGACAAAGAGCTGCATGAATTTACTTATTCCCTCTATCCCCATGCCGGTGATTTTAAGGCGGCGAAGGTAGATCAAATGGCATATCGGTTGAATTGTCCTGTGTATTGTGTATATCAAGGGCCTCATGACGGTAATCTGGCGGAAAAACTTTCGTTAATATCGGCAGACCGGAGTAATGTATTTCTTGATACGGTAAAAAAGTCCGAAAGCGGAGGGGAATATATCATACGTATGTATGAAAACCACAATAAGCTCACCCGGGTTAGCTGTACGTTAAGCCATAACATCCGCAGCATTGCGGAATGTGATCTGCTGGAGAATACTGTTTGTGAGATGGATTATCAAGGCAAGCAATTTGAGCTTCTTATGAAGCCCTTTGAAATCAAAACACTTAAAATTGCAGTTGAATGATATTATTCATGACCGAAGTTTTATGACTTTGATGAAAGGTATGGTTAATGTTATGAAAGAAACAAAGGCTATAATGCTTCCTTACAGCTTGAAAACCGAATACCTGACCGATCCGCTTGGGATTGACGTGCAGAAGCCTCGGTTTAGCTGGCAGCTGAAATCTGAGGGAAGAGGCGTGATGCAGTGTGCCTGTCATGTGATTGTTGCAAGCAGTAAGGAACTGGCTGCCCAGGGGATCGGCGATATGTGGGACAGCGGTAAGATCATCTCGCGAGAAACCACGAATATTGAATATGCAGGTAAAAAGCTGCATAGCAGGACGTGCTATTGGTGGCAGGTATGCTGTTATCAGGAGGAGCACTTGTCGGGTGCGGTCAGTGAGACCGCCAGGTTTGAAACCGCACTTTTGGAGCAGCCGGATTTCATAGGTCAATGGATCGGTGCCGATGCATCGATCGCCGCCCCCATCTTCCGGAAGGAGCTTTGCCTGGAGGAGAATATATGCCAGGCCCGTGCTTATATCTGCGGGTTGGGGTATTATGAGCTCTATTGCAACGGGCAAAAGGTCGGGGATCATGTTCTGGACCCCAATTGGACGGATTTTGATACCCGTTTGTTACAGGATCTGATCTATCCTCATGAGGATGTTTCAAGAAGGCGGGCGCTTTATATCACCTATGATATTACCGGCTTACTGAAGACAGGCACCAACGCCTTTGGAGTCATGCTGGGAAATGGTTGGTATAATCAGCCTGAAAGGAATATCGAGGGTAAGATGACCTATGGCTGCCCTAAATTCTGGCTGCAGATACATATCCAATATAATAACGGAAAGGAAACGATCTTTGGAAGTGACAGCAGTTGGAGATATTCAAAGGGGCCGATTACCTTTAATAACATATATTATGGAGAAGTCTATGATGCGCGTCTGGAGCAAACCGGCTGGAGCGAGGCCTGCTTTGATGATTCAAAATGGGCTACAGCGATGAAAAGACCCAGGGTGGCGGGTGATTTAAGAGTACAGATGTCACCCTCCGACAAAATAATCTCAGTCATCCAACCTGTCAGTACGGCTTATCTTAAGAACGGAACCAGGATATATGACCTTGGGCAAAACTTTTCCGGATGGGCCAGGATTAAAGTGTCCGGATGTGCCGGCGGTAAAGTTGTAATGCGCTTTGCCGAGGAGCTTGATAAAACCGGAGCCTTGGATTTTGAAAGTTCGGGTACGGAGCAGCAGGTTCAGCAGGATACCTATATCCTTGCAGGCAAAGGTCCGGAAACCTATGAACCTCGTTTTACCTGGCATGGCTTCCGGTATATAGAGGCGGACATGAGTGCCGGAGTTACTTTGGACAGCCTTCTTGGGGTTGTTGTGCATTCTGCCGTAGAAGAAACCGGCAGCTTCTCCTGCTCCAACAGCCTGTTCAATAAAATAGTCGAACTATACAAATGGAGCCAGTTGAGCAATCTGCATGGCGGAGTGCCCAGCGACTGTCCGCACCGGGAACGTCTCGGATATACCGGAGATGCCCAGATTACTGCCGAATCTGCCATGTTCAGCTTTGATATGGCGGCTTTTTATACAAAATGGATCGAAGACGTGAGCGGTTCACAAAACCCCATATCCGGCTTCGTTCCGCATACGGCACCTTTTTACGGAGGAGGCGGCGGACCCGGCGGGTGGGGGTGCGCTGCGGTACTTCTGCCCTGGTATATGTATCTCTATTACGGTGACAGAAGGATCCTCAAAGAGCATTACGAAATGATGCTTGCCTGGATGGGATACTTAAAAAAGCATGCCGATGCGGATGGCATCATTATCAGTGAGGAGCCTGGTTCCTGGTGCCTTGGGGAATGGGTCGTACCGCATCAATTTGATGAACCGGAGAAGGAGAAGGACGGTTTTAATATTGATGTTCCCGCAGAGCTTGTGAATACCTATTATTATGCGGCTTCCGCTTCTCTCATGGCAAGGATCGCCGGGATTCTCGGGGATCAGGAAAGGGCAAACTATTTTGAGGACTTGCACGGCTCCTTAAAAACAGGAATACATAAAAGGTTTTTTCATGAGGAAACAGGGTCGTATGCCACAGGTGTTCAGGGCAGTGATGCTTTTGCGCTGGCAGCAGACTGTGTTCCGGAGAAAGATAGAAACAGAGTGCTGGGGCACCTGGTGAAGAATATAACTCAGCAAAATGCCGGAACTCTTGATACCGGCATCTTTGGGACGCCATTGCTGCTGGAGGTCCTTGCAGACAATGGGAAAGCAGAAATTGCATATGACATACTGAACCAAATAAAATACCCCAGCTACGGATACATGCTGTCCCAGGGTGCAACAACCCTTTGGGAATGCTGGGAAAAAGAAAACGGCTCCCATAACCATCCGATGCTCGGAAGTGTTGTGGCCTGGATGTTTAAGTACATTACAGGTCTGAAACCTGACAGACAATTGCCTGGGTTCAGAAATATTATAATACAGCCCTATTTTTTCTCCGGATTAGATTATGCGGAGGCTTCCTATGAATCCGTCCGGGGACCTGTCGGGATCAGATGGGAAAGAGTTGGGTCAAAAATAGAGATACGTCTCGATATTCCCTGCAACTGCAGCGCAGATGTGTATTTGCCCGTAAAAGAACCGGACGCTATAAAGGAAAATGGCATTCCTGTTTTTGTTAACGGAAGGCTGGTAGACGGACTTCAGGGAATATCAAACTTTTCTGTCAAAGAGGATGGAGTAAGGATGGAGGTAAAGGCGGGCAGATACTGCTTTGAAATAGTTTAAGGATCTGGTGCATAGTACGGATTCAGCCTGAAGCCGGTTGTCATTCTGCGGACATTATGATAAAATGATGTCAGGAATTAATGTGTACGGAGCGCACCGGTATCTGAAGGAAGGACAGCCGGGATGACTTTATGCGATAGGTTCAGTCCCGGCAGGCCGGGACAATACAAAGGATGAGCGGGGGGAACACCGGATGAAGCCGATAAGGAAACGAATGACGGTTATGATTATTTCGATGCTTATTATTGCTCTGGAAATGAGCGGTTTGAATAATTATTTTACGTATGAAGCGAGTGCGGCAACCTTTGAAGAAATCAACCAGCCTGAAGTATTTCTGAGGCAGATAAACGGAGATATGCAATGCACACTGGTGGCTGCGGCGATGCTGGTCCGGAGAGCCGCATTAGTGTCGGGCAGCACGGACTGGGCCGGTATTACGGTGGATAAGGTTATGGAGCAGGCATGGCTGGAAGGGCAGGGCCTGAAATATACTTTTACCTATGCGGGTATTACGGTGAATAGAGGAACCTTTGGAGCCGATCCTGTAAATGAGGCGATTTCATTACTAAGCTTGCATCCGGAAGGAATTGTATTATATGACCAGGTACGTTCCCCCAGATCCCATGCAATCCTGCTGACGGATTATACCGGCGGAATATTTTACAGCGCTGATCCGTCTGAAGCTGCTCCGGCAGGCAGAATTCCCAATTCCTCGGCCCTGGTGCAGGTTGAGGATGCAGAATTTTACTGGTATGTGTCAAGTGGTTCCATCGCTCCGCTGTCACCCTCCGTTACGGAAGAAAATATTCCTTCGCAGGTAACAGACATTAATATCTATGCTGCCACACTATCCCAGACAAGCTTTTCTTACGACGGAACGGAAAAGAAACCTACGGTCGCAATCCAGGGTTTGACAGAAAATACCGATTATATCGTTTCTTATTCCGATAATGTGAATCCGGGTCTGGCAGTTGTTAATATAATAGGAATCGGCGCATATTCCGGTATGGTGGTTAAGGACTTTGAGATAACGGACGCATCAGTGTTAGAAGCTTTGTCTCAGGTTAAGATTGCAATCACAAAGCAGACGATTGAGACTGGCAAGACGGCGGCTGTAAAGGTCACCCTGCCGGTTACGCTTAAATCAGTTAAGGAATACAGCGGTAATTTATCAGGAATATATAATGAAGTAAAGATAAGCTATGCATCATCAGATAAAAAGATTGCATCAGTGAATTCAAGCGGTAAGATAACAGGGAAAAAGAAGGGAACCACCAAGATTTCTGTAACCGTACAAGCAGCGGACGCAACCCAAAAGACAGTTGTATTAAAAATTAAGGTGAAATAAGAAATAAATCCATAGGAAAAAACAGGCTGCCCGGCGAGGCAGCTTTTTTGCTTTTTGAAATCTTCCGGATCCGGTAGGAATGGAGTAAATCTGAATTTACTTTTCAGACCCAATAATGTATAATATTAGAATATATTTACATGGAAGAACATACCATAGACTATTTGTATGAGTAATCAATTCAGCTTAACTTCTATTAATTTAAAAGGGGGCAGTGAATATGATCAGCTTTAAGACGGACTATACGCCGGGAGATGTGGGGTATGACCAGGAGAGGTTAGTAAAACTGAATCATTTATTTGAGGATCTGATGGAAAGAAACATATTGATTTCTGCAAATTATTGTCTGGCGAGGGACGGTAAGGTATTTGCCAACAACGCAGTCGGTAAGCTTTCCTTTCGGGAAGAGGATACAAGAGAGCAAAGACCGGATACCATTCAACGGATTGCTTCTATAACGAAGCTGATTACTGCAACCGCTATCTGGCAGTTAGCAGAGGATGGTAAATTAAGAGTAAATCAAAGAGTTGGGGAATTCATTGAGGAATTTGATACAAAACCATTCAACGAAATCACAATCGCGCATCTGCTGTCCCATACCTCAGGGCTGCAGGCGGACGGTGGGTGTTTTGAAAACAAATATTTTGTATCCCCTTGGGCATGCATTGAGGAAGACAAGGGCAAGAACTGGATTGCTGCCGCCTTAAGAAGCGGAATGCGGAAAAAACCCGGAGAAGAATGGGCCTATTGCAGCTTCGGCTTTGTAATACTGGGAGAAATCATCACAAGAGTCAGCGGACAATTTGCCAATGACTATATCACCGGGCATATTCTTAAGCCCTGTGGCATGAGGGATTCCGGCTTTGACTTTAATCGCCGGGAAATTGTCAGCCGAACAAATATTCCGCACGAAGGCCGTGAAAAATTCGTGAATGAAATACTGGACGGAATACAAAGTGCAGAAGAACAAGAGGACTTTTGGTCGAAAATACCCGGCACAGGGGGTGGGATTTATTCCACAGCATATGATTTGTGCCGTTTTGGAACTATGCTGCTGCAAGGCGGGTATATTGACGGAACCAGAATAATCGGACGAAAAGCAATAGAAAAAATGACCGCGTTGTATACGGCACCTCATATCAGGGATTATTGCTGGAATGCCGGCGGACCTTATCGTCAATATGGTTTGGGACCGGATATGCGGTGTAATGAAGCAAGCTTATATACCCAGGGGACCTTTTTCCATGAAGGGTCCGGCGGCTGCTGTCTAATGATTGATCCTGCGGAAAAGCTGGTTGCGGCTTGGTTTGTTCCGTTTGTAAATGATGGTTGGAGCGCTGAAGCCTTATATAATGCGGCGGCAGTGATGTGGTCAGGATTAAAATGAGAATGAAATACATAAGTCATCAATTTGAAGTTACGAGAGCAGTAGCTCTGAACGTCTATAAATTCACCGCATGCCGCACGGGATCTGGCAGCTATTTCCTGTGCGGCAGATCGTCTTTTTAAGGAGGGCTTTCTAACGCAGAAGCTCCTTCCGCTCAGTACAATATTTATAGTCTTGTACAAAGCTCCATCTACGATGAATAAAACTTTACTACCTTATTGTATTCCTTCATAATGCTTTGCAAAATATCTACATGCTTAAAATCGTTGTGATATAAAATATTAATTTCACGAATCATACTGAGATTCTCAATAGGTAATACGGTAATCTTTCCTTTTTTCAGTTCGTCAAGACATACGCTCCGCGCAAGGATAGAAACTCCTATATCCCGCCGTATCAGGTCTTTAATTGTGGCAATATTATCAACTTCTAAAATAACATTAAAATCCTCAAGTGACATGTTATTACTTTCCAGGTGAGCGGTAAACAGATTTCTTGTTCCTGATGACGGTCTGCGAAGAATTAAGGGCTGCTTTTTTAACTCATTTATGGTTACCATGCTTTTTTTTGCTAAGGGGTTATTGTTGGATACGACCAACATTAACGAATCTGTGTCAAGTAGAAGTGAATTAATGCTGGTATCTTGAACTTTCCCTTCGACAACAGCTAAATCCACCTCGTAACTCTTGAGCATATCATAAAGATTATTTATGGAATCTGAAATTATCATTATGCTTGTGCCTGGATTCTTGGAGCTGTATTTACCCAATACTTCTGCCACGGCATTACTCTCAGAAGTGTGAGTAATTCCGACAATGAGCCTCCTGGAGTGGTGCTGTTCATCTATAATGCTTTGTTCCATTCTCTGATATAAGGCAATACTTCTTCTGGCATATTGAATAATAATATTTCCTTCATTTGTAGGCTTTATCTCACTTCCAACACGGTTAAAAATTTTAATATTCAGTTCCTTTTCCAATTGCTTTATGTGTTGAGTTACGGCCGGCTGTGTCAAAGAAAGATGTTCTGCCGCGCGCGTGTAGCTGTTAAATTCGACCACCGCTAATAAGGTGTAAAGTTTAGCATCAATCATCTTGTCAATCTCCAATTATAATTATTATTTATTAAGTTTTAAAATATTATAAGTTTACTTTATTAAAATGATAACTATAATGATAGCATAAGTCAAGAGAGGAGGCAAAGATAATAAGGCAAAAATTCGGAAAAGAGCAGGCAGGTAGGCAGGAGCTTGCCCTGATGATGCCGGGGAAGTTTTAACATGCGTGTTTTTAGACGCATTTGAAAATATAGTATTGTAAAGGAGCGTTAATTAATGAGTAATCTTTTAAGTCATCCGAATGGCACAACCATTGTTCTTTTATCTTTATCGGTTATCTTGCTTGCGGGATTTTTACTTACCCGTATTACAAAGCTTGCGAAACTGCCTAACGTAACTGGTTATATTACTGCCGGTGTCCTGATAGGACCTTATGTTTTAAATTTGATTCCACATGAAATGGTTGGCGGTATGGGGTTTATCAGCGATATTGCTTTAGCTTTCATTGCGTTTGGTGTTGGACGATTTTTTAAGAAAGAGGTTTTTAAAGAAACCGGATTTGGCGTTATTGTGATTACTTTATTGGAAGCTTTATTGGCCGGAATATTTGTAACCCTTTTCATGCATTACATATTCCGTTTAAGTTGGAGCTTTTGTCTGCTTTTGGGCGCGATTGCAACGGCGACTGCACCGGCAAGCACAATGGTCACTATCCGGCAATATCATGCGCGTGGTAATTTCGTAAATATTTTACTGCAGGTAGTTGCATTTGATGACGCTGTGTGCCTCATCGCATTCAGTATCGCTTCTGCCTTTGTCAACGCTAATGTCGGAGCAAATATTTCCGCTTCTGAAATCGCCATGCCTATGGTTTATAATATTGGAGCGTTGGCAATTGGGTTTATAAGCGGAGCTATATTAAGCAGGCTGATGACTCCGAAACGGAGCGAGGAAAATCGGCTGATATTAACAATATCACTTCTTCTTGGAATTGCGGGTCTATGCGCTGCAGTAGATATTTCTCCCTTGCTTTCTTGTATGCTATTTGGTACTACCTACATCAACATGACGAATGACAAGGAATTATACAAACAAGTAGAAAGGTTTACCCCGCCTATTTTGTCAATATTTTTTGTCGTATCAGGAATGAGTTTGGATATCAGCTCGTTCAGTACTCTTGGAGTAATTGGCATATTCTATTTTATAATACGGATTGCGGGAAAATATTTTGGAGCTTATCTGGGATGCATCATGGCGAAGACTACAAAGAAAGTAAGGAATTATTTGGGATTAGCTTTAATTCCTCAAGCCGGTGTAGCAATTGGACTTGCTTTTTTAGGCCAAAGGACTTTGCCTGAGAATATGGGAAATATGTTGCTCACAATAGTATTATCCTCCTCGGTGTTATATGAGTTAATCGGACCAGCCTGTGCTAAGATTGCCCTGATCCGTTCCGGGGCAATAAAAAAAGATAATCCAGCCACTGAGAAAAAAGAAATTGGACAGGAGACGGGAAAATCTCAGAAGCTGCTCCGATATTAAAGCCCAAGCAGACAGAACAGGGATATGGTACCTCAGAGGTACCATATCCCTGTTTTTGAAATTACTAAAGAATAAACGATAGCGGGAAGCGAATATCTGAGAAATCCTGTTGCTGAAGTCTTCATATTAAGTTTCCGATCTTATAAAGTGAATAGAACTCTCCCCGGTTACAATAGCTTAAAAATCTCAGGACCTGCTTTTATCATGGATAGGAAATCCTTCTTTAGCTCGGTATTATAGTTTAGGTAATCCTGCATGCAGGTAAATAAAAGCAGCCTGCGATAATTAATGAAGACATCAATCTGCTCCAGCCAGAAATCCTCGAGATGGTTTTCCGTCTCATAACCACGGATGAAATAATCAAAATAATATTTCAATGGTTCTTTATCATGAACCTTATTCGTCATACCACCCGTTAAATCAAACATAATTCCCTGGGCCGGCACCGTAATATCCTGCAGAAAAAAATTGCAGGAGGATACGTCAAAGTCAATCAATGTAATGTGTGTATCTTTTACTATAATATTATGCTGGTGATTATCATTATGGATAAAGCCATAGGTGTTCCGGTTGATGGGCAGCTTGGAAAGCGTCAGCGCCATTTTTCGCCATTCTTCCCTGACGGTTTCCTCTTTGCACCAATTGGTAAAGAAATTCACCTCATCCTGATAGCCGTATTCCGAAGGCTTTCCGCTGATGTTTTTCCAGGTAGGATAGCTCCTGGTCACCCTGTGCGCTTTCCCGATTAATTTGCCCCAATGCCAGCTAAGATCTGTCGCAAGCAGCTTTGAATCAGGACTTTTGCCCTCGCAATAGTTCATCGAATAGGCGATAAAGATATGTTTTTCATCTGCATAGGTGTCATAAAGGCTTTGATTCTCATTTTCCTCCGGACATGCAATGTCAATTCCGTTTTCCCCCAGGTAGTGTATAAATTTGAGCCGTTCGTCAAGTGCCGTAAGGTCGTCGGTTCCGGGCTGATCAACGGCTAAGATCTTAAAGACCTTCTTCTGACCTTTATTATTATAATAGACATAAGCTATGCCATCGGAATCCTCCCGCCCACCGCCTAAAAAGCTGAGATTCTCCTTATTAATTCCATAGGAGTGACAAAGATGTGATAATGCAGTTTCAGATACTTTGATCATATGATTCTCCTTATCGGCTAAGATATTCCCATTATATAGCATGTAATTTAAATTATAAAGCTTATTTACAAGTCTGTACATGTTTATCGCCCTTTCCTTATTTCCATATTGCGTCAACCATTCCTGTTCCCCTTAGCCTGAAGCGAATAAAGAGCTGCCGCAGGTAATCCAAGCATATTAAGATCATTCCTCAGTAAAGTTAGTGTATTAGTACTAGCTGCCAAAATTTTCAATAACTAACCTTGAAATTTTGAGGAATAAAATGTAAGATTGTATCGGATAAGGTATCGATTTTCATATAAGGGAAAATAAGGTGAAGAATGATAGGAGTAGACCGATATTGAATTGAGCCGGTCTAGGTACTATATGAAATATATATAACAGGTAAGAAGCTGAATAGTAATTATTTTCAAAGGAAGCAGAGGAAGTATATGAAAAAATTAATCGCGATTATGTTAAGTGCCGTAATGATCTTAATGATGTCAGGCTGTAAAGCCGACCGCCCTGCAAGCAATCAGACGGTAGATTCCCCCACTCCAACAAGTCCAGTGATTCCTGCCGAGGTGGCAGAGAATACGGAAGAGGATGATATTCAATTAGAGCAGGGATTTGAAGCATGGGAGAAATCGGAAGCGGTAAGAGCGCTGAATAAAGTGCTGACAATGGAAGCTCCTGTGAAGGAGGCATCCGCACAGGAAGGAGATACAGGAGCAGATAATCTCAAGCAGTACTATCTTAATAAGATAATTCATTTTCTGGATTATGATTTTGATCAGAGGATGCTTCCGAATCAGTATGCCATCGTGGATTTGGATCACGATGGTACACCGGAAGTTATTGTAAGATTATCGGTAAAACAGGATAGTTGGATTATAATTCTCAGATATTATAAAGGAAGTGTATACGGGTATTCTCATGAATTAAGAGAATTTGAATATCCTAAGATGGATGGAACTTACATGGCATCCTCGGAGGACCTTGACAATATGATCATGGAGCTGAGCTTTGACGGAAGCAATATAAAGGAGAAGCGCCTCGGATATTCGATGTCAGGAAAGGATACCGTAGAGTACTATATTGCTGACAATAAAGTACCAGAAGAGGAATATAATAATTTTAGTGAAAAATATTATAATAGTGAGGATGTCATATGGCATCTGTTTCCGAGCGAACTTAGAGCCCGCTACAGTGCAGAAGAATTGTTTCGTGTGGACTTTAATGCGATTACCCAGCCTATGAGAAAGGAACTGGAGAGCTATTATTCTGATATAGAGACCGATACGAAGATTTCCCATAGCAGCAGGATTCCCCAAGAGTTGAGTGACCTTATGACAGAGGCGATGAAATCAGGAAAAGAGGAGGAAACCTTCGGTCCGCTGGAGAATGATACAGAGATAGACCAGGAAGAATTTTGCAGTTTGACAGGGTTTGAATTAGACGTAACGGAATTTATTACGCCGGTCAGAGTGGATGCTGATAATGACGGAATAGAGGATTTGATGGCACTATGCTATTGGGGCGGTACGGGAGGCTTCAGCAGCATGCAGCTATATCAGGGTTCTAAAGCCGGGGAATATAAATTAACCAGCAGCTTTGAATGCTTGTTGCAGGAATACCATTTCATCTCTTATCAAGGGAAAAGTTATCTGCTGATGAAGAATGTTGATTACAATACAAAGTATTATTCAGGGTACACGCTTTATTTATATGAAGACGGAATTCTCACGGACGGTATGAACTTCTGGTTTGGTATTGAGGATTATGGGATGAAGATAATCTATGAGAATTCGTCCTTCAGCGGAGCGGAGCAGGTAAAAAATACTCTCTGTAATAAAGAATTGACGGATGTTATGGACAACAATGACGGTGTCATTGAGGGCACCGGTGAGTTTCATATCTCGAGCTATCGGTATTCCTGTGATATCGATAATGATGGTGATATTGAGTATTATGATAAAACTATGTGGTATCCGTCGAATATGGGAACTGTGATGGAATGCTCCTATGCCTTTGATGACTCCGGTGTGCTGGAAGATTTATGCGCCAGACTTGCGGATGAAATGGGTGAAGGCAGATTGTATACCTTTTGGATCGATGAGGTAGATGATGTAAACATTATGTACTTGTATTACGGCAGAAATCTTGACTATACGTTATATGCATATCTGCTGGAAGGAGTGTAAGCAGGCAGAGGCGTTCTATAATGCGGCGGCAGTGATGCGGTCAGAATTAAAGTAAGAAGGAAATACATACATGATCAATAGTTATACCATAAGTATAATGACAAATAATTTTTCCTGTGCTATATTAGCAATAGAAATATAAAAAGCGGGCATAAAAGTCCGGAAAGGAAATTGTAAAGATGAACACAGTTTTAGTATTAGCTTATCTTAAGAGCGAACATTATGAAGCCCTGAGTACGAATCAGAGCCTAAATTTCATGCGCCCGTATAAGATAATGCGAAAATGACAAACTGTGTGATGAATCGATAGATTATAATTGATTAACATAGGATTTTTGAAGCCGCTTATCTTATAGAAAAGGTAAGCGGTTTTTGTGATTATTGAGAAGGAGAATTTACGATGTTAGAAATCAAAGGAAAAGTCAATACTGCCATTTGTTATGCAAAAGTAATAGAGAGTGAAGCAATTGAACAGATAAGAAGAATGTGTGATTATGAATTTACAGAAGGCAGTAATATCAGAATCATGCCGGATGTTCATGCCGGAAAGGGTTGTACCATTGGAACAACCATGACAGTAACAGACAAAGCAGTACCGAACATAGTTGGTGTCGATATCGGATGCGGTATGTACACCGTGAAGCTTGGCAATAAAGAGATTGACTTTGAAATACTGGATGAGGCTGCACATTATGTGCCGTCAGGGATGAATGTATGGGAAGGCAGACTGGAGAAATTTGATCTCACAGAATTACGCTGCCATAGAAGTCTGAAAGATACCAAGCGATTGGAAAGAAGTCTTGGAACCTTAGGTGGCGGAAATCACTTTATCGAGGTGGATCGGTCACGGGATGGAACAAACTATCTTATCATCCATACAGGCAGCAGAAATCTTGGTAAGCAGGCAGCGGAAATCTATCAGCAGCTGGCGATTGATTTAAATAAGGGGATAGAAACTTATTTAGAGCAAAGAAATGCAATTATTGCAGAATATAAAGCAACCGGCAGAAGAAGTGAAATCCAGGCGGCACTGGAAGCGATATCATGGGATAAAAGAGAGTCTACCGTGCCGGAAGATTTATGTTATCTATATGGCATCTACTTTGAGGATTATCTTCATGATGTGGAGATTTGTCAGAGCTTTGCCCGAAGAAACCGTGAAAAGATAGCAGAAGTAATACTTAACAGAACCGGACTGACCGGCACAGATGCATTTCATACCATTCATAATTATATTGATACGGATGAAATGATATTAAGAAAGGGTGCGATTGCGGCACATGAAGGTGAAAAAGTGCTGATCCCGATTAATATGAGGGATGGAAGCATATTGGCAGTCGGAAAAGGAAATCCCGAATGGAATTATTCGGCACCCCACGGAGCAGGACGAATTATGTCCAGAACGACGGCAAAAAAAAGCTTAAGTATGGACGAATATAAAGATGTTATGGAAGGTATCTATACCACTTCCGTGAATGAGGCAACATTAGACGAAGCACCAATGGCATACAAGTCCTTGGATGATATCATTGATGTGATCAAGGAGTCTGTGGATATTATTGATGTCATGAAACCTATTTATAATTTTAAGGCATCGGACTAGGAATATTCCTGTTCCGGTCCAATGCCGGAACAGGAGGAAAGAACAATGATGAATTTCCCGGCCATTGACATGGTTAAAACCGGACAGAATATTGTGCGGTTAAGAGATGTAAACGGATTGTCGGTTAAGGATTTGCAGGATGTATTTGGATTTGCAACTCCGCAGGCAATCTACAAGTGGCAGCGCGGCACTGCGCTGCCGACCGTGGATAACCTTGTGATGTTGGCAGTAATGTTTCATGTTCGTATTGAGGACATTCTGGTTATGGATGATAATCAGATGATTCAGGTAAGCGCATGAGATGAAATTTATAAACGGATTCACCAACAGTGAATCTGTTAAGGCTCCCTGGTCTAATGGCTAGGACACCAGCCTTTCACGCTGGTAATGCCGGGTTCGAGTCCCGCGGGAGTCGGTTGTGGATGGGTATGCCCACCCACTTTGGAAAGGTGGCCGAGATGGCTTAAGGCAGCGCACTGCTACTGCGCCGTACGTGAAAGCGTACCGGAGGTTCGAATCCTCTCCTTTCCGGTAAAATAAGGTGACAAACCTGTTTTTCTAGAAATGACTTGAAGTTAAGGTTTGTAGCCTTTTTCGTTATAAAAAGCCTAAGCAAAAAGGAGGAAGGATGAACTAGCTGTAGGGATTTGAACCCTCACACAATTTCATAATAAAAATGCAGCCGCGATGTGTTTGAATCGTCGCGGCTTTTTGTATTCTCAACAATATTTTAGAAGATATTTACAATGTTAAAAAGCTAGTCAATCAGTCATAACGGGCAAAAACAGATGAGAAAAGTATACATCCAAGGATTCTCTGCTGTATATCATAACAAATAGTGCCATATTTCATACAAATATATCTATTTGGTTGAGTAAAAAGTTAAATTCCAGTATGAAGATTTAATTCCATTTTATCAGCACTTGATCAGTTTCATTAGTAAGAAAAAAGTAGTATAATGGCCTTACAGAAAATGCCCGGATTAAAAAACTGTATAGCAAACA
>JAEYGZ010000053.1 GCA_023409535.1 Bacillota bacterium
TGCGCGCGAGGATTATCCCGGGCGCGGGACGCGGGCGGGATCGACGCGCCCGCGCGGAGGACCGGCCCCAAAAACTGAACAAGCAGCGCCTGAGCCTTTGCGCCTGAGCCATGACCACCCCGAGAGGGGCGGCGGGTTCGGGCGCTTTTTGTTTTTTCGGCGGGGCGCAAGGAGGTGAGCGACGTGGGACGGGAGGCGATGATCCGGGCGGACATGGAGTCCGTTGGGACGTACAGCCCGATCTTTGACAAGAGCATCAAGCAGCTTGCAAAGCTGGAGCGTGAGCTGGCCCGAGCAGAAAAGACCTGGCGGGCGGCGGGCGGCCAGATGGTGGCCCAGCTGGTCAACAAGACCGGCGGGGCGTACACGGCCAAAGATCCCAACTATGCCATCGTGGACCAGCTGCGCCACGACGTGACCAGCCTGCGCAATCAGCTGGGTCTGACCCCCACCGGCCTGAAACGGGCGAAGCAAAAGACGGCGGCCATGGCCACCACCGGTGACAGCCCCCTGGAGACCCTGCTGGCGGCGGCCCATGCCTATGCCCAAGAGCACGCCGGGGACTATCAGGCCGATGTGGACCAGTATGTGGAGGCTGTTCTGTCCGGTGCAAAGCCCAGCTGCCCGGAGATCGTCCAGGCCTGTGAGCGGTACATGCGGGACATCCAAAACCCGGCCTGGGAGCTGCGGGCGGAGGTGGCGTGGGACATCATCGCCATCATCGAGACCACCATCTGCCACCAGCAGGGGGAGTTTTTGGACGCCACGCCCCTGCGTGGGACACCCTTTTACCTGCTGCCCTATCACAAGTTTATCGTCCTCAATGTGATGGGCTTTTACAAGACGGGCACCCAGGAGCGGCGCTTTAAGGAGGCCCTGGACTTTGTCCCCCGGAAAAACATCAAGACCACCTTTGCCGCCGCCCTGGCCTGGGCCATTGCATTGTATGAGCGGCGCAGCGGCTCCAAGGTGTACGAGGTGGGCGGCGCGCTCAAGCAGGCGCTGGAGGGCTTTGACTTTTTGCGGTACAACCTCCGCCGGCTAAAGATCACCGTGGACGATGACCCGGCCGGAGGGCTGCGGATCATCAACAACAACATGGAGCGGAGCATCACCGGTGACGTGGGAGAGGACGGCTATATCTCCATCAATGCCCTGGCTAGCTCCACCGACAAGCAGGACAGTTTTAATGCCAACGTCATTATCGCCGACGAGATGCACACCTATAAGAGCGCAAAGCAGTATCAGGTACTCAAGGACGCCACTAAGGCCTACACCAATAAGCTGGTGATCGGCATCTCCTCCGGCGGTGACCTGGCTACCGGGTTTTGCGCTAAGCGTGTGGAGTATTGCCGCAAAATCCTCAATGGCTCCGTGTCCGGGCCGGAGGCGGACAGCATCTTTGTCTTTATTGCAGCGGCGGAGGCGGACGCAGCGGGAGATGTGGACTACACCAACCCCAAAATCATGGAGGGGTGCAACCCCGGCTGGGGCCAGAGCATCCGCCCCCAGGAGATGATCAACGACGCCGCCCAGGCCAAAGCGGACCCCCAGCTCCGGCCGGAGTTTTATCAGAAATCGCTGAACGTCTTTATCGCCGCCCTGCGGGCCTGGTTTGACGTGGAGGAGTGGCGGCGGTCGGACAGCCGCTACAACTGGAGCCTGGAGGAGCTGGCCCGGCTGCCCATCCAGTGGTATGGTGGCACGGACCTGTCCAAGCTCCACGACCTGACGGCGGGCTGTGTGTTTGGCCACTATCAGGGGGTGGATATCCTGATTCCCCACTGCTGGTTCCCCCGGGCGGCGGCGGTGACCAAAGCCCAGGAGGATGAGATCCCCCTGTTTGGCTGGGCGGATGACGGGTGGCTGGATATGAGCAACGACGCCGTGACCAACCACAGCGATGTAGTCCGCTGGTACAAAGGCCTGCGGGACCGGGGCTTTAAGTTCCGGCGCATCGGCCACGACCGCAAGTTTTGCCGGGAGTACTTTATCGAGATGAAGCGGGAGCATTTTAGGATCAAGGACCAGCCCCAGCTGTTTACCCGCAAAAGTGAAGGCTTCCGCTATCTGGAAGCAAGCGCCAAAAAGGGGACGCTGTATTACTGCCACGCAGAACCCATGGAGTACTGCATCCAGAACGTCCGGGGCGTGGAAAAGGCGGATGACATGGTGATGTACGACAAGATCCAGCCCAACCTGCGCATCGACGTATTTGACGCCGCCGTGTTTGCGGCGTGCTCCTACCTGGAGGAGCTAGAAAATGTCCAGAAGGAAAAAACATGGTTTGGGGAGGGTGAAGCGAATGCCTGATCTGTGGCATGGCGACTGCCTGGAAATCCTGCGATATATCCCAGACCACAGCGTGGACCTTGTGCTGACCGACCCGCCCTATGGGACAACAGCCAACCAGTGGGATACGCCGCTGGACCTTGCGGCCATCTGGCCACAGCTCCGCCGGGTTGGTCGCCCCACGACCCCGGTTTTGCTGTTTGCACAGCTCCCGTTTTTGGCTGACGTTGCCATCAGCAACCGGGCCGAGCTGAGGTACTCGTGGGTTTGTGAAAAAGGCAAGGCAACCGGATTTTTAAATGCGAACCGGGCCCCCATGAAAGCATATGAGCAGGTGCTGGTGTTTTACCGGGCGGCGCCGAAGTACAACCCACAGATGGAGAAAGGCGACCCATACATCAATAGGCCCGGAAAAGGCAAAAAATCCTCGAATTATCACGGGCATTATGACGATATCGGCACGGTATCGGACGGGCGCAGATACCCCAGGGATATCATCGGAAAAGACAAATGGACGTGGGGGGGGGGACACTATCGTACACCCCACGCAAAAGCCGGTGCGTCTGCTGGAGTATCTGGTCTGCACCTATACGGACCCGGGAGACACGGTGCTGGACTTCACCATGGGCTCGGGCAGTACGGGGGTGGCCTGCGTGCGGACGGGGCGCAATTTTATCGGCATTGAGCGGGACGCAGACTATTTTGCAACTGCCCAAAAGCGCCTGGCGGAGGCCGTGGAGATCAAAGAGCTGGAGGACGCACAGACCACAATCGGAGGGATGTAAATGAGTAAGCGGAAAAAGTCGGGCAATGCCGTGAGGGACAAGCCCGAGAAGCGCAGCAGCGTGGGGTTTGTACTGGGCTCGGGGTGGGACAGCCTGTGCTGTGCCGGGTATACCCGGCTGGCGGACAACCCGGAGGTGCGCATGGCGGTGGGCCGGATCGCTGACCTGATAAGCTCCATGAGCATCCGGCTCATGGAGAACACGGACAGCGGAGACGTGCGGGTGCGAAATGAACTCAGCCGCCGCCTGGACATCGACCCCAACCCGTGGATGACCCGCAAGACGCTGGTGGCCTCCATCGTGTGGACCCTGCTGCTGGACGGTGGGGGCAACGCCGTGGTTTGGCCCCAGACAAAGGACGGGCTGCTGGAGGCCCTGATCCCCGTGCCGCCGGAACAGGTGAGCTTTGAGCGGGACGGCTGGGGCTATCGCATCCGCCTGGGCGGCGTGGCGTATGACCCGGCGGAGCTGCTGCACTTTGTGGTCAACCCGTCAACCAGTCAGCCCTGGCTGGGCACCGGATACCGGGTGGCCCTGCAGGCGGTGGTCAAAAATCTGCGTCAGGCGGCGGAGACCAAAAACGCATTTTTGTCCAGCGAATGGAAGCCCTCCGTCATCGTCAAGGTGGACGGCAACAGCGAGGAGCTGACCACCGTGGCGGGCCGGAAGCGGCTGACCGACCAGTATCTCAAGACCAGCAGCGCCGG
The DNA here is from genome assembly GCA_023409535.1 of Bacillota bacterium. Lineage (GTDB taxonomy): Bacteria > Bacillota > Clostridia > Lachnospirales > Lachnospiraceae > Mobilitalea. The sequence goes on from JAEYGZ010000053.1 coordinate 3,785, forward strand.
GGAGCCCTGGATGATCCCGGCGGAACAGATGGAGGTGGTGCAGGTCAAGCCCCTGAGCCTGAACGACCTTGCCATCTCGGACAGCGTTAAGCTGGACAAGCAGAGCGTGGCCGCCATCCTGGGGGTCCCGCCCTATGTGGTGGGCGTTGGGAGTTTTAACCAGTCGGAGTGGAACCATTTTGTGGCCACCACCATCATGCCCATCGTCCGGGGGATCGAACAGGAGCTGACCCGTAAACTGCTGATCTCCCCCCGCTGGTACGTGGCGATGAACCCGTGGGCACTATACGCCTATGAGCTAAAGGACCTGGCCAGCATCGGGGCGGACCTGTATATCCGGGGAGTCATGACGGGAAACGAGCTGCGCAACTGGCTTAACCTGGCCCCCATGGAGGGGCTGGATGAACTGGTCATCCTAGAGAATTTTATCCCCCAGAGCATGATCGGGGACCAAAAAAAATTGAAAGGAAACGGAGGCGGCAGCGGAGATGGAACCGAATAACACCCGCCCGGAGCAGCGGACCATGGTGCCGGTGCGGGGCGGCTTTACCGCCCGGGATGCGGGCGAGGACATGTACATTGAGGGCTATTTTTCCGTTTTTAGCTCTCCCTATCAGCTGTGGGAGGGCTGCGAGGAGGTGATCGCCCCCGGGGCTTTTAGCGACACCCTGGGCGGAGACATCCGGGCCCTGACCAACCACGACACCCGCCTGGTGCTGGGCCGGACCAAGTCCGGCACCCTGACATTGCGGGAGGACGGCAAGGGCCTGTGGGGGTCGGTGCAGATCAACCGGGAGGACCAGGACGCAGTCAACCTGTACCGCCGGGTACAGCGGGGAGACGTGGACCAGTGCAGCTTTGGGTTTTTCATCGAGGGTGAGACCCGGGATGTGCTGGAGGACGGCACCGTGCGCTACACCATCCATAAGGTGCAGCTGCTGGAGGTGTCGGTGGTCACTTTCCCCGCATACGAGGAGACTTCCGTCTCCGCCCGACACCGGGCGGAGGAACAGGCAAAGGCCAGGGAGCTGGCGGAGTGGAAAGCCGCCACCCTGGAAAAATTGAGAGGAGCGTGAAGCAAATGGCGCTGAAAGCATTGCTGCTGAGAAAAAAGATCGACGATCTGACCCGCACCCTGGAGGAGCTGAACCAGCGCATGGTCCCTCTGTCGGAGCGGACCGTCCAGCTGGCCGCCAGAGAGGCGGAGCTGGAGGAGGCGGTGAAAGAGGCCAAAACCAAAGAAGACCGAGCCGCCGTCCAGGCCCTGTGCGATGAGTTTTTACCCCAGCAGACGGAGCACCGGGAGAAGGTGCAGGACCTCCAGAAGGAGATCGACACCGCCACCCAGGACAAGACTGCGGCGGAGGAGGAGCTGCGGAGCCTGGAGGCCCAGACCCCCAAGGCAGCACCCGCACCCAACAACAACAACGACCCCCAGACGGGGGCGAAAAGAAAGGATGAGCACTATATGTCCACCAGACAGACCCGGGCCTTTGCCGGGATGAACATGGAGCAGCGGGCAGCCTTTATCGCCCGGGAGGACGTGCAGGCCTTTGTGGCTGATTTCCGGGCCCGCTTTTCCGGCGGCCAGACCCGGGCGGTGAGCGGCGGGGAGCTGCTGATCCCCCAGGTGATGCTGTCGCTGCTGCGGGAAAACATCGGAGCATACAGCAAGCTGGTCAAGTATGTCAACCTGGTCAGCGTGGGCGGCACGGCCCGACAGCCCATCATGGGCACCATCCCCGAGGCCGTGTGGACGGAGGCCTGCGCCACCCTGAACGAGCTGACCTTTTCGGTCGACGCTGTGGACGTGGACGGCTATAAGGTGGGCGGCGTGTTTACAATCCACAACTCCCTGCTGGATGATGTCCCCGCTCTGCTGGCGCTGCTGATCGAGATCATGAGCGCGACCATCGCTACTGCCGTGGACAAGGCCGTCCTGTTTGGCACCGGTAACAAAATGCCCCTGGGCATCGCCACCCGCCTGGCCCAGACCAGCAAGCCCAGCGGCTATCCCGACTCCGCCCGGGCGTGGGCGGACCTGCACCAGTCCAACGTGATCACCATCCCCAGCGGCTCCACCACCGGCCTGACCCTGTTCCAGCAGATTTTGACGGCGGCGGCCAACGCCAAGAGCCGGTACTCCAGCGGGACCAAATTCTGGGCCATGTCCGAGGCCACCTACTCCAAAATCCAGGTGGAGGCCACCAACATCAACGCCGCCGGGGCCATCGTGTCCGTGATGGACGGCACCATGCCGGTGCTGGGCGGCGACCTGGTGGTGTTTGGCAACGAGGTCATGCCGGACAACACCATCATCGGCGGATATGGCGACCTGTATCTGCTGGCGGAGCGTGCCGGCACCGCCGTGGGCTACAGCGACCTGCCCCTGTATATCCAGGACCAGACGGTGGTCAAGGGCACAGCCCGGTATGACGGCCAGCCGGTGATCCCCGAGGGCTTTGTGGTCCTGGGCATCGGCGCTGCCCCCACCACCAGCGTGGACTTTGCCCCCGACCAGGCCAACCCCGCCGTGGCGGCCCTGTCCGCCCTGAGCATCGGCGGCCTGACCCTGACCCCCACCTTTGACCCCGCCACCGACACCTATACCGCCGCCACCACCAACGCCAGCAACATGGTGTCCGCGGTGCCCGCCGTGGGCGGAGCGGTGGAGATCACCAGCGGCGGCAAAAAGGTGACCAATGGCAGCTCTGTCACCTGGGCCAGCGGGGCCAACTCCGTGGCCGTTAAGGTGACCAACGGCGGCCAGAGCAAGACCTATACCGTGACGGTGACCAAGTCCTGAGAGGAGGCGTGAGCCGTGGACAAGACCGACAAGGAGGCGCTGCGGCTGACGCTGCTGCGTGCTGATTTGCAGCGCACCGGGCTGGACCTGCCCGGGGACAGCGACTATCTCCCCTTTCTGCTCCAGGCGGCAACTGCCCGCCTGGAGCGCCAGGGCATCCGGGACGATGACAGCGCCGATTATACCCAGACGGTGGTGGGCACGGCGGCCTGGATGTACCGCAAGCGCATCAATGGGGAGGCAGAGCCGGAGTATCTCCGGCGGCTGCGCTTTGATCTGCTGTTGGCCCGAGGGCGGGCGGCCCGGACATAAGGAGGCATGGAAAACATGATCTTAGACAGCGGAGCCGTGACCATCTGCGGGGTGTCCTCCACAGAGGGGGAGGGTCCCAGTCCGGTGTATACCATGGTCCCCAAGCTGACCGCCCCCTTCGGCGACCGGGTGGTGGGAGCCACCCGGTACTATGCGGCGGCAAAGACAGGGGCCCAGATCGACCGGTCCATCCGCATCTGGCGGGCGGACAACATCGCCGTAAGGGACCTGGCCCGGATCGGCACCACCTGGTATATGATCCACAAGGTGACCCAGACAACGGACAGCGACGGCCTGCTGGTGACCGACCTGGACCTGGAGCAGCGGGACGGCAACGTGTGGGAGGCGGGACAATGAGCGACACCATCCGCACGGACAGCCTGGAGATCGTGCTGAGCAAGACGCTGAGCGACTACGGCGACGCCATCACCGCCGGGGTGGCCGCCCAGGTGGAAAAAGCCGGGAAAGTGGCCCTGAAAACCGTGAAGGATAAGTCCCCCAAAAAGACGGGGGCCTATCGCAAGGGCTGGAAGCTAAAGACGGAGCGGCAGCTCATCAACGACGATGTGGCCAGCGTGACCGTGTACAACAAGGACCGGGGCTATCTGACCCACCTGCTGGAAAACGGACACCAGAAAACCGGGAAAAAAAGTGGCGAACGAGTAGATGCAATCCCCCACATCAGGCCAGCGGAGGAGGAGGCCAGACGGTATCTGGAGGAGCATATCCGCCAGGTGATAGAGGAGGCCGGGCGATGACCTATCAAGAGCTATACGACATCTTAGCCCAGACGGGGCTGCCCATGGCCCTGCACCACTGGGAGCATCCGCCCAAGCCCCCCTATGGGGTGTATTACGACGACTACACGGACAACTTTGCCGCCGATAACATCGCCTATCACACCATCCAGCATTTCTGGGTGGAGCTGTACGCCTCCCGGCGCAGCCGGGAGGCGGAGGAGAAGATCGAAGCGGCGCTGACGGGAGCGGGCCTATATTGGGACCGCTCCAGCGACTACATTGATAGTGAGCGCCTGTGGCGCACACGGTATGAGATGGAGGTGTAAGCCAACCATGGCAAATAAAGGGAAAGTAAGATTTGGCCTGAAAAACGTCCACTATGCGGTGATGACCACCAGCGAGCTGGGCGTGGTGAGCTGGGAGACCCCGGTGCCCATCCCAGGCGCAGTCAATCTGGATATGGCCCCGCAGGGCGACACCAATACGTTTTACGCGGACGACATCGCCTATTATGTGAGCAACCGCAATGACGGCTATCAGGGGGACCTGGAGATCGCCCTGGTGCCGGACCATTTTGCGGTGAGCGTGCTGGCTGAAAAATTGGACAGCACGGACAAGGTGCAGGTGGAGTACGCCAACGCAGAGGGCAAGCCCTTTGCACTGCTGTTCCAGATCAGCGACGACGCCACAGGTACGCTGTTTGTGATGTACAACTGCACATGCAGCCGTCCCAACACTACGGGCAAGACCCTGGACAACAGCAAAACGCCTAATACGGAAAAACTGACCATCACCGCCTCCCCCATGGCGGACGGAAAGGTCAAGGCCCGGACCACAGCAGAGACCACGGAGACCGTGCGGCAGAACTGGTTTAAACAGGTGTGGGTGCCCAGCACGTCGGAGGTGTAAGCCATGGCAGGACTTACTACGACTGTTACGGTGGACGGCAAGGAGGTCACCCTGCGGGCCTCCGCCGCCGTGCCCCGGCTGTATCGCATCAAGTTCCGGCGGGACATCATCGTGGACATGCAGGCGGTGGCCCGGGCCGTGGAGGACAAGGACCAGACGGGACAGGACATCCCCCTGGAGGCCCTGGAGCTGTTTGAGAACATGGCCTATATCATGGCAAAGCACGGGGACAAGGACGCCGTGCCGGACAGCCCGGATGAGTGGCTGGAGGAGTTCTCCACCTTCTCCATTTACAAGATTTTTCCTGTCCTGAAAGCCCTGTGGGAGGGCAACATGGAGGCCCTGGACGTAGCAAAAAAAAAGCTAGAGCCGTAGACCGGCCCATCACTACGGCTCTGCTGATGCTGCGGGCACTGAAACTGGGGATCTCCTTGCGGGACATGGAGCTGGTGACCATCGGCATGATCAATGAGATGTATGCCGAGGAGGCCAACGACAGTCTGGACTGGCCGGAGCTGGCCACCCAGGAGGACATGGACCGGTTTTGACGATCAACGGGCGGGCCGCTGGGGACAGCGGCCCCTACGAAATGTGCGTAGGGGCGGATGTTCTCATCCGCCCGTGGACAGCCCTCTCAGTCAGCTGCGCTGACAGCTCCCCCGGAGGGGGAGCCGAGGACGGGGGAACGGCGGGCGGACACAGAGGTCCGCCCCTACGGCGTATTTTGCGGGACGATTTTGTTGCCATCGACAAAATCGTGTTTTGCCTGGTGGGCTGGCGTGGACCAGCCCGGCAGGGAGAGCATGGGGACGGGGGACGGAATCCCTCAGTCGCCTACGGCGACAGCTCCTTTTGACAAGGGAGCCTGCCCTCTCAGTCAGCTGCGCTGACAGCTCCCCAGGAGGGGGAGCCAAGGGACGGGGGGACGGATTGCCACGTCGCTGCGCTCCTCGCAATGACAAGGAACGGCGGGCGGACACAGAGGTCCGCCCCTACGGCGTATTTTGCGGACTGGTGTAGGGGCGGCCTTTGGCCGCCCGGAAAGGCGGTGAAAATATGGCAAACAACATTAAGGGTATCACCATCCAGATCGGGGGCGACACCACGAAGCTGGACAAGGCCCTGGCGGGGACCAACAAGCAGATCAAGACCACCCAGTCGGAGCTCAAAGCCGTGGAGAAGGCGCTGAAGCTGGACCCGGGCAACACCACCCTGCTGGCGCAAAAGCAGCGGCTGCTGGCCGACGGGGTGGGCCAGACCGCCGAAAAGCTGAAAACCCTGAAACAGGCGGCGGAGACGGCGGATGAGGCCCTGGCCCGGGGTAAAAACTATGAGGCAAAGTATGAGCCCCTGCAGGCCAAAGTGGAGGAGACCACCAAATCCCTGCAGGCCCTGGTGGCCCAGCAGGGGGACATAGAGGCGGGGCTGGCCTCGGGCAAGATCTCCGGGGAGGCCTATGACAACTATAACCAGGCCGTGGCCGCCACAAAGCAGCAGCTGGCCGATTTGCTGCAGCAGCAGAAGGCCGTTGAGGAGGAGTTTGCCGGGGCAAAGCTCAACCAGCGGCAGTATGACGCACTGCAGCGGGAGATCGTGGAGACCGAGAGCAGCCTGAAGGACCTGACCAAGCAGTCCAAGGAGGCGGAGAGCAGCCTTAAAAAAATCGGGGATACGGCGGGCACGGTGGCGGACAAGACCCAGGGCATCTCTACTGTGGCGGCTGGCGTGCTGGCCGGAGTGGTGGCTACGGTCCCGGCCACGGAGGAGCTGCGGGACACCATGGCCGTGCTGGCCACCAACGCCCAGGAGGCCGGAGTGGGGCTGGGCACGGCGGAGACCGCGCTGAAAACCTTTAATGCCGCCTCTAACGAGCTGGACAGCTCTCTGGAGGCGACCTCTAACCTATTGCAGGCCGGATTTACGGAGAGCAACCTGCAAAAAGCGGTGGAAAACCTCACGGGGGCCTATCTGCGTTTCCCGGACACCCTCAAAGTGGAGAGTCTGGCGGACAGCCTGCAAGAGACGCTGGCCACCGGGACGGCCACGGGGCAGTTTGGGGAGCTGCTGGACCGCCTGGGCATCGGCGCGGAAAACTTTTCCGCCGGGCTGAGCTCCATCGCTACCGAGGCGGACCGGCAAAATTACGCACTGGATACCCTGAGCAAGGCGGGCCTTGCGGAGACCTATGCCGCGTGGCAGAAAAACAACTCCGCCATTGTGGAGTCCAGGGACGCAAGCTATGAGATGCAGCAGTCCATGGCCAGGCTGGCGGAGACCATCCAGCCCCTGGTGACGGACGTGGTGGAGTTTGCCACAAAGCTGCTGGACTTTTTTACAAGTCTCCCCGCCCCGGTGCAGAAGTCGATTTTAGCCGTGCTGGCCTTTACGGCGGGGATCAGCCCCGTTGCAAGGCTGGTGAGCAATATCACCGGGGCGATCCAAGGGGTGAGCGCGGTGAGCAAGGTATTTACTGCCACGGCGGGCAACAGCGTGTATCTGACGTTTGCCAAGTGGGCCCTCATCATCATGGGCGTGGTGGCTGTGATGACGGCCCTGCTGGCGGTGATCGCAGCCTTGACGGGCAAGGGCAAGGACGTGGAGCGGACCATGTCCTCCATCGGCAGCGCCGTGTCCGGCGTGGGCAACGTCAACAAGTCCGGGGGTGCAGCCATGCACAGCATGGCGGACCTGGGTGCCCCGGCGGTGGTGGACAGCGGCTCCGTCCCCTATCTGGCCCAGGGCGGCGTGGCCAGGGCGAACAACCCGTTTTTGGCGGTGGTGGGCGACAACCGGAGAGAGGATGAGATCATTGCCCCGGAGACGGTAATCAAGCAGTGGACGGTGCAGGGCATCCAGGAGAGCGGCCTGCTGTCCGCGGCCCGGGAGAGCGGGAGCCGCACCGGCGGCAGCGCCACCATGCAGCTGGACGGGCGGACCTTTGCCCGGCTCATCTATCCCTATCTGCAGTCGGAGGCCCGGCGGATGGGCACGACGGTAAAATTGTGAGGAGGCGGCAGACATGGCCGGGATGATGTATGTGGTGATGGACGGCGTGGAGTATAAGGTCCGGGTGCGGGCGGACAGTCCGCTGACGGAGCGCTTTGAGCTGCGGGACGGGCCCAACGCCATGACCATGCTGGACGGCTCGGAGCGCCGGGACCTGCTGGGCACCTATTACAGCCACACCCTGTATGTGGAGCCGGACCCGGCCCACCCGGAGGCATACGACGATTTTTTCCAGGCGATCTCCGCGCCGGTGGATGACCACCTGATCGTCATGCCCCACGGGCAGGGGACCATGACCTACCGGGCTAAGATCACCGGGGGCAGCCACAACCTGCGGGGCACGCTGGGCGGCCGGCGGTGGTTTTACGGGCTGCAGGTGGGCTTTGAGCCCATGGCACCACAGAGAGAGGCAGAGTGACCCCTCAGCCGCCTGGGGCGGCGGGCGGACACGGAGGTCCGCCCCTACGGCGTATTTTGGGAGCCGGTGTAGGGGCGGATAGTATCCGCCCGGGGTTTTGGGGAGGTGACGGGCATGGCAAAAAATGAGCTGAGATATTTGGGCCGGGTGTATACCGTCCTCGGAGAGGGGACGGTGCATCTGGCCGTATCGTTACTGGGGGACACCCTGGAGCCGGACACCCTGGACGTGGTGGTGGAGGCCACGGGGGCGGACGCAATGGCCCTGATGGCCTTTGCCCTGGACGATCCGGTGGAGCTGGTTCACCGAGGGGAACGGCTGCTGCTGTGCTATATCCAGAACGTGGCCCGGACGGGGCCCAAGACCTACCGGGTGTATGCCACCAGCGGGGTGGGCCTGCTGATCCGGCGGCCCCACCGGGGCGGCATCTACACCGGGCAGACGGTGGACCAGGTGCTGCCGGGCATCTTTGGCAGCATCCCCTACCGATGCAAAACGGGGCTGGGGCGGCGGCAGCTGTATGGCTGGCTGCCCTATTGCAAGCCCCAGGACAGCAGCGCCCGGGACAACCTGGCCAGCATCCTGTACACCATCGGGGGCACGGTGCGGGCAGACCGCAACGGGGTATTGATGATCGTGCCGCTGTGGGACGGCTACAGCAGCGCCCTGGGGCTGGACAAGCTGGGGGACAGCGCAGCGGCGGCCATGGACGGACAGGTGACGGGCATCTCCGTGACCGAGCACCAGTACCTGGAGGGCAGCGAGACGGTGGACCTGTACGAGGGGGCCACCGCTGACGGCTATGAGGTGGTGTTTGACGAGCCGGTGCACCACCTGGAGGCCACGGGCTTTGCGATCCTTGAGAGCGGGGCAAACTATGCGATCCTGGGGGCCGGATACGGCACGCTGGTGGGACACAAGTACACCCATATCACCCTGGCCGTGACCCGGGACCTGAGCCCCGGGCGGACGGAGAACATCGTGGCGGTGGAGGACAAGTATCTGGTAAGCCCCATGGCAAGCTCCGCCGTGGCGGACCGGCTTGCAAATTATCACAGCCACAAGGAGACCTTCAGCGCCCCGGCGGTGTATCTGGATGAGCTGCCGGGAAACCGGGTCTATACCGCCCACCCCTATGACAAGGTGGCCCTGGGGGCCTGTCTCACTACGGCGGACATCACCCTGAGTGTCCATCTGGCCGCCCAGATGGATATGCTGGCGGGGTATGTGCCCCTGGCGGACGATGACTACTATGACATGGTGGAGCTGATCGACACGGCCACCACCTGGACGGCCCAGGCAGACGGGGAGATCACCGTGATCCTCATCGGCGGAGGCGGAGGCGGCGACGGCGGCGGCGCAGGCCAGGACAACGCCCGGGGCTCGGGCACCTGGCGGGGCGCCGGCGGCCTGGGCGGTCTGGCCGGGGCCGCCGGGAAGATCTACCGCACCAAACTGGCCGTGACCGCCGGACAGAGCTTTGCCGTCCGCCCGGGGGCGGCAGGCGTGGGCGGAGCGCCCGGGACCACCGACGGCGCAGAGGGCGCAAAGGGCACCCCCGGCGGGGAGAGCACCTTCGGCTCCCTGTCCTCCGCCAGCGGAGCCACGTCGGAGGTGGGGTGGCTCAATCAGACCAACGGCCAGGTCTACGCCCGCCCGGGCACGGACGGGCTGAAAGGCGGCGACGGCGGCAAGTCCGGCGTCAAGGGCGAGGATATCGAGTGGGAGGGCAAGACCTATTACGGCGGCTCCTCCAAGGGCGGCATCTTCGGCGGCGGCGGCGGCGCAGCCGTTGCGCAAAATGGCGGACGTGGGCATGACGCATACGGCGACACCTATGACGGCGGCCAGGGCGGCAACGGAGCCATTGCCAACGTCGTTGGCCCGGATGGGGAAAACTACGGAGACGCAGGCTCCGGCGGCCACGGCGGCGGCGGCGGCGGACAAGGCGGCAAGGGCAAGATCTCGGGCCTGGGCGGCCCCGGCGGAGCCGGAACAAAGGGCGGCAACGGGAAGCCGGGGTGTGTGCTGCTATATTACCGCAAGCCAAAGCAGACGGTGAGCGGCTGGGGCGTGACCAGCAAGAGACAGTGGCGGCTGGATAAGTATGGGCGGCGGTGCATTGTGTAGGGGGCGGAATCCCTCAGTCACGGCTTCGCCGTGCCAGCTAGCCCTATCCCTTTTGTCCCTGCGGGACATTTCCCCTTGACAAGGGGAATCGGCCCCACAGGGGGAGCCGAGGAACGGGGGGACGGCTTTGGAAAAAGGAGGTAAACATGCCAACAACGGAAGAACGACTTGCGGCGCTGGAGAAGCAGATGGCCGCATGGATGACCCAGCAGCCCACGACGTACTACACCCACCAATACAGCGGGGAGGAGATCGACGACGCCGTCGCCCGCGCCCTGCCAAACGGGGCAATCGACCAGGCAGCGGGGACGTTTGTGAGACCCAATTTGCTGGATAACTGGTACTTTGGCAACCCGGTGGACCAGAGGAAGGGGTATATTGTACCGGCTGGTGTGGAGTACTACAAGGTGGATGGTTTTGTCCCACAGGGACCTATACCCGAGACAGTCAGAGTTGACTATATCGACGACGAAGGCAGCGCAAGATTTAACTATGGTGGCGTTCCTTGTTATGTGCCAAAGGGTGGCGGGTATGTGCGGGGGTATACGGGCAATGGGTATACGGTGGATAGGTGGGGTATTTTGAATAATGTAACAGCAACTCTTAAAAATGCCTCACTTAATATTGCTTATACCGAAAGTGGGTGGAATTTATATACGTTTCTTGATAACGTTTTAATGCCCGGTACAACTTACACATTATCGTGCCTTTACAAAGCCTCTGGGAACCCTATTCGTTTGGTTTGTACATGGGGAACCAACAAATTCTTTTACAACGAACAAGCACCGATTTCTGATGATTGGACGCTTGCTGAAATTACGGGCACCATTCCTGCTGATGCAACTATTGATGGAAATGAAATTGTTGTGCAGTCGTTAGGCTCTGGTACTGGAAATTTTTCGCTCAAAGCAATAAAGCTCGAACTCGGCCCCACCCAGACCCTGGCGCACAAGGAGGGCGACCGGTGGGTGCTTAATGAGGTGCCGGAGTATGGGGATCAGCTGCGGAGGTGCCAGAGGTATTGCTTCGCTTGGGCGTATGGCGCAAAGAAAATGCATTGCCTTACGGTTATGCAATGCGTTCGCCCGGGCATGTTATATGGACTTATTCCAACTCCGGTAACTATGCGCACAAACCCTGTATGCACAGGTGGAAGCCTAACTACATTCGCCGGAAAAGTTACAGGCATTAGTGGATTGACGGTTTGTGCAAACGGAATCCGAGCCATAGCAAGTATCGAGGGGACGAATACTGTAGAGGGGCAGGCGGTCGGTATTGAAAATGCGGAAGATAACGGCATAGTGATTTTCTCAGCTGACCTATAAGGAGGTAACAACATGGACATTAAGCTGCATGGGGCCCAGGCCCCCAAGAGCCGGGTGTATATCCTGACGGACGAGGCCGGGCGGGTGCTGCGTCTGGAGGGAGAGTACTCCCTCCCCGCCGACCTGACGGGCTGGATACTCATCGAGGAGGGACCGCCCTGCGACCGGCTCAACCTGGCACAGAGCCACTATCTGAACGGCCCCCTGTACGATTACCATGGCCGCCCCCGGTACCGGTGGGACGGGGTGGCCCTCCAGGCCATCGACTACGACGCGGAGGTGGGAGTGTGACCATCTGGGAGACGCTGACGGCCTGCGCCTGCTCCTCTGGCCTCACCGGCCTGGTGCTGGCCCTGCTCCAGCGCCATTGGAGCAAGCAGGATAAGCAGGACAGCATCGTGAGCGCCCTTAAAGTGCTGACGGTGGACCGGGTGCGGTATCTGACCCGGTGCTATATCCGGGACGGCGATATCACACTGGAGGACAAGGAGACGCTGCAGGACATGCACCGGGCCTATAAGGCCCTGGGGGGCAACGGGCACCTGGACACCGCCATGGCAGCGGTGGAAAAACTGCCCATTCACAACGAAGGGAGGTGAATCACATGGAGAACATCGGAATCGCCAGCGTGGCGGCCATCACGGTCATCTGCTACCTGGTGGGACTGTGCGTCAAGGCTGTGCCCGGCGTGGAGGATAAGTACATCCCCATCTGCTGTGGCGTGGCCGGGGCGGCGCTGGGCGTGGCCGGGCTGTATCTGGGGCTGCCGGACTTTCCGGCAAACGACCCGCTGACCGCTCTGGCCGTGGGCATCGTGTCCGGGCTGGCTGCCACGGGCGTGAATCAGGCCGTGAAGCAGCTGGGCAAGTGAGTTAGGAGTTAAGTGAGTTAGGAGTTAGGAGTGATGAGATAGGAGTTAACTCATCACCGAGAAAACCATGACTGAAAACAGAAAGGAAGCATGAAAATGAACATCAACACTCTGTATGAAATCTACACCATCAACAAGCAGACCCCCGGCGAGGACCTGACCATTTCCATGGCGAAGTTCCAGGCCGAGCACCCCGGCGCTGTGAGCCACGAGGAGGCCAAGACCATCCGGGAGTTTGTGGGCCGCCACGGCAAGACCCTGGCCGTGGCCTATCGAAAGGGCAAGGCGGCTTTCCAGGCCGTGGTGGAGGTCCTGGAGGCCCAGGACAAGGAGGCCCAGGAGGCCCGTCAGTGAGGCTGCACAAGGCCCTGCTGACCCACAACGACTGTTACCTCCGGGGCCGGACCATCCGGCCCCGTGGGGTGATGGTCCACAGCACGGGCGCCAATAACCCTTATCTCCGGCGGTATATCGCCCCGGACGACGGACGGCTGGGCACACCCAGCCCCCGGCACTGGAACCAGGGCGGCGTGGGGGCCTGCGTCCACGCCATGATCGGCAAAGCGGCGGACGGCTCCGTGTGTACCTATCAGACCCTGCCCTGGAATATGCGTGGGTGGCACTGCGGGCGGTCGGGGAATGATACCCACATCGCCTTTGAGATCTGCGAGGACGGGCTGACCGATGAGGGCTATTTTCGGGCCACCTATCAGGCCGCCGTGGAGCTGACGGCCTACCTGTGCGAGCTGTACCGCCTGGACCCCCAGGCCGACGGGGTGGTGCTGTGCCACAGCGAGGGCTATGCCCGGGGCATTGCGTCCAACCACGCCGACGTGCTGCACTGGTGGGGCAAGTTTGGCGTGGATATGAACGACTTCCGGGCCGACGTGGCGGCGGAAATGCGGGGAGGTGATGACATGACGGAGGCACAGGTGCGGCAGATCGTCCGGGAGGAGCTAGTTGCCTATCATATCCGGCTGGCGGAGCTGCCGCCCAGCGACTGGGCCAGGGACCAGCTGGCCGCTGCCGTGGCCGCCGGGATCACCGACGGCAAGCGGCCACAGTCCCACGCCACCCGGCAAGAGGTGGCGATCATGGTGCGCAAGGCGCTGGAGGGCAGAGGTTGAGCAGTTTGGCATCTGAGATGCTCCGGGACAGCAAGCGGCGGCTGAGACTTTGGCAGACCGCCGCCCTGGTCCTGGGGCTGCTGCTATGGCGGGAGCGGCTCAGATAGCCCGGGGAGGGCATCATGGGCTTAGCAGAGTTTACCGCCCGGGAGTGCGACTATTTCCGGGCGGCGTGCAACTTCACCGTCCCGGAGCGGGCGGTGTTTGACCTGCGGGTGCGGGGATGCAGCATCGTGGAGATCGCCATGGAGCTGCACGTCTCCGCCTCCACCGTGGACCGGCGTGTCCGGGCCGTCAAACGCAAAATAGAGAGAGTGCTGTGAGCATAAGGACACCCCCGGGCCGTGTGTGGCTCGGGGGTGTTGTTGTTATCTGCGGGTGTACAGGCCCTCTGCCTGGGCCAGGAGGAGACGGAGATAGTCGGGCGGCTGACAATATCCACGATCCCAATTCTCCACGTTCCGGCGGGGGATCAGGTGGCGCTCTGCAAAGGCCCGCTGAGACAGGCCTGTGGCGGCTCGGATATCGGATACGGACAGGTGGGCCACGTCCCACACCTGCCCCAGCTCCTCCACCAGAGCCGGGTCCACCGGAGCCGCCTCATCCGCCCCGGTGAAGAGGGAGGACAGGGCCCAGTCAGAGACAAAGGCGTCCCGGTCCGGGGTGGAGAGGGCCGCCGCAAAGGCGGCGCTGAATTGCTTATCGGTCATGTTGTGCCTCCAACTCTTTTATTTTTGCATCTCTGGCCGCTATGGCGTCGTCAATGGTTTTGTGGGTGCCTGCATAATAGCGTTGGCCGCCTCTTGCAAAGTACACTGTATAGGTGCCGTTGGCGGTGAGGTATATATTTTTGTGGGTGCGGGGCAAGCCATCTTGCCCGGATGATATCTCTTTATCTCGGGCCGCGTTATACCGGGAGCGCTGCCGGGCGTTGATCTTATCACGGTTTGCCTCTGCATAAGATTTTTGGTAGGTGGCTATCTTTTCTTGGTTGGTATCGCGCCAGGCTTTTTGCCTAGCGTTGATTTTGTCGCGGTTGGCCTCTCGATAAGCACGACGGTAAGCAACAGCCTTATCCTTGTTTTCCTCGCACCAAGCACGTTGCTTGGCATTGATCTTGTCACGGTTGGCCTTGTGGTAAGCCCGGTGTTGGGCAGCTATCTTGTCGCGGTTGGCCACATACCAGGCATGCTTTTGGGCGGCCACTTTGTCGCGGTTTGCCTCACGATAGGCCCGACTCCGAGCAATAACTCTATCCTTGTTGGCTGCATACCATGCCCGCTGGTAAGCATTGATTTTTTCGCGGTCGGGCCGATCTTTACCACTGCTCATAGTCAGCAATCTCCTGGCCCTCAAAGACATCGACACAGATATCCTCGTCGATGACGGCCTCACCGTCAGAGTTGATGATCCAGCGGGCACCCTCGCCCTCACCGCCGTTCTCGGCCATGTCGATGCAGTAGTCCACATCCTCGACGGTGTAGGTGTCGGTCTCCTCGTCATAAGGGAGAGCCCCGGCCTCAAAGTAGTCCAGGCTACAGTCTGGATCGTAGCCGGAGCCGTTCCAGCGGTGGATCAGGATCAAAACGGTACGCTTGCCATCAGTCATCTTCATAATTTTTACCTCCTGGGCTGTGCCCCTCTTGATGGTCTTATTGTACCACCATAATGGTGGCAAGTCAAGGGGTTTTGCAAAAAAATTGACGTAAAAATGACGTAAAATTGACGTGGGGCCGTGCCGAAAATGGGGTAAACTGGTATCAGATGGAGGTGGTGGAGGATGGCAAATTATCCGCCCTATGGTTACAACACCCCGCAGATGGCCCAGGGACAGCCCATGCTGGGCCCGCAGGGGCAGCCTGGTTACATACCCCAACAGATGCAGCAGATGCCACAGCAGCACCAGCAGATAGCCCCGGAGCCCCGGTATATCGTCCGGCCTGTGGCCAGTGAGATGGAGGCCATGGCGGCCCCCACACCCTTTGACGGCTCGGTGCTGCTGATGACGGACCTGTCCCACGGGATGATCTATGCTAAGTCCCTTAACTGTGCGGACGGGACGGCCCTGTTTGGCCGGTACGCCGCACAGGCCCCGGCCCAGGCAGAGCCGGCAGAACAATACGCCCCCATGTCCGCCGTGGATCAGCTGCGGCGGGAGCTGGAGGCCCTGCGGGCAGAGCTGCCCGGCACTAAGTCCGCCCCCGGCCGGGGTGGGAAGAAGGAGGCGGCGGAGACATGATGGGCAACCCTCTCCAGATGTTGATGCAGGCGGCCCAGATGGGCCGGGACCCCATGGCGATGCTCCAGCAGATGGCCGGGAGCAATCCACAGGCCGCACAGGCGATGCGCCTGATGCAGGGCAAGACCCCCCAGCAGCTCCAGCAGATCGCCACTAACATGGCCCAGCAGCGGGGGACCACCCCAGAGGCCATTGCCCAGCAGATGGGTATCCCCTTTAGGCGCTGACGGCAGCGCCCCTTATCAGGCGGCGGACCTTGACAAAACCCGCTCTTAACCGGATGCGTCCGGCGGGAGCGTACGGCCCGCCGCGCAAATATACTGATAAGGAGACTATACCATGGATAACGATTTTGCGACTGGTTATGCTTTGGGCTCTGACAGCGCCTCCGGCGACCGCAACAACAGCGGTTTTTGGGGCGGTGATGGCTGGTGGGCTATTATCATCTTTGCCATGATCTTCGGCTGGGGCAACGGAGGCTGGGGCGGCTTTGGCGGCGGCAACGGCGGCGGTTATGCTGCTACTGCTGCCACCCAGGCGGACATCCAGCGGGGCTTTGACAACTCCGCCGTGATCGGCAAGCTGGACGGGATCAACAACGGCCTGTGTGATGGTTTTTATGCCGTCAACAACGGCCTGTTGACGGCCACCAACAGCCTGAGCACCGCCATGATGCAGGGCTTTAATGCCCAGACCATCGCCCAGATGCAGGGGGACAACGCCCTGCAGGCCCAGCTGGCCCAGTGCTGCTGCGACAACCGGGCCGCCGTGGCGGATCTCAAGTACACCATGGCCACCGACACCTGCGCCGTGACCAACGCCGTGCAGACTGCCGCCCGGGACATCATCGACAGCAACAACGCCGGTACCCGGGCGATCCTGGACTATCTGTGTCAGGACAAGATCGCCGCACTGCAGGCCGAAAACAACGACCTGCGCCGGGCCGCCAGTCAGGACCGCCAGAATGCCCTGCTGACTGCGAGCATGACTGCCCAGACCAACCAGATCATCGGCACCCTGCGGGCCCCCACTCCCGTGCCGGCCTATCAGGTGCCCAACCCCAACGCATACTATAACGGCTGCGGCTGCAACAGCGGCTGCGGATGCTAAGACTTCGGGGGCGGTCAACTGACCGCCCCCTGAACAGAAGGAGTGTGAGACTATGGCTTGCAGCAATAAACCATGCCGCCTGTGCAAGCGGCTGGTGATCTCTCAGGCCGTCACCTACGCCAGCGGCGTGCTGACCATCAATCTGCCCGCTGGGGCGTATGAGGACGGTCAGCGCTATTGCATGGTGATCGCCCAGGCTATCCCGGCGGATGCGATCATCGGGGCCCCCGTTGTGGTGACCATCGGCACGGGCACGGTGCAGTATCCTCTGACTAAGGCCAACTGCGCCCAGGCCGTGGCGGCCAACCTGCGCACCCGGACACGGTATCCCGTGTGTGTGTCCACGTCCGCCACCGGCGGGACCTTCCGTCTGCTGTGTCGTGTATGGTGCGCCCCGGACAATCGACTGAGTGCCATTGATGGAGGTGCAGCTGTATGAGGAGAGCAACCAGGATGATGCTGCTGGACCGGGATCGTGAGCGGGAGCGCCGCCGGGAGCGCTACCCCGAGTATATCCCCCAGGGCTATGCCCCCGATTATGAGGGACCATACATGGGATGGGACGCCTATATCACCTCCCGCCCGGAGCGTGAGACCAGGCCCACCATGACCTATCTGGATGAGTCCAGGCACTGGCCCATGGAGATGCGGCCCATCGGCTTTGGCCGTGACTGGCCCACCATGGGCGGCGCAGATGCCTCCGTGCCCCGGTATCGGGAGATGGATCGGATGGCCGGCAACCGGGCCGTGAGCGGCCACAGCGAGAGCACCTATGTCCGCCCGCTGGACGTGGAGACGGCAGAGGAGTGGGCCGCTGACATGGACAACGAGGACGGCACCCACGGCCCTCACTGGAGCATGGACCAGGTGCGTCAGTTGATGGCTCAGCGTGGGATCGCCTGCCCGCTGCCCGACTTTTTTGCGGCCCTCAATGCCGTGTACAGCGACTATGTTAAGGTCGCAAAAAAGCACGGCGTGGGCGGCAACATGGACTACTATGTGGACATGGCGCTGGCCTGGCTGGACGACAAGGATGCGGTCCAGGACAAGGCCGCCGCCTATTATCGGTACATCGTCAAGCATTGATTTTTTCAGGGGCGGTCCGTGCTGGATCGCCCCTGAAATTTTGCACAATTTTACGGCGTTAGCTACACGTTAGTTACAAATGTGTTACAGTACAGCTCAAAAATGTAGTGTTTTCAATGGTTTTCGTTAGTAAAAGCAATTCGTGGATTGAAAAATTTCGGGACAAGAAAAGCACAAAGTTTTTAACTTTGTGCTTTTCTGGCGTTTATATTTGTGGTTTTCATAACTTTTTTGCTGTCGTTTATTTTGTACGATTTTGTGGTGTTAGTTACACTATGAGACCTTTATAAGCTCGCCTCGGAGGTAGTCCGGGGTGAGCTTAGTATAGTGGTCGGTGATGCTCTTATCTGAGTGGCCGATCATGCGGCGGATGGCAAGCTCATCGGCTCCGGCGGCGTGGAGCCGGGAAGCGAACGTATACCGGGCCCAGTGTGGGGTGGCGTCCGGCGCACCGATGGCCTGCATGATGGCCTTAAATCGGAGGCGGTAGCGATCATCCGAGAGCGGTGTCCCGTCATCCTTGCAGATGATGGTCTGGCCGCCCTTAGCCAACCAGGCCAGCAGATAGGGCTTGATGCGAGGATGGACGGGCACGATCCGGTTGCGGCCTGCGTCCGTCTTGAGCCCGCCCACCAGATAGTCCCCGTCCGGGTGGTAGGCGGTGGGTGTCAGCTGCAGCAGCTCGGACACCCGGAAGCCTGTATAGCACAGGATCATGGCGGTATCTGCCCACGGCGTGCCGGCGGCGGCCAGCTGCTGGAGCTTGCCCAGCTGGATATCATCCAGCCCGTCACGCTTTTGCCGGGCCTGGGCGTGGGGAAGGTCCACAAATGCGGAATAGTCCTTGAGGATGATATCCCGCTGCATGGCGTACTTATTGAGTACCCCCATAAGCACCTTGATTTTTGCCGATGTGCTGGGGGCCAGACCGCCCTCGATAGCCTGGTCAATGCAGCTCTGCCACTGGTCCAGGGTGATGAGCCGCATTTTGCGGTCCGCCAGGGGCTGCAGATAGCGCCACGCAAAGCGGTGGACGGCGGCGGCGCTGTCGCTGATCTTGAGATAGTGCCGCTCGGACCACGCCGCATAGACCTGGGCAAGCGTCCAGTTTGCGGTGGTCTCTTCCGGGGCCGTGTGGGTGCGGCACCAGTCATCCAGGGCGGCCTGAGCATCGGCGGCTTTGGCGTGGTAGGACAGATAGTGCTGCCGGATGCGGCCCCGCTCATTGCGGGCCGGGACACGGACGGCCCATGGCTTGCGGCGGTTGCCCGGCAGCTTAACAATGCTGCCGGTTCCGTTGGCTCTCTTCATTGACTCTCCTCCTATTTTGGTGTATAATAAGAGGGTAGTTTGATCCTCCATAGACAACTACCCTCTTGACGTGGATCGCCGGGTTACCGCCCGGCGATCTATTTTTTTGCGCTTACCAGCAGCGGGAGCATGCGGTCAGCCCACGGGACTGTGCCTCGGAGAGCGTGATCTCTTTGGCACTGGACATGTTACCGCAGTTGGGCTTGCTGTGGTATTTGGAGCCGGTGGCGGAGACATACACCGTCTTTTCGGCTTCCTTTTGCTTCGCCGCCGCTGCGTCTGCGGCGGTCTGGAACTTGTCATAGATGACCTTGCCGCTGTCTGCGGCCAGCAGATTGTCTCCGTTGGCGCTCTGGACGTAGACCAGGACGGTGTAGTCCCCCTGATCGGTCACGGCGCTCTGGGCTCCGGCGGCCAGGCTGACCAGGTCGGTCTGCACGTCGGACCAGTTGGCGGGCTTTGCACTGCCGTCGCTGTCGCTCAGACCGGGGACAGTGACCACGCACTCCACCCGGCTGTGGTCGGCCACCTTGCGGGTGCTGGAGACGGGATAGCCCATGCCCTCCAGGTAGGTCTCCACGCCGTCGGCGATCACGTCGATGGGTGCGGCCTGACTGCCTTGGGTGATGGTGACATCGGTCGTGGTAGACCCGGGGGCGCTGGTATCACCGTTTGTGCCGGTGTCAGCGGAGGTGGACACGGTGGACTGGGCGGGGTGCGCCGGTGCGTCAGATCCGCCGCTCAAAAATGACTGTAGCCCGGTAAAGACGATGATAAACACAGATATTATGATCGCCCAGACTGCAATTTTTACCAGCTTGTTGCTGGGGGGCTTGATACCGCCGGGGTGGCTGGGCTGGGTCGGGCTGTGATAGCTGGGGGTGTAACCGGTATCGGTGTCATCGTCCAGAGCCTCCAGGTCGGTGTCCGGCTCATAGTCTCTGGTGCTGTCTGCCTTGCTCTTGCTGCCCCATCCGGTGGTCTTGGAGTATGACACGCCGGTGCCGGGGGCTCCTACGGAGGTGGTCACGCCACGCTTGGAGTTGACGGAGACGTGGGCCCCCTTGACCCCGGCGCTGATGCCCAGGCTACCCTTGCCCACGTTGAGCCGGACGCCCTTGCCCAGCCCGATGGACTTACGATAACGCATACCCATGATTTTGGTCCTCTTTTTTTCATTCAGATTTTGTTAAAATTTAGCAATTCGACGCTTTCCCCCTGGATTTTTGGGGGCGCTGGTCATATAATGACGGCGACCCCACCGCTTACGGGCTGTGTCCGGTGGCCGCCACCGCCGGCCATGGCCGGGGCAGTGGGGTCCACACATAAGCAGCACGGGATTGGAGGTCAACATGTGCCACAGCGACTTGATGAGAGAGCTGGCCCAGCTCCTCCGGCAGTTGCCGGAGCGCGAGCAGCGCCTAGTCTTGCAGCTGGCCCGGGGCCTGGCTGCCAACCATCCCAACCCAGGGGGCTGACCGATTTGGTCAGCCTTATTTTTTTGAGCGGTAAACCATACGCTCTACCGGTGACAGGGTATCATACCGCTTGCAGCGCGCAAAAAAAGCATTTATCAGCGTTTTTTGATCGCGCCTGATCGTCTGGAAAGGAAAGTCATGGAAAGCGCTACGCCAAAAATCAACGTCGCCGTGAAATAAGAACACCTGCGCCATCTCACGCAAGCTATCCGCGTCGCAAAGAGCCTTTGCCATCTTGTACAGCCTGTATTGGATATCAATACCGCGCTCTGCCATAGGGATGCTCTGAGCGATATCCTTAAGAGGCTCCAACCTGAGCTGCCTATACTCTGCCCCGATCTTGTTGGCGACATCGGGGGCAATAGCCGCAAAATAATCGATGATCTCATCACGTTTTGCGATGATGTCCGCTATGCGGCAATCCATACATGGCACGGTCTCCAGCCGTTTGATCTGCTTCTCACGGGCGGCAGATTTGCCCATCACCTTGACGGTCTCAATGTGGCCGCAGGTGTGCCTGATATCGTATTTAGTTGGTATAGCCCAGGCGGGCATATCAACACAGATACTATCCATTGCAACCATCCTTTCATTCAGAGGGCGGGTCCGTCAGGGCCCGTCCTCTGTGTTGTCTGTGGGGGCTTCCAGCGGAGGTACCATTTCCAGCAGGTATTTCTCCAGCATCTCCCACTGATTCTCGTTTAGCTGGGACAGCACTGACAGCAGACGCCGCTTAAAGTTAGGCCGTTCCCCCGCCATTGCGGAGGAAACGAAGTCCATGATTTGGTCATCGCGGCTCCGCTCTGCGAGCATCGGGCCGGTCCCGTTTACCAGCCACTCCTTATTGGCTCTAAACGTGGAGCAAATAAGATCAATTAAGAGCGGTTTTGGCTGTACCTTACCGGCCTCTATATTGGAGATAGCACCGCGAGTCAGCCCCAGCCGCTTTGCAAACTCAATCTGACTAAGCCCCAACTTTTTGCGTAGTTGCTTAAATCTATCGCCCATTAACTCACCTCCTTGCTTGTGACACCATTATAGCAACATTAAAATGTATTGTCAATACATTCTCAAAAATTAAAATTTGCAAAAATGTATTGACAATACAAAATAAGCGTGTTACAATGTATCCACAATACAAAGGAGGTGAGCAACACATGACGGAAAAAGAGCAGCGGATCAGTGAGACCATTGCCCGGCTGCTGCCCACCCTGTCCGAGGGCCAGAAGGACTGTTTTCTGGCCTATGCCGAGGGCATGGCGGCGGCGCTGGACACCATCAAGCCCCGGGCCACCTGAGCCCGGGAGAAAAAAGGAGTGAACCTAAAAAATGGAAGAAAAGCTGAAAAATTTGGAGCCTACCCTGCTGGCCCTTGCGGAGGCCCTGCGGGATATGCCCTGGGTCTATGCGGTGAATATTGCCCGGGTAGTCTACCCGTGTATCCACTATGAGATGCAGGTCGCCATGTCGGAGGACCCCGAGGGCCTGATGCGGAGCGTGGTACCTAACCACGGTATGTTTTGGCGCCGACGGCGTAAATTGGGTCCCTGCAAGCTGATCCTGATCAATGATGATGGCGAGGAGCAGGCCTATCGGGCTAAGTGGGGCCTGGAGCCACTGGGAGCAGGCGGCGGCGGAGGCCACGGATACGGCGGCGGAAAAGGAGGTGCAGGGAGTGGACACGCCTGCGGAATTTGAGGAGATGGGCAACATTGATCTGCTGATTACGTTGTTTATCATTTGCGTAATTTTTGCAGACGGAAACATAACCAAAATCGAAGAAGTGTTGAAAAGGAGGCTGTTGGAAGATGAGACCCAAGACGAGAGAGGACCCAGTGATCACGGATGAGGAGATCCTGGCCCTAGACAACGTGCCGGTGTCCATGGCCGCCCGGTATCTGGGCAGCAGCACCGCCACGCTGTACGAGGCCCTGCAGGATGAGCGGGTCCCCTTTGGCTGGGCCGTCCAGCGGAACAGTAACTGGGCCTACCACATCAGCCCGGGCGGCCTGGTTAAGTATAAGCACGGGGAGCTGACCATGTACAAGCTCCGGGATGTGAGCGAGATCATCTGCAGGGACGTGTCCCGCATGATCGACCAGCGCATGGAGGCCCTGGGCAAGCTGTCCGCCGCCCTGCTGGGGGCGTGAGGAGGTGTGACAAGTGGATAGCCTTGACAAGATGCGGGATTGCCCGTATTTTACGCCGTGTGTGAGACGGCTGTATGCCGATATCCAGGTGATGCACACGGAGGTATATTGCTCCAACGAGACTATGTGCGCCAATTTGGCCCTGAGATTTTTTGACAAGCCGGTTGAGTTTTGTCAGTGGCCCAGCGCGCAAAAAAATCCCCCTGTCGTTAGCACCGACAAGGGGGAAGGGTGAGGGGCACTCACCAGACTACACAGAGATTATAGCACAAATAACCAGACTACGCAAGAGGAGATGATCAACATGATGGAGGACGGGACGATCCGCTCGGGGCGAAGAAAGCCCTTTGTGGTGCTCTACCGGGAGGTGGCTCAGGACGGGCGGCTGTCGTTGTCCGCAAGGGGACTGTTTGCGGTGATGGCCTCCCTGCCCGAGGACTGGAGCTATACCGTGGCCGGCCTTGCTAAGGTGGCCGGATGCAGCAAGTACCGGACCCGCCTGCTGCTGGAGGAGCTGGAGACGGTTGGCTATCTGGTCCGGGCCCAGAGCCACGGCGACGGGGGCAAGTTTGGCCCCAACACCTACATCCTACAGGATGAGAGCCCCGGGCCGTTGTCCCAAAACTCGGACAACGGTACGCCAAAAAAAGCACCGTTGTCCGAAAAAACCGTCAACGGTGAAAACCGTCAACGGAAAAAACCGTCAACGGAAAATTTGACCCTACATAATAAGAAATATACAGAAGAATTAAATAATAACCCCCCTACCCCCCAGAAGGGGGGCAAGCGGGCCAGCAAATACGACCTTGCGGAGGACGCTAAGCCGATCCTGCGGGCATATGTTGGCAAGGACGCAGAGCTGTATCAGGCTCTGGCCACGCTGATCGAGGTGCGGGTAGCCAAAAAGGCCGTCAACTCCGCCCGGGCGATCAAGATGCTGCTGACGGAGCTGGACCGCCTGAGCGGCGGCCGCCGGGAGGACAAGCTGGCGCTGGTGCGGCAGAGCGTTACCAACAGCTGGAAATCCGTGTTCCCCCTGCGGGGCAGCGGTCAGGGACAGCCCCAGCCGGGGCCCACGCCGCCGGAAAAGCTGGGGTGGGACTAAGTGGCTGAGCTGCAGCTGGACCAGGCCAGCGTATTGGGCTCCATGATCCTGGCCCCGGAGATCATCGGGGACGTGGTGACCACCCTGACCCCGGAGGACTTTGGGGCGGGCGACCCCGCTGACCTGTTCCGGGCCCTCCGGGCCCTGTACATGGAGGGCGGCAAGATCGACGTGGTGACCGCCCTGGACCGGATGGGCCGGACGCCGGAGCACCAGAGCTATCTGATCTCCGTCATGGACGCCACGCCCACCGCCGCCAACTGGCGGGAGTATGTGCGGATCGTCCGGGAGCAAGCCCGGCTGCGGGCGCTGCAGTCCGCCGGGCTGGAGCTGGCCTCCACCGGCACTACGCTGGAGGCGGCCCGGGACCTGGTGGCCCGGCTGGACCGCCTGATGCGAGACCGGCGGGAGGTGGAGTGCGTGGACATGGAGGCCGGGATGCTGCAATTCACGGACGATCAATCCAGGCAGCCGCACTATCTCCCGTGGGGGCTCCCGTGGCTGGATGAGGGGCTGATGGCGGAGGCCGGGGACTACATCGTCCTGGGCGGCTATCCGTCAGACGGCAAGACAGCCCTGGCCCTCTCCCTGGCCTATGCCCAGGCGGAGACCCGCCGGGTGGGATTTTTTAGCCTGGAGACCTCGGCCTCTAAGCTATTTGCCCGGCTGTGTGCGTCGGTGGCCCGGATATCCAGCAGCCACATCAAGCGGCGGACGCTCACGGACGATGAGTGTGAGCTGCTGGCGAGCAAGTCCGATGAGATCAGGGCCCGCAAGCTGCACTTTGTCCGGGCCAGCAGCATGACAGTGGAGGATATCGGGGCCTTTGCCCGTGCAAAGCAGTACGACGTGATCTATGTGGACTACCTGAGCCTGATCCAGGCTCAGGGGCGCACGGAGTACGACCAGGTTACGGCGATCAGTAAGGGGCTGCACCGCCTGGCCCAGGACAACAAGATCACCGTGGTTGCCCTGTCGCAGCTATCCCGCCCAGAGCAGGGCAAGCCCAAAATCCCCACCCTGGCCAGCCTGAGATCGTCCGGTCAGGTGGAGCAGGACGCAGACGTGGTGATGTTCCTCTACCGGGAGGAGCCGGACAATATCCGCTCCCGTCGTATCCTGCACGTCGCCAAAAACAAGGAGGGCGTGACCGGGCGGGTGGCCCTGCTATTTGACGGGGAGACCCAGCGATTTCGGGCGGACAGCTATCAGGATATCCCGTCCGCCGCAAAGCCTAAGACTAAGCCGCAAGAGCCGGAGTATAAGCAGGCTGCACTGTACGACCTGCCCGGCTCCACGCCGGTGCCGTGGGAGGGACATCATGGATGATGTAATGTTTTCCAGCAAGAGCGACTTGTGGAGCACTCCAGATGATTTTTTTGCCGAACTTGACAAAGAATTCCATTTTACGTTGGATGTATGTGCTACAGCAGATAACGCAAAATGTGATGACTATTATACAGAGGCGATGGATGGCCTGCTCCAAAATTGGGATGGTATTGTGTGGTGCAACCCCCCGTATGGGAGAAATATCAGCAAATGGATCAAAAAGGCCATAAATGCCGCATTAGGGGGGGCAACCGTTGTTATGCTTTTGCCTGCGCGGACTGACACAAAATGGTTCCATGAGTTGATCTATCGTCGGGCGGAGATACGATTTATCCGTGGGCGCTTAAAATTTGGTGGAAGCAATAACGCTGCACCATTCCCAAGCATGATTTGCATATTTGGATGATTTTAGGAGGGAGTCTAGTGGACTGTAATACGATCAATGAGCTGTGGGAGCTGGATGCCCGTAGGATGGACTATCGCCGGGCGGCGGACTATCACCGCCGCAAGAGCCACCAGGCCGCCATGCGGCGGCACGGACTGATCCGCTTTGCCCAGGGCGTGGCCGCGATGGCTGCCTTGTGGGCGGTGGTCATGATGGTCTGGGGGTGAGCGGGGATGCTGGTATACAAGGGGACCGATAAGGATATGCGCTGTCGTGGTCTACAGTATGAGATCGGCAAGCCGGTGGAGGCTAATGGGGATATATCCATGTGCAATAACGATAACGGCCTCCATGCCTGTGAGATGCCGCTGGACGTGCTTAATTACTATCCGCCCTGCCGCAGCCGCTATTTTGTCGGTGTGCTCGACGGAGTATCCGATGAGCGGAGCTATGATAGCAAGCGGGTTGGCCGCAAATTGGAGCTCAAAACGGAGCTCAATATCGCTAGCCTGATCAAGGCCCAAATCAACTATGTGCGAGAGCGCGCCACAACGGAAGGAGAGACGGCCACCGGCTTCCGGGGGGCGGCATCGGCCGCCGGAAACCAGGGGGCGGCATCGGCCACCGGCTTGATGGGGGCGGCATCGGCCACCGGCAACTGTGGGGTGGCATCGGCCGCCGGCAACTGTGGGGTGGCATCGGCCACCGGCTTGATGGGGGCGGCATCGGCTACCGGCTTCCGGGGGGCGGCATCGGCCACCGGCTTCCGGGGGGCGGCATCGGCCGCCGGAAACCGGGGGGCGGCATCGGCCACCGGCGACCATGGGGTGGCATCGGCCACCGGCGACCAGGGGGCGGCATCGGCCGCCGGCGACTGTGGGACGGCATCGGCCACCGGCGACTGTGGGGCGGCATCGGCCACCGGCGACTGTGGGGCGGCATCGGCCACCGGAAACTGTGGGGCGGCATCGGCCACCGGAAACTTTGGGGCGGCATCGGCCGCCGGAAACTGTGGGGCGGCATCGGCCACCGGCGACCATGGGGCGGCATCGGTCACTGGCAAAACTAGCGTTGCCGTCTCCACTGGGGTGGGCGGTAGAGTCATGGGTGCTTTAGGATGCGCCATCGTCTGCGTCGAGAGAGGAGACTGGGATGGGGAGACGCGTCCCATTAAGTCCATCCTGGCTGCCGTTGTAGACGGTGATAAGATCAAGCCAGGTATCTGGTACACGGTCAAGGACGGCCAGTGGGTGGAGATTGGAGTGCTATAACAATGCTCAATAAGATCATCGTCATGGGCCGCCTGGGGCGGGACCCGGAGGTGCGGTATACCAGCACCGGCAAGCCGGTGGCCTCCTTCCCCCTGGCCGTGGACCGGGATTTTAAGGACCCGGACGGCCACAGGGAGACAGATTGGCTCCAGATCGTGGCCTGGGATGCTAAGGCCAGATTTGCCCAGCAGTATTTCCGCAAGGGCCAGCAGGCCCTTGTGGAGGGCCGTCTCCAGGTGCGGGACTGGACCGCCAACGACGGCAGCAAGCGCCGGGCCTGTGAGATCGTGGCAGATAATATCTATTTTGCCGGGGCCAAAGCGGCCCCGGCCAGCGAAGGGAACGCAGACGAGGCAATGCTCCCGCCGCCTGTCCAGGCTCCGATGGAGGACATGGACGATGGTGAGCCGCTGCCGTTTTGAGGAGGCAAAAAATGGAACTGAACGTAAAACTGGACCAGCTGGCCTATCTGTCGGTGGCGTACCCCGACGTGGTGCAGGCGGAGGAGATCACCGGTGGCCCACGACGGGAGCCGCGTCCTGTACGACAAGGACAACCCCCGGACGGAGATCACCATTTCCCGTGTAGAAAGCGACCAGATGAGCATTTTGGGAGGCATGTGTGATGAGTGATACCAACACCGGCGGCGTGGGCGCGGAGCAGATTGTGGCGGCCTATGATAGGATCGCGGACACCGTAGCGCAGGCGTATGAAGCGGCCAGAATTGTGGCTGAGAAGTTCAGCCGGATTGCTCAGAGAATCGCCGCCGAACTGGAAGCGACGCACGAATTGCAAACCGCCTTGCGCTGGGCTGCGGTGTATAACCGCCCCCTCTATAAGCGCCGCCAGCGCACGAAGAAGCTGAGAATTCGCAAGAAGTACGAAAAGCGGATCTTAGCGTGGTATAGGACAGAGGTCCTTTTGGAGGGTGGCCGTGGATGCTGAGAAAAAGGCCATTGAGCGGCTGCGATGTGCGTCCGATATGTCCATAAAGCTGTACAAGCAACCGTTGGTCATCACCTATTCCGGCGGCAAAGACAGCGACGTGCTCCTGCATCTGGCGGCGGCCAGCGGTATCCCGTATGA
The DNA here is from genome assembly GCA_023409535.1 of Bacillota bacterium. Classification (GTDB taxonomy): domain Bacteria; phylum Bacillota; class Clostridia; order Lachnospirales; family Lachnospiraceae; genus Mobilitalea. The sequence goes on from JAEYGZ010000053.1 coordinate 31,979, forward strand.
GGTGTTGCACTCTCTCACCACGGCAGATGCCCCGGAGACCGTCCGGCACGTCTACGACACCATCCGGCGGCTGGATGAGCGTGGAGTTAAGTGTACAGTTGACAAGCACGATAAGCCGGACGGGACAAGGACAACCATGTGGAATCTGATCCCCCGGAAGCTGATTCCGCCTACCCGGCTGGTGCGCTATTGTTGCACCGAGCTCAAGGAGAGCGGTGGAAAAGGGAGATTTATTGCCACCGGAGTTCGTTGGGCAGAGTCGACGACCAGGAGACGACGTGGCGCACTGGAAGTCCTGCATCACGACCCGGCAAAAAAGCTGATCTTATCCAACGATAACGACGAGGACCGGCGCTTGCTGGAGTCGTGTCAACTCAAGGGCAAGCGGGTGGTCAATCCGATCATCGACTGGTCAGATACCGATATATTGGCTTACGCCTCCGCAGAAAAAATTGAAATGAATCCGCTGTATTGCGAGGGGTTTAGGCGTGTGGGATGCGTCGGATGTCCGATGGCTGGTACGGCGATGCGGAAAATGGAATTTGCCCGCTACCCCAAAATCAAAGCTGCATATATCCGAGCATTTGAGCGGATGCTGGAGCGGCGGCGGGAACGTGGGTTGTCCTGCGATTGGCAGACCGGTGTCGATGTCTACCACTGGTGGATGGAGGACGGGGTGATGACATCGCAGACGGTGATGAGCGAGTTTGAGGAGGATTGACGTGACCAACGCCGAACGCATCCGGTCCATGAACGATGAAGAGCTTGCGGACCTGTTGGCCGAAATCTCCTATAGCGGGACAGGGCCATGGAAATGGCCGTTCGAGCTGCTGTTTTGCGAGAACTGCCCTGCCCCTGAGTACACTCTGGATGATGGCCGAAAGTTGAATCTGCATGAGTGCGATTTTGAGGGCTGCGAGTGCCCCCACGGCAGGGATATCGTGTGGTGGCTGGGGCAGCCGGAACCGGCGGGAATGGAGGCACCCGCCAATGGCTGAAATAATCCTGAAAGGAGGTGGGCAGTAATGGAAGGTTTGACCCCGAAAGAAGCTGACGCTTGGGCAAGTGAAATGACCCGCATTGTTTGTGACACCATTCATGAACTGATTGCGGCGGCTGATAAACACAATATTGACTGTGATTCCGCTGTTCAGTATTTTTCCGATCTGTTTTCGGCTATGACAAGTGTGGCAACCTTTGCGGCACCCTGTGTGGGTGCTGCGACGGATGAGGAGGACTGAAATGGATAACGGCAAGTTGGGCCTGTATGGCCCGGAAGACAGCAAATACCTCCGCCTGGTGGCCCGCCGGGCGGCGGCGAAGGGTATCAAGACGGCATGGGTGGACGGGCCCACGCCCGGCTGTGCGGCGTATGTGGCCGACACGGATGCCGGGTGGCCGCTGTGGGACATGACCCCCGAGGAGGACGTGGACAACATCCGGCACACGGGTCCGTCCTGCTGTGCGATTGGGGTGTTGTGGTATATCTCCAGCCTGCCACGTGACCGGCGGGTGTGCATCATCGGCAGGGGCCACGCTGTGCAACGGATGGACGGGGGCCTGCGCTGGTATGACTATGAGGTCGACCAGTGCAGCAGCACGGCCCTGGACATGGCCTATCGGGTGGCCCGGGCGGATATCATCGTCAACAGCGCTGACGCTGTGACCGAGGAGGTGCTGGGTGCGGTGCCCGCGCAGTCCACGGTCATCGACATCAGCGGCTCCATGCTGCCGCTGAGTGACCGGGTGGCGGACTATGTGCCCCGAGCCCATGTTGGCAGATGGAACATTGTGGAGCTGCTGCGCCGGGTGCGGGTGCAGATCGAGGAGGAGCAAAATGAGTAACTTTGTCCAGCGCCTCCAGCGGGCACGGGACGCAGCCATGGGCGTGGCGGAGCGCTGCACCCGGCAGTTTGAGCAGGACTGTTGGCAGATCGCCCTGGCCCGGTATGACAAGCTCCAGCTGGGCTATCAGCGCATTATGGAGCTCACGGAGCTGCAGGCGCAGGTACACAACGAGTACAGCGGGGCCGTGTTAGCCGGCCCGGAACAGGACGTGTATCGTGCCCACATGGACGCAGAGCTGGCCGAGATCATGCGAGACCGGGCCGACCAGTTAATCCCCTTTGAGCGGCGATATCCAGAGCTTAAGTCTGACGATTATGGGAGGCGCAAGCATGGCGTATAAGCGTAAGCGGACGTGTGACAACTGCGTATACTGGCGGTTACTGTCCACAGCCGGGTATAAGGGGCCGGGCAAGGCCTGCCACTATCTGCTGTGGACGGGCCAGCGCCGCAAGATCGCAGTGACGGGCCGATGCCTGTCCTGGTCTGGTACCGGCGGAACCCACCAAAAGCATATCTTCCGGCTGTACCGGCCCGCCGAAAATAAGATGGGAGGGAACTTATGAAATACGAGGATTTCAATAAGTCACGGAGACTTTGCAGCTCCGTGGCCTGTTGTGAGGACTGCCCTGTTAATGCCCACGATAAGCCGACCACCATCATGTGCTACAGAGTGGCTATGGCGCTGGCTGGTGAGGAGCTTGCGGAGATAGTTAGGAGACGCTGGCCGGATGAGTAAGACGCTCAAGCAGACCAGGGCGGGGCGGCTGGTGTGCGCCGTGGTGTACACCACGCCAACCGCCGGGGAGACGGCCAGGACCCGGGGCCAAAAGCTCCGGGCCAGCGCCGCCGCCCGGGAAAAGCTCAATGCCCGCACATCGTTCCAAAAGCTGGAAAGAGTGCTGGCCGCAAATTTTGACACCGGAGACCTGTTTGTCACCCTGACCTATGACGATCAGCACCTGCCGGATTGCCGGGATGCGGCAGTCCGGCGGATGCGGTCCTTCCTCTCCCGGTTCCGGGCGCTGCGCCGGGGCCGGGGTGAGGAGACCAGATATGTATATATCACTGAGGGCTGCTATCCAGGTGGGCGGCTGCACCATCATATGGTGCTTAACAGCACCGGACAGGACGTGGAGGACCTCCGCAAGGCGTGGCGATGCGGACAGGACGTGGAGGTGATCCGCCTGACCATCGACCGGGCCCACAGCTACGAGGACCTGGCCAGCTACCTGACTAAGGAGCCACGGGAGTGGGGACACCCGCATGTAGGTGAGCGGACGTGGACACCGGCGCTACACCTCCGTCAGCCGGAGCCGGAGACGGAGCGTGTCCCGGACTACGTCACCCTGGCCGCACCGCCGGAGGCAGAGGTGCTGGCCAACGAGGGCCCGATCCGCAACGGCTACGGAGAGTACGCCTGGATCAAGTACCTGCTGCCGCCAACCGATACTAACAGCCGCCGCAGATCTAAACGGCGGCGAATGCCGAAAGAATAGCTTTTCTATTCTTTTCGGGCTTGGGGGTAAGTATATCTTCTTCGTTTTTTTTACAAAAGGAGGAAAAAAGATTGCAAGTAACAGCAAGCTGTGGTAAACTGATAGTGCGAGACGGGAGGGTGATATGCCCGTACTGTGGCAAGGGGACAGTGCATCGGCTCTTGCCGACAACCGTCGGAAAAAATATCCTGGGGTATTGCAAGCGATGCCACCAGGAGATCGTGATAGACATAGCGCCTGAGCCCGTGTCACATGACCAGCGCCTGAGCCTAGACTAACCCGAGAGGGGGTGTCGTGGCCCAGGCGCTTTTTTCGTCCGCCGGAGGTGATAGCCCGGGGGCGGGGCGCCACGGCCGTGGCCCATGGATTACAAGTCTAAGCGCTGGGCGGCCGCACGTCGTGCTGCCCTGCGGCGGGATCGCCACCAGTGCCGGGAGTGCAGCCGTTACGGCCTGGCGGTCAACGCCTCGGTGGTGCATCACGCCTGGCCCGCAGAGGACTGGCCGGAGCTGGCCTGGACGGCGTGGAATCTGGTCAGCCTGTGCCCGGCGTGTCACAACGCCATGCACGACAGAGACACCGGCGCACTGACGGCTCGGGGCATGGCGCTCCGCCGTCGTGTGACCCCCGCCCCCAAGTGGCCCTCGCCGCACGCCCAGGGA
>JAEYGZ010000037.1 GCA_023409535.1 Bacillota bacterium
ACTGAGAAAGTTGCTTACAAAGTGGGATTGTGAATTACAAATCGGGAAATTCATTTACAAAAATGGAATCTCTTTTACAAAACGGGACTTTCAGCTTTCAAACGGGAACCTCATGTTTCAATTCACCACCTCAATTCACCTTACTGGTAATTAATTTATCGATAAACGTTAAATATTTATTGACATGTATAAAATATTTAATTATAATCATAGTATAAGTTTGGCCTCGGAGGTAAATAGATGGAAGCTGAAAGGTTAAGAATTAAAAGATATTCCCATAATTTGAGGATTGTCATGAATGTTTTTTATTGGGCAGCGATTGTTGCTGTTGGTGGGTGTTTCATTGCGGCTTTCGTTATCAATGTTATACCTGATTCGTATTTTGCACTAAGTGAGAGAAGCATAGGACATCTCGGTTTTTCCCTTGACGGATTGACGAAATATAATATTAATGATGCAGTATTGCAGGGTATAAATATGAAAAGTATTTATATAGCGATAATGATAATGTCAGCATCAATTTCTTTTTTAACAATCCCTGCATTAAAGCAATTAACGCTTATTTTGGGATCTGTAGATAGGGATAAGCCCTTTGAAAAAGAAAACGCCAAGAGGATATCAATCATTGGTATTGTATTAATATTGGGTTCGTTTTTGATTCCTGCATTTGAGATTTTCGTTACCAGGACAATGATAGATACCTTGAAAATACAAAATATTAATACAAATTATATGGTAAACATTATTTTGATATTTACGGGATTTTTGATGTTTATACTTAGCGGTATATTTAAATACGGCAGTTATCTCCAGCATGAATATGATGAAACAGTATAGGAGTTGACAGTATGGCGATAATTGTAAGACTTGACCGCATGATGGCGGATAGGAAAATATCACTGAATGACTTGTCGGAGCGTATCGGTATTTCAATCGTCAATCTGTCTAATCTGAAAACTGGAAAGGTAAAGGCAATCAGGTTTTCAACGCTCAACAGGATTTGCAGAGAGCTGAAATGTCAACCGGGAGATATTTTAGAATATATAGAGAATAATGAGGAAGAAGACAGCGATGGCTTATAATAATCGCTGTTATAACATGATATCAATGACAGGTACTGAGCCGATATTAAGAATATCGGCTTATTTTCTTTTGGTTTAATAGAATTCTATTATTAATATTCGATGAAAAGAAATTGGAACTTTGTTGAAATAATGTGAAAATAATTGCAAATACTTTTGAATTATGTATAATTATAGATATTAGCAGCTAATAGGAGGAGAAAATAATGGTTATAAACAGAAATATCGTATTATGTATCATTTTTAGTTTAATTACCTGTGGGATATATACCATCTACTGGTATGTCTGCCTGGCGAACGATGTTAATACGGTTTCAGGTATGCCGGACACAAGCGGCGGAGTGGTTTTACTGCTGACAATTCTCACCTGCGGAATTTATGGATTTTTTTGGGCTTATCGATGCGGAGAAAAGATTGATATGGCAAAACGAAACCGCGGGTTTGCTTCCAGTAACAGCGGAGTTTTATATCTGCTGTTTTATATTGTCGGAGGATTGATTACTTTTGCACTTATTCAACACGAAGTTAATCAATTGGCTTAGCTTTATGCAGATGAAAAGGTTCCTAAAAACAAATAGTATTCTTTTCATAATCGGTATCATATATCTCATATGGTACCGATTAACACATATTGGGATTCCGTGTATATTTCTTTTGGTAACAGATTTATACTGTCCGGGGTGCGGTATTACAAGAATGTTTTTGGCGATTAGCCGCTTGGATTTTTTAGGTGCTTTTCGAAGCAATTGCTTTGTTTTTCTTCTGCTTCCTTATGGAATATTTGTTTATGCAAGACATAACTGGTATTTGATCGTGAAGGGAGAACAATATAACTATGGGACATTTCATAAATACCTTTTATATGTAATATTAGCAATGACTTTAATCTTCGGTGTGGTTAGAAATATTCCGTATTTTTATTTTTTGAGGCCATAATTATTTCGGGATAAAGTCGCTTATTCCTTTTACGGAACAGCGACTTTATTTTTTTGCTTACATTTTATTTCTTATTTATAAAACATTCTTATTTAAAATTTTGATCTCGTCCGATTGACGATATAAAATGAAGCCATAATAATTGTTTTCCGCCAGTGCAGTTATAAGTTTATTTAATTTTCGCGGCCTTTCAAACAAAGTAATATCGTACGTAGCCCGTAAAGCTGCCGCCTTTTCGTTTGCCCGGAGAAAATCGGTCTCATAGATTAGGGCTATTTTCTTTTTGATATTTGGTACAGAATAGTTTTTATCTTTCAGTATGCTGAAGATCCTTTCGAATCCAATGGAGAAGCCCACGGCAGGGACATTTTCATTGGTAAATTTGCCGATTAGATTATCATATCGGCCTCCGCCGGCAATGGAACCTCGAAAGTCATTACTGACAATTTCAAAAATTGTTCCGGTATAATATCCTTGTCCGCGTACCAGTGAAAAATCAAATTCAATACCATACCTGCCTTCCGAAAGGGTTTGAAGCGTTGCAATGATCTCTTCCAGCCTTTCCATACTTTCAGGGCCTGAAGAGATCGTCTTGATATAAGCTGGTGTAAGAGGTAAATTACCCAGAAGTATATCCATGGCATTGATTTTATCGATGCCAAATCCTTTACGAGATAATTCTTCCTTTATCCCCGCAGCTCCTATTTTATCAAGCTTATCAAATGCGATGCATATACTGTCCAGTTCCTTTGCATCGAATCCGATGGATAAAAAGACATCTTTTAGGATGTTTCTGTCATTTATTTTCACGGTAAAATCTCCCAAACCAATTGATAGCAGTGCTTTGGAGGTTACATGGATTAATTCTATTTCGCAATTGACCGAGGAGGAACCGACGATATCGATATCACATTGGACAAATTCGCGCAGTCTTCCTTTTTGAGGCTTTTCGGCGCGATAAACCTTATCGATTTGGATGCATTTAAGCGGCAGGATCAGGCTTTGCCTGTTATTTGCATAGTATCTGCTTAATGGCAGTGTTAAATCATACCGTAAACCTATGTCCGAGAGTTCATGATACAATTGGCTTTGAAGCGCATGGTCCAGCTTTTCACCCCGTTTTAATATTTTAAAGATGAGATTTAGATTTTCTCCTCCGTCACTTTTATCCAGGTTCTCAATGTCTTCAAGAGCCGGTGTCATAATGCGTTCAAACCCGTTGCTTCTATAGGTCTCCAAGATCTTGTTCTGTAAGAATTCCCTTAACAAAGTATCATAGGGTAAATAATCATTTGTTCCTTTTACTGTTCCTGTTTTCATAAAATAACTCCTTTCAAAACGAAAAAATAGCCATTCAGATAGTTGGCATACCTGAATGGCTAAATATATACATACTCAAAGAGTATGTTATACTCAAAGAGTATGTTTGATATATTCATACATCACAGGCATAACCAATAACGACTATACCTATGACAAATATGATCATAGTCTATAATCGTTCCATGGATGGTGATGATGAATATTAAAAAACATTGGAATACCTCCGGTAAATTTTTTTCTAGTTTACCTCTTTGGCTTTTAAATGTCAATTTCTATTTTTGTCTTTGGTGAATATGTTCCGTAAGAGTTTTGCGAATATTTAGCGACTTACACAAATATAAGATGCAATTTACGCAATTTTAAAACTATATCTGAAGATTAGCAGTACAATAATATTGTAATATAACAAAAGTTTGAATACCGAAGGAGGTATTATATGTATTTTTTTACTCATTTGCTTATTTCGAAAGTATTATACAGGCACTTTGAGGGGGAGATCTCTTTGGACAGGCGGGCTTTTGCATACGGTAATATTAAGCCCGACCTGCCCTCTCCGGAGAGGATGCATCATACGCTTGACAAGTATATCCACACAGTATGTGAAAAGTCAAAGAAGCTTATGGAAGAGGAAGTATCCCTGGAGGATTTTTCAGTTATTCTCGGTGAAATATGCCACTATGTCTGTGACTTTTTCTGCTATTATCATTTAAGTGAAAAAGTGCATAACAGGAAACTGAGACACTGTTTTTATGAAATCAGCCTTCATTTGGAGATGCACCGGTTAAGAATGCTAAAGGGATGGAAAGCACAGTCAAAAAACCTGGATCCAAGAAAGGATATCCGCTCCATTGTTGATGAGCTTCGCAAGGAGTATTATTCGGAGCCGCATAAAAGGAAGCGGGATATTGATTTTGCCACCCAAGCCGCTATCTGGGCTTGTGAATCCATCATCTACTATCTGAGATTTCCTTCTGATATTGCAGATAGTACGCAGGATGAGGAGCAGCTGGCTGTGCATACCGCATAAATAGTCATTCACTGCAGCTCAGGACCGGTCTGGACAAGACCGCCGGCAAAGACTTGTTGCTTTACCGATTGCGACTGCAGTGTTCTTGTTATCTCCGGTAATCATAACAGTCTCAATTCCTGCAAATTGGAATTTTCTGATGGCTTCCTTTCCTATAAGATAAATTCTGGTGTAGTTATCCATAATATTACTTTAGAAGTTCTTGCAGTAAATATGTTATTTCTTTATGCTGTTATGTCTTTGCATATCTATCCGGTTCCAGCTTATTCTTATATGTTCCAGCGAGTAATACTCCTTTGGCGGGATCGTCTTGAACAGTTGTCTGCCCTTACCATTGGCAATTCGTGAATTATCGCATAAGATACCTGCGATTCAGAAGCTTATTCAATGCCTCGTTATTCTTACAGCCGGCCGGCTTTCCGGAAAGGCTGTTACTGTAAGCGGAAACTTTTTTAATTAACCCTATTGACATGGCCGCTACTGAGTGTTACTATATACCAGTAGTAAGCAATACTGAATATAAGTCATACAGAATAGATAGAAGGGATTGCTCTGGAAAGCCTTACGGAGCTGCTCATGGGCATAAGGAACAAAATTGGAAGGGGGAACGATTTTAAATGAAAGATATCGCAATTCAAGTAAAGGATTTAAGAAAATCCTTCAAAACCACGGAAGTCCTAAAGGGAGTGAATTTTGAAGTGGGGCGGGGCGAGATTTTCGCGCTGCTTGGCTCTAACGGTGCGGGTAAGACGACAACGGTTAATATCCTGTCAACGCTTCTGAAGCCTGACAGCGGAACAGCGGACGTCTGCGGCTTTGACACCCGGCGCCAGCCGGAAAAAGTACGGCAATCCATCAGCCTGACGGGGCAGTTTGCCGCCGTGGACGGCATCCTCACCGGACGTGAAAATCTTGTATTGATTGCCAAGCTGCGGGGGGTTGCTAATCCCGTGCAAGTTGCCGGCAGTATGCTTAAGCGCTTTGGGTTGAATGACGCGGCGAACAAACGGGCAGATACGTATTCCGGCGGTATGGTGCGCAGGCTTGACATTGCCATGAGCCTTGTCGGGACGCCCGCCGTCATCTTTCTCGACGAGCCGACGACGGGGCTTGACCCGGAGGGACGGCTTGAAGTCTGGAAAACCGTTAAGGAGCTTGCAGAGGTTGGAACAACGATTTTGCTGACCACACAGTATTTGGAGGAAGCGGAGCAGCTTGCCGACAGGGTGGCGATCCTGCACGGCGGTAAAATAATCGCCGTTGGAACACTTGAAGAGCTCAAAAAGCTGCTCCCGCCTGTAAAAAAAGAATATATTGAAAAAGAACCGACATTGGAGGAAATTTTCCTCGCAATTACCGGAAAGAAGGAGGATGAGTAAATGAAAAACAAAACAGGCGTACTGTTCGGGCGCTTAATGCGCCATATACTGCGAAGCCCCGACACGATTATTACGGTAGCGGTAACACCGATTGCAATGTTGCTGCTGTTTGTCTACGTGCTTGGCGGCGCAATTCAGACGGGTACGGACAACTATGTGAATTATCTGCTGCCAGGTATACTGCTGATGGCCATCGCATCCGGCGTAGCCTATACTGCCTTTCGACTGTTTACCGATATGCAGAAAGGACTTGTCGCACGGTTCAATACAATGCCCATCAAGCGCTCGTCGGTGCTGTGGGGACATGTGCTGACCTCAATTGTTTCCAATACGATTACAGTCGTTGTGATTTTCCTTGTGGCACTGATTATGGGCTTTCGTTCCGGCGCAGGAATATTGGAATGGCTTGCGGTAGCAGGAATACTTGAGCTATTTACGCTTGCGCTGACATGGCTTGCGGTCATCCCGGGCATAACAGCAAAATCGATAGACGGCGCAAGCGCGTTCTCGTACCCGCTGATCTTTCTGCCCTTTATCAGTTCAGCCTTCGTTCCGACCGAAACAATGCCTGCCGCCGTCCGTATTTTCGCGGAGAATCAGCCTGTGACTTCAATTGTAGACTCTATTCGGGCGTTGCTGTCACGTGAGCCGGTAGGCAATGATATTTGGATTGCTCTGGCGTGGTGTGTTGGAATAGTTATTATCACCTATTTCTTTGCGATGCGGACGTATCAGCGGCGTGTGTTGAACCATTAATAAATTATAACCGGGCAGGTACGGGATGATAGACTCTCCGTACCTGCCCAATTTACATCTCTATGGCCCGATACCGTCAGGATATTTGAAATACTATAGTAACATTTGCATCAATCTGAATATTGCTTGCTTCCACCGGTGTTGTTAGTTCTCCCCGGTAACTGATGGCTTGAAGCGGTATGGGAGTGGAGCTGTTCTCGGTAATACTTAATGGAAGCGGATTCAATGCGATACCCAGGCTGTTCGTTATCGATCTTGCTTTATCATATGCATTTGCGACGGCCTGGTTCAGTGCCAGCAGATAAAAACTGTTTCTGTCGGAAACATCAAAGTTAATAAAATCAACTACATTGGCACCGTTTCGAACAGCGGTATCAATAATGCTTCCAACCTTTGCAATATCATTGGTTTTGATTTCAAAAATATTGCGCACAGCGTAACCTGCATCGATTTGATTCCCATCCTGATAATCAAATACCCGGTTAATGATATATTGGTAGGTAGTAATATCTGTAATGCCAAGCTGCTGAATTGCTTGAAGAAGTGCAGTACTAAGAGCTGCATTATTTGTCTGAATCTCTTCCAGATGAAAACCGTTGGTTTGCACGCCCAGGCGAAGGACGGCAACATCCGGTGCGGCGCTTATCCGGCCGGCGCCGTTGACGGTGATGGTATTACCTGCGGGAATATTATTCATTACTGGATTGGTCATATAAAAGATAGCTCCATCCTATTGATCTATATCAATATATGAAGCTGTTACAGTTATGTTGAATTGATATTCTCAGGTTGAATTGCGAATCACCAGGCTGGTTGGGAGAATCAATTTTCTGGGAAGCAATTTATAGCCGTTCATTCTGGAGATCAGCAAATCAACCGCAGCCATTCCGATTTCCTTCGTCGGTATTTCTATTGTTGTTAACGGCGGATTGGAGTACTTGGAAATCTCTATATTTGACAGGCCTATCACTGCGATTTCACTGGGAACGGATATTCCCAGATTATATAAACTGCTTAATGCGGCCATTGCCATTAAATCGCTTGCAACAAAAAATGCGGTAGGATAATTTCTTGTTTGAATGAGCCGGTTTACTTTTTCTATACAGATGTTTTCATCCCAGGCACAATCAATCACCCAGTCAGGATTCACGGATAAGCCTGCCGCATGTAGGGAGGCATAATAGCCGCGATATCTCTGGCTGGATTTTATATTCCGGCTGATGCCGCTGCCGCCGATAAAGCCGATTGCCTTATGGCCCCGGTCGATCAGATGCTGGACCGCTTCGCTTGCAACTCTGTAATGATCATAGCCCACATTATCGATATCCTCCCACTGCGTATCAATGCCCACAATGTTCGAAACATGATTCCGGAGGAATTGATAGATTTCGCTGTTTAAAGATTCCATCAGGATCAGCCCGGAAATTGTATTATGAAAGGTATTATATAAAGTTTTTTTATCTTCAAGCTCATCACCGGTTCTGATGAAGGTTAGTTCATAGCCGCTTTCCCTTAATTGGTCTTCGACCCCCGATAAAATGGACATAAAATAAGGATCTTTGTATTTATTCTTTGTAACACTTAAAACACAACCGATCCTGACTGCAGCGCCCTTGCTGTCCTTTCCTTCTTTATCTGAAGAGTATTTCATTTGAGGCTTTGATGTATAATTCAGCTGTGTAACGGCCTGCCATACACGTTCACGGGTTTCTTCAGTCATCTTATATTTCGTGTCATTGTTTAAGACACGCGACACTGTGGCTACTGAGACATTAGCCAGATTTGCTACTTCTCTGATTGTACTCAATATGATATCCCCCCTGGTTCAGTGAGTTTTATATTTAACAGAAAGCATGTCGTGTTTCGTAAAATTAACGTAATTTCCATTGATCTGTTTACGGATAAATTATAATGATTCTCCTTTGGTTTTGTCAATACATAAATTAAGGTTCACTTAATTTATGAAAGAATTATGGGTAAAATGGTTAAAAAATATAATGAAAAAGAGTATTTACATCCAATAAATACGGTGTTATAATCACACTAAAGAGTTTAGTAAACAAACGTAACAAATAACGTAACAAAATATATGACGATAGAATGCAAAAGCTTATGCTGCAGAAAGAGAGCGTGCGGATAGATGAAAAGAATATTCTGCGATAACTGCAGGAGAGAACTATGTGATGATGAAATCGCCCTTAATCTGAAGCTTTTGGGTAAGCATATCGGCACCTTCCGGTGCTATGAATGTCTGGCTGTCTGGGTTGGCTGTGATGCGATAAAGCTGAAGCAAATGACGGAGCATTATAAACGCAGCGGTTGTATTTTATTTCAGATAAACTACACACAATAGGGGAACAAGGAGAAGGGGACATGTCAAAAACCGTGGTGTTTTATCCGGAGAGGATCAATGATTTATTTACTAATCCAGGAATTGGCTTTATCATTGCTCCGAATTTAATGGGTGAGAAAGATGTGATTTACGACAACAGAGGCACGGCAGTGAATAAATATAAATTCGGACGGGATGCTAAGACCTGGAATCATCCGGACAGCAAGGCAGCCTATTGCGGAGTGCGCTGGAGGGAGCTTGAACCGGAACAGGGAAAGTACCGTTGGACGGTACTGGAGGATAAGCTCGAAGGAGCAAGGGCATTGGGATGTATGGCAGTTGTCAGGTGCTCTCCCTACGCGCTGGGGAAGGACGAGGACATACCGGACTGGTTTCGCAGGGAATGTCCCGAGGATCCGGAATTTCCATTCTGGAGGGTGGATCCGAATACCTCGCCCTATGCTGCATATTGGTCGCGGTTTATCAGAGCGTTTGCAGGGCATTTTGACGGGCACCCGGTAATCGGCTCGGTAGATATGGCGCTGGTAGGAGCCTGGGGGGAAGGCGGAGGTACGGAGTTTCTCAGGGAAGATAAAATCAGGCAAATTGTTGATGCATACATAGATAATTTTAAACTTACCCCGCTGCAGGCCTTGCTGCATGACCCGAAATCAATCGGGATCATCAAAGAGAGAAAAGAGCCTGTGGGATTTCGTGTGGACTGTCTTGGCGATATGGGCGGCTTTCATGGAGAGGAATGGTCCCATATGCTGGACTTCTACCCGGAGAATATCTGCAACTTTCGGATGGACGATGCCTGGAAGAAAGCCCCGGTGGTATTTGAGGCCTGCTGGCATATGAACGACTGGTACCTTCAGGGCTGGGATATTGATTATATTATAGATGAATCACTGAAGTGGCATATCTCTTCCTTTAACAGCAAGGGAACAACGGTCCCCGAAGCATGGAAGGAGAATGTCGAGCGCTGGCTGCGCAGAATGGGATACCGGTTTGAACTGCGCAAGGTTGAGTACCGGCCCGCGGTTCTCAGAGGGGAAAAGCTAAAGCTCAGAGCTCTTTGGGCAAATGTTGGGGTGGCTCCGGCTTATCACCAATTCCCGCTGATATTCCGGCTGGTGGGGGATACGGATACCTTTACCTGTCAGAGCAAAGCGGACATCAGAAGCTGGCTTCCGGATACGGACATTCTTTTGGAGGAGGAGATCGAAATTCCTTCTGCCATTGCAGCAGGCAGTTACCTTCTGGAACTTGGAATCGAAAACATTAAACTGGCCATTGCGGGTGAAAAGGACGGTTATTACAGAATCGGCAATGTCACAGTAGAATAAGGGGTGCGGGATGAAGGAAAAAACAGAAGCATTTAAGGAGTACACGGCATATTGCGGATTTGACAATCTGCCTGAGGGACTGGAGCAGTTTTATCAATTATACCGGGAAGAGGAACAGCAATATTTGATCAGCCGAAAATTCTTAGGTGAGGTGTTTTATAAATATCAGCTGCCGGAGACCCAGCAGCGGGAGATCACCGAAGCAGTGGAGGAGATAGAGGCTGACGCTAAATTGTTCCATTTTTCGAAATTTCTGGTATGGGATATGTGCTCTGCAAGAAACCGCTGTGATATTGACAATTATACAAATATGACACCGGTTTGCATGACCGGACATAGGGAATTATACTCGTTTCTGCTGCTGTTGGCCTGTGTGGTTCCCTCCATGGAGCTGCTGAGGGCACGGGGAGTGCCGGAGGAATATTATAGGGATATTCCCTTCCGCCCAATGGGAGCCCAACTAAAAAAGCTGGTCTGTGGGGATAGGAAGGTAAGCGACTTCCCCTGGGATATGAACTTTTACACCTGTTCGATTTTTTTGATGGACCGGTTCCTGTTTATCCCGTACCGCTTTTGCGATTCCCTGACCATGTACAGGAATAAGGCAACCAATCAGGTTCTGGCATTCCTTCATCCGGGCGAGGAGCTGCGCAGGGACGGACAGCTGAACGGGATCAATGAGGTCTTTGACCGGAATGGGAAATTCCTGTCGGTCTGGGCTGAGAATGAGGAAGAGATTACCGCCAATCCGATTAATCCGATGGGTTTTGTGGAAAGGGATACGGTTACAATATCAAAGAAGGAATGGAACACTGCGCTGGCGCAGGGCGATACCCTTCTGGCGCTTCATGTTCCCTCAGGGCCGGGATATCAGCCGGACAGATTGAAGAATTCCATGCTGCTGGCATTGGAATTTTACCGGAGTTATTTTCCGGAACTGGACATCAAGGGCTTCTGGAGTGAGAGCTGGCTGTATGACTCCAGATTATCCCTTGTCCTGGATAAGGCAACCAGTAATATCGTTCAGGTCCAGCGTCAGTTCTATCTCTATCCGGTGAAAGAAGGAGATGAGATGCTGCGTTATGAGCTCTTTGGCGACCCTAAGGCGGATCCGGAGAAGGTACCGCTGAAAACCTCCCTGCAGAAGGCGGCAGCGGCATATATGAGGACAGGAGCCCGTTTTAACAATCTGAGTATGATTGTACTTAAGGAAGAGGCGGATAGAACAGACCGCATGCCTTATATTACAGCCCGGGATATCGACCGTTTTAAACAGGTTGTCGACAGCCATTTAAACTTAGGAGGTGCCAATGATGGGCAAGTATTCCCTTGAGAATTACTGCTCTTACCGAACCTATACAATACGGCCGGGAGCTTATGTAAAAGCACCGTCCAACAGAGGCCGGGGAATGGCAAGCTTCCTTGAATTTAGCTGGAGAGAATTAGAACCGTCCAGGGGCTGCTACAAGATCTCCGGTATGCTTGAAAAGCTGTCATCAGTGAATAATCCGGTTTTGATGATTGATCCGAAAGCACCGGTCTGGCTTGAGGCTGCACAGGAAGAATGCTTTGTGCATCTCCTGCGGAGAATCGGCAGTCTCCTGGAACGTCAATGCAATGTCATCGGAATCATGCTTTCACCTGCCATTGATAATACAACAATTTGTGATGCTTATTTGGAAGCATTTGACCGGATCCCCGTGATGGTTTCCCTGACAGATGCCAGGCATATCCGGTATCTGAAGGAAAAGGAACACAAATTCGGGCTGGTGGTCGATTGCCATGAGGGTAACTGGATCGAATGCTGCGAGTATTTGGCGCAGTACCGGCTGCAGAGCCTATGGGAAAGGATGCCGGTGATTCTGCGACTCTCTGACTCCGAACCGGGGCCTCACATTTGCCGGGAAATGCTTCGATGGCATGCGGGTATGGCAAATCAACCGCTGGAGGTGGGGTATCATCTTATACTGAGAAGACTGACCTTTCCCCAAAAAATCTCAGGAAACGGCGCACTTCCAATTCGTTTCTGGTTTGTGAATGCCGGCAGCGCGCCCTGTTACCAGGAATTCCGTTTAAAACTGCGGTTAAGGCACGAGGGCGTATGCTATGAATTTTCCCTGGGAATGAACGGGAGCGTATGCAGGATCGGTGACTTTACCCATAATGAGCTGATACATTTACCCGAATTGCAGGAGGGTAGCTATGCGATGGCTGCAGGAATTTTCTTTATGGACGGCACGCCTTTGAATATCAATATTCAGGCGGAGCAAAAAGACGGTTATTATGAACTGGGAACGGTTGAAGTGGATAATCATATGGAGGATAGTCTGCTTCACGCCTGGGAGGGCTTCTATCCGGAGGGCTATTATCCGCTGGAGGACCCCGGTACACCCGTATAACACCCGAATCAAACATGCAGGAGGATAAGAAATTGAGAGTATCATTAATCGGCGCTGGGCAAAGGGGAATGATTTATTCCGAATATGCCTTTTGTTCCAATCAAGCGGAAATTGTGGCTGTCGTGGAGCCTGACGATAAAAGGAGGGCTGCTGCGGCAAAAAAATTCCACATTCCCGCACAGATGCAGTTCTCCACGGCGGATGCGTTCTATCAGATGGGGAAGATCAGCGATGCCGTTATTATCGCAAGCATGGACCGGGATCATTATTTGCAGACGATGACGGCTCTGGAGCTGGGCTATGATATCCTTCTGGAAAAGCCTATCTCTCCCGACCCGAAGGAATGCCTGAAGATTCAGGATAAGGCCTGCCGCATGGGCCGTAAGGTGATCGTATGCCATGTTCTTCGATATACGAACTTTTTTACGGCCATCAAGGAGATGATTGACAGCGGAGAACTGGGAAAGGTAATCACGATCCAGCATAATGAGAATATTGGCAATTTTCACATAGCCCATTCTTTTGTCAGGGGCAACTGGAGGCGCAGTGATTTATCCAGTCCGCTGATTATGCAAAAATCATGTCATGATATGGATATCCTGGCCTGGCTGGTGGGCAGTGAGTCAAAACGGATTTCCTCCTTCGGCGGTTTAAACTATTTCAGGGAAGAGAATGCGCCTAAGAACAGCTCGGACCGCTGTCTCACCTGCGAGGCGGCAAAAGAGTGCCGGTTCGATGCACTGAAAGCCTATCTGCCGGTTGCAGGAGGCTGGCCGGCATCAACCATTACGGAAGACCAGACGGAGGAAGGAATCCGGAAAGCCCTGGCGGAGGGACCTTACGGAAGATGTGTCTACCGGTGTGACAATGATGTATGCGATCATCAGGTGGTATTAATCGAATTTAAGAATGATGTAACCGTAAGCTTTAATCTGAGCGGTTTTACCAACCGGATGAGCCGTACCATTAAGGTTATGTGTGAGAACGGCGAGATCCGCGGGGATGACAGTCTGAATCAGATTGAAGTAACGAAGTTTGCATCCAATGCCGCAGATGGATTTGAACAGAAGATCATACATACCGGATCACC
Source organism: Bacillota bacterium (assembly GCA_023409535.1). Classification (GTDB taxonomy): domain Bacteria; phylum Bacillota; class Clostridia; order Lachnospirales; family Lachnospiraceae; genus Mobilitalea. The sequence goes on from JAEYGZ010000037.1 coordinate 13,674, forward strand.
CCAGGGCGGCCATGGCGGCGGGGATGTGGCGTTAACGGAGGATTTTGTGAAGCTTCTTACGATGCGGGAGGAGGACAGCAGGTCTTCTATTACACAGTCCGTGGAAAGCCATATCATGGCATATGCTGCCGAGCAGTCAAGAATTACCGGCAGGGTAATCGATGTTGACGAACTGAAGAAGCAATTGCGCAACTAATTTACCATACAAATCAGAAACAGAGTGGTGGGGGTGCTATGAAAACAATAAAAGATCAACAGACATTACAGATTGACGGACGAAGCAGGAGAAAAGAATTTTTAAAAGAAATAAAAAGAAACAGAGGCCTCTATTTGATGTGTCTGCCGGCCTTGATTATTTTGATTATGTTTTGCTATATCCCATTTGCGGGAGTTTGGATGGCCTTTACAGATTTTAATGTGGTGGATGGTATTTTCGGAAGCCGTTTTGTGGGTCTGGACAATTTTAAATACTTCTTCTCCACAAGCAGTATGGGCTGGAGGGTAACCTATAATACCCTCTTTATCAATTTCTTTGGAATGATTCTTGGCCTCGTCATACCGGTCGGTATTGCCATTTTCTTTAATGAGATCAGAAGCAGGGTCTTTAAGAAGCTGACCCAAAGCTTTATGTTTTTTCCGTACTTCCTGTCCTGGGTTGTGGTCGGCGCTATTATCTACGGTATCTTTGCCAGTGATATCGGTGTGGCAAACAATATGCTCCGTTCTCTGGGAATGGATCCGGTGAAATGGTATGCGGAGCCTCAGTACTGGAAGGGGATTATTATATTCTCCGGCATGTGGAAATGGAGCGGCTACAGTTCCATTATTTATATGGCGGCCATGGCAAACTTTGACGGTTCCCTGTATGAGGCTGCCGAGGTGGACGGGGCAAATAAATTTCAGAGAATATTTTATCTCACCATACCGATGCTGAAGCCTACGGCAGTTATCCTGACATTAATGAGTGTCGGGCGGATATTCTACGGAGATTTTGGAATGATTTACGGTATTGTCGGGAACAATCCCGTGCTTATTGATGCGGTGACGGTCATTGATACCTATGTTTATCAAACCATGAGAACGCTGGGATTTTCCTATTCCACAGCAATCGGTTTATTCCAGTCTGTTATGGGCCTGATCTTGGTTACCCTTGCAAATAAGCTGGCGAAGAGAATCAATGATGGGGAGGGATTATTCTAGATGAGAAAAAGCAGATTATTCAGTGATCGTCTGGTTACGTTGTTTGCCTATGTTTTTATCGGCCTGTTCGGACTGATATGCCTGTATCCGCTTATATTAACCATAAGCGTGTCACTGTCCTCGGAGCGCGAGATCGCACTGCATGGGTATTCGGTCATACCCCGGAGCTTTACCCTGAATACCTATATTTATATTTTTGCAAACAGCGGAATGCGTATTCTGAAGTCTTACGGAGTAACCATAGTTATCACGGTGGCCGGCACCCTGGGCGCGATGCTGGTTACCAGCATGATGGCTTTTGCTTTATCCATAAAGACCTTGAAATACCGTAACATCATAGCGTTTCTATGTAATTTTACGATTATTTTCTCTGCAGGCTTAATCCCGTGGTATGTAGTGTGTGTTAATTATTATGGTTTAAAGAATAACATACTGGCTTTAATTCTGCCGTCCATCTTCAGTGTGTGGAACATGTTTTTAATGAGAACCTATTTTTCCGGTATCTCGCCCTCTCTTTATGAAGCGGCAAAAATTGACGGAGCAGGCTATTTTCTTATTTACCGCCGTATTGCGGTGCCGTTAAGTAAAACAGCAATATTAACCGTGGGGCTGATGTATGCGCTGCAATATTGGAATGACTGGTGGAATGCCCTGATTTTCATTAATGATAAGGATCTGTTCCCGCTGCAGTACTACCTGTATACCATACTTTCCAATGTGAATGCCATCAGCTCGGGGCGCATTCCATCCGGTGCGGCAGCCGGTATCACCCTGCCTTCTGAAACAGTAAAAATGGCTGTTACCATTATAACCATAGGACCGATCATCTTCTTATACCCCATGGTACAGAAATACTTTGTCCAGGGCATTATGACAGGAGCCGTGAAGGAGTGAGCTGCGGCAGTAAGCAATGATGTTGTTGGTGGGCCGGAATCAGGCTAAATATAAAACCAAGAAGGAGGATATGAAATGAAAAAGCTATTAGTTCTTGCGGTTGCCGTCGTCCTGGCAATCGGACTGCTGGGAGGGTGCGGCAAAAAAAGCGGATCAAAGGATACGGTAACAATATTATATCCCGGTGATGAAAGCGAAAGAATGTCGAAGTTCCTGGATAATGAATTTACGGAGAAAGTGGAGAAGGACCTGGGACTTAAGGTAAAGATGGTGTACCTGCCTTGGGACCAGTACTGGGAGCAAAAGGATATCATGCTGGCTGCAAAGGAGCCGATTGACCTGTATTGGGACGGTCTTCCGGATTTAGCTACTATGGTTAACAAAAAACAGTGCGCCGTACTCAATGATTTAATCGACAAGTATGGACAGGATATGCTGAAGGTTCTTCCCAGGGAGCAGCTTGAGGGAGCCACCATCCAGGGCAATATTTACGGCATCCCTTCCGCTTATGCACCATCTTCGGGTATGTACCAGATGGTCTGCGTCCGCCAGGACATTCTGGAGGCCTGCGGCATGACGGAGATTAAAACCGCGGAAGACTTGAAGCTGTTCGCACAGAAGGCAAAGGAGCTGTTTCCTGAGATGAAGGGACCGGCTGATCCGGTCTTCAAGCCGTTAACAAGATATTTTGCGGAGGAGCAGTTAAGCTGGTGTGCCAATGAAGACGCCATCGTCTATGGGGATACCACAAACAAGATCTATGATTATTACGAAACGGACGCCTTTAAAAAGGTCGCACAGTTCAACCGAGGGATGTATTTGGAGGGGCTGTATAGTGATGAGCTTACCACCAAGTACAACGAGAGAGATTCCCGTATGCAGACAGGCCTGTACCTGTGGGTGGAAGGTTCCCTGGGGAAAGAAAATGAGATTATCAACAGTGTAAAAGCAAATGCACCGGAGGCCAGATTAAAGAATTACCTGCTGAAACCGGAAGCGCCCCGCTACATAATCGCTACCGGCGGAGAAGTTCTCTGCATTCCCGAGACGGCGCCGAATCCGGAGGGAGCAATGAAGCTTATGAACTGGTTATATTCCTCTCAGGAAAACTATCTGTTTGCCCTGTATGGTGTGGAAGGAACCGATTATGAGGTGAAGGACGGCAGAATTAATAAACTGGTAAATGATGAATTCTTCTATGAATGGATGTTCCGTAACAAGAATTATCAATTATTTGCACCGGAGGTAGATCAGAGCTATATCGATACCTATCAGAGCTGGGATAATGATGCTGTTATTTCCAATATGCTTGGTTTCCGGTTTAATAATGAAAGCGTTAAGGAAAAGGAAGCGGCCATCAAAGAAGTGGCAGGAAAGCAGATGGCGCCGATTCTCTATGGCTTTGTAGATTTTGACACGGAATATCCGAAGGCTCTGCAGGCTTTAAAGGATGCAGGCATCGACGATTATGTGGCAGAAGTCCAGCGGCAGATGGATGAATTCCAGGCATCGAAGAAATAATACAGGGATACAGCAGGAGTGAAGCAGGCCATCCGGCAGCAGGGAATTTTTATACCGGGTGGCCTGAAATTCGACGAAAGGGAGACAGAGCATGGCAGAACCGGTGTTAGTGATTATGGCAGCAGGTATGGGGAGCAGATATGGCGGGTTAAAACAAATAGATCCGGTTGATGATTATGGGAATCTGATCATTGATTTTTCAATCTATGACGCAATACAGGCAGGCTTTCAAAAAATTATATTTGTTATCAAGCATGAGATCGAGAAGGAATTCAAGGAGAGGATCGGCAGCCGGATTGCGGCTTTGGTCTCTGTGGAATATGTTTATCAGGAGCTGGAGTATATTCCGGCCGGCTGCAGCGCCCCTGAGGGCAGAAGGAAGCCCTGGGGAACCGGGCATGCGGTCCTGTGCTGCAAGGATTGTATTGACGGACCCTTTGCAGTAATTAATGCGGATGATTATTATGGAAAGTCGGCGTTTCAAATCCTCTATGATGCTTTGAAAGCATTGGAGGAGGTTAGCAGCCGTTATTTCATGATCGGATATACACTGACAAATACGCTGACGGAAAATGGGCATGTTGCAAGAGGAATTTGTGAAGTGGATACTCTTGGAATGCTGCAGGGGGTTAAGGAAAGAACCCATATTGAGAAAAGAGATACGGATGCCGCCTATACCGAGGATGGGGGAATTACCTGGAGCATACTCCCCGCTTCCAGCATTGTTTCCATGAATCTTTGGGGCTTTCACAGGAGTATACTGCGGGAACTGGAAGCCGGCTTTAAAGAATTTTATGCAAAGGAAGTTAAAACAGATCCTTTAACAGCGGAATTCTTCCTGCCGACAGCAGTCGGCGATCTGATTAAAGCGAAAAAGGCGGAAGTGAAGGTATTGCAGTCGCAGGATAAGTGGTACGGTGTAACATACAAGGAAGACAAAATGCGGGTGGTGCAGGCATTTCGCAGTTTGAAGGAACAGGGAAGATATCCTGAGAGGCTTTGGAGGTAAAGTAACTATGACAAGGGATGAATATTGTGCGAGAATCGAAGAAGCCATTGCTGCAATCGGATTTCAGGGTGAATACATAGATCATGAGCGGTATGGCAGCGGCCATATCAATGACACTTTTTTAATCCGGTTTCAGCAGAGGGACGGAAGGATCAGGAAATATATATTACAGCGGATGAATCACGAGATATTTAAAAATCCGGAGCAGCTGATGCAAAATATTTTCAAGGTAACCTCTTTCTTAAAGAAGAAGATCGAGGAGCAGCACGGGGATATCTGCAGGGAGACCATGAATATCGTTGCAGCAAAGAACGGCGGACTGTATTATAGGGACAGCATCGGAGCTTATTGGAGAGCTTATTTATTCATTGATGATGCGGCGTCCTACGACAAGGTGGAGAAGCCGGAGGACTTTTATGAGAGTGCGGCAGCCTTCGGGCGATTTCAAAAGCTTCTCTCTGATTTTGATGCAAGGCAGTTATATGAGACAATTCCTGATTTTCATAATACGCCGGTGCGTTATCAGGCTTTTCTGAAGGCAGTCAGAGAAGATGCTTACGGACGGGCAGACAAGGTCGAAAAGGAAATCAGGTTCCTGCAGGACAGAAAAGGCGATATGGAGATCTGCGCCGCACTCCTTCAGGCAAAGGAGCTGCCTCTGCGGGTCACACATAATGATACGAAGCTGAACAATATCCTGATTGATCGCAGAACCGGCAGAGGAATATGTGTCATTGATCTGGATACGGTAATGCCGGGGCTCTCCGCCTTTGACTATGGAGACTCCATCCGTTTTGGCGCAAATTCTGCGGTTGAGGACGAAACAGACTTATCAAAGGTGTCCTTGGATCTAACTTTGTTTGAATTATATACAAAAGGGTTTTTGAAGGGCTGCGAGGGCAGTCTGACGAGGAAGGAGACAGAGCTGCTTCCCATGGGTGCAAAATTAATGACCCTGGAATGCGGGATGCGTTTTCTCACGGATTATTTACAAGGGGATATCTATTTCAGAATTCATAGGGAGGGTCATAATCTTGACCGCTGCAGGACACAGCTGAAGCTGGTGGAGGATATGGAATATAAGTGGAATAACATGAAGGAGATTGTGGCGAGATGTCAATTTTAGTTACCGGGGGTGCCGGTTATATCGGAAGTCATACCTGCATCGAATTATTGAATGCAGGCTATGATATCGCAGTTGTGGATAATTTGTGCAATTCCAGCAGGGAAGCGCTGCTTCGCGCCGAAAAGATTACCGGTAAAGCATTACGGTTTTATCAGACGGACCTGCGGCAGAGAGAGGAGCTTACCAAAGTATTTGAACGGGAGAAGATTGATGCCGTCATTCATTTTGCCGGTTTAAAGGCGGTTGGGGAATCGGTGCACAGGCCTCTGGAATACTATCATAACAATATCACGGGAAGCCTTGTTCTTCTTGAGGTTATGAAGTGCTTTGGAGTAAAGGATATGGTATTCAGCTCTTCCGCCACTGTCTATGGTAATCCTGATTCCGTTCCCATCAGAGAGGACTTTCCTCTGTCTGCAACCAATCCTTATGGCAGGACGAAGCTGATGCTGGAGGAGATCTTCCGGGATCTGTATTCCTCGGATCAACAATGGAATATCATACTGCTTCGGTACTTTAATCCGATCGGAGCCCATAGCAGCGGGCTGATCGGAGAGAATCCCAGGGGAATACCCAATAATCTGGTGCCGTACATAACACAGACTGCAGTCGGAAAGCTTGAAGCTGTGGGTGTATTCGGGAATGATTACGATACCCCTGACGGGAGCGGCGTCCGGGACTTTATCCATGTGGTGGATTTGGCCTGCGGGCATGTAAAAGCAATTGAAAAGCTTCGGGAGAAGCCGGGGATTCGGACCTATAATCTCGGAACAGGTACGGGATATAGTGTATTTGATATGATCAAAGCCTTTTCCGGGGTATGCGGCAGGGATATCCCATATGTTATAAAGCCGCGCAGGCCCGGTGATATTGCAGCATGCTATGCCGATGCATCCCTTGCAGCAAGAGAGCTCGGCTGGACCGCACAGAAGAATTTGGAGGAAATGTGCGCTGATTCCTGGAGATGGCAGAAGAATAATCCCAATGGATATGACGATCAGACGGTTACCTAAGGAGGACGGTATATGACATATCCTGTACATACAATTACCCGCGTGGAGCAATTAGAAAAATGTGAGCTGTTCAGGATTGACCGCTATCAATGGTCAAAGGGTGACCGGCCTGCGGCCTTTGGCAGGATGGGGCTTTTGAAGGATTTTGGCCTCATCCTCTCAATGACGGCGATGGAGAGGAACCCGCTCCGCATTTTTACGAGAGATGATGACCCTGTCTTTCGGGACAGCGGCTTGGAGGCATTTTTTAACTTTGCTCCCGACGCCCCCGGACAAAAGTACTTAAATTTTGAAATGAACGCAAACGGAGCAATGCTTAGTGGCTTCGGATCCGCAGCGGACCGGAGGCCTATTGCCGGTTATACCTCTTTACGGGCCTTTTGCGAGGCAGAAATAGAAGAAAGCTCCTGGAAGGTGACGTTAAAGCTTCCCATGGAGCTGATCCGCTGCTTCTATCAAATAGGCTCCTTACAGCAGGGTGACAGCTTCACGTGTAATTTTTATAAGATTTGTGAAGCTCCCGGTTTTGAGCATTACGCAAGCTATGCTCCGATTATCAGTGCTGTTCCGAATTTCCATCTGCCGGAATTCTTTTGTAAAGCAATGATTATATAAATCTTACAGGTCACAAAAATGCCTTCCTATCGGTATAACATAAGGAGACTTTGATACCGTATCTGAAATAATACGTGATTTCATGCCAAAGACATCCATAATCAGCGTTTCGGTAACAATATCAACAGGTGCTCCCTGTGCGATCAGTTTTCCGTTCTTCATTGCATATAAATAGTCTGCGTAGCGCGCCGCAAGATTAATATCGTGCAATACCATTACGATTGTGGTTTGTTTGCGCTGATTTAAATCGGCCATTAAATCAAGAATTTCGATCTGATAATTGATATCCAGAAAGGTTGTCGGTTCATCAAGGAATAGAATATCGGACTGCTGTGCCAATGCGGTAGCAATCCATGCTCTTTGTCTTTGTCCCCCTGACAGTTCATTCATTCCGCGATTTGCAAGTTCAATAATATCCATGATTTCCATTGCTTCTGTCACTGCTTCCAAGTCCTGCTTTGTCTGTCCCTGCAGGAGCTTCTGATGCGGGTATCTTCCGCGTGCCACCAGGTCACTTACCGTAACCCCCTCCGGGACAACCGGATCCTGAGGTAACAGGCCGCAAATCCTGGCAAGCTGCTTGGGATGCATTGACCTTATTGGTGCGCCATCCAGCGTTACCAGTCCTGACCTTGGTGTAATAATTCTGGTCATAGCCTTCAGTAAGGTAGACTTGCCACAGGCATTCGCACCTATAATCACACTGATTTTACCGTTTGGTATTTCAAGGCTCACCTCATGCAGTACCGTTTTTTCATCATAACCTACAACTAGATTGTCTACTTTTAAAATATGTTCAGATTTCATTAAAATTCTCCATGTCGATTCATTCGTATCAGTAAATAGATTAAATAAGGAGCGCCCAGCAATCCTGTAATTACACCTACCGGGAATCGAATTGCAAATGCCTGCTGTCCGATCATATCTGCTGCCAGAACTAAAACGACTCCAAATAGACCTGCTATCACAGGCGAGGAGTTACCATATCCTGTAATACGCTTTGCAATTGGCCCGGACAGAAAGGATACAAACGCAATCGGTCCGGTGGTTGCAGTCGCTACAGCGACAAGAATTACAGATGCAATCAGCAGAATTCCTCTTGCCTGGTTCGTATTCACCCCCATAGTGGTTGCCGATTCCTCTCCAAGCTCCAATATCCTTAAGGATTTTGCATAAAATAAAATGAATGGTACGCATATCACCATAACCATTAATAATAAATAAATTGATGTCATTTGTACTCCATTCAAACTTCCGCTCATCCATCGTAACGCACCTGCAATATCCTTCTCATTTCCAACAAGAAGGAAATAACTGATTGCCGAATTCATCAAGGCTTGAAATCCAATTCCTACTAATATCAGACGCCCTGTAGCGTATTTTTTTAATTTGGATAAGAGATAAATCAAAATTGCTGTTATCGCTGCTGCCAGAATAGAGCCTCCAAAAACAATACTTCCTCCCGCATGAAGAATTAATATGCAAAATACGGCGCCGGCACTGGAAGCCGATGTAATTCCGATAATATTTGGATTAGCCAGCGGATTTCTCAGCATCGTCTGAAAAACGCTTCCTGCCAGCCCAAAGGAAAACCCGGTGGCTATTCCGGCAATCATCCTTGGCAGTCTTAGGGTGAGAATGGTAAAAGCTGCATTTGAGGTATCTTTTCCGGCAAGAACCTGTACTACGGTTCCCAATGAATAAAAGGTATTACCGACAGTCATCATAAGTCCGCAGAGAATAATCGTCAGCAGTGATAGAATAACTTCGACGATCCAATATCTTTTTTTCCTCTTTTTCTGCCCATTTTCAATAAAAGCAATATTTTCTATATGCTTCGTCATAGCTTCGCCCTCATTGCCGTATAAATTAATATCGGGGCACCTACAAATGCTGTCACCACTCCGACCTCCAATTCTCCCGGATAGCTTAGCAGGCGGCCAACCACATCTGAAATTGTCAGAACCACTGCACCTGTCAATGCTGACAATGGAATTGTATAGCGTAAATCCGCACCGACAAGCAAACGAATCAGGTGCGGTGCCAGAAGTCCGATAAATCCTATCGGCCCGGCAAGTGCCGTAGCGCTTCCGCACAAAATAACACCTGTCAATGCTGCACAGATACGTACGATCCCGGTACGCACGCCTAAGCTTGTGGCTGCCTCATCCCCCAGAGCCATTGCATTTAAAGCCGGTGCCAGGGCGATTGCCATCGCAATACCAATCAGCATAAATGGTGCCAGCAAAGATACATAGCTCCAGGTTCCTGCGCCAATACTTCCCACCTGCCAAAAACGATATTCATCCATCACATAAGAGCGCGGAATCATAACAGCACTAATAATACAGGTGAGCGCAGCACTCGTTGCCGCTCCTGCCAGAACAAGCTTCATGGGCGTGGCTCCGCCTTTTCCCATAGAGCCAATTCCATAAACCAATACAGAGGTGAGCATGGAACCAACCAACGCAAGTATAATATATTCGCTCGGAGCCGATATATTAAGAAAAGCAATTCCGCATACTACGAAAACGGAAGCTCCTGTATTCACACCTAAAATCGAAGGATCCGCAATCGGATTTCTTGTGACGGCCTGCATAAGTACACCCGATACCCCCAGTCCTGCTCCGCAGAGTAAGCCGAAAAATGTCCTTGGAATTCTTTTTCTTATCACATTTACCCCATATTCTGAAATCTGGGGATGAAATAACGCATCTATTATTTCCTTTACCGTAACCTGTCTGGACCCAAAAGCAATGGACAGTACAACGGTTATAATCAACAAAACCATAATAACAAATAAGGTTATTAAAAAATGTTTAGGTAGAAGCAGTGCCTGTTTCCCGCAACTGCTTCTACCATTTTTTCTATTATATTGAGTTTTCATTATTTTTTAATATTTCCAATTCCTTCTGCAAGCTTCTCCACATACTCATCGATGGTATAATCAAAAGCAAGCGGGGTAATCGTAAGTGCTGCGGATAATGCAGTGCCGCTTTCAATACTGATGATCGCATTGTTTTTCAAAGCAGGAATTTCTCCAAGTACCGCATCTGCTGCCGCTGCTGCATAGGCTGATTCAGAGCTGTAACCGATAAGAAAGTCTGCATCATACAATAAATCTGCATTTTCTGCACTAAGATCAAGGGAATAGCTTCCCTCTTTAATGTACCGGCTTACACTTTCCGGATATGTGAAGCCAAATTCGTAAAGGAACTGACAACGGGTATCCTCCGGTGAATATGCATGAAGACTGGAAAGATCCGTCTCATTAAAGGAAATCCATACAAATTTCTTCCCTTCAAATTCAGGGTGCTGCGCTATCTTCTCCGCAATTGTATTCTGCATGCCCGAGATTAAAGCCTTGCCCTTTTCTTCCAGCCCAAGCGCTTTTGCAGTAACGCTGATCCATTCCTCTGTACTGATGGTCCAGGCTGTTTTCGGATATGCCACTACCGGTGCAATTTTACTCAGCAAATCATATTCTTCCTGCGTCATTCCCGAATAAGGTGCAAGAATAATATCCGGATTGCTGTCGGAAACTGCTTCATAATCAATGCCATCGGTGTCCTGGAATACATTCGGTTCTGTTATGCCAAGCTCTTTTAGCTTTTGCTGCGTCCAAGGCAGCATTCCGCTCTCATCCTGAACACCATAATTTGCTGCTGAAAAACCAACAGGTACTACACCGAGAGCCAGTACAACATCCTGATTCCCGAATGCTACTGTAACAACTCTTTCCGGCTGCTTCTCAATCACTGTTTCTCCAAATGCATGTTCAATGGTTACCGGATATGTAGCAGATGTGCTTTCCTCTGCTTCTGTTTCTTTTACTGCTTCAGTTACAGACGGTTCTGCCTCCGGTGCACCGGTTACGCTTGTATTTCCTTCCTGCGTTGTCTTTGCATTTCCACATCCGGTTAAAGCAACCATCATTGCCAGAACAGTTACGATACGAATTATATTATTTCTCATGGCTCCTCCTAATAAGATCTCTTTGTTTTACTTCTTGGTTAGACAAGACTAACTGAGGCAATTATACTTATCCTTGTTTATATTGTCAACATATTTTTATTAACTAAAATATTTTTAGCCGACAGGATTGAATTTTCCATGAATTTTTGTTATACTTCTTTCACTATAATAAACAGCTACAGAGGAGAAGTAGTATGGCAATTATGAAAGATGTGGCCACCAGAGCAGGAGTGTCCGTTTCCACCGTAAGCTTCGTTTTAAATGGCGTCTCCAAACAGCATAAAGTAGCGGACAGTACTGCGAAAAGAGTATTAAAGGCAGCCAAAGAATTAGGGTATCATGTGAATAGTTCCCTTGAGTTATCCCCAAATTCCTCTGTCAGGCAAAAAGTGATAGGAATCTTTTTTCCCAGGGAGAATAATGCAACCGATTTGGGTATGATAACTGAGAATATTTATCAGTACACTGCTCTGCAGAATTTGGCCTGTAATATTATGATTGTATCCTATCAGCTGGAGCAGCTTAATGCAGTAATTAAAAATATTGATTGGAAAACCGTAGATGCGGCGATTATTGTTATTTCCCATTTAAAAGAATCATTGAAATTAGATGAGTTTCCAGATGAGCTTCCTCTCGTTTTTTATAACTATTCTGATTCCAGATACAATAGTGTATCCTGCAGTTCCGCAGAAGCCAGCAAACAGCTTTGTGATATCATCCATACAAAGGGATATAAGGATATTGCGGTCGTCACAAGTGAAAGTTCCCCAAGAATCTGTGATTCTTATTTTACACAATTCCTTGAACTATGTGAGCGGTCCGGCATTTCTGTTTCCGCTAAAAACTATATTTCAGTAGAAAATTCTTTTTATGGCGGTGCGATTGCTGCAAGAAAGCTTTTAAATTTTAGCAGTCGTCCTCCTCTGATTTTATCTGCAAATACAGTATTAGCACAAGGTGCGATTCCTGTATTTGCAAGAAACAAATTTTTTATTCCTTATAACACAGAGCTTGCTTCCTTTGGTTTAGACAGCGATTTATCCTATCTTCAAAATCATATTCCATCTTTGACTATGGTTGTTATCCCTTCAATGGAGATGCTTAAAATCGCCACAGACCTGGCTTTTCAATTGATAGAAAATCCGGAAAAAAAGCCGGTTCACCGAATTTGTCAATGCAACCTGGTTTTAAACGAAAGCTTATCAATTTAAGATTATTTAGATAAATATGTAAATACTTTACTTCATTAGGTATGGCAGATGCTGATTTATCACAGATTTGCTCTCTTTTATTCACTGCGAAGTTTGACCATAATAGTCAGTCGGACGCCAGATCGGTCTGTTTTCCTTCCTTATGGTCATATACTTTATTAAATGTGATTTTCCGCTTGCAATATTTTTATTTTTATTATATACTAGTAATAGTTACTATTATTGATACGGGCTACAGGAGGGGTACACATGGTTAATTTATTAATTGGAGGGGCAGCCGGTCAGGGAATTGAGACGACAGCTGCAATTTTACAAAAATTATTTAAAAACCTGGGATATTATGTGTTTTCTACAAGAGATTTCATGTCCAGGGTTAGGGGCGGTCATAATTTTGCACTGCTTCGCATTAGCACAGAACCGGTTTTTTCCCATAGCAACGAGCTTGACGGTTTGATTGCATTCAATGAGGAGTCCATCGGATTTCACATCACGGAGCTGAAGAAGGATGGATTTATTTTATGTGATGCGGGGTGGAACTCGGAGGATCCAAGAACGATTGCCATAGAGATGACAGCCATTGCAAAGGAGCTTGGGAATCCCAGAGCGGTTGGCAGCGTGGTAATCGGAACGATTCTTAAGCTGTTTGCAGGAGTGCCTGAGGATGCAGACAGAGTATTACAGGAATACATAAAGGAACAATATCTTGAGGTTAACAAAAAAGCGGTTTTACGAGGCTATGAGCTTACGGAGCCAAGATTTCCCGCTGTTGATAAACAAGGGGAGGAGATGCTGATCCTGTCGGGCACCCAGGCGCTGTGCCTTGGGGCTATTGCGGCCGGTATCAAATTCTATAGCGCATATCCCATGTCCCCCTCAACCACCATCCTGGAATTTCTGGCTTCCAGAAGCGACGAGGCAGGGATTGTAGTTGAGCAGGCAGAGGATGAGATTGCTGCGATTAATATGGCCATCGGAGCTTCCTTTGCCGGAGTGCCTGCCATGACAGGGACCTCGGGAGGCGGCTTTTCACTGAAGGTGGAAGCGCTTGGGCTATCCGGAATGGCAGAAATTCCTCTGGTGGTGGTTGACGTACAAAGGCCGGGACCGGTGACCGGATTACCCACAAGAACCGAGCAGAGTGATCTTAAATTTGTGATTTCTGCTTCCCAGGGTGAATTTCCCCGGATGGTAATCGCTTTACGCAATCATAGTGATGCTTTCTATCAGACAGCGCGTGCGTTCCATATTGCTTATAAATATCAAATCCCGGTAATCCTTCTCAGCGATCAATACCTTGGAGATTCCTATGCCACTGTGAGGCCTTATGATTTATCAGAGGCATCGGAGGTGAAGCTTCCGAATGTACCGGAGATAAAGGAAGGGGAATACCTTCGTTACCGGTATACGGAAGATGGAATATCACCCCGCCTGATCCCCGGCAAGACCAGAAATTTTGTAACCTCCGACAGCGATGAGCATGATGAATACGGACGAATTATCGAGGATTCCGATACGCGTATCCGTATGATGGATAAACGCTTACGGAAGCTGGAAGGATTAGAAAAGGAGTTAAAGGAACCGGAGTATATCGGTCCTGAAGCGGCCTCGGACGAGAGCCTGGATATCCTGTTCGTCGGTTGGGGTTCCACAGACGGCTCCATCAGGGAGGCGATAGGGCTGTTAAATAAAACCGGATCCGGGCGCTGCGGAGCTCTCATCTTTGGAGATATCTATCCGCTTCCCCGGAAGCTGCTGTTACAATATGCACCGCTTGCCAAGGAGATCATTAATGTTGAACAGAACGCTACCGGGCAGCTGGGCAGTTTAATCCGGGAACAGACAGGGATAGCATGTGACCGAAGTGTTCTAAAATATGACGGAAGACAAATCTCAGCGAAAGAGATTGTTTCTCGTATGGGAAAGGGGGAAGTCAGATGAGTAATACAAGCTTTACAACCTTTGAGACTGCATGGTGCCCCGGCTGCGGTAACTTCAATATTCTGGATTGCTTAAGAACGGCCCTGGAGGAGCTGGGAAAGGATCCCTATGAGGTTCTGATGGTAGCCGGTATCGGGCAGGCGGCAAAGCTTCCGCAATATATCAGTGCCAATTATTTCTGCGGCCTGCACGGCAGGGCGCTTCCGGCAGCCGTCGCAGCAAAGATAGCCAATGAAAAGCTGACGGTAATCGTGGATACCGGTGACGGTGACTCCTACGGAGAGGGTGGAAATCATTTTCTTCATAATATGCGCCGTAATGTAAATATCACGCACTTTGTACATGACAACCAGATTTATGGTCTGACGAAAGGGCAGGCGTCCCCCACCTCGATCGAAGGATTGGTGACGGAGGTTCAGGTGGACGGCAATCATAACACCCCTCTTAACCCGGTACTGGTTGCCATTGCCGGCGGAGCCGGCTTTGTGGCAAGAGCCTTCAGCGGACGCAAAGAGCAGCTTGTATCCGTCATGAAACAGGCCATCGAATATGACGGCTACGCAATTGTAGACATCCTGCAGCCCTGTGTCAGCTTTAATAAAGTAAATACCTTTGCTTACTATAATCAGAGAGTATATGAGCTGGATGCGGCCTATGATAACACGGATAAGGCGGCAGCATTAATGAAATCCATGGAATTCGGCGATAAGATACCCATCGGTGTTCTATACCGGGAAGAGAGGCAAACCTTCCATCAGAAGAATCCCGTACTTCAATCCGGCACTCCCTTACTTGACAGAGAGCGGGATCCGGAATTTATTCATAAATTAATCAAAGAATTTATTTAAGGAGGAAGAGAAAAATGGCAGTAAAAAATGCAATGACATCGGATTTCTTACATTCCGCATACGGCGGAGAAAGTATGGCTCATATGAGATATCTTTATTGGAGCCAGGTTGCACAGAAGGAAGGCTTTTCGAATATCGCAAAGCTCTTTGAGGCGATCGCTTATGCGGAAAGTGTTCACGCCAATAATCACTACCGTGAAATCGGCGGGGATAATGATGATGCAACCGTAACCTCCGGTGCTGTATTCGGAAACGGAAAGACAGTCGACAATCTGCAGGGTGCCATCAACGGTGAATTACACGAAGTAGAGCAGATGTATCCGGTTTATCTGAATGCGGCAAAATTTCAGGAGGAATCCGGTGCGCAAAGAAGCTTCCGCTATGCACTGGAAGCGGAGAAGCAGCATGCAGAGCTTTTTGCACAAGCAAAGGAGGCAGCAAAAGACGGAAAGGATATGGAGTTGAAGTCGGTATATATCTGTCCGGTTTGCGGTCATACGGTGCTTGATGAGGCGCCGGACCATTGTCCGGTATGCGGCGCAAAGAAGGATTTGTACAAGAAATTCTAGTCCTTGTAAGCCGGTACCAGGACACAAAAAATTAACAAAAGAAAAGAGGTTGTCACAAGGGTTACATACCGCATTTGTGACAACTTTTTTTGTCGCATTTTTGCTGATTTCCTTTGTCATATTATATGCTCAGCTCTTTAATTATGCGAAATAAGTCGGATTTCGTTATAATATCGTTGCATTTATAAACAGTCAGGACTATAATGGCGGTGACAGCGAATAATTAGCAGAATACGGGGCTAATTAATATACTAATGATTGAACGATTAAATGACTGAGGTGATTATGACATGAAGTACTTGAAGATTTTGCTATTGTGTATTCCGCTTTCTATTCTGGGCTATTTTTTAAAATGGAATGCGACCGTTATTTTCTTTTTAACCTGTGCCTCCATTGTGCCGCTGGCCGGATATCTTGGAGAAGCCACAGAAGAGATTGCAGCTTATTCGGGTCCTAAGCTGGGCGGTTTTTTAAATGCGACCTTTGGTAATGCAACAGAGCTGATCATTAGCTTCTTTGCAATCCGGGCGGGATTGTTTGATGTGGTAAAGGCTTCCCTGGCCGGCTCCGTTCTTGGGAATATACTTCTGGTTTTGGGCTGCAGTATATTTGTCGGCGGACTGAAACACAAAGAATTAAAATATGATGCGCAGCTTGGTACCTTTACAGCCACGATGCTGCTATTTGCAGTAATCGGCTTATCGCTGCCCGCAGTATTTACCTGGCATACCCCGGAGAATCTGATTACGTCCGACTATGAAAGTCTGAGTTACATTACAAGTATTATCCTGCTTTGTATTTATGTAATCGGAATGATCTATTCCTTCCGGACGCAGAAGGATCTCTATGGTGTTGAGCATGCGGAGGATATTGATGCAAAGTGGAGCCTCCCCTTCAGTATCGTTGTGCTGGCGATTGCAACCGTATTTATTGCAGTTGAATCAGAGCTTCTGGTCGACAGTATCGAACCGATGACAAAGGCAGCCGGAATACCGGAGATGTTTGTCGGTATCATCCTGATACCGATTGTTGGAAATGCGGCGGAGCACACCACAGCGATTATTATGGCAATTAAAAATAAACTTGACATATCAATTGAGATAGCAGTAGGCTCCAGTCTTCAGATTGCATTGTTTGTTATACCGGTATCCGTATTGATCAGCCTATTCTTTACTCCTATGAGCATTATCTTTAAGCCGGTTGAACTATTCCTGTTCGGATCCAGCGTATTGATTGCAAATCAAGTTGTAAAAGCCGGAAGGTCAAATTGGATGGAGGGCCTGAAGCTCATGTCGATTTATGTGATAGCAGCTATCGGTTTCTTTATTGTTGGTTAGTAACACATAAATTCAAGGGATAATTCATATTCTTTAACAACGCAAGGTATTGTATGAGGAGAAGGTATGGATTTCCAGCAAAGTCAGACCTATCAGAATGTGCTTAGAGCATTGGATTACGAGTTAAGATCTGTTGCTTTATTTCAATTATTTGGTAAGAGAGCAGGGCAGGAGGTTCTGATTGAAATTCAGAACTTATTTCTAACGATATCAGGAAATAACAGCTTTATCGCAGAAAGGCTGCGCAGATTACTCTATGGAGGAGATACCCCTACCTTACAGAATTTAATGGAAGCTCTGAGCGATGAAGAAAGTGCCGACCGCGATATCTACCGGGCATCATCGCGGGTTGCAACGGAGGAAGGATATAATGATATTGCGTCTCTGTTTAACGGAATAGGCAATATTAAGCTTAATCACAGCTTTATGCTGCAGACTCAAATCATAAATATACAGGAGGGTGAACAGTTTTGCAGAGACAGGCCGGTGCTGTGGCTTTGTCTGGGCTGCGGCAATATCTTAAGCGGCGAATGCGCTCCGGATATCTGCCCAATCTGCGGATATCCCCAAGGGTATTACCGTCTGTATGAAACTCAGGTTTAGGTGCCGATCCGTGCGGGAGGTGCCGGCGAAACTCAGGAGGATGCGAATAAGCTCCTGTTGTGACAGATAGCTGATCTGTCACAACAAGAGCTTATTCTTATTTTATAGGAAGTTCATTCTATACAAAGTTGAAGCTGAAGCCAAACTCAAAGTTCTCTTCCTCCAGGCGATATGAAGGAAGCAGTTCAGGACCGCAGCTGTTGGAGCCGATGCCGCTTTGTTTATAATCAAGACAAACCACCGTATAAGAGGACTTCTCCAGCTCATAATTATGCCGTTTGGCGGTAAGCTCCTCCTGGGTATATTCCGATACATTGAAGGAGAAGGACTTTTCGGCGGTAACCTCTACCCCGGGAGTATAAGCAGAGCCGGAGCCCTGCAGCTTCAGATAGCTGCAGCCGCAATGAGAGGAATTCTCCTGAGGGAAGATATAATCCTCGAACATGTCACCGACCTGCTGCCGGAATAATCCGATATAGGAGGATTGATGCTTATCCAGGTAGCTTTCATTGGGTCCATAACCGAAGTATTGAACCTGATCATAGGCTTTTGGCAGGAAGAGGCGCAGGCCGAAGCGTGGAAGGAAAGGCATCCTTGTATTACGCTGAACCTTTCCGTGGCAGGTGATACTGCCATCTGAAGCTATGGTCCAGGTGATACCGATATCCAATATGTGCTCTCTTTGGATTGCTGCGACGGCAAGCTTTCCATCAATTGTTACTTTATCCTTATCACAGGCCAGGTTGGTCTCATATACCCTGACGGTGGTTCTGTCATAGCCTGCATTCTGCCAGTCATTTTTAATATTCCGGTCGTTATCGGTAGGCGCTCTCCACAGATTAAACTCCATAGGCTGCTCCAAAAGCTTCTCATGCTCTCTGGTGATATGGTCAAACAAACCGCTAATCTTATTAAAGGTGTAGGAAAAGCCATTTCCGGTGATGAGCACCAGCTTCTCTGTTTCCTCTGCCGTGAGCCCGCCGGTCTTAACCGGTGTCTTTTTATATTCAAACGCACCTTCTCTGATTAACAGCTGGTCAAAGCCCAGCTCATGGCCGGCCTTAGTGAAGGGCAGGTCAATCTTCTGAATATAATTTAACTTAAGATAGGTGATGCCTGTTGCGGGTACGGGCAGAGCAAGCTTTACTTCCTTTGACGAATGCGCAGGAAGGTCCATGTCCCCAAGCTCCCCCTCGGCAACGGTACTGCCGTTATTCTCAAGCTGATAGGTGATGGAGAGATAGTCCTTCAGGTCGGTATAATCAAGCTTATTCTCCAGTTGAAGGATACCTTCCTCTGCGGATATCATATGAGCACGTACCGGGCGAAGGACATTCTTGTATTCCGTCAGGCTGGGGCTGACGGTACGGTCAGGATATACCAGGCCGTCCACACAGAAATTGCCGTCATGAGGGAACTCACCGGAATCACCGCCGTAAGCATATTTTTTTCTTCCATCGGGTGCTTCTCCCAGATCAATGGCATGATCACACCATTCCCAGACAAAGCCGCCCGCAAAGCGGTCCTCCGCATAGATTTTCTGCATATAATCCTCAAGATCTCCGGGGCCATTGCCCATGGCATGACAGAACTCGCAGAGTACATAAGGCTTTTTATTCAAGGTGTCGCTGAAATACTTGTCGATGCCCTCCAGGGAATCATACATTCGGCTGTAAACATCCAGCATGGACAAATCGGGCTGAAATCCGCCGGTGATGTGAATGCTGCCTTCATAATGCACCAGACGGGTGGGATCGTATTGCTTGATCCATCTGCCGGCCTTTTCCAGGCTGGCACCCCAGCCGCTTTCATTTCCAAGAGACCAGATCAGGATGGAGGGGTGGTTCTTATCACGATGGATATTGTGCTGCTGACGGTCCAGAATGATATCATCAGAGATAGGATTCTGGACAATATCACCATAGGTACCCCCATAGGAACCGGAATAGAAAGCTACAGCACCATGGGTCTCTAAATCGGCTTCCCCGATGACATAGAAGCCGTATTCGTCGGTGAGGCCGGTAAACCAGGGAGCATTAGGATAATGGCTGGTACGAATAGCATTAATATTGTGCTGCTTCATCAGGGAAAGATCCTTGATTGCCTGGTCTCTGCTGATGGTATAACCGGTGACAGGATCGCTGTCATGGCGGTTGACTCCTTTGAATTTAATGGGAACATTATTGAGCAAGATCACGCTGTCCTTTATCTCAACCTTGCGGATGCCGACCTTCTGTGTAATCTGTTCCTCGGCAGTGGTAAATACCAGGGTATACAGCTTTGGATTCTCGGCATTCCAGAGTACCGGTTTCTCAAGATGAAAATCTACCTGATTATGTTCAACCTGCTGCTTCATCAGGAGCGTTCCATGGATATCATAAAGGGCTGCCTCCGTCACGACAGGCTGTGAGAGGTATTCCAGGCGCACGGATATGGCTGCCTGATCAAGAGTATCATTTAGCTGTGTCTTAACAAAGTAATCTCTGATATGCTCTTTTGCTCTGGTTAAGATATATACATCACGAAATATTCCGGACATTCTGAATTTATCCTGATCCTCATAATAGCTTCCCGCACACCATTTCATAACAAGTACGGCAAGGGTGTTGCTCCCTTCCACCAGCCGATCGGAGATATCAAATTCACTGGTAGAATGGGAGATCTGGCTGAAGCCCACGAAAGAACCGTTGACCCAGACATAATAGCAGGAATCCACGCCTTCAAAGTTTAAGTAATTGCGCTGATCAAGCTGTTCCTTTGTAACAGGAAAGGAATGTATGTAACAGCCGCAGTGATTGTTCTCTTCCGGAACATAGGGAAGGTCATAAGGGAAGGGATAATTGACATTGGTATACTGGTGCCTGTCATAGCCATGATTCTGCCAGCAGCCGGGTACCGGAATAGTATCGAAGCTGTCGGAATTAAAGCCGGGAGAATAAAAGTTATCCTCTGCCTCAAAGCGGTTCCGGTAAAAGCGAAACTTCCAGGTTCCGTTCAGCAGCTGGATTCTGCCGGAATTATTTTCGCGGTTATAACGGGGGATGTAATAAGCCCGGTTCGGCATCGTTCCCACATGCAGGTTTTTTACGTCTTCAAAATATTTTTCTAATTTCATGGACTAGATTCCTTTCTGTAATTATTCTTTTTCTATTCAAAGTAGATTGCCGCAAAGCAATCTGTTTCTCGGAGATAGTTTATCATAACAGCTCTGGTTTGCTATAATCAATCTTGCTTAATATATAGACAAAATGATACGATTATATCTGATTGTTCTTATCTTACCGGAGTCATTCCATACTGTGCCATTAACAAAATTGACTTTCTTTGTCGATATGGTAAAATTGATCTAAGATCATTTATAAGTAACGATAGGAGGGAGGAGAAAGCCGGTGATAAATTATTCCGGTTATTATAATGAAACAGATGAGGATAACCCATATGACAGCACAGATCTGTTCGTTAACAGCTGCGGGCATTATAAATTAATCCGCTGTAAGGAAATGCGTACCTACAGAGCAGAGGGGAGACGGGATTATCAGCTCTTATATGTTGCAGAAGGAGCAGCACATTTTGTGGAAGGCGATACCCGCTATGATTTGGGCGCCGGAGGAGTGTTTATCTATCAGCCGCAGGTTCCCCAGGATTATTATTATCTCCTCCGGGAAAAGCCGGATATTTACTGGATTCATTTTACCGGCCGCAGAGCAGAAGAGATACTGTCTTCCCTGGATTTAACGGCAGGACAGCCGATATTGCTTACAATGACGGAGGAGCTTCCGGAGCTGTTTGAGAAGATCATTGTAGAGCTGAGACTGAACCGGTACCGGAATACGGAGATGGCGGAAACCTATCTCAGGCAGCTCCTGATTACGGCTGCAAGACATCATAATGCAGAGAGCAGGGAGAAGCAAGCCTACAATTCCATGTTTGACGAGATTATTAACCGGTTCCATCATGAATATCAAAACGATATCAGCATAGCCGGATATGCTGATGAATATCATATCAGCTGCTCCTGGTTCATCAGAGAATTTAAGAAATATACCGGATATTCCCCGAAGCAGTATATCACAAATCTCAGGCTCCAGCATGCCAAGGAATTGCTGAATAACCGGTATCTGTCCATCAGTAATATCGCAGCTCTGGTGGGTTATGAAAACCAGTTGTATTTCAGCAGGATCTTTCACAAATATACCGGTATGGCACCAAGTGAATACAGAGAGAAAGATATGTGAGGGCTGCCAATTTGGCAGCCCTCATTATACAACAGGAAAAGGAAACGCAAGATGATCAAAGCTGCAGCAATGATCGTGCTTATTTCATCTGTTCAATCAATTGATTAATGGCACTTGTATCCACTCCAAAGGATCCGAAGGAACGCAGAGAATGCAGCGGCATACCATTGACCATCTCCAGCATCATCAGCTGCTCACTGGAGTTACTGTCCGGAGCATTCTCTCCGGGGAAGAAAGCTTGTGTCATCTGGCTGAGGATAGCCTGCGGATTCTCAAGAGCACCAAATACATCGCTTAAGGTGGTTCTGTCATCCAGAACAAAGGATTTCTTAACAGAGCTTTCCAGCAGGACAGTATCCTTAAGAACGATATCTCTGGAGGATTTACCGATCAGGAGCTCATATTCCCCGCTTTCTGCATTCCAGTCGCCAAGAGCTGTATCATAAAAGGCAAAGGAACGTTTATCCAATAAGAAGGTCAAGGTTTTTTCTTCTCCCGGAGCCAATGCTATTTTGTCAAAGCCCTTTAATTCTTTCTGAGGACGAAGAACTGAGGCCTCCTTATCGTGAACATAAAGCTGGACAACCTCTTTGCCGAAGCAGGAACCGGTATTCTTCACCTTAACAGTTACCTCCAGCGTATCCGTATCCGTAAGTCTCTTAGATCCGTCAGTCTTACCGCTCTCATCCGTACCGTTTATCCTAAGCTTAAGATCACTGTAGGCAAAGGTGGTATAGCTTAAACCAAAGCCAAAGGGAAACAAAACATCCGTCTCCCGGGCATCATAATAACGGTAGCCGATCAATACCCCCTCTTTATATTCCACCTCACGGTTGGTACCCGGGAAATTCAGGTAGGAGGGATTGTCCTGCAGCCTTAAGGGGAAGGTTTCAGCCAGTTTTCCGCTGGGGTTAACCGAACCGTAAAGTAAATCTACAGCAGCTTCTCCGACAGCCTGACCGCTCAGGTATACCTCCAGAATACCCATCACTCTGGATACCCAGGGTAATACAACAGGAGAGCCGTTATGTAATATCACCACGGTGTTTGGCTGAACCTTAACGATCTCCTCAATTAATTGGTTTTGGCTGGGGGGCAGGTTCAGATGAGTTCTGTCATAGCCCTCGCTCTCATAATGATCCGGTAAACCGGCAAATACCACGGCAACCTCTGCTTCCTTGGCCAGCTTTACTGCCTGTGCAAGTTCTGCCTCATCTAATTCCTCCTTCAGGATATCAAAGCCTTTTGCATAAGTGACCTGATAATCCGCTGCAGCTTCAACAGCATTTGTTACCTTGAAGCAGTTGATGTGGCTGGATCCGCCGCCCTGAAACCTGGGTTTAACGGCAAATTCGCCGATAAAGGCAACCTTTGCGTTCTTCTTCAGCGGCAGAACCTGATTTTCATTCTTAAGGAGCACCGCACTTTCCGTTGCAATCTGTCTGGCAAGCTTATGATGCACTTCCATATCATAGGCTGCCTTCGGGGTATGATTATCATAGAACTTTTGAACCATCGCAAGCACCCGTGTAACAGCGGCGTCCAGTTCTTCCCCGGTAATCCGGCCGGTCTTTACTGCTTCCGCAATAGCCTGGTCCGTGCTTCCTCCGGAAGCAGGCATCTCAAGATCCAGACCTGCCTTTAAGGCAGCCACTCTGTTATTCATAGCACCCCAGTCTGTCATAACAAGGCCTTGAAAGCCCCATTCCTTACGAAGTACCTGATTCAGCAGCCAATCATTCTCGCAGGAATAAACTCCGTTAATGCAATTATAGGAGCACATCATAGTCCAGGGCTGTGCCTCCTTAACAATTTTCTCAAAAGCAGCCAGGTAAATCTCCCGCAAGGTGCGCTCATCCACTTCGGAGCTGATACTCATACGCCTTGTCTCCTGGTTGTTTGCTGCATAGTGCTTCACGCTGGTGCCGACATTCTTACTCTGTACGCCATTGACATAATGAGCGGCAAGCTCGCCCGCAAGATAGGGATCCTCCGAGAAATACTCGAAATTCCTGCCGCAGAGCGGAGATCGCTTCATATTAACCGCAGGTCCCAGAATGGTTGAAATGCCTTCCGCCTGGCACTCATCACCCAGAGCTTCTCCCAGAGTTCGTGCCAGGCCTCTGTCAAAGGAGCAGGAGAGAGCGCTGGCTGCAGGAAAGCAAACCGCTTTGATACTGTCAAGAATACCTGCATGGTCACCGGTGGTATCCTGCTTGCGCAGTCCGTGAGGGCCGTCGCTCACCATGACGTTAGGTAAACCAAGGCGCTCCACCGCCTTCGTATGCCAGAAATCTGCCCCGGAGCATAGCCCTGCTTTTTCCTCCAAAGTCAATTCAGATAATAATTTCTTAATATCAAATTTACTCATAGCAAAACCTCCTTGATTTATTATCAACATAATGATTATTCAAGCTGGAGTCTTAATACTGGAGTCTTAGTGACCTGCAGATGATTATTATGAAAGAAACTTCGCAGGCGTAATATATAAATTTATTCTGCGAAGTTTCTTGTATTAAGTTATTAAGTCTATACCGTTGATAAATCCCACTCTTCATAGATCTTTGGAACATCACTGATCAGGCGCTTGGTGTAATCAGCCTTGGGATTGAGAATGACATCATCCGCAGAGCCATATTCGACAAACTTACCATGTTCCATGATATATACGGTATCTGAGATATAATAGGCAAGACCGATGTCATGCGTGATGAATATGATGGTCATACCGATTTCATTACGCAGATTCATCAACATATCCAGTATCGTGGCACGGGAGCAGGCATCGATCATGGAAGTAGGCTCATCTGCCAGAAGAATCTTCGGTTTTAACAGAAAGATACGCGCAATCATCAGACGCTGCATCTGTCCGCCGGATAACTCGAAGGGATACTTATTGGTCAACTCTGCGAACTTTAGATTAACAAAGCTGCACGCCTCGGTCATCATCTCGATTTTCTTCTCCATGGGAAGGTGTTTTCCACCGCGCATGTTGATACAATCAAGGAGAACGGTATCAATCTTGGAGAATACATTATAGGAGGAGAAGGGATCCTGAAAGATTGCCTGAATATTTTTCCAGTATTCCTTTTTCTTCTTGCGGGTATCGATATCTAAGGGCTTATCCTGAAAGAATATCTCACCCTCCGTAACACTGATCAGACCAAGCAGCATCTTGCTGATCGTTGTCTTACCGCTTCCGGACTCACCTACAATGGATACAAATTCACCTTCGTAAAATTCAAAATCCACATGATCGACTGCGACAGTTTTCTTTGCGCCTAAGCCAAATACCTTTGTAACACCTTTTCCGCTAAGGCACATGGGTCTAGTATCACTCATTGGCGTATTCCTCCCTCAGCTTTTCTATATCAATAATGCAACGGTAACTGCGTCCGTCTCCAAATTCTTTGAGATCCACAGAGGTACGTCTGCATTCGTCTGTTACATATTTGCAGCGTTCGGCAAAGCGGCAGCCTGCCGGCGGTTTCTTAAGATTTGGAGGAGTACCGGGAATTGCAGCCAGCTTCACATCGCGGGTGCCTTCCTCCGGTACGATGATGGAGCCCATCAGACCCTTGGAATAAGGGTGAGTCGGGTTAAATACCATCTCCTTGGCGTTCCCCTTCTCGACGATCTGTCCGGCATACATAACCATAATATCATCCGTTACATTATACAGCAGCGGCAGCTCATGCGTGATGAAGATCATGGATTTGATATAGCCCTTCTCCATCAGGTTACGGAGCATCTTGATAACCATCTTCTGACTCGTAACATCAAGTGCACTGGAAGGCTCATCGGCAATCAGCACCTTTGGTGACAGGATGGTTGATATAGCAATTACGGTACGCTGCTTCATACCGCCTGAGAGCTCAACCGCATGCCTGTCAAGGACAGATGCGGGCAGACCAAGCTCTTCAAAGCGCTTTCTGGCCAGCTCATAGATATCTTTTTTCGGCATCTTTGGATCATGCACATGGATTACATCTTCGATAAAGCGGATGATCCTCTGAGTAGGATTTAGGGCATTCATGGCAGCTTGCGGAATGTAAGCAATCTCCGTGCCCAGGATGGATTTACGGATGACATCCGGGTCCATCTTGGAGATGTTCTTCCCGTCGATAATAATATCACCGCTTGTATAGTGCAGCGGCGGGAAATAATATCCCATCAGGCTAAGTGCCAGAGTAGACTTACCGCAGCCGGATTCTCCTGCGATACCGAGGGATTTGCCTTCCTCGATGGACAGGGAAACATGATCAACAGCATAAACATCTTCTCTGAATCTGGTAATGTATTTGGTAGTGAGGTCCTTTACCTCAAGAATTGTCTTTCCCATATCCGGCCTCCTAATCTCTCAATGTGGGGTTGAATACCTGATCCAGACCGGTATTCATCAAATTCAGTGAGAATGATATCAATGCGATAATCAGAAGAACAGGGAAATATGCCCACCAGTAACCATGGGTATGGGCGGAATAAAGGATTGCCCAGTTCATCATCATTCCGAGGGTCGGAATTTCGGTGGTCTTGGGTCCAAGACCGAGCATGGATAGCTGTGCTTCTGCAAGGATTGCGGTAGAGATCTGTAAGATAAATGCCATTACAACATAAGAAGCGATATAAGGCAGGATATCGGTAGCGATAATTCTTATCAGACTATGCCCGGAAAGCTTGCTTAAGTTTACGTGATCGCGGTTGCGTAAGGAGATAACCTGGGAACGGACGGATCTGGTGGTCCATGTCCAGGAGGTGATACCAATGACAAGCGCAACCGTAGTCGCACCTCTCTTTTCCTGTCCGATACCGTAGGATATCAATACAAGGATAATAAAGCCGGGAATAACAGTGAAAAGGTTCGTGATGAACAGAATAAAATCATCTACCAAACCACCGATATAGCCCGCCAATAAACCGGTAGATAACCCGATTAAGGTTGCGATCGTACCGGCAATCAGACCAATCATAATGGAGGTCTTGGCTGCGGAAACAAGCTTTTTTAAGACATCTGCTCCAAAGTTGTCGGTACCCAGCGGCAGGTAAACTACGTTAACAACATCTCCCGTGTTAACGTAATCCGTGTCTTTAACCGTCTTTGATTCCTCCAAGGTACCTGTTTCAGGATCCTTGGCGGCAATGATAACTTCACTGGAATCCGGAGATTCCTTCAGGTTTGTGTCAAGACGCTTATAATAATTACGCTTTGCCATGGTCATTCCGGCAGGCTTCTCGGCAGGGTCATACTTTTCCTCCCATAGCTTTAAAAGAGCGTCTGTATCGGTAATGTCGATATCCCCTTCGGGAACGCCTACAGCAACCAGCCATTCCTTCATAGCAACGCGGTCTTCATCACTGAGTTTGTCGGCAAGTCTCTTTGCATCCGCATCGGGCAGCTTCATAACATCAGGCTGGGTATTTAACGCGTCATACATTGAGATATAGGTACCCGGCTTGGAGAAGGAGGTTAAACCGATCATCTGCAGAGGACTGCCGGTAACGAAGAGCGGATAGACGGTAAGCAGCAATATAATAAGAACAAAGATTGAAAAGCCTGCAACAAATTTGGGAGAGCGAAATACCTGACGTAATATGTTCTTCATATGCGATTCCTCCCTTAATCAAATTGCGCCGCTTTGACACGCGGATCAATGAATCCATAAATAATATCAATTAAAAAGGTGGCGATTAAAACCATAACCGTTATAATCAGTGTTGTAGCTGTCAGAAGCGGGTAATCTGACGCGGTAACAGCATTCAGCATCGTCGTACCGAGACCCGGATAGCTAAAGGTGATCTCTGCAATTAATGCACCGCCGACCATGGTACCGATCGAAAGGGCAAGACCCGTTACCTGGGGCAGCATGGCATTACGGAATACATAACCGACGATTTTTCTATCCTTGATACCAAGGAAACGGCTGTATTTTACATAATCAGCATTCAGTTCATAGATTGACATGGAACGCATACCGATCGCCTGTCCTCCGATGGAGATAATGACAATGGACCAGAAGGGTAATTGATAATGTGTAAAGATAGATTTTATAAAAGTCCAGCTGAAATGGGGGATCAGATCATAACCATACCCTCCTGCAACCGGTGCAACTTTCAACTTGACAGCAAAAATGCCGAGCAGAATGATTGCCATACCGAAGGCAGGAACACAGCTGAGGAATAAACTGAGCGGCATCAGGACCTTATCAAAGCCCTTCCTGATATAAGCAGCCAATGCGCCTAAAATATTACCAATCAGCCATCCGACGATAATAGCCGGCAGCTGTAAACCAATGGTCCATAAAATAGCGCCGGAGATAATGTCGCTGACCTTACGCGGATATTGACTGAAGGAAAGACCGAAGTCTCCCACCACAGCATTCTTAATATAGGTAAAAAATTGAACAACTGCCGGTTTATCGAGGCCGAAAGCTTTATAATAATTATCATACATTGCTTGTGTGGCAACAGAGTCTTGAATTCCTCGTGCTGTTCTCGACATAATATTTGCGATCGGATCTGCCGGCATCAAACGGGGAAGTACAAAATTGAGTATGAAAGCAATGAACAGCGTAAGGATAAACCATACAATCTTTTTGCCAAAATACTTACGATAGCCTTTCATAGTATTAACCATGCCTTTCTCTTAAACTAATTACGTTAAGATATTCAGAAGAACAATGAATGAGTAACCTTAAACTTTACGAATTTTGAAATCAGCCATGTTTCAAGAGCTCCCGAAACATGGCTGACTATAAGATTCAGGTATTACTATTCAAGTTTCTTCTTCCTGTACAGCTGTATATGACAGTACTACTGAACCAATGAAATATGATAAAGGGCAGCAATACCATAACCATCTGTACAATCTGCCGGAGGAATATTTAAGCCGTCGCCCTGCTCAGGGAAACCGGTCCAAACAGATTCATTTACGGCATGGAATTTATCAGGTCTGTACATTACGGAGAAGGAAGGAACATCGGTTAAGTAAATCTTAACTGCTTCGGTATAGTATTCTTTCTGCTTTTCAACATCTGCGGTAGGGATCAGCTTAATCAGTTCCTGAATACGGTCGTTGCTGTAGTGACCATAGTTACCGGCCCAGTTGTTCTCCAGACCGTTAAACTCACTGCTCATCAGGTAACGCATACGGCCCCAGGGCTGTACGGGTGATGCACTGTCGGTCCACATCATAAAGATATCATAATCCTGCTGATGAGCGGAAGTTACTGTTGTCTGATATTCATCAGGCGTGGGGAACAGAGTTGTAATTTCAATACCGATATTCTTACCTGCAGCAGCTACGATTTCAATTGCTGACTGCCAGTCGGTCCAACCGTTCGGAGCTGATGCGATGAAGGATAACTTCTTACCGTCCAATTCACGGATGCCATCGCCGTCAGTGTCTTTAATACCTGCGTCATCTAACATTTTCTTAGCGCCTTCAATGTCGTTACCAGCCCACTGAAGATCCTTTACTGCCTCATGATCGAAGGTAGCCTGCTCACCATCGGTGGGGTTCATAATAGAACGGGGCGTCTGCTGGAAGGTCGGTGACTGACCTGTCATGGCAAGGGTATTGATTGCGTCGTAATCAGCAGCGATCGCGATTGCTTTACGGATTGCTACGTTCTGAAGAGCAGGTTTCTCAAGATTATAGAATACGGTAGGCATATTAACACAGATGCCGTACGGAGGCTCATCGATATAGGTTGAGATCGGAAGACCATCCTTTAACCAAAGATCCTGAATGTTAGGAATGAACTGCTGGTCAACATCAACCTCGCCAGCCTTGAAAGCTGCTTCCGTAGCCGGGTTGTCTTTGTAAATGGTATGTGCAAGATACTTAGGCACCGGAAGCTGGCCCCACATGGAAGCATCCTGGCCCCAATAAGCATCATTACGGATAAATATAACCTTTTGATCGTCAGCATAATATTTTCCGTAAGGTCCGGAATAAACAACATCCTCAGCGGGATCAGCCTTGATTGCAGTTGCATCGCTGTTACGAGCTTCTAC
Organism: Bacillota bacterium; assembly: GCA_023409535.1. Lineage (GTDB taxonomy): Bacteria > Bacillota > Clostridia > Lachnospirales > Lachnospiraceae > Mobilitalea. Next base: position 43,784 of record JAEYGZ010000037.1, read on the forward strand.
GGTCTGAATCCAAGCCTTCTGTGCAACATAGAAAGCTCCGAGGAAATTAACTAACATTAAAGGATTGGTTGCTTTGCCTTCTTCATTTAAGGTAGCTGTAATAACTATGGTGGATGGATCGGAAGCGGTAACGGAAGCGATGTAAGGCTTATCGGAATTACCGGCGTTGTTACCGATCTTAACGTTGGTTTCAAAGGTGTAAGCTACGTCATCGGCAGTAACCTGGGTGCCGTCGCTCCACTTAGCGGCAGGATTAAGCTTAACGGTAATGGCTGTCATATCGGCATTCCATTGATAATCACCGTCTGCAAGCAGGGGATACATCTTACCGTCAAGGAAATTGTACATATACAGTGTTTCAAACATAACGGTACGGGAACCGCTGCCTGAGGATGCTACAGCCAGGGCATTGTTATTGTTGTTGCCTAACGGGTTCCAGCCGTTAACCGGATCCCATTGCTGACCGCCGAAATACAGGGTCTCGGTTCTGGGAAGCTGATTGGGATCAGCCCCTTGCGGTGCTTGCGTAGCAGCCGGTGCTTCGGTCGGTGCTACTGTAGCAGCGGGTGTCTGAGTAGGTGTAGGTGTGTTTTCTTCTGTTCCTTTTTTTGCGCAGCCGGTTAATGCGGTTGCGAGTACCATTACGATTACCAGAATAATGGCAGTAAATCTTTTACCTCTTAACATATATACCCTCCTTTAGATTTAGGCCGTGCCAAACCTATTGCCTTTTTATATAAACATAGTAAACATTATGCAATGCATAAAAAGCTTGGTGGCACCCCCACTCTTTGCTGAGCTGTTTGGCAGAGCATATTCACTATGTTTAAATCGTAAAGCAAAAACTGTATAAAAATTATGTCGAACTTTGTATGTATCTTTTTATTAAAATATACCAGTATATCTTGAAAAAGAAATATTTTATTGTTACATTTTAACATGACAAATAAAAATTAACCATGCTTTTCTAACGGTTTTATGTTATAATATACACATAATATGGTTGTACTTCAAAAAGATAAATGAGGAACGTTGAATAAGAAATCTAAAGATTATGCAGTTTTTATAAAATTCAAGTGAAATATTTGAATTTATTTTATAAAATGACTAGAAAATCATGGATTCGGACGCAAAAAAACATGAAATTTATCGGAGAAGGAGATCGTTGATTATGCCGGAGAATACGGAATTTACTGAGGACATGCCGCTAATGATAGGTATTCGCAACATTACTGAGGAATCCAGGCATTGGCATAACAGAATTGAATTATTTTTAGTTTTAAGCGGAGATCTGACCATCATTGTTGAGACAGAGACTTATCATCTGAGTGAGGATGATATTATTTTAATTAACAGCAATCAGGTGCATGAGGTCGTCAGCAGTGACAATGTGACGGTGGTTCTACAGATTAATTATGGCTATTTCAAGAAGTGGCTGAATGAAACTTCATTTTTCCACTGTAATTCGACAACATTTCACAACAAGTCAAAATATATCGAATTAAAGAGGATGATAGCGCAGCTGATTTATGCCAATTATAACGATACGGAGCATAATGAGCTGCTGACGATTTCCCTGGCTTATCAGATTGTTCTGGAGCTGATTAGGAACTACAAGGGACCGGAGCAGATAATTATGAATAAAAACTCAAAGCATTTGCAGCGTCTGAGAGCGATATTACAATATTTAAACAGCAATTATATGGAGAATATAACACTGGAGCAGATCGCTGAGAAGGAGTTTTTATCACCCTCCTATTTCTCACATTTTTTCAAGGTTAATATGGGTGTCAGCTTTTTCAATTATCTGACCGGTATCCGTATGAATCATGCGGTCAATGATCTTCTTACCACGAGTCTGACTATGGAGCAGATCGCAGCAAATAACGGCTTTGCCAACAGCCGCTATTTTGTGGACTGCTTTAAGAAAAAATACGGTGTGCTGCCAAAGCAGTATCGTAAGGAGCATAAGCAGGAGATTAAGAATCGAAGCATGAATTCCTTAAGCTCGGTCTATTACAAGGGATACCTTGTTATGGAGCATATCGATTACTTAAATAAGCTGGGCGAATATCTGGATACCAAGAATATAAGGAACACGGCGAATATCAAAAAGAGCATACCCTGTATGTCGCTGGAGGTCAGCTCCAACCTGGTGAGAAAAAGCCTGAAACACAATTTTAAGACCTTCACCGGGGTCGGGCGGGCCAAAGAAATTCTTATGGGGCGCATCCAGTCCGAGCTAAGAATTCTTCAGAAGGAGGTCGGGTTTAAATATATTAAGTTTCACGGTATTCTGGATGATTCCATGATGCTATATAATGAAGACCGCTCAGGAAATCCTTTTCTAACCTATCATTATGTGGATGAAGTATTTGATTTCCTGTTATCAATCGGATTAAAGCCCTTGATTCAATTTTCCTTTATGCCGAGGGCTCTTGCCAAGAACCCCAATAATACGATATTTTATAATCCTTCCATTTTAAGTGAACCGAATAATATGGAGCATTGGGAGTTCCTGATTACCGGGCTGACAAAGCATCTGATGGAACGATACGGCCTTGCTGAGGTCAGAACCTGGCTGTTTACCTTCTGGAATGCACCTTTTCAGTCCTACGTATTCTCCTTTGAGACGGATGAGATCGCCTATGAGCTGTATCAATCCGCCTGGAAATGCGTCAAGAATTGTGACAGCCAGCTGCAGTTCGGGGCACCCTCCTATGGATCATTTCATATGGATAATGACGATTATTATGAATTCATAGGCAGAACCATTCAGAATCAATGTGCACCGGATTTTTATAATTATCATTGCTATCCGGTGAATACTTCGGCGGCATCCGAGATGATAACCCTGGGGGACAATTCCATTAAGTTCGCTTCCAATGACAAAATGACATTATCCGAGGATCCGGATTATATGGCGAATATGATTGCTTACCTGAAGGGTAAGCTTGCAAATTATCCAAAGCTGCCTATCTATATAACAGAATGGGCATCTTCCTCCTCCCATAGAGACTGGCTCAACGATACTTGTTACAGATCGGCGTATATTGCGAAAAATATCCTTGAGAATTACGATGAGGTGAACAGCTTTGGGAACTGGTGCCTGTCTGATACAATGGAAGAAATTCCTTATGACAATGAGATGTTTCATGGTGAGCTGGGGCTCTTCACTTATCATGGTGTTAAAAAACCGGCCTATTATGCTTTCAGCTTCCTGAACAAATTGATGGATACGCTCATTGATAACGGAAAGGGATATTTTATTACCACAAATCAGAAGGGGGATTATGCGATCCTTCTATATAATTACATTCATATCTCTCCCTTATACAGCCAGGGTGTCCTGTTTAATGTAACCTTTATTGAGCGGTATAATGCCTTTGTCAGTTCCGATCCCTGCAGCTATGAATTTACCTTAACGGATGTAAGCAACGGAAAATACACGGTAACGGAGCATATTGTGAACAGGGAGCATGGAAGTGCCTTCGATGAGTGGGTCCGCATGGGTGCGCTTCCCTTGAATGCCCAGGAGGAGATTGAGAATCTGCAAGGCCGCTCCATGCCGTTAGTAACCAAGTCTGTCAGGAAGGTAACGGACAGCTATATTAATTATTTCGCTGAGCTGCAGCCTCATGAAATCAGATTAATTTTAATTCAGAAACAGGTGGTGTAAGAAGCTGCCTGAGGACTTATGGGTAAAAAGTGCTTGCATTTCTTTTCCTTTGTATTATTATGATAGGGGTGTAAGTACATATCTGGTTTTAAGGGTGGACTGACCGGCTGTTTGCCGCCATCCCACAAGAGAGGAAGGATAAAACTTGAAGATAGGAATTTTTGACTCGGGAATTGGGGGACTTACGGTGCTTCATCAGGCAATGCTTACCTTGCGGTCGGAAGATTATATATATTATGCGGATACGGATCATGTACCCTACGGTACGAAGACCAAAGATGAGATCATCGGTTATGTAAATCAGGCGGTAGAGTTCCTGGTTGGTAAAGGAGTGAAGGCAATTGTCATAGCCTGTAATACGGCAACCAGTGCGGCCATCGATGATATGCGTAATAAATACCCGCTGCCAATACTGGGGATGGAGCCTGCTGTTAAGCCTGCAGTGGAGCAGTGTAATGGCAGGAGGGTCATGGTGATAGCCACACCTGTAACCGTCAGAGAGGAGAAGCTTCATAATTTGATCAGACAGGTGGATGATGAGCACAGAGTAGACCTGCTTGCCCTGCCCGGTCTGGTAACCTTTGCAGAGTCTGATAATTTTGAGGCGCCGGAGGTGGAGCAATACCTTAGAACAGAATTATCGTCCTATGATTTAGACGACTATTCCGCATTGATCCTGGGGTGTACACATTTTAATTACTTTAAGGATACGTACCGCAGGATTTTTCCGGAATGTGTGAGCTTTATTGACGGAAGTGTCGGTACGGTGAATCATCTTGGAAATATTCTTAATGAGAACGGATTGTCAGAGAGCAATACCGGCAGCGTCGAATATTACATGTCCGGCCGTCCGGTAACAGATGCGCAGCTTCTTACGAGATTTGAGCGGCTTCATGAACGTCTGGATAAGATGCTGCAATATTAGAATAGGGAGCGTATATTCTGTTCCTTATCTCCGCCCTATTATATACACTTTGGTTTGAATGTTTATAATTATAATAAAGAGAAGATTATTCCGTATCTCAGTTTTGAGACCGGAATAATCTTCTCTTACTTTATATATTTCATATAATAACTGAATATGTAACACATGAAATTAATACTGTCCGTGAAAATGCATTGCCAGCTTATTGGCTGCCTCTTTGCCGGAATACAGCGCTCCCTGCATCCATCCGTGCTTTGTCGAGACATGCTCTCCGGCCAGATAGAGCCGGCCGTTGTACTCCGGCTGCGTCAGTTCATAGGTAAAGAGCTTCTTCTGTCCCGGCAGGGTGTAGGCCAGCGCTCCGAGAAAATTCGGTTCTGCGTACCAATGAACCGTCTGGGACCTTAATACAAGAGTGTTAAGGAAGCCTCTGGGCAAACCGTGCACCTCTTCTACGTTTTGGCGGATCAGGGCATAGCGCCTGGGATCCTTCAAGCCTCCCAGGCGGACGGCGCTCTGGCCTGTGCCATAGGAAGCAACAAGTACGCCGGGCTCTTCCGAAGAACAAGGGTTAACGGCATCAAAGGCACATTGATTGTGATCACTGGGATAGATGATGGATTGTATGGGAAGGTCAGTGAAGGATATTCCGCCAATGATTTTCCCGTAATCCGTATTCCGTTCCCAGAACCGGCGATTACACAGAAACAAAGTCTTCTGAGCATCGATATAGTTATATTCCAGAATTGCCTGCATTTTCATATCATTGAAGTATGGCTTTATCTCAACGTTCCTCAAGGTTGAGAGAGGAATGGCGCAGATCACATAATCAAAAATATCGGCCGCATCCGACCGTTCAGACTTGCAGGTGTACTTTACCACGATCTTGCTGCGGTAATCAGACTGATATATTCCGGTAACCAACTGCCCGCTGCGGTAGGTGACAGATCCGAGGGATGCAGGATCAATATCGCAATATTGTATTGGATATTCTGATTGGAAGGTTTCATAAAAGGCAAGAGGAAGATGGACATTACCGCCTTCAATCCGGTAGATATTGCGAAGATCCATCGAATAGTCCTCCTGGGCAAGCTCGTCGTAGCTGTTTTGGATTAAGGAGCCAATTCCCGGGTCGACAGCGGACATCAAATTAATCGCACCCTGGCTTAGCCCGAGAGCTTCAAAATTCTGCCGCAGGCTTATGTTCATCAGCGGCACGAATTCCGGTGAGTATTCCGGAAGTATTTGCAGCAGCTCGGACCGGATATCGGGAGTCAGATTCCGGTAGCGGGCAGTCATCGCAAAATCGCTAAGCTCAGAATATGGAGTATTACGTTCCTCAGGGGAAAGGTTATAGTTCGGATAGAGGTACTGCTCTATGGAATCGGTAACCCGGAGCCTGGTATTATGTACATATAGAAAATTGTTGCGCCTGGGTGTATTCATCGAACGGGAGCCTAACTTAAATAAATTGATATAGTACCAGGCGGTTTCGTGGCTGACTGGAATGCGCATGGCTCCGAATTCGCCGTAATATCTGCCCCCCGTATCAAAATAATGGGTATAAACCCTGCCGCCGATTCTGCGCTCACAGGCATCCAGGATGGTGATGTCGGCACCCAGCTTGCGCAGCTCAAAAGCTGCGCTCATTCCGGCCAGACCTCCTCCGATAATGCCGATTTTAACGCCTCGGAGCTCCCCCGGTACTGCATAATTGGTGATATCAGGGGGAGGACTGAGGAGATCTACGATATAATTGAAATCCTCCGGTCTGCCTTCTGTTTCCAAAGCATTCTTAAGAATCTCATGCCGTACATCGTCCGTAGGGTTTGGTACCTGGTTCAAAGGAGTATTCATTTTAACCTCCATTTATGCAATGGTCATTACATTAGAAATATATGTCTCTTCATTCAAAATATAACAAAATAAGCCAAGCGGGCAGGTATAAATCTACAGGAGTGATATTGTTTGTCTATAATGTGACAAGTACCGAGCCTGTATGTCCTCTGCAAGCCGGATCGGCATAGCCGATCCTATGGCAGGTCATGAAAATTATGGAGGAGCGACCCGGTTTTTGGCGGATTATATTAATCCTGGTAATGTTACTTATTAATTTTGCTAAATTGAAAAAAGCCGAAAGATTATATAAGATATATAAATATTAGGTGGTTCAAAGCTGGAGCATCTGTCGCATACGGCATCATTAGGGCATTGCGCAGAAAATGTGTGCAGGAGTGGAGAAAAAATGCAGCTTTTAAAAGATAGAATAAGAAGAGACGGAAAGATACGGTCCGGGAATGTGCTGAAGGTGGACAGCTTTTTAAATCATCAGATGGATATTGAGTTATTTGAAGAGATCGGCAAGGAATTTCAGAAAAGATTTGCGGATCAGACGATTACAAAGATACTTACAATTGAGGCTTCAGGCATTGGGATTGCCTGTATCGCAGCCCGTTACTTCCGCGTCCCGGTGGTATTTGCCAAGAAGAATCAGACGAAGAATATCGCTGGGGATGTATATACCGGTAAGGTTGAATCCTTTACCCATGGCAGAATTTACGACATCATAGTAGCCAAAGAATTTCTGCATGCAAAGGACCGTGTCCTGATCATTGATGATTTCCTGGCCAATGGAGCTGCTCTGTTGGGATTATCAAAGCTTGTAAAGGATGCCAATGCAACCTTAATCGGAGCAGGAATCGTAATTGAGAAAGGCTTCCAGGAGGGTGGCAGGCTGATCCGGGAAAGCGGAGTCAGAGTCGAGTCACTGGCCATTATTGAATCCATGAGCGAAGCAGAAGGAATTGTATTCAGAGATTAGTTCATCGGACAAGTTAAGACTGATTTACTAAGGGCTCAGGCCTTGTAAATATGTAACCCGGGAATAACCCCGCAGCCCGGCTGTATGCCTGGCAAATTTAAGGAGGAGAAAACAACATGCTTAAGAAGTTATTATCACTCACCGTTGTTGCTGCAATGGTTATATCCTTTGCTGCATGCGGCTCTGCTGACAAAGGCAATGATACGCCTACATCCGGTACTGCTACCGGTACACCCGCTCCCACAGAAGCTGGAACAGAACCGGCAGCAACGGAAACACCCGCTGCAACCACCGGTCTTTTTGCACCTGTTGCAAAGGAAGAGGTTAAGGTTGGAGTAATCCATATCGGTGATCCTGCCGACGGCGCCGGTTATACCTTCGCACATGATCAGGGAATTGTAGCTATGCAGCAGGCACTTGGTCTTAGTGATACACAGATTATCCGTAAGAACAATGTCAATGATGCAGACGCAGTAGCAATCAGAACCGCTATCGAGGAATGTATCGAAGATGGTGCTACTATCATATTCGGTACCAGCTGGGGCTATATGGACACTATGGAAGAATTGGCTTCCGAGTATCCTGATGTGATCTTCTCCCATTGCTCCGGTTATAAGAGCAACGGAACCAACTTCAATAATTACTTCGGACGTATTTATCAGGCACGTTACCTGTCCGGTATTGCGGCAGGTTTAAAGACACAATCCGATAAGATCGGCTTTGTAGCAGCGATGGGCAGTGATAATTCCGAGGTTACAGGAGGAATTAATGCATTTGCTTTGGGTGTTGAGTCTGTTAATCCCGATGCAAAGGTTTATGTAAAGGTTACAAATACATGGTTTGATCCTACGTTAGAGCAGCAGGCAGCAGAGGCGCTTCTGGATGCAGGCTGTGACATAATTGCACAGCATGCTGATACCACCGCTCCTCAGTTAGCAGCAGAGTCAAGAGGCGTATGGGGCGTTGGTTATAATTCCGATATGACAAAGGATGCTCCGAAAGCACACTTAACCGCGCCAGTCTGGAACTGGGGTGCTTATTACACCAGTGCAGTACAGTCCGTTATCGACGGAACCTGGGATGGTTCTAACTACTTCGGCGGTATGGCAGAGGGTCTGGTTGATATCTCTCCTCTGAGTGCAAATGTTGCTGATGGTACTGCAGAGGCAATTGAAGCTGCAAGACAGAAAATCCTTGGCGGCTTTAAGGTATTCGAAGGTGATCTGTTTGACAATGCAGGCAATCAGATCAATAAAGCCGGCGAGTTCCTCTCGGATGCAGACATTACCGGTAAGATGAACTGGTACTACAGGAACGTTGTAGTTGAATAAATAATTTGAGCGGATTAAGCTCAATCACTGTGATTAATCCGTTTATCACGCAGGTTGGAGGCATTGTGGAGAATATTAGTCATGAAACAATGGCGATCGAACTAAAACAAATTACCAAAACCTTTGGTTCGGTTGTGGCAAATAATAAAATAAACCTGTCCGTTAAGCAGGGCGAGATTCTCGCCCTGCTTGGCGAAAACGGATCAGGAAAAACTACACTGATGAACATGCTATCGGGAATCTACAAACCGGACAGCGGTTCTATTTTCATTAATGGAACTCCTGTTACCATCCATTCACCGGAGGACTCAATCCGGCTGGGTGTAGGCATGATACATCAGCATTTTAAATTAGTGGAAGCCCTTTCCGCCACCGACAACATATTACTTGGTTCACGGGAGAAGGGTGTCTTTTTACATAGGAGAAGGTCGGAGAAAATCAGGGAGATCTCGGGGCGCTTTGGTTTGGAAGTGGATCCGGAGAAGAAAATTTACCAAATGTCCGTAAGCGAGAAGCAGACTGTTGAGATTATCAAGGTGCTTTACCGTAATGCGGATATTTTGATTTTAGACGAACCGACAGCTGTACTGACACCTCAGGAGACTACAAGACTGTTTGAAATATTGCGGCGGATGAAACAGGAGGGTTGTGCGGTTATCATTATAACCCACAAGCTGAATGAGGTTCTTGAAATTAGCGACCGCGTTACAATTCTGCGTAAAGGGGAAAGTGTTGCGACAGTTACAACGGCACAGACCAGCGCCAAGGAGTTGACAGAGCTGATGGTCGGCCGTCCTGTGGAGCTTGCGATTGAACATCCTAAGACTGACTTTAATGAGAATTTACTTGAGGTGCACCATCTGACGGTCGCAGGTGAGGAAGGCTTTGAGACCATAAAGGATATTTCCTTTGATTTAAACAGAGGAGAGATTCTGGGGGTAGCAGGTGTTGCCGGAAGCGGCCAGAAGGAACTCTGTGAAGTAATCGCGGGACTTCTTCCGGTGAAGAAGGGCGCCATTTTGTATCATAATGAGGATTTGGCGGGTAAATCACCCAATGAGATCATTAAGATGGGTATCAGCATGAGCTTTATCCCGGAGGACCGTCTGGGCATGGGACTTGCCGCCTCCATGGGTATGGTGGATAACATGCTGCTGAAGAAATATAACGAGGGAAAGAGTCCCTTTGTCAGTAAGAAAAAAGCGCGTGAGCTGGCGAAAAGGCTTGTAAAGCAGCTGGATATTGTCACTCCGAACGTGGATACTCCGGTTCGCAGACTCTCAGGCGGTAATGTACAGAAGGTTCTCCTTGGCAGGGAAATTGAGTCAGGCCCCAATGTACTGATTACCGCATATGCAGTTCGCGGTCTGGATATCAACTCCTCCTATACCATCTATGATTCTTTGAATGAGCAGAAGAAAAAGGGTGTCGGTGTATTATTTATCGGTGAGGATCTGGATGTAATGCTGGAGCTTTGCGACCGTATCATGGTATTGTGTCACGGCAAAGTGACCGGAATTGTTAATACAAAGGATATAACCAAGGAAGAGCTTGGTCTTCTGATGACGGATGCAACCACGAAAGGAGGAGAAGCACATGAACGTTCAGAATAGTCAGACAAAGCCTCTTCGTCAAAAGGGTACAGAGTCATCAAAAAGAGTGGACCCCCTCGTTCGAGTGGTGAAAAAGACGGAGATATCCTTTACAAAGACCGTACTGCTGTCCCTGCTTGCCATGGTATTGGCTCTGGTTGCCGGAGGCATCTTCCTTCTTGCCATTGGCCATAATCCTCTGAAGGTTTATGGTATCATTGTTCAAGGAGCCTGGAGAAGTCCGATTGCAATTAAGGGAACCATCAAGATTGCGATTCCGTTATTGATTGCCTCTCTTGGAATAACGCCCGCCTTTCAAATGAAATTTTGGAATATCGGAGCAGAGGGCCAGATTATCATGGGTGGAATCTTTGCAACCTATTTTGCATTGTTCTTTAATCACTTGCCTCATGGCTTATTAATCTTTCTCATGTTTATCGCAGGTATGGTCGGCGGAGGTTTGTGGGGACTCATTCCTGCCTACTTTAAGACAAAATTCGGCACCAATGAAACCTTATTCACCCTGATGTTAAATTATATTGCATTATATATGATCAAATATTTTACCGAGGGACCCTGGAAGGATCCGGCATCCTCGGGCTTTCCCAAGATCGCAAGCTTTGCCAGGAATGCCCGGCTGGATCAGATCTTTGGCGTTCATGCAGGCTGGCTCATCGGATTGGTACTGGTGGTAATCGTCTTTATCTACTTAAAATATACAAAGCATGGTTATGAAATCAATGTGGTTGGTGAGAGTACCAATACCGCCCGCTATGCAGGTATGAATGTAAAGAAGATCGTGATGCGTACCATGTTCCTGAGCGGTGCCATCTGCGGTATCGCCGGAATGACCCAGGTCAGCGGCGCGGCCTTCACCCTGGGGGACGGTGTTGCCGGAGGCGTTGGCTTTACGGCAATTATCGTGGCCTGGCTCTCAAAGTTAAATCCGGTGATTATATTGATCGTAACCGTACTGTTCAGTATGCTGGAGAAAGGCTGCAGTGTTATGCAGAGCAGCTTTGGTTTGTCAAACGCGGTATCCAGTATACTGCAGGGTATTATCCTGTTCTTTATTCTTGCGTTTGACTTCTTTACCCGTTACCGTTTTGTATTTAGAAAGAATACCAATGAAAAAGGAGGAGAACGATGATTATAAATTTCTTATTTGCAGCAATTAAAGCCGGTACTCCTTTGCTCTTTGGTACCACCGGTGAGATTATGAGTGAGAAATCAGGCAATCTGAACCTTGGTGTGGAGGGCATGATGTTCATGGGTGCCTTTATGGGCTTTTACGCAGGTTATCACACGGGAAGTCTGGCGCTGGCACTCTTGGCTGCCTTTGGGATCGGTGTATTTGCAGCGCTGATTTATGCGGTTCTGACCGTGAGCTTTATGGCCAATCAGAATGTAACCGGTCTTACCCTGACGATCTTTGGAACAGGCTTCGCAAAATTCTTCGGAGAGATGATGATCGGTAAGAGCGGCGGTTCTCCCAAGCTGTCGGAAAGCTTTATGGCATCCATCTCCGAGAAGCCTGTTCCGGTTCTTGGAGATATCCCGGTGATCGGCAAGCTGCTGTTCTCCCATAATCCGTTGGTTTACCTGTCGGTTATCCTTGCTGTTCTTTGTACCGTGTATATGCTGAAGACCCGTCATGGTCTGAATATGCGCTCGGTGGGTGAGAATCCGGCAGCAGCGGATGCAGCAGGCGTGAATGTAACCTTGGTAAAATATGTACACCTGTTGCTTGGGGGAGGTATTTGCGGTCTTGGCGGCGCTTACCTATCTTTGATTAACGGCGGCGGCATCTGGAATAACAGCAGTGTTGTAAACGGACAGGGCTGGATCTCCGTAGCCCTTGTAATCTTCGCAAGCTGGAATCCCGCAAAAGCAATCTTTGGTTCCTTAGTATTCGGTGCCTTCAGCGTATTGCAATTCTATGTGCCGAAGAATATCATCGTAATCCCGAATGCTTTTTATGTGATGCTGCCCTTCCTCATCACTACTCTGGTACTGATCGTAACCTCCATGAGAAAATCCAGGGAAGGTTCCCAGCCGGCAGGATGCGGCATCAATTACTTCAGAGAAGAGCGGTAGAAAGCAGGTACCGAACAAGTAACAGAACAAATGAATGAACAGGTGAATCCGGCTGCAGAATATAAAACAGGCTGATTTGATGTTAAAGTCAAATCAGCCTGTTTCTGTTATATATCTGCTTCCATTATTTCGCTGATATTACTGTGCACCCTGAAATACCGTGCCCATATCCCGGCAAAGGTACTGAACCGCTTTCCTGCCGGTCTCGGCTGCAGGAGGCAGTCCGCCGGGAGGTGAGATACGCTGGCCAGCGAAGTATACATTCTTAATGTGCTCCGGAGTAACAGGGTAGCTCTGATAGGAAGCGCCTTTTCCTGTGAGAGTCATCCAGGAGCCTTTATAAGAGCCGAGGTATCGCTCATAAGTTAAGGGAGTTGCAACGTCCCAGACTGCTATCTTACCTTCGGTTTGAGGAAACTTCCGTGCCAATATCCGGATAAAGTCTTCCGCTAATTTCTGCTTCTCGGCCTCATAGGTGCCGTTTTCTTTACAGGATTTCCAATAATCATAATTATCGCCATCAAGGATGCAGGTCAGTGCCGTGCATCCCTTCGGTGCATATCCCGGGTAAGCGGAATAATTATTAATACCGAGGAGCGAGTTGGATATTCCGCCGCAGATCAAAGGTTCCTCCGGCACAAAGGAAAGGTTCTCCGGCAGATCGGACAGATCTGCCTCCACTCCGACGCTGATAAAGGTATCCAGAACGGGGATGGTATTTTTACGCATTTTGTCGGCCCATTCTTCCTGAATCGGGGGATCAAACAGAGAATCTACAGCTGCAAGTGCATCCTGTGTCACAATCACGGCATCTGCCGGAACGAACTGACCGTTAATCATCACACCTTTTGCAGCGCCGTTCTGAACAACCACCTGGCTGACCGGTGTGCCATAGTTGAATTTCCCGCCGAGTGCTTCGGCCTTCTTTGCAATGCGGCTGGCCATTGCGAGAGATCCGCCTTCCGGGTAGCCGCCGTCGCCTGAAGTCAGGATAGCCATGGTAAAGACCAAAGCGACGGCACTGTAATCCGGTCCGGTTATGTTCTGCAGCAGCATTCTAAGTATTGGGCTTTGGAAACGTTCGGAATATTCCTTAGCGGTTTGTTTCCCATAGAAGCCTAATCTTGGGATGGCAGGCAGCATAGCCAGAACGGAGGTAAACGGCATAGAAGCTTTATGCTTTACTTTAACCCCTTTAATATCGGTCAGTGGCATGGACATCCTGGAGAATCTTCTGATATCCTTATATAAGGTACGGATTTCCTTCTTATCCTCCGGAGCTGTCGCAAGCAGATGCTGATACAGCTTATCGATATCCCGGTACAGACATACGGTTTGGCCGCGGTATTCAAAGGTGGAAAATGGATCACGGTTGTAGATGGGGATGCTGTCGTTCAGCGCGCCCACTTCGCACCATAGCTTATACAGCGGTGCCTTACGGGAAGAGCCTGTCAGCCAGTGCATACCACCCTCGAATAAATAGCCCTTTCTTCTCCAGCTTGTGGATGCACCGCCCGGAATCTTGTGACTCTCATAGACCGTAACATCAAAGCCGCTTTGCAGTGCATAGGATGCTGCAGTTAACCCTGCTATTCCTGCACCGATAATAATGACCTTCTTCATTTCTTCCTCCATTCTTGCGTTGTTTATCTACGCTGCGCATGCTATCTGCGCAAAATATCCACAATCCATTCGCTATCCGGGCAAGGAATCTCCGGTTGCTGCGCAATCTCTACAGCAATTCCCTGTATGGAGCTCCAGAAGGCGATGGCAAGCGCATAAGGGTCTCCTTCACGGATGGTACCGTTTTCCTGCCCTTTTTTAATCAGATCAACGGTAGGAGAATAAATATCGAATTCCCTCAGCTTCTCCTTTATTCGGTCAGACAAGGCCTCATTATAGAATGCCTGGCTCATGAAGACAAACATCTTTGCAGTAAAGGTTTCTTCCTTCAGATGTTGAAAAATTTGTCGGGCAACAGTTCGGAAGAACTCCAGGGGATCCTGCCGGTCAAGCTCCATTACACTCATCGGACCGGTTATACCAAGTGTAATCAGTTCTTCGTATAACATTTCCTTTGATCCAAAATAATGGAATAAAAGACCGACGCTCATTCCTACCTGTTCCGCAATATCCTTGATCTTTGTAGCTGAGTACCCCTTACGGATAAACAGATCAAGTCCGGCAGCGAGAATTTCCTCTCTTCGTATTTCTTTTTGCTGTTCTCTGGTAGACACTGATTGAACCTCTATTCATTGAATTTATATTCAATATTATATCCGGGAATGATTATACTGTCAATAGAGGGGAAAAATTAATTACGAAATTGCTCTTATGTCATTATTCCTGTATAATGGAAAAGCGGCTGTAATAAAATGAACATTTCATGTCCATAGGAGGTTAACACATGCAGCAAATTCAAAATGACTGGAAAAAGAAAATCATCTTATTTATGACGGGACAGACCGTATCTCTATTCGGCTCGTCCTTGGTTCAATATGCTATCATGTGGTATATCACCATGAATACACAATCAGGTATCATGATGACAATATCCATTATCTGCAGTTCACTGCCCACATTTTTTATCTCACCCTTTGCGGGGGTATGGGCGGACCGGTTTAATCGCAAGCTTCTGATTATTGCTTCCGATTCCTTTATCGCGGTATCAACCTTGATTTTAGCGGTATTGTTTTTATTGGGTTATGATTCCTTATGGCTCTTATTTGTGGTATCGGCAATCAGGTCCATAGGAACCGGAGTCCAGATGCCTGCGGTCAGCGCTGTCCTGCCTCAGATCGTTCCCGAGGATAAGCTGACGAAGGTCAACGCCACCAATGGTACCATTCAATCTTTTATTATGCTTGTGTCACCCATGGCCAGCGGAGCCTTGCTGGGACTGGCACCGATACAGGCGATATTCTTTATTGATGTAGTTACTGCGGCAGTCGGTGTGCTGATTATGCTTTTTTTGGTTCATGTACCGCTTCATGCCAAGGCATTGGAGCAGCATGTGACAGGATATTTCAGCGATTTGAAGCTTGGCCTCAGTTATATCAACCATCACAGCTTTATTAAGGCTTTCTTCCTGTTCTCGGCCTTTTATTTCTTCTTTGCTTCACCGGTAGCCTTCCTGACGCCGCTTCAGGTGACCCGTACCTTCGGTAATGATGTATGGAGGCTGACAGCCATTGAGATTGTCTTCTCAGTGGGGATGATGCTTGGCGGAATTATTCTGGCTTCCTGGCAGGGCTTTAAGAACAGGGTTCATACCATGATATTGTCCAGTACCTTGATTGGATTGTTTACCTTTGCTCTTGGCTTGACCCCTGTTTTTTGGATCTATCTGGTGTTTATGGGAATCGTGGGATTGGCTATGCCCTTCTTTAATACACCGTTTACGGTTCTGATGCAGGAGAAGGTTGAGACAGATTACATGGGAAGGGTATTCGGAGTTCTCGCCATGATCTCCAGTCTGGTCATGCCGGTTGGTATGCTGGTATTCGGGCCGCTGGCAGATGTGGTCCGAATAGAGTATATGCTGGTAGTTACAGGTATTCTTATGCTGATAGAAGGGTTACTTATGTTTCGCAGTAAGGCGATTATGGACGGCGGGAATTCAAAATAAAATTTTATTTAAAAAATGTGACTAAATCACAGATTTCTCTTTTTTGTTATGATATGGTATTCCTGTAAATAAAATTTAATACAGGAGGTTTCCGTATGGCTACAATAAAAATAACAAAGAATAATTTTAAAGAAGAAGTATTAGAATCGAAGGAACCTATCCTGCTTGATTTCTGGGCATCCTGGTGTGGGCCCTGCCGCATGGTGGCGCCTGCCATTGATGAGATATCCGAAGAGGTAGCAGGAGTTAAGGTAGGTAAGATAAATATTGATGAAGAGTCTGAGCTTGCTGAGCAGTTCCGTGTCATGTCCATTCCTACCTTATTGGTGATTAAGAACGGCAAAGTATCCGCGCAGTCTGTGGGTGTGAAACCGAAGAAGGATATTATGCGGATGCTGGAGGGATAAACCATAGCTTGGACAGCTGTAATATATGCCGTAATCGGAATTGAAAAAGAATTAAAATAAGCTGCATGCAGTACTGGGTTTCTGCATGCAGTTTTTTTTGACATCCAATTCAAGGTTGTGATATATAATATAAGCATAGTGAGTATATCGGTAAGCTTGCTAGCAATTTACCAACGGGGAGGGGATACCTTGACGATATCACAGGAGCAGGAAACATATTTACAAGAGACACTGAGCTTTTGGAGAGAGCTGTCAGTCACGCAGAGAGAAGTAATCAGGCGGGCTATGGTAATAAAACATTTTGAGGAAGGGGATTCTATGTATGGCGGCTCGGAGTATTGTGCCGGTCTGTTTTTAATTCACAAAGGGCAGGTAAGGGCCTTCATTATCTCGGAAGGCGGCAGAGAGATTACCCTGTACCGATTATTTGAACGGGATGTCTGCGTATTCTCGGCTTCCTGCATGATGCGTAATATTACCTTTGATATCCATGTCGAAGTGGAAAAGCCTACGGTAGCATTTCTCATTCCTACGACGGTATTTTGCAAGCTGACGCAGGAATCCCTGCCGATCCAGTCCTTTACAAATCAATTGATGGCTTCCCGTTTTTCAGACGTTATGGAGACGCTGGAGCAGGTGCTTTTCACCAGCCTTGACCATCGCCTGGCCAACTATCTTCTGGAGCAGGCGGTAATTGAAGACAGTGACCGGCTTAAGATTACCCATGAGAAGATTGCCAATGATCTGGGGACTGCGCGGGAGGTAGTATCCCGAATGCTTAAATATTTTCAGAAGGAAGGAATGGTTGCGTTAAACCGTGGAACCATAAAGCTGTTGAATAAAGAGAAGCTTCACAAATTAGTTAACGCTTAAGAAGCCAAATAAAAATAAATCATAAACAATGCGAAACAGTCAAAAATCATAAGGAGAACGAAGGAATGGACAAGCCCATAAGAGAGCAGCTGGAAGAATTGGCCGAGGAGAAATATCGTGATTTTACAAAATCTCTGACACCGGGAAAGGAGAATATCCTTGGGGTCAGGCTGCCTGCCTTAAGAAAGCTGGCTATGAAGCTGGCCAAAGGAGACTGGCGTCAGTATCTGAAGGAGGCAGAGGATGATACCATGGAAGAGGTAATGCTCCAAGGCATGGTAATCGGTTACTGTGACGCAGGGATTGATGAGGTATTAAAGCTTGCGCAGGGTTACATCCCGAAGATTGACTGCTGGTCCGTTTGTGATTGCTTCTGCGGGGGACTGAAGATAACGAAGGATCATAAGGAGCAGATGTGGGAGTTTATTCAATCCTATCTGGAATCGGCTCAGGAATATGAAATCCGCTTCGGAGTGGTTATGCTTTTATACTATCTTCAGCCGGAATACGCACCTTTTGCTTTTGTGCATTTTGACCGGATCAAGCAGGAGGGATATTATGTGAAGATGGCGGTAGCCTGGGTGCTGTCCATGTACTATGCGGAGCTGCCCGGACTGACCATGGAGTATCTGAAACGGAACGAACTGGATAAGTTTACTTATAATAAAGCATTGCAAAAGATAACGGAATCCTTGAAGGTAGATCAGGAGACGAAGCATATTATAAAAGGTATGAAGCAAAAATAATTTGTATCGGTTTGCATTTTATTCTGCCTTGGGCTAGCACGCAGGTTGACATAGAATCGCAAGAGGCGTAAAATGATACCAATAAAACTGAAATAACAGATATTTCAACATTTTCCTTAATTTATCGGCTAAGAAGTATATCAATCAAATAATTGAGGAGGTTTTCTATGAAACTGACATTTTTGGGTGCTGCCCATGAAGTTACGGGAAGCTGCTATTATCTTGAGGCCTGCGGAAGGAATCTTCTGATTGACTGCGGTATGGAGCAGGGCAGGGATACTTACGAGAATCAGGAGATTCCCGTGCTGGCTGCCAATATTGATGCGGTAATTTTAACCCATGCACATATGGATCATTCCGGCAAGCTGCCCCTCTTAGTTAGTCAGGGCTTTCGCGGAGATATTCATGCAACCTCGGCAACCACTGCATTATGTAATATAATGCTTCGTGACAGTGCCCATATTCAGATTGCAGAAGCAGAGTGGAAGAACCGAAAGAGCAAACGCTCCGGGAATGGAATGGCCGTACCGGTTTATACCATGGAGGACACATTGGCAACCATTCGAAAATTTGTGTCTCACGGATATTCGGAAACCTTTAACCTATTTGACGGGATAGAGGTGCGGTTTACTGATGTCGGACATTTACTTGGATCAGCCAGTGTGGAGCTATGGATTACGGAGAATGGTGTCTCCAAGAAGATTGTTTTCTCCGGAGATATCGGGAACCGGAACCAGCCTTTAATCAAGGACCCCAGCTATATTAAAGAAGCGGATTATGTCATTATGGAATCCACTTACGGGGATCGTGAGCATGGAAAAAATCCGGATTACATCAAGGAATTGACAGAAATTTTACAAACTACCTTCGATAAGGGAGGAAATGTGGTCATCCCCTCCTTTGCGGTAGGAAGAACCCAGGTATTATTATATTACTTACGGAAGATTAAGGACGAGCGTCTTGTTAAGGGGTACGGTAACTTTAAGGTATATGTGGACAGCCCCCTTGCGGTGGAAGCGACTCAGATCTTCCATGATTATATGCTGGGATACTTTGATGAAGAGGCGATGGCACTGGTGGAAAAGGGAGTGAATCCTCTGTCCTTCCCAGGACTGATAACCTCAATTACCTCAGACGAATCAAAAGCGATCAACTTTGATGAAGATCCTAAGGTAATTATCTCAGCCTCAGGTATGTGTGATGCCGGAAGAATCCGCCACCATTTAAAGCATAATCTCTGGAGGGAGAACAGCACGATTTTATTCGTAGGACATCAGTCCACGGGAAGTCTCGGCAGGATCATTCTGGATGGAGCCAGCGAGGTGAAGCTGTTTGGAGAGACGATTCAGGTTGCCGCTCAAATCAGACAGCTGTCCGGTGTCAGCGGTCATGCGGACAAGACAGGGCTTGTTAAGTGGCTGACCAGTTTTGAAAAAAAACCGGAGCGGGTCTTTGTTACGCATGGAGATGATCAGGTATGCGACCTGTTCACGGACTACATCAGTAAAGAGCTGGGGTATCAGGCAGTTGCTCCCTATAGCGGGACAGTGTACGATCTGGCGCGTAACGTCTGTGTGGAGGAAGGCAGAAAGATACCGGCGGCAGTAAAGGCAGCCTCTGCAGGAAAGTCAGATACGGTATTTGAACGCCTTGTGCTTGCGGGCAAGCGCCTGGCTGCTGTTATACAGCATAATAAAGGCGGTGCCAATAAGGATATCGCAAAATTTACGAGTCAAATAAATTCCCTTTGTGATAAGTGGGAGCGATGATTACTCAGGAGGAAACGAGTTGGATCAGAAAAACACAGCATACCCCGGTATTATGAAAAAGACTGTCATAGCATTTGCAGCCGCATTGTTACTAATTCTGCTGTCATTTGCCTATCTTCTGTTTCAATATGCTTATATGAAGAAGGTGGAAAATACCGAGATAATGACGGCATATTCGTTGCTTGGCTTATTAACAGCCACAATTGTGTTGTTTTTTTGCCAGATACGTAAGGATTTATTGCTTCCATATCGCCAATTTTATAAGGGTATTGAGGATGTCGGTATGGATAATTATCTGATATCCTTAATTGAGAATATTAACAACAATACCTCCTTCATGGAGATTCTGAAATATATCAGTAAGACCTTCTCCAGTTTTATTCCATATAACTATATCGGAATCGCACTGATTGATGAGAAGCAGGAGCAGCTTAGAGCCTCCTACGGAGTATCCGATGGTACAATCAAAGGGATGCCGGATAAGATTATGGGAGTGACCTGGCGTATCTCGGACACAGGGATGGAGAGACTGCTGCGGACAGGAGAGGGCCGAATAATCAATGATCTGGAAGTCCACTGTGAGGGACGGTCTTTAAAGCCTTATAACAGAGTAATTCTTGATTCGGGAATACGATCCTCCATTACACTGCCGCTTACTGTATCGGGTCAGGCGGTAGGGATTATTTTCTTCTCCAGCAGCAGTAAAAATGTGTATACGAAGGAGCATCTGACCTTCTTAAAGACATTGGCGAATAGTATCGCAATCAGTTTGGATCAAAATATTCTGATCAATAATATCCGCTACGGCGGTGTGCTGGCCCTGGCAAAACTGGCGGAGACAAGAGATGAGGAGACCGGAGAGCATCTGGAGAGGATGGCGGTCTATACCCGGGCAATTGCTGAAGCCCTGTATTCAAAGAATATCTACCAGGATATCCTGACCTTGGAATATATCGATCAATTGGAGCGTTTCAGCCCGCTGCATGATATCGGAAAGGTTGGCATATCGGACAGCATCCTGCGCAAGCCTGCTAAGCTGACCTCTGAGGAATATAATGAGATGAAGAAGCATACCACCTTCGGGGCGGAGGTACTGCGCAGCGCCGAACAAAATATGCAAAAGAAGGGAAAGGATATGTTCCGTATCGGCGTTGAGATAGCTGAGAGTCATCATGAACGGTGGGACGGAACGGGTTATCCCTATGGTAAAAAGGGACGGGAGATTCCTTTAAGTGCCAGAATCGTGGCTTTGGCGGATGTGTTTGATGCGCTTGTAAGCGTACGTCCTTATAAGAAGGCATTCTCATTAGAGGTCGCGTTTGGAATCATTGTTGATGGCAGAGGGACTCATTTTGATCCGGTCATCGTCGATGTTTTTCTGGAAAACAGAAAGAAGATCGAGGCTCTGTATTATGAGAGCATCAGAATAGAAAAAATATCATAGGTATTATAAATAAAAATAGCTTCCGGAAAAGTTTTAACGGAAGCTATTTTTAATTTGCACAGTATTTCATAAACCGCATATTTTTATTCGATTTGACACATCCTATAACATAGTAACAAATATTAAAGTTTTATAAAAGCTTATGCTTTGGAGGTTGGGTGTTTGATGGAGGACATAAAGAATGCTAAGGATAACCTTGCAGGCAAAATAAAAGAAGGCACCGGTGAGATATTGAAGGATGACAGACTTGAATTCAAAGGAAAAATGCAGACGATAAAATCCGAAATCGGCAGCAGGATGGAGGATGTAAAGGAAGAAGTGGCAGCGAAAGCGAATGATTTTATTGATCATGTAAAGCGCAGTAAAAAGGATAATAATCAGATCAGATAGCAGAAAGGAGCAATTATATGCCTGAAATAAGTAACTTGATTGTATGGTTAATTCTCGGAGGTATCTCCGGATGGATTGCAAGTATGATTACCGGTAACAATGAAAGAATGGGAATTGGATGGAACCTGATCGTAGGTGTAATCGGAGCCTTCCTCGGCGGCTGGCTTGCCGGCATATTTGGTCTTGGACCCGCTACCGGACTTAATCTGTGGAGCTTCATCGTATCTGTTGTCGGTGCAGTGATACTGCTTTGCATTGTTAGTTTGTTCAGAAAGAAATTATAATAAATGTATTTTATAGTAACAGTACAGGCACCGGATGCCATGGATATGGCAGCTGGTGCCTTTGTTATTGACTTCAGGTACTCCTTGCTTAAAGTAAATATTTGGAATATAATAGAATTATGGAAAGGTTCCATGCAACAGAATGCCAAAGGGGGTTATTCTATGGAAAGAAGAGCAATTAAGGTAAATGCACCAATGAATAAAAAGCTTTCGATGAAGGTGATACCGGGACATTTTGCTACCAGCAGCTCACATGTTAATCAGTATCTTGACCTGACAGGTATGAAGACCAGGCAGAGTGATGCAGCCGAAGCTGCCAGAGTGATGGCCAGACAGTATGTGAACAGCACGATTGTGGATACCGTCGTATGCCTGGAGGGCTGCCAGGTAATCGGCGCGTTTCTGGCACAGGAATTAAGCGCGGTGGGCATCATGTCCATGAATATGCATCAGACCATATATATCATTGCTCCGGAGTTTAATTCCAATGGACAGATGATCTTTCGGGAGAATAACCTGCCTGCTGTTTACAGTAAGCATATCCTGCTGCTGGCGGGTTCGGCAACTACCGGAGATACCTTGAAGAAAAGTATAGATTGCATTCAGTATTATGGCGGAATGGTGGAGGGAATCAGTGCAATTTTCAGTGCGGTGGATAAGGTGGACGGAATAACGGTACATTCCATCTTTAAAGCAAAGGATGTCCCCGATTATATGAGCTATGATATCGGGGAATGCCCGATGTGCGAAGCCAAGCAGAGGCTGGAAGCAATTGTGAACGGAAATGGTTACATAAAATTATAAGGTTATGTTCAATATCAACCTTTAGCGCAGGAGCTGCTGCAAACAATTGTAAATGATACAACATGTCTTCCAAACAGTGCATTACAGGGAGATCATGGACCTGTTGTATCATTTCTAATTGTTTTGCGGCAGCTCCTTTTTCAGCCTCCTCAAATATCTGAAGGACGATTAGATGCTACATGAATTTTTTCTTTTTAAAAAACAAATAACATAGCACCGCAACAGTTATACTGAGTGCAATCACAAAGACATAACCGAATTTCCAGGTCAGCTCCGGCATTGTGGTAAAATTCATGCCATACCAGCCAACGATTAAGGTTAGGGGAAGGAAGATTGTCGTTACTACAGTGAACATTTTCATAATTCTGTTTGAATCATTATCCAGCTGTGCATGATAGGCCTCCCGGACGTGTATGCTGTATTCCTGAAGCATGCGGGTATTGTTGCTTAATCTGGCGGCTCTGCCTGAAAAGATACTGAAGTAATGAAGATTTTCCTCGCTGAAGATATCCAGTGCATTTTCCTCCAGCTCTTCTCCGACGGCAATAAACTGCTGGTAGTAATTATCCAGTAAAGTCAGCTTTTTACGGATTTCGGTAATCTGATAGTTAAAGTTCTTATCAAGATTGCGGGAGTTGATACGATCCTCGTGGCTGCTGATATCGGCTTCGATCTCTGCTAACAGGCTTTGCTCCTCATTAATAAAACGCTCCAGAAAATGAAAGATCAGGCGTTCCAGGGTCAGCTTCGTCAGGTTGAGGTGCTCCAGCAGACTTAAGAACTTCAGTTTGGTGCTGCTGTCCTTATCCTCGATGATGACTATGATGAAGAGATTCTTCTTGATATAAATGCCGATTCGGTCCTGGACTTTTATAAATTGCCCGGGATTCAAGGCAACAATTACACCAAAGAGATAGTCATAATAGGAATCAATCGTTCCGTGGAGCTGGGGTGCATCATTTTTGCATTCCTCCACAGTCAGGCCGGAAAATCCGAATTGCATGTAGCATTCCTCTAATTCCTCTATGGATATTATGCCAACGGTGAGATGGTCCGGGTTAATATCCTTTTGCTTAATCTTTGTAATCTCCTCTTTTAACTGATAAAACATGAGCCGGGCTCCCTTCTGTCATAGATTATCTAAATTATATCATTGTCCCAACCTTTGTCAAATGATTGATATAATGCGGCAGGTAAGATATAATGTAAATCGGAGATACAGTAAATTAATACTGAAAGAGGAAGGAACCATTGGAAGAAAAGGAAATACATCAAAAATCATATACCAGGGTGATTGAATATATCAAGGAGCAAATCAGAAGCGGCAATCTTGCGGTGGGGTCAAAGCTGCCTGCAGAGCGGGATTTATCGGCGATTCTCGGCATCAGCCGCAATTCGGTCCGGGAGGCGATCAGAACCCTGGATATCATGGGGGTTATCACCAGCCAGCAGGGGGCGGGGAATTACCTGACCGGCAATTTTGAAAATAATCTGGTGGAAACCATGTCTATGATGTTCTTGCTGGATCAGATTGATTATAAACAGATCAGTCAGCTTCGCCGCTCGCTGGAGCTTCAGGCTTTACTGCTGGCCATCGATAATATCTCGGAGCGGGATGTAGCCGAGCTCTCGGAAAGTGTGGCGGATCTGGAGCATCTGACGGAGGCCGACAATATACTTCTGGATAAAAAGCTGCATTTTACCATTGCAAAGGCTTCCGGGAATACACTGATCATAGATATTTTGCAGGCGCTGTCAGATCTGATTGACCAGTTTATCAGTGATTTAAGAAGGGAAATTCTGAGCTCGCCGGATAGCAAATTTATCCTTTGGGAAGCACATAATAACATGTTAAAAAGTCTTATGACAAGAGATAAGGGCTTGGCTTATGATGCGATAAACATGCATTTTGATATAGTTGACGAAAAATTGGCATCCAACCAGGATTGGATTAGGAAATAGTAATAAAAAGGAAGAGTCGATACAAAAGGTTTGTGAAAAAAATGACGTTTGTTGACATACCCGGCGCTATAAAATATAATAAAATTACAAAGTGGTCCTACCAATTTGAGCGGTAGGGGAGATGTTGCACAACTCTCTGTTTTAACTAGGAAGATAAGCTTGGAATTATACTGCAGATAATTCAGAAGTGACAGTTAAAACAACTTGTTTTGCAACTTTTCTTTTTCCCATAAAATTGGTACTACCAATTCACACTTTATCACATTCAAGCTACGGAGAAGGAGTCAACAATGAATATTACTTTAGCATTTATCTTAGCACTTTTGCCGATCATCTGGCTGATCGTCGCACTGACGGTTCTGAAGATACCCGGCTTTAAGGCATGTATTGGAGCGCTTGTGATTGCATATGTACTTGCAGTCTTCCTGTGGAAAATGCCCCTTGTGGATAGTGTTACGGCAGCCCTGGAAGGAACGGCAATGGCATTATGGCCTATCATCATCGTTATCATTGCTGCCATATTTACCTATAATGTATGCGTTGCCACAGGACATATGGAAGTTATCAAAAAGATGTTGGCGGGGGTTACCAACGACAAACGAGTATTAGTCCTGCTGATCGCCTGGGGGTTTGGCGGTTTCATGGAGGGTATGGCCGGCTTTGGTACGGCGGTTGCGATACCGGCGAGTATGCTGTGGGCACTGGGGATTGATCCGGTATTTGCCGCAGTTGTCTGTCTGGTTGCCAATGCAACGCCTACGGCCTTCGGTTCTATCGGTATTCCGACAACGACCCTGGCAAAGATCACCGGCTTTGACGTATTCGGTCTTTCTACTAACACGGTTACCATATTAACGCCTTTAATTATACTTACACCGTTTTTCCTGGTTTATATGACCGGAAAATCAAGAAAGGCATTCAAGGGAGTAGGAATCATCACATTGATATCCGGTCTGGCTTTTCTTATTCCGGAATACCTTGTTGCAAAATTCCTTGGTGCGGAGCTTCCCGTTGTAATCGGTTCCGTTTGCTCCATGTTTGCTACGGTAATTGCGGCAAAAGTATTTGGTAATAAGAACGTGGACAAGGAATTTTTACTGGAAGAGAAAAAGACGGAGAAGATCGGAAGGAAGCAGGCGCTGGTAGCCTGGAGTCCTTTTATCATGATCTTTGTGTTCCTGCTTGCTACCTCCAAATTAATCGCACCGCTTAATGCGCTGCTTGCGGTTGTTAAGACATCTGTCAATATCTACACCGGTGAGGGTGCGGCTGCTTATGTCTTCTCCTGGCTGACCACTCCCGGCCTTTGGATCATTCTGGCTGCATTCCTCGGAGGGAAGCTTCAGGGAGCAAGCTTTAAGCAAATGTCGGTTATCTTTGGCAAGACCGTCGTTCAGATGTATAAGACGGTGATCACTATTGTATGTATCATGGCAACAGCCAAGCTGATGGGATACAGCGGAATGATCTCCTCCATCGCCCTGATGGTTGTTACCGTAACAGGTTCCTTTTATCCGTTTTTTGCACCGCTCCTTGGTGCGGTGGGTACCTTTGTTACAGGCAGCGGTACTTCAGCCAGCGTATTATTCGGAGGCTTGCAGGCGGAGACCTCAGCGGCTCTTTCCCTGAACCAGTCCTGGATTGCCGCTTCCAATACCGCCGGAGCAATCTGTGCAAAGATGATCTCACCCCAGAGTATTGCGGTAGCCGTGGCAGCCGTAAGCTTACAGGGAAAAGAAAGTGTACTCTTAAAGGGTGCTATTAAGTATTTCATAATCTTTATTGTTATTGTAGGAATTGTAACCTATATCGGAGCGCAAATACTCGGTTAGTAAGCTCTAATGAAAGAACGGCAGGTTTGTATCAGCGCTGCATAACAAACTTGCTGCATGCATAAGGCAGCGCAGAAAGAGGTAAATCATGAATATCTTAGTATGTATCAAGCAGGTTCCGGACAGCAACAAGGTGGAAGTTGATCCTGTAACCGGAGTATTAAAGCGAAATGGTGTGGAATCAAAGATGAATCCCTATGATTTATATGCAATTGAGACCGCACTGCGTATCAAAGAGGAGATGGGCGGCTCCATCACGGTTTTAACCATGGGTCCCGGACAGGCTGCCGGTGTGATCAGAGAAGCATTTGCCATGGGTGCGGATGAAGGCGTACTAATCTCAGACCGTAAATTCGGCGGCGCGGATGTACTTGCTACCAGTTATACCATCTCTCAGGGGATTAAATTGGTGGGTGAGTTTGATCTGATCCTATGCGGAAAGCAGACAACGGACGGGGATACGGCGCAGGTAGGTCCTGAAGTATCCGAATGCCTGGGCATCCCCAGCGTATCCAATGTATCAAAAATTCTTGAAGTGAAGCAGGGTGCCATTACGGTAGAGATGGATATGACGCATGATATCGAGATTGCAAAGGTACAGTTCCCTTGCCTCTTATGTGTTGACAAGGACATCTTTATGCCGAGACTTCCTTCCTTTATCAAAAAGCAGGAGACAAAAGACCGTGAGATCAGAGTGATCAGCCTGGAGCAGCTGGAGGATCAGGATGAGAAGCATTATGGCTTGAATGGTTCACCGACCCAGGTTCAACGGATTTTCCCTCCGGAGAGCAACGCGCACAGGGAGCAATGGACCGGCGCCGGCACAGAGCTTGGCGGACGTTTGTATCAGACATTGCTGGATTTAAAATTCGTTTAGGAGGAGTAAAAAGTGGCTAAGTTAGTAGTAAATCAGAAGCTGGTAGGAAATATAGAGGAATTAATAAGCATCTGTCCCTTTGGTGCCATGGAGAATAAAAATGGCGAGCTTTTCATCAATGCTGCCTGCAAGATGTGTAAATTATGTGTGAAAAAAGGCCCTAAGGGGGCAGTTGAATATGTTGAAGAGGAAACAGTATCCATAGATAAAAGCTTATGGAAGGGTATCGCGGTTTATGTGGATCATATAGACGGTGCCATTCACCCTGTAACCTATGAGTTGATCGGAAAGGCAAGGGAACTTGCGGCGAAGGTTAACCATCCCGTTTATGCCGTTATGATGGGCAGCGGAATAAAAGAGCAGAGCAAAGAGCTGCTGCACTATCAGGTGGATAAGGTATTTGTTTATGACAATCAGGCACTGGACCGTTTTAAGATTGAACCCTATACGGCAGTATTGGAAGATTTCGTTGCATCGGTGAAGCCTACTGCAATCCTTATGGGAGCAACACCCGTAGGCCGTCAGCTGGCACCCAGACTGGCAGCAAGGGTTAAAACCGGACTGACTGCGGACTGTACGATCCTTGATATGAATGAGAATACCGATCTTGTTCAGATCCGTCCTGCTTTTGGCGGTAATATCATGGCACAGATCCTGACTCCCAACCATAGACCTCAGATGGCAACCGTACGCTATAAGGTTATGGATGCGCCAAAGAGAAGTGCCGGGTCAAACGGTGAGATCGTATTATGTGAGCTTGGGCAGGAGAAGCTTACCAGCAAGGTAGAGGTTCTGGATATCATAGGCAAGGAGAAGGAGCAGTTCATCGAAGCAGCCGAGGTACTGGTGGTTGCCGGACGCGGTATTAAGAAGGAAGAAGACCTTCAGATGCTGCAGGAGCTTGCAGATCTGCTGGGAGGTTCTCTTGCATGTACCAGACCTGTGATGGAAGCCGGCTGGATGGAGGCAAAGTGTCAGGTTGGCTTAAGCGGCAGAACGGTAAGACCGAAGCTGATTATAACCGCCGGTGTCTCCGGTTCCGTACAGTTTGCTGCGGGCATGAACAATTCGGATCATATCATTGCAATTAACAAGGATGAGAATGCACCGATCTTTAAGACGGCTCATTATGGCCTGGTGGGAGATTTATATGAGATTATTCCGGAATTGATCAGCCAGATCAAAGCGGGAAAAGAGGTTTAAACGATGGAGGTTAATCAAATGAATTATAAAAAATTAGATCAGGGAGACATTGATTTCATTCATGGAATCATGGGCGATTCGGAACGTGTCTTATACGGAGAGAATATTAATGAGGAATACAGCCATGACGAGCTCAGTGATACCGTCAGTTATCCCGATGTGGTCGTAAAGGTGATCTCGGCAGAGGAAGTTTCCGCCATTATGAAATACGCTTATGAGAAAAATCTTCCGGTAACTCCCCGGGGTTCAGGCACCGGTCTGGTGGGAGCTTCCGTGGCCATGGAGCACGGTATCATGATTGATACCACGCTGATGAATCATTTCCTGGAGCTGGATGAGAATAATCTTACAATTACTGTAGAGCCGGGTGTACTCCTGATGGAGCTGTCTGCCTATGTGCAGGAGAGAGGCCTTTTCTATCCTCCGGATCCCGGTGAGAAGTCTGCCACCATCGGCGGTAACATCAGTACCAATGCAGGCGGTATGAGAGCGGTAAAATACGGTGTAACCAGAGACTATGTCCGCGGTCTTGAGGTAGTCTTACCCAACGGTACCATAGTGGAATTTGGCGGTAAGGTTGTAAAGAACAGTACCGGATATGCCATGAAGGACCTGATGGTGGGTTCCGAAGGAACCTTAGGAATCATTACCAAGGCCATCCTAAAGCTGATTCCGCTGCCACAGAAGGCAATCAGCCTTCTCATTCCGTTCCCCAGCCTGGAGGCAGCCATCGGCACCGTACCGTTAATCATCAAATCCAAATCCGCACCCACTGCCATTGAGTTCATGCAGAGAGAGGTTATCATGGATGCGGAAAAATACCTGGGCAAGAAATTCCCTGATAACAGCGCGGATGCTTATCTTTTGTTAAAGTTTGACGGAAATACCACAGAAGAGATTGAAAAAGCCTATGAAGGCGCTGCAAAGATCTGTCTTGAGCAGGGAGCCACCGATATTCTGATCTCTGATACCAATGAAAGAGAAGAGTCCATCTGGAAGGCAAGAGGAGCCTTCCTGGAAGCAATCAAGGGCTCCACGACTTATATGGACGAGGTTGACGTAGTAGTACCCAGAAGCTCCGTCAATGAGATGGTGGAATACATTCACAACCTGTACCAGGAAGTGAATATCCGTATCAAGAGCTTTGGCCATGCAGGCGACGGTAACCTTCATGCCTATATCCTGAAGGATGATTTAAGCGAAGAGGAATGGGAGCATAAAATGACTGCTGCCATGGATAAGATCTATGGTAAGGCGAGACAGCTGAAGGGCCAGGTTTCCGGTGAGCACGGTATCGGCTATGCAAAGAAATCCTATCTCTTCGAATCCATTGATCCCGCAGCGGTTGAAATCATGCGCGGCATCAAAGCGGCCTTTGATCCGAAGAATATATTAAATCCTCATAAGGTTTGCCAGATGTAAGTAATCATACATTCTCAACGGAGCTTGAAGCTGTTTCAAGCTCCGTTTCTTTATATTCAAGGGCCTCTTCACGGTAACTGGGACACAGATTGGCTTCGTATTTTTCGATTGCTTTTTGAAGGGCGTAATTAAGGATGGATTTGACCTCTGCCTTTTCGATATCCAAATCAAATGCAGAAATATTCATTGCTTCCTCTTCCTCCGCAGCTTCCTTGGTATTGTCAGCGGGAGTATCCTCAGTTTCCTGTATTAATACAGCCTCCGGCTTATCTTCGCCGGTACCATTGCACAAGGGCAGCTCCAGCTCTATTTTACCGGTAAAGACAGTACGGCTGCCGATGCGGATGCTAAGTTCCATTTCATTATCTTCGGACGGGTCTTCTGATTCTTTGGAATAAACCATATCAGAATCCGGCTGAAGTGAATTATTATAATCAACAGAGAAGACCGGATGTTTACAAATCAGCTTTTCACGAAGGATAAGACCGCTGACGGACAGGTGCTCAAAAAGAAAATCCTCAAGATTCTTCCTCAGAACAGTGTTATTATGATATTTTTTTGCATGGGAAATATCAGAGTCAAACTCCTCTTCATAATGCTGCAGCACATTTCCGTTACCGTCTTGAAGCTTAATGTAAATGTTAATAACCATCTGTTCACCATAAATTCCTTCATTTGTTGATATAGAAAATATCGGATGAAATGCGGAATATATATATACATATCGGATAACAAATTTAATTATTTTATTCTGCGATGCCAAAAAGCGGCTTCTGCCTTTCTTGATCCACGGGGTTGCAGGCCGGATGATTTACCGCATTATTATAAAAAATAAGTGCTGATTTAAAACTTATTCCTAAGTTTATATCAACACTTATACAGCTCCAGGTCTTTGAATTGACAGATTAAATTGATAGATGTGCGAAAAGGATTACTTACGGTTTAATGCGATCCGGTCAATAAAATACATCTGGCTGTCCAAGCCTACCTCATCTGCAGTGCGGATTTTGCTGTAGGTACCGTCGCTGTTAAGCATTCGCGCCTTAATATTATCCTTCAGCATGATATTCAGCTGTTCCATAATTTGATCCTTGATTTCCCGGTCATAGATGGGGCAGGCGGTTTCCACACGTCTGGAAGTATTGCGGGTCATCATATCGGCGGAGGCAATATATATTTTGACATCCTTCCGGGTACCGAATAAGTAAATTCGCGAATGCTCCAGAAATCTTCCTACAATACTGATTACTCTGATATTCTCCGTTTTATCCTGAATTCCCGGCAGGAGGCAGCAGATTCCCCGAATAATGAGCGTAATCTTCACACCTGCATTGGAAGCCTCCGAAAGCTTTGCGATGATGTCTTTGTCCGTAAGAGAATTTGACTTTATAATAATGCCGCATTCCTGTTTGGCCAAGGCCTTTTTCGTCTCGCCTTCAATTAATTCAAGGAGCTTATTCTTAAAGGAATTGGGAGCTACCAGAAGATGGTCGTAATCACCGTTTAGGTTGGAGATGGACATATTCTTAAAGAACTTCATGGCATCATGCCCTATTCCGTTGTCTGCAGTGATCAGGGACAGATCCGTATAAAGTTTTGCAGTCTTCTCATTATAGTTACCGGTTCCGACCTGGGTTACATAATTGATTTTATTTTCATCGCGGCGGGTGATAAGGCATATCTTGGAATGTACCTTAAAGCCTTCAAAGCCATAGATGACATTACAGCCAGCCTCCTCCAGCCGCTCTGCCCATTCGATATTATTTTGCTCGTCGAATCTGGCCTTCAGCTCCATAAGAACGGTAACCTCTTTACCGTTTTCCGCGGCAGTGCATAGATATTCGATGATCTTTGAGTTGCTGGACAGCCGGTAAATGGTTATCTTAATGGATATTACGTTAGGGTCGACGGAGCTTTCCTTAAGAAGGTGATGAAAGGGCTCCATCTGATGATACGGAAAGAACAGCAGGATGTCCTTCCTGCAGCACTGGGAATAAATTCCGGCAGTCTTAATTAAGGAAGGAGGATACACCGGATCAAAGGAAGGATAACTTAATTCCTGCTTTAAAGGAACAGGCAGTTTATTGATTAGTTGGAAGGGATAGGTCATCACCAGGGGAGTTCTGCTCATAAATACCTGTGCCTTGCTTATCTTTAGCTTCTCCAGCATAAAGTTCGTTAAAACCTTATTCATTCTGCCCTGAACCTCGAGTCTGACCGGAGATAGGCGGGACCTTTTCTTCAGAGCCTTTTTCATTCGCTCCCTGTAATTGTCATCGATTTCAAAGACCTCATCGTCTGCGGTGATATCCGCATTCCTGGTAACGGAGATGATAGCAGAATTAACGATTTTATACATACTGAAGATATCCTTCAGATGATGCAGGATGATTTTCTCTGTCAGGACATAACGGATGGGTTCTCCCGGAAGCAGTACAAATTCCGGCAGAGATCTGGATACGGGAATCAATCCGAATTTGGTATCGTCGCCGGAGAAAACACAGACGATATAAAGCTCTTTATTGACCAAATGGGGAAAGGGGTGCCGTGAGTTTATGATTTGAGGAGACAGGATGGGCAAAATATGTTCTTTATAATAAGTATCAGCATATTTTTTGTCGGATTTCTGCAGCTCCTTGAGCTCAAGCCTGGAGACGGATTTTTCCCGCAGCAGGCGTTCCGCCTCTTCATACACCTCGTCTCTTCTGGTATAAAGCAGGCTTGTTCTTTTGTAGATCTTCTCAAGCTGCTGCTTTGGAGTCATCCCGGTTTTATTATCGATATTCCCGTGCTCCATATAGGAGAGATCCGTTAGACTGCCAACCCGGATCATATAGAATTCATCCAGATTACTGGTGAATATGGACACGAATTTCAACCGCTCAAAAAGAGGGACGCCCAAATCCTGCGCCTCTTCCAGGATGCGGTCATTAAAGGTTAACCATGACAATTCCCGGTTTTGCATAAAACTGTTTTCTGTTTTATCATTTGCGTACATGTTTCTATTCTCCTTTAATTATTCTCTCGTACAAGTATCCCTCCCGAAGACCGTATTTACTTACGATAATATTACCGGAGGAAAAGAAGTCGGTGATCGTATCCGCAATGATCATTCCCGGAACGATGGTATGGATACGGTCCGGAATATTGCGCAGGATGGGAGCTAAGGTATCTTTATGGCTGTTTTTGATGGAAGCAAGTATCGCTTTGATATGAGAAGCCTCAATCTCAATATGGCAGCCGGGAAGATTATAGATGCTGTTATTTAATTTTGAGATGCCGCGGAAGGTACCGCCGACGCCGCAGATCGTTGGATAGGCTTCCTTTTTTATTTCAAGGGAGGAAAGATGGTCGGTAACGGTTTTTCTGATCATCTCACGCTCCTCTTTCTTTGGAATAATCTTTTTCACGTTTCGGACATACATATTCAGAGAACCGATAGGTATACTGGTGGCATACCGGATGGTATTGTCTTCAAAGAGGACGATTTCCGTACTGCCGCCGCCGATATCAACGATGACACCCTCCTCTACATCAAGACATTTTGTTGTTCCGATAAAATCAAGGGTGGCTTCCTCTTCACCGGATAAAACCTCCACCTGATGCATCGTACGGTTATGGATGGTATCCGTAACCTCTTTGGTATTTACGATATTTCGCAGGGATGCGGTTGCAAAGATATGGATATTTTCTTCAGCGACGGAAAGGTTATTGAGTAATTCAAGGAATCGGTTCAATATATCGCAGGCTTTATCAATTCCTTTATTGCTCAGCTTCTCGTTCTCCACATAATTAACCAGGCCGGCCATCTCTTTCTTCTCAAAGATGGATTTCACCTCATCACCCTGATGTTCGTACACGCACAGGCGGATCGTATTGGATCCAAGATCAATGATTGCATTTACCATTCAGTTCCGCACCTTTCTGCATAAAATGACTCTATACTGATATTATAAATAGAAATGCTCCGCATATTGATAATTATGTGTAAAATCTATTTAAAATATTTGCAAAATATTACCATCTGAGGAGGAAGCAAAGGGACTGGCCTGTCCGGTTTAACCAGCCGACCACAGATATGATCTGATTATTACAAAAAAAGGCTGCTGCTTCACTGAACCTACCCAGTGCTGCAGCAGCCTGTATGATTTACTGTTGTGACTGTGATTTTACCTGTTGTACTTCCGTATCATTGGCCTGTGCGGCCGGTTTATAATATCCTTTGGAGCTGGCCAGCTGGAAAAGCTCATACTGGGAAGTCTCACAGCTATTACGAATCTGTTGAATGGTTGACCGTAAATTCGGATTGGAGCATTCCGAAATAGCATTTGCATAGAAGGTCAGTTCACTTTTCACAGCAGATAACGCATCATTAACCATAATTTTTTCCTGTAACATTTATAGTCCTCCTTACTTAATTTAAGAATGTCATTAGTTTTTGTTTTGTGCTCTGGGCACTCTGGGCGGATTTCTCAAAATAGGCCTTTACCTGAGGATCGGAAGCTTGCTGTGCATAAGTCTGCATCTTTTGATATGCGGTCTCATGTGCACCGATCATATGGCGAAGGTTTTGCAATTCCATTTGATTTAACTGGGACATAATCATATTCTCCTTTCGTTTGTTTTAACCCTATTATCTGTCGTTGTTAAGAAAATAATACGAAATTCCGATATTTTTTAAATCTTACAATGCAATCGGACGAAGCCGGAAGGAAAGATGCTAGCGCTAATTTAAAATAAGTTGAAAAGTATGAAAAATTGAATTTTAATTATTATTTTGATAAGTACTACTGCCAATTTCCCCTGCATACAATGTAACAACAACGATAATAAGGGGGAATGCGTTCTGCCCCCGTTAGGTTAGAACGCAGACACTATGAAAGGCTATATAGAGGAACGGGCGGTTGAGATCGCTAATTATATCATCGATAATAACGCAACTGTGAGGCAGACCGCAAAACAGTTCGGTATATCGAAATCAACCGTACATAAGGACGTAACAGAACGTCTTACACAGATCAACCCCTCCCTTGCTGAAAGAGCCAGGGTA
Source organism: Bacillota bacterium (assembly GCA_023409535.1). Taxonomy (GTDB): domain Bacteria; phylum Bacillota; class Clostridia; order Lachnospirales; family Lachnospiraceae; genus Mobilitalea. Next base: position 78,920 of record JAEYGZ010000037.1, read on the forward strand.
GTCTTGGACCTCAATAAGTCAGAGCGCCACATCAGAGGCGGATTAGCTACGAAGGAGAAATATCTCCATAAGACGAGATATAATCAAGCATATTAGACCGTAGTAAGAATGAAAAAGTCAAAGGGATTATCCAAACAGCGGTAAACTGCAGGATAATCTCTTTTTCTATTGTGCTGCCGGTGCGGCAGCCGAATGTCTGTTGCAGGTACCCGGCCTGTCATGAATGAGATCAGCCAAATTTGATTGTTAAATAATAAACTTTTCAGATAAATTTAAAAAGTTGTGTCAAAATTCGCCCAATTGTGCTATAATCGAAATGGTGTGCCTAAGAGTAATAAGTTCGTTTTATGCTTAACAAACTTAGTTGCATACTTAACAAACTCCGTTTTTTATTTAACAATATAATAATGAATTTGTTAATAAAAATACAAAATTCAGAAAATAGAAAGGAAGGTTCTATGGGTAAGTCAACATTCCCGGGTGGTATCCATACCTATGATGGCAAGGATCTGACAATGGATAAACCCACCACTGTTCTTTTACCTAAAGGAGAGCTGGTATTTCCGTTAGCGCAGCACATCGGCGCTCCTGCAAAGCCGGTAGTTGCCAAGGGGGACGGGGTATTAGTCGGACAGAAAATAGCAGAAGCTGGAGGCTTCGTATCTGCCAATGTAGTCAGTTCTGTATCAGGAACTGTAAAAGACATTGAGAAAAAGCTGACGGTATCCGGCAACATAGTAGAATCCATTATCATTGAAAACGATAATGAGTACCGGAAGGTAGAAGGTTTTGGTGAAGTACGCGACGTAACGAAACTGACAAAAGAAGAGATTCGCAATTATGTTAAGGATGCAGGTATTGTAGGTTTGGGTGGCGCCGGTTTTCCTACCCATATTAAACTTACGCCGAAGGATGACAGTAAAATCGATTATGTTATTGTCAATGGTGCCGAATGCGAGCCATATCTTACAAGCGATTACCGTATGATGCTTGAAGAGCCGGAGAAAATTGTCGGCGGCTTGAGGATTATGCTGAAGCTGTTTGAACAGGCGAAGGGTGTTATTGCAATTGAGGATAATAAACCGGAAGCTGTAAAGCTTCTGGAGAAATTAACAGAAAAGGAAGAACATATTGAAGTCAGGGTTTTGAAGACAAAGTATCCTCAGGGCGGCGAACGCCAGCTTGTTTACGCCGTAACCGGCAGAAAGCTTAACTCAAAGAAGCTTCCTGCAGATCTGGGCTGTGTGGTAGACAATATTGATACGGTTATTGCAATTTACAACGCTGTAGCAAAGAGCACTCCGCTAATCAGAAGAATTGTAACGGTATCCGGTGATGCGGTAAAGAATCCGCAGAGCTTCAGCGTTTCAATCGGCACAAACTATAATGAAGTTATTGATGCGGCCGGCGGTTTTACCGAGCAGCCCCAGAAGATGATATCCGGTGGCCCGATGATGGGTATTGCATTATACAATACCGATGTTCCGGTAATGAAGACCTCTTCTGCAATCCTCGGTTTTGTGAAGGATAATTCAGCCGTTGCAGAATCCCCTTGTATCCGCTGCGGAAAATGTGCGGTATCCTGTCCGCTGCAATTAATGCCCTTCCAGCTGGCTGCACTCAGTAACCGAGGTGATGACGACGGATTCGTAAAGCTGGATGGAATGGAATGCTGCGGCTGCGGCTGCTGCTCCTATGTCTGTCCGGCACGGCGCAGCCTTTCCCAATCAATTATGCAGGCGAGAACCAGTATTTTGGCCAAGAGAAAGAAATAACCCGACGATACAATATTGAAAGAGGTGTAAGTGTTGAGCAATTTATTTCATGTATCGGCAGCTCCTCATAGCAGGAGTCCGATTACAACGAAGGGTATCATGAGGGATGTCATTTTGGCATTGATACCTGCCGGATTATTCGGTATCTATAACTTTGGTATTACCGCATTGACAGTGATTGTAGTAACCATTGCGGCTTGTGTTTTAACTGAATATTTTTTTAATAAATACATGAAGAAGCCTCAGTCCATAGGAGATTACAGCGCGGTTTTGACGGGCCTTTTGTTAGCCTATAACCTTCCTGCCGGCTTTCCCCTTTGGATGTGTGTGACAGGCGGTGTCTTTGCCATTCTGGTTGTTAAGATGCTGTTTGGCGGATTAGGACAGAATTTTATGAATCCCGCTCTGGCAGCACGTGCCTTTTTACTGGTAAGCTTTCCGGTTCGTATGACCGCCTTCACGGTGAACCAGATTGCATCACCTACTGCGGCAGATTATATCCGTCATGGACTTGTGGCGGTGGATGGCGTATCAGGTGCGACACCGCTGGCTGCATTAAAGGATGGCCAGTCCATTGATTTAATTAAAATGCTGGTAGGTAATATCGGAGGAACCATTGGTGAAACAAGTGCCATTGCTATTTTACTGGGGGCAGCCTATCTGCTATGTAAGAGAATTATTTCCCTGAGAATTCCCCTGGCTTATATCATAACCCTGGCAGTTTTTGTGCTGATATTCGGCGGAAGGGGCTTTGATACAACATTTTTACTTGGCCATATCCTTGGCGGAGGTTTACTTCTTGGTGCTTTCTTTATGGCTACGGATTATGTTACCAGTCCGATTACACCCAAGGGTCAGATTATCTTCGGTATTTGTCTTGGTATTCTGACCGGACTCTTCCGAATTCAGAGTGAGTCGGCGGAAGGTGTTTCGTATGCCATTATATTCGGCAATCTTCTGGTACCGTTAATCGAGAAGGCCACCAGGCAGAAATCCTTTGGAAGGGAGCGTGCTGTCAGTGAAAAATAAACTTCTTTTAGATGCTCTTGCATTATTTTTAATTACGTTGGTATCCGGCTTCGGTCTCAGTTATATTTATGAGATAACCAAGGAGCCTATCACCATACAGGCGGAGCAGAAGACCTTGACGGCAAATCAGGCGGTATTTCCGGACGCGGTAACCTTTGAAGACGATGCCGATCTTATGGGACTTCTGGAAGATACGGATCTTGTCAGTATGAATGCAGATTATACCGGAGTGACTATTGATAATATCAGTAAGGCACTCAGCAGCAGTAGCGAGCTTCTTGGCTATAACATCACTGTTTCCACCTCTGCCGGTTATAAGAACGGTATTCAGATCGTTTATGGTTATGCAAAGGACGGAACCATCAAAGGTGTGGAATTCCTTGCGATTAATGAGACGGCAGGTCTGGGCATGAACGCGGCGCAGCCGGCCTATAAGGATCAATATGTGGGCAAACAGGTGCAGCAATTCGCAGTGACAAAGACAGGTGCAACCTCTGAGGATCAGATCGATGCCCTCAGCGGTGCGACCATTACCTCACGTGCTGTGACCAATGCCATCAATACCGGTATCAATTTTGTAACAAGTAATTCCACTGAGATAGGAGGCGGACAATAATGAATAAATATGTTGAGCGTATTTATAACGGTATTATTAAAGAAAATCCTACCTTTATCATTATGCTGGGTATGTGTCCCACACTGGCAGTCACTACCTCCGGTAATAACGGCTTATATATGGGTCTTACCACAACGGCGGTACTGGCAGCCTCTAACTTCCTGATATCACTGCTGCGTAAGTTTATCCCGGATAAGGTGCGTATCCCTGCCTATATCGTAGTCATCGCATCCCTTGTAACGATAGTGCAGCTGCTCCTGGCAGCTTACGTTCCGGTAGTGAATGAATTACTGGGTATCTATATACCTCTGATTGTTGTTAACTGTATCATCATGGGAAGAGCAGAGGCATATGCGGCTAAGAATTCCATCGGTCTTTCCTTTTTTGACGGTATCGGTATGGGGCTCGGCTTTACTCTCGCGCTTACCGTCATCGGTTCCTTCCGTGAGCTTCTGGGTGCAGGCAGCATCTTTGGTTTTCGGATTACCCCGGCGAGCTTTGAACCGATTACTATCTTCATTCTCGCGCCCGGAGCATTATTTACCCTGGCGATTCTTACTGCAATTCAGAATAAGTTAAAGCTTCCTTCTGCAACCAATGGTTCCGGTAAGGGCGGCATCGGTTGCAACGGAGACTGCGCTCACTGCGGCGGAAATATCTGCACCACCAACCGTGAAGCCATCAAGAGTGAAGTCGCTGCGGCTAAGGCGAAGGATACAAAAGCAGAATCAAACATGGATAAAGATTAAGGGAGAGAGGTAGGGAAACTTATATGAAAGAGCTTGTTATGATTATTGTTGGATCCGCTCTGGTGAATAATGTAGTCCTGAGTCAATTCTTAGGTTTATGTCCGTTCTTAGGAGTATCCAAGAAAACGAATACGGCAGCAGGTATGGGTGCGGCGGTTATCTTCGTTATTACCATCGCTTCTGCACTTTGCAGTCTCATTTATTTATATCTGTTAGTCCCCTTGGGTATGGAATATCTGCAAACGATTGTATTCATTCTGGTGATTGCCTGTCTGGTACAATTTGTTGAGCTGGTGTTAAAGAAATACAGCCGTCCGCTTTACAGCGCGTTGGGTGTATATCTGCCCCTGATCACAACCAACTGCGCGGTACTGGGTGTTGCATTAATTAATGTAACAGATAGTTATAATGTTCTGAAAAGTACAGTTAACGGTTTTGGTATAGCAGCCGGTTTTACCATCGCGATCGTTATTATGGCCGGCATACGTGAGAAGATTGAATACAATGAGGTTACTAAGTCCTTCCAGGGGTCCCCGATTGTTTTGATTACAGCAGGGCTTATGGCGCTGGCCTTCTTAGGCTTTGCGGGCTTATAGAATAGGGGGGGAGAGGATATGGCGATTATAATAGCAACGGCAATCGTTGCAGGTGTAGGATTATTTATCGGTTTATTTCTTGGCGTGGCAGCGAAATTCTTTGAGGTGAAGCAGGACGAACGTGAGCTGCAGGTGCGGGAGCTCCTTCCCGGAGCAAACTGCGGCGGCTGCGGTTATCCCGGCTGTGACGGCCTGGCTGCCGCCATCGCAAAGGGTGAGGCTCCTGCCAATGCATGTCCTGTAGCAAATGCGGCAGCACATAAAGCAATCGCCGAGGTTATGGGGTCATCAGTGGAGGAAGGCGAGAGAATGGTCGCCTTTGTAAAATGTGCCGGAACCTGTGATAAAACCGAAGTTAAATATGAATATTACGGTGTTCGGGACTGTAATAAGGCAGCTGCGGTTCCGGGCAGAGGTGATAAAAAGTGTTCCTATGGCTGTATGGGCTTCGGCTCCTGCGTAAAGGTATGTGCCTTTGATGCAATCCATATTGTGAACGGCATTGCGGTAGTTGATAAAGAAAAGTGCACCGGCTGCAGCTCCTGTACGGCAAAGTGCCCGAATAAACTGATTGAGATGGTACCCGTAAGCGCAAGACATCTGGTTGCCTGCAGCTCATTGGATAGGGGGAAGGATGTAAAGGCGGCCTGCTCCACCGGCTGTATCGGCTGTAAGCTTTGCGTTAAAAATTGTGAATATGACGCGATTCATGTTGAGAATAACCTGGCCTACATTGACTATAGCAAATGTACCAACTGCGGTAAATGCGCCGGCGTATGCCCGGTGAAGATAATACAGGTGCAATCGGCCTGAGACTTGGGGGGGTGTATAACACCCCCCTTGATTTTTTAATAAGTATAGAATAGTAGGTAGCTTGGACTGTGGTTCTTTTGGCCTATTTTACAGTGCCAAAATTTGCTATAAAATGATAAATTAGAGTATTTATATTTTGATAAAGGAACGGGTGAAGCGATATGGCGACGATACATGAATTGTCTGAACGCTGCGGGGTATCAATATCAACTGTCAGTAAAGCACTGAACGGCTACTCCGATATCAGTGCCAAGACAAGAAATATGGTAATAAAAGCTGCGAATGAGCTGGGATATTTTCCGAATACAGGCGCCCGGTCTCAGAAGCTAAAAAAAACCTATACCATCGGTATCCTTTTTCATACCATGTCAAGCCTTGGATTGAAAAACGATTATTTTGCATATATCATAGAGGCACTTCAGAAAGAGGCGGCGCAAAACGGTTATGATATTACATTTTTTCGGGATAACGTCGGGACCAGGAAGATGTCCTATGTGGAGCACTGCCAGTACCGGCACTTTGACGGGGTCTGTATTGTTTGTGCCGACTATGAGAATGAAGAAGTCGCCGGTCTGATTAACAGCGGTATTCCTGTAGTAACGATAGATTACGCCTTTCAAAAGGCATATTCCATCATCTCGGATAATTACGGCGGTATGAAACAGTTAACCAACTTTATCATTCGTCAGGGGCATACGAAGATCGGTTTGATCAGCGGAGTGAATTCCCTGGTTACCAGAAACCGTATTGACGGCTTTTTGGATGTGATGGAGGAAAATAATATTAAAGTGCCTGAGGAATACCTTCGCAGCAGTAATTACCGGAATGCCCTGCTGGCGGAAGAGCAGGCAATAAAGCTGCTGCAGCTGCCTGATCATCCCACCTGTATCGTTGCTCCGGATGATATGGCTGCGATGGGTGTTGTGAGTGCAATTCGCAAATGCGGCCTGCAGGTGGTTAAGGACATATCCATCGCCGGCTATGACTGTATTGATGCCCAGCAATATGTGGGTGTAAGATTGACAACAATAAAGCAGGAGAGAGAAAAGATTGGAATTGAAGCAGCAAGAAAGCTGATTCAAATGATTGAAAAGGGGAAAGAAGTGCCTCGTGATACGGTGTTTATAAAGCAGTCGCTTATTATCGGAAATTCCATCATAAAGATTTAAACATCTGCGGACTTAATAAATTCATGATTTTATCCGATGAATCATATAAGAAAGGAGGAGTGAACTTAATGCAGGTTTATAACTATTTGTTAGAAAGCTATCCCATGAAACGGGAAGTGATGTATCCCGCACATAAACGAAGTGAATTAAGGAAGGTTTATAACGAGATTATAAACCTAACAAAACGCTCCCCCTTATTCAAAATTGATTTGTCAAAAGAAAATCAGGAATATACCATCGGTATTAAAGAGACCTCCTTATATCTGAAGGCTAAGCTGGAGAAAATGGGATACCCCGAGGAATCGGGATTTGCTTCCAGAACATTAAAGGTAAGTAATGAGAGGGTCATAACGGCAAAATTGATGGATGAGGACACGGAAGGATTGCCGGACTCAATTGCCATAAAGGTTGAAAGACTTGCCAGGCTGCAGATTAATTACGGCAAGGAGCTGATGGATGCCTCCAGGGGGTTGCCGACAGGAATCTACCATCTTACTGCAAAGGTAATGGATCAGTTTCATCCCCTTACCTTTATTCATGAGGAACGCACGGAGAACAGGGATACTGTAGCAAAAATGGCTGAATTTTTGAATACAGTCCCGGGCATTAACGCTTCTGTAGAAAAAAGCTCTTCGGATTACTCTAATCTTGTTATTGCATCGGAGCAGGCAGGGAAAAATGGAGAGAATGCATTTGCCTTTTTTGACAGTGATCGTGTAAACCACATTGGAATCGTAGATTATTTCGGCCTTGACCGGATTGCGCAGTATTCGGAAACGGCGCAGTTTACAGTAAACGGGGAACAAAAGAATACTTCAACAAATACATTTTACATTGACAAAAAAATTCATGTCAGATTAAATGATGTAAGCGATCAGACGGTAACCATTAAGGTGGTTCCGGACAGCGATAAGATTTTGACTTCCGTGGATTCCATATTGCAAACCTATAACCATCTGATTCGGATTGCTACCAACCGAACCTCGGATTATGCCGAACATTACCGGGCTACCAAGCTGATCAGTGAGATGAAGAATCTGGAGAATGCTTACGAAGACGAGTTGAATACTTGCGGAATCAAAGCCGATGAAAAAGGCTTCCTGTCCATGGATGAAACCCTGGCAGCCCAGGCTGTCTGGGATGGAGGCATGGAAAGCCTGTTTACCGGAGAAAACGGATTCATTGCAAGACTCATCAATAAATCGGAGTCTATCGCAATTAATCCGCTTGATTATCTCGATAAAACGGTCATAACTTATCCGAATAACGAAGAAGAAACCTTCCGCAATCCATATATAACATCCTTTTATAGCGGCTTATTCTTTAGCTCGTACTGCTGAATTGCTGTTTGATTTTGCTGTACGGGCTTTTTGACGGTATCAGTTATTAAAATAGGAGCTGGTCTTTACATACTCGCTGGGTGTAATTCCAATCCTTTTTTTAAATATTCTGCTGAAATAATTCGGATCCTTATATCCAACCATAAAACAAACCTCTTTGACAGTCAGGTTGGTGTTGGTCAGCAGCTCTTTTGCCTTTTTCACACGAAGCATCGCCAGCCAGTCCGTAAAGTTAAAACCGGTATTTTTTTTAATCAGCTTACTAAAGTACTGAGGACTGATATTAACCTGCTCGGCAACGTCCTCCAGAGAGATATCTTCCGCATAGTGGTATTCAAGATAGTTCCAGGTGGCTGTAACGATATTGTTTGAGTAATCAATTGTATTCTGAGGCTTAACATAGCTGGCGATATACATAAAGATGCGATAGGCGAATTCAACCAGCTGTTCACCCTGCAAGCTCATGAATTCATTGGCGTAGGTCATATAATTAATATGCTTTGCTTCACTTTGACCGTCAATGTCCATGGCACGGTTGGCGAGGACCAGAAGCTCCAGTATTTTGGTACGCTTGGTGTCATCATTTAATGGCCGGATCCAATTCATGATCATACCAAAATAATCATAGGCGTCCGCCTTGCGAAGCCGCAAAGCATCAATCAGATGCTGCTCGGTCAGGGTATAATCAAAATGTATGCTGGTGCTGCCTAATCTAACCTCATGATAATAGGAGATTTGACCGGAAGCACTGAAATACATGGAGGACAGGGCATCAATAAAGGAAGTATATATTGTTTTGATATTTTGCTGACTGCCAACTCCTACGGAGATTGCAGCATGATATTTGCCATCAATTTCTTGTATTAACTCCTTGGCAAACGCAGCAGACTGTTCTTTATACGGATTCTCCGGATAAAAAGTATCACCGGTAATTAACAGGCAGATTCGGTTTATGATTAAAGGACCTACAAGAATACTCCTGCCGGGGTGCGATTTTTTTATAAAATGATGAAACTCAAGCTCGTCAATCGAAGGCAGGGATGACATATCCAGAATGAGGACAAAGCCGTAATCATGAAAGCTTAATATATGCTGATATGCAACTAATTCCAAGGGAGAACAACCGCGGAAAAAGGCGGAAAATAAAAAACCCCTCTCAATGAAGGATAAGTAGTCTTCCTGCGAAAACTTCTGGTTTGAAGTTAGAATATCCAGATGCAGACTATTCCAGAAATCATTCTGATCAGTGATGCTATGTTCGCTGCCGGTATTTAACATGATTACACACCTCCCCTTTCGCGATCAAAAAAGAAGAATAATGCTCTTACTATGTAGGTTGATGTACAAAGTATAGCATATCTGATAAAAAAATGCACGCTCATCTTTTAAAATTTGTCGTTTTTTGTCATGATAAAGCTGTTACAAAATTATTATAATAGTAATGTGATATTAACGATTAATGAACTTATTATAATAAAAATGTTATAATTCTGCCATATGATTGCCAACTTCGAAGATTACATTGAAACTAGCATAAGGATGCAGTTGGTATTTGGGAATGGCAAATACCTCTGGCAATTGGAGATGATTTTATGAAAAGAGGAAAAGTTCTCTTACATTTCATTATATTGGCGGCCGCGGCTGTTTTATCCGGCAGCGACTGCAAAGCAACCGGGCAGGAAGATACGGCTGTCATTACTTCCTTTGCTTTCAGTAATGATACCTATGCGGATACCCAGTGGAATATTGATAATCCCGGCCATTATATCTATCTGAGCGATATCGGCAGATTGAATAAGGAGGCGGTGGAAGGCGTCGATATGGATGTCATCGAAGCCTGGGCATCCCTGAAGGAAGCAGCGGAAGAAAAGCGTGAGGTTATTGTAGCAATCATTGATACCGGCGTTGACTACATGCACCCGGAGCTGGTTGATCATATGTGGATGAATCCGGGAGAGATACCGGATGACAATATTGACAATGATAATAACGGCTATATTGACGATGTATATGGCTGGGACTTCTATAACAATGATGCTACGGTCTGCCATTATCAATACTCGGAGAAGCTGGGTAAGAACTTATCCCTTCCTCAGGATAATGATGATCATGGTACCCATGTAGCCGGAATCATTGCAGCCTCCGCGGATAACGGGATAGGAATTGCCGGTGTAGCCTCGGGCGTGGATGTAAAGATTATGTCTTTGAAGATCAATGGGGGACCCAAAGGAACAGGGAGTCTGACCTCGGCTGTGGAAGCAATCAAATACGCAACCATGATGGGAGCGGATATCTGTAATTTAAGCTGGGGTACCTCCCAGTACAGCCCCTCATTAAAGCAGGCCATAGAGGAATCGAATATGCTGTTTGTGGCAGCGGCCGGAAATTCCGGTGATAATAATAATGACAGCCCCATCTATCCGGCAGGTTTTAATCTGGATAATCTGATCTCGGTGACGTTCATTGATCCGGCAGGGGAGCTGACGCTATTATCAAATTACGGTTCTGATACGGTAGATTTGGCGGCACCCGGCGAGGATATCTTCAGTACCGTAGTTGGAGCTTATGCACCCATGAGCGGCTCCTCCATGGCGGCACCTCAGGTGTCGGCGGTGGCAGCTATGATCTATGCCGGCAAGGAGCATATTTATGCGGCTGATGTTAAGAAGCTTATTATTGACCATATCAAAACCATGCCGAAGCTGGAGGGATATTTAAGGCACAGCGGTATCCCAAGCGCCAATCAGGCCATCCTCGCAAGCGGCGATTTGCTCCAGGATGATCAGGCACCGTCTTTGATCCTGCAAACCTCGTATAATAAGGGAGAGCTGCAGATCCCGGTTGCTGCGGAGGACATAGGTCCATCCGGAATTCGGGTAGTCAAGTGGAACGTGGGGGAGAAGACCCTGCAGGACTTCGCCCATGGAGTGAATGGAAAGGAAATTGAAGACAATCTTGTTACGGTAACTAAGCCTGGCAAATATACCTTCTATGCATCGGATTACGCCGGCAATGAGACCATACAAGTGTATGAGGTGCTGGATGATACCACGGCACCCAAGATAACAACTTCCTATACAGTTTCTGAAGATTATAAGACCAGAACGGTAACCGTTAAGGTCAGCGATACGCAAAGTCAGGTAAAGCGCCTGGAATATATGAACGGAATAAAGAAAGCGGAAGAATTTCTTCCCGCATCGGCCGGTCTTGAGATACCGGTTATCGATGGCGAGGCACAGTTTAAAGTAAAGGAAGACGGAACCTATACCGTGTTTGTGATTGATAACAGGGGCAATATGGCAGTGAAAAATATCCTGGTGAAAACGGTCAAGGCGACAAAGCTTAAATTGTCCAGTACGGCAAAAACCATGCAGACAGGGGATCAATACTCCCTGCATGCAGCAGTTACCCCGGCTGAGACCACGGACAGGATAACCTACATAAGTTCCAATAAAACCGTAGCAACCGTCTCCTCCGCCGGTAAGATCAAAGCATTGAAGAACGGCGTAGCCACAATCACTGTACGTACCTCAGGCGGACTCACCGCAACCTGCGTCATCACCGTCAAGCAAAATTCATCTGCATAGAAAAAATCCGCTTGCATTATCAGCATTATTTGCTATAATGTAAGCGGATAAAAAATATATTGACGTAGACTTTGGTCTATGATATATTAAGAAAGCAAAGAAAGAGGGCTTTTTTTTTATGCCTAAAAAAAGGCTGTTGCAAAGTTAAGCGAATGCGCTACAAGAGAAATCGGAGGTGGATATTGTGCGCGTAAAAATCACATTGGCATGTACAGATTGCAAACAACGCAATTACAACACGACCAAGGAAAAGAAGACACATCCAGACAGAATGGAAACAAAGAAGTATTGTAAGTTCTGCAGAACCCACACACTACACAAAGAAACCAAATAATTAGTCTGAAAGGAAATGCAAACATGGGAGAAGTGACAAACACTACAGCCGAAAAAGCTCCAAAGAAAAGCTGGTTCAAGGGTTTGAAATCCGAATTTGCCAAGATTATCTGGCCGGATAGAGATGCTCTTACAAGGCGAACCGTTGCTGTCATTATTACCACCTTTATCTTAGGGTTAATTATTTACGTACTGGATTATGTAGTTGAACTCGGTATAGGAATCATTTTAGGATAAGGGTGAGGATATGTCAGAGGCTAATTGGTACGTTGTTCACACCTATTCAGGGTATGAGAACAAAGTAAAAGCGAACATTGAGAAAACAATCGAAAACAGAAAGTTGCAGGATCAGATCCTTGAAGTATCTGTTCCGATGCAGGATGTCATCGAAGTTAAGAACGGTGTTAAGAAACGTGTGCAGAAGAAGATGTTTCCTGGCTATGTACTTCTCCATATGGTCATGAATGATGATGTATGGTATGTAGTTCGTAACACCAGAGGTGTAACAGGCTTTGTCGGCCCTGATTCAAAGCAGCCGGTTCCGTTATCCGATCTTGAGATGAAGAGCATGGGAATCAAATCCGATGAAGTTACCGTTGATTTTGAACTTGGTGATACCGTTACGGTTACTTCCGGCGTATGGGAGAATACTACCGGTGTGATCAAACAAATCAATACCCATAAGCAGATTGTTACAATCAGCGTGGATATGTTCGGACGTGAAACTCCGGTTGAGATTGGGTTCAGTGAAGTTAAGGTTCGCAGATAAGTTAGTAATTTTACAATTGCTAACCGTTAACGATTTTACAATTGTTAACCATTAACGATTCCATAATCGTTAAGTATAAACGGCTTTACATCCGTTTACAGCAGTTACCGTGGGAGGGAAATCCCCGCAAACACCACATTTATCAGGAGGTATGCTATTATGGCAAAAAAAGTTACAGGTTATATCAAATTACAGATTCCAGCAGGCAAGGCTACGCCGGCTCCCCCGGTTGGTCCCGCGCTTGGTCAGCATGGTGTAAACATTGTTCAGTTTACCAAGGAATTTAATGCAAGAACAGCAGATCAGGATGGTATTATTACACCCGTAGTTATCACCGTATATGCAGACAGAAGCTTCAGCTTCGTAACAAAGACCCCTCCGGCAGCAGTTTTAATTAAGAAGACTCTTAATCTGAAGTCCGGATCCGCTACTCCTAACAAGACAAAGGTAGCAAAGCTTTCTAAGGCAGATCTTAGAAAAATCGCAGAACTGAAAATGCCTGACTTAAATGCGGCAAGCGTTGAAGCAGCAATGAGCATGATTGCCGGCACCGCTAGAAGCATGGGCGTTACTATTGAAGAATAAGACAGCGTGGTTGAAAGAGACTATGCGATTTAGAATCTAATAACGTGGGAGGATAGCCTGACAAAAAGCATTGTCAGGACCGAATGTCAAAGCACATTCGTGACGAATACGGTAACCTGTATTCGCGGGTTTCGGCAAAGTCCATGTAAAAGTGGCGCATGAAATTCCGCTTTCTCCGATAAAACCACTAGGAGGTTTATAGAATGAAAAGAGGAAAGAAATATCAAGACTCTGCAAAATTAATCGACAAAGCAGTACAGTACGATGCAACAGAAGCAATCGGCCTGGTGAAGAAATCAGCAGTTGCTAAATTCGATGAGACCATCGAAGCACACATCAGACTTGGCGTTGATGGACGTCATGCTGATCAGCAGGTTCGTGGTGCGGTAGTATTACCTCACGGAACCGGTAAGACAGTACGTGTGCTCGTATTTGCAAAGGGTGATAAGGCTAACGAGGCTCAGGCTGCCGGTGCTGACTTTGTTGGTGCAGATGATTTAGTACCTAAGATCCAGAATGAAAACTGGTTTGAATTTGACGTAGTAGTAGCAACACCTGATATGATGGGTGTCGTTGGTCGTTTGGGACGTGTTCTCGGACCCAAGGGCTTAATGCCAAATCCTAAGGCCGGAACAGTTACCATGGATGTGGCGAAGGCAATCGCAGAAATCAAAGCCGGTAAGATCGAGTACAGACTTGACAAGACTAACATCATCCATGTTCCTGTTGGTAAGGCTTCCTTTACCGAGGAACAGTTGAATGACAACTTCCAGACCTTAATTGGCGCTGTTGTTAAGGCTAAGCCCTCCGCAGCAAAGGGACAGTATTTAAGAAGCGTAACTTTAGCTTCTACTATGGGTCCTGGCGTAAAGCTGAACACGGCGAAGTTAGGATAGTGTGAATAGACTCGCATAAAGCATACGGGTCATAATAACAATTCACATTTGGAATTTAGTGTTGACACAGTAATGTTGTCCATGCTATAATGCATTTTGTGTGTGAGTAATGTGTGAAACATTACACTGCACAGTAATAGCTGCCGAAGACAGTAGGTGCCGTAAGGCGTAAGGTGTCGCCGCCTACCGAGGAAAGTTGATTTAAATCGTATTGATTTATTGACCTCTTTCTGCTTTGGCGGAAAGAGGTTTTTTATTCATAACAAGTGAATTGATTTATCGATTCATCCTGTATATCAAAACAAGGAGGTGTACGTAATGGCAAAAGTTGAACAAAAGCAACCTGTTGTTGAAGAGATCAAAGGATATGTAGTTAAAGCAAAAGCAGCTGTTTTAGTTGATTACCGCGGTTTAACCGTTGCTCAGGATACAGAGCTTCGTAAGAAATTAAGAGAAGCCGGTGTCGTATACAAGGTATACAAGAACACAATGCTTAACTTTGCATTCAAAGGAACAGAATTTGAAGCATTAGCAAAGGATTTAAACGGTCCTTCCGCTGTAGCTTTCGGTTTAGAGGATGCAACAGTTCCTGCAAGAGTTTTACTGGAATGCTCAAAGACAATGCCTAATTTAGAGTTTAAGGCAGGTGTTGTAGAAGGAACTTACTATGATACAAAGGGAATTCAGATTATCGCAACTATCCCTTCCAGAGAAGTTCTTATTTCCAGATTACTTGGAAGTATGCAGTCACCTATTGCTAACTTTGCTCGTGTCATCAAACAGATCGCAGAGAAGCAGGCATAAGTCAGGGATAGGCTGAAGTGCAATCTGTTCACAGATTGCAGAGAAGCAGGCATAGTTATATTTAATGCTGTAAAAAGAAACGTAACGAAAAAATAAAAATATTGATGGAGGTAAATAAAATGACAACTCAGGAATTTATCGAGGCTATTAAGGGCCTTACTGTATTAGAATTAAATGATTTAGTAAAAGCATGTGAAGAAGAATTCGGTGTATCCGCAGCAGCTGGTGTTGTAGTTGCAGCAGCAGGTCCCGCAGCTGCAGCAGAGGAAGAGAAGACAGAGTTTAACGTAGAGTTAACTGAAGCAGGTGCTAACAAGGTTAAGGTTATCAAGGTTGTTCGTGAAGTAACCGGCTTAGGCTTAAAGGAAGCTAAGGATCTTGTTGATGCAGCTCCTAAGACAATCAAGGAAGGCGCAAGCAAGGCTGAAGCTGATGATCTTAAGGCTAAGTTAGAAGCAGAAGGCGCTAAGGTTACTTTAAAGTAATTAAGTTCTTTCTTTGGTGTACTGTTAAGTCGGACAGCATTTCCCCTATTCTTCGGAATAGGGGTTTTTTTATACCTGAGAGTTGTATACACATTCTAACATATGGGAGGCAGGATATGTTGGTGCAATTTAGAAACTATACAAATGAAGCGGGAATAACTAAAGATTATTATAAGGTGCGGGAGTTTTTTATAAAATTAGGATATGCACCCTTTACCTATGTAAGATGGGATTGGATGATCACTCATAGCTATTTGAATAAGTCCGCCATAGGCAGAATCGGTTTATGGGAGGATAATGCTGCAATTGTTGGCATTGCCGCCTTTGACTGTCAGCCGGGAGAGGCATTTTGCCTTAATTTGCCTGGGTATGATGAGCTAAAGAAAACGATGCTGTATTATTCCGAGGATGCCCTTTCTGAGAATGATAAATTCGGAATCATCATTCACGATAGGGATCTGGAGTATCAGGAGCTTGCTGCCGGGTGCGGTTATATCGCTACGACCAATCAAGAAAGTGATGCCAGGTTCAATATAGAGACAGCGCCTCTTACCTACCAGTTACCGGAGGGGTTTCGGATTACTTCCATGAAAGATACCCCGGACCTGTATCAATACCGGCGCGTTTTATGGAAGGGTTTCAATCATGAGCTAAATGGAGAAGGTCAATTCTCCTTTTCAGAAGAGGAGGAAAAGGGGGCACAGAAAGAAATGTTTCGTCCGAATGTCGATCTGGAGTTAAAGGTTGCGGTGGTTGCACCGGACGGTAATTTTGTTTCCTATTGCGGAATGTGGTATGATCCTGAGGCAGGATATGCGGTGGTAGAGCCTGTAGCAACTGACCCGGATTACCGCAAAATGGGACTGGGAAAGGCAGCAGTTTTAGAAGGCTTGCGCAGGGTTGGGCTAAGAGGAGCAAAAACAGCTTATGTGGGATCCTCGCAGCAGTTCTATTATAATATAGGATTCCGGCCGTATACAACTTCGACGGTTTGGAGAAAGCGATGAGTTACAGCATCAGTCCGGCTCCTTTTTGCAAAGAGTATTACTAATCTATTGATTAAATATATCAGGAAAGCTATAATGAAGGAGAAGATACTGTAACTGGGGTTAATCGTAATCGTGATGCCTGAAGCATACAATTGTAACAGCGGATCAACTGGAGGCTCCCGGAAAGGCTTGAAGAGTATTATGCACAGAAAATTTATTGATGCGATGGAAGAATGTCCGATTATCGCAGCGGTTAAAGATATGGATGGCTTAAGCAGATGCCTTGAATCGGACAGTAATATTATCTTTGTCCTATTCGGAGATATCTGTACGATATCACAGATCGTGAAAACGATAAAAAGTACAGGGCGAATCGTTATCGTACATATTGATTTGATTAATGGTCTTAGTTCAAAGGAAGTATCGGTGGATTTTATTAAAAACAATACGGAAGCGGATGGCATTATCTCAACGAAGGTAGGCTTGATCAAGAGAGCAAAGGAGTTGGGTCTATATACGATTTTACGCTTTTTTATCATTGATTCCATGGCCTTTGAGAATATCAGGAAGCAAAGCGAAGCGGTAAAGCCGGATTATATCGAGATTTTGCCGGGCGTTATGCCAAAGGTAATCAGTAATATTAAAAAAATAAGCTCCGTTCCTATCATTGCCGGCGGACTTATCTCTGATAAAGACGATGTAATGGCGGCTTTGTCCGGAGGAGCTGTTTCCATTTCCACGACTAACCGGGAAGTATGGTTTATGTAATGCACCTTGCAGGGACTAAGTACATATATTATGATAAGAGTTCATGATTTATAAATTTTTGTTGCATAAAATTGAAAACTCTGTTATTATTTGTGTAGTATGAAATATTGAACAGTGTGTTACAAGACGCTGCTTCAGTAATAAAAATAAAATATGGAATGCATGAGAATGAGAGTCAAGCAGAAAATACCATAAAATTATGGTGTTGTTTGTTTGGCTTTTTTTATGTGCAAAAAGGAGAGATAGCATGTATGATGTAATCATTGTCGGTGCCGGTGTGACGGGAAGTGCTGTGGCAAGAGAGCTGATGAGACACGACAGAAAGGTTGCAGTTCTGGAAAAGGGTCTGGATGTCTGTGAGGGGACCTCAAAGGCAAACAGCGGTATTGTTCATGCGGGCTTTGATGCTGCCCCGGGCAGCCTGAAGGCGAAGCTGAATGTGGAGGGTAACCGGAGAATGGAGGAATTATCAAAGGAGCTTGATTTTTCCTTCAAACGAAATGGTTCACTTGTTCTTTGCTTTCGCGAAGAAGACAAGGATAAGTTAAAAATGCTTTATGAGAAGGGAGTAGAAAACGGTGTACAAGGTCTGCAGCTCCTAACGGGAGAGGAGGCAAGATCACTGGAGCCTAACCTGTCAAAATCAGTAGCGGCGGCTTTGCATGCTCCCACAGGGGGAATTGTCTGCCCCTTTGGGCTTACGGTTGCATTGGCTGAAAATGCATGTGTAAACGGCGCTGAATTTTTCTTTGATACGGAAGTCACAGGGGTAGAAAGGAAAGAAGACAGCTATTTGCTTCACACAACACAGGGCATCTTTGAGAGCCGCATTGTCATTAATGCGGCAGGAATTTATGCCGACAAATTGCACAATATGGTGAGTGACAAGAAAATGACTCTGATTGCAAGAAGGGGAGAATACTGTTTGTTTGACAAGCAAGCCGGAGGGCTTGTAGCTAAAACAATATTTCAGCTGCCCACGGAATATGGCAAAGGAATCTTAGTCACTCCCACCATTCACGGGAATCTTCTTCTCGGACCTACCGCAGAGGATATCGATAATAAAGAGGGGCAATTTACGACAGAAAGAGGACTTGCGGAAATCATAAAAAAGGCAGCGTTAAGCGTAGATAAACTACCGCCCATGCGCCAGGTGATAACCTCCTTTGCAGGACTTCGGGCGCATGAGGCGATGGATGACTTTATTATTGAAGAAGTGGAGGATGCGAAGGGCTTTATCGATGTTGCGGGTATCGAATCCCCGGGATTAACCTGCGCTCCCGCAATCGGAGCCTATGTGGCGGAGCTGGTGAATGCAATAGTGCCGGGGAGAAAGAAGGAGGATTACATCAGCCGCAGGACAGGAATCAGATCTATGGCTTCTGCTTCCAGGGAGGAGCAGATGGATTTGATCCTCAAAAATCCGGCCTATGCTAATGTAATCTGCCGTTGTGAAATGGTGACTGAGGGAGAGATTCTGGATGCGATTCACAGACCCTTAGGCGCAAGAACCCTTGACGGTGTAAAGCGACGTACACGGGCCGGAAGCGGAAGATGCCAGGCCGGTTTCTGCATGCCTAAGACAATGGAAATTCTTTCGAGGGAATGGAAGACGGATGTAAGCGCCATCGTGAAATCAGATAAGGACGCATATTTATTGACCGGATATAACAAGCAGAACATGGAAAGGGAGATGTAAGCATGCATTATGATATTGTGATTATCGGCGGAGGCCCGGCAGGGCTTGCTGCGGCCGTGGCTTCAAAAGAGCATGGGGCGGACAGGGTGTTAATTGTCGAACGGGATAAGGAGCTTGGGGGTATCTTAAATCAATGCATCCATAATGGATTTGGACTCCACACCTTCGGGGAAGAGCTGACCGGGCCTGAATACGCCGCAAGATATATTAATCAGGTGAAAGAGGCAGGGATACCCTATTTGCTTAATACCATGGCAGTTGACATAAGTAGCAGGGACGCAGAAAGTGATAATCAAGCCATGCTGTCGGGATTCGAAATCACCCTGATGAATAGAACCGACGGATTGTTCCAAATTGAAGCGGATTCGATAATTCTTGCAATGGGCTGCAGGGAGCGGCCCAGGGGGGCGCTGAATATACCGGGATACCGTCCGGCCGGGATCTACTGTGCCGGAACCGCCCAGCATTTTGTTAATGTGGAAGGCAGGATGCCAGGAAAAGAAGTGGTAATCCTGGGGTCCGGTGATATCGGTCTGATTATGGCAAGGCGTTTGACCTTGGAGGGTGCCGCGGTTAAAGTGGTTGCAGAGCTGATGCCATACTCGGGAGGTTTAAAACGTAATATCGTGCAATGTCTGGATGACTTTGGAATCCCGCTGAAGCTTAGCCATACCGTGGTAGACATTGACGGGAAGGAACGGGTAAAGGGCGTTACCCTGGCGAAGGTTGATGAACAGTTAAAACCGATCCCAGGTACCGAGGAATACATATCCTGTGATACACTGCTGCTTTCCGTGGGGCTGATACCCGAAAATGAACTGTCGATGAAGCTGGGGATTACCCTCAGCCCGGTTACTTCCGGGCCGGTGGTAGATGAAAGTCTGGAGACGAACATCCCCGGTGTATTTGCCTGCGGTAACGTACTTCATGTACATGACCTGGTGGATTATGTATCCCAGGAGGCTATGGCAGCCGGTAAAAATGCCGCGGAGTATGTTAAGGGAGCGCTGAAGCAGAATGAGCAGCAAATTGAGATCAGACCGGATTTTGGCGTTCGCTATACCGTGCCATCCTATATTAACCCTTACCGGATGCAGGAGGAACTAATGGTACGCTTTCGGGTAAGCGAGTCATTTTCAAAGGTAAAACTATGTATTTATTATGATGACGTTCTTGTGAAGGAAGTAAAAAAGAGAATTATGGCTCCCGGTGAGATGGAAGAAGTAAGGCTGAAAAAGGCGGAATTAAGCAGGTATCATGATTTGAGGCAAATACGGATAGCAATTGAAAGGGAGGGTGTCTGATATGGAAAAGAGAGAGATGATTTGTACTTGCTGCCCGCTTGGCTGCAGGCTCAGCGCAGTGATGGAAGAAGATAAAATCAGTGTAACGGGAAATTCCTGCCCGAGAGGGAAGACCTATGCTGTTACGGAATTAACGGACCCCAGGAGAATCGTTACTTCTACGGTACGGGTAAAGAGTTATAATACACCTGTAGTATCGGTGAAAACAAAGGAAGGTGTCCCAAAGGATAAAATGCGGGAGTGCATCAGGGAATTGGCGGCAATTGAGCTTCAGACACCGGTTTATGCAGGAGAAGTGGTGAAAGAGAATATTGCAGGGACGGGAATTGCTGTTGTGGCAACCAAGGATGTCGCCTGAAGCTTTGTACTATCTTAATTTTGGAGGAAGAAGGATGCGGGGAAACTATATTATGGCATTGGATCAGGGAACAACCAGTTCCCGCTGCGTAATTATCGATAAAAGCGGAACGGTCCGCAGTATGGCACAGAGGGAATTAAAACAGATCTATCCCTGTCCGGGCTGGGTAGAACATGATCCGGTGGAAATTTGGTCTTCCCAGATTGGCGTTGCGGCGGAGGCAATGGCAAAGCTTGGGATCAGTGCGGAAGAAATTGCAGCCTTAGGGATCACCAATCAGCGGGAAACCACGATACTATGGAATAAGCATACGGGAGAGCCGGTGTACAATGCCATCGTATGGCAATGCCACAGAACGGCGGATCAGATTGAGGAAATAAAAAACAGCGGCTTTGACCAGGTTCTGCGGGAGAAGACGGGTCTCATTCCGGATGCGTATTTCTCGGCAACAAAAATCTGCTGGATCCTGGACCATGTGGAGGGAGCCAGAAAGGAGGCGGAAGCCGGCAATCTCCTGTTTGGTACGGTGGATACCTGGCTGATCTGGAATCTTTCGAAGGGAAGTATCCACATAACAGATTATACGAATGCATCCAGAACCATGCTTTTTGACATAAGAAAATTAAGCTGGGATGACGAGCTTCTGGAATACTTTCGCATTCCCAAAGCAATGCTGCCCCAGGTAAAGCCCTCCAGCTGCCTGTATGGCTATACGGACGGCAGCTTACTGGGCGGGAAAATTGCCATTTCCGGCGTTGCGGGAGACCAGCAGGCAGCATTGTTTGGACAGCTTTGCTTTGATAGGGGGGATGTAAAGAATACTTACGGAACAGGATGCTTTTTACTGATGAATACCGGTCGGGAGGCGATACGTTCAAAGCAGGGTCTTTTAACGACCATCGCTGCCAGTGACGGGCCAGAGGTGAATTATGCGCTGGAAGGAAGTGTTTTTGCTGCCGGTGCGGTAATTCAATGGCTGAGAGACGGGCTTCATATGGTTGAGGATGCTGCGCAGGCCCAATGCTGTGCGGAAGGTGCGCAGGATACCAACGGCGTATATATCGTACCGGCTTTTACAGGCTTGGGAGCACCTTATTGGAAGCAATATGCAAGGGGAACGGTTGTCGGTATTACCAGAGGCTGCAATAAGGAGCATTTTATCCGTGCCGCAATGGAAGCCATTGCGTACCAGACCCATGATGTACTTCGTGCCATGGAGGAGGATGCGGATTTATGCTTAAACAGCTTAAAGGTTGACGGCGGAGCCAGTGTTAATGATTTTTTGATGCAGTTTCAGGCTGATATCCTGCATACGCAGGTGAGGCGGCCCGAATGTATTGAAACAACAGTATTGGGTGCGGCATATCTTGCCGGTCTTGCCGTTGGCTATTGGAGGGACAAGGAGGAAATCAAGGAGAACTGGAAACTATCCAGGGTATTTCAACCGAAGATGACGCAGGAACACACAAAAAGACTATTGCGCGGGTGGGAGAAGGCCGTACGCTGTGCGCTGATCTGGCAGGAAGGAGAGAATTAAGCTATGAAGAACATTCAAATACCCTATGGCACAGGTCATCTGGAGCTTGCAATAGAGGAGCAGTACATAAACAAAATTCTTGCTTCAAAAGCACAGGAATATAAGGCAGCCTGTTCCCAGGAGGAATTGGTAAGAAAGGCCCTGAAGGAGCCGGTTTCCTCAAAGCGGCTTAGCGATATGACAGCGGGTGCAGGGAAGGTATTGGTTATCACAAGCGATCACACAAGACCGGTACCAAGTAAAATCACATTGCCGATCCTGCTGGAGGAAATCAGGAGGCATAATCCTGAAGTCAAGGTGAAGATACTGATTGCAACCGGATTCCACAGACCGACCACCCATGAAGAAATGCTGATGAAGTTCGGGAAGGACCTGGTTGAGAAAGAAGAAATCCTCAATCACGACAGCCGCGATAGTGACAATATGGTTTATAAGGGAGTGCTTCCCTCCGGCGGCGAGTTATGGGTGAATTCTCTGGTAGACTGGGCTGATGTTGTCCTGTCGGAGGGCTTTATTGAGCCTCACTTTTTTGCGGGATTTTCCGGCGGAAGAAAGAGTATTCTTCCGGGAATTGCCTCCGCCAAAACAGTGCTGGCAAACCATTGTTCAAAATTCATAGCCAGCAGCTATGCCCGTACGGGTAATCTTAAAAGTAACCCGATCAACGAGGATATGATGTATGCGGCAAGTGCGGCAAAGCTGCAGTTTATCATGAATGTAGTAATTGACGGAGAAAAGAAGATTATCAATGCTTTTGCCGGAGATCCGGTAAAAGCCCATGAAGCGGGTTGTGATTTTGTAAAAAACCTGTCAAGCGTGAAAGCCGGTAATGCCGCGGATATTGTAATCACTTCAAACGGAGGATATCCTCTGGATCAGAATATATATCAGGCGGTAAAGGGCATGACTGCCGCGGAGGCCTGTGTGAAAAAGGATGGTGTGATCATCATTGCGGCGGCCTGTAATGACGGACATGGAGGAGAAGCGTTTTACAGATGGTTTGCAAATGCCAAGTCTCCTTTGGAGGTTGCGGAGAAAATCGCCGGAATTAAACAGCAGGATACCATAGCCGATCAATGGGAAGCGCAGATACTTGCCCGTATTCTGATCAAGAGCGATGTCATTCTTGTTTCCGACCAGTGTGATCCGGAGCTGATCACAAAAATGCATATGAAGCATGCGAACAGTCTTGATCAGGCTATCAGGTTGGCAGGAGCAAAAGTTGGACCGGATGCTAAGGTAACAATAATACCGGATGGAGTGGCTGTTATCGTGGAGCAATAGCAGGTAGATTATAAGGAAAAACAGACTCTTTCTCTCTCCCACAGATAAGTAGTATAATTACGAAATTAATAAAAGTTGACAGTTTTCGAATGGATGATATAATAAATTGTAATATTACTACACTACATGATTTGGGGGGAGAAAGAATGAAAAATGATAGTATTTTTGAAATGATTGCTACTGCATATCCAAATTTGCCGCAAAGTGAAAAGAAGGTAGCCGATTATGTAATTAATAATCTTTCGCAGGTTTTAAGAATGACAGTTCAAATGCTCACAAAGGAAGTCGGAGTCAGTGAACCGACCGTATTCCGTTTTTGCAATTCTTTAGGATTTACCGGTTTTAAGGATTTTAAGATATCCGTTGCCGAACGAATGTCGAATGAAGATTTTTTCTTTTCCGATATCAATAAGGATAACTTTAAAAACGATATTCAGGAGCTGGTTACCAGTGTGCTGAGATCGGAGGAAGATACGATTTTAGCCACGATTAAGGGAATAGACTATGTGAAATTAAATATCGTTGCCAATATGATCATTAAAAGCAATAAAATATGCTTCTTTGGAGCAGGCGCTTCCGGTGTCATATGTAAGGACGCCATGCTGAAGTTTATACGGCTCGGTAAATCCGTATGGGGCATCAATGACTATCATACCGCTTGTAATCTCGTCAGCTTGTTTAAGCCTGCGGACCTGGTGATTTGTATTACAAATACCGGTAATACAAAAGAAACGGTCAGTCTGTTAAAGATAGCAAAAGAGAACGGTATTCCTACTGTATCGATGACCTCCAGTATACAATCAAAAGCAGGCCAATATTCGGATGTTGTATTGAGGACATTTTCCAGAGAAAGTTTATATTCCAGAACGGCGATGACTTCCCGGATCGGACAATATGCCATGATCGATGCACTTTTTATGAATGTAATTCATGCTATGGGATTAGAATCCATAGACATGCTTGAAAAAACAAAGAAAACATCCAATAATCTGATTTTTAACTAAATAATTATACTGACAAGGCAGAGTGATGACTTATGTTAATGATTAGGAATAGGGAAGGCGGAAAATTTATTTTTCTGCCTTATTTTTTTATTCATGATACATAAAAAGTTCGTAGTTTTTAGCTTTTTACTACAGGACATATTGTGATAAAACAGAGAAGAGGTAGAAAGAAATGAAAGTAATTGCACACAGGGGATATAGCGGTCAATATCCCGAAAACACCATGCTGGCTTATAAAAAGGCGGTAGAAGCAGGATGTGATGAGCTTGAGATTGATGTACAAATGACGAAAGACGGCGTCCTGGTCATTCTACATGATGAAACTGTAGAAAATATAACAGACGGAAAGGGCCTGATTAAAAATCTGACCTATCAGGAATTGCGCAAATTTAATGTGAATGCAATGTATGGAGATAAATTCGGATTTAACCCGATTCCGAGCTTTGAAGAGTATCTGGAGTGGGTTCGCAATGAGAATGTTACTACCAACATCGAATTGAAGAACCGTAAGTACTATTATGAAGGGCTGGAGGAAAGGACCCTGGAACTGGTTCGGACCTATGGGTTAACGGACCGGGTGATGTTCTCCTCCTTTAACCATGTATCCCTGCTAAAATGCAAGCAATTGGCTCCGGAGATCGAATGCGGGATATTGGTAAGCAAACCGGAGATCTGGAATGCGGGATACTTTGCCAGAACCTATGGTTTGGAATGCTATCATCCGGATGTTCTCAGTCTGACGAAGGCTACGGTAGACAATTGCAGGGAAAACGGCATTAAGGTGAATGTCTGGACCATTAACGGAATGGAGGAATTGCAGAAGCTGTATGACTGGGGATGCGACGGTGTGATTACGAATTATCCCGATATCTGTAAGGCATGGCTTAACCTGCTCCATAACAGAGCTGATCCGGGCAGCACAATATAGGAAAGACAGCAGCCAAAATGAAATCCTGACCTGAGAAACGAAATTTAAATTAAAAATAAAGGAGACCTTATGTATACCAAAACGAACAAAATAAATTTAGCGGATTTGGAAATGATTACAGACTCAAAGGTAATCGGCAGAACACCCTTCACAGTGGAATTGAAGAATGAAAAAATGATTATGGAGCTGAAAAGTGATCATGGCGGTTTTGAATGGACGGATGAAAAATATATCATTTTGGATACTCTGACGGAAATGGATTCTAATGTTAACCTTAAAATAGAATTTTATTACGGTAGTGAAGTAACAAGTCTGGGCTATTATCTGCTGCCTAACAGGCAGGTTAAGGTTGCGATTAAGCTGGATGAATTAGAATCGAAGCGCTGGTTTCTGCAGACTCGTCCGGGTACCTTTAAAGGACATGTTGCAGGAAAGCCGACTCATATATCCAAGGTTGACAAGCTTAGAATTGTTTTAGAAAAAGGGAAAAATAACAGAACCTTTACCTTATTCGATCTGTACATTTCCGATGACCTGCCTGATTTGACCGTAATCGGTGAGCCGTTGGTGGATGAGATGGGACAATGTATCGATATGGATTGGGAAGGCAAAACCAAATCCACGGAGGAGCTGATCCGCTTTTTAAGAAAGGAACTGGCGGCAGCAGAAGACAATGCAGGCTATCTCAATCAATCCTGGAGCAAATATGGCGGCTGGACAAAGAAGCAATTTGAAAAGAAGGGATACTTCTATACGCACCATGACGGTAAGCGGTGGTGGCTCGTTGATCCCGACGGTTATGCCTTTTTCAGCAACGGAGTATGCTATGGAAGCAGAATGGGTGACTTTGGCTTCGTTGACGGAATGCGGAATATGTATCGGTGGCTTCCTTCCAAAGAGGAGGAAAGCTATAAAATTGCATGGACAACCGCCGATCAGATCGCAGAGTATGTTAAGAGAAACGGCAGGGAAGAAGGAAAAGGAAAGTACCTGTTTAATTTTGCAAGAGCCAATATGATAAGAGCCTTTGGGGATGGCTGGTGGGAGGCCTGGAACAAAATAAATGTCGCAAGATTAAAGAAGTGGGGCTTTAATACAATTTCCGTATGCGTGAATAACTACATGGATGAGAATGTCCTGGAATATCTGGAGAAGGCCCGGATTCCTTTCACCTGGACCTTAAAGGAATTTCCGAAAACAGATAAAATGATTTTCCGTGATTTTCCCGATGTTTATGATCCGGAATACAAAAGAAGAAGCGAAATTTTTGCCGGACAGCTGAAGCCCTTTGTAGGAAACCCGTACCTGATCGGTTATTTTATAAATAATGAACCGGAATGGCTGGTACAGCGTAATGTCAATATAGCAGAGCGGCTGCTGGCAAATCAAAATAACTTATACAGCAAAATGGAGCTGGTGAGATTTCTTAAGGAGAAATACCGGGAAAGCATTCCGGCCTTGAATCAAAGCTGGAATACCGATTTTCATTCCTTTGAGGATTTATACACCCCGATGGAAGCCGCAGATCAATTATCCCCGGATGCAGAGAAGGATCTGCATGAATTCAGGGATATTCTGATTAAAAAATACGCAGATGTTCCCAACCAGGCACTAAAGGATGTGGATCCCGTACATATGAGCCTGGGAATGAGATACGCATCCATCACGGAAGACGATTTTTCCGGAGCGAACATCTATGATCTGTTTTCCTTTAATTGTTACCGGCAGTCCCCCAGTGAAAAATTTGATATTGCGTTAGAGCGTGTAGATAAGCCGATCATTGTGGGAGAATGGCATATTGGCGGCTCGGATAAGGGCTTATATGCCAACGGACTGGTTTGCTCCACCACGCAGGAAGAACGGGGAAAATGCTGCGCCTATTACATGCAGACGGCGATGTCTTATACAAATTGCATCGGAATACATTATTTTGAGTTCAACGACCAGCCGCTGCTTGGAAGATTTGACGGAGAGAATATGCAGCATGGCCTGATCGATGTATGTAATAAACCCCATTATGCTTGTGTTGAGAAAATACAGGAGACAAGCCGGAAAATGTATGACATTTTAAATGGGGAGATCCAGCCGACGAAAGAGACCGGTGTTTATGTTAAGAGATATTAAGATTTAATTTATCAATACTGTATATGCAGCATGGCTTTTGACATATTTAATATCAAAAAGGAGAATGTATGCAGAATAACAAATGTAATAAATTAAATTTCAGGCTGAATTCCCGGGCGAACCGAATTCACTGGTTTGCAGAGGGCTTACCGCTTTCCAATCCGGAGCAGGCGGACTTCTGGAGAATTCATATGGATGATGGTTATTCCCGTGAGATTATGATACCGTCCGGGATTCAAACCGGAAGGGTTGCAGAGCTTGCCGACGGCTGTGATATTACCTATGCTTCTCTGGCGGATGAAACCGGAAGGAATTATGAGGTAAGGCTCACAATACATATCAGACAGAGACGGTCAGAAATCGAGATGTGGGCCGAAATCGA
This sequence comes from Bacillota bacterium, assembly GCA_023409535.1. Classification (GTDB taxonomy): domain Bacteria; phylum Bacillota; class Clostridia; order Lachnospirales; family Lachnospiraceae; genus Mobilitalea. Next base: position 106,843 of record JAEYGZ010000037.1, read on the forward strand.
AAATCAGGATCAGGCCCGTGTGAATGAGCTGCAGCTGCCTTTCCTGGATTTATCGTCAGTTTGTGATGAGAAAAGAGAGAATGACGTATTATACCGCAGTCATGGCCTTGGAGAACGCCTGGAAAATCCATGGAGCAAGCTGGAGAAATATCATACCGAATATATGGCTGCGGATTATCATGAGATATGGTCGCCGTTACTCTATCCCAGACCCTCCAATATGGCCTGGTTCGGAGTGGAGAGTGCGGGACACTTTTTGTATGTCGGACGCCACGACCTGGAGCAGCGGACCTGTGTGTTTAATACCGGAATCAGCCCCAGAAATACGGACCCGAGACTGCTCCTGACCATATGTCATTATCCGTTGGCATTGCAAGGAGAAAAAATATCCTGTGCGCATAATATCATCAGCTTGCAGGAAGGGGATTGGAGAAACGGTTCCGATCTCTACGGCAGCTGGGCGCGTAAAAACTGGTTTGTTCCTGCGGATAAACCGCAGTGGGTAAAGAACTTTACCGGCTGGCAGAGGGTAATCCTGCGCCATCAATACGGAGAGGTTTTCTGGAAGTATCAGGATCTGCCCCAGCTATATCGGGATGGCAGGAAGTATGGTCTGGATATGCTCATGGTGTTCGGCTGGTGGAAGGGCCGTTTCGATAACGGTTATCCTTTGTATGAACCGGATCCTCTGTTGGGCGGAGAGGAAGAATTAAAAAAGGCGATACGGGAAATACAGGACCTGGGAGGCCGTGTGGCCCTTTATACCAATGGCGTATTAATGGATGTAAAATCGGATTTTTATAAAGAAACAGGACATAAAATTTCAAGAAAAGATATTGACGGAAATGAATACCTGGATCATTACCAATTTGCCAATCGCGGTACCATCCTTCGTACCTTTGGCTATAAGACATTTGCAGAAGCATGTCAGGCGACGGACGAATGGCAGAATAAATTACTGGAGAACGGAAAAGTCAAATTATCCTTTCATCCGGACTCTATCTTCTATGATCAGATCGGAGGACATCATTGCTGGCTCTGCTTTGACAAAACCCATAAGCATGGAAACCGGGGGGATCTTGATCCGAAGTACCGCGCCGGCAATTTTAAGGCAATGCGGGGACTGCTGACGGGAGAGGAAGCCCTTGGTTCGGAAACCACCGTGGATATTTTTGCTCCTTACCTGGATTATCATCATGGCTGTGACCTTGGCAACTGGTATGCCAAGAATGGCTTTCCGCAGATGTATTTAAGAACCTTTCCCGAGACAATCATGACAAACCGGTTTATTCATGATGAACGTGAAGATTATAAGCTGCAGCTAAATTATGCGTTTGTCATGGGATATCGCTTTGATGTATCCATTTATAGAGGCCGTGTCATGGGAATTGACGGAATGAATAAGTATGCTGCGCACATCAGAAAATTGATTGATCTGAAGGATAAATACCATAGGTTTTTCTATGAAGGCAAATTTGTTGTGAATACGATCTGCCCTTTGCCGGAAGCTGTTGTTATGACTGAGTATGAATATAACGGTGAAGCTCTGCTTGTGTTTATGAACAAAAGCCATGTGTCCTGTACCTTTGAAGTGCCGGGCCGGATGATCTCTCTTGATGGTGATGATGTATATTGCGTGTTAAAATCCCAATAAAGGAATTCGGCATCTGAGATGGAGCATATAAAAAGCAATGAGCATTGCATTGTTTTTATATGCTCCGTTTTTATGGAATAAGAAATCTGTGAGGCGTATCCGCTGCTTATATTCTCAAAATGTGGTATAAATCCTACAAATATAGAATTGATTTTTAGTATTTGATGGGAAGCAGACGATTTAATCATAGATTTTATTTGAAACTATCTTCGAAGCTAAGAGAAATATAAAAATAGATTTGTAAAGTTTATGTTAGTTTTATATAGATACTTTGAAAATATATTTTAATATTTTGTGTAAAACGCTGGATAAAAATTCAATATAGTTAATTCATAAAAATATCTTATATATAATTGACATATTTATTTACTGGTAGTATAATAACTATAAAATAAATTGAATTATGTATAAATACTACATAACCGCTATTTAATATTAATCCTTCCAAAATAAACAGATTTGCAAAAGGAGAAACAGGAATGAAAAATGTAGTTATTGCTGGCAAGAGAAAGTGGTACGACAAGTTGCTGCTGGGAGTAAAAAGAAATTATCTATTGTATTTAATGCTTCTGCCCGGAATTCTGTACATCGTTATCTTCAGATATATTCCTATGTATGGACTGACAATTGCATTTAAAGATTATAAAATCACTTCAACCTTCACGAATGCTGCGTGGATCGGGCTTGATAATTTTATTGACTTATTTAGTCGAAATGCATTTCAACGTGCGTTTGCAAACAATCTGATCATTAGCTTTTCTAAGCTAATCTTTGGTTTCCCGACTCCTATCATTCTGGCATTATTGATTAATGAAATACATAGAAGCAAAATAAAAAAATTAGTACAGACTGCAGTAATCCTGCCTAATTTCATTTCATGGATCGTTATTTACGGCTTAATGACTGCAATCTTCTCCCCGAATACCGGTGTAATGGCAAGTGTTGCCGGCTTCTTCGGATATCATGGGGAGGTTGTAAATCTGCTTACCAATAAAGATTCTTTCCGAGAAGTAATCACCATATCCTATATCTGGCAGGCAGCCGGTATCGGTACCATTGTTTATCTGGCCTCCATTTCAGGCATTGATACAGAACAGTACGAAGCGGCTGCCCTTGACGGTGCGGGAAGGTGGCGTCAGATGTGGCATATTACTCTGGCGAATTTAAGACCTACCATTGTTACCCTTCTGATCTTCCGTGCCGGAGGTATTATGAATGCGGGATTTGACCAAATATTTGCGATCTCCAATGATATTGTAATTTCAAAGGCTGATATTATCAGTACCTATGTATATCGTCTTGGTTTAGAGCAGCGAAAGTTTGGTATAGCAACAGCAGCAGGGTTATTGGAATCTGTGATCGGATTGGTACTGGTACTGGTTACGAATAAAATTGCAAAAATTGTCGACAGAGATAGCGCAATCATATAGGGAGAGGAATAAAGTTATGGGGAAAAAGAGTCAGAATGTAATTTGGAAGAAAAAGAAGAGTATCGGTGATAGAATATCGGGCTATGGTATTGGAATTATATTGACTATCATTGTAATAAGTACGATCTATCCCTTTTGGCATGTGCTGATGTATTCATTCTCGGATTCGAAGGCATCAATGAGCGGAGGCATATTCTTATTGCCGAGGCATTTCACTTTACTGTCCTACCAGCTGCTGTTTAAGACGCAGCAGATCTTTGTCGCTTTCGGAAACAGCATATTTAAAACAGCTTTTGGAACATTGCTCAGTGTTATCCTTAGCGCTTTGACGGCATATCCCTTATCTCTTCGAAGATTTAAGGGACGAGGTTTCATCTCCATGATGATTTTCTTTACGATGTTATTCAGCGGAGGGATAATTCCTACCTATCTGCTTATTAAGGATTTGGGGTTGATCGACAACTATTTGGTATACTTACTTCCCGGTGCGATGAGTGCTTATAATATGTTCATTCTTCGTAATTTCTTTCAATCCCTGCCTGCGTCTCTGGAGGAAAGTGCTTTCATAGACGGTGCAAATGCAGCGCAGATTTTTATTAAGATCATATTGCCATTGTCCAAGCCGGCGTTAGCGGCAGTGACAATGTTCTATGGTGTAGATAACTGGAACTCCTATATGGACGGTGTTTTATATGTAAATTCATCTAAAATGCAGTTACTTCAGGTGTATTTAAGACAGCTGATCAATGCGTCAGGCAGTAAAGGTGCACTTGGAGATTTAAATAATCTTAGTTCGGCATCCGCGCTGACGGAAGATACCATGAAGATGACGGTGATTGCAGTTTCCGTAATACCTGTTTTGATCGTTTACCCGCTTTTACAGAAATACTATACCAAAGGTGTTCTTGTGGGAGCGGTGAAAGGATAAATGTAACAGAATAGTTACAGATAAACAACATCTAAATTAAGTATGGGAAGGAGCAAAGAAATGAAAACAATGAAAAAAATCATGAGCATCATTATCATTGCAGCGATGTTATTTTCCCTGACTGCATGCAGCCAGAAAACTGAAGATGATAAGGATGCGCCAAATGAAACCGGTATAGGGGAAACGGAGGGCGGCAAGGATGCCGCGGCTGAAGATAATACTTCGGCAAAACGGCCTAAGATATCAATTTTAATTGAAGGTGATAATACACCGAAGAGTGACAATCTGGTAATACAGGAACTGGAAAAAAGGACAAATACCGATTTGGAAGTCATTTATGTTCCTACGAAGGATCTGCAAAGCAAGAGAAGCACCATGGCAGCATCCGGAGATTTGCCGGATATCTTCAAGGCGAAGGACAGTGAAGCGCTGGAGTATATTGATGCCGGTCTGATTGCCGATGTGAGCGAATATCTGGACAAAGACGCACCGAACATTATGGCCAATGTAGGAGATATTATTTATACCAGCCCGATGAATCAGGACGGTGTATATCTCATACCGACAGGTAATGTTGTCTATGGTTATAACATGAATATACGAACCGACTGGCTGAAGAACCTTGGCATGGAGATGCCTACGGATCTGGACAGCTTCTATAATGTTATGCACGCTTTTACCTTTGATGATCCGGACAAGGATGGTCAGAATGATACCTTTGGCTTGGCTGCGGATGGTACCTTTAAATCCTTTGATACCATTTTTGGCGCTTACGGCATTCCGATCGCTTCTACCATCGAGCTGGAAGACGGAACCGTAACAACCTGGGCGAAGCATAAAAATTACCTGGATGCAATGACTTATATTAAAAAATTAATTGATGACGGTCTGGTGGAACCTGAATGGGCAACCATTCCGAATATGGACATGTTCGGCAAGCTTTGGACCGGCCAGGCAGGTGCTATGAATTTCCAGTGCGCAGGTCCTACAAACAACTGGATGCCAACCCGCTATACGGAGAATCCTGTGCCGACCTTTGATTTTGCCGTTATCACCGGCCCTGATGGACAGCATGGCGTTATGCCGAATTATGCTAAGGTTACTGAGGGGTATTTAATCTCGGCAGATTGCGAGGATGTTGAGGCTGCGCTCCGTGTTGCTGATTACTGCAATTCCGCGGAAGGCAATGAATTATTGTATTTTGGTGTGGAGGGTACCATGTTCCAATGGACTGATAAAGCAAACGGAAAATATGAGTACATCGGCGAATATACGGATACTGCCACACACAGAGCAAACGGAGGCTTTGTTTATGCTGAATTTATGAAGCCGCTCAATAATTGCGAAGTACGTACCATGAATGAACAGAGCAGAGCAGGCACACAGCTGGCCTATGATGAGATGCTTCCATCCATTAACATTGTTAAGCCGCTGCAGACCAGACAGGATTATGGTGCGGATTTAGATCAGATTATAAAAGAAATGTATGCGGAGATACTTACAACAAAAGGCGATATCAAGGCTGTTTACGATGAATATATGAAACGATGGGATTCTGAAGGCGGCCTGGAATATGAAGAAGAGGCTACCGCAGCCTGGAAGGAACAAAAAGCGCAATAGATATTGGAAGACGCATTCTATAATGGGACGTTGACTAATCAAGTCCCTTTATAGAATGCAATATACCTTTGACAGGCAGCTGATTAGTCGGATGGGAGTTAGAATGGACAGAGTAAAAGCGAAAGTAGGGCTCCTTCTCATCGGAACAGAACGATTTCGAAGGCTTGGGACAGATACCCGGGACGGAACCTATGAGCAAAGAAAATTAATGGAAGCGGAAGAATACAGAAAGAGTATGAATTCCTTCTGCGACACTGTTTATACAGGGCAGATATACAGCAGAGCGGATTTGGATTACGCAATGCATGCATTTTTTAATGAGAGAGTAGACTGCGTATTTGCATTGTTTTTAAGCTGGTCGGAGGATTTCCTGTGGATCAGATTCCTGAGGGATATGAGTCCGATTCCAATTCTGTTTGCCTGCAAAACCAGAACCGGCATTTCCTTTCAGAACACCTTTGAAGAGAATGATTTTGTGGAATTCTTAAGTGCGGGAGGATTGGTCGGCTCCCTGGAAGCATCGGGCTCCATACAGCGGATCCAAAGGCCCATGCTGCGGACCGTCATCGGAACCCTGCCGGAGTTAATGGAGAAATCAAAAAGTTTCTTTTTTGCCGCTGCAGTTCGTTCCAGACTTCGGACCTCCAACCTTGGACTGCTTGCTTCTTATAATGAAGTAATGTGGTCAACCTATATTGATCCATATCAAATATTTACAAAAATTGGCCCCGAATTAAGGTTTCTGTCGGTTGCTTCCCTGATAAAGGAGATTACAGCGGTCGAAGAAACAGAAGTGAATGACAATTGCAGCTTACTGATGGAGCGTTACGAATTGCTTGATGATGTAGAGATGGATAAATTCAGGGAATCGGTAAGAGCTTCCCTGGGGCTGGAAAAGCTTGCAAGAGGTGCGGGAGTCGATCTACTGGTGCTAAATGACGTTGATTCGGTTTTGCTGACAGAAGTCGGTCTTCGGCCGGGATTTTTGCCCACCCCGGCCGGAGGCGACGTTATCGTTGTTCCGGAAGGTGATTTAGGCGGCGGATTAGCTGTTTATATACTGAAATTACTGAGCGGAAGCTGCGTCAGCTTTGTCGAGCCGTTTCACATAGATTTGGATCAGAACTGCTTCGTCGCAGGACATGCCGGTCCAAATGACTATACCGGAGAAGGTAGTGTCAAAATTGGCAGAGATGTGAGATTTGCAAAATCAAATTACAAGTATGCGGGAGCTCCTTTTGCGTGGTATGTTATTCCGCCGGGGGTAAAAACGATGCTGCATATTTCTGAATGCAACGGACGGTATAAAATGGTATGCACGCTTGTGGAAGCGCTGCCGACGAACCATTTTATCACATCCTATTCCCATGGAAAGTTCCGTCCTTTGAAAGGGACATTGCAGGAATTGTTTGATCAATTAATAAAAATTGGGGTTACACAGCATTATGGAATAGTGGAAGGAGACTATACGGCTGAGCTGGAAAATCTGGCCGGCCTGTTAGGGTTTGATTTCTACGGTATCTGATTTAAGTCAGAATTCATCCTGATAACCAGTGATGATAAAAATAGGCTCAGTAAATGAGTAAATTGAAAGGAATGTAACTTCTATGAGTTTTATGTTTAATCCATACCCCTATGACGATCCCAAGGCAGTAAACCATATTGAGTTAAATGAGGAGCTTAAAAAAACATTTACAAGGAATTCAATGCAGACGGCTGATAAAGCGGCAGCTGCAATCAATGATATTGTTTCGAAGAAAAAAAACTGCATTGTGGGAATTGACGGTTATCTCAGTGCGCCCTTTGAACGGCTTTCCGGGCTGGTATCCATTCGGCTGGCACAATTATTTGATGTAAAGGCAACTGTGATCAATACGGAGGATGTGTGGCTGGAAAGTGATAAGCTGCATGAACTTTTGCTTCCGTATCTTCCGGAGAATCGGGAAGAGGATCCGGTGCTCCTGTACGGCAAATTATACAAAAAAGGTTATGAAAGCTTAATGGCGGAAGAAAAGAAGGATAAAATTCTCCGATACCTGAAGGAGTTTAAGGAAAATGGCAGCGGTGCGCTGATCCTTTACGGAAATGCGGCACTGATTGATTCCTTCCGTGAATATTGTGATTTAAAGCTGTTTATTGATATGACACAAAAGAAGACAATTTTAAATATCCGCAACGGATCCTGCGGCAACCTTGGTGAAAAAGACAGGACCTTTGTAAATCTGATGATACGCAGAAGCTATTATGTGGATTTTGAGCTTGCCATGGCACTCAGGGGAAAACTAATTAAAAATAATCTGATTGATTATTACATAACCGGAGATGATCCGGACAGGATGCAGCTGCTTCCGGTTACGAAACTGAAAGAACTGTTTGAAGAAATGGCAGCTTATCCCCTTCGCTGCAGGCCGGTCTATCTGGAAGGCGTATGGGGCGGGTTCTATGTAAAAAAGCTTCGTAATCTGCCGAAAGAGATGAAGAATTGTGCCTGGGTATTCGACTTGATTCCCATGGAGGTTTCCATTGTGGCGGATTTAGAGGATATGCAGCTTGAATTCCCGTTCTACTTCTTTGTTCAGACAATTGGTGAAAAGCTGATGGGCAGCAAGGCCCACAAAAAATTCGGCGGATATTTCCCCATTCGTTTTAATTATGACGATACCTTCCACGCCAGCGGAAATATGTCAATTCAGGTGCATCCGAACGAAGAATATGTGAAAAAGAACAATTGCGAGCTGGGCCGTCAGGATGAGAGCTACTATATGGTTGTGACCGGACAGCAGGCAAAGACCTATTGCGGATTTAAGCAGAATGCCGATGTGGAAGAATTTATTGAGAAAACCAAGCGGGCGGAAACCTATGGGGAAGGCTTTGACCATGATGCCTATGTTGCCTCCGTACCCTCCAAACCGGGAATGCAGTTTATAATTCCTGCAGGCACCATTCATGCATCCGGCAGAAATCAGCTGATTTTGGAGATCGGCAGTCTGACCATCGGATCCTATACCTATAAAATGTATGACTATATGCGTAAGGATTTGGAGGGTAATCTCCGTCCTATCCATACCTACCATGGGGATAAAGTATTAAGAAGAGATTTTAAAGAGGATTATGTGAAACAAAACTTCATACAGGAGCCAAGGGTAATTCGTGAGGAAGGCTTTACGGAAACCATTGTCGGAGAGCATGATTATATTTACTTCAGTTTAAGGAATGTGATATTTGCCGACCGGTATACGGATATCACAACAGACCGTTTTCATGTATTAACCCTGGTAGACGGTGAAAAATGCCTGATTCGTTCCTTGACCGATCCCGGTAAATTCTTTCGGCAGGAGTATCTGGACATGGTTATCGTTCCTGCCGGCTTTGGTCCGTATGAGGTGATCAATGAAGGAGTCGGTGTGGTAACGATGCACAAGACCCTGTTAAAGGATGGATTTGAGAATGAATAATACCTGTTTCCTTGCTATTGATGCAGGAGGAACTTATTTAAAGGGTGCTCTTTTCTTGGAGAAGGGCACCCTGCTGGAAAGCAGCTTTCTCTCTGTCCCTGTAGATTCCATGGGAGAAGCGGCAGAGATCAAAGCTTCCTACCAGGAGCTTGCCAAAAAGCAAAGGGAGCAGGCGCTGGGGGAGGGACTGGAGATTGGCGGCATCGGCATCTGCATTCCGGGACCCTTTGATTATGCAGAGGGTATTTGCAGAATGAGACACAAATATGCATCGATCTATGGGATCCCCCTGCGGCCCTGGTTTGAAGAGGTACTGGGCGGTATTGAGGTTACCTTCCTTCATGATTCCGAGGCCTTCCTGAAAGGGGCAATCAGGCTTAGCGGATTAAACTATAACAGGTCCTGCGGAGTGATCATCGGTACCGGTCTGGGCTTTGCAGTGTCACAGAATCAGGTGGTTCTAAGAAATCTGGCGGGAGGTCCGAAGATAAGTATATTTCAGATGCATTATAAGGACGGGACAGCCGAGGATTACGTATCAAAACGGGGAATTATCAGGCGGTATCAGGAACTGAACGGTGAAACAAGAAGAAGGGAAGTACTGGAGATTGCAAATGCAGCAAGGAACGGGGAAGCTGCCGCAATCCGGGTTTTTCGGGAAACAGGAACACATCTGGCTGCAATTCTGCATGATATTATCGGGGAGAATGAAATGGAGTGCCTGTTCCTGGGAGGCGCAATTTCAAAATCAGCGGAACTGTTTCTGCCTCAGCTTAAAGAGGGCTTGTTGGGAATACCATCTTTAAAATTAATCAAAAAAGCAGAGGATATCGACAATGTTCCGCTTTACGGCGTATTTTCTTAAGCGTGTGTTTACCGCCCCGTGCGGCAAAATGGGAGGCAGAGATGGAAGATGTTGAAATTCTGTATGCGACAGGGGAAGGATATCAGCCGCAGGTTCACTTTGAGGCCTGGCGGGTGGCAATTCTTAAGTTTGCGGATCGCTTCGACCGGGTGAACTTGCACCGGATAGAACGGCATCACTTGACGGACGAGGTATTTGTATTATTAGAAGGGGAAGCCGTTTTAATGATCGGAGAACAATGTAAAGAATGCCGAATGGAAGCGGGCAGGATTTATAATGTAAAGAAAGGGATATGGCATCATATTATTTTAAGCAGGGATGCACGGGTTCTAATCGTGGAAAATGATAATACCGGGCCGGAAAATACCGAATATCTTACATTATAAATTATTGCCTATCAAATACCAAAGGATGTGAAATTATGAGGAACATAAGAATGAAGCTGGGTACATTTTGGAACAGATTTCAAAAAATCAGTATTAAACTATTTGCAGGATTGCTGGTTCCGGTTCTCTTACTTGCCGTATATGGGGTTATATTTTATCAGCAATCCGAGAAAGCGATTATTCACAACTATGAGCTAAGCTCAGCCGACACGCTTAATGCCGTAAGTGATTTTATTGATTTTGGATTAAAAGCGGTTGAGCAAAAATCACTTGAATTGCAGTTAGATACTAATTTGAAAACATTTTATAACAAAAATACGGATACTACGGATAAGATAAAAGCATATGACACCCTGTCGGCGAATATTGTTGTTGCGGAAACAACGAATTCTTTCATATCCAATGTTTATATGTTCGGTGACAACGGAGAAGGAATTCCAAAGGAAGCACTTGACGCAAAGGAGCTGTATCAATCCTTTATGGGCTCTGAGCAGGGAAAGAAATTTGAAGAAAAAGGGATGTTCTATCTTTGGGCAGGGGAGCATAAAGCAATTGATGAGAAATTAAATGTAAACGATTCCGAAAGCTATGCCATCTCCCTGATCAGAGAAATGAGTAAAGGGAATGGCTTTGTTGTCATTGATATTTCCACCCAGCGAATTATAGACATGTTTTCCGAATATGATATGGGAGAAGGAAGCATCATCGGATTTGTATGCCAAGATGGGAAGGAAGTACTGACGAATACGGAAGAGGCAAAGGTATTCGGCGAGCTGTCCTATTACCAGGCAGCAAAGGATAGTGATGAATTAAGCGGGTATTCCTATGAGGATTATAAAGGTGAAAATTATTTATATTTATATAGTAAATTAGAAGGTATTGATGCGACGGTTTGTGCTCTGGTTCCCAAAAGCACTATTTTAAAACAGGTGGAGCATCTGAAGGTTTTAAATATTGTCTTCGTTACCGTTGCATGCATTTTCGCAATTTTAACGGCAGTTGTGATAGCAGGCGGAATAAGCAGTACGATTACTTCCTTAAAGAAGTCGGTTTCTCAGGCATCCAAGGGAGACCTGACAGCGAAATTCGATACGAAACGAAAAGACGAATTTCTTATTCTGTCCAATGGTATCTCCAGTATGATGGAAAGCATGCGAAATTTAATCGGAGAAGTACAGGAGGTAGGAACCAAGGTCAGTGATTCCGCAGGAGAGCTTTCCGGAACCTCCGAGAATTTATTGACGGCAACCAAGGATATCTCCCAAACCATCGAAAACATCGAACAGGGAATTGTTCAGCAGGCGGATGATACGGAGCATTGCCTGATACAGATGAATAAATTATCAGATCATATTAACCAGGTCTATAACAGCACGCATGATATTGAACAGATTGCCGGCAATACCAAGGTCATCGCCGGTGAAGGAATTGGAATTATCAGTGAGCTGAGTGATAAATCGAAAGCAACCGCCGATATCACTCATAATGTAATCACTAAGATAGAAGAATTTGAGCTGCAATCCAAAAACATTGCAGGCTTTGTAACTACGATTAATGAGATTGCATCACAGACGAATTTACTTTCTTTAAATGCATCCATTGAGGCAGCCAGGGCAGGCGATGCAGGACTTGGATTTGCTGTGGTAGCAAGTGAGATCAGAAAGCTGGCTGATCAATCCGTACAGGCGGCAGGCCAGATTCAAAATATTGTGAGAGAAATACATGCGAAGACGGCGGACACCGTGGATACAGCAAAGCAGGCGGAGAGTATTGTTGAATCTCAAATCGAATCCTTAAATCGGACCATTGTTGCTTTCAATAACATTAATGATCATGTCAGGGAGCTGGTAACTAATTTGAATAACGTATCCCTTGGTATCAAAACGATTGAAAATGCAAAGGAAGATACCCTGGTCGCAATTGAAAGTATTTCAGCAATATCGGAACAGACTGCGGCGGCTTCCGAGGAAATGAATGCAACGGCAGTCAATCAGCTAAATTCGGTTGAGCTTTTAAGACAATCGGCCGCTGCTCTGGCATCAGACGCGAAAAAACTTGAAGAGGTAATTAAGTTTTTCAAGATTAGCCAGTAACCATTGACAATCCAATCTCGGGCAGCAGAGGAACTGATCCGGTGCTCTGGTGGGATGTCGGTCCGATCATCGTGCGGAGGTACAGAATGCCACAAATTTTATTAGAAGTTAATATTGTCTCCACCGTAGTGCGCCTAATCATATCGCTGGTATGCGGAGGAATCCTGGGATTTGAACGGGGCAGAAAGAAAAGGCCGGCCGGTTTTCGAACTTATATGCTTGTCAGTATGGGATCAGCCCTGGTCATGATTACAAATCAGTATATCTGTACGCTTTACGAAAATGTTGATCCGGCACGTATGGGCGCGCAGGTAGTAAGCGGCATGGGTTTTCTCGGTGCGGGAACAATCATTATAACAGGAAGAAACAGGGTGAAGGGCCTGACTACGGCGGCCGGCCTTTGGGCGGCGGCCTGTGTCGGACTGGCTGTGGGGATCGGATATTATGAAGGAGCTTTGATCGGCTGCATCCTGATACTCACGGTAATGGGCCTGCTCCACAGCCTTGATGACCGTGTCATGGCATCAACAAAGGTAATAGAGCTTTATATTGAATTTCGTGAAATATCTTGTATGAGTAATTTTATGACATTTCTGAAAGATAACAATATGAGTATAAGCAACCTTGAGATAATCAGGTCCAATACATTAAATGAAGCAGGGGTTGCCGTTGTGTTAACGCTCAGGCTTCCGAAAAAACGACCTCACACAGAGATCATCCATCAGCTTAGCAAGGAGGATGGGGTTGGGTTTCTGGAGGAAGTTTAAAATAGCCCCAATAGATTTATAGAATAAAAACAGGAGGGTGTCTGGATATCAGAGCAGGCATCCTTCTGTTTTTAGCCGGTAGCAATTCGTTCGTTAAAGCAATTGTCACCTACGGTGACTTGCTGGGTTAAAGTTCAAATTGAGCACAGAATATAATATATAGTAGACTCACGAATTGCAAGGACAGCAATTCGTTCGTTAAAGCAATTGTCACCTACGGTGACTTGCTCAATTTAAAGTTCAAATTGAGCAAAATATAAGCCTGCACCGCAGGCTTATATTAATTGCTTTAAATTGTGTAAATTTGCATGTATAAAATAATAAATTTCGTATTGACAGTAGACAGGAAGTGTGCTAGTATGAAAGATGCACTATTGTGGTGTTATATGCCTAATTACTAATATTATAGCATATATGATTCGAAATGAAAAGAAGTTTTTTATGCAGAATCAGGATTAAAATGGAAGTGCATTTTAATCCGCATTATTAATACGGCATTATTCTTTTTAAATGCTAAACACACTTATTAAATTCAAGGGGTGAAAACGTCAATGGACAAGAACAGAATGCATCCAATTAAGGTTGGTAATAACGTTAGAATGAGTTACTCCAAGCAAAAAGAAGTTCTCGGGATGCCCAATCTCATTGAAGTACAGAAGGATTCCTACCAATGGTTTTTGGACGAAGGACTCAAAGAAGTATTCGATGATATTTCTCCAATTGCGGACTATAGCGGGCATTTGAGTTTGGAATTCGTAGACTTCGCGTTATGTGAGGATGACATCAAATATACGATTGAAGAGTGCAAAGAAAGAGATGCAACTTACGCAGCTCCTTTGAAGGTTAAGGTTAGACTTCATAATAAGGAAAATAACGAGATTAACGAACACGATATTTTCATGGGAGATCTGCCCTTAATGACCGAGACAGGAACCTTTGTCATCAATGGTGCTGAAAGAGTTATTGTCAGCCAGTTAGTACGTTCCCCCGGTATATATTATGCAATTGATCATGACAAGATCGGCAAGAGGTTATTTTCCTCCACAGTGATCCCCAACAGAGGGGCCTGGCTGGAGTATGAGACTGATTCCAATGATGTCTTTTATGTTCGTGTAGACCGTAACAGAAAGGTTCCGATTACCACCTTTATCAGAGCTTTGGGTTATGGTACCAACGAAGAAATCAAGCAGTTATTCGGTGAAGAGCCGAAGATTCTTGCTTCCCTTGCAAAGGACCCTTCCACAGCAAAAGATCCGACCGGCAGCTATCAGGACGGTCTTCTTGAGTTATATAAAAAGCTTCGTCCCGGTGAGCCTCTGGCTGTTGAGAACGCAGAATCCTTATTAAACAGCATGTTCTTTGACGCAAGAAGATATGATCTTGCCAAGGTGGGCCGTTATAAGTTTAATAAGAAGCTGGCATTCCGCAACCGTATTGTAGGCTTTGTATTGTCCGAGGATGTTGTCGACAAATCCACCGGCGAGATTATAGCTGCTGCCGGAACACTGGTAAATGATGCGCTGGCAAGACAGATTCAGAATGCTGCCGTGCCCTCCGTTATGGTACAAGCGGAGGAACGTAACGTTAAGGTTATCTCCAATATGATGGTTGACATTGCGCATTTTGTAGATGTTGACAGAAGAGAGCTTGGTGTTACCGAGGATGTATACTATCCTGTTCTGAAGAGCATTCTGGAGAATAACACGAGCCTGGAAGATATTAAGGAAGCGATCAAGAAGAACATTAATGAATTAATTCCGAAACATATTACGAAGGAAGATATTATTGCTTCCATTAATTATAATATACATCTGGAGTATGGTATTGGTAATTCCGATGATATTGACCACCTGGGCAACAGAAGAATCAGGGCGGTTGGTGAATTATTGCAGAATCAGTACCGTATCGGACTTTCCCGTATGGAGCGTGTGGTACGTGAAAGAATGACAACACAGGATCTGGAAGGCATCAGCCCGCAATCCTTAATTAATATTAAACCTGTAACTGCCGCAGTGAAGGAATTCTTCGGAAGCTCCCAGCTGTCACAGTTCATGGATCAGCATAATCCCCTGGGCGAGTTAACCCACAAGAGACGTCTCTCCGCATTGGGACCCGGCGGATTGTCCCGTGACAGAGCCGGATTCGAGGTTCGAGACGTGCACTATTCTCATTACGGAAGAATGTGTCCGATTGAGACTCCCGAAGGTCCTAACATCGGTTTGATCAACTCTCTTGCAACCTATGCAAGAATTAATGAATATGGCTTTATTGAGGCTCCTTACCGTAAGGTGGATAAGGCTGACCCTACAAATCCGAAGGTTATCGACGAGGTTGTTTATCTGACTGCTGATGAAGAGGATAAATATATCGTTGCTCAGGCGAACGAAGAGCTGGACGATAACGGATACTTCAAGAGCAACAGCGTTTCCGGCCGTTATAAGGAAGAAACCTCCGAGTACGAGAAGCAGAAGATTGATTTAATGGACGTATCCCCGAAGATGGTATTCTCCGTGGCTACCGCGTTAATTCCTTTCCTTGAGAATGACGATGCGAATCGTGCCCTCATGGGTGCAAACATGCAGCGTCAGGCAGTTCCGCTTTTATTAACCGAGGCTCCTGTGGTTGGAACCGGTATTGAAGCTAAGGCGGCTATTGACTCCGGTGTTTGCGTTGTAGCAAAGAAATCCGGTATTGTTGATCGTGTTACCGCCAAAGAAGTTGTTATTAAAAATGATGATAATACTAAGACCTCCTATCGTATGATTAAATTCTCCAAGAGCAACCAGGGAACCTGTATCAATCAGAGACCTATTGTGTTCCGCGGTGAGAAAATTGAAGCCGGTCAGGTAATTGCTGACGGTCCTTCCACATCAAAGGGTGAGCTGGCACTTGGTAAGAACCCGTTAATCGGCTTTATGACCTGGGAAGGTTATAACTACGAGGATGCGGTTCTCCTCAGCGAGCGTCTGGTACAGGAGGACGTCTATACTTCTGTACACATTGAAGAGTATGAAGCAGAATCCAGAGATACCAAGCTGGGACCGGAAGAGATCACAAGAGATGTTCCCGGTGTCGGTGACGATGCCTTAAAGGATCTGGATGAAAGAGGTATTATCCGCATCGGTGCTGAGGTTCGTGCCGGAGATATCCTGGTTGGTAAGGTTACACCTAAGGGTGAGACCGAGCTGACAGCGGAGGAAAGACTCCTTAGAGCAATCTTCGGTGAGAAGGCGAGAGAGGTTCGTGATACTTCTCTGCGTGTTCCTCACGGTGAGTATGGTATTATTGTTGATGCGAAGGTATTTACAAGAGAGAACGGCGATGATCTGTCTCCCGGTGTAAATCAGACGGTTCGTGTATATATCGCTCAGAAAAGAAAGATCCAGGTTGGTGATAAGATGGCCGGACGTCACGGTAATAAGGGTGTTGTTTCCCGCGTGCTTCCGGTAGAGGATATGCCTTTCTTACCCAACGGCAGACCTCTTGATATCGTTCTTAATCCGCTGGGTGTACCTTCCCGTATGAACATCGGACAGGTACTTGAGATTCACTTATCCCTTGCTGCAAAGGTGCTTGGTATCGATATTTCAACACCGGTATTCGACGGAGCAAACGAATATGATATTATGGACACCCTGGAGATTGCGAATCATTATGCAAATACTACCTGGGATGAATTTGATGCAAAATATAAAGATACTCTTGATCCGGAGATCATGGAATACCTGAAGAATCATCCGGAGAACAGAGAAGACTGGAAGGGTGTTCCCATTAACCGTGACGGTAAAGTAAGACTTCGTGACGGCAGAACCGGTGAATACTTTGATGGTTCCGTAACGGTGGGCTTCATGCACTACCTGAAGCTTCATCACCTGGTTGATGATAAGATTCATGCGCGTTCCACCGGTCCTTACTCCTTGGTTACACAGCAGCCGTTGGGCGGTAAAGCACAGTTCGGCGGTCAGAGATTCGGTGAGATGGAGGTTTGGGCACTTGAGGCTTATGGTGCTGCCTATATCCTTCAGGAAATTCTTACTGTGAAGTCTGATGATGTTACCGGCCGTGTGAAGACTTACGAAGCGATTATCAAGGGTGAGAACATCACCGAGCCCGGTATTCCTGAGTCCTTTAAGGTATTACTGAAGGAGCTCCAGTCCCTGGCACTTGATGTTACTGTTCTTGATGAGAACGGCAATGAAGTGAAGATGACAGAAAGCATTGATTTCGGTGACTCTGATTTGACTCCGTTAATCGAAGGCGATAACAATTTCAGATATGATGAAGGCTACGAAGACGCCGGCTTTACCCAGGCGAATGTTGAAGATATGGATTCTGAGATTTTTGACATTTATGAGGATGAACCCGAAGATGTGCTGGACGATGGTATTTATGAAGAAGAAGAGGAAGAAGAACCTGCGGAAGACATTTGTCCTAATTGTGGCGCAATCATAGCAGAAGGTAGTAAACGCTGCAAAGCTTGCGGGCAATCTTTGTGACTTTCGTCACAGCGGTTCTAGCGAACCGATGCACACAAAACATGTAAAAATCACATGTTTTGGCGCCAAACAATCAGGAGTTCAAGAAGGGAGTGCCGTAAGATGTCTGAAATGATTAGCAGTATTCACGAGATAACCTATGATGCAATAAAGATTGGTTTAGCTTCACCTGAGAAAATCAGAGAATGGTCTAAGGGCGAAGTAAGAAAGCCGGAGACAATCAACTATAGAACCTTAAAGCCCGAGAAAGACGGTCTATTCTGTGAGAGAATTTTCGGACCCAGTAAGGACTGGGAATGCCATTGCGGTAAATATAAAAAGATCAGATATAAAGGCGTAGTTTGCGATCGTTGCGGTGTTGAAGTAACCAAGGCAAGCGTGCGCCGTGAGAGAATGGGTCATATTGAACTGGCGGCGCCGGTTTCCCATATCTGGTATTTCAAAGGAATACCCAGCCGTATGGGCCTGATTCTTGACCTTTCCCCCAGAACACTGGAGAAGGTGCTGTATTTTGCTTCCTACATCGTGCTTGACAAGGGACACACAGATTTACAGTATAAACAGGTTTTGAATGAAAAAGAAAAGCAGGAAGCAATTGAGAAATATGGCCATAACAGCTTCCGCCTCGGCATGGGTGCAGAGGCAATTCAGGAGCTGTTACAGGCAATTGATTTAGAGAAGGAATCAAAGGATTTAAAGAAAGGTCTTAGAGATTCCACCGGTCAGAAGCGGGCAAGAATTATTAAGCGCCTTGAGGTTGTGGAGGCTTTCCGTGAATCCGGTAATCAGCCGGATTGGATGATCCTGTCCGTTATCCCGGTTATTCCTCCGGATCTTAGACCTATGGTTCAGTTGGACGGCGGTCGTTTTGCTACCTCTGATATGAATGATTTATATCGTAGAATTATCAACCGTAATAATCGTCTGAAGAGACTTCTTGAGCTTGGCGCTCCGGACATTATTGTTCGTAATGAAAAGAGAATGCTTCAGGAGGCGGTAGATGCATTAATTGATAACGGCAGAAGAGGAAGACCGGTTACCGGACCTGGTAACAGAGCGCTGAAATCTTTATCCGATATGTTAAAGGGTAAGCAGGGACGTTTCCGTCAGAACCTTCTTGGTAAGCGTGTTGACTATTCCGGTCGTTCCGTTATCGTCGTTGGACCTGAGCTTAAGCTTTATCAGTGCGGTTTGCCCAAGGAAATGGCAATCGAGTTATTCAAACCCTTCGTTATGAAGGAGCTGGTAGCAAGAGGAACCGCTCATAATATAAAATCTGCAAAGAAAATGGTGGAAAGACTCCAGTCCGAGGTATGGGATGTCCTGGAGGAGGTTATTAAAGAACATCCGGTTATGCTAAACCGTGCTCCTACCCTTCACAGACTCGGTATCCAGGCCTTCGAGCCGGTACTGGTTGAGGGTAAGGCGATTAAGCTTCATCCTTTGGTATGTACCGCGTACAATGCGGACTTCGACGGTGACCAGATGGCGGTGCATTTGCCTTTGTCCGTGGAAGCGCAGGCTGAGTGCCGTTTCTTACTGCTTTCACCTAACAACCTCTTAAAGCCCTCCGATGGTGCGCCTGTAGCCGTACCTTCTCAGGATATGGTGCTCGGTATTTACTATCTGACCATTGAGAGAGAGACAGGTAAGCCCATCAGCCATTTCTACAAGAGCTTAAATGAAGCTATTCTGGCTTACGAGAATGGTGCAATCTCTCTTCATGAGATGATTAAGATCAGAAGAACCGGTACCAACAGCAAGGGTGAGCAGGAGACCAGATCCATTGCGTCCACGTTGGGACGTTTTATCTTCAATGAAATTATTCCTCAGGATCTTGGATTTGTTGACAGAACTCTGGATGAGAACTTCTTAACGCTTGAGATCAACTTCTTAGTTGGTAAGAAGCAGTTAAAGCCTATCTTGGAGAAATGCATAAACATTCACGGTGCCACTAAGACTGCTGAAATCCTTGATGCTGTTAAATCCTTAGGTTATAAATATTCCACCCGTGCTGCCATGACAGTATCGATCTCCGATATGGAAGTACCTGCAGACAAGGCAGAAATCATTGCAGAAGCAGAAGCTACAGTCGAGAATATTGCAAAAGAATACAGACGTGGCAGAATGACCGAAGATGAGAGATATAATACGGTAATCGAGACCTGGAAGGAAGCCGATAAGGTACTTACAGAGAAGCTTCTTGGCAATCTTGATAAATTCAACAACATCAAGATGATGTCAGACTCCGGTGCCCGTGGTTCCGATAAGCAGATCAAGCAGCTTGCCGGTATGCGAGGGCTTATGGCAGATACCTCCGGCCGTACTATCGAGTTACCGATTAAATCCAACCTTCGTGAAGGTCTTGACGTATTGGAGTACTTCATCTCCGCTCACGGTGCTCGTAAGGGTCTGTCCGATACGGCGCTTCGTACAGCGGACTCCGGTTACCTGACCCGCCGTCTGGTAGACGTATCACAGGATTTGATTATCCGTGAAGTAGACTGCTGTGAAGGCCATGAAATCCCCGGAATGTGGATCAAGGCATTCATGGACGGTAAAGAAGTGATCGAGACATTGGAAGAGAGAATCACAGGAAGATATTCCTGCGAGACCATCTATGATGCCGACGGTGAGATGATTGTAAAAGCAAATCATATGATTACACCGAAGCGTGCTGCAAGAATTATCGCAACCGGTGTTGATAAAGTTAAAATCCGTACTGTTCTTTCCTGTAAGTCCCATATCGGTGTCTGCGCAAAATGCTATGGTGCAAACATGGCAACCGGTGAGGCTGTTCAGGTAGGTGAGGCAGTTGGTATTATCGCGGCACAGTCGATCGGTGAGCCCGGTACACAGCTTACCATGCGTACCTTCCATACCGGTGGTGTTGCGGGCGATGACATCACACAAGGTCTTCCCCGTGTCGAGGAGCTTTTTGAGGCAAGAAAGCCGAAGGGTCTTGCAATTATTGCAGAATTCGGCGGTGTCGTATCCATTAAAGATACAAAGAAGAAGCGTGAAGTTATCATAACCAATAATGAAACCATGGAAACGAAGGCATATTTAATTCCTTACGGTTCCCGTATTAAGGTTCAGGATGGCGATGTACTGGAGGCCGGTGATGAGCTGACCGAGGGTAGCGTAAATCCTCACGATATTTTGAAGATTAAGGGTATCCGTGCCGTACAGGATTACATGATCCAGGAGGTACAGAGAGTTTACCGTCTGCAGGGTGTTGAGATCAACGATAAGCATATCGAGGTAATCGTTCGCCAGATGCTGAAGAAGATCCGTATTGAGACAAACGGTGACACTGCTTTCTTACCCGGAACCTTGGTTGATATCCTTGATTTTGAAGATGAGAATGAGAGACTGATTGCAGAGGGCTTAGAGCCGGCAGACGGCAAGCAGGTAATGCTTGGTATCACGAAGGCTTCCCTTGCTACCAACTCCTTCCTATCAGCCGCATCCTTCCAGGAGACCACAAAGGTACTTACGGAAGCTGCAATTAAGGGTAAAGTTGACCCGTTGATCGGCCTTAAGGAAAATGTTATCATCGGTAAGTTAATTCCTGCCGGAACCGGTATGAAGAGATATCGCTCCGTAAAATTAGATTCCGACACCCTGGATGAATATATGCTGTCTGAAGATCTTGATACGGATGGCAACTATGGGGATGGTTTCGGAGACTTTGAATTCTCTGAAGAAGGTTATACTGACGGTGAATACTACGAGGAAAACCTTGAAGAGGAAGGCTACTATGAAGGTGAGGACGGAATAGCCGAGGTAGTTTACGATGAGGATAAATATGCCAATGAAGATCTTATCGGAAGAGAAGATGCAATTCCCGGTATGGATGATGCTCACGTAAATTATGGAGAGAACTCCCATAATGACGGTGACTGGACCGAGACGGATTTCAATGTAAAAGGTGTCGTAGAAGACGATTACAGTGACGACAAATAAGGAAAGAAATAAAATAGATAACCCCTTCAGTGAGATAATTTTAATTCATCTCATTGGAGGGGTTATTTTTTGTGTAAAAATCCCGATTTTTATTGTCAATTTATATAGAAAACAGTAAAAAAATGAAATGTGACGTATTTTTACAATACAATAGTTCCCTATTTATTTAAAATGTACCTTGATATTAATTTTATGTTAAAAATTATGCAAAGAGAGGATGAAATATGAGGTACTTAATTAAGCAAAAAATATTTTCGCTGAATGATGGATTTGCTATTAAGGATGAGTCAGGGAATGATTGCTTTAAAGTAAAGGGGAAGTTTATTTCTTTTGGAAAGAAATTGACTATTTTTGGTATGGATGGAAAAGAGGAGTGCTTTATACAGCAGAAGCCGATAAGAATTTTTCCGGAATATCATATTTTGAAGGATTCCCATAAAATGATGGTTATTAAGCAAAAATTTTCCTTGCTGGGCAAAAAATTCAGCATCTCCGGAGACGCAGGAGATTATCTGATTGAGGGGAATTTAAGTGCAAGAAATTTCAATATTATTAAGAATGGAACGGTTATTGCCGCAATATCGAAAAAGCTGCTTGCATTGGCGGATACCTATACCGTGGATATCTCAGAGGGTGAGGTACCTTCGTTAATGCTGGGAGCCGCCGTAGTTCTGGACATGATATGCAATGAACCCAAATAGTATATGGTAAAGCTACTATTTATTTTTACTGTCTTTATAACTGTTTTTCGATTATACATCTCGGATGTCAAAAGGAACGTTAAAGGTGGATAAGAAAATAATTCTGGCTGATAACATGAGGATACCGCAGTATATTATAAAATCATCTTTAGAGAATATAGGGCTTAAATTGTATTCTTACTGGATATTGAAGGATGGATATATATCGTCACCGGCAGATATCACAATTCATATAGCTTACATCATTAATGGGCATGGATATTACGATGACCTTAAGGTTAAGGCTGGTGATGTTCTGATTTACGGACTTAATGAGTATCCGATCCATATGAAAGTACATGAAATATCCATGTTTATTATTGATATGGATTTTACTTTTTTTTATTCAATTACAGGTTTAAAGCCATGTATTTGCCAAAACTCAATCTTTCTTGATAAGGAAAATCCTTTCTATCATCTGGGACAAGTATTGTTTCAATGTTCAGTGCAAAGTTGGATTCCTAAAATTGAAACCTATATTCATTACATTTTTGAGAGACATAGGTTTCCCATAAAAAGTAATGCAATAGAAAGAGTGGTGATTGCTGCAAGAGAGATTGTAATGGAACGGGATTTCCGCTCCATCGCGGATGATATGTCAGTGTCTTACCGGCAGCTGCAGAGGGATTTTAACTCCATCCTTGGAATCTCGCTGATAGAATACAGAAATATTAACCGGTTTTATAAAGCAGCCCGCAGCCTTAAGAAAAATAGTATTACAGAAGCAGCTCATAATGCTGGTTATTATGATCAGGCTCACATGAACAGAGAATTTAAAAAAAAGTCCGGCTGGACACCTAAGCAAGTGAGTATATATCACTATTATTAACATTTTGTGTATCTAAGAATTACCGATTGTAAATTTAGTTTATCAGTTATTACAACAAAGCACATTTACGGAGGATATAATAATGAAAAAAAGAAATATGGTTCTGGTATTCCTGTTGGTACTTACATTTTCTTTGACAGGATGCGGATCAGGTACAGCAAGCAGTGATGATAACACAGTTACACCTGCGAAATCAACCCCTAAGAACAGCAATACAGCTTCAGATACGCCCGTCGAAGAGGAAAGTCCCGATGCGGCCATTGAGGAACAGCTGTTAATTGATCAGGAAGGGGTTAAAATAACAGCGGTTTCTCTGGAGGAAGACGGTTTCTTTGGCCCGGAGGTAAAACTTAAAATTGAAAATACTACGGATAAAAACATAACAGTACAGACATTGGATACGTCAATTAATGGGCTGATGATTGAGCCGACGTTATCTTGTAATGTTGCTGCCGGTATGCAGGCAAATGATGTAATGGCTTTTTATACAGTGGATCTTGAGAATAACGGTATTGAGAAAATTGCTTCCATAGAATTTAAGTTCAATATATTTGAAACGGATTCCTATGATACAATCTTAGTTACAGATGCCATAACTTTGGATACGGCTGCAAAGGATGGATATGTTCAAGCCTATGATGATACGGGAGAAGTTATTTTGGATTCCAATGACATAAAAATCGTGGCAAAGGGCCTTGTAACGGATGACCTTATGGGACCGGAAATAAAATTATATATTGAAAATAATTCAAAGACAGGAATTACTGTGGAGACCCAAAATTTTTCAATCAATGGAATTATGGTAAGTCCGATCACTTATAGTGCTGTATTACCAGGTAAAAAGGCCAATACAGAAATATCATTTTATGATTTAGAGGAAAATGGGATAGAAGACATTTCAAACGCTGAATTCAGTTTCCATATAGCAGCTTCGACTACCTATGATACGATCCTTGATTCCGATGTAATCGCACTCACCTTTAGCGCAGAATAATATAAGAAACTTAAGTTAGAATGGACACTGAGCAATCGCCGGTGTCCATTTTGCTGTTTTAATAATAAGATAAGCACCACGAATGAGAAATGACATAACTTAATATTATTAAGTTTACTATGCTTATAAACAATATTTACAAAGAATAATATGGTATAGAGCGATTTGACAACAATCATTACCTTACATATAATAAGTCTTGAATTTAAAGCATACTGAAATAGCAAGAGCTTCGTAAGTTTTCAGACTAGGAAGAAAGGCCAGGTTAAATGCATGGAAAAAGGATACGATCCTTACAAAGAAGTGGTTACGGTATTGGAAAAGGCTATGGAAGTTGGTAATATTGACAGGACTTATTTTGAAATTATTAAAAATCCGCAACGGGCTGTAATTGTTTATCTTCCCATTGAGATGGATGACGGTTCGGTTAAGGTGTTTGAAGGCTATCGGGTTCAGCATTCCAATATCCGGGGACCTTTCAAGGGAGGAATCAGATTCCATCAGGATTGCGATTTGAATGAGGTGAAAGCACTGGCTACCTGGATGTCCCTGAAGTGTGCGGTTGTTAATATTCCTTATGGCGGAGCAAAAGGCGCGATCAAGGTTGATCCCAGAAGTTTGTCCAAACGGGAGCTGCGTAAATTAACCAGAAGATATACATACGCAATTGAGCCTATCATTGGTGCGGATACAGATATTCCGGCACCGGACGTGAATACCAATGCACAGACAATGGCATGGATACTTGACACCTACAGTATGCTCAAGGGAAAGCCCTGTCCGGGAGTAGTAACAGGAAAACCTGTGGAGCTTGGAGGGTCGAGAGGGCGCGCTTCGGCTACAGGCCGCGGTGTAGTAATCAGCAGTAAGCTGATTCTTGCACAGGACGGCAAAGAGCTGGCGGACTGTACCGTCGCAATACAGGGAGTTGGTAATGTCGGGGGCAATGCCGCTAAAATATTTTATCACAGAAATGCGAAGGTAGTAGCAATCAGTGATGTATCCGGAGGTGTCTATCGGAAAGAGGGATTGAATATTCCGGAAATCATCGATTATATAGCGGACGGCAGAAACTGTCTTAAGGATTATGCAGCAGAGGGAGCAGTATATATCACCAATGAAGAGCTGTTAACCAGTGAGTGTGATATTCTGGTTCCGGCTGCCCTGGAGGATCAAATTACGGAAGAGATAGCCTCCAAGCTGCAATGCAAGTATATCGTTGAGGGAGCCAACGGACCTACGACGGCCGCTGCAGATGCAATCATCGAGTCCCGGGGAATTACACTTGTGCCTGACATATTTGCCAATAGCGGAGGCGTTATCGTATCCTACTTTGAGTGGGTGCAAAATATTCAGGAATTAACCTGGGAGAGAGAGCAGGTGAATGAGATGCTGGAAGGTATAATGACCAAGGCATTCTCCGAAGTGATTGCAGAAGCTGAGAAGACGGGATGCAGTCTTCGAATGGCGGCTTATATTCTTGCACTGAGAAAGCTCCTGTATGCAGAAGAGATCAAGGGAATCTTCCCGTAACAGTGATTTGCTTCTGCCACAAATGTAAAGGATAACCTGAACCGGGATTAACGGTGTTAACAAGCTGCATCCGCAGGATAAGTTGACATATTGTATCAGGTGTCATATGATTATTCATAATATTTCTGTTATTGAAGGAGAAGGAGAATAATCAATGAAAAGTATCTTATGCGTTGGTATCGGAGGGCTGATCGGATCAATTTTACGTTATTTGGTATCGACCTATTCAGCAAAATTCATTGGCAATCAGTTCCCTTACGGAACCCTGATTGTAAATGTTGCCGGCGGTATTCTGATCGGGCTGATATTAGAGGTCTGTGCAGGAACGAATGCTATTTCACCTAATTTAAAACTGTTTCTTACCACCGGAATAATGGGCGGCCTTACAACCTTCTCCACGTTTAGCTATGAAACAATTCAATTCTTTACGGCAGGAAATTATGGAACAGGACTCCTGAATACGGCACTGAATTTGTTTCTGAGCTTTGGCGGTGTGCTGCTGGGAAAGTATATCGGGTCCGGTATCATTTCATAAAGAACAAAGGATTTGTATTTTTTCAAAATCTTCATATAATCTCCATACGAAAATGTTATATTATGATCAGCAACAATTAATCGTGATTGGAGGTTATAAAATACGATGTTTGGAAAAAAAGCCAGTAATAACAGCCACGGGCACAACCCGATGAAACACATGCTTCATATGATCCTTTGCTGCGGGATACCGGTGGTCATTATCTTCGCTCTGCCGTTTATTGCAGCCGTCAGCCCTGCCGTGGCAGGAGTTTTAGGCTTTATTGCCCCGTTTATCTGTCCTGTGATGATGGGAGGAATGATGTTTATGATGTTCCGGAAGGAAAAGCCCGGCAGCTGCTGTGACAATCAAATGGTTAAGGAAAAGCAAATAGAACAAAAGTAATAAAGTATTCGCAAAAATTCTACCGGGATTCCTGGTAGAATTTTTTTTACTAGTGGTAATTCGTTATAAACTAATATAAGCAACTAGTGTGAAAATAAAAAGCAATTTTCACATTTGAAAGTTTGTGCCTGCGTAATCCCAGCGTATGAAGCGCACGCTGCACAAGGCTAACGCAAAGATACAGGCATGCTAAGTATAAATAAATGGTTGACAAAACATGGGAACAAGATTACACTAACTGTATTAATTGGATTAATACAGTTAGTACGGGTGACATATACTTAAAGTGTAAGATAATTTTCAATTGTCCAGTCAGTCTGAAACAAGAAGAACGCTTCACAGAAAGGAGAACAATTGTGATCATTATTGATTATCGGGATCATAGACCTATCTATGAACAGATTACGGAACGTATGAAAGAACTGATCCTGAAAGGGGTATTGGAGCCGGACAGTCAGCTTCCTTCCGTTCGCAATCTGGCGATGGACCTGTCCATCAATCCGAATACTATTCAGAGAGCGTATACGGAGCTGGAGCGCCAGGGATATAGCTATTCGGTGAAGGGGAAAGGCAATTTTGTAACCTCCAGCGAGCTGCTGGTGCGCGAAAGGCAGGAGGAGATCCTGCAGGATGTAGGTAAGTTAATCGGGGAAGCAAAGAGTCTTGGAATAACAAAGGAGCGGATCATGAGCAAAGTAAATGAGAGTTTTATGGAGGTGATGGATCATGATTGAAGCGTTAAAGGTAAGTAAGCAGTTTGATGGAATGAAAGCAGTGGATCAGGTCAGCGTTACCATGAAGGAAGGTAATGTGTTTGGTCTGATTGGTACCAACGGAGCAGGGAAAAGTACCTTACTTCGAATGATCAGCGGAGTGATGAAGCCGGATCAGGGATCAATTAAGCTTGATGGTATGGAAGTATATGAGAATACCAGGGCAAAGAGTTTGTTTTTCTATATCTCTGATGAACAATTTTTCTTTAATAATGCAACGCCAAGGGATATGAAGCTATTCTATCGGGGAATTTATAAGGCATTTGACAGTGAGCGTTTTGATACCTTAATGAAGCAGTTTGATCTGGATCAGAGACGCAAGATCAACACCTTTTCCAAAGGAATGAAGAAGCAGGTGTCGGTAATCTGCGGTATCTGCGCGGGTACGAAGTATATTCTCTGCGATGAGACCTTCGACGGTCTGGACCCTGTCATGCGGCAGGCAGTCAAGAGCATCTTCATGAAGGAGATGACGGAGCGGAATATGACGGCAGTAATTACCTCCCATAACTTAAGGGAACTGGAGGATATCTGCGATCATATCGGACTGCTGCACAAGGGCGGCATTCTGCTTTCCAAAGATCTCTATGATATGAAACTGAATGTTCAGAGAGTTCAGTGTGTATTCAAAAATCCGGAGGATCAGGAGCAGGTATTTGGAGGACTGGAGGTTCTGAAGAGTGAGCAGAGAGGAAATCTTTATACTGTCACTGTGAGAGGCACCGAAGATGAGATTGCCGGAAGGCTTCGGCAGGCAGACCCCATCTTTTCAGAGGTCCTGCCTCTTACTCTGGAAGAATTATTCATCAGCGAAACGGAGGTAGTCGGCTATGACGTCAAGAAGCTTATTTGTTAATCTGGTGAAGGAGGACATCAAAAGAAGGGTTTGGTCCATTGTACTGCTGGCTTTGGCATTCTTTCTTGGATTACCGGTCCTCCTGGCATTGGTTCTTGAAGATTATACTTCTTCCAGAGAGATAACCTATATTATTACGAATACCATTAATTATGTTGGTCCGGGCAGTGTGTATATTATCATTGCAACCATAGGAAGCGCAGTGGTTTGCGGCATCAGCGGCTTTTGCTATCTGCATTCGAGGAAGCAAGTGGACTTTTTCCACAGTATTCCGGTACGCAGAGAAATCTTATTTGTGGTGAAATATGTGAATGGTCTGCTCATCTTCCTGGCAACCTTACTTGTTAATGTCGCACTTTCCGTGATCATCCTTCTGGTTAAGGGTTATTTGTATTCAGAGATAGTGCAGGCTATGGCGGCTGCGGTCGGTATCCATTTCTTATACTATTGTATGACATATACGGTGGTGATTATCGCTGTGATGCTGACCGGTAACCTTATTGTCAGTGTTTTGGGGACAGCGGTACTCCTGGCCTACGGACCGACGCTGGCTTATCTGAAGGAGATGTACTTCCGGGAGTTTTTCTCAACTTATGTTGCCCAGACCCGCTTAGCCCAGACATTGTTCACTCTGTCCCCAATCGGCCACTATGCGGGGGCAGCCAATTTATGGACGGAAAAAGAGGGTCTGGTTCTCCATCTGCTGACTGCAGTTATTGTTACCATCGTACTCCTCGCCCTTGCGGTATTGCTGTATCGCAAACGTCCTTCTGAAGCGGCAGGCAGTGCAATGACTTATAACATATCAAAGCCTGTTATTAAGTTTTTACTTGTTCTACTGCTGTCGTTGGGAGGAGGAATATTATTCCGAAATATTGTTCGTAACAATGATGATGCATGGTTTATCTTTGGCTTAATATTCACCCTGCTGATCAGCCATGCGGTCATCGAGATTATCTATCAATTTGATATCCGCGGAGCGCTTCGTCATAAGAGACAGCTTGCTTACAGCGCGGCTGCAATCGCGCTGATTACCTGCGGCTTTCGGTTTGACCTGCTGCATTATGATACCTACCTGCCGAAGCAGGAGGAGATTGCAAGTATGAGTGTGGCCGTATCGGAACTGGACGGTAATTCGTGGTATGTAGATTATCGTGATGGAAGACCTTATTATACCAGCCCAAAGGATTATCAGCTGAAAACCATGTCTCTGAAGGACTTTGCCCCGGCTTATGAGCTGGCAAAGCAGGGTATCCTCGCAGAAGACAATATGGATCAGATACCGGATGATACATACAGCGGTTATCCCCAGTATTTTAAATATACCCTGAAAAATGGCAGGGAAGTTTACCGAAGCTATACCCTGGATTTAAAGCAGAACTATGAATGGATGAAGAAATTATACAGTAATCCGGAGTTTAAACAGGTATATTATCAGATCTTTGGCTGGAAAGCGGCAAATATCGGCAGGATATCGGTTCGTCAGGCCTTTGGGGTCTATGGTGATACTGTTGTCGGTTTGGATAATGATGAGGAACAGTACCTGGCAATGGATAACAGGGAGAAAGAAAAGCTGTTTGAAACGTACAAAGAGGAACTGAATGCAATGACCCTGGATGTGCTTCGCGATGATACCCCAATTGCTACAATGCAGCTCGAGGTGCACTGGCCGGGAGATGATAGCAGCGATCCCTACGATAATTATGTTTATAATATCTATCCCAGTTTTACTAAGACCCTTGCTTTACTCCGGGACTTAGGCTTCGATGCCGCGGATAGGGCAGAAGCGGTCAAGGTTTCAAGAATTGATGTTCTGGATGAGCGTCCATATTTTACTGAGGTAACGGATACCACAGCAATGGATGGGATATCTGTAAGCAGAATCGATAGGAAGGATGGCGCGGGGACCGTTTACACGGATCAGGAAACAATTGAACAGATATTGCCTGTTCTGATAGACCAGGACTATTACCGGCAGCACATGGCTCTGGTTGAAGCGGAGGATTATGTATCGGTTGTGGTCTATGCCTTTAATAAGTATTATAATCAGGAGATCGGACATAACTGTGCGGTGAGAAAGGGAAGCATGCCTGAGCTGCCTGATCAGAACTGAGAATGTGGCAAATGTCCTTCTTCCACTGAAGCTACAGTTTGGCCTGACGGCAGAAAAAAGGATTGCATTTAAAAACGAGACATTGTATTATTAGGTAGATATTATGATCCGTGATAGATGTCTCCATTTGCTATGCATACAGTGGAAGAAAGGACGAGATAATGAGCATGGAATATTTGAAAAGATATGAGGAATGGTTAACGAATCCATACTTTGATGAAGCAACCAGAGCAGAGCTGGCTGCATTAAAGGGAAATGATAACGAGATAAAGGAAAGATTCTATAAAGATCTGGAATTTGGCACCGGAGGGCTCAGAGGTATCTTAGGTGCCGGTGTAAACCGGATGAATTTATATACGGTCAGAAGAGCGACCCAGGGACTGGCAAGTACCATCAAAAAGCAGGGCGGGGAGAGTAAGGGAGTTGTAATTGCATATGATTCCAGAAGAATGTCACCGGAATTTGCGCTGGACTCTGCTTTGTGTCTGGCTGCCAACGGCATTCATGCATATTTATTCGAGGCCTTAAGACCCACACCGGAGCTGTCCTTTGCGCTTCGTACCTTGGGCTGTATGGCCGGCATTGTTATTACGGCAAGCCATAATCCTGCAGAATACAACGGTTATAAGGTATACTGGGAGGATGGAGCACAGATTACTTACCCGAAGGATGTTGAAATCATCGGTGAAGTCAATGCGATCACCGATTTTGCTTTAGCAAAGACCATGAAGAAGGAAGATGCGTTATCCCAGGGTCTTTTCACCATTATAGGAAAAGAGATCGACGATCAATATATAGCTGAACTGAAGAAGCTGGTAATTCACCCGGTCAGCGATGAGGGCAGGCAGATGAAGATAGTCTATACACCTCTTCATGGTACGGGTAATCTTCCGGTAAGAAGGATATTAAAGGAGCTTGGCTTTGACCAGGTGCATGTGGTTCCGGAGCAGGAACTGCCTGATTCTGAATTTTCTACCGTTGGTTATCCGAATCCGGAGGATCCCAAGGTATTTACCCTTGCACAGAAGCTGGCAAAGGAGGTTGGCGCGGATTTAATTCTTGCCACCGACCCCGATGCAGACCGTCTCGGAATCATGGTGAAGGATGACAATGGTGAATTTGTGCTTTTTAACGGCAATATGACCGGTGCCTTAATCGCCGAATATGAATTCTCCCAGAAGGCCGAGCTTGGAATTCTGCCTAAGAATGCGGCACTGATTAAAACGATTGTAACGGGCAATCTCTCCGATCTGATTGCAGAGCATTACAATGCAAAGCTGATTGAGGTATTAACCGGCTTTAAATATATCGGTGAACAAATCAAGCTCTTTGAAGAAACCGGCTCCAATGAATATATCTTCGGGTATGAGGAGAGCTACGGCTGTCTTGTAGGAACTCACTCCAGAGACAAGGATGCGGTGGTTGCCGTCATGTGTTTATGCGAAGCAGCGGCTTATTACCGCACTAAGGGCATTTCCTTGTATGAGCAGATGAATAACATCTACAAGAAATACGGTTATTTTAAGGAGGACCTGGTATCCGTTACGCTGAAGGGTATTGAAGGAATGGCGAAGATCAAAGAGATCATGGAAGGATACCGCAAGAATCCGCCGAAGGCCGCAGGGGAGTATAAGGTTCTTAAGCTTCGTGATTACCAGCAGGATACCATCACAGATATGGCTGCCGGCACGGTATCTCCTACCGGTTTACCGAAATCCGATGTATTGTATTTTGAGTTGAATGATAACGCCTGGTGTGCAGTCAGACCCTCCGGTACGGAACCGAAGATTAAATTCTACTTTGGTGTAAAGGGTGCTTCCATGGAGGATGCGGAGACAAAGCTTAAGAAATTAATGCAGGATGAGGCATTTCAAGTGTCATAGCTTGTGATGGCGATTCTGATTGATCAATTCGATTTGATTGAAATCTAAAGAGGGCTGTTGAAAAACTATTTGATTAATTAGTTTTTCAGCAGCCTTCTTTCTATGCCTAAATCAAAATAGCGGTTTTGGAGGAATTGTCAGCTTATATAGAATTACAATAAGTTTTATGCTTCGATGCTTAAACAAAAATGCAGGAGTTTTATTAAAATGCTACTCCTGATTAATATATAGATTAATCTATATTAGAAGCGGAATTTATATACAAAGAAGAAACATTTTAATTATTTATTTTAAAATGAAAAATAATATTGAAATAAATAATCATATGAGATATACTATTAGCAAATTCAGAATTCTTTTGCGAAATATTTCTAAATAATAAATCACAAGAGGAAAACGAGGAGAAAACAAATGAAAAAGCATGAGGATGATCTTAATGCAAGACGGAATGAAACCAGAAAAGTACATAAAATGATAAAATCAATGATAGGTCCGGCGGATCATAGGACTAACATCGGCAATAATAAAAGCTTCCGATGGTACCAGAGCATAGGAATCAAGCTGATCGCTTCCTTTATGCTTCCGGTTTGCTTTGTAATCATCATTGGTGCGATGTCGTATCGTAAGGCCTCCAGTTCCATTATAAATAATTATAAGGAATCCAGCCGGCAGGCCATTGAAATGACCAGCGAATATTTAAGCTTTGGATTTGATTCCATTGATGCGGCAGCAACAGAATTTACGATGGACAATAATATTCAAAACTATTTTTTCGGAGTTTATAATACCGATGATAATGAATTGAGCAGTGCAAAGAGACAAATCCAGACTGAACTGGTTACCAAGGCAACCGCCGATCCCTTTCTTGAAAACATCTATATTCTTTCCCCCTATGTACAGGGGATGATATCAACGATGGGAAACGGAACAGAGGGACTATATTCTGCATTCATGAATTCGGAAGAGGGGAAAGGTCTGAAGGCAAAGAACAGCGCTTCTTACTGGATTGGGAATAAAGGAACCTTTGACGCGGAATTAGGTGTCGATAATCCGAAGTATTCCATCCGATATGTGAAAGGCTTTACCGTGGGCTCCGCTTTTGTACTTCTTGATATCAGCACTCAGAAATTACAGGATATTATGGGTGGCCTGGATTTCGGTGAAGGGAGTATCGTCGGTATTGTGACCGAGGATGGAAGTGAGCTTCTGAATCAGCAAGGGGAGGCTGCTCCGGCAGAAATATTCAGTAAAGAAGAATTCTGCGAAACCTCCTATGCGTCAGAGAATATGAGCGGAAGTGAAACTGTGAAATATCAGGGGAAGGAGAATCTTTATTTATACAGTAAGGTCGGTGATACCGGTGTGATGCTGTGTGCCCTGATCCCGAAAGTACTCATGTTAAATCAGGTCAGCAGTATTAAACTGCTGTCGATTCTGTTGGTCCTGATCGCCAGTATTACTGCTATCGTTGTCGGTATCCTGATGTCTGCCGGTATACAGCGAAGCATCCGTTATATTACTGAGGTATTGAAAAAGATTTCAAAAGGAAACCTTGCCGTGAGTCTGGAGGTAAACAGGAAGGATGAATTTCTTTTGCTGTCCGATGAAATTAATCATACGATCGCCAGCATGAGAGGGCTGATTGAACAAATAACAAAGCAAAGTGAAACGGTAACGGCGTCTTCCGCCCAGGTCAGAGATTCTTCCCAGATATTCTCCCGGGCGACACAGGAAATTACGGAATCAATGAATGAGATTCGGATGGGGGTAAACCAACAGGCGCAGGATTCGGGGGAATGTCTGATCCAGATGGATGATTTATCGGAGAAGATCGGGCTGGTGACCGGTAAAACAAATGAAATCAATTTCATTGCCAGGGATACCAAAGAAAGCATCAGCCAGGGCATTGGTTCCATGCAGACGCTGAGTACAAAAACACAGTC
Organism: Bacillota bacterium; assembly: GCA_023409535.1. Taxonomy (GTDB): domain Bacteria; phylum Bacillota; class Clostridia; order Lachnospirales; family Lachnospiraceae; genus Mobilitalea. The sequence goes on from JAEYGZ010000037.1 coordinate 141,089, forward strand.
AACTACACAGATTACGGAGCGGATTATACAAACGATACGGAGCCTTGAGGAAAAATCCAAATCCATCGGTAAAATTACTACGGCCATCAATGGCATTGCGAATGAAACAAATTTATTATCTCTGAATGCTTCCATCGAGGCTGCCAGGGCAGGTTCGGCGGGAAGCGGTTTCAGCGTTGTGGCACAGGAAATCAGAAAGCTGGCAGATCAATCCGTGCAGGCCGTACACGATATTGATGTCTTGATCAAGGACATGCAAAATCAGACAAAAGAAGCTGTGATGACTGCAATGGAAGCAAATTCTGTTATCAGGGAGCAGGTCGAAGCGGTACAGAATACGGAAGAGGCCTTCAACAATATGAATCATCATGTAGAAAAGCTGGTTGATAATGTTGACGGAATCAATGAGAGCATCCATGTGATCGAAAGCACAAAGGCAAAGACACTGAACTCTATTGAGAATATTTCCGCCGTATCTCAGCAGACAGCTGCCGCTTCCGTCACGGTAGGCGATACAATAAATCATCAGCTGGATGCGATTGCCGCATTGAATTCCTTATCGGAGGAACTCGGTGAAAATGCACAGGCTTTAGGCGAGGCGGTGGATAAATTTATCGTGGAATAGGATGGAGGCTTTGGGGAATAAGCTTCGTAATGTACCAATCGGATTGCAAGGAAACAATTATAATCTATAAGCAATATTATTTAAGCAAGGGGGCTTCGTTACTGGAAGTTCCCCTTTTTTTCTCTCAGACAGGCCGGGATAAACCCGAACTGCAGACTGGATTTATATTCTATTTCACTGAAAAAGCATTCAAAAAATACTAAGTTTATAATATATACACATAGCTTATAAATAATACTGCTGAAATTATATTTCATAATGAATAAAAATATTGACATATAATTTCACCTATTGTACTATATATACAGAAGCAAGGCAGCAAGGAAAGGAATAGAAAAAAGATGGTTTTGAGGAGAAATAACAAACCAAGAGATAAGAAGCAGGAAATAAGGGCGGATAATCAGACCTTGTGCTATAAATCAGACATTAAGTATCGGAAGGAGCAGACAGTATGCTAAAGAAAGTGATGATAGCTATTTTAACAATTCTTATTTCTTTGATCGTAATGTTCATCGTAATCCAATTCATGCCGGGAGATCCGGTAGATATCATGGCTACCGACATTGTGAAAAGAGAAAACGTTCAATATGATATTGCTTATGAAAGGGCGAAAGCGATATTAAACTATGACCCGGATAAGCCTTTGCTGGAACGGTTTACGGAATACTCCATGGGAATTGTCACAGGAGATCTTGGTGTCAGTATGGCCTATAAGAAGAGTGTAACCGGCATTATCAAAGAAGCCTTGCCCTGGACGCTCCTGGTTGCTTCCCTGTCACTGTTCCTGTCCTTCTCTGTGGGTATTCTGTTAGGAATATTTATTGCATGGAAAAGGAAAAAGTTTTTAAACTCACTGCTGATTGCTTATCAATCGATTTTGGGAGCAATTCCTAATTATGTGGTAGCTTATCTGCTTGTTTTCCTGTTCGCGGTAACGTTGGGATGGCTGCCTGCCAGAGGTGCTTACAGTACGTCAACGACGGTTGGTTTTAATTTTCCTTTTATTATGGACGTGCTTAAGCACGCGGTGCTTCCGGTTCTGGCATTTTTCCTTACAACAGTATCCGGTTGGATCTTATCCATGAAGGCCAATTCCTTAAGCATTCTTGGAGAAGATTATATTACCTATGCACAGGTAAGAGGCCTTTCCAACAAAAGAATTTTATTAAGCTACCTTAGTAAAAATGCAATTCTTCCGATGATAACAAGCTTAGCCATCAGTTTTGGCTTATTATTCGGCGGATCACCTCTGATTGAGAACCTGTTCTTATATCCCGGGGTAGGCTATTTCCTGAATAATGCGATTGCGAAGCGTGACTATACCTTAATGCAGGGAATGTTCTTTGTCATCATCATTATGGTGGTTTTATCAAGCCTGATCGCAGAATTCCTTTACAAATACCTGAACCCAAGACTAAGAGAAAGCTGATAATGGAGTAAAACAAAATGAAAAAAAGTGAGAATATCTATAAGTTAAAGAGTGCCGGCGGCATGAAGGATTTTATCATCACCATTTGGAACAACAAGATGTCAAGAATAGGGTTTCTTATCCTTCTGCTATTTCTCGGAGTTGCAATACTCGGGCCAATGCTGCTGGAGGCACCGAAAGCGGATTATCTCCAGAGGCTGAAGCCGCCTTCCTGGGAGCATATCCTGGGTACGGATTATTCCGGTAAGGATACGCTGATCCAATTAATCTTGGGCTCCAGGGATGTACTGCTGGTAGCCTTCTGGGCGGGTGTAATCTCCATCAGTATCGCCTGCAGCATCGGTATCATCGCAGGACTTCTCGGCGGTAAAATTGATGCGATTCTGATGATGATCGCTAATATTGTTGTAACCATACCGGGTTTTCCTGTTACGATGATCTTATCCATGATTATAAGAATAGACAACGAATTCATGTTTGGGCTTCTGCTCAGTCTCTGGTCCTGGGCCGGCCTGGCCAAAGCCATAAGGACCCAGGTATTGACGATAAAGCATAAAGAGTTCATTGAAGCGAGCAGAATTCTGGGACTGCACAAAATTGACATTATTATCAACGATATTATACCGAATATCATTTCCTTTATTGCCGTTAACTTTATCGTGATCATGAAGGATGCGATCATGGCCAGTGTCGGCCTGATGTATCTGGGATTGGTTCCGTTTCAGGGAAACCACTGGGGGATGATGATACAGCTGTCTCTTACGGCAACCGGAGCGTTAATGGGATCGGGAACCATCGTATACTTCCTGGCTCCTGTTACAGGAATCATACTCTTCCAGCTGGGATGCTTCTTATTTGCATCGGGTCTTGACGAGGCATTAAACCCGCGGTTAAGAGTATAGGGGCTGCTGAGGTGTATATATGACGTAATGACAGGGGAGAACAATGCTGCTTCTACGGGCATACAGATTATGAGCAATGCGGTATCCTTTGAAAGATATTGTATAGCGTCTTCCCGCTGCGATAAATAGAAAGGAATAAGATTAAGAGATGGAACCTATCCTGGAAGTGAAAAATTTATGTATTGATTTTAAAACGAACCGCGGACAAATACGAGCCTGTGACGGCGTATCCGTGAATTTCTACAGAGGAGATATTATCGGCGTGATCGGAGAAAGCGGAAGCGGTAAATCTACCCTGGCCTCCGGTATTCTGAAGACGATTCGCGCTCCCGGCAGGATAGCAAGCGGTGAGATCCTGTATCATACCAAACACGGCGAAACCATCGATCTTTTGAAGTTGTCGGAGAGCGAATATGCTAAGTACCGCTGGACAAATATAACGACAGTATTTCAGGCGGCACAGAATGTTCTGAATCCGACGTTAAAGGTCAAGGATCATTTTATAGAAACCGCCCTGGCACATAACCCGGATAAAAAGCTTGGAAAAAAACAGATTCTTGACAAAGCGGCCAGACTGTTATCCCAGGTGCGTTTAGAGGAACGAATTCTGAACAGTTATCCCCATCAGCTGTCGGGCGGAATGAAACAGAGAACAATTATTGCCTTAAGCTTATTGCTGGAGCCGGATCTCATTATTTTGGATGAGCCGACGACCGCTCTTGATGTTATTACCCAGTGGTATATTATCGATATTTTACGGAAAATTCATGAGGATACCGGAATTACCATGATTTTTATGACACATGATGTTTCCATCATCGGATCTGTCGTAGACCGGATCGGTGTCATGTACTGCGGACAGCTGGTGGAATACGGCAGGGTAGAGGATGTATTTGCAAACCCCTCCCATCCATATACCTATGGACTTATGAACGCTGTTCCATCCCTGAAGGATGACATCACTACGAGAAAAGCGATTCAAGGCTACCCCCCGAATCTGCTGGATCTGCCCAAGGGCTGCAGATTTGGCCCAAGATGCTTCCTGTGCGGTGAAGGAGCATGCAACGCCGAGGAGGCCGGTATTACCGAATTGACGGATATAGGGAATGATCAGCTTACGCTATGTCCCGCTTGGAAGAAGGTGAAAGAACAATGTCATTGATTGAATTAAAGAATGTGGAGGTAAGCTTTTCCTCGAAGGGGAAGCGCAAAGGAACGGTTCATGCCCTGATCGGTATGAATTTGGAGATTGATGAGGGGGAGATCCTTGCCGTGGTGGGGGAAAGCGGATGCGGCAAGACGACACTCGGAAAAGTGATTGCGGATATCTATAAGCCTGCCAATGGCGAGGTGCTGTATAAGGGAAAGAATATACATAAATTATCTGCGAAGGAATATGAGGAATACCGCCTGGGTGTCCAGATGGTCCATCAGGATTCCTATGCGGCCCTTAATCCGAATAAGACCATTGCCCAGTCGCTGACCCTGCCGCTGCTGCGCCACAAGATCGCAAAGAATCATGCGGAAGCATTGAAGATATTGTTTGAGTATTTTAACGAGGTCGGTCTTAACCCGCCCGAGATGTTTTTGGAAAAATATCCTCATCAGCTATCCGGCGGACAGAGGCAGAGAATATTGCTTGCAAGAGCATTATCCGTACGGCCCAAGCTTATTGTTGCGGATGAGCCGGTGTCTATGGTGGATGTATCATTAAGAATATCTCTGCTGAATCTGATGGCCAAAATGAACCGGAAGTATAAGATCTCCTTCCTGTATATTACCCATGACCTGGGTACTGCCAGATATATCGCAGCTCATGGAAAAATCATGGTCATGTACCTGGGAAGGATGGTGGAAAGCAACAAGGTTCAGGAAGCACTGTCCGATCCGCTGCATCCCTATTTTCAGGCATTGGTGGCTGCCGTGCCGGAAGCGGACCCCACACGCCGCAGCGAATACGCAAGAAAGCTTCCGCTTCGGTCCCTGGATATGCCTGATTTATTGAATCTGCCCAAGGGATGCACCTTCCACCCCAGATGTCCCTACTATAACGAAACCTGCAGGAATAAAGAGCCGGTACTTAGAGAGCTGAATGGAGGAGTGGTAGCATGTCATCGCGCCGAAGAGATTCGAAAGGAAAAAAATGTGAAGGAGTAGACATTAATATGGAAGAGGTTGCTCATTTTGTCAATCTCATCAGTATTAGTTCCGGAGCTTTGATGATCCTAAGCCTCATTGCGTTTCTTCTCACGGGAAGCGGGAAGGAAACGGATGTTATTTATACTTTAGTGATTGTTATTAATGCAATAGCTTTTTTGGCAGGAAGGCTGTTTGTTAAAAAATTTGGCAACAAAGAATAAGTAAACATAAAATTGCAACCATTGTTTACCTGTTGCTATATCCATTAAGGATAGAAAGGAGGTTATTATGGAAGACAGGAAAGTGATCATGGCGATTGGCGGACATATCGGAGATGCGGAATTGACCAGCGGTGGTGTACTCGCTTCCATGGCTCTGCAGGGGCACAAGATCATAACAGTAGCTTTGACCGGAGGAGAGCGCGGCAATCCGCCCCATATGACAGTGCAGGAGTATCGCGTACAAAAGGTAAGGGAAGCCAACGAATTTGCAAAGCTTCTGGGAGGCGAAGCCGTCGTCTTTGATTACGCCGACGGGGAATTGCCCGACAATCAGCAGGTACGCATGGAGCTGTGTGATGTGATCCGCAGGTATAAGCCCAATGTACTGCTGACCCATTGGAAGAACAGCATGCATAAGGATCATATGCTGACCCACAGGATTGTGAAGGATGCCCAGTTCTTTGCCGGACTGCCCGGAATTGAACGGGAGCTTCCGGCGCACTATGCAGGCGGACCTTATTATGCGGAGAATTGGGAGGATGCACCGGAGTTTGTGCCCTATACCTATGTTGAGGTCACGGAAGAAGGCTATGAATTATGGCGGAAAGCAATTCAGACCCACTGGTTTACGGTGAACAGTAAGAGCTTTGGGTATATGGATTATTACTCTCATCTTATGGCAGTGCGCGGGCATCTAGCCAGAAAAAAATATGCCCAGGCATTTGCGGTGGATGAAGAAGAAAAGAAGGTAATCTTGAAGAGTTTTTAATGATAACAGGAGGAGAGAAAATGAAGAACGTTTTAAAAAGATTAATGGTAGCAGCTCTGTGCATCGCGCTGTCTGTATCGGCTTTGGCAGGGTGCAGTAAATCATCTGATACGGATAAAAATACGAATCAGAATACAAATGAGGACACAAATGGCAATACCGATGCAAACCCGACGGGAGAAGGCACAATTCTGCCGGGGATTGAAAATGATCTTACCATGGTTGTGGAAGGTGAGGTTGACAGCACAAAAACGCTTACCACACTGATTGATGTTGACGCATCACCGGCATTCAACGGAAATCCTTATGATGTCGCTGGCATCAACTGGTCCGTATATCCGTTTGTATATGATTACCTGGCTTTTTATACGCCGTTTCCGGAGCGGACCTTTAAAACCTCTGCGTTGGAAAGCTATGACTTTACCGATAAAGTTCTGACAATGAAGTTTTTGCCGGGTTTGAAGTGGAGTGACGGATCCGCCCTGAATGCGGATGACCTTATGACCCAGTATTACTGCAGTGTGGGCAGGAGCACCATTTGGAACTATATTGACACCATCGAAAAGGTAGATGATCTGACTGTACGTATCAAGTTCTGTACCGAAAGCTCCCTGGTATTGAATATATCCTTATATATGGCGATCATGACACCTGATGAGATTTACGGAACCTATGCGGAAAAGTACAAAGTGATTGCTGAAACAGGACGAGTTTATGATGAAGCAACCAATATGTACAAGTTTACCGAGGCCGGCACAACGCAGCTGACCACAGTGAATGAAGAGCTTTTAAGCTACAAGCCGGCTCCCAATGAAGCAGTTTTCTCAGGACAATATGTCATTGATAAGTTCAACAGCTCCGAGATTCTGTTTACCGCAAATGCAAACTACAGAAAAGCGCCTCTCATTCCTAACATCCGCGGGTTGCGTCCCGGTGATTCTCAGGCTTTTGCAACAGCCATTCTTGCAGGCGAGTATACCATAGAAAACGGCGGATTGAATATTGATATGTCCGCACAGATTGATAAGAAGTACGAAGAAGTAATGAGAAAGATCTATATCCCTGAGATGTCCAGCATCGGGTATACGATGAATGTGAACAATTATCCTTTGGACATTCCCGAGGTCAGAAAAGCGATCTCCTATGCAACGGACAGAAATGCCCTGATCTCCATCGCCGAGCCCGGAAGCTTCCTTGGAGATACCACAAACAGCCCGTTATTACCTTCCTTACAGAGTACCTACACAGACGAAGGCTTTATGAGTACCCTTACCGATTATGGCTATGATCCTGCAAAGGCGGAAGAGCTCTTAACCGGCATCGGCTGGACAAAACAGAACGGCAAATGGGTGGATGATAAGGGAGAAGCACCGGTTATCTCGATTGCAACCATCAACAGCTGGCCTTCCTTCATGATGACAGCAGAGGCAATGAGCTCCATGCTCACTGATTTTGGATTTAACATTGAATTTAAACCAATGGAATTTGGTGTATGGAACGACTTTACCAAGACTGATGAAAAGATGATCTCCTGTGTATTCCTTGCCGGTGCAGATTCCTACGCACATCCTTGGGAGACCTACAGCAGCTTATTTACCAATGTGCGTGCAGGATGGCCAAAGGTAGAGCCCGGTCAGGATATGAAATTAACAGCACCCGCCACAGGAAAAGAATATAACATTACTGAGATGCTGAACCAACTGTTTAATGCCACCGATACGGAAGAAACCAAAAAGATCACACAGGAATTCATGGTACTTGCAAATGACCTGAGTGCATACATTCCTGTTATTGAAAAGGCATCACCGCTTCGTATCTATGATCCGAAATTAAGTATGGCGGATGCGGAGCTGAATGCGGTACAGAAAAACTATTATTACTACGGAAATATCAATACGGTTATCGCAAAGCTGATTCTGGATGATATGATTTACTTTACAAAATAATGACTTGAAATTCCGGGGCTGATGCTTCGAAATAGAATTCCCTCTTTTGGGAAGTGTTTCTGGCGGCAGTCCCGGAATGATAACATCATAATTTCGCAAAATATAAAATTTGCTATAAGCAGTAATGAATAATACAGGGCTCGGAGGAAAGGGTTCTCTCTCTATTCTTGATAAAATACTGCAGTTAATGATGTAGAAAGGTGGAATAAGGATGGGGAACTTAGGTTGTTTGACAACGGAAGAATACAATCCGGCATCCGTTGATATCGATCAATGTGATACAGCTGAAATTGTAGCCAAGATAAATGAACAGGATAAGCTGGTTGCAGAAGCAGTTGCAAAGGAGCTGAATGATATCAGCCGGGCGGTAGACAGTATCTATCTCAGATTAAAAAAGGGAGGTAAGCTTTTTTATATCGGTGCTGGGACCTCGGGAAGACTTGGGGTACTGGATGCATCGGAATGCCCTCCCACCTTTTCCAGTGATCCTGAGCTGGTTCAGGGCTTTATTGCCGGCGGAGATATCGCATTGCGCAATGCCGTAGAGGGGGCAGAGGATGATGAAAATGCCGGTGCCGGGCTGGTCATAGAGAAGAAGATCGGCACAAAGGATGTTGTCGTTGGAATCACAGCAAGCGGAGGTGCGCCTTTTGTCTTAGGGGCGGCAAAGCAGGCAAAGGAAGCCGGAGCCTTAACGATTGCATTGGTCAATAACAGGCCTTCCATTCTGGGGGAATTATGTGATATCTGTATCGCACCCATCGTAGGTCCGGAGATTATATCCGGCTCAACCAGAATGAAAGCCGGGACGGCACAGAAGATGGTATTGAATATGCTGACAACATCGGTGATGATCAAGCTGGGTAAGGTATACGGCAACCTGATGGTGGATTTAAAGGCCAGCAACCGGAAGCTGTACCAGAGATCAGTACGCATGATATGCGGCGCAACCGGGGTGACGGAAACAGAAGCGCAGTATTATCTGGAGGAAGCGGACCGGCATGTGAAGCTGGCAATCTTCATGATCAAATCAGGCTTGCCGAAAAATCAGGCGGTCGAATTGCTGTCCCGGGCGGAAGGGCATTTAAAGCTTGCCCTGGAAGCGCTCTGACCGGAAGAACTTGACAAGGTACCATTAATAATATTATAGTTAAACTTGTGAATAAATTCCGTATGAAATATAACGATTCTTTCCTACGGATGGGGTGGTTTTACAATAATATAATTAGTGGAGATTATGATGGGGAATAACAATATTTTGATTAAAATCAGGGAGATGAAGGATAGTCTTACACCTGTAGAACAAAAGGTGGCAAATTGCATCCTGGAATACCCCGGTGAGATACCTAAAATGTCAATTAAAAACCTCTCAAGCCGGAGCGGGACAAGCGAGGCGTCCGTTTTAAGATTTTGTAAGACCATGGGCTATATGGGATTTCGGGATTTTATTATCAGCATTACCTCAGCCTTGGCAGCCAATAATGATAATAATGCGGAGGAGAAGGCGTATACCGATCTTCAGCCCGGGGATGAGCAGTCCGTTATCATTCGGAAAATTGTCAATAGTAATATCCAGTCCATTGAAGATACCATTAGTATTCTGGATATTCATGAGGTTCAAAAAGCAGTTGAAAATATAAAAAAGGCAAAAAGGATTTTCTTTTTTGGATTAGGCGCATCCAATCTGGTATGTGTGGATGCGGTGGATAAATTTCTGCGCATTAATATGAATTGCTACTCCTGGGCTGACAATCACCAACAGCTTGCAATGGCTACGCTTATGACGAAGGAGGATGTTGCGGTTGTCGTTTCTAATTCGGGAAACACGAAGGAAATCATAGATATTGTTGATATTGTAAAAAAGCAGAAGTGCAAAGTAATCGCGATTACCAGGTATTCCAAAAGTGTTTTGGCTGAAAATGCGGATATTGTCCTGTACATTTCCACGCCGGAAATATCGATCCGAAGCGGGGCTATGGGGTCCAGGATTGCAATGTTTACGATAATCGATATTCTGTTTTCCTGTGTGGCAAGTTCGGAATATGCGAAAATAAAGAACTACTTAAAGAGAACCAGTGATATTATTCGAGAGAAGCAAAGAAGATAGGACGTGACCGTATGAAGGAGAAGGTGGAACGCTTCTTAAGGGAAAGCATAAGCAGCAAGGTGTTTACGGGTGCCGCCTATGCCATCAGAAAAGGAGACCTCCGGATCACTGACAGTATTGGAACCTTGGGAGAGACAGAACAAAATGTGAATCAGGAGACGCTGTTTGATATGGCTTCCTGCACCAAATTATTTGCAAGCTTGGCCTTTTTACGCCTGATGGAGGAAGGGAAGCTTGCTCTTACGGATACTGTGGAACGGTATCTGCCTTCCTGGAGGGAAAGCCTGACAGGTAAGATAACAATGTTTGAACTCTTGACACATACCAGCATGCTTCCGGCACATGTACCGTTATGGCAGATGAGCCGTGATGCGGAAGGAGCACTGGAGGTAATAAAGCAGCTGCTTCCAAGGAAAAGTACCGGAGTGGAATATTCCTGCCTTGGATTTATCCTGTTAGGCACCGTATTGGAGAAAGTGACCGGTTTCCCCCTGGATCAGGTGATCGATCACTATGTAAACCGGCCTCTGGGAATGGATCGTACCATGTATTGCCCAAAGAAGAAAAATTATAATAATATCATGCCGACCGAATATTGCAAATGGAGAAACCGGCTTTTGATTGGTGAGGTACATGATGAAAATGCCTTCCATCTGGGCGGAGTAAGCGCAAATGCGGGAATATTCTCTGCAATAACGGATATGAGCAGGCTGGCGGATGCGATTTTGGAGGATGGGAAGGAGGACGCCGGCAAGCTCCTTCATAAGAAAACAATATCAGTCATGACAAAGAATTATACGGCCGGATACCAGGAAAACAGAGGCTTGGGCTGGTGTATTAAGAATACGCCGGATAGGACCGCGGGAGAATACTTTTCCGATCAAAGCTTTGGCCATACCGGATACACCGGTACTTCCGTCTGGATCGATCCTGAATATGACAGTTATGCAATCCTGTTAACCAATCGGGTGTTTTATTCCAGGGATGTGGATGGAATCAGACATGTCAGACAGGTATTCCATAATCTGGCGATGCTATTATAGCCGTTTATACGCTGTGTGTAATTTCGTTGACAAGAATAGGGGAAGCTTTTGGGCTTCCCTTTTATTAAAACCGGGATGAAATAAAATTACAGGAATTATTTACATAATAAAATAATATTTTAAAAAGCTGGAGTGGAGGTAGCTATGATATTACAATACGAAGATAAGTATATGCAGGGAATCATTGAATTATGGAACAGGGCGGCAGTGAAAATAGGATATAAAGAAATGAACCGGGAACAGTTCACTCGGATTTTTGCTGAGAACCCTTACTTCAGCCGGGAGCACACCTTTGTCAGGCTGGAGGAAGGAGCGGTTGCAGGCTTTGCCTGCGGATGTGTGGGAGAGGATCTGCCTCTTGGGAAAACAAGCGGCTATGTTACCTGTGTCCTGTTGGAGGAAACGTATGAAACCGGCAAGAATTACGGAGAACTCCTGGAGCTATTAGAGAAATCCTTTGTGAAAGCAGGGAAGATCTATTCCGAGCTATTGTTCTTTAATCCCATGATGCTGCCCTGGTATGTCAGGGGGACAGACCATCACGAGCATAATAATGCACCCGGAGTGTTTAAAAACAGCCGTTTTTATCAGGAATTATTGCAGCATGGTTATGAGGAACGAACCACTGAATGTGCAATGTATTTGAATCTGGAGCAATTTGTGATACCGGATTCGATTTTTGAGAAGGAAAAAAAAGCTGCCTTAGAAGACTATGAGGTCGCCCTGTTTGATCCTGCGAGGCACCATGGTCTGGAAAGCATGCTGCAAAAGCTGGATAATCCTTTGTGGGAAAGGGAGATCAAACAGTCTGCGGAGCATGGGGTTCCTGTAATCGTGGCTGCCAGGAACGGAGCCTGTGTAGGCTTTGCCGGACCCATGCTCCGGCAGGAAAGCGGAAGGGGGTATTTTACCGGTATCGGGGTAAATAAGGAACATGAGGGACACGGATTGGGAACCGTTCTGTTCTTCAAGCTTTGTGAGGAAGAGAAAAAGGTAGGTGCCCGGTATATGTCCCTGTATACCGGAGCAGATAATCCTGCAAAAAAGATATATCTTCAGGCCGGTTTTCGGGTTGTGGAGGAATTTGCAGTAATGAGGAAGGTGCTCAACATTTAAGAAAATACAGGAAGAAAACCAAGCTTCCGGTAACACGGCACCGACTTTGGATGTGCAAAAATGGACGCAGGAATTGGAGGAAAATGAAAAAATATCTCACAATGGATATCGGCGGTACCTTTATCAAATATAGTATCATGGATAGGAATTATAAGGAGGAGCTTCCTGGTTCCGTTCCAACCAAAAAGGACCCGGAAGAGTTTATCAGCCAATTATATCAAATTATAGATGGAGTGAAAGCGCAGATCTGCGGAATTGCAATCAGCATGGGAGGATTTATCAATCCAATGACTTGTAGCAATACTGATTTCAGCGTAGGTGAAAATTTCAAAAAGTATAATCTGAAGGAACGCCTTTCGGACTATTCCCACCTTCCCGTGTCCGTGGAAAATGACAGCAACTGCGCAGCTTTGGCTGAACTGCATCTTGGCTCCGGAAAGGACTGCAGGGACTTTTGTATGATTACCCTCGGAACCGGCATCGGCGGTGCAATTATTCTGAACAGAGAGCTGTACAGAGGCAGGAGCGATAAAGCGGGAGAGTTTGGATTCAGCTTCATTGGCAGAGAGGAAACAAAGAATGGCATGATTTATCATGCTGCTTCGGCTACCTCGGTGCTGGTAAGAAGAGTCTCGGAAGCTCTGAGCCGGAAAGTGGACGGGTTTTATATCTTCCAAAACCTTAACCAACCTGAGATCCGGGAAATATATGAGGAATGGCTGGAGGATCTGGCGATGCTGGTGGGTAATACGGCAGTCAGTCTGGATCCTGAGAAAATACTGATCGGAGGCGGCATCAGTACACAGGAGGAGTTTCTCCGAAACCTGAAGAAGCGAGTGTACGGTATTTTTTGTAACCTGGAGGAGTATACCAAAATTGAGGCTTGCAGCCTTGGAAATCATGCCGGGAAAATCGGCGCTCTGATTGAATATTTCAACCGTGGTATGGACAGGGAGGATTCTATGCCTTCATTAGAGATCGTTCTGTAAGACTTTTTATTTTTAAAAAATTCATATAATTCAGATAATACAAAAAGGCTGAACATCACACATTTTCTCTGTACTGATGTTCAGCTTTTTCTGTTTCAACTTTCGGTTTTACAGCCTATTTTGTAAACTTATCAATAGAAGCCTGGTATAAGGCTACATACTCATCAATTCCGGCGGCATCAAGCTTGTCAATATATTCCTGATACAGTTTATCGGAATAGAAACCGCCGCACATCTGACCATGGAATTCATCTGTGACGGCAGAGATGCCGGAGATCACCGACAGTTTTTCTGTGGTGTCAATGGTCAAACCAAGGTAGTTGGAAACAGGGGCGGCTTTGAGTGCTTTAAGTCCGTCTTCACGGAATGTGGGAGTAGAACCGTTCCAGGGCAGACAGAGGAAGGCATTGCCGATCTTATAATCGTTATTATGGAATCCAGAGGTTAATGCGTCTGCATCACCAATATATTGCGCAACACCATTCACTACTTCATAGGATTTTCCTTCAATTCCCCAAGTAATCAGGTTCATGACTTCCGGATTGGTGTACAGAAGGTTAATCCATTTCAAGGCTGCCTCGGGTTCTTTACAGGTGGTTGGCAAAACGAGACCGAATTTCTGAACATTACTGGTATTCAGTGGAGACTCTCCGACTAGATAGCTTTCACAATCATATCCGCTCGATGCCTTCCAACTGGAATTGACGCCATATTCGGAAGCGGCAAATACACTGAACAGAACACCCTGGTTGAATAATTCCTTAGCTCCTGTCGAATCGAAAGCGGAATCGGGATACATATATCCGGCATCCATCCATTTCTTGAACATCCTGAACTGATTCTGACTCTCCTCCATCGCTACCTGGTTGATAGCATTGCCGTCCTGATCGGTTGCAACTGCGAAATAGACGTCTCCAAGCGGATCAAAGATATAGGAGTCGCTGATATTTTCACCCTGATAGATGCAGCCGTTATTGCTTATCATACCGAATCCGGCGCCGCCTCCGGTTGCATAGCCCGAAAAGCCGCTGTCTTTGACTGCTGCCATGATCGTCTCGTAATCAGCCCATGTCTTCATATTCCTGGCTTGTTCACGAAGACCGAGTTGATCCAAAATGTCTCCCCGCATAATAATGTAAAAATTGGAGTTTAGGATACGGTACGTCGGGATACCATGCAGCTTTCCATCTATGGTAACGCCGGCGAGAACGGTATCACCGATTGTCTCAAGGGCATCCGGTGCATATTCTGCAGCCAGATCCGTTATATCCATGATGGAGCTGCTGGAATACAGTTGAGAGAATGTGCCTGCTCCGGAATAATAATAGTCTGCAATATCGATCTGTTCACCGTTTAGGATGGCGAGAGACAGCTGTGTAGCATAGTCTGCGCCATTGATCCAGTTAAAGTTAACGTGTACACCGATTTCTTTTTCCGCGATTTCGTTGATCGCGGCTTCAACCTCTGTGCCCAGCGAATTAGAACCAGCCGTGCCATCGCCGGCTTCCCAGGCCCAGTAATTAATTTCCGTGATTTCATCACTGACATTTCCATCCTCGTCAGATGTATCTGCCGAAGAAGCATCCCCGCCGCCAGTCTTCTCTGGTGATGCTTCTTCCGATGTTGTTCCGCAACCGGCAAAGAGTATAGCCAGCATGGAGATGGAAAGAAGCATTGAAATAAACCTTTTTTTCATAATGATGTAACCTCACTTTACATTTTGAATTGATAATATCTGTTATTTTTCAAAATCATTAAGAAGAAACCGAAGAAAATAGAATTGCAGAATTTAATATTGGTTATATTATACAATTTCCAACGGAATTATCATTTGATTTTATCAAATTATAACAAATATAGATTAAAAATGCTAGTACAGATTGATTCATTATTTTTTTAAAGTGTGAAAATCCATTCAAAATTATGAAAATAAATACGATTTAATGAAACTAATTTTTAGGATTAGAGTAAGTAATTAATTCCTGAAAATGTAATTATAATTAGGTATTTGCAATGAATAAAAATTTTGTTACAATAAAAACAATACTCAAACAATCATTAAGGCGTCAAAAGTCTCACATGAATAATATACATACTTTCGTACCTTGGCGCACTTAATCAAGAATGTGATTTCAAGAGGTGATCCATTTATTAAGAAACCTTGTGATCTGATACCAGAGTAAATAATGCTCAATTATGGAGGTAAGTATGTATATCGACTATTTAACAGATTCCATCACCAGACTTATTCAGATTGTCAATGATAACAGTAGCAAGGTCAATGAAACAGAGCGAAACATCGCACTGCAGATGATTAAGCATCTTGGCGAGATTCCGAATGCTTCCATACAGCAGGTGGCAGACATCTGCTATTGTTCTGCTGCAACAATCAGCCGCTTTGTGAAAAGGCTGAACTTTGAAAATTTCTCTACATTTCGATACAAGCTTGCGCTGGATTTTTTCAATTCCCCTAAGCTGAATTTGAAAATGCCCGGGGAATATCAACTCGAATATGCCGATCTGAAGAAGGAATATCTGGAGTTGGTCAAAGCACAGATTGATGAGTTGGAGAAAGGGATTCAGATGAAGGAAATTGAACGTGCGGTTGATCTTCTCCATGAAGCACAGACAGTTCTCATCTATTCTCACGGAGATCTGGACTTTCGTGAGTTTCAGGTGGATTTGGTTATGCACGGGAAAGCTTCCTGGCACGTGAAAGGCTACAGTGAAATGGAGAAGGCGCTGGATACGCTCAATGACAATACCGTTATCGTAGCCCCTTTGTTCTCCACACAGAACGGTCTTCAGAACGTGGAAATACTGCACAATCGCGGAATCAAGATGATTATAGCATCTAGAGGGAATATAAATATCTATGAAAAGTATGCGGATGCCTTTTTCAAAATTAAAATGAGTGAGACCAAGGTGGACGATTATTTGATTCATTTGCTATTTGATATTCTTTCAATGCACTATCGAAAGAAATATATGGACTGAAAACAGAATAGCCTGCAGTGCGTATGGGGTGAACAGTTCTGTACTGCGATCAGCTATAAAACAAGTGTAATGGGGGGGGACACAAATGTCAAAAGTGAACAGTTTAAAACTAATACGTAGTGAGTAGCAAATTAAAATGAGTAAGGCAAACAAGCCATTCAAAAATGGAAAAATTTAAATGCTATAGGATCAGATTTGGTTTGCTGATACCCGGTACGTCCATTTGCGTCGGTAATGCCGACACCATATAGGAATGTGTATTGCGGCGATAGCTATACGGCTCCATACGTATCATCCGGGGTTCTGTAATGTGTCAGCGGCCTGCAGAACAAAAATAGCCGAGAGAAACAACAAGCGAAAGACCGAGAGGTTTATGAGGAGATTTCATACACCATCGGTGTCTTTCACAGAAAGGTGGATTTATAGAAATGAAAAAACGTTTCCGAAATAGGGATTATGCAATACCGATCATACATGTAGCACTGGTGGTTTTTATGGCTGTTTCATACCTGTTACCCTACGGAAAATATGTGCGTCGCCAAAACGCGTACCATATGAGTGCCATGGATTATTTCTTTGGCAAAAGTATCGCGGGAGGCTCCGTGACCATAGCCCCGCAGCAGATGTTCGCGCTTGGGATTGTGGCGCTTCTTCTGTTTGCAGCGGCGGCAGTTGTTTATAGGCTTCAACGTAAAAAAATAGCCGGTATTATGACAATGATAGGCGGAGTAGCAGCAGCGGTCGTTCCGATTGTATTTATGTATAATTTCAATGCATTGATGAGAGGCGTGAAAAATACGGGTGTGCTTTATGGGCCTTATGTCACGCTGATGATCGGTATTTTGGCGTTGGTGCTTGGATTCTACCTATTGTACTGCTGCAAAACCGTAAATATGCTGGATGTTATGATCATTCCCGGACTAGCCTATCTGATTATTAATAATTATATTCCGATGTCCGGTATTATTATTTCCTTTAAGGAGATCAACTATTCACAGGGTGTTTTCAACAGCCCGTGGTGCGGGTTCAAGAATTTTGAATTCCTGTTCCAAACCAAAGATATCTGGAGTATCATTCGGAATACAATTGGCTACAATGTTGTATTCATTATTCTGAATAATCTGTTTGGAATTGCCGTGGGAATAATGCTCAGCGAGGTGACTAAAAAGTTGATGCAGAGAGTGTCGCAGACGATAATCCTTTTGCCGCAGATCATCTCCTGGGTAATCGTCGCGTACATGGTTTATGGTCTTTTTTCGACCAATACCGGATGGATTAACAATACGCTGCTTCCGTTTCTGGGGTATGATGGTCCTAATATTGCTTTTTACGGAACAAGAAAATACTGGCCCTTTATCTTAACCTTCGTGGCTGTCTGGAAGGGACTTGGCTATAACTCGATTATTTATCTGTCGTCGGTCATTGGCATCGACAACAATCTCTATGAGGCGGCGCATATCGATGGGTGCGGTAAATTAAAGAAGATCAGGTACATTACGCTGCCGATGCTGAAGCCGACAGTAATAACGCTGGTAATTATGGCACTTGGGCACATTATGAACTCCAACTTTGGTCTGTTCTATCAGATAACGCAGAATTCGGGAGCGCTTTATCCGGTTACGCAGACGTTGGATGTCTATATTTACCGTTCCATTATGGAGACGCAGAATCTGAGTATGGGTGCGGCGGCTGCCACATTGCAGTCTATCGTCGGCTTTTGCCTGATTATAATTGCCAATACCGTGATTAGAAAACTAGATTCAAATAGTGCTTTGTTTTAAGAGGAGGATTATGATGGATTCATCTGTAAAAAGTACAAGTACTAAGATCTTTCAGGCGGTAGTTTATGTCTGCCTCGTTATATTAATACTGCTGGCGCTGCTGCCCTTTATTATGCTGGTGATGTCGTCCTTTTCGACGGAATCCCTTCTTTATCTGGAAGGATACGGATTCTGGCCAAAGGGCTTTACGACGGCTGCTTACGATTTCCTGTTTAAGTCAAATCTTTTAAACATGTTAAAGGCTTTCGGTATGTCGATTGCCGTAACCGGCGTTGGCACCGGCCTGCACATTCTGATCGCGCCGATGTTTGCTTATTCGCTTTCGAGACAGGACTATAAGCGCGCCAGGTTTTTTACGCTTGTTTTATTTGTGACTATGATGTTAAACGGCGGCATGGTCGGCCAGTATCTGATGTGGACCAATCTATTTCATGTCAAGAATACAATCTGGGCATTGATCTTTCCGAACCTGCTCTTTACAGCGTTTCAGATTGTACTTTATAAAAATAGTTTTGCAAACAATATTCATCCTGCTTTAATTGAAGCGGCTAAAATGGACGGGGCCGGCGAACTGTATATTTATTTTAGGATCGTCCTTCCCTTATCAAAGGCGATTCTTGCTACGGTCGGGCTGATGGTAGGTATCGGTTACTGGAATGACTGGATTAACGGACAGTATTATGTCACCGATACAAATCTGCAGTCCCTGCAGGTGATGTTGACAAAGATTATGCAAAATCTCCAGTTGCTTGTCAATATGGGTGATACGGGAATTACTTCCTCTGAAATGCCTGGCGTTTCCGTGCGTATGGCGATTGCGGTTATGGGCACAATTCCGATTCTGGTGCTCTATCCATTCTTCCAGAAAGCATTTGTCGCAGGTATTTCGTTGGGGGGAGTGAAGGAATAATGAAAAAGTTAAAATCAACGATATGGTCTAAAACCTTCCTGCTGCTGTTTTTGTTGACGATTTTCGATCAAATGTCGTTTTTGTGTACCCGGGCGATCATATCCAAATACGCACTGGATCTGGGGCTTACGGAGACGATTGCAGGTGTGGTGGCAGGTGCTTTGTCCGTTGCGGCCCTATTCTCCCGGCCGGTAGCCGGGCGTCTCGTTGGTTCTTCCGGTATTTCTAAAAAAACGATCCTGATGGGATCAGTGATCGGGTCGCTCCTGATTAACGCCAGTTACATGCTGGTCACGGGCTTTGTGCCTCTCGTATTGGTGCGAGTGTTTAATGGCATTACCTATGGCATCAGCGGAACAATCGAGCTGACGATGGCCAGCGATTCACTCGATGAAAAAATAATGGGAAGCGGAATTGCTGTTTTTGGATTAGGCAATATTATAGGTCTGGCAGTAGCCCCTTCCATCTCGGTTTTTCTCTATGATACCTATAGTCCGAGAGCACTGTTCTGCTTTTGCATTCTTACCTCGATCATCGCCATTGGCATTGCGGTGCTTCTCCCGAACGGTAAGAAAGCCGAAACGGAGGTTAAGCCGAAACAGATAAAGCCGGGAAAAGCAGGATTCAAGGCGCTTATAGCTAACTTTTTTGCGGTGGAGGCCTTAGTGCCGGCCATTCTGAATTTGGCTTCGCAGGTTGCCTATGCGTCAATCAGCGCCTTTATCGTTGTGTACGGCGGTATCAAGGGATGGGACAGGATCGCATTGTTCTATACGGTTTATTCGTTCTCACTGTTTGTGTTCAAGCCTGTCAATGGGAAATTATATGATAAGAAAGGTCTTGCGCCACTTGTCGTTTTTGGTAATTTATCGTTTGCTTTAGGTATTCTCCTGATTGGCGTCACCGATTCATTTGCGGTGTGCCTGCTTGCTGCAGTCTTATGTGCTTATGGATATGGGGGTGCCATTTCAACTTTCCAGGCGGAAGCACTTAAGAGTACTACCTATGAGAGACATGGGATCGCAAGCGGCACCTATTTTATGTTTAATGATCTCGGAGGTTTTCTGGGAGCCTCTTTGGCGGGAATTGTCGTGTCGATTGTAGGATACAGCAGGATGTATTTGCTTTTTACTCTTCCGCTGCTTGCAGGCATTGTTTTTTACTGGTGCGTGCAGCCGGTCAAGGCAAGAAAAGCGCATAAAAAGTAATGCAGGTTTGTTAAACAATTGCAATTTCGGTCCGAATATGACTGTCGTTACACCTGTACATCCAATGCTTTCGGAGGAATGCAACTTGATGATAACAGCAGACGGTAAAAATATAGTGCTTCTCGATAAAACGGCAGAATGATTTTGTGCTGCAAAAATATGATGTAACGGGTTGATTTTACAACATGTAAAGTGTATAATTCAGACAGTGAGAATTGCAATAGAAAACAGAAATGGAGAAATTATGGCTACAGTAGTTGATGTCGCACAGTTGGCAGGAGTATCGGTCGCAACGGTTTCAAGAGTCATTCGTGACAGTAATAAGGTGTCTGACGATAAACGTGAAAAGGTTATGCGTGCCATAGAGGAGCTGGGATATAAGACGGCTCCGAACAGCCCATCCAGGCTGCGCAAAAAAACATTATATCTCATCTGCGGAGGTAGTCAGAATGAATTTGTGGATAATATTCTGGAGATAGCAGCTGAATTCGGCTATGATGTTGCGGTGGAGTACACAGCAGGGCATGCCCTGGAGATGAATACTTTTATGAAAAAACTTCTGAAAAATAATATTATCTGTGGTGTGCTGACCTGTGGCCTGCCGCCGGAATCCGGAAAGGCGCTGCAGGAGATTGACAAGATCGTTCCTGTGGTACAGTGCTGCGATGAGGTTATGACGAAGAATTCATTTGTTGTTTCCAGTGATGATGCAATGATGGGGCGGGACGCAGTCCTGCATCTGGCTGCAAAGGGGTGTAAAAACATCGCATTTGTCGGACTTGGAAAGATGAAAACCCCCTTTAAGTATTCACATGACAGAGAACTGGGTTATCGGCTTGCGCATACAGAACTCGGAAAAGCAGTAGATGAGCAGCTGGTTGTGCAGTGTGACCTGACGCAGGACTCGACGCAGGAAGCAGTGGAACGGCTGATGAAGCTGCCCAACAGACCGGATGCCATCTTTTGTGCACGGGACAGTACGGCGATTTTAGCTGTCAATAAGCTGACAAGGGATAGAATCAAGATTCCTGACGAGGTGTCGATCATGGGATGCGGAAGTGCTGAGAGTGCGGAGGAATCCTGGCTTATGCTCAGTAATGTGACACAATCTTACTATGAGATTGGGGTGGAGGCAATCAACCTGATGAATGCCAGGATTTCGGGTAAGACAGTAGTTGGAAGACGACTGAATATCAATCATTCCATTGTGGATCGGGAAACGACAAAATAAATATATAATATAATAAAAGGGCTCTCAGAAAAACAATGCGGCTCCTTCTTGCAGCGGACAGTTTTATTCTTTAAATTGTCACGCTGCAAGAAGGAGCCAAATTTTATGTCTGGGAATAGGGCAGTATCACCTGCAGCAAAACGACAGGAGGGATTGAATTTCATAAAAAAGAAAAACATGAAAATAAAATGTAAATTTACATGTTGAAATGTAAATTTTACATGAATATAATGAAATTTGAAAGAACAATTAAACTTTGAATACTGATAAATCTGGATATGAAAGGAGATAAGGTGAATTGTGGAAAAATTAAAAGTTGGCATAATCGGTACAGGTTTTATAGGTAAACAGCATGTAGAAGCTATTCGAAGAATAGCGGGTACAGAAATTGCAGCAATATCAGATCGCGACGAGGCCAAGGTGAAATCGGTGGCGGAACAATTAGATATTCCGGCATACTACACTGACTATACTGAAATGCTAAAAGATGAATCGATTCAGATAATACATAATTGTACACCAAATATAATGCATTATTCTATTAATAAAGATATCATGAACGCAGGAAAACATGTATATTGTGAAAAGCCGCTCACCGTCACAACCAGTGAAGCAAAAGAGTTGGTAGAGCTTGCTGATAAAACAGGCGTGGCTGCATCCGTAAATTATAATTATCGGCATAATGCCATGGTGTGTGAGATGAGAGAACGCATTTCATACAATATGATTGGAAAACCACTTATGGTATATGGCGAGTATTTACAAGATTGGTTATTATATGACACAGACTATGATTGGCGAATTGATACAGCAGTTGGCGGGGCATCCAGAGCCATAGCGGATATAGGGTCTCACTGTTTTGATACACTTCAATATGTATTGGGAAAAAGAATTATTGCAGTGTACGCTCAATTAATTACAGCCTACACTGTAAGAAAGAAAATGATAAAAGAAGGTACGTTTGGAGAGGCGGGTAATAAACTTTTAGATGAAGTTCCTGTAAACTCAGAAGATGCAGCTTTTATTTTAGTTAAATTTGAAGATAATACGCCGGGTCTTGTGCAGATATCTCAAGTTTGTGCAGGTAAAAAGAATGGGCTGAAAGTTATCATAAATGGAAGTAAGGCTGCCTTAGAATGGGAGCAGGAGAATCCGGATAAGCTGCACATTGGGCATAGAGACAGAGGAAACGAAATGATTTTTGCAGATTCGAAATATTTAACCGGTTTTGCTAAACAGGTTGCAACATTGCCTAATGGACATGCGGTAGCGTGGTCGGACTCTTTCCGAAATGGAATAGGAGCATTTTATCATGCCGTGCGGGAAGGTTCGTATAAGGAAAAATATCAAATATTTACAACATTTGAAGACGGGCTTTATATTATGGAATTGATAGAAGCCTGTTTAGAGAGCGATAAGAAAAAGAATTGGATATTTATCAATGCAAGTAAATTTTCGGAGGAATGAGGATAAATGGCGCAAGCAAAACACGTTACGATTACGGACATTGCAAAAAAAGCGGATGTATCTATAGCAACGGTATCAAGAGTTTTAAATAATAAAAAACATGTTAACGGAAAAACTGTTGAAAAAGTGAAAAGTGCAATGGAAGCACTGAATTACCATGCGAAAGATCAGATGGCTGTTATTCCGAAAACTCTGATTATTTTGTTTTTGCCTATGGGAGAGAACCCTTTTTATTCGTCGCTTTCACAAGGAATATATGATACTGCTAAGAGATATGGATACTGTGTGTTTACGTGTCAAATTGAAACGGATGATGATGCATATATTGCCATGTCCACTATAAATCAATATGATATTGTGGCTGGAATTATTAATGTAGATCATATTTTTCAGGAGGAAACAATCAAGTATCTGCAAAGTTTTTGCCCGTTAGTGCAATGCTGTGAAGCTTGCGAAAGTTCGGAAAATTCATGTGTAGGAATTGATGATAAAGCTGCCGCTATCAAAGTTGTTGAATATCTTTTATCCACCGGGCGGCGAAAAATTGCATTAATTAATAGTACATTAGATCATAATTATGCAAGGCAAAGAGAACTGGGGTACCGGGAAGCATTAGAAAAGGCGGGCATTGGTATCAATGAAGAGTGGATTGTCCGTCTGTCGCATATAAGCTATGACAATGCGTTGTTTGCAGCAACACAATTGCTGCTGAAAAAAGAAACCCCTGATGCATTTTTTGCAATATCCGATATCTATGCTGCAGCAGTTATTAAAGCAGCAAAGCAATGTCTGCTGAATGTGCCAAAAGATATTAGTGTAGTCGGATTTGATAATATTGATTTAACTACGATAATTGATCCATCCATTACCACAGTTAATCAACCACGATATCAAATTGGCTGTCTGTCATGTGATATATTACTCGGTCATATAAAACAACCTTCTGCAAGTATTCAAAGGATTTATCTTGGAACTGAACTGCTTGTCAGGGCTTCTACGTTAAATATATAAATTGCTATGTAAAACAAATCATCATGCCGATTCCGTCAGATCCGTCCGTGTGAGATTCTTCATCCAGTTAAACCGGTTGATTTTAATAACTGCGACAAAGCATTTTAATATTTGATCTGATTTCAAACAAGCGAAGACCCACCATGCGGGTGCGCCCAGCCATGCGGAGATCAGTGCCGAAGGCAGCACCACGCAAAATACGAAAATAGTATCATTCTTAAATACAAAGGAGATATCCCCTCCGGACTTCACCAGTCCGAAGAGACAGGGAGCATGATATCCGCTGCCAATGATGGTGATGGAAAGGACGCCGATCAAAAGTGTGGCTTCCGCAGCCGCCGCCGGGCTGATGCCGCCGCCCGGTGCGCCGGAATAAAGCCCGATAAAGGGAGTGCGAAGGGTCAGAACAAGGGCGCCGGAGAACAGCCCGACGAACAGGAAGATGACCTGGGTGGTTCGCGCGTATTCCTTCATAAGCTGGTATTTTCCGGCTCCCACCGTCTTGCCCGTGATGATGCCTACTGCCGAGGAGAGGCCGGAGATCACGATGAACGCCAACGTACCCATGGTATTTGTGATGGACACCGCCGTGGAGACGCTGGCGTTGAAGAATTGCCCGAAGATGATGGAATTAACCATGGTGTTCACGCTCCACACGACCTCGCCCGAGATGAGCGGCAGGCCATACCGGATAAAATCACGCAGAAGTCTCCGGTCTGATACCAACAGATCGGAAAGCCTTAATTTCAGCCTCTGATCCCGAAGAAATACATAAATTGCAATGGCAGCGGTTTCAATTATGCGGCCGATCACCGTTGAAAACGCGGCTCCGAATACGCCCCATCCCAGAACGTAGATAAACAGGACGTTCAGGGAAACATCAAAGCAAAGCGAGATCAAAGAAATCGTCATACCGATGGATGGGGCTTCTACCGAACGCATGGAGCTAAGCAGTGCCTGGGTAACACAAAAGAAAAGATAGGAACAGGAGACAACACGCAGGTACAGAACACCTTCCCGCACGATGCCCGGATCCGATGTGAATACCCCGAGGATTGCTCCGGGAAACAGCAGGCAGGCCAAGGTTACCGTAAGACCGGCAATTAAGGAAAACCGCAATCCTATGGCGATGATTTTTTTGACATTTGCAGTATCTTTTTTACCCCAATATTGAGCCGAGAGGATCAGGATGATTCCGCTGATACCGCCGGTAAACATTTGTACAAAGATATTGATCTGACTGGCAAAATAAACTCCGGATACTGCCTCATCGCCCATCGAGCTGACCATCAGGTTGTCCGCAAAGGAAGCGAGAAATGCTATCAGTCCTTGCGCGGCTACCGGGAATGCCAGGGTGACGAGGCTCTTGTAATACGACCGGTCACGGGTGAGTACACGAGTCATGGTTAAGTTCCTCCTTTAATCATAGGTGTTGTTTCTATATCAGATCGTCTGAACAATGATCCAAATCTGACGGCCACGGCAGGATCCAGGGATCAACCCTTTCAAACTTAATGGCAAAACCAATTGATAAGCTACGGACTCTTCGGAGTCCGTTTTTCTTTTTTGAGCAAGAAAAAGTAGCTGCTGCTCCAATCAATTATTCATCTGTTTTTGCAACAATCCCTTCTTATATACTGCTTGTCAAAGGGGAATACAAATGAATAACAAATGAATAACGGTGAAAAATAGTATTTTAAAACATATGTATATTGACATTATACATAAATGTATGTTAAGATGCAATACAAAAGAACAATACAATGTTCTCAAAGAAAAGGAGGAAACAAAATGGGTAAATCAAAGATTATTCATCGTGACGATCTGGTTCGTGACAATGGATTCGAGAAAGGGTTTGGTGTGTATTCATTGATCTGCGGAGAAACATGCGGATCAACGAATATTATGCTGGGAGACACTATTCATAATCCGGCATCCAGAAATCAGGAGCATGTACATCTTGGGTGTGAGGTTCAGTGGTTTACACTGGCTGGTCATTCACTTCATTATTCCTGTACAGTGGATCACGAAGAATACAAAGAGACAGAATGTTTTCCGGGGACAGTCGGATATGTTCATCCCAATGAGATTCATGTGGGCATGAATTTGAATGCCGATAACACGGGAGAGGTAATCTTTTGCTATGCGGGCTGCAACAGTACAGAGGATGCGCAAACTGTTTTTTATCAGGAAGCAGATATTGTGGATGAGTATATGAGAAAACGCGGTAAAAAACTGGAAGACGTTTTACATATTCAGTAAGGAGGAGACAGAAACATGAAAAAAACACAGACAATCGACAGGACCATGACACCGAAGTCCGGAGAGATGCAGCCGGGGATGGTTACAGAGCTGATGACCTCTAAGGATACTTGCGCTACGGAGCACCTTCTTGGCACCTACTGTACACTTTTACCCGCAGGCGAGAGCCAGTTACGCAGACATCAGAATGCCGAATGCGCATGGTATCTGGTAAAGGGAAGAATAAAAGCGGTAATTATCGAGGCGGACGGTACCCGCATCGAAGAGGAGTGTAAAGCCGGAGATGCCGGTTATGTCAATCCCGGAGATGCGCATCAGGAGATCAATGTGAGCATCGAAGAGAACGCGGAGATTATCATGTGTTTCGCGAATCCGGAAAATAAAAAATGCAATTGCTTTGCTGATCTTGGCACTGAGGTGGTAAACAAATAATAAGGAAAGGCGGCACATATGACAAACTCATTGTTTGAAAAATATTTGCTATGTGATGAGGGTTTCGGTAACATATATGGTAAGGAACATCCGGAGGATCCGCCAATCGGATTTCAGCTGAAAATCAGAATTCCGTATTATCGTTCGGCTCGCCTGTCCCTGATCGAGAGAATTGAGGTTAAGGTAGATAACAAGAAATATGATCCGGATAAATTTCTGTTCACGACACATGATGGTACATTTACGATGGATCAGATGCGGACGATGCCGGACAATTATTGGCTCTTTGGCGAGAAGGCAACCCTGACGGTAATGGAACCGGATGGCTTGGGAAGAGCCTTCAGCACGGAATATCGTACGGTAGAGATCGGTATCTATCTGCGAATTTCCTATTCCCATCTGGGCTTTGTGGGCATTGCGGGCAAAGAGCTGAAAGCAGAATCGTTTGTGAGGTAAGGAGGCAGATATGAGTATAAAAAGAGCGATCTCTCTGTATAGTTATCAGGAAAATTTTTATCTGGGAAAGCTTGATCTGGAGGCGTGTATCGCCGAGGCGGCCAAAACAGGAGCCAAAGGGATTGAGTTGATACCCGAGCAGAACTGCGCCGATGAATATTTAGATCCTTCAAACGAATTCGTCGCTACCTGGAATGACTGGATGCAGAAATACGGCGTAGAGCCCTGCGCCATGGATATTTTCTATGATTATAAGCTTTACAATAACCGGCTGCTTACTTGGAAGGAGCAGGTGAAGATGTATACAGATGCCTTCCGGTTTGCCAAAAAGCTGGGCTTTCCGGTTGTCCGCGGAATGCTGACGACCCCGTTAAAGTTGGTAGAGATGATGATTCCGGTTGCAGAGGACATGGGGCTTAAGTTTGGTGTGGAGATCCATTCCCCCTATTCAATGGAAAGCGAATACTGCCTGCAGCTATACGAGCTGGCAGACAAGCATCATACGGATTGCATCGGTGTAATTCCGGATACAGGAATTTATGTCAAGCAGCAGTCGGAGGTTATCATCCAGAAGTTTATACGTGCAGGAGCACACAAGGAAATTGCAGATTATACCTGTCAGGCCTACATTGACAAGGTGCCGCAGCAGGAGGCTGCCGCAGTGATTGCCCGGATGAATCCCAATGATGTGGATCATGCGCTGTTCAAACGGGTTTATTTTGCTACCTATGATGACCCCAAGCTGCTGGTAAAGCATGTGGATCATATTCTTCATGTACATAATAAGTGCTGGCATATGGCGGAGGATTATATGGAACCCAGCATTGACAATGAAAATGTCATCCGCCTGCTGAAGGAGAGCGGTTACGACGGTTACATTGCCACTGAATTTGAGGGGCAGCGATATTTCCACGATATAGGTTGTCAGGAAAATGCAGATGAGATTGAGGAAGTAAGAAGAAATCAGGAAATGCTCAAGAGGTTGTTAGGAGAGTAGCATAGGAGTTTACGCCGGAGTAAAGCTGCAATGGACTCTGGCGGATAGGAGGAAGAAAATGCAGACAGTAAGAGTTGGTATGATTGGAGGCGGTATGATTTCTCACCGCCATATGCAGATCTACAAGAACATAAATGACAGGGCGGAGTTGTTGGGCTTTCGCGCAGAGGTGGTTGCCATAGCCGAGATTATTCCGGAGAGACTGAAGGCATGGGGCGAGAAGTACGATCTTGATGAGAACAGCCTGTACGCAGACTACCATGAGATGTTAAAGCGGGACGATATTGATACAATCGATGTATGCGTGCATAATAACCTGCATGTTCCGGTAGCAATCGAGGTGATGAAGGCAGGCTTTGACTGCTACTGTGAGAAACCTGCTGCTGTTACCTACACAGATGCGAAACTCATGATTGAGGCGTCCAAAAAGCTGAACAGAAAGTTCCATGTGCAGATCAGCTCTCTGATGTCCCCGCAGACCCGTCTTGCAAAGGAATATATCAAGGAGGGAAGGCTGGGAACGCCGTACCTGGTAAATCTGGAGCAGTGTACACGCAGAAGAAGACCGGGCTATGACCTGCCGGAATTTACAGAGGATTTCCTTTCTGCAAGAATTGCCGGACATGGTCCGTCCATTGACCTGGGAATCTATGTGATCGGACAGATTCTCCATCTGCTCGATTGCCCGAAGGTACAGTCTGTCAATGGTTTTACCGGTCATTTTGTAGAGTATGATAAAGAGCTGATCAAATCCCCGGACGGCTATGGCGTAGAGGATACCGTTGACGGTTTCGTCAAATTTGAGACGGGCCTTGGTTTCCATTTTCTTTCCACCTCGGCTAATAACTACAAGGATTATTCCATGACGTATATCCTTGGTTCTAAAGGCGGACTGGAGGTAATCAATACAGATACCGTTGGAGGCAAGTTTGAGCGTGAGAATCCTGGAGTACTGACCCCGTCCGGAACCGAGCCCGAGCTTCGATTCTTTGGAAATGTGGAAGGAAGAGATGTAAGTATTGATCTTCAATGCGACAAGAACGGTATCATGGAGGCCCGCAGGAATCCGCATATGATGCTGTACAATGATAATCAGTGTATGTGGCTTGCGTATAAGCTGGGAATCCTTGATGACGAAACCCGCTACAATACGCCGGAAATTGCATTGAATCAGCTGATTATTACAGACGGTTTCTTCCTCTCCGCAAAGCTTGGCAGAAGCGTGACAAGAGATGAGATTATTGCGAATTCTGTATCGACCTATTTGAGAGAGCAGGAGATTGCAGGAAAGCTGTATCGGTTTGATACTGAGTTCTGATAAGGATAAAACGTCAAAATATGCAGAACAGGAGGAGTTATGATGAACAGACTTCCGGTAGGAATTCAGGTGTATGGACTGAGGGATCTTTTGGAAAATACCCCTGAAAATTTTGAGCAGGTTATGCGACAGATCAAGGAAATGGGCTATGCGGGTGTCGAACTTGCAGGGTTGTATGGTCTGGCGCCGGAAACAGTAAAGAGGACGCTGGACGAAATCGGTCTTATTCCCATCAGCGCGCATGTACCTCTGGTGGAAATGATGGAGGATGCGAAGGGGGTGGCAGAGACCTACAAAAAAATCGGCGTTTCTTATATTGCCGTTCCCTATCTTCCGGAGGAGTATCGTCCGAATACACCGGGCTATGAAATGGTTCTGAAGGAAATGGCAAGGATTGGGCGGATCATGCAGGAGAACGGCATTCATCTTGAGTACCACAATCATGATTTTGAGTTCGTAAAACTGCCGGATGGTACGTTTGGTTTTGATGATATTTACACACAGATCCCGGAGGAGCTGTTAAAGGTTGAGCCGGATTTGTGCTGGATCAAGGTGGCAGGTCAAAGTCCTGTGGATTATTTGAAAAAATATGGTGCAAGATGTGAGATTGTTCATCTTAAGGATTTTATCAAAGAAGGAAGTCCTAAGAATATGTATAAGCTGATCGGTATTGAGACAGAAGAAAAGGAAGAGGCTGCGGGTATCTTTGAGTTCAGGCCGGTAGGCTTCGGTATGCAGATATGGGAGCCGATTTTGGATACAACCCTGAAGATTGGATCAAAGTGGGTCATTGTAGAGCAGGATGAGCACTATGACCTGTCTCCGTTGGAAGCAGCCAGAAGGAGCCGAGAATACCTCCGAATTCTGGGGTGGTAGGCAGAGCCGGCGGATACGATTGATGGTTTCATAGCTGCCGGGTAAGTGCATCGGTAAGGAGGAAGATATGAAAAAAAGAATAGCTATTGTTGGCTGCGGAGGAATGGGCGGAGGTCATGCCATTGCCATTGAAAGCGGTACAGGGAATGCTGTTTACAACGCGAATTCCAGTCAGGAGCCGGGCACCAAAATCTTTGGTGCGAAAGCAAATACTGATATTAGTACAAAACTGGAGCTGGCAGGTGTCTATGACATCAGCCCTGACAGAATGAAATGGGCGTCGGAGAGAGGCTTTGCACTCTACAATAGCTATGAGGCCATATTAAAGGACGCATCCGTAGAGATTGTTCTGATCGCAACGCCTAACCAACTGCATAGGGACATGTCCATTGCTGCCATGAGGGCGGGAAAGCATGTCCTGTGCGAGAAGCCGGTGATGATGAACAGCAGGGAGCTGGAAGAAGTCCTGGCGGTTTCCAAAGAAACGGGTAAAATATTCTACCCCAGACAGAACAGGCGATGGGACAGAGATTTCCGTATTGTAAAGAAAATCTATGATGAGAAGCTGATTGGCAATATTTTTCGAATTGAAAGCCGTGTCCATGGATCCAGAGGGATTCCCGGTGACTGGAGAAAGGAAAAGGAATGCGGCGGGGGCATGATGCTGGATTGGGGCGTTCATCTTCTCGACCGGCTGCTCTTTATGATTCCGGAGAAAATTGAAACGGTCAATTGCCGTCTTTCTTTTTTGATGGGAGAAGCGGTGGATGATGGTTTTACGATGCTGATCACTTTTACCGGCGGCTTGAGTGCGCTTGTGGAGATTGGAACATGCAACTTTATCCCGCTGCCGCTCTGGTATGCCGCCGGTGATTGCGGAAGCGCGGTGATTGACAACTGGAAATGCGACGGAAAAATGGTTCGGTTGTTTTCGTGGGAGGATAAGGACACGGCGCCTGTTATGGCAGGAGCGGGCCTTACGAAAACCATGGCGCCCCGCGACGGACAATCGCTTACCACGCATCCGCTTCCGGACGTTATTTATGACGACAATGAACTATACGGCAACCTCGTGGATGTGATAGAAGGAAAGGCAGAGCAGATTGTCACCGGGGAGCAGGCGCTGCGCGTAATGCGCCTGATGGAAGCAGCCATCCGTTCCTCGGAATCGGGAAAAACGGTGAAGTTTGATGAATAAGGCAGGTCAAAGGCGGTGGTAGGATGAGACGAAAAAGGTATGCGTTTGTGGGAACCTGGAAGGATTTTGGCGGACATGGGGAAGGCATCTATGTCTTTGAAATAGATCCCGAAACAGGGGATATGAAAGAGACAGACCATCTGTATGGCTTCAGAAATAACAGTATTCTGAGTGTATCCCCGGATAAAAGACGCCTGTATGCCACGATGGAAGACAAAAACTACCAAGATAACTGGGGCGCCGGAGGAGGTGTGCTGGCGCTTTCTTTTGATGCGGAAGCAGGAAAGCTCACGGTGCTGAACGAAAGGTCCGCTCTGGGAGCGTGCACCAGCTATATCAGCACCGATCCGGACGGACGATATGTGATTATCACCAACCATGGGTCAGGACTGGATATTGTCACCAAGGTCGTGACGGATGAACAGGGAAGGTACAAAATTATCAACGAGTATGATGATTCGACGTTGGTGATGTTTCGCCTGCAGCAGGATGGAAGTCTGGGAGAGGCCTGTGATCTGCATAAGCATTCCGGCAGAGGAGGGCTGCAGGTTCGCGGTCAGGTATGCTCCCATCTGCATTCGGTGAATTTTGATCCTGCAGGGCAATGGGTTCTCGTCTGTGATAAAGGCTGCGATTGTGTTTATGTGTATCGGATCAACAGGGAGAAAGGAATTCTGGAGCCGATACCCCATACCGTATTTCACAGCAGACCAGGGACAGCGCCGAGACATTTGGAATTTCATCCTTTTGCACCGTATTGCTTTGTGAATAATGAAACGGCCAGTACGGTGACATCCTACCACTTTCGTGCTGCGGACGGAACATTGCGGGAAGCCGATTGTCAGCCGATGATTGATATGGAGCCTTCGGTGAAGCCGGAGCTGATCGGAGATACCTATGGCTCTCCTGCCGATATTCATGTGCACCCAAATGGAAAATTCCTGTATTCCAGCCAGCGGAGCAGCTATCGCACCGGGCTGGGGACAGACTGTATTGCGGTGTTCTCAATCAATCTTGAGAACGGGCGGCTGACAAGAACGTCAAACGCCATCATGGACGGGCCGTGTCCGAGGGGATTTGCGATTGATCCCGACGGTCAATTTTTATACGTAGGAAATCAATACCTGGATACTGTCTGCCGCTATCGCATTGACGGTATTACGGGAGCGCTGACGGATAAACAAATCGTCGCCCATGCGGCGACACCGACCTGTATCCGCATTGTGGATATTTGAAAATGAAGGAGGATAATATGGAATACAAAGCAGTGCTGGAAGATCCCAAAGAACTGGAGCGCCTGGTTTACAGCGCGCGTTCTTGCTGGGAGCAATATTTGATTGTTGACGGAAGCTTACAAAATGATTTGCAGGGAAATGCTGCCACCGGATGCACATTGGCAATCCGTACCTGTTGGTATCG
Source organism: Bacillota bacterium (assembly GCA_023409535.1). Classification (GTDB taxonomy): domain Bacteria; phylum Bacillota; class Clostridia; order Lachnospirales; family Lachnospiraceae; genus Mobilitalea. The sequence goes on from JAEYGZ010000037.1 coordinate 173,938, forward strand.
CTCCATAGCGGTGACGCTGATCAGACGACTGGAGGTTAGAATCGACGGAGAACTGATTCCGCAGGAGGATATTTATTTTCAGGTAGAGGATAACCCGCATGTATATCGGCTGGATGAGATCGGATCCGAGCAGTCGGAGGAATACTGGTATCTCAATAAATACGGATATTTGCATCTGAGAAAACCAAACGGCCTTACCAAGGGGCCACATACGGTAGAGGTCCTGTTGGAAGTGTTTGTGACATACCATAATTATCCGGATGTCACGTATCAGAAAAAAATCTTGGTTGTGGAATAGGGGAGGAGAGAGAAGAATGAAGCTTTCTATTTCGTTATACAGCTTTGCAAGGGAATATTTTGACAGGAAATATACGCTGGAGCAGTGTATTGCCAAAGCGGCGGAAATCGGTTATCAGGGCATTGAGATTATCGGCCCGCAGATGATTGACAATTATCCGAATCCAAAGGAGGAGTTCTATACAAACTGGCATCAATGGATGGAAAAATACCATGTGGAGCCGGTATGCCTGGATGTTTTCAATGAATATATGGTGTTAAAGACAAGGAAGATGACAGATGAGGAGCAATGCGAGCAGCTGAGGAGAGATATCCGTATCGCGAACAGGATGGGAATTCCGGTGGTCAGAGTGATGAACCTGTATACCCCAGAGCAGTTGGAAGCATGCATTCCAGACGCCGAAAAGTATGATGTGACGCTCTCGCTTGAGGTGCATGGTCCAAAGCTTCTCAATGATCCATCTATCCTGAAATATCTGGAGATGATTGACAGAAATAAGACAAAAAGAGTCAGCATATGCCCTGATATCAGTGTATTTCAATATAGCGTACCGCCGAGAATGCTCAAGTATTATGTGGCAAAAGGCGCTAAGGTAGAGCTGGCGGAATATTGCAGAAAGGCCTATGAAGAGGGCGTGGACATCGATACGGCAATGGAAACCTGCAGAAAAATGGGCGGAACACCGCTTGATGTGCTTATGGTCAAGAATTGCTGCCAGGGATCGAGAAGTGATTATAAATACCTGGAGGAGTTCGGACCGTATATCACGCACATTCATGCAAAGTGCTTTGACGATTTGACACCGGAAGGTAAGGATCCGACCTTTGACTGCGAGCTGATTGCAGACATTCTTAAGAAAATCGGGTATATGGGATACGTATCGACGGAGTGTGAGGCATTCCAGTACGAGCCTTGGCAGTTGTTTACCGAGGACTTACTCAGACAGCACTGTGACATGTGGCATAAATTAGTGGGTTAAGAACAGATTTTTCATAATCGGAGGGTGCTTTGCTGCCTGGTCTCAGGCAATAAAGACGCTGTGAAAGCGGGCAGATAGGCCGAGTGTTTTAGGCTCTTTCCGGAGTTAGTTGATAATAGATGATAGCATTAATTAAAAAGGATACAGGGGTATGCTGCCTGTATCCTTTCTTATCCATCAATTTAATTCAAAGAACTTTAGCTTACTGCCGTCGATAGTAGTAACCGTACAGGTTCTTGCGCCCCAGGGCTCGGTGATAACTTCGGTGATCTGATTCCAGCCTTGCTTTTTTACATAGGAATATAGATGGTCAATTCCCTGTACTAACATGAAGCCGACTATCATGGAAAGCGGATCCCCGTGGAACAGGTGTATTCCGGTAAAGGGTGCAATACGCAGCGCTTCAATCTCAACAGGGATACTATTGACACAACCATAAGTGCCGGTGCCGGTTTCATTTCTTGCATCAATCTGCCCATACCATCCCAGGACCGCCTGGAACCACTGCAGGGTGCGATCCATCTCGGGCGTATAATACACAGCTCCGGTTTCTTTCACAACATAACCTCTTTCATTCAGTTCATTCAGCATGATCTTTCCTCCTGTTAATTTGGATTTAACGATAATTCGGGAGAAGATATTCAGAGCACCGCTATTTTTTCGTGCTGCGGATGGGGTTATTCCGTGAAAGCGTGTAAAGGCTCTGGTAAAGCTTTCATTGGTATCGTAGCCGTAATTCAGGGCGATATTTAAAATAGTATCATCGCTCTTAAGTAAATCGTAACCAGCCAGGGTAAGTCTTCGATTCCTGATATACTCACCAAAAGGGCAGCCGCATAGAATAGTGAACATTCGCTGAAATTGAAATTCAGAGGAGTATATTTTGGATGCAAGATAGTGCAGATCCAGCTCTTCTGCCAAATGTTCCTCTATATAATCCACTATGCTTTGTATGCTTGTAACCCAATCCATTTTCTCACCTCCCGATACTGTTTAGTATAAGGAAAAATCTTGTAAATGTCCTGATCATCTCTGCTTACATTTGTTCGAGAAAAGCATCCCTACCAGCGGTTAATATGAATTTTATCCTTTGCATCAAACAGATGCTGCCTTGTGATTATGGCATCCCCGGCTGGATAACCAATGGAAATATAGCAGGGAATATAATAGTTGTCCGGATAGTTTAACAGCTCTTTCAGATATACCAGCTCATTTTCCATAGGAATACGGAAGGCTGCGGCCAAGCCCTCTGCGGTTGCTGCCAGAAAGATATTCTCGATACAGCACCAAATGGAAGCAAAATTGTTCAGGGAGCTTAAGCTTTCCGGCTTAAGCAGCGGATGCTTTTGCTTAAAAAGCGGCAGGATCAAACAGCTGCCATAATACAGCATGGAATACTGCTTTGAAATTGCATCCATATACATATCGCGCCGGCGTTGGTCTGTCATATGCCAGGAGTCTAATAGTTCTGCGATTTTCTCATCAGATTTGGGTTCCCGGATCTTTTCGATCACCCTTGCCTTTTCTTCCTTCTCTGTAATGACAATGAACTCCCAGTTTCGCATATGATCATTGGTTGGAGCCTTTAATCCTGCAGTTAGTATTCGTTGAACAGTGCCCGAATCAACTTCCTTATCCAGGAAATCTCTGATGGTTCGTCTTTCACTTATTGCGGTATATAAATCCATAGCAGCATTCCTTTCTTTACCTAAGAAATTTTTATTGGGATATGGAATATTATAGCATATGAGACGTAAAATGCAAACAGATGTTTGCGTAATTTAATTATAAAAAGCAGGGTCTGCCCTCTGAGGACATACCCTGCCAACATGCAGTACCAGATTGACTTAATATTGAAATTTCATTATACCAGCTTTTGCCCGCAATTCGGACAGAAGTTTGCATCTCCTGTCTTTGTTCCGCAGTTGGGACAGAAGTTCGGCTTTGTCCCGGAAGGAGTCGGGTCCGGGTGTGTCTGGGGGTGATTTTGATTATTTCCCTGGTTCATATTCTGCATCATCTGATTTGCCAGATTAATACCCATCATGGCACCTGCCATGTCGGAAGCAACTCCGCCTCCATGCATTTTACCGGAGGTCATTCCGTTGGTTAATTCGATTTGCTGATATCGGTTCACGTCTCCAACCATGCTATGGGAAGCATTCTTATTAATCATTGCCTGAATTTCTTCCGGATAGGTAAAGCTCATAATGTTAAAGGCAGTAATGGTTAAGCCGGTATCAAACATCTGCATATCCAGATCCGTACGGATTCCGTTAGCGATATCAAAGGAATTTGCCTGAAGGTTGAACATATCCTTGCCTTCCTTAGGAATCCACTTCATCAGCAGCTGATCCAGCACGGCTACGATACGAAGGCGTACATCCTCCACGTGATAGTTTTGTTTTACTCCGGCGATCTTGTCAATCAGCTTTATATAATCGGAAACCTTAAAGGTGAAGGTTCCGAACGCCCGTATGGGTATTCCTCCGGGGAGCTGAGGTGTCGGAATATTAATAGAATTCTGTGTGCCCCATTTAACCTGGAATTCTTTTGTGTTAATGAAGAGCACCTCGGCACGTATTCCGCTGTTAAAGCCGAATTTAAAGCCTTTCAGAGTGGAAAGAAAGGGGATGATCTCAGATTCGATATCATAATCACCCTCATCCTTGAAGATGCCTTCGATCCTCCCGTTATAAAGGAATACTGCGTCCTGGCCGGGACGGATGATCAGACGGCTGCCCTTTTTAATCTCATCATTATTCCATTTATAGAAGATCATATCGTCCCTGAATTCCTGCCATTCCACAACGTTTGCAAATTGTTTTGAAAATAAGCCCATACGGTTTTCCTCCCATTAAGAAATATCTTAATATTCTATCTATGATAAATTATATACATGTTGATCATGATTCAGCCGCGATTGTTATAACAAAGCCCCGAACTAGCTATGAAATAACCTTAATTTAGAATTTTCCTCCACCGGAGCTATGTGACCGTCCGCCCATGGAAACTCCGCCCCGGAAGCCTCCGGCATTGAAGCCGCCTCCTGCATGGCCGTTGGTATTATTCTTGGGTCTTCTTACCCTGGTAACCTGGGTGCGGATATAATCGTCCCTGCGTCCGATGAGTCCGGACCCGCCGCCATCCATATAGGTATTGCTGCCCGCCGTCATTCTGCCGCCGGAATTATAGGCCATAACGGATACGGTGACAATACCGACGACAATTGCGGCAGCCAACTGGACCCAGATATTTGCCAGGATACTTTTCGCAGTATCGGCAGTGGAATTGTTATAATTCGCAGGCCAGGTCTCATCATAATCAGGTGCATTCGGGTTGCTGGATTGAGGCTTGCCCGCACTGTAATCGTGGTCATAGTTTAACTCGGAATCATCCTTCATATAAGCGGCTGCTTCCTTTATATAGAGGGTGAAAGCTGTATAGTAATCTCCATCTGACAGATACGGTGTGATCTTATCAATGATTACGCCGATACGCTTGGAATGAATATAGGTTTCCGCTGTTCCGTAGCCCTCTATGAATACGTCGCGGTTATGCATATCTACTAATAAATAAACCCGGTCTCCTGCAGGAAGCTGATCCTCGAAATCCTCAATATAATCCTCCGCATAGATTGCATTGGCATCGTTATGAGTTAATACCATGATCTCAATTCCGGCATCCGTTCCATAATCGGTACACAGTTTCTCAATCTCATCCGCTTCGGATGTGGATAACAGACCGGCTTTATCAAAGACGTGTTGATAATCGTCCTCCTCCGCAGCATAGGCCCGAAGGGTTGAAGCAGAGATAATCGCACCGATGAAGAACAGCAATGCTAACAGCGGTAATGCCTTAAGAAATAGAATATGTTTCATACCAGGCCACCTCCTAACAGCAGCGTAAGTAACCGCATGAGTACAAAGCTGCCTGCGGCTACACCGGCAAACCAACCAAAGATCTTTCCTTTGCTAAGCGGCGGCTTCCCCACAATCTTGCCGGTTTGCCCGTTCATGGCAAAGATATGCTCGGACTGCCGGTAGTCGTAGCATACCATCCAAACAGGCAGCAGGGTATAGTCTGCATGCTTTTTGCGGATATTGATATCCTTTCTGTGATACATGACAGAGGAATATCCGCCTATGGTAGAGCTGATATAATTATCGACATACGCCCCGACTCTTTCCTTTATCCGGGGCAGCATTTCCTCATCGGTGAAATCATATTTCTCGGCAATATAGCCTGCCAGATAGGGCATGTTGAAATTCTTAAGATTATTATAGGAATAGGGCTCCAGCTTATCCATCATATGATCCTCCAGCTTACGGGAGGCATCACAGGGGATGCGGGAATAATTTAAATCCACCTTACGGTAGACATGATAATATTTGGTTTCGGTATAGATCCAATCACTGTCGGAATAGGTGCGGACCCTGGTACAGGTAGCTTCTGCTTCTCCGCGGCCGTTCAAATCATACAGCCAGAAGGGAACGTAGAGTCCTGTAATATTCTTGATCCGGTCTGCGGTCATAAAATCCGATGGCGTAAGTAAACCCTTTCTGCACCATTTCTGAAAAGCCTCCTGTGCCTGTTCCTTACTGATGGAAAATGGAATGACCATAGCAGGGGCAAGGTTACCGGTCAGTCTGTCGCTTAAAACAACGCCTGCACCGCAGAAGCTGCAGGTGGTCGCCATAGTGTTTGGTTCTGTAATTAAGACAGCGCCGCAGTTTTTACAGTGATATTCCTTAGCATCCTGTTCCCCGAAGGTTTTGTGCCTGCTGGGTTCATCCGCATCGTGCGGATCTGCATAGTCCTGCTCAAAGGCGGAATTTGCGGCATCTTTGTCGTCATCATCCATTTCATAATGATAACTGGCATCATCCTGATCCCAATCCTGCTTTGGCATGTTCTCGATTTTATCCGACCTGCCGCAGTTGGCGCAGTGCAGCAGTCCGGTCTGGCTGTCAAAAGCCATATCCGATCCGCAATTTGGACATTTATAATGTACTACGGTTGACATTGCTAACCTCCCTCACTTACGTGATTCACTCCTGTGATACCCCGATATCCGCCTGATAAAATGTCCGCAAATAGGAAGAGCAGGATGCATAAGACCCTTCACTTGCGGACATTTTCTATGTCGTAATTTTATATCTTTATATGCAGATAAGAATTTGTGTACTTATTTTGCCAGGCTTGCTTTCAGCGCCGCCAGCTCATCCTCTATGTCAGCATCGCCGGTATATTTTTCTTTCAGATCTTCGATGGTCTGTTCCGTGGATGAGTTGTTAAGCTCTGCCATGGCATTGGCTTTATCCAGGGCTTTGTCAGCCATCTCTTCGTATTTTTTAAAGCTTGCGATTGAGTCATTGGCACTGGATACGGAGGACTCCATCTTGTTAATACGCTCCTGGGTCTTCGCAACTGCCAGCTTGCCCTTGATCATATCCTTGCGTGCTTCCAGCTCATTGATATCATCCACCAGCTTATCGTGCATTTCGCGCATATGGGTGGCATTGGTGTGAGCCAGGTTATAAGCATCCTGAAGACCGGGCAGCTTTGAGGACAGACTGGCCTTCTGTTCCAGGAACTTTCTTGCATCCGCTTCGTTGTTCGCTTCCAGAGCCTTTACCGCATAGGTCTGCATCTTATTAAGCTCATCGCTGCACTCGTCCAGAACTCTTTTTGCCCGCTGTTCCTCAGCCATGATGGTTGCGGTTTCTGATTTTACTTTGCCAAGATCTGAATTTAAGTTTCTTAAGCATTGATCGATCATCTTCTCCGGATCCTCTGCCTTATCAAGCAGTGCATTGATGTTGCTGGCCATAATGTCCTTAAATCTTGTTAAAATTCCCATTTGTTTACCTCCATATGAATGATTTATTTATTCGCTGCTTTTTGAAAATCAATCAGCTGTTGTGTGAAATGTAGCAGCACTGTTTATTTATTACAGTTCCTAGTTTAGCCTTAATTCCCCCCAGCGTCAAGTTAAATTAAGGTTAGAATCCTGATAGGATCATTAGTAATCTATGATAAATATTCTCATTTTGCAAGGGTACTTTTCCTATACGTCCCGGGCAGGAATGTGTTAGGATATCAGTAGGAATTATACATAATTCACACTGACATTTTGTACCTGTTAATCATTATCTGATAAGGCTGGAGGATATTTATGAAGGCTGATTACAATAAACTAATAACGGAATACGGTCAGGCGAACCTGGAATTCATCGATCTCTCCCATATCAAGATACCGGCCGGGGCCTACGCCAAAGAACAACGGACACGAAATGGAGTGTGTGCTTTCGTCCTGCCGTTGCGGGGAAAAGCGGAATTCATACTGGAGGGTGCCAAACTTGAGCTCAAGGAGGGCTTGATACTTCATGCGGGAGCCCGGATGAAATTGAGCAAGAAAGTAATAGGAGATGGTCCATGGGAGTATATTGTTCTTCATTACCGTGTCTTAGGTGAGAGTATACAGAAAAAACAATTGGAGAACACCAACTATACACTGAATATCGGCACATCTCAGTACGCCATGCTTCATACAATGCTGCGGCAGCTGAAGGAGAGCCACAGCACTTCGGGGGAGCTGTGGGTGCTGAACAGCAAGGCTGTTTTGTATTCTCTGGTAGAGTTCCTGCTTCGTACCGCACTTAGGAATGAGACTGCCAGTGAGGAGGGCCTGATACGGTACAGCGTATCCTATATCAAGCAGAATATCCATAAGAATATTACGGTATTTCACCTGGCAGAGCACGTTAATATGAATTACAGACGGTTTACGTATCTTTTTCACAAAGTTGTCGGAACCTGTCCGAAGAAGTACATAACACAATGTATGATTGATTATGCCAGGGAGCTGCTGGTGCTTCAAGAATACAGTGTCACTGATATAGCAAAAATGGTAGGTTATGAGGATGTCTTTCAATTCAGCCGGATTTTTAAAAAATACACCGGTCTTTCACCAAGTCTGTTTCGAGAGGAATTCGTAAAAAATCCATGATGGTTTTGTAAAAATGCTATGTAAAGAACTTCATGTATATGGTAAAGTCTTTAAGGTCAAATGATAATGAATATCAAAATCACATATGGAGGTTCGTTATGAAGAAAGTATTTTCAAGATTATCAGTAGCAGCACTTATGGCTGTAATGCTTACAGCTTGCGCAAATAAGAATGATGCGGAAAAGGCATCGGAAACTGCGAATACACAGACAGAAGCAACTGCAGCACCGGAGCAGGTAACAGAGGCACCCACGCAGGCAGCGGAAGCTCCTGCGCAGGAGCAGCCGGCGTTTCCCCGGACTTATACGGATGCGGCAAGCCGCGAGGTTGTAATCGAGAAGGAGCCTTTCAAGGTTGCCATCAGTTATCTTCCCCATTGGGAGACGTTGATTATGCTGGGCATCAGCCCGGTTGGAACGACCCATGCAGAGAAGTATGCGGCTGAATGGGATGCCCTTCAGGGAATTGACCTTGGTGATGTGGTCGACCTGGGTGATACCGAGGTCAATCTTGAACTCTTAGCACAGCTGGAGCCGGACATTATCCTGGAGCAGACATATGATATCAGCAATGTGAATGTAGAGAATCTGGAGAAGATCGCACCGGTGGCGGTATTCGGAGATCAGGTGAAGATGGACTGGAGATACAGTCTGCGGGAAATCGGCAAGGTAGTGGGAAGAGAGCAGAAGGCGGAGGAAGTAATCGCAGAGGTAGATCAAAAGCTTGCGGATGCCAGAGGAAAGCTTCAGGAAAAATATGATGGAAAGACCGTTATGCTGATGTCCGTCATGGGTGAGGACCGTTACTTCTGTGCCTACAGACCTGATCTTTACGATAAGGAGAGCGGACTGGGATTAAATGTTCCGGCCGGTTTTCCGGCGGAGCAGACCTATGTGCAGGTTTCTATGGAAGCGTTGGTTGAGATGAATCCGGACTACCTCTTTGTTAATGTATTTGACGGAGATGAAGCATTGCTGGAGGGATTAAATGAAAACAGCGTATGGCAGTCCTTGAATGCCGTAAAGGCAGGGCATGTATACCGCCTGGATGGAACCGGCCATGCGGCCAGTGCATTATCTACTGTTTACACCGTTGACTTCATAATTAATACACTTTTGGAAAATGAAAACTAAGCTTGCATTCAAAGGGAAAAGCCGGCCTTATCTGGCTGCCGTGCTTGTGCTTTTCGGTGCCGCCGTGCTGTTGCTTCTTATGATAATCTCAATTACACAGGGAGCGGCAAAAATACCTTATTCCATGGTAGTCAACGCATTTTTGGATTTTGACAGGGAGAACCCGAGACATCTGCTGGTAATCGATATGAGATTACCCAGGGTGCTGGCGGCCGCTCTGGTTGGGAGCGCCTTAGCGGTATCAGGCGCTCTCATGCAGGGCATGACACGCAATCCCCTGGCTGATTCCGGCTTAATGGGATTAAGCTCGGGAGCAGGACTTGCCCTGGCGGTCTGTGTGGCCTATCTGACAAAGGTCGGTTATTCCCAAATTATTGTTATTACCTTTTTCGGTGCGGCCTTTGGAGCCGGAGCCGTATATATTATCAGCAGTTTAATCCCCGGAGGAAACAGCCCTCTGAAGCTGGTGCTGGCGGGAGCAACCGTCAGTACCCTGTTCTCGGCTTTAAGCCAGGGAATTGCCATTATGACAAAGGTATCCCGGAATGTATTCTTCTGGACTATGGGCAATGTATCGGGAACGGACTGGAAGCAGATTATGGCGGTCATGCCGGTGATTCTGCTTGCGCTTGCGGGAGCGGTTGCACTGTCCCGGAGTATTACCCTTCTGAGTATGGGGGATGAGGTGGCTTCCGGCCTTGGACTTAGAACCGGTTTGGTTAAGGCAATGGGAACCGTGCTGGTTGTACTGTTAGCCGGCACTTCCGTAGCACTGGCGGGAATGATCTCCTTTGTGGGCATCGTGATTCCCCATATCACCAGATTTCTGGTAGGTGCGGATTACCGGCTGATTATTCCGGTAAGTGCAATTCTTGGGGCGGTTCTTTTGGTAGCTGCGGATCTGGGAGCAAAAACCCTGGCTGCGCCCACAGAACTGCCGATCGGCGCTCTGATTGCCGTATTGGGCGTTCCGGTGTTTCTTTACTTTGCACGCAGACAGCATGGGAGTTGAAATGAAATTATTTAAGAAAAAAATACATATTATGGCTCTGCTTTGCCTCCTGGTTCCGGCTGCATTTTTTCTTGGCATCAATGCGGGTTATACGGAGCTTGGACCGGATGATATTTTACGCATCCTCACCGGCGGAGGTACATCAAAGGAACAATTAGTTGTTATGGAGTTCAGACTTCCGAGAATTATCCTTGCCTTGCTGATCGGAGCCGGTTTTTCTTTATCCGGCTGCGTACTGCAGGGTGTCACACGGAATCCGCTGGCAGATCCGGGATTATTGGGTATCAATGCCGGAGCCGGTATTATCGTAATTATCTTTATTATTTTAAGCGGCTCCTTTACCTTCTCCTCCGTCTTTGCGCTTCCGTTGTTTGCCTTAATCGGTGCTGTGATTACGGGTGGTATTATTTACCGTTTATCTCAAAGCAGAAACCATGGCATCAGTCCCATAAGGCTGGTACTCAACGGTGTTGCAATACAGGCGGGGATCAATGCGATTATGACACTAATCGTAATAAAGCTGGATGACAGTCAGCATGAATTCTTGGCAAAATGGCAGGCCGGGAGCATCTGGAGTGCAAACTGGAAGTTTGTATTAGCACTGCTTCCCTGGATTATCGGAGGTATGGCCATGCTTTTATCCATGGCAAGGAGGATGGATGTCCTAACTATGGGAGATGAGATATCCTGTGGTCTCGGTGTAGCGGTGGTTAGGGATAAACGGACGCTTCTGTTCACTGCCATTGCCCTGGCGGCCGCCTGTGTCGCCGTAAGCGGCAGTATCAGCTTCGTGGGACTTATTGCTCCGCATTTGTCGAGAAGGCTTGTGGGAGCGAAGCACGGCCTGCTGCTGCCTGCCTGTGCCATGGTAGGCGCTCTGCTTATGCTGCTTTCCGATACTGTCGCAAGAACCCTCATAGAGCCCTCGGAGATTCCGACAGGCATTGTTGTATCAATTCTCGGAGCACCATATTTCATCTATCTGATGATCAGTAACCGTAAAACGACTTAATTGGAGAATGGAAAGCAATTATGAAAGAGATTACGATAGAGCATATTGAAGTGGCATACAGTGATAAGGCGGTTCTTGAGGATCTAAGTCTGAAGATACCCATGGGTAAGGTTACGGCCATTATCGGTCCCAATGGATGCGGTAAATCAACCCTGCTGAAAGCGGTTGGACGTATTTTGGGCCTTAGGAAGGGGGCCGTCTATCTGGACGAGGAGGATATCCACACTATTTCGACCAGGGAACTGGCCAGGAAAATGGCGATTCTGCCCCAATCACCCATTGCTCCGGAGGGCCTGACGGTAGAAGAGCTGATTTCCTATGGGAGATTTCCTTATCAGAAGGGACTTGGAAAGCTGAAGCAGGAGGATAAGGATATCATCGCCCGGGCAATCCGGGCCACAGACCTGGAGAATATCCGGGAGAAGGAGGTTAAGAATCTCTCCGGCGGTCAGCGCCAGCGGGCCTGGATCGCTATGGCATTGGCACAGCAGACCGGTAATATCCTGCTGGATGAGCCCACCACTTATCTGGATATGGCTTATCAGCTGGAGATACTGGAATTATTGAAGAATTTGAATGAACGACACGGCTGCACCATTGTTATGGTACTGCATGATCTTAATCTGGCGGCAAGATTTGCTGATTTTATCGTGGCAATGAAGGCGGGAAGGATGATCCGCTGCGGCACGCCGGAGCAGGTAATGACAAACGAGGTACTTGGTAAGGTATATGAGATTGAAGCGAATATCGTGACCGACGAGGTCTCCGGCCGGCCGATTTGTCTGTCTTACCAGCTGCTTCATAAGAAGGAGTATATATTACGATGAAAAAGTTGGCGATCTACGGAAAAGGCGGTATCGGAAAATCAACTACAGTATCCAATCTGTCAGCCGCCCTGGCGAGGAGGGGTTATAAGGTGATGCAGATCGGCTGCGATCCCAAGGCCGACTCCACCAGAAATCTGACCGGCGGAGTTAAGATACCCACGGTACTTGATATCCTCAGGGAGAAGGACAATGTCTGTCTGAAGGATATTGTAACGGAAGGAGATCTGGGTGTTCTTTGTGTGGAAGCCGGAGGTCCGGTTCCGGGTGTGGGCTGTGCGGGAAGGGGGATCATCACTGCATTTGAGAAGCTGGAGGAATTAAAGGCCTATGAGACATACCGGCCGGATATTGTGCTGTATGATGTCCTGGGAGACGTGGTGTGCGGAGGCTTCGCCATGCCCATCCGGGGAGGTTATGCAGACGAGGTTTGTATCGTTACGTCAGGAGAAATGATGTCTTTGTATGCGGCAAGCAATATCGCATATGCGGTCAAGAGCTTCGGGAAAAGAGGTTATGCTTCCCTGAAGGGCTTGATCTTTAATGCAAAGAATATTGAAGAGGAAGATAAGCTGGTGCGTAATGCGGCAGAGGAAATAGAAACAGGTATTCTTTATAAGATCGACCGCAACCCCACGGTACAAAAGGCGGAAGAATTGGGGAAGACGGTGGTGTGCGCATTTCCGGACAGCGGGATGGCAGCAGAATATGATGCCTTATCCCGTATTTTATTTGGGGCATAAGGCAGAGCAAAGAGGAGTTGTGAACATGAATCAATTGCAGCATTTGAACCGCTTATCTGAGCTAAATGCCAATAAAGGCGTCAGATTTTTACACAGCGCTGCATCCCCCGGCAGCCACTGTCCGATGCATACGGCATTGGCCTTTGCGAAGAGAATGCAGGGAGTTTCCACTCTGGTAGTCGGTACGCCGGAATGCGGCTACTACAGTCGTTTTGTTATGGATACACCTTACGGAACGGACGGAGAGCTTCATTATGTCTATGAGATGGATTCCAATGAAGTGGTGTTCGGCTGCAGAGAAGGATTAATGAAGGCCATCCGTCAGATGGAGGAGGAAGGCGCAGCTGTCATACTGCTTGTCATTACCTGTGTTCCTGCTTTGATCGGCGAGGATGCAAAGGCTTTGATCGAAGAGCTGAAAGGGAAGCTGCAGGCGAAGCTGTTCTATGTGGATGTGGCACATTTTAAGAGGAACGGTTATCAATCCGGATACTATTTATTCTATGAGAAACTGGCAGATATCCTGGAAGCTGAAAGATACGGGCAGGGGACCGGCATAAATATTCTGGGCTCCGGCCAGGGCAGTGAGGCAGCGATATTTATAAATATACTGCAAAAAAATGATGTTGCTGTCAATGAGTTTACCTTTGATTCCCCTGTGTCGCAGCTGGAGATGCTGTCGGGAGCCGAGGTAAGTGTGGTTCTGTCCGTGAAAATGCTTGGTATGGCCAAGGCCTTGCATCAAAGATATGGGATTCCTTACATAGCCCTCTGTAATCGGTATCATCCGGAGGAGATTGCAGAGGGCTACCGGGAGGTTTTTGACCTGTTTGGCATTCGGGATGGAGAAGAGCTGACGGTCAGATACCGGGAATTACTTGACCTTCAGGAGCGGGTAAAGGAGCTTATTCAGGGATTGCGTTATATGTCCGCCCATCCGGATCTTGAGGTTACGGTAAGCGCTTATCTTTGCAGGCTTGGTATGATACCGGTCCTTCTGCATGTGGAAGAATATTATGAGGAAGATACCGCTGCAAAAGAACAGATTCTTGCTCGCGGACATAACCCTTACATTACATATATTACAAATAAGAACAGACTCATGGAAGCGGTCGCCGGTGAGAAGATCGACCTTTCCGTCGGAGAATGCAAAGACTTTCCGGAAGGCAGATCTATACCGGATCGGGAGCTATACCAGGCAGCAGGCTTGTACGGTTATGAGAAAACCGAAAGACTGTTACGGCTGCTGGCTGTTTCGGCAGAAAGGAAACAATGATGGGACTTTATAAATATTTACCGGAGCCCTCGGGACGGATGGGGCTTCTATGGACGGTAGGAACGGTGGGAGAGTCGGCAGTATTGGAATTTGGATCCATGGGACATATGATTTATGCGGATCGCTGGCTCAGCCTGACGGGAGCAGACAACCGCAGTAAGTTGTATACGACACACATCGATGAAAAGGATATTGCCCTTGGGATTACAAGCAGACTCACACAGGCGATGGAGGAAATTATCCGGACAGATTATCCAGGGGCAGTATTTGTCCTGCCCTCCGTCATTCCTGAGATTATCGGAACGGATCTGTCATTTCTCTGTGAAGAACTTCAGAATCAATATGAGGATGTTCCGATTATAAGCTTTCGTCATGGAGGCTTTCAGGACAAGCTGACTGCAGGAGTGGAGGAAGGACTGTATCAGCTGGTCAGACGGCTTCCCGAAATAACGGACAGGACCGCAAAGCGCACCTTTAATATTATCGGTTCCTGTGCCGATCAAAAAAGCTTTCGGGCGGACGCCGAAGAACTTGTAAGACTATGTGATGAGATCTTTGCAATGGAACCGGTCTGTATACTCACTTCTGATACTACAGTCAGCAAAATCAAGCAAATGGGGAGTGCCCATGTCAATCTTGTTCTGCGCCGGGAGGGCGTGAAGGCAGCCGGACATCTGCAGGAGCGGTTCGGGATCCCTTATCTTTACGGCGAAATTTGCGGCGGAGCAGGCACCGCAGAGTGGATAAAGCAGCTGAAGGAACTGCTTCATCCATAGAACAATAAGGAGTTATACCATACTTTATCAACCGAATAGGATAGGCCTTGGCAGAACGGAGAGTCAGCAGGAGAAGCGTATGCCAGGGCATTTTTTTGTTAATAAATTAATAATAGTAATAATTATTAATTTGTATTGAAAAATGTAAAACGGTGATGTAGAATAATGACAAAATGAATACACGAAGGAGAGGAAACTATGAAAGGAACAATTGTATCAACCTGGGTTGAGACCTGCAGAACACTGTACGGAAATGATATCGTGAGGCAGGCCTTAAAGACATTTAATCTTCCGATTGATGTCGTTTTTACACCATTAGAGGATGTGGAGGATAAGGTGGCAATCGGCATTGTCGACCAGGTAGGCGTATTGGCCGGTAAGGATCATCAGGAGATTTGGAGGGCGATGGGAGAACAGAATATACAAACCTTTAGCCAGCGTTATCCCGGCTTCTTCCGGCATGATTCTGCTTACCAGTTCTTAAAATCCATGAATGATGTGCACAAAATTGTAATGAAGCGGTTTAAAGGAGCAATACCTCCGGTATTGGATCTGAAGCCCGTTTCTTCCAATGAGGTGCTTTTTATCTATCATTCCAAGCGGGATATGCAGTATTATCTTTTAGGAATGCTCCAGGGTACAGCGCAGTATTTTAATGAAACTGTAAAGGTTGAGCTGTTAGGCCAGTCCCATGGGGAAGCACAGCTGAAACTGATCTTTGAGAAGGACATAACATTTACGAAGAAATATCGCTTCAATCGGCTTCTTTCCTTGGGATTTATCAAAAATGTAGCCTTAAAAACGGCATTATTTAATACAATTGTTGTTGCGCTTGTTTCCTTCTTTACTCTCCCGGATAAATTATATACCGCGCCCATCGCTGCGGCTGCTTTCGTCAGCTCCGCATTTGCCGCTTATTATTTAAACAGGCCCCAAAAGCTGCTGAAGGAGGAGCTGAAGCGGCTTGGAAAAAGTGATTTTGTAGAATATCTGACGGTAAAATCTGCAGATGAATACGAAGGTATGATGGAAACCCTGAACCTGATCAAGCAGAATGTCCAGAAGGACTTTATCGGTTTTAACGCCATTGTTGATGAGATGTATACCTTTAATCATTCTGTAACCGAAATCGCAGAGACCATGCAGGATACCTCCAACGATATAACGGCGGTTCTGGATGAAGTGGCAATTGCGGCCACCACTCAGGCAGAAGATACGGAGCATTCGGTAAATGTTCTTAACGACAGTATCAAGAATGTTACCAAAATCTCTAATGAAGGTCAGGATAATAAAAGTAAGATAGAGCTTGCAATGACTAATCTGGAGAATAGCTTTCATAACGTACATAATACCACCCAGGAAATTAATAAGGTGCTGAATAAGTTCAATGTTATCCGGAACAACAGCAATGAGCTTCGCATGAAGGCGGAGGGAATTACACAGATCGTCTCCATCGTATCCTCCATTGCGGAACAGATTAACCTGCTGTCCTTGAATGCTTCCATTGAGGCGGCAAGGGCCGGGGAAGCCGGAAGAGGCTTTGCGGTGGTTGCAGATGAGGTTAGAAAGCTCTCCGTGCAGACCAATCATGCGGTCAATGACATTAATTCAAACCTGACGGAATTTGTGCAGGATCTGGGCGGAGTCGCAGGGGATATTGATATTCAGTACGGTGTCCTGGAGAAGGAGAGTGATAAGCTGACGGAAGCGGTTAATGTATCCAGCCAGGCAAACAGTAATCTGAAGACGGTGTCGGATCTGATCATACAAACTTCGCAGGAGTTAAAAAAGGAAGCAGACCATATTGCAACCATCTTTGACAATATGCACAGCCTGGCAGCCATAGCGGAGGAAAATTCAGCCGCAACCGAGGAAGCAAGCTCCAATGTGGCCATATATATGGATCAGATCAATGAGCTTACACATCAGATCAATGTGTTCAATGAGATGATTAAGAACTTCCAGGAGGACCTGGGCAAATATAAAATATAATTATCTGCAATAATATATTAAGCACTATGCCAGAGCATATGAAATCAATTACTTGTCAATTATCATAGGAAGAGTTCAATGAGATGATTGTGCCTGTCTCATATTTGAGTTATAATGGTGCACAGTGTGGATGACTGAAAGGCATAATTTCATTTGAAAGTTTGTGCCTGTACCATCAAAGTATCAAGGTTTGCCTGTACAAACTGACTCAGAGGACTGGTACGACGGTTATTATGATTAGATAGAAAGTGAGAATAGTATGTGGATTGCAAGCGACTGGAAGGATTATGAGGTAATTGATACCGCAAAGGGTGAGAAGCTGGAACGATGGGGGAATTATTTGCTGGTTCGTCCTGATCCACAGGTAATCTGGGAGACGCCGGTGCTGCATAAGGGCTGGAAGAAGCCCAATGCCCATTATCACAGAAGCTCCAAGGGCGGCGGTGAATGGGAATTCTTTGATTTGCCCAAGCAGTGGGATATTACTTACAAGGAGCTGACCTTTCATTTGCAGCCCTTCAGCTTTAAGCATACCGGACTCTTTCCGGAGCAGGCGGTCAATTGGGACTGGTTCGGCCAAAAGATCAAGAGTGAGAAGGGAAGACAGATTAAAGTGCTGAACCTGTTTGCCTATACCGGCGGTGCAACCCTGGCGGCGGCTAAGGCTGGTGCAGCTGTGACTCATGTGGATGCTTCCAAGGGCATGGTTACCTGGGCGAAGGAAAATGCCGCGGCCTCAGGGCTGGGTGAAGCACCCATCCGGTATATCGTGGATGACTGTGTTAAATTTGTGGAGCGCGAGCTTCGAAGAGGTATCAGATATGATGCAATCATCATGGATCCGCCTTCCTATGGCCGGGGGCCAAAGGGGGAAATATGGAAGATGGAAGACAGTATCCATCCCTTTCTCCAGCTTTGTGTTAAGCTATTATCAGAAGAGCCGTTATTCTTCTTACTCAATTCCTATACCACAGGCTTGCAGGCGGGAGTTCTGGCATATATGCTTTCTGCTGAGATAGGCGGTAAATACGGCGGCAGGGTTACGGCTGACGAGATTGGTCTTCCCGTGTCTGAAAGCGGTCTGGTTCTGCCCTGCGGAGCCTCGGGCAGATGGGAAAGATAAAAGTAAGATAGAATGAAACCCGGAGATGCAATCAAAACAGGTACATCCTGAACTGATTGTATGTCCGGGTTTTTTATTTGTAATAATAATATGGGTAATGTAACTTTTTCATTCTGCAGTCGTCTATTTTAGTGTAAGCATACAAAAAGAAGCAGGAAGGGAGAAGGGATGGAACATAAGGAGTTTATCGAGGCGATATGCGCTGACACCTGGAAAGAGCTATACCGCTTCGTATATTATAAAGTCCAGAACAGGGAAGAGGCTCAGGACATCACACAGGAGACCTATGCAAGGGCAATTTCCTATCTGGAAAAGCACCAGAATCAGGTGGACGATTATGGCAGCTACCTTCGGACCATATCCATGAATATTATCAGGGACCAATGGAGGGCGAAAAAGCGCAGGGGCAGCAGTATTAACATAGAGGATGCCGATCCTGAGGAGTTTGCCGTAGGGGATTTCACGGAGCTGGTAAATGAACGCTCCCTGATGGAGGAAGCACTGGAGCGCCTAAAACCGGAGCAGCAAAGGGTGATTGAGCTTCGCATCCTGAAGGGATACTCCGTAGCGGAGACCGCGCGTATCTTAAGGCGCAGGGAAGGAACCGTCCGGGTGATTCAATACCGTGCAGTACATGCACTGGCGGATATCCTGGAAGCAATGAACAGATAACTTATTCATACGAGGTTAATCATATATTTCATTTGGGAGGAATTAGATTGAAAAATATTGAAAATAAGCTGTCCCGTTATATTGATCTATTGAATGAGGGCAAAAAGCCCGTGGAACATAGCAATCCTATGGAAGACCAGGAGTATGGCAGATTATTGAAAGCTGTAAGAAGGGTGCGGATTCTGAGAGAGCAGGAGTATCCGGAATCGGATTATCCTGTGCGGCTGATTGCAGCTTTAAATGGAGGATTATCAGTGAAGAAAGGATCAAAATCGACTAATATAAAGAGAATTGTATTTACGACTACAGCAGTAGCTGCCGCAGCGGCGATACTTTATTTTGCTCCGAAGGCGATTCTACCGGGTGCGAATACCGGAGTTGTCTATGCGATGGAGAAGGCCTTTCAGAAAGTGAAGGCTTACAAAGGAAGGATTGAAGTCGTGGAGATGAACGGGCTTGGAGAAAAAGTAACCCAGGCGGCAAGAGAGGTCTGGGCGGACGATAAGGGGAATTACTATATTAATGAGCTGGAGGGTACTGCCAAGGGCATCATCACAGTGAATAACGGAGATTCAAAATGGCAGCTGAGACCGGAGGAAAAGTCGGCTTATTTATTCGCCGCCTTCCCGGATCCTTACCGCTTCACCTTCGAACTGGCACAGGAAGTTGATGATGTAAAGACTGCCAGGACAGTGAAGGAGGTCGGCATGGATACCATTGCCGGCCGGCCGGCGATTATTCTGGAGGTAACCCCGGATGGCGGTCAGCCATACCGTCTGTGGATTGATGAGGAGACGGATTTGCCTTTGCAAAGAGAAACGGCGATGCAGAACGCAATTCAGTATCGGGTAACCTATTCCTCCATTGAATTCCTTGAAGAGATACCGTCAGACCTGCTGCAATATAAGCTGCCGGCGGGATATGCAGAGGTGAATACTGATGCTGAGCAGATTGTGAATACCCTGGAGGAGGCAGAGGGAATCCTCGGTTTTGCTCCGAAGGTAATTGATCCTGTCCCGGATGATTATACCATGGATAAAATAGCGATTACAAAGGATCAGACCGCGGCAGTCCTCTATTACACCGGTGCTGATAAAAAGGACACCGTGGTAATCCGGCAGTCTAAGGCAGCTGCGGACCTAAAGCCTGCTTCGTCCGCTGTTCTTGGCACCGTAGGCAGCAGTACGGCAGAAGTACTGGCGGATCCTGCGGCAAACTCAATACGCTGGCAGGAGAATGGAATGGAGTATCAGGTATTGGGAAATGTCGGTTTTGATTCATTGATGTTCTTTGCAGGGAAACTTACTTTGAATGAAATTAAACTTCCTTCAGCGTTATTATCCGGAGAAACTGAGCCCGGAAAGGATGCTTCAACGGCCGTATCGGATGAGAACAATAAGGAGCCTGAGGTGGCGGTATCCGTTGACATGGAAGTGGAGGAGAATGAGCAAAAGAGTGTAGATGCAGGTCATTCTCCCTGGAAGCTGGATCCGGTATTTGTAACACAGGTATTTGCAAGCCTTCTCATCTCACCGGACGGAATTGTGGGGGATTACCCGATTGCTTATGATAACATCAAGATCATAGAAAACGACGGAACAAGAGCCGTTGCACAGATTACGGATGCAGCTTCCATTGCCGGCTATGTGTATCTGGAACGGCTGGTTCGTCAGGATGAGACCGGTATCTGGACTGTGGTAGGCTACGACAAGGTGCAGTAGGCTTGCAATGATATGAAACAGTATTCCCAGGTGTAAATTAAGAGAGGCTGTCGGACTATTTGTGCGGCAGCTTCTTTTTTGGCTATTTTACAGGCAGGGTGGAATTCTTTGCATATTGTATAATTTATGAATTTATGCGAAAACTTTCTTTATGACATAAAACTTAGGCAGAAAACATATTCCGAGGTACTGCATGCTGACAAAATTATTTACACAATATAAGCAAATGATTCTATATGTATTTTTTGGTGTGTGCACGACACTGGTCAATCTGGCTTCCTATTATGTGTTCTCACGTGTATTTGGTTTTGGTACCGTAGCAAGCACCCTCTCAGCTTGGTGTACCGCCGTATTGTTTGCCTATATTACGAACCGGAAGCTGGTATTTCGAAGTCAGAACACAAAAGTAAAGGCGGTCCTGACGGAATTTGCCTTCTTCGTCGGCTGCCGGCTGTTGACCGGAATTCTGGATCTGTTGATCATGTATATCTTTGTTGACCGCATAGGCGTAAATGACCTGCTTATGAAAATGATCTCAAATCTGCTGGTCATGCTTGGCAATTATATTGCAAGCAGGCTGCTGATCTTTAGAAAGCATACCAACAGGAGGTAAGTTTGAGCTGAAATGAAAATACAGAATAAACATGCATTCTTTCTATATACAATAACTTTTCTTATATTAATGCCAGTCATTTTTATGCCGTTTCTGACTGGAAAATACAGCTTTGTATGGGAGACAGACGGGATCAGTCAGCACTATCCGAGTCTGCTTTATTATGGAGAACTGCTTCGCGGGCTGCTTGCCGGGCAAGGCTTTCCCATGGTGGACTTTCGGGTCGGGATGGGCTTTGATACGCTTACAACCCTGAATTATTATGTGATTGGCGATCCCATTGCGCTGTTATCCGTATTTATGACAAAGGATAACGGGGTATTTGTCTATAATGCATTGATACTGCTGCGCTTCTATCTTGCCGGGGTAAGCTTTCTGATTTTCTGCAGATACTGGAGGCTTCGGGGCATGGGTTGTGTGCTTGGAGCGCTTATGTATGTTTTCTGCGGCTATACTTTTTTTACCGGAGTCAGGCATCCTTATTTTTTGAATCCAATGATATACCTGCCGTTCCTGCTGATGGGGATAGAAGAGGTGCTGCGAAAGGAGGGCAGCACTTTATATAAGAAAGAAGTCTTATACAAAAGTGAAGCTGAACCCCGCAGGAGCCATCCGTACCTGCTTATCCTCATGAGCTTTATCTGTACGCTGAGTAATTTCTATTTTTTATATATCATCACAATGATAGCGGTCATTTATGTTTTATTCCGCTTTGCGGCTACTTACTGCAAGGACTGGAAGAACAAATTCACCGGCTTTCTTAGGACCGGCTTAAAGGTTGGAGGCTATTACCTGCTGGGAATGGCGATGGCAGCAGTTATCTTTCTTCCGGTAATCTACGCGTTTATGCAGAATGGCCGTATGGACAGCAAACCGGAGCATTTTACTGGATATCTTTTCTATGATGTGAGCTATTATTTTTATGCCCTGCAGGGGTTCTTTGCTTCAGGGGTGGGCTCAGGCAGCGGGTGGATTGACCTTTCCTTTCCTACAGTGATAGCTGTCAGTGCAGGGATCCTCCTTCGCAATAAGGATAAGAAGTTTTACAAGCTGCGTCTGATATTTCTGCTTGCTATACTCGCTTTATGCATACCGGCCTTCGGTTATTTCATGAACGGGTTTTCCTATGTCACAAACCGGTGGGATTTCCTGGTTGCCTTTATTGTTGCAATGGTATTTACCGTAACCTATCAGGATATTTTTGTCCGGGATCATTGGGTAAGGGTAATCCTGGTGCTTGGAGTCGCCGGATATGGAGCATTGGTTATGATCAGGCCGACTCCGGTTGCAATGTATACCGGTCTTATTCTTCTGCTTACCGTAATGATCGTCTTTATTCTTCAGACCGAGCTCCTGCAAATGAAGCAGGGGTTGCGGGAGGGTATCCTTTATGTGATTGTAGTATTGACACTGGGCTTTAACGGGTATGCCTTCTATTCCTCCCATTTCCGTGGCTATGCGGAGCAATTTCTTCAGAAAGAGGAAGTGATGGCAGTGATGGACGGGGCGGAGGCTGCTGCAATCGGTCAGATTGAAGATACGGGTTTTTTCCGTATTGAGACAAGCGGTGATTCGGCCCGCAATGAAGCACTTGGCATCGGTTTTTATGATGTATCCGCATATTTCAGCTTAATCGACGGAAGAGTTACAGATTATTATAAACAGTTGGAGCTGGTAAGCCAGAGAGCAGCCTTTCGGATTGACCACCAGGATAACCGGACGATTCTCGATGCGCTTGCCGGTGTGAAATATTTTGTCAGTACAACGAAAGCAGCGGCACCCTTTGGATTTCAACTGATCGGGGAAGGGGAGAAGGGTACCCGGAGCTTTCACCTGTTTGAGAATCAATATCCCCTGTCCCTTGGCTATACTTATCAAAATTATATCTTGAGGGAGGATTATAATAAGCTTAGCGCACTGGAGAAGCAAAATGCCTTGATGTATGCGGTTGTACTGGAGGAGGAGAGCCCCTATGTGTCAAAGAGCAGCCAGGACATGAGTGCAGGACTGAAGCGGCTTGATTATACGATTGCTGCCAAAGGAGAGATTGATCTGGAAGAGGACAGTCTGTTGATTCATAAAGCAGGTTCCGAGCTGACCTTGAATTTTGATGCGGATGCCAATACGGAGCTCTATGTCCGCTTTCATAATTTGACCATTGACCGCCGTGCCGGTGTAAACCAGACCTTTAAGGTGAAAGGAGAAGATGATATATCAAAGAATGTAAATATCAGAAATAAGTATTACGCGTCCTACTTTGGAAAGCAGGATTTTCTGATCAACCTTGGCTACAGTGGCAGCAAGCGGTCCTGGGCAAAGATTACTTTTCCGGCATCTGAGTCATACAGTTATGATACTATCGAGATCTATCAGCTGGATATGAACGTATATCGGGAACAGGTACAAAAGCTTGGGCAGTCCGTCTTACAGAATGTCATTCAGGACAGGAACCGTCTGGAGGGGGATGTGACCTTGAACACCAAGGGAATTATGGTGCTGAGCATCCCCTGGAGCAGGGGCTGGAGTGCTTATGTGGACGGACAGAAGGCGAAGCTGTTAGAGGCGAATGTTATGTATTCTGCTCTGGAGCTACCCGAAGGAAGCCATCATATCACACTAACCTACCGGACACCGTATCTGAAGGAGGGTATTATGGTATCGGGTATTGCCTGGGCAGGCTTTATTATTGTTCTGATTATAATCAGGCGCAGAGATAAGGGTATTAGCCGGAATGCATAGTACGGCTTTTCTACCTATAATAATGCCTGGTTATGGATAGGCAGGGGAGAAAGGAGAATTCTATGTCTGAACTGCTGTCTGTGGTGGTGCCCTGTTATAATGAACAGGAGGTACTGCCTATATTTTATGAAGAGATTAGCAAGGTAGCTGCTTCACTCTCCCAGTTAAGCTGGGAATTTGTATTCATTAATGACGGCTCCAGCGATGACACACTGCGTATTTTAAAAGAATTGCATGCTGCTGACGGAAGAGTCCGCTATCTCTCCTTTTCCCGTAACTTTGGGAAAGAAGCCGCAATTTATGCAGGGCTTGCGAAGGCGGGCGGAAGCCTGGTTGCATTGATGGATGCAGATCTTCAGGATCCCCCGGAACTGCTTGGACAGATGTATCAGGCAATCAGTGAAGAAGGCTTCGATTGTGTTGCAACAAGACGGGTAACCAGGGTCGGGGAACCGCCCATCCGTTCCTTTTTCGCAAGGTGCTTTTATCGAATGATTAATTCCATTTCAAAGACGGAATTTGTTGACGGAGCCAGGGACTACCGCCTGATGAGGCGCCAGATGGTGGATGCGATCCTGAAGATGACGGAATATAACCGCTTTACTAAGGGTATCTTCAGTTGGGTCGGCTTTCAGGTGAAATGGCTGGAATATCAGAATATTGAACGCGCCGCCGGCATGACAAAATGGTCCTTCTGGAAGCTTCTGCTCTATTCCATGGACGGCATTGTAGCCTTCACTACCGTACCGTTAGCCATTGCGTCAGTGTTCGGGATATTGTTCTTGTTCGTGGCATTATTCCTGATACTGATCATTATTGCCAAAACATTGATATTCGGGGATCCGACCTCAGGCTGGCCTTCTCTGGTATGTATTATTTTCTTCATTGGAGGCATACAGCTGTTCTGTATCGGTATTCTTGGAGGGTATCTTGCAAGGACCTATCTCGAGACGAAAAAAAGGCCTGTATATATCATAAAAGAGGAGGCGTGAGATGCTCCCAAAATATTAAAAAAAGTACTTGCAAATACTGTGTTCTTAGTGTATAATATCAAATGCTGTGACATTGATAGCGTTGAAACGTGAGGTTGCTACCGACATTTCGGTAGGTTTTCCGTGGAGCGAAGGTCAAGTTAAGAAACTGGCGACAAGTCACTGTACCGATAATGTTCTGCCACCGGGCAGATAAAACGTGTGAAGAATTTCATAAAGCACTACAGAAGGCAAATCAGCAATGGTTTGTCAGATTGTATGAGATATGAAGATACACACGGATGAGTGTACAGTCACCACTTGTCGTACTGTAATTAAGTGCGAAAAGGAGGCGGCTTTTTTTATGGCAAGTCAAGTAATGAGAATCACATTGAAGGCGTATGATCATCATTTAATCGATCAATCTGCTGGCAAAATCATCGATACTGTTAAGAAGACAGGATCAAAGGTGAGCGGACCTGTTCCGTTGCCCACAAAGAAGGAAGTTGTTACTATTCTGAGAGCGGTACACAAGTACAAGGACTCCAGAGAACAGTTCGAGCAGAGAACCCACAAGAGATTAATCGATATCATCACACCTACTCAGAAAACTGTAGATGCATTATCAAGATTAGAAATGCCTGCAGGTGTGTACATCGACATTAAGATGAAGACAAAGTAATCTAAACAGTCGAAGGTATCAACTTCATCTCCGATGAAGACCAAGTAATTGGAAGCATCAAAGTAATGAACTTCATCTCAGATGAAGACCAAGCAATTCAGCTATTCCAAACAAAGAAGAAATCCTTAGGGTTAATATATTTCCGTATATTTACCGTCTAGGATGATCATGTAAAACGTGTACAGCACACGCAGCATGATCCGCTGTAGATTAAACAGGAGGTAAGAAAATGAAGAAAGCGATTTTAGCTACAAAGGTCGGAATGACTCAGGTATTTGATGAGAGCGGTACCCTTATTCCGGTTACGGTATTGCAGGCTGGTCCGCTGTTCGTAACACAGGTTAAGACTGTTGACAACGACGGCTATGAGGCAATACAGGTTGGTTATGGTGATATCAGAGAGACTCTGGTGAACAAGCCAAGAAAAGGACACTTTGCAAAAGCAGGTGTTGCGAATAAAAGATATCTTAGAGAATTCCGGTTTGAAAACTGTGCTGACTACAAAGTAGGTCAGGAAATCAAGGCTGATATCTTTGCAGCAGGCGACAAAGTTGACGCAGTTGGTAAGACTAAGGGAAAAGGTTTCCAGGGCGCAATCAAGAGACACAACTTATCCAGAGGACCGATGAAGCATGGTTCCAAGTACCACAGACATGCAGGCTCCAACGGTGCGGCTACAACACCCGGCAGAGTATTTAAGGGTAAGCACATGCCTGGACATATGGGTACTACAAGAGCTACCGTGCAGAACCTTGAAGTTGTAAGAATTGACGCAGCGCAGAACCTCATCCTTGTGAAGGGTGCAGTTCCCGGACCGAAGAAATCCTTAGTAATGCTGAAGCAGTCAGTGAAATCAAACTAGAGCTTTAAGAAAGGAGGAACACTTAAATGGCAAATGTAACTGTTTATAATATCGAAGGCAAAAAGGTTGGCACATTAGAGCTTAACGATTCAGTCTTCGCAGTAGAGATAAATGATCATTTAGTTCATATGGCAGTTGTTCAGCAGCTGGCGAACAAGCGCCAGGGAACACAAAGCGCTAAGACCCGTGCAGAAGTAAGCGGCGGCGGAAGAAAGCCTTGGAGACAAAAAGGAACCGGCCATGCAAGACAGGGTTCAACCAGATCCCCTCAGTGGAAGGGCGGCGGTGTTGTATTTGCTCCAAAGCCGAGAGATTATTCCTTCAAGATGAATCGTAAGGAAAAGGCTCTTGCAATTAAATCGGCTTTAACTTCCAGAGTTAATGAGTCCAAGTTCTATGTACTTGACGATTTAAGCTTTAATGAGATTAAGACAAAGAAAATGAAGGCAGTTCTTGACAGCTTCAAGCTGGAGAAGGCGCTGGTAATTCTTGATCAGAAGAACGAGAACGTACAGCTTTCCGCGAGAAACCTTCCCAAGGTAAGAACAGTATTATCAAACTCCATTAATGTATACGACATCTTAAAGTATGATACGCTGGTATTAACTAAGAGTGCCGTTGCGCAGATCGAGGAGGTGTACGCATAATGGCAGATTTAAAATATTATGA
Source organism: Bacillota bacterium (assembly GCA_023409535.1). Classification (GTDB taxonomy): domain Bacteria; phylum Bacillota; class Clostridia; order Lachnospirales; family Lachnospiraceae; genus Mobilitalea. The sequence continues at coordinate 201,047 of JAEYGZ010000037.1, forward strand.
TATAATCCTTAAGCCATTGGTAACAGAGAAGAGCATGAGCACGATGGGCGAGAAGAAGTACACATTTTCCGTTCATCCCGAGGCTACCAAGAACCAGATTAAGGAAGCTGTTGAGAAGATGTTTGCCGGTGCTAAGGTAGAGAAGGTAAACACAATTAATCGGGGTGGCAAGAACCGCAGACGTGGCAATACCACAGGCAAAACCTCCAAGATTAAGAAAGCAATCGTTCAGTTAACAGAGGACAGTGCTGAGATCGAGATCTTCTCCGGATTATAATTGTGAAGCAAAAGCAGCTTCGCACCATTAATTAGCGCTGTGAGATGAATTGCAAACTATTCACAGTGTGAAAGTCGCAGACTATATGAAGTGTGAAGAATGAATATTTTCACACTGCGATATAACGAACTAAAGTTCAGCGGACAATAGTTCGCTTTGAAAGGAGTGCAAATCATGGGAATTAAAACATATAACCCATATACACCTTCCAGAAGACACATGACTGGTTCCGATTATGCAGAGATTACAGCATCAAAGCCTGAGAAATCGTTGGTTGTTTCTTTAAATAAGAAAGCAGGCCGTAACAATCAGGGTAAGATCACTGTAAGACATCAGGGTGGTGGCTCTAGAAGAAAATATAGAATTATCGATTTTAAGAGAACAAAGGACGGTATTCCGGCAACTGTAGTAAGCATCGAATACGATCCCAACAGAACCGCTAATATCGCATTAATCAACTATGCAGACGGCGAGAAGGCATATATCCTTGCTCCCAACGGTCTGACCGTAGGATCAAAGATCATGAATGGTGAGACAGCCGAAGTAAGAGTAGGTAACTGCTTACCTCTTGCTAACATTCCGGTTGGTACTCAGATCCACAACATCGAATTATATCCCGGCAAGGGCGCACAGTTAGTACGTGCAGCAGGTAATTCCGCTCAGCTGATGGCAAAGGAAGGCAAGTATGCAACCTTAAGACTTCCCAGCGGTGAGATGAGAATGGTTCCGATCATCTGCAGAGCAACTGTCGGCCAGGTTGGAAATATCGATCACGAGCTTGTTAACGTAGGTAAAGCCGGACGTAAGCGTCACATGGGTATCAGACCTACCGTACGCGGTTCCGTAATGAACCCGAATGACCATCCTCACGGTGGTGGTGAAGGCAGAACAGGTATCGGCCGTCCGGGCCCTGTTACACCTTGGGGTAAACCTGCTCTTGGTCTTAAGACAAGAAAGCATAACAAGAAATCCAATAAGCTTATTGTAAGAAGAAGAGACGGTAAGGCGATTAAATAATCTTCTTATATAAAATAAATATAACATTATTTAAGAAGTGAAATCGTTGCGTTAAGATTGAAGAATTCTAAGGAGGTTAGAATACATGGGTCGTTCATTAAAAAAGGGACCGTTTGCTGATGATCATTTATTGAAAAAAGTAGATGCGCTTAACCAGTCCGGTGAGAAATCCGTAATCAAGACCTGGTCACGCCGTTCTACGATTTTCCCGCAGATGGTTGGACATACAATCGCGGTACATGACGGCAAGAAGCATGTTCCGGTTTATGTAACAGAAGATATGGTTGGCCACAAGCTCGGTGAGTTTGTTGCTACAAGAACCTATAGAGGTCACGGAAAAGACGAAAAGAAAACAAGAAGATAATGCGCAAGCGTTTAATGGAAGGAGGTTCTATCCATGGCGAAAGGACATAGATCCCAAATAAAGAGAGAGAGAAATGAGCAGAAGGACAACAGAGCAAGTGCAAAGTTATCATTTGCAAGAATATCCGTGCAGAAGGCTTGTTTCGTACTTGACGCCATTCGTGGTAAGGATGTAACAACAGCACTTGGTGTCTTGGCTTATAACCCGAGATATGCATCCGCTGTTATTGAAAAGCTATTGAAATCAGCAATCGCAAATGCTGAGGTTAAGAATATGGATCCTGCAAAGCTTTACGTTGATGAATGTTTTGCAAACCAGGGACCGATTATGAAGAGAATCAGACCGAGAGCACGTGGTACAGCATATCGTATTGAGAAGAGAATGTGCCATATTATTGTAGTGCTTAATGAGAGATAAGGAGGTTAAAAATGGGACAAAAGGTTAATCCTCATGGCTTAAGAGTCGGAGTTATCAATGATTGGGACTCCAGATGGTATGCTGAAGCGGATTTTGCTGATAATCTCGTAGAAGATTACAAGATCAGAAAATATCTGAAGAAGAAGTTATACAGCGCAGGTATTTCTAAAATTGAGATTGAAAGAGCATCTGACCGTTTAAAAATAATAATCTTTACTGCGAAGCCCGGTGTAGTTATCGGTAGAGGCGGTGCAGAAATCGAAACATTAAAGGCTGAGGTTCAGAAGTTTACTGACAAGAAGTTAAACCTGGAAATCAAAGAAATCAAGAAGCCCGATCTCAATGCACAGTTAGTAGCTGAGAATATCGCTACCCAGCTTGAAAACCGTATTTCTTTCAGAAGAGCAATGAAGTCAACGATGGCAAGAACCATGAAATCAGGCGCTAAGGGTATTAAGACCTCCGTATCAGGTCGTCTTGGCGGTGCGGATATGGCTCGTACAGAATTTTACAGTGAAGGAACGATCCCGTTGCAGACCTTACGTGCAGATATTGATTACGGATTTGCAGAAGCAACTACCACATATGGAAAAACAGGTGTTAAGGTTTGGATTTATCATGGTGAAGTACTTCCTACCAAGGCAGTAAAAGTAGAAGGGAGCGATAACTAATGTTAATGCCTAAGAGAGTTAAACGTCGGAAGCAATTCCGCGGCAGTATGGCCGGAAAGCCATGCAGAGGCACTACAATTAACCAGGGTGATTTTGGTCTTGTGGCTATGGAGCCTTGCTGGATCAAATCAAACCAGATTGAAGCAGCCCGTATCGCAATGACCCGTTTTACAAAGCGTGGCGGTAAAGTATTTATTAAGATATTCCCCGATAAACCTGTTACAGCAAAGCCTGCTGAGACCCGAATGGGTTCCGGTAAGGGTTCACTTGAGTACTGGGTAGCTGTTGTAAAGCCCGGCCGTGTTATGTTTGAGATCGCAGGAATTCCTGAGGAGACAGCAAGAGAAGCACTTCGTCTTGCCATGCATAAATTGCCGGTTAAATGCAAGATCGTATCCCGTGCAGACTTAGAAGGCGGTGAAAACAGTGAAAATTAATAAGTATGTAGAAGATTTAAAAACAAAATCAGCTACAGAGTTAAATCAGGAATTAGTAGCTGCGAAGAAGGAACTTTTTAATCTGAGGTTCCAAAATGCAACTAACCAGTTGGATAACACAAGCAGAATTAAGGAAGTTAGAAAAAATATTGCAAGAATCCAGACAGTAATTTCTGAACTTTCTAAGGCTTCTAAATAATTTGATGATCGGGTATCCCGGTCATGGGAAGGAGTATCGTTGTGGAAAGAAATTTAAGAAAAGTTCGTATCGGCAAAGTAGTTAGCGACAAGATGGATAAGACGGTTGTTGTAGCTGTTGTAGATAACGTAAAGCATCCTTTATACGGCAAGATCGTAAAAAGAACCTATAAACTGAAGGCGCATGATGAGAATAATGAGTGCAACATCGGAGACAGAGTAAAGGTAATGGAGACAAGACCGTTATCCAAGGATAAGAGATGGAGACTTGTGGAGATTATCGAGAAAGCGAAATAATCTCATCAACAAAGGATTTCGTAAGACGAAATTGTTCGGAGAATTTTTGAAAAAATTCGTTTCGACGATGAAAGATCCTACGAATCAGATTGATTACAACTGAAAGGAGTAGTATCATGATTCAGACTGAAACCAGACTAAGAGTTGCCGACAATACCGGTGCCAAAGAATTACTTTGCATCAGAGTACTTGGCGGATCAACCAGAAGATATGCTAATATAGGCGATATCATTGTTGCTTCGGTTAAAGATGCAACACCAGGCGGTGTTGTTAAGAAGGGCGATGTTGTTAAGGCTGTTGTTGTTCGTACCGTTAAGGGAGCACGCCGTAAAGATGGTTCCTATATTAGATTTGATGAAAATGCTGCCGTAATTATTAAGGAAGACAAAAACCCCAAGGGAACACGTATCTTTGGACCGGTAGCGAGAGAATTAAGAGAGAAACAATTCATGAAAATCGTTTCTTTAGCACCAGAAGTATTATAGGGAGGTGTCGACTGATGGCAACGATGAAAATCAAAAAGAATGATACCGTTAAGGTTATCACCGGTAAAGATAAAGGTAAATCTGGCAAGGTTATCGATGTAACGGGCGGAAAGCTGCTGGTGGAAGGTGTTAATACCGTATCCAAGCACAGCAAAGCAAGCCAAAAGAATCCAAAGGGTGGAATTATCCATCAAGAATCACCGATTGAAGCTTCCAACGTTATGTATCTTCATAAGGGTCAGCCTACAAGAGTTGGTTTCAAGACTGTTGAAACCAAGAAGGGACCTAAGAAAGTACGTTTCGCTAAGACAACCGGCGATGTAATTGATTAATTCAGAGAGGAGGATCATTTAAGTTGGCTAGATTAAAGGATCAATATTTAAATGAAATAGTAGCCGGCATGACAAAGAAGTTCGGATACAAGAACGTTATGGAAGTGCCGAAGATTAATAAAATTGTCATCAACATGGGTGTTGGTGAGGCTAAGGACAACGCTAAGGTTTTAGAGACAGCAATCAAGGATATGGAGATTATCGCTGGCCAGAAGCCTGTTGTTACCAAGGCAAAGAAATCCGTTGCTAACTTCAAGATCAGAGAGGGTATGGCAATCGGCTGCAAGGTTACCTTAAGAGGCGAGAAAATGTATGAATTTGCTGATCGTCTTATCAACTTAGCATTACCCCGCGTACGTGACTTCAGAGGTATTAACCCTAACGCATTTGACGGCAGAGGAAATTATTCCCTTGGTATCAAGGAGCAGTTAATCTTCCCTGAGATCGAATATGATAAGATAGACAAGGTAAGAGGTATGGATATCATCTTTGTTACAACTGCAAAGACTGATGAAGAAGCACGCGAACTGTTAACCCAATTCGGTATGCCGTTTAGAAAGTAGAGGAGGTATTTCCATGGCTAAAACGTCAATGAAGATTAAACAACAACGTACGCAGAAATTCTCCACTAGAGAATATAACCGTTGCAGAATTTGTGGTCGTCCGCATGCATATTTGAGAAAATACGGAATCTGCAGAATTTGTTTTCGTGAGTTAGCGTACAAAGGTCAGATACCAGGCGTAAAGAAAGCTAGCTGGTAATAGTTAAGAAAGGAGGCAAATGAAATGACAATGAGCGATCCCATTGCAGATATGCTTACAAGAATCCGTAATGCAAATACTGCGAAACATGATACAGTAGATATTCCTGCTTCAAAGATGAAAGTTGCTATTGCCGACATCCTCGTAAAGGAAGGCTATGTCAAGAAGTACGAGATCGAAGAAGTAGAGAGTATGAAGACGATTCATATCACCCTGAAATATGGTAAAGATAAAAATGTTAAGATCATTACCGGCCTGAAGAGAATCTCCAAGCCCGGTCTCAGAGTTTATGCGAACACAGAAAATCTGCCCAAAGTTCTTGGCGGTTTAGGTATCGCAATTATTTCAACAAACAAAGGTATTGTAACCGATAAAGAAGCCAGAGAATTAAACGTAGGTGGCGAGGTTCTCGCGTTCATCTGGTAAGATTGATTTCACAGCAATCCATCCGCGTTTGTCTATTGCATAGTCAAACACTTTTCTGGGTTAGATAGTTAAATAAATTAGGAGGTGCGGGCATGTCACGTATAGGAAGAATGCCTATCGCTATACCTGCAGGTGTTACTGTAGCTGTAGCAGAAAATAATAAGGTGACCGTTAAGGGTCCCAAGGGTACATTAGAAAGAGTGTTACCCGCTGAGATGCAGATTAAGGTGGAAGGTAGCGAAGTAGCAGTTACCAGACCTAACGATTTAAAGAAAATGAAGTCCTTGCACGGTCTTTCCAGAACACTGATCGCTAACATGGTGACCGGTGTTACAGAAGGATACCAGAAGGTTCTTGAGATTAACGGTGTTGGTTACAGAGCAGCAAAAGCTGGCAAGGAATTGACACTGACCTTAGGTTACTCCCATCCGGTTATCATGGTTGATCCCGAAGGTCTTGAGTCTGTTTTAGAAGGACAGAATAAGATAACTGTTAAAGGTATTGATAAAGAAAAGGTTGGCCAATACGCTGCTGAAATCAGAGCAAAGAGAGCACCTGAACCGTACAAGGGTAAGGGAATTAAGTATGCTGATGAAGTGATCAGACGTAAGGTTGGTAAGACCGGTAAGAAATAAGGGAGGAGTGAAATTACATGGTTAATAAAGTATCAAGAACAGAAGTTCGTGTTAAAAAACATTTAAAATTACGTAATCGTTTCACAGGTACTCCTGAGAGACCGCGTTTAGCTGTATTCAGAAGCAACAATCATATATACGCACAGATCATTGATGATACCGTTGGCAATACATTAGTTGCAGCCTCCACACTTGAAAAGGATGTTAAGGCTGAGCTTTCCAAAACGAATGATGTAGCTGCAGCTGCTTATTTAGGCACTGTAATTGCTAAGAAGGCTTTGGAAAAGGGCGTTAAAACTGTTGTCTTTGACAGAGGTGGCTTCATATATCAGGGAAAGATCAAAGCATTAGCAGATGCAGCCCGCGAAGCTGGTCTGGAATTCTAAGCAAGGAGGAGAATACATGAAACGTACAATCGTTGATACCAGTCAATTAGAATTAGAAGATAAAGTCGTATCAATTAAGCGTGTAACCAAGGTTGTAAAAGGTGGTCGTAACTTCAGATTTACAGCATTGGTTGTTGTTGGTGACAAGAACGGACACGTTGGCGCAGGCCTCGGAAAAGCAACAGAAATTCCGGAAGCAATCCGCAAGGGTAAGGAAGATGCAATTAAGAAATTAATTTCTCTTCCTCTTGATGAGAACGGCAGTGTTCCTCATGACTTTATCGGTAAGTTCGGTAGTGCTACCGTATTACTGAAGCGTTCCCCGGAAGGTACCGGTATTATTGCCGGAGGTCCTGCCCGTAACGTACTTGAGCTTGCAGGCTTCAAGAATATCCGTACCAAGTCTCTTGGTTCCAACAATAAGCAGAACGTAGTTCTTGCAACAATTGAAGGATTAAGTCAGTTAAAAACTCCTGAAGAAGTAGCAAAGCTTCGTGGTATTCCGGTAGAGCAGTTAACAAGATAAGGAGGTGCCAGGTCATGGCAGGTAAATTAAAAGTTACACAAATTAAGTCCACTATTGGCGCCATTCCCAAGCACAGAGCAACGATTGAGGCATTAGGCTTAAAGAAGCCTAACTGGACCGTAGAGATGCCGGATAATGCTGCTGTCAGAGGAATGCTCGACCAGGTGAAGCACTTAGTGAAGGTTGAAGAAATATAATTACTTAAAGAAGGAGGTGCACGACATGAATTTATCAGAATTGAAACCGGCAATTGGTTCCAAGCAGAACGATAATTTCAGAAGAGGACGTGGTCACGGCTCAGGTAACGGCAAGACTGCCGGTAAGGGTCATAAGGGCCAGAAGGCTCGTTCCGGAGCTCCAAGAGTTGGGTTTGAGGGCGGTCAGATGCCTTTATACAGAAGAATTCCGAAACGTGGTTTCACGAATAGAAATACGAAGGAAATAGTTGCAGTAAATGTAGATGTCTTAAATAGATTTGAAGATGGTGCAGTTGTAACAGTAGAGTCATTAATGGAAGTTGGCATTATCAAGAACCCGAAGGATGGAGTTAAGATCCTTGGAAACGGAGAACTTACCAAGAAGCTTGAAGTGAAAGTGAATGCATTTAGTGCAAGTGCAGCTGAAAAGATCGAGGCTCTTGGTGGAAAAGCTGAGGTGGTATAATGTTTGGGACACTGCGAAATGCTTTAAAAGTTAAGGATATAAGAATTAGACTGATTTATACTTTTATTTGTCTAATCGTAGTCAGAGTAGGAACCTTGCTTCCTGCTCCGGCGATTAGCAGAGATGTTACAAGCCAGTTATTTAGCGCTAGTAATCTGGGATTTTTTGATGCCCTGACTGGTGGTTCCTTATCACGTATGTCAATTTTCGCACTGAGTATAACCCCGTATATTTCATCTTCCATTATTATTCAGCTTTTAACGATTGCTATTCCTAAGCTGGAAGAAATGCAGAAGGAAGGCGAGGACGGAAGAAAGAAGCTTAATGAGCTTACCCGTTATTTGACGGTTGCTTTAGCCGTTATTGAATCTGCTGCCATGGCCATCGGCTTTGGTAATTCCGGTTACCTGGAGGGCGGTATGACCTTTACCAATGTTGTAGTTGTAATTGCTTCCTTAACAGCAGGTAGTGCATTCCTGATGTGGATCGGCGAAAGAATTACACAGAATGGTGTTGGTAATGGTATTTCGATCGTATTGACAATTAATATTGTCTCCAGAATGCCACAAGACTTTATCAGCTTAGTTCAGACCTATATTATCGGCAAGCCGGTTGTCAATGCAATTATTGCAGCTCTTATTATCATTGCTGTTGTACTTGCAACTGTTGTACTTGTTATTACCCTTTACAGCGCAGAGAGAAAAATTCCCGTAACCTATGCTAAAAAGGTTCAGGGCAGAAAGATGGTTGGTGGACAAACCTCCCATATTCCGCTTAAGGTGAATACCGCAGGTGTTATCCCTGTTATTTTCGCTGGCTCCATCATGAGTTTTCCGATTGTTGTTGCATCCTTCTTTAATGTGACTCCGGCAAGAGCTCATTTCTGGCCGAAGGTACTTAAGGTTTTGGATCAGAACAGCTGGTTTGTAACCAAAAGCTGGGGAGATTTCCAGTATACCATCGGTTTATTGATTTATATTCTATTAACTGTATTCTTTGCTTATTTCTATACCTCAATCACTTTCAATCCGATTGAAGTATCCAATAACATAAAGAAGCAGGGTGGATTTATTCCGGGTATTCGTCCTGGTAAACCAACCACCGAGTATTTGACAAAAGTACTTAATTACATTATTTTTGTGGGTGCAATTGGTTTAACAATCGTTTGTATCATACCGATTATCTTCTCCGGTATCTTTAGTGCAAACTTCAGTTTCGGCGGTACTTCCATCATCATTATCTGTGGTGTTGTCATTGAAACAATCAAACAAATTGAATCGCAGTTACTAGTACGACATTATAAAGGCTTTCTTAATGACTAATTCCATAACAATGGATGAAGCGGATGCCGCAAAGGTACTCAGATTACTATCGGAAGGACGATCATTTGATGGTTCTTCCGATAGTATTGGATATAGATGTTTTGCGGTTGGCAAAGTATGAAAAGGGTTGGTGATTCGTAAGCATGAAGATAATAATGTTAGGAGCACCCGGCGCGGGCAAGGGTACACAGGCAAAGAAATTGGCTGCACAATATAATATACCGCACATTTCTACAGGAGATATTTTCCGTGCAAACATCAAGAACGGTACCGAACTTGGCAGGAAAGCCAAGGTTTATATGGATCAGGGCTTGTTGGTTCCGGATGATCTGGTGGTGGATTTAATTATGGACCGTTTTGGACAGTCTGATTGTGAAAACGGTTATGTACTTGATGGTTTTCCCAGAACCATACCTCAGGCCAAAGCACTGGATGTGGCTCTTACAAATAATAACGATGCGATCGAATATGCAATTGACGTGGATGTACCCGATACAGAGATTGTAAAGCGTATGTCAGGCAGAAGAGCCTGTGTAGCCTGCGGAGCAACCTATCATCTGGTAACCATTCCTCCGAAGAAGGAAGGCATATGTGACGTATGCGGTAAAGAACTGATTCTTCGAGAGGATGATAAACCGGAGACGGTACTCAAGCGTCTGATGGTATACCACGAGCAAACACAGCCGCTGATTGATTATTACCGTAATAAAGGGATATTAAGATCAGTGGATGGAACTCAGGATCCGGATACTGCCTTTCATGATATTATTCAGATTGTCGAGGGTAGTGTGAATTATTGAAAAGCATAATTCACACGGCGAATTTGTGTCTGACCAATGCGAAAGCAAAGCTTTCACATCACAAATTCACGGGCATTGGCAGCATATAGGGTTTAGTGTGAATTATTGAGATACCGCTAAGCGGCAATGAGAAAGGAAGAGATTACGTGCCTATAAGTATTAAATCTGAGAAAGAAATTGAATTGATGCGGGAGTCCGGAAGGATCCTGGCACATGTACTGGAGGAGCTGCAGGCGTTTGTTCGTCCGGGAATTTCTACTCTGGATATTGATAAGAAGTGTGCAGAGATTATTAAAGGTTATCATTGCATACCTTCCTTCCTTAATTATAATGGATATCCCGCCTCTGTCTGTGTCTCAGTCAACAGCGAAGTAGTACATGGAATACCCAGTAAAAACAGAATTCTTAGGGACGGAGATATCGTCAGCCTGGATTGTGGCGTCATCTATCAGGGATTTCATTCCGATGCTGCAAGAACCGTAGCTGTAGGGACCATTACAGATGAGGCAGCACGATTAATCGAGGTAACAAAGCAGAGCTTTTATGAAGGTATAAAGTTTGCAAAAGAGGGCCATCATTTACATGAGATTTCCGAAGCCATCCAAACATATGTGGAGGCCCATGGCTTCAGCGTAGTCAGAGACCTGGTAGGACACGGCATCGGCCGAAATCTTCATGAGGAGCCTCAGATACCCAATTTCAGCCAAAAGCGCCGCGGACCTAAGCTGGAGGCAGGAATGACCCTGGCAATTGAGCCCATGGTAAATGCAGGCCGGTATGATGTATACTGGGAGGATGATGACTGGACCGTAGTGACGGACGACGGATCACTGTCCGCGCATTATGAGAATACGATATTAATCACCAGTGGAGACCCGGAGATACTGACACTATGATGGATTTTACAACCGGAGGATTTGCCGCCTCAGTTGCAGGACACGATACCGGTAAATATTATGTAATATTACAGACAGATCATGAATATGTATATTTAGTGGACGGCAGGATTAGAACGCTGGACCGTCCCAAAAAGAAAAAAAAGATGCATGTTCGTATGCTCACGGAATTTGACCGGACTGTGGCAGATAAGGTAAAGGACGGATCGGTTAAAAATGAAGAAATAAAAAGAGCGATCAAACTGTTGCAATACAAGATCATCGGAACATGATTAAGGTTCCGATGATACAAGATATCAGGAAAGGAGGCCAATTGATGTCAAAGACCGATGTTGTCGAGATCGAAGGAACAGTAATTGAGAAATTACCCAATGCGATGTTCCAGGTTGAACTCGAAAATGGACACAGAGTACTTGCACATATCAGCGGAAAGCTTCGTATGAACTTTATTAAGATTGTACCCGGTGATAAGGTAACTCTTGAATTGTCACCCTATGATTTATCCAAAGGAAGAATTATCTGGAGAGATAAATAGACTTTCAGCTATTGCGGTTCAAGATACAGGCATTTTATGTTATTATGCACAAAAAACGTTTATAATACACATGTTTTCGGCGCAAACAAATTGTTAAAATTTTGCTTGCTATTGCAAACATACAGTGTTATAATAGATAACGGACTTTTTTGAAAGGGGTGAATTACTGTGAAGGTAAGGTCATCAGTAAAACCGATTTGCGAAAAATGCAAAATCATTAAAAGAAAGGGATCGATCAGAGTCATCTGTGAGAATCCGAAACACAAACAAAGACAAGGCTAATATACAATAGTTCGGGTACCTCATACTCGTTATTGTTTTATATAATCTAGTTCTTGCTTTTTGTGTTACAATCTTTCCGGCGGCGACCGGAACATTGTGATATTGTGGACAGCCATCTGGATCCATCTAATCCATCATGGTTTGTTTTAAGATGCCTGCCGTCATCAGGTTGTCTTAGCTTCAAGCCGATTGTCTTGTAAGTCACAATTTAAAGCGGCTGAGCGCTATGCAGACATAACTGCGTTATGTTCACAGCGCAAAACAATTATTTTATCCAGGAGGTAGTAAAAGCACATGGCTCGTATCAGTGGTGTAGATTTACCAAGAGAGAAACGTGTAGAGATCGGACTTACCTATATCTATGGTATCGGTAGAGCAAGTTCGAATCGTATTCTTGCTGACGCAAAAGTTAATCCTGACACTCGCGTTAGAGATTTAACTGACGAAGAAGTCGGCAGAATCCGTGATATTATTGATGAGACCCAGCAGGTTGAGGGTGATTTAAGAAGAGAAATCGCTTTGAACATTAAGAGACTTCAGGAAATCGGATGCTACAGAGGTATCCGTCATAGAAAGGGACTTCCGGTTCGTGGTCAGAAGACTAAGACAAATGCCAGAACAAGAAAAGGTCCGAGAAGAACTGTTGCTAATAAGAAGAAGTAATCTGACCAATGAGTCGCTGACAAGCGTAAAATTCCGCTAGAATTATCCGTGGTAAAATTCCGCCGGAAGTATCCGCAGTAATATTACCCAGGGAATATCCGCTGGCAGCCTTATTGTGTTGTAATGCAGCAATTCGTTTTATTTGAATAATCCAATAGGAGGGTTTGTTAGATGGCTAAGAAAATAGCAACAGCAGCTAAAAAAGTGACAAAGAAGCGTGTGAAGAAGAACGTCGATCGTGGACAGGCACACATTCAGTCATCTTTTAACAATACAATTGTTACGCTGACTGATTCAGAAGGCAATGCACTTTCTTGGGCAAGTGCCGGTGGATTAGGCTTCAGAGGTTCCAGAAAATCTACAGCTTATGCTGCACAGATGGCAGCTGAGACAGCAGCTAAGGCAGCACTTGTTCATGGTTTAAAATCCGTAGAGGTTATGGTTAAAGGACCTGGCCAGGGTAGAGAAGCAGCAATCCGTGCGCTTCAGGCTTGTGGCATTGAAGTAACAAGTATTAAGGATGTAACTCCGGTTCCTCATAACGGATGCCGTCCGCCAAAACGCAGAAGAGTCTGATAGGAGGTTTAATAACGATGGCAAGAGACATGAGCCCAGTTTTAAAGAAATGTAGATCCCTTGGCTTAGAGCCCGCATATCTCGGTATTGACAAGAAGTCAAACAGAGCATTTTCAAGAGCAGGCAAGAAGGTAAGCGAATATGGTTCACAATTAAGAGAAAAGCAGAAAGCAAAGTTTATCTATGGCATGTTAGAGCAGCCTTTCAGAAACTTATTTGCAAGAGCACAGAAAATGAAGGCTGGTACTGCAGGTGAGAACTTAATGTCACTGTTAGAGCTCAGACTTGATAATGTTATGTTCCGTATGGGATATGGCAGAACAAGAAAAGAGTCCAGACAGATCGTAGATCACAAGCACATATTAGTAAACGGCAAATGTGTAAACATTCCATCCTACACATTAAAGGCCGGCGATAAAATCGAAATTAAAGAAAAATTCAAGAATACACAGAGATATAAGGATATCTTTGAGGTAACCGACGGAAGAACCGTACCTGCATGGCTGGAGGCAAGTCACGAGGCGTTTACAGGTGTTGTTAAGGAAGTTCCTACAAGAGACCAGATTGATGTTCCGGTAAACGAAGTGTTAATTGTCGAGTTGTACTCTAAATAATTCCTATAATTAGGCAACTCAAATACCCAGAAGGAGGGTCCTGTTGTGTTTGATTTTGAAAAACCCAAAATAGAGATTGCAGAAATTTCCGAAGATAAGAAGTTTGGACGTTTTGTGGTAGAACCTTTGGAAAGAGGCTATGGTACGACCTTAGGTAATTCTCTTAGAAGAATCATGCTTTCATCTTTACCGGGTTCTGCTGTTAGTCAAATTAAGATTGACGGTGTTGTTCATGAATTCAGCGTTGTTCCCGGCGTTAAGGAAGATGTCACAGAGATTATCATGAACATTAAAAGCTTAGCAATCAAGAACACAAGCGATACAAATGAACCCAAGACTGCTTATATTGAGGCTGAGGGTGAAGTTGTAGTGACAGCAGGGGATATACAGGCTGACCCGGATATCGAAATACTCAATCCCGATCAAGTGATTGCAACCTTATGTGGCGGTCCTGACAGCAGACTCTATATGGAGCTGACCATCACCAACGGCAGAGGATATGTAAGCGCTGATAAGAATAAAAATGATGATCTGCCCATCGGTATTATTCCGATTGACTCAATCTACACTCCTGTAGAGCGTGTGAATCTTACCGTGGAGAATACCCGTGTGGGACAGATTACTGACTTTGATAAGCTGACTCTGGATGTATACACCAATGGTACGCTTGTCCCGGATGAAGCAGTAAGCTTGGCAGCAAAGGTATTAAGCGAGCATCTGAATTCCTTCATCGACTTGTCTGAACATGCAAAGACCGCTGAGATTATGGTTGAGAAGGAAGACAATGAAAAAGAGAAGGTACTTGAGATGAACATAGACGAACTGGAGTTATCCGTTCGTTCCTATAACTGCTTGAAGAGAGCAGGCATCAATACTGTTGAAGAGCTTACCAATAAGACTGCAGAAGATATGATGAAGGTTAGAAACCTTGGCCGTAAGTCATTAGAGGAAGTACTTGCAAAATTAAAAGAGCTTGGTTTATCTTTGAACGCAAGTGATGAATAGCTCGTTAGAAACCGAGCTATCCAAAGAACTCCAAAATGAATTCCATTGGAAATTCATTTTGAACTTCTTTATAGTGTATGGAATTAATATTCAAAGGAGGGAAACACATGGCAGGTTATAGAAAGCTTGGAAGAACCTCAAGCCAGAGAAAGGCTCTGTTGAGAAACCAAGTGACAAATTTATTATATAACGGTAAAATTGTTACAACCGAAGCGAAAGCAAAAGAAATCCGTGGAATTGCTGAGCATATGATTGCACTTGCTGTAAAGGAAAAAGACAACTTTGAAACTGTTACAGTAACTGCTAAGGTTGCTCGTAAGGATAAAGACGGTAAGAGAGTGAAGGAAGTTGTAAACGGTAAGAAGGTTACAGTTTTTGATGATGTTCAGAAGACTGTAAAGAAGGATAGCGCATCCCGTCTTCATGCCAGAAAGCAGATGATGAAGTATCTCTATCCCATTACCGAAGTTCCTACCGAGAACGCTGGTAAGAAGAGAAATACCAAGGAGATCAACTTATCCGATAAGTTATTCAATGATATTGCTCCGAAGTATACCAGCCGTAACGGCGGTTATACCAGAATCGTTAAGATCGGACCTCGTAAGGGCGATGCAGCGATGGAAGTATTAATCGAGTTAGTTTAAAACATAGCAGATTAATCATTGAAGGGACATTTGCCTAAGCAGATGTCCCTTTTTTCGTAGGTGTTGCCTGCGTAATTTCTTCCCCATTGTTTACGCCTGGACGTGTGCACCCATTAACTTATTGTACAATAACTCACCCTCCACCGGATTGCTGGTCCTCCTGTTTTCCTGAACGATTTTGCGGTTAATACAGCTCAACAGGTGATCAGCTTGCTCCTTGGTTTCCTCATTTTTTCTCATCTTAATTATTTTCTTTGCCATTTGTTTTGCCCTGATACTATGCCTGCGAGGTAAGTGAAAACCACGTCGTTTCTGATGCTGTTCCACTATTGCTATGATATCCAGCAGCTCGTTCAGACTAAGGGGATGTGACCTGTGCAACCTTATTCACCAGCTTTCTTATCTATGGCATTCACAATCCCGAATAATACATCCTTCATGTTAATTATCTGGAACTCATCTGCCTTTAATTCTTCTATCCTATATTCTTCTGAAGTATCACTTGCACATTCATACTGATCTACTTCAATGCATTTATTCTTCACTTTATCACTATTAATTATGTATATAACAGGGAAGAAGGATTCATACCTGGCAACGGCAACTAAACTGCGGATTTCGTCATATTGCTTCTTGGTGATAACTTTTTCCTTCAGTTTACATTTTGCACCGGCGATAATTCCCGCCATATTATCCTCGATTTCCTTGGAATGCCTGTCACCCTTAACTACTTGCTCCAAGTAGCGGATGACAATCGTCTGCGGATTCGAGGTGGGTGGCTGAGAAAGACAATCAAAGCACGTGGTGCACCATACATAGTGTACATTGTTGTAATATTCCTGTGAGATTTTGTATGCCAGTAAGGTACATACGGAGTATAAAACCGGGTTCTTATTTGTATCGATACACATGATATCAACCTCTTTTGGTTAGTAAAATTTGTAAGGATAAGCTCATTGTAATACAAATTCTACCAATTATCAATAGGCTGGGACTAGCAAATATCTACCAGATAATTTTTGACAGCTGTCTATTATCATGAATTCATGTAATGTGTACTGGCATAGGCTTAATATATTGTACATTGCGGCTGTATCATGATTATTTACCGATCCTGTTTATACGTATTGTATTTGGATGTTATATTATTATACGCGGTATGTAACGGTTGTGTTACTTTAGTATTTCGGATTTTACTATTAATTTTATAATCCGGTCACACTAAGGATAGGAGCTTTGGAACACGAAAGATTGGAGTATTTTAGTTCAAGACAGGAGTAATACCTTCTTAAGATATAAATATTATCAAGATTCAAATAAAAATATTTTATTTTTTTCAGATTATGAGGTATAATCATGGTTAGCTATATCCATACATGGATATTTATAGAGGTTTTTATGCTATAGAGAATAATCTGGGAATACATGGAATGCAAGCAATAACAGTTGTGTTAGAAATGAGGCTGTATATGGAAATGATAAAAGTAGATAAGCTTTCCTTTGAATATATCAGACGGGATGAGGACGGCAATGTAGAATCCATCAATAAAGCGATTGATCAGGTAAGCCTGGATGTGAATAAGGGTGATTTTATTGCTGTACTCGGTGCCAATGGTTCAGGCAAATCTACCTTGGCAAAGCACATCAATGCAATCTTATATCCGACAGAGGGAAGCGTTTTGGTGAATGGGATGAATACCGCGGAGGAGAAGCATCTCTGGGATATCCGCCAGACCGCCGGTATGGTATTTCAGAATCCGGACAACCAGATCATCGCTACAGTTGTAGAAGAGGATGTTGGCTTTGGCCCTGAGAATCTGGGTATCCCTACGGATGAGATCTGGCAGAGAGTGGAACAAAGCCTGAAGGCAGTGGGGATGCTGGAATTTCGCAATTCCTCCCCGAATAAGCTGTCAGGCGGTCAGAAGCAGAGAGTGGCCATCGCGGGGATTATGGCTATGAAGCCACAGTGCATTATTCTGGATGAACCCACCGCAATGCTTGACCCCAACGGACGTAAGGAGGTAATCGCCACCGTACGGGAATTAAATAAGAAGGAAAATGTTACGGTAATCCTGATTACCCACCATATGGATGAAGTTATCTATGCGGATAAGGTATTTGTTATGGAGAAGGGACAGGTCGTCATGGAGGGAACTCCCAGGGAGATCTTCTCCAGGGTAGAGGCGATAAAGAATTATCGCATGGATGTTCCTCAGGTAACAGAGCTGGCCTACGAGCTTAGTAAAGCAGGTCTTGATATCCCGGCAGGATTACTTACGGTAGATGAGCTGGTGGCGGCGCTGGAAGCTTTAAAAACTCATTAAGAGGGTGATAAATTTGCAGATTATATTTGATAAAGTAAATTATGTATACAATGGTGGAACGGCCTTTGCAAGGCATGCGATTAAGGATATCAGCTTTACCATCCAAAAAGGTGAATTCATTGGCCTTATCGGCCATACAGGCTCCGGTAAATCCACTCTGATTCAGCACATGAATGGTTTAATTAAGGCGACGGACGGCCATATTTATTTCAACGGAACGGATATCTGCGATCCCAATTATAAGCTTAAGGAATTACGCAGCAAGGTAGGTCTGGTATTCCAGTATCCTGAGCATCAGCTTTTTGAAACTTCAGTATTTAAGGATGTTTTATTTGGGCCGACAAATCTGGGTCTGGATAAATTGGAGTGTGAGCTTCGAAGCTATGAAGCGCTCAAGATGGTTGGCATCGGGGAAGATCTTTTGGATGCCTCTCCCTTTGAACTGTCCGGCGGGCAAAAGCGTCGCGTCGCAATTGCAGGAGTATTAGCTATGAAGCCGGAGGTACTTATCCTAGACGAGCCCACTGCCGGATTGGATCCCAAGGGCCGCGACGATATCCTGGAGCAGATAGAGAAGCTTCACAAAGAGAGCGGGCTGACAATTATATTGGTTACACACAGCATGGAGGATGTGGCCAATTTTGCTGACCGGTTATTTGTAATGAATAAGGGCGAGCTGGTGTTACAGCATTCAACCAAGGAAGTATTTGCTCATTATAAGGAGTTGGAACAAATGCAGCTTGCAGCACCGCAGGTTACTTATGTAATGAATACCTTAAGAGATAAGGGATATCCGGTAAGAACCGATGCAACTACCGTAGCGGAAGCAAGGGACGAGATATTAAGATTGTTTCGCTAAGCCGCTGATATGATAAAGTAGGCCGATGTGAAAGCTGAATTTTCACATCCCAAATTTGCGGGCATTGCCAGCATGGAGGTTTTTGGTATGATCAGAGACATTACAATTGGACAATATTATCCGACAGACTCGCTGTTGCATCGTCTGGACCCCAGGGTGAAATTAATCGGAACCTTTGCATTTATTGTTTCGCTCTTTATATTTCATTCTGTATATGGTTATCTTGTGGTATTAGCATTTTTGGCGGGTATCATTAAGATGTCCAGAGTGCCGTTTGGATATATTGTAAAAGGCTTAAAGGCAATCATAGTGTTATTGCTTTTTACCTTATTCTTTAATATATTCTTAACTCCCGGGGAGCATATACTGGTCCGTTACGGTTGGATAAAGATAACCAGAGAAGGGCTGCAGTCCGCAGGCTTTATGGCACTACGATTAATTTACCTGATTCTGGGGTCATCTCTGATGACCTTTACAACAACACCAAATCAGCTGACCGATGGTCTGGAGAAGGTGCTAAAGCCGCTTAACCGGATCAAGGTGCCGGTGCATGAGATATCCATGATGATGTCTATCGCACTGCGCTTTATCCCAATCCTGCTGGAGGAGACCGATAAGATTATGAAAGCACAGATGGCAAGAGGTGCTGACTTTGAAAGCGGCGGATTATTAAAACGTGCCAAGAGCCTTATTCCTCTTCTGGTACCGTTATTCGTGTCGGCATTTCGCAGGGCGAACGATCTTGCTATGGCCATGGAGGCCAGATGTTACCGCGGCGGTGACGGACGTACAAAGATGAAGCCCCTTCGTTATCATAGCCGGGATTATGGAGCTTATGTGGGATTATTGGTGTATGTGGGAATTATTATTACGATCAGAGTGCTGGAAGGCAGTATTCTGTAAGTGCAGGGTTACTATCGGGATATTATTAAGGAAAATTATTATAGTAAGTATGAGTGTGAGGAAACATGAGACGAATAAAACTCATAGTCGCATATGATGGAACCAATTATTGCGGATGGCAGCTGCAGCCGGGGAAGGCAACCATTGAAGCAGAGCTTAACAAAGCCTTGTCCGAGCTTTTGAAGGAAGAGATTATCGTTACAGGGGCAAGCCGTACGGACTCAGGAGTACATGCGCTGGGGAATGTGGCGGTATTTGATACGGAGCATTCCATTCCGGCCGAGAAGATATGCCTTGCAGTTAATCAATATCTGCCGGAGGATATTCGCGTCCAATCATCTGTGGAAGTGGATGGGGAGTTTCATCCAAGAAGGGTCGTTAGCTGTAAGACCTATGAATATCATATTTTAAATAGAAGAATAGCACTTCCGAATGAACGTCTTTATTCTACCCATATTTATTATGATTTGGATGCGCAGTTGATGCAGCAGGCAGCGCAGTATCTGGTTGGGGCGCATAACTTTAAAAGTTTTTGCTCTGTGAAGACCCAAGCACTGAAGACGGTACGGACAATCTATGATATCAGGGTAACCAAGGAGAGTGAGAAGATCACTATCTCAGTAACAGGAAGCGGTTTTCTTTATAATATGGTACGAATTATTGCAGGGACCCTTATAGAAGTAGGGCGAGGAGCATATTCACCTGTGAGAGTGAAGGATATTCTTGAGGGATGTGACAGGAGTCTTGCAGGACCGACCGCTCCGCCTGAAGGGTTGATGCTGATGGGGATTGAATATGATAGGATTGGCTTTGTTAAATCTGAGATATAATATTGTTAATATTTAGAACGGATTCGACTAAACATTGTTATAATGGTTTAGAAAAGTGAACAACGATTGATCAGTCAGCTATAGAGAAAATTCTGTAGCTGATTTTTTTTGATATTTTTCGATGCGGCAGTATTTAACACTTTATATAAAGAGATAGTTCACAAACGAGACTTGATATGGCAGTATTATACAAAAATATAACCATTTTGTCATGAAACATTGACTTATAGGTAATATGGACTATAATAGGTAATAAGCACCATTTATGTAGATAAGTGTAAATTGAAAATGATTGAAAAAAATTGGAAATTCTGATATTATCACAATAACTGGTAAAAATAACCTATTATATGGACGTATGTACCGTTTCTTGGCTGTCAAGACAAGCTTTCGGCAATTTGATCATTATGTGACTTTATAGTATCTGTGGGGGTATTTATGAAAGTTGTACTGAATTTTTTTACACGATTGCTTTCGAGTAAGCAGGATGTTGCGTATCAGATCAACATTCCGGTTCTTATCATAGTAATCGGACTACTGTTAGCGGCACTGGGGTTATGCATTCTGATCTCCAGAAAAAACCGTCTATACATAAATAATAAGAAACAAAAAGCAAGACTGGGCAGTAAGAGTGAGGTAGCTTAATGAAGCGGGAGAACATAAGATTAACGAGCCGACTTACACTGCTGTTGGATCTGGTTTGCATGTTCACAGCGTATTACCTTGCTGCGTATATCCGCAGGATATTGCACGTTGACTTCTTAAGCGGTATCTATGGCAACGCGTTGATATTATTGCTGCTGTCGTATATCTTATTAAATATTGACAGTAACAAGGATGTGTTCAAACGCGGGTATTTTGAAGAGCTGCTATGCATTATCAAGGAGCAATCAAAGCTTTGGCTTATTATGCTTGCTTATATGTTTGCCATGAAGCAGGGGAGTGAATACTCCCGGATATTTTTTGCAATATTTTTTGTGCTGAGTATTCTAATCATATATGTAGCAAGAAGCTATATGAAGATTGTGCTGTTGCTAATCTATAAAATAAGTGCTTCCAGTAACAAAGTTATGATTCTCACTGTATCAAAAAATGCTGCCGATCTCATTCAAAGCATTCGGCAGGAAAATCTCTGGCAAACCTATGTTACGACATTTGCTATTTGGGATAAGGATATGGTCGGTGAGACCATAGAGGGGCTCCCTGTTATCGCCAACAAGGATAACCTTCTGGAGATTGCGAAGAAAAATGTCGTGGATGAAGTATTCATATATATTCCCCGAATGTACAAGATAGACTTGGAAGAGCTCATTCTGGAATTTGAGAAAATGGGCGTCATCGTACATATGTATCTTGGTCTATTTAATAATATGGACTTGAGGGAAAAGGTTATAGAAGAATTCGCCGGTCATCAGGTAATTACCTTCTCAAGTAAATTATTTGATGATAAGCATGTGATACTAAAGAGGTTATTGGATGTTGTCGGTGGCATTGTTGGATGTGTTATAGCAATCATACTTACAATCTTTGTAGCCCCTGCGATAGTATTTGAGTCTCCAGGGCCTATTTTTTTTAGTCAAATTCGAGTGGGAAAGAATGGCCGGAAGTTTAAGATTTATAAATTTAGATCCATGTATCGGGATGCGGAGCAGAGGAAGAAAGATCTAATGGAACGAAATGAGATGCAGGGGTTTATGTTCAAGGTAACGGATGATCCCCGGATTACTAAGGTGGGAAAGTTCCTTCGTAAGACTAGCATTGATGAAGTTCCGCAGTTTCTAAATGTACTCAGGGGGGATATGAGCCTTGTGGGGACAAGACCGCCTACAGAGGATGAATTTGTACAGTATGAGGGTAGGCATAAGAGAAGACTGATGCTGAAGCCGGGACTGACTGGGTTATGGCAGGTGAGCGGGAGAAGTGATATTCAGGACTTTGAAGAGGTAGTGAAATTGGATTTGGAGTATATTGATAAATGGTCTATGAAACTGGATGTGAAGCTAGTACTGAAGACGGTGGTGGCAGTATTCAGGGGGAATGGATCAAAGTAAGATATGTTTATAACAGCTTGGAGCTATGATGGTAGTAATTAATGATATTGATATTCCATGCGATTGTGAAATTGAATCGGTTATGTAGAATTCATTGTCTCAATATTAATTAACATAATTATATGAACTCGGTATTTAATACATGTGGTATAGTATGCATGCGATATAATATGAATATGGCATACTGGAACAAAAGATACAGAGTGAAAGTTCAGTATCTGAGTTCATATCTTCTAACCCGGAAAAGTGAGCGAAATGACTGATATTGTAGGTGGTTTGGTGGACTGAAGGAGGGGTTAGGTGCTGCAGCGAATGGAAAAAGTCTGTTCGCTGTTTGCCGTGACCATTATAAGAATAATTGAGAATTGATACCGTCATAGGTAAGATAACATAAAAAGTCACATCGAGCATTTCGTAGGAATTTTGACGGTCATCCCTCTACAGATTATTGAATACTATGTGAGCATAGCTAAGGGACTTGCTGTAGATAAGCCGAGGGATTTGGTGAAGAGCGTTACGGTGGAGTAAACACACAATTCTATAATGAAAACGACCGATAATGTGCAGTTTATAAAATGGAGGAAATAAAAATGTCTTTGTTTGAGAAGCTCGTTAATGGTGAAGAAAAGTTGGCTCTGGTTGGCTTGGGATATGTTGGAATGCCTATTGCTGTTGCCTTTGCTAAGAAAGGACTTAAAGTTGTAGGTTTTGACCTTAACGAAGCAAAAATAAATCTCTATAAATCTGGTGTTGATCCTACAAAGGAGGTTGGAGATGAGGCTATCAAGAACACAACTTTGGAGTTTACCGCTGACGAGACAAGGTTGAAGGATGCAAAGTTTATTATTGTGGCAGTTCCTACACCTATTAATACAGATCATACACCGGATCTTACTCCCGTTATCAGGGCATCAGAGATTATTGGTCGTAATCTAACTAAGGGTAGCATCGTTGTATATGAGTCAACGGTTTATCCGGGATGTACCGAACATGTTTGCATTCCAATCCTTGAGAAGGAGTCAAGGTTCAAGTGTGGTGTTGACTTTAAGATTGGATATTCTCCTGAGCGTATCAATCCAGGCGATAAAGTTCATCGTTTAGAGAACATTCACAAGGTTGTTTCTGGTATTGATGAAGAGTCTCTTGAGGAAATCAAGAAGGTATATGACATCGTTATTGAAGTGGGAACCCATCCTGTTTCCAATATGAGGACAGCTGAAGCAGTAAAGGTTGTAGAGAACAGCCAGCGCGATATCAACATCGCCTTTATGAATGAGTTAGCTATGGTATTTGATCGTATGAATATTGATACAAATGAAGTCGTTGACGGAATGAATACTAAGTGGAATGCGCTTGGCTTCCGTCCGGGGCTTGTTGGTGGTCATTGTATCGGTGTTGATCCGTACTACTTTACATACGAAGCGGAGAAACTTGGATACCATAGCCAGATTATTCTGAATGGTCGTATTGTCAATGACAGCATGGGTGGCTATGTTGTAGATTGTGCTGTTAAACAGATGATTGCTGCTGGTCAGGCTCCGAAAAAATCTAAGGTTGTAGTTCTCGGCCTTACTTTCAAAGAGAATTGCCCAGACACGAGAAATAGCAAGGTAAATGATATTATCAAGCAGTTGAACACATATGGTATTGCCCCAGAAGTTGTTGATCCGTGGGCTAGTGAGCGCGATGCAAAGCACGAGTATAATGTTGAACTCACCAAACTTGAAGATGTTGCTGATGCTGATTGCGTGATTGTTGCTGTTGCTCACAGTGAATTTAAGGCGTTGAGCTTAGATGATATCAAGAAGCTGTTTAAGAGTGGATCTGATGATGAGAAGGTTCTTATTGACGTTAAAGGGCTTTACAAGGTAAAGGAGTTGAATGCATCGGGTTTAAGATACTGGAGATTGTAAAAAAAATGGGGGGTGTACAATGGATGCAACAGAAGAATTAGTTAGTATTATTATGCCAAGTTATAACAGTGCACAGTGGATAAAAGAGACCATTAAGTGTGTGCAGGCTCAGACATATACCAATTGGGAGCTTATCATTACTGATGACGCATCCAACGACAACACCGTAGAGATTATTCGAGGCGAGCAGAAGAAAGATCCGAGAATCAGGTTGTTTATCTCAAAGAAGAATCAAGGGGCTGGAAAATCTAGAAACAATTCTTTGGACAGCGCTAAGGGAAGATACATTGCATATCTCGATTCTGATGATCTTTGGAATGAGTGCAAGCTAGAGCATCAGCTTAAATATATGCAAGAAAACAATATTGCAATGTGTTTTACGGATTATGATCTAGTTGATGAATTTGGGGAATATCGTAAAACCGTTCATGTACAGAAGTCTGTTACATATGATGGCTATTTAAAGAGACCAGTAACGTGCACTCATTCAATAATGTTTGATACAAATGTAGTTGATAAAAAGCTTTTGATTATGCCTGATGTTAGAAGGGGCCAGGATGGGGCTACATGGTTACAGGTTCTTAAGACTGGAATAACAGGATATGCTTTGAGCGAATCATTAGCAAAATATAGACGTCATGATGGATCGCTTTCGAATAATAAGTTAAAGGCGATTAAGCGTATATGGTATTTATATAGAAAAATTGAACATTTGTCATTGCCTTATGCCTGTATATGTTTCGTTCTGTATGCGTACTATGCAGTTAAAAAGTATATATAGAGGTTAACAAAATGAATAATAAAACAGCATGGGAAGCTACCGTAACTAGCAAAAAGATATGGTTTATAATCTATAATATTTTTTAGCCATCTTCTTATGTCGAGAAGAATGAAATTTTTCTTGACCTGGCTATTGGCGAGCAAGGATATGAAGATTATAGACCAATTGTGGTGGATGATGATGTCTGGATATAGGTGCTAGAGTAATGATAATGCAGGGGGTACATATTGCAAGAGGTTGTGTAATTGGGGGAAGTTGCAGTTACTAAAGATATCGAACCATATGGTGTCTATGTTGGGGTTCCCGATAAAAAAGTTAAGAGTAGGAATGATAATATGAAAAAAATGAGAATAGGGCTTATTGGACGTGTTGCTGATGATAAGTGCCTTTTTGATGGACAAACAGTTAAAACTAGAACGATTTATCACTCTTTAATAGAGAACTCTTTTGAAGTAGAATTAATCGATACCTTTGAGTATAAAAAACATTTAATCTTAACGTTCTTAAAATCAATTAAATGTATATTCACATGTGACAAAATAATTTTATCTATTTCTATTAATGGAAGAAGAGTATTTTTCCCGTTTCTTTTTTATGCAAAGAAAATATTTAAAATAGATGTGTATCATATCGTAATAGGAGGTGCTTTATTTGACGAGGTTAAGGAGAAACCAATTTGGATAAAGTATTTGAATTCATTCAAGGATAATTTATTAGAAAGCAAAACACTTTGTGACAAATTAAAAGAAAAGGGTGTATATAATGCGAGGTATTTTCCTAACTTCAAAGAAATTAAACCTGTTGCGCTTGCGGAGATAAAAAATAATGGAAGTTCATCATATAAGTTTTGTATTTTTTCTAGGGTGAATAAGGAAAAAGGTGTGTGTACCGCTATTCAAGCAATAAATGAAATTAATAAAAAATTGAATAATAAAATATCTATATTAGACATATATGGACAAGTTGATAAAGAATTTGAAAATGAATTTAATGATTTGCTAATTAGATATAACGATTGTGTTACATATAAAGGAATTATACCGTCTAATAGCAGCGTTGAAGTACTTAAAGAATACTATATGTTGTTATTTCCATCAACTTGGAAAAGGGAGGGAATGCCTGGTACACTTATTGATGCGTTGTTTTCTGGCTTACCAACGATTGCAAGCGACTGGAATTATAACTCTGAAATTATTAATGACAAGGTCACGGGGTTTTTATATGATGTCAACAAACCGGAAACATTTAGAAATCTCATTCTTTATTCGATAAATAACCCGAATTTAATATATAAGATGAGATTCAATTGTATTAATAAAGCTACTGAATTTTTGTGCGATGATGCTATAAAAAAATTAATAAGCATCTTAAGCGAGGAGTAACGAACAATGAAGATAATAGCATTTTACCTGCCACAATTTCATGATATTCCAGAAAATGATGAATGGTGGGGCAAGGGCTTTACAGAATGGGATAATGTGAAAAAAGCTACCCCTTTGTTTGAGGGACATCAGCAACCTAGAGTTCCATATAATAATAATTACTATAATCTCCTTGATCATGACGTGAAAAAATGGCAATCAAATATTGCGCAAGAATATGGGATTTATGGCTTTTGTTACTATCATTACTGGTTTAATGGAAAGTTATTATTAGAAAGACCGATGGAGCAAATGCTTCGAAATAAAGAGATTACAATTCCATTTTGTATTTGTTGGGCTAATGAGCAATGGACTAAGGCCTGGATTGGTGAAAATAAAGTTCTCATCGCTCAAAATTATGGCGCAAGAAAAGAATGGGAAGATCACTTTAATTATTTGTTGCCATTTTTTAAAGATGAAAGATACATCAAAGAGAATAATAAACCTTTAATGATTATATATAGACCCAATATAGTCTCGTGCTTAAATGAGATGCTCGATGTTTGGAATGAAATGGCTATATGTAATGGATTTAATGGGTTGACATATGCTTATCAACAAATGTGGCCGAATGATGATAGGAATAAAGATGATAGTAGATTTGCTTATGACATTGAATTTCAGCCTTCATATGGATTAAAAGAGGCTTATAAAGGCAAACATGAATTTCTCAGAAAAATGAAGAGAATGTTCTCTAACTTAATTGAAAGAGTAACGGGTTACAATATTAGGCTCATTGGCCAGGGTAAATTAACTGGAAACAGAATAAAATACGATACTGTTTGGAATGCAATATTAAATGAAATGCCGGAATCAAAAAAAAGTATACCAGGGGCATTTGTGGGATGGGACAACACTCCTAGGCACGGTGATAAAGGTAGAGTGTTTACAGATGATACACCCGAAAAATTTCAAAAATATTTATCTTGTCAGATAAAAAGGGCTAAAGATGTTTACGACAAAGATATGATTTTCATGTATGCATGGAATGAATGGGCGGAGGGCGGATATCTAGAACCTGATGAAAGATACGGTTATGGATACTTGGAAGCAATAAAAAACGCATTAATAGAGAATAAGGTATTTCCTAACAGGAGAAAAATAGATGATTTCAATTGCGATGACGACATTTAATGGTCAAGGTTATATTGAGGATCAATTGCAAAGCCTGAAAAATCAAACCAGATTTCCAGATGAAATTGTTATATGTGATGATGCCTCATATGATAATACTATTGAAATAATAGATAGATTTACGAAGAAAAATCCACAATTAAATATAAAATTAATTGTTAATAAGGAGAACTTGGGTTACAAACATAATTTTTATAACGCAATTAAATTAACCTCTGGGGACATTGTCTTTCTATGTGATCAAGACGATGTATGGGAAAAGAATAAAATCGAAATAATGAGCAGTGTATTAGAAAATGATTCTAAGATACTTGTCCTTAATACTGCAGTTAAATTGATTGATGCTAAAGGAAACACATTACGAGTTATACCCGAAAAAAACAAATCAAATTGCAACATAGCAAATTTTTTTGTTAATGATTGTGAAATAAAAAAAATTAATTATAAAACCTTTCTAAAAGGAAATATTTCACCGGGGTGTACTTTGTGCTTCAAAAGCATAATTAAAGATGTTTTTACAAATACGTATGATTTTGATTGTGCACATGACGTCCAGATTAATAGTATAGGGGCTTTATCAAATAGCTTGTATTTTTATAATATTCAGTTAACAAATTATAGAATTCATTCTAATAATACAATTGGGTTTTCTTTTAAGGGAAAAAAGAAGGCTTTTAATAGTGCTTCTGATAGATATATAAAAAGAGTTAGTGGTATAAGAAGTGAGCTTAATATAGCCAAAAAGGTTAACAGTCTGATGAATATTAATTTGTTTGAAGACATTCTAGAGAAAAGATATAGAGCGGTAAATGATGGTGACATAATTAACTTGATTAATTTAATGAATACAGGAAATTATCGATGTATTTATTCAAATAAGCAAGTTCTTGGAGATGCTTTATGTGCTATGTATGGAAAAATCTCTTATTTTTTGAATCATATAAACCATGGGTGATTAAACCATGGTGGTGAGATGGGAGTAGTTATGGTAGGTAATATATTTTCTTTTGCGATTTATATGCTTATATATATCGTTGCTGGTTTTTTCTTTTATCTTGCGGATAAAGAAATTTCATCGAATAGGGATAGAAAATCAATCAAATTTTTAGCGGCAGGCGTAATAGTTTTATGTCTTTTCGCTGCAACGAGAGGTGAGAATGTTGGAACAGATATGCAAGTTTATGCTATTCCTCTTTACAATAATACAAAAGCATTAAATTCATTAGCGACCATACTAAGTCAGGATTTAAGAATAGAAAAAATATATTATATTTTAGCTTATATCTCATCTCATTTTTTCGGTAGGATAGAAGTGTTTTTGTTTACATTAGAGTTGCTAGTTTTTTTGCCTGTGACAATTTGTATATACAAAGAACGTAAAAAAATACGAATGGTTGTTGCAATGACATTCTTTATGCTTCTTTACTATCCTATGTCGCTTAATGCAATGCGTCAAAGTATTGCGGTGGCCTTTTTACTTTTGGCAATCAGTTTTTTTCTTAATAAAAAGAAATTATGGTCTCTCGTTTTGTCGGTTGTTAGTATATATTTTCATTCCTCTGCCATTATCGGTATAATAATATTAGCTATTATCATAGGAATTTCAAAAATAAGGAAAACTATAGCTAAATTTATTACAGCGATAGCGTCGGTGGGCTTTGGATTTGTGTTTGCAACAAGGTGGTACAGTATTGCCAATTCTGCAATTCAAATTGGTCTTTTACCAATCAAGTATTCATATAAGATATATCAATTTAAAGAAAACTTTAGTGGGGGAGAAAATATATTTGCAACAGGCAAATTAGGACTAGTTGATCTGTTTTTTAGATTGTTATTATTTATTCTGCCATTATTAATGTTATGGAATAAAAAAAACGAAGATGCAAGATTACAATTTTATATTAAAACATCACTAATTAACATAGCGATTTACGTATGTATTTATTTTTCTTTACATACTTTTTATGGCTACAGAATAGTAATGCCGCTCGATTATTTAAATATATTATATTTTCCAAACTTGAATATCATTTTTAAATTAGGAAATGGAAATAAATTAAGAGGGTATAGTTTAATGATAATAATTGCACTAATATATTCCTTTATGTACTACTGTTATGCTGGAGCACATCAAGTAATGATATTATAATAAATAGGAGAGGTAAGATAATGGTTTCGGTTGTTATTCCAACTTATAATAGGGCGCATTTATTGGCTAGGTCAATTAACAGTGTGTTGAAACAGTCTATTGATGACATTGAAATTATTGTTGTTGATGATGGTTCCACTGATAATACACAATGTTTAATAGAATCAATGAATGATAAAAGAATTAAATATTTTAAACAAGAAAAATCAGGAGCATGCAGGGCACGAAACATAGGAATCGAAGAGTCAAATGGAGAATTGATTGCTTTTCAGGACAGTGATGATGAGTGGTTTCCAAATAAATTGGATAGCCAGCTTAAATATTTAAAAGAAACAAATGCTGATTTCACATTCTGTGAGTACTATAAAATTACACCAGAAGAAACAAAAGTTGTACCAGATGGATTAATAAGTAAGTATTTAACGTTAGAGCAGGAACTAGAAAAGAATTATGTTGGTACGCCGACAATTTTGATGAAGAAAGAAGTTGCGAAAAATATAAGATTTGATGAGACGCTAAAAAGGTTTCAGGATTGGGACTTTACAATTAAAGTACTAAAAAATAATTATATTGTTTCATACCAGAATACACCTTTGATGAATGCATATGATAATGGGAATAGCATAACAAATAATCAAAACTATAATGAATGCTATGAAAAATTTATAAATAAAAATTTATTTTTGTATATAAAACATAGAAAACAATTTGGGGCATGTTATATGAGGCTAGCCAGATATAACAGTAGACACAACAATAGGAAATGTGCAATGAAATATTTACTACGGTCAATTAAGTATAGACCAAGTTTTAAAACAATAATGAAGATGGCTATTACTCCTTTAGGATTATGGAAAAATTAAAATACCCCATCTTACTTTTAATGAGTTCTCTTTATAATTTGATATAGTAATATATCCCTATATTATGACAACTTAATTTTAGAGACCCAATTCTTATTGCTAATTAACGTATAACTACTGTTGCTATAGAGAGTTATGAGTTCAAAGTTTATGATTTCATTTACAAGTTTGGAGGAAATAATGAAAGATATAATTAATGCAGTTATTGTTACATACAATAGGAAATCTTTACTTGAGGAATGCATAGATGCTCTTCTTGCACAAAGTTATGAAATTAATAAAATATATATTATTGATAATTTTAGCAATGATGGCACTGATTTGTTTTTAAAAGAAAAGTATGCCAATAATGAACATTTCGCAGTATTTAGATTATCCAAGAATTATGGAGGGGCTGGTGGATTTTATTACGGTATCTGTAAGGCTTATTTAGACGATTGTGATTGGATTTGGGCTATGGATGACGATACTATTCCAACACAAACAGCATTGCAAGAATTGGTGTTAGCGAAAGAAAAAATAGCTGGAGATATCAGTTTCTTGGCCAGCACTGTTTACGGGTCACAAGATGAACCAATGAATGTACCAACATTATCGACAACAGTAGCCGCTAATGGTTATCCAGACTGGTATTACCATCTTAATAAAGGTGTCGTTAAAATCAGTGATGCTACTTTGGTTTCATTAATGTTCAGTTCTGAGGCTATAAAAAAAGTGGGGGCACCTCATCCAGATTTCTTTATATGGGGTGATGATACGGAATATACTTTGAGAATGACAAGATATTATGCACCGGCATATTTTGTGGGTAGAAGTAAGGTCATACATAAGCGCTTTGGAGCAAAGGCTCTTTCGATGCTTGATGAAGATAATGTTAACCGTATAAGAATGTATTCAAATTACTATAGAAACAACTTAGTAGTTTTGAACTACTATTTTTCAAAGCGCAAAAAATTCAGTTTTGAAAGAAAAATGCTCACAGATTTATTTAAAATTGTATTTAGTAACCGAAAATATAAAATTGAAAAAATAAAATCATTATATAAGGGATTATTTAATTATCTATTTGGTAAATATGGAAAAAGAAATTTCAATAATAGATTTAATAATGTATATGATGATTTATTAAAAGAGGACATTTAAATTTTTAATTAAAGATAAGAAGCTGAATACGGTATATCTTCGATAATAATTTTAATAATATTATACATATAAAACATACCTACGAAACTAAGACCTTTCTTAGATAAGGATATGCCATTCGCACAGAACAAAGAGGACAAATGATTATTATGAATAAAAAGAAATCCTTAAAATTTAACTTTATTATGAATGCTACACTTACTATGTCGTCGTTCATTTTCCCATTGATAACATTTCCCTATGTTTCAAGAATTTTACTTCCGGCTGGTACCGGTAAAGTTTCTTTTGCATCTTCTTTCATATCTTATTTTGCTATGTTTGCGCAACTTGGGATACCTGCGTATGGTATAAGAGCGTGTGCAAAGGTTAGAAATAATCGTGAAGAATTAACACGAACGGTTCATGAGCTGTTTATAATAAATATTGCGATGACCGTATTATCATATATTATATTCTTCATATTCCTTTTTACAACTCCGAGACTACGAGATGATATTATACTGTATATAATTGTTAGCCTATCGATTATATTAAATACAGTTGGAATAGAGTGGCTGTATAAAGCGTTGGAACAATATACATATATTACAATTCGTTCAATAACGTTTAAGCTTATTTCTGCCATAGCAATGTTTGTATTGATTCATAAGCAAAGTGATTATGTGATTTATGGAGGAATTTCTGTTTTTGCCTCATCTGCTTCATACGTTTTGAATTTTGTAAATGTTCGTAAATATATTGATTTTAAAAATGTAGGTAAATATGATTTTAGAAAACATTTAAAACCAATTCTTGTGTTTTTTGCAATGGCTTGTGCTACAACTATATATACACATCTTGATACTGTAATGTTAGGATTCATATCTACTGATGAAGATGTTGGATACTACAATGCGGCCGTCAAAATTAAATCTATTTTGGTTAGTGTTGTTACATCATTGGGGGCAGTATTGCTTCCTAGAGCATCATATTATGTAGAACATAATATGATAGACGAATTCAGAAGAGTTAGCCAAAAAGTTATAAACTTTGTGTTTTTGATTGCCACTCCATTTATGAGTTATTTT
Organism: Bacillota bacterium; assembly: GCA_023409535.1. Taxonomy (GTDB): domain Bacteria; phylum Bacillota; class Clostridia; order Lachnospirales; family Lachnospiraceae; genus Mobilitalea. The sequence goes on from JAEYGZ010000037.1 coordinate 233,718, forward strand.
ATGATATTTGCTGCATATGGAATTAATTTTCTTTCAGGTTCAGCATATACTGATTCGATTCTACCGATGCAGATAATTATGCCAACTCTTTTATTTATCGGTATTACAAATATAACAGGTATACAGATTCTAGTTCCTATTGGTAAAGAGAAAGTGGTATTATATTCTGAGATTGTAGGTGCAATGATTAATTTATCATTGAATGCCATTTTAATCCCTATTTTTGCATCAGCAGGTGCAGCTATTGGTACATTAGCTGCAGAAATTGTTGTATTTATTTATCAGTTTGCATATATCGATAATGTGATAAAAGCCATGTTTGGCAATATTCATTATTTCAAAATAATAATTGCAGTACTTCTTGGATTTGCTGCAAGTATTTGGGTAACCTCATTAGAACTTAGTAGTTTCTTCACATTAGCTATCTCAGCATGTTTTTTCTTTAGTGCTTATGGGCTATTTTTGCTCATCACCAAAGAACCACTGGTAGTAGAAATATTTAATCAATTACTTGGGAAAGTTTTAAAGAGGGATAAATAATGTTTGATTATTTAGTAGTTGGTGCAGGTCTTTATGGAACAACTTGCTCACGAAGCGAAGTTATCTGGTAAGCCAGTACTTGCAGCTGATAAGAGACATTAAGTAAATATGAAGAAATAGGAGAACTCTGCCGGTATGGGAACAATCTAGGCACCTGCTGTATTAATGAGAAAAAGTATGCTGAGGCAGTGGATTATTTTAATAAATCGTTGGAGATAAAAATAAGGCTTATGGATGTTAATGGTGCAGTAGAGCAAATGTCCAATATTGCTAACACTTATCTCGGCATGAATAATTATGAGACGCAATACTGACTGTTAAGCATGCGGAGGCATTAGCAGAATTTATACTAATTTTTTTCGACATATTTCCAAATATTACTTGACTATCCAGCATTATACACTTATTATGTATTATATAGGAAAAAAGTACTAGTATTTATTATGAAAAGGAGATAGCGTCATGGGAAAAATGAAAGCACACACATTGAAGTCGCTGCTTGCGACAGCGGTTGCCGCTGTTATGATTATGCTGTCTGTAGTGGTATTCCCTCCTACAGCCGTACAAGCAGCTTCTTCACCTTCACTGACTAAAACCACCAGTAACATTTTAGAGGGCAGCAGCTTTGATATTAATATCAAGGATAAGATCAAGGGCTCTACCTATACCTGGACATCCAGCGATAAAAAGGTCGCAACGGTAAATAGTAAGGGTGTTGTACAAGGTATTAAGAAAGGTACAGCTACAATCACTTGTACGATAAAAGCACCGAAAAAAACTTATACCTTAACCTGTAAGGTTTCTATCCTTAAAGAAGCAGCTCGATTTGTAATCAATAATAAAGTTTCTGTCTTAAATCTTAGTCAGGTTTATGATTTGAACAGAACGCTTATTCCTTCCGATTCCAATGAAAAAACTACCTGGTCAACCAGTGATAAGACGATTATTTCTCCTGATAAGAACGGTAAATTTACGACGTTAAAGACCGGAACAGTAACCATTACCGGTACTACCACCAGTGGATTGAAGGATACTGTGACAATTAAGGTAATTGACAAGGACGGAGTAGTGACAACACAAGAGGAACTGGATGCATTACTGGGCTCTGGCGTTGAGACAATTACGTTAAGAACAGTAGAAGAAGTAACCCTTACAATCCCGAGTGGTGATTACAGTACAACCAAGCTGGTTGTGGATGCACCTAAAGCTGATATTACCAATAAGGGAGTATTTAAATCAATTGATATTAAGAATATTAAACCTGAAACCTGGCATGAAGAAGCGAGTGGTAATCTATTAAATGTATCTGCTGCCAATGCCAGAATTATTATAGTAAGCGGTGCCAATGCATCCATTAATATTCAGGGTGCTGCAACTAATATTACGATAGAGAATAACGGTATAGTAGAGGAATTGGTACTGGACAGCGCAACGAGCATCGTTATTACCGGTACAGCAAAACAAGTTATTCCTGTGGTTGCCAATATTCTGAATGCAAAGATTACTTCAGATATTCCTTTGGATTTGACGAGCAATCAGAAGATTACACTGGTTCTTCTGGCTGGAGCTGAAGGAACAAAGGTCACTGCAGCAAATGGTGGCGCGAAACCCGATGTTCAAGGCTCTGTGGTTGTTGTGATTGTGGTAGCTGACAATACGGCTACTCCCACTCCTTCCGCAGGTGGCGGCGGTGGGAATCCCGGTGGTGGAAATCCTGGCGGCGGTGATTCCGGCAGTGGCTTTGTGAATGGAGTTAAGGTAACGCAGGGCAGTGGTTATACTAAATTTGAATTGCAATATTCCTACAAATCATTGCAATCCATTGAGGTTAAGTATCCTTTAATCGGAAGCTACACAATTGATGCGGATATGCTGACCTTCTTAAAAAATAGCTTGGCAGCGGATGATACAACAATCCAAAAATGGTTGAATACAGAAGATACCACTAAGACCTATGATAATGGCGTAACTGTTACCGTTACAGGAACCGAGGGCAACAGCACAAAGACTGTTGAGTTAACCTATGGTCTCTTAAGCAAGAGTTATCAGGTAACAGTGGAAAACAGAATCGTAACTGTAGATACCGGAAGTGCTACTTACTCTATTAGCACCAGTGGTGAGAAAGAACTTATTATTACTCCTTCTGTTCAGGGTGTTGAATTTATTCCTTCATTTTAATTAATGTGATGTAAGCTTTATCTACACCAAGGGATTTTGCGTATTTTGCGTGAAATCCTTTGGTGCTAATTTTGTCTAAGGAGTATTTATGAAGAAGCTATTATCGTTCCTGGGATGTTTACTGCTTATGTTGCTTTTTTTTAAAACAACTGCTTATGCAGGTGCGATCAATCAATATGAAGCGGAAGTATTAGAAGCTGCAAAAGGCCAATTTGAGCATGATGGGAAGTTATATAAAGTAGACGAGCCTTATATTAAGAAGCTATCAGACTATCTTGCCTCAGATGAGGTGGATTTGTCAGAGGCGGATAAGGGTCAGATACTGGCATCGGTAAACAACTATATTATCACGGGGGTGACGGAAGGATTTCTTATGCCAACCGGCGATGCATCGCCAACGGTTGAACCGTCGGTAGAGTCTGCAGTGGGATCCCCAATAGAACCCACACTTGAACCAACAATAGAACCTACGCTAGCACCAACATCAGGGCTTAGCACGTTTCCAACATCTGAACCTACAGCATCTACGTCAGAAGCGATTACAGAAATCGCGGTGGTTCCGACAGCTATGCCTAACGATCAGATTGGCGATAACAATAATATAGAAGATACCGAGACTTCTACAGGAGTAGCAGCTATAAATCAGGTGGATCCTGCAGCAGTAGAAAGTAAAGGAAATATTTTAAGTATTGATTCGAAATATGTAGTATTAATTATAATAGGAATTGTTGCGCTAATATTAATAGGCTTTATCATAATCAAGAACTTTGTCATAGGAAACACTTCACATAAACACAGAGCTTTTCACAGTGATCTGTTAGAAGCCGGCGGGTATATGGACATACATGCCCACATACTTCCGGGTGTCGATGACGGATCAAGCAATATGGAAGAAACCCAAAAGATGTTGAGCCTTGTCATTGATCAGAGAATAGGATCAATTATCGCAACACCGCATTTTGCTTGCGGAGCAAAGAATACATCAGCACGCCGGCTGCACGAGATAAGGGATCAGGTCCATGCCGAGGTGGTAAAGCTGGATGCAGGTTTTCAACTGCATCTGGGAAATGAACTGTTCTACAGTGAGTCGATTATAGAATCATTACAATCAAAGGAAGCGTTAACCTTAGCTGGCAGCAGGTATATCCTTGTAGAGTTTAATCCGAATGAGGAATATCGGATTCTGTACAGAGGATTGGGTAATTTGATTCGGGCAGGTTATGCTCCGATCCTTGCCCACATGGAAAGATACCAATGTTTGGAGAAAAAAGCCGAGCGATTACTTGAAATTATTAAACTAGGATGTTATATTCAGATTAATTGCAGTTGCCTAATCGGCGGTTTTGTCAATTGGAAAGCAAATTATTTCTGTGATCTTATTAATCAGGGATTAATTCACTTTATTGCAAGTGATTGCCATGACAGTAAAGTTCGTACACCAAGATTGGCGGTCACGTTAGATGCACTTCGCAATAAGGTCGATGAAGAGACCCTGGAACGGGTATTGATTGAGAATCCAAGGAAAATAATAGAGAATGTTTATATATAAACGTATTTACTATATACAAAGGAGCCTGAAATGGAGAAACAGACGAATGACGAGATTGAAATTGATCTGATAGAGGTATTTCATGTTCTACGGGCGAAGCTCTGGATTATTGTATTGGCAGGTTTCATCACTGCCGCCGCCGCATATCTGGTCAGCAGCTTATTTATGACACCGATTTACACTTCGAAATCCCAGCTTTATATCGTGAGTAAGAGCAATACCTTAATGAGTCTTGCGGACCTTCAGCTAGGCTCTCAGCTGACACAGGATTATCTGGTTCTGGTGAAGAGCCGTCCTGTTGTTACACAGGTAATTGACAATCTTGGACTGGATATGACTTATGAGGAGATGGCAGATATCGTTACTGTATCGAATCCTTCCAATACGCGCATTCTGGAGCTGGAAGTGGATTATCCGGATGCGGCGATGGCAAAGGTAATTGTGGACGAGGTAGCCAGGGTATCCTCCATACAGATTGCACAGATTATGGATGCGGAAGCACCATCCATTGTGGAGGAGGGCTTTGTGCAGCCAACTCCAACAAGTCCGAATAAGCTTAAGAATACAATGATTGGTGGTTTCGCCGGCTTATTCTTATCAATTGCAATACTTGTAGTATTATATATCTTAAACGACAGAATTAAGGATGAAGCGGATGTGGAACGGCATCTTGGCATCACGATTTTAGGCTTGATTCCAATTGAAACAGATGGAACAAATCAGAGCAGACGCGATAGAATTAAGAGAAGACGAGCAACGAATACTGCTAAGGGAGGCAAAAGATAAACCATGGAGCAGATAATACTAGCGAAGAAGATTGAACTGGATTATAGGGTCAATGAAGCATATAAGGCACTTCGTACTAACCTCCAGTTCTGTGGAGACAATATTAAGGTAATTACCTTTACCAGTTGTACCCCTGACGAGGGAAAGTCCAGTGTATCCTTTAACATTGCCAGATCCTTTGCGGAGATTGGAAAGAAGGTACTTCTTGTGGATGCTGATTTAAGAAAATCCGTATTGGCAGGAAGATATAAGGTTGGTGAGATTAGCGGCGGGCTGAGCCACTATTTATCCGGTCAGATGGAACTTGACAGCGTTATCTATGAGACTGACATTCCCAATATGGATATTATTTTTTCCGGAACCTATTGTCCGAATCCGGCAGAGCTGTTAAGCCATCCCCGCTTTCAAAAAATGATCAATTTATTAAGAAATGAATATGCATATATTTTTATTGATACGCCACCTCTTGGTGCAGTAATTGACAGTGCAATCGTTGCAAAAATCTCCGATGGCGCAGTCCTAGTAATTGAGGCAAATGCCATCAGTTACCGATTTGCCCAGAATGTCAAGGAACAGCTGGATAAATCCGGCTGCCGAATACTAGGTGCCGTTCTGAATAAAGTGTCCATGGAGAAAAACGGATACTATGGGAAGTATTATGGAAAATATTATGGCAATTACAGCAGATAAGGTCTTGACACACTTCGTATCATGTAATATAATAATGAATCGTGACGTGAGAATACTTGAGCCAAAGCCCCGGTAATAGTATTTACGAACGTGAAATATTCGAGAATACATCTTCATAAGGAGGTAAACCGATGAAAAGTTTTATGGCTAGTCCGGCAACAATTGAAAGAAAATGGTACGTAGTTGATGCTACAGGACATACATTAGGTCGTCTCACATCAGAGATTGCAGCAATTTTAAGAGGCAAGAATAAGCCTACTTTTACACCTCATATTGACACAGGTGATTATGTAATAGTTGTAAATGCAGATAAGATTAAGGTTACAGGCAAGAAGCTGAGCCAGAAGATTTACTACAGCCACTCCGATTATCCGGGTGGTATGAGGGAGACCACTTTAGCTAACATGTTAGCTAAGGACTCTACCGAAGTAATCAGACTTGCAGTAAAAGGCATGCTTCCCAAAGGACCTTTAGGAAGATCCATGATCACCAAGTTACACGTATTTGCTGGTGCTGAGCACACACATGCAGCTCAGAAGCCGGAAGTATTAGAGATTAAATATTAATCAGAGGTTGAAAGGAGGAAATAACATTGGCTAAAGCAAGATATTACGGAACAGGCAGAAGAAAGAGCAGTATCGCAAGAGTTTACCTTGTACCTGGAACAGGTAAGGTTATGATAAATAAAAGAGAAATGGACAGCTATTTCGGATTAGAGACCTTAAAGTTAATCGTTCGTCAGCCTCTCGCTATTACCGAGACTCAGGATAAGTTCGACGTATTAGTAAATGTTAGAGGTGGCGGTTTCACCGGTCAGGCTGGTGCAATCAGACACGGTATCTCCAGAGCTTTGTTACAGGCAGATGCAGATTACCGTCCGGCACTCAAGAAGGCAGGCTTCTTAACAAGAGATCCTCGTATGAAGGAAAGAAAGAAGTACGGCTTAAAGGCAGCGAGAAGAGCTCCTCAGTTCTCAAAGAGATAATTGGAAATATTATACAAAATATATGGAAGCCTTGCAAACACAGCGTTTGCAAGGCTTTTTAATAATAGAACGAAAATGAAGCAATGAAAGTTAATACAGGAGAGTACAAGTAGAGAACAAATAGAAAGCATTTGCTTATTTCATTATAGATTAACAATAATTTATTGTAAGCTCAAGTTATGGTAGAAATTATATTTTATTTGATATACAATTAACAATATATTAACTATCGTAAGAGATTGGGTACTATAGATTAATGATACAATCTAAGCATTAATAATTAATGATGTTAGGATAATATTCTATTTTGGAGGAATAAATTATGTGGTGCCACTTCTTATTTAACAACAATAAATTACGTTAATAAGTTTAAAATTATTAATAATTTATAGCTTATGCAAACGGCATAAGATTATTTGTTGTAGAATAAAGGAGATAATAATATGAAGATAAATAATAATATTATAAAGCACTACTTAAAAAATGTTATGTTTATTACAGGTACAGCATATGCAGGTAAGTCAACAATGGTTGCAATGCTGGCAGATAAATATGGACTGGTTCGATGTGGAGAAAATTATCACTCCAGTGTTGCGGATGAAGTTATATTGCCAGAACATCAACCTAATTTGTGTTATTTTCAGACAATGAAGGATTGGCAGGAATTTGTGAATAGGACACCAGAAGAATACGAAAAATGGATACTTGGATGTGCACAGGAAGCAGTTGGGTTTGAAGTAGCAGAACTAATTCGTATATCTCAATACCAAAAAATAATTGTGGATACCAATATACCTCTTGATATATTGCATGAGATAGCAGATTTTCATCAAGTGGCAGTATTGTTGTCACCACAGGCAATGTCGGTTGAGAAGTTTTTTGACCGAGATGACCCTGATAAGGCATTTCTGAGGGAACAGATAATGAAGGCGGAAGATCCGGATAAAACAATGGAGAATTATAAAGCGTGTATAGCCATAGTGAATAGCAAAGAGCATTATGACGAATATGCCAATAGTGGATTTTTTACGCTGGTAAGAACGGATGCTGACAAAGATACAAAGATTGAAACTTTAGAAATTCTAGCGACTCATTTTAGACTTAAGCAAGATTTAGACAACTAAGAAAAACCACAAGTAATTTCAGTAGAGTACATACAGGGAACAAAAACGCTAGAAAGCCTTTAAAATAGGGGTTGAAAATTACCAAAGAGATAATCTCTTTACAAAAAGAATATCAAAACCCCAGGAATCATACGGTTTCTGGGGTTTGCTTTTTCTGCTGACTTGTCTTCTCACTTAGGGCATAGTAATATAGCTATTACTGGAAAGTTTTATACTCATATATTTGATGAATATGGGGCAAGAATTGCTCAACTACTCGAAGATGATTTAATCTAGTGAAAGGCACTGTCTGAAAGGATGGTGCCTTTTACTTGTATATTGTACAATTTCATAAAATTGTATATAATTGATAAATAAAGAAGCCGCAAATATTAAGGCTATCTGATTTGAGATAGGTTTATTAGTGCCTGTTGATAATATTACAGGTACTATTGAAAGTGACTGTAGGTAATTAATATTATTCAGAAGACTTTAAATATTGCAAAATAGAATTCGGAAAGGAGAATATGATTTAGCTAGAGCTAAATTGTACATAATGATATGTTTGGATATTCAATTTTAGTTGCACAGTATTTGGATGAAAAGCGAAAACCGATTAGTGACGGATATTATTTCATTAGAGATAATGATTGTTATGTTACGAAAGAAAAACCTAATGGAAAAATCATTGGCATAAAAGAGCTTGAGGATATTTTATATGAGGGTTTTAGAAATATTCTACTGAATTTTATTAATTCAAAGGATAATAAAGATGTATATTGTTTAGCACTATATACATCAGAACATAATGATTTGTTGATGTATATTAATAATGAAGCATCTTTCCAGTCTTCTTTAGATGGTTATATTAAGAAATATCCTGAATATAAAGATATGAATAAAGCCAAATCCTTAAAGATGAGTTTAGGTGATTTTAGTTTTAAGTTTGATTGTGTTGAAGGGCTGGATGGACAGTCGTTACAAATCATGAAGTTATTTGATTCGATTAACTATTTTATCAATGTAGATAATCAATTATTTGTAAAGGGTATAAAAGATTATTCTTTTTATTTTGATGGAGCCGTTTTTAATAATGCATTGTATAGCCTGGTTGAAAAAGTTTTAAATAGACTGAAAGTTGAATTTGCTAAGCTTAACAAAACAAGTAAATTTGTAAGCTATCCAAGTTGCGGTGATGACTATATTGATTATTACCTGTTAATTAGAAGACATTGTGATGGGGCGCTTTTTTATGAGCTTTTTGACAATATGAAAAAGGCAGATGATGATTTTAATGAATATATAAAGACATTAGATGGGGTATCTGTCAAAACATTATTTGAAGTATTAAGTGATGAGTGTATAAAAAACACGCATCGTGTTCATGATATTTTTTCTAAGACAATTCGCAATGAATATGCTGCTGTAAAAATCTTAGGAGAAAGGCTAACAGTTAAAGAGAGCATTGAATTGTTAAAGGATTTAATGCATCAAGCGTCTATAGATAATAGCAGTAAGGAAGTAAATACAAAAATTTTCTTAATAGGCTGTGTATTAATTAATCAATCCTGCTATTATAGAATTCCAACGGATGACATTAAAAAAATGATGGATGAGTTAAGTTACGAAAGTGAAAATTTAAATGATATAATTTGCTACTTGGAAACAACTAAAGCAGATAATAAGTAGATCTCAAAGAGATAACCGGAAAAATGATACAGATTTCAAACCCTTGCAAGCATGCTGCCTGCAAGGGTTTTTGTGAGGAAAGAGAGCCGGCATCTGCCGGCTCTGGAGTAATTAAGAATATTGCTTTGCCTTGTATCAAGCTATTCTATTAACAGCTATTGTAATAGCTATAATCGTGCAAGGTATTTTGCAGTACGAACCATCTGGCTGGTGAAGGAGTTTTCATTATCATACCATGCAGCGATTTTAACCAGCGTATCTTCTCCGAAAGCGGATACTTTTGTCTGAGTTGCGTCAAATAATCCGCCGTAAGTCATACCGATGATATCGGATGATACAATCTGATCCTCTGTATATCCGTATTCCTCCGATTGAGACTGCTCCATCTTCTCGTTGACCTGCTTCGCTGTAACAGAGCCGCTTACTACTGCGGTCAGCTCTGTTAGGGAACCGGTCATAACCGGCACCCTTTGGGAGGTACCGTCCAGTTTACCTGCCAGGGAGGGGATAACCAGTCCGATTGCCTTGGCTGCTCCCGTTGAGGTTGGTATAATATTGCCGGCAGCAGAACGTGCACGGCGTAAATCGCCTTTGGCATGAGGCCCGTCAAGGGTGTTCTGATCGTTTGTATAGGCATGAATTGTTGTCATAAAGCCGGTTTTGATCGGAGCCAGCTCGTTTAAATAGAATGCCATCGGAGCAAGGCAGTTGGTTGTACAGGAGGCAGCTGAGACAATTATATCTTCCTTTGTCAGTAGATGTTCGTTGACTCCGTATACAATCGTAGGAAGGTCATTTCCTGCCGCTGTGGAGATTACTGCCTTTTTCGCGCCTGCATCGATGTGTGCCATGGATGCTTTCTTTGAAGCGAAGAAACCTGTACATTCCAATACAACATCAATTTGCAGCTCTTTCCAGGGCAGCTTGCCCGGATCTTTTTCGGCATAGATAGGAATATCGGTGCCATTAACCGTCAGACGGTTCTCTCCATAGCTGATCTTCTTGTTGTAATGTCCCTGGGTAGTATCATACTTTAGCAGATGTGCAAGCATCTGCGGACTGGTAAGGTCATTGATGGCTGCAATGGTATACCCTTCCGTATCAAAGAGCTGACGAAATGCAAGCCTGCCAATTCTTCCAAATCCATTGATCGCAATGTTAACTCCCATAACAAACACCTCTTTCTTTGTGGTTAATATTTTGTGTTGATACATTTTGTATTATATCGTTTGAAATTTTGTGGTACAATGTCATAAGTGAAACACTTAACTATACTATCTGTAAGGAGGATAGTGTGAATTATAAAAGGCATAATTCACACGTTGAATTTGTCTCTGACCAATGCGAAGGCAAAGCTTTCACATCCCAAATTCGCAGATAATGGCAGAATGGAGGATTAGTATGCCGCAAGTTGACCGCCATAAAAACAGAATTGTTCCTATTGAATTTATTTCAGCTGAAGGTTTTAATGCCCTTCCTTATAAGGAACGGTTTACTCTGGTTTTTATTACCTGCGGAAGTATAGCCGGAAGATTAAATCAACGCCCGGTTACTATTGATGCTCCCGGTATTCTTTGTCTGTCAAAAGAGGATACCTTTCAAATATTTGAGAAGCATAACGTCAGTGCCCAGTCATTTTGCTTCCACCCGGATTTTCTAAGCTCGCTGCCTTTATCAGAGACACAGAACTATGTTTCCGGCAATCTGAGAATAGAGACAGGCTTAGCTCTTTTTCGAAGAGACGGCGCACACACCGGTGTGCCTAATGTCACCGGGAAGGCATATCCTCAGTTATTCGAATGGTTCTTTGTGCTTGGAACGGAAGTATATGCGCAAAGTGATGCACTTTGGGCTTGCAGAATAAAAAGGTACCTGATACAAATTCTGGGCATGCTTGAGGATTTAAGCCACGAAAGCGAACAATCGCCTGTGGATTTAGTATTAGAATATATACACACAAACTATTCTGATAAAATTACTTTAGAGGATTTGATTCGCTGTGCGCATTTGAACCGGGTGTCTCTGAATAAGATGTTTCAGGAAAGATGCGGGTATACAGCAATGGGTTATTTGCTGTCGCATCGGCTGAAGGTCGCCGGAGAGCTTCTGACCCATACCGATATGAGACTGAATGAAATCGCTCGCTCTACAGGGTTTGAGTATGATACCTATTTCATCAAGCAGTTCACTGCCAAAAAAGGAATTTCGCCCACGGCATATCGCGTGAATACCCGTAAGCTGGCTGCTGCTCTGTAAGAAATAACATTATTGTATTTGCAAGGAATTATCTGCTGTATTTATTTGAGGGGGAGCCTGAGGCTTCCCCTATTCTTATAGCGGTACAGGAAGGATAACGTTTGTTATGAAAGAATTTATATTAGGTACCTAAAATTAAACTTGACGCCATAGTAATGATATGCTATTCTATCTATAGTTAGGTACCTAATATTAAACAAGGAGGAATTTAATATGAATAACAATAACTATGGCAGCAGCAACGAAAACAACAATAGCAACAGTAACGAAGCTTCGAAGCTTGTGTCTGAAAAATTATACTCACTGCTTTTACGCTGTTCCCATGCACTTAGCAGGGGACATCATCAGCACACCGGGATTCATCCCGGACAGCAGCGGGTATTATCTTTGCTTGCGGCAAATGATAAAATCACGCAGCATGATCTTTTGGACATAATGCAGATCCGCGCGGCTTCTTTGAGCGAGTTACTGACCAAATTGGAGAGTAAAGGACTGATTGCTCGGATGAAGACCGACGGAACCAAGCGTGGTATGGATGTTGAAATTACCGAGCTGGGTGAAATGGCTGCAGCCGAATACGCACGTAATCGACAGGAGGCGACAGGAGAGCTGTTCTCCGTATTGTCGGAAGAGGAACAAAAGCAGCTGGTTCTTTTATTAAGCAAGCTTATTGAGAATTGGAATAATCTTCAGCATGGCCAGGAATGGGAACTTAACCGCTTTCATGGGCATGGAGGGCATGGTCACGAAGGATATGGTCACGAAGGCCACCATCATGACAGAGATCATCGTGATATGTTTATGCACCGCCGGAATGGGCATTGGAACCGGGAGACACAATAATAATGGAAGGGAGTATATCAATGAGCACTGCTACAGCATCCAAGGAAAACTATCTGAAGACCATTCTGCGAATTGAACGGGAGAGAGGCTATGTCCGCGCTTCAGAAATAGCAGAGTATATGAAGGTTACCCGCCCAAGCGTATCCACTGCTGTTCATCAATTAGAACAGCAGGAGTATATTTTAATTCACAGTGATCACAGCATTTCGTTGACACCGACCGGACTTAAGCTTGCAGAGACCGTTTTGGATCGTTATGAAACCTTTTTTCGATTTTTTATATCACTGGGTGTCCCGGGGGATATTGCCTCTGTAGATGCAGGACGAATAGAACATGCCATCAGTGACGATACCTTTATGCTTTTTAAGAAAACAGTTGCAATATAAAAGTATTCGGATGTAAACTAATTCATAACATGGTTGCACAGGGGGTAACAAATGAAACGAAATATCAGTCTGAATGAAATATCCGACGGAAAATTATATAATACGGATGATCTGGTGGAAGCCAGCTGTAACGGCTGCAAGGGCCAGGCCGCCTGCTGCCATGGGATGGGTAATTCGATTATTCTTGATCCATATGACGTTTATCGAATTACGGCGCATCTTCATAGGACCTTCCAGGAGCTGCTTTCCGATAAGATAGAGCTGAATATCGTGGATGGGATTATACTGCCCAACCTTAAGATGACGGGTGACGCTGAAGGCTGTACCTTTCTGGGCAGAGACGGGAAATGCACGGTCCATGTAAGCCGTCCGGGTATCTGCAGAATTTTTCCTCTTGGCCGGTATTATGAGAAGCATAGCTTTAAATATATTCTGCAGGTCAACGAATGTGCAAATGCTTCAAAGACCATGACGAAGATCAGCAAATGGATTGATACGCCGGAGCTTAAGAAAAACGAACAATTTTTGATAGATTGGCATTATTTTTTAAATGGTATTGAGGATATCATAAATAATACTCAGGATCAGGTTTTGATTAAGAATTTTAATATGTATCTGCTGAACAGTTTTTATGTGAAGCAATATGAGACTGACCGGGAATTTTATACTCAGTTTTATGAACGGCTGGACAAAGTAAAGGAGGCCCTGAATATTGTTTGAATTCCGACCCGGATGTGGTATATTTCGTAAGATATAATTAACCCAATACTAACATAAAGCTGATAGTTCATTGGTTTTTTGATTGCTATAATGGAAAAAACATATATTTTCGCAGCTGATTTTTGTACTTAGGAGGAATAGAATGAAGCAGGATAATAAAGATGTGATTGTCAGGATGGATTATTCCAGGCCAAATTTAATTAATTACAGTTTTACCGGCGGTATTGTAGCGGTGCTGATCGTAACGAACCTATTGAACGGTGCTTATATTACATGCCTGGCATTGGCAGCAGCATTTATTCTTTCTTCTATTCTTTTCTGGATTAAGCCGATCCCGCAGTTTGCTAAAAGCCTTTTGCTGCCGCTGTCCCCCGCTCTTATGAATATGACCTTGGTTTTGATTGAAAAGGAATCCATGACCTTCTACTCGGTTATGATTTTCTGCATGATTATGGGCGGGCTGTATTATCAGAAGAAATTGATTCTGCTTCATACTGTTATCATCAATATTATGACATTGCTTCCGATTTTCATTTTAAATAACGGATTAATGGATACGAGCTTTACAGCGATGGAGGGAATAGACCATTTATTTCGTATTGATGTCGGTGCCTTTACCCTGTATTTGCTGGTTCGAAGAGGATTTCAGTATATTTACGATGCGACCGCTGCGAAGCAGGAAGCGGAAGGGTTGCTGGGAAAGCTTAACGACATTATGGCTTCCTCACGAAGGACGATGGCATCCCTGGATCAGGGAATTATCCATACCGGGGAAGCTGTGAAGGAGATGGGTGCCTCAAGCACCGCTGTTATGGCGGCTGCGATACAGATGGCGGAAGGAATAACACAGCAATCTCAGTTTGCCGGTGAGGTCAGTACTTTGGCTGACCAATCTCTGGGCAGATTACAGGAAACCAGAACCTTCTCCGCTGCCACAGTGGACAGGGCTGATCAGCTGTCCCACCTGGTAGAAGAGAACCTGCTGCAAATTAATCAGATGCATGAAGAGATGAATCATATTTACCGCAGTACGGATGAGACGCATTCTACGGTATTGGAGCTTCAGGATAAGATGGTGAATGTTAATAATCTTCTTGGCGATATCACCGGAATTGCCGAAAGAACGAACCTGTTGGCACTGAATGCTTCCATTGAGGCTGCGAGAGCCGGGATACAGGGAAAGGGTTTTGCGGTAGTTGCGGAAGAGGTTAAAAAGCTGGCTGCCCTGACGCATCACACGGCTTCCAATATTGTTACAATCGTAGAAGGAATCAATACCTCAGCCGATCATACCTTGAATCAAGTGTCCTCCGAGAAAGCTTCCATTGAAACCGGCAGCAGGATCATGGATAGTTTACGGAAAAGCTATGGACAGCTGCAGGAGGGGTTCTTATTCCTGAACAGGGAAATTAACCGGGAGGATGAGTATATTGATGAAGTTGCCGGCAATTACACACGGATTATGGCATCTATCAGGCAAATTACGGATATTTCCCTTGATCATTCTGCAGCCGCACAGGAAATCTGTGCTTCTATTGAGGATCAGAACACCCATCTGACTCATATAGACGAACAGATGCATTCCTTGAAGGAGGAAGCCTCAGCCCTAAGCGAGAAAATCAGGGAAGAGCAGTAGAGCCGGATACGAAATAGAAATAAAATACGGCTAAATATAACAAAATAATAAATTATATGAACAAATTCGACCTGAATCTCATAGGATAAAGTATACGGTATTTATATTTTATTATATGAATCAGGAGGTATAACCTTGTTTTCTTTCCAACCCTCAGACCGTTTTAAGAATTGTGACAATAAATTCTGCAATAATATTCAAATACCGTGCCTGCCCATCAGGGGGCCAAAGCCCTTTGACCAGATTCTGTTTTATATACACAAATCCATTGTTGATGAGGCAACTGCCATTGAATTTTATTGCCATTTACTGAAGGAGTGCCCGGGAAAAATCCACCGGGAGTTTATTGAAGGTATCATAGAGGACGAACGGGAACACCTGGACATATTTACAAAGCTTTTCTGCTATTATACCGATGAGATACCAAAGTATGATTGCAAACCGATTGGTTTCCCGTGCTATAAGGAAGGATTGCTGCTCGCTATGCTGGGAGAGCTTGAAGCGGTGGAATTTTACCGCAATGTCCAGCTGTCAACCACGGACCAGCTCATTATTGATATTTATTTTATGGTTATGGTGGATGAACAGTCCCATGCGACTCTGTTCAGTACTTTGCTGGGTTCCAGTAAATGCTAGATCCACCCGCCATCCAACCCGATGATCTGGCCGGTCAGGTATTCATTCTTATATGCAAGATGATATACCAGATCGGCTACTTCTTCTGCGCGTCCCAGGCGGCTTGCCGGGATTTCTTCAATTAGCTGCATCAGCTCCGAATCCTCAAGAAACCGGTTCATCTCTGTATCGATAGCTCCGCAGGCGACTGCATTAACCTGAACATTGCTTGGCGCAAGCTCCTTGGCCAGGGCTTTGGTAAGTGCGTTCATACCACCCTTGGAAGCGGAGTAGGCAACCTCGCAGGAAGCTCCGACATTTCCCCAGACAGAGGAGATGTTGATGATTTTTCCGTATTTATTCTTTACCATATCAGGAATGGCGAGGGAGCAGCAGTTATAGACAGAGGTCAGGTTGGTTGTGAGGACGCGGTTCCAGTCCTCAGGAGTCATGTCGGTGAATAATCCGATATAGGCAATTCCTGCGTTATTCACAAGCACATCAATATTGCCGTAAAGCTTCTTGATCTGTGAAAACAGCTCCTTTGCCCGGTTATAATCTCCCATATCGCCAAGATAGGCATGACAGGAGACCTGATAGCTTTCGATCTCTGCCTTGGTTTTCAGAAGGGCATCTTCATTATGGGCACAGTTGATCACCACATGGTACCCTTTCTTTGCAAATTTTACTGCGATGGCTTTCCCTATTCCGCGGGAAGAACCGGTAACCAAAACGGTTTTCTTATTCATCCGACACACTGCCTTTCTTATATCCTATTAGCATATCATGCTGCTTTATTATCATATACGAATTTTGTCCTAAGTATAACACATTGCCAGTTCCTCCGAAAGATGGTAAAATATCATTCATCAGAGGTGGGCAGATGAGGAAGAACAAACACAATGTAACAAGAATATTTATCAGAGGATTTGTACTGTCCTTTTTTATTGTGATTATATTGCTTGGAGCGGGAATACTGGGATATCAGGCGACATTAAAGCTCTGGATGCCGAAGACGCAATCTGTGACAGACGGTGGGCAGAGTACGAATGATCAGGAAGGGACAGCTTCCTCGATTACAGCCATGCCGGTAACCGTACCAAGCCTTGATGCCGTATTGAAAAATTTGATCTATTGCTGCGATAAGAAAAAGGGAACCATCAATAAGCTGGTTCTTGAGATATTCCACAGCGATAAGAAGCAGCTTACCTATATAACGATACCGCTAACAACGCAATATACCATGTCGGATACTCTATACCGAAAGCTTATTCTGGTACAGCCCTCTATCCCGCAGATCATCCGGCTGTCGTCCATTGCAAACTATTTTGACAAGGATACCGTCTTTGATTATGGAACGCTGATCGTTTCGGATCTTCTTGGCCTTGACATCAGTTATTATACTGCGGTACCTGTGAAGCTGTATAACACGATATTTACAGAACGGATGGATGAGGTGCAGGTTCAAAACGAACAAGCGGACAAGGAGCAGACAGAGCCGCGCGAGGTATCAAAGGAAGTGTTTAAAGAGAAGTTTTTGGAGTCACTGGGCGAATTAAATAACGAACAGAAGCTTCGTGCCTACATAGAAGACCTTTATACAAAGGTAGAAGCAAATCTACCCTTGTCGGATAAGCTTACCCTGCTTAGCAGCTATTTAGCGACTCCGCTCGGTAACGTTTCCTTTGAGCAGTTGGCCGGTGAGGAGCAGAACAGCGGCTTTATACCAGATGAGGACAAGGTGCGGCAGCAGCTTTTTGAGCTGGGCGCTTTTGAATAAGTGCCGTGTGAATTATTGAGAAGCATAAATTCACACGGAAAATTATGCCGGTGCCCGAATGCGCGTGCATTGGCAGCGTTGAGGATTGATATGAATAAAACTAAGACATAAGCGTACTATAAAATCTAAAGAAACAAATACGAAGGATAGTAAGGAGCAGATATGGCAACCAGAAAGGTTTATAATAAGAAAATAATTATGCTGCGTAAATACATGATGATATCCATCGGTGCGTTTTTAATGGCACTGGCGGTTAATCTTGTCTTTGAGCCTATGGGGCTGGTAACCGGAGGAGTATCGGGTCTGGCAATTGTGGTGAAGCAGCTGACTATGGGTATTCTTCCGGGCGGATTCCCCATCTGGCTGTTTACGGTCTGCACCAATATCCCCTTGTTTCTTCTATCTATGAAATCAGGCGGCTTTCGCTTCCTCTTTACTACGTTGTTCGGTACGGTAATCTTTACGCTTGCCCTTGCGGTAATTCCGATTCATGACCTGAAGCTGGATGATTATCTGCTTGCATCCATCCTGGGCGGAGCGGTCAGCGGTGTCGGCATTGGTCTGGTTTTCTCGGTACAGGCCTCCACCGGCGGCACCGATCTGCTTGCGACGCTGCTGCATTTTAAGAATAAGCATATCTCCGTTCCCCAGATACTGATCTTTATTGACGGTACCATCATTTTTATCGGTGCATTGGTATTTGGACTTGGTAATGCACTGTACGCGCTGATTGCGGTTTTCATCACCACAAAGGTGTCTGACAATTTTCTGGAGGGTCTGAAATTCTCCAAAATGGCATACATTATATCGGACGACTATGCTGAGATTGCCCATGCCATTATGCATCATATGGACCGCGGAGTCACCGGCGTCAACGCTACGGGCATGTATTCCAATAAGGATAAAAAGATGCTTTTTTGCGTTGTTTCCAAGAAAGAAATCGTGAAGATTGTTGAAATAGCGCAGAAAATAGACCCAAAATCTTTTGTTATCGTAAGTGACGTCAGAGAGGTTATGGGTGAGGGTTTTATTGAATATAGACAGTAATTTCAAATGATATTTAACGTATTACCGTTAAATCTACCTATTTTGGAATTCAATATACAAATTATACAAAAGGGTAAAACTCATTTTGTTAAATTGGGATATGGTTTATGGCAGGGAAATGGTGTAAGATAAAACCATAGAAAGTTGTACAAAGCCTAGAAAACGTAGAAAAATGTAGGAGGATATATAATGGCAAGTTTATCATTAAAGAACATAACTAAGCAGTATCCTAACGGAGTTATCGCTGTTAAAGATTTTAACCTTGAGATAGCAGATAGAGAGTTTATCATCTTCGTAGGTCCTTCCGGTTGCGGTAAATCAACAACACTCCGTATGATTGCAGGTCTTGAGGAGATTACTCAGGGCGAGATGTGGATCGGCGACAAGTTAGTTAACGATGTTGAGCCTAAGGATAGAGATATCGCGATGGTATTCCAGAACTACGCTCTGTATCCGCATATGTCAGTTTATGATAACATGGCATTCGGTCTGAAGCTGAGAAAGGTTCCGAAGGATCAGATTGACAAGTTTGTACATGAAGCAGCTAAAATTCTTGATATCGAGCATTTATTAGACCGTAAGCCGAAGGCTCTCTCCGGTGGTCAGAGACAGCGTGTTGCCATGGGCCGTGCTATCGTGCGTAATCCTAAGGTATTCCTTATGGATGAGCCTTTATCAAACCTTGATGCTAAGCTGAGAGTACAGATGCGTATCGAGATCTCCAAGTTACATCAGAGATTACAGACAACCATCATCTATGTAACACATGACCAGACAGAGGCTATGACGCTGGGTACCAGAATCGTAGTTATGAAGGATGGTTTAGTACAGCAGGTAGATACACCCCAGAACTTATATGATAATCCGAAGAACTTATTCGTTGCAGGTTTCATGGGTTCACCGCAAATGAACATGATTGATGCTACCGTAGATAAGAAGGGCAACGATGTATTCGTGACCTTCGGCAGCAACAGCCTGAAGGTTCCTGAGGGCAAGGCGAAGAAGCTTGTTGAAGGCGGATATGAAGGTAAGACCGTTGTAATCGGTATTCGTCCTGAGGACATTCATGATGAAGAGATGTTCATCAGCAGCTCACCTGACAGTGTAATCGAAGCTACTGTTAGAGTATACGAGTTATTGGGTGCGGAAGTATTCTTATACTTTACAGTAAATGAAACCTTAGAAATTACTGCACGTGTTAACCCTCGTACAACTGCAAGACCTGATGATACTTTAAAGATTGCCTTTGATATGTCCAAACTGCACATCTTTGATAAAGAGACAGAGCAGGTTATCACCAACTAATTCTAATTAAATTTTTAGCAGGGAACACATAATGTGTTCCCTGTTTTTGTAGTGTTTCCTGCCTGATGGATGAGGCATGGTTCTTCATTATGTACTCTGATTTGCATCTGCTATAAGATGCGCCAGACACTGAAAATACAAGCTCTGCATGAAATTGAGACAATAGTATAATAATTGAACTAATTGAAGATTATCTATATTTGATAGAATTACACTAAGGATTTTGTGAAATATTAATAATTTTGGTTTACTTCTGCCGAAAATAATGATAAAATATCATTCGTATACATGAATTTTAAAGAAAAGCAGAAATATAATATAAAGGAGTGAAATCATGATTTCCAATCAGATTCTTCAAAGTACGATCGACGGATTAAAAGGAATCACACGTATCGACATTTGCGTTATGGACACGGAGGGTAAGGTTCTGGCAACGACTATAGAGAATGCAGATCAATATGAGAGTGCCGTATTATCCTTTGTAGCTTCACCGGCAGACAGCCAGGCTATTTCCGGTTATCAATTTTTTAAGGTTTTTGATGAGCACCAATTGGAATATGTAATTCTGGCAAGAGGTGACAGTGAGGATGTCTTCATGATTGGTAAGATTGCATCCTTCCAGATACAGAACCTTTTAGTTGCATATAAAGAGAGATACGATAAGGATAATTTCATTAAGAATCTGTTATTAGATAACCTGTTACTGGTTGATATCTATAACCGTGCCAAGAAGCTTCATATAGATACGGAAGCAAGACGTGTGGTATATATTATTGAAACCAAGAATGAGAAGGATGCGAATGCTCTTGAGACTGTACGGAGCCTTTTCTCAGGGAAGACAAAGGATTTTATAACAGCTGTGGATGAGAAGAATATAATCCTGGTGAAGGAAGTTAAGCCCAGCGAATCCTATGAAGATCTTACCAAGACCGCTAAGGTTATTCTGGATATGCTCAATACCGAGGCGATGACCAAGGTGCATGTGGCATTTGGTACGATTGTCAATGAGATTAAGGATGTTTCCAGATCTTATAAGGAAGCAAAGATGGCTCTGGATGTCGGCAAGATCTTCTATAGCGGAAGAAATGTCGTAGCATACAATAATCTTGGGATAGGCAGGTTGATCTATCAGCTGCCGATGCCGCTTTGCAAGATGTTCATCAAGGAAATATTTGAAGGAAAATCTCCGGATGATTTCGATGAGGAGACCTTGACCACCATCAATAAATTCTTTGAGAACAGCTTAAATGTATCGGAGACCTCCAGACAGTTGTATATCCATCGTAATACGCTGGTTTACAGACTGGATAAATTACAAAAGAGTACCAATCTGGATCTTCGTGTGTTTGAGGATGCGATCACCTTCAAGATTGCACTTATGGTTGTAAAATATATGAAGTATATGGAACAGTTGGATTATTAAGACGTAATGACTCATATTGGCGGAGGAGTGTTGACAAAACATGAGGAAAAACTTTTTTACCGGTTTGCTGACAGGGTTAATAGGTACCCTTATGATCATTGTGGTTCTGGGGGCGGCATTCCTGTATACAAATAGTGAAGCAGAGCCCGATCAGATACCGTCTGTCGAAGCGAAGGAAGATACAATAGCCAGCCAAAGCCTGAAAATACAGGATTATCAGGATATTGTAAATAAGCTGGCCGCCCTGCAAACCCTGGTAGACCGTTATTATCTGGAAGATGTAGATGATATATCCTTTGAGAATGGTATATATAAAGGTTTTATCAGTAGTCTGGAGGATCCCTACTCCATCTATTATACTGCGGATGAATATAAAGCGCTTCTGGAGGGCTCTTCCGGTATCTACTGCGGTATCGGGGCATCCGTCAGCCAGGATGCAAAGTCCGGTATCATTACTATTGTAAAGCCTTTTAAAACCGGACCCGCATATAAAGCGGGAATTCTGCCCGGTGATATCATATTTAAGGTGGACGGTAAAGAGGTTGCGGGAGAGGATCTGTCCAAGGTTGTCAGCCTCATGAAGGGTAAGGAAGACACAAAGGTTACGGTTACGATAAAGCGGGAAGGTAAAGATGACCCCATTGATTACACCATTACCCGTAAGGAGATTGAAGTCCCGACCATTGAATATCAGATGCTTTCCGGCAAGATTGGATATATTACAATATCAGAATTTGATGAGGTTACCGTGGAGCAGTTTGATGCGGCAATTGACAGCCTGGAGAAACAGGGCATGAAGGGCTTGGTTGTTGATGTTCGTAACAATCCGGGCGGATTGTTAGATTCTGTGGTGGAGATGTTAGATCGTCTGCTGCCTCCGGAATTGATTGTTTATACCGAAGATAAGAATAATAACCGCCAGGAGGAATTTGCGAAGGACGATGCGAAGATTTCAGTACCCATGGCAGTTCTGATTAACGGCAACAGCGCAAGTGCATCTGAGATTTTTGCCGGAACCATTCAGGATTATAAAATAGGTACCATTGTGGGAACCACCAGCTTTGGCAAAGGCATCGTTCAAAAGGTAATTCCTTTATCAGACGGAACAGCAGTGAAGCTGACTATCTCCAAGTATTATACACCAAAGGGCCGCAATATCCATGGAACCGGTATTTCGCCTGATGTAACGGTTGAACTGAAGGAAGAACTGAAGAAGGAAGTAACCATTCCTGTTGATAAGGATAACCAGTTACAGAAGGCAATCTCGGTAGTAAAGAAAAATATAAAATAAGATCAAAATCATAAGAAGTTAATTGGGCTCCCCTTGCGGGGAGCTCTTTTACGTCAAATTTAAGAAAATTTTAAATACCTCTAATGAAAATATCAAATCATCCGATAAATATGTTATAGAGCAGTATGGATCGCTGGCATAAAAGTGCCGGCCATGAGGAGTTATGAAACAGATAGGTGGTGATTGGAATGCGGATTGATGCATTCAATAAAATTAGTGAATTGTATAAGGTTAGCAATGTGAAGAGCACTGCAAGAGCAAAGGGAATCAGCTTCAGCGATACCCTGGAGATATCCCAGACAGGTAAGGATTATCAGATTGCAAAGAATGTTATAAATCAGGTACCGGATGTCAGGGAAGCAAAGATCAATGAAATTAAGCAGCGCATGGCGGAAGGAACCTATCAGGTCACTATGGATGAGGTGGCTGAGAAGTTAGCCGGCGAGTATTTTGATGAAACTATTTAACAGGATAAATTAAGCGCCATTCCTGGCGGAGCTTTCCGCTAAATGGCGCTTCTTAAGGTGAAGCAGGCGGGCGGTCTGTGGAAACGAACCATTGGAAAGAGGGTTGGCAGTGGCAAGTTTAATTGACGAGCTGGTAAGCATATTGGAAGAGGAATGCGTTATTTACAAGCAATTGATTCCTATTGCTGATGAGAAGACCAAGGTAATTGTTCGAAATGATCTGGCTGCCTTACAGGATATCACGGATAAGGAACAGAATGCCATCAACAGTATTCAGTCTCTGGAACGCAGGAGAGATACTGTGCTAGACAATATCAGGACGGTAATTAACCGTAGGGCCGGAGAGTTTAACCTGAGAACCCTGATTAAACTAATGGACAAGCAGCCGGGGGAGCAAAAGGCTCTTTCCGTGGTCCATGATAATTTGAAAAAAACCATACAAGTATTGGTTCAAATAAATAATCGTAATAAGGTTTTAATACAGCAGTCCCTGGAGATGATAGAATTCAATATGAATTTTATTCAAAGCACAAGGATGTCGCCGGGGAACAATACTTATACCAAGGGAGCATCAAGATATGATGCTACAGCTTCCGGAGCAGGGATGTTCGATACAAGGCAATAAGATAAAGTGAGGTGTATTCATGGGTTCAATGAATGGCATATATATCGGTGTATCGGGCTTGCAAGTCAGCCAGAATGCTTTGAATGTAACATCGCATAACTTAGCGAATGTTGATACCGACGGTTTTGTCAGACAACAGGTGGTGGTAACGGATTTTCGTTATGCTAATCTGGGAGAAAATCATATTTCCTATCTTCAGAAGGGTCTGGGAGCTAATTTTGCGGAAGTAAAGCAGGTTCGTGATATTTTCCTGGATAAATCCTTCCGGCTGGAGACGGGCAGAGGAGCGTTTTATCAGGCGCAATCCGATGCGGTGAGTGAGATCGAAGGTTACTTCGGTGAGCTTCAGGGATCGACCTTTCAGGATACCATGGGGGATTTCTGGACTGCATTACAGGAGCTTGCAAAGGAACCGGACAGTGTGGTTGCGAGAGCTTCCCTGACACAGACGGCGGTTACCTTTATTGAGCGTGCGGAGACCATATCTAACCAGCTTAAGGATTATCAGGTCAATTTAAATACACAGATTAAAAATCAGGTGAGCCGGATCAACGAAATCGGCGACCAGATTAATACACTCAATAAGAAGATCAGACAGTATGAGAGTACCGGCGTGGAGAATGCCAATGATCTTCGGGATGAAAGAAACAATCTTCTGGATGAGCTTTCTAAAATGATTAATATTACATACAAGGAGAACTCCAGTGGGGTGGTTACAGTAACCGCGGAGGGCGTTCCCCTTGTATCCGAGGACATGGCCTTTAAAATGGATACGATACCGGTAAGCGAAGGTTCGGGAATGCTAAAGCCGGTATGGGTGTCCCATGGCAACGCAGATGTATTCGACCTGTCAAGAGCAGCCTCCTCTGAGAATAATACGGATGTCGGATATCTGAAGGGATTATTGACTGCCAGAGGTGATAAGCAGGCGAACTATACGGATATCCCTAAGAGAGAAAATTATGAAACGGATGCACTATATAATACGGCAGTGCTTGAATTTAACAATACCATCAATGCTTCGCCGGTTATGTCGGTACAGGCAGAGTTTGATCAATTAATTCATGGCATTGTGACCATGGTAAATGATGTGCTCAGCCCCAATAAGGAAGTTACTTTGGAGGATGGTACCAAGGCATATATTCTGGATACGGAGAATGCGCCGGTTGGTCTGGATGATGACAAAACCATGGGAAATGGTTTATTTAACAGAAAGGCTACAGCCCGCTATACCGAGGTGGACAGCCTTGTCATCCGCAATGACGACGGTACGCTGGAGACCCTTACAGGACCGCTGATGCTGTATAATGGGGAGGATCCGGAGGATAATTATTCCCTGTTTACCCTGGGAGAGATTGAAGTAAATCCCGATATCATGCAGAATCTCTCTTTGATCCCGCTGTCAAGTAATACCGGTTCGGGAGACTATGATGTGGAAACAGCAAAGAAGCTTATCTCTAAATGGCAGGAGAGCTTTTCAACTTTGACCCCGAATTCGTTAACGGAATATAACTTTAACGGTTACTATAACTCCTTTATATCAGAGCTTGCCAACCGTGGTGACAGATGCATCACGATCGGCCAGAATCAAGCCTCCATGGTGGAGAGTATCAATAATGAACGAACAAAGGTTACCGGAGTTTCCTCGGATGAGGAGCTTACCAACCTGATTAAATATCAGCATGCTTATAATGCATCTGCCAGATATATTACCACAGTAAGCCAAATGCTTGAGGATATTGTGACTAAGCTATAAAGTGTGAAAGTAAACTTTCGAACGTATCAGTTTGTACCTGTAAAGTGCATAGAAGATTTTTATAAAATGTACAGATACAAATTTCATACGCAGGATAGGAGGCTACCATGAGTTCTACATTTTTTGGATTGAATATCGGAAAGACCGGCTTATATGCATACCAGTCGGCGCTGGATACGACATCTCATAACATCTCCAATGCGGAAACAGAAGGATATACCAGACAGGTGATGGGGCAGAAAGCCGGTAAGGCAATAAAGATGAATTCCACCTATGGTATGGCCGGCACCGGTGTTACTGTGACAGGAGTTGAGCAGCAGCGTGATGAATACTATGATTTAAAATACTGGAAGAATAATACGATCTATGGCGAGTATTCCGGCAAGCTTTATTTCATGCAGGAGGTTGAGAATTATTTCAATGAAGTAAGCGTGGATGGCTTTACTACGACCTTTAATTCCATGTATGACAGTCTTCAGGAGCTTTCCAAGAATCCGTCCAGTTTGACGGTACGTACCCAGGTGGTCAACTATGCGAATAGTTTAACGGATTATTTTAATTCCATGTCCAATAATATGCAAAGCGTACAGGAAGAATGTAATTTTGAGATCCGTAATAAGGTGGAGCAGATTAATTCCGCTGCGCAGCAGATTGCAGCCTTGACCAAGCAGATCAATACGCTGGAGGTTACCGGCGGGAAGGCAAATGACCTCAGAGACCAGCGGGCATTACTGGTGGATAAGCTGTCTGAAGTTGCCAATATCTCGGTTACGGAAAAAACGATTGGAGAAGGTCTTGGTGTTACCAGTTATGTGGTAAGACTGAACGGTTCAACACTGGTGGATGGCATGAATTATAATACACTTCAGGTTATCCCCAGAGAACAGAGGGCTAATCAGAGTGATATTGACGGATTGTATGATATTGCCTGGAGCAATGGTCAGATGTTTGATATGAGAAGTGCCTCTCTTGGAGGAACGCTGCAGGCGCTGCTGGAGGTTCGCGACGGCAACAATCAGTTCTGTCTGCAGGGAACAGCGGATGCTCAGGCGGGAGACAACTATATTGTTATGATGGATACAAATATTAATTCCGTGGAGAAGCTGAACATTCCTGAAACCGGTACAATTACGATTAAAAACCGAAGCTATGAGTACACGGGCTTTGAAGTTACCCAGGACGCAGATACAGGTAATTACATATACACCTTTGAGCTGGAAGGCGAGGTTACGGCGGATGCCATCGGCGAAGCGGCGGGGGTGGGAGAAAGTATTGATTATAAAGGCATTCCTTACTATATGGAGCAGTTAA
Source organism: Bacillota bacterium (assembly GCA_023409535.1). Classification (GTDB taxonomy): domain Bacteria; phylum Bacillota; class Clostridia; order Lachnospirales; family Lachnospiraceae; genus Mobilitalea. Next base: position 260,699 of record JAEYGZ010000037.1, read on the forward strand.
ACGAATTTGTCCGAACCTTTGCCAAGGCATTTAATGAGATACACAGAACCGGTAAGGATCTTAACGGTAATTCAGGAACTGATTTCTTCACCGGTATTGATAAGGTAAACGGCAGGGAATACACCTTTGGTCCGCTGGAGGATTCCAGTGACTATGAATATTACGATTTTACTACCTTTAACTCCGCAACTGGCGGCTATTATGAAGAGGTTCCCGAGAACCAGCCGCTTTATGCTTCTTATTATAAGCTGACGGCAGGAAACTTTACGGTAAATGCGGACATGATTGCCGATTCCGGATTATTGGCGGCTGCTTCGGATATCACAGGCGGTGTGGAAGAGAATGATATTGTCGATAAATTAATTGCCATGAAGGATGATAAGCTGCTCTTTAAGCAGGGCGCTCCGGATGGCTTCTTTCAGACATTGGTAGCTGAGATTGGTATAGATACTGTGAAGGCGGCAACATTTTCGGACAGCCAGCAGGATATTCTGGCGACGATAACAAATCAGAGGCTCTCTGTATCCGGGGTTGATATGGATGAAGAGGCGATGAATTTGGTGCGCTACCAAAATGCGTATAATTTATCTGCAAAGGTAATCTCGGTCATGGATGAGATTTATGATAAATTGATTAACGGTATGATATGAAGCTGGTAATCTGCTTTATGGAATCAGCACTCAGGAGGTTAGGATATGAGAATTACTAATAAAATGATGACGAACAATATGATGAGTAATATCAATAAGAATAAGCTTAACATGAGCTCGCTGGAGCAGCAGTATTCTACCGGCAAGAAGATACAAAGACCCTCTGAGGACCCGATAATTGCGGTTCGTGCTCTGAAGCTCCGTACGAATCTCTCGGAATTGGAGCAATATTACGAGAAGAATATTCCGGATGCTAAATCCTGGATGGATGTCACAGAGAGTTCTTTGTCCACTGTCAACGAAATCTTATCTTCCATCAATAGCTATTGTGTTCAGGGAAGCTCTGATACGCTGACGGCATCAAACCGTGCTTCCATTGTGGAGAATCTGACCCAGTTAAAGGAACAGATCTATCATGAGGGAAATGCAAACTATGCCGGAAGATATGTATTTACCGGATATAAGACAGATACGCCGCTGATCTTTACCCAGGATACACCAAATCTTAGCTATCAGATTACGGAGAATTTCACCGGTGATCAGATACAAATATCAAATAAATGTATTGGCGGGTATACGATTAAGGATTATGATGATGCAGCCGAAGATTTTGAGGATGCACCTCAGATGGTGGACATTTATCGTCTTCGTTTATCTTATGATGATTTGAGCTCAAATGCTGCCGAGGTACCGACTGCCCTGAATTATGCAATCAGGAATGCTGCCGGTGATCTTGAGGACCAGATAGGTTTTCCGGTGATTACGAAGTCGGTGAATGACCTCGATGCTTACCAGCCCGGAGCGGATGAAGTATATTTCCTCCCTGAAACCGGAGAGATGGTTATGGGATCAGGTGTATATGATGAGCTTCGTACGGCGGATGATATATCGGTCAGTTATACCAAGACAGGCTTTGACAGCGGAGAATTAAGACCGGAACACTATTTTAACTGCGTCATGACGGACAGCAGTAAACCGGAGCAGGAGCCGATTGTCTATACCAAGGAAGTACAGAAGATCCAGTATGAAGTGAATTTCAACCAAAAACTCACCATTAATACGGAAGGCTCTGATGCAATCAGTCACCAAATCGGAAGAACTGTTACAGATATCTTAGACGCGGTAAATGAGGTATTGCAGATAGAAGGTTACATCACGGAGATTGATGAACGCTTAAAGGATACTTCCCTGACGTCTGACGAAAAGGCCCGTTACGAGAAGATGAAGGAGCAGATGGATACAGAGCTTGAGCTGAAGAAAGAAATCATGCAGTCAGCCTTTGAAACAGCCATCACAACCTCCAATGAGGAACAGGACAGGGTGAATGTAGCGGTTGCAGACCTGGGCAGCAGGTATGTACGTCTGGAATTAACGGAGGACAGATTATCCAGCCAGAAGACGGATTTTACCGATTTGCTGTCTACCAATGAGGATGCAGACATGGCAGAGACAATAATCAAGTTCAGTACGGCGGAGACTGTTTATAATGCATCTTTGAACGCGGCCTCGAGAATTGTTCAGAATTCACTGCTTGATTTTTTGTAAAATTATAAAATATTAATGCGAATTAGCGGCAGTTCATGTATAATGATAATATTAGCAGTGATTACTGCTGTGTTTATACTTGGAATATTCCGATAGAAGGGAAGGCAAGTGCGATGCAGGTCAAAACAAAGCATTTTGGGGAAATCAATCTGGATGAAAATAAAATAATTTATTTTGAGAACGGTATCTTTGGCTTTGAGGAATACAAAGAATATACGATTTTATATGATGATGAAAACGGACAGCGGCCGGATATTTCCTGGTTACAGTCTTTGGACGAGCCCCTGCTTGCAATACCGGTGGTAGATCCGTTTCTTGTGAAACCTGACTATAACCCCGAGGTTGACGACGAATTCTTAAGGCCGTTGGGGAATGCCACGGAGGATAATATCGTAGTCCTGGTATCCGTTACGGTACCGGAGGATACGACCAGAATTACGGCAAATCTGAAAGCTCCTTTCATTATTAATTCCGATGAAAGAAAGGGAGCCCAAATTGTCGTTGAAAATCCGGATTACGAGATTAAGTACCGCTTTTACGATCAACTGAAAGCGCGCAAGGCGGCAAAGGAGGGCAAATAATATGTTGGCCCTGACCAGAAAGATTAATGAGACCATCGTAATTGGCAATGATATAGAGCTTACAATTCTTGAGATAAAGGGTGATCAGGTGAAGATTGGAATAAGCGCACCTAAATCGGTTCCAATCTACCGCAAGGAGATTTATCTGCAGATCAAGGAAGCAAATAAAGAGGCGGCACAAACCAGTGCTACGGATGATCAGATTAAGAAATTGTTTCAATAAACTCTGTGATGGTACAACTAGAGTACAAGTAAATAACCGAGGATAGAACGGATGCAGAAGCTTAGGGATACTGCATCCGTTGAGTATTTTGTAGGATGCTATAAAGATTTTTAATCGTATGTCCGATATAAATAGCAGGATGTAACTATAGAGTTGCATTGGTCAAGGATGACGAATTGAAACAGCTATTTATATTTTGGTTGAATATCTTAGGCGACATAACCTTAGGTTGTCCAGCCTTACACATGGAGGTGTAGCAATATGGCATTAGAAGCAATATCAGGAACAGTTTACCATGATGCTGTGAAAAGCGCCACAAAACAGAGAACGGAAGCAAGTGCGCAGACAGGAGCATCTAATATTACAATTACGGAAGCGCCGGATGTAATTAAGACAACGACAGGTACTCAGGCAGGCAGCGGACAAGGCCAGAGTCAGAATCAAAATCCGGCTACGGAGGATCAGATCAAGGAAGCTGTTAAGCAGGTGAATACGAAGCTGAAAGCTCATCGGACAAGATGTGAATTCTCCTACCATGAGGAAACCAACAGAGTATCCATCAAGGTCTTTGACAGGGATACGGAGAAACTGATACGTGAGATACCGCCGGAAGAAACCCTTGAGATGGTCGAGAAAATATGGGAAATCGCAGGGATTTTGATTGACGAGAAGAGATAGGAGGTGCTGTTATGCCGATGAGATTAAGCGGTTTGGCATCCGGGATGGATACCGAAAGTATTGTTGCGGAATTAATGAAGGCGCAGCGATTAAAATCTACAAAGATAGAACAGAAGAAAACATTAGCGGAGTGGACACAGGAGAAATGGAAGGCAATGAATACTAAGCTATATTCCTTTTACACTGGTTCCCTTTCTAAGATGAAAATGCAGGGCAGCTTTAGTACAAAGTCAGCAACTTCATCCGATTCAAGTAAAGTGGCGGTGACAGTGGGAAATAGTGCAACTACAGGTGTGCATTCCATTAAGGTTACCCAATTGGCACAGGCACAGTTTGTTACCGGAGCGAAGCTTGACGCTACGGTATCAGCAAGCAGTACACTAAGCAGCTTGGGAATTGGAGACGGAGAGATCAGGATTAAGGTTGGATCAGCAACAAAGAGTGTAACGGTTGACTCTACGAAGACGGTGAAAGACCTGGTTTCGGGGCTTAAGAAGGCCGGCATCAATGCATCCTTCGATTCTACCCAGAAAAGATTTTATCTAAGTTCAATGGAAAGCGGCGAAAGCAATGAATTTTCCATTGATTCCGACGCAGCGGTAAATATAGAGAAGTTAGGCTTAAGCAATTTCACGGCGGATGGCACTGATCAGACCAAGGCTGTCGCCGGCCTTGGAGATATGAATGTTATATCTGCAAAGGATGCAATATTTGAATATAACGGTGCGGATATGACAAGTGCAACGAATACTGTTACTGCAAATGGCTTGACCTTTAACCTGCTGGGCACTACAGGAGCAGATACGGTCAATATATCGGTGGCAAATGATACAAAAGCTGTATATGACTCGATTAAAGCTTTTATAAAAGAATATAATGATCTCATTACTGAAATGAATACTTCTTACTATGCAAATTCTGCGAGGGGGTATGCACCTCTTTCAGATGATGAGAAAGGAGCTATGACCGATGACCAGATTGAACAGTGGGAGAGTAAAATTAAGGATTCATTACTAAGAAGAGATAATTCTATGGGAACACTGCTCTCAACGATGCGGGAATCATTAAGCGGAAGTGCAACTTATGGAGGAAAGGCTTATTCTTTATCTTCCTTTGGTATTGTAACCGGTGAATATACAGAGCGAGGATTATTACATATTAATGGAGATGCGGATGACAGCACTGTCTCTGCGAAGGAAAACGACCTGATGAAAGCACTGGAAGAAAACCCGGAGGCTGTCATGAACACCATCAATACCCTTGCAAATAACTTGTATAAATCCTTTTCTGACAGTATGAAAAGTACCTCACTGCGTAGCGCGCTGACCTTCTATAATGACAAGGAGATCACCAAAAATATATCTGATTACGAGGATGATCTAAGAGTGATGGAAGACAAGCTAAACGCAATGGAGGACCGTTACTATAAGCAGTTTTCAGCAATGGAAGCGGCAATGTCCAAGATGAATTCCCAGAGCTCCAATCTGGCTGCCATGCTTGGTACGAATACAAATAAATAATATTGTAATAGGAGGATAAGGCAATGGCCACGAATGCGGCGGCAACTTATCAAAATAACAAAATATTAACCGCAAGCCCTGCGGAGCTTACGCTGATGCTCTATGAAGGAGCGATTAAATTCTGTAATCTTGCTTCGATTGCTTTAGAGAAGAAAGACTTTGAAAAAGCAAACATAAACATTATTAAAGCGGAGAGGATTATTATGGAACTGCGCACAACATTGGATTTTAAATATCCTGTTGCAAACGAGTTTAACACTGTTTATGATTATATTTACCGCAGACTGATTGAGGCGAACTTGCACAAAGACAGTGAAATACTGGAAGAAGCGCTGCAGTATACCAGAGAGATGCGTGATACCTGGAAGGATGTCATGAGATTGGCGAAAGTATCGGTATAAATCACAATTTTGAATTGAGAGGATATTGGGATGGAGTTAGATAGCCATAGTTCAAAGCAGGCTTATATCCAATTGTTAACAGATACATTACAGAGAAAATTAACCGCAATGCAGCAGCTTGCTGTTCTCACGGAGCAACAGGAAATATTGATTGATACTGAATTGTTTGATGAGGGTCGATTTTCGGAAACAATTGCAGTAAAAGAGGAACAAATCAAGCTTCTTGCACAATTGGATAATGGCTTTGAGCAGATTTATGAAAGTGTCAGGGATGAACTGCTTTTGAATAAATATAGATATATGTCTGAGATAGCTGCACTTCAGGAGCTCATAACTTCAATTACAGATTTGAGTATTAAGCTTCAAGCAAAAGAGGTACAAAATAAGTCTAACCTGGAGCTTTTATTGACTCAAAAGCGAAAGGATATAAAAAAATCCAGACTCAATTCCCAGACCGTATCAAAGTACTATAAATCTATGGCGCAGCAAACGCAGGAACAATCGTTTTTTTATGACAAAAAGAAATAAAATTTTTGGAGAGGTATAAAGTTTTGCGTTGATATTCCGATATAAATATCAAGTAAAGCTATTTTACTTAAATTTATTCGCCTTGATAGAGCGTACGGCTGGATGGGGGAATAGTAAAATTTGTAGCATGGAAGCTACGAACAACATATTTCAAGGAGGAATTATAGTATGATAGTACAACACAATATGGCAGCAGCCAACACAAACAGACAGTTAGGTATCACAACAGGCAGCCTTGCAAAATCAACTGAGAAGTTATCATCCGGTTACAGAATTAACCGTGCCGGTGATGATGCAGCAGGTCTTTCCATCTCCGAGAAGATGCGCGGACAGATCAGAGGTCTTCAGCAGGCTTCTACCAATGCACAGGATGGTATTTCCTTAATTCAGACAGCAGAAGGTGCTCTTAATGAGACACATTCCATTCTGCAAAGAATGAGAGAGCTGGCAGTTCAGGCATCCAACGACACTAACGTATCTGCAGACCGTACCGCGATTTCTGATGAGCTTTCCCAGTTAAAGGATGAGATCAACCGTATCGCTGATCAGACTGAATTCAATACCAAGACTCTGATGACAGGTGGTTATTCAGCAGCTGGAATGAAGTTCCAGGTTGGTGCAAACAGCGGACAGTTTATCAGTCTTAAGATTGGTAATATGAGAGCCAGCGCTTTGGATGCAGCTCTTGTTAGCATTGAGAATCAGGTATCTGATGCTGATAATGCAACTGCAGCTATCACTGTAATTAACAGCGCGATTGAGAAGGTTTCCACTCAGAGATCTAACCTCGGTTCTGTTCAGAACAGACTTGAGCATACGATCGCAAATGCAGATAATACTGCTGAGAATTTACAGGCAGCTGAATCTCGTATCCGTGACATTGATATGGCAAAAGAGATGGTGGCTTACTCTAAGGGCAACATCTTGCAGCAGGCAGCTCAGTCTATGTTGGCTCAGGCTAATCAGTCAACTCAGGGCGTATTGTCATTATTACAGTAACATCATAATTTTATTAAAAAAGGGACTGACTGAAGGTCAGTCCCTTTTTTAAAGAATATCAGGATGGATTAGTCGATGGAAGATATAAAACAGATTATTCGAGATGCAATCGGGTTAATTGATGAAACAACCACATATTTTAATCAGAACAAGGTAAATGATGGGTATAAACGATTGGACAAAACTCTGGTGCAGTTGGATAAAGCGATGAGTGCGGTTTCTTTATACAGACAGGAAGGTGGCCTGATAGATATAGACGAAGACAGGATTGTTAAAAATCTTACGGAGGCTATGAAGGCGCTGGAGAATAAGGATATGTTGTTGCTATCTGACATCCTTGAGTATGAGATTAAAGATATGCTATATAAGGGATTTTTATCTTTGCAAGAATAACAGTAATTGGCGGGGAGCATGCGGGTGGATATTTTTGAGAGAAATTTAGAAAGCATAAAGGGCAATCAGAGATATCTCTATCATAAATATGAAGAGAAGAGCAAGGAACTGATTGATGTAAACAAATTAGAATATATATATTCCGCAAAGGCGAGAGATGGAGAGCAGATTGTTATTATCCGGACGGATGCCGCGGAATACAGGCTAAACAGTATGTACCGGCCGTTGGAAGAGGCGAAAAGATGGGCCGGCCAATATGAATTTATTAATCTCAATACAGTCGTTGCCATGTTTGGAATGGGTAATGGTATATTGATCAGAGCGCTTCTGGATAAAATGGGAGAATCTGATTTTTTAATTGTTTATGAACCCAGTCCGGATCTTTTTAACCATGTGCTTCATAATTATGATATCACTGATATATTATCGAAAAAAAATGTAGTATTCATTGTGGAAGGCATCAATGATATTGAATTCCATATGGTGCTGTATAGTATGATTGATATTTCAAATATTAAATCCCAACTGCAATGCATCTATCCAAATTACGAAAAAATCTTTGCGGAGAGCTGTGTGAAGTTCTATAAGGAAGTAAAGAACTGCTTTCAATCTGCAAGAATAAATATTAATACTTCAATATACTTAGGCGAGAAATATATTGATAATACATTAAAGAATATCGGATATCTTAAGGACGGTATTTCTTTATTGGAGCTAAAGGAGAGAATTCCCGAAGGACTGACGGCCATAGTCGTGGCAGCAGGTCCATCGGTACAGGATAATATAGATGAGTTAAGGAAGGCAAAAGGGAAAGCGGTGATCTTTGCTGTTGACAGAATCCTTGATTATTTATTGGATTCGGGTATTGTGCCGGACTTTGTTGTTTCTATAGACCCTAAGAAAGAATTGAGACATTTTTCCCTAAGAGAGGATATAACAATTCCTCTAATTTGCTATCTGGAATCAAATCATGAAATATTGGCACGGCACCGGGGTGTGAAAATCATATGCAGTAACAGCCCATTTATCGCAAAATTATATGAGAAGGCAGAGAAAATTATTCCGAGTTTAAAGACAAGCGGATCGGTTGCTATCGTAACCTATAGTGCCTGTGTGAAATTAGGCTTTAAAAGGATAGTCCTGGTAGGACAGGACCTGGCATACAGTGATGGACATAGCCATGCCGGAGGAGTTACGGATAACAGAAGTAATGATGAACATATCTTCCTGGATGGTTTAGATGGTGAACCGGTAAGATCAAGAAATGATTGGAGAGAATTCGTAGTACAATATCAGGATTTAATTGCAGGACGCCCTGATGTTGAGGTCATTGATGCAAAGCAAAAAGGGGCAAGAATTAAAGGGACTGTTATTATGCCGCTCAGGGAAGTATTGCAGAATTTGACTACCGGTAATATTGACACAGCGACTGTTATTCCTGAAACAGGGCTTCCTTATATGGAAAGAAGTGTAATAAAGGAATTTCTCGAAGATAATGTACCCATATTAAAAAGGATTAAAGAAAAAGCGCGGGCGGCATTGAAAGAATGCGATAAGGTAATACGTTATACCGATCAAAGATCAGATTATTCGGATATGGATAAAAGCTATAAGAAATTAAAAAAAATTAATGAATATATCGAGGATCAAAGCATATATGCTTTTTTAAATTCTTTTATTTCTGCGAAAACAGCACAACAGCTGGCGGAGATCGGGCTGTTTACCGATGATATGGATAAAAACAGCAGAAATACATATCAAGCCTCAAGGGCAGTATATCAGGCGACAATTGATGCGGTGGAATTTGTGCAGGATAGATTAGAGATAGCTTTTGAAGAGTTAGCGGATCAATAAATTATGGATATAACAGGTTGGCAGGTGCTGTGATGATAGCATAAGTGGAATGCCTGGAAGGGGAATGGTAATTTGAGAGCTGAAGAAGAGATTAAATGGCAGAGTATATTAAATAGTTTTCTTAATAATCCTGATAGAATTTATACCGCGGATGATTCGGTTTTACATGATCTTATGCAGGCAGCCTGCATGCTTCTTAATGAAGAAGCCAGTTATACTATAAAGAATCTGGCGGTTACGATGCTGCATGAGATAGTATTTGCAGACAAGGTAACGCTTGAAGAGTGCTGGCAGATATTCTGGCAGATAAAACATAAATCCTTTTCTGATATTAACCTTCATCTGCTTCGAGGCAGTCTGCGTAATCTGTATGGACATGTGTTCCGTTTTGTTAAGGATACATTGGCTTTAGAGTTACCTTATCAGAATATAGAGGCAAGGGATCAAAAGCATATTATAATAATTGCTTCTCAATTCTTATCCTATGGACATGCGCCGACGGCCAGGGTCCTTGATTACAGTTATGCTATTCAGAAGCACTTGGGAATAAAAGTTTCTATCATAAATTCCTCGGAAATGCATTGTTATCCAAGTTCAGCGTTGGAACCCAGCATTAATTTTAACTTTGTGGAGGAGTACTCCAAGCAATCAGTAATTAAATATAATGATGAAAAATTTGAATTTTATCAGGTGGATAGCATGATGCCAAACCTGGAGGTATATATAAAGTTATTAAATATTATATATGATATTAATCCGTTGCTGATCTATAATATCGGCGGTAATTGTTTGCTGGCCGATTTATGCACCCAATTTACGACAACAGTTTCCTTGCCATGCAGCTACGAGATTCCTATTTCGTGTTCAAAATATTTGCTAGTCGGAAGAAAAGTACAGGATAATGATGGGTCTGTACTTGATATGATATCTGAGAGTCAGCATGTTCTTGAAACAGAGATGAACTTTATTGTAACAGAGGAGGTTTCTTACACAAGGACGGATTTTAATTTAGGCAAGGATGACTTTGTTATATGTATTGTCGGTAATAGACTGGACAAGGAGATCGATAATTCATTCCTGACACTGCTTAAAGATGTATTAGAAATAAAGCAGATCCATTTGGTGTTTATAGGGAAGATAACAGGTCGAGATCGTATGATGAATATTTTATCTGAAGAATATAGTAATAAGATACATTTTCTTGATTATCAGAAGCATTGCAAATCAATTATCAAATTAACAGACCTGTATCTAAATCCGAAGAGAAATGGTGGCGGGAGGTCAAGCTTTGAAGCGTTATCATGCGGCGTTCCCGTGATCACCCCCAGATTCGGCGATGTGTGCTATGTATGCGGAGGGGACTTCTGCGTAGACAATTACGATGAGATATACTCCTGTGTTAAAAAGTATAGCACTGATCGTAATTTCTATTCCGATATGAGAGAAAAAGCATTTAACAGGGCCGGTGAGCTTACCGATATTCAGGGAACACAAAAAAATATGATAGATACTGTTTTTAAAATGGAAACAGAGGGTATTTAATTAATTCTCAATCCGAATAACTTCGGCAGGGATACCTGCAACGACGGCATTATCCGGTAAATCGGTAATAACGACGGCGTTTGCACCAATAACGACATTATTGCCTACCGTTATCCCGCCAATAACAACGGCACCGGGATATATAATAACATTATTGCCAATGGTTGGATAGGCATTGTTCTTTCTGCCTATAGTCACATTCTGATAAATTTTACATTCATCTCCTATGATACAGCCTTTACCGATTACAATACCGGTAGGATGCGGAATCATGATATGATTGCCGATTGCAGTATCAAGACCAATTTCAAAACCATACTTTGTCACCAGTCTATTTTTAAAAAAAGTTGCACGGACAAGTTGTCCTTTTTGTGAATAGTATTTCATTATTCGTATGGTTACTAATGTGCGATAGGAAACAGAATTATAATAAAATTTGATGATATCTATAAAGTTTGGACGTGCTTGTTTGTAATCGGTATATTCTTTAACAAAAATTTGGTATAAGCCCATGATCGTACCAGCCTCATTTGTATTATTATGTATCAATTAGTACTCTTCATTAATGATTCTAACATTTATTATGTTATTGTCAATCAAAAATAGAACAAATGTATAATTGCTGACCTTATAGCCGATGAAAAGGCAGCAAGCAGGAGGAAGCATATGGACGGCGGAAAAACATATCTTATTACCGGTGCGGCGGGTTTTATCGGTTATCATCTCGCCGCTAAGTTATTGGAGAATGGCCATCGAGTGGCAGGGATAGACAATCTGAATGATTATTATGATATAACTTTGAAAGAAGAGCGTTTGGAGAAGCTGAAAGTATGGGAACATTTTTTTTATATCCAGGGAGACATAGCTGACAAGCCCTTTGTACAGCGAACAGTTGATGAATATAAGCCGGAGAGAATCGTTAACCTGGCGGCACAGGCAGGGGTAAGGTATTCGCTGATCAATCCGGATTCGTACATTAGGAGCAATATTGTAGGTTTTTTCAATATATTGGAGGCCTGTAGAAATTCTTCAGTAGAGCATCTTTTATATGCTTCTTCCAGCTCTGTTTATGGTGCAGGCAATAAAGTACCTTTTGCTGAAGCTGATCATGTTGATTCTCCGGTAAGCCTGTACGCAGCAACGAAAAAAGCTGATGAATTGATGGCTTATACCTATAGTCATTTATATAAAATTCCGGCAACCGGATTAAGGTTCTTTACGGTATATGGACCAATGGGGCGGCCGGATATGGCCTATTTTGATTTTGTAAATAAATTTTTTAAAGGTGAGGCAATCAAAATATTTAACAACGGCGATTTTCAGCATGATTTATATAGAGATTTTACATACATAGATGACATTATTGAAGGAATTATAAAATTATCAGATGTGATACCAAATGGACAGGATCCAAATGCTATATATAATATTGGAAATAGTTCACCCGTAAAATTAATGACTTTTATAAAAGCTTTAGAGAAAGCGTTAAGCAGATCATTAGGGAGAACTGTTACATTTGAGAAAATTTATGAGCCTATTAAGCCTGAGGATGTAGCGGCCACTTATGCTGCTACGGAGTTACTGGAGAAGGTGATAGGGTTTAAACCTGGAACATCGATTGAAGATGGGTTGCAGAAATTTACGGATTGGTACGTAGAATATTACAAGGTAAAATAGAAAGACGAGATCTGTTCCCCAATTCATTAGGGGGACTTTTCGTTGGATTTAAAATAAAATTATCATCTGTATTCTTTATTTTCAAACATTTGTCGATATAAAGTATATGATAGAATATGGTGCCATAATATGTTATAATTTTCATACCGGTTTGCCGTATTTATTATTAAAAATTGACATTATACTATTATATTTATACGCGGAGGTAACAATTATGTTATATGAAAAACCTTATTTAATAGCTGAAGCGGGTTGCAATCATATGGGAGAAATGAAGATTGCAAAGGACCTGATTGAGACTGCGGCGTGCTTTTGTAAAGCCGATGCAATAAAGTTTCAGAAGCGTAATCCAAGAGAGTTGCTAACACAGGAACAATATAATGCTCCGCATCCTAATCCGACAAATTCTTATGGTGATACATACGGCGAACATCGGGAATTCCTGGAATTTACATTGGATCAGCATCGTCAATTGAAGGAATGGTGTGATGAGGCCGGAATAACCTATGCTACTTCTGTTTGGGATATGACCAGCGCACAGGAGATAGCATCTCTTGATCCTAAGTTTATTAAAATTCCATCTGCATGTAATAATCATTATGCAATGCTTCAATGGCTTTGTGATAATTATGGAGGGGAGATACAGATTTCCTTTGGAATGACTACCCATGCGGAGGAAGAGGGAATCGTTGATTTGTTTGTTAAAAACGGCAGGAATAAGGACTTAACCATATTTAATTGCACTTCAGGTTATCCTGTACCTTTCGAAGATATCTGTCTCCTGGAGATAAGGAGGCTGCAAGATACCTTTGGCGCCATTGTAAAAAGAATTGGCTTTTCGGGACATCATCTGGGCATTTCTGCCGATATTGCTGCTTATACCTTGGGAGCCTGTGTCATAGAACGCCATTTTACACTGGATCGTACCTGGAAGGGTACCGACCATGCAGCCAGTCTGGAGCCTGATGGTATCCGTAAATTGGTGCGGGATTTACATTCCGTTCAGAAAGCATTAACTCATAAAAATAGTGAGATATTACCAATAGAGCAGGTACAGAGAGATAAATTAAAGTATAAGAATTAATGGAAGGAAATGATATATAGAATGAATGCAGCATTTATTCCGGTAAGAGGCGGGAGTAAATCAATACCACTTAAAAATATCAGATCATTAAATGGTAAACCGCTGGTGTATTGGACGGTCAAGGCGGCTTGTGAGTGCAATTATATCGATAAGGTTTATATTTCAACCGACAGTGATAAAATACGGTTAACAATCAATGAATTTAAGGCTGGTTCTGAGGCCGGGCTGTTTTCAAAAGCGGAGGTTATCGGAAGATCGGCCGAATCAGCAACTGATACTGCTTCAACTGAATATGTAATGCTGGAATTTGCTGAAAGCTATGAGTTTGATAATGTTGTTCTTATACAGGCAACATCACCGCTTCTTACCTGCGAGGACTTAAACAAAGGCTTCGAGACTTTCCTGGAAGAAGGCACGGATAGTGTCTTATCGGTGGTCAGGCAAAAAAGATTCCATTGGCAGCTCGATTCAGATGGGTGGGCACATCCTGCTAATTATGATATGTATCACAGGCCAAGGCGCCAGGAGTTTGATGGCTACCTCGTGGAAAACGGTGCATTTTATATCACCTCAAAAATTGATCTTTTGAAAACAAAGAATCGCTTAAGCGGTAATATTAAAGCGATTGAAATGAGGGAAGATACTTATTTTGAGATTGATGAGCCGAGCGATTGGATAATAATCGAAGCTTTAATGAAGAAGGCTTCCGTACTTCCCGCTATGACAGATATTCCAAGAATCGATATGTTTCTTACCGATTGTGACGGCTGTCTTACAGATGCCGGAATGTATTACAGTGAGCTCGGTGATGAACTAAAGAAATTTAATACCAGAGATGGCATGGGTTTTTCTTTGCTTCGAGAGAAGGGAATATTAACCGGTATCATTACGGGCGAGAATGTAGAGTTGAACCGCAGACGTGCAGAAAAGCTGAAGCTGGATATTTACGAGGCTGGGGTGAAGGATAAGGCAGCACTGGTGAAAAGACTGGCCGCGCAATATAATATTGCATTGGAGAATATCGCTTATGTGGGCGATGATATTAACGATATTGAGGTTCTTAAAATTGTTGGTCTGGGGTGCTGTCCGGCAGATGGGGTTTCGGTGGTAAAAGATGCGGCTAAAATTGTCACTAAGGCCAGAGGCGGAGAGGGTGTTATCAGGGAATTGGTTGACATAATACTCGAAAACGCACGGTAGGAAAAGTAATCAAATGCAGATAACTAAATAATAAATGAAAGTTCAGATTTGATCGTTTCAGCAAAATTAACTCCCCGGTAGTTTGGGGAGCTTTTTGTTTAAATATTGTGTACGGCATTCTTCACTTTTGTACGTCTATTGTCGATATAAAGTACATGATAGTATATTATGCCTTATTATGCTATAATTTCATTATTTAATACTTCTTCTAATGCTTGGTATCAATTAAACCAAATATCTATGATGAGAAGTTGCGATTTTTATGGAAGGGGTAGGCGGATGAATATTGCATTGATTCTGGCAGGCGGTGTAGATCCTAAATTTCAAATGACGGTTCCCAAGCAATTTGTTAACGTATTTAACAGGCCGATTATTACATATACAATAGAGATTTTTCAAAAGCATCCGGATATTGATTATATTGCAATTGCATGTCTGGACGGATGGCAGGAGCTGATAAAAGCTTATGCGAAGCAATTTAACATATCAAAGCTAAAGTGGATTATACAGGGAGGAATTCGGGGTCAGGATTCCTCCTACAATGGTATTATGACGTTACAGAAGGAATGTAAACCGGATGATATGATCATTATACACGATTCAATCCGTCCGATGGTATCGGACGATCTTATCTCAGACAGCATAGCAACCTGCAGAAAATATGGCATGGGAGTATCAGCGGTTTGCTCAATGGACACTATCATGAGATCTGCCGATGGACGAACAGGAGATGAAAGTATAAGCCGCTATGAGGTTATGCGTGTCCAAACCCCACAGACTTACCGCTATGATTTTTTGTATCAGGCGCATCAAGAGGCAAGCAAAAAGGGAATTAAGGGTCAGGTGGATACAAACAGTATGATATCCAAGCTGGGACATAAAATATATTTTTCAAAAGGTTCGGAACTCAACATAAAGATTAATACGATTGAGGATGTCGAAATGTTTAAGGTCCTCTACAATATAAAGAAAACAGATGAGCCTTAACGGCAAGGAGGAGTTATCAATGAATATTGCAGCAATACTTGCCGGCGGATGTGGTAAAAGAACGGGTCAGGATGTTCCGAAGCAATTTTTGAATGTCAATGAAAAGCCGATTATTATCTATACGTTGGAGGTATTTGAAAAGCATCCCAATATCGATACTATTATTGTGGCGTGCCTGGAAGGCTGGGATGAGATATTATCGGCATATGCCAGAGAATTCAATATCACAAAGCTGCGAGGGGTGGTAACCGGGGGCAGAAATGTTCAGGAATCAATCGGAAATATCATGAGTAAACTGAAAGACGGCTGTAAAAGTGATGATATCGTTTTGATTCATGATGCAATTCGTCCGATGGTATCACAGGAAATTATATCGGATTGTATTGCAACCTGCAAAGAAAAAGGTTCCGGATTAGCAGCTGTAAGATGTCAGGAAACAATCGTAAGGACAGAGGACGGAATGAAAGGAGATAAGGGAATTGATCGTTCGGAGGTGATGCGTGTGCAGACTCCTCAGGCTTATCTTTTTGGTAAAGCGCTTTGGGCGGTTGAAGAAGCGGAGCGCAGAGATATAAAGGAAGAGGTATATATGAATACCTTAATGATCGGATTAGGTGAAACAGTGTATTTTTCGGCAGGTTCCAATAAAAATATCAAGATTACAACTACGGAGGATGTTGATATTTTTAATGCACTGCATAAAACGAAACGGGAAGAATGGGTGAAATAGAAGCAGTAGTAAATATAGAAATCTATAGTAAGGATGGAAACTATGCAGAATATCCGAAGAAATTTACTATACCAGCAGCAGCTGGCATCCTATGCGAGTAATATTATTGACTGGAATCAACTAAAGAATAAAACAATATTAATCACCGGCGCGACTGGAATGCTGGGAGTGTTTCTGATCGACCTGCTGATGTATCGGAATAAAGAATATCGGGATAACATCCGTATTATAGCAATAAGTCGTGATGAGAATAAGGCAAAAGAGAGATTGGATGTACACTGGGATAAATCGGAGTTTTTTTATCTGAAGCATGATGTCAATCACCCTTTATCATTAGATATGCTTCCGGCAGAGATTGATTACATCATTCATGGGGCTAGCAATACGCACCCGGTCCTATATGCTGCTGATCCTATCGGAACAATAAAAACGAATGTCACAGGTACGATGAACCTGCTAGAGCTTGCCACGGCCCAAACAAGTTGCAGAGTTGTATTCCTGTCATCGGTTGAAATCTATGGCGAGAACCGCGGAGATACGGAAGAATTCATGGAAAATTACTGCGGATATATTGACTGTAATACGCTAAGAGCCTGCTATACGGAAGGGAAAAGACTGGGAGAAGCTTTATGCCAGGCTTATATCTCAACGAGAAAAGTTGATGTGGTTATTCCAAGATTATGTCGTGTCTATGGACCTACCATACTTATGACGGATACGAAAGCAATCTCGCAATTGATTCAGAGGGCAGCAGCAGGCGAGGATATTATTCTTAAAAGTGATGGTATGCAGTTATATTCTTATATCTATGTAGGTGATGCGGTATCGGCAATTTTGACTGTCATGCTAAGGGGAAAGACAGGCGAAGCATATAATGTGGCAGATCGTAATTCTAATTGGACCCTGAGAGAGTTGGCTGAATATTTGGCTTTAATAAATGGTAAGAAAGTTACCTATGCGTTTCCTGATGAAAAGGAGAGCAGAGGGTATTCAGCAGCTACAAAGGCGTTGTTGAATGCGGATAAGCTGAAGGCAGTAGGATGGAGTTGCGGGCACTCTATGACGGATGGTATTAAGTTGACTTATGAGCTTTTAAGATCTAAAGCTTAGGAAAAGAGATTGCCATAATGAATAAATATCAAAAAGAATTTATTATCAATGCTGTTGAAGATTTGACAATGACAAGTTAAAGTAAGGTTTAGTTGCGTAATTCTAATATTGCTTCAAAGATAGGTAAAATCATTGATCTATAAACAACTTTTTAATAATATTTGCATTTTTATAAAATGTATTTTGGACAAATCTGTTATAAAATATATAATTTTCTAGGATATATGTTTATTCAAAATGATAGAAGGTGTTTTATTTATGAGAAAAGCTCAGAAAAAACAAGCAGAAGATTTTGTGTCTCGACTTGAAAAGGTTCATATTGAAATAAAAAGAGCTCTAGATGACAAAAATATTGTAGTTGCAATGAGCTTGCTGGAACAGTGCCAGGAAGATGCAATTAAGCTGGGAACAATGATAGAAAATACGGAAGGGGAGGGGTTTGTTACCATCAGTATATTGGAAGAATACTGTGAACTAACCTACCAGATACATGAAGAAATAGCGCAGAGCAAAGTATTAAGTTCCAATAAAGCATATAAAAATTTGGAGAAGCTGCTGATTCTAATAGAAAGCAGCGTGAAAAATGACATCAAGGTTCGGAGGGAAGCGGTGTTTCTTCCATATAAAGCATCCATGTGGGACTCTCTGGAGAGCGTATGGAAAGCAGCAGAGGATGACCCGGATTGTGATGCATATGTAATTCCAATTCCATATTACGATAAAAATCCTGATGGCAGTTTCCGTGAAGAACATTATGAGGGAGGCCAGTATCCGGATTATGTTCCTGTAACAAGGTACGATACATTTGATTTTGAAGAACATCAACCTGATATGATTTTTATCCATAATCCCTATGATAATAGTAATTATATAACAAGCGTACATCCTTTCTTTTATTCCAAAAACTTAAAACAATATACAAAAAATTTGATTTATATCCCCTACTTTGTTTTAGGTGAAGTAAGGCCAGATGATCAGGAAGCAGTAGAAAAAATAGAACATTTCTGTACTGTTCCGGCAGTTGTAAACGCGGATAAAGTCATTGTACAGTCTGAGGATATGCGTCAGATATATGTTAATAACATGATAAAATTAACTAGTGAGAATATGAGAAATTATTGGGAAAAGAAGATACTTGGCTTTGGATCTCCAAAGATAGATAAAGTTCTGAGTACAAAAAAAGAGGATTTAGAAATTCCGGAAGAATGGTTGAAAATCATTAAAAAACCGAACGGAAGATGGAAAAAGATTATCTTTTATAATATAAGTGTTGCGGCACTGTTAGAGCATAATGAAAAGATGCTGAAAAAAATGGAGGATGTGTTACAGGTATTCAAAGAAAATCAGGAAGAAGTAGCTTTGTTATGGCGACCACATCCGCTGATTAAGGCAACAATAGAGTCTATGAGACCACAATTATGGAAGGATTATAAGAAAATAGTAGAGCAGTACCAGATAGAGGGATGGGGGATTTATGATGTGTCTGCTGATTTAGAACGCGCAATAACGATATGTGATGCCTATTATGGAGACCCAAGCAGTATAGTTCAATTATGTCAAAAGGCAAATAAACTAGTTATGAAGCAGAATGTAGAAGTAGTAAATAACAGGCAGGTGTAATTCTATGAATAATCCAGTAGATATTGTAATTCCATGGGTAAATGGCTATGATATTAAATGGTTAAAAGAAAAAGAAGAAGCATTAGCTAAATATTGTCCGGAAGAAAAATCAAATTCTAATATTCGATTTGAAGACTGGGATAATATGCAATATTGGTTTAGAGCAATAGAAAAGTTCATGCCATGGGTGAATCAAATTGTATTTGTAACATGGGGTCATGTACCGGCTTTTTTAAATTGTGATCATCCTAAACTAAAAATTGTCAGGCACTGTGATTACATACCGTATGAGTTCTTACCAACCTATAACTCCAATACGATTGAAATGAATTACCACAGAATTGAAGGGTTATCAGAAAATTTTATTCTTTTTAATGATGATATGATACCACTTCAACCTATCTATGAAACCTATTATTTTAAAGATGGAAAAGTGTGTGATGAAGCTGTTGAAAATATTATTACGGCTGTAGAATTTGGACCGATTTCAAACATGGCTCGCTATGCACAGGTCAATAATATGATGATTATTAATAAGTATTTTAAAAAGAGAGAGGTGCAAAAATCCAATCGGGATAAATGGTATTGTAAAGAATATGGAGACCTGCAGGAACGGACTAGATCATTGGAATATTGGTATGATTTTCCTGGCTTTCATGATCCGCACATGCCAAGTGCTATGAAAAAATCAACATTGAAGAAGCTATGGGATATAGAAGGAAAAGTATTGTATCAGGCTTCAAAAAATCACTTTCGGGCTTATACGGATATAACGCAGTATCTCATAAGATATTGGCAGCTATGTGAAGGTGATTTTTATCCAAGACGTACACAGGGGAAAATGTACCTTGTGGATATGAATAATTATGAAGAGGTTGCTAAAGAAATTGAGATGCAAAAATGGCAGATGATAAGTCTGAATGAACATTGCACACCAGAGGAATTTGTAAGGATTAAAGAGAGGATAAACAGAGCACTTGATAATATATTGCCTGAAAGGTCTGCTTTTGAAAAAAATTAAAGGATTATAACCATATGGATGAAAATACAGTGAAGGTATCGATTGTAGTTCCTTGCTATAACGTAGAACAATACTTAGGAGAATGTTTAATTAGCTTATGTAGACAAACCTACCAAAACATCGAAATTATATTAATTGATGATGGTTCTACAGATAATACATATGAGAAATGTACTGATTGGAAGAAAAAGGATAAAAGAATTTGTTTTTATTCAAAACAAAATGAAGGACTGGGTCCAACAAGAAATTATGGAATTCGAGTTGCAACAGGAAAATATATTTTTTTTGTAGATTCAGATGATTGGATTGTTGAAGATGCTATTAGTTATTTAGTGCAAGTTGCTGAAAAAACAGGGGCAGATATAGTTGCTGGAGATTACCAGGAATACGACACAGTAACAAAAGAAATAACAGAAAAACATCAGCAATATTTTCAAAATAGTGAGATCGTATCAAAACATGATAGAGGAGTATATCTGTTATGTGGATGGGTAATGGTATGGAGTAAGCTATACAAAAAAGAGTTTCTTCAGAAGAATGAAATATTTATGCCGGCTGTTGTACATGAAGATAATGCTATTTTTCCCATTGTTGTAATAATGGCAAATAAAATTGTATGTACTTCTAATGTGATATATACATATAGAATTAATCGAAATGGAAGCATTATGAGTAATAGTAAGGGCAGACTGGATATGCCAATGGCATGTGCGCATTTTTTAAAATATTTTTCTTTAAGGAATCTACTAAATCAATATTATACGATATTAAAGCGATATGAGGAAACCAGAGTATGGTTTACGATGAAATATTATAAAGACAATAATCAAAATGATAATATTAATATTCTTCTATTAAAACAAAAGGAAATATGTGACAAATATTTGGGGAATGGCAAAAGGCTTTGGGAGTATCAGTTCGGATTATTAGGGGGCTTTGGCAATAGATTTGTTTTGCAGCAGATAGGGGTATCAGATAAACAATTGATGTTGCATTATCCTTTTTCAAGCTTAATTGCACAAATGACAAAATGGGATAAAAAAAGCTATAGTATAATAAATCAAAATCCATTTAGGGTAGAGAAAATAAAGGAAGATTTTGAGGGAAGCCTGTATATAAAACTAAAAGAAAAGGAAAATTTACCGGATTATTTTTTTGTTGATTTTATGGAAGAAAGGTTTGATATTGCAGAGTTAACTGATAGAAATTATATTACCTTAAGTGATGCATTTTATGAATCCAATATTGCTGGAATTGATATTAAGAAAAGAGTTAATGTGGGAACCAGAAAACATATGGAGTTATGGAAAGAGAAATGTAAGTTATTTGTAAAATTACTGGAGGAATCTTATTCAGATAATAAAATCGTTCTAATAAAAAGCAGATTGGCTACAAAAATTGAAATTGGAGAACGATATGAAGAGTATACATACAAAGAAAAGATTATTAAATGGAATGCAATTATTCAAGAAATGGAACAATATTTTCAAAGCTTACTTCAAAAAAAAATACAGGTTTATGAATTACCGGAGGAAATATATTCTTCAGAAAAATTTAAGTTTGGAGCAGAACCACAATATTTAGCAAGTGACATTTATAAAAAAATGATTATGGATATCCGCATTTCATTTGAAAAATAATAACTGATAATATCTTAGGAAATAGGAGCGCTGAAAGTTATGTATAACATTTCCGTTATTATTCCAATTTATAATGGTGAAGAATATCTACAGGATTGCCTTGATAGTATTTTAAATCAAGATATTAAAAATAAAGAAATAATATGCATAGATGATGGTTCAACAGATGGATCTATTGAAATTGTACATACTTATATGGAAAGTTGCTCTGATATAAAATTAATATGTCAGATAAATCAAGGAGCTGCAGTTGCCAGAAATAATGCACTAAATGCTGCTCAAGGCAAATATATAGCATTTATGGATGCTGATGATTTTTATATGGATAAAACAGGGCTTAGAAAAATGGTTGAAGAATGTGAAAACAAGGAAGCGGTAATTTGCGGAAGCTTTCGTTCCATGAAGAGGAAAAATGATATATTACCCGCTGATACATATAGGGCAGAATTTACAGAACAAGAGGCATTAAAGAAATTAAGATTCATTGATTTTCAATATGATTATTATTACCAAAGTTATATATTTCGAAAGGACTTTTTGGACAAGAACAATTTACGCTTCCCGAATTACCGTAGATATCAGGACCCACCTTTTTTTTCTAAGGCAATGTGGATGGCAAAAGAATTTTTGGTACTTCCTATAGAATTATATTGCTATCGTGTACGATTAACATCAATTAATTATACCTTTCTCCAAATTAACGACATGTTAAAAGGCATACAGGAAAATTTGCTTTTTGCAAAAGAAAATGGATTAAGACTATTATATGAAAATAATAGGAACCGATTGAATCAGGATTTTTATTATGCGATAAATTGCAGTGTTGAAAAAGGCAATATTAATGCAATAAGGCTTTTAGTTGATATAGAAGAGGAAGTACGAAAAACAGAATTAATTAGTGATAATGAATTTCAATTGAAGGCTCTGGAAAAAGTATATACTGCAATTCAAAAAAGTAAAATGTTGGGTAATTGGGATTATCGTTTTCCCTATGAACATATTCCGTATGGAAGTATAGTTGCGCTTTATGGTGCTGGCAATGTGGGAAAAACGATATATTCTATATTAAGCAGCACGGGATATGGTGTGATTACGGCATGGGTAGATTCAAAATACCAGGCATACCAAAATGAGGGATTAGATGTAAACATGCCTGAGTACCTGTTAGAACAGGAATTTGACTTTGTTCTTGTAGCCGTAGAAAAGGAAGAACTTTATAAGGAAATAAAAGAGGAGATTGAAAAAAAGAAATTGAACAACGGTAAAGCCATAGTTGGACCGGTGCAAAAATGGATAACTAAGGAGGTAAAATGAGTATTAAAATTCTCATTTTTGGATGTTCGGCACGAGCGATAGAACTGGAGAAAATATGTTGCAGTATACCGGAAATATCAATATTAGGGTATACTGATAATGACCGCTCAAAATGGGGAACAAAGTATTTGGGAAAAGAAGTATATTGTCTGGATGAATTTTTTAAAATATATGAACAGGATAAAGAGATACAGATACTGGTCATACCATTACGTTTTGCGGCAATAGTGGATCAATTAGAAAAACTGGGTAAAAAAAGGCTGAGCATCAGTTTATTTGAAATTCTAAAAAATAGTGGTTTGGAAAATAAATATAAGAATTTGTTCTTAAGTGCAGGAACCTGTAAGTTAGGAGATGCGGGTAAGGACAAAATTCTTCTGATTTCAAATAATGGTTTGCCGAAGAAAAATGCGTTATATCGTCAGGGTTTCATATTTCGGAGACTGATTGAATATAGAAGAAAAGGGCTGGATATAGATGCCTATGGATACATAGATTCTCCATATCTTGAAGAATATGAGTTTGATTATCAAAAGGTTTTTGAAGGTGGAGAAAATGGACTGGCATTCCTGCTTTCGGTTAGACAATACAAAAAAATACTAATACATTTTCCGACAAAAGAAATCATGCAAGTATTGAAGGCGTACATAGATGAAAGCACAGAACTGATTTGCTGGTTACATGGATATGAAGTCCTAAGATGGAACAGAAGGATTTTTAATTATTCAGAAAATGAGATAAAAGAGAGCTTTCAAAGTTTGGAAAATGAATCAGAAGAAAGAATGATTTTCTTTAGAAACTTATTTTCCAGAAGAAATACCAAGTTTATTTTTGTATCTGATTGGCTAAAGAAAATAACAAAAATGGATGTTGGGGTGCTGCCTGAAGCTTATGAGATTATACCGAATTTTATTGATTCAGAGTTATTTCAATATTATGAAAAAAAACCAGAAGATGTAAAAAAAATATTATTAATAAAATCAAACAAAACGCGGATGTATGCCAATGATATCGCATCAAAAGTAATTATAGAATTGTCAAGGCGTCCTATTTTTGAGAAGACAGAAATTAATATTTATGGGGACGGTATACTATTTGAAGATAATTATCGAGATTTAATGGATAAGGATTTTCACAATGTCCACATATATAGAAATTTTCTTACACAAAAAGAAATAGCAGAAATACATAGAGAGCATGGAATTTTTTTGTGTCCTACAAGACAGGATACACAGGGAGTTTCCATGTGTGAAGCAATGAGTAGCGGTCTGGTGGTCGTAACGAATCGAGTTGCGGCAGTTCCAGAATATATAAACAAGCACTGCGGTGTATTATGTGATAACGAGGATGTAATGCAGATGGCAGATGCAATTGAGTGGTTAGTTATGAATGAAGGCAAGTTTATGGAATATTCTCATAATGCAGCTTTATTTATGCGGAATAGATGTGGATTTCATAATACAGTACGAAAAGAATTAGAGTCGATGAATTAGTGTGTAGCGGAAACAAATGGATGGATTTCACAGGGAAGCAATAGAAATAAAAAACCGACAGTATGACTACATTCTATAGCTATGGAAAATGAAGAAATCTTCTATGAAATAGAGCAGGAGATTTTAAAGAATAGTTTATTATCGCAAGAACAAATTGTGGGACCAATTAGGCGTTGGGTGCATAGAAGAAATAGTAGAGGTGTTTATATCAATGAATGCAAAAAATATGTTATTTAAAAAAGAACAGTTGGATAAAGTATTTCAAGAAAATGATTGTATGCTTTATGGTGCAGGAAGGGTAGCGAAAACAGTTGTAGAATATGCTTCAAAAAGACAATTTGGGATAAATAGAATATTAGTCTCTAATATTAAGGAAAATCCATCGAATATTATGGGAGTACCAGTTTATGTGATCACGGATAATCAGGAGAGTCTAAATGACAAATGTCTGATTGTTTGTGCGTTAGAGAATTTACATAATGAAATTGAAAAGAAAATAGAGATATACCATTTTTATAAAATTATATATATTAGTAAGGAACTTTATGATCAATTAATGTATGCAAATGGCAATTATGAACTGGATAGCTTCTGTGAATTGCGTAGACTAGTATACGAAAGTCAGAAAAAGGTAGAAAAAAAGATTGATGCACAGAAAGAAAGTTTGTTGCGCTTTGTGCCTCGTCCTTGCATGGAATATATGGTTTTGAATATATTGGATCACTGCAATCTGCGTTGCAAAGGCTGCGATCATTTTGCATGTATCGCTGAACCGTATTTTGTGCCTTATGAAACCATTCACCGTGATTTGGACAGGCTATCAGAAATTTTCCATGGTGATTATATTATGAAAATGTCTGTTATGGGAGGAGAGCCGCTACTACATCCGGATTTGTTGAAGATTTTGGAGGATGTTAGAAATCATTTTCCTTATGTAACGATCCGATTAACGACAAATGGTTTATTGCTCTTGAAACAGAGCGAAGATTTTTGGCGTGTGTGTAGGGAGAATAAGGTAACTATCGTTAATACAAGATATCCTATAAATCTTGATTTTAATAAGATGAGAGAAAAAGCAAAGTGTGAGGGGGTTATATTTAAACATTTTGAAGGTACGGGAGATGAAGCAGTAAAAACATTGTTTAAAAAGACAATAAACCTGAAAGGGGATAGCAATCCTGTAGAAAGTTTTGCTAATTGTCACATCTCCAATTATGGAAATTTTCTAATGGAAGGAAAGCTATATGGTTGCCCGTTCTCCTGCCAATCCTTTAGGATTTTTAATCAAAAATATGGACAGAATCTTCGAATGTCAGAGCGTGATTACCTGGATATCTATAGGGTGAAAGATATGCAGGAGATATTTGATTTTGCAGCAAGACCTAAATATTATTGCAGATACTGCTCCGGTTTGAGCCCTAAGTTTGAATGGGAGAGAAGTAAACAAGAAATGTGTGAATGGATTGAGACGGAGGAATAGTATATTTCAAAAGGTGAGATTGGAGAAGTTGCAATATTGGAAAATGAATTTTTAAACAAAGCAAAAAAATATAAAACTATTATTATTTACGGTTGTGGTGAAGTTGGATCATTAGTACTAAAGGAATTGACAAGACATGGAATTAAAATCAAATGTTTTGTAATTTCACAGAAAGAAGATAATAAAACGGTTAATGGTATTTCTGTGTTTGGTATTGAAGATCTGTTGGCTGACGCAGCGGAAGCCTTGTTTATTATAGCGACAAAAGAATGTTTCCATCAGGAAATAGAACAAACCCTGTTAAAGTATAACATAAAAAATAGGATGTTTGTTACAAATGAGTTGTTTAGCAATATTGTTTCTAACAGGATCGGACTGTATACCAATGCTTTTCATGAGAGAAATACTCACCTGCAATATAAAGATAGTTATTGTGAAAAAAGCGATGATTTTTGGAATAAGTATTTTGCGTTAATCAAGGAGCTTGATGGAGAAAGTGTAGAAGCAGTCAATTTGATTTTGAAAAGAATGAATACCTTGTTTAAAAGCAAGGAATGTGAAATGGATATTTTTGATGAAAATGAAAAAGACGCATTGCAAAAAATTCAGATTGAATTTAAGGCAAAAATATTTCAACTTGACACGGGTATGTTCATCTATAAAAATTATTTACTTCCCAAGAAATATTTTGATATTAATGTCTATTATTATGCTTGTGGATGTAATCTATTTCAATCCTTTAATAAAATAAGTAAAGGGAATATCATAGATGCCGGTGCATATATCGGTGATTCTGCACTTCTCTTTGCAAAGATGACAAGAGGTAAGGTGTATGCATGGGAAGCAGTAAAGGAAAATTGTGATTATATAAAGGAAACTGTACGATTAAATAACTTGAATAATTTAGAGATAGTTAATAAGGCTGTAGGTAGGAAAAGTGAAAAAGCTCTTATTGAGAAAAACGCAAATTTAAACTGGAGCACAATGAAGCCTTACCAAAGCAGAACCTATGGAGAAAATAACACTGTGGATATGCAAAGTATAGATGATTTCGTTGAGGAAAACAAATTAGTAATTTCTTTAATTAAACTGCATGTAGAGGGAATGGAATCAGAGGCAATCAGAGGAGCGGAGAAAACACTCCGAACTCAAAAACCAGCTTTGCTGATCCATATTCATCATACACCAACCGATTTTTTTGGAATCAAGCCATATATTGAGGAATTAAATCTGGGTTATTCATTTAAAGTTTATAAACCGGTCAATGGAAATATTATTACAGGTACAATGCTGTTGGGGGAAGTTGTACAGATATGACTTTCTATGAGGAAGAATATGAGATCATGCACGAGTGTTGTTGTAGATATTAGACTTTCTGTTAATGGAGATACGTTATGATAGAGACAAAAATAGATGAAATTATTAGAGGCAATAATGTACTTATATACGGTAAGGGGAAAGTTGGGAAGCTTTTTTTTCAGTGGCTAAAGTTACATCAGATAGACAATGTTTCGGGATTTGTTGTTTCCGGTTTGGATGATGAAATGATATGTATGGGTAAGCCTGTAATAGAAGTAGGGGAGGTTAAGCAAAAATTCCCAGATGCTATAATAATTGTCTGCGTAGGTGAACTTTATAGACAGGAAGTCATTCAAACATTAAAGGAGTATAATGTAGTACAATACATAGCCCTTTCTGATGAAATGATAGAGAGCTTTTCTAAAAATGTATTACGGTTAGAACCTAGAAAGTCATTAAAATATGAGGTACATATAACAGAACATTGCAATTTGAATTGTAGAGGCTGTTTTCACTGCAGTCCCCTTGCAAAGGAAGAATTTTTATCTGTAGAGGAATATGAAAAAGACTGCAATAGACTATCTGAATTATATCAAGGAAATATGGAGTGCATTGAACTTATGGGGGGAGAACCGTTACTTCATCCTGAGATTATTGAGTTCTTTAGGATAACGAGAAATTGTTTTAAAACAGGCAGGGTTGTTCTTGTAACAAATGGATTATTGTTGTTAAAAATGAAAGAAGATTTTTGGATTGCTGCAAAAAAATATAATATTGAGCTTGCACCTACGAAATATCCTATTCGTGTAGACTACGATTCTATTGAGAAAAAGGCAAAAGAATATGGTATTCCTTATTACAATTTCAGTATGGTTGTTGATGAGTATGGGAATAAATTATTGGAAAATTATCATTTTGATATTGAGGGAGATCAGTCGCCGGAGGATAATTTTTACAATAAATGTTACAGAGGAAATTATTGTATAACACTGAGCCATGGAAGAATATATTCCTGTGCTATAGGTGCTCATTTACATCATTTTAAAAATTATTTTGGATTAGAAAAAATTCAAATCTCTGATGAAAATAGCATTGATATATATAGTGCGAAAGATGCCAATGAAATAGCAGAATTTTTAACACATCCAATGCCGGTGTGTAAATATTGTAAATTGACTGAAGAAAAAAGAATGATTCCATTCCAGCAAACGAATAGAAATATTGAAGAGTGGTTGTAATAAGGGAAGGTTTGAATTTGATAGTACAAATTAAGGAGATAAACAATGATAGACATAAGGCCGTGTTTTGGAGATGCATATTTTGATGAAGATATAATGTGGTATTTTGACAACTCTATTTTTTCATTATGTAGAATGAATCTTAAAACAGGAAAAGTGGATATACTTGCAGTATATACAGGAGAAAGGACTTTTGGAGCAAGAAGAATTTTTGCTAATAAAGGTGTTCTTTTTATAACGGCTTATAATTCCTCTGATATATTGAAATATTCAAAGAGTGAAAATAAAATAGATGTATTGAAAAATGTACAGGAAACGTTTCTACCGGAATATTTACACAATTTTTATGATTATCATATGTGCATAGAGGATAAGATTTGGTTTTTTTCAACTTATTATGAAAAACCGGTTTATTACTTCGATATGCAGACAGAACAGTTTTATCAGGATGATATATTAAATAAGTACATTTCTAAACATATCGAAAAAGGAAAAATAGCAGCACTTTATGCGAACGGGTATAAGGATTGTTATTGGACAGCATTATATAATACCAATATATTTATCAAACATAGTTTGAAAGATAGAAGCATAGAAGAGTTTAAAATAGTGGATGCAAATATTCATCTGAATGCGATATGTTATGATGGAGAAAAAATATGGTTAACACAATCAGATAATGGAAACATAATCTGTATAGAAAAATCGGGGAAAATTATAAACATTTTTGAAGGTATTTCAAATGGTGTTGGAAAAGAATTTTCGAAGATTATTAATACAAGAGATAGAATAGTTGTGTTGCCTCGTCTTGGTGATACTCTTCTTTTGATTGACAAAAAAGATATGAAGATGCGTAAGGTAAACCTTACAGAAATGGATTTAGATTATGTTTCGTCAAAGCATGGATGGGCAAAAATATTAAATTGTCTTGAATTGGAGGATAAATTGTTTTTTCTGCCATGGGGACTGGATTCATTATTTACAATAGGCAGGTCAGGAAGCGAATTAAAAAAGATAGAAATTTCATATCTGGAATCTGAACTGATGAGTATAATGTTAAACAGGGAAAAAAGTATCTCTGAAAGTCAAGATATAAGTTTGGAATGTTTGGTGAAATATAGTATGTTATTAGATAGAAAAGTAGTTCATGATGAAAATTTAGTAGGAAAAAAAATATTTGACGGCATGCATAAACTGTGTGAGTGATAAATCACCATTGATTAGGAGGTGTTGTCTTGCAAAAATTCATAATCTTTGGAGCAAAGGCTTTAGCCCTTGGAATATATCGGGCAATACAGGAATTACATTCAGAATATTAGGTAACATATTTTCTAGCTTATTCTTAGATAGTAACCCATCTACCCTTGTTGCTTTATTGGTTCTAGAACTTAGGAATTTCGCTATAGAACTTACACTGAAAGAAAAGGCTTCCATATCCTCATAGAAATATCGCAAGATATACAGCATAGGTATAGAAATCTATTCAATAATTAATATAATATTTTCAATTGGAGGCAAATAATGAAAATCGCAGTTGCTGGAATTGGATATGTCGGTTTATCAAATGCAATTCTTTTATCGCAAAAGAATGAGGTATATGCACTTGACATTAATACTGAACGGGTGAAGATGGTTAATCGAAGAAAATCGCCTCTGGTGGATCCTGAAATTGAAGAATATCTGGCAACTCAGGAGTTGAATTTAGTTGCTACCACAGATGCAAATGAAGCTTATTATGGCGCAGATTATATTATCATCTCTACACCAACGAACTATGACCCTGAGAAGAATTATTTTGACACCTCTTCTGTGGAAACAGTTATAGAGACAGTTTTGAAGCTGGCACCGGAAGCAGTTATGATCATTAAGTCCACCGTACCGGTAGGCTATACAGAGAGTATCTGTAACAAATATAACACACAAAATATTCTCTTCTCACCGGAATTTCTCAGAGAAGGACATGCTTTATATGATAATCTTTATCCCTCCAGAATTGTGGTAGGAGTTCCTGAAAATCATAATATTCTGCGGGCGAAGGCCGAGCAATTTGCATTCTTACTTAAGGATGCTGCTATAAAAGAGGATATCCCGGTTTTGCTAACGAATCTAACGGAGGCCGAGGCAATAAAACTATTTGCAAATACCTATCTTGCGCTGAGGGTTGCATTTTTTAACGAACTGGATACCTATGCTGAGGTACGCGGATTGAATACAAGACAGATTATTGAAGGTGTGGGACTAGACCCTAGGATTGGTACACATTATAATAATCCTTCCTTTGGATACGGTGGGTATTGTCTG
The DNA here is from genome assembly GCA_023409535.1 of Bacillota bacterium. Taxonomy (GTDB): domain Bacteria; phylum Bacillota; class Clostridia; order Lachnospirales; family Lachnospiraceae; genus Mobilitalea. The sequence goes on from JAEYGZ010000037.1 coordinate 291,807, forward strand.
CCGAAGGATACCAAGCAGCTCCTTGCAAATTATGCGGATGTTCCCAATAATATCATTAGTGCAATTGTAGAAGCAAATCGTACCCGTAAGGATTTTATTGCCGAGAGCATTATAAAGAGAAAGCCGAAGATAGTGGGAATTTACCGACTGACGATGAAGGTGAATTCTGATAATTTCAGGCAATCTTCCATACAGGGTGTAATGAAGAGACTCAAGGCAAAGGGAATAGAAGTTGTTGTATATGAACCAGGTTTGCGTGAAGAAAGCTTTTTTAATTCCATGGTGATCAGGGAGCTGGAGAGCTTTAAGCAAATGTCCGATGTTATTCTTGCGAATCGTTATAATGAAGAGATCGCTGATGTTATGGATAAGGTATATACAAGGGATTTATTTTTCAGGGATTAGGGGGATCTTTAATGAATCATCGTGTCTCAATTTATGGTGCCCAGCTTCTGGCTGAGACTATTTACACAGCCATGAAGAGTACATATAAGACAGAGGTCAGTTATTTTATAGTAACAGAGAGGAAGGGAAATCCGGAACAGCTGGATGGCATTGAAGTCCTGACATTGTCAGAATATCTGGAGAAAAATATTCGTGAGCAAATATTAATTGCGGTACCGGAAGAGCATCACCGGACAATTACGGATGAGTTAGAGAACTATGGGATAACGGATTATGTATGCCTGACCTCACAGCTCAGGAATCAGATTCTGAGGAAATATTATAATCGGATTGATGGTTTTACCACTTTGGATGGGGTAAGTAACTTGACAATAAGTGATCATCCTGACCTGGAGAAGCTTTTTAAGATTTATATGGTCAGAAGCAGCAGGGATCGATTACAGGAGAATAAATATGCTTTGTCAGAACAAATAGAACAGATTCAGGCAGGAGCAGTATTGGATAATGGCAGCCTAGGGATTCTAAGAGATGATACAGGGGATAATATCTCAGCTAAGAATCGGGATTATTGCGAGCTTACGGCATTGTATTGGATTTGGAAAAATTCTGCTTATGAGTATGCTGGCTTATGCCATTACCGTAGAGTATTTGAATTGAGCGGATCGGAGATACAGAGAATCATTCAAAGTAAGGTGGATGTGATTCTGCCGTATCCGACTATACATTTTCCTGATATCTCGGCACAATATATCAGATATCTCTCAAAAAACGAATGGGAGCTGATGCGGAAGGCGATCTTAATGAAATCTCCTGAGTTGCAAGCTTCGTGGCAAAGTATCTGGAAAGGCAGATTTTTTTATAATTACAATATGTTGATTGCCAGGCAGGAGGTATTGCATTCCTATTGTGAGTGGGTATTTGATATTTTAGATATTGTGGAACAATTATGCAGAGAAGAAGGAATAATTCCAAGTAAAAGATATGCGGGCTATATGGGTGAAATATTCGCAACTATTTATTTTTTACATTACAAAAAAGATTATAAGATAATCAATGCAGGAGTAGATATATTAATATGATTAAGCAATTGAATGTAATTGGAGTATACAAGAGATGCGATAATGTATATGTGGAGGTAAAAATTATATTCCCTATAACAAGATACTTTATTTTGATGTAAAATCGTATGATTGACATTTATGTATACCGACTAGTAACTACGATAAAATGGTATATTTGATATACTATAGCAGTTATATAACTTTGGCAGAAAGGGATGCAAAGCCATGAAACAAATTTTAAACATATGCCCATATACATACTACCGCAATGAACAGTTTATGAAGGATTGCATTTTGCTGCCTTATACATTTTCAAAATTGTTTGATTTTCAAACGGTAATTGTAACAGCTCAGAGGGAGGAGTATACCTATCTTGATTTACTGCCGGGATTGCTTGTTGAGGTGGTGCCTGCTGCAGAGACACCGGAGCAGTGGACGGAATTCGCATGCGATTATATCAGACAGAATTATTCTAAAATCGATCTCCTCTTTTGTTTTGGCAGCTATGACACAAACCGCCGGATCATACCCCTGTATAAGGAACTTCGTCCAGAAGGCAAGGTTATTCTGAAGCTGGATATTAATAGTGGTTGGGCGGACAGGCTTAGTCTTGGTATCCCTGAATTAAGAACGATGTATGAGAATTGTGACTTAATCACCTGCGAATCCAAGCGGCTGAAGAAGCTCCTGTCAGAAAAATGGCCGTATCGGATTGAATATCTTGTGAATGGCTATTTGGAGGATATCGCCCGGCTTAAGCCGGTATCCTATAAAGAAAAGGAAAATATAATTCTGACGGTGGGACGGATTGGTTTAAAAGAGAAAGCCAACCATATCCTAATGGAGGCTTTTGCCAAGTGCGCTGACCGGTACCCTGCATGGAAGGTCAAGCTGGTTGGCGGTATTGAACCAACATTCCAGAATTATATAAAGGAGTTTTTTCGTAGGTATCCGCAGTTGGAAGGAAGAATCATATTTACCGGTAAGATTCTTGATAAAGAATTATTAAATGAAGAGTATAAAAGGGCAAAGGTATTTGCAATAACTTCTATTGTTGAAGGTGGAACCCCGAATGTATTTTCAGAAGCGGCTCGCAATGGTTGTTATATGATCAGCAGTCGTATCGATGCGGTGGATGAATTCACCAATTGGGAACAATGTGGGGTGAGTTTTCCTAAGAATGATGTGGATGAATTAGCAAGGAAATTCAATACTGTCCTGAACGATCGATATGATGCAATTATGGAGAATTGCTGTTATGATATTCAGGAATACCATAGAAGATACTTTGACTATAAGAAAATGGTGAGGAAGCTGATGCATTTGCTGGAGCTAAAGGATCAGATAACTACCCAGGAATACAGGGAGGGACAGGATGCTGCCGGATTTTCAGAATCTATATACAAATAAGTCTTATCTTAGCAGGGAGACGCAGGTGCAGCTGTTCCGACAGCTGATAGAGATCCTTCAGGCGCAGATATCGGATGCTGCAGAACGACTCATGCAGGTAAAACTGCATGGTCTTCTTTTTTCCATTTTATCGGAGACAGATTTTAATCAGACGATTTTTATGGCAGCAGATTCGTCTGCCAATCAGCTGCTTGCTGCTTATTCCGAACAACTGAGGCCGGATAATATTGTGGTGACATCGGATCTGGACGCTTCGATGGACTATTCTTCGGAGGAATTTGGCAAAATGCTGTCGGAATATTTTGAGTTATTGCGGCAGGAGATACCAAAGCCATTCTCGATCATGATTGTTCCATATCCAATGCTGGAAGCAAAGTTTGACCAGTGGCAGAGGCATATTGACGGCATGCTGGCATACCGGGGAAGGATAATTGTATACGATTGCCCTGAGAATGTACGGATAACGGAGCGGTTTACTCTGAGTGCCGATTATTCTGTCAGTCAGGAGCGGACGATTAAGGTGTTGCAGACGAATAAGGTATTTGAGCCAAGTGATATAAATCTGACCCTGTCTCTAAGAATCCAAACCCTGCAGAACAAAATCCTCGGACTTGCAGGCAGAGAAGAGGCGGGTGCACAGGCATTGGACAAATTAATATATGATGCCCAGCTGTTGGAAAATGAAATTATAAGTCATCACGACGAATTCCCCGAGGCGGATTTAAAATACAGAATAAATGAAGTAAAGAATGCACTGCTGGATGTCCGCTATGCAGAAAAAGCTGATATTGCATATTTTATGGAAGTACTTGGTCAGGAAACAAATAAGCTGATATCATGGACTTAGTCCGGGAGGATACGAAAATGACAGCAATCACCCTATGCATGATAGTAAAAAATGAAGAAAGCAGCCTGGAGCTATGCTTGCACAGCATAGCCTCCTACATGGACGAAATTGTTATTGTTGACACGGGATCAACGGATGCCACCAGGGAGATCGCTTTACGTTACACAGATAAGGTATATGATTTTCAATGGGTAAATGATTTTTCTGCTGCGCGAAACTTCGCGATCGAAAAAGCCGGTAATGAATATATTCTTGCGATAGATGCAGATGAGATCACGGAAGAAATCAATATGGATGGAATAAGAAAGCTGATTGAAGCTGCACCCGGGGGGATCGGCAGGCTGTTGTGTATCAATGAATTTACGAGAAGTGATACTACATATCAATATAGTGAGAGAATTAACCGTCTGTTTTCAAAAAAGTATTATCAATACAAAGGAATAATCCATGAGCAGGTTACCCCGTTATCAGGAACGGAGGAGATAACATTTTCTATTCCTCTTTGCGTAAGACATTTCGGTTATGAAGGAGACCTGGAAATCAGGAGAAAGAAGACACAGAGGAATATCAGCCTGTTAAAAAAAGCACTGGACAGCACTCCCGATGACCCTTATCTGCTATATCAGATAGGCAAGGGTTATTATATGGAGGAAGATTATATAAATGCCTGCGATTATTTTGGACGGGCCTTGTATTTTGATCTGGATATCCGGTTGGAGTATGTCCAGGATATGGTGGAGAGCTATGGCTATTCCATGATTAATTCCGGACAGTATGAGGCAGCCATGCAGCTTCTGAATATCTATGAGGAATTCTCACATTCGGCGGACTTTATCTTTCTGATCGCACTTATTTTGATGAATAATGAAGAATTCGACCGGGCAGTGGATGAATTCAATAAGGCGGCGACCTATGACACCAGTAAAATGGAGGGAGTCAACAGCTTCTTAGCATTTTATAATATCGGGGTCATTTATGAATGTCTGGGGCATAAGACAAAGGCAAAGGAATATTATCGAAAATGCAAGGATTACAAGCCTGCGCAGGTGCGACTGAACAGTATTCTTATATAGCCTAAAATAGTCCATGCTTCTAAAAAATTCAATACATGGAATTACGATCTGGTACAGTTGGTTCTCAACTTATCACTCCTATTATATATATGTAGAAAGTATAAATGAGCATTTATCAGGCTGCATAATGGAGTGAGACCATGTTTTCCAATAAGACTTTATTAATTACGGGTGGAACCGGATCCTTTGGAAATGCTGTCTTGAAGCGTTTTCTCCGAACGGATATCGGTGAAATCCGTATTTTTTCCAGAGATGAAAAAAAACAGGATGAGATGCGGCATCAATATAATAATGATAAGGTTAAATATTATATAGGAGATGTCAGGGACCTCTCATCAATAAAAAATGCGATGTACGGAGTGGACTATGTTTTTCATGCGGCTGCATTAAAACAGGTTCCGTCCTGCGAGTTTTTTCCATTGGAGGCAGTGAAAACAAATGTAATCGGAACCGATAATGTACTGACCGCTTCTATTGCCGCAGGCGTGAAAAAGGTAATATGCCTTTCCACCGATAAGGCTGCTTATCCGGTGAACGCCATGGGAATGTCAAAGGCAATGATGGAAAAAGTATTTGTAGCAAAATCAAGGACGGTTAAACCGGACCGAACTATCATATGCGGAACCAGATACGGGAATGTAATGTGCTCCAGAGGCTCCGTTATCCCGTTATTTATTGAACAAATGAAGGCCGGTCAACCATTAACGGTAACCGAACCCAAAATGACCCGTTTCATTATGAGCCTGGAAGAGGCTGTGGAACTGGTCTTATTTGCGTTTGAGTACGCCGAAAGCGGTGATATTATGGTTCAGAAAGCGCCGGCGACCACCATTGAGGTGTTGGCACAGGCAGTAAAGGAATTATTTCATGCAGACAATGAGATAAGGGTTATTGGGATAAGACATGGTGAGAAGATGTATGAGACCTTATTAACCAATGAAGAGTGTTACCATGCGATTGATATGGGGAATTTTTATAAGCTTCCTGCCGATCAGAGGGATCTCAATTACAATAAATATTTTATAGATGGTGAGCGGGAGAGAATAAAGTTATCCGAGTTTAATTCCAATAATACGAGAGCATTAACCATTGATGAGACTAAATCAAAGCTTTTGACCCTGGATTATATCAAAGAAGAAATAAATGCATGGGGGAACAGGCTATGAGAATATTGGTGACCGGCGCAAAAGGCTTTATTGGCAAGAATCTTATTGCAGAGTTAAAGCATCGTGGGTATATGGAAATTTATGAATATGACAGAGGTATGGAGGATGCAATCCTTCATCAATACACCAGAGACTGTGAATTTGTCTATCACCTTGCCGGTATTAACAGGCCTCTGAAGGAAGCTGAATACATGGAAGGCAACTATGGTTTTACAATGGAACTGCTTCGTAAATTAAAGGGATTTGGCAATAAAGCACCGATTCTTATTACTTCGTCAATTCAGGCAGAATTAAATAATCCTTACGGAAACAGCAAGAAGGCAGGCGAGGATGCTCTATTTACATATGCGCAGGATACAGGTTGTGAAGCGTTTGTATACCGCCTTCCAAATGTGTTCGGAAAATGGTGCAGACCTAATTATAACAGTGTAATCGCTACATTTTGCCATAATATTGCAAGAGGCGAAGCAATAACGGTGAACGATCCTGAGGTCATACTGAAGCTGACTTATATCGATGATGTTGTGAATGAATTTATCACCGCATTAGAGGGAAAAGCAAATAGAACAGGCAAGTATTGTTATGTACCTGTAACTTATACAATGGCTTTGGGCAAAATTGCTGAATGGATTTATTCCTTTCAAAAGAGCAGGGAGCAGCGGTTTATTCCCGATCAGGGCGATGAATTTGTTAAGAAGCTTTATAGTACCTATTTAAGCTGCCTGCCTGTGAATCAGTTTTGCTACCCGCTTAAAATGAATGCGGATGAAAGAGGTTCCTTTACCGAATTTATCCGTACTCCCGATCGAGGGCAGATTTCTGTAAATATCTCAAAACCCGGTGTTACAAAGGGAAACCATTGGCATCAAACAAAAAATGAGAAGTTCCTGGTCGTAAGCGGTAAGGCGGTCATTGGCCTGCGTAATGTAAACAGCGGTGAGGTAATCAGCTGCCAGGTATGCGGAGAAAAATTGGAGGTTGTTGATATACCGCCCGGATATGCTCATTGCATAACCAATATTGGTGACACAGAATTAGTTACTGTGATGTGGGCGAATGATACATACAGTTCTGAGAAGCCGGATACCATATTTCTGAATGTTCTGGGAGAGTAGAAAGGAAACGGTAAAATGAGTAAATTAAAGGTGATGACAATCATCGGCACAAGACCTGAGATTATACGATTATCGGCCTGTATCAAGGCGTGTGATAAATACTTTTTCCATACATTGGTTCATACAGGTCAAAACTGGGATTATACGTTAAATGAGGTTTTTTTTAAAGAGCTTGAACTTAGGGAACCGGATTATTATTTGAATAGTGTCGGTGCGAACCTTGGCGAGACCATGGGGAATATCATTGCAAAGTCTTATCAAATAATGTTGGAGGAAAGGCCGGATGCTGTGCTGATTTTGGGAGATACCAATTCGGCATTATCCGCAATATCGGCCAAAAGGCTTAAAATACCTATTTTTCATATGGAAGCGGGAAACCGGTGCTGGGACTGGAATGTACCGGAGATGATCAACCGCAAAATCGTTGATCATATTGCGGATATCAATCTTCCATATACAGAGCACTCCAGAAGGTATCTGCTTTCGGAAGGTATTGACGGGAAAACTATATTTGTTACGGGTTCACCTATGCGGGAGGTCTTTCGTGACCATCTCGAGAAAATAAAGAACAGTGATGTGCTGACCCGATTTGGCCTGGAGAAGGGAAATTATATCCTTTTGTCGGCGCATAGAGAAGAAAATATCGACCAGGAAGATAATTTCATGTCGTTAATGACGTCGGTGAACATCATAGCCGTAAAGTACCGGATGCCGGTTGTTTATTCCACACACCCCAGGAGCAAAAAGGTAATCGAACAAAGAGAATTTATGTTTCATCCTCTTGTCCAAAGTATGGAGCCATTCGGATTTATTGATTATAATCAATTGCAAAGAAATGCTTATTGTGTTTTGTCAGATAGCGGGACACTGTCGGAAGAAAGTGCGATACTTGGATTCCCGGGTGTTTTAATCAGAACGTCGACAGAGCGGCCGGAGGTTCTTGATAAAGGTACCATAGTGATTGGCGGAATACACGGTGAGGACATAGAGCAGGCTGTCGAGCTGGCGGTTGCTATGTTTGAAAACAGGGAAGAAACTGTCTTGCCGGAGGATTATGAGGATGCCAACGTATCGGTTAAGGTGGTGAAGATCATACAGAGTTATACGAAAATCGTTAATCTGACGGTATGGCAGAAAGGTTCGCAGAGATCGTAAGGATTTTGTAATAAAAAATACTATTTATTCTCTAAAGGATATACTAAAGATTGTCGATAATAAAGTATATGGTTATTTTTATTTTTAAAAATACTCATTTTTTATAAACAATAAACGATCGAAAAATAATTGCTATGGGGAAGCTTTAGCGTATTTTGGAGGTGTACAAATGATTATAAAAAAACATGTATTAAAATGGATCCTGTTCCTTGCCATAGTGATGCTCGGTGTCACGAATGCTCCTGATCAAAAGGCATACGCTGCCGTGTCTGCAGTAAAGGTCTGTGCGGTTTCCTATGTTGATGAGAGTGTTCTTGTCTTTACAAATGAGAATACCAGGATATATTATGCAACTGAAGCAGATGCGTCAAAAAATAATTGGGATGTTGTTAATGTTAATACAGGGGAAGAAATCGCAGTAATTGATATCTCCTGGATGTCGGCGAATACGGAAAATATTTTAAAAATAAAAGGAGACGGGGATGCAACCCAATCCCGTATCATAGTAAAGAGAATACCTCAAAAGCTTGAAGTTACGATTGATTACAGCAGCATTGATTCCTTGGATCCTGATGATAACATAGGCCAGCTTGTAAACATTATGGCTTCTGAAGGAGACGGCATCTCTCCGATTACTTTTCAGGATCTGGAGTGGAGGAAGGGTGAGAACGGACGTTGGATGGATACGCAGTTTCTGACCAGAGAATTACTGGAGAGTTATCAGGCGAAAGGCACTTACGTATATTTTAGAATTAAGCCGGTAGATGCGGTTGTAAAAGCGAATGTTGATATATCAAGCTTAGTAAGCACCTATGCATATACAAAACCAAACTTAGGTATCACATCAGTCACATCATATCCGAATGGCACAGAGGGAAGACGGGCCAGCAATGAAGTTAAATTAAGGATTGCCAAGAAGACGATCTTACCGGTTAGTGGTGTGGATGGAGAAGATTTTACGGTCTCTATAAAATATGGACAGGAATACAGGGTTTCTGTAAATGGAGGAACTCCCTCGAATTGGACTCAGGTGACAGACCGGTCTGCAAAGGATATACCGTTAGCAACAATTGTGAAGGATCCATCCATGGATGGTCTGGCCTTCGGCAAAGAATTCAAGCAGATGGTGATTGAGATTCGGCAATATGCTACAGCAAAAGCACCGGCTTCCAAGATTAATTCCATTAATCTTAGCGCACAGAGAAAGATAACAGGAAATGTTGTTGAAGGAAAAGTACCATCAAATGCAGATGCTTCCGATAAGAACATATATATCACATATAATGGTTCTACGGATCTGAGTGTGACCATACCTTCCGCATCAGAATTAACCCCTTATGAATATTGTGTGGTTAAGCAGGGCAGCACTTTTGATCTGGAACGTACATCCTGGACGCCAATCAGTAAAAGCGCAAGTGTGAAAATATTGGCATCGAAAGCACCGGATTTCAGCACGATATACATAAGAATGAAAGAGATTAAGTATAAGGCGGCAACCAGTACCAAACCTGCGGTAGCATTTGAACTTGCATCGACTTATAAGACTTTTAGCGTAGGTTTTCCTGCAGTGCCGACAGCCAATAAAGCTACTTATACCTATACAAAGGGTTATTCTGCGGACATTGTTATTCCTTTTGTGTTGAACGTTACCGGAAAACTTCCCTTTGAGACAGAACCGTTGTCAATCAAGCTTGGAACCAAGGAGGTTCCCTTTGAATACACAACGACTGCCACAGGAACCTTAGATCCCAACATCATATATACCATGAATATTACCATAAAGGCAGCGACACTGGATGATCTGGCCAATTGCTCAGCCAGAGCATTATATATCTATTTTAAAAACGGAACAGTGGACAAGACCTCCGTCAAGCTTACAATTAAGAACCCGACTGCTGCGTCATCCTTAACCGCCACCATAAAGCAGGGTACTAATCCGGGTACCACGGCCTTTGACATGGTAACGAAGAAACCTGCTACCAGCAATTGGGTATTCTTTGTCAGTAATGCGGTTGTAGCTGATGTAAATAAAGAGGATACCATTAGCCTGGTTGCGGCAAACGCCGGTGTGACAACGGCATCCGTAATTAATGTGACAGGTGACGGTGCTGATAATATCGCGGTTACAGCAGGAAAATACCTTACAATTTTCGAGATTGACGGCACTAATCATATCTTGAAATATAAGAGCTATCAGATTAACACGGATAAAATTAAACCTACACCATAACATTAGGAGAATAGCATGATCACGGTCAGTGTCTGTATGATTGTTAAAAATGAGGAAAAGGTATTAGCCAGATGCCTGAGCACCCTTCGAGGGCTGGCAGATGAAATTATTATTGTGGATACCGGTTCTACAGATGCTACCAAACAGATAGCGGCAGAGTATACGGATAAGATTTATGATTTTACATGGATTCATGATTTTTCTGCAGCGCGTAATTTTTCCTTCTCCAAGGCGACTATGGATTATATCTATGTGGCAGATGCGGACGAAGTAATTGACGAGGAAAACAGGCAGCGGTTTTTGCTTTTGAAGCAAAAACTGTTGCCTGAGACTGAGATCGTACAGATGAAATATGCGAATCAACTGGCCTTTAATACCACCTATAACTTTGACGAAGAATACCGCCCGAAGCTCTATAAGCGTATTCGCAGCTTCCGTTGGGTGGAGCCGGTCCATGAAAATATCTTACTGTCGCCGGTAATCCATGACAGTGATATTGTCATCTTGCATATGCCAATTTCCAATCATGCAGGCCGGGATTTCGACGTCTTTTGCCGGGTGATAAAAAAAGAAGGCATGTTATCTCCCAAGCTTTATGCTATGTATGCCAGGGAATTATTTATTGCCGGTGAAGATAAGGATTTCCTTGAGGCTTATGATTATTTTAAGAGCTTTGCAGAGCAGGATGGATGCAGTGAACGGGAACGTAAGATTTATGAGTGTATTTTAGCCAGATGCGCCCGTTTAAGAAGGAATATTCCTGAATTTATGAAGTATAGCTTACATAATATAGCAGATAGCAAAGGCAGTGCAGAAGTATGCTATGAGCTGGGAGAATATTTTATAGAGCTGAACGATTACCGGGAAGCTGCCATTTGGTATTATAATGCAGCATATGAAACTGAATGCGAATTAAATATTCATTATGCAGGAGATTATCCATTGAAGCGATTATCGGAATGCTATCGTTTATTAGGTAATTCAGAGCAGGAAGAAGCATTCCGGGCTTTATACGAGTCCTGGAGCGCAGAGAATCGAGGTGATCAAACTTGACGCAGAATATAAGAAGCATTTTTGAACATAATATCAGGCTTCTTGGCGATATGGATAAGGCGGTCTATTATTTTCGGAGGCAGCAGTGCGACCAGGCACTGGTGCTTTTGGCCGGCTCCATTGACGAGATCAAGCTGATTATCGAAGCGATTGTTACCGACCGGGAATATTTTAATCTTGTGGATACAAAGTCTATGATAGAGATGTTCTCGGGAACGATTGAAGCAATGAAAAATGGTGACTATATTCTGCTTGCCGACCTTCTGGAGCTGCAGCTGATCAACTTTCTGATCGGTGTACAGGAGCTGATCATCAGCAAGGAAGAGCTTGACTTTGATGAAGATAATTACAATGAAAATATGCAGCTGCTGCTGGAGCGGGGAGAAGGCTTTTCTGAGGAATTGACGGAGCCCATCAACGCGGCGCAGCTATTGGACAGAGGGTACCGTGTTGAGTTTTCGTCCTGCGGTCGTATGACCTTAGCAGCTGAGAATGAAGGCTCCAAATTCTACTTCCACACCAACAGCAAGATACAGTTCGAGGCCTTTTTGCTGGCGAAGCAGTGGTATAGCAAGAATGCATCCACCTATATCGTTTACGGCTTTGGCATGGGTTATCACTTAAGTGAGCTTCGCTCCTTAGCCCCGGAAGCGGCTATTGAGGTATACGAGACGGACACGAATGTTGTCCGGTTGGCCTGCGCATTTGCGGATGTGAAGAACCTTCTGGGGGATGATAAGGTTCGTATCCTTTACGATCCGGAATTTGAATATCTGAAGAAACGCATTGCTTCTTTGAAGAAAAATGAAGTATTTGTGATACATAATCCTTCTTACCGTAACATCAGAAATCCGAAAGGGCGGACGATCCTGGAAAGAGAAGGTTCTCTTGACAGATCGGTATTTTTAACTTAAGTCATTCGTTTATTACTGGAAACTCCTAGACGGGAGCACTCAAAGACATCTATTCTTTTTGAAGAACAGGTGTCTTTTTTGATTACCTTTGTTTTCAGTGTGAAACTATATATTATATTCGGAGCTACCCCAATTTTTACTGACATTAATCCGAATACTTATAATATAAGTTATTAGAAGTTGCATTTCAAACTTCTGATAAAAGGCGCTGCTTTTACGCCGTGCATCCCGATAAAATAGCATCTGCGCCATAAGATATCAGGAAAATGATTGGAAAATTATGACGCAGAGGATAAGGAGTGATCAAACTTGATGCAGAATATAAGAAGTATCTTTGAACATAATATCAGGCTTCTTGGCGATATGGATAAGGCGGTTTATTATTTCCGGAGGCAGCAGTGCAACCAGGCACTGGCACTTTTGGCCGGCTCCGTTGAGGAGATCAAGTTCATTATGGAAGCGATTGTTACCGACCGGGAATATTTTAAACTTGTGGACACAAAGTCTATGATTGATATGTTCTCGGGAACGATTGAAGCAATGAAAAACGGGGATTATATTCTGCTTGCCGATCTTCTGGAGCTGCAGCTGATCAACTTTCTGATCGGTGTACAGGAGCTGATCATCAGCAAGGAAGAGATAGAATTTGATGAAGATAATTATAATGAAAATATGCAGCTTCTGCTGGAGCGCGGAGAAGGCTTTTCCGAGGAATTGACGGAGCCCATCAACGCAGTGCAGCTTTTGGACAGAGGATACTATATTGAATTCTCCTCCTGCGGTCGTATGACCCTGGCGGCTGAGAAGGAAGGCTCCAAATTCTACTTCCACACCAACAGCAGGATACAGTCCGAGGCCTTTTTGCTGGCAAAGCAGTGGTATAGCAAGAATGCATCCGCTTATATCGTTTACGGCTTTGGCATGGGCTATCACTTGACTGAGCTTCATGAATTGGCTCCGAGGGCAGCCATTGAGATATACGAGACAGATATTAATGTCATCCGGTTAGCCTGCGCATTTGCGGATGTGCAGCGGCTCCTTGCGGATGATAAGATTCATATCATATACGACCCGGAATTTGATCGCCTGTCGGCCAGGTGTGCCAATCGGAAGAATAATGATGTTTTTGTGATACATAATCCTTCCTACCGGAACATTAAAAACCCTGCCGGAAGAACCATTCTTGAAAATGCAGGTGCGCTTGAAAGGTCAATATTCCTGTAATTCAGGAAAGAGACAGGTAAAAGGCCTTGATAGAGGCGTTAATATACTTATAAATTTTTGAAATATTTAACAGGGGGCATATTGATTCATGTCCCCTGTTATGGCATAATAAGGATATAAAGTAAAGTCACTAATTATTTTAGTAACTTTACTGGCATATCTGTCAATATTTTGTCTACAATATATAGCTAAATAAGGAAGCAGCAGGGATTGGAAGGAGGAACATTATGTTATATATTCTGGTTGTACTGGGGATTGTCTTCGGAGAAAGTAAAATTAAGAATTATATGGAGAAACATCGCAAGCTGGGAGAGCGTCAGGAGATTCTGAAAGGGCATATCATCTTGCGTAAGCATTATAATGAAGGGGCATTCCTTAACTTTATGGATGAAAAAAAGGAGCTTCTTAAGACCATCTCAGTTGTTATGCTGGGCCTGATTTCACTCCTTTTTATCCTTGTCCTGCCCCGGAAGGGCCGGAAGTTATTTAAATTAGGTTTATCCTTTGCTCTTGGCGGAGCGATAAGTAATGTAGCTGACCGAATCCAAAGGGGCTATGTTGTTGATTACTTCAGCATCAATCATAAGAAGCTGAGAAGTATTATTTTTAATCTTGCGGATATGGCGATCTTCCTTGGTTCAGGTTTGATGTTCTTATCTTCCCTTTTTTCCGCTAAACACAAGGGAAGCTCCGACAAATCCACGGAATAGCGGATGGGGTTTATTGGGTCTTGATTTAAACTCGGGATGTGCCTGTGTGGCCACAAACCAGGGATGACTGTTCAGCTCGATCATTTCAACGATACGGCCATCCGGAGACAATCCTGACAAGGAAAGATGATTCTTAATAAAGTCATTTCTATAATAATTATTAACTTCATAGCGGTGACGGTGTCTCTCGTGAATTATCTTTTCACCATAGAGCTGGAAGGCCTTGCTGCTTTCCTCCAGTACGCAGGGATAGGAACCAAGCCGTAAGGTGCCGCCGATATCCTCGATACCGTCCTGTTCCGGCATCAGATGGATGATGGGATGGGTGGTGGCAGGATTTAATTCTACGCTGTGTGCGTCTTCAAAGCCAATTACATTTCTCGCGAATTCTACAAGTGCCAGCTGCATACCCAGACATAATCCCAGGAAGGGGATATTGTTCTCACGGGCATATTGGATGGCATTTATTTTTCCTTCAATACCACGATCACCAAATCCGCCGGGAACTACGATACCGCTTACATCAGAAAGAAGCTCCGCAACATTGTCCGGGGTTACATCCTCGGAGGGAATCCATTTGATATTAATGGAAGCATTATGGGCTACTGCGCCGTGCTTCAGGGATTCTACAACACTAATGTAAGCATCGTGAAGCTGGGTGTATTTACCTACAAGGGCTACGGTTACCTCAGCCTTCGGGTTCTTTAAGGAGGCTACCATCTGCTCCCAGTCAGTGAGATCGGGCTTTGGACAGGGAAGGTCAAGACAGGAAAGGGTAACATCAGCCAAATGCTCCTGCTCAAGAGCAAGAGGTGCCTCATACAGATATTCTACGTCAAGGTTCTGAAGGACATTGGTGCTGGGAACATTACAAAACAGGGCAATCTTGTCCTTAATTCCGTTTTCAAGAGGCTGTTCGGTTCTGCATACAATAATGTCGGGACGGATACCCATGCCCTGAAGCTCTTTCACACTGGCCTGGGTAGGCTTTGTCTTCATCTCACCGGAAGCCTTCAGATAGGGAATCAGTGTAACATGGATTAAAGCTACGTTGTGGTCACCGATATCCTGACGGAATTGGCGAATTGCCTCTAAAAAGGGCTGACTCTCAATATCACCAACCGTACCGCCAACCTCTATAATGGCGATATGGGTTTCCGTGCTGCTGTCATTTCTATAAAAACGGCTTTTAATTTCATTTGTGATATGAGGGATAACCTGTACGGTGCCCCCACCGAAATCGCCGCGTCTTTCCTTTGAGAGTACGCTCCAATAAATCTTTCCGGTGGTTACATTGGACATCTTGTCCAGACTTTCATCAATAAATCTTTCATAATGACCAAGATCGAGATCTGTCTCCGCTCCATCATCCGTTACAAATACCTCACCGTGCTGGATAGGGTTCATTGTACCGGGGTCAATGTTGATGTATGGGTCAAACTTCTGCATTGTAACATGATAGCCACGCGCTTTGAGTAACCGACCAAGGGATGCGGCAGTGATACCTTTTCCTAAGCCAGATACAACACCGCCGGTAACAAATACATATTTCACAGCCATAACTCTTCCTCCTATTATAGTTTAGTTCTATCCTGATCCATGTTTTAAGCAATAAAAAAAGCCATCAACCTAGACAATTGAATGGTTACATGCTCCGTCGCAGATACAGTACAATTTTTGCTATAGTATACTACATCTTGTTGCTAAAGTCAATTGACAGATACATAAATTTACCCCATTTAAAAGGAAAATGGTACCTATTTCTTATTCTAAATAGGTGGCAGCCGTCATAGTTCATCACAAATTAGTCATAGAATTTTTAGAACAAATTTATTGATTTATGGAAAGACTATAGATATAATGAGTTATATTCAGGGTAAGCAGATTATTCCATACAAGAATTATGGTTTTCATACTTATTTTCGCTCCATAATCTGCCATCTTGTGTTTTAATGATTCTATGAACAGGAGGTTTTCATGGATAACAACAATAAACAGAATAAAAATAATTCTCCGAACAGGATGATCATAGTTATTACCTTAGTATCTACACTTATTATCTTTTATATGTTCTGGGCTTTTACGGAGCAGATTAAGGACAGTGGCAGAAAACAGATAACCTATGATGAGTTTCTTCAGATGCTGGATGACGGCAAGATCGCAGAGGTTGTTGCCAAGACGGACAATACGCTGGTCATCACACCGAAGGAAGAGGATGACAAAGCTTCGGGGATATCCTATTATACCGGATGGTTTTATGATCAGGAGCTGGTTGACCGTTTGCATACTGCCGGTGTGAAGTTCAGTCAGGAGCTTGTGGATAATAAGAACACAGTCATTGGTACCGTTTTGTCCTATATACTTCCGGCCCTTGCTATTTATGCGGTGATGTGGTTCTTATTCCGGGCCATTTCAAAAAACAGCGGCGGAGTTATGGGAGTCGGAAAGAGTAATGCCAAGGTCTATGTGGAGAAGCAGACCGGCGTCACCTTTCGGGATGTTGCGGGTCAGGAGGAGGCAAAGGAATCCCTTACAGAGATAGTTGATTTCCTTCATAATCCGGCCAAATATACCAGAATCGGTGCAAAGCTGCCTAAGGGCGCACTGCTTGTAGGCCCTCCCGGTACCGGTAAGACCTTGCTGGCCAAGGCAGTTGCAGGTGAGGCGAAGGTTCCGTTCTTTTCTTTATCCGGATCTGATTTTGTGGAAATGTTCGTCGGTGTCGGTGCGTCCCGTGTAAGAGACTTATTCAAACAGGCACAGCAATCCGCACCTTGTATTATTTTCATTGATGAAATTGATGCCATTGGTAAGAGTCGTGATACCCATTACGGCGGCGGTAATGATGAGCGTGAGCAGACCTTAAACCAGCTGTTGGCTAACATGGACGGCTTTGATTCTTCCAAGGGCTTAGTCATCCTTGGCGCAACCAACCGACCTGAGGTACTTGATAAGGCATTACTTCGTCCCGGACGTTTTGACCGCCGTATTATCGTGGATAAGCCGGATCTGAAGGGAAGAGTGGATATTCTGAAGGTACATGCAAAGAATGTTCTTATGCATGATTCAGTGGATTTAGAAGCAATTGCAAAGGCAACTTCGGGAGCGGTAGGTTCCGATCTTGCCAATATGATTAATGAAGCTGCCATTCTTGCGGTAAAACAGGGCAGAACCGTAGTTACCCAGGAGGACCTCTTTGAATCAGTGGAGGTTGTCATCGCCGGTAAGGAGAAGAAGGATCGTATCCTAAGCAAGGAAGAGAAGCGGATCGTTGCATACCATGAAGTAGGCCATGCGCTTGTTACCGCCCTGGAGAAAAATGCAGAGCCGGTACAGAAGATTACCATCGTGCCAAGAACCATGGGCTCCCTGGGCTATGTAATGCATGTGCCCGAGGAAGAGAAATATCTGATGAGTAAGGATGAGATATTATCCCGCATCACTGTTCTTTATGGCGGCCGCGCCGCAGAAAAAGTGGTTTTTGCTTCGATTACTACCGGTGCTTCCAATGATATAGAAAAGGCCACCTCTCTTGCCAGAGCAATGGTTACCCAGTATGGTATGTCTGATAAATTCGGTCTGATGGGGCTGGAATCTGTAGAGAATAAGTATTTGGACGGCAGAGCGGTTCTTAACTGCGGTGAAGCAACCGCCAGTGAAATCGATCAGGAAGTAATGCAGATCTTAAAGAATTGTTATGACAGAGCCGAAGAGCTGCTGGCAGGCAACCGGGAAGTTCTCGATAAGATTGCAGATCACCTGATTGCCAGAGAGACCATTACCGGCGAAGAATTCATGAGGATTTATAGTGAAGTGAAGGGTATTACCGAGGAGCCTAAGGCTGAGATCGAGGATAAGTCGGAAGCTGTGCATGCGGACGGCACCCAGGGATCAGATGGAATATAAGTTTATAACAAGATAATATAAACCAAGAAAGGGACTGTTAATTTTGACAGTCCCTTTTTGGATACCCGCAAGTACTTTATTTTTGCGGGGTTCCCTATGATTAGAGTACCATACGGATCGTTTCTGTAATATTATATCTGTCTTTTCTGATTTGCATAAGCATCCGTTCGCGGAAGCCAATCAAGAAATTCCTCTATGGCTTTATCCCAGTAGCGCCATTCGTGGGAATAGCCGGGAGAGGAAACCCAGGTTACTTCCTGGCCCATTTCCTTCATGGCATCGGCAAATTTCTTATCGATATCGTATATGAAATCCTTCTCACCGCAGCAGATATACATCTTTGGAAACGCTCTGTGCTCCTTTACCAATTTATCTGCCAGCTGATAGACATCGTGCTCCGGCTTTAATATAAATTCCCCGCCGCCGATGATCCCGTTGGGATTTGCGTGGTATGCAGCAGAAAATGACCCAATAGCCGCATAATGCTCAGGATGGGTGAGCGCATGAACCGTTGCGCCGAAGCCTCCCATGGAAAGTCCGGCAATAAAGGTATCCTCTCTGCGTTCGGAGACCGGGAACATATTGCAGATAAATTCCGGAAGCTCCCTGCTGATAAAATCAAAATAATTATCGCCATTCTCCTGATTAACATAGAATTTGTTCTCGCCGGAGAACATAACAACAGCGATCTGCCGTTCCTCTGCATAAAGCTCCGCGTTGGTATAGCCGGTCCACTGAGCCTGATTGTTGCCGTATCCGTGCAGCAGGTAAAGTACCGGATACTTTGCCGCCGGCTTGTGTGACGGTGCCTGCGTACCGGTCATACCAAAGGATTCCGGTATCGTAGGGGTAGGGATGATTACGGTAAGATCAACCGTCCTGTGCAGTGTATAAGAAATAACGTTACAAGTAAATCTGGCCATATAGCTGCCTCCTCTTTTCGGTTTTTGTATGATTTCAATCCGTATCTTAACACTGATTGTCGCGTGTTACAAGAAAGGAAGCTGTAATTATCGGTTTTGTTGTATGATTTATCTGAATTATTGCTTGTAGGAATGTTATTTATGGTATTAATATATAAACGCAACAGGGCTGGACTGTGATCCATCTCATGAATTTATACAAATAGAAGGAGAAGATTATGAACAAAAATCGTTTATTGGCATTCATTCTGGTAATTGTATTGATTTCAACCGGTTTTTACGGATGCAGTAAAAAGGAGGAGGGCAAATCAGACACAAATGCCGGTTCGGGCAGCGGTACTGCAGCAGCAACCGATGGTTCGGGGGAAGCAACAGAGCCTGAGGTCAATTTTGAGGAAGAGCCTTATCATGCAACCTTGATGTACTTTGCAGCAAATGAAGCGGCGGATGATTTGGATCTTGTGGAAGCGAGATTCAATGAACTGACCAAAGCACAATTAAATATGGAGGTTGACTTGATGCCGGTTACCATAGGTACCTATAACCAGCAGATTCAATTGATGCTTGCCGGCGGGGAGCCTCTGGATATCTTCCCTATGTTCCTGAGTAATGCCGGTACCTATATTGATGCACAGTATATCGTGGATCTGAGTGATCTGATCTATGACTATGGCAAGGACATTATCGATATTGTGGGTGAGGATGATATCTGGTGTGCCAGTGTCGGAGATTTTCTCTGGGGGGTACCCGTGATGATGGAAAGAGCACATCCCAGTGCTTTTGTTCTCCGTAATGATATCCTGACGGAATTGGGAATTAATGCAGCGGATATTAATGGAATTGAGGGTATGGGAGAGGTATTTGCCAAGGTTCATGAGGCATATCCGGATATGACCGTATTTGGAGGAACAGCCGGTATGGATCCCTCCACGATTGACAACAGTATTGATGACCTGGGAGACCGGTTTGGAATACTTGCAAATTACGGAGCGGAACCAAAGGTAACAAACTGGTATGAAACCGACCGGTACAAGGAACTGGTAAATTATACGAGGGATTGGTATCTTCAGGGTTATGTGTCCAAGGATCTTGCTACAAGCACCGATTCCGGCGAAGCCCTGATGAAAGCGGGTAACCTGTTTGCCTTCTGCTGCAATGCAAAGCCCAACTCCAAGCAGGAGAAGGACGCTATGACAGGCTTTGATACTGCAATCGTGACCTTTGATGATCCTTTATTGACAACAAATATGACCGGAACCATCGGCTATTCCATCGCAAATAATTCAGAGGATCCGGCCAAAGCCGTACAATTATATAACTGGGTTATAAAAACAGAAGAAGCGAATGATTTGCTCAACTGGGGTATTGAGGGGAAGCATTGGGCAGAAACCCCGGACGGAACCATCGACTATCCGGAGGGTGTAACCATGGACAGCGTAGGATACCATCAGGATTTTGGCTGGGCAATGCCGAACCAGATGAACAGCCATATTTGGAAGGGGAACGCTCCGGATATCTGGGAGCAGTATAGAGCCTTCCGAGACGAAGCCCATAAATCGGCAGCATATGGATTTACCTTTGATATCACTCCCGTGGTAAATGAAATAGCAGCCCTTACCTCTGTGAAGGCCCAGTATAGTTCCATTATCGGGTCCGGCTCTGTGGATCCGGATGCAACCTTAAAAGAATTTAATGATGCACTTTATGCTGCCGGACTTCAGAAGGTGATGGATGAGAAACAGAAGCAGTTAGATGAGTGGCTTGCATCCCATAAATAGCAGCAGGATTACAGAGAATGGGAATGGAAGGAGAACATGTAGTGGCAAAGGAACAGGGTGCAATGTCTTTACAAACAGCTCTGCATAAGCGCATCATAAAGTATCTGCCTTTATACCTGATGCTTTTACCGGGAATGGTTTATTTGTTTATCAATAGTTATATCCCCATGGCCGGTATTATCGTCGCATTTAAAAAATATAACGTGAAACAGGGTATTTACGGCAGTCCGTGGGCAGGGTTAACTAATTTTATCTACTTGTTTAAAAATGATGCTTTTGTGATCATTCGAAATACGCTGCTTTACAATATCGTATTTATTATTCTGAATATTGTTGTCGGAGTGGCTCTGGCAATTATGATTACCGATGTGGCGGGAAAGAAGGCGAAGAAGCTCTATCAAAGCTCAATTATGCTGCCCTTTCTGGTATCCGTTGTAATCGTCAGTTATATCGTATTTGCTTTTCTCGGTGCAGAAAACGGAATGATCAATAAGGGAATCCTGGAGCCTCTCGGGTACAAACCGATTGCCTGGTATCAGGAACCCCGCTATTGGCCGTTCATCCTTATATTCGTCAACCTCTGGAAAGGAGTCGGTTACGGGTGCCTTATCTATATTGCGGGAATTGCAGGGATTGATAAAAGCTTTTATGAAGCGGCACAGCTGGATGGGGCAAGCAGATGGCAGCAGGTTTGCGGCATAATGCTTCCCCATCTGGTACCGACCATCATCACCCTGCTTCTGTTAAGCGTCGGCCGTATTTTTTACTCCGATTTCGGTTTGTTCTATCAGGTGCCTCAGAACTCGGGTGCTTTGTTTCATGTGACGAATACAATTGATACCTATGTATACCGCGCCCTGATCTCTGCGGGAGGAATAGGAAGAAGCGGGGCTGCCGGCTTATTCCAGTCCATCATAGGATTTTTCCTGGTCATGCTTTCGAATTTGATCGTCCGTAAAGCAAGCAGTGAAAATGCATTATTTTAGGGAGGCAAACGGAATGATAAAGTCAAGAAGCTATAAACGATACCAATCTATACTGCATATAGTATTAATCCTGATCACCCTGATCATGATTCTTCCGCTGGTACTGTTATTCATGTCCTCCATATCCTCAGAGAAGTCCCTCCTTGTTCACGGCTATTCCTTTTTACCCAAGGAATTCAGTCCGGATGCTTACATTTACATATTGCGTAATAAAGAGACCATATTCCGGGCATACGGGATCACCATACTTGTGACGCTGATCGGAACATCGGCCAATATCCTGATGTCCTCTTTTATGGCATTTCCGCTATCGATACGTAAGCTTCCGTTTCGCAATATAATCAGTTTTTATATATTTTTTACAATGCTTTTTAATGGCGGACTGGTACCTTCCTATCTGATGTGGACCGGTACCTTCCACATCAAGAACACCCTTTGGGCACTCATTATACCTAATTTTTTAATGGGTGCGATGAATGTCATGCTGATCAGGACTTACTTTGCAACGAGTATACCGGAGACACTTTATGAAGCGGCACAGATTGACGGAGCGGGATATATCAAGGTATTCCGGTCCATCGTACTGCCTCTTGGAAAGCCGATCCTGGTTACCATAGGTTTATTTTCAG
This sequence comes from Bacillota bacterium, assembly GCA_023409535.1. GTDB lineage: Bacteria > Bacillota > Clostridia > Lachnospirales > Lachnospiraceae > Mobilitalea. The sequence continues at coordinate 314,392 of JAEYGZ010000037.1, forward strand.
GATTAACCTATTGGAATGATTGGACAAATGGATTATACTATATCAACAAGGCAGAGCTATACAGCATTCAAACTTTGTTAAATAAAATGATCCAGGATATACAGGCTATCCAGGCGAATGCAACAGCTTCTTCCAATGCCGCAGCCATGGCAATTCCGCAGGTATCCATCCGTATGGCAATTGCCTTTGTAGCATTATTTCCTATTCTGATGGTATATCCCTTTTTAGAGAAATATTTTGCAAGCGGTATTATGCTGGGGGCTGTCAAAGGATAAGCTTTTGTTCGTCGAGGGAGGTGCGGCTGGGATGAAAAAATCAAGGGTTAAAAAACCGTCAATTAAGAATTTATACCGCTTGATCATTCTAATTATGATACCGGTCGTATTATTTGCCGTCTTTGTCAGTATAAGAATTCGCAGCGCAATTGAAGACCAGGTTCTGGAGAATGCCCATGCGACAATCCGGACCCAGATGACACAGCTGGGAGATAATCTGACGAATATCAATTATTCCCTGCTGCAGCTTTTGAATGAGGATGGGGATATTGCCGCTTTGGAGGCGGAGGATACCGCTGCCGTAAAGCGGCTGAATTCCATCCTCAGCCTGAAGGATACCTTCCGGGAATTGATGAATAATTACGGTGGCTATTACAGCTTTTTTTATTACGAGCCGGAGGAAGATTATTTTACAGTCAGAAGCTCCGGCAATATCGAATTAAAGGAGCTGCCTGCTTATACTGCGCGGGTCGTCGAATATCTGAAGCACGAAGGTGAGGACCCTCGGGTCGCAAATCAAAAATGGACTGTGCTTGTAAACGAGGATAATATGCCTTTCCTGATTAAAATCTACCGGAGCAATGAGAATTATCTGGGCGTATGGCTTGATTTTAATTCCCTCGTTCAGCGCTTTGGCATGAATCAGTACAGCACAGTCAATAATTATATGTTTATCGCCAGGAACAACAAGCTTCTGGGAGACGTGATACAATATCAAAATATAACGAAGCAGGACAGTCTGGCTGTCAGTACAAAGCACCAGACACAGATAAAGGGGAATTATGAGATTACCTATTCTAATTTTCCGAAGGGCAATTTCTCCTTCGTCTTCTGTATTAACATTCTGGAAAAATATCAGAATGTACGGGCCTTAATCCTGTTCCTGCTGACGATTGTGGTGGCTATTCTGGCAACCGGTATTCTCCTGCTGATTTACATTAGCCGGCAGATTTTATTCCCCTTAAATAACTTTATTGATACCTTGACAGTAGAGAGCTTTGAAGAGCGGAACAAGAAGCGGAGCTTGCATTTTGAAGAAATGGACGCTGTTAACCGGCTGTTTCTAAGTACGAAGAAGCAGATGGAAGAATTAAGAATCGCAATGTATGAGAAAGAGCTGGAGAGGCAGAAGATTGAGATGGAATATCTCAGACTGCAAATTAAACCGCATTTTTACTTAAACTGTATGAATATTATCTATCACATGGCACAATCAGGTCATTTTGAAATGATTCAAAGGCTGTCCCTGGAGATATCCGATTATTTCCGGTCGGTGATTAAGAAGGGAAGCGCGCTGATTCCCCTGCGGGAGGAGCTGCAGCATGTACAGAGATACCTGAATATCAACAAGATCAGATACGGGGATGAACTGAGCACGCAGATACTGATTCCGCCGGAGCTGGAGGGGTATCTCATCGCACCCTTGATGATTCATACCTTTGCGGAGAATTCGATCAAGCATGCGTTATTGGGGCAGAGCGCCGTAATGATACAGATTCTGGCGGAAAAGGTCATAAGGGAGAACAGGGAGTATCTTTATATCTGTGTCAAGGACAACGGGAAGGGGTTTCCCGAGGAATTGCTGGAGAACTTAAATACCGGCAAAAGCCTGGAGACAGAGGATGGAAGAAGAGTCGGGCTGGCGAATACCTTACAGCGTTTTAAATATTTTTATCATGAAGCAGGTAAAATTTTATTCTCAAATGCAATGAGCGGAGGAGCAACGGTTGAACTATGGATCCCGGCGGTGCTCGAAGACAGGAAGCAAATAATGTAGCAGAAAGAAATAGCATCATGATGAGGACGGTTATGAATATTTTAATTGTAGATGATGACAAGTATGTATTGGAGGGAATCCGTAACGGGGTTAACTGGGAGAGCCTCCCCATTGACCATAGATACGAAGCAAGAAACGGCTATGAAGCCAGAGAGATCTTAAATCATTACCAGATTCACATTATGGTCTGCGATATAGAGATGCCGCAGGAAAGCGGATTGGAGCTGCTGGCATGGCTCAGAAGCAAGGGCTCGGAGGTTCAGACTGTTTTTCTGACCAGCTATGCCGATTTTAATTATGCGCAAAGAGCGCTTCAACTAGGAAGCTTTGAATACTTTTTAAAACCGATTGAATACGACAAGCTGGCCAGGATTATTGCAGAAGCTGCAAATAACATTAAGAAGAAGGAAATAGGTAAGCAGTATCAGCTCTATGGCCAGTACTGGATTGCTTCCGAGCAGACGAGAAAGGAATATTTTTGGACCAAGGTGATGGAACGGCGTCATCCGTTTACGGAAGAAGAGATCTACAGGAGGATTCAGGAAGAGAGACTGGATTATACCAGAGAGGACGGGTTTATACTCATAGCTTTGCAGCTGCCGGAAGGCGAGGAAGGCCAGGGAGACCTTGGGAAGTACAATCCTGATATTACGGCAATCATCACCCAGGCACTGGAACGGAAGGAATTAAAGATGGAAGCCGCCTGGCAGGAGTCCAGAGAGCAATGGTTTGTTATCGTAAGAATTGGCGGACTTCCCGATACTGCAGCGGGAATACTTAAGAATATAGCGGTTCGTATCCGGCAGCAGCTTTTGTCACTGTCAAAAAAGCCTGTGGTATATTATTCAAAGGAAATTGGCATAACTCAGGCATATGAGCAGACGCTTCTGATCAAACAGATGATGTTTAATAACCTGACTTACCAAAATGGTATCTTTTATGTCGAGGAACGGGGAAGAACCATAGAGAAGCCGGAGGTGCTGGTTGATTTTAAGGAGGCCGGGAGGCTGCTGCTTGAGGGGAATAAGAAGGAGCTTCTTCTGTATGTGGACCGGACCATTGAAAATGCTGAAAAGGATAAAAATATTACGATTGATCTCTTTGAACGGTTCCGGATCGACTGGCTTCAGATTATATTTTCCTACCTGCATGAGAACCAGGTAGAGGCTGACCGGCTTTTTGCAAATAAGAACTACCGTGACAGGTATGAGCGCTCAAGTCAAAGTATCATAGAATTTCGTGCCTACCTTGGGTATATGATCGATACCGCAATCGATTATGTAAGCTTTGTCAGAGAATCGGATGATATCATATTAAAGATAGAGCATTACATTAACCAGCATTTGAATCGAACTATCACCAGGGCGGATATTGCAGAGATTGTATACCTGAATTCGGATTATATTGCACAGATTTTTAAGAAAAAGATGGGGATTCCCCTTATGAAATATATTAACAATAAGCGGCTGGAGCGAGCGAAGGAGTTGCTGTTAACGACCAATAAACCGGTATATACCATAGCCTGTGAGGTAGGGTATCCGACGAGCTCCTATTTTTCCAAGCAATTCAGAGAGACGTACGGTATTAGTCCGAATGAATACAGAAAGAATTAATATGCGCATTCCTATGTGCGGAAATGGAGGAAGCTACGATGATCTTCGATAGAAACTGCGAGATTAAGTATAACTATGATCATGCATTAATTGCACTGCATAAAAAAGCGGATCCCGGCTTCCGATTCGAGGAAGAAGTAATTCTTCATTAATTTCGTTCCGGTTCCCCAACAACTGTATAGAAAGAGTCAAAGCGGCAAGCTATGAGTTGCATTCTCAGCTTGCCGCTTGATTCGTTGCGGGCAGAAAATCAGGACTGTTTCTGCAGGATTAATCCTGATTATTCCTATCGTTTAATTCAGTTATGCTTGCTTCCTCTGCTTGGGTTGATCTATTCGGGACGGTATCATTCGCATCAGATGCGGCTGTTGTCTGATTGGCGGCCGCAGAGGGTGTTTCAATCTTACTGCTTGATTTCATGAGCTTTAGAAGCTTCTTAAGCATTTCATTATTTTCAACAGCCTTTGTATGTGTATCTATGATTAAATAAATAAGAAGTATAATAAATACGATAAATATAATTTGCATATTAAGGGTATTCCTTCCTAACCTCATGTATTTTCTTCTTCCTCTTTTTTCAATTATATAGCAATAGAAAAAATAATGCCATTCAAATTTCAAAATTCACAACAAGCATATCCTATGTTAGAATAACTTAAACCGGAAAATAGTTTCTTGGGTTGTAAGTTGTAAGAAATTTGAAAGATTTCTATCAGATAAAATGAAAGCTCTGTCCCTTATAATCGGGAGTAAGCTTTCGGGAAAGGATTCAAGTCATGAGTGATGCGAAAATTTTGGTAGTGGATGATGACAGGGAGATCGTAAAAGCCATTGACAAGCTGTTATCGATGGAGGGATATGAAGTAATGAAGGCATATAATGGCCTGGAGGCAATGGAAATGCTGGTAAGCAACCAGATACAGCTGATCTTGCTGGACATTATGATGCCAAAGCTGGACGGCTTGTCCGCCACCATGAAGATCAGGCAAAAGCAGAATATCCCGATCATCCTGCTCTCCGCAAAATCAGAGGACAGTGATAAGGTACTGGGCTTGTCAATGGGTGCGGATGATTATATCACAAAGCCCTTTCATCCGCAGGAGCTGGTGGCCAGGGTGAAGAGCCAGCTGCGCAGGTACCTGGTGCTGGGCGATGCAGGTAATCAGGGTACTGACCGTACGATTCTGCTCGGCAGGCTGCTGCTGGATACGGATTCCAAGCAGCTCTGTGTAGACGGTGATCCGGTGAAGCTGACAGCGACCGAATACCGCATCCTTGAGCTTCTGATGAGGAATGTGGGAAGAGTATTCTCTGCGGAAGAGATCTATGAACGGATATGGAATGAACCTGCTTATTCCGTGGAGAACACTGTTATGGTACATATCAGACGTATTCGCGAAAAGATTGAGATTAACCCGAAGGAGCCAAATTATTTGAAGGTGGTGTGGGGAATTGGTTACAAGATGGAGAAGCTTTAGGGTACACGGCGTTACAAAGGTGATTGCGTTTCTATTGATGATGGCAGCTATTGCGGCAGTGTTCGTCAGTATGAAAATGATATTGCTAAAGAGTGCAAATCCGGAATGCCTGATCGTTCCGGATTACCATAAGAGCGAGGCTTTTTATGAACAAATCGATGATGCATTGGAAAAGGTAGCAATGATATCATTTAATTATCCGTCGGATCTGGGTGATGTACCGTTTTACTACTATTTTAAATGCGGTGGTATTGAGTATTCCAATACGATTCAATCAGACAGGACATTTTATGAGAAGTATGACCGTGCTTTCTTTTATCTTGACAACGGTCATTGGAGAGCAGGTGAGAATTCTTACCATCGCTCCGACTTTGGTAATACCACGTCCCCGGCCTATACAGCCGCATATGTCGCCTTTCCCGACGAATATCTGGATGCCAGACAGCAGATATGGGATCAGGACCGTATTTTATTGGTGCCCCTTAGTATTGTAATAATAGCATCGTGCGTTGTTGCCGCAGTGCTGCTGCTTTATCTGGTTGCGGTTACAGGAAGGGTTCCTCAGGATATCAATGTGCATCTATCCCGGATTGATCATGATTTTACAGAATTGCAGCTTGCTGTGCTGGTCATCGGAGCGGGGTTATTTTCGGTGGTAATGAGGGGCATGCTGGAGGGTCAATTTTTATCGGGACTTAATATGAATTATATGCTGATATTGATCGGGACACTATCCGCCGCAGCCGGAGCTCTTATTGTATTTACCCTTCTTTCTCTGATCAGAAAGATCAAGGCCGGGCTGATCATAAAAAATAGTTTACTGTATCTGCTGATTTCACGGACTGTTAGAAGCGTACGCAAATTAGTCAATTTTTTCTTTTTTGGGAATCTGTTTCGAAATGCCACATTTACACGGGATTTATATTACAGACAGTTGATTTTCCTGGCAACGACCCTTGTGATGGTAAGCCTTGCCGTATTATTTACCATTATGCAAAAATGGTGGATGATCCTTCCGCTGGCAGTGGAGCTGTTTATCATTGTCTGGTACATCGCCGGGAATAAGCACTTATATGATTCCATCGAAGACTATGTGAAGGAGAAGATGGAAGAGCAGCTTAGGGCGGAGAAGATGAAGGTTGCTCTGATTACAAATGTATCCCACGATCTGAAGACACCGCTTACCTCTATTATAAGCTTCATTGATCTGTTATCAAAAGAAAACGGTTTATCGGAGACGGCTGTAGATTATATCAGTATCCTGCAGAATAAATCAGAAAGACTTAAGTCTATTGTAACGGACTTGTTTGATCTGGCAAAAAGCACCAGCGGTGATGCGGTGCTGGAGATGGAGTATATCGATCTGGTCAAGTTGGTTGAGCAGACATTGGCGGATATGGATGACAGAATCAGTGCATCCGGGTTTGCCTTTAAGCTTATACTGCCGGATAGTCCGGTCACGATATATGCGGACGGCAAAAAGCTGTACCGGGTATTCCAGAATGTGATTGACAACGCTTTAAAGTACTCCCAGCCGGGGACCAGAATTCATATTGAGCTGAAGATTCAGGGAGACAGGGCGGTTACCATCATCAGAAACATCGCCGGATATGATATGAATTTTACTGCCCAGGAGATTCTGCAGCGTTTTACCAGAGGGGATGCCTCCCGGAGTACGGAAGGCAGCGGGCTTGGACTTTCTATCGCAGAGAGCTTCACCAAGGTGAATGGCGGGGACTTACGGATTGAGATTGACGGAGATATGTTCAAGGTTCTCATCGGCTTTTATACAGAACAGGGGTCTGCACGTAATGCAGTCTCAGAGGCCGCTGCATCAGGAACAGCGTCTGCTGAATCATTACGGCAGGAAGAAGCGGCGGCTGGCAGGGAGGAAGCGGCTGTATCGGCAGCTGATGCGAAGCCTGAGCAAGTTCTGCAAAATGAAGGGTATGCCATAGAACTTATTGCAGAGAACGATACAAATCCTGAGCCATTGCGGTCTCATTCTCCGTTAACCGGAGATCAACAAGGGGATTAAAGAATAGGTATTGGCTGCCAAGGTTTAAAGAGTGCTAATATCTTCCGTAATTTAGCGGCATATTCTGATTTTTGACCGGTATTGGATATCGGAAGCAAAATCGGAATATGCCACTTTTCTATATTAAAAATTCAAAGGTATGGCGGGCAAGGTTTGTCTGGGTTATTGATGCGCGCAAATTAAGGTTTCCTTCTTTCCTTTTCTATGTTAAAATAAAGCTATGGTCAACAGCCATATCTTAACCATCTGCAATATGTGTAGATGGTTTGTTTACGTAGTATGCTCCCATCAGCCTTAGAGATGGGGGATTAAATTATAGATATATGAATTGTTTTTCCGATAGAGATTAGAAGGGCACGGGTAGGTTATGTTTGACATTGAAGAAGAATTAAAGAAATTACCGGCAAAGCCCGGTGTCTATATTATGCGTGACAGCAAGGATACGATTATTTATGTAGGCAAGGCTGTCATATTAAAGAACAGGGTACGGCAGTATTTTCAAAACAGCCGGAATCATACGGAGAAGATCAGGCAGATGGTCGGACGGATCGACCATTTTGAATATATCATTACAGATTCGGAGCTGGAAGCGCTTGTTCTGGAGAATAACCTGATTAAAGAGCACTCGCCCAAATACAACACAAAGCTAAAGGATGATAAATCCTATCCTTATATCCGCGTGACCACCAATGAGGCATTTCCGAAGGTGGCTATGGCGCGGGATTTTAAGAAGGACAAATCCAAATATTTTGGCCCGTACACCAGCATTACTGCAGTTCGGGATACTCTGGATCTGCTTCGTAAAATTTATAAAATCCGGACCTGCAACCGCGTTCTTCCCAGGGATATAGGAAAAGAAAGGCCCTGCCTGTATTATCATATGGGACATTGCGATGCGCCCTGCCAGGGATATATTTCTGAGGCCGAATATAAGAAGAACATAGATGAAGTAATTGAGTTCCTGAACGGAAATTACTCCAGGGTAGGCAAAATGCTGGAGGAGAAGATGGCAGCAGCTTCAGAGGCGCTGGAATTTGAACAGGCAGCCCAGTATCGTGACCTGCTGTCCAGCGTAAAGCAAATCGCGAATAAACAGAAGATTACAAATACCGATCAGGTGGACAGGGATATTATCGCCTTTGCAAGACTTCAGGATGAAGCGGTGGTACAGACCTTCTTTATCCGGGGCGGAAAGCTCATCGGCAGGGATAATTTTCACTTATCCGGTGTTCAGGATGAAGAGGACGGGGACATCATGGCAAGCTTTATCAAGCAGTTTTATGCCGGAACACCTTATATTCCCAAGGAAATCTTCCTGGGAACAAGAACGGAGGAAGAGGAGCTTATCACAGAGTGGCTTTCTGCCAAGCGCGGGCAGAAGGTATATCTTAAGGTACCTCAGAAGGGTGAGAAGGAGAGGCTGGTGGAGCTTGCCAAGAAAAATGCCGAACTGGTGTTAAATCAGGATATAGAGAAGATTAAGCGGGAGGAAGCCAGAACCGTCGGTGCCTTGAAGGAGCTGGCCGGGTACCTTGACCTGCCGTTGGTGGAACGGATTGAATCCTTTGATATCTCCAATACCTCCGGCTTTGAGTCTGTAGGCTCCATGGTGGTTTATGAGAAGGGCAAACCCAAGAAGGCGGATTACCGCAAGTTCAAAATCCGCCAGGTGCAGGGACCTGACGACTATGCCTCCATGTATGAGGTATTGACCAGAAGATTTACCCATGGTCAGAAAGAGCTGGAGCAGTACAGGGAGAAGCAAATGGATGAATCTCTGGGAAGCTTTACACGGTACCCGGATCTGCTTCTCATGGACGGCGGTAAGGGACAGGTGGGAATCGCACTCAGGGTTTTATCGGAGCTGAAGCTGAATATAGCGGTTTGCGGTATGGTGAAGGATGATAATCACCGGACCAGAGGCTTATACTATAATAATCAGGAGCTGCCCATTGATAAAAGCGGGGAACTGTTTAAACTGATCACGCGGATACAGGATGAGACCCACCGCTTTGCTATTGAGTATCACAGAATGCTGCGTTCCAAGACACAGGTACATTCGATTCTGGATGATATCAACGGGGTCGGACCTGCCAGACGCAGGGCATTGATGAAATATTTCAAATCGCTGGAGGCAATTCAGGCGGCAGAGGTGAAGGAAATCATGAAGGTTCCCGCCATGAACCGTCAGTCGGCGGAACAGGTCTATGACTTTTTTCATAAGCTCACGGAGCAATAAGCATTTACAGAAAGTGAAATAATTGTTAGAATAAATGTAATCGGAAGCAAACTTCAGGAAAGGCATGGTATAGATATGTATACAGTGGAACTGGTTCGTCTTATTGAGAAAATGAATTTGGAAAATTGTACGCCGGACATTGATATTAAGCGGATCAAGATATCCCAGCCGGATGTAAACCGGCCGGCGCTCCAGCTGGCAGGCTTTTTTGATCACTTTGATTCGGAGCGTGTTCAGGTGATCGGTCATGTTGAGATGGCATATATGCAGCAGATGGACAAGGAGCAAAGGAGCCAGATCATCAGCAGGCTGATGGATTATCATGTGCCGTGTATCGTATTCAGCAGGAATATGGAGGTCAGCGATAAGTTCATACAGCTGGCAACAGAGAAGGGAGTGCCAATCCTTCGGACAACCAAGACGACCTCAGCTTTTCTGGCAGAGGTGATCCGTTGGCTGAATGTTGAACTGGCGCCGAGAATCACCATCCATGGAGGGCTTGTGGATGTATACGGCGAAGGCATCCTGATCATGGGTGAGAGCGGTATCGGTAAAAGTGAGGCTGCCCTTGAACTGATCAAACGCGGACATCGTCTTGTAACGGATGATGTGGTTGAAATCAAGAAGGTAAGTGATGATACCTTAATCGGTACATCACCGGATATTACACGGCATTTCATTGAGCTGCGCGGTATTGGAATTATTGACGTGAAGACACTGTTCGGTGTGGAAAGCGTGAAGAATACCCAGGCCATTGATCTGGTAATTAAACTTGAGGAATGGAATAAGGATAAGCAGTACGACCGTCTTGGACTGGAAGAGACCTATATCGAATTCTTAGGAAATAAGGTCCCCTGTCATTCAATTCCGATTCGTCCGGGCAGAAATCTTGCAATCATCTGTGAGGCGGCGGCGGTAAATTACCGTCAGAAGAAGATGGGATACAATGCAGCCCAGGAGCTGTATAACCGTGTTACCAACAGTCTTAAGAAGACAAGTAATTAAACGCATCTCATCATTTCTGCAATCGGTAACAGCAATAAACATAGGTTTATAAAAATTGATGTATTATAGAAAGGGAAGTACTAAAATGGATAAGGTGGTATTTGGTATTGACATCGGAGGAACAGCCATAAAGGCGGGATTATTCAATACAGAGGGAAAACTTCTGGACAAGTGGGATTTCGCTACTCAGAGAACAGAGGATGGCAAGGATATTTTAAGGGATGTTGCAAAGTTCATCAAAAATAAGATTGCAGAGCTGAAGCTTGACCAGGAGGCAGTGATTGGTGTCGGTGTCGGAATTCCCGGACCGGTTACAGACGATGGCCAGGTTCTTATGCTGGCAAACCTTGGTCTTGCTAATTTCAATATTGAGAAGGAAATGTCCGAGATGACAGGACTCAGAGTGAAGGCAGGCAATGATGCCAATGTTGCTGCCATGGGTGAATACTGGATGGGCGGCGGCAAGGGCTATAAGAGCCTTGTTCTGATTACTCTGGGAACCGGTGTCGGCGGCGGCATCATCGTAAATGGTCATATTCTGACCGGCAGTATGGGAGCAGGAGGAGAGGTCGGACATATTTTTGTGAATGAAGAGGAAACAGAGACCTGCGGCTGCAAGAAGAAGGGATGTCTTGAGCAGTATGCTTCCGCAACCGGTATCGTCAGGCTGGCCAAGAAATTCTTACAGGAGTCAGACGAATACTCCACGCTTCGCAATAAAGAGGAAATCAGTGCGAAGATGGTATTTGATCATGCGAAGGCGGGAGACAAGGTGGCTTTAAAAACTGTTGAGAAAGCCTGCTATTACCTTGGACTTGCCATGGCTCATATCGCACAGGTAGTTGATCCGGAGGCCTTTGTCATCGGCGGCGGCGTATCTAAGGCAGGAGATATTCTGACGGAAACCATTAAGAAATATTATAATGAATATGTTATCGAATCCTTGAAAAATAAGGAGTTTAAGCTGGCAACCCTGGGAAATGACGCAGGAATCTATGGCGCTGCAAAGCTAATTATTGAATAATAAAATTATATTGTGCATAAGTCAATGCTGCATAAGCGGCATGACCTTATGACACTTTAATCATAGGATCGGTATATACGCATATAAATTATTGAGTAATACAGAGCCCGAACTGCAATCCGGTATTTGTTACAGCACATTCCGGATCTGCGGCTCAGGTTTGTTCAGGAGGATACATTGGAGGATCTTTTTTATCAGAAACTAATTCTTGCAGCTAAGAGCGGGCATATCAGAAGAGAGGAAGCGATGAAGGACCATACCTCTCTTCATATCGGAGGCAAAGCAGATTATTTTGTCTCTCCGTCAGAGGTGGAAGAGATAAAAGCGGTGGTTGGTCTGTGCAGGAAGGAGAACATGCCTTATTATCTTTGTGGAAACGGCAGTAATCTTCTGGTATCGGATCAGGGGTTTCGCGGTCTGATCCTGCAGCTGGGCGACAGCTTTTCAGGAGTTTGGGTGAAGGAAGAGGTTACCGTCACTGCGCAGGCAGGAATACTTCTGTCAAGACTTGCCAATGTGGCGGCAGAGCATAGTCTGACCGGGCTGGAATTTGCATCCGGCATACCGGGAACCCTCGGCGGGGCGGTTACTATGAACGCCGGAGCTTATGGCGGTGAGATGAAGCAGGTATTAACCGGTGCCAGAGTACTTGATGAGGAAGGTAATGTAATCAGCCTGCCGGCGGAGGAGCTTGACTTAGGCTATCGCACCAGTGTTCTTCAGAAGAAGAATTACATTCTGATTGAAGCGGATATTAAGCTTGCAAAAGGTGACGGACAGCAAATTCGCCGGAAAATGAGTGAATTGAATGCCCAGAGGCGTGAGAAGCAGCCCCTCGACAAATACAGTGCAGGGAGCACCTTTAAACGCCCGGAGGGATATTTCGCCGGTAAACTGATCAGTGATGCAGGACTCCGGGGATACCGGGTAGGCGATGCAGCGGTATCGGAAAAGCATTGCGGCTTTATCATTAATCATGGTGATGCAACGGCAGTGCAGTTTCTAACCGTAATCGAGGATGTCATCCGTACCGTGGAGGAGAAATTCAATGTACGGCTGGAACCGGAGGTAAAGTTCCTGGGTGACTTTCCCATTGACTGACATACGAAACCTTTGATTGGTTTGTGCCGGGTATGCTTGTATGCTCTGATGACCGCAGGCGCAAACGGTTGAGTGAGAATTATGTTTTTTGATAATTCACACCAGTATAGGAGTGGAACCATGAGATTCGTAATTGTAACCGGAATGTCAGGTGCGGGAAAAAGCTCGGCACTTAAAATGCTGGAGGATGTGGGATATTTTTGTGTGGATAACCTTCCGATCCAGCTGGTGAAAAAATTCGTCCGGTTAATTCTGCAGGGCAGCCAGTCCAAGGTGGCATTGGGCTTGGATATTCGAAGCGGACAGGCTTTGAAAGAGCTTGACAAGGTACTTCAGGATATGAAGCGTTCCGGTTTTCAATATGAGATTTTATTTCTGGACTGTTCCACAGAAGTCTTGATTAAAAGATATAAGGAAACCAGAAGGGCACATCCCCTTTCCGGAACAGGCAGGGTGGAGAAGGGGATTGCACTGGAGCAGGAACGGCTGGCATTTTTGCGAAAGATGGCGGATATCATCATTGATACCAGTCATTTGCTGACCAGAGAGCTGAAGGCACAGATAAATAAGATTTATCTGGATGATGAAAAGTTCAGCAATTTCTTTATTACTGTTTTATCCTTTGGGTTTAAATACGGCATTCCTGTTGATGCCGATCTGGTATTTGATGTGCGGTTTTTGCCAAATCCCTTCTATATACCGGATTTAAAGCATAAGACGGGAAATGAAGAAGTTGTCAGAAGCTTTGTGATGGAGTCGCCCATAGCAGGGCAGTTCCTGAATAAATTAGAAGAAATGCTTTTATTCCTAATCCCGCATTATATTGATGAGGGGAAGAACCAGCTGGTCATCGGTATTGGCTGTACCGGCGGGAAGCACCGTTCCGTTACCCTGGTAAATGAGCTTGGGACAAGACTTTTTGGAACGCAATACGGAATAAAGGTTGAACACAGGGATATTGATCGGGAAATATAAAGGTGGAAGAGCTATGTCATTTTCAAGCGATGTGAAGGAAGAACTTTCCATGCAGCTGAGCAGTGCAAGACACTGCCGGCTGGCCGAATTATCGGCAATCCTATCTTATGAGGGGCAGATTATCTTTAACGGCGGGAGAAAATATTTGAAGCTGCAAACAGAAAATCTGGTTGTTGCAAGAAAGTACTTTACATTAATAAGAAAAACATTTAATATAAATAATGATATTTCTGTAAAAACTAATACTAATCTGAACAAGAACAGTATCTATACCTTAATCATCCGTGATACGGATGCTGTCACAAAAATTTTGCAGGCAGCCAAATTGCCTTTCGAGGAAGCTTGTGAAAAGTATAGTGCCAGTCTTGGACCATCCGGTAATCTTATTGTCCAGAATGCTTGCTGTAAGCGGGCATTTATCCGAGGCGCGTTCCTATCCTCTGGTTCCATGAGCGACCCCAGAAAGTCGTATCATCTGGAAATCGTCACAGGAAGCACGCAGAAAGCGGAACAGTTAAGAGATATGATACAAGCCTTTTCAATTGATGCAAAAATAGTAATGCGCAAGAAGAATTATGTAGTGTATATTAAGGAAGGCTCTCAGATTGTTGATCTTCTGAATGTCATGGAAGCCCATGTGGCTTTAATGGATCTGGAGAACGTAAGAATACTGAAAGAAATGCGTAATTCAATCAATCGCCAGGTTAATTGCGAGGCAGCTAATATCTCGAAGACTGTTACGGCCGCCTCCAAACAGATGGAGGATATCCTTTATATCAGGGATAAGGTGGGACTGGGAGACCTGGCAGATGGGTTAGAGGATATTGCAAGACTGCGGATTGAATATCCGGAAGCTTCTTTAAAGGAACTTGGAGCAATGTTAAAGCCCAGCATCGGTAAATCCGGTGTTAATCATAGATTACGTAAATTAAGTATGATTGCAGATCAATTGAGGGAGTTTAAGGAGGAGAATAGTCATGATAATGAAGGATATTGTAATTAACATTCCCACAGGATTGGAAGCCAGACCGGTTGCATTGCTCGTACAGGTAGCCAGCCAATACGAATGCAGTATTTATGTAGCGAGTGCGGATAAGCGGGTAAATGCCAAGAGCATTATGGGAATGATGAGCATGGGTATTTCGGCCGGAGAGACGGTTACAGTTACTGCTGATGGTCCTGATGAGAAAGCAGCGATTGAAAATATAGAAAAGTATTTAAGCAGTAAGTAAATTTATTATTCGTGAAGCAAATACGTAAGGGCACAGAGCAATCTGTGTCCTTTTTGTTGGAAAATATTTAGCAAATATTACATAATTGTTTACGAAATTGCGAATAACTAAATTAAAATTAATATCTTTGGTTGATAATTTAATAGGATCGTAAGGATTTGCCAAATTAATTGTGGTATACTAACGTTTATAAATCGACAATATATATAGTAGTGATTATTGAAATGAGGGTTATTATGTCAGAGCAGAATCAAAACAGACAGAATAAAAAGCAGCGAAGAATTATCTTGATTGTGATTTTTGAGATACTGCTTATTTTGGTATTATTTTATGCATATCGGTGGTATGTTACCACACGGGATGTGGACAAGAACTCGGACTCCGGGAACCGGCAAGAGCAGAATGGGGATCAGCAGGTTGATAATGGCGGAGATGGAAATAAGGAAGAAGATAATCAGACGGTGACACAAACACCCGAGGAGCAGGAGGCTGCCAGAGAACAGGAGCGGTTGAAGCAGGAGAATGCGGACAGAGAAGCCTTAATTGCTCAGGCCGACCAGTTAGCCCTGGGATATGATTATGACGGTGCCATAGGGCTTCTTCAGGGGTATCAAAGCGAACAGGGCGGTTATCTTAACTTTCCCATGCTTACGGATGCAGTAAACCGTCTTGAGACAGAGAAAAGCTCTTTGGTTAATTTGGGAGGCTCCTATGATTCTGTTACCCAGATCAATCATATCTTTTTTCATACCTTGATTGTGGATAGTGCAAAGGCCTTTGACGGCGACAGTATGGCAAAGGGCTATAATATGTATATGGCTACCATACCGGAGTTTAATAAAATCCTGAAAAAGCTCTATAAGGACGGCTATGTCCTGGTAAATATGAGCGATCTGACCGAGAAGGTTACCTTGGAGGACGGTACCGCAAAATATGTGGAGAAGGAGATTAACCTGAGGCCGGGTAAGAAACCCCTTGTTATCTCCCAGGATGATGTCAGCTACTATGATTATATGAAAAAGGACGGTTTTGCAAACAGAATCATCCTCACGGAGGATGGAAAGATTACCTGTCAGATGGCATTGGACGATGGTTCTGTCACAACCGGTGCCTTTGATATGGTGCCGCTTATTGATGATTTTGTGAAGGAACACCCGGATTTTTCTTATCAAGGTGCAAAAGGCTTAATCGCACTGACCGGATATGAAGGAATTCTTGGCTACCGTACCAATGACCCTGATTCACCCACCTATGAAGAAGATAAAAAGGTGGTAAGTAAGGTTGCGGAAGCTATGAAAGCGGAGGGCTGGGAATTTGCATCCCACAGCTGGGGCCATAAGAACATGCAGGAGATTACTTTAGATCATTTAAAGCGGGATACACAGCGGTGGCTGGATGAGGTGGCTCCCTTAATCGGCGGCACAGATATTCTGGTCTTTCCGTTTGGTGTTGATATTGAGACAACCGTAGGAACTTATTCCAGCGATAAGTATAAATATCTGAAGTCAAAAGGCTTTAATGTATTCTGCGGTGTATATTCAAAGCCCTGGATGCATATTAAGAAGGATTACGTCAGAATGACAAGGCAGCCTATCGACGGACAGGCTTTGCTGGAGTTTCCGAAACGGCTGGAATATCTGTTTGATCCAAAGGAAATCATTGATCCGGACCGGCCGGGGAAGAATTGGTAAATAATTTATAAATTTCAATGGGGATGTCGGAATACTGCGATGCAGATACTGATATCCCCATTTGGCTTATCGGCAAGCGAATCGAACATACGATTGACAAGCATTCTTCGGTGGAATATGATATTATGTATAGAAAACTAAAGTTAAGAAAGCGGCTCTATCCGCTGACAGTATAGATATTCATGAGTTTTCCGGGAAAGGAGGATAAAGCATGAACTTTACACATTTGCATGTACATACGGAATACAGTTTGCTGGATGGTTCCGGTAAGATAAAAGAAATGGTTGCACGTACCAAGGAGCTTGGTATGGACAGCCTTGCCATAACGGATCATGGTGTGATGTATGGAGTAATTGATTTTTATAAAGCATGTCTGGCGGAAGGGATTAAACCGATTATCGGCTGCGAGGTTTATGTTGCTCCGAATTCAAGATTTGACCGTGAGCCGGGTGCCTCCGAGGATCGTTATTATCACCTGGTGTTGTTAGCAGAGAATAATACCGGTTATCAGAACCTGATGAAGATTGTATCCAGAGGATTTCTGGAAGGCTTCTATTATAGACCCAGAGTTGATTATGAGGTGTTGTCACAATACAGCGAGGGAATTATTGCACTGAGTGCCTGCCTTGCCGGAGAGGTTGCTACGAATATCCGCAGAGGCTTCTATGCGGAAGCAAAGGCAGCAGCGCTGAAGCTGCAGGGTGTCTTCGGTGAGAATAATTTCTTTCTGGAGCTTCAGGATCATGGAATGCAGGAGCAGCAAAGCGTGAACCAGGGTCTTGTTCGTCTGTCCCAGGAAACGGGGATCAAACTGGTGGCCACCAATGATGTACATTATACCTTTGCTGAGGATGCCGATCCGCATGATATTCTGCTCTGTATTCAAACCCAGAAGAAGGTTACCGATGAGAACCGCATGCGTTATGAGGGCGGACAGTTTTATCTGAAATCCCCGGAAGAGATGTTAACCGTATTTCCCTATGCCAGGGAGGCATTGGAGAATACCCATGAGATCGCCGGGCGCTGTAATGTAACCATAACCTTTGGCGAATATAAATTGCCGGTATTTCCGGTGCCTGCTCCTTATACTGCCTTTGAGTATTTGGCGAAGCTTTGCAGGGAAGGACTGGAAGAACGGTACCATCCGGTTTCCTCTGATCTGTGGGAACGCCTGGACTATGAGTTAAATACCATCAAGAATATGGGCTTTGTGGATTATTTTCTGATTACCTGGGATTTTATCAAATATGCCAGGGATAATGGTATCATCGTCGGTCCGGGACGAGGCAGTGCGGCGGGTTCCATCGTATCCTATTCCCTTTGGATAACCGATATCGATCCCATTAAATATAACCTTCTCTTCGAGCGCTTCCTTAATCCGGAGCGCCTCACCATGCCTGATATTGATATTGACTTCTGCTATGAACGCAGGCAGGAGGTGATTGACTATGTCACCGGAAAATACGGTAAGGACAAGGTGGTTCAGATTGTTACCTTCGGAACCATGGCTGCCAGAGCGGTTATCCGTGATGTGGGACGTGCCCTGGATTTGCCCTATGCCCAGGTAGATACCGTAGCGAAGATGATTCCCTTTGAACTTGGTATTACCATTGATAAAGCCCTGAATTCAAATAAGGAGCTCAAAGCGCTTTATGAAACGAATGATGAAGTGAAATACTTAATTGATATGTCCAAGAGACTGGAGGGACTTCCGAGACATACCTCCATGCATGCTGCCGGCGTGGTGATCGGCAAGCAGAGCCTGGATGAATATGTTCCTTTATCCAGATCCTCGGATGATTCGGTTACGACCCAGTTTACCATGACCACCCTGGAGGAGCTGGGCTTACTTAAGATGGATTTTCTTGGCCTTCGTACCCTGACGGTAATCCAGAATGCGGAAGCGCTGGTGAATAAGAACCGGGTTGAAGGAGATCTGTTTGATATTAAGAAGATCGACTATAATGACCAGAAGGTATACGATCTGATTTCCTCCGCAAGGACGGAGGGTGTATTCCAGTTGGAAAGTGCCGGTATGAAGAGCTTTATGAAGGAATTGAAGCCAAGGAATCTGGAGGATATCATTGCAGGGATTGCGTTGTACCGTCCGGGTCCGATGGAATTTATTCCCCAGTATGTGAAGGGTAAGAATCAGGCCGGGCATATTACCTATGAATGCCCCCAGCTGGAGCCGATCTTATCCCCCACCTACGGCTGTATTGTATATCAGGAGCAGGTTATGCAGATTGTACGGGATCTTGCAGGCTACAGCTATGGCCGAAGCGATCTGGTGCGCCGTGCCATGTCCAAGAAGAAGGGATCCGTAATGATCAAGGAGCGCAAGAGCTTCGTCTACGGTAATGAAGAAGAAGGCGTTCCGGGCTGCATCAGGAACGGGATACCGGAAGCGGTTGCAAACCACATCTATGATGAGATGATGGACTTTGCAAAGTATGCCTTCAACAAGTCCCATGCGGCAGCCTATGCGGTGGTATCCTATGAGACTGCTTACTTAAAATGCTACTATCCTGTGGAATTCATGGCGGCGCTGATGACCTCCGTGATTGATAATCCGGGAAAGGTTTCAGAATATATTTATACCTGCCGGCAGATGGGAATTACAATTCTTCCTCCTGACATCAATGAAGGTGCCACGGTATTCACCGTATCCAAAGGAGCGATCCGATATGCCCTGTCAGCCATTAAGGGCGTAGGCAGACCTGTAATTGATGCAATCGTAGCAGAACGGGAAGAGAATGGCCCTTTTCTTACACTTAAGGATTTTGCTGCAAGATTATCCGGCAAGGAAGTAAATAAAAGAACGATTGAGAGCTTTATTAAAGCAGGAGTATTCTCAAGACTGCACCCCAACCGCAGACAGCTCATGATGAGCTACGTCCAGATTTTAGATGATATAGCGGCGGATAAGAAGAAATCTCTGACGGGCCAGATGACCCTATTTGATTTTGCCGGTGAAGAGGAGAAGACAGACTATGAGATGACCCTGCCTGAGGTTGCGGAGTATAATAAGGAACAGCTTCTGGCCTTTGAGAAGGAGGTCCTTGGCATCTATGTCAGCGGACATCCTCTGGAGTCCTATGAAAACCGCATCAAGAGGAATGTTACGGTCAATTCCAATGATTTTAACATAGATGAAGAGACGGATAAGCCCAGGGTTGAAGATGGCAGTACCGCAGTCATCGGCGGAATGATTACCTCCAAGACAATTAAAACCACACGTAATAACAGCATGATGGCCTTCATTACGCTGGAAGACTTATTTGGCAATGTTGAGGTTATCATATTTCCTAAGGATTATGATAAGTATAAAGCGATGCTTGATCAGGATCAGAAAATCTTTGTTCGCGGTAAGATAACCGTAGAGGAAGAAAAGGCGGCTAAACTGATCTGTCAGGAAGTTGTACCTTTTGACAGCATACCTCAGGAGGTATGGATCAAATATCCCAGCCTTGCGGATTTTCAAAAGGATGAGGAAACACTTTACGGTCTGCTGGGTCAATATGACGGAAATGATATGGTAATAGTTTACTGCGAGGCTGAGAAATGTATGAAAAAGCTTCCAAAAAGCAGAGCTGTAAAAGCAGATAAAGACTTAATCGGGCATTTGGCAGCAGTTTACTCGGAAGAAAATGTTCGAATAACGGAAAAGAGTATTGAAAAATTGGGGAAAAAGGTTTAGAATACTCTAGACTTATGTTGTCGATGAATCGGAGGTTATAATAAGAATGGGTAATGTTAAGACGATTGGCGTGTTAACCAGCGGCGGGGATGCGCCGGGTATGAATGCAGCCATCCGTGCGGTGGTTAGAACCGCGCTGGCAGCAGGCTGTAAGGTAAAAGGTATCATGCGCGGATACTTGGGATTATTAGAGGAAGATATTATAGATATGGATTCGCGGAGTGTATCTGATATTATTCAGAGAGGCGGCACAATTCTTTATACCGCACGGTGTCTGGATATGCTGAAGCCTGAGATTCAGGATAAGGCTGCAGATATCTGCAGAAAGCATGGAATTGACGGATTGGTGGTAATCGGTGGTGACGGCTCCTTCAAGGGTGCACAGCAGCTGGCAAGAAGAGGCATTAATACGGTAGGTCTCCCGGGTACCATTGACCTTGATATTGCATGTACAGACTATACCATTGGTTTTGATACGGCGATCAATACGGCCATGGAGACCATCGATAAGGTAAGAGATACCTCAACCTCCCATGAGAGATGCAGTGTCATCGAGGTTATGGGCAGAAAAGCCGGATATATCGCATTATGGTGCGGTATAGCAAACGGTGCCGAGGAGATCCTGATTTCAGAGCGATATGATTATGATGAACAGCGGATCATTAATAATATCATCAATAAGCGAAAGACTGGCAAGAAGCATTATATTATTGTAAATGCGGAGGGTGTCGGGGACTCCAACGGAATGGCAAAGAGAATTGAGGCAGCCACAGGCATGGAGACCAGAGCCACGATTATCGGACATGCACAAAGAGGCGGAAGCCCCACTACCAGAGATCGTGTGTATGCTTCCATGATGGGAGCAAAGGCAGTTGACCTGCTGGTAACAGGTTCCAACAACCGTATCGTAGGATACCGTGACGGTCAGTATGTTGATTATGATATTGAAGAGGGACTGGCAATGACCAAGGATATCGACCAATATATGTTTGATTTATCGATACGTCTTTCCAAATAACCATTTTGATTATAATACGTAAGTATATATAGCAGACCGGCTGATCGTCATAGGATGATCGGCCGGTTTGTTTTAATGTTTGGAAGCACGGTATTATTTGCTTTGGAACAGAGGAGTTCGGATATTGTTGAAATTTTACTTGATTAATGCCATATATTGTTGCTACAATGGTAAAACATAATGTGTACAGCATAATCTTGATTATGCGGAAGGGAGACAACAATGAACGGTAGAACAAAGAAGCTCTTATCGTATTATAAACCACATATGGGATTGTTTTTTGCGGATATGTTTTTTGCCCTGGTGGCGGCGGGTATCTCCTTGGTATATCCGATTATTGTCCGTTACATAACCAATGATGTCCTGGGAAAATATGAAATGTCGGAGGCTACGCCCATTATATTGAAGCTTTTATTTTTTATGCTGGGATTAGCGATTTTGGAGTATATCAGTACCTACTTTATTTCCTATCAGGGACATATTATGGGCGCACGGATGGAATTTAACATGCGTAATGATTTGTTTGAGCACTTTCAGAAGCTGTCCTTCGGTTATTACGATAATCAGAAGACGGGCCAGCTCATGTCGAGAATCACCAACGACCTGTTTGATATCTCGGAGCTTTGCCATCACGGTCCGGAGGATATTGTGATTTCCATCATTAAGATGGTGGGCGCGTTTGTGATCCTGATGCGGATTGATGTCCCCCTGACTCTGATCATCTTTGCTTTTCTACCCTTAATGTTTGTCTTTGCCTTTTATATGCGCGGTAGGATGAACAGGGCATTTCGGGGAAACAGGGAACGGATTGCCGAGATCAATGCCCAGGTTGAGGATAATCTGTCCGGTATTCGTGTGGTGAAATCCTTTGCCAATGAAGAGATAGAGATCAAAAAGTTTCACCAGGGAAATTCCCGCTTCGTGGAAAGCAAGCGCAACAGCTATTGGTATATGGCGGGCTTTCATTCGGGACTTACCCTGTGTACCGCATTTATTAATATTGCGGTAATTGCGGGAGGAAGCTTATTCATTACCCGTAATATCATTGATTTAAGTGATCTGCTGACCTTTATTCTGTATATCAATACGCTGATTGAACCTGTGAGAAAGCTGATTAACTTCACGGAGACCTTTCAGAACGGAATTACGGGCTTTGAACGTTTCTGTGATATTTTGGATGTTATGCCGGATATTGAGGATGCATCAGGGGCGGTTGCTCTGAAAGAGGTAAAGGGCCGGATTGAATTTAAAAATGTGGCGTTCCGGTATAATGATACGGCGAATGATGTCTTTAAGGGGATTAATCTGAAGGTGGAAGCCGGAGATTATATGGCCCTGGTAGGTTCCTCCGGTGTGGGTAAGACCACCATGTGCAGCCTGATTCCCAGATTTTATGAGGTTACCGACGGAGCAATTACAATTGATGGCAGGGATATTCGGGAGATAACTCAGAAATCCTTAAGAAAGAATATCGGTATCGTTCAGCAGGATGTGTATCTGTTTGCGGGAACGGTTATGGATAACATCCGGTATGGCAAGCCGGAGGCAACGGACAAAGAGATTATTGAGGCTGCGAAGAATGCCAATGCCCATGATTTTATTATGGAATTGCCGGATGATTATAATACCTATATCGGACAGAGAGGCATCAAGCTCTCCGGCGGTCAAAAGCAGCGGCTTAGTATCGCCAGGGTATTTTTAAAGAACCCGCCGATCCTGATCTTTGATGAGGCTACCTCCTCCCTGGACAATGAAAGTGAGAAGGTGGTACAGGATTCCCTGGAAAAGCTTGCAAAGAACAGGACGACCTTCGTGATTGCCCATCGTTTGTCAACAATTAAGAATGCGAAGAAAATCCTGGTTCTGACGGAGGACGGTATTAAGGAAACCGGAACCCATGAGGAGCTTCTGACTCTAAACGGAATTTATGCAAATCTGTATCGAATGACTTATGAGAGAAAGGCTTCTGTGATATAAATACCATTTATTTGGTCACGGGTACATTGTTATATTATGCTCTTAAGCGTGCTGGAATATGTATGAAGCATTGACAAAATGTTCATACATATTCCGGCATTTTTATTGGAACTCTTTTTATAAACAGAGCGTCTAATGAGTAAGAAAGGAAAATTGATATGTAGCATTGCATATCGTTGCATCCAATTTTGTATTTACATCGTCTGTCTATCCATGTATACTATAATCTAGCTTATTAGGAAATTTAGACAGGAAGAGAAAGGTATAGTATAGGGGGACATTAGGATGCAGAAGGATATGCAAAACGACCTCTTTGAAAAGATACCTGCCTATGATATAGAGACCCTGATGCGACAATACGGTAACGATGTGCTGCGAACGGCATATATGTATGTCAAGGATGTTCATACGGCGGAAGATATTTTCCAGGAAGTCTTTATCAAAGTAAACCAGAAGCTTTCCACCTTCGAGGGAAATTCCAGCATTAAGACCTGGATCATCCGGATTACGATCAATACCTGCAAGGACTATTTAAAGAGTGCATGGAACCGGCGGGTGGTACCAATGATGGAATATCAGGAGGATGCAATCGTCAGCGAATCAGATTATGATGAAGTTGAGAAGCAGGATACAAGGGAATTAATCAAGAACTCAGTTCTTTCCCTGCCGGCAAAATATAAAGATATTGTGCTGTGTGTTTATTTTCAGGAAATGACTATAACGGAGGCGGCACAGACACTGAATATTGCGGAAGGGACTGCGAAGAGCCGGCTGGCGCGGGCAAGGCTGAAGCTTAAATCTATTTTGGAGGGGAGGATTTCAGATGAGTTATAAGAATGATAAGAAGAATAAAACGATTGAACTTGATGATAGGAATATAAGATCACATCTGAACACTTCTCTTGACTTTAGCGGTATCCGTGTTTCAGAGGATTTAATTAATAGAACACTGGCAGCGATCAAAGAGCAGCCGGTAACAACTGACGGGAATGCGAGCGCCACACCTGCCGCTGTGACCCATAAGAAAGTCATAAGCTGGAGCAGATATATACGCGGCTTTGCTACTGTTGCAGCCGCCCTGGTAATTGTTGTGGCAGGTTATGCCGCCATAAAACAGCTGCCCATCGGTATGAAGAGTACAACAGAAAATACAGTGGCTGAGCCTGAAATCAGCAACCTTTATGCTCCTGATGGTAAAAGTGCAGATTCACAAAGCATGGATGCGGCAAGCAGCGCCGATCAGGGATATACTACATTTGATACCCCGGAATCTGCGCAGGGGGAAGCTTCCATTACAACAATACCTGGTGCCGAAGAGGGAAGTGAAACCGCCTTGGCTGACACCCAGTTTACAATCTCAGCCGAAACCTTTGCAGGTAGTGCCGAAAAAAGAGCTGAAGCACCTGTCAAAGCGGAGGGAGAGAACGGCGATAAGGAAAATGCAGCTGATGAGGACCAAAATACTGGTGCGAACAGCTTAAAGCCCAAGGCAAATATGGCACTGCGCGGTACTCAGACAACCCTGGCCTTCCGGGATATCTTCATTTCTTCCCCGGAGCAGGCGCAATACATCCTGATCACAGATCATGTAAATAATACCTCTGTTAATCTGACAGACCCTGCGGATATCGAAGCGTTTTATCAAGTGATGGAGACGCATGAGTTCACAAGCTCCGCAGCGGATACTGCTGCAGGCGAGGATTATACGGTAGAGATGCTGGATCCGGATACACAGGCGTTATATACCATGCTGGTCGGCAATCAACTGACGGTCCGCCTTGTTCAGGGAGAGGTTTCATCAGAAAGCACCTATGTTGCTGTGAATGATGAACTCTTTAAAGAAGATCTGCAAAGCTTTTATACGGCTCATAAGAAATAAGAACAGGGACAGAATTAAGAGAAGTATGGAAAAGTATTAAAAAAGGAGTTGGACTGCAGATGAAACTGCGGTTGCAACTCCTTATTGTATCAATGCGGTCCGGCAGAGCCGAATTACACTATCCTAATGCTCATCCTCTTCTTTGGCAGCAGCTGTGTTATCACCTGGAATATCTGCTTCCTCGTCGTCATTGCTGTCTTCGGAAGCCAGGTTAATGGGTACATAACCTCTTGAATCCTTCTCGCTGTCTTCGTCATCCTCTGTATCAAAATCCTCAAAATCATCTTCGAAATCCTCGAAGTCATCGGATTCGTTCTTCTTTATAAAATTCTTATAAACATAATAGGCACCGGCTGCAATAGATGCCAAAGTTATCGTTCCAAATAGAAATTTGCCGAACTTTTTCATATGCAATTCTTCCTTTCCGTTTTTATTTATAATTATATACTATTATCCCATTATAATTCGGTTTCTATAAAAAATAAAGTAAAAATTCTATTAACATGAAAAATATGGTACAGAAACATACCAGTAATTTACGCTGATAACTTTACTTTTTTATTAGAATACTCTATTATGAAATAGTTATGAATTTCTCACAGAATGAAGTTTCCACAGCCCAAATTTGCGGGCATTGGCAACGTGGAGGTTTAATTATGAATGTCGGGTTATTTACGGAAACCTATTATCCTGAAATCAATGGGGTTGCGACCTCTGTCTATATGCTGAAAAATGAGCTGGAAAAACGTGGACACCACGTCTATGTATTCACCACAACCACACCGGGGGCACCGGAGCATGAGCATAATGTTTTCCGTGTTCCAAGCATTCCTTTTATATTTATTACGGAACGAAGGGTTGGACTCTTTTATCAGCCAAGGCTGGCACATATTATAAAAAAATTAAATCTGGATATCATTCATACCCATACGGAGTTTTCTCTTGGTGTCTTCGGACGGATTATGGCCAGAGAGCTGGGTCTTCCCATAGTTCATACCTATCACACGATTTATGAGGATTATACCCATTACCTGACCCATTTTAAGGCATTGGACAGGCGGGCAAAGGCTTTTGCCAGGATTTATACCAAGGTGTGCTGCAATACGGTGGAGCAGGTGATCGTCCCCACAGAGAAGACAAGGAATCTTTTGATGAACTACAGTGTTCACAGGGAAATCTCGGTCGTACCCACAGGGATTGATTTAAGTAAGTTTGAAGGAAGTCGCTACCCCGGGGAGGAAGTTGACCGGTTGCGGCGGGAGTATGGAATCCGGCCGGAGGATAAGGTCATGCTGTACATCGGACGGGTATCCCAGGAGAAGAATATTGAAGAAATTATCCGGGCTATGCCCGGGTATATGGCAGACAGAGGTAATGTAAAATTCATTATTATTGGAAGCGGACCCGATCTGGAGCGGCTAAAGGAATTGAGTATACAGCTTGGCCTGACAGGCCGCTTGATTTTTGCCGGATCAAAGCCCTGGGACAGTATCGGTCTGTATTATCAGATGGGTGATGTGTTTGTCAGCGCTTCCCGCAGCGAAACCCAGGGATTAACCTACATTGAGGCCATGGCCTCCGGACTCCCGGTGGTTGCAAGGGAGGACAAATGTCTGGAGGATATTCTGGAACAGGGTAAAAACGGCTATGCTTTTACCGATGAGCAGGGGCTGTATTACGGATTAGATCAGATATTTTTCAATGATTTGGACACAGAGTACAGTAAAAATGCTCTGCAGAAGGTGAGTAAGTATTCCATGCAGGAATTTGCATATCAGGTGGAAAAAGTCTATCAGCTGGTTATGTCCAGGGATAGAGTATTCCAAAAGCGTCCCGCTTATGATACTAAGAGAATATAATGTGATTATCCTCCCATAGGGCATGTGAAGCATGAAGAGTATAATTCATATTGAATAGTTTGCCTCTGCGAAATCCTATCGTGCATGCGGTCTGAGTGTGCCCGGACTAATTTGAGGGTCAGGGATACCGGATGGTAAATAATGCCCAGTAAGAAAAAATTAAACATTTAGACAAGATTTTGACATTATCCCTGTGTTATGATACGATATATAGTAGTTAAACCGCGGACACATTCTGTGTTTTTGCGTTTGAAATACGATAGGAGGAAGGATGAATGAGTATTAGGTTTAGCAAGAAACTGGCTATGCTGCTGGTATTTATGCTTTGTATGCCAATCATATGGAATCACAGCACCACGGTGGCAAGTGCCGCAACAACCCCTACCTTTGCTAAGAGCAAAATTGATCTTGCCGGTGTGGGGCAGATTTATCAGGTGGAAATCAAAAATAAGGTGGCAGGCAGTAAATACAAATGGTCATCTTCCGATTCCAAGATCGTAAAGGTTTCCAGCAAGGGTGTTCTGACGACGGTCAAGGGCGGCTCTGTAACTGTTAAGTGCGTTATTACTTATCCTACAAAGAAGACAAAAACATTATCCTGCAAGGTTTATGTAACCGTGCCGGCAACTGGGCTTAAGATATCCAACGCAACCGAGGTAAAGGGTGCCCATGTTATGACCCTTGGTACCACCTTTGACTTTGAGACTATACTGACACCTGCCGTTACGACGGATAAGGTTTATTGGGCAATTGGCCACGGCGATCCGGAGTGTGTCCGTATTGATGATGCTGAAAAAGGCGTTGTAACAGCGACGAAGCTCGGTAAAGTAACCCTGGTTGCCAGCGCCGTCTCGACAGTGACTGCGGCGGAAGCAAAGAAGAGCATCGTTAATGATGCCATTATTGTTGAAGTGGTCGGTCCCACTGCAACCGTCAAAAGTGCAGATATTGTCAGTGCCAATGAGATTAAGGTGGTATTTGACAGCGCTGTTGACAAGAGTACGATTATTAATGCAAGTAATAAATTAACGAATAATATTACCTTGTCTCTGATCAGCGGATCGGATTCGGCAGATCCGGGAACCTTGACACCAAGCTTATCCGCTGATATGACTACCTTGACCATTACCTCTAAGAATATGCTGAGCGGTGTTTATGGAATTAACTTTACCGAAGGTATTAAGACCACAGGCGGAGTTGCCATGGAGCCATATTATAAGCAGCTCTCTTATGTGGATACCACACCTCCGGCGATGGTAGGTGTTCTGTTGGACGATACGGGGTACATAAGTAAAATTCAATTTTCGGAACCGATTGATATCACGAATTTGAAGGCTTCCAATGCTCAGCCTACCGCCGGTACCTATCAGGCTGAATCGGCAACCATCAGTATTCTGAACAATAAGCTGAATTATACCTTAAGCGGTGATAAGAAGACGCTGAATATTAATCTGTCGACGATCGCTTCAACCGATTATAACAAAACCTTCTCTGTGGTATTGTCGGGAATTAAGGATCTTGCCGGTAATGTACCTGCAAGTGTATATTATACTGTAATCGTAAGAACCGATACCACTCCGAAGCCGCAGGCGGTACCTACTTCCCTGGTTCGTACTTCTTATAATGTCGTTACGGCATACTTTACCCGCGGTATAAAGACGCCGGGTATGTTAAGCCTGAATAACGGAGCTTATGTGACCGGTGTTGTTGACATTGTTGATAATAAGAAGGTGAATTATACCATATCTGAGGCGGATGCCACACTGACCGGCAGTATTAAGGCCTTCCTTACCAACTGGGACAGCTATAATGTGGTAACAACAGATATGACCTCTTATAATGGCAGAACCCTGTATGTGAACTTTACGGCAGATACTGTTAAGCCTGTGCTGATAAACTATGAATTTGACGCTGAAAAAAATTATCTGACCTTAACCTATAGCGAAGCAGTAAAGCCTATGCTGGAGACGGGTATTATCATGGCTTCCATTAAGACCCTGACGGATGATATCCAGCCGGGAACCAATATAACCTATACGACGGAAGCAGTACCGGACAATAATAATGTTGTAAAATTGAAGCTGAATAATATGACCATTTTAGGTACGTATACCTTTACGCTGGGGGAAGGATTTGTGATAGATTCCTTCCGTAACAGAAGCGATAGCAGGCAATTTGCAATCAGTAACGGTACCAGTACATCGACAGAGCTTCCCGGGCCTTATTCAATCATTCAGTCCGCTACAAACCTTAACCAGATTACTGTTGAGTTTGCAAATAAGATTGATGTAGCCTCTGCGCAGAATATATCAAATTATTCCATTGCAGGTGTAACCGTAATATCGGCACAGGTAGTGAAGAATACCGCTGAGAACGGCGCAACAGTACTGTTAACGATTGCTGATAATTCCGTTGAGGTTACGGTAGAACGACCGGTAACGATCAAGGGTATCATGGGATATAACGGAAGCTTTTCGGCAATTACAACCTATAGCGGCTCTGTAACACTGAAGGAGAATAAAAAGCCGTACCTGGTTTCAACCTCTTTTGACAGAAACTCAAGGAATACGATTCAGATGACCTTCAATGAACAGATTCAAGGTACGATCGCTGTAAAAGTAACAGAGCTTACAACAGGGTTGGAGATTGGAAGCACCACGACCGTATCAGGAAGTACGGTAAACATAAAGCTGAGTTATACTCCAGCGAATGGAAGCTATTTAAGAGTTCAGATCCTATCGGCAGATATAACGGATGCCAGCGGTAACTCTGTGGCTCCCATGTCATCGGTATTTGGTGTGGTTGCATCTTATTAATATGAAGTGCTGACGCAGTTATGACAGTAGATTCACGAACAGTAAAAGTTGCTTTAAAATAGCGCAAATTTGTGAAGCAACATTGAGTAAAAGTGCTCTCATGGTTCCGAAAGGGACTTTGAGAGTACTTTTGCATAACAAAACAGGTAGAAATAAGAAAAAACTAAGGAGGATTATGCTATGTATGTATTTAAGGATGAGTATCGCACGGGAATTGAGAGTATTGATCAGGAACACATTAAGCTATTTGAAATTGCAGACAGGGCATACGAGGTATTGGTAGATGAGTTTATTCCGGATAAGTACGATTACATTGTTGAAATTCTGAATGAATTAACCGATTATGCGGCAACGCACTTTAAACATGAAGAAGAGTATATGATGAGCATCCGTTACAAGAAGCTGATCTCCCATCGAGCAGAGCATGTTGAATTCATCGATAAGATTTCCCAATATGACCTGAGTGAAGTTGACGAGAACCAAAAAGGTATCATCCTGGAACTCCTGGAATTCTTAAATGACTGGCTGATCCACCATATCATAGAGAACGATAAGCTGATAGCACAGCAAGCGTAATCAAATATTGAGTGTGAATTATTTAAAAGCATAGTTCACACTCAGTAAATTATGACTGCGTAGTAAATGGGCGAAACATACTTTATCAGACTGCTGTAAGTTTTCGCTTAACTGGCACAATATAAGCTCAAAGGGAAGCAAAGTTATTTATAGTAATAGGTTATAAACCCATAAACAGGATCTACCTGCAGATAGAGATATTGTTAAATGAATTTTGTTATAGCACCAGCTGGCTAAGTCGTACGCATCAGAATGACAGGGAACATCATTTTTCTGATACATACGACTTTGTTGGATGTCAGATATCAAAATCTCATGCCAGACCCACAGGTACAGGTAGATCTGTTTCTTTAATATCTAACATGATATCTCAGTTACCCACGCACCATTCGATGGCATTTGTCAGCAGCTTCTGAAAATTCTCATTATACCATACATCCAGATTATGTCCGGGAGTCAGTACACATAAGCGTCCTTTTCCTATGCTGCGGGTGTAGCCTCCGACTTGCTCCCCACCGGTAGCGGAACAGGTCTTACAGAAGATTTCGGCATCCTCTGCAACGACTGCGATATTATAGTGTTCATCCCGTATTTCGAAGTCTTTTACACCATTTGTAATGGAGTGATATGCAGTCATTTTCACTTCCACGGTACACCGGGGCGGGTGGCCGATAAAATAGTTACCGACGAATTCAGTATAGGGTTCTTCGGCTTTAGAAGTATTACCTGCGTGGACAGAAAGGAAGCCGCCGCCGTTACGCACATATTCTTCAAGCTCCTTCGGACCTACCTCGGTGACGTTCTCATCAAACCAGGGGTTGGTATTTGCCGCATTGATCACATTCATCTTACAGTTAATGATGATGGGATACTTTGCGATCCTTTCAGGGGTAAGAATATCCTTTGCAGCCTTAATAATTGTCAGATGATATTTTGAGCTAAGAGGGGCAATGCCAAGCTCGATTACCTCGGCAGGATGCCAGTGGTCATCACATAATACCAATACATCAATCATAATTTTCTCTCCTTTTCACAGACGGATTTCAGTAACATACACCTTCCGTGTACTAAGATTAACCTATAAGATAGCAGGAGAAAAGTCAATGTATTATCCTCTACTCAAATGTTCTGGTGAAGATGCCGCTTTTCTCAAGGAGGCTGTCAATGGTATCCAGTCCCAGACGGTGGAGAAGCTCGATGACATAGGGATTGTCAATGGGTGTGGGATAGGGGGCCTGGTTACCGTATTCCACCACATGCTCGCGGCCCTGTTCCTTTGGGATCATGACCCGCGGGCCACCGACACAACCGCCCACGCAACCCATTCCTTCAAAGAAATTAGCAGTAATATTACCGGCAAGAATATCATTTATCATAGCCTTGCAGGCAGGAACTCCGTCCGCCTGCCTTGTGTGAATATGGATGGATCGCTTCGGATTAAGGCGATGAACCGTTTCACTGACAGCTTCACTGACACCGCCGGTGTGGGCATAGATGCGTCCGCCCCGGGAGGAATGATCCTTTTCGCTTTCCTCCATCCTGGAGGGATCAAGCTCCATTACCTGAAAAATATCCTGAACCTCTTGAAAGGTCAGCACAAAGTCGACAGCATCAGCAATATCCTTTTCCTTAGCCTCTGCCTTTTTTGCCAGGCAAGGACCGATAAAGACAGTCAGGGCATCCGGGTGCAGCGCTTTTATGGAGCGGCCGCAGGCAACCATGGGAGATACGGCCGGCGGCACATGAGGGATCAGATCATGATAAATTTTACGTATCATAGCAATCCAGATCGGGCAGCAGCAGCTGGTAAGCTGATAATCAGTTTCTGTTTTAATATTTTTGTCAAATTCCAGCGCTTCCTTCAGGGTTAAGATGTCAGCAAATAAAGCGACTTCAATCATTCCGTCAAAACCGATTTCCTTCAGAGCATTCCGAAGCTTACCGGGGGTCACATCGCTGGTAAACTGGCCTAAGAAGGCCGGTGCCACCAGAGCGTATACCAATCCCTTATGGGAACGGATGGCCTGCAGTGCTGCGATCACATCCCGACTGCCGGTGAGATGCTTTGCCCGGCATTCCTGGATACAGATTTCACAGCCTGCGCATTCCTTCTCATCTATTTTGATTTCACCCGATTGACCAGGGTGGATTGCATGAAATGGGCAAACCTTCACGCAGTTATGCTCCTCGCAGTCACAATCCCCGGTATGCAAAACCACAGGATGCTTTTGGGGATGCAGCAGACAGTCCAGGTGATGTGTGTCGTAAAGCTCCATTTTTTGAAGGAAGTTCATATCCTTTTCTTTTAAGGTTCTAACCAGTACCTCATAATATAGCTCTTCAAACGTCTTCATAGGCAAAACCGGATATCCTTTCATTGATCTAAAAACTATTTTATATTCTATCCCTTTTCCAAAAAGTAATTCTGAGCAATCAGTGATTATCGAAAGCAATTAGGCTGTATTTCTGCTTTACTAGGATTTGGATTTGATTTATAATAAGTCGTATAGTTTGAATGAATTAGGTTAAGCTTATTAGTAAATTTAGGAATATGGAGAAAAAAATTGAAGGATCAGACCAGAAAGCAATTAACGAAAGCCGGATGGCTTTTGTTTTATTTATATATCATTCTATTATCGTATTTTTTGTTTTTCAGCGAGCATTACGGAAGGGATTATATTGCGCCGGAGTATCGTTATAATTTGCATTTTTTTAAAGAAATCAAGCGATTTATTCAGTACCGGGAACTCATCGGATGGGAGAGCTTTACAGTAAACATACTTGGAAATGTTCTGGCTTTTGCACCCTTCGGTTTTTTGCTTCCCGCACTTACCAGAAAATATCGCGGTTTCTTTCGGATTGTTTTCTTAAGCATGCTGTTCAGTCTGTCGGTAGAAGTGATACAGCTGATGCTGAAGGTAGGAATATTTGATGTGGATGATATTTTGTTGAATACACTGGGGGGCAGCTTAGGCTACATTTTTTTTGTGATCTGTAATTGGGTCTATCGCCTGATTTATCCGAAGAAGAACAGGAAGAGAGGGAAGTGACGTGTTGTTTAAACGAAAGAAAGAAATGATCCATTTCTCCGGAAGAAGGCATACCAAGACAGGCATCTTTTCTACAGTGATAGGAATTGTTGTAATTGCCGGCTTTTTAACACTGAGTATTATCTCGGGAATGTCTCATGGAAATGGCGGCTTTATATTGGGTGTCCTTGGAATATTATTATTTGCTCTGGCTGTTTATGGCCTTGTGCTTTCCTATAAGGCTTTCAAGAAAAAGGATATTTTCTATCGCTTCCCCATCGCAGGAGCGGCACTGAACGGCTTGATGACGATTTTTCTTCTGATTATGTATATTTTAGGTTTGGTGTAAATCAGAAAAACGGCTATTCCTCAGGATGTGATTTTTGCACTTAATGATTATACTTGTGTAGTAAAAGGAAAGGTATTCCTATGACAAGGCTGGAACAGCAAATGAATTTTATAATGGAAGTTGACAAGCTGAAGAATATTGTCAGACAGAATTATCTGATGGATGGCAGCAGGAAGGAGGATGATGCGGATCATTCCTGGCATCTGGCACTCATGTGCATTCTATTGTGTGAGCATTCCAATCAGGAGATTGATGTCCTGAGAACTGTTCTTATGGTGCTGATCCATGATATTGTAGAAATTGATGCCGGAGATACCTATGCGTATGATCCGGCCGCAAATAAATCAAAGAAAGAAAGAGAGCTGAAGGCTGCCGACCGTATTTTCAATCTTCTGCCGAAGGATCAGGCGAAGGAGCTTCGTTCCCTTTGGGATGAATTTGAAGAAGAGGTAACACCGGAAGCAAAGTTTGCAAACACTCTGGATAAGCTGCAGCCTTTTTTACTTAATGCGGGAAGCGGCGGTAAGTCCTGGAAGGAGCATCAGGTTCGTCTTGACCAGGTGCTAAAGCGAAATGAGACGACGCCGGACGGATCTGCAGCACTATGGGAATATCAATATGCTATGCTGCAGCAGCAGGTTAAATTGGGCAATCTTATAGGAAGTGACTTGCAGTAATATTACAAAGTACAGCAGCAGATAAATGCTGAAAATGATAAAAGTAAATAATGATATAGGAGGCAGGAAATGAGCTATAAGGATTTATTTCAAGAAGCCAACGAGGCGATAAAGGAACGGTATGAGCTTGCAACTATGCGTATTGCGTTAATTGAGCAGGAGAACACAGTCAGAGAGCCCTTACAGGAGTATTTTCAGAAAATGGCTTCCTTCGTTCTCATGGTTAAAAATGTTGCCGCAATGATACAGGAGGGGCGCATGTCCGCTCTTGACTTACAGGAATTAAAAGGACTGAATCGTGCCCTGTATGAGGATATCACGGGTGACAATTATCACAGCAGCTATGCCAATCCGTCCTTTGCATCGGAGAGGCTGGGCGTTAAGTACGGAAAGCTGTTATCCTTTCTTGCTGCGGAGCTGCGTACAATTATTTACTACGCCTATGAAAGCAGGCTTTATCCGATAACGATCTACATGGAGCTGCTGATAGAAATATATAATTATTTTGAAGAGGAAGATGAGTTTACGTATAAAGATGTAAAGCGTATAATATATGACTTTATGTATGATTACTGTGATGTTCTGGTAACTCATAGAGTCAGGGAGCTGGTAGATGCGGACCTGACCTTTGCCACGGACCTCATTATGAACTCGGATCTGCATGACCTTCGTTATCTGTATAGTTACGGCGAATATATCACGGAAAATGAGTTAAAGACGGCAGAGTTTTTAAATACCCTTCCCCAGGAGCAGATCCAGTCTATGGCGGATACCTATACGGAGGGCTACCGTTTGGGCTTTATTACAAACCGCAAGGAGTTAAGTAAGAAAGCTTATGTGAATATCCGCTACCAGGTCGGTTATGAAAGAATGGTGCGCTGTGCCATAGAGAACTTCCGAAGGATGGGCCTGGAACCCACCATCTACAGGGCAGCTCACAATGCGGTCAACAAGCGTCAGCATTTAAAGATTGGCTATCATGCCACCAGTCCCAACAAGCAATATGATTATGACCACCGTTTTGATATTGGTTTGTTCTTTGACAAGGCGTTTAAGGAACGTAAGCTGGAGTGCATGAAACAGGCTTATGAGCAGTTTAGGGTGAAAGCCGGTCTGTATGCAGGACCAGCAGTCATTGAAGTATTCGGAGAGGAGCTTTTTGCTCCGGAGGATAAGAAGGAAGCGGTAAAGCTGGATAAACGTCAGCAAAAGCTTTATGTGGACAGCAGCAATGCAGAGAGCTTTATTAATCATGAATATCTGAAGATGGATGAGATCTCCTTTACCATTATATCCTATCCGGTTCCTGAGATCGGGGAGGACTTTGAGGCAATCTTTGCTGAAACAGTAAAGGTGAATACCCTGGACAGCAGCCATTACCGGGGAATCCAGCAGCATATTATTGATGCGCTGGATCAGGGTGAATATGCGCATATTCTTGGTGCAGGCGAGAATCACACAGATCTGATGGTAAAGCTGTATCCCCTGAAGGATTCCTCCAAAGAAACTATCTTTGAGAACTGCGTAGCCGATGTGAATATTCCGGTAGGCGAAGTATTTACCTCTCCTGTACTTAAGGGTACGAATGGTGTGCTCCATGTTCCTAAGATTTATTTAAGAGATCTGGAATACAGAGAACTGGACATAACCTTTCAGGACGGAATTACCGCGCAGTATTCCTGTAAGAATTTTCAGGAGGAAGCAAAAAATAAGAGCTTTATCAAGGAGAATTTATTATATAACCATGAATTTCTGCCTATTGGCGAATTTGCCATCGGCACCAATACTACCGCGTATATGATGGGCAGAAAGTTTGACATCGCACCCAGACTTCCTATTCTGATTGCAGAGAAAACAGGTCCCCATTTTGCCATTGGCGATACCTGTTATCATATGAGTGAGGAAATTCCCATTTACAATCTGGATGGCAAGGAAATCGTTGCCAGGGATAATGAGATATCCGTACTCAGAAAGACGGAACCGGATAAGGCTTATTTTAACTGCCATACGGATATTACGCTGCCCTACGATGAGATTAAAGAAATTGCGGTTGTGAAGAAGGACGGAACCAGAATTCCGATCATACAGAACGCGAGGTTTGTATTAAAGGGTACGGAAGCCTTAAATGAAGCATTTGACAGAGCTTAAGCAATTGTTCAAAGATACAGGCATATTAATGAGTGTTAAAATGCAATTTTTATACGAAGATAAGTTCTGTAGTAGCGTGGAGGGAAAGGTGCTATGTTAACAATTAAAAATTTTTCTAAAAGCTATAAGAACGAAAAAAAAGCAGTGGATGGGCTGAATCTGGAAGTGGAGA
The DNA here is from genome assembly GCA_023409535.1 of Bacillota bacterium. Classification (GTDB taxonomy): domain Bacteria; phylum Bacillota; class Clostridia; order Lachnospirales; family Lachnospiraceae; genus Mobilitalea. The sequence continues at coordinate 351,040 of JAEYGZ010000037.1, forward strand.
GCGGTGATATCTACGGCTTTATCGGTCATAACGGAGCCGGTAAAACGACCACAATCCGTGCCATTGCCGGGGTTCTGGATTTTGAAGAAGGAGATATTGCAATCGGCGGTATATCGATTAAGAAGGATCCGGTGGCCTGCAAGAAGCTGATTGCTTATATTCCCGACAATCCGGATCTGTACGAGCATCTGACAGGTATAGCATATCTGAATTTTATAGGAGATATCTACGAGGTAAATAAATTTGACCGTGAGACATTAATAGAACAGTATGCGGATGCTTTTGAATTAACGCAGAATCTGGGGGACACCATCTCCTCCTACTCCCATGGTATGAAGCAGAAGCTGGCAATCATCGCTGCTCTGATACATAGACCGAAGCTGATGATTCTGGATGAACCCTTCGTTGGACTTGACCCCAAAGCAGCCTTTACCTTAAAGTCTATTATGACACAGCTTTGCCAGGAGGGCAGCGCTATTTTCTTCTCTACCCATGTTCTGGAGGTAGCGGAGAAGCTGTGCAATAAAATCGCTATTATCAAAAACGGTAAACTGATTTCCTGCGGCAGCACGGAGGAAGTGAAAGGTAATTCCAGCCTGGAGGCTGTATTCCTGGAACTGACGACACAGTAAAACCTGCTGGGAAAGGATTGGTAAGAACAATGAAGAAGATAATACGTTTGTTTCATATCCAGCTTTGGTCTGTCATGGGAGATATGCTGTCCATCGGTAATTCCGTTCGAAAAAAGCCAAAAGGCATTTATTCAGGAATATTGGTCTTTGCAGTCGTTATGAGCTGTGTGTCCTATTTTTACAGCTATATGATCGGTACCGGGTTGAAAATGTTTGACAGTATTGAGATATTACCGGCATTGATGATGGCGGTAACCTGTCTGGTGGTGCTGGTAACAACAACCTTTAAGATTAAAGGAACTTTATTCGGTTTTAAGGATTACGATATGGTGATGTCTTTGCCGGTCAGTACGGCAGGGGTGGCAGCCAGCCGTTTGATGATTCTTTATGCGGTTAACGCAATGTTTGTACTGATCCTGATTGTGCCGATGATGATTGCATATGGAGTATTAATGACTCCTTCGCCCATGTTTTATATCCTTGGGTTATTGATTATATTTTTTATACCTTTGATCCCGATTGTTGCAGCCTCTGTTCTTGGTACTATCATTGCCTATGCGGCCTCAAAGTTTCGCCATAGCAACCTGTTGAATATCATTTTTACCATGGTGATAATATTGGCATTTATGGGATTTTCCTTCACCATCAAGGGAAATGGCCAGGAGCTTGCAGACATGGGGAAGGCAATGGCGGCCCTGGTCAATTCCATCTATCCGTTGGCAGGATTATATACCAGGGCAATCGTAAATTACGATATTGCGGCATTTTTGATTTTTATCGCTGTATCACTGCTGGCTTTCCTGCTCTATACCGCAGTAATTCAATTCATCTTTAAGAAAATGAACACGGTTATGATGACGGGAAGCTACCGCAGGAATTTCAAGCTGCGTGAGGTAAAGACATCTTCTCCCTTAAAAGCGCTTTATTTAAAGGAGCTGAAGCGATATTTTGCATCCCCCATGTATGTAGTCAATACCGGCTTTGGTGTCGTAATGCTGACCATCGGAGCCATCGCCCTGTTATTTGTGGATGCCGGGCAGATATTGGGTAATATTCCAGGAGATGCGGTCACTGTGTCCGGACCGATGTTTTTAACCTTCTGTGTGGTCCTGACCAGTACCACCATGGCCTCCATCTCCCTGGAGGGAAAGAACCTATGGATTCTGAAGTCGTTACCTATTGAGGTGAGGACAATATTTCATTCCAAGATGGCAGTAAATCTGACGGTATTGGCGCTTTGCCTGCCGGATGCCATATTAATTGGAATTGGCTTGAAGATGACAGTCCCGCAGACGCTCCTGATGGTGCTTATGACCGTTGTCTGCTCCTTGTTTGTTACCTTCTACGGTTTGCTGATTAATCTGCAGCTGCCGAACCTTAACTGGGTAAATGAGGTGGTGGTTGTAAAACAAAGTGCAGCTTCCATGACAGTGGTTTTCAGCGGTCTTGGCGTTGTGCTGTTCCAGTTTACGTTCTTCTTTCTGATACCCTCTGCGCTTCTGGCTTTATTGCTGTTTATCGTGCTGATGGCAGTGGCTGATGTTATTTTATATAGGGTACTGCTAGGGTATGGAGTAAAGAAGTTTAATGAATTATAGAGCTTCTATAAGTCAACATTGCAAAGAAACCTGCAAAATAAATAATAAGAAAAGCGGTGATATCCTAAATCTTATTATCTGTTTTACAGGTTTCTTTTTGATATAGTACCGATATACGGTTTTTTTATTATATATCCGGATTACTCTCAGCGAATAAAAAATAACCACCAAAACGGAAATCTCCTGTCAAATTCATGTCTTCTGTCAAATTCATCTCTCCTGTCAAATTCATGCCTTCTGTCAAATTCCATTCTTCTATTAAATTCATCTTCAAACTCGCGTCTTCTGTCAAAATCAAACCGCATATTAGGATTAAATCTTTCCTCTCGAAATGTGGTGTAATTAACACTTTGATTGTCTGACATAGTTATGCTCCTTTAATGCATGGGGTAAATGAAATTTTATCAATGACATAAATCATTTACTCTTTTATTCCTATATTATTAAGTTATGTAAAATACTTATCCGATGACACTAAAAGCAAGGGTATAAGTTGGATTATATTCTGCCGGATCGAGCCGGGAGTATAGATGGAGTTATCTTATTACTATGATTATCCTCATTAGGTAAGCTAATGAATGCCATTAAGAAATACTATGCCGAAAAATAACGACAAACAAAAAAGGATATGCTAAAATGTAGCCATATTAGTGTGAATTATTGAAAAGCATAATTCACACTGCGAATTACTGAAAGGCATGGTGCAAATACGATGGATTATAAGAAGGCAGGAGTAGATATTGAAGCCGGTTATAAGGCGGTTGACTTGATGAAGGAACATATCAAGGGAACAATGCGTAAGGAGGTCCTGACGGATATCGGAGGGTTTGCAGGAGTATTCTCACTGGAGAGCTTTAAGAATATGGAGCAGCCCGCGCTGGTATCCGGTACGGACGGTGTCGGTACCAAGCTTAAGATTGCCTTTCTCCTTGATAAACATGATACCATCGGTATCGACTGTGTCGCAATGTGTGTCAATGACATCGCCTGCGCCGGAGCCGAGCCGTTATTTTTCCTTGATTATATTGCCTGCGGCAAGAATGAACCCGAGAAGATCGCCACCATTGTAAAGGGTGTGGCAGAAGGCTGCAAGCAGGCAGGTGCAGCGTTAGTCGGCGGGGAGACTGCCGAGATGCCAGGCTTTTATCCGGAGGAGGAATATGATCTGGCCGGGTTTGCTGTTGGAATCATTGACCAGAAGAATCTGATTAACGGTTCAAAGCTGAAGCAGGGAGACGTGCTTATCGGAATTGCTTCCTCGGGCATACACAGCAACGGATATTCCCTGGTCAGAAAGGTATTCCGCATGCAGAGAGCGACCCTTGATACGTATTATGAATCTCTTGGCAGTACCTTGGGAGAGACCTTGCTGACCCCTACGAGAATATATGTGAAAGCGCTTCAAAGCTTAAAGAAGGGCAATGTTACAGTGAAGGCCTGCAGTCATATTACCGGAGGCGGCTTCTATGAAAATATTCCCAGAATGCTTCCGGAGGGCATGCATGCCATGGTGAAGAAGAACAGTTATGCAATACCGCCCATCTTTGGAATGCTGTCCAAGGATGGGAACATCGAAGAACAGATCATGTATAACACCTACAATATGGGACTAGGCATGCTGATCGCGGTAGACCAAAGTGAAGCAGATAATGCAATTGCGTTACTTCAAGCTGCGGGCGAGAAGGCTTATTTTGTTGGTGAAGCAGTGAACGGAACGAAGGGAGTTACCTTATGCTGAGGTTAGCTGTTCTGGTATCCGGGGGAGGTACCAATCTGCAGGCATTAATCGACCGGATAGAACAGAAGCGGCTGCCCGGTGTTCATATTGAGGTTGTTATCAGTAACGTGGCAGGGGTTTATGCTCTGGAACGGGCAAAGCAGTATGGAATTCCGGCGGAGACGATAGTGAAGAGGGAGTTCTCTGACAGAGAGCGATTCGAAGAGGCGCTTTTTGGCCGAATTAGCGATTATAAGCCGGATCTTATCGTTCTCGCCGGTTGTTTGCTGATTATACCGAAACGAATTATTGAGGTATATCCTAACCGTATCATTAATATTCATCCATCTCTGATCCCTTCCTTTTGCGGGGACGGATATTATGGCTTAAAGGTACATGAGGCTGTACTGGCACGGGGAGTGAAGGTGACAGGTGCGACGGTGCATTTTGTTGATGAAGGCACCGATACCGGACCGATTATCTTACAGAAGGCTGTAGCGGTGGAGAACGGCGATACCCCCGAGACATTGCAAAGAAGAGTTATGGAGCAGGCGGAATGGGAGCTTTTGCCCGAGGCGGTGCGGCTGATAGCAGAGAATAAGCTGGTGCTTGAGAATAATATCGTAAAGATTATAGTGTGAAAATAAAAGGCAATTTTCGCACTTGAAAGTTTGTGCTTGCGCCCAAATCGCAGGCATTGGCAGCATGGAGGAATGAAGATGAAGGTTTTGGTAATCGGAAGCGGCGGTAGAGAACATGCAATCGTAAAAAAGATATCCATGAGTGCAAAGGTGAAGGAGATTTACTGTGCCCCCGGGAATGCCGGCATTGCAGAGCTTGCAAGGTGTGTGGATATTCCCGCCAATGATTTTGACGGACTTGCTGAATTCGCCGGCAGGGAGGAAATTGATCTGACTGTGGTGGGGCCGGATGATCCGCTGGTAGGCGGCATAGTGGATGTTTTTGAAGCAAAAGGCCTTCGTGTCTTCGGGCCCAGAAAGAATGCAGCGGTTATAGAAGGCTCCAAAGCTTTTTCCAAGGAGTTAATGAAGAAATATCATATTCCGTCGTCGGCTTACGAAATCTTTGACGAAGCAGGGAAGGCAATTGATTATCTTAAGACAGCCGATTTCCCGATTGTACTCAAGGCGGACGGCCTGGCGCTTGGCAAGGGTGTTCTGATCTGCGGCAGCTATGAAGAAGCGGTAAACGGTGTAAAGCAGATCATGGAGGAGAAGCAATTTGGCTCTGCCGGAGATCTTCTTGTCGTAGAGGAATTTATGACCGGCCGGGAGGTTTCCGTGCTGGCTTTCTGTGACGGTACCAGAATTCTGCCCATGACCAGTGCCCAGGACCACAAACGGGCTAAGGATGGAGACCAAGGATTAAATACAGGAGGCATGGGAACCTTCTCCCCCAGTCCATTTTATACGGAAGAAATTGATGAATACTGCATCAAGCATATTTACGAACCCACCATGACAGCCATGAAGGCAGAGGGCAGAGATTTTGTGGGGATCCTGTTTGTCGGGTTGATGTTAACGAACAATGGCCCGAAGGTATTGGAGTATAATGCCCGCTTTGGCGATCCGGAGGCTCAGGTCGTACTGCCCAGAATGAAAAATGATATTATTGAGGTTTTTGAAGCATGTATTGATGGAAGACTGAATCAAATCGAGCTTGTCTTCGAAGATAATGCAGCGGTTTGCGTTATCCTTGCATCGGAGGGGTATCCTGAGGCTTATGAGAAGGGCTTTAAAATCAGCGGATTGGATTGCTTTGATGGCAGGAAGGATTATTTTGCATTCCATGCGGGGACGAAGAAAGCCGGTGAGGCTATCGTAACAAACGGCGGCAGAGTGCTGGGAGTTACAGCGACCGGAAGAGATTTGCAAGAGGCAAGAAAAAAGGCCTATGAGGCGACCGGATGGGTCGGCTTTACCAACAAGTACATGAGAAAAGATATCGGTAAAGCAATAGAAGATATTGGTACTATTTAAGTTTTTCCTACATTTTTGTTAATAATATCTTAATCTTGCAACACTTGACATAAAATACTGTAAATGCCACAGAAGTGCCATACTTAATTTGTAGAATGAAGCAATAAATTTGTAGAAATGCAAAGTTATTGCTTTGTTTTGCGAAAGGGGTAAACGATGAAAAGACGGTATAGTAACCGATGGTTGGTCCTTCTTTTAATACTGGCATTGATTGTTCCGCATATGGTAACAGGACAGATCTGGGAGGCTCAGGCAGCCTGGACAGGCAAGGTAACAGCCAGTAGCTTGAATGTCAGGGCGGAGCCATCTATGACAGCAAAGAAGGTACAGCTTAATGATACTTATGTTTATCTCGTAAAGGATGAGACCGTGAACATATTGGAGGAGGATGGAGATTTTTATTATATCTCCATGAAATTCAATGGAAAAACGGTGAAAGGATATGTACATAAAGACTATATCAAGGTTACAGAGAAACCAAAAGCTACACCGACACCCAAGCCTACACCAAAACCAACGCCGAAGCCGACTGCGAAACCAACTCCGACTCCCAAGCCTGATTCCGGAGATAGCGTAGCAGTTAAAACGGAAGTGAAACTAAAGGCATCCGTCACTGCCGGTTCCTTAAATGTTCGCAGCGGACCGGGTACCGGTTATACCAAGGTTGCTTCCTTAGTAAAGGGTAATTCCGTTACTGTTCTGAGTGAAGTCATGAAAAATGATGAGGAATGGTATGGCATTTCTTTTAGTTATAACGGCAAAACTACAAAAGGCTATGCATTAAGCTCTTATGTAAAATTGTCTTATGGGAGCGGAATTAAAGGTGTCACGGCATCAAAATTAAAAATGCGATCGACAGCAAGCTCCAAGGCTGCCTATCTGAAAGATAAAAAAGGCAATATACTTACGCTGGCCAAGAATGCGGCAGTAACCATTCTGGATGAAACAACCGTATCCGGTGTTAAATGGTTAAAGCTTTCCGTTACGGTAAGTGATAAGAAATATACGGGATATGCGGAGGCTGATGAGATTACGTTAAAGGTTACCGAAAAGCAGCCGACTCCGACCCCGAAACCGACGGTAACACCGAAACCTACCGTTACTCCCAAACCGACTGAGAAACCGGCGCAGACCCCGACCCCCGGCATAACGCCCAGTCCGACGCCGGAAATCACTGTGACGCCGACCCCGACGCCAACATTGACGCCGACTCCTACCTCGGGAGCATCCTATTTGCAGATCGCGAATAATCCGATTTTGTCTTATATCAGTACGCCGGCAAACGGATTTGTATGTAATACCCCGGAGATTAACTTGGTTCGTAACCTTGCCAATTTTGATAATATTCTTGATGCAAACAATCAACCGATAGTGCTGAAGAATGCCCAACGGCTTCTGGTTACTCAGGTAAGCTTTGTAGATGGAATAGCCTGGTATGGAATTTCACTGGATAGCGGAATTTATGGCTATGTTATGGGGCAATATGTTTATATCGGTAATAGCTTACCGGATGGAGTAGCTCCAAGTGTGACACCTTCCCTCACCGTTACTCCGACCCCGACACCACCGGCAGATTATAACAATCTGGACTTTGAAGCCAAGTTAACGACAGAGGGCTTCCCAGAGAGCTATAAGACCGCACTTCGTTCCCTGCATGCGCTTTATCCCAGCTGGGAGTTCAAAGCTTATCATACCGGTCTGGATTGGAATACGGTGATTAACGCGGAAAGTGTACCTGCCAAGAACCTGCTTCCAAATACAAAGAGTGTGGAATGGAAGTCCTTCGACAGTGGGGCATATAACTGGAAGACGGATACCTTTAATGTGTTTGACGGCTCCACCTGGGTAACCGCATCCCGGGAAGCCATTGAATATTATATGGACCCGAGAAATTTTCTTTCAACAAACGGAATATTCCAATTTGAACTGTTAAGATATCAAAGTAATTATCAGAAGATTGCCGGAATAGAGAATGTCCTAAAAGGTACGGCAATGTATAATTCCTATTATAATTACATCGATGATAATGGAGTTAGCCAGACCATCTCGTATGCGGAGACCTTCCTGAAGGCGGCGGAATACTCCGGAGTCAGCCCTTATCATCTTGCTTCCCGCGTAAAGCAGGAGGTAGTGACCGGACCTACCACTTTAAGCGGCAGTGTATCCGGTACCTACAGCGGCTATGAAGGATTATATAATTTCTATAATATCGGAGCAAATGACAGTGCAGGGGGCGGTGCGATTGCCAACGGCTTAAAATTTGCGAAGAATGGCAGCGGTAATGCAAATACGGATCTATTGTATATGATTCCCTGGACAAGCCCTTACCGTTCCATTGTGGGAGGCTCTTATTTCATCGGCGGCAGCTATATTAACCGTGGGCAGGATACTATTTATCTGCAGAAATTTAATGTAACATCTATCTCGACTTATTATCATCAGTATATGACTAATGTTGAGGCTCCCTACGCGGAGGGCAAAAAGGTTATGACAGCATATAACGGCATGACAGATTCACCCATTGTTTTCTCCATACCGGTATATCTGAACATGCCGACAATGCCTGCACCTATGCCAACGACGAAGTTTAATCCGAATAACAGGATGAAGAGTCTTAAGATTACAGATACGGCGGGTAAGGAACTGAAGTTCTCACCGTCCTTCGATCAGACGGTATATGATTATTACCTGATTGTTTCGGCCAATGTTGAGGCAATCCAGGTCAATGCGACTACGGTAAGTAAGAAAGCGACCGTCAGCGGAGGAGGAACCATAGCGCTGAATACAGGCAACAATACAGTCGTTATCTCAGTCATTGCAGAAGACGGAAGCATGGCAAATTACACAATCAATATAGTAAGAGAACAGTAAGAATAATAAGCTTTGCAATGGAAATGATACAATGAGACAGCAGGCTTGACATTACAAAACTGATTTGGGTCCGGCCGTGGGTGCATAACCTTCGGCCGGATACTGTTTTTTAAGAAAAAACTGGGGGAAATTTATGAAAATAATACGTATGAGATATTTTATTGTTGCGACACTGATGGTCGTTATTGCAGGCACCCTTTTGCCAGCAAAGCCTGCTTATGCTGCAAGTGCAGAAGTGGAATTATCCGCGGATGCAACAGAAGTTACAGTTGGGGATGAATTCTTTGCTTATGTTTCCATTGCGTCAGCAGAGCAATTCGGTGATTTTGAAGCGAATCTGATCTATGATGACGATCTTCTGGAATATCAGAGCGGGGCATCCCAGGTCAGCGGAAACGACGGCTTTTTAAGAATCAATGACCAGGGAGTTGCCAAAGGCGCTACCCAGAGAAAATATACCATAAAGTTTGAAGCAACTGAGGTAGGAATCTGTACTCTTTCTTTCAGCGGAAGTGTCATGGTATATGACTACGAAACCGGCGCAGCGATGTCGGTGTCCAACAATACCCTTTCCGTCAATGTAAAGGCTCCGGTTACGGCTTCCTCCAATACAAAGCTGAAATCCCTTCAGATAACTCCGGGACAGCTGACACCTGAGTTTAGCAGCGATATCCTGGAGTACAGCACACAGGTATCCTATGATACCAATCAGCTTGTTATTGCAGCATTGCCGGAAGATGAAAAATCAACAGTTAAAATTAATGGTAATGAATCTCTGAAAGAAGGGGAAAATAAAATTAGCATAACTGTGTTAGCGGAATCAGGAGCAGACATAGAATATACTATCAATGTGAATCGTGATATCACACCTGCCGAGACTACGCCGATTCCGGAGGAGCTGCCAAGAAGCTTTGAAGTGGTGCAGCAGGAGGATGGTAATTATGCGGTATACAGCGGACGTTTAAAACTGCTGGAGCCGGGAGCGGAGGTTGAAGTACCGGAGGGCTATATAAAAACACAGCTGAATATATCGGATATTTCCATAACAGCATACTCACCAAAAGATAATTTAAGCAGTGAATTCTTGCTGCTATATGCCGAAAATGAGATGGGTGAGGCCGGTTTCTACCGTTATGACAGAATTGAGAAGACAATTCAGCGATACCAGCCGGAGAAGCAGGTTATCCCCAGTGATACAGTGCAGCTGCCCGAGGAGAGTACGACAGAAGCACAATACCGTTCCAATATTATGAAAGCAGCTATAGTCATCGCGCTGCTGACTGCTCTGAGTGCTCTTCTTCTGATATTATTGATCCGTATGTTTATGAAGCTGCGGGGCTACAAGGACGACGAGTTGGATTAAGACGGAACAATGTGCCAAAGGGTTCATTTGACAACACTTCTATAGTCCTACTTGACAAATGGAAATTGTTTGTTATACTGAATGTATAACAGATATAATTCATAACATTGAATGATTAGCTATGTGTAAGCGGAGGACCCCTTTTATTGATAAATCTGCTTACCATGCATGTGATGAGGTGTAAACAAATGTATGTAGAGATTGATTTTAATAGTGATGAGGCTATCTATATCCAATTGAGAAATCAAATCATATATGGCATCGCTACTTCGCAGCTTCAGGAGGGGGAGAATTTACCTTCTGTCAGAGAGTTGGCGGATAATATCGGAATCAATATGCATACCGTTAACAAGGCATATACTATTCTGAAGCAGGAAGGATATCTGAAGCTTGACAGAAGAAGAGGTGCTATCATAGCGATCGATATCAATAAACTGCAGGCAATGGATGAAATGCGGGATGAGATGCGGTTTGTACTAGCAAAAGCATTTTGCAAGAATATCAGTTGTGAGGAGGCAAAGGATATCGTAAATGAGATATTCAATGAGTTTGTAAAGTAGGTTGGAAAGGAGTGATTAGAATGTTGTGTGACAGATGCCAGAAAAGAGATGCAAAGGTATTATATACCGAGATCATTAACGGAGTGAAAAAGGAACAGCATCTTTGCGAGGAATGTGCGACAGATTACACGTCCTTTCAAATGGAAAAACCTTTGATGAACAGCGATCTTACTTTAGGTGATTTACTCTCAACATTACTTGACAGTTATACGGCATCGGATAAGAAACGATCCGGAACAATGCCGCCGTCCCTTACCTGCAGCAATTGCGGTACCACCTATGAGGAATTTGTGCAGACGGGCCGTTTTGGCTGTGCCCAGTGCTATCGAAGCTTTCATGAACAGCTGGGTAAAACTTTAAAGAGCATACAGGGATCGGAGATTCATACAGGAAAGCGTCCGAAGGGTTTTATTACTGCGACCTCCGACCGTGTTTTAAAGGATATACCGGAGACTGAGAAGCTGTCCCTGAGACTGCAGGAAGCCATTGAGAAGGAAGAATTCGAAGAGGCCGCCAGACTTAGGGATCTGATTAAACAGATGAAGAAGGAGGAGGAACAAAGCAATGCTTAAGTGGTATGAGCAAATGGCACCGGACAGTGATGTTGTTATCTCCAGCCGCGTCAGATTAGCCAGAAACCTTGAGACCTATCCTTTTTCCGCAAAGATTGTTGAAGAAGAGGCAGTTGCTTTGGTAGAAGAAGTAAAAGGAATTACCGATGCTCTCTCAGAACTTAATCATCGTAAATTCTACGCCTGCAATATCAGTTCTTTAAGCGATATAGATAAAACTGCCATGGTGGAGCGTCATATTGTCAGCCCCTTACTGGCACAGAAGGAACAGACTACAGGTTTGATTCTATCCGATGATGAGACAGTCAGTGTAATGATCAATGAAGAGGATCATGTAAGGATTCAGGCGATTGTCGGCGGAATGAATATAGAAGAAGCATATCGGGAAGCGGATCGCATCGACGATATTGCTTATGAGAAATTACATTTTGCTTATGATGAAAAATACGGCTACCTGACGGCATGCCCAACCAATGCAGGGACAGGACTCAGAGCTTCCTGTATGGTGTTTTTACCCGCACTCAGTTCAGCAAGAATGATACAGAAGCTGATTGAGGAGGTTGGCAAATATGGAGTGACTATCCGTGGTATCTACGGAGAAGGCACGAAGAGCTTAGGAAGTATTTATCAGATCTCTAACCAGAAAACCATGGGCAATTCCGAAAGTGAAATCATAGAGAATCTAAAGCGGCTTGTGCTTCAGGTTGTGAAGCAGGAGAGAAAGCGCAGGGAGTATATGCTTTCCGTCAATACGGATGAGATTGAGGATCAGGTATTTCGGTCCTATGGAATATTAAAATATGCAAGACAGATTTCCTCGGATGATGCCATGACGCTGCTGTCCCAAATTAAATTTGGCGTGGATTGCGACGTAATTAAGTTCGAACGGGAGTTCAATGTGCATAAGCTGATGATGGGTGTGCAGCCGGGAAGTCTGCAATGGACCCTTGGTAAAAATGTAGGAAGTCTGACAAGGGATCAGTCCAGAGCGGAATATATCCGTAAGGAGCTGCCCGAGATAATATGAAACGGTAATCTATGGAAAGCATGACTGCATCATGTCAGCCTGAGCAGCGTCAGGATTACAAATACGAACAGAATGGAGGATATACATTATGATGTATGATAAATTTACTGAAAACGCCAAGAATGCAATAAACCTGGCGAAGGAAGTTGCATACCGTCTCTCCCATAATTACATCGGAACAGAGCATCTGTTAATCGGTCTGATGGAAGTGGAAGGAGTTGCGTCAAAGATTCTGGAAGAAAACGGCGTGACTGTTGAGAAGGTATTAGAGCTTGTAAATCAATTAATAGCACCCAACAACGGTGTGGAAACCATGGATGGAGGCACCTTTACCCCCAGATCAAAGAGAATACTGGATCAGAGCTATAAGGAGGCAGCCAAATTCAAAGCCCCTTTGGTGGGTACGGAGCATATCCTGATTGCACTGATTAAGGAATCGGATTGTATCGCAGTGCGTTTGTTAAATACACTGGGGGTTAACATTCAGAAGGTTTATATCGATATATTAACTGCATCCGGTGTTGATGTCAGTGTAGCAAAGAATGATTATTCCGCCGGAAAGGGCAGCAAAACCAAAGGAAAAGCTTCAGCTACCCCTACCCTTGACCAGTATAGCAGGGACTTAACCGAATATGCAAGAGAAGGAAAGCTGGATCCGGTCATCGGAAGAGAAAATGAGATTCAGAGAGTCGTTCAGATCTTAAGCCGCAGAACCAAGAATAATCCTTGTCTGGTAGGTGAGCCCGGCGTAGGAAAGACGGCTATCGCAGAAGGACTTGCATTAAAAATTGTTGAAGGAAATATCCCGGATACCATTAAGGAAAAGCGTGTGGTTACCCTGGATCTGTCCGGTATGGTTGCAGGCTCCAAATACCGTGGTGAGTTCGAGGAGAGAATTAAGAAGGTGATCAGTGAGGTCATCAGTGACGGCAATGTGCTCTTATTTATCGATGAGATTCACACGATCATCGGTGCAGGCGGAGCAGAAGGTGCTATCGATGCCTCCAATATCCTAAAGCCTTCCCTGGCCCGGGGAGAGCTGCAGATCATCGGGGCTACCACAAGAGAAGAATATCGTAAATATATTGAAAAGGATGCTGCTTTAGAGCGTAGATTTCAGCCGGTGGTTGTGGAAGAGCCCTCTGAAGAAGAAGCGATCCAGATCCTGTTTGGATTAAGAGATAAATATGAGGCCCATCATCAGGTCCGCATTACGGACGGAGCCCTGGAGGCGGCAGTTAAGCTGTCTCATCGCTATATCAACGACCGTTACCTTCCGGACAAAGCCATCGATTTAATGGATGAAGCAGCTTCCAAGGTACGTTTAAGCGCTTATACCTCCGCTCCGGAGATAAAGGAATTAGAGCAGGGGATTAAACACCTGGAGGAAGAGAAGGAAAAGGCAATTAAAGCAGAGGCTTATGAGAAAGCAGGCGAGATCAAAAAACAGCAGGAAGCTGTCGTAGAGCAGTTAGAGAAGCAGAAGGTTCTTGATGAGAAGCAGAGGCAGGAAAAGCAGATGGTAGTCAGCGAGAATGAAATCGCTGAAATTGTGGCCAGCTGGACGAAAATACCGGTTAAGAAGCTGGCAGAGGAGGAGACAGAACGTCTGCAGAAGCTGGAGGAAATTCTTCATAAGAGAGTGGTTGGACAGGAGGAAGCGGTAGCAGCGGTAGCAAAAGCAATCCGTCGCGGCCGTGTAGGCTTAAAGGATCCCAACCGTCCCACAGGTTCCTTCTTATTCCTCGGACCTACCGGTGTAGGAAAGACTGAATTATCCAAGGCTTTGGCTGAGGCCATGTTCGGTTCGGAGAATTCCATTATTCGTGTCGATATGTCAGAATATATGGAGAAGCACAGTGTCAGCAAGCTCATCGGTTCTCCTCCGGGATATGTAGGTTATGATGAAGGTGGACAGCTTAGTGAGAAGGTTAGACAAAATCCTTATTCGGTTATTTTATTCGATGAGGTGGAGAAAGCACATCCGGATGTATTCAATATTCTGCTTCAGGTATTGGATGACGGACATATTACGGACTCCCAGGGAAGAAAGGTAAGCTTTAAGAATACAATTATAATCATGACCTCCAATGCGGGTGCCCAGAATATTATCGAGCCGAAGCGCTTGGGCTTTGCCTCCGTTATTGATGATAAAGAGGATTATAAGCGTATGAAGGAAGGGGTTATGGATGAGGTTAAGAAGATTTTTAAGCCTGAGTTCATCAACCGTATCGATGAAATCATCGTATTCCATTCCCTGACCAAGGATAATATCAAGCAAATCGTGGATATCATGATTGGAACCATTGGTAAGCGCAGTAAATCACAAATGAACATTGCTCTTGAAACCAGCGGTGGCGTAGTAGACCATTTGGCTGAGGTTGGCTTTGATCCGAAATACGGTGCAAGACCGTTAAGGCGTGCCATTCAGACAAATATCGAGGATAAGCTGGCTGAAGCAATCCTCGCAGGCAGTATCAAAGAAGGAGATACGGTCAGTGTAGAATATCTTGATAATGAGATGGTTGTACGGGCAAAATAACAGTGACTAATCAGTCACAGCAGTTAATTACAAATAGGAGGGTCATACAATGGCAGTTGTAGAAGAGTTAATACGCAAGGAAGACGATGGGACGATCAGTTTTGGTAACTACCTTCTGGGGGTAAAATCGAAAGCTTCTGATTTCGAGCACAAGGGGGATCTGTACAAAGTTAAAACCTTTCATGAAATAACAAAGCTTGAGAAGAACGGAATGTTTGTCTATGAATCGGTGCCTGGTACTGCCGTATTTCACTTAGATACCAAGGAAGATGAAATCAGCTTTGAAGTATCCGGAAATGATACCGCTCAGATAACCCTTGAGCTGGAAGCTGAGAAAGAATATGAGGTATATAAGGATAATTCTAAGCTTGGTAAGATGAAAACTAATCTGGGTGGGAAACTGATCTTAAGCCTGGAATTAGACGAAGGAGAAACGAACCTGGTAAAGGTTGTTAAACAATAAGATGGCAAAGAGCAAAACCGTATTTTTCTGTAAAGAGTGCGGCTTCGAATCAGGAAAGTGGCTTGGACAATGTCCGGCCTGCAAGAGTTGGGACAGCTTTACAGAGGAGCCGGTAGTAAAAAAAGCAAATAAACCTGCAGGGATAAAGATGTCCAGAGAGCCGGAGCTTTTGTCCGCTATAAAGTCAGAGGCGGAGCAACGGATCGGTTCAGGTATCGGGGAATTAGACCGGGTTCTTGGAGGCGGTATCGTTCAGGGAAGTCTGATCCTGGTAGGCGGTGATCCGGGTATCGGCAAATCGACGCTGCTGCTTCAGATGTGCCGGGAAATTACAGGAAGGACCAAGAAAGTTCTCTATATCTCGGGAGAGGAATCCCTTAGCCAGATTAAAATGAGAGCAGAGAGGCTCGGCGTATTTCACGGCGAGCTTCTCCTGCTGTGTGAAACCGACCTGGATCTGATTGAAGAGGTAATCGATAAACAGAAACCGGATATTGTTGTTATTGACTCAATTCAGACCATGTTTAAAGAGGAGGTTTCGGCAGCCCCCGGCAGTGTCAGCCAGGTCCGAGAAGCTACCGGAACCCTTATGAGAATTGCCAAGAGTTCGGGAATAACGATCTTCATCATAGGACATGTGACCAAGGAAGGCGTAGTCGCAGGCCCGAGGGTGCTGGAGCATATGGTAGATACCGTATTGTATTTTGAAGGGGATAATTATGCTTCCTATCGGGTACTGCGTGCAGTGAAGAACCGTTTCGGTTCCACAAATGAGATTGGTGTCTTTGAGATGCAGGGCTCCGGACTGGTGGAGGTGAAAAACCCCTCGGAATTTATGCTGAAGGGCAGGCCGGAAGGAGAACCCGGTTCTGTGGTAGCCGCTTCCATTGAAGGAACGAGACCCATCCTGGTGGAAGTCCAGGCGCTGGTATGCCGGACAAACTTTAATATGCCTAGAAGAACGGCTGCCGGAACCGATTATAACCGTGTAAACCTGCTGATGGCGGTATTGGAGAAGCGTGCCGGACTTCAGCTTTCGGACTGTGATGCGTATGTTAATGTGGCAGGCGGTATGCGGATTACGGAACCTGCACTGGATCTGGCGGTTGTGACAGCGATTTTATCCAGCTATAAAAATGTTACACTTGATACAAAGACGACCTTGTTTGGCGAGGTTGGGTTAACAGGCGAGATACGTGCGGTCAATATGGCAGAGCAGCGTGTTACGGAAGCCGCTAAGATGGGTTTTGAGGTGTGCATCTTACCGCTGGCCAACAAGGAACATATCAAGACCTCCGGAATTAAGCTGATTGGAGTTAGAAGTATTCAGGAAGTTCTGGGGCTGCTAATGAAATAGTATAAACCAATACGAGAATACCGGTAGTTGTGTTAGTGTGAAAATCTTGATTTTCACAAAGTGAATTGTTTCCGCTGTACTTTGCAAATATTGCGTCTGACCAATGTGAAAGCAGAGTTTTACACCCTGAATTTGCGGGATTGCTGCATAATGGAGGATTTGTATGAGGGAATTGTTAAACGAAAGGTTAGTTGTACTTGCATCTGCGCAAAAGAAAATGGAAGAGGTAGCCGACAGGATAGATCAGTGGGAGACCTCTCAGGTAACGCTTGAGAAGGGTGCCTTTGAGACCTTAAATGTATCCGACACTATAGTGAACTTATCTAAGGAAGGAAACCAGATGGTAAGAGAGCTGCAGGAATACTTTTCGCAGGCAGCGATGCAGCTGACAGAACAGGATGCTAAGCAGACTGCTGAATTACTGAAGGAAATTCATAATCTGTTTCATACCATACAATACAATGCAAAGCATACCAACGAAATCATACATAATTGCGACCAGGCAGTGGCAGCGCAACGAGAGATTGGAGAGGCAGCAAAGACCTCCATCAATACCATATGTGAATCTGTGAGCTGTGCCGTGGCCTGCACAGAGATGATTCTTGCAGAGATGTAGCTGTGATTGGAAGTTAGAATGGCGTAAATAATAGAATATTCGAATGTAATATCCCTTGAAATACACCTGTATTGGACTGAAACTGCCTTTGGGTGTATTTTTTGCTGTGTACAGAGAGATATTTCTATATAGAGTAATTAATTATAAAAAATTTATTATAAATGAAAAATAATGTTCTCCTGAATTGTATTATAGGTGAAAGGAGCTGAGAGACCTTGGAATATTCATTTGGATCCGATGAATATATACAGTATGTTTTAAATAGATACGCAAAAAATTTAATCAAAATCGCATTTACATATTTAAAAAATGTGTCAGATGCGGAGGATGTTGTGCAGGAGGTTTTTATCAGTCTGATGAAGAGGCGGAATGGCTTCGAAAGCGAGGAGTATGAAAAGGCCTGGTTGATCAGAGTGACTATAAATCATAGCAAAAATCACTTAAAATCAGCCTGGAATCGCTATCGTGCCCCGTTTGAGGAAGATATCATGTACCTGCCGGCAGAAGAAAATGAGATATTGACTGCAGTATTGGAGCTCCCACCAAAGTACCGTTCGGTAATACATCTGTTTTACTATGAGGATTATTCCATAGCTGAGATAGCAAGGATACTAAAGAAAAGTCAGGGTACCGTCGGAACCTGGCTTTCCAGAGGCAGAAAGCTGCTGAAAGAGAAATTGGACGGAGGGTTTGAATATGAATAAAGATAAGTATAGTCAGGCAATGAACGGGTTGAAAAGCTCGGAGGATTTTAATATTAGAACGGCGAGGCTGATGAGAGAAGCCCGCCAAGGAAGGGAAGGTAGTACCATGAATATAAAGAAAACAGCATTTGCATTTGCAGGGGCAGCAGTAATTATAACAGCAGGAGCATTTGCCATAACCAACAGTAATTTATTACAGACAGGTAATAATATCAGCGACAATAGTGGAAGCAGCATTACGGTTCCCCAAGTAAACTTGCCGAATGCATCTACCGGTGTAACAGCAAGAATGATTCCTCTGTTCGTATATCAGGGAAAAATATATCTGCGATACAATACCGCAATTGCCACGACTGACGGGTATACGGTAAGTGAGGAGGATATGCTGAGCCTTCGCGGAGATTATCTTGGTACGACAAAGAGCGGAATTAATGAGTTCAGCGGCAAGGAGGATTATACAGAGGATTTTGCCTCCAATATCGGGGAGAGTGAAGTATACACCGTGAAAGGCTATGACAGTAAATATCGCCTGATGGTATATACAAAATATGAGGGCGGCTTTGGCTGTGAGATTTATGACAGCTTTGGAGGACTTAGCTTAAAGAACGGTGCTGATTACTTTGGTCTCCTTAACCTGAAGGATAATGTGGCATCCTATGAATGGGAGAACCTTGACAGCTGGAATAACGGCGGAAGCGGAAAAACTCAAGCGACAGCGGAGGATATCTTTAACGACTTCCTGGATAAGCTCTATGATGCCACACCGGTGGAAGGCTCCGTGGATTGGCTGATTGAGAATACCGAATCTGACAGCCAGAAGTTCTTATATCTTCAGACAAAGGATCATCTGGTAACCACCTTAAGACTCTTGAAGGATGGCTATGTCTATGCTCCTGAGGTCGGCTTCTTCCAGGTGGATAAAGAAGCATTTGATGCATTCTATGCAAGCTTGCAGTGAGTGAGATGAGGTTATTCCGTAAATAGGCAGATAAATAGTAATAAAGCCATACAAACTCGCTGTATGGCTTTATTACTATTTATCTGCCTATCTTCATTCAGATTACTTAATACTTTGCAAACCTGATTTAATCGCTAACTGCCTTAAGAGAGGATGATACATGGCTGGAGACTTTAAATTCTTTATGAGCAAATTACGCCTGATATCCTTTATATTCTGTTGATATCTTTTTAAAAATCCATCGATTCCCTCTTCAAGACTCTGTGCTAAGTAGAAAGAACTTTTTAGTGCGTAGCTGATTCCTTCTGCCGAGCTGGGGCTAATTGCTCCTGCAGCTTCCCCAATCAGGGCTATGTTATCCCTTCCTGCATAAAACTGTGAGCTCTTCGTTGGCCGGTTGATAAAGGAACCCTCTGTTTTTAGCTTATTATTAAAGTAAAAACCAAATGGTTTTATTTTTATTTTTAATTGCTCATATCTTTCCCTGGTATTTTCTCTAGGTCGAAGCGCCGACCCTAATAACATATAATTGTCCTTTGGTATGATCCATGAGTAGAAATCGCTTATTTCTTCATCAAAAATTGCTGTGAAATAAGGTAAATAATTTGGACATGGAAACCATTCCTGAATTGCTATGTATTGTTCCGGCATATTTATGTCACGGTGAATTGATTTTCTTAGCCTGGAGCAGGCACCGTCTGCACCTATGATAACTTTTGCTCTTGCAGTCATCTCCCGCCCATGACATATATATCGTATTTCATATCCTCCCGGTATTTCCATATAATTTTGAAAAAGGGAATTGAACTGCTGATCAACATAGGATGGAAGTAAAGAGATCAGCCACCGGTCAAATTTTTCTCTATCCATATTAAAATAGAATCTTTGATACAAGCTTTCAATATTATTTGCTAAGTCGATGGTTCTTACCGCAAAAAGCTGCGGATCAACTAAAATATCCTTTGGTATCCCCAGACCCAGCTTAGCAATCATTTTCTGAGCATCGGGCGCTAATAATCCCCCGCAGCATTTATTCATATGATTTGTGGGATTTTCATTTTTAAGATCTCGTTTATCGATCAGTAAAACCTTATATTTATCTCCGATTAATCGTGCAAGATTAGCTCCAGCGGGTCCCGACCCTATAATTGCAATATCATACATAAGTCTACCTCATATGGTCAAATCATTATCTGATTTTATATCAATGGCCTCTTTTAGCAGTATTTGATAATTTTTAAAGCTTTTACAGATAAATCTGAAAAAGCAATATTTTTGTCTACATAGATTAGAAGTTTGAATGCTTGATACAGAGCATAGTAAAACGGTATTGCGGTTGCATACAAATCAATAAAAAATAAAATATTTTATTAATGCAATATCCGGCTGCTGCATAATTCGCTATCTCGGATACTAAAAATATACACAGCTAAAGAACCGGAAGCCCAATAAGAATAACAGATATCTTTAAAAATAGTATCGAAACTCGTTTCATAAATTGTACCTCTCTTATTTCGTATTATGAACTCAGTTGTAAATCGAGATGCAACCCTCCCGATTCCAGATTGAGTAGTTACTCCTAAATAAAATATCTATGCCAGGTGGTTGCATCCTGGCCTACAAAAAGATTGGATGATCCCAGTCTTTTTTGTTTTCATAAGTTTAAAGTTGAAAATCAAACTGCATTTGGGTTACAAAAGTTGCTTTTTGTTTACAAAACCTGCATTTCGATTACAAAAGTGGCATTTCGTTTACAAATATTCAGTTGTCGGTTACAAACCTTGCATCTCACTTTACAAAATGGCATCTCGCTTTACTATTAAGTTTTCGTATTATGATAATTATAATTTTAATAAGTTATTTATCGTTTGTCAATAAATTATTATTTAAAAACGATAATTTATTATTGTTAAAATAATGTGTTGGGTGAATTGAAACATGAGGTTCCCGTTTGAAAGCTGAAAGTCCCGTTTTGTAAAAGAGATTCCATTTTTGTAAATGAATTTCCCGATTTGTAATTCACAATCCCACTTTGTAAGCAACTTTCTCAGT
>JAEYGZ010000004.1 GCA_023409535.1 Bacillota bacterium
CCGGCGCAGCTGTGCTTCGCTGGCTACCGGCCCCACCTCGGTCGTCCGGTCAAACGGGTCGCCGATGGGCATCGACTCCACCATCCCGACGAGCGCATCATGCAGTTCTTTCCGACGAGACCTCGCAACCACGATCCGCGTCTTGTTGCTGCACACCTGACCGGTATTGCGTAGCGACAACGCGCGAATCGACGGAATCACCACGTCGAGGTCTGCATCGTCAAGGACCACAGCCGCCGACTTGCCACCCAACTCCAATGTCACGCGCCTCAGGTCCTCCCCGCAAAGTGCCGCAATGCGGCGTCCGGCAGCAGTCGAGCCGGTGAACGACACCTTGTCCACACCGGGATGACGCACCAGGTACTCACTGACGTCGCGATCAGCCGGAACCACGTTGACCACACCGTCCGGCACGCCGCTGGCGGCGATGAGTTCGGCCAGCAGGTAGCTGTCGAGCGGAGTGGCCAATGTCGGCTTGAGGACCACTGTCGCACCGGCCAGCAGTGCGGGAGCGAGCTTGATCATGGTGATCAACAGGGGCGCGTTCCACGGCACAATGGCGGCGACGACTCCGACTGGTTCCCGAGTGACCAGACCGTTACCAGTCGCGGACGTCCGAATACTGCGCCACGGATAGTTCGGCGCTATGTCGAGGAAACTGTCGAGGAGCATGCGCGGACCGATGGCCTGCATCTTTTCGGAGAGCGCGATCGGGCAGCCCATCTCTGCGGTGACAAGGGACGCGAAGTCCTCCTGATGGTCCGCGAGCAAAGCGCTTAGATTGCGTAGCACGCTGATCCGCTCATCGAGCGTCGAGCGCGGCCACGGACCACGGTCGAATGCTTTGCGTGCCGCGGACACAGCGCGGTCCACGTCAGCTGCGGTGCCAACCGGAACCCGCGCGATCTCCTCCTCGGTCGACGGCGAGATCACCCCGTAGGTTCCGCTCGACTCCGGACCGGTCCACTCACCGCCGATGAACAGCTTGTCAAAATGTCCTTGCCACACCTTCGGACTCCTCTAATCGTGTGCCGACGAAGCTCGCGTCGACATAGTGACCGACAGCATCACTACGTCACAGGATGATGATGATCACATTAGATAATATATTATGCTCTGTCAAAATCGCTGGTTAGCCCTAGAAAGTGCTCTCGGCGGGCAATGATGCGCTCGAGGTGGGTCGACCGAGAGCTACGCCGGGAGCAACCCGAGCTGAGCCATGAACGAGGCGTTGTCCCAGAACACCCGATGCTCGGCGACACGACCATCGCGAAGCGTGAAGATGTCGATCAGCGGAAATGCCACCTCACGGCCGGTCGGAGCGAGCTCACCATCAGGTGTCGCCATCGGGCCGGTCTGCGTTCCGTGAAAGTACATCTCGGCGATCGCGGTATCGCCGTCTAACCAGATGTTCCGCGTAGTCACCACCATATCCGGGAACGCTGTGATGAAAGCCCCGACCGTCGCCCGCAGTTGGGCGAGACCGGCTGTAGGACCTGTGGGGAACTCGCCAGCGACGTCGTCACTGAAAGGCCGCACCGCCAGATCCACATTTCCAGTGTTGAGCCCGTCGTAGTGCATGAGCACAAGTTCGCGCAGATCGGTCATGTCATTCTCCCTCAGAGGTCCGTGGTTGCTGCTCACGCAGTATGCATTCGCTCGACGCTGCAGACGTTCAAGATTCTGGACACGGTGAAGACCTACGCCGCGGCTGAACCGTTCGGGTGCTGTCAACCGATGTTCATATACACAGCTTTCGGATAGAGATAGCTCTGAACGTGGTCGACGGCACCCTTCCACCCATAGCCGCTTTGCTTGGTTCCACCGAACCCGATCGCGGGGTCGAGGACCCCGTAGCAGTTCACCCATACGGTTCCCGCCTCGATGGCTTGTGACACCCGGTGCGCGCGACCGGCGTTCTCTGTCCACAGGCCTCCGGCGAGCCCATAAGGTGTTGCGTTGGCAAGTCTGACGGCTTCGTCTTCGGTGTCGAAAGGGATGACGGTGGCAACGGGACCGAAGATTTCTTCTCGTGCGATTGTCATCTCGTTGTTTGCTCCAGCGAAGACTGTTGGCTCGACGAAGAACCCGTTCGCTTGGTCGCCGTCGAGCCGATGCCCTCCCGCTCTCAATTGCGCTTCGCCGTTGCCTATTTCGATGTACTTCATCACCCGATCGAGTTGGCGTTTACTGATCAGCGGACCGAGCTGGGTTTCGGGGTCTCGACCGTCGCCCACTCGAATTGTCGCGGTGAATTCAGCTATCCGATCAACGAACTCGTCGTGGATACTGCGCTGCACAAAGATGCGAGTCCCGGCAACGCACACCTGGCCGCTGTTGGTATAAACACCCATCGCTGCGCCCGGTACCGCCTTGTCGAGGTCTGCGTCTGCAAAAACGATATCGGGAGACTTGCCGCCCAGCTCCATTTGCAGGCGCTTGAGATTGCCTGCGGAGGCTCGCACAATCGTCTGTGCCGTGCCAACCGACCCCGTGAAGGCTATTCGGTCAACTCCTTGGTGCTCCGCAAGTGGGCGGCCAGCCGCTGCACCGTAGCCGGTAACGACGTTGATGACGCCGTCGGGAACTCCGGCCTCGGTCATGAGCTCGGCGACGCGCAGCACCGATAACGAAGCGTCCTCGGCAGGTTTGAGCACTGCCGTACATCCCGTCGCCAACGCGGGCCCGAAGATCCACCAAAGGCCGATCAGTGGTCCGTTCCATGGAATGATCCCGCCGACGACGCCCACCGGCTTGAGATATCTCAGCGTGAGGAAGTCTCCAGGCAGTGAGTTCGGTGCTGCGGCGACGCTTCCCGCATCGGTCTGCGATGCGAAGAACTGCAGGACTTGAGAAGTCCACTCTCGGAGGCCTTGTGTGCGTGTCAGCGGCGCTCCCATGTCGAGAGTTTCGATCATTGCCAACTCATCGAAGTGCTCCAAGACAACATCATGTATAAGCAACAGCAGCTTGCGTCGTTCGTGCGGCGTCCATCGACTCCACTCACCTTCGAAGGCTATTCGTGCGGCGGCCACGGCCTCGTCGACGTCGGCACTGCTACTGGCCGCGATCGAACCGAGACGCTCCCCGGTAGCCGGATTGATCGCCGGTATGGTCTCGCCGGAGACCGCTGGCACCCAGCGACCTCCGATGAGGTTGCCTTTGTCGCCGCCGACGAACGCAAACGCGTCAGCATTTCCTGTCGTATTCGTCTCTGTCGTTGTCACAGTCGATACTCCGTTGTTCAGTGTGTGAATTCGAAGACGCCCTTGCCGGCGTCCTGTTTGTCGAACCATTCGTATGCGTCCGAGGCTTGTTCGAGTGTCCAGCTATGGGAATACAGATCATCGACCGGAAGCTGATGTGCAACAACGAAATCTGCCGCGCGTTGCTGTTCGATCGTGGACATCGTCCACGAGGTCATGATGGTCCACTGCTTCTTGTAGATCTGTTGGGTGCTGAACTCGACATTTCCAGGTAGTCCGGTAAAAGACACCCGACCGAAAGTCCCGAGAACGCTGAAAGCGTCGGCACTCGCTCGCCCCGAGGTTTCCATGACCACATCTGCCATACGCCCCTTGGTGAACTCGCCGACAACCTCGACCAGCGCATCCTCCCGTGAGTTCACCATGACATTGGCGCCGAACTGCTTCGCCTTGTCCAAACGTCCGGAGTCGATGTCGACCGCAATCACAGTCGCGCCCATGGACGCGGCGAACATCGTCGCTGACAAGCCTACGGGTCCCTGCCCAACGATGACTGTGACGGTATCCTCCACGCCGCCGAGACGCTTTATCGCGCCCCAAGCAGTTCCGGTTCCACAACCGAGCGCAGCGCCGGCCCTGAACGACAGACCTGTAGGCATCGGTAGCAACGTGGTTGCCGGTACCACTGTGTAGGGCGCATGTCCCCCGTTCGCGTGTACGGCCATCGTTGTGCCGGGCGCAGTCTCGCACATCTGCGGCCACCCGGCGCGGCATCGACGACACATGCCGCAACCCCAATAGTGATGGATCATCACCGGGTCGCCTACACGTACCGTGGATTCCGAGACCCCCTGTCCGAGCTCCCGTACGACGCCACACGGCTCGTGGCCTTGTATGACTGAGTGATCGAACTCGAAGCTGCCGTGGTAGAAGTGCAGGTCGCTACCGCACATTCCGGAGGCGCGGATTTCGACGACAACCTCGCCCGGGCCAGCTACGGGCTCCGCAAAATCGCGCAGTTGCGCAGTCCCATCGCCCTCGAACACAATGCCTTTCACCGCTCTTCACCCTCCAGATCTCGAGATGTCCCGTGTGTGGCACGCAGCTTCGCAGTCGCTTCCATGTCGATGGTCAGTTGTTCTGGTTTTCGTTGCGGATCCCCGACTATCACCACTCCGTATTCGCGTGCTGCGGCCGCAATGCTCACGTACTCGTTGCGCACATCTCGTAGTACTGCTTGCGGATCTCGGGTGCGGGGGTCACCCCAGCCACCACCGCCATTCGTCAGGCACCGCAGGAGTGTGTTGGGTTGGGTGTGCCAGACGCGTTGCGACGCGAAGTAGTGATAGGTACCCGCCTCCTCATCGAGGGCCTTTGTCTGCGGATTCAGCACACCTGCAACCGGCAGACTGTCTGCATAGGCGTCAGCATCTGTTGAGCGCATCAGACCACGTGCGTCCTGGGGAGGGAATAGCCACATCGCCCCATTGCGTCCCGCATGGCCGCCGTTGGCGCCCACTCCGCTAGGTTCTTTGGTGCGGAAGGGGGAAAGGTACTGCTCGGCTGCAGTAAGCCACAGTGTGTCTTTGAGATTGGCTGCGCCTCCCCGGTGGCGCCCAGCGCCACCTGTGTCGATCGCGTGTTGCTTACGCAATATCACGACTGGAGAGTCATGCTCGATCGTTTCAGTCGCCGGATCGAGGTTGTTGAGCGTGAAAAGCACTGTGTAGCTGTCGCCGTCACCGTCGGCGGTAGCTCCCCACGGACCGTGTTCACCGCCGCACTGCGTCGCGCTCGTCCACGGGAGACCGGTCTCCGTGACACCAGAAGCATTGTGCGTATTGGTGGATCCGTAATCTCCACCGACACCACGTTCGCCAAGGACCGGGTTGAGCGCATCGAATATCGCCGACACCACCGCGCCAGACGACTCCCAGAACATCATGATCGCCCCGTCGGGCGGCAGCGACGTCACGATGGTTCCCGGCGGTGCTGCGATGTCGATATTGCGCCAGGTCCCCGAAGTGAAGGGAACCCGAGGATCAAGCAGCATCGTCAGCGCCACTCCCACTGAGGTCTTTGCGTCGAGGATTCCGCAGTTGATGCATGTCCGCGCTTGAGGGGAGGTGCCACTGAGATCCACTTCGATGTCACGGCCGCGTTTGCGAAGTGCAACCCGCACCCGGTACTCGAGGGTGTCGTCGAGCCCGTCGGCATCGATGAGCGCCGAACCGGCGTAGTCACCGTCGGGGATGACCTCGATCGCGTCAGCCATCTTCTCCGCGGAACTATCGCAGGCGTAGCGCAGCGTACCGAGGTAGGCGTCGATACCGTATCGCTCAATATTCTCGTGCACCAACCTCTCTCCCAGTTTGAGCTGACTGAGAATGCTCTTGAAGTCCGGCAGCAGCATCCCGCCCCATCGCGTGTTGTCGAAGATCAGACTGAAGGTCGAGCGCACCGGTTCATCCTTCGACCACAAGAGCATTGGAGGCAGGACGAGCCCGTTCTCGAATACATTTGCCTTGGTGGCCGAGAAGCCTCCCGGTACCGTCCCACCCATGTCGAGTTGGTGGGCACACATCGTTACGAATGAGACGAGTTGGTCGTCGTGGAAGATCGGACGAATGAATGCAACATCGTTGACATGTCTTCCGCCCCTGTAGGGATCGTTGCAGATCAATACGTCGCCGGGCCGCAGGTTGGCGGGGTCGTATTCGGCAACCGTGTTGCGGACGGCATCACCCATCGTCCCTAGGAACACCATCAGGCTGTTGCTGACGACGGCCATTGGATAGTCGTGTTCGGCAGGCCCGGTGATGGTGCAGGCGAAGTCGTACCAATCGCGGATGATCGGCGAGAACGCCTCGCGCATGAAACCTGTCGACATGTGTTCCACGACGTAGTTGAGGCGGTTCAACACGACTGATGCGGTGAACCTGTCGCTGTGATAGCGCCCCTCGAATTCACTATCGGTGAGGCTTCGGATGCTGGCTTCGAGTACATCGCGTCCAGCGGCGGATTGCCGCTGCGCGTCCGCTGTGGTCGGGCCCGGTGTTGTGCTCAGTGTTGTTGTCATGACGCGTGATCCCTCCGAATGACGATTTCGGCGTGAGCACCGACCGTGGCAGTCTGGCCGTCACCGACGTGTGTAGTGGACAGGTTCTCGTTGATGATTGCGGGACCGCGAATGACGTCTCCGGCGCACAGTGCAGCTCTGTCGTAGACGTTGGCGACCATTCCGCTCTCGGCATCCGGATCGTCACCGAGGTACCGCAGGACCCGGGTTTCACTGGGCACCAGAGGAGCATTCTCGACACGCTCGGATAGCCTCGGGTAGGCAACTTTCTCGGTCTGCAGAACGGCTCGCACCCTGAAAGTGACTCCCTCTACCGGGATCATCTCGAACTTGTTGCCAGATCGAGCTTCGTAGGTTCGATGGAACGCCGCGGCCATCTCGGCTACGGCCGAGCCGTCGAGAGTGCCACTCGGTACCGGAACGAAGGGGGTCTCCCAGCTTTGGCCTGCCAGGTGCGCGTCCATGCTCCGGGAGAGTTCGACGTCTACGTCACCGCCGAGTTGCGATCGCAACTCATCGTCGAGAGAAGAGAAGATCGCATCTATTCTCTCGGCGTTCGCCTCATCCAACATGAGATACGCGCTGCGTTGGGCCGCAAAGACTTGATCGGCAGAAAGCAGACCGAGCGCAGAGAACAACCCCGGACTGGGAGGAACGATCACCTGTTTACAGCGGACTGCATCGAGTACCGCGGGAAGCAGCATCGGTCCCGCAGCACCGAAAGCCACGAGGCTGTAGTCACGTGGGTCGACACCGTTCTTGATCGCGACGTTGAAGACGCCCTCGGCCATGTTGTGGACGGCCATCTCGTAAGCCTGGCGCACGCGCCGGCCTAGCGAGAAGTCACAGTCGAGCGATTCGAACGCTCTCCGGGACAACTCGCGATCGATGTCTATCTCACCGTCGGCAAAGCCCGATGGATCGAGAATTCCGATCATCAGCGCTGTGTCGGTCGTCGTCGGTTGTGTACCGCCACGGTTGAAGCACGCGGGTCCCGGCTCAGCTCGGGCGCTGTCAGGGCCTACTTGGATTTCCCCGTGCGCTCCGACGTGGACGATACTGCCTCCTCCCGCGCCGATGCTCGATATGTCGTTGGCCAGAGCGTTGACCACGAGGTCATGTTCGAGCTCGAAAGAAGTGTCCACATAGGGTTCGCCTTCAGTGACCACGCTAATGTCACAAGATGTTCCACCGACGTCGGCGCAAAGCAGGTTCTTCTCACCGATGATCGATCCCAGATGAGCGCAAGCCACTGTTCCCGCCGCCGGACCAGAGAACACCACCCGGAACGGACGCGTCATCGCATGCTCGATCGGGACGAGCGTCGCAGCGCAATCAGCGAAATTCAGTTGCCCGTCGAAGCCAAGATCACGCAATCCCGTATCGAGGCGTCGCGAGTAATCGTCGTAGATGATCTTCATCAACGCATCGACAACGGTCGTCGACGCGCGAGCGTATTCCTTCGCCAGCGGGGACACCTCACTCGAGATCGACACCGGCACATCGCCGATGATCTCGTGTACCAGTTCACGCAATCGCCGTTCGTTCGCATCGTTGACGTAGGCGTTGATCAGACAGATCGCCACACCGACAACGCCACAGTCCCGGAGCACCTCGATCTCAGCTCGTGCCTGTGACTCATCGAGATCGAAGAGAACCGAACCATCGGCCAAAGTGCGCTCGATGATCCCGCGACGCAGGTACCGATCAACCAGAGGTCTTGCCGCGTCGCCGAAGCTCCGGCGCCAACCGGGATCCAAAATGGCATCGACCGGTCGCCACACACGACCCATGTCGAGGATGTCGCGGTGTCCCTCGGTGGCCAAGAACCCAATCTTGGGCAGCTGACGGGTGATGATCGCGTTCAACCCGTGGGTACTCGCGTGATTGAAGACCTTCGACTCGGCGACACCGAGTCGCTCAGCGCCGACAAGTACAGGGGCAGCCACGTCCGAGTACGTCGTGGACACCTTGGTGGTGAGGATCTTTCCGTCACGCCAGCCGACTACGTCGGTAAATGTTCCGCCTACATCAACGGCAATCATTGAGTTCTCCGTGTTCGTTAGGGATTCAGATGAGGTCGGCCAATAGGGTGATCGGCCCTAGTCGACTCGCGGGCGCACGCTCAACCGAGTACAGGCATGCTTGACACTTGGTGACGTTTTGCCACCCCGCCTCGGCCATCACCTGGTAGCGAGCCAGCTCTTCGCTGGCGCATCTCGGACACGCGCCCTGAACCTTTTCGCGTGTGACCTCTGGGCTAGGACTCGACATGACTTCTCCTTCGACATATCTGGATCACCCGAAACGCGCTGGTCAAGCCGTTGGGTGACGAGATGCCGCAACGCTAGCCCTGCGTGACCTGCACCACAATCCGCAAAGCGAAGGCGGATCCACCAAACGAAGAATCATCCATAATGCGTAGGTTGATCGCCGATCTCCGATAGCACCCGCCCGCCGCCATATGCCACACTCACTGTGATGGCAGTCACCATTCGAGCAGGAGGCCTTATGTCAGTCACCGCAACGACGCGACACGCGGTGCATCGCTCTTTCAAGACTTCGGACCCTGACTGCGCGCACGCGCACGTCGAAGACACCTTCGCAATCCATGATCTGAGTCTCGGATCTTCAGACGTCCGGTTCCGCCTCGACTCCGCCAGCACGGAACGTGTGACAGTCGGACGAATGGCCTACGGCACGAGAGCTCAGATCACAGGCCCGTCCATGCGCGACTGCTACCACGTCAATCTGCTGGTATCGGGCGGATGCAAGGTCGCCCAAAACGGGAGCGCTGCAGTGTTTTCCGCTGGCGATCAACCTTCCGGTGTCGTGTTCGGTCCCGATGGGGAGGTACTCATCAACTGGAGCGCCGACTGCGCTCAGTACCATATGAAACTCAACCGCTCAGACTTCGAGCTTCATGCGGCTCGACTCGTTGGGCACGCAACACCATCGACGATCGATTTCGACCTCACGTTCCCACTCGATACCCCAGCCGGACGCTCACTGTCGTCATCGGTGGCGTTCTACTATTCACAACTCGCCGCTGACGGTGGACTGGCAACCATGCCCGCAGTGCAAGTCGAACTCGAATCTGCCTTGATGACACAAGTACTGTTGGTCGCCAACAACAACCTCACCGCGCAGCTACACCGTGACGTTGCAGCGACAGATGACCACACAATCGACGATGTCATCAACTACATCGACCGAAACGCACAGGCGGATCTATCGATCGCCTCTCTTGCCGAGCGGTTCGGAATCACTGCGCGCACAATACAACTCGGTTTCCGTAGGGTTGTCGACACGACGCCCAGCGAGTATATCCGCATGGTCCGACTCGATGGCGCCCATCACGACTTGTCAGTTGGCGCAGGGCAGTCGGTTAGCGACATCGCCCATCGCTGGCGCTTCGGTCACCTCGGCCGTTTCGCTGCTCAATATCGGGAGCGCTTCGGCAGGTCGCCCTCAGAGACACTGCGACGCGGGTGACCTACTGACAGAATTGATTCACTCGTCTACGAAGGTGACGACGTCGGGGATATCCGCCCTGCGAGTCCGATATCTGTTTGCTGGGTGTCGCGCGTCTGGGTATCCAAATGAGATGCCGGCCAAGATCTTGCGATCGGCAGGTATGTCAAAATACTCACGAAGAAAATGGCTTTGGCTGGCCAGTGCAGCTTGCGCGATGGTGGCGATCCCGAGACTACGGGCAGCCAGTAGGAATGTCGCCACGTACAGGCCGGCATCGACCGCGCCATATGTCCGTTGCGCAGCATCCGTGGTGATGATAGCGACGTGCGGTGCACCGAAGAATCGGAAGTTCTCCATCGCCTGGCGCGCTGAAGCGTCTCTGTCCCCGCGTGTCACACCGACTGCTTCGTATAGCTGCCAACCACTCTCACGCCGACGCTCGTGGTAGACCCCCCGATACTCTCTCGGAGTGTCAAGATCGAACTCGGAAGCAGCGCCGGACCGAACGTGTGCGAAGAGAGCCTCGCGAAGCCGGTCGGTGGCTTTCCCGGAGGTGACAATGACTTGCCACGGCTGCGTGTTACACCAGGACGGCGATCTTTGGGCCATTGAAACGAGCCTGTCCACGGAATCGCGCGGCACGAGGTCCGGCACGAATGCGCGGCAGCTCCACCGTGAGTCGAGCAGTTGCGCGAAAACATCAGCCGTGCTCGACATGTCTCGGCCGCGCCGTGTTGGAGTTGCCTCTGCATATTATGCATTATGCACTCTAGTCGACACCACGCTGTCGATGATGCAGTCAGCGAACTCCTAGCATAGGAATGATCTTTCCTAGGATGAGTTCGGTCCTGTTGCGGTGCTGAAGCAGCTCGCAGACTGGTCTCATCAGCCAGTCACCGAGATGAGGAGGCGCCGAGATGGCCACCGCCACGGCAACCAACATCAAGCACGTCACGTTCCGCAACCCCGACATGTATTGGGATATCGCTGCGGACATATATTTCCCGCCTAACTTCGACGAGAACACCAGCTACCCCACGATCGTTGCGGCGCATCCGATCGGCTCGTGCAAGGAGCAGACCGCGGGCAACATCTATGCGACCGCACTGGCCGAGGCCGGCTACGTCGCGATCGCGT
>JAEYGZ010000019.1 GCA_023409535.1 Bacillota bacterium
ATCGTACTAAACATAAAGCAAGGCTGATATAAAATGCTATTTAGGTTGTCTAAGAGCTGCGGGCCGGCGCTTTATGGACTCCTGTCCAAAGCGCCTGAAAGTGCCGTCCTTGGCACTTTCTCCCTTAAACATCGCGCATTTTATATCAGCCTTGCTTTATGCTAAGTACGATCACGATCCTGTCAAATGCTTTCCCACAGCCCCTTCCTGTTGTTACACCTGTCTCCTGACTTTGGCTGGCTTAATATAAATATTAATTACTTGCTTTTCCAGCTTTTAATATCTTTGTTGATTTTTCTAAAAACCCTTGTTCTTTACCTCTTTATAAATTCCCGTACTTCCTGAAACATTCACATAGAAGAAATTGTATGAATAATATTTACTTTATGGCAAGCCAATGGCAGGGAAGCAGGGGAAGGACTGAAGCAGTCCGTGTGATAATATCAGGCAGGGATCGTGATTGCACTTGGTATAGAGAAGGCAGAAATAAAAAATGGTCACAACCTGAGGGGCGAGCAGCCATGGAGGGCTGCGAGAGGCGCTTTGTACACGGAGGTACATAAGCGCCGGCCCCGTAATCCTTTCCCAAGGTAAATTCCATTTTTTATTTCTGCCTTCTCTATGCCTAGCGCAATAGATCGCTGTCTTAATTATCACACGGACTACTTCAGTCCTTCTCCTGCTTTCCGTTCCTTTGTCGATCTAAATTATTATCTTACAATACGTTCTATGTTCTCAAGCAGGAAGCTCTCTCCCTCCTGCCCTTCGACGGTAACATTCTCTAAGATTAGTTTCTTAACATTGGATGCAAAGATCCCCGTCTTGCTGCAGGGCTCCAGTCCGCCGGTCATATCGGGGACGTCGCTTTTGGCTTCATCTGCAAAGCGGAAGGCGCAGTTCTTTAAGCTGATTTCCTCAATCTTCTTCTCCGGCAGGCCAAGGAAATAAGCAGCGGCAACATGACAGTTCTTACAGTCGATATCCTGAAAGGTCAGGGATTTGATCTCGGGTGTTCTCTCATCTACCGGCAGCGGCTCTCTGGTTTGGACATACTGTGTTTTGCCATCCGGATCGCAGAAGTAAAAGCTGTTGATGACTAACGGTGTCAGGACATCCTCCATTCTGATATGCTCAAAGGATATTTTATTAATAACTGCATCCTTTCCTCTGCCTCTTCTGGTCTTTATCCTCAGTCCACGGTCGGTATCCCTGAAGATACAGTCCTGTACGGTAACAGAATTTACTCCTCCTGCCATCTCACTTCCGATGGTCACCGCCCCGTGTCCATTCTCCATAAAGCACTGACGAATGGTAATATTCTCACAGGGGGTTTTATATTTGCTGCCCATATAGATCTTACCTGATTTGATTGCAATACAATCATCCCCCAGTGAAAAGTGACTGCCTGCAATTAATACATTTTTGCAGGATTCCGGGTCCAAACCATCCGTATTGGGAGAATCCTGAGGATTTTCCACGGTAAGATCCACAAAAGTCAGATCCCTGCTAAAGTAGGGATGAATATTCCAGGCAGGACTGTTTGTAAACTTTAATCCCTGCACCGTGACATTTTTACAGTGATTTAAGTACAATAGCCGGGGCCGGAAGGCTCCCCTCATCTGCTTTGCATTCACCCACCAGTCGGAAAGCTGTGCCCTGCCGTCGATTGTTCCCTGTCCGTAGAGCAGCACATTCTCGGCGCCAATCCCTGTGATTATACCGCTATACATGGTTAAGGGGTTTCCTTCCCAGGTACCGAGATTATACTCCTCCTTCTCATTATAGCTTTCAATGAGTCCCGGCAGCTTGGGGAAGCTGTTTCGATCGGTATTAGCCTGCAATACGGCACCTTCGGCAAGCTCCAGATTTAAATTACTTTTTAAGAACAGGCTGGTAATCTGATAATTACCTCTCGGAACAAGAACTCTTCCCTCCTTCGGACAGGCCATAATTGCAGCCTGTATAAAGAGTGTATCATCCTGTATGCCATCACCTTTGGCACCAAACGCTCTCACATTCAGCGTCACAAATTCATATCTTGTTCTTATTTTGAGCGCAAAGCGTTCCCCTGCATCGTTAATCGCCGCAATCATATATTCCGTATCGGGCTTCAGGTCCGGAACAGAGGTGATCACCCGGTTTGCAGTACGGCGGTATTCGCCGTTCACTTCAATCCGGTAGGACCGGTTCGTATAATAAATGCCTCCATCTTCAATTTCAATTACCGCATTACGTGCGGTTACCATCAACAAAGATAAAATCATATATCCCCCTCCAACTCCTTCGGAATATTTCTCATAAACCGGATTAACCTGAATACATAATTTCTACTCTTGAATTGAAAAAGTCCAACTCCATAAGCAGTAAGCTATCCTTATTCTGCTGCAACGTTACGACATCCGCCTTAATGTTCTACGCCATTGTATCACCCTGCATTACTTCAACTAGTTCTCTAACGCTTGTAACCAAGCTGCATATGCCATCATGAATGGTCCGACTCCCTTCGAATCATCACTGACAATCTTCTCAGATAAATAATATTCTACACTTCCGTCTCTTTGTGCACCAGGTCCGAGGCCTGCCACGGAGCATATCCCTGATAAACGAAGCATACCGTCAATCTCGGTAAGCTTCTGCTCTTCCAGCTGCTCCAATATTTCAGCGCCGGTCTGCTGATATTTTTCCTTCTGCAGAATGCCGAGCCGGCATGCCTTAAGAATGGAATAAGCAATCATTGCGGTGCCTGAGGTTTCTAAGTAATTTTCCTTAACATCGGCCCTGTCAATTACCTGATAGAACAATTTTTTCTCTTTATCCTGATATCTTAAGATACCATTGATTGCTTCCTTATACAGCTCACATAGCGTTTTATATTGTTCAAAGATTTCAATCGACATTGCATCGATGGTATCTACCAGAGCCATCAGATACCAACCCATGGATCTTAGCCAGAAGTTGGGGGAACATCCGGTGGTCTTATCAGCCCAACTCTGAATTCTTGCTTCATCGAAGGCATGATAATAAAGCCCTTTCTCTTCATTATATAAGTATTTTCTAACATTTTTAAACTGGTTGATGATATCCGGATAGCCCTCCTTATGATTGAACTTTGTCTCATATTCCATATAAAAGGGCTGCGCCATATAAAGTCCGTCCAGCCAGATCTGATTAGGATAGATGTTCTTATGCCAGAAATTACCGCACTGTGTTCTCGGATGAGTCTTTAACTGATCCATTACAGTATCGATCGCCAAACGATACTTTTCATTTTTTGTTTCTTCATAAAGGAAAAATAATACCTTTCCCGCATTAATGCTGTCTATGTTGTAACTATTCTTCTCAAAGGTCTTGATACTTCCATCTTCCTTCAGAAAGCCTTCCATATAGTTAATTACAAAATTCTTATAGAAATCATCCCTGGCTGCCCGGTATAACTGCACACAACC
Source organism: Bacillota bacterium (assembly GCA_023409535.1). Lineage (GTDB taxonomy): Bacteria > Bacillota > Clostridia > Lachnospirales > Lachnospiraceae > Mobilitalea. The sequence goes on from JAEYGZ010000019.1 coordinate 3,447, forward strand.
GGTTAACACACAGCCATCCTCATAATTCCAATGATCCTTGTAATTTTGATAGCGGTTTAAATATTCCTTGATAAATAACGGCGCTTTATTTATACTCATATCATTTCTCCCTTTTTTCATCAATAGAAGGCTGGTTAGCCAGACCCCATGTTTACATGGTTGAATTTTTTATTCCATCTGTACACCAAACAAAATATTACAAGGTAATGCCCTGTTTGAAAATCGCGATGTCACGGTAACCGTTTTCCTCGCTTCTAACCTTTTTTCCGCCGGCTGTCTCAAGTACGAGCCGGAATAATTCCTGTGAAAGCTCCTGCAGGGTCATTCCGTCCAGAAGTCTTCCCGCATCAAAATCGATCCAGTTCTTCTTTGTGTTCGCCAGCGTACTGTTGCTGGCAATCTTAATGGTGGGAACCGGTGATCCAAAGGGTGTACCTCTTCCTGTGGTAAACAGGACAATGTGGGCACCGGACGCGGCCAATGCCGTGGACGCAACCAGGTCATTTCCCGGTGCACTGAGTAAGATCAGTCCCTTCTCCTTTACAGACTCACCATATTTTAGGACGCCGTTTATGATGGCATCACCGGACTTCTGGGTACAACCAAGAGATTTATCCTCCAAAGTGGAGATACCGCCCTTTTTATTACCGGGAGAAGGATTTTCATAAATAGGCTGGTCATGATCGATAAAGTATTGTTTAAAATCATTGATCAGGGATACTGTCTTATGAAAGAGTTCCTCATCGGCACAACGATCCATCAGAATTGTCTCCGCACCGAACATCTCCGGCACTTCTGTCAGTATGGTCGTTCCGCCGTCCGCAACCAGCAGATCGGAGAACGCTCCTACGGCAGGGTTCGCTGTAATTCCTGAGAAACCGTCCGAGCCTCCGCATTTTAAACCAATGATCAGCTCGCCGGCATCAATCCTTTCTCTCTTGAACCCGGAAGCATAGCCGACCAATTCCTTAATCAGCTTAACACCCTGTTCAATCTCATCGTCATAATCCTGACAGATTAGGAACTTGACTCTGTCCTGAGAATATGCCCCGATATGCTTCTTCATCTCCTCGATACTGTTATTCTCGCAGCCAAGACCGACTACCAGAACACCTGCGGCATTCGGATGATTGATTAAGCCGCTTAAAATTTTCTGTGTATTGCTCTGGTCATCTCCCAGCTGGGAACAGCCGTAGGGATGTGTATAAGCCACCAGCTCATCTATCTCATCCGTAAGATATTCTCTTCCCAATCTCTCAATCTGCCGGGAGACATCATTGACGCAGCCGACTGTTGGAATGATCCATATCTCATTACGTATCCCTACCGAGCCATTCTCCCGGCGATATCCCGGGAAGGTATGGCTCTCCTTGCTGTTCTTTTTCTCAGAGACCGGTTTTGCATTTTCCGGGTGATACTCGTAATTGAGCAGTTCACCTAAACCGGTCTTTATATTATGGTTATGTACCCATTCGCCTTTCCTGATGGGAGCGATGGTTTTTCCGATGGAATAGCCGTACTTAATTACAAGATTACCCGTCTCAAGCCCCTTTAAGGTAAATTTATGACCTGCAGGAACCTCCTGCAGCAGGGTGATCTCTTCCTCGTTCACCGTTATCTTCTGCCCCTCGGACAGGGTTTTCAGCGCTATCGCAACGTTATCCAGTTCATGTATTTTTAAAGCTTCCTGCATTTAATCAAGACCTTTCATTGCTTCTCTCAGACCTAAGGTTCTGATATCTGTAAGATATCCGGTGATTGCCTGTGACAGTCCGCTGATCTTAGTAAGATCCTGATCCCAGAACGTCACATTTGATAAAAATTTATTCACAAATTCTGCGATATCGCCTGTTGAATATTTTGCAAAGAAGTCCAGAATCTCTGCATCATCCAGTATCTGATAGGTCTGCTCTCCGCGATGACCGGTGAGTGCTTTCTCTTTAATTTCACTGCCGGTATAGAATGCCATCAAAGCCGCCAGCGAAAATGTCAGATGGCCTGGAAGCTCGCCTGTTTTCTCTACGTAATCAAGGAAGCTTGGCATGCATCTTGCCTTCCATTTTGATACGGAATTCAAGGCGATGGACAGTAACGCATGCTTAATGTAAGGATTTTTAAAACGTACTTCAACTGCCTCGGCAAAGGCTGCCAGCTCCTCCCTGGGAAGCTTTAACGTAGGAATAATCTCATCATAGATGGTCTTATTCATAAATTCCCGTATCTGATCGTCCTCCATGGACTCAAGTACGTAATCCTTGCCCGCCAGATACGCGGCTAATACAAAGGAGGTATGCGCGCCGTTAAGAATGCGGACCTTTCTCTGCTTGTAAGGCTTCTGGTTATCGGTAAATACTACCGGAAGTCCGGCAGCCGCAAAGGGCAGCTCTGCTTCTATCTCTTTTTCACTTTCAATTACCCATAATGCAAAGGGCTCTCCGGTTACAATCAGGTTATCCTGATATCCGAAATCCTCCCAGAGCTTCTGAGCTTCATCCCTTGGAAAGCCGGTAATGATACGGTCTACCAAAGTGCTGGTGAATACGCAGCTCTCCGCCAGCCATGCAGTAAAGGCATCCTCTAAGCCCCAATGCTTCGCCAGCTTAAACACGGTCTGCTTCAATATAATACCATTATCATCAATCAGCTCAACCGGAAGGATAATCAGGCCCTTGGCGGTATCTCCGTGAAAATGTGAGTATCTTTCATAAAGGAATTTGGTCAGCTTACCGGGGTAGGTCTTCGGCGGGCATAATTCCAGACGATCCGATTCGTCATAGGTAATACCGGCCTCAGTGGTATTGGACACCACAAAGCGCAGGTCCTCCGATTTCGCCAGCTGTGCATACCGATCATACTCTTTATAGGGATCAATGGCTCCGGCTACGCTGGTAACAACACGATTTAATACTTGGGCCTCCCCATCTACCAAACCTCTTAAGGAAACCGTATAAAGGCAGTCCTGCTGATGGAAGAAATCCAGATTACCATATTCAATTGGCTTAATTAGTACAATATCTCCGTTAAACAGCTTCTTCTCATTTGCAATATCCAGCATATAATCTACGAAACCACGGAGAAAATTCCCCTCTCCAAACTGCATTACTTTCACCGGACGTGCTTCTTTTTTCACTATACTTTGATTTAATATCTCCATCTTTCACACCATTCCTTTACACGCTTCGGCTTACTTTCTGTAAGCACTTTCATGCCTATTTTACACACTAACATTATTTTCGTCAATAGGTTTTTTAAAAGTTTTTAGCACATTTACTATTAATATCCGGTTTCACTATTATATTTTTGTTTTATTTGCTATGCAGCCGAATGTACTTGATATTTCAAAAACAATAATATATAATTTTTCTGAAAGTATTTACATCTTTTTTTGCATGAAATCAAAGAAGCAGATACTTGTTTGTTTTCGTATTTCGTTGCATAATAATATCATTGGCAAAAACCGCTGATGATACATTCCAAACAAGATGAGGTAAGATGATGAATATCTATGATATATCCGACAAAGCGGGTGTTTCCATTGCTACAGTATCCAGAGTTATTAACGGTAACACTTATGTCAGCGACAAAACCAGAAAAAAGGTTCTTGATGTAATAGAAGAATGCGGCTATACTCCCAATGCGTTTGCCAGAGGCCTGGGCCTGAATACGATGAGAACAGTTGGTATCATGTGTGCCGACTCCTCGGATCCTTATATTGCCAGTGCGATCTACTATCTCGAGCAGGAACTTCGGCAAAATGACTATGATGCGCTTTTATGCTGCACCGGATTTGATCTGCCTGAAAAAGAAAAGTATATGGGTATTCTGCTATCAAAGCGTACGGATGCCATCATTTTGGTTGGTTCCAATTTTGTGGAAGAGGATGATCACAAAAACCAATATATCAGGGAGGCTGCCAAGACTGTTCCGATTGTCATCATAAACGGTGCTTTAAATGGCGAAAATATCTACTGCACCTTATGCGACGATTACCATGCGGTGCTGGAGGCAACCAAAGCCTTACAGAGCAGCGGACATGAGAATATTCTGTATTTGTACAATTCTCATTCCTACAGCGGCAGCAAGAAGCTCTCCGGCTATCTGGCCGCAATGGATTTTGAAGGTAAGGGGAGACAGAAAAAAGAGGATTATGTTCAATATTTTTACGGCTCAATCCCTGACGTCAAAAATCATCTGAACTCCTTGAAGCAGAAGGGAATACAATTTGATGCAGTGATCACCTCGGACGACAGTCTTGCCATAGGCGCTTTAAAATACGCAAAAGAAAACCGTCTATCGGTTCCCGGACAATTATCCATTATCGGCTATAACAATTCCATCATTTCACAATGCAGTGATCCCGAATTAACCTCCATTGATAATAAGCTGGAAGCGGTATGCAATAACTGTATCGGGGCCTTGATGGGTGTCCTGCTGGGTCAGCAGGTTCCGCTGCGGACAGTATTTTCAGCTGAAATCATCAAACGCGAAACAACACGTTTTTGATTAATATTAAATAAATAGAAAAGAGGTAAACGAATGAAAGCTTTTTTAGACCAGGACTTCTTATTATCAAATGATACTGCCAGCAAGCTTTATCATGAGTATGCAAGTAAGATGCCGATCATCGACTATCACTGCCACATTAACCCGAAGGAGATCGCTGAGGATCGCAGGTTTGATAATATCACCCAGGTATGGTTAGGCGGAGACCATTATAAATGGCGTCTGATGCGCGCAAACGGTGTGGACGAATATTATATCACCGGTGCCGCTCCGGACCGTGAGAAATTTGATAAATGGGCTGAAACCTTATCAAAATGTATCGGTAATCCGCTGTATCACTGGAGTCATCTCGAGCTTCAGAGATATTTCGGCTATTACGGCGTATTAAATAAAAAAACCGCAGGCGAAGTATGGGAAATCTGCAATGCCAAGTTAAAGGATCCTTCCATGAGTGCCCGCAGCATTATATTAATGTCCAATGTTACCCATATCTGCACTACCGATGATCCGATTGACACCCTGGAATGGCATGAAGCCATTGCAAAGGATCCGACCTTTCAGGTAACCATACTGCCGGCCTGGAGACCTGATAAGGCAATGAATCTGGAGAAGCCTGAATATCTTGACTACGTTGCAAAATTAGGCGAGGCTGCAGGCGTTCAAATTGACAGCTATGCCGCACTGATCAAAGCGTTAAAGCTTCGTCTGGATTACTTTAATGCAAGAGGCTGTAAGATGTCGGACCATGGTCTGGATTATATCATGTATCTTCCTGCTACCGAGAAGGAAGTGGAGGAGATCTATAAGAAACGCATTAGCGGTGCAGCCCTGAGCGAGGCTGAGCTTATCCGGTTCAAGACTGCCTTCATGATAGAAATGGGCAAGGCTTATGCGGATCTTGACTGGGCAATGCAGCTTCATTATGGCTGCAAGCGCAATAATAATACCGGAATGTTCGGCAAGCTTGGTCCGGATACCGGCTATGACTGCATCAACAACTTTGCTCCCTCCGACCAGCTTGCAGATTTCTTAAACGCATTAAGCGTTCAGGATAAGCTGCCAAGAACAGTGATCTACAGCTTAAATCCTTCTGATAATGCTGCGATTGATACCATTATCGGCTGCTTCCAGGATAGCACCGCAGTAGGTAAGATTCAGCACGGCAGCGCTTGGTGGTTCAATGATCATAAGACCGGCATGACAGAGCAGATGGTCTCTCTTGCCAATATCGGCTGCCTTGCAGGCTTTGTTGGAATGCTGACCGACTCCAGAAGCTTCCTCTCCTATCCGAGACATGAATACTTCAGGAGAATTCTGTGCAACCTCATCGGTACCTGGGTAGAGAACGGTGAATACCCGGCTGATTACGATGCCTTAAAGGAAATTATTGAGAATATCTCCTATAACAATACTTATAACTATTTCAAATTCAAGTAACACTAAAGGGAGCCGTAAGCATTTTATCGCTTATGGCTCCCTTTATTTAATTGAAGCTGTCCTTTTCAGTGACATCTTCCTTCCCATGAATTACTTTAATGATTGGTTTCCCGAATTATGATGACTGCTCCAGCTCATTTCAAGCTCTGATTCAATGATTGTGATATCCAAAACCTCCATCAGATTAACCTCGAATGCCTCGATATTCTTCTCACGTTCATCCGTGAGTACACGGACAAGGGGCCTTAAGGGAAAGTTCTTATTCTGCTCCTTTACGATTCCTATGGCATTGGTAGATAACCGCACCAAAGAACCGTTTGGATAGATTGCAATCTGCTTGATGAGCACAGAAACCAGCCTTAAGTCAAATTGCGTCTCTGCATGCTCAACAAGATAATTTACCGCCTGATTTGAGCTCCATTTTCTGCGGTAGCTGCGATCTGATACCAGCGCATCATATACATCCGCTATCGCCACTATCCTGGCAAACTCATGCAGCTCTCCTGCCGGTGTTCCGGTGGGGTAACCCTCACCGTCCATCCTCTCATGATGGTACAAAGCCATAATTCTGGATAGCTCCGTTAAATTAACGCAACGCTTTAAGGCTTCATAGCCAAGTGTTGTATGCTGTTTCACAATCTCAAATTCCTCAGGCTCCAGCTTGCCGACTTTATTAATAATTTTCGGGTCAATCAGAATCTTGCCGATGTCATGTAAAAGTGCACCGGCAGCTAACTTTTCCAGCATGGGTCTGCTATAACCCAGCTTATTACCGATAATTAATGAATATACAGTCGTACTGACCGAATGGGAAAAGGTATATTCATCCGCAGCACCGATATCATTTAAGCTGACCAGGACATCCGGATTTTTCAGGATATCATCAATAACACTGCCGATTGCTCCTGACATCTCTTCGATGTCGATGACCGCTTTGGATGCAAAGTCCTCCATCGTCTGACGAAGCACCTGCTTACACTGTTGTCTGGTTTCCTCTGATATTGCATCCGGTATCTCAATCCCATCGCTCATCGAATCTTCGATATATACATAATCTATACCCAGCTTTCTCAGACTGTTTGTATAGCGTAAAAGGTCAGTAGTTCCTTCCTTTAGCACCAAACTGTCTCTGTAATAGATTGATTTCCCTAACACCATCTCTGGTTTTAGCATAGACAATGTAACTAAACGCATATGGTCTCCTACATGTTAATAATTCATTCATGATATTTTTTCATCAATCACCATAATCATACTTTATCGTCTGCCATGTGTCAATAAGTTCAAGTCTGATAGTCTGTAAAACGTGACTTTTTTCATAATAGATCAGCAAATTCGCCCTAAAACGACGAAAAACACCTGCCGAAATCGACTTTCAGCAGGCATTTTGCGTGCATTTTTAGTAATTATAGATACTTTTATTTATATTAATTCATTTTACAAGGCGTTTTCCTTAACATACTGAATCAACTCCTCCGCCTGGGCAAAGGCTAATGCCACTACCGTATCGGCTGCGCCGTAATAAATGGCAATTCTTCCGGTTTCAGCATCCTGAAGGGTTGCACAGGGGAAGGTTACATTAGGAACATCACCCACACATTCATAAAGCTCCGTGGGATGGAAGATAAACGGCTTGCATCTGTATTTAACCCTCCAGGGCTCATCAATATCAAGAATTGCTGCTCCCATAGAGTAAATCATGCCGTTGCAGGTAGTTCCCACACCATGGAAGAGCAAGAGCCAGCCTTCCTTTGTCTCAATGGGAACCGGACCTGCTCCCACTTTGGTCCAGGCCCAGCCCTGAGCCTGCAGCACAAAACGGTGATAGCCCCAATGCTCCATATCCGGGCTCTGACTCAGGTAGATGTCTCCAAAGGGCGTATGGCCGTTGTCACTGGGTCTGGAGAGCATAATGTACTTTCCGCCGATCCTTCTGGGAAACAGCACACCGTTACGATTAAAGGGCAGAAATGCATTCTCCAGCTGATAAAACCTTTTAAAATCATAGGAATATGCTATACCGATGGTAGGACCATGATATTGATTACACCAGGTTACATAATAACGATCCTCCAGCCAGCATACCCTGGGGTCATAGCCGCAGGCTGCACCAATCTGTTCCTCCTTGTCATTGTATAGAGGCATGGGATTATGCTCGAGCTCCCAATCGATTCCGTTCTGACTTTTTCCTAAGAATAAATGCTGCTGCATGGCTTTATCATCACTTCTGAAAACTCCTGCAAAGGCTCCGTCCTTTGCAATAACCGCGCTGTTAAAGATGCTGTTGGCACTGGGAATCTGATTTCTCTTAATAATAGGGTTATCGCTGTATCTCCATACAATGTCCTGACATCCTTCCGGCCGGTCCTGCCAGGGAATATTGGGTAAATTCTCACCAAGTATCATACCGATACCTTCCTCTCTTTCAGTCTACAGGCTTTGTACATATCCAGTGCATATAATGCGCATAATTAGTGCACTCATATTACTTATTATACCGATAATGTAATATTTTGTCCATAGCTTCTCACAAAAGTACGTTGTCCGGCTGATTACCGGTATATGATGCGCAGCAGCAACAGCAGTGGGGTATGAAATGTAAAATTTGTTAAAATAGCTATATCTTTCTTATCTGGGTTTGTACTATAATAAATGCAGCGTGAATAACGCTAAACATAATTCATAGCAAAAAAGTTAAGAGAGAAAAGGACAGGTGACCTTCATGGAAATAAATATTCTTAAACAGAAAACAGCCGCAATTAAGGAGAATATCCAAAAAGTAATCGTCGGTAAATCTGAGCTGATCGATCTGCTGCTTACCGCCCTCTTAGCCAACGGACATATTCTGCTGGAGGACGTTCCCGGAACCGGTAAGACTATGCTGGCAAAATCCCTGGCCAGATCCATTGATGCGGAATTTAAAAGAATACAGTTTACACCGGATCTTCTTCCTTCCGATATTACCGGTTTGAACTATTATAATCAGAAGAAGGGAGAATTCACCTTCCATAGCGGCCCGGTCTTTACTCATATCCTGCTGGCTGATGAAATCAACCGCGCAACCCCCAGAACCCAATCCAGTCTGCTGGAATGTATGGAGGAAAGACAGATTACCATCGACGGTGAGACACATGTACTTGCAAAGCCTTTTCTGGTCATTGCCACCCAGAACCCCGTGGAGACCTCCGGTACTTTCCCGCTGCCGGAGGCACAATTGGACCGCTTCCTGATGCAGCTGAATGTGGGGTTCCCGTCTGAGGATGAAGAATTGTCCATTCTGAACCGCTTTATAGAGAACAGTCCCCTGGAAACACTTCATTCCGTATGTACCGGTACCGAGCTTTTGGAGATGCAGACCGATATAAAAGCCGTCTATGTTCACAGCTCCTTGATGGAATATATGATTGAGATCATTAATAGAACTCGAAAGCACGATAATATCGCCCTGGGTGTCAGTCCCAGAGGAACACTGGCGCTCCTTCGCGCCTCCCAGGCCTATGCGGCAATTCAGGGGGCAGCCTTTGTAACCCCGGAGATCATTAAGCATCTTGCTCCTTATGTACTGGCACATCGTATGATCCTGCGGTCAAATTTCCAAAAGGCTTCCTCCGCTGCCCAGATTTTAAATCAAATCCTTGCCGATATCACAGTTCCCACGGAGGAGTTCGCATGGAAATAGCCGCCGCTCTGCTTGGAGCCTTTCTTTTATATGAACTGCAAAAATTTCTGTACAGCCGATTCTGGAATAAAAAACTGACCGTGGACCTGGCTCTGTCGGGGAACAGCGCAGTAGAAGGCGAAGAACTGACCCTGGTAGAGACCGTTACGAACCAAAAGCTGCTGCCCATCCCTGTGCTCAAGATCAAATATACGGCCTCGAGGCACCTGATCTTTCTTGGCACACGGGAGACCGAGGTGACGGACAACACTTACAGAAATGATCTTATCTCTGTCATGATGTATCAGAAGCTGACAAGACATATTCCCTTCCGGTGCAGCAAGCGGGGATATTATACCATCGACCGGATCACTCTTGTCTGTAATGACCTGCTTTTAGAATCAGAAATGGTAACCGGAAATCATCTGAATATCCAGCTCTATGTCTATCCGAAGCAGGTGGATTTTAATAAACTGGAGATACCCTTCCAAACGATGCTCGGAACAGTTTTGACAAAGCGGTTTATCAATGAAGATCCTTTTGAATTTAAGAGCATCCGCGAATATCAGTCCTACGATACCATGAAGACGATTAACTGGAAGGCCTCTGCAAAAACCGGCTCCCTGATGGTAAATGTATTTGATCATACTGCTTCACAGCGAATCAAGATACTTCTTAATCTGGAGTTTGATACGATCTGGCGTTACGAGGATCTCCAGGAGGAAAGCATCCGGCTGGCGGCAACCTTTGCGGAGCATTTTATAGAACAGGGAATACCGGTTTCTCTCTACACCAACGGTCTGGATGTGATCAGCAGGAAGGTGCTTCATGTACCCGCCGGCTCCGGCAGGAATCACCTTCGGACCATAAATGAGACCCTGGCACGTATCGATGCCACGTCTACAGTTCCGCCCTTTACCGCTGCTCTCAGTGGGGAGTTAGATGATGTGAGCCCAAAGGATTATCTTGTCCTGATCTCGTATTATCAGCGGTTGGAGCTTCAGGAACAGCTGGAGAAACTAGCCCGGGCAAATATGGATTTTACCTGGATTATTCCGCTCAACAAAGAAGTTCGGCTTACTGCAGACAGTAAGCTGCTGCCACATATTTTATCCTGGGAAGTATAACCGCATATCATAAGGACTGATAAAATATCCGGACATAAATTGCCGGCACAAATTCAAAGAGCAGATATGTCAGGCAGTGTAAGCTTAGAAAATTCACTTTACAAATATTGTGCTCTGCGTAATGATGATAACTCATCACACACAAGGGGGTTGCAGATTTTGATGAAAGGCATGGTTATTTATATGAACATAAAACGCAATCAACTTATTATAGATCTGATCAATATTCTGATGCTGTTTATGCTTGCATATCTATTCATTGCCATCGCTCTGCGCAGTTTTATGGCTGATTCTGCGATAAAAACCTTGTTCCTGCTGCCGGCTCCCTTTCTCTCCTATGCCATAAGAAGATCTATGAAACATATCTGGTCCTTTCTGCTGCTGCATGCGGCTGTCCTCACCCTCTATCTATCTGTTGCCGGGCACCCGCTCCTGACCGCCGCATATGGAGTTTACCTTGTATCCGTAACCATTTATGCTTTTTATCAGAAACAAAGGCCGGCGGAACATTCCAGCATCCCTCCCTACTCAGTGCTGGTGATTCTCTTTCTGTATATCTGCAGTTATTTTCTTCACATGCCTGACATGCAGAGACTTTCGTTTCTCCTTGCAATCACTTATATCCTGCTTAATGTACTCAGTATGTACCTGAGCAATCTGTCCAGATTTGCCAGGAACCATGCCGATATTCAAAATGTCCCCTTTCAGCAGATCAGAAATTCAAATCATGTATTGGTGATGTTTCTCTGCGGTCTGTTCTTACTGGCCATGCTGGTGTTCTCCTATGTGCCTCTGGGAGCGATTATCTCCTATCTCGGCAGGATGCTCCAACGAATACTTCGCATGCTGCTGTCACTGATACATCTATCAGAACCGGAAGCATCGCAAGAAACCGCACCGGAAGATGCGGCACCGCCCGCCTATGATATTGTGCCGTCTGAGTCTTCCTGGCTGATGCAGCTGATCTCGGAGATATTCCGGTGGTTAGCAACCATACTTATCATTGCTGCCGCAATTGCTCTGATCTTATATGCGATCTACCGGCTTTACCGCTATTTCTACCTCAAGAGTGAGGCTGTGTTTCAGGATGAGGTAGAATTCATTTCCCCCTATGCGAAGAAGGAACATGCCCCACGGAAGGTAAGGCATTCCCGCCATTGGCTCTTTGGCCGCTCCAATAATGATACCATCAGAAAAATATATGCAAAGTCGGTAGCTGCAAATAGCAATGGTATCACAAAGCCTTCAAAGAGCATGACTCCCGATCAATTATCCCGGTATGCCCTGGGCAGAACAGGAACCGACGCAAGGGCCGAAGAAAATGAGGAGGGTAATTCACAGCTTCTGACCTCCCATTACGAGAAGGCAAGATACAGCAACGAGGAATGTACCCGGGAGGAAGTTCGAAGCGTAAAAGAGCTCCTTAAGTGATTATAAACCTGCTATTCACTGCGGCATACGCGAAACCCCTGGTCAGGTCCCTTGCCAGCCGCTTCGAATTTGCCCCTGAAATTTGATGCGCAGCAGCTCACATCACCAAGCCAGCCGCCGCCCTTCCATACCCGGAAAGAGCCGCCGGCAATCTCCTTGTCCTCATACCAGTCCCAGCACCATTCCCTGACGTTCCCTGACATATCGTAAATTCCCAGCTCATTGGATCCCTGGGTTCCCACCGGCTTTGTCCTGTTTTTGTTATTTTCTATTTCAGACCAGTTCCAATCTCCGGTTAAGTATTCCTCTCCGGCATTTTTCCAATACCAGGCCACTTCATCTGCATTACTGCTTCCGCTGTATGTATAGCTTTTGCTCAACCGGCCTCCCCCCGCCGCATATTCCCACTCCGCTTCGGTGGGCAGCCGGTAGCCGTTTGCTCCTTCCTTGATTGTCACCGTCCATTTTATATTGTCATATTCACTCTTATTCTCCGGGTCTGTTTTATTCCTGTCTATATTGTAATACGGCTCCAGGCCTTCTTTTATACTCCTTTTGTTACAATACTCGATACTGTCATACCAGCTTACCGTATCCACCGGTAAATTGTCGCCAATAAATTGCGACGGATTATTTCCCATAACCTCCCTCCACTCTTTTTGCGTTATTTCATATGCACCGATATAAAAATCCAATATGGTTACCTCCTGTTGGTAGAAGTTTGAATTTGTGTTTACAAAATTCCCGCCTTTGACCAGTACAAACTCCTCTGATTCCTTTTGAGAGCAGGCGCTGATGACAACCAGGATTGCAGTAATCAGTAAAACCAATCGTTTTCTCATTTCCATATCTCCTTTACAACCTTGGTGAAACTATAGATAACGGCGGCCTCCGGCTGTTACCGCTGCGTTGAAGGCTGTTTGCCTATGCATAAACAGCCAACAACGCACGAAACCTGTTTGCCGCTTATCCTTACACTTTGGAAAGGTAATATTTAAGTAGTATGTAGGTAAGTAACATTTCGATATATAACCCCCCGGTCATTGACCGGCTTGTCCTTGTTAGATCAGACCTTAAGACTTTAACGGCCCGTTACCTGCCGGTTATCCTTTTTGTATGTGACCTGTTACCATACCGTTACGTTGGCATTTCCGCTGCTTTGATAGCCTTCTACGCATAATGCCTGATAAGCCCAGCTGCTTCCCAAATTCATTCCTTTGCTCCTCCATGCATTCACATGGTTGCTGAAATTAATTTGTACATTGCTTCCTGTCGGTCTCTTGGACTGTCTTACACTCCAGAACTGCTGGAAGGTCTGTGTACCGTCAATGGAAGGTGCGTTGTACCGCATTGCCGTATAAATGTCATAGGTGCCCCCATCACTGCTTACAGTTCCCTTATAGGTTCCGGTAGGTCTGTAAGTACCCCAGCTGTCTACTACATAGTATTCAATCAGGGAGTTTCTTGTCCATCCGTAGAAAGTAAGGTAACCATTGCCGGAAGGGCTGAACACACCGGCATTATAATTACAGACCCTGGATGCAGTACCGGTACTCCAGCCCTTACCTACAACGAAGTTACCGCAGTTTGTCCATGAAACGCTGTAATTTCCGCCGGAACCGTTGGTAGCGTTGACTGTTCCTCCGCCATCGGTCCAATTCTGCCAGTAATTTGTAGCCGCATATGCGGATGTTGCAAAAATATTGGTTAAACACAGTGAAAGCGCAAAAACAAATGCAAGAACCTTCTTATTTAACTTATCCATTCTATCCATCCTCCAATCATTATTTGATTTGCTGCCACCCACCTACATACTAATTGAACATTAACTTTAATAAATCACCTTCCTTATTTATAAATTCATTGAACTAATTATATCATTACTGTAAAATTATGTAAATATATACTTTGAATACTTTTTTCTTGCTCTTCCGACAGCTTATTATCTTCAACATATTGCCTATAAAATTATAGATATTTTAAACTATATGCACATTGTACTTTATGTTGCAAAATGTTAAAATTATGTAAAGAAAGTCGCAAGATGAGTTATTTATTGTTTTACTGAACCATAGAATGTTAGATCGGAACATTTTCCTGAGCACTCGCGAAAGCTCTTACTGTGATTGATTCCGCAAGGGAGCTGGCGTCTTATATATGATTTAAGTTTCAAAGCCAAAGTTTATCAATTGGAAGCCGCCCGGTGCTAATAAATATTGGGGGACAATATCATGAATACGCTAAAGAGAATCAAAAAGTTCTTATTTGATCAAAAACACACACAAGCTCTTATTATTCGTCTTTCATCCATTATCCTTGGTCTTTTGATCCTTTCATCAATTCTGGGCTTAATCAGTCCGGCTGTTTTTCGTTATGCCGCCTTTGCCATTCTGCCGATTTTAATCATTTTGTCTGCGATTCTTATTATCTTATTGACACAGTTCATTAAAGCAGTCCAATTAATTGATAAAAATGCAGTTATATTATCCCAGGGCGATCTTAATATTGATGATATTATACCCGAAAAAACAAGAGGCCTTGAGATACTTACCTCCGCCTTTAATGATATGAAGCGTAATCTGCTAAGCTATATAGAATCAACGAAAAGCAACGTAATTATATTATCCGAAGCAGTTGATAAGGTAACGAAAAGTATTGATATGACTTACAAGGGCAACGAGCAGATTGCAGCAAATATCACCGTGGTTGCCGAAAAAGCACAGGAGCAGCTGAAAATTGCCAAAGATACCTTGGAGGGAATTGAGAAGGTAAGCCTTGGCGCAAGCCGCATTACCACCTCCCTGGGAAGTATCGAACATTTCGTGGAGAATACGGTTAAGTTAACCTCTGACGGCGCAGAGCACCTAGATAAATATACAGATCAGATGCAGGTGATTTCCACCAATTTAGACGAGACCGCCAACTTTATCAAGACTCTGAATTCAAATCTGGCAGAAATCAATGATTTCGGTAATCTGATCATGGATATCACCGAACAGCTAAATCTCCTTTCCTTAAATTCACGTGTTGAAGCAGCCAGAGCAGGTGAGGCAGGAAAAGGCTTCTCCGTAGTCGCCATGGAGATGAATAAGCTCTCCGAAGCTACCAAGGACAGCGTGAAGCAAATCAATTACCTTCTTGCGAATATATTAAAGAGCAACACAAAGGTGAGTGACAGTATCGGAAATGTCACCGAAAGCTTTGCCATGAGCAGGGAAATCTTTAATTCCATGAAGGATTCCTTCTATACCATTAATAATAATGCGAACATCTTAAACTCCGATATTAAGAGAGTGTATGAAGAATCCGTTATGATCAGTGACAGTACACGAACCATCAGCGAACAGGGTTCGGCACTTCATGATGCCTCCGGTGAAATATCCAGCATCACTCAGGATGTTGCTGCGGTAACCGAAGAAGAGCTTGCTGAGAATGAAGAGATTAACAGCCAGGCATTATCATTGAAGAAGATGCTCTCCAGTATCGAGAACCTGCTGAAAAGATACAGGACATCGGTTCTGCCGGTGGATCAGGTCAGTACAAAAAGGCTCAGATTTGTTATGCTCAGTCCGATCAATGATCCCTTCTGGCTGACCGTAAAGCAAGGTGCTTTATATGCACAGACAGAATTGAAGGAAAAGAATGCGGAAATAGACTTTATCGGTTTTGAAAAAGTCGATCACAGCTTTATCGAAACCTTAAATGAGAAAATTGAAGAAGGCTGCGACGGTTTGATCCTTCCGGGTTTTGTAAAAGGCATAGAGGAAGCCGCACAAAAAGCAATTGCAAAAAAAATTCCCATGATGACCTTTAACTGTGACTTTCAGGATACGGCAAAGCGTCTGTCCTATTTTGGTCCCAATATTCAGGCAGAAGGAACTTTAGCGGCGGAAATTCTTGCAAAAAGTATCGATGAGGCTGGTGAAGTGGTTATATTTAAAGGAAATGCGGCCTCATCCATCAATACGACACGAAGGGATGCCGTAGTTGCCAAGCTGTCCAAATATTCGGATATCAAAATCGTATCGGAAATAGACGATATTGAGAGCACTTCACAGGTATATAACAAATTAAAGGAAAAGCTTTATTATCTGCCCAGTATCAAAGGTGTTCTGCTCATAGGCGATGGTGCTGCCGGTGCTGCCCGTTTGATTGAAGAGATGAAGCTCGTTGGCAAAATTAAGCTTTTCTGTTTTAATTACAGTGAGGAAACAGCCCATTTGATTAAAAAAGGGATTGTACATAAAGTATTCCGGCAGGATCCCTTCGGGCAAGGCCATGATCCGATTATCCATCTCTATAACTACCTGGTGGCTAAGAAGGTTCCGGAAAGCGCTACCTATACCAGGACTGAAGTAATCGATCAATACAGCGTAGGTGATCTGTAAACAGATCTGTCCATATAAAAGGAACCCCGACCGGACCAGACACAATGCGATCAGGGTTCCTTTTTGTTCGTCTTCTATGGGTCTTCTATAGGGCGCCGTCCCTGACAGTATCACCAGATACCAAAAGCTCCGACAGGCAAGCCAGTACAAGTCCCTGGCCCCAGCCCTGAGTCCAGTCCCTGCTGATATTGCAGTAGCCGGCCCTGTCCTTCATCACGGCAGTACCTCCGGACACATTCAGCACCCTGCCGTCCTCACTGACATTATTCAGCAGACCTTGAATTGCCTTATTGATATATTTTAAATGAAGGGGGTTTCCTTTCAACAGCATAGCAGCCGCAATTCCGGCCGACGCCGAAACTTCCTCATAGGACTCCCCGTCATCCAGCAGCGTTCTCCAGAGACCGTCTTCTGTCTGGAGCTTCTTCAGTGCTGCCAGCTGTTCCTGAACCGAACCGGCGATATCCATATACTGGGGATACAGATAGCATTCCGGAAGCACCAGGCCCACCTGCGCCATGGTATAAGCCGCCCAGGCGTTTGCCCTTCCCCAATGAAAGCCCGACATATGATCTCCGTTTATGTTGTTGTAGGCATGGTAGAACAAGCCGGTCTTTCTGTCCTGCAGGTATTTGATGTGCCAGTAATACTGATTCAGGGCATCGGATATGAGCTCCTGATCCTTTTGCTTCACTCCTACCCTTAATAAGAGAAATGCCGCCATAAACAGGGTATCCGCCCAGCACTGCTCAGGAAAATCATTACCCGCGGAAACGGTATGCTGTAATACACTGTCTCCGAATCTGATCGCATCCTTTTTCAGAAATTCCATCTTGCTTCGGAGTATATCCAGGTATTTCTGATTCCCGGTGGCATCATGTAAGGTAATCAGGCAGTGGCCCATGGCACAGGTATTGACTGTCCACACCTTGGGCAGGCCCAATTCGATCAGCTCGTCCACCCTGTCTTTCAGCAGCGTCAGATACTCTTCCTTACCCGTCTTCTCATAAGCCGTACTGATCCCATAGAAAGCTACTCCACAGGGCCAATCCCAGGTCATATCCATATCCAAGGTTTTTTTTACAATCCTGTCTATGGTATTCTCCACTTCTTTTTTCTCAAATTCAAGCTTTTGCATATATCCTCCAGTGCCGTTTTACGGCATTATCCTACCTAAAGCTGCTCTTTGCCGGAATCAAATTTAACAATTCTGACGCCGTTCTTCTCGATCTCTGCAAATCCGCCGGTATATTCCCCTGTAAGCAGTTCTATTCCCTCCGGCAGATGCACAGTAACTGCCTCCTCCTGAAAATTAATCAGAAAAAGGTATGTATCACCCGCCTTCTCTCTTGAGGTAACAGATACGGAGTGAGGCAGACCTGCAATCAGCGGAGTAATGCCCGCCTTTTTGACCGTATTCCGGTAAAAATCCGTTAAAAACGTTCTGTCCGTATGAGCGGCAAGGTAGCATCCCATTCCCTTTCCGTAGGTGTTGCAGGTTACAGCCGGCGTACCCTGATAATAATCCTCACCATATACGGCAGCAGGAACCGCACCCTGGCAATGGATGATCTCACAGAAATAATCGCAGGAATAACTCCCTGTCAACCCGGTATCATTATCCGGCAGAAAGCAAATTCGGTTTCTTTCCTCCGGATACAGACTGTCCAGCTCTTCCACCCAGATCCCAAAGACCTTCTTTAAAGGCCCCGGAGCACCGCCGATAAAGCATAGGTCATTCTCATCCGCAATACCGCTGAAATATGTGCCTACAAGAATGCCTCCTTCCCGTACGAACTGTTCCAGTCTGGGACTTACTCCTTCCTTCACCATATACATCATAGGAGCGACGATCAGCTTATAGCCGTCAAAGGACTGCTCCTGATCAATAATATCTACATTGATGCCCTGCCTGCGCAGCGCCAGATAATGCTCTCTGGCAACGGCATCCAGCGGCTTTACCGCTCTGGGTCCTTTGGATGCATTGACGGCCCAGCGGTTATTCCAGTCAAACAGCAGGGCTGCCTCGGCTTTGGTTACGGCGCCTGCAACTTCACCGATTTTCTCCAACGCCTTGCCTACCTGAGCCGTTTCTTCAAATACCCGCGTATTCTCGTGTCCCGTATGTCCGACCACTGCTCCGTGGAATTTCTCAAAGCCGCCCCTGCTCTTTCGCCATTGGAAATAGAGAACGCTTTCCGCTCCGTGTGCTACTGCCTGCAGGCAGCCCGCCAAGTGGATTCCCGGTTTCTTCGGCTTTCCCACCTCCCCCCAGTTGGTCATGGAGGGTGTCGTTTCCATTAACAAAAACGGTTGTTTTTTCAGGGACCTCGTAATATCATATTCAAATCCGGCTTCGGCCGCCGTCTCTTCCGTGGTTTTGCCGCCCCATTCCGGATATACGTCAAGACTTGCGATATCCAGAAGAGGTACAAGCTTCGGATAGTCCACCTCGATAAAGCTGCCGATCATATTCGTGGTTACCGGAAGCGCCGGGTTATATGGCCTTACCGCCTCTATCTCAAGGCGCATGAATTCCTTCGTCTGCCGGGTTACAAAGCGCAGCCAGTCTACCTCCAGGCCCTGGAGCGCCTTCTCCCCCCTGGAGGAGGGAGAACAAATCTGGGACCAGTCCGTATAGGTCTTGGACCAGAAGCCGGTCCACCAGGCATGGTTGAGCTGCTCCAGGGTAATATATTTTTCCTGCAGAAAGCTCCGGAAGGCCTCCTGGCAGAGCTCGCAGTGGCATTCTCCGTGATATTCGTTGGATATATGCCAGCCCTTAACTGCCGGGTGGCAGGCATAGCGCTTTGCCAGCGCCTCATCGATCTTGTGGGTAAGCTCCCGGTATTTTGCCGAGGTATAGCAATGGTTCATCCGCATGCCGTGAAGATTGCGAAACCGATTCTCCGTTACACGCAGCACCTCCGGATAGCTTGCCGACAGCCAGGCCGGCCTGGCACCGCTTGGTGTGGAAAGAATTACCGATATGCCGTTGGCATGCAGTTGGGCAAGAACAGCATCCATCCATTCAAAGCAGTATTTTCCTTCCTCCGGTTCCAGGGCAGCCCAGGCAAAGGTCCCCAGCGTTACAATATTGATATGGGCCAATTTCATTAAGCGGATATCCTCTTCCATCATTCCGGGGATCGAAAGCCACTGCTCCGGATAATAATCCGCTCCATGGGCAAAACCGTTAAATTTCCACTCAGCCATGCAAGATCACCTCTCTAATCCAGGCTTCCCGCTCTGATTCCAAGCTCGATTGCCTTCCGGTTATTGTATGCTGTTACCTCGTTATTGAGCAGGGTCAAATTATCATAAGGATTCTCCTTATAACTGCGTAATCCGTAGCAGTCCAATCTCGGAGCCACATGGATAATATGCGCTTTCTCGAAGCCCTTCAACCCCTGGCGGATATCCTCCCGCAGTGCATAGGCAAACCGTCTGAGCCCGGTCTGAGCCTGGGAAAGAGCTATGGAATCAGGCTGACCAAGACTTGCCGTTAATCCATAGATAATCAGCTCCTTATAATCCGTATCATGACAGAAGAACGGATTATCAACCGACATATTCAGCCCGGATAAGCTGCAGTTATAGCGGTAGTCCAGCTTACCGATCAGATACCCTTCTCCTTCCTGAAGGATCTCAGCAGTATTACTGCGTATCGCTTCTGTGGATATCTGATTGAATTTAGCATTTATACTGACTCTCCGGTTCCGGACCTGAGGCGTCAGCCCTGCCGCACCGGCAGCGTCCATCCTATCTGTTGCATCAATAATCCGGTCCGCTCTCACTTCGATATAGCCTGTCTTGGTACCGAAACGATACCCTGCCAATTTATCTCCTTCCATAACAGGCTCCGCCAGGAACACATGGGTCAGAACCTGTACTCCCGCCGCATCCAGCTGATGCCTCAGCACTGTTTTCAGTCTCTGGTCATGATAAATCGGCTTGCTTGTGTTCCTTTCCTCTCCTGCTCCTGCCAGGATAAGCTCCATATAATCCAGCACATCTTTCTCTGCGGTCTCATCCTCCGGCAGATGAACGTATAAACCATTGGTGGAAGCCTGTCCCAAAGAACCGCTGTTTTCCGCCAGAAGAACCTTTTTATTCCTTTTCCCGGCAACAGCCGCGGCAACGCAGCCCTCCAGACTGGCACCGATTACAAGTACATCACATTTATGTATATGAATGGGCTTCATATTAACCTCCGTTCCGCCCTGAGGCAGCTTTTCTATAAAATAAATTGACGATAATTTTCCTGAATGAATTAAAGCATGAGTTCCTTGATTCGCTCCTCATCCCCCAAATAAACATCCTGGCGGAGAAGCTCCTTCTGTATGCTGCGGATATCCACCTGACGAACGGTAAGGTTTTCATTTGCAGCCAGAGCCGCCGCCGCGCCTGCTGCCTGGCCCAGGGCCATGCCTGCCGACTGATAGCGCAGCATGGTCTGCGGAACTGCCGATACGCTTTTTCCGCTGGCCACCAGAAGATTCTCCACCTCCAGCGGAAGCATTACACCAAAGGGGATATCTACCGTATCATTGCTTACGAATTCCCCTGTCAGCTTGAAATTCATCTGCTTCGGCCTGCAGGCAATCACATCCTCCGTGTAGATGCTGCCGGCATCCTCTGATTTTGACTTGGCATATTTGGGATCCTCCGTAAGATTACGCAGGATATTGTACTCAATATCCGTGCCGTTGGCCGTGGGATCATCTGAAATCAGTCTGTCATGTATGGTATGCTCATCCTTGTCAAAGGTTTCGTCACCGACAATTCCCCTGCTGACCCGGAGTGCAAGCTCATCCGATATCTGTGCCACATAGGCATTCTCAAAGCCCGGAATGTTCTTCGTCATAAAATCCGCAACATAGTATACCGCTTCATGGGCTCTGGCCTCCGCATCCGACAGAACATAGGGATCCAGAGACGGAATTCGCCACATCTGTGAATTGATGACCGCGGTATCCGAGCCCTTCATACCGATGATACAGCAGGAATCCATGGAGAAGATATCACCGATTTCCTTCCGGAAGGTTCCGTTTTTGATCGCGTCCTGGAACAGGTTCCAGTCCTCTCCGCCGGAATGGGGGAAATACAGGACATCACGGTTAAGCCATACCTCTTTAAACTCATCGAAGTTTTTCATGGCATCGATACCGATGGGGAAGGTATCGGGGTTTTTTTCAAAATGCTCATACAGCTCCTCCAGCTTTACATTGGCAAACTTAAAGGTAAGGGTCGCCATACCGCTGGCATATCTGGTGGGTGCATCCGCCTTCCAGGCGATATCACACTCACCTGTCGTATCAATCACCTGCTTTGCCTGAATGAGAGCTGTTCCGTCCGGTGTATTCACATACACCCCTGCTGCCGTATTGCCGGTCATATTAGGTTCCAGTGCCATGGTGTGAAAAAGCACCTGCACCCCGTAATCCTCCATCATTTCGTCAAACACCAGCTTCATCTGCTCCGGATCATGCACCAGTCTTCCGTCTGGGAACTGCCACTTGGGGGTAGCGGCATTTCTTTCGATCAAACGGTTCATCAGCTCCAGTCCGATCCCCCGCATCACCAGCCGTCCGTCCTTAGCGATAAAATGGTTATATATATTTGAAATCATGCTGGAGCTTGCAATCCCGCCAAGAAAGCCGTTCCGCTCCAGCAGCATGGTTTTTGCACCCGCCTTTGCCGCTGCAAGTGCCGCCGCGCAGCCTGCGCAGCCGCCGCCGCATACCAGAACATCAACCTCTGCAATCCTCTTTATTTCCTTCATTCAATCTACCTCCCTGATGCCGTGCAGGCATCCTTATTTCATTCTCTCATCAACTCTTTAGTCCCGTTGTGGCAACACCCTGCACAAAATATTTCTGCATCACCAGGAATATTAAGACAATCGGCAGCAGACTGACACAAGACATGGCGACAATTCCGTTCCAGTTAACGGCGGAATCCGCATCAATCGCCAGCCGTAAGCCAAGGGATACCGGATAATTCTTAACCCGGTCAATATACAGCAGCGGATTAAAGAAATCATTCCAGGTCCATACGATCTGAAACAACGCCGCCGATAACAGAGGGGCCTTGGACAGGGGCAATATCACCCTGGTCAGTATCCTCCACCTGCCCGCTCCGTCTATATAAGCGGCCTCATCCAGCTCCTTGGGAAGCCCCCGGAAGAATTGGATCAGCAGGTAGGTAAAAAACGGATTGGTGGCCAGAGCAGCCATAGCATAAAACGGCGTATAGCTGTTCAGCCAGCCAAATTTATTAAACAACAGATATCTGGGGATCATAATAACAGTATTGGGCAGCATCATTGTCGAAATCATAAGTGTAAAAAGAAGCTTTTTGCCCTTGAAATCAAATCTTGAAAAACCGTAGGCAACCACGCAGGCCGAGCAAACCGTGAATGCCGCCGTCGGTAGTACCATGATACAGGAATTTTTTAAAAATGTGGAAAACGGAACTGCTGCCATGGAATTCCATCCTTTTCTGAAGCCATCCAGGGTAAAATGCTCCGGCAGTAGTTTTATTGATGTAAAAATTTCAGCATTTTCTTTGAATGCGGATAAAAACAGCCAAAGAATCGGATAACCGACAATCACGGCCAATATCGTGACCAATAGATAGGTATTTATTTTTTTTACTATTATTCTCATGTTTCATCACCATAAAAAACCCATTTTTTGGAATGTCCGAACAGTACCATTGTAAAGGTAATAATTATGACAAACAGTATCCAGGACAGCGCACTGGCATATCCCATCTTGGAATCGCGGAATGCCGTATCATACAGGTACAGGGAATATAAATAGGTCTGTTTTACGGGGCCTCCCTTCGTAATTAAATAGGCCGGTGTAAATATCTGAATAATTTCAATGGTTTGCATAATCAGATTAAAAAAGACAATCGGTGAAATTAAAGGAAATGTTATCTTAAAGAAAATCTTCTTCGGTCGTGCACCATCAATCCGTGCGGCCTCTAACACATCAACGGGAACATTTTTCAGTGCTGCCAGAAATAAGACCATCGGGGCTCCCATCTGCCAAAGGGGAAGCAGCATCATTACATACAGAGCCAGATTTGGATCTCCGATCCAGTTTGGTCCCTTGATTCCGATCGCACCAAGTAAAAGATTGATCAGTCCGTCATATTTAAAAATATATTTCCACAAAATAGCCAGAGCCACACTGGAGCCCAGAATGGAGGGCAGGTAAAATATCGTATAGAATATTCCTCTTCCGCGCCTCAGTTTGTTCAGGACTACGGCTACCAATAAGGCGACACTAAGTTTAAGCGGAACAGAAATAACCGTATACAATAAGGTTTTCGATAAGGAATTGAAGAATAACTTGTCCTTGGTAAAGATGTTAATGTAATTATCCAAGCCTACAAACTTTATACTGAATACATTATATTCCGTGAAGGAATAAAAAAGCGAAACGATAAAGGGATACAGGGTCAATACCAGGAATCCCAGAAGCCATGGGGCAATATAGAGATATCCCAGATATTTGTCTTTCTTATACATGCTAAACTCTCCTTAATAGGATTCCAAGTCTTATTCTCATAGGACTTGGAATCTCTATTGTAATTATTGTGTGATCTATTGGCCCTTCAGACTGCCCAACACTGTTTGCAGGTCCTCATACATGCCGGACGCGGCATCCTCCGGTGAGGTCACTCCGTAAATTACTTTTTCCATATAATCCACGTACACCGACTTAACGGATGAATTCATCTCGTATGCACCGTTCTTTAAGGAAACCGTTGCGTTTGAAATATCAATTGCCTGAGACATGAGGTCACTGAGCATATTATTATTCTTCAATGCATCAAGTGCGGTTGTGCTTCCAGGCACACCTCTGACGGTTCCAAGAATCTTGGATGCCTCTTCACTGTTCAGGAACCAGTCTATGAATTGTGCTGCCGCCTGCTGCTGCTTTTGATCCACACTTTTATTGATTGCAACCATTAAGGACGGGCAGCTTTCCTGTCCTGATACGGTTGCCTCCTCAAACATCGGCATGGGAGCTACGCCGTATTCATAATCCAAGCCCGCTATCTCCGTGTCAATATTGGAGAAGAACAGGAAGATACCTCCGATTTTACCGTTCAGCCATAGAGGATTATTCTGCATAGTAGTATAAACAACAGATTCATCGTAGGGCTGGGAAGCCTTATTATTGAAAATATCCATAAATCTGGTAAAGGTGTCTGCCAGCTGATCCTCTGTAAAACCAAGCGTGAAATCATCCTGAACATCAATATTTCCGGTTTTCTGTTCCAGCATCGGCTTCAGCATATACCGCAGATAACCGTCTGTTACCGAGGTGGTCATATATGCCTCGGGATCCTTTTCATGCAGTTCCTTGCCGATTTGCATAAAATCATTCCAGGTATTGATCTTAAGAACGCCGTTCTCATCACACCAGTCTGACAATAAGGTCTTATTATAAAGAAAAACAGTTCCGTTATAACCAAAAGGAAGTACGATAACCTCATCATTGATCTTGCAATAATCATTCATCAGGGATTCCTGAATTTTCGTGAAATCAATCAGATCACTGTAGGCGGACAGATCCGCAAAGGAATCTCCTCTGGAATACAACTCGGCAACCCATCCCTGGTCAACCTGAAAGAAATCAGGTGCATTTTCGGATGACAGCTGGGTAACCAGCTTTTCATAATACCCGTCAAAGCTGGAATATTCCGGTTCAATCGTTACATTGGGATGTTCATTTTCATATGCTTCAATTGCTTTGAGTGTTGCTTCATGTCTTGCATCGCCGCCCCACCAGGAAAATCTTAGTGTTACCGGTTCCTCTGACTGTGAAGCGTCCGCTTCTCCTGCAGCTCCTGATTCATTGGCAGCATTTCCTGCATCCGCTTCCCCCTGGGCCGCCGGTTGTTCTTTTTTACCGCCGCATGCAGCCAGAGAAAACACCAATACAAAACCCATAATAATACATATTAGCTTTTTCATTTCCTTATCCTCCTCGATTTTTAAACAAATTCATACCCAATATGCTTTGGGTATCTTTTGTATAAAGGAATTGTAGCATTGTCCTAATGTTTGAAAAAGCCCTCTGTATTGACAAAACTTCTCATAACATGCTAATATCTTAATAATGGTATCATTATATGACATTATGTATCATTAGAAGGATTGATAAAGAGTATGTATTCATTGATTATCGTAGAAGATGATGAGAATATCCGCAGCGGACTTGTCAATTTATTCCCCTGGAATGAAACAGGCTTTACCGTGGCAGCCGATTTTTCCAACGGACAGACTGCCTGGCTTTATTTAAAGGAGCATCCGGACACTTGTGCAATCCTGACCGATATCCGTATGCCCATCCTGGACGGACTCGAGCTCTCCCGGCTGGTTTCTGAAAATTATCCCAAGATAAACATTATACTGATATCCGGCTACCGCGACTTTACCTATGCACAGCAGGCGCTGCACTATAATGTAAGAGATTTTTTGATTAAGCCCATTAAATATTCCGCATTGATGCTTTCGTTCCTGAAGCTAAAGGAGGAATTGGACAAGCAAATGCCCTCCACGCTGACGGAGGATCATCCCAACCAATATTATGAACAGATTATCAATACCGTAAAAGCCTACATTCTGGAAAACCTGCGGTCGGCATCTCTGGAGGAAGCCGCCTTTATCACTCATTTAAGCAGCAGCTATCTGTCCCGTCTGTTTAAGGGTTGTACCGGAAACTCCTTTTCGGAATATCTGCTGAAGAAAAGAATGGAACGGGCCTGCGTCCTGTTAAATAATGCCGGATATAAGATTTATGAAATATCAGATGAAATCGGCTATGACAGTCCCAAGAATTTTTCCCGTACCTTTCGAAATTATTATAATATTTCTCCTAAGGAGTATCGTGAAAGAGGTGGACAGCTTCCATGAAAAGACATAGAAAAGTACAGAAAAAGTATTTTTTAAGAAATCTGATGTTGTATCTCCTATGCTTCACACTGCCGATTGTTATTCTCGGAACCTCGCTGATTGTTTATTACAGACATCAGCTTCAGGAGGAGCTGTCCTCCTATGCGGATCAATCCAGAACCAACGTGCTTTATAATGTTAATTCCGTTTTAAATGTATTTTCAGAGGAAACCTCACTCTTTTCCTCTGCTCCCTTGCTGTCGCTGTCTGTCTCAAAGCTTCTGAACCAGGAATCCATGGATTATAAAAGCAATGTCTATAAGAATATCATCTTTTCTATTATCAGCACCAGTGCAAATCTGAATGAATATGCCGACTCCATCTATATTTATTTTGACAACCCCTATGGTAATTTTTTCAGCAGCGATAAGGAATTTACCAGCATTAACTCACCGGACTGTATGGACAGGGAGTGGCTTGATATATATAAGAATACACCGTTTGATACAAAGCAGTGGATTACCCGCAGACAGGTAAAATATTTTTTCTTTGAGACACAAAAGGAAACCTTATCTATCTTTCGCCGGTTAAATTCCTTTCAGGGTCTTATGGTGATAAATCTGGACTATACAAAACTATCCAAAATGCTATCCTCCAATCAGATTTATGAGGATTCCTTTACCTTGATCACCGACAACCAGGGGAATGTATTATTCGGCAGTACCGGTATAGAGAATCTGGATAATTACGACCAGGCCTTTCATAATATCAATTTTACATTTTCCGATTCCGGCTCTTCTTTTCATAAAATAGAAGTTCAGGGAGCGGATTACTTTTATTTTGCTTCCCATATTCCCGATTATGATCTTCAGATGCTCTCTCTGATCCCAAGTGCCGCCGTATTCAAAACACTGAACTCCACTTTACTGACCTTCTCCATAATGTTCATTTTCAGTATTCTGCTCAGTATCAGCCTGAGCCTTACGATTACCAATAAAAATTTCAAGCAGCTTCAAAATTTGCTGAATCTCTTCTCCGCCTCCGGGCAGGGGTATAAATATCAGATGCAGCTTCGGGCCGACACCCGAAACGAGTATGACGTTATATTTAATAATATTGTACAGACCTTTATCTCCAGCAATATGCTGCAGCTGAATCTGGCACAGGCACAGGTCAAAGAGAAGGATGCCCAACTGGCAGCGCTTCAGCTGCAGTTAAGTCCTCATTTCATCTTTAATACCCTGCAGACGATTGATATGGAGGTACTGCGCCTCACGCCCACCGACAATAATCCCAGCAGACTGATTCATTACCTCTCCGATATCTTAAAATACTCTCTGGAAAACACCTTTCAGACAGTGCAATTAAAGGATGAGATCGCCAACTGCAAAGCATATGCCGAAATTCAGAAATTTCGGTATGAGAATCCTTTTATTCTTTACTGGGATTATGATGACACGGTACTGAATGAAAGAGTAATTCACCTGATTCTTCAGCCCTTATTGGAAAACAGCCTTCATCACGGAATTAAGGAATTACCGCGCAAAGGCCTGGTGAAAATCAAGATATTCAAAAGAAACGGGCGAATCCGAATCTATATTGTGGATAACGGTATCGGCATTGATAAAGCCAGGCTTGCCCAAATCCGTACCGACCTGAGCAACAGGAACTTCAACCAGACTGCACATATCGGCATTTTTAATACCAACCTGCGCCTGGTATTGACCTATGGGGAAGATGCCGCTATCAGGATCAGCAGCAAAGAAGGGCTTGGTACTGTGGTAGCTTTTTCCTTTAAAACCATATAATCAGGATTTTTATTAATTTGTATTGGCCTGATTGGCAACCTTTTTTATTTTTGCTTCAACCGCATCTTTATCGCCTAAATAATAATTCTTTTTTACGTGGAAATCCTCATCAAACTCGTACACTAAGGGCACCCCAGTCGGAATATTAACCGATATAATTTCTTTTTCCGACAATCCGTCAAAATATTTAACCAATGCCCTGATTGAATTTCCGTGTGCAGCAATTATTACCCTTTTACCCTGCTTCATATCTTCCTTGATATTCTTCTCAAAATATGGAACCACTCTGGCTATTGTATCTTTTAAGCTCTCCGCCAGAGGAAGCTCTAACTTTACCAGGTCTCTGTATTGGACCTGGTTCCTCGGATTTCTTATATCATCCTCCTCCAGTATCGGAGGTTGGATATCATAGGAGCGTCTCCAGATTTTCACCTGTTCCTCTCCGTACTTTTGGGTAGTTTCGGCTTTATTCAGTCCCTGCAGTGCCCCGTAATGGCGTTCGTTAAGCAGCCAGGATTTCTTAACCGGTAACCATTCCCTGTCCAACTCTTCCAAAATAATATTCAAGGTATGTACGGCTCTCTTAAGATAAGATGTATAGCATACGTCAAAATCATAGCCTTCTTTTATCAATAGCTGACCCGCATTTTTCGCTTCCTTTTTACCTTGTTCTGACAAATTGACATCTGTCCATCCCGTAAATAAATTAAGCTTATTCCATTCACTTTCTCCGTGCCTTATGATAACGAGTTTCATCCTATTCCTCCTGTCTTGGTATTTTCAAAACTTTGTCTGTAATATAGTTTATTTCATTTTATCTTTATTGTGTACTTTTCTTTATCATATGCCTCTTAGCCTTTTCTGTCAATAAATGTGATCTGTCCCTTATGAGTTTCCCTTTGATGCAAAAAAATTATAAATAGCGTAAGGAACATTTTTAAAACAGGTTAATATATTAGTTTTAAGAAACTTTATTAGCGGCTTCTAACTTTAAGCCGTATGGGGAGAATTATGCCATTATGTAAATGATAATAATAATCACTTGCATTTTATTTAATTTAGGTGTATGATAAATTAAAATTAGGTATACCTAAATTAGGAGGGCATTAGAATGACACCGAATAAAGAGGATTATTTAAAAGAACTGTATAAGCTCGGAGGTTCCAATCAACTGATAAGCAATAAAGAAATGTCCCAGGTTTTAAAGGTAGCACCGGCTTCCGTAACCGAGATGCTGAACAAATTAAGCCAGGATGGGCTGCTGATAAATAAACCATATAAAGGCTCCAGACTTACAGAGGATGGAATAAAAATTGCGATTTCTCTCCTACGAGGGCATCGTCTATGGGAAGTATTTTTAATCAGGCACCTGGGATATACCTGGAGTGAAGCACATGAAGATGCGGAGCTGCTGGAGCACATCACTCCGTCCAGACTTGCGGACCGGCTTGATCGTTTCTTAAATTATCCCGAATACTGTCCACACGGAAGTATCATACCGAAATCAGACGGTCAGATGAAAGAAGCACCCTTAACACTTCTCTCCGAGTTAAAAGCCGGCGAAACATCAAAAATAAAAAAGGTTCTGGAAGAGAAGGGTGTCCTTGACTATCTGCAGGGACAAGGAATCAAAATCGGAAGCCAGATCACTATTATTTCCGTTGGTGACTATGAAGGTCCTATTACACTGGCTCTGGATGATAAGATAATTCAGATAAGTTATAAAGCTGCCTGTCAGATTTATGTATCTGAAGATTAAGTATCAATTCATTAGCTTATTTAAAAAAGGAGGATTTCTTATGAAACGTAAATTTAAAACCTTATTTACCCTGGGCCTTGCCCTAAGCATACTAATAACCGGCTGCAAAAATGCGGAAACTTCCGTAAAAGCAGATACCTTAAATATTGTAGCAACTACCACGATGCTGGCCGACCTGTCAAAAATCATAGGCGGTGCGCATGTCACAGTAAATGGTCTCATGGGTCCGGGCATTGATCCCCACCTCTATCAGGCAAGTGCCGGAGACGTTACGCTGATGCAAAATGCGGATGTGGTTGTTTATAATGGTCTCCACTTGGAAGGTAAGATGGGAGAAATTTTTGAATCTCTCACAGATCGGGGCAGCACCATAATATGTATTGAAAATGGGCTTGAGAAAGATAAGCTGTTATCCTGGGAGAGTGATACCTCCATACACGATCCTCATATCTGGTTTGATGTTTCCCTCTGGAAGGATGCTGCCAGAACAGTATCGAATCAATTATCGGAAGCTGATCCGGAGCATTCAGAGGATTATACCAATAACCTGGAGAAGTATCTGGTTGAGTTAGACGATTTGGATACATATATCAAAGACAGGGTCTCCGAGCTTCCTGAGGAACAGAGAGTTTTAATTACTGCGCATGATGCCTTTAATTACTTTGGCAGGGCTTACGGCCTTGAAGTACGAGGATTGCAGGGCATCAGTACCGATGCCGAAGCCGGAACAGCCGATGTCAGTAATTTGTCCGATTTTATTACCGAACGTAAAATCAAGGCGATTTTCATTGAATCCTCCGTTCCTCCGAAAACCATAGAAGCCTTACAGGCAGCTGTAAAGGCCAGGGGATTTGATGTAAGCATTGGAGGAGAATTATACTCTGATTCCCTGGGCGGGGAAGGCTCCGGTGCTGAAACCTACCTTCTGACCGTAAAATCCAATATTGATACGATAGTAGAAGCCTTAAAATAGAAGGTTCATTGAAAAAGGAGGTTATTATATGAATTTCAATCATCTGGATTATGCTGTTCAAATAGAGGATCTAACCGTTGCCTACGACGCGAAACCTGTACTATGGGATATCGACTTAACGATCCCCCAGGGGAAATTGATGGCCATTGTAGGTCCAAACGGAGCCGGAAAAACCACCTTGCTAAAGGCCATGCTTGGGCTTTTGATTCCGGTTTCAGGAACGGTGCGGTTTTTTCAGGAAACAGAAAATAATCTTCATAAATTAAAGAATAAGGTGGCTTATGTTCCCCAGAGCGGCAGCGTGGACTGGGATTTTCCGGCGACTGTGCTGGATATTGTACTGATGGGCTGCTATGGCAGGCTGGGTTATATAAAACGCCCCGGAAAAAAGGATAAGGATGCTGCGGTACAATGCTTAAGGAAGGTTGGCATGGAGGAGTATGCCTCCCGTCAAATCAGCCAGTTGTCCGGCGGCCAGCAGCAAAGAGTTTTTTTGGCCAGAGCCTTAATGCAGACTGCTGATATATACTTTATGGATGAACCCTTTAAGGGAGTCGATGTCCAGACGGAAAAGGCTATTATCGTATTGCTGAAGGAACTGAAGGAAGCCGGTAAAACTCTGGTGGTTGTTCATCATGATCTGCAGACCGTACCGGAATATTTTGACTGGGTCACCCTGATTAATATTAAAATAATTGCCAGCGGACCGGTAGAAGAAGTATTCCATGAACAAAATCTGAAGAAGGCTTACCACAGCTCCGGCAATTTATTAAAAAGTACGGTATAGGGAGGTGTTATCAATGGAAAATATTATTTATCTTCTTACAGACTATACCTTTCAAACAGTAGCTCTAGGTTCCGCTATCCTGGGATTAATCAGCGGGGTTTTAGGAAGCTTTGCGGTACTTCGGAAGCAAAGCTTATTGGGTGACGGCGTATCCCACGCAGCATTGCCCGGAGTTGTTATGGCTTTTGTGATAACCGGTTCCAAGAATACGGAAGTGCTTCTGCTGGGTGCGCTGATTTCCGGACTGATGGCTACTTTATTCATCATCAATATCGTAAAACATACGCGAATTAAATTTGACAGCGCCCTTGCCCTTGTTATGTCGGTATTTTTCGGATTAGGCCTGGTACTCCTGACTTATGTCCAGAAGATACCCAACTCCAATCAGGCCGGATTAAAACGCTTTATCTTTGGTCAGGCGTCTACCCTATTGCAAAGAGACGTCTATTTTATGATAATCTGCGGTGTTATACTGCTTACCCTGATCCTTTTATTCTGGAAAGAATTCAAGCTGTATATTTTTGATTCGGAATACGCCAAAAGCCTTGGTTTTCCCGCGTATAAACTAAATCTGCTGCTCTCCTTTATGATTGTTATGGCAATTATTATAGGTCTGCAAACCGTAGGTGTTATTCTCATGAGTGCCATGTTAATTGCACCGGCCGTTGCAGCTAGGCAATGGACGAATAAGCTATGGATTATGGTTGTGCTCTCCGCCCTTTTCGGTGCAGTATCCGGCATTTTCGGCACTATGGCAAGCTCCCTTACGGCTAAACTTCCTACCGGTCCCGCAATCGTAGTTATCATCAGCTGTATCGTAATATTCAGTGTACTTTTTGCACCCGGAAGAGGGATTGTTCAAAAAATGATCCACAGAAATAATTTGAAACAGCTCTTAAGAAGCGAAGGAGGTGACCGTAATGTCCCCACAATTTGAAATTCAGTTAATCGCAGTAATTGTTGCCGTAGCCTGCTCTCTTCCGGGAGTATTCCTGGTCCTGAGGAAAATGTCTATGATGTCGGACTCTATTACCCACACCATACTTCTGGGAATTGTCCTGGGCTTCTTCCTGACCCATGATTTGTCCTCCCCTTTTCTGATTGCAGGAGCAGCCCTAATCGGTCTTGCAACCGTATGGCTTACGGAAATTCTAAACCGTACAAAGCTGCTTTCAGAGGATGCCTCCATTGGTATCGTATTCCCCTTGCTATTTTCCATCGCCATCATTCTGATTACAAAATATGCCGGTTCCGTACATCTTGATACCGATTCCGTTCTCCTGGGGGAACTGGCCTTCGCACCGTTTAACCGTATGGTGGTATTTGGTTATGATATCGGTGCGAAGGCAATCTACAGTGCTATGGCCCTTTTCGTGGTAAATCTTGCGTTTATTATCACATTTTTTAAAGAATTAAAAGTAGTAACCTTTGATCCGGTGTTATCCGCTGTTCTCGGCTTCACCCCTGCACTGATCCACTATGGCCTGATGGCGCTTGTATCATTGACAACGGTGGGGGCTTTTGAAGCGGTCGGTTCCGTATTGGTAGTCGCCTTTATGATCGGCCCTCCCACTACTGCTTATTTGTTAACGGATAATTTAAAACGTATGCTTTTCCTTAGTGCACTGATCGGAGCCGTAAATGGTATTTCAGGTTTTTACCTGGCCGTACTATTTGATGTGTCAATCGCAGGCAGCATGGCAGTTATGACAGGCCTTATTTTCTTAATCGTATTCGTGACGGCTCCTAATAGAGGACTGGTAAGCTCCTTAAGAAGGCGCAGCAGGCAGAAACTGGAGTTCAGCAAAAAAACTCTTTTGTTTCATTTATGTAATCACGAAGGCAGTGAAAATGAAGTCCAGGAGGCCGGTATCCACACATTGGGTATTCATTTTCATTGGGATACGGCTTTCACAGATAAAATAGTCAGGCATTTATTAAAAGAAGAATATATTATGATTGATAATGATGTCATCAAATTGACAGAACAAGGTCGCTTCATAAGTAACGCCGAATATGATGCATTATTTTCAGATTAGACCGTTCTGACTAATCCAATTGGAAACAACCCCTTGGTCTGCCCATGCCGGGCGGATCAAGGGATTGTTACAAAATAAATTTGCTTAGGAATTATGCTTATATTCTTCAAATTGCTTCCTAATTTCATCATTCTCTAAAAAGAAATCTCTGAATATGCGTATATCTTTTAATAAATCCGGGGTGACAACATGTTCAATTAATTCGGTATGCTGCAATAGATCATCATCACACCCTAAAATCTTTAAAAAATCCTCTAATAATCTGTGCCGATCCAGGAGGTATTTCCCAATTTCCATTCCATCGTCATTCAGTGTTATAATTCCATATTTTTTAAACCTTAACAACTCCAATGCGCTGAGTTTCTGCACCATTTTAGAAGCAGACGGAGCCCTGACATTTAATAATTCCGCCAATCTGCCAATTCTGATATAACCTTCCTCCATACTGTTTCTATAAATCATCTCAAGATAATCTTCCATGGCAGAAGTCAGTTGATGTTTGTTCTGTTCCAGAAGCTGATATCCGCGAACCGTATGAAATTCTTTATTCATCATATCATCACAGCCTTAAATATATTTCTTTAATTTATTTATATGCGTAACACTTTGATATATTTTACATATGTTAAGTTAGTGCAGGTTAAAAATTTTGCACTACACTTACTTATGGTATCGAACTATAACTAACTATTCAGGAGGCTGTTCACATGAATGATACATTAATTCCGCTTAGCTCCTTACCGCTCGGAAAAAAAGCCAGGGTTATGGCCCTTACTTCCAGTGGAACCAGTCGAAGGAGAATGCTTGATCTCGGCTTAATATCGGATACGGAAGTTGAGGCATTACAGAAAAGTCCCTCAGGAGATCCGGTCGCATACCAGATCAGAGGTGCAGTTATTGCATTGCGTACGGAGGAAGCATCAAAAATATTGGTGGAAGCCCTTTAACAACCGAATATTTATCCATGGGCAGGTGATAACCGCCCATGGATACATTATTACCTTACAGATTGTTCATTCATTGCACATTGAAAAGATCAATAATAATAAGGGAGGTGTCTTGAACATGGGTCTGACAAACCAATCCACAGGAATAGGAGCATTGGAAAGCGAACTCAAACTGGAGCATACCGACATGGATGAAAAAGTAATCGCACTTGGAGGTAATCCCAACGTAGGAAAAAGCACCGTATTTAACAGCTTGACAGGCCTTAATCAACATACCGGCAACTGGCCCGGTAAAACCGTTACAAATGCTCAGGGAAAATATAAACATAAGGATACGGATTTTATATTGGTTGATATTCCGGGTACCTACTCTCTGATGGCAAATTCAGAGGAAGAAGAAATTGCACGCGACTTTATCTGTTTTGGAAATCCTGATGCAACGGTGATTGTTACCGACGCCACCTGTCTGGAAAGAAATCTGAACCTGGTTCTGCAAACCCTTGAAATTACATCGAAAGCAGTTGTCTGTGTCAATCTGCTTGACGAAGCGGAAAGAAAGAAAATCCATATTGACCTGAAGAAACTGTCTGATCAGCTTGGTGTTCCCGTTATCGGTACCAGTGCCAGAAGTGGTAAAGGACTGGATACTTTAATGGAGGCTGTCAATGATGTTACACATGAAACCGTCATAAATATACCGATAAAGATTACATACGAGGCTCCGATCGAAGAGGCAATCAAGCTTATGGAGTCTCCCTTAAGTGAGCTGCTGAAAGATAATCTAAGCAGCCGGTGGGTTGCCATAAAGCTTCTGGACGGAGACGAAGCTTTATTAAAATCATTAAAAAAACATCTTGCATATGACCTGCTGTCTATCGATGCTATTTCCGGGAAACTGGAGGAGGCAAAAGATAAACTGCGTGAGGCAGAAATCAACCAGGATCTGTTCCGTGATAAAATCGTATCCCAAATTGTAAAAACCGGCGAAAAAATAGGCAGCGAGGCCGTAACTTATCACAATAAGGAATATAATCAAACAGATCGCAGGATAGACCGAATCCTGACTTCCAGAATTTTTGGAATTCCTATTATGATAGGGCTTCTGGGTGTTATCTTCTGGCTTACAATAACTGGAGCAAATTATCCCTCCAGTAAGATCGCTGATTTTCTGTTCTGGGTAGAGGACCGGCTGACCGGCTTTTGTGCATGGGCAGGAGCTCCTGCATGGATACACGGGGTATTTGTTCTGGGTATCTATCGAACGTTGGCATGGGTTATCTCCGTCATGCTTCCACCGATGGCGATATTCTTTCCCCTTTTCACTCTTCTGGAGGACCTGGGTTACCTGCCAAGAGTCGCCTTTAATCTGGATAAGTTTTTTAAGAAGGCTTGTGCTCACGGAAAACAGGCACTGACCATGTGTATGGGATTTGGCTGTAATGCGGCAGGGATCATCGGATGCAGAATTATAGATTCACCAAGAGAAAGGCTGATCGCAATGATTACAAATAACTTTGTTCCATGCAACGGCCGCTTTCCTACTCTGATCGCAATTATTACCATGTTTTTTGCAGGTATGATTAACGGTCCCCAGCAATCTGTTCTATCCACACTCATTCTGACAGGAGTAATTGTATTAGGGGTTGTAATGACCCTGTTCCTATCTAAATTACTTTCAAAAACGATATTAAAAGGACTGCCTTCCTCCTTTACCCTGGAGCTCCCCCCGTATCGCAAGCCGCAAATAGGAAGGGTAATTGTAAGATCAATTTTTGACAGAACATTATTTGTGCTTGCCCGTGCAGTTCTTGTGGCCGCACCTGCCGGATTAATCATTTGGATTTTGGGGAATATCCAGATCGGCGACCTCAGCCTGTTGGCTCATTGCGCCGGTTTTCTCAATCCTTTTGCCAGATTAATCGGTTTGGACGGCTATATCCTAATGGCTTTTATCCTTGGTTTTCCTGCAAATGAGATTGTTGTGCCTATCATTATCATGAGCTATATGGCAACCGGCAGCATGCTGGAATTGGATAGCCTGGGACAATTAAAGGAATTACTTGTCTCCCATGGCTGGACCTGGCTCACCGCAGTTTGCACCATGCTTTTTTCATTGATGCATTGGCCATGCGGAACTACCTGTTTGACCATAAGAAAAGAGTCCGGCAGCTGGAAATGGACAGCGGCTGCTTTTCTTATACCGACAATAACAGGTATTGTAATATGTTTTTTCATAGCGAATACCGTCAGGCTGCTAGGACTAGTATAATTAACTGTCAACAAGTTTTACTTATTGGCGGGAGTGTTACGATCGGCACTCCCAATATTTAATTCGGGAGAGATTCATGCATAATCATAAGCTTTATTCAAGTAATTCCATTTTTACTCAAAGCTATAAAAAATTATTATATACCATAATCCTGGTATCTGTCATTTTTACCGCTAAGATAACAGGCGCCTTTATTACAAAAAGTCTTGCCTTATTCAGTGATTCATGGCACCTTGCAACTGATTTGATCTCTATCCTTATCAGCTGGTGGGGAGTCCGGATAGCAAGAAAGCATGCCTCCAGGAAATACTCCTTCGGTTATTCCAGATTTAGTGTGCTAACCGCATTAATAAACAATATTTCACTCATTTTTATTTCCGTCTTTATATTTTATAAAGCCGTACTCAGGTACCTGTCCCCGGTTACGGTCAAGCCAGAAGGTATGGTAATCTTCTCAGTAATCGGATTAATTGTTAATCTAATGATTATTCTGATCTTAAGAAATAATTCAGGTAATGCTAATGTTAAAAGTGTATTTCTGCACTTTATGGGAGATGCTTTATCAGATGCCGGTGTATTTATAGGCGGAATTATAATATATATTACCGGCTGGTATGGCATAGATACCTTATTAAGTGCTTTTCTGGCATGTTTGATTCTGAGAAATGCATTAAAAATGGCATACGAATGTATTTGTATCCTTTTAGAAGCAGTACCAAAAGGATTATCTTTGGATAAATTAAAAAATTCAATAAAAGAAATGCATGGTATTATAGATGTAAAGGATATTCATGTATGGAGTCTTTCCATGGAAACACTCACGATGACGGCACATATAAGTATTGAAGAAAAAAGCATGAATAGCTATGAAAGCATTTTACATGATATGCAACATATGCTAAAGGATAAATATAATATCGAACATTCTACTTTTCAAATCGAACATTCTCCATGCAGCAGCTGCTATCATAGTAAGCCTGAACACCGCGAAAAGTGTTCCATGTGTATTGATTGTACCGGTCAAAGATTATGAAGCCTAGGGCCGCTCTGTCATTTACATCTCTTTGATAATATGGTAGGATTTGTAGTGAATTAATCTTGGATTGTTAAAAATATTTGAACTGTTGAAATGGCAAGGTACGAAAAATGAAAAAGTATCTATATAAAAAGAATGTTATACTTTACTTGCTGCTCGTATTATGTTTTTTCGTTTTCCTGTTATTTATAAGGCAAAATTATCATTATTACCAGCAAACAATTGTCAAAGTGACCGCAGTACAGTTAATAGAGGAAAAAAGATCGGTTGATTATTACGGTAATAAAGATACTATATATACACAGCTTATCACCGGGAAAATTGTAAACGGAGCCTTAAAAGGCAGGTATGTTGAGCTTGATAATCAATATTCTTATTCGGGCGCTGCAGAGAATCGATACAAAGCAGGGGATGATTTGTTCGTAACCCTGGATGATACTGCAAAAAATAAATTAACAGGAAAGATAATGGGATTAAAGAGAGATCAATATATCGCCTCTATGGCTGTTTTATTTGCCATGTTTATTATTGTCGTCGGAAAGAAAAAAGGACTGTTTTCTTTGGTTAGCTTAACCTTTAATATCCTGCTCTTTTCTCTTAGCATGGATTTATATTTAAAAGGAGTCAACTTACTTCTGGTCTGCAGTATTGTTGTGATTGTATTTACGGTTTTTTCTCTTTTCCTTGTGAGCGGAAACAATAAAAAGACCTATACGGCAATCCTATCGACCTTATGCGGTACTTTTATTACCCTGATCATTGCTTTTATGGTAATCACTTTAACCAATTATCATGGAGTACGTTTTGAAGAAATGCAGTTTTTAACGCATCCTCCTCACGAAATATTCATGGCTGAAATCCTGGTAGGCTGCCTGGGCGCTGTTATGGATGTATCCATAACAATCTCTTCTGCTATTCACGAATTGTATGAAAAAGATCCGGACATCTCTCTTAAAGCCCTAACAGCTTCCGGAATGGAAATTGGGAAGGATATTATGGGTACCATGACCAATGTTTTATTTTTTGTATATATCAGCGGTACCATTCCTATGCTGCTTGTTTATCTTAAAAATGGCTATTCTCCGGGATATACCTTCAGCGTCAATCTTTCTCTGGAACTGATTCGCGCTCTAACAGGGGGGATCGGCATCGTACTGACAATACCGGTTTCTCTGTTTGCATCTCTATTTATGCTGCATAAGCTGAGACTATAGCAAGAAAGGATGGCGCAACAGGAGCTGGCATTATGGCCAACAGCCTGATGCAAGAATCACCGATGAATGTCATTATTATTTTAACTGCTGTTTTATTTATTCTGATGAAATTAATCGGGAAAGAAAAGGGTGTTAAATCCTTTCTCTCTTTGATCATAAATTTTTTCATTCTATTTGTTGCTGTTATATTAATTGCTCATAATATGAACTCTATTGTAGTTACCCTTCTGTCCAGTATTCTGATTAGTTGTATTACCCTCTTCTATATCAACGGGATAAATACCAAGACTTTAGCGGCTTTTTTATCTACACTAATCACTTTAGCAGCATTGTTTTTACTTATCTATTTTATAGGTAATGTATCCCGGATACAAGGGTTCAGCGAGGAAGAATTTGAAGAGATAAGTATGTATTCTCTTAATATCGGTATTGATTTCACCAAAATTGTTATCAGTACGACTATCATGAGTTTAATTGGAGCAATTATTGATACGGCAATATCCATTTCTTCCTCCATGAATGAATTATTTCTGCATAATCCATCCATTACCATGCATCAATTATATAAATCCGGATTGAATATCTCAAGAGATATTCTTGGGACCACAACAAACACCTTATATTTTGCTTATGTAGCAGGATATATGGCTCTGATTTTATGGATGAAAGACTTAAATTATTCCTTCGGCACCATGATAAATTCAAAAGTATTTTGCTCCGAAATAATAGCCATACTTTGCAGCGGCCTTGGAGTTACACTGATTATACCAATTACGGCAGGGATTACTTCATACATCCTTATATCAAAGCGGACGTTGTAAATAAGCCATTGCTCCTCTCTTCAAATGTGTGATTTTGTTAATAAATATGATTGACTTTTATTACGGTTAGTGATATATTTATTACGGTAAACGTAATATACAAGGAGAGAGAATATGCGGGATAATACAAAAGGAGGCGCGCTGACAGAGGTGAC
Source organism: Bacillota bacterium (assembly GCA_023409535.1). Lineage (GTDB taxonomy): Bacteria > Bacillota > Clostridia > Lachnospirales > Lachnospiraceae > Mobilitalea. The sequence goes on from JAEYGZ010000019.1 coordinate 43,718, forward strand.
CTTTTTCATTTTACTGGCATTGTATGAGCCAAAGCACGGCTATGGCATAATGCAGTTTGTGGAGAATGAAACCCAGGGACGCCTGAATTTAGGAGCCGGTTCCCTTTATGGCGCAATTGACACCTTATCCAAAAAAGGATGGATCACCCCTGTTGATGACGGTACCGGCCGTAAAAAAGAATATGTGATAACAGAAGCAGGAAAAGAAATTGCTGAGGCTGAACTGATAAGACTGAATCAATTGACCCTGACAGCCTCAAGAATAATTGGAGGGCAGGTATAATGATAAAATATTATCGTTATTTTGGGGTATTTTTAAATGTGCAAGAAAAGTGGTTAAATGAGATGGCCCATAAAGGCTATCGACTGGTTAACACAAAAAGGATTTCCTATGAATTTGCGGAATGCGCTCCTGATGAATATCAATATAAAGTGGAATTTGTCGCAGACCGATCCTTTAAAAAAGAAAAGGAATACCTTGAATTTCTTGAGGATCTGGGTTATACCGTATTCTATAAAAACATTAATTTGAAATTTTCCACATATAAGGTGTCATGGAGGCCTTACGGAAAGGGGGCAGGACAAATTTCCACCAATCCGGGCAATTATAATAAAGAACTATTGATTGTCGAAAAGAAAAATGATGGGCGCCCATTTGAATTACATACCACAAATTCAGATAAAGCCGCTTACTACAAGCCGATCAGAAATTCATGGTTCACTTGTGCAATTCTTCTATTCGTGATATCTATATGGCAATATATAAGCCGCGGAAGCTTTACAAAAGAAGTAATTGTATTCGGTATCATCGGTATTATGTTTTTGATTCCTGTAATTCGTTATCAAAAACAAATCAGTCACTTAATAAAAATAGCAAAAACAGAGGAATAATGCTGCTCCTCGCGCAATTAGAAACGGGATTCTGCGTGCTGTTTATCAGGTGTAATCAGGATTTGTTAATTTTCTGTCCTATTTAAAATTTCTGCCCTATTTAAAATAAATGTTGTTTATTTCTTTCATATGTGTTAATCTAAAATAGCAGTAAATGTAAAATAATACTTACTGTTAAGATTTAATATGATCAATGAACATATCCTCTATTAGATATACTTATTAATCTATTATATATCTTAATCTTCAAAAAAGGAGGATTGTTGGAATGGCAGATAAAGTATTAGTTTGTAAAGATTGCGGAAAAGAGTTCCTATTTACCGAAAGCGAACAGGCTTTTTACAAAGAAAAAGGCTTCGATAATGAGCCGCAAAGATGTGCTGATTGCAGAAGAGCAAAAAAGCAGCAAAGCAACAACAGGCAAAACAATAATAGAAACTCTAGAAGATACTAACAGCTACTCTTAGCCCTGTAGGTTCATTCCTACAGGGTTTTTAATATTAAATGAGCTTATAATTTAAAGGGTAACTTACTTAATAGATTTTATATTGTTTCGGCAACCCATTAGTAAATTTTATATTTACTTCCCCTTGTATTAAAGGGGTAAGATACATCATAAATTCTTTCGTTATATAATTTCCGCTTACGGAAATCCAATTCATCGGTACTTTTTTTTCTATATTTGCTATCTCTTTTACAGGAACAGTGGTGAAATTTATTCTATACGGCTGACTGCTTAGCCTTTTTATGGCAACCATCCTGCCCGTTTCTCCCTCAAGAGCACAGTACAACGCTTTTTGCCCTATTAAAAATGCCTCCATTATATCCGCTTCACTGGAAATGTGAGCTGCGGATCTCTGCATTAGATTAAGCTCTATTGATCTTACCTTACATCCTATTTTGTTCCGGACAATCTGTCCAAGTATACGTGCCGCTCCGGATATAGGTTTATGCCCGAAATCATCTGTTTCTGAATCTGTTGTCTGCTCCGATACATATCTGCCATTACAGTATCTGATACCCTCGCTTACCGCAATCAGAACACTTCTTTTCTGTGTAAGCTTATCTCTGACATCACTAAGAAATCTTTCCAAATAGAAAGTTTTTTCACTAAGATATATTAAATCAGCCCCCGCCCCGCCGTCAATCCTTGCGAGAGCAGATGCCGCAGCTAGCCAGCCGGTATTCCGCCCCATGATTTCTATAATGCATACCGCAGGAATATCGTAGGAATTAATATCATATGCAACTTCAGAAACTGTGGTAGCAATATACTTTGCCGCAGAGCCAAATCCGGGACTATGATCGGTAAGAGCGAGGTCATTGTCTATCGATTTGGGTGCACCGATAATTACAATATCATGATGGTTCAATTCACAGTAACCAGATAATTTATTTACGGTATCCATCGAATCATTTCCGCCAATATAGATAAAATATTTAATATTATATTTATTTAGGTAATCCACAATTATTTTATAAACCGCTTCCTCCTGGTCCCAATGCGGTAATTTATACCTACAGGTTCCCATCGCTGATGCGGGGGTATACATAAGTGTATCTAAAATCTGAGTATTGCCCAGTAAAAAGCTCAAATCAACAAGACATCCGTTAATAACACCTTCAATACCGTTTTTTGCCCCGTATACCTTATTGATTTTACCGCTGATTAAAGCACTTTGAAGGATTCCCACCAATGTTGCATTTATAGCAGCAGTTGGTCCCCCTGATTGCGCAACCAGTAAATTATGCAATAATAACACCTCCAAAATATCATATAATATTTTATATCTCTTCAGTAATAATGACAAACTTTTACCTTATTATCTTTTTCATCTTCCCGACCAGCAAGGGTACAATTTGATTCAAGTCCCCCACAATACCGTAATCTGCCACATCAAAAATAGCCGCGGACGGATCGTTATTAATGGCAATAATAATCTCTGATTTTTCCATTCCTGCAACATGCTGTATTGCACCGGATATTCCCACAGCAAAATAAATATGGGGACGAACAGTTTTTCCCGTCTGTCCGACCTGTAATTCTTTCTCTACCCAGCCTGCGTCAACACATGCCCTGGAGGAACAAACGGTTCCTCCGAAAACCGCAGCAAGTTCTTCCAGCTGTTTAAAGTTTTCACGGCTTCCCACCCCGCGTCCGCCGGCTACCAGCACATCAGCCTGTTGAATGTCTTTAACGGAAGCTTCTTTATTGCATACTTCTATCACCTCTACATATTTATGATTTATTTCTAATTTGGGGTGAAATTTTTCAACAATGGCATTTGCTTCCGCTACTTTTCGGGCTTTTCCCATGGCTCCGGGACATATGATTGCCATCTGGGGGCGGAAATCCGGGCATAGAATCGTTGCCTTAAAATTTCCGCTGTAGACAGGCCTGGTCATTTTTAGACAACCGGATTTTTTATCAATTTCCAATTCGGTACAATCCGCAATTAAGCCGGTATGTATTCTTGCAGAAATGCGGGGGGCAAGATCTCTTCCGATTGCAGTTGCACCAAAGAGCACTATTTCGGGTCTGTAATGTTCTATTACGGCGCTCATAGCCTGGGTATACGGCTCCGTTGTATATATATCCAAGGAAGGAGCATTCACAAGTATGATTCTATCTGCACCATAGGCTGCCAATTCATCTGTCAGCTTTCCGACTGCCGAACCTAATAATATGGCTGATACCTGTGTACCAAGATCAGCCGCAAGCTCCTTTCCTTTCGTAATCAATTCAAGAGATACACCGGATATTTTCTTATCGGATTGCTGTATGAATATAAATATTCCGCTATAATTTTCAAATTCCATTTTAATCATCGCTTTCTGTCAATTGAACGGCATCAAAAATATAGAAAATACTGTTTTTACCCCTGATGCCCGGTTGCTACAGAATATATTTCTCCTTCAGACTTTCCAGAATAAAATTGGCAGCTTCCTCCGCATCTAATATCACCTTTTTTCTGTCTGCCATTTGTTTCCTTGTAAAGATCTGTGTTACCTGTGTAGGGGAACCCTGCAAGCCTATGCTGCCATCGTCAATGTCAATTTCCTTATGTCCCCATACAATTACCTTTTCTTCCAAATATGCTTCAAATATTCTTCCCGGTGTCATATATCTTGGTTTATTCATATCCGCAAGAACAGTAATCAGGCAGGGCATTTTTGCCCTGATTATGTGATATCTGTCCTCATACTGGCTTTTTACGATTATACTGCTGCCTTCTGTTTTGATATCCTTTGCATAACTTATTCCAGGAATATCCAGATACTCTGCAAGCTGAGGTCCAATCTGCGCCGTATTGCCGTCATTTGCCTGCTGCCCTACTATTACCAGATCATACTCCAGATTTTTGATGGCTGCGGCAAGTATGAAAGAAGTTGCCAGCGTATCCGAGCCGCTAAATACAGGATCTGTTATCAGATATGCATGATCTGCTCCCATAGCCATCGCTTCACGTAATACAGTATCTGCCTGAGGGGGTCCCATGGTGATTGCCGATACCTCCGCACCGGTTTCATCCTTCAGCCTTAGCGCTGCCTCCAACCCTGCTTTATCATCAGGATTGATCATAACAGTAACTCCTTCCCGGACCGGCATGCCTGTAACCGGATCAAGCCTGATTTCATTTATGTCAGGTACTTGTCCTATACAAACTATAATCTTCACCTACACCACTCCCTCTTATTTATAATAGAGCTCCAGAGATAACCATACGCTGGACTTCCGATGTGCCCTCATAAATCTCAGTAATTTTTGCATCCCGCATCATACGTTCCACTTCATACTCCCGGATATATCCGTATCCGCCGTGAAGCTGAACTGCCAGGCTGGTAACCCTATTCGCAACCTCCGATGCATACAGCTTTGCCATAGAAGCCTCTGCCGAGAATTTCTTCTGTTTTTCCTTAGCCACCGCGGCTCTATAAACCAATAATCTTGCAGCTTCAATTTCTGTAGCCATATCCGCTATTTTAAACTGGGTATTTTGGAATTTGGAAAGCGGTTTGCCAAACTGTTTTCTTTCCTTAACATAAGCGACGGATTTCTCCAATGCTCCGGATGCTATACCAAGCGCCTGTGCCGCAATGCCGATTCTACCGCAGTCCAGAGCCTGCATGGCTATTTTAAAGCCGTCGCCTTCCATACCCAGTATATTTTCTCTCGGAATTTTTAAATCTGTAAAAACCAGTTCATAGGTTGACGACCCACGAATACCCATCTTTTTTTCCTTCGAACCGAAGGTAAATCCCGGTGTGCCCTTTTCTATAATAAAAGCAGATATCCCCTTATTACCCATTGTTTTATCCGTCATTGCAAAAATGATATAGATATCAGCTTCTTTCCCGTTCGTAATAAAAATCTTACTTCCATTTATTACATATTCGTTACCGTCTGGCACTGCCTTCGTCTGCTGACCAGCCGAGTCTGTTCCGGCATTAGGCTCCGTCAGGCCAAATGCCCCAAGCTTCTGACCGCTTGCCAAGGGTACCAGAAATTTGTCTTTCTGCTCTTTGGTACCGAATTTTAACAATGGTTCCTCGCATAATGAGGTATGGGTGGATACAATCACTCCAGTCGTTGCACATGCCCTGGAAAGCTCTTCGATACATAGTATGTAAGTTAATGCGTCACATCCCTGACCCCCATATTCCTTTGGGATGGGTATTCCCAAAAAGCCCAACCTTTTCATTTTCTCAACGGTTTCCCTTGGAAAATGCTCCATTTCATCTGTCTCATATGCAAGAGGCTGAACTTCCTTTTTTGCAAACTCCCTAAACAGAGAGCGTGCCATCTCCTGTTCTTTTGTTAATGTAAAATCCACGACTTCTCTCCTTTCCATACCGGTTGTCGGGATTGAAGGTTGCCGTAATAAGCAATCGGCGTAAGAAACAAAAATGCATCATTACGCCGAAGATTATCCTGCATCAGCGAAGAGCCTTGCTGATGGACCAATATTATCCTTCTGCCGGTCATAATGCTGTTAAAAACCCAGCTCCTCACCGACTAAAATAATCTTAATTCTGCCTTTGCTTGAAGAACGTCTTGTTATAAGCATCTGACTACAGATTGATTCCGGACTATAACAATCGCTGCATTTTCCGGTTACGGCACACGGAATATTCCGCTTCAGTTTCTGACCGTTTCTAGGAGCCGCTGTTTCTCTGGCTCTCTGAATACCGCTTTCCACATCTGAGGTTATTTTATTCATTCCGGCTATTACAATCACATTTTTAGGACCAAAACATAAAAAAGCAATTCTGTCCGACCTTCCGTCAATATTAATCAATTCACCTTCCAGTGTAATGGCATTCGAACTCATAAGGAAATAATCAGCTTTCAAAATATTACTGTATATTTCCATTCTTTCTTCATCATTGTTCCCTACAGCTCTGTCATACAACCGGTAGTTCCTTTTCCTGATGATATCTATAAGACCGATTTCCTCCAGAGTCTTTGATCCGCCCCAGCCTATGCTTGAACCGGGCTTTATGATTTCCAGGACTTTTTCCAATGCTTCTTCCCTGGTAGGGCAATAATAGCCTTCCATCTGACGTTTTTGCAGCTTTTCAATCACTGTACTGGCAATTGCATTAAAATCGTCTTTTTGATCCTCCATTATCTCATACCTTTCACTGGCGGTTGCATATTCCTCTTATACAATCCGCTTAAATCTGCAAATCTAGATTATCCTTGCCTCTCTCAATTTTGTTATATCCTCTTCCGTATACGCGAGTACCTCTTTTAATATCGAATCCGTATGTTCTCCCAGCAATGGGGGCTTCAGTCTTATTTTCCCCGGAGTTTTTGACAATTTTAATGTAATTCCATTAATTGAAATAGTTCCCGCTCCGGGATAATCCATATATTCAAAATCTTTTCTCTCGCGAACCTGTTCATTCTTAACAATATTAGCAATCGAATTAACGGGAGCAACCGGAATTCCCGCATTTGCAAGACAGCTGTCTATTTCTTCCACCGTATGCATTCCGGTCCATTGGCCTACGATTTCTTCAATTGCCTCAATATTGCGCATTCTGTGTTCTACCGTATCAAAGCGCTCATCCTCTATCAGCTCCACGCATCCCATGATTTCAGCCATCCGCTTAAACAAGGGCTGTGTCCCTGCATGGATATAGATATTCCCATCCTTTGCCTTGAAGGAATTGGCAGGAGCAGTCACCTTATCCCGGTTGCTCCAACGCTTCTCGATAATTCCCTTTGTTGTATACAATGGTATCGTCGTTGCCAGAAGGGACACCATACAATCCAAAAGTGCAACATCAATCTTCTGCCCTTCGCCTGTACATTTTCTGTGATATAAAGCGGTTACGGTACCAAATGCGGCATATACGGCAGTTACAAAATCTACAATCCAGGTTCCTGTTAAGAGCGGGGGACCGCCTTCCTCTCCAGTAAGGCTCATTAATCCAGACATTGCCTGTCCTATACAGTCAAAAGCAACACGGTTCTTATACGGTCCTGTTTGTCCAAATCCAGAAATTGAAGTAATTACGATTTGCGGATTCAATTTATCCAGCGTTTCTTCCGTCAACCCCATCTTTTCAAGAGTTCCAGGACGAAAATTCTCTATCAAAACATCGCACTTTTTTATCAGTTCATAAAGAATTTCTTTCCCCTCTTTACTTCTCAAATCCAATGTCAGACTTTTCTTATTTTTGTTATACTGTGTAAAGTATAAGCTTACGTCGCCTGCAAAGGGTCCCATTGTCCTCGAATCCTCACCAATGCCGGGTTTTTCTATCTTTATAACTTCTGCTCCCATATCCCCCAGCAGCATGGAACAATAAGGCCCAGAAATATATCTTGCCAAATCTAAAACTCTGATTCCGTTTAAAGGTCCCTTCATGGTTTATTCTCCTAATCCTCCAGTGAAGCCGGCTCCGATGTAATATAAGCGTTCAGGAATTTACGCCCGGGATCGATTTCCTCCCTGATCAGGCGTAAATCTTCCTCCGATGGTTCCGGTGTACTGATAACATGCTCCGGTATCTCAATATCAAAGCCGGTATTTTCAATGATCTGCTGTCTCGTTTTTCCCGGATGAATACTATAAACCCTCATCATCTTTGTATCAGGATTAAAATCCATAATAGCGAGATCCGTCATTACATAGGCCGGACCTCCGCCCGGAAGGCCCTCCCGGTTCTCATGCCCGACGCCTGAGACAAAATCCACATGGTCCACAAGGACTCTTTTCTCATGCGGTACAATAATACAAACCCGTTTTGCGAATGCGGCCAGATCTGTCTGGGCCAGCACTCCGGGAAAACGTACTTTGGGTTTGGCATAATCATTGCCAATCATGGCAATATTCAAATTGCCATACTTATCTACCTGCGCGCCGGATGCAAATGCCAGTCCGGATTTCCCTAGGCGGAATATCCCAAGAGCATCCTCAAGAGGTATCTGGCTGCGGCATGGCCACTTTATTAAATCATATTCCCAGTTATGCTCCGGTATCGAACCCTTATCAAGGAGAGGGTCAAGTACCGGTCCCATCATACACAAAGCATTTGGTGCATGCTTCATCTGGGCAAGTCTGACGGCGACCAAAGGAATTCCGCAGGCTCTGATATATGCTTTGCCGCCGGTTCCGATACCTGTAAAGTTCATCTCATCGTCAATTATTCTTTTCGAAACTTCAACGGCAAGAAGTTCTTCCAATGTATATCGTTTCATACTTTCCATCCCCCTCTGCCCAGTCTTGTTTCTAATTGCTTCAATCCTCCGACCTTATTTATATATTCTTCCTCTGTGATGGTGTATACATATTCTTCCAAATACTTTTGGAAGTCTTCTTTTGTATCGGAGTATTTCTGATAATACTCTCCGTGCTCCAGATCAAAATCATATCTGCAGTCGCAGGAATTCGGATGGGCGCCGTAAGGCGCAGGTACAACAAAGTCTACAAAAAGCTTCGGCAAAACTGTCATGGTAGGTGTTGCGATAATCTCCTCTTCCGGTACAATTTCTTCCACGCTCATAATTGTGGTTTTCGCACATTTTGCGATATAGATATCCATCTCATTATCCATCATGCGGACTGCATCCAGCTGCACATTACCGTACTTATCGGCCCTATGGGCATGAACAATCGAAAAATCCGGATGAAACGCTTCCATAGCCACATATTTTTCTCCAGTAAAAGGGCAGGTAATTTCCTTAAATTCAGGATTTTTCATAATCCCGGAATGCAGCGGAGTTTTCGAGATCGCAAAGCTGTTGCCGTAGGCGGCAGCCCTGAATTTATCCATAGCGCAGGTTTCGCTTAAATCAACATAACGGCACTCCTGATTTTCAACTGCTCTTCTAAAGTTCTTAGCAATTCCCAGATTAAACAAGCCGCAATAGGACGACCAGGCTTCTTTTACACATCCGGCACCCATCAGCATGTCAAAATCCATTCCTGCACTCCAGGAATACAAGGTAAGATTCTTCTTTTTCTGTCTGATCATTTCTCTGACTAGCGACATCGGAGCTTTACGGATCAGGGAACCTCCTATCGCTACCTTTGCTCCGTCCGGAATAAGAGCTATTGCTTCACTGATTGATGTCAATTTTGATCTTCTCTCCTGCATTCTACCTTACTCCTTCTTCTTCGTATTTCTGCTTCCTTTAATCTTTGACTGAACTACCTCTATATATACGGCAACGACAATGACCAAACCTGTTGCAACATACTGCCAATACGGATTAATGCCGATAACGATGAGTCCGACCCTCAATCCGGTTAATAATATTGCTCCAAGGAAGGTTCCCAGAATCGTTCCGCGTCCGCCTGCCATGCTTGCTCCACCAATTGCAACTGCGGCGATTGCCTGCAATTCGTAACCGTTTGCAGCAGTAGCCTCGGCTGTTCCGAGCTTGGCATTCAGAATAACGGCTCCAAGTCCGAAGCAGATACCGCCTAATGTATATGCCAGAATTTCAATTTTTTCACATTTAACGCCTGCCAGACGGGCAGCTTCCCGGTTACCGCCGATTGCATAAACATAAGTTCCAAATCTTGTATACTTTAAAATAATATGGGTTGCAATTGCACCAATAATGAAGATCAGAATGGAAGCACGGATCCCTAACGGAAGTTTTCCATAAGCTATATTACGAAAAGCAGGATCCAGATTGCTGACAGGAAAGCCCTCCGTGATTAAGTAAGCTATACCGCGGAATACATTCATGGTAGCCAGGGTGGCAACAAAGGGTTGTATATGCATTTTTGATATCAAAAAACCGTTAACAGCACCTATGGCACCGCCAATGATAAGGGAAGCAAAAATGCAAAGCCAGGGATTAATACCGGCAACAAGCATTTTTGCGGAAATTACCCCGACCAGCGCCACAATGGCGCCGGCGGAGAGATCAATTCCTCCGGATATGATTGTAAATGCCATACCAAGCGCAAGGACGCCATAAATTGATGACTGATCAACAATATCCTTGATATTTCCAAAACTGACATAGATTGGGTTAAATACTGTAAAGATAATACCCATTAAGAATATACCAAGAACAACACTTAATTCTCTTTCATAACTTTTAATGAAACTACGAATTCTATTTTTCTCGTTCATCAACCTTTACCCTCCAATGCTAATGTTGCGATCTTTTCTTCCGAAAATTCATCACGATTCAATTCTCCCATAATAAGTCCTGAGCGCATGATAAAAAGCCTATCGCTCATACCTATCACTTCCGTCATTTCAGAGGAAACCATTATAATGGATTTTCCTTCCCCCACCAGAGTCTCCATTAAATTATATATTTCTGCTTTTGCTCCCACATCCACACCTTTCGTGGGTTCATCAAAAATCATGATATCAACATTTGTGGACAGCCATTTTGCCAAAACTACCTTCTGCTGGTTTCCGCCGGAAAGATTTATCGTTTTAAAATCCGGATTTTCCGGTCTTAAGTCTATCTTTTTACCTACTTTCAGGCAATTCATCCTTCTTTTCTTATAGCTGGTAAATTTGGCAGTTTCAAAATGCTCCAAAGCAGGAAGGGCAATATTATCAGAATTGCTCATAACTTTAATGATTCCTTCAGATTTTCTGTTTTCAGGCAGAAGACCGATCCCATGCTGAATAGCTGAATATGGAGAATTTATCTTCGCTTCCTCCCCATTGATCAGAATTTCACCGCTGGTAATTTTATCAGCGCCAAAAATTGCTCTCATCACTTCAGTTCTTTTTGCTCCGACTAATCCAAAGAAGCCTAAGATTTCTCCTTTATGTAATTTAAAACTGATATTTTCAAATTCGCCGTTTTTTGATAGATTTTTTATTTCAAGCACTACATTGTCATTTTCTAAGCAGGATGGCTTCAGACGTCTGGCAAACATGGAAACGTCCCTGCCAACCATACTTTTAATCAGATCTTCCTTTTTAATATTCATTAATTCAAATGTATTAATGTATTTACCATCACGTAAAACCGTCGCTCTGTCAGCCACCTTAAAGATTTCATCCATTCGATGGCTGACATAAATAATTGTTACTCCCTCTTTTTTCAGCTTATCAATTAATCTGTAAAGTAAATTAGTTTCATCCGTACTAAGTGAAGCGGTAGGCTCATCAAATGAAATTACTTTTGATTTTGAATAAACGGCTTTTACTATCTGTAACAATTGAATTTGACCAACACTTAAATTTCTGATCTTATCGGAAGGTTTAATATTTATATTAAGCTTTTTCAATAAATCTTCTGTTTCTTTATACATAGCTCTATAATCCAGCATGGCGGCTTTTGTTTTTTCCATACCCAGCATTATATTCTGTGCTACCGTCAAATCCTGAACCATATTTACTTCCTGATGCACCTTAGCTATTCCGAATTTTAATGCCTTGTTGGCATCTTCAAATTTAATTGTGACTCCATCAAATTTGATTTCACCCTCCGTAGGAATATATACGCCATGGAGAATATTCAGGAGCGTACTTTTACCCGCTCCGTTTTCCCCTAACAAAGCATGTACTTCCCCCCGTCTGATGGAAAAGCTGACATCATTTAACGCTACACACCCCGGGAATACTTTCGATACATGATTGAATTCAATATACTTTTCGTGCTCCATTATTAGCATCTTCTCCTTTTCGTGTGGGACAGAAGTTTCTGTCCCACACAAGATTAACTATCTCATACAACCATAATGATTATTTTACAAGCGTATATTCAAGGTCTGTCCAATTTATAATATCCGCTGCTTCAGCATCTGCATTTGCCGTATCTATGATACCGAAGGGGCCCCATATTCTATTCGGAACTTCCTGTCCGGCCATAGCTCTGAACGCAACATTCAAGGCTACCTTTCCAAGATAGTACGAATACTGGTTACAGGTACAGCTGATTTCGCCTTTTTTAATTGATTCAATTGCCTCTTTTGTTCCGTCAACACCACCAACCAATATTTGTCCAACCTTATCGGCTGCTTTTATGGATTCGATTGAGCCTAATGCCATAGTATCATTGTTACAAAAAATTGCTTTTAAATCCGGATGAGCTTTCAATAAGGTATCTGTTACATCCTTTGCTTTCGCTCTGTCCCAGTCGGCATTCTGTATATCAACCAATTTCATATTACTTTGCGGATTCTCCTCAATATAAGCTTTAAATCCTGCCGTACGGTCACGGGCGGAAGGATTATTTGCAATTCCCATGATAATTGCTACTTCTCCGCCTTCATCACTAATCTTTTCATCAAAATACTGAGCAACTGCCTTTCCCGATGCATAGGAACTGAGTCCCACAAAATTAGGCACATAGGGATTACTATCATATGCTACGGACAGAGTAACGACAGGGATGCCTGCATCCTGGGCAGCTTCAATCCCGGGAACCAGATTGGAATCGGAAATAGGACCACATACGATTACGTCATATTTCTTATTTACCATGTCATTCATGATAGCCAGCTGACCTTCCTGATCGGTTTCCGTCTGGCCTGCACGGATATCAACGGTTATCTTATAACCCTCGCTTTTTAATCTGTCGACTTCCTCATTGATACCATTATACATAGAAACCCAATATTCATTTTCCAGAGATTTCATAATAAATCCAACCTTGACCTCTTTATCAGGGATCGGACACGGACCGATAATATCTTTTATCTCCTGGAAAAAATATGCTCCGCCAGGGAAGCTCGGATCATTTGTCTGCTTCTCTACAGAACTGAAATCAAATTGAGTCACCAGATCCGAAACAGCCTTTGTCACCTCCGCAGCAGACGTCGGAGCTGCTGTCACAGTCTCATTTGATTTTTCATCGGATGATTTGCTACACCCAGCCAATAAGCCCATAAACATTGAAATACAAATTAATGCTGCCAATAACTTTTTCATTTCAATACCCTCCTAGTAATTTTTCATTATATAAAACTGAATATTTATACTTCATAAAACGTGCACTTATTTTATTCCGTATAAATTTCAATTGTATATCTATATAACATTCTTTTCTTTCATTCGCTGTATCTCTGCTTCAGAAAAGCCAAGCTGTTGATATATCTCTTCATTATGCTCTCCCAGATTCGGGGGTCCAAGGGTCAGTGCAGGCGGCGTATCGGATAAATCAACCGGAAACCCCTGTACCGGAATCTTTCCTATTCCTTTCACCGGTACTTCAATAATCTGATTATTACTTTGCACCTGCGGTAATCTTATAAAATCGGAAATCGATAATACCGGTGCGCTGGGAATTCCCAATGCATTGAGTTCATTCACAATATCCTCCCTGTTTTTTGTCTGAACCCATTCCTGAACATAGGCATTCACTTCCGTATAATGTTTAAAACGGTCATTATTGGTTAAAAATCTGGGATCACTGATCAAATCCTTCCTGCCAATATGCTCCGCAAGGCGTTCCCAATGACTTTGCATAGCTGCAATAACATACACATAATCGTCTTTTGCCTTGAAGCATCCGACAGGAGCAGTATTTTTATCCAGATTACCCGTACGTGTTCTTGTCTTATGTAAAACGATATCTTCCGGGACTGCATCAACTAAGATGGACATTGCTGAATTCAATAAAGATGCTTCCACTTTCTGCCCGACACCCGTCTTTTCTCTTGCAATCAAAGCCATTGAAGTCGCAAAGGCCGCGTATGCAGCTGTGATATAGTCAATAACAAAAGAACCGGCTAAATAAGGCTCTCCTTCCGGTGATCCCGTCATATTCATCAGACCGCCCATCGCCTGCAGAATATAATCAAAGCCGGGATACCCCGCCATTGGGCCGTTCTGTCCAAATCCGGATATTGATACCAAAATCGCCCTTGGATTCAGTTGATGAATCGTGTCCCAGTTAAAACCCATCTTTTCAAAGGTACCCGGTTTAAAATTCTGGATAATAACATCTGCATCCTGAAACAGTCTTGTCAGAATTTCTTTCGCTTCCTCACTTCGAAACTGCAGAGTAATCGACTTTTTATTTCTGTTCATAACCATATTATAAAAGCCAAACCCGTTGATTGAAGGTTCAAAATGCCTGTTTGGTTCTCCGTCCGGTGTCTCAACTTTTATTACCTCCGCACCCATATCACCTAATAATTCTCCGCAATATGGACCGGATATATATCTTGATAAATCTATTACCCGTATTCCATCTAATGCTTGCATATGATTTCTCCTTTATGTGGGCAACATACCAAAGCTAATTTAGATTGCTTCCGGCCATACTGTAAAATTACCATCCAGCTTGACTTCGATCATATATGGTTTACCGCTGGCCCTGGCTGCAGCAAAGGCATCCTTTAATTCGCTGGCCTTTCTGATAACCATACCGTCAAGCCCCAGAACTTCGGCAACCTTTACATAATCAATATCCGGGAAATCAACTCCGGTATATCTGCCTTCCCCCATTTTGAATAATTCTTCCTGTTTGATATTACCGTAGGCGGAATCATTAACAAGAAGTACAATGATCGGCAAACCTTCTCTTCCGATCGTTTCAAGGTCTCCGAGCGTCATACCCAGAGATCCGTCTCCCAGCAATGCAATAACCTCCTTATCAGGATAGGCTTCCTTACAACCTAAGGCAGCACCTAATGCAAATCCCATGTTTCCGAAATTAACGGGTTTCATATAAGTGGTTCCTTTCGGGAAGTTAGTCAAATGGGTCCACGCTCCCGGATTTCCGGCATCCACCACAAACACGCTGTTTTCTTTTAATAATTTCCCAAGCTCCATATGTAAAGCAATCGGAGGAACCGGTGTTGCATTAACATCCATGATAGGTCCCTGGAGAACATTCTTCCTCCACTCTTCCTTCTTGTCAAAAACATAATCCCTATAGGAAGAATTCCCTTTATGTTGCTCCTTCTTCAAAGCATTGATCAGTTTCCTCAAAGAGGCTTTTGCATCGCCGACAACACCGGTTGCTACAGGATAATGTCTTCCGATATTTTCAGGAATAATATCAAACTGGATCACATTCTTTGCTTTAATTTCCCATCTGTTCGTGCTGATAGCCGTAAGAGTCGACCCTATTACTACCACACAGTCCGCTTCCTCAATTGCCGCTTTTGTCACATTGCTTCCATGTCTGGAACGGGGTCCGACCAAATTAGCAAAGCTGCTTTCAATCGCACCAATGCCGTTATAGGTACATACAATCGGAGCACATAGAATACTTGACAGTTCTTTTACCTCTTCTGCAGCTTTTGCTATTTTAACGCCGTTTCCAATCCAAAGACATATTTTTTTGTTCGCCCTGATTACATCCAGCGCTTTATCAATCGAGCTGTCGCATGCAATGCTTTCCGGCATGACACAATAACTGTCCGGATTCTCATAGTGATATTCCGCCTCCTGGTTTTCCACAACATCACGGTACAGATCTACAACGACAGGACCGGGTCTTCCCGTTTTTGCAACCCTGTAAGCTTCTCTCATAGCCCATTGAACAGCAGAAGCATCTCTTACCGGTATATATTTTTTGCAAATGCTTTGGAACAAAAGCTCGTGATCACTTTCCTGTGCGTCGCCCTTGCCTGCATCCGGAAGCTTGTTCTGGAACACAAGTGCAATGACCGGGCTTGAATCTCTTAAAGCACCGCCCAGTCCGGTAATCAGATTGGTAGCTCCAGGTCCGGTGGTGGCAAGGCATATTCCGGGTTCTCCGGTCATTCTGCCCCATCCGTCCGCTGCACAGGCTGCTCCGTTTTCATGTCTTGTATGTACAAATTTTATATTTGTATCAATTAACGGGTCAGTTACATATAAGGTCTGCCCACCAGGAACACCAAAAACAACTTTTGCATTAAATTCTTCCAATACTTTAACAACAAGCTCTCCTCCACGTAATAAGTTATTCATTTTGTACTTCCTCCATTTCATTTTTAATACAATTATAATACTATTTTAACAAGATTTTGTCAATATTATTTTTTATGAATAAAAAATGTCTTATAATAATATTAAATATAATATAATTATAAGACATTTTGTATTAACTATATAACTGATATAATAATGACTAGTATAGCTCGGCTATTTTATCATGCAGCTCCATATATCTCCGATATAACGAATCATAGCTTTCTTTTAATTCAGGCCTCGCATGGAACATTTTCTTCATACCTATTTTGGGTAAGGTGTCTAATTTAGTTCCTGTTGCAAGCATGACGAGAAGACATGCGCCGATCATTGATGCTTCCCCTATGGAAGAACGTGCGATATCCACACCTGTGATATCTGCTTTCATCTGAAGCCATAAATCGCTTTTGGAACCTCCGCCGATGGCAATGATCCGGTTAAACTTAACGCCTGCCTTCCGGCCCAGTTCTGCGCATCTTCTGATCGTATATCCGTTTGATTCCATCGCAGCCCGGAACAGGTTTTCCGCTTTATGACGGTGTTCCAGTCCTATTATCGTACCTCTCATCTGTGGAGTCCAGAACGGAGTCCTTTCCCCTGCAAGAGTCGGTAGAAAAATGACGCCATCGCTGCCGGCCTGCACTGTTTCGGCAAGTTCGTCCATCTGTCCGATATCCGAGCTTTTATTCATGATTTGTTTCAGCATCCAGTCCAGGGTTCCTCCGTACATTCCCATGGGGCCACCGATTAACCATAATCCCGGAAACACATGCGGATTTACAATCAGCGATTTTGTTGTATCGAGGGATAGCTTGTCCTCTACCATAAAGAAGACATCCGTTGTTCCCATTACGCTTACTGCCAAGCCCGCTTCAATAGCACCTGCACCGAGAATTCCCGTTGAACCGTCCACGCTTCCCGCAGCTACCGGCGTGCTTCTGGAAATACCTATTCCTACTGAAATATCTTCCCGTACCTTTCCAACAATTTCATACGGATACATTAATCCAGCCAATTTTATACTGTCTAATCCGGCATAATCGAGAATATCCTGGCTCCAGGTCTTCTTCTTAATGTCATACAGCATGGTATAACAGGCACTTGTATGATCAATGGCCGCCATTCCGGTCAATTTCATATTGATAAAGTCTTTCAGAGATAGGAACCATCTCATTTTATCGTATCTCTCTTTATGCTTCCTTTTTAATTGCAGAAGCTTAAATACGGACAACTCCGAACTGATGCATCGGCCGCTGACCGGATAAATGATATCATCCGAAAATTTTGACCTGAATTCATCACATTCCTCCTTGCATTGGTGCATATAGGTATAACATGGAGTTACGGCATTACCGCGTTCATCCACGCCAACCCAGCCCAGAAGCGCGGATACCGCAATACCTTCTATCTCAGCAGGATATGACTCTGTGACTGCCTTCATCATTTGATATACCTTTTGCCACTCATCTTCCGCATCAAAACAAACATCCGCGCTGCGCCTGAATACTTTTGAATTTGCTATTTCCAGCTTTTCATTGATAATTGCTGCACGTAATGAGCTAGTTCCTATGTCGATTATCAAGTAGTCTTTCATCTGTTCCTCCATTACGGTGTATGGATCGATAAAACATCTGCTGCATTCATTTTTCAGCTATCTGTTTAACGTCATTGACAGCTCGTACCGGTCGGAAACATAATAGCTTTCTGAGTATTCTATACATTCGTTCGTATCCAAATAAGTAGTACGATTGACCTTCAGCATGCAGGTCAGATCATTTAGCTCCAGCAACGCTGCGATCTTATAATTTGACATACAAGCATGAATCGTCTGCTTGGCATATGATATTTTAAGCCCGTAATCCTTTTCTATTGTTTCATAAAGTGACACCTTAGCCAGCTTTTTTTCATCCAAATCCGGACATAATGCCACCGGCAGAAATATTTTCTGATAACACAGAGGACTGCTGTTTGCATAACGCAGCCTTTCAATTTTATACAGGTCATTATCAACAGCCAAATGTAATTTCTGCGCCAGATTATTATCTGCTTTTATTATTTCTGCATTCAATATATAGGAAAAACACATAATTCCAGCCTGTGTCAGTTCCTCATGAAGACCTCCCAGATGGTTCAGGCTCCTGGGTACAGGCGTACTTTTTACTCTGGCCGTCATACCAAAACCCCGTTCCAATATGTTCTCATTGATCAATTCATTAATCGCCCTGCGTATTGTTACGCGGCTGGATTGATATTCTTCACATAAACTGCTTTCCGTGGGAAGCACATCCCCCGCCTTATACTGACTGCTGAAAATTTTTTCCTTGATATCCTCCTTGATAACGAAATAAAGAGGTCTCGATTTCTTATTATTCATATTTTTTATTCATACCTTCTCTCCTCCTATACTATTAGGAAAATACTGCCATAAGCTGTATTTTGACTGCAGACACAACACTTACTTTATATAACATATAACCTTTACTCGATTGAAATCCAGGACAGCTTTCCGTATGCAACGTCCTTCGAAATATGTTGAAATAATTTAAGAGAACCTTATAGACAATAAGTCCAATATAGTTACACAAATAATGTTATGCTTTTGTATATAATATTAACTCAATTGTATTACAATGTCAATAAGGGGCTGTCGCAAAACAGCGATACGATAATGCACCAACTTCTATCGATATGCACATCGGACTACTTTGCAACAGCCTTTGTATCAGCCTCTTTCATAATATAGGATATCAGAAGATGCTCTTTATCTCCTGATAAAAGGCTCTGGTTTCGCACCGCCTGCCAAGATCGCAAAAAGTATCGCAATCGGCGGGTAAATTCTACTTATCCATAATCAAAGAACCCTCTGCCTGATTTTTTACCAAGCCATCCCGCGCGAACCATTTTCTTCAATAACGGATGGGGTCTGTATTTCGGGTCAGATGTCTCTTGATATATCACTTCCATGATTGCAAGTACAACATCATTACCAATCAGGTCAGATAACGCCAATGGCCCCATCGGATGGGAAGCTCCTAATTTCATGGCCATATCAATGTCTTCAGCAGTTGCAACTCCGTCCGCAAGAACACCAATTGCCTCATTAATCATGGGAATCAGGATACGGTTTACAATAAACCCGGAATTCTCCTTCGCTTTTACTGGAACCTTTCCGATTCCATCGGCAATTTCGACTACCCTCTCTATATGCTCCTCTTTTGAATGCGCTCCTCCAACTACCTCAACCAATTGCATAACAGCCGCCGGATTAAAAAAATGCATTCCTACCAGTCTGGTCTTATCCTTCAGGCAACCTGCTATTTCCGTAATTGATATGGAAGAGGTATTGGTAGCCAATATTGCATCTTCCGGGATAATCTGCTCCAGCTGTTTGAAAATGTTATGTTTAGCCTGTAGATTCTCATAAACAGCCTCCAATACAAGCATGCATCCTTCAGCATCCTCCAAACTGCCCGAGGGAGTTATGTTTTCAAGAATTTCCTGCTTTTCTTCTTCACTGATCTTTTGTTTCTGGCAAAGCCGTAAAAGACCGGCTTCAATTTTCGCCTTACCCTTCTCTGCAAATTCCTGGTCTGTATCACACAGAACAACTTTCCATCCCTTTGATGCAAATACCTGGGCTATGGAAGCTCCCATGGTACCTGCACCGACAACACACATTTTCTTCATATGAGACTCCTACCTATTCTTAAACTGAGGTCCTTTCCGTCTGTTATTAAATGCAGACAGCCCTTCCTGTTTATCCTTTGTGGCAAATAGCATGCCAAAATACTGTTCCTCTATCTCAACAGCACTCTTAACATCCTGCTGTAAGCCCAGATTCATGGATTTTTTTGCGTTCCTTACTCCAATCGGTGCATTTGCGCTTATTACCTCTGCAAGTTTGTATACTCGATCCATTAATTCTTCCTGCGGACATATTTCACTTACTATTCCTAATCGTAAAGCTTCCGCAGCATCAATGCGTTTCCCTGTAAAAACCAGCTCTGCCGCTCTTGAATAGCCAAGCAGCCGGGGCAGTCTCTGCGTTCCTCCAAAGCCGGGCATAATTCCAAGAGTTACTTCCGGAACGCCAAAAAATACATTTTCCGAAGCAATACGTATGTCACAGCTTAGCGCCAGCTCCAAACCTCCGCCTAATGCATAGCCGTTGACTGCCGCAATAACCGGCATCGGCATTTGCTGCAGCTTCATAAACACTTCATTTCCTTTTTTTGATAATGCCGCACCTTCAAGTACATCCATCGGTTCCATAATTTTGGTATCCGCACCTGCTGCAAAAGCTTTTTCACCATCACCGGTTACAATGATGCATCTGATATCCTCCTGATCATTTATTTCATCCAAACTACGGCTAAACTCATCCAGCATCACCATATTAAGTGCATTCAGCTGTTTCGGCCTGTATAGCATAATTGTGGCAATGTATCCCGAAATTTTTAACTTGATATTTTTGTAATCCATAAACCGCCTCCTATCGACATATAGAATCTCTTTCAAACACAATTGCTTCTCCCATTCCTCCTCCGATGCACAAAGCGGAAATACCGTATTTTTTATTTTTCCTTTTCAGTTCGTATAATAAGGTAGCCGTGATACGTGCTCCGGAAGCTCCAATCGGGTGGCCCAGCGCAATGGCTCCGCCGTTTACATTTACCTTTTCCTCCGGTATTCCAAGATCACGGATTACTGCAATGGATTGGGACGCAAATGCTTCATTTACTTCAAACAGATCAATATCTTCCATATTCCTTCCTGCCTTCTTCAGTGCTGCCCTGACTGTAGCAATGGGACCAAGGCCCATAAACTTAGGATCCACTCCGCACGATGCATTGCATACAATCCTGGCAAGGGGTTTCAAACTGTTTTCTGTCACAAATCTCTCAGAAACTACCAGTAAAGTGGATGCGGCATCATTAATACCCGAAGCATTACCTGCGGTTACGGTTCCATTCTCCTTAAAAGCCGGTTTTAATTTTGCTAGTTTCTCTAAGGTGGTATCATAGCGGATATACTCATCTTCAGAAAATATCTTATCCTCTCCCTTTTTCTGTTTAATTATTACGGGAACAATTTCATCTTTGAATTTACCTTCCGTCGCCGCTTTTGTTGCCTTTTCCTGGGATGCTATGGCGAATTGATCCTGCTCTTCCCTGGAAATCTGATAGGCTTCCGCAACATTTTCTGCCGTAATTCCCATATGATAATCATTAAAAGCATCCCATAAGCCTTCCTGAAGCATACTGTCTACAGCCACGCTGTTGCCCATACGCTGCCCCTGCCGTATCTTCGGCAGAAGATAGGGTGCATTGGACATACTCTCAAAGCCGCCGGCAGCGATACATTCGGC
Organism: Bacillota bacterium; assembly: GCA_023409535.1. Classification (GTDB taxonomy): domain Bacteria; phylum Bacillota; class Clostridia; order Lachnospirales; family Lachnospiraceae; genus Mobilitalea. Next base: position 65,328 of record JAEYGZ010000019.1, read on the forward strand.
TTCTCCTGCCTTAATAGTCATGGCAGCCAGCGCTATGGAGGCAAGGCCGGAGCCGCAAACTTTATTTACTGTAAAAGCAGGTATTTCCAAGGGCAATCCGGCGTGAACTGCAACCTGTCTTGCGGGATTTTGACCCTGTCCCGCCTGCAATACATTACCCAGAATGACCTGGTCTACCTGATCCGGTAATACCTTTGCTCTTTTCAATGTTTCTGTCAGACTCAATCTTCCTAGGTCCACGGCTGTCATATCCTTCAAGGATCCAAGAAAAGATCCGATAGCGGTTCTGCAGGCTCCGATTACATATACATTATTCATGTCTTTATTCTCCTCCTAAAAAGTTGACTTAAATCTTTTCTCCCATTCCATAATCAAATCATCTCTGAACTTTGGATGAGCTATATTAATCAGGGCGCTTCCTCGCTCACGCAGTGTCTTTCCCTTTAATTTCGCTATGCCATACTCAGTTACAATATAATCTACGTCATTTCTGCTGGTCGTAATGGCTGCTCCGTTATCCAGCAGCGGAACAATTTTGCTTAGCTGACCGTTACGGGCTGTCGAACTGAGGGCAATAATTGCTTTTCCACCCTTTGAGACACTGGCACCCCTGATAAAATCCACCTGGCCACCGACCCCGCTGATTTGCTTTAAGCCTATGCTTTCGGAACATACCTGGCCCTGTAAGTCTACCTGAACACAGGAGTTAATTGAAATCAAATTGTCGTTCTGTCCGATGACATACGGGTTATTGACATAATCCACCGGAGCCATGTATATCAGTGGATTCTCATCGATAAAATCATATAATTTTCTGCTGCCCATGATAAAGGTAGCTACTATTTTACCCGGATGCAGGCTTTTCCTGCTGTTATTGATAATCCCTTCCTTTACAAGACCCATTACTCCGTCAGAAAACATTTCGCTATGTATTCCCAAATCTCTCTTATCTTTCAAGGACATCAGTACGGCATCCGGCAATGAACCTATCCCCAGCTGCAATGTCGCTCCATCCGGTATAAGCTGTGCACAATATCTTCCTATCTGAAGCTCTTCCTGCGTTAAATCCGAGCGGGTTAATTCAATTAACGGTTCCGTATGCTCCACAAAAAAATCGATATTGCTGATATGCAGGAAGCTGTCACCCATCGTTCTGGGCATTGCTTCATTCACTTGCGCTATTACAAGTCCTGCACTCTCAGCTGCTGCTTTCGTATAATCTACGGAGATCCCCAAGCTCACATATCCGTTCTTATCCGGTTTGCTTACCTGAATCAGTGCAACATCTACCGGTAAATCCTTATGAAATAGTGAAGGCACCTCATAAAAGAAACACGGGGTAAAATCTCCCCTTCCTTCTTCGATGGCCGTCCGGGTTCCTCCTCCGACAAAAATTGCATTATGTTTAAAATGTCCGTTTGCTTCCGGCATGCAGTAGTTGGCCTTACCAACGCTGACCATATGTACAATCTCTACATTTTCCAGCTCCTCCCGCCTTTCCACCAAAGCCCTGACAAGCTCCTGCGGTTCGCCGGCAGCATGTCCTATCACAACCCTGCCACCGCTTTTAATATGCTTTACTGCGCCCGCGGCATCCAGACAATGCTCCTTATAATACTGATTAAAATCCATCGCTTCCCCTTCTCCTTATTTCATTTAACCTGTCTGTCAGCTTTATAAAGTCGGCTTCTTTCTCCAGAATCAGAATTTCTTTATCTTCAAGTAGCTACCTGCCCGTCATGATTTAGAAGCTGTCTTACAAATGCCAGCATTTCCTCGTCACAGGAGCTGTCAAGAATCACTTCCTTTATTGCAGGAAAATGTTCTTTTATTGCAGCTTCGATGATATCACCTAGGGTTATCCGTATCCCGGGACACCCTGTACAGGTACCCTCAAGCTTAATAACGATTTTATCATCACAAATTTCCACGATTTTTATGGATGAACCGCTGCACAGCGGCTGCCGGTTCAATAATTCCTCTAATTTCCGAATAGGTATGCAATCCATATTCTATGCTTCCTTTATGCCGCAAATCCTCTTGGCAAGCACTTTTTTACCTTCGATATTACCCTGTCTGGCAATCATAATTCTCTGTGCCTGCGGAGAACCGGCTCCATGCATGGATTCTGTCCGGTAGCCGACAGCTGCGGCTCCTAATGTGATATTTTCAATAAGCCTTAATACCCGTACACGATCCAGGGTAGGCACATTCGCCACTCCCTGCAGATACTTTTCCAGATACGGCTTCAATTTCTCATTTTTAAAATCAGCCTCTGAAGGCAGGGTCACCATAAGTCCGCCTGCGATATCTTCTGCAAGCCGTGCAATTTCGTAAGGAAATCTTGTCACATTCTGCTTGCATACATTTGCCAGCAGCGTATCTACAAAGTAATTGCCGGATTCTGTCCTTACCCCTTCCGCAGAACATGCGATACCACAAGCATACAGAGTTTCATTCAGATGTGTCATTTCAATCAGCTTGTCTTTGATATGGGAGGCCTTTGCCGCACCGTTATAATCGGCAGCTAGAGCCGAAGCGCCGATTAATACGTCACCTACACCCACCTTGCAACCGCCGTAGCTTTGCCTGTGATAGGATGCAAAACGCTCTACAAGCATGCCTGAGAATTCCGTTTCGCCATTCATAAAAATTCTGTCGTTCGGGACAAATACATCATCAAAGATGACCAAGGCTTCATGCCCTCCGTACCGACTGTTACCTAAATCTATGTCCGCATCTTTTTCCAGCTTTCTTGTATCACAGGACTGACGGCCATACACCATAAAAATTCCTTTCGTATCGACGGGCACCGCAAAGGCAACGGCATAATTCCTATCCTCCGGTTTCATGGAGATGGTGGGCATTACTAAAACTTCATGGGAATTGACCATACCGGTCTGATGTGCTTTTGCACCGCGGACCACAATACCGTCAGACCTTCTTTCCACAACATGCAGGAACAGATCCGGATCTGCCTGCGCAGACGGAGCCAATCCCCTGTTGCCCTTCGGATCCGTCATCGCTCCATCCACGGTTAGATCCTTATCCTGCACCATAATCCAATATTTCACAAAATTATCAAAATAGTGAGTACCGCATACCTTGTCTATCTCATACGAGGTACTGTATACCGCATTACCAGCATCCATTCCGACACACCTCTGGAAGCACGATGCCGTAGTTTGACCAAGAAGTCTTTGCATTTTTACTTTTTTAACCAGATCACCCTGAGATTGATGTATATGATTAAAACGGTTGATTTTTTTACCTGTAAGATTGGAAACCGCCGTCATAAGCTCTTCATACTCTGGCTTCCCGGCCAATTCATAGGTTACCGCCACAGAATTCATCGAAGGCTTTATGATCGGATGCTCCACGGTATCATCAACCTTTTCTCCAAACATGTAAACAACCGGCCTCTGTTCTCTCAGACTCGCTATGTACTCCTCTTTCGTCATCATAATTGAATTCCTCCCAATTCTATGAAAAATTATTTTATATTAATAAAGCTCTTTGTAGATCTTGTGAACTCTTCTCGTGTCCAGCTCCACAAAATTATTCGCCATAAGCCGGCCTTGGTGATTCACAACCGTTTCCGTAAATTCATTTAATTCCAGTTCCGATACACCGTAATCACGCAGCTTTTTCTTTTGAATCAGGTGATTCAGCAGCTTTTCCAGCTCATCATAAACATTTGCCGCATCGCATTTAAGAATATCCGCCATAAACTGATTCAACCTCGCTATCTCACCATCCGGCTTAATTTCCATATAATTCTTCATAACCCCGGTAAATATCGCATAATTGGCCTCACCGTGTGCTACATGGTATTTCGCTCCCAAGGGATAGCTCAGCGCATGGACAGCCGCACATCCGGCATTGCCAAAAGCGATACCCGCATAGTTGCTCGCCAGAAGAAAATCCTCCAAAAGCGGAATTCTCGCATCCGGTCCCTCTTCGGCTATCTTCCTGTAACCGGTTAAGATCATCTCAATCGCTTTATAGCCAAAAAGTCTCGTCATCTCATTTCCCTTGGGAGAAAGACTTGATTCCACCGCATGGATCAATGCATCAATCGAGCTGGCAGCAAAGAAACGGAAAGGAAGGCCAGATAACAATTCCGGAATCAGTACCGCACTGTCGGCATACATTTCGTTTAGTGCCAGCCCTTTTTTCGTATTTCTGCCATTCAATGCAAGAATCGCTATATTCGTGACCTCGCTTCCGGTTCCGCAGGTCGTGGGTACAAGAACTAATTCCTTTTCCTTTTCAATTTCAAGCTTTCCGTCAAACAGATCAAGAATTGGCGTTACATTCTTCAACGCAAAGATTTTGCTGATATCAATTATGGTTCCTCCTCCAACGGCAATAATCCTTCTATAGTCACCTTTCATATCTTTATATATGGCTTCCACCATTTCATCGGAAGGCTCACCTAAACCGTATTTTTCCTGAAAAAGCACGTCACAGGACAAATTTAACCGGGAGAAATAGGGATTATAGATATACTCATTTGTAACAATCAGATCCCCCTTCCCGATTTGAAACTCTTTAGCAAATTCTTCTACTCCGGCATATTTGTAAATACTCGGCTTAATCATCAGTTGTTTCATTTTATATTCCTCCTTAAGCCCAAACAGACATTCTATTTTGCTATCAATATTCCTTTGGGATCGATTTCTTCCCTGATAATTCTTAATTCTTCATCGGTAGGCTCTGGCGTTAGAGGCACATGATCCAGGTTACCCAACTCAAACCCCGTATTTTCTATGACTTCCTCTTTCATAACTCCGGGATGAATGGATTTTACATATATTTTTCCGTTATCATCGAACGAAAAAATACATTTCGGCGTATATATATACTTAGGGCCTTCTCCCGACAAGCCTAATTTGCTGCGTCCTTCCCTGCCGCCGGGAAAGCCTACGCCAGAAATATAATCAACTTTTTCAACAAAATTTCTCTTATCGTGATGCGGCATCATAATATACTCTCTTCCGAATACCGACATGTGTTCCGGCAGCAGTATCGGTCCGACCAACTGCACCTTCGGATGTTCAAAATCTCCGATACAGGTGCTGTTGATATTTCCTTCCCGGTCCACCTGGACTCCGGTGCCAAACGCAAAGCTTACATCCCCGTTGCGATGCGCCCATGGTCCCGGATAATCCGTCATCTGGGCTTCACAGGGCAAATCAAGCAATTCGTTATCGAATTCCGATTCCGGCATAGAATCCAATTTGGACAAATCCGGATTGTGCGACCAGCCACAAAGTAAAATCGTAAGATTCGGAGCATGGGTACGTTTGGCAAGCTCCATTCCCATAATAGGTATATTGGTAATGTAATTGGCAGCGGCCTTTCCTGTAGCCAGGCCCGTAAATCCAACCTCGTTGTCACTGATTGTATGCGCAACGCTTACAGCCAGTAATTCTTCCAATAAATATTTCATCGTATCCCCTCCTTATCCTGAAGCTCTGCAAGATGATCCCTTCCTATCAGCTCCAGATATTCCTCAAAGCTTTTCACCCCATAAATATAATGATTCAGAAATTCCTGATAGGACTCCTTGTCCGCAGAGGCCTCCGCATACTTCCTAAAAAATGCATCATCCATATGATTTACACTCAATACGGAGGTCGGATGAGATCCGTTCGGCACATGCACCAGGCAGGTGGTACGAAACGCAGGGATATAGGTAAGATGCGGCGCCTTCCTGATTTCCTCAGTATCAATTATTTTTTCAACTGTAACAATCAGCTTTTTGCAGGAACGCGATACATCCATATCCATACTCTGCGGCAGCAGATGACGCGGCTGCACCTGTATATTTCCGTATTGGTCAGCGGCATACGCATGGACAATCGCCACATCAATATCTGCTGCCGGTACAGCATATATGGTTTTGCCTGACATTGGACTAATAAATGTTTTTATATCCGGATTCCTGTTGACAATATCACTGCCGCCCAGAAAAGTAACCGGCCAGAATTCCAAGCCCTCCCTGTTGGCACGAAATCTGTCCCAAGCTAACAGTTCCGGGTAATGAACCACCTTTAATCTGCCCTCCTGAACTGCTCTCCGGTAATTAAGTGCCAGTCCGTATTTTTCCAGCCCCACATACGAGGTTTCAACCCTATCAAGGCATCCTGCCCCAATAAGCATGTCTACTTCAATGGAATTCACAGAGCCTACCACTGTAAGCTTTCTTTTACCGGCACGAATCATTTCATGAACTGCAGCCATGGGTTTTTGATATACTGCAAACCCGCCAAATCCAATTCTTGATCCATCTTCAATTATTCCTACAGCCTCTTCCAAGGAACATAATTTTGATCTTCTCTCAGCCATTTTGCACCCTCCCAGAACAAAAATATTTCATTTTATTATGTGATCATTTTACAAAATAATAAATCGCAATACTTATTGTATTATTATTGTATGTTTAATTCAGAATATCACAATACAATTTTATTGTCAATATGGATTTGATAACATAATAATAAAACCATTTTAATATAGAATATACTTATTAAGTCCTTTTTATAAAATATAGTTTCGCAGGAATAAGCGATCTCCATGCTGCCTACTCTTAAAATGTCCATCCATGAATATTTTACAGGTGCTACCACTCCAACCCGAAACCAGTATTATCAGGAAGATTATAAAATCAGTCAAACAGACCGGTGTAGTCAATGCACCTGCAACCCAAAAGACAATATTATTATGCAAATTTTTACAATATAGAATATCCCAAAATCTTTTTCCCTAAATAAATGGCATTGAGTATGTCTTTCTGAAAAGCTTTTACTTAATTAGAAATTTACGGAATTATGATTAAAGCAGCAGAGTCCATACTTATGTATGAACTCTGTCTGTTGCGGTTCTGTAATTCATGAGGAGTCCGTTTATCTCTGGTTATATCGAAAACCTCGAAATTTCAGTTACCAGCTGTTCTGAGTTACCTTTCAGATTACCCGCTGATTGGTTTAACCCTTCCACCAGCTTCAGCTGATCACCTGAAATCTGATTGACACTGTTCGTTGAAGCCGCTATTTCTTCCAATACCGCCGAAATGTTCTCAATCGCTGCCAGGGTACTTGCTCTGGCTCCCTCAATATTATCAACATTCTCGATAATTGTCTTCAGATGATACATCAGTTGATCCACACTTTCATTTATATTCAGATAGGATTCTGTTGTATTCTTAACTGCAGTATCCTGGAGCACCAATACATTTTCCGCTTCCTTTGCCGTCTTAACAACATTCTTTGTATTATTTTGGATGCTCTCAATAATCTGCTTGACATCGTTAACCGAATGTCTTGTCTGATCTGCCAGATTTCTTATTTCACCGGCTACGACAGCAAAGCCTTTTCCAACCTCACCGGCTCTGGCAGCTTCAATGGAAGCATTGAGGGAGAGCAGATTCGTCTGATTCGAAATTTCATTGATTACATTGATTATAGATCCGATGGATATTGATTTTTCTGACAAATCTTCGATTCCCTTTACAATATCCGTGGTTATCTCAATAGTTTGTTTTGTCTGGCTGGTAAGCTTCTGGGTAACGACAGTACCTTCCTGAATACTCTTTTTCGTACCTTCCGCAATTTTACCGATTTTATCGGTACTCGTACCCATCAGCTCAATCTTTTTAGAAAGATTATCCATCTGAAGAAGACATTCTTCCGAATCCTTTGCCTGCTGCATTACTCCCTGCTCTATTTCATTCATAGCTGCTGAAATATTCTCAGAGGTTTTTAAAAATACCTCCGAAGCCTGTGATACACCAGAGGATGCCTCCGATACATCTCCGCTCAATGACTTGACCTGCCCAATCAGTTTCTTCATATTGGCAAATGTTCTATTTATTTCATCAATCAATATTTTAAATTCATCTTTTCGTTTCGTATTAAAGTCAACTGTTAAATCCCCGGCAGCCGCTTTCTTTAATTTTAAAATTATATTTCTTATCGTCTTATCAATTCCGTAAGAAATAACCAAGCCTATCAGAACGGCAATGATGCACGCGGCAATAACAATGATGATGGTAAGCATTTTAATACTGTCTGCCTGACCCAAAATGATATCCTTTGGTATCATGGCACAAATCATTGCACCTGAATTACCCACTTTAGAATACACAAACAAATTATCCGTGCCTTCTGCTTTCACATAAAATGCGTCATAAGTTTTATCGGATTTAACAGCATCTTTATAAAAATCCGTACCTTTGAATACCGTTTCTCTGTTCTGTGGACCATCATCTGCATATATTTCTTTTCCATCCGGAGTTAGAAACGCAAGGGTACCCGTTTTATCAAATTCCATTTTCTTAAAGATATCCTTTACTGCATTGTTATCCATGTCAATTACAATCATAGAATCTGATCCGGTAAAAATTCGAATGAAACGCATCGCATATTTATCGGATGAAGTCTTCAGATTTTCGTCCAGATATGAATCACTGCCTACCCATAAGGCATTTGAAGTATTCTTGATAGCCTCACCGTTTTCTGTTTTATTAAAACCTGAACAGATATCCGCTTTTATAGGGGATATCGATGTTACCGACTGTTTCACATCGGACAAAATAGAGATATCAGAGATAAAACGATCCGTAAACTTTTTTGCCATAATATTATTAGTAATTGTCTGGAAATTTGTATTCTTTACCGAAGTATCATAATCGTAAAAGCCCAGATAATAATTCCGTATAATCTCATCATTCATCAGCTGCTGCGAAACAGTCTCTATTGATTGTACGACGATACCAATATATTCACTCGTCATATTAATTGCCTGCTGGGTAGTTTTTTCATAACTGCTTCGCATACCATCCGCTGCTTTTTCAAAGGATACAACTCCAAGAAATATAATAAACGCAATAGGTACCAAAAATGAAATAATCAATTTAACACGAATTGTAGCCGAATGCAAAACCATCGAAGACAATCTTCCATAAAATTTTGCTTTTTTTTGCTGATCTGCTCTTACCCTATGGTGCTTTTCATCGTTTCTTCTATTATGTTTTTTCATAGCAAATTCCTCCTCTGTATTCTTTTTGCCACTATTTAATTACATTATTAGGACAATAGCAACTTTTTGTTTCGCTTTTTACCATCTATATACTATAATAGTACAAATTTATGTGTATTTCAATAACAATTTTAATATAATTGCTAGGCCATTATTACAATTATAGCAATGCTATAATCTACGGTCTTATAAATATTATTATTTTCATATACCGGCTCTGTATCTATCACACCAGCTTTATTGTAGTTTCTCCCCTGACAAAATCGTTGCCCGACAAGTTATTAAGCTTATTGACCATAAACTTATAGCTGCAACCCAGACAAAGTTGCCACTGGAGGCAATTAACCATTTAGACTTCACCAACCATTTTTTGAACAATAAAAAGCCTTGTAAACGTTGATTTACAAGACTTTCCATCAATACAGCAAAACAGCAGAATCCCAGAAATGCGGTTAAGACTCGAATTCTTGCCCTAACTGCATTTTATATTATAATTGTTTTTTCTTTAATTTAATACCGTACATATTCATATCTACTTTTTCAATTAACTCATCTATTGAAAGTTTCATCTCCGGTTTATGAGTAAATACTCCGATACTGACATTATATTTATAGGGTTTTTTCTTGGCTAAACTTAATTCACTTAATTTGTTCCCGATTTTATTGCGAATGGCATTGACATCATTTTCCGATAAATCATTAAATAAAATTACAAATTCATCTCCACCATAACGAAATATGATATCATTCTGTTTGATTTCATTATTTATCACTTCACATACGTCAACGATTAATGCATCACCTTCCACATGCCCATACTTATCATTTACTATTTTGAGATCATCGATATCCATAAAACATACAGTAAAATCTTCATTCTTATTAATGGATGACTCAAATTTCTTTTTTAATATCTCCATACCTATTCGTCGATTCAATACTCCGGTTAATTCATCGATCCTTGCATGTACAGTTAAATCCTTTTTTACTTGGTTTATTTCCGCAATATCAGTGATACCGCTTAAAATGCACTTCTCACTAAAATAATCAATAAGCACATAATTAACCATAGTATATTTCATATCTCCGGACAATGTCCTTTGTTCGGTTACAAAGTCAACAACACTTTCATTGGATTTGATGAGATCATAAATGATATTCAAATCCGAACTATTTACATATAACTGCTTTAAATAAAGCGCTTCCTCCCTGTCTTTCTGAATATCATAGAACAATAGCGCTTTATGATTTGTATAAATAATTTTTCCGTCATCAATTCTTGATATTAATAAAGGAAATGGATTTATTTCAACCAGTTTGATAAAGTTTATTTTATCCGCCTTCAGCATTTCATCATTAAGAAAGTTTTTAACATTATTTCTATATAAGATCAAAAATAATACGATGGACGCTATTACCGCCGTTGTTGAATCTAATTGCTTTGCAAGTACTGAGGAATCCTTGCAAGCGTAGGATAAACCTATCACAAAAAACACATGATTTAGGCAATACAATCCTATCACCCACCTGGGATATAAAGGTATCACCATTGATGCTGCTATGATAATCAACATGTAAGCATTTATGTTTCCTGTATATCTCTGACTATTCAGGGATAAAAGCGACCCTGTCGTTATTGATATTAACATATCTATTAAGATTATTGTTTTTATTGTCCGGGAATACTTGCGAACGTTTGATTTTTTAAGCAGCGTATATATTATGATAAATATAATAGATAATAAAAAAATAACGATATGCAGTCTTAGAAGATTGCTGCGATATGTTATATCAATGCTACTGTCCCTGCTCAGATAGATATCAAGACAAAAGCTATAAATACTTACGAAAAATATCACCCAATTAAGCAGTATTCCGCGCACTATACTATGAAGCAAATATTGAAATTCAAATTCTTTATTATTTTTAAAGTCCATTTTTAAATATAATTCATTAACGATATAGTTATAACACTTTTTATAGTACTTCATATAAAATCTTTCACTCCGCCGTATCTGAATATTTTTAGTATATCATAATAAATAGGTCTTTACTACCATTATACGCTCCTTAAGTTTACTGCCCTTGGCACAAGAAAGCCTTGAACCATTGATTTTCAAGGCTTTCTTATGCCAAGGGCAGTTGATGGGAAATACAGCGGATACGTAAAGTGCAAATTCTTCACATAATTATTGAATGTACTTTGATGCAATTACATTATCTATTGTAAAGGTCATAATATTCCCTGAATCATACAATTCCAACAACTCATCTGCTTCTCCGTAGACTAAAGCTCCATAGGTACTTATCCCACTATTTGTCACATATGCTAATGCACTCTTATAATCATATGCTTCTGTGTTCCCGACTAACGCGGCAGTTGCTTCGTGATGATCCACCAGATAGTTCAGGAGGCTTGTGTAATGCGTCTCATAATTCTCCGCCATCTGGATTTCAGGAGCCGTATTATCTGAAAAATACATTAAATCAATCAATTGAAAGCCCGGATATTTATCCGAATTTACTTTATCTCCTGTAACAAAGCCATCATTAGGACCTGTAGTAAAGCCCATTAACTGCTGTCCCTGATTTTCTGCCGTACGCACTGCGACCCATTTAAAATCAATATCTTTGTAGGAATATTTTAAGGTGCATAATGCTTCCATTGTCAAGTCCTCTGTAAAACGAACCCATGCAGAAATATAAGAGGTGGGGGGCAATTCACTGACATGTGTTATCTGCATTTCAGTATTTTGTTTCTGCATGTTTAATGATGCTTCATATTCTTTGCTTCCTTCCTCGCTATTCCAGAATTCTGTAAATGCAAAGCTGCCTTCGCTGGCATAGAAATCATCAAAATTACCCACTCGCATATTTTTATTTAATTGTGCATTTACTGTCTCTTTTTCTTTGGTAAACAGATTCTTCCTGGTGTAGGTTATATTATATTTCCCAAAACCCAAATGCTCCGCATAAGGAATACCGCCTATTGCATATCCGGGCATGGATACTTCAGTGACCGCTCGTATATCATTCGCAAAATCCTGCATATGTTTCTGCCCGGCAGTTTTTCCGGTCGGGCTATAAGATTGACTGGCCACCAGTGGAGATATAATATAATGAATCATCAAAACGATTGCAAATACGCATATGACCGATATCGCTACGACTGCGGCAAATCTTTTATAGACCGTACTTTTAATAGATTTTTCTATTTTAGACTGTTCATTGGTCATATCAGCACTTTCTGCCGCTCCCAGTTCCAAATATCTTTCTATTTCCTCCGCTAAATAATCATTAATTGCTTCACTCTTTTCCAGCTCCTGTTCTATCAGTAATTTTTCCTTCTCTTCTAATGTACCCTCTTTATATTTTGTTAAAAGCTCACGATATGTCATATAAAATCCTCCTTATTCAATCGCTCCTTTAGGTATTTTCTGGCTCTGCTGATTAACATTCTGCCCGCACTGTAGGTAATGTTCATCATTTCTGAAATGATCTCCAGCGGAATATCACAATAGTAATATAGGATAAGTATTTCTTTATATGTCTGAGGAAGCTGCTGAATAGCCTCATATAATACACATCTTTCCTCCTCTATAATAATGTGATTAAATCCATCATTTTCCGATATAAAAAAATCTTCTATGGGTTTATCAAGTAAATACTTTTTCCTTTTCATTCCATCCAGCCAGGAATTTTTACATACCCGAAACAGCCAATATTTGAATTTTTCATCCTCCTGCTTTAAAGAAATCAATGCTTTAAAAAAAGTATCACTTACTAATTCCTGTGCGTCATGATGATTTTTGCAAAGCGAAAAAGCATACAGATATACTTCATTAGCATATTGTTTATATACCTTTTCTAATGAATTTTTGGTCATATACTTCCTCCCTTCACTTTATAAACGATTGAAAATCAAAAATGTAACTCCATCTGTATATTAAATCATATATAAAACCATTTCTCCAGCTTTCGGCAATAAGGATAAGACCTTTTTGCAGGTCGCAGCTAAATTCCCTACTGCCCTCAGCCTGCCATAGAAGCCTGCACCTAATGATTATACTCTTTATTTTTAGACAACAAAAAAAGCCACGTAAACGTTGATTTACAAGGCTCTTCTCTGTACAGGGACAAGGGATTTGAACCATCTGCCCAATCAGCGGGCTCTGATAGAAAGGGCATATCCACTAGCCCGTTTGCTTTGATGTAATCCAGGAGCTCCTTCCTTTGGCTTTTATTCAGATTGTCAGGATCCATTCTGCCGCTCTTATTCTAGGGCTTTCTTTGCATATATAATACATTCTGAAGTACCCTTGGCACAATCCCCGAGTCCTTCATATTCAATCGACAGATATCCGTCAAAACCATTCTCTTTTAAGTAGCGTATTATTTCGGCAATTGGTACGTCCCCTTTTCCCAAGACAACCCCTTGATAAACACTGCCGTCGATTGCAGCATAGCCTTTTTCGTCCTTTACCTTTTTTAAATCCTTCAAATGAATAAAACCGATCTTATCCTTTAAATTTCTGACCGCCTCCAGAGAGTTCTCATTTACCAAGATGAAGTTACCGACATCCGCATTGGATTTCAATGCCTTCGAGCCGACTCTGTCTATGATTCTCTTTACTTGTGCGGATTTTCCCGCAAGAAGCCCATGGTTTTCCAGTACCATTGTCATCCCTTTTTCTTCTGCCAGGGGGGTTATCTCCTGAAAGCATTCGACAATCCAATCCTCTGCATTTTCAAATGATATCCCATCCTTTGTATTGCCGCTGAATACTCTCATCAGTCCGGTACCAAGCTTAAGGGCAGTGTTTATGCTTTCCTTCACATACGCAACCTGCGCTTTTCTTTCCCGGGGGTCCGCACTTACAAAATCATTGCCTATGGAGTATGCGGATACTTCCATGTCAAGCTGTGTAAGCAGTTCATTTATTTCTTTGATGTCACTGTCTCCGTTCATAAAACAATCCAGCAGTTCAACCGACCTGACGCCATTTGTATGGCAGTAATTGATAAACTCGTATATGGTTATCTCCTTGCTGAATAACTTCTCCTGGAGACACCATGCACTAACCGATAATTTCATAAAAATAACCATGCCTTTCTTCATAACTGATTTTCACAGGAAAACCTGTACGCTACTAATGCCCGATGCCTGTATAGACTTAAGTTTGTTCTGCGAGCCATACAATTACAAGTGAATTATAAGATCACTTCATGGCCGGTCTCCGCAGATTTATAGATTGCATCAAGGATTCTCATCAATTCAAGACCGTCCTCCGCGGGATTTATGCATTTGGTTCCATCGGCGACACAGCTCACAAAATGCTTTATTTCTTCAATAAAGTTGTGCTCAAAGCCGCTGCCGTCGGGATTTAATACCGGCTTTGAATCCTTTAGGTAATTATATTTACTTTCGTATAATTCAAACTCCGGTTCCATTTTGGCACCGGCTTTGTCTCCAAACAGCTCAAGATAAAGAGAATCCTCTTTTCTGTTCTGTACCCAGCTCGTCTCAAAGAAAAGAGTCATTCCATTATCAAACTTTATTAATGCCGTTGCGCAATCTTCCACATCGTTATATTCACTGTAATCGGCAGAATTGTATTTCGTTATTCCTTTTACCTCCGGCTTCAGTCCCATATGGCTGAAGGTTGAGGCTGTTACCGAAACCGCTTTGGGCTTCCCCGAAAGATATCTGATCAAGTCAATCATATGTACACCCAGATCAATGACGGGACCGCCACCCGACCTTTTTCTGTCGGAAAACCATCCTCCCGGATTACCCCATCTTCTGAGGCACCCTGTCTTTGCATAATAGATACTGCCTAACTCTCCGTTATCTATCATTTCCTTCAAAGCGATTGCATTATCGCCAAATCTCCTGCAAAAACCTACCATAAGAAGTTTTCCTGATTCTTTCGAAGCCTCAACCATCTCCAAAGCCTGATCCGCATTTAAGGCAAGGGGTTTTTCACATAATACATGCTTACCGGCGTTTAATGCCGCAATGCTTGCGGGAGCATGGATGTTATTCCATGCTGTAACACTGACAGCGTCCAGCTCCTTCATTTTCAGCATTTCATTATAATCGGTAAATGTATGCGGGATACCATAAGTTTCAGCAAATTTTTTCACACGCTTCCCGTTAATGTCGCATGCCGCGATTACCTCGACATTCTCAAGGCGAGTATATCCCGCCATATGTAAGTTGCTTATGCTCCCTGTCCCAATAATTCCGATTTTTACTTTACCCATACTAACACTCCTTATTAAACATAGTTTGATTCTTCAAAGGGAATATAATGATATCCTTTCATACGCATACACTATAAAATATACTGGCGATGATGTTATTTGTTTCAATTATTGTCCGCAAATTGCCTTTACCTGCTCCACCAATCTTAAATGAAGTACCCACAACCTATAAGTTGCATTATATGATTTTTTTATTGCATTCCTTTCGGCCTAAGCCCTTATACAAGCAGATAATCAGGTTTTTGGATTAATAAATTTATCGTAAAATCAAACATTTCATACGCATTAATTAGTCTGACCGTGGAATTACCAACCCTGTATTTTTTCATAATCCCCTTCTTTTCAAACCGTTCCTCTAATTTATTAAAATCCGTTGCCGGCTTTTCCCAATTATGCAGCCTGTTCGTAACCGTGATCCTTTGACCTCCATAACCTGTTATGGCGATTTTAACCGTATCCTTTTGCAGATGATACGGTACCCCTGCGATTTCCTCACAGGCATGGATCGAGGTATTGCTTTCCTGATCGACACCTGCCAGCATTATGCAGCCCTTTATCGCTGCATTGATATAATAAGGGCTGCTTTTGTCGCATGGGGACCCGGAGTTTTCATGTCCGGATGTCACCTCCTCCTTCCGGCAGCCGATTGCTGCCACAGAATGGGTGGGATGCAGTGAGCGTCTGGCCTCTTCCGACGTTCTTACGGTTTCCGAAATGATACCTGTCCAGCATTTGGTATTCACAACGTTAAATACAGGCGGACAGGAGGCCGAATCTTCTCTCCTGCCGGTAAGTGTGGGTACCAGCAGGGTTCCGTCCATACCAACTGCATTCATCAGTGAATGAACAACCGTACTCGCTCCTCTGTCAATGTACCCGAAGCTCTTTAGGGAACTGTGAAGCAGAACGGTATCCCCATACTTTAAACCGACACCTTGAAACTGTTCCGCCAGCTCCTTAACACCTATTCCCACTCATAACACCCTTTCTTTTCTTCTTTTTTCTTTTGTTCCGTCCGCAGAACCAAGGTCTGCTGTGCTAAAATTACGGCTAACAATTAAGAATAAAGCTTCACCAGCATGATATCTCTCACAATTCTTCCATCGAGCTCATTCGCCTTAATATTATTCTCGATACAATAGGAGGCGGCGATACCCGCAGCTTCCCCTAACGCCCGGCAGGTAGGCTGTATCCTGATACAGGACTGGGCTGTAAAGGTTGATGATATGCATCTTCCTGCCACAAGGAGATTTTCCGCATTGTCGGCCACCAGGCACCGATAGGGTATTTCAAAATATTCTCCCCGTTTCATTTCCCTGATACCAAGCTTTTTCTCATCAATCAGTCCGTGAATATCAATCGGATATGCCGTCCTTGCTACGGCATCCTCAAATTTTGCCCTGTCTATATAATCTTTTTCACTTAATAGATACTTTCCCTTGATCCTTCTGGATTCCCTTATGCCCGGCATCTCCGCCACGGATAAAATAAAGCTTTCTTCAAACCCGGGCAGATAGGACTTCAAGAAGCCATACAGTCTTTTTATCATTTTCCTTCCGGTGATTAATGCCCGGCTGACCGCCTCCGGCTTTAACGTATCATAGCTATCGGGTATTTCCGGGCAGTTAAACGACATAACTCCGGGCATGCCGGGAACCGCAAAGGCCTGGAAGTATTTTCCGTCCTCATATTCAATGACACTATCTTGATACCCCTCTTGAAATAAACGGTTAAGCGGGGTTTCCTGCTCCCATACCGAGGCAATCTCCACCAGGGGGTAATCCAATAGATCAGGCTCACCGATGTCCCGAAGAAAATTTTTCAGCTTTCTTATATCAATATTTCCAAGCATAAAGCGTAAAGACATGGCCTGATTGTTATGAAATACCTCGTCCCCGGTAAAGCACGGAACTCCCGAGCAATATGCCGCATCGGCATCGCCGGTGCAATCGATGAATACACTGCCGCAGATAAGCCGGAGTCCGGATTTATTATGAACGATAATTCCGGTTATTTTGTTATCTTCCACCACAGTATCAATAAGCTCAGTGTGATAGAGTATATCGCCGTTATATTCTGTAAAAAGCTCCTCCAAAGTAAACTTAAGCATTTCGGTATTGAACCATCCGTCATTTCCATAGTTATCATCGGCCGCATACCCTTCCCCCGCCATTTTTTCCTTGATCACTTCATTCAAATAGGATTGTCCGAGCCTGCCGTCAATACCGATATGCATCATCGGAGTTACCTGTCCTCCCGATGCAGTGCCTCCGAGGTAAGAATTTCGTTCGACAATCAGCGTGCGGGCGCCTTCCATTGCGGAAGCTATGGCTGCCGCAGAACCGGCTGTTCCGCCGCCGATCACAATCACATCATAGGTTTTCTCAAATATCTTATAGGATTTGTTATCTTCCATAATAAAAGAATCTCCGTCAATCAAATAATTCTTTTTAGGTGCCCTCTCCTGGCTCCTTTTTCTGCTGCATCTATCTATAAAATCGCCTTGACATATCTTTCCGTAATTTCTCTCGGCCTTGTGATTGCCGATCCAATCACAACGGCATGTACTTTTTCTTTTATAACCTGCTTCAGATCCTCTATCTCCCAGATTCCGCCTTCCGCAATCAGCGGAACGGCCAAAGTATCCGCCAGGCGCTTAATCATAGTCAGATTGGGTAAGCTGACCCCCTTTGTATTATCTGTGTACCCGCACAGCGTAGTGCCTACGATATCAAAGCCAATTTCCTGTGCATGTATTCCTTCTTCATAAGTAGCACAATCAGCCATAAATAACTGGTCCGGATATTTTTGCTTGATTCTGGCGAAAAAAGTATCCAGCGTAATTCCATTCGGACGAAGCCTGTTTGTTGCATCGAGTGCAATTATCTCAGGATTAACCCCGACTAACAGGTCAATCTCCGTTTCTGTAGGCGTTATATAGATTGGAGAATCCGGATAATCCCGTTTGTATAATGCAATGATAGGCAAATCCACTGCTTTTTTTATCTCGCTGATATCCTCCGGTGTATTGGCGCGAATTCCTACAGCGCCGCCTTCTTTGGCAGCAACTGCCATTCTTGACATAATATAAGAGCTATGTAATGGTTCATCCTTCAATGCCTGGCAGGATACGATTAATCCGCCTTTGATCCGTGCCAATATCTGTTCATTTCTGTTCACTGTCTTCACCTTCCTTGGTGTTCTATATAGATTGGGTTTGTCCAAGCTTTTTTCCCATATAAATCTCTGCATTCCGCTCTGATATATGTTTCATTTCCCGTAAGGGTAAATGCTGCTTCCTGCAGCAGGTCATTCTCAGATTTTGCTACAAATGCGGTTCCTGCACCCACAAAGCCGTCTGCAATAAAAGTAATTCTCTCCGATGCGCTGCAGGTGATATATGCTTTCCCCTCCCTGATACCCCAGTCATAGATTACGGGACCGGAGGAGGAATAATAATTGCCGGACAGGATGGACTCTATGATATTATCATATGCCAGGGCTTTTACTTTCACGACAATATATCCGCCGAAGGCATCGTCAAATACACCGGCATTATGATTATCATCCGAAGCATCGGCCAAAATATGCCTTCCTTTTCGAAGCATCCCGTCCCAATAAGTTGTGTCATAACCGGTTTCACTTTCATTTTGCGTGTTATAATTAAAAATTTCCAGTATCTCGAAGCCCTCTGCCGGTACAAATTCCTCTGCATCCACTCTGGACCAGATCGGATGATTATAAGTAACAAAACATCCTCTGCTGTGCAGCTCTTGGGTCAGATCGGTGGCTGCTTTCGCTCCGTCCCATTTACCGTAATAAAGAAACGGCCCAACCTCCTCCCTGTGCTGGTACAGCCTGGGCGCCTTATTCTGCATGACAGCAGTGCCTAAGATCCCATTCATGTGATGAACCTTCCTGCATCTGCCCTCGTCATCAAAAAGGACAGCCGCTGCTTCTACACCCGGGAGAATAAGGAAGTCTTCTTCGCCGAGCTTTCCTCTGTAATCCGTATATAGATTATGATCGCTGATACATAAGAACGAATATCCATGCTTTTTAAATTCCTTTACTGCTTCCTGGGGTGTAAAATTGCCGTCCGAATTTGTAGTGTGGCTGTGAAGGTTCCCTTTATACCAGCTTCCATCGTCCGAAAAACCGTTAATAGTTATCAAAATCTCAACCTCTTTTCTTCTCCTCCGGCATATGATAAGAAGCTTCAATTCCCGCTTCAAACACTCTTCTCCAGGGCATCCATACATGATCCAGAGAAATATGACCAGCGATAGAGGATAAATAGCCTTCCATATAAACCTGTAATTCTTCCTTCACTTTTTTACTGATTATGCCGTCTTTTTCTTTTACATCGAAGTAATTCATTCCATACCTGTGCAGATCTTTTATTATATTTTTTCTGACAACGGAACAGTATCCTGCATCTTCGATATACCGTTCAGCCAAGAAGCTCCTATGTCCCGGCGAAGCTCCATAATGAAAATAATCCACTCCCTCCGCAATGGCTGTTCCAAGCGTATTCGCCGATGTATTCCATCCGGCATATCCTGCTACCTTATCAAGAAGGAGATTCTGATTTAGCAGCAGTATCAATTGCAATTCTCCTCCGTTTGCATACGCATTATCCGCAATTGTTACAATTTTATCTTCCCTTACCCTTTCCTTCAGAAAGTCGATCAGCTCCGGAAGATTCCGCTCCACGCAGTATCCCTTCGATAGATAGGGCTGTTCGTAGGATTCCACAAATTTATCCGAAGGGGCTGTTACTGCAAGAATAATATCTGAATTTTCATAAGCATCGGTCAGCTGGCATCCTGCGGAGAGGATCTGATATTTAATTGTCGTTTCCAGTGAATTCCCTTCATATAGCGGTACGGCCTTTTTCGAAGCTTCACTTGCATACTTTACATATATCTTGGGCTTTCTCCCGTTTATTTTATTGATCATTCTTGAAACCAGAGTCAATGCCACTTCATCCGCACCGGGATACATAAGAATTTTATCCAAAAGGCCCTCTTCCGCAATCTTTGCGCGAACTGCCTCCTGATCCATAGCCGCATAGCCATAGGAGGACGAATCATCCTGCGGTATCACAAGAGCATCAATGAAGCCCTGCTTTACATAATCGATGATTGTGTAATTTAATTCGCGGTTGCATTCTCTTCTGGATACATAGTCATTCAGCTTATCACCGTCAATTTGACTTAAAATGCTTTTTAATTCTTCACCGTCACACATACCGAGCCGGCTTTTATGGATCACCTCACCTGCCATATGGATCATTTTTCCGTAAGTCTCATAATAATCGGGCTCTTCGTCATCACTGGAATAATCGGGACAGCGCATGATTACCTGAAATGCATAAATCAAAAGCTTCGGGTTTTCCTTCTTTAATATTTTTACCAGCGCGGCCAGTTCCTTCAGTTTTTCTGCCTCTGTATAATGAATTCTTGACGGAACTAATCCACCATAAAGCATCATATCGACAGAAAGAACCAGGCCGTCTGCGTCCTTGCATTCTCTTCTCAGAAATTCGGCTGCTTTTATTACATCGGCAGGCTGCTTTTTATCTCCCAGGCATTCCGGCCTTACGATATCAATGTCCTCATGTGCAAACAGACGATATGGGAAACTATAATTACAAGGTCTTTCATCCAGCGGAAGCAAAACAATTTTCTTTTTCATACCCTTTCCCCTTATCCTTAATTCAAATCTCTTTATAGGCTCCTCTGTAAACCCGAACCGGTTTAAAGCCAAATTTACCGTAATAGTCTTTCAAAATCGTCCAGTCAATCCGTATATCTTTCCCTCCCCTTTTTCGTAAATAAAGCAGTGACTGCCGTAACAGGTATTCACCGGCACGGTTTCCCCTGACAGCCTTTGCAATTCCGATAGGGCCCAGCTCACCGCTATGATCTTTGCTTACATGTACTTTACAGAAGCCGTTGATCCTTTTATCCTGCTTATTCTTTAATACGATAATTTCCTGGGGATCGCCTCCGCTTTCCAGATACTCTTCTATGCTGACCGCCCAGAGTCCCGGGAATTCTTTCTGAAGAAAACAGTATAATTCCTGCTTTTCACCACTGTTAAGTGCCTCTGCACAGAAGCTTTCTTCAAAGGAAGAGGTATCAAAATTGTCAATTTTATCATTAGAGGAAATATCGGAAACCAGGTCATAATGCTCCTCCCTATTGATAACAAATCCAAGCTTCCCAAAAAATGCCGTTTTACTCTCAGTGGGTGCCGGGATACCGGAAAAGATATTATGGTAATCCTGGCCGATAAATATCTTATGAACTGATTTATCTGTCAGTTCCTTCCGGGCAGCTTGATATAACCGTGTTCCATATCCTCTGTTCTGATATTCCGGTTTCACCAGGAGCGCTGTTATCCAGGCACAAGATGCATTTGGTTCCCCCTCTTCCCCCGAGGTCTTGCATACGATTGCGCCAAGGAGCTTCCTCGTGTCCCTGCTTCTGATGCATAAAGCTGCCTCCGGGCATATCTGTTCCTCTAAAAAAGTTCTTTTGTATAATTGTTCCTCTGACACCAGGAACTCAGGCGGAAAGCATTCCTTCCACAGCTGCATTAATTCCTGCAGATCGGTCTCCTTCAATTGCTCCATAACAGTCTCAATCCGGTCCTTCACCGCTATATAACTCCACCAGTCATTCTTAACCAGATAAGACAAATCAAACAGCATACAGCCGGAGGATTTCTGAAAGCACATATCTACCGCTCTTGTCATAGCTTCCGGGTTCTCGCGGTACTGGTCCAAAAACAGGCTGCCTGCAATCGGAACGGCATTCCGGGTGACCTGGGAGGCCAGTCTTCCCGAGCCTTCCACGCTGTACCAGTAAGCAGGCTGCTTCGCATCCTTTGCTTCCTGCTCCGTGACATAGGAATAGTAGAAGCCTGACATCAGGCCATCCAATTGCTCTGCATATCCGGTCTTTTTATATTTTTGAAGGTTAACCCACGGATATTCTATTGCATCATAATCTTTTGCTGCCCAGTTTGCTCCAACCTGGTAATACAGCGGATACCAGGAGCCCGTATAATCCCAGAACTCGATTTTCTTCGGCTGCGCATTGACAAGCGCTCTTACCTGATTAATAAAGCTTTTGATAATGCCTGCCCGAAAGGTTATGAATTCACCGAAACAGTCTCCATATTCGATTTCCAGCTTTCCGTCATTCTCTTTGATACGGTAAATATCTTCCGGCCAGCTGCACTTATTTCCGTTATACTGCTCCCATTTTTCTTTTGTAACAGGACTGAAATCAGAGCTTAATCCAACATAGCGGACGCGATCCAGTACAATTCCGTCGATGGCGTATTTTGCCATGATTTCGTTCAGCAGAGACAGTTCATATTCACAAACCTCATCGTTTGCGGGATTTACAAATATCTCGCCGAAATCATCAATGCTTCCGATGGTTTTAATCGCAGTTTCTGCTGAAACCGGCTGAATTACCATGTCCTTTGTCTCATTGATTCCATAAACATGGGTCTGCCAGTCTGTTCTTTGGATTCCCGGCATCTTCGGATGCGGTCTTCTCTTATTTCCCTCCGCAAAAACATCGACGGACGCATAGAACTTCATTCCCAGGCTATGAACTGTGTCAAGACATTCCAGAAGATAATCCTTCTTTTCGAATATTTTATCATATTCCGAATAATGCGGTGCTATCCTGCTTTCATAAATTGCAAATCCCGAAGTATCCTTTACGCTGAGAATTACGGCACCAATACCCGCATCCCTGCATTTCTCCATTGCCTGCCGAAAGCTCTGCTGATCTGTAATCGTTTTTTTATTTGCCTCAATTTCAATCCATATGAAATAATTTGAATTCATTTATCATTTCCTTAACCTTTCACCGCACCGCTGATTGCTTCAATATAATTTTTCTGGCACAGCAGGAATACGATAACAATCGGTATAATAGATATTATGGTTCCTGCGGCGATATAGCCGAATTTATAGTTAAAGCTGCCGTTAAGATACTGTAATGCTGTCGCCAGAGGGTATTTTTTCGGATCCTGTAATACGATAACCGGCCACAGGAATTCATTCCACCGGCTGATAAAATCAAAAATTACAATCGTACTCACCGACGGCATGATTCCCGGCATCATAATCTGCCACCAGATCCTTAACTCTTTTGCACCGTCAATTCTAGCCGCTTCGATCAATTCCTTCGGAATCCCCAGATAGGACTGTCTCAGCAGGATAATGCTGAATACCTTGACTGAGCCGGGCAGGATTACTCCGACCAGACGATTCAGCAAATGTATTTTGCTGATAATCAAATAATTGATGATCATACCGGCTGCCGCCGGGATAATCATAGTGGAAATGAGTACAGCCATGATTACTTTTTTCCCTTTAAAATCCATACAAGCTAACGGATAAGCACATAATGCGGAAAAAATCACATCAATTGCAATCGAGCTTAGCGTAATGATTAATGTATTCCCGATATATTTTGGTACGGACAGGAATTCAAAAACCCCTAAATAGTTATCAAACGTCGGATTGGCAAAGAAAAATTTTAAATCATAAATATTCTGTCCGGTTTTAAAGGAGGTGGAGAGGATCCACAAAAATGGGCCGGCACAGAGGAGTGAAATTAAAATCAGACCTATGTAGGTCAGCGTTGTATTAATTATTTTTCCTTTTGTTCTCCTATTCACTGTAGGTCATGCCTCCTCCCTTTTTACCGTACATAAAGACGATGATGCTGAGCATTGATGTAATGACTGCCTGTACCGCACCGATCGCAGCCGAATATCCGAATTCAAAATCGGAAAAGGCTTTCACGTAGGAATAATAATTGATTACCAGCGTGGCATTATATGGTCCGCCTTTGGTCAATACATAAACGACGTCAAAAACTCCGACTGCTGAAATCACTGAATTAAGTGAACAGAACCAGATATACGGTTTTAGCAGAGGGAGTTTTATTTTTACCAGACTTTGCACTTTATTCGCTCCATCCACGATTGCCGCCTCTTCCAATTCCTTCGGAACCGATTGAAGACCCGCCAGGTAGAGCATCATATAATAGCCAAGTCCCTGCCAAATTGTAATAAACATGATACACAGCATCGCAGTCTTACCGTCACTGAGAAAGCCAAGGGGACTGCTGATGATACCCGCATCCATTAATACGGTATTGATCATGCCGCTGGGATCAAAGAGAAATCCCCAGATAATCGATACCGCCACCATTGATGTGATTACAGGAATATATATCAACGTTCGGAATATTGAAATTCCCTTTATTTTTCGATTAACAAGCAAAGCTAACAGAATGGATAAAAACTGTAATACCGGTACTACAGCCACAAATAAAATTGAGTTTATAATCGATATGCGGAATTCAGGATCGCCGAAGGCGCGCCTGAAATTATCTAATCCAATAAATTCGGTTTTCCCCAACACAGAATAATTATAAAACATTAACGGTAAGCTTCCAATAATCGGAACAAGAACAAAGACAATGATCATGATAAGCGCCGGTGCCATAAATAAATATGCCTTTATTGTCTGTCTGGTCTTTACTTTCATAAATACCTCCTGCTGCCAATACCCGCGAATTTGGGATGTGAAAGCTTTGCTTTCACATTGGTCAGATACAAATTTGCCGTGTGAAAATTTTAATTTTCACACTACCTCCTTGTATAGAGGATGCTGCAAAACCTGGCAGTACATCTCAGTTTTACAACATCCTCTTTGAATGCAAGGGCCCTCACAAAATAGTGTATTATTTATCAAACCATATCAGTCTGTAATTCGGGTTATTCTGTGATAGTCCCCTGTCATGAATCACTGCTTCAAAATACTGTTGACCGCTTTTTCCTGCGCATCTAAAGCAGACTGAATATCTCCGTTACTGGTAATAACCGCTTCATAGACTTTGTTAACCGCACTCTGGATATCTCCCTGGCCTTCCACTCCTAAGGAATAATCCTTAGAGGTCTTGCTGACATCGACAGACATCTTTCTGGCAATACCCTCCAGGGTTGTTGTGTCGGAAAGGAAATACTGATCTTCACTGGCTGCCGTGGTGGAAGGGAATATAGCAACTTCCTTGCAGAAAGCCAACTGGCTGGCATCATTTGTAATATAGGAAGCAAATTTGATTGCTTCTGTATGGTTCTTGCTTGCTTCAGGAACGACAACATTCATAAGTGCATTACGGCTTAACCCTATGCTTCCCGTAAGAGGCGCAGCGACACCGATATTCTCGTATACATCCGGCGCTTCATCCTTTATTCTGGATAAGGTGGAACCGGAGGAGCTGACGATTGCTAATTTACCTGTCTCAAATAATTTTAATTCGGTATCCCAGGCACCCCAGTTTGTCTTAGGCAGATAATCCGCATCCGTCATGGACTTGAAGGCTTTCAGCAGATTAGCGGTGTCCGCCGTATTAAATGCGGCTGCCGCGCCATCCTCACTTAATACCGGAATACCCTCTTCAAATAATAAATTAAAGAATTCCGGAGGATTGTAAAGATAAGCACCTGTCGTATCCTTCATCGTCTTTGCCATTTCAAATGCATCCTGATAATTCGTAGGAATATCCGTAATACCTGCTTTTTCAAACAATGCTTTATTATAGAACATTATGTTCGGCGATGCATACCAGGGAAATGCATATACAGAATCACCAATTTTTGCGGATTCATATAAGCTCGGAACATAAATGCTCTTTTGTTCCTGGGTTGCCTCTGCCTCCAAATCAACCAATGCACCTTTTCCGGCAAGAGTCAAGGCCATCTGAGTATTTAAGTTAACGACATCCGGCGCGGTTCCGCCTGCCGCAGAGGTAACCAGTTTTTGCTGAATGGCATCATAGGGCAGATCTGTCCAGTTAACGGTTACATTAGGATTAGCCGCTTCGTAATCCTTAATTAATCCATTAAAGAAATCTGTAAATGTAGGCTGCAGTGAAATTGTCCAGAACTCGATGGTAACCGGTTCCGCCGCTGCCTCTGTGGGACTTGCTGCCGTTTCTGAAGGAGCTGCTGCGTTCCCTGTCGTAGAATCACCTGTTACATTTTGCGTTGCATCGTCTGTTTTTGTACTTCCGCAGCCATATAACATACTGACTGCAAAAACGAATACAAGACATAAACTAATCATTCTTTTCATAAATTTTAACCTCCCTTAATAATAAAAATATTTATAACAAGCAGACCGTCTGCTCAGTTATCTTTACCCCATGTCCATTTCTCATCAATCATTCATTTGAATTATAATAGCGAACTTTTTTAATTTCAATATTTCCGTAGCATATAGAAAGTAGTTACGTATTTTGTTAAACAGGAAGGTTTTTTGAAAGTACATTCCGTTTTTGCCACACAGTAACAAAACCGGTTCATTTGGCTTGTAGATACGGTGTTTATCGGATATAATCAGTATAAAAAGCACGACATACCTATTCTCAAACAGAAGGATGTGATATCCGATATGAAATATGCCGACGAAGAAGTAAAACAGAACATTCTAAAGATTTACGATGAGCTTACACCTGTTGAAAAAAGCGTGGCGGACTTTTTTCTCAGCAATACAAAGCTTATTAATTTTAACTCCAGGCATCTGTCAAAACTCTTATATGTTTCAGAAGCGACATTGTCCCGCTTTGCCAAAAAATGCGGCTATAAGGGCTTCCGGGAATTGATCTATATCTATGAAAAAGACTTATCCTCAAATCAGCAGGAAAAGGATATCAGTACCTTATCCATGCGTGTACACGATAATTACCTGAAATTATTAAATGAAAGCTTTGAAATGCTTGATGAACCACAGATGAAGCGTATTGCAGGTCTTGTCAACAAGTGCAAAAGAGTGTGCGTATATGGAATGGGAAGCTCCGGATTTGCGGCTAATGAGTTTCGGCTCCGTTTTATGCGGACCGGACTGTATGTAGAGGCAATTACCGATTCGCAAATGATACAAATGAATTCGGCATTGATGGATGAGGATAATCTGGTGATTGCAATCTCCTTGAGCGGAAAGACAAAAGAAATTCTCTCCGGTATATGTCTGGCAAAGAAAAGAAATGCCAAGGTGGTGCTGATTACAGCAAATAAGAATGTGGAAGAAAGCGAATATTGTGATGAGGTGCTCTACGTCGCAATGTCCAAGAACCTGGACGGCGGTACCATGATTTCACCTCAGTTTCCCATCTTGGTTATGATTGATGTTTTTTATACCTATTATTTTGAAAATGATTCCTATTTTAAAGCAGAAAAGCATAAAGATACCCTCTCGGCGCTAAATGCATCAAAAAATGTAAGAATGGAGAATTAATATGAAATATATCGGTGTTGATATAGGAGGAACAGAAGTCAAACTTGGGATTATTGATGAGAGGGGGAAGGTTCTTTCCTCCGGAAGCTGCAGCGCATCCTTTGATCAATATGAAACACCCATTTTAGATACCGTAATAAAGAGCTTGGATATTTTTCTGGCCGATCATTCAAAGACATCCGGTGAATTTGCTGGAATCGGCGTCTCTGCCACAGGACAAATCGATATACATAACGGAATAGTTGCCGGTACTGCAGGACATATCAAAAACTGGCAGGGAAGCCGTATTAAAGAAACGCTGGAAAACAGGTACGGTTTACCGGTGACTGTAATGAATGATGCAAACTGTGCGGCCCTGGCAGAAAAGTGGATCGGTGCGGCAAAGGATGCTTCAGAGGCCATTGTCATAACAATTGGTACCGGAGTAGGGGGAGGAATAATCATAAATTCCGAAATACTTGCGGGACATAACGGATTTGCAGGAGAACTGGGACATTTTTCAATATGTAACGAGGGTAGAAAATGTACCTGTAAAAATACGGGCTGCTACGAACAGTATGCCTCTACGACAGCTCTGGTCCATATGGTTGAGGAGGCGGTTGAAAATGGTCTTATTGATAAAAACAGTTTTGACACTAAAGGAATTAACGGGAAAACAATTTTTGAACAGCTGGAAAAATTCAATTCCGGTCTTCCGCAGATTGTAGACGAATGGCTGGACTATGTCGCAGACGGGCTGGTGAGTCTTGTACATATTTTTAATCCGCAGCTGATACTGCTTGGCGGAGGCGTCAGTGTTCAGGAAAAATATTTCATCGAACCCATACGCCGGAAGGTACTGGAACGGGTAATGCCTGCCTTCCGTAATAATCTGGATATTCAATCTGCCAGGCTTGGAAACGATGCCGGTATGGTTGGCGCTGTTTACTATTTTATTAAATGCGGGAAGAAACAGGATACGTTATAGTCGGGCGCTCAAAGCATAAAACAGGAGGCTTTTGGGATATTTACGGAGGGTCTCAAATCCTTATTATATTACAGCATCTCCATAATTTTCATACTCTTTTGAGCAGACAGATCTATAAAAGAACCATCAACTCTAACCACCGGATTTGAAATATTATGTGGTGGTACATATACAATTTCACCAAATTTGCCTGTACTCATCATAACCCTTGACCCGACATAATATTGTGAAATATTATGTATAAATTTAAGAAGAATTTCGGGATCATAATAGCCCTCGCCGATGCCTATCCTTTCAAATTCCCTGAAAGTATCAAACGGAGTCTGCCTCTTCTTGTAAACACGTTCTGAGGTTAGCGCATCAAAAGCATCCGCAATGGATATTATTTTTGCAAAACTGCTGATACTTATGCCTTTTATACCAAAAGGGTATCCCGTTCCGTTTTCCTTTTCATGATGCATCAATACCGCTTCTTTAACTTTCTTATTTATGCCTGTGTTATCCTTAATTATTTCAAACCCTAATAACGGATGCATCTTGATAATTTCAAACTCTTCTGGGGTTAAAGGTCCTTTTTTTTTCAATATATTGATTGGTATTTTTGTCTTTCCCACATCATGTAAAATGCCAGCAATCATTAGAAGCTTGATCTCGCTTTCCGGAAGCTTAAGCCACTTTCCGAGAAGCATTGAATATAATGAAACATTGATGCAATGGGAATAGGTATATTCATCAACAATTCTTAGCTTATTCAGACATTCCGTTACAGCAATGATACCGCACATATTTTCATAAAGTGAACCGGATATCTCGTTGATCTTTTCATTATCAAGTCCTTTTCCTGCGGCAAGGTCATTGATAATTATCTTTACAGAATTTACACTTTTCTGGTATTTTCTTTTTAACTCAATAATATCCGCTTTTGGGTTATTAACGATATCAATTATTTTTGTTCGTTCGCGTGCCACGATCCTGTCCACCTTTAAAGCAGCAAGCTTTTGTCTTAAGGCTTCATTAACAATAGTGTTTTTGGTTATAATCAAACTGCCACAGCTGTTGAGTACATCCTCAACAATCTCATAGCCATCGGGGCATTCCAATGTGCTTAAAATGAGTTTTTTCATACAACTTACTCCTCCATAACTCGTAAAGTTATTTTTCTTGTTCCGGAAGTGCCTGCAGCTTTTTGGTTTCCTCTCCGGCAGCAGGGCGAATGTGAATTCCCCGCACTAAAGAATCTCAACCACTTCAATGTCTCTTTCTACCGACAAATCATGATATTCATTCTCATAACAAACTAACGGTTTTGTAATTTCTATTGGATTTATATAAACTATATTCCCAACTTGTTCGTTACTTAACCGAATCGCTCTGCCACTATAGTAGTCGATAATATTATTTACAAAAATCTGACAAACATATGGGTCCAGATGATTGAAGCTGTTTGCTTGTATTTCCTCGACCGCTTTTAAAGGTGAATTCTTTTTGCTATATGTCTTGGTAGCTGTGATTGCATCAAATGTATCAGCTATTGCTATTATTCTGCTGAACAAATTGATTTTCTCTCCCTTTAGCCCCAAGGGATAACCTGTTCCATCCATCCTTTCATGATGGAATAAAACACCTTGTAACACTTCCGAATCGAATGCGTTGATGCTATCTAATATTTTATAGCCTATGACCGGATGAGCTTTCATTTTTTCCATCTCTTCTAATGTCAATGTATCAGCCTTATTTAATAGACTATCTTTAATTTTTGCCTTTCCGATATCATGTAAAAGCCCTGCACGAACCAGGTTCGCCAGATTTAAATAATCCAAATTCAGCCATTTGCCAATGACCAACGATATGAAAGCTACATTAACCGGATGAGAATACATATAAGGGTTTTTATCCTGAACGCTGTTTAGAAATGTTAATATATTCGTATCTACATTTAGATTTTTACAAATTTGAACCGAGCATATTTTTACTGGATTTAAGTATAATTTTCTGCCAAACCTGATATCTTCCACAATATTACGCGAAATACTTATTGCTTGATTATAAGTCTCTTCTAAACTAAACATACTTCTCTCCTTTAAACTTACAAACGCTTCTCTATGCAATACCGGCACAATGCGGCTTACATCCTGGAGTGTCTCCTCTTCCCCTGTAAATTTACTATCACTCATAAAAACAATATCCTATTTTCTTAATAAAACTCCATTTTTCGCACGAAACGTGTTTTTCACCGCACAAACCGTAATTGTAGCTCTAAGCCTTGAAGAAGTTTTTGCATCATGCTATAATATACCAAAAACGGAGGAGACAAACATGCATATTGCTGTTTGTGATGACAATATAAATGAACTTTCCCGTATTTTATCTCTGCTGGAGGATTTCGGCAGGGAGCGAGACGGTATGATTACATATGAAGCCTTTCACAGTGGTACGGAACTTTTAGAGACGATGCGGTCAAGTCAGTTTGATTTACTACTTTTGGATATCCTAATGCCGGGGGTTACCGGAATGGATGTTGCCAAAGAGATTCGCGGTTCTAATTATGAAATACCCATTATTTTTCTCACCTCATCCCGTGAGTTTGCCGTGGAGAGCTACCGCGTAAGTGCCGAGGACTACCTCATGAAGCCCGCGCGAAGAGATGAGATATTCTCCGTTCTTGACAAGCAGCGTAAAAGGTTAGCACAAGAGGAGGCGTATCTTACGCTGAAAACAGGAAGCGGTATCATGAAGCTACCCTTTTCGCAGATTGTTTATGTAGAAGTCATAAACCGCAAGATACAATTTATTCTTACCAATGGCGAGGTGCGGGAAGTCTACGGCTATCTTACGGATTACGAGAGTATTTTGCTGTCAGACCCCCGTTTTTATAAGCCACACCGTTCTTATGTGGTGAACCTGTGCCAGGTAACCGCACTTGATAAAAAAGGCCTTGCTACCAGAGTGGGTAAAACAGTACCCGTGGCAAGAGATGCCTTTTCGAATGCGAAAGCCGCATATATGAAATATCTGCTGTCACCAAATAGACGGAGGGATATGCTGTGATAGATACCATTATTATTTTATTTCGCTACGGCATTGTTTTGATGTTCGGTGTAGCGGTGTCTCTTCTTTTTGCCGGTGTGCAGCTTACACGGGCAGGCAAATTGGTGATTGCTGTTTTTTATATACTTATCACCTCCATTCAAATAATTTGCTGGGAGATGTTGGGGTTACAGGTCACAATGAAACTGTACCCTTTCATTACGCATTTGCCGTTGATCGCATTCCTCGTCCTATATTTCAAGCGTCCCTGGCTGATTTCGATCAACAGTGTACTGACAGCCTATCTTTGCTGCCAGGTACCACGCTGGGTTGGCTTGATGACGGCTGCAGTTTTCGGCAACCGTTATGCCGATCATATTGGTTACTTTGTTGCCATGTGCTTTGCTTACTATTTCCTCAAAAAATATGTGGCTGACTCAGTAAGACAGCTAATAGAGCGATCAATACACTCATGTCTGCTGTTTGGTGCAGTCCCTCTTTTGTACTATTTGTTTGATTACGCCACTACCATCTATACTGATCTTTTGTATTCCGATACTCGTGAAGCGGTGCAATTTACTCCTTCTGTAATTTGTACCTTTTACTTAGTCTTTGTTCTCCTATACTATAATGAATCCCAAAAACAGACCAAGGCCCAGCGAGAGAGGGACATCTTTGCTTCCCAATTCCAGCATGCCCAGTTAGAGCTTGATGCGATGCGCCGGATGCAAGACAGCACCGTGATCTATCGTCATGATATGCGCCATCACCTCTCGCTGATCGGCGGCTTTGCGGCCGATGGTGATCTTCTGAAAATCAAAGAATATCTTGCAAGTACAGAAGCCGCTATTGATGCACTGACCCCGATACGATATTGCGAAAACGAAACAGTCAATTTGATTTTATCCAGCTTTGAAAATAAGGCAAGAAAGATACAGGTTACTTTGCACGCAGATGTCAAACTACCGGAAGAACTTGATGTGAACGACACCGAGCTTTGTTCCTTGCTGTCCAATGCACTGGAAAATGCCATTACCGCAGCCGCACAGGTGGAGGAGGAAAAGCTTCGTAAGGTCTATATCCATGCCATTGTCAATGGTGACAGGTTGGTTATTTCTACGGAAAACGTTTATAGGGGAAGCATTGAAATGGAAGGCGAATTGCCGAAATCAAAGAGTAAAGAAGCCGGACACGGCTTCGGAATCAAGAGTATAGTTGCCATTGTGGAACGCCATGGCGGCTTATATTCCTTCAATACAGAGGGAGGGGTGTTCCTACTGCGGCTTTTGCTGCCGCTGCAGGGGCAGTAGGATCTGAACCCATCTGCCCCATCTGCAAACACTGATAGAAGGGCATTTTCGCATGCTTATTTTAAAATGTAATCAGGAGTGTAATCCTATCTCCTCTTTAGCACCGCTGACAATATTATAGTAAGCATTAGAAGTAATGCGATATACCAAAGTATAAAACAATGCAAATATAAGGAAGCTGATAACAGTTGTAGCAGCAAATAGTTTTACATTATTAAGATTGAACAGCAGCAGAAGCTTTCGTATTATCGGAAATGCAAAGGCAAGGTGCATACCTGCAAAAATCAACGGCAGGAAGAACACCGTCAAGAGCTGCGAATTAATACTCCTACGGATTTCCTTCTTTGTCATACCGACCTTCTGCATGATATCAAATCGCGCCTGATCCTCATAACCTTCCGAAATCTGTTTATAGTAGATAATAAGCACCGCAGCAAAAATGAATACAATACTCAGTATTATGCCAAGAAAGAAAAAACTGCCAAAGGTATTGTAATAATCATCACGGTTTGCTGCACGACTATTACAATTAACGGACTTAATAAAATAGTCATTATTTTCGGCAAAGCCTTTTAATGTTTCCCTGATCCTGCTATTTAATTCAATTTGTCTGTCACTTGCAACTTGTGTATCAAATTCATAGGTCCAGCGAAGTGATACCATCCTTTCGCCATTATTATCCGAAAGTTCAGTAATACCCTCAAGATAGGAGCTCAAATCCGGTACAATGATATACATAGATGAAATGACATTCATTGCGGCATTGCCGTTTCCTATAAATTCATTAAGATGCTTTTTTACATGGAAGGTCTCACCACCGTTTATGGTCAGCGTATCTTCCATATAGTCTGTTCTGTATGTGTAAATCAATATTTCATTGGCTTCAAGCATTTCATGAGCGTTCATAATGCGGTTGTAATCATCAAGCGGTACCATAAAAAACTGATAAACATTAGAGTAGGTATCTATATTATTTATGATACTAGCATCTATTTCTACCGTATCCTTATTCATCAGTCCGGAAAAGGAAGCTAAACGGTAATCAGTAATATTCTCGGGTTTTACTCCGTAATTATTACTAATTTCTATAATAGAATCGCGGACAGAAGATATATTTGCTTCCTTAAGATCTTTAACATTTTCCATCAGCAGCTCTATATTGATTTCTTTTGGAAACCGATTTCTCAATGAATCTTCCGAACCAAAATAAAGGCTTGTTGTTGAAGAAATCATAACAAGAACCATGATTGCAAGGATACAGATAGAAGCAAGTCCCGCACCGTTTCGCTTCATTCGGTAGATCATAGAAGATACTGACACAAAATGATTGGCCTTGTAGTAATAGCTCTTGTGTTTTTGAAGTATGCGGCAGAGTAAAACTGAGCCGGCAATGAACACGAGATATGTTCCGATGATAACCAGAATAACAGCTGCAAAAAACCACACAAGCGCTGAAACAGGGTCTTCGGTTACTATGGCAATATAGTAAGCTGCTGCCAGCATGATAACACCGAGTATACCAAAGAACCAATTTGCTTTTGGCGGCTTTTCGCCTACATTCTCACTGTGTAAAAGCGCAATTGCATTTGAAATTCTGACTTGGCGTATCGTATTCAGAAAAAGCAGGGCATAAATTACACTGAAAACCGTGACGGTCATAGCGATTGATGAGGCTGATATTGAAAGTGTATAAGTCACATCAGCTTTCAGTAAATTGACAAGTCCCAGCTCTGCAAGCTTTGATAATGCAATGCCTATAATAAGACCGATGCCCAAGGAGGATACGGCAACAATCAAAACTTCCCAGAACAAGATTCGCCCAATATTCCATTTATCCATGCCGAGAATATTATATAAGCCAAACTCCTTTTTTCTTCTGCGGATGAGGAAAGAATTTGTGTAAAATAAAAATACCGCCGCGAAAATTGCAATAACCCAGCCTCCAAATCCAAGCATAGAATGAATTGTTCCTGCACCCGGCATATAGGAGATTGCATCCGTATGCTGCAAGAACAGAATGATATAGTACATCATTACCATTCCTGTGCAGGTTAAAATATATGGTATATACAGTCTCTTATTCTTACGGATGCCATCAAGAGCAAATTTGGGGTAAAATCCGGTTTTCATCGCTTATCACCACCTGTCGCAAGCAAGCTCAAGGTATCCGAAATCTTTTGATATAATTGTTCATCCGTATCATTTCCACGGTAAATCTGATGAAATACTTCACCGTCCTTGATGAATAAAACACGCCCTGCACGACTTGCTGCTTTTACAGAATGTGTTACTAAGATAATTGTCTGGCCGCTTCTGTTAATTTCGCTCAAGAGACGAAGCAAATCATCCGTTGCCTTGGAATCCAAAGCACCGGTTGGCTCATCTGCAAGAATCAGCCTTGGACTTGTAATCAAAGCACGGGCTACGGCAGCTCTTTGCTTCTGTCCGCCAGAAATTTCATATGGATATTTTTTTAATAGCTCTGTAATTCCCAGCTTCACCGCAATAGGTTCAAGGCGTGCGTGCATTTCTTTATAGGATTTGCCTGCGAGAACTAATGGAAGATAAATATTATCCTCTAATGTAAATGTATCCAACAGGTTGAAGTCCTGAAAAACAAAGCCCAGATTATCACGACGAAATGCCGATACAGCAGACTCATTAATTTTGGTTAGATCTTTACCGTCCAGGATTACGGTTCCGTTTGTCGGCTTGTCAAATGCCGCCAATATATTAAGAAGCGTTGTTTTTCCTGAACCGGATTCACCCATAACAGCGACATACTCACCCTGTTCCATGCTGAAATTTACTTTTTTCAGTGCTTCGACTTTATTTCCGCCAAAACGGGTGACATAGACTTTTCTTAACCCGTTCACTTCCAGAATACTCATTGTATTTTCCTCCAATCAATCTTTTTGTATTTTAAGTTTATCAGAAACGGGAAACGTAATGCCATCGAATCGGCTTACATTTCCCGCCTGACTTCTTACAGTTATGTAAGAAGTTACTCTATGTTTGATTCATACTGTTCCAGATTGATATAAATGACAGTACCCCGATCTAGGGTTGATTTTACCGTAATTGCATGTCCGAGTTTATTGCAGATGCTCCGGCATAAATACAGCCCGATACCGCTGGCTTTTTTATCGCTGCGGCCATTATATCCGGTATAACCCTTTTCAAATATACGCGGCAGATCCTCCGGTGCAATGCCTATGCCTGTATCTTCAATGCAGAGTATTTTCGGTTCCGTCATATAAATTTTCACGCTTCCTTCCTGCGTATACTTCAGAGCATTGGAAATCACCTGTTCAATGCAGAAAGACAGCCACTTTTCATCGGTTATAACCTCTTCCTTCACAGGT
The DNA here is from genome assembly GCA_023409535.1 of Bacillota bacterium. Taxonomy (GTDB): domain Bacteria; phylum Bacillota; class Clostridia; order Lachnospirales; family Lachnospiraceae; genus Mobilitalea. The sequence goes on from JAEYGZ010000019.1 coordinate 101,652, forward strand.
TCATATTCCAGACGAATTTTTCTGATAATAAATTCTCCCGCAAATTTCTTAACTGATTGCCGTATAATTGAATCAAGCTTATATCTTTTGATAACATAATCGGTAGAAGCTGACCCAAGACGTAAAAAAACAAGCACCATTTCTACATACTGCTCAATACGAAAAAGATCAGACGAAAGTTTACGGGATAATGCCGAGTCCTCATTTTGCAATATAAGCCTCATTGATGCAATCGGTGTTTTAATCTGATGTGCCCATACAGTATAATAATCGATCATATCCGTATAGCGGTTGTTCATAGCCGTTTCAAGCTGTGATTGTTCCTCTTTGAGTCTAAGAATAATCTCCTGATAGTCTCCATCCTCTATTCCCTGGATTGCAGGCAATGAATAAATTACATCGGCAGTCAGCTTACGAAGCTCAACAAGCTTCGCATGTTTTTTACGAGCTCTGCTTAAATCAACAATAATAAATATAATACTGAGTAAGGAACAAAGCAAAGCTGGATATATAACAGCTTTCATCGGCAGATGATACATCAGAAATGTGACAGCAAAGATAACATAAAAGAAAAGAAGTATTAATACAGTTTTTCTGCATTGCTTTAGATACATGGAAAATAACTTCATAACCTGCTCCTTTCGGGCATCATTCTATGATATACCCCACACCAAACTTTGTAGCGATAAATCCTTCAAGTCCGGCAGAGTCTAATTTCTTTCTTAAACGATTGATATTAACTGTAAGCGTATTTTCATCCACAAAGCAATCAGTTTCCCAAAGCCGTTCCATTAATTTTTCACGGCTCACAGTCTTGCATTTGTTTTCCATCAGACATAGCAGAATACGATACTCGTTTTTCGTAAGAGGTACCTTCTCGCTGTGAAAGGTCAGCGTACTATCTCCCGTATTCAAAAATGCTCCCCGATGTTCAAGAACAGGAATAGCGGATGCGAAATCATACGTTCGGCGAAGCATAGCCTGAATCTTTGCCATAAGTACGCTTTGGTCAAACGGCTTTGCAATAAAATCATCTGCACCCAAATTCATAGCCATTACGATGTTCATATTGTCAGACGCAGATGAGATAAAAATAATAGGTACTTTGGAAATTCTGCGGATTTCGCTGCACCAATGGTAACCGTTAAAGAACGGAAGGGAAATATCCAAAAGGATCAAGTGTGGCTGGAACTCCGTAAACTCAGCCATTACATGGCGAAAGTTTTGAACACACAGAACTTCTATATCCCATAGCTGAGCCTGCTCTTTTATTGCTTCAGATATTCCGCGGTCATCTTCAACTATTAATAGTTTATACATTTTCTTCCTCCTATAACAGACAGTTTGACGCCTTTCTTGGAACTATTGTAACGTGTTAAACTTTTCATGTCCACAGTTATATACTAGCACCACAGGTTCTAACAATACTATAGTCAAATTATCTTTTATAAATCAACATTAATGTAAAATGGTACAGAACAAAATATATGACCAATTTAGTTGATTTATCGAAATAAATATTCTGTAAATTTGAAATTAAGCCCTTGACATATAATGGTGGTTTTTACTTTTACACTCCTGTTTGGAAATAAATTTTAAATATATCTCAACACATAAGAATTAGCTTCCTGTTTAGGGAAAATTGACATTTGTTTGACATGGCTGCAGTCTAAAATCTTTATCATAATTAACATTTCTACCATTTTAATACAAGTATTTAAACAAAATGTATTAACTTTACATGAAAGGAGTATGACATGTTAACAGAAAGGCAGAATAAAACCGGTTTATTTAAAAACATGAAAGTCATTTTATTTTTTATAATCATAGGCTTTACTGTACTGCTGCCGGCAAAGGCAGGTACCGCGGAGGAAAATACCATATATAAGGATGGTATCTATTGCTATAAAATCCTGAATGAGGCGCAGAAGGAAGCGGCTCTGATTGGCCTGGATAGCACAAAGGTTATAAAAGAGTTATTCATTCCGGGCTCCGTAGTAATTAACGGATCAGAATACAGGATTGCGAATATGAGTATTGACTGGATCTATTCTCATGAGCCATATGATTCATTTTATCAAGGTATCACAAAGCTTAGCTTTGCAGAAAATTTTTCAGGAACACTGACTCTATATCAGGGTGAATTTAAGAATCTGAGTACCATAGAGTTCCGGGGTAAATCGGTACCGGAAGAAATTAATGTAAGCTTAACTAACCTTTCCTTCCGTTCTGATTTTTTGTTTATTGTTCCGAAAGGCATGGAAGCAGCATATTCCAAGGTGATTCACGAAGATATGAATTATGGTGTCTGGAGTGACCTTTATGAGAAGACGATTGATTTAACACCCACAATTGCAGCTGCCGAAACGTCGGATATAGAATATGGATGCTTTTCTATGGATGGTTTGATTTATCAGGTTATCTCTTCGGCAAAAGGAAAAACAGGCGCAGTACAGCTTATCGGAGTTACGGGCAGGCTTGATTACTCCTATCTTGCGCTTCCGGAAAAAGTCACCAATAACGGCTATACCTATAAGCTGACAAAGCTATGTAGCTTTGGTTTAATTGCCTGCGGAGCTACCGCAGTTAAAGTTCCGGATAGTGTGACAGAGATGGAAACAGGGGTATTTGATTATAAGGTGGAGCTTCTTTATTTATCGAAAAATTGCAGGATCATACCTTCTTATTTGACTACCGATGAGAACCATGCCAGTAATCTCCGGTTCGTTTCTATTCCCGAAGGAGTGACCACCATTTCAGACCGGGCATTTTACGGTAGTTCGGAAAATGAAAACAGCATTATTTTACCGACAACAATTAAAACCTTAGGTAAAGACTCACTGAAAGGCTTTGATCTTGTAACCTTCCTGAATAAAAAACCAATCAGTAATATTTCTTCGGCCATCAAAAGCGGCGCTACGGTTAAAGTAAATAAAGCTTCCGTTTCCACCTACAAAGCATTGCTTGGAAGTAAAGCCAAGGTGACTGAAGCTAAGAATGTCGTTAAGGCTGCAAAGCTTTCCGTAAGTAAGAACAGCCTGCAGTTGGATACCTATAAAACCTATAACCTGACCGGTACGCTGACAAAGGGATCCAATGAAACAGTATTCTGGCTTTCCTCCGACCCTGACGTTTTTGAGCTGTCAAGTAACGGCACCATTAACCCGAAGCAGGCAGGCACCGCATATGCGATAGCTTATACAAGAACCTCGGGCCTTCTTAAGGCAGTCAAGGTTACGGTGACAAATAAGCTCATTACGAAGGATATCTATACTTACCGTATCAACAATGCAAAGCTTAAGACAGTTTCTTTGTATTCCGTAAAACCTAAGGATACGACGAAAGAACTGAGCATTCCGGAAACGATTACCTTTGGTAATGCAAGCTATAAGGTAACCGGCGCTTGCGCAGATCCGGACCATCCCGAGGTGCCGGTTATCAGTGATAAATATGCAGAAAATAATATTACGAAGATTACCTTCCCGAAGACAATTACGGGAGAAGTCGGTTATCTCGGTATATTGCAGAACATGAAAAGCATTGTGTTTTTGGGAACGAAACCGCCTGAATGGATTAAATGCTGGAATGGAGACGGCGGTCTGCTTTCCTTCCAGGCAGTGATCTATGTCCCCAAAAAATGCGTAAATGCATATAATAATGTAATTCTATACAGTTACGGTATTTGGGAAAAGTCTTATCCCGCTGCTAATTACAGCTATTTATATGAGGATTTTCAGATACTGGAAAATGGAAGCACCCAGTTTGACAGATTTATCGAGGATGGGATATTATATCGGGTTACCAAAAAAGCAGGATCAAAAAATGGCACAGTGGCTGTGGCAGGTGCAGATGTAAAGCTGAAAGAAATAAAAATAAAATCTACGGTAAAACACGGTAGTTATAGCTATGACGTAACACAGATCAACTTCGGTGCATTCCGTGAATGCAGTGCTGAAACGATTATTCTGAATGATTCTGTCACTAAAGTCGAATTAGGGGTATTTGGCGAAAAAGTCAAACATATCGTATGGTCCGGGAATTGTAAGACAATTAATTCAGGAATCTTCTCACTGTCAAACGACTTTTACCATCTGAATGATAATGAACAGCAAGCGCTTTTAGCAAAAAATAATTATTATGCGCTTGAGACCTTTATCATTCCTTATGGGGTTACTGAGATCGAACCGATGGTATTTGCCTCCGGTTTTGGAAATGTAAAATCTATTACGGTTCCTGCTTCGGTAACAAAAATAGGACAGGATGCATTTAAGAGCATTAAAGAAGTGTTTTACGAATAGAAAAAAAGCCATGAAACCATTAATTCTAAAGCTTTTTAATGCGTCCTTCCGTCCTTCATCCTTCAGGACGCTATCTACAGGGGCAGTAGGATTTGAACCATCTGCCCCATTCGCAAACACCGATAGAAAGGGCATTCCCGCATGTCAAATTTTAAGTGTAATCAGGAGCGTAATCAAAATCATGCTCCACCAATCATCTAATCGCTTTAAACTACAGCTCTTTTCCATTTTTCAAGCATTTACATTCTCCTCCCTCAAATATAATGCACTGTCAAGACTAATATGCTTATTCTTCTTTTATAATATAACATTTTTATCCAAATATCAATTTAATTTAAGATAAACTGCTAAACTATCAATATTCAATTGTCAATGTACGCCATTTTTTTAATTAACTAAATCTTTTAATTCCATTTATCCTGCAATATCGTATGCAGCAAATAATTCTGGCACCAACCATATTCATTCCTAAAGTCGCAGTTCTAGCAAGGCCTTATTTTTGCTTCCATATGTATCTCCTTCTTAAAATTTGTTAAATCAATGAACATTTACATTTTATCCTATATTTGTATATCTCTTACAAGCATATTTGTTAATCATTTACTTGTTTAATATTGTAAATAGATGTATTATTTTGTTGTAGCGCTACATGAAACCCAATGTCATCAATAATTACTAACGAAAGGCGGTTCAATATGAAAATTAAGAAATTTATAAAAACTATCGCTCTCTTGGTTTGTACGCTAACCATAGTAAGCGCTCCTACTTACGCTTATGCTGCAATCCTACCGGTATGTATAGCTAATGAACCATCCGTCGTAGGATATGAATATCAACCGGATCCTTTGATAGTTCAACCGGGCGTTCAAGAATACTTGCTTAACTGGGCGCAGGATAATAATGGAGCTTTTCTTATACCTGCCAACAAAACCCCGTATTTTATTGTTTATTGTAATACAATAGATCCATTTTTGATCTCAGTATATATGAACAATCCTTCTTACACCCTTGTATACCAAACAGTAATTACCGCCGGATCAACATCTTTTCAATTACCAGCTGTTGTATATGATAGGACCTTGTCACTTCACATAACTCCTTATAGTTCTAAACCGATTTCTGTTTCAAGCTATTGGTACGGCTACTTTTAAATGTACATATAGTCAATTGGTACTTAAAACTAAATAATACCTATTAATTCATCCATAAGCATTCCGTCCTCGGCAGCGATTTTTCTGCTCTGGCCGGAGTGCTTTCAGCATATTTACTCAATTAAAATCACATCCTTCCTAAATTTATCGCTTGACACATCGTGGCAATTATTGTATATTCATATTGTTATTTGATTTGCAATCGTGATTAGCACGGTTAGCACGTTGTTTGTTTCCCATGTACAATCTGGGTTGACCACATTCTGGTGAGGTAATTGGTATTTAGGGCTTATCCTGATGGATAGGCCTTTTTTTCGTGATGGCATTTAATATTTAATCATTCTCATCAAACTCAAATATCATATATCGGTTCTTTTTGGACGGCAGAATCAATGGTACAAAATCCTTCCAGTGGAGATAGCTCAGACCCGCCATACACTCCATAGCATAATCTTCGATCTCGGCTTCTTTATGCAGCCAGGCACAATGCTCTCTGCAATAGTCCTTTATGCTGTTAAGTAGGTCAATCTCACCGGCTTGCTAATTATTTTTACCGTGAAGGGCTCCGTTGCTCCTCTTTCTCCTTCGGTGAGCCATACAGGTATGAGAATTGGTGAGATATGCGCATTGAATTGGGGAAATGTAAACTTAAAAGAAAAATTCATCGTAATCAATAAATCAATGTTTTATAACACGGAGCTTCGGCAATGGGAACTCAGCAAACCAAAGGGAGGAATATCAAGGACTATAGATATCGGAGATACACTGGTGTCGGTTTTAAAGCGCGCCAGGAAAGAACAATATGAAAATAAAATATTTATGGGTGAATTGTATAAGAATAATTTTTATGAGCGTGTCACAATCGACGGCATGGATCATACACGGCTGATTGACAGTGAAGCTGAAAATACTGTACCGATTGATTTTGTTTGTACAAAAAAGGATGGCAGTCCATTTACTAACCAGACTGCAAAATGCGGAGTGAAAATGATCAAAAAAGAAACCGGAATCCCTTTCTATTTTCACATGCTTCGCCATACTCACGCTACACTACTTATTGAAAACGGCGCAATAATGAAAGATGTTCAAGAACGCCTAGGGCATACTGATATCAGAATTACAATGAATACATATGCACATGTTACACCTAAAATGAAAAAACAGACCGTGTCTATTTTTGAAAAGGCTATTCGCGATGATATCCCTTAGAACGTATCAATAAGGGATAAACAAGGGATATGGACAAAAAAATAATAGCCAGCCAATCTCGGAGACCCTTGATTTTACTAGCTATTCTACAGGGGCAGTAGGATTTGAACCCACGACCTGCGGTTTTGGAGACCGTTATTCTACCAGCTGAACTATGCCCCTATTTATGTCGCTTAATTATAGTACTATGAATTGTAGCTATTGTCAAGATTATTTTAACAAAACATAGAAGGGAACTTTATTTTAATAATGACTATAAAAGCTGTATCTCATTTATTAATACTCAGTTCTGCATTACGCTTTACTATTGAATCTTTAAAAATTCAGCAGAATAATTAAGCAAAAAATCAAACTGCATCTCGTTTACAGACCTTGCGTCTCTGTTTACAAAGTGGCATCTCACATTTCAATCAAGTAAATATTTGGAAATTCGATATTCGAATGGGAAACTTGTTTATAAAACTGGAAACTCATTTAAAAATGGGATTTTCATCTTACAACAGGAAACTCGTGTTTCAATTCACCCTCAATTCACCCAACCTCAATTGTAAATCAAAATTCCATAGCAGATAATTGACCTACCATGAGATTAGTTAATTATTTATTGTTAAGGTAGATGTGGATTTCTACCTTACAAACTATAGTAGATAGAAGGTTAGTCGTTTAGATTAGCCTTCTTTTTGTTTGCCTCCTTTAACTTAACCCAGTACAATGAATAAGCTGGTGGCAGATAAGGAGGAACTACCATGTCTAAATTTTTATCTTATGAAGAACGCCTCTCTATAGCATCCGGTTTAAAAGAAACTCTATCCTTTGGTCAGATTGGAAAAATACTTGAGAAAGATCGAACTACGATTGCCAAGGAAATCAAAAAACATTCTTATGAAAGGAAAAGCGGTTCTCCCGGTTGGAGTTATAATGCTTGTAGGCATAGAGCATACTGTAAGAGTGTAGGTATCTGCGGTAAGGATTGCCATCGTCGTGCAACTGCTTACTGCAAACTATGTCCATCTTGTAACGATAAATGCCCTGATTTTATTGAAGAAATATGTCGGACAAGATTCAAACCACCCTATGTATGTAACGGTTGTGTTCAATTAAGTAAATGTACTTTGAAGAAATATATATACGATGCAGCTGATGCTCATATAGCATTCTCGGAACAGCTGTCTGAAGCCAGGAGCGGTATTCTGGCCAATGAAAAGGAGCTGCAGCGGATGAACAAACTAATTACACCATTGATTAAAAATGGTCAGTCTGTACATCAGGTTTACATACACTACGTAAATGAACTCATGTGTAGTGAAAAAACACTTTATAATTACATTGATGCCAGTTTATTCGATATCAGAAATATTGATCTTCCAACAAAGGTGAAAAGGCGACCTCATTATAAAAAGCCTGAATTCAAGGTGGACAAGGGCTGCCGCATTGGTCGTACCTATGAGGACTACAAAGCATTTATCGTAAAAAACCCTGATTTACCTGTGGTGCAGATGGATACTGTCATAGGTGAAAAAGGAGGGAAAGTATTATTAACTATTCACTTCGTAGAATCCAGTCTGATGCTTGCTTTTATAAGAGAAGCAAATACTTCGCAATCAGTGATTGATATCATCGAAGGTTTGTATAAGATCCTTGGTGATAAAGAATTCAAACGGCTTTTTCCTGTTATTCTTACGGATAACGGAAGTGAATTTTCAAATCCGAAAGAGCTTGAGTTTGGCAAATCCTTAACCAGAAGGACAAATGTGTTTTATTGTGATCCAAGTTGTCCTTACCAAAAAGGTGCCATAGAGGTAAACCATGAATTAATACGCAGGATACTGCCCAAAGGAACCTCATTTGATAACCTGGCACAAGAGGATATCTTTCTTATGATGAACCACATAAATTCATATAAAAGAAAAAAGCTGAACAACCGTACCCCATACGAAGCGTTCAGCTTTTATCACGAAGAATCGATATTGCACCAGTTGTGTTGTACTCCGGTTCCCGCCGAAGACATCATACTGAAGTCGAAACTTCTTAAAAAGTAATTACATAAAAAAGAGCAAATGCCATCAGCACCGTAATAAATATACGCAGAAACCGAGGTGGATTTTCCGATTACAAAAATTTTCGACCGTGAACCGACCTCATATTTTGATGCTCTAAATTATGAATCTGTAACGCTATTATATCAAATATTTTAGAAAATTGATACGCTAACTGAGAAAGTTGCTTACAAAGTGGGATTGTGAATTACAAATCGGGAAATTCATTTACAAAAATGGAATCTCTTTTACAAAACGGGACTTTCAGCTTTCAAACGGGAACCTCATGTTTCAATTCACC
>JAEYGZ010000051.1 GCA_023409535.1 Bacillota bacterium
GCCCTCGGCGTAGGTGCCTTTTAATATTAATTGAGAAAATACCGAATGCCATGAAGTTAACCTTTCTATTTTTAGTCATATCCTTGCTGAGTTTCACGGCTACCGCCTCGGCTCAGCGGGTTTCTATAACATTAGAGAATGCGAAAGTGGAGAAAGTTTTGGCGGCTATTACAGATCAAACGGGTTTTAATGTCGCTTATAGTAAACAAGTTGTGGATGTAGATCGAAGGGTAAGTCTGAATTTTACTAATGCGGAACTTACCCAGGTCTTGGATAAATTGACGGAAGGAACGCTGTTGGGTTATGAGGTGAATGGCGGAAAAATTTATTTGTTTAACCGTATAGAGAATAAGCCGATTAATCAGCAGTCAAAAAAAATAACAGGTCAAGTAACAGATCAGAATGGAGAACCTATTATTGGAGCTAATGTTATAGTAAAAGGTTCTACCACTGGCACCATTACAGATTTAGATGGAAACTATAGTATAGAAGCCTCTTCTTCAGATATACTTTTAATCTCTTATATAGGTTATAATACCAAGGAGATTGCGGTGAAAAATCAATCAACAGTTGATATAAAGCTTGTGGAGGATACCCAGAACTTAGATGAAGTTGTTGTGGTTGGATATGGTGTACAAAAGAAAGTCAATTTGACAGGGGCTGTAGCTCAAGTTACAGCTAAAGAATTAGAAAATAGGCCAGTGTCGAATGCGACTCAGATATTGCAAGGAACCATGCCAAATGTAAATATTACCTTTTCTACGGGAGAACCGGGTGCGGGAGGTTCTATTAATGTTCGTGGACAGGCATCAATTAATGGAGGCGAACCATTGGTCTTGATCGATGGTGTTCCAGGCGATATCAACCGTGTGAACCCGAAAGATATTGAATCTGTGTCTGTGTTGAAAGATGCAGCCGCTTCGGCAGTATATGGTGCTCGCGGTGCGTTTGGTGTGATTTTGGTGACAACGAAGAGTGCGAAGGCTGGTAAGATGAGCGTTTCCTATGGAACTTTCTTTGCGACATCCAAGCCAACGGTTCGTACGGACTTTATGACTTCTGGATATGAGGCGGTTTCATTGTTGGATGAGGCTTTCCGTCGTGCCACGGGTAATACTTATACTCGTTATACGGATGAGGATATGGCTGAATTAGAGGCTCGCCGATATGATAAGACGGAAGACCCTTCCAGACCCTGGACGGTCGTGAAGAACGTGAACGGAAAAGATATCTATAACTATTATGGTAATTATGATTGGTGGAATACAGTGTTCAATTCTCACCAGCCCTCTCAATCTCATAGTATCAATTTATCCGGTGGTACAGAGAAGATCAATTTCTTACTCTCCGGTAATTTCTATACGAAAGATGGTATTATGAAGATTAATACGGATAAGTTTACCTCTTATAATTTCCGTAGTAAGATTAATGCGCAATTGTTCCCATTCTTGAAGGTAACGAACAATACCTCCTATTACGACAAGAATTACACCTATTATGGTCGCGAGGGTGGAGGCAATCCTAACTTTGTGTATGTAACGGTACATGCTTTACCCTGTTATGCACCAGTGAATCCAGATGGTACGGCTACTTATAATACGCTGAAAAATAATTATTCCATTGGTGATGGACTTTATGCGATGTTGTTGGATGGAGGAACAAAAGGAGAGAAAGGTATCCATGAGTTTACGACAACTACCAGTTTGGAATTTGATATTGCGAAACATATCAAATTGAATGCGGATTATACTTATTCGTTTTATATAGCGGACGATTGGTATCGATCTACGGTAGCGACTTACTCTATTGAGCCTGGTGTTGTGCAGGAAGTTCCTAATTATAATACGGATCAATTGAAGAAGACAATGTGGTTTGACCCGATGCATGTGGCGAATGTTTATGCTAATTACAATCAGGTGTTTGGGAAACATACGGTTGGTTTGACTGCGGGTGTAAACTATGAGAATAAGAAACATTCTCGTCTTTTCGCTTCCCGAAAGAATTTAATATCAGAATCGTTGAGTGATTTGGAATTGGCGACTGGAGATATGTTGGTTGGTGGAGGTGCGTACGATTATGCTTTGTTTGGTGCCTTTTTCCGTGCCAACTATGATTTTAATGATCGGTACTTGATAGAGGTGAATGGCCGCTATGACGGAACGTCTCGTTTTAAATCGGGTATGCGTTACGGCTTTTTCCCATCTGTATCCGCTGGATGGAGATTAAGCGAGGAATCTTTCTTTGAAAAGGCAAAAGATGTGGTAAATAACTTGAAGATCAGGGCTTCTTTTGGATCATTGGGTAATCAGGCAGTAAATTCAAGCAAGCCGAATTATTATCCTTATATCGAAACAATGAATACAAGCTTATCCAGTTGGTTGATAGATGGACAGAAGACGCAAAACGTAAGTTCGCCGAACCCGATTATCGACAACTTGACTTGGGAAAAGGCGACGACTGTAAACGTTGGTGTAGATCTTAGTTTCTTGAATAGTCGGTTGAACGTATCAGGTGATGCGTATGTACGTAATACGACAGATATGTTAGTACCAGGAAAGACGTTGCCAGCAGTATATGGAGCGGCTTCTCCACAACAGAATGCAGGAGATCTTCGAACCAAGGGATATGAGTTGGTGGTCAGTTGGAAAGATCAATTCGACTTGAAAGGAAAACCGTTCAATTATGGCGTATCGTTTGTACTAGGTGATGCGGTGTCTGAAATTACTCGTTATGACAATCCTAACAAGTTGTTGGCAAATCATTATGAAGGCAAGCGTTTTGGTGAGATTTGGGGATACCGGATCGATGGTTTCTTTAAGACAGACGAAGAAGCCGCAAACTGGAAGATTGATCAAAAGTTGGTAAATACACAGATTCAAAAGGCTCCGGGTGAATGGGGACATTTGCGTGCGGGTGACTTGAAGTTCCGTGATTTGAATGGTGATGGTGTGATTTCTCCGGGAAAGAAGACCGCTGATGATCCGGGTGATATGGAAATCATAGGAAACTCAGAGCCTCGCTATAATTATGGACTTAATTTGAATGCTAGTTGGAATGGTTTTGATGTCTCGGCTTTCTTCCAAGGCATCGGCCGTAGGGATTGGTATCCAAGCGCAAATGCGGATAAGTTCTGGGGACCCTATTCGCGTCCTTATTTCTCGTTTACTCCGAAGAATTTTAATGACTTGGTTTGGACTCCGGAGAATCCGGACGCATATTTCCCATTGTTGAGAGGATATACGGCATTGAATAGTGGTGGATGTTTGAGAGATCCGAATGACAAATATATTCAAAATATTGGTTATTTGCGTTTGAAGAACTTGGTTATTGGCTATACGCTTCCTGATCGTTGGATGAAAAAAGTCTTTGTGCAACATTGCCGTTTATATGTAAGTGGAGAGAATTTGCTTACGTGGACTCCGTTTGTTACAGATTATATTGATCCGGAGCAACCGGTGGCAGATAGTAACGGACGAAGCTATCCGATGTCAAAGACATTCTCTGTAGGTTTAGATATTACATTTTAACTAATAAATTAAAGACTTATTCGAAATGAAGAGATTACTTTATATAATAACGATAGGGCTTAGCTTGACGGCTTGTGATATGGATAAGTATCCGTTAGATGCTGTTTCTCCAGATACCTTTTTTGATACGGAAAACGATTTGCGGCTTTATTCTAATTCTTTTTATGACGCATTGCCCAGTGCTAGTGATATTTATGGTGAGGCAGTAGATAATATTATCAAGATGGATTTGGCAGATGAAATCCGCGGGACTCGGATCGTACCGACTAATGATGGAGGGTGGACATGGGAGGAATTAAGGAATATAAATTTCTATTTGGATAACTCCTCCAAATGTGTAGATGAGGCCGCTAGACTTCGTTATGATGCTTTGGCCCGTTTTTTCAGAGCCTACTTCTATTTTGACAAGGTGAAACGTTTTGGCGATGTACCTTGGTATGAACATGCCCTAAATGATAAAGATGAGGAGAGCTTGATGATGTCGCGTACATCTCGTACGGAGGTACTGGATCATATTTTGGCCGATATTGATAATGCGATTGCCTTTTTGCCTGAGGAGAAAAAGGTTAATGAGGTTACGCATTGGACGGCTTTGGCGTTGAAGGCACGTATCTGTTTGTATGAGGGTACTTTCCGGAAATATCACGATGAGTTTAATTTGCCAGATTACGAGCGTTTTCTGAATGAGGCGGTGAGTGCTGCGGACGAGTTGATGACAAAGAGCGGGTATAAGATTTATAGTATGGGAAAACCGGAAAGCGATTATCTGAACTTTTTTGCTTCGCACGAGGCTATTAAGGATGAGGTGATCCTTGCTCGTGGATATAGCGATGAGTTCCAAGTGTATCATAATCTCAATTATTATACAATGACTGCCTCTTTCGGTCGTCCGGGTTTGGAGAAACGACTCGTAAACAGTTATTTGATGCGTGACGGAAAACGTTTTACGGATCAACCGGGCTATGATACGATGTTTTTTACGGAAGAGATGAAAGGTAGAGATCCTCGTTTAAGCCAGACGGTACGTACGCCGGGATATACCCGAATTGGGGAGAACGAAACTTTGGTGCAGGAGTTTGGATCAACCGTGACTGGATATCAGATGATTAAATTCGTGACGGAACGTAAGTGGGATACGAATAATAAGGATATAAATGATATGCCTTTGTTTCGTTTTGCGGAAGCTTTATTGATTTATGCGGAAGCAAAGGCTGAGCTAGGTACATTGACACAAGCCGATTTGGATAAGTCGGTTAAGCTGCTTAGAGATCGGGTAGATATGCCTTCTATCAATATGGCGGAGGCTAACGCAAACCCGGATCCTTATTTGGAAAAACAATATCCGCATGTAAACGGTGGCAACAAGGGGGTGATCTTGGAGATCCGTCGGGAGCGTAGGATTGAGCTGGTGATGGAGAGCTTCCGTTGGGATGATATGATGCGCTGGAAAGAGGGTGCTACTTTTACGGAGCAGTTTAAGGGTATGTATTTCCCGAATATCGGTCCTTTTGATTTGGATGGAGATGGCAATATTGATGTCTGTATCTATGAAAATGAGAAACCTGATTTAGGAGGAAAAGGAATCCAGTATCTGAAACTGAATAGTGATGTTACGTTGGAACATGGAAATCATGGATGTATTGTGGTGAATCCTCATATCAAGAAGACTTGGGATGAGAAAAAGGATTATCTATATCCGATACCTATTCAGGAACGTTTGCTGAATACGAATTTGACACAGAATCCGGGTTGGAATGATGGTATATGATTGGAGGAATGGAAAGCGGGTTGTATTTTTACAACCCGTTAAAAAAGGATATAATATGAAAAGGTCAGTAGTGTTTGCAGCCTGTTTATGGGTGAGTTGTTTGTTTACGTTAAGCGCGCAGAAAACGACCATTGAGTCAAAGGAGGAGAATTCTCTTCGTGTGATGTCTTATAATGTGCGGAATTGCCGGGGTATGGATGAAGTGGTGGATTATCAGCGTGTGGCGGATATCATGAACCGGGTAGATCCGGATGTGATAGCTGTGCAGGAGTTGGATAGTGCGTCGGTTCGGAGTAATGGTTTTTTCGCACTGAAAGAGTTGGCGGATCGTACTCGTATGTATTATACTTATGGGCCTTCGATCGATTACCAAGGAGGAAAGTATGGTATTGGCATCTTGTCGAAGGAGAAACCTTTGAGCTATTGGATGTTGCCCCTTCCCGGCAGGGAAGAGCGGCGTTTGTTGTTGGTGGCAGAGTTTAAGGAGTATGTGATGTGTTGTTCGCATTTTTCATTGACGAAGGAGGATCAGGTGCTATCGGTTCCGATTATTCTTGATGCGTTGAAAGATATACGTAAACCTTTGTTCTTGGCGGGAGATATGAACTCTATCCAAGGTTCTCCTACTCAAAATGCCTTGCAAGAGAAGTTTATGCCATTGAACAATTACAAGGATAACACGATTCCGGGCCAGAGTCCGAACCGGTGTATCGATTTTATTTATGGATTTGATAATGGAAATCAATATTCTGTCTTACGTCGTCAGGTGCTTTATGACGAACCGATCGCCTCGGATCATTTGCCTCTTTTCGTAGATGTGCGATTGAAAGCGGGTGTGGCTGATATTTTCCGGACAAAACCTTATTTGCAGAATCCGCTGTCGAATGGGATTACGGTCTCTTGGTTTACGAATGTGCCTGTACATAGCTGGGTGGAGTATGGTACGGATCGTAATTTGGGAGAACGTGCGGAGACGATCGTTGACGGACAGGTTATTTGCAACAACAAGCATCATAAGGTTCGCTTGACAGGTCTTAAACCGGGAGAAACTTATTATTATCGGGTATGTTCCCGTGAAATAACACTATATGAGGCTTATAAGAAAGAATTTGGCGAAACCGCTTATTCGGATATTTATTCATTTACGATACCTACTTCGGTGGAGACGGATTTTACGGCTTTGATATTTAATGACTTGCATAAGAAAAACGAAGTGTTAGACCTGTTGGCAGATCAAATAGAAGGGATTGATTACGATTTTGTAATGTTTAATGGGGATTGTATAGATGATCCTAGAAACGAATCGGAAGTAGTTCATTTTCTTTCTTATTTGAATAAGAAGGTCAAGGCGGAAAATGTTCCTGTTTTTTATTTGCGGGGAAATCATGAAATACGAAATGCTTACTCGATTCAGTTAAGAGAGCTTTTTGATTACGTTGGTGATAAAACATATGGAGCTTTCAACTGGGGGGATACTCGTTTCGTTATCTTGGACTGTGGTGAGGATAAACCCGATTCAACTTGGGTATATTATGACTTGAATGATTTTGCGGGTTTACGTATGGAGCAAGTTGGTTTTTTAAAGGCTGAGCTATCAGGAAAAGCCTATAAAAAAGCGGCGAAGAAGGTCTTGATACATCATATCCCTCTTTATGGTATGTCTGAGAAAAGCTATCTTCCTTGTTTGGACTTGTGGGGGGGCTTGCTGGCTAAAGCTCCGTTCGATGTAAGTATAAATGCGCATACACATCGTTTCGCTTATTGGCCAAAAGGTTCCGTAGGAAATAATTTCCCAGTTGTGATAGGAGGGGGGAATCGACCGGAGAATGCGACCGTCATGATCTTGTCGAAAAAAGGGAAAGTTATGACACTGAAAGCCTTGAATACAAAAGGGGAGACTTTGCAGATAATTAATCTGTAATTGTCTTGTACAAGATTGGTAGAAACACGTACGTTACTCATAGGGTATTATGTACGTGTTTTTTCTTCTCAATCTCAAACAAATCATTACTTTTGTAGCGAACATTTAGGTTGATAAACAAGGTGGATGGAGTAATGGATGACTTGATAGACGATTTGTTTATTTTGAGATTGATAAGGGCAGGTGACCGGCTGGCCTTTAAGCATTTGTTTGAGTTATATTTCGCTCCCTTATGCCGTTTCGTTCATTTATATATAAAGAAGCCGGAAGCGGCGGAAGATATCGTATTGGATATATTCACTGGTTTCTGGGAAAAACGGGAGACATTGCAAATTCAAGTAACCATAAAAGCCTATCTTTTTCAGTCCGCACGAAATAGGGCCTTAAACTATCTGAGAGACAACGAGCATTTTGTCCCGACAAATGATTTCTCATCCCTAGAACGCTTTGAGAACGATGATACCTTAGAAACACGAGAATTACAACGTTTGATTCAAGAGGCTATTTTATCTCTTCCCCCAAAGTGCCAAGACATTTTCAACAAGAGCCGCATGGAGAACTTATCCAATAAGGATATAGCCGATCAAATGAATATCGGCGTAAAAGCTGTTGAGGGACATATCTCGCGAGCCTTGAAACATATCCGGGCTTACTTGGGAGATGCCTATCATTATTTGTGGTGATATTCTCTTTTCAACAAAAATACTAAAAAGCATGTAGGGTTATCCTCTTTTGAAGTGTCATACTATAAAAATGATGCTTTATGAATAAAGATATACCATGGCGATTCATTATCTCTCATTTGAAAGGCGATGTGGATGAAAAGGAGGAGAAGCTGTTCTGCGAATGGCTTCAAGAGGAAAGGAATACGCTCCTGTTCCGGGAACTTGAATCATTGTGGCGAGAGATTAGGGAGGAGACTTCGACCTATACGCCAGATACTGATTATTATTGGAGGCAAATGGAAAGCCGGATGTTGCGGAAGGATGAAAAGCCGAAATCTGTGCCATTGTGGAAGTTTTGGATGGCGGTATCTGTAGCTACAGTGTTATTGGTGCTTTCGCTCACTTTTTCTTTTTTATATAACAAGACGGAATATTGGACGGACTCTTCCTGCAAATTGTCTTATTCCTCTTTAAGTGGTAAATCCAAGATTATATTGCCGGATAGTAGCGTGGTTTGGCTAAACTCGGGTTCCTCTTTGCGATATGCGGTGAACTTCTTTGAGAATCGTGAGGTGGATTTAAGCGGGGAAGCCTTATTTGATGTGACAAAAGATAGTCGACATCCTTTTGTCGTATCAACTTCCGGGGTGAAAGTGAGGGTACATGGAACCCGCTTTAACGTAAACTCTTACTCAAAGGAGGAAAATATCTTGGTTACACTTTTCCAAGGTTCTGTATCCTTAGAGGCCGGAGGGCAAGAGGCTTATCTGCATCCGGGCGAGCGAGCCTCCGTGAGCAAGAAATACAGAACTTTGGATATAACCTCAGCCGATATGTTCTATGACTCATTCTGGGCAAGCGAGAGTGTGAGGTTTGAGGCGAAATCATTACGATACATCACCCGCTATCTGGAGAAATGGTATAACGTGAAGATTGAGGTAGATCCTTCCATTCCGGATTCGCAAGCCTATACCTTTACAATCAAGGATGAATCGCTGGAAGTGATCTTGCGGATCATGTCCCGTATCAATCCGATTTCCTATATGTTCGATGGGAATGATCACGTAAAAATAACACATGTCGAACCTTCTAAAAAATAATGCCTATGAGATAAACCGGATAATATGCAAGAAAAAGGCTTAAGCAGAAACTTAAGCCTTCCGGGAGAAATCCCTGATTCAAATTAAAATCTATTTACAGCTTATCTCAAATTTGGCCGTTTGTGTAAAGCCGTAAAGATGTTAACTTTAAATATCATGCAAATATATGAAGAATAAAAGACAATTTATGAAAGGAAGAAACAGTTTATGTGCGATATTCTTTCTTCTATTCTTTTCTTTACGTTTGTTAGCCGGTGAGGTTGCAGGCAAGAAAATATCCGTTTCATTCTCGAATATACCGTTGAAGGAGGCGATCTTAAAAATAGAGGTTGCCAGTGGTTACACGTTCTTCTATGACGGTAATAAAATCGACTTGGGTCAGAAAGTAAGTTTGAGCGTATCCGACCAACCGATTGAGTCAGCCTTGCATTCTATGCTGAAGACCACGAAACTTACGTTTGAGATCACCAATAAGCAGATCGCCTTATTCAGTAAGCAGAATGCTGGTTCCCCGATAGGGAAAGCGCCTCATAAAATTACAGGTACGGTGGTGGATGCCTTAGGTAGTCCGATAATCGGGGCAAATGTGATGGTGAAGGGTACGAATAATGGTACAATTACCGATTTGGGTGGAAACTTCTTGATTGAGGCCTCGGAAAATGATGTCTTGCAGGTATCTTATATCGGTTATATGCCGCAGGATATCCCGGTTCAAGGAAATAAGGAAATAATAATCACTGTTCGTGAGGATACACAGGCTTTGGATGAGGTCGTAGTTGTTGGTTATGGAACTCAGAAGAAAGTAAATTTGACAGGTTCTGTTTCTTCAGTCAAATTTGATGAGGAATTGGCGAATCGTCCGATCACTGATGCTTCTCAAGCACTTTCCGGAAAGGTTTCCGGCGTGTGGATCAGCCAGAATTCGGGTAAGC
>JAEYGZ010000048.1 GCA_023409535.1 Bacillota bacterium
CACATAAATAAACTCCTTTCACTGCGGACTGGGAATCTAATCCTATTATGAAGGAGTAATGGAATTTAAGAAAGACTTAATTCTACATTTGGTTTGATTAACTGGAATTAAGTTTTTTATTCAACGCCTTGTATAGGTCGGGACTTGATTTTATGGTAAAATATTGTAATATATGATATAATGTAAAACGAATGTGTCACCAAACAAATAGTAAAAGAGGAAGAGGAATTGTTATAATACTTTATAACGAAATTATTGCTAAAGATTCATAGGAGAGTAAGTTATGGGTAGTATGCAAAAATTTTATAAAAAAACATGGTTTATGTGGGTTATGTTAATCTTTTTCGCTCCTATTGGGATTTTTCTTATGTACCAATATAAAAGATTTAATCCTACCGCTCGTTTAATTCTTTCTATTTTTATTGGATTGGTATTTATAAGTGAATTAGTATTTATAAGTGCAGTAGCATCTAATAACACCAATAATAATGTAGAAACAAATGGGAGTGAAAATGAGCAAAGTGATTCAGAACAAGGGTTAACGAGTGTACCTGACCAAAGCATCCGCAGTAATATCTATGACCGCAACGGAGTTCTTTTAGCTGCGAATGAGCTTTCTTATTCAGTTGTCATGGAGGATACCGCGATTCCTGATGATGAATATAATGACATCATCTATAAATTGATTAAAATAATAGAAGATAACGGAGACTCCCTTTATAATGAATTTTATATCAGGCAGAATGAATCGGGTGAATTAGAGTTTACCGTGGAAGGCTCAGCCCTGACACAATTTAAGAAGAATGCCTTTGTCCATGTTCTTAAGGATGGTAACCTGACCGAAGAGCAGCTAAATGCGACCGCGCAAAATGTTTATGAGTTCCTACGGATCGGTACCGGCAATGATTATACCCATATGTTTAATATATCTGATAAATATTCCGTAGAAGATACTCTGAAAATCATGAGTATTCGATACGCGTTATTCTGTAATTTACCAAAGTGTCTTCAGATTACGGTTGCGTCTAAAGTAAGCGATGCCACTGTGGCAGCTGTCATGGAGAGCAATGCTGATCTGAAAGGCGTTGAGATTCAACAGCAGACCAGCCGTGTTTATGAGGAAACAACACCTTCTCCGTAAACGACTCCAACATCGACTCCGTAGGTTATCTTAATGAAATTATAGAAAATTGTAATACACCTACTATAACTATATCAATCCCTTTATTTCCAGTGGTTTGAAATATTCTATAAGGTTATAGAAAATTACATTTATCAGTTACAAGATAAATGTATAATTATTATATTTATAAGGAATAGAGAGTAATCTCCTTTCCTTATATTTTATTCAAGGTTTAGAAGAATATGGAATGAAAAGTATGGTATTATTTTAGATTTATGTTACAATATGTGGAGCAGGTTAGATAATCGCTTATAAAATATGTTGTATTTTATTCTAAGCATATTATGAATATATATTGAAAGGAAATTACAAAATGTGTACAAGCTTTGCTGTATACGGACAAGAAAATACCACATATGGTATGAATTTCGATAGTGATTATATTGATTTAAAGCTGAAAATTAATAGTTATAATGATAAAAATATTTTTAATTTTTCAGGCTTAATAGAAAATAAGTACATTGATATCGCTGGTGTTAATAGTGACGGTCTTTTTATCTATACTCAGGCACTAGAATATAGTGCAGGTTTTAAACCAAGTTGTAGCGAAAATGATGTATTTGCCTTTGATATTTTTGATGAGTCATTAAAGGAAACAAAAAAAGCATCTAAATTTTTTGAAATTCTTAACAATAGAATAATAGTGTTTCCTAGCAATCCATTATTTCCAGGTTATGGGCTGCACACTATTATAGCAGATAAATATGGTGATGCATTTATTATAGAAGAAGGAATAGATGAAAATATAATAAGTAAAACTATGAATGATTTTATTATTATGACTAATTTTCCAAATGGAGCTTTCCAAGAAATAAATTATGACAAAGTATATGGATGCGGTGCAGATAGGTATATTTGTGCTCATAAATATATCAGTAATAATATTAATAGCTTTGGAATAAATGAAGCTTTTGAAGTTTTAAAAAGAACTTCTCAGGAGATAACTATGTGTTCAATAGTATTTGAACCATTAAAAAATGAAGCTTATATTAGTTTAAAAACAGATTTCGAAAAAAAATGGAAGATCTCTATTGCTGAAAAAACAATTCAATCATTGGATGGGTTTTTCAGCAATAATAAAATTCAATTTACAAATGGAGAAATATTTGTGAAGGATCTTATTAACCTATATAAGTGAAGATATAAAGATAGTCCAATTGATAAGACAAAAATGTTATCAGATTTGCTTGCTCTGATACATGTTATGTAGATATCGGAACAACTGTATACTATTCGTTAAACTTAGGTTTTGCGAATAGTTATATGTTTTAATATTAGACCCCTTAATATATTATGCTGCTACTATTGTCGAATGATTCATGATTCTCAACCTATTTCACAGCGCAATCTTCATCATGTGTTCTATAATATATCTCAGAAAACAATAATCTTCTTAAACCCATATGTTTTACGAAGGAATTGTCCTTAGTAATTTAAAAATAAAATTTTAACTTCTCAAATGTGATCAATTATAAATTAACACATAACCTTGTCATAAATAAACTCATTCTAAATGTTTTGATGTTAAGTGAAATTTGATTATACCATCGGCACAGGAGAAATCGATTTCATTTTTTGACTTTCCTCCGAGCAAAGCATAATCGCCGCCGCTCCGTGCAGCTTCACATAGGCTATGTAAAACAGCCATTGTTTTTGGACAAAATCCGGACGGACATTCATATTTACATATAAATTCATCTCCATTTTCAAAGCCCATTCTACATTGGCCGTCTTTAATTACAGTAATCTTAAATTCCCAATCCTCAATAATAGATTTATTCATATAATATCCACTCCAAAAGTTTACATTTATAAGTCCAATCTCATAAAAATTGCTGTGCTGTCAGGATTGTTGTTATAGGCGTTTACCTCATAAAATCCAAAATTTTGATAAAGGCGTATTGCACTGTATAAAAATGGTAATGTATCAAGCAGTATATATTTATAACCAATGGTTTTCGCGTCATCGATTATCTTGCTTATTAATTGCGTCGCGATAGAATGTCCTCGAAATTGAGGTCTTACGTATAATCGTTTTATTTCACAGCTGTCGTCGTCAATTTTACGCAGACAAATACATCCGGCCGGTACATCCTCAAGCTTTGCAATATATAATCTTCCGTAGGGTAAGCCATATTTCTCATTTAGATGCTGCAGCTCTGTCATATAATCCTGCGTGCTCAAGATTTTTTGGATCTCTGGATTTTCAGATACCAGCATATTTGTATATTCATGAATGAGAGTTCTGATGCTCTCCTCTTCATCGTAAGCGTATTTTATTATCATAATTATAACTCCTCTAAAAACTTCTGTTTCCCTCATTATAGAAATGTATTTCGTTTCGTTTTAAAATAATATTTATAATAATGGAAAGTTATATCTTTGAATGATGTTGAACATAGTTCTCAACTGAATCCCTGCATAATTCCAGAAATGTTTCTTCTCCGATGGTATTTATCTTAAAGAATAATGCTTGACTGCCGCCTGATGTAATCGCACTTACAAATAGATCTTCGCCGGTTCCTGTAATCGTTACGTTCATGCTTACACGGTTACCTCCAGCCATACTGTACCGTTCATAAACCCGGACAGCTACGCGGGAATCTGCAAGGTCAATATCGCTGCCGTCTTCATAACTTACGGAAGAACTGCCGGTGGTAATATCTTGATGTATCCAATTTAATAACTCGTTGAAGTTTCCCTTCAGTCTTCGCTCATATTTAGCCATAATTTGAAGCCTTCCTTTCCTGATTTCCAATTAATACTTATTAACATTATAGAAAGCTTAATTCGCTCTGTAAAGTTAAATTTATGAATTTTATATTATGCTTAACTTCCTTGGTAAACATTGTTCTTGACATTGTTAATATATATTCTCATATTCTCTTCCTCTTGCTTATTATATTTGTAACTAAAATGTTCGGCAACCTTTAGAGCAAGAGAACTGAAAATATCACAGGCATTCATTATCGCTTTCCACAGGTTATTGTAATCGCTGTCGGAATAAGTTAATAAATATTGTTCATAAATTTCTGACGGTAGATATCTTTTGAAATACTTCCCCATTTTACCGGCCGAAACATTAAAATTAGTGATAATACCAATGTACCACGAAATCATATCGTGTAATTCCTCGCGTACAACATTATGATACATCAACATCGCATAAGGTAATTCATCACGGGCGATCCCTTTTGCAACATTCTGCAAGCACCACCAAAAATTATTGCAACAGGACAAATAAAACAGTTTAGAGGGCTGCTTTATGAGATAATCCTTATCACAGGCTATTGAAAAGGACGGTAAAATACCGTCTTTATCCAGTAAGGCTATCGTCAAGCTATCCTTACCGATAAGCTCTGGTTTTTGAAGCGGAATAAGGGTCAAATCAAGACGATTACCATCGGTAAATAACATCATCCAGTTAAAATGCCCTTTACCACTTGGATATCGCATGGCTTCAGGCATTTGTAATATAAGCCTGTCGCCGAAAATATCTATCCAGCTGTTATCACCGGCAAATGTCTCAAAATCATTGACCACATAGACAATATCATAATCCTGATAAACATCTTTCGGCGCGTTAGGATTCGTGCGTGAACCGTTCATATACACCGCACGAATACGTGAATCTTTCTCTGCGACATTTAATATTAAATCAAACATTTCTTCCTCTGTCCTCATGAATTATACCTTCCTGATTTTAATAATTGGATTAAAAAGTCTTGTTTAATTCACCTTACAAATTTTGATAAATTTCGAGTTTTGCTTATTAGGGAAGCTGCTAATTGAGTTCTATACGATAAGCATGCTTATCTTCTACTTCTAAGATATCCTCGCAAGGTTTCCCCAAATACTTAAAAAGTGATATTTTTACAGGCTTTGCAATAATCAATAAATCATTTGGATTTTCCGGATAGATTTCGCCTAGATGAGGGAATTTTTTAGGATACTCTTTTAGAAAAAAAGAGTGACCTCTTGGATGGCCAAAGTGTTCTGCGACTGCTTCAATTTTTAAATTGCCCATTGCCAGAGCTACGTTGGGATTTTGTTTTATTTGTTCAGCCTTTTCACTATTCTTGCTTGTGGAAAATAAAATCGTCAAACCATCATTAATATAAGACATCATTCGCGCGGTAACCTTGCTGTTTGCGCAGGTTGCAAGGACAATATTTTCCTGGGACCGGAGCATTTCTTCTATTTCATTCGATAGCTCAATAATATTTAGTTCCTCCATTTTTTACCTCCGTTTAATTTTAAATTTAAAATGCTGATTATAGACTAATACACCAAACAAGACAACAGTATGCCGTGTTCACTAAAATATGCTTTCTATTTCTTTCTTATCTCCAAATAGTGTCATGCAGGGTTTTATATGAACAAATTATACCACAATTTAACAGTCGTTCAAATAAAATATAGAAATAAAACTACAAAAAAGACCGCTCCTTCAGCGGCTTGGCGGTTGTTGATATTTTTTGAGCAGAGCTGATCAGCCCTGCTCAATTGAAACAAATCTTCTCTTCTGCCCTCCTCAGCCTTTTACACCGGAAGCCGTTACGCCCTCCACAAAATATTTCTGTGCTGAAAAAAACAGGATTAGTGCAGGTAAAAGTGCCAGAAACGACATGGCAAGAATTTGATTCCATTCCACGATGCCGCTGCTTTGGTCAATTGACATTTTCAAAGCCAGGGCAACCGGATATTTCTTCAGACTGGTGACATAAATCAAAGGTCCCAAAAAGTCATTGAAGCTCCAGACGAACTGGAAGATCACACAGCTGATCATAGCCGGTTTTAATGCGGGTGTCAGAATTCTGGTGAGTATTTTAAATGAATTGCATCCGTCTATGGTTGCCGCTTCATCCAGATAGGTTGGGACGGACCGCAGGAACTGAATCAGCAGGAATACAAAGAAAGGCTCATTGGCGAATAACGTTGGTGCAACCAAAGGAACATAGCTGTCCAAAAGATCCAGCTGTCTCCACAGGATATAAAGCGGAATACGGGTAATTACAGCAGGAAGAAACATCGTCGCCATAAGCAGGGAAAACAGAAATTTCTTCAGCGGAAAATTGAATCTTGCAAAGCCATAAGCCACCAAGGTGCTCGTTACCAGACTGAAAACAATCTTTGGTATTACAAACTGAAACGTATTGATAAAGAACGTTGTAAAGGTATACTTCGTCCTTGTTTTCCAGCCTTCAATATACGGCGTAAAGTCGATTCGTTTCGGAATAAAATTAATTGATGTAAATATTTCATTATTGGTCTTAAAGGTTGCGCCAACCAGCCAGATAATCGGATAGATCATCACAACGGCAACAACAGTCAAAATCGTATAACGAAGGATGGCACTTATGATATGCTGTCTCTGTCTGCGCTTTTCTATCTCACTAAATTGATGTGTGTTTTTCATACTTATTCCCCTTTATCCGAATAAAAGACCCATTTTTTCTGCCCGGCAAAAAGAAGTACCGTGACTGCAACAATGATCAGGAACAATATCCAGCTGGCCGCACTGGCGTATCCCATATTAAAGTACTTAAAGGCATTATCATAAATGAACATTGATGTCAGGTAAGTAGAATTCAGCGGTCCTTTCCCTGTAATCAGATATGGACCGTTAAATTCCTGGAATGCATTTACGAGCTGCATCACCAGATTAAAGAAAATTGTCGGTGTAATCAAAGGGATCGTAACTGAGAAAAAAGTACGCAGCTTTGAAGAACCGTCCACGCTGGCAGCCTCATATAATTCCTGCGGTACATCCTTTAAGGCGGCCAGGAATATTAACATGGCAGAACCAAACTGCCATACCTTAAGAAGAACGATTACAGTCATAGCACCGGACGGTGATGAAAGCCAGGATACCGACGGTACTCCGAATAACCCAAGAAAATGGTTGATAAAACCATCCTGCTGAAATAGGAAACGCCATAATACAGCAACTGCCACATTTCCGCCTAGCAGCGAGGGTACATAATATGCAGTACGGTAAAAATTGATTGCTTTTAATTTAAAGTTAAGAATAAACGCGATAAACAGGGCAAATGTCAACTGCAGGGGGACCGTAATCACCGTATATTTCAGAGTTGATATGATTGTGCCGATAAAATCCTTATCCCTGAATAGCTTCGTATAATTCGCCCAGCCGATAAAATTTAGTTCTCCCACAAGTGTGTAATCGGTAAAGCTGATATACAGCGCATTAATAAATGGATACAAGGTCAGTACTACCATTCCGATCAGCCACGGCAATATATATAAATATCCGATTTTGCTGTTTTTCAAAAAAGCTCCTCCTTTCAAAAATATCTTGCAGGAGAAAATATCTCCTGCAAGATATCAGGACCAATTCCAGGCTGATTATTTTCCGTATTTTTCTTTCAGCTTTGCAACTTCTTCCTGTGTTGCATCATAGATTGCCTGCGCTGCCTCATCTACCGAGCTGTCGCCGAATTCAAATCTCTCATAATTGCTCTCATAAGCAGTGGTAAATACCGCATCTTCAAAAATAGGTGAATTATTGATAACTTCGGCGATATCCGTAAAATCATAGGCCTGCTTAACGGCACCTGTAATCTGTCCGTCAGCCTCCAGGGATGCTTTTGCTGCTTTGGAAGCAACAAGGCCGCGAGTGGAACCCATTAACTTGGTTCCCTCCGGATCGTTCAGGATATACTGCAGAAATTCTGCTGCCTGACGGGGATTTTCTGAATCCTTGGAGATTGCGAATGTCAGGGAAGGCTTTGCCATGGTGCCCTTAAATACTGCGTTGTCAATTACCGGAAGGGATGCTACCACCAGCTCGTCCCCCTTATCCTCCAGGGTTTTTGCATTGGAGGCAATTCCGCCGGTCCATTCCAATACGCCTACATAGCCGCCGTTGATGTATTTTGCATTCTGTGCAATGGATACAGGATCACTGCCGACGTTCTCGATATAATCCTTCTTGGAACAGAATACATGTGCATCTGCCAGATCCTTAAACCAAACCATTGCTTCCTTGTAATCCTCCACGGTGTAATTCATACTCAGATCATCTGCAAATTCGCCTTTCCCGGTCTTCTGCTGTAAATAGTAGATTGCAGCAAAGCGGAAAGTCGGGCTGACAATTAAATAGGTATTCGGATCGGTCTGTGTGAAGACTTTTGCTGCTTCCTTGTATTCATCGAAGGTTTTTGGAAGCTCTGTGATACCAGCTCTTTCATAAGCCGATTTGTTAATATAAAAACCTAAGGTATTCTGTCCGTAAGGAATTACCTGTAATTTGCCGCCGGTCTTTCCTGATTCTAAGAATGCCGGATCATATTGGGTAAGATCAATGATGTCTGATACCTGGTCCAGATCATAGAACCCTTCTCCATTGGGGCTGTACTGGATCAGCCAGGGATAATTTACGGTCATAATGTCAGGTGCATTACCGCCGACATAACGGGTTGCAAAGGTCTCATCAAGATTACCGAAACCGGAGGGCTCTCCTGTTACTTCGATAGAACCCTTATGTGCTGTGTTAAAGGTATCAATGGCGTTTTGGGTTGCCTGATGACGGTCGTCATTTCCCCACCAGGAGAACGTTAATTCTGCCAATTTCCCGCTGGTTTCAGTACCTGCATTGGTACCTGAACCTGCTGTACCGCCATTTGTACTGCTTCCTGCATTGCTTCCTTTGTCTGTTGAATCACTGCTTTTGGCACAGCCGGTTGCCGCCAGGCTGAGTGCCAAAAGCATAGCCATTACTACACTTGTTTTTTTCCATTTTTTCATTTTTTCTACCTCTCTCTTAAAATTTATATACTTAAATTAAGTATCACTATTGATAAATCTTCCTGCCTTTTTCATCAGGTATTCCGGACTTTCTGAAAAAATAGGTGTTCACCTGGTCTCGCCAGTTAACCGCATTGGCATGCTGTTCTTTCAGATGCTCTCTGACGTTAAGATAGCTTGCTTCGTCAAGTACATCCTTCAGGGTCTCCCAGGTTGCCTGGTACTCTTCCACCTTCTCTGCTCCATCAAAATGCGTATCATAGATATGCTGTATCACCGTCTTGCCGGAATGCAGTACATGAGTATAGGGTACATGATGGAAGAAAAGTAAAAGCTCATCGGGACAGGTAGAAAGATTCTCATATTCCCGGAATCTTGCCTGTGAGTATTGTGTCGTGTAAGCAGTCCCTGTAGCCACAGTTCGGTCTCTTCCGATTCCGTTTCTGTCGGCATAATGATAGGTGCCCCATCGGTCGTACTCGTACCCGTCGATATCCACGCCATAATGTAACTGTGGTTTACACATAAATCCCACCGACAGCGGGCAGGTATAGCTCTCATAGACATCTCTGGAGGTCAGAAGGATGGAATGGATTTGTTCTTCCTCTTTCTCCGGGAGGTTATAGCTTAAGCGTATCCATTCCTCTGCAATCCTCTCGGAAGTCAGATCATTATCCCATACCAGTCTGCCGTATCCATACAGGTTGGCCTGTGCCAGCTTATGTCCTGTCCAGTTGGCATCCATCCCCACATTTCCAACCGCTGCGATGCCGGAATGCTTCGGGTTGGGTGAATTCTCCCTGAGAACATTCTTGATTACACTGTTGTGACTGTGCCTGGTATCATAGTCCAGGGTTTCCTTCCACATTGGAATGAGATAACAGATATCCTTTTCATGTCCCGTATATTCCTGTGTTATCTGGAATTCCAGCATATGGTTTGTATTTCTGAGGCTTCCGAATAACGGTGAAATTGGCTCTCTGATCTGAAAATCAATTGGTCCGTTTTTGATCTGAAGGATAACATTGTCTTCAAAATGCCCGTCGATTCCCATAAATATGTCATAGGCTGCCCGGGCGCGGTCCAAATTACGGTCCCGCCAATCCTGTGAGCAGTTATATACAAAACACCGCCAGATAATCAGACCTCCGAAGGGCTTAATCGCCTTGGCCAGCATATTCGCGCCGTCATCATGATTTCTTCCGTAGGTGAAGGGACCTGGTTCTCCTTCAGAATCCGCTTTTACCACAAATCCGGCAAAGCCCGGAATGCACCGGTAGATCTCTGAAACTGTCCCTTCCCACCATGCTGCCACCTCCGGAGCTAAGGGATCTGCCGTAGTCAGCCCGCCTATTGTAATCGGTGCCGCATAATTGATGGATAGGAAGGTTGAGATACCATATTCATGGAATACCTCCGCAATCTTTTTGACTTCCTTCAGTGAGTCTCCTTCTATAAAAAATGTCTCCAGCTTATGTACATTAACATTATTGATGGATACCGCATTCAATCCGATGGAAACCAGCAGCCTTGCATATTGCCGGATCAGCTCCGGATCTCTACGGAATGCATTCCGGTCATAATAAATCGAAGCGCCGGCATATCCGCGTTCGATGGAACCGTCAAAATTATCCCAATGATTAATCATTCGTATTGCCTGATCCGGTACGGATTGATAGGGTAACATCTTTTCGTCTCCCAGTACCAATAATCGATGCAAAGCATACATTCCGTACAGGAGTCCCTGGCCTAAGTGACTTGTTACCTCGTAACCGCTTTTCCTCTTCTCGATCCGATATCCCTCTGTTCCAAGTTTGCTTCCCGGTACTATGGTAAAAAGAATAGAGGCCCCGGAAGGTTTGTCGGAACGGCTTACCTGATAAAATAACTGCGGCATTTCCCGTTCTATGGTTTTTGCAATTACCGGAACTTCCGAAGGCGAAATATAGTAAGAAGTAATTCCGTGTACCTGTACTTGTTTTGCCAGCCAGCATAAATCTCTTGCTTCTGTCATGTTTAATTTCTTCCTTTCTGTATAACAACATTGATGCCTGTCTAAAAACGCATTACATTGGCTAACATACCGTCCCTTGTATAATAAGGGCTGTTCCTGTCAAAGGGTAAGGTCACCGTTTGACCTGTGAACGCAGACTGATAGATTGCAGTAATGACCTCCAGGGCTAACCGCCCGTCTTTGCTGTCTTCCGTTGTCGGCTCTCCTGTTTCAAGAGAATGCAGTATGTTGTCAATCTGTCCCGCGTGACCGTTATATGCGATTTGCGGTATATCCTTATACGCCTCTCGGATGATTGTTTCCATAATGGTATCCCGCTCAGAAAATCCGGTTGATGTTGATTTACTGCACTTGACCTCCCAGGGAGAAGCAATCCCTGCCTTCTCGCATTGAAATACAATTCGCTGCCCTTCCCCATGGGTTACCAGGGAAGCGTTCAAGGTCACAATTGCTCCGTTCTCATAGGTGAAAACAGCAGTTGTTACATCCTCTGTCTCAGCATTGTCATGCGCTACATTTCCAAGGAAAGCAGTTACCGTTTTCGGGGATCCCATCATCCAGTTCAATAGGTCAATCTGATGAACAGCATGATTTAGGGTACATCCGCCGCCCTCTTTTTCCCAGGTACCTCTCCACCAGAGATCAAAATAGCTGTGTCCGCGGTACCAGAAGGATTCCACCTGTCCGAAGCGAACCGCTCCCGCAATCCCGGAGGTCAAAAGACCTTTTAATTTCTGATTTTCCTCAGTATACCGGTTCTGAGACACAACACTCAGTAAAAACCCGGTATTCTTCTGTGTTTTAATCATCTCATCACATTCTTCCAGAGAAGCTGCCATCGGCTTTTCCAGCAGAACATGTTTGCCGCTTCGCATACAATCAATGGAGCACTGAGCATGGGTAAAGGGAGGCGTACAGACACTGACCAGCTGGATATCCGTTCTTTCCAGCATCTGTCTATAATCATCATAGACAACAGCATTTTTTAACTGATAGGTTATTTTCTGCTCTTCTGCTTTTTCCGGAAAAATATCACACACGGCGAGTATTTCACAGCGGTCTGCAAACAGCTGATAAGCTTTGATATGCTGTTCTGAAATAAAACCGGTTCCGATAATCGCAACACCAATCATAACTTTTCTCCTTTTCATTTGCTTCTTGACATATCACCAATTTGCTTTATAGTTTTGCTACACATTTTCGTAGATTTTCGTAAGTTGATCGCTTCGATAACTGCAGTTTTATGGCCTAATTTGGTAAATTTACACAAATACAGTTGTTAATTTGAATTAAAACAGCGCTAATTTATGCATGCATTATAGCAAAGTGCATAAACGATGCACATGAACTTACCAAAGCACATTTGTAGTTTTTAAAGGTTAATTTCCCTTTAAAAACTACGTTGCAAATTCCTGGTGCCTATTCTATAATCGTACTCAACTCGAAAATATTACTTAAACTTCAAAAGGAGGTTTCTTCATGTGTTTGGATTTTAATAATATTAATCCTGAGCCTTATTATTACATCCATAGGAAATGCACTCCGACCTGGAAGATTGACCCGGCTGTTACTAACTTCATTGACATCACCTATGTGATCAAGGGAAAAGCCGAATATATCATCGGTGATCAGAAATATCATGTGAAAAAAGGTGATTTGATCTGTATGCCAAAGGGGATCTACCGTAATGCCCACAGCTTTGCGGAAGACTTAATGGAGTGCTATTCCATCAACTTTTTTCTTAGAGATAAAACCGGACAGGAAATCACATTACCGCTTCCTGTCATCACAAATGTTGGAATTATTCCCAAGCTGATCTCCACCTATCATGAAATTCAGGATGAATGGATGAATCAGAATTTTGGATATATGATGAAAATACGTGCGTCTTTATGTATGATTTTGTATCAGGTAATTAACCTTCTTCTTAATGAAAATAATCTTGGACAGGAAGATCCGCGTATTAAAAACAGCATACGTTACATGAGTGCACACTATTCGGAACCGATTGCAATCGATACGGTGGCAGAGTTGTATCATCTTCATCCGGTTTATTTTGGAAGCCTGTTTCGGCGGTCTACCGGAATAACCTTTAAGCAATATCTCATCTCTCTTCGTCTGAGCTATGCGGAAAACTTACTGAGAAGCGGTGAGTATACAGTGAGCGAGATTGCAATAAAATGCGGTTTTTCCGATGTGTTTTATTTCAGCAAATTATTTAAATTAAAAAAAGGTATTTCACCCTCCGAGCTGTTTCCGCCGGAGAAGGGGCAAAAATGTGAAATACCATTATTAACGGGAGGAGAACGGAT
Source organism: Bacillota bacterium (assembly GCA_023409535.1). Taxonomy (GTDB): domain Bacteria; phylum Bacillota; class Clostridia; order Lachnospirales; family Lachnospiraceae; genus Mobilitalea. The sequence continues at coordinate 13,280 of JAEYGZ010000048.1, forward strand.
ATGAAAGCACTGATTATCGGAGGCAGCGGAGGGCTGAGCGGTGCGTTGGCAGCTCTGGCAAAAGAAAACTATGAGGTATGGGCTTTGACAAGAGGGAAGCGTCCTATGGGTGATGGAATTCATCAGCTTCTGGCAGACCGGAATGACAAGGAAGCCTTTCGCGCTGCCATACTGAATGCGGGAATGACATGGGATGTGGTATTTGACTGCATCTGTATGAATGCAGACCATGCAAAACAGGATCTGGAGGTGCTGCCGCAGGTCAGTAACCGGCTCATTGTAATTTCCACGGATTCCGTTTATGACCCCTCCCGTAAAATGACTCCCCAGAAAGAAGACGGATATTTTATGGAGGAAGATGATGAGCCTCATCACCAAAGCTACGCGGTCAATAAGCGCAAGATGGAGAGAATTTTTATAGAATATTTTGAAGCACGGAAAGGTTCCTATTCCGAGCGTGCATTATTTCAAAATTTTGCGGTAACGATATTCCGCCCGGGACATATTTATGGTCCCGGCTTCCTCCTGGGCTGCTATCCGGAGCATAGCAGGCAGGCCGAGCTTCCGGGTCTTATCAAGAGCGGTCAGCCGCTTGCTCTGGTTGCAGGCGGAATTTATATAACGCAGCCCACCTTTGTGGCGGATCTGGCCAATACGATGCTTGACTGTGCAGACAAAGAGAAATCCTTCAATGAGATTTTCTGTATTGGCGGTCCTGAAGCGGTGGAAAACCGTATCTATTATGAGCTGCTGGGAGAACTGCTTGGAAAACCGGTAACAATCCGGGAAGTTGCGCTTACCGGATATGGGAAAGAACACCCGGAATATGCAGGACACCTGAATCATAGAATTTATGATTTATCAAAACTAAAGGAAGCAAAGGTCAAACTTCCTTCTACTCCGCTAAGGGAAGGATTGCGAATGCATTTGGAAGCTCTGGGATATCTGTAGAATTTGCGTAAATCGGGTCCAAAGATGATTATCTCAAATGGGCAAAGAAAATCCCCAAGGTACCTTTTTAAGTACTTTGAGGATTTTTTGATTCAAGGTCTTATTCCAAACAATAAAATACAAATGGGCTTTTAGCTCTAATTTTCCTCTACTGTCTCCAAATAGCTTGAAATTGCATATAAGGTCTGTCCGTCATATTCTACTCTGGACCAGCCATTATTTCCTACTCCGGTCCGCACCGCAACTTCACCGTTGTGCAAAGCGGCAACTACCGTATCAGCGCTTGCGGAGCTTGGTACTTTCCTTAAGTTGGTTACATCCTTGGCCGTAACATTTTCATTTACTTCTGTGAAGGTAATGCCTGATTCCGGATGCTCTACGGTAGGAGTATTATCTTCCTTGTAAGTGAAATCGGTCGTCAGATAGCTGCTTACCGCATACAGCGTCTCACCATCATATTCTACCCTTGACCAGCCGTTATCGCTGATACCGGTCCGTGTGGCGATATCACCATGTTTCAGCACCGCTACTACAGTGTCGGCACTTTGGCTGTTTGGTTCACTGCGAAGATTCGTCTGGTCCTTTGCGGTGACCTGCTCATCTACTTTCTCAAAGGAAGGACCGGACGGCGCCTGAGTCGGTGTCGGTGTAGGCGCCTTGGCAGTAAGATCGGTTGTCAGATAGCTGCTTACGGCATAAAGCGTCTTCCCGTTATATTCAACCCTGGACCAGCCGTTGTCACTGATTCCTGTACGCTTTGCCGTATCCCCGTTTTTCAGCACTGCTGCAATGGTATCAGGGTCTGAGGTGTTTGGTACGGTCCTTAAATTCGTAACCTCCTTGGCAGTAACGGTATCATTTACTTCAGTAAAGTTTATAAGGGCAGCCGGATCAGCCGAAACCTGCTCCTGAGGCGTATCATCCTTTGCTTTTGCCGTCTTATCATAGCCGAAATATGCTATATTGATATCCACAGGCTTGTCAATTCCTTTGACCTCACCTTTGCTGGTATATTGCCACATGGCAAGCTCTCCGGTGTATGTTGTCTTTGAGGAGGAGGTATACGCTTCAGCCGGATACTGTGCAACCCAGATTTTATATTTACTGCTGAGTCTGTCCGTATCCCACTGTGCATTCTGTTCCAGCTCGTTCTTGGCTGCATAGAACATGGGCGTATATTCCTGGTCCTTCACATAATCAAGGAATGCAATGGCAATATCGGTACGTGTATTGATTGAAAGTCCGTTCTGCCGGTTATCCGCATCGGAAAAGCCTTCACAGTTATATGCAACGGGATAGGTGATCGGATAGGGTGCAATGTAGCCGCTTACCCACTTTGCTTCTTCTATGGCTTCTTTTTTACTGATGGCTGTTGAGAAGAAATACACCCCGATTTTAATTCCATTTGCTTCAGCCTGCTGCAGGTTATATTTTGCATAGGGATCCTCATATATTTCGCCGTCAACCTGTGTACGGTACCCGACTCTGATTATCGCAAAATCAACTCCGGCAGCCTTTACCTGTTTCCAGTCTATGACTCCCTGCCATTTGGCCACATCTATTCCATAAGTAATTACTTCTGCCTTATGATCAGCCGCAGATATTTTACTGACATCCACTTTTACTCCCTGGGTTTGTTCTGACTGAGGATCTTCCTTGTCATCCACAGGGGCAACTTCTACGGGAGGCACCGTGATATCCGCTGACCCCTCCGGAGAGATATCACCGGGGGTGACCTCCTGGGAATCAGAAGGAACCTGTTCTCCGTCAGGAGTGTTAATAGCTGCATCCGTATCTGCCGGTTTACTGTCATGATCAGAGCTTCCCCTGCTGAATAATACCAAAAGATATGTAATAATGGCTATGATAACAACAGCGGCAATGATGCTTGAAATAATTATCTTTTTGTTATCCTTTGGGGGCTTCTGGTTAAAATTTAATGAGTCTTTCATAATGATACTTCCTTTTACGACAATTAAGCTGTGAATAAGTTACTTTTCATACATAATAGCAAATCAGTAAGGAAACGTAAAGCTATTAAGCCTGACAATTTATCGTAATTATTGTATAAATTTCATGGCAGGGGCAGTTTCTGTCATAAAAGAAATCAGAGGCAAGCTGCCGGATGTTTATGAAAATGAAAGAACAGAGGCTTTTAAAACCTCTGTTCTCCGATTATTCTTTGAAGCTCAAGTACTTCTGCTTTGGATAAATCCTGATTCTTCAGATATTCTGCAAGGAAGGTACTTAAGGATCCGTTATATAATTTGTTTAATAAAACTTTAGTTTCGATTGTTTGCACAGTACGTTTGGAGATTGCGGCTTTACACAAGAAGCCCGGATCCTCGCGTTTGATTGCACCTTTTTCTATTAGACGATTTATCACAGTGTATGTGGTATTCTTCTCCCAGCCGATATATTCCTTGATGATCTTGGATATATCCTTAGCAGCCAAGGTTTTATTGGACCACAATAACTCCATGATATTAAGTTCTCCTTCGTGAAGACGTATGTCTGGTAATGATGCCATGAAATCCTACACCCCTTTTGCTATGTTTCTATAGTTCTACAATTGTAGAAAACAAAATACAGCATATGCTTCTCCGTACATCTGCTGCATTTTCATTCTTAATAGGAAGTCACAATATACTGTAATACATAGTAAATGCAATGCAATATTAATTTATGATAACTTTACGATATATGCATAAATACAGGCGCTTACAGATGTAGAATAAAATAATGTTATGATGTAAAATGTAAACTACATCCGTAGACTGCAGACCCGTATTACTATACTATAATAATAGAAAATATTTGTCAACTGTTTTCTTAAGAATTTTGTAAGGTGTAATATTATGACAATTGCTAAAGACAGAATACCGCATAGTAAGGGACATATTTTATCTGATTGGAGTATTCAAAATTTCTTGAGGAGATTTTAATTGCGTATGGAAAGTCGCATTTTTGTTTTAATACACTGATGCTCTTCGATCTGGTATTTTCACCTTCGTGGATTTCAATGGGTATCAGTATATTGGCCTTGGCAATAATAAAATCGATTTTCGCCATGGAGTCCGATTCCCAGAAAACAAAGGGATAATTCTTGGCTTGCAGGGACTGCGCTGTATAATTCTCCAGCAGAGCTTTTGAAAGCTTCAGAACTTCTGAGCCTCCCTGCTCTTCGATTAACCGGGAATAAAGAAGGCCGGTGTCCGGGAGATATAGTTTAAAGTTCGTATTATCTTCATCACAGGCACTACGTTGTATCACCTCAGAAGAATTGGCGAGCTGCTCGGTACTGATTCTGTTACAGCGGATGATATAATTCAGTCTGGCAAGCTTTCCGATTGCCTCCCGGTACATGGTGTGTGTGGTGCCCTTTCGGATGATCTTGTATTGAAATTTTTTATTTTCCTTTAACAGCTGATGGGCCAGACTGTCGATCACCTGGTTCATCTTCAAGGCATCACTGTCAGAATTGTCTCTTTTGATATAATCACGATAGGAACCGATGAGAAAGCTTTGCTGTTCAGCCACATTTACCGTGCTGTTTATATTCAGGTATTCATTGATCATGGCCGGCATTCCGCCAATCTGAAGATACAGTTGGTGGAGTGATAACAGCTCCTTATGTACAATTTCAGGAATGTTCGTATTTGAATGAAAGTGATTGACAATCGCTTCAATATACCATTCATTGCCGGTTGCAAGAAGAAACTCGTCAAATTCCAAGGGATATACAGTTAACTGCCTGCAGATCTCTTCGCTGCCCGGCGGTACCGGAGTGCTTGAAATTGCAATGATATAAGGGAATTCATCCCGTAGCAGCGCCCCCTTTAACAGTATTATCGCTTCCGGGCAGAAGCTGATTTCATCCAGGATCAGAAGCCTTCCCTCCGGCGGAATTTCCCCGGTAATATGAAAATACTGCAAAAGACGCGGCAGGATATCTTCAGTGAGGCCGGTCTGAAACAGTTTATTATTTACCGGCTCCCGTTCAAAATTTATATAATAAATATGCGCGAAGAAAGCCTTTGCAAAATCATATGCAAGATAGGTTTTGCCCACCCCTTTCGCGCCGGTAAGCAGAATTGCTTTACGGGGATCCTCTGTTTTCCAACTGATTAATTGATCAATGACTTTTCTTTTCACAGACAATTTGCTCCATTCGGTGTATTGCTTGAGAATATGGTATTCAATCTTATTGTCTTAATTTTGCTAATAGTTCGGTAAAATAGCCGGGAAGCGGTGCTTCAAATTCAACATATTCTCTGGTGGCCGGATGAATAAAGCCCAGAACACCGGCATGTAATGCCTGTCCCTCCAGATGAAAGGGATCCTTGCCGGGACCATAGACCGTATCACCCAATAAGGGGTGGTGAATACTTGCCATATGCACTCTGATCTGGTGCGTACGCCCTGTTTCCAGGGAGCATTCTATGTGAGCATATTGATGGCCGAGATTTTCGATCAACCGGTAATTTGTGGCGGCGGGTTTGCCGTTCTTGTGGTTGACGGCCATCTTCTTGCGATCCTTTGGGTCACGTCCGATGGGGCTTTCCACTCTTCCGCTGTCCGTCTTAAAAGGATGATAAGCGATGGCCTGATATTTTCTCGTGATGGAATGCACCTTCAACTGCTCCGCAATAAACTGATGGGCTTTATCATTCTTACAGGCAACCAGAATTCCGGTAGTGTCCCGGTCGATCCGGTGAACAATTCCGGGTCTCATGACACCGTTGATTCCGGATAATTCGCCGCTGCAATGATATAACAGCGCATTTACCAGGGTACCGGTGGCATGACCTGCAGCCGGATGCACTACCATACCTTTTTGCTTATTAATAATAATGATGTCTTTATCTTCATAAACGATATCAAGCGGAAGGTTCTCAGGGACGATTTCAGCCGCAACAGGCTCCGGCAGGAGTATTCTTATGCTTTGCCCCGTTTTTACCTTTAAATTGGCTTTTACGGGCTTATTTGATGCGAATATCCTGTCATCCTCGATTAATTTCTGTATATAGCTGCGGGACAACTCAGTCTGTACGGCGGAAAGGTATTTATCGATGCGCTCACCGTTCTTTTCTTCCTCCACGATAAATTCCAAAGTTTGTTCCGGATCAAGCTCAGGCTGTTCCAGTATATCCTCCTCCATTGCGCGTTGTCCTTTCTGATCCTTACTCATTTTCTTCCTCAGAATCAGTATCCTTGCTCCGGTCAAACAATACATTTTCCTGATCGCCGGTGAAAGATTCTTCGTTCTCCGGTGTAACCTCTGATTCCGGGGTGTGATCAAAACCAGCTGTTTCTTTCCCATCAGCGGGAGTTACGGCTGTCTGCGCTGTCTTCTTCTTACGCAGCACCGGATCAAGAAATGCCAGATCCTCATCCTTATAATAGAATATGGCAAGAAACAAAAGCAGAATGCAGGATACCGTCAGATAGCTGTCCGCAATATTAAACAACGGGAAATTTATAAACTCAAAGTAGATAAAATCTACAACATGTCCTAAGAATATCCGGTCAATTAAATTACCCACCGCACCGGCCAGGATAAACACCGAGAGAATACGCAGAGCCCTCATTCTCTTGGTCTGAGGAATTTTAAGATACAGATATACAATAAGAATTAAGATTAACAGGGTAAAGATACTTAAGTATAATACATTACCGCTTAAGATACCCCAGACAGCGCCGGTATTCTCATGGTACTGCAAATTTAAAATCTTATTGGGCAGGATTGTAATAGGTTCCTGATTCATCAGGTTTTGACGAACCAGATACTTCACAACCTGGTCAATCCCCACCAGTATAATAAACAATATCAGATGTTTCATACGTTCTTTCATAGCTACCTCCATAATGTTCTTTGCATAAAGCATGTTCGGGCTTAGTTAAGGATTGAATGAATTGCTTCAAGCATTTCCTCTTTTGTAACACTGGGATCAATGACTGCATTTCCAATCTCCTGAAGGAGGATGAACCGGATTTTATCCGAATCCATCTTTTTGTCCAGCCTGGTTACCTGATAGATCTCATCTGCAGATAACCCGCCGACGCTTACAGGCTCTTTAAACTGCATTATGATCTCCAGAATATCCTCATACTCCTGCTTCGTAATATTCCCGCGCTTATAAGAGAGATAAGAAGCGGCAGCCATACCGATGCAGACGCATTCCCCGTGCAGCAGGGACAAATCCTTCAGCTTTTCCACGGAATGACCGATGGTATGTCCGAAGTTAAGCAGCGCCCGTTCTCCCAGCTCCTTCGGGTCACGTTCCACAACCTCTTTCTTAATGAAACAGCTTTGGTAAATCATCTCCCGCAAGGTTTCATACGAACGGGAACGGATTGTCTCCCGCCGGTCCTTAAGCCAGCGATAATAAGCACTGTCCTTAATCAAGCCATGCTTTATTATCTCCCCCATTCCTGAGTAAAATTCGGGTTCAGGAAGGGATAACAGGGTGGACAGGTTCATATAGACAAGCTTAGGCTGATGGAAGGCACCAACCATGTTTTTGTAAGCTTTAAAGTCAACACCGGTCTTACCGCCGATACTTGAATCCACCATGGCAAGCAGTGAGGTAGGAACCTGAATGAAGCGTATACCACGAAGATAGGTGGCCGCCACAAAACCGGTCAGATCACCGGCAACGCCGCCGCCAAGAGCCACCAGAACATCCTTGCGGTCGAAGCCGCATTGTATCAGCCTCTCATAGCAGAGGCTGACAGTATCGAGATTTTTGCTGGCCTCGCCGGCGGGAATGATGACATATTCCACACTCCTGGCAATTGGTATCAGTACTTGCTTTACTGCTTCAAGATAATAGCCTGCAACATTGCTGTCGGTGAGGATCATAAAACGGCGATCCCTCATATCCAGGTCTTCCACTGCACCGGCTAATTCTTTAAAATCCGGTTTAAGCAGGATATTGTAGGCAGGTCTGCCTTCATAATTTACGGTTAAGGTATCCTTCATCTGTGCTTCGTCCCTTCTTCTTATCTATGAATACCAGATCAATTAGCAAGCTAATTCATCGTTATGAACAAATTATAGCATAACCGCATCATTCTTACAGGACGAGGTTATGCTATCCTCTAAATATTATTTTAACGATAAAGCAATATTTTTACGCTGTACCGGCCTTTTTTCGTCTGATAAGAGGTACCGGAATAGATAAACTTCCCCATACCCCGCACAGAGATTATCTCGTTCTCCTTCAGGGGATAACTGTTTGATAATACCTGCTTCCCGCCGATGAATACCTTCCCGCCTTCAATCAAGCCGGTGAGACTGCTTCTTGAAGTATGGAACGCAACGGAAAGAACACTGTCCAGACGAACCGAGGCTACAGTTCCCACAATCTCCGTGAAGCTAGGTTTGTAGTTAAAGTCCCGCTGTTCCAGCAGGGAAGTACTGACATTGGTGTGCTTCACCTTAGTTAACTGGTCGGCAATGTAGGTACTGATGGCAGTATGAGCAAAGAGAAAGCCTTCGTTATCATTGATTATGATATCTCCCACCTTGCTGCGTTCTATGCCCAGATTTAAGACAGCTCCCAAGAAATCGCGGTGGGTTAAGCTGTCACTGAATTTCTGATTGCTGGGCTCTATCTTGACGCAGGTAATCGGAAATTCGATTTCTCCCTGTTCTTCTATCTGTTCGTTACCACAAAAACAAAGTATTTTTCTCTCGGCGTCGTTAAAACCTCCGTAAGTAAAATACTTTATCCTTGGTAATTCATTCTTCATAGTGATAAATACATTCTGTTCACTTAAGTTTAAAAAATCGGTGAACATGCAGATGCCCCGGTGATATGCAGTATTTGCCAGCTCCGCAAGCCTTTTACGAAGCAGCTGTTCATCCTTATCCAGATTCATCATGGCTTAAAACTTGTTGAATAAGGTAGGGGGTTCAAAGCCGTTTTCCTGAATCAAATCGAGATAATCACCGGAGATATCCACCGTATCAGGAGACACAATAAAAATTGCATTGGAGATACGATGCAGCTTTCCGTTGATGGCATAAACAGACCCTGAGATAAAATCCATGGTTCGCTGTGCCAGCTTGTCATCAAAACCTTCCAGGTTGATTACAGTTGCCCGACCGGTTAACAGCATATCACATATTTCCTGAGAATCTTCAAAGGAGGTGGGTTTCATGATACAAACCTCAAGTCCCTTGGGAGTAGTCCGGATCGGTACAACCTTGCCTGCTGTACTTCTTTCCACTTTAGCCACCCTCTCTTTTTTGAAATCACCTGCCATAGCGGATGATGCTAAGGAATTCTGATTCTTAGGCGCCTCATTGAATCTTTCTTTCTCAGTCTCGGCTTCCTTTTTCTCAGCCCGTTTAGCCCGTTTCATTTCCTTCTCGGACTCTTCATTCAGATATTCATCATAATCATCGTCATCTTCAGTTAATTTCATTGAATTTAAGAAATTTTTAAAAATATTAGACATTCGTCTATACCTCCATTTTGCCGCAGATTGCAGCTTGCACATATATTTCACGACACAAGTTGTCAATTAACTAACAGAGTAATCACGTTCTCCGAAAATACCTGTTCCCACTCGAATCATTGTAGCCCCTTCTTCAACAGCAACTTCAAAGTCTCCTGTCATACCCATGGAGAGAATGTCAAAATGCTCCGCAAAGGCCTGATTGCGGGAAAGCTCGTCCTTGGAAATGTTTTCAATACAATTATTATCGGTGTTTTTTGATTTTATGTCAACATATAATTGTCGTAATTTTATAAAATGCTTCCTGTTTTTCTCGGGATTTTCTACATAAGGCGCTATCGCCATCAGGCCTCGAAGCCTGATATGGGACAGTGCCCTGAGCTGGCTGATGAGCTCTGGTGTTTCCTCTGCCTTTACCCCGAATTTGGTATCTTCTTCGGCGATATTCACCTCAATTAAGATATCGCACAGCAATCCCTTTTTTGCTGCTTCCTCTTCAATCTGTTCTGAGAGTCTGAGTGAATCAACGGAATGGATCAATTCAGCCTTATCTATGATATATTTGACCTTATTACGCTGAAGGTGTCCGATCAAATGCCAGTGAACCCCATCCTGAAATAACGCCTGCAGGTCTTCCTGTTTTTGTACCAGCTCCTGAACCTTATTCTCACCGAAATGCCTTGCGCCATATTGGTAAGCCTCTATCAGCTTCTCATTGGGTTTCGTCTTACTGACTGCAATCAGTGTTACCTCCGAGCGGTTTCGTCCGCTGCGGTCACAGGCTGCCTGTATCCTTTGTTCTACACTCTTCAGATTTTCTTTGATTTCACTCATGGCACATACATCCTTTTTTAACAATATAACAGTTATTATAGTTCTATCAATAATTATTTTGCACTAGTTTATGATTGCCTGGTCTACGGCAGTGCTGCCGTCCAGAGCGATCTGGTCATAAGCGGACAAACCATAAGGAGTATTATTGCTGACAATACAGTATTCCTCATTCTGATAAAGTATTTCAATTCGCCTGAATACAGCGTAACCAAGATTGACATTATATACACCGGTGAGCTTATTGGTCGGTCCCAAGGTATAACGCTCGGAATTTGCGGAGGAATGAATGTATGTCCCGGCAGAAAACTGCTCAGTATCCACATAAGCATAAGCCTCATCCTGAAAATAGATATCCGTGGAGGTAAAGGTATATTTCGCCTCTCCTGACTTTGAATCATAGGTTTCAACAATCAGCCCCGTATCAGTACTGTCCGCTCCCATAGAGAGATATTCCAGCGGAACCAGGTAAAAATCCTTCTCCACAATAGATGACAAAGGTATCTTAAGCCCGTCAAACGTGTCGAAATCCAGTTCCACCTCCAGATAGCGTTCATCCAGATAATTAGAGAGGTATTTGATCATGGTCAGAGTGGCGTAATACTCGGAACCCTTCTGGCTTAAGGCCAAAGCTGCCGTCATTTTAAAATCATCTTCCAGTATCGTGAAGGCTGCCTGCTCTTTTCCGTTCAGCTGTTCATACTGATCCTCTGTCAAAGGGAGCACCAGCTTCCATTGCTCTGAGGTGATCAGGGTATAGATCGGGGTATCCTGATCAATAATACTCGTGGTTCTTAGGCTTGTCCTGGTATAATCGTCCAGATTGAACATATCAGCGGTTACCATGTCCGGCGTAACGGTTTCAAAGCCGTCGGTATAATAGGTAATGATGCCGCTGCCGGCACTGGTGGCCACTTGATAAGAATAGGTATCTCCGGACTGCTCCCTTAAAGCTTTCTCATTGTCAATGAGGGTTGTATTTAAGATGTCCAGAACTGTACTTTGCGCATTTTCCTTAAAATCATATACCGCTGCATAATCAGAATCGGAATAGGTGCTGCGAAAAACATTAATCTTATGCATCATCTCCGCGCTTTCCTTTTCTGTCAATATAATTGGTACATCCGTACTTGCCAGCATATCACTCATACTTTGGCTGTCATCAATGGAATAAACACTGGCATTTTTTGCAACCCGTGCACCTTCCTTCTGATAATAGGAAACATATCCGGCTTTCTCTGATGAAATGATGTTTTCCTCACGCAGAATCAACCCTGTAATCCGGTTGTCCACTGCTGTGCTGCCCTCATGTACTTCGTAGATCGATAACTGGTCATTTGTAAAGTAAAGATAAACGTGAATGCTTATGTATAAAAACAGAATTAAAAAGACAATAACACCCATGTTAATGGTTTTACGCTTTTTAAATTTCACGACCTTTTTGTTATCGCTCAAGCCTGCGCCTCCTATTCGGTAAGCCTATTATCGATAACGAAAACAGGCTTCCTGATGAATTTCATATTCTTATACATTATACTTAGTTTTTCAATATTTTTAAACCCCTTTCACAAGTTTTTGGTACAAATTTCACAGGTTTTTGCTTTTGCCATGGGCTATGCATAAAAGTAAAAAAATAGGTTACGCTATAAAAGAAATATAAGGATAAAATTTGCATAAAACATGAAGGAGGTTAATTATGAAGACATTAGATTACATTGCTTTGGTCCTTGTTGTGATCGGTGCAATTAATTGGGGCTTGATCGGCTTTTTCGGCTTTGATTTGGTTAGAGCGATTTTTGGTGATATGTCAGTCGTTTCAAGAATCATATATGCGCTCGTTGGTGTATCAGGTTTATATGCGCTTAGCTTCTTTGGAAGACTCAGAAATGATTAATTACGGTGGCATAAGCACAAAAGAGGAGCATTCCTTTCAGGATGCTCCTCTTTGTTGTGCGCCCGCCACGGGCGTATATTCTAAGCGTTTATAAAGATGAAATATCTTACAAAGATACAATTACATTCTTCTTTAATTGTTCCGGCAGTTGATCCGAGTTCATAGAAACACTCATAATGAGGTCCACATGAAATTGATCCGAAATCTTCTCCAATTTATTGAAGACCGGCTCTAAATTATTATTATTAATACTTGCAATTTTGAGGAAACTATCAAGATAAATGGCTTGTAGATCATGATTACCGGATACGATACCGCAGATAAAACCGATAAATTCACTTTCGTTTTCGATATAATAGTCTTTGACGTTCTCTAAACGAATTTTGTTACTCAGTTCGTACATGTGCTTGTTGCTTTTGTCAAGATAAACAATGCTTCCCTTTGCAGCTTTCACTTCTGTGTTTGCCTTCTCGATAAGGATCTTTGTCTTACCTTTACCCTTCTCACCGGAAATAATCTGTATCATTGTAATCTCCTCCTTCTAGTGGACGCAACGAAGATATGCGGTGCCAAATATTAAATTGTGTAATTTGACTTAAAAAACAAATTTTATAGCTTCATTATAGTATAAATAGTCTGAAAACACAACCATAAAATTCCTCGTTTGCACATTTTATTAATGATAGCATTTCGCGCTATTGCGTAGCGAAACGGAGTAAATAGGACATCTGGTTATACAAGGCATCACTGCTGGAAGCCTTTAGTATTACGGAGATATATTCTTTCCCGGCATCGTCCTTACTCAACAGGACAAGGCAATTACCGGCTTTACTGGTAGTTCCTGTTTTTCCGCCGATGATCGTCAGTCCTTCGGGAGTATCGGATTTTCCTGTAAGGTATTGATTGGTAGCAAGAAACGTCTTTTCTTTTGGATTATCCTTCTTATCCTGATAGCTTGCAGTATAGGAATCGGTTGCAATTATGGATCGGAAGGTATCATAGTTTAGTAATTCATTGAAGATCAGATAGATATCATAAGCGGTGGTATACTGATTGTCATCATGTAATCCGTTGGGATTCACAAAATTTGTATGAACCGCTCCTATTCTTATGGATTCTTCGTTCATAATGTTCACGAAAGCTTCTTCGCTGCCACCCATATGATCAGCGATAGCAACGGCAGCATCATTGCCTGAATAAATTAACAAGCTTTTCAGCAAAGCTTCCAGGGAAATGACATCCCCTTCCTCAAAGCCGCACAGCTTTGCTCCGGCCTCAGTGATATGGGAGGCATTATAGCTTACGGTAACAGAATCGGTCAGTTCACCGCGTTTTAATACCACCAGGGCCGTCATAAGCTTGGTTAGACTGGCTGGATATAACCGGTCATATACATTATCTGCATAGATCAGTTCTTTATCCGTGCGATTGACAAGAAGGTTTGCTCCGGAGGTTAATTCGCTGTCTTCTCCGGAATTCTCCCCCTGGGTCACAGTAACCAAGCCATCAGAAAAATAATCTGCCGGGGTCAGAAGGTTAAAGGTTGAAGATACACTTAAGGCCGCACTTTCATCAAAGGCAAGAAAATCCTTTGATGAACCGGAACAGGCACTGAATATTGTGATACTGAGAAAGCAGACACTTGCAAGGGCAATCAGCCTTTTCTTCATATACACCCAACCTCCATATCTTTGGCGTTAATTATATTCATTCAAATTAACGTTTATCAGGTCTTGAAGATATCTCTCCAGTCCAGGTCCCCCCGCTCCAATGCTTTTACAAGCAGCTCCGCTGTTGCAAGATTGGTTGCTAAGGGAATATTGTGTTTATCGCAGAGCTGGAAGATGTTGTTTACATCCGGCTCATGTGACTTGGGTGTCAGTGGATCTCTTAAGAATATGACCAGATCCATCTGATTATGCTCTATCTGAGAGCCTAACTGCTGCTCTCCTCCAAGGTGTCCTGCCAGATATTTATGAACGGAAAGATTGGTTACTTCTTCAATCAATCGTCCGGTAGTACCGGTGGCATAAAGAGTGTGTTTGCTTAAAATCCCGCGGTATGCAATACAAAAGTTTTGCATCAGCTTTTTCTTTGAATCGTGTGCGATCATTCCTATATTCATCGTTATTACCTCCCTTTCTTAGGTTGTAGTCTGATGTTAAGTATCAATCCGATTGCCATCATTCCACTTAACAAGGAACTAAGCCCAGAGCTTAAAAATGGCAATGGAATACCGGTATTCGGTAATAATTTTGTCGCTACACCCACATTTATAAATACCTGAACCATAAACATGGAGGCTATTCCAACGGCAATCAGCATACCCATATAATCCGGCGCCTTTTTCGCCGTCATAATACAGATGTATATGATGATTGCATATAACCCCAGAATCAAACAACTTCCAATAAATCCGAATTCTTCTCCTGCGACGGAAAAGATAAAGTCACTTTCTGAAATCGGAACAGAATCATAATTCCGGTCCGTCGTGTCGCTGAATATCTTACCGTAGAGCTGTCCGGAGCCGATGGCGCCAATGGAATTCTCCTGTTGAAACACCTCAGACTCATACTCATCCGGATGAAGAAGGGAAAGAATACGAGTTTGCTGATACGTTTTCAGCAGAACCTGGTAATCCTGCTGGACATACCAGAAAAGTCCGGCAATCAGAGGTACTCCTATTGCGAGAACCGGAATAATAACCCTCCAGCGGAGTCCGGCTGCAAAAATCATCATGAGAAATATGAAGGCAATCACTAAGCTGGTGGAAAGGTTTGGCTGAATCAGTATCAGGCCGGTTGGCAATCCAATGGATACGGCAGCAAATACAAGGACGAAAAAGTTATTTATCTTCGCCCGCAGCATGGAGAAAAGCTTCGCTGCAAATATGATTAGTATAATTTTTGTCAGCTCCGAGGGCTGGAGCTCAAAAAATCCCAGATTCAACCATCGTTGCGCGCCATTATGAACAACACCAAAACGCGATTTTACCAATACCAGAAGCACCAGATTAATCACATACAAAACGATATAAAAACCTGTAATAAAATGATAATCGATGAGAGATAATATCAGTGCGCCGATGATACCACCGGTCAAACCGATAAGCTGCTTCAAAAATAAATTTTCTTCCGCTGTTTGAACCTGCTTAATCAAAAATGCGCCGATCATTCCCAAGAGAATAACGACAATGACCAGGGGGATACTATATCGTTTGAAATCATATTGCTTAAATTTTAACATTCGGCTAACATCCTTATTTCTTAGCGGTCTTTAAATCCTTGATCGGAATATTTGCAAATAATGCAGGCACAGTACCGTTGTTTGCTTCAGATTCCATTTGAGTAATCTTGATATCCAGACCTTCTAAGTCTATTTCAATATATTTTGATATTACGGTTATAATATCATTTTTAATCTGTTCCATGATTTCCGGTGAACATCCGGCACGATCAGATACCAGGACAAGTTTTAACCTGTCTTTTGCTATGCTGCCGGTGCCTTTTTTCTTAAAAAAATCTGAAAAGCCCATTACGCTACCCCCTACTTCTTTCGTTTTCCAAACAGTTTACCGAAAATCCCTTGCTTTTCCTCAAGATCCAGGAACGGAACCTCCTCACCAAGAATTCTTCTGCAGATATTCATGTAGGCCTTTCCAGCTAAAGAATCATTGCCAACCAAAGGCTCACCCTGGTTAGCTGAGATTACGATATTTTCATCATCCGGTACAATACCGATTAAATCCACGGCTAAAATCTCGCATACATCATCGCTTGACATCATATCACCGCGCTTTACCATATCCATACGGATTCTGTTGACAATCAGGTGGGTTTGCTTCATATCATTTGCTTCCAGCAGACCGATAATACGGTCCGCATCCCTGACAGCGGACACCTCGGGGGTTGTGACAACTAATGCCCTGTCTGCACCGGCGATCGCATTCTTAAAGCCCTGCTCAATACCTGCCGGACAGTCCATTAATATGTAATCAAATTCGTCTCGAAGCTCATCGGCAAGCTTCTTCATCTGCTCAGGTGTTACTGAATTCTTGTCCCTGGTCTGTGCAGAAGGTAATAAATAAAGATTAGGATAACGCTTGTCCTTAATCAAAGCGTTGCGGATACGGCAGGTACCCTCAATAACATCCACCAGATTATAGACAATTCTGTTTTCCAGACCCATAATAACATCCAGATTTCTTAAGCCGATATCTGTGTCAATCAGTACAACTTTCTTCTCCAGCATTGCCAGCCCGGTACCAACATTGGCAGTCGTGGTTGTCTTACCGACGCCGCCCTTTCCTGATGTTACAACGATAACTTCACCCATGTGCGATAGTGTGCCTCCTTATTCTTTTGGGAGGTACATTCCTCCTCTTATGATTTGAGCGGAGGAAGTATTCCTCCATACATACCTGCTAAATTATAACAGCTTTAGCATTATTATTCATTATAATTCCATAGGATATACGTCCTACGGAATTTACTGAAGCATGTTTTATAAACTAATATCCTGAAGAATGTTTTTATTCAGCGGTTCAATATAAATGTTTCCGTCTTCAAGAAAAGCAATTTTTGCTTCCTTTGCCTCCTGCTTTACCGGCTTATCAGGGGCTCTTGCAATAATATCGGCGATTCTGATCTGAGTCGGGCTCATATCCAGAGCAACCACAAAAGAATTGGTATTTCCGGTAGCCCCTGCAAAAGCATGTCCCTTCAGAGAACCCAGAACAATAATATTTCCCTTGGATACGACTCTGGCACCGTGATTTACATCACCAATGATGATAACACTGGTCTCAAACTCCAAAGAGGCGCCGGAACGAAGAATTCCTTTATAAAACTGCCCGGTATTATTAGACAATTCCAGAAGCTTCTGTTCTACTGTTTTTTTGAATACCTCTTCCTTTTCCGCGTCATTATCCATAACGCACACGATTTGCATGTCCGTGTTCTCCCCAATGATATCGAGAACCTCCCGCTGCTCTTCTGTGGTGAGAAAACGACCTTCAAAGGTGATTGCCATCTTGGCATTCTCAAAAAATTTGCTGGATTCTTTGAACTTTTCGGCAATAACCTGCTTCAATTCATCAAATGGTAATTCAGGACTAAGAACAACAATAATACCGTATTTATTTCCCTTAATGATAACAGAATTATTCATTGCATTCTCCTTTTCGGATATTTTCCGGCTTTAATCAAGTGTATCTTTCCTTCCTATATGCACAAGCCTGATGCTTCTATTCCGTAACTCCGGTACTGTTGCCGGACGAAGGAAGTTTAACCTCACTGTTCAGCAGTTCATCAGCGCCATCCAGATTAAAGTACAGCTTATAGATATTCTTACTAAGCTCTGCGGCATAGGTGGAGGTATATCCGTTGGGAATAACTGCGGTAACAGCAATCTTAGGATCTTCATAAGGTGCGAAGGAAAGGAAAAGTGCATTATTTGGGCTTACCTTACTGATCTGTGAAGTACCGGTCTTACCGGCAACAGTAACGCCAAAGTTTTGAAACAGATCATCGACGGAACCGCCTTTTTCATTTGCAACCTTATACATACCGCTGTACACGCTGTTCCAGGTAGAATCCTTTATACCGGTCAGTTCGTGATCAATCTTGGCATTATTCTTGGTTACTGTTCCGTCCTTGGTTTCAATACGGTCAAGTAAGGTTAGATCATAACAAATACCATGACTCGCCAGCGTTGTAATATACCTTGATAATTGCATGGGTGTATATACATTTGTACCCTGTCCGATAGAGGAACGCACGGAATCTTTGTTGGACACATTGGACTCGGCTTCACTCAGCTCAATTCCGGAAGGCTGATCCAGACCGAACAGCTTGGCATATTTTGCAAGCTTTGATAATCCCAGCTGCTCATTAAACTTACCCCCGTCAAAGCTTAAACGCCAACCCATCTCGTAGAAGAAATAGTTGCAGGATACCTTTAAGGCATCGGAAATGTCTACAGAACCATGGGAGCTCGGATAAATGTGGCACCTTGCCGGAGGGTTGATCTTATCGAAAATACCCAGGTCCCGGACGGTCTCCGTAGGACCAATCACGCCCTCTTCCAATGCGGCAAAGGAGGTTACCATCTTAAAGGTGGAACCGGGAGCCGTCTTCTCGGAGATAGGACGGTTATTTTGCGGTAATGATTTATCGTTTTGCAGCTGTAAGAAATAATCATAATCTACTTTATTGGCAAATTTGTTATTATCATAGCTGGGATAGGTGACCATGGCAAGTACATCACCGGTCTTCACATCCGTGATTACCAGAGATCCGCTGCAGGGCTGCAATGCCAGCATGGCAGGCGTAATCTCAAGCTTTTTAATCTTGTCGATGATAAAATTATAAGAAGAGATATACCCATTTTTTAACTTATTTATGTCATCTTCATTATATTCTAACACACCTTGATCGAATAATAAAAGACAAATTTCAGTTCCTGATAATTTGTACGAAAATACCAAAGAACGATAAATTAATTTATTGAATATGTCGTCTGTTTTCAGGATTTTGCTCACATGATCCACTAATTTCTGATATAATTCCTCTGCGGTATTGAAATCATCTCCCACTTCAAGCTTGGACAGATCAATCCAGTTATTGGCAAGCGCATATTGAATCAATTGACTGAGGCTTACTTTATCATTCTTATAATCAAGCATCATAGGATCTGCGTCAATCTTGCTTTTCGACAGTACCGTAGTATCTGTTTTGCTCGCTTCGGTAGTGGTGATAAACAGCTGACCGTACATAACATCGAAAAAGCGGTTAAGAAAGTCCTCGGTATCACCGGTGTTATTATTGGTTACCGTATTATTGATGCCCAGGTAGGTATCCAATCTTGAGAACACGTTGTTCATGGTTGTCTCGTAAAGCTGATAGGTATTCTTCTCAAGCACGGTGGAATCCTTATCGTTTAAGGTCTTAATATTAATGATATTGTTATTGATCAGGGCGTTGTATACCTCATAAATCGGTATGGTGATCTCTGCGGCACTCACACCCTTGCTGCCGTAGTTCATGGTGGGGACGATCTTAGCAAGCAGAATAGAAGCAATCTGCTTCTCCAGGATATGATAAGAATTACGCTGTAAATCACTGTCGATGGTCAGGTAGATATCGCTGCCCGCTACAGGGTCTGTCTTACTGATCACATCTACAACCTTGCCGGCGGCATTGGTGCTTACGGTTTCCGTCCCCTTTGTTCCGCCAAGCTCTTTTTCGAATTTCTTCTCAAAGCCTAATTTACCTACCACATCTGTTGCATCATAATAATCCGGATTATCGCTGTCTGCATTCAGCCGTTCCAGCTCCTCAGAACCGATTGACCCGGTGTAACCGATGATATGTGCAAAATACTGGCTGTCCTCATAAACACGGTGCGTCTGCTGCTGAACCTCAACCCCCGGCAGGTCGGCGCCGTATTCTCCCACTGCGGCCACTGTCTCGTCGCTGACTCCGGAGGCAATGGTAATTTGTGCATATTTAGGAAAATTCAGAAATAAAGCAAAGCGGACCGCCATGATTTTTAAGACTTCCTCAGTGCTGTATTCATCGGAGATGCCGAACATCGGTGTAATAGGGGTACCGTTCTTTAGAAATTCGTAGACCTCCCGGGCAGAAGCGTTCTTCTGCTCCTCAGTTAGTTTATCATCCACCAGGGCATAGGCATAAGCATTCTTTAAAAAGCGTTCAAGGGAAGTGCCGGATACGGTAAACTCAAATTCACCGCCGTCGGTCTGCCTGATATAAAATTCCGTATCCAGAGTATCGCCGTTGTTCTCGATAATCTGGATCAGCTTATGAATGATCTTGTTTCTCTGAGTATTGGATTCTATCTTATTGCTATCCTCCATAACGACAGAATAAGACAGTACGTTGGAGGCCAGAAGCTTTCCCTTACGGTCATAGATGTTACCCCGGGTTGCCTTGATATCACGGGTCTTTACATATCTCATCTGATTGACCTCGGCGATTGTCGGTCCTTCCACAATCTGCAGGACAAATAATTTATTTATGATAATTGCAAATAACACAATATAAATAATTGCGATAGGAAAAAGCCTTGACTTGATGAGCTTTTTCAGATAATCCAATATAATATCAATCAATTCTGCCCCTCCTCCTCGGTTTTACGCGCCAAACGGTTGTTTATCATATGTAACAGCTTGTACAAAAGTACGGAGACAGCTATGGTATAAATAATCTCCGGTACAATGAATCTCCTGAGATAATAAAGAAAATTCAGCCGGCCTCTTAATAAGAACTCAAATACATAATAGAAAAATCCGTATACCAGATCGCCGATACCGATCAGTGCAATCGGCAAAGTATAGTCATCATTGGAATAAACCTTATTGGTATAACCGGCAAGATATCCGATTGCCAGGTACAACAGAGCAGATAAGCCGATCACATAAGAAGCGAACATTAAGTCCACCAGAATGCCTGTAAAAAATCCCATTGTCATGCCGGTCATTTTTCCGCGCATGTGCGCAGTGGAAATCACCAGAATAAGCAGCAGGTTCGGCATAATATCCGCCAGCTTAAAGTAATGGAAGGCAGCACTCTGCAGCACAAACAATATAATAATTTCAAGTATATATACGATTAACCTTTTCACATGGATACCTACTTTGCCTTAATCTATTAACGGCTCCTTAATCTCTGTAATAATCAGAACCTCTTCCAAACGTCCAAAGTCTACCACCGGAGTCAGATAGGCCGATTTTGTCATAGTGCTGGCATCCAGGGTAACATCACTGACATAGCCGATCAGGATCCCTTGCAGGAAATTCGGACTGATATGTGAGGTGACGATCTCATCCCCGTCATTGATAACCGCGTCCTTACTGATATTCTCCACACGGATTTTACCATCGTCAAGCAACTGAAGATCACCCTTTACCATGCAGGTATCGGAGGTCTTCAAAAACATGCCGCTGACACTGCTGTTATCGTCAATGATGGCACGAACCTTGGAATAATTATAATGGACGTCAGTAACGATTCCTGCCAGGCCGCTGCCGGCAAGTATATTCATATTAACCTTGATACCGTCTCTGGAGCCCTTATCGATGGTGAATACATTATACCAGTTATTTGAATCCTTGCTGATGACCCTTGCCGCTACCTTAGGGTAATCCAGATATTTCTGATCCAGTTCGTACAGCTCACGCAAACCGTCCAGCTCATACTTATCCTGAAGCAGCAGCTTGTTCTGATAGGAAAGCACATTCACCTGTTCCTTTAACTGCTCGTTTTCCTCCAGCAGCTTGTTAATACTTTTGAAGCTATCCAGCCGGTTGGCTAAAAAGGTTCCGACGGAATTAATTCCCGATTGCATCGGCGTCACTACGATACCGACGGCATCCTTCACCGGTGACAGCTTTTCACCGTACCGGAAGGAAAATATGATTAAGCCGATACAGAAAATAACTAACGCGATGAGAACATGCTTTGGATTAATATTGAATTTTGTCCTGCGTCTCATTGTTTCTCTCCATTTATCAATTGTTCTGCGAAATCTAATTCACGATGGTCTTTGCCCTTAAGGTGTCAGCAAGCGAGGCAAACTTATGGTCTTCTATAATTTTGCCCAGACCGTTCACTACCGTATTGGAGGAATCGGGGCAGATATTGATCTTCAGATCGGTTTCCTTGTTCATGAGCTGGTCCAGGGCAAATATTTTCGCAGATCCACCGGTGATATAAATTCCGCTGTCGATGATATCTGAAGATATCTCCGGCGGGGTGCGCTCCAATATAATTTTAACCGCATCAATAATGGAAAACATATATTCGCAGATGGCTTCATACACATCCTTGGAGCTGACCTCCATCTCTGAAGGGAGGCCGGTCACCACATCACGGCCGTATACCTTGATGGAAGCCTCCATATTACCAAAGGCACAAGCCAGGGTTTTCTTAATATTCTCAGAGGTCTTGTCGCCGATATAGAGGTTATATTTGCGTTTCACCATATTCTTGATGGCTTCATCCAGACGATTGCCGCCAACCGGTATCAGCTTGCTAAGTACAATGCCGCCAAGGGAAAGTATGGATACCTCCGTAGTGTCCGCACCGATATCCACGATCATAACGCCTCTTGCAGTCAAAATGTCCAGTCCGGCGCCGACTGCATCAGCGATGGGTTTTTCTACAATCTTTATCTTGCCGACCTTTAGATTAGAGCTGGCAATCAGATCATAGAAGGAACGGCGCTCTACCTCTGTAATATCCGTCGGAGTTGCAACGATAAAGTCTGCGGAGCCGAGATGCTTGATACCTCCGATGCGATGCATAAAGGTCCGGAGAAGTGACATCATATTTGCCACATCCGCAATGACGCCGTTTCTGACCGGATAGCTGACATTAATGCTCGACGGTGCCTTTTCATACATTTCAAAGGCATCGTTGCCGGCTGCGATGACATCCTTTCGATTGGATACTGCGATGATATTACGTTCGTCCAGTACAACGCCCTGTCCTTTTTTATAAATCTTAATCGTGCTGGTACCAAAATCTATGCCAAATGCTTTTGAAGCCATAATAAAAAACCTCCTAAAATTAAGTCTCAGTAAAATGCCAGGTCTGCTCTTTGAATAGTTTACAGATGTGAATTATGCTTTTTTCATTCACAGGATTCCCATTTCTTTCAAACTGATATATCTATTATCGCCAATAATTATATGATCCATAAGTGAAATTCCAATTAAATTACCGGCCTCAGTAAGTCTTTTTGTTACCCTGATATCTTCAGTGCTTGGTGTCGGATCACCGCTGGGATGGTTATGCAGCAAGATAATGTTGACCGCCTCGTACTTGACGGCATGTACAAATATTTCGCGGGTCGGCATGATGGAGGTATTCACAGTACCCTCTGAGATTACCATATCCTTGATGATCTTATTCTTGGAATCCATCATGATGAGTAAAACCTGTTCTCTGGTCAGATGCCGCATATCCTGCATGTAATAATCCGCAACGCTTTGAGGTGTCGTAAGACGCAGACTGTCGCGTCCGGTCTCTTTCGCCATCCGCCTGGTAAGCTCTGTCAGGCATAAAAGCTCGATGGCCTTCACCCTGCCTATCCCCCTGATTTTTGTCAGTTCCTTCAGAGTCAGATAATTCAGCCCCTTCAGGCCCGGATGGGCGGTTGAATAGTTTAAGATATTCACTGCAAGATCAATTGCTCTTTGCTGTTTTGTCCCTGTCCGGATGATGACAGCCAGTAATTCGGCATCAGATAACGTGCCTGCTCCGTAGTGCTCGCATTTCTCATAAGGACGTTCGGACGTAGGTAATTCCTTGACTGTTAAATAGTTTTCTTTCATTTGCTCCTCCTAAGTTCTCTCTCTCCAGGAAATCACTTACAAAAAGAAGCAGTACAAAAATAAATATCTATCTCTTATGCCTGAGCAATCTGCGGCATAAAAATAACCGTATCATATGTATAAATTATAGAACCTTCTTGTAAATAAATATAGCTGCAATAACGCCAAGGACGCTTCCGACGGTAACCTTTAAGCGAAAGCCGAAGCTTAGGACAAGAACGCCGAGATCAAGGGTTGCGACGTTGTTATTGTCCGCATTTCCGATGGCAAAATTAATTCCGTAATTAAGCCAATTTAAGGCTGAGACCTCCCTGAGAAGATGTCCAAGAAAACTCCCGACCACAATACCGATCAGAATAAGAAGGAATAAAGCCCAATTGTTTTTACTGTAGGTTCTTGCCATATATACCTTGTCCCCCTATGTGTAATTAAGGCTATGATTTCAGCAGTACAAGGGTTTAAACAACCGGCAGAATCATTCCTAATTAAGTAACATTCTATCACAAATGCCTTAATTTGTATACTTTATATTGTGATTTTGTGACCTTTCGGCTACCAGCTACAGGTTAAGCAATCCTTCCTCATAAAGCTTCTGGACTGACATCATAATACCGAATTTGGCGTGGTACCAGGTAAGCCCCCCCTGAAAATACACCGTATAGGGCGGTTTAATCGGCGCATCAGCAGACAGCTCGATGGAAGAACCTTGTACGAAGGCTCCTGCTGCCATAATCACATCACTCTGATAGCCGGGCATAGCCCAGGGTTCCGGAACAACGTAGCTGTCTACCGGAGCTGCTGCCTGTATTCCGCGGCAGAAGGCAATGACAGCTTCCGCCGAACCCAGCGTTACAGCCTGAATGATATCATAACGGTCCTCACTGCCGTTTGGCAATACCTCAAATTGAAGACGTTCATAGATATTTGCCGCAAAAATCGCACCTTTTAATGCACCGGATACTACCTGGGGCGCAAGGAAGAAGCCCTGGAACAGAGGCGCATTTAAACCTAAGGTGGCGCCTACTTCTTTGCCGAGGCCAGGGGCTGTCAGGCGATAAGCAGCATTTTCAACATACTCCTTCTTTCCGACGATATAGCCCCCGATCGGAGCCAGACCGCCGCCGGGATTCTTGATCAGTGATCCGACACATAAATCCGCTCCCACCTGGGTGGGTTCGAGGATATCCACGAATTCACCGTAGCAATTATCAACCATGCAGATGACATCCGGCTTAATTCCTTTAATATAACGAATTAATTCTCCGATTCTCTCCACAGAAAGGGTTGGGCGGCTTGCATAGCCTTTGGAGCGCTGTATGGTTACCAGCCGGGTGCCGGGATGAATGGCTGCTTTGATGCCCTCGAAATCAAAGCTTCCGTCAGGCAGCAAATCCACCTGGGAATAGGTGATACCAAACTCCGACAGGGAGCCCTTTGTCTTGGTGATGCCTATCACACCCTCCAGGGTATCGTAAGGCTTTCCTACGGGAGAGAGAATCTCGTCTCCGGGGCGAAGATTGCCGGACAGGGCTACAGTAAGGGCATGGGTTCCGCTGATGAGCTGCGGTCTGACTAAGGCATCCTCCGCCTGGAATACATCGGCGTATACCCGTTCCAGGGTATCTCTGCCCATATCATTGTAGCCATAGCCGGTGGTTGCCGCAAAATGAATGTCACTGAGCCGGTTATCCTGCATAGCCTTCAGGACCTTCATCTGATTGTATTCCGCTGTTTGATCTATGGTCTGAAAGCGTTCCGTAAGGCTTGCCTCGATATCTGTACAAAAGCGGAGCACCTTTTCGTCAATTCCGAGGGTCTGGTATGCTTTCTTTAGTTCCTGCTGCTGCAATGTTATATCCTCCAATTTCTGTGATTAGTTAACATAATTATATTATGTTGTATTTGTCTGAAAGCAGTGTTATTCGGAATTGCTTCAGGTTTTATAATATTCAATGTTTGTAAAGAGGAAGCCGGTTTATGACACTTGAATTAATATTGTTAAATTAACCGGCTATGAGATAATTTCCTTATCCTTTAATTGGGTAATCAGATAATGAAGTATTTCCGCATCATCAGCAAAGTCCTCCTTATTCACCCAGAGGACCTCCTTCTCTCTCTTAAACCAGGTAAGCTGGCGTTTTGCAAAGTGTCTGGTATCCCTTTTCAGAATATCTATGGCTTCTTCCAGCGTGCAGGTACCGTCCAGATAAGCAAAAAGCTCCTTATAGCCAAGTCCCTGCATGGATACCAGATCTCTGGGATAGCCCTTGGTATCCAGAGCCTTCACTTCCTCCAGGAGACCCCGCCGTAACATAAGATCAACACGCCGGTTGATGTTCTCATAAAGCTTTGTACGGTCCCTGTTCAGGACAAAATAACAGAATTGATAGGGCGAGTCCTTGCCGCGCTGTTCTTTGTTATGCCGGGAGATTTTATCCCCGGTTTGTCCGGCATATTCCAGAGCCCGGATCACACGCTTGCTGTTGTTGGGATGTATCAGACCGGCACTGTCAGGATCAATTTGCCTAAGCATATCATGAAGATACTCTGCTCCATATTCCTGCAGCAGCGCTTCCAGCTCCGTCCGACAGGAGCCGTCGTTCTCTTCTGAAGTAAAATCAATATCATACAGTACTGCCTGGATGTAAAAGCCGGTTCCGCCGACCAGAATAGGAAGCTTCCCTTTCTTGTAAATCTGTTTCATATATTCCTTGGCCAGCTGTTGAAAACGGACGACATTAAACTCTTCCTCCGGCTCGAATTCATCAATCAGATAATGGGGAATACCGTCCATCTCAGGGACAGAAATTTTGGCGGTACCGATATCCATATGCTTATATACCTGCATGGAGTCGGCAGAGATAATCTCCCCTCCCACTGCTTTGGCCAAAGCAATGGAAAGGGAGGTCTTCCCGACGGAGGTTGGTCCGGTCAGAATAACTAATGGCTGTTTCTTCACTTATCATAACCTCACTTTATAGAATACGTTTGAATTTACGTTCCAGCTCATACTGACTCATGGAAATGATTACCGGTCTGCCATGAGGGCAATGATAGGGATTCTCAAGAGTTAAAAGCTCTTTTATCAAGGCAGACGCTTCTTCATGGGAAAAGCTGTGGTTAGCCTTAACGGCAGCTTTACAGGACATGGTAGCCACCCGTTCCAGTATGGAGGCGGCATTGGTAATACCGGTATAGGCTTCCTCAACCATATCATCAATAAATTCCAGCAGAAGCTCCTTCTCGGATAATCCGTACAGATCGGCCGGTACGGCACGTACGGAGAATTCATTACCGCCAAAGTGCTCAATTTCATACCCCAGACGCTCCAGCACCTCCTGTCTTTTCAGCAGGACCTCCTGTTCCCGAAGGGTTAAGGATAATACGATAGGCGGAAGCAGCTGTTGGGACAGATTTGTCTTGGTTCCCGCAGCAGCCATAATTCTCTCATATAATACCTTCTCATGGGCGGCATGCTGGTCAATGATATAAAGCTCCTTCTTATATTCCACCAGCCAATAGGTTGAAAATACCTGGCCGATGATTCGGTGTTCACTAAAAGCCTGCTTTGAAAGGAACGGAGAAGTCTCTTCTTCAGAAACAGCGGGAGCAGTTTCACCGGATGCGGCCGCCTCATCAGCAACAGCTTTAGAAACTGCTTCTTTTGCTTGCATGTCCGCGAACAGATTGAGCTGCTTCTCTGTTGCAATCTGTGGCTGCGGCTTCTGATTGGCGGCCTTTAACAGGTCAGGGGAAGCTTCGGATCCCGATAATATTTGAAGCGCCTTTAAACTGGCTTCTGGGGATGCGGCTTTTACCGGCCCGGAGGCCGGATAAGCTGATTTGGTTTCCGAGACCCTATTGCTGTAAGGCTGATTAGAAGTATTGCCATAGGCTACCTGAGCGGTGCTTATCTCCTTTGGCTGGCTTGGCTGGCTGCCGCTTTGATGCTGCAGCTGAGTTCTTCTGTTTTGTTCAAAGGGTTCCGGTAACGCCTGCTGCGTCTCTCTGGTATCCTCCTGTCTGGTTAAGGTCACCTTTGGTATCAGCTCCTTACCCGCAAGAGCATCCCGGATGGAATGATAAATGAACTGGTATACCGCCTCTCCGTTTCCCAGCCTGATCTCCAGCTTCTGCGGATGAACGTTAACATCAATCAAGGACGGATCCAGCTCAAAGTAAATGGAAGTAAAGGGATATTTATGCTGCATCATATATGGCTTATAGGCTTCTTCAATCGCTTTGGTGATTATACTGCTCTTAATATACCTGCCATTGATAAAATAATTCTCGTAATTACGGTTTCCCCTTGTAATTACCGGCTTACCGAGAAAGCCGGTAAGCTTCATGCTTTCTGCTTCGACGTCCAGCGGCAGCAGTTCTTTTGCAATATCCCTGCCGTATACCTGATAGAGAATATCCTTACTGCTATTATTGCCGGTAGATTGAAGCTTTACCTGATTATTCATAATAAATTTAAAGGAAATGTTCGGATGGGATACCATCAGCCGCTCCATCAGGTCGCTGACATAGCCCCCTTCCGTCATGGCAGACTTTAGGAATTTGCGTCTTGCCGGTGTATTATAAAACAGATTTCTCACAATGATTGTAGTACCGCCGGGGCAGCCGATCTCCTCCAGGATCTTCTCCTCTCCGCCCTCAATGGTATAACGAAAGCCGTTTAAGGCGGTGGGTGTCTTGGTAATCAGCTCCACCTGCGCAACGGAGGCAATGCTGGATAAAGCCTCGCCGCGAAAGCCGAGACTTCTTACGCTGAGCAAATCCTCGGCCGTCCGGATCTTACTGGTGGCGTGGCGTAAAAATGCCAAGGGGATATCCTCCTTCGCTATTCCCGCACCATTATCGGTGATACGGATAAAGGACAGTCCGCCTTCCTTGACCTCCGCCGTAATAGCTGTGGCTCCTGCATCCATGGCATTTTCGATTAATTCCTTAACTACGGCACTGGGGCGTTCCACGACCTCTCCGGCCGCGATCTGATTGATGGTTGCTTCATCGAGTATATGAATCAAAGACATGCGATTCCCCCATTCCTATGTATGTGTATGAATTTGTTCCGTGTATGCTGATTAATAAACTCCGTATACACAACTAAAATAAATTCCGTGACTGCTATATCTGTATGAAAACATCTATATTCTGTCTTTAATTTTCTTCTGCAGATGATAAAGCTTATTGATGGCATCGATGGGCGTAAGGTGTGTAATATTTAAATCTCTCAGCTCCGTAATAATGTCTTCATTCTCTGAGGTTGAGAAAAGGGAGAATTGATTGGAATTTTCCTTGGGACTTTTTTTCCTGAATGAATTCTCAAAGGAGGATACGGACTCTGGTTCATTCTCAAAGGAAAACTCCTCCTGAACAAAATCATTGGCAGCGGCGGCAGCCTCGGGAGCAGACAGATTTCTGGTCTTAAGTGCCAGATCATTGCCGGTCAGCTCAAGCACAATCTCGGAGGCACGCCTGAGTACGCTGGCAGGAACTCCCGCAAGCTTTGCCACTTGAATCCCGTAGCTTTTATCGGCTCCGCCCTTTACGATCTTGCGAAGAAATACAATATCCTCACCCTGTTCCTTCACCGCGATACAATAATTGTTCACGCCCTCCAGACGTCCTTCCAGTTCGGTAAGCTCATGATAATGAGTAGCAAACAGTGTCTTAGCTCCGAGAATCTGGCTGCTGCTGATGTGCTCCACCACAGCCCAGGCAATGCTTAAACCGTCAAAGGTACTGGTTCCCCGTCCGATTTCATCCAGAATTAATAAACTGTTCTTTGTCGCGTTACGAAGAATATTGGCAACCTCGGTCATCTCTACCATGAAGGTGCTTTGCCCGCTTGCCAGATCATCGGAGGCACCCACACGGGTAAATATCCTGTCAACGATACCGATCTGCGCTGAATCGGCAGGTACAAAGCTGCCGATCTGTGCTAAAAGCACAATCAGGGCAGTCTGACGCATATATGTGGATTTGCCCGCCATATTCGGCCCGGTGATGATGGAAACCCGGTTCTGCTTGTTATCCAGCAAGGTGTCGTTGGCCACAAACATATCATGGGAAATCATGCGCTCTACGACAGGATGTCTGCCGTTTTTAATATGCAGGGAGCCATTGGTATTCATCTCCGGCTTCACGTAATTATTCTGCTCCGCAACCAATGCCAGGGAGGCAAAGACATCAATCCTGGCGATAGCCTTGGCGGTTTGCTGGATTCGTTTTACTTCTAAGGAGATATTATCTCTGATCTCGCTGAAAAGATCATATTCCAGGGAGAAGAGCTTGTCCTCGGCACCGAGGATGATATCCTCCAGATCCTTTAATTCCGGAGTGGTGTAGCGCTCGGCATTGGCCAGGGTCTGCTTGCGGATCCAACCTGCGGGCACCAGGTTCTGGTAGGAGTTGGTAACCTCCAGATAGTATCCGAATACCCTGTTGTAGCGAATACGCAGATTCTTAATGCCGGTGGCTTCCCGCTCCTTTGTCTCCAGATCCATGAGCCAGTCCTTGCCTTCCGTCTTTGCTTTTCTAAGCCGGTCCACTTCTTCATTGTAACCCTCGCGGATGATGCCGCCTTCCTTGACGTTCAGGGGCGGTTCTTCAGCAATGGAGGAAGAAATCAAATCAAAGATATCCTGTAACGGATCCAGGTCTTCATAGATTTCCTTCAGAAGCATATCTTCAAAGCCCTGCAGAAGGAATTTAATATGGGGCAGCATAGATAAGGAGGAACTGAAAGCCACCAGATCCCGGGGATTTGCGCTCTTATAGCTGATCTTGCTCATAAGGCGTTCCAGATCATAGATGGGATTTAAGTATTCCCTCAGTTCCTCTCTGGTGATCATATTATCCTTAAGCTGGCCGACTGCTTCCAGCCGTCCGCTTATCATGTCATAGTCGATCAGCGGCTGTTCCATAAAGCTGCGCAGCAGTCTCGCACCCATCGCTGTTCTGGTCTTGTCCAGAACCCATAGCAGGGAACCTTTCTTCGTCTTCTCGCGAATCGTCTCTGTCAGCTCAAGATTGCGGACAGTGGAGCTGTCCAGCAGCATATATTTCTCATAGGTATAAGGGGTCAGCTTCGTAATATGGGACAGGGAGTTCTTCTGTGTCTCCTGCAAAAACTGCATAATGCAGCCTGCCGCAATGATGCCGATGGTATAGTCCTTCAGACCGAGACCCTCCAAAGCAGCAACCTGAAAATGTTCCTTTAACGCCCTGACGCAGAGCTCATCATCAAAATACCAGGGCTCCAAAGGGGATAAAGCCAGATTATTATAATTCTTTAAGGCTTCGATATTAATCCCCGATACAAAGAAGGTATCATTGCAAATGATCTCGGAGGGAGACCATTTAAAAATCTCATCCATCAGCTTGCGTTCGCTGTCTACCTCGGTAACATAATAATCACCGGTGGTAACATCAACGATAGAGACTCCGAAGGCATTGGTGGTATGTACAACGGACATAAGATAATTGTTCTTGCTCTCGTCCAGCACCTGTGTGTTCAAATTCGTACCTGGGGTTACAATTCGGATAACCTCTCTTTTTACGATCCCCTTTGCCTGCTTCGGGTCTTCGACCTGTTCGCAGATTGCCACACGATAGCCGCGGCTCACAAGCTTGCTAAGGTAACCTTCTACGGCGTGATAAGGTACACCGCACATGGGAGCGCGCTCCTCCTGACCGATGCTTTTTCCGGTAAGGGCGATCTCCAGCTCCCGGGAGCAGACATGTGCATCTTCAAAAAACATTTCATAAAAGTCACCCAGGCGGTAGAATAAAATACAATCCTTATATTGTTCCTTGATCTGCATATATTGCTGCATCAGAGGAGTTAATTGTGTCATTTTGAAAGATCCTTTCGTATATTGATACTTTATCATAGTCTGTAAGTAAGGTTATTTCCTAACAACGGATATAGGTACAGAGGAATCTGTACCTATGGTAATTATAGCATATGTGTTATTCCGAAACAACATCCTCCAGCAGGTCATTTCCGTCTGCGGCGGTGGTTGCAAGGATGTCACAGCGTTCATTCATGGGATGTCCGTTATGACCCTTCACCCATTCAAAGGAAACCTTGTGGGGCTCCATGGCTTTTAATAAACGCTTCCAAAGGTCAACATTCTTCACAGGTTCATTCTTTCCTCTGGTCCAGCCCTTCTTGATCCAGCCCTCCAGCCAGTGCTCATTAAAGGCTTTTACGAGATATTGGGAATCGGAATATAATACCGCGGAACAAGGCCTGGTTAAGGCCTCCAGACCTGCAATGGCGGCCATCAGCTCCATGCGGTTGTTGGTGGTTTTCTTATAGCCTGCACTATATTCCCGTTCATGAACGGCGCCCCTGGAATCAACAAAGACGACAATGGCGCCGTAACCGCCGGGACCGTCCGGATTCCCTCTGGCAGAGCCGTCGGTATAAATCGTTACATTCATTGTAATCCTCCATACGTTGCAAAGCGAATGAATTACCATGCGCTTTGTGAATGATATTTTTTAATTCACATTACTCCACTCTCCGGAGGTTAAGAACTCTCCGGCCGCTTCCTCCGCAGCCTCGGTAATCTCTCTGGGATAACCTAACATGTCCAGCAGCTTAATCGCATTCTTGGAGATTGCTTTTCCTTGATACAGCTTATAATCAAACAGAATTTGATGATCCTCAATTCGTTCCTGAAAATGGTAATTTGAGAAATCCTTCTCCAGAATGTGCGTTAGTTCAATATCATGGGTCGCAGCAAATACAAAGGTATTCTGCTTCGCCAGGGAAGCCAGGATACGGGAGGAGGCTGCTATCCGTTCCAAAGTATTGGTACCGCGCAGAACCTCATCAATAAAGCACAGCACAGGAATATCCGGGTTCACATGGTCCAGGATACGCTTTAACGATTTAATCTCTACGATATAATAGCTTTCACTGCTGAAGATATTATCCCGCAGTGCCATAGAGGAGCAAATCATAAAATAATTTCCGTGATAGCTTCCGGCAGTTGCGGTATATATGGTTTGAGACAGGATTGCATTGATTGCCAGAGTCTTAATGAAGGTGGATTTACCGGAAGCATTGGAACCTGTCAGCAGCACGCTTCGTTCTTCAGTGATGGAGTTTGGAACGGGAGCATCCAGTAAAGGATGGTATAAATCAACCGCGGCTATCCGGCTTTCCTTATCCTTGGTGAGCTCCGGCTCGCAATAATAATCCAGCAGATTTCGAAAGGATGCCGTTGCGATCATACTGTCCAGGTAACCCACGGTTTCAAAGATGCGGTTTAAAACAGCCCGGTTTTTCTTAAAAAAGCTCAGTAAGGAGTTGAATTTTATAATATCCAGATGAAACAGCATTCGGATATAATCAAGAATGGCATCCAGAATATCCCCATTTCCGCTTTTTGGTGCCAGAATAAAGGTACCTTTCTCAATTTTTTTAAAGTATTTAATATCCTCCCGAAGGCGGTCCGTATATGTCTTAATCTCAGGAATATCCCTTCTGATCAAGGCTTTGGAGCTGTCCAGCAAACGAAAGATATACGGAAATACAGTCAGATAATGCTCGATTTTCGCTTTACAGGAATAGTAATGAAAGATATTAACGATTGCAAGGATAAAGGTTAACGCACCGCCAAGTCCGGGGATGACAAAGATCAGGCCAATGGAACATAGCAGTCCTAAATCAAGGAAATAATGGATCAGGTTGCTTTCCGCCTTCTGTGCTTCCAGACGATTGATATATTCAAAGATAGAGATATTCCGAAGCTTTCCGATTTCATGAAGCTTGGTTTGAAGAAGCAGGCGTGCTTCCTCATTCTTGTCAAAGAATTTGATAAGACGGTTACGTTCCTTTAATTCCTCTTCCTGAAAGCATGGTTTACGAAGCAACGCATACAGATATTCTTCACCGATGGAGGATTGTGTGTTATTCAACGTCATATAGATTTGATCCATATCAATATCATTCCAGGTTATATCATCAATATCCAGCCGGTCATCTTTCACGGAACGGTAATAGGCTTGTAAAGAGTCCAGCTTTTCTGAGGTATATTCCTCCGCGGGAACATCCCCCCACTCCCTCTTTAATCGTTCAATATAGTTTTTTCGTTCCCTCAGGGCACTCAGCTTACTCCATATAATGAGGGCTATGACCGCCACGGGTATCAGAATCAGATATTGCATCAGTTATCTCCTGTTCTATACACTTTTCGTTATCAGTAATTTGCATGATAGGGCTATTATAAAATTCTAAACACTTGATGTCAACTTATACAAATATTAAAAATCATTTAATATTAGCCGCAATATATAAATAAAATGGCTGAACAGCAGCTGTTCAGCCATTGATTACTATTAAGAATAAAGTTTAATCATTGATGTATCTTGCGAATTTTACAGGTCTTCTGTAATACATATTGGAGATCTTAATGCCGTCTCTCTTATTGCTTGCATGTATAATCTTGCCGTTACCGATATACATGCCAACATGGTTAATGTAAGAAGAACTGCCATAGAATACAAGGTCACCGGGCTTTAAGCTGGAAGATGAGATTGACCGGCCGCCTCTTGCCTGACTTCTGGAGTCACGAGGAATATAATACCCCATCTTGGCATACAGAGACTGCATAAATCCGGAACAGTCAACACCGACACCAAGTCTTGTTCCGCCCCATACATAAGCATCACCCAGATATGTCTTAGCCAAATCAACTAATTTTACGCGGGTTGAGGATACCCCTGAACCATATTGAAGTTCTTCCATGGAAACAGCCTGAGGAAGCTTATAGGATAAATTAACAAAATCCTTTGATACATAAGCTTCAGCACCGTTCTCGGAATCATCGGAGTCCATATTAACCTTAACCCACTTGCTATGTTCCTTATCGTCGGTAAATACCTTTGCATCAAGTACCAGTAATTCTTCCCCTTCAGCAACCTGATCAATAATCTCGGCATCCACGGAGGGAGATTTTCTGATGTTCAGCCCATTGGTATTGGCAGTGGCAATTACATTGCAGAGTTTTTTTGCCAAGGCTGTAGCTTCTGCACCTGTTATCAGATACTGACTTTTGGAATATCCGGTTACTTTACCGGATTTAATCTTGGTCCAGCCGTCTTTATCAGGTTCGAGAATTTCACAGCCGCCGTTCTTTGGCAGCTTACCGAGAATCTTATTGTTTTCTCCGGGACCGGAACGAATTAACAGGTTTGTATCAACATCAGCGATACCGATATTGGAAAAGCCGGGAATAGGGATCTCATAGGTAGATAAGCTGGAAATGGAATTACCATTTATACTGTCACCTGTGTTTGAGGGTTTATCATAAGTGAAACCGGCTACCCCTTCCTCATAAGCCATTGCAGTCTTTGGTGCGGCTGTGAGTACTAATGTTCCGGTGATACATGCCAGGGAAAAGGTCAGAAGCTTCTTATTCATGGAACGGTCCTCCATTTTATTAATCAAACTTATGTCTTTCCATTGATAAGGAATATAGTCAGTCACAAGCAGTCTAATTATTACGCAAATATTAAATATATTACGTTAGTATTATAGCAAAGTGTGGTAAATTTGTCAACTCTATGTCAACTCTATTTTGAATTTTTGTCACAATCAACAAATTGGTAATAAATCGTCCTAAAAAAGGACTACCTCGGTACGAAATCCATCATAACCAGAGATAATCCCTTATTAAAAATTATTAAATATATTAACGAAATATGTAGAAACTTCATTTATCATAAATGCTATTATCAGTTTATGTCAGATTTCATCACCTATAGCTCGGGTGGCACACATACTAATCCTGTTATACCTATATCCGGCTTATGTTACCCGATCACAACACTAGATGATAATGCAAATGAGTCCGCCATTGCTGTCATTGACTATCTTCTGCATGGTCTCCTGAAGTTTAAGCTGGTTCTCATCGGTTAATTTATTAATCTTCGCATTGATACCGTCATCCACCAGCTGACGGATGGTTTTTCCAAAGATATTGGTCTCCCAGATCCCTTCCGGATTTTCCTTGGCATTATCACGAATATAATTGATCAGATCCTTAGCCTGATCCTCCGAGCCGACAATGGGTGCAACCTCGGTCATGATATCCGCCTTAATCATATGGATGGATGGTGCTGTGGCTTTAATCTTCACACCGTATTTGGAGCCATGCTTCATTATCTCGGGCTCTTCGATGGTAACTTCATCCTTCATCGGAGATACGATTCCATAACCCTTGGAACGAACCTGATCCGTTGCATAGGATACCTTCTCATACTCCGTCTTCCTTCCCGCCAGATCCCGGAGGGTAGAGATGAGCTGATATTCGCCGGTGATGGGAACTCCGATGAGATCACTGAGAATCTTATAATAATAAGTATCATCGAATTCAACATTAACACTGATGGTGCCATCCTGCATATTAATTTTATCGAGCTTGAAGCGTTTCACAAACTCGCTGTTTGTATCCATGTTCTGGGATTTTGCATCCTTTACCTGGGTGATATTATTGAACAGCTCTTTGGTGGAGGCTACCAGATCCCGTTTCAGCCAGTGATCGGCAGGAAGCATTTCAGCCCATTTCGGCATATAAAAGTCAACCTCGGTAATCGGAAATACGGAAAGGATATTCTCCATAATGCGGTTAATATCATCTTTCTTTAATTGCTCCGCATTCACCGGCATAACGGGAACATTGTATTCCTCCTGCATTTCCTCGGCAATCTTAACGGTATCGTTGGAGTAAGGCTTATTTGTATTAAGTAATACAATAAAAGGCTTGCCAAGATGCTTCAGTTCGTTAATGGTTCTCTCTTCCGGAGTATGGTAGTTCGGTCTGGGAATGTCACCGAAGCTGCCATCGGTGGTTACAACGATTCCGATGGTGGAATGGTCGTTAATTACCTTTCTGGTACCGATCTCAGCGGCCTGGGTAAAGGGAATCTCATAATCGTACCAAGGCGTTTTTACCATACGCTCATGTTGATTCTCAATATGTCCGGAGGCACCGTCTACCATATATCCTACACAATCGATCAAGCGGATCTTCACTTTGGTATCATCGTTGAATGCGATATCGGCAGCTTCCTTCGGAATAAATTTGGGCTCTGTGGTCATGATGGTCTTGCCTGCCGCTGCCTGGGGCAATTCATCAATCGCACGCTCTCTGCTATGGACATCTTCAATACCCGGTATTACCAAGAGATCCATGAATCTCTTTATGAAGGTCGATTTTCCTGTTCTAACCGGCCCTACCACACCTATGTATATTTCACCGCCTGTCCTAGCCTGGATATCATTATAAACATCATACTGCCCTAACATATGCCAACCCTCCTTACGGTTATAGTTAAAGATATGAGGGGGGCGGGCATTTTATGATAGGTCAGGTTGCATACTTGTTCATAAAATTCTTTAAGATATATTGACATAAAACTATTGCTTTTTACGCTGACAGATGAAAGAATTCCTCATAAGCCGCAGGAGTTGCGGCGATTACGGAGGAGCTGTCCGTGAAGCCCAGGGGGGTATGCTTTATCGTCGAGATACAGCCTCCGGCTTCCTCTAAGATCAGAGATGCCGCAGCATAATCCCAGGGAGACAGCAATAGCTCATAATACAGAACATAACGTCCGGCAGCTACATAACAGATATCCAGCGCTGCGGAACCGCTTCTTCGGATATCCAGTGCCTTGTCAAATAACAGGCCGGCCAGGGCAAAGGTCTCCTGCGCCTTATCCCTGTAATAGGGGCAGGTTCCTATGGCGGCAAGTCCCTCACTTAAAGGAAGATTATGCGGCTTAAGCGGATTACCGTTTAAATATGCTCCGGTACCGCGTTCGGCATAAAAGACCTCCTTCAGATAGGGATTATATACGACTCCTGCTGCAGTTTCCCCACGATACAGAAGCGCCACAGAAATCGCACTGTGGTGATAATCCAGAATAAAGTTCGTCGTTCCGTCTATAGGGTCTATAATAAAGCAATATTCTGCATCTGTCAGACTGCTCGTTTCCTGAACGGTATCTTCTTCACCGATAAATACCGCACTAGGATAAAGATCAGACAGTCTCTGATAGAGAAATCGCTGAACCTCTATGTCGTATTTCGTAACAAAATTTGCCCTCCCTTCCTTGCTCTCCACTTTGCTCCGGATATCATGGGCGTTCAGCATAATCTGTCCGGCTTCCTTTACAATGTTAATAATCTCATCAAGCATCGTTCAATCCTCTCCAATGCGTGATCAATCACTCTTCATGAAAAAATTACATTCCGTTTTGAGGATTGATCACGTTATTCCCATTCCAAGGATTTATATTCTTTTCTCTTATCCCTTCCAAGAAGATCATAAAGGGCATCCTTTGAGGATTTGCCTTCAAATAATACCAGATTGATCTGCTCAACGATGGGCATCTCAACTTCGTTCTTCCCCGCCAGATGAAGTGCCGCTTTTGCAGAGTTGATTCCTTCCACAACCTGTCCGACCGTTTTCATTGCTTCTTCCATGGTTTGGCCCTGTCCCATCAGGTAACCGGCATTCCAGTTGCGGCTGTGCTTACTGTTACAGGTAACAAACAAATCGCCAAAGCCGGATAAACCGGAGAAGGTCTCAATTTTTCCGCCCATCTTTACACCCAGACGGCTGATTTCCGCCATACCTCTGGTCATTAAGGCAGCCTTGGTATTATCACCATAACCAAGACCGTCAACAACACCGGCCGCCAATGCAATCACATTTTTTAAGGAACCGCCGAGCTCGATACCGATGATATCGGGACTGGTATACACACGAAATACGTCCGTCATAAAGATATCCTGAATGAACCGTGCGGTTTCCTTGGTGGTTGCACCTGCCACAAGGGTGGTGGGAACACCGCGGCTTACTTCTTCCGCATGGCTTGGACCGGATAATACTGCCACATCTGCCTGAGGTATTTCCTCACGGATGATCTCGGATAAGGTATGAAGCGTAACATCCTCAATTCCTTTTGATACATTTAAAAGTCTTTGTCCTTCCTTGATATACGGCTTCGCCAGATTGGCCGTAGAACGTATATAAGGAGATGCTACTGCCATAACAATTAGATCTTTATCCGTGCAGGCTTCTTCAAGATCAAGAGTGATCTTTACCTGATCCGGCAGCTCGGCATCCGGCAGGTTTTTCATGTTCTTTCTATTCTCGTTTAACATACGAGCTTCATTTTCAATCTTAGTCCATATGGTCACATCATGTCCATTACCGGTCAATACAATCGCCAGGGCACATCCCCAGGTTCCTGCTCCCAAAATACTTACACTACTCATAAGTTCCTCCTTCGCTTTATTGCTCTTTATCAAGGTCAACCCGGTGACCGAGCTTATTCTCGGTACCGTTTAACAAACGCTTGATATTCGTGCGATGCCTGAAAATCGCCAATGCCATAAAGACTAGTGCAACAATCAGCATATGTATGTCGCCGGGATGTCTGATTGCGGTCCAAATCGGGAATAACACGGCAACAACCAGTGAACCTACGGAAACATAACGAGTCAGGGCAATAGATAGGACGAACAGCGGAATGCCTATGGGGATAATCCATGGATCTAATGCTGCCATCACTCCGCCGGTTGCTGCCATTCCTTTACCGCCCTTGAATTTCAGCCAAAAGGGATAATTATGTCCGATCACCACGCCGAGACCGGTATAAATTGATAACAAATCCAGGTTTTCATGTCCCGGAAATAGCACAAATTTAACAAGCAGAATTGCGGCGACAGCCTTAATGACATCACCGACCAGAGTTAAGGCGCCTGCTTTTGCACCCAGAGTACGCAGCGCATTGGTGGTTCCAATATTGCCGCTTCCGTAATTACGGATGTCCACCTTATTTATCTTTCCTATAAAATAACCTGTTGAAAAACAACCGAATAAATATCCGAAAATCAAACAAAGTACAATCCTAAGAAGCATAGTTATGCGTTCTCCTTTCGCTCCCTGATGATAAACTTAAGAGAAGTACCTCCAAAGCCGAAGGCTTCACGTATTTTGTTTTCAATATATCTGGTATAGGAATAGTGCATTAATTCCTTGTCATTCACAAAGATGACAAAGGTCGGCGGTTTTACGGAAACCTGGGTAATATAGTACAGCTTTAAACGTTTGCCCTTATCTGACGGAGGCTGCTGCATAGCTACCGCTTCCATCAGGATTTCGTTCAGAACACCGGTAGCAACACGAAGGTTCTGGTTCTGAATGACAACTTCAACAAGTTCAAAAAGCTTATGAAGCCTTTGACCGGTCTCCGCTGAGATAAAGATGATTTCCGCATACGGCATAAAAGATAAAATCTCGCGGATATCTGCGGTATATTCCTTAACGGTCTTATTGTTCTTCTCAATTAAATCCCATTTATTCACGGCAATAATCATACCCTTGCCGCGGTCATGGGCGATGCCTGCAATTTTGGCATCCTGTTCGGTCACGCCTTCATTTGCATCAATCACAAGAACGACAATATCCGCACGTTCTACCGCGGATACCGTACGAATGATAGAAAAGCGTTCCAGCTCCTCCTTGATCTTGCTCTTTCTGCGAAGACCCGCAGTATCAATCAGGATGTATTCCCTGCCGTTACGGCGGATCGGTGTATCAATGGCATCTCTGGTAGTTCCTGCAATATTGGATACGATAACCCTGGTTTCCCCAACCAGTTTATTCACAATAGAGGATTTTCCGACATTGGGCTTTCCCACGATTGCAATACGGGGTCTCTCATCCGCTGCCTCTTCGGTATTCCCTGAATTAAAATGTCTGACTACCTCATCCAGCATCTCTCCAAAGCCAAGCTTACCGGAAGCTGAGACAGGGAAAGGTTCCCCTATTCCCAGATTATAAAACTCATATACATCCGGCATAAATTTCTCAAAACTATCTACTTTATTTACTACCAGCACCACAGGTTTTGAGGAACGGCGAAGCATATCCGCCACCTTAAAATCCGAGTCCACCAGGCCCTGCCTGACATCCACCAGAAAGATAATCACATCTGCGGTGTCGATGGCAATCTGTGCCTGCTGTCTCATATAGGAAAGCATCTCATCCTTGCTGTCCGGTTCAATACCTCCGGTATCTATCATTGTAAATTGTGAATTTAACCATGTGACATCGGCATAAATGCGGTCCCTGGTAACACCGGGAAAATCTTTTACAATGGATATTCGTTCTCCTGCCAGGGAGTTGAATAAGGTAGATTTGCCCACATTCGGCCTGCCTACAATGGCAACAATCGGTCTGCCCATATTAATCCTAAGCCTTTCTATTCTAGTACGTCCTATCTCCAAAATATTTGTGTAGTTTTATTTACGAATATAGTAAATATTATTACATTATTATGGAATCTATGAAGGACTTTCCATCTGATTGTACAATACGGATAGGGGTTTGTAAAGACTTTTCCACATCGTCAACCGTCAGATCGTCCAGTAATACTGTCTCGCCGTTACGAAGCATAACATCAGGTAGTAATAAGTTATCACCTAACGTTTGCTTCTTCAGCTGTGCAATAATATCACCGCCGGTAATTAAGCCGGCTACGGTAATATTAGTTCCGAAGTAATTATTGATAATCGTATACAAATGTACGGTTACTTTCGGAAACTTATCCTTAAGCTTGTCAGTCAGCTGCTTTAGGATTGGCGCCGCTAAAACTCCGGTAGCGATGGATACCTCCCGGATACGGTCATCCCCTGATAATTCGCTGTAATACTCCTCAAATTCCTTCTGAAGAGAACGAACCAGACCCACACCGTTCTCAATCTGGCGATATCCTTCATACGCTTCGTCTTCGGGGACGGGAAGCCCTGCTTTGATATACCACTCATCACTGGCGTAAATAAACCTGGTACCGTAATGCTGCAGAAAGATCTTCTGCCAGCGGTGAACTGCTTCCAGAACAATGAGAGAATCCTCTTTTGTGAAGATATCCAGCTTCTCAAGGCCTTCCCGGAACTTGGTAAGGCCTACCGGTACAATAGAAACACTCTGCATTTCAGGCAGATATGCTGCCAGATCATGAATTGTCTTCTCCAGCTCTTCCCCGTCGTTCCAGCCCTTACAGAGCACGATTTGTCCGTTCATGGTAATACCGCCGTCCTTCAGACGCTTCAGCTTCTGCAATGCACCGCCTGCAAAGCGGTTGTGAAGCATCCTGCAGCGAAGCTCCTCGTTGGTGGTGTGAACGGAGATGTTGATGGGGGACAATTTATAAAAGAGAATGCGGTCAATCTCATCCTCACTCATATTCGTCAGAGTAATATAATTGCCTTGCAGGAAGGAAAGCCTCGCATCATCATCCTTAAAGTACAGGGTTTCTCTCATTCCCGGAGGCATCTGGTCGATAAAACAGAAGATGCATTTGTTGCGGCAGGAACGGTATTCGTCCATCAGACCTTCTTCAAAGACGATTCCAAGATCCTCGTCGTACTCCTTCTCAATATCCAGTTCCCATTCTTCTTCACCGGATTTCTTAATGAGAACGGTCAATTCTTCATCCTTGATCAGATAATGATAGTCAAGAACATCCTTAATTTCGGTGCCGTTGATGGAGATCAGTTCATCCCCGGGCTCCAGCTCCAGTTCCTCAGCGATACTGCCCGGTTCTATCTCTTTAATAATGTGTGCGTTTTTCTTCATAAATACACCAAATCTTTCTGTATTTCACAATCTAATATGCAAGTGCCAGGAAAGCTGCCAGACTGCCCCGTTTTCCCTGTGTCTTGCGGTGTGAGAATAATAAATCATCATGACAGCAGGTACATACGCCGCTGGTATGAATATGCTCAGGCTTGATACCTGCTTCGGATAACACTGCCTGATTGGCTGCCCATAAATCGCACAGATATTTACCGTTCCCCTTAGGGGTTATGATTCTATTGAGAACTTCAGCTGAATTCTCCTGAAATGCCTTTTGAAATTCTGCAGCCACTTCCTCACCGATCTCATAGCATTCCCTGCAGATA
This sequence comes from Bacillota bacterium, assembly GCA_023409535.1. Taxonomy (GTDB): domain Bacteria; phylum Bacillota; class Clostridia; order Lachnospirales; family Lachnospiraceae; genus Mobilitalea. Next base: position 55,793 of record JAEYGZ010000048.1, read on the forward strand.
GAGGGACCAATTACCGCAAGCAAATGGTCAGGATTGCTGCCGAAATTCTTCTTCATCTCTTCCGCCGTTATCTTGCCGATCTTTGCTACTGTGCCTCTCCAGCCGGAATGGGTAAGTCCGATGGCCTTATTCACCGGATCGACAAAATATAGGGGTACACAGTCGGCATATTTCGTTACCAAGGTAATTCCGGGTGTATTGGTAATAAGACCATCAATCTCTTCGTAATCCCTGGGGGTAAACAAGCCTTTCCCGCGGTCCTGCTTAGTAACCACACGAATATTGGTCTTATGCACCTGCTGGGAGATCACCATAGACTGAACATCCACAGCAAGACTTTTCGCCATGCGGTTATAATTTTCCAGGATATTGTAAGGAGAATCCTTCCCCTGTTCATAAATTTCACCAAAGTTTAAGGATTCATACATGCCGCAGCTAACCCCGCCAAGCTTTGTTGAAAATCCGTGCTTGATAAAGGGCAGCTCTGACAGTACAGGAAATGTGATATAGGGTACTTCCATGGTCAGATCCAGCTGGGCTGAGTCGGTATCCGTAAATTTCATATTGCATCAAGCCTTTCTATATCCCGTCAAATGCATTCTTAATCAGGGAAATCTCATGTTCCAGAATAACCACCGCATCAAAGCGGCAGGGCGTATCCTGAGATATTTTATGTAATAGCATGTAATACTGTGCGGTTCGGGTGATTCTGTGAATCTTTGCCGGTGTAATTGCCTCCGCCGGATAACCCTTCGCAATACCGGAGCGGTATTTTACTTCGATAAAACAAAGATAGGCCCCATCTTTTGCGATGAGGTCAATCTCTCCCAGCTTGCAGCGGAAATTCTTCATCAGAATAAGGTATCCGTTTTTCTCAAGAAAATCTGCCGCCTTCTGTTCCTGTTCCGTACCAAGGGCCCTGTTATTCATGCTTCATACCAACCTTGTTCTTAATTCTGTCCATTTGATCTACAAATACCAGAATTTCAGCAACCACATCATAAAGCTGCGGCGGGATGACATCGCCAATCTCCAGCCTTGATAGGGTGTCCGCAAGCTTCTCATCCTTATGCAGGGGAATCTCCGCTTCCTTCGCCCTTTCTATAATTCTTTCAGCGAGATATCCTCTTCCTGAGGCTATGACCTTGGGCGCTTCTGCCTCAGGCTCGTAGGAAAGTGCCACCGCTGTCTTTTTCATAATATTCTGATCCGGCTGCTTCATGATAATCCTCCAACTGCCTGTCTCCTAAACAAAATTTGTAACAAAGCTTCTGCGGTGAATCGGGGTAAGGCCAAATTGTCTGATTGCTTCGATATGCCTGGAGGAGCCATAGCCTTTATTGCTGGCAAAATCATAGCCCGGAAATACCTGGTCATAAGCAATCATCAGCCGGTCCCTGGTTACCTTGGCAACAATACTTGCCGCCGCAATGGAAATACTTTTTGCATCCCCCTTGATAATAGGCACCTGTTTGATATCGACACCGGGAATGGTAACCGCATCGTTGAGAAGAATGCCAGGTCTTACGGACAGATTGCCGATGGCTTTACGCATGGCCTCATAGGTAGCCTGAAGAATATTCATCTCATCAATCTGATTCGGGGGAACACTTCCGATCCCATATGTAATGGCCGCGGAGATAATTTCATCATACAGCTCCTCGCGTTTTTTTTCGGACAATTGCTTGGAATCATTAATATATAATATGCTGCAATCCTTCGGTAAGATGACGGCACAGGCAACAACCGGCCCTGCAAAGGGACCTCTGCCTACTTCATCTATCCCGCAAATGTACTCATAGTCCTGATATTTTCTCTCGTATGCTTTCATGGCCTCCAGACGAAGAAGCTCCTTTTGCAAGGCCTCCTGTCCTTTTCGATATTGATTGCAGATAGTAATGACACCGCTCCGGGTATCGCTTGAGTATTTCTCAAGTAAGCAGGGAAGCTCAGCAGGTGCTGCCTGCATAAACTCCAATTTGATCAGGGATATTTTCTTAGGTGTATCCTCATTTATGAATTCTTTATTTTTCATCGCGGTAGTTTCCTTTACCTGTAGCTATTCCTCGGACTGAGGTATCGTTTTACCTGTTTGTTTCTCTGATTGGGGCACTGCTTTATCCGTTGCTTCTGCCGGGGTAATTTCCTTGTTAATGTCAGGCGGGAATTCGAGAGTAATATTACCCAGCTTTGTACTGCGAAAATCCTCCAGGAGTAATAATGCAGCCCGGTCCACATCAGGTTCGCCGCCCTTTTGCAGGCAGGAACGCTTCACCGCGATCTGCTTCAGAAGCTCGGCAGCACCTTTCAGATCCAGCGCAGTATCTATATGCGCTATCCCATAGCGGGTATTTAATACCTCGGAATAATGCTCGTGCAAAATCAGAAGCAGCTCCAGTGATAAATCTGTGGTATTAATAATATTATCGTTGATGGAACCGATTAATGCAAGCCGAAGTCCCACGGATTGATCTTCAAATTTCGGCCAAAGAATACCGGGGGTATCCATAAGTTCCACGAATTTATTCAGACGAATCCATTGCTTTCCCTTTGTTACACCGGGCTTGTTACCGGTCTTCGTGGTAGCTTTTCCCACAAAACTGTTGATAAAGGTGGATTTCCCGACATTGGGGATGCCTGTAATCATGGCACGAACCGGGCGGTTAAGAATTCCTCTTCTGCGGTCACGCTCAATTTTTGCCTGACATGCTTTATTCACAATGTCCTGAACCTGCTTCACGCCGTTGCCGTTCTTGGAATTCACCAGCGCCACAAAGTAGCCCTGAGCTTCAAGGTAAGTCTTCCAGGTTTGATTATGGCGGGGATCCGCCATATCGGATTTATTTAATAAAATAACTCTTGATTTGTTCTTAGCCAATGCGTTAATATCGGGATTTGAACTGGAATATGGGATTCTGGCATCCACCAGTTCAATCACCACATCAATCAGCTTAATATCCTCCTGCATGGTACGCTTTGCCTTGGCCATATGGCCCGGATACCATTGAAAATGCATTATAACCTCCGATTAATCATCTGTGGAAGTATCCGTAGAATCCTCCTCAGACTCTTCTTCCTGTTTCAGATTTAATTTACTTACAAAGTTAAAGGGTTTCACTCGTATAAATGCCTTACCGATAATGTCACTTCTGCGAATCATTCCGATGCTGGCAAAGCGGCTGTCCTCGCTGTTATTACGATTATCTCCCAGAACAAAGTATTCATTCTCCTCCAGGGTAATCTCCTCGGTAGCCAGTCCGTAATTTGCCATAGGTTCCACATTGATAGCCTCCGGCACAGGTTCTCCGTTGATATAGATGATCCCATCCTTGATCTGCAGTTTCTCACCGGGTAATGCGATAATACGCTTAATATTATAATAGCTGTGCTCCTTACCGCTTTGCTTAAATACAATCACATCATAGCGCTTGGGATCTCCAAAACGGTAGGAGAATTTATTAATAATAATCTGATCGTTATCCTGCAGAGTGCTCTCCATGGAGATTCCGACCATCTCTGTTCTTTCAAGGGCATAATATACGATAAAATAAGCCAGAAAAATCACAGCTGCAATTTGGGCAGCCCAGATAAAAACCTCTATAAAGATTCTCATGATTAACGGCTTTTTGCTTTCCTTGTCAAAATCAAAATCCATAGCGAACATTCACCTTTCCCGGATATTGTAATTGATATTTGCGAATTGGATTAATCCGCCTATCGTGCAAAAAAGGGACAATACTATTGTCCCTTTCGTTAAACTATTTGATTGACTCTTTCACTTTTGCTTTCTTACCAACTCTGCCGCGTAAGTAGAACAGCTTAGCATGTCTGACCTTACCGCGTCTGATAACTTCGATTTTATCAATACTAGGACTGTGAAGCGGCCAGGTCTTCTCAACACCAATACCATTGGATGTCTTTCTTACTGTGAAGGTTTCTCTTGCTCCACCGTTTTGTCTCTTTAAAACAGTGCCTTCAAAAACCTGAATTCTTTCACGGTTGCCTTCCTTTACCTTCGCATAAACCTGTACTGTGTCGCCTACGTTAAAATTCACAATACCAGATTTCAGCTGTTCAGCTTCAATACTCTTAATAATATCGTTCATTTTGTGACCTCCTTCTTAATTTAGATGTTCTTAATACGCATGCTTTATCTGTATCAGAGGACCATCCCATCTCACAACAACTTACTTTAACATAAACGATATATAAATGCAAGTATTTTTCGTTGAAGAATCCGCTTTCTAGTCAACTATTTTCTTTTTAATACTTTTTATTTGTTCTTCAGACAGTCCGATCTGATGCAGGTACGCTTCTGCCGTATGATATACGGTCGAAAGGTGCTCTAAAGCTTTTTCCATATTCTCCGGAGGTGATTGCATAACATAGGGAGGGACGTTAAGTCCTCTTGCTTCCAGCTGCATTACCTGTAACGGAAAGATATCCTTCATTAACGCTTCGGTAACGGCATAATCCGCTGTGACTGTTTCATCAGATACGCCGGCCAGCTTAAGCAACAGCATGGCAGTCACTCCCGTACGGTCCTTGCCTCCGGAGCAGTGAAATAAGACGCCGGAATCCGGATATCGTGCAATGGTTTCAAATATGGTTTTGAATTGTGTCTGGCTGTCATCCAGCAGCCACCGGTAAAGCTGCCACATACTGGGCGGAAATTCTTCCGTATAGCGGTTAGCCCGGATATGGTCCTGTATCGGAATATGGATGTACTCTGTCTCGTTCCATCCAAAGGGAAAACGGTCCGGTTCCCTTAAGGCCTCCTCCACGGAACGCAGATCAATTACGCACCGAACGCCATACGCATAGAGAAATTGGCAGTCTTCCTCCGATAAATTGTGAAGGGCATCTCCTCTCAGAAGCGAATAATTTTTTGTAATAGCTCCTGTTAGTGTCTGATAGCTTCCCAAATCCCGGACATTTTTGGCGCCGGATAAGGGAAGCGGTCTTGAAGTATTAGGCATGGTTGCACTCCTTACTATTATAATTACTAACTGACATACTTATCCTCTCATACTAACCTCTGGTAGCAGTCCGGCAAAGGGACCGGGTCCGGTTATCCGGATAAACATGAACCCGTATACAAAGGCGGGAATGGTGCCGGATAGTCATGATAACATACTATTTTTATCCAGACAATACCTTTGGTAAAGTTTTACTAAAACTTTACCGAGAGTTAACTCAGACCAGAAAATCAGAATAAAAATAGCCGTTTCTCACGTGATTTCAGGAAACGGCTTTTGTCGCAGGGTTATTTTGTTTTAAAAATATATTGTGTAAGGAATTCCCGTTCTTTTTCAGTAAAATCAGCTTTCTCCAGAAGATCCGGCCGCCGTTCATAGGTACGCAGGAGGGACTGCTGTCTTCTCCAGGTCTCAATATTGGCATGATGACCTGTTAAGAGTACCTCCGGAACCTTAAGCCCCATAAATACTTCAGGACGGGTATACTGCGGGTATTCCAGCAGATTATCCTGAAAGGATTCAAATTCCGAGGATACTTCATTGTTTAGCACACCGGGAATAAGCCGCGATATGGCATCAATCATTACCATCGCAGGTAATTCACCGCCGGTCAGCACATAATCTCCGATGGACACATAGTCGGTAACAATCATTTCCAGTACCCGTTCATCTATTCCTTCATAATGACCGCATAAAAAGATTAAATCCTCCTCCTTGGCCAGCTCCTGTGCCATGGCCTGATGAAAGGTGCTGCCCTGGGGAGTTACATAAACCACTTTCGGTTTATGATAGGTATCGGAGTTCTCCTTTGACATCTTGATATGATTTAAAAGATATCCATAAGCTTTATATACCGGCTCTGCCTGCATCACCATACCGGCGCCGCCGCCGTAAGGATAATCGTCTACCCGGCTATGCTTATCACTGCTGAACTCTCTGATGTTTACCGGGTTTACCGAGATAATTCCTTTATCAATCGCTCTTCCGGTAATGCTGGTGTTTATGCCCTGCATAATCATCTCAGGAAAAAGCGTCAGTACATGAAAATTCATAGAACAATCCTTGCCTTTCAACTAGGTTTACACAAACAGTTATATCATTCCATTGAGCAAATGGACTGTGATCCGTTTGTTCTCCGCATCAATATCAAGGATACAGTCCTTGATGGAGGGAATTAAAACTTCTTTGCCTTCCGGAGTTTGGACGACATACACATCATTGGCTCCGGTAGCCATAATCTCTGTCAACACGCCAAGCTTGCCGCCATCCTCAAGGAATACTTCAGAATCAATCAGGTCGAAGATAAAGTATTCGCCTTCTTCAAGCTTTACCGCATCCTCGCGTAAGATCAGCAGGTCCTTGCCGCGGTATTTTTCAATATCATTAATATTATCAATTCCTTTGAATTTCAATATGACCAGTTTTTTAAAGAATTTAACACCTTCAATTTCAAGAGGCAGAGTATCCTTACCGGTATCCAGAAATATTCTTTTTAAATCTAAAAAACGCTGTGGGTCGTCCGTGGTGGGAAACACCTTTACCTCGCCGCGGATGCCATGTGTCGTTGTTATGACGCCTACTCTAAGATAATTATCCATCTGCTTCCTCATTCCCGCACATTAATGTGCAATTATTACAAGATGAAGCAGCAAGCTGATTCATCTGTCATAAAAAAGAAGCTGCCCTACTATGCACTATGCCGTGACATAACAGACAGCTTCCCTGATGCTGTACAAAAAAAGTAATTTGAATCTATTGCAGAATCTCAACTACTACCTTTTTGTCATCCTTTGTTGCGGCTGCTTTTACTACGGTACGGATAGATTTGGCAATACGGCCCTGTTTGCCGATTACCTTTCCCATATCCTCAGAAGCGACTTTTAATTCCACAACAATTGCCTTTTCGGTTTCTTTTTCCGTAACTACAACCTCATCAGGATGATCCACGAGTGACTTAGCTATGATCTCGACTAATTCCTTCATATTAAAATCCTCCATATTGACCAAATGAGATTTAAAGAATACCAGCATTCTTAAAGATCTTGCCAACTGTATCGGTAGGTTGTGCACCGTTTGCTAACCACTTCTTCGCAGCTTCAGCATTTACATTGAATGCGCTGGGATTCTGTGTAGGATCATAGGTACCGATCTCCTCGATGAATCTGCCATCTCTGGGTGTTCTGGAATCAGAAACGATAATTCTATAGAAAGGAGCCTTTTTCTGTCCCATTCTCTTTAATCTAATCTTTACCATGTATTTCACCTCCTTAAAAATGTGTATCTATTGTAAACTCTCATAGTGCCGGATAAGATCTGTTCCATATCTAATCGTATGAATTAATCGGCACTATTGAAACTACAACGCCTCTTAACGTCTGAAAGGCTTGTTAAATTCAAATGCTATCAATAAAATCATCTGACCGAGTTAAAATCCAAAGGGCATCTTAAAACCGCCATGTTTTTTTCCCTTGCCGCCCATCATACCGGAGAACTGCTTCATCATCTTCTTGGACTGCTCAAACTGCTTTACCAGAGCATTCACCTGGCTGATATCAACGCCTGCTCCGGCTGCAATCCTCTTCTTACGGGAAGGATTAAGAATATCGGGATTGGAGCGTTCCGCCTTGGTCATGGAATAAATAATGGCTTCGGTGGAGGAAAGCTGCTTCTCATCAATGTCAACGCCCTTCATCTGCTTGCCCATACCGGGGATCATTCCCAGAAGATCTGACAAGCCGCCCATCTTCTTTACCTGCTGCATCTGATCCAGGAAATCATTGAAGTCAAATTCCGACTTTCTGATCTTCTTCTCCAGTTCTTTTGCCTTTGCTTCATCAAAATCGGCCTGGGCTTTATCGATTAAGGTAAGAATATCTCCCATTCCAAGAATACGGGAAGCCATACGGTCCGGATAAAACTGTTCCAGATCGGATAATTTCTCACCCATACCCACATAGAGGATGGGGCGGCCGGTTACCGCACGGATGGAAAGTGCAGCACCGCCTCTGGTATCACCGTCTAACTTGGTTAATGCAACACCATCGATGGAAAGCTTTTCATTAAACAGTTCGGAAACATTCACCGCATCCTGACCGGTCATAGCATCCACTACGAGAATGGTCTGATGAACAGTAATGTTCTCTTTGATTTCCTGAAGCTCTTCCATCATGGCTTCATCGATGTGAAGCCGTCCGGCGGTATCTATCATAACTACGTTATAACCATTCTTAGCAGCATGCTCAAGGCCTGCCTTTGCGATATTGAGAGGTTTGTGCTTATCTCCCATGGAAAATACGCTGACCCCCTGCTTATCTCCGTTAATCTGCAGCTGTTCAATTGCAGCGGGACGGTAGATATCGCAGGCAACCAGTAACGGCTTTCTGCCCTTTGACTTTAGCTTACCGGCGATTTTCGCTACGGTAGTAGTCTTACCGGCACCCTGAAGACCGCACATCATAATTACGGTGATTTCACTTGCGGGCTTTAACTGCAGTTCGGTGGTCTCCTCACCAAGGAGCTTCACCATCTCTTCATTTACAATCTTAATTACCATCTGGCCCGGTGTCAGACTGTTTAATACATCCTGTCCAACCGCACGCTCCTGAATGGTATTCACAAAATTCTTCACTACCTTGAAGTTAACATCGGCTTCCAGTAATGCCATTTTAACTTCCTTCAATGCGTTCTTAACATCATTCTCGGAAAGGCGGCCCTTTCCCTTCAAACCTTTAAATATATTCTGCAGTTTATCTGATAAACTCTCAAATGCCATATGGATTACAGCTCCTTTAAAATATCATCTGCCAATGCTGTTATGGTACCTATTTTTGTTATGTTATTGCTGCTCTCTGACTGAGCGACAATTTCTTTTATCTTATTTAACTTATCCTTAATTGACCGGAATTTGCCTGCCAGGGCTAACTTGGCTTCATACTCTCTTAATTCCTGCGTACAGCGCCTTACGATATCATAGACGCCCTGTCTGCTGATACCCTGCTCTGCGGCAATCTCACCCAGTGACATATCATTTAATACATAATCCTCAAAGATCTGCTTTTTATGTTCGCTTAACAATTCGCCATAAAAGTCATACAAAATGGATTGTTCGACAATCTCATCCAGCTTCTCAATCTGAGTTTCCTGACGATACATAAAAACACCACCTGTAAAGTAATTTTCTTTACAGATGGTAGTATAACCAATGAAAGGGCATTTGTCAATTGAAATTTTTAGAGGCTCCCAAGGATGTATGGGAGCCTCTTATTCGTTTGCCCGGTAGGAGCGAACCTTTTTATTATGCTGTTATTAAATAGTCTGCTAATACTTATACCGGATATGCCTGATTTGCCTTGTCTGCTGCAGTCACATCAACTTTAGTCTTCTGCGTCTGACGGTACTTGAAGAAGTCGATGGCAACCTGAGGGAATAAGGCATAGGATAATACGTCCTCATCCTGTTCCTTCCACTGAGTGATTTCCGCTTCAATCTTGTGAAGCTCGGGCTCGATTAAGTCTGCGGGACGGCAGGTAATAGGCTCTTTGTCACCGATAACCTTCTTCTGAACCTCTTTATTAAAAGGCTTTGCGGTCTGACCGTACTCGCCGGCAAGCAAAGCTTTGGTTTCCTTGGTTACCATCTTGTAACGCTCTCCGCCGATGACATTTAACACAGCCTGTGTTCCTACGATCTGGCTGGAAGGTGTTACGAGCGGCGGCTCACCGAAATCCTTACGAACACGGGGAACCTCCTGTAATACCTCATAATATTTATCTTCCTGATGTGCTTCCTTTAACTGGGACACAAGGTTGGATAACATACCTCCGGGTACCTGGTATAAAAGCGTCTTGATATCAACCCCCATCACCTTCGGATTCAGTAAGCCGCTATCCAGGCATTTATCACGAAGCGGACGGAAATAATCAGCGATTTCGGCAAGCAGCTGCTGATCATAGCCGGTATCGTAAGGAGTACCCTTAAAGGTTTCAACCATAACCTCGGTTGCCGGCTGGCTGGTACCCATAGCAAAGGGTGAAATCGCGGTATCAATGATATCACAGCCCGCTTCTACTGCCTTCAGATAAGTCATACCGGCAACACCGCTGGTGTAATGGGTATGAAGGTCAATGGGGATGCTGACAGCGGATTTTAATGCAGTTACGAGCTTGGTTGCCTCATAGGGCACTAATAAACCTGCCATATCCTTAATACAGATGGAGGAAGCACCAAGCTCCTCAATCTGCTTTGCCATATTCACATAATATTCTTCCGTATAAGCATCTCCTAAGGTATAGGAAATTGCGATCTGTGCATGGCCCTTTTCTTTATTGGTTGCTTCAACCGCACATCTTAAATTGCGGATATCATTGAGGGCATCGAAGATTCGAATGATATCAATTCCGTTTGCAATTGATTTCTGAACGAAATAAGCAACTACATCATCTGCATAATGACGGTATCCTAAGATATTCTGACCGCGGAACAGCATCTGCAGCTTCGTGTTTTTAAATCCTTTTCTGAGCTTTCTGAGTCTTTCCCAAGGATCTTCCTTAAGGAAACGTAAGGACGCGTCAAAGGTGGCGCCGCCCCAGCATTCCACTGCATGATAGCCAACCTTATCCATGGTTTCAAGAATCGGAAGCATCTCTTCCGTTGCCATTCTTGTAGCAATCAGGGACTGGTGAGCATCACGTAATATGGTTTCGGTTATTTTAACCGGTCTTTTTGCTTGATCAGCCATTACTCTACCTCCTGTTTCATATAGATACAAAATGATGCGTGAAGGCATATTCTGCATCAGTGCCTAAGAATCTTTCTTTCCTAAGGTTGTAATACTCTAATTTAATGTTGCTAAAAGACTACCTGCCTCAACAGACTGTCCTGCATTAACATTAATGCTTGCAACAGTACCATCCTGAGGAGATACAATCTCATTCTCCATCTTCATAGCTTCCAGAATAAGAATCACATCGCCCTTCTTAACCTTCTGGCCAACGGAAGCTTTTACAGATACGATCTTACCGGGCATAGGGGAACTTACCTTCACGCTGCCTGCACTTGTGCCGGCTGCAGGAGCGGGAGCAGCCGGGGCTGCTTCAGTCTTAGGCGCGGGAGCTACGGGTGCGGCTGCGGCTACTGGAGCCGGAGCTGCCACAGGTACATAGGCCTGAGGAGCACTGACACCTTCTTCTACAGTTACGTTATAAGCATTGCCATTTACCGTTATTGTATAATGTTTCATAATGAAATCCTCCTTGTTCGTTGACATCTACATTTGTCTGAAATAATTATTCTGGTGTAATGTTAATTACGCACTTTTCCATCTGGTGGTGTTTGCCCTGCGAATAGAACGGACAACCAATCCGTCTGAGGGGACTGCATCCCCCATGGATGCATAAATTGCTGCGGTTATGACAGCTACCAGTTCCCCGTCCGATACAAGCTCCTCTTCTTCTCCTCTTACAATTTGCGCCAGAGCATTATCAACTGCACTATGATAATTAGCGGCCGGTGCTGAGGCACGCTGCAGGTTTGGTTTCACACTCGCAAAAAAGGTTATGATCATGATTAAAATCAGTACTGCTAAAACAATCACTGCATAAAACAGTGTATTAATATTGATATATTCGTTCAAAGAATCACCTCATTCTATTTTGAGCCATGTTTTTTGGCAGGACGGGTTTCTCTCTTTGTGAAGAGCATCTCAAAGGAATAGATGGCATGCTGACGAATTGTCTCGGGTTCGATGATGCTGTCAACATAACCGCGCTTTGCAGCAGCTTCCGCACTGGACTGCAGCTTCTCATATTCAGCCGCCTTCTCTTTCACAGCCTCTGCGTCCTGTCCGTCGCAGATAATCTGCGCTGCCAGTCCTGCGTCCATCATACCGATCTGTGCTGACGGTAACGCATATACCATATCAGCGCCGATGTGCTTGGAATTCATGGAAATGTATGCAGAACCAAAAGCTTTTCCGACAATGATATTAACTTTAGGAATGGTTGCATCGGCAAAGGCATAGGTTAAAGCGGCACTTGCCTGGGCAATGGTTTTTTCTTCTTCCACGGTTGCCTTAAAGCCATTTACATTGGTTAAGGTAAGTACTGGGATATTGAAGGCGTCACAGAAGTTCACAAAGCTTGCAGCCTTGTTAGCGCCTGCCGTAGTTAAGCCTCCGTCGAAATGCTCGGTAACCTTACCTGCCTTATCGGTAACCTCGGTACGGTTGGCAGCTGCACCTACGGTCATACCATTTAAGCGGATAAAGCCAGTCACCATTTCTTTTGCATAATCGGGTTTTACTTCAAAGAAGTAATTGTTGTCGGAAATATCTGTCAAAGCTTTCCTGGCATCGGTGAGCTCTGAAGCAAATTCGGGTAATAAACGGTTTAAATCATCGGTGCATTCCTCATAGGAAGCATCGTCTTCATTATTGGATGGAAGCAGGACAACTAATTCACGGAGCTTGTCAATGACATCAGCTTCTGATGTACCTACATAATCAACAGAACCTGACTTTGCCTTCCATGCTGCCTGTGCAGTGTCGGATTTTTCTTTATAATTACCAGCCAAAGCATTGGGAGAATGAACGAATAATTTTGCGTTCTTTCCTTCCATAAATGAAAAATCACTTAAAGAAGCCATCACAGCCAGGCCGCCGCCGCAATTACCAAAGACAGCGGTAATCTGAGGGATAATACCGGAAGCAAGGGTTTGCTTCAGATAAATCTCGCCAAAGCCGTTCAGGGCATCGGTAGCTTCCTGTAATCTTAAGCCTGAGGAATCAATCAGACCGATTACGGGAGCACCTACTTTAAGTGCCAGATCGTAAATATTTGTGATTTTTTTTGCGTGCATTTCGCCGACGGATCCGCCAAGGGAAGAAGCATCCTGGCTATATACATAAACCAGATTGCCGTCAATCAACCCATAACCGGTGATCACGCCATCAGCAGAAGCTTCCTTCTGATGAAGATTAAAGTCTGTACTTCTTTTTGTAACGAAAGCGCCGACTTCAACAAAACTATTGTCGTCAACCAAAGAAGTTATTCTTTCTCTTGCTGACAGTTGTGCTGTACTGCTCATTTTCAGCCCTCCATTTTTCTTTTCGTTCATTGCTTCCTCAGTAAGGTTCACTGAGGACATAAATCAATTTTCTGCCAATTTTAATTGTATAATACTTACCTGAAAAAGGCAAGATTAAATTCAACAATATGGCGGATTATACCATATAACCGTAGCAATCATTTATAGAATTTGATTTATTTTACCAAGATTAAATCCCTTGCGGTAAAGGGAGGCAATCAGCTTTTGCTTCTCCTCATAGGTTAGCTTCCCGGGGTCCTTTGTTTTTTTGTCAATTGCCTTTCGAATGGCAGTCAGCTCCGGGTCCTCTGAGGGCTTCCCGCCCTCTTCCATACTGTATTCTTCCTGTAATACCTGATCAAGAATATTCCTGTCAATTCCCTTCTGCAGCAGCTCATTCTTAATCAGCAGCTTACTTTTCCTGTTCATTCTGGCTCTGATATAGGTACCAGCAAAGCGTTCTTCATTTAAATAACCGTATGCCTTTACATAGGTGAGGACACGGTCGGTTATCTCATCCGGATACTCGGCTTGTGCCAGCTTATCCCTTAATTCCTTCTCCGTCCGATCAGAAAACTTCAGGATTGACAGGGCCTTTTGCTGGGCTCTGGGATATAGGATATTCCAGGCGATCTCACTATATACAGAATCTGAGAGAAAAGCCTCCTCCCGCAGGTCATATTGTTCCATATCCTTCTGAGAAAGGATAAAGGTGATTTCATCATCAAGAATTACCTTTATCCTGGACTTCTCCAATTCCTGCAGACGTGTAATGATCATGGTTAATCAACTCCTTGTCATATTATCAGCAGAAGGAAGCTCCGGCTGATGATGTCATGAAAAAGGCTGCCCGAATATGGGACAGCCTTAGCCAATTAATGAATCTTGAGGTCTTATTCTATAGTTTCATTATAATTCTTCCCGGGATGGAGCATATATTTGTCGCGAACCTTCTCTTCGATTTCACCGCAGACGGAAGGATTGTCAAGTAAGTACTGCTTTGCATTCTCGCGCCCCTGGCCAATCTTGGCATCATTATAAGCAAACCATGCACCGCTCTTAATAACAATACCGGCATCAGCAGCAAGATCAAGAACGTCGCCTTCCTTTGAGATACCCTTACCGAACATGATATCAAATTCAGCCTCTTTGAATGGAGGTGCAATCTTATTCTTCACTACCTTGATACGGGTACGGTTACCAACCACATCACCGCCCTGCTTTAAGGATTCGATTCTTCTTACATCCAGACGGATGGAGGAATAGAACTTTAAGGCACGTCCACCTGTGGTGGTCTCCGGATTACCGAACATAACCCCAACCTTCTCACGAAGCTGATTAATGAATACCACGATACAGTTGGATTTGCTGATGACAGCTGTCAGCTTACGGAGTGCCTGAGACATAAGTCTCGCCTGCAGACCTACATGGGAATCACCCATCTCGCCATCAATTTCTGCCTTGGGAACTAAGGCTGCAACAGAGTCAACGATAATAATATCCACTGCACCGGAACGAACCATGGTCTCGGTGATCTCAAGCGCCTGTTCACCGTTATCCGGCTGGGAAATATATAAATTATCAATATCTACGCCGATGTTCTTGGCATATACCGGATCCAGTGCATGCTCTGCATCGATGAAGCCGGCGATGCCGCCCCTTCTCTGCACCTCTGCAACCATATGCAGCGCCACGGTTGTCTTACCGCTGGATTCAGGACCGTATACCTCCAGAATTCTTCCCTTGGGTACGCCGCCTAATCCAAGTGCAATATCCAGACTGATGGAACCCGTGGGAACTGTTTCAATATTCATATTCGCATTCGTGTCACCGAGCTTCATAACGGAGCCCTTGCCGTACTGCTTCTCAATCTGTGCCAGAGCAGATTCCAATGCTCTTATTCTATCATCCTTAGCCATATCATATCTCCCTTTTTATGAAGGACCAGCCTCCAATATACGAACTAATGTTCTTGCATTCATATTAACTTATTTCCTAAACAATGTCAATATAATTTTGCGGAAACAGGAGAACCGGAATACAAGAAGGTTACCGATTACTTTGAAAATAACAGAATATAAAGATATCTCCATTATAGCAATTCAAGGAATAATTGTAAACCAGATCCGTATCGGTAAATTCACGAAAATCAGTCCATATTTTATGTAATATTAATATAGCTTACTTGGCGCGCATATCTTCGGATTGTAGCCGTGGTCAATGAGTGCCTGAACAATCTCCTGTTTATGCTCGTGGCCAAAGGTCTCCATGGTAATGGTAAGCTCAACGGCTGCATTACGGTTGATGCTGACAAACTGATTGTGGTCAAGTCTGATCACGTTGCCCTGTGCCTTTGCAATAATTGATGCTACATTTACCAGCTCGCCGGGTCTGTCCGGAAGAAGCACAGATATGGTGAATACTCTGCCGCGCTGAATCAATCCGTGCTGTACAATAGAGGATACGGTGATAATATCCATATTACCGCCGCTTAAGATGCTTACCACCTTCTTATCCCTGCAGTTAAGATGCTTTAATGCCGCTACGGTTAAAAGACCGGAATTTTCCACCACCATTTTATGATTCTCAATCATATCCAGGAAATTAACGATCAGCTCCTGATCCTCCACGGTGATAATATCGTCCACATATTGCTGGATATAAGGAAATATCACATCTCCGGGAGTCTTTACGGCAGTTCCGTCGGCAATGGTATCTACATTAGGCAAGGTCACAACATAGCCTGCTTTTACGGATTCCTTCATACAGGCAGCACCGGCAGGTTCGACACCGATAACCTTAACATTGGGATTCAGCATCTTCGCCAGGGTAGCGACACCTGCAAGAAGTCCGCCGCCGCCGATCGGAGCCAAGATGATATCAACGGTGGGAAGATCCTTAAAGATCTCCATGGCGATGGTTCCCTGTCCGGTTGACACCACCTCATCGTTGAAGGGATGAATGAAGGTATAACCCTGCTCCTTGGCAAGCTTTAAAGCATACTGACAGGCTTCGTCATATACGTTGCCATGCAGAATCACCTCTGCACCGTAGCTTTTCGTCCGGTTAACCTTGATGAGAGGCGTTGTGGAGGGCATGACAATCACAGCCTTGGCGTTATAGAGCTTTGCTGCATAAGCAACACCCTGGGCATGGTTCCCTGCGGAAGCGGTAATCAGTCCCCGGTCCCGCTCTTCCTGGGTCAGGGTGCTGATCTTATAATAGGCACCGCGTACCTTATAGGCACCGGTGAACTGCATGTTCTCGGGCTTCAGATAGACCTTATTCCCTGTGGTCTCCGTGAAATAATCACTGTATACCAATTCTGTACGCAGTATCACCTTTTTGACCGCCTCTGTTGCTTCTTCAAACTTATCAAGTGTCATCATGTCGTTCCCCTCCATCTTAAATGTATTAAAGTACGCTTGGAATAAGCGCGGTTTGGTTATTCCGTCTTCTGAAACAATGCGCTGACAAAATCATCTGCGTTAAATTTTTGCAGATCGTCAATCTTCTCGCCAATTCCGATATATTTTACCGGAATTCCCAGCTCTGATTGAATCGCTATGGCGATACCGCCCTTTGCCGTTCCGTCCAGCTTGGTAAGAACAATGCCGGTGATATCCGCAACCTCATTGAATTCCTTTGCCTGAGCCAGCGCATTCTGCCCGGTGGTTCCGTCTAACACCACCAGCGTTTCACGGTAAGCCCCGGGATACTCCCGTTCAATAACACGGTCGATCTTACGAAGCTCCTCCATTAAATTCTTTTTATTGTGAAGACGTCCTGCCGTATCGCATAATAGAACGTCAACATTTCTGGCCTTCGCCGCGGTTACTGCATCATAAATGACTGCCGCGGGATCGGAGCCTTCCTTTTGGGCGATGATTTCTACATTGGCTCTGTGTGCCCATTCGGTCAGCTGTTCAATGGCAGCCGCACGGAAGGTATCTGCAGCGGCAACCATCACCTTTTTGCCCTGATCCTTTAACTGGCCGGCTAATTTACCGACAGAGGTGGTCTTACCGACACCGTTTACACCGATTAATAATACCACTGACTTTTTATTCTCAAATTCATAAGCGGTTTCCTCCAGCTCCATCTGCTCTTTTAAGCTGTTTATTAACAGCTCGCGGCATGCCATAGGTTCCTTTATCTTATTTTCCTTTACCTTCTCACGCAGGTTCTCAATGACCGCTGTGGTGGTATTGATGCCTAAATCCGCCATGATCAGTGTTTCTTCCAGTTCCTCATAAAAGTCATCGTCAATACTTGAAAAACCGCTGAAAATTGCATCAATACCATGAGCAATGCTGTTTCTGGTCTTTGACAAGCCCTGAACCAATTTACCGAAAAATCCTTTATTCTCTCCCATATTACGCTCCATTCTGACTTTTATTATCTTACTATTTAGTATAGGATATGCTATTCATCAATCGCATAATCCGTTCTTGAACAAAGTATAAGCTTACTGACACCTTCGAAGCTTTTATCTCAATGAAAAAGGATATGGATGAATATCTATGCATCCATATCCATCTATTATACAAAACACTTTACTACGATAAAGCATATTAATTTTAAACCCTATCATAGCATTTCCTTGCCTTAAGGGCAAGACCTATTTTACAACATTCTGTTATTTGTCCAGCTGCTCCTCGATCAGACTGACGGATACCAGGGCGGATACCCCCTTTTCCTGCATGGTGATACCATATAGGATATCTGCGGCCGCCATAGTACCCCTTCGATGTGTAATGATGATAAACTGGGTATCCTTGGTCAGCTTATGCAGATACTTTGCAAAGCGGCCTACATTAGAGTCATCCAGCGCCGCTTCAATCTCATCCAGAAGACAGAAGGGGGATGGCTTCAGATTCTGAATGGCAAATAATAAGGAAATGGCCGTTAATGCCTTCTCTCCGCCGGAGAGCTGCATCATATTCTGAAGCTTCTTGCCCGGAGGCTGCGCATTGATACGAATGCCTGCCTCAAGAATATCCTCACTCTCTGTTAATTCCAGGTCAGCTTGTCCGCCGCCGAATAATTCCTTGAATACGATATTAAACTCGGCATTGATGGCTTTGAATTTCTCGGCAAACTGAATTCTCATCTCCGTATCCAGCTCATTGATGATTTGCAATAATACTTCCTCAGCCTTGACCAGATCCTCTCTCTGACCGTTTAGGAACTCATAACGCTCGGACAGACTGCGAAAATCCTCAATGGAATTTACATTTACGTCTCCAAGCTCCTTGATCTTCCCCTTAATCTCGCCGATCATTTTCTTGGCCTGCGCCAAACTGATCTCCTCATCAATAGGGTATTCGGATGCCGTGGTATAGGTTAATTCGTATTCCTCCCACATATAGCTCATTTGAAGATCGGATTGCTCGATAATCTTATCTCTTTGTCCGTTTAATCGGAAGCATTCCTTATCAAGTTCCGTCATTCGGCCGGAAAGCTCCTCGCGCTTGGTGAAGAAATTCTTATGAATGCTTGTGATATGCTCCCGTTCGGAGGTTTTCCGGCGGATCTTATCTTCCAGCTCCGTAATTTGCTTATAATAGGAGGCGGTTAATTCCTCTGCCTGACGGATGATTTCCTTCTTCTCATCAATAAACTGGGAAGATTTCTGGATATCTGCCTTCAGGGCTGCCTCTTCTTCGTAAAGCTTCTCAATCTCCCTTTTTACACGCTTTACATTTTCCAGAATGAATTGATTGCTTTGTTCCAGGGTGGATAGTTCCAGCCTGAGAGCGGAGGCCTTCTCATTCGCAGTCTGCTCCTTACCTCTTTCCTGTTCCAGAAGAAGCGTTAACTGTTCAATCTGTGTTTCTTTTTCTTTGTTTAACCTGGTATTCTGATTCAGTGAATCACTTAAGCTTGCCAGATTATCCTTTAAATCCCTTGCCTGCAGTTCGATTTCCTGCAGCTCCTTGACATATTCCTGGTAAATGGCTTCCGCTTCAGCCTTCTTGGCGGTCTCGCGGTCAAGGTTCATCTTTGCCGTATTCTGCTCCAGGAACCTTTCCTGAAGGGCAGCCTTTGTCTCCTCCAGCTCCTGACGCAGTCTGGTACGGGTATCCCTTGTCTCGTCCCTTGTAATGAGAATCGCTTTTGCTTCCTTATCCAGAGCAGCTACTGCTTCCTCCAGTTCCTCGATCTCACGGCGTCTGCCAAGCAGATTGCTGGCATTTTTATAGGCTCCGCCGGAGATGGAACCGCCGGGGGTAAGAAGTTCGCCCTCCAGGGTAACAATACGCAGCGTATAGTTATATTTTTTTGCGATGTTGGCTGCATTGTCGATATGATCTACTACAAGGATACGTCCAAGGAGGTAATCAATTAAGGTATTAAATTTTTTATCTGCTTCCACCAGGCTGCCGGCAACACCCAGCACACCCTGCTCCTTAAGCACCTTTTCATTATTCAGACCGCGATCGGCAGTCATATTAGTCAGAGGAAGGAAGGTGGCGCGGCCGAATTTATTCTGCTTTAGATAATTAATTAAATTTTTTGCAGTTGCTTCATTGTCGGTTACGATATTTTGGATGGTTCCGCCCAGTGCAGTTTCAATGGCAGTCTCATATGCTTTATCTACCTTAATGATATCTGCAACAACACCGATAATACCCGGCATCTGTGGTTTGCGCTCCATTACCTTACGGATACTGTTACCATAGCCTTCGTATCGCTCAGTGAGATTCATTAAGGATTCCAGACGGGATTTTTCTCCCAGATAGCTTGTCTGAAGCTCATTATATCTTGCATTTAAGGAATCAATGGCGGTCTGGGCATCACTGATCCCCTTCTCAATCCGGTTACTGTCCTCTGTCTTTGCGATAATTTGTTCTGAAACCTGCTTTAATGCTTCTTCGCAGGCCTTAATCGCTTCCTCATACAGGCACGCTTCACTTTTATTCTTCAGGATTCTTTGGTTTAAATCTGCCTTACGAAGGGTATTCTGTTCCAGCATTGTTTCATAGCGCTGCATATTGCTTTTAATACCGGAATTAATATTCAAATGTTCAAAGATACCGTTATTGCATTCCTCAATTTCTTTGGAACAGCGTGCAATGTTTTCTTTGATCTGGTTCAGCTCTGCCAAAGCAGCACTGAGCAAATCATCCATTCCGGAGATCTTCTCGTCAACGGCTGCTTTCTCGGTAAGGTAACCGCTTTCCTCCGTTTTCTTAAGCTGGGTATCGCGGCTGTTGGAACTAATTCTGTTCTCTATGTAAATATCATTCTGCTGTTGGGAACTGATCTGCTCCTGAAGGACTTTGATCTCTCCTTCGGCCTTTTCTCTTCCAAGCTTTAACTCATTATAAGCATTCTTATCTTCTTCAATGATAGAATCGTATTCCTCCAGCTGCTGTTCCAGCCGGATGTATTCTTCCTTGGTATTTTCATAATCAACCTTGGAGTGCTCATAATCAGAGGTCGCAATGGTCAGCTTTTCCTCCAGCTGCTCCTTCTGGCTGCGAAGTCTTTCATATTCCTTCAGGAATTGGTTTACCTCAAAGGTTTTTAAATCCTCCTTCAGCTTTAAATAAACCTTTGCAACAGCCGATTGCTTCTCCAAAGGTGCCAGCTGTTTCTCGATTTCCTTAATAATATCCGTGATGCGGGAGAGATTTAATTTTTCTTCTTCCAGATTCTTCTCCGCCGCATATTTCCGTCTCTTAAACTTCACAATACCGGCCGCTTCATCAAAGAGCTCCCGGCGATCCTCCGGCTTTCCGCTTAATATCTTATCGATCTGGCCTTGTCCGATAATAGAATAGCCTTCCTTACCGATACCGGTATCCATGAATAATTCATTGACATCCTTTAACCGGCAAGGTGCACCGTTAATCAGATATTCGCTTTCCCCCGAACGATATACCCGTCTTGCGACAGTTACTTCTTCATAGTCGATCGGCAGCTTATGGTCGGAATTATCAAGCGTAATGGCTACATAAGCATAACCAAGCGGTTTACGTGCCTGCGTTCCGGAGAAGATAACATCCTCCATTTTTGCACCGCGAAGCTGCTTGGCACTTTGTTCACCCAGAACCCACCGTACGGCGTCGGCTACATTACTCTTACCGCTGCCGTTGGGGCCAACAATTCCTGTGATGCCGTCATGAAATTCCAATACGATTTTGTTGGCAAAGGATTTAAAACCGTGAACCTCAATATTTTTTAAATACATTCATAGTCTCCCATCTTAATCCTGTCATAAAAATAACATTCATGAATTCCTTTGTCTCTATAGAACTCTTCAATTTTAACGATGAAACATTCGCATGAAAATAAGCATATGGAACTATCTGCTTACCTGGCACTGTGCAAGCTATTGTGCACTGTGCTGTTTACTTCGAGCCGCGCAGTTTTTGTATTGCCTGGTAGGCAGCTTCCTGCTCCGCTGCTTTTTTGGTGCGTCCGGAGCCGATTCCGATTTCGTCATTGCCGACCAATACCGCAATTGTGAAGGTCTTATTATGATCAGGTCCTTCCTCGGATATCAGTTTATAACGCAAGCGCTGCTTGTTATCTTCGTTCTGGATAATTTCCTGTAAGATAGTCTTGCTATCGAAAAAGAGATCTTTATTTTTTAAGTCAGTTAAGATAAAGCTTGTAATAAACTCTTTTGCATTAGTAAAACCACCGTCAAGATAAATAGCTCCGATGATTGCTTCCAAAGCATCGGAAAGAATGGAATCCCGTTCTCTGCCGCCTGAGCTGTCTTCTCCCTTGCCTAAGAACAAAAATTCACCGATCTGTAAATCCCGGGCGCAGGTGGATAAGGTCTGCTCACATACAATACTTGCACGAAGCTTCGTTAAATCACCCTCGGACAAATCCGTATATTCCCGATAAACATATTCGCTGGTAACAAGCTCAAGTACAGCATCTCCCAGAAACTCAAGCCGTTCATTGCTCTTATTCTTACTTAATCTCATTTCATTGGCATAGGAGCTATGGGATAAGGCATGAAATAAGATGGCTGGATCGTTAAAATGATACTTGATTCTGCTTTCCAGCTGCAAAAGTGCCATATCTGTTTTTTTATTCACTCTCATCGTATCAGACAATACCTCCTTTCAACAAGGCTTTATTATATGAAAAGCCCATAGATAAGGCGAACCTTATACACAGGGCTTTTTCATGCATGCTGCCAATGCCCGCGAATTTGGGCGTCAGCACAAATTTGCCGTGTGAAAATTGTCTTTTATTTTCACACTAGCTAACATACCTGCATCTGTGCGCTGGTTTGTACAGCGTGCAAGCTGCACGCCAGTATTTCCCAGGTACAAACCTTCATGCGTGAATTATGCTTCTTAATAATTCACACGAATCACACATTAGTTTAAAGCATTCTTTATCTGTTCAATCGCATCAGCTACAGTTACGATATTCTCTGCATCCTCATTTGCGATTTCAATATCGAATTCCTCTTCGATACCCATGATAATCTGGAACACATCCAGAGAATCTGCTCCAAGGTCATCTACGAAGGTGGTCTCCATCGTAATTTCGTCTTCATCTACATTAAGTACCTCGCTGATAATTTTTTGTAACTTTTCAAATTCCATGATCATTCACCCTTCTTTTTCGTTTATTCATTTTTACTTAAGTTAATTCTGATTTTATCATTGATATTTTGCTCAGTAAAGGTTACACACTGGAAGATGGAATTGCGAATCTCCATACTTTTCGCATTACCATGTGTCTTCACAACAAGCCCGTTCAGACCAAGTAATGGCGCACCGCCGTATTTTGAGGCATCAAAATCTTTCATGGTTTCCTTAAGGGCTGACTTACAAAGAAGAGCTCCTATTTTACTCTTAAAAGTACTCATGAGTCCTGTCTTTATCTTCTTCATCAAGGCTGCGCCAAGACCTTCATACAGCTTCAGAATTACATTGCCCACAAATGCTTCGCAGACGATGACATCTGCTGCACCGTTGGGGATTTCTCTTGCTTCAATGCTGCCGATAAAATTAATGTCCGTACAGCTTTTTAATAAAGGGAAGGTCTCCTTTACTAACTGATTACCTTTTTCTTCTTCCGCGCCGTTGTTAACAATGGCTACCCGGGGGTTCTTTATGCCTAAAACATGTTCCATATAGATGGAACCCATCTTTGCAAATTGAACCAGATGGGATGACCTGGCATCAACATTTGCACCGCAGTCAATTAATAAAGATACACCATTCATCGTCGGAAGTAAAGGAGCCAGCGGCGGGCGTTCCACACCTTCCACTCTTCCGACAATCAACTGGCCTCCGGCAAGTACTCCACCGGTGCTTCCGGCAGATACGAAGGCATCTGCTTCTTTATTCTTAACCATGTTCAAAGCAACAACTATGGAGGAATTTTTCTTTCGGCGGATCGCCATAACCGGTGCTTCATTGTTGGTTATGATCTCCGGTGCATGTACGATAGCGATACGCTCTTTATCATAATCATACTCACGAAGTTCCTTCCCGATGACATCTTCCTGACCGGTTAAGACAACTTTGATATCTTTCTTTTCTTGAACTGCGAGTACCGCTCCTTTAATGATTTCGCCCGGGGCATTGTCACCACCCATTGCATCTACTGCGACCGTAATCATACTTTTATACCCTCCAATTCACCAGTTATATGGTAAAGCTAATCTATTAAACAATATACTCGATATTATTCTAAAAATCAACCACATTTTTATGCATTTTTATAGTGGTCAGGGAGGGGCAAAAAGACCTTCGCCGGCAAGCGAAGGTCTGTGAATCCTAATATGTGTATTCCTGCGGTTTTGTAACAGCGGCTTATGCCTTTTTATAAAAAAAAGATTTGTAATTACTGTAGCCGATCTGCTGCGCCTGGATAATCTGCTCTGTACTGCCTACGAATAAAAGTCCATCCTTTTTCAGTGCCTTATGGAAATCACTATAGATCTTATTCTTTGCCTCGTCTGTAAAATAAATTAATACATTACGGCATACGATCATATCGCAACCCGTCGGATATGAATCCCGCAGCAGGTCATGCTGCTTAAATTCCACACAGGCTTTTACGGCATCAGAAATCTGATAGGTCTGGCTGTTCACCATGGTAAAGTATTTGTTTAATAATTCCTCCGGAAGGGCCTTCAGGCTTTTCACATGATATAAGCCGGTCTGTGCTTTCGCCATCACCTGCCGGTCAATGTCCGTCGCCAGAATCTTAATCTTATTCAGCGGCAGGAATCTTGATAACAGCATTACCAGGGAATAGGGCTCGTCCCCTGTGGAACAAGCGGCACTCCATATCTTTAAATCTCTCCCGAAGTGCTCTGTTAAATAAGGTATTACTTCCTTCTCAAGCAAGGTCCATTGTTCCGGATTACGGAAAAACTCAGAAACATTAATGGTGATATAGTTAATGAATTCGTCGTAGGCCGCCTTTTCTGATTTTATTTTCTTTACATAATCTGAGAAGGACGAAATGCCATGCTTCGAAATCAAAGCTTCGATACGCCTCTTCATCTGCCGCTCCTTATAGGAGTTCAGATCGATATTCGTCATATCGAAAATGGATTCTTTAAAAACTTCATAGCTCCCCAGCAAGACTAATCTCCTTTATCATCCGTTCATCCTATATATAGTTATGGTTTATTATTCGGTAACTTCAGCACCGTCTTCAGCGGGACCTTCCTCTGCTGCTTTCTCTGGAGCTTCCAGGGCCTTGATGCTTAAGCTGATCTTCTTGTCATCTTTATTGAACTCAACAACCTTGGCAGTGATTTCCTGTCCTATTTTTAATGCATCTGAAGGCTTCTCAACATGCTCTCTGGAAATCTGGGAAACATGAAGCAGTGCATCAATACCGGGCTCTAATTCAACAAAAGCACCGAAATCGGTCATACGTGCAACGGTACCGGCTACAACATTGCCTACTGCAAACTTTGTCTCAGCATTGATCCAGGGATTTGCATTCTCAAACTTAAGGCTTAATGCAATCTTCTCACCCTGAATATCCTTAATGAAGGCCTTTACAGCATCGCCAACCTTAAATACCTTCTTCGGATTTTCAACTCTGCCCCAGCTCATCTCAGAGATGTGAAGCAGGCCGTCTGCACCGCCAAGATCAATAAATGCACCGAAATCAGTAATATTCTTAACAGTACCCTCTACGATATCACCAACCTTGATCTTCTCGAATAATTCCTTCTTAAGACCTTCCTTTTTTGCAAGGATCAGCTGCTTACGGTCACCGATAATTCTTCTCTTCTTCGGATTGAACTCTGTAATAACGAAATCAATTTTTTCGCCGGCATATTTCTGAAGATCCTTCTCATAGCTGTCGGAAATCAGGCTTGCAGGGATAAATACTCTTGCTTCGTCAATAATAACGCTTAAACCTCCGTTCAATACGGCTGCAACCTTAGCGGAAAGTACTTCATGCTTTTCAAAAGCTTCCTCTAATCTCTTATTGCCCTTTTCTGCGGCAAGTCTCTTGTAAGTTAAGGCAACCTGGCCTTCGCCGTCATTTACCTTAAGGATTTTTGCCTGCATGGTATCGCCGACAGCAACAACAGTTCTTAAATCCAGGTTCGGAGTGTTGGTGTATTCGTTTCTTGTAATAATACCTTCCGACTTGTAGCCTATATTTAAGATGATCTCATCTTCTTTTACACCCAAGACAATTCCTTCTACAACATCACCGTTGTTTATTTTTACTACTTTCTCTTCTTCCAATAATTGTTCAAAACTCTTCTCTGACATAGCGGTGTGAACCTCCTTGATAATATTGTTTGGGGTTGATGCCCCTGCTGTAATACCTACGTTTCGATAAGATTTAAACAAACTTAAATCCAGGTCATCAAGTTTCTGTATATAGTAAGTATTTTCACATTCTTTTTTGCATATTTCATATAGCTTTCTTGTATTCGAGCTATGCTTTCCGCCGATTACAATCATGGCATCCGACTGCTTTGCCAGCTCGTAAGCCTGTGTCTGACGGTCTTCGGTGGCGTTACAAATCGTATTTAAAACAAATATATCATAACCCTTTTCCATGATAATTTCAACTATATCTTGAAATTTCTTGTAATTAAATGTCGTCTGGGAAACAATACAAATTTTCTGCTCTCCGGGCAGATGGAAAGCTTCTGCTTCTTTCTCATCCTCAATTACGGTAAAATCAGAAGCATCTGATTTGTTGAAAATATTTTTACACCAGCCGATGATTCCCTCAACTTCAGGATGGGCAGGGTTCCCAACAATGATGATGTGCTGACCTTCACTGCTTTTTTCCCTGACAGCCCTATGTATCTTTTTCACATAAGGACAGGTTGCGTCGATGACTTTATGCCCATAGGAGGAAAGCTCTTCCTGCAGCTCCTCCGATACACCATGGGAACGTATGATTATTGTTCCCGCAGGCAGGGTTTTTAATTCCTCGGGCCTTTCAATGACTTTTACTCCCTTATCGCTTAAATCGGCTACAACTTCTTCATTATGAATAATTGGTCCGAAGGTATAAACATGTTCACCCTTTTCGATTTCCTTATAAACCAAATCGACAGCACGCTGTACTCCAAAACAAAAACCGGCACTTTTTGCTGTTGTAATTTTCAAAATTAATCTACCTTCTTTCGGTTGCGGCACAGTTCAAGGATCTTTTCAACGACCTCCTCTATGTTAAGCTCCGAGGAGTCAAGAAATACTGCATCATCAGCCTGCTTCAGCGGTGCGAACTCCCGGTTCATATCCCGGTAGTCCCTGTCGATGATATCCCTTTCTATCTCGTCCATGTCCGCCGATACACCCTTTTCCTGCAGCTCGTTCCATCTTCTCCTGGCACGTTCTTTGGTGCTGGCGGTAAGATATATCTTTAAATCAGCATTCGGAAGCACATAGGTTCCGATGTCCCGGCCATCCATAACAACACTTTCTTTTTTAGCGAGATTCTGCTGCAATTCAACCAGTTTTAACCGTACTGCCTTGTTCACGGAGGAGGCACTGGCCATGTTACCGACCTCTTCTGTCCGGATCAGACCATTTACCACTTCACCATTTAAGATTACCAGCTGCTCGCCGTTTTCATATCTGATGGTAATATCCACATCCTTGCAGGCGGCCTCAATGCGGGCGCTGTCACCAGCTTCAATCCGATTTCTTAAAAAATATAATGCCATAGCACGATACATCGCTCCGGTGTCAACATAGATAAAGCCCAGCTGCCTGGCGATTCTCTTTGCTATGGTACTTTTACCGGCTCCGGCCGGTCCGTCAATTGCAAGATTAAACCTTGTCATAGCAATTACCTCCGGGTTTCATTTTTATATGGAGCATCCGGCCAGATAAGCCGTTGACCAGGCGATTTGCAGATTAAAGCCCCCGGTCAGGGCATCCAGATCCAGAACTTCTCCGGCAAAATACACCTTGTTCACAAGCTTTGATTCCATGGTGGAGGGATTAACTTCCTTTACATTAATTCCTCCCTTGGTAATGACTGCCTGATTATAGTCAGCCGGCTTTGTGATCTGCAGTGTAAAATGCTTTAAAACATACACTAATCTAAGCCTTTCTTCCTTCGTGACAGAATTTACTTTCTTTTCCGAATCGATAAGGCTTAGACGAATAATAACATCTATTAGTTTATTTGGCAATAGGTGGTCCAGGGAATTCTTAAATTGTTTATTTTTAAATTCTTCAAAATCCCGTAAGATTCGGTTATCAAGCTGCTCCTCACTGAGGGCCGGCTTTAAGTCGATACTAAGAAGCAGGGGTTCCTGTTTGCTTAAAAAGGGCTGGATATAGCTGCTGGCACTTAAGATAACCGGTCCGCTGACACCGAAATGGGTAAAGAGAAGCTCACCAAAATCATGATATACCTGCTTCCCGCCTCCTGTGACAGTAATCTCAATATTCTTAAGAGATAACCCCATTAAATCCTTAACAAAGGTTTCTTTGGTATGAAGAGGAACCAGGGAAGGGGATAAATCGGTAACAGTATGGCCGAAGCCTTTTGCAAAGCGGTATCCGTCCCCGGTAGAGCCTGTGACAGGATAAGAAAGCCCGCCGGTTGCGATGATTACAGCATCACCTGCCATTTCCTCAGAGGAACCCTTTAAGCGAAGCCCATAGAAGCTGCCGTCTTTGATCAGGAGTTCTTCTATCTCACTCTGATACCTGATACTGACAGACTGACGTTCCAGCTCACGTTTTAAGACAGCAATAACATCCGAGGATTTGTCTGATTCAGGGAATACACGCATACCCCGTTCTGTCTTTAAGGTAAGGCCCAGCTGCTCAAAAAAATCCATGGCATCATAGTTACTGAAGGTATGATACGCCTTGAACAGGAATTTGGGATTGGTTACCACCTGACTGAAAAAAGTATCCCTGTCACAGGCATTGGTCAGATTACACCTGCCCTTGCCGGTAATGAACAGCTTTTTTCCAAGCTTTTCATTCTTTTCCAGCAATATAACCTTATGTCCATTTTTCGCTGCAGTAATTGCGGCCAGCATACCGGCCGCACCGCCTCCGATGACGAAAACTTTACTCATAGATCAGTACCTTTCTATTTTTAAAATAAATTCATCTGTTTACTTTTTTATTTTGCTATTATAGTATTTGCAGCAATGACAGTAATGATAATGTAAACTTTTCTTGTTTATCGGAACATGACTTTGTTCCGATTATATAAGCGATAATATAATATCAGGTAATTGCTGCATATAAAATAATACTCAACAATTACCTGATCCATGAATTCGTATTTATTTCAAATTTTAAGATCCGTGTTATTAAAAAGTATTCAAATATAAGTCAATTTCACTTTGAACAGTGCTATCTTGTCAGATAAGGCTCGTTGAGTTCAAGCTCCGTATGACTTCCCACATAAGCTTTGCCTTCTACACGGTAGATTACTTTATTATAATCCGATAAATTATCAATCAGGCTCATTGCAATTGCATCAAGGATAGGACCCTCATAAGCGGAACCAATCTCATTTAAGGGTGCTTTATCCTTATAGAAGCTTACGATTATGGCATCCTTATCCGTAGATACCTTTTCAATGCCGACTTCGAGGGACTGGTCTTCCATGGCCTCCACGACATTTGTCACAATTAATTCGGGGGTGATTTCCGCATCCTTGGGAACTGCGGCTGTGATGGGTTCTGTCTCTCCTGAATTAACGTTGATGGTATACAACGGTAAATCAATGGTTGCAGCCGGCACAATGGTAGTGGGAACAGGAGTGTTCTCTTCTTTGTTGTTCTCGGAGGCTGCATTGCCGTCGTCAGACTGGGAACCGGAGGACGGAACCTTGTCCGGATCATCGGAGGCTGCGGTCGGTTCTGCTTCATTGGATGGAGCCAGTGTAACCACATTGTTTTCCTCCTCGTTATTTCCGTTAAAGATACCAAAACTGAATATATCACATCCGGTGAGAAGAAATAATCCCATAACCGTAATCAGCAGCAATATTACTTTTTTAAAGCGTTCCATCATTATAACCATACCTTTCCTTTGATATACCTTACAGAATTGTGATTATTGTTATTGTTAATATAGGATATATCTGTGTCATTTCTATGGTATAATGGAACAATTTATAAAAAATGTTATGAATATAATGGAAAAATCAGATAAAACCGGAAGGAAATTACCAGAAACATACAATTTATGGTTGTGGTTAACATTGTTCGCTTATCAAACACCTGCGAAGCAGATCCATAGCCTGAATTACACTTTGCTCCCGTATTCCGGAACGCTTTCCTCTCAGACGTAATTCCCTTACGGTTACCTTTCCTTTCAGATAACAGGCGATATAAACAAGTCCTACCGGTTTTTGTTCGGTACCGCCCTCAGGCCCTGCGATTCCCGTAACCGCCAATGCAGCCTGCGCACAAGCGGCACCGGCCGCACCGGCGGCCATCTCGCCTGCCGTCTGGGCACTTACCGCTCCGTATGCAGCCAGGGTTTCCGGCTTTACCCCAAGATATTTCTGCTTTGCTTCGTTGGAATAGGTAATAAAGCCCTCCATCAATACTTCCGATACGCCGGATACATTCACAAGACGTCCCGTAAGCAGACCTCCGGTGCAGGATTCTGCCGTAGAAAGAGTAAGCTTCTTTTCCTTAAGGAGGGAAACAACAACCTCTTCCAGGGTCTCTTCTTCCTTGGTTGTATAGATGTTACTATCAAAGCGGCGGAATAATTCCTCCACGACGGGAGCAATCATCCTCTCTCCTTCTTCTTTATTATCGGCAGCTGCGGTGATACGAAAATGTACCTCGCCGTCCTTGGCATAGGGTGCGATGGTAGGGTTGGTCTGCCCGCCGATCAGATCCAGCAGCTCGGTCTCAGCCTTGCTTTCCCCGACGCCGCAAATCTTAACCATACTGGACACGAAGATCTTATTCTGTTTCTTCTTAAGATAAGGGAAAATAGCTTCCTCAAACATGGGTACCATTTCATTCGGAGGGCCGGGAAGCAAAATGACAGCCTTACCGTCATTCTCCACAATATAACCGGGAGCGGTACCGTTGTTATTATCAATCACAATACAGCCATCGATTTTCAGGGCTTGTTTCCAATTATTCTCCGTAATCACAGAGGGTACGCCGTTATGAGTTCGGAATTGAAAATAGGAAGCGATCCGTTCCCTGGAGTGCTCGTCCATCCGTAATTCTCTGCCGAATACCTTTGCAACTCCTTCCTTGGTCATATCATCCTGCGTCGGTCCGAGACCGCCGGTTAAGATAATGACATCAGAACGTTCCAGGGCTTCCTTTAATGCCTTGCAAAAACGCTCCTCATTATCACCCACGGTAATCTGATAATAGAGGGAAAAGCCTAATTCGGCACATTTGCGGGATAAATAATTGGCATTGGTATTGACGATATTACCAAGCAGAAGTTCTGTACCAACACTGATTAATTCAACTGTCATTAGAACTGCCTACCTTTCGACGTATATTGAATATAGTTAATCAAAATCCCAGAGTACTAATGTTTTTCTTTTAATACATTTTTATTCTTAATCATGTAGTCAATCAGAGAAATCACAGTCAGAGCAATGGCCAGCCAGATTGCGATCTGCTCTAAAACATTGATGACGGGATAATCAAGATTGATAATCAGCATAACGCTCATAACCATCTGAACATTGGTCTTAAGCTTCCCCCACCAGCTTGCGGCAATTACAACTCCGCTGTCGGAGGCTACAAGACGAAAACCGCTGATAATAAACTCTCTGGCAATGATGATAATAACCATCCAGGAGGGCATCAGCTGCAGCTCTACAAAGCAGATCAAAGCACTGGATACCAGCAGCTTATCTGCCAGCGGATCCATAAACTTACCGAAATTCGTAATAAGATGATACTTTCTGGCAATATAACCATCAAAAAAATCTGAAAGACATGCAATAATAAAGATGGCTGAGGCGATATAATAGTGATAAGGGATTACATCATACAGCATAAACAGCACAAATACCGGTATCATTAATACTCTGAAAATGGTGATCTTATTCGGCAGATTCATTATTTTAAACTCCCTTCCACAATTTCACCAACAAGGTCATAACCTTTTGCACCTGTGACAACTGCTTTTACCAGACTTCCTGATATCAATTCTTCCTCGGAGGATACAAAGAAGAAACCATCCACCTGCGGTGCATCCATCGTTGTTCTTCCAATGAAGATGTTCTCTTCCTCTGCCATTCGGCCTTCGATAAGTACCTCAAAGGTTTTTCCCGCCAGCCCGGCGGTATGCTCAAAGGAAATAGTCTGCTGCAGCTTCATGATATCCTTTTGTCTCTGCTTTTTAACCTTGGCAAGTACCTGGGGCTTCAGCAATGCGGCAGGAGTATTGTCTTCTTTGGAATAGGTAAATACCCCAAGACGTTCAAAGCCCATCTCCTCCACAAATTCCATTAATTCGGCATGCTCTTCCTCTGTCTCGGTGGGAAAACCGGTAATCAGTGTGGTTCGAAGGGCAATATCCGGAAGATTGCTTCTAAGCTTTGCAATTATGTTAATCAGATCTGTCTTTGTGGTACGCCGCCCCATAAGCTTAAGGATACGGTCGGAGGCATGCTGTATGGGAATATCAAGATAGCGGCAGATCTTGGGTTCTTTCTTCATCGTATCGATCAATTCATCCGTAATCTCCTCGGGATAACAATACAGAATACGGATCCATTCAATGCCCGCAATCAGGCATAATTTGCTTAACAGCCCGGAAAGCTTCACCTGTCCATAGAGATCCTTGCCATACAGGGTAGTCTCCTGCGCAACCAGAATTAATTCCCGTACTCCCTGATCCGCAAGGTATTGCGCCTCCTGAAGTAACTCCTCCATGGGTACGCTTCGGTAATTTCCGCGAACCTTTGGAATAATACAATAAGTACAATGCTTATCGCAGCCTTCTGCAATCTTTAAATAAGCTGAGAAGGTACCTGAGGTTAGCAGACGCCTTCCAGAGGATTTCGGAAGCAGATCGAGATTCTCAAAGTGAGAATGCTGCTTGCCATCCGTGATCTCCTCTACTACCTTTAAAATATTTGTAAAGCTTGTGGTGCCAAGGAGCGCATCCACCTCGGGTATTTCCTTCAGAATATCTTCCTTATAACGCTCTGCAAGACATCCGGTTACGATCAGTGCCTTAGCCTTTCCGGATTTTTTATATTCGGACATTTCAAGAATGGTATTGATACTTTCGGTTTTGGCATCATTGATAAAACAACAGGTATTTACTATGATAATGTCGGCTTCCTGCTCGTCACTTGTGATACGATAACCGTTCTCATGCAGGATGCCAAGCATGTTCTCACTGTCCACAAGGTTCTTGTCACAGCCCAGGGATATAAAATATATATTCATTCCTTACCTCATTTCTGCATTTTTGACGCTGCCAGCTGCCTCTTTTGTGAAACAGATGTATAGCAAGCCTGTATATTGTAACAGCTTTTATGCAAAAAAGAAATAGAAAAATCACTCCCGGTCACGATTAAGGAGAAGCATCGAATAATTCTTCTTCATTTCCCTGACATAATTCAGCAGGCGGAAACGAAACCGGACAGGTTTGTAATCGCCGACCAGGGATGTGTTGATAAACCTAAGAATACAATGTGCATCCCTTGGTTTATATAATGTGCGAAGATTCAGTTCAAGATTTTTGCGAATCCGAAGCATCGCTTTGCTCTGATCTACCGTAGTAATCAGCTGTCCATCCTCAAAAATCAGCTCATAAACATTCTGATAGGAAAAACAGGCCGGGGTGTTCCCCTTCAGATAATATTCCTTGATTAATCCGGTGCCGATTAAAATAGCACCGTTATAAAACAGCTGTAATAAAGAATAATCCTTTAATACATCCTCTTCAGGCTTTGCATTATATGAATTCAAAGGGTTGCTGCCCAATACCGTCATGGCATCCAAGATGAGTTTATAGTCTTCTATATGAAAGCTGCTGCGAAACGGGAACTGCAGGGAAACGGAAGTTAACGGTAATAGACCTAAGGCAGCCGGATGTATGATAAATTCCTGTTCGATGGCCAGAATTTGATATTCTGTTTCGGAATAGGTAATCTTTTGATCAAAATTCATGAATAATCCTCCAAATGAAACTGCCTTATTGCCTGCAAGCTGCAGCCTCCACGCAATTTTTCATCAACATTGCAATCGTCATAGGGCCCACACCGCCCGGAACCGGTGTAATTGCAGATACATGATCGTATACATCTGCATAGTCGACATCGCCGAAGGACTTATTATTCTCATCCCTATGCATTCCGACATCGATAACGACGGCACCTTCTTTGACATAATCCTTGGTCACAAACCGGGGCTTGCCCATGGCTACAATCAGAATGTCAGCCCGTTTTGCTACTTCCTTTAAATTCTTTGTCCTGGAATGGCATACCGTTACGGTGGCATTCTCCCGTAACATAAGCATGGACATTGGCTTTCCGACAATATTGCTTCTGCCGATGATCACACATTCCTTTCCTTCAATTTCTATGCAGGATCTCTTAAGCAGTTCAATAATCCCCTGAGGAGTGCAGGATACAAAGCCCTTCTGTCCGATGCTTAAAGCGCCGACACTTTGCGGGTGAAAGCCGTCCACATCCTTCAACGGTGAGATCGCTTCTATAATAAGATCCTCATTCATATGTTTGGGTAAGGGAAGCTGCACCAAAATTCCGTTCACCCTGGAATCCTTATTCAGCCGGTCAACCAAAGCCAAAAGCTCCTCCTGTGTAGTACTTTCCGGCAATTCATAGGATAAAGACCGGATACCGATATATTCACAAGCTTTCTTTTTATTTCCCACATAGATGGAGGAAGCCGGGTCATTTCCAACCTGTACTACAGCCAGAGTGATCTCTGTTCCCTCCTCTTTAAGCTCGGCAACCTTAATTTTCAATTCATCCTTAATATCATTAGAGATTTTCTTTCCATCAATTATCAATGCCATGCGATATCTCCTATCAATCAAAAGTATAAAGCTGGGCTAAAGGGCCCATCGTGTATATCATAATACATTCTATCCAATATCACAAGAAAATAATGTCATAAAGCAGATCAAAATGTGGTACAAATACTGTGTTTAAAACATCCGTAAAATCTTATGAACATATAACAATATAACGTACTGTAATATAATATATCTTCAAGAAAAGAGAATAAGCATTCATAATTAAGACAGTGTACTAAAAAGCATAAACTCACATAAAGGGCGGTATTTCGGGCTTATCTAATATTAAACAGTGCAGCAGCGGCATTTTACCAAAATATTGATCACTTGCACGCAGAAAAATACCTTCCAAATGACAGTTTCATAACATAATTTGGAAGGTATTTTTTGTAATGAGTAACCGCCATATTAAGCGGCAGTTATATGCTGCACTTTGGGGGATGGACACCATCAGGAGTGTGGGTCAATATTAACTTAACCCTACATAAAAGATAACCTCTGCTGCTGAATCAATGTTTAAATCAGCTGCTTTTCCCGATTCTCACTATAAAATTTGAGAGCTTGACCCATGAATTTAGTTGCGCCCTTACCATACTTTTTGTCATTGATT
This sequence comes from Bacillota bacterium, assembly GCA_023409535.1. Classification (GTDB taxonomy): domain Bacteria; phylum Bacillota; class Clostridia; order Lachnospirales; family Lachnospiraceae; genus Mobilitalea. The sequence goes on from JAEYGZ010000048.1 coordinate 90,922, forward strand.
TTCGTATATTCGGGTTTGGTCAAATATTGGTCGGCTGTCATTCCCCAGTAGTTTTCTCCCATATCCATCTTGAGTGTTGTATAGTGCTCCTTGATCCTATTGTCCATTTCTTCCACGATCGCCTGAATTTCCGATGAATCCGGGTGTTTACTTAAATCAGCTGTCAGGCGCCGGGTTAGTTGATTTATTTGAGACATATAATCATCTATTTTGCTTTTCATTATCTGAACTCCGTCCATGATTGACGGCAGATTATTGAGGTTATTTTTCATGGCCCGGGTATACTTCTCGATACTGCCAAATTCATTCATGGCCATTTTCGCAATTTCAAGCTCTTTAGATTTCATAGTTTGAAGGTTCTTATCAAATTCCTCCATGCTGCCATAATACTTGATAACTTCATCGGCATGCTCCGTCTTAAATGTTTCCATTGCATTAAAGTATTCACTCATATCAAATTCTTTAAAACTCATTGTATTACCACCTTCCAATTTTCTTTCAATAAGTGCGATTAGTTCACCTAGTCGGTCTCGTTTTAACGAAAGCAATTGTTTTTGCTTATGAAGTGCCTGCACCTTGTCGTATTGTGAATTTTCCAATAATTCTTTCATGTTTTTCAGCGGAACATCCAACTCTTTGAAAAAGAGGATTTGCTGCAAAGTTTCAAGAGCTTCATCGTCGTATAACCTATAACCCGCTTCTGTTATTGTACTTGGTTTTAACAAACCGATCTTATCGTAATAATGCAGCATACGGACACTGATACCCGTTAAATCCGAAACCTGTTTAATTGTCCTCATTTCCATATTCACCTCCCGTCCATCTGGTTTCATATTACACTATGACATAATGATAGGGTCAATACTTTTTTGATTTTAATTTGTAAAATGAAAAAGTAAATTCGCCGCATCAATGGATTGGGCAGTATTCATAAAATAATACGGCATATATAAGATAAGACAATGGAACTTTTCATGACAATTCCTGAAAAGCTTACTGTATAAAACCAGACTTCGGATGAAATAAAATTTGAGCAGAGCTGCTTATGATATGCTACCCCCAGCGATAAACAATGATTTTATTTTTCATTGTCTACTCTGAGGATAGCATATCATAAGCAGCTCTGCTCAATTATAAATACATAGATAGTTTAATGTAGTTTATGTTATAAAACGCAGAGAAATAGTATCACGAGTACAACAGCGATAGTACGTATTCTCCTTTTCTTCATTTCATATCTCCACGGGATCTCTAATCAAACAGTTATTTTACCGATATGGAATTCCGATATTCATTTGCAGAAATTCCGATGTTTTTCTTGAATACTCTTGAGAAATGAGCCATATCCACAAAGCCCACCCGCTCTGCAATATCTCCGATCCGCAGGGAGGGATCCTTCAGCAGCTTTTGCGCTTCTTTGATTCTGATATTATTTAAAAGCTCTGAGAAATTCTGCCCGAGTTTCCGATTAAGCAGCTTACTTAGGTGCCACTGACTCACATAGGTCTTCTCTGCCACCTCCGACAGGGTAATCTTGTGGGGATAATTATGCTCTATGTATTTGATTGCATTGTTAACGATAAAGTTGCTGGCTTCATTGTCATAATGATCCGATTCGCTGCCCTTTGGAAGCTCATCTTCTTCCGCAATGTGACCTGCCTGAAGATTTGCGGTCATGGCGGAAATGGCTTCCTCCAGCTCCTCCATATTCGAGGGCTTTAGAAGAAAACGTGTCACGCCGAGGTGAATTGCTCGCTGTGCATATTCAAATTTGCGGTATCCGGTAAGGATACTGATCTGCAGGTCAGGAAACTCTGATTTTAATCCCGCAACCATAGTCAGTCCGTCCAGATCCGGCATGGAAATGTCGGTAATTATCATGTTAGGACGGTACTTGCGAATAACCTCTGCACCTTCTGTTCCATCATTTGCGGTTGCCACGATTCTGCAGGAGAAGCGATCCCACTCAATCAAACGGGATATTCCCTCAACAATAATCGGCTCGTCGTCAATAATCACAACCTTATACATGACCGCTCCATTCTGCCGTGTTTACGGCATTTATTTTTTTGAATTGATAAATAATACTTCATTCAATAAACTTTCCGGAGTTCTTGCGCCTGTGGAGATATCCACAATGCCTGCCACCAGGGTATTGTAAGCCTCCTGTGATAGCCTGGAGTCGGTGGGTGTGGAGATGCTGGTTGCCGCATTACTGTAGCTCAGGCCGGATATCCCAAGCGCTGTCATACTGGCGGGTGGTTCCACCTTGGCAGCTGCCTGACCGTTTCCGTTCCAATAGGTTGCAATGGCTTTGCTGCTGGTATGGGCCATGACAAATCTGACGGCAGCCTCCTGCTTATCAGGATCCTCCCAGGCCTTTTTGGTGATATAAAAACCGGAGGAGATACCGCCGACCATAAAGCCCGGCTGAGCTTTTCCGTCAGGAATTACCGGAAAGGAAACAACCACGGTATTATACTGGTCCCGGATACCGTTGGCATACCAGGAGCCCTCCAGCTGCATGGCGGCTTCCTTGTTCTTAAACATCTCCCCCGCATAGTCGTTATCTATGGTATCCGTATTCACCGGAAATGCCCCAAGATCCCGCAAGCTGCGAAACATTGCGAGACCTCTGCACCAATCCTCCGGTGCAGTTTGCGGAATTGTCCTGTAGCTCTCGGGTCCCGCAGCCGACAGCATTAAAAATTCAATCCAATAATGGGGCACATTATTTAAGGATACCGCAATCGGAACAATGCCGTTTGCCTTGAAGGTTTGGATTGCAATAAGCAGCTTGTTCCAATCGGTAGGGAGCTCTATGGAATATTGGGTAAATAAATCCTTGTTACAGAATAAGCCCTCCCAATAACCTGTGGTGGGAACCGCTCTTTGTACACCGTCCGGATTTGCTGCGGCGGCAAGGGCGGCATCCAGGATATCTGCCGCATAGTCGGGATAAATGCTTTTGATTTCATCAATGCTGACAAATTTATTCGCTGCCAGCACATCACTGGCATTGGCATCTGTAAAATACTGAATGACATCCGGTTCGTTGCCGACTGCAAAGTCAGCGGCAATTTTTGTCTTCCAGTCCTGGTCCGCAGACTGTGAATCATCTTCAATTATAATATAGGGGTAATCGTTCATAAACTGTTCGCTGATTGCCTGATAATTGCTGTCATTGGGGTCCGTGCCTCCAAACATGGAGACAGTACGCAGCGTCACCGGCGTTTGCTGGACGGCTGCTGTCGGTACAATCTGCGAGACAGTTTCAAGTGCATCCCCTGTTTGACAGGCAGACAGAAAGCACACAAATAAAAAAACGATCATAACTGATATTACTCTTTTGTGTTGATTCATCATATACCCCATTCCTTTGCACGCTTCTATTCATTATAAGTTAAAGATTGGATTTTTCACTCCAGAGGAGCTTCGAAGAATTTGGTTTCGCTTTATCAGGATCGTACTCTAAGGGCAGGGTTATGGTGGATGCTGTCTCTCCTTCTCTAAGAGGCCGGATGGTCAGACCATACTCCTCACCATAGATCAGTTTGATGCGTTCATTTACATTATGTATACCAAGGGCTTCATGCTTTCCTTCCGTACCCTCCCGGTGCTCATATTTCCCTTTCAGAATGTCTTCCACGCGAAGAATATCCTCGGCTGTCATTTCCTTTCCTGTATTTACAATCTGAAGTACGGCATTCGTGCCTTCTTTATATACCAGAATCCGTATGATTCCGCTTTGTACGGTTTCTACCCCGTGCACCACGGCATTTTCAATCAAGGGCTGCAGAATTAACTGGGGAACCTCCAGCCGGAGCAGCTCGGCATCCACTTCCTTCTCAATCTTTAAGCGTTTGCCAAAGCGCATGGATATAATATAACAATAAGCATCCACACAGCGCAGCTCCTCTGCCAGGTTGATCATCTTCTTATTGGAGCGGTCCATACTGTAATTTAAAAGCGTTCCCAGGGCTTCTATCATCTTGGATACGGTAACATCACCGGCAAGACGGGCCTGCCAGTTCATCATTTCAAGGGTATTATTCAGAAAATGCGGATTGATCTGGGATTGAAGAGCGATGATTTTCGCATCTTTTCTTGCCAGTTTTTCCGTATAAGCATAATCAAAGAGATATTTAATCTCTGAAGACATCTTGTTAAAGGAGCTTTTGAGCACTTCAAATTCAGTATTGGGCATTTGGCTTCCTTCCACCTGCATACCGATCGCTCCCTGCTCCAGGCTCTTTGAAGCAGCAATCATAATTCCCATGGGCTTTGTGATATTATGGGATATGAAATAAATCATATAGATGAAGATGGGAATAATAATGATCGTAATAAACAGCATAACGCGGTAAAGGCCCTGCAGCTCCGAAAAAATCACATCCTCGTTCACTACCAGAACAGCCCCGAAATGAAAATCATCATATTTTTGCTGATACAGCATTCCTTTGTAGGGCTCATCCTGCACACTGATTATCTGCCGGTTAATACGATTGGAATAAGCAGCTTGAAGTCTTAACAGGATATCCTGGTGATTCGTTTGATTCAGCCTGGTATCATAGGTGATGATGGAACCTGTATCATTGATATAAAAGGCATATTCATAATTCTTATTCAAAGAGATACCGTCAATTAATTTATTCTTATTCAATTCCAGAACAAGGGTTCCGAACTTGGTATAATTGGTGGTCGTATAAAGATTGCGGATGATATAAATTCTTCCGTTGATGACCTTGACATGGGCATCGGAGGTATCCTGGGAAGTAATATCATTGGCGGTTGAGGCAACCTCCCGGCGATAGATATCAACATAATTACTTTCCTTCTGCTTGGTGTAATAAAGGACATCAGGATCTTCACTAAGATATAATATTGCGATATCAAACCGGTTGTCATTATAATATTTACTGGTCAGGTTACCTGTAATCTGCCGGTAAAGCTCCGCCTTATTAATCACATGATCCGCATATTTTTTCCAGGCCTTTTCAATAACCTGTTCGTAGGAGGTTTTCTTCGAGATATCAATGGCCTCATCGATACGCTGGGCATTAAAGTATGTAAAATTCTTCAGCCCCTCTTCCATTAAGGCTGTTGTATTACCGATAATATCATTGCGATAGGATACTGTCATGAAGAGATAGAACAACAGAACCGGAACCATCCACAGGATGACTACCAGGAATAACAGGGTTCGTCTTAAGGAAAATATCTTCTTCATGATTAGCACCTCTCTTGTCCTCTAGTATAACATAAATTTCCAAGAAAGAAAAGTGTGGAAGCTGCTTTAGGCAAGCTCCAAAAACTTTTCAAAGTATTCGCATACCTGCTTTTCATCGCCGCTGTCCGGCATCTCACAAAAGATACGAAGGAGGGGTTCGGTTCCGGAGAAACGGACACACACCCAGCCGCCCTGTGAAAAATAGATTTTGCAGCCGTCAAGATAGGATATTCTTTCGATTTCAAAGGGAAGCTCAGGAATGAGTTTATCAATTAATACCTGTTGATAAATCTTATCCTTCTTCTCCTGATCAAAGCGGTAATCCCGCTCTTCCATATAATAGGTTCCATATTCAGTGTAGATGCCTTCCATAATTTCCGACAGCTTTTTACCCACGATAGCGATCATCTCAACCAGAAGTGCTGCAGCGTAAACTCCATCCTTGCCCTTGATATGGCCGCGGACTGTGAGGCCGCCGGAGGATTCTCCGCCGATAACAGCATCCGTCTCATTCATTTTGGAAGATATGTATTTGAAGCCCACCGGGACTTCATAGCATTTCTCCCCAAAGCTTTCCGCAACCTTGTCTAACAAATGAGTCGTTGCTATATTACGGACAGCGGCACCCTTCCAGCCTTTATATTTTATAAGGTAATAGTATAGCAGTACCAATATATCATTGGGATGCAGGAACTTGCCGTTGTCATCGATAACACCGATCCGGTCTGCATCTCCGTCTGTGGCAATGCCAATATCGCTGTGATGATCTGCGACATAATTCTGCAGGCTGCGTAAGGTTGCGGCGGAAGGCGACGGAAGCTTTCCGCCGAATAAAGTATCGTGGCGGTCATGTATAATTGAGACATCACAGCGTGCGGTAAGCAAAATAGTCCGAAGCGAGGTCTCGCTGACGCCATACATCGGATCGAGCGCAATGCGCAGCCCCCGGTCCCGAATTGCCTGCATATTCACAGCATTGATGATATTGTCAATGTATTCGTTTAACGGATTGATCTCTATAATCAGCTCTGCTTCCGCTGCCTTATCATAATCCATGCCCAGCAGCTCATCCTCATCCACGTCTTTGATATAGTTCTCGATCTCCTGGGTCTGGAATTCGTCCGCATCCCGGCCTCCGGCAGTAAATACCTTAATACCGTTATAGATGGCAGGATTATGGCTTGCCGTTATCATCATACCATAGGGAAATTCATGAATCATAACATAAAACATGATTAACGGTGTCGGTGAAGAACGATTAATCAAATATGCCCGAATGCCCTCGGCAGCGAAAATCTCCGCTGCCCAACGCATTGCTTCCTTAGAGAGGAATCTTCGGTCATAGCCCAGAACAATACCTTTTTCTGCCACACCTTCGTCTTTCATTTTTCTGGCAAGGCCTTTTGCCAGCTTCTGTATATTTGTCTTGGTAAATTCCTCTCCAATGACTGCCCGCCAACCTCCGGTCCCAAATTTAATCATGTTTCATCTATCTCCAATCTGCCATTGCCCGTGAATTTGGGCGTAAGCTCAAATTTGCCGCGTGAAAATTGCTTTTCAATACTTCACACTGCTTCCGTCTTTGAAAGTCCATATTAACCCATTATTACAAGTATCTCATTTATGCTTCCCTCCGGCTGCGCCGGAATGCTGTCTGCAACTGTTCCGTTTAACCTAAGCTCTTTTACACCCTTCATTACCTTATCCGGATTAAGCACCTTAATCAGATACTGCGCACCCCGCCAGGTTCTTTGCACTGTGAACTCTGACCAGTCAGATGGAATACAGGGATCAATCACCAGTTCTTCCATCTGAGGACGGATACCGAGGATATAGTGGGTTGCAGAATAATAAGCCCAGCCGCCGGTCCCTGTCATAAACGGATGTCTTGCACGGCCATGCGCGGTATGCTCCCTGCCCATAATAAACTGGCAGTAGGAATACGGCTCGGCTTCTCTGATCTCAATCATGTCGTTTTGATTATAAGGACTCAGCGCATCATAAAACTTCATAGCCCTGTCGCCTCTGCCAAGAATGCATTCCGCAGCCCAGGCCCAGGGATTCGGATGACTGAAGATTGCTCCGTTTTCTTTCAGTCCGGGATAAACCCGGGTAATGAAGCCGATCTCCTCATCCGGCACGGTATAGGAGGGACCGTTAAGCATAATTCCGTAAGGCGTATATAAGTATTGATCTACGGAATCCATCGCCTTACTTCCTTTTTCTCCGGAGGCAAGCCCGGATAGCACAGCCCAGGCATTGGACTCCAGATGAAGCTTTCCTTCCTTGTCCTTGCTGGTTCCGATCTTTCTGCCGGTACGGGTAATGCCGCGGATGTACCATTCCTCATCCCATAGCACCTTATCACAAACCTCTTTTACATGATTTCTCATGGAGGTATACCGTTCTACATCGGTAGACTTTCCCAGATGTTCTGCAATCTCAAGAAAATTCCCCAAAGCCCAGTAATGCAGGAAGGATACCATGGCGCTTTCCCCGCCGCCAAGATTTAAGCAGTCGTTCCAGTCGGCTCGAAGACCTTTGCAAATACCGTTCCTGCCGATCTGTTCGTTGGAAAAATCGAGGATTTTCGTTATATGCTCATAGACAGATCCGCTGCCGCCATCCGCATAGGTAATGATTTCGTCCAGAAATGCAAAATCACCGGTTTCTTTTACATATTCCGTGATGGAACTAACCAGCCACAACGCGTCGTCCGAGCATGCCTGATCAATACCGTGGATTATATCGGATTTGTTCGGGACCGGAACGACGGTCGGTGATTGAAAGGGTTTCGCATCATTCTGCGGATCAAACCATTCCGGCTGGAACAAATGCAGGCCGTAACCTGCGGATACCAGGGCTCGCAGCAGCTCTACGATTCTCTGGCGGCATTTATCCGGATTGGAATGGATGACAGTCATAGAATCCTGTGAAGTATCACGATATCCCAGACCGGTTCTTCCCCCAACCTCGATAAAGGATGCAAATCTTGAGAACATTATATTGATTTCAGCCTGATAAAGCGTCCAAATATTAATGAGGGTATTCATTCCTTCATTTGGTGTATTGATTTGCAGTTTATTTCTTTTATCAGCCCAATACTGTGACATTTGCCCGTAAGCACGGTCAATTTCTGCAAAATCCGAATACTTTTTACGAAGGCGTTTTCCTTCCTCGCGTCTGCCTTCTCCAAGCATAAAGACGAGGCGTACTTCTTCCCCGGGCTGCAAGCTGAGCTTCTTATGTAAGGAACCGCAGTGATTATTGCCCTTTTCAAAGGAGCCGCTGCAGATACCCTTCTGGACTGCCACCGGATTATCCTCGGTGTGATAGAGTCCGATAAATTTATCTCTAAGACAGTCAAAACTGTCCGGCGTAAAGCTGGAAGTAAAGAATTGATATCCGAACTCCTCGTAGAATAGATCATGTTCAATGATTCCATCCTCATAGGAGGAGCCTGCCGCATAATTGCTCATCTGGTAGTTCCGGTTATCCATATCAATGTGATGATATGAGAATTCCAGATAAGAAAAGATACTGAGTTTCCTTACCTTTGAATCCTTATTTTTAATCTTCACATCCCACAATTCAATGGGATCATCCATGGGAATAAAAAGCTTCTGCTCTGCTTCGATATTGCTGTAATTACAGGAATATTTCGTATAGGATAAACCGTGGCGGCACTGATAATCAGCCTGGTCAAGAGGCTTACCCACCGGCTGCCAGGAGATACTCCAGTAATCACCGCTATCATCATCCCTGAGATATACATAGTGTCCCGGACGGTCCATAGGTACGCTGTTGGCACGAAATCTTGTGATCCTGTGATACTCCGGGGATTTGTAAAAGATATAGCCGCCGGCCGTATGATTGATAACGGCACACATATCCCTCACCCCCAGATAATTCGTCCAGGAGGTGGGCAAGTCCACCCTCTCTATTACATATTCCTGATGTTCATTGTCAAACTGTCCATAACGCATATAAAAACACCTCCTCCAAACTTATTATAGTGTGGAAGAGGTGTTTTATGGTATTGCTAGGTATGTTAATATTTGTTTGAAATTGTTATTTCCGATAATAATTAATCAGGCAGCCCTTTAAGATAATCTCTCTCTCATCATCGGTCAATTCACCAAGCTTTAAGGTAAATTCCTGCATTTCCTTCCCTACAACGTAAGCTTTTACCTCGCTTATCTTTTCGGCAATCGCTTTACGGATCTCTTTGATAAAGAGATAATCTCCGTTGGCGAAGGGCAATTCCTCCGTAAAGATAAACGGTAACATACCCCAGTTGATCAGGTTGGAACGATAACGCTTGGTTGCATATTCTCTGGCGATGTTTGCAAAGCCTCCAAGAACCTTCTGACAGCTTGCTGCCTGTTCTCTGGCGGAGCCGTCACCGGGTTTTACTGCGAAGATGGTGCTGCCGATCTGGGTCGATTGCTTATCAATTGCAAATCTTGTCTCGATCTTCTCATATACTTCCTTCAGCTCAGGGGCAGCCGCAAGGATATCCTCTTCTGCAATTCTTGCCTTCTCAGCCTTTTGAATTTCCTTTGCCCGGCCTACATAAGCAGGATCCTTACGGGACAGGGTAAATTCGGCCAACCCAAGAGGATTGGAACGATAAGAGGAGGTCTCCCCGGAGGGAATTAATTCATCTGTTGTAGTAACCGGATCATGGATTACCGATACAACCTTAAGAAGTATATCCTCACTCAGGGCAGACATGGCGGGCCAGTCAACGATTCCGGGACCGAATTTCAGTTCGACACTGCTGTCCGGCTTTCCTACTCCGTTATAGACACGGTTATCATAAATGGTACTGTCATAGTAATACTTCGGTCGTGTAAAGCTTATATCAATATCTTCCGCTGAAATCAGATAGCCCTTGTTTGCCGCAGTTGCTGCGATGGATCTGGCATCCATCAGGGCAACGGAAGCAATCTGTCCGCTGGTAATCTTGGAGCCCTCCCTGTTGGGGAAGTTTCTGGTAGTATGGCGGATACTGAAGCCGTTATTCGCCGGAACATCTCCTGCACCGAAGCATGGTCCGCAGAAGGCGGTACGAACTGTTGCACCGCTTGCCATCAGCTTAGCAATGGAACCGTTCTTCACCAGCTCCAGGAATACCGGCTGGCTTGCAGGATAGATGCTTAAGGAGAATTCGTCCGATCCGATGAACTTACCGTTTAGGATATCGGTTGCATCACAGATATTCTCATAGCCGCCGCCGGCACAGCCGGCAATGGTTCCCTGATCCACATAAAGCCTGCCGTTTCTCACCTTATCCTTCAGGGAATATTTAATCTTACTGTTATCCAGGGAAATGAGAGCCTTCTTCTCTACTTCCTCAAGTATATCATAGAGATTTTGATTCAACTCATCAATGGTATATACATTGCTTGGGTGAAAGGGCATCGCGATCATGGGCTTGATTTCGGACAGATCGACATAAACCATTCCGTCATAATAAGCTGTCTGCTCAGGAGATAATTCCTGGTATGCGTCAGGTCTCTTATGTATCTCGTAAAATTCCTTCACTGCGCTGTCGGTCTTCCAGATGGAGGACAAACAGGTAGTTTCTGTGGTCATAACATCGATACCGATACGGAAATCAACACTTAAATTTGCAATTCCGTCTCCGACAAATTCCATGATCTTATTATTCACATAACCGTTCGCAAACACAGCGCCGATAATGGCCAGCGCAACGTCCTGAGGACCGACACCCTTTCGGGGGGTTCCTGTCAGGTATACACCGATTACTTCGGGCATATTAATATCATAGGTTCTGTTCAGCAGCTGCTTCGCCAGCTCCGGTCCGCCTTCTCCGATCGCCATGGTACCGAGGGCACCATATCTGGTATGGCTGTCAGAGCCAAGAATCATATTACCGCCTTCTGCCAGCACTTCGCGGGCATATTGGTGGATGACTGCCTGATGAGGCGGCACATAAACACCGCCGTATTTCTTAGCACAGGAGAGGCCAAACATGTGGTCGTCTTCATTGATCGTTCCGCCTACCGCACACAGACTGTTATGACAATTGGTCAGTACGTAGGGAACCGGAAACTTCTCCAGTCCGCTGGCTCTTGCCGTCTGAATGATTCCCACAAAGGTAATATCATGGGAGGTCAGTTTATCAAATTTTATTTTGAGTTTACTGGGATTATCCGAGGTATTATGGTTTTGCAGTATTCTATATGCCATGGTACCCCGTCTGGCGGCGTCTTTCGTGAGCGCGGCCCCAGTCTTTGCTCTGATTGCTTCACCTGAATCCTGCCGGTCTTCCAGGATTTCATTCCCTCCGATCAGGTAAACACCGGTATCAAAAAGCTTAATCATAGTATCCCTCATTTCTGTGCTGATTCTGCGTGTAGGAAGTGTGCGACAGGTGCTTTGATTTATTTCTCTTTAATCCTCAATCTCATTTGCATTAAGATTAATTGTGAAGACTTCATCGCAATTGATTAAGTTGGAATTGATCACACCGGATCTTGCCCTTACCTTCATAATAATCTTATTCTCTTCTGAGGGAGTGAAATTAATGGTAACCTTACCGTTAAAGTTGTCATCAAAAATACCTGCATCTACGAGCATTTCCTCGTGATTCTCAAATTTAAAACGAATCTCAAGATTTGCCTGTGCTTTGTATAAATTAATCGGATCAACAGGAATATTCAGTGTCTTGCCGGCTTCGATATCCTTTAAATCAATCCCGTCATTATACTTATCCTCAGGTCCGACATAATAAGCCTTAAGATATTCCAACTTTAAGTCGCTTTTATTTGTTATCACTATTTTACTGTCAGTGTTTTCCATAAAAATGAAGATTCCCGCGATTATTATCACAACAAGTGCGATTAAGGCTCCAATCTTAACACGGGGTGTTAACAGGGTATCCTTTACACTCTCCGCACTTTGCTGAGGTTTTACCTTCTTCGCTCTGATTCTTCTCATGTTCTTATTCCTCCATCTTACATCAATTTTTCAGACTTATTTTATCATAATCGGTAACGATAAAATAATCAAGCATTTTTTCCTGCCAATCCTAAATCAATGGAACGAATTCGAATGAATTAAAAAGGGAGGTTTACCTCTACAGTAAACCTTCCCTCATGATACCGGCTATGTTACTATGTCGATTAACGTTGTACCCTTCCGGATGCGTCGCCGCCAACCAATGCTTCGACTTCCTTTCTGGTTACAAGGTTGAGGTCTCCTGGAATGGTATGCTTTAATGCTGATGCTGCTACACCAAATTCCAATGCATCCTCCATAGACTTTCCGTCAAGCAGGCCGCAGATTAAACCGCCGGCAAATGCATCACCACCGCCGACACGGTCAACGATACGGATATTATATTTTCTGGAATGATAGAACTTCTTACCGTCATAAATGCAAGCGGACCAGCCGTTGTCAGATGCGGAATAGCTTTCTCTTAAGGAGCTTACAACATACTTGAAGTTAAACTTCTTAATCATCTGCTCAAAGATATCCTGATATCCGGCCAATTCAAGGTCACCGCTGGTTACGTCGGTCTTACCGGGCTTGAAGCCAAGGACCTTTTCTGCATCCTCTTCATTACCGATACAAACATCAACATACTGCATCAGGTTTGTCATAACCTTCTGCGCCTTCTCGGAGGACCAAAGCTTCTTACGGAAGTTTAAGTCTACAGATACGGTAATATTCTTGCGCTTCGCAGCCTTTAATACCTCTTCGGTAAGCTCGGCAGCCTTATCACTGAGTGCGGGTGTGATTCCTGTAAAGTGGAACCAGTCGGCACCGTCGAAAATCGCATCAATATCAAAATCCGAGAAGTCCGCTTCTGCGATTGCAGCATGCGCTCTGTCATAAACAACATTGGAAGCTCTCATGGAAGCGCCGGTCTCAAGGAAGTAGATACCAAGTCTTTCGCCGCCTCTTGCAATATAATCACAATTAACATTATACCTTCTAAGGGCTCCGATCGCGCTTTCACCAATCTCGTTCTTCGGAACCTTTGTCACAAAATAAGCATCATGTCCATAATTCGCCAATGAAACAGCTACATTTGCTTCTCCACCACCGTAGCAAACATCGAAGCTGTCGGACTGAACGATTCTTTGAAATCCGGGAGTAGAAAGACGAAGCATGATCTCTCCCATGGTAATTACTTTAGCCATTGATACTCTCTCCTTTGAATATAAAAATATTAAAAATAATTCATATCCAGTATAGTTCTGACTTTAATTTTCGTCAATGGCAAAAAAAATTTAAAAATACGCAATTCTTGCTCTGATTATATCTTTTCTTTTCTTATTTCCTTACTGCGAAACATACTGACCATACCAAGGAGCATACTGGCAATCGCAATAAAGAAAGGTAAGATAACCTCAGAGCCTGACGCAGCATAATCAGATAGCCCTGACAGGCATAAAAGTAAAGCAGCAATCGATATTAAAGCGAAGATAAGCCCGTTCATAAAGCATTTAAATTTACTGATCTTATACCTGTTAACCATTTTCTTCATAAAATTCCTCCCATACCGTTCTATGAATTAAACGATACAGGTGCCGAAATAGTTGCACATATTTTAAAGTTTTTTGCAAAAATTTTATAAGATAGAATAAATAGGATTAACTGTCACCATTCTTTTGCCAATTGCCTGCCGTATTCCATACAAGTATTTCTGATGGTCTCATCAGGAACCCAAAGTTGGTTAAGTCCGTCTCTGTCCACTTGAAAACCTGCTTTCTTCAAGCCTTCGCTTAGCTGCTTTACCGCCTCTCCGCTCCAGCCGTAGCTTCCAAAGGAAGCGGCCTTTTTATTCTTAAAACACAAGCCCGTAACCATTTCAAGGAGACCTCCGATGGAATAAAGGTATCCGTTATTCACCGTAGGAGAACCTAAGAGGATTCCCTTAGACTTAAAGATCTCGGTAATGATATCATTCTTATCCTCCTTGGAAGCGTTCATCAGCTTGATCTTTACCTGCCTGTCCTCCAGCTCGATACCCTGTGCAATCGCTTCCGCCATAGCTCTGGTGGAATTCCACATGGTGTCATAGATGACCGTGATTTGGTTTTCCTGATACTCCTTTGCCCAGGTAAGATATTGTTCCACAATCCGGGTGGGGTGATCTTTCCATATCACACCGTGGCTTGGGCAGATGAGAGCTAATGGAAGCTGAAAGCTTAATACCTCTTCGATTTTCTTAACCACAAGCTTACTGAAGGGAGTGAGTATATTGGCATAATACTTGGTTGCTTCAGCCATAAGCTCCCCCTGGTCAGCAGTATCGTTATACAATGATTCTGTTGCATAATGCTGACCAAAGGCGTCATTGCTGAACAGAATATTTTCGCCGGACAGGTAGGTAAACATGGTATCCGGCCAGTGAAGCATCGGTGCTTCCACAAAGGTCAGGGTATGATCACCGATGGAAAGGGTGTCACCGGTTTTTACAATATGGAAGTTCCAATCCTGATGATAATGTCCTTTTATAATCTTCTCCCCATTGGCAGTGCAATAAATCGGCGTATCGGGAATCTCTCTCATCAACTCCGGCAAGGCTCCGCTATGATCGATCTCCGAATGATTCATTATAATATAATCAATTGCCTGCAGATCAATCTCCTGTTTTAGCCGGGAGACGAATTCCTTGTCATAGGGCTGCCATACTGTGTCGATCAGAACCGTTTTCCGATCTCTGATCAGATAGGAATTATAGGAAGATCCTTTCATCGTGGAATATTCATTTCCGTGAAAATGTTTTAACTCCCAATCAATCTTACCTACCCAGGTTACCTTATCTGTTATTTTTTTGCCCATTTGTAATTCCTCCATTCAAAATAAATTATTTACTTTATATGGGGTACTATACCCTTATCATTTGCATCTGACGTTGATTTAAATCACAACTTTTATAGATCGGAACATAATAAGTTCCGATCATCGGAATTACTTTCATTATTTGCACTTCCACAGATTAAATATTCTCTGGAAACAGTATTTCAAATCAATTTTAGCGATATCCCGGGTGCTGTAAATCGGTACTTCCTTATATAACGTGTCATTGATAAAATACCTGGCGTAACCCACCATTGCGTTGGCCTTGACCGGCGCCTCAAGATAATCCGGTAAAGCATATTTTACTGAAACCTTCTCATCCGATCTAAGCAATAGCGATAAATCCTCTGCTTTCATCACCAGCGGCTCCAGCTGCTGCTGGCCATCTTCCACCAGGAGGGGATTAAGTTCCACAGTTTCAAAAATCTGTTTTCGGCTGTAATTATTGATTCCATAATTCATCAGTTCCCTGGTATCGGTCCACTTCAGGCTCTTATTCGGGGGCCAGCCGCAGCCAAGCACCACTGAAATCAAGGTTCTGTCCTGACGCTTAACGGCACCGACAAAGCAATAGCCTGCATCACCGGTAAAGCCGGTCTTCACACCGATTGCTCCCTCCATCATATAGAGAAAACGGTTCTTATTGCTAACCGTAAAGCTTCTGCCCTTCTTAAGCTCCTGAAAGGCGTGGGAGGAGGTGTTTGTGATCGCTACAAATTGATCATTTCTGATGGCATAGCTGGCAATCACCGCCAGATCCCGCGCGGTTGTATAATGCCCTTCCGCATCCAGACCGTTGGGCGTGACAAAATTCGTATTTTCGCAGCCAAGTTCTCTTGCCTTATCATTCATCATGGTAGCAAATCCCTCCACTGAGCCTCCGATGTGCTCTGCGATAGCTACCGCAGTGTCGTTATGGCTTTCAAGCATAAGGGAATACATCAGGTCCTTCAGATAATACTGCTCTCCTGCCCTGATATTCAGCTGAACATCAGGCATCTTCGAAGCATAAGAAGAAATCGTGACTACATCATCGAGCTTCCCGTGTTCCAGAGCCACGATGCAGGTCATGATCTTTGTGGTGCTGGCCATGGCAACCTTGTCATAGCCGTTCTCTTCATAGAGGACACGGTTGTTATCCGCATCCAGAAGAAGGGCGGATAAGGAATGCAGCTTGGGCTCCTTAATTGGTTTCGTCTCGGCGGCTTCCGTACTATTATTATCAGCGTTGCTGTTTCCGGAGTTATTCTTTGAATTATCGCTGTCAGGTGTATTATTTTCCTCCAGAACAGAAGCATTATTTTCTAAGTAGGATATATTATCCTCTTCCTGATCTTGAAGAAGTTTCTGGTATTCCGTTTGCTCCTGGCGGGCTTTTTCATTTTCCTTCATCAGCCTGCCTTCCAGATTCTGAATACCGATACCGCTTGTATCAGGCGCTCCCTCATAGGAATTCTTCAGATTATTATATTGAATCAGTGAGGTGATAATTAATAATACGATATAGGGTAAAACTTGGAGGTGCTTTTTTTTCAATGACATCATCCTATCCGTTTCCTTACTCTAAATTTATTGTGAAAACAGCAGAATATTCATGATTTGTCTTAGAAAAAATACAAGTATCACTGCCGCAAGGAAAGGGCGGCAGGTCATGCTTTACTATGGAAATTATTCAGGGTATAATTAGCTTTAGAAGCAAATTTTACATAAAGGGGAAGCCTTAAGATGTCGGAAGAAAAGCATGAGGAACCGTTAAAGGAAAAAGTAAATACTGAACTAAGTCAATGTGCTGAAGAGGCAGCTGAAAATGTTACCGCCGTCAGCGCTCCCGAAGCACTGCCTTCGGAAATACATAATCAGCATAAATCGGATACTGATAACGGACAAAATGATAAAGCTTCTTATTTAAAAAAAATCAGTGTTTTGTTGAAAACCGTCAACTGGTATAAAACGCTTCGGATTATCTTTTCCGTTGGTTTTGTGGTGTTTGCCGCATTGTTTATAAATGAAGTCTTTCTTACACCATACCGCATCAATCAATCCATTAAGAAAACCGAAGCAATCTATGCCAGCTCACAGAACGCGGTTACGGCGACTGAGATTCCGTCCGCAACAGAGGCGATCAGTACTCCTGCCGATGGAATATCTGTCTCACCGGCCCCCGCCGCTGATCCTGCCCGTGACGGCGAAGGAAGGCTTTTGAAATTCAAGGATCTGCTGGCAGTCAATGAGGAGGTCAAGGGATGGATTACCATACCGGATTCCAATATTAATTATGTGGTGATGCAGTCAGGGAAAGACGATCCGGAATACTATCTTACCAGGGATATTGAGCGAAAGGAGTTAAAGGCCGGTAGCCTATTTATCGATGCCAAAGGCTCTGTGGAGAATGAATCTATGAATCTTACCATTCATGGGCACAATATGACCTCCACGGATAATATGTTCCATTCTCTGATGAAATATAAAGAATTAGATTATTATAAGGAAAGACCGGTATTTTCCTTTGATACAATCTATCAGACCGGCAGGTGGAAAATCTTTGCCGTATTTATCACCAACGGCGGTTCGGAGAAAGAGCCTTTATTTGATTATACCAGGGCTGATTTTGAGAATGCTTCTGACTTTATGAATTTTGTATATCAATTAAGAATTCGTTCCATGTATCAGATCGATACCGTAGATGTGAATGAGAATGACCGGCTGCTGACACTCTCCACCTGTTCCTATGAGGTCAAGAATTACCGGACGGTTATCGCAGCCCGCAGGATCAGAGACGGGGAAGATCCGACAATTGATACGGATCGTGTAACTGTAAATCCGGAACCGCTCTATCCATATACCTATTATTAC
Source organism: Bacillota bacterium (assembly GCA_023409535.1). Classification (GTDB taxonomy): domain Bacteria; phylum Bacillota; class Clostridia; order Lachnospirales; family Lachnospiraceae; genus Mobilitalea. The sequence continues at coordinate 108,848 of JAEYGZ010000048.1, forward strand.
CGCTATGGAGGAAAAGCGCCTGAGTTAACGCCTACCTTTGAAGAGGCCTTGGCGAAGGGAGAAATTAATTGGTATAGCCCGACTCTGGAGAGCATGGAGTAATGAAAAATAAAAAACGCCGCCCCTGTGATGCACGACAAGGCTGGCGTTTTTTAAGAGCCGATCAAATGCTGAGACTTACAGTCTTCTCTTAAAGTCCTCATACCCAAACTGCTTTATCAGCTTCATCCCACTATCTGCCGTATTTAAATAGATCGCCGGCAGATTAATTCCATTGAAGGTATTATTCTTAACCATAGAATAAATCGCCATATCACAGAATACAAGCCGGTCTCCCGCCTTCAGCGGTTCAGGGAAAGAATAATCACCGATGACATCCCCAGCCAGGCAGGTAGGTCCTCCGAGGCGGTAGGAATAGGGAAATTCTCCGGGCTCCCCGGAATCGATGATATTCGGCCGGTAAGGCATCTCAAGAACATCAGGCATATGGCAGGCAGCGGAGGTATCAAGTATGGCAAGCTGCATCCCGTTCTCATTCAAGTCCAGTACGGTACTTACTAAGAAGCCGGCATTCAGTGCAATTGCCTCTCCGGGTTCCAGATATACCTGAACCTGATAAGTATCTTTCACATGATTAACACAGCGAATCAGGGTCACTAAATCATAATCCGGTCTGGTGATATGATGTCCGCCCCCGAAGTTAATCCACTTCATCTGATGCATCCAGGGACTAAACTTCTCTTCCACAACCTTTAAGGTACGTTCAAGCACATCCGAGTTCTGCTCGCACATGGTGTGAAAATGCAACCCGTCAATTCCGGTAAGATCGGCAGCCTTTAACTTATCCGACGTAATACCGAAGCGGGAATTCTTAAAGCAGGGATTATACATATCTGTTTCAATTTCAGAATATTCCGGATTAATCCGAAGTCCGCAGGATATCTTACGGTCAGCGTTTGCAACTCTGTCCTTAAATTTCTCCCATTGGGCAATGGAGTTAAATACAATATGGTCACAAATACTTAAAATCTCATCAAACTCTTCTTCTTTATAGGCCGGTGCAAAGATATGAACCTCTTTTCCCATCTCCTCCTGTCCAAGCTTTGCCTCAAATAAGGAGCTTGCAGTCGTTCCGCTTAAATAACCGCCAATCAGCGGATAGGTTGAGTACATGGAAAATGCCTTCTGAGCCAGCAATATCTCACAGCCGGTTTGTTTCATAACGGAGTGCAGCACCTCTAAATTCTTCTTAAGCAGGGGTTCTTCCACAACATAGGACGGGGTTGCTATTTTACTGTAATCCATATTCACCAACTCCTTACTAACTAATCATCTGTGTACGTATTGCCGCTTAATCTACCATCTCAGGGCTGAAGCTTTCCTTCCAGGGCAGACCGCAGCGGTTTAATTCTTCCATGAACGGATCAGGATCAAATTCTTCTACATTGAATACGCCGGGCTTTTTCCATAAGCCCTTCAATACCATCATGGCACCGATCATGGCCGGAACGCCTGTGGTATAGGAAATTGCCTGGGAGCCAACCTCGCGGTAGCATTCCTCATGATCGCAGACATTATATACATAATAGCTTACTTCCCTGCCGTCCTTCACACCGGTATAGATGCAGCCGATATTGGTCTTTCCCTTGGTTCTGGGACCCAAGGAAGCAGGATCCGGAAGGATTGCCTTTAAAAACTGCAACGGTACAATCTGATGACCTTCATAGTTAATGGGCTCGATGGAGGTCATGCCAACATTCTCAAGTACGCGCAGGTGGGTCAGATAACGCTCGGAAAAGGTCATGAAGAAGCGGATTTTCTTAATACCGGGAATATTAACTGCAAGAGACTCCATCTCCTCGTGATGCAGCAGGTACATATCCTTCGGACCGATTTCGGGAAAATTATATACTCTCTTTATTTCCAAAGGCTCCGTCTCATGGAATTTGCCATTTTCAAAGTAGCTGCCGTTTGCAGTGATCTCACGGATATTGATCTCCGGATTAAAGTTTGTTGCAAAGGGGTAGCCATGATCTCCGGCATTGGCATCCAGGATATCGATGGTATGAATCTCGTCAAAGTAATGCTTTAAGGCATAAGCAGAGAATACGCTGGTTACACCGGGGTCGAAGCCGCTGCCTAATACTGCGGTAATTCCGGCTTCCCTGAAACGCTCTCTGTAAGCCCACTGCCATTTATATTCAAACTTAGCCGTATCCTTCGGCTCATAATTTGCAGTATCCAAATAATCCACCTTGGTTGCAAGACAGGCGTCCATAATTGTTAAATCCTGATAAGGAAGTGCCACATTGATCACAATATCAGGGTGAAACTGATTGATCAGGGCAATTACCTCCTCGGTATTATCGGCATCCACCTGAGCGGTTGATACCTTTGTCGTATAGCCCTTTGCCTCAACCTGAACCTTGTAGGCATCACATTTGGATTTGGTTCTGCTGGCAATGCAGATCTCCTCAAATACATCGGAATTTTGACAGCATTTATGAATTACTACACCGGCAACGCCTCCGGCTCCAATGATTAAAGCTTTGCTCATATTTATATCTCCTTTAACCTGTATAATTTTATGATTTTTCTATTAAAAGTTCTGTGATAAGTTATATCATGCTTTCCGTTGCCAAGTGGCTAAGGATATTCTTTTGCTTCCTGACGTCTTACAGCTGCAGCAGAAGCTCTCGCAGAAGCTTGCAGGCCAGTGCGGTTGAAGCGCCGCTCTGGTCATAAACCGGTGATAACTCATTCATATCCAGCGCAACAATGTTCAGCTTGAAGACCTTATTTAAGCCCTGTATCAATTCCATAAATGTGATGCCCCCTGCCTCCGGCGTTCCTGTACCGGGAAATACGGAGGGATCAAGTACATCCAGATCAATGGTGAGATAAACCGGTTTTCCCTGCAGGAGTTCAACTACATGCTCCAAACGGTCAAGATTGAACTTTTGGGTAAATACATGCTCCTTTGCCCAGACAAATTCCTCATGGTCTCCGCTGCGGATGCCAAACTGATAGATGCGTTCATCCCCCACAATCTCATGGCAGCGTCTCATGACACTGGCATGGGACAGCTTTTCTCCCAGGTAATCATCCCTTAAATCTGCATGGGCATCAAAATGAAGAATATGCAGATCAGGATACTGCTTTGCAACTGCACGTACACTGCCTAAGGTGACCAGATGCTCTCCGCCGATCATCAGCGGTCTTTTTCCATCCGTCAGAATTTGTTCTGTCATCGCTTCAATGACACTTAACACACGCTCCGTATTACCAAAGCCAAATTCCAAATCCCCTGCATCAAAGATTTGCATATCCAACAGATCCTTGTCCAGATAAGGGCTATAGGTTTCTATCCCATAGCTCTCATTACGGATCGCAGCACTGGCAAACCGGGTGCCGGGCCGATAGGAGGTGGTTCCGTCAAAAGGTGCACCGAACAATACAATATCGCTATCCTCATATTCGTGCTCACAGCCAATAAAGGTATGGATGTTCCTATTCATCTTCATTTAATTGCTCCTTTACATAATTGGGAAGTGCAAAGGCACCACTGTGCAGCTTTGTATTATAATATTTTGTTTTCATTCCAAGTGCGTTCCAGGCCTCTTCCTTCAGATCCCTGATGGGGTCATAATGCTTGGAAGCGTAGCCGAACAGCCAATGACCGGAAGGGTAGGTGGGAATATGCGCCTGATAAACCTTTGCAATGGGGAAGGTTTCTTTGATTCTCTGATGTGCCCGTTTCATGGCATCCACATAAGCATCATAATAGGTACTTTCATGCTGATTCACCAGGATACCCTTATCCGTCAGTGCATGATAACAGTTTCCATAAAACTCCTTGGTAAATAAGCCTTCTCCCGGACCAAAGGGGTCGGTAGAATCAACCAAAATCAAATCGTATGCATTTACTTTACGCCGTACAAATTTAAGACCATCCTCATAATAAATATGAACCCGGGGATCTGTCAGCCGGCCGGCAGTCAGAGGAAGAAACTCCTTGCAGGCTTCCACCACTGCTTCATCAATTTCAACCATATCGATACGTTCTATTCCGGGATATCTGGTTAATTCCCTGATTGCACCGCCATCACCGGCACCGATTACAAGAACATTCTTAATATCCAGATTCGTAGCCATGGGAACGTGAACGATCATATCATGATAGATGAATTCATCCTTCTCTGTTACCATAAGACAGCCGTCCAGGATCAAAGCCCGTCCATATTCATAGGTATCAAGAATTGCAATGTCCTGAAAATTGCTTTTTTTACTGAATAATTGCTCCTTTACCTTAAGAGACAATCTTACATGCTCTGTATGATGTTCGGAATACCATAATTCCATAGATATTCACCTGCTCCTTTCTTCTAAGTTCCTATATAACATTAATTGTTTCCTGCTGATCTATCCGCTTCTGCCTGTTTTATTGATAATCCACGACATTGATATGCTCAACCTTCATATCCTTGGGACCGGTTAAGGAACTGCCCTTTTCCTTCGCATAAATGATGTAATCAATAATGTCCCTGGTTATCCGTTCTCCGGGAGCAAGAATTGGTATCCCGGGGGGATAGCACATTACAAACTCTCCGGCAATATGGCCGTCGCATTCATGAAGCGTCAGGGATTTCTTGTCACTGTAAAAAGCCTTCTGCGGTGTCATTGCAACCAGAGGATCGATGTATTCATGGTTCAGCATGCCTACCTTAACCTTACCGTAATTGCGCTTAATCTCGGAAAGTGCGGATATCAGCCGTTCAATTTCAAAGGCCCGGTCACCGGCAGTCACCATGGCCAGAATGTTTCCAATATCACCGAACTCAATCTGGATATCATATTCATCCCGAAGGAGGTCATACACCTCAACGCCTGCCAAACCGATTTCAGTCGTATTTACGGAAAGCTTTGAGCGGTCAAAATCATAGATGGTATCACCGTTGATTAATTCTCCGGAGAAGGCATAATAGCCGCCGATCTTATTGATTTCATCCCTGGCATACTCTGCCAGCATCAACGTCTTTGCGATGATTTCTTTTCCGTTTAGCACCATGTTCTTTCTCGCGAGATCCAGGGAGGTTAATAACAGATAGGAACCGCTGGTAGTTTGGGTAAGATTGATGATTTGTCTGACATAACCCGGATCAATATCATTTTTACATAACAGGAAGGAGCTTTGAGTTAAGGAGCCGCCGGTCTTGTGCATGCTGACCGCCGCCATATCTGCCCCTGCCGCCATTGCACTGACGGGAAGGTCTTCCCCAAAGTAAAAATGTGCTCCATGGGCTTCATCCACCAGCACTTTTATGTGTTTCTCGTGAGCAAGACGGACAATCTCCTTTAGGTTAGAACAGACACCATAATAAGTCGGATTGTTGATCAGGATTGCTTTGGCCTGAGGGTGTTCATTCATTGCTCTTTCCACATCTTCTGCAGACATACCCAGGGGGATTCCCAATTGATGGTTCACGCCGGGATTTACATACACCGGAACAGCTCCGCATACCACCAGGGCATTGATGGAGCTTCGGTGAACATTGCGCGGCATAATGATCTCATCCCCCGCTTTACAGGTAGACATGATCATTGCCTGAACTGCCGCTGTTGTACCGTTAACCATAAAAAAAGCCGCATCTGCACCAAATGCCTCAGCGGCCAGCTCCTCAGCGGCTTTAATCACCGATACCGGATGAATCAGATTGTCCAGAGGCTTCATGGAGTTGACATCCACCTTCAGGCAATCGATTCCCAGAAATTCTGTAAGCTCAGGAGTGCCTCTTCCTCCCTTATGTCCCGGTACATCAAAGGGGACAACCCGGTTTTTTTTATGCTCTAATAACGCCTCATGAATAGGCGAATTATTCTGTGTATATTTCATCATTACCCCCATTTCCGCGCAAGCTTTTTGCGTAAAGTGAAAACGAATGATATCTTTCGCTTTACTTCCTGCACAAAAGAAATTTTGACTTGTACATTCTAGTAGATGTTCATTCCGCTGAAGATTTCAATCATTTCTTTGCGCAGGCTGTTGGTGATGTCAAGCCTTTGCTTGGGCGGTAGTTCATAAACATCCTTGTTAAAGAGGTAATTTTGTAATTCAATTTCTTTAATCAGCATCTTTGTATGGAAGATATTTGACTGGTATACATTAACATCAATGGCATCGTATTTTGTTAAGGTCTCATCATCAATATAATCCTGAATAGAGGTAATATCGTGGTCAATAAAATATTTCATACCCTGCAGATCCCTGGTAAAGCCTCTGACACGGTAATCTATGGTTATAATATCGGAATCAAAGCTTCCGATTAAATAATCAAGTGCATTCAGCGGAGATATTTCACCGCAGGTGGATACATCAATGTCTACCCGGAAGGTAGAAATTGAGTTATCAGGATGGTGCTCCGGGAAGGTATGCACGGTTACATGGCTCTTGTCCAGATGGGCATGAACCGTATCTCTGGTGCTTTTTACATATTTCCCTTGATTGCAGGATTCATCGATATGTTCTGAGGACAAGGAACCCTCTGCGATCAGAATATTCACTGACGCACCCTGGGGGTCATAATCCTGTTTTGATATATTAAGAATGTGCGCACCAATCATCTCGGTAACATCTACAAGAATTTTGGTAAGACGCTCTGAATTATACTGCTCGTCGATATAAGCGATATAGTCTTTTTGTTCTCTCTCACTTTTTGCATAGCAAACATCATAAATGTTGAAGCTAAGTGTTTTTGTGAGGTTGTTAAAGCCGTACAAGGTAAGCTTTTTATCCAACCCTAACATCACAACCTTTCTTAATATAGTATTTACGCTAACCCGCATTTCATCCGCAATGAAACAAACCCATTTTTATGTAACTGCTAAAAAATTGTAAAACCCGTGTAAATAAATTGGTATTCATTGTTATCATTAGCAGCATTGACTATTATACAAAAATGTGTCGTAACATGCAAGCATTATTTTTACTAATTCTAAACCTCAAGTTTAGTATTACTGTGCTTTTAAAGCAAAAAGATTTGAACAAGAAAAATACCTCATGTAATTCATCACATGAGGTATGGGGTACAAATTTATTCGGCTGCTGATTTGGACCGGATTGGTTTTACCAATGGCTCAAAAGGGATTAAATATCCAGCTTTAACTGCAGCTCTTCTTCCGCTTCTAATTTAAAGTCTTCAATCTTCTCCGGATTCATTACCGGCAATGCTTCCAAAGATTGCAATCCGAAGCTTCGAAGAAACTCCTCCGTGGTACCGAATAGGATCGGTCTGCCCGGTGCATCCATTCTTCCCATCTCGCAGACCAGATTATATTCTACCAGCTTATTCACCGCATGGTCGGATTTGACGCCGCGGATTGCCTCAATTTGAAGCTTTGTGATGGGCTGCTTATAGGCAATGATGGAAAGGGTCTCAAGAAGAACGTCTGTTAAGACATGCTTCTTTGGGATATGGGTTATCTTAACAATTGCTTCATACATGGAGGGCTTGGTACACATCTGAAAGGCTCCGTCCAGCTCGATTATATGGATTCCCCTGTCGTCCCCCTCGTACTGGTCCATCATGTTGCGGATGATTCTTCGTATGGTATCTTCATCATGCTCCAGGGCACCGGCGATACGCTCCACCTCTACAGCCTCACCCATGGTAAATAAGATTGCTTCAATCTGTGCTTCAATCATCTTTAGCTCCATTAAAACGCTGCCTCCTCCATATGAATAATGTCTGCTGCAAGGAAGGTAATGTTTATATCATCAAATAAATTTGCTTGCTCAATCCGTATTCTTCCGATTTTAATCAGCTCCAGGATACCTAAGAAGGTAACGATGGTCTCCATGCGGGAATGGGCAGCCTCCAACAGGCTGCGGAAGGAAAAGGTTTTATGCAGCAGTCCGTACTCCTGTATCTGGACAAACTTTGCCGACAGGTTAATCTCTTCCTTCTCGATCTTTCCGAATTTGCTGCGGATGGGGTCAATCTTGTCTGCCTGCTTCTTCACAATGGATTTAAATATCTCATGCAGCTTTGCCAGGGTAAGGTCACTTAACAGGTCCTCCACATTGATTTCTTCCTTATAGTCTGAAATCTCCCGGGGAATGGTCGGCGGCTTAAACAGGATTCTGGAAGCATCCATCTCTCTGTCCTTAAGCTCCTCCGATATGTATTTATACATCTTATACTCTAACAGGCGGTCAACCAGCTCCTGCCTGGGGTCTACCGCTTCCTCATCCTGTGTTTCTTCCATCGGAAGAAGCATTTTTGATTTGATATTAATCAGTGTGGCTGCCATAACCAGAAATTCACTCATGATCTCAAGATTTTTGGTATCCATCTGTTTAATATATTCAAGATATTGATCCGTTATCAGAGCGATCGGAATATCATAAATATTTACTTTGTTCTTATCAATTAGGTGAAGCAGAAGGTCAAGAGGACCTTCAAAGGCTTCCAGTTTTACGGGGATACTCATGCTGCTCCTTCCCATTTGCTTTGTAGAGTAGCAAACGTGTTCCTTTCTATATTGTGTTGCATTAATCCTTCCTTAAAGTGATATGGATCAGTTCCGGTATATTAAAGATCCGGGGCATAACGGAATGGGACCCCAGTCCTCGGGATACAACCATCTGCCGGCCTTTATGCGTATGATGACCGGTATCATATTTCGGAAAAAAGCGCGCCTGCGGCGAAATCACTCCGCCAATTCCGGGTAATCGCAGCATTCCCCCGTGAAGATGTCCGCTAAGGGTCAGATCCGCACCCCAGTCGGCATAGTCGGTAAAATAAATCGGATTATGAGCAATCAGAAGCTGATAATCATTCTTTGCGCTTTCTCCCAGAAGACTGTTCAGATAACCGGGGGCCATATCCGTATGGGCGCTAAAGATAAAATACTCTCCGGGCAGGGAAACACCGGTTATTTTAAGCTTGGAATTTTTTGTTTCCAACGTTGTAGTCTGATTATCCAGAAATAGGACTCCTGATTTGGCTAATCTATTTTTGTATTCTACCCAAGTAGAATACAGGTTCTTTTCTTCTTCGGTACGCTCTGAGAGAGGCTTTTTACCGATATATTCCAGCTTCTGTTCGTGATTACCATAAGCATAAAATATTCGATATCTGCCGGCCAGTTCCTGCATCAGATGATAGGCGTTCCCGGGATAGCAGGCTGACTTCTTCGTAATGATGTCTCCTGCCGCAAGGATAAATTCCGGTGATAATGCATCGATCCGGCGAACCAGACGGTTGTTCTTCTTTCCAAAGGTACGGTTATGAAGATCTGCAAGAACGATAAATCGGGTATTATTCAACTGCGCCGGCAGCTTTTTGGAGGAAATGGTATAGCGGGTAGTAAGAAATAGCTTTTGTTCCAGGACAATCCAAAGGATGAGTAATGCGATAATCCCGTAGACAACCACACCAGTCGGCATGCCATACTCCTTTCCTGTTCCCATTTTCTATATTTATGTACTAACATGAACACAACGGAGTGTATTACTCCACTCTTATACTACTATACTAGGTAGGATAACCGGTGTCAATAAGCTGCCAAAGAAAACAGAGATTTCCAATCTCTCTGAAAATCTCTGTTTTAGAGCTTTGTCTGCAATTTATAACTAATTTCCTACAAAATACCGCCTGAGTACCTTGAAGAAATTATTATGAAATCCTGCCTTACCGACTGCTTCTGAGGCTACAATATCTACCGCACCGATATTACTGTCCTCATAGTAATAATTGATATCTCCAAGCTTTGTTCCCACCTCAACAGGTGCATTTACCTTTTCATATAAGACTACTTCCTTGCGGATTGCCTCTGTTGATTTTCCCTTGGAACACAGATAGGAAAAATTATTTGCTGCCTTACCTTGCACGAGGTCCGTGACGCCTCTGTTTACCTGAACCGGAGTTATCTCCATCTGGGTGCTGTCATCCGCATAAATGCTGTAATTTGCAAAGCCGTAATTCAGCATTTTGGAAGCCTCCATGAATCTTGTCTTTGTATCCGGTGCCGCCATGACAACTGCGATCAAGTCCATATTGGCTCTCCTTGCGGAGGCGGAAAGACAGTACTTTGCAAGACTGGTTGAGCCGGTCTTAAGACCGGTAATGCCCTGATAGAACTTCACCATTTTATTGGTGTTGGTCAGACCGAATTCTATCTGCCCACGCTTGGTAGTGTGAACAATGGTATCCATCCAGACCGTGGAATATTGGCTGATCTGAGGATGCTTGGTAATGAGCTCTCTCGACATTAATGCAACATCATAAGCAGAGGAATAATGGTCATCCGTATCCAGTCCGCAGCAATTTACAAAGTGCGTATTGTTCATGCCAAGTTCCTTAGCCCTCTTGTTCATCTGTGCTACAAATTCCTCTTCCGACCCTGCAATCAGCTCAGCCATGGCAACGGAAGCGTCATTGGCACTGGCAATGCTGATACATTTGATCATGGTGTCGACGGTCTGTTTCTCATAGGGCTCCAGATATACCTGGGAACCGCCCATGGAAGCGGCATATTCCGACACGCTGACCTCATCTGTTAAGGCGATCTGCTTGGAATCAAGTGCTTCAAAGATAAGCAGCAGAGTCATAACCTTGGTGATACTGGCCGGCTTCAACCGCTCATCCTTGTTCTTTTCATAAATGACTGTTCCTGTGGAACCCTCGATTAAAACTGCGGAAGGTGAGTCTATGTCCAGCTGGGCGTCTGCCATAGCTGCGACCATAACAGCGTCCCCTTCTTTCTCGGGAGAATTGTTTTTTATCCCGGGATAATTACTTCTTATCCCCGCATCCGTATGATATGGATAGAATAAAAGAAGAATGGTAGAACATAAGAGGATAACTGCACATAACTTTTTCATAGAAGCTCCATAAAAATGTATTATTACTATTTTAATCCATGCCTTCCGTTTTTAGACCAATCCTATGATAAATTGTCTCACTTTTTACTTGACACGGACGACACATTTTAAGGTCTTTCCTTTGACGGTTGCATATATGATTGTATTCCCCTTCTTCTTCGCCTTAACAGTTCCAAACATGCTGACAGAGGCAACCCTCGGGTTTGTACTGTCCCATCGGACGAAGGAATTTGTTCCGCGTATACTCAGGCGCTTTGAAGCCCCCGCCTTTAAGGTCATTGTTTCTTTATTGATATCAAGCACATGGACCCTGCATTTTAATACTTTTTTATCAACCTTAGCCAGGATGAAGCATTTCCCTGGCTGCAATGCCTGAATTCTGCCGTGAAGAAATACTGCGGCCACACGAAAATCCGTTGAAGAGAAGGACACTCTTTTGTTCAGTGCGATCAGCTTCAAATGATATTCTTCCCCTTTGACCAAATACAAATCCGTCGTACTTAAATGCATAATGTAATTTTTTCGCCAGATAAAATTCCTGGTTTTATAATAGATCGAGGAATTTTCAAAAATCAGATGAACGATAAGTATGATCGCGATGAAGATGATAATTCCCTTTACAAAGCCCCGAAATAATCCGGTATTCCTGTCCTTCATGTCACCACTGCTTTACTGATGATCTCTTACTAGCATTATATTTTCAGAAAGGTAAAACATTTCCTGTTAAATAACAGGAGGTGCTGCAGTTCAATACACAAGCTGCAGCACCTCTCGGATATATTTTGAATGATTACCGTTTCTTAATCTCCTCTAAAGGCTCGACGTTCATTGCAAACTCCACTCTTGGAGTCGGTCTGTTGACAGGTGCGGCCCACCTTGCCGCATTCAGGAGCACCTGTCTGATGTTAGGATCATAGTAGGTCGGGAAGGATTCATGACCCGGCCTGAAGTAAAAAATCTTTCCTCTTCCGCGGTAATAACAGCAGCCGCTGCGAAATACCTCGCCGCCTTCAAACCAGCTGATAAATACCAGGTCATCCGGCTTTGGTATCTCAAATACCTCACCGTACATCTCTTCCCTGGGTAATTCAAAATACTCTCCCAGGTTCTCAGCAATGGGATGACCCGGTTCTACTACCCAGATGCGTTCCTTCTCTCCGACCTCTCTCCATCTTAGCATACAGCTGGTTCCCATCAATTGCTGGAATATCTTCGCAGCATGGGAGGAATGTAACAAAATCAATCCCATACCCTCCAGTACCCTCTTATGAACTCTGGCTGCAATCTCATCTTTCACCTCATGATGGGCTTTATGTGCCCACCAGAAAAGGACATCGGTATTCTCCAGTACCTCCTGGGTCAGTCCGTGCTCCGGCTCATCCAGCGTTGCAGTCCGTACCTCATACTCCTCAGATCCGCGAAATATTTCTGCAATAGCATTATGAATACCTGCAGGATATACCTTCTTTATCTCTTCGTCCTCCCTTTCGTGCCGGTATTCATTCCATACTGTAATCCGTAATTTTTTCTCCATAACTGTTATTTCCTCCTCTAGAATTCTGTGGTGGCTTCCGCGGTAACGACGGCGTAAACTATCTTATGTTGTTCAGGCTGCTTTTTACTGATGTGATAGGAATTCAGAAATCTATCCTTTGCTTCAGCCAGCTTCCTGCCATCGTTTGCATACAGGGTCGCAAGAGGCTCTCCCTTATGAACGGCATCACCAAGCTTTTTATGAATATAAATTCCTACGCTTAGATCAATCATACTCTCCTTTGTTTCCCTTCCTCCCCCAAGAATTAAGGAGGTCATTCCCACCTCATCTGTCTGAATAAAGGAGACATAACCATCCTGGGGAGCTTCCGCCTCTGCGGTTAGTGCCGCTTTGGTAAATAATTGTGTATCAAATACCGGTCTGCTGTCCCCGCCCTGAGCGCTGACAAACTCGGCCAATTTATTTAAGGCACTGCCATCCGCTATAGTCTTCTCCAGCAGTGCTCTTGCTTCTTCTGCCGTTGCCGCAATTCCTGCACCAAGCACCATATAAGAAGCCAGGGTTAAGCTTTCCTCAAGCAAATCCTCCGGTCCGCCGCCGGATAGGGTATGAATTGCTTCAATTACCTCAAGATTATTGCCTACCGCTCGGCCAAGGGGCTGATTCATATCCGTAATAACCGCATAGGTTTTTCTTCCTGCAAGGGTTCCGATTTGAACCATTTCCCGGGCAAGTGCCAGAGAGGCTTCATAGGTCTTCATAAAGGCACCGCTGCCGGTCTTTACGTCAAGCACGATAACATCGGAACCGGAGGCTATCTTCTTACTCATGATACTGCTGGCAATCAGGGAGATGTTATCCACGGTAGCGGTCACATCCCGAAGGGCATAAATCTTCTTATCGGCAGGGGCAAGATCGGCGGTCTGTCCGATGATGGCCATCTTGATACGGTTTACATTATTAATAAATTCTTCCTTGGAGACAGAAGTTGAAAATCCCGGAAAGCTTTCCAGCTTGTCAACGGTTCCGCCGGTATGCCCAAGGCCTCTGCCGGACATTTTTGCAACAGGAACTCCAAGGGCTGCCACCATGGGACTTAAGACCAGGGAAGTCTTATCACCGACACCGCCGGTGCTGTGCTTATCTACCTTTATCCCATGAATTGCCGACAGGTCAAGAATATCTCCGCTGTGTGCCATGGCTGTGGTTAAGTCTGCAGTCTCCTGATGATCCATACCGTTTAAGCATACCGCCATTAAGAAGGCGGACATCTGGTAATCCGGAATGGAACCATCGGTATACCCCTTCACAATGAAATCTATCTCCTGAGCGGTTAATCTCTCTTTATTTTTCTTTTTATTTATAAGATCATACATTTTCATAGTCAATCCCTTGCCTTTCTGATTTGTATGGAATATACCTATTATATACCAAAAGAGTTCAGAAACATATCTTATCAATAAAATTTAATTATTAAACATTTTTAAATGTTATTTATTAAAACAAATTGAATAATTATTCAAGATTTGATTGACTAACGATGGAAAAAAAGATAAAATAGTCAGAAAAAACGAGGGAGATGAAACGTATGAGTTTCAAATTTATAAAGGAAGTAATATCGCCGGAGGAACTGGCCAAGCTTTGCCCCATGCCGGCAAAGGACGTACTTCTGAAACAGGAACGGGACAGACAAATCAAAGAAGTATTTACAGGTGCCTCTGATAAATTTCTTGTTATCATCGGGCCCTGCTCCGCCGATAACGAGGATGCGGTATGTGACTACATCTCCCGTCTTGCCAAGGTTCAGGAAAAGGTCGCAGATAAAGTAATTATAATACCAAGAATTTATACCAACAAACCCAGAACAACCGGGGAAGGCTATAAAGGCATCGTCCATCAGCCGGATCCGGAAAAGGAACCGGATTTACTGGAAGGGCTCATCGCCATGAGGAAGATGCATCTTCGCGCAATTGCGGAAAACGGACTTACCGCTGCCGATGAGATGCTCTATCCGGAGAACTGGCCGTATTTGGCTGATATTCTCTCCTATGTTGCCGTTGGCGCCCGCTCCGTTGAGAATCAGCAGCACCGACTTACCATCAGCGGCATCGATGTACCTGCCGGTATGAAGAATCCAACCAGCGGTGATTTTGGTGTCATGTTAAATTCTGTTGTAGCTGCTCAAAAGAGCCATACCTTCTTATATCGTACCTGGGAGGTGACTACCTCCGGCAATCCTTTGACGCATACCATTCTTCGCGGAGCGGTCAATAAGCATGGACAATCTATTCCCAACTATCATTATGAGGATTTAAATCTCCTGGCTTCCATGTATCATGAGCGTGATCTGCAAAACCCTGCCATAATTGTAGATGCAAACCATGCAAATTCCAATAAACTATATCAGGAGCAGATACGAATTGTAAAGGAAGTGCTTCACAGCCGCAGGCACTCTGTCGATATTGGTGCTTTGGTTAAGGGGGTTATGATCGAAAGCTATATCAAGGGTGGCAGTCAGAAGATAAGTGATCATATCTATGGTAAGTCTATCACAGATCCTTGTCTTGGCTGGGAAGATTCAGAGAAGCTGGTTTATACAATAGCGGAAGGCTTATAATTGCAGTTATAACCCAGGCATAAATAGTAAGGGTGGATTACTGAATCCACCCTTACTATTTATGCACCTATCGCAGGCGCGTTATCTATTTAATTATTACGCCCTGGGATGCGTATTCATATACACTTCCCTGCTGTTTTTTGCCGAGTGGTTCAGATACAGATGGGTGGTGGTAATATCCGCATGACCTAAGAATTCCTGTACACTGCCGATATCCGCCCCGTTCTCCAGCATATGAGCTGCGAAGGAATGCCGTATGGTGTTGGGATTGATCTCCGTCAAACCGACCAGCTTAGCATAGGCCTTCAGAATCTTCCACAGCCCCTGTCTGGTTAATTGCTCTCCGGAAGAATTTAAGAATAAGATTTCACTGTTCTTCTTGTCAAAGCTGAGTGACCGGATATTCAAGTATTCCTGCAGGGCTGATTTCGCTGTCTTGCCAAAGGGAATATAACGTTCCTTGCGCTCCCCGCAGGTGACATATCTGCCGGACAGATTGATATCCTTTAACTTCATGGTAATCAGCTCGGACACCTTAATGCCGGTTGCATACAGAAGCTCCAGCATTGCCCTGTCACGGATGCCCTTCTTGGTTCTTGGGTTTGGCTGCAGCAACAGCTGTGCGATCCGCTCGGTTTCCAGTATTTGTGGTGATTTCTTCTGTACCTTCGGCGGTTTAATTCGCTCTGAAGGATCTCCGGAGATAATTCCCTGCTTGATCAGATACAGGAGAAATGCTTTCATTGCAGCAATATTCCTGGATACCGAAGCCGGGGATAATCCTTCCTTCTCTAAGGAAAGAATGTAGGAATTCAATGTTGTTTCACTGATCTTGGCTGCAGAATTAATATTCTGCTTTTCGAGGAAATGCTGCAGCTTTCTCAAATCATTTTGATATGCCTGTAAAGTGTTCGTTGAAGCATGTTTTACTTCCTGTAAATAAGTGATGAAGTCAAAGATGTACTGTTCCATTAATTACCTCCTCATTCGCCATGACCAATATAATATCAAATCTAGAATAATCCCAGTGTTTTCTTCAGAATAAACGCACCCGGATATGCCTCCAGAAAGCTGGCAAATACTAAAACCACTGCCAGAATTAAGATAAGAAGCAGGTTGGACCGGAGCGGCTTTAAAAATCCAAGAATACTGGTATTTGTCTGTTGATAAATATCCCTGCACATCTGAAAGCCTTTATACAGACTAAGCAGTGCTATCGGAAGATACAAAAGACCATGAGGAAATACATAAATAAGTACAAGAAGCATTCCCTTCAAGCCGTACTGCATCGTCACTGCAGATATAAAAAAACCTGCAAAGAATCCGTAGGAACATATTTTAAATGCCATATATGGAATCCCGAGAATTGTTATGCTAAGTAACCAGAACATAATAAAGCTGTTGAAGTTATTCCCAAGTACATAGCGGAACAAACCGGCGTAATTAATATTATTGGCTGCAATAACAGAAAATACATTGTCTTCATAGATCCGGATCCGTTCAGCAAAATTTTCACGGAATACATTGGCACATAGTACCCCGAGGAACAACCCAAGGATCAGAAGAAAAAATGCGATCTGCATTGCATTCATTCGGTTTAACTGTAATCTCAGCTGCTTCATCCTTATGCCCGCCTGTCATTTGAATATATATAATAATATGACGGCCAGAGCAAATTAGAACAAGCTACAGTCCCATTTTTGATTTATAGGCTAGAATTGCTGCGATGGTTTTTGCGTCCATAATCTTACCTTCCAGAATCAAATTGGTCAAATCAGACAGGCTGTGACGCTCAACATTGACAAATTCGTCCTCGTCCAGATTTTGAACGGACGGGGTAATTCCTGTTGTGCAATAGATACAGATTTTTTCATTGCTGAAGGCAACTGTGGTATACACATCAATCAGATGCTCCACTTCACCGGCCTTATACCCGGTCTCCTCCTCACATTCCCTGACTGCACAGGTGAGATTATCTTCTCCCGGATTTAAACCGCCGGCGGGGATCTCAAGGGTATAGCTGTCTACCGCATTACGGTACTGTCTGACCATAAGTATCTTGCCGTCTTCATCCACAGCTACCATGGCGGAAGCACCTTTGTGATTGATAAAATCAAAAGTGGTCAGCTTGCCTCCGTTGACTTCTATCGTGTCGTTATAATAGTCGATTACTCTTCCTTTATGAACCAGGTCTCTTTTCAGTCGTTTGTATGGAATCATGTAAAACCTTTGCCTTTCTAATCGTTATTATTTCTAGTTCTGCGAACTATATGTTATTATTTGCTCTTCTTACTCATACTGACACATTTCTCATAGCAGGCATCGGTTGCCTTCATGACAGCATTGCGAAAGCCGTGTTCCTCCAGGGCCTTCACAGCCGCAATTGTGGTTCCGCCGGGAGAACATACGTTATCCTTTAACTTACCGGGATGCTCTCCTGTCTCCAGCACCATGGCTGCAGCACCGAGTACTGTCTGAGCGACCATAGAATAGGCCTTTGCTCTGGGAATTCCATAACTGACAGCACTGTCTGCCAATGCTTCAATAAACATATAAACATATGCCGGAGAACTGCCGCTGGCACATACCACTGCATTGATCAGGCTCTCGTCCACTGCTTCATATTTTCCAAAGGATTGAAAGAATTGGTCCAAGACACTTTTCTCTTCTTCGGTGTATTCATCTTTGGAATAAGCTACACCGGTCATTCCCATCTCAACCATTGCCGGTGTGTTAGGCATAGCTCTAACCACACGGATCTCTTCTGACAAGCTTTCTTTGATCGTATCAATTGTAATTCCTGCCGCGATGGAGATTACAATATGCTCCTTTGTTACCGACCTTTTGATCTCTTCCAGAACCTTTGGAAAAACCTGCGGCTTGATCGCCAGTACCAGATACTTACACTGCTTCACAACCTCCGGATTATTGTCAGAGGCTGTTATGGCGGTCTCCCTCTCGACTGATGTCCTTCTTGCCTGGGAAGCAGCCGTGTAAACCACCTGCTCCCTGCCAAAGGTCTTGACCGCTGCTTTTATAAGTGGAAAGCCCATATTACCGGCTCCGATAAATCCGAATAATGCCATAAAAACCCTCCGTTTCGTAAAAACCCATTCATTGGGGCTTTAGCACAAATTTAATATATTAACCATAATTCTAGCACAAAGTAACAAATTGTGCCAGAAGAATCATAGCAGGTAGTGTAAACAAAATTATGTAAACACTACCTGCAGGATAACTTATCATTATTAAGCCAATGTTTTTATGAAGGCTTCTATTCTGTCAAGCCCCTTTGTAATCTGTTCCATGGAGACAGCATAAGATAAACGTATGTGATCCGGGAAACCAAAATCCTGGCAGGGAACAACTGCCACATTATAATCCTCAATCAGTATTTTGGCAAGACGGTCAACCTCTGCTACCTTCTCACTTTGATAGGCTTTATCAAGCACCTGGCTGATATCTACAAACATATAGAATGCGCCCTGGGGCTTTAATGCGGAAATCAGCGGGATTTGCGAGATACGCTCATGCATATAATCACGTCTCTTCATGAATTCATCATGCATCACCTTTACAGAAGCCTGCGGACCCACAAGTGCTTCATAAGCAGCCTTTTGTGCGATGGAGTTCGGATTGGAGGTCTGGTGGCTCTGTACACTTCCCATAAGCTTTGCAATTTCTTTGGAGGAACCGGTGAAACCAATTCTCCAGCCTGTCATGGAGTAGCTCTTAGCCACACCGCTGCAGGTGATGGTTCTTTTATAAATTTCCTCGTGAAAGGATGCGATGCTGATCGCTTCCCCTTCGTAGATCAAATGCTCGTACATTTCGTCAGAAACAACATAAATATCTTTTCTGACCGCTACCTCTGCAATTGCTTCCAGCTCTGCTCTGGTATAGAGCATACCGGAAGGGTTGTTGGGCGAATTTATAATCAATGCTTTTGTTTTATCGGTGCAGGCAGCTTCAATCTGCGCTGCCGTAACCTTATAATGACTGGACTTCTCCCCGCGGACAAATACCGGTACACCATCGGCAAGTCTGACAATCTCAGGGTAGCTTAACCAGAAAGGGGCCGGAATGATTACCTCGTCACCGGGATTAAGGATTGCTTCAAATATGTTGGTAAGGGAGTGCTTTCCGCCATTACTAACGACAATCTGACCGGGCTCGTAGCTGATCTTATTAAAATTCTTAAATTTGTCACAGACTGCCTTACGAAGTTCAAGGGTTCCCTCTGCCGGTGTATATTTGGTAAATCCGGCATGAATTGCTTTGATTGCTGCATCACAAATATTCTCCGGGGTATTAAAATCCGGCTCTCCTGCTCCAAAACCTACAACATCGATCCCCTGACTTTTTAATTCATTTGCTTTCGCTGTAATTGCCAGTGTGGAAGAAGGCTTAACTGCCTGTGCTTTTTTTGATAACGTTAATGACATTATTTCGCACCGTCCTTATTTACTTTAGGAATACAAGTGAATTAAAAAACCAATTCACTTTGATGTACAAGTGAATTAGAAACCAATTCACTTTTGTTATACAAGTGAATTAAAAACCAATTCACTTGTCATAAATTAAATCTTACTCATTGTAATATAATATTATTAAGTTTGCAATATAATTTTCTTTAAAAAATTAAAAAAGTATTTTGCTTCACTTTCATATGTCCGCGTGACGAGGAATTGTTGTGCATTTTGTACACAATGAAAAATTATGCCGTATAATTGACAGACGGTACAAATTACGCAAAAAAAGATAGCTAAAACCTTATAATTACTACTTGGTTTTAGCTATCTTAAAACATTCTCATTCAGAAATTACTTCGCGTAATCAGTTACTCTTGATTCTCTGATTACATTCACCTTAATCTGTCCCGGATATTCCAGTTCATTCTCGATCTTCTTAGATAAATCACGAGCTAACAATACCATATCAGCGTCGCTGATTTGTTCAGGTACTACCATTACTCTGACTTCCCTGCCTGCCTGGATAGCAAATGACTTATCTACCCCTTTAAAGCCGTTGGTAATATCTTCTAGTTGCTTTAATCTGTTGGTATATGTTTCCAAGGTTTCACGCCTTGCACCGGGTCTTGCGGCTGAAATTGTATCAGCTGCCTGAACAATACATGCGATCAGGGACTGGAATTCTACATCTCCATGGTGAGCTTCCACTGCGTTAATAACAACAGATGACTCTTTATACTTTCTACATAAGTCCACACCAATCTGTACATGGGTTCCTTCCATTTCATGATCAATCGATTTACCGATATCATGTAATAATCCGGCACGTTTTGCAAGTCTAACATCCACACCGATTTCTCCGGCTAATAGACCGGATAAAATAGCCACCTCAATTGAATGCTTTAATGCATTCTGACCATAACTAGTCCTAAACTTCATCTTACCGAGAAGCTTAATAAGCTCCGGATGAATTCCGTGAACTCCTACTTCCAGCGTAGCAGCCTCTCCGGCTTCCCTAATCATAATCTCTACTTCTTTCTGCGCCTTTTCAACCATCTCTTCAATTCTGGCAGGATGAATTCTTCCATCCACAATCAGCTTCTCAAGTGCAATTCTTGCAACTTCTCTTCTGATTGGATCAAACGCTGAGAGAATAACCGCTTCCGGCGTATCATCAATAATCAGATCAACACCGGTCAAGGTTTCAAGGGTACGGATATTGCGTCCTTCACGACCAATGATACGACCTTTCATCTCATCATTGGGGAGCTGAACAACAGAAATTGTTGTCTCGGCAACATGATCTGCAGCACATCTTTGAATTGCTGTAACTACATAATCCTTCGCTTTCTTATCTGCCTCTTCTTTTGCTTTACTTTCAAGATCCTTAATTAGCAGAGCGGTTTCATGTTTTACTTCTTCTTCAACAGTCTTAATCAGATATTCCTTAGCTTGTTCGGAGGTTAATCCAGAAATTTTCTCTAACTCCTGTAATTGTTTTTCGTGGAATTCTTCCACTTCCTGCCTGATCTTGTCAAGCTCGTTTTCTTTTACAGTGAGTCTCGATTCCTTTTTTTCCAGTGCTTCGGTCTTTCTGTCTAAAGTTTCTTCTTTAGTCAGAACCCGCTTTTCATAGCGTTGTAATTCTGCTCGTCGTTCCTTAGTTTCCCGTTCGAATTCATTCTTTGCCTTCAAAGATTCTTCTTTTGCTTCGAGCAAAGCTTCACGTTTCTTAGTTTCAGCTGTTTTTAAAGCTTCATCTATGATCTCTCTAGCCCTCTCATCAGCACTGCCTATCTTCGCTTCATAAACTTTTTTGCGATAGGAAATTGCGATAATCCAGGTTAGCACGGCCGTTACCACCAAGGTTGCTACAATAGCAATAACATACTTTAGAGCCTCTGGCACAGGAGCACCTCCTTATTTAGTTTTCATTGTACAATGCAAGAAATTAAACATTACAATTATCTTAAATTAAATAAAAAATTTTTAACTTTTCATGCAATATCTTGCCATGAATATACAACACTTAAATTCTATACTGTTTTTACGAATATGTCAAGTATACTCAAGAATAATTTATCTATTATGACAAAATACAGTACCAATATATAGGACAATTTCAGGAAACGCACCCAATATAATCTGAAACCATCTATTATTACAAATAATTATGTTTAATTATGCACACAATAAAGGAGTTCTAAACGGTCTTGAGTAATAAAATATTAAGCTTCAATACAGCAAATCATATTGTATTGAAGCTTAGAAAAAGCAAAATATCCAATATAATCAGGCAAGTCTGCCCATATAATAAAAGCCCTTGCTTTCTTCCAGATAAACCTCAACAATCTTACCGATCAGGGAAGTATCCCCTGCAAAATGTACCAGCAGATTATTGCTGAGTCTTCCGGTGAGAAGCTTTGTGTCCTGTGCGTTGATTTCTTCCACAAGAACCTTCTGGGCGCTATGTTCGTCCTTACCGCAGGACTTTGCAGAACTTAACTGCACTTCCTTCAGCAGCCGGTCAAAACGTTCGTTGGCAACGGCTGCTTCCACCTGATCCTCCATGGCCGCTGCGGGAGTACCGGTACGCTTGGAATAGAGGAAGGTGAAGGCGCTGTCATACCCTACTTTTCTTACCACATCCATAGTTTCCAGAAAATCCTCTTCCGTCTCGCCGGGAAAGCCTACGATAATATCCGTAGTCAGATAGATATCAGGAACAGCAGCACGTATCTTCTCCACTAATTCCAGATAGCTTTCCTTGGTATATCTGCGGTTCATCAGCTTAAGCAGTCTTGAACTTCCGGATTGTACCGGCAGATGCAGATGCTTGCAGATCTTGCTGCTATGCTTCATTACTTCTATCAGCTCATCGGATAAATCCTTCGGGTGTGAGGTCATAAAACGGATGCGCTCAATTCCGTTAATCTTTTCAATCTCAGTAAGAAGCTTGGCGAAAGACACAGGCTCGTCCAGATTCTTACCGTAGGAATTCACATTCTGGCCAAGCAGCATAATCTCCACCACGCCTTCCCTTGCCAATCCGCGAATCTCTTCCAGGATATCCTCCGGATTTCTGCTGCGCTCCCGGCCCCTGACATAAGGAACGATACAGTAGCTGCAGAAGTTATTGCAGCCAAACATAATATTAACACCGGCCTTAAAGTTATATTTACGGTCATTGGGTAAATTCTCGACAATCATGTCGGTATTCTTCCACAGATCAATTACCATACGGTTAGAATCAAGCCTTGTATATAATAATTCGGCTAGTTTAAAGATATTATGGGTACCGAAGATCAAATCCACAAAGCGGTAGCTTGTCTTAATCTTCTCAACCGCGCTTGCCTCCTGCATCATACATCCGCACAGTGCAATCAGCATGCCCGGATGCTTCTTCTTAAGATTACCCACATAGCCCAATCTTCCATAAACACGGTTATTGGCGTTCTCACGGACAGTACAGGTATTATAAATTACAAAATCGGCATCCTCGGTATCGGTTTCCACATAACCGATCTGCTTTAAGATACCGGAGATTTTCTCTGAATCTCTGCTGTTCATCTGACAGCCGAAGGTCTGTATGGACATGGTGAGCGGTCTGCCAAGTTCTCTGACCCTCTCCCGAATGAGTTCCCTGCATCTTGCAATATAATACCACTGGCGCTCCGGTTCATTCATGGTTGGTTCCTTTGTTATATCTATTGTGCTTAAATCAAATTCCGACATTATAATTCTCCATTCCAAAAAATCATCTCTTTATGTATACCATTATAACAGGTCCTTTGTAAATAGAAAAATTTTGTGAAGAAACTTATTTTTTATACTAACGTAACATACCTGAATCTTTAAATAAGTTTGTGCCTGCCTCCAATGCCCGTGAATTTGGGAGATGAAAGCTATGCTTTCGCGTTGGTCAGACACAAATTTGTAGTGTGAATTATACTTTTTTATAATTCACACTACCATACTGCCAAATTCAAATATTAAAAACCTCAATTCCTCAAAGGTGGGGATACGGTATTTTATATTCATAGGAAAATCCGCCTCATCCTCAACAGTCTCTATGGTCAGTGCAGGCCTCCAGAAATGCTCCGAATAATAATGAACCGTATTCCCCCCGCTGTCCCCTGTTTCCACCTCGTCCTCCGGCAGCTCCAGTTTGTAATTGGTGACTTTCTGCAGACGGCTGGCAAGAATCAGCTGCTTTTTATTATAGCTTTCCGGCATTCGGCTCCGATAATAATAAATAGATTTTCCCCGCGAATGAAAATCCAAGAAACCCTTTGCTTTATGATCATGAAATACCTGCATCAACGCCTTCGTCTCATTTTCACTGGCAGGATGATCCCCTTCGAACTTTTGATGCCAAAGCTGACAGGGGAAATTACGATTGATGTCAACTCCTCTTGCATTTGCTTTCCAGTCAGCACTGGATTGCTGCAGTTCTTCGCACTGCCTTCTTAATGCATCATTACGGATCGCTTCAAAGCCTTTTAGCGCAATCATATAACCATCGGGATTGAGAAGCGGTACGATCAGGATGGTAAAGGTCTGCAGCAGCTCATAGATGCAGGCACCGTACAGCATCTGTTCATATTCCTCCTTCAGATGCTGATCGGTTCCATACAGCCTTAAGATCAAATCCTTCTTCTGCTGTTTATAGTTCACATAAAGCTCCGCATAATACTCCGCAATACGAAGCAGCACAATGGAATTAATGGTTTCCCTTGCATGAACTCCCCCGCAGCAGATAATGTGTTTTTGCCCAACCCCCAGCTTAAGCAAAATAATGTCACGATTGTCATGGGACTTTCCAATCGTGACATATTTTAAAATCGTATCATATTGCTTAGCCAGTGCTTTTGCATCGGTAATCAATTTATCATAGCTATAATCAGCTTCCTTAAGATCGACAATCATTGTAACACCTGTTAAATATTTTAATCACAGTATTATATGATGCAGTAACATTTTTATTACAAAAATTTTATTCTGATATAAGCGAATTATAACTTATATTATTGTTATCTTCCTGTGTCAGCCTTAAAAACTTCGCTCAACCTATATTGTATTTTTCATTCTTTTTTAATCATTCTACATTATAGAATATCTGGGCAATAGGTGAATCCTTGGATAATATCAAGGTATTATCATCTCCTGATAAGGAGTTCTTAGCGGCATCGAGGGAGCGAATGAAGGTATAAAACTCGCTTCTTTCAGGAGTGGAGTATGCTTCAGACAAAGTTCTCATATACTCAGCTTCCGCTTCCGCAGTGATACTTGCGGCTTTCGCTTCGGCGTTGGAGATGCTGATCGCTACCTCTCTGTCCGTTGCGTTCTGAATCTTCTGAGCCTCCGACTGGCCTTCCGCAGTATAGGTGGCTGCGATCTGGGCGCGTTCCGATATCATACGCTCAAAAACCGCTGATTTATTATCACTGGGCAGGTCCAGGTGCTTGGTCTCAACGGAAATCAACTCAATGCCGTATTGATCCATTGTGGTACCGATGTTATTCATAAATGCTTCATTCAGCTCTCCGTCCCTGCCGCTGATTACTTCGGTCTGGGCTAAACTGCTGATTACGTTCTTCATGGAATTATATACAATGGTGTCAATTCTGCTCTCCGCCTGAATTACTGAAGCGTTCAGGGTCTGTGCGAATTTTATGGGATCGGCAATCTTCCATAGTACATAGCTGTCGGCAACCATTGTCTTCTTATCCATAGTAATAACATCTGATTCCTGCATGTCATAAAACTGGATACTCTTCGGCAGCACCGCTATGGTATCAATAAAGGGTGTGCGCAAGGACAGTCCGGCATGGTCGACCACGCGTTCAATTTTATTAAAACGTTTGACTAAGGTAAATTGATTCTCCTTGGTTATAATCATCGTGGAAAGTAATGTAATGACTGCCGCGATGACAAGGATAAGAACAATTACTCCTGCAAATCTTCCTGTCTTTTTCATTACTTTTCACCTCCCTGAATAAGGTCGTCTAAAGGAAGAAGCTTCTGTACCTCACCATTGCCGTTATCAATAATCAATTTAACATTTGGCAAGATAGCTTCCATGCTTTCATAAAACATACGCTGCTTGGTTATGGTAGGATTTTTGATATATTCCTTAAACATCTCATTGAACTTTGCCACCTCGGCATTTGCTTCATTGATTCTTCTGGTTTTCTGCGTTTCTGCTTCCTGTAATATCTTATCTACCTGAGCGTCTGCCGTAGGCAGCTGTTCATTACGGTATTTGTTTGCATTGTTAACTGCAGTATCCTTCCCCTGCTTTGCTGTCTCAACATCCTTAAAGGCTTCCATAACCTCGGCTGTGGGCGGCTCGGAATCCTGAATTGTAATATTCACCAATTGGATACCGATATCCTGTTGTGCAAGCTTTGCCAGGATAGTTTCCTTAATTACTGCCTGTATCTCATTCTTCCCTGTGGTAATAACACTATCTACATCATAGCTGCCGACAACCATTCGGATACTGCTCTGTGCGATATTCTTTAAGATTGTTACCGGCTCTTCGGAAGCATATAATACCTTGATCGGGTCAGATACCTTATATTCTACGAAGAAATCGACATTCACGAAGTTAAAATCCTTTGTAATCATCATGGATTCCAATTCGATTTTTTCATTTGTTTCCATGTTATAACCGATGGAAAAGCCCTGAATGGTGGTATCCACCTTTTGTACCTTCTGAATAATGGGAATTTTAAAATGTAATCCGGCAGTATTCACGGTCTTAGCAACACCGAAGGTGGTTACAACTGCCTGCTCCTGTTCCTTTATGGTAAAGAAGGAACCAAAAGCAAAAATCATAACAATGATTACGACTACCAAAAGTCCGAAGAGCTTTGCAAAGCGTTTCATAAATTTGCCAAAGCCATTTCCGGAAGGGAAATCATAAACCTTTTTTTCGTCCATACGCATCCTCTTTCTTTTTATTGACAATATTTCATATTGCTTCAATACTTTCTACTACTTACTTTCATTTAATTTACATACAGCAGTTGTCATTTTCTGATCTGCCCGTTTCCGAAGATAATGTATTTTGTTGTAGTTAAAGCCTTTAACCCCATAGGCCCTCTGGCGTGAAGCTTCTGTGTACTGATACCGATCTCTGCACCAAAGCCGAATTCATAGCCATCGGTGAATCTGGTGGAAGCATTGACATATACAGCCGCAGAGTCGATTTCATTTAAAAATTTCATTGCATTATCATAATCCTTCGTGATAATACTCTCCGAATGCTTCGTACTGTAAGTATTAATATGTGTGATTGCTTCCTCGATGCTGTCAACGATCTTAAGAGAAATAATACGGTCCAGATACTCCGTACCATAATCCTCCTCAGCGGCCGGTATAAGACCCGGCTGAAGTGCACGGGCGCGTTCATCTGCACGGATTTCAATCTCCTTTGCGTGAAGCCGGTCATAAAGCAAAGGGAGAAATTCCTTTCCTATCCCGCTATGAAGCACCAATGACTCACAGGCATTGCATACACTAAGGCGCTGGGTCTTAGCGTTATCGATAATGTCCAGTGCCATATCAAAATCAGCGGAAGCATCCACATAGATGTGGCAATTGCCGGTTCCGGTTTCAATTACGGGTACCGTGCTGTTCTCCAGAACAGTTTGAATTAGTCCTGCGCCGCCTCTGGGTATCAAGACGTCGATGTATTTGTTCAAACCCATGAACTCTCTTGCTGTCTCTCTTGAGGTATCCTCAATCAACTGCAGGGCATGCTCCTCGCAGCCGGCGTTTCGTAAACCGGATCTGAGGGCATGAACGATAGCCTGGTTTGAATGAAGCGCATCGCTTCCTCCGCGCAGAATTACGGCATTACCGGTTTTAAAGCATAAGCTGAAGGCATCGGCGGTTACATTCGGCCTTGACTCATAGATAATACCGATCACGCCCAGAGGAACCACCTTCTGACCTATGGTAAGTCCATTGGGGCGCTGGGTCATAGACAGAACTTCGCCGATGGGGTCCTGTAAGGTGCTGATTTGTAACAATCCCTCAGCCATAGCTTCTATTCGTTCCGGTGTCAGTTTCAGACGATCCAGCATAACATTTCTTATTCCGTGTTCTACGGCAAGCCTCATATCCTCCTCATTGGCGGCAATCAGTTCCGCTTTCGCATCCAAAAGGGCCTTTGCGCAGCTCTTCAGTGCTTCATTTTTTGCTTCCTGGCCTAATAAGCTTAAGGCAGTCGCCGCTTTCTTTGCATTGGTCCCGAGCTGTTCAAGATAAGTCATAGTTCATATCCTCCTTTTCTATAGCAATCGATTACCCTGGTCGGTGTCAGTATCTGATTAACGCAATGGTCATACTCCTCAGCCTCTATTTGATTTACCACCTGAAAATCATACGCAATCGCAATCTTGTAAAAATGATTCTCAGGATAGTTATCCAGATATCTGTCATAATAACCCGCACCGTAACCGACCCGGTTGCCATAACCGTCAAACGCCAAACCCGGTAACAGCATCACCTTGAAAGAACCTGCTTCAGTATCCCCACGATATCTTTTTGATTCCTCCTCCAAGGGCTCCGGCACTCCGAATTTACTTATAATCAAGCGATCCAGATTGTGAATTTGATAGAATTCCATACCGTTTGCATTCACTCTTGGAGCATAAACCTTCTTCCGGTCTGAAAACGCCTGCCGCAGAATAGCACGGGTATCTGCTTCGGTACCAAAGGAAACAAAAGCAAAAAGGCTTTCACACGTTATGTAGGCTGTTTCCGTTTGCAGCCTATTAAGTAAACTTAGATTCTGGCAGGACCGTTCTGCGCCGGTCAGCCTGTTTCGTTGTTCCTTCATCGCTTTTCGAATTTGTTCCTTGGTCATAGTTTATACCCTGCTCCTTTAATATTCTTTAAAGGTAAATTATAATTAAATTAAAAATATCACTGCTGTTCGCTTATGTAATTCCTTTCTGCTTATGAAAAATGCAGCTGTTTAATCGGTACCCTGATATTGCTTTGATACAATGTAATCCATGATATTAAAATCCTGCTTCTTATGTGATTTAAAAAGGGTTCCGACTTCACTGCCTTCCATAATGTGCATAATGTTTCTGACATTATCACCATTCGTGATAACCATATCCGCACCGGAAGCAGTTGCAATATTGGCAGCCGACAGCTTTGTTGTCATACCGCCGGTCCCTACGCTGCTGGAGGAAGCCTTCGCCATTTGCTTCAGCTCGTCACTGAGCTCCGGAACATAGGAGATTAACCGGGCATCCTTATTGGTATGAGGATCATCCGTATAAAGTCCGTCGATATCAGATAAGAGAATAAGAAGATCTCCCTCTACCAATGCCGTAACAATGGCGGACAGGGTATCGTTATCTCCAAAATCCAGATCCAGCTCCTCCGTTGAAACGGTATCATTTTCATTTACAATCGGGATAACACTCATATCAAATAATTCACCAAAGGTATTCTTTGCATTTATACGGCTGATGTCGTTTATCATCGTATACTTTGTCATAAGAATCTGCGCCGCGGTCTGGTTGTACTCGGCAAACAGCTTCTGATATACCATCATGAGACTTGCCTGTCCGACAGCTGCACAGGCCTGCTTGACGGAGCGCTTTGTCGGCCGTTCTTTTAAACCCAGGGCTTTTCTTCCCACCGCTATGGCACCGGAGGTAACAAGAATAACATCCTTGCCCTGGTTACGCAGATCGGTAAGGATGCGCACCAGCCGTTCCATCTTCTCCAGATCCAGGCTTCCTGTCTCCGGATGAGTCAAGGAAGATGACCCGATTTTTATAATGATTCTCTTTTTATCTTTCAGCAGTTCTCTGCCCTTCATCACTATTCTCCTCCAAATTTATACTCACCGGCGATCGCTTCGAATACTTTAATTCCGTCAATTGCCGCCGAGGTAATTCCTCCTGCGTAACCTGCACCTTCCCCACATGGATAGATCCCCCTGATATTTGCCTCAAAGCGCTCATCCCTGTGAATACGAACTGGCGAAGAGGTTCTGCTTTCAACACCGGAAAGCACGGCTTCCTCATCTGCAAAGCCATTTATCTTATGATCAAATGCCTGTATCCCTTCTTTCAGCGCCTCAATTATCTCACCTGGGAGACACCAGCTTAAGTTGGACATCTGATAATTTCCCTTAATATTTGGGGTAATATTTCCTATTGTAACACTTTTCCGGTCATTTAACAAGTCACCGAAGAGCTGTACAGGGATCATCCCTCTGCCCGCATGATAAGCAGCCTGTTCCCATTTTCTCTGGAATGCGATGCCGCTCAAGGGATCTGCACCGCCAAAATCCTCCGGCTGCACAGTTACAACAATAGCACTGTTGGCATTCTCTTCGTTGCGGCTGTAATTGCTCATTCCATTAACCGCAAGATGCCCCGGTTCCGAGGAAGCGTTCACTACAAAACCGCCAGGGCACATACAGAAGGAATAAACGCCTCTTCCGGCACTGGTCTGATGGGTAAGCTTATAGTCTGCAGCCGGCAGATTGCCGTATGCTTTGCCGTATTGTGTCTGACTGATCATCCTCTGCTTATGCTCTATGCGAAAACCAACGGCAAAGGCTTTCGGGGACATCGTAAGCCCACGCTTCAAAAACATCTCAAAGGTATCTCTTGCGCTGTGCCCTATCGCGGGAATCAGAACCCGGCATGGGACGATCTCTTTATGATCAAGCTCAACCGCCTTTATGCTTCCCTCATCAACAATCAGATCGGTCAGCTTCGTGTCAAACCGTACCTCTCCTCCCAGGCGGATAATCTCGTTACGCATATTCTCAACTACATGACGGAGTTTATCTGTCCCGATATGGGGTTTGTTTAGGTATAAAATATCCGAAGGTGCGCCAAACCGCACAAAGGTCTCCATTACCAGCCTGTAACGGTGATTGGCGTCCTTAACCATTGTATTTAACTTGCCATCCGAGAAGGTTCCCGCACCGCCTTCCCCGAATTGAACGTTGCATTCCGGCTGCAGTTCGTTGGTTTTCCAAAAATGTTCCACTGCCAGGGCACGTTTTTTTACCTCTGAGCCGCGTTCAATCACCAAGGGCTGATATCCGCGGACAGCCAGTAAATATGCGGCAAAGAGCCCGGCGGGACCTGTTCCTGCCACTACGGGCCGTAATTTCAGGATTGAATTACCGGAGGGGACAAAGGAATATTGTTCTTTCTTTGTCAAGGAGATATTTGGGTGATTGCTTCTAAGCCAGGAGGCTTCTTTTTCCTTTGGCTCCAGGTGAAGTGTTACCTCTACGGTATAGATATATTTAATGTCTTCTTTTCTGGCATCAATGGATTTCTTTTCAATGGAATATTCTGCAATCTTATTTACAGGCACCTTTAGTGTTCTGGCAATCTCCTGCTTTAAATTCGCCTCCGAATGTTTTAACGGCAGCTTCAGCTGCGTAATTCGTATCATACTATCCCTCATTCCTGCGTTTGCCTACACATATTTTAAATATATCATACAAACGAATTCTTTCTGCCTGCAGACAGCCCTGCCAGATAACCGGAGCTCCAGGCCCATTGCAGATTATAGCCGCCGCAGGTGCCGTCTACATCCACTAATTCACCTGCGAAATAAAGCCTGTCAGAAAGCTTTGATTCCATTGTAGCAGTATGGATTTCCTCAGTTGCGACACCGCCTGCGCAAACCTGCGCCTGTTCAAAGGAGTTGGTTCCGTTAATCCTGAGCTTATGATGCTTGATCTGATGCACCACTGCTTCAAGCTCCTTCTCAGACACTTTTCCTGAGGGCTTCGTCGGATCGGTATTTGCTTCCTTCAGTAAAATGTAATTTAATTTATGATTGAATAATCCGATCATTATTTCTTCAAAGGTTTTTCCCGGATTCTGCTTTATCCTCTGCTTTAGCAGCGCTCCCAGCTGTTGTTCCGATAATTCTTTCATATAATCCAGCTGCAGCCAGGGATTTCTTCCCTGATCCAGAGCCCTGGAGAGGAATCTGCTTACCTGGAGTACCGGAATGCCCGAGATACCGTAATCGGTAAAGATAACCTCCCCTTCCTCATAGGCCAGCCTGTCCGAATCTGCATAAGCCGTAACCGCAGCCTGTATCCGGACTCCGGAGACGGTCTTGCAGGCTTTATCCGGGGATTTCAGCTGCACCAGCGCCGGAAGCGGCTTAATGATACGATGTCCGAACCCTTTTGCCAGGGTATAACCGCTTCCGTCCGATCCCAGCCGGGGGGAGGCACAACCTCCGGTTGCCAGGATCAGGCTTCTGCCTGCATACGAACGGCTCTTATTCTCTGCATCTTCCGTGATTACGTTATAATTTGGCTCACGGATATCTGCGACCTTCTCGCCATAACAAAATGTAATACCAAGCCTGGAGCATTCCAGGAGTAAGACCTGTACAACACTGGCAGCCTGTTCGGAATTCGGGTAATAATAACCGTCTCTTTCCTTTGGATAAATCCCCAGCTCCGTAAAAAAATCAAGTGTTTTCCGGACATCAAAACAAGACAGCACCTTCATTGCAAATGCGCTGTCATCGGAGCGGTAGCATCCGGGAGACTGGAGATGATTCGTAAAATTACACTTTCCGTTTCCCGTTGCCAATATTTTTTTACCGGCCTTTTCCTTTTGCTCTATCACGAGCACCGTGCTTCCAAGCCTTGCGGCTGTAATTGCAGCCACGAGTCCGGAAGCACCGGCACCCACGACGATTACGTCATAGTTCACGTACGCAGCCCCCTGTAATCAATTTTGTTTCATTATATTTAATCGGAGGCATTATTTCAAGCATAACTTTATGCAGCAAGGCCCACAAAGAGACAACTAAAGACTTCTATTGCAATTAACCGAAGTCTTAGCTGGAGAAACTCTCAAGCAAGGAGTAAAGCTCGTCCAAGCTATTGACATAAATACCCTGACTGAGATTGATCCTGTCTTCTTCCGAAAGCTCGCTGGCCAGAATATGAGTATTTTTAAATATACTCTTTAAATCGCTGTTATAAACCACAATATACCCGTCCTTGACTACAACATAGAAACGGAAGGGTACCAAATCCTCATTATAGGTTTTACGGAGTACAATGGTATCTGAAGAGAAACGTACCATCTCATAAGAGATTAAGCCCTTATTGTAATCGGATAACGGCATATCATCCATATAACCGGTCAGATAATCCTCCACCTGGTCACGGGTTAAACCAACAAGATAGGCAGGCGGATTCAATTCCTGGGTATCAGTTTGTTCCGTTTTCATATTATAGGTTTCAAGAATATAATTTGTTGTCGGTTGAACTGTAATGTCAGGCTCATCATTTGTCATAACCGTTTCATTATCCGATACAGAAGGTGTCGGGCTGATGAGTTGGGTAAGGGCAAGGAGCTGATCCTTGTGTTCAACCGCCTTCTCATTAAAGTTATTTAAAGCATGCAGATAGCTTATATAATAGCATGTAATAAACATTACACACAACATAGCAAAGCTTCCGAAATAAATTGCGACCCTTTTCAGCTTCATAAAACTCTCCATTTCAAACTTGTCATTCCTTCGGCTTTATTATCTCCAAAATTTAGGAGTTTATACAATATTTCACATAAATTTGCCAAAGAAGGACAGATCATCTAAGATTAATGAAATCTTTATATGGATGGAGAATTCTTAACGAAATCTTTATATGAAAGTTTATATAATAGCTTTTTAGGAAGATGGAATACTATACTTATCCTTCTGCCTATTTACTATTACGAAACACATATTACTTCAGGGAGAAACAAATGAATATTAAAGAAATAATCTTAGGAAGACCTTTGAAAAACAATGAGTTGAACCACGAAAGGTTGTCAAGACTCTGGGGCTTACCTATCATGGCAAGTGATGCCGTATCCTCCGTAGCCTATGCAATTGAAGAAATATTACTGGTTATCATTCCTGTGATGGGTTTTCATGCCTTTGGTGCGCTTCCGCTTGTTGCATTACCAATCCTGCTTTTATTATTAATACTGGTACTTTCTTATTCTCAAATCATTGAAAAATATCCGGGCGGAGGAGGCTCCTATGCCGTTGCCAAAGAAAATATCGGAAAAACCGCATCATTATTATCAGCCGCCGCTTTGATTATTGATTATATATTAACCGTAGCAGTAAGTATATCCTCCTCAACCGCCGCTTTGGCATCCGCTTTTCCGCAGCTGCACGATGATAAGGTAGTAGTTTCCCTTTTATTTGTGGCCTTCATTACATTAATTAATTTAAGAGGTGTACGGGAAGCTTCCAAGGTATTCGGCCTTCCCACCTATGTATTTATTATATCAATGGTGATATTGATTATCACAGGCTTATTTAAGCTCCTTACCGGTACCTTAACACCCGTTACGTATGCTGCGCCAATTCTTCCGGCAGAGACACTGCAGGGTGCAGGAATGCTGGTATTATTACGTGCCTTCTCTTCAGGCTGTTCAGCGATGTCCGGTGTAGAAGCTGTGAGCAATACCGTACCGAGCTTTAAGGATCCGGCAGTTCGTAATGCAAAGCATATCCTTTATATGCTGGCAGTAATTATTATTGTTATCTTCGGCGGAACCTCAATTCTTGGTGATTATCTTCAGGTGGCTCCCGTAGAGGGAAGTACGGTGTTATCCCAGATATCTTCCGCTGTATTCGGACACACGTTTATGTATTATGTCATTCAATTATTTACCTCGCTGATTCTGATACTCGCAGCAAATACTGCATATAACGGTTTACCTCAGTTAATGTACAATCTTGCCCACGATGGATTTGTACCAAGACAATTTTCTTCCAGAGGAACAAAGTTGAGCTTTTCCAATGGTATTCTATTTATATTTATCACATCGTCTTTACTGATTATCGGTTTTCAAAGTGATACTCATTTATTGATTCCGCTGTATTCCGTCGGTGTTTTCGTATCATTTACGATTGCTCAGTTTGGTATTTTTAAAAAATGGCTGAAAACAAAGGGGAAAGGCTGGCACTATAAGAGTCTGATTAACGGATTTGGTACACTGGTTACGCTGGTTGTATCCGTTATCGTATTCGTCACAAAATTTAAAGACGGAGCCTGGATTCTGGCAATTGCCACACCGGCTTTAATGATCATAATGAATACGATCCATCGTCATTATGAAAAGGTAAGAAAAGAGCTGATACTGGATGATTTCTTTCCCTATTACAATAAGGATGCCGTTACCTCCACTCAGTGTATTTTGATGGTTCACGACATAAATAAACCGTTCCTAAAGGCGCTGAATTATGCCAACTCCATCTCAAATAATATAACCGCACTGCATGTATGCCGTCATCCGGAGCATGCAGCGGCTTTAAGAAAGCAATGGGATGATTTGACGATTCCGATTGAATTAAAGATCATCGAGACCCCTTACCGTGATGTTGTTAAACCGGTAGATGATTATCTGTGGCAAAGAGAAAAAGAATTAAAACACGGAGAAAACATCTCGGTAATTATACTTAAGTTTATCACAAAGCACTGGTATGATAATATTCTTCATAACCAAACGGCATATTTCTTTACCCATAACTTTACGAAGCATAAAAATATATCAACGATTATTGTTCCGTTCCATTATGAGCTGCCGAAGAAATAATGTGATATCCGGCAGCTGTCCATCGGCTTAGCCGGAGGAAGCCTTACCGGGAATCAAAACAGGTGAGTATTACGCCTATATAAGCGTATACTCACCTGTTTTGATTCCTGCATCTATCGTATAATAATAGTATGATACCTGAATATTATAGTAATTTCATCTTTTTCAGAATTCGAATGAAGCCCTTGCTTTTTGGTATGAAGCTCAGCTCGTCCTCATCCACGCCTTTCATAAAGATTAATAAAGCGAAGTAGATAATAACCGCAACAAGTATGGATAACAATAAAGAGGTCAATACACTGCCGGTCCACCCGATCAGCCCCTTGTAGGCAAAGTGTGTGGCAACACCCATCAGACCTGCGCTGATTAAAGGAATCGCAAAGGTTCGGACAACCTCCTGCCGGTAATCCAGGTATTTCGCAACATTAATCCAGTTAAGAATGCATACCACCATAGGAAAGGTTACATTGCCGATCACTAAAGCATAGGTACTTAATGGGGTGAAATAAAGCAATACGAAAACTAAAACCACATGAATACCGAGGGAAATGGCGGAATTAATCACGGGCACTTTCATACGGTTGATCCCCTGAAGTACTGCAGTGGACATGGTAGAAAGGGCATAAAAGACAATGGAGGAGGAACCAAGCATCAGCATATTTGTAGTTAATTGAAAAGAATCCTTAAAAATCAGATACAAAATCGGCGATGCCAGCACTGCCATTCCAACAGCGGAGGGGATGGCAATGATCATGTTGAATTTGATTGCTGCGTGTACCTTATGCCGGATGGAATCCAATAGCCCTCTGGCAAGATCGGCCGATATGGTGGTAACAATGGATACGCCAAGAGCTGCTGCAACAGCTACGGGAACATTGGTCAGCAAAGCGTATTTACTACTGTAAATACCAATCAATACACTGCGAAAATCCTCTTCATAGTATTGACCGGCTTGCGCACCGCTCGCTATTAAGACCGGCAGATCGAAGGCTTCGATCTGCTTTCCCGACATAATATGGCCAAAGAGAGAGCCATCGATTAAGGAACTGATTTGATAAACGGTCTGACTGAGAATAACCGGAGCAATGGTCATAGCCAGCAGCTTAAATATAGATTGATAGGTATCTCTGCGAGACGTGGTATCACGCCTTAATTGCTTATTTAAAACAGGTTTATAGATAATAAAGACAAAGACCAGAAACAAAAGTCCCACAAAAGCGCCAGTAAAGGTACCCAGGGTACCTCCGGCAGCACCATAGGAGGACAGATTCGGCGCAGTACTGTTATATTTGATTAAGAACCAGGCAGCAGCAACACTGACCACCGCATTCACCAGCTGCTCCAATACCTGGGATACCGCTGTGGGGATCATAGTGTTCTTGCCCTGAAAGAAGCCGCGGAATACTCCCATAATGGAGAAAATAAAGATGGTTGGCGCCAGCACCTGAAGAGGCAGGGTGGTATTCGGACTGTCATAAATCACCTTTGCAAAAAAGCCGGCACCAAAGAATAATACTGATGTTGCCAAAATTCCGACAGCAATGGCCAGCATCATTGCACATAAGAATATCCGGTAGGAATTACGGTGCTCTTTGTTGGCATTACGAACTGCAACCAGCTTAGACACTGCAAGAGGAATACTATAGGAGGAGAGAATTAAAGCAAGATTGTACATATTAAAAGCATTGGAGTAATAGCCCATACCCTCATTACCGATGATTCGCTGCATTGGTATACGATAGAATAATCCGATGAGCCGAACAAGAATGGAAGCCGCTGCTAAAATACTCCCTTGAATTAAAAAATGATTGCTTTTGCTATTTGGTGACATCTTATTTCTCCTTATTGTGTTCTAACTTCGGGAGCAACCCGATTTTTTACTCTAATGTAACATCACCAATGCGATTATTTGGAAAAAGGGCGATGTAAGTCTTGCCGGGATTGATGGTTAATTCTTCACCGGCCTCGTTGTAATAGCGCATCCATTTCTTGCTTTCGTTCTTCTGCCAGGTAATGGGCACCATCTTTCCGTTGGTAATATATAACCCCTTACCGCTTGCATTCTCAAGATCCATGGTCTGATAATGATTCTTATCGATATCCCATTCTTTTACGAATTGTATAATAATATTCTTAAAGGCAAGCTGAGCACCGGTATTGGAATCCTTATGCGGACCGCCAAACTGGTTCGCAAGATACTGCTTGTCCGCAGCCGAATATTCAAAGGTAGGCGCGGTATATGCGGAAAAATAAATTTTTAGCTTATTTGCCTGCTTATCCGAACTTAAGTCCATGTCCTCTTCATAAAAAGAAAAATGAGAGGAATAGCCTTCCTTATAGCTAGTCTCAAACTTTTTTTTCTCAACGCCCTTAGAGAGACCTTCAAGGCTTGTAAACGCATTGTTGGGTGCTTTAATGGATTTATCGCGGAAAAAGACAGAGCCTCCGATACCGGACATGCCGTCGATTTCATCAATTCCAATCTTTTTAATTTTGTCGTA
Source organism: Bacillota bacterium (assembly GCA_023409535.1). GTDB lineage: Bacteria > Bacillota > Clostridia > Lachnospirales > Lachnospiraceae > Mobilitalea. The sequence goes on from JAEYGZ010000048.1 coordinate 146,459, forward strand.
GGCATACTTGGCACCGCCGTAATGTATGTAAATTGCGTTGTATTCATCGGCAATACTCACAAAATAATGTCTTGCGCTTCTTACGGAACCGATTTTATCACTGGTGAAGTTTTCACCGATTCCTAACAACCTGGTTATTCCGCCTTCCACGATACACTCATATACAATATCGGCCTGACTGATCCCCCACTGATTGGATACCGTCTTAAAGTTGTTTAATTGAATTGCATAAGGACGCTTTGTTCCTATCTCGACCGGCACCCAAAGACCGGTCAGAAAGCTTCGCATCTCACCCTCATGGCTGACCTCAGCCGGTGTCGGTGTTGCAGGCTCCTCGGTTGGTGTGCTTTCCGGTGTTACTGTTACTACATTGTCATTCTCATCAAAGGGATTAATCACCTCGTCGCCGTTGCTCCCATTCTTCTTACATCCAAAGAGAAATACAGCAATAACGATAACTAGTAAGGTATAAGTAATCTTCTTCATGTGCGGTCCATGCCTTTCTAAGAGCGCTATGCTCTTCTATCTTAAAATCTGCAGTTTTTGAAGTACTGCTTCCTGCTTGTCCTCCATACACTTTCGTTCCTGGTCTTCCATATGATCATATCCAAACAAATGAAACATACTGTGAGCGGTCAAAAATGCCAGTTCGCGTTTTAAGGTGTGACCGTATTCGTCAGCCTGTACCGCGGCACGTTCCAAAGATATGACGATATCGCCCAAAAGCAGTTCTCCGGTCTCCGGATGAAAGCATTCCGGCGCTTCTTCTTCCAGTCCGGAAAAATCTCCGGGCACCTCATACTCAATTACCGGAAAGGATAATACATCTGTCGGCATATTAATACCTCGATATTCCTGATTAATCTGTCTGATCTGCTTATTATCTGTCAGAAGAACGTTAACCTCAGCTTCATAGGGGCATTCTTCATAATCAAGGCAGGCTTCAATTACCTGCCTTTCTATTTGTTCAAAATCAAACTCGAAGGCTTTCGTAACCTCATAGTCAAAGTTTATGGTCATGCGTGCCTGCCCTCCCTTGATGGATTGAATTCTGCATGGTAAAACTCCCTTAAGGCTTTAAAATCCTTCAGGGACAGGTCTGCACCGTCAAAGGTCCCCTTCTCAAGGCGCATTTGAAATATATTATCAATAATTTTATTCGTCGTAAACCGGTGATCCTTGGAGCTTCTTATGTAATCAATGGTGGAAACTACATTGTCGGACAGCATGACAATTGCGGCTTCCACAGAATTTGGCTTATCATATTTGATATTGTGTTCCTTCAAGATTGCTTTTAGTTCCCTCGGAAATGCATAATCCTCTGCAAGTCCCAAGCCTTCTTCAATATAATTACTCAATCCGGTGATCTTACCGATCTCATGATAATACCCGCCTGCCCTTGACAGTGCCTCGTCCGCGCCAACCACCCGGGCTGCACGGGCGGATAATTCTCCGATGTATATGGAATGGGCATAAAGGTTTTTAGAGAATTCTCTTAATCTGGTCAGAAGCTCATTATCCTCGGAGCATAAAACCTCATAACTGGGTCCGCTGCCAATCACCTTCTGTAAGCCGGTACCGTCAGAATGCAGAGCTTCAGGAGCTTCAATCACAATATCACTGTCAAAATCCATCGTTTCCACGGTCGGTTGAATCATCACGGGACTCGCTTCCGGATCAGCCGCCTCCCTGGACGTTGCAGTAACCTCCGCTGATTTTTCAGAAGCAGCGGGCAGTTCTTTCTTCTTCAGAAGCCGGTCATAGATAAGACCGATCACATATGCGATTACCAGCACGCCGCACACGCTGAATAAAGAGGTAAGGTAATTATAATTCTCCTTTGTGTCAAAAATAAAGTTATTAATGACAAAGGATAAAGTTACATTCGTAGATAATATGATAATCATGGCATAAATTGCCGTGCCTGTGGAACGAAGCGCACCGGCAAGAAGACTCATGACCACGCCGAGTATCAGAATATGAATGACAATCTCAGGATCCAGGTCCATAGATATCCCCATGATAAAGGACAGGTTAAAATGCAGCAGCAGACCCAGCTTATTATCAATCAGCATTGCAACCAGTAAACCGCCCAGCATCCAGAAGCAAAGTAAATACGGCTGCGGGGCAAACAACAGCAGAACAAGTCCGCCAAGATAACTCAGAATGATAACAGTCTTAGCAAATCTCTTTGTCAGAATAATATCTGCATTGATTCGGATATAAAAGGCTGCGGCTGTGGTTAATATTAATGTCAAAATTGCAGTTTTGGCAATCTCAAGGCTGGGGGTACGATATAGGATCCCCGGCAATATGGCGATTAACATTGCAAAAATCGGCATAATATTAATTAAAATAGAATTCTTACCTGCTTTCATCCCTGTTTCCCCTGATCTTTTCAGATTTATAATGAATACGATTTACTCTTTTGTTCTTATCCTTCTCACCCGATTTGTTCGTGTTTGGATTAACACGCTCATGTCGTTTTTGCTGTTCTTCGTATGCATCATATGCTTTTACAATTCTTTGAACCAGCGGGTGTCTTACCACGTCCTGACTGGTCAGATAGGAGAAACCGATGTCATCAATTTTGCTCAATACTTTTAAAGCCACATCAAGACCTGATTTTGTACCTACCGGAAGGTCCTTCTGTGTCTGGTCGCCGGTTATGACTACCTTTGAGCCAAAGCCGATTCTTGTTAAAAACATTTTCATCTGTGCAGGGGTTGTATTCTGCGCCTCATCAAGAATAATAAAAGCATTCTCCAAGGTACGTCCTCTCATATAAGCCAGAGGCGCCACTTCGATTAAGCCTTTTTCCGTATTCTTGATATATGCCTCAGGACCCATGATCTGATACAAAGCATCATATAAAGGTCTTAAATAGGGATCCACCTTACTCTGCAGATCTCCGGGCAAAAAGCCCAGCTTTTCTCCTGCTTCAATCGCCGGTCTGGTCAGAATAATTTTACTGACTTCATCGTTTTTAAATGCTGTGATACCCATTGCCATAGCCAGATATGTCTTACCGGTTCCTGCCGGGCCAACACCGAATACGATCATTTTATTGCGTATCTGGTCAACATAAGTTTTCTGTCCCAGTGTCTTAGGCTTAATGGGCTTACCGTTGATGGTATGGCAAATAAGATCCTTATCAATCTCCACAATTGCCCGTTCTTTATCCTCGAAACCGAGGGAAATTGCATAATTAACATTCTGTTCCGTAATTTGATTGCCGCGTTTTGATAACTCCAGCAACTGAAGAAATACACTCTTTGCTTTTGCAACATCCTCTGTGGCTCCAACCACTTTGATTGCACCATTTCTAGCAATGATTGTCACATTGAACGACTTCTCTATGATCTTAACATAAGCATCGAAGCCTCCAAAGACATTCTTTTCATGTTCTGCGGGTATATCAATGATTGTCTCCACTATGCTCATCTACTGGCTCAATCCTCCACTCATTTTCCTGTACTGTTTTATACTCCCAAGCCGGTTCTTCCACCATAATCCTGCCCTGTGCAATGCAATAATTATTCTCAACCGTTATTTTAACATTGTTTTCAGTTATTATAACATGATTCTTCTTTAAATTTTCAAAATATCTGTTCAGGTGGCTTTCCGCAACGGAAACCGCTTCGATTTCGCTGTATTTTTGCTTTATCTCTTCAAATTCCTTTGTGATAATCGAACCATAGCGAAAAGGAAGGTAGAAGCTTGGTGTTATATGGAGCGTTTTTTCGTTAACAATTATATCATACTTAAGATAGGAATTTCTAGGATTATATAAAAATAATTTTTTACCGAACAAACTTATAAAATAGCCCTTTTTCTCCTCTTGTGTGTACTGTTTATTTAAATAATTCAAAGGGATTTTCTCATAGTAATCATAAAAGGTCTTGCATTTGATGTCTGCATCTGCTACCACAGGCTCTTTTCTGAGAACGATGTCAAAATCGGCCATAATGTTATTGACACCCGAGACCAGAACATCTCCCTTATGTACCACATCTCCTTCTCTGACCATCGGAGTTCCGGTCCGTGTAATGATAGATTTGATGATAGCATCCTTGGTCGCCACAATATGGCTTGGCTCCATTGCATTAATTGCCGGTGCCGGCATATTGGTCTCCGTAATCTTCAGGATCAAACGGGTTCCTTTCATTTCCGCAGATACCCATCCGATATCCTTGTAGGTAAGTCGGATTGTCTCCTCAATCTCCTGGCAGTCCACTTTCTTTTTTAAAATTCCCGTATATACATTACTTTCCTTCAAAAACTTCGTTATCGCTTCCGGTGTATACTTTGAGCCGCCAAGAACACTGATATCCCAGATAAACAAAGAAAGAATATAGATCAGAACAGCACACACCAGAAAGCCGACAAAAAAGCCCTTTCTGTTATGGTATCGATGCAGCAGAAACGGAAGCCCGTTTTTCCTGGTAATCCTAGGTATGATTTTTGTCTTCCTGGCAATCGGTTTAAGCTTTTTATAATTCTTTCGCAAAATATAAAATTGATAACTGTCCTCTGCTTTCTTCAGATTCCAGATAAATATCTTCTTGTTGATGCACAGATTGATGAAGCGTTCAGGATCAATCCCGCCGATTCTCACATAGAGATAGCCCCTTAACCAGTTAAGCAGCTTCATTAACATAGGTAACCCTCCCTGCAGTTAATAACCATCATAGGTAGGAAATTGTCTGAATATAGCCGGTGATACGCATTTCATCCTCGGTAAAATACAGAATATTCAAATGCTTGCCTTCAATGCTGACACGGCACAGCTTCGTTTGTACCTTTATAAGCTTATCATTGTATTCCAGGATGCCTTTATAATTCTCTATGCAGATTTCATTTCTACCGGTCGCAGTGATAATCGGTGCCCCGGCTAAGATGTCTGCCGGAAGTCCCAGCCGCTTTGAGATATCCTCTACAAACGCCGGACCCTCAGCCTTGCGATCCTTCTTTTTCTTTGCAAAATCCTTATAGAGCGTTTTTTGGGAATTCTTTTTAAATTGATTATGGGATGACTTAATTTGCTTACTCATATTCAGCTCCAAATCATTAGCGGATACTATAGTAATATATGAATTTCTCCTTGTGAGTAGACTATGTACAGGGACGCTGTCACAATTTAGGCTGTGAAAATTATAAGGAAGTATGATTATCTCTTTCGGGATTTTCCTGTTCCACACGCACCGGCACTGCCTGTTTTGTGAGCAGAAGCCTGCTGACAGCGCATTTATATGCCTTGTGCATAAGCTACATAGGAAAGCTCTCAAGGGGTAATTATACTTCCTTATAATTTCCTTATAATTTAAATAGGCAATGATCGAAATACGATAAAAAACTCCCAGCAGTTTTCTACTGGAAGTCTCTTTTCAATTAATATTTACGCTTTCTAGCTGCTTCAGACTTCTTCTTACGTCTTACGCTGGGCTTCTCATAATGCTCCCTCTTACGGATCTCCTGTTGGATACCAGCCTTCGCGCAGTTTCTTTTGAATCTGCGGAGAGCACTATCTAATGTTTCATTGTCTTTCACAATTACATTTGACATATTCTCACACCTAACCTCCCTCCAGTTGTGTATTGTGCGTAAACAACTGTTTGGGTATTTTTTGAATAGCACTAAAATGATTATAGCATATTTTTCAATTTCGTCAACCTATTTTTGTGAATATACTGACGTACCATCTGTGCAGGCAGCATTGCTTCCCTTTACTTTATCTGAGCTGTGAGGACGTCTGCCGCTTTGGATATCACTGCGCCGATACCTGCTGCGTTCTTACCGCCGGCCTGTGCCATATTCGGTCTGCCGCCGCCGCCACCGCCTACCAACGCTGCAAGTTCCTTGATCAGGTTACCGGCATGAGCTCCCTTACTCATGGCACCATCGGTTGCCATTGCAAGTAAGTTTACCTTATCCGGCGCCATAGCGGAGGCAAGAAGGATAACACCTTCTCCAAGCTTCTCCTTTAACTGGTCACCAAGATTACGAAGCTCGTTCATATCGACATCGGATAATTTTACGGCAAGGAGCTTTACCCCCTTAACTTCAGATACCTGGTTCATTACATCCCCAAGAGAGTTGTTGGCAAGCTTGCTCTTTAGCTTCTCATTTTCTGATTTTAATGCCTTGATCTCCTCAAGATAGCCTTCGATACGGCCGGTTAGCTGGGAAGGTTCGGCCTTTGCAGCCTTTGCGGCCTGGTTAAGCTCCTGTTCCAGCTCTTTGTAATATTCAAACACGCCGCTGCCGGTTAATGCTTCAATTCTTCTGACCCCGGCTGCAATCCCTGTTTCACTCAGAATCTTGAACACGGTAATGCTTCCTGTATTGCTTACATGGGTACCGCCGCAAAGCTCCTTGCTGAACTCACCCATGGATACTACACGGACATCACTGGCATATTTCTCGCCAAACAGTGCCATGGCACCTTCTTTTTTGGCATTCTCAATATTCATTACCTTTGTATTGACAGGAAGGCTGTTGGCTATCTCCTGATTAACGATGCTTTCAACCTTCATTAACTCTTCTGCTGTTAACGCTGAAAAATGGGTAAAGTCAAAACGCAGTCTGTCCTGGGTCACCATGGAACCTGCCTGCTCTACATGGGTTCCAAGTACGGTGCGAAGCGCCTTCTGAAGCAGGTGTGTCGCGCTGTGGTTCTTGGCGGTTGCCGCTCTCTGCACGGTATTCACCTGCAGGTTTACCTTCTCATTTTTCTTAAAGATACCCTTGGTGACAGTTCCCACATGGCCGATCTTACCGCCCTGAAGCTTAACGGTATCCTCAACCTCAAACTCGGCATCCCTGGTGCTGATGATTCCGGTATCTGCCGACTGTCCGCCGCTGGTAGCATAGAAAGGAGTTTCCTTCACCAGAATAGTACCCTTCTGTCCTGCAATCAGTTCCTCAACGATCTCAGTTTCACTTGTTAATACCGTAATCTCGGATTCATAGGAAAGATTATCATAGCCGACGAATACGGAAGTAATTCCGGCATCGAGCTGTTGATATACGGTTTCTTCCGCACCCATGTAATTCGTGGTTCCGCGTGCATTTCTTGCCGTAACCCTTTGAATTTCCATCGCTGCCTTAAAGCCCTTTTCGTCTACCTCAAAGCCCTTTTCCTCCAAGATTTCCTTGGTTAAATCAATGGGGAAGCCATAGGTATCGTAAAGCTTAAAGACATCTTCGCCGGCAAGTACTTTACTATTATTTTTCTCCAGTTCCTTTTCCATCTCTGTCAAAATACTTAAGCCCTGGTCAATGGTCTTGCTGAATTTTTCTTCTTCTATAGTCAGAAGCTTCAGGATATATTCCTTCTTCTCTTCCAGCTCCGGATAACCATCCTTAGATTCACGAATAACAACCTTTGCAAGCTCAGCCATGAAATTTCCTTCCACGCCAAGAAGTCTTCCGTGTCTTGCCGCACCCCGAAGCAAGCGGCGGAATACATAGCCTCTGCCTTCGTTGGAAGGAATAACTCCGTCACTGGCCATAAAGGTAACGGAACGAATATGATCCGTAATCTTACGGATGGAGACATCCTTCTTTGCATCCTTTTGATACTGCGCATGGGCAAACTCGCATACCTTATCACGAATTGCCTTCATGGTATCCACATCAAAGATGGAGCTGACCTCCTGTACAACGGTTGCCAGTCTTTCCAGACCCATACCGGTATCGATGTTCTTACTCTCAAGCTCAGTATAATTGCCATTGCCATCCCCGTAAAACTGGGTAAATACGTTATTCCATACCTCAATATAGCGGTCACAGTCGCAGCCTACGGTACAATCCGGGCCGCCGCAGCCGTATTTCTCACCGCGGTCATAATAAATCTCGGAACAGGGGCCGCAGGGACCTGCGCCATGCTCCCAAAAGTTATCCTTTTTGCCAAAACGGAAGATTCTCTCAGGCGCAATCCCGATTTCCTTCTCCCAAATTTCAAAGGCTTCCTCATCATTTTCATAAACGGAAGGATAAAGACGGTTCGGATCAAGCCCAACCACCTCGGTTAAGAACTCCCAGGACCATGCTATTGCTTCATGCTTAAAATAATCTCCAAAGGAAAAGTTACCAAGCATCTCAAAAAAGGTGCCATGTCTTGCGGTTTTGCCTACATTCTCAATATCACCGGTACGGATACACTTCTGACAGGTAGTGACACGCTTTCTCGGAGGAATCTCCTGTCCTGTAAAATATGGCTTTAAGGGTGCCATACCGGAATTGATCAGCAATAAGCTGTTATCATTATGAGGAATCAAAGAAAAGCTGTTCAGCTTCAGATGCCCCTTGCTTTCAAAAAACTCCAAAAACATTTTTCTAAGTTGATTTACTCCATATGCTTGCACGTTAGATTGCCTCCCAATATTATTATATCCTTTTTATTCAATCGTAAATATGCGAGAATTTGCCAAAGCAAACTCTTTATTTTAACTTTCAGGCAATATGGTTTCAGGCCTGAAAAATTATTCCTGATATTATTTTCTATGAGCCAGTTCTGTGGTAATATCCTCCCAGTCCAGACCGCATTGCGCCATTAATACCATAAGATGATATAAATAATCTGAGATTTCATAGCGAAGCTCCTCTGCACCGGGATTCTTGGCGGCAATGATAATCTCCGCGGCTTCTTCTCCGCACTTCTTTAAGATCTTATCAATTCCCTTGTCAAAGAGATAATTGGTATAAGAGCCTTCCTTGGGATTTTTTTTGCGGTCAAGAATAACCTCATAGACATCCTGAAAGACATGAAAGGGATCCATGTCCTTATATTCCTTTTTTACCAGCTCAGTATAGAAACAGCTTCTGCTGCCTGTGTGACAGGCGGCTCCTACCTGATGTACCTTGGCAAGAATGGTATCCTTATCACAGTCCAGGGACAATTCCTTCACATACTGAACATGTCCCGAGGTGTCACCCTTTCTCCAAAGCTCACCTCTGCTTCTGGAATAATACGTCATACGTCCGGTCACAACAGTCTTATTATAAGCTTCCTCATTCATATACGCAAGCATTAATACTTCATCTGTGATATAATCCTGTACAATTACAGGAAGCAAACCATCGGAAGCAACCTTAAATTCGGAAAAATCCAGCTTGCTTTCAAAGGAATTAACTTCTATACCGGCTGCTCTTAAGCTTAGTTTTGTATCCATAATGTCATGAGTTTCAAAATAATTTGTTGATATACCGAGGACATTTGTAAGAGTTAACAGGCTGTTGATGTCATTTCGGACAAAGCTGTCCCGGAGAATTACCGGTAAGGGACATTGCTCGATCCGCTTGCCGATATCCCGGGTTAATGCGACATGCTTGAGAAGAAGCCCTCCTACCTTGTATTCCTGCAGTGTGAGCGCTAAATTATCATTTTCCGGATCAAGATATTCCAGCATATCCAGTTCAACAAAGATTTTCTCTGAGCCAAAACGCTCAGCGGCTTCTTTCAGTAACGACTTATTCTGCAGCAGGGAATATTTGATTACAGCAATTGAAGCGCCGGTGTAAATCGCCTTCTTGATATCCTCCAGACGCTGTACATCACAGCCGATCAAAAACGGAATATCCAGAGCTCTGGATAATTCCTTTGCTAATGTGAGAAATTCTTCCCTGGAATTTTCATCCGCTGAATAGCAGTAAATAAATAATTCATCCGCACCGCTGTGGGAATAGGCTGCGGCCTGTTCGGACACTTTGGCAGGAAGCTCAAATTCCGCATTGATATAAGGGATGATTTTTTTGTAGGACATCGTAGTATACCTCCCGGAAGTCATAGATCTGTTTTTTATTTTTCAAAAAGACTGACAGCCTTCTTTAAATCAATTTGATTCTCATACAGTGCTTTGCCGATGATTGCACCGTATACATTAATTTCCTGCAGCATTTCCAAGTCCTTTAAGGAGGAAACGCCGCCCGAGGCGATGATGTTTAAGCCGGTCACCTCAGCCAGCTCCCTGGTATGTTCAATATTCGGACCTTGCAGCATGCCATCCTTGGAAATGTCGGTATATACAATTGTCTGTATGCCGTATTTCTTCATTTCCAATGCCAGGGATACCGCATGATAGCCGCTGACCTTCTCCCATCCTTCAATGGCAACCATGCCATCCTTGGCATCAATACCGATTACGATACGTCCGGGGCCGAAGGTTGTCACCGCTTCCTTGATAAATGCCGGGTCCTTCACTGCCTTCGTTCCGATAATCACCCGTTCAATCCCCAGAGAAAGCTTATTCTCTATATCCTTAATGGTACGAATTCCTCCGCCCACCTGAACCGGAATGCCAACCTCCTCCACGATACTCCTGATCACTTCATCGTTCACGGAATGACCCACCAGGGCTCCATCCAGGTCTACAATATGGATAAAGGAAGCCCCGCAAGCTTCCCATTGTTTTGCTATCTTTAGCGGTATATCGGAATATACCAGAATATCCTGAAAACTACCCTGTCTCAATCTGACACATTGTCCATTCTTAATGTCAATCGCCGGAAATAGTATCATAAGCACCTTTGCCTTTCTACCGGAGCATACTTGCGTAATTAATCTATGGTACCCTTTGTTGACAGTACACCCTGAATGCGGGCATCAAAACTGCCTGCCTCATCCAAAGCTTTTGCAAAGGCCTTAAAGGCGGCTTCAATGATATGATGATTATTGCCGCCGCTTAATTTCTTCATATGTAGATTCATTCCTGCAGCATAGGAGATTGCATAGAAAAATTCCTTGATCAGCTCCGTCTCCATCTCTCCAATTCTATCCATCGTCAAATCCAGATCCCAGGCAAGATAAGGACGGCCGGACAAATCAACGGCACACAGCACCAGGGTCTCATCCATTGGTAATAGAAAAGAACCGTAGCGTTTGATTCCCGCTTTGTCTCCCAGTGCATTCTTAATTGCCTGTCCCAGAACGATACCGGTATCTTCCACACTGTGGTGGGCATCCACCTGAAGATCTCCTTTTACCGACAGCTTCATATCAAAAAAGCCATGTCTTACGAAGTTCTCCAGCATATGATCAAAAAATCCAATTCCGGTATTGATTTGTGCCTTGCCGTCTCCATCAAAGGAAAATTCCATGGCAATCTTTGTTTCCCGGGTTTCTCTGTTAATGACAGCGCTTCTGGAACTCATGACCTTCCTCCTTCCCTGAAGCATTACTTCTCTCAATGATGATATAATTATACAATAAGTGAAACAAATGTCAAACTTTTTAGCTTATTTTGCCGTTAAATCTCACAGCAATGGAATTTGCATGGGCAGTCAGGCCTTCTGATTTGGCAAAGGTCTCGATATCCCTGTGAATGGGTTCCAGGGCTTCTCTGGAATAGGATATAATACTGGATTTTTTAATAAAATCATCCACACCCAGGGGTGAGAAGAACTTAGCGGTTCCGTTGGTAGGTAAGATGTGATTTGGACCCGCCATATAATCCCCCAGCGGCTCGCTGGAATATTCCCCGATAAAGATTGCGCCTGCATTCCTAATCTTTGTCATAACCTGAAAGGCATCCTTCATCATGATTTCAAGATGCTCGGAGGCAATCTCGTTGGCAGTATCGACAGCTTCCTCCAGACTTTTTGCCACCATGATATATCCGTAATTATCCAAGGATTTCTGTAAGATTTCCTTACGGGATAATTGTTCGATAAATTCATCCACCTCGGCAGATACCTTATCAGCAAGCTCCCTGCTGGTGGTGATCAAAATCGCGGAGGCAAGCTCATCGTGCTCGGCCTGGGACAATAAATCCGCGGCAACATACCTGGGATTTGCCGTCTCATCGGCCAGTACCAGAATCTCACTGGGACCCGCGATAGAATCAATACTCACATGGCCGTATACAGCCTTCTTAGCCAAAGCAACATAGATGTTACCCGGTCCGACGATCTTATCCACCTTCGGGATGCTTTCCGTTCCGTAAGCCAGAGCGGCAATCGCCTGAGCTCCTCCCGCTTTGTAGATCTCCGTTACTCCGGCTTCCCTTGCTGCAACAAGCGTACCGTAATTGACTTTTCCGGAAGCATCCGGCGGGGTCGTCATAGCAATTCGCTTCACACCGGCTACCTTGGCAGGGATAACATTCATTAATACGGAGGAAGGATAAGCGGCCTTACCGCCGGGAACATAGACACCTGCGGAAGCGATGGGGGTAATCTTCTGTCCGAGAATGGTGCCGTTATCCGTGGTATCAAACCAGCTGTACTGCTTTTGCTTGGAATGGTAACTCTCAATGTTTATGATTGCTTTACGAATAACTTCCAGTACGGCAGGGTCAATATTTCTATAGGCTTCTTCGATCTCCTCATCGGTGATCCGGAAAGTTTCCTTTGTAATCACAGCCTGATCAAACCGTAAGGTATAGTCAAATACGGCCTGATCCTTTCTGGTACGAACCTCCTCGATAATTCCGGACACAGCGCCTGCGTACTGCTCGTAATGCTCGGGACTCCTCTTTAATAAGTCCTCTAAGATATTCTTTCTCGTCTTCTCTGTTAATTCAATAATTCTCATACTCTTTCACCCTTTTTGATGATAAATTCTTAGGTTCATCCTTCATTAAATCGAATTACTCCTGAGCAGCTATGATATCCTTTAGCTCTCGGATGATCCTTGATATCCTCTCCTGTTCCATCTTCATACTAACCTCATTTACTACCATCCGTGCGGACAGCTGACAGATTTCTTCCAAGACCTCAAGACCATTTTCCCGAAGTGTGGAGCCTGTTTCAACGATATCTACAATGACCTCGGCAAGTCCGACAATCGGCGCAAGCTCAATGGAACCGTTTAATTTAATGATCTCCACCGTTTGATGCTTCTTATTATAAAAATAATCCTTTGCAATATTCGGATACTTTGTAGCTACACGGATCAACTCCCCATGCCGTAACAGCTCCTTTGCCGAGGCAGGACCGGCAATGCACATTCTGCATTTTCCAAGTCCAAGATCAATCACCTCATATAACTTTCGGCTTTCTTCCAGTATCGTATCCCTTCCGACAACCCCAATGTCCGCCGCACCATACTCTACATAAGTAGGCACATCATTGGCTTTGGCCAGAAAGAACTTTAATTTTAATGCTTCATTGACAAAGATTAACTTGCGGGAATTCTTATCCTTCATCTCCTCGCAGGAAATACCGATCTTCTCTAAAAGCTCCAGGGTATTTGAGGCAAGGCGCCCTTTTGCAAGAGCAATCGTAATATATCTCATACTATCGTCCCCTTTCTGTCTATAAGAAGTCCTGCATCGGGGCTTCTTTTACAGAACCTTCCCTGATATCGATCACCTTAATGCTCGTGTCATTATCCAGACTCAGTATGCCGCCCACCTGCATCCGCTTACCATAAGCTATATAATCCTCCAGTCTGCATTCGTCATTCGACAACTGTAGTATTGTATTCATCCCATCCTTACGAAAATGCTTTGCCAAGGCAATTGCCTGTGTCCGGTAATTCTGCCTGTATAGAATCAGGGTATCCTGCGCCTCGGCCGCCTGCAAAAGCTTCTGACGTCCAAGAGCCAGCATCAGCTGATCAATCACAATAACAAGCCCAATGGCAGGAGCATCCTTGCCAAACTGAATTACCAGCTTGTCATAGCGGCCGCCGGTAGCCACTGCCTCTCCGGTTCCGTAAGTATAGGCTTTAAATATAATTCCGGTATAATAGTTATGCTGGCTCAGCATACCAAGATCAAAGGAAATATACCGTTCATAACCATATTCGGTCATAATTTGATATAGACTTTCCAGACGCTCAATTGCTTTCAGTGCTATTACATTGGTGGTCAGATCCCTCGCATACCCTAAGACCTCAAGGGAACCGAACAGCTCCGGAAGCTTCGGAAAAATTTCCTTAAGCTCCTGTTTCATATTCTTTTCCCGAAGGAACGCTTCAATACCAAACATATTCTTACTGGAGATCAACAGCCGCAGATTAAGCATCTCCTCATCCTCAGTAAAACCTGCTTCCATGGAAAGCGCACGAAAGAAATCCGCATAACCGATCTCAAGCTGAAATTCTGTCAGGCCTGCCTGCAGCAGGCATTCGACGGTAAGCGCCAAAAGCTCCGCATCCGCCTCGATACTGTCATCATTCATCAACTCGGCACCTAATTGGGTAACTTCCTTTAGCTTTCCCTGATACCCTGATTGATTGATGAAGGTATTTCCGATATAGCAAAGACGGACCGGCATCGTCTCGTCCTTATAGTATTTTGCCACACAGCGGGCCACAGAGGGGGTGATATCCGGCCGAAGCACCAGGGTATTGCCCTCCCGGTCAAAGAATTTATACATATCCTTAGAGGAGACAGTTCCTCGTTCCTGACTGAAGATATCAAAAAATTCAAAGCTGGGTGTCTGAATATCACAAAAGCCATAATGCTCCAGTACATGGTGAAGCCTGCTCTGCAACGCAAGCTTGGTTGCACATTCCGAGCTGTAGATATCTCTGACTCCCTCAGGTGTATGTAGTAAAATGTCTTTCATAATCAGTACCTAACCTTTCTATTTTCGCATTAATATAACTTTAGTATGGTAACGTGATAATTCGTTACCATACTAACATGTTGTTTCATTATATGTTATAACTTATTATGTGTCAACCCATTTTACGATATAACCGTAATCCGGTCCAGGAACAAATTTATATCAGGCATCAGTATTCCCTATGTATCCTCTCTGCGCTCCAGATCCTTCTGTAAGATGTGCAGGTAATGAATACAGGCACCGTCCTGCAGCGGAATCTTATATTGGAGGTCAAGCTCGTCATAACGGAAGCTCTTGCGGCCTCCCTTGGCAGCTCTGTCCCAGAACTCATACAATCTGTCGAAGGTCAGATAATAATAGCTGTCCTGCTTTTTAAAGTAGATCAGCAAAAATGCAATACCATTCTGCTCTTCAAATTCCTTCATAAATTCTATTTGATGCTCATGAACATTATTCATATTAAAGGTGTCGACGGCACATTCCTTTGCATCAAAGCAAATCGGTATCCCCTGAACAACACCGATATAATCCACGGTACTTTTTTGTTCAAAATAAGCAAGCGTGATATGCCGGTTCTCTTTGTCAATATTGATGGGAGTAATCGGTGTCGGCACCTTCTGTATTAACGCAAGTCCCCTATCCCGGTATCTGGTATTCGTCATATTAATCAGTTCCTCCAGCTGGGAACCTCTCAACCCTCTGGAATTCCACGATGGCATACCTGCCCCTCCTTTTTGCGACTGCTTTAACGGTAATCTTACCGTTCGAAAAGCTTTTGTTTTATTCGTTCAAACTGCTCCGGCAGCTTCGCGGTAAAAACCTTTTCCGACAGATCGGATAACTCACCTTCCAGCTTCGGAAATTCCATCTGGTAGGAATGCAGAAGCTGTGAAGCCAATTCATAGTTTTTCTTAAAATAATGATTTGTTTTCTGATCCCCGTACTTAAAATCCCCGATAATCGGGTGACCTATGCTGGCCAGATGAGCCCGGATTTGATGGGATTTACCGGTGATCAGCTTAACACGTAACAGCGTATATATTCCCAGAACTTCCTCCTGCACCATATTATGGGCTAAGGGCTCATATTCCGTACAGATATATTCGGTATTTGCTGTCTCCTTCGGATGAATCGTCACCTGATTCTTCTCCTCATCCTTGCTGAGGTAGCCTTCGATACGCCTTTTATCTTCAATTTTACCTTTCACAACACAAAGATAGTATTTCCCCAGAGAGCGGTCCTTTAGCAGCCTTGCCATTTCCTGCAGTCCAAGAAGGGATTTTCCTGCGATTAAGATGCCACCGGTATTACGGTCAAGACGGTTACAGAGAGCCGGTTTAAAACTGATCAGCTGATCTCTTGTAATCTGTTTACTGGACAACAGATAAGAAAGTATATGCTCCACCATGGACACATCCTCTTTCTCCGCCTTTTGAGAAAGGGTGCCAACCGGCTTATTTAC
Organism: Bacillota bacterium; assembly: GCA_023409535.1. GTDB lineage: Bacteria > Bacillota > Clostridia > Lachnospirales > Lachnospiraceae > Mobilitalea. The sequence goes on from JAEYGZ010000048.1 coordinate 162,438, forward strand.
AATCAAGATATGTTTGTCCTCATAAATGATATCCAGCTTATCTTCTACAATAGTAGTATTAATTATCTCTGAGAATTGCTCAAAGGTCTCGTCAGATAAAAACAGCTTTATTTCATCCTGAACATTCAGTTTCTCGGAACCTTCCGCCTTCTTGCCGTTCAGTGTGATATTCTTTTTACGCAGCATTTTATAGATAAAGCTTTTGGGGGCTTTATTTAATATCTTAACAAGCAGCTTATCCAGACGCTGCCCCGCTTCATTCTGTTGTACATAAAACTGTTTCATTTACGGAACTCCAATTCATAATAATTTCAAATTTTTAACTCAACAAGATAAAATCAATTAAGTTAACATAATTATATTATGCCAACTTGATTACTTCCGTCATTGCTTCTACATAATAATCTGATAATTCAATCTTTTCTTCCAATTCTTTCGCCGAGTGCTCATCATGTACCGCACAAACCTTCATACCGGCATTCTTTCCAGCCATAATGCCCTGCAATACATCCTCAAACACCAGGCAATGCACCGGCTCCACTCCGAGATCCTCCGCAACCAGAAGATAGATGTCCGGAGACGGCTTCCCTTTACTTACTTCACAGGAGGTTCTGATTGAGGAGAAATACTCCTTGATACCAAGCTTCTCCACCACTAAGTCTACAAGCTCTCTTGAATTGCTGGTTGCGATGCCCATAGCGATGTGGTCCTGTTTTAAATAGGCTAAGAGCTCACGAACCCCTGCTTTTAGAGGTACTTCATGCATATACTTATCCCAGGCCATCTCATTCCAGTCACCTTTTATCTGATCAAGGCTATCCTTGAGTCCAAAACGTTCTTTAAAGTAAATCGCAGTCTCCGAAAAACTCATACCCTCGATGCTTTGCTGCAGATCCTCCGGCATCTGAATACCATATCTGCCCAGGTATTCGATATCAATGCTCTTCCACATCCACATGGAATCAACCAGGGTACCATCCAAGTCAAAAATAACTGCGCGTATTTCTTTTAACATAATAAACCTCCATATTGTCAATACCTGTGAATTTGAGGCGTGATTTCTTATTAATATATCTGTCAGCCAATCCTTGATAGATGAGAATTTTATCCGGCAAAACCGGAAAGCTATTCTCCGGTGTCTAGCTTTTTAGCATTTGCAATTCTTCTTTTGTCAATTCTCTGTATTCCCCGGGTTTGAGAGCTTTATCAAGAATCAGGCTTCCCATGGATAATCGTTTTAAGTAGATTACCTCCTTGCCGACCGCCTCAAACATCCGCTTTACCTGATGGAATTTTCCCTCCTGAATGGTCAGCTCTATTTCAGATATCTCATCAGACTTTATAATATTCAGCTTTGCAGGAAGCGTCAAAGCTTCTTCCTTAATATCTACTCCCTGCAGAAAGGCCTCCTGATCCGCTGCAGATACTCTTCCTGAAATTCTGGCGTAATAAACCTTATCTACATGCTTCTTCGGCGATAACAGCCTGTGCGCCAATTCTCCGTCATTTGTAATCAACAGCAGCCCTTCCGTATCCTTATCCAGTCTTCCTACGGGAAATAAATCTTTACATTTCTTGTTCTTAATTAAATCAAGCACTGTCTCGCTGACATTATCAATGGTAGCAGATACAACTCCGGCAGGCTTATGAAGCATGATATATTGATACTGTACATAACCCACAGGACTGTCCTCAAAACAGACCTCATCCGCTCCTGCGTACACCTTAGCTTCGGGTTTCGTACATACGGCCTGGTTTATTTTGACCCGACCCTTACGGATCCAGGTTTTTATCTCACTTCTTGTACCGATTCCCATATCTGCAAGATATTTATCCAATCGCATCTGATCCGCCATGAGCATCCTACTTTCTATTTGTTATACCCATCTCCAGCCGGGCAGATATTTATTCTTAAACCCATTCTTTGCAGCCTTCATCCAGCCAAGGGGAGTATCCCCGACACATACCAGATACCAGCCGTCCTCATAGCTTCCTTCCGGCTCGACTGCCTCGCATTTCAGATAACGTACCACCTGTGGATCATCCATTCGCAGCCTGATGAGCTTATGGTATTCCTTTGTCGTAAGGGCACAGGCCAGTGCCTGGGAAGGTTCAAAACGCTGTTTCTTCATCTCGCCAAGCAATAAGCCCTGTCTGAGAATTCGTAAGCCTTTCAGCTCCGGTAAACCCGCCGGAAGCAGATATACTCTGTCCTCATGAACATGAAGCTGTTCCCGCCTGATGGGAAAGCCTAAGGTTTTTAAAAATTCCTCCGCCTCCGCTGAAAGGTTTCCTTTTCCTTTATACATCTGGCTGTCAAAACCGTAAGATGACACCTCCGCTTCCTGTTCCTGCTTCTCTTCTTTATAAAGCAGCGTTGCAAAATGCCCTTCCCCATTTATCTTATGAGGCCACAAGCGAATGCAGTGCTGCAGTTCCTCTTTACGGTAACTTGCAATATCAGCCAGTGACTCGGATACATTCGGTATGTCCGGAATCCATTCCGGTTTTCCGAAGGAAAACCCTTCGTAGGAAATCCCCGCCGATCTTTGTACATCTTCCGCAGGTATTGCATTGACTGCATGAAATTCAGGACATTCCTGCAACAGATAAGCAATGGTTCCTTCATTCTCCTCAGGAGAAAAGGTACAGGTGGAATACAGCATATAGCCTCCGGGCTTAAGCATCTTCGCCGCAAAAAGAATAATTTCCTTCTGAAGCTTGTTATAATAATCAACGCCATATTGCTCCCAGTTCTTCATGATTGCCGGGCTTTTACGAAACATTCCTTCCCCGGAACAGGGGGCATCAATCAGAATTTTATCAAAGTATTCCGGAAAATAATCTGCCAGCTTATTGGGTGCTTCTGAAAGCACAAGGGCATTACGGATACCGAAGAGTTCAATATTTTTAAGTAGCGCCTTCGCTCTGGAGTTACTGATATCGTTAGAAACCAATACGCCTTCTCCCTGCAGTCTTGCTCCCAGCTCCGTACTTTTTCCTCCCGGAGCAGCACAAATATCCAGTACCTTATCTCCTTTCTTAATTGGCAGGAGACTGGCCGGCGTCATTGCGCTCGGCTCCTGAATATAATAAGCGCCGCCGTAATATAAGGGATGCTTTGCAGGCTGTTCCCCGGTATCATAGTAATAACCATTCTTGATCCAGGGAATTCTTTTTATGGAAAAAGGACAGGTCTGTTCAAATTCTTCCGGAGTCATCTTCAGGGTATTGACACGCAATCCGCCAAAATGCGGCTTCGTATAACATGCCAGATAATCCTCGTATTCCGCTCCAAGAAGCCTTCTCATTCTGTCCTCAAATAATTTCGGTAAATTCATTTTTTCACTCCGTTTATGTTAAGTTATCTAAGGCTTTGCGCCCTGTACCGCGCAGAGATTAAGTCAAGCTCTTTATTAAACTTCTCAAGCTCCGCCTGCTCTCCGTTCTGGTAAATACGGAAAAACTCATCCTGTATCGAGATTACTTCCTGTTTATTCATTACTTGATATAAATTTTGAATATTTGTCAAAATATCTGCTACAATATTCGCTTTAATGGTAAAGGAATTCTGTGCATCCATAATCTCATCCCGTACCATTGACATTTCCTGATCAAGCACAAGAACTGCCTCCGCTGCGGCAGACAGCCTCTCCCGTATTCGTTCCGGCATATTCTGCTTATACTTATATTGCATGGAATGCTCGATGGTTGCCCAGAAATTCATCGCAAGTGTTCGAATCTGTATCTCTGCCTGCAGCTCCTTGGTTCCTTTTAAGGTTTCAACATTATAGTAAACAGTCAGATGATAAGAACGATAACCGCTCTCTTTCCTGTTCTTAATGTAATCCTTCTCGGTTCTGATACGCATATCGGAACGCTTCTTTATGATATCAACCACTTTATAAATATCCTCAACAAATTGGCAGATAATTCGGATACCGGCAATATCATCGATCTTCTCTTCAATATTATCCAGACTGAGTTTTTTCTTCTGCGCCTTCTCAAGGATGCTGGATATCTTTTTTACCCTGCCGGTAACCTGTTCTATAGGGGAATAGGCACCTACTTGTTTATATTCATCAATAATATGATTAAACTTTATTACAAGCTCATCAACTGCCAAGGCATAAGGCTCAAGTATTTCTCTCCAAAGTTGTATTTCCATCTGCTACCTCATTTCTCGTCCAGCATAAGAACCATCATGGACAGGATTGCTAAGCCTGCAGTCTCCGTGCGCAGGATACGTCTGCCAAGCGATATCGGATGCAGTCCTTTCTGGACTGCTTGTCTTATCTCGGCATCTTCAAAGCCGCCTTCCGGACCGATTATTACTCCGACGCTGGAATACTGCTCAAGGCTATTCATAATCTCTCTGGTAAATTGCATTCCTTTGGCATTCTCATAGGGTACTAAACCAAGCTCCAGGTCGGCGCAGTTCCTCAAAGCTTCCGAATAGGCCTGCACCGGTTTCACAACAGGAATGATTCCGCGCCCGGACTGCTTTGCAGCTCCTTCGGCGATGGCCTGCCATCGCTCAAGCTTCTTCTCTTCCTTCTTCTTATCATCCAGCTTGACGATAACTCTCTTCGTCATTACCGGAACTATCTCGTGTACACCAAGCTCTACCGCCTTTTGGATTATCAGCTCCATCTTATCCTGCTTTGGCAGTCCCTGAAACAAGGTGATTTTTGTCTTTAATTCAGTACCGGTGTCCTTAATGGAATTGACCTCAGCAAGAATTTCCTGCTCGGATACCGTATTAATTATACAATAACAATCTTTTCCCTGTCCATTACAAATTATGAGCTCCTCCCCGGGCTTCATACGCAGGACATTCTTAATATGATTGACATCCGGACCTGTAATACGGATCAGATTATCGGTAATTTGATTAGAACTGACATAAAATCGATGCATGAAGGGCTCCTTGTATTTTCATCTGTACCTATTATTTGCCGTCAAGAGTTATTATAAATCATCAAGAACGTATGTTCAATATTTATTTCCAACTATTTTACGAAACTTTTTAAGACGGAGCCTCGTCTATTATTCATGAAAGCAAAAATGAATGTTCCTTCCGGCGGAGAACTTATTAGACAGAAATTAAGGAGAGGTTATCATGAAGAGATTAATTTATTTCGCATTAACACTCATTGCAGCCATGAATATCTTCGGCTGTTCAACACCGGTAACTGAAGATGAGCTGGCTGCTATTCATGAGGCTCAGTTAAAAGACACAGGTCTGGTTCCTCAGGATAATATGGTACATTACATATAAATCCTTTTCTATTATTATTGGGAAAATGCAATAGCCATAATGCTCATCATCTTGTCCAACTCCAGATGTAACTGCGCTGAAGCGGTAAAAGTCTTTTAAAATACAGGTATAGGTTAATGTATTTATTTGCAATATTTAACAAGTCCACGAATTTCTAATAAAATCCGTGGACTTGTCTATATGTCCATAGTCTGAAGGATACATCCAGACTAATCCTCGATTATTTATTTGCTTGCTACAAAGGATACCCAGTCCCCCATCCGGTTGACTTCCTGAATGATAAAATGATTCCTCAGCAAGGCATTCTTTACGGCTTCTTCCTTCACATTGATGATCCCTGAGCTGATAAAGATGCCGCCGGGCTTTAGATTCTCCCCAATCACATCGGATAGAGGAATAATCACGTCTGCCAGAATGTTGGCAACCACAACATCGTATTTTTCTCTGCCGATCAAGGTCCGAACTCCATCGTCCTCTATAATATTACCTGTCCTGAAGGTTAAGGAGCCTTCCTTGATCTGAAGCTTATTTACCTCTGAATTCTCAATGGAGGAGATGGTTGCATTGGGATCGATATCTATGCCCAGAACCTCTTTTGCGCCCAGTTTTTTTGCTATAATTGACAGGATTCCGCTGCCGCTTCCCGCGTCCATAACAACGGAATCGAGCTTCACATAATTTTTCATTGCCAGGATACAAAGCTTTGTCGTCTCATGAGAACCGGTTCCAAAGGAGGTACCGGGATCGATTTCTATTACCAGATCATCCTCCTTCTGATCCTCAAGTGTTTCCCAGGTGGGTTTTATTACAATGGTATCGTCAATACGGAAGGGCTTGAAGAATTCCTTCCAATTATTCATCCAATCCTTATCCTCCGTTTCGCTTACGGTGATACTCCCGGAACCAACCTTAACATAGGCGGCCAGCTCCTTTAGTCCTTCCTTCACACGAATTAGCAATGTCTCATGATCCTCATCAACATCAACATAAAAGCTCACCAGTGCAATGCCGTCATCTTCCCCAAGCTCCGGCAATATATCAATAAACATCTGCTGTCTTTCTTCCTCCGTTAGGGGAACCTTATCACTGACTTCAATTCCTTCAATCCCCAGTTCGCTGAGCATATCGCTTACCAGATCTACTGCCTCGGTTGTTGTTTCCAATGTAAATTTTGTCCACTTCATCGCATACTCTCCATTTTCTCATAAGCAACCATATGTAGCAACAATCCGAAGGGTGGCCCGCATTTTTTGTTCCATCCTCCGGATTAACTATGTTCTGTATAAATTTATTCCCTGTATCACTTCATTTCATCAAATTCAGTAACCAAGCTTATTATTTCCAGAATTTTTTCTTGCCTTTTTCATTCTCCGGGGCGTCGGAATTCTTTTCTGACTTGCCGGTCATCGCATCCTCAAACTTCTTCAGCAGATCCTTTTGTTCGGAATTCAGATTCGTAGGAACCTGTACAACAAGAGTCACATAATGGTCTCCGCGCACTGCCCTATTTCTGAGACTGGGGACACCCTTCTCCTTCAGTCTTACCTTTGTATCCGTCTGGGTTCCCGCCTTCACCGTATAGAGAACATCCCCGTCTACGGTATTGATCTTTACATCTCCGCCAAGAACAGCGGTTGCATAGGAAATCGGTGCTGTGGAGTAAATATCATAATCCTGACGCTGGAAGATCGGGTGCCTGCTTACCTCTACCTCAACCAGTAAGTCCCCTCTCGGACCGCCATTGGTACCCGGTTCGCCCTTACCGCGAATTCTGACACTTTGACCGCCGTCGATTCCGGCCGGAATGGAAACCTGAATCTTCTTCTTACTGCTTACATAACCGGTTCCATAGCAGTCGGAACATTTATCGCGAATGATCTTGCCGGTTCCGTGACAATCCGGGCAGGTCTGTACATTACGAACCATTCCGAATAAAGACTGCTGTGTATATACCACCTGGCCCTTGCCGCCGCATTTTGTACAGGTATCTGCAGTGGTGCCGGGTTTTGCTCCTGTTCCGTGGCAGGTATTACATTCATCCTTCAGAGTAAGTTCTAATTCCTTCTCCGTACCAAACACTGCTTCTTCAAAGGTGATCCTGACAGATGTTCTAAGACTTGCCCCCTGCATGGGACCGTTGTTCGCACGTCTGCTGCGGCCTCCGCCGAACAAATCACCGAAAATATCTCCAAAGATATCTCCCATGTCCATTGAGCTGAAGTCAAAGCCGCCGGCGCCTGCTCCGCCGCTTCCGTCAAAGGCTGCGTGTCCGAACTGGTCATATTGCCTGCGCTTATCAGCATCACTTAAGACAGCATAAGCTTCTGAAGCTTCCTTGAACTTTGCTTCTGCGGTTTTATCCCCTGGATTGGTATCCGGATGATATTGTTTCGCAAGTTTTCTATATGCTTTTTTTAATTCGTCATCCGTCGCAGATCTGCTGACGCTCAAGACCTCATAATAATCACGTTTATCCGCCATCGTTTTATTCACCTTTCATTGCCTATCTATCAAACCAACTAACGAAAAATATAAGTTATCGGAAGATGCACTCATTCCGATAATATAACATAATTGAGAGTTGTTTTCAAGCCAAACAGGCAGTCAATTATGACCACCCGGAGCCTCTTTTATGTCTGCGCAGGTTAAGAACCCGCGGACTTTGCATAAATTTATGTTGAAGAACTACAAGATGAATTTCGAATGGAACTCATCTTGTAGTTCTTGTAATGTTTTGCACTGATGTGCAAAACGAATTATACTTCTCTGTAGTCGCCGTCTACAACATCATCATTATTGCCTGTTGAGCCGCCTGCGTTACCTGCGTCGCCATAATTGGCGCCTGACATATCGGGGCCCGCACCTGCAGCACCGCTGTTCTCATACAGCTTTGCAAATAAAGCCTGAGCATCGGTCATTAACTTTTCTTTTGCTGCCTTGATATCAGCGATCTCGCCGTCACTCATAACCTCAGGATTTGATTTTTCAACCAGTTCCTTCAGTCTGGTAAGGTCCTCTTCTACGGTACCTTTTGCGCCGGCATCAATCTTATCACCAACTTCAGACAATGCCTTCTCTGTCTGGAATACCATGGAGTCAGCATCATTACGGACATCCACCGCTTCCTTGCGTCTCTTATCCTGTGCTTCGTATTCTGCGGCTTCTCTTACTGCTTTTTCGATATCGTTATCGGACAGGTTGGAACCTGCGGTAATTGTGATATGCTGCTCTCTTCCGGTTCCTATATCCTTAGCGGATACATTTACAATACCGTTGGCATCAATATCAAAGGTAACCTCGATCTGAGGAACACCTCTTCTTGCCGGCGGAATACCATCCAGACGGAATTGTCCAAGGCTCTTGTTGTCCTTCGCAAACTGTCTTTCCCCCTGTACTACGTTGATATCAACTGCGGTCTGATTATCGGCTGCCGTAGAGAACACCTGACTCTTCTTGGTAGGAATGGTGGTATTTCTTTCAATCAATCTGGTAGCTACACCGCCAAGGGTCTCAATGGAAAGGGACAGAGGAGTAACATCAAGAAGAAGGATATCTCCTGCACCTGCATCTCCTGCCAGCTTACCACCCTGAATGGAAGCACCGATCGCCACGCATTCATCGGGATTTAAAGTCTTGGAAGGCTCCTGGTTCGTTAACTGTCTTACTTTCTCCTGAACGGAAGGGGTTCTTGTGGAACCACCCACTAATAATACCTTTTTGATGTCCGAAGGAGTAAGGCCTGCATCACGAAGTGCATTCTGAACCGGAACTACGGTTCTTTCAACCAGGTCATGCGTCAGCTCATCAAATTTTGCACGGGTTAAGTTCATGTCAAAATGCTTCGGGCCTTCTGCAGTTGCTGTGATAAAAGGAAGATTAATGTTTGTGGTGGTGGCAGAGGATAATTCCTTCTTTGCCTTTTCGGCTGCTTCCTTTAATCTCTGAAGAGCCATCTTATCGGTGGATAAATCAACACCGTCGGATTTCTTAAACTCATCAATCATATATCTGGTAACTCTCTCATCGAAATCATCACCACCGAGTCTGTTGTCACCGGAGGTTGCAAGAACCTCGATAACACCGTCGCCGATATCGATGATGGATACGTCGAAGGTACCACCGCCCAAGTCATATACCATGATCTTCTGCTCATGCTCGTTGTCAAGACCATAAGCGAGGGCTGCAGCTGTTGGCTCATTGATAATTCTTTTTACATCAAGGCCTGCAATCTTACCGGCATCCTTGGTAGCCTGCCTCTGAGCATCGTTGAAATATGCGGGAACCGTAATAACAGCTTCTGTAACTTTCTCGCCGAGATAGCTTTCCGCATCAGCCTTTAATTTCTGAAGGATCATTGCCGAAATTTCCTGAGGAGAATATCTCTTGTCGTCAATCTTTACCCTGTAATCGGTGCCCATATGTCTCTTGATGGATGAGATTGTTTTATCAGAATTGGTTACTGCCTGGCGTTTTGCAGGCTCACCAACGAGACGCTCTCCTGTCTTTGTAAATGCAACAACGGAAGGTGTGGTCCTTGATCCTTCCGTATTCGCAATAACAACGGGTTTTCCGCCTTCCATAACGGCCACACATGAATTTGTTGTTCCTAAGTCAATGCCTATGATTTTACCCATATTAAATTCCTCCTATAATAAATTTAAAATTTGTCACTGTTTACATCAGGAGGAATATCCTCCTATAGAAAATTATGAACTTACACTACTTAACTTAGGAGGAGTTATCCTCCTATAAATAAATTAAAAACTTAGCACAACTTATACTTCGGGGGAATAACCCCCTATAATAAATCATAAACTTAATACTGTCAAAAATGTGTTCTCTAACAACCGGTTATGAATCTAGTTTACTACCTTAACCATACTGTGGCGGACTACCAGATCCTTGTAGATATATCCCTTTTGAAATTCATCGGATACAATGTTCTCACCCAGGCCTTCATCCTCGCCATGCATCACCGCATTATGAAGATTCGGATCAAATTCCTTACCAACAGCGTCAATGGGTTTTACTCCGATCTCATCAAGAGAGGTCAAAAGCTGACGGTAAATCAATTCGATACCTTGTGCAAATGCGCTTTCCTTTTCCTTCTCTGTGATGGTACCTAAGCCTCTCTCAAAGTTATCTACAATGGGAAGTATTTTTTCTATGAAGCTTTTGATACCCATATCATACATTACTGCTTTCTCTTTTTCAGAACGCTTGCGGTAATTATCAAATTCAGCCATGGTTCTCATCAGGCGGTCCGTAAGCTCCTCAATCTTCTGATCCTTCACAGCAAGCTCTTTGGATTTTGAATTCTTAAAAAAAGATTTTCCGGCCTTCTCAGGCTTACCATCCTCCGCTTCCAACGACTCTGCCGCAACATCCTCAGCAATGTCTTCTGACTCGTTAACCACTTCTTCCATTTCAATGTCGCCGGTTGTTACTTCCTGATTCTGATCATCTATTTGTTGCTCCATTGCTTCCTTTGAATTCTCCTTCATTACTTTCTCCTTTTCCATGGCAGCTTTCATAACGTCGATCACTTTATTATCATTCAAGTGACGAATACCACCTTTCTACTTTTTCTTGAAAATATCATCCAGTTGAACCATCAGGGATTGAAGTGTCCCTACCACCTTCTGATAATCCATTCTCTTTGGTCCTATGATACCCACCTTGCCGTAGACTCCTTCCTCAATCTCATAAGTGGCTGTGACCACGGAGCACTCCTTCATGGAATCTACCGGAGTTTCATCTCCGATATATACCTGAATTCCACGGCTTTCTTCATCCTCCATCTTATCCTGAATTAATTCGGTAAGTGCCTTTTTCTCTTCCAGGGTATATAAAATATCAGCAGCTTTTTCCTTATCACTTAATTCCGGATATCGTAAAATATTAGTGGTACCCGAGGTGAATATCTCGATATCTTCTTCCTCTGTCACTGCCTGCATGATCGCATCCAAAATATCATTTACAAGATTGCGGTAATCGCCGGCCTGCTCCTTCATCTGTGTAATCACCGGAAGATTGATCTCTCCAAGATCCAGACCCTGAAGAAAGGTATTGATGACAATATTCAGCTTTAATAACGTTTCTTTATTTAAGGATGCTGAGACCTGAATGATTTTATTCTTAACAATATTTCTTTCAAAAACGATGATCGCCAGCAGTTGATTTTCATCAACCTCCGTTAATTGTATGAATTTCACTTTCTTCTTATATTGAGGGGTGGATACCATTGTCGTATAGTTGGTATTCACGGCAAGCAGCTTCGCTACCTGCTGCAGGAGGTTCTCCAGCCGGTCCGCTTTCTGTATCAGCAGCTCACGCATATCCTCAACCTCTTGCACCTTGTCCTGTAAGAGCATATCCACATAAAGCCGGTAGCCCTTATCGGATGGAATTCGACCAGCCGAAGTGTGAGGCTGAATAATATAACCTAACTCTTCCAGATCTGACATTTCATTCCGAATGGTAGCCGAGCTCAAATTAAGATCCGTGAACTTGGAAATAGTTCTTGATCCCACCGGTTCACCGGTCTCCAGATAATTACGGATTATAGCCTGCAAGATTTTAAGTTTTCTTTCATCCAATTGCTGCATCCTCTACCTCGATCCTTAAAAGTCCGGGTCTGTACTGGTTTGTAAGGTTTTGTTAGCACTCGCCTCGTTAGAGTGCTAACATCTATAACTTAAAATAGCACCATCAATATCTTTTGTCAAGATTATTTTGTAAAACTTTCAAAAAGTTTCTTATAAATATAAGTAATTCTCCCGCAAATGACAACCTGCCAAAAGGCATTAAATCACATTGGGCGAACCTTCCCGTACAATATAAAAGCCTCCGCACAGATTAACATGCGGAGGCTAATAACCCCTTATTATTATATGTACAGTATTATTTTTCTTTCCTTTTCATAACGATGGAACCGCTGCCCATAGCTGCTGCGCCTAAACCAAATAATAATGCCAAGGATACAACTCCGGTCTTAGGAACGGATGCACCATCATCACTTGCCGCAGGTGCTGCTTCGACAGCAAATGGAATAACATTGCCATCGGCATCCGTTAACTTAATATTATCGATATAGATATTATTATTTTTATTATTGCCCCAATACTGGAATAAGAAGAAGGCATTTGCAGTATCAACAAATCCAAGATCGGAAGGAATAGCTTCAGCTACATGTTTTACATCGGAAATATTCTTGGTATCATCCTGAACCGTCCATTCGGTACCGTTTGCCCATGCACCGCCGGAAGCCCAAGGACCGCCGCCTACAGAGCCGCCGCACCAGTCAGTCTTCGTAGTGTCATCCGGATTCTCGAGAATGAGGTCATATTCCAGCCCTTTTACATCCAAGGCCTTCTCTTCACCAACCAGATCTGCTACCATAAATTTAACCTTCGAGATAGCGCCTTGCTGAGGATCCACCTTAAGCATCTTGGAACCCTGGAAGTCTGCCACGGATAAAACGGCAGGATCGCCATCCGGTGTTCCGTCAGTGTTGGTAGCCATTGCAATGCCGGCCGGAATAACCCCGTCTTCAAAATCAAGAACTTCTGCTGCTGCACTTGCATATACAGGGATTGCCGCAATTGCAAGAGTGAATGCTACCGCTAAAAGCTTTTTAAATAATTTCATAACAAAACTCCTCCTATTTTTTATAAAATTATTAACCCCACGGTTTTGCCCGTAATTTCATTACATTTCCATTTTAGCAGATAGCCGAAAGTATGTATATTGTCAAAACGCTCAATAATATCTCTGTGTTTTTGTGCATATTACAACCAAAAAGCAAAATCATTGCAAATGCAATGCATCAGCAAAATATTATTAATAAGTATAATATAACCTTGTCATTATTTCTTGTGCTATTCGTCAAATAGAAATTCCGCCAGTACCATATTACTGAGGTCAATTCCCTGTCCTGTCAATCGAATATAATCTCCTTCGATATTAATTAACTGCTTCTTCTCCAAAGCCCTCAGTATCGGGCCATAGGCTGAAGTAATTGTTATTCCGAACCGCTCCAGAAAGGTTGACTTACTGATTCCGTCACAGCGTCTGAGACCTAAGAACATAAACTCTTCCATTTGCTCCGCTTTTGATAACACCTGGTGCTCGGTTCTGATTCCAAGAGGATCTTTGCTTATGCTGCTGCCGTCTAATCTGTTGATGTGAACCAATTTCCTGTCATTTAATGCAATATTATATTCATTACAGTGCAAATTATATTGCTTAATATCGCGCATATTAGAAAATCGTGCACCATCAAGTAAGGAGGCAGCACCTAATCCGAGTCCCAGATACTCTGTCCCAATCCAATAGGAATTATTATGTCTGCATTCATATCCCATTTTGGCATAATTGGAGATCTCATAACGGTGATAACCCGCAGGTTCCAGCAGCTCGGCTGTTTTATAATAGATCAGCCTGTCCGTATCTTCATCGGGCAGTTCCTGCTGATCAGCCGAACCCGGATGATACCGGTCATAAAATTTAGTACCTTCTTCGATTATCAGGCTGTAAGCAGAGATATGCTCAGGGTTCATGGCAATAACCGTATTCAGCGTCTTCTCCCAGGAGGCCGGAGTCTGCCCAGGAAGAGCCGACATCAAATCAATGTTGATATTATGAAATCCAACCTCTCTTGCCAGCTTATAGTTTTCAGCAAATTCTTCAAAGCTATGGATTCTTCCCAGACGCTTTAATTCTTCCTTCTCGGTAGATTGTAAACCGAAGCTGATACGGTTAAGTCCTGCATCTCGATATTGCAAAAGTTTTTCCATATTTACAGTTCCCGGATTTACCTCTATTGTCGCCTCCAGTACCGCTTCCTCCATATGGAAGGACCTGTGCAGCTCCTCCATAATGCGGATGATATCCTCGGCAGGGATACAGGACGGAGTTCCTCCGCCGATGAAAACCGTAGGAACAATATATTCAGAGGTTCTTCCCTGATAGCTTTTGATTTCCGTAAGCAAGGCTTCCATATACTCGGCTTTAGCAGCATCGGTTGCCGGTGCGGACAGGAAATCACAATAATCACATTTTCTGACGCAGAACGGGATATGGATATATAGACCAAGCTCTCTCAAATTTAATTTATTCATTTTCTTGTACCGCTTTCTTAAGTGTTATCCCTATGATGTTGGCAGTCTATGGACTTTTACAATCAGTTAGAAGTATTCACACTTTTGTTGGTATTCTAAATCATTATATTGGCATTGCTTCAATATAAGAAAGCTGTTTTAATTTTTACTGAATTACTCAGTACATCAAAACAGCTTTTTTCCTATGTCATTTCTGTTTATTCTTCGTCAAGCTTCAGAACACTCATGAAGGCTTTTTGTGGAATCTCCACATTACCTACCTGACGCATTCTCTTCTTGCCTTCCTTCTGCTTCTCCAGCAGCTTTTTCTTACGGGTGATGTCACCGCCGTAGCACTTTGCCAATACGTCCTTACGCATGGCCTTTACGGTCTCTCTGGCGATGATCTTGCTGCCGATGGCTGCCTGAATCGGTATCTCGAAGAGCTGGCGGGGAATTTCATCCTTCAGCTTCTCGCACATTTTCCTGCCTCGTTCATAAGCACTCTCCGCATGCACGATAAAGGTAAGGGCATCCACCTCTTCCTTGTTGATCAGAATATCAAGCTTCACCAGTTCCGACTGTACATAGCCCTTCAGCTCATAATCAAAGGAGGCATAGCCTTTGGATCTTGATTTTAAGGCGTCAAAGAAATCATAGATGATTTCATTTAACGGCAAATCATATTTTAACAGAGCTCTTGTCGCTTCCATGTACTCCATTCCCAGATAAACGCCCCGGCGTTCCTGACAGAGCTTCATAATGGAGCCGACAAATTCTGTGGTAACCATAATCTCCGCAGATACCACTGGTTCCTCAAGATATTCTATCTCTGAGGGGTCCGGCAGATTGGTGGGATTGGTGATATCGATCACTTCACCGTTGGTTTTGTGTACCTTATAGATAACACTGGGCGCTGTTGTTACAAGATCAAGATTATATTCTCTCTCCAGACGTTCCTGGATAATCTCAAGATGGAGAAGACCAAGGAAGCCGCATCGAAAACCAAAGCCCAAAGCCACCGAGGTCTCCGGTTCAAATTGGAGGGAGGCGTCGTTTAACTGAAGCTTCTCCAATGCGTCACGAAGATCCGGATACTTAGCACCGTCTGCCGGGTACATACCGCAATATACCATAGGATGCACCTTCTTGTAGCCCGGCAGAGGCTCGGCGCAGGGACGCTTATGATCGGTTACCGTGTCGCCTACACGGGTATCCTTCACATTCTTTAAGCTGGCAGTAATATAACCGACCATTCCGGCGGTTAATTCTTCAGCCGGAATAAACTGACCGGGACCAAAGGTACCAAGCTCCACAACCTCAGCAGTAGCTCCGGTTGCCATCATTCGGATCTGGGTTCCTCTTCTGACGGTACCTTCCTTCACCCGGCAGAAGACAATAACCCCTTTATAGGAATCATAAATGGAATCAAAAATCAATGCCTGAAGAGGTGCTTCCGGGTCACCCTTGGGAGCGGGGATTTTGGTCACGATCTGTTCCAGCACCTGATCGACGTTTGTCCCCGTTTTGGCGGAAACCAGCGGTGCATCATGGGCCTCCAGGCCGATGACATCTTCAATTTCCGCAATGACCCTTTCAGGATCCGCGCTGGGTAAGTCTATTTTATTGATGACCGGCATGATATCAAGGTTATGATCCAGGGCAAGATACACATTGGCCAGCGTCTGTGCTTCGATCCCCTGGGCTGCATCCACCACAAGGATGGCTCCCTCACAGGCTGCAAGGCTTCGGGAAACCTCGTAGTTAAAATCCACATGTCCCGGTGTATCAATCAGATTGAAGATATATTCCTCTCCGTTCTTTGCTTTATAGACGGTACGGATCGTCTGGGCTTTGATGGTGATGCCCCTCTCCCGCTCAAGATCCATATTGTCAAGTACCTGCGCCTGCATTTCCCGGCTGGTTAAGAGCCCTGTCATCTCAATGATGCGATCTGCCAGCGTTGATTTGCCATGATCTATATGTGCTATGATACAGAAATTTCTTATTTTACTTTGGTCTAATGCCATGTTCGTCCTCCTGGGTAAATTGCTTGTGCGAAAATGCCATCCTGCACTTTGCGCTCGTGTAGATTATATCACACAGTTTTTCCTGCCGCAAGCGATACCTCACCCACTGGTTCCCGACCCAGGTTGCCCATTGGGTTTTTTAATGAGTTTCTCCCTTAAGCACGGCATCCAGTACCTTTGCAAAGGGTTCCATTGCATTCAGTTCCGATTCTAAGGTGTTAAAATTAGTCCCCAGCTCCATCAGAATACTTTTGGGTCTTAAATGCAGATTATAGCGGTAAGCCTTCAAATAATTTTTATAGAACAGACCCGGATATAATTTTACACCCTCCAGCTGCAGCTGTAAGCTGAAGGACAGATTATCCTGGATATACGGATTCTCAAGATACGTAATCGGGCCGGTCTGATCACGGCTAAGGCCGTTAAAAAGCATTATCTGTGCAGTTTCTTTCCCATTTAATAACGTAGCTCTTTTTTTATTTCCGTCCCTATGTAAATCAATGATCACTTCAATAGAAGGATTTTCCTCCAAAATCTTGCTGACACCTACTTTTGCTACGTTATATGCTTTATTTCTGTCCAATTTACCATTGATAATATCATATTGGGTTTTATCATGAATGACATTATAACCATAATCCTCTGTGAGAATCTGTGTCAGAAGGTTTCCTACTCCAACTACCGTATCCTCTTCCTTCCCTTGTCTGCTGTCTATAAAATTTTCCTGTGAATGAGTGTGATAGATCAGAATCTGCGGAGCATCATTTCCCTGCTTTAAGGTATTGTCCTTCCCCATAAGCTTCTTGGCATCAAACAGGCTGTCAATGACCTTCGTATCCGAATCCACAATATAAAAATGTCTTATCAAAAAGTTGATGTCCTGCATTTGCTCCATGGTATAATCAATGATATTGCCGGGATTGGAAGCCTCAATTGCTTCGTGCTGTTCTGAAGAAGATTCTTCACTTTCAATGATATGCATATCCCCTTCGGTAGAATCCACCAGTATACTTCCATCACCGGTACCGCCCTGCGTGGAGCCAAGAAAGGCGGCCATATCTGAATTATAAATATTACCGTTTGTAAGAATATATTCTTTACTCAGTCCCTCTCCTGAAAGCTTATTATATCCTATTCCATTTGCAAGCCGGAAGCTGTCCAAATTCACATTATCCTGATAGGAGGTGGCGGTATTCTCCATGGTTTCTTCGGCAGGTACTGATACATTGTCCTGATTGTCCACTGTAACAGTATCATTTGAAGAATACTCCTTAGCCTTAGCCATAAGGGAGGTTTTCTCATCCACATACCCCAGGATCGCCAGCTTATCAGAGACAAGGCTATAGGGAAAAGGTGTTTCTTCCTGGAGTGCATTGGCTGTGTAGCCGACCAATGAGCCTGATTCCATCGCTTTATTGCTGATATAATACATGATTGCATCCTTTAATTTTAACTCTGTATGACCCATTTCCTCAGAGAAGGACTGCGCTGCAAAACGGACCAGCAAATATACGGAACCGCAGATAATAAAAATCCAGAGAATCAGATAAATATTTAATCGAAATCCTCGAGAACGCCTGTTATTTGTATGGAATCTAAATTGATGCATCTTCATGTCAGCCTCCACTTAATCGAAACGGCTTAAACCTAAGCCTGATTAATTATATTCGAAAGTCGGGATATTATAACTGACATGAAAACGCTTCTATTTATTTTAGATTTTTACGAAGCTTATGCGGTTGTCTGTGCAAAGCAGGAATTTAAGGCTTCCGATATGGTAAAGCTTAGTCTCTTAACGGATTCATCAATATTCTTCGGGGTGACAAACATATTTTCAATCTGATTCTCCCTGATCTCGGCAATGAACTGATTAATGTCATGCTCATCAAAGCCGCTCTTTTGCATATACTTTGTCAAAGAATCAGCCACGATGGTAGCCGCATCCACAACAGTAGGAACACCGATGGCAATCACCTTGGTTCCCAGGCTTTCCTCGTTGAGTGCTTTTCGATTATTTCCGATGCCTGAACCGGGACTGATACCGGTATCCGTTAGCTGTACCGTGGTATTGACACGGCTGACACTGCGGGAAGCCAAGGCATCAATAACTATCAATAGCTTCGGATGTGTCTCATCAATGATTCCCTTAATAATCTCCACTGTCTCCATACCGGTCTGTGCCATAACACCCGGCGAGATGGCGCTGACACTTCCCAGATGGTTCTGCTCCTTGAATTCCGTGCCATATTCACGGATTAAATGTCTTGTAATGAATAAATTATCAACTACCTGGGGTCCTAAAGCGTCCGGCGTCACCTCCCGATTCCCAAGACCGACTACAAGGATCTCCTCCTTCTTTAAACTGCCTGCCAGCTTCTTCAGCTGCTTTGCAATCTCTTCCGAAGCAGGCTTATGATAGTCTTCATCGGAAGTTTCAATCTCAGGTGCTTCAATGGTAATATAGGTGCCAATGGGTTTTTGCATAGCCTTAGCACCTCTCTCGTCCTTTATCTCAACCACGGAAACCCGGATATTATTTTTCTCATCAAAATTTTCTGTGAGAACTACCCCTTTAATTTCAACATCGTCTTCCGGAAAGCTTTCTCTGGCTTCCAGGGCCAGATCTGTTCTGATTCGGTTCTCCAAATTATTTTCCCTCCATTTTTTTCATTAATCTTTTTGAAGCTCTGCTTTATAATTGTACTGTCTTCAGATTCCTTTTTATTTTAGTACATTACAGTAGCCTACGGCCGAGTATTATCAAGCTCTTCTCTTGTTTATCTTTCACATAATTCTATTATTTTATGTATCGGAACCAATCATGAAAACCATGAAAAAAACTGCTGCAACCCTATTTTACTAAAATATTGGCTACAGCAGCGAACTCTCTATTTCGATTTAATCAATATTCATTTTTTTGCAATTACCTCTATTTCACACAGCACCTCTTTGGGAAGGGTTTTCACCGCAACGCAGCTTCTGGCCGGCTTAGATACGAAGTATTGCTCGTAGACTTTATTAAACTGGGAAAAATCATTCATATCTGCCAAAAAGCAGGTGGTTTTAAATACCGACTGGTACCCGCTTCCTGCGGCTTCCAAAATTGCCCCTATATTCATGCAGCTTTGCATCGCCTGTGCTTCTATCCCTTCCGGAATGGAACCGTCCACAGGATTTACCGGTATCTGTCCAGAGGTAAATATAAAATCACCGATTTCATAGCCCTGGGAATAGGGTCCGATTGCATCCGGGGCCTTTTTTGTAATAATCTTATTCATTGCTTTCTCCAATCTGTCACTTCTTAATTTGATATACAAAGCTCAATCTGATATATATCTTATTTGATATATAAATCATGGGAAATGGTATTTAAAACCTCGCAACCTCCATTGACGACATGAATCATATTTTCCACCTGGTATCCGCCTTCACCGTGTACATAGTATGGTGTTTCCAGGCAAAACACCATACCCGGCTGCAGAACCTGGCTGTCCTGGGGCTTAATATGGACTCCCTCGTACAGGTTCAGCCCAATTCCATGTCCGCAGTGGAGCCTGTTAAACTCCGGTATCCCCGCGTTCCGTATTGTTTCCGTTGCCTTGTGGAACAGGTCGCAGGCTTTTACTCCCGGTCTGATTAAATCAATGGCCGCCTCAAAGCCCGCCTTTACACCGTCGTATACTTTTTGGGTATGCTCCGGCTCGTCTCCGAAATAAACGGTTCTGGCAATATCCGCGCAGTAGTTTTTATACTGGCAGCCTATGTCAAACCTTATGACCGTACCCTTTTTCAGCTCCCGTATTCCGGGGGTCCAGTTGGGATAGGCGCCGTTTCCGTCAAAACCGATGATGGAAAAGAACAGGCTGCCTCCATGCAGTATCACATTTTTGTGATATATCATTTGGACGTCCAATTCCGTCATCCCCTCCTTCAGCTCCCGGAAGGTATGAATAAATGCTTTTTCCGTTATCTGTGCCGCATGCCTTAACAGGATGACCTCCGCCTCATCCTTTATTTTCCGGAAGGCCTCCATTCTTTCCTGAATATTGACCAATTCCGCATCTGTGCTGCTTTGAATGGTATGATACGCGTTCCAGCTCATGCAGGTATTATCCACGCCCACACGCAGCAGCCTGATTTTTCCCAGAGCGTTTTTTACGGCCTCCGCTTCGGTTTGGAAGCAATCGTTTTCAATCATGGAAAGCAGGACCCGGTCCTTCAGACTCGCAGGTTCCCTGATTTTCTGAATCGGAAAGGGGGAGAATAAGGACACCTTGATATCGCTCATTAATTCTGCAGTGAGCCCGACGCCTGCTCCGCCGGTAATCAGAACCGGCTTTTCCTCTCTCACTTTTACGAAGTAGGTGACCAGGTCGTTGGGTCTTACCTTTTGCACCGGATTACTGTAGCCTGTCAGGTAGCATACATTTTCAGCCGCCGCCAGAATTACCGCGTCTAGCTGTTCTTCTTCCATTAGTTGATCAATCAGATGAAACCGCATTTTACGAAACCTCTTTTCTGTCAATGGAAATATAATGGTTTTGTCTCGCCCTTTAAGGCCGCGACAAGACGGTCAATATCCTCTTCCGTATTATAAAAATGCAGGGACATCCGGATACCGCCGCAGCAGGCCTGGTATCTTACGGATACGCCCACACCAAGCTCACTCAGCTTGTCCATAATGGAGGTGTCCTTATGTACATCCCCTGTGGTAGCAAGTACGATACCGGATCTGTACTCAAGCTCTTCGGGAGAAACCAGGGTCAGAAAATCTATTGTTTTCAGTTTCTGAATTAAATAGCCCACCAGATATTGAATTCTTTCCTCAATATTGACGATGCCGTACCGGTTGATGCATTTCAGGGACTCATTCAGGCCCCAGAGTCCGGGAATATTGGAACAGGACTGGAATTTTGCGGCCGTATCCAGAAATTGAATTGCGTAATCCGTCATATTGTCCAGATCGAATTGATGATGATAGGGCTGTCTTGCAGGGTTTTTATATAAATTTCCCGATTCGACAATGGTAGGATCATATTTTTGAATCAGGTCCTTTCTGACATACATAATCCCGGTTCCAAAGGGGCCGAATAACCACTTGTGTGCCTGGGTCACCATAAAATGAATGCCTGTGGCCTTCACATCCAGATTCAGCGCCCCCACCGACTGGCATCCGTCCACAACAACATAAGCACCGTAGGCTTCCGCCAGGTCCGTCAGCGCTTTCAGATCCATGCGGAAGCCCGAGCTCCACTGTACCGTACTGATGGCAATAATCCTTGTATTTTTATCGATCAGCTTTTCAAAATCCTCCAGAGAAAGGCGTCCTTCCCGATGTTCCACACGTCTGATTTCCACGCCCTTTCTCTGGTAGCTGGTAAAGGCAAGGACATTGGAGGGGAACTCCAAATCATTGATAATAACATTATCCCCTGCCTTCAATCCTATGGCATCGGCAATCTTATTATTTCCCATCCCTGTGCTGGTAATAAAAGCGATTTCCTCTTCCTCCGCATTCAGTAAAACCGCCGCCTCCTTTCTGGCATAGGCAATCGGTCTCATGTACGCCAGCGTCGTACTGAAGGAGGTACCGTTAATCATCAAATTCATTTTAAACCAGTCATTCACCGCTTCCGCCGCCTTTGCGTATCCAGGCGCATAGCAGGCCGTATCCACGTAGGTTCTGTGGCGAAACACGGGAAACTCTTCTCTCAGCTCATCAACGTTAGTAATCTTCATAATTCCTCCATTCCCGCCCTCCTGTCCGCACCGGAACCAGCCAGAGAACAAATTCTGAGGGGAGCGACATTTTAATTTAATATTTTATAGCCATCCTTTGTGACTACGATAATATCCTCAATATTCACACCGGCCAGCCCTTTGATATAAAAGGGCAGTTCAATCGACATAACCATTCCCTCTTTCAGAACGGCATCACTCTGGGGGCTGAGGAACGGATTTTCCTCCGTTTCAATTCCCACTCCGTGCCCGATCATAGTTCTGGTATACTGGGGGTATCCGTGCTCCCTGACATAATTTTGCCCGATATGGAACAAATCCGCCGTTTTCACGCCGTCCCGGATATGGCTCAAAACCAGCTTCTGGGCCTCGCATACGACCCGGTACACCTCCTTGTATCGGTCAGCCTCCCCCGGATAGAAAAAGGTCCGCGCAATGTCCGAGGTATAATTCTGGTAGGCAGCCCCAAGATCCAGCCTGACCGTATCACCGGGCTGCAATTGATAGTGCAGCGGCTGATGAAAGATATCCGCGCTGTATTTGCCGCAGGCCACCGTTGTAAAATCCCATTGGCAATGATGGGACAGCAAGACCTTCCTGACTCCGTAAAACAGGTCGTCCTCGTAAAGCGCTCCGCCCCCTTCCACCAGGCGCTGCACTTCCCCCATCGCTTCATATGCCGCTTTTGCCGCGATATGGATCTTTTCCAGGGATTCCGGAGTTTTTACATATCTGATTTTCTGCAGATCGCCATTGATTTCCGTTAAGGCGGAAAACTCCTGATTCTGCTGGCTGTAAAACAGCCCGTCCGCCCCTGCAGGCATACCCTCAAGCCGGTTCTCTCCGATAAATTTGCGCAGGCACCGGGAAATATCGGAGGCATATACCTCTACCTCGGAGCCCTTCTTCCAGTAATCAATAAAAAGATTGGTGGGATAATAATATACTCTGGCATCCGGCAGATTTTCCTCGATAAACTGCGATAAGGAGGCCGAGGTAAAATATACCTTTTCCCCCGCCGCATTGATATACAGGACTGTCGGGTTAAATTGCTGAAGGGTATACAAAACTGCGTTTACTGCGGACTTCGTAATCGGCAGGCCGGAATAAAACAGAATATTATTGTTATCCGCCATAAACACACCCGAAAGTCCCTGCGCCTTTAAAAGCTCTCGCACTTGTACAATATTTTCTTCCATATATTTTCTCCTT
The DNA here is from genome assembly GCA_023409535.1 of Bacillota bacterium. Classification (GTDB taxonomy): domain Bacteria; phylum Bacillota; class Clostridia; order Lachnospirales; family Lachnospiraceae; genus Mobilitalea. The sequence goes on from JAEYGZ010000048.1 coordinate 185,801, forward strand.
TCCTAATCAGTGAGTCATATCTGCTATTCGCTTACGGCCTCTTCCTTTTTCAAAGCCCTGATATGCATATAAACCGTGTTTTTTGAGATTTCCAGCATATCGGCAACAATATCCACCGAATTCTTCAGCTTAAAAACTCCCTGGTTGTATAAGCGGGAGATTATTTCCCTGTTCTTCAGGGAAACCATGATCGAGTCGTCATTATAGACGATCTCGGAGATGTCGTTTACCGCCGAGGCAATGACCTGCTCCATATTGTCCGCAAAATGCTCCGGCAGAAATTTGGTATTGTTGCTGGTCTCCATGGAAAAGTTCCGGATGAACTCATCAAAGGTGGTGTTTAAATAAAAGTTAATGCAAAGCAGGCCGATGATATTGCCTTTCTCATTGGGAATTGCAATGGTGGTCGATTTTAGCGGCTCGCCCTTACTGTTTTTGGTGCGATAGGAAATATAATTCGTTTCCCTGTCGCTTTGGTTGATTTCCGCAAGCATTTTCAATGCCAGGTCCGTAATCGGCGCCCCTTCCTTCCGGCCGGTGTGGGCACCGTTAATAATTTTAATGACAGAATTATCATAATTCTCCAGGCTGTGCAATACCAGCTCATACCCGCTGCCAAGATAATCGCCCAGGCCTTCCACCAGATTTTTATAGGTATCCAGAATGATTCTGTCCGTTTCGGTAAACTCTATGGTATCCATATTCTCATTATTCATATCATCCCTCCATACTGCCGACGCCAGCGAAATTTGAGATGTAAAAGCTCTGCTTTCGCATTGGTCAGACACAAATTTGCCGTATGAATTATGCTTTTCAATAATTCATACTACCCCCCTATTCATTCAGCTATTCTAAGACTCCACACGATACTTTGGCTTTACCGTCAAATCCTTCAGCACCCTTGTCCGGTCCATGGGCTCCAGAACGACGTCCTCCGTCAGCATGGTCGAACAGGACCGGAGCACCTTACCATTAATCCTCATCATGCAGCCCACGCATACCCCGATTCTGCAGGATACGTAAAAGGACAGCGTGGGATCGAGATTTTCCACGATGTATTGCAGCGCGTTCATCACACTGTAGCCTAACCCCGTCTCAATGTCGTAGGTTGTATAATAGGGCTCCGCGTCCGCTGTCGGATCATACCGGTAGACCTTTACCTTCACTATTTTTGTATCGCTCATACCAGCACCTCCTTCGGCGGAACAAAGGAAGTAATCACCAAATCGCTGTATTTTGTTCCCACCGCTCCGTTTACATTTTCCACTACGATATTCTTCAGCCAGTTCTGATTGTCCATCTGGCGGTAGTCCCTTCTGTAATGGGCGCCGCGGCTCTCTTTTCTCAGCAGCGCGCTGCCTGCCGTCATCTCCAGAAGCGTGATCAGGCTTTCCACCTGAAGGGCCTCCACCCATTCCTTATTATATATCTTATTCTTGGCCCGGCATCCCATGAGAGGAAGCTGTGCCTTGATTTCCTGAATCTCTTCCAGGGCCTTCAGCAGGTTTTCTTCTGTTCTTACCACGCCTACCTTTTCCCAGGCAATCTGCTGAAGCTTCTTCTTTAATTCAAAGGGACTGGTGCCCTCCTTCCGGAACGGAGCCATTACCCTGTCCTCCAGACGCTTGATCTCATCCGACGGCATCTCCTCAAAGGAGTTCTCCATCGCGTAGGAAGCCGCATTTTTTGCGGCGCGTACTCCCTGTACCAGGATCTGGGTGCAGGCATTGCCGCTTAGCCGGTTGCCGCCGTGGGTTCCGCCGCAGACCTCGCCCGCGCCGTACAGGCCGGGAACCGTTGTTTCGCATTTTTCATTAATTCTTATGCCGCCCATAAAGAAATGGCAGGCCGGGGCTACCTCAATCGCTTTTCCCTTCTTCATGCTTTCAATTAATTCTTTAAAATGGAAGCCCTTAAAATTCCAGTCCTTGTCAAGATACGGGTCCTTTCTCTCCAGGGGATACCTGTCGACGATTTCATCCGGCAGGTGCTTGATGGAATAATATACTCCGCCTGCCGGGCTGCCCAGGCCGTCGATCACCTCGTTCATGATGGCGATGGCCAGCTTGTCCCTAGTGGAATGCTCCATACGCTCCGGATCCCACCGTTTCATGAAGCGGTCGCCGAATTTATTCATGAGCCATATTTCCATACCGCCCACACCCGGCCCGACCGTAAAGGGAAAGGTCAGTCCCTTCCACGCCAGGGGCTTGATGAAGGTGCAGGCGAGGAACTGAATCATCTCCATATCAATCAGCTCCGCTCCCGCCCGGAATGCCATGGCATGTCCGTCCCCGGTAATATCCTCGGGAGCCGTCTGCACCGGATACATCATCATACCGCCGCCGGTCGCCATAATGACCGCCTTTGCGCCCAGCGTAACAAATTCGCCCCTAGACAGGTCCAGTCCCGCGACACCGATGACTCTGCCTTCTTTTTTTACCAGATCCGTCACCATGAAATTCTCATATACCTGGATCCCCGCCTGCCGTACCTCTCTTGCCAGGACGCGCATCATTTCCTGTCCTGTGGTATAGACGCCCCTCGGATAGGTATGGCCGGGGCCGTGAAGTACGTTTGTCACCTTCATTCCCCAATCCATCATTTCCTTTACCCTGACAGGCGCTTCCTCCACGTGGGCCTCCACCAGCTTCTGATTATTGATGTAGCGTCCCTCCACCACAACGTCCTCAAAGAATTTTTCCTTGCTGTCCCTGGCATCCCCGTTCAGGCCCAGGACCTCTTTAATGCTTTTGCTGTCAACATCAATATCGGCTCCCGCGGTCACCGTGGACCCGCATCTCCCGATCATTCCCTTGGTCACGATCAGGGGCTCCAGTCCGAGCCGCTTTACTTCCAATGCGGCTCTAGCGCCCGCGCCTTCACTGCCGATAATGATTACATCCTTTTTTATCATTCTTTTTCCGTCCTCCACATTTTATTCGCAATGGTTCCTTATTTCCTTCCGGCCGCAAGCAGGTAGCGGTTTACCGTCTCTCCCAGCGCACTGACATCCTCCAGCCTTTCAAGATGATCAATCATGTCCTTTAATTCTCTTGCTCCTTTTTCTCCGATGGCGGGAATCACTAGGCCGTTGAATTTATCCTCCAGCTCTTCCTCCGTCACAGGGGTCCTGGGGTCTCCCTTCGGCATATCGCACTGCTGGGTGTCAATCAGCCTTCCTTCCTTATCATATACCTCGATGATACTCGGCGTTACGCCAGGGTAAACGGCGGTCAGCTCCGCGTCGCCGATAAGCTCGACCTTTTTTGCCAGGGCTACGATATCTTCGTCATGCAGGTTTTCTACAATATAGTTTAAATAGCTGAGATTTTTCCTTAATAAAGCAAAGGAGACTACATACGGTATGCTGAACTGGTAGGCAACCTGATTGCTGGAATAATGCGGGTACCGGTTTAGCAGCCCCGCCGCTAGATCATAGGTTTTGACAATGACCCTTCCGATCCCGGAGGTTTCCTTCAGCCTGCGGGAAAGCACCAGGGCGGCCTCTCCGGCATGATGCGCGTGCCGGCAGAAGGGATATACCTTAAAATATACGTCGCTGATTGTATAGTTGGTTCCCAAATTCAAAAGAAGTCTTTCATATTTGACCTCACCCGTGGTAATATCACACCATCCGCGCCCTCTTTCCGGGGAACCCTCCAGGGGGCACGCCTCAAATTTTTGCATGGCAAGTCTTGCCGACACGATGCCCTCCTTGGCTGCCTGTCCCGAATGAAAGGGCTTGATGGAATAACCGCCCCACAGGTTTTCTGCCGTGGTAACCGGAAGGAGAAAACTCGCGATTCCGACGGCCTGCTGTGTTTCTTCCAGGTCCGCATCCAATACGATGGCGGAGGTCAGGGCGCTTCCGCAGGTACCCGCGGTTCCGGTGGGCAGGTATCCCTTGGCCAAATGATTGGGATGCATGGTATGGGCGATCCTGTTTGCCAGCTCATAGCCGCAAACCACGCTCTTTAAAAATTTCTTCCCGTCCGTGGGCTTTTCATCGGCAATTGCCAGGGCCGCCGGAATAACCACACAGGCATGGATATTTCCAAACCTCCAGCCGTCCTGAAGCTCCAGCACCTCCGATTGTGTGCCGTTGGCAAAGGCCGCCGCGATTGCGGACGCTGTCTGCGTCGTGCCCAGCAGCCTTGATTTTCCTTCTTTGCCCAGCCACTGGCTGGAGGCGATCACGTTTTTCCCCGTTTCCGTCTGGGCGCCCCCGATTGCGACCCCCAAATAATCCAGGACGCACTGCTTTGTTTTTTTTATTACGTCCTCAGGTATCTCTTCATAATTTAAATGCCAGCAAAAGTCCACCAGCTTCTGTGAATTTCTTTCCATCTTCATACCTCCTGCCTGTCCGCATATTCTCTGGGGACCTTGGTCAAAATTTCGCAACCGTTTTTCGTAACCAGTACGCTTTCGCTGAAGCCCGCTCCCGCGATGCCGTCTCCCAGCAGGACCAGGGGCAAATGCAGCACCATGTTCTCCCGGAGGAGTTCCGTGTTGCCTGGCCTTAACGACATCAGGCCTCCCTCCGGCCAGCCCGGAGGATAGGCCACGCCTACGGAATAACCGGTTCTGTGCCGGAAATACCGGGCCATTCCTCTTCTCGTAATTTCTCCTCTGGCCGCGGCGTCCACCTCCTGTGCCGTCACTCCCGGTTTGATTACCTCCAGTGCCTTGTCTACCGCCGCCAGGGAGGTTTCGGCTAGCTTTTTTCCAAGTTCGCAGGGCTCTCCCACATGCACCGTGCGCATCAGGGGTACATGATACCGGTTTACACAGGCCACCAGCTCGAAATATACATTGTCGCCCCTTTCAATCTTCTTCCTTCCCCAGGTAGAATGTCCAAGGCCCGTTTTCCATCCCGATGACACAAAGGGCGGGTTAGCGATAAAATCACTTCCGTTGATTAATAAGGAACGGTATACCTCCGCCGCGACCTCCGCTTCACCGGCGCCTTCCTTTACGGCAGCGATACCGTCCTTCATTGCCTGGCTTACCAGGGCGGCCGCCTGCCGGATATACACCAGCTCCTGCTCCGTTTTTATGGAACGGATTCTTTCCAGCAGGAAAGCGCAATCCGTAATCCGCATATGAGGGAGCAAAGAGCACATACGTTCATAATTCATTATTCCAAAGAAAAATCCGTTTCCCTTATCCATCCCGATTTTGCTGTGGGCCAGCCCCATACGGGCCAGCTCCTCACACAGGATTGCCAGGCCGTCCTCATCGTCCTGATAGCTTCTGTAGGAATTCAGGAAGGAATAGGCATCCGCGTTTAATGCCTCAAAATGCCTTACCACCATCTGCGGTTCGCCGTCCAGCGGAACGATCAGCGCCTGAAAGGACCAATAGCCCGTCGTATGAAAGCCCGTAAGGTAGTGCACGTTTTCCTGCCTGCTGATTAATACGGCTTCCAGATTTTCTTCCTTCATTAATGCTCTTAATTTAGCAATTCTTTCTTTGTAATCCTCTATCGAAAAGTTCAGCCTTTTTTCCATTTTTACCTCCATTCCTGCGCATTGCTCCATTCTGGTGCAATTACTCCGCACATCTGATTTTGCGCAAGCTCTGATTGCTGCAGATACAAATTTGCCAGGTTGAAGGTATATTTTACAACCTTTTTGCCTGCGTCTTTCTTTATTTCAATTCCAGCTCGTCCTGATAGGAATACGCATTATATTTGCTGTGGGACAAGCCTGTCAGCTGGTATACGGACCCCATCATTTCAGCGGTTTTTACCGATATAATGCAGGGATCGACTACCGGGATCGGCGAGATGTCAGACAGCTGCTTTCCGATCCCCAGGGAGGCCGTACAGCCCACCGTCAGACACTCCGCGCCCAGCTCGATCGCCTTGTCGATCTGCTTGAGGACAATGGATTTGATCTCCTCGCTCAGGCCTTCCTGCTGCAGTCTCGGCACTCCGATTCCTAGGGAAATCACACCCGCGCATTTCTTATCCAAATGATAGGCGTCAATATGCCGTTCAATAATCGGGATGGATTTCCGGCTGGTCGCCAGAACGGCAAATTTATGTCCCAGCCTGCTGGTGTGAAACAGGGATGCCTCTCCCGCTCCTATGACAGGGATCCTGACCAGCTCCCGCGCCTCGTCCAGGCCCGGGTCAAAAAAGCAATTGATCAGCACACTGTCATATCCCGCCTTTTCGGCGTCCTTCACACACCTTACCGTATCCACCACGTTCACTAATTCCTGATTCATATATTCCAGTGATTCATAGCCATGCTTAATACTAACCATATCCAGCTGCGTATTGGGATTGATGACCTGCGTTAGAAAATCCAGCCGCTGTTTATTATAGCGATCCGTGGCAATTGCATTGACAACCATAACCTTTACTTTATCCTGCATCGTCTCATTACCTCCACAAAAATGAAAAAGGTACTGTGATTCTTCACGGCACCTTTGCTTTCTTACTGCATTATATCGCAGGGCCGGAAAAATTTCAATAGTATTTTTTTCATTATTTTTAACTTTTCACCTGATTTTAAGCTATTTATTGAAATTTATTTCATTTTAAAGCTTTTGATAAATCTCTTTTAGATGCTTTGACAATTTATCATTCTCCTCATAATCCACCGGACAATCAATAATACAGGGGCGATTACACCGAAAGGCTTCCTCCAGAACCGGAACAATGTCCTGTGTCCTTTCAATCCGGTATCCCTTCGCATTCATTGACTCCGCAAACTTTATAAAGTCCGGATTTCCGAAGTCCACGAAGGCATCCTTTCCAAACTGGTCATGCTGCTTCCATTTAATCAGTCCGTAGCTGCTGTCATTAAATATAAACACTACAATCGGGACGCCGATGCGGAACGCGGTCTCCATTTCCTGGCAGTTCATCATAAAGCCCCCGTCTCCGGTCACCGCGATGACTCTTTTGTCCGGATTCACCATTTTTGCCGCGATCGCTCCGGGAACAGCAATTCCCATCGCCGCAAACCCGTTGGAAATAATGCAGGTATTGGGAACATAGCAATTATAATGCCGTGCGATCCACATCTTATGTGCTCCCACGTCCGAGACCAGGATATCCTCCCTTCCCATGCTTCTTCGGATGTCGGCAAGAATTTTTTGCGGCTTCGGAGGATAGGAGCAATCCTCTTCATAGGTTTGCGTCTCCTTAAGCATCCGTTTCTTGATATTGAAAAAATATTCCGGCTCCGCGTTTCTTTGACAGCGCAGTGCAATTTGCCGCAGAGCGTCCGAGATATCCCCCACGACCTCGTGCTCAGGCTGGTATAATTTATTTATGTGGGCGGGCCGTGTGTCAATATGCAGGATTTTCTGCCGCCCGTCACAATTCCACCTGCCTGGTTCGTACTCCACGATATCATAGCCTACGGCGATGACTAAATCCGCCGTCTCCATGACCTTGTTGGCATAATCCTTTTGCGGAAGACCGATTGTCCACATGGAATAGGTGCTGTCGCAGGGTATAATCCCCTTGGCCATCATTGTGTTTATCACGGGTATTTTCAGCTTCCGGGCAAAATCCGTCAACGCCTTGCCCGCGTTATTCCTTACGGCGGAGTGCCCCGCTAAAATCACAGGGTGTTTCGCCTGAAACACAATCCACGCCGCTTTTTCTGCCGACTCCGAACCGGAATATTCCATGTCAGTTTTATGCCGCCTGATGGGGACCTGTGAGACGGGGTCCTCTACAGGCATTTTCGCTATGTTCTTCGGCAAGTCGATCAGGCACGCTCCCGGCTTTTCACTTTCCGCGTATTTGAATGCTATTCTAACGATTTCATTCACGGTGTCCGGTCTGACAATCTGCTTGCTCCTTTTTGTAATCGGCCCGAACATTTTTACAATATCCAGAAACTGATGGGAGGTTTTGTGCATTCTTTCCGTTTCCACCTGTCCTGTGATCGCCACCAGGGGTGCGCCGTCACTGTTGGCGTCGGCTACGCCTGTTACCAGGTTGGTGGCCCCGGGCCCCAGGGTCGACAGGCACACCCCCGCCTTACCGGTTAATCTGCCGTATACATCCGCCATAAATGCCGCTCCCTGTTCATGGCGTACCGTAATAAACTCTATGGAAGAATCCAGCAGGGCGTCGATGATATCCAGATTTTCCTCGCCGGGAATACCAAAAATGTATTCTACTCCCTCGGCTTCCAAACATTTTACAAGTACTTGCGCAGTATTCATCCTCTAGTCCCGTTTTGCGGCCTCCACATTTAATTTTGATTTGATATGATTTTTGATGATCCGTACGGCTTCTCTCTTGCCAAGCCGGCCCGCGTTCAGGATCAGGTCATAATTGAGAGGGTCCTTCCAGTCCCTTCCTCCCGAATAATATTTGTAGTATTCGGTCCGGTATTTATTCGTCCGGACCACCATGCTTTCGGCTTCCTCTTCGCTGACGCCCAGCTTTTCGATCACCGAACAGATGCAATACTCCCGCGGGGCATCAATAAAATAGCTAACCGCATTCTCATACCCCGCCAGTATCCGGTCGGCGCATTTGCCAAGAATAATGCAGGATTCTGTCTTTGCCAGTTCTTCGATGATTTTCTTTTGAATATGATATAAATTATCCTCGGACAGGAATTTCTTGTCACTTGGCTCCGCGATATACTGGGAGGGCATCCCTTTCAAAAGCTTGCTGATATGGCTGCCCTTTAATTTCTCATCCACATCGACAAATAAATTCTCACTGATCCCGGTCTGGTCCGACGCCATTTTTAAGATCTGCTTGTCATAATAGGGAATTTGCAGCTCTTCGCTTAATATTGCGGCAATTTCTTTTCCTCCGCTTCCAAAGCCCCTGGCAATGGTAATCACATAATTTTTCAACATCAATCCTCCGCTTCTCGCTGAGGGTGTCCCAAAAGCCGGCTTCACCAGCCGTGACCTTTGAGGCACCCTCATTAAGAACTACTTAATTAACTTTCCATTCCCATACACAATCATTGTACCTGGAGGTATCCATTCCGTTAAAGCTGCTTACTCTTGAAGAGTTGATTACATAGGAATAGGTATGGCATACCGATATGAACGGGCTGTACTCCTCCATATACACTTGATAATCATAAATCAGCTGCAGCTTCTTATCCTGATCCTGTTCGGCCAGAATTTCCTTTTGCTTTTCCAGAAACGCGGGATCGGTGCAATTAATAAAGGTGGTCTTGGTACTGTCAAAAAAGGTATCCAGACACAGGGGATCCAGGGAGGTGCCGTAGGTACCTATTCCCATATCCAGGGTATTGGCTCTTAAATCGGCAAACATGGTTGTGGTATCGGTTGAGATGATCTCTGTATGAATTCCGGCCTCCTCAAGATTCTGCTGAATAATGACCGCCATATCCGCTCTGATCCCGGCAGGGGCGGACAGCACCAGGGTCTCTCCCCCGTAGCTTGATTCCGCCAATAATGCCTTTGCCTTTTCCACGTCTCTTCCATGTGCCACTGCCTGATTAAAGTAGGAGCTTGTGGGCGTGATGTAGTTTGTACTGGGGACCGCGTCACCGTCAAACAGGGATTGGCATATCAGCTCCTTGTCCACCGCATAGTCGATGGCCAGCCTCAGCTTGCTGTCGCTTACCTTGACATTGCTGATCCATACGGCATACAGCTGCAGGGGATCATCGCTCTTCGTCACCGTAACCGCTTCATTGCCTTCCATCGACAGAGCCTCTTCCGTACTCAGATAGGGGTAGGCGTAATCAAGCTCTCCTGTCGATAAGCTTGTCAGCATATTGCTGGGGTCTACCACCCGGATAATCAGCGTATCAAAATCAGGCGCGCCCAGCTGGTAATCCGGATTGGCTTTTAACACCAACTCGCTGCCCGTGACCTCGCTCTCGAAAATACAGGGACCGGAGCCAACGGGACTAAGCCAGAATTCATCCTCCAAAAAGCTTTCCAGCGGGACGTCCTGCAATAAATGCTTCGGAAGAACGATGTAGTTCTTGCTTCTCGAGAAGAAGAAATGGGTCAAATCCTGCGCTTCCTTGAAATGCAATACCAGGGTATAATCATCCGTCGCTTCAACACCGATGGAATTTTCCGATTCCTCATTTCCCGATGCGTCCACACCGGTAAGGACGTCAAAATTTGCCTTGTCGCTGTTGACAATCTCCGGCTTGCTCAGAGTCTGGAAGGTCCAAACCCAGTCCTGGGCCGTTACAGGCTCGCCGTCATGCCATTTGCTGTTTTCATCCAGGTAGAGGGTCAGGGACAAGCCGTCCGCGGATAATTCCCAGCTTTTCGCGGCTCTTGGGGTCACTGTTCCGTCACTTCTGGTCACCACCAGCTTATCAAATATCTTATCGGCTACCAGACCGCTGTAATATCCTCCCGCCGACTGGGAATAAGGCATCAGACTGGTCCAGGCGGAAGCAAGTCCGTAGACAAAGGTCTTCTCCTCCTCCGGCTCCTGCGCTTCTTCACCGTCTGCCGGTTCCTGGGCTTCCTCCGACGGCGCCGCCTCCGATGGTACTGCCTCCCCAGACGGCGTTTCTTTTCCGCCGCATCCGGTCAGTATTGTGCCTATGCTTAACACAAGAGTCATAAACAGCACTATAATTTTCTTGTTTCTTTGTTCCTTCATAATGATCCTCCTTGTATAATATTGTTTTTATGTCAAATAACCGGACATTCCTCATTGTTTCCTACGCAAAATGGCACGCCGCAAAATGCTTTGGCGCCACTTCTCTCAGCACCACCTCACCGGACATACACTGTTCCGCACATTGGGTGCATCTTGTATGAAAGCCGCAGCCCAGGGGCGGGTTTACGGGACTTGGCAGATCCCCCGACAATATGATTCTCGCGCTCTTGTTTTTGTCCACCCTGGCAACGGGTATCGCCGACAGCAGCGCCTTTGTGTAGGGATGAAGGGGATTGCAAAACAGCTCCTCCTTGTCTGCCAGTTCAACAATCTTTCCCAGATACATCACCGCTATTCTGTCGCACAGGTAGCGGATAACCGCCAAATCATGGGATATGAACAAATAGGTAATCCCATATTCCTCCTTAATATCCTTCATCAGATTCAGAACCTGGCTCCGGACGGAAACATCCAGCGCCGATACGGATTCATCACATACGATAAATTTGGGTCTGATGATGAGGGAACGGGCTATGACCACCCGCTGCCTTTGTCCGCCGGACATTTCATGAGGATATTTATACATCTGCTGTTCGCTCAGGCCGACCACCTTCATCGCATCCCTTACCCGGGTGTAATATTCTTCCCGTCTGCCGATTTTAAAGGCCTTTAACGGTGCCGCGATTGCGTCAAATACAGTCATCCGGGGATTAAGGGAAGCATAGGGATCCTGAAATATGATTTGCATTTTTTCCCTTAATTCCCGCATTCTTTTGCCGGAATAACCGGTGATATCCTCTCCGTCGAACAGGATGCTGCCCGAGGTGATCCCGTTCAGCCGCAGCAGGGTATGTCCCAGGGTCGATTTTCCGCAGCCGCTTTCTCCGACCAGCCCAAGGACCTCCTCCTTCTGAATATTCAGGCTCACATTATCCACTGCTTTTAAATATTTCCTTTTTTCCTTATGGACGGAATTCTTTACGAGATAATATTTTTTCAGGTTTTTAATTTCAACCAGGCTTTCCTGCTTCATTCCATCACTCCCCCTTCGTATATCCAGCATCTTACTCTGCTGTTCCCCTCCGGCTGGAATACCGGCGGCGGCGCCGTCCTGCACTTCTCCATTGCCGACCCGCATCTCATGCAGAAGCGGCAGCCTTTCGGCATGTCCGCCAGCTCCGGAACATTTCCGGAAATTGTCGCCAGCCTGTCCACATTACTGTCTACCTGGGGGATGGAGCCCAGAAGTCCCCTGGTGTACGGGTGCAGCGGCTTTTCAAAAATATGCTCCACCGTTCCGTATTCCACATCCTCCCCCGCGTACATCACCAAAACATGATCCGCGGTTTCGGCAACCACTCCCATATCGTGGGTAATCAGTAAAATTGCCGTGCTTTTTTCCTTCTGTATCTCCTTCATCAGCTCCAGTATCTGTGCCTGGATCGTTACATCCAGAGCCGTCGTAGGCTCGTCCGCGATCAGCAGGCAGGGATTGCAGGACAGCGCCATTGCGATCATTACCCTCTGTCTCATTCCGCCGCTTAACTGGTGGGGATATTCCCTGATTCTTTGCTCCGGCAGCGGCATTCCCACATCCCGCAAAAGCTGTACCGCTATTTTCAGGGAAGCCTTCCTGCCGATTTTCTGATGGGCCCGGATCATTTCCGATAATTGCCTGCCGATCGTGTGCACGGGATTCAGGGAGGTCATGGGCTCCTGAAAAATCATGGAAATTTCCTTGCCGCATACCTTTCTCATTTCCTTCTCGGTTTTATCCCGGATGGATTCCTCCTTCAGCAGAACATCTCCGCCGGCAATATATCCCGTGTCGCCCTGAAACAGGTGCATGATCGCGGTTGCCGTCATACTCTTCCCGCAGCCCGACTCTCCCACGATCCCCAATATTTCTCCCTCGTTCACAGAAAAAGAAACCTCATTGATCGCAGTCAATTCCCTTTTCCCTAATCTTAAATTTACTTTCAGCTTATCGACTTTCAGTATTTCCTTATTCAAAATTCCGGCACCTGCTTTCTGATATCAAAGTAACCTACTAATCATCTATACTGCCAAAGCCCGTGAATTTGGGCGGCAGCACAAATTTGCCGTGTGAAAATCGCCTTTTATTTTCACACTATCTCCTGATTTTCGGGTCAAAGGCATCTCTGACGCCCTCTCCGACAAAATTAATGCATATAATCGTAACAATGAGAAAGGCACCAGGGATCGACCACAGCCACGGCCTGCCCTTCAATACGGTAAGATTCTGGGCCGCGTAAATGATGTTTCCCCAGGAGGGCTCCGGCGGCTGTATTCCCGCGCCCAAAAAGCTTAAGGAGGACTCTAAAATAATTGCCTGGGAAATACGAAAGGGAAGGGATACCCATAGGGGAGAGGTGGCATTCGGCAAAATGTAGCGTAAAATAATGCTGATATTTAATTCTCCTGTCGCCCTGGCCGCCTTGATAAATTCCTTTTCCCTGACGGATAGGACGCTTCCGTAGATTAATTTGGCAATGGCCGGCCAGCCCATGATTCCTATGATAAAAATCAGGGTGATAACCTTTGAATTCGTAATGGAAACAACGACCAGGACCAGGATGATCGTCGGAAATGACATAAATACTTCCGCAAGACGCATGATAATCATTTCGGCCGCTCCTCTAAAGTATCCGGCGATCAGGCCCAGGGGCAGGCCGATGCCCACGCTGATGGCAACGGACAGCAGGCCGACCATCAGCGAGGTTTTCCCTCCGCAGATCACCCTGGCGAACAAATCCCTTCCCGTATCATCCGTTCCAAACCAGTGGGCGGCGCTTGGCGGCGCTTTAAATGCCAGCACATCCGACGTATACGGGTCCAAATTCATAACCACCGGCAGAAAGCCAATGAGAGCTATTTCTATGAGCAAAATTATTGCCGCGGCCAGGGCCAGCCTATGATGTGCAAATTTCTTCAAAAATTCGATAAAACCGTTTCTCCTGTTCATATGCGCCTGTATACACTCCTTCTTCTCAACTCTGATCTTGCCTTCCTTACGCCTTCTTTTGAATGCCCGTGGCTATTCTCGGATCCAAAAGCGCATAGATGATATCCATTAATATATTCGTAATAAGAACAGTAACGCAGATGATTACGGTAATTCCCATGATGGTATTGTAATCCCTTGAGCCGATGGAGCTGACCATCAGGCTTCCCAGCCCCGGCCAGGAAAAAATCTGCTCTACCACGACAGTGCCGCCGATCAGGTAGGGAATGGATATGCCGACTGCCGTAACGATGGGAATCCATGCATTTCTGAGAACATGGTCAATGATAACCTTCTGCCTGGAGATTCCCTTGGACCTTGCCGTCTTGACATATTCTTCATTCAGCACCTCCAGCATGCTGCTTCTCGTTTGCTTAATAAAATTTCCTATCAGATGCAGCGCCACGACAAAGGCGGGCAGGATTAAATGAAGCGACAGATCTGCTATCGTATGCTTCGCATTCGCCGAATACATCCCCTGGGAGGGCAAAGCCCCCAGCTTCACGGCAAACAGGTAAATAAACAGCAGACTGATTAAAAAATTGGGCGCCGAGGTTCCAATGAAGGATATTCCGGAGGAAACCGTATCCCAAAAGGTGTAGGGCTTATATGCGGATAACACGCCCAGGGGGATGCCGATGACCAATGACAGGAGCAGGGAGGTCAGCGCCAGAATTAACGTAGGCTGCACCCTTTGGGAAATAATCTTTACCACGGCCTGGGAGGAGGTGGAGGAGGTTCCGAGATCCCCCTGCAGAAAATTTCCGAGCCATATAAAGTACCTGACAATAATCGGCTTATCAAGTCCCATGGACTTTTTCAATGCTTCATAAGCCTCCTCCGTGAGATTTCCCGCCTGTACCATAAGATCGACCGGACCTCCCGGCGTCATGGAAGAAAGAACATACACCAAAAATGTGACTCCAAAAAAAATGGGAACAGCAAATAAAATTCTTTTTATTATATACTTTAACATTGCATCCTCCTTCTCAGGTAAAGCATCAAAAAAAGGCAATGATACTATCAGCATCATTGCCTTGGATTATGATCATTTCAATCTATTTGATTTACCTCTGACTTAATGGTAGCTTATCACATCCCAGGATTAAAATCAATAAAAATATTAATATTTTAACGTAAAATCTATTTTCCCGGATTTTTGCGTTACTTTTTTGCAGTATTATTCCAATGGAAATTGATACGGACGCACATACGTTTTGCTGTGCTCCTCCTTTGCCCTTGTAATAATCTCCGGTGTCTCGATCAGCCTTGTACCGAACAGGGCAATTACCTTTCCGGCATTCAGCATGGCCTTATGGCCGAGGAAGGTATTGGCCAGGGCGGTGCATTGCCAGGTGTGTACCATATTGCCGATGGCAAGGGAAGCAAAGGATAGATATACGGCAGGGACAAGATAAGCCACATCACCGATATCGCAGGAGGAAAAATTATATCCCGTTTCCTTCTCATCAAATAAAATCACATCCGAATGCAGCGGCTTTTTCAAAATGTCCTCCGGATTTTCATAATATCTGCCCAGCTTCTCCGCCGCCTGCCTTTTTAATTCCGGGGACAGGGAAGCATAGAATTTCCCGGCCAGCGTATAATCCCTGTCATCCCAGGCGGGAGCGCCGGTTTCCTGGTAGCATTTCCCGATTTCCTGCGCCAGCACTTTATTCTGTGCATAATCCGAGCCGCCGCCGATGTACCCGTATTCCATTTTCGTTTCCGTCATCAGGGCCGCTCCCTCGGCAATCTTTTTCACACGCTCCGCGAGCGCCTTCACCTGTTCTATTTTCGGTGCCCGGATAATATACCTTACCTTGCTGTAATTCTGTATGATATTGGCGGCCTCGCCTCCTGCGTCCACATAAGCGGCATGGATTCTGGCCTCCGAAATCGTATTCTCACGCATAAAGTTCACTCCGATATTCATCAGCTCCGTGGCGCTCAGGGCATTCCTGCCCATATGAGGCGATGCTCCCGCATGTGCGGAAATCCCCCGGAAGGAAAACTCCATTGCCACATTGGCAACCATGGGCAGACTGGGTACACTGTTGAACATATTGGCATGGCTGTATATGGCGGCATCCAGCTCCCGGTAGGCCCCGTCCCTTGCCAGAAGGGCCTTGCCTGAGCCTGCTTCCTCCGCGGGAGAGCCGATCACAATAACCGTGCCCTCCTTTTTATTCACCTCCAGATATTTTTTCAACGCAACGGCGGCTCCAAAGGCGGCTCCCGCGATGTTGCAATGTCCGCAGCCGTGTCCGTTCTCATTTCCCTCTCTCTTTTCCTGACGGCAAACACCCGATTGCTGGCTCATCCCCGGCAGGGCGTCATAATCCGCGATAATGCCGATATGGGGCCTGCCGGTGCCATAGACCGCCCGGAAGGCCGTTGCTAATCCCAAATATCCTTTTTCGCATTGAAAGCCTTCCGACTCCAGCGCTTCACACATCAGGTCCAGGGATTTATATTCCTGAAAAGCCGTTTCCGCATACTCCCATACCCGGTCACAAATTTCTATGATTTTCTTTTCCTTTTCCTTGAAAACCTCATTGATCAATTCCTTCATGATTTCCCTCCGTTCCTGTGTATATTTTTGCACAAAAAAAACAATGATACCGAACGCATCATTGCTTCAACTGATATTTAATGATAGTAGACTAACATACTTATTCCTTCAAGTCAATAAAGAATATTAATTTTTTGACGTAAAATTAAATTTTTTTTTATTTTGCGTTATTTTTTTACAGTTTAACCATTTCTATTCCTGGTATCCGTACCAACAAACCGAACCGGCCATGAGAATAATTCTATTTTATGTATTGACAGAACAGATACCATGAGATACTATATAATAGTATGTTTCCATTAGAACGTCCGTGTCCGGATTTAATGAAACAAAGTATTCGAACGACCAAATCCAGGTTTACATCTCACTCTCACTTTGGTGTACTTGGCGCTGTGGTTGATAATTAATTTATATTTGGAGGTGTACGAATTGGCTAACATTAAATCTGCAAAGAAAAGAATCTTAGTAATCGAAACTAAGACCGCAAGAAATAAGCAAATTAAGTCCAAGGTTAAGACGATGATTAAGAAGGTAGATGCTGCTGTTGCTGCAGGCGACAAAGCGATTGCAAATACTGCTTTAGTAGAAGCGGTTTCTGAAATCGATAAGGCTACCTCAAAGGGTGTATATCACAAGAATACAGCATCCAGAAAAATTTCCCGTTTATCCAGGGCTGTTAATAATATTGCGTAATATCAAACCCGGAAGGGATACTATATAAATGGTATCCCTTTTTCATTGTCCGGCTGCATCGCAGATTTTATTTGAAAATCTGCGGTATTTTTGTGCCATTTTTTAGAATAGAAACAGGATGAATGGCGGAAAGCCGGCCAGCATAGCCGCGAAAGCTGCTTCAAGCAATCTGACGCGAAGTGAGGTATAATTAAAAATTTTCTGTTCCTTGTAGTTTTCACGACTAAAACCGTAGTATATAGATGAAGCTGGAAAGGAGGCGGTGAGATTGGCAGAAGATGAAAAAATCATTGAATTATTTTTTGTACGTTCCGAACAGGCCATCTGGGAGCTGGATAAAAAATATGGTAAAGTTTGTCATACGCTCTCTTACAACATCTTGAGCAGCAGGCAGGACGCAGAGGAATGTGTAAATGACGCTTATTTAGGGGCATGGAACGCAATCCCACCGGCGAAGCCTAACCCGCTGCTGACCTACCTCTGTAAAATTGTTCGGAACCTTTCTCTGAAGCTTTATTACAGAAAAGAAGCAGCCAAGCGCAACAGTAACTACAATGTTGCCATGCAAGAACTTGAAGCCTGTTTGTCCGGCCCAAACACAGTCGAAGCCGAAATTGAAGCACGGGAATTAGCCCGTATGATCGAAAGTTTTCTGGATACATTGACCGAAGAAAATCGCGTCATCTTCATGCGCCGTTACTGGTTTTCTGATACTTACGCAGCTATAGCCGACCGTGTAGGGTTTACCGAAAAAAACGTATCCGTTCGGCTTACCCGCATTCGTCAGAAGATGAAGCAATACTTGACGGAAAGAGAGGTGTTTGTATGAATAAAAAGAAATTTTCTGACGCTATGAGCGAAATTGACAACAAATATGTTGATGAAGCCATTCTCTATCAGCACAAGAGCAAAAAGCGCGGTTGGGTTAAATGGGGGGCATTGGCAGCTTGTTTGGTATTGGCCATTGGTATCCCGATGGCAATCCCACAGGAGGAAATCGTCCTGTCCAATAACTCTGCGGATGTTACTGTAAAATACGCTAATCTCCCATTCTATTTTGGACCCGGCAGTGGAAGTCAGATTTATTTATCCGAGGAAGAACTTTTTACAGAGTATGATACAGCTATTTTTAAAGGAACTATTACAGATATCGACAATATTGTGCTGGATTTTAAAGGAAGCAGAACTTATCGGGCTATTGCAAAAATCGAAGTAGAAAAAGACTACCGAGGTCCTTGTCAGGAAGGCGAAATAGTAACCGTATTGCTTCCCGGTCCGATAGCGTTCGGCTTTCAAACCCAGGATACTGATATTATTGCTAAAATGAAAGTCGGAATGACAGGTATTTTTATGCCGATGATATATGATGAAGCTTCTGCAAGGGAGGAAAACGGTGCAACGCTAATGCTAAAGGATATTGCCGACTATGGTTTGCCGGATGGAAATAGATTTGTTTTTCTTGAAACAAAAAATGGATTAGTCTTTTCAAGGACGGCTTATGAAAGTATCGAAGACGCAGCAACGCTTGAGCAAATCGATGAATATGTGCTAAAAATGACCGGAAGTTCCGAACATTAATATTACTGACAAAGGCAGTTTTTTATTTTGTTCTGTCTAAATCGAGGGCCTGCCACCTAACCGGTGACAGGCCCTCGCAGTTCGCCCTGTGGCAGCTTATAACATAAATCCGTTATTAGCTTAGTAAATTCCTTCTCTTTGTATCTTGATATAATTCAATAACAAATTCACTGTATCCAGCCTGCTAACATTGCTCTTCGGATTAAAATTATTGGAAGCGTCTCCGCCAAGTAAACCATACCCCTTTGCAATAGCTACTGCTCCAAGATATTCACTGCTAATGGAGGCTTCATCATTATATCCTGTCTTATAGATGCCGGTCAGTTTCGCAAGCCGCTCCAGACCTAGTTTATTGATAAAGGTTGCAGCAATTTTCTCTCTTGTAATCAGGGAAGCGTCTGCTGTATCCGAAGCATCAGAATATACGCCATAGCCGATCTTTGCAAGCAGATTGTTAAGTTCGCCAACCGTAATCGCTTTCTCAGGCTGGAAGCTTTCTCCTTCAAAACCTATATTCATATCGGAAAGCAATAATACATTCCTGTAAAGCTTCTCATCTGTGATATCTTTATAAGAATACGGAACTGCTTTCTTATATACACTGCCGTCATAATTTAACTGTTCTCCGGTAAAAGGAGAAATATAGGATGGTGTCACATCGGGACGATAAACCAGTCTTACCTCATACTTAACATCTGTCAGCTTTGAATAGTCTACATATTCCGTACCCAGCTTATCTGCATCATAGGTATTTACCTGGTTGATCTCATATTTCAGGCCATAGCCTTCCTTTGACAGATAAGCGTCAAGTGCCTTATCAGCGGAGATTGCGCCCTTGGGTGATTCAAAGGTAACAGAGGTATCCCAGGTGGAACCAAAGGAGTAAATCTTGCCGGTAACAGCATCCACACTGCCATATACATTGTTGTAAGGATATTCAATCCCTTCATTGACACGGTTGTATTGATAACGATAGCCGCTGTATACAGGGGTTCCATCATTATAATAAGCGATATAATCCTCCGCATCCTCGGTTAAGATCGTCTTGGCAAAGCGGTCTGCTATCTGCTGCTTTAAGAAAGTCTCAAGAATATTTTGCGCCTGCTTCTTATCATATTTAATCTTTACCGTGGTGTATACCTGCTTTTCCTCATCATAATATCCGGGCATACTTGCATAGAAGCTCATCAATTTACCGGTCTCTGCATTTACCGTCGCATATGCATAACCGCGGTAGGAAGTCGAAGCGGTCTTATCATCCGTCTTTCGGGGATCATTTAAACTGATATTCCATACATAAGTCGTATCGTTTGCTCCATTGCTTTGCTTATTTAAAGTAGCTGTATAGGCTATGAGATTCTTATCAAGATAAAGGGATTTATTACCGGTAACAAGTTCGATCGCCTTTTCTTTTGTGATGAGATCCTTCAGCTCTTCTACTTTTGCAATCTCTTCCTGGGTAAGCTCGATGGAGGTCTGTGCCCCGTTCAAGTCTGTGCTTGCAGCTTCTTTCGTTGCTGAACCAAAAGCAGTGTCATTCAGACCCCTACTATTCCATTCCGATTGTGTCAGATATACTTTTCCGGTATTGGCATCAATTGAAATATAGGGTATGGACGGCTCATAAACCAGATAAGCCTTCTTGCCGGCAGCAGGAGCAATTGACTTATAGATACCGTAATAATCATTACGGTACACCAGCTTCATCTTCATATTTTTATCAATCAGCTTTGATGCCTCTTCCTTGGTAAGCTTTGCCGCTGCAGAAGGTATGATGGCATCATACAGCCAATTGATGGTTGCAGAGGTCACTTCACCGGTGATACTGTTCACTGATACAGTCACATTATTATCTGAAAAAGGAACTCCGTTATAAACTCTCTGATAATGATAGCTATAGTTGCCGCTGTATACTCCGTCATAGTCAGCATCTACATATTGTATCAGTCCTGCTGCTTCGGGTGCAGTCTTTGCAATAAACTCATCTGCCTTCGATTTTAATTCCTTCTTTAAATAGTTTGAAACCTCCTGCTCTGATTTTGCATAATCATATTTATTATAGGATGTGATATGATAATCAGCGTCGCAATTCACCTGAATATGACGATTGCCATCCTTTGTACTCCAGGTCAGAGTCCAACCGGCTCCCGAATAGGTATTTGCATCATTAAAATTATATTCAAATACGGAATAGTCAGCCGGAATAGTAACCTTTTCCTTTACCTTTTTGATAGCTTCTTCAAGTCCGCTTTGGGTCGGGCTGCTTGAGGGTTTATTCTCCTTAATGGGCATAATCGAAACCTCTCCGGTTGCTGCGGGAGCATCTTGTATAACTGCTGCCGATGAGACCTCAGCGGCGGCTGCAAAGGTTGTCATTGGTGTAGAGGAAACCAGCATTACTCCGCTTAAAAATAAAACAAACATTCTTTTCATATATATTCTCCTTCCTATCATGTTATATTTTTCATGTATTCGTCCATTAGACGATGAAGATACTTCCATGGTTTCAAAAATTTAGCTAACTTTTAAGAAATATTATACTTGATTTCAAATATTATGAAAACAGTTATTTGTATCTAAACGGACAAGAAAGATTTAGACAAAAAAAGAGTTTGCCAAAGCAAACTCTCGCGCCGGGCGCGTTCGGCCGGCATGCCGGACTTTTATAATCAATACTGACCGTAACAGTAGCTGAAGTTTCGTGCAACTTCATAACCGTGCCGTTCTATTTTATATAAATCTTCCTCCTCGGGAGTTTCCAGTGTTGTAGGATAATCCCGCACATAGCTTGCATCCTCATCCGACATTGATTTTGATATCATCTCATTGCTGACATACAGATCAACATGACATTTGCGGCTGATATCCTCAGCCGAGGTACCGATATTAAAATAAGCTCCCTTCCCTTCCGCGACTACTTTTTCATACAAATTCTGTATACGAAACTCGTTTTGCTTAATTGTACTGATATTCCATACTTTAGTAAGCTCCTGAATCGGATCATTTGGTACATTCGTATCATATCGTAAAGGCTCTGATGCATCACTAACGATCAGATAGTCAATATCCGGCTTCATGCCATAATAGATATTAAACAATGCTTCCAAACCCAGATTATCATATACGCCGCCATCCCATAAATGACAGCTGTCAGCTTCTCTGGTTTTGGGAATGCTTCCTTTTTTATCATCAAACCATTGGTATGATTTCAGATCAATAGGGTATAAACCGCATGCTACCGGATAGGCACCGGAGGCTGCAACCGCGACAGCTATGGGAATATCCGGATGCATCACATAACCCAGTTTTACATCACCCATATAGTCATGGGTAAACAGGAAGTTCTCCCCTGTTTCGTATGTTGCACAGTTAATATACCAATTGGGCGGCGTTACTATATCCTGCAAACTGCCGGTTATTCCCCATAGTTCCTTTAGGCTTCTTGCAAGAAAATCCACCCGATTTGCATTGGGATCCTGTTCCGACCAACCAATGATTGTCCGCCCCAAATCACCATTTAATATCACCCGTTCCATCTCCGGTAAGGCCATAGCCAAATATTCCGTGCTGGACGGCCATTTTTGTCCGGTAATGGAAAAAAGCAAGCTCATCATCAGGCTTGCACCGGACACGGTTGAAATATTCGTAACCTGTTCCAGGCGGCTCTGCTCCGCCAGGTATTTTAAAACTCCCATATGATAGAGCGCAGCGCGCAGACCGCCGCCGGAAAGTGCCAATCCAATTCTTACTTCCTTCGATAGCATATATATTCACTCCTGTCAGATATAATATTTAAAAGCGCAGTAACTGTAAATAGACTCTACTCACTATTATATGCAGCCAAGAGAGAAACGGTAACTTCTTGTATTATTCTGTCAGATGTGATTTCTTTGGATTCTTAGGAAACCATCCCTTCTCAACAATCCAATTATTATAATTTTATAAATATTATAACAGTATCTTGACGAAACATAATTGCATGTTAAGATTAATCGTAAATGGAATATAAATTGCGGGGGATGAAAATGAGCAATAATATAATTTTTTATTTTTCCGGAACCGGGAACAGCCTAAAAGCTGCCAGGGATATTGCAGCCAAGCTTGACAGCTGTGACGTGGTGTCCATGCGCAATACCGGCAGCCTTTCAAAACAGTATGAGCGTATTGGGTTTGTCTATCCCACCTATGCAACCGGGCTTCCGAAGCATGTATTAAAATTCATTCAGGAATTAGAGCTGGGAAATAATCAAGATGCCTATGTATTCGCAGTGACCACCTGCGGCGGAGGTCCCGGCAATGCCATTGCAATGGCAGATAAGCTGCTTTCAGAGAAAGGGTATACTCTTTCCTATGGCAACCATGTGATGATGTTCGCTAACTATGTTGGCTTATATCCTATGGCCGCTAACCCGAAGGAGCGGGCTGAAGCTTCGGATAAAGTAATCAATGAAATTGGAGATGCAGTTAGAAATAAGGAAATTCTTAAAAAATTTAAGAGCTCTGCAGTTATGTCCTTGATCTATAAAGCTTTCTCGGGCACTTTCCCGAAGAAAGATAAAGGCTTCAATGTATCCGATGCTTGTAACGGCTGCAAGATGTGCGCCAATGTCTGTCCGGTAGAAAACATCACCATACAGAATAATAAACCTGCATTTGCCAATCACTGTGAACAATGTATGGCTTGTATTCAGTGGTGTCCCAAGCAGGCGATCAACTATAAGAACAAAACGCAGACCCACGGCAGATACCATCATCCGGCAATCAAGTATCAGGATATGATAAAATAGCTAAACAAAAACCATCAAATACAGGCGTTAGATATCACTGTATTTGATGGTTTTTATGATGCATTAAAACTTTCAAAATATCTTGATTGGTCATATTTTCCCCATCTTATTCTATTTATCAAGCATGTGATAACAGCGGAAACATTAACTTATTCTCTTTAAAAAGATTCTCCTTATTCTTTAAAAGAAATAATGTGGTATCTTCTTCCTGAAGCAGTTCTGCTGTACCTCCTTCTGTTTTCTCTAATGGAAAGCCAAATATTATTTCTTTCGTCTCTTCCCTTGCCAAAACAGCTAAGATATCAATCAGTTTCTTATCGTTATCACAGAATATCTCATAACATATCATTGCATCATTATTATATTCAACTATGGCAACCGCATTGAATTCTTTAATATAATATACATTGTCCTTTCTATATTTTAAGCAATAGAACATCAGCAGTCCTGTATTATTTATTACAGACAGAGAGGAAAATGGATTTGCTCTTCCATATGCTTCTGTAAGAAGCTTCTTATCCTCTTCACAGGACATGTCAAGCTTTCGGGCATTACCAGCTTTTTTATGCGCCGGCATCCTGCTCTGATATTCCTCGGCTTTCACAAAGCCATACTTTGGATAAAAGTCCAGAACAGAAGCATTTGCAAACAGATACATTGCATCACATCGATCCTGCCACTCCCCGATAGTTTTATTTAGTAGAAATCCAGCTAGTCCTCTGCCTCTGTAATCAGGATCTGTCATAACAGTACCAAGCTGAATATAAAGCTTTCTTTGACTCTTCCAGAGTATAGGCATCCAATTCACTGATACATTTGCCACTACCCGTTCACCATCCAACAGAACCTGAGGGCTATAATCTGATCCCCAATAGCCTTGCCTGTACCAATCTTCAAACTCTATTCCAAAAGTTTTTTCCGCAAGTATATTAAAGCTGTTTCTTATGGCATCATTACTTGCAACAGCATTACAAAATGTATACGCAACCCCGTTAATTGTATATTGCATGCTAATCTCCATTTCAACAAATAGACAGGAAGTAATTTGTTACTCCCCATCATAATAATCCACCTGGTCCTTCATCTTATATAATTGATTCGTATTCTTCCCCCATACTCCAATCTTTCCTGAATCAGGGTAGAACGCCACATCGATATCATTGTAAGTATCAAAATCCAGATAGACCAGCAGCTCAGTCTCAGATGTGTTAGTTAATTTATGAGCTCCCCCTTCCCTGGCAGGAAAAAACAGAAAATCTCCTGATGTAACCGGACGATTGCCGGAGGGAGTCCTCAGGATCCCCGCTCCGCTGATGATATAGAATATCTCTTCATTCTTTGTGTGATAATGGTACGGATACGCAGATTTACCCGGCGGCAATTCATACATGGATACTGCACATTGCTGCGCCATGCCCTTGGGAACCAATTCCCGTTTTAAATATTCGTATCCGTCGTGTTCCATTTTGTACTTACCGGGAACTTCCTCTGCCTTTATGTGTAATATTTCACTCATAATATAATTCCTCCCTATCGCTTCCTTCTCCAATATTCCATAAATCAAAGGGACTTAAGCAGCCTGTACTTTCGTCCCTTTGGTATAGACATTATTTTTTTAACATGAGCTCCAGTACGGTATGGCTTACCACCGGTCTCTTTAGCTGTACATTCTGTACATCCAAATAATTGGAACCGGCAATACCATTCTGCAGGATTGCCGCGGTATAACCCAGCTCACATGCACCGTTATAAGTAAACAGTACACAATTCTCCGCATGATAACCGCATACCACAACAAGCTCAATCCCTCTATCCTTTAATAGCTCATGCAAGTTCGTATCAAAGAATGCATTACATTCATGCTTATGTACAACAAGATCGGTATCGGAAACCTCTATCTCATCCAGAACTTCAAATTCCTTTGAATCCGGATCGTCCCCTACACTGAGATCCTGAATCACCACAACTGTTTGTCCGAATTTACGAAAAAAATCACTGGTATAATTAATATATTCCGTTGCCTTTTCCATGGTTTCCTTCGAATCGTTCCCCTTGCATCCCTTTTGCATGTCAACAATCAATAAAGCAGCTTTCATGAAATTGTTCCTCCTATAAAATTTTGTTACAATGCATTTCAGTGAAATAGATTATTCTTATGCACAGAGGCAAAACGGATGTCCTGCCGGATCTAACATTGTAATAAAGTCATCGCCTCCAAATTGTTCTTTGGCTTTCACTGCTCCGAGCTCCCCTGCATACTGTACAGCGGCAGGCAAATCAGGAACCTGAAAGTCAAAATGCATCTGCTTTTGCTGCTTCCCCTCCAGTTCCGGCCAGACAGGAGCTGCATAATCTTCCTCGGAGATAAACAAAAATACAAATCCCTCGCTGCTGCGCAGTGCAGGAAGGCCGTATAGTTCACATCTTTCCCAGCCGAGAAGTTTTTCATAAAACTCACATAGCCTATTTGCATCTGCGCAGTCAATCATTACATTACCTAAACGTATATCCCGTATCATAAAATCCCCTCCAATTTATATTTGTAATTTACTGCCTTAATCATAGCATACCTTCCAAGGGAAAATCTACTAAAATTAATACAGGCTTCAATGAATATACTGCTGGATAAAAGAATGTCAAGTATCTATTATTTAGAAAATTATAAATAATAGCCACTGCAGATTTAGTGCAGTGGCTTAAGGGAGCTGATTAATCATTCTAATTCTTAGCATGTATTTTTAGTTCTGATCCGAAATCGCACAGGCTATTTTTTCAATGGTGTTTAAATTTCTTGACGTTAAGAGGCTTTTATATTGTCTGCTCCCCAGCACCTTGGAGCCAAACTCCGAGTCCAGGGTCGAGCCCTTGGGAACAATCCAAAAAGCTCCGTATGGATGCGGGATAAACTGCTCCTGCTGTATCTTCGGAATGGAATCAAACAGGACCTTAAGCTTTATAGAAAGCTTCTCCTCGTCAAAAAGCAGACTGTAATGGTGATATCCGTCTGGAACAGTATTATTCCGTGCGGCAGTTACTATATCCTGAATAGCTTTTTCCCCAAGCACAAATACATATGCTTCATAATGAAAATAATTACTGAGGCCGCTTTCAATCCGGGATTTCAGCTCATGTTCAGAGGCGGCTGCTTCGGCAGAAAATATAACATTACCCGTGGCAAGTATCGTTTTTACATCAAGGAACCCCATCTCGGTAAATGCCGCTTTCAGGTCATTCATTTTAATCGTGATACCGTTTACATTAACCCCTCGAAGAAAGGCACAATATTTTTTCAACATTTACATTCCTCCCTCCTGATCCGAATTGTTATTAGCTTATCATCTCTGACGGCTTGCGATAGAACAATGCCGTCGCCAGGATTCCCAATGACAGCAATGCAATACTAAGAACAAAGGGCAGTACTCTTGATATGTCACTTAATAACCCGCCTATGTATCCAAAGGGTACGCTCACCAGCATAACTGTCGTTTGCAGCAACGCCATGATTCCTGACCGTTCCTCCGGATTAACATGGATTGCTACCAGAGATTCTCTGAGGGTGCCAAGAACAGCTGAGCCTAAGGCTTCAAATACTAACGATACCGATAAAATCACATATCCCCATGCACCGGTATCCGATATTGATATCAATAACAGACAGCTGATGATTGCACTGAAGAACCCTCCGAATAACGGCCATTTCAGCTTCGTTTGCTTGATATGTGATATGACGGTAAAGAATAATAAAATGGAAAGGATGCTTCGTACCATAGGGAAGATGGGAAGCATGGTATCCGGTATCCCGATACGGCGCGATGCAATGATCTGCCAAAAGGTCATCCCAATCATAGCAACAATTTCTACCAATATGCTGACGACAATCGCAAATATCGTACCCTTTGAGGCCAGTATCTTACGAACCGCACTTTTATAACCGGTCAGCATCTCGCCCCAGGATTTGCCGCGGGCTTCTTCACGTCTGTCCTTGCCAACCGCCGTTTCTGTGGATAATTTATATAGTATCAGCAGCTTCGCTGTCATGATGATAAAAGCATTGATGTATAGTATTCTTAATGCCGGGGCCAAGGTAAGCTGTGCTACCAGAACGGAGGATATCGGTGCAAAGAGCGCAGACAGGTTTCCGCAAATGATAACCCAGGAATAGATATGCGTTATCTTATCTCTCGGGGCATCCTCCACCAGCAGACAATCCCAGGATACCGTGGTAATCTTCATCATACCATTTAACAGTGCTGCTACTACAAAGAACCAGAAGCCCTGACTGAAAGCCCAGATAAGACAGGGAAGGCTCCAGGCTATAAAATCAAACACCATGGTGCTTAGCCTGCGGCCCATTTTATCAATAATGATGCCGGATAAAAATGCACAGATCATCTGGGAAAACATATAAATTGAGGTCACAATTCCGACCTGTATATCACTCATACCGAAGGTAAGCATATATACCGTGGCATAAGGCAAACACAAATTCATTGAAAGTCCCCACATGGGTTCCGTATAGACACAGGCCCGGGGATTGCCGCGCAGCTCAATCAGGGTACGCAGTAAATGATGCTTCAGTAACAAACTTTTCATATTCTCATCCTAATCGCAATAATATAGCCTGTGATTAATCAACAGCCTGAAAACCATCATACCATGCTTTGAGGCAGAAGGAAAGACCTGTTGCAAAATAGCAGCATGATATCCTTTTATAGAACAAATTAATCTGCTATGCAACAGGTCTTTATTTATATTATTCCACACTTTTTAATGCTTCGACCATATCTATCCGATCCAGCATACGGTTGGTAATCCAGTTGACGGTAACGGCAAAGCAGAAGGTAATCACTGCTGAAGTCAAATAGCTGACCGGATCAATATACACCGCAAAATATATGGAAGGCATTTTTAGTGCGATCGTAAGTAGTTCACTTAGGAAACGTCCCACCGGTAAACCGGCGAGGATACCCACAGCGGTTAAAATCAGTGTCTCTTTATTGACATACAGATGTACTTCCTTATCGTAGAAGCCTAAAACCTTAATCGTTGCAAGCTCTCTCGCACGTTCCGAGATATTTGTATTGGACAGTGTAAAGAGTACCACGAATGCAAGGCCGCCGGCCATGATTATGATCAGAAGTATTACTGCATTAATGAGATCAAAGCCGTAGCTTTCTCTCACCGCGGCTGTGCTTACGGCAGAAACCACCGAAGCATTGTCAAGCAACGCTTCTGCATAAGCAGCCTGGTCTTCGCAGGTATCCGACAGATGGGCAAGTACACCGTTATTACTGTAGGTGCCGAATAATGCTTCATATAACCTTTGCGTCATATACACATTATTGCCAAGGTAGTTCTGTACAACATCAGCCACAACCGTCTCGCACTGTACCAGCTCCATATCCTGCAATAATACGGTATCACCTGATTTAACTCCCAGAATCTGAGCTGCATTCTGCGTAACATATATACCGCTGTCCGTCAGGGGAAGCAGGGCGCCTTCCGTATTCTTAATATGAATATAACCGTCTATGGCTTCACCGTCAGGTATCACCATTAATTGTACCTTTTCTGCCTTGCTGCCGGTATTCATGATCTTCATGCTGTCTATTCTTAACTTCAGATAATCTTTAATGTTACTGTCAGCTGACAGCTGCCTGACAATATCCTCGGTATCCTTCTCCTGAAATACCGCCATCAAATCATACCGATAGATATTGTCATACTGCTTTGGTTCAAGATCCGTGATAGAATCTCTGATCGCGAAACCGCAAAGAATCAAAGCGGTACAGCCGACAATACCGCCGATGGTCATAAACAGTCGCTTTTTATAACGAAACAGATTACGAGCGGTTACCTTATTTAAGAATTTAAGGTGCTTCCATAGGATTGTAATACGTTCCAGGAGTACACGGGAGCCGGCACGGGGCGCCTTCGGCCGCATAAGAATGGCAGGCATGTGAGTAAGCTCGCTGCAGCATGCCAGTGCAGTGGCTCCGACGATGGCAGCTGTAAACAGCATTACACCGCCAACACCATAAGGAATATCGAAACGCAGGTAATATTGGGGCAGGCTGTATAGCTCCTCCAAAACCACAGCTACAAATTTAGGCATGAAAATAAATCCAAATAAATCTCCTAAAACTCCGCCAAGAAGACAGGCGAGTAAGGCAAACAGGAGGTATTTATGATAAACAGAAGAATTGCCAAAGCCCAGGCCTTTATAGGTTCCGATTAATCCACGCTCTTCTTCAACCATTCGGGTCATTGTAGTAAGGCTCATGAGTACGGCAACCAGCAAGAATATCACCGGAAAGACCCTGCCTACTGCTTCAATGGAGGAAAGGTCACTCTTCAAACTGGAATAGCTCTCCAGGGAAGTTCGGTCCTGAACATACCACTGTGCCATATCCATATCATTTAATTCTGTATATCCATCCTCCAGCTCTCTGATGGCATCTTCCTTCTCTTCTGCATAATCCTGTTCCTTTTGGATTAATTCAGCTTCGCCGTCTTCCAGCTCCGTCTTTTTATCGGTAATCTCTTTCCGGGCATCCGTTATTTTTACACCGGCATCGGCTTCTTCCTTATCCAGCTTATCTTCGCCTTCCGCCAGCTCGGCCTTTCCGTCGGCCAGTTCTTCTTTCCCTGCTTTCAGCTCGCCTTTTTTTGATTTGATTTCCTGTCTTCCGGCTTCAAGCTGAGCCTCGCCCTTATCCAGCTCTGCCTCAGCATCAGCCAGCTTCTGCAAGGCTGCTTTCTTTTGCTCTTCAAAAGCACTTTTTTGCGCATCCAGCGCCTGCTGACCGCCATTTACTTTTCCCAGCCCGTATGCAGCCTCAACACAGCTTTGTGCCAGTGAATCAATCTGGGGGATCTGAGTATTCTGTTGAATAATTGCGGCGGTAAGCTGTCCCGCTTCACCAGCGGTCGCTTCTGCGATGGCTTTATCCTCCGCTCCTGTTGCGGCCAGGGCTGCAGCAGCGTTAACCAGAGCATTCCATTCCTTCTCCGGCCACGCGGAGCCAAGGGTATTCTTAAGCTGCGCTATCCCAGGCTCAAGCTGTGTCCGTGCTTCCTCCAATTGGGTTTGCGCTTCCTCAAGCTGTTGATCAGCCGCATCAAGCTGCTCCCCAGCCTCTTGCTTCTCTTCAGCCAACTGCTTTCTTCCTTCCGCCAGCTTCTGCGCATTTTTCTGCAGATCAGCTTCTCCTTGGGCTAGCTGTTCCTCTCCCTCTGTCAGCTGCTTTTCAGAATTCGCCAGCTGCTGCTTGGCCTTTTTTAGCTCCAGACGTGCCTCGGATATCTTCTTCTTTGCATCCTGTTCCTCGTTATTCAGTGTATTCTCACCCTCGGACAACTTCTGTTTACCATCATTTATTTCATCCCAGGCATCGGAAAATTCCTGGTCGGCATCTGCGAACTCTTCCTCCATGGTGGATTTGGCATCTTCCAGCTTTGTACGGGCTTCGGTCAGTATAGAATCATAGCGTGCCTGCTCCCGCTGCTTTTTGATATTGCTTTCAATATTATTAATTACTGTCTGAACCTTATCTTCATATTCCTTCGAATAGCTGTTCATTCCCTGCGTTCCTGACAGCGTAAGATAAACCGCCGTAAAGATATCACTGTTGACAGCCGTGTCAGTTACAAAAAACGTATAGTCATTGGATTCAGAGGAACGGAACACGCTGGCAAGGCCGTTACTTTGAATTTCCATCGGATTCATTACCACACCGGTAATATGAAAGGTAGTATGAAGGAAGGACGGCTCATCGTCCTCCTTATTATCGTCCTTATTATCGTCCTTGCTGTTGTCCTTACCTTCGTCCTTGCTTTCCTCCTGGTTATCCTCTTCCATTGATAAGGTATCGCCAATGGATTTACCGCTTTCCTCCAGATATTTTTTGGTAACTGCGATTTCCGTCTCCTTTTCCGGCAGTCTTCCATCCAGCAAATATGGACTGTTTAATCCTTTTTGACTTATAACGATTATATCTGCACTCTTTCGTGCACCGTCTACTTCCGTATGAACGATTTCATTGAAGCCGCCTTCCGCAGCTTCTATTCCATCGATCCGGCTCAGGGCATCCACATCCGCTTCGGTAAGCCCTAAGGTGGACAGTATACGAATATCAAACAGTCTCTGCTTATCATAAAACTTATCTGCGGAATAATACATATCCAGGCAAGCTGCATATAATCCTGTCAGCATTGCAACACCCAGCGCTGTTATGATTAGTATGGATAAAAAGCGTTTCCAGCCGTTTTTGACGGAACGCACGATATCCTTTCTGTAAGCCTTGTTCATGCCTTCACCACTCTATCTGTGCAATCGGTGTAGGCTGTTCGTTTTGAACAGTCCTCACAACCTGACCGTTTTTAAAATGAATCACTCTGTCAGCCATGGGCGCCAGTGCGGAATTATGTGTAATAATAAGCACAGTGATTTTCTCATTCCGGCACATATCCTGTAATAGCTGCAGGATTTGTTTGCCGGTATTATAATCCAGTGCACCGGTTGGTTCGTCACACAGCAGTAATTTCGGTTTTTTCGCAATGGCACGTGCAATTGAGACTCTTTGCTGCTCTCCGCCGGAAAGCTGTGCGGGAAAATTATGCTTACGATCCATGAGACCTACTTTATCCAGTGTCTCGGAAGCATTCAAAGAATCCTGGCGGATCTGTGAAGCCAGCTCCACATTCTCCAGTGCCGTCAGATTCGGCACCAGATTATAGAATTGGAATACAAATCCGATATCCGTACGGCGATAGCCTGTCAGCAGCTTGTGGTTACACTCTGTAATGTTCTTTCCGTCCACAATTACATCGCCTGAAGTTGCGGTATCCATACCGCCCAATATATTAAGCGCCGTAGTTTTTCCGGCACCGGAAGCTCCCAATATTACCGCCAGTTCACCCTTATTTACCAAGAAGCTTGCATCATCCAGCGCCCGGATTGCCGCTCCCTCAGAAGTATATTGCTTGATAACATGATTGAATTCGATATATGCCACCGGTCCATCTCCTTATGTCAATGTAATGTAAGCCATAGATAGATATTCTTGACTTTCGCCTGTTGATTTTTTATTATATATACACAGTGTTGATTTCGCAACCATCAGATGTTTATAAAGCGAAGTTTTCACAACAAAACTCTTCCAAATGTCGATTTCAGAACAATTATAAATATAAACTTTTTATAAAGGAGAAATTTCTTGATGAAAGAAATGAAGCTTGACAGAAAGACACGGTATACCCGCATGGTGCTGCAGAATAGTCTGATTGAATTAATGAAGGATAAGCCGATTTCAAAAATTACCATTAAAGAACTATGCACCAATGCCGATATTAACCGAACAACCTTTTATGCTCACTATACTGATCAATTTGCTCTTCTTCGTCAGATTGAGGATGATGCTCTTTCCTGGGCAAAGGAAGCCATTACCGCTCTTCTCAGCAAAACCGACAGGCATGAAACAATGAAGGTTCTTGAACAGATTTGCCAGTACTTTGCCGAAAACAGCAGCCATCTTCAGATACTGATGAGCGAACAGGGGGACGTTCACTTTCAGAAGCAACTGTTTACACTGATCTATGAAGAATGCGGTATCCATCCTCTGGAGGATTGCAGCGAAGACATTGCCAAAAGAGAGTTGAACTTCATATTCGTTGTCACCGGGAGCATCGGACTGATACAGCATTGGCTAAAAAGCGGACTGATCCAGCCGGCGAATGAAATTGCTGAGGTTATTTATAATATGGCAATTTGGGTGAAGTAATTATTCATTATAAATAACTAATAAATGAGCTGCTGCAAAACAATTGCAACAGCTCATTCGACGGAGAAGATGGGATTTGAACCCATGCGCCGGTTTTGCCGACCTACCGCATTTCGAGTGCGGACCCTTCAGCCTCTTGGGTACTTCTCCAGGTATATTATATAATTAATCCCATATAAAATCGGGAAAAATAAACTTTTTATCAGATTATTTCTTACTAAAGGTAATGAGAAATAACTCAACGCCGATTTTCTCCTGCATTCTGCCCGTCTTTACCTGCTCTTCAATCTCAGCTCCAAACTCAAGTGCATCCTTCAGCTTTTGCATGGAGAAGTTTTTTGTCTGAGCAAGATATTTATTTACTGCAAAGGGCGGTACTCCGGCAAGCTCTGCAATAGAGGAAGAACTATGTCCCAAACTCTGCAAGTTCTTCGACAGTAACAGGATATTAAAGTGCCTTGTTATCAGATAAAGGATTGACATAGGCTTTTCTCTTACCGACAGCAGCTCGTAATATAATTCCAGTGCTTTATTCTGCTGCTTGGATCCAATGGCATCAATCATCTGAAAGATTTTGCCGGTGATCTGTGTGGTTACAACTGCGTCGATATCCGCATTGATAACAATTTCCCGGCCCATGGTATAGCTGATCAGCTTATCCACTTCATTACAGAGATTGAGCATATCGGAACCGGTTTTGTCTAACAGATACAGAGCGGATGCTTCCGTAATCTTCTTCCCTGCCTGCTCCAGTAACGATACAACAAACAGCTTCAGATTCTTCTCGTCCAAACCGTTCATTTCCGATACAGTTCCACGATCCTTCACCAGCTTAAACAGTTTACTGCGCTTATCAATCTCCGTCTCAATAAATATGACTACTGTTGAATCCGGAGTCTCCTCCAAAAGCTCACTCAGCTCACTCTGTGCCTTGAATAATCCACTGTTCTCGATTAAGATCAAACGCCTGTCACTGAAAAAAGGCAAGGTCTGCGCTGCAGCATAAACCTGCCTTGGCTCCACGGCCTTCCCTTCAAAATACGAATAGTTTATGTCCGTGTCATCCTGCAATACAGCCGCCTTTAATTTATCCCGGTAGAGCTTCTTTAAATATTCTTCACTTCCATAAAGAAGATAGAAACGGCTGAAGCTTCCCGACTTTATATGTTCTTTGATAACCTTCATATATTTCTCCTGCCAGAACATTATCTATTCTATCTAATCCCTATGTAAAAAGCAAGTACAAAAAAAGTTATTTAATCAACTGTTCCAAACCTGCTTAAAGGCTTGATTCGAAATATTACTCTTCCGCCGATATTTTCTTTCTTTACATTACCGACTTCTTCATAACGGCTGTCCTTGCTGACATTCCGGTTATCTCCCATAACAAAATACTCATCCTCCCCCAGGACAACCGGCTCTGCAGCCCGTCCGGGATCCAGAATGGGATCCTTCCCATAATGCTCCTCCAACAGCTCGTTATTGATATAAATCTCACCGCCGATAATCTGCACTGTCTCACCGGGAAGCCCGATGATACGTTTTACATAATATTCATCGCTGTCTCTTCCGTAGGGATAAAAAACAATAATATCAAACCGGTCCAGTGCATCAAAACGATAAGAGAGCTTCTCAACGTACAGATGCTCTCCGTCCTGTAAGGTATTAGCCATTGAGGAACCGTCTACAATCGTTCTTTGTATTACAAAATTAGGTAAAATATAAATACATACAAAAATTAGGACAGCGTAAAAAATCAGATCGTAAACAAAGCCTCTTGCACCATGCTTTGTCTTCGAAACTGATTCTGCATCCGGAGGAGTATCAACCTGCTCCTCCTCGATGATTCCATTCTCTAAGGGAGTTTCCTCATTTTCAAGATACTCTTTCGTTTCAGCTGCTTCCATACCCTTTCCCTGATCAGCCTCTGCCTTAATCACCTCTGGTTCAAAAGACATGTTGATCTCCTTTCTGTTCCTGCAGGGTGTACTGTTAATATTTGAAAAAGGCGATGAATTGGTGATTATTGTCCCTCTTCCCTATCCTTTTCATCATCTCCCATTATTTTTACTTTTGAGCGGTATAATTCTTCAACCGCGATTGACAACGGCTTCGGATAAGCAACATCAACTAACGGAACAGCTCCGTCAATAATCTGTCTCGCACGTCTTGCAGTTGCGATAACGATGGAATATCTGCTATTAACAACCGGCTGTTCTCCGGGTTCAACCTCACTGTTTACTACTTTCATTAAATCTGTATAGGACGGATGTAACATAGAAAATCTCCTTTCAATATCCATAAATTATTTTTGTATTGATTAGTCATTTGCTGCTTCACTAAGATCCATAGTTTCCTTCTGGTTCACTCTTCCGGCGATTGTTTCCGGCAGCAGGGAGGACAGAATCAAATGCCCGCTGTCCATTACTATAACCGCCTTTGTTCTGCGTCCACAGGTCGCATCAATTGCCATTCCCGTATCCTTGGCTGTTTGTACCATACGCTTCACAGGTGCTGCATCCGGACTGATAACACCAGTTATCTTACTGGAATTCACAACATTTCCAAAGCCGATATTCACTAGCTTATTCAAAGTTATTCCTCATTTCCGTAGCTTCTATTCAATATTTTGAATTTGCTCTCTAACCTTCTCGATCTCGGTTTTTAAATCAATTGCTTTATTGGATACCTCTAAGTCATTTGCTTTTGATAAAATGGTATTTGCTTCCCGATTCATCTCCTGAGCGATGAAATCAAGCTTTCTTCCGACATTATCACTATCCTTTAAGGCTTCCTTCATATTTATGATATGACTGCGAAGTCTGACTGTCTCCTCATCAACACAGATTTTATCTGCGAATAAGGTTACTTCCGTAACAAGACGGCTTTCCTCCACCTTCGTATCACCTAACAGCTCTGTTACCTTCGCCATCAGCTTGGTTCGATATTCATTTACAATCTCAGGGGATCTCTTCTCGATAAACTCGACCATGGTAAGCATTGCATCAAGCTTGGATATGATGTCCAGTCTTAAGTGTTCACCTTCCTGGATACGTGTCTCAACAAAACGAACGGCAGCCGTCTTAACCGCCTCTTCCACAAGCTCCCATAATTCCTTTTCATCTATGGTCTGCTCCTCCAGGGTAAAAACTTCGGGATATCTGGAAAGCGCCGATACACGGATATCATTCTCAATACCGAATTCTTTGCTTATCTTCTCTAAATGTGAGAAATATTCTCTGGCCAGATCTGCATTATACTTTACGCATACGTTATTTTCCGTATAATCCTCGTATGTAATATAAATATCAATCTTACCTCTGCCGATATACTGCTTTAAAGCATTGCGGATTCCCGCTTCGAAAAAGCTCAGCTTCTTTGGCATCTTGATGGAAATATCACAGTATCTGTGATTTACTGCCTTCATCTCAACAGTAATTTTTCGATCCTCACCGGCAATTTCACAACGCCCAAAGCCTGTCATACTTTTAATCATGATCGCACACTCTTTCATGTCAGGCTTTTGACGGTATCACCGTCAATACCCCGATTTTTTGTATCACTTCATTATAAATGAAATAATATTACAAGTCAAGACAGGGTTTGGTGAGTAACAATGGCAATTTACTGATCGTCTCAACGTTAATAACTAATAATTTTAGTGCATTGTCCGCATTGATGAAATACATTCTCCAGTACCGCAGCCTCATCAAGATTTGAAAAATTTCCTGCCCAAAGAAAATATTTATGCTTTTCTTCCATGATCACAGCCGGGTAACCAAGGACTTTTATATGGTTCCGATACAATAATATTGCTTCATAATTATGAAAAGGGCCAACAATAATATAATATCTGCACCTGTTTGATAATTCATTGGCGGTTGGATTACTATCCTGAGCATTCTCATCGGACCTGTTCTCTTCGGATAATGTCATTAAGATGCCTCTGGCGATCTCCTGGGCAATGGTATCAAAGTTTTCATCTAAATGCCAGTTTTCCGATTCGGATTCCATAAAACCGATTGCAACCATAAGCGCAGGCATCTCGGTGGCGCTTAACAGTGGAAGCTCTGACCGTATGATGATACCTGAAGTTTGATACCCGCTTTCAGCAAGTTGATTTCCAATATTCTCAGCAGCTTCCCGGCCTAACGGATCA
Source organism: Bacillota bacterium (assembly GCA_023409535.1). Taxonomy (GTDB): domain Bacteria; phylum Bacillota; class Clostridia; order Lachnospirales; family Lachnospiraceae; genus Mobilitalea. Next base: position 223,006 of record JAEYGZ010000048.1, read on the forward strand.
TTCATTTTCACAAAGAAAGCAAGCCCGGGGATATTCGTAAGATTTCTTCCCATTAACCGGTGAAAGGATACCAGAAGATCCCCGCCAAACTGATTCGCCAGCTGGGTCCGCTCAAGCTGTGACAGATAAACATCTTCTGTTCTGGTATATTGAACATCCACACCTGATTGCCTAAGTATCTCTCCAACCCGTAATGTCAATCTCAGATTGTCATCCTTCTCTCTTCTGTTTTCATAATAATCTCCAACGTCGCTGCCGCCATGACCGGCATCCAGGATAACTCTTGGCATTGATCATCTCTCCAATAATAATCGTTCACTTATTCATTATATGAATTAAAAAATCTAATGAAACCTTAATTTGAATTCATGCGGTATAAACCTTATAATTAAGATATATAAATACTGCAAGCGGCAAAAGGGCTGTAATCCATAGAAATAGGAGGGATAAACGATGCTGTTTTGGAATCGGATTGAGATATATAATGGTTTCTCATTAAAAGAATTCAACGAACTGAAGAATGCTTTGGCACATGACGGCATTCGATACGATTATCGGTATAAGGATTACCAAAAATTCAAGGTCCAATATTATCTGTATGTTCATCAGAAGGATTATGAGCATGCAATGTACCTGACTTCCAACAGGAGTGCCAAAAGCCAATATAAGTAATGCAATTATAAAATGTAACTATTTCTCATAGTGAAACCCTATCATAAGCAGATTTTCTCGATTTGAGCAGGAAGCGAATGATAGGGTTTTCTTTTTAAAGTAATCTTGTTAACCTTAGATACTTTCCAGTGCCTGTGCCAGATCCTCCAGAATATCGTCAATATGCTCTGTTCCGATGGATAAGCGTATCGTTGTCGGATGAATTCCGGAAGCCAGTAACTCCTCATCATTCATCTGTGAATGGGTTGTACTGGCAGGATGAATGACAAGGGACTTCACATCCGCAACATTGGCTAACAGGGAGAAAATCTGAAGCTTATCAATAAATGCCTTTGCCGAGGCTGCATTTCCTTTGATCTCAAAAGTAAAGATGGAGCCGCCGCCCTTCGGGAAATAACTCTCATAAAGGCTATGATACGGATTATCCGGCAGAGACGGGTGATTTACTTTTTCGATCTTTGGATGCTTATGTAAGAATTCCACAACCTTCAGTGTATTTTCCACATGCCGCTCAACACGAAGGGATAAGGTCTCCAACCCCTGAAGAAACAGGAAGGAATGGAACGGGCTGATGGTTGCTCCCATATCTCTCATAAGAATAACTCTGGCCTTAATGATATAAGCTAAGCGGCCAACCGCCTTAGTAAACTGTACTCCATGATAGCTAGAATTAGGCTCGGTAAGAGAAGGAAATTTTCCGGAGCCTTCCCAGTCAAAATTACCGCTGTCAACAATCACACCGCCGATGCTTGTTCCGTGGCCCCCGATGAATTTTGTAGCGGAATGAACTACGATATCTGCACCATACTCAATCGGACGAAGTAAATAAGGAGTTGTAAAGGTATTATCAACAATCAAAGGAATTTTATTTCTGTGTGCGATGTCCGCCACCTTCTGAATATCAATCAGGCTGCAATTGGGATTGCCAAGACTTTCAATGAAGATTGCTTTTGTATTAGGCTTGATTGCTTTCTCAAAGTTATCCGTATCATCTCCGTCAACAAACGTAGTGGTAATACCGAAATCCTCAAGGGTATGCGCAAACAGATTGTAGGTACCGCCGTAAATCGTCTGGGCAGACACGATATGGTCTCCCACATTGGCAATGTTCTGAACGCAATAGCTGATTGCTGCGGCACCTGATGCAGTTGCCAGCGCAGCTGCTCCTCCCTCCAGCGCGGCTATTCTCTGTTCAAATACATCAGAGGTAGGATTCATAAGGCGGGTGTAAATATTCCCCCCTTCACTGAGATTAAATCTGGCTTCTGCCTGAGCGCAATTGTCAAATACATAGGAAGTAGTCTGATAGATGGGAACACACCTTGCACCTGTGGCACTGTCAGGTGCTTCCTGACCGGCATGCAGCTGTAAGGTTTCAAAACGTAATTTCTTTTCCTTTGACATAGTATATCCTCCGTTCTGGTTGTGATAAGGTAACGATTTATTATTGTAATTTACTATATCACAGCGCTAAACTGTTTTCAATTCTCAGTTACAATTTCCGTACTTTTATTTTTTATCAGAAAGCTCAGCTTCGTCTCGGAAAGAATGACTGCGAAGAAGATCAGGCAAAAGCCGATAAACAGCTTAACAGTAATAACCTCATGATAAAATACTACCGAGAATAATACCCCAAAGACAGATTCCAGACTCATGATGATAGAAGCCGGTGCCGGATGGGTATATTTCTGTCCGACATTTTGCAGTAATAATGCCACAGCTGTTGCGAATACGGCAAGGTATAACAAACCGCTGACAGAAGCAACATCCAGGTTAACGGGTATATCTTCAAAAATCAATCCCACGATCCAGGAATAGATGCCTGCAAAGCCGAATTGAAGAATTGTCAGCAGAATCGCATCTCTTCCACCGGTAAACTTCGCTACCGCAACCATATGGATGGCAAAAAATACACCGCTGATCATTGTTAAGCCATCTCCCATACTGACGGAAAGATCCCCGTTTAATGAAACCAGGCCGATCCCGATAATCGTAATGAAAGCCGCAATGATATTAAAGCTGTCCGGTCTTTTCTTCGCTACCGGCCAAAAGAAAAAAGGTACCAGAACGCAGTATATCGCAGTAAGAAATGCATTCTTTCCCGGCGTTGTATCCGTAATTCCGATGGTCTGCAAACTATAGGCTACAAAAAGAAGGGTTCCCATGATGCCGCCCTTGATGAAATAATCCCTGTTTAATTTTTTTAGACATTTATGAAATACAATACATAAAAGTACTACTGCAATGGTGAAGCGAAAAGCCAGCAGCATGTGAGGCTGGATCACATCCATTGAAGTCTTGACAATAAGAAAAGAACTACCCCAAATCAGTGTAGCTCCGAATAATGCTAATTTTGCTCCTATACTATGTTTATTTTCACTCATAGGTACCCCTTTGTGATCATGATGATATGTTTTGCCTCACTCCATGCTGTTATTCTATCAACATGATGTTATGACTCCTGCTTATTCTATCACAACAATATATATCCTTCAATCCCTAATCAATTATGTAATATACCAAAACGAGCCATAAGTCTCGTCTTGGTATCAATTGAATTTTTACGGTGCAAAGCTGTTTTGCTGAAAGCTTAAAAACCAGTCAAGACTATACATGTTCTCTCCGACCTGCTCTACCCGCTGCGCCGCGTCTGTATAGGTTCCGGGAGGCGGTAAAATAACATCATCGCTGGGCATCCAATTAGCGGGTGTTGCGATTCCCTCCTCATCCACCTTCTGCAGTGATTTGATGATTCTTATAATCTCCTGCATATTCCGGCCCGTCGAAGAAGGGTAATACAGGATCGACCTTACTGTTCCCTCCGGATCAATGATAAAGACAGACCGCACCGTTTGTTCTTTTGAATGCTCGGGATGAAGCATTCCATATTTCCCCACGATTTCCATGCTTGTATCTGCAATTAAAGGAAAGGTTACGTTTACATGCTTCATGTCTTTCCAGGCCATTTCTTTGATTTTGCGAAGCCAGGCTATATGAGAATAAATCGAATCCATGGATATTCCGATCAATTCCGTATTCAGCGCCTGGAATTCCTTGATCATAGAAGCCAAAGTCATGAACTCTGTTGTACAGACCGGAGTAAAATCAGCCGGATGACTGAATAAGACAACCCATCTGCCCTGATAATTCTCCGGAAAATCAATGTCTCCTTGTGTAGTGACGGCATGAAATGCCGGTGCTTTATCTCCGATTAACGGTATGCAAAACGTCTGACCAGCTTCCATAGTAACCCCCATTAGTCTTCATACTATAAAAATATGATAAAATGAGCCCAGTGCTACTGAGAATTCAAAATAAAAACCGGCCTTTACTCAAATATTAAGTAAAGACCGGTATCCTATGAAGCAGCTTCCGCTTTTATTTATCTTCCAGAATAGCACCTTCCGTACTGAGGGTTACAATTCTGAAGGGAATCACCTTGCCGCTGCCTGCCAGCGCAGTCTTCGCGGCATAAACAATACCGCCGCAGCAGGGAACCTCCATACGAATAACAGTTACACTCTCTATCTCATTCATGCTTAGAATTTGGCTTAATTTTATGGAATAATCCACATCATCCAGCTTCGGGCAGCCAATTAAAGTAATCTTATTCTTCATAAATTGATGGAAATCACCATAAGCATAAGCAGTACAATCTGCTGCAATTAATAAATCTGCATTCTTAAAATACGGCGCATTTGGCGGAACAAGCTGAATCTGTATCGGCCACTGTCTTAAGCTTGAGGGTCTTGTTAAGTATTCAGAATTAGAACTCACAGCTTCATTCCTTTTCTGTAAATTCATCACTCTGGAACCCGGACAACCTCCGAGATGCTGACTTTCCTGTGAATGATTATTCGCCTGTGCAATATTTCTTTGCACCTCTTCTTCATTATATGCCAGCGCTTCTCTTTCCTCAAAGTTGATTGCACCAGTCGGGCAAACCGGCAGGCAATTGCCAAGTCCGTCACAGTAATCATCCCGCAACAGCTTTGCCTTACCATTTACCAACCCGATTGCCGATTCATGACAAGCATCCACGCACAAGCCGCAGCCATTACAAAGTTCCTCATTGATTTTTATAATTTTACGTATCATAATATCCTCCCATTATCTATACCTAAGCTAATCAATTATATCTGGAAAATGCTCTGTTGTTAAGCTTATTATACAAGAAACGGGAGCTTATTGTTGTAGCCATAGCTACATATTATTTAAAAAAACACCTGACTTACGATTGCAAGGAGCAGTCCGCCTAAAATCATATTCAAAGAGCTTCGGGAAAATTCCACGATGGAACGGCTTCTAAATCCCTTGGATGGATCCTTGCCTTCCATATTCAGTCTCTCTGCTTCAAAGTTAGAATAATAGATACTTTGATAAGCATTTCTCATTCCTGCTCCAGCAACACTGCCGGCGGAGGGGCTTCCTTTCATGGAAGCAAATATACCGATGAACAGTAATATGACACCTTCATAGAACATGGTATCCTGCAGGCTATATTCGAAATGATTCGAGATTAAGAATGCAATGCCGATCCCAATTCCCATTAACACCGATCCAAATACGATTGAAAATAAAACCCGGATCAGAACAAATTTTGCTTTTTCCTTCAGCGTCATATCTGACGGATCCTTCCAGTTGTCTTCCTTACTTTCTTTTCCCATAATTTTAAACCTCCTAATTTGATAAGAAAAGTTCTGCCTATGGGATATTTTAACACAAAATTCGGAATTATAAATTAATATTTTCTTAAATTTAAAACTTCGCAGAATTTTTCTGCGAAGTTTTAAATTTTACAGTTTTTATTTTGGTCACATCTGCTTGTCTGATCTTCATCAAAATTGTATCGCCTGCCTAATCATGCTGTTCCTTCTGCTTCTGGATATAGCATTGGTAACACATAGCAGTATATCTGTCATTGCCTCCCAGGAGTATCTGCTCTCCTTCGGTTATAATCTTACCCTGCTCATTCAGACGGACATTCACGGTCGCCTTTCTTCCGCAGGAGCATATGGTTTTGATCTCTGTGATGGAATCTGCGATCTCCATCAAACGCTTGCTGCCCGGGAACATCTTGGTGCGAAAATCTGCCCTGAGTCCGAAACACAGGACCGGAAGGTTATAATCGATCACGATCATGGAAAGCTGATCTACCTGTGCTTCCGACAAAAACTGGCTTTCGTCAACGATGATGACATCAATCTGTCCTGTCAGCTTCAGAAAGCTTGCATACACATCTTCCTCGGATGGAAGAACGTAGGCATGGGCTTCCAATCCTGCGCGGGATTTTACTAGCCCCTCACCATCCCTTACGTCGGTTCCGGGCTTAATTAGCCATACCCGCATTCCCCGCTCTTCGTAGTTGAATTTCGTAATTAAGGCCTGAGCGGTCTTTGAGCTGCCCATCACACCATATTTAAAATATAATTTCGCCATGTCTTATTATTCCTTCCATGCTGCCAATGTAGAGCGAATGAATTACCATTCGCTCTTTCCTCATCTTGTACTTTTATCGTATGGAATACCCTCTGCCTTGGGCGCTCTGGATTTTCTGGAGGTAAAGACCAGCACTACCATGGTCGCTACATAGGGCAGCATTTTATAGTACGCCTGGTCTAATTTCAGTGCATTTAAAAACGGGATCAAGGATACGGAGTAAGCCAGGGTTCTGAGGAATGCGAAGAACAATGCAGCAAACATGATTCTCCAGGGCTTCCACTGACCAAAGATCATAACGGCAAGAGCAAGGAAACCAAAGCCTGCCACGCCGGTATGTCCGTTCACATTGCCGTCCATGACACCGACGGAATAGAAGAAACCGCCGATACCGCCCAGGATACCGGAGATGCCGACACCGCAATGTCTCATAAGATGCACATTAATACCAACGGAATCTGCCGCATGGGGGTGCTCACCGCAGGCACGCAGACGAAGTCCGAATTTAGTCACATAAAAGATCATAACGGAAAGTAACAGCAGTAAAAAGCCTATATAAACCGTAATATAGGTGTTCTTAAAGAATAAATCGCCAAGAACCGGAATTTTACCCAGAACCGGAACCTCCCTGATATAAAAGTTAACGTCGGTTGTGATACCGTCACTATTAAACTTCATCTTTGAGAAAAGAAGGATAACCGCAGGAATTAACATATTCAAGGCGGTTCCCGTAATCGTCTGATCCGCCTTCATGTTGACTGCTGCTAAGGATAACAGCAGGGAATACAAAATACCTGCGACAGCAGCAACTAACATACCAATCAAAAGGATAATCTGTCCGTTCAGACCCGATGTCTGAGTAAAGAATACCGTTAAGCAGCCAAAAAATGCACCAAACAGCATGATACCTTCCAATGCAATATTGATTACACCGCTTCGTTCACTGAACATTCCTCCCAGTGCCACTAAAAGTAAGGGGATTGCAACCGGAAGCATATTTTGAATTAAATAATATACGGTACTCATTACTTTGCCTCCTTTCTGCGTATTCTCTTAATGAATCTGGAGAAAGCGGCATTCATAATTAATGCAAAGGCAGAAAAATAAATGATAACCGAGATTACGATATCGATAATCTCCGGTTTATAGCCCAGCAAGCTTGCCAGGGTGCCGCCCCGCTGGATATGGGAGATAAAGATTGCGGAAAATATAATTCCTATCGGATTGGAAAAGCCAAGGAGCGCAACCGCGATACCATTGAAACCGTTGGCAGCAATTACACTGATGGGTTCATAGGTCATACTGCTTCCCTGTATTGTGGAGGGCGCCAGAATATAAAAGGCACCGCCGAGACCTGACAGGCCTCCTGCAATTACCATTGCAAGGATTGTATTTCTCTTATCATTCATACCGGCATATTTGCTGGCAAATTTATTAAAACCGGTTGCTTTGAGCTCATATCCGAAGGTTGTCTTATGAAGTACGATGTATAATACAATTGCAATGATAATCGCTATAAAAATAGAAAAGTTAACATTGGAGTTCTCCACGCCCAGGGATGGGATCTGCGCAGAAGCCGGCAGATATGCGGTTCTGGTTTTCATGGAAACATACATGGTACCGTTCTTCTGAACCAGCATGTCCACCAGATACATTCCTATATAATTGAACATAATGGAGGTGATCACTTCATTTACATTACAAAGTGCTTTTAAGATACCCGGAATAAAGCCCCACAGCATACCGCCGATCAGACCCGCAAGCACACAGATGATCCAGTGAAGTCCATCGGGAGTCTTCCACATAAAGCCAACATACATGGCAAAAAATATGCCCATGGTATATTGACCGGAAGCACCGATATTAAATAATCCCATTTTAAAGGCAAAACCAACGGAAAGACCTGTCATTAAAATAGGGGTGGCAAAGTAAAACACGTCTCCAAGTCTGCTAAAGCCGCCGAACAATACTTTGCTAAAGCCTAGACCGGCGTTGGCAGGAAGAGCAAACACCATAACCAGAAAGCCGAAGATCAGACCAAGCACGATCGCAAGTAACGCTGCCGTAAAGGTAGAGAACCCTTTTGTACCGGTAATTGCTCTTAAGCGGCCAGGAGAAAATAATTTATTCTGCATGTTCCTTCTCCTTTCCAACGTTACGTTTTGCACCGGACATGTAGAGTCCCAATTCCTGAACTGTCACCTTCTTCGGGTCCAGTTCTCCTACGATCTCACCCTCATACATCACTAAGATTCTATCACTGACATTCATTACCTCATCTAACTCCAGAGATATCAGGAGAACGCCCTTCCCTTCATCACGGTTATGAACCAATTGCTTATGGATAAATTCTATGGCTCCGACATCCAGGCCACGGGTAGGCTGCACGGCAACTAAGAGTTCATGCTTTTTATCCAATTCTCTCGCGATAATCGCCTTCTGCTGGTTACCGCCTGACATACTGCGGGTCATAGTGACCGGTCCCTGACCGCTTCTTACATCATATTGATCTATCAACTGATTTGCATAGGAACGAACCTCAGACTTTCTGATAAATCCATGCTTCTGAAATTCCGGCTGCCAATAGCACTGCAATACGATATTATTCTCCAGCGAATAATCCAGTACCAGACCGTATTTGTGACGGTCCTCGGGAATATGGCTCATACCGGCTTTGGACCTCTTACGTATGGAGGCTCTGGTAATATCCCTGCCTTGGATACTTATCTCGCCCTTACTCAGCTTTTCAAGGCCGGTAATGGCAGAAATAAGCTCTGTCTGGCCATTGCCTTCAATACCGGCAAGACAGACGATTTCTCCTGCTTTTACTTCAAAGGATACATCCTTAACCGCATGCTTTTTGCTGGTTCTGGAAGGAACAGAGATATCCTTAACAGACAGAACCACATCCCCGGCCTGGCATTCCGCCTTATCCACGGTAAAGCTGATCTCCCTGCCAACCATCATATGGGATAATTCTTCCTTGGAGGTATTCTTTATTTCAACAGTTCCGATACATTTTCCCTTGCGAAGGACTGTACAACGATCGGCTACCGACATGATCTCGTTTAATTTGTGTGTAATAAACAAAATAGATTTGCCCTCTCTGGCAAAGCCCCTCATGATCTCCATCAGTTCATCTATCTCCTGAGGTGTCAGGACGGCAGTCGGTTCGTCAAAAATAAGAATATCATTGTCGCGATATAGCATTTTCAAAATCTCAACACGTTGCTGCATTCCAACGGAAATCTTCTCAATCAGGGCATCCGGATCTACCTGAAGTCCATATTTCTTGCTTAAGGCGATGACTTTTTCCCTGGCTTCCTTCTTCTGCAAAAAACCAAGCTTGTTCGGTTCCACACCAAGAATGATGTTTTCAAGAACCGTAAATATTTCAACTAATTTAAAATGCTGATGTACCATGCCAATTCCAAGACTATTAGCATCATTTGGGTTGTTAATCTTAACAACTTCACCGTTCTTTTTAACCTCTCCCTTTTCCGCCTGATACAGACCAAAAAGCACACTCATAAGCGTGGATTTCCCTGCACCGTTTTCTCCGAGCAGCGCATGAATCTCGCCCTTTTTTAATTGAAGGGTAATATCATCGTTGGCTATAATTCCAGGAAATTCTTTTGTAATATGAAGCATCTCAATAATATAATTTTCCACGTTAACCTCACCATTATTAAAAAGTTGTCGGAACGAATAACGCATGTGCCAAAGTGGCATATTGCCGGCCCGGGCACACTATAAAGGGGGAAAAGGTATCTGCCTTTTCCCCCTTGAACTTACTGACATAAGGCTCAGACCATTATGCATATCACTCTCATAAGTCCATCCTGCGAATTATTGAAAGGCATAATTCACACTTAGGTACTACTGTCTTGTGGTAACAGCAACCTTTGATAAGCTAAGACCAGCTTTTAACTCATCAGCTGTTGCATAACCGTTAGGATCAGCAACGGTAATGGTTCTAACCGGGACTTTAGATCCGTCTGCCAAAGTCTTAAATACCGCATCATAAGCTTCCTTGTTAAAGGAAGTAAAACGGTCAAATGCATCTGCTGTTGCATCGCCAATTACTTCGGTAGGAAGACCTACACCGTCATTTGCCGCATTAAAGTAAGTGGTCTTACCTGCATAGGTATCCCAGTTATTTGTCTTATAGATAGATTCAAGTACTGCAATAACAGAAACACCAAGGCCCTTTGTTGCGGAGGTGATAACCGTTTCACTGTCGTATCTCTGGTCAACGTCAACACCAATTACCTTCGCACCGGCTTCGCTTGCCGCAGCCATAACGCTCTTACCGACAGGTCCGCCACAGGCAAAGATTACCTGGGTGCCTTCCTGATATATGGTCTTTGCGGTAGCCTTATTGGTATCTGTCTCTGCAAAATCTCCGGTATAATGATAAATAACGGAAATGGAACCGTCAGCCTTGCCAAGCTCCGCTGCTGCATCTTCTGCTCCCTGAAGGAAGCCATAGCCGTAAGCCTGAACTGCCGGAACCGCCATACCACCCATGAAACCAAGCTTTGTATAGCCATCCTTTACTGCAGCATAGCCAACCAGATAACCAGGCTGCTCTTCTGCGTACATAATACTTGCTACATTGCTCTTTGTCTCATAGGTTGAATAATCGGCAGTATGAGGAGCACCGTCAAGAAAGATGAATTTCACATCGGGATATTTTGTCTGTGCTTCATAAATTGGAACTTCAAACAAATATCCGGGAGTTACAATTACCTTTGCACCACCTGCAACAGCGTTATCAATTGCCGCCAGATAACCTGCATCGGAAGCCTCTTCGGGTTTAATATACTGCTTCGTGATATTATTCTCATCAGCGAATTTTACAACACCTTCCCAAGCACCTTGGTTAAAGGACTTGTCATCAATATTGCCTTTGTCTGTGATTAATGCGATTTCTGAACCTGTACTGCCGGGAGCAGTTGTGGGAGCTGTGGTAGCAGTTGCACCGTTATCTCCGGCGGGAGTACCATTGTTGTCCGCCTTGGTTCCGCAACCCACGAGTGCAAAGGCGACAACTAAAACCATTACTACTGATAAAATTTTCTTCATAGATCTTCCTCCTGAATTAATATAATCACCCGGAAACTCTCCGACCATGGAAAATTTCCGGGACAACCATTACAGATGAATAATACCATATTAAGGCATAAGATTCAATACCGCCTGTATATACTTATCTATTTTTTTATAACGATTTCAGCCGCTTCATAATCATGGCGGCAAGAATGCCGATCAAAGCTCCTGTTATCACACCGGATACCAGCAGGAAAGGCAGATAATAAATGATCTTAATATTATCCACAACATAAATAGAAACAATTATCTGTCCTATATTATGTGCAATTCCGCCGATAATACTTACACCGGTCATACTAAATAATTTTGATTTTTTAAACAGAACCATCATCAGCCAGCTTAAAATACCACCGGCCATGGAGAACATCATTGTGGACGGGCTGCCAAAGGTAAAGCCGACCAGAATAATTCGAAGAATTGACAGGGAAAAAGCTTCTTTTACCCCCATTTTATATAATGCAACAATTACCACCAGATTTGCCAGACCCATCTTAATTCCCGGGATTGACAAGGTAAGCGGGAATAAACTTTCAATATAGCTTAATATAAATGCCAATGCTACCAGTAATCCATAGAGCGCTATTTTCTTTGCCTTCATCCCGACTCCTTATTGTGCAATAATATCTACATCACTGTCCTCGCCATCCGTGATCTCCAATACCACCTTATTGGGAAGGCATACGATGGTTTCATTATTGTAATGAATCCTGGCATGTTTAACACATACCTTGTCCGGACAGTTCGCTTCTGTCATATCAACGTATCCGTCCTTGATCACAAAGGTATTCGTCTCTCCATGCTCTCCGTCCAGGGTAAAGGTGGTATCCTCATCCAGGGGAAATGTCTTATAAACCTCGCCCCCGATTGTCACAACAACCTGGCTGCCTTCCTTTTTTGTAATATTCATAAAGGCAAAGATGCCGACTACCAATAATACTACAATACCGACTAATATCAGATCATTCTTCCTAATCATGCCTTCTCCCGATTTTTACATATTTCATTTGCTTCTCCCATAACTCCCCGATATTCACGCTGGATTTGGTTCCGCTTCGATAATATTAATATCATCGGGAAGCTATGTCAAGTGAAATGAATTATATCTGTTCAAGGCTGTCCGTCAGCTTATCAAGCCACTCTCCCTCATACAGCTCAATCATACCCCGGTCACAGGCTGATGCCAGCTTAGGATTAATCGGGAGTTTTGCAAAATTGTCAATTTGATATTTTTCTGCTATTTCATCAATATGACTCTCTCCGAAGATCGGGTATTCCTTACCGCAATCCGGACATACAAAGTAAGACATATTTTCTACCAGGCCGAGGATCGGAATATTCATCATCTTTGCCATTTTAACCGCCTTGCCGACAATCATGGACACCAGTTCCTGAGGTGAGGTTACAATAATGATACCATCCACCGGAAGAGATTGAAATACCGTCAGCGGTACGTCTCCGGTACCCGGAGGCATATCCACAAACATATAATCGATATCCGTCCAGATGACATCGGACCAAAATTGCTTTACTGTTCCTGCAATCACAGGACCTCTCCAGACAACCGGGTCAGTCTCCTCCGGCAGCAGAAGGTTGATCGACATCAGCTCAATACCGGTACTGCTCAGAGCCGGTAAGATTCCGGCACCATTGCTTTCTGCCTTCTCTTTTATCCCAAAGACCCTGGGTATGGATGGGCCGGTGATATCCGCATCCAGGATTGCGGTTCTATATCCTCTCCTGTTCATATTCACCGACATCAGGGATGTAACCAGAGATTTTCCTACTCCGCCCTTACCGCTGACTACACCGATTACCTTTTTAATACTGCTAAGTTCATGCGGTTTCACAGAAAAATCATTCTTAACCTTTCGGTCTGCGCAATTTGACGCACAGCTATCACAATTGTTATCGCAACTGCTCATTTATTCTCTTCCTTTCAACGTTTCCGTAAGAATGCTCCCACTCGCTTTGTAATTATACCCCTTTACTTTGATATGTCAATGGCCTATCCATTGAACATGCGCGACCTTCCCTGAATATTATGATATATAACAACATGAAAGGAGTTATTATTATGCAGTTTCATATATTTTACACGTTTTCACCTTTCAATACTATTTTTGCATTTATGTCGCAAAACCTCGGGCTGATCATCGGCATTGGCGTAGTGCTGCTTGTACTTGTATATATTCCATTTTATATTGCAAGAAAAAAGAAACGTGAAAAATGGCACAATGTCGTTCATCCGGTCACTGAGATTATAGGTGACTTTGCAGAGCGGCTGGATGAATTAAACCAGGAATTGAAGCCCTTTGGCTTCTTCTATGAACCATATCAGGACATTTTCCTGTCTTTAATGTATCCATGGCAGAGAGACCTGGGTTATTGCAGACTTTATGACGAGGCAAGTGCTGCAATGAGCATGATTATAGATTGTGAGCCGATTACCTTTGAATATGACAATAAAAGGTGGCTGATTGAGTTTTGGAAGGGACAGTACGGAATGACTACGGGAGGAGAAGTCGGAATTTACAGTACCACAGGTCCCGATTTGAATATACCAGGTGTATTTAACGGTACGTTTTACTTTTGCGTAAAGGATGAGGACTGTATCAATATGTCCTTTGTCTTTAAGAAAAAAGGAAATATCCTTTTTACCAGAAGCGGCTACCACTGGTGGCTGACCGGCTTTAAGCTCGGAGAATTCACAAAGCCTTCGGATCTCACCATGGATATTACACTGGATTTATATGATAAGAAGATGGCGGATGCATTTGTAACTGCTCTAAAGAAAACCGGTTATAAGGAAGAAAAGGAATATGTTGTTCAAGGAAGAAGGGTAATCGTCCGATTCTCGAAGCCGCATACCAAACAGCCGCTGACCCGTTCCGGAATCACTGAATTCATCATGATGCGCAACAATGAATCCCTGTGCAGCTCCTATAACTATCTTACCGAGGCCTATACCGATACCCTGGATAAACTCGAAATCGTACGCAATGAGGCCCCGAATATGTATAATCAAATTCTCAATCTCGGTAAGCCAAAAGCAGTGTTTGAATCCTATAACACCATTAAAAATTACCTCAACAAATCATAGTCAGGTAAAGGAAGTGAATTTATTGTCAGCATCAAAACGTCTATCCCAGGTTCTGAAAGCCTCGAAAGTATACAACTTTGATGATGACTCCCGCATCGTAATAATGAGCGACTGCCACCGGGGCAATGGCAGTTGGGGAGATAATTTTTTAGGTAATCAGAATTTATTTTTTGCCGCCTTATACCATTATTTAGATAACGGATATACTTATATCGAGATTGGCGATGGGGACGAATTATGGGAGAACAGATCCATTGAAGACATCATAGCTGCCCATAGTGATGCATTCTGGCTGATGTCCTTGTTTTATAAGGACCATCGGCTCTTTATGCTGTATGGGAATCATGATATCGTAAAGAGGGATAAGAAATATGTACAGACAAAATGCCACTCCTTTTATTGCGACAGCATAAATTCCCATACAGCTCTATTTCCCGGAATAGAGATGCTGGAAGGCTTGGTATTGCGTTACCGCAATACCAATAATTCTATCTTCTTAACACACGGCAACCAGGCTGACCCGATGAATGACCGCTATTGGAAGCTGACCCGTTTCATGGTCCGGTATGTATGGAGACCGCTTGAGCTTGTGGGAGTAAAGAATCCGACCAGTACATCCAAAAATTACAAATTAAAAAATAAAACAGAGAAGAAATTAGTGAATTTTGTAACCGAACAAAAACAAATGATGATCTGTGGGCATACCCACCGCCCTGTCTTCCCTAAGGTCGGAGAACCCCTTTATTTTAATGACGGCAGCTGCGTACACCCTAGATGTATCACAGCCATAGAAATCAAGAGCGGAACCATCTCTCTGGTAAAATGGGCTGTAATGACCCGTCAGGACCGCACTCTGTACGTCGGGCGCGAGACGCTGGAACAACCGGTGCGGCTGACGGAATTCTTCCAGACATTGAATATGGTAAAGTAGTAGGTTAAATAACAAAGAAACGGACACAAGGAAAGGATCCATATGGTCTGCAGAGAAAGCAGAGACTGCGATCTATTGTGCTAAGCTTTGAAACTATGGAAATAAAAATGAGTATAGTTCATGACAGTTTTACAGGTCGGCGCATCAGGGGCATCCATGCCCCATGCACCTAAATTTGCCGTCCTGGCAAATTTCCCTTCCGGTTGTGAGCATTTTTATTTCCATAGTTTCAAAGCTAAACACAATCACGATCTTGCCTGATGCTTTTTCTGCAGACCATATGGATCCTTTCCTTGTGTCCTGTCTTTGGCCGGCTTAAAGCTATGTTTATTATTTATCATACCACTCATTATAACTTTAAAGCGAACCAATGTCAGGGAAGCAGGGGAAGGACTGAAGTAGTCCGTGTGAAATCATTAGGCAAAATCGTTATTGAACTTAGTGTAAAGAAGGCAGAAATAAAAAATGGTCACAACCTGAGGGGGAGATTGCCATGGAGGGCAATCTCAGGCGCGTTGAACACGGAGGTTCATACGCGCCGGTCCCGTAAATCCTGCATCAAGGTTAACTCCATTTTTTATTTCTGCCTTCTTTACACTTAGTTTCAATAGATTGCGGTCTCTGATTTTCACACGGACTACTTCAGTCCTTCTCCT
Organism: Bacillota bacterium; assembly: GCA_023409535.1. Classification (GTDB taxonomy): domain Bacteria; phylum Bacillota; class Clostridia; order Lachnospirales; family Lachnospiraceae; genus Mobilitalea. Next base: position 238,919 of record JAEYGZ010000048.1, read on the forward strand.
GCTTCCCGTTCCTTTGTCAGTAAACTATTTCTTCTTCACCGAATATCCGAACTTCCCCAGAAGCTCCCCCAAGGAATAATATTCCCCATGGGAGTAGACGATGAGTCCGGACTGGTTTAAATGGAAGCGTCCTTTCGCGTCCATATAGCGTTTGTCCACGGTTACACCTGCGACTTCTGCAAGGAACATGTCATGGGATCCAAGCGGGATAATCTGCTTTACGGTACATTCGATATTAACCGGGCTTTCCTCGATGCTTGGGGCATTCACATGAGAACCTTTTCGTGGCGTCAGCTTCATCTCCGTGAATTTATCAACCTCCCGGCCTGACTTTACACCACAGTAATCCGCTTTCTTTACCAGGTCCTTTGTCACCAGATTGATTACAAATTGCTTGTTTTCTTTTATGATATCATAGGAATAGCGTTCCTTACGAATTGATATGGATACCATTGCAGGGCTGCTGCATACGGTGCCTGCCCAGGCAATCGTTATGATATTTGGTTTTTCCATACTGCCGCAGCTTACCATAACTGCCGGTATCGGATATAGCATATTTCCCGGTTTCCATTGCTCCTTCTCTGTCATTTTCCCGCTCCTTCATACAATTAGTAATTCTTTACACAATTGTAGCCTTCGCGCTCCATACTGTCAATAAAAGATCTCAATGGCATAAAATGTGATTCTGATCATTTCTTTTTCACCGGTCAATGGTATAATTAAGATTGTTACATAACATACTATTAAAGAATTTCATATGATTGGAAAGGAGATTGTACATGAAAGCATCCGTAGATCAGGACGGCTGCATCAGCTGCGGTTTATGTATTGATGTATGTCCGGAGGTTTTTAGCTACAATGAGAATCAGGTTTCTGAGGCAATTAAGGATGATATTCCATCAGACTGTCTTGAGAGAGCCGAGGAGGCACGCGACGGTTGTCCCGTAAGTGTTATCGATCTTTTTGAATAATTCAACTGAGACCGTCTTTTATTATTCTACGTGTGACGTATTTTAATAAATGAACGGTCTCTTCTGCATTAGGTAACATAATAATATTATTTAAACAAAATATAATTTTAATCAGAAAGGATGATCTTATGATCGTAAAACAGGAAACAAATAAAATCTCTTTAAATGATGACAATGACCATATGCTTGCGGTAGTCACTTTTCCGAAATTGCAGGAAGGTGTTGTTAATCTGGATCACACCTTTGTAGATCCTTCTCTGCGGGGTCAGGGCGTTGGCAGCACACTGATGGATGCAGCGGTGGAATATTTTCGTGCCAATCATCTGAAGGTAAAGCCCTCCTGCAGCTTTGCAGTCAAGTATTTTGACGAGCATCCGGAAAGCCATGACGTATTATTCAATACTTTTCAGTGATTCCACCATATTAATTTTCTTTAATTTAAAGAACATGACAAAATTAACAAGCGCCGAGAACAAAATAGTAAGCAGGGTGCTGCAGACAAAGCTGCCTGGATTGATATTGCGCCCAAACATGATCAGATCTACCTCAACCGTAGTAATGACATACCGATGCAGCAGTATACCAAACACCACGCCAAATATGGCACCGATGATGGTTAATATAATGTTTTCACGATATACGTAAGCTGCCATCTCGTTGTCGTAAAATCCGAGCACCTTGATTGTCGCCAATTCTCTTCTCCGCTCCGTGATGTTAATATTGTTCAGGTTATACAAGACGATGAAGGCCAATGCTCCGGCTGAGATAATCAATACCCATACGACGATGTTCAAGCTGTCAAGGATATTGGACAGCATATCCTCGTAATAACTGATATAAAATACCCCCGCAGCAGCCGGCTGTTCCAGAATTGTATTTCCCGCTTCCAGCGCTTCCTGTTCTTTTGCCCCTGGCATTAGCAGGAAGCGTTCATTGTATATCGGTTTTACACCATAAAGCTCTTCATAAAGCTTGGAGGACATGTATACATAATGCGACAGGTAATTCTCCGTGATTCCGGCAACCTCAACCGTCGCCTGCTTCTCCCCCTCTTTCAGCAATATGGTATCTCCCACTTTAATTCCCAGAGACTTTGCAAACTGCTCAGTCAGCAGAACACCGCTGTCGTCCAGGACCAGCCTCCTATGCCCGACTCTTTCCCGAAATGCGACAAAGTGCTCAAAGCTCCCGTTGTCTTTGGGAACAAACATCGTGAGAGATTTTGTCCTGCTGTCCTTTGTGATTTCCACGCTGATATTTCTCACATCAGCAACCTCGTGGATTGCACTGATATTCTTAAGCTCTGTCTCCAGAGCATCAATCTGATCCACAGCAGCTTTACTGTCAATGGACACGGATGCATCATAGGTCAGGATCTCGTCAAACTGACGAGTATAGATGATGAAGATAGAATCCTTCAAGCCATAGCCCACCAGCAGTAATGCCATACAACCGCCGATCCCGAAGACTGTCATATAGAAGCGTTTTTTATACCGCATCAGATTACGGACGGTTGCTTTCCAGGTAAAGCTAAGATGCTTCCAGAGAAAAGGCAGGCGTTCCATAAACACCCGCTTTCCAATCTTAGGTGCTTCAGGCCTCATAAGCTCTGCAGGTCCTGCGTGCAGTTCCCTGGAGCAGGAGAAAAAGGTTGCAAATTCCACGCACAGCAGAGCAAGAAATGCTGCCAATCCTGCATAATACAGATTAAATGGAGTAATCGGACTGGGAAGGCTCCGGTATAGCATCTTATACGCATTGATGATTACTGTCGGCAGTACCTTAAGCCCTACAGCCGCTCCAAAGATACTTCCTCCCAGGGTCGCCAGGAAAGCGTATAGAAGATACTTCATTGCTATGGCTCCCTTGGAATAGCCAAGAGCTTTCATCGTACCGATGGCAGTTCGCTCTTCCTCCACCATTCTTGTCATTGTTGTGAGGCTGATCAGGGCCGCAACCAGGAAGAATATCACCGGAAATACTTCCCCGATGGCTCCGATGCGGTCCGCATTCTGCCCGAATTCCACATAAGCTTCGATGCTGTCACGGTCAAGCACATACCACTCCGGTGCCTCCAGCTTCGCCAGCTCTGCCTCGGAAGCAGCTATCTTTTTCTCAGCATGATCAAATTCTGTCTGGGCTTTTTTGCGGCCTTCCTCCAGCTGCATTGCAGCAGCCCGCAGCTGTGCTTCATTCAAACCGGCATATTGCAGGTTAGTAAGCCGGGTCTTGTACTCATCCTCCGCCTTCTCTCTGGAAGCAGTCAACTCTGCTTTTGCATCATCAATCTCCCTTTTCGCAGGATCATACAGCTCTGCATAACGCTTCTGACACCTGTCCTGTGCAATGGCTTTCACATTATTTAAAACCTCATCCACCCGATGATCATATTCCTCGGTATATACCGTCATCTCTCTGGCACCGCCGGCCGCAACATAGACCGTTGAATAAACCTTCTGTTTAAACACCTCAGGTAAAACTACAACAAAGCTGTTGACATCTCCATTCCCTATACCGGCGGTTCCGCGCTGATAAGACATATAATAGGAAGAGGAGCCAATCCCTACGATGGTAAATTCCTCTGCCCTTAGCGTATCCGTAATAGGTACATCTGTACCCGAGGACAGCGATATCTTATCTCCGATTTTATGACCGGTACTTGTTATAAAAAAATCATCCACCAGCACTTCGTCCGGCTGCGAGGGCATCCGCCCTTCAGAAACTACTATCTTATTCAGCTTTTCCGTGGCAGACATCACTTCAACAACCACTTCGTAACCACTGATATCACAAATTGCATGAGCGGAAAAGGCTGGCTCCACCTCACTGACACCATCCACCTGAGAGATGGCTGCCACGTCATCCTTCGTCATTCCCAGTGTACTTAATACCCTGATATCCATCAATTTGCTGGAATCATAATAATGATCTCCCGTAAGGCGCATATCCGGCTGTGTAGCACGAAGGCCTGCAAAGAAGGCTACACCCAGGGCTACGATTAAGAAGATGGAGAAAAAGCGGTTAAGGCTGGTCCTAATCTCCATATAGAATTCTTTACGTATCGCATTTCTTTTCATATCAAACCTCCATGCTGACAATACAAGCTACTCTACCATTCTATCGTATCAACCGATACCGGATTTTCATTTTGGGTTATCTTAGTTACCTTGCCATTCTTAATCTTTATGACTCTGTCTGCCATCGGTGTAAGGGCTGAGTTATGCGTGATGACAATTACGGTCATATTTCGTTCTCTGCAGGTATCCTGAAGCAGCTTAAGGATTGCTTTTCCCGTCATATAATCCAGAGCGCCGGTTGGCTCATCGCAGAGCAGCAGCTTCGGATTCTTGGCAAGCGCTCTTGCAATTGCAACTCTCTGTTGTTCTCCTCCTGACAGCTGTGCCGGAAAATTATAGATGCGCTCTTTAAGGCCCACTTCCCCAAGAACTGTCTCAGCATCCAGCGGGGCCTTGCAGATCTGGGAGGCCAATTCCACATTTTCCTTTGCCGTAAGATTCTGTATCAGATTATAGAATTGGAATACAAATCCGATTTCGTCACGGCGGTATTTCGTCAATTGGCGTTCATTATAACCGGCAATATCTGTTCCTGCAATCAATATCGATCCTTCCGACACGGTATCCATACCGCCGAGAATGTTTAATACGGTTGTCTTGCCGGCACCGCTGGGACCCACAATAATGACGAATTCTCCTTCCGTAATCGTAAAATCTATTCCGTCCAAAGCATGGATAGAAACCTCACCCAGCCGATAGGATTTTCTAACGTTTTCGAGTTTGATAAAATCAGCCAATCTGATATCCTCCGTTCCAAAATATTAAAACATTATAACAGTCCCTATTTTATCCTTCTTTTCCATTCCTTACAATTATATGTTTGTAAATAAATTATTAAATTTATAATTTTGTGCTTTTGGGAAATGCTATGTTATAGCTGTTAGCCTTCCGATTAATTTTTTCATTTATGAATGAAATAAAACATCATTATCTTCAGGAGGAATATATATTATGGATATGCTAAAAATTGCATTTTCTGCCTTAGGGACATTAATTGCTTTATTTTTATTTACAAAAATCATGGGTAACCGTGAAATGGCTCAATTAAGTATGTTTGATTTTATCAGCAGTATTACCGTCGGTTCCATTGCGGGAGAAATGGCAGTCATGTCAACCGACAGCTTTATAGAGCCTCTGATTGCTATGACTGTTTTTACCGTGATTACGGCTTTGGTGTCCTTCTTGACTTGTAAATCTGTTGTTTTAAGAAGATTCATTGAGGGCGAATCCATGCTTTTATATCAAAATGGTCAGATTTATGAGAAAAATCTTTTGAAGGCCAAGCTGGACGTAGATGAATTTCTAACTGCATGCCGATTGGAAGGATATTATAATCTGGAGGATATTCATACCATATTTTTGGAGCCAAGCGGTATGATCAGTATTCTCCCCATGGTTGCCAAGCGTCCGGTTAACCCGGCCGATTTAAATCTTACCCCCGCCCAGGAGATTCCCCTTCTGAATGTGATACTGGACGGGCATATTATGTATAAGAACTTAAGTACCTCCGGAAAGGATGATAAATGGCTGCAGAACCAGCTTAAGACAAATGGTGTGAAGAATATTAACGATATCCTGCTTGCAACCTTCGATGCAAGCAGTGACACACTGAATATCTATCGCAAATTCCATCGCAAAATGATGCACGATATTTATGAATAGGAATAGATAAGCTTTCGTTTTCATAAAATGTTACAAGTTCAGAATATTAGGAAGTCACATACATGGCCCGTCGTAAAAAAGCAATCTGTATTTTTCTTGGAGAACTTGTTGTCTTAGTGGGTTTGTTAATCTATAGCATTGTCCGGTTCCATTATACGGATGATGCTATTGTTGTGTCCACAAACAGTGCCGGAAAGGATTATATCAAATGGGTAAGCTTTGATGTCAGCAGCAAGGCTATGGACCGGGCTTATCGCTATGATGTGGAATCACAAGCCTGGGATGTAAAAATAAATTGGATTGAACTGCTTGCTCTTTTAGGGAACCGGTATGGCGGGGATTTTTCAAGATACCGTGAGACACATATGACAGAATTGGTCAACAAGTTAAAAACCAAAGAAGCAACCATAGAATCACTGACTAAGGATATGAAGAATTATAAATATTACTATGAAGCCTATTCTGCCGTTCTGGGCGGCATGGTGGGCAGCTATAAAATCGAGGTGGCAGATGAAACCGCCCCCGGAGGTAAGGTATGGGAGGAGAAATACGGCCTGAAGGCTTATCTTCCTATCGCAAAATATTATCCGTACAGTCACTTTGACGACTTTGGTGTGTCCCGCAGCTATGGTTTTCGCAGGAAGCACCTGGGACATGATATGATGGGCCAGACCGGTACTCCGGTCATCGCGGTGGAATCCGGTTATGTGGAAGCGCTGGGCTGGAACCAGTACGGCGGCTGGCGCATCGGTATCCGCAGCTTTGACAAAAAACGCTATTACTACTACGCGCATCTGCGTAAGAATTTCCCCTTTAATAAGGAACTGAAGGAAGGCAGCATCGTCCAGGCAGGCGATGTAATCGGCTATCTGGGCAGAACCGGCTACAGCAGCTCCGAGAATGCCAATAACATTGATACCCCTCATCTTCACTTCGGACTTCAGCTGATCTTTGACGAATCTCAGAAGGAAAGCAATAACGAGATCTGGATCGACTGCTACAGTCTGGTGCAATTCCTGTATAAGAACCGCTGTGAGACCGTCAAAGACCCCGAGACCAAGGAATACCACCGTGTATACCAATTCATCGATCCCATCGCCGAATATTACCTTCACCACAGCATCTACAAATACGAGGATAATGAAATCGACATCGACATATACGAGTGAGTTACACATACGAGAAGATCACGAATGCACACCTTACCGTTTTCGTCATTCATATATATGAATGAGTCATACATACGAGTGTGGCATGTATATAATATATATAAGATAAATAAAAGAAACCATATTTCGTAACGTAAATTAAGAATATGCATATGTCATATATTCAGATGGCGAAGACCGGCTGAAAGTGGTGCCTTTTACCACTTTGAAGGAACAGAAGCAAAGCTTCTGCGCGAGTCCAGATGAATATATAACATACGCATATTCTTTTTATAACCTAATAAACTAAAACTGTTCTTTAATTTTTTTCCCTCGTATCACCGCAATCAACGCCAGCAATACCGGCACTGCATATTCAAAGATCAGATTCAGGTGAACCAGGAATACCTTATACAGATAGTTGAATTCAAATTGAGTGCTGCTTAAATAATAGGTAGCATAAAACAGGATAATTCCTAAGGGGATACACAGGTATTCACTATGCTCCAGCTTAAACAGCCATTCAAAGCAGCGATGCAGCAGAACCACAAAGATACTGATGGCTGCAAAATCCGACATAATGCAGATCAAGGTTACCAATACCTCAAAGCGTTCAAAAATATTAAAGAAGGAAATGCTTTTCACCGTGATATAAAACGGAAACGGCAGACTTGCCGTCAGACTGGGTCCCGAAATACCGAAGGTAAACAGCACGATAACAAAGGTCAGTATCGTAAAGATCAGCACCCCAAACCAAAGCATGCGAAACTGCTCCTTTTTCACCGTAATTCCAAGCTTGTCCGCAAAAAATAAAGCAATGATAATGTTTCCTCCTACCGCCGCTATATTTTTTGCTGCAAGAATCGTCTTTGTCAGGTGAACGGTTGAAACCGGAAGCAGATAATCATACCGAAGGCGCGATACGGCACATATAAATAAGACGGCAAATAAGACCAATACCGTACCCAGTGTTATTTCGGAAAAGCGAAAGATTGTCTTCACACCGCGAAGTAATGCATAGAAAACCAGGATCATCATGATAACCATAAAGAAATCCGATCTGGTTCTCGGCATCAGCGTAAATTGTAAGGTTAAGCTATAGGAAGTAATCTTAGCTGTGGTTCCGAGAAGTATCCACAGCAGGTAAGCAATAATCAGAAGCTTCGCCAGTATGGTCCCCACTAGTTGAACCATGATTTCATAAAAATTAAGTCCTGGGTATGCCTTCATCAAATAGATGATAATTGCCGTCAAAGGAACTGTGGCAACGATTGACCAGAGCGGGCTCAGATATCCGCTTCTGCCCGCCTCACTTGCAAGAGCCTGGGGCACCTGCCTTAGTATGGTTGATACGGAGATAAACAGATACATAAAGGTTATTTGCCGCATCGTAACTTCACGATTCATGACTGACACCTCATTTCATGTATTTTTCTATGAGAGAAGTAACACTGTGCAGATACGGATTAATCATATAAACCACTCCCATAGACAGTCCAAGAATGGACAGCAGCAGATAAATGGCCAGGGTTTTCTTTGATCGCATCAGTTCATCCCGTTGCCTGATAAATGTATAAATTAGGGTTATACCAAAGATATAGATCATTCGATTCCTTCCCCTTCCTTATTCATCGCCAAGAATGAAGGACTTGGTGATTTGAGAATTGACCTCATATTGATATTCAATGTTCGGTATGGCTGCAGTCCAATTGGCTTCTAAGGTGCTCCATTTGCCAACATTTTGATTTTCAACCAATCTGGCAAGATTAAGAATATCAAGTCCGGTCTGCAGCGAATAATTCACAGGCTTTTCAAGGACATTTCGGACATAGTTATTTTGCTCCTGGGTCAATCGAAACAGCTCATCCCGGTTGAATATTCCCGCCTTTGTTGTAATTTCCTTCAGCATTGTCTCAAAGTTAACTTTAATCGTAACCGTAATCAAATTATTCTCCACATCTGCTTTCAGCTTCGTATTTGTATAGGAAACTGCAAGACTCACATCATCCGTCAGATAGATAGGAAAGCTTCTCATGATATTGCGGATAAAATTCACCCCGTCCGAGGTCTCACGGTCCAGATAATCCTTAAGCCTAAGCTGGTCAAAAACCGCATAGCCGTCAATCAGGAAACTGGATTCGCCCGGAATCAGATAAGGAATGAGTACGCTGGAATAACTCTGCTGCATATCATTCAAAAGGTTCACCAGGGTGTTATCATTTCTGGTAAGAAGCTTCAGCTGTTTTTGCTTTACCGCCTCCAGATCCTCATGAATTGTCTGCTTATTCTCAATTGCTTTTTTAATAAAGGCCGAAGCCTCTCCGCCCTTTATGATATAAATAAGTGATTCCATTTTAATGGTCTCATCCCGCTTAAGAAAATCCAGGCTGATATCAATTCCGTTTTCCGCTGCTCCTTCTCCTACCAAAAAGGAACCTGCCTGCGCCAGGGTGATGTTCTTCTTATTTTTCAGCTTTAAATCCTCCAAGGCTTCATAAGCCGTATCCCCTTTCCCCTTAATGGTCTCTTCCTTACCGGAACCGCTGCCTGCTTCCGAATCTGCTCCTGCTCCGGTGCTGTAAAGTGCTGTCAGTTCATACCCGCCGTTGGCATAATCAATGCCAAGCACCAGGGCCAGATCAATCTCATCAATCTCTTCCCGGTTCATATCATGGGTACACCCGGTAAAGAAAACTCCAACTGTAAGGAGTACGATACTCAAGAATATTTTCCTTCTCATCCTTTATTCTCCCCGCCTGCCTGCTTCATTCTGTTATTCGGAGCAATTTTCTGCGGGCGTTTTGTAAAATATTTTATCGGGAAGCGGAACAGGGTGTCCTTATGATTGCTGTGATCCACATCCACAAAGGGAGACAAATATGCCACTCCGTAATTATCCAGACTGCACAGGTGTGTTAAAACAAGAATCAATGCTACGGTAACGCCCAGAAAGCCTCCGATTGCAGCCATCAGGGAAAAGCAAAAGCGTATTACCCTGATCCCGCTGCTCAAATCCTGATTAGGAACAATGAAACCTGCAATCCCTGCCAGAGACACGATAACAACAACAAGAGGAGACACGATATTTGCCGTAACCGCAGCCTGACCAACTACCACACCGCCAAGAATGGACATCGCGGTACCGACTGTCTTTGGCAGCCTTAGTCCGGCTTCGATTAAAATCTCAAAGCAGATTAAAAGTCCGATTACCTCTGATGCCGAGGAAAACGGAACATTCTGCTTGGCTGCCTGGGTAGATAACGCCAGCTGAACCGGCAGCATCTGGTTCTGATAGGTAGTCGCCGCAATATAAATCGCAGGCAGAAACAACGTCACCACCATGGCGGCATAGCGGAGCATACGCAGTGCCGAGCCTACAAAGAAATGATTTGCATAATCCTCCGGAGACTGCATCAGCATAGGCAGCTGACAGGGCAGCAGATATACAAAAGGAATCCCATCCACAGTCATGGCAACCCTTCCATCCGTCAGATTGGCGGCGATTCTGTCCGGCCGCTGGCTGTACATAATCTGCGGAAACAGGCTCTTCTTATTTTCAATCAGAAATTCCTCAATAAAAGCAGGTGTTGATATATTATCTATTTGGATGTTATTGATCTTATCCCGTATCTCTGACACCGTATCCATATTCGCAACATTGGTGAGATACATCAGGGTGATATCTGTCTTTGAGAGCGTGCCGACACTGAGCTGCTCCATTACAAGAAATTCGGAGCGTACTCTTCGTCTGACCAGCGCGGTATTGGTTCTCATGACCTCAATGAAGGAGTCCTTGGCTCCCTTAATTACACCTTCCTCCGTAGGCTCGGAGATGGACCGTTTATCAAAGGTACGAATATCATACACGATTGCCTTCTTCTCCGTATCAAAGAGAAAGGCCATCATACCGCTTAGAACGTACTTTAACAGCAGCTGATAATCCTCTTCCTCTGCAGTAAAGGCATGATAGGCACCGCCGCTCATGAGGTAATCCATAACCTCCCGTTCCGTCATACAATTTTTAAGATAATTATCCTGAAGCAAAGTCTGGAGAATGCCCTCATCCATAACTTGAGAATTAATCAACCCATCCACACAGAAGATGGAAAAGGTAACACTGTTCTGGTTCATTTTCACAGGACGTACCACAATATCTCCGCTCTTTGAAAACAATTCCTTAATCTCTGCTGAATTAATAACCTGTCCCATAGATCTTCCTCTTTTCTGATGTTCACTGCCTTATCCATGTTAATTTACGATCGGTTAACAAATGAAACGACTTACATTTCTGTATAGTATTTTCTCTTGTGTCCTACAAATTTATGCATAAAAAAAAGCCTCCCTTACCAAGCATTTGCCTGTCAGTTCAGCTTTTTTCAGTCAGATTTATGTAGTCGATAATCTTACGTTCATGATATAGTTCATGAAAACTCATGCTTATCACGTATATTAAGGCCATACGGATCATCTTGCTTTCGCATGCTTATTTTGTATGGTCAAATTTCTTCCTTTGTACGATTTACTGCGAAGGAGCAGTCTCCTATGCGATAAAATAATCTCTTGCCATATCTATAATATGTACCGGAAATACTTTTCCCTTTGCCATCAGCTGAAGAAATGCTTCTGCTTCACCTTCATCATCAGTAATATCCTCTACCAGAGAATAATTATTGGGATCGGACAATACCCTGCCTACCTTATAACATTCCACACTGTAGAGCGCATTCGTAAAAATAAGATTATAGACTACTTGAATATCCTCTGCTTGAATACTTCTCGTGTTGGATTTAAGTACGTGTTCTACCATGCAACGCCACCCTTCTTCATAGTTATGATAACGACCACATAAATTGTATCTTTTGACACAATAATTATATCATAAAATTTGAACTTGATAAGTAGGGAAAATCGCAAAACCCCATGTAAATAATAGTACTGCTGGCTTCTAATGGCAATTATTCAGTTAATGGGTATTTTTACTTTGAATTTGGTATCAGCTTCCTGTTTCACCTTCCTCACCCCTTGATAGATGTCATAGAGAGCATCTCCCACTTTGCCGATGCTTCTTTCCGCTGCTTGCAAATGGCCTTCTTCCGTCAGATCAGGAGCCAGTCCTTCAACAATTTCTCCGATTAATCTTTCGAACTCATGGTTTTCTGCTGCTTTGTATACCTGCTTCTTATCCGTCAGCCAGGATTGATAGACTGGAATATCTCTGACCAGGATAGGTACTCTCATTGCCAATGCCTCCAGTAAAACGATACCCTCGGTCTCTTCGTGTGTCATAAAAAGAAATAAATCACTGCCGCCGTATGCCTCCTTTAGCTCTTCCTTCGTGATATATCCGGGAAAATGTAAATTAGAAAGGTGTAATTCTAACAGCTTTTTTATCTTATCGGGAATCAAATTACTATTGGTGTATCCAAACCAGATGAATTTATATTCCGGCATTCTTTCCGCCATCAGGGCGAAGTCTTCAATTCCCTTACGTTCAATATAATGCCCCGCAGAAATAATTACTTTATCCACATTGGTAAAACCATATTTCTTTCTGAATTGAGACCTCATATTGGGATCTCTTTGGTAATACTCCAAGTCAATGCCATTTGACAGGTTTATGATCTCCTTACGAATCCCATAGGATAGAAGAAGCTTTTTGGAATACTCCGTCGGAGTAACAATCACATCGCCCAGACTGTAGCAGAATTTAATCCACTTTTTAAATAGCGGTGCGATAACATCGGACCCCTTGAAGGACTTTTTAAAATCTTCCATCGTAGAATGCGCATAATACACAACATTTTTTCGCATCAGTTTTGCCAGCAGCGCTACCAATACCGAATCAGGAAATACCGTATTCAACTGCACAATCTCACAATCAGGGAACCCCCCCATCGCAGCATCCTTTCTGCTCTTTCCCAGTGCCTCTTTCTGATGCTCAATGGCCTTTCCGATCCCGCTTTTTGATATTAATTTTATACCTCCCTGATAGATCCATATTTTCATAAGGCTCCTCCTTCGAATTATAATGTGTGGATTGTTAATTTGACATTGAAATAAAGACATGTACTAATTTTGTATATATGAAATTCAATCCCATGGAATAGGCCGCGATTGCAAAGGGTTTCCCCATAAGGATGATCAGGCTGAACTTCTTCGCTGATATATTCGTTATTCCGGCCAGATAGCAAAGAAAATCATCCGGTGCCACCGGCAGAAAAATTGCGATCGCCAATAGGCGGTCAAATTTGTCTGAGCTTAACCAGGAATGATATTTTTTAAGCAGCTTCGGGTTTACAAGCTTTTCAACAAATCCCATGCCATAGCTTCTGGCAAGATAAAAGGCAAGGATTGATCCTATGCAGATACCTATATAATTCAGTATAAATCCTCCGACCGCCCCGAAAATAATCACTCCGGCCAGACATCCCAAAGCCCCAGGAATAATAGGGACTACCACTTGAACCACCTGGATCAGAATAAAAAGCACTGCCGCAAAGATACCAAAACGGCTCAAGAAAGAGGATAAAGCCTCCGACGAAACAAATATCTTTGTGCTTATTCCATAAATAACGAAAGCAATCGTAAGTACCATGCCGCATAATGTGATTATATCCATTCGTCTTATTTTGACTTTCATCGTTATTTGACCTCAAAACTTTCTTTTATAAATCAGTAGTCTCTATTTTTCATTTCGCAATGAATTTTTCCGTTTCAGATTGATATTTGCAGATGCGTTTGCCTTTCCATCCATCACCTCTCTTTTACTTTGATTGTTGAATTAGCGAAATAATATTGCCTATGTATCTTATAAACGATATATAAATAATTTTACTTCAAAAATTTCTGTGATTGACTTCTTTTAACTGAAAAGACCGGAGTATATACAGCAATGCGTATACTCCGGTCTGTGATAAATGAATAATCTTAGAATTTTATTCTATACTTCATTCTGGCAGCACTCAGGAGCAATATCCCTGCGATTCCCAGATACAAATAAGAAAGATTTAACTCACCTGTCTTAGGAAGCTGTGAACCCTGAGAAGCTGCGGCTCTTGCAGCTTCCTGAATTTCAATTACGTCAACATCCGTACAAGGTCCATAGTCATAAGCTTTTTTATTAATAACTATTGCGTAATTGGCACAACTTCCGCCATTTGTTTGTAGATTTCATAACGCTCTTTTGCAAGCTTTTCGGCCCTGTCAAACAATTCCTCCGCCTGCTCCGGGAAGGATTGTGCCAGCGAGCTGTAACGTACCTGGCCCAGGATGAAATCATGGAAGCTCTCCGTAGGTTCTCTGGAATCCAGGATGAACGGATTCTTGCCTTCCTCTTTCAATGCGGGATTATATCGGTATAAATGCCAATAGCCGGCTTGGACCGCCTTCTTAATGGTCGCCATGCTTCTGCCCATACCTTCCTTGATACCATGGTTAATACAAGGTGCATAAGCTATGATGATAGAAGGCCCGTGGTGCTCCTCCGCCTCGCGAAGTGCTTTGATCAGCTGGTTGTTGTCCGCATTGATACCTACCTGGGCTACATACACATTCCCGTAAGTCATCATCATGCGGCCCAGGTCCTTCTTGCCCTGCTTCTTGCCGGAAGCAGCAAACTTTGCAATGGCAGCGGTCGGCGTGGATTTGGAAGCCTGACCGCCGGTGTTGGAATAAACCTCGGTATCAAATACCAGGCAATTTACATCCTCACCGGAAGCCATTACATGGTCCAAGCCGCCATAGCCGATATCATATGCCCAGCCATCCCCGCCTACCAGCCAGATGCTGCGCTTTGTCAGATAATCCTTATTCTGCAGAATATCCTTTACCAGCAATTCACATTCTACATCTGTAGAAGCAAAATGCTCCAACACCTCCAGAACCTTTTTACTTGCCTCTTCAGATGCCTTTCCGTCTTCTTTATAATGCAGCCAGTCATGAAAGGCTTCCTTGACCTTCTCCTCCACATTAAGATCCATGAGAAGACGCATATCCTGCTCCAGTTTGCTGCGAAGCTGTTTGACAGCCAGATGCATACCGTAACCATACTCTGCATTATCTTCAAACAGGGAATTTGCCCAGGAAGGCCCTTGTCCCTTATGATTTACCGTATACGCTGTGCTTGGTGCCGATGCTGCCCAGATGGAGGAACAGCCCGTTGCATTGGCAATCATCATCCGGTCGCCAAAGAGCTGGGTAATCAACTTGATATAAGGTGTCTCCCCACAGCCCGCACAGGCACCTGAGAACTCAATAAGCGGTGTTTTAAACTGACTGTCTTTAAAGGACGGTCCTAAAGCAATCGTTTCTTTGAAGGATACTTCTCTTGAAGCATATCTCCAATTCTCTATTTCCTTTTCCAGCTGTGTTTCAATCGGCTGCATAATCAGAGCCTTGCCCTTCGCCGGACAGATATCGGCGCAGTTACCGCAGCCGGTGCAATCCATCGGACTGATTTGTATCTTATAATGATAGCCTTCTACATTCTTACCGATCGCCGGTTTCGCCGCAAAGGTCTCCGGAGCATTCCTAGCCTCTTCTTCTGTTAATAAGAAAGGCCGTATGACAGCATGCGGACAGACATAGGAACACTGGTTGCACTGGATACAGCGTTCTAAAATCCATTCCGGAACATTTACTGCGATGCCGCGCTTCTCATAAGCTGTGATTCCTGAGGGGAAGGTTCCGTCTTCAATGTCTTTAAAGGCGCTGACGGGAAGATCCCCGCCCTTAAGCTCAGACATCGGACGCATGATATCCTTGATAAATTCAGGTTCTTCTACCACTGTAGTATCACCAATCTCCAGGCCTTTCCACTCTTTCGGAATGGTAACCTTCTTCACGGATTTTATGCCCTCATCCACGGCATCCTCGTTCATTTTTACGATCTTTTCGCCCTTCCTGCCATACAGCTTATGAATTCCGGCTTTTAATTCCTTCACGTAGACATCCTTCTCAAGAACTTCCGTTAATTTAAAGAAGGCTCCCTGCATAATCATGTTAATTCTATTGCCAAGCCCGATGTCCTGGGCAATTTTGATCGCATTGATGGTATAGAATTTAACGTTCTTTTCTGCCAGCTGCTTCTTCATCATATTCGGCAGGTGTTCCTCCAACTCCTCCGCATCCCATAAAGTATTTAAGACAAAGGTTCCGCCGGGCTTGATACTTTGCAGCAGGTCGTACTTATGAACATAGGACTGGTTATGACAGGCCACATAATTTGCATGGGATACCAGATACGTGGAACGAATCGCATCCTTGCCAAAGCGCAGATGGGAAACTGTTAATCCGCCGGATTTCTTGGAATCATAATCGAAATAGGCCTGAACCTTAAGATCCGAGTGTTCGCCAATGATCTTGATTGCCTGCTTATTGGCGCCGACCGTGCCATCCGAACCTAAGCCCCAGATCTGACAGGAGATCATATCCTCGGGTTCAATCTGCAATTCCTTTACTGCAGTCAGGGAAGATTTCGTGATATCATCCTCAATTCCGATAGTGAAGGAATTCTTTGGCTGCTTATTCTTCAAATTCTCATATACAGCAGCGATATGACCCGGAACCGTATCCTTGGAACCAAGTCCATAGCGGCCGCCAACAATCACAGGCGCATTCTCCCTCTCCTTATAACAGGAGCAGACATCAAGATATAGGGGTTCTCCGACTGCACCGGGCTCCTTCGTTCTGTCAAGGACCGCAATCTTCTTTACCGTGGCAGGCATACGCTTAAGAAAATGCTCCATCGAGAAGGGGCGATACAGGCGAACCTTCACCAAGCCGTATTTCTCGCCCATTGCATTGTAGAAATCAACGACCTGCTCAATGGTTTGTGTTACGGAGCCCATAGCAATAATCACATATTCCGCATCGGGAGCACCGTAATAATCAAATAAGTGATAAGCTCTGCCGGTGGCCTTACTGATCTTATTCATATATTCTTCCACTACCGGAATGATCTCCTGATAGAAGGGATTGGAGGCCTCTCTTCCTTGAAAATAAATATCCGCGTTCTGCGCCGTCCCCCGTATCACCGGATGATTTGGAGACAGGGCCCGCTCACGAAAGCGTTTTACAGCCTCCAGATCAACCATATCGGCATAATCCCGGTACTCCAGAAATTCTATCTTCTGAACCTCATGTGAGGTTCGAAAGCCATCAAAAAAATGCAGGAAAGGCAGCCTTCCTTTAATCGCCGACAGGTGTGCTACAGCAGCCAGATCAGCGACCTCCTGAACCGAGCCTGAGGCCAATAATGCAAAGCCGGTCTGCCTGGTTGCCATAACATCCTGATGATCTCCAAAGATACTGAGTGCATGGGCCGCAATTGCTCTTGCACTTACATGAATAACGCCCGGGAGAAGTTCACCGGCTACTTTATACATATTGGGGATCATGAGGAGCAGCCCCTGGGAAGCGGTAAAGGTTGTGGTTAACGCTCCGCCTTGCAGTGATCCGTGAAATGCACCGGAAGCTCCTGCCTCGGATTGCATCTCAACGACATCTACCTCCTGACCGAATATATTCTTACGTCCGTTTGCTGCCCATTCATCGGTTGTCTCAGCCATACCCGAGGAAGGAGTGATGGGATAAATTGCCGCAACCTCCGTAAAGGCATATGCCGTATACGCCGCCGCAGTATTACCATCCACAGTCATAGTAATCTTTGCCATATTACGTTCAATCCTTTCATTGATACAATAGTTTATAGTTTACTACCGTTGTCTACCCAATCCTTTGCATCAATCACCCGTTCAATCGACGGCTTATTTACGTTGTCTGCCTTATAATGTGAGCCGGCATTCTGCCATGCCGCCGTACCCTCATTGTTGGTCGGATGCGAGGTATCGCTCCTTTTATTATTCCTGCCCTTCAGAGGATCCTTTCCCTTTGAAGCCTTATCATCAGGATGGTCTTTCCCTTTCATGATCATGATACTCCTCCATTTCTTAATCTTATCAATTTCGTTTGTCATTGAAAGCATACTGCTTAAAGTACATTGTTTCCGAAAGTCAGAATATCTATTACACTTATTTGTTATTTATCACTAATCATTTCACCGTATAACTGCCCGCATGCAGCATCTATATTTGAACCAAATTGTGCCCTTACAGTGACACCTATTCCTTCTGCCTTCAGCTTCTCACCGAATACTCGTACCTGACGGCGGCCGGAGGCTGCAAACCGCTGTGCTGTTTTGTCTGTTGCATTATATGGAATTAAATCAACATGATATAAATGCTTGCAGGAAACGCGGCTTTTCAGCAGCCTGGCAAGTGCAGCCGCATGTTCCGGTGAATCGTTAATTCCATCCAGCAGGATATATGCGATAAAGACTTTTCTTCCGGTACTCTTTACATGATGATCCAATTCCTCCATTACTTCGTGCAAAGAGTACTTCTGATTGACAGGCATCAGCGCACTGCGCTGCTTTTCAAATGGCGAGTGAAGGGAAAAGGCCAGATTAACCTGCGGAAATTCCGCCGTCAGCCTGTGTATTCCCGGTATCATCCCGATGGTAGAAATCGTAATCCTTCTCTGACTCAATCCAAAAAGCGCCGGGTCGGTCAATAGCGCCAGTGCGTCAAACAGGTTGGGATTTGCCAATGCCTCACCCATTCCCATGAAAGAAATACTGTCCAGACTATGTCCGTTCAAATAGAAATAAAGCAGTTGATCGGTTATCTCATCCGCAGTGAGATTGCGCTTAAAGCCTATCGCACCTGTAGCACAGAATCGGCAGCCAAAGCCGCAGCCGCTTTGCGAGGAAATGCAAAATGATTCCCAGCCCCGTTGATACCGTAACCTGACAGCTTCCATTTTATTTCCGTCTGCCAAAGCAAATAACACCTTGCCGGCCTGTTCCGATTTACTTTCAGAAACGGGAACCAGACGGTAAACCGTATTCCCAAATTCCTTGATCAATTCCTCCCGTAACCTTTGAGGCAGATTAATCATATTACCATATTCACCGATACGCTGCTTAAATATTGCCTGTAATATCTGGTCATGCCGGTAGCCCGGAAGATTATTCCTTATCAACAGCTGCTTCATTTTCTCGTATCTATTCATCACTGTTATACATCTCCATATTCATAAAACGATAGACCTTTAAGGTAAAGGCGGGGCTTGTTAAAAAATTAGTAATTGATATCATCGCTTTTCTCCTTCCAAATAAATTTCTTAAAAAAAGGCGCAAAAAAAGCGCCGGTACCGGCGCATGCGCAAACTTCTTCCTCCCATAAACAGGATGCAATTGTTATTCCGGTAACGCAATCTTCCTATGAAATAAATATTGAACAAAATTATTTACGATTGTGCCACACATTGTTTTTACCTCCTGAAGTTCTAAAATAATATCAGGAAAATTCATTTCCCTGCGTCTATAGCATAGCAGACACCTGCGCGGGCTTCAATATACAGAACACCTCTGTATTGTTTTATATCATCAGCCCAAATAGAATAAAAATAGAGGACAGTATCCTGACTGCCCTCTATTTGCTACCTTTGGTATATGATCTTTTTTATTGCATGAACGGAAAGGAAAAATGCTTCGGCGAGTTCCTCGATCGCCGTTCCTGAAGCATATGCATCCAGAATTTTATTGTTCCGTTTATCAATTTCACTGCGATAACCGGACCGTTCCCCCCAGTTTTTACGCTGCCCTTTCTTTGCCGGAATGTACAGGTAATCGCCCTGTATATAGTCCTGCAATTTTTCAATCAGCTCATCGGGAAGAATTTCCGCAGCATTGAGATATTTCATGTAGGCTCACCTCTTGAAAGTTATGATCAAGCGGCAAAGCCAGCATGGTTTGGTGACTTTATTACCTGCTCCGTACAATTGTCACCAAAATATCTGGCTTTGCACAGAGGAAATCATGTGTTACTGCCATTTTAATAAGCCTCATTGTATTCATCTCCCTGCCAATTCTTATAATAAATTATCATATCTTTAAATCACAGGATTGTCAAATACCTTATTGCTCCGTCAGCCGCTTTTCACCTGTGATTGCCTGGATCGGAGCGATATCCTGGGTAAATTCCAGTGTTCCGAGGAAATTACCGTCCGTATCACGGACTGCAAAATATCGAATCAGAACATAACGGTCCTTCATCTTAATCCAGAAGTCTTCAAACTCCTTTCTTCCGGTTCGAAGATCCTCAACGATTTTTTCAACAATATGAACGCTTGCCGGCGGATGGCAATTGCTTACCTGCCTCCCGATGACAGCCTTCGTTCTGGGAAAGATACGGTCCTTGCCCTGTGTGAAGAACTTTACCGTACCATCCTTATCCACAAAGGTAATATCAACCGGCAAGGTATTAAAAACTGCTTCGATTTCGTCCTTTGTCATCAGTCCTGATGCAAAGTTCAGATAACCGTTTCCCGCAGGCTTAACGCCCTGTTCCCGTTCTTTTTCCTCAACATTGGTTTTCACCGGCTTCCAAACCTGCCTTGGTTCATACAGGCAGTAACCGATCTCACCGCTCTCCGCAGCAATCTTAAGCCATTCATCCTCGGCAAGTGTCTCCAGTACCATAGGGAACAGAATATTTTCTTCCTTGAATATCATTTCCTCAACTCTGCTGATGGCAGCTTCTGCCTTCTCAATAAGTGCGGTATTCTCTCTGCCGCTTTCCTTAGAAGCCTTCTCTTCCAGCAGCTGTAATACTTCCTTGACAGCGGCGCGTATCTCATCATCCACACCCCACATAACCTTTGGCGGTGCGGTAATCCCGTATTTCTCCATATAGGGGAATAATAAATTCTCCTTGCGCAGATAATGCTTATCCAGCTCCCATAGCTTAGTCATACCCTCCAGAAGTTTCGCCGCTGCTTCTGCTGTTCCTGTGTCTCCGGTCTTCAGCTCCTCCAGTGCAGGGCGTAAACTCTTGCGGATGAGGCGTTCCAGCGCCCTATTCTCCTGTTTAAAGGTGAATACGGGATGACCTGGCTGATCCTCCTGTTGATCCGGCATATGAATTTCTTCAATTGATCCCTTAAATACAGCGGCATGTACATCGCAGAGCCGCTGAACCTCCGATACCGGCATCCCCTCTTTGATCAGCGTATTTTCCATCGCTGAAATTTCGGTTGCGGAGATACCGTCAATCAGTTCCCCAAAGCGTTCCTTAACCTCTTCCACACTCTTACCGTCGTGAAGCTCCAAAATAAGTTCCTTCAGTACCTTCTGGCGGTATTCCCGGTTATTGATGTATTCACTCATACTAATCCTCCTTCTATGATTTATAATGATTTATATTAATTTCTTTCATAATCAACTCTATTCATTCCCATATTCCATGTAAAATATCAATGATACCATCAGGTTCCATCTACTATTACTATAAATGATAATCCGGCGGTTATCTGTGACAGCAATCACACTATCAAGTAAAATATTCCATCCTGCTGCGGACAATTGGATGTATAAAAGGCAGACGAAATAATCGCCTGCCTTTTATACATATTATGCTTCCTGTCAAATGCCTGTTGCTTGTTACCATTTTTCCTGATGTACTCTATCCTCTTTGTAATGATCCACAAACACATTGTCCTGCCCATCGGGATAGCCGACAGCAATCAATGCAAATGCCTTAATATGATCCGGCAGTTCAAACAAACGATGTACATTTTCCGCGGTACTGTCGGAAGTAGCCACACCAAGCCATACGCCACCAAGTCCTAAATGAACTGCCTCCAGCAGAAGGTTTTGCGCCGCCGCACTCATATCCTGCTGCCAGCCTGACGGCACATTCAGAGCTTTTACATCGGCAAGAAGTACAATCGTCACTCCGGACCCCGCAGCCGGCCTGGCATAAGGTGAGACCCCGGCAAGCTGCGCCAGCCTCTCCTTATCCCTTACCACGATGAATTCCCAGGGCTGCTGATTGGCTGCTGATGGCGCCTGCATCGCTGCCCGCAGTAATTTATCAATTTTCTCCGGCTCAACTGCCTGATCCTTAAACTTACGAATACTTCTTCTGATGAATATTTCTTCCATAACAAACCTCCAAGCTATATGATACAATTAGTATAGCACTTACTCTTAAGTATAAGTCAACGGGTAATTATTAAATGACCGTTAAATCATTTGATTTGCATCCGGATTAAAAAGCAGCAGGCGGATGTATATTTTGAAAAATACATCCGTCTGCTGCATGAATGATATGCTTTACAGAATAATATTCTTATTCCTTTTATAGTAAACAAACCCTGCTATTATGATGATGCAGCATACAGCCACATAATACAGAAACAGCGGATGGTTGGCGCTTCCGAAGAAGATAATGATGGAACCGATGGTAGCCAGAACCGGGATAACATAGCCCTTGATCTTTCCTTTGATCTCACCCTTCATTGCAAGCCTTATCACAGCAACATACAGGAAGATATAAATCAGATAGCTGACACCGATGGTGATTTCGGATACATCACCCGGCATACCATATCTCTGGGTGATATAATGAATTGCCATCCAGAATATGGATAACAGATAGGCTAATATGGCTGAATTAAGCGGCATGCCGCCAAGCTTCTTGTTCTCCTGCTTTAACCAGGCGCTTCCCGGAAGCATGTTACGAATTGCCAGGGAGTAGGGAAAACGAATAAAACCCAGGACAAGACCGTTAACGGTGCCAAGCACGGAAATTACCACAAAGACCAGGATGATTTTTGCTCCCAGGGAACCAAATAACATGGTTGCCGCGGTAAATGCGGAGGAATCCCCCTGCTCCAGCACCACATCCGGACCAACCAGGGAAGAGATACCTACAAAGTACATCACATACGCAAGCAGGATAACCAACGGTGATATTATCAATGCAAGAGGCAGATTACGCTTACTGTTCTTAATTTCATTACAGATGCTGGTTGCAACAATCCAGCCGTCAAAGGAAAATGCAATGGGGGCAAATGCCGAAATCCAGCCCGCAGATGCCATTGCTGAACCCAAACTGTCCGTATCTGTCCGAATGACTTCTCCTGGCTTTCCCGCAATTAATCCGACTATGGCAATAATCAAAAGCGGAATAAGCTTGATTAACATGGAAGCATTCTGAAAATACCCTCCCAGCTTTGCAGAAAGCCCATTCAGTATGAATAGTACTGTTAAGCTGATGATACCGATTACGGTAGATCGTTCCAGGGTAATCTCAAGTCCAAAAAGCTGGCTGAAGTAAATACCGGTAACCCAGGACACTACTGCAGCAAGTGTCGGCATATATAAGAAGGTCATAAACCAACCGAAGGAATTGGATAAGCCAATTCCGACAAATTCCTCTGTATAAGCAATCAAACCGCCCGGCTTGTCCGTCCTGGTTGCAAGCTGGGAGATGGCAAGACAGCCAAAAACAATTGCAATCGCAGCCACACAGAATACGATCACACCAAGCATAACATTTCCATTGGTAGAACCAAGCACATTATCTGCCTTAAAAAATATACCCGAGCCGATAACAACACCTGTAATCATTGTTATCGCCGTGATAAGCCCATACCTTCTTTTCTCCATACCTCTTATTCTTCTCCTCCATGTTCCTAATTTGTTTCTTAATAAATTTTCTCTTAAAATAAAAACTTTGCTTCTTAATTAAAACTTTGCTTCTTAAATTAAAAACTTGCTTTTTAATTAAAAAATTTTGCTTCTTAATCACAAAAATGCTGCCGCAAAGAAATACTGTTAGCGGCAGCGATTCTTTATCTTAAGCATCTATAATTAATAATTAATTAGAAGCAATAACTAATATAATATAACATTAAATGCTTAATCCTACAATCGTATATTTTAATATATTTTTTACTTATTATTGCTACATCTTGCATAAATATTCATTTATATTCGACATGAATATTTATGGGTCTGTTGTATCTTTCAATATTATAGTATGAATCAGGTCGAATAATGTGACATTAAAGATGATAATTTTCCTGAAATGTCGAAAGAAAATTTCAGTTACTGGCGAAGAAGTACCGCACGAACCGGGGCTGCCTCCGCTCCGACAATGTTAAGCGGTACGGCAATCAAAAGATACTCGCCTTCCTCGATATCGGCCAGACGCAGTCCCTCCAGAATATGAGCACCGATTTTCATCAGCGCCAGATGAGTCTCATGTCCGGGCTGGCTTCGCTCTACTCCGAGGGCGTCGATGCCAATCCCCTTAATCCGGCGCTCTGCAAGATATCTTGCACCGCTTTGCTCCAGAAATACAAACTCATGCTCCAGGATCGGTTCAAAGGAATTGCGGGTCTTGCACAGAATAAAATCCCCTTCCTGAATATCCTTATTCTTGAAGGAATCCTCCGTCAGCTTTTCTTTTACATCGGTTAAATCCAGAACCTTGCAGGCTGTAATCAGCTCCTTAGGATCCAGCGTATCAATGGTATTTCCGCCCCTGATCATATGTCTGGTGCGGTCCAGATGCGTTCCCGTATGCATATTCATTTTGACACTGCTCTCATAGACTGTTCCGGTGGAAAAGTCCGTATCTACGGTTATCTTCGGCCTCTTCCATTCCTTTCCGCCATATACAGGCATATCCTCGGTAATCGGCATGGAAATATCAAATAATTTAAATCTGTCAAAATTCATATTATGACCCCCAATCTGTTCATTTCTCTTAAACGTGCCACCATTTTCGTCCGTCCTTTGCCAATAGTTCAAAGGCTTTGACCGGTCCCATGGATCCTGCGTCATAATTCGGAAACGGACTCTTCTTTTGTTCTCTGTACCCGATCAGGCGATCCGCAACCGTCCAGGCCGCTTCTACTTCATCCCACCTTGAGAACAGAGTTGCATCTCCGCGCAGTATATCATAGATTAATCTTTCATAGGCTTCCGGCGTATTTCCCTGCATCGGGCTGAAGGAGCTGGTATCCATCTTCGTGGGGACAATTCCGTGATGTGAGTTAAAATCCTTGGTATTAAACTGGAAGAATACCCCCACATTGGGCTGGATACGAAGCACCAGCAGGTTTGGCTCCTGTATTTCCTGATCCTTAAAGTACAAAATATTCGGTAAATCCTTAAATTGTATTACAATCTCAGCGGAGCTTTTTGCAAGCCGCTTACCGGTACGGATATAAAACGGTATTCCGGCCCAGCGAAAATTATTAATATGAAGCTTCAGCGCCACAAAGGTCTCTGTGGAGGAATCCTTCGGTACATTTACTTCCTCCCGGTACCCCGGCACCGGTACTCCGTCGATGATGCCGGAACCATATTGACCAAATACCACATTGTCCCGCAGAAATTCCGGTGTAATCTCCTCTATTGCCTCCAGCACCTTCTGCTTCTCAGTACGAATGGAATCCGTCTTAAGGTTGGTTGGCGGTTCCATGGCAACCAGCGTTAAGATCTGAATAATATGATTCTGAATCATATCCCGCATCGCACCGGAATGCTCGTAGTAACCGCCTCTGGTGCCGACGCCCAATTTTTCCGTCAGTGAGATCTGGACATTATCGATGAATTTATTATTCCAGATTGATTCAAAGATGGAATTGCCAAACCGCAGAACCATGATATTCTGTATCATTTCCTTGCCCAGGTAATGATCAATTCGGTAGATATTCTTCTCCGGAAACACCTCAAGTATCTTATTATTTAACTTACTGGCGGTCTTTAAATCCTTACCGAAGGGCTTTTCGATGACCAGTCGGCTCCATGCCCCTTCCTTATTTGCCATATCGCTGGTCTGCAGTCCATGAACGATGGTTTCAAAGTATTCCGGAGCCACCGCCAGATAAAATACCCTGTTTCCCCCGGTACCTGCCATCCCGTCCAGCTGGTCCAGATAATCCTTCAGACCGTGATAGCCATCCATATGCGTAAAATCAAACTGATAATAATGTATCATACTCTGTACTTTATTCCAAATAGTTTCGTCTATTTTATTTCTGGAATGCTTATTTACAGATTCATAAATATCTTTTTTATATTCCTCTTCCGATTTATCCCTGCGGCCTACGGATACCACTGCAAAATGCTCCGGCAGCAGCTTATCGAGAACCAAATTATATAACGCAGGCATCAGCTTCCGATGGGTCAGATCGCCGGTGCCCCCGAAGATTACTAAGATAGCTGACATGATTATCATCTCCATTTCTATTGCCTGTCGTAAAAATCCTCCGTCTTGCCAAATACCTGCAAATTCATACTTACCAGTTTGTATGAAAGCTTCCTTCTCTGTCTATTCGTTCATAGGTATGCGCTCCAAAGAAATCTCTCTGCGCCTGAAGCAGATTCATGGGCAGCTCGCTGGCACGATAACTGTCATAATAAGCCAGGCTGCTGGCAAAGGCCGGTACACTGATACCGAAGGTAATTGCCTTCTTGATTACCTCTCTCCAGTCCTCCTGATACCTTCCGATGCTTTCGTTAAAATACTCCTCCAGCAGCAGATTCTTCAGGTCTGGATTTTTCTCATATGCAGCGCTTATCTTATTTAAGAATTGGGCTCTGATGATGCAGCCGCCGCGAAATATTTTTGCTATCTCACCATAGCGCAGCCTCCAGCCAAACTGCCGGGCCGCACTGCGAAGCAAGCTAAAGCCCTGTGCATAGGCGCATATCTTACTGGCATACAAAGCCCTGCGAACAGCTTCAATGAACCTCTCTTGTTCCGAACCTGCCATTGTAGTAAGCTCCTTCACAGGTCCTGCCAATACCCTGCTGGCTTCAACCCGTTCCTCCTTCATGGCAGACAGATATCTCTCATAAACCGCCGAGGTAATAGAGGGGGTAGGCGCACCAAGGTCAAGGGATATCTGGCCGGTCCATTTGCCGGTACCCTTCTGTCCTGCCACATCAAGAATCTGATCCACAAGATAATGCCCCGTCTCCGGATCCTTCTTCCCGAAAATCTCCGCTGTGATATCAATTAAATAACTGTTTAATTCTCCCTGGTTCCACTGGGTAAATACCTGCTGCAGCTCAGGCGGTGTCAGTCCAAGTACCTTCTTAAGAATATCATATGCTTCCGCAATCAGCTGCATATCTGCATATTCAATTCCGTTATGCACCATTTTTACAAAATGCCCTGCACCGTTTTCACCGATATAGGTACAGCAGGGCTCCTGGTCCACCTTTGCCGATATAGCGGTCAGCACCGGCGCAAGCAGTCCGTAAGCCTCTTCGCTGCCTCCGGGCATGATAGCCGGACCGCGTCTTGCACCGTCCTCCCCTCCGGAGATACCGGTGCCCAGATAATGAATTTCCTTCTCCTGAAGCTCCTTGCTTCTGCGTATCGTATCCAGATAATACGAGTTTCCTCCGTCCATCAGCAAGTCCCCTGCAGACAGCAAAGGCAGGAGCTGTTGTATTGTTGCATCAACAGCATCTCCTGCCTTCACCATCATTATAATTTTACGAGGTACCTCCAGGGAATGCACGAATTTCTCCATCTCTTCAAAGCCTTCCAGACGTTCGCCGAGCTTTTCTTCCTCCGCTTCCATGATTAACTCCCTTGTCTTCTCAAAGGAACGGTTATATACGGCCACCCGAAAATCATGTTCAGCAATATTTAAAGCCAAATTTCTGCCCATTACTGCGAGCCCGATCACACCAACCTGATTTTTCATACACAATCCTCCTGTTCCATACTTACAATCTGAAAAATCATCTCGCTCAGGAGGTAACCTACCTCCTGTTAATACCTGTATCCGTAAAATCATCCAGGCTCAGAGGTTATCTCCTGCGTTAATATTTTTGAATATGCGGATTATCCGGCCCATCCAAATTTATCCGGATATAAATATTATAACTTATTATACACCTCGTAACCATTTTCGGACAGTTTTTCTTTAATTTCATCCATGCTAATCTTCTTCATGGCCGCACCCTTGGGAATTGTCATAAAGCGTCCTGCGGAATAAAGCATTCCCGGTCTTGTGATATCAGTGAAGCCAATTTCATACAATAATTTCGGAAGCTCCGGATAATCCTTGCATAACTCAAATACAGATCTTGACAGATCAATTTTTCTTATGACCATTTTACGTTCCCCTTTAATTGATGAACCTATTTCATTTTTATACGCTTTGTTTATTAATATGTTCGAATTCTCAATTAAATATTAGATCAAACCTTGATCTGCCGCTGTGATTTAAATCACAAAAATTAAAATACAAGCTCCTCAAAGATTGCTTTTACCGTAGTCATCTTCTTTAATTTGTGGACATTTTCGCCGCAAAAGATCAATCCCTCCTTCAGGTTCCCCTGCACTGCATTAATCAATGCTTTTGTAATACAATAAGGAGTTTCCTTCGGGTTGCAATGCTCAAGGCAGTTAAAGCATTTGGTGACGGCTATTCTTTCTCCTGAAACCGTCTTTAAAAACGGATTATTAATCGCCCTTCCCGGCATTCCTACAGGACTGATTACAATTTTTACATCTTCTTTTTCTGCTGTAAGATACGCATCCTTATATTCCTGGCTGGCATCACATTCCTCGGTTACAACAAAACGCGTCGCTATCTGTACTCCATCAGCACCCAGTTCGAGTGCATGCTTTATATCATTCTGATCAAAGATGCCTCCCGCAATAATAACCGGAATATTATGCCCGTATTTATCCTCATACTCTTTCTTGCACTCAATGATTCCCTTCATCTCTTCATCATAATTAAGCTCTTCAATATTGTCCAGCTGCTCCTTGGTAAAGCCCAGATGCCCTCCTGCAAGAGGTCCTTCAATTACAATAAAATCTGCAGTGGTCTTGTATTTTTTATCCCACATTTTAAGTATTACAGAAGCAGCTCTTATACTGGAAACAATGGGTGCGATCTTGGTCCTAAACCCCTTTACCAGCTCAGGCAGGGAAATCGGAAGACCGGCACCGGAGATAATTACATCCGCACCGCCTTCACACGCTGCCTTCACATATCGGTCGAACTGCTTGGTTGCAACCATAATATTGACCCCGACAACCCCCTCAGGAGCAGCCTCCTTTGCCAGCTTCAAATGCTTCTTTATTGCAATCAGATTACTTTCTATCTGATGTTTATTAAAGTCAGGTTCATCATAACCAATTTGCGCAGTTGAAAGAATCCCAATTCCGCCTTCCTTTGCAACCGCTCCCGCAAGCCTGGAGCGGCTTACTCCGACTCCCATCCCGCCTTGAATAATAGGAATTCTTGCTACCAGATCACCGATGATAAGTGGCTTCATTTTCATAATAATAACCATCCCTTTCTCATAACCTGCAAATTTAAGACTTAATCAAATTTGCCATACTAATATACCTGCATCTTTGCGTTAGTTTGTACAGCGTACAATTTGTACGCGAGGATTTTGCAGTTACAAATGATTAAGTGTAAAAATTGGTTTTTATTTTCACACTACTGCGCCTATATTTACTTTGATTATCAAACTATTTTTCACGAATAAGCCGATGTCTCCATCGGTTAAGCTAATTATATAATCATGAGGAATTGTTGTCAATATATCATAGTATATTTTTCTATTTTATGTAGTTTTTATTACTACATTCCCATTCTCTGGAATATTTCTTCTTCATGAGCCTGCTCATCGTAATATCACTTTTTTGATTAATATAATATCCCCCATGGAGATGTCATTTGAACGAACCGCCTCTCCACAGGGGATATTTATAATACATTTATTTGAAACAATTATATAAGACCTATTCGATAAAGGGAGCCAATGTCAATCTGATAAAGTACCCCTGGTCGTGGCGGCAGGCAGGACATTCCTTCGGTGCTTCCTTGCCCCAATGGACATAGCCGCAATTCAAGCACATCCAACCAATTTCAGTATCCTCTACATACAGTTTCTTGTCCTCAATCAATTGTGCCAGGCGGGCAAAACGATCTCCATGCGTCTTTTCAATTCCGGCTATCATGTGAAAGGTTGCGGCTATTTTACTGAAGCCCTCTTCCTTTGCAATATCTCCAAAGCTCTTATAGACCGGATCATATTCTTCGTATTCATTATGCTGTGCCGACCTCAGCAGCTTCACAATATCGTCATCGATATCGACAGGATAAGCACCGTCGATAGGAATATTCTCGCCCGCCAGATCCTTCAGATAATGATAGAAGATTTCAGCATGCTCTTTCTCCTGGCTTGCCGTAAACTGAAATACTGCTTCAATCACATGGTAATGCTGCTTTTTGGCAAGAGAGGCTGCAAAGGTATAGCGGTTTCGCGCCTGACTTTCCCCTGCAAACGCTCTCATAAGGTTTTCTTTTGTCTGACTGTTCTTCAAATCCATAAAAATGCCTGAACCTCCTTCATAATCGGTAATATCATTACCAGTATTACCAAATATTCAGAAAGTATCAGGCATGATATATTTTCATATCCGCCGCCGCATATTACTTGCGGATATCATATTCCTTCAGAAGTATATTATTCTCAAGATGTATATGCTGATGAAGATCCTTTTCCAATTCCAGCAAGCTTTCATAGGTTCTGATAAAGGTACCGCATACATCCTCAGGTATGGCATAATCCTTTGTTACCAGTCGTAGCTTTAGGAGTATCTCACCGGCTGCCTCATGCTCCCGGATAATTTCTGCGGATAATTCGGAAATCTCCTCACGGTTCGCTTCCTCTTCCTCAAAGCTTGGGAATAACATCGTCTCTTCCTTCAATAAATGCTGCTCCAGATCTGTCTTCAGAGTCCCAAAGAGCCGATAAACCTCAAACAGCTCCTTGTGGTTCTTACCATGAACCCGTAAGATAGTATTCAATATCTCGGCAATCTCCGGTAAAGCCCTGCGAAGATAGCTGTGATGCGTATCCTCAATATAAGCTGTCAAGCCTGCCGGGTTCATCTCGGTAAAGCTGCTTCCCTGATAACTGTTCGTCCGTTCCCTTCTTAATTGCTCCAGTTCACCATAGACAATTTCTTCTTCCAGCCCCTGCTCCCGTATCACATTGGATAACAGCCTGTGCCCGCCGCAGCAAAAATCTATTCCATATCGTTCAAATATCTCTCCTGCCCCGGGTATTTCTGCTGTAACCGTACCGATTGTTGTATTATTGTCCAATAAGTTTAACATAAAATAACCTCCTTAATGTAATTATCTATCTCTTTACTATGAGGTTACTATATCTGATGGTTCCTTTCTTTGCTGTGATTATAATCAAATTAATCATTTAATATAATTTGCCGATCCCGATACGCAAATCGCCGTCGGAACCGTATTAGCTGGCTCCGGCCAGCTCTGCTAAGGCATTCTGGTCAAGAATTAGAATGGATTTGTTATTCACTGAACGTATAATACCGTCACTTTCCAGCTGTCCCAGCTTACGGCTGACTGTCTCCCTTGCCACACCGAGATAATTGGCAATCCCTTCCCGGCTCAAAGGCAGTTGGATTAAGACGCCTTCTTTTCCCTTCGTTCCATACTTTGAAGCAAACTCAAGGAGCAAACCTCCGATGCGGTTATCCACATTACGTACTCCCATGCCCTGCAGCGCATTTTCCAGTCTGGCCATCCTCTCACCAAGCTCTGCGATTATCTTGACCGCAATATCCGGATATTGATACAGCAGCTTTTGAAACTGTGCCTTGGACAGGGTACAGGTCTTCACGGGATGCAGCGCCTCTACGGAAAAGGTTGCGGTACGATCCGTCAACAGATTCTGCTCACCAAAGAAGTCCCCTTCCGAAAAAACATATAATATTTGCTCCCTGCCATCCGGCGTATATTTAAATGCCTTTGCACTTCCTTCATGAATAATCACGATGTTTTCAGATCTCTCACCATCGTGCATCATTAGCTCACCCTTCTTATATTCTCGATGATTAATCAGTTCTGAAAGCTTCTCAACCTCATCCTGGCTTAAAGAGGAAAAGATCGGAACCTTCTTCACACACAAATCATTATGGCAAAATCCGCATTGACATGCAGTGTTCATCTGATGTACCTCCTTACATAGACAATTACTTTAAAAACTGAGATAGGAGGGGTTACCTCCATTGGCAATCTGGGAAGATGTGCTCTTTACTTATTGTAATATGCACCGCTTCTAATGTCAATCAATCCGCCGCGGTTATGACAGCATATACTTCTTAACCGGTCCTATATAAGAATTTTCATAGACCCTTTCACTTTCTCCAGGGTCTGATTGCCAATGTCATTTGCCTTCTGGTTTCCGCTAAGAATATATTCCCGTACCATATCCTTATGAGATACATAATAAGCTCTTCTCTCCCGTATGGGCTCCAGCAGATGATTAAGCACTCCTGTCAGCTGTTTTTTACAGGCTGCACATCCAATCGCAGCATTTTTGCACATGTCACAGATATTATCATGTTCCGCCGGTTGAAAGGTTTGATGATACCTGCTCACCATACAGAGCTCCGGATTCCCTCTATCGGCAACCGTAATTCGATTGGTGTCAGTAACAGCGGATTTGACCTTCGCTGCCACAGCATCCGAGTCATCTGACAGATAGATGGCGTTGCCAAGGCTTTTCCCCATCTTTGTATTACCGTCAAGTCCCGCAAGTCTGGGCGTATTACCAAGCAGTTCCTGAGGGACCTTGATGATTTCCTCACCATTTCCATAAAGCTCGTTGAATCTTCTGACGATTTTTCTTGCCAGCTCCATATGCGGCAGCTGGTCATCTCCAACCGGAACCAGATCAGCATTACAAAAGGTGATATCTGCCGCCTGACTGACCGGATATCCCAGAAAGCCATAGGTTAAATCATCATATCCATACTGCTTTGCCTCTGTTTTTATAGTAGGGTTATGCCTTAAGGAATTCACCGATACCAGCATGGAATAGAATACCGTAAGCTCGGCAATTGCCGTAATCCGGGACTGCTGCACGAGGGTAATCTTTTCCGGATCAAGGCCCACCGAAAGGTTATCAACAGCAACCTCATAGATACCTTCATAAACCAGTTCCGGATGATTAAAATGCGTTGTCAGAGCCTGTACATCCGCAAGCAGGATAAAGGTATCATACTCCTCCTGTAACCTCACTCTGTTTTGCAGACTTCCTGTATAATGCCCAAGATGTAGTTTTCCTGTGGTTCTGTCCCCTGTTAAAATCCTTTTTTTCTTCATAGATGCTTCCTCCTCTGATAAGTTTTGAATAACAAAAAAACTTCTGTTCCCAAAAGGAACAGAAGTCAAACTCTGCAAGCCATCCATATGGTATCACATGCAATCACATGCTCTCATGATAACGGTTAGAGTTTCCGTAAGCGCCTACTTTTGTTCGGGCTTCCCTCATAAGTCCATTCGTCATAGCTTGAAATACTGCCTTCCCACCACCGGCAATTCTCTGGAATTTCGCTGTTATGAGTACTACTCTTATTCAACGGTTTTTATTATTGACTATATAGTAACGTTATCTATCAGGAAAGTCAATACATATCACGATAGTGGTAGGTTGTTTCCCAGTGTCCTGACTCCGTATCCTCCACCCGCAGTACCATATGCTTTGCGATCAATGACCGTAAATTATCGATGGTATCCTGCCTCGTAATACCTATTTCCTGTGCGATTTCATCCACTGTCATTCTTGGGTTCTCCTTCACCAGCTTCATGATTAAAACCTTTGTCTTATCAAATATCATTTCAACTGCCTTCTCATCCGACCTCAGGCTTTCTTCCTCAAATTTATCTTTTGGAATAACCTCTGTTACAATATCCTTAACAAAGATTTCATTGTCCGTATATATTTTTTCTGAGAACTTTTTCGTTTTTTTTTCTTTTGAGGTACTCTTTTTCTTTATGTCCTCTTTTATTATATCATCGAATAATTTATTGTCTTCCATAATGGCCTCCGTTTCTATGCTTGTATTTTATATCCATGAAGCTTGTGCAATGGATACTTCTTATATATTCAATATATGAAAGAACTGAAAAAACGGGTAAGAAGTAGTTACACTTCCTGCCCGTTTTTTCATGATTTTCAATTTTGCAAAAAGAGGATTAAGCCTCTTTTTGGGAATAATGGTGCGCCTGTTCCAGCATCATATCCTTTACCTTCATCAGGCGGACCTGGGTGCTGCGCTCATTTTCATCAAGCTTCATCTTGATATATTTGATATTATCTCTTAATTCCGGAATCATAACATGCTCCAGTGCATTTACACGGCGTCTGGTTTTTTCGATCTCGGCTGCCATCAGCTGGCAGGATTTCTCGATCTGCGCCAGACGAAGCATATCCGGCAGGACATCCTGCAGGGACGTTACCGCATCATCCAGATCGCTTGAGGTAAAGGCAAAGCCGTAAGGATAGATATCATTTGCGTTGGGAGTCTTTGTCCTGTAATCAAACTGCGGTATCTCCACACTCATAACATTACGCTTGCCTGTTTCCAGATACACCTCCTGCTTCGGAACCATCAGTGATACATTGAGTACCTCATCCGGCATGGCGGACCGTGCCAGAACAAAGTTCTTATTCGCAGCGGTGATCCCTTGTTCAACTTTCTCACGAAGGGTCTTATTCTCCCGTACCAAATCCAGAAACTGCCTCATCAGCTCATCCCGCTTATCCTTTAACAGCTTATGACCGCGGGTTGCTGTGGCAAGCTTCTTCTTCAGCCGGGTTAATTCCATTCGTGTCGGATTCACATGTGCCTTAGCCAAAGAAAAGCACCCCCTTATACGTTACCATAATACTGATCCAGCAATTCGTCCTTAATTCTCTTAAGCTCCGTTCGAGGCAGAATAGATAATAACTTCCAGCCAAGATTAAGTGTTTCCTCAATATCACGGTTTGTGTTATATCCCTGGGATACATATTCCTTTTCAAAAGCATCCGAGAACTTTGCATACAGCTTATCAATATCAGTTAATGCCGCTTCGCCAAGCACCACCATTAACTCCTTCGCTTCCTTGCCTCTCGCATATGCAGCGAAGATCTGGTTCATGGTATTGGCATGATCCTTACGGGTCTTACCCTCACCGATACCCTTGTCCTTCAGACGGGACAGGGACGGAAGAACGTCAATGGGTGGCTGGATGCTCTGCCGGTACAGATCACGGCTTAAGATAATCTGACCTTCCGTGATATAACCTGTCAAGTCAGGAATCGGATGGGTCTTATCATCCTCCGGCATGGTTAAGATCGGGATCATCGTAATAGAACCGGCCTTGCCCTTCTTTCTTCCCGCTCTCTCATAGAGGGAGGCCAGGTCAGTGTACATATAGCCCGGATAACCACGGCGTCCGGGTACCTCTTTACGTGCAGCGGATACCTCACGAAGGGAGTCGGCATAGTTGGTAATATCGGTCAGGATAACAAGTACATGCATATCCTTCTCAAATGCCAGATATTCCGCAGCGGTCAGCGCCATACGCGGCGTTGAGATACGTTCTACCGCAGGATCATTAGCCAGGTTGACAAACATTACGGTACGGTCGATGGCACCGGTCTCGCGGAAGCTTTCGGTAAAGAAGTTTGCTTCCTCAAAGGTGATACCCATGGCGGCAAACACTACCGCAAAGGGCTCGCTTGTTCCGCGAACCTTAGCCTGACGCGCGATCTGGGCCGCCAGCTCTGCGTGAGGCAAACCGCTTGCCGAGAAGATCGGCAGCTTCTGGCCGCGCACCAGGGTGTTCAGACCGTCAATGGCAGACACACCGGTCTGGATAAACTCCTGCGGGTAATTTCTGGCCGCGGGATTCATTGGCAAGCCGTTGATATCCAGACGCTTCTCCGGTAGAATCTCAGGACCGTCATCAATCGGACGTCCCAAACCATCAAATACACGGCTTAACATATCCTCGCTTACACCAAGCTCCATGGAACGTCCCAGGAAACGTACCTTACTGCTTGCAAGGTTGATACCTGCGGAACTTTCAAATAACTGTACCAGGGCATTGCCGCCGTCAATTTCAAGTACGCGGCAGCGGCGCTTCTCACCGTTTGACAGCTCGATCTCAGCCAGCTCGTCAAAGGCTACGTTTTCTACTCCCTGTACTAACATAAGAGGACCTGCTACCTCTTGAATGGTTCTATATTCCTTTGGCATTAGGCTTCCTCCTTCTTATCTGCTAACGCTTCGATTTCCTTTTGAAGATTACGAAGAATTACTTCATACTCTGCATCAATTTTATCCTTGCCGACATACTTAAAACGTCCGATGGTTTCTCTGACTGCCAGCTTAACCAGACTGTCAACGGATACACCCTTACCCAGGGCTTCCACGGAGAGGTCATAATAGGAAAGCACCAGCTCCATCATCAGGAATTGCTTATGAAGCTCGGTATACGTATCCACCTCATGGAAGGCATCCTGGTGCAGGAAGTCCTCGCGGACGGATCTCGCTGCCTCAAGCTTTATACGGTCAGGTGCGGATAAAGCATCCATACCAACCAGTTTTACGATCTCATCCAGCTCCGCCTCATCATTTAATAATTTCATGATTCGTGCCCTGTAATCCGTCCACCGCTCATCCACACTGGAATTGAACCATTTGCCAAGATTATATAAGGAATAGCTGGTCAGCCAGTTAATCGCAGGGAAATGTCTTCTATAGGCCAGATTTGCATCCAGGCTCCAGAACACCTTAACAATACGAAGCGTCGCCTGGGATACCGGCTCGGAGATATCACCGCCGGGAGGAGATACGGCACCGATCGCTGATAAGGCTCCTTCTCTTCCTTCCTTTCCCAGAGATATCACTCGTCCTGCACGCTCATAAAACTGCGCCAGACGGCTGGCCAGATAGGCCGGATAGCCTTCCTCACCTGGCATTTCCTCAAGTCGTCCTGACATCTCACGAAGTGCCTCTGCCCAACGGGAGGTAGAGTCAGCCATAAGTGCCACGGAATACCCCATATCGCGGAAATATTCCGCAATCGTAATACCGACATAGATGGATGCCTCCCGGGCGGCTACGGGCATGTCGGAGGTATTTGCAATCAGTACGGTCCGCTC
Organism: Bacillota bacterium; assembly: GCA_023409535.1. GTDB lineage: Bacteria > Bacillota > Clostridia > Lachnospirales > Lachnospiraceae > Mobilitalea. The sequence goes on from JAEYGZ010000048.1 coordinate 275,661, forward strand.
CATTAAGGATTTACCGGTCTTAGGATCCTTTAATTCAGGAAATTCGTTTAATACGTCGGTCATCTCGTTACCGCGCTCACCGCAGCCGATATATACCACAATATCTGCTTCCGCCCATTTTGCCAGCTGATGCTGAACAACCGTCTTGCCGCTTCCGAAGGGACCCGGAACTGCGGCTACACCGCCTTTGGCAATGGGGAACAGGGTATCGATTACACGCTGGCCTGTTACCAGCGGCTTGTCCGGTGATAGTTTTTGCTTATAAGGTCTTCCCACACGAACCGGCCATTTCTGCATTAAGGTGATATTTTCCCTCGTTCCGTCTGCCTTTACTACAACCGCAACGGTATCGGTTACTGTAAAATCACCCTCTTCAATATAATCAACCGTTCCCTGAATACCATAAGGAAGCATAATCTTCTGCGATACAATCTCTGTTTCCTCGACCGTTCCGATTACATCACCTGCTTCGACCGCATCTCCTGTGTTCACAGCAGGTACAAAACGCCACTTTTTCTCTCTGTTTAAGGACGGTATCTCAACACCGCGCTTTAAGTTGGTACCGATGCTTGCCATGATATCAACCAGAGGGCGCTGTATACCGTCAAAAATACTTCCGATTAGTCCGGGTCCAAGCTCCACGCTTAAAGGTGCCCCTGTGGATTCTACCGGTTCTCCGGGTCCAAGGCCCGAAGTTTCCTCATATACCTGTATGGAAGCCTTATCACCATGTATCTCGATGATTTCACCGATGAGACGCTGTTCGCTTACACGAACCACGTCGAACATATTGGCATCGCGCATTCCCTCGGCGACAACCAACGGACCGGCAACCTTTTTTATTGTGCCATTACTCATAATTAATAACCATACCTTTCGTAATGCCGCTTAAGCGGCACTTCAGTTATTGAATATAATATCAGAACCAACCGCACGTTCTACGGATTTCTTAACATTACGCATCCCCATACCCGTGTTGCCTGATACTCCCGGAATTGGGATAATTGCCGGCAGATAATCGGTCACATAACGGTCAATCTCCATCTCTAACTCCGCCTGCAGGCTTTCGGTAATATAGATTACCGCATACCGGCCTTCCGCCAGATTCTTTAACGTCTTAGCGGCTTCTTCATGCCCCGCAACCGGATACGTATCAAGCCCCAGGGCAGCATACCCATAAATACTGTCACGATCTCCAAGTACGGCCACCTTATACATACATCTCCCTCAGCCTTTCCCGGATCTGGTTGTCCGTAATATCATTTCTTTTCCCCGACAGAATAATCCTGACTGTTTTGATTTCATTCTCTCTGGCAAGAATATATGCCGCCAGAGGCGAGATTGTAAAAGGATTATACTTCTGCGGTTTTATTTGCCTAATGATCAGGTTATCACACCAGCGCTCAAAAGCGGAGGAGGATTCCTTGATTGCACTCACTGCTTCCGCATATTCCGTTGTCAGCAGATAGCGATAAATTGCCTCCATTCCCTCCAGAGCCGCCTCAATCAGCTCACGCTTATTCAAACTGTCACACTCTGCAATTGCACGGTTTAAAAAACCTTCGTCCTTATTGGTTTTACAACTGCGAATTGAAATATTAATATTCGCCGCTGCTGCCTTCAGCTGTGCATATTTTTCCAGCAGCTCGTTATTCGTCGCTTTACCCTTGCTCAGGGTTGTTTCCAGAGATGCCCTGTCAATAATAATATCGCACAGACCGCTGTCACCGGTATGCATCATTACCTGATAGGCCTCTTCTGCGCAATCCTGCAGATGCGGGGGAAGCTCGCTGAAATTATGCTCCCGTATCGCACGAAAGATCAGCTTAGGCTCGATTGTGCCCTGATTAATATAAATATTCTGATGGTCAGAATTGGAATAAACCTGCTTAATCGCGGCTTTCAGATTATGAAAATCGTTCCCATACAAAAATGTGTTGAACACGGATAAATCTTCAACCAGCTCACCGATCAGACTCCAGGTTTTATCCCGTTCTATCCCAAGCAGCTCTTCCGCAGTTTCATCACCTGATCTGCCCCATCCTTTATCGGCCAATAACCGAAGGCACTGTGCTTCATTTATACAATTCATCAGCTGATCCAGATCACCCTTATTAAGCAGCGCAGTTTCCTTGGTGCGGATACGTGCGACCGCATATAAATATTGGTTCTCAGCCATGTCATCACCTCTCTCCGGTTTCTTAGTCGAATAGCAACGAATTTACTTTATCCTGAAGGGTATCCTTCTCGTCCGCAAACATAGCATCAAAGGAGCAATTTTCTTCGATATCTCCATAAACCAGCAGAAATCCCCCTTCAAAGGAAGGCTTTTCCTCTGAGAAGCTTAAGGTGGCACCCGGCAAATCCTTCAGCGCATCTGTCAGCCGCCCGTCAAAGTCCTGGGTCAAACGTTTCCTGCCTGTATCAGAGATTACAATCTTCCCCGGTGTGTTATGTGCATTCTTTTTGATGATTGATAAAATAATATCCGTATATTCCGAGTCCGGCAGCTGTGCCAGTTTATTTCTCGCACTGGTGATGATATTGCTGATTATCTGCTGTTTCACATCCAGGAGAATTTTTTTCTCCTGTAATGCGGCGGAGGATTCTGCGCGACTCAGAACTGCCTTCGCATCTGCCTCTGATTTCTCGGCAATCTGTCGGCATCTTTGTTCTGCTTCTCTCCTGGCATTCGCCAGAATTTCGTCGGCTTCGCTCTTCGCTCTGGCAATGACCGCATCCGCCTCACTTTGCGCGTCCGCTTCAATCGCCTTCAATATCTTTTCTAATCCAGTCATAGGAATACATACCTTTCATTGTAATTCATTATTAAATGTTGATATTATTAACACCGGTAACCGCCAAAATAGAGATAAGTAACGCAAGAATTGCATAGGTCTCAACCATTGCAGGGAAGATGATGGACTTACCGAATGCTTCCGGTTTCTTCGCAAGAATTCCCATGGAGGCTACAGAAGCCTTTGCCTGACGTATTGCAGAATCATAACCTACGATAGCCATAGGAAGACATGCCGCAAAATATAACAAGCCTTTGATAAATGAGATGTCGCTGCTTCCGCCAAGAACACCGATCTGGGTAAATGTGATGAATGCAATGATCAAGCCATACATACCCTGAGTACCAGGTAACAGCTGAAGTACCAGTGCTTTACCAAACTTACCGGGATCCTCGGTTACAACTCCTGCGCCTGCTTCACCGGCCATACCTACACCTTTAGAGGAACCAATTCCGGGTAATAATGCTGCTAATGCTGCTCCTAATAAAGCCAATACAATTCCTAACGTATCAAGATCAAATTTCATTTTTTATGTTCTCCTTAATCTTATAATATTTTGTTTTCATATTAAATGGATGGAAGGCTCTGCCTCCGCCACTGTAAAACTTTCCAAAGAACTCTACATACTGCAAACGGTTTGTATGAACATAAGCACCTAAAACGCTGATTGCAAAGTTAAGGGTATGTCCAAATAAAACAATGATAGTAAAGATAATGGGTCCGACAAGACCTCCGCCTACCATAGCTGCCATCTTATTTACAACCGAGCTGATTACACCGGCAGCAAGACCCAATGCAAGAAGTCGGGAATAGGATAATACATCGCCCAGATATCCGGATATTCCATAGAATGCATATAATCCCTTTAAGAAACGCTTGAAAGGATTACGGGACTCACGTCCGTTCGTGGCAATAATGATCACGGAACAGATCAGAGCCGCAATCGTACAGATGTTTAAAACAACTTTTGAAATATTCAAGGTGACTCCAAGGATAGACTGGATCATATCCATAGAGCATAAAATTACCGTACAGCTGAGGATCAGAATAAACCATGACAGGGAATCATATACGATTGCAATATAATCCTTCTGCCTGATCAGCTGATAAGCTTTTACAACCAGTCCTGTAAGCAGATGAACAATTCCCAGCGCCATGGAGAAGGTCAGCATCTGCATGGGTTTGTTGATGGGGAAGAACCATAAAGGAGGAATCATCGGAACATTCTTTGCACCAAAATAATTCACCGCAACCACATCGATCAAATCACCAAAGTAACTTCCAAAAGCAATCCCCCATAATATCGATGAGATACCGCAATATAAGAACATGGTTATAAAATTCTTCATAAAAGGCTCCATGGTTTTACGTCCCTTGAGCAGCAAACCTCCGCAAGCGATTACCATCAAGGTTCCGTAACCCGCATCAGCCATAATGATACCAAACAGCAGATAATAGAATAACGCCATCATAAAGGTCGGATCAATTTCACCTTTTACAGGAAGGCTGAAGCCCTCAACTACCCATTCCAACGGTCCTGCAAATCCGTTGTTTTTCAGCTTTACCGGAACCTCCTCCTTTTCATCCGGTTCATCAAACTCTACTGCCAGTTCAAAGCTGCTTGTCAAAGCCGTCTCAAGCTCCTTTGCATCCTCTTCGGCGATAAACCCGGACAGCATAAATACATTTTTTGATTGTGACAGCAGGCCGATCACTTCATATTTGTCATAGCGCATCCTGTCATAATCCTGAAGGAACAAAAGCTCCTGGCGAGATACGGCCAGCTCTGTGATCTCCTTCCGCGCCTTTTCAATTACTGCTTCTGCCTCAGTAATCAGTTTGTCTATCTCCTTCAGCGCATCCTTCGGCGCCTTATCCGCAGAGAAACTTGCATGGGCAAAATCAGCTGCCCGTAAGGCCTCATATACCCCATCCGCCTGCTTCCTGCTGCATAATACAAAGACACAGGTCTGCTCCCTGGAGGAGCTTATGATATCCACATTCACAGGTGCATGCTCTGCAAGTATTTCATAAATGCTCTCAAGGGACAGTTCTTTGGGAAAGCAACCGATAAAACCCTTCGTATGTTTCGTACCATTGAAGCTTAAAGGAATATCCAAAGCAGTCCAGGGAACCAATGTTTCCTGCTGAACCCCGAGCTTTAGAATCTCCGCCCTTTGCTCCGATATTTCCTTATTACATGCAATGATTCTTCCTGCTGTCTTAACCGCAGGCTCATACTTCTTCTTAAAAGCATCATATTCCTGAACCGTTACCGCTTTTCTGCCATTTAACATGGCAAGCATCGGCTTGTCCTCAGGCACATACTTATCCAATATTTCAACTGCTTCTTTCGCAGTATTGATATTTCGTTCAAAATCCGCTTTTGCATGCGTTACATCAGCCTTATAAAATACATTATCCTCAGGCAGCACATCGTTTATCTCTATGACACCACGGCGCTGCAGCATTTCCAATAATGATTTGCGGTCTTTCTTCAGAGCATATATATTTATACGCTGCATTTGTAGCATAGCCATAACTGATACACCTCCTTTTCCTATTAGTTTATAATGTGTGTCTTCATGGTATAGCACATGCTTTTTGCTCTGTCCTTAAATAACATTTGACAGAACAAGTTCGACTGCAGCATTCTCCTTGCTCTTTGCCATCTCAGTAATTAATGTGGCTTCCTTTTCCGCTCTTTGTACGGCAGCACGAATTCGTTCTTCTCCTTTCTTATGGGCGGAGTCCATATTACTTTCTGCCAGCTGAGCAGACTGTTTTATCATCGATGCAGCTAACTGCTTCGCCTCCTGCTGTGCACTTACCAGAATATCCTCTTTTTGACGGTAAGATTCCCGTTCGATCTCAGCAGCTCTTAGCTCAGCCTGACGTACTGCCTGTACTGTTTCCATTGCCATTCGCTCTCCTCCTTTCCATTAATAACAATATAATCCTATTATACCGAAAAATATTGTTACATTCAACAAAAACTCTGCTTTTCTTCAAGTATTATGTGAATTGTTTATAAATTATCAAATAATCAGAATATCTTATAAACATGTACCCTCAAAGGGCGCACAACCAGGAAGAAGCACACTCTTTCGAATGTGCTTCTTCCTATATAAATATATAATTACTATATTATACCTTGACCCGTATGCCTCTCTTCCTGCCATCTCCCCATGGCAGGAAAGCTTTCCGGAAATCAAAGTATATCTCAAGCATTCAGCACGTAATAGAATTCATAAATATAATGATTAACCCCCCGTCATCGAATATTGATTACTCCTTCTATTTCGGTCCAAACGCTTAATTACTGTTCATACAATCTGCCGACGGAATTTCCCGGCAGCACTCTTCCTTCCACAACCACCCGCTCAATAATTGCAGCCTTCGGATTCTCTATCAGATCGATGAGCTTCTGTGCAGCGCTCCTGCCCATTGCCTTGGTATCCTGCTGCAGTGTGGTTAGCTTTGGGTCCAATACCTGCGATAAGGTTATACCATCATAACCGGCTACAGAGATATCTTCCGGAATGCGAAGTCCCATCTCCTTAATAACATTAATACCTCCGATACAGGAAAAATCATCGGGAAATATGATGCAGGTCGGCCTGTCCTTTCCGTTTAGGAGCTCTCTGGTCAGCGCCGCAGTTGAGACCGGGTCATGATAGATACCGCTCTTAATATAAGCATCCGAAACCTCAATTCCCAGCTCGCCCATGGTCTTGTAAAAGCTTCCTACACGATTGCGTGTAACAGAGGAATCCGCTCCATGGATATATGCAATCTTTCTGTGACCCATCTCATAAATATAGGTAATCAAATCCTTCATACCTTTAATATTATCCGAGTTAATAGCCGTACGGTTATCAAATACATGATCGATCGTAACTACCGGAAGCTCACCCGCGATCAGCTCAGCCACCTGCGGATCGGTAAAATCAATGCAGGCAATTACTACGCCATCCACTCCGCGATATTTACTGTGCTCATAGTAAGACATATTCTTACGACCGGTATGCTTACTGATAAAGGTAATATCATAACCGTTTCGTTCTGCTTCCACTTTAAAGCTGTCCAATACATTGGCAAAATATTCATGGGTCAATCCGCTTTGCGTATCATCCATGAATAATACGCCTAAATTATAGGTCCGGTTTGTCTTTAGGGCTCTTGCGGAGGAATTGGGAAAGTAGCCCATCTCTTTTGCAATTTGCTTCACATGCTCCTTGGTAGCCTGCGAAATATCACTGTGATCATTCAAGGCCTTACTCACAGTAGCTACCGATACTCCGCTTCTTGCCGAAACATCTTTGATCGATACCACGATGCTGACTCCTTACTGTTATTTTAAAACTTATGTACTTAATCGTTTTCTATACATTATTATAAGCATTTTGTATAGGTTCTCATAGATATTCTATTTATTTCTATAGCTATTGACGATTAATTATATCATGATTAATTCATTTCAAATGAAAACCACCAAATTCATCTTAAACCTTTTCGATTAATTTTGCAAGTAATTTTTAAAAAATATAATAAAACCAGCTTAATCGTTTTCTTTAAAATGTTTATAAGAAATAAACAATAATTATTATAATTTTTAATGAAATTGTATATATTCACTATTGCAATAAATAAAAAATGAAGTATTATAATCATTATAAACCGCAATTTCTTGGATATTCCTGGCGATTAGACAAAAACTAAGAATACCACGAAACTTAAATCAGGAGGTATGATATGGAAAAGGTCATCAGTCTGCTATTCGATATAGAGAGAAAAGCCAACCAGATTATTGAACGCGCTAACCTTGAAAAGAACGATCTTTACGAGGAAAATGAAAAAGCCATCAAGGAAATGGAAGGCGTAATTGCTGATGAGAATAATGCAAAGATTAAAGCACTGGTGTCACAGGCCGAACAAGACATCGAAAAAGAAAAACAGCAATTAATTGCCAGCAGTGAAAAGCAGCTTAAAGATCTTGAGGATAATTATACAAAAAGCCATGATGTCCTGGTGAATAAGGTATTCCAAAGCCTGATTCATATATAACTCTTTTCTGCCGCACTTGATTACCCACTATACAGGAAAGGAGGAACTTATGGAATCAATACTGTCCTATAGCGGTATCAACACAAAGGTGAAGGCAATGCATCCAAAGTTAATCAGTGATGAGGATTACCAAAAAATTACCACCCTTGAAACTGTTGCTGATTTTATCGCTTATTTAAAAAAACATCCCGGCTATGCAGAATTCTTCCAGAAATATGACGAGCGTGAGATACACCGTGGTGAAGCGGAGCGTGTTCTGATTAACGGTTTATATATGGATTATACAAAGATCTACCGCTTTGCCAACGACTTACAGCGTCTCGATTTGCAGCTCGTATTTTTCCGTTATGAAATAAATGTATTAAAAACCTGCATCCGGTTAATTCATAAAGAAGATAAGACTTATGATTTATCTGTGTTCCAGCCGTTTTTCAGCAAGCATTCAAAAATTAATATTACGCAGCTCTCCACTTCCCGTTCCATAGACGAATATATTCAGAACCTGAAGGGAACCGAATATTATGAAATGTTGGCTAAACTCCACAGCAAACCAAGTCTTACCTCTTTTGATTATGAAATGACTCTGGATGTTTATTATTTTACAAAATCCTGGAGGCTGAGGGAAAAAGTATTATCAACAAATAACCAGAAAGCTTTCACCCATCGTATGGGTACTGAAATCGATCTGTTGAATATTATGTGGATATATCGTTCAAAAAAGATGTACGATATGAACTCCGCACAGATATTTACTTATCTGATTCCCGTAAATTATAAACTGACCCCCGAACAGCTTTCCCGCCTGGTTCAAACGGTTACGATTGATGAGTTTATTAATATCCTTAATGGAACCCGGTACCGCAGATTTGTAGACTCATTAAAAAACGGTACCATGGAGCTGGAATATTCAAGAATTATCAATAAAATCTATCAGGCGAATATAACCAGGTATCCCGCATCCTTAACCACTGTAAACTACTATCTGTTTCTTAAGGATTGGGAAGTTCAGCGGTTAACTTCCGCTCTGGAATGTATCCGCTATGGTCTTGATCAGAAGAAAAAGCAGGAATATGTCCTGCTCTGATGCAGGGAGGTAATTCTCCTGATTCAAAATTTTATTAAATGCTATACTCTATGTTAAGGAGGCAATCCTCCTAATTCAAACTTATTAAATGCTATACTCTATGTTAAGGAGGCAATCCTCCTAATTCAAACTTATTAATACTATACTCTATGTTAAGGAGGATAGATATGATTGAGAAAATGAGATTTCTCAGTATCACCGGGCCAAAAGATGATTTTGACAGGGCTGTAAACAAGTATCTAACCAAATATGATATCCATTTGGAAAATGCTCTGACAGAATTAAGTACCTCCTATAGCTTGAAGCCCTTTGTAGAGCCTAATCCATATAAGGACCTGATCGCAAAATCGGATGATCTGATAAAAAGACTTGACGATTCAGAAACTGTTCAGGTATCCGATGAGCTAATGTCCCGTGACGAAGCCACCCAGGTTATCAATTCCGCATATGAAACTCTTTCGGATTTGAATATCCGCAAACGTGATCTCAAAAATCAACGGCATGAATGCAACGACCTCTTAATTCAGATTGAGCATTTCAGACACTTGGATTATGATGTTCATAAAATCATAAATCTCAAGTTTATCAAGTACCGTTTTGGCAAGGTTCCCCATGAATTTTACACCCGCTTTTCAAAATATGTATATGAGAATCTGACAACTGTATTTTATGAATGCGAACGCGACAGGGATTATGTATGGGGTATCTACTTCGTTCCTGCCAGCGATGCGGTGAAGATCGACGCCATATATGCCTCCATGCATTTTGAGAGGATTAAGCTTCCGGATGCCTATACCGGTACCCCTGAAGAATCCTTCACTTCCATTATGACAAAGATCACAGAGATCAACAATGAATTAAATACAGTTTATGCAGAGATCAAATCAAGGCTGAACAATATTGCAGGCGAACTGCTTCAGGCCCAGAATTCCATTAATGTACTTTCAAAGAACTTCGATGTCCGCAAGCTTGCCGCCTGTACCAGGGACAAGGGGAAGAACGATGTCTTCTACATCATCTGCGGATGGATAACCGAGAAGGATTCCCAGGCGCTCCTGAAGGAGGTTGAACAGGATAATCTGGTTTATGTCGTTGCGGATGAGGGACGGGACGATGAAGAAAAGAAGCCGCCCACAAAGCTTAAGAATCTCAGGATATTTAAGCCGTTTGAGATGTTCATCAAGATGTACGGCCTGCCGGCTTATAATGAAATCGATCCGACTTCCTTTGTAGCACTCACCTACTCCGTTATCTTCGGTATTATGTTTGGTGATGTCGGGCAGGGTATATGTCTGATTATCGGTGGCTTACTGGTTTATAAGCTTGCTAAGATGAACCTAGCGGCAATTATATCACTTGCCGGTGTCTTCTCTACCGTCTTCGGATTTTTATACGGCAGCATATTCGGGTTTGAAGACATCATTCATCCGATCTGGCTTTCCCCGAGAGAGAATGTAATGACCATGTTAATTACTGCTGTCGGTTTTGGTGTCTTTCTGACCGTATTGTCCATGATCATAAATATCATCAATGCCATCAAGGCCAAGGATTGGGGTAAATTATTATTTGATACCAACGGAATTGCCGGACTCGTCTTTTACAGTATGCTGATTGCCTGTGTTGTTTTAGTATATACGGGACATGCATTACCGGCCATTATATTTTTTGTTGTTTTCTTCCTTCTGCCGCTGGTTCTCATCTTCCTTCGGGAGCCGTTAACCCACCTGCTGCAGAAGAAGTCCCATATCTTTCCTGAACATAAGGCTATGTTCTTTGTAGAAAATACCTTTGAGATGTTTGAGGTATTACTTAGTTACCTGACCAACACGATTTCCTTCCTGCGTATCGGTGCCTTTGCTCTCAGCCATGCTGCTATGATGGGTGTGGTCATGATTCTGGCAGGGGCCGGTGCAGAGGGTGCCCATCCGAATATTATTGTTGTCGTTATCGGTAATATTATTGTTGCCGGTATGGAAGGCCTCGTGGTTGGTATTCAGGTCCTGCGTCTTGAATATTATGAAATGTTCAGCCGCTTCTATAAAGGAACCGGTAAAGAGTTCAAACCCTACAAAAACAAATAAATTATTATATTTAATTATCAAACACACACATTTTAGGAGGAAAAAAATTTTATGTTAACACAAATTATTCTGGTTATCGCTCTGGTATTAAGTATTATTGTTCCCTTCGGATCTTTCCTTGCAAGCAAGAGAACCAAGGGAGGCTTAAAGGCATCTCTCGCTTTTAATGCATTTATGTTCTTTGGAATTATCATTATTGCAAATATTATGACCTTTTCCGGACATGTATCCGCTGCTGAAACTACCGCAGCGGCAGCATCCACAGACGGTTGGAAATACATTGCTGCCGCACTTGCAACCGGTTTATCCTGTATCGGCGGCGGTATTGCTACTGCAAGCGCTGCATCCGCCGCTTTGGGCGCCCTCAGCGAGGACTCTTCCATCATGGGTAAATCCTTAATCTTCGTAGCTTTGGCAGAAGGTATCGCACTCTACGGCTTGATCGTTTCCTTCACTATCCTGGGACAGTAATTCTGACGGAGGATTACAATTTAAAGCAGTGTTTATGGAGGTAAACCCTATGCGTATGTTTCTTATCAGCGACAATATTGATACTTATACCGGCATGAAGCTTGCAGGTGTAGGCGGTGTTGTAGTTCATACAAAACCCGAACTTAAGGATGAATTAGATAAAGTGCTTGCCGATAAGACGATAGGCATTATTCTTATTACAGAAAAGCTAAGTAATGAGTTTCCCGAGATTATCAGCGATATCAAGCTGAACAAAAGAATTCCTTTGGTGGTTGAAATTCCTGACCGCCATGGAACCGGCCGCAAGCCGGACTTCATTACTTCCTATGTAAACAGTGCAATCGGCCTGAAGCTTTAGGCCCCGGATCATGCTATAAGCTCCTGGAAAGGAGGGTCATTATGACTCTTGATGAAAAATTAGATCATTTCTATTCTTCCGTCATCGACAGTGCTACCAAACAGAATATCGAGATTGTGGAGGAATATAAGAAAACACTTCAAAAGAACTTTGACGAACGTAAGGAGGCTGCTATTCGCAAGGCAGAATCGAATTATCGTATGGCCTCAGACAATATTGTCCGGGAACGTAACCGCAAGCTGTCCGCAGAAGCTATGGAAATCCGCCGTAAGGTTCTGGAGAAGACAGCGGAAATTTCCCAGCGCATCTTTCAGGATGTTACAAAGAAGCTGGAGGATTTTATGAAAACCCCGGAATATGTGGAGCTGCTGGTTGCACAAATCAGTAACGCCAAGAAATTTGCCCAGGAAGACACCATTACAGTTTATATCAATCCATCGGATTCCGATAAAATCACTGCCCTTGAAGCAAGAACCGGGGTTACCCTGACAAAGAGCGACCGTGATTTTATGGGAGGTACCCGGGCAGTAATTCCTTCCCGCAATATTCTGATTGATAATTCTTTTTTAACCAAATTAGAAGAAGCAAAGAGTTCCTTTACTCTTTAGACTATGAAAGGCAGAGAACGACCTTATGAATTTAACAGGTAAAATATATGGTATCAATGGTCCAATCGTATATGTCGGTGAAAATAAAGCCTTCAAGATGGGTGAAATGGTACTTGTGGGTAAGGATAAGCTGGTTGGCGAGGTAATCGGACTCACTACCGGCAAAACCACCATCCAGGTATACGAGGAGACCACCGGTCTTCGTCCGGGTGACGAGGTATATGGCACCGGTGCCCCCATCTCCGTTACGCTTGCCCCCGGTATCATCAGTAATATCTTTGACGGTATCGAGCGTCCGCTTCAGGAAATCGCCAAAAAATCCGGCACCTTCATCTCCAGAGGCGTAAGCGTTGAATCCCTTGACACCGCAAAGCTATGGGATGTTCATATAACGCTAAAACCCGGTGATAAGGTCTATGGCGGAACGATTATTGCGGAAGTTCCCGAATCCCGTGCGATTGTCCATAAATCCATGGTGCCTCCGGATGTATGCGGCACTGTTGTAAAAGTAGTTCCCGACGGCAAATACACCATCAATGATACCATTGTAACCATAACCGATAGCAAGGGTCAGGAGAAGGAATTAACCTTAACCCAGAGATGGCCCATCCGTGTACCCAGACCCACTGCAAAGCGTTACCCTTCCGACCGGCCCCTGGTAACCGGACAGAGAATTCTGGATACCCTCTTTCCTATCTCAAAGGGCGGCACTGCTGCTATTCCCGGCGGCTTCGGTACCGGGAAGACCATGACCCAGCATCAGCTGGCAAAATGGTGTGATGCAGATCTCATCGTCTACATCGGCTGCGGTGAGCGCGGCAACGAAATGACCGAGGTTCTTGAGGACTTTACCAAGCTGGTGGATCCCAAATCCGGCAATCCCCTCCTTGACCGGACTACATTGATTGCAAATACTTCAAATATGCCTGTTGCTGCTCGTGAGGCAAGCATCTATACCGGTATCACCCTGGCTGAATATTACCGAGACATGGGATATCATGTAGCAATCATGGCAGACTCCACCTCCCGTTGGGCCGAGGCGCTTCGTGAATTATCCGGACGTCTGGAAGAAATGCCGGCGGAGGAAGGCTTCCCGGCTTATCTTGCTTCAAGATTATCCGCATTCTATGAGAGAGCCGGTTTTATGCAGAACTTAAACTGGACTGAGGGCAGCGTATCCATCATCGGTGCCGTTTCTCCTCAGGGCGGTGACTTTTCCGAACCCGTCACCCAGAATACCAAGCGTTTTGTCCGCTGCTTCTGGGCACTTGATAAATCTCTTGCCTATGCAAGACATTTCCCGGCAATCAATTGGCTGACCAGCTACAGCGAATATCTCTCCGATCTCGCTCCCTGGTATACCAAGAATGTCGGTGAGGATTTTGTGGAATGCCGTAATCAGATCTTAAGCTTACTGACCCAGGAAAGCCAGTTAAACGAGATTGTTAAACTGATCGGTGCCGACGTACTTCCTGATGATCAGAAGCTGGTGCTTGAAATTGCCAGAGTTATTCGTCTTGGATTTGTACAGCAGAATGCTTACCACCCTTCCGATACCTATGTACCTATGGCAAAGCAGTTAAAAATGATGGAGACGATACTTCATCTCTATCAGAAATCAAGACAGCTGATCGACAGAAACATGCCCATGTCCTTATTAAAGGAAAATGACGTGTTTGATAAGGTCATAACCATAAAGTACGATGTGGCTAATGATGAGTTGAATAAATTTGATGATTACAGCGCGATGATAGATAAATTCTATGATGATATCATGGCTAAGAATGCCTGAGAAAGAGGGAGAAAATTATGTCGATTGAATATTTAGGACTTAGTGAAATCAACGGCCCTCTGATTGTTCTTGAGGGTGTTCGGGATGCTTCCTTCGATGAGATTGTTGAGCTCACGGTGGATGGAAATAAGAAAAAGTTAGGAAGAATTGTTGAACTATATGAAGATAAAGCAGTAATCCAGGTATTCCAGGGTACGGAGGACATGTCCTTATTCAATACCCATACAAAGCTTACCGGGCATCCCATGGAAATTGCATTATCTACCGAGATTCTGGGCCGTGTATTCAACGGTGTCGGTCAGCCCATTGACGGCCTTGGTACGATCGTGGCAGAGACCAAGCGTGATATTAACGGACAGCCTTTAAATCCCTGTTCCAGAGAATATCCAAGAAACTATATTAAGACAGGTATCTCCTCTATCGATGCATTGACCACCTTAATTCGCGGCCAGAAGCTTCCGATCTTCTCCGGTAACGGTCTTCCTCATGACCAGTTGGCAGCACAGATCGTTAAACAGGCTTCCTTAGGGGAAGATTCCACGGAAGAATTTGCGGTAGTATTCGCGGCCATGGGCGTTAAGCATGATGTAGCTGACTTCTTTCGCAGAACCTTTGAGGAAAGCGGTGCCAGTTCTCATGTTGTTATGTTCCTAAACCTTGCCAATGATCCTGTGGTTGAGCGTCTGATCACACCAAAGGTAGCCTTAACCGCAGCAGAATATCTTGCATTTGAAAAAGGAATGCACATCCTTGTAATCCTTACGGACATGACCTCCTTTGCAGAGGCTATGCGTGAGGTATCCTCTTCCAAGGGCGAGATCCCCAGCAGAAAGGGTTATCCGGGTTATCTGTACAGCGAGCTTGCAACTCTGTATGAAAGGGCCGGAATCGTACACAATTGCGTAGGTTCCGTAACTCAGATACCAATTCTCACCATGCCGAATGATGATATCACTCATCCAATTCCTGATTTAACCGGATACATCACAGAAGGACAGATTGTTCTGGATCGTGCTCTTCATCAGAAAGCGATCTATCCGCCCATCAGTATCCTGCCTTCTCTCTCCCGTCTGATGAAGGACGGTATCGGCAAGGGCTACACCAGAGAGGATCATCAGGATCTTGCCAACCAGCTCTTCTCTTCTTATGCAAGAGTGGGCGATGCAAGAGCTCTGGCAAGTGTTATCGGTGAGGATGAATTATCCGCACTGGATAAATTGTATCTGAAATTTGGTGCCGCTATGGAGCAGGAATTCATAGCTCAGGGCGTACTTGAGGATCGTACCATCATTCAAACCTTGGATAAGGGCTGGAAGCTGCTCTCCATTCTTCCCAGAGAAGAGCTTGACCGTATTGATACGAAGATACTTGATAAATATTTTAAAGCCGAAAGTGTAGGAAGCGAATCGAGGTGATCCTATGAATCCCAATACCTTCCCAACGAAGGGTAATCTAATCTTAGCGAAGAACTCATTAAAGCTGGCAAAGCAGGGTTACGAACTGATGGATAAAAAACGAAATATTCTGATGCATGAGCTGATGGAATTGATTGATCAGGCGAAGGATGTGCAGACCGAGATAGATACCACCTTCTCTTCTGCTTATCTTTCCCTCCAAAAGGCAAATATTGAGATGGGTATTCTCAATGTCCAGGAGATATGTGATACCATCCCTGAGGAAACTACCATTGAGATTAAACAGCGAAGTATTATGGGTACCGAGATTCCGCTGGTGGAATATGATAATACCGTTAGCAAACCGACCTATGCTTTCTTCCAGACAAAGGTCTCCCTGGATGAGGCAACGAAGCGTTTCGTCAAGGTAAAGGAGCTGACCATCCGGTTATCCAGTATTGAGAACTCCGCTTACCGCCTTGCTACCAATATCAACAAGACCATGAAGCGTGCCAATGCCTTAAAGAATATCACAATTCCTTACTATACCTCACTTGTTACAGAAATCCAGAATGCACTGGAGGAGAAGGAACGTGAGGAATTTACCAGACTTAAGGTGATCAAGAGAAGGCAGACTGCAGTGTAATCCAGCAAGGAACTTATTCTTTTTATTTTATAGAGCTGTTGTTATGATATATTTCTGCATACAACAGTTCTATTTATTCATGATTAGTCAATATTAAATACCTTCTTTATCTTAATCTTTTTCATTTTATTTGTTTACGGTTCTTTTTATATTCCCTTATTAAAATTGATAGCGGTAAAACTGCGCAAAAAGCTATCATTATAGAATATTCTATATTCGATCTTATCAAATAATAAATACTTTCAAAAACGAAAATCATCGTAGCAAATATATAAAATATTATTTTCCAGATTTTCAAAGCAAGACCTCCTTTCTAATAAATCGCAGCCGCTCCAATTGAGCCTTTCCCTTTTATTATTATAATATAATAACAGGTATATTTCTACTGACTTAATGTAATTTTATGGTATTTTATATTTATAGTATAAGGTGCGGCCACAAAATGATAGATTTGTGCTTTGGGCTGATTAATACGTTTTGTCCTAAACGGAATAATTCTCCTTCTTTATTGAAAAAGGAATTCTGTAAATTAAAATAATTAACCATGTTTTATTGGTTGGTTGATTAATTATCCATGTTTTATTGGTTGATTTTACATAAGGTGAATTACATAATTATCGCATAATATTTCTCATTCTACACATAATTATATCAGATACGACGTAAGAACTTAACTTGCATGATGATCAAATAGACCTGAATTCGAATAAGTTGCTGTCGTATCTAAAAAAAGAATATAGAATACATGTGATTTCGTCTCAGAATTACATGTCGCATCTGTTCTGAAGGATTGGGAGATGATAGCTTATGGACAGTAAAGTTCTGGTTATTAATCACTATCAAATTGAATACTTGCATTAAAAGAAATGGGACAAACAGCAGGAAGCAGGAGTACCGGTTTACTCCTGCTTCTGCTTTATGAAAGCTATAATCCTGCTTTCATTCTTAATAAAATATCAATTTCTTTTGTAAGCCATCTTCCATATTCCGGCATAGTCCGCCACGCGGAACAATCCATAATAAATCCTCAATGTCAAGGAGTATTCCCTGGTCTTTAATCTGGTCATATTGAAAAATAATATAATCCGTTTTTCTTTGAATTATTAATTCCGTACACTGTTGCTTTCTGTTTGGATTATTGTCCTGTAATGCAGGTGTTACGGATGTTGCCTCATTTATTGGTGCTTCTGCTTCTGAATTATTTCCATTCCTTGCTGAACACCCAAATATAATCAGTGCATTCAGCAGAAGGATAAGAATGTATGATATTCTTTTTTTCATCGACTTTCCCTTCATAGCATGATTTAATTACCATAATTATATTTCAGATTGCCGTATAATAATTTTCTTACTGCACATAATAATATCAGATACGACGTAAGAACTTAACTTGCATGATGATCAATTGACCTGAATTCGAATAAGTTGCTGTCGTATCTAAAAAAAGAATATAGAATGCATGTGATTTCGTCTCAGAATTACACGCCGCATCTGTTCTGTAAGATTGGGAGATGGTAGCTTTTGGACAGTAAAGTTCTAGTTATTAATCACTATCAAATTGAATACTTGCATTAACGAATGAGACACCAATAGTATGAAGCAGGAGTACTGGTTACTCCTGCTTCTGCTATGGTTAATACTTATATTCTTGATTTCTGCATGTCAAAACCCGTCGGGTTCTGGAATATTCTCAGGTCAAATTCCTTTGCTACTGCAAAGATATGATCAAAGATATCCGATTGGATTCTTTCATAATTCTCCCATTTGATATCATCTGTAAATACATAGATTTCAAGGGGCAGACCATTGGCATCCTGGGGAAGCTGCCGTACCATTTGCATGCTCTTATGGAGTCTCGGATTATCCTTAAGAAATTGTTCAATATAGACGCGAAAGGTTCCGATATTCGTAAGCTGCCGTTTATTGATATCCAGCTCTTCTTCCGTCAGGAATTTTTTATTATACTTTTGCAGTTCCTCTTCCTTTTCTTCAATGTAACTCCTGAGATAATGAATTTTCTTATATTTTTCAAGCATTTCCGGTGTACAGAACCTGATACTGCCCACGTCAATAATGACGGACCGCTTTATTCGCCTGCCGCCGAATTCCGTCATGCCTCGCCAGTTTCGAAAGGAATCTGACACCAGAGAATAGGCCGGTATTGTTACAATTGTCTTATCAAAATTCTGAACCTTAACTGTATTCAATGTGATATCTACGACATCTCCGTCTGCGTTATATTTGTTCATTTCAATCCAGTCGCCGATACGAAGCATATCATTAGAGGTTAATTGAATTCCTGCGATAAAACCAAGAATCGTGTCCTTGAATACAAAGGAAAATACCGCCGCCAAGGCTCCGACGCCACTGATCAGAACCAACGGATTCTGATCCATCAGAATGCCGACTATCACAATAACTATGATGATATAAAATACAATTTTACATACCTGCAGAAAACCTTTGATGGGTCTGACCTTGGATATGGGATAATTCCGGTAGACATCATCAATTGCATTCAGTAATGCGCTGATAACAAATATTGATATAACAGCGATAAAGATTGCACAGGCACGATGGATATAATCTACCGTCGATTTTCCAAAGGCCGGCGCAAATATATATACGATAATACCCGGCAGCAGATTTGCAATTCTTGAAAACACCTTGCGTTCCAGCATCACTTTATACCAGAGATGCTTATCACGGTGTATGATTTTACTCAGTATCCGAAGCAGAATATTTTTTATAATAATATTTACAATCATACAGAGGATAACTATCATCCCGATCAAAATAATTACTGAAAAATAAGATGCTCTAATACTGTTAAATCCATAATCGATAAGAATGCTTTTAATATATTCCATCAGGCTGTCAATTTTTATATCATCCATAATCCGAACTCTCCTCTCTGCTGTTAGCAGCAACCTGTATTACCTTCTACTATACTATCCTATTCTTATACTGTCAAATATTTGGTTAAATTAACCTCTTTAACCAGTATTATCATTTATAAGAATTTTAATGTATCTCTAATGTCAGATTCTTGAATTCATGTTATACTAACAACGACCCGTTGTTTCATCCGAAAACCATTGCATAAAGGAACTTATCCCAGTGAATGCATGGTTTTTCGATGAGAAGCGTATCATAAGGAAAGCAAGATGAATGAAAGGAATGGTGTGTAAATGTGGTTTTCAAAATCACAAAGTGATGTACTGAAGGAATTGGAGGTGAATCCCGAACGTGGCTTATCAGAAGCCGAAGCAAAAACAAGGCTGGAGAAATACGGTGAGAATAAGCTGAAGGGAAAACCGAAAAAAAGCCTCATCTACTTATTCCTGTCCCAGCTGAAGGATATGTTGATTTATGTCCTTCTGGCCTCTGCGGTAATCACTTTTGTAATTGGTGAGTATGCCGATTCCATTATTATCTTACTGGTAGTAATACTTAACGCTGTGATTGGCGTTATTCAGGAATATAAGGCGGAAAAGGCGGTGGAAGCGCTTCAAAAGATGACGACGCCCAAAGCTGTTGTTCGGCGTGACGGTGCAATCAAAGAAATTAATTCCGAAGAGGTTGTTCCCGGCGATATCGTAGTACTGGATGCCG
The DNA here is from genome assembly GCA_023409535.1 of Bacillota bacterium. GTDB lineage: Bacteria > Bacillota > Clostridia > Lachnospirales > Lachnospiraceae > Mobilitalea. Next base: position 295,575 of record JAEYGZ010000048.1, read on the forward strand.
GCAGATTTGTCCCGGCTGACCTGCGCTTGATTGAAAGTGCAAACCTTCAGATTGAAGAATCTGCGTTGACCGGTGAATCCGTTCCCGCTGCCAAAAACGCGGCGTCTATCTTTGAAGATCCTAAGACCCCTGTGGGTGATAAAGAAAATATGGCTTTCTTATCCACCCTTGTTACCTATGGCCGTGGGGAAGGTGTTGTTGTTGCAACCGCCATGGAGACTGAGATTGGTAAGATTGCTAAAATCCTTGAGGATGATAACGAAGAGATGACTCCTCTTCAGAAGAGACTGGATGAGCTTGGACGTATTCTTGGCTTCCTCGCCATCGGTATCTGTGTGGTCATCTTTGTCATTGCTTTAATTCAAAAGCGTGATTTATTTGAAATGTTCCTAACTGCAATAAGTCTTGCCGTTGCTGCTATTCCGGAAGGTCTGGCCGCTATCGTAGCAATCGTTCTGGCCCTTGGTGTAACCAAGATGTCCAAAATCAATGCTATCGTAAAGAAGCTTCCTGCTGTTGAGACCTTAGGCTCCGTAAATATTATTTGCTCCGATAAGACCGGTACCTTAACGCAGAATAAGATGACCGTTGTTAAGCAATACACCTCCGGCAGACTGACCGATATCCCTGCTGCTGATACAACTCTTATCGCTGAAGCCGACGACCAGGAGCTGGTGAAGTCTCTGGTGCTCTGCTCCGACGCAACCTATGAGAACGGTCAGGGAACCGGTGATCCGACTGAGGTAGCTCTGATCGTGCTTGGTAATAAGTACGGCCTGACCCGCAATGATCTGAATGTAAAGCATAAGCGCGTATCAGAGAACCCCTTTGATTCCGACAGAAAACTGATGTCTACCCTGAATGCGGAGGAGCACGGCTATCGTGTGCATACCAAGGGTGCAATTGATAATATCTTAAAAATCTCTTCCAACGTACTGGTGAACGGCAAGGTTGTTCCTCTTACAAATGAGTTGAAAGCCGAGTTTCTTCGCATCACCGAGGAAATGTCCGACGACGCTCTCCGTGTCCTTGGTGTTGCTTATAAGGACAGCGCTGTGCTTGTAGCCCCTGAAGATATGGAAAATAATCTGACACTTCTGGGCCTGGTGGGCATGATCGATCCTCCGAGACTCGAAGTGAAGGCATCCATTGCTGAAGCTAAAAATGCCGGAATTCGTCCGATTATGATAACCGGCGATCACAAGAATACCGCTGTTGCCATCGCAAAAGAGCTGGGTATCGCAGACTCTCTCAGCCAGAGTATTACCGGTGCTGAAATCGACGATTTAAGTGACGAAGAATTTGCGTTGAAGATCCATGACCTAAGGGTATTTGCCCGGGTATCTCCCGAGCATAAGGTTAAGATTGTAAGAGCTTTTAAGGCGCAGGGTAATATCGTGTCAATGACCGGTGACGGTGTGAATGATGCTCCTTCCCTGAAATACGCCGATATCGGTGTCGCCATGGGTATTACCGGTACGGACGTGGCGAAGGGTGCCAGCGATATGATCCTGACCGATGATAACTTTACTACCATCGTTCATGCAATTGAAGAAGGAAGAAATATTTATAATAATATTAAGAAATCCGTTATCTTCCTGCTCTCCTGCAACCTTGGCGAGGTGATCACCATCTTTGTTTCCATATTGCTGAACTGGCCGGTTCCTCTGATAGCAACCCAGATTCTTTGGGTGAACTTAATTACAGACTCACTTCCTGCCATCGCTCTTGGTGTGGATCCCGGAGATAAGGATGTGATGAAGCAAAAGCCCCGTAACCCCAAGGAGAGCTTCTTCGCCCATGGAGCCGGAGCTCGTGCTGTAATCGGCGGTGTATTGATCGGTATATTTACCTTAGCTGCTTTTTATTATGGACTATGGGAACACGGCTATATACTTGGCAGCGGCACAATACCGGAAGCTGCGCTGCCCTATGCCAGAACAATGGCATTTGTGGTACTGGCTACCTCACAGCTGTTTTATTCCCTATCCATGCGTAATTTTAACAAGTCAATCCTTAAGATCGGTCTCCTCTCCAATAAGATGCTGATCGGAGCAATCATTGTCGGAACGCTGCTGCAGCTTCTGGTAATCTCCGTTCCGTTCCTGGCTGATGCATTTGGCGTACACAGCCTTACTCTGGCAGATTGGGGCCTGGTTCTGCTGTTCGCCCTGATACCTTTGATTGTAAATGAAATTATCAAACTATTCGGCAGAGTTTCCAAAAATGAGGACTAATTCCGATTGAATTTTTCCGGCAATGGGTATAAGATATCTATAACAATCGGAAAGAGGTGCATTATATGGAAGGCATTGAAAATCTGAAAGAAATATATCTTGCAGGTGGATGCTTCTGGGGAACTGAGAAATATTTATCCTGTATCAATGGAATTATAAAGACTGAGGTCGGCTATGCCAACGGTAATACCGAGAACCCTACCTATCAGGAGGTATGTCATAATAACACAGGTCATGCGGAGACGGTTCAGGTTTTCTATGATCCGAAGCAAATCCGCCTGGATTTTGTTCTGAATCTGTATTATGATGTTATCAATCCAACCTCAATCAACCGTCAGGGTGAGGATTCCGGTACCCAATACCGAACCGGTATCTATTATGTTGATGAAGCTGATCTTCCCGCCATCCGGCAATCTATTGCACGGCTGCAGACCAAATATGAGAAGCCTATTGCCATAGAGGTACTGCCCCTGCGCAATTATTATCCTGCGGAGGAATATCATCAGAAATATCTGGATAAGAACCCGAACGGTTACTGTCATATCCGTAAGGATAAGTTTGACCAGGCAAAGCTTGCCAAGGATGATAATTCAATATAGTGATAAATCGAGCCCTCCCTATTTGGAGGGCTTGATTTCATTTATCATATTTTTAAATTATTATATCTTATTCAATAATTTTAGTATCAATAGCCATCGAATATTGTCGAAATTAACGGTTTGTTGTAAGTCCCACAGTGACTTCTTATGTTGACTTAATATATTTAAAAAATTATAATTAAAATAATGTAAGGAGGCATGGTTATGGGAAATCAACACATCAGAATGCCGCAGCAGCAGCGGTCCATTGATAAACGAAACCGAATTATTGACGCGGGCTATCAATTATTCTGTGAAAAAGGATATTATAAAACAAACACTGCCGAAATTGCAAAGCTTGCCGGAGTTTCAACCGGTATCCTCTATAATTACTTTAAAGATAAAAAAGATATCTTTATGTATGTTATTGAAGTCTATGAAGACAATATCGCAATGCCAATTTATAATATGATCAGGCTTATGCCGACTCCCATTAATCAGGAAAACGCAATACGCCAAACCATATTTGCTCTGGTTGAGACTCATTTTGCCAAAAAATCCGTACATGAAGGAATGTACGCTCTCTCTCATTCTGACCAGGATATCAAAATTCTGTTCTATCATGTACAGTCCAAAATTGCCAATCAAATAGTTGAGCTTATGGAAGAAATGGGCATACATACAACCAACGCCTTTGAAAAAGCGCATATCATTATGAATATGATTGAAAATATCAGCTTTGAATTTGTATATCAGCATCATGAATATTTAAATTATGATGCTATGGTAGACATAGCCGTAAAAACGATCATAGGTATGCTTCACGAGGTATCATAAAATTAAAGAAAAGAACCAATATGTAATTTATTCTTACACATATTGGTTCTTCTGTCTTTCTTTTAAAGACCGGTATAAATTAACACGGCATCTCTTAAAAAGGCTGCCATTCCGGGCTGCTTCTTATCATAGAAGGCGGTAAAACGCTCATCCTCTGCATACATTCTGGCAACTCCGGCATGCGCCTCCTTACTGTAGTTACTCCAGGTATAGGTCAGCCATTGCTTATGAAGCTCTGCTGTCTTCTGCCCCAGTTCGCCTGCCGGATTACCGGTAGCAAAGGCTTTCTCCAGGGTGTCGAGAACCTCCTCACCCAGCTTTTCAAAGGCATCGTATTGTTCCTTTGACAGGTTCATCAGCTTCTGGTTTGAAGCCTCTACGGTTTCATCACCGTATTTTTCTCTTACTTCTTTACCGTATAACTCTTCATTTTCTTCAATAAGCTTTTTCTTAAAGCCTTGAAATTTCTCACTATCCTGCATCTTACTTCTCCCTTCATGACTCTGTATCGTCTTTTCAACATTTGCGATCAAGAGTTCCAGTTGATGTTGTCTTGCAAGGAGTTTAGCCAGATGCTCCTTCAGTGCGGCAGTTTCATTAAAGCTTTCTGAAGTTAGAATTTGATGGATCGTAGTCAAGTCTACTCCCATTTCCCGATATAGCATAATCTGCTGCAACCGGTCCACCTCGGCCTGACCATAGATTCGATAGTTTGATGAATTGATTCTAGCCGGCTTAAGAATTCCAATCTCATCATAATATCGCAGTGTTCTGGTGCTGACTCCAGCTATTCTGCTAAGTTTTTGCACTGTATATTCCATGCTTCAACCTCCTTACATCATGAGTCTACACCTTTACGCCGCGTAAATGTCAATCCTGATTTTCAAATATTTTGTAAAATGAAAAGTTAATTTTAAAACTTATTAAAATGTTGAAATGCAGATAAAGCATCTCCGTAAAACTGCCTGGATTTGATATACTCTATTTAATTTTATGCGTTGTCTAAACTTTACCTATATAATTATATTCTGCACGCTGCCTTCATTTTATATACAAACTCCTCCACATAAGGAATGCAATCCTTCCCATGCCTTCCAACCATATCAACAATCGCACTTCCAACGATAACACCGTCAGCAATGGCTGCCATTTCGCTTGCCTGTTCCGGCGTTGCAATTCCAAAGCCAATGGCGCAGGGAATATCCGTGACTTCCTTCACCTGCTGAAGCATTTCCTTCAGTCCCCTTCCCATTTCACTGCGAACGCCGGTCACTCCCAAGGAGGATACACAGTAAATAAAACCCTGCGCCTCCTTTGCGATTTTTCGGATGCGTTCCTTTGAAGTTAATGCAATCAGTGAGATCAGTATGATGCCATATTCCTCACAGTATGGCTTTAGCTCTTCCTTTTCCTCATAGGGCATATCCGGTACGATCAGGGCGTCCACTCCCACTTCATTGCACCGCTTCATAAAGCGTTCCGTGCCATAGGTATAAACCGGATTGATATAGGTCATGAAAGCAAGGGGAACATCACATTCCTTACGTAATTCTTCCACCATCAGAAATATCTTATCCGTGGTTACACCGCCGGAGAGTGCTCGAAGGTCCGCTGCCTGAATAACAGGTCCTTCCGCCACCGGATCGGAAAATGGTATCCCAAGCTCAATCAGGTCTGCTCCAGCCTTAGCCATGCCCAGCACCAGCCTCTTCGTAGTCTCCAGATCCGGATCACCAGCGGTAATAAATGGTATAAAGGCTTTCTTTTGATAAAATGCACGTTCAATTCTATTCATAGAGCTTTTCCCCCCTGTATCTTGCAATTGCCGCAACATCCTTATCCCCTCTGCCCGAAAGATTGATCACCATGATCTGATCCTTACCCAGGGTTGGCGCCAGCTTCCTTGCATAAGCTACCGCATGTGCGCTTTCAATCGCGGGTATAATTCCTTCTGTTTTCGCCAGATACTCAAAAGCTTCCACTGCTTCCTGATCCGTTACCGGGACATATTCAGCCCGTCCGGTATCATACAGATTGGAATGCTCCGGTCCGACCCCAGGATAATCCAGTCCTGCCGAAATGGAATAAACCGGTGCGATCTGTCCGTATTCATCCTGGCAAAAATAAGATTTCATTCCATGAAATATCCCAAGAGAACCGGTGGATACCGTTGCCGCCGTTTTCTCCGTGTCAACTCCCAGCCCGCCTGCTTCACAGCCAATCAGCCGTACCTGTGTATCTTCAATAAATTCAAAGAATAATCCCATGGCATTGCTTCCGCCTCCCACACAAGCGATTAATACATCCGGAAGTCTGCCTTCCTTCTGAAGCAATTGTTCCTTAACCTCTTTTCCGATAATCTTTTGAAAATCACGTACCATGGTGGGAAATGGATGCGGTCCCATTACAGAACCCAGTACATAATGGGTATCCTCCATCCGCTTTGACCACTCTCTTAGGGTTTCATTCACTGCATCCTTTAGTGTCTGTGTCCCGGAGGTTACGGCGTGCACCTTGGCTCCCAACAGCTCCATCCGAAAGACATTGAGTGCCTGCCGCTCCGTATCCTCCTTCCCCATGAATATCTCACATTCCATATCCAACAGAGCTGCAGCTGTTGCCGTAGCCACACCATGCTGTCCCGCCCCGGTTTCGGCAATGATTCTTGTCTTGCCCATTTTCTTTGCTAACAGCACCTGGCCAAGAACATTATTAATCTTGTGGGAGCCGGTATGATTGAGATCTTCCCGTTTCAGGTAAATCTTTGCACCGCCCAGATCCTTTGTCATCTTCCCGGCATAGTATAACAAGGACGGCCTGCCTGCATAATCTCTCAGCAGCTCCTCAAGCTCCCTTTGAAATCCTTCCTCATTCTTATAATACTCATAGGCTTCCTCCAGCTCATTTACCGCATTCATCAGGGTTTCCGGAATATATTGCCCCCCATGGATACCGAATCTTCCTTTTGACATTATCCCACACTCCTTATCTTTGCTATTAATTCCTTTATTTTTGCTGCATCCTTGCAGCCTTCTGTTTCAACACCACTGCTGACATCAATCCCATAGGGAGCAGCCTGGCTTACAGCCCGCATCACATTCCCGTTATCAATTCCTCCCGCCAGAAAGAAGGGCTTATTAATCTCTGCAATCATTGACCAGTCAAAGCTCTCTCCTGCCCCGCCATACTGATCCTTTTTATAGGCATCAAATAATAAATAATCACTGCAGGTACTCTTTGCTTTTTCTATATCCTCTTTACTTTTTACTCTGATTGCCTTGATGATTTTATTCGGTACCCGGCTCTTTAAGTCTTCCATATATTTCTCTGTTTCCTCCCCGTGCAGCTGGACAAGATCAATGGCACCTGCTTCGCACAACCGGAGGATCCTTTCCGGACGTTCATTTACAAATACGCCTACCGCGGCAATTGCCGGAGAAAGTCCGCGCTTAAGTTCTATCGCTGTAGAATCACTGACCTGCCGGCGGCTCTCGGCAAAGACAAAACCGATATAATCTGGAAGATATTCATTTACCGCCTCAATATCCTTCTGTCTGCTTAAGCCGCATATCTTCACTCTTGTCACTGAACCGGCCACTCCTTTCCGATAACGGTAAAAAGGTTATCCCTGCCTCATCTGATGCAATAATTCCTTTTTATCACTGCTTCTCATCAGAGCTTCTCCAATCAGTACCGCATCCACACCGGCTTTTCTCAAGGCATTGACATCCTCCGCCGTGTGAATACCGCTCTCAGCCACGAACAATATCTCTTCCGGCACCAGCGTACGCAGCCTGATGCTGTTTGTAAAGTCAACTTCAAAGGTCCGCAGGTTACGGTTATTGACACCAATGATCCTTGCACCTGCCTGCATCGCCGATATGATCTCTGTCTCGTTGTGTGCTTCTACAAGAGTAGAAAGACCGAGTGCATCACTTAAGGTTATCAGCTGATGAAGGGTTTGTGTATCAAGCAGGGAACAAATCAGCAATACCGCATCGGCACCGATCAGCCTTGACTCATAAATCTGGTATTCCTCAATGATAAAATCCTTGCGCAGCACAGGGACAGGAACCGCTTTGCTAATCTCGCTTAAATATCTGTCCGCCCCTTGAAAATATTCGGGTTCCGTCAGCACAGAAATTGCATCTGCTCCTGCTTCAACATATTCCCTGGCGATATCCAGATAAGGAAACTCCCTGGCGATGACTCCCTTGGAGGGAGAGGCTTTCTTTACCTCACAGATAAATGCTGTTTGCTTCCTGCCCGCATTCGTGTCTAAGCTTAATTCCGTTCTTGAAGTCTTTCTCAGTTTTCTTTCAAAGGCAAAATCTTCCCGGCCGTGAAACTGTATGAGCCGGTCACCGTCATATAATCGATCCTTCAGGTTCTTCAGGGGAAGCATATCCTTCGCCTTCTCCACCCGTTTTGCAGCAGCTTCAGCCAATCTATCAAGAATCATCGGTTATCCCAGCCTTTCATTTGACTTTTGTATAAAGCGGTTTAGCTGATCCATTGCCTTGCCGCTGTCAATGGTCTGGGCTGCAAGTCTGACGCACTCCCGAAGGGTTATATTATTATAGGTCATGTATAGGCAAACGGCGGAATTAAGCAGGACGATGTCTCTCTTCGGTCCCTTCTCCCCCCGCAGAATACTTCTTGCAATCTCTGCATTATGGTCCGGATCACCTCCGACCAGCTCTTCCGGCCTGCAATAATCAAAGCCAAATTGGCGGGGATCTAAGAAGAAGCTGTTCACCTGCCCCTGGTTAACCTCACACACGGTCGTTTTCGCACTCAGGGAGACTTCATCCAGACCGTCGTGTCCATGAACCACCATGGCACGTTTCACCCCCAGATTTGCCAAAACTCTCGCCATAGGCTCCACCAGATTCTCATCATAGACCCCAAGAAGCTGAAGATTGGCATTGGCCGGGCTGGACAGCGGTCCCAGAATGTTAAAGATCGTGCGGACACCCAGGTCCTTACGCACTGGAGCTGCATATTTCATGGAAGAGTGATACATCGGTGCAAATAAGAAGCAGATACCGATTTCCCGCAGAAGCTGTTCGCTTCGTTCCACCGGAATATCAATTTTGACTCCCAGTGCTTCAAGAACATCGGCACTTCCGCATTTACTGGATACGCTGCGGTTGCCATGCTTTGCTACCGGAATTCCTGCCGCGGAGATGAGAAGGGAGGATACTGTTGAAATATTAAAGGTAAACGCCTCGTCTCCTCCGGTTCCCACGATATCAAGAACATCTCCTTCGTGAGGCAGCTTCAAGCCGTATTTGCGCATGATCATGGCACAGGCTGTGATCTCATCAATGGTCTCGCCCTTCATTCGGATTGCGGTAATGAAGGAGGCAATTTGTGCATTTGTGGCATTGCCGCTCATGATTTCATCCATAACCTCCTTGGTTTCCTCAAGGGTTAGGTTATCTTTATTCAGTAATCTGTAAATTGCCTGTTTTATCATCCTCTTGTACCTCCGATTGATAAGAAATTACTCATAATTCTCTCACCCCGGGGTGTCAGGATGGACTCCGGGTGAAACTGCAGCCCGTAAATTTCATACCGGCGATGCTTCACTGCCATGATTTCTCCTGCATCATCCTCTGCAATTACCAGCAGATCATCCGGTAAGGTATTCTTTTCCGCAATCAGGGAATGATATCTTGCCGCCTGTATCACCGGAGGCAATCCCCGAAATACTTTGGCACCATTTGCTATATGGATGTTACTCTGCTTTCCATGCATCAGCTGCTTTGCATGAATGATTTTTGCACCGAATGCCTCACAGATTGCCTGGTGTCCCAGGCAGACTCCAAGGATCGGGATTTCCTCCTTAAGCTCGGTGATTACCTGTTCACAAATTCCGGCATCCTTTGGATATCCCGGTCCCGGCGACAGGATGATATGGTCAGGCCTCAGTGCTCTGATCTCTTCTACTGTCAGCTCATCATTACGAATAACCTTGATTTCTGCCCCCAGGCTTCCGGCAAGCTGAACCAGATTATAAGAAAAACTGTCATAATTATCAATCAATACTATCATAATACTAACCCTTGCCTTTCCAGCAATTTATTCTATTACTCGACCTCATTTGCCTTAAGAATTGCTTCTATCAGCGCCTTGGCCTTGTTCTCGGATTCTTCATATTCCCGCTCCGGAACACTGTCAGCTACAATTCCCGCACCAGCCTGTATAGATACCTTATCCTGCTTTTTCACAGCCATTCGGATGGCGATACAGGTGTCCATGTTCCCGGTAAAATCAATATAACCTACGGCTCCGCCGTAAATACCTCTTGGGATCTTCTCCAGCTCCTCAATAATCTCGCAGGCTCTGATCTTCGGTGCCCCGGATAAGGTTCCGGCAGGCAGCAGTGCCTCGATGGCATCCAAGGCATCCTTCCCCTCCCCAAGCTTACCCTCCACCTCTGAGGTAATGTGCATGATCCTTGAGTAGCGTTGTATTTTCATATAATCCGTAACCTTAACACCGCCGTACTCCGATATCATTCCGATATCATTTCGTGCAAGATCCACCAGCATATTATGCTCGGACAGTTCCTTCTCATCCGCCAGCAGCTCTGCCGCTAAGGCATCGTCCTCCTCCTTATCCCTGCCGCGCGGCCTGGAGCCGGCGATGGGAAAGGTGGATAATTTACCGTCCTTTAAGCGGACCATGGTCTCCGGCGAGGAGCAGATCAGCTGAACATCATTACTCTTAAGAAATACCATATAGGGTGAGGGATTGGAGGTTCGCAGCACCCGGTAAGCATTGAGCAGATCCCCCTGATAATCCGTCTCAAAACGTCTGGAGATCACCGCCTGGAAGATATCACCGTCTACGATATATTCCTTGGTCTTTGTCACCATCCTGCAGTATTCCTCTTTGGTAATATTACAGATAAAGCTTGGTTTATCCGTAATCTCCTCTTTCACAAATACTGCCGGCTCAGTAATAAAGCGGGATAAGTCCTCAAGATCGGCTATCGCTTTTCCGTAATTCTCCTTCACAGAATCGGTTTTCATATTTACGACAATACTGATTTTCTGCTTCAGGTGATCATAAGCGATCACCTTATCAAACAGCATCAGGTCAAAATCAGGAAACTCACTGGGGTCAAGCTTGAGCACCGGCTCCTTATAGCCAATCATACCATAGGAGAAATAACCCACCAGCCCACCGGTGAAAGGCGGCATATCCTCCAGCTTTGGAGCCTTGTAATCCTCTAACAGCTTTCTTAACACCTCATAGGGGTTCCCCGAGGATACTGTTTGTCTTGATCCGTTCTCAATCGTGATCTGCTTTTCCTTACAGGTTACATGAACAATGGGATCAAAGCCCAGAAAGGAATACCTGCCCCATTTTTCACCGCCTTCAATGCTTTCCAGCAGGAAATAATTTCTGCTGATCTGCGACAGCTTGCGCAGTAAGGTAATCGGGGTAATGATATCCGCATAGATTTCCCTGCAGATTGGGATAATGCCATAATCCTTTGCTAATGCTTCAATTTCATGAAAGCTTGGCGTTATCATGATTGTCACCTTATTTTTCATTGATGGGATGAAAAATTCCTTTCTCTCATTTTTTAATAAAGAGGTGTGAATTATCGAAAGCACATCTTATGCTTCGCAGAGGAGGCATGCCAGCTTGCAAAATTGCAATAAAAAAAGCTCTTATCCCTGTAATTTACAGGGACAAAAGCTTATGCTTCTGCGGTACCACCCGGTTTGATGTAATTCTACATCCTCTCATTTTGCATACCATCATATGCACCCCGCTGATAACGGAAAGGGTTCCCGTAAGCTCCTACTTTCATGTGTTAAGTGACTCTTAAATTCAGATGTCATTCTGGCATGATTTCTGGCTTCCCTCGCAAGTCCATTCAGAATTACCTTTGTAACCGCATTCTCACCCACAGCGGCTCTCTGGATACAAATAGTCAAACCTACTTCTCTTGCTCATCGGTTTCTTGTATTAACCGCATTATACCAACGGACGAAATGAATTGTCAAGCAAATTATTTATATTTTTCAACTTATCAGATTTTAAACCCTAATGAACCGGCCTTCGACTGACGTTATTTATAATGAATCTGCTTCTTGGTACGGCAGGCATTCTTCTTAAGGAATAGCTGAAATCCTGCAGCGGAACATCATATTCGATAGCGTTTACCAGGAAATCCATACTTATTTTTAACAGCTCGATTGTGATCCATTCACCCGGACAGCGGTTCCCGCCTTCGGCAGCTCCGCCTCCCTGAGGTATAAAATCATAGGGACTGCCGTCATGATACTCAAAACGTTCCGGCTGAAATTGGTTTGGATTTTTCCATATTCCGGGATCGTGATTCGTACCGTAAATATCAAGGAAAACCAGCATTCCCTTCGTAAACGGGTAATCGCGCCATTGAAAGTCGGCTCTCACCCTTGCTCCGAGGAACGGACCGAAAGGGTAGTAACGCCTGATTTCCTGTACAAACATATGAAGATAGTTTCCTTCCTGTTTCCGGATCTTCTCCTTAGATTCAGGATACTTGTGAAGCGCCAATGCACCAAAGATAACATAGGTGGCAATTGCGGTAATCGGCCGAAGGAGATTAATCAGCTCCACACCTGCCGTCTGTGCATCAAGCAGGCTGCCATCCAGATCCTTGTGCCAGGTAATCGCATATAACACGGTATCTTTGGAAACAGTTACGCTTCCTCTGCGTATGTTAAGGATTAAATTCTTTGCCCAACCTTCAATACGCTTTCGGGCACATTTTCCTCTATGGTACCTGATGCCCACAGCACCGAAGGCATCTACCATAGCGCTCATATCCGCAGCCTTCTGTGCTGCCTCCGACTTCCTGTACGGCACTCCTGCCCATTTGCAGGCAACCTGGAAAAGGGTTTTTTCCGCCTCCTGAAAAATAACCGCTTCATTTTTCTCCTCAAGCCGTGGAATACTGGACTCCCATTGTTTTCCGGCCAGGTCTTTGATGCGGTCTAAGCTTTCTGCCGTCATAAAGGATAGAAACAGCTGCTTTCGATGAGTATGCTCCTTTCCATACAGGGTTTGGATGGATTTCTTACCGAATAAGGTATTCTGTATCCGTTTTGGCACTGCACCCTTTCTGGTAAATCTTCTTTTATCATAAAATAACTTTGCGGCATCCTCCCCGCTCATGCATACTACTTTCTGCCCCATAAGCCGGGTTTCAAACAGCTCCGACCGGTATTTACGGCACCGGTTCGGAAGGAACAGATAACCTTCCGCCAGCAGTCTCCATGTGTTGTCAATGCATTTTTCCTGAGGTATCGGCTTTTTCTTATTCATAAGCATATTCTCCTGATTCATGGCATGGGAAACAGGTAGGAACAAACTACCGTTCTTACCCGTTTATCATGTCCATAAAAATACTGATTATGCATTGCAGTAAATCCAAACTCCCCGTCATAGCTTATCACATATATTAATATTTTTCATAAAAGAGAAAGCTCTTTTACAATTCGGTTTTATTGACGAACCTATCCAAATCATATATAGTTATCCTAGAATTAGGTATCTGCTTACAGTTAATGATATATAAAAAATCAAATCTAAGAGGAGACGATGAAATGAGTAAAAAAGTAGCCATCATTATGGGAAGCGATAGTGACCTGCCGGTTGTAAAGGGAGCGATCAATACGTTAAAGGGGTTTGGAATCGAGGTCGAGGTACATGTCATGAGTGCCCACCGGACCCCGAAGCAGGCCTGTGATTTCTCCTCGGCAGCAAAAGCAAACGGTTTTGGTGTGATCATCTGTGCCGCAGGCAAAGCCGCACATCTTGCCGGAGTCATTGCGGCACATACAACCCTTCCGGTCATTGGCATTCCCATCAAATCCTCCACCCTGGACGGTCTGGACGCCTTATTATCCACAGTACAAATGCCAAAAGGAATTCCGGTGGCTACCGTAGCAATCGACGGAGCAGACAATGCCGCCATTCTGGCTGCACAGATGCTGGGAATTCAAGATGAAGCCCTCAGCGCAAAGCTGGAGCAACTGAAGCATGACATGGCTGAAGAGGTTATGGCAAAGGATGCAAAGCTCCAAACCGAATATTGATATGTCCCGAATTATAGTCCAGAAAGGTGATGCTTATGATCAAACCGGCTTCCATTCCCATTCGACATATTATCCTGCAGGAAAATGCACTGGCCAAATTAACAGAAATTGTTGCAGAATCCGGCTTTCTTAAGCCCTTTTTCCTGTTTGACCGGACCACCTATGCGATTGCAGGTGATTTAATTGAAGCGCAGCTGCTTCAGGCAAATACTGCTTACCGCTTCTATATCATTCCCGAGGACGAGCCTACACCGGATGAAGCTGCAGTGGGCAAAGTATTGATTCATATGCCTCATGATTGTGACCTCATGATCGGCGTCGGAAGCGGTACAATCAATGATTTGTCCAGGTACATCAGCTTTAAGCTTCACCTCCCCTATATGATCCTTGCTACCGCACCCTCCATGGACGGCTTTGCCTCCGGCGTCGCTCCGCTCATAGTCGATCACATGAAGACCACCTACGAAGCACAGGCTCCGTATGCGATCTTAGGTGATCTGAACCTCATTAAGGCGGCTCCTGTAAATATGATTGCGGCAGGGGTTGGCGATATTCTTGGCAAGCATACCTGTCTTTGTGACTGGGCGATCTCCAGCCTGATTACCGGTGAATACCACAGTAAGGACATTGAAGATATGGTGCGTCAATCCATCGCTGCCGTTACGGCCAATATTGAACAAGCCCGTGACCGGGAACCGGGTGCCATTCAAAGCATTATGGAAGCCCTCATCCTGTCCGGGATTGCTATGAGCCTTGCAGGGAATTCACGCCCCGCCTCGGGCAGCGAGCATCATCTCTCCCACTACTGGGAGATGATGTACCTGTTTGACCGTAAAAAACCCGTGCTGCACGGAACCAAGGTTGGTATCGCTGCCATTGCGATCCTTCATGCCTACGAACTTCTATTTAAGATGGAGATTGACTTTGAACAGGCCAGGAAAAATGCTTTGAATTACTCCTCTGCCGTCTGGGAAGAAAATATGAGGACCGCTTACAAAAAAGCAGCTCCCTCCGTTATTGCACTGGAAAAGGAGCTGCATAAGAATTCGCCCGAAAATGTCCTTCAAAGGATTGACCGGTTAGAGGCGCACTGGTCGGAATGTAAGGAGCTTGCTGCTGCGCTTCCCGCCGCAGAATATATACGGGAGCTGCTGCTGATCTTAAGTGCTCCTGTCAGCCCTGCAGAGGTCGGAATTGATAAGGCAACCTTTATAAACAGCTTTCTTGCAGCCAAGGAGCTCAGAAACCGGTTCGGCTTATTGCAAATTCTGTTTGATTTAGGTCTTGCCGAAGAAATCGCCGAACAGATATGGAGCCTTTATTAGACTTCATGCTTCATCACATAATTCACACCCGGACTTAAATTGAAAGTGAATTTTGTTCCTCCTGCCACTGCTTCTCCATTCTTTGTACGGTTATTTTCCAGATCCGTCAGAACCGCATTTTCCTTCTTAACGGTCACAGAGGCTGTTGCGAAATAAGGCAGGAAGGAACGAAGAATAAAGGTATTATTATCATAAACAAATAAAGTAATTCTTGCAGCTCCTTCCAACACTACCGGCATATCCTTGCTTAAGACGGAACGAATGGTATTCAGCAGTAAGGCCGGATAATTATATAAATTTCCCTGATCATCCGGTATGGTCAGTACAAAGACCCTGCCACCTGAATACTTGGTTTTCATAAGAATCGGAGTATTATTATCTTCTCCGTAACCACCGGCAATCTGCCATACATCATTGGTAAAGAACTGAGGCTGGGCCAGGATAATGCTCTTAGAAGCTTCCAGCTTTCCTGCTACGGTAACACCTCCGTCGGCAGAACACATGTAGCTGTTAACCGATACTTTATTGTCGGTGTAGGATACATGGGCTATCTCATGGAAGGCTTCGCCAAGTTTTTTCACCAATCCGGATGTTACAATGATATCTGCTCCGTCCCTTAGGCTGGCTTTCATTTTGGATACTAAATCCTTATCCCCGGCAGCATTTTCCGTAAGGAATATGGTTTTAGCTTCTGCCGGATAATCCGGGTAAGGCTCCAGAGGAACACCGCACATTCCCACATAATTATGAAGATAATCTTCCCCAAAGCCATGATAAGGTACATAGCAGGCTACTCCCAGCGGATTGCCGAGGGCATCCATATAACGGTCCATATCGTTACATGCCTGACCGATCACTGGTGGGAAGGTGGAAAAAGCTTTATCATTGATTAAAGAGCCCAGGCTGAACAGCATTGCCTCTTTTGCTTTTGCGAACAGGGTCAGGTAGCCCTGATCTAGATAAGAGGTCAAATTATAAGTACATTCATAAGGGTCAAACCAGCCGCCCAGATTACGGGTTGGGGCCACATTTTCAAAATACCGCATGATAAAATAGCTTAAATATTTCGGCAGATGCTGCTGGGTGTAGGTCGGGTTACGCGTCTCTGTTCCGGTATAAATGCCGTCAAAAATCTTAGGTTCTTCCTCTAAATTATAACCGGCGTCCTGAAAATGCTCATACCAGTTAGGAAATTTAATAATTGTATTTACCTTTGGATTAATTTCCTTCGCAGTTTTTACGATAACATTTTCAGAAAAGTCCTTCATAAGGGCAAGACGGAATTCTGCCCAGGTTCTGTCACCCTTTGCTTTGATACAGTCATCACAGCGGCAGTTGGTAAAGTAGAAATCATCCAGGATAAACTCATCAAATAACTGACAGGTAAGTGTGACTGCCTTGATCATTCTTGCTTTTGTTGCTTCGGAGGTATAGCATTGCGGGCTAAACCCTCCCTCCCTGGGATCGTATTCACCGTCCGTTGTAATACCGCCGGCAACCTCAATACCCTTTTTTACAAAAAATTCTTTTACCCTGGTCATTTGTTCATAACTGATCATGGTACCGCCGCGGTAAGTTTCCAGATAAACCTTACTGACTTTTACGTTCCTTTCAAGAAGCTGGAACTTCCGGTCAAACTCTTCAAAATCCGTGATATCAATCAGATTTCTAACAGGGCAGTAAACACTTACGTTAAAATTATTATACCTCATAACGGCTTCTCCTTTATCGTATCATTGAAATACCCTAATATGATTCTACGAAAAAACATGAGCTGCAGCAATGGCTTTTTCCGTCCTCCTTATAGAGAATCTTATACATAGAAATAGCTATTCTCCATTGGCAAATAATTTATTCCGTGTTTCAGGTCCAGGCTTAACGGTATTTCCTTTTTCTTCTTTGGATCATATACAGCTTGCCCATGATTTTATCTGCCCCTTCTTATATATCAGTTCAATTATATAATGAAACATTAAGCAATACACTTAATGTTATAATTATTTCACTATAATCTCTGCGCTTAATCAAGCCAAATCATAGGATTTTCGCTTTGAATTACAATAGGCTGCAGAGATTAATTATTGACTTTAATAATGTGAATTATTATAATTACTGTAATGTTCGCAGCTATGACGGTGTAGCGATTGGCAGCAGGACGGAGGATAATTTATGTTATACTTTAAATCGATTCAGGATGCCGAAGAGGTGTTAAAGGCATTAAGTACACCCATGCGCTTAAAGATTATGGAGATGATTTATAAAGATGACCGGCTCAGTATGAATGACCTGGCGGAAGCATTACAGCTGACAAACAGCGCTATCTCCATGCATGTCGGAAAGCTGGAGAAAGCCGGGCTGGTCACGATCCGTACTACTCCCGGAAAGCGTGGTACCATGAAGATCGTTCGTCCCAGTCATGACCGCTTGATGATTGATTTCGCCCCGGTAAAAGAGACCCGAAGCTTTTATCAGGATGATATACGCATCGGTTATTTTAATGATTTTAAGATAAATCCCACCTGTGGTCTGGCAACAATGAAGAATATTATCGGTGAATTTGATGATAGAAGATATTTTACCTTCCCGGAACGTTTTGATGCCGGAATTCTGTGGTTTGGCAGCGGCTTTATCGAATATAATCTGCCCAACCATTTAATCGCCGGCCAATCCTTAACCGAGCTGCAGATTTCCTTTGAGATCTGCTCGGAATGTCCGGAATATAATGAAGATTATCCCTCTGATATCTATTTTTCCATCAATGGTAAGTCCCTGGGTATGTGGGTCAGCCCGGGTGATTTCGGAGCCAGAAAGGGCTTTTTAAATCCCCTCTGGTGGCCGGACCGGCTTAATCAATACGGGTTATTAAAGACCTTAATCATCAATTCCGACGGCACCTTCATCGATGGTACCAGTCAGATCTCAAAAACGACCATTGAAGATTTGGAGATTGACTATTCCAGTACCATCTCCTTTCGTCTTGAGGTTCCCAGGGAAACTGCCAATTGCGGCGGTTTAACCTTATTTGGGGAAGAATTCGGAGACCATAACCAGGCAATCCGGGTGAAGTCGTTTTATTTGCCCTGATATCCGGTGATATAATTACTATGACAGGCTGGCATTTACAATAAAAATGATTATCCGTGTACAAATTGTATGCGATAATCATTTTTATTGCCATATTTCTAAAAATTAATATATGCCAACTCATATAAATCCGATACAAACTTTAATGAATCTGGAATGCGACGCCTGTACCATGCTTTGGCAAAGAATATTAACGGTAAAGATATTCCTGGGAAAGAGTCACGCTCTGTTTCTGCCTGATATCCCTGGAGGAGCTTCCGATGCGCAGCTCAAACTCTCCTGCTTCCGCCTTAAAGCAGTTTCTGTTGACATCATAAAAGCCAAATGCCTTTTCATTCAGCCGAAGAATGACGTTCTTCTCTTCTCCCGCCTTCAGAAATACTTTCTCGAAGCCTTTCAGTTCCTGCACAGGGCGATTCACCGAGGCTTTAAGATCTGATACATACACCTGTATAATTTCTGCTCCGTCCATGACTCCAATATTACGAACCGGAAATTCAATCGTAACAGTTGCCTGATCCGTCTCTTCCCTGACAGCTGCTTGCGGCTCACCATATTCAAATTCCGTATAGGATAAGCCATGTCCAAAGCAAAACAAAGGCTCTTTCTGATAGGTATCATAATACCGGTAGCCAACATAAATATCATCGTGATAGGTCAGGGTATCCAGCTTGCCGAAGTCCCCCAGAACATGGGCCGGTGCATCAGATAATGCATAGGGAATGGTCTCAGGAAGCTTACCGGAAGGATTGACCTCTCCAAGGAGCACTTCCGCAAGGGCTGTACCGCCCTCCATACCGGCATACCAGCTCCACACGATTGCTTTTGCCTGATGTGCCCAGGTACTCATTTGAACAGGCGAGCCGGCGATCATCACGATTACCGCATTGGGCTTCACCTTCAATACCTCTTCAATTAACCTGTCCTGATGATAAGGAAGAAGCATATTGCTGCGATCCTGACCTTCCACATCAAAGTCATGGTTTAGGCCGCCGGCCACAATCACTTCGTCTGCTTCCGCCGCCAGCTTTAACGCTTCATTCAGTAATTGCTCTTCCTGATAGTTCGTCTCCTCAGCAATCTCCTCCTGCCTTTTTCTTAATTTCTCCTGCTCCTCGTCAGAAATACCGCCGTCCCGCTCCAGGCTGTGATGCTGCCAGTTAAGTTCTTTCTCTCGCTGCTTGGGAGGAATATAATAACCCTTGGCGTACTTCACCTCCACATTCCCGCCCAATGCCTTTTTTAATCCCATAAGCGGGGATATCTCATACAGCGCTTTGATCTCCGCACTGCCACCTCCGCTGCTATGGATTACTTCGGCATTCCTGCCGATAACAGCAATGGTTTTTAAGCCCTTCTTCTGCAGCGGAAGGCGCTTATCCTCATTCTTCAGAAGAATCACCGCTTCTCTGGCAGTCTTGAGAAGTGCTTCCCTATGCTCCGGTGTATTGTAGGTACCGCTTTTTCTAAATTCGCTCTCCTCACCAAGCATATTTAACCGCAGCATCGTTCGCAGGATATTGCGTACCTTACGATCAAGGAACGCTTCCTCAATCTCACCGTTTCTGACCGCATTCAGAAGCGGCTGCGCCATATAATAATCCTCAAAGTTCGGTGTGACGGACATCTCAATATCAAGCTCCGCCTCTGCGGCACCCATGGTATCATGGACCGCGCCCCAGTCAGAGATTACTGCTCCGTCAAAGCCCCATTCCTCTCTGAGAATATCCCCCAGCAGATATTTGCTTTCACAGCAATGCTCACCTCGAAGCCTATTGTATGCCCCCATCAGTGTATACGTTTCTCCCCGTTCTACCGCAGCTTGAAAGCCCGGGAAGTAAATCTCTCTTAAGGCTCTGTCACTGACCAGGGTATCCACCCACAGGCGTTCGGTCTCCTGGCTGTTCACTGCAAAATGCTTCACGCAGGCAGCTACGTCAAACTCCTGGATTCCTTGAATAAAGGGTACCGCCAGCTCTTCGATCAGCTTCGGATCTTCACTCATATATTCAAAGTTTCTTCCGCACAGCGGGCTTCTCTTTATATTGATCCCCGGAGCCAGAATTACATCTTTTCCGCGGCCTCTTGCTTCCTCTCCAAGTACTTTACCGGCTTCCTTTGCAAGGCCGCGGCTCCAGGTGGAAGCTAAAGCACTGTTACTGGGCAGATAAGACACCAGATCCTCCGTAGTACCGATATTGATCCAATTTGCTCTGTCAAATTCCTTACGGACACCCATAGGACCGTCAGACATCTTCACAGGTGGTATCCCCAGACGCTCCACCCCGCCTGACTCAAACAGTCCCGCGCCATGAAGCATTCGTACCTTTTCCTCCAGTGTCAGCTCCTTAAGAAGCGCTTCGATCTTTTTTTCATTTACCTTTTTCATGCTCTTTTGTAACCTTTCTTTACAATTGTCTTGGTTATGTCAAAGCCATACAGGCTGAGTACTCCTTCTTAGTATAAGTTCATCCGGTATTCTTTATTACCTGTTACAGTACAAATCATACCGGATGAACCTGATAACAATTAATTTAATTTACATATCACAGAACCCTTCCCGGAAGGAGTAATAAAGGTGCTGTTCCCCTTCCTCTCACGGATGGCGTTGGATACTTCCTTTATGGATGTACAGTTTATGAATTCAACCGTATAGTTCTTACCGTTCTTTACATCAATGGTAACCGTGTCACCCTGTTTCTTTATCTCCGCCTCCAGGGAAAGCTTTCCCTCCTGATTATATACTACAGCTGTAGCACTTACACCTTCAAGGAGTTCATATACCTTCAGGGTAACACCCTCACTATAATCGTAGACTGCATCGTCCTCCCTTGCTCCCACAGGAAGGATACTGCCTTCCTTAACATACAAAGGAATACTCAGATAACCATGCTTCTCCTGATACCACCGGCCTCCCTGTCTTACTTCACCTGTCAGGAAGTTCGTCCATTTTCCTTCAGGAAGATAATACTGTGCCACTCCTTCCTCATTAAAGATCGGCGCAGCCAAAAGCTTACCGCCAAGCATATACTGCTTATCCAGATATCCGCAGGTAGGATCCTGGGTAAATTCCAGGATCATGCTTCTCATGGACGGAACGCCAAGCTTGGAGGTCTCAATGGCATTGGCATAAAGATATGGCATCAGGGAAGCCTTCAGCTTTGCAAAGAACCTTACCACCTCCACCGCCTCTTCATCATATGCCCAAGGCACACGGTAAGAGCTGCTTCCGTGCAGACGGGAATGGGTGGATAATAAACCGAAAGCACACCAGCGCTTATATACATCCGGCGTCGAGGTGCTTTCAAAACCGCCGATATCATGGCTCCAATAACCAAAGCCGGACATGGTCAGGGACAGACCTCCCCGCAGGCTCTCGGCCATAGACTCATAATCCGACCAGCAATCACCGCCCCAGTGAACCGGGAACTTCTGACCGCCAACGGTGGCGCTTCTTGCAAATAATACCGCTTCTCCCTTTCCTCTCTTCTTCTCCAGTAAATCAAATACCGTCTTATTGTATAAATAGGTGTAATAGTTATGCATTTTTCCGGGATCGGAGCCGTCATAATAAACAACCTCTGTGGGAATTCTCTCGCCAAAGTCTGTCTTAAAGCAATCCACACCCATATCAAGCAGTGCTTCCAGCTTGGAAGCGAACCATTTACAAGCCTTCGGATTGGTAAAATCAACAATTGCCATGCCCGGCTGCCACATATCCCACTGCCATACATCACCGTTGGGACGCCTGATAAAGCAGCCTTCCTTTACACCCTCTTCAAATAGCACGGATTCCTGTCCGATGTAGCTGTTGATCCAGACGCAGATCTTTAAACCCTTTGCCTTCAGGCGCTTTAGCATTCCTTCCGGATCAGGAAATACCCTGCTGTCCCACAGGAAATTGCTCCAATGGAATTCCTTCATCCAGAAGCAGTCAAAATGAAATACCTTCAGCGGAATTTGGCGCTCAATCATACCATCCACAAAGCTGCTGACCGTAGCTTCGTCATACCGGGTGGTAAAGGAGGTAGATAACCACAGGCCAAAGGTCCAGGCAGGAGGAAGTCCCGGTTTGCCGGTAAGATCCGTATAGCGCATCAATACCTCTTTCATTGAGGGTCCGTTGATCAGGAAATAATCAAGTCTTTCCCCTGGCACAGAGAACTGGACCTTCTTCACCAGCTCAGAGCTTACTTCAAAGGACACCTTTTCCGGGTGGTTAACAAATACGCCATAGCCCTTGTTCGAGATATAGAACGGAATATTCTTATAGGACTGTTCCGTGGAGGTTCCGCCATCCTCATTCCAGATATCTACGGACTGACCGTTCTTAACAAAAGGAGTAAAACGCTCTCCAAGTCCGTAAATCAGTTCTCCCACGGACAGGGACAGACGTTCTCTCATATAAGTATCCTGTTCCAGACCATCATCATAGGCAAGGCCCTTCCAGTCCGTCTTCACATAAGCAAGGTCACGCCAGCCGCTGTCGGTGATCCGCTCATTTCCGCGATAATAGGTCATCTTCCAGTTCTTCTTATTCACTTCCAGACGAAGGCCGCCGCTGTGGGCTATAATCAATTCCTCCGTCTCTTCTATGGATAAGCAGCCTTTTTTGTCAAAGGTTAATTCAAACTCCGGTGTCCTCTTTTTTAACCCCATGTAATGATCACATTGTACCCTGATTACCTCCGGAAAAGGAGCCGAGATGCGTATCGTTAAATTCGCTCCGCCCAAGGTATCACCGCGATGTGCTATTCTGTGGGTAGGAGCCAGCAGGGTCAGCTTCTGCTCCTCCTTCTTTAAATCATAAACCTCCGCAGGGGAAAAGACTTCACAGCCTTCCTTCTGCATCCAACAACCATTACTGAATTTCATATGGCATCTCCTTGCTTTTTAAATATTATAATCTGCTTACGCTTGAAGAGGATACCCCAGCTCTCTTAATGAAGATTTCTGGGATATCCCCCTATAATTTTTACTTATTCACTTATTTACAATAAGCTTCGCCGCTTCAAAAGTATTTCAGGCTTATTCCAGAGCCAGTAACTCCTGCTCTTTTGCCTTTCTCTTCTCAGCCTGGCCCAAGCACCATTCAACACACTGATCATAGCCATAATTCTTTGCCTTCGTCTTGAATTCAGTAAGAAGGGTATTAAACTCGGCATCAGACTTCGCATATACCAACTGCCAGGAATAGCTCTTTACACATTCTGCTACCTGTGCCCAGGTGGTATTAAGCTCATCACTTCTGGTATCCATAGCAAAGCCGGAGCCTAAAGAGATCGACAATTTGCCGGTGTCTTTCAGGTAGTTATCAGCGGACAGGAAGCCGGTCTTATCCTTCCAAGCCTGCTCAGCAGGAGTAGAAGGCTGTGACATATAGCTCTCCCAGAACAGATAATTATAGGTTTCTCCGTTGCCTTCAGGATTGATACTGTCCCTGCTCCAGGTGGTATTATTCCACTTAGCCGTACCATCTTCATATGCACCGCTGTAATCTCCGGTCATCTGGGTTGTGATATCCTTTTGGCAAGCAAGACCCAGCTCGGTTAAATAAGCCTTGCCGTTAGCGTCATAATCCCAGTTTGTGCCCTTAGGTCCATAGAAGTTTAACATAACACCTTCAGGTGTAGACATGTAGTCAATAATAGCCATACATAATTCAGGGTAAGCTGTATTCGCACCAATCGCCCAAATTCTGTTACCGCCAAAGATATTTAAACCATAAGTAAGAGGCTTCATATCATCTGCTGTCAAGGCATACATACCCTTACCTGCAGTGGTGTGATTCTCGGTATTATATAGATCCCTGCCTAAGAAGGTAAAGATATTAAATAATGCTGCACCGTCCTGATAAGCATTATTGGCATCGTCAAAGGTCTGGGTCATGGAGTCGGGATCCAGTAAACCCTTCTGATATAATGCATTATAGAACTTTAAGCTTCTGATATACATACTGTTATCATCAAGAATTGGCTGTGCTGTCTGGGTATTTACATCATATAAGGTAAATCCAAACTCATCATAGCCGTATAAAGCACCAAGTGCTTTCACGTACATAACCATATCGCCGTCCCAATCCTTGAAGAGAGACATTGCATAGGTTTGAGCACCTGTATCTGAGGTCGGGTTAGCTTTAACCATATCTTCGAGAACCGAAACATAATCCTCTAAGGTTGATACCTTCGGGTATCCAAGGTTTGCATACAGATCCCAACGAATATCCGGATGATACATGGGTGAAGCAAATTCTTTGGTCGATGAACCTACATCAAATCCAAAACCATATACCGTAGTACCATCGGGTGAAAGACTTGCATTCTTGTCTAATGCATTCTTCATGTTTTCATTGATATAAGGACCATAGGTTGCAACCAGATCATCTTCGTTCCAGTCAAGCAGCATGCCTGCATCAATTGCCTGATGATATTCATCGGTATCATTACCGAATAATATGATATCACCAAGATCTCCGGATTCCATACGGGTTGCAAATACACCCTCCGGAGAGTTAACAATATTCAGCTTTACGTTGAACTTATCAAGCATAACCTTGGCGAACCATCCTAACTGCTCACCGTTATAGTTAGCCAGCTGGCTGTAAACAGTCAGTGTAACAGTCTCCTTCGGGATAATATCCGCCAAAGGGTCTGTTGTCTCAGGCGCCTGTGTTGCTGCCGTTGTGGGTGCAACCGTAGGTGTTGTATTTGCGTTTTCCTCCTGTTTTTTGCCACAACCGGCCAAGCTAAATACAAAAACTAAAGCAAGGATGATTGATAGCAATCTTTTTGCTTTCCACATACATTTTTCCTCCTCTTAAAATTTAAGAATAATTATTAATAGCATGAATGCTAATAACCTAACCCTTTACCGCTCCGATCATGATTCCCTTCTGGAAATATCTCGATAAAAACGGATAAACAAGCAGAATCGGTATAATGGATACCATCGCTACGGTGAATTTAATGGTTCTTCCGCTTAATGCGTCAGCAATCATATCCGACGATATAACACCGCCCTGTTTCATCGCTGCAGCCAGATTGTTTGCCTTGTTCAAATAAACATACAGCACATATTGTAAGGTCTGCAGCTGAGGTTTATTCCCCATTAATATCATGGCGTCAATAAAGGAGTTCCAATGACCCAATGCTCCAAAGATTGCAATGGTTGCCAGAATAGGCTTGCATAACGGGAAGACGATCCTATAAAAACGGATCAGATAACCTGCACCGTCAATGGAGGCACTTTCCTCTAATTCCGCCGGTATTGACTCAATATAGGTCTTCACCAGTATGATATTATAGGGTGCTACAATCGCAGGGATTATATACCCCAGGAAGTTGTTTGTTAATCCCAGCATGGACATATTCAGATACCAGGGAATTAAGCCTGCATTAAAATACATCGTAATAATCAAAAAGCGGTACCAGAATCTTCTGCCCCACATCTCCGTCTTTGTTACCAGGTAGCCGCAGAAAGCGGATGCAACCACCATCAGGATGGTACCGATAATGGTTCGCCCGACCGTTACCAAAACAGCATCACCAAAATTACTGACACTACGCAGCGCAAAATAATTATCCAGGTGAAAGCCCTTCGGAAGTAACGTAATTAAACCGGCATTGGCAAGCTTATTACTGCTCACCGTATTGATAAAGATATAGTAAAACGGTAGAAAACAGATAAAGGTAAACAGGGCAAAGAAGGCATAATTGATGATATTAAAAATTACATCCCCTGTAGACAGGTTCCACTTTTTGCGTCTTTGCTTAATCCTCTTAGCAACCTTTTCCTCGTCATTTTTCATATCCTGGTTATTCATGTCACACTTCCTTTCTCTAGATAATACTCTCTTTTCGGATCAGCTTGGATAAACCGTTGGCAAAGAACAGAAGCACTACGCTGATCAGAGACTTTAACATACCGACTACAGTTGCAAGGGCGATATTGGAAGTTCCACCGGTACCAAGACCCAGAGTATAAACATACAGATCCAGGACTTCAATGGTGGATTTATTTGCTGCATTCTTAAATACATAATACTGGTCCATACCATTATTTAAGATACCTGCGATAGCAAGCATCAGGAGTACGAAATAGGTCGGCAATAAACCGGGAACAGTAATATACCACATACGCTTGAAACGTCCGGCGCCGTCTACCGTTGCTGCTTCATAGAGCTGCTGGTCAATGCCGCTGATGGCTGCAAGATAGATTATCGCGCCCCAGCCCAAGCCCTTCCAGATACCCCAAAGAAGCATCTTCAGCCAGATATGGCTTCCATCCAGCAGAAAGTTAATACCTGTATCTATAATACCCAGATCAATCAACACGCGGTTAACCAGACCATCTGTCGCAAAGATTGCAAAGCCAAAGGCATAAACCAGAACCCAGCTGATAAAGTTCGGAATTGTGGTTACGGTCTGTACTACTTTACGATATCTTGATGCTTTGATTTCCGACAGGAAGATGGCAAAGGCCATGGACATCCAGGAGGTTGCAATTCCCAGTCCGCTCATTGCCAGGGTATTCTTCATAACTCTTACAATATCATCTCTGGTAGCTGCGTTCTCAAAGAGGTATGTAAACCACTTGAGACCTACGAAGTTCTCCCAGTTCAGATCACGTCCGGGCTTATAATTAAATAATCCGTAGCGCCATCCCCAAAGAGGAAGATAAGCAAATATAAAACAAAGAATAATAAAGGGAAGCATCAGAAGGAATAAGTAGTACTTCTGCTGCATCTCAAATCTGGCTTCCTTAGCCGGCTTTCCCAGTTTCAGATATGTGATAAAGGAAAAAACAGCACTCAACAAAAGCAGGATAAAAAGAGCGGGAAGTGCAAAAGGAATACTTGGAATAATCTTATCCAGATTACTGCTTCCGGAAAAAGTGTTGTATACAGAATAGATTCCGATCAGAGAAACCGCACCGATAACGCAGGAGATGCTGATAATCAGGGTGCTTAATTTCTTAAACTTGATTTCACCCAGAGATAAACATGCAAATACACCGGTAACCACAATACTGGTACATGTGATTAAAGACGATATATTCAGCGCCCTTAATGTCTCTGTCGTAACCCACTCTCTGGTCAAGGCTCTCTTAAAGCCGTCCGCCAGCGTTGAGAAGGAAAAGCCTGAGGTAAAAAACGAAATGTTCTTATTTACTAAATCACTGATTTTCGCAGGATTAAAGAATGGCAGAAACATACTGACCACAACCAGAACAACCAGTATTCTGACGATAATCAATAAGGAATTTGTTTTTGTTGTTGTTTTTATATCATGCATCATGCACACTCCTTTAGCTTTAGGTTCATATTTATATTGTACCCGATATCCGGCAAATGATGATACCCTAATAACTTGATTGAAAACACCCTAATTTTTAGAGTTGGCAGTATCGTAATTTTTAAACTCTTTCGGGCTGATTCCCACATACTTTTTAAACTTGGAATAAAAATAGTCAATATTGCTGTAGCCTACCTGTTCCGATACCTGATATACCTTTAAATCCGTCTCCAGCAAAAGCCTTTTGGCATTTTCAATTCTGATATTATCCAGAACATTATTAAAGCTCTCCTGCATCTCCTTTTTAAATATTTTGCCAAGATATGCACTGTTATAGTTAAATATCTTTGCAATATTCTCAAGCTTTAAATCCTGATCATAATTCTTCTCCATATATGCCAACATGCGCTTTACTACGACGTCCGTCGTGGAGGCTCCGATACACTGGGTTGCTTTGACGCAATATTCCGATACCATCTCCATGAGTCCTTCCAGACTTCCTACATGGCGAATCCCCTCTATGAACCCGGTAAAATCAGGGAAGCCCTCCTTCTTATTCTCATATCTGCGTTCCAGCAGACTGTGAAGAAGGACCATATTATGAATGACCAGAACCTTGATCTCCGATTCCTTCATTAATTCATTTTTGTAGCTGCTTTTTAACTCGTTTATGGTAGCACGGATGGCCTCTAAGTCTCCGATTTCAATCAGGCTCACAAGCCGGTCCGTAAAGTTCCCAGCCGCACTGATTCCGATGTGACTTAAAATATCAATGCTGACTGCCTCAGTATCCCGGTACAGGAATTCGTATTCTGTCAAAAGCTTCGCGCATTCATAGGAGAAGCAAATATCCTCCCAGTTTGCCACATTATGACCGATTGCGATAAAAAAGCCTTCTCCGTAGGTTCTCTTGATCCTCTCATTATTTCTGATAAGGGCTGCAAGAATATCCTGATAGGTCCGTCCCTTGCAGATCAGCACCAGCTTCTCATCCACGGTGATTTTATCTACATGTGCCAGATCCTTAATGATCATAGCCTCCCGTTCCTGCACCATAGCCGCATCCTGCTCCAGATAAGGAGTACGAAAGCTAAGAATAGCCAGGCAGAAGGAATGGTAATTAAAGTCCATACCATAAAGCTTGATTTCCTTGCGAAGGGTCTCCCTGTCCGAAGAATGCATCAGCAGCCGGTACAGCACTTCCTGTCTTGCCTTCAGCTCGCTTAAGGTATAATAGTCATCCAGGTTCTTCTTCGCATCCAGCTCCTCAAGAACCTCTCTGACATTATCCATCAATTCGTTTTCATCAATAGGCTTCAGGAGATAAGCGCGGACACCCAATGAAATTGCAGATTTCGCAAACTCAAAATCAGAATATCCGGTTAAAATAATGAATTTACCTTCAAAGCCTTCCTTCTTTGCTTCACGGATCAGCTCAATGCCGCTCATTCCCGGCATTTTCACATCCACAAGCACCAGATCAGGTGAGTATTCCAGGACCTTTTTCAAGCCATCCTTTCCGTCGATTCCTTCTCCGCATATCTCAAAATTATAATTCTCCCAGGGAATTAATTGCTTAATCCCCGCTCTGACTACAGGTTCATCATCAATTATCATCAATTGATACATACCTAACTCCTTTCAGAGGATTTATTGTCGGACCATGCAGTATGCTGATAATCTGGTACGCTTGACTGCAGGCAATGTCGTGCACTGTTCCGGTGCACTTTATTGTCTGGTAATATCTTTTGTCTTATATTATTTCTATGTCTGACATTGTTTTCTATTCGTTTTGCAATGGTTATTATTGTCTGATGTCTTCCGGTATCTCAATCGTAACTTTTGTACCCTTATACTCCTCACTCTCCACCGTCAGACCATAATCGTCACCGTACAGAAGCTTGATTCTCTGATTTACATTACTTAATCCGATATTGCTGCGGTTCAGCTTCCTGGTATCATTGAGATTTTCTTTAATTTCCTTTAACTTATCCTCAGATATTCCGATCCCATCGTCAGTTACCGTTATCACCAGATGATCTTTATTTTCAACAATGATTTCGATGCTCCCCTCGCCTTCCTTCGTCTCAAGGCCATGAACAAAGGCATTTTCAACCACCGGCTGAATAATCAGGGGCATAATCTTCAGATATTCAATATTGCAGCATTGATTGATCTTGTATTGAATACGGTCGCCAAAGCGGTATTGCTGTATCTTCAGATAGTACTCCACCAGCTCCAGCTCTGATTTTAGGGTTACCAGCTTATCTCCCACCTGGATATTGCGCCTCATGATCTTTGCCAGCATCTTCACCAGCTCCTCAATCTCTGTCTCTCCTATGGCACGCGCCTTCATACGGATGGTTTCCAGCGTGTTGTATAAAAAATGCGGATTAATCTGGCTGGCCAGCATCTTAAATTCAACATCCTTCTGCCGGCTGTTGAGCTTTTCCTTCTGTACCTGCTCCTCATATACGGCAGTAATCAGTTTCTGAATACTGTCAATCATGATATGAAGATCCTCATACAGCTCTGAAATCTCATCCATACTGTCAGTATCCCTGACAATCTTAAAATCTCCGGCTGCAGCCTTATGCAGCTGATCCTTGAATTCATTCAGACGCCGTACATAATAACCGGCGTATAACCCGGTCAGAAGGAGTGATATCAAAACTCCACCAACCAGGATTATACTGCTTATAATATCCTGTGCCCGAAGCAGGCTCGCCATTTCAGCTCCCTCCGTCCGGAGGTTCAGAATTGTCCTCGTACTAAATCTCATATAAAGATACAATACCAACAGTGATATGATTTCACACAGGGAACCTATAATGACAATCCGCTTTATCAATCTGGTTTTAGCCAGCTTACTAATCAACTCCATGCTTTGCTTCATATATCATCCTCTTTTTTCTGATGGCCTCATTCAACCGTTACAAAGTAGATACGGTCTTTGATCATGTGGAATATCAGCTTGCCGCCATCCATCCGGTAGTCCACCTCGTTGCCCCAGCTGTCAAGAATGCAATATTTCTGATATACAGCCTTGATGACACAATTACGGTCTGTATTAGATAGAATTCTCGCTTTCACCAGTTTATTATTTGCCCATTCCATATCCACCGTAAAACCGCCCCTGGCTCTCATTCCTGTTACCTTGCCGTTACTCCAGCCGCCGGGTAAGGCAGGAAGAAAATTAAGCTCCTCATAGTAGCTCTGCAGGAGCATCTCAAGGATGGCCGCCGTTCCCCCGAAATTACCATCAATCTGGAAGATCTTCGGCGGATGAAGATCCAGTAAGCTCTCCGTTGCAAAATCACCGATTAAAGCTCGTATATGCTCCCAGGCCAGGTCTCCTTCACCAAACCTTGCATACAGGCAAGCCACCCAGGCGCGGCTCCAGCCGGTATAACCGCCGCCTGCCGCCAAACGCTGCTCCAGAGATACTCTTGCTGCTTTAAAAAGCTCCGGTGTCCGTTCAAGGTCAATCTGCTCCCCGGGAAATACTCCGAATAGGTGGGATACATGACGATGATAAGGCTCCACTTCTTCAAATTCTTTATTCCACTCCAATAGCTGACCCTTGCTGCCGATCTGCAGGGCAGGAAGATGCATTAATATCTCATTCCATTGCTCTATTTTATGCGCATCGACTTTCAGCAGCCTGGCTGCAGTAATTGCATGACTGAGTAAATCCATTATTAATTCAATATCAATGGCAGAGGATACACAGATGGTAACCGGGAATTCATCCCCGCCGCCTACAAATTTGTTCTCCGGGGACTGGGAGGGCATGATCTGGTAGATACCATCCTTATCCCTAACTAAAAAGTCCTCATAAAAGGCCGCTACCTCCCTGATAAAGGGATATGCCCGTTCCTCCAGGAATTCTCTGTCCTGTCCGTACTCGTAATGCCACCACATATGCTGTGCCAGCCAGGCTGCAACGCCGACCCAGACAGACCAGCCGTAGGTTTCCGGTGTTGCACAGCCCCAGACATCACTGGATAAGGGAAGCCAGATACCGTTACAGCCGAAAAGCTTTTTTGCGGCATCCTTTCCGAAAGGAATCATTTTCTCCAGATAGACAATCAGGGATTCTGTATAATCCTCCAAATGCCCGTTCTCTGCCGGCCAATAATTCATCTGCAGATTAACATCATAATGATAATCACAGTCCCAGGCAGGGGTAAGCTCTTCATTCCACTTTCCCTGAAGGTTGGCCGGAAGCTCACCGTTGGCTGAGGAGGCACAAAGCAGATATCTTCCGTAATTAAAATAAAGCAGCGGAAGGGTAACATCATTATTTCCTTCACGATATGCCTTAATTCTCTCATTGGTAGGTATCTCCGGCTCCTCTTCATAAATATTCAGATAGAGCCGGCCGTAATTTTTCTCATGCTCAATAATATTCTCCTTATACAGGCGTTCCCAGGGCTTTACCGGCATCAGATGCCGTCTGCACTCTTCTAACGGAGAATCTCCCTTGACATCGGTTCCGATATTGATAAATACAAGAATTTCCCTCGCATTTTCCACTCTTAACCGATGTCCTTCCAGAGGATAGATCTTTCCTCCGCGAATTTTTAGATCTGCCTTCACACAGAATTTCATACCCTCATCAAAAGCTCCATGCATAATTACGGTTGCATTACCCATATCATAGGTCACTTTGCAGCGGGGATCCTCAATTCGTTCCAGCCAGAATTCACCGCTTAAAAATTCTTCTCTTGCATAGATTCTCGTGATAATACAATCCTCGATCAGATGTCCGATTACCGTGCGTGAAATATGACGTCCGTCCGCATCATAGGACACCTTTACCCGCGCTCTTTCCAGATTAAGCTCTCTTTTATAATTGATCGCTTCCCCCTGGTCAATTGCAAACCGGAAATCTCCGGCGGGCTGATAAGCATCCTCCATGGTCGGGCGGTCGCTGATTCCGCCGTTACCGCCCCAGGCTTCATTTGCCAATTGGGTTGCTTCTTCATATTTTTCTTCCATCAGAAGCTTTCGAACCTGAGGCAGGAAGGAACTGCGCTCCATATTTTTACGATCCTTATGCTGTCCAACACATAACCACTCATGGTTTAATGAGATACGTTCTTCTTTCATTCCTCCAAGCACCATTCCGGCAAGCCTTCCTGTACCGATTGGCAGCCCGTTCCTCCAGTCCTGTGCCGGGCTTGTATACCATAATGTATGATTCAAATGTCTTCCTCCAATCAATCTATAGTAACGGTCATACCATCCTAATTCCATATTGTTATACTGTTTTTGATTATAGCTTAGTATATATTATTTTTTAACATAAATTTTTTTATCTAAAACACTTCAAAATTTAGTGACAAAAAAAAGGCCATGCGCATTCCATTTTTTCGCAAAGCCTTCGCTTACTTTCTTTCGTATGTTTATACTAAAATTAACCATCGGCAATATCCAATTGCTCAAATATATGATTATTCTCAATATCATGCAGAATACCCCTTGCAAGGTATTTCCGCATGGCCTTCTTATCTGCCCACAAAAAGCTGTTATGCTCCTCGGAAAGCACGACCTTGTCACTGAAACTATGGCACAGATAATTCAAGATAACGGTCTGACGGTTCTCCTTGGTCAGAAAGGTTGATGCATACAGCAGACGCTCCACCTTTACCTCCAAGCCCACCTCTTCCATAATCTCGCGCTTTAAGCCGGTCTCTAAATCCTCTCCGAATTCCAGCTTTCCGCCGGCGAATTCCCAGGTTCCGCTTCCGGTAACCTCACTGAAGGAACGTTGGATGATAAGTGCCATACGGTTATACAGGATAATCGCCTTTAACGCTACAACAATTCTATTTTCCATCCAGCTTCCCCCTTCGTATAAAGAAAAATATTCCGTATCTAATACTAATACTTTCTGCTATGCTTGACAAGCCATTCCTGCAGTTTATCTTTTAATTTTAAGCTTATTTTTAAATTCAATGATTTCCATTTTTGAATATTTATGATACTATTGTCTATTATATCAAAGAAAGAAGGCATTGAAATGACAATCAAGCCGTTTGTCAGAAAATCAAATTATTACGAAACGGATCAGATGGGCATCATCCACCATGCGAACTATGTCCATTGGCTAGAGGAAGCAAGAGTTGATTTTATGGAGCAGATGGGATATAGCTATGAGCGGGCTGCCGCACTTGGAATAGATTTTGCTGTGATTGGAATTACCTGTGATTATAAGTCCATGGTTCGATTTGGTGAAACTGTTCTTATAGAAGTCGCCATCACTGCTCTAAATGAAGTGAAGATGACGGTATCCTACAAGATTACCGATGCCGCAACCGGTAAGCTGCGGGCCACAGGCGAAAGCAGGCATTGCTACTTTGACAGTAATAAAAGGAGACCGGTATCCCTAAAAAAGAGTATACCGGAGTTATATGAGCTGTTTGATTCCTTATTCGTTGCTGATAAAAATATTTCCTGAGAATCAAATACCATAAAAGCTGCCCATACCGGAAGCTAATAAAAAAGGGATCGCTTCCATAATAAAGCGACCCCTATATTTACTTCCCAATCTACCGCTTCTCTGCCATATTCAGATAATCCGCAGTCCCGGAGGCATTTTCCATAAAGTCGCCACGCATTGCTTTCAGCGCAATCTTTTCAGCCATAATCTCCTGTTCTGTTCTCACACCCCATTTTCGTATCAGCGGTAAGAAGGGACACCAGCCAAAGAGCGCGTGGGTAAGCAAAAAGGCTCCCAGGGCACCGGTAACCAGAAACCATATCCGGCCGGTTCTTACACCCAGGTAGGTGCTTATAAATAATAGCAATGCGGAATTTACTCCAAGGACCCGTTCCGTATCCCATTCCTCTCCCAGCTTTTTGATCCGCTCAGTAAGCTCGGCTTCGTTACAATTCTTAAATATATTCAGATTGCGTAAGGTCTGATTACGAATGTCCGCATTCATAGTCGGGTTCGTCTTCATGGAAACCTTCTGCGAGGTCGGAGGAAACAATTTCTTCTTATTCATCAATTACACGCCCTTTCCAAATCTAAAATCGAAAATAGTATGCGTGTTATGACAGATCCTATACAGCTTTCTTCCTCCTGCTAGAAAAAGCAATCTGTATTGATATGGTATCTTCCGTTCTTCTCATCGGCTCCTAAGCCGCTTAAAATGATGATTAACAACGGGAAGGTCTGTATCCCCAGCAGGGTAATATCTGTCGTACCATGGGCCAGGGCTGCTACGCTGACTGCCAGAATCAGCGAGGTTATCGTAACATTCATTTCCTGAAAGCGCATTTTGATCAGAGAGAAATAATATTTTCCCATAAACCAAAGGAACAGGCCGCTGCCGACAATCCCGAAATTCAGGAGTGCATCCAGATAGATGCTGTGGGAATGCGGTATCGGAGCTCCGCGGTAGGATGCATGGTAGAGATAAAGGAAAGACATAAAACCATGGCCAAAAATCGGGGAGGCTTTGATCTTCGCCACTGTCAGCGCCCAGATATGCTGTCTGAGATTTATGGTCGTATCCGCATCTGACAGCCGCGGGATCAGACCCAAATTAAGCCCAAAGACTGCAATTGCTCCGACTGCTGCTGCCAGTAGCCATAACATAAACAGTCTGTTTTTCTTTAATACAACCAATAGCATCGACACACCCAGGAATACCTCAACCCAGGCAAACATGCTCATGCTAAGATAAATACTGATCCCATTGGCGAATGCAATTGCTGTATAAACCCCCTTGCTTCCCTGCTTTGTGAGGACTTTATAAGCGCATATGATTATCACGGTAGCTGCAATTGTGCCGAAATAATTCGGATGTAAAAACACAGTGGATATTCTGTGGCTGTGCCGTCCGTCCATGATTACATTCATCAGCTTCTCGATCAGCGCATAACCGGTACTGGTCAGGCTTAAGACACAAATATAGGTTAAGACTCTCTCGTATAGTTCCCTAGTCATAACGCTTCTCATATACAGTCCGAAGATAATGGCCAGAATCATCCCGACACCCACAATCAGACCGATCCAGTTCTTATACAGAAGCGGAACCATAAGAATATATCCGAATAACAGCTTCAAAATATTGGAGCCTTGATGTACAAAGATTAACTGACGGGTATATTTATTGGTTACGATATAAATTGTCAGCAGTATGAAAACAAGTGCTGTTAATACATAGGGTAAAAAGATGGATACAACTGCAAAATAAATAATATTGGTATATGTTAAGGATAAATCTATTCTGTTTTTTAACGCTATAAAATGAATTTTGATCTCCCTCTTTCTGTCAAAACTGAGCCAATGACGAAAGAATTTGGGAAGTCATCATCGACCAAGTATGTATATTAGCACATAATTACAAAAGAGGCAATCATTTTTCACAAAATTTTCACTTTTCTTGTACAAATTTACTATATCAGGCCCCGTTTAACTGCTTCCTGATGCTGCGCCACTGAGGTAAAAAC
Organism: Bacillota bacterium; assembly: GCA_023409535.1. Classification (GTDB taxonomy): domain Bacteria; phylum Bacillota; class Clostridia; order Lachnospirales; family Lachnospiraceae; genus Mobilitalea. The sequence continues at coordinate 331,507 of JAEYGZ010000048.1, forward strand.
CTGTCCATATAAGCCTTAAAGACCTGATTATGACTCTGCTCCAGCAGGTGCACCAACTCATGAACCACCACATATTCCAGACATATGGGAGCCTTTTTGGCCAGCTGCAGATTCAGGCAGATATCCCCGGTTCGAATATTACAGGTACCCCATCTGGTCTTCATATTCCGAAGATGATAGGAGTTTGCCTTCACCCCGATGGTTTGCTCCCATCTGGCCAGAAGAAAGGGGATCTCCTGGTGCAAAAGCTCTGCATACATTTGATGAATAAGCTTCTCCCGCTGCTCCCTGGTACTGCCTGCCTTACAATACAGAATAATCTCATCGCCTGCGACGCCGACCTTACTTCGCCCGCTTGCTTCCCGGAGCATCAGCTGATATTTGTTTCCCCAGATATACAGAATATCTCCGGTGATGTAATCCAGAACCTCATGCGTATGACGGTTCCGAACCTTCGCCTGCTGTGTTAAAATCCAATCAAGCCGTGAGATGATAAAATGCTGAATTTCAGCTTCACTCATCTTCATCGGTGCGGAGATATGAACACTTCCCTCCGGCGGCAGAATACGCAGATACATATTCTTGATCCGCTTTCTTTCCAGCTCGATCCTAATGCCGTTCATTATAAGTTGTTTCATCTGCTGTTCTCCTGACTATTTCCTGGCGGATCTTCTTCTCCTGGGAGGCGTCTTCTTCCCCTCCTGGGCTTTCAGGGTGATTTGGCTCTCTTTCTCTTCAGACTTTAGGGATACCCACATGGAGCTGCCGCCCTTACCATCGGATTTGATCTCCAGGAATTCAAATTTCTTCAAGAACTTGGACAGCTTTGTATCCCCGTAATTACGAACATCAAAGTCAGGGTAACGCTTAACCAGTCTGCTGCCCAGCTCGCCCATATTCATTCGTTGGTCGTCCGCATCCACTTCATTCATCATCTTTAGAATTGCCGCCTTGATAATGTTGATATCAGTTTTATCAGATGATTTATCCGACGGAACTTCCACCTTACCCTGGCTTACCTCCAGCTCTATACTCTTCTTCTCGGTCTCAGCCAGTACATCCAGATATTTAAACTGATTGCAGGCAGCGATGAAGGGCTTCGGCGTCTTCATTTCTCCCATACCAACAACCATCATACCTGATTCCCGCAGCCTGGAAGCCAGCTTTGTAAAATCACTGTCACTGGATACAATGCAAAAGCCTTCCACATTGCCTGAATAAAGAATATCCATGGCATCGATAATCATGGCCGAATCCGTGGCGTTCTTACCAACCGTATACCCATACTGCTGCACCGGAGTGATGGAGTTCTCAAGAAGCACATCCTTCCAGGACACCGTACCCGGTCTGGTCCAGTCTCCATAGATGCGCTTATAGGTTGCAACCCCGTAGTTGGAGATCTCATCAAGTATGAATTTAATATATTTTGCGGATACATTATCCGCATCGATTAATACCGCAAAACGCTTTTCTCCCAGCATACAATCCTCCCGATATCCTTAATTGAATTTCTTTTATCGTATCCTTTTCTATAGGTAAATGTCTTTTTTAAATATAATTTTCTCCTTCTGATTATTTTCCAAATGGCTGGCAATAATGCAGACAAGGAGGTGTATTTATGATCGCATTTATAAAAAATAATAGTTTGATCATCTTAAAGAAAAAATTTATCTTACTCTATCTGCTTAATGTAACGGACATTATCTTCACTTTGCTGCTGCTTCAAACCGGATATTTTACAGAAATTAATGTATTCATGACAGGTATTGTTCAGCGTCCGCTGATCAGTCTTTTATTAAAGGTGGTCTTCCCGGCATTTCTTCTGTATTATCTCTATAAGCAGATAATGAACGCGGATCCGGATCAATTGCGAATTGCAAATATCGCAATTAATATATCCTTAACCGTCTATACCATGGTGAATATCTCCCACCTGGTATGGACCGCAATGCTGCCGGTTTTAATTTTATTCCGTTAAGAATAGCTGCTAACCTCAGGGAGTTCTTTGATGAAGGCCAGTAAATCATCAAAGCCTCCCTGTTTAAATATACTTAAATCCTCCTGCTCCGGACTGATCAGGCAGTCCTTTAACAGATAGGTATCCATTCCAAGCGTTAGTGCACACATATCCTCCGTCACATCATTTCCCACCATAATACATTCCCGGGGCTCCTTGCCGATACCGGCAAGAACTTCTTTATAATATTCCAGCCTCGGTTTGCAATAGGAACTGTTCTCATAAGTAGTTATCAGATCAAAATCCTTTGGATCAATGTCGGCCCAGCCCATTCTGGTATAGGTAGCGATCCGGGGAAACACGGGATTTGTGGCAAGTGCCACGGTGTAGCCCTTCTGTTTTAGCAGACGGATACATTCCTTCGCGTGGGGATGGGTAAAGGTTGTCCTTCTGGCTTCATTAAACTCATTTTGATAAAACTCTTCAAACTCATCCTCCAGCTGCTGTGCTTGCTCTCCCATCACAGAACCGAATACCTTCCAAAATCTCTTCTCATTGGTCATAGCACCGTCATTCTCCAGCATCGCCTGGGTACCATACATTACAGCCTTGGCAAAGCTCTTCGGCTCATAGCCCTGCGGTTCAAACTTCTTCGTCAATGCACCAAAATAAGTCTCCAGAAAAAGCTCCTGACTTGGCATGGGCAGTAAGGTTCCGTCCAAATCAAAAATAAATGTATTCATGGGTATTTCCTCCATCCTGTGTGATTACTCTGCTGTAAATAATACTAACAAATATCCCCTGACAATTCAATTCCTTTATTCGTTTTAAATAATATCAATCCTATTAACGATTACGGCAATGCTTCTTGATTATTTATCAGCCTGACTTTTTACGATAACTTCTATGGTGCCTCTAATATCTCCACAATGCGCTTCATGGATGCTTCATATTCCCGGTCCGAAGAATTCTTAAAAATCAACAAGTCATCTACCACCTTGGGGTCATCCAGAGTCGTCGGAATAGTAAAGTTCACTCCGGCAATATATTCCTCCCAGTGCTCCAGTTTCCAGGTATCCCGGTCGGAATTACGGGCAATCATACGCTGTCTGCACACTTCTATTGAGGTCTCAACCCAGATTACCACCAGTCTTGCATTCTTTTCCTTCAGCTTTGCTTTCAGATTATTGATGTAATTCATATTCCTGATTTCTTCGGTAAATGGTGCATTAATTAATACGATATCATCATATTCCAATGCTTCCAGTGCCAAGGCAACAACAGTTTCATATTCATAGTCTCTGATATTATCCTCAAAGAACTGCGAGCTCCGGTTATACGGCTCCCCTGCAACCTTAAATATCTGCTTGGACAATAGGATCAGGGTATCCTTATCCAGATATACCACATGCTTCAGGGTCTTAGACAGCTGCTTTGAGATATAAGTCTTTCCGCAGGCCGGCGGTGATGTTACCAAAATAAGCTTCTTCATAAATCCTCCTTATTTTATCCTTCTTCCTAATTCTTGTGTGTATGGGCATGGTGCAGATCCGGAGTATGAAAATGGTCGTGGGTAACCGCTGCATGGGTATGAACATGACTGTGTTCTTCCAGCATTTCCGGTTCATGCATATGATTGTGATGACCATCGCTATGGCTATGCATATGATCATGGGTAACCGCTTCGTGAACATGCTTATGGGTATGCAGCTCAGTGGCGGCAAGCCAGGCGCCTGCAAGCATGAAACCAAGTGCCAGGATAAAGCGATGGGTAATCTCTTCCCGAAAGATCATCCATGACACGATAACTCCCATAAAAGGAGCTGCAGCATAATATGCACTGGTTCTGGAGGCTCCAAGTATTCTTTGCGCCTTAATATAAAAATAGATACTTAAGCCATAGGAAACAAAGCCCAGCAGCATAGTAAGGAGGACGAATAACAAGGTACCGCCAAGCTGCCCGGTAAAGGAAGCAATACCGAATGCTCCCAGGCCGGAACCAAAGCCCTTCATAATCACTATCTGATTTGGATCCTTGATCGACAGCATTCGGGTGCAGTTATTTTCAAATCCCCAGCATACACAGGCTAAGAGTACAAATACCGAACCTGGCGTTAAGGTCAGCTGTCTTACATCCTCCAAAGTAAGAACGATACATGCCGCAGTAATCATAACAATTGCCAGCCACAATCGTTTCCCGACAGCTTCTTTAAATACAACCAGAGCAATCATTGTCGTTGCTACAATCTCAAAGTTATTCAGCAAGGAGACATTTACCGGATCGCTGTAGTATAATCCAAGCATCAATAGAATCGGCGCTGCAATATCCAACAGGATCATTCCCAGCACATATGGGATGTCCTGCCTTGCGATTCCGGCTTCTTTCCCCTTTTTGTGTTCTATTCTCCTGGCAAGCCTCAATAACAGCATTCCGGCTCCTGCTCCCAGATATAATAAGGCCGCCAAAAAGGCCGGAGGTACTTCTTCCAATAATATCTTGGATGCCGGTGAACTGATACCATACAGCGCAGCTGCAAGCAGCGCTGTAAAAACCGCACTCCATTTTACTTTTTCTAATCTTTTCATCTTATCACCTGTTTTCATCATTTTAAAAGCAGTTTGATCAGCTTCAAATGATCTTTATAGGGCGGGTACCGGAGCGGAATATCCAATAGATTTGATTTTTTCAGGACGCTCTTTCTGTGGGAAAAGGTCATAAAGCTGTCCTTTCCGTGATAGCCTCCCATTCCGCTGTCTCCCACTCCCCCAAATGGCATATGGTTCGTTGCCAGATGCATCACCGTATCATTAATGCAGCCACCGCCGTAAGAGACGCTTTGGATTACCTTACGCTCATTTGTTTTGCTGCGTGTAAAATAATACAGGGCTAAGGGCTTGGGACGATTGTTTATCATAGGCAGGATTTCCTCAAGCCTTTGAAACTCAAGAACCGGCAAGATGGGTCCAAAAATCTCCTCAGCCATTACCGGGCTGTCCCAGGTAATCCGATCAAGAATGGTGGGGGCTATCTGATTGGTATTATCGTTGCAATTACCGCCGAACGCAACCTTCTCTCCCTGAATTAAGCCTGACAGCCGTTTAAAATGCTTTTCATTGATAATCTTCGGAAAGCTGCGATTGGTACTTGCATCCGGTCCGTAAAACTTCAAAATATATTTTATCATTTTCTGCAGCAATACTTCCTTGACCTTATGGTGCACTAAGAGATAATCCGGGGCAACACAGGTCTGCCCTGCATTCAGATATTTTCCCCATACGATTCTTCTTGCCGCCAGCTCAAGGTCCGCCGTCTCATCAACGATACAAGGGCTCTTTCCGCCAAGCTCCAGGGTAACCGGAGTCAGCTTTTCAGAAGCTGATCTCATAACTGTCTTACCGACAGCAACACTTCCCGTAAAGAAAATATAATCGAATTTCTGCTCAAGCAATGCAGAATTTTCTTCTCTGCCTCCTTGAATAACAACAGCATACTCTTTTGGAAATACCTCTGAGATAATCTGCTCAATTATTCCGGAGGTATTCGGCGAGTAATTGGAGGGCTTTACGATAACAGTATTTCCGGCCGCAATTGCACCTGCCAGGGGCAGCATTGCTAATTGAAAGGGATAATTCCAGGGAGACATAATCAATACAACTCCATAAGGCTCGGCGTATACTTTACTGACTCCGGGAAAATTAGCAACCGGCGTTCTGACGCTTCTAGGTCTCGCCCAGTTCTCCAAATGCCTGCTTACATAAGTAAGTTCTTCCAGCACCAAGCCGATTTCAGTTGCATAAGCTTCAAAGGGTGTTTTATTTAAATCCTTCTTGAGGGCCTCCATGATATCTGCCTCATGCCTCTGAATGGCTCTCTTCAGTTTATTTAGACCCTGCAGCCGAAATGCGGTACTTTTTGTTTTATCCGTATTAAAAAATATTCTTTGTTTCTTTACGATTGCTTCAATATCTTCCATGCTGAAAGCACCTCCGTTACTTCCGTATCTAACTATCTTATTCTATTATAATACTTGTCAAAAATTTTTTCATCTAATAATATAACAGGTCTGATTTCCTTCTATGTCGAAATCAGACCTGTTAATAAAATTTTTCTATTTCTTTTTATAAAATAACTCTATAAAATTGCACAAGCGCCGGATAAATAATAAATTCGCCAGTCATAAGCACTATCTTAATTTCTTTCCTTCTGAAAGTCTTTCTATCGACTTGACAATCCGGTCCCGTCTGGTCTCTTCCTTCTTGGCCTGCGTAATCCACAGATAATACTCTCTCTTACCGGTATAAGACAGCTTCTCATAGGCCTTCCCGGCCTCAGTATTATTCTCCAGGGCTTCTTTAAAATCCTCCGGCAATTCCAGAATACGTTCCTCTTCGTCCTTCTCCACAATAACGTGAATGGTATCGCCGCAATCCTTTCCGATCCGCTTACGCATGTCCTGTGTTAACCCCAGCATATAACAACCGTCCATACGAACGATAGAGCCACGATACTCCACACCGTCAAAGGCGGCCTTTACTTTTACTCTTTTTGCCCCAAATACCGCTTCCACATCAAAGGGAGGCTCAATATAGGCACCGTTGATTTCCGGATGCTTCTTAATTTCAGCGATAAACTCTTGCTTCATAACAGGTACCTCTTCAATGAATCAAACTTCGCAATACAGGCTGATGATTACTATTGCTGCTCATTCAGCAGCCTCATAGCCGTAGCATTATAGGTAATGTCCTTGGAATAGTTTACCCCTGTCTGCTCCTTTTCATCCTCGTTTTTCTCTTCTTCATTTTTTATATACAAATCAATAAACCTAAGGTAATCATCATAACTGAACAGGTCATTCAAATTCTTTAAGTCATCGGAAGCCGAGGTCATTGTGCTTGCTATGAGGAAAGCCTGATTATTCTGAACCTGTGCGGGAGGTGCAGTCCTTACCGTACCCGAAGTATCCCCGGGCTTGGTGCCGACATAGGTACCGGTTACCTCTGTTCCCTGCTGGTAGTAGTCCATTACCTTCTTCACGTAGTTTTGTGTTTCCTTAAAGGGCGGAATTCCATCATACTTTGCAACATTTCCGCTTCCCGCATTATAGGCAGCCAAAGCAAGCTTGGTATCTCCGTCATATTTTTTTAATAAACCGGAGATGTACTTCGCTCCGCCCATGATATTTTGCTCCGCATCAAAGGAATCGGTTACCCCTAAGGACTTGGCGGTAGCAGGCATTAATTGCATGACACCCTGTGCTCCGCAGCGCGAAACCGCCTTTGCATTAAAATTTGATTCCTGCTTTCCGATGGCCTTCAAAAGCTCCACAGGTACATCATACCTCTTTGCGGCAGACTCAAATATATCATTGAGGGACTTGGTTTCACCCAGTAAGGAGGAAAAACCGCCTGCTTCTGTGGTCTTCTTTACATTATTTAAATTTTGCGGGTTTGTCTGATCAATATTCGAAACTCTGTTAATCTCAGTCATAGTATCTCCTCTGCTTTATCCGGGATATAAATCCAAATTGTGAAACGGCAATAAATCAATTAATATTTATATCGGTATTAGTGATAGTTCAATTTATAGTTTTCTAAAATTTTTACTTGCTAATAATTTTATCTGTGATATGATAATAAATCAAGTTAAAATTATAACACGGATGATACAAAAATTCGTAAGAGGAATACAAATGGAATATGTACAAATTAGATGACGGCATTTATGAGGTACTTTATTTTACCGAAGGTACTGCTGCCTCCCATGGCTTCGGCACTGCTTCCGAGGTGTTTTCCTTACAGGAGTTACAATAAATTGTCATATAATTGCCGAAAGCCACTTGTTTTGGCAGATGGGTTTGTAGTACAATAGGCACGGAAGAAAAATTCGTTAATCTTAGGAGACAGTGTGAATTACGGAACGCATAATTCACACTTGAATGGAGGTAATATTATGTATTGTGTCCAGGAAATTGCACCGAAGCTTTACTGGGTCGGCGGCAGTGACAGACGACTAGAGCTATTTGAGAATATGTTCCCGCTGCCCAATGGTGTGGCATATAACTCTTATCTGTTTATGGACGAAAAGACAGCTTTAATTGACACTGTGGATCGTTCTATCAGTCAATTATATATTGAAAATATCATCCATGTTCTTGGCGGACGTGAGCTTGATTATCTTGTTATCAACCACATGGAGCCGGATCATTGCGCAAATATTGAAGAAATTGCCCGCCGTTACCCTAAGGTTAAGCTCATCGGCAATAAAAAAACCTTTCAGCTGCTTGAGCAATTCTATGAGATGGACATGACATCCAATTACATGGAGGTGAAAGAAGGGGAAGAGCTTTCCCTCGGTACCAGGACACTTCGGTTCTACGCTGCACCCATGGTGCACTGGCCTGAGGTTATGGTTACCTATGAAGTATCCCAGGGTATATTGTTCTCCGCGGATGCCTTTGGTTCCTTCGGTGCATTTGCCGGTAATATCTTCGCAGATGAGATGGACGATATCGATGTGGATGAAGCAAGACGCTATTATGCCAATATCGTAGGCCGCTACGGAGCCCAGGTGCAAGCCCTGTTTAAGAAGCTGGCGGGCCTGGAGCTGAATATGATCTGCTCTTTGCACGGCCTTATCTGGCGGGGTGAAACAATACCCTTCATTCTTGATTTATATGATAAATGGAGCCGCTATGAGCCGGAGAAAAATGGTGTCGTACTGGTATATGCTTCCATGTACGGTAATACGGAAAATGCAATTCAGGCCTTAGGGAATAAATTAGCCGAGCGTGGCGTGCGTGACCTGCATATGTATGATGTATCGAAAACACATGCTTCCTATATTATCTCGGATCTGTGGAAATACAGTCACATGGTCCTGGCCTCCCCTACTTATAATATGCATCTGTATTTTGTCATGGATGCGCTGCTTAAGGATATCTCGGTGCTTGGCCTCAAGAACCGCAAGGTATCCGTTATCGGAAATCATTCCTGGGCCAGTGCAGCAATGAAATCCATGACCGAGCAGCTTGCAGCCATGCAGAACCTTGAACTGGTGGGTACTCCCCTGGATGTGCGATCCGCTCTCAAGGCTGACCGCGAAGCCGAGCTGGATGCACTTGCCGACGCAATCTATGCATCTGTAACAGGATAATGTATATAATAACAGGCTGCCGCAGAATTTACAGCGGCAGCCGTTTTTGTTCCTGTTAATCTATTGTCAGCTTTTTGATCCAGTCATACCGGTTTACTTTGATTACTGCTACGATGCACTTCAATACCTGATCGCATTTTAAGCAAAGAAAGACGATCCAGGTGGGCGCACCGACGAGGAATGCCATAACATAAGATAAGGGAATGACAATCCCCCATACAAAGATCAGATCGTTAATCAGCACGAAATGTACCGCGCCGCCGGCACGTACAATTCCGGTAAGGGTCGACATCTGATATGCGGTACCGATCACAGTGACAGACAGTACCGTCATAAGGGCATTGGCGATGGATAACGTCTCATTGGACACCGAATAGAAGCTTAGGAGGAAGTCCTTGATCACAAACAGCAAAGCACCGGTGCACACACCGATGAGTAAAAATACCTTCTGGAATTTTACTGCGATATTCTTGATCTGCGCAAGGTTCCCCTCTCCTGCAGCATTTCCCACAATAATGGCGGAAGCGCTTGCCGTTCCGTATACCCCAACGCTGATTACTGAGAACATGGTATTGGCGATACTGACCGCCGCCGTTGAGGAGGGCCCCAGTCTTCCGACGATGGCTCCCTGCACCGTCAGGTTCATTCCCCACAGAATATCTCCCAGCATAACCGGAAGACCATAGCGGATAAAATCCTTTAGTAATGCAAGATTAGTGCCGAGCAGATCCCGTACCCTTAACATTAGCTTTTTATCAACAAATAATACATAGATCAAAACTACAAGGAACTCAACAATTCTTGTCACCAGGGTTGCCGTAGCCGAGCCGCGGATTCCCATAGCCGGGGCACCAAGATGTCCAAAGATCAGAAGCCAGTTAAGCAGGACATTGATTGCAAAGGAAAGGATTGATATATACAAGCCGATGCGAACCGTCTTAATACAGCGCAGTGCCGCCAGCAGAACATTGCTTAAAGCAAAGAACAGATAGCTGAAGCAAAAAATACGTGAATACTTCACCGCTTCCGCAATCACCTGCGTATCATTGGAATATAGTCCAAGAATTTTGTCCGGGAAGAAAAATACCGCCGCCCAGAAACCAATGGCACATATAATCGCTATCTTCACTGCGATATTAATGATCCCTTTGACCCTGTCCTTATCTCCTCTTCCCCAGTACTGCGCTGCGATAACCTGCTGCGCCGTGCCGATACCGGTCACGAGCATTTGCAATATCACTTGGATCTGGCTGCAGATATATACCCCTGAGATAGATATTTCACCCAGGGAGCCCACCATGATGTTGTCCGTCAATGATACGGAGAAGGATATCATATTTTGAAGGGCAATGGGTAATGCCAGTGATAATAATTGCATATATAATGTCTTGTTTTTCATTTGTCCGCCTTTCCGTTGTCATAATCTTATCTGATGTTTTAAATACACAGGCTTATTATACGTGAAGTATGCAGTCAAGGCAATGGCGGATATTATACTGCCGCATGCAATATTGGTATCACCGGGACAATCCGTATTGATCGGTTATCTGTCAACTTCCTATATCTCTTTTTCACCCATTATGTTAAAATATTATCAGCAATATTTACCATTTTCATATTACGGATATTTTTTTATAATAAAAATATCCGGTTAGGAGGATATTATGAAACCACTGGACCAAATAAAGCCCGGCTTGCTGCTTGAGGCGCAGGTGAACGGCTTCCTGTCCCCTTCAGAGCAGGCAAAATTCCAGGAAATCCCTGAAGAGGAACGATATCAGCAATATGTTAACCTATTGGTAAAGCCTATTGCACATTTTTCCGTAATCAATGAATTATACTTTCGAAGCAGATGGGCGGAATTAATCCATCATTTCTACGGTACAAAACCCATCAGCCTATTGGAGGTAGCCTCAGGCGATGCAGATATGATTGTGCAGGCGATCTCAAGATCTAATCCGGATTCCCGCTATATCACAGCAAATATGAATAAATTGCTGAATGACAGTATGCTTCGCAAGACGGAAGGCTTACCCGTTAAGCTGGAGTTAATTGATGACGATGCTTCCCTCATTACTGATTATATCCCTTTTGATTCCGTGGATATCGTTGCTTTCCAGCATGCGGTGAATGATGTACTGCAGGCAATCCTCTGCAGTCAGCATGGAATTGATACCGTTTACTCAGATTGGATGGGGATCCTGCCGCAGATGATAAAATTACTTCAGGCTGAGACAGCTGATAATACCCTGGAAGCATCTGTGAAGGAACCGTTTCTGGCCTTGATTAAGAATATGCTTCAGGTTTTAAAGCCAGGTGGTGTCATTGCCGTGAACCATTATATGTTCCAGCTGGATCTGGACTGGGGGTATCCCGCAGATTTGTTCGAAAATATGCTTCTGATGATCCGTCCATGGCTGACACAGCTGCAGGGCTGTACCGAATTTTATATGGATGGTTTTGATCCCCAGTGGTGGCTGTTTTTAAGAAAAGAACAGGTGTGAATTTTATAATCCTCCGATAATAACTTGATAATAACTTATTGTAGAATTTGCTTTTCCGGCAATATGGAAAACGACTGTACAGACTTTGCGTCACGCTCTGTGCGTCTACCTTCGATTAAACTATCGAAAACGGACAACACAACATCGTCACTAAATATAGCTAAAATTAACTATAATTTGACATAGCTGGTTAAATATCTTAAAATAATGTTGGACTTGGCTAATTTATTTCATCGTAATAGCATGAGGGCTGTACTTTCAGAAAGGAGCAAAGAAGCTATGAAATCAATGAAAAAAGGATTTATTATTATTTTAACCATCGCTTTAACTTTATCCGGCTTATCTGCAGGGAAGGCATATGCTGCCGATACCACCTCGTTTTTCGCTCATTTTATTAAGGTGGGGGATGCCGACAGCATTCTATTGGAACAGAATGGTAGATATATCCTGGTGGACACCGGCAGATATGGTGATGCCGGTACAGTAAAAGCCGTTCTGCAGGCGAAGCAAGTAACACATTTAGATGCTGTGGTTATTACTCATTATGACAGTGATCATATGGGGGGAATTAATGAAATTATACAGAGCATCGGTTATCAAGTAGACGCCGTATATGCACGCTTTTATGATTTGACCGTATTGGAAAGATTAAAGAAGTATCAGGACGATACGAATACCCAGAGTACCAGTGTGTATAGAAACTATGTGAATTTTGTCAATACGATGATCAGCTTAAAGAATGGTGTCAAAACCTTTAATTTAACCTCCACGGATAGTCCAAGCACTATATATAATGCCGCAACTGATATTTTTCAGCAGGGAGGGAAATGGATTTCACCAAATCGTTCCAGTGGAAATACCAAATTTTATTTCGGAAACACGAATTTTGTATTTAAAAACAGAGTCGGCTCCTATCTTGACTCATCAACCGATGACAGTAAGATCGATGGAAATGTAAACAATGATTCCTTGGTGTTCCGGTTAACGACAGTTTCAGGCAATACCATGCTTTTCCTGGGTGATCTGGGTACCACCGGAGCAGTTAATCTGAGCACTGAAGCGGTTACCTATCCAATTAATGCTGATATTGTGAAAATTGCCCATCACGGACGCAGCGGCAGCACACCCGAAGCATTGCTCGCAGAAATTTCACCTGAATATTCCGTTGTTACCTGTGCCACCTCCGTAGCTGCGGAAAGAATAGGGACTTTACTTACCATCCCCGGAAGGTTCGGGCATGTTTATTTTACAGGAAGCAGCGATTTTTCCGGAGATTTTTCCACATTACAAATTGATGACGGCGGCAGCATCAATTTCAGCAGCTATTTTAATTATTATGGCGATGATATGAATTAGTAAAATCAATCGTGTTCCAAATTTGTTAGCCAAGTCTGAATAAACCCAGCCAAACGGATATTCTCAATTCACTATACTAAGAAGCTGGAACTCCCTTTATAAGGTTAAATTAGTTTTTCGGCCGTAACAGTTTGATTTAAGCGCTTCCCAACTGTTACGGCCATAATTACTCTCGTTACGGCAGAATATTTCCTGCTGCACGGTAAATCTCATACCACTCCTCGCGGGTTAACATGATTTCCGTAGCCTTGATACAATCCTTCAAGCGTTCAACATTCATGGTTCCGGTAACCGCCTGCATCTTCGCAGGATGACGTAATATCCAGGCAAGTGCAATGGTAGTATTGGCTACATCATACTTTGCGGCAATCTCATTAATCTTCTGGTTAAGCGCAGGGAACTTGGGATTATCCAGGAACACACCTTCAAAGAAGCCATACTGGAAGGGCGACCAGGGTTGGATTGTGATGTCGTTTAATCTGCAGAAATCAAGGATACTGCCGTCACGGCTTACCGCCGCATCATCCAGCATATTCACATGAATCCCCTGTGAGATCATTGCAGCATTGGTAATACTTAACTGAAGCTGATTGGCAACGATCGGCTGCTTCACATATTTCTTCAGAAGCTGTATCTGCATGGGATTTTGATTGGATACGCCAAAGTTACGAACCTTTCCGTTTACCGAAAGCTGATCGAAAGCCTCCGCAACCTCCTCAGGCTCCACCAGGGCATCCGGACGGTGCAGCAAAAGCACATCCAGGTAATCTGTCTTCAATCTCTTTAATATTCCATCCACGGAATTTAAGATATGTTCCTTGGAGAAATCAAACATTCCTTTTCGAATACCGCATTTTGACTGGAGAAGGATCTTCTCTCTTACACTGCTGCTCATATGAATTGCATCTGCAAATATCTCCTCGCAGGTTCCGCCTCCGTAAATATCTGCATGATCAAAGAAATTCGCGCCATGCTCCAGGGCAGTACGAACAAACTTCTCTGCCTCAGACTTATCAAGCCCGTTAATACGCATACAACCTACCGCAATAGCAGGTACGGTAAGATTTGACTGTCCTAATTGAATTGTTCTCATAATTTCATTCCTTTCCTGCCTTTTTACTTTGAATCTTTTGTTCTGCCAGCTGCTTATTCTCACCGACACGGAAACGTACGATCTCCTGTATCAACTCACAGGGCAAGGGGTGATTTAGCGGAAATTGAATTGCTCCCTTCGAAGTATGATATTCGGTCAGCTTCTCTTTGAAATTCTCTACTCCGTTCGCACCCGGATAAAATCCGATATGCTTACTAAATGCTGCAAAATGCACCAGGTTCCCCTCAAGATAGAAGGTCGGCATCTGCCAGCTGATCTTTTCCGCGGCCTCAGGTGCAGCTTCCTTAATCACCCTGCGGATCAGTCTTAGCTTATCCTGAATCTCCTCGGGAAACATCATAATATATTCATCAGTATTATGAAATTCCTGTTTTGTATTTTCCATCCTTGTCCTTTCTGCGTATCATAACGCTAGTATACCGATCTATAGCCTTTGTTAGGTTATACCTGTCCCCATGTAAATTATACCACCGCACCATAGGAAAATACAGACTATTCTTTGTCTGCCCGTTACAAATATAGGATAAGCCATCTGAGATACATTACTACAAAAAAAAGCCCCAAAGCGTTACTTTGAGGCTCTGTCTTCCATGAATTTATTTGTTTATTTCACTTTCTTCCGTACCGACTTGCCCTTCTGCGGTTTGAATACATTCCGCAGTATATACTTTATCCTCTTCTGCAGCTGCCTCTGAAGCCGTTTTATCCTCCAATTCTTCACCGGCTTCGGCAATGTCTGGATCAACTTCGGTATCAACCTCTGTATCAGCCTCAGTATCGGCTTTATTTTCATTCGCAGTTTCACAAAACCCGCAATTTCTGCAAGCATGCTTCTCTGTCCAGAGCTTGTCGGCCATATGTCTCCACTGGTCTGCCGTATTCTCACACCTTTGTGTCAAATCAATTACATCCTCCGGGTGAAGCAAATCCGTAGATTTTGCACCTGAAGTTTTTACCATCTCTGACAGCCGCTCCGGATTATCCAATAATGGACAGGGGCGCAAATGATTGCAATTGAAGGGCTGATTCTTATAATACTGCTGAAACAAGGGTCTCTGAAGCGCTTCAAGAATTGTGTCCTTATATATGTTGGAATCTGAATAATGAATGAATGCACAAGGCTCGATATCACCGGCAGCATTGATATGCAGGTACCTTCTGCCGCCCGCTATACAACCGCCTGAATATTCCCCGTCATTCCAAAAATCTATGATAAACATTGGCTTTGTCTTGCGGAAATAATTGACCTGATGATACATATACTCCCTTTGATCGGCAGTTACCATAAGCTCCGGAACAGCATCGGCTCCTACCGGGATATAGGTGAAAAGCCATGTAAACTTCACACCCTTGGCAAGCAGGTCATCAATGAAGGCATCGCTTCCAATGGTTTCCGTGTTTTGACGGGTATAACAGCAGGAAGCGCCAAAGGCTAATTTCTTCTTCTTAAGGATTTCCATTGCATGGACAACAGCCTGATAAGTACCCTTCCCCCTTCGGGAATCTGTCTCCTCTTCAAAGCCCTCAATACTGATCGCCGGGATAAAATTCTTTACACGAAGCATCTCGTCCGCAAAAGCCTCATCAATCAAAGTTCCGTTGGTGTACGCGGTAAATATACAATCCTTATGCTTATCACAAAGCTTAATAATATCATTTTTGCGAACCAGAGGTTCTCCGCCGGAGTATGCATACAGATGAATCCCCATAGCCTTCCCCTGCTCAATAATATGATCCAGGGTCTCAAAATTCATGGATTGCTTATTCCCGTATTGTGCGGCCCAGCAGCCGGTACAGCTTAAGTTACAGGCTGAAGTCGGATCTATTAACATTGCAAAGGGTATATTGCAGTTATATTCTTTCTGCAGCTGATTATGTTTTTTTCCGGCAAATACAGTAGCATTGAAGATAAAATTCCTGAAAAAGGTTTTTCTTACATCCGGATCAATATCCTCCCACATACCGAATATATATTTGTTCCAGTTATCATCTTCATTATTAATGATCTTGCGGAATACCTCACGTTGGGTCTTCAGATTATTCTTTCTGTCCAATTTGTCAACCATTTTTACCATTTTGGGCATACGCTTCTTTGGATCATGATCCAGATAATCATACGCACAGTTAACGATTACCGATAATACTTTCTCTTTTATCATAACAAACTTCCTTCCTCACAGTCCTGGTCTAGACATTCTTATAAATAATCTATGTTGTGACAAAGAATTAAGTTCTTAACAAGATATAAATTATAAGCTGCTGTATACCGGTCCCTTCACTGCCTGTGCGTACCGCCGCAACGGATGGCGTTTCACCTCCTTACAAAAAACACCTTAAGCCTGTTAAAGTGAGGTGACCTCCAATCGTTAGATTCTAGGTCTAACTTTTGGGGGTCGGTTCAAAGCTTAAGGTATCTTATTTTTCTCTTTATATTAACTCATATTCTACACAAACCGGATAAGATTGATCTTCACTTAGCTGAAGCTTCACATCTATACCGTAGATTTCTCTTAGGTTCTCCTTAGTAATAACTTCTTTGGGAGGACCCATGCAAACAATTCTTCCCTGCTTCAATCCAATGATATTACCGGCGAATCTGCAGGCATTATACAGCTCATGCAGCACAATAACCACAGTAATGTTCTTTTCCGTATTTAATCTCTCCAGCACTTCAAGTATCTCCAGCTGATAAGAAATATCCAAAAAAGTAGTCGGTTCATCCAGCATAATAATATCTGTCTCCTGCGCTAATGTCATAGCAATCCAGGCACGCTGCCTCTGTCCTCCGGACAGGCTTCCCACTTCCCGGTCTGCAAATTCCTTCACCTGTGCCTCTTCCAACGCCCACTCGATCATATCCTTATCATGGCTCTTGAGTCCCCCGATCATCTTCTGATGCGGGAATCTGCCGAACGCCACCAGCTCTCTGACCGTGATTCCGCTGGGACATATCGGTCCCTGAGGAAGAAAGGCAACCTGGGTAGCTATTTGTGCTTCTTTTTGACTCTTAATATTCTTTTGATTAATAAAGATATCACCGCATTTTGGTTTGATAATTCTGGCAATGGTTTTAAGCAGGGTTGATTTGCCGCAGCCGTTGGAGCCGATAATGATACTGATTTCTCCCTTTGGAATTGTAAGCTCCATATGATCAATCACCATATGTTCCTCATAGCCTACGGATAAATTCTTTATGCCGATTGCTTCCATCTAATTCTCCTTTAACATCAGATATATAAAATAAGGCACCCCGAAGATTGATATGGTAATTCCGACCGGTATTTCAACCGGTGAGAACAGATTCCTTGATACTGCGTCAGCCATCAATAGAATGATCACACTGAGAAAAGCAGAAATAATCAGAAAATTCTTATGATACGAACCGACCAGCCTCCTTGCCATGTGGGGAGCTATTAATCCGACAAAGCCTATATTACCGGCAAAAGCTGTTGCGCTGCCTGCCAGAATAACCGCAAAGGCCAGGAACTTTTTACGTTCCCTGTTCATATTCAAGCCAAGTGCAGTGCCATGCTCCTCAGACAGATTGAGAACATCAAGTCTTTTATAATTCAGCAGCACGAGAATAAAAAAGAACGCTGCAACCGGCATGATTACGATTACATAACTCCAGCCTGCTCCCCACAGACTTCCTGAGGTCCAGACCAACACCCGGTTATAATCGCCCACTCCGCCGCGGAAGGTAATGAATGTGATAAAGGCACCCAGCCCTGCATTCAATCCAAGTCCAATCAGAAGTAATCTTCTTGGCCTCATTCTATTCCGCCCGGATAATAGATAGATGATTGCAGCAGATACTCCTGCTCCAAGGATTGCCAGGAAAGGCAGCACATAGACGGATAAGGTCCCAAGCTCGCTATAGTAGTCAACTGTTTTCAATGATATAAAAATTACTGCCGCTACTGCGGCTCCTGAATTAATACCGATTAAGCCGGTATCCGCCAGGTCATTCTTCGTTATTGTCTGCATCAATGCTCCTGCAGTGGACAATGCAACTGCGACAGCCGTACCAACCAGTAATCTGGGAAGCCGGATACTGAGAAGTGCTGTATTCTGCAGCTTGGTCCCCTGACCCAGCAATGTTTTTATAATATCAGCCGCACCTATCTTATAACTGCCCCAGCTCAGATAAAAGCCAATAGAAACCAGTAATATGCCAACCAGGATTATAGCTGTAAGCCAAAAATTCTTTTTTTTCATTCTCAGCCTTTCTCCTTTCGCGCCAGCATAATAAAGAAGGGAACACCGATCAGGGCAGTAAATATACCGACTGGCATCTCATAGGGTGCGTACACCAATCTTGCGGCAATATCGGAATAGGTTAAAAGCACCGCACCAAGTAAAAAGGATAAAGGAATGACTTTTCTATAATCTTCTCCCAGCACCTTTCTTACAATCTGTGGGATAATCAGTCCGACAAAGCCAATATTTTTACCGACAGCAACAGCCGCCGCAATCATTGGTATCATAATTAATATCGTAATTAATCTTATTCTTTCAGGATTTTGGCCTAAACCGACGGCGACATCATCACCCAGGCTAAGAATATTTATTTTCCCGGACAGCAAAATAGCTGCCGCAAGTCCTGCGCTCCCAAGAACCGCCACCAGCTTAAATTCCTGCCAGGATGCATTTCGAAAACCTCCTGCCACCCAGAAAGCAAGCATTTGGGATTGATTTGATAAAAGCCCGATGATCGTCGTTAAAGATAGAAAGAAGGTACTCATAGCCGTTCCTGCCAATAGTATCTTCGTGATTGAACTATGACCCGCTTTCCTTGAGATAAATAAGACTACCAGCAGACCGCTGAAAAATGCGCCAATCAAGGAAGCGAGCATGACATTCGCCATATTTACTGCCATCCCCAGTGCATAGAAAACCGCTATAACCAAGGTTGCCCCCTGGCTCACCCCAAGAAGGGAAGGCTCTGCGATGGGATTACGGGTAACCCCCTGTATCATCGCACCGGTTACACCCAGAATCCCGCCGGTAACGAGAGCACATAATGCTCTGGGAACACGCACATCTCTGATTAAGACAAGTTCAAGCGTATCATTTTTACTGCTCATGCTCTTCCAGATCTCAGAAATCCCAATTTGGGTTACTCCCAGAATAATACCGAGGAATAACCCAATCATCAGAATAAAAACACAGCAAACTGCAAAAGTTATTGTATTTTTATAATTACTTTTCATTTACCATCCCCACGATTTCGTCCAGTAACAGTTCTCTGCCGATGGAACTATATCCTTGAACAAAATACGGTGAGGAAGGCAGGTTAATTATTTTTCCGGCCTTTACAGCAGGAAGGCTATTCCAGATCGCGTTGGCATCAAGTACCTGTAAATCCTCATCGGTAGCAATTACAAAGATATACTCTGCTTTAATTGCAGCAAGCCCCTCATAGGTAACTACCGGCAAGCTGATATCGCTCTGCTCCGGCATGCCCTCCGGCTTCGCTAATCCCATATCCTCATAGAGAACACTTCCAAAACCGGCTCCGTCAAATACATAGAATTGGCCGCCGCTGGCCAGGAAGGATAAATAAGAGGTGTCCTGTCCGAGAAGTTCCTTCATCTTGTCTCCGGCTTCCTTTGCCTTCTTATCGTACTCTGCCAGCCAGGTATCGGCCTCGGCTTCCTTATGAAAGACCTTTGCAAAAGTCTTAACATCTTCCTTCCAGTTTAAGGCTTCCAGCTTGATCATTACTGTGGGGGCGATTTCTGTTAACTGGTCATACATCTTCTCTTGAACCGTTGAGATAATAATCAGATCCGGATTTAAGTTCATGATTGCTTCCACATCCATGGTATCCTGCATGCTGTATCCGACGATGGCGGCACCCTCCAGTGTCTTTTCAAGATAAGAAGGGAACTTTGTATAATCGTAAGCATCACTGTTTGCTGTTCCGACTACCTTATATCCCAAGATAGACAGAATATCACTGTTACCGCTCAGATCCACAATCCTTTCAGGATTGGCAGGTATCTCCACTTCACCCTTAACATCCGTAACCTTAACCGTCATATTCTCTTCCCGGGAAGCTTCGGCATCGCTGCCGGTTTCTGCTTCGCCGGTGTTTGTTTCTGCATCGGAGCTTGTATTCGTTTCAGAACCTGCCTCCTGATTCACATCCGTATTCGTATCCTTGCTTGAACAGCCTACCAGGAACACCGATATCAGACAGGTAAATAAGAGCTTTTGCAATAAATGCTTTTTCATAAAATGTCTCCATCCTTTCCATCATTTCACTATGTATTTAAGACGTTGCTAATTGTAAATGATATTCATTATCATTTCAATTACATAACCCAATATCATTATTTTTACATCCGTTTGAATTATTTTTCTTGTATTCTACAACTTCCTCTTTTATAATTTAAGCAGAGATTCAGTTGCAGCAAATCTATTCTATCTGCCTATACTGCGAAACAGGAGGACTGCTATGGCTAATAACTCCAGCGAAGCATTCAAATCGGCCATCCTGCAAAGATTGACCTTTCACAAATACGAGAATGACCGCTACTCTTTATATACCAACAAAAACAGACCGGAACTCGGTTATTTAATCAGCTATTCCAGGGAAGGATATTACGATTTTGGCATTGCCGATTATACCATTCCCGAGGACTTTTCATTATCCTTTGATAATCCGGAACAAATTCTCCGCTTTGGAATTGTATATCATGGGATTACTGAATTTGAGATTGAGGAACATCAGTCCTCCTCCTTCACTCCTTCCACTTTTTTCGTAATAGAAAAAGATCTGAAAGGGAGTCAGACCTGGAGAAAGGGTCAGCATTATCATGGTGTGGAGTTAACGATCTACGATAACTATCTGAAGGAGGTAATAGATCCCGGATTTCCCGGTATAATCAATGCATTTGATGCATTTAACCGAAACTTCACTTATGTATATCTGCCCTTGGAGATTCCGCAGATCATACACCGCCTCCAGAGTCTGGCATATGAGAATTCTCTGACCGGCATTTATCTGGAAGCCAAGCTTTTAGAATGCATCGCCTTGCTGACAAGCGAAATCAGCAAATCTGCAGAAAATGCCTTTACAAATCAAATCAATTATGGAAATATTAAAATTGGAAAAAACAGAATTGCAAGATTAACCGCCTCCGATATCCATGCATTGCAAAAAGCACATGATATACTGACTGAGCATTACAGCTATCCGCCCGGTATCGAAGCCCTGGGGAAAATGGTGTTTTTAAACCCGCAGAAGCTGAAGGCCGGCTTCTCCAAACAGTATCATATGTCTATCGGGGAATATACCAATCATTTGAGGATGACTACCGCTGCTAATCTTCTCTCAACCACAGATTTAAGCATTGAGAATATTGCGAATAAGGTGGGATATCATTACTCGGCGAATTTTTCGAAAATGTTTCAAAAGACCTATGGGATGACACCTTTAAGATTCAGAAAAACCAAATAAGCATCTATAGAAAGGATGATAAAGCTGTGAGGATCATAGATTTAACACATACGATAGCTGAAGATATGCCGGTTTACCCCGGTATGGAACAACCGGGGCTGAAACCGGCAGCAAGTTATGAAAAGGATGGTTACTTAGAGACACAGCTCAAGCTGTTCTCCCATACCGGAACACACATGGATGCTCCTGCACACATATTTCCCGGCAGAACAACACTGGATGAATTTCCAGCAACGCAATTTGTTGGACCGGCACTTGTCATTGATTGCACCGCTCTGCCAAAGGACGCGCTGATTACCATGGAGCAGCTTGCGCCGGTCCAAAAGAAAGCGGATGCTGCAGAGTTTCTGCTCTTTCATACCGGCTGGGATGCTCACTGGGGTACGAGACAGTATTATGAAGCATATCCGCATATCACGCAGGAAGTGGCCCGTTATATCACCGCTAATCATAAGAAAGGGATCGGTGTGGATGTCATGAGTGTTGATCCTGTCTTTGGTACAGATATACCGATTCATAAACAGCTTCTGCGGGAGCATGAAATTGTCATCCTTGAGAATTTAACCAATCTTGGCATGGCAGGCTGCGAATTGTTCACCCTATATGCCCTTCCCCTAAAGTTCCGATGCTCCGACGGAGCTCCTGTTCGTGCGATTGCGATATGTAATGATGACTGCAACCAGCATCTCCGCGATTAATAAACAGAGATTTAACACCAGCGGAAGCATCCTGTTATGCTGTGACAGCCTGCCTGCAACCGCTCCTACCGGAATACTGATCAATAAAATCATAGCTGTAATCAAGCTGTTCACACGGGCTCTTTCCCTGCCAGGGATGGCAGCGGACATCAGCGCTTCACATAAGGGTCCAAGAACAGCCAATGCGGTTGCCTCGCATACCGCCGAGAAAAATACGGCTGCGATTGCTGCCTTTGCAAAGGGTAAGCACAGAAGCAGCAGGGCCAATCCCAGCAAGTGAGTACCAAGGGCCAGAAGCAGCGGTCGTTTGATCGAATGCATACTGATATGCGAGGTAATAAACAGGTACACCATTATGGTAGCAATTGCTTTGATCATTGGAAACACCGAGAGCATGGCGGCACTTACCCCATATGAGGCTGTTACAAACAATGGCCAGAAGGTGGCCTGTGTAATATTAAAGCAGGTAATCAATGTCATCAATATGACATACAGCAGCAGTCCGGTGTGTCTTAAGGCATTGACAAATATACTCCAGCCGCCAAAGGTCAACACAAATATCGAGCTGTCCCTGCATTCCTCCTTTCTCTGTCTGCCAACCTCACTCTCCTTCGCCAGCCGGTATTGCAGTATAAACTTCACTGTCATTAAGAAAAATGAGCTCAGATAAATGATACGCATCGTCGGTACCAGCGTAAAGCGATCGATACAAAGGCCTGCCGCCGGTGAGATAAACCCTGCAAGTATGCCAAACAAATTAAGAATGGTATAGATATTGACCAGCTGGTCTGTGTCACCGTTCTCAACAATCATACAGCTGAAGCTGTTGCCGAGGATCCTCCATAATCCGTTTAAGGTGATCGCCAGTATGAAATACCGGTAGCCTTGCGCACCTGCCCAGAGCATGCAGGGAAGGGACCAACTGATCAGTCCAAAGATCAGCATGGTTTTACGTCTTCCATATTTATCCACAATTGCCCCTGAAAATAATGCTGTGATAAATTGCATGGCAAGTCCCAGGCTCGCTGCAATACCTATTTTGGAATCCGGTAATCCGAATGCGGCCATATAAATTGATGCAAAAGGGATAAAAAGATTATTTGGAATAGCCCAAAGAGGCTCGGTCAGAACACAAGCCCGTTGATTTCCTTTCAGGGAACACATGGTCCGCCACAAAGGATGCTTTATTATCATAGTTTAATCTCCTATTCGTATTTGATATACATCAACTCCTTTCTGTCTCTTTTCAGAGGTGGCACCCTCCATTTTATTACACGGATTCTTCTTCATCTGATTGTTCCGCCTTTCTAATATCCTCTACGATATCTACATAAGCAGCCGCCAAACCCTGAACGGGATAATTCCCGGCAACCTTTAAGAACTCCTGATATAATTTCTCCTTGTCACATTCCACCCATTTCTTTGGTTCACGCTTCATGATAAGTGTCATGATGTCCATCTTCTTTTCTTCTGACAGAAACGTCTCATATACATAGCGTATCCGTTGAATGCCGATATCTGTTTTCGCCGTAATAAACAACAGCCTGATATGCTTGTATAAAGCTGCGATTTCCTCCGGAGGCGCCTTATGCAGTACCAGGAAGAATAGTCTTTCCGCCTGAAGCGCATTCAGGACCGCCGGAAGATACTCGGGCAGATGCTCCTCCATCGTCTGAAGTGATTGCTCAGCCAGTTCATATTCCTGCCTTGCAAGCTGCCTGATATAGGCGCACAAACTGAGATAAACCGCCAGCGTATTTGTCTCATCTGCCACAGCCGGCAGCTTAAAAGCATCCGGAGGATATTCCGTAAGCTTTTTACCGTCACTCATTTGTGCATTGAATTGCAGCTGAAGATAGAAGGCTTCCTGTAAGCTCTCATCCTGAAGCATGCTTTTTACATTCATGCCGTCGTTTTGTATCACCATACTTATTGGTATGAGATTGGTTACAGCAACCAGTACTCCCATCAGCGCAAATGCCAGGCATACAATACGTATCACCGAATTATTCGTTACAGCCATTGGAAGAATAAGCACAAGAGAAGCAGCCAGATTTGCTATTCCGCCTCCTAAATTATACAACACAAAGGGAAAGCTTCCATCCTCCTGCTTTCTGGGCGGGCGCATCAGACACTGTCCGGCAGTACCCTTCACAGAATGTTTTGTTTTGTGAAGCCTTCCATTTTTTTTATAAATTATGGTCTTAAGCACCCGAAAGGACAGGAATTCATAGCCAGTCATTAAACCGAAAACAAGATGACCGGCCTCATGTATGAGGATATGAGGGATATTGAAAAGGATGGCCAGGAGCAGCGCTCCGTAGACAAGGATCAAATACCGTCCGAAATCGAACGTACCGTTCCCGTCAAAAGGAAATCCTGAAATTGCTATGCCTATTCCCAGGATTGCTCCACTGGCAATACCAAACATACGATACCTGGCCATTTTTTTATTCGATGACTTGCGCAGCTTTTTATATCTGTATTCTAACTTAAAATAACGCTTCTTTTGGTCTCTTGTAACCATCTCTTCCTCCAAACTATTTATCCTGGCTTCATTATACATGATATTGGTGAAACATTCCAGGTCAAGCAACAAAAAAACAGACTGCTCATATTAGCCAGTCTGTTTCTTCGTAAACCTGAAATTGAGCTGTTCTATAAATATTGCATACTGAAAGCATGGCTCAAAATCTTTTGCATAAAATTTATATTTTTCTGGAGTATACCAGAAGCTGTAATTCCTTATAGGATGCATCTTTACCATAATAATTAGAGAAAGTCTGTTCTACCCGAATGCCCATTTGCTTCCATATTTTTTCTATCTCATCAATGGAATAAAGCCGCTGTGGTGCTCCATATTCAATATTAGGTTTCTTTGCTGCTTCACCATACACAATAGTATTGTCGCCAAACAACATGATTCTTTTCTTATCATCCCACTCAAATCTAGATACGGATAGAGCATTTTCACCTGCATCCCAATATTGTGCCGGGAAATAATGCTCAGCATATTCTGCATTGCAGATATCCATAAAATGTTTTCCGCCCGGTTTTAATGCATTTGAAATGGCATTAAATATTTTCAGGTTTTCTTCATCCGTTTCTAAATACCCAATGGCACCATCCGCCAGATTTAATACAACATCGTACTCGTCCGCAATAGGAAGGTCTCTTATTTGTACCAATTAGCATCTAAAGCCTTCATAAAATCAGACCTCCTATCATACTTTTCCCATCCGCGGTAGGTATAAATAGCATATAGCTTACCGTGAAAAATTACTAGACTTTTAATATGAAATTTGGTATAGTATTGAATTAGGTGCGGATATCTTTCCGCACTTTTAGTTTACATTTTAATAGTCAAAATCATTCCTGTCCGATTAGCATGACCAAAGTAAAAAGCTATGCCATTCTTACGAAATGAACGGCATAGCTTTTTATAGGAGAACTCTATCATGATAGAAGTGCTTACAATTATTTACCCTTTGCTGCCAGGAAGGCATCCAGCTGGGTATTTGCTTCATTTACAACCTTATCAATTCCGTTATCCTTTAACTTCTGAATGAATTCCGGAAGATATTCACCTGGATCAACAGTACCGGTATTGAGTGCCAGTGCATACTCTGCTGCTACGTTTGCAAGAGATGCAAGCTCTGTCTCAACACTTGCAGGTGCGAAGGAATAGCCAAGAATCGGGATCTCACCTGCGGAACCATAATAAGCTTTAAAGGTATCCATGAAATCAACACCCTGTCCCTGCTGGGGAGGAAGCTGGGTTATATTACCCATACCATTGGTCCAAGGCATATAATTATTTCTTGCTTCAGTAAATACTGCTTCACCGTCTACCATATTGTAATGAACACCTTCCACACCAAAATCAAGCAAGGTGAAGAGGTATGGATCTGTATTTAACAGATTCAGAAACATCATTGCACGCTCCGGATTCTGGGAAGCGGTTGAGATTGCCATCATCGCGCCTTGGGATGAGGTGGTATCAACATATGCAGGTGTCGCCGGAACCATATCTACTTTAAAGCCGCGCTCTTTACTTGCCTGAAACTCGTAGCCAAGTGCATAGCTCTGTGTACCGATTAAATACGAACCGGTAAGCTGCTTTGCTACACGGGTATCATTTGCCATGGTTGCGTTGCCCATTGCAGGATCGATATACCCAGCCTGGAAATACTCACGGGTCTTTTCAACAAACTTCTTGTATTCCGGTGTTTCAAATTTGCTTAAGATCTTGTTGCCATAAGTACCTTCCTTGGAGGTATCGGTAGGATTGATATAGTAGGAAAGAAGGTTATTGGTACCTGCATCGCCGGTTACGATAATGGAATTGTTAACCATTCTCTCAAGAACCATTCCTTCCACCAATAACGGATAGAAATCAGCGCCTTCTCCTTCTTTTACCTTCTTAAGAATCTCGCCAAAGCCATAATAATCGGTATTCTTGATATCGTCAACCGTATAACCGTATTTCTCAAGCAAGGGAACATTAATATCCCAGCAGTTCTGTGTTGCGATATCCTTATACCCGGGAACTGCATACACACCGTAACCGTCAGCACCGTTAATGGCAGCACCCTGGGTCAGTACTGCGGGAAGCTGCTTCCAAAGATCGGGAGCATATTTCTCGATCAGGTTATTTTCGGGATCATCCAGACGAACATAAGCACCCTTCTTCGCAAACGCATTATATTCGTTGGCACTCCAGGAACAGGTGAAGTAAATATCAACATCGTCTCCGCCATTGATGGAAAGAATTACGTTATCGTTAAAATCACCCCAGGTTCCCCAGATCGGCTCCAGGGTTACATTTAATTTTTCTTTCAGGTATTCATTTGCTTTTGCAAGTACTTCCTTATCATCGGTAACGTTGCTGCCATGAAGATACCATTTTAAGGTAACCGGCTCAGAGATATCGATTCCGCCTGCGTCCGGTGCTGCCGTAGCGGCTGCGCCCTCCGTTGCCTTGGGAGCCTCTGTAGGTGAACCGCCGGTTTCCTTCGTATCGCTGCCACATCCTGTAAGCATTGTGATCAGCAAAGCAAGAGATAGAACAATTGATAGTACTTTTTTCATTTTTTACCCTCCCTTAAGAATATGTATTCACTGAAAAGGAATTGGAAAAAGCATTTTTTGTGCAATCAGTCTATGCTGCGTATGCAGCATCACCTTTTGACATAATCATAACGACTGTAAAAAATGCCGTTTTGCAGTTCCTGTAATCATATTACACAGGAAATGCTTTTAAGTCATGAAACCAATTTGGTATTTTTTGTTTACAATTGTTCAATCCTGACTGCTTAACCCTTCACAGAGCCTATGGTAAGACCTGAGATTATATAGCGCTGGAAGAACGGATAGGCAAAGGCAATCGGAATAACAATTAATACGACCAGAGCCATTCGCAGACTTTCCTGGGGCAGCTGGCTCATAATTTTGATTGCCTCAACACCGATGACCGAGCTGTTCTTCACAAGGAAATCCACCTCATTTTGCATCTTCATCAATAAATATTGCAGCGGTATATACTTCGCATCCCTGACATAGAGCATCGCGATAAACCATTCATTCCAGAAGGCCAGCGCATTCAGCAGAGCAACCGTAGCAATTCCCGGCTTGGATATGGGCACGATGATTTTAAATAGGGTATTATACTCTCCGCTCCCGTCAATCGCCGCCGCTTCGATTAATTCCGTCGGAATCGAGCTTTGGAAAAAAGTCCTCATGATAATGAAATTAAAGGGATTGACCAGCAACGGCACAATGAGTGCCTGGTAATTATCACTCAGACCCAATAAATTCTTGCATACCATGAATGTAGGTGCAAGTCCGCCGCCGAATAACATGGTGAAAAAACTGAAGAAGGTAAAAAACCTGCGGTATTTAAAATCCTGCCGAAACAGTGCATAGGAATAAAGTATGCAGATAAGAACACTTAGAAAGGTTCCGGCAATTGTTATAAAAAAGCTGTTAAAATAAGACCTCCAAAGCTGATCTCCCAAATCAAAAACATATTGAAAGGCCTTTATGGACCACTCAACCGGTGTAAAAGAAAAACCGATCTGGCGGATACTTTCTTCGGATGAAAATGAGATAATAACCACAAAGATAAACGGGATGATGCACACCAGGCAAAAAGCCGCAAGTACAATATTGATTACAATCTCAGCCGGTACGCTTACCGCGTTTAACCGCCTTTTTCTATTATTCGCAATAATAATATCGTGTTTCTTTTTCATCTTCAATTCCCCCTTGATAAGCTGATCTTGCTCAGAACAAGCTGCTTTCTTCATCTACCTTCCTGACAAACGTATTTGCCGCCATGATGCAGATAAAGCCTACGACATTTTGCAGAAGGCTGGCAGCCGTACTCATGCCGGTATTACTTGTGGCCATCAGTGCCCGGTATACGTAAGTATCAATAACCTGTGTCGTGGGGAACAGGGGTCCGGAATTCATCGGTACATTCCAGAACAGACCGAAGTCTGAATTAAATATTCTGCCTACATTCATGATAAATAATATAATAATCATCGTTCGAAGATGCGGTATGGTAATAAAGCGCACCTGCTGCCATTTGCTGGCTCCGTCAATTGCGGCGGCTTCATATTGCGTCCCGTCAATTCCGGTGATTGCCGCCAGATATAGAACTGTTGAATAGCCCACGTTCTTCCATAGGTTTGCAAGCGTCAGGATAGCCGGCCAGGGCTTGTTATCATTATACCAGTTGGTAACCTCCAATCCCCAGCTTTGCTGCAGGTGGACCAGCAGTCCCCTGGTGGGATCAAGAAATGCCATAACAAAATAACCTGCTACTACCCAGCTCAGGAAATACGGAAAAAACATCAGGGTCTGGTAGGTTTTTGCTACAAATTTCTTAGTGATCTCACTGAGCATGATTGCAAAGGCTACGGCTATGATAAGGCCCAGTATAATCCATAATGCATTATATCCTATGGTATTGCGGATCATCTTCCAGGAATCCGTGGTTGCAAAAATAAACCTAAAGTTCTTAAAGCCGACCCAATCACTATGCATGATATTATTAAACAGTGACGGATCCTTCGTATAAATCTTGTAATCCTTAAAGGCCAATACAATACCAAACATCGGAAGGTATCTTAAAAGTATGAGCCAGACTGCACCCGGCAGCACCATGGTTAACAGTAGAAGCGTCTTCTTTTTCCGTGCAAAGCCCCTTGAAGGACGCAGTGATATCGCAGCTGATTTTGCCATTCTGTATCTCCCCTCGTATCAATTATTCGCAGGTTTACTTGTACCAGAGAATTAAGCCTCATTATTCCTGTAACCAGTTTACACTTTTTTAACATTACCGTCATGAAACCAAATTGCTATTTTTTGCTTGTTATTGTTCAAAAAAGCCTGTGAAGATATTTCTATCGTCACAGGCTGTAATAAACATTTCTACAGCTATTATATGGTTTTTGCATGATTTCTGTATGGCTTTCCGTATGGCTTTTTTGTATTGCTTTCTGTATGGCTATACCTATGCCTATTCCATCCTTCTCTTCCTTCTCTTTGCGGAATACATCTTTTGATCGGCAGACCGCAGCAGCTCCTCCGCCGTGACAGGACTATCCTTTACGGTATTGATCCCATAAGAAAAGGAAAGATTGGCTTTTTCCATCTCCGGACCTAATTCAATCTCCTCCAAACTCTCCTGTATCCGCCCGATCAACCTGTGCGCCTGCTCCTCATCCGTATTATTCAAGCAAAGCACGAACTCATCTCCCCCATATCTTGCAGCCCAATCCTGCTTATCTCGAATATGACTTTTTATGACACCGGAAATTGCTTTAATTGCCCAGTCCCCGGCTGCATGCCCATGCTGGTCGTTGAATTCCTTCAAGTGGTCCATATCGATAAAGCATAGGGATAAAGGCAGTTTATTCAGTGCAGCATAGATGATATCAGCAGGCAGCCGTTCCTCCACGAAGCGCCTGTTATACAGCGTTGTTAAAGGATCTTTCGTGACAATATCATTCATTTCCCGAACAAAGCGGTTCAGCATCGTACCTTCATTATAGTTTCCTTCTCCCACAAGCATGGTATCTGAAGCATTCTTCAGCAGCTCCAGTACGACAGGCCGCTCCGTATTCATGATTGGAACTGCCGTTACCAGCAGTACCGTGGACTTCTTCTTTTCAAGCTTCATATAGCTTCTGCCTTCAAGGTAAGCCCGGATTGAGATACAATTCTCACAGATCAGCCCGTTTTCCCAATATCCGTAACATAAGTCCGTCGTCTCTGTCAGAGAGGCATTGCGGTAATCCAGAACCTTTTTTTGCACCGGGTCCACAATGCGAATCGAGTCATACATTTTATGTAAAAAGTCTATTTTTTCTTCAATTTCTTTT
Source organism: Bacillota bacterium (assembly GCA_023409535.1). Taxonomy (GTDB): domain Bacteria; phylum Bacillota; class Clostridia; order Lachnospirales; family Lachnospiraceae; genus Mobilitalea. The sequence continues at coordinate 362,150 of JAEYGZ010000048.1, forward strand.
AATGAGCTATACTCCATCCAAAATCTCCGTTTCCTGAATAAGCATGTTATAATAAAAAACTAATAATGCCATAATATGACGAAATAACTTTAAAGTCAACAAATTATATGGTACCATCAATGCACAGCAGGAAGCCCTATTGGATTTGGCTAGAAAAGTTGTATGTTTTATACAACTTATTTTTTTTAGGATCCTATGTTATAATAAAATTAACTAAAATACCACAGTAATTTACATATTTTACTGGTTATTATGGAGGGAATATGGCATTAACAATTCTGTTTATGATGTTTTTCTCACTTGTACTGGTAATCCGTAATTATAAAAATAAATACAGCCTGCTCTATATTCTCATGGTACTTGGCATGAGTATTTCTTTGTTTACGATTATTTCAGAAATTTACAGAAGCAGCAATTATTTAATCCCTTCCTATTCCCTCTATGGCGGAATTGAATACAAAATGTTTCTATTCTTAAATAAAATATTGAGGCTTCCCTTATCAAGCCTGCTGATCCTTCGTAATCTCGGCATCGTCATCTATTTTATTGCAATTATGCTGTTTATCTTCTCCTTTGATAAAACCGTCAAAAGCAGCGTGTTAAACAAACGTCCGGTGGTTACCGCAGTAAAGTATCTGTTTCTGCTTTTCCACCCGATGGTATATTTCTTCTTCTATCATCCGGATACTGCATATAAGATATACATAATCAAACATACCATGACAAAGCCCGGCCTTCTGTCTCTATGGGAGACCTCGGTTACGGCTGCCGATTTTCTCCTTGGCTTGTTCACCTTATTGTACCTGATCTATCCCATTGCTTTTCTGATCCGTAATTACAGGAACAACCGGATCACCTTTTTTGCGGAGCAGACCCTGAGCCTCTCCCTGAGCTTAGGCTTATTGAACTTTATCTTTTATATGATATTTTTCACCGGTGTATTTAAAACCTCCGTGGAAAATGTATTTCGCTGTGCTTTCTGGAGATATAAGAATGTCTTTATTGTCCCGACCTACTATGCCACCATATTGCCCATACTCTCCCTGGCCTCCCTGATCGCGATTCTATATATCATCATCCGGTTCAATACGGGCAATCTGATCAATGTATTAAAGGAGCGGGCAATCAAAAATAACCTGAACCTGTTGAATAATAACTTAAAGGATGTCCTGCATTCCAATAAGAATATCATGTTTAACACAAAAATTCTTGCAGAGGAGGCCATTGAAAGCTATGGCTCGCAAAAGGGCCTGGAGCTTCTGAATAAGATTTTAACCTTAAGCGACAGTCATATGGATGCTATCTCAAAAGCACTGAATAACATCAGGGATTTAAAGGTTCGAACCCTTAATCATAATTTTATGGAAGCCGTGGAAGCCTCCTTAAAAGAGGCCACCATTCCGGATTATATTGCGGTAACCCAAAGCTACAAAAATCTCCCTGTATACTGTAATATGGATATGTATCATATGACACAGGTAATCACCAATCTTCTCACCAATGCCGTGGATGCCATTAACAGCCGGGACCGGGCGGATTCCCAAATTCAGCTTTCCATCGATTCCAGCAAGGACTGGATCTATTTCTCGGTTCGTGATAATGGCTGCGGTATCTCAAAGAAGATGCTGCGCAAAATATTTCATCCTTATTTTTCAACAAAATCAAAGCAGAATAACTGGGGAATTGGTCTCTCCTATGTCTTTCGTGTAATATCTTCTCATTACGGACATATCCGCATACGAAGCAAGCTCGGGGAATACACCATTGTTGAGATTCTCCTGCCAAGGAAAGACCTTTAACAGATTAAAAGTCATAAAGCATGTATAAGAGCAGGGTAACTCAAAGGGGAGGTATTGGTTTTATATGAAAAAAATAAAATTATTAATTGTGGACGATATCGCAGACATTCGTGATTACTTTAAGATGATATTATCAAAGGAACCCGACATGGAGGTAGTCGGACTTGCCAGCTCCGGTGTAGAGGCTGTCCAAAAGACCAGAGAGTTAAATCCGGACGTTATCCTAATGGATATTCAGATGGAAACCAGAACCGCCGGTATCGATGCGACCTATACCATCAAGCAGTTCTATCCGGGCATCCGGATTATCATCTTAACCATTCATCAGGAGGATGAGTTTTTATTCCAATCCTACTGTGCCGGAGTTATGGACTATATCGTAAAAACCGATTCCATCGCACAGATTTTAAACTCAATCCGTAATGTGTATGCCAACCAGCTGATGCTAAGACCCAATGTCGCAGAGAAAATCATCGATGAGCTGGCACGTTTGAAGCTGCAGCAAAAAAGCTTACTCTATACTGTCAATATTATATCCAGACTGACCAACAGTGAATTCGAGATATTAAAATGCTTTTATGAGGGCAGCTCCTATAAAGATATCTCAGAAACAAGATTTGTCTCCCAGGCTACCATCAAAAGCCAGGTAAACAGTATATTGAAGAAGTTTGAGATGAAGAGCATGAAAGAGGTTATTCGCCTGCTAAAGCAGATTAATTTTGATGAAATAATGAATGAACACAAGTAGATTTTTTCTGTAATGATAATCAGGCTGAAATGAATGGATGACCTTGACGGATAAGGTCAGGGCCGCTGCAATGCTTCCCCGGAAGCCGGAAACCTAATTCCGGCTGTTTGGGAAGTATTTTGCAGCGGCCCTGATTCTACCCCTTGACTGACCCGCTGGTCAGTCCTTCAATAAAGTACCTGTTGAACATGATATACACCAGGATCATCGGTATCATGGAGATTGCCGTACCTGCCAGCATCAAATTCCAGGAGGAGGCAGCCTCACCCGTACTCTTTAAGTTAACTACACCAACCACCAAAGGCATACGGTCCGGATTGGACAAAGTAAATACCAGCGGCATCAGATAGTCATTCCAGGCGGACCGAAACTGCAGAATACCAACCGTCGCAATCAACGGCTTACATAAGGGGAAGATAATACTCCTGTAAATCTTAAAGAAGCTGCAGCCGTCAATCTTGGCAGCTTCATCAATCTCCTTTGAGATGGAATTGATAAAGCCTCTGGCAATGAACAGATTCGTTACATCAAGGCCCAGAACCCTTATGATAATAACACCCCATAAACTTCTGTTGATATGTAAGCCCTTTGCAATCATCAAAGTCGGATAAAGAGTCAGACTGCCCAAGGATACAAACATGGAAGATATGATCAGCAGGAAGAGGAGTTCCTTTCCCTTAAAGTGTCCGCGGTCAAATACATATCCGGCTATGGTACAGGACAGGATGACACCGGTGACGATAAAGAAGGACATGAACACGCTGTTGAAGGTAAACTGCTTAAAATTTGCCAGCTTCCAGGCCTGAATATAGTTGTCAAATACAAACTTCTCCGGAATGATCCGGTTGCCGCTTGTGAGGATCTCCTGATTTCCCTTAAAGGATGCCATAAAGGTATAGAATACCGGAAAGATCGCCACGAGGAAGACTATGGTCAAGACCAGATAAATAATAAATTTTGTGATAAGCTTTTTGTTCGTTCCCGACATATAATCCTCCTACTCTGCTTTCATCTTTCTGCTGGCTCTTAAGTAGATAAAGGTAATCAGACTTAAGAATATACCGGTCACGATTGCCATTGCCGAGGCATATCCAACCTCTACCGCTCTTGCGGAATACCCGAAGAAATACTTAAACACATATGTCATAACTACTTCCGTCTGACCGCCCGGCTGGCCGTTGGTGGAAGCCAGCACCAGATCGCTGACCTTGATACTTCCCACAATCGCCATCAGTAAAACCACCTGGAAGATGGGGGCAATCATGGGCAGGGTGATACTGAAGAATCTGCGGAAGCCGGATGCACCGTCGATATTGGCACATTCATATAATTCCTTGGGGATGTTCTGCAGCGCCATCAGGAAGAAAATCATGTTAATACCCACAAAGTGCCATACCGAGGCTATTCCAAGCACCGACATCGCAGTCCACTTGTTGCCGAACCAGTTGATCGGCCGGGAGATCAAGCCGACATCCTGCAGCATTCCGTTAATCACGCCATTGTAAGCGGCAAACATCAGGGAGAATACAAGTCCTATGATTGCGGTACTCATAATGGAGGGCAGGAACAGGGTAACCCGAAAGAACCCGGTACCCCGCAGCCGTTGATTTAAAAGTACTGCAAGTAACAATGCCAGAGGTATTTCAACCACCAGCTTACCGGCAGACAGAATTAGGGTATTGCCTAAGGAAGCCCAATAAGCATGGTCTCTCATGAATACCCGGACAAAATTGTCAAGCCCGATGAATTCCGAGGAGAACCCGTTGGTTTTATAGAACGCATAACGAAGGATATAGACAATCGGCACATAGGTGAACACCAAAAATCCTATGAGCATAGGCGAAATCATTAGGACTGCCTGAACAGAATCCTTGCGCAGAATTTTTTTCATATGGATGCACCTACACCTTTCTATGATTACAGCATTGCATTAATCTGATTTCCGTCCATCCAGGAATAAATGTTGTCAAAGGTAAGCTGTGCACGTCTTACAATGGATTCCTTTGTGGCAAATGCAATATGGGGGGTCAGTACGGTATTATCCGTATCCAGGAGAACATGATCCAAAGGAAGCGGAGGCTCCGCCTCGAACACATCAATCGCCGCACCGGCGATTCTCTTCTCCTTCAGTGCCTTTGCTGCCGCCTGAATATCAATCACTTCTCCTCTGGCACAGTTGATTAATACTGCACTCGGTTTCATCAGCTTTAACCGGTCTTCGTTGATCAGGAATCTGGTTTCTTCCATTAAAGGAGTATGTAAGGTAATGATATCACTCTTCTTTAACAGCTCCTCCAGCGTAACATGCTCTATCCCGATCTCCTCGGCAGCCTTGGAGGGATACTTATCAAAGCCCAGGAGCTTACAGTCAAAGGCTTTCAGAAGCTGGGCAGTTCTTCTTCCGATGGCGCCGGTTCCCACAACACCCACGGTCTTACCCAGAAGCTCGTTGCCTACATAGCCGTCCTTGGTCCTGCCTTCCCGCACCAGGGTATTGCACTCCACAATATTTCTCAACCTGCATATAATCAGCCCAATGACCAGCTCCGCTACGGAGTCAGTGCAATATCCGGCCGCATTGGATACCTTAATCCCCTTCTCCAGGCAGGCAGCCTTATCCACATGATCAATTCCCGTAAATGCCACGGAGATAAACTTCAGCTTCTCCGCACTGCGGATCACCTCTCCCGGCAGCGGATTATTGGCGATAATAATCACATCCGCATCCTTTGCTCGCCTCTTTAATTCCTCAACATCCTTCGTTACATTATCATAAGCCGTAAATTCATGACCTTCCTTCTTCAGTCTCTTTGTCAAATCATCAATCAGTTCCTGCTTTACGCCCAAGGGCTCCAACATTGCAATTTTCATTTTCTCTTCCTCCCGGTACTTTTAACATTACGATTTATTGATGCCGCAGCTTAGTAACTGCTGTCTGATTATCATGGCTGACAGTCATTATTGCGGCAGTTTAATCCCCTGATTTCTTAATATCTCCTGCAGTTCCCTGAGGTTAATATCCTTCGGCTGAACCTGGTTTCTGCAGGCAATTGCTGCGGCTGTGCCTGCCGCCTGGCCGGTGATCATGCAGGCAGAGATACCGCGGATACTGCTTTCCGCCACATGATCCGCAGAGATGCATCTTCCGGCAACCACCATATTCTCAATCCCAACAGGCAGTAAGCTGCGGTATGGAATCTGATAAGTTCTGTCATCCGCAATGGGTTCATAAATGTGCCCCTCATAACCGGCACCGGTAAAGCTCCCGTTCCCATCCATATTGGCATCCGGGGACAACATATCATAAAACCTCGGATAGACCGCAATCACATCCTCAAATTCCTTCTGCGCCTCCATATCCTCCACCGTCAGCCGGTATAAGCCTTTGATTCTTCTGCTGTCACGAAAACCGATCTCAGGTGCGATGGAAGCAAGCTCGATATTCTCAAACCCATCAAAGTTCTTCTTCATATAGTCATAGAATTCTTTGATATATTCCCTGCATTCCATCTCTCCCCTGCTCAGATCCTCGATATCTGTAGGATCAATCTTATAGGCACAGGGATAATTGATATAAGAAATCTGACCGCCCGAGGTCAGTCTTCCAAAGGGCAGGTCCTGACGTTTGCAGCGAAGACCTGTCCTGCCGGCGCGATAATCCTCCTTAAACTGCCGTCCGATAACCTTCAGCTTATCTTCTCCGTCCGTTAATCTTGCGGCATCCACTCCTGCGATCCTGAAATTCACCGTTCCGGGCTGACATAAGCCGTCCTTATCCCTGCCTTGCTCAAAGGGCACACCGGCGCTGAAGGCCACGTCACCGTCACCGGTAGCATCAATAACAACACCCGCACTGACGGCAATAGGACCTTGCTTACTTTGTATAATTACAGCCTGAATTCTGTTGTTTTCTACCACCACATCATTCACAAAGGAATGAAAGATCACTTCAACACCTTCAGCTCTCATAAATTCATCCAGGAAGATCTTTAAATACTCGCTGCTGAAGCGATGAGGAGAATTGCTTCGTATATCATGGGAGCTTTGGTACTGTTCTCTGTATTTTTCCTCGATCTCGGCATAAATACCGCTGGCATGAAAGCCTGTTCCGTGGAAGAAATGATTACAGGTCTCCACATAGCTCCCCGTAATATTCCCCCCAAGAAAGCCTCTTTTCTCCAGAAGTATTACCCTGCTGTTCTGTCTTGCCGCTGATACTGCCGCACCAATTCCGGCCGGTCCTCCGCCCACAACAAGCACATCCGCTTTCTTCCTGATCTCCACGCTCTTTGCGCTAATTGCAATCTTCATAACTCAATCTCCATTCAACATGATTTGATTATCATGATAATAATTACACACCGGCATAAAGGATATACCGATCGTATGATTAAGATATCCGGCACAAGCAAATAGGGAGGAGTGCTTGTACCGAATATCTTACCTGCTATTGATTGCCTTATTCGTTCCTGATTGTCTTATCCTGTCATGATTACCTGATTACTTTTCAACATTCATATTATCAATCACTTCCTGGCTCAGCTCAAAGGACTTTACATATTCCGGATCAAGCTCGGCAAGTGCCTTATTATACCGCTCATCCAGATCTGCTAACGCACCCTTTACATCGTCGCCGTATACACCCGTCAAAATCTTGATAATAGTCTCTCTGTAAGCATCTCCTTCGGGAGTAACCGCTGAATCAGGCGTAGGTAACATCAGCGTCTTCTGAGGAAGATCCGCAAATTCTTTAAAGCCTTTCTGCGCCGGTTCCGCTTTTGCCATATCAATTGCCTGCTGACGGTATGGAATATATAAAGACTGCTCATACATCTGAGCCATATTTGCATCGTCATAGAAGAATTTCAGTACTTCAAGCGTCTTCTCCGGATGCTCCATTGCCGCTGCACCAACACCCAGCAGGGAGGTTGCATCTGCAAATTCCTTATACGGAGAACCATCCTCCGTAAATGCCGGTAACGGAATAACCTTCCAATTACATTTTGCAGGGAACTGATCATTATATACGCCGGTATCAAAGCTTGCACCAACGATCATACCTACCCTGCCTTCCGCAAACTGCGCTCTTGCCGCATCTGCATCCAACCCCTCGGAGCCGGGGAATACGCTGCCGTCCTTCACCATTCCGTAGATTGCTTCAATTGCCGGTGCAAAATCCGAATACTGGAACTTCATGGTTCTCTGATTAAAGCCCATATGTCCCACATTCACACCATTGGGTCGTGTCATATAAGTACTGATGGTCCAGTTGGATTGTAAGCCAAGGATCCATCCGTATTCCACGCCGTTTCCTGCTTCGGTGATAATTTTGGCATCTTCCCGTACTTCATCCCAGGTGGTGGGATATTCGGTAATACCGGCTTTCTTAAACAGGTCATCATTCACGATAAACTTATAGGTTGTCAGGTTATAGGGTAAGGTATAAGCCTTGCCGTTAAATAAGTTCGTATTATTCACCAGCTGGTCCTGATAGGGGGCTACTACCTGGTCTCCGCCCGGCAGGTCTGTGATCGGAATAAGATACCCGGCATCCACAAAATCCAGCAGGAACGCTCCGGTAGGCCGGAATAATTCAGGTGCTTCTCCCGCCTGTGCGGCTACTTTAATCGCGTCCTGATAATTGGTACCGTATACGGTATACTCAATTTCAATCCCTTTTTCCTTGCCGACGGTATTGTTAAACTGTTCAATCTGCTGTAACCTTAATTCCTTCTCATGAGCATTGTCGGACCAGACACGGATCTTCTCCATCTTAACCTCTGCTTTTTGGCTTCCGGTATCCGTCTGCTTCGTTGTGTCGGTTCCGGCATTACCCGGCTTTGCTTCCTCCTTGCTGCAGGCTGTCAGCGAACCCATAATCACCAACATCGCTAACATAACAGCAAATAATTTTTTTGCTACAGATTTCATTTACCCTTCCTCCTTATACTCTGGTTCAAGTCTGGAAATCACTTTCCCTTCTTGTAATCTCATTATATCTGAATATCGGTATTTCGTAAGATAGAATAATCATCCACCCTGAGGCTGAAATTTATGTAATACAAGGGCATATGGTTGTATATTTCATACAACTAAAACAGGAGCTGCTGCAAAACATTTGCAATTGTTTTGCAGCAGCTCCCAGGCATTTCCGGTCCGAATATGGCATTATCTCAATTCCTCATAATATTTCTTCACAACATCATAGGCCAGCTTCGGTCTGCGGTATTCATCCACAACACCCTTGTTATTATGACATCTGGGTCTTGAGGCAAACCATTCCTCTTCCGTGACCCTGCAATCTGCGAATTGCCAGATAAATACCCCTGAGATATTCTTATCCTTCATATATACCTTCAGATTCTCCTCAATAATATCTGCCTGACGCTCCTCACTCCATTTGCATCTGGAACGGTCCCGGTATCCATACATCGCCCCTGCACCGAACTCGCTTACGATGATGGGCTTGTTCTCACCGCCTGACTGCCTGATCCAGCTAAGAATTTCATTCTTTTTTTCTTCTGCCGGATCCTCAGTATACCAGCCGGAATAGACATTGATGGATACAATATCGGGAAGATCCAGCGTAATATCCTTAAAATGATGACAGGTTGCAGAGGTTGCGGGACGCGTATCGTCCAAAGTTCTGATCTGTTCATACTGTGTTTTATATTTCCGCCTGCCTGTCTCGCAGTAGCTTGCACATTCGTTGAGGATACCCCAGAGGATAATGCTTGGATGATTATAGTGATTCTCTATCATTTCCCTGATGCAATCCTCACACTGCTGATCAAAATTGGGATTTTGCATTCGTTCCGCACTGAGCCCTCTTGCATGATTCTCCTCCCAAACCAGAATGCCCCGTTCATCGCACAGATCCAGAAACCGCTCGTCATTGGGATAATGGCTGGTTCTAAGTGCATTCACTCCCATGTCCAGCATAAGCTCCATATCCTGAACCATAAGCTGCAGCGGGATTGCACAGCCTGCCGCCGCATAATCTTCATGTCTGTTAAAGCCCTTTAGGAATACCTCTTCCCCGTTTACCTGCAGCTTTGTTCCATTGACGGCTACCGTACGAAAGCCTACCCGTTCGATCAGGTCATCCGCCGGCTGCCCCTGCGTATATAAAATGGTATGAATAAGATATAGCTTGGGATTATGATTGGACCAGGGTATCACATCCTCAAATTGCTGCTTTAAGGTGACGGTAATTTTACTTTCACCCTCAAGCTCAATTGCATCTGAATTCATGGTATACTGCTCAAGGGTACTTTTCACATTGACGCTGACTTTCTTTCCGGTGGTATTATGAATGCATACCGTAAGCCTTCCGCTCCAGATACCATGTTCAAACAACGGTGTAAAATGCACCCTCTCAATGTAGACACCCGATATCTGTTCCATGGCAACCGGCCGTGTGATGCCGCCGTAGGTATAATAATCATTTGGTATGTGCAATGCGGATTGTTCGCCAAAGCTGTTATCCACTGCAACCCTGATCTCATGCTCACCTCTTTCCACCTCTTTCACCACCGCAGAAAAGGGGGTGAAAGCATTATAGTGGCAGGTTACCGGCACCTGATCAAAATAAACCTGCGCAGTATGGCTGACACCTTTAAATTCAAGACGGATGGTACCCGGCTCTGCAACATATACCTTCTTAACATAAGTACCCTTGCCGCGATAGGTGTACAAATCCGGATGCTGTTCCCAGCAGCCCGGAACAGGCAATCTGTATAAAATAGCTTTGCCTTCCGGATAAAAGTCCCACATTCCCTCCAGTTCTACCGATTTTCTAATTCTGTGCTGTTCAAATAATCGTAACATGAATTGCTCCTCCCTACAGTAAATTATTCCTATAAGTATTGTGCTTCCCGTATGCTTATACTATAATCCTAATCATAGAGGATTGCAGCAAAGCTTCTTGTCTCAATCATACCATTTTTATACTGAAATTGTATAGGAACATAATCATGTTTACATGGGTAATATTTAGAATTTACAATTCTATGATAGATTGGGACAGCATATTAATGTTATCATTAAAGCAGAAATTCACCAAGCTTCATTTTCCTTTCTACTCTCATTAAGGAGGTACGCCTATGTCAATGCTCCATAGCATCGCATGGAAACAGCTGCTGCTCATCATTTCCTGTCTGTATAGTATTGTTATGTGTTTGTCTCATGTGAGAAATTCCAAGAAATATATCACACTTAACAGAAATAACACCCGAACCTGAGAATGCTTATTGTGCTCATACGTACAATAAGCATTTTTATATAATCATTTTAAGGAGGTATTTGATGATAAAAACTTATGTATTAGATACCAACGTACTAATTCAATCCCCCCTTGCCCTGCTCTCCTTTGAAGACAACAAGGTGGTACTTCCCATTGCGGTACTGGAAGAACTGGATAAGCTAAAAAATGAAGAAGGAGAAAGAGGGGCCAACGCCAGGCAAACCATACGGTTCTTGGAGCAATTAAGACAAACCGGTAATCTCTTTGACGGTGTCGACTTGGAAACCGGCGGAACACTGAAAATTGAATCAAATTTTGTCCAGGTAGAACTCCCCTACGGCTTCAGCCAGGACGTTAATGATAATCGAATTTTAAAAATCTGCAAAGGCTTAACGGAAAAAGGGGAAGCCGTTGTGCTTGTTACCAAGGATATTATGGTGCGTTTAAAATCCCAGCGGATCGGAATAACCGCCGAGGATTTCACCACCGAACAATCCCCGCTTCTGACAGAACAGTATACCGGCAGAATTGATGTTTTCGCTTCGGATAATGCAATGAATGAGTTCAAGAAAAAAGGACTCCTTCCCGATCAGGTATACCAGTATCTTGCAAATGACAGTAAATCCTGTGAGGATGCATCAGAGCATAAACTGGCAATCCGTCCGGTCCATAATCAATTCTTTATCATTCACTCCGAAACCAATGCAAAGAAAACTTTGCTTGGCCGCTTTGACGGAAAGCATATTGTTCCCCTTAGAAGTTTAAAGGAGGAACCCTTTGGAGTACAGCCAAAGAATGTCGGCCAGAAATTCTTACAGGAGGCTCTCATGATGGATGCGGACAGTGCTCCTCTGGTAATCGTGAAAGGGCCCGCCGGAACCGCCAAAACCTTCTATTCCCTTGCGGTCGGTCTGGATAAAATATTTGATGCGGAGAAGAAATGCTACAGAAAGATATTGATCACCAGACCCAATGTTCAGTTTGATGATGACATCGGCTTTTTACCCGGTTCGGAACAGGAAAAGATTGCACCCTATCTAAGGCCGGTTATCGATAATCTTGAAATTCTGGTAGACAGGAGTGAAAGCGAACGCTATAAGAATGAGAAGGAGCTCCGGGGAAAGATCGATGAGCTCTTTGGACGGGGGGTTATTACGGCTGAGGCAATGAATTTTATCCGGGGCCGCTCCATCACCTATACCTACCTGATTATTGATGAGGCACAGAATCTCACGCCCAAGCAGGTGAAAGGAATTGTCACAAGAGTCGGGAAAGGCACCAAGGTAATTCTGCTTGGTGATCCGGGACAGATTGACCATCCTCTCCTGGATGAACGAACCAACGGCTTAAGCTATGCCTCAGAGAAAATGAAAGGCAGTCCCCTGTGCCATCAGATCACCATGCTGACTGAGGAATGCGAGCGTTCCGCACTGGCCCTCGACGCAGCTCAGAGGATGTAATAACAAGCGGCAGGTTCCGTGTGGAGCCTGCCGCTTTTCCATTATGATATCTATTTAATTTTCCGCAAAACAAATACCGACGGTTCCGGGTCCTGAATAAACTCCTACAATGGCACTGATCTGCCCGATCAAATATACATTCACTATATTGGATTTCGCGCGTAAAATATCAAATATGTTCTGCGCGATTTCTCCCACATTGCCATGCACAATATAGGCATCTAATTTTTTTGAGCTGAGGAACTCATCACCCATTTCAACCAATCTTTTCAGAGATTTATTCCTTCCCCTGACCTTTTCATAGGTAAAGCACTGTCCGTATTCTTCATCAAAGCCAACGATAGGCTTAATATCCAATATGTCCCCAATGGTACCGGAGATTTTTCCGATCCGTCCGCCTTTTATGGCGTATTCCAGAGTACCGAAGACGAAGTAAAAATGGAGCTTTGCTTTGATTTTAGGAATACTGTTTACAATTTCCCCAAAGCTCACCCCCGCTTCGATTAATTCGCCGCATTTTTTTACAATAATTCCTTCTACCAATGAAGTAGACTTCGTATCATAAATAAAGGTTTCCATTCCCGCATACTGATCACTTATGAGCTTGATGGCATTATAGGCACCTGAAAGCCCGGTGGAAATCGTAATACAAATAATATGGGTATAGCCTTGTGCTTCCAGCTCCTTATATAACTCTTCAATATCTTCCACCGACGGAAAGGAAGACTTCGGTATCTCGTTCTTTAAATTAGTGTAGATATCTTCGGCTGTGATATCTATCTTATCCGTATATTCTTTATTCTTATAAATAATCTTGAAATACAGCATTCTTATGTTGAATTTGCGAATGGTTTCGCTGTCGATATCACATGCGGAATCTACAATCAGTGCAATCTTTTCCATATGGCCTCTCCCTGCTTATATCAGGACGTAAATTTTTCCTGATCCTGTTGCTTCATTCGGACTTGCAAGCAAGCCTGCTATGCCAATTTAATGGCATTATCCTCATTACGCTTCCATCATATCATAATATATAGTATTCAAAACCATATTATCACGTTCACAACAACAAATCAACAATTTGGTAAATAAATCTTTATCTCAATTCATTGCCAACAATTCTGATTCCGCCTTACTCAGTTCGTCATAACGCTTGAGCTTCCGATTAACGATGCTTAAGAGCTTTTTATATTCATTAATATGCTCCTCCAGGATTTCCTTTTGACACTGTATGATCTTTCGGCGTTCCGGAATGGTATTGTCTCCCAGCAGACACAAATCAATATATTTTTTGATATACTCTATGGACATACCGGTGGAACGCATACAGCAGACAATCTGAATCCACTCCAGATCCGTATCATTATACAGTCTGTGCCCATTTCCTTCCCGGTATACGGAGGGCAGAAGCCCCTCCTTCTCATAATACCGTAAGGTATAGGGTGTAATATGAAATCTCTCCGCTGCTTCTTTAATTGTATAACCCATGATTATCTCCTCCTGATTTTTCATAATTATATTATAATACTTCGAGTGTACTCTAAGCAATACCGGCTGTGATATAAGATTTACAATATTTTTTATAACCAGTAATTTTTACTTGACTTAGAGCGGACTTTATCATATATACTACAAATATCACAAAAGTATAAAGAATGGAGTGAGTGAAATGAAATATACCCAATACGGTAAGACCGTATTAGAGGTATCAAGATTTGGCCTCGGCTGTATGCGCTTTCCCGCAGAGGAGGCAGAATCAATCAAAATGGTCCGTTACGCCATTGATCATGGTGTAAATTATCTGGATACCGCCTATGTCTATGCCAATAGCGAAATCATTACCGGAAAAGCTTTGCGGGACGGTTATCGGGATAAAGTCTATCTGGCTACCAAAAGTCCCATCTGGAATATTGAGAAGTATGAGGATTTTGAAAAATATCTGGACGAGCAATTAATGCGTCTTGGAACCGATCATATTGACGTCTATCTGCTTCATAACCTGTATCCTGCCAACTGGAACAAGGTTATGAAATTCGACGGACTTAAGTTTCTTGACAGAATGCTTGAAAAGGGAAAAATTCTGCATAAAGGCTTTTCCATACACAGCACAACCCAGGCTTTTAAAGAAATCATAGATACCTATGACTGGGAAATGTGCCAGCTTCAGCTTAATATTCTGGATGAACATAATCAGGTAGGTATGGAAGGCTTACAATACGCAGGAGAAAGGGGAATCGCAAGTGTAATTATGGAGCCTTTGAGAGGCGGTTCTTTAATTAACAATACCCCAAAGGAAATTCAGGAGCTTATTGCGTCATATCCTGAGAAGCGCTCCCTGGTAGATTGGTGCTTCCGGTGGCTGTATGATAAGCCTGAGGTATCCGTAATCTTAAGCGGTACGAATTCTCTTGAACAGCTGGAGGATAATCTGCGTATTTTTGATGAAGCGGTTCCGGACTGTATGTCGGAGAAAGATCACGCAATGGTTGCAAAAATAAAAGAGATCTTTGAATCAAAAAAGAGTATTGGCTGTACCGGCTGCCGCTATTGTATGCCATGTCCCCAGGACGTTAAAATTCCTGATATCTTTAAGCTGTATAATAATTATCAGATCTCCAAGCCCCATACCATTGATAAGGTTCTTTATTTCAGAAGCATTGTCCCGGAAGGCAACGGTGCCGATCAGTGTGTCTCCTGCGGATTATGTATGAAGCATTGCCCTCAGGATCTGAAGATACCTGAATTACTGCAGATTGCACATGAAGAGCTAATGGCATAAATATCCAACCGTCCTGACTTATAATTTATAAGGATAATTAAGGGATGTCGTTTAAGACATCCCTTAATGCTCTTTTTCTGCGTAATATCCCTCCAAAAGGCGTTATCAGCCTTTCTGGTTCTGGTAAGCTTTCTGGGAAATGTTCCTTAGATCTCCGAATGATTGCCGTTACAATAGCAGATGATAAAATACAGATTATTCGTATTCATCCTTACTTACTTTCCTGAAATAGATCCACGAATATGATTTGCTATATTACGACTGCCCTCCAGCAGATTTCAATCACCTGATCAAATGCCTTCTCATCCATCGGGTATTTGCCCAGCAATGCACCCTGTACCGCAGAAAGCAGCATGCCGCTGATCATCTGCACACACATTAACGGATTCACAGATCGTATCATCCCCTGCTCCATCCCGCGCTCAATGAGCAGCATACACTCCTTCATTGCCGGGATTTCCCGGTTTCTGATCTCCTCAGAGATAAAAGGGGAATGTGAATAATTTTCTAAAAACCATTGCTCCTTCTGATAAACCTGTGCAAAGGTCGCCATGTTTTTCAACAATCGTTGGAAACAGGAATATATGCTCTCGGTTCTGTCGTACTCCTTCAGCATGGAATCGCTAAAATGATTGATGGTTCTAAGATAAAGCGCTCCAACTAACTCCTCTTTGTTGGCGAAATAGTTATAAACCGTGCCAGAGCCCACATTGGCACGCTGAAATAGTTTAGAAAATGTTATAGATTGCAAGCCTTCTTCCGTAATCAAGTCAAGTGTCGCTGCCAAAATGTCATCTCTTTTACTCATGTTTTCCTCCAGGATCAAATTATAATTATCATATCCCATTCCTATTATTTCGTCAATATATTGGAATATTCGTTCTATATTACATTAATTATTCTACTATTGACAAGTAATATTACGATATTTATAATCATAATATGGAATGTATATTCCAACTATGTTATAATAAAAATATTATCAGGAGGATTTCATATGACCATCTTTTATTTTACCTCAACCGGCAATTGCCTATATGTGGCAAAGCGCATCGGCGGAACTCTTTATTCTATACCCCAGCTTATGAAAACAAATACGGTTCAGTTTAAAGATGATGTCATCGGCATCGTCTTTCCCATATACGGATTTGGGATGCCGGGCATCGTCAGACGGTTTCTGGAAAAGGTGTCCTGGGAAGCTGAATATTCCTTTGCTATTGCTACCTATGGCAATATGACCGGCGCAGTACTACATAATCTTGACCGCATTGCTCTCAAGCGGGGAATCCGATTTGATTATAGGAATACCCTCCTCATGGTTGATAACTATCTGCCGAATTTCAAGGTTGAGGATCAGCTGGCCAAACTCCCCGGTAAAAAGGTGGAAGAAAATCTATCCGTTCTTCTTCAGGATATCAAAAGCAGAAAAGGCAATAAGCCAAAGACCGGTACTCTTCAAAAGATATCGACTGTTCTGATTCAGGCAGGATCAAAGCTGTTCATGAACGGTGAGCAGGCCCAGGGCTATCTTGTGAATGATCAATGTACAAAATGCGGTATTTGCTCCAGAGTATGTCCAACCGGTAATATCCGGGTTGGTGATCAGGTGGTATTCCTTGATCGCTGTGAAGCATGCCTGGGCTGCGTACACCTGTGTCCGCAAAATGCCATTCATTTAAAAAATGAAAAAAGTGCCGCACGCTTCAGAAACGAGCATGTTTCCCTGAAGGAAATCATAGAAGCGAATTGTAATTAATCCTTCCTCCCCTGACCTTCGGAAAATAAAATGAGCCCCGTCGCCTCTGCGTACCTGCAAAAAGTTCCCAGTGCGCTAAGGAAAGAACAGGGCTCTATTATTAAGTTGTTATTTTGACGAATCCGTTTTTTTAATACTCATCCTCCAGCCTCGTCTTATAGACCTCATAATCCCAGCGGGTCTCCTCGGACAGTTTGTCATACTCATTTTCTGTCTCCTTTAAAGCATACTCATCCCGAAGTCTGGATTGCATCTGGCTTTGATATCCTGCACGAACCGCTCTTGCAAATCTCTCCAGGCAGGTACTTCGCAGATATTCCAAATCCCCGAAGCAGATCTCATCAAACTGTTTCCTCATAAAATCAAGCAGCTCATCATCCGTCAATCCATCCTGCGTCTCGTTCTTGTAGATATAAAAGATATCCTGTAATTCCGCTAAGGTATCCGCATAGGTATCCTGATTGATAAATTGCGAATCACAGAACGTATCGATTATCTTAGGCAGGATGCCTTCTCCCAGCTCCACCCGCTGAGTGTCACTTAATGCATTTTTACGGCTGACCATCAGATGATTGGCTTCTTCCTGTGATAACACCAGACCAAATTGTTCCGTCTTCCTATTACACTCTAAAACCCGCTCCAGCTCCTGCTTCTGCTGTGCTGCCAGCATCAATTCATACATATCATCCATAGCAAACCCTGCACCTTTCTGTCTGATTAGCTCTGATCCATAGTTTCATAGTACCCGCAAGATCTTCCAAAGTATTATATCGTATTATATAAAGTATTATTTTTTGCTCCATTCTTTAACTCTACCGAGAAATCAGCAATTATATTTTCCAGATACCGGAACAGCTCCCTGTCCTCCTGATATATATTTTTAATCAGTAATTCCAATAACTTCGTTAGCTTAGCTGATAACGCCTCCTCTGCCATGCCGTTCACATAGGAAGAAATCCTCTCATAATCGGCAGAATCAAATTTTATCTTCGAGGTCTTTATGCCAAGCAGCATACAGAGCAAAACCTTACGAAGCACAATCCCGCACGGATTGATGAATAGTACCTCATATTCCGGTTCAGATGTGATTAAAACCTCTCTGACGTATTCCTCCGGAAATTGCTTTAAGAATTTCTGTTCCAGCCTGATACAGTTTAAATATTGATCAATTACATCAACTCCGTTAAATTCCTGCAATTGCTTCAAAACCATATAATCCATCAGAATAATATGGTTTTCAGGATCAAGCAGCGGATCATACCATTTGAAGAACTCGGGAATGCCTTTTACCACAGTATCATGATATTCAATATTCCCATAATCCTTAAAGTCCAGGATCATATCCGCGTATCGTTCATTAGCTCTTCTGACCTTTGCCGTAACTAATTGAAACCCGGTATCATACGCCTCCCTTGCGGTTGTAAATTTATTTTTTCCTGCCAATTCAGTCCGGTCTGCTTCCCCAGCCTGCTCAAACACCTCCAGCTCATTTTCATGGATACAATACAGTACTGCGCCCATCAGCTGCTGGGCTTTCTCATAGGTAATAGAAGTACTTGCCATACCTGTATCTCTGTCTGCCAGCTCCTTCACCAGCACCAGCAGCTCTTCCATCGGATAATCCAAAGCATTCCCCTCCTATCATATATGAGCTCATTTTACAGTTTTGCCCTTTTCATTACAAGTCTGGTATTTTAATGAGATTTGTGTTATAATAAAAGTGGAGAAAAAGAGGTAATGCTATGTCACAGACGACGAAACGGGCATTGGAAGCTTCTCTAAAGAGAATGTTATTACAAAAGCCCCTGGATAAGATTACAATTTCAGATATCGCCGAAGATTGCGGAATCAATCGCATGACCTTCTACTACCACTTTAAAGATATTTATGATCTGGTGGAATGGACATGTATCGAGGATGCAGCAAAGGCACTGGACGGAAAGAAAACCTACGACACCTGGCAGCAAGGGTTTCTGCAGATCTTTCAGGCGGTATCGGAGAATAAACCCTTTATACTGAATGTATACCATTCTGTCAGCCGTGAACAGATAGAGCTTTACTTATACAAGTTAACCTATCATCTGCTGATTGGGGTTGTGGAGGAAAAAGCCGCAGGAATAGAGGTTCGGGAGGAAGATAAAAAATTCATCGCCGATTTTTACAAATATGCCTTCGTCGGTCTGATGCTCGATTGGATTAAGAACGGAATGAAGGAAGCGCCGCAGCAGATCATTGACCGTCTGGACACCCTGATCCATGGGGATATCGCCAGGGCACTGAACAAGTTCAGGATTGACAGGGTAAAACCATCTGAAATAACGGAATAATTTTTTTACATTTTGCCCGCTATGATAAAACTTTTATCATAGCGGTTTTATTGTTTATGGTAACTCTCCCTGAAAAAGATAAAATGAAAGCACAAACAAAAATACGATCATCGGAGGTTATCAATATGTATTATTCCAGCGGAAACTATGAAGCTTTTGCACGTCCCGTAAAGCCCGAAGACGTTGAGCGCAAATCAGCCTATCTCATCGGCTCCGGCCTTGCCGCCCTGTCAGCAGCCTGCTATCTTGTTCGTGACGGACAAATGCAGGGAAAGAGAATTCATATTCTTGAAAAGGATCCCATACCCGGCGGTGCCTGCGATGGTTACAGGTATGATGAGCTCGGATATGTCATGCGCGGCGGGCGTGAAATGGACAATCATTTCGAATGCATGTGGGATCTGATGAGATCTATTCCTTCCATTGAGACCGAAGGAATCAGCGTTCTGGATGAATTCTACCGGCTCAATAAGAAGGATCCCAATTACTCTCTCATGAGGGCTACCGCCAACCGCGGGGAAGATGCCCGTACTGAAGGCAAGTTCGGCCTTTCCGATAAAGGGGCGGCGGAAATCATGAAGCTGTTCTTCACCCCGGATGAAAAGCTTTATGATAAGCGGATTGATACGCTTTTCAGTGAAGAAGTATTGAGCTCAAACTTCTGGATGTACTGGCGTACCATGTTCGCCTTTGAAAACTGGCACAGTGCGCTGGAGATGAAGCTCTATCTCAAGCGTTTTATCCATCATGTGGGCGGCTTGCCTGATTTTACGGCACTCCGTTTTACAAAATATAATCAGTATGAATCTCTGATCCTTCCCATGATAAAATATCTGGAAGACAACGAAGTACAGTTTCATTACAACACTAAGGTAGTAAATATAGAATTTGATATCAGTCGAAACAGAAAAATCGCCAAGAGCATCGAGGTGATTCACAACGAAAAAAAGGAAGCCATTGATCTTACGGAAAATGATCTGATCTTCATTACCAACGGCGGTTGTGTCGAGAACTCCAGTCTGGGGGACCAGAATCACCCTGCTCCCTTCAACAAACAGATCAAGGAAGGCGGCGGCTGGGATATGTGGCGCAGGATTGCCGCACAGGACTCTGCCTTCGGCAGACCGGATAAGTTCTGTTATGATCCGGAGCAAAGCAGCTGGATGTCGGCTACCGTAACAACCCTGGATAACCGTATTCCTCCTTATATTAAGAACATCTGTAAGCGTGATCCCTTCAGCGGTAAGGTTGTCACCGGAGGAATTGTCACCGTCAAGGATTCCAACTGGCTGCTCAGCTGGACCTTCAACCGCCAGCCTCAGTTTCGCAGCCAGCCAAAGGATCAGCTGGTGGGCTGGATCTATGGCCTCTTCAGCGACCGGCCCGGTAATTACATCAAAAAGCCCATGCGGGACTGCACCGGCAAAGAAATCTGTATGGAATGGCTGTATCACCTGGGTGTTCCGGTAAATGAAATAGAGAAAATGGCTGAACACAGTGCCAATACCATTCCCTGTATGATGCCGTTTATTACTGCTTTCTTTATGCCGCGCTGCGCCGGTGACAGACCTGCAGTGATTCCGGAAGGAAGTGTGAATTTTGCATTCCTGGGTCAATTTGCCGAGACTGTGCGCGACACGATCTTCACTACCGAATACTCCGTCCGGACAGGTATGGAAGCAGTCTATACCTTGCTTTCTATCGACCGGGGTGTTCCTGAAGTCTGGGGCAGTACCTATGATATACGTGATTTGTTAACGGCTGCCACTCAGATGCGTGACGGTAAGAAAATTACCGATATGGACCTTGGCTTCAAAGAGAAAATCGCACTTAAGGTAATGCTGAAAAAAATTGCAGGAAGCGACATTCATAAGCTCCTGAAGGAATATAAGGTAATCTAAGCTGCAGGTTATGATAAATAAGGGTTACCGAAGTATATGATCTAATAATATAAAGTACTGTGATAAGGGAAGCCGGGACTGAAATACCCAGCTTCCCTTATTTTTGATATTACAATTTGATAATAATTATCAATTGCATAATTCAACATTGACTCGCGTATTATCCTATGCTATATTGCAGTAGTTAGTTATGTCTAACCGCATTCAAATAATAACTCATGCTATTCAAGGAGGTGTTATTATCAAAGACAAAAAACTATTATTTGAAAATAAAGGCGTCTATACCACTGCTGTTATAATCCTATTCGCTGGTATACTCTTCTCCTTATGCTTTTCCGCATCGGTTGGACAAGCGGATGTTCCTCTCCGGCAAACCTTTCAAATTCTGATCAATAAAATATCAGGAGGTTCTTTCGGTTCTATAGAGGATATCCCGAATTCCTTTGTTAACATCGTCTGGCAAGTGAGAATTCCGAGAGTGATATTTGCGGTATTCATTGGAATGGCCCTGGCTGTCAGCGGTGCCGTGATGCAGGCTTTAGTGCAGAATCCACTTGCTGATCCGTACATATTAGGTATCTCCTCCGGCTCCTCCCTTGGTGCTACCTTTGCAATATTAATCGGTTTTGGGAGCGGATCCATCTTCGCTCAGTTCGGCCTCGCCTTCTGTGCCTTTCTGGGTGCGGTATCTGCCTCGCTGGCCGTATTAATCCTTTCAAGCGTAGGCGGACGTATGACCTCCATGAAGCTGGTATTATCCGGCTCCGTCATCAGTGCTCTGTGCAGCGCCTTCTCCAGTATCATTGTTTACTTTGCCAATAATGCGGAGGGAATGAAGACCGTAACCTTCTGGGCGATGGGAAGCCTCGCCTCTTCCGGTTGGAATAAGATACCCATACTTGTGACTGTTGTTATCGTGATCACAATATTTTTCCTGTTCCAGTACCGTATTCTGAATACGATGCTCCTGGGAGATGAAGCTGCGACAACCCTGGGAGTTCCTCTCTCAAAATACCGAAGATTCTATATGCTGCTTACCTCTCTCTTAACAGGTGTCGTGGTTGCTTATTCCGGTATGATCGGTTTTATCGGATTGATCATCCCTCATATTGTCCGCGGACTCTTCGGCTCCGACCACAAACGCCTGGTGTTGATGACAGCATTGATCGGTTCTCTGTTCCTGATCTGGGCAGATGTCATCTCCCGTATCATTATTGAAAATGTTGAACTTCCCATCGGAATTATCACCTCTATGATCGGAGCACCGATGTTTATCTATATTATTGTGAAAAAAGGCTATAATTTTGGAAGTTAGCCGGAAAGGCAGGATGAGAATATGCAGCTTAAGGTTCAAGATCTGCAGGTATCCATAGGTAAGAACGATATCGTCAGCGATGTCTCGCTGCTTGTAAGTAACAGGCAATTTGTCGGAATCATCGGTGCCAATGGCTGCGGTAAATCTACCATGCTGAAAAGTATCTATAAAAGTTTGAAACCAAGAGCAGGCTCCGTCTTCCTGGATGAGCTTGATGTGCTTGGCGCCCCGCCGAAGAAGGTATCTCAGAAAATGAGTGTGGTCGGTCAATTCAATGAACTGAACTTTGATCTGACCGTTTTTCAGATGGTCATGCTTGGCAGGACTCCCCATAAGAGGCTGCTGGAATCAGACACCAAGGAGGATATGGATATTGTCCGCCGTGCGCTTGAGCAAACCAATCTGAAGGAGTATAAGGACCGAAGCTTTATTACCTTATCCGGCGGTGAAAAACAACGCGTTATTCTAGCCAGAGCGATTGCCCAGCAACCCGAATTTCTGGTGCTGGATGAACCGACCAATCATCTGGATATCCGCTATCAGCTTGAAGTGCTGACCTGTGTGAAGAGATTAAATATCGGTGTGCTTGCCGCACTCCATGATTTGCAGATGGCCGCGGAGTACTGTGATTACATCTATGCCATGAAAAAGGGCAGAATTATCGCCCATGGAAAGCCGAAAGAATTATTTACGGAAGCGCTTGTTGCCGCTCTTTATGATGTTAACTGTAAGATATATGAGAACCCGATAACCAACAATTTAAGCTTTGTATACCAATTATAAGGAGAATACCATGAAGAAATTTATTGCACTGACTATGGCTATGTTATTAATACTATCCCTTGGAGGCTGTGCTGCCAAGGAGCAATCCGCATCAAATGACACTCCCACTGCTGCTCCTGCCAATGCTGCAACACAAGCCCCCACCGAAGCTGCCGCTGCTGCCCCGCAGGATAATGCCACCGTATACCCATTGGTGATCAAAAACTATACGAAGGCGGAAGGCGGTACGGAATGGGCGGAAAAAGAAATTACCTTTGACCAGGCACCTGAAAGAATCGTAGCCACCACCCGTACTGCAGCAGAATTCTTAATCCACCTTGGCCTTGCAGATAAGATCGTAGGCGTAGGCGGCGTATTCGGCGCCCCGGATGAAGCCGTGAAGGAAGAATTTGACAAGCTTACCAATCTTGGCGAGTCCTACATCAGTAAAGAAGTCGCTATGAGTGTTGATCCCGATTTTGTCTTCGGCCGCGGCGGACTTTTTGACAATGCCGACTGGGGTGTAGGAACTGTAGATGATTTAAATAATATGGGCATTAAAACATATGTTATGGAATCCTCTGTCACCGGCGGTACCTTTGATTCTATCTATACCGATATTGAAATGATCGGAAAAATCTTTAATGTACCGAAAGCGGCAGAACAATTCGCAAATGAATTACGAACCAGACAACAGACTGTTGTGGATGCCCTGAGCGTCATTGATCAGGATAAAACCTTCGGCTACCTGCATATCACCGATCCCGAAAGTCTTTCTATTTATGCGGCTTACGGGGAAACCTTCTTCAATGATATGTTCCGTATGCTTCGCCTTCAGAATGTATTTGAGCAGGAACAGGGCGATATCAGTGTGGAAGCTCTCATTGAACAAAATCCCGACGTACTTATCGCACTCCACTGGGATACGGAAGGGGAAGATGCTACGCAGACAAATGAGCAGGTTACTATTCTTCAAGTCATAAACAATCCGAAGCTGGAAAGCCTGGATGCTGTCAAGAACAAGCAGATCTTCGTAGCAAACTACAACCATCTCTTCGGTTACAGCTACCAGAGCCTGGACGGTCTGGAGAAGCTTGCAAAGCAGTTGTACCCCGACCTTATCAAGTAGAATAAAATGATAAGTATTCAAGCCATTATCGTCAAGAAAAGCTCCGGATTACCTGATCCGGAGCTTTCTGCCGTTCCTCCTGTCCATACTGTTCATGGACCATTCCTGATACTATTAAAGATTATACCGGAAGCCTTACCTCCATATTCGTTCCTTTTCCGACTTCACTGATGCAGGTAATATTACCTCCTAATAATTCCACAATGCGCTTTACTATGGATAAGCCCAGCCCGTTCCCCTGATCCTTGTGAGATTCCTCACATTGATAGAACTTGTCAAAAATCTTCGGCTGCTTTTCAAGACTGATCCCATTCCCTTCATCCCGAATTGAGACAATAAGATATTCTCGCTCAATTTTACCGGTAATCCATATACTGCTGTTTTCTCCGGAATATTTGACGGCATTGTCAATGAGATTAGACCATATCTGCATTAACAGGTCTGCATCACCTTGTATCACCAGATGATCGCAGTCCAGCTCATAATTGCGTATTTTATCCGGCCATTTTTCGGACAGCATGATGATACATTTGCGCAGCTGCTCATCCACGCGTATCTTATTCTTCTTAATCACAATCTGCTGATGATCCAGCCGTGACATACGAAGCATATTCTCACACAAGCGGGATAATCTGAGGGACTCGCTATTGACCAGATGCAAATACTCCTTCTGCTCCTCTGCGTTCAAGCCCCCGTCCAGAAGGATCTCCGTCAACCCCGTAATTGCTGCCACCGGTGTTTTAACCTCATGGGATACGTTGCTCATAAAGTCCTTTCGCATATAATCCATCCCGTTCAATTCGGCAGTCATCGTATTGAAATTCCTGGCCAGTTCGTCAAGCTCATTGGTATATTCGTAAGTATCATACTTTCCGGATCTTCTGTTGATATGAACCGTAAAGTCCCCGTTAGCAACCTTTTTCACCGCATCACTCATTTCTTCAATGGGCTTTGTAAGATGGGAAGAACCATGCCATAGCATTATTCCGCCAAATACTACGGTTAGACTGCACACCAGAAGTCCCACCGTAACCACCACAGGCAATGTAAAATCACCCTGATAAAACAGTTTCATTCCCACGAAAACAATTACGAGAGAAAGAATACAGGCAAAACATACGGTGATGATTGACACCAGCGAAAAATAAATCCGCAGAGAAATACGAAATCTTCTTTTTTCACTTTTTCCGCCCAATTTATTCATATTCTTGCTGCCTTTCCGTTAATAATTTAATATTTTGCCTTATAGCCTAGCCCTCTGACCGTTATTATCTCAAAATCAGGATAAGTTTCAAACTTCCGCCTCAGCTTCTTAATGTGGGAATCAACCGCTCTCTCATCCGCTTCCGTATCCATACCCCAGATTTCATCCATTAATTCCAGTCTGGTGAATATTTTATTCGGATTGCTTAACAGCTTAAATAATAAATAGAATTCCTTCGGCGGCATCTCAAAACGCTCACCGCCGATGTTTACGGTTAATGCATCATAATCAAGCACCGCATTCCCCACAACCATCCTTCTGTCATTGGCAATCTGGGCACGGCGCAGCAGGGCATTGACCCGTAGGATCATCTCCTTCATCCGGATGGGCTTTATCATATAATCATCCGTTCCTGCCTGAAAACCCTTTTCCATATCTTCAATCTGATCCCTGGCAGTAATCATCAGTACCGGCAGTCGGTATGAAGCACTGCGCAGAGTCTTGATCAGTTCATAGCCGTCCAATTTCGGCATCATGATATCGCAGATGATTAAATCGATATATTCCCTGTCTATGACCTGCAATGCTTCTTCTCCGTCAAATGCGGCATATGTCTTAAAATGCTCCTGATTCAATTTGGCACATATCATTTTATTTAAGATTTCATCATCCTCAACAACCAGAATTGAAAACATCCGCAGCCCCTGCTTTCCATTATACTTTCCATTATACTTTCTATTAAACTTTCTATTATACTTTCCATTATTCTTTTATTAACTGTCCATGCTCCAGGCGGTAAACGCTGTCTACCAGATCAAGAATACGCTCGTCATGAGTCACCATAATTGCCGCCGTATTTCTCTTCTTCCCTTCCTGGCGAATCATCTCGGCTATTTGACGGCCTCTGATACCGTCCAAACTTGCAGTGGGCTCGTCCGCCAGAATCACCTCCGGTCGGTTGATAAAAGCTCTTGCAATTGCTACCCGCTGCTTCTCGCCTCCGGACATCTGTCTTGGATATTTATTGCAGCATTCACTGATTCCCAGCTCCTGAAGCAGCTCCTCCACCATTTTATTACTTTCCGCTTTTGTCCCTGACGGTGACATTCTGATTACCAGTTCCAACTGCTCCTGTGTCGTCAGATAAGGAAAGAGTTGATGATTCTGAAAGATGAATCCGAGCTTTTCCCTCCGTATGCTTGTCCATTCCTTCTGCTTTGCATCAGACAGCTTTCTGCCGCTAATCATTATATCACCTTTATCGGCAGAAAGTAACATCCCCGCGATAGATAAAAGTGTGCTTTTTCCGGAACCGGAAGGCCCTAATACCGCTGCAAATTCCCCTTTTTTTATCTTCAGGGAGACATCCTCCAGTACAATGTTTTGTCTGTCCCCATCAGTATAGGCTTTTGTGATATGATCTAATTCCAATGCATACATGATTATTCCTCATTTCCTCCGATGATAATAATCGGATCTATTTTTGCAACATGAACGGCTGATATCAGGCTGCAGATCATTGATATTACAACAAATGACAGGGAAACCACAGCCGCATCTTCCGGCTGCAGATAAAACGGCATACTGCTTGGCAGCATTTGCGACATACCGAAGGCCAGGGCATTTCCGCAAAGTATTCCGATCCCTGCAAGAAGAAATACCTGGGAAAGCTGTATTCCCGTAATTTCTCCCATTTGCATTCCGATTGCCTTCATCACGCCGAATTGTTTGCGCTTTTGTATCGTGATAATGTAGATGAATATGCCTAATACCGCTGCCGAGATCACTACCAGCACCCATAGAATCATATGAATAGTTGTCTGCTCCGCCTGATACCCCGGAATATTTTCAATAATCGCAGCCTTATCAACGATCTGGGTCCCATCCACCGTTATTTCCGAAAGATTGTCTCCCTGAAGTGCAATCGCATGATATTTTATCTCGTAACCGGGATTAATGGCCATACGAATATCCGTATAGGTATCCGTACTGATAAAGCCGATGGGAGTATGTCCGTACATTGCATCCTTTGTAAAGCCTGTAACAGTAAGCTGGATGCCGGTGGTGGAATCCTCCACGATATCCCCTATGGCGATTCCCTCTTCTTCGAAGGACTGATCAAGAACAATTGCATGACCTTCCTTCATCAGCTTCTCTCCGCCGGCAACCTCCGGGTTCAGAAAAGCGTCGGGATCAATGGCAAAGTAAGTTACATCAAGCTTTTCCGAATTGTCCTTCCGATTTAAATTCATTCTCTGGATATCCAGCGCTGTTGCTTTCCCGTCTGTTTTCTTCTGCAATTGCGGCAAGATATCCGGATCAAGACCGGATACTGTAATGAGGGCCTCAGCATCCGTACTTACAGCGAAATATGTCGCTTCTGCATTCTCAATTCCGGCACTGACCGCTCTGGCCAGACCATTTGCCAGTCCTGATAAAAACATAACCATAAATATCATTAGCACCAGAAGAAGCTCGATCAGCAGATATTTTCTCCAGTGATATCTGATTTCTTTCCAGGCAAGCTTCATATTCTCACCTTCCCGTTCTTTAAGGAAAGGGCAAATTCCCGCGCCGCCTTTAAATCAGCTTCATCAGGTCTGTTGCGGTGCATAATCTTAAATTGCCCTCTGCAATAAAAATTCTCATTTATTGTTTTGATTCCCCTGGCATTTAATAGCTTCTTCATATCCGGGTATGCCCTCTCCGCTAAAGCAGATGTGGAGAATACAGCTACGCTTCCTACCAGCTTCGCATCCAGATTGCGAATGAACTCCTTTACCTTCTCATCAATCCCTCCCCAGTACACCGAGGCGCCCAGAAAAAGTATATCTATCTTATCTTGTACAGGATACTCCAAGGTCAGAGCCTTGTCTCCTGTTGTCTTTGCTATTTCTGCAGCCAGTTTTTCAGTATTGCCGGTCTTACTAAAATACCTTACCGCTGTTACATTACTATTCATATCACTACCTCCAATGTGTATGCTTATTGTTCTGCTGTTACTTTCAATGGCATCAGTTTAGCATGGAAATATGACCTGAATATGTCCAAATTCGACACAATACACCGTGTGCAACCAAAAGTTTCATTATAGTTGGTAGACTGCTACCACAAAATAAATTAAAATTGTAGGATAAACGAAGGAAAAGAGGTGACCGTATGTCATTAGGTCAAAGAATTAGTTTATATAGGAAACAGAGCGGGATGTCCCAAGAAAAAGTTGCGGAATATATCGGGATAAGCAGGCAGGCAGTCACTAAATGGGAAAATGATAGATCAGCACCAAGTACAGAGAATTTGATTAGACTTGCTGAACTGTACAATATATCATTAAACGATTTAGTTTCTGACAAAGAGGAACCAGAAAACGACGAAATAAAATCTACTACTGAAAATCAAGCGAAACCATGGCTCTGGATGCCTATTACCTTGTATTCAGCAGCATTATGTTCATGGGGAATTGTAACTTATGATATCACTGACGGTATTCCGGTAAGAAACGATTATCTATACTTCTTAAAGGCGATACCGGTAATTATCTTTGCTGTCTGGATGGCAATTAATATTATGAGTGATAAGAATGTCAAGAAGCGGGCAAAAAATGCGAAAATCGAGTTATTATTTTGCTTAATCCAGTATTCTATCGGTATGTTGGGAAAGTTATTCATAGGCAATATCTTAAGTGCAATTTTGATTACTCTTTGTTGTATTTTCTATCTAAAAACAGTAAATCCAAAATGGATGGGCAGACAATTATTCAACCCCAATACATATACAAAAGTATGATAGTAAATAATCTTTTTATCCTGGACAGCCAAACGGAATTTTATAAAACCCATTATCCAGCAGAGGATATGCAGAAGCTTTCACCAATGTTACTCTGCGGGTCTGTCTCGAAGAGTATCATCTATACCCCGGATAAAAGCAGCAGGAAACGGCGTAGCCTCCCGGCCGCACCGTTTCCTGTAAGAAATACTTACTTATGAACAGCAGGCTAAAGTGACGTTTTTCAGGCGGTATTCTAGTTAATATTGTTTAAGCAGACAATAGATTACTGTGCCGCACTCTCCCAGGTGAAAAGATAGTACAGGTTCTCAGGAACCTCTGCCGGAGCTTCAGAAAGCTTTTTAAATTCACCTTCCAGCCCTTTCTCTGCGGCAGAAAGATGGAAATGGCAGGCGGCAATTCCCAAATCGACCTTTTGAATGTCGTAACCGGAATGCTCGCCATACCCCTTTGCCTTTGCTTCATAAAAGTGAAACAGACTGCCCTGCTTTAGGATACGCCAAGGCTGAAGGTTGGAGGCTGACGGTCCTAATCTCACCATCTCCAGTATAGAAGCATACTGACCCGCATTCTCTTTCAAAAGCGGGGTTGCAAAATTATCCTGAAAAAAGAGTATCTCCCAAGGCTTGCGTTTGTCGGACTTTGCTACCTTACGCATCAGATTTTCTACAAGTCTTGGCTTATCACCGGTATAGCCGATTGGTGTAACAATGGGAAATAGTTCATTGTCCTGCAGTTCCATCGCCTTCGCAAATCTGCCCCGGTTGAAGGTTCCTCCCAGCCAGCAGGTTCCAAGCTGCAGGGAAGCTGCATATAGGATAAGCTGCTCCAGCTCATATCCTAACGCCTCAAGCGCTCCGTCTCCCTGGGTGACAGCCGCTCCGATAAAATATTTTGCACCCTTAATTACACCGTAGGTACCTAACTTTTGTGCTTCAATCTCCTCCGACTCCAGTAAGCGAAGACGTACCTTGCCCGAAAAGGGATTCGTATGTGTTTCCATACAGGTTCGCAGCTTATTCAAGGTTTCCGTGTCTATCGAGCGGTCAGCATAGGTACGAACGCTGGAACGTGTACGGATCGCATTCTCTACATTAAATTCCGGCTTCATAGATATCCTCCTTTACCATATTTTATATATTAATCTTATACCAATAATTTCATAACTTCAAGCTGCCGTTCAAATAAAAGGCACCCGCCTTCATGTTCACCATCCAGAAGTCCGTTCTCCTTCAGCTTTTGAAAAAAGCCGGAATGTATTGCCTCAAGTAAAGTGCATTCCTTTAAGCTGATATCGGAATACGGAGAGAAAGGGCAGGGCTCCGCACCGCCATTGGGATTGATATGAAAGAAGCTTCTGCCGGCTGCAAGACAGCCGCCCGTATATTTCTCATCTCCGGGAAATGAAATGAAAATCATCTCCTCAAATGCCAGTCTGAGCTTATTCTGTTCCTGCTCCAGGCGTTCTCTCTGCGCCTTGGTTAATACAAGATATTCGGTATCAGCTGTTACCGGTACATATTCAACAAATAACAGCGCCCGGCATCCCTTTGAAAAAAGCAGTTTTGCATATTCCTCTGCGGTCACTGTATCGATATTTTCTGCAGTGACTGTAACGGAAGCTCCGAATAATATTCCCTTCTTCTTTAATTGATCCATAGTTTGAATGAGCTTATCATAGGTTCCCTGACCCCGGCGCTCATCGGTTTGCTGCCGGTCACCTTCAATACTAAGTACAGGAACGATATTACGTTTATGATCAAACAGCCTGATATATTCGTCATCCATCAATGTACCGTTCGTAAAGACAGGAAACAGAAGCTTTGAATGCTTTGCCGCCATTGAGACAACATCCCTGCGCATCAGCGGCTCGCCGCCTGCAAGCAGGATAAACAAAATGCCAAGCTCCTCAGCCTGCGTAAAAACATCATTCCATTGTTCAGAGGTCATCAGCTTCCCCTCCATATGCTCGCCACAGGTAAGATTTTCACGCGCGTAGCAGCCTTTACAATGCAAATTACAATTGCTGGTAATACTTGCAATCAGGAAGGAGGGAATGTGCTCTCCTGACTTCTCCAGATTATCCCGTTTCATTTTTGCCTTTTTACCTGCTAAAAGATATTTCATTATAACCTTTGCTTCTCTGGGATTGGAAAAGGAGGCCTTAATCGCCCCTTTCACCACATTCTCGATCCTGCTCCCCATATAATCCGATAATTGAAACTCCTCTTCCACAATCAGTCCTCCCGATTTTAATCTGTCCGTGATGCAGACTCCTTTTCACAAGGTATCTTCTTATAGCTTATTGTATGAGAACAATATGGCCCCAATGTGTCTTAACCATTGTACAATAAAAATACCTACTGGTCAGACGGCACATATATATTCCGCATATATTATAAAAATGAGCGTAATAGTCCTATCACGCTCATCAATTGTCAGTCTCAGCCTTCCTCTTCCATAAAGTATGCCTCACGGATATTAATCTGCCGGCATATTTTTCGTTAACTTTTTTTGCAATCATATCATTCTCAGACAGCTTCTGTCATGGATGAAGGACAAAATAGTCCATAACTGATGTTTCCATAAAGCCGCAGGATTTATAAAGGTTAAGTGCAGCTGCATTTTCAGCAGCTACCTGAAGCATAATCTCCTTCACCTGGGTCTCCTTCAGTTTTTCAATGGCACGAAGCAGCATCGCCCTTCCATATCCATTTCCACGAAACTCAGGCAGGATACCCAATCCGTAGATTCCTCCCACAGCGGCAGAATCAATTTGCAGGTGTATTTTCCCGATCGTCCGTCCGTCTTTTTCCGCAAGATAGATGGTCATTCCCCGCTTTTCTTCCTGTTCCGGCAAAAGGATACCAGAAGCATTTTCAACATCATCCGGCAGCACTTCCGGAACCTCCTCCCCAAAATAAATAGCATTCTGCCTTGCGATTTCATACGCATCCTCATTGACCGCCTTGCGAAATATCACCCCGCACAGCTGATTCTCAGCCGGTTTCGGATGATCCCCCCGCAAATACATCTCAAATTCCGAGTACTTGTAAGCAGCATCGATTTTCTGCAGAAAGGCTTGTCCGGAGCCTGATGCTTTATCACATAAGAAAAGCACTTCCCCCGAATTCCTCCGGTTACATTCTGCAAGTACCAATTCATATAATTGAGTAAAAATCCCCTGGCGCCTGTAATCAGGATGAACCATGCCGGTTACTTCAAAAGGTGCTCCCTGCCCACCAAAACTGCAGATTCCAATATATCCGATCAGCTGCTCTCCCATAAAATACAGGAATTCATTGATTCCTTGAATTCCTGTATTTCCGGTACTTTCCTGCGCAACCGCAAGTTTATAATCAAGCTCAAGCTTCAGGGCAATAGGATCATAACGGGTGCATTGCTCCTGCAGGTCATAAATGCGATTATAATCTTCCTTCTCCAGATATTGTTTCAGCTTAATCCAGGGTAAAATCTTCATCGTCTCGTCTCCTTTTAAAAACAGATTCTACTCTTGATTATACTATATTTTTCCTGTTTTTACTATATAAAATTATAGTTATTTCATCACAATCAGCTCATATTCGCGGGTTCCTAACTCGATTTTCTCTGCATGCTCCAAGCAAGTGCGCCATTCGGATTCCGGTGAAGAATTTGTAAAGTGATCATGCCGGTGAACCAATTCCTTTTTCGCCAAATTGTCTGACAGCTGGCTTCCGGGCATCGGCGCAGCCTTAAGACAGGCATCAACACAAGCCTGATCCAGGGCGAGAGGATCAAAGGAAGCAAACATTCCCAAATTAGGCAGAATAGGCACATCATTCTCACCATGGCAATCACAGTTAGGTGATACGTCCACTACAAGAGAGATATGAAAGCAAGGACGGCCGTCCACAACCGCTTTTGTATATTCTGCCATGCGGCGGTTCAGCATCTCATTGGCTGCACTATCATTAAATTCAATTGCATCAAAATTGCAGGCACCGAGACAGCGTCCGCAGCCCACACAATTAACCTGATTAACCGACATCTTTTTGCCTGCGGCATCAAATTTCAAACCTTCATTGGCACACTCTTTCTGACATTTACGACAGCCTCTGCAAAGCTCCGGATTGATATCCGGCTTACCGCCGCTATGCTGCTCCGTCTTACCTGCACGGGATCCGCAGCCCATACCTATGTTCTTGATGGCACCGCCAAAGCCGGTCATTTCATGCCCTTTAAAATGAGTCAGGCTGATGAAAATATCTGCATCCATAATCGCACGGCCGATCTTGGCTTCCTTCACATATTCACCGCCTGCTACCGGCACATCCACATCATCCGTTCCCTTTAATCCGTCACCGATGAGTATCGGACATCCCACGCTCAGGGGTGAGAAACCATTTTCCCAGGCACATTCCAGATGCTCCAGCGCATTCTTGCGACTGCCGGGATACATAGTATTACAGTCGGTTAAAAATGGCTTTCCGCCCAATTCCTTCACCACGTCTGCAACCGCCTTCGCATAGTTTGGACGAAGGTAGCTGATATTGCCCAGTTCTCCAAAATGCAGCTTAATGGCTGCAAACTTACCATCCATATCAATCTGCCCGATCCCTGCCTGCTTTATCAGTTTTTTTAGTTTTGTCGGCAGACTGTCGCCGAAAGCCACCGTGCGAAAATCTGTAAAATATACTTTTGCTTTTTCCATTTTTCATTCTCTCCTGTTATAACATAGTTTTCATTTTCGAAACACACACATTATACCAGTTAGAGTTAACTTCAGGTCAAGAAAAAAATTACATATCAATTACTGTAAAGGCTTATAGAGTTAAATGTTAAAGTAAATTCTACATTGCAAGACTAAATTCATTTTGAAAGAGTAAATTCTTCTTACATGAATTTAGTTCTGCACGACTTTTTGATATACTAGGTTTGTCATGGATTCCTCCCACA
>JAEYGZ010000052.1 GCA_023409535.1 Bacillota bacterium
GGCGATACAGTAAAAGTAATGGAAACAAGACCGCTGTCCAAGGACAAGAGATGGAGACTTGTTGAGATTATCGAGAAAGCGAAATAAATTATTTCCAGGAAGGAGTAACAGGCATGATTCAGCAGGAAACCAGATTAAAGGTTGCCGACAATACTGGTGCAAAAGAATTACTGTGCATCCGTGTAATGGGCGGATCTACAAGAAGATATGCTAATATTGGTGATGTTATCGTTGCCAGCGTAAAAGATGCAACACCTGGCGGTGTTGTGAAGAAAGGCGACGTTGTAAAGGCCGTTGTCGTACGTTCCGTTAAGGGCGCACGCCGCAAAGACGGTTCCTATATCAAGTTCGATGAGAATGCTGCCGTAATTATCAAAGATGACAGAACTCCAAAAGGAACTCGTATCTTTGGACCGGTTGCCAGAGAGTTAAGAGAGAAACAGTTCATGAAAATTGTTTCCTTAGCTCCGGAAGTATTATAAGGAGGTATCGGACTGTGCATAAAATTAAAAGAGACGACCTGGTAAAGGTTATCGCAGGAAATGATAAAGACAAACAGGGTAAAGTTCTTCATATTGATACGAAGAACAGCAAAGTGGTAGTAGAAGGTGTTAACATGATTACAAAGCATGTGAAGCCAGGCGCAGGCAACCCACAGGGTGGTATCGTACAGAAAGAAGCTGCATTCGATATCTCCAACGTAATGCTTGTTGTTGACGGAAAAGCAACCAGAGTTGGTTTTGAAGTAAAAGACGGCAAGAAAGTCCGTGTTGCGAAAGCAACCGGTAAAGTAATTGACTAATTCGGAGAGGAGGAATAAAAATTGGCTAGATTAAAAGAGACCTACCAAACAGAGATCGTAGAAGGTATGATCAAGAAATTTGGATATAAGAACATCATGGAAGTGCCGAAGTTAAATAAGATTGTCATCAATATGGGTATTGGTGAAGCAAAGGAAAATGCCAAGATTTTAGACTCTGCAGTAAGAGATTTAGAAATCATCTCCGGTCAGAAGGCAGTTTTAACAAAAGCTAAAAAATCAGTTGCTAACTTCAAGATCAGAGAAGGTATGCCGATCGGATGTAAAGTAACTTTACGCGGTGAGAGAATGTATGAATTTGCTGACCGCCTGATCAACCTTGCACTTCCTCGTGTACGTGACTTCAGAGGAGTAAATCCTAATGCATTTGATGGCAGAGGAAACTATGCTCTTGGTATCAAAGAACAGCTTATTTTCCCTGAAATTGAGTACGATAAAGTTGACAAGGTAAGAGGTATGGACATTATTTTCGTCACTACCGCTAAGACAGACGAGGAAGCCCGTGAACTTTTGACATTATTCAATATGCCATTTGCAAAATAGTAGGAGGAATAATCCATGGCTAAGACTTCAATGAAGATCAAACAGCAGAGACCTGCAAAGTTCTCCTCAAGAGAATACAATCGTTGCAGAATCTGTGGTCGTCCACATGCTTATTTGAGAAAATACGGAATTTGCAGAATCTGCTTCCGTGAATTAGCATATAAGGGCCAGATCCCAGGCGTTAAAAAAGCAAGCTGGTAAAATAAGGAAGGAGGCAATTTCAAAATGACTATGAGCGATCCAATCGCAGATATGCTTACAAGAATCCGTAATGCAAATACTGCAAAACATGATACAGTAGATGTACCTTCATCTAAGATGAAATTAGCTATTGCTGATATCCTTGTAAAAGAGGGCTACATTAAGAAATACGATCTCGTAGAAGACGGTGCATTCCAGACAATCCGGATCACCTTAAAATACGGTAAAGATAAAAACGAGAAAATCATTACAGGTATTAAGAGAATCTCTAAACCAGGTTTACGTGTATACGCAAACAAGGAAGAGTTACCGAGAGTACTTGGCGGTTTAGGAACTGCTATCATCTCCACCAACCAGGGTGTTATTACCGATAAGGAAGCACGCACCAACGGCATCGGCGGAGAAGTACTGGCATTTGTTTGGTAATTAAGAGAAGCATCTGAAAACAGAAGAAGCGCATAGCTTCTTCCGAAAATTTAAGGAGGTAAACGGCATGTCACGTATAGGAAGAATGCCTATCGCGATTCCGGCAGGCGTAACTGTTGCAATCGCAGAAAATAATAAAGTGACTGTAACAGGTCCTAAGGGAACTCTTGAAAGAGTGTTACCATCTGAGATGACAATCAAAGAAGAAGATGGTCATATCGTTGTTACAAGACCTAATGATTTAAAGAAAATGAAATCCTTACACGGTCTGACAAGAACATTAGTAAACAACATGGTCGTTGGTGTTACTAACGGTTATGAGAAGAAACTTGAAATCAATGGTGTAGGTTACAGAGCACAGTAGCAGGGCAAGAAGCTGGTTCTTTCTCTTGGTTATTCCCACCCGGTAGAGATGGAAGATCCGGAAGGTATCGAAGCTACCATGGAAGGACAGAACGTCATCATTATTAAAGGTATCGATAAAGAAAAAGTTGGCCAGTACGCTGCTGAAATCAGAGATAAGAGAAGACCTGAACCGTATAAGGGCAAGGGTATCAAGTATGCTGACGAAGTTATCAGACGTAAAGTTGGTAAGACTGGTAAGAAATAATTAAGGAGAGTGTAAAGATGGTTAGCAAACAGTCAAGAAGCGAAGTTCGCGTTAAAAAGCACAACAGAATACGTAACCGTTTTGCAGGCACTGCAGAAAGACCACGTTTAGCTGTGTTTAGAAGCAATAATCATGTGTATGCTCAAATTATTGACGATACAGTTGGTAAGACTTTAGTCGCTGCTTCTACAGTAGAAAAAGAAGTAAAGGCAGAATTAGAGAAAACTAACGACGTTGATGCTGCAGCATATGTAGGTACCGTAGTAGCAAAGAGAGCCCTTGAAAAAGGAATTAAGGAAGTTGTCTTTGACAGAGGCGGTTTTATATATCATGGTAAGATTCAGGCATTAGCAGACGCAGCCAGAGAAGCTGGTCTGGAATTCTAAGTAGAGAGGAGAATGACAGCGTGAAACGTACAATTTTTGATGCAAATCAGTTAGAGTTAAACGACAGAGTAGTTGCTATCAAGCGCGTATCTAAAACCGTTAAGGGTGGACGTACCATGAGATTCTCTGCTTTAGTAGTCGTAGGTGATGGCAATGGCCACGTAGGTGCAGGTCTTGGCAAAGCCGGAGAAGTTCCAGAAGCAATCCGTAAAGGAAAAGAGGCTGCTGTTAAGAATATGGTTGCTATTCCAATCGATGAGAACAACAGTATTCCTCATGACCTGACAGGAAAATTCGGAAGTGCATCCGTACTTCTTAAGAGAGCAAACGAAGGTACAGGAGTTATTGCAGGAGGTCCTGCACGTGCAGTTTTAGAGCTTGCAGGTATTAAGAATATCCATTCTAAATCCTTAGGTTCTAATAATAAGACCAATGTAGTTTTAGCTACAATCGAGGGATTAACTCGGTTAAAAACTCCTGAGGAAGTTGCAAAGCTTCGCGGTAAATCTGTAGAAGAGATTTTAGGCTAAGGAGGATATGAAAATGGCAGATAAATTAAAGATCACATTGGTGAAATCCCCGATCGGCGCAGTTCCGAAGCATAAAGCAACCGTTGAAGCATTAGGCTTAAAGAAGCTTCACAAAACAGTTGAGATGCCGGATAACAACGCGGTTAGAGGTATGATCGCAAACGTGCGTCATTTAGTAAAAGTTGAAGAGATTTAAGAGAATACAGTAAGGAGGTGCAAGCGATGGATTTATCAAATTTACAGCCTGCGTTAGGTTCCAAACACAGCGACAACTTCAGAAGAGGCCGCGGACATGGTTCAGGAAACGGCAAAACAGCAGGTAAGGGTCATAAAGGACAGAAAGCACGTTCCGGTGCAACTAGACCAGGTTTCGAAGGTGGTCAGATGCCTTTATACAGACGTATTCCTAAGAGAGGCTTTACAAATAGAAATACCAAAATCATTATCGGTATCAATGTCAGCGCTTTAGAGTGCTTTGACAATGGTACAGTTGTTACTGTTGAAACTTTGTTAGAAAGTGGAATCGTTAAGAATCCACGTGACGGTGTTAAGATCCTTGGAAATGGAGAATTAACCAAAAAGCTTACAGTAAAGGTAGATGCTTTCAGCGAAGGCGCAAAAACCAAAATCGAGGCTTTAGGTGGAACCTGCGAGGTGATCTAATATGTTAAAAACACTCCGTAATGCATTCAAGATCAAGGACGTAAGAAAGAAACTCATCTTCACGTTCATGATGCTGGTGGTTACTAGAATTGGTTCCCAATTACCGATTCCAGGAGTTGAAACAAGCTTTTTTAAAGATTTTTTTGCTCGGCAGAATAACGATGCGTTCGGATTTTTCAACGCAATGACAGGTAGTTCTTTTACCAACATGTCCGTATTCGCTCTGAGCATTACCCCTTACATTACATCTTCCATCATCATGCAGCTTTTGACCATAGCGATTCCAAAGCTTGAAGAAATGCAGCGGGATGGGGAGGATGGCAGAAAAAAGATTGCAGAATACACCCGTTACGTAACAGTTGGTCTGGCTTTAATCGAGTCCGTCGCTATGGCGATCGGATTCGGCGGCCAGGGGCTGTTGAGAGAATTTAATGTATTAAGTATTATTATTGCAGTTGCAACTATGACCGCAGGAAGTGCTCTTCTCATGTGGATCGGTGAGCGTATTACGGAAAAAGGTGTTGGCAATGGTATTTCCATTGTATTGACCTTTAACATCATTTCCAGCTTTCCGTCGGATGCGTCAACCTTATATACCAGATTCATGTCTGGAAAGTCGGTTGCCGTAGCTGCAGTTGCAGCCATTATTATCGTTGCTGTTATCGCGGCGATTGTAATATTTGTTGTTATCCTTCAGAATGGTGAGAGAAGAATTCCTGTACAGTATTCCAAAAAGATGCAGGGACGGAAGATGGTCGGCGGCCAAGCTACCAACATTCCGTTAAAGGTGAATACAGCCGGCGTTATTCCGGTTATCTTCGCTTCCTCCATTATGTCGTTCCCGGTAGTGATTTCCCAGTTCTTTGGGGCTAAAATCAACTACAGCAGCATTGGAGGCCACATTTTAGGGGCACTGAATTCTTCAAGCTGGTTTAAACCGGAAAGACCGTTATATACCATCGGTCTGCTCGTCTACGTGGCTCTTATCATTATATTCGCTTATTTTTATACATCAATTACATTTAACCCACTTGAGGTTGCGAATAACATGAAAAAGTCCGGCGGCTTTATCCCGGGCATCCGTCCAGGTAAACCAACCAGTGATTATCTTAATTCCATTTTGAACTATATCGTATTTATAGGCGCATGCGGCTTGACGATCATTTGTATTATTCCGATCATGGTTTCCGGTTTATTTAATGTAAGCCGTTTATCCTTTGGAGGTACATCTTTAATC
>JAEYGZ010000028.1 GCA_023409535.1 Bacillota bacterium
TCTAAGCGTAACGCATATTCTAAGCGTAACGCATATTCTAAGCGTAACGCATATTCTAAGCGTAACGCATATTCTAAGCGTAACGCATATTCTAAGCGTAACGCATATTCTAAGCGTAACGCATGTTCCATACGCATATGAATTTCAGTTTTTACATTACTTTATAAAGTTCATCGCTTTTTGGCGGCTCCAGAAAACGTCTTTCATCCTCATTGATGATAATCCGGTCATTCCCTGCGGTGATT
The DNA here is from genome assembly GCA_023409535.1 of Bacillota bacterium. Classification (GTDB taxonomy): domain Bacteria; phylum Bacillota; class Clostridia; order Lachnospirales; family Lachnospiraceae; genus Mobilitalea. Next base: position 246 of record JAEYGZ010000028.1, read on the forward strand.
CGCCCGATCACTGCCGCAGAGATACCTTCTGATTTCAATTTCTCCACAAGATAATTTGCCTGATCCGTAACGATCAGCATGCATCCGCTGGAGATCAGCATATATGGATTAAGGTCATAGAATTCACAGATTTCCACAGTTTCCTGTTTTAAGAGTATCTTCTTTAAGTCCACTTCCAGTCCAACCCTGGACGCGGCACCGATCTCCCACAGAGCCCCAAAGATTCCGCCTTCCGTGACATCGTGCATCGATGTCACGCTACAGGCTCGTGCGACCATCGCTTCAGGTACTACAGAAATATTTTCAATCATTTGTTTTGCACTGTCGATAAAACCCTGGTTATATTTTTTGACCAGCTCAGCTTCTTTTGCAGCGGCAATAATTGCTGTGCCCTCCAAGCCGGCCCATTTCGTCATTACAATTTCCTGTCCCGGTCTTGCACCTGCAGTCTTAATCATCCGAGAACGCTTCATCTTACCGATACCGGTAACCGTTATAATAGGCTGAAGCACTGCTTTGGTTACCTCGGTATGGCCCCCGAGAATCTCGACGTTCAGCTTCTTACAGACAGCTTCCATATCCTGCATCGCTATGCGAAGCTCTTCCTCCCGGGTATGATCCGGAAGAAGAATTGTCAGCATAATTCCAATCACCTCCGCACCGCTAGAAGCGATGTCATTGGCCGTTATATGAACTGCCAGGGTTCCGATATCCTTCGCTGTACCTGTAATGGGATCTGTTGAGATAACGATTACCTCATCCTCTGCCACACCGAGTACGCTGCAGTCCTCACCAATGGCAGGTCCCACCAGCACCTCGTCTCTTCTATGCGCTATTTGCTTTAATACAGACCGTTTCAGGACTGTTTCAGGTATCTTCCCCAGGTTCATCTTATCACTCCAAATGCTTATGCTTTTCTTTAGTCCTCAAATTCCTCATTGTCCCAAATGTCATTCCAGGTATCCGCCTGAATCTGCCCTTCCGGATTCGTCAGATTATTGTCTTCGTTCTGGGCAGTATCCTTTGGCTTATCATTATTATCTTCGTCTTTATCTTTATCCTTGTCTTGATCCTTATCTTTATCCTTATCCTCTTCCACCTTCTTGGTTCCTACAGTCACATACCGTGGGGCAGCAGCGTAGGAGCTCTTATTTACCAGTGTTCTGCTGACTTCTACTCCGTTCTCATAAACCACCTTATATAATTCGGCTCTGTATCCTGTATGGGCAGACTGGGTTACCTTATGATAGGTAGTAGGCTGGGTAGGATCTTCAGTGATGACATCTGCCGGGGGCTTTGACTCAGATTTTTTTACCGATACAAATTCGATTTTTCTATCCTTCGTATCTCTGGTCTCCTTCCCCCACAGCTTAAAGGTAATTTTTCTTCCTTGGGTGGAGGCCTCGATCAAAATGGGGATCTCCGTATCATTTTTAAATTTAAAATCCTTATAGGTCCCTGCAATGGCAGCATCTCTGGACAAATCCACATAGCTGATTGTCATGGAATGAGGTTGGCGCTCCACTACCTCCAGCTCCGCATTCAATACCGCATTGTACAGGGTTGTTGTTACCTGGCAGGCACCGCCGCCGACACTGTCGATTACCTTACCCTGCAGGTAAGCGCCTGCTACAAAGTAGCCGTTTGCCTCCGTAAAAGGCGTCAGATATTTATAGGCGGAAAAGGTATCGCCGGGATACAGGATGGCATTGTTAATAAGTCTGGCTCCGTTGGCCAGGTTAGCCGCTCTGCCCTCCGCAGAATCCGCATATTCTGTTGTATAGGTTCCCAGAAGATTCTTAACCTGTTCCACATCTTCTCTGGTGTACTCAGGCATATCATCCTCTATTACGGCATCTACTACCATATCCTGACGGTTCCACTGATCGATGGCTTCAGATATCGCTGCTACAGTCTTATCGACATTTACCTTCTTGCCTACGGTGTGATCCTTATAGGTAAACTCACCGTTCTTTCTGGAGACCTTTGCATTCTTAGGTGCGATATTATAGGCGCTGACCTCCTCGGATACAATGTCTTTCATCTTTGTTTTATCATATATAAAGGAAAGGTGATAAATAATACTTCCCTGCTCGATATCCTTGATATCCTTATATCTTTTGATCAGATTGCCTGCCTTGCCAAGGGATAATGCCTGGCTGACATAGTCATTGTCCTCCAGCATATAGCCCATATCGCCCATTGTCGTATAGACTACCTCTTCACCGACCATAATGGCAACACCTTTGTCACGCAGGCCTGCAGCATATGTCTTTACCGCATCTTCTGCCTGATCCCTTGTCATGCCGCTGACATCCACCTCATCTATGAATACGCCTTTGACAATTGTATTCGTGTCTTCTTCAGCCGATGCGACTTCGGTCCGACCGGCGAACAGGAAGAAAAACGATAATAATATTGCGGAAAAGATAAAATTTCTCCTGCTCATATTCATCCTCTCTTTCAATATCAAAACAATAATAATTCAGTAAGCTCTTCCGTGTTTTTATGTAACTTCTTCCTATTGTAACAAGATATATTAGATTATTCAAGTTAATCTTTTACCGCATCAGGCACTATAACAGTACTTATGGCATTTGACTTTTGTGCCGCAAATATGTATATTTAATTTGCGACAGTTTATCTGAGTACGCTGAGGACAGTAGGAACGACCATCGCTAATACCAGAATAATAATGATGACTGTAGAAATGATTTTCTTAGATTTTTTACTGTAGAAATTCAATTATCTCACCTCTTTTACTATTTTATTCGAAAGGCAGTGAACCGCATGTTTGCTTTTATCAGTATATCTGTTCTTTTATTTGCTTTGTTCATACGGATGAAGCTTGGCAAAACTTCGAAAAATAAGACTGATTTCTGGGAGGAAGAACGTAAGGCGAATTTAACGCGCCCAAAGGACATCTCAGGTCTCGACTATAGGACCGTATCCATTGATTCACTTCCCCAATCGGACCACGATGATGTTACCCTTCGTTCCTATTGGAATTCCATTCGCAGACTGGAAGGCAAACAAATTCTTAATCTAACCGGCCAGACCAATACAGAGCTTAAGCTGCGGTATGGAAGTGCTAACCTTACTAAGCTGTCCGGCTTCGAAAATAACTATATCGAGCTTATCAGCACTCTTCACAAATTAGGTGCCCGTTTATATTATCTGAATTATATAGAAGAAGCACAGGCTGTGTTAGAATACAGTGTTTCCTGCTTAACCGATGTTACGAAAACCTACCGTCTGCTGGCGGAAATCTATCGTAAGCAGGGCACTCCCGATAAAATCGATACACTGATCCGAACCATTCCCAATACAAAAATACCTGATAAGGAAAAGCTGCAGCATGAGCTGAAGTCATGACTCCTTTTTAGATATTTTCTTACTTTTTCCATTTTTTATACCCGGCTTAGCAATTTTTTGCTGGTAATAAGTACATTCTTCTCTTAAGAAACATCTCTCGCAAGCGGGATTCCTGGCAATACAGATTGTGCGCCCCAGAGTAATGATCTGTATATTATACAGGATCCACTGATCCTTAGGCAGAAGGTCCATCAGCTCAAATTCTATCTTTACCGGATCCTCTTCCCCGGTAAAGCCCAGACGATTTGAGATACGCTTCACATGGGTATCCACAACGATACTGGGCTCATTGTAGATATTGCCCCGTATCACATTCGCAGTTTTTCTGCCAACTCCGGCCAGGCCGGTGAGGGCGTCAATATCATTTGGTACCTCCCCGTTATACTTTGTTAACAGCTGATTGGCGCAGGCAATGATATTCTTTGCTTTATTTTTATAAAAACCGGTGGAATGGATGTCCTTCTCCAGCTCCTCCTGCCTCGCTGCCGCGAAGTCCTCCAGGCTTTTATATTTCTGAAACAAATCCTTTGTCACAATATTTACGCGCTCATCCGTGCACTGTGCGCTCATGATGGTAGCAAACAGAAGCTGCCAGGCATTCTCATGATTTAAAAAACACCGTCCCTGCTTGCCGTATTCCCTGTTAAGTGCCTCCAGAATGCGGTCTACTCTCTCTTTTTCCTTTTTTGAAATATTTTTCTTGGCCAAGCTGTAACTCCTTTCCTTCCATCGCTTTCTCATCACCACAATATTAGACGATACAGCCTATGAATAGTTACTTTTCTTACTCTATTCTCTTAACACTCGCCGAATGACTCAGCGGATCTCTGTTACCGTAATGAAACAAAACGATAGTTTCCTTCTTAACAGCCTTACCCTCCCGGACGGAAGCCTCCAAATCGTATGCAAACTGCTCTATATGAATGAACTGATACTCCTTCCGGTACTGCTCATAAAGCTCTTTTAAATTCCTGCTTCGGACCCGCCCGGCGGCAAAGGCAGGTTTGCTTTTTAAGTCCTCCCTCAGGTAAAGATCCATCAGGAGAATCTCTTCAAATACCTCCATGAACTCATCTGCGGAAGCAGCATCTTTCAGAGAAAGCTCAGGTAACACCTTATCCTTGTAAAAGCTCAGCAATATCTCATACCTTCGCAGTCTGCCGTGGGCCATCAACGTTAGTCCCAAGTCTTCATAATATTGATTAAGCTTTTCAAAAAGCTGCATTCTGACCGGATAAAAATGTTCCAGGTAACGGATAGAATAGTCAAACTGTCCGCTGTTATAATAAACTTCAACCATTTCGCAAACTCCCTTGAGCCTCAGTATCTCCTCAAAGGATAAGCGGCTGGTATAAAGCACTTCATAAGGCGCCGTATCCCGGTAAATAATATGGTAGTCCCTGCTGTCCTCCTCCATGGGCGAACCCTTGAGAACCTTTAGGAACCCAAGCTGAAGCTGATCCGGTCTTAGCTCATATACCGTCTGAAAGGATCGTTCAAAGGATGCATAATCCTCCAGCGGAAGACCTGCAATCAGATCCAGATTCTGATGAATATTCTTACCTTCCCGGATACGGCTTACATTTTCCTTAAGCTGCTCCAAATCCATTTTCCGCCGTATTGCAGTTATGGTATCCGGATTCGTCGTCTGGATCCCTATCTCAAACTGTACCTGTCCCGGTCTTAAGGCTGACAAAAGCTCTATCTCCTCCGGCCTCAGCAAATCAGCGGATATCTCGAAATGAAAATTTGTAATTCCATTGTCCTCTTCCTTTAAAAAGCTCCATATCTCCATGGCGTGCTTTCGGTTGCAATTGAAGGTACGGTCCACAAATTTTACTTGAGGAACCCTGCAGTCCAGGAATAATTTCAATTCCTTCTTCACAAGCTCACTGCTTCTTAACCGGACCTTACTGTCGGCAGAAGACAGGCAGTAGCTGCAGGAATAGGGGCAGCCTCTGCTGCTTTCATAATAGATAATTTTATTTTTGAAATCCTCGATATTATTATAAGGAAATGGTATATCATCCAGATTTAGGGGCGGCCTTACAGGAGTCTCTATTATCTCCTCCCCTAACTCCCTTTGCATCCGGTAAACAAGTCCTTTTATATTCTCAAGGCTGTCAAGGCTCAGAATACGATCCGTATTTACCGGACCATTTCTATTACCAATGTCATTCTCTTGATCTACGAAATATTCATATAGCTCAAGAAAGGTTTGTTCCCCTTCGCCAACGATGATCCCCTCAATCTCAGGGTATCGACTCAAGCACGCTTTTGCGTCATAGGATACCTCCGGACCGCCAAGCCATATCTTAACCTCAGGGCTTACCTTCTTCAGTTCCTTTGACAGCCTGAGGACCATATCGATATTCCACAGATAACAGGAAAATGCCACAATCTGTGCCTTATCCCGATAAATACCCTTTAATATCTCCTCCTGGTCATGATTGATCGTATATTCTGCCAGATTAATCTGTCCCTGCTTTCCTTGAGTATGAGCCAACACATAGGTGCGCAGACTATGAACAGCCAGATTAGAATGGATGTATTTTGCATTGATTGCAACAAGCAGCAACTTCATCGGTAATCTTCCTTTCCTAGTAAATAATCTGATTTCAGATTATTTACTATTCACCCTATTTTAGCATAACTACACTGGCCTATCCAGTAAATTTACGAAAATTTAAGATTCCAATCCTGTTATGACTTAGCACAAAATTCCTTGGATTATTCAACCTTTTAACAGAGATACTATCGTTACGGTGACTTTCGGCCTCTATGGACAGAATTTTAAACATATGCTATAGTGAGTTCTGTCAGATCTAATACTTAGGAGGATGCTATGCTATCAACGCTAACTTTTGAACCGATAACTGCTGATAACATCTGTAAGACAGCAGAATATTTCAAATATAAAATCAGCCGGACCAGCGACTACACCATCGGTGCAATGTATATGTGGAGAGAATACCACAATACCTGCTTTGCAATTTACGACGACATGGTTTTATATAAAGTCAATTTCTTAAACCGTACCTCATTTACAATTCCTGTGGGCAACGGCTCGATGGAGAAGGCAATGAATGCCCTAAAGGATTATTGCAGAGAGAATGGCATTCCGCTCTGGTTCTGCACTGTGCCCGAAGAGGCTGTCCAGATTCTTGTAAATGATTATAATGGTACCCTTCCCGGCTCAGCAAACCGCGACTGGGCTGATTATCTCTATCTTGCGGAGGATCTTGCCGAGATGGCGGGCCGTAAATACAGCGGACAAAGAAACCATATCAACAAATTCAAGAAATTATACCCGGATTATCGTTATACAAGAATTACTCCGGAGAATCTGCCCAGAGTAATTGATTTCTTGTATGATTATGAAAAAAACCACGGAAAGGAAGCTTCCCTGGCCCAGGAGGAATTGAGGCGCTCCATGGAGCTGCTGCCCTTAATCCGGCAGTTTCAGCTGCCGGGAGCATTTATAGAAGTGGATGACGTTATCGTAGCACTGTCCATCGGAGAAATTTTAAATGACACCATGTATTGCCACATTGAAAAGGCTAACAGGGATTATCCGGGCTCCTATCAGATGATCGTAAAGGAATTCTCCGGTGATATGCGCGATACCTATGGAATTCAATATATCAACCGGGAAGAGGATGTAGGAGATGAAGGCCTTCGTACCTCCAAGCTCTCCTATCATCCCAGTCAGTTATTAGACAAATACTGTGTTCTGGTACCTTACAGCAATTTATAATGAGGCTGCTCTTCCTTTAATAAGAAGTACCGCAGGAAATCATCGAACAGAATCGCCGGCAGGGCCAGGAAAAACCACATATTCGTATAGAGCAGGCAAACCTGCCCCATGATATTATATGGAAATTTGGAATAATCCCAGACATTTAATTTCAGCCATACATTCACGATTAACCCGACCGTAAATTCAACCGCGGTTACAATTAGTGCAGAGATTACCATCTGGCTTACCAGAGCCATGTTCCAGGTATAAGCCTGGTTAAGCATTCCGATCAGAAGAAAGCAGATTCCTCCGGTGACAAACATTGTTATATGTGAAAATCCACGGAAGATAATCTCTACCCCTCCGTAGGCAAAACCTCCGGCCAGGAACAAGAACAAATATTTAAAGCACCGATTGCGGGCTAGCAGCATGATTTCACCCCCTCTTGCTACTTTCTATAGTTCAGTATATGCAGTATCGTGAAATTTATAGCTTTGCATGCCAATAAGAGCGTATTCAATTGAACCGCTCTTATTGGCATTTATATGAGAAGCAATATGTTAATTTAATATACTTCTTAATCTTACTTACCTATCCGAATTACATTCCAGGAGCATCTTTTTAAAACTGTCTCAAAAATACCATCCGTCATCTTAAACGTTTCTTTCAGATGCGGCTTAACTGTTTCCTTCACAGCAGAGTTAACCACCTTCATATCACCGCTCTCCATCGCCAAAAACTCTTTGACATGATAGTTTTCGAATCCTCTGACATCTGCTTCAAAAGTCACATCTTCCTGTGTATTTCTATTAACCGCAAAAATAGTTACCTCTTCTTTTTCCTCATTATATACGGCTACAGCTTCCACATCAGTAACATTGCCATGCCGCCTTGTATCATGCATGCCGGTAGAAACCACCGGATTCAGGGCATATCCGCGGCCATATTTGGAAGCATGCAAAAACGGATAAAAAATCGTCTGTCTCCAGGCCTGCCCATCCGTTTCCGTCATAATCGGTGCAATGACATTCACTAATTGCGCCAGGCAGGCTATCTTTACGCGGTCCGCATGTTTCAAAAACGTAATGAGAATTAGGCCATTTAAAACAGCATCTTCAAATGTATAAATATCCTCCAGCAAATGAGGGGCTGTCTGCCAAGGTCTATGCGCCATTTCCTCCGAATCATTTTCTTTGGAATGATACCATACATTCCATTCATCAAAGCTTAAGTTGATGTTCTTATTGCTTCTTTTTTTTGCCTTAACAAAGTCACAGGTTGCAATAACGGTGTGCAAAAAGCGTTCCAAGTCCTGAGTTTTTGCCAGAAAATCTGCTGTATCACCGGAGCTGTTTCCGTAATACTGGTGCAGTGATATATAATCCACATAATCATATGCTTCTTCCAGCGTTGATGCCTCCCATTGCGGGAAGGTAGGCATATCCACATTAGAGCTTCCACACACCACAAACTCCAGCGAAGCATCCATCGCTTTCATCGCTTTTGCCGTTTCAGCTGCCGAATGACCGTACTCTGCCGCGGTCTTATGTCCCATCTGCCAGGGGCCATCCATTTCATTACCCAGGCACCATGTCTTTATACCGTAAGGCTTCTTCCTGCCGTGCTTTCTTCTCAGATCTGCATAATGACTGTCTGTATCCAGATTACAATATTCCAGTAAATTTAAGGCATCAGCCGTTCCTCTTGTCCCTAAATTCACTGCCATCATAATTTCCGAATTCACTTTCCGGCACCATTTTTCGAATTCTTCCAATCCTACTTCATTACCTTCCAGTGTCTTCCATGCCAGGTCCAAACGCTTTTTTCGCTGTTCCTTCGGTCCTACACTGTCCTCCCAGAAAAAATTAGACACAAAGTTACCGCCCGGATACCGAATTATCGGTACATCCAATTCCTTTACCAGCTCAATGACATCCTTACGGAAACCATCTTCATCTGCCGCAGGATGCCCCGGTTGATAAATACCGGTATAAACAGCGCGCCCCAGGTGTTCAATAAAAGAACCATATACTCTTTTATCAATCTCGGCAATCTTAAAATCCTTATCAATAATCATTTTGGTTTTCTGTGCCATGGTTCACTTCCTCTCTTATATCATAATATCAACAATACCTTACAATAGCTTTTTGGAAATATGATCATTAAAAAAATGCACAAAGGGACCCAGCCCAAATGCGGAAACCACTGTTCCCAGCCCAACGATTCCTCCCGCATAGAAACAGATAGCCGCACATATTGCATCGGTTAGCATTCTATGCCAGAAATAAGGAATTTTAATCCACTTCCTTGCCATAATTATGGACAAGCTGTCAAAGGGAGCAATTCCGACCTCCGGTGTCTGATACATGGATACACCAAGGCTGGTGACAATGACTCCTATACAAACTACGATTACTTTCTGCCACATAGCCTCAGGCATCAGCACAAAATGCTGCAGAACCGAATAAAAAAAGGTCACAAAATACCCCAGAAAGCATGCGTTCACAATTGTACCGATACCAATGAATTCCTTACCTGCCATGTATTGCACCAGAAAAATCAACAAATTAATAAGGATCAGGAAAGCGGCATATGGAATTTTTACGCATTCAGCCAATGCCATTACCATTCCGGAAAACGGATCATTGCCAAGCTCCGACAATTTAAAGATACTGATTCCCAGACCAAGAAGAATGTTTCCGGCCAGCATAATCACAAATTTTTTCATATAGTTTTGGCATAAGTACTTTCTCAGCATGGGAATCCTCTTTCTATCTCTATTTTAGGAAAGTATTTATTCATGAGACCATTGACCGACCAAATTCATCCTGGGGTAATATTTCCGGTTCCCTCTCTCGTTTTCGTCAGAAAATCCCAGGTCAAATCCATCGTGTTTTACAACACCCATTTCTTCCAGCCTGTTATTGAAGCCGTTATACCATCCCATATAACCGTCTTCCACTTCTATTACCGTCAGCTTGCAAATTCCAAGGCAATCCCATTTTCCTTCTGTTCCGGCCACAATAGGATTGCTGGGATGTCTCTGCCAGTTTGTAATTCCATCCTTTGAGCGTGCAAGACCATTTTGAGCTCTCATATCAGAATCACTGCCCAGATATGTCATATAGTACCAGCCGTCACGTTTCCATACATAGCTGGCGGAAACCTTATACATTTCCCATTGGCAGTCATTATTTGCCTCGAATACAGGATTTCTGAGATCCCTTACCCAATGAATTCCATCTGCGCTCGTCGCATAACCAACGGCCTGACACTCGATACTTCCGGGATATGCCCCGCCGGAATACCACATCTTATATAGATTCTCTTCTTCCTCATAGATAACATGCGGACACCATATCATTTTCTTTTCCCATGCTGTTTCACCCTTCAGCACCGGATCTCTATAGGGTCTTTCCCAATGAATTCCATCCTCACTTACAGCATAACCAATAGAGGTGGCAGGAGTATCCTTATCCTTTCCGTGACCAGTGTACCACATATGGTATAAACCATCTTTTTTGATAATTGTAGGGCGGCTTACCTCTTCACTTTGCCAGGAAGTCAAAAAATTTCTTAATAAAGCAACCACCGGCAGCTCCCAGTTGATTCCGTCCGGGCTGGTTGTATACATGATTGCTTTCGCCGGTCTCCAGGAATACCACATTTTAAAAATTCCTTCTTCTTTTATTACGTAGCAATCAAAGACAGTACCCATGGCGCCGCCCATTACAGAATTGTTATCCGCAAGGCGCCTCCATCCTCCCGTCGTTCCGGTAGGTATAGGCTTATATCCGTTTACATTATATACCATAGTATTCTCCTTAATATCGGGCTACACAGTCACGAACATAATAATTTATGCTTCCCAGACCGTTATCATCGCCGCGTTCATTCACACCCTGTTCCCCTTCTGCAGGAAATCCAAGATCAAATCCGCTGTGTTTCGCAATTCCGATTTCCTCAAAGCGTCTGTTACATCCGTTGTACCAAAGCATATACCCGTCTTCTGTCTCCAGAACACTCGCCTTACAGATCCCCAGCCAATCCCATCCTCCGTCAAATCCTGCAATAATCGGATTGCTGGGGTGTCTTTCCCAGTTGGTTTTTCCGTCACGGGATCTTGCGAGCCCAACATAGGCAATCAAATCACCATCCATACCAAGGTAAAACATGTTATACCATCCATCTCGCTTTGGACACACAAAACAAGCCTCTACCTTTCCCATTTCCCAATATTTATTTGGATTTGGCATAAAAATAGGATTATCATTTTCTTTTCTCCAGTGAATTCCATCCGGGCTCGTTGCAATTCCGATTGCGTCCGCTTCATGCATACGTCCAGCCGAATACCACATACGAAAGCACTGTAACTCCTCTTCCCATAAGACATGAGGGCACATTACGGTAATCCCTTCCCAGGTGAATTCCGGAACCATTACCGGCTCTTCTCTGCGCTTCCAATGGATACCGTCTGTGCTTGCCGCGTAACCGATACAGCTTCTTGCCGGATTGCTTTCCGAAGCAAACATCTGCCCGGTGTACCACATATGATATACTCCATCCTTTTTTACGATTGTCGGACGGTTCACCTCATGACCTTCCCATTTGGAGCCTGTAACAGCGGTGAGAACTACTCTGGGATTATCCCAGTTAATCCCGTCCGGACTTTCCGAATATGCAATACATCTTGTAGGTCTCCAGGAAAACCAAATCTTATAAATACCGTCTTCCTTTATAACATAGCAATCAAAACATGTTCCCAGCGGACCGCCCAACACAGGCTTATCACCAACAGGCTCCCACCCTCCCGTCATTCCTCTGGGTTTCAATTTGTAACCGCACTCAGGCATAATTATCCTCCTTTACACAAAACAACTTTGTAAACTGCAATTTTATTTTTCGGGAATCCATACTCTCATTTGATTTAAGCCCCGATTCCCCCATGCAAAATAAGGGACTGTTTTCAACACAACCTCCTTTTCATCAGGGTTTTCTTCTGAATAAAGAGCTTCCGAGCTATGCACACGCTTTCCTGATCCCTCAATAGTGACCAATCCTGCAAGCTCGCCGTCCGGTTCCTTCTTACACACGAAATCTGTATTTTTCATAATTCTTAATTCCTGAATCAATTCTCCGTTGTCTATCCCTTCCAGACAGTAAACCAATGGCCCTCTCATCAATGCAACACACTCTTCATTCTCTCTGACCGCTGTATTACAATAGATTTTTCTGACAGTCATAGGGAATAAAAGCTCTATCTGGTCCCCTGTTTTCCACTCTCTGTTCAGATAAAGGTAACCATCTCTTTCTTCCCCCCAAATGGCCTCGCCATTAAGGAAAACTTTCTTTTCTTTCACGTATTCAGGAATATGAATTGATAACGTAAACTCCTTCTGCTTGGGAAAGATTTTGTAAACCACTTTTCCATCCCACGGGTACTGGCTTTCCACCTGAATTTCAGCTTGTTTAAAATCTGCTCTGCCACCGACAAACAAATGTGAATAAATTGTATGATCAGACTGACCCCACGCATACTTTCCCAGAGACATCATCAGCCTTACAACATTGGGAGGACAGCACGCACATGCGTACCAGCTTGGACGCTGCGGCAGCACATGTCTGTACCCAAACAGTTTTCCGGAAATTTCAGGATTCACCTCCAGGGGATTTACATAGAAAAATCGTTTACCATCCAACTGCATCCCGCTTAAGATTCCATTATATAAAGCCCGTTCCATTACATCCGCATATTTTCCGGAGGGTGCGATGTCCAACATTCTTCGTGCAAAGAATACCAGCCCGATGGAAGCACATGTCTCCGCATAAACAGTATCATTCGGTAAATCATAATCAATGGTAAAGGCTTCTCCTTCAACCGTAGAACCAATTCCGCCCGTCACATACATTCTTTTCTGCGTTACATTTTCCCAGATTGCATTACAAGCATTGATCAATGCCTTTTCTCCGGTCTTTGCAGCGATTTCAGCCATTGCGGTATATAAATAAACTGCACGTACACTGTGTCCCTCTGCTGTTTTCTGATCCCTGACCGGCGCAAAGGACTGTGTATACTTACTGTTTTGGGGATCCATGTTAAAATGAGCCCAGCCTCTTTTTTCTCTTTCTTTCAGGAAAAACTCCGGATCCTGTCCCCTTTCGTTGATAAAATACTCGGCAAGCCTGCAATATTTTTCCTTTCCGGTTGCGCTATATAAACGCATCAGGCCAATTTCAACCTCTTCATGCCCGGGAATACCCTGCTTTTTATCAGGTCCGAATTGCTCTGCGATATGATCCGCCATTCTCTCCATGACCTTTAGCAGCTTGTCCTTGCCGGTTGCTTCATAGTAAGCAGCTGCCGCTTCCATCATATGTCCCGCACAATACAATTCATGGCATTCATGCAGGTTCTGCCATCGATGCTCCGGCTCTTTGATCGTGAAGTATGTATTCAAATATCCATCCGGCAGCTGTGCCTTCTCAATCACATTAATAATTTCGTCTGCCCGCTTTTCAAGCTCTGCATCCGGACTTGCAATCAAAGAATACGCCACACCCTCCAGCCACTTTGCAACATCGCTGTCCTGGAAAACCATTCCGTAAAATTCTCCTTCTTCCAGACCTGCCGCTATACGAAAGTTTGCAAACGCATGGCTTTTCTCTGCCCCCTCAATCTCATCATTCAATATCTTTTCCTGATAAGGAATCACGACATTCGTCACCAGGTCCTGTATTTTACTCCAGAACAGATCATTAATTTTTATTTTTTTCAGATTCACTTCCTGCTTCATAATTTCCTCTCATTCTGCAATTACAGGTTTGCTGCTCTGCAATTTTATTTCCAATACTTCGCCGGTTACCGGTAAATTATTGGTTTTTAGTCCCCTGTTGCTGTTTCTCATGTATTATATTTATACCCTCTATTAATACACCTCCTGCAAGATAGATCAGCTCTTAACCGCACCAATCATTACCCCCTGAACAAAGTGTTTTTGGAAAAAGGGGTAAATAACCGTAATCGGTAATGTTGTTATAACAATCGTAGAGAATTTTAATGCTTCAAACAGATACTGGCGTTCTGCGCCGGTACTTCCGCCGGTACTGGTAGTCGCCTGCTGATTTGCTACCAGAATATCCCTAAGATACAATTGTATTGGTTTCAACTCCCTGCTCTTTAAGTAAATCATGGGATTGAAGTATTCATTCCAATGTCCTACCGCATAAAAGATAATTAATACAGAAAGAATAGGCTTAGATACAGGAATAATAATTTTCCACAGTATTGTAAAATCGTTGGCCCCATCCAGATGAGCAGATTCCTTCAATTCTTCCGGAAGTGATTCAAAAAAGCTCCTGGCTACAATCAGGTTATAAGCGCTGATTGCACTTGGGACAATTAGCGCCCATGGTGTATCATAAAGCCCTAACCGATTCACAACAATATAGGAAGGTATAATGCCTCCTGATACAAACATCGTCACAACAATAAACAAAGATATTTGTTTTCTTAAGAAAAAATTTTTAACTGACAATGCATAGGCAGCCATAATCGTTAAAGTAATATTAACTAATGTCCCAACCACGGTATACCAAATGGTATTATAATATGCAAGGAATACATCTTTTTGTCCTAATAACGTTATATAGGACTTGAGAGAAAAATCGACCGGCCATAAAACAATATCTCTTTTGATAACGTTTAACGGATTGCTCAATGAATTTGAAATTACATATAAAAAGGGGTACAACGTAATTAAAGCAGCCAAGATAATAACGATATAGATTATAATAATACCGATCAGTCCGCTCTTTTTGTGTTTCATTTTTCCACCTCCTGGTCAAAACAATGATGTTTCACTGTACCTTTTGCTTAGGCTGTTTGCCAATATAATCAATATTAAACTGACCATACAGTTAAACAATCCTATTGCCGTTCCATAGGAAAAATCGGAATTCAAAAGCCCTGCTCTATATACGTAGGTGGAAATCACATCTGCCGTTTCATAAGTTGCTTCATTATACATCAGAATAATCTTTTCAAAACCCACACTCAAAAGCCATCCGATTCGCATAATCAGTAAAACAATAATCGTCGGTGCGATACAGGGCAGTGTAATAAAGAACATTTTCTTCCACCTGCCGGCACCGTCCACAATTGCTGCTTCATATAGTTCCGGATTAACACCTGAAATAGCTGCAAAATAAATAATTGAATCCCATCCGAAATTTTGCCAGATATTTGAAAACACATATAACCAACGAAAAAGCTTTGCCTCTGAAAAGAAGTTAATCGGAGTTCCCCCAATAGCTTGAATTGCCAGATTTATAATGCCATCTGTAGGAGAAAGGAAAATCTTCATCATTCCAACTACAACCACGACCGAAATAAAATGCGGTAAATAGGAAAAAGTCTGAACCATTCTCTTAACCCATTTCCTTTTTACTTCATTTAAAAGCAAAGCAAACAAAACCGGCACGGGAAATCCCAAGATAAGATCCATAAAACTAAGCATAAACGTATTTCGAATCACTCGAAATGCATAAGGACTGTCAAAGAAGCGCTTAAAATTATCCAGTCCGACCCAACTGCTTCCAAGAATGCCTTTTCTTACGTTATAATCCTGGAAGGCCACAATATTCCATAACATGGGAGCATAATGAAAAATCAAAAAATACAGTACACAGGGTAAAACCATCAAAACAAGATATTTATCTCTTTTTAATACTTTTCTTATAAGAAGCCTTTTATTTAATCCATCCTTTGCCATTCATACCACCTCGCTTCCATATATGGGTAAGGCCATCGGCAGAACCGATGGCCTCCAAATCAGCCGGCTAATCAATTATTGCATCGCTTTCTGCGTTCTGTCGTACCAAGCCTATTTCACAGTTACTACTTCTTCAATACCCATTTGTTTCAGAGTCTCTTTATAAGAATTCCAATCAGACAGCGGCTTATTACCTGTGATGAAGTTGACAACATTTTCTTTTACATAAGTTTGAATATCAGGCCACTTTTCAGTATAAACCTTATTTTCTGCTTCCGTTCCGATCGCAATCGGTACTCTGTCAGACATGATGTCCTTAAACTGGTTATATGCTTCGTCAAAATAGGAGCCTGCATACATTGCCTTGAAGGGCTCTCCGCTTTCATTTCCCACGAAGTTCGGCCATGCGCCAATTCCTCTCATCACATCAATGGCACTGGTATCGCTGTTGACCACCTTATCAGTAAATACCTTCTGTCCGTTTTCTTCCGTATATGTATCACCTTCAATGCCCCAGTAACGAAGCGCTGCGGAATCTTCAGATGCATAAACCCAATCCAGCCATTGTACTGCGAGCTTCGGATTCTTGCAGTCTACCGTTACAGCATAATAATCATGGAAAGACTGCCTCTTGCTGATGGTAGGTTTGTTATCCGGATAATCTTCATTTGCCAGTGCCGGAAGAAATACATAGTGGCCTTTCGAATTGGTAGCCTTAACCAGATCATCTTTTCCGATTACATTGTCAGTCGATGAAAGAGTCTGCGCACCCAGTCTGTCCTGGGAAATCAGAGAATCTGAGTCGGAACCGTCTGTTGTGGTGCTCAAAAGCCCTTCCTTATACCATTGATTCAATGTGGTAATGCAATCCAGGAATTTGTCATCCATTAAATCAAACTGTACCACACCATCACCGGATACCGACCAGATATCAGTATTATTAAAACCGAAGGCCTCTTTAAAAGAATACAATCCATACATCTGATCATTCTGGTAGCCTAGCGGTACCTCATCCTTCTTACCGTTTCCATTCGGGTCATTATCCCGGAAGGCCACCAGTACATCATGCAATTCATCTACCGTTGCAGGCATTTTAAGGCCAAGACTGTCCATCCAGTCCTGGCGGATGATGTTCCACATCAATACATAATTATTAATATCAAATTCAGCATGGGGAAGGCCATAGATATTTCCATCCGGAGAAGTCATCTGCGCTTCGTAAATCGGCTGCTCCTGAAACAGCTTATATAAATTTGGAGTATCTGTTTCATTTATATAGTCCTTAATGTTAATTAGCAATCCCTGCTTGCTGTAATCTGCCAATCCTGTTGTTCCATTCGGAACGCGGATGATATCCGGCAATTGGGAGCCGGAGGCCAATCTTGTCTGGGCAACCGTATTGTAATCACCGCTTCCCACACATTCCCAGTCAATATGAACGCCGGTGATCGCTTCAATTTCATTTTCTACGGGAAGTCCGCCCTCATTATCATAATAAGCCGACGCGTGCCAGTTCTGATAGGTCAGAATTGACAGTGATTCACTGCCAGGCTCACAAAGCGGAAGCTGATATTTCCCCTCTGAACTATCTTTCGCAGCACTATCTCCTGAAGACGCACCGCTCGAATCCCCTCCCGTTTTCTGTGAATCTTCAGCCTTGTTCGCAGTATCGGCGGAACCCGATCCAGGTGCACAACCGGCCACAGTTCCAGCCGTCAAAACTGCTGCCAGGAGAATGGATAATAACTTTTTCTGTTTCATAAAATAGCCCTCCTTTGATTTCTAATAGCTTCCTTCAAGCTATTGAAAAAATAGATCCTGTATGTGCAACATGCACATCATTCAATTGCATTCATCAATTGAATTATACTTATTATACAATCCAATTTCCTTTAAAAAATGTGCTAAAGTTTAATAATGTATCAAAAAGGAACTTTTTCAAAGCAGTTTTTTTTCATTCGTGATCTGTCTTAATATGCCGAAAATTTATTGAATTGTTATTTTTTTTGTATTATAATTTATCTCAATGATCCAATCATTTGTTTTCACGACTTATTAATGTATCATTTCGTTACAATTTGTATGCTTTTCACAGAAAGGAACAGCTGATGGACCGCCCACTTGCTTACATTATTAATATTGCTTCTCCGCTTACGTTCAACAGAACCGGAAAATTTGAAGCACTTTCTTCAAAATGG
The DNA here is from genome assembly GCA_023409535.1 of Bacillota bacterium. Classification (GTDB taxonomy): domain Bacteria; phylum Bacillota; class Clostridia; order Lachnospirales; family Lachnospiraceae; genus Mobilitalea. Next base: position 18,329 of record JAEYGZ010000028.1, read on the forward strand.
ACACATGCTGCAATGTCAATGAATGATTACGAATTAATTGTTGAAACCAAAGGAAATCTTTATCTTCAATTTCAAGATGAAAAATATACTGTTTCTCCCGGAGAGTATCTATTATTGCAACCACCCGCGAGAAATTCGAGTGATTCTCAAAAAGTCAGAAAAGGGTATCGGGAATCTGAATGCAGTTTTTACTGGCTGCATTTTTCCTGCCCTCGCATCTCTCCCTGCAACCAGCTGTTTCTTGGAAATATTGAAGGTGGACGTGATGATATTTTGGTACCTGTACACAAAACATTGGCTTATCCGGAAAGAGTCTTGCTTCTTATGAGACAGCTTCAAAATTGTATTCGTTCCGGATATAACACCCAGTATGCAGATTATATGTCCACACTTATCATCAGCGAAATCGCAAATCAACATTCCATATTTATCGGAAGCAAAGACCAGAAACAGCTATATAATGACATCGTTGATTATATAAAATATTTTATAAATGATAATCTAAAAGTAGCAAGCATTGCTTCCCATTTCGGTTACAACGAAAAATATTTATCACGTTACTTCAAAGATTTTGCGGGAATCAGTCTAAAGCAGTACATATTAAATCAAAAAATAGAACGTGCAAATTTTCTTCTCTGTGATACCAATATGCCTGTCAATACGATTGCCGACTCTCTTGGTTTTTCTAACTATCATAATTTTGCACGCACCTATAAAAACATCACTTTAATGACACCATCGGAATACAGAACAATGTACGCAAAAAGGATTTTAAATCATGATTGATTTAAAATCCTCATAATACAGAGATAATGGTTCGTGAAGTCTATTTTCATGAACCATTTTTTTGTCATATTTTGCTTTATCTAAATAGGAACACCTTCAACGAAATGAATGGCGGGCAGAAACTATCCTGCTCCCACAGCTTCAAAACAGCAAATAAATTATAATAATGTTAAATAAATTATCGTGGAATGCGGTCTGAGAAGAATACAGAAATAGGCAGTAAAAAAGAGCAGTTATGGGACTGCTCTTTTTCGGAGAAGGTATTTTTGTTACTTATGGGGGTGTAGCAAAAACTATATAATGTATTGGGGTTTACGTTGATAGTATAACATGTTATTCGACATAAGTGTGCACAAACATTACAAATTTTTCATTCAATTTTCGTCATAGTGCACAAGCACTATTGACTTAGATCGTTGCTTTGCCCCTTCTCACCTTCCTTTTATATATTTGCAGCAGGCTCTGTAAGCTGCTTTGTTTCAAATAATGCTTCAAACTCTTCTCTTGTAATTCTTTCCTTTTCAATCAGGAGATTTGCACATGCTTCCAATACCTCGCGGTATTCAGTCAGAACACGCTTTGCTTCCTTATAGCAGTCATCAATGATTGCCTTCACTTCATCATCAATACGGTTCGCGATATTCTCACTGTAGCTTCTGGTATGCGCCAGATCTCTTCCGATGAATACTTCATCATCGTCGGAATCATAATTTACCATACCGATTACATCAGAGAAGCCATAACGGGTAATCATAGCTCTGGCAGTCTTGGTTGCAACCTTAATATCCTGGGAAGCACCTGTTGTAATATCCTCAAATATTAATTCCTCTGCCGCTCTTCCGGCGAGATCAACTATGATTTCCTGCTTCATACGGCCCTTGGTGTTAAACATCTCATCTTTTTCCGGAAGGGGCATGGTAAAACCTGCCGCACCATTGCCGGTTGGAATGATGGAGATGGTATACACCGGTCCCACATCAGGAAGGATGTGGAACAGGATCGCATGACCCGATTCGTGGTAGGCTGTAATACGCTTTTCCTTATCCGTGATGACCTTGCTCTTCTTCTCGGTACCGATACCCACCTTAATAAAGGATTTCTTAATATCTTCACCGTTAATAAAGCTTCTGTCATCTCTTGCTGCACCGATGGCAGCTTCATTCAGCAGGTTCTCCAGATCCGCACCGGTAAAGCCCGCCGTGGTCTGCGCCACCTGTTTTAAATCCACATCATCACCCAAAGGCTTACCCTTGGCATGCACCTGCAAGATCTCTTCTCTTCCCTTTACATCCGGACGTCCTACCGTAACCTTACGGTCAAACCGGCCCGGACGAAGGATTGCAGGATCCAGAATATCAACACGGTTGGTCGCTGCCATTACGATGATACCCTCATTGACGCCGAAACCGTCCATTTCTACAAGCAGCTGGTTCAGAGTCTGCTCTCTCTCATCGTGGCCGCCGCCCATACCGGTACCTCTGCGTCTTGCTACCGCATCGATCTCATCAATGAATACGATACAAGGGGAATTCTTCTTTGCTTCCTCAAATAAATCTCTTACTCTGGAAGCACCGACACCTACGAACATCTCAACAAAGTCGGATCCGGAGATGGAGAAGAAGGGCACGCCTGCTTCACCGGCTACCGCTTTTGCCAGCAAGGTCTTACCGGTTCCCGGAGGTCCTACAAGAAGCACACCTTTTGGAATTCTTGCTCCTACCTGGATATATTTCTTCGGAGACTTTAAGAAATCAACAATTTCCTTCAGCTCATCCTTTTCTTCGTCGAGCCCCGCCACATTCTTAAAGGTTGTGGTCTTATTCTCCTCCGTGGTCATCTTCGCTCTGCTCTTACCGAAGTTCATTACCTTACTGTTGCCTCCCCCCACCGATGCCTGGTTAGACAGGAAGGAGAACAGCACAATGATAATAATAAACACCAGGATATAAGGTAATACCGAGGTTAAAAACCAGCTGGGCTTTGAGATTGCATGGGTATTAGATACGATACCTGAATCAAATGCCATTTTCTCAATGCTTACGATATCAGACCAATAAAAAGATTTTTCATCCCCATCCTTTGTTGTTATTACAACCTCGCCGGTGGTCGGTCCATCCTGATTGGGATAAATATTAATCAAATTAACCTGACCATTCTCCATGTCAGTCATAAACTGTTTGTAGGAATACTCATCCTGGTCCTTTAGCTCTATGTTATTGGAAAAATAAAATGTTACAATTACAATAAGCAGAATGATGATATACCAGCCATATCCTTTCATCTGTTTTCTCACTGAACAACCTCCTTTATCACTATATTTATTCAATTGTTTCTCAATCTATCAGATAAATGCTTTCGCGACTAATTCTCAACCACACCGACATAGGGCAGATTTCTGTAATACTGATCATAATCCAGACCATAGCCCACTACAAATTCGTCCGGGATAACAAATCCGACATATTTTACATCGACATCAATCTCTCTTCTGTCCGGCTTATCAAGTAACGTACAGATATGCAGGCTCTTGGGAGCCCGTGCTCCAAGAAGCTCCTTCAGATAGGCCAGTGTTCTTCCCGAATCGATAATATCCTCAACAATCAGAACATTCTTACCCTGAACAGATTCATCCAGATCCTTCAGAATACGAACCCTTCCTGAACTGATCGTCTCACTGCCATAGCTGGATACCGACATAAAATCCAAGGTAACGGGAATGGTTAATCTCTTTGCCAGATCACAGCTGAAGAATACACTTCCCTTTAAGATACAGATAAGATGCACACTCTCTCCTGCATAATCCTTACTAATCTCCTCTGCAAGTTCGTGTATTCTCTGATCTACACTGTCCTCAGATATCATAACTCTGACTTTATCTTTCATTCTTCCTTTTCCTCCAAATTAATCAAACTCATCAATAGTACTTTCCTTGTAACTGCATCCACCTTATACCCCTCGCTCATCCGGTCAACAAGGCCGGGGATCCACATTATATGGCTGCCATCGGTAATAAGAAGCTGATTATCCCGGTCTTCCCGCGGTATTTTATGGTCTATAAAGTAATCCTTTAACTTCTTTCGACCTCCCAAAGCATTGATCTGGATATAATCTCCTTCTTTTCTTGTTCTTATCTGAACAGTATTCTCTATTTTATCATAATCAAACCATTTAGTATAGTGACTTTTAGGGATGGTTTCATTTTTTTTATAATCAATAATCACAGTTTCTACGGCAATACCCCTCTGAGGAAGCAATGTCCTTCCTGGAATCCGAAGTTCCGCCGGGGACAGATGTTCCTTGGCTGTCTTGGGGGCCGCTTCCCGATAAAATATAATATCATTATATTCCCGCTCCGCAATGATGTCATATGGCAAATGCATCTGCTTCCCAACCTGCTTTGCCGTAAGTGACAGCACTGCTTCCACATGCTTTGCTTCCAGGTCCTTTTTTCTCCCGGCAAGCTTTTCTAAGATCCGGCGGACAAGTCCCTTCTGAATGACAATGTGCTCCTGTTTAAGCTCCTCCGAGCTTATCCGGAAGCTGCGCTCCTCCTCCCTCACCAGCATGTCATATCGCTGCATGATATTTTCCGTCAGATATTCATTTATATCTTTTAATGTATTCGCCGCTTCTATAATATTGCCAACACTTTGAACATTAATCTCCTTTGAAGCATAATTTAGGATCCGGTTACGAATCCTGTTCCTGCTATACTTATCGGTTAAGTTACTGGAATCGATGATATAGGCAAGGTTCTCCCCCGCAAGATATTCTTCGATTTCCTCACGGGTTACGCAAAGCAAAGGACGGATCAACGTCACCGCCGAAGCATCCGGCTGCAATGTGCGGCTTGACTCCATACCGGATAATCCGGCAATGCCGGATCCGCGAAACAGATGAAAAAGAAAGGTCTCGGCATTATCGTTTTTATTATGCGCAATCGCCAGCTTATTACACCGATGCTCGCGGCAATATTCCAAAAATGCCTCATAACGTACCTTGCGGCCTGCTTCTTCCTCCGACATGCCTTCTTCTTTGGCAATCTTCCTCACATCATAATAAAAGCAGCTGCAGGCAATCTCCTTTGAGGCGCAGAACTCCCTGACAAATCTTTCATCGCGCTCAGCCTCTTCACCGCGAAGTCCATGATTGATATGAACCACCTGCAGGGTCAGGTCATACTCCCGGCGAAGCTGAAGCAGTACATGCAAAAGGCAGATAGAATCGGCGCCGCCGGACACCCCTGCGACAATTCTATCCCCTTGGCTTAATAGCTGTTTCTGTTGAATATAAGCAATAACTTTGTGCAGCATGATAATATTTCCCTAACGTATGGTATGTGCCTATTCTAATCTTTTTACCAGTGGATTTCAATACTTATCTCCATTCTGATGCCTTTCTATTTTAACCATATTCCGGCAGTTATTACCGTCATATCGTCCATAGGGACATAATTTCGCTGGGCCAGTGTACTGTCAAGAATGCGGTTGGCGATTTCCTGGGGATTGGAGCTCTTTATCTCCATCAGCAGCTCTGCCAGGAAGGCCTCCTTATTCTCGCTCATGATACAATCAAGCACCCCGTCTGTCAGAAGGACAATGATATCCCCCTCATAGAGCTTCTTTGTTACGGTATCATAATCCACATTGCCGAACATTCCGATGGGCAAGGTAGTTGAAGAAATGGTCTCTACCCAATCCTCCCGTTTGATAAAGGCTGCCGCCGCACCAATCTTAATAAATTCGCACATTCCTGTAAATAGATTGATAATACTGATATCAATCGTGGAAAAGGTCTGTTTATCCGATTTTAGAACCAGGCTGGAATTAATCAGTTTAATGGCAGTCTCCGCCTTAAAGCCGGCTTCTATCATCTGCTCCAGCAGGGACATAACGGTTTCGCTTTCTTCTCCGGCCTCCTCTCCTGTTCCCATACCATCGGATAAGGCCAGCATAAATTCTCCGTTCTCCAGCTTAAGAATAGAAAAATTGTCCCCCGAGACATTCTCCTTCATAGCTCTGGCCATACCGGTCAGCACCTTGAATTTCGTATCCTCCACAAAGATATAATTCTCACAGTCCCGCGCAATCACAGTCTTGGAGGCCTCCGAAGCCTTCACTCTGATTCCCAGTGCCTCAGAGATATAAGAAGCCGCTTCCTTGGCGGTAATACAGCGTCCTCCCCTGCAATAGGCGTTCAGATAGATTTCCTTCCTTTTATCCTCCCTCTCCAGAATAGTAATATCCTTCACCGTGATATGCTCATAGCGTAATCTTCGAATTACCTTCTCCTCCTCGGTCCGGGAAGCCTGTGCTGCTTCATAGATCTCACCGGTGATGTCCTGTATCACAGTGGACACTTCCTTTAACTGATCTGCAATTACTTCCCTGCTTTCAGAGATCCGGCTCTGCCAGATATGATTAAGCTTTGCTATCTCAAACCCCCGGTTTGTCTCGGTGATAAAATCTTCAACACTGATACAGCTGTCCAGAAAATTCTCCGGAATATCCTCCCTTCGGATAATCCCCTTCCTCTCTGCCACCTCGAACATCATACTTGCAGCCTGATAGGTCTGGTTAAACTGCTGCTCCCAACAGGAAGAGCACTGGTCGCAGTTCTTACACAGCTTCTCCGAGATATCCTCAAAGATACGGTTAATTTCATTCTGCTTCAGCTTCGTCTGCTTCTCAGTTATGGTATCCAGTGTCTTTGACAGCTTCAGAAAGGATTCCGAAAATATCTTCATACGAAGCTTTGCGATATTCCTCAGATTCTGTGTTGCAAGCAGCTCCTGCCTGCCGGTTCCCCCTGCTGCATCGACTCTGTAGATAATACTCCCAGGAAGAAAGAGAAACACCATGACAGCCGATACCAGCGCTCCGATTTCCTTTAACGAAAGCTCCATTCCGGCATTACTCAGCCCAAGAGCAGACGCCGCCAGCAGATATACTACCGCACACGGGAATCTTCCCATCTCACGGAATAAAGCGGAGACGATACCCATCATGGTAAACACGCCCACATCTTCAATGGGCGCACCCCGAAGGCTTAATACAAAGCCGCAGACCGCAGCCGTAATGGTTCCCTGCCCGGCCCCGTATTTATAGGTAAAAAACAAGATAATAAAATATGCTACTGTTTCTACCGGCGCCACGTAATTGCTCTCAAACCTCGGAATTGCATAGAGCATAACCGCAACGATCACCGCCATGCTGATCATTTGCTCATTGCTCATACGAATGCCTTTTTGCCCCTGTAATATATAATCTATCCCATACCGGAAGATACCGGCTGAAACCAGTGCAATGACTCCCTCCAGAAGCGCTGTCATCACATAGCGGTCCACAGGACCTCCTGCAGTGATCTCCATCAGTGAAAACAGGCTTAGTGCCACCGGGGCCGTTGCATACTTAACAGGCCTAGGTATATTACGCTTCTTAATAAACGGTGTTTCCAGAATAATGACTGCTGTGATTAATGTCAGGGAATATTTTAAAATACCCGTGGTATTCATACTGGTTGCGATTCCGATAAGCGCTGCCATCAAAGCCCAGCCGGTTTTCGTTCCTGATATTATAGATGCGGTAAAATATCCGATTGCCAGTGGATTCATGGAATAGAAGATCGTCCTCGCCACCAGAATACCTATCATATGTATTAATATTGTCCTTTTCCTCATGCTTGCCGCGCCCTATTCTTTCTATAGGACGCTTCCCCCCTTCTCTCCTGTCCGTTCTATAATTGTGCAGTTCATTATAGGCAGGAGAATATGAAATCTTTGTCAAAACTACAGGCGGGATCGGAAAAACTTTTTGACAAGATATCCATCAAATAAGCGATATTCTCGAATATAGGAGGCTAATTTAAATTAGGAACATAAAAAAACTGTCGTAGAAAAATCTACAACAGTCTTGATAATATAAGTTAGCAGAAGCTGCGTTCCAAACTTCTGATAAAAAGCGCCGGTTTTGCGCCGTGCATCCGGTTATCGGAACTGATTTTAGTTCCGATAATATATGATAGCGAAGGACGGATTTGAACCGCCGACACTGCGGGTATGAACCGCATGCTCTCGCCAACTGAGCTACTTCGCCAAAGTGACGAACCCTATTATAACTGCTTTCCGGAAGGTTGTCAACTATTTATCTTCCGGTTCAAAAAGAATCTCATCTTTATAAACAAGCCCCAGTTTATCACGGGCCGTATCTTCAATATACTGCTTCGTCTTAGTATAAGCCTTGAATTCATTAATTTCCGCAGTACGTTCTTTTTCCTCCTGATACTGGGTGTCCAGGCGGCTGATTTTTATCTCGGCTTCTTCTTTTTCCTTTGCAAGACCAATTCTGCTATAGGATACAACAGCGCATAACATCAAAACTACAAATGCGATAATGCCTATGCCTGTCCCCTTTTTGCCACGCCTTCTCATGAAATCATCTCCCAAAACTAAAATCTTATTCACTGCTTTTACTTTTTTCGAGCAGGGTTTCTTTTCGACACCTTTTTAGATGCTTCCTTCTTAGATGCTTCCTTGCCAGGTGCTTCCTTCTTTGGTGCCTTTTTCTTTTTCTTATTTTCAACTGCTATTCTAACTGATTTTATTTCTTTTTTCAATCGTAAATATTGATTATTTCCTGTCCTCTTAAGTTTTGACCATAGAAACTGCAAAAACTGTTTAAAGCGCCGTAATACCATGGTAATAGGGCTGAGAAGAATGCGAATCACTTTTGTTATCAGGTTGATCAGCAGGTCACTGAAGGCATAGTGGTATAACACTGCACCCAGGAACATGCCCATGATGCAAAAACCCCGGATAATACCGTCATTCTCCTGGTATATCATAGCAAAAATAAATAAGCTTGCTACAACCCAGAAGATCAGGTCCTCCAGCGCTATAAAAAACTCATCATGTTTGATTATTCTGCGAAGAATACGCAGAATATCATAAGCTGCAAGCAAAAGTATGCCCCATAGAATGGAGATAAGAAAAAATTTCAGTTCGATATTAATTGCCGGATTCATACAGGCCTCCTATTTAAAAAGCCTGCCAAATAACGACTCTCCTGATTTGCCGGCACTGTCCGAATAGGTCAGGCTATCGATCTTCCCATCAATATCCACCTCGCCCTTCTCCAGGGACAGACGGTTTACATGCAATTCGTTTCCGCGTATCATCAGTATCCCCTGCTCCGTCTGAAGTAATACCTCGCCTGCATCAAAGGACAGCACATCATTTACACCGGTAATCGCTGCGTTTTTTCTTGCAATGATATTTAATTTGTGGCCCTTCAGAACCTGTTGCTTCTCATCCATCAGAAAATCCTCCTCATATTAAAACTTCATGCTGCCAATACCCGCGAATACGGGCTGGTCGGACACAAATTTGCAGTGTGAAAATTATAATATCCACACGATGCCTTAAGATAGCCTTTTTATCTTCTTAAGTATATGAGAACTTTTCCACTTTCATGACGGTCCGTAAATGGTTTGCTCTATTGCATCAGAGATACTTATACAGCTCTTTTGCGTCGTCCTTCCTGGTAGATTCCTGTACATCCAGCACTTCGACCTTAACAGCCTTCGCACCAAAGCCTATCTCAATGACATCTCCGACCTTCACCGTTGCCGAAGCCTTGGCCGGTTTTCCGTTTATCGTTACTCTTCCCGCATCGCAGGCTTCGTTAGCTACTGTCCGGCGTTTAATCAAACGGGAAACCTTTAGAAATTTATCTAATCTCATTTACAGCTCTCCTAACTATGGTGACAAAAAAAGCAATCAACTATTATAAATCATACGTTGATCGCCCACTTACAGGATACCTTTCCTATGCAATAAAAAAGGCTGTTTTAAAAACCCTACACCCCAAAGAGACTCCGGAATTTAAAACAGCCCTTCTGATTCCAATCTACTATGCGTTGATAACGTCCTTTAAAGCCTTACCAGCCTTAAACTTCGGTGCCTTAGAAGCAGCAATCTTAATCGTTTCCTTTGTTAAGGGGTTTCTACCAGTTCTTGCCGGTCTCTCAGATACCTCAAAAGTACCGAAACCAACTAACTGAACCTTCTCACCTTTGGTTAACTCCTCAGTAACTACATCGATGAAAGCCTTTAATGCCTTCTCTGAATCCTTCTTTGAAAAATCTGTCTTTTCTGCAATCGCTGCAACTAATTCTGCTTTGTTCATGGATTTGCTCCTCCTCTAAAGTGATAATTACTTTCTATCATACGATTATTTAACTTCTCTCCATAGAACATCCTGTTCCGTAGGAGACAGCTCGCATAGATTGTGTCCTCGGCTCTTGGCCAGAGCAAAGACATCTACAAATCTATTTATAAACTTATTAGTGGCATTTGTCAAGGAATATTCTGCATTTAATTGTAAAAACCGGGACAAATTAATCATAGAAAACAGAACTTTTCCATATCCATCGGACATATTTCCTATATTCCCGGATTCGCAAGCTTCTTCAAGCACTTTCAGCTCTTCGCGTATTGTCTCAAATATTTGCTTAGAGTCTGTAAAGTCCCTTCCTGTCTTGGCTGCTTTTTTCTGTATTTTTTCCGCACGAAGCATCGCAGGAAATGCTTTTGGTACCTCGAGAAGCTCCTCAGCAATATTCGTTGCCTTCTTCTCCTTCTTCTTAATCTCCTCCCAATTCTTAATGACACCTTGTGAATCCTCTACGACCTCATTGCCAAAGACATGAGGATGTCTTCGGATCATTTTCTCAGCTACCATGGAAATCACGTCATCTACCTCAAATTCCTTCATCTCCTCTGCAATAACACTGTGGAGTGCTACCTGCAATAAAATGTCGCCTAATTCTTCACATAGATTCTCATTGTCCCTGTTATTAATTGCTTCGATTGTCTCATAGCACTCTTCCATCAGACAGGGCTTCAGGCTTTCATGGGTCTGTTCCCTGTCCCAGGGGCATCCATCCTTACTTCTTAGCTTCCGTATAATTTCCATAAATTGTTCAAAGCTATAGTTCGACATACCGCCACTCCTTATCTTCCGTACCTGTTCATCACTATTATAACCTTTATACAGCCATATTATAACAGTATTGTGGAAGTATATGCAAGAAGCAGAGAAAAATCCTAAGTTCTACCCTTTTATATAGATGGTGTGACGGGTATGCTTTATAGATTATCCGCTCTATTCACAAAACGTTCCATATTTCTATACATGATTAGAGTTTAGTGTCTTTAATGTCAAACAAAGTACCTTCTGTAGGTATATTCTTTTGAACTTATCATATTATTTGCTACATAAAATATAAAACTTAGTTTGTTTCATCATAAATAACAGTCCACTCAATTTGATTTTGAATCTGTTCTATACCCTTTTCATCAGTGTATAAATATCGTTCGGTTAAAGCATCCCATATTTCTTTAGAAACATTTACTCCATCAAACATGTATTCATCATTATTATCATAAATACCATTTTCATTTTTATCATATTTAGAAAAATTCACTTCCCAAACTTCATTTCCTAGAAAGTCAAGAATAAAATAATTATACTTATCCGAAATCGGAGCTGTACCGAATTGATGGCTAATAAATGCTCCATTTTTTAATGCATAGAATTGCGGATAAGGTGATAAATCTTTAAATATAATTAGTTTATTATTGATATAGGATAATATATAATAGTAACGTGCTGAATTAATATGTAGTTCCGGTATTTTATCTCCATTTGAATCAAATAAAGCATATTTTGTTGCATAATGTTTATTAGGTTCTCCTTCGGGCGTAGTTAGAAAATTTATATCAATGCCTTCTACAATTATTTTGCCATCTAAAAATTCATTATACATGTTAATTACCTTTTCGGCTTCAGAACTATGTATATCTGATTCTTTTGAATTAGCAGTTTTATTATTAAATGTATTGTTTTTGTCTATTTGTGCATTGTGTAGGTTTGTGCTTGCCGTTGAACCAAATTCCCAAAATGCAATTATAAGTATAAGGATTAATTTTTTAATAATAATTCACCTCGTAACAATAAAATTCCCCGTGTATCCTTGTATTGCATGTTGATTACCTCCATATGGTTATTTTTTACTTTTAGGCAAAAGAAACCAGATTTGGAACTTTAATACCGACATCTACTCCCAAGAATCTTACCTTTGGTGTCGCAATGTGTCGCCCCTGTTTCATATTTTCTACCCATGGAAGGGATAAGCCGGCCAATAATTGAGGGCAAATGTGGGGTGATTTGAACGATGCATAATTAAGTGATTTTACCCTAATTTCGAGATGAATCTCGCTTATGATTTTGGTGCAGGATAAAGACAGCGGTCGCAAGCGACCACTGCCGAGTCACAACCGCCGGTAATGCTGACTATGTAAGCCTTACTATAGTTAGTACCGTTTACTGACAGCTAATAAAAATTTGTTTTAAAAATCATATGGATCCGAACATTCAAAATCTTCTTCATCCCAATTTTTCTTTTTATCAAGCATTTCTAGAAAGTAAATAATAGTATCTTCCAAAGCTTCATCAATTGAATTACCATGACCTACTCCTTCAAAACATCCCCTAACCCATCTTTAATTCTTAAATTTGTATAACCTGTAAAAATTCCTTTTTCATCTTCAAAAATATTTACTTTAAACTTTGAATATGGTGTGTGATTTAATTCTGTAATATCGAACTCTGCTACACACTTCTCTATTCTTGCAATTCCATTAATTCTAAGTTTCTGTCATTTATCCATAATTCACCTCTTCCCAAATGAAATTATAGTAATTACTGCAGAGTTTCAATAGCATATCTCTCTAAGGGGAAAATTAGCTTTTTGGTGATTATTTACCCCAACAAATACTGATCTTCTGGTATTTTATTTTGATATCCTTACGCTTAATACCGGTGTAAAATACCCCTCTTCAATATACTTACTTAATATAAATTTACTCAAAGAATCGATTTTAATATCTACAATTTTCTCATTATCTTTGAGTAAGTAATTAATATCCAAGTAAATACACTCAACAATTTTATTGTCTAGGATTATTTGAAGCAGGTCATTCAGTTTCTCTATACTACTGTTCATTTTATAGTTAAATTCCTGCTCATAATTGTTAGAATTCCCATCAATGGTAGGAAAAAATAATTTATCCGAATAATTATCCAAAGGAGAATCCATAACTTCAAATAGAATAGTACTTTTACTTTCTGTCTTTGAATACATATCATAAACATTACGTGAAACATTTCCTCCCATTTTAAAACCTATTCTTTTTTCAGCAGCACATTTTTGTATAAAATAAGCCAATTCAACCTGTTCATTAATATTATCGCTTATTACTTTTATTCTTCCGCATATACCAATACTCATTTAATCTCTTCCTCTCACTTAATTCTTGTTGTAGTTTCTCCTGTTGGTTGTCCTTTAGCATTATAAGTGTAGTTATGTTGATGGGGTTGTAAGTATTCTCCTTCTTCTTTGCTATAATGTTCATGTGAATAATCCTATCTATATTCTGGTTTTCTATTAGGGCCATATTTTGTTCTACTTACAACATCGCCTTTATCATCAACTTGTTCATATGTTGACCCTGGGTCTCCTGTTGAAGGCGCACGTGATTTACCTTGTGTAACATTAGACTCACTATTCTCCTTAGTCTTATCCGCTCCCTTGGCATTAACATTACCTACTAAATTTTATAGCCTGTAAATACTCTCCCTTTATAAAAAACACTTTGGTTACCGGTGTTCTTGACGTCACATTTCCAAATCTTTCTTAAAGTATATCACATTGCTTTCTCTTTGGGTAGTTCTGGCATACGGTACTCCGTATGATGTTTCAACATACCATATACGATATTAACCAAACGTCTCATAATGCAAGTAAGTGCCTGCATTTTAGTTTTACCCTCTGATATCTTCCTAAGGTAGTATTCATAGAATACAGGATTTCTTGGAATTCCACTCCCCCCTTGCTGTATGTACCATTTCCATTGTAAGAAAATAAAAGATACCATTTAAAGTTCTGTTACCTTGCTTTGATTTCTGCGCTTTCACTTTGCCTGCAGAAGAGAAACAAACTGGAGCTACCCCAGCAAAGGAGCTGTTACTAATTTTCATATATATGTCCAAGTCCTATGTATACGCTTATCCAAATCTATACCAATTTCCTTAAAACCCTGCTTATTGTATTTACCGTTAATGTTCCTTTGAATAACTTTCTTACTTAACAACATCTTCGAATTTATTCTTAAATCTCCTCCCTTATATACTTATCTGATATCCCTCAAAATGTGCCCAATTTTTATGATTTATGCTACTTTTTTCATAACTGTAGAATACAAATACTAAATAGTATTGAAAAAGGTCACAACAGCCGAAACTGTGTGACCTCATTTCATTGTTAAATTCAATATGATAGTTATTGTTAAAATGGCTTAATGCTACATTGTTTATATTTCAGAGTCTACAAAAATATTATCATGAACATCACATAGCAAATCTAAAACATCTTCATACTCCTCAATTTTTTTCTTAAGTAATTCAATACTCTTTTTAATATCTTCATTTGGCATATCTTTTTTCTTATTCTGCAATAAATTGTAAACATTTAATCTAACTTCATAATTACCTTCGTATAATAAAGGAACCAATTGTTCTAGCCATTTACCACAATCCAAATCCTCCAACGCATAAATTAAGGAACCCCGATTATTCTTTAATTCGGGAGTGAAAATCAGTTTTACAAGTATCGGTATCGCATCATTACATTTTAAAACACCTATAATATAAGCAATTGTATTTCTGCAATCTCCTGATTGCGTACATTCAAGTTCCTTTATTAAATATTCTGTGAAATTGTTGTAGTTGCATGGGGGTATATTTTTGGCATATTCGACTATTTTATCTATTTCATTTTCATTAATCCATATTTTTAGTTTTTTAATATCTAACATTTTTTCTCCTATTCATTTAACCTTTGGTTTTCCTAAATCAACCCATTCTTGCCATACTTCATCAGCCATTTCTTTATCTTCTATATCACGCCCGTAACCTTTCTTGCCTTGCTTTTCCCACCATTTTTGAAAGTCCTTATCATTTTCCCATACCATTTATCTCTACTGCTTTTACTTCCTCCTCGAAATGTATTACCCTTTTTGGACGGAGTCTTATCCTCTCCATTACCGGAATATATAATAACCGGTGCAACAATAGAAGTAGAACCAGCAGCTACCGAGCCATTTCCGGTAGAATATGCCATTTGCGGATTGCCAACACCTCCCGACATGGATGATATAGCACCAAACGCAAACACAACTTGTCCCGCATAATAAGCTTCTGCAAATCCAGGAGTATTTTTAATATTATAATCAATATCTTCCTGAGTGATTGCTGGTTCACCTTCGAAATAATAAACAACATTTGCAGCTGCTGTAATTAAACCTGTTCCACTATCGAATCCCAGAACGAATGCCGATTCACTATCAATATTAGGGTAGTTTACTGAAGATGCAGGTTTTTGGCTGTTTGTGGACGTTTTATTATAACTACTCGTTGTTTTATACTTTCCGCCACCTTCACCTACATTCATATGACCACTTGGATCAATATAAATAATTGGGTTATTAATACAATAGGTATACAGATTTAAACTCAACGGATCTATAGGTTCTCCCTTATAGGTATCCTCCTGTAAAAACCTTGCCGTTACGGGGTCATACATTCTGGCATTGATATAGTACAGTCCTGTCTCTTCGTCATACTGATATCCGGCATAGCGAATACTATTGTCAACATTCCCTGTGCTTTCCAGAATATTTCCAAAAGCATCATAATAGTAGGTAGCTGCTATCATTCCATCCCTTGTGATTAGGGCTGTTACATCGGCATGTCCGTTATACAGATAATGGTATAACTCAGTGCCTGTTGCTCTCACCAAGAGGTTTGTTCCGTAAATATTCCATGCCTTTTGACTGCCGTTTTCGTATACCTCCAAGATGATATTGTCATTTTAATAGAAATACTATGCCTTCCAGACAGAGCTAGTTGATAATCAAATTGCTCCATCTGGGATCATTGGTTGGAGTATAACAGTAAGCCACCTTCCATCCTTCTATGCTAATAAAGGAATAGCATGGAAAACTACACTCTGTTAGTTTTAAGACAAGGACATCACTCAGTGTTGTTCGTTATTCTTTTTGTATACATATAGCTTCATAGACATTACTTATAAAAGTGAACCATTCCGCTTTGATTTGAATCTATTGCTCAAAGTCGATATAAACATCATTTAGATCATATCCATCTCTTGTAATAACTAATTTATTATCTGTTAAATAGAATGATTGTTTTAAGCCAATATATGACTTTATAAACCTATACACATCTGGATTATTCTGATAAATTTCATTCAAATACTTTTTTTCTGATATTGAAGAATTGTGAATAATTTCATCGGCTTCATCTGAATTTATTGGAGGTGAAAATTCATTTCCGTAATCATATTTTTCTAAATCTTTTTTCAGACCACCAATATCCTCGATTAAATCATCTAAATATACTCTCTCTCCTGTCTGCATATCAACAGTTACCCCAATACGAGTATATTCACTTATATAATCTTCACCTCTGTCATCCTTCCATTCAATTGTATAGCACAAGGATAAATATTTTGAGGTTTTGTATTTTATAATAATCTGAAATTTATCCATCCATTCACAGCTTTCATTTATCCACTCCGTTATTGATAATTTAAGTGTTTGATTTATCACATTTTCTAAACTTTCATTGCCTAAACCGGATACTTGTGCATACTTCACTTTGAATAGATTTTCCTCCTCATCATAAGCTTCATATTCGTTTTCATATATTTTATAATCATTTATGTTATTTGTTTTGCATCCTGTAAATAGGGTGACCATAACAATAATAAAATATATTAAAATAGCTCTTTTCATAATGATTTCCCCCTTTTAATTACTAAAAGCTTTAATTGCTTTATTATATGCATATTCCCGGTTATCCCAATCGTTAGGAAGTCTATATGTATGATCATTAACAGTTAAAGAAACACTATTACCATCTTTATCCTTATTAATCGTAAAAGAACTTTAACATTTTTGCAATTTTATGTCAACGAATTGTCAGAAATATCATATAGTACTTTAGAATTATCTGACTATTTATCCAGCTATTTTGTTTATTTACAAGCGCACGCCCATTTAAAGTCGTTTCTTTCTTTACCCATTCGCAATTTTCCAGTATAATTTATGTAAATTAATAGATAATCCGCAGATTTATATATGATGCAGCTTAATATATCATAAATGTAGTAAGAACAGAGTTAAGACAAGAAACTGATATATAATCTGCAAACATAGATGTTACTTAACGGAGGTGAAGAAAGTGAAACTGCAGCTTTTGGGAATATCAATTATTCTCTTCGGAATAGCATTAATACTTAGTTCTTCAGGAACTTTTCAAGCATTTGGATTGTTTATTTCATTGTTGGGACTTATTGTTTCAATGATAGGATCGGCCGAGAAAAAGCAATAATTAGGAATGCAGGAACTTACCGATATGCGGTCAGCAGATTAGTAAGTTCACTGGTATTGCAACATCACTCGTATTATAACTTAAACAAGAGAAAACGCATGTTTTCGAGCTTGCTCGTAAAAACATGCGTTTTCTCTTGATATCATCCGTTTATTTGCGCAGATTATTGTTCCATCTGTCTTCCCAGAAAAGCTGCTGCCGTGGCTGCAAGCTTTGTTTCCAGTTCGCCGAATTTGGTCTTTGCATCCTTAGTGAGCAGGATAACGGAGCCGATGGCATCGCCTTCGCTGATAATGGGTGTGATAGCCTCATAAACGAATTCGGAATCATCCTCATTCATTACCCTTACATAGTTTTTATCTTCTTTTGATGCGAGTACTGTTTCTCTTTCATTGATAACTTCTTCCAGATCATGACTGATACTTTTTGTAATCAGATCCTTCTTTGTCGGTCCCGCTACTGCGATAAACTGGTCTTTATCTGTTATCGCCACAATATGCCCGGAGGTCTGCGCCAGAGAATCCGCATATTGCTTCGCAAATTGACCCAGTTCGCCGATGGGTGAATACTTCTTTAAAATGATCTCACCCTCGCGGTCCGTAAAAATCTCCAGAGGATCCCCTTCTCTGATTCGTAAAGTACGTCTTATCTCTTTAGGAACCACAACACGACCCAGATCATCTATTCTTCTTACAATTCCAGTTGCTTTCATACAAGATCTTCCTCCGTTTTACATATTTTGATGAAATTAAATGTTACATTTGCTATCTGATACTATTGTTTGTAAAATGGGAAAGTTTATACATTTATTTGCTATAATATTTTCTAAAGGCAACTTACAGATTAATTCTCAGTGCGTTAAAAGCACTATAGATATCCAGTACCCCATAACCCCAGTCACGGTTTGGATAAACCAAAGTGGTGCTTCTTCGTGCACCGCGCATCAAATATTTTTTAATCTCAATGGTGCTTAAAGTCGGCTGATTTCCTAAGATTGCGCCCCATTCCAGCATAAGCGCCGCCACACCTGTTGTATGGGCTGACGCTACTCCGGTACCGGTGAAATTAACATACCCTCCCTCCAGGTCCGGTGCTGCATAATTGACACCCGGAGCGGCAAACTCAGGTTTTATGATATTTGCCCGGGTATAGCCCCTGCTTGCATTTACATATAAGGTACCGCTGATGGCATTATAAGCTGTAACAGTAATCGGTACTTCCGATGATCCCGGGGAAAGTACTGTGGTATAAATATCCGGTTGAATAAAATAGGTATCCGTCGATATCATATCACCCATAGGAAGCCAGATATTAAAGCTTGAGGCCAAATCTCCCTGGGCGTATACCGTAAACCTCCATATTCCGGAGGAAGTATTGTGAAAACGGAACATGATCAATTGATCTCCGGTAAAGCTTTCGACTGTCTGATAATCTATACTGATATCCGTTTCCTCAAAGATAAAGGATATCTGCCTGCTTACATGCAACCCGGCAGGAATCCGGGGAATATACTCACCGGAGGGGGAGAGAATATCAATACTGAAGATTCCGGGGGAATCCCCCCAAAGCACCATAGTAAAGCTTCGGTCCTCCTCCCCCACATTCATCTCTACGGTGGAGGTTCCGCTTGCAGGATCCACAATTCCATGAAAATGCCTTCCCCGGTTACCTTCATTTCCAATGGAAGTTACAATAGCTACCCTCTGAAAATCGGCAACGACGGATAGAAAGTTGCTGAGCGGCGAACGACCGTCATGGGCATCCAGGGAATTGCCAAGTGCCAGCCCGATTGCAATGGGTCTGTTCAAGTCCCTGGCAACCTGCAGGCAATACTGTACCCCCCACATAATTGAGTTTTCCTGATAGCAGACCACTCCCTCCGGTACTCCGTAAAAGTCCCGCAAATAGTTCTTTGCTTCCATCAGCTTAACCACAATCAACTCGGCATCCGGCGCTACTCCTGCAAACTCCGCGGCATCATTTTCTGTTCCCACCGCTATTCCTGCCAACATGGTACCATGACCGTTCGTATCAGTGGTTGGAACGACTTCCAGCGGATTTTCCGCCTGTAATGCTACGTTAATCTCCTCCTGGGTATATTCTGTCCCAAATCCGTAATCATAGGGAAATGGTCCGTTTTGTATGGTCTGATCCCATAAGGATAAAACCTTCGTCGTACCGTCAGCCTTCATAAACACGGGCAGATTATAATTTATTCCCGTATCAACGATCCCAACGAGTACACCCTGTCCGCGCAGGTTAAAATCCGGATACGTACGCAACTCCGTAACCCCGGAAGCCTCGAGAGCCACTTCACTGGTCAATCCAAATAAATACGGCCAGGAGGTAAAGCCGTAAGTCTGTGCACCTCTGACAAGCGCCTGGGCTACAGGAATATAAGCAACAGCATAGCCCACATTCATGACCTGAACGGTTGCATTTTGAATTTGCTCAAGAATCCGCGGATTATTAAAATAATTAATAATTAAGTCTGCATAGTCCTGACTGACTATCTTTGCTCTTTCTTCCTCTGTCATGGCAAACTCACGGCATCCCTTCAGACAACGACTCCGGTACGGAGACTGTCAAATATATTAAATACATCCAATATTCCATATCCCCAATCCCTGTTGGGGTATTGTATATCAGGATCTCTCCTGGCACCTCTTATAACCAGCTTCTTAAATTCAACTGTGCTGAGTCCGGGCAGGTTCTGCCTGACAACCGCCCACTCCAGGATCATGGCTGCCACACCGGTTGTCTGTGCAGCTGAAACACTGGTCCCCTCATAGGTTGTAAAGCCCTGGTCCAGTGTAGGGCCGATCACGCCGACACCAGGTGCGACAACGCTGGGCTCTATTCTGCCAAGTCTGGTGTATCCTCTGCTGGCGTTGATATATAAACTGTCATCCAGATAGTTATAAGCCGATACTGTCAGCGGTACATCCGCATTTCCAGCCGACAATATGGTGGTATACGGATCAGACCGGACAAAAAAGGTATTCGTGGTAATAAGATCTCCCATGGGAAGCCATACATTATATCCCAAATGTAAGTCTCCCCGTTCATATACATTAAAACGCCAGATCCCCGTTGCAGGATTTTCAAAGCGAATCAGAATCAGCTGGTCACCTGTTAAGGATTCAACCATCTGATAATCCACATAAATAATCGTTCTTTCAAAGATAAAGGAGATTTCGCGGTTTTCATTCATCCCCACCGCGATACGCGGAACATATTCTCCGGATGGAGATAAGATATCAATGGAGAAAATGCTTGGTGCCTGCCCCCATAACTCCATGGAGAACCCATTTTCATTCTCACCGACATTCAGCTCTACCACATCGTAACCTGTCGCAGTATTGGTCATTCCTGAATAATGCCTCCGGCTGTTACCCTCATTCCCCGCGGCTACGACAACGACAACACCCGGAGCAGCAGCTATAATTGACAGATACCGGGAAAGAATTCCCCTTCCGTCATGTCCTCCCTGACTGGATCCAAGCGCCAGGCATAATGCCAGGGGACGTTCCAGGCTATAGGCTAAGTCAAGCACTGTTCTTACCGCAAACATAATATCGCTTTCCTGATAACACAGGATATCCTCAGGAACCATAAAAAACCGTTTAATGACACTCTTAGCCGGCTTTAGCTTAACAACAATGTATTCAGCACCGGTTGCAACTCCCGAGAAGTCTTCGTCTGCATTCGTATTTCCGCCTGCAATTCCCGCTACCATGGTACCATGCCCAACTGTGTCCGTACTCGGGACGGCATCAAACGGATTCTCACTCTGTAACGCCTGATTTATCTGTTCTCTGGTATAGATCGTCCCAAAATTCCTGTCCTGAGGCGGCGGACCGGTCTGAATTGTCTGATCCCACAGATAGGCAATTCTGGTGGTGTTATCTGCATTGATAAAGATGGGATTCGTATAATCTATGCCGGTATCAATGATACCTACCAGCACCCCCTGGCCAATCAGGTTAAAATTCGGTATATTCCTGATTCTTGCAATCCCCGAAGCTTCCAGGCTTTCCAGACTGATTGGTGCAAACAGGGAGGGAATTGCCGCGTAGCCAAATTGATAAACACTCTGATTAGTCAGTTCAGAAGCCGGAATGTGTACCAGTGCCGTAAAATAGTTAATAATTTCATAATTTCCATATTGCTCCAGAATCGCTTCATTTCCACCATAATCTATCAGTAAATCAGCATAATCCTCACTGATAATCGGACTGACACCGTTTGAGGTCATAAAAATACTCCATATACATGAACATTCTCTTAGTAATGTATATGGAGCTCCGATAAAAACTATGTGACCGGATTATTCCGTAATAAAACCGGCCGTAACCTCCTGCAGCTGCCGCACTACCTTGGACATATTACCACTGATGGAGGCCAGTTCACTGGCAGTTGCTGACTGCTGCTGCATTGCAGCGGCTGCCTGTTGTGTTCCTGCCGCGTTCTGATGGGCTATCTCCGATAAAGACTGAAGCGTCTGAAGCATCTGAGCCTTCCTTTGCAGCATCTCGCTTAATGCTTCATCAAGGCTTACGGTAACCGCCTGAGAAGCATGCATGGAAACTGTAATCCGGTTGTACCCCTCTATGGTATCGTATACACTTTGATGCTGTTCCTTGGAGGTTAAGGTAATCTTATCCATGCCGTCAACTGCTTTCTTTACGTTACCTTGAAGGTCCTTCACCATGCTGTCTATGTATTTTGTCGATTCTGAGGATTGGTCCGCCAGCTTGCGGATCTCCTCCGCTACTACCGCAAAGCCGTAGCCTGCTTCCCCTGCCCGGGCTGCTTCAATGGCTGCATTCAGGGATAACAGATTGGTCTGCTTTGCCAACTCGGCAATAATGGTACTGGCTTCCCTGATCTTCTGAGAACTTGTATTGGTCTCAAGTATAATGGAGCATATCTCGTCGATAGCCGCTTCATTGTCCTTTGTCATCTCAGATAAACGCCTGATATTAGTGAGACCGCTGTTTACTACTCCCTCAACCTCTCTGGAAGAAGCTTTCAGATTCTGCATATTTATGTTATTCTTTTCAATGATCTCCCCCAGTTCAATGGCGCTTCTGGTACCCAGCTCTGTACTCTCTGCCTGCTTTACGGCACCATAGGCAATTTCATCAACGGTTTTTGTAAGCTCATCAAATGCTACCAGCGACTGTCTGGAAGCCTCGGAGATTGTTTGGGTCGTCTGACTGACTTCCTCAGCCGCACCCGAGATTTGAGCAATTATACCCCGGAGCTTATTGATTAAGGATTGGAATGCCGTTGACAGGGTGCCAACCTCATCCCTTTGCTTCAGGTAACGTACGTCAATATTCTCCCGTATGTCCAGATCCGCCACCCTTTTTGAATGCTTGGTCATAACAATCAGCGGCTTGGTAATATTGTAATCAAGAACATAGACAATTCCGATCCCTACCACAAGGATAATCAGCATCGCTATTACAATTGTGCGGATTGTTTTTGGAATTACCGACAGCACCTCCTGCTGGTCGGCTACCATAACGAAGCTCCACTCCGTACCCTTTATCGGCGTATAGCCTGCAAAGAAGCTGCTGCCATCCTGTTCATAGCTGACAGTTCCTGTTTTATGATCAAGGATTGTCTGTACTGCTGCTGCCAGACCGGTGAACTCCTTATTTTTCTGCGCTTCCTTGATAGGATTAAAGCTCTTTAATACCAGCTGTGTGTCAGGATTGGCAATCATGACGCCGGCAGCGTTAATCATAAAGGCATATCCGTTTTCACCGTACTTTGCATCCTGGATGATATTCCCCAAGGTATCCGCTTCCTTACGGCCAATCAGAGCGCCCACAACCTCATTGTCCTTATACACAGGAACAGCGACTTCAATCTCCGGTTTTCTTGTCACCCTGCTTATATTTACATCCGATATCTCGGCAGTTCCGGCAAGAGCTGCCTGAACATAAGGTCTGTCTCTCATGAGCCTGGTCGTACCGTCGGAATAAGTGGCATAGCCGTTAGGCAAGGCATATCCGATATCGATATAATCTGTTTTCTTCAATTCCTCCGTTAATATCTCTGTATTAATATCAAATCCCATAGTTACAATGGGATCGTTTTTCGCAATGATCTCCAGCGAGGCTGTTAAGGCCTCCATACGGCTTTCTGTCGTTTTTGCCCCCTCTGCCGCCAAAAGCTGCAGCGACTTTTGTGCTTCCTCCTTAAGAGACTGATATCCGCTGATAATTGAAATGGCCCCCACAATGACCGTAATTGCCAGGATCATTGCCGAAAATGACACAATCAGCTTCGTCTTAATACTCCTCATATGTAGTCCTCCATATTCTCTCTTCTTCTATAATTTCATCTTATAGAGAAACAGAGTACTTTTCCTACATGCTGGTATTAAATCTATGTAAAATTTAAGCAAACTCATAGTCCGAAAGTTCTATTGAAAACATCAAAAAACGACAGGAGTTTATCACTCCTGTCGCTGCATCTAACTATATTTCTACTCTTTTATGCGTTAAACATAACCTTTTCGTTATTAAAGGCTTTCGTAATTAATGCGGTTATCACAAATGCCAGGATCAGAATGGTCAGGACTGTTACACCGAACTGGGCAAAGGTAAGCTCACCCATTAAAAGGTTTTGGATACTAACCGCACTGTTATAGATAGGGATAAGGAAATTCGTCAGCTTGCTGTCTCCCGTTCCGGAATAAGTCATAATTCCTCCCAGCATAACCAGGATATAAGCCGGCATTACATAGGTATTCGCTTCCTTGGAGGTACGGGCATAAACCGCAATCAAAGCAACAATCGACACATACAGATACACAACGGCAATCATGATAACTAACAGCATAACAGCATCCACCGGTGCCAGCTTAATGCTGAGCTCACCCAGGGAGCCGCCTGACGCACCGTTCATCAGCGCCGGAAGTCCTAAGGTGATGGATACCGCATAAACCACCGCCGAGATACTTGATAAGATCGCCAATGAAATTAACTTTCCAAATACAATCTCGCCGCGCTTAATAGGGGATACCAGCATACTGGACAGGGTGCCGCGCTCCTTCTCACCGGTAATCGCATCCACCCCAAGACCCATGGCTCCCGCAAACAGCATAATATTAATCAGGAAGGGCAGCATCATACCAAGTACTCTGCCGCTCTGCTTCTTTTCATCCACGATAATGGACGCCGACGGATCCTTATCAATATAAAATACCTGAAGCTCCTCCATATTCCCAAGGCGTGCCGCCAGGATACTTTGCTGATAAGGTCCCAATACCGCACTTACAAACTTTTCCCGCGCTGCTGAAGAATAGTCCTCAGCAGTATTATAAAAAGTCTTTACCTCCGGAATCGAATCTCCTGCCGCCTGGTACGCAGCAATCGTATCGCTGAAGCCCTCGTCAAATACCACCAGCAGATCATTTGTACCGTTGTATATGCCATCCTTCACCGGCTGAGTATCTGCAGCGGCGTCCAGGTAAGTAAACTGTGCCTCAAACCCGACACCCGACATAAAGCTCCCCAGATCCTCAGGTGCATTCTGAATGTAGACGGACGGTATGTGTTCTTCAATATCGCTCATCATATTGCTGAGCAGTGTTCCCATGATAGAATAAAGGCCCACGATCATTACGGCGGGAAGAATAAATAAGCTGATAATCATCTTCTTATCATGAAATACTCTTGACAGTTCCTTCATGATTATGTATTTAACACCCTTCATCCTTAAGCTCCCTCCCTGTTATATTCCTGATATAATTTAAAAAATGCATCTTCCAATTCCTCGGTATGAGTGTCGGAAAGTATCTCATCCAAGGTACCCTCCTGAACCTTCATGCCGTTAATAATAACACCGATGCGGTCGCAGAGCTTCTCCGCCTCCGTCATGATATGAGTTGAGATAATGACTGTCTTCCCTTCATCCCTCAGCTGCTTTAAGTAATCAGTCACATTTCTTGCGGTGATAATATCCAGCCCGGTGGTTGGCTCATCGAAAATCACAACCTCAGGATCATGTACCAGACTGACTGCAATTGAAGCTTTCTGCTTCATACCGGTGGACAATTCATCAATTTTCTTATCCTGAAAAGCCTTAATACCGAAATATTCAAACAGCATCTCGCGTCTTTGCTCGATGATCTGCTCATTTTCACCATACAATCTTCCAAAAAAATTAAACATATACTTCGGGGAAAACTGAGGGTCCAGTTTGATTTCATTGGTCAGGAAGCAAATACTCTTTCTAACCTTCTCAGATTCCTTCACCGTATCATGGCCGCATACCTCAACGGAGCCTGCGGTGGGTTTCAGCAATGTAGCAATTGTACGCAGTGCCGTGGTTTTTCCGGCGCCGTTAGGTCCCAGCAGTCCGTATATTTCTCCTGGCCTCGCCTCCAAAGAGAGCTTATCCAGTGCTTTTTTCATGTTCTTCTTGGTTTTCTGCTCAGCCATTTGTTTCTTGTTGAGCTTATAAATCTTCGTTAAATCTTTGACTATAATCATGGTGCTCCCACTCCTTTCTGATCCATAGGTCCTATGGTTTTACACATAATTCCAGTATACAGGACATCCTGCTTTTGTCAATTGAAAAATCCTTAATAACATATTATAAGCGGATTAGAAACCAGGTCCAATCCGCTTATCAGTGTGCTCAATGGGCACATTAACTCTATAAATTTTCGTCTAATACAATGGTAAAGGGTCCGTCATTGATTAAGGAGACCTTCATATCGGCTCCGAATTCACCGGCTTCCACCTTGCCTAAACGGTTATGAATGCTTTCCAGTACATATTCATACAACTCTCTGGCCTTCGACGCACCGGCTGCATGGATAAAATCCGGCCGGTTACCCCTGCGGCAATCGGCATACAGGGTAAACTGGGATACTACAAGCACCTCTCCCTGAACCTCCTGCAAGGAGAGATTTGTCTTTCCGTTCTCATCCGCAAAGATTCGCAGCTTCAGTATTTTATCAATATATTTATCCGCGGTCTCTCTGGTATCTTCTCCTCCGACACCTAACAGGAGGAGAAAGCCCCTGCCAATGGAGCCGATACATTGCTCCTCTACTGTCACTTTAGCTTCCAGTACTCTTTGAATCACTACTCGCATGTTAATATCCTTTCCCGTGAGCAAGAATTATTGCAGAATATCCTGCAGGAAGGAGTTCCCGGCAGTTTTTTGCGGAACCTGGTAATACTCCAGTACGGTTGCTGCAATATCCGCAAAGGTAGCTCTTGTACCGAGATTAATCCCCTGCTTCAGCTTCTTGCCCCAGATTACCAGGGGTATATATTCTCTTGAGTGGTCCGTAGAAGGAGTAGAGGGATCACAGCCATGATCTGCCGTAATAATCAGAATATCCTCCTCGCGAAGTCCTTCCAGAATTCCTGGCAGCTGTTCATCAAAATAAGTCAGTGCCTTTGCATAGCCGTCCACATCATTGCGGTGTCCGTACACCATATCAAAATCCACCAAATTCACGAAACACAAGCCGTTAAAGTCACGCCCGGTGCGTTCAATTAATTTCTCAATTCCTTCCGCATTATCGTGGGTACGGACGGTATCGGTAATCCCCTTGCCCGCGAAGATATCAAAGATCTTTCCTACGGCCAGCGTATCGTATCCGGCATCCTTCAGCTGGTCAAGCATTGTTATCCCTGGCTCCAGGGAATAATCATGGCGGTTTGCAGTACGTTTATAATCCGGATAGGTTCCGGTAAACGGTCTTGCGATCACACGGCCCACCGCATGCCTGCCTGTCAGCAGCTCTCTTGCGGTCTCACAATAACGATAAAGCTCCGGCACCGGAACAATCTCCTCGTGGGCAGCAATCTGAAATACGCTGTCAGCGGAGGTATAGACAATCAATGCGCCGGTTTCCACATGCTCTTTTCCATAGTCCCGGATAACCTCCGTACCGGAATAGGGAAGATTACACAGTACCTTCCGGCCGGTTCTCTCTTCAAAGCCCCTGATAATTTCTTCCGGAAAGCCTTCCGGATAGGTGGGAAACGGCTGCTCCGATATGATACCTGCAATTTCCCAATGTCCCGTGGTGGTATCCTTCCCCTTGGACTGTTCTGCCATTCTTGCGACAATTCCATCAAAGGCCGTATTCTCTCCTGCCTCGGGAAACCTTTCCCTGACCCCGTCAATATGAAACAGCCCAAGCTTCTTCATATTCGGCATATTGAAATAACTGCTGGTGGATGCTGCATACAGGGTATGACTGCCAACATCACCGTAAAGTGCCGCATCCGGCAATTCCCCGGCGCCAACACTGTCAAGTACAACCAGAAATACTCGCTTCATACACATTCCTCCTTTAATTTTCCCTGGTGCTTCTATCTATAATCCTCTTATATTCATCCGTTATATTATTATAATCTCTTTATGGTGCAAAGTCTATTCTTTCACAACCGCTCCGCAGAAGAATAATATAATTCAGGTGTCATAAGTCTTCAATGTATAAAAAGATGAATATGTGGTATATATTTAAATGGCAAAGCGGCTGAAAGTGGTACAGATAAATATTATATTAGTATGACATCTGTCCAATCCTCATATAGAATCATATAGGATATCCTTAGAATATCTTAAGAAAAAAGTAATTTTATGTATATTGTTATCTGAAATCTTTTGTGCTATAATTAGCACGATTTCAATCTGATTAAGTATAACATCGGAAAGGCAGTGCCCGGCATGAGTATTCTCAAAAAGATAATAGACTTTATTAAAACCCATAGCTATGCTTGGATCCTATCCTACTTCTTTGTATATATGATATGGTTTACGTATCTGGAACGCACCGTAACCAAGGTTTTTCATCCGATTCATTCCAGGCTGGATGATTTTATACCCTTTCAGGAGATATTTATCATCCCGTATTTTTTATGGTTTTTATATATTGCGGTGACCGTAGCATATTTTTTACTGACCTCAAAGCAGGATTTTATCAAATGCTGCACCTATTTGTTCACAGGAATGACCATCTGCCTGATTATCTATACCGTATGGCCTAATGGACATCACCTGCGTGTGGATTTGAATTCTCTCGGAAGAAGCAATATCTTTATTACCATGCTGTCAAAGATCTATGCTATGGATACTCCTACCAATGTATTCCCAAGTATTCATGTATTTAACTCTGTGGGTGCGCTAATTGCAATTAACAGGAGTGAAAAGCTTCATAACATCAAGTGGCTGCACCTGGGTGCTTTTGTATTGACCGTCCTCATTTGTATGTCCACGGTATTCTTAAAACAGCATTCCTTCCTGGATATCCTTGGAGCACTTGTACTCAACATTATTCTTTATGTGATCATATATGCACCGTCGGCAAGCAAGGATACGGAGAAAGCAAAGCAGGAACTAACCAAGGTTTCCTAAGGAATACCATACAAATATCGTCCAATAATTATAGAAAAATGAAGTGCATCCGCATTCCTCTCATGAGATATACGGATGCACTTCATTTACTGATGGTAATTAATCTAATTAAAGCCATAAATCTTTCGCAGAATATTATAACCCATTTCCACCATTTTACGCCCAAACTTGCCGGGCAGGTTGATGGACTGCCCAAGGATATGGGAGCGTATTCTCCGATATAACCTTTTATCATAATTCTTCAGATAGTCCCAAAGCTCTTTCTTTTTGATCAGACTTTCCTCCGTGTCTTCCTTAATCAGAAATACACTGCTGATCGCCATCATCATCGCAAGATATTTCACCATATAATTCTGAAGCTTTTTGCTCTTTATACCCATCAGATTATGTGATTCTATCATGATCTTGGTAATCCGAAGCTGCTGATCGATACGCTTGATCATCACCTGCTCATTCACCGACTGGTCGGACCTGCCGATAAAATACCGGTACAGGTTGACATCCATGTAATAAAGGGTCTTTACATAGGGCAGCGGCTGGTAAACAAAGATGTTATCCACATAAAAGGTGTGTTTGGGGAGGCGGATTCCACAGCTCTTCAGCATCTTGGTGCGATAAATCGTAGAATGCATCAATATATTCTGGCTCTGCCTGAAATGCATGATCTCATCCCAGGTAAATATCTTGTTCTCAGGAAGTGCCCGGTGGTAATTGATCACTTTCTTTTTCTTAGCATCTACCTTCTCATATACATAGTTTGCGAGAAATAAGTCCGGGCTGGTACCGTCGGCAATGAGATTCTTCAGTACCTCCATCACCTGGCACAGCGCCTTCTCATTTACCCAGTCATCACTGTCCACTACCTTAAAGTACAAGCCGGTCGCATTCGCAAGTCCCGTATTAACCGCTTCGCCATGCCCACCATTCTCCTGGCTAATTACCCGGATGATACCCGGATATTTCGCCTCGTATTCTTGTGCAATCTTTTGTGTATCATCGGTGGAACCATCATTTACAATGATGATTTCCATCTCATCCCCGCCGGAAAGCAGGGTATCTATCGCATGGCTCATATATGCTGCGGAATTATAGCAGGGAATAGCTGCCGTCAATAGCTTCATGCCTGTAGCACCTCACTGTTTAGATTAAATTCTCTGGATTTAAGCATTCCAGCTCTTTTACAATAAAACGGCCGTCCTTACGGATTAACACATCATCAAAATAAATCTCTCCGCCGCCGTACTCCGGTGTCTGAATGCAAACCAGATCCCAGTGGATTGCGGAATGGTTTCCGTTGGGCGCCTGATCCTCATAGCAGTTGCCGGGTGTAAAGTGGAAGGAGCCCATGATTTTCTCATCAAATAAAGTATCCTTCATAGGCTTTAAGATATAGGGATTTACACCAATCGCAAACTCGCCGATGTAACGTGCGCCTTCATCCGTATCAAGTACGCGGTTAATTCTCTCCGTATCATTTGCGGTTGCTTTGATAATCTTACCGTTTTCAAAGGTAAAGGATATGTTCTCAAAGGTATATCCCTGGAATACTGCAGGTGTGTTATAGGACAGGGTTCCGTTAATGGAGGTTCGAACCGGAGCAGTGTAAACCTCACCATCGGGAATATTGCGCTTTCCGTCACAAGGAACTGCAGGAATATCCTTAATGGAGAAGCGAAGATCCGTTCCGGGACCTACAATTCTTACCTTGTCGGTGCGTTCCATATATTCAACCAGAGGCTTCATCGCTTCACCCATCTTGGAATAATCCAGGTTACATACATTGAAATAAAAGCCCTCAAAGGCTTCGCAGCTGGTATTGGACAGCTGTGCCATAGATGCGTTGGGATAACGCAGAACCACCCATCTGGTCTTCGGTACACGGATATTGTGATGAACCGGAGTGGAGTAATAGGTCTCATACAGCTTCATCTTTTCAGCGGGAACATCGGAAAGCTCGGATACATTATCTGCTCCGCGCACGCCCACGTAGCAGTCCATTTTTTCCATTTCCGCGCCGTCGATCTTAGCCATCAGCGACAGCTGCTCTTCGGTGCAATGGAGCAGCATTTCTCTTTGTATCTTGGTATCAACATAATGCGGGAAGGGAACGCCTCCTGCTTTATAAACCTCTTTAATCAACTGTCTTGCCAGATCCTGTGTCGATGTTCCGATGTAATTGATATAAACCTTATCTCCGGTCTTTACCTCCATGGAATAATTTACCAGATTATACGCCAGTACTTTAATTCTCTCGTCCATTTTCATCTCTCCTTGTATTTTGTATTTATGATTAAGGGCCAAAAGGTCATGCCGCTTATGCAGCATTGACTTATTGCATAATAACGGTAGTTAAAAAGTTAGCTTTTCAACTGCCCTTCTGTGCAATAGAGACACATCCTTTTAATGATGTGTCCTTATGACACCAATAACATATTGATTAATTATTTAATATCAATAGGATAAATGTGTTTCAATAATTAGTAACTATTGTGCCAGATAGGTCAGAAATATATTTCCCGAATCCTCAAATAATTTTGCACTATCCTGTATCCCCATCTTTACCGCTTTGTTTTTAGAAGGATCAACCACCATAATATTAAAGGTATCATAGCCATAAATGAGAACTGCCTTATTGTAATCGGTTAATGCGATTACCGGCCTTCCCACAGAGACATAATACAGCGCATCGTCCAGGGTAATCCCGGTCAAACGGACCGGTGTATATTTCGAATACTGCTTCAATATATCATACGCCGAGCTTTGATCAACCGATAAATCCTCCCCCTCCACATTCACCTTTTGGAAGGCTAACAATAGCCTAAGGCATTCCTCCACGGTGTTCTGGGATACGGACCAATTCATTGTCTCAATACCCGGAATAGTATTCTTGGCTTCTTTTACACCCCTCTCCCAGATCAGCTGCTCATTATTATTCAGAACTACACCGATATGGTCCCTTGCTACTGCAATTGCATCGGCTGCATTGTCGTAGGCTCCGGCAATTCCTCCGCTGATGTAAGGATAATACTGCAATTCCTTCTGCTGTATGGAAGGAAGCCGCAGGGTAGGGTCTTCATCTATAATCGTCATCACAGTGGTCATTACCTTTGGAATCTTATCCATCACAAAGCCTTTTGGCATGGACAGGTAATATTCCTTCAGCGCCTCATCCGTCACCCGGAAGATAACCTGTGTCAACGCCGCCGCCGATTTTATCTGATTCATGATATAGTCGGCAGAGGTCAGGGTATATACCGTCCGTCCGCCGCTTTGTACCTTCTTTACCCTGCGAAGAGCAACCACATTATCGTTCACCTGAAGCCCTGAGATATAATAGCCCTCTTTACTGTAGCTCTTCAGTACTTTTTTATCTACGGAAGCAATTTCAACCGAACTCATCGGTGCCATAATACTGCCATCCATCATGGAAGCAATGTTCTCTTCCTCTACATACCCATAGATGATATTCGAATCAATGATATCCATGAGCCGTATACTCTGCCCTTGTTTTGCGCTGATGGTCTCCACTACACCCGATTCCAGATTCATAATATTAATGTTCTTGGATTGTTTTGGGTCGGAAGCATCCTGCCATGCCACATAATTTAAATCCTTCAGAACCACAGCCTGATCCCGGTTAATATTTTGCGCAATCTCAGTGAGCTTTCTGGTGGTTAGGTCATAAGAATATATATTATTGTAAACCTGAAAATAGAATATATCCATGGAGTTTACATAAGTAAGACTACCCAGATTCTCCTTCAAGGTTGCGTATGGCTCCTCTACCGGCATATACAGCCGTTCCTCCACCCGGTTTTCCCCACGCAGGAAGCGGTATAAAATAATAGCTACCCTGCCTTCATACTGTCCCCGGTTCATATAACCATAGACCAGGAAATCAAGATTTCCTTCCTCATCCATATTTAAAATACGAATATCATGCTGATCATATAGATCCCTCAGATATTCCGTCTTTTTCTGACGAAAGGAAAACACTTTGGTAATCTCATTATTTTCAAGATCATAGAACCATAGCTCACGGTTTCTGACAAAGGCAAGCTTCTTCTGATCAGAGGTTGAAGTAACCGGGACGTTGGTATCCGATGTAATACCCAGCTTTAAATCATTTTCTGCCAGGCTTGCAAGACCGGTATCAAACTCAGCTTCCATTCTTCTTTCATAATTGAGCAGATACATACGATCTGTTGCATAACGGACCCGGTAAAACTCAACAACTCTGAACTGCTCCGGTTTTCCTGCTATTTCAGCTTCCATAAAATACTCCAGCTCAACCGAGGCGGTATCAGAATAGATTTCCTTAACCGTCGGCACGATATCCGTTAATATCTTCGGCTGCAGGCTTCCCCAGGTAATTAAGTCAAAGCTTGAATTAATATTGACGCAGGACAAAGAAGAATTATCCGCAAGGTTGGACGGTTCCAGATATCTTTTCACGGATTCGGCGGTATTCCTGTCCATAATTGCATTATGAAAATCCATAATAAAATCAAGCTTTTCCTTCAAATGGGCATTATCATATATCTTGATGCGCTGGTAATAATACATCTTGTCACTGTCACTGGAGATCAAGGTAAGCTTTACCGCATACTCCTTCTCCGGATCCAGGTCCGCCGTCAGCTTGATTCTGGCAGTCTTTTGATTGCCCTCTTCTTCAAATACGCTGACAGAACCATCCTCAATCAATGCATCGCCGACAAATTCCCTGACTTCAAAGTTCAGCTTTTTAATCTCGTATTCTTCCTGGTCAATGACGGCCTCAAAGGTTTTCTCAGTATTTAACGGTATCACTGATTCCCGAAGCAGGTTAGCAGACAGATTCGTGCTGTAGCCATGGAGCAGATTAATGCTGTTCTCTCCTGATCTTATGGTAACCAGCGGAAAGGTCGCATCCTCCATTACTGTTGTGTTGTCCGCATGGAACACCACTTCCTTGATATCGCCGCTAAAATAATACAGTGCACCGATAAAAACCGCTATTAATATTATCACACGATAAATGTATTTTAACACGTCATTTCCCTTCTTTATTCATTTCTTCCTGAAACAGCCGTTTCAGACACGGGTCCACGTTTAAAAATTCCATGCATTTTTTCAGTCCGCTTTCCTCATAGTCTGCTGCCGCAGGTTTCTCTCTTTTCACTGCACGTATCAGAATGTTTTTTGGTGTATGCTCCATGTCGATAAACTCCAGCAGCTGTACCCTGTATCCCTTGGTTTCCAGTAGCTCTGCCCGCAGGGCGTCCGTCAGGAGCGCAGCCATTCTTTCCTTTATGATACCATATTTTAACACCGGCTGAAGCAATTCATTTTTTATCTGTTTATTTAATTCATGCTGGCAGCAGGGAACGGAAAGAATCACCTGCGCTCCCCAATTTACTGCTTTATATAAAGCATGATCGGTTGCCGTATCGCAGGCATGCAGGGTTACCACCATATCCACACGGCTGCTGCCATCATAGGAAGCAATATCTCCTTCCAGAAAATGCAGTTTCTCATAACCGTATTTCTCACTGAGCATATTGCAGTGCCTGATGACATCCGATTTTAAATCCAAGCCTATCACATTAATTTGATATCCCTTTAAAATCTTCAGATAATAATACAGCGCAAAGGTCAGATAGGACTTGCCGCAGCCGAAATCCAGAATCGTTAATTCTCTTTCTGCACTTAAAAACGGCAGAACATCCTCAATGTATTCAAGAAAACGGTTAATCTGCCTGAATTTATCCGACTTTGCCTTAATCAACTGCCCATCCTTTGTCATAACACCCAGGTCGATCAAAAAAGGCAGTGCATTTCCTTCCTGAAGAATATAATTTTTCTTCTTATTATGAAGAAAGGTCTCGACCGTCGTATCAGATAATACATCCTCCGGATGACTCTCTGCCGCCGGGATACCGGATAACTTATTATTAATTGTAGTCTTACCCTTTTTACTGATCAAAATCGTTGCCTTACCTTGCTTCGTGGTAATTTCTGCTTGATGAAACAATCCTTCAAACCAGTCCGGGAGCTTCTCCATGAGCTCTTCCTTTCGATAATTATGGTGGAAGATCTGCTGGCCGATATATTCCGAAGCCTGATAGTAAAGTTCACTTTTTATCATTACCGGGCGAAGCTTAATCTTTGCAATCCTGTTCTTATCTGACGAATTGCTGATTATCACACCAATTAAGTTTTCATTGATTGTTTCATCAAATATTTTATTTATCGCAATGTCCATTTCATTTCATCCATTCTAATTATAATTTATCAGAATCCGCTTTTAATCTCTGATAAATGACGTCGGTTTGACTTTATACCTATTCTGTGCTTGTCCTACTATATTTTAATGTCTTTTCCAAGATAGTACAACCAGTTTATAAAAAATTTTATCTTAAGAATGCCTTAATACAAATTACACAAATAAAACATACCTGCATATATTAGTAATAAAAAAGCTTAGGAGTACTTATATGTCATATACCATTGGCAGAAATAACGGCCCCGATCGCAAATACCGGGTGCCCAGTTATAATGTATCAAAGCAAGCTATCTCAAGCCCGGGCGAGCAGACACCAACCTCCCCCGGTTCTACTACTCCCTCGACTCCGCTAACGAGTCCAACCATACCGCCAAATAGTACTACTCCGAGAACACCCGGTACCGGCACAGTTCCGGGCGCCGGTTCTACTCCAAGAACTCCTGGCACTGGCGCCGGCACAGGTACCAGAATGAATCCAAGTACGGGTACCGTACCCAGGACCGGTACAGGAACGACTCCGACTCCTATGACTCCCGGTACCGGCACCACTCCCAGAACTGCTCCAACTCCTATGACTCCCGGTACCGGCACTGCTCCCAGAACTGCTCCGACCCCGATGACTCCCGGCACCGGCACTGCTCCCAGAACTGCTCCGGTTCCAGGCACAGGTACTGCCCCGAGGACTGCTCCGACTCCTATGACTCCTGGTGCGGCTCCGAGAACTGCTCCTGCTCCCGCCCCCGGTACCGGCCCCGGAACCCGTACTATGCCTAGTACGGGCACTGTACCTAGACCGGGTACGAGCACTGGTACGACTCCTGGTGCTATTACGGCTCCCGGCAATGTTACTACCCCGCGTCCGGGCACCACTCCTATGCCTGCTACTCCAGGTACCGGTACAGTTCCTATGCCTACCACTCCCGGCACCGGCACCACTCCCAGACCTGCTACTCCCGGCACTGGCACCACTCCCAGACCTGCCACTCCTGGTACCGGTACAGCTCCTATGCCTACCACTCCCGGCACTGGCACAGCTCCTATGCCTACCACTCCAGGTACCGGCACTACTCCTATGCCTACGGCTCCCGGCACTGGCACTACTCCCAGACCTGCCGCTCCAGGCGCCGGTACAGTTCCCAGACCTGCCACTCCTGGTACCGGCACCACTCCCAGACCTGCTGCTCCAGGTACCGGCACTACTCCTATGCCTACTACTCCCGGCACTGGCACCACTCCCAGACCTGCCGCTCCAGGCACCGGCACAGCTCCTATGCCTGCCACTCCAGGTACAAATACCATGCCAATGCCAACAATGCCTGAGGACGGACCCATTTTTGATATAGAAATAATACCGGTGACTCCAGGCGCTGAAACTTTTCCTGATATTAGGAACACTCCTGGTGCAGGTATGACCCCCGGAACAGGTACTGCTCCCGGCTCAATAACCACTCCCGGAATGACTGCTCCTTCACCGTCAATGACACCGGGGACAATGCCGGGGACCGGAACAACTCCCGGAACAAGAACGGCTCCAAGTCCAGGTGCCAGAACGACAACTCCAGGGAGAGGCGTACCATTAATGCCGCCATATATCTATGGAACAACTCCCGAAGAGGAAGAAGCACCAATGCCCGGCAGCGGAACACCGGTTAATCCGCAAAGCGTGGTTATGCCTTACAACACAAACACATCTGCCAGATCGCAGACAGGAAGACCACAGAACAGTATGACACAACCAAGCATACCTATGCCTTCTGTAACCCAGCCTGTAATTCCATTACCTGTGATGCCCGGGTCAATGATGCCTCAACCTACTACATCACAACCTGGTATGCCTGGACCAATTATGCCTCAGCCCGCCACATCACAGCCTGGTATGCCTGGACCAATCATGTCTCAGCCCGGCATGCCTCAGCTTGGTATGCCTAGTCAGACGATGCCTCAACCTTCCATGCCCGGCCAGATGATGCCTCAACCTTCCATGCCCAGGCCTGCCGCACCTCAGCCTGCAATGCCCGGCCCCTCAATGCCTCAGCCCGGTATGTCTCAGCCTACCATACCCAGACCTACGGCACCTCAGCCTACCATGCCCAGGCCGGTTACACCTCAGCCTATCATGCCTCAACCTGGTATGCTTCAGCCTGGTATGCCTGGTCAGACGATGCCTCAGCCTTCCAGACCTTCGGCTCCTCAGTCTGGTATGCCCGGCCCCTCAGTACCTCAGCCCGGTATGTCTCAGCCCAGAATGCTTCAACCCAGAATGCCTCAACCCGGGATAACTCAACCCGGCATGATTCAACCTGGCGTGATTCAACCTGGTATGACTCAACCTGGCGTGGCTCAACCTGTTACACCCATGCCTCAACCCATGGCACCTCAGCCGATTATGACACCGCCGGGAGCGACGCCTCAGACTCCTCCGTGTCCGCCTTACCAGGGTATTCCGAATATGTATCTTCCCGAAGGCCTTTCCGTCCCGATGGGTGTACCGATGTATCCTCTGTACGGCTATGACAATAGTGCAGACCTGGATCGTGATGTCCAGTATATGAAGCAGCTGTATCCTAAGGCTGCAAAACGTATTCAGAGAGAAGTTGATAATGAGTGTGATAAACTGGAATATGACGGAAGTATGATGTTTGATGAATACCCTGACAGAGAGCAGCTTGACCGCATTGTCGACCGGATTTATGACAGGATTAAAGACATGGATGAAGAACCTCAGGTCGAGACAAACAGCCTGTTTCCATTTCCTCAAAGAAGAAGATCAATTTTTCTGCGCGATATCGTATCCCTTCTTTTGCTGAATGAATTCTTTCACAGAAGAAGACGTTTTCGAAGTCGCAGACGCTGGTTCTAAAAATATCTTAAGGGGGTGTTATAAACACCCCCTTATTATAGGTCCGCTGCGCAGACTCTACCAGTTCTCATTCATGACCGGCGTTGCAAGCTCGATCTTTGTTTTATTGGTTACTTCATTATAAGATATTGCAATTTGGATATTAATCTTATTATTTAACGAGGTAACGAATTCCTTTAACATACCTGTATAACCATATACCGTGTACAGGTCACCTTCATCATATTCCAATGCAATTTCTCCCTGCAGATCATCCACCAGGAGTTCCGCAATTTCACGCTTTTGCTCCGAAGTCAGGTCACCGTCACGATTACCCTCATATTTTAAGGTAACCTGCGTATCCTTCGCCTGCAGCTTAGCAAATTTATTCTCAAGAATCTTCTTATATTTGTCAATACCCTGAATTCCATCGGATATGCTAAGACGGACGATGATGTAATGCTTCATGGTTAGCGCATTATTTTCTTCCTGCTCCACACTGATGACCTTGAGCTCAGAGCTTGCTTTTTTTGCTTGCTTAAAGAAATAATACTCGCTGCGCGTTCCCTCTTCCCATACAGAGATTTCCTTATCTATGGTTAAGCCGATTGCAGCCGCGATATCGCATATCAGATTCTTCTTATCCTCCGCACTCAGGAAGCCCGTACGATATTCAGCTGCAATTTCGATGCTGCTCTGCATCTCATCCGTATTTGTTTTAACAAATGCTTCTGTGATCTGTATATCATCCTGAAACAAACGGTTCACCAGCATCTGCGTTGCAACAGCCACCCACAGCACCATTGCGATGTACAGGGTAAACTTCGTTCGTTTATTGGACAAGGTATTCTTCATGGTTAATAAAACCTTATTCCATTTACTTTTTTCCAAACAATCAACCTCCATTTAGAACAATCCTATCATTTCACCCGATAGTTTTCCCAATAACGGAAGAATTATTCGAAATAAAGGTTTTATTAATGATGATGCAAGTAAATTACCGGTTCAGTAATTGAAGTATAAAATCAGGCTGTTGATTGGCTTGGGCTATCATCGCCTGAGAAGCTTGAAGTAAAATATTCGTTTTTGAATATGAAACCATTTCAGCTGCCATATCCGTATCTCTTATTCTGGCTTCCGCATTTGCAGTATTCTCAGAGGTATTGTTCAGGTTTGTGATAATATGCTCCAGGCGATTATTTATCGCTCCCAGGCTTGCTCTGGTCCTTGACACCGTATTGATTGCTTTGTCCAATGTTGTAATCGACTGTTCTGCACCTGTCTGAGACATAACGCTAAGACCGACCATACCAAGCAAGCTGTCACTTGACATATTTCCAATGGACAACGTGATAAATTGGCCGGCATTTGCTCCTACCTGAAGCTGGAAGGGCGTAAGCATACTGATATCAGGCCAATGAATGGTCATTGCATGAGAACCGGTTACCGTAATTGTTTCCGTATTCGCATTGATTGGCTGAGCAGTTCCGGATTGATCGATGATATCCTCAGCCGCTTCGTCATCATCATTCAAGACATCACCGGCTCCGTCGGTAAAATCTATCTTGCATTTATCCAGGAAATCATTGATGTCCGCCGCAGCCTCCTGCTTCATTTCGCTCATAAGGTCCTCATAGGTTTTTCCATAGGCATCATTGACCAATGCGTCAAAATCAGAGTAAGAGTCCATATTGTCAAGCATGCTTCTAAATGTCGCACCGGAATCATTACTATAATTGTAGAGATAACTGACCGCCAGATACCCGCCAGGATATGCATTATATCCACCTTCATTTCCGACAAAATCAAAGTCTTGAATAATACTGGCGGCCTTATTGGAAGAAAAAATCGGATTTCCTTCTGAAAAACGGTAGTCACTTGCACCATGTACCGCTTCCGCAAGACCTTCCGAAAACCAAAGCGGAATGTTTAACCCTGTCCCTGCATTATGCCTCATGACCGCATGGGTTACCTCGTGAGTGATTAAACGGTCAAATAAAAGCCCGGCAGCCTCCGGTCCGCTTTCTCCATAGCTTGTATCCTCCGTCAGAAAATATGTATTTATATTCAGATAAAAAATATCACCGCCATTATAACTGCCCATGCTGGCGATAGTGTTCGTTCCCAGATCTCCGAATTCTACGTATAAATCAGAATTTGTATTCAAAGTCAATCCTGTGGTATCCTGTATCTTGTTCAGCGCATCGTTGATCCAGGATCCCTTAAGATTCTCCATAATCTTCTTCAATACCTCCGAATCAGTGGAAGTAAAAAAAGATCCGTCCAACAGCTTTCGGGTATTAAATTCAGTCTGATCGGCAATTCGGTCAATCTCCTTAGAAAGTTGATCGATTTCGTCCTGTATGCTCTGCCGGTCCTCTTCTGTGTTCGTGTCATTTGCCGCCTGCACGGACAATTCCCTCATGCGCTGTAAAATGGCATGGTCTGCATTCAGCGCTCCATCTGCTGTTTGTACCAATGAGATACCATCCTGTGCATTGAGTGCTGCCTGATCCAAACCGCGTATCTGGCTGCGCATCTTCTCCGAAATACTTAAGCCGGCCGCATTATCCGCAGCCTGATTAATTTTATATCCGGAGGATAGTCGTTGTGCACTTTTTCTGTTGCTGCTGACATTTACATTATAATTTCTGTTTGCGCTCATAGCTGCGATATTATGATTAAGCATCATCTCGGGCCACCTCTGATCAGACAATGCGGCACTTCCGTTTGGACTGCAGGACCACCATGCCTTATGATAAATATTTACTAGATGTATCGGAATATTTTGCGAAAACTTTAGTGCACAAACAATAAAAGAATATAATTTTTTCGTTGTACACAGCCAATAATTCATGTTACAATCAGAAATATACATCTTGAAACTGTTGATTCAGAAGGAGGCTTGCATGACAAAACCCAAGTTATACCGGCGGCGTTTTATACCGCAGGAATTGATTCATTTAAAGGATGATATTATTCTGGTGATGGAACCGGATATCATTATTACAAAATGGAGAACGTTACATCCGCGCCATGATATTGCAAGGGGAATTTCGGCATTTTATCCGGATAAGGGCTTTAAAATCAGCAAGCTTTATAATGAACAGAATAGGATTGTCTACTGGTATTGTGATATTATTCAGGTAAAGACGGAACCTGATAAAAATGCCGTCATCATAGAGGATTTATTAATTGATGTAATCCTCTATGAAGACGGCAGTGTGCGTGTTCTTGATCTGGATGAGCTTGCAGATGCACTGGAGCAGAAGTTAATTACCCAGGCTGAGGCCGCCTATGCACTGCGTACTGTGAACTCATTGCTTAAGATTATTTATGACGGTCAATTTCATACTCTGCAGGAGCCGGTTAACCGCACTGAATTACTGAGTTGATTATTCCTCCTCCAGCATATTGATTCTTCTGATATGTCTTTCTTCCTGTGTGAAATCCGTATCCAGAAAGGTCTCTACGATTTTTAAGGCATGTCCTGTACCGATCACTCTGGCTCCCATGGCAAGCACATTGGCATCATTATGCAATCTTGTCGCTTCCGCGCTGAAGCAGTCATGACATAGTGCTGCACGAATGCCCTTCATTTTATTTGCGGCAATGGATATTCCGATTCCCGTACCGCAAATCAAAATTCCCTTATCACATTCTTTCTGTTGGATTGCATGGCCAACTGCCTTTGCATAATCCGGGTAATCGCTGGAGGTAATATTTCCGCAGCCAAAGTCCTTATAGGCAATTCCTCGCTTATCTAAATACTCCATGATTGCCAATTTCAGTTCATATCCGGTATGATCATTTCCGATCGCTATCATTCTTATTCCTCCATTATTCGCTTAACTCATTCAGTTTATAAACGGTCTTTTTTACCAAACGCCCCAAGTCGATATAGCACTCCTCATAGTCCACCAAGGTACCTCCGTAAGGATCTACCACATCTCCCACTTCTCCGGCAAATTCCTTAATGGTATAGACTTCCCGAAATGATGGAAAAAGTTCCATGATCTTTTTCTTCTGGCTTGCCGTCATGGTCAGGATTACTGTATTATCCTCGATATCGGAAGCTTTTAATCCCTTTGCTACATGGTTCGGTAATTCCAGGTCATGCTTCTTAAGTATTACTTCCGCCTTGGGATTAAGCGGTTCCGAGAATAATACAACGAGCCCCCGTGACAATACCTTCCTGTCACTGACCTGTTCCAGATTCTTATAAATCGCTTCCGCCATTGGACTGCGGCAGGTATTCCCTGTGCATACAAAAATAAGCTTTTGATATTTTCCCATATACTCTCCATTCTTCCGATAATAGTATACTCTGTTCGATAGGGTTATGATACCTTAACAACCCTGTATCCTGCCGCTTTCAGCAGCCGATTCATAATGGCATGTCCCAGACTGTTATCCTCAAAGCTCTCAGTATAAATATATTCCATATGCAACTCATCAAATTCCCGCAGGATTGCATAAAGTCCGGCTGCTATGGAAGCCTCATCCCTGCGGGAGCCTATGGTCATAACAGTTCCATACCGGTATAAGGTCTTCGTTTCATCCGTAGCGATAACCCCCACTCGCTTACCGCCTGCAAGCTTT
This sequence comes from Bacillota bacterium, assembly GCA_023409535.1. Lineage (GTDB taxonomy): Bacteria > Bacillota > Clostridia > Lachnospirales > Lachnospiraceae > Mobilitalea. Next base: position 60,762 of record JAEYGZ010000028.1, read on the forward strand.
TCCTGTGCCTGCTGATTAATCGCATCAATTACCAATGCTATATCGCCCTCATAAATGGTCAGATTTCCTTCCGGAGCATAATGACGGTACTTCATCCCCGGTGCCTTAGGTGCAATATTCCTACCTGGATCAGGATTCCGGTCAAGTATTGCCGGGTCTGTCTCCACAGGTCCAATGACATTCTCAAGCATTCCTTTGGTAATGCATCCCGGCCTGAGAATCACAGGATTTATTCCGGTAAGATCGACAATGGTTGATTCCAACCCAAGGGTTGCGTTGCCGCCATCAATTATCATATCCACCTTGCCATCCATATCCTTGATGACATGCTCTGCTTTTGTGGGACTTGGCTTACCGGACAGATTGGCACTGGGTGCAGCCACATATACCCCTGCTGCTGCAATTAAGCTCCTGGCCAGCTGATTTGCAGGAAGTCTGATTGCTACCGTATCAAGTCCTCCTGTTGTTCCGCCCGGAACACTATCCTGCTTCTTAAGGATGATGGTAAGAGGGCCTGGCCAGAATACCTCAGCCAATTGATAAGCCTTCTCAGGAATCTCTCTGGCCAGTACCTCCATATCCTGAAGCTCCGATATATGCACGATCAGCGGATTATCTGAGGGCCTTCCCTTTGCCTCATATATTTTCTTGGCAGCGGAAGCATCCAGCGCATTTGCTCCAAGACCGTATACTGTCTCCGTAGGAAATGCAACCAACCCTCCGGATCTTAACAAAACTGCCGCTTCCTCCAGCTCCTCCGGCGACAGCTTCAGATCCTCTGCCTTTAATATTCTTGTATTCATTATAACTCAGCCTTCCCTTTGAATTCGTTTGCGCAGCAGGCGCAAATTTAATGCAAATTACACTTTTCAATAATTCACATTAGTATAGCACCATATCCGGATAAAATCAAATCCCGACTTCATTGATAAATCTCATAATTCCAAGATGGATTGCGTAAGCCATACGTTCCTGATAATTTTCATCAAGCAGCAGGGAGGCTTCCCTGTAATTGGTCAGATATCCGCATTCAACGATGACCAAAGGACATTGTGTATTTTTCAGCATATAGTAATTGTCGTTGGATTTTGCCTGACGATGATTTTTGTCAGCAATGGTTTTAACGATCTGATCCTGCAGAATCTCAGCAAGAAGCTTCCCTTTCTCTGATTGTACATGATAAAATACCTGAGCTCCCTTCACATATTCCTCCGGGAAGCTATTCTGATGGATACTGATGGCCAGATCGGCATTGGCATTCTTAATGGTATCTACTCTTGCAAGCATATCCGCACGCTTTTTATTGGAGACGCCCTCCGAATATAATCCCACATCCTCCGACCTGGTCATTACCACCTTAATGTCATTCATCTCAAGAAGATTTTTTAATTTCAGGGAAATGCTCAGATTAATATCCTTCTCCAGGGTATTATTTATGCCAACCTTTCCCGGGTCTCTTCCTCCATGTCCGGGATCAATGACAATAACGATGGAATCCTTCTTTTCCTCCGGATTATTATTAAATATTTGATTCATTACTTTTACGGAACGGCCCGAGGATAAAATGCTCGCAAATAAAACAAAGAATAAGAACAGGAGATTAAAATATTTCTTCATAAAAAGATACTTCCACATTCAAGTTCTTTATATTTTATGAGCAAAATAATCGGATTAGTTCAGTTTATTTCAGATATGAAGTAATTACATTCCATATACTTTCTTTCTCAAGTCCCAGCTTCCAGGCTGCAACACCTGCCACATCGGCATCATGAATTACTTTCATTTTTTCCTCTATGGATTTCTCATCCTCCAGCCACAGCTTATAGGTTGCGTCTTCTTTCTTATATTCGGCATAATAACAGCCATAGGAATCATCCCACTGGGCTTCCGCTCCATTATCGGTGATAACATTGGCCGCCGGAGTCATGGCATAGCTTTCTGAACTCACCTCACCATCGGGAAGTTCCTTCCATAACCGGGTATAAAAAGGAATGGCGATAATTGTCTTTTCCTTAGGAACCATAGTCAGAATATTGGATACCGCATCCCTGACAAATCCAATGGAGGATACGGGACCGGCAACCTCGGAGCCTGCATAGAACTCATCATATGCCATTACAATAATATAATCGATAATTTTACCCTGTTCCTCTCTGTCATAGTAAGCAGAATACGCAGTCGGAACATAGCTGTCTACAGAAAGAACAATGCCGTTATTTCTGCATTTTACGGACAGCTCCCGCAGGAACTCAATATAATCCTCCCCTGCACTGGAAGGGATCTTCTCAAAATCAATGTTAATCCCATTCAGCTTATACTGCAAGGCCGCTTCGATTAAGGCATTGGATAAGGTCTCCCGCCGGGAGGTATAGGATAAAACCTCCTTCATACTTATCTCCGTATTAAAGTCATCCACCAGAGCCCAAACCTCAAGTCCAAGCTCCTTTGCTTTTGTCACATACCGCTCTGTTGCCAGAGATGAAATCGCACCCGTGACATCATTCACGCTGAACCAGGTGGGAGACACCACGGTAACCCCGTTTGTGGCGCCGATTAAGCCCTCCAGGTTATCCGCCGCATCCGTATTAAAGACCTGATGGAATACCAGATTTACCGAGCCGGACCTGGTCTGGGCAGTATACACCAGTGCCTGATAACTGCTGCTGATGGTCTGATAAGAGGCCTCCTTCGTATGCTTTGTTTTAACATAACCTTCCAGCCCGTCCGTGGTCATCACCTTGGAGAAGCCTTTTGAGTTTCCTCCTACAAACATCAGACCGGCTCCCTCGGAAAGCTGCACCAGAATCGGACTCTTAATGCTGGGTTCGGTTCGCAGCTGCGTCGCTTTTGTCACCTCGGTGAATAAATAATCTCCCCACTGGTACTTAATAACTACCCTGCTGGGATTCTCATAATAATCAAATGTCATATCGGAATATTTCTTAACAAAATCCAGGGAAAGATAGATTTGATTCGAAGCCACCTGAACGATGGGTTGCTCGATCTTAACCTCTGTACTGATCGTACTTTTGGTAACGGAGTATTTCTTGCTGCCCGCAATAGATTGCAGAATTTCATCCGGAGTTGTATAAGTCAGGATTTTTTCATTAGGATCCCAGTAGAATCTATGATTAAACAGCTGGACAACCGTATCGTAATCGATATATACCGCGCCGTCCATCAATAAACCTTTCTTTTCATATTGCTTATCCTGAAGAATAATCAGAACCTCATTATCACCTGTCTGATAGTAGTCCTCTAACTGAACCATCTCATTATTCGGTTTGAACATCTCTAAAATCACAGCAATGACTAAAGCAAGGATTAGGATTACTGCAGCTCCTGAGCCGATCAATGCTAACTTCATTCGTCTATCCATCTTTACCTCCATACTTTCAACGCCCGCGAATTTGGGCGCAGCACAAATTTATCGTGTGAATTATGCAATAATTCACACTAATACCGTGCCTTTCACCTATTTCTTACTTATTATGCTTTTTATCATATCATACATTTATTTTTTTAGCAATTTCAACAATAACAGATATTTTATTAATAACAGACAGGCTCTGTCATACCAATTGATATGGCAAAACCTGCCTTGTGAAGTATATTATATGCTATATTCCCGCAGCTTATTTCTGCTGCCGGACAAAAGTATAGAGGGCTTTTTAAGTCGGGTTTCCGGGTTCCATAACATTAAAATATACTTAATCACATACTCTCCAGAGCATAAATATTCCTTGCTGAAGCTTCCCCGGCATTACAGGTCACAGGACTATGGTACCAAATCATTCATTCAGTTGATTTACCTCGGATAAGAAGGTCATTTGTGATATGTTATACTTCCAGCTCCGGTCTCTGTTACTGTTGCTGCCTGCGATATACTTCTCAGCTAAGAATTTCCTGAAGAAATACGTTTATGTTTCGATTGGGGCGTGTAGGCTCCTCAAGCAGAGGAACTGCCAATACTCTGCGTTTTAATTCTGCCTTCAGCCTTGCTGCCTTGGAAGCCTTAGTAAACGGAATGAGATAGCGCCAGGTTTCATTTCCCCGGTCTGATTCATGTGCTTTCACAAATTGCTGCAGCTTCATAATACTCCACTGCGAGCTTCCGCAAAGGACAAGCTTCTTTGTACAACGTAAAAACTCTTCCCGGTTTTCTGCAAATTCCGTACCAAAATCCAACAAAAAGTACTCGTAAGCTTCACCCAGAAGCTCCGGAATCAGGTCCGGCGTTACATTCTTATAGCAGGTAATCCTCCCATAGGAAAAATGATTGTCTCCCTCATCCTGCCATTCGTATGCGTCCCCAATCAGGCTCATGTCACAGTGTCTGTTACATTCAAGATATGCCGTCTTTTTATCCAGATATTCTCCCAGATAAAAGGCAAGCATCAATCCTGTGTGCGTTACTCCGGCACCACGGTGTACTCCAAGTATTCCGATAATCTCTCCGGATCTGTCCGTACCTCCGAGTGCCAGCTTCTTTAATAAGATCGGTTTATGCCGGTCCTTCATATCTGCCTCCGGCCTTCCTGATAAGTTTTCTGCCTCCCTTCGCTGTATGGCGCCTCCTTCGTATATCCAAAAGCTCCTCAAAAAGCTCCAGGCTGTTTCTATCCGTGATTTTTGCAAAGGGATCGGGTTCGTAGGGAATACGGTAGCTACTCTTATGCTCCATATTATCCGTTACCTGCCGAAACTGCTTTCCGTTCAAAAAATTAAATAAGTAAGAGATTTCTTTATATTCTGTTACCAGGCTTAATATTTGTTCTGTCCGGGGCAGCTCCCATTCCTTTGCTCCCATCACCAGCAGCTTTACCTCAGCCTGTAAAAAAGCCTCCAGATTATCCGCGGTCAGGCATCCGAAATCTGATACTGTGTAAGCGCACCCTGTGTCATAACCCTCTGAATCCAAATCAAATTCGTACTCCCGATTCAAAATGGGAATTACAGGGCTGCGGTTCTTGTCCAGATACAGGCAGCTGATATTATTCTGCTGCAGATAGCTGCGTATACGAAAGGCTAAGTGTGTTACACCGACTCTCGGCTGCGCACCTGCTACTGCTATGGTCAGCGGCTGACTTGATTCTTCTTGTTGCTGAGATCTTTCCATCGTTACCGATAATTGTTTTTTTAGCTGCGCCACTGTAGCATATCTGCCAGCCGGTTGAAATCTGAGGCAGCGGTTAATAATCATTTTTAGCTGCTTTGAGCAATGTCCGGTCCGGTCAATATTATCCTGTGATATCATGCTTCCTGAAGCCATATAATAAATAAGCATACCAATACCATAGACGTCACACCGTTCATCGACTTTTGTTTTTCGATAAAGCTCAGGTGCCGCAAATCCGCGGGTTCCTGTAAATTTAGCCTCCCGTGACAGCTCATCACGGTAAACGGCACTTCCGAAATCGACCAGCTTCAATGTCCTGCCGAAGACGATAATGTTCTCCGGCTTCAAATCAGCATAGAGGATCGGCCGGTCACGGTCATGCAGATAGCTGAGTAAATCACAAAGCTGAATTGCAAAATGAACCAATACATCTTCCCTGACGGGTCCGGTGTTCGAAACATACTCCCTAAGAGTCTCACCTTCCAGATATTGTTCGACAATATAGGAACCTTCTTCATCCTCCTCAATATCATAAATTATAGGGATACCTGGATGTTTCAAATTCTTCAGTATAAAAGCTTCGTTTCTTTGCAGATCATATAAGGGATTGTTTTTAGAAATACATTTGATAGCCCGATAAGAACTTAATTTGATGTGCTGTGCAAGATATACCTTAGCAGTGCCTCCGCTGCCCAGTAAATGTAAGATGCGATACTTTCCGAACCAGATTTCCTGTTGCATTCTCTCCTTTCCTATCAGTATGAATTTATAGAATCAAGTCATACTAATATTATAGTAAGATAATGGAAGTTTATCAACCATTTTCTCCCTGTCGAAATCACGATTTTTAGAGTTAATTTTGTTAGAAATGACAATGTCACATGGTGCTAAAGTATGTATATTACGCAATTTTATTAACACAAATTTCATATCTGGGTGTATTGACTTTAATAGTGATTTAAATTATACTTTTTTTACACCGATGGATGGATTTTCGTACGTTACGTTAATCAGTTCCTGTTTAGCACAGAAAGGGGTGTACTTTATGAAGATTGAAAAAATTAGCGACAACCAAATCAGATGCACTTTGAATAAAAGTGATCTAATAGACCGGGAGCTGAAGATAAGCGAACTTGCTTATGGAACCGAGAAGGCAAAAGCTCTGTTTCGCGATATGATACAACAGGCTTTTTATGAGTTCGGATTTGAAGTAGATGACATTCCTCTGATGATAGAAGCAATTCCGGTATCGACTGAATGTTTGATACTTGTTATAACCAAGGTGGAAGATCCGGATGAACTGGATACCCGTTTTTCAAAGTTCTCTTCTTTTAATGTTCATGAGAACACCGGCAAATCAGATGCAGATGAAGATTCCTATGCGGATGAGATTATAAACTGCTTTGACCGGATGGATGATGATCTGACCGATGATATAGAGGATAATGCCAAGGAAGACGCAATGGAAACTCCGGAGATCACTCCGACTGAGATTTCAAAGCCCGGCGCCCATATTCCTTCCAACTTAATTAAGATTTATTCCTTTAAGTCCTTACAGGAGGTTATCCAATTAGCTTATATCATGGCAGGTAATTATAACGGTACCAACTCGGTATATAAGAATCCGTTGAATTCAACCTATTACCTGGTAATCAGCATTTCCCACCATACTCCTGAAGAGTTTAATAAGGTTTGCAATATAATCTCCGAGTATGGTAAGGTCGAGCGTTCTACTTATGCCAGTCCTACTTATTACGATGAGCATTACGAGATAATCGTTAAGGACCACGCATTACAAATTCTGTCCGTTATGTAATTTATTCAAAATCAAAGGGATGAGGCCAGCCTCATCCCTTTTTTATGCTCCGTCCATACGAGGAGCTATTATTCGCCAAGCTCTGCTTCAATTCTCTCCATAAGCTCTTCCGGATCTAAGCCATGTACCATAGCAGCTTCTTCTAATGTCTCTGCCTGTGCAGACGGACATCCAAGGCAATGCATGCCTATATCTAATAACACAGGAATAATGCTTTGATCAACTGAAATAGCCTGTGCGATTGTCATATCCTTCGTTATTGTAGCCATATGAAATCCTCCTTTAATAATGCAACTCTGCCGGAAGGAATGGCCTTCCGCAAAAGTATAATTGAGCTAAAATAGTAGTATCGGAATTATTATATTCCTTCCGATAGATATCGTCAAGACCGAAAATTAACTTGCATTCTTAGATATAGTATATTAAAATGTAATCGATTGCTAAGAAAAGGAGGTTATTTGACAATGGCATATACAATTAGCGATGATTGCATCAGCTGTGGCGCTTGCTCAGATTCATGTCCTACCGGATCTATTTCCGAAGGAGCAAATCATTATGAAATTGATCCTAATACATGCATCGACTGTGGCGCATGTGCAGATACATGCCCTACCGGCGCTATCTCAGCTTAATGATGATGTACATAAAAGAGGCTGATGAAGACATCATCAGTCTCTTTTTTGTTGATAACACCTGGTATTTATTGCTTCCAATCTGCTCTGACACTTAATAATTATATGTAAACCTTATTCTTTTTAAAAAATTTAGATTTCTTTTTGTTTCTGTCCAGGGTTGCTGCCATCATCGCTCTGCTTTTCTGATAATCCCGAAGTGTTGCATCAAATCTGCGGAAACGTTCCTCTTCCTTTTCCTCCTGAATCCTCATATGATATTTCATCTCACGGATCACATCACTTGTAACATTATTGCTGATTCCCTGGGAAAGCTCCATATTATTCTCTTTTAACGCATCCAATATAATATGGTGAAGAACCGCCCTGAACTGATCCATCTTTGTCTCCCCCTGCGCCGCGGCTTCATGAGATTCATTCTCAGCAATCAGGCTTGTCCCAGCTTCACTCTCCTGTAGCTTTTCCTCTTCCTCCATTGTTTGCTCCTCCTCATTCTGCTTCACTCTTAATAATTGCTCTATATCTGTATCCAGCAGCTCCGGCTTGTCCAGATTGTTAAGAATCATTTTAATGGCTTTCAACTGAAACCCCCGCTCCTTCAGCTGCTTTACCTTAATGAATAATTCGACATCCGCCTCCCTAAAATATCGTTGTTTCATTTCATTACGGGAAATCGGTAAACCCAATTGTTTTTCCCAGTAGCGTAGAACATGATCTTCAACCCCGACCTTTTTTGCGGCATCTGCTATCATAATTCTATTTTCCTCCACTCGTTTTACCCTCCCTTATTATGTATATTTTTTACTTTTTTCATTATATATCAAAGCAAACTTCAATTGCAATAGAATTTCCACATATTTACATATAACTCGTCGACATAAAAAGAGGAAACCTCAAAGAAGTTTCCCCTTTTCTACAGTTTCTATGACAATACGTTTTCTGCTTCAACTTTTTTATTTTAAGCTGACATTTATTTTCACCAGCGCCAGCTGTATTTATACTACGCCAGCTGTATTATGCTGCGTCAGCTGCATTGTGCTGGGCCTCTCTGCGCTTTTCCTGATTACCCAGCATAAACATGGAGCCTGCGGCAACCATCGAACAGACAAATATGATTGGCCATACATTTGTTACATGGTTTCCGGCAATAAAGGAGCCCATAATATATGGGGAAACTGCACCGCCCGTACCGGTGATAATACCGATAACCGAGTTAAATCTGCCCCTGTGGGTGATCGGCGTATGATTTGCGATATAAACCCCCACATTGGTAGCGTTAATAATCTCACCGACCGTCCATATAATGGTTGAAAATAAAAACCACCAGAAGTTATGTGCAAAAAAGAGCATCCCCATACCCACTGCATAAAACAGGCCGGCAATGGCAACATTATAAACCGCCCTGATCTTCCTGGTAAGAAGGGTGATAATCGTTGTAAGGAGAATGACCTCTATGCAGTTGGCCATATAAAATAATCCATAGTATTTGGCACCCAATTCCTCCCCGAAGATAAAATCGGATTGTAAGGGCAGACTGAAATTCGTCTGGGCATAAATAAAGGAATAAATCATATCAAAGATTACGAAGATAAGAAGTGCCGGCCGCTTCAGCAATGCGGTAAACATATTTCCCGATTCCGCCTTCTCGTCGATGCGTTCCTCTTTAATCTGGTCTAAATCCGAGGTCTCCGGTTTGGTTTCCTTCACCAGGAAGAACAGTAAGGTGACGGACAATAATGTGGTTATCATATCCCCGATGAATAACATCCTCATAAAGCTATGGAATAAAATACCTGCAATAAAAGAGCCAATTGCGGAGCCCACATTCATTCCCATATAAAGCAGAGAAAAAGCCGCCTGCCGGTTCTCCGGAAGGGTCAGATCATTCATCATAGCACCGCTGGCAGGTCCCGCCATACTTCCAAAATAAGAAGACAGTATCAAAAGCCAGGGGATTATATGAAAGCCCTCCGCGGAATCAATCAGTAAAGCACAGGGAAGCAGGCATAAGGCAGCAAGACTCATAAAGGTTATCATGATCTTTTTTCTTCCGATGCGATCAGCCAGCTTTCCTCCAAGCAAGGAACCCGGTACCTGTACGACCGAACCTAATAACAAAAACAGCCCGACCGTTTGCTCGTTCATTCCGCCTTTGGAAGTAAGCAGCAGCGTTAAGAACGGGTGGACGAAATTACCCATGGAGTTTACGACTCTGGCAAAAAATATTACGTAAACACTTCTCGGCAATCCCAGGTAAGTCAATTTTGCATGTTTTGTTTCCAATGAAATCCCCCTCCATTCAACATATACACAGCACATATTGTATAAAGAACCAATTATAACCAGTTGTTATATTATTGTCAATCAAATCTAAGTAAAATCGTTAAAAAGTCAAAATGATAGGGAGCAACACACACCTTCAATATAAAACTATCTTAGGCTGTGATAGCTCCCTTTGTATAAAATATCTCCTGTTATGTAGGATTAACGCTCAAGATTTGCAAACTTGGTGTATTGTGCCAGCCAAGCCAGCTTAACCGTACCCACCGGACCATTTCTCTGTTTACCGATGATAATCTCGGATACCCCCGGCTCCTCCGTATCCCTGTTATAGTAATCATCGCGATAGATGAACATAACCACATCGGCATCCTGCTCAATGGCGCCCGACTCACGAAGGTCGGAAAGCATCGGCCGTTTATCGGGACGCTGCTCCACCGCACGGCTTAGCTGGGATAGTGCGACCACGGGAACATTAATCTCTCTGGCCAGGGATTTTAAGGATCTGGAGATCTCTGAAATCTCCTGCTGCCTGGATTCCGACTTCTTACTGCCGGACATCAGCTGAAGATAGTCGATGATCACCAGTCCCAGGTTTTTCTCCAGCTTTAATTTCCTGCACTTGGAGCGCAGCTCACTGACAGAAATCGCTGAGGTATCATCAATAACCAGGTTGGAATTACCGATAACTCTGGCACTTTCCATTAAGCTTGCCCAGTCTTCTCCGGATAAAGAGCCGGTTCTGATCGCCTGGGAATCCACTCTGGAATTCATGGACAGAATACGCTTTACCAACTGGTCCTGTGACATTTCCAAACTGAAAATTGCTGTAGTCACATTGGACTTTAAAGCCACATATTCGGCTATATTTAACACAAATGCGGTTTTACCCATAGACGGTCTGGCCGCAATTAATACCAGATCGGATGGCTGTAAGCCCGCCGTTTTATAATCCAAATCATAAAAGCCGGTCGCTACACCGGTTACACTGCCCTGATTCTTGGCGGCTGCCTCAATACTGTCAATGGAACGAAGCACTACCTCCTTGATGTCTGTAAATTCCTTTGTTCCCCGATTCTGGACGATGTCAAAGACCTGCTTCTCCGTCTTCTCAAGGATGGCATCCAGCTTATCCTTATCAAGATAGCATTCATTCGCGGTTTCTTCCGATACCTTAATCAGTCTGCGAAGAACAGCCTTATCCTTCACAATCTGTGCGTAATATCTGACATTGGCAGAGGTAGGCACCGAGGTCACCAGATCCCGGATAAATTCCAGGCTGCACACCTGTGCCGGAACATCCTTCTCCTTCAACCGGTTCTGAAGGGTAACCAGATCTACCGGCTTGCCTTCACTGTATAATTCCACCATAGTTTCGAATAAGATACTGTATTGCTGCTCATAAAAGTCCTGACCGCTGATAATCTCCGAGGCTGCTACAATCGCATCACGGTCCATAATCATGGATCCGATTACGGATTGCTCCGCTTCTGCGCTGTGGGGAAGTATTCTCTTAATAAATGCTTCATCCATTTGGTAACCTCCGATTATATTGCTTCTACCTTAACCTTTAACTCAGCTGTGACCTGAGGATGCAGCTTCACAGGAATGGTATAGGTACCCGCATGCTTAATGGGGTCATTCAATACCAGCTTCTTCTTATCGATATCAAGATGAAACTGTTTCTTCGCCGCTTCAGTAATTTCCTTTGTTGACACAGAGCCAAAGGTTTTGCCGCCTTCTCCCGCTTTAATTGACAAATTAATTGTCAGCTCTTCCAGCTTCCTGCCAAAGCTTTTGGCTTCCTCAAGGATTTCCTTCTGCCTCTTCTCCTCAGCCGCCTTCTGTGTATTTAAATCATACAGGTTCTGCTTTGTTGCTTCTAACCCAAGCTTCTTAGGTAATATGAAGTTTCTGGCATAACCGTCACTTACTTTTACAATCTCACCCTTCTTACCAAGAGCCTTTACATCCTGCAATAATATGATCTCCATCTGTCTCTCTCCTTTACACCTTTCTTATATCTCTCCTTCTTCATGAAGCGTTGTCAGCAATGCTTTCAGCTTGATAATCGCATCTTGAATCGAGGTGTTCTCCAACTGGGTTCCTGCGACGCTCAGATGTCCGCCGCCGCCTAATTTCTCCATGATTACCTGAACATTTACTTCATCGATGGACCTGGCGCTGATATATATCTTATCATTAAATTCTGTCAAAACAAAGGTAGCTTTGATATCCGTGATATTTAACAGCTCATTCGCAACCTGGGCACCAAGAATCATCGGGCTGTCCACCTGGGAGCTGGCACATACGGCAACGGCAAAATGGTTTAGGAAAACCTCGGTACTGCTGATCGCATCCGCCTTGATCTTAAAGTCAACCATCTCACTGCGGAAGGACTTGCGGATACGGGTAATATCTGCCCCGCTCCGTCTTAAGTAGGCCGCCGCCTCAAAGGTTCTTACGCCGGTCTTGGTTAAGAAGTTGTTGGTATCTATCATGATACCCGCATAGATTGCGTCGGCTTCCAAGGGTTTCAGTTTTAAATTTCCGCCGATATACTGCATAATCTCTGCAATCATTTCACTGGTAGAGGAGGCATAGGGTTCTACATAGGACAACACCGCCGTGTCGATTGCCTCATTGGTCTGCCGGTGATGATCAAAGATAACGATGGTTCTGGTCTGATCCAGCAGCTCCTTGCATTCCAAATAGCTGGGACGGTTAACATCCACGATGACCAGCAGGGTATTAATGTCCACGACCTCCCGCGCCTTATCGCTCTTTAAGAACATATCCTCTTCATAGTCAGGGTTACCGACAAATTTATTCATCATCGGACGCAGGGAGGAGGTTACTTCATTGATTACAATATGTGCTTTCTTATTAAAGGATTTTGCAATTCGGTAAACTCCGATTGCAGAACCAAGAGAATCCACGTCTCCAATCTTGTGTCCCATGATTACAATCTTATCCTTGCCCTCCACGAATTCGCGGAATGCATGGGCCTTTACCCGGGCTTTAACGCGGGTACTCTTCTCCATCTGGATACTCTTACCGCCGTAATAAGATATCTTCTCCCGGTCCTTGATTACCGCCTGATCACCGCCGCGGCCCAGTGCCAGATCGATTGCTGCTCTGGCATATTCATAACCGCTGACATAGGAATCCGCATTGACACCAAGGCCGATACTGATGGTAACGGACATATCATTTCCGATATTCACACCACGAACCTCCTCCAGGATGGAGAACTTCGTTGTCTGCAGATGAGGGAGGAATTTTTGCTGGAATACAAAGATGTACTTATCCTTCTCCAGCTTCTTGATGATGGCATCAATTCCCTGCATGTATTTATTAATCTTTCTGTCTACCAGTGCAGTCAGAAGGGAACGTCTGACCTCATCGATACTTTCCAGCGCTTCTTCATAATTATCAATATACAATAACCCGGTAACAAGCCTCTGCTCCTTGTTCTCCTTCAGGAGGGTAATCATTTCCGTCTCATCGTAGAGATACATGGCTATCAGCGCATTCCGGTCGTTCCATACATCCTCGGCATTATCATAAGAAATATTCACATCATCGCTAAAATCAGGCGCCACAACTTTACGCAGCAGCACCCTGTAGCTGCGGCCATGAAGCACCACATGCAGGATCTCGTCCTTCTCCTTCTTGGGCAGGACTTCCTCCGTTATCTCAGAAAATATATTGGAGATAGACCGCTTGGCAGCGCTCTTCTCATGTATGATATCCATGAATTCGTCATTCCCCCACTGCATTCTTCCTTCCAGGTCAAGAATTGCATAGGGAAGATGAAGCTCCTTCAGCAGGCGCTTCTGAACCTGACCGTAATCCATGGCATAGCGAACCAGTTCCGCAGCGATCTTATTACGCTTGGACAGATATATGGTTATAGCCAAGGTAAAATAGACGGCGGTAAACGCAGTCATGACATAGCCTGCAAGAGGATCTATCACATACATACTCAGATTCATACATAACAAAACAGCCGTCAGTATGACAGGCCATAATAAATATGCTCTAAGCGCACCTCTAAGTTTAAATCTATGACTCATGAACAGGACTCCTTAAGCTTCACTAAACGGATTAATGTTAGAATAAACAAGCTCGTGAACTTTGTCCACTCGCTTATCTTTATAGTATAGCATTAAAATATCATGAATGAAAGCGCAAATTTTAGTTAAAAGCATAGCTGGTTTTCGCGATAGGGTGGGCTTTCACGAATTCATCCGTCCTGTAAGCAGCGTCACGCTTATGATCCTTGAAATCTGCCGTACTCTTCAGATAATAATCATACATAAGCATTTCTGTTCCGTCGGAGGTGATTGGGTCGTCCCAGGTCAAATCGATATTATACCATTTACCGTCCACCTTCACAATATTCCAGGCATGTGCTTCCCCATCCGCCGTACCGCCGATGATCTTACAATCAAGACCTGCCTGTGTAAACATGAGATACGCAGCCATTGCATACCCCTCACACACTGCCGATTTTCCGATCAGCGCATCATAGGCGGAAGCCTTTTCATAGGTCAGATCATAATTAACCCGCTTGACGATATAATCATGAATAGCCCTTACCTTCTTGACATCTGAGGCTTTTTCAAGCTTTAAGGCCTTTAATACGCCGGCAGCCTTCTTATCCAGCTCTTTCTCCTCTTTCAGCGTACATTTATAAGAAACCTCCAGCATAAGGGAGGCACTGCGCCCCTTAATCCATTCCATCTGCACCGACCAGCCTGTCAGGGAATATTCCAGATAATCCGCGTCCTTGGCATTGGCATCACTGTCGTAGGCCATGACCTCCTCCATCAGCTCTCCGAGATCATTGATCTCCTTACGTACCGAATCCTTAAAAGCAACTTCGATCCTGGACTTTCGATTGAGCAGATCCTTTCGAATGGCTTTCACCACCTCTTTCCTGGTTTGAAGCAGCTCTGTCTTATCACTTTCCGCAGCCTTTGCAATGGCAGCCGGCCCGTTATTCCTATGTGTAAAATGTACCGTACTTATTGAGATAGCCGACAAAACGGCTAACATAAAAGCCGTAACAAACTTTTTATACATTCCGTACCTCCTGACCTGTATCATTAGCCCGGCAGATTTGTTTCACAACTGTTATTTTAGCATAGTTAACAAGAAAAGGAAAGAATGCGGCATAATCAAAATAATTGACAAATTTATGTTTATAATTAAAATATTACTTATGTAATTTGATTTTACACAAGGTTTTTTAAAATGTCATATAGAATTATGATAAAGGGTGGTTAACGTGAAAAATAATTATAATCCGGACGGATCAGGTTATGTACCGGAAAAAACCAGTATTGCTCCTCCTGTTTATTCCCAGATTGCACTTGATATTGCCTCTAAGATTGCCCGGGGTGACTTGAAAGAGAATTCAAAAATAACCGGCCGTTCCCTGCTGGCTACCACATACGCAGTTTCGCCGGAGACAATCAGACGATCCATGCGCCTTCTTGCAGATGTCGGTATTATTGACATTAAAAGCAACAGCGGTGCAATCATATTATCCAAGGATAACGCGATCAAATATGTAGATAACTTCAATAACGTAAGAAGTGTGCGGACATTAAAAAGGGAATTAAAGGAACTCTTAAACGAAAGGGATGCCATCAATAAAAAAGTGATTGATCTCATTGATGAAATTATCAACGTCAATGAACACCTTAAGAACATTGACCCCCTTCAAAACTATGAAATCGAAATACTTCCGGGCTCATCCATTATCGGCAAATCAATTGAAGAGTCCCATTTCTGGCAGAACACCGGAGCAACGATCGTTGCAATCAGAAGGCAGGATAGAATTATATTGTCACCCGGACCCTATGCCAGCTTTCTGGAATATGATTCGGTGGTTGTCGTCGGTGACAGGAGTGTATCCGAACGGGTCAGAAACTTTATCAACAATTGAAAAAAGCCGAGTCTGATCATAGGCAAAACCTGCGATCAGGCTCTTTTTTTGACCTCATTACTTGACAATTTGGAATTCATAGGGTATGATAAACCAAAACTGACAACTTTATCTCTGATTATAAGTTGTCATAATTGGTAGTTTGATAGCAGGAAAAGGGGAAAAAGATGATAAGATTTGAGAATGTCTGCAAAAGCTATGGTAAATCAACGATCCTCGATCAATTGAATATCGAGATCAAAGAAGGTCAATTTGTTGTATTGATCGGCCCAAGCGGATGCGGGAAAACCACCACCTTAAAAATGATCAACCGGCTGATCGGACCCGACAGCGGCAGAATTTATATTGACAACAAAGATATCCTGCAGATCAATCCGGTCAAGCTTCGGCGTACCATCGGATATGTAATCCAACAGATCGGCCTGTTTCCGAACATGACCGTCGAGCAGAATATTCTGGTTGTACCGAAACTCCTGAACTATCCCAGGAACCAGTGCGATGAAATAGCGCATACGCTTCTTCAGCTTGTTAATATGGACTATGAAGAATATGCCCACAAATATCCGACAGAGCTTTCCGGCGGCCAGCAGCAAAGAATCGGAGTTCTGAGAGCCCTGGCCGCTTCTCCTCCTATCGTACTGATGGATGAGCCCTTCGGAGCACTGGATCCGATTACGCGGGAAGCTCTGCAGGAGGAGATGAAAAGTCTTCAGCGCAAGCTGAACAAAACGGTTATTTTTGTCACCCATGATATGGATGAAGCACTCCGGCTGGCGGATACCATAATCTTCATGAACAACGGCAAGGTAATTCAAATGGCTTCTCCCGAAGAGATGCTTCAGAAGCCGGCCGATGACATCATCAAAAGCTTCATGGGTAAGCGGATCCAGCATACAGATTATAATGCGCTGCTGGCTATTGATATTATGAAGCCCAATGTTCTGAAGGTTCCCAAGACAAAATACACCCTGGAATGTATCGATATTATGAATCGGCGGGAAGTGAACTCACTGGTTGTGGTCGATGAGAACCAGAAATACCTGGGGGTTGTCACCATCGACGATATTAAAAAATACGGTAAGGCGGGACGCGAGGTAGGCGAATTCATAAATTATGATTCAAGTGTCGTAAACATCAAGGATCCTGCCAAAAATGCCTTTGACAGTCTTGTAAATTCCGGATCCGGCTATATTGTTGTCAAGAACGATGATGATACGGTCGCCGGACTCATTACAAAAACAAGTATGGTAAAAGCAATGGCAAGCGCAATGTGGGGTGAACAGACATGAAGGAATTAATCATATTCATATGGGATCATAACGCTCTGATTATAAGAGAAACCCTGAAGCATCTTCAATTGGTGGGCATCTCGGTATTCTGCGGACTGATTATCTCCCTGCCGTTAGGAGTTATTTTATCCAGACATCGAATACTTGCAAAGTATGTGCTTGCCGTAATCGGTACCATCCAGACCATTCCCGGACTTGTTCTCCTTGGATTTGCGATGCTGCTCTTCGGAATAGGCGTCCGGCCCGCACTGATTGTATTAACCATCTATTCCATTCTTCCGACGCTGCGGAATACATATACCGGTATCACAGAGGTTGATGCCGGCTGTAAAGAGAGCGCAAAAGGAATTGGAATGAGTAATCCTCAGATTCTGTTCAAAATAGAGCTGCCGCTGGCATTGCCCAGCATCGTCAACGGATTCAGAATATCTACCATCTATATCGTAAATTGGGCGACCCTTGCCGGGCTGGTTGGCGCGGGAGGTCTCGGCGACCTGATCTGGACCGGCCTTGCAACCTATGAGAATAATTTTATTCTCACCGGGGCAATTCTTGCGGCAATTATGGCCATGGCACTCGGGGCACTGATTGGCGCAGTGCAAAAGCTGTTGACTCCGAGAGGCATGAGAGTTGGGAGGTACCCAAATGCAACTTGATTTTCAGTTAATCCTTGAACATCTGTTTATTGTATCCGCTGCTGCCGGTCTATCCGTGGTGATTGGTGTATTGCTCGGAGTCCTGGCTTACTGGTTCAGATATTTTGATACGGCCATATTATGGTTTTCCGATACTGTTCAGACAATCCCGTCTCTGGCATTACTGTCCGTGCTTATGATTTTGTTCGGACTTGGAAATGTCACCTTGATCATCGGTCTCATCCTATATTCCCTGCTTCCTATCGTAAGAAACACTTATACGGGAATCACCGGTATCCCGATGCATATTAAGGATGCTGCCAGGGGTATGGGTATGTCAAAGCTTCAAAGGCTGATTAAGGTTGAACTACCGCTGGCATTCCCTCTGATATTTTCAGGAATTAAAATCGCGGTGGTAACCTCTCTCGGAATTGCTGTCATGGGGGTATTAATCGGCTCCGGCGGTTTGGGATACCCCATATACCGCGGTATTCAGACCAGAAATGTCGGGTTGATACTCAGCGGGGCGATTCCGGTGGTATTATTGGCATTGGTTTTTGACTATGTCATGTCAAAAATTGAGCATATGCTTACAAATAAGAAACAAAAAAAGGAAAGAGGAAAGGGGATCGCAGAATGAGAAAAAAAATGATCAGCTTACTGTCTTTGTTACTGGTTGGGGGCATTCTTCTTACCGGATGCAGCAGCTCCGATAAAATCGTTGTGGGCTCCAAGGACTTCAGCGAGAATATCGTCATCGGCGAAATGCTGGCACAACTCATTGAGACTCACACCGATCTGAAGGTGGATCGCCGGCTGAATATGGGCGGGACCTTTGTCTGCTTTGAGGCAGTCAAAAAAGGAGAAATTGACTTATACCCGGAATATACGGGAACCGGACTGACCGCGCAGCTTAAAATGGATGTTATCAGCGACCCTGACGAGACTTATCGTATTGTGAAGGAGGAATTTGACAAGCAATTTGATATTAAGTGGCTGGAGCCCTTCGGCTTTAACAATACCTATGCGATTGCGGTCACAAGCGAGCTTGCCGGACAGTATAATCTCACCAACTGCAGCGATCTGGCTCCCATCTCAGACCAATTGGTATTCGGAGCAGAGCATGAGTTCTTTAACCGTCAGGATGGATATGACGGCTTCATCGATTTATACGGCATAACCTTCAAGGAAGTGGCGAAAATGAACGTATCCCTGAAATATCAGGCAATCGGAGACGGAAAAATGGAGGTAACAGATGCCTTTGCCACCGACGGGCAAATCAAGCAGTATGATCTGAAAATTCTGGAAGATGACTTAAACTTTTTCCCTCCCTATTATGCTGCTCCCATCGTGAGGAACGAACAACTGGAGAAGCATCCGGAGCTGGAAGGGGTGCTGAATATGCTTTCCGGCGCCATAAGCGATTCGGATATGACGGATCTCAATTATAAAGTTGATGTTGAGCAGAAGGATGTGGCTGCTGTTGCAAAAGAGTTTTTAGCATCCAAAGGACTTGACAAAAAGTAATTTACCGAATAATTTCTCCTGAAAAGAAGAAATTGCCTGCGGTATGGAACGATATCCTACTGCAGGCAGTTTTTATTCACATTTAATTCATGTCCGTATCATGGCTTTGATTTGCCGATGCAGGCCATAAACCGCATCAAATTATCCATGGTTAAGTACAGGTCTTCCTTCGCTCTTAGCCTGGCCTCCTTATATTCAACCGCCACACGGTTGATACTGAAGATACCGCTTACCCCTTTTTCATAAGCTTCTTCTATTCCGTCTCCGATATCGCCGACTACGGCAATTAACGGAACCTCTGCTTTCTTCGTTCTCCTCGCAATCCCGATAACCACCTTGCCGCGGATACTCTGGGTGTCGATCTTTCCTTCTCCGCTGATAACATAATCGGCGCCAGCCAATAATTCATCAAACCTCACCGTATCAAGTACGGTCTCAATTCCCATTTGCAGCGTTGCTCCAAAGAAGGCCACCATTCCGCAGCCCATGCCGCCTGCCGCACCGGCACCTTTAATCTGTGCCAGTGACAGAGCCAGATCTTTCTGTAACATCCGGTCCAGATGCTTCAGCCCGTCATCTAATTCCTTCACAGCATCCGGAGATGCTCCCTTCTGCGGTGAGAATACATAAGCAGCTCCCTTTTCTCCAAATAACGGATTGTCAATATCGCACATAGCAATGAGTTCAATGTCTTTTAATGCGGGAAGAAGTCCTGATGTATCTACATGTCCGATATCTGCCAGGGTACCTCCTACCGGAACAAAAGGATTACCGTTCTTATCCTTAAAAACCACACCCAATGCTGCTGCCGCGCCGGCGCCGGCATCGTTGGTACAGCTTCCGCCAAGACCCATAACGATCTTGCGGCACCCCCGCCTGACGGCATCCTCCATCAATTGTCCGACACCATAGGTTGTGGTCCTCTTCGGGTCTGCTTTGCCTTCTACTAACGGCAAGCCTGCACAGGCCGCCATCTCAATTACGGCGATCCTGCCATCATCAACGATGCCGTAAAATGCTTCCATCTCTTCAAAGAAAGGCCCCTTCACCCTCAGTGTTACTTTTTCTCCGCCCATTGCACGCAGGAAGGCATCTACACTGCCTTCACCCCCATCCGCTACCGGTATGGATATAATGTCAGCCTCGGGCTGATTCTTCCTTATTGCCTTCTCCATGACGGCGCATATCTCTTCCGAGCTCATGGTGCCCTTAAAGGAATCTGGAATAAGCAGAAATTTGCTCATAGGTTAACCTCCTTACAAATGATGGGACGGCAGTTTCACCGTCCCATCCTGATTGTTGATCTGATGTCAATTGCCGGTCGTTTATTCGTACATTACCTGTTTATCAGAAAATCAAGGTTAATAAGAATATCTGTATGATTGCCGCAACTCCCATAACCAATGTCATCACTGTCTGAGTCTTATACCCCTTTTCAGGAGTCATTGCACCAAAGTTCGTAATAACCCAGAAATAACTGTCGTTAGCATGGGATACAACCATTGCGCCCGCGCCGATTGCCATAACCGTAAGTACAGATAATATCGGTGTATCCAGTCCGAGAATCGGAAGCATCGGTGCCAGAATTCCGGCAGTTGTGGTAATTGCAACTGTGGAAGAGCCTTGTGCCGTCTTCAGGATTGCTGCCAATAGGAACGGGAAGAAGATACCGATAGCCTGGAACACGGTAGCGTTATCCGTAATAAAAGTAACCAGACCGGAGACGGAGATTACCTTACCAAGAACACCGCCTGCTGCTGTTACAAACAGAATTGGTCCGACTACCTTAAGGGTTTCATTGGTCAGTTCATAGAATTCTTTCATTTTCTTGGAGGATGCCAGGGTGAGTACACCAAAGATCGTGCCTGCGGCTAATGCAATAATGGGAGTACCAAGGAAATTTAAAATATCCGCACCTATGCCGGTCATCTTCGCCATGGTTGCAACTGAGGCAATACCCATTAATAAAATAGGTATGATAATCGGTGCAAGTGACATAAATCCATTGGGTAATTTGCCGTAGCTTTTCACCAGCTCGTCATAGGACTGTACCACCTCACCGTTATCCATGCCTGCTTCATCATTGGCTTTTACCTTCCTGCCGATGTATTTTGCATAGAAGTATCCTGCAATCAAAGGGAAAATAGAGCAAAGAGCTCCCATTCCGATAACCAGAAGAAGATTGTTGCCTACGCCCAGGGTATTTGCAGCGGCAATAGGACCCGGAGTAGGCGGAATAAGAACATGAGATACATATAAACCGCCTGCCAAAGCAACCGTCATGGCAACACTGGATGACATTGTTCTTCTTACCAGAGCCTTACGGATCGGATTAAGAATTACGAAACCGCTGTCACAGAAAACAGGGATGGATACGACCCAACCCATAATAAGCATTGCAAGCTCGGGTCTTTTTTTACCTACCAGCTTAACCGTCATATCTGCAAGCTTTAAGGCAGCGCCGGTCTTCTCCAGAATAGTTCCGATCAGCGCGCCAAGAATAATAACGATACCGATACTGGTAAAGGTTCCGCTGAAGCCTGCGCCGATTACCGTTGCAAGTCCCTGCTTCTGTACCACACCATCCACCTTCACATCCACCAACGGTATTCCGGCTGCTAATCCCAACAGCAGTGAAACGCTCATGATGGAAAGAAAAGGATGGATTTTCAGCTTTGATATTGCAAAAATCATAAGGATAATCGCAATAACAAAGGCAATAATTAATGCTACTCCCGACATAACAAATACCTCCGTTTTTAATAATAGTGATACAACTCGTTGATGTATTCTCATTATAGTTCTTATATACCATAAAATCTATGTTACGGGAACTAAAAAGGGAGGGTATTTGTTGTTATACTGCCCAATGAAATAGAATTATCTACTTTGTTTTTGTTACTTATAGCTAAAATATCATTATGTCCCGAACATCCTGATAAAAATGAATCGCATTATAGAACAGAGAGGAATAGCGGATGGACCTGGGGTCATAGCCTGTCCTTTCTTTAATTTTATTCAGCTTATACTGCAGGGTGTTCTTATGGATAAACATTCTGTTTGCCGCAGAAGCAACAGAGCCCTCTTCTTCATAAAAGATATTCAACAGGCCGATCCATTGGTCGATCTCCTCCAGTGTACTGTCCTTGAATATGCGAAGGATATACTCCCGCTTGATTGCACCGGGCAGCTCGCTTTGGAATATCTCCATAGATATGCTGGTATACAGCCGAATTCCCTTTTGAGGCGACCGCAGCGAGGTTTTGAGTGCTTTTACAGCCTTAATCACACTGTTATGAATGAGCGTATAGCCTTCACAGCTTGCATCGATACCGCAGCAAAGCTTAAGCGGATGCTGTGCTTCCACTTCCTTCCTCATTTGCTCCGCCAGCTTAATCATCTCACCGTCCGGACAGTCCGGTATTGCGCACACCAGTTCCACACCGTTTTTTAAAAAACAGCTGTTTTTATCTTCCCTGAGGAAATCAATAATACTCTTCTCCGCAGCATCAATCATTCTCTGTCTTTTTTCATTCTGCTCCTCGTCAGTAATAAACGAAATAGCCATAATTCTTCGAGGCAGCGTGATATCAATCTGCATTGCTTTCCCCTGCTGTACAAATAAAGGAGTGATATTTTTTGAATCTCCGTACATCCATTCATCCAGGTAACGCTCCCTAATACGCTTGTCAATATCCTTCTGCTCTTTATAATATTGATCCAGGAGCAGAATCTCCGTCATCTTTTTGATAATCTGACCATATTTGGCAACCACTTCATAAGGGCCGGTAACTCCGATTACACCTACAATTTCATCCTGAAAATTGATACCAAGATTTAAGCCGGGACGTGCTCCTTCATACTCACTTTCGTTCTTAACAATTACCTCCTGCAGCTTGCATTCAATTAGCTCCTTCGCTGCAGCATGAAATGTCCCTATCCGGTTCTCATCACTGCTCGCGATAATAATACCATCGGCATTCATCATATTTATTTTCTCACCGATGATTTTACTGATCTCCTGCACAATATAGGTTGCATTTCTCTTAGATATATACAAGGATACCTCACTCCATTTTCCAGGTTAAATTCCGCCAGTCTTCGGCATCGACGACTGTAACCTGCGGACAATTCCATTATTCGAATTATACTACAGATAATATACCCTGTATACCGGATGTCCATCACTGATGGTAACAAAAATATGCCGCTGAATTATACTGTTTCTTTCAGAACCAGCGTAAAGCTCATTCCATCCGTCTCTTTTTCCGCAAAAATTCCTCCGTCCATTTTGGCCATTATCTTACGGCTGATATAAAGACCAAGGCCATTCCCTGCCTTGCCCACACTGTTGCTTCCTCTGAAAAAGCTGTCAAACAGATGATTAAATTCGTTCTCCTTTATCGGATCTCCGGTATTATGGACCCGGATTAACTGGCAATATTCCTCTTCCTGAAATGAAATCGATATTTTCCTTCCGTCTCCATATTTAAATGCATTCTCTAAAATATTCTCTATCACCTCATAGGCACGTTCTATATCGCCCTGTAACAGCTTATTGTCATATGGCCCAACCTGAAAGGCAATCTGCTGCAAGCCGCTCTTTTCCCCATAAGTGCTTACAACTTTATCCATCAAATCCTTAAGATAGAACTCTCTGTTATTCACTTCAACCTCAAGTATATCTTCACTGGAAGCCTTTATGATCTCATTCACATATTGTTCTATTTCTACTGTTCTTTCACTGATCTGTCTGGCTGCCTTTCGTCTTCTCTCTTCTGAATCAAAGATATCCCCGGCAAGTGCATTGGAATATAATTTGATTGTGCTGAGAGGAGTTTTAATATCATGTGATAAGGACAGGAGCATCAGCTTTTTCTGCCTCTCCAGCTCCAATTCCCTGTCTCTGGTTACATTCAGCTTGTCCCGTAGGAGCCCAAGCCCCCAGACAAATTTTCCAAAATAACGGTTTTTCGTTTCCTTCAGCTCTTCATGCAGATGTCCCTTGGAAAGCTCATACGGAAATTCACTTAGCTGATGGAAGGGCTTCAATATCTGCTGTCGTATGTAAATCAGCGTCATAATATTTATCAATACAAATAGGAAGAGTCCAATTTCCGCAAGAAGGATGCTAACATACTTCTCCTGTCTGATTATATAATCAAAACGAAGATATCCCTGAAGCCTTCCCTTTCCATAGAACGGTTTAACCTCCATGTGCTCCCCACCTGAAGTTTTATAGAATTCATTTTGCTTTATCTGATCCTTTTCATCGACGGATAAGAATTCCACATCCTTTACATAATAACAGGCACTAAGGTCCGGCTCCGTAAAGGAACCCTTCGCGGCTAACTCGGAATAGATCCGATTAATTTCAACCTTGTACTGATTACCGCCTGTGATATCCATCTGTAAATTAAGAATCAGAATACCCACAGCAAGCAAAAGATAAATCAATAGAAGCAATCCTATCAGCCTGCTAAATTTCCTCATATCGATAACCGACTCCCCATACCGTTATAATTCTTTTTGGATTTTTAGGTGAATCCTCAATTTTGTCCCGCAGCATTTTGATATGAACCGTCAGCGTCTGGTTCTCACTAAAGCTGTCCGCACCCCATATTTGATTAAAAAGATAGTCCTTATGTAAGGTCTTTCCCGGATTGGTAACCAGCAGAAGCAGCAGCTCATATTCTTTACCCGTCAGATTTAACAGCTTCTCATTAAAATATGCCTGCATTGCCTCCCTGTGTATGGATACCGCACCGGAAGAAATAATCGTATTCCTATATTTCCGTTCATAATTTCTTCGCATAATTGCTCTTATTTTAGCAATCAGTATGTCGATATCCAAGGGCTTGGTTACATAATCATCCGCACCTAATAAGAAGCCATTGATACTGTCTTCCTTCTCCGTTCTGGCGCTCATAATAATGATCGGAATATCCTGCGTCTCACGAATGGCCGTGCATACGGAAAACCCATCCATTCCCGGCAGCATAATATCCAGCAGAACCAATCTGGCAAGGTCACTCTTTAGATACTCCATCGCCTCTTCCCCGCTCCCGGCAAGAAAGACACTGTACTGCTCACGTATCAGAAAGGAAAGGATTAATTCTCCCAATTCTTTATTATCTTCCACCACCAGAATATCTACCATAGTAATCTCCAATCTGCCGATACCAGTACTACCATCCCATCTCCATTAACCAATTGCTGACTTTACGCTCTCTGCTAATCATTTCCGACAGCTCCTCGAGCTTGCCAAGCGCAAACTCTCCCTTGATATTCCCATCTTCGATATACATGATCCGTCCGCATTTTGCAGCGACCTTCATATCGTGAGTTACCAGCATAATCGTGGTTCCTTCCTGATTAATACGAATCAGCTCCTTCATGACCTCCTGGGAATTCTGATGGTTTAATGCCCCGGTCGGTTCGTCTGCAAATATCATCTTCGGATGATTAATCAGGCTGCGGCAGATACATGCTCTTTGCAGCTGTCCGCCGGATACCTCGTGAATGCCGTTCTCCGATATTTCACTGATTCCCAGCTTATGCATCAGTTCCCTTGCCCGGTCATTGATTGCTTCCCGCCGCTTCTTCCCCGTGCCGTTTTTCGACTGGTATGCGGGTAAGATGATATTATCATACACGGTCAGATTCTTCAGCATATGCATCTGCTGAAATATAAACCCCATCTCATCCAGGCGCAGATCACTCATTTCATTGTTACTTAATTCAGAAATCTCTTTGCCAAAGAAATTCACGTTACCGGCAGTAACATGATCCATACCGCTGACTGTATATAACAGTGTTGATTTTCCGGAACCGCTTGCCCCCATGACGGCAACCATTTCACCTTGCTTTATTTCAAAAGTCACATTGCGTAATACATTATTTTGAATTTTATTTACAATATAAGTTTTGCATACATTTTTCACTGCTAATGAATTCATAGAATCACCCTGTCCTTCCTGATTATAACATAACTTGAAACGATTAAGATATATAATTTAATACCCTATTCTTCCCCGTTCATTTCTCTGATACTGATCTTCCTTACCATGCAGGAGCTTATCCAGGCCACCGTTACAGGTATCACAAACAGCAGAAGCGGATATACCGCATAAACCTCCAGCGGCCTGATTGTCAAAGGAAGATGTTTTGCTCCCATGAATTTAAATACATAGCCAACGGTATAATCATCAAGTACGACGGAGATGAAAACTCCGAATAATATCGAAATAACCTGAATAATACCAATTCTGAGGATATGGATACCTCTTAATGCTTTATTTCTAAATCCGATACTTTTTAATGTTGCGATCTCAGCGGTTTCCTTCGCAACAAAGGATTTCATCATTAATACCGTAATTAGCCCGTCTATACAAAGTACCAGCATAACAATCAGGTTTTTAAAGGAATCTATTTGATCTACGATATTGCCTAACGCCACGGAAACATATTGCTCCGTATTCTTCACTTCATGATCCGGATATAATTCGGTAAGAATTTTTTTTGCCGTTTTCTGATCGGGATCAGCACCGGTAAAGTCTCCCTGAAGATATCCGACCCCCGTAAGGTTTTTATAATCCATGTTTATTACATTATTCAGCCTCGCCAGCCTTCCCTGGTTACTCATAGACTGAAAAATACCCGTCAGAATAAATTCCTTCTCTTCTCCATCCACAGCAGCATAAACAAAATCCCCTATTCCCACCTTCATTTCCTTTGCACACACTTCGGATAAGGCAATTTCATTTTCCAGAATTGGATTGCTGCCCTCATAATAATTATAATCAAATCTGTCGCCGTTTAAGTTTTGTAATGTTACCGTAGTATAAACATCCCCTTTATCTTCTCCATGCATGCTCAGCGTTGTAAAGACCTCCGCATAAAGCTTTGCCGGTATTCCTGCCTGTTCCATCTGCAGCTCCATATGCTTCATGATATCCAGGGCCTTTTCCTTACCGCCTTCACAGATAATATTCGTATCAAGAATCTGTGAAATATAAAAGTCGGATTGGGTGTATCCGAATAATGTCACCATGCTGTCATCTTTTAACGTATTCATGGCATTCACCGGAATAATAATTAACATCGTTCCGATACAGAAGGTAAGCATCATAACCGCATATTTACGGATTGAAGTCAAAATATCATTGAACGCAATAAATATGGCTGGGGGCAGATTCCCGTGCTTTTTCAGCTTTATCATACTAGTTCCGTGAAAACGCTCTCCGGTAGAACCATTTCTGATTGCTTCTATCGCCGAATATTGATCCAGCTTCTTCATACTGGTATAGCAAAAACAAACTACGAGCAAAACAACCACTATGCCGCACCCTAAATTAACCAGGGGATTTTGACCGGTATCCTCCATCAGGAGATTGTCGCTTACCTGGCCGACCAGCAAAGCCGCAAACGGAAAGCTCGCCGTAAAGCCAAGTACTGCTCCTGCAATTGCCAGCCCCAGATACTTGATCAGGTAGATACTCTTAATTCCCGGATTCTTAATGCCGATTGCTTTCATAACCCCAATATCCTTATAGTCCTCCTGTATCGTAAAGATTATCGTAAAACGAAGTACAAAAAAGGAGATCAAAATCAGGCACACACTGACAATCAACAGAATGCCGGCAATCAGCATCTCCGTCATATAACATAATTTAACGGTTGCTCTGTCAAAGGAGAAAACCAGAGGAAAGCTTTGTGCCTTCAGGCTTTTTTGAAAACGCTCAACCTGATCTGTACGAACCATATACCATAAATCAAATAAATTATCTTCCTGTTCCGCCAACTGCATATAATCTTCTTTTGAAATAAGCAAACGCTTAAAACCCATATAGCTGGTACCGCATATCGCATCCTTTGTAAAGCATGAGACCGTAAATTCCTTCTGTATGGTTCCTACCGTAACAGAAAGCTTATCCCCGATTTTTAAAGCATTTGCATTCTTATCGATCAACGGAACAGCAATCTCACCCCTGCCTAACTCAATCAGGTTGCCGTCCTCGTCAAAAATCCTGCCGTATTTTTGAGGCTGTACCAGGAGCTCGCTGGCACCCGATTGCTTGTAAGCGACCTCATCTTCGCCCCTTTGGATCATCATACTGTCACTTCTGATTATGATACTTTTCTCCACGGTATAATCTTCTGCGAGAGTACTGTTTGACATCCAGTCAGAGATTGCATCTTCCTTTGCAGCCTCGGCCGTAACACTTCTAAGAACCATATAATCCGGAACGTTTGATTTATCCAGATAATAATCCACGCCCCGCAATACGACCGACATATCTGTTACACTGCTGGCCAGGAACATGGCAGCAATTGCGATAAACAGAAAGATGATTAAGTTCATCGTCCTTTTTCGTTTTAAATCTTTTTTCAGAATTCGAAATAACATAAATTTTATTTCCCTTCTTCTTAAGGTATATAATCGATTATGAAGCCATTATAAATTACCAATTATTAAAAAATCCTTAAATGCTATAAAGTTATTTAGTAAAGCTGCTATAACAATATCTGCAAAAAGGGACTTTACAAAATGACACGAATGTCATATAATGTAAAATGACACTCGCGTCATTTCAGTCACAATGAAAGGAGGGGACGTTTAATGTCATCAAAATCAGAAGAAAAACGAGAGTTGATTTTAGAAAAAGCGGAACAAGTCTTTGTCCGTGGAGGCTTTAATGGAATAACTATGAAAGACATCATAGAAGAATGCAAAATCAGCAGAGGCGGCATTTATCTATATTATTCTTCGGTTGATGAAATCTTTATTGAAGTTATCAAACGGCACAATTATTTGAAACTGGAAAAAACTAAAATTGATGTTCAAGGCAACATGAATTTTGAGGCAATGGTGGATAGCTATTTCCATATGCAAAAGGAAAGATTACTGCATATGGAGGATAGCCTTTTACTGGCAATGTTTGAATTCTTCATAGCGCATAAGCAGGAAGCGGACAAAGATTTTTTTTCGGGGACATTTAGCAGCTTGGAAAATACGATTTTAGAAATCTTAAAATGTGGGGTTGAAACAGGCTATTTGAATGAAGATTGTATACAGGTTCTTGCCGGAAATATTCTTTACTGTATAAAAGGACTGGAAACATTGGCTATGTCAGGCGGCGTCACCGAAGAATTGCTTGATACACAATTCGATTTTTGCAAACAAATAATTTTTTTAATGAAAGAAGGTGTTTCCCATGAAAACTAAAAAAACTACACGCTCCCTTGTGCAGTTTGCAGTATTACTTGCTATTGAAGCTATTTTCTGCTTCACACCGCTTGGTTCACTTCCTGCGATGGGGCCGATTGTGGCAACCTTAGCCATGATTCCCGTTATCTTAACGGCGCTATTGTTAGGCCCCAAAGCGGGTACGCTTATGGGTTTCTTTGCTGGGTTGTTCAGCTTTATTGTCTGGACATTTACACCCCCGTCGCCTATTGCCGCTTTTGTATTTACTCCCTTTTACTCGTTAGGAGAGTTTTCCGGCAATGTCGGCAGTTTGCTGATTTGTTTTGTTCCTCGTATTCTTGTAGGAACCGTGGCGGGACTTACATACAAAGGACTATCAAAGGTAATGCCGACTAAAAATGTCCTTTGCTTTTCATTAAGCGCGGCATTGGGAAGCCTTACAAATACTTTTGGCGTTATGGGCGGCATATGGCTGTTCTTCGGCGATCAATATTCCTCGATTGCCGGAGGCGCAATGTTGCTTATTATTGGCTCGACAATTCTTTTTAGTGGTATCCCCGAAGCGATTATAAGCGCAATCGCCGCTTCCGCTGTGTGCAAACCATTAAAAATTGTTTTACAACAACATGGTCAATAAATCCACGGGGGCATAAACATGAATATTATCTTAGGCGTAGATGTCGGCGGCTCCACCACAAAAGTTGTAGGTTTTTCGTCGGGCAATAATCTGGTTGGAGCCTTACAAGTACGAGCGGCAGACCAAATAACTTCTATGTATGGAGCAATCGGTCATTTCTTGCGCCAGCATAGGATTTCCCTAAAAGATATTTCAAAAGTTATTTTAACAGGCGTTGGAGCTTCGTTCATTTCTGAAAATGTTTATGATATACCTACAATCAAGATAGACGAATTTCAAGCTATCGGTTATGGTGGGCTTTACCTTGCCGGTGTAGAAGAAGCGTTTGTTGCAAGCATGGGTACGGGAACCGCTTTTGTACGGGCTGCAAAAAATGAAATCGTGCATATTGGCGGTTCCGGGGTTGGTGGCGGTACGCTGATAGGGTTATCCTCAATAATGCTAAACAAAAGCGATATAGAGGCCATCCTTTCGTTGGCAGAAAACGGTCATATTGAAAATATTGATTTGTCTGTTAAAGACATACTCGACCATGAAATTCCCTCATTACCCGCCAATTTAACAGCTTCAAACTTTGGAAAGATAAAAAGCACAGCTAGCGAAGCGGATTTTGCTATCGGTATTATTAACATGATTTTTCAAACCGTTGGTATGCTGGCAGCTTTCGCTTCAAGAAACGACTTAATAAAAAATGTTGTTTTGACTGGACATCTTACGACACTTCCACAGGCGCATACGATATTCTCTGACATTGCGAATATATACGGCCTCAATTTTATTATACCGTCCAATGCTGTTTATGCTACAGCTATCGGAGCGGCGGTTCCATACATTAAAGACCGTAAATGCTAATCGACATGACTTGGAGCCAAGTTCAGACTGCGCGAAAACCAATTCAAACAGCCAGAAGTTGGCCCGAAGTCATCCACAGCGTTTTACATTGCCGTTGTAGAAAAGCTATGTTTCCAGCGACTTGTCCAGCGGCAGAACCGCATGGTAGAGATATATGTGGACGAAATTGCCAGTATGCAGGTGTAAAATCTAAATGCGCTGGTGGATATGGCAAGGGTGAAAATTACGGGTGTTAGGGAAATCCAAGCACTTGAGTATTCCTAAAGGCAAACGCAGGAAGAAACGAAAATGACAGGATTGGATTTATGTGGTAAAATGTGTATAAGAGAGAATAGAAAATTATAAAGTTGGGTTGAGTTTAGGATTGTTTATATAATACGAATTGCAAGAGGGATAACATATGTCAAATTTATTTCCAGCGCCGATTAGTCGCCTTCCAGAAGCAGATATGCCTTTTTCCAATTATCAAGCATATCTTTCTCAAGGAGAGAATCACCAAATAATTTTTATGCAATTTAATGAGGATATTGATTTGCCAGAACACTCGCACGAAAGTCAATGGGGCATCGTGCTTGAAGGCAAGATTGAATTAACCATAAGTGGTGTAAAAAATATCTATACTAAAGGCGATAGGTACTTTATTGAAAAAGATGTAAAACACTCCGGAAAAATATTTGCGGGCTATGCTGATATTACTTTTTTTAATCAAAAGGATAGGTATAATACAAAACTGAAAGCACAAAAATGAACAACTTGTGTAGATGCCAGTTATGAGTATTATATGAAACTTGCAAACATTTGAAGCAAGGAATAGGAAGTCAGGCCACTACGCCTATCCAGCCAGTCAAAGGCCAAGTTGGCCCGAAGTGAAGTTGGGAAGCCAGGGAAAATGCTGTATCATTAATTTTGAAACAGAGATAAACGGAAATTTTTTTAAAATATGAGGAGGAAGAAGTGTGAAAAAATATAGAATCTATCAGGTTGATTCATTTACACGTCAAAGATTTCACGGAAATCCGGCTGGCGTTGTACCGAATGCCGATGGACTAACAGAAGAGCAGATGCAGAGAATTGCCCGCGAACTAAACAACTCAGAGACAGCTTTCATTTTTTCATCAATTTCATCAGACTATGATATGGAAGTAAGATTTTTTACGCCGACAATGGAGGTTCCTCTTTGTGGGCATGCAACGATTGCTGCACATTATGTCCGCGCAATTGAAGGAGACGCTGTTTCGGGACGAGTTATTCAGAAGACGAGGGCGGGGATTCTGCCTGTTGATATTATTGAGAAAAATAACGATTATTCTATTGTTATGACACAGGGAACTCCCGAGGTCGGAAAACCGTTCCATTCAGAAGTGGTCGAATGGATTGCGGAGGCTCTAGGAATAAGCGTTTGTGATCTCCATGAACGTTGCCCAGTAGCTATCGCATCTGCTGGCCACTCCAAAGTAATGATTGGACTCAAGTCCAATAGTCAACTTCATAGTCTGAAACCGAATCTTACAAAACTATCTACCATAAGCGAGGAAATCGGATGCAACGGTTATTACGTATTTACGCTGAATCCACAAGATGAAATTTTGGTTCACGGAAGAATGTTTGCCCCTGCTATCGGAATTGCAGAAGATCCGGTTACTGGAAATGCAAATGGCCCTCTTGGCATTTATTTAGTACATTATGGAATTTGCAAGGATATGGAAACCAATGATGCCTTTGAATTTACAATAATGCAGGGTGAGGCAATTAAAAGAGACGGAACCATGCGTGTCCACGTAAAAAAAGAAAATAACAAACCGGTACTTGTTCAGATAACAGGGGAGGCAGTGGTTGCTTTTTCAACTGAGATTGAGATTTAGAGGAGGCCCGTTTCACAGTCTGCGTGTAGTTCCTTGTAAACTGACCTAACCAGAATAATAAAGAAACCGTTACACTACTTGTTGAGGTATAACGGTTTTTCGCTTCTATTGATAAATTAACCGGTCTTATACTTTAAAGGGCTTGTAACCTATCCACCGCGCGTCTGATCTCCTTCCCGTCTGCCTGAACTATCTGATATTCATCAAGGAAGGGCAGCCCCATTGACACCTCTTCCTTCCTGTAAATCATCGGACTTTCCTTGATTATCTTCCCCGACATATGGTAGGAGGCTGCTTTCGTTACGGAATGTATTCTTTGTATAACGTCTGCATTGACACCGCCTCCCACAAGGATGTCAATCCCCCCTTCGCTTTTTGAGACCAATTCTTGAATTAAGTCCATTCCATCGATACATTTATTTTTCTGTCCTGAAGTCAATATTGTCTTAATCCCAATTTGTCCGGCTTCCTCCAAGGTTCTCAACGGGTCCGCACAGACATCAAAAGCACGATGCAACGTGACAGGAACACCATCTGCCAAATGAATAAATTCCTCCATTTGCTTTAAATTTAAGCTGCCGTCCGGCTTTAATGCTCCAATAACGATACCGTCAGCTCCCAATCCTCGAAACATCCGGACCTCATCCTTCATAACCTCAAATTCATAATCGGTATAACAAAAGTCACCAAATCGCGGTCTGATCAGGACATGAATCTTCATATCACAGTATTTGCGAACCTCTTTATACAGGCATACACCTGGTGTAGTTCCTCCGATAATCAGGCTGCTGCAAAGCTCCAACCGGTCAGCTCCTGCATGGAATGCTGTCAGGGAAGCTTCCACCGAGTCCGTACATACCTCCAAAAGAAAATTATTCATAGGTGCGCTCCTTCATCAATACATTTGTTTTACTTCTATACTGTACCAGATGTCATATACTTATCTCAATCCATATTACTGTCCTTGGCAGGGAGCTTTTTTTCTTCACCGATCATTGCATAGACGCACAGAATGACTCAGTCTCACCCGTTACCCGAGTTTCATATAGACGAAGGTTTTAATATCCTTTTGTTCAAATGATCCATTCGCTTCATAAATAGTAAAACCCGGTGATCCGCCTCTGGAAAATCCATTATCTACGATCCATGAACTTAACATTCTTTCAAAAACAATATTATCTCCGCAGCAATCTCCTTCCAGTACGGCGTACCTTCCGCCTTCGATGTGCAACCGTTCCACCCGTTTGTCTTTTTGAAACCGGAATGTTTCATTTATCATAACTCCACAGACATAAATACTCTCATGATTTGCGACATAAAACTGATACATTGTATTTATATAAGATGGATTATTGCATAACAAATAATCCAAAACATACTTGGAAGCCTTTCTTTCGGCATCAGCTCCGCCGCACCGTGATGCCAGGAAATACATATCCTCACAATCTTTAATCGTAATTCTATTATAATCACTGCGTTTTTTCACCGGAAGATACAATATCAATCTCTTAACATTATCTCCTTTGTGGACATACTCTTCAAAATATGGATTATCCGTCTGCTCAAACATACTTATTTTAAGCCATTCCAAATACAAGTAATCCCATGCCAGGTTGATCTCTCTCTCCGTATTTTTAACAGTTATCTTAGCATATACATCTGTTTTCGGTAATTCTATCCTTATTTCCTGAAATTCACTGCTTTTAAGAACATTAATGATATCTTCCCTGTATTCGATGTCTAATTCATAGCAAAATTTATTATTCAGTTGTTTACCGTTTCTTCCGAATATTCTGCCGGTATAATTAGGTAATACCGAAAACAAATATGCCAGTGATCGATTCTCAATACCTCTTATTTGGCTATGATAATACTTCATATGTATGGCTTTCGGTATATTCTCGGAACTAACACAAATCTGATGCCTGCTGTCGATACAAAATCTTGGATAATAATAATAGCCGTCACTTGATCTATATTCCGTCGGCGTTAGCCCGGTTGCCGCCTTTACATATTTACAGAAAGCCTGCTGAGAACTATAACCATACGAATAAGCTATCTCGATAAGGCTTTTCTCAGAGTGCTTTAGCATAGCCAGAGCATTAGAAAGCTTTCTCTTACGAATATATTCTTTAATCGAGTGTCCCGTAAGGTTGTAAAAATCCCGGTAAAGCTGCATTATAGATACATACTTAACAGCAGAGATATCTTGAATATGAAAGGGCTGATTGATATTATATTCAATATCTTCAAGTACTTCTGCAAGATAATCCTTTTGAAGCATATGAATTACTCCATTCAAAATTTAAATCCTATACTCTCTTATTTGCAAAGTAATATTCATTAGCTAGCTCCTTTTCTTAATGGGAAAATAAAAGCATGCTCCCTGTTCATACTGCGCTACATACAAACCGCTGCGAGAGGAATAATCCTCCTCAAAGTCGGGGTTTTTCTGAAAGAACAAGACATCCTTAGCTCCTTCAAAGAAGATGGAGGAATCATCATTATTAATTTGTTTTTGATAGAATTTAACCCATAGTCCCGAAGGCATGATTGCTTTTGTCAGATTAG
This sequence comes from Bacillota bacterium, assembly GCA_023409535.1. Lineage (GTDB taxonomy): Bacteria > Bacillota > Clostridia > Lachnospirales > Lachnospiraceae > Mobilitalea. The sequence goes on from JAEYGZ010000028.1 coordinate 96,151, forward strand.
CAGGAACGTGATTAAAACTACTGACCAACCGGCCGAATATATCACAGTTCTTCCCTTCGTTATCCTTAAATGCGAAGGAATAGTATTGATATTCATTCAAACAACCGGCAGCTTGCCAATCGATTGTATTTTCTATATCAAATAAGTTCCACATACAAGCTCCATTTTCACCGGTACAGCCTATTACCTTAAGCTCTGGCAGCATAACGATTTCCCAACCTACTTGTTTGAATTTTTCCTCCTCGTTCTCCGGTTTTTTCATCGGTTCATAAGCGGCGATCATTTCACTATCGGCGTCAAATACCCGCAGCGGCATGGAAGCTGTATCATAAGCCAGCCCCGTAAGGTTTCTGAATTCTGATGAGGAGAGATAACAGATTGCCTGTTTTGGCGCAACATGCTTATCCTCTTTATTTGACGGATCTCTTACCACTTTACCGTATCGTGCGGGAGGACATGTCAGTTTTACCGTATCGGGAGGAAGATACTCCGGTAAATGATTAAAATTCTCTACTTCAACTCCGATGACATAAGTAAATTCTATTCCTGTATTCACCTCACTGACGACTGCCATATACTGCCCCTTTTTTATCGGGTTGACTAACTCTTCCAGCAGCTTACAGGTTCCTTCTTTAATAATCTTTTTTACTATTGATATTGCATCAAAGCCACTGTAGGGATTCATCCGAACTTTTATACCTACTATTTTCATCTCAGGCCTATCTACTATACTGCTATATTCGTTTACCTGTTCAATTATTGTTTCCTCAGCAATCCTCCTTTCTTTCATTTTCTCAGCCATGCATAATATAACGGGCTTGTCCTTTGGTCTGTATCCATCTTTGTTCTGTTCCGGATTTGGGTTCTTCATTAAACTCATATCAGTCCCTCCAATACTTTTATAAACTAATTATATCAGCAACCGAAGCTCCTGTATTATCCGTTTTTAACATTATTTTTACAGCATACCTTATCACAGATCATTTTCTGCTATAATTTCGTACCTGATAGTTATAACATATCTTACCATTAACAAATTGTCTATATGAATAATTACTGCGGCACTGCTCCACCCACATAACTGTTTTACCGATGCCGGCAGCCGGTTTATTTATCCAGCCCTATTTTATGGTAGGTAACCGTAAAAACAACCGCCGAAAGTATGATCCATAGTATGATTACCATGATCTGAAACAACGCCTGCACTCCTGACTTTGCTCCGAGCATTGTCTGATCTAACAGAAGCTTCATGGAATAATTGGGCAGGAATTTCGATATCTTTGCCATGGTATCATTTATTAGGGCCAGCATCGGTACGAAAACGAGGACCATCAAAACCGGCATCCCGATCATTCCTGTCGCCATCTGGTTCGGCGCAATAATTCCGATGGCTCCTCCGATACCAATCATACTTAAGACAACCAGAGTCGTTAATAAAAGGAAAGTTCCAAGATACCGTATATCAACTCCTATAATGAAAAATATAGCGAGATCGGTAATTTCCGACATCAGTACGGTAATCAGCATTTTGCCAACAAAAAATTCCATTGGCGTCACGCCGGAAAGCATGAGGGTACGAAGCGTATTTTTCTCTTTTTCCTCCGCTATCAGCATAGCCACAATATAGCTGGAAATCAATGTCACATTCATACCCACACACACAAACAACATTTCGGTGGCAACCATCGGATTCCCACGATTAGAATTACCGAGTAAATAATTACAAAAAACGGATAATAGGATCGGTATAAGACTCATAAATAATACATTTTTGTTTTTCGGTAATGTTTTCACTTCCTTACGAAGCAACGCTTTAATCTTTCTCATTGAAACCGCCATTATAATCCCCTCCCCGTGAGTTTCAAAAATATGGTTTCCAGATTTGGTTCCAGGGAATGTACGGATAACAGTACCCCCTGCTCCATCCATTCTTTCATTTTGCTTCCGTTGTCCCCATTATTTTTTATTATGATCTTCTCAGGATGATCTTGCAGAATTACCTTGATCTCATGATTACTGTATTTCAATTTTAAGCTTTCCGGATTTCCTATTTCAACAATACTGCCCTGATTAAGAAAGCCTACTCTGTCACATAATTTATCCGCTTCCTCCATATTATGGGTAGTAAGAAAAATAGTTGTCCCTTCCGAGTTAAGCTTCCGTAAAAGTCCATGGATCTCCAATGCGGTACCCGGATCCAGGGAAGAAGTGGGTTCATCCAAAAACAGCAGCCTGGGTTTATGTAGAATTGCTCTTGCAACCATAAGCCGCTGCTTCATTCCTTTTGACAATTTTCCCGCCTCATTTTTAGCCGCAGTCAACAAATCAACTCTTTCCAATAGATCCATGATACTTTTCTTTGGAACATTTTTGATTTCTGCAAACAGCATTAAATTATCCCATACGGAAAGCCTTTCATATAATCCGCTGTTATCGGACAGAATTCCGATGTGATCAAACAGGAACTTTTTATTTTTATAAGCCTCCCTGCCAAAGACCATGACCTCTCCATGACTAGGGAGTAGCTGCGCTGTCATCAGTTTAATTACAGTTGTTTTCCCTGCTCCGCTCGGCCCCAGTAAACCAAATATTTCTCCTTCTTCCATATGAAATGTTACCTCATTCAATGCCACATTCTCTTTGAAATTCTTTCCAACCTTTTTTAATTCAATAATATCCGACATGTAACGCTCCTTCCTTTCGGTTCATCCGGACAGCAATTGCTGTCTTTGTCCGGATTATGGCAGATTGGACCTCCGTCTTCCATAATCCGGACACGAAAGGAGTATATTTTCCGCTGAGCGGAGCTTTATGGCGGTTGAAATGACTTAAATAATCAGGCTGCTTCTTCTTACAGCTTTAATATCTGCTTTAAATCCTCCAGTCTTCCCTTTGACAGCGGAACCGAGCTTTTTAATTTATCGCCCAGAATCAGACTGTAGCTGTTTCGCGACCAGGTAATTACTTCCTTAATTCTTTGCAGATTGATCAAATATGACCTATGGCACCGGAAAAAGCCGAAATTCATCAGACGCTCCTCCAAATCCGTCAGGGAAATATTGCAGGGGAATTTATCCCCTCTGATATACAGATAGCTGATGCCCTGGACAGATTCGATATAATCAATTTCCATCGGATCAAACAATAATATCTTATCCTCAATTTTAGCCGGAATCTTCTCAATGGTATAAACTTTATTTTGCGTATCCGCGCTCAGCTTATTGCTATCCTGTTCACCGTTATCATATAATTCAAAAAACCCGTCAATATTCATCCGGTAAGCTCTTTCACCAATTAGAAGTGTATTCTTAAAGGATATGGAGGTTGTCAATACAGCCGTCTTCCTTTCGCAAAGCTCATTCAAATTATCTCGGATCACCTTTGCCCCGTCCCTGTCCAGATTCAAGAGGGGCTCCTGAAACAAAAGTAATTCAGGTTCCTTCAGTCTTTCCCTCGCGAAACTCACTCTTCGTTTCTGCGCATAGCTCAAATTCCCGATTTTCATATCTCCAATGTCCAAAATCGCCAATTTCAGCATCATTTCCCGGTAATCTAATTTTGTCCCGAAAATATCTGCAAAAAACTTCAAATAACTGCTTATGGTCATATCCTCGTATAGGGCATCATTTTTTAATACGACGCCGATTTTGCCTTTGAACTTTTTCATATATTCCACATGGGACATACCGTCGATTTGGATCTCACCCCTGCCGGGTAAATCATATCCCAAAATCAAACGAATGAGCATATCGCTGATTTCTTCACTGCACTCCAGACTGAGCGCTTCTCCCTTACCCAGTAAAAAGTTTATATCTTTTATTACATTATTTCTTCGTTCCTTATATAAATCATTAATTCTGAGCATATACCCTCACTGATTTCATATTTTATTCCCTTATTCTATTGGCACAAGGGTGCAACGGTAAAACTTTAGAGATTACTAAATATTACCACACTGTAAATGGATAATTCAATTATTTTGTTTGTACTAATATCTTTAATATAATGATGCTCTGTTATTTTCAAAAAGCCGCTATACAACCTTACGGTCCTATAGCGGCAATTTTCATTTTCTATACAAAAGGAGTTACGAGTTGTAATCTACTTATCAACCTCTGAAATCTTGGTAAAATAAAACCTTAATCCATTGTACAGGACATTAAAGCAATATGGAATGATATAAATTCATCCTGCTTCGACTAACTATGTTACTGAACGTGCTCACAGATATCAATCCTATACTTTACCGAATTCTAACCCGTATAATACTGACATCTCCAATACTGGCCGTCATACCATATTGATATGCTGCGGAATTCTTACTGCATACGACCACATAATTTAAGATCCCTTCTTCTTTTACCGCAATACTTCCTCCAATTGAAGTCACACTATCCGGGATATCTATTAAATTTACCTTTGTCTCATCAAGGGCAGCAAATGCAATCTTCTCCACTCCGTCTTCAAGAATAACTTCATTGAGCGTGCTGTATCGGAAGGTTCCTGTACCGATGCTTTTTACCGTTCCCGGAATGGTCACTTTATCCAAACTTGCATCCGTAAAAGCTCCCGGCGCAATGGCCGTCACTGTAGCGGGGATTGTGACCGTCCTATCCATACCCTGATATTTAATTAAAGTGCCGTTGGCGAGTATCACAAAATTCTCCTTCTGATTCTTCATCCATGCGGTATCAGCAAATACATTCTCGCCCACTGCAAAGGAAGCAGAGGGCATATGGATGACAGCCAGCCTGGTGCAGCCTTCAAAGGCTGATGATCCGATATTCTTAATTCCTTCCGAAATTGTAACCTCTGTTAAGGTTGTATTTGCTTCAAATGCACGGGGAGCAATTACATTATAATCAGAGGGAATAGTAAGCTTTTTCTGAGTCCCTTGATATTTTAACAAAACATTTTGAAGGACAACCATGTCTTCCGTAGATTGATCAAAAAACGGTGTCGTACCGAACGCCCCGTATCCGACCTCCTCTAAGATCCCGTTGAATGAAACCTTTGATAAGCCCGAGCAGCCGTTAAATACAAAACTGTCTAAATGCTTCAGACTGTCAGGTAAAATAATCTCGGTCATTGAAGTACATTGGCTAAAGGCCATTGATCCGATTTCTGTTATTCCGTTGGGAAGGGAAATTGTTTTAAGCCTAATGCAGCCATAAAATGCATCATTATTAATAACTCCCTCACCGGTCTTATTCTCTGCGGTTCTCTCCACGCTGATTGTGGTTAGGGCGGTACATTGCGAAAACGCGCTTTGGCCAATATATGCAACAGTATTCGTAAGTGTAATTTTTTTCAGATTTGCGCAATTCGAAAACGCCGAATTTTCAATCCGTCTCACTGAGGAGGGGAAAGTGATCTCTGTTATTTGTGTATTATCCGCAAATGCATTTTTGGAAATTATTTCCACGGCATCAGGAATGGTTATGGCGCCTCCCTTGCCTTTATACACATACAATACTCCGTTTCTGACAAGAAAATCGTCCGAATAATTCTCCAGCCACTTTGTTCCAACCAGGGCTGTAGGAGCTATGGCTGCCCTGTTATTGGCAATTTCAATTGTTCCAAGCCCGGTACAACCATAAAAACACTCGTCAGGTATCTCAGTAATTTTGGTGCCGAGACTGATTTTTGTTAACGATGAGCATTGATAGAATGCACCGCTGCCAATGGTGCTTACACTGGAGGGAATCGTAATTTCTGTCAGCTTACTGCACCCCGAAAAGGCTCCATCACCAATGGAAGTTATATTACCTGCCAAGCTCACCTTTGTCAAAGCGCTGCAGCCGTCAAACGCACCTATGGGAATTTCCGTGATTCTTTTTGGTATTGTAGCGGAGGCTAACCCGGTGCAGCCCTGAAAAACATTATTTCCGATTTTTGTTAAAGCATCCGGTAATTCGATGGTCTCCAGTTCGGAGCAGCCGGAAAATGCACCTGCAGCCAGTTCCTTCAGCCCTGTGGGCAGCACCACGGTTTTTAAAGCAGTGCAGCCTTGAAACGCGGATCTATCAATCAGAGATAATTTGCTTTTACTTGCAAAGGTTACTTTGGCAAGCTTCGTACATGCAGCAAAGGCCTCTGAACCTAAGGAAGCAACAGAAGCCGGTATGGTCACGCTTGTAAGTGCGGTTGTATGAAAGGCATTGGAGCCGATGGTTACAACGCCGGAAGGAAGATTGACTTTTCTCAGCTTTGTACAACCGTAAAAAGCCAACGCACGAATCTCAGTAACCTTATTGCCGATTACCGCTTCCTGAACCTTTTTGTTATTCTTAAAGGCTTCGTTATTAATACAAATAACAGATGAGGGCAGCGTCACCTTGGCGCTGCTTCCGTTGTACTTCAAAAGAATTCCTTTTCCTACGGTAACAAACTCTTTGGTCGAATTCTTTAGCCAGGGAGTATCCGTAAATGCATACTCGCCCACGTAATTTACCGTAGAGGATACAGTAACCTTGGATAGCTTGGTAAACCCATAGAAGGCATGGCTGCCTATTTCCCTGAGACCGTTATTCATGATAATCTGGGTTAAGGTGTTTCTATGATTAAAAAAGGCATAGCTGCCTATTGCCTTTACATTCGAAGGAAGGGTCACTTTCACCTGGGTACCCTTATAGTCAATCAGGATTCCATCCCCGACAACCATAAATTTATCGGTATTATTTAAAAGCCATGGAGATTCTCTGAAATTATCCTCCTTTATGCGGACCACCGTATCAGGAATCGTAACCTTTGCCAGCTTGGCATCCATAGCAAATGCACCCGTATTAATGGTTTCCACACCGGATTTCATGGTTACTGATTTCAGGTTCGGGCAATTTGCAAAAGCATGGGAAGCAATCTCAATAACACTGCCCGGAATGATCACCGATTGGATTGTTTCATTATACCGGAAGGCAGACTCACCGATTTCCACGACACTTGAAGGTATCGTTATTGTACTGTCAGAGCCCACATACCCGGTTAATACACCATTTTCAACAATAAAATCCAAATAATCCGCAGCATAAGCTCGATACCGCATTCCCGCGGATACCAATATCGCTGCCGCCAGTAAAGCCAATTGATATATCCTCCGTTTAAGCATATACTCCTCCATTTCTTTCTTTTACTCCGTGACATAGTCTGCATGTAAAATCGTATCCTTGTAATAAGGATTGCCGTTTTCACCATAAAACAAATCCGCATTTTGACTAAATTATAAGCATACAATTATTGCCGAATACTTCAAAGTAAGTATATCACCATTGATTTCCAAAATCAAACTTAGATTATTAATATAGAGCCGGTCTTAATAATCTATATACCACTTTACAATAAACTCATCCGAGGAATAGCCTCTCTCTAAGCGCTTCAATTTAAAAAGCCGCTGCATAACCTAGGTCATGTAGCGGCTCCTGATTTAACTCTTAATCCATTGTGTAAGATATGAAAGCAATATTTCAACTTAACCTCTTTATCTTCCGTACCTTTCCAAGAGTTTAAAGTGAGTTTTTACAACATCTAAAGTAGGTTTATAATTTGTAATCCATCCTTCGTTTTCAGCAACTACAGCACCCTCATATCCATATTTTTTTAAAATATTCATAAGATCCTTATATGGTGTATTGGGTTCTTCTCCATATTCATCAAATACATGTCCTTTTCCATGGCAGTGGACTGTCCATTTTAAAAGCGGTATTATAGTTTCCACATCATTTGCCTGGAAATGTCCAGCCGCACCAGCCGTCTGCCAGCAGGAGAAGTCCGGAATTAATCTAAACCAAGGTGAATTTATTTTTTCCAAAGCATCAATATAATATGCCGGAGGAAACGGTGCGTGAAGTTCTACACCCCAAATCACTCCATACTTTTCAGCAATAGGAAGTCCCGCCTTAACCATATCTATCATATTTTCCACCGGCACACCATAAAATGCGGGACGCATTATTTTTGTGCCTAAATACGCAGCTGTAGCAGCACCTGATTTTACCATTTCCAAGTACTCATTCATAGTAGCACGTCTGTCATAATGACCTAACGCATTCATATAATAGCTGAAGCAGAATATTTCCAATCCCAACTCCCTACACAGATCTTTTATGTGATCTAAATCACTCATTTTTGTATTAGGCCAATTCGGTATATGCTGCTCTCCGATTAATTCTACGCCTTCACATCCGATAGCTGCGCAATATCTTAATGCATCGTCAACTGCCAATTGACCTGTTTGAAGATCTCCGGCAAAGCTATATAAACTAACACCTAATTTCACTTAGATCACCCCCATTTCTCGCTTAAATTCATATTCTATTCTATTATTCGGTAAATGGTATCCTTCAAAAGCTGTTCGCAGTAAAAACTTAATTTCCACGTCATTAGCATCCCTTATTACAGATTTCAGCTGCTCATCCAGTAACCGGATATAAGCTGCCTCACCTAATCCCCATTGAAGCTCATATAAGTTTTTTGCGTATTTAAAAGGTACAGCCTGATCCCGAATCACAAAGAAAATCTTATCATTTCGAACTGCATATCCATTAATGCTTACTTCTATTTCTTCTGCACAGGATACCGGAAATTCTGTGTACCATGGATTCCGAAGTTTGAATTCATACCCTTTGGTCTCATCCATTTCCACCTGATATAAGTTTAAGTCCGGAAACGCAACACGTTCCCCAAGGTCACGGAACTGCTCAGTTAATGCATAGGAACCGCCCGCTGGTATTTGTAGCTCAACACTCATTATGTTTAATCTCCTTTTTTTTATCTTACATCCACTGATGCATGTTTTCTCCCTGAAAGGCGCACCGCCTCCATTAATTGCAATACTTCACGCACCTGAGTATTTGTTACCTCCAGTTCAGCCTCTCCATTAAAAGAAGCCAGATAATTTTCATAAAACATTTGCCATTTCGGCTTCCCGGTAGGCAAAACCTGTTTTATAAGTTCCTCTTCTGCCCGTTTTGCCATTGCTCTTGTAGGTCCGGCTTTTGTTTCCAGTATGGAATCCGGCAGTTTTTTGACATGCGAGCCACTCCTGTATAGTTCAGCATCATCAAGCATGGATTTAATGACTAACGTACCTGTATCGCCCGCCACATACCAGCGGGGGAGAGGATATAGCAGATAAGTTCCTATTTCTATCACATATGATAAGCCACTATCAAATTGAAAAGTAGCATTAAAGTAATCATCAACCTTCGGATTAATGACATTATGAACATTGGCAAAAACAGAAACAACCTTACCCAGATTCAAATCCAGCATTTGATCGATAAGATGTACACCCCAGTCATAGATCATTCCACCTCCATATTCCGGCAAACGATGCCAGTCGTGCACCAATCCGTTTCCTCCGAAGAAGCGTGACCCAATCGTAAATACCCTGCCCAGTGTCCGATTATTTAACGCCTCCTTGATGCATTTGAAATCGGCATCAAACCGGCGGTTTTGGTGAACTTCAAACTGAACTTTGCACTCCCTTGTCACCTGAACCATCTCATCAAACTCCTGGACATTTAGCGCCGCCGGTTTTTCACATATAATGTTCTTTCCCGCTTTTGCAGCTTCAATAACCATTTCTTTATGTAAATGATTAGGAACTGAAATCAGAACAGTGTTCACTAATTTGTCCTGTAGTAAGTCACGATAATCGACATAGGAGTGATATCCCTTTTCGAAAGCTTCTTTTCTTTTCCTTTCATCGATATCGCAGACAGCAGTCACCATAATGCCTTTTGTCTGCGGCATATGATCTGCATGCCAATGTCCCATGAAACCATATCCAATAATACCTACCTGCATTTCTTTTTTCATACCTATACTCCTATCATTCCTACCAGCCTAAAATCCGTAGATATTCACGACTTCTTCTTGCACATTCGAACGGATCCTGTTCATAATGCTCATCCTGTTCCACAATAACCCACTCTGCATTCGCATCCAAAGCGGCTTGCAAAACAGGCTCCCAAATCTGTTGTCCAAAACCTACCGGACGAAACCCAAAATAACCATGATCAGTCTGTTTTTTTTCTGCATCAATGCCAATCAGCTTATACAAATTAGCCGGATTTCCGGTCTTTATGTAATCCTTTAAGTGGACAACCGGACAGCGGTCCGTGTATTTTTTTACATATTCCGCAGGTTTTTCACCGGCCACTTCTATCCAGCAGGTATCTGGTTCCGCTTGTAATACATTCTTAGGAAGCCGCTTATAGATTTCATCCAATCCATAGGTGCCATCTTCCAATTTTACAAATTCAAAGTCATGGTTATGGTATAGGAGTGTCATTCCATATGATTTCATAATCCTTCCAATTCGCCCAATTTCAGATAATACTGTTTCAAACCCACTTGTTAATGGACGGTATTCTTCAGGCAGATATGGAACAACAATATATTTACAGCCAATGATTCCATAAGCATTAGCCACTTTCTCAGTATCAGCCATCATATCTGTCAACGGGACATGTGCACTGACAGGCACTAATCCCACTTTATCCAGAACCTCTTTTACAAATTCCGCCTTTAATCCATAAAGGCCAGCCAGCTCAACACCATGATAACCCAATTGTTTTACCTGTCTCATGACATTTTCAAAATTATCCGGCGAATTCTCTAACAGGTCACGAAGTCCATATACCTGAATTCCTACAGGAAGTTTCCTCATAGTAACCTCTCCTCCTATCATGCTTTTTCCATCCTCTTCTTAAAATATCTGTCTGATAAAACATCCAGCGACACCGCAATAATAATTAATAAACCTTTCGCTACTGACTGCCAGTTTGAATCCACACCTAATAAATTCAACATATTATTAATGGTTCCTACAATCAGACATCCAATAATGGTTCCCACAACCTTTCCTGATCCGCCGGAAAGAGGGGTCCCACCGATAACGACTGCCGCTACTGAATCCAATGCCATTCCTGCTCCCGCTGATGGCTGAGCGGAATTTGCTCTTCCAGTCAATACTACCGCTGCTACTGAAGCGCAAACTCCCAACAGCATATATACGCCGACTGTCACCCTTTTTGTGTTTATTCCAGATACATGCGCGGCTTCCCGATTCCCGCCGATTGCAATGATATGGCGTCCGAAGACCGTCTTATTTAAAATCAAATAAATTACTATACTAACAGCCACCATGATATAAATCGGGGTTGGAATATTAAATAAGTGTCCCTGTCCCAATGCCCTAAATACAGGAGAAATACCCGATACCGCCGAATTATGCGTAATCAGAAGAGTAATGCCATTATAAATCTGCCCTGTGGCAAGTGTGACGATAAACAGCGGAAGACCAATGGAAACACCGATCATTCCATTCATAAAGCCGCAAAAGGCTCCCGTTAACACGCCGGCTGCCACAACCAAACCAAACGGCAGACCAGCTCTGCTTAACAACGCCATTTCAGCACCCAGCAGACCAATCATATCTCCAACTGATAAATCAAGATTGGAGCTTGCTATAATGCAAGTAAAACCAATTCCAACGATAGCGCTTACAGATATCTGCCGAATAACATTCAGCAGGTTTCTTGATGATAAAAACACCGGTGATGCGAAGCAGCTTATGATAAACAGCAGCAGAAAAATTAAAATTGCCTTATTATCCAATAATACATTTAACTTGCTTGTATTACTTGTCTTCTTCATTTAACTCTTCTGAACCTCCTTAATATTGACATTAAAAGCACTTTGTATCAGCTCTTCCTGGTCAAACTCGGGACGTTTAAACTCTCCCGAGATATGGCCACCATGAAACACGATAATACGGTCACTTATCCCCATAACTTCTTCACATTCCGAGGAAATCATGATAACTGCCAGGCCTTGTCCTGCCAACGCACTAATCATCCGGTGTATTTCTGATTTAGAACCCACATCAATACCTCTGGTTGGCTCATCCAAAATTAATACCTTTGGATTCGTATACAACCAGCGTGCTATAATAGCTTTCTGTTGATTTCCGCCAGACAGAGCACCAATCGGCTGATTTAAAGTAGGAGTTTTAACTGCCAATTTGTCAGCTAATTCTTTTATATCCTCAGTTTCTTTCGTCTTTCTTATCCATACATTCCCACTGCTGATTTTCTTGAGGTTCGCCAACGAGATATTGTACTTTACACTGATTTTACTGATAATGCCATTCTTTCTACGATCCTCCGTTACCATAGCAAGGCCGTAATGGATTGCCTCTTTGGGTGAACGTATCGTTACTCTGTTTCCATTCAGATAGATTTCTCCTTCATCCATGGGACGAATACCAAATATTCCTTCCATGGTTTCTGTTCTTCCTGCACCGACCAGGCCAAATAAGCCCAGGATTTCACCGGCTCGAACCTGAAAACTTATGTTTTTAAAAAGAGCTTTGTGTGAAATGTTTTTTACTTCCAAAACTGTTTCTTTTATCTCACAGGGGATCTTTGGATACATTTCTGATATTTCGCGTCCCGCAATTCTGGCTATTAACTCTTCTTTCGTAATCCCATCTGAGGCAAAATCATTAATATAAGAACCATCTCTCATAACAGTGATACGGTCACACAGCTTAAATACCTCATCCAGCTTATGCGAAATGAACATTACTGTAGTTCCTTCCTTTTTTAGACTCTTTATAATATCATAAAGCAATAATATCTCTCTGTCCGATAACGAGCTTGTGGGCTCGTCCATAATAAGAATTTTGGGACTATAACTAATAGCTCTGACTATTTCAACCAACTGCATATTAGCTATACTTAACGTTCTTACAATGCTTCTCGGATCAATATCAATGTGATACTTATCTAAAAGCGCCTGAGTGCGGGCAAGTCTTTTCTTCTCACTGATCAGACCAAATGTGGTAAATTCCGGCTCTCTCCCAATCCAGATATTCTCAGCAACACTGACAGAGGGAATCAGGCTCATTTCCTGATGGACCATACTAATTCCATGCAATAACGCTTCATGAGGGGAATGAAGAAATACCTTTTTTCCCCTATAAATGATTTCACCGCTATTGGGTTCAACAGCTCCCAAAAGGACATTCATCAAGGTGGATTTTCCAGCTCCGTTTTCTCCTACCAATGCATGTACTTCCCCTGATTTCACCCGGAGATTTGCATTAGATAATGCTTTCACACCGGGAAAGCTTTTGCTGATGCTTTTCATTTCCAAAATGTAATCCATACTTATTTCTTGTATCATTTTCACCTCACATATGCGGGGACCTCCCGGTTTCCCTGTAACCTGGGTCCATATTAGTATTCCAGCATTTTTTCTACCTCATCCACATTTTCAATGGTTGTAAATGTAGTCGCTCCAACACCCATGTCTACCGTCAGTCCCGCCAGATCCTCACCGCCTGCAACATTTTCGACATACACCATGGTAATATCAACCTGATCCTTATAAATAACAAACAGTACCGATCCAGTCATAGTTCCTTCACGGATAGCCTGTAATGCCGCCTCCGATGAATTAAAGCCTAATACCATACATTCATCAATACCGATGTTTGCTGATTGCAATGCATTTATGGCACCCATAGCCATTTCATCGGACTGGCAAACCACACAGTTCATCTCCGGATATGCCTGAATCCAATCCTCTACTGTATCCTGTGCGTTGGTGGTATCCCAGCCGCATTCCTTTTCGGCGATTATTTCCACACGATCGGCATATTTCTCCATTAATGGTTCCTTGAAGCCCTGATAACGCATCTGCGTAGGAGGTTGAGACTGTGCGCCCCAGATATATCCGATTTTTAATGAAGCATCCGGGTTCTTATCGAGATAATCAATTAAATAGTCTGCAGACTTTGATGCCGCGGTATACTGGCTTAAGGTCAGCTTTAATGTATGCTCATAATTCACATCAAAATGAACGGCCATTGTTGGTATTCCCGCTTCGTCACAGGCTTCAAATGCTGCAACACTGCCTTCCGTATCTACTGCTTTAATGATGATAACATCCGGTTTTAATTGGCATAGGGTCTCAACATCACTTATCTGGGTCTGTACATCACTATTTGCATTATACATGATAACTTCATAACCTAATTGATCGGCTTTTTCCTTTAATAAGTTATACCAGATGGTCTGTGCCTCGTCTAATGCGTTCATAGAGATACCGATGGTTAACTTATCTGTTTTAGGATTTGCTGCTTCTTCTGTCTCAGGTTTTGAGGCTGCTTCTGTTCTTGAATCTGTCTGAGTCCCTGTCTTTGTCGATGAATCAGTTTTATTTTTACCACAACCAGCCAAAAGTCCCATTATAGCTATAACGCATAATAAAAATACCAAAATTCTCCTCTTCATTGTAAACCCTCTCTTTTTATTTAATCATCTAATGTTCTTTCCTGGCACGTAGCCGGATAAGCAGATGGAACAATTGGTGCCGGTCTGTCGCAATGAGAAGTCAGCTCATATATTTTTCCTGTCTTACACGATTCCTGTATACCGTGAATTATTTCTATTGCATGATAACCTATATCCATATGACACCTTGGCCTCCTATTGTTTCGGATTGCATAACACATATCTGCCAGGCCGACCCCTCTGCTGGAATCGTAAAAGCCATGCAGCAAGGGAAGTTCTACTGTTGCTATAGGTATCATTTCTACTAACTGTTGTACATCATCATCAGACGGGGCACTCTGTTCCATAAATAACTTTTTGCCCGGTTGCTGACCTGGCTGCAATTGCTCTACAGGTGGCTTAGCGCCCGGTCTAGTGACACTAATGGTATCACAAAATGCATTAGGATCACCCAAATGCAATGTTCCGTTTGTACCTGTTATGTCAAAGTGGCGGCTCACCGAACTATCAGATGAGATATGAAAAGTTCCTAATACCCCATTTTCGAATTCCAACGCAGCCATCAGCGTAGTCGGAGTATTAACCTCAAACTTCTCACCGTATTTCGGATGCCTGGGATTTAGATAGGTTCTTTCCGGATAAAGATTCCCGCCGAACCCCGTAACACGTTTCACGCTGCCTAGCAGATTTATTATTTCATGAAGATAATATCCGCCCAAGTCAAAGGGAAAACCTCCGCCATAATGTAAGGGGAAGAAAAAATGTTTTGGTTTCGTGTCGAAAAACGGCGTTTCCAAATCATAATGCATCGTTATTTGAGCATGTACTGTTCTAGGTTCCCCTATGATCCCTTCATCCAAGTACTTCCTGGCAGACTGTTCCCAAGCTCCGAGAAATGTATCCGGCGCAGTGGTATAATACAAAGCTTTTTCTTTTGCCAGGAGATACAACTGTGTTGCTTCTTCAAAGGTAGGTGCCATCATTTTTTCGCAGAAAACATGCTTTCCGTGTTCCAATGCTTTTTTTGTAATCTCTACATGAGACTCAGGATATGTGAGATTAACAACAACTTCGATTTCTGAATCATTCATGATTTCATCTACCGTCATCTTTTTAATCCCATAGTGATCTGCCATCCATTGAGCTCTGGAATCGATTAGATCCGCCGCTCCCACCACTTCAATGATATTGAATTTATGGATCATGTTTTCCATGTATGTGGCTTTACATATGCCGCCACATCCAATAACTCCGACTTTAACTCTGTTTTTTTTCATTTAATAGCCTTATCCTCCTTAAATACTAATCCGCGCGCGTAAATGCCTTTATGCTTTTTTCTTTGAATACATATTGACATTTTGTATAAATAATTATAAACTTTTAGTTCAATCTTTGTCTATTTTAACATTTTACTTAAATTCTAATTTTTTATGGTCAATCTATTCTCAATATGTTAATATTTTAATATGGGGTATGGTTGCATATCGAAAGGGCGTGGATATATGGACAGGGGTTCAATTATGAATATGAAAAAAAATGAAGCATTGAAGCATTTAATTTTAAATGACTTAGCCGGAAGAGATGATTATGTTCGAATCTGGAATGTACTCGACAGTGTACCGGATGAAATGAAAGGCCTGCTTATTCTGCGTATTGCAGAAAAAGGGAAAATGCTTTCTAAAGATTCATTATTAGTTTCAGATATTATGTCAGAAATGGCTTTACGGCGTGATAAACTATTTGATTATACGGAAAACTTCCATAACAATTATGTTATTTTTTTTATCAGATATAGTGTAACAGATATTTTTATTGATGCCTTGATTGAAATATGTGAAGGAAAGCAGGCAGACTATTATATAGGAATTGGCAGTCCTTTTAATGATATAAACTATTTTTCTATCATATACTCCGAGGCACTTGACGCACTCGGACGAAGTAATGTAAAGTCCCGGGTAAACAGTTTCCGTAAGGATATCTTTACACCAAAGCGGCTTTTAAGCGGTACGGGAGATCGGTTCTGGATGTCTATGTGTCAGGAATTGATTGAAGCTTTGGAGCATAGAGACATTTCCCGTTTTCCTGAGATTCTGCCAAGGTTATTTGAAAAGGTTAATCAAATGGATCACAATACCGCCTTTAATATCTGTATTGAAATAATCCGTACCATTTTAGAACATTTTGGATTGGATACTTATGAAGATTATCAGATTAAATACCGCTTTGATTTATTCTGTAATGAGGATAATTTATACATTGCCTTTAGAACTACTTTTATCGACAATCTTCTCCGTATATTTGCACTATTAAACAGTGTGCAGGATAACGGCGGCCGACAAGCCGTCAGAAAATCAAAAAATATTGTTGAAAGTCATTATGGTGATCCAAATCTGTCTTTATTGGACATTGCTAACGCCTTAGGAGTCAGTTACAACTATTTAAGCAGTTGTTTTAAACAATATGCCAATAGTAGTTTCGTGGATTATCTGACCACGGTGAGAATGAACCATGCTGTAAAAATGCTTGGACAGGGTATTCATAAAGTTGCAGAAATAGCCGAAGCCGTCGGATACAATAGTTCAGGATATTTCATCACGGTATTTAAAAAGAAATATAACCTGTCACCAAATGACTACAAGAAAAGGATGAGCTGATCACTCTTGTTGCGGAGTTCATTAAATTGCTCAATAAAAAATAATTATCCTCCGCCGTCCAAAGTGAGGGATATATTTTCAAATGCTCTTATCTTTTCTATATTTAAAGAGGAGAGAGGTAAAGGACCTATCAATCCTTTACCCCTTTCTTTTAAATCATTGAATTGAAATATTTTTTGTCACTTGAAGCTGGCTCTTAAAGTTTCTTGAAACAGGAACCATTTTAATTCTTTCCATCTAGACATACTATTTCTTCTCCTATCTTCTTAACAGCTTGTAAGATAAGAGCCTTCATAACATAAGGAACATGTTTTCTGCGATTCGGTGCTTTACTCCAATAATGAAATTCATTATAGAAGTCGTTTGCATAATCTAAAATTTCATATGCCATTTGTGACTTAGCATCGCTTTCATCAATACCATTAACGACCAGATCTAATTATTAATGCTACTGAAGGCTAATTTTTATGAGTCTCATACAATATACATTATGTCAATAGTGCACATTGTGTGTGTTTATCGATTAACTGTAATTATGATATATTGCAACAGTAATGGATATCGCTGGCGTTCAATTTGAAAGAGAGATTAATCTCTCTTTCAAATTGTAGACAAACAGCATTTAGCAAGTGATAGCAAAATGCTGTTTGTCTACAGTCTGCAAAGATACATCATAAAAATATTGAATATTATACCCCACAAAAAAGACCCTCCGGAAAACTTCGGAAGGCCTTAATTTTATAATTTTGTATCAAAACGCCTATCTAATTCATAAAACCCTCGTAAAATCAGGGTTTAATCCATTGTGTAAGGCATTAAAGCGATATGTCTAGCACGCTTAACAGCAACAGTTAACGCTCTTTGGTGCTTTGCACAGTTACCGGTAATTCTTCTGGGAAGGATCTTACCTCTCTCTGATACATATCTCTTTAACTTGTTGGTATCCTTATAATCAATACCTGTATGATTCTTATCAGCGCAGAATACGCAAACTTTCTTTCTTCTGCGTCCGAAGGTTTTTCTCTTCATCGGAGAATCGCCCTTATCTTCATTTCTCTTGAATGGCATGTTCTGACCTCCTTATCCGATTATATATATCTTATTGCTTTAAGGTTTAGTTAAATGGTAATTCTTCGTCAATACCGTCAGGGATATTCATAAATCCATCCCCCACTGCCAGGCTGGGCTCCGGTCTGAAGCTGCTCTGGGATCCACCACTCTGGAAACCACCCTCAGAACCATTCCCTTTGCTCTCGGCAAATTCTATATCTTCTGCCACAATATCAGTCGTATAAACCTTCTGACCGTCCTTATTGGTATAGCTGCCAGTCTGAATTCTTCCTGACAGAACCATTTTCATACCCTGTTTGAAATACTTCTCAACGAATTCTGCCTGCTTGCCAAAGGCAACACATCCGATAAAATCCGCTTCCGAATTCTCTCCGGGTCTTCTGAATCTGCGATCTACCGCTAAAGTAAATCTTGCGATTGCAGTGGAATTCTCCCCCTGAGAATATCTCACCTCAGGATTCCTGGTTAAACGGCCGATTAACATTGCTTTATTCATAAGTTAAATACCTCCCTTTCGTTTGCGCCTTAAGAGTAAAACGCAAATTTGTGCTTCACACAACATGATCACATTCTGCTCTCACGCGGAAAGTTTGCGCCTTCTGAGAAAGTATTAATTAAGCATCTTTTCTGATGCATAAATATCTGATTACATTTTCCATAATACGAATTCTCTGCTCGATTTCGTTCGGAACTGTAGAATCAGCGTCGAATTGGATGAAATAGTAGAAGCCTTCCTTCATTTTCTGAATTTCGTAAGCTAATCTCTTCTTTCCCCAGTCTTCAACATTAGTAATATTACCACCGAATCTGGTAACAAGCTCTTTCGTAGCTTCTAATGCAGCTAATCTGGCTTCATCCTCGATTTTTGCGTTTACAACTAAGGCTAATTCATATTGATTCATAGTTGTTTGGCACCTCCTTCTGGTCTCTGGCCCTTTTCTAATGTTCCCTGACTGACGAAGAATCAGTTCCCATTTAAAGAGCAAGGAAATTTAATGTATAACATATCACAATAAAATATGATAACATAGCCCGGCTCATTTGACAACTTATTTTTTCACCAATTATATTCCAAATATTATACATAATCACTAGCTGCAACGATAACGCCGTTCATTTTCATTTGCTTCATAATTCTATACCTGCTTATCATAGGACAACCGATCAGGCACATTTTGAATATTGTAATCCTCCCATTCTGTTCGCAGCAAAGGTATTTTAAAATTTTTCAAAAAGTACTTTACCTGTCGTAGTAATTATGCTATACTTTGATTACTACGACAGATGCAGTAGTCAGGCAGAGGGAACGCGTGCCCGCTGCAAAAAGCTGAATACAAGGAGGGACGCAATTGATCAGCAGTGATGTCATTCGCGGATACAATGATACGATTATCCTGTATCTGCTTTTGGATGGACCATCCTATGGGTATGAGATATCCAAGAATATCAGGGAGCTGTCCAAAGAGAAGTATATCATGAAGGAAACGACCCTCTATTCCGCTTTTAACCGGCTGGAGGGCAACGGATATATCGAATCCTTTTATGGTGACGAAACCTTTGGAAAACGGCGTACTTATTATAGAATAACCCCAAGCGGTTTAGTTTATTATAAGGAAAAATGTGAGGAATGGAGCCTTACGCAGGATGTCATCAATCGATTTGTAAAGGAGTGGAAAGAATAATGGATACTATCAAGAATTATCTGGATAACCTCTTTGCCAGCCTGCCGAAAACGGCAAAGCTGCAGGAACTAAAGCTTAATATCCTCTCAAATATGGAGGAAAAATATCATGAATTGAAGTATCAGGGAAAGACAGAAAATGAAGCCATCGGCATTGTAATCTCGGAATTCGGCAACATCGACGAATTAATCAATGAACTGGGAATTCAGACGGAAGAACCGTCAGCCTCACAGCCTGCAGTCACTGAGGAGGAAGTGGATTCTTACTTAAGAGTGAAACGTAACATGGGAGTTCAGGTCGGTATCGGAGTTTTATTGTGTATTCTGTCCCCTATCGCAATTATTCTTACGGGCGGATTGACTGAGGCTGGAATAATATTTCGTAACCTATCTGAAAATGCGGCGGATCTTCCCGGTCTGATCGTACTTTTACTGTTCGTGGCAATTGCAGTCGGAATCTTCATCTATTCAGGCATGAATTTTGAGCAGTACAAATATATGGAAGAAGGAGTTTCATTATCATTAGACATGGAAGCGAAGCTAAAACAGGGACATAAGAGCTTCATTCCGAAATTTACGCTTTGTATGATCGTTGGCGTATGCATGTGTATCCTGTCTCCCCTCGGACTTTTTATTGCCGATGCAAACAGCAGCGACCTGGGTGAGCTATACGGTACGGTATTCTTGCTTGCTATTGTCTCTGTTGCTGTTTTCCTGTTTATCTCCGCCGGTATGATTAAAAGCAGTTATGAGATACTTCTTAAGCTTGGTGACCATTCTCCCAAGAAGAAAGAGGATAAGGCCATCGGTGCTGTAGCCGCAATTGTATGGCCCCTTGCAACAGCTGTTTTCTTGTTCTACGGCTTTGTATACGGACTTTGGTATATCTCGTGGATCGTATTCCCCATTGTAGGCATTCTTTTTGGAATGTTCGCCGCGGTGTACAGCATTCTGACGGAAAAGAATAAGTAATAATTTAGATTGATAAAGGGACGGAGACAGGTGTAACAACAGGAAGGGTCTGTGGGAAAGCTGTTGACAGGATCTATCGTACTAAACATAAAGCAAGGCTGATATAAAATGCAATTTAGGTTATCTAAGAGCTGCGGGCCGGCGCTTTGTACACGGAGGTACATAAGCGCCGGCCCCGCAATCCTTTCACATGGTTAATTCCATTTTTATTTCTGCCTTCTCTATACTTAGCGCAATAGATCGCTGTCTTTATTTATCACACGGACTGCTTCAGTCCTTCCCCTGCTCCCCGTCCCTTAGTTAACCAAATTACTACCTTACAAACTTCTCCTTGTAGTTCTGTAAGCAGTGTTCAATAATTGCAACTGCCTCCTCCGGTCCGCCAAATTCATTAACAGCCGTCTGCTTCTGCTCCAGCTCCTTATAGACGCTGAAGAAATGACGCATTTCATTAAATACATGCGGCGGTAATTCGCTGATATTCTTATATATATTATAGGTAGGATCATTAAAGGGTATTGCTATGATCTTCTCGTCGCCCATACCATTGTCTATCATATTCATTACACCGATCGGATAGCAGCGAACCAGAGACAAGGGCTCGATCGGCTCGGAGCAAAGAACCAGCACGTCCAGAGGGTCCATGTCGTCGCCGTAGGTTCTGGGAATAAAGCCGTAATTTGCCGGATAATGGGTAGAAGTATACAGAATACGGTCTAATATAATAAAGCCTGTTTCTTTATCTAATTCGTATTTTTTCTTGCTGCCCTTTGAGATCTCCACCACAGCAACAAAATCATCGGAATGTATACGGTCCGGATTGATGTCATGCCAAATATTACTCATTCATTTATCTTCCTTTCAGTCACTTAGTTTGTCCAGTATCTTTCTACGTAATCCAAGTGTATCAACGATTGTATCACATTATTTTGTTTTTTCCTATCGAAAAAAATAATATTTTACCGTTCAAGGACGAATTTTAACCGTTGAAGGGTGCAGATATTGTCAAATAAAACAGAAAACATTATTCTAAGCATAGAACTAATACCTATTAGCTCTCCATATAGAATAGTTTCACTATTCTCCTCAAAAATAAATAGCTGAACCAATCTCAAAAAAGCAAAATCTCCCCCCACAGATTTTGCTTTTTTGTTGTGTCTAAACAGAATATCCTTAATTCTTCCTATTTCCGGCATGTGTGTTGCAAAAGAAAACCGGATACTATATAATATTCTCAATATATTCCTAAATGTACATGTTAAGGAGGAGCAGCGACTGTGCGTATTGCCGTATGCGATGATGATAAGATTATCCGCAATATAACCGTTCGTTTATTACAGGAATATTGCAAGCAGAAGTCCATTGATTTCGAGATTGTTACCTTTTCCTCCGGGGAAGAGTTACTAAAGTTTACTCAGGAGCTTCACATTGTGCTTATGGACATTGAGATGGAAGGAATTGACGGGATCAACGCGACGGGGCAGCTCCATCAGAAAAGTCCCGATACCATTGTCATCCTGCTTACCAGTCATGTGAGGCGTTTTAAGGATGGCTACAAGGTTCATGCATTTCGCTTTATGACTAAGCCTATTCATAAGGAGGAATTCACAGAGTATCTGAATGACGCCGTATCCGAAATTCTGGGCAGTAAATCAATTACCTTGCGCAAGGATGGCGTCGATGTATCCATCAGTATCAAGAATATCTTATATGTTTCAGCACAGCTGGGTTATACGGAGCTTTGGACTGCCAGGAATACTTATCGCAGTGAGAACAGCCTTCTTATGTGGGAGGAACAGCTGGATCCGAAATTATTCTTTCGCTGCCACAAAAAATATCTGGTTAATATCAGTCAGATTGAGGATCTGTCTAAAGAAGTGATATTAAAAAACGGTGATATTATAGAAGTATCCCGTAGAAAAT
Source organism: Bacillota bacterium (assembly GCA_023409535.1). Taxonomy (GTDB): domain Bacteria; phylum Bacillota; class Clostridia; order Lachnospirales; family Lachnospiraceae; genus Mobilitalea. Next base: position 118,755 of record JAEYGZ010000028.1, read on the forward strand.
ATCCCGAATTGCGGGAGATTTTTATGAACTACAACCTGGCGCATTAAAACCCTGGTAAAAATCGCAAATGCTTGAAAAGCATTCACTCGTTAGAAATAGTGATACAAATTAATATGGATTGCAGAAGTAATATTTAAAGTACAGAACGCGGGGGTATGTATGATTGGTATTTATCTTCTGGCTATTACTATGGAAATATTGAATAATATTGTCATTTTCCATAGTTTTCTGGGCTACCCCTTTCGGAAGGGAAAGCTAAAGTATATTGTACTTTCTTCGGCCTTGCTAGGTTTTAGTTGTTTGTCTTTCGTTCCGCAGCTGCAAATCCTTTTGTTAACAGCCATCAGTATATCCCTTAGCTTTCTGACCACCTTATTCTTATATAAGGAACGGGCAAAAAGGATAATTGTATTGTATATTCCGGTTTCTCTTGCCACGATAACCTGGGATAACCTGTTTAATGAGATTATTCAGTCTGTCTATACATTTAACGAGAATATCATAACAGATGTCTTTGTCCGACAGAGTATCAGCCATGGTTTTCTTATTCTTATTCTGCTTCTCCTATGCTATATCCTGCGCAAAAAGAACAAGCTGGAGAAGATCAGCCCGGATAGTATTCCAAAGCCGGTTTATATACTGAGCATCAGCGGCATATTTATGATCTCCTTGGTCATGTCGGCAGCAAAGGTAATCACCCAGGGCGCAAAGCAAACGGAAATTGCTCTCTCTTATTTATCTTTAATCCTCCTGTCCATCATCATTCAAATCATATGCGTTGCATTGCTGGTTTTATTCTATTCCAGGGAACAATACAAGACGATCAATCAAATCCGGGAAACGTATAACGAGAAGCAGGTGGAATATTATAAAGCCTTATTAAACCAGGAAGAAGACACCAAAAAATTTCGCCACGACATCAAAAACCACATTATCTGCATTCAGGATCTTCTGGATACCGGTAAAATAAAAGAAGCAAAAAAATATGTAAAGGAGCTGTATAAGGATATAGACGGAATTGTCAGTATCTATGATACCGGCAGTGATATCATTAACGCTATCCTGAATTACTACACGACAAAGGGCCGGGAGGATCATATATCCATTGTTGTTAAGGGATATATCGGCACCGAATTGAGTATACCCATGCTCCCTCTTTGTACTGTCGTCTCCAATATCCTTTCCAATGCCTATGAGGCAGCCGCGAAACTGGACCGTGACAGTGACAAGACCATACAGGTTGAGATACGCTCCGGCAGTAAATTTCTTGAACTGTCAGTTATGAATCCCGCACAGACCGGACGGGCAAGGCTTGATGAGAACATCATCACTTCAAAGGAAGACAAACGCAATCACGGATTTGGAATGCGCAATATCAAAGAGATCGTAACGCAATATCATGGTGAGCTCCAGTTAATTGACAATATGGATAGTGTAACCGTTAAGGTTATCCTTAAAATAGCATAATCTATATAAGTATGCGAATATTTTTAAATATATTACCTTGATTACCGATGAAGAGTAAAATTTTACCATTCAAGGACAATCCTATTGAATTTTACATATTTTCCCATATAATTAAGTCATACAGATGATATTAATATCAACTGACAACAAATACTTTGTTGAAGGGAGGCTTAATTATGTGGGCTGAATTCATGTATCAATTATGTAAATGGATTCTTTCTTTATAGTAATAAAATAAAAATTTGGGGATGCTCTAATGACAGCCAAATCGGCCATTAGGGCATCCCAATTTTTATGCTCAAACATTACCTGCAAAAATTGCAAAAAATGGTGTACTATAGATACAGGTGTGATATACTTACTTGTAGTTTTAATTTTTGCATGGAAATATAGTTAAAGGAGCTGTTTTATATGTTAGGAACCATAGAAATTCTATATAAAAACAATGATGACAGATTATACAACCGTATTGTCGAACATCTTAATATTTACAGCGAAGAGGATACCGAGCATATTTCAAAAACAAGCTGGGAAAACGATGACTCCCTCAGCCCCCTGCGAAAGGTGACCTGTTATAGTATTTATTATCATTCCAGCAATTGGGGCAGAATTTGGTGTACCTCCATCACAGTGGATCTCCGACTTTTATTTCAGATAAAGGATTATTATCCGGTACCGGCCGCAAGAGTTCATGAAATGGAGAACAGGATTAATCAGCTGTTCGATCAATTTTTTGGCTTTGATATCAAGACCTATCTGCCTGATATTCTCGGCAATGATCTTCTGGATCAGAGAATCTCCTACCTGGAATACATGGTATATATCAAAAATGTTGAAGCCGACCGGCTAATAAAAAAGCTGGAACGGGCGTATTTCGCTGAGAAGCAATTGGATCCCCAGTACTTTGACCGTTATTGGATCCGCAGTGCTACTCCGGCATTTACAATTAATAAAATCGATGAAGAAACCGTGCGTCTTTGTATCAAATGCAAAGAAACCGCTATCAAGACAATGTTTAGAACGATAACAGATTCAAACAGCGGGGTGTCGAATAAATACCTTTTTGATAAGGATAATGCAATTGACGCTTTCTGCAAACAAATCAAAAAATATACGAAGCCCCTGGTATTTGAGGAATTAAGGAAAGAAGTCATTCAACAGTTTATCTAAGAAATGGAGGAAGGTTTATGTACAAAGCAAAGGAAAATCGTTATGATTCCATGATTTATAACCGTTGCGGCAACAGCGGTATCAAATTGCCGGCCGTGTCACTCGGCCTATGGCATAATTTCGGCAGCAATGCAAGCTATGAAAACATGCTTGATATGTGCCATACTGCCTTTGACCTTGGCATTACCCACTTTGACCTGGCCAATAATTATGGGCCTGAGGCTGGCAGCGCCGAGGAAAACTTCGGACGAATCCTGAAGGATACCCTCGGCAAATACAGAGATGAGCTTATTATATCGACCAAGGCCGGTTACGGTATGTGGCCGGGTCCTTACGGGGACTTCGGCTCCAGAAAATATCTGGTTGCCAGTCTGGATCAAAGCCTAAAACGCATGGGCCTTGACTATGTGGATCTCTTCTATCACCACCGTCCTGATCCCAATACCCCTCTGGAAGAGACCATGCTTGCGCTGGATCATATCGTAAGAAGCGGCAAGGCGCTGTATGTCGGCATATCTAACTACAATAGGCAGCAGACTATGGATGCCCAGAAAATTCTGAAGGAATTAAAGACTCCCTTTATCATAAATCAAAGAAGATATTCCATGTTTGACCGGAATATTGAGGAGGATGGATTAAAATCCTACGCGGCTTCCAATGGTGTCGGTATCATCGCATTCTCCCCTCTGGCACAGGGACTCCTCACGGATCGGTATCTGACAGGAATTCCGGAGGATAGCCGTATCAAGACAGACGGCCGTTTCCTGAAGGAAACCTCCGTCACCGGCGAGGTACTTGGCAAAATACACGCTCTGAATGAAATTGCGCAGCACAGAGGTCAAACTCTTGCGCAAATGGCATTGTCCTGGGTGCTTCGTGATAATGAGGTTACCAGTGTATTGATCGGTGCATCCAAGGCTTCCCAGGTTATTGACAATGCAGCCATCATTCACGCTCCGGCCTTCACCGCTGATGAGCTTTCCGCAATTAATAAGATTATTGCATAGGAAATACTCTTAGAAATCATCGATGCATCGATAAGAATAAGCCACAGAAATCCTTTTATGCCGGGATTTCTGTGGCTTTTTATGCATCAGACTGCCGTTCCTGCTCAAAATATTTTTCGCTTTGCCAGACAAAAATATTGAACATACGTTCTGATCGTGATATTATAGAGTTTGGGACAGGAGGTCTATTATGCCATCTATCAGCAATTAAATGGTATTCAACTAACAATATTATTTGAATACCTGGGTAACTTATTACAACGAATGGATTTGCGTGACCTCTGCAATTGACAGAACTGAAAATGTAATATTGGATATTTGTTTAGTTGAAGTAAAATTCTATTTTGAGAGGAATGGTGTCATGGAAATATCAGAAAAAAACCATCAATATATTACTATGTTAGCCGATATCTTTGATATATCCTCATCCCTTGGGATAAGGACATTCATATGGGGAGGATTGTCGATCGATATATGGGAAGGACGATTTCTGCGTGAACATGGCGATTTGGACGGGTTTGTCGAAAATCTTATTGAGTGCTTAGAAGCAATGACTTCCGAGTATGTAAAAAGAGGGTATAAGGTAACATTTAATCGTGAATTTTCGATCCTTGAAGTTGCAAAGGATTTAGTTCACGCAAGTTTTAATCCATTAAAGATCAACGAAAAGATAGCCGAGTGGAAGCATATCGGTAATGACGGTTCGGTATTTTTTCCGCTGGAATGGCTTGATGAATTCCCAAGGCTTTTTTATAATACAAAGGCTTATACCTCTGGTATTCGATTTGAATATGCAGTTAAAACAAAGGTTTCAATGTTACATCCAAAATGGCAATTAAGAGAGAAAGACCAACTTGCAGTAAAATATATGAAAGAAAAATTGAACGTCGAAAATATACTTGAGGAAGATATTTATAAATGGTTCTGGAGCTACAATCCGTATTGGTATAAACAAGGATTTGATGAGTTTTTCAGGCCGGCTATAGCTTATCCAATACAACATAAATGACGTAACGAAAAGCAGTACGATTTGCTATTTACAAATCTGAAAGAATAAACTATTTTAATTGGTGAGATGCAGGATTAATTTTGTATCTCAGACACAACTATTATCATGATAAGCTCAAAGGAATTGACAGAAAGGATAAAAGTCAAGAGGCCGTCCGTTGACCTAAGAAGTTGACAACGTAGAAATTATGAAGAGATCAAAGATAACTCACAAACCACAGTTAGATTTTTTCAAGTATATCGGACCCGGTTTATTAGTAACCGTTGGCTTTATTGACCCGGGAAACTGGGCCTCCAATGTAGCCGCAGGCTCGGATTACGGCTATAGGCTTCTATGGATGGTAACCTTATCAACCATCATGCTGATTGTATTGCAGCATAACGCCGCCCATCTTGGAATTGTAACCGGTACCTGTCTGTCAGAATCGGCCGCACTTCATCTAAAACCCTGGGTGAGCAAGGTAACCCTCTCCACCGCCATACTCGCAGCCATATCAACCTCCCTGGCAGAGCTTCTGGGCGGAGCAATCGCCTTGAACATGCTTTTTCAAATACCCCTTAAATTAGGTACTGTCATAGTGTTAGCCTTTGTATTGCTGATGCTGTTTACCAATTCGTATAAGAAGCTGGAAAAGCTCATTATGGGCTTCGTGTCCCTGATTGGATTATCGTTTATCATAGAGCTATGTCTGGTTCATGTGGATTGGGGGAAGGCTGCAATCAGCTGGCTCACACCAAGCTTTCCCGCAGGCTCCATTCCTGTTATCATGAGTGTTCTCGGCGCTGTTGTTATGCCTCATAATTTATTCCTGCACTCAGAAGTAATTCAAAGCCGGCAGTGGAATTTACAAAATGAAGAGGTTATAAAGAAGCAGCTGAACTACGAATTTCTGGATACCCTTTTTTCCATGATCATCGGTTGGGCCATCAACAGTGCAATGATACTCGTTGCAGCAACCACCTTCTTTACCTATGGACTTCATGTCAGCGAACTAAATCAGGCGCAGCAGATGTTAAAGCCTTTACTTGGCAATGCCGCATCCATTGTATTTGCACTGGCTCTGCTGTTCTCCGGCATCTCTTCCTCCATCACCGCAGGAATGGCGGGAGGCAGCATCTTTGCCGGAATTTATAAGGAACCGTATGATATCAAGGACAGTCATACCAAAACAGGTGTTGCTTTAACACTGATCTTATCAACCGTGATAATTTTCTTTATTAAGAATCCCTTCCAGGGATTGATCTATTCACAAATGTTTTTAAGCATACAATTACCCATCTCAATCTTCCTGCAGATTTACCTGACCTCCTCAAAGAAGGTCATGGGTAAGTACGCGAATTCCACGCGGAATAATATCCTCTTATGGATCATCGGGCTAATTGTAACCGGCTTGAATATTACTTTATTAATAAGTTATCTTGTTTAATCCGCTGTTTCGCCGAGTTATCAGCGCATTCTGAAGCAGCATTTTTGAGGAGGTTTAGGAAATGAAACTTTTATGGAAGCTTGGTAAGGAGGCCATCCGGTATAAATATCTGTATCTTGTAGCTATCCTTGCAACCCTGGCACTGACATTGATTAATCTGGCCGCACCAAAGCTGCTGTCTTCCATGACGGCAATTGTAGCAGGTGACGATCCGGTGAATTCAAAGGAAAAACTGCTGTACATCACCCTAACGCTGATCGCACTGTATCTTCTTCGGATATTATTCCGTTATCTAAGCAACTACCTTGCACATAAGGCAGCCTGGAATCTTGTGGAGGATCTGCGGGTACGTGTATACAATCAGATCCAGAACTTCTCCATGAGCTTCTTCCATGATAAGCAGACCGGAGATCTGATGAGCCGTGTCGTAAATGATACCGCTAACTTTGAATTACTTTATGCACATATTATTCCTGAGATGGTAACAAATATTGTTACCGTAGCCGGTGTTATGATCATCCTGTTAAATATCAATGTAAAGCTTGCATTACTGACCTGTATTCCTATTCCGTTAATCTTATATTCCGGATGGATCTTTGCCGCGAAAATACGGCCAAATTTTAAGGTCTCCCAAAAAGCATTGGCCGGCCTGAATGCGAAGCTTCAGGATAATTTTTCAGGAATTCACGAGATTCAGGCCTTCGGACAGGAACGCTATGAGGAAGAGCAGGTAACCATCAATGCGGGTACCTTTACAAAGGCTATGCTTCATGCCTTGAAATTAAGCGCAATCTTCCATCCGGGTGTAGAGTTCCTGTCCTCCGCAGGAACGGTAATTGTTGTGGGAGTTGGCGGCTTTCTTGCTTTTGGAGGTTCCTTGTCCGTAGCGGATATTGTAGCCTTCCTGCTGTATTTGTCACTGTTCTATACTCCGATCTCCGGCCTTGCCAGACTGTTGGAGGATGTTCAGCAGGCATATGCCGGTGCCGAGCGTGTCATGATGATATTAGACACGCCCAATGATATAACAAATGCACCCGACGCCGCAGAATTAACCAAGGTCGAGGGATGCATCAGCTTTGAAGCAGTTGACTTTGGTTATGAAGAAGCTGTTCCGGTATTGAAGGATATCAGCTTTCGCTGTAAGCCCGGGCAGATGATCGCACTGGTGGGACCTACCGGTGTGGGAAAGACCACCTTAACCCAGTTGATCTCCAGATTCTATGATCCTGTTAAGGGACGCGTCCTGATTGACGGAGTGGATATTAAGACCGTAACCCTGGAAAGCCTGAGAAGCAATATTGCACCGGTGCTTCAGGATACCTTCCTCTTTAACGGAACCATCGCCGAGAATATCGGGTATGCCGACCCGGATGCCTCCAGGGAGGAAATCACAGCAGCCGCAAAGGCTGCCAGAATCCATGATAATATCATGGATATGCCAAACCAGTACGAGACAAAGGTGGGAGAACGGGGTATGCGCCTCTCCGGAGGACAGAAGCAGCGAATTGCCATCGCACGGGCGATTCTCCGCAAAGCTCCTATTATTATCCTGGACGAAGCAACGGCCTCCGTGGATGTGGAGACCGAAGTCCAGATTCAGAAAGCCATTGCCGATCTTGCCGGAACCCGGACCATCGTTGCGATTGCGCACCGCCTCTCCACCATACAAAATGCTGATATGATACTGGTACTGGAAGAGGGCCGGATCATTCAGAGCGGCACTCATAAAGAATTGCTTGAACAAGAAGGTCTATACCGGAGATTAAATCTGGCCCAGAGCAAAGCATAACCTGGTATACATAGATCTCCCTCATTAACGTCACAAAGAAGGGACTGTTTCAAAATAGCATCAATGAACCCTGACAAAAGTGATCCTCTCATAATGATGCTTTTACAGAGTAAATTTATCTATTTTGTACAGTCCCTTTTATTTATATCATTATGTCAGCCCGAATTTTACTGATAAGCGGGAGCACTTCTTGCTTCCGTGCTTCTCTAGTTTTTCAGTCCTGTCATTACAATCCCTTCCACAAAATATTTCTGCCCGATGAGATAAAATATCACACCCGGTGCGAAGGACATACACGTTGCGCTCATAGTCAGTGCCCAATCCTGTTTTAACTGGCCTCTGAAGCTGGTAAGTCCTAAAGCGATTGTAAACTTCTCCTCCGAATTGATATAGATCATCTGCTGCAGCAGGTCATTCCACAGTGTGATGAATATAAATAAGCCGACAACTATCATGGCAGGCCTGATGGCCGGTATAATAATTCTGACCAAGATATGCATTCGCCCTGCACCATCTATTGTTGCTGCCTCATCTAATTCCCGGGGCACTGTCATAATAAACTGGCGGATCAGGAAGATGTTGAAGGCCCCGCCGCCGGTGAAATACGGAAGGATCAAAGGCAGATAGCTGTTGTGCAGCCCTATCATCCGGGTCCACATAATATACAGCGGTATCAGGGTAACCATTGCGGGAAGAAGCATTGACCCTACACAGAGGGAGAAGAGCAGCTTCTTTCCCCGAAACCTCAGCCTGGCAAATGCATAGCCGCAGAGCGTTGCAGTTAATGTTCCTCCGATTACCGCGGGTACGATGATTGTCATCGTATTGGCTAAGTACTTCCAGAATTTAAAAATCTCCAGTGCCTTACTATAATTGGACCACAGCCATCTGCCGGGCACAAGTGCAGGCGGATACCGGTATATTTCCGCATTGGACATCAGCGAGGTACGAAAGATCCACCAGATCGGAAATAACACAAGTACTGCAAGAAAAGCAACAATGAGAATGGACGCAATATTGATCATTCTGTCTTTTCTCTTTCTGCTTTTCGCAGCTTTATACTTATTCCTGCTCATCGGTCGTCACCTCCTTCATAGAAAATCCAGCTCTTAGAGGTTGCAAACAGAATCCCGGTAAATAGTGCTATCAGCACAAAAAATACAAAGGAAACCGCACTGGCATAGCCTAATTTATTATTAATGAAGGCCTGGTCATACATCAGGTAGGTCATAAATCTGGAGGAATTGCCCGGGCCGCCGCTGGTGAGCGCCAAAGCCGGAGTTACCACCTGCATATTCGTAATCAAGCTCATTAATAAATTATAAAAAATGATGGGCGTCATGCAGGGTAATGTAACATTGCAAAAACGCTGCCAGCCATTCGCACCGTCTATCTCTGCTGCCTCATGATAAACACGCGGAACATTCTGAAGACCTGCCAGGAAAATTACAATGAGATTACCGGATAGCCATACGGCAATCAGGGCAAGAGACGGAACAACATATCTGGAATCTGCCACGAAATATATCTTCGTGATTCCCATTCTGGACAGAAGATAATTGAAAAATCCGAAATTTGCTTCATAGAGCCATGACCAGCCTACGTAGATCGCAGTTGCAGGCAGGACATACGGGACATAATATACGGCCCGCCAGAAGCTTCGCGCCGGTATCTTACGATTTAGAAGCATTGCTACAAACAGGGAATAGATCAAGCTGCTGATTACCGCGAGGATCGCGAAATACAAGGTCACCCGTATAGAATCAATCATGTAGGGATCTGTCGTAAACAGCTTTACATAATTGCGGAAACCGATAAATTTCGGATCAGAAAGTCCGGACCAGCTGAATAAACTGATCCCAAATACCCCCAATAACGGCAGATAGGTAATGAAGGTTAATCCGATCAATGCAGGGATCAGGCATAAGTAAGCAGTTCGTGTTTCATTGGCAGACATGCGGGAATGATAGGAATGTGACTTTTTATTTGTTTTACTCATAGAAATCTCCATCTTATATAATAACCTTTGAATTAATATAGTTAAGAATTGCCAGGTTCCTATTATGAGAACTGTTCTTAATTCAAATCAGGAAGGATGACTACTACAGGAATTATCATGCAATCATCCTTCCTCCATAAGAACTTATCTTTATCTATATTATTTATCTTCTCCCGCATGAGCGGCGCGTAACGCATCGATATTCTCCGTAATTGCATCCTTGGCAGTCTTGGCGCCGGTCCATACATCCCCAAGCACTGACTGGAGCAAGGTATTAAAGTCCACCGTATTATTTGTATAATACCAGGCTGTCTTTTGTGCGGCATCAGAGATTGCATAATCTACTACCGCACTCTTGTACTGGTCATAGTCCGGGAAGTTCGGATTATCCACCCATTTATGGGTATAGGTCTCATCGGTATAATATTCCTGAAAGATCGGCATCCAGATACCGGTTGCAATCAGGTTATCCCAGTTATGTTCGATACCGGAATACCACTTAATCCACTCCATTGCCTCCTTGGGATGCTCCGTCTGTGAGAATACCGCATTTACTCCGCCGGTATTGATGGTTACCTTATCCTTCATATAGGGTAATACTGCCACCCCGTAATTCAGTCCTTCGTTCCTGGCAGTACCAAGGCTGGTACCGACGTTCCAGGTACCATTGGTCGTCATAGCAACCGTTCCGGTGATAATGGATCGCGGTACACCATCGTCGGTTAAGCCTGTTGATAAGGGTGCCACATGATCCACCAGGTACAGATCTGCGATTCTTTGAATTGCTTCAATACTTTCGGGCTTATCAATGGCAACCTCAGAACCGTCGGAATTATAGAAGCCGCCGCCGTTACTGAGTGCCCAGACCTCTAACTGCCAGGTCAAATTCTCCACCATACAGCCATATTGGGTAATGCTGTTGGAATTAAAGCCATCTTCACCGGGATGCTTGCCGTTACTGTCCAGGGTAAGCTTTTTCGCTGCATCAACAAATTCCTCCCAGGTCCATGCATGCGCTACATCCGCAGGCGGATAAGCTACGCCGGCAGCATCAAACATATCCTTATTGTAATAGAGAATCAGAATTTCATTTGCTGAAGAATAAGCAACCGTCTTGCCCTCATATTGGAAGGCAACGGTGTCGATCGGCTGGGAAGCTCCCTCATACATGGAGCCGGAATCCAGCAGCATATCATTGGAAGAGTACGGAATAACCATATTTTCATTTAACATACCGGTATCCGGCAGCTGGTTTGCTGCCGCCATGGTATTCAGTCTTGTTGTATAGTTCTCCCAGGGAATCGCCATTACCTCCACCTCAATTTTATCCTGAGAACTATTAAATTGATCGGCAACCGCCTGGACATTGGTACCCTCGTCTGCAGTTCCCCATATTGTGTAAGTAATCTTGACCCTCTCACTGCTGCCGGTATCCTCCGCAGGCTTATCTGTTGGCGCGGCCTCATCCTTACCTGCCTCTGCTGCATCCTTCGGTCCGTTGTCAGGCTCATCTGCCGTACTGCATCCTGCGAGTGCCATGGTTCCAAGTAATAGGACACCGAGCAGGATAGAGATGATTTTCTTAGACATATTGCTTTCCTCCCTTATAAATAATATTATTATATTTATCAGCACAAAACTGCCAGGCTGATAGAATTACTTAATAAATTAATGATTTTCCTAAAGACAGGTATTTTAGAAACGAACCTTATGCCAGACCAGCATCTCTCCGGTCCCCCTGTTATTCCAGAGACCATAAGGAATTGCCTTAAGCTTCACCGCTTCCTCCGTGAACAACGGTGTTCCGTATAATTCCTCCATCTTCACTCCCGAATTGCTAATTCTTGTTCCGCCATACTCTATGGTCGGCAGCTCTCCCGCCAGACCCTTCTCCGGCTCCGTCTCCGCCAGTCCGGTATCGGCAGTTACATATACCGCCCCAAGATTCTCACCGTTATCGACTTCCTCCAGGCAATATACACATGGTCCCTTCATAAGTGCAAGCTTCCCCTCATCAGCTCTGACACTGTCATTGGCTGCAATCCATCTGGGCCGAATTCCAAAGTCAAGCTCTATCAAGGTCTCGCCCTGGGGTAAGCCGGTAAAGCATGCGTAGCCCTGCTTCTCCTTCCAGAACGCCTTCTTCCCGTCACTTGTTATCTTAAGATGGGCGGCATAATCAGGAATTCTGATATTGACTCCGGTATGCATATTCTCCGAAGCCCGAATTCCAATTCTGACTTTTCCATCCTGCATCAGAGTGGAATGAAGATTGACCTCCAGGGAACCTTCCTGAAACTGAGCTTCTGCCGTTGAAGAGATAAACAGGTTGATGTAAAGCGCTTCCCTGTCTCTTGCATAGATGTATTGCCCCAGAGAGGCCAAGGTTCTGGCCAGATTTGGCGGACAGCAGGCAACACTGAACCACCTCTGCCGCTCCGGTTTTATATGCTTCATATAGGAGTGGTCCGTACAATAAGAGGGCACCATCTCAAGGGGATTTACATAAAAGTACTGGTCGCCCGACATGCTCATTCCTGCAAGAACCGTATTATAAAGCGCCCGTTCAACCGTATTGTAATAGCCTGCATCCTTAGTAACGGCTGCCATCCTTTGTCCGAACATCATAAGCCCGATGGAAGCACAGGTTTCACTGTAATTTGTATTATTCGGCAGATCGTAATCCGCTGTGAACCGCTCCAGGACACCGCTGGATCCGATACTTCCTGTTATGTACATCCGTTTTCGTGTTATATTGTCCCAGATCGCCCGGCAAGCCTCTAACATCCTGCCATCCTCACATTCAAGCGCAAGATCTGTCATAGCACTGCACATATACATTGCCCGGACCGCATGGCCCTCCGCGGTACGCTGCATAATCGGCGGCATATGTGCCTGGGAATATTTCAGATCATAATCCGCGAATTCAGGAAAGAACTCCGCCCCTCCCCGCTTCTCTATTTCTTTTAAGAAATAATTCGGATTGCTGCCCCGTTCCTTGATAAAATAATAAGCACAATCAAGATAGCGTCTTTCTCCGGTTAAACGATATAATTTCACTAAGGCAAGCTCTATTTCCTGATGCCCGGGATATCCGGGAAGCTGTCCCTCCCCCGTTCCGAATACCCGGCAGATCAGGTCCGCACTTTTCATTGCAATTTTTAAAAGCGGCTCCTTGCCTGTTGCATTATAGTAAGCAACTGCCGCCTCAATTAAATGTCCCATACTATAAAGCTCATGTCCCTCCACCAGATTTGACCAGCGTTTTTCAGGCGCTGTTACCGTATAGTAGGTGTTCAGATATCCGTCCTTTTGCTGTGCACGTCCGATTAGGTCAATAACCTCATCAACCGTGGGTTCAAATTCCGTTCCGCTTCCGTTCTCGATACAGTATGCGACAGCCTCAATCCATTTATAAAGGTCCGTGTCCTGGAACACCACACCCTTTCGTTCTCCTGTTATCTCACCGGCAGCAACTCTAAAGTTATTCATGCAATAGGTTGCAACGGCTCCTTCCACACGATCATTTAGGATATCCCATTGATAAGGAAGCATTTTTTCTGTAACAAGCTTTAAATAACTGCCAAAAAGAGGATCTGTAATACGGATGCCGGCTAATTTAATCGATTTTAACCCTTCTGACATTGCTGCTGCGTCTCCTTCACTAGTTTTAATATAATGGTAAACGTTTAACACGTTTTATAAAATACATAGGTAATCACATACCCATGTATTAACGTCATATTCCCCTTTGTTTAGTGTCGAATTTAATAAAATCAACTCTCAAAACGTAAACTGTTTATTTTTATATTAGTTAAACGTTTATCTAACATTAAATGGATTATATCATTTTATTCTATTTTTTGTAAATCTCAAATTTAGTTTTTTATAATTTTTGTAAATAATATATACTTTTTACCATGTGTTTTTATGCATATCTGCTAATTTATGGAATTTGTAATTTTAATGGTCTATTTTACGTTGTAAAACGATTGACATAAATGTATAATGGTGAAAAATGAACTAAATAGTAAAGGAGATCTCTATGTCTAACATGAAGGATGTTGCCAGCCGGGCCGGTGTCTCAGTTGCAACCGTATCGAAGGTGCTTAACGATCTTGGCGGTATCAGCCAGGAGACTGCGGATCATGTCCTTGCTATTGCAAAAGAGTTAAATTATCGGCCAAACCTTTATGCCCGTAATTTAAAGACCAGGCAAAGCCGCTCTATCGGTATTATCACGGAAGATATTACGGTATTTAATTCTCCGCCGATCATCGACGGTATCGGTGCCTGCTGTGAGCAGCGAGGATATCATTATCTGTTGGAGAACCTTCGTCTGAATAACCTGGGGATCAATCCACTGTCGGATGTGAATGAGCATAGTAAGATTGTCAATGAAGCCGTTGATTTTATGATGTCCATGCAGGTTGCCGGTCTGTTATACCTCAGCTGCCACAGTCATAAGGTAGTGCATTTGCCCTCTATCGGGGACACACAGTTTGTCTGCGCATACTGCAGCTGTACCGACCCGTTAGTTCCTTCCATCCTGTATGATGACAGGAAGGCCGGATATGATGTTGCCAAATACCTGATTAGCTCAGGGCATAAGAAAATCGGAATTATTACCGGTCCCTCCGGAAGCATTCATTCCATGAAACGCCTCACCGGTTATCAGGAGGCCCTGTATGATTCCGGTATTCCTTATAATCCGAAGATGACGGTACAGGGAGACTGGAACAGAGATTCCGGTTTTCAGTTGACGGAGCAGCTCGTTAAGAATGGCGCTACCGCCATCTTCGCTCAAAACGATATCATGGCGATGGGTGTGATTGATTATTGTGTGAAGCACGGAATCCAGATTGGAAAGGAGCTTGCTCTCATCGGTTTTGATAACAGGGAGATCAGTACGGTAAGCAGACCGGCCCTGACTACGGTCAGACCACCGCTATTTGAGATCGGCCTCACCGCAGCCTCTGTACTGATTGACAGAATTGAAGGGAAAACAAATGCCGCTGAAGGTGAGCTGCTCCTGGAATGCACCATTATAGAAAGAGATTCAACAAAAAGAGATTCATAAGCTGTAATGGTTTATCTTCGCTTCGTATATTTCTCAGCATACAAAATGCTCCCCTTGGGGCAGACAGCTTAAATTAAATTATTTCAACTGTCTGCCCCAAGGGGAGCATTCTTATCCTCATTTCGTCCTAATTCAGATAGATATCATCCGCTTTTATGCTTCCCGCGGAGCACGTCAGCCATAGGGATTGCTTTTTATCTTTCCTGGATTTTAAGGTTGTTTTATATTCATTTCGTTCTGAAACAGAGAAACTTCTTTCTTCCAGCTCCGTAGCTATCAGCAGCTCTCCGTCACCTTCCGCTCTGATTTGTATATTGACACTTTCCTGTCCGCTGCGAAACAGGTAGCCTACCCTGTCCCCGGCAAATAGATGGACCAGGATATTTTGATCCTCAGGCGGTGCTTCCTCCGAGTGCCTTCCATAATCTACCTCACCCGTTCTGCCGCTTTCTATTATAAGGCTTACCGGATCTTCGAGTCGCAGGGCCGCACCCGGGATCCTGCCGGAATGTATCTCATATTCCTGATAGGCTTCACACGGAATTCTGACAGGCACTTCTCTCTTAAGCGCATGAAAGACCGCTTCATTTATCCTTGAATTTTGAATGCTGTTAAGGAAGCTGTCAAAGATAGCTATCGCACGCTCCTGTGTTAATTCCGCTTCCCCATCCAGCCAACCGATTAATTTGTCCCAGCCCTCGGGTACCTGAAAGGTGACGGGTGAATTTGTGCAGTCCATCTTCTTATAGCTCCAGAAGGACCAGCCGATGTTCAACTGCTCATAGAGCGGAAAAGCCGTCGTATACCAGTCACAGTTATTCTCTCCGCCTTCTCCCATGAACAAAGGAACCTTCAAACGCTCCGACCATTTGATAAATGTATGAATACTCTCTGCATCGGGGTTATTCCAGTATTTATGAAATTGCAGCATAATATTATCGGCTGCCTCTTCCTTCGTAAAGGTATCAAAGATAGAAAAATCCGTTGCCCAGTGAACCCCTTCCAGAATGATCATATGGTTTTTGTCCGCTTCCCGGATTGCCCTGATCAGATTTCTGTAAAGCGGCAGAACCTGATGATTATATTGACTTGACCAATTCGGCAGCGGTTCATTTAATAAGTCATAGCCTGCCACTGTTTTATTGTCACGATAGTGAAGTGCCAGCTGCTGCCAGAGCAGGGTCAGCTCTTCTGTATAGTGCTCCTCCAGGAACAAAAGCGGTTTATCCTCCTCGCTGTCATCAATATTCTGTCCTGTCTGCCCTCCGGGTGCTCCGTGCATATCAAGTATCACATATACCTGATACCGGCTGCACCAGTCGATTAATCTGTCGATCCTCGAAATCATCTCGGAATTTAAGACTAACTCACTGTTATGTATCTTATATAAATGCCTTGCATTCAGAGGTAATCTTACTGAATTAAAGCCCTCCTCCGCAATTAATTTGATATCCTCTTCTGTGATATAGCTATCCAGATAATGCTTCCAGAAGGCTTCGGCATAGGTTCTTCCGCACAGCTTCTCAAGCACCGCCTCCATCCGGCGGGGACGGTCACACTTCTTATACAGCTTCCACATATAGCCTTCCGGCAGAAACCAACCCCCAAGTCCGAAGCCCCGCAGTAAAATCGGTGAATTTCCTTCCAATACAGCTTTATCAACTGCCCTTAAAAAATCCATATAAATAACCATACCTTTCTCATCGCCTGCAAATTTTGTATGTAATGATTCATCTTCGCATTATGCAGAACACAATATTTGCAAGTAGATAGCTTCCTATTCCTGCCGTTTAATTATAGCATTTCCAAATCAACTGTGCACATAAGGCATCAGCCTTTTAACGCTCCTTCTCCAATTCCTTTTAAGATCTGCTTCTGAAATACCCCGTAAAATACAATCACAGGGATTGCCGAGAGGATCAAGGCACTGAGAATTGCCGACCAGTCGCTGCTGTATTGCCCGAACAGAATATTTGTTGAAAGCAGCAAGGTATATTTTTTATTATCTGAAAGGACAATCAAGGGCAGCAGAAAATCATTCCAAACCCACAGTACATTTGAGATACCGATGGCAACCGTAACGGGCTTCAGCATCGGCAGAATAATGAACAGAAATGTCCTTAGCTTACTGCACCCGTCAATTGCGGCAGCCTCCTCCAGTTCAAAAGGAATTCCCTTTACAAAGCCGTGATACAGAAAGATCGCCATACTGACACCGAAGCCCGCATATACAAAGGCTAAGCCGATCAGGGAGTTCTTGATATGTAATGCAAGAATTACCTTATACAGCGGAATCATAATCGAGTTAAAAGGGATCAGCATTGAAAATACAAACAATGCAAAGATTGCGGAGGACAGCTTCGTCTTGGTTCTGCACAAACGCCAGCCTGCCATTGCGGAAAACAGGATCATCATGCCGACGCCCAGTATAGTCAGACCTGCCGTATTGAAGAAGCTCCGCAGATAATTCATCTTTCCGATGGTACGGATATAATTATTTAAATTCAGTGTTTCAGGCAGTGCCATTACATTTGTCAGTAATTCGGCGTTGGATTTGAAGGAATTCAGTAAAGCCATGAAAAGCGGAAAGAGCCAAAATAACAGAAGCAGCGTCAACGCAGTATAGATGATCAGGTTATTGATCCGTCGTTTCTTTCTCATCTTATAATTCCTGCTCCTTTCTCTTCATCGCCCATAATTGAAGTACGGTAATCAAAAAGACTACCAGAAACAAAACCATGGACTTTGCCGTGGCATAGCCATATCGGATATTCCCTGAAAATGCTTCCTCATAGATATTGACCGCAACAGATTGCGTTGCTCTTCCTGGACCGCCTCCGGTGAGGGAATAGATGACATCAAATACCTGAAACATAGAATTCAGAGTCCAGAAGATACAGATCGTCAGGGAAGGACGGATCATGGGAAAGGTAACCCTCCAGAAATTCTGCCAGGAGGATGCACCGTCCAGGCTTGCAGCTTCCATCAGATGTACCGGAACCCCCTGCAGCGCCGCCATGTAGATAATCATCAGATAGCCCACAATTCCCCAGCAGGATACAATAATGATAGCGATAAATGCGTACTTCGGATTCCCGATCCAGGATTGATCCAGAAAGGTCATACCCCAGTTATCTGCCAGATAGTATAGAACCTTCGTGAAGATAAAGTTCCACATATAGCCTCCGATAATCATACTGATCATGTTGGGCATACAGAATAAGGTCCGAAAGATACCCTTTGCCTTGCTGCGGCTTTCGATTGCCACCGCCAGACTGAGCGCAAGAATATTTGCCGCAATCAGCATTACAATTACATATTTGGAGGTAAACAGCATGGCATTCCAGAAATGCTTATCCCCATAGATTTCAATAAAATTATCCAGACCGATAAATTGCTTGGTTCTGGACAATCCGTTCCAGGAGGTCATAGCATAATATAAGCCGGAAAATGCCGGATATAATTTAAATATCGAGTAAACAATAAATGCCGGAGCAACAAACAGCAGCAGGCTTATGTTTTCTCTTTTCTTCTTTGTCATTCCACAGGTCTCCTTTATGATGCTTTATCATAAGCGGCAGTTTTATTCCAGCCTTTGAGTCCGCCTATGACAGTCAGGTGCAGTCCATCTTCGCCGGACACACGGCTTATAAATAGGGCGGGCACAGGCCCGCCCTTAGTAGCATGCTTAATTTTGTTTGCTTAATCGATTGGCTTCTTTAAACTTTGCATCCAGAGACTGAATGATATCCTCTCTCGTTACGGAGCCTACATAGTATTCCTGCAGCAGCTTGCCCTGTTCATCGGTTACAGAGTTGGGCAATACCAAATCCTGATAAGAACGTCCGGCTTCCACATACTGATAAGCTTCCTTCACCCAGGAAGAGGTCTCATAATCATGAACCGTCGCTATAGGATTAAAGGAACAGGATTGGAATAAGGTTGAAGAAGCCTTATCATCCAGAACATAGTTCGCAAATTTTAACGCAATGTCCAGATTCTTGCTGTCCGGATATACCCCCAGAGTGGTTGAGGTTGACAGGTTCACCAGGGTGCAGGCTTCGTTATTATTGACCGGAAGTGCAAAAACGCCCATATTAAAGCTTGGATTGGTGGTCATAATCGTATTGGATGCCCAGGTACCCTGCACATACATGGCAGCCTTACCGTTTGCAAAATCAGCGCTTCCTGCTTCACTGCCTTCTTCCATCGCTCTTTCCGTACCGTTTTGCATAATCACATCAATGGCATCGAAGATATCGCTGATTTCCGAATAAGAAGCATTATCGGCATACATACGTTCCAGCCAGTCTTTCGACTCACCGGATACCTTGCCGCCGATGGACAGCGCCGTCATTAACTGGGGAACCCATTGCTCCTGATAAGCCAGCAGGAAAGGTGCGTAACCCTTTTCCTTCAGAACCTTGCATACATTCTTAAGCTCATCCAGGGTATTCGGAACCTCCAGGCCGCATTCCGTGAAGATATCCTTGTTATATAATACGCCCCAGGCTGTGCTTTCAATGGGAACAGCCATCAGCTTGCCGTCGATGGAAACAGTATTCTTTACATTCTCAAAGATTTTTCCTGCCAAAGCTTCACCGGAAAGATCGGTAAGGTATCCTGCTTCGTTATAGGTTTTAATATTGTTACTGTGGATCGTATAAAGATCCGGAGCATCGTCACCCGTTAACCGGGCCTGTAATACACTGTCGTATTGGTCGGAGCTTGGCATCTCCAGATTCACATTAACCTTAATATTCTCTTCCGCAAGCATTTTGTCCTTAAATTGTTCGGCGTAAGTCTCCCACTGGTCCATATACTGCGGAAAACTCATCATAATATTAAGCTCTGCCTCTCTTGGCTCAGGGGTATTCTGCTGCGTATCCTGTCCGCTGTCCTTGGACGGATCCGGTGTGCCGGTGACATCCTTCGAGCCGGTACCTGTCTGCTCCTCTGTCTTCCCGCCGCAGGCAGCAAGTGATACTACCAGGCATAGTGCCATTGCCACAGAAATCAATCGTTTCATTGTTTTCATAATTTACCCTCCTACATTATGTAATTTTAACCGTTTCCCTTCTCTAATCCGGTAATCTAAGCTTACACCTGTATGAGCGAAATTACATTTTCATATCCCGACACGATTTATTGTCAATTATTGAACCTCGAACCTCTCCGGGCGTTTTGCCATAAAACTTCTTAAAGGTCTTATAAAAATGTGCCTGATCCATATATCCCACTATCTCTCCGACCTCCTTCAGCGGTATTTTATAATCTAAAATAAGCTCCCTGGCCCTTTCCATTCTAAGGATGGTCAGATATTCCGTAAAGCCTTTGCCGGTAGCTGCTTTAAAGCTCTTGCTCAGATACTCCTTGCTTACATAAAATATCGCTGCGGTCAACTCCAGAGTGATACCGTCTGCATAATTATCTTCCATATATTTTTTAATCTTTGTAATATCCAGACGGTTACGGCTGCGGTTGAATTCCCTCATCTGCTCCGAAGCGGTACCATATAGCTTCTGTACAAATTCCATCATCTCCTTCAGGGAAGAATCCCGGCTGAAGACAAAGGAGGTACTGTTCTTGTTCAGAATATCCTTGGGGCTCAGCTCTCTGCTGATCATAAAATGCTCCAATGTATTCATCAGATTATAATAAATACATACCATAATGCCCTTGGAAGGATTCTTACCCTCGTTCTCTGTCACCAGCTGATAGATCTCTTTACATTTTTGGTTAATAATATCCGTATTCAACGAATTAAGAGAATCGCACAGATTATCCCGCAGAACATAGTATTTACCCGCCCAGGCGGCATCTAAGAATCCGATCTCAAGGCTCCTGCTTTCATTACGGGTGTTGTTTCTCTCAGCAAGTATTCTGACGCAGCTGCTTAATTGCTTATTTAATTCCTCCTGCTTTAAGGGCTTCAGCAGATAATCAACAGCGTTTAACTGTAATGCGCTTCGGATATAGGTATAGTCGTCATAGCCGCTGATAAATATCACAGGTGCGCTGTTATTTTCCTTCCTTAAGGCATCAATCAGATCAATACCGTTCAAATGAGGCATCCTGACATCCGTAAGAATGATATCGGGCTCGATACGGCGAATAAGCTCCAGGCCGTATTCCCCGTCCGACGCCTCCCCGGCAACCTCTAACCCCAAAGCCTCCCAGTCAGCCAAGGTCTTGATTACCTCTCTTGTCCAGGGTTCATCGTCAATGATAACCACCTTATAATCAGCCATGCTTCTCCTCCTTGCTCTCATCCCTGACCGCCTTTGTCAGCACCTGCACTACCGTACCCTCTCCTGCTGTACTGGAGATGGAGATTCCATACTTATCTTCATAATATTTTAGCCTAATCCGCGAATTAACATTGCAAAGACCGATATGGGAACCCGAGTGAATCGACCGCTCCGTATTCATCAGACTTTCCCGGATCTGCTCCAGTTTGTCCGGTTCAATACCAATTCCATTGTCACCCAGCGTGATCCGCAGGTCTCCGGCTTCCGTTATACCGGCGTCCAGAGAGATTCTCCAGATACCTGGCTTATTGGAGAGACCGTGCTCCAGACTGTTCTCAAGCAGCGGCTGAAGAATCAGCTTCGGAATCAGATATTCCATCAGATCGGATGTGATATTGATATACAGCTGTATTTTGTTATTAAAGCGTTCATTTTGTATGGTCAGGTATGCCTGGAAATACTGTATCTCTTCCTTCAGACATACCATCTCTCTGGAGAAATCCAGGGAATATCTCATGATGTCGCCCAAAGCAGTGGTAATGCTATATACCTCTGCCGCGTCCTTCTTCAAGGCCATTCCGCCGATTACCTGGAGCGTGTTATACATAAAATGCGGATTGATCTGTGCCTGCAATGCACGAATCTGCGCTTCACGCTTTTCGATTTTACTTTGGTATTCCTGTGCAATCAGCTTCTTATTCCGGTCTATCATGATTGCAAAGCTGTCATGCAATATGCCGATCTCATCCTCTCTTTCCTTCAGGATGACATCCGTAAAATCATCAATTGTAATGGTACGCATCCTTGCGGAAAGCTCAATAATCGGCTTGCTGAAAGCCCTGGAGAACAGAAAAGATCCGATTGCCGAGACGATTACTGCAATCAGCCCGATGGTAATACCTGCAATATAGGTACTCTTCAGCGCTTCCACAATGGAACTGTTGGGTACCGTCATCAGTATCTTTAACTTTCCTCCGCTGACCTCACGCAAGAACCAGAAGCCGCCGTCCTGAAAGAGCTCCTGTGTCTCAGCTCTGCTGATCTTATCAACAATGCCATCCAGATAACTCTGCTCAAACTGTACGTCCGTTCCATATTCTGCTTCAATTAATTCGTTCTGATCATTAAATATCAGAATGGATTCATCCCTGGTCGTCTTAATATCTTCCAGAATGCCCTCAATATCATAAGGACGTATATTCATAGTGATAAGCACCATGGGCCTTTTATCATTAAAGTTGTAGATTTTGTGGGAAACAATGATTTCCTTCTCACTTCGAAAGAATACACAATTTGTCTGCAGCTCCTTCTTCCTTTCGTTCCACTTGTCCAGCCTGTTACCGATCTCCTCCATACTTGCCCCGGACCGCTTGGCGATCAACACCTGATCCTTGGAGAAATTGTAGATTTCCATAGAATTTAAATTCTTATCCATACTTATGGTCTTGTTCATAGCGGTGATCAAGTCCAATTTTACCGTATAATCAATCTCCTGGTCATAAGTACACCAGGAAGTAATATCATTCTTGATCTCTTTATTTATCTCGAACTCATAGAATTGATCGGAATAACTGTCCACTTGTGTATTCAACCGGTCCTGCAGCCAACGAATACTCATCCTTCGATTATATATCAACTGTTCCCGCATTGTCCTATAGGCAATCAATCCTGTCACAATCGTAACCGATACTACCAGCAGAACAGAGAGACTCAATATTCCAAGGAGTAATTTCTTTCTTATTGATAGATCCTTCCTGATTTTCATTGAGTATCCTCCCGAATGATTTCCTATATTTATCTACATTGTACTATAATACGCATTATAACGCATTAATTTTTATCATTTCTGTCAAAAGGCTTAAAATAACAATCAATAAAAACCGAATACAGAATTCTGATCTTCAGCAATTCCTCAAATAATTATTGTAATATGATTGAAAAAGAAACACAGATTAAATATAATGTTGTTAATGCACCAACAGGTGGGAGGACAGGCCATGAATAAAGAAGAACAGGTTATATTGGGTTTCAGGGAAATATATAACAAGCTGGTTTGGCTTAATAAGTTTAAGATGGAAGACAGTCTTAAGGATTATAAGTCTTCTGAAGTACATTGCATCGAATACATTGAAAAAAATATAGATTCCAATGTGGCAAGACTTGCGGAGTCCTTTTATATGACTACCGGTGCCATAAGTAAATTAACAAAGAAGCTTATTAAAAAAGGTGTGATCGAAAGCTATCAGAAGCCGGATAATAAGAAAGAAATCTATTTTCGCCTGACTTCACAGGGGAAAAAAGTATATAAAATTCATGAGGAACTGCACAAGGAATTTCAAGAGCGGGATAAGCCAGTATTTGAGCAGGCAAGTGAGGAACAGCTGGACAGTATGCTTCGCTTCATGGAAAAGTACATCAGGCATTTGGATACAGAAATAAAGAAACGGGATATCGATAATAAGTCGGAATAAATTTGAATAATGAAAATGAAACCACAAGCAGCCTATCTCTATCGAGAATAGGCTGTATTTTTTATTCATGACAAGAGAAATGGTTTCTCAATTCATCTTACAGTCATTATTTTGTTGACAAGGAAGGAAAATGATGATAGGATAAGAATCGCTTCCGAGGAAGCAATATTATTGTCTTTGAAAGGAGAAATTAAGTGTTTAAATTCAAATCACACAAAGAGCAGAACACAGAGCAAGCCATAGATAAAAAGGCTTTCATCTTCGGCCTTGTGTCTGTGTTTCTTGTCGGAACAGGCTTCACGATCATAGCACCGGTCGTCCCATATTTAGTGCAGCCTTATACAAATTCAGAAAATCAAGCAATCGTTGTTACGCTGCTAACCTCTGTTTATGCATTCTGCGTGTTTTTTGCAGCTCCGGGACTCGGAACCCTGAGCGACAGACATGGCCGCCGTCCAATCCTCTTGATATGCCTTTTGGGTTCCGCCGCCGGGTATCTGGTTTTTGGCATAGGAGGCGCTCTATGGGTCCTGTTTGCCGGCCGTATCATAGAAGGTATCACAGGCGGGGACATAAGCACGATCTTCGCATACTTTGCAGACATTACTCCGAAGGAACAGCGGACTAAAATCTTCGGATGGGTGAGTGCAATTACAGGGATAGGTACCGCCATCGGCCCAACGCTGGGCGGGTTGATTGCCGCCCGGTTTGGCTACGCTGCACCCATGTTTTTTGGTGCAGGAATAACTTTACTAAATGTAGTCTTCGGCTTCTTCTTTATCCCTGAGAGTCTTGAAAAGAACAACAGACTGAAAGAGATCCCTCTCGTAAGGTTGAATCCGTTTACACAGCTTTTAAATGTACTTTCTATGAAGCACGTAGGAAGAATACTAGTCTCAGCGTTCCTGATCTGGATACCCAACGGATCTTTACAGGCGATTTTTTCACAATTTACAATCGATACCTTCCGTTGGAAGCCTGCACTCATCGGACCTATCATCGGAGGCCAAATCTATGTATCACTCGGTCATGCCGCACCCGCTTTTATGGGCATGATCCTTATCGCAGCGGCAATACCGGTTTTGTATAAGGCACAAAAGCTTTAGATCCATCTTCATGAACCTAAAGCTTTTTGAGCCACCTGTTAATTAATATTTATTTTTCTAATTTCTTATTTTCATAAATTGATTTCCAGGAATCATAGTATGGATTTTCCCACTTGTTTCCGTCAAAATCGGTATATTCCTTAACTAAGGCTTTTACTGTTTTTATATTGTCACAGGCTTCGCTGAGATTCATACCCATGTCTTCTCCGAAGGTGCTTCCATCAACCATATTTACATCACCGAAGTCAACTTCCTTAATATATTCGCCTCCATTGAAATCAATTTGCCCCTCTATTTTGACCGGTAAACTGTTCTTATCCCATGCCGCAAATGCAACAATTACATTTTTAACTTCCTTTCCGGAATTATTCTTTATTACCGCGTTCAACTGATCAGGATATAAAGACTTATATTCATCGGATTGTACCAAATAATCGGCGGAAACAACATAAACTGGCTGCTCTGCTTGCTTTGCTTCTAATTCACTGCCTGTCAGGTTTTCAACCTCAGGGGTTGGGGTTGGTGTGGGGGTTGCTTTTAATGCTTCATTCTCGGCCGATAATTCGTCAACCTTTTGTTGCAGTTCGGTGTTTTTCGATGTAAGCTCTTCATTTTGAGCTTTTAGAGAGTCATAATCACTTTGAGAAAAAGATGCCTTCTGAGAACAACCAACAACTCCAACAACTAATAAAGAAATCATAAATACTAAATAAATTCGTTTCATAATATTTCCTCCTAGGTATTTTTGACTTATTATACCATCGAAAAGAATTAATGAAATAGAATAATGCAAAATTATAGCGGATTTTAAGAAAATTTAACATCTGCTAATAATTTTATAAGTAATGTTCTCCACCCGGCAGATCGACATAACCACCCAATTATACCATCAGCATTCTTTAAAGCGGCTTATTTCCTTTAACACATGTCTTGCTCTCTCTGCTAATTGGTTGTATTCTTTCAAGTCAAACAACCGAAAATATAAACTCTTCAAGAAGACATTCACATTAAAATCAATCATCAAATCCTCCGGATAGATACCGCATTTCTTAATATTTTGAAAATGATCAATCCAATCTTCCAGTTCCTTCATAGGGATAAGGTTTCTTTCCAATACCGCTTTAACCGCTGTAATCATCCGCTCATCTTCAAAATGTATATAGCCATAATGGTTTACATTCACCTTTTTGTATATTGCAGTTAATATCTTTTTCAATTCATCATATCCAATTTCCTCACACCTGGCAAATTCGTCAAGGGCGTCTGCACCATGTGCGGCTCCATGAGCCCAGCCTTTTCCCTCTACATATCCTCTGATATCATGATCAGCTGTATAGTATTCCAAAAATGCTTCCAGGATCCTATGAATATCAGCCTCTGGGATAAACTTTTCCTGTCGATGTTTATAGATAACATTTGCAACGATTTCAGCTGAAAAGGTCCTGGTAAAAACCGTATCGTTCGTCTCTCCCAATCCATAAAACAGATGCTTATCATCTATGGCTGTCTTTAATAATTCATAGTCTTCCTCAACCGACAGTACACCGTCAATAATCCAGTGATAAAGAGTGGTGAGTATCAGGTCATCCCGCAGCTCACTGTCAATATCCCCGATATAATTCATCATCTCAATTGACAGCTCATACTGATTTATACCGTCGGGTACCGAGTAGTTGCTATCCTTTATATCCTTTAATAAACTCTTCAATTCTTGTTTTTCCATACTAATATTCATCCCCTAGAGCTTCTCATTATTTCAACAAATACTACATACCTTATTCTGCATCTATTTTTACTCTTAATAATTTATTCTTAACTTTCGTTGCGTATTTTAAGTCATACGCAGGTATCCCCTTTTTAATGGCTTCTGCAATATCATCCATTTCTTTTTTTATTTTTTCTTCATTTGCATACCAGCCAAGTACAATTGATTTTTCGCCCCAAAAAGCTCCGTTGTTAACACCGATTAACCAATATTGCGGTTCATCACTTTTCGCTTTGAACATCACTTGTGAAGCCAGTACCTTATAGCAATTAACAATAGATTTTCCATCAAATGATTTTATCGTAATCTTTCCGGTTGGTGCAATTATGTTTTTGGATAATGATTTATCACTATCGGTAATTCTCGTTTCCCCCAGCATTAAATAATCCAAAGAGACATTTAGTTCCTGAGATAGCACAAGTAATTTTTCCGTCTCCGGATAACCGCTCCCCTGTTCCCATTTAGAAACGGCCTGACGGCTTACTCCAATTCTTTCGGCCAACTCCTCCTGGGAAAGCTGTCTTTCTTTTCTGATTGATTGTAAATTATCTGCAAAGCTCATAATTTCCTACCTCTTTTCTTTGTTATTCTTCGTAAATTATAATATGTTTTGCATTAATTACAACCAATCTATCATTGCATATTCGCAACTTAAGTTTGCGATTGAGGCGGGCTAACAAAAACGTGCTTATTTCCGGCCTGTCCTCACCAATTCTATGGGGACAAAAATTTCGAGCTGCCTGTACCCCAGCTCTTTGTTTGTATCTTGCGGACCGATAACATGCCACAAATGGCAATGTCCCGGCCGTTCGTCAAGCTCAAAGACTTCATGCTCCGAAACCCATGCCTTGATACCTTCATAAACCCTTGTACCATCACTGAAATCGTCTTGCCTGCATATGGCTGCGGCATAGAAGCCTCCCTCAAAATCAAAGATTTCAAAGCCTTTGGTATCCGCTTCCGTCACCCAATCCTCAATGGCATACCACCATATGGATGCGCTGCGTTCTTCGTCCCACCACATAAAATCACGTGGGAAGAAACGGTCTTTTCGTTTCTCGTCAAGCCCCGACCACAGCATATCAAACCGCCTCAGCGTCTCTTTATCGCCGTTCCCCGATGTTATCATCCTGCATTTCGGCAGCTCGACAATTCTGACGTCCGGCCTCTTTTCAAGTTTTTCAGTAACGTCTACCAAATGCTTGATCGTGGATGGATTTCCGCCGTAATCCACATTTACAAGCTGCCGTTCAACTTCCTTGGCTTTTTCATAAAGCAATTTGACATCACCGTCGTTGTGAAAGTCAAACTGTTCAATCTGCCTGATAAAGTCAATGACAATTTCCTTTAACTCATGCAGTAACGCCACTTCATCATCAA
Organism: Bacillota bacterium; assembly: GCA_023409535.1. Classification (GTDB taxonomy): domain Bacteria; phylum Bacillota; class Clostridia; order Lachnospirales; family Lachnospiraceae; genus Mobilitalea. The sequence goes on from JAEYGZ010000028.1 coordinate 146,678, forward strand.
TATCAGTTATCTTTTTGCCAAGGATTTCAAGGACGGCTTCAGAGCTCTCGGAATGGAAAATCCTTTGAATATCCTTTATTTTGATATTCAGCTTACGCAGAATCAGGATTTGCTCCAGCCGCTTAATTGCGTCTTCATCGTAAAGCCTGTAAGCGTAATCGTTGCTTTTCGTGCTTTGAATCAAGCCCATGTCTTCGTAATACTTTAAAGCCCTTGTGGTAATGTCGTACTGTACAGATACCTCGTGGATTTTTATCAATTTTCCCATATTAATATCTCCTATCATGACTTAGTAATCCTATGATACAGTGCGACGCAACGGCGTAGTCAAGCGGTTTATTTAGAAAATTTGAAACTTTAAATACTGCGGCGGTACGATCCGATCTCTGATACTGGTTACACCATCAACTTTTACTACCAATGTCTTTTATAAATATAATAAGCTGTTGATTTCAAAACAATGATAATCAGCAAAATTGACAATGACAGATAAAAAACAGACATATTAAACAGCGATGCCGTAAAAGTGGTAAATAGTAGTACCATCAATAAAATATTAACCACAATACCGCCGCTTTTATCATACAAATACTGATTTCTTTCGTCCTGTTCATTTGTCATTTGTTCTTTTAGCAACTGCATATTATTCAACAATTTTTTGTTAGCCCTGATTTTACAAATTATATATAATAGACCGCCGAAAAAGAGAAGTCTGCTAATATTTTGCGCTGTTTGCGTCATAATGCGAGAATCTCCTCCTCCCATTTCAGCAATAAACACCATATAAATTATCATGACCGCAATAAGTACCTTTAAGCATCGTATGCGCCACTGGACTTTTGCTCTGTATGGCAGGTTCTTATATTTTTTCATATTGATTATCCTCCGACAATTTATTCTCCTTTAAACAACACAATTCTTCAACCGATACACCGAAAACTTCGGATATTCGATAGGCTAACATCAAAGATGGATTGTACTGTTCTTTTTCAATCGAAATAATTGTTCTTACAGAAACATGAACCTTATCAGCCAATTGTTGTTGTGTTAATCCTATAGCATTTCTAAGTTCTTTTACTCTTGTTTTCATTATATTCCTCTTACATATATGAAGTATACTTCACATGAAGTTAGCTTCATATTAGCATAAACATATAGTAATGTCAACTGAATTATATTTCTGTCTTCCAGAGATCTCCTGAACTGATATCATCTAAAAAGAGAAGGAGGGAAAAACATCCCTCCTTTACCTTGATCCGAATATTCTATTATCCGGCAGCCTCTAATATTTTAATCCATATCCCACCGGAAACATTACATTATCCGTCCTGATATCTTCAACCTTTGCGTAGTATGGCATCGGTAAGGTTCCTTTAAAACTGCTCTTTCCTGTGAGCACATTCGCTACGCCGTCGCCTTCACTTCCGGGCAGATAGCACATAACAATACCGTCCCACTGCTTCCTATAATCGCTGATGATTACATTTCTTCCTGCTACGATACAGGCTACGGTGGGGTGACCCAGGCTTTTGGCAAAGTCGATTGCTTTGGCATTGCCCTCGAGACCAAGCTCTCCGGTAATACTGATATTTGCACTGTCACCATTCCATTCGGCATATGTCTTTTCTCCCAGACACAATAAGGTCAGATTGGCATCCGCTGCTTTCTCCGGGTCAGTGATAATCGTCAGATCAAATTCCTCTGCAAGTTCCTTCAGTCCGTCTAGTATCGTTTTTCCTTCCGGTATCCGCTTTTGACCGTTATTATCTGCATCCGAACTGCCCAGCCAGGTGATTGTCCAGCCCCCGCACTGCACTCCGACATCATTTGCGGCGGGTCCTGTTACGAATATCTTCGCTCCTTTTTTAATCGGCAATATTGAGCTTTCATTCTTTAATAATACAAGACTTTCTTCTACCAGCGTTTTCGCCAGATCCCGGTATTCCTGTGAGCCTACACTGCTCTCCTCAGAGGTTACCTTCTCCATCATCGGGTCATCCAGAATTCCCATCTCTTTCTTTACAGTAAGGATTCGTCTGACAGCATCATTTACACGGTCCGGGGAGATCTTGCCTTCCTTTACTGCTTCAACGATATATTTCCGGCATTCTTCATAGTTGGAAGCCTCCATCAGCATATCAATCCCGGCATTGATTGCAGTAATCGTCTGCTCTTTCAGGCTGTCACCCGGTATATTATGAATTGAGTCCCAATCGCTTACGATAAAACCCTGAAATCCCATATCATTTTTTAATATTGATATATATTTCTCATTGGCATGCATCTTAATTCCGTTTAAACTGCTGTGGCTGAGCATGACGGTCTTAACGCCGGCATCAATCACAGCCTGGTAAACCTCTAATAAATCCTGGATTTCTGCATCTGACGGCTGAGCATCACCACGGTCAATCAACCTGTTTTCCCCATCCGATGTTTCACCTGTTCCATACAAAACATTGCCGTCTGCTAAGAAATGTTTTGCACAGGGAAGGATCCCACCATCAATCAACCCCTTCGCAAACGATGTGCCAAGTTCCGTAACGATGCCTGTTTCCGAGGAATAGCTTTCATAGGTGCGCCCCCATCTCGGATCCTGCGCTGCAGCTAAGCACGGGGAAAAGCTCCACAGCATGCCTGTCAGCTTTGCTTCATTCGCAACAGCTAATCCCATCTGATAGGTCAGCTCCTTATCATTCGCAGCACCGATCCCTATATTATGCGGAAATATGACCGTGCCTTCGCAGGTATTAACCCCGTGAACCGCATCATTTCCATATAGATAAGGAATACCTGCCTCTGAACTCAGGGCATCTCCCTGATATTGAAGAATCAAATTCTTCCATTCCGACGCATTCAAGGAACGCTCACCATAGGTAGAAAGAATACTGCCATAGCAGTACTTCTTCATAATATGATCCGATACGTTGTATATTGCTCCCTGCACCATCTGGGCAGCTTTTTGATCCATGGTTAAGCTTGCAAGAATATCCTCCACCGGAGTATTGCTTACCTTGTTACCTGACGCAGCCGCCGCATTCTCGTTGGTTATGTCCGTATTATCAGGCTGTCCCCCGCTGCAGCCTGATAGAACCAGAACAAATGCCAAAAGTATCCCCATTAATCTTCGTTTCATCACTAACCTCCCCCTATTAATGATATAGTTCAGAAAATGTAATTTATCAACTCATCGAATAAACGGGATAAATATATATTATTACATTTATTTTACTCTTATTGGCAATAATATGCAATTATATTGTAAAAATATAAGGACCAATCAGCTATTGTCTTATCTCGATTATCCTAATAGCCATGTATTCTCTTCCAGGCAATAGTATCCGGAATTTTCCGCTATGGACACCGGCCCGCTCCATTGTCATATTCCAGGTATCGATAACGTCCACCGTATATTTTTTATCCTCTTCCAGCCTAAAATCACGGTAGGAGGGGCGGTATTGGTCGTAATAATGTATGGAATAACCCTGCCCGGCTACTCCAACCGTCTCATCCCATTCCATTTCCTTAAACTCCAGCGTTCCGCCGGGAACTTCTTTCATAAGCTCTGCCAGAAAACGAATTCTCTCCGGGCTCTTTCCATACAATTTGGCGCCATGTGACCACCACAGAATGTTATCATGACCAAGATATGTCTCCCCATGTCCGGCATGGCCGCCGCGAAGTGTTGCCTGCCAGAATCTTCTGGTCATCTCTTCCCCGCTGATGTTTCCCCATGCATAGCAGATATCTCCTTCATAACAGATTTCATCCAGTACCACCGGCTTATTATATGTCCTCAACCACTCATCCGTAAGCTCAGCGGTCCGGTATAATTCCGTCCTCTGGATACTGCAATGGGTAATCCAGGAACGGTTAAAATCATAGAATTTAAAGCAATTGTGAATAGAGCACATATGCCGGTATGGATCATACCGGTTCACAGTCTCACCGTTTTTTTCCCAGTCGCTTAACGGTTTGTCAAAGAACAGATCGTATTCGTTGGCAATCGACCACCATACATTACGGTATGCCGCAAAACGGGATACAACATACTTTAAATAATAATTTTCATTCTCCGGACCCATTTTAGAAAATCCCCAACGATCATATGGATGCAGTAAAATGATATCTGCTTCTATCCCAAGCTCCATCAGCTCTTGAATACACTTTTCAAGATGGGTAAAATGCTGCGGATTAAATCTTGTAAAATCCCAGTCATTATCTTCCGGAATTGCTCCCTCGCCAAACAGTATAAAATTGTCCTCCGTTATATTGCTGGCGTCACAGGGTTTTCCTTCATAAGGGTAAGAAACAGGCTCATGAAAATTAAACAAGTAATTTTTAGGAAATACGCAAAAACGGATTTTATTAAAAGCCGTATTTTTCAAGGTTTCCAGAGTTTCCTTCTGCAGCGTTTCATTTTGCAGCGCCCATACATAGCAGGTCGTTCCGAAGCTTTGATACGGTGTTCCGTCCTGATACGCCAGTTTTACATGATCTTTTACCCGAACCGGTCCATGGTTCAACGCACCCGGTGTTTTTGCCGTAAAGCTTCCGGTAAAACACTCCTCTGAGAATGTACCTTCCACAATAAACTGATAGGTATCTTCAAAAGATGGCATAAAACGTACCTTGTAACTTCCATCCCCATCATAGAAGCCGTTTACTGTATGCGTTTCCTGCTTTGATACAAAGGTTCCCTGAATTGTATAATCCGAAAAAGGATTGCCCTCTTTTCTTCCCTGAACTGTAATCTCAAAGCAGCCCCACTTCTCCGCGGCCTCCTTATATTCACATGCGCTTATCTTACTCATATCATACCTCCTCTCATCTAAAGCGCTACCGGACGAATTTGAATTTCTCCCATTTATTATTCAAAAGTGACAGATGGCTGTCTCCATTGCATTAAGGCAGCTGCATAGGCACCTTGCATGATTTTCCATCCATCCTGCATACAAAGCTGATAATGTCCCGGCAGAATAATATCACAAGGCATTTGAGAAAACCGCTTGATTGATTCAAAAAAGACATTTCTGTCAAAATCGACACCGCCTTCCCATCCTAATAATGAGTATCTGCAATCCGCACCTACATTTAAGACATCTCCCGTAAATATAACGATTTTATCCTCCATTGTAAGCTTATAAAATACGGAGCCGCTGGTATGTCCCGGAACTTCAAATACTTCAATGCGAATATCATCAATGTTCAGGACATCTCCGTCCTTCACCTTAATATCCACCGGGCAAGGAACATAGGGAGCTTTTTTGGGAAATGGACCATAATCGCAGATCTGTGTTGTGATTCCTTTTTCTATCGCCTCTGCATCTGCGACGCCTGCAACCACTTTAGCTCCCATTTCTCTATACCTGAATGCATTTCCAATATGATTAAGATGCTTATGACTCAGCAGTACATGGGATACCGGATAGTTGTCCAAGCCCCAATATTTAAGGTTCTCCTGAATTACAGCATATTCGTCCTCCGTTTCAGCCGTATCAATCATAATTAAAGATGTATTCCCTTTTACCACGAAGATGTTGGCAATATTGGAATACGCTCCGCCTAATACTTGGTAAATGTTCTTCATTACCTGCATAATAACCTCCATCTGCCGCCTTAGCGGCGCAAGCAATACCGGAAAGAAGTTCCGCATGAATTTCCAATGGAGTTCATGCCGGATTTCTTTTTGTGTAAAGGTGCTTTTCCTTCACACTTCCTCCTTAATTAGTTACGAAACAGATTTTCATTCATAAGGTTTAAGGATGGCTTTGTCATAAGCAGCAGTCTTGCTTTTAGATAAGCGCCATTCATCAACTCTCCTGCATCACGCATACAAACCTCCCCATGTCCCGGCAGCACAACATCCGCTGTCATCGTTGAAATCTTCGTAAGACTCTGAAAATAAGTATTCTGGTTATAATCAACGCCTCCTGTCCAGCCTAATGCACTTTCCCGGCACAATTTTTCAGTTAAAACCGTATCACCCGTAAACAGGATTTTCTTATTTTCACTGACTAATTTATAAAAGACCGATCCACCGGAATGTCCCGGAACATGAATTACTTCAAACTCCAGTGATTTCGGCTTAATGATATCTCCATCTTTCACTTTCAAATCAACTTTGCACGGAACATATTTATTGCAATCAGTAAATGCATAAGCAGCAGTACAGTCATTGCCTTTCTCAACCCCCTCTGCATCTATTTCATGAGCAACAATTTGAGCACCCAATTCATAATACCGGTGTGCATTTGCGCTATGTTCAAAGTGGGCATGGGTCAGCAATACGTGGGAAATCGGATACTTATCCAATTCCCAGTATTTTAGATTTCGCTGTGCTACTTGAAATTCCCTTTCATCTTTTCCCGTATCAATAACGATAATGCTGTCCCCATCTTTTACCGCATATACATTCTGATGTACTGCATACATAGGTCCGGCAATCTGATAAACATTTCTCAATAATCTCATATAAAACACTTACACCTTGAATCCGATAGGATTCATATGTATTTTCCTTTCCCAATGTAATGAACGAATGACATTGAACAAATTTTTAAAGAATCCTGCTTCTGTCTCAACCATCGATATTTTCACAGCCTGTTTCCGGATACTAACCTTTCACGGCACCCATTACAATACCTTTTACAAAGTATTTCTGACAGAACGGGTAAATAACCAGGATAGGGATAACTGCAATCACCGCGATAGCCATTCGGACCGAAGTTGCCGGAAGCTGTACCGTGATATTTACACCCACATCATTATTTGCCAGATACTGTACATTCTTTAAGATAGAATTCAATAATACCTGTAAGCTGTACAGCTTTTCATCGTTTAGGTAAATCAATCCATTATACCAGTCATTCCAGTAATTCAAACCGGTCATCAGGCCAATCGTAGCCATAATTGGTTTGGACAGCGGAAGCACAATCCGAAACAGTGTATTGGCTTCTGAAGAACCGTCAATTCTGGCAGCCTCAAGTATTTCGCCAGGAATGTTGGTAGTAAAGTAGCTTTTTACCAGCAATACATTGAATACACGCAGCAATAGGCCGGGAACAATCAATGCCCATATGGTATCCTTAATATGAAAATACTGTGTATACATGATATAGGTTGGTACCAGACCACCGTTAAACAGCATGGCAAACACCACATAAAAGGAAAAGAATTTTCTTCCCGGCAGATTTGGCATGGATAGGGGGTAAGCCAATAAGCAGGTAATAATCATAGAAACTGCTGTTCCTACTATCGTAATAACAAGGGTAACACCATACGCTCTCATGATGGTGCTTGCTTGTTTGGCAAGATAAGTATAAGCATCCCAGCTGAAGGCTTTTGGAAATAAGCTGTAACCGTTCGCAATTAAATAAGTTTCATCTGTAACCGATGCAACTAATAAAATGAGGAACGGAATAATACAGGAAAGAGATGCCAAAATAAGAATGATATGTGAAACAGCATGAAATATTCGGTCTTGTTTTCCTAACATTTCTTTTCCCCCTTTATTAGAATAATGCACTATCCTTGTCAACTCTGGTAACAAGCCAGTTTGCAAGCATAATAAGAATAAAGCCGACCACCGACTGATAAAGTCCGGCTGCGGATGACATTCCGATATCACCCAGATTAATCAGAGCTCTATACACATAAGTATCAATAACATTTGTAACATCATACAGGATTCCTGTATTCATAGGCACTTGATAAAACAGACCGAAATCTGAATAGAACATCCTGCCAACAGAAATCAAGGTAAGTGTAATGACGGTAGGCTTTAGCATTGGAAGTGTAACCAGCTTGATTTGCTGAAGCTTGGAAGCACCATCCAGGGAAGCTGCTTCGTAGTAATCTTTACTGATTCCAACCACCGAAGCAAGATAAATAATACAATTAAAGCCGAAATTTTTCCAGGTGCTGACGACCACCAGGATGAACGGCCAATATTTTTTTTCCTGGTACCACATAATATTATCATGACCAAGCTTATTCAGTATGGAGTTATTAATCAGACCGCTGTCAACGCTCAAGAAAGCATAGGCAAGATAACTTACAATGACCATGGAGATAAGGTATGGCATAAGAATTATATTCTGATATATACTTTTTGAAAATTTACTCCTGATCTCATTCAGACAAAGTGCAAATATAATTCCGATTACCGCATTCAGGATGATGAAGACCAGGTTGTAGCATATTGTATTCCGGGTAATAATCCATGCATCCGGTGAGACAAACAAAAACTCAAAGTTTTTAAAGCCAATCCATGAACTTTTTAGGATACCCAACCGGAAATCTACGGACTTGAAAGCAATGATCAGTCCTCCCATAGGTAAATAGTTATTAATTAAGATATAGATAAGTCCCGGAAACATCATAAGATAAAGAGAACGGTATCTTTTTATCTTTGTTTTCTTTCTTTTTACTTCATTTCTCATTTAGCAAGCCTCCGACAAAACAAGATGGTTCATGGAGCAAAACTTCAACTCCACCAACCATCCTTTAATCTACTGGTTCAGAAGTATCGTTACCAGATTATTTTGCTGCAAGCCAAGCATCCAGCTGTGACTGCTTTTCCGAAATAATCGTATCAATTCCGGCTCGTTTTAACTTTTCGATAAATTCCGGAAGAACCGTATCCGTATCTACACTACCTGTTTCAAGCGCAAGCTTGTACTGGCTGACTACGGAAGTACAGGCGGAAACCTCGGTAGCTACCTTACTCTGGTCAAATACGAAACCAAGAGCAATTGATTTAATTGCAGTTTCATTGAACTCTTTTAACTGTTGATAAAGGGTCGGATCTGTCCCTTCCCATATATAAGATAAATATTGATTGCCCATTTCCCATGACATATTCAAATTGTACGGGGAAGTCTCTGCTGATATACCTTCCGGATAGGAAAGGGTTCCATCCGCATTTTTCACATAATGAACACCTTCAATTCCGTTGCAAATTAAATTGATTAAGTATTCATCGCTGTAAAGTAACTCCAGAAGCTGCATTGCTTCTTTGGGATGGGTTGAGTTGTTTGCAATCCCCCACATGGCAGACTGAACAGTTGAAGTTGTTGCAATGGGCTTGCGGTATTCAACATTAGCTACTTTCTTACCAATGATTGTGCTTTGTTCATCTACCAGCCCGGGTTTCGTCTTGCTGGTTTGCGCTATAGCAGTACCTGCTTTAAGCTGGGTTGAATTATTATCTTCAATCGTAGCGGCATCCGGTGCAATATAGCCGGCAAGATACCATTTACGCATCAACTTGCAATAATCGGCATATTCATCGGTTTCAAACAGGTTTATGACGTTGCCTCCATTTACGACATCCATTAATACACCAAAATCATTACCTAAGGGATCATAATTCATACTAAGCGTAACGGTGGATATGACCTTCGCCAGCGCAAGCGGATAAATATTGGGCTCTGCGGCTTTTAAAGCAGCCAGAATCGGCTCTATGGCGGGAAGAGAGGTAACACTGCTTAAATCAATATTGTATTTATCTACAGCGTCCTGCAGAATTAGGAAGCCGGTGCCTCCGGCTTCATCCTTAATGGTAGGAACAGCATATTGAACACCGTTGGACTGACCTGCAGATAAGAAGTCTCCAAGCACCTCGGTAATGCTCGGGCCGTATTCAGCAAGCAGATCATCCAGAGCAATTATCTGACCTTTGGATACATAGGAAGCAAATTGATCTCCACTCATAGCAACAAGATCCAGCGGTTCATTCGGAGATGTAAGCATTACGTTCATTTTTTCAGTCCAATCAGCAATCCCAATCGGCAAAATGCTTACCTTAATGTTTAACTTATCAATTAAGTATGCATTAATGGCATCTTCCACCTTATCCATATCTGCAGGTGTGGTGCCCCAGGTCTTAATAGCCCAGACAAGCTCTGTTGTTTCCCCCTCTGCCGGATCCTGCTTTCCGGTATTTTCCGTATTATCACCTGCCGGGTCCGTCTTAGCGGAATTATTGCCGCATGCCGCTAATGAAAAACACATTAAAGTAATTAATACCACTGACAATAATTTTTTCATTTTATCCTCCTTCAAAATTCGTAATATTTCTTTACATCGTTATTTTATCTCAGATTATTCCTTTCCTTCTACCTTTTTATCGACCTTGCATAGAACCATTTTCGACTTTTGTTGAAATAGCAATCGGATTAAAGTATAATGAGCATAAAATTTCAGCGACTGTAATATCCGGAGGTTCTTATGTATCATTCCGCCGCCAATAAATTCAAAAATATCCTGCATTCCGTTCGGTTTCGGATTACCGCTATCTTAGTATGTGTTTTTTTAACGGGCGGTGTATTTATATTCCATACCTATCAGCTGACCATAGATACTGTTTATGAGCAGGCCTCTACCTCTCATGCAGATATCGTGCGGCTGTTTGCAACACAAATTGATGATAAGCTTAACAGCGTTAAGACATACTTTGAGTCCGCCATGGCGTCAAACGACGATTTAGTTTTCTTGGAAAATGCAGATACTGAAACGGAATATATTTTAGCTAAAATCCGTTTAATTAATTCCTTGCAAAGAGGCATCAATATGTTTCCCTATGCGGATTTTATCTATGTGAATGAAATAAAAAGAGATGATTTCTTTCGAATCTGCCAAAACTCCGATATTGCGGAAAATACAAGGAATTTAACTCCTAAATTAATCGCTCTGCAGGAAAAACATTTACTGGATAAACAAACAGCCTATAATTGGCATTTGGTCTGCCTGGAAAACAGTTACTATTTTGTTAAAGCCTTCACTTCCAATACGTTAGAGGTTGGAATCTGCGTCAGGCTGAACAACTTTAAACCCAAGCTGACCGAGCTTGATCTTAACTCTGAATGCAGCTTTCTGTTTGTTAACTCCAAAGCGGAGCCTTTACTGCAGATTTCCGAAGCTGAGCTTACCTCTGCGGATATTAAAATTCGGCAGATGATACCTACAACAGTAACCGACAGTAAAAATAAATCCATTACCATCAGTTATCCCTCATCCACGGGTGAATTTTATTCTGTAGCAATCATCCCGCGGTCCGTCGTTCTCTCAGGTCTGCCTTTGTTTCTCAGGTATGGACGCTATCTGGTTTTAATGGCTTTATTATTCTTGCCTGTGATTACATTGGCTATCTTGCAGAAATACATTTACCAGCCGTTAAAACATATTGTTTTGGCTATGAAAACCGTTGCCGGCGGTGATATGAAGATTCGTATTCCCGAAGCCCCTTCCTCCGGTGAATTTGAATTGGTAAATAAAAGCTTTAATACCATGCTGGATCAAATCACTGTTTTGAAACTAAATGCCTACAAGGAAGAAATCTACCGGCAAAAAGCCGAATTAAAGCAACTGAAACTGCAATTAAATCCTCATTTTTTATTAAATTCCCTTAATATGGTATATACGCTGGTAAGAACCAGCCATTTTGATATTGCTCAGGAATTCAGCATGTGCCTCATAAAGCATTTCCGCTATATACTCCGTAAGGACGAGACCTTTGTACCCTTAAGTAATGAATTGGACTTTATTAAAAATTACCTGCGGCTGTATCAGCTGCATTATCCGGACAGCCTTGTCTATACCCTTCATATGCCGGAGCATCTGGGTAATAAATATATACCACAGCTCATGATTGAAAATTTCATAGAAAATACGATCAAGCACACTACTATGAAATCGGATTTTGTCTTGCATATCACAATCAATATTTCTATGGAAATGCATGGGGAGGATCCTTATCTGCACTGTATCATTACCGATAACGGGAACGGATTTCCCGAAGAGCTGCTGGAACGTTTTAACCTTTCCGATTACAGCTTAATTCCTACTAACAATGTCGGAATATATAATATAAAGCGTCGTCTGGACCTGATCTACAAGGGAAATGCCTCCATCAATTTCTCTAATCTGAAACCCCACGGGGCTATGATATCCTTTACAATTCCCCTGGATGAAAAATACAATCAGCTTCCCGAATTAGAGGATTAGGCAAAAGCCGGCTTTATTTTATGGCAAAACAAATACATAGATTGCAACGGAGCCAACATAGATCAGGATTAAAAGCAGTTCCAAACCCTAAAAGTTCTCAGGAGGAATATTATGATTCTGTTAGTTGTAGATGATGACCGATATGTACTGGAGGATATCAAAAAATCCCTTGATTACACCTCTTTGGGAATATCCGAGATCTATAGTGCCCTGAATATCTGTGAAGCCAAGGATTTACTAAATAATCATTCTGTTGATATAGTGATTTCCGACATTGATATGCCGGGAGGAAACGGACTGGAGCTCTTGTCCTATATCAAGAATGCTTTTCCAAAGATACAGACGTTTTTTATTACCTGCCATGCGGATTTTAATTTTGCAAAGCAGGCGATTCATTTGGGGTGCTTGGATTATCTGCTTAAGCCGCTGGATTACAAAGAGGTGGAAAATATCATTAAAACAGCAATTGCCCGAATTGAAGAAAATCAGGAAAACGATAATTTAAAGGCAATACAAAGCCATTGGTTCAAGCATCAGCCCCGATTAATCGAACAATTTTGGAAAGATATTATCAACCGCAAAATCCCGCTCAGCCAGGAATTCCTGGAAAGGGAGGCAGACCGCCGCAATATTCCGTTTCAAACTAATGTTACCTTTATACCGATTATGATCTGTATTCAATATGACGAGTATGTTCTAACGATTGAGGAGGCTTCCATCATCTCTTTTGGTATTCAGAATATTGGGGAGGAGTTTTTAACTAATTGGGGAGAATTCGGACATTTTTTTGAAATAACAGCACGAACAATACTGGGTATGTTTCCTATCCATGAGAACTCTATTGCTGTTTTTCAGCAAAATATAAATTCAAAGCTGGCGGAATATGTATCCATCTGCCATAATTATCTATCCGCAAATATTTCCTGTTACGTTGGATCCCCTATCTTAATTTTTGAACTGCCTGATATGTTTGCAAAGCTTTATTCCCTGAATGAAAATAATGTTGCTTATTTTAATCAGGTTTTTTACCTGAAGCATCCTGCGCACAGCACCGCCGCAGCTCCCGGCATAGATATGCTTCCCTGGAGTACATTTATCAAAAAAGGGTATTACAGTCAGGTTTCCTCAGAGATTCATCAGCTTTTTGAAGATATGGTTGCCAACAAAACGATAGATTATAAATTTTGCATACACTTTCAGCAGGATTTTTTACAGTTGATTTATATGATACTGCGCGAAAATGGCATCAGTGCCCATCTTATTTTAGAAGACAAGGATGTCCTGAAGCTCTACAAGGATGCGGCTCATTCCTATAAACGCCTTCTGAACTGGATTGATGCTGTTTTATTCAAAATAGGAAAGAATTTTACTGAGATGGATAAAACCGCTCTGCAGCTGCAGCGCGCAATCAGCTTTATGATTGACAATTTTGATAAGGATATTTCCCGGGAAGAGGTTGCTAACCATGTTTATTTAAATCCTGATTATCTCGACAGATTATTTAAGAAACATTATCAGGTATCCGTATCAAAATACATCCTGATGGAGCGTATGAAATTAGCCAAACAGCTTTTGGTTGAAACAAAACTTTCCATTGGAGAGATTGGTGCTCAATTGGGCTATAACAATCTCTCCAACTTCTCCAGAGCCTTTAAGAAGGTACTCGGAAAAAACCCCGCCGAATACAGGAAGAATACTCCGGACTGAAATAATCGATAAGCTCCTTGCAATATTCTCCACCCATCATATTCGTTATCCTTAAAGTCCTCTCATTTTAGCCAGTTTAACAACCTCTTCGATGCATTCTTCTCTATCCTCAGCTAAAATGAAGCCTTCGGCAATAATCTCATCCGTACGTTTTGATACCAACCTTCTATAATTATCAATATCTCCATAAATTCCTTTCAATACCTCCGGCGGAAATGGATTAACTTTACCGAACATAGGATTAATTCTTCCGTCTTTGGTTTTACTGAAGCTCTCATAACACCCAACCGGATAATCAATTGCAGGTGTGCGTATGCCTCCTATTGCATTGCCGAAGGCATCGGTACAGTTTCTGATATAGGCTCCTAACGGCTCAGCATGTTCCCGATCGACCACTTCGGTCTTAATCTTTTCCGCATGTGGTGCACTGACACCATAACGAACCCAGGCATAAAGATTTCTGAATGCTGCATTAAAAATAAACTCATATGGATAATTCAACGGCTCTCCATCAACACCATCAAAGGTAAATCTGACTAACCGTTCCTTTCCCTTCTGCTTATTATAGTATTCTATCAAATTATAATAAGAATCATGGCTTGAACCCGGAATAGGATAACTTCGGAACTTGTAATCAGGCTGGTCAAAGTCACCATACCAATTAGTGTGGCGGTTTTCACTCTCCGTATTAATATTGATATAAGGTTCCTTGGCACCCATAACACTTCCTTTGGGGATGCCCTTAGCACGGAAAAAATCACTTTTTATAGGTTCATAAGCATTCATCGGAGCAATATCCGCACCGCATCCCGCTGCTAAATAACCATCAAAGAGCGGATGCTCCTTGCAATTTTCCGGAAGATAGGAAAAAGATTTTAGATAACGTACAAGATAGCTTCCTGATTGCGACCATCCGGTTAAGTATAAATAATTAACTCCATATTTGGCGATAGGATTGAAATCGCTTTTCATACGCAGTAATTTTGCCAAATCAGTCAGCATGTCCCAGAAAAGTCCCGATTCATATTGAGGAAGAAACGGAAACGGTCCTGACGCCAGCGCATCAGGTATTTGACGGTCTGGCAATGGATTATTCCAGCAGATGGATTGATAGCGTTCCTTGTCAAATTTGAGCAATGAGTCAACAACATGTCCTTTACTTGTAATACCAACATAGATATCACCGTTTCTGGTAAAATATTTCCATGAATTCACCCACATCCGGTCTATATCCATCATGGCGGTAGCATTCAATATCTCAATAATAACATTACCGCTGAACTTTTCTATTGCTTCCGGACGCCGGATAAGAATTCTTGTGGTATAAGGAGCGTCTTTATAAATTACTTCTAAGCCCTTATCATTCTCCGAGTAAACGTTCGCTGAACCATGCATAAAATATTCATCTTCCATATAACCGCACTCACTAAAACCGCACACGTCAGACGCCGGAGCAAACGGAAATGAAGTATCGGTGGCAGGAACATATTCTAAATTTATCAACATAATCTTCATCCTTTCTTAAGCAGGCTATTTTGATGGGAAATTTAAAGCAAGCTTTGCATAGAAATCCTCCATCGTAAATCTTGAATCTATTGTATGGTAGACACGAATCGGACGGTTATTCTGCTCATGCAGATAATGCATATCCTGTGCGAATATCGGAGCTGGTTTCCAATCATAATTCATTCGTTCCAATTCTTCTAATAAAACCGTTACTGTACCCTGGTCACCCAATCCCCAGCTTTCACCATGCGGCCAGTTCTTATAAACGGCAAGTCTTTTATTAAATTCTGCCATTTGTGTAAATAAATAATTACCGATCTCCCCATATGGTTGAACACGGTACTGCAGCTCCGTTAAGGTAACCGCCATCTGTTTATAAACATTAATCGGAAGCTGCCATAAAGGCATGCATGATTTAAATACTACATTAGCTGCATTAATATCCTGCGCAAGATTAAATTCAGTGCCTCCTACCGGCCATTTTCCACCGCCGATCCAAATAGCAGTCATACGGCGGCAAATCTCAGGTTTTTTTAAAATAGCGGAAGCAAGATCAGTTAAGCAGCCCTGAAACACGGCAAATAACGGCTGTTCACTTTCCTTCATTGCTTCTTGAATTATAAAGTCGGCACCTTCCGAAGGATTTTGTGTTGCTTCGTCTGCAATAGGACCTCTCGCCCCACGAAATACTTTTGATTTGTACTCCGATTCTAATCCCATTAATCTAATTACTTTTATAATCTCATCATAACTGGCATCAACAGTATTCCCTTTTCCATAAGTCTGCGGATTCAGTTCAAAATGGCCGGCTATCATCCCTTTAATCTTAAACTTGGGTGTCATTAAATGATGAGCTAATGCAAATTGATCATCCGCTTCATTCTTACAATCCGTATGTACAATCACCCGGTATTGTTTATTCTCCGGTACTTCAAATGCGTATTGAAACATTAAATTTACTCTCCTTTATAAAACCTGATCAAATAATGATATTCCGATCAACTATGCTGCGCCTAAGTTAACCCTTTACCGCTCCGAGCATAATTCCTTTTGAATAATATTTTTGCAGAAACGGAAATAAAATAAGTATTGGTAAAATAGCAATAAAAGCAATCGCCATTTGTATTCCTGTAGATGGAACCTTAGCTATTTCCTGCGCCGCCTGAGCGGATAAATTACTGTTACTTGTCAGGAATTGCAGATCTGAAACCATTTTATTCAGCAAATTCTGAATTGTATAATAATCTGTCCTTTTGCTGATATAATAAAGTCCATTCGTCCAATCATTCCAGTAAGCCAAGCCGGTAAATGTACCCATCGTGACTAAAATCGGCTTTCCAAGGGGAATAACAACTTTATGAAAAACTTGAAACTGACCGGCTCCGTCAATCTGAGCTGCTTCAAATAAAGTACTTGGTATGCTATTGGCAAAATACGTCCTTATCATAAGTACATTCATTGCATTCATCAAAAGATTAGGAGCCAGCAACCCCCATACGGTATCTTTGATGTGAAATAAATTAGTCCACATAATATAAGACGGTATTAACCCACCATTAAAAAGCATGGTAAAGAATACGAAAAAGTTAAATACTTTCTTAAATGGTAAATTGCTAAGGGATAAGGGGTATGCAAATAAAGCGGCAGTTAATAGACCAACTGTGGTTCCCACTACCGTTACCAGCATCGTCATGCCATATGCCCGAAGTATTTTCTCTCCTGATTGCAGGATATATGCATAGGATTCTACGCTGAATTGCTTTGGAAACAAGGAATATCCATAACTTAAGAGAACGTCTTCCGAGGTAATGGAGGACATAAACAGCAATAGAAAAGGCAAGATTACACTGATGGTTACTAATATCATTACGGTATTAGCAATAATTTGATAGGCACTTCGTTTTTTCTCTCTCAATTTATAATCCTCCCTTCTAAAATAATGCATTTTCTTTACTAATTCTTCGTACTACAAAATTAGATATCAGAACCAGGGCAAATCCAACGATTGATTGGTAGAAGCCCGCCGCGCTCGACATTCCGATATTGCCCAGCTCCATAAGACCCCGGTACACATAGGTATCGATTACATTGGTGGTACTATAAAGCATGCCTGAATTCCTTGGTACCTGATAGAATAATCCGAAGTCGGAATAGAAAATACGCCCGATACTCAGCAAGGTCAGTGTAATAATAGATGGTGTCAGTGACGGTAAAGTGATAAACTTGATCTGTTTCCATTTAGACGCTCCGTCTAGCTGCGCTGCTTCATAAAAGGAAGGATCAATTCCGTTAATGGATGATATGTAGATTAAGCAACCATAGCCAACGCCTTTCCAGGTATTAACAAAGATCAGTATAGCCGGCCAGTACTTCGGTTCATTATACCAGAATATATCTTTCATCCCCAGCATTGGGAGAATGGTTTTATTCACTATTCCATTCTTCATACTGAAAAAAGCAAAGACAATATATCCTACAACTACCATTGACATTAAAAACGGAAATAGTATTGCACTTTGATATATCTTTTTTGCTCTTTTACTAACGATATCACAAATAAAAATAGCAAAGATAATACCCAATACCGTATTAATAACAATGAAGGAAACATTATATAACAAGGTGTTTCTGGTAATGGTAAAAGCATCCTTGGTAGCAAATAAAAATGTAAAATTACGAAACCCTACCCAATCACTCGCTAAAATGCCTTTAGAAAAATCCACCTTTTTAAATGCTATTATCAAGCCAAACATAGGAAAATAATTGTTAATTAGCAGATAAAGCACTCCCGGCAGCATCATCAGATAAAGTGGTAGCCATTTTTTCATCTTTGCCTTAGTTCTGTTCCTCATTTTATTGGAACCTACTTTCTCATTCATCCTGATTACTCCTTACTCCAGTTAATGTGGGTGCCTGTTGCTTAAGGCACCCACAGTTGTTTCGTAATTCTCTCTGCTTACTTTTTCGTAGCAAACCATGCATCCAGCTGCTCTTGCTTCGTATCTATAACCTTCTGTAATCCGGCATCATACAACGCTTGATTAAACCGGGGCAGAATTTCATCCGGATCTACGGAGCCCGTATCTAAGGCCTTCAAGTACTGATTGTTTACATTCGTAAGCGCTGTGAGCTCATTTGCCACATCGGTGGAATCATAAATGAAGCCAAAGGCCGGAGATTTTGTTGCTGCATTATTAAATTCCTTATACTGCTCCCAGATATCCTCAGTATTACCCTTCCAAATATGGGCAATATACTGATTCGGTAATTCCCATCCGATATTTAGATTATATTTTGTATTCGAAGCATCGATACCATCTGGAAAATCAATGATTGTCTTCGCATCGTTGACAAACTTATAATGTTCTCCTTCAATACCCCAATTTAATAAATTCATAAACTCTGAGCTGGTATAAGCATAATTTAAAAACTGCATCGCCTTAGCCGGATCTTTGGAAGTATGGGCAATACCCCAATTGAAGAAATTAACACCGCTGCTGTACGTATACTCTGCATCTTCAATAAACGCGACTATCATTTCATGACCGCAATTAATATTTGCCTGTGTCAAAAATCCGGGTTTCACCGGTGAAAGATAACTGAAGGCATTGCCGGCCTTTACAAGATTCGCTGACGATTCCGTTGATGTTGCGGCATCCGGCATGATATATCCTGCTTCATACCAATCTCTCATTAAATGAGCTCTCTTTTTATACTCTTCGGTTTCAAAATAATTTACCACCTTAGTCGGATCGCCCTCACGCATCATTAATACGCCAAAGCCATCAAATAAAGGATCCTTCGTCTCTATCTGGGTGATCATATTATAACCAACCAGTAAATCCATGGTCGGCTCACCTTGATGTATCTTTTCATACACGGCTGTCATATCCTCGTAAGTCTTTAGAGAATCAACATCAATATTATACTTATCTACGATGTCCTTTCTCATAACGACACCTGCTCTTGTCTGGGCTTCCTTTTGTGCCGGAAACCCATATAAGAAGCCGTTTATCTGGCCTCCCATAGCAACATCCTCACCTAATTGTTCAATAATGCCTTGCCCGTATTGCTGTACATAATCGTTCATATTAACTAATTGACCTGCATTAATATAACTTGCCGCATTTTGAAAAAATATGGGCAAAATATCAAGTGCTTCTCCGCCGGACAGCATGAGTTTCGTTTTTTCTGTATAATCACCAAAGCCAAGCTGTATGATATCGACTGTCATATTCAGATCCCTTAAGGTTATTTTATTAATTTCAGCTTCTACCTTATCCATATCCTGTTGTTCATTCCCGATATATGCAAAGGTCACATGATAGGGATCTTCCTCGGTCTCCTGGGTATTACCTTGATCAGACGCCGGGGTATTGTTTGATTTGCTGCCATCCTCCACTTTTGCGGCATTATTGCCGCAGGCACCTAACATACTTACAAACATCAGTAATACGATCGTTAACGATAACAATCTTTTTTTCATAACCTTCCTCCTTAATTTTTTACCAGAATATTTCTGACAGCAATTATTATATATTGTTCTGAATTTAGGTTCTTTAAATAAAAAGATATTCTTTTTAAAAAACTAGACATCTTATCTTACGGGGATTGCTGTTTAGCTGTAAGCTGATATAATAAGATAAAGATTGTCAGGGGGTTTTGTGCGAATATGAAACGTCGTAATACACTCTACCGCAAATTAATTGCACAAATATTAGCGATTGCACTGCCGCTTGCATCTTTGCTTGTATGCAATTTCTTCTATTCGATCAGCCAGGTACGCGATAAAATTATAGAATCTAACCAAAGTGCTTTATCCTTTTATGCTCAGCAGCTAGATTCAACTCTAAACAACGCCATCAAATATTTACTTACCTTAAGTATTACCAATGAGAATTTCAGCAATATCAATAACGCAAATCCCAATAACCGTTTTCTTGCCTCCTACCGGCTAATGACAGAATTAAATAATCATTTATCCTTATATAATGTTGATTACTTTTTTCTGTATTCCACAAAATTTTCAGAATTTTCTTATGTATACGATACCGCAAAGATAAATCATCAAACCGCGAAAGAAATTAAGAACAGCTTAAGTGGCAGTTATTTTAACCAGGATTTCGCACATCAATGGAAAATGATTAATATAGGTGGCAGCGATTACCTGATTTTTATGTATAAGGCGAGAGATTACTATTTGGGTACCTTACTTAAGTCAGATACACTTGGATCATATTTAGAGAATTTAGAAAAAGGAGAACAGTCCTCTTTCTATATTACAGATCAAAACGGATATTCTGCTCAGTATGAAGATGCTTTAAACGATTTGAATATAATGCTTATACCTAATAATAAGACTTATTTTATGACAGGAGTAAAGAAGCAATTTATAACAATATCACAAAGTTCTGATACTGGTTCCTATATTCTCTGGGAGATGATACCGAAACGCAACGTATTGGGATTACTTGATCTAAAGCAAATCTATTTATTTTTACTGGCAATGTTTATATTATTGCTGCTTCCTGTCACAGCATATTTAATCTTCCGCTGGGTTTTGAAGCCATTACGCTTCCTTTTGATTGGTATTCACGAATTGGGAAGCGGAAATCTAAACTTTAGGATTGCGGCTAATCAGGTATCTGCGGAATTTGATGAAGTCAATCAGGCTTTTAATTCCATGGCCTCTCAAATTACCCATCTCCAGATTCAAGTATATGAAGAAGCAATTAATAAACAGAGAGCAGAATTAAACTTTCTGCAGATGCAAATAAAGCCGCATTTTTTCCTGAATGCCTTAACTACCGTATCCAATTACGCTCACTTAGGTCAAATGGACAATCTTCATCAGTTTTTATCTTATTTTAGTATACATACCCGATATATGTTCCAGAAGGGTATCTCTACTGTAAGCGTTTGTGAAGAAATTAATCACATTGAAAATTATTTATCCATGCAAAATTTGCAATATAATGACAATATCGTGTTCTTTTCTTCTATTGAAGATGATTTAGACAGTTTTGCCATTCCATGTTTTGCCCTGTTTACGTTTGTAGAAAATTGTGTGAAGCATGGGATGGTCCCGGATCGGCCGCTTACTATATTAATCAATGTAAAAGCGATTATGGTTAATGAAATAAAAAAGGTACAAATCACTATAGAAGACGACGGAAAAGGATTTACTGACGAATACCTTATACATTTTTCGAAACCAGGCTTTGCCGATGCAAATGATCCAAAGCATCTTGGTATCCGAAATGTATTAAAAACGATACAATTAATTTATGGTGACGAGGCTGCCGTAAACCTGTCCAACTCAGAGCTCAACGGCGGAAAAGTTACTATTCTTATACTTCATCTTGATAACTCAACCGGCGTTATATAGGAGGGGCTGACGCCCAAATCCGCGGGCATTGGCAGCATGGAGGTTTCATATGAATATTATTCTCATTGATGATGATCATAGTATGGTAGAAATGCTCAAGAGCACTTTACATTGGAATGCGTTGGATATCGATGAGATATTAACCGCTTATAATATCCAACAAGCGAAATCTTTGTTTCTGGAAAATATGATTGATATTATGCTGTGCGACATAGAAATGCCAAATGGATCCGGAATTGAATTATTAGAATGGCTCCGAAACAGAGAGAATAAAGTACAAACTATTTTTCTTACAAACCATGCCGAATTTCATTTTGCCCAGCAAGCCTTACAGTTAGAATGCATTGATTTTGTAACAAAAATATCTTCAATCGAGGTGATAGAAGCTGCTCTTCGCAGAGCTGTGAACATTGCAAAAACCATTCAGATTACAAATCGGTATTTAAACTATGGGCATCATTGGGAAGAAAACAGAGGACTTTTTTGTCATAAATTCTGGCATGACTTGTGCAGCGGTAAAATACTCCCTGAACAAACAAAAATCCATTCACTGGCAGATAAATATAATATAGAGCTTGATATCGAGATGCAGTCCATTCTTATATATATAACAGCCTCCCGATATCAGGAGGCCCTGCTGGATTGGGCTGAATCAGAAAAAGACTTTTGTATTGCCAACATTGCCTCTGAAATGTTGTTTAATTCTCCCAACAGTCCTTATCTTGTAAATCTGGAGAAAGAGAATAAAATAGCATTGGCTGCAATCTGCCATCCGATGGTAACCTCAATTGACATAGAGGAACTCAAAAACAAGTGCAAAGAATTAGTCCGATTGTTTAAAAAATTACTGAATTGTTCTATCTATTTCTATATTTCAGAGCCATGTCATTGCGAACAGTTTTCAAATACTATAAAAAGACTGGATGAGTTGGATAATAATAATGTTATTTCGGATCAGACCATTACACTTGAAGCGGAACCATCCTTTCAAGCAAGCTTTCCGGAAGATTCTGCCGATATACACTTTGAAGAAATCTATCCTTTACTAATCACCGGTCAAACGCTTCCCCTGATTTCAAAGGTTAAGGAATTCTTTTTAATTGCGCAAAATAAAAAGCTGGGTTCTCAATTTTTATATAGTTTTTCACAGCATTATAATCAACTTCTATATACGTCTATCAAAGAAAAAGACCTCGAATTAAACCAGGTACTGGGAGACGAAAGAGATTTGATGTTGTACAACCATTCAACAAAATCGGTATATGATTTATTTAAATGGATTACGGTATCTGCAACACGTTTTTCTTATGAATTGAAAAATGTAAAACAACCCTTATCCATCATAGTGGATGTAAAAAAATATATCGATAAAAATTATCACAATCGTATCACGAAATCTGAACTGGCCAATTTTGTATTTCTAAGTCCTGATTATTTAGCAAAGAGCTTTAAAAAAGAAACCGGTATATCGTTATCAGATTATATCACCCAGGTACGAATTGAAAAATCAAAACACTTATTGAACGACCTCTCAATATCATTAACCGATGTAGCGTCATTGGTAGGATTCGACTATTATTCCTATTATTCCACTGTATTTAAAAAACAGGAAGGTATTACGCCCAAGGAATATCGGGCTGGCATCCTAAACAATACGGCGAAATACAATACCGTAGAAGCAGAATAATAGCTAAAATCCTGATAACGCTATTGAAATACGCCTGAAAAAAGAAGTTCCTCCGGATTTCAAAACAGCATATTGTTCCCTTATAAGCAATTTCTCCCGCTACTCAAAGTCATCAGGCTGTCTGAGAATATTTAAAGAATAACTATTTGCAATACATTCAAATGCACCATCTTTAAAATAAAACAAGTAATGTTTATACTTCTTACTGCTATCAATTTCATTTCGTAATAATATAGCATCAGGGAAATTGGTTCTCCAATCCGAATCTTCAATTTCATAAAATTCTCCCCATTTAACCCCGAATTCTTTATATCTGCTTTGCCCGAAGCAGTAAAAGCCTTCATCGTTAGGACTTCCGTATCTATATTGAATGCAATTATAAAAAGTCACTATTCCTTTATCGCCCTCAGCATACTCTGAAAATTCAAAAGCATTAAGATAAAAAGAAACTATTACATCATTATTCTGAACTTTAATTTCTACATCCGGAGAGTTAGGTTCCGCATTCCAATTATCATTTATTTGTATAAACCGCATGGTTCTTCCTCCTATTAAACTAGAGTTATTTAAAAGTACCCGGACCAGTTCTATCTTACACTATTTCTTTTAAAAAATTTTTAAATGGATACATTTATGCTTGCTTGTCCACTTCAATATTAAAGTTTCGTATCTATTATAATAATCTCAGCTTTTTTGCAAATCCTACTATCATTTTTCCATTTGGTAAAATAATAAGTTCACTTTCGTTTATACCACCAAGCTTTATGACTATTATGCTATAAAAGGGAATTGCGATCATTATAGCTGATAAAATCGAAATCATATTGTTTTTACATACAACATAGAGAAGTATATATAATAATCTTGCAATCAGGCCCATAATGGCTGAAGCTGCAAGGGGTATCATAAAATTGTTCCGTATGTTCAATTTGTATCCTAAACTTTTACTTATTGAACATCCATTAAGAACACACATAAGGAAGGAATAGACGATTGCAGCTATAGTAAGTGCATATAGGTTCCAACCGGTAAATAATAATATTACCACAAGTACCGTTGTCTGAATAATAAGCGATATCAGAGCATTTATAACCGGAAGATTTACTTTATTAATTCCTTGGAGAACGGCATTGGTTACTGTTGACAGGGAATAAAAAATAACAGTAATACTAAGGAGGCAAAGTAATCCGGATGCTTGTGTTAACGTATCCTTATCTGGAAATAGGATCTGAACGATTGGTCTTGAGAGAACGGCAAGCCCAACTGCCGATGGTATTGAAATTAGCATTACAGTTCGAATAGCCACATCGATTTTATGATTCGTATCTTTTATATTTCCAAGAGAATAGGTTCCTGAAATACTCGGTAATATTGAAGCTGATAAAGCAGAGGCAAGCGCTATCGGAATATTGGCAATAACAACTGCTTCTCCTGCAAAAATACCATATTGAGCTGCAACCATCTCTTCTTGAAAGCCTTTTAAATAAATAAGTATTTTGGTGTAAATTGTTTGATTTAAGGCTGTACTTAAATTATAAATAAATGTACTCAATATAATAGGAGTGATTGTGAAAAAAATTCGCCTTAACACTTCCCTATACGGTTCCGTCGGATTATTTAAATCCCTTTGAATCCGTTTTTTAATGAAACCTTTATTAAGAAGATATAATATCAATATGAATAAAAGTGCGATCAGTACGCCTGCACCAGTTCCAATTGCGCTTCCAACTGCACCGTATATTGCTTGAGTGGTGGGATCTGACCGGTTAACTGCCTTCATAAAAAGATATGCTGCCGATATGCTGACCACTGCATTAAAAATTTGTTCAAAGATCTGAGATAAGGAAGTCTGAAGCATGGTATTATGTGCCTGAAAGTATCCTCTAAATACACCTAAAAGACCTGACAGGAAAATAGTAGGGGCAAAAACCCGGAGAACGATCACTGAGTTTTTTTCTACCAATAAACTCGAACAAAAAAAGGTTAAAAGACTTGCCAGCCCGCCTACTATAAAAACATATATAATGGCACAATGGAAAAGTCTTTGCGCATTCTTGTATTCTTTTAGAATTAACTTTTTAGCCATTTCTTTTGAAATGGCCGATGGAATGCTATAAGAAGACACCAGAAGTATGATTGCATAAATATTGTAGGCGGTACTATAATAACCAAGACCTTCTATACCAAGGAGTTCAGTTAACGGACGTCTATATAAAATCCCGATGATTCTGCATATAATACCTGCTATGGCAAGTATTCCTGCCTGTTTTATCATACTATTTTTTCTAATTTGTTTTGACATAAATATAAGCCTGCTCTCATGGCCAAATTAACATCGGTTACCAATGCAAACAATTATAACATACGAAATATGGATAATAAACTAAAATTTCCATATAAACAAAAAATCCCTAAACCTCAGTATTTTCAAGGTTTAGAGACCATTCTTCGAGAGGCGACAACCAGATTTGAACTGGTGATCAGGGTGTTGCAGACCCATGCCTTACCACTTGGCTATGTCGCCGTATTTAATTGCGGAACAGTGTATTTATTATAACAATCCAGCCTTGATACGTCAAGGTAAAAATCCGCTAAACTGGCTATTTTTACATCTTTGTATCGCTTATTCAGACTGAATTACCAGCTCCCCGAGTAGGGCTCGAACCTACAACCCCACGGTTAACAGCCGTGTGCTCTACCATTGAGCTATCGAGGAATAATTGAACAATTGAAATACCTGTCTATTCAACTCTATAATACTATTATATCCTCACAATAGAAAAAACAGAAATCCTGCTTAAGGCTTTTCTGTTTTTAGATTGACAAAATACTACACACGAAAATGTAACATCCAAACTAACGAACTTTGTTCGCAACAAACCTTCTTAGGTCAAGCCCTCGACCTATTAGTAACAGTCAGCTCCATGCGTTACCGCACTTCCACCTCTGTCCTATCTACCTGGTAGTCCTCCA
>JAEYGZ010000039.1 GCA_023409535.1 Bacillota bacterium
GTCATAGGTTCGAGCCCTATAGGTCCCATTTGTGCCGGCGTGGCGGAACTGGCAGACGCACAGGACTTAAAATCCTGCGGGACTAATCTCCCGTACCGGTTCGATTCCGGTCGCCGGCATTATTCTATAGTTATATGGAATAATGCTGTTTTATTTTAACAGTATAATAGGTGTGCTTAGCTCAGCTGGATAGAGCGTCTGGCTACGGACCAGAAGGTCGGGGGTTCGAATCCTCTAGCACACGGCCCGAGTGCATTATATACATAACGTATATGATGCACCTTTTTTATTTCGACTGATATCATGGAATTTTAATATTTATTTTACCGGTCTTTCATTTACGTGCAGAAGGGCTTATGTTAGAATGTAGCAAAGGAGGCTGTCATTATTATGGATAAAAATGAATTTCTCAATCAGTTAAGACAATCCTTAAGCGGAGAGGTTAGTGCTGATGTTATAGAGCAAAATATAAGGTATTATGATCAATACATTTCTTCAGGTTCGGAGGAAGACAGCGTTATTGCCGAATTGGGGGATCCCAGGCTGATTGCCAAGACAATCATTGAATCAGAGAAAATAGCGAAGCAGAGAGGAAATTATTCCGACAGTTACAATAACCAATATGAAAGTACGTCAAATTATCAGCAGGATGACGATCCGGACTGGGAACAGCGATGGGAACAGGAGAATTCGGGGGCGCGTCCCCGGGTATTCTTTACTGGATTTAAGTGGTATCATAAATTAACTCTCGCAATCGCCGGGATTGTTTTGCTGATGCTATTAATTCTGTTAAGCAAATTTATCATTGGTTTTATGTTTTCTATAGGCTTTCCATTAATTTTAATTGTATTAGTAATGATTTTATTCAGGAAACGACGCTGACAGGCATGGATAAAGACAGACAATGAAAAGACACTGAAAGGCATAAATAAAGACAGACAGTGAAACGACCGCAAGGGGGAGCCATGCGGTCGTTTCGATGAGGGGAGTATAAATAATTAATAAGGGGTTAATTAACGCGCTAGGGATATAATCCCTAGCACTTTTTTATTATAATACATATAAATTTATTATGCAATATTTATATTTGCGAAAAATGTGCAGTGATTTATGCATTTATACATAATGCAAAGTCGAAATGTCAGGAAAGAAGCCAGGTAATGATGGAAAAAATGTTAAATATATACATACACCTATGAATATTTCAAGGAAAACAGCAGATAATATGTTTGCAATATCAAATTTCTATCTATTTATAGGAGGCCATCTATGACAAGCAATAATAATTCAAAGAACACTTCTGGAACAGGTAGCTCCAGCAGAAACGCCAACACAAGCACATCATCATCAAGAAATGCTAACACAAGCACATCTTCATCAAGAAATGCTAATACCAGCAGCTATACAACCGGCTCCAGCCGTAACGCTAACTCTGGCAGCAAATGCGAGGATTCTTCCAAGAATGACGTCAGAAATGATGCCGGCTCCACAAGAAATGCTACCTCAAGAAATGCTAACACAAGCAGATTTCGCGACTTAGATGACACAGAAAATAATTATTAAACGATAGCAGATTGAATAAAAAGCTGCCTAAAAGTACGAAAACTTTCGGGCAGCTTTTTTCTTATGTAATACATACTTAATTAATAGCAGAGTAATTTTGTTTGAATATGATATAAAAGAGAATATTTTAAACCTAATAAGGGGGTGCAGTAAGGGATGTCATTTGATACGATACGCCCCAATGATATTGTTAAATATATCGGACGACCAAATGTATTGATTATAGATCTGCGAGACAGAATAGAATATGACAGGGGGCATATTCCTGGAGCTGTGAATATTCCCTATGAGGATCTTGAGGATTATGCAAATGGTTTTCGGCAGAATGATCTGCTTATTTTTTACTGTGATCGCGGTAATATCAGCTTGCTGGCAGCCAGAGATCTGGCAAAGACGGGATATCATATTAAGAGCTTATATGGCGGACTCCGAGAATATCGTGGTAATTTGGAGAGAACCCGTTAGATTTTATTGACGAATATGTGAAAGAGCTTTACAATAACATATGCATTGAAAAAACAAACGCTAAAACGGAGGTAGGAATGAAGCAGTTTGAATATATTTCACCGTGTCATTTCGGACTGGAGGCAGTTTTGAAAAGGGAACTGATGGATCTGGGCTGCGAAATTGTAAAGGTTGAAGATGGCAAGGTCACTTATACCGGAAATAGTAATACCTGTGCAAGAGCTAATGTATTTTTGCGCACCACGGAACGGGTGTTATTAAAGGTTGGTTCCTTTCAGGCAGAAACTTTCGATGAATTATTTGAGAAGACAAAACAATTACCCTGGGAGGAATACCTGCCGGAGAATGCAAAGTTCTGGGTGGCAAAGGCAAATTCAGTAAATAGTAAACTGTTCAGTCCGTCAGATATTCAATCCATTATGAAAAAAGCCATTGTGGAGCGGATGAAGATAAAATATAAAAAGGATTGGTTTGATGAGAGCGGTGAAGCCTATCCGGTCCGTGTTACGATAATAAAGGATGAAGTTACGGTCTGTATTGACACCACAGGGGAATCCCTGCATAAGAGAGGCTACCGGAAGCTCACCAGTAAAGCTCCTATTACAGAGACTCTGGCAGCCGCATTGATCATGTTAACCCCCTGGAATAAAGACCGTCTTCTTGTAGATCCTTTCTGCGGAAGCGGAACCATTCCGATTGAAGCGGCAATGATCGGTGCAAGGATTGCTCCCGGCATTAATAGAAGCTTTCTTGCAGAGACCTGGTCCGGATTATATCCTTCCGGGATATGGAGTGAAGCAAAGCAGGAAGCCAATGATATGATCCTCAAGGATGTGCAAATGACGATACAGGGCTATGATCTGGATGGTGAGATTGTTAAGGCGGCCAGACAGAATGCCAGGTGGGCCGGTGTGGACCATTTAATCCATTTCCAGCATAAGCCTCTGGGGGATTTAAGCAGCAGCAAAAAGTACGGCTTCATTATCACCAATCCTCCTTACGGTGAACGCCTTGAGGAGAAGAAGGAGCTCCCGGAGTTGTATAAGGAGATGGGAAAGGTATTCGGCTCTCTGGATTCCTGGTCTTATTATATTATTACTGCATATGAGGATGCACAAAAATATATCGGAAGACAGGCGGATAAGAATAGAAAGATCTATAATGGCATGATGAAAACATATTTTTATCAATATATGGGTCCAAAGCCGCCAAAGCAGAGTGATAACATAAAGACAGAGTAATTGACAAAATGCCCGTAAACTAATAGAAAGATGTTGAAAGCGAAGACGGCTTGCAGCCGGATCCGCTTCCAACATCTTTTTTATTCACATTAAACTCTTTTTGCAATCCACTGCTGTATGTCATGGAAGACTTCATCGCTGTTTGTCTCATTCAATAGTTCGTGGCGGCATTCAGGATAGAGCTTCAGGGTATAATTACTAAAACCTAATTTCTTGAGAAGGGATACATACTTCTGAACATCCTTGCCGTAACCACCTACAGGATCTTTATCTCCGCTGATCACGAATAAGGGAAGCTCTTTGCGTGTAAGTCCTATGAGTCTCTTCTTCGTAGCATAGGAGGTCAGTTTTAATAAGTCGTTATATAAGGCTGCAGTGCAGGTAAATCCACAATACGGGTCGTGCATATAGGCGCCGACGATAGGGTTGCTTCTTGACAGCCAGTCATAAGCGGTACGGGTGGATAGTGAGGTATACTTTTTGCCGCCGAACATCAGATTGTTTAAGAAGGGAGATACATGTTTCGGACCCTTAAAACGCTTTATGAAGGCGGAAAGAAACAGCCCGGGCAGGGTCAGAAATTGTGAGGGGTGGGCAGTTCCGCAGATGATAACGCCGTTATACTTGTCAAAGCTCTGAATAACATTCCGTGCAATCAAAGATCCCATACTGTGACCAAAGAGAATGAGTTTGCTGCTGCGATTATTTTGGGTAATATATTCGCTGGCTGCAATGACATCATCAACTATGAGCTGATATCCTTTCTCAGCGTCAAAGAATCCTAACTCGTTAAATTTTCTCTCGGTACCATGTCCTCGGTGATCATAAGTAAAAACATCATAATTGTGTTCCACCAAAAATTCTGCAAATTTTTGATAGCGTTTTTGGTGTTCTGCCATGCCATGCAAGATTAAAATACTTGCTCTGGGTCTCGCTGAAGCTTTATAATGGGTTATTTTTAAAATATACCCGTCCTTCTGCTTTATCGTTGTGTAAGCAACTTCGCTCATTTCCCCTACGCTCCTTCTCCTTAATATTAAGAAAGATGGTATCATTACTCCCAAGTTAATCTCATTATATCTGTTAATTTGCCAGAAAGCAACAATTAAGACGGGAAATTAGCACCATAAATCTACATAATTAGATAATAACTTGAAAAAATTATTGTGATTATGACACGGTTAATATATAATTTATATATTATAGGGGCTTTATACGAAAAATACGAAATTATGTCACAGTTGAATGGAGAGCTTTATGGATAAATCCCTACTGAAGAAGGCGGCAGTTCAAAGCGTAGCGATGATGGTGGCAGTCGTTGCCTCATCATTTGCACTACAGCAATATCAGATGGTGGCTATCTCAGCAAGCAATATAGATAATAATGTTAAAAATATAGAGTCCTCTGTACAGCAGGAAGGGCAGGACAGTGCCTCTTCTGATCAGGAGGGAGCTGTAATCAATCATATGTCAACTGCAAATAGTCTTGAGGAATTAAGGACTCAGGTTTCTGAGGACATTTTTAACGAGCTTGGAGATAATTATCTCGTAATTAAGAAGCCTGAAGGACCGGATGGTAAGAATAAAATACAGCTGGATGACTTATATGTTACGAAGAGCATATGTCTTAACCTGGCCGGATTAAGTGATATTAATTTGAAGGATGATATGTTCCTCAGAGTAAGAGGCCGGGAATTCTTCAGAGGAACACCGGTCTACGCCGAGACAGTGACTCAGGAGGTTGATGAGGTGGATAATTCCGTCAAAGAGGTTATCACCAGGGATTACGGCACGGACCTGTGTCATAATATTACCATAACCTCACAACCGGACGGTAACACAGGCTTGTATTCCTTGCAGATATTACTGGAATTGGACAGTGTTTATGCCTATTTTATTTATGAAGATGATGAGTATTATTTTATAGATTTGAGAAAACCTTCCGATGTTTATGATAAAATTCTGGTCATTGATCCCGGTCATGGAGGGAAGGATGCCGGAGCGCTTTCCAAGGATCAAAAGGATTACGAAAAGAATATTAATCTTGCCATTGCACTTGAGCTTAAGAAGCTGCTTGACAGGGAGAATATTAAGGTATACTATACCCGTACGGATGATGATAAGGTGTTCCTGCGACCCAGAGTTACCCTGGCGAATGCGGTGGACTGTGATTACTTTATCAGTATTCACTGTAATTCCAATAAAGTATCAAGCCCTAACGGAACTGAGATTTTATACTATAACAGAGAGCCTAAGGGGGTATCAAATCTTGCTCTTGCCAATATCTTTTCAGAAGAGCTTGGCAAGCTTATCACGCTTCGCAACCGCGGTGTTGTGGAAATGCGTAATGACGATATCTTTATTATGAATAACTCGGAGGTTCCTACTGTTCTGATTGAGGTGGGATACATGTCGAATATTCACGATCTGGCTTATTTGAATAATCCGGACAGCAGGGCAATCATTGCACAGGGAATTTATAACGGTATTATGCGGGCTTTCAACGAGCTTCCGGTGCAGTAAAATAAGTAATGTAATGCGTAAGTGAGTGCGCAGAAGCGAGGGCTATGAAGAAAGTAATATTTGCTACTTCCAATGAAGGTAAGATGAAGGAAGTTCGCGAGATTTTAAAGGATCTGGATATAGAATTATTGTCTTTGAAGGATGCAGGCGTTCATACAGAGATTGAAGAAAATGGAAAGACATTTGAAGAAAATGCAAGGATAAAGGCAAAAATTGTGATGGAGCTGACCGGTGAAATTGTTCTTGCAGATGATTCCGGACTTGAAGTTGATTACCTTGATAAGGCACCCGGTATTTATTCAGCAAGATTTATGGGTGAGAATACCTCCTATCAGATCAAAAATCAATACATAATTGATCAGTTAAAGGAGGCAAAAGGGGAGGAACGCAGTGCAAGATTTGTAAGTGCTATTGCGTGCGCATTGCCGAACGGAGAAATCGTTACCAGAAGAGCCACCGTGGAAGGCGTGATTGCAGATAAAGTAAGTGGTAGCAATGGTTTTGGCTATGATCCGATCTTCTATGTACCTGCGTATGGCTGTACAACCGCTGAAATGGCTTCAGAGTTGAAAAATGAGATCAGTCATCGCGGCAAAGCGTTGAGAGCAATGAAGGAAGTTATGAAAGAGCATCTGTAGAGATTGGAATGGAATAATGTATGAAGGTATTGATTGTAAGTGACACCCATGGAAGAAATCAAAACTTGATCGATACAATCAACCGGGTTGCACCGATAGATTTATTGATACATCTTGGTGACTTGGAAAACGGGGAAGAATATATAAGATCCATGTTACCGTGCGAGGCTGAGTTTGTAGCCGGCAATAATGACTTTTTTGCGGGTTTGCCAAAGGAGAAGATCATTCAGGTCGGTAAATATACTATACTGCTTACTCATGGACATCGTTATGGAGTAAACTTCACCACGAGTGGACTTCTGGATGCAGCAAAACGTAACAAAGCGGACATAGTCATGTTTGGTCATACCCATGTTCCGATGATTGATTTGTCGGGGAGCATATGGGTGATTAATCCCGGCAGTCTGGCTTTGCCCAGGCAGCAGGGCAGGAAACCGACTTTTATTATAATGGATATCGACTCCAGGGGAGATGCACATTTTGCATTGAACTATTATCGGGAACAGTAAATTTGCTGTGGCAAATTTACTGTTCCTTGTATATAGGATGGAGATGATCAGGCTGGCTGCTTTCAATTAAAATGGGCGAAATCCCCTTATTTTATGCCTGATTGGCGACTTTTTAAAAATCAAAAAAAGTTATAAAAATATGTTGACAATGAAGGAAGGCTATTATATAATAAATCTTGCGTCACGGCTGGAACGAGTGAAAAACCTTGAAAATGCATAACAAGCGGCATCAAATCAAGTAATATTTCGGGGTATAGCGCAGCTTGGCTAGCGCGCTTGATTTGGGATCAAGAGGTCGCAGGTTCGAATCCTGTTACCCCGACTGGCAGCTTTTAGGTATGAATTGGTTCACAGTTGCGCAAAATGTAATAAATGAATAATTATAATATGCGGGTGTAGTTCAATGGTAGAACACTAGCCTTCCAAGCTAGATACGTGGGTTCGATTCCCATCACCCGCTTGATATTTGACTTACTTAAGGAAGAGGACAATGCATCGTTTTCAATCGAACAGGTAAGAATATATCACACCATAATGTGCTAGTAGCTCAGTTGGATAGAGCAATGGCCTTCTAAGCCATGTGTCGGGGGTTCGAATCCCTTCTGGCACATTTTTCATCTTAAGATGAAAATGTATATTATGGTGGGTATAGCGCAGTTGGTTAGCGCGCCAGATTGTGGCTCTGGAGGCCAAGGGTTCGAATCCCTTTACCCACCCTATATGTGTTGACTAGAAAAGTCTGAAAAGACTTTTCATTTTCAATACAGGAGAAATATATAATGGGCTATCGCCAAGCGGTAAGGCACAGGACTTTGACTCCTGCATTACGGTGGTTCAAATCCACCTAGCCCAGTAGCTGGAAGTTATCTTCCGGTATATAAGTGTAAATGCAGTTACTGGGCTATGCCCAGAGATGCTGGAAGTTATCTTCCGGTATATAAGTGTAAATGCAGCTACTGGGCTATGCCCGGAAGCATCTATGGGATATTAGCTCAGTCGGTAGAGCACATGACTTTTAATCATGGTGTCCCGGGTTCGAATCCCGGATGTCTCATTACACATTATGCGGATGTGGCGGAATTGGCAGACGCGCCAGATTTAGGTTCTGGTTCGAGAGAGTGGGGGTTCAAGTCCCTTCATCCGCAATAAAAATCCACGCCTTTATGTAAGGGCGTGGATTTTTTGTACGAGTCTTTACTTGTTATTTCATATTAAAGATAAAAGGGTTATTTCTTTTTTACCGGACAGCAAACCTCCGTGACCAATTCATCGGGATTTTGTGTCTGTGCCGGACTTACATAGTAGATACAGAACATAGCGCCGTTGAATTCATAGCCGTTGTCATTTACCCAACTGGCAACCGCGTGATTTACCGCCGTGAGCTGCTCATAACTGCCCGTGTAGGTGGCAGAAGCAATCTCAATGACGGGAACCGTTTTGAATACAACATGCTCTGTATTTGAATAACTTCCTTTTACTGTCATCTGTATTTCTATGTCCACGTTGCTTTCCTTGTAGTCCTCATCATGGAAAACCGCAAGACTGTAACAGGGATCGGCCGGCTGCAGATTCATTGCCGCTGTTTCTTTCATCAGAGTATTCCATAGTATTCCTTCCTGATCATAGGAGGGAATAATCCTTCTTACACTTGCCACGTACCGTTCGGGCAGGTTTTTCAACGTCACATTATAATTCATTGCCATAGCATCCTTTCTCAGCCTCTTGATGGCTGTTTCAAGGAGCAGTAAACGGCGGCTTATCTCATCGGCCTCTGCATGCATTTCAGCCTGTCTGACCTCTAAATACTCTGCGAGGGCTAGCGGATTATTATAGCTTTTCATTATCTCCGCAATGGCTGCAAGACGAAAGCCCATGTCTTTCAGGGCAGTAATTCTTCCTGCAGCGGGAAGCTGATCCTCGCTGTAATAGCGGTAGCTTGTATAATGGTCCGTGGTTTTTGGTACCAGCAGGCCGATTTCATCATAATGCCGCAGCATCCGTATACTAATCCTTGACAGTTTTGAAAAATCACCTATTTTCAGCATTGTTTATCCTCACATATATGTGTTTTCTTGAGCTCAATCTTATTATAAAGTATACCATAATGGAAGAGTCAACAGGAAATATAAATTTGTGTATATGCGCATTGCTGCACAGGTGCAAAGCATATGGCCGCAGAACGGAAAAATAAAATTATGACCCTGAACGTGTTAAAGGAGAACAAAAACGCGAAACAGCTGTATGAGAAAATGGGCTTTTCAGACTTTAGAACAACGATGGCAATTGAATGATAGCAACGCTTAATACATAAGCGGTTCCTATCATAGGTTTGTAACCGGAAAAAGGTAAGGCTGCTGATCAACTATTTCATCGAGGTTGATCAGCAGCTTATATTTTTACTGCTCTTCTTGTAGCCGAAGCTTGGACTTTAGGGCTTCTTCCTCTTTTTGCCGGATGGGTATGCAGAGATCCATCTGCTGCTCCC
This sequence comes from Bacillota bacterium, assembly GCA_023409535.1. Classification (GTDB taxonomy): domain Bacteria; phylum Bacillota; class Clostridia; order Lachnospirales; family Lachnospiraceae; genus Mobilitalea. The sequence continues at coordinate 9,425 of JAEYGZ010000039.1, forward strand.
GCCAAAGTACCGGCGATGATCACGATAATCATTCAAAATCAGGCAGGGCTTCATCATACTCAAATTCTGAAGCAGGCAGCCAGTTCTGCAATATTTCATTCCAGGTGTCTTGTATGGTTTGAATATAATCATCTACCGGTGTTGTGGAAAAGATTGCAGACCTCCCGTTATGTCTATGCGTTTCATATCCGGCGAAAGATCTGCAAGATCCTTTACGTTGTCGATACCCTTGCCAAGAAGCAGTGATTTCTTACTTATCCTGCTTTGCTGAATTGAAGCGAAAGCAAAGAATAATCATATTTAAGAATTGGCTGCAATTTTCGTGGGAGATTGTCCGTAATGCTTTTTATAGACCTTTGAGAAATAAGCAACATCATAATAACCGAGAGCATCCGAGGTTTCGGTAACACTGTATCCCAGATGGCGGAGCATATTTTCAGCTTCTGCCATCTTTTTATTACGGATAAAGGCGGAAGGAGATAAGCCCACCTCCTGGTGAAAAAGCTCGCAGAGATAATTTGAGGTAACCTTTACATAGGAAGCGATGGCAGCTACTGTGCAGAGAGTATAGATATTCCGGTCGATATATTGAAGAGCTAAAGTAATGGTGCGGGAATACTTATGTTTCCTTTTTTCCCTGACCAGTTCGGAGTAATGGGTCAGTATTTCTTCCGGCAGCTTCATCAGCTGATATTCCTCAGTCTGCCGTTCTACTTCATTAATATAATAGTCGCTGAGCGCGAAGCTTAATTCGGCATCAATGCCATAGTCAATTGCGGCGCGGCATACAATTGTTATCATGCAGATGCAGCTGTTTTTCATGGAGCGCATGCGCTGTGGCCCAAGGATATCCATATACAGATTCCTGACGGATTGGATATATAAATAGGTGTCATCATCAATCGTCCCGCTGCCTTCAAAGAATTTGATCAACAGACGCTTCTCATCATCATAGGAATGGTGCCTGTAACCGCTTAATATCATTTGCTTTGCCGCTTTTTCCGCCTGACATGCCGACATAAGTCACCTCACATATATACAAATTTGTGTAGATATTTACAATTATCCTATCTCTTTTCGTGTTAAAATGCAAGTGGAAGAAGGCTGTGTTATTTTCAAAGGGTAAGTATGGCATATCAGGAGAAAGGTGTGGTAATGACTATGCAGTATTTTAATTTATGCGGGGACTGGTCATTAAGACAGGATAACAGCCCGGAGCTTTTAAAGGGACAGCTACCGGGAAGCTCCTATCTGGATCTGATGGCAAATGGGAAGCTGGAGGATCCTTTCTGGGGAATGAATGAAGATATATCCAAGGATGTAGCGCATCATGATTACGAATATTCCAGGGATTTTACCCTGACACGGGAATTTCTGCAGGCTTCCCATGTCGAGCTTGCGGCAAGTGGTTTAGATACCCTGGCAACCGTCAGAATCAATGGGACGGTGATTGGAGAAGCCGACAATATTAATCGTATCTGGCGGTTTGATGCTAAGCCATATCTGAGGGAGGGTACAAACAGTATTCAAATCCTGTTAAAGAACCTCTTCCCGTATGTTGAGGAAAGGCAGGCCAATCAGCCCTTAAAGGGAATGGATAAACGTTCCGCGGCAAATGCCCACCTTCGCAAGACTCCAAGCCATTTCGGATGGGATTGGGGTCCATCCTTACCGCCGGCGGGATTAACAGGGGTTATCAGACTCGAAAGCTACGAGCTTCGTCTGAAGGATGTACATATTATTCAGCATCATGAACAGGATAAGGTACGCCTGGAGGTAACGGCACAGCTGTCAGGCGAAGTTGATAATAATCTGTCTGCAGACTGTTCCATAACTACTCCGGAGGGGAAGCGCAGCAGCTATCCTGTAACGCTTCAGGAAGAAATGTTGCATTGCTCTGTCCTGATTGAGGATCCGCAGTTATGGTGGTGTAACGGACTTGGAGCACAGCCGTTATATATCATTGAGCTGGCTGCAGCTAATTATGACAAGTGCGTGAAGACTGTGGGTTTGCGCACCATTAAACTGGATACATCCCCTGACGGGTGGGGGAATCAGTTCCGTTTTGAGGTAAATGGGGTACCGGTTTTTGCAAAGGGTGCCAATTGGATACCGAGTGATTCCTTTGTTACCCGTACGTCCTTTGAGACACTTGAATTTTATATCCGTAGTGCAAAGCGCGCCAACATGAATATGCTGCGTGTCTGGGGCGGAGGAAGATATGAAAGCGATGAATTCTATGAGCTTTGTGACCGGTATGGAATACTGGTGTGGCAGGACTTTATCTTTGCCTGCAGTTCCTACCCGTTATATGACCCTGAGTTTCTTGAAAACGTCCGCCAGGAGGTAATTGATAATGTAACCCGGCTGCGCCATCACGCAAGTCTTGCACTGTGGAACGGTAATAATGAGAATGAGCTGTTTCGTATGTTCTGGAAGAAGGGGAGCGAAATTTATGAGAGTAACATGAACTTTTATCATAAGCTTCTTCCGGAGTGGGTGGCTAAGCTGGATGGTGGGACGCCCTACTGGCCCGGGTCCCCTTCCTCGGGTTCCCTGGAATATAAGACCCACGATATGAACCGGGGAGATACCCATCTTTGGCAGATATGGCACGGCATGCTGCCGGTAGAGGCATTTCGAAGATATCCGACCCGTTTCTGCTCGGAATTTGGCATGGAATCTATGCCGTCCATGCATACGATCCGAAGTTTTACGGATCAGAGTAACCTGAAGCTGTTCGATCCTGTGATGCAGCTTCATCAAAAATCTGTCGGCGGCAATGAGAAGATGCTATTTTATCTGTTGGCGAAATACCGTAATCCGAAGCATTTTGAAGACTTTATTTATCTGTCCCAGCTGGTACAGTCCGATACCATCCGCTTTGCCAGTGAACGCTGGAGAAGGGGAATGGGTCGGCATAACGGTGCATTATACTGGCAGTATAATGACTGCTGGCCGGTTGCATCCTGGGCAAGTATTGATTACGGCAGGCAGTATAAGGCACTGCAATACCATGCGGAGCATTTTAATAAGCTGCTTTGTATCTCAAATGATTATTTTGAGGACAGAGCAGAGCTTTACATCATCAATGAATATCCGGATGCCTTCCAGGGTAATTTAAAATGGGAGCTTACAACCTTTGAGGGCACGCCGGTCTCTGAGGGTGCCATACCGGCTGTGGTAGAGAAATTGAGTGCGAAAAAAACAGCAACCCTGCATTTTTCCGAGATACTCAAGGGGCACAGTAAGAAAACGGTTGTACTAAGAACAGTGCTGCTGCGGGATGAGCAGGTTCTGGATGAAAAGAATTACCTGCTTGTGCCGGACAGAAAGGCAGCATTGCCAAAGCCGCGAATCAGCCGCAGTTATAAGATGGAAAGGGATATTCTGAATGTTACTTTGAAAAGTGATGTTTATGCCAGAAGCGTATGTCTGGACGGCGGCGGGCTTACCGAGCCCTGGAGCGATAATTATTTTGACTTGCTTCCCGGCAGGGAAAAGAAGATTTGGATAACGATACCGCAAGGAACAGATGCTGAAGATGCTGCAAATCATCTGAGGGTGAAGTCTTTGGCTGAGGTGGAGCCGAATAACAGCTTACTTACGGACAGATGGTTGCGTTTCATCCTGCGCTTTAAGAAAAATAACTTTTTAACCTGGATCATCTTTAAGATCCTTTTGTGATATTTAATTCCCCAAAGCCAAGAACAAGGGACTGCTGCAATTGTGGCAGTCCCTTGTTTCCGGCATTATATAAATTGCATGTTTTTTAGAAACAGCACCCAAAGGAAAATGGTGATAATACTGAGGATGGAGGTGAGTATAACAACCTGTCCGGCCAGCTCTCCGTCAGCATCCATCTCCACAGCCATAGTAAAGGAAGAGACGGCGGTAGGCGAAGCAGCAGCTCCGATCAGCGCTACAACAGCTTCCCCCCGGAAGCCGAGAGCCAATGCAATTCCGATAATGATCACCGGAAAGAGAATAAGCTTTCCTGCGACAACAGCCATCAGATAATTTAGGTTAACAGCAAGTCTCCTGAAGCGGAAGGTTCCGCCCAGTACCACAAAGGCCAAAGGTGTGGCTACCTTGGACATATCCGACAGCGGATCAACAAGTAATCCGGGCAGTTTAATCCGAAACACCAGTAGGAGAAAGGCGATGAATGAAGCGATGATCAATGGATTTTTAAGAATACTCAGCAAAACCTTTTTTAAATTAACCTGGGCGTTACGATAATATTCCAGAACCACCACAGCCAGTACATTAAAGGTTGGAACAATAACGGCTGCAAGCAAGGACACAATACCAATATGCTCGTCACCATAAATGGAAGCAGCAATAGGAATTCCAAAGAGTACCAGGTTACTTCGGAAGATTCCTTGAATTATAACGCTGCATTTTTTCTTATCCTTGATGATATGAGGAAGGATGAGGTGCATCAGTAAAACCGCAGCGACTACGCAAAGAAAGGTCATGAGTAAAAGCTTTGCATTTGATGCATTCAGAGCTTCCTCCGGCTTCAGGGAGTAGATGTTCATGAAAAGCAACAGCGGCAGGAATACACGAAATACAAGCTTATTCATAATATCCAGGGAGTGTTCATCCGTGATGCGCAGCCGTTGCAGAGCATAACCGACGGACATCATCAGCATTAACGGAAATACAACGCTAAAGGCTAGTATAATGTTGTTCAATGTGTCAGATCCTTTTCATTAGAATTGCCATACAGGCTAATTGATTCTAGCATAGTCAGTTCACTAAATCTATGGCTTTTCTTAGCAATAATGTTGAAATTATGCGCAGTCCTGACAAATGAGGCTGTTTTAATATAATATTAACACTAAGGGTGCGTTTCTTAATACAATCTTAACGCGAAATGTGTTAGAATGATACTATTACGATTGATTTATCAAATATAAAATGATCGCATAATTACGAATTGGAGTTTTAAATATGAACATTCTAAAAAAGATGAATCCGGGGCGTTTTATTGCTTTGGGTTTTGCTACGGTCATATTATTAGGTGCATTAATATTATATCTTCCGGTATCTCATAACCCGGGAGTAGATGTGGCCTTTATGGATGCCCTGTTTACCTCCACCAGTGCCGTATGTGTTACAGGATTAATTGCCGTTGATACTTATGATACATATAATGTATTTGGCCAAATTGTTGTAGCGTTGTTAATTCAAATTGGCGGTCTTGGTGTGACCTCTGTTGGAGTAGGCTTTATGATACTGGCAAGGAGGAAAATCGATATCAAGGACCGTATCATGGTAAAGGAAGCCCTTAACTTAGATTCTGTGAAAGGTGTCGTAAAGCTGGTAAAGTCTATTTTACTTATGACACTCTGCTTTGAAGGTATTGGTGCTATATTAAGCTTTATTGTGTTCTCCCGTGATTATCCGCTGACAAGAGCAATCGGGATAAGTCTGTTTCATACGGTAGCATCCTTTAATAATGCGGGCTTTGATAATCTTGGAGGCTTTAAGAATTTATTGAATTATCAGGATAATATTTTGCTAAATCTTACAACCTGCGGGCTGATCATCTTCGGAGGCTTGGGCTTTGTTGTTATCAAGGAGATCCTGCATAAGCATTCTTTTAAAAAGTTCAGCTTACACTCCAAGGTTGTAATCACGATGTCAACCGGTTTGTTAATCGTGGGAACCATATTAATAAAATTAACGGAAGATATCAGCTGGCTGGGCGCATTTTTCTTCAGCACCTCGGCAAGAACGGCCGGCTTTTCTACTTATAATGTAGGCGGCTTTACGAATGCCAGTTTATTTATACTAATTATACTGATGTTTATCGGTGCGTCGCCGGGGTCCACTGGCGGCGGTATAAAGACGACAACAGCATTTACATTATTCAAAAGTGCCTATAGTACTTCAACAAATAAGCACTGCAGTGCATTTAAGAGAAAGATTCCGACTGAGATTATAGCTAAGTCATTTATGCTTGCCTTCCTGGCAGTTTTGCTGGTATGCTTCAGCACCTTGATTCTTTGTATCCTCGAGCCGGAATATTCATTCATACAATTATTTTTTGAAGTAGTCTCAGGCTTTGGTACAGTTGGCTTATCTACGGGTATAACACCGGATTTACATCCGGTCAGTGAGTTTGTTGTTATTGTTACGATGTTTGTCGGCAGAGTAGGCCCCTTGACGATAGCGTCTCTTTGGTCTGTGCGCCCGAAATCCAATGTATGCTATTCGGAAGAAACACTGACAATAGGTTAAAATATAACTATGGGAGGATACGATGTTACATCATAAATCTGTTATAGAATTTGGCATTATCGGCTTAGGCCGATTTGGCTATGCATTAGCGAAGACCTTGGCCGCGTCCAATAAAGAAATATTGGCAATTGACACGATGGAAAGCAGAGTAAAGCAGGTTCGCAGCATCACGGATAGCGCCTTTGTGGTTGATTCATATGAGAAAGAAACTTTGGAGGATTCCGGTATACAAAATTGTGAAACAGTGGTTATCTGTATCGGTGAAAGTATTGATGTCAGCATTTTAACTGCCTTGAATGTGATTAGCATGGGAATTCCGAGAGTTATTGCAAGAGCCATGAGCTATGAGCAGGGCTTGATTCTTGAGAAGATAGGCGCAGAGGTAATCTATCCGGAGAATGACATGGCTGTGCGTCTGGCAAATAAGTTAGTGAATTCCAGTATTATGGAAACGATAGAGCTGCGCGGCGACATCGCGATTACAGAGCTTAAGCTGACAGATAAATTAGCTAATCAGACGGTAAAGCAGGCAAATTTGCGTCTGAGATTTAATTTAAATATTATTGCATTGGAACACAGTGGTGTGACCACGACAGAGATATCTCCTGAGTGCCAGCTTCAGCAGGGGGACAATATCGTTGTGATCGGTCAGATTGAGAATATCAAAAAATTGGAGAATTTTTTAACGAAATAAAGCAATGTTTATAATTATAGATAAAATGAATACAGGTTTTGCCAGGGATATGTGAAGACAGGGTTGCTTTCATATATCCCTGGTTATGATTGTCAAAATAATACATGGCAATCATGGTAAAAATATGCTATAGTAATATCTATATAATTTGGAGAGATTACTGCTAATCACAATATGGCTTTCATAAATAGGAAGCAGCACATTTACGGAGGAATGAACGATATGTTGCCGTCTGACGCGGAAAAGATAATAGGTCAGTTAATAATTCTTGTAATACTTACCATGGTAAATGCCTTTTTTGCCTGTGCCGAAATGGCCATGGTATCTTCAAATAAAAGCAAAATCAGAAGAATGGCGGAGGAAGGGAAAAAAAGTGCAAGGCTTGTACAAAAATTTCTTGAGGAACCGACCAAATTTCTGTCCACAATACAGGTAGCAATTACCTTAGCCGGATTTTTTTCCAGTGCGTCTGCAGCCTCCGGTCTGTCAAGACCTCTGGGAGCATGGCTGTCCAAACGGAATGTTCCATATGGCGGGCAAATATCACTGATATCCGTCACCTTGGTTTTATCCTATTTTACCTTGGTGCTTGGCGAGCTGGTGCCCAAAAAGGTGGCTTTGCAAAATCCGGAAACGATCAGTATGTTCTGCGTGAAGCCGATTAAGGTGATTTCACGTTTTGCTTCCCCTTTTATCAAGCTGCTGACATTTTCGACAAATCTCCTGACGATACCCTTCGGAATCAAAGAGGGGAATACGGAAGAGATCCTATCCAGGGAAGAGCTGATCTCCCTTGTCAATGAAGGACAGGCACATGGTGTACTGAATAAAAAGGAAAAAGAAATGATCAATTCCATCATGGAATTTGATGAAAAAAATGCAAAGGAAATTATGACTCCGCGTATTAATGTGTTTGCAATTGACGTTGCGGAGCCGAAAGAAAATTATCTTGACGAATTGTTAAAAACCAAATTCACACGTATTCCTGTATATGAGGAGGATATCGATAACATCATCGGTATGCTGTATATTAAGGATTTCCTTAAGGAAGCGGTAAAGCGCGGCTATAAAAATGTGGATGTCAAGAGTATCATGAAGAAGCCTTACCTTGTTCCGGAAAGTAAGGTGATTAAGGATTTGTTCCGGGATCTCCAGCAATCTAAAAAACAGATTGCAGTTCTGATCGATGAATACGGAGGCTTTGCAGGAATTGTTACCATGGAGGATCTGGTGGAAGAGGTTATGGGCGATATTGAGGATGAATATGATCCGATCCATTATAAGGTTAAAAGAATTGATGATTCAACATATTTGATTGATGGTATGGCAACCCTTGATGAGATAAATCTGAAATTGGATTTGCAGTTATATTCTGAGAATTATGATACCTTATCCGGATTTTTGATTGATCATATGGGAACGATACCGCAGGAAAACGATGATCGTACCATCGAGCTGGAGCATCTTGTATTTAAACTGGAGAGTGTAAAGAATAAACGTATTGATAAGGTTAAGCTGTATATCGGAAAAGAGAAAGAACCGGAGGATTAAATAATGCCATATAATAAGCCAATTTATGAATTTGGGGTTATCGGATTAGGACGCTTTGGCTTTTCTCTTGCCACAACCTTAGCGGAGGCAAAGAGGGAGGTGCTGGTTCTTGACAGCAGTGAAAGCAAGATACGGCAGATACGGCACCTCACGGACAATGCACTTGTGGTAGGCGAGCTTACCAAAGAAGCACTCATAGAGGCCGGGATACAAAACTGTGAGACAGTAGTCATTTGTATCGGCGAAAAAGTGGATGTGAGTATATTAACCACCTTAAATGTAATCAGTATGGGAGTTCCCCGGGTAATTGCAAAAGCACTCAGCCCCGAGCAGGGGAATATACTCGAAAAGATAGGGGCGGAGGTTATCTATCCGGAGCATGATATGGCCATGCGCCTGGCAAACAGGCTGTTATCCTCCAGAGTTATGGATTATATCAGATTGAATGATGAAATAACAATTACGGAACTCAAGCTAACCAAAAAAATCAACGGCCAGACAGTTATGAATTCGGGTTTAAGAAAAAAGTTTAAATTAAATATTATTGCATTAGAGCATATGAATAAGACGACCACGGATATTACTGCGGAGCTTGAGCTTCATGAAAATGACGTTATGGTAGTAGTAGGAAAGAAAGAGCATATAAAAAGATATGAGGATTATCTTACCTCATAACAGAAAGAATAGGAAGAGCCGCAGTCAAGTACGAGGGTTTGGTGCACTTGACTGCGGCTCTTTGCAGATATTATATATGTATTATTTGCGATTGCTGTTCCACATACCATAGGGACCGTAGTTCCGGTTATTCTTAGAAATATCTCCGGAGGAATTGTTGCCGGCATCCTTACGGTTTTCCTTCTGTTGCTCCTCGGACTTATTCTTATTCCCTGTTTTGTCTCCGTAGCTGTTCTTTGGGCTGATGCCTGGGACACTGTACCAGTATCCGTAGAGATTGTAACCCGGTGTCTTATCTGCTTTGCTTTCTTCTTTATTGTTTTTCTTATTATCTGCCTTGTTATCCTTTTTATTATCCCCTTTGCCGTAACCTTTCGTACCTTTTTTATCATCCGAATTATTATCGTCCCTGTGATTGTACTTTGTACTTTTATCCGAATTGGTTTTTCCGTTCGTTTTATTCTTTGACTGATCCTCAGAACTTATGCCGGGTAAACTGTTCCAGGAATTCCAGAATCGATAAGTATCCCGTGAGCTGTTATGATTTTCTGACTTACCGGAGGTGCTTTCTGATTCAGATTGCTTATGAGTATTCTTGCCGGAATTGGTATTCCCGGAAGCCTCCTTATTCTCCTTATCAGACTTGTTCTCCTTATCAGACTTGTTCTCCTTTTCAGCTTTGTTCTCTTTATCAGACTTATTTTCCTTTTTAGTCTTATTCTCTTTTTCAGCCTTTTTATCCTTCGCCGGTTTCACGGAACCTTCGTCACCATCCGTATCCGATGAGGCATCGCTGTCAACGATATAGGATTCTACTACAACAGGCTTATCGCTGCTTGACACCTTTTCTTCCACTGCTTTCTGCAAATCTGCAGCGAGTGCCTGAGCCTTTTTGCCGTTTTCGCTGGAAGTGGTGATTACAATACCGCCTGAGGCGCCGTTTTCCAAATATCCATCGGCAGTAATTTGATCAACTGTTGTAGAGATTGCATTTTTAATTGACTTATTCTTCAGATTAGCTATGGTTATTTCGTCAATAACCGTTTTTCCGTCTTCATTGACTGCTTTTACGGCCAGTACCCGGTCAAACCGGTTCAGGGTGTATTCTATGGCCGGATTCACATCCACATTGACATAGGTATATGGTGTGGCATAAGCCCAGGATCCGGTACCAAGAATAGCACATGCGGCTGTGGCTGCGGTTAAAGCAGCGAGCTTTTTTCGCATCTCCGCTGTTTTATTGCGCAGTTCTATACGCTGTCCCGTTTCGTAATTGTTGTTTTTTACTTTAATAACCTGACCATCATCGGAAAGGACAGCAGCAAATCCATCTTTAATTTCTACGACAACTGCTTTCATTCTTTTATCTCCTCCCTGATGTAGCTCAGATATTGTGCCAGAAGCGGATAGTCTCCAGATAGTATTTCCACGGCAGCTATTATATACTTTCGGTGCCGTTCCAGTATTTTTCGGGGTACCTTTGCATTTTTTTCAATTTCTTTTAATGGAAGCAGTCTTGTTGAATTTAATAAAGTGATCAACAGGGGATGCTTCAGCATATAACCCACAGCCTTGGCACATGCTCTTTTGGTTTTGCCGGATTTGGGTGAGCAATCTGTGAGATCGAAGAAAGTGAAGCCGTATTTTGAAAATATCATATTAGCAGCTTCAATTTCAAGCTTCAAGTCACCTGTGTCCTGTTTGGATACCTGATCTGCTACGGCAACCCGCAGGCCCAGGTCCTCGGTATCTTCCTCCGGTTCCGTGTCAAACAGAACCGGATCGATGGAAATCTCAGAAGTAAATTTATTCTGACTTTTTATGTAATCGATCAAACGCCGATGTATTACTAATTCCGCTAAGGATAAAAAGCTGCCTTTACTTTGCTCGTAGCTTTTCACCGCTTCTGAAAATGCCAGGAGTGCAATAGACCACTCATCATCATTTTTTGTAATGAAGCGGTGGCAGACCTTGGAAGCGCATTTTAATATGTAAGACTCCTGCTGCTTAACCAGTACCTCAAAGGCCGAGGGATCTGTTTTCGCCTCAAGAGCAAGGGTTTCTAATTTCTTCATAAGTACTTCCTTCCGGTGCATAATGTGAATTATTAAACGTAATTCACACTTGAAAGCTTGTAACTGTGTAATTCCGGCATGCAGCATGCTGCTGTGTTTTATACACTTTCAGCATTGCATGCTGTACAAACTTATCAAAGATGCAGATATGTGTATTAATATGTGAAGGTGTCGTTTTTTGATTGCTTACTACGGTCTATTTTATCATTAAAAACAGGTTTATGTAAACCCGCCGAAGCACCTATAAGAATTAGGTAATTACAGGAAAAGATATGACACGAATAAATAGAAGCTGAATAAACTGTAATTGAGATAAAGGATTACAGATTCACAGTGCATAATCGCGCGATGGAGGTAAATATGAATAATAATTACAATGAGTCGGCTTCCTATGCAGGTGTCCCCTACGATGATATTATCTGGTATGATGTAGTGGGTCAACCTTTCGGAACTGCCTCCCACTTTAATGCTATGATTTTTGGTGACGCGAACAACATTGTTGATACACAGGGCGCAATGGCGATCGGTGGAAACTTTACCAGTCCGAGAGGGTTAAGCGTTAGTTTGGGTACAGGTCCAAATCTGGCCGGCACGGACTTTGACCCGGATATGGTGCGATTCCTGGTAGGTGGAAATGTGGCGATGCAGGGTCCCCTGGTAGTTGCAGGGCATGTGGTTGTGGGCGGTAGTTTTCGTGCTGCAAACGGAAGCACTTATCTGATAGGCAAAAATGGTACGAATGAACAGGTTCAGGAGCTGACAACGCTTTATCAGTCGGCGAACGGCAGCAGATATTGGAGAGTAAGCGATCGCGGAGATCATTATGTGATTTCCAGCTATGATACACCAAGATATATTCCTGCCAGCAGGATAAATGCAGATGTGGCACGTTTCTTTGCCGATGCTCGAAATAGCATTAATAATTTCCAGGATTGTATCGTCGGGCTGCAGCCGAACGGTACGGTAACAGAGCAGTACCATCAGTGGATTTTACGCGGAAATGATCCCAGACAGAATGTTTTTGTTGTTGATGCACGTCCGGGCGGAATACTGAATAAAGAAGTTCATTTTGAAGTGCCTCAGGGCAGTCTTGCGATTGTTATTTTCAGAACCGGTGAGAATGCACACTTGCAGTATGGTTTATGGGGTAGTGAGAATATGGCTACCCGTACGCTGTATGTATTTGAAGATGCAAGGAATATCTATATGGAGGTACCTGCCGCTATTTGGGGAAGCATACTGGCACCTCAGGCTATGTTTCATGCTCATCAAACCGGCGGAACCGTATACGGCAATGCTGCACTTGGAGGCTTTGCAGTAAGTGCAACCAGCGGCTTCGAATTTCATGGAAGGCCTTTTGTCGGCGGTGTAGTATGCGGTGAGGCAGTTCAGGTGCAGCCCGCGCCGTTACCCGCGCCCCAGCCGGCACCATTACCCGCACCACCGCCTGCACCGAGACCGATTCCTCAGCCTGCGCCGCAGCCAGCACCAAGACCTGCGCCGCAACCAGCGCCCAGACCGGCACCGCAGCCTGTACCAAGACCGCAGCCGCAACCGGCACCCCAGCCTATTCCCGTTCCCATTCCGATCCCGGTACCTCAGCCTGCGCCGACTTGTCCTTCCTGTCCTCCATGTCCGGAAGGAGAAAGTACTGTAATCATTGAACCGATCCCGATTCCCATTCCGATTCCTTACAAGCCGGAGGAGGAGTGCAAGAAGGAATGCCTGATTGAACCCGGTGTCATCTTTGGTTGTATCTGGGGTTGTAAATGTTGCAATAATCATGAGTGGGAAGTCCTGCTTTACCGGGTATGCGGCGCAGATGGCAAAAAGCTTCTTGAGAGTACCAGATTAAGCTGCTGCGGCTGTTTTGAATTTAAGGTTCCTTATGATGACTATTATCTGATCCAAATATGTCCGGTGGGCCATAATGTCAGCTTTTCCTATTGTAAGCCAATGCTGACCCTGAAAAATGTGGGAGTTATGAGCTTAATGATTGAATGACATTGCGCCCGGACAGAAAAAGAGGTATACTCCACCTATAGAAGATAAAATGAAAGGAAGTAGCAGGATGGCAAGAGTATATCTTTTTCTGGCGGAAGGATTTGAAGAGATTGAGGGATTAACGGTAGTAGATTTGCTTCGAAGAGCTGAGATCGATATTTCAATGGTATCGATAACCGGTAAATTAACTGTTACAGGGTCTCATCATATAACAACCGACGCTGATGTTCTGTTTGAGGATGCTGATTTTTCCGATGCAGATATGCTTGTACTGCCCGGAGGATTGCCGGGAACAGTAAATCTGTTGGAGCATCCGGGGCTGGATGCGCTTTTAAGGGAATTCGCCGCAAAGGAGAAGAATATTGCAGCAATCTGCGCGGCTCCAAGAGTCCTTGGAACAAAGGGAATGCTTGCAGGAAAGAAAGTTACCTGCTATCCCGGTAATGAGACTTACCTCACAGGCGCACAGGTGATGGATGCGGCTGTCGTAGAGGATGGCAATATCCTTACCTCCAGGGGGATGGGTACGGCAATTGACTTTGCGTTAGCGATAATCAGGTACCTGAAAGACGCGCAGGAGGCTGAAAAAATCGCTAAATTAATTCAATACCGGCATTATACCGAATAACCATGAATGAATTTAACTAAGCTGTAAGGTTAATCGTCATGGTAAGGCAGTATCTGCTTGCGCAGGAAGAACAGGCAGGCCAGATTCGGCAGTGCCATAAAGGCATTCACCAGGTCTGTCAGCTCCCAAACCAGCTTTAAAGACAGGATGGAACCAATAAAAATCATAACAATATAGCAGAGGCGGTAGGTATTTATTCCGGATTTTCCGAATAGATATTCTACCGCTTTTTCACCGAAATACGACCAGCCGATCAAGGTTGCAACCGCAAAGGCTACCAGGGAAAGCCCCAATAAGGTACTGCCGAAGGGGATTGCACTAAAGGCGGCTGTAGTCAACTCGGTGAAATCATAGCCCTGCACGGAGGCAGGATTCTTGAGAATGCTTGCTACAATAACAAGACCTGTAACCGCACAGATCACAACCGTATCCCAGAAGGTTGCACTCATGGAGATGAGCGCCTGTCTGGAGGGCTTGGAGGTCTTAGCGCCTGCAGCTGCAATGGCAGCGGAGCCGATGCCGGCCTCATTGGTAAAGAGCCCGCGGGCGATGCCGTATCTGGCAGCAGTCTGAATTGTACTGCCGATAAAGCCTCCTGCAACGGCGGCGGTCAGCTTCCCGGGCAGGAAAGCGGATTTGATGACTAATTCCAGGGCAGGAAGTACATAGGGCAGATTGATCACCAGTAATACCACACAGGCTGCAATATAGAATAAGCCCATGGCGGGAACCAGCTTACTGCAGAAGCTGCCGATGGATTTAATTCCCCCCACAATGACCAGGCCCACAATGATTGCAACGACGATTCCAACCAAATATTCCGGAAGTCCCCAGAGAGTATTTAAGGTCTGGGTAACTGCACGGGCTTGGGTGGAACAGCCCACGCAGTAAGAAGCAATCAAGGTGAAGATGCTGAAAGCAACCGCAAGCCATTTCTTATGAAGACCGTATTCCAGAGCATACATGGGGCCGCCGAGATAGGTGCCGTCCGAAGTCTTTTTTCGATAGAGCACACCCAGAAAGCATTCGGCATAGGTGGTGGCCATGCCAAGGACACCGGTGAGCCAGCACCAGAAGAGAGCGCCGGGACCGCCAAGGGCAATGGCAGTAGAAACACCTACGATATTACCGGTGCCGATGGTTGCGGCCAGGGTAGCGGATAATGCCGCAAAGCTGCCCAAATCTCCTTCGGAGGACTCTTCGGTTACGAAGGACAGCCGAATGGCCTTGCCCACATGGCGCTGAACACCCTTCAGCTTAAGGGTAAAATAAATGTGGGATCCAAAGATTAAAGTAGGAAGCGGGATACCCCAAAGAAAATTATTTATATTTTTTAAAAATTCCATAAAAAGAGACCTTATCCAAATCAGCTTTCTACATGTATATGCTGTGAGGCGGTCTCATTATTTGTACTATTTACAATGTGAATTATGCATTTCACGACCCACCTGTTCTATGGGTGTCTATTCACAGGAATGACTTAACTATGGTTTCAAAGCCCATAAAGTGCGAAGCCTTGATAAGGATGGTATCTCCGTTTCTTACGATTGCCGGAAGGGCCTTCATTAATTCTTCCTTGGTCTCGTAGTAAAGAATCTGAAGCTTGGAAGATATTCGGTTGTCCTGTAAACAGCGCATAGCACATTCGTACATGGTCTTTGACAAGGTGCCGACACAGATTAACAGATCCAATTCGGAAGCAGCCGCATAGGAACCGACCTCACCGTGAAGTGCTTTTTCGTTCTCACCCAGTTCGCCCATATCACCAAGGATGGCAACCCTTCTAGTGTCTGCCATGTGAAGAAGGTCAAGGGCAGCCTTCATGGATACGGGATTGGCGTTATAACAGTCGTCAATGAGAGTCCACCTGTCGGTACGAAGAATATTGCTCCTTCCGTTGACGGGCTTTACCTGGGCAATTCCGGCAGCAATCTCATTGTCCTTCATATTCAGGAGAGCTCCCACTGCGGTAGCAGCCAGGGCATTCAGTACCATATGACTTCCGGGAAGCGGAATATCGGCGGTAAAGCTGCCGTTATTGTGATGAATCGTGCAGACACTGCCAAAGAGCCCTTTTGCCGCGATATCGGCTGCATATACATCATTGGCTGTTCCTAAGCCGAAACGGGTTGGTATCCGTCCCTTCACATCCTTCAGCGTGATGAGCATATCATCATCGCCATTGACACAAACATAGCCATTTTCATTCATGAAGTCAAAAATTTCTGACTTAGCCTTCAGTATGCCTTCTCTGGAGCCTAAGTTCTCCAGATGGCAGACGCCGATATTGGTAAGCACACAGATGTCCGGTCTGGCAAGCTCACTTAAACGGTGCATCTCACCAAAATTATTAATGCCCATTTCAAGCACCGCTACCTCATGGTAATCACGAATTTGTAAGATGGTTAATGGTAAGCCGATCTCATTATTAAAATTTCCTTCGGTCTTAAGTACCTGATATTTCTGTGAAAGAACGCTGCTGATAAACTCCTTGGTGCTGGTTTTTCCGACACTCCCCGTAATACCCACCACCTTGACCGTCAGCTGTGAACGGTACCAGCGTGCAATGCTTTTCAGTGCTTCAAAGCTGTTTTCTACCTGAATACACGGACCGTCTGCACACGCAGGGAGCTTTTCACAAACAACAGCCATGGCCCCCTTATCAAATACTTCCGCAATAAAGCTGTGACCGTCTGAACGTGCTCCGACAGTAGCGATAAACAGATAATCCTTTTCGACCTTCCGGGAATCCAGAGTGACGCCGGAGACCACTTTATCAGGATCATAAGTTCCTGTCAGTCTTCCGTTACAAGCGGCAGCAATCTGTTCTAATGTCATATTTCTCATATTTCTCACCGTTCCCACACATACTTTTTAAAATAGAATGCTTATTCTCAGGTTTATTTATATTTCTCCAGAGAGATTTCAATGATTTTTTCACAAAGTGCCGCAAAATCCATACCGGTAGCCTGAGCCTCCTGGGGAAGCAGGGAAGTGGGAGTCATACCGGGCAGGGTGTTTGCCTCCAGGCAGTAATGCTCATTGCTCGCATTTAACATGAAATCCATGCGGGCATAAGTTTTTAACCGAAGAGCAGCGAAGACCTCCTCGGCGGTTTTTTGCATGTTACCGGAGATTTCTTCACTGATATCTGCGGGGCAGGTTTCTACGGTGCTGCCGGCCTGGTACTTATTTTTATAATCATAGAAGCCGGTTAAGGGTGCGATCTCAATCACCGGCAGAGCCCTGCCATTGATAACACCTACGGAGAATTCACGGCCTCTGATGTACTGCTCGATGATCACCTCGCTGCCATAGGTAAATGCGTTTGAAAGGGCACCTTCCATCTCCTGACAGTCATGTACGATGGATACGCCGACACTGGAACCGCCGTTACTTACCTTAACGACGCAGGGATACAGGCTCCATTCAAACTCCTCGTTCTTCTTAACGCGGATACCACGAGGTGTGGGTATGTTATAATATGCAAAAATTTCTTTTGAGATTGCCTTATCCATGGCAAGCGCGCTGCTGGTATAATCTGTGCCGGTATATTTAATCCCCATAAGATCAAATGCCGCCTGCAGCTTGCCGTCCTCACCGTTTTCTCCGTGCAGGGCAATGAAGACGATATCTGCTTTGCGGCAGATATCAAGCACGCCTGGACCGAAGAAGCTGTCGGAGGGTATTGTTCTTAAGGCTTTCATTTGTGCGATATCCGGATTATGTTCTTTGACGGCACCGATGTTTGCCGCCCAATCCTTTTCTATATCAAATATGTCGGCGGTATTCCCTTCCCAGCCCAGATACACATCCAGCAATACGGCCTTATGTCCATTATTTTTTAATGCATTGTAAATCATCATGCCTGAGGAGAGTGACACATCTCTTTCACTGCTGATTCCTCCCGCTAAAATCGCTATGTTCAATGTAGTTCCTCGCTTTCAGATACTCATCATATGCAATCAGTATATCGCAAACCTATATTTAAGTAAAGTAATTATGAATGAATTAGCACTATTGTGAACATAAATAGCACTAAATGCCTGACCTGTTTTATGGTTATAAAGCACTTGCAAATAAGTGGATTTAAAAACAATAATTACCATCATAAAATTCAATCTTCTGTTAACAATATGATTACAGGCAATACAAAAACAGAATCACATGCGGTGATTATACTGAATAAGTACCGCGGAACCTACAATAGTTGATTTTGTGCTTTATTGCTTTGATATTAATAAAATGGAGGTGAATATAAGTATGGCAAGTAATAACTCAGGTTCAAACAGAGCAGCAGTGCCTCAGGCAAAAGAAGCTCTTAATCGTTTCAAAATGGAAATTGCAAATGAAATCGGTGTTCCGTTAAAGCAAGGCTACAACGGCGATTTAACAAGCAAGCAGAACGGTTCTGTAGGCGGAGAGATGGTTAAACGTATGATTAAGCAACAGGAACAGTCCATGTCTGGCGGCGCACAGCAGTAATGAGTAATTAAGTAATAATAGAAAGCATCATCGACTGGATCGTATCCGATCCGGCCGGTGATGTTTTTTTATTCCATGATACTTTTTATTAAATTTTTATTTCCATAACACTTATTCTTATGTTAGAATAAATGTAACTTTTTTGAAGTACATCAGATATGCCGAAAAAGGCATATAATTATTATATATAAGAATGAAAGGATTTTAGATCATGGGAAAATATTTTGGGACGGATGGCTTTCGGGGAGAGGCAAATGTTAATCTGAATGTCATGCATGCTTATAAGGTGGGAAGGTTTTTGGGCTATTATTACGGAAAAGAGCATAAGGCCAATATTGTAATCGGCAAGGATACCAGAAGATCCAGCTATATGTTTGAATATTCCCTGGTAGCAGGTCTTACGGCAAGCGGCGCAGATGCCTATCTGCTTCATGTAACACCGACGCCAAGCATCTCTTATGTAGTAAGAAGCGAGGGTTTTGATTGCGGAATTATGATATCTGCAAGCCATAATCCATATTATGACAACGGTATTAAGGTAATTAACGGCAACGGTTATAAGCTGGAGGCTGAGATTGAAAACCAGATTGAAGCTTACATAGACAGTGGGGCAGACGATCTTCCTTTTGCAAACAGAGAAAATATCGGAAGAACTGTAGATTATTATATTGGCAGGAATCGTTATATCGGATATTTAATTTCTTTGGCAACCAGATCCTTTAAGGATAAACGCGTAGGCCTGGATCTGGCCAACGGAGCAGCGACAACCGTGGCAAAGGGTGTGTTTGATGCGCTTGGAGCAAAAACCTATGCCATCAACAGTGAACCTGACGGTACCAACATAAACCGTAATTGCGGTTCGACACATATGGAACAGCTGCAGCAGTTTGTGGTGGAGAATAAGCTTGATGTCGGATTTGCTTATGACGGTGATGCAGACCGCTGTTTGGCAGTGGATGAAAAGGGGAATATTATAGATGGTGACAAGATCATGTATTTGTGCGGCGTCTATATGAAGAGCCGGAATGATCTGAAGAATAATACAGTCGTTACCACAGTGATGTCTAATATGGGACTTTACCGTGCGCTGGACAACAAGGGAATTCGTTATGAGAAGACAGCTGTGGGTGACAAATATGTATATGAAAATATGATGACGAACGGACATTCCATCGGCGGCGAGCAATCGGGCCATATTATCTTCAGCAAGCATGCAACCACAGGAGACGGCGTTCTGACTTCGTTAAAGATTATGGAGGTCATGCTGGAAAGCAAGATGTCCTTATCCGAGCTGCTCAGGGATATTACCATCTTTCCTCAGTTAATTAAGAATGTCAAGGTTCATAATAAAAAGGTTGCCAGAGAAGATCCCGCGGTTGTGAATGCAGTTAAGCAAGTTGAGCAGGAGCTTGGAGATAACGGCCGTATTTTGGTTCGTGAGAGCGGGACAGAGCCTTTGATCCGTGTTATGGTAGAAGCCGCAACAGAGGAGATCTGTGCCGCACAGGTGGATATTGTTGTTGAGGCGATGAAATCAAAAGGTCACCTGATTTAAATTAATTATGGTATTTACAGAAATCATATGTTATAATATACTATTGTCAAAATGTCTGTAAAAAGGCAGAAAAACATACTTTTGCGGGTAGATATATGAAGTGGACATAAACAGCAAAAAGTAACGCACGAAAATATTAAACGGGAGTAGCAATACGACCCAGGAAATTGGAGGAAAAAATGAGTTTACAGGTAGAAAAATTAGAGAAAAATATGGCAAAGCTTACAATAGAGGCTTCCGCTGAGGAATTTGAGGCTGCTATACAGAAAGCATATTTAAAGAACAAGAATAAGATTAACGTTCAGGGCTTTCGCAGCGGTAAAGCGCCCCGTGCTCTCATCGAGAAGATGTATGGTGCAAGTATTTTCTATGAGGATGCAGCAAATGAGTTGATTCCGGTTGCATACGAAAAGGCAGCGGGTGAGAGCAATCTTGAGATTGTATCCAGACCCGAGATTGATGTAGTTCAGATTGAAAAAGGCAAAAGCTTTATCTTCACCGCAGAGGTTGCATTAAAGCCTGAGGTGAAATTAGGAACCTATAAGGGAATCAAGACAGAGAAGAAGGAAGTAGCTGTTACCGAGGATGAAATCATGGCCCAGATCGATAAGGAGCGTGAGCAGAATTCCAGAACAATCTCTGTATCCGACAGAGCTGTACAGGATGGCGATATCACGGTGATTGATTTCGAAGGTTTTGTTGACGGTGCTGCATTTGAAGGAGGCAAGGGCGAGGATTATTCCCTGACCATCGGTTCCCATTCCTTTATCGATACCTTTGAGGAGCAGTTGATCGGTAAGGCAATCGGAGAGGCGGCAGAAGTAAATGTTACCTTCCCCGAAGAATATCAGGCAAAGGAATTAGCCGGCAAGCCGGCACTCTTTAAGGTAACCGTAAAGGAAATCAAGGTGAAGGAGCTTCCTGCATTAGATGATGATTTTGCACAGGACGTATCCGAATTTGACACCTTGGATGAATACAAAGAGAATATCAAGGCTACAATTAAGGAAAATAAAGAGAAGGAATTAAAGACAGCGAAGGAAAATGAGCTCGTTGACAAGATTATTGAGAATGCAACTATGGATATTCCCGAGCCCATGATTAACTCCCAGGTGAATCAGATGGCGGATGACTTTGCGCAGAGAATGCAGTATCAGGGTCTTTCCTTAGAGCAGTACTTCCAGTTTACCGGAATGGATGCGCAGAAGTTCATCGAAAGCTTAAGACCTCAGGCATTAAAGCGTATCCAGAGCAGACTTGTTCTTGAGGCGATTGCAAAGGCCGAGAAGATTGAAGTGTCCGAAGAAGAACTGGAGAAGGAACTTGGCGAGATGGCTTCCATATATCAGATGGAAATTGATAAATTAAAGGAAATAATCGGTGAGAAAGAAAAAGATCAGATTAAAACTGATATCGCCGTTCAGAAAGCAGTTGATTTTGTTGTTTCAAAATCAAAGGAAGCATAAATTATTCAGTATGCATGATTGATAAGAGAGATAGAATGAATTTGATAAGGAGGATAAATGTATGAGTTTAGTACCTTATGTCATTGAACAAACCAGCCGTGGCGAGAGAAGCTACGACATCTATTCAAGGTTATTGAAAGAAAGAATCATTTTCCTTGGCGAAGAGGTAAATGATGTTACCGCAAGCTTAGTAGTAGCTCAGATGCTATTCCTGGAGTCCGAGGATCCGGGCAAGGATATTAACTTCTATATCAACAGTCCCGGCGGATCTGTAACTGCAGGTATGGCGATCTATGATACCATGAACTATATTAAATGTGATGTTTCTACGATTTGTATCGGTATGGCAGCAAGTATGGGTGCCTTCTTGTTATCAGGAGGTACCAAAGGTAAGAGGTTTGCGCTGCCCAATGCGGAGGTAATGATTCATCAGCCTTCCGGCGGTGCGAAAGGCCAGGCAACCGATATTAAGATCGTGGCAGATAATATTATTAAGACCAGAAGAAAGCTCAATGAAATTCTTGCAGCAAACACCGGAAAGCCTTTATCGGTTATTGAGGTAGATACGGAAAGAGATTTTTATATGAGTGCTGAGGAAGCCAAAGAATACGGAATTATCGATGGAATATTCGTTAGCAGATAATTCGAAGTATTCGGGATAATCTGCTTCTTAAAGAGAGAATGAGGTGAGTAGGCAGTGGCAGGAAAGGTAGATGAAAGAAAGCAGCTGAGATGTTCCTTCTGTAATAAAACCCAGGATCAGGTAAGAAAATTAATTGCCGGACCAGGGGTATATATTTGCGATGAATGTATCGAGATATGCAGCGAAATCATTGAAGAAGAATTCGAAGGCGAGCCGGTAATCAATACAGACATAAACTTATTAAAGCCCGCAGAGATCAAGGCCTTTTTGGACCAGCATGTAGTTGGTCAGGAGGAAGCGAAGAAAGTGCTCGCTGTCTCTGTATACAATCATTACAAAAGAGTACTTGCGGAAAAGGATTTGGATGTTGAACTGCAAAAGAGTAATATTCTGATGATTGGACCCACAGGTTCCGGTAAGACCTATCTTGCCCAGACACTGGCGAAATTATTGAATGTGCCTTTTGCAATAGCAGATGCTACTGCACTGACCGAAGCAGGTTATGTAGGTGAGGATGTTGAGAACATTCTGCTTAAAATTATCCAGGCCGCAGATTTTGATATTGAGCGTGCAGAGTACGGTATTATTTATATTGATGAGATAGATAAGATAACCAGAAAATCAGAGAATACCTCGATCACCAGAGATGTGTCCGGTGAAGGAGTGCAGCAGGCATTGCTTAAGATCTTAGAAGGTACGGTTGCTTCTGTTCCTCCTCAGGGTGGCAGAAAGCATCCCCATCAGGAGTTTATCCAGATTGATACCACCAACATCTTATTTATATGCGGTGGAGCCTTTGATGGATTGGAGAAAATCATTGAAGCCAGAATTGGACAGAAATCCATCGGCTTTAATGCACAGATTATTGAGAAGAATAAGACAAATGTAGGCGAGCTGTTCCGTCAGACGATGCCTCAGGATCTGATTAAATTTGGACTGATACCTGAATTTGTCGGCCGTGTCCCCGTTACTGTCGCCCTTGATATGCTGGACGAAGAGGCGTTGGTAAAGATTCTGACAGAGCCGAAGAATGCCATAACAAAACAGTATAAGAAGCTGTTTGAGTTAGATGGCGTTGAGCTGGAATTTGAAGACGGTGCACTGGAAGAGATCGCAAGACGTTCCTTCGAAAGAAAGATAGGGGCAAGAGGGCTGCGTGCAATCCTGGAGGATGTAATGATGGATACCATGTATAATGTTCCTTCGGAAGCCAAGGCTGTCAAATGCGTTATCACCAGAGAGGCAGTAATGAAGAATGAAAAGCCTATGGTGATCTTATCAGATGAAAATGTAGCAAGAAAGCCCATCGCAAAACGCGGTGCAAAGAAAAGTAAAGACGAGATAGCCTAAATAAGGCAAGATGATATGACATAAAGTTAAGTGAGGGGTGTTGTAAAACACCCCTTTATTCATATAAGCCTGCATACTGTGATGATAAAACAACACATACAAAGCTTGCAGGCTTTGAGAAAGGCATGGGTATTAAGATGATTATAAAAAGCGTCGAGCTGGAGACTGTCTGCGGAATTACCAGCGTTCTTCCTATCAATGATAAGCCGGAGGTCGCCTTTGCAGGTAAATCGAATGTCGGTAAGTCTTCCCTGATCAATGCCCTGATGAACCGTAAATCTTTGGCCAGAACTTCGGCTCAACCCGGCAAGACGCAGACGATTAACTTCTATAACATCAATCATGAGTTATATTATGTGGACCTGCCCGGTTATGGTTATGCAAAGGTATCTGAAACTGCAAGGCAAAAGTGGGGAAAGATGATTGAGAAGTATCTGCGTACCTCCGGTCAATTGAAAGTGGTATTTCTGCTGTTGGATATCCGTCATGAGCCTTCGCAGAACGATAAAAATATGTATGACTGGATTGTATATCAAGGCTTTCACCCGATTATCATCGCCACAAAGCTGGATAAAATCAATCGTAGCCAGATTCAGAAGCAGGTTAAGATTATACGCGAAGGCCTTAAGGTTACGCCGGATACCAGGATATTCCCCTTTTCCGCTACGACAAAGCAGGGAAGAGAGGAAATTTGGGACTGTATTGAAAGAATCTGCCTGCCTCAGGAGGCAGCAGAAGTTCAGGAATAAAGATATGCTGGCAAATCTTTTAAGGAGGTCATGCTGATGAATCTAAAACGGTATTATAGAGTAACTGGTCTGATGGCTTTATTATTATCTCCGATCGCCGTGAGCATTGGGCTTATTGGCGTTGCACTGATTGTACCGCCAATTTTGACATTGGCTCTTGTTTGGATTTTATATTCTAGAAAAGCAACAATGCCTGAAAACGCGTCAGAAGTATTTATGCCGATATTTTTAGCGTTCTGTTATTATATGTGTGTGTGGATCGCTGTATTTGGAGTATCTAATTACCGATTCGACACCACCCTATTTGAAGGCGCATTTAGTATACTCACAATCCCGTATTTTGTATTTAATTTCTTTTTTGCTTTTAGTGGAGATTTCAGTTTTTTCCCACTTGTAAATGCAGTAATAACGGTAATCACTGTATTAACAATTTTTATAACTCGCGTAGTCAGTAAAAAGAAGATAATTTTTGATAAAAAAATTATTATTTATGGATTAATATTTATTTGTTTATCCGGTATCGCTGGTTTTCAACAGTATGACCGTAGCACAAAATTTCTTACCCATGATTATCAGGTTGAACGTATTGAAGATGAAGTTAATCTTTATGAATATCGTCCTTTTAGCACGAATGGCAATAAGTTAAAGCAATTAAATGAGCCAGCCAATATTTCTATTGCCGAAAATTATCCGAAGCTTGACGGTGCTACGGCGGCTTATCCCGTCTATGGGGCAATGGCGCAGGAATTATATAAGGGGCTGGACGAAAAGACAGTCGAACAATATGTGACATGTTCAAAAACGGACGAGGCATATGAGCGTCTTATTCGAGGCGAGACTGATATTTTCTTCGGCGCGCAGCCCTCTAAACAACAGATTGAAAAGGCAAAAGAAAACGGTGTTGAATTTGTGCTGACGCCGATAGGAAAGGAAGCTTTTGTTTTCTTTGTTAATAAAGAGAACCCTGTAAGCAGTTTAACCCTTGAACAGATACAAGATGTTTATCAGAAAAAGATTACTAACTGGCGTGATGTTGGCGGAAACAATGAAAAAATAATACCATTTCAACGTCCCGAAAACTCCGGGAGCCAGACTATCATGCTTGCGATGGTTATGAAAGATAAAACACTGCCTTCCCCTCTTTGGGAAGAATATGCTGCTGGAATGGGAGGGGTGATAAGTCAAGTT
Organism: Bacillota bacterium; assembly: GCA_023409535.1. Classification (GTDB taxonomy): domain Bacteria; phylum Bacillota; class Clostridia; order Lachnospirales; family Lachnospiraceae; genus Mobilitalea. Next base: position 34,740 of record JAEYGZ010000039.1, read on the forward strand.
GCCGAATACAGAAATTATTCCTCGGCAATAGGATATTCGTTCCGGTATTTTGCAACGGGCATGAAACCAAATGAAAGCATCAAACTATTAGCCGTTAATGGAATTGAGCCGACTGTTGAAAATATTCGAAATGGTACATACCCATTCACTATAGATGTTTATGCTGTGACAGCCGGCTCTGCTAATGAAAATACTTCAACGCTGCTACAGTGGATACTGTCGGAGCAAGGCCAAAGTTTTATCGAACTATGCGGTTATGTTCACAAATAATTCTTTGAAAATCACCCTGATAAAAATTGTTGGAAGAAAAGAGTTCGCCCATGCTGGGCGAACTAAAAGAGCACCATTCTGATTGGGAATGGTGCTCTTGCTGTAGGGGCGTTCTTTAATCAGCCATCAAAGGATGACTTTATGATTGGCTTTCCATAAGTAAGGTCATCAAATAAGCATAAATATCTGAACTCTTATCCTTCCAGTTATTGCACATCAGGGACGCCTCCTCTTCGGTAGTTACAATCAGGGAAAGATCAATGAGGGAAATATCACGCTCAATTACCTTCAGATGAACCGCATACTCACCCTTCTTAATCTGATAGAAATCGGAGGGAGTGGAAACCTCCTCCTGAAGCTCATATTTATTCTGAGTCAGATAAACTTCGATATCATCCTTAATCCCTGAAGCGATCATATTATCAAATAATTGCAGGGTCTCGCTGCCGCTCTCGGTAATCCGGTAAAGAGTACTGTTGCGGATCGTGTTTGTCGTAATATAAGCATCGTCAATTAATTCCGAGATGGCTCTCTGGATATTAAAATAATTGGTATATTCCTTTTCCAGAATAAATGCCGTCAATTGTGCATTCGTTAAGGGAAAATTTACTCTGTTGAGAATTTGAAGAATTATCAGCTTGTATAACATAAAGGTATCAGACTGCATAGCAACCTCCTTAACATAAATTCAAACATATAGTACCTGTATTAAGGAGGTTTCCTCCTTTGGGCAAATAAATCGTCCTGTGCTTATCAAGGTTCTATATATCTTTTTCCTTGCCAGGTATTCAACTCCTTCATTCTGTGGTTGATGCTGTTTAAAACCAGCTTCTTATTACCGCTCCATAGAGGAGCTAATAGCAGCTTCTTTGGTCCGTCTCCGGTAATCCGGTGAATAATCAGGTCCGCGGGTAGATGTTCAATGCATTCAATCACCAGATCGATATATTCCTCCAGTGACAGAACCTCTGTTAAGGTCCCGGCTTCGTAGAGCTGTCCAAGATCGGTGTTTTTTAATATATGCAGCAATTGCAGCTTAATGCCCTGCACCGGAAGTCTGGATATATATTCCACGGTTTTTAACATATCATGTTTTGATTCCTTTGGCAAGCCCAGAATTGTATGAACAATGATCGGTATTCCGGCATTAGAAAGCTTATTTATGCAAGCATCAAATACAGGCAGAGGATAACCGCGGCGGATAAAACGGGCGGTGCTTTCATGAATGGTTTGAAGGCCAAGTTCAATCCACACAGGTTTTATCTGCCTTAATTCTGTCAGTAAAGCAAGCACTTCATTATCAATACAGTCCGGTCTGGTTGCAATGGATAAGATAACAATATCCGGGTGTGTAATTGCTTGTGTGAAGATATTTCGCAGATAGGAAACCGGTGCATAGGTATTGGTATAGGATTGAAAGTAGGCGATATAACCGGCGCCCTCAGGATTAGAAAGCTTGTTTGTAATTCTTTGCTTTGCTGCCTCAATCTGTTCTGTTATGGTGTGGCAGAGCCCTTCTGCAAAATCACCGGAGCCGCCTTCCGAGCAAAAGATACAGCCGCGGTCACCCAGCGTGCCATCCCGGTTGGGACAGGTCATGCCGCCGTCCAGGGATAATTTATAGATTTTTCTGCCGTAGGCCTTCTTAAGCTCATAATCCAGAGAATGGTACCGCTTCTGATCCCACATAATCATGTTGCTGCTCTCCATACTTACTTTTTAATATGAGCTTTTACTGCGGCACTGACTGCATCGCTGACTCTGGAATCAAAGGCCTGGGGCATAATGTTATCCTCACTTAACTCCTCTTCTGCAACCAGTCCTGCGATTGCAATTGCGGCAGCCAGCTTCATCTCCTCGGTGATCTGGGTGGCGCGGCCTTCCAATGCACCGCGGAAGATACCGGGAAATGCTACCACATTATTCACCTGATTAGGGAAATCGCTTCGGCCGGTAGCAACGATGCGGGCACCGGCCTCCTTTGCCAGATCAGGCATGATCTCCGGGGTGGGGTTAGCCATGGCAAATAGGATAGAGTCCTTATTCATAGAAGCAGCCATTTCCTTTGTAACTATGTTCGGTGCAGATACTCCTACAAACAGGTCAGCACCCTTTAGCGCATCGGCTAAGGTACCGTTTTTGTTCTCCAGATTGGTTACGGATAACATTTGCTTCTGCATCCAGTTCAGACCTTCATAGTCCTTTGAGATGATTCCGTTTTTATCGCAGAGAGTAAGATGCTTAAAACCATAGGTAAGCAGCAGCTTTGATATGGCGATCCCAGCGGAGCCGGCACCGTTTACAACGATTTTACAGGTCTCCTTCTCCTTGCCGGTAACCTTTAATGCATTGATGGCAGCAGCCAGAACGACAATTGCAGTACCATGCTGATCATCATGAAATACGGGTATATCTAATAATTGCTTCAGACGCTCCTCGATCTCAAAGCATCTGGGAGCGGAGATGTCCTCCAGGTTAATACCGCCAAAGCCGGGAGCAATAGCAACCACCGTTTTAATAATTTCTTCCGTATCCTGTGTATCCAGACAGATGGGAACGGCATTCACACCACCGAACTCTTTAAAAAGAACCGCCTTTCCCTCCATCACGGGCATTGCTGCATAGGGTCCGATATTGCCAAGTCCGAGGACAGCACTGCCGTCAGAAACAACCGCGATGGTATTTGCCTTCATAGTATAACGGTAAGCTTCTCCCTTATCCTTGGCGATTACTCTGCATGGCTCGGCTACTCCGGGTGTATAAGCGACGGATAGGTCCTCACGGGATTTCACCTGAGCTTTGGATGAGATCTCCAGTTTGCCATTCCACTCTTCGTGCTTCTTTAATGCCAGTTCATTCATGTTCATGTTTCGTACCATGCCTTTCTCAAACAAGTGAATTTGCGCCTCAGGCACAAATGTTTACATTATCATATCATTAGTAAAAAGGTTAATCAAGTAGCGATTGCCTTTGTATAGAAAAAGGGAAAAATAGTAATAATTTATTAAAAGAAAATGCTTCCATTTATATAAAACCTGTTGTATAATGTCCGTAATAAGCAGATTAGTCCATGTAAATCAGAACATTTCCCAGTTGTAATCTGCGCTTTGCACTTATGTAGGATAATCTATGGACAATTCCATCATTGTAAGTTTCTGAATCACTTCTTAATCAAATTCCGTAAGATAATCCAATCTTAGAGAAAAGGGGCTAAAAAAATGTCAAATCAATATGATGCAATGACTCTTGTCAATTTAAGGGAGTTAGCAAAGGAAAAAGGTCTTAAAAATATTACTTCTCTGAAGAAAGGGGAACTGGTTGAAGCGCTGATGAAGCTGACTTCAGAGGAGGTAACGGTAAAAAATGAAAGGACAGAAATGAGGGTAACAGACACGGCAGAGAGAAGACAGGAACCACAGATGCAGGCAGAGCAGCCACAGGCAGCGGGAAGACAGGAAGTACAAATACAGGCAGAACAGCCGCAATCAGCGGGAAGAGATGAGAGAAAGACGATCGGACAGGGTGAGATGGAGCAGCTGGACAGCGGAGAGACCAAGGTCGGCATTCTTGAGGTTCTTCCGGATGGATACGGCTTCATCCGTTGTGATAATTACCTGCCCGGAGATAATGATGTATATGTTTCACCGGCACAGATCAGAAGATTTAATTTAAAAACCGGCGATATTGTAGCCGGTAATACAAAAATACGCAACCAGAATGAAAAATTCGGTGCATTATTATATGTAAAATCCGTTAACGGCTTTCATCCTGCGGAAGCCTCCAAGCGTAAGCGCTTCGAGGATCTGACCCCCATCTTCCCCAATGAACGGATTCACCTTGAAACACCGGGAGCAGGGGTATCCATGAGAATGGTAGATCTGATTGCTCCCATTGGCAAGGGCCAGAGAGGTATGATCGTATCCCAGCCAAAGACAGGTAAAACAACCCTGTTAAAGCAGATTGCAAAAGCAGTAACCAGAAATCATCCGGATATGAAGCTGATTATACTGTTGATAGATGAACGGCCGGAGGAAGTAACAGATATTAAGGAATCCATTGAAGGAAGAAATGTTGAAGTCATTCATTCCACCTTTGATGAGCTTCCTGAGAATCATAAAAGAGTATCAGAGATGGTAATAGAGCGTGCGAAGCGGCTGGTGGAGCATAAGCAGGATGTGGTGATTTTGTTAGACAGTATTACCCGTCTGGCAAGAGCCTATAACCTGACGGTTCAGCCAAGCGGAAGGACCTTATCCGGCGGTCTTGACCCGGCGGCGCTTCATATGCCGAAGAAGTTCTTCGGTGCAGCAAGAAATATGCGCGAAGGCGGCAGCTTAACTATCCTTGCAACAGCGCTGGTAGATACCGGCAGCAGGATGGACGATGTAGTCTTTGAGGAATTTAAGGGAACCGGTAACATGGAGCTGGTGCTTGACCGAAGCCTGTCGGAGAAGAGAATTTTCCCGGCAATTGATCTGCCGAGATCCAGTACAAGAAGGGATGATCTCCTCTTAACCCAGCCGGAGCTTGAAGCAACCTATCTGATGAGAAAGGCCTTAGGCGGTCTGAAGTCCGAGGAGGCACTGGAGAGAATCATTGATATGTTCCTTCGAACCAAGACAAATGTTGAATTTGTGGAGATGATCAAAAAGACTAAAATCGTCTTTTAAGGTATTGCATTCATGTGGAACCTGTGCTATAATTTAAAAGCTGTTTATTAGTTGGAATTTTATTATAATTGCCAATAGATAAAATAATCGATTTTAAAAGAGGTGAAATCATGAAAGAAGGTATCCATCCCAAATATCATCAGGCTAAAGTTGTTTGCAACTGCGGTAACGAATTTGTAACAGGATCAACCAAAGAAGATATCCACGTAGAAATCTGCTCCAAGTGCCACTCTTTCTATACAGGACAGGTTAAGGCATCCGCAGCTCGTGGTGCAATTGATAAATTCAACCGTAGATATGGTTTAAATCAGAATCAATAATCAGATTAGACAATTTGCAATACAATATAACTTTAAAAATTGGGTTGAGGTAACTTCCTCAGCCTATTTTTAAATTGCACGTGAAGAAGATTAGTCCATGAAAGTCAGAGCATTTTCCGGCTTGCCCGGGAAAATGATGTGGCTTTTATGGATAAGTGCAACGTGAGAAGCTGTTAATCTGTTTATAAGTGAGGATTATTTTCAAGTTCCTAATCTTCGTATATTATGATATAATCGATACAAGTTTCAATAGATAAGATAAGAGAAAGGTTCGGGTGTTAAGATGAAACCATCAGGTATTGGAGGCATGTCCGTAATGGAAGGCGTCATGATGAAAAACAAAGACGTCTACGCTGTTGCTGTACGTAAGCCTGACAATGAAATTGCAATCGAAGTAAATACTCATAAGGATTTCTCTGATAAAGTAAAGCTGTTTAAGCTGCCGATTTTCCGAGGGATGCTGGCTTTTGTGGACTCCCTGGTGGTGGGAATTAAGGTTCTGAACTATTCTGCCAGCTTTTTCGAAGAGGAGGATGAGAAGACTCAGCCGGAAAAGAAGAAAAAGAAAGCAAGTAAGGCTGTCGATGAAGATTTTGTTGTTGAAGAGGTAACCATCAGCGATAAAAGAGACGGCAAGAAAGCGGAGGAATCGGGCGGTAACGCAATCTTGATGGCTGTTGCGGTACTGATCTCAATTCTTATGTCCGTCGGTTTATTTATGGTGCTCCCGGTACTTATCACGAATCTTTTCTCTAAGATTACAGATAATCATTACCTGTTATCTTTTATCGAGGGTATCGTCCGTTTGGTAATCTTTATCGGATACATTCTCCTTGCTTCCAGAATGAAGGAAATCAAGAGAGTATTTATGTATCATGGTGCTGAGCATAAGACGATAAATTGTCTTGAGAATGGTTTTGAACTGACTGTTGAGAATGTCAGATGGCAGACAAAGCAGCATAAGCGCTGCGGAACCAGCTTTATGCTCTTGGTGGTACTGATCAGCTTGGTATTCTTTATGCTAATTCCCAGCGGCAATCTTCTCTGGAGAATATTATCCCGTATTCTTCTGGTGCCTTTTATTGCCGGTATTTCCTATGAATTTATCCGCCTTGCCGGTAAGAGTGAGAATAAGGTGGTTCAGATTGTCAGTCAGCCCGGTCTTTGGATGCAGGGTCTTACCACCAAAGAACCGGACGATTCTATGATCGAGGTTGCAATTCAATCAGTGAATGCAGTATTTGACTGGAGAGCATTTCTTGAGATCTCAACGACAGGGGAAGCAGCACTGAAGGCAGCTGAGCTGGAAGATACAACGAAGCAGGCCGGGAAGGGACAGCCCAATAAAGGGACACAGACATATAGGTCTAACAAGGCATTGCAGCCCAGCAAACCACAGTCCAATAAGACGTCACAGCAAAGCAAGTCAGTTCAGGATAAAAAACCCCAGAATAAATCTGCAAAAGACAGTAAGGCAGAAAATGCAGAGATATCCGATAAGAGTGGTTCTGAGAATGCGGAGGCGGCTATTTCTGTGAAACCTCAGGTAGGCGGACTTGCTTATACCGGTAAGGTCACTGATACCGGGGAAATAAAAGCAGGTGTGCCAGGTAACGGTCAAATAGGACGCAATAAGGGTTCAGCGCCTGTTTCCCTTAAGCCTGACCTTTCCATTGATACTGAGGAAGAGGATGATGATATCCTGAAAGCGCTTGATAAATTCTTTGATGATGGCAGTAAGGATTGACATAACAAATCAATATAGGTTTTAGTTACGGGTTTGTGAGGATTTAGAATGAGTACTTATAAAGAATTATTGCAGACTGGACGTGAATTACTGAAACAGCAGGAAATAGCAGATGCCGATGTGGATGCATGGTATCTGCTTGCCCATGTCTTTAGGATAAATCGAACCGATCTCCTCCTTGGGGGTGATAAGCCGGTACCATTAGCAGAAGAGGAAGCATATCTTCAGCTGATCCATATGCGGATGACACATGTACCGCTGCAGCATATTACCGGTACCCAGGAATTCATGGGCCTGGATTTTGACGTAAACAGTCATGTTTTGGTTCCAAGGCAGGACACCGAGATACTCGTTGAGGAGGTTCTGAAGGTTTGTGAGGGGAAATCGGTCCTTGATATGTGCACCGGATCCGGTTGCATTATTATCAGCATTGCCAAGCTTGGCAGGCCGAGCCGTGCAGTGGGTGCCGATATCTCTGAGAATGCACTTGAGGTGGCAGCAGGAAATGTCCGTAAGCATAGAATAAATGTGGAGCTGTTTCATAGCGATCTCTTTGAGCGGATTGAGGGTAAGTTTGATATCATTGTATCTAACCCGCCGTATATTCCAACCGATGAGATGAAAGATTTGATGCCGGAGGTAAGAGATTATGAACCAAGGACAGCACTTGATGGAAGCCCGGATGGACTTCTTTTTTACCGTAGGATTACATCCGCATTAGCGGATTATTTAAACCCTGGCGGTTATATCTTTTATGAGATAGGTCATAATCAAGGGGACGAGGTCAGACAAATCCTTGCAGAGCGGGGGTTTACAGAGATAAGAATAGTAAAAGACTTAAGCGGCCTTGACCGTGTGGTTGGTGCGGTGAAAGGATTACTTTGACACCGTTAATCATTTGGAAAGATATTGTTCCATTTTGTTAAGAAAGGATTTTGATTGATATTAGATGGAGGTTATACAGTTATGTTTGATAAATTAGAGGATCTTCTGATTCGTTTTCAGGAAATTGAAGATGAGATGATGAGCCCCGATGTTTTAAATGATCAGAAAAATTATATGAAGCTTCGTAAGGAGCATGCTGACCTTTCTGAGATTGTTGAAAAATATAAGGAATATAAGACGACCCAGCAAAGCGTTGAGGAAAGTCTGGCAATGATCGATGAAGAAAGCGATGAGGAGCTTCGTGAACTGGCGAAGGAGGAACTGAGTGAATGTAAGCAGCGTATTCCTAAAATTGAGGAGGAATTAAAGATACTGCTTCTTCCCAAGGACCCAAATGATGAGAAGAACGTAATCGTAGAAATCCGCGGCGGTGCCGGCGGTGACGAGGCAGCGTTATTTGCGGCCGAATTATATCGTATGTATGTGATGTATGCAGAGCGCAACCGTTGGAAGATTGATATGATGAACTTAAATGAGAATGGTATTGGTGGTTATAAGGAAGTAATCTTTATGATCAACGGCAAGGGTGCGTATTCCAAGCTGAAATATGAGAGCGGTGTTCACCGCGTTCAGCGTGTTCCGGTAACCGAATCCGGCGGTAGAATTCACACCTCCACCTCCACAGTGGCAATTATGCCGGAGGCTGAAGAGGTGGATGTAGACCTGGATATGAATGACTGTAAATTTGATGTATTCCGTGCCTCCGGTAATGGCGGACAGTGCGTTAATACAACGGACTCTGCGGTAAGGCTGACTCATATCCCCACAGGTATCGTTATCTCCTGCCAGGACGAGAAGTCACAGCTTAAGAATAAGGATAAGGCAATTCGTGTACTTCGTGCAAAGCTATATGATCTGGAGATGGAGAAGGCTCGCAGTGCAGAAGCGGAGGCAAGAAAAAGTCAGGTTGGAACCGGAGACCGCTCTGAGAAGATCAGAACCTATAATTTTCCTCAGGGACGCGTAACAGACCACAGAATTAATCTGACCATGTACCAGATTGATAAGGTCATGGACGGTGACCTGGATGTTCTGGTTGACAGTTTAGTCGCCGCCGACCAGGCAGCAAAGCTGACAAAGTTGAATGAACAGTGATTTGCCTGGTCGGCTACGACCAAGGCAGCAAAGCTGACAAAGTTGAATGAACAGTGATTTGCCTGGTCGGCTACGACCAAGGCAGTTAACATGTTGAATGAAGGTTTAATACGATGAAGCAGAAGACGGTTATCAGTAGTTTAAGTAACGGGCAGATGAGGAATCTGACCCTGCTCCAGAAGAAAGCGAAGGAGCGGGAGGACCAGGGCGTCTTTGTTGTTGAAGGTCTGAAGATGTTTGAAGAGGCGAAGGAAGCGGGGCTTCTTCTGAAGGCATATGCTTCGGAAAGCTTTTATCAGGAAACCGTTGCAGATAAACCCGGATATTTCGATGATATTGAGTATGAGATAGTTACGGATACGGTGTTTCGGGAGGTTTCGGATACGATGACTCCTCAGGGTATTTTGGGAACCGTGAAGATTAAGCAATGTTCCCTGGGGCAAATATTGGATCATCCCAAGGCATGCCTTTTGCTTCTGGAGGATATCCGTGATCCCGGTAATCTCGGCACGATGATTCGTACGGCGGAAGGTGCCGGCGTTACCGGAATTATCAGTACCAGTACCTCTGTGGATTTATATAATCCCAAGGTCATTCGTGCCACCATGGGCTCGATCTACCGGGTTCCCTTCTATCAGGCCGAGGATTTCTATGAGGTATTGCAAAGCGTCAGGCAGCATGGAATAACAATCTTTGCAGCCCATCTCCAGGGAATTCCCTATGACACGGAAGGAAGCTTTCTAAAGAACTGCGCCTTCTTAATCGGAAATGAGGCAAATGGTTTATCTGACCGCGCCTCTTCCCTGGCGGATACTCTGATTAAGATACCGATGGAGGGCAAGGTTGAATCCCTCAATGCAGCAGTAGCGGCAGCAATTTTGATGTATGAGGCGGCAAGGCAGAGAAGAGTCAGCTAACAAGAGCCTTCCGAATAATTGTGCAATGGAATTGAGAACAAAAATATAATCATGTCAATTTGGGAGGGTATCCTTTAATTGACATGATTTTTTATCCCCCTTTCTCTAATTAAAAAGGCCTAAAGTACTTGACAAAAAATGACTGTAAGAGCAAACTTTAACTATTACTACAAAAGAAAGTTTGCGGAGGTTAAAAGGTCATTGAAAAAAAGGCTGACGGGAATTATGAATGATAGAAAGAAACCTATCTGGGTGGTTGTACAGATGATGGCTTTAACAGCCCTGCTTATGGGCTGCGCAGCGCAGCCAGGTGCTACAGTGGACGGATTAAGCGATGAGGCAGTGCAACAAGTTACTGATGATAATGCATTGCAGCAGAACGAGGTTGTTACACAAATAAATAATCTGCGCGTGTTAACAGCGCAGGACCGGTTCGAGAACGGAAAAATGTTTGAAGCTGTTGAGGGAGAATTCGTAACTTCTTTTTCGGAGAAAGCGGCATCAGTGACGATACCTGATGCCAGGAAGGGCGAAAGCGCTGCCGGCATCGGGGCAGGAGATGGAAGCTGGGGGAATGGTCCCCTATTATTTTTGGATTCCATCCCGGACAAGAATATCTATCTTTACGGGTATAACGATATCAATGACCCCGGCTGCGGGCTGATCCTGGATATGGGTAAAGAACAGCACATCTATGCTTTTCCATATCGATATATGACGAATACATTATTGGCGCCGGATATCTATAGGAGCAGTGACAGCAGCAAACTCTACGTATCCTGCCATACCGGCGGCGGTACCGGGGTATCGGTGTCTGAACTATATGTCTTTCAGGTTGACAATAATCAAGTGGAACCTTACTATGTGGACATCAATGATCTGGCGAATAGTCTGAGCGATAAAATCGCTATGGCATATGATGCAGAAAGCAAAAGGGTGACAGTCAGTTCTGCAGGCAAGGAGATTATAACGGACAGCCTGTTTACCATCGGGGGAGCTGACGGAGCGAATACGGTACCGGACAGTTTTTACTGCGGAGATCAAATCAGCTATATCATAGACGGGGACTCTATCCGGGTATCCTGGGTGCCTACGCTTTATACTCAGGAAGGATCAGGGGCACAATGCTATCTGGAGAATTTGGTATCCCTTGAAGCAGATATAAGCTTTATCTATGATAGTCATGGAGACATTTCCGGCTTTGATATAGGTGAAGTTAAGGCAGAAAATGTGATACAAAAGGTACAAAGAGAAGTTGAGCTGTCGTCCCAGGATGGAGCGACCGCAGCGAAGGGGGATTTTGACGGCGACAGCTTAACAGATTATGTGAGTGTGGAAAGTAACAAGGATGGTGCTGTTCTCACGGTTGACTTCGGAAACGGAGCGGAAGTCATCAAATCCATCAGCGGTTCTTATGTATCATGGATGGATCTGAATACGGTAAAGGCTGGCGATTTTAACGGAGATGGAAGAGATGAGATCGTTTTTGCGCCGATTATTTACGGGAGCAACTATGGAGGAAGGGAGCTTTATATCTACCGTGCGGAAAAGGCTGAGCTTATTGCGATGCCGCTGGATTGTATAAAAAATACCGCTGTGGAATATGAGCAGCCGGATAGCCTTAATGAAGATTATATGTGTGTCGGCGTCTCAGTTGTTCATACCGACAATGGGCAGCTTCTGCGCATACGGCGGCTGCTTAATGCACAGGTAAACAGCGCGTGGTATGTGGATGTCCGGTGGAATGAGAAAGCCTGGCAGATTGAAAATGTCAGTAACGGTTTGGCCTACGGTGATGAAGCCGTTTATGAGTATACAGGAAAGCTTTCGATTGCGGGCAGGCAGCAAAAATGCAATATTCTTGTTCATAAAACCCAAGAAGGAAACGGTAACTTTCAGATGAACTTTACCTTCCTTGATTCAGGGTCGGGAGAGACATTACAGCAGCTGCAATATAGTAAGTATCGTGATGATTTTATGCCCGGTACGCTTCGAGACGGCTGCCGGATTGTTGATGTCAACCAGGATGGAAATGATGATATTATGCTGGATTTGGGGGTATATGGCTGGGCACAGCTTTATGCATGTTTTGTTTATGATTCTTCCGGCAATAAGTTTGTTCAGGTTCCTGAATTTGAAGAGCACCCTTTTCCGGAGGTGATCAACGGAAAAGGAATCATTTTGTTCCATGGGAAGGATGACGCAGCCGCACAATGGGTGGAGAAATATCAGGTCAAAGGTAACCGGCTTTCTATGCTGGGTCGTCTTACGCAAACCGTGGGGCAGTCGGGTATACGGTACACGGAGGAAACCATGATCGCCGGAGCCTTGGTTAAAAGGAAAGCAAATGTGACTGCAAAGGAAATCGATGATTTTGAAGCGTGGCATATGTGGACATAATTATATAAAATAGCCCGGGGGTTGAAAATCCTGGGTTATTTTATGTAAAAATACACATAATAGTAGGAGCCTGATTATAATCGGAAGGAGGTACATGATTGACAAATGCGATTTACTGGCTCCTGTTAATGGCATTATTGATTCTCATCGAAGTCTTTACCCTTGGTATGACTGCCGTCTGGTTTGCAGTTGGTGCCCTGGCGGCATTCCTGGTATCCTTATTCTACGACAACCTTTTCATTGAAATACTTCTGTTTGCATTGATATCCCTGGCGCTGCTTTATACCGTTAAACCTCTGGTAAGAAAATACTTCAACCCCAAAAGCAGGAAATTTAGACAAAAATAAGCGTACACGTTAAGAAAAATTTAAGCTTTTTTATCTTGATAATCTTCAAGGGTTGAGATATTATATTCCTTAGCTTAAAGCATGACATATAATCGTATCATGTCTGGTATACGATTTGTTTCAACGCATAATACAGCATGGCGGGGGAAGATTTATGAAAAAGTTGAAGGAATTATTAATCTCTCCATATTTTGTCATCCTTTTATTTGTATTAAAGATGATGGTGTATTACTCACTGATTGAGGTTCACAGGATGGAGCTTGTGATGATCGGCCTTAGTCTGGTAGTTTGGGGAGCTCTTTTTATTTGTTTTGGAAGAAGTAAGATTAAGGGTAAGAAGGTAATATTCCTGGCGGTATATTTTCTTCTTAGCTTACTTATGTTTGCCGATACAATGTACTACAACTATTATAACCAAACGGTATCCATCAAACAGCTCTGGCAGGCGAAAAGCGTGGCAGCGGTTCCGAAAAGCTTCCTTGCAACGATTATTCCGGCGAGCTTCCTGCTGTTCCTGGATATTCCCTTTGCATACATGAGCTTTAAGAAATATATTACCAAGGAAATACTGCAAAAGCTCTATCCCTGGCGCGGATTAAAATATGCTCTTTATGTCCTGACGGCAGTGATTATTACCCTGGTTGTCAATCCGTTTCATTCGGCCGCCATCGAGAGTGTTAATAATATGGAGTTCTTTACGAGTCATGTAAATGACATCTATGAAACCATCTCTGAGAATCTGGATCAGGAGGAAATGCCCCAGGAGGAGATACTTGAGGTATTGAATGATGTACCGCCGGAACCTATGTATCCGTTGTATCAGGGGATCGGTGAGGGCAAGAATCTGGTGGTAATACAGCTGGAAGCTTTTCAGGATTTTGTTATCGGTAAAGAATATAACGGACAGGAGCTGACTCCAAACTTAAACCGTCTGATCGAAGGCGATACATTATATTTTGATAATTATTATTCTAACATAGGAAAAGGCAATACTGCTGATGCGGAATTCTCCACACTGAACAGCCTGTATCCGGTGATTGACGGTGAAAGCTACCGGCTGTTTCAGGATAATACTTATAACGGCCTTCCCTGGCTGATGAGAGATAAGGGGTATTATTCCTTTGCAATCCATGGGTATAAAGGCGAGTTCTGGAACAGGGAGAATGCTTATCCCAACGAGGGTTTTCAGGATTTCTACAGTCTGGAAGATTTGACCCAGGATGAGATTATCGGTATGGGAATCTCGGATAAATCCATGTTCCGCCAACTGGTATCCATCCTGCAAAGCCATAAGAGTCCGACATTTACCTTTGCGATCACACTTTCCGGACATCATCCCTTTGAAATTGATGATCAATATATCACCTTGAATTTAAAAGAAGAAGATAAGGACACAAAGTTTGGAGATTATCTTGAGGTTATTCATTATGTGGATGAGGCAATCGGGCAATTCGTTACCGATCTTAAGGCAGCCGGCCTGTATGATAATACGGTGATCGCTCTTTACGGTGATCATCATGGAATGAACTGCGGTATGGAAGAAATTATGGACCAGATGAATGCAATTATCGGACGTACCTATGATTATGATGAGATGTTAAATGTTCCACTGATCATAAATGTACCCGGAAGCGGTGTTCATAAGACCATCCATACCACCGGAGGACAGGTTGATTTTATGCCGACCATTGCGAATATCATGGGGCTGACTTTGGATGATGCCTTTATCGTGGGACAGGATCTGGCAAATGCACAGGATGGATTTGTCGCGTTTACCTCTTATCTGTTTGAAGGATCCTTTGCTACCAATGATGTGATGTTTGAAATATCCAGAGAAGGCATCTTTGAAGGAAGCCGTGCCTGGAAGATTGGCACCAATGAACCCGTGGATGCGGCTCTATACAAAGAACAATATGAGAAGGCAATCCTGCTTAAGGATACCTCCAAGGAGATTATGGAGCAGAACCTGATTGCGAACTTTATCACTCATTAATAAAATAACCGGAAAAGTCGCCGTGATTATCTGTTGAAGATAACACGGCGATTTTTTATCCATTGCAATTAAATATCATTTCCTTTCGCAGTATTATTTCCTTGACAAATATTCTAAATTGGAATAATGTATAAATAATCATTATAAAGAATAAATATAAATTATTTATGGTTTGTGCGCCGATAATCGGTAAAGTATATCTGAGAGCAGTAAGATGGAATATCGGCGGCAGAAGGGAGGATATTATGAATTTAAAAGGACGAAGCTTACTTACATTAAAGGATTTTACACCGGAGGAGATTGATTATCTGCTGGAGCTGGCAGCAGAACTGAAGGCAAAGAAAAAGCAGGGGATTACAGGAACCAGCTTAATGGGCAAGAACATCGCTTTGATTTTTGAAAAGCCCTCCACCAGAACCCGCTGTGCCTTTACGGTGGGATGCGCGGATGAGGGCGGACATCCGGAATATCTGGGCAAGGATGATATCCAGCTGGGGCATAAGGAGAGTGTGGAGGATACCGCCAGGGTTTTGGGACGTATGTTTGACGGAATAGAATTTCGCGGTTTTAAGCAGGAGACTGTGGAAAAGCTTGCGAAATACAGTGGGGTTCCCGTGTGGAACGGTCTGACAGACAGTGACCATCCGACGCAAATTCTCGCAGACTTCTTGACTTTGAAAGAGCAGTTTGGTAAACTAAAGGGATTAAAGCTTGTGTATGTCGGAGACGGCCGCAATAATATGGCAAACAGTCTGATGATCGGTTCTGCTAAGATGGGAATCGATTTTACCATATTAGCGCCGAAGGCGCTCTGGCCGGAACAATCACTGATCACCTGCTGTGAGGAATATGCCAACGCAGCCGGCAGTAAAATCATTGTGTCGGATTCCCTTGATGACATTCAGGGCGCCGATGCGGTGTATACCGATGTCTGGTGCTCTATGGGTGAAGAGGACTTGGCAGCAGAACGTATTGCGCTCCTAAAGCCTTATCAGGTCAATGATACGCTGCTTTCCCTTACCGGGAAGCCCGGGACCATTTTCCTGCATTGTCTTCCTGCCGTAAAGGGTAAGGAGGTTACTGAGGAAGTATTTGAGCGTTTTGCGGATGTGGTCTTTGACGAGGCGGAGAACAGGATGCATACCATCAAAGCAGTGATGGTTGCGACTGCAGGAAATAGTTAGGCAGAAGAAAGTGTGAAAATCATAGAGGATCACACGGTCAGCTGTGAGAAAGGCATGGTTTATTAACATGGATGATAGAGTTGTTTTATGTGCCGGCAGTGCATATGAGAAAAAATTCTGGATGAATGATGATTTCAATGGATTACCGGAACAGATTAAGCAGGAGCTTAAGATAATGTGCGTTTTATTTACTGAGGATGTGGGCGGAATCCTGTCCATGGAATTTGAAGAGGACGGCACATTGATCATGAAGGTGGATTCCGAGGAAAATGATTATTTGTATGATGAAATCGGAAGTGTCCTAAAGATAAAGCAGCTTCAAAGAGAAAAATCAGAGCTTTTGGAGGCCTTGGAGCTTTATTACCGGGTATTTTTCCTGGGGGAAAATGCTGCCGATCTCTTGTCGGATCAGTGACGGCAGGTTGGCTGGTGTGCACAGTTAGTATATAGTTCAGGAGGAAGATTCATGTTATTAGTTATTGATGTAGGAAATACCAATATCACCATGGGAGTGTTCGAGGATGTGAACCTGAAGGCGAGCTTTCGTCTGACGACAAACACTGCGCGTACCTCTGATGAATATGGTTTGATTATATGCGATTTATTACATGCAAAGGGGATTAACATAGAGGAGGTAACCTCGGTAGCGATTGCTTCCGTAGTTCCCAAGCTGATGCATTCCCTGGCATCCGGCATTATAAAATATCTGAAGATCACGCCGCTTATCGTGGGGATCGGAACAAAAACCGGTATCAAGATCGGTGCGGTGAATCCGAAGGAGCTGGGTGCTGACAGAGTTGTGGATGCGGTTGCGGCTTATGAGATCTACGGCGGCCCGGTACTGGTCATTGATTTTGGTACTGCCATTACCTACGATCTGATTACAGAGGAGGGTACCTTTATTGCCGGAGTGACCTCTCCGGGGCTTCGTATTGCAGCCAATGCATTATGGACTGATACTGCGAAGCTTCCTGAGATTGAGATTGCCCTGCCGGATACGATCCTGGCCAAGGATACCATTACAAGCATGCAGGCCGGATTGGTATTCGGCTGTATCGGTCAGACCGAATATATCGTGAAGCGAATGTTAAAGGAAGCAAACATTGACAAGTGCCGAATTATCGCTACCGGCGGACTTGGTAAGATCATCAGCGATAACACAGATGTCATTGAAATATATGATCCGAATCTTACGCTGAAGGGCTTAAAGATCATCAGTGATAAGAACAAAAAGTGATAGCTTGAGGGAAATTATGAGTTTTACGATAGGAAATGTCGCATTAAACGGCAATTTATTTCTTGGACCCATGGCAGGTGTAACTGACCTGCCATTTCGTCTTTTATGCAAGGAAAAGGGTGTTGATCTTGTATACACCGAGATGGTGAGCGCCAAGGGTGTCCAGTATAATAATAAAAATACGGAGAGCCTTCTTCAGATCGCGGAGGAGGAGCGCCCGGCCGCCCTTCAACTCTTTGGAGCGGATCCGGATATTCTCAGTGAGACAGCGAAGCGGCTGGAGCACCGTAATTTTGATATACTTGATATCAATATGGGATGTCCGGTACCTAAGGTGGTTAATAACGGAGAAGGCTCCGCATTAATGAAGAATCCGGAATTGATCGGTGAAATTGTCCGCAAGGTATCTACAGGCTACAGCAAGCCGGTTACTGTGAAGATACGAAAGGGTTTTCATGAGGGCAGCATCAATGCTGTCGAAGTGGCTAAGATTGCTCAGGAAAACGGTGCGGCAGCCATAGCAGTGCATGCAAGGACCAGAGAGCAGTTCTATAGCGGTAAAGCGGACTGGGAGATTATCCGTAAGGTGAAAGAGGCGGTGTCGGTACCGGTGATTGGCAGCGGAGATGTATTTTCGCCGCAGGACGCCGCGAGAATGCTTGCGGAAACCGGTTGTGATGCAATTATGCTGGCGCGGGGAACAAGAGGCAATCCATGGATCTTTGAGCAGATCAAAGCATATTTAAAGGAAGGAATTCTTCTTCCTAAGCCTGATTTTTCAGAGGTAGGTGTGATGATTCTTCGGCATGCCGCGTTATTATCGGAATATAAGGGAGAGGTAATCTGTATCCGGGAGATGCGCAAGCACGTGGCCTGGTACACCACCGGTTATCCCGGCTCTGCAAGGCTTCGCAGCAGGGTAAATGAGATCGAGACCATGGAGGATTTAAAGCGCCTGGTGGAGGAGTATCATCGGGAACTTGAAAAACAGCCAAATAATATCACAGAATAAGAGAGAAGCTATATAATAGTAACAAATCTTTCATTTTATACAAAAAAGTATTGATTTTTTCTGAAAAACAGTTATAGTATATTTACAATAAAGACATATGTGCGCCATACAAGAACATATAATACTTGCATGTGTCACTAGAGCGGATTTAGGAGGATTGCAATGGGAAAGTTAAAAGTTGGTATCCTTGGGGGAACAGGAATGGTTGGACAACGCTTCCTCTCTTTATTAGAGAACCATCCCTGGTTTGAAGTGGTTACCATAGCAGCGAGTCCCAGAAGTGCTGGGAAGACCTATGAAGAGGCAGTGGAAGGCCGTTGGAAGATGACCACGCCCATGCCTGAGAGTGTAAAGAAGTTGATTGTATTGAATGTGAATGATGTCGAGGAAGTCAGCGCAGGTGTTGACTTTGTATTCTGTGCAGTAGATATGACAAAGGATGAGATTAAGGCAATCGAAGAAGCATATGCGAAGGCAGAAACCCCGGTGGTATCCAATAACAGTGCCCATAGGTGGACTCCCGACGTACCCATGGTCGTACCGGAGCTTAACCCGGAGCATCTTGAGGTGATTGAGGCCCAGAGAAAGCGCCTTGGAACAAAGAGAGGCTTTATCGTAGTAAAACCCAACTGCTCCATCCAAAGCTATACCCCTGCCCTTCATGCATTAAAGCAATTTGGGCCGAAGGTGGTTGTGGCAACTACCTATCAGGCAATCTCCGGTGCGGGTAAGAACTTCGCAGACTGGCCGGAGATGACAGATAATGTTATTCCTTATATCGGCGGTGAAGAAGAGAAGAGTGAGCAGGAACCTCTTCGTATCTGGGGTAAGGTTGTGGACGGCAAGATCGTGAAAGCGGACGGACCGGTTATTACCACACAATGTATTCGGGTTCCTGTGACAGATGGACATACGGCCGCTGTATTTGTAAGCTTTGAGAAGAAGCCCTCGAAGGAAGAGATATTAAAGGCATGGGCGGAATTTAAGGGCCTTCCTCAGGAGTTAAACCTTCCCAGTGCTCCGAAGCAGTTCATCAAATATTTTGAAGAGGATAACCGTCCTCAGGCAAAGCTGGACCGTGACTATGAGAATGGTATGGGCGTATGCTTTGGCAGACTGCGTGAGGATACGGTGTTCGATTATAAATTTGTGGGGCTGTCCCATAATACGGTACGCGGTGCAGCCGGCGGCGGGGTATTGACGGCTGAGCTATTAAAGGCACAGGGATATATCACAGCAAAATAAAGCTGTTGCATATGGTAAATGAAATGGGAGTGTTGCTACCCTCTGTTCAGGGTGTAGCAGCACTCCCGTTTTGCATTCTGCCTATATCGAGGCAGTGATTATTCATTATACAGCATTTTGAGAAACTCCACAGCGTTTTCTTTATGGCTTGAATTTTGAACAATTCCTAAGATATACGGATCTGAATTACTGGCATTTTCTTTAAAAAGCTTCGTATCTGTCAGGTAGATCCCCACAACCTTCTTCTGAGGATTTTCAGCCGTGTCCGATACATATACATAATCAGCCAGCTTGGTATATACATCCGTCGGAAGCTGATCGGACAAATCATCAAAAAAATCATTATAGGCATAGGTCTTAAATTGTGATTCCGGTGCGATCATTACGTCTACCTCGCCTGCTCCGATATAAGTGGTTAATACGGAGCTCATATTCATGGTATATTCTCCGTCACCGTTCATATAGAAGGCTGAATTCAAGATTACGTCCTCGGTAGCCGGATCAAATTGCTGCTGCTCCGTGAAATCCGCATTATATTGCTCCCATACCTCATCGGGGATGGTATTATTGAGGATGGCCGCGTAAAATTGTGTCTCCACATTTGGCGTAATAATACTATAGATGATATAGACGGCAAGACCCACAGCGGTAACACCGACAATTGCATGAATCTTATAATATTCCCAAAGATAAGACAGCTTGTCATGAAAAGACATATCACGAAGCTTCTCTTTTTCAGTCTGCTTCTCCCTTGGCTGGTAAATCACTGCGTCTTCCGTCAGTCTGGTTTGTTTCGGCATACCAAAAACCTCACTTTGTTACGATAATATCATTTGCAGGAGTCCACGTAATTATCCTGCCGAACAAGTAATAGTGTATCATAATTGACTGTAGAAAAAAAGAAATTAATTATAAAATATATCTTAATTAACAATGAGAATATGAAAATAAACCGGATTTTTGTCAATAGAAAGTCTGACAAATCTGATAAATTCACGAATTATGCAGGTGTTTCAGATATAATAGTTTAGGTTGAAATGCAAAAAAAGGTATACTATAATGATGCATGGAGAGTAAAAAACAAGCAATAAGGAGGACGATACAATGAAATATGGTTTTTTTGATGATTCAAAGAGGGAGTATGTGATTACCACACCCACAACCCCCTATCCTTGGATCAACTATTTGGGATCTCAGGCATTCTTTTCGCTGATCTCCAACACGGCTGGCGGTTACAGCTTCTATAAGGATGCGAAATTGAGGAGAATCACACGTTATCGTTATAATAACGTTCCGCTGGATTTGGGCGGCGGCCGTTATTATTATATTAATGATGAAGGCGATGTGTGGTCACCCTCCTGGGCTCCGGTAAAAAAGGAACTGGACAAATATGAATGCAGGCATGGCATGGGTTATACGAAGATTACCGGCGCAAGGGGAGGCGTCGAAACCGAAGTAACCTTCTTTGTACCTATGGATACCAATGCTGAGATTCACAAGGTTACAGTAAAAAATACCTCAGGGAAGAAGAAACAGATTAAGCTGTTCTCCTTTGTTGAGTGGTGCTTATGGAATGCGCAGGATGATATGACCAACTTCCAGAGAAATTACAGCACCGGTGAGGTTGAAGTAAAAGGCTCTGTCATCTATCATAAGACAGAATATAAGGAAAGACGTGACCATTATGCATTTTTCTCTGTAAATGCTCCGATTGCAGGTTTTGATTCCGACAGAGAGCGCTTTATGGGTACTTATAACGGCTTTGATCATCCGCAGGCGGTATTTGCAGGTGAAGCAAATAATTCCGTGGCAGACGGCTGGCATCCCGTTGCCTCCCACTACCTGGAGATAGAATTGGCGCCGGGGGAAACAAAGGATTTCATATTCCTGTTAGGCTATGTTGAGAATGCATTTGAAGAGAAATTCGAAAGTAAGAATATTATAAATAAAAAGAAAGCGGAAGCAATGATAGAGCAGTATTCCACCACTGCTGCGGTGGATAAGGCTTTCGCAGAGCTTGGTACTTACTGGGATCAGCTGTTATCCAAGTATAAGGTGGAAACGGCAGATGAGAAGGTAAACCGTATGGTAAATATCTGGAACCAGTACCAGTGCATGATTACCTTTAACCTGTCAAGAAGTGCATCTTATTTTGAATCCGGAATTGGCAGAGGTATGGGCTTCCGTGATTCCAATCAGGATCTAATTGGTTTTGTACATCAGATTCCCGACCGTGCAAGAGAGAGAATCATTGATCTTGCATCCACCCAGTTGGAGGACGGCGGTGCATACCACCAGTATCAGCCCCTTACCAAGAAGGGCAACGATGAGATCGGCGGTAATTTCAACGATGATCCGCTGTGGCTGGTTCTGGCTGTTACGGCATATATCAAGGAGACCGGCGATTATTCCATCCTTGACGTTATGACACCCTTTGATAATGATGAGTCCGCCAGCACAACCCTGGCAGACCATTTAAGGCGTTCCATGGATCATGTCATCAATAACCTTGGACCCCACGGACTTCCGTTAATCGGTCGTGCGGACTGGAATGACTGCCTTAATCTGAACTGCTTCTCCACCGAACCCGGTGAATCCTTTCAGACTAGCACCAGCAAGGATGGCAGGGTAGCGGAGTCCGTCATGATTGCCGGCATGTTCTGTTATATCGGTGACGAATATGTGGCACTGATGAATAAGACCGGTAATCAGGCTGAGGCTGAACGCATTCAAAAGGAAATCGATAATATGCGCAATATAATTATGAGAGACGGTTGGGATGGTTCCTGGTTTGTTCGTGCTTATGATGATTATGGCAGAAAGATCGGCAGCGAGGAGTGTGAGGAAGGCAAGATATTTATAGAATCCCAGGGACTTTGCATCATGGGCAACTGCGGAACCCGGGACGGTAAGGCGATACAGGCGCTGGATGCAGTAGAAGAGCGTCTTGGAACCAAGTATGGTCTGGTATTACAAAATCCCGCATTTACAAAATATTATGTAGAATATGGTGAAATCTCCACATATCCTGCGGGCTATAAGGAGAACGCCGGAATCTTCTGTCATAACAATGCCTGGATCATGATTGCGGAAGCACAGATGGGCAGAGGTGATAAAGCCTTTGATTACTATTCAAGAATTGCGCCCGCTTATACGGAGGAGTATTCCGAGATCCACAGAATGGAGCCCTATGTATATTCACAGATGGTAGCAGGCAAGGATGCAAAGCGCTTTGGGGAGGCAAAGAATTCCTGGCTGACGGGTACCGCTTCCTGGAACTTTGTTGCGATCACACAGGCTATTCTGGGTATTAAACCCGATTATGACGGCCTACAGGTAGACCCGTCCATCCCCAAGGCATGGGATTGCTATAAGGTAACCAGAGAATTTCGGGGTGATATCTATAACATCACGATCAAGAATCCGGATCATGTATCCAAGGGTGTTGTGAAGCTGGTGGTAGACGGTAAGCAGGTAGACGGAAATGTAATTCCTGCAATCGGAGATAAAAGAGCCCATGAGATTGAGGTTGTGTTAGGTTAATGTCAAAATAAAAAGCAATTTAAGGCAGCTGCATGAGAGACGGAGTCTCAAAGGCAGCTGCCTTTTTCTGGCTTGGTAAGTGCAGGAGAACTTATTTTGCTTTTGATTCTTCGTATTTCTTCTTTGCCAGGTCGGCAAGTGCATCCCATCGTTCTCTGATTTTAGTTCCCAGGAGTATATCTGTAGTCACGGAGAAGATTGTATAGAATAAGCTTGCTGCAAGGATGGAGTGTAAAAGTTTTTTCATTATAGCTGCCCCTATACTGGATGATATCATAATCATTATATGGAAAACAGCCAATTATGTTTTTCTTAGTTTGCAATTTTTCAAAAAAATGCTAGAATAGATACATTAATCTAGAAAAGGAAGAGAACAAATGAAGCGATTCTTAATTTATCTGGAAGCCAGCGTATTACCGTTTCTTGTGGCGGAAAGCATATTGCTTGTCCTGGCAACGATTATAGGCATACTTAATGAACAGTTCCTTGGTTTATCAAAGGCGACCTATCTGTTCTCCATTATCGCAGTTGCAATCTGGGGTGTTATTTTTTTCTTCTGGTACCGCCATGACAGCAAATATGAAGACAGGGGAAGTGTTCGGGAGATATTTCGAATAAAAAATCTGATTCATTTTATATTCTTAGGAATCGGTTGCCAGTTTTTCTTCTCCGGTGCCATGAGTCTGCTGCAGCATAGCTTTGAACGGGCATTTGATCAATATGGGCATGTTGTTGAAAGTATTTTAAATGAGAATATCCTATTTGTACTTTTATATACGGCAGCGATAGCGCCAATTGCAGAGGAATTGGTATTTCGCGGCCTGATTCTGCATAAAGCACGCAGGACCGTCAGCTTTTGGGGAGCAAATATACTTCAGGCAGTATTCTTCGGACTCTATCATCAGAATATGATACAAGGAATTTATGCAACGGTGATCGGACTTTTGCTGGGTCTGGTATACCGAAAATATAACACAATCTCTGCCCCCATCGTGCTTCATATTCTGATTAATGCCAGTGCATTTATTATCATGGCTGTGCCGATGTCAACCTTAAGCTATGCGGCTATGCTGGTGGGAGGAGCACTGTTTGTGATAATTGCTGTATCAGGGCTTGGATTATTGAAAACAAAAAAGTTAACTTAATAGGAATAGCTTATTACTGCTTGCAATTTTGTATGGAATAATATAAGATACAATTACAATTGAATCATCAAGGGAAATTGATTAACAGAGATTGTATCCTTTATATGGCTGATAACTCTACCGTACCCAGTGAAATGGGACGAAAGGACGAACGTCGGTCATTGTAAGCTGCTGTGAACAATTTCCGGGTGTACTGACGTATTTTTTAGTGCACCGGCTCCATATGGATCGTCTTGACCCGTTCGTTTGCGGCAGGAACCTGAATATGGTTATATTCAACATGATTGGCGAATGCTTTTTATCAGAATATGCTGTATCCTTGTGCACCTTTGCGAAACCGGCGGCTGTCGGGTTTCCAGGAAGGTGCTTTTTGTATGTTTCAATGGAACATTGACCAATACTATTCATAGATTGGAACAATCAGAAGGAGGATATTATGGTAACAAATCAAAAAACATTACGGCTGGTGCAGCTGGCACTATTCACTGCCATTATTCTGTTGATGGCATTTACTCCCATCGGGTACATCAAGACAGGAGGATTATCGATCACCTTGCTGGTGCTGCCTGTTGCTGTGGGAGCAATTACGCTGGGCCCTGCAAGCGGGGCAATTCTGGGAGGCATATTTGGACTGACAAGCTTTATTCAATGCTTCGGCCTGGATCCCTTTGGCACGACCCTGTTTAATATTAATCCGGTGGGAGCCTTTATTCTATGCTTTATACCGCGCATACTGATGGGATGGCTTACCGGCCTGATCTTTGCCGCCGTAAGGAAGGCAGATAAATCAAATAACATATCCTATGTGGTAGGAAGCCTGGCAGGACCGATATTGAATACGGTATTATTCATGACTGCCTTTTTATTGATTTTTTATCAAACTGATTTTGTACAGGGACTTGTAAGTCAGTTTGGATCGGCAAATGCATTTGAATTTGTGGTAGCTTTTGTGACTGTTAACGGATTGATTGAAGCCGGTGTGAATTTTGTGGCCGGTACGGCAATATCGAAAACAATCGATATTGTAGCCAGAAGATCAAGAAGTTAATCCTATGCTATATAAATTTGCTCTTGACAATCATGTATATGCATGTTACACTATGTTAGCTGTGAGTATTGCGTGACAATATTTACAAGGTATAAAGAAGAGAATCCATCTCTCACCCATAACGTAAAGGTATTTACTGTGAACGGGTTAATGCAATTAAAATTTCAACATATTCCTGTATAAGAAGTATGATGTAATGTGCATTCGGGTGGATATTCTTTATCCACCCTTTTTATATGCAAAGAGCATAGAAACTATGTAACAGTGAACCTAAAACCTATGGAGGTGCAGTACTATTAGCGATTTAATGATTAACGAACAAATCAGGGACAAAGAAGTCAGGCTGATTGGTGAAGACGGAGAACAGTTAGGTATCATGTCTGCCAAGGATGCAATGAAGCTTGCCAAGGATGCGAATCTTGACCTTGTCAAAATTGCCCCCACAGCGAAGCCGCCCGTTTGTAAGATTATCGATTATGGTAAATACAGATACGAGTTGGCCAGGAAAGAAAAAGAAGCCAAGAAGAAACAAAAGGTTACCGATGTCAAAGAAATTCGTTTATCACCAAATATTGATGAGAATGATATAAATACAAAGGCAAACCAAGCTCGCAAATTCCTTACTCACGGTGATAAGGTAAAAGTCGCTTTACGTTTCCGTGGCCGTGAAATGGCTCATACCTCATCCTCTAAGGTAATCCTGGACAATTTCTTTGCAATGCTCGAGGACATAGCGGTAATTGAAAAGCCTGCGAAGCTCGAGGGTAGAAGTATGATTATGTTCTTAACAGAAAAACGTTAAAATACTAAGTTTAAGCAGCATTTTGAAGGCGGCAGGCAGGCTTTACTGCAGCCTTCTGCTGTATCAATCATTAAGGAGGAAATATCATGCCCAAGTTAAAAACAAGCAAAGCAGCAGCTAAGCGCTTCAAAATCACAGGAACCGGAAAGTTGAAAAGAATGAAGGCTTACAAGAGCCATATCTTAACGAAGAAATCCGCAAAAAGAAAGAGAAATTTAAGAAAACCTGCTATGACGGATTCAACAAATATCAAAAACATGAAGAAGATCTTACCATATCTTTAAGATTGGTGATAAGGAGGAATAGAACATGGCAAGAATTAAAGGCGGATTAAACGCGAAGAAAAGACATAATAGAGTATTAAAGCTGGCGAAAGGTTACAGAGGCGCCAGATCAAAACAATACAGAGTAGCAAAACAGTCAGTAATGAGAGCGTTAACTTCTTCTTTCGCCGGCAGAAAAGAAAGAAAGAGACAGTTCAGACAGTTATGGATTGCGCGAATTAACGCAGCTGCAAGAATGAATGGATTATCCTATAGCAAATTAATGCATGGCTTAAAGTTAGCTGATGTTGAAATCAACAGAAAGATGCTTTCCGAGATGGCGATCAACGATGCGCAGGGCTTCACCGCACTTGCTGAGGTTGCTAAGTCTAAGCTTGCATAAATATAGACGAAGAGTGATTAAGGAGTAATTGCAAAAGCAGTTACTCTTTTTTTTTCTGCGATACTATATTCTTAAGAAATTCTATATAATAGTGGTAAAGATATCATGGGCAGGTATGATTATGACGGCCGAAGAACGGGAACGTATCGTCAGTGAAGATTATGCGGATTTGCTGATTTCATATAGCGGAGATATGAATGTATTTAACCGGTTTGAAGATGCCACCGTACATATTATCAACTTTTTTGATGCCGTAGTCCATGTTCCGGTATCACAGATTACAGACAATACCATTGTGGAGCTGGGGTACTCCGTGATGCCTTCCGTGTTTGGACCAATCAGCGAGGCAAGTCTGGAAGCCTCGGGTATTATAAGACTGCGCAGCATTCCGAACTTTAATCTTCGCGGCCAGGGAGTCCTGATCGGGATCATTGATACCGGAATAGATTATACGAATCCGGTTTTTCTCAGGGCTGACAATACAACTAAAATTGCTGCCCTCTGGGACCAGACGATACAGAGTGGCAATTTTCCTGCTGATACCTATTACGGTACGGAATATACCAGTGAACAGATTAATGAAGCATTGCAAAGTGAGAATCCCAGGGAGATTGTCCCAACCACTGACGAGGTCGGGCATGGAACAATGGTTGCGGGTATTGCAGCCGGAAATGAGGTTCCGGACAGTGATTTCTATGGTGTCGCACCGGATGCCGAATTGGTGGTTGTGAAGCTGAAACCTGCGAAGCGCTATCTGAGGGAATTCTTTCGCGTCCCGGATACGGCAAATTGCTATCAGGAAAATGATATTTTATTTGCACTTGATTATGTCGGTGATGTTGCCATTCGTCTAAACCGTCCTCTTGCAATCTGTATCGCCTTGGGGACGTCTCAGGGAGCCCATGACGGCAGAGGGACCCTGAGCAGCTATTTGTCCCTTCGCGCTGAAACCTTGCAGGTAGGAATCGTAGTAGCCGCGGGGAATGAAGGAAATGCAAGAAGACATTTTTCCGGAACCATAAATCCTGATGTGGGACGTGAGACCATGGAGATCTTTGTGGGGGAAAATGAACCAGGGTTTTCCCTGGAGATATGGGGCAGGTCGCCCGGAACCTTCTCAATTGATATTCAGACCCCCTCCGGCGAATATGTGCCTCAGATTATTCCCCGTCTGGATGAGAACAGGGACATCACCTTTATATTTGAACCAACACGTATTCTGGTGGATTATCAGTTGATAGAATCCCAGAGCGGGAACCAGATGATACTGGTTCGATTTACGGATCCAAGCCCTGGGATCTGGAGACTGAATGTATATGGAAGAGGCAGCCTGGCGACCAGTTTTAATGCCTGGCTGCCTATGTCCGGTTTTATTTCCAATGATACTTACTTTATCCGTTCCGACCCATATACCACAATTCTATCCCTGGGCAATGCTACTGTGCCAATTACAGTGACAGCCTATAACCTGGAGGATGACAGCTTATATCTGGATGCCAGCAGAGGTTATACGGCAACAGGTGCCATCAAGCCTGATATTGCTGCACCCGGCGTGAATATTACTGCTCCGACCACCGATGGGGGTTTTACAGGAGTGACCGGAACAAGTGCCAGTGCCGCGCATACCGCCGGAGTTGCAGCCTTATTTTTGGAATGGGCGGTTGTAAGAGGCAATCAACCGGATGTTAATTCTACAGATATTAAGATATTTATGACACGTGGGGCAAGAAGAGAGCTTGATATACAGTACCCTAACCGGGATTGGGGCTATGGGATACTGGATGTATATAATATATTCGATATCTTACGGCCAGGGGCATCCTAAGGGAGGTGGAACTGATTATGATGTCTGAAAGTATACGCAGAGTTACTTTGGAGAACAGACAGATCATCACCAGTGAGGATTATATTGATCTAATTGTGGAGTTCAATCAAAATGAGAATCTCCTACGGCGATTTACAGACGGAACCGCGCAAGTTATGAATGATCGTTATGCAATTGTATATGTACCGGCTGCCAATTTGAATAACCGTTTTATTGCACAATACGGCTATAATGTGCTTCCGTCCTGTTATGGACTGATGAGTCAGGTGAGTCTGGAGGCTTCCGGAGTAATACGTCTTCGCCGTACTCCGGTCTTCAATCTCCTGGGAACAGGAGTATTGGTTGGTTTGATTGATACCGGTATTGAATATACCAATCCGGCCTTCCTCAATGCAGACGGAACAACAAGAATTGCAGCTATTTGGGATCAGACCATTGAAAGCGACAGGTTTCCGGAGGATTCCTTCTTTGGAACCGAATATTTAGAGGAGGATATTAATCAGGCACTGCAAAGCGAAGCCCCTCTTGATGTCGTTCCTTCCACTGATGAAAATGGACATGGGACCATGCTGGCCGGAATTGCAGCCGGCAATGTGGACGATGCAAATAATTTCAGCGGTGTCGTTCCCGCCGCACAGCTTGTCGTTGTAAAGCTAAAGCAGGCAAAGAATGCATTGAAAGATTTCTATATCATACCGCAAAGTGCTGATGCCTATCAGGAAAATGATATAATGTGGGGGATACAGTATCTGATCAGTGTAGCCAGAAGACTAAACAGGCCGATGGCTATCTGCGTTGGTTTGGGCTCGTCCCAGGGTTCCCATGACGGAAGAGGAGCTCTGAGCCACTTCCTATCAGTTGGAGCCGGCTTTCCCGGGATAGCGGCGATCATTGCAGCCGGGAATGAAGGAAATACCAGAAAGCATTATTTTAACAGGATCCAGGCGAATTCTGAATCAAGCATTGTTGAATTAAATGTGGGGGAGAATGAAAGCGGATTTACCATGGAGCTTTGGGGTACCGCACCCAACACGTATTCTATCGATATATTATCCCCGTCAGGTGAATATATACCGAGAATTGTGGAGGGACTTCAGGTAAACAGAATAATCAGCTTTGTATTTGAACGGACGATTATCTATGTGGATTACGAGATGATAGAAGCACAGACGGGAGATCAGGTGATTATGATGCGCTTTCAAACTCCTACCTCCGGAATCTGGAGATTTCAGGTTTATACCAGGGGTGATCTGGAGGGTTCCTTTCACATCTGGCTGCCCGTGACCGGCTTTATTTCTCCCAATACTTACTTTGTAGAGTCCGATCCCTACACAACCATAACTTCTCCCGGAAACTCAATTAATCCGATCACAGTCACGGCTTATAATCCCAGCGCCAATAATAATCTGTATCAGAGTGCCAGCCGGGGATACTCCAGAATTGGTGAGATAAAGCCGGATATTGCAGCTCCCGGCGTTAATATTCAGGCACCGGCTTTGCAGGGGGGGTATACCCAGATCTCCGGAACCGGAGCAGCAGCGGCACATTCGGCCGGGGTAACCGCCATATTGCTGGAATGGGCTATTGTCAGGGGGAATTATCCGGGGGTGGATTCATCAGAAATTAAGAGGTTTCTGATCCGGGGAGCCAGCCGCAGCCCGAACTTAAGCTATCCAAATCGTGACTGGGGTTATGGAATTCTTGATATTTATAATGTATTTGATATATTAAGAGCCAATGTACAGGAGGGTTAGACATAATATTGGTTAAAATATAATTAGAAGCATTAGAGATTGAAGTAATCAGTTGCGGTTTCCCGTTATATGTAATATGATGAATTTAGAAAAAGATACATCATATTATGTCAAAAAGGTATGATAGATTGCACAATAACAATAATATCCTGTTTTGTACAATTTAAACACATCATTGAAGGATGTGTCCTTTTGACATTTACATTATATTTTATTTGAGTGGGAGGATTAAAACACATGAGAAACAAGCTATCAAATGTTCTATGGGGACTTTTCTTCGTGATTATAGGCGTTGGAATTGCAGGAAATGTTATGGACCTGTGGAACTTTCACCTGTTCTTTGACGGATGGTGGACCTTACTTATCATTATCCCTTGTTTTATCGGCATGATTCAGTCGGGCTTCGGAACAGGCTCTACCATCGGCTTTATCGTTGGTGTCTTATTGCTGTTAGGCTATCAGGTAAATCTGAGATTTAGCGTATGGGAACTGGTTGTCCCTGCCATTTTGGTATTTATCGGAATACGGATTATTTTCCAGGGAGCATTTCGCAGAAAGCCGAATTTTGATCAGAGCTATACGACGGGGACTTCACAGGGTCAGGAATATACCTATTCCGGAGCTCCCAGATCCGAATACAGCGCGATCTTCAGCAGTAACCGCATCCATATTACGGATCAGTTTTACAGTACCAGTGTGAGTGCTATCTTCGGCGGACTTGTTCTTGACCTGAGAGAGGCAATCATTACCGGGGACTGTGAAATCAACGCACAGGCAATCTTTGGCGGAATCGATATCTATCTGCCACAGGGTGTGAAGGTGAAGATCAGTAATGTTCCTATCTTCGGAGGGATCAGTAACAAGCATCCGCAGCCGGCAGATACGGCTGCACCGACTGTTTATCTGAATTCCACCTGCATGTTTGGAGGGATTGATATAAAATGAACGGTTTTCAGCGAGTAATTAAATATTGTGCCATCGCTCTTGCCATCGTTCTTGCCATTGGGATTATCTCTCTGGTTGTGAAAATAACCCTTGGAATTGTCACAATCACCACCGGCGGTGCGATGATCAGCAAATATGCCAATAATGAGGAGTTTGACACGGTTGATGTTACCGATACCTTCGATTATGTGAAGAGCCTTGATATCGACCACTCCACAGGGGAATTAATTATTCGGACAGGCGATACCTTTAAAGTTGAGGCGATTAATGTATTCCCTAACGACTTTGAAGCAGAGGTAAAAGGAGACGGCAGACTGGTGATCAGCGACGGTAAGGCGGGCTTCCGCTTTTTTGGAATACATTTCAACGGCATCAGCAGTCCCAGATCGAAAATAACGGTCTATCTTCCGGAGGATTTTATTGCGGAGGAGGCACTGATCGACTCGGGAGCCGGTACGGTGACGGTGGAGGGACTGCAAACAGATTACCTTTATATATCAGCCGGTGCCGGTAATATCAGGTGTGAGGATATCATTGCGGATAAGGCAAAAATTGAAGGCGGGGTGGGCGGCATGACCCTAAGCGATGTGGAGCTTAACAATGCCAGCTTTGACAATGGTGTGGGCAATTTGAATATTACGGGTATTCTTACCGGAGATAGCAGTCTGGATTGCGGTGTCGGTGCGGTTCGCCTTGATCTTACGGGCGAGGTCGACGACTATGATCTGAAGGTTGATACCGGCGTCGGAGCCGTCAGAGTCAATGGAGTAAAGGTTGGCGAAGACAGCGGCAGAAATCCTTCGGCAGAGAATTCAATCAGAATCGACGGCGGTGTCGGTGAAGTCAGAATAAATATTGAAAGCAATTTCCAAAAATAGTTGCAATAATCGCATACAAATATTAAAATAAGAAAAAATAGTAGTGGGGACGTTTACAACAAAATGCATAACGTCCCCCCTATTTGTCAGTCTGTATGGAGGATAGTTTGCTCCGTACATGAATCTTGTAGCAGTGTGTGTTCTTGGCACGAGCTAAATATCTAATGGATGGAGATCGAGAATGAGCAGAAAGAGTGTCCTGGGACTAGTCTTGTTTGCATGCCTCATTACCACGGGATTATTCGTGGGTGCAACCTATATGATGCACTTAGAGAGTGCCAGCTTACAGGATAACCAGATGCCGGCCCCAACACTTACCGCAGATGAATCGGATGATGGCGAAGCGATTGATACGGTCAACGATACTACTGATACGACAGATAATGAAGCAGCTGAGACAGGCGATAATGAAGTTGTTGATACAGGTGATAATAAAGGTACTGATACGGGCAATGATGTTGCTGATGAGGCCGATAAGGAAGGTACTGATATGGCCGATGCCGGAACCGGGGAACCATGGTTGTCGGCAAATCCAAGTGATACCGGTGTATCGGATACAGCTTCTACGGATGAGACCTTCAGTACTTCGGTAGGAGCGGCAGCTGCGCCTGAGCTGATCCTGGATAGTGAGAAAGTGGATTATATGTCCTATATCCCGGAGATGGCAATAGACAGTCAGTTAGAAGCAGCTCTGGATATCTCTAATCCAAGCATCAGTGTTGATGCTGCGGCTGCAATACTATTTGATGCGAATACCAAAAAGGTTCTTTATTATAAAGACGCTGTCGTGCCCATGTTTCCGGCCAGTACTGCAAAGCTTCTCACCACGCTTACGGCGTTAAAACGGTGCGGACTGGAGGAGCAAGTAACCGTTGGGGACGAGATTACCATGATTGCAACCGATTCAACAACAGCTTACTTACAGCAGGGAGAGATTTTAACGATTAAAAATCTGCTGTCAGCAATGCTTTTACCCTCCGGCAATGATGCCGCTTATGTTACGGCTGCCTATGTGGGGAGAAAATCCCTTCAGAACCCGCAGGCTGCGAAAGAGGAGGCGATTGCGGAATTTGTACGGCTGATGAATCTGGAGGCAGCGGAGCTGGGAGTGAAGAATTCCTGCTTTAAGACACCGGATGGGTATGATGCGATTGGACAGTATACAACCGCTTATGATATGGGACTGATTGGGATCGCAGCTGCGGAAAATGATATTATTACGGAGGTTTGCCTGAAAAGCAGCTCACGTAATGTTCTGGTCAGCGGTGAAGATGTCACCTGGACGAATACGAATAAGCTGATTACCAGATACAGCGGGCAGTATTATTCTAATGCAATCGGATTAAAAACCGGCACCAGTACCATGGCCGGCAGATGTCTGATTGGTGCCGCAGAGGATGGGGAGAAGAAAGTAGTCTGTGTTATTATGGACTCCAGTGCGACAGGACGCTGGGAAGACGCGATAACACTGTTAAAATATGGACTTAATCATTAGCAATTGACCGACCCGATAGCGATGTTGGGTTGAATACAGGGCATAAGCCCGGACATAGGGGGAATATATGGACCAGAACGAAAACCAACAGAACGAAAACCAGCAACACATAAACCAACAATATGAAGACCAACAGTATGAAAGTCAACAGCACGAAGCGCAACAGAACGAATATAATAGCCAGCAATTCAATAACCAGCAGACGGTTAATCAATGGAACAATGGCCAGGTTTATTATCACCAGCCCTATAGTGAGCAACCCTTTATCGAGCACCAGGACCACAGGATAATCAGTAATACGGCACTGGGTTTATTCATTATGGGATTAGCAGTTGTAATATCACAAATCGTAGCTACAAGCATAGCGGTTGCCATCAAGGTTGACATTTTTGAGACCGGTTGGTTCGGCTGGGCGTTGACTGCCTTTTCAATGATTGCCGTCGGCTTACCCACCTTCTATCTGATGTCCAGAAAAATACCGGATTCACCCAAAGGAGAGGTAATCCGTTTAAAGCCCCTCGCTTTCTTGGGGATATTTCTGGTCTGTACGGCGGCAATGTATATCACTAATTTCTTCAGCGTGTTTTTAACCTTTTTAATCGCACTTTTGAAGGGTCAGAACTACACGGATCTCAATCCGCTTAACGAAATGTTCACGGGAAGCAATTATATTTTGACACTGCTTTATGCCTCCGTTGCGGCTCCCATTGTGGAAGAGCTTATCTTTCGTAAGCTGTTGTTAAATAAGCTTCGAAGATACGGGGATGTTCCGGCAATCCTTATGTGCGGTATAGCCTTTGGTTTGTTTCACATGAATTTAGCCCAGTTTTTCTATGCAACCGCACTGGGTATGATATTTTCTTACATCACTATTAGAACCAATACCATACGGTATAGTATCCTTTTGCATATCATGATTAATTTTATCGGTGCTGCAATTACACCTTTTGCCACAAAGCCGAATATGCTTGTATCCGTAATTATGGTAATGTGGGTATTCTCCTCTATTGCAGCAGGCGTAGTGATATTTATCCTGAATATCAGGAAGATACGTCTTTATCGCGGGATACCCATGCAAAAGAAGTCAAAATATTTCCTTAACCCGGGAACAATACTGTATACGCTGTTTTGTCTTGTCATGATTGTAATAGCCACCTTAGGTTAGAAAAAGAGGCTGCCGCAGAACTACTACGAGGGCGCAGGGAAAAAATCTTCTCTCTGCTGCGCAGTGCTTCTGTGACAGCCTTATTTATACCAGGGTTATCATCTACCGAATTCTTACGGCGGTTCCGGATGCGGTTACCATCAGCATGCCGTTATTGGAGCCGAGTACCTCATAATCAATGTCAACACCGACTACGGCATC
Source organism: Bacillota bacterium (assembly GCA_023409535.1). Lineage (GTDB taxonomy): Bacteria > Bacillota > Clostridia > Lachnospirales > Lachnospiraceae > Mobilitalea. The sequence continues at coordinate 69,589 of JAEYGZ010000039.1, forward strand.
TGCTCCCATTTGAGAAGCCCGTTGTGACATTTCCTGCATAGCCTGTTCTCTGGCTCTGATCAATTCGTCCTCATAGGTTCCGGAACGGCCGCCAAAGAAATTAGACAGGCCTGCAGCCAGGTCCTTTACAAAATCTACACCGGAGATCACTTCTCCGAATACAATACCAAGATAATCTGTAACTTGTTTTCCTTCGATGGAAGGGGTTGTTGTGATAATCATTTATTTCCTCCTTATATTTTTATAGCTTAAGCATACTCTGCCACTAATTGCAGGTGCTGTCAAGAGGTGCCTGGGCTGAAAAGCCGACATTTAATGTAGTTTTAACATGGCATTTATTTTGTATTAATCCGATGCTCACAAACTGATTGCATCGTAATGTTCACCGGTTTCATAGTATCATGAAGAACAAAAAACAAATTAAAATAATACATGGCAAACTTAACCGGAATGAACTATGATGTTCGTAGAAAGGAGATTAATTTATGAATAATTTTACTTTTTATAGCCCAACTTATTTTGTATTCGGCAAAGATACCGAGAAGAAGGCCGGACACTATGTGAAGCGCTTCGGTGGCAGCAAGGTATTAATCCATTATGGCGGCGGTTCTGTGGTTCGTTCCGGACTTTTAGACAGGGTAAAGGCTTCCCTGGATAACGAAAATATTAAATATGCAGAGCTGGGAGGTGTACAGCCAAATCCGAGAAGCGGCCTGGTATATCAGGGAATAGAGCTTTGCAGGAAAGAGGGTGTGGACTTTATCCTTGCTGTAGGAGGCGGAAGTGCCATTGATTCAGCAAAGGCAATTGCGGCGGGAGCGGTATATGAAGGTGACTTCTGGGACTTTTATGAAGGGAAGCGCATCGAGAAGGCATTGAAGGTTGCTACGGTTCTTACCATTGCGGCAGCAGGCAGTGAAGGCTCGGGTGACAGCGTAATTACCAGGGAAGAAGGAATGTTAAAGCGAGGTGCGGGAAGTGAACACCTCAGACCGGTAGTCTCCATTCTCAACCCGGAGCTGACCCAGACTTTACCGGCATATCAGACGGCAGCTGGAGCAACAGATATTATGGCGCATGTATTTGAGCGTTATTTTACTAATACAAAAGAGGTTGAGATTACAGACCGTCTTTGTGAAGCAGTTTTGCTGACCATGATTAAAGAGGTGCCGAGAGTAATCGCAGATCCGAATAATTATGAGGCGAGAGCAAATATTATGTGGGCAGGAATGGTTGCCCATAATAATCTTGTCGGTGTCGGACGGGATCAGGATTGGGCAAGCCATATGATCGAGCATGAGCTGTCAGCCCTCTATGATGTGGCACATGGTGCCGGTCTCGCAGTGGTATTCCCGGCCTGGATGACCTATGTCATGAAGCATGATGTGAACCGCTTTGCGCAGCTTGCGGTCAGACTGTGGGGCTGCCATATGAATTTTGCAAATCCTGAGGAGACCGCCATGGAAGGTATTGAGCGTCTGAAGAAATTCTTAACCTCCATTGGTATGCCCATCAGCTTCAGGGAGTTAGGTGCAAAGGAAGAAGATATTCCTTATATGGTGAAGACTTTGGGTCTTGGCGAGAAGGGAACTCTTGGCGGCTTTGTGCCTTTGACAGGCAAAGATGCGGAGAATATCTACCGTCTGGCACTGTAAGCTTGACATTCCCCGCATTCATGATAAAATAAATATATTCCTGCATTTTCCATTAGGAATTGTCTATGGAGAATGCAGGAATTCTTTTATGGATGACGTTTTTGCGAACCGGTGGATTTCTTTGGAGAATTCGCATATTATATAATTATCATGAACCGGAAGGGGCTTGTGAGATTGACAGAGATTTTAGTAAAGTTTTTTATTAAGGATTATACCAATACGGAGAATGCAAGGGTACGCACCTCTTATGGCGTACTGTCCAGTCTGGTGGGGATAGCCTGTAATCTTCTTTTATTTGGGACGAAAATTATTATCGGCATGATGATTAACAGTATCTCCGTCATGGCGGACGCTTTTAATAATCTGTCGGATGCCGCCTCCTCCATTATTAGCTTTGTGGGGGTAAAGCTGGCGGAAAGACCTGCAGACAAGGAACATCCCTTTGGTCATGGAAGATTCGAATATATTTCTGCCCTGGCGGTTGCATTTTTGATATTACAGGTTGGATTTGGCCTGCTGCAAAGTGCTTTCAAGAAAATTCTGAACCCCCAGGAGCTGACCTTTCATCCGGTTCTGGTTGCAATCCTGGTGCTGTCCGTGCTGATTAAGATCTGGCTGGCCCTATTTAATCAAAAGCTTGGGAAGAGGATTAAATCGACGGTAATGCTGGCAACCTCTGCGGATTCCAGAAATGATGTCCTGGTAACAACAGCAACGATTATCTCGACTATAATTGTCGGTGTCACCGGATTCAATATTGATGGCTTTATGGGACTTCTGGTTTCCATCTTTGTTATGCTTGCCGGGATTCGGATTGCCAAGGATACCCTGGAACCGCTGCTTGGGCAGGCAATTGAGCGTGATGTCTATAAGAGGATAACGGATATGGTGGAAAGCTATGATGGGATCTACGGAACCCATGACCTCATTATTCATAATTATGGGCCGACGCATCATATGGCTACCATCCATGCCGAGGTACCGAATGATACCAGTCTGGAGGTTGCCCATGAGACAATTGACCGTATTGAGCGGGATGTACTGGAGAAGCTGGATATCTTTTTGGTTATCCATATGGATCCCATTGAAGTCAACGATACGATGGTCCTTGAGAAGAAGGAGATTGTGCTTCAAATTATGAAGGAATTGGAACCTAAGTCAAATATCCACGACTTTCGTATTGTAAACGGGGAGCATCAGATCAATCTGATCTTTGATCTGGTGATTCCTTATTCCTATTCAAAGACCGAGGAACAAAAGCTGTTAAGTAAGGTTGTTGAAGAGATTCGGCAGCAGGATGCAAGATATCAGTGCATTATTACTGTTGACAAGAGCTTCGTTGCGGAGAATTAGGGGGAGTATGATGAATAAGGGTAAAATTATCATTGCAATGATATTTATGATTTTAATAGGCAATCCTTCGATGGCAGCTGCAGAGGAAAAGATTAGCTGGCCTGATACGGTTGATATGATTGACACATATGTGCAGCAGGAGATGGAAGCCAGCAAAATACCCGGTCTGGCTATCGGAATTGTCCATGGAAATGAGATTATCTATACACGCGGGTATGGAATGGCCGATGAGCAAACAGTGCGGGTGACTCAGAATACGCCCTTTTATATCGGTTCCGTAGGAAAGACCTTTACAGCACTGGCCATACGGCAATTGGAAGGGGAAGGAAAGATAGATGTTAAGGCACCGGTGGTTCATTACATACCCTGGTTTACTCTGGCAGACGGCTCGGGAAAAGACATTACTGTCGAAGAACTCCTAAATCATACCAGCGGCTTGACGACTCGCGCTGGGAATGCTGCGTACAGCTATAATAAGAAATATAGTATTGAACAGGCAGTCAGACAAATTAATAAACGGGAGAAATTAAAACGTCCCGCAGGTGAGAGCTATGAATATTCCAACTTAAATTATGTGATTCTGGGTTTGATTGTTGAATATGCCTCCGGTCTTACCTATGAGGAATACATTACAAAAAATATCTTCGAGCCGCTGCAGATGAAGGAAAGCTTTGTATCAAAGGCAAAGGCGGCAAATGCCGGTCTTGCACAGGGATATAGAGAAATCTACGGGTTAAATATCCCGATCTATCTTGATCAGCCTATCGGACAAATCCCGGCAGGGTTTCAGCTGTCCAGTGCAAATGACATGGCCAAATATTTGGTTAGTTTTTTAAATAATGGGTATTATGAAGGAAAATCGATACTTCCGAACAATCAGCTTTTACCGCCTGAGGATCCGCTCTTACCGTCTTACAGCACCGCTTCCTATTACGGATTGGAGTGGGGGATCACTTCCGATCCGGCCCTTAAGGAATATAACCGCTTTTATGGCTTTATGGGAGCCACACCGGATTTTAACTCCGCCATATTGATATCCCAGGTGCACCGGTATGGTGTCGTTGTGCTGGTTAACCAACGGGGAACTTTCAGAACCCCGGTGCTGACAGCGCAGCTGGTCGGAAACGGAATCACGGATATTTTATTATATCATCATATGCCCTCCTCTGTTCCGAGAAAGAAGGATACCAAACAGCTCTTGCTTCCGGGGATTACTTTCCTGATATCACTGGCTTGCATCTACTCCTGTGTACGTTTTCCTTCCAAACTGAATACTGCAAAGAGGAAGAGGGCAATCCTGTTCCTGGTGCTGTTGAATATCCTCTTGCCGGTGGTATTTCTTATCGGAGTTCCTATCCTTTATGATAATAGCTGGATCTTCTTCCTGAGTGCCGGGGCAGAATATAACCTGTGGGAATTTGCATTGAGCCTGTTGCTTCTTGTCCTGGGAGGAATTAAGCTTTCTTTCATAGCAGGCGAGAAGATGAATAAGGATACAGACAGGAATGATCAGAATGTTTGAGGAAGAAACAGTAATAATCTCAGAAAAATCAGGAATAATAAATTGTAATGAAAAATATACAAAAAATAAAAAATAGTTCTTGAAAAATAGAAATTGATAAGTTATAATATCATTCGTGGCTGATGAAAACACCGCAGCTAACGAATGTATTGGGGTATCGCCAAACGGTAAGGCACTGGACTCTGACTCCAGCATCTCAAGGTTCGAATCCTTGTACCCCAGTTATAGCCCTTGATTATCAAGGGCTTTTTCATTTTCTAATATCTAATTTCAATCATAGAAGGCACTAGATTAATACCAATGTTACAAGGTAGTCTAGTGCCTTGTTTTAATGATGAAAGGATGAGAAAAATGAAGAAAATCAACATGAAAACCAATCAAATCTGATTTGATTATTAAATTCTAAGATACTAGTAAAAATTATTCCATGATTAGTAATAAGTGGTATAATATAACTGAAAAAGTAAAATGGGGGTTGATATGAAATATGAAAGAATTATATATAAATTTAAAGAGCAATTAGAAAGTTACATAGTTAGAAATAACATTGCAATTACACAAGAGACTAAAAGTAGCGAGATTCCTAATGATGCAATATTGTTGTTTAAAATTGGTGAAAGACAGTGGATAGAAAAATTATATGACGGTGAATTGTGCTTTTCATGTGTAGGCAAATATATAAAACAAGCAGAGCGTACTAAAAATGATATACAGGGTGATAGATATGAAGCGGTTTTTGCTAAATTACTAAAAAATAATCCTAAGATTTCTGAAATGCGTAATTTATTACAAAATGATTTAGAAGAGTTCGAAGAGAATGGATACATATATTTAAGAAGAAAAAGTGCACGTTTAATTCCTGTTTTTTGCTTATACGCTTTTACAGAACAAGTTTTAAGCGAGGAGAATCATATCAGTAGTGAAGAAGAAGTAGAGCTAAAACATAAATTAGATAATAATATGTTTGCAGGATTCACATACCCTTTTGAAATAAATAATGTTTTGACTAATGCCTGTAGATTTACAGGAATGGTAATGCAACCTTTGCCTTTTACAGTAAATATTAGATGTCAAATGCAAGAGTTGGGTTATGAATATTATATGGGACTAGTTAATTATAGTTTAATGAATGAGGGTGAATTTTTTATTAATCCATCTCCTGCTTATAATGAACTATTTTATAAAATGCCTTATTATAAATATCAAAACGAAGCCAGAATAATTTTACATAAAAATATTTTTACCTTTGATAATAAAAAATTAGTTATAAAAATGAAGCCTTTAAAATCTAAAGATAAAGGATTAATAGATACAAAATTCGAAATGAGTTATAAAGCTTCTTTTATAAAATCAGGTAAAAGAATATAGTTCATCAAAAATATATACATTACAATATTTAGTCTATTCACGTAATAACTTAAAAGATTCATAAATTTGTGAATTGATTGTAATACAAATATGTTGCATATGAGGTAATGATTAATGACATACATGAATGATATCTACAAAAAAGTTAAAATAGATTGGACACGCTTTTTTATAGAAACTGATGATTGTCAAAATGATTCTCCAATTGAATTTGAAGTAATGCCAGAGGATTATCTTGATTTTGCAAAAAATAATATTAGAAAATCTGACTTACAAAATTGTATTGATGGGATTAGTAATGCAAAGAGGGCTATAGAGTGTCAAATTGATCTATTAATTAGTACTTTGGGATTTGATTATAAAAAGTTTGATTCACGAAATAACTACCCACATGTAAAAGATTTTATAAAAAAGTATTATAAAGAACAACAGTATGATGGTTTAACTGATAGACTTAAATTACTTAATATTTTAGGCCTAGCGCCTACATTACTAATCTCCAATATTAGAAAGTTAAGAAATTTAATTGAACATGAATATAAAAAAATTTCATATGAAGATGTTAAGGTAGCTGTAGAGGTTGCAGACTTGTTTATTAATGCTAGCAACAGGAAATTATGTTTCTCACCTACTTCTCTTAGCATTGGTAACAATAAAAAAAATAAGGGAAAAATTGGATTTGAATATTATTACATAGATGTACCATTTTTAGAAATAATTTTTCGTATTTATCATTCAACAGATACTGTTCGACTGCGTTGTATTACAACAGAAGGTGAAGAAAAGAACTTTAATTCTTTTTATGAACTTAAGCCAGATGATAAATTTTATATCGATTTTATATATTGTTTACTTAGTAATGAATATACAATTTTGCCACAAATATTTGACTGTAATATTGGTGTAGAATATATAAATTATGAATTTATTTAGCATTAAAGTAAAATTAATAGATAATCAAAAAGTATACATAATGATAGTGCGGTTTGTTTAATGACAATCAAAATACTTACATGATATTAATAATTCTCATTAATTTTGTAAGCTTTATGATATGGTATTGGATTACTGTATATCAATAGATAGATATAATTTAACTGAATTAAAGAAATTAGCCTTGAATGTAACACAATAAATATTATGCTACATATATAAAAATCGCTAGAACACCGATAAACAAAGGGTTTCATTAATGTTGTCGGTGTTTATTTGTATGAGTTAATTGAAAAACACTTGTGAATGTAACGTATTGACAAGTTACATTGGAGATGGTGATATTAGCCTAAAATAAAACAAAGGAGTGCATGAGAAGTGAATACAGTTCAGCCCATTCGTGATATTAAAACAATTACAGCAATGAAAGAAAGGTTAAAAGCAATGAACGAGAAGTATTATATTATGTTTGTGTGTGGTATTAATATCGGTTTGAGAATTTCAGATATATTAACTCTGAATGTTTCCGACGTGCAAAGTAAAAGCCACATAATAATAACAGAGCAGAAAAAAGGCAAGACAAAACGTTTCTTAATCAATGATAAGCTATCGGCGGAATTAGAAAGCTATATTAGCAGTAACAATTTAAGTAATGATGATTATTTAATACCTAGTAGAAAAGGTGATAATAAGCCAATTACAAGAGTACAAGCGTATAGAATATTAAATGAGGTTGGTAAAGAATTGGGTCTTGAGGATATAGGAACGCACACTCTTAGGAAAACGTTCGGTTATTATCACTATAAGCAGTATAAGGATATAGCTATATTGCAAGATATCTTTAATCATTCAGCACCAAGTATAACGCTTAGATATATCGGTATCAATGATGACATGAAAGACGAAACAATTAAGAATTTCTACTTATAGGAGAATGAAAATGTACAATGAAGATAAAAGATACTGTGATAGATTTTCAATGAGCGCACAGGAATTTCAGAACTATAAAGATAGTAAGAAGTCAAGGGTATTCATATACATAATTGCTATGTTAGGCGTTTCATGAGCGTTTCACTGATTATGTATTTGTTACACTTTGGTTGATATTGTCATATTATCATAATCGTAAATGTGAGGAACAATGAATGAAAGATGGAAGTATGAAGCCAGAGGATTTAAGATAAGAATAAAGGTGTATAGGGAATACCGAATGTGGTATTCTCTTTTTTATGGCAGCAGAGGAGGGGGATTTAACACCTTTTCTTAAGTTATAAGAATAAAATGGGGGTATAGCTGATTTTTCTTGATACTGAATGTATTTTATAATGTACGATAATAACTGTACTTATATAGCAATACGAGATAAATGAGATTTACATACTGTCGGAAAAGAGGTAAAATTATCCTATACAGAAATATGGTAATGTGAATATATAATTACGGAGGTTATAAATGAGTAGGTCAAGAGCTATGGAAAGTCAGAAATTGATAAATGAAAAAACTCTACAAAGATATATTTATGAATCATATGCATATGGTAAGTCAAATCATAAGATGTATCCTGATAAATTTAAACAGTATTTTAGAAATTAGATAAAAGTAATTATTCCTGAGTTCCCTATTAAATTACCTAACGGAAAATCACATAATACAGACTTCCGTATAATTTTTAAAAATAATACATCATTAAATATAGAGGTTGAATGGAAAAAACATCGAGATTTAATCATGGTGAGGTGGTTTATAATACGGCATATAAAGACGATAGAGGATTTATAATTGTTTTGGAGAATGATAATGCTCACTCTTATATAAGTGATGAAAATATAATCAGTATAGACTCTGAACAATTCTCGTTCTGGTTCTTAAAAAGAGCATAGCATATAATTGATGGTACTATCAGTAACTATGTTAATGAGTATAATTCTCGAAGTAGTAAGAATTGGGTTATTTTTCTTCCTAGTAAAGGTAAAAAAGGGGGTAAAAGTCTAAATGATTTTAGAGAAAAAGGTTTGCCCCGTAACAAATGGGCTTTTAGGTTCAGTTCAAAGAAGCCTGTCTTAAAGAATGTATTTGATTTAATTGCAAGTGATATCATTATATTTATTTCGGATATTGATTATAGTAAAATTAGAGGTAGAGAGTTATACATTGATAAAGAATAGTATTTTACAGGATTAGATATTGTTCGCATTAGCAATGGCTTTTATTGTGATTTTACTGATGATACTTTTGAAAGTGATGATTGGAAAAATGAAACAGATTTTATGAAGAAAATTGAAAGTAAAATGTATATGCATTATTTTGATTTCATTACGGAAGATATTTTAGAAGACAATAAATTATATAGTAATTTAAATAAATCAAAATGCTTTCCAATAGACCAAATGAAATCATTTGATGGTTGGTGTGAATTTGTAGATAAATTGAGGTGGTCATGTAATAATGAAGAAGCACCTGCTGAGATATCAGATGAAGGTCTACATTCATTATTAATGCAAATTAATGATGTATAAGAAAGGATATCAAAATGGAAGAGAAGCTCTTTATGGATGACTGGATAAGAATTGAACAAATGCCATATGAGGGTAAATTATATCATTATACAAGTTTAGCTGGACTAAAAGGAATAATTGAAAACAAGGAATTTTGGGTTACTAAAAGTGATTTTCTTAATGATAAATCGGAGATAATTTATATATCAGAAATAATTGATGAGGTATTACAATCGAATTTTAAAAATGTTTCTATTTACCTTAAATTAAAAAATTTATTTGATGAACATTGGAAAAAGATGATTTTAGATAATGTATTTGTTCTTTCTTTTTCTACTAATCCAGATAGTCTGACATTATGGTCAGAATATTCAAAGTATTTAGGTTATAATATTGGATTTAAATATGGGAAATTATTTGAACATATTAATAATTTTATTTGGAAAGGCAAAGTGATTTATAATCGGGAGGAACAAATCCGACTCCTTTCTGAAGTATTAAATTATACTCTTAATGAGTTGTGCAAGGATCAAATTGGTTCATTTAATACATATGTTGATTATATTAGTTATTTAGTTGAGAATAATGATGATAAAGCACAAAATGTATTTGATCATTTCTGTGTTATATGTTCTGTGTATGCCATGTTTTTTAAAAAGGAGTGCTTTTTTTGCGAAGAAGAATATAGATTTGTATTTTGGAAATATAAAGAGCAGGTACTTTTTAGAGAATCTAATCAAAACGTTATAATACCTTATATTAGAAAGAGAATTATTTCAGATAGCGAGCATAAATTATCGATAGAAAATATTACCGTTGCTCCTAAAATTAATATTGATATAGCCTTACTTGGCATGCAGGAATTTTTACAGGATAAAGGTTACAATGTGCCAATAGTAAAATCTGAAATTCCATTAAGGTATTGATAAATTTAGTACTCAAGGTGAAATATGACAATACTGAATAAAATTATTAGGGAAGACTTATGGAATTAGTAAAAGCAAAAACAGATATTTTCGCATTAAATTTAGTGCAAAGAGGTGCTTGTTTTATAGTAATAAACGATAATGGTATGTTTGAGTTCTATCCTAGCAGGTTTATTGGATATGTAAATAATTATTTAGAAATACACAGACATAATGATGACAAGGATGGAAGAGATACAAATCCAGCAATTAGTAAAATCCTTGGTATGAAACCAATTCAAAACGAATTTTTTGAACAGGAGAATTATAAATACTGTAAAAACTAGGCATATCACCATATAAGAAAAACATAAATTCTGGAATTGTTTATGAATATCGAGTGGATTTTAAGGCACTTACACATCTGTAGGTGCTTTTGTTATAGTATCTTGAAAACGCATTTGGTATATGATATACTGGACTCCAATCTAGCGCACTTAAACGGTAAAATCTAGTATTAGATTGAGAAAAGCCAGTAAAATCAACGGTTCTATATTGGGGTATCGCCAAACGGTAAGGCACTGGACTCTGACTCCAGCATCTCAAGGTTCGAATCCTTGTACCCCAGTTGCTGATAAAAAATGACCATCCTAGGATGGTCATTTTTTATTGCCTTGGGTGAGGTTACCCAGTGATCCAATGGGCTTCCAATGGAGCTAAGAATTTCTTGTCTTAGGCAAGGTTTACCCGGTTCTGTTTTATACAACCTTACATCCGGTATGCTCTATCTTATCCCGAATTTGCGCTTCGTCTGCCGGAGGATTATAGGATACCTCTACGGTACTGCGAACGAGATCGATATTTACTTTGGACACACCGTCCAGTTCTTCAAGCTTATTCTTAACCTGAGTCTTCACCGGATTATTGATGAGACCGTCCACCTGCCAATGCACTTTGTTCATATTATGTCATCCTTTCGATCATTGTAATTGATATTGATGACAAAAGTATCTCTCAGGATGGTTGATTCAATTCATAGCCGCGAGCTATCTGCTGTATCGAAGCAGGACTGTATTCCAAGCGGTTTCTCTGTTAAATGCCATATACGTATCAGGATACAGCAATGTACTTTGCTGCAGACCATAAGGAGATGCCTATGAAAGGCACCTTTATTTTATTTGGTCAGTAATGCGTTTGCAGGGAACGAAACGGAAGAATTCCGGCTGGAAAAACTGAAATAATCCTATGAATTTACTTTTGAAATGGAATAATATGTGTTATCCTGAGAAGGTAACGAATGATGATTCCCTAGGAGGAGATATGCAGGGTTATAACTGTATTATTGTATTTTGTCAGGATGAAAGTAAAATATTATTCTGTAAGAGAACCAAAGATCCTTATTGCGGCTTATATAATCTGGTGGGCGGTAAGATAGAAGCCGGAGAAGACGGCTATGGTGCTGCATATCGGGAGCTGGAGGAAGAGACAGGGATAGGCCCACGGCAGCTTCTGCTGCACCATATGATGGATTTTACTTATTACAATCAGGATTGCTATGTTGAGGTCTATGCAGGCATCCTGAATTGTGAGGTTACCCTGCAGGAGGAAGCGCATCCTCTGGTTTGGCTCGATAAGGAGGAGGACTTCTTTGATATGAGCAGGTTTGCCGGCGAAGGAAATATCGGACATATGCTGGAGCAGGTAAAGCAATTTGGCATGGGAGCGGCAGATTCCTTACGAATCCGCAGAGAAACGCATAAATCTATAATTAATCCTGACAGTACCTGTATCGGAGTAGATGGTTGTAAAGGCGGCTGGATAATAGCGGTTATAAATCATGGGAAGTTGTATCTGGATAAGCAAAAAGAAATCGCTCATATCATAGAGAAGTATTCATATTTTGACGGATTTTTAATTGATATGGTGATAGGTCTGCAAAGTGATAAAACACATATTCGGCCTGACGCATATGCAAGAAGGATAATAAGGGAAAGGTCATCCACAATATTTCCGGCTCCGTGCAGACAAGCGGTATATGCCGGAACAGTTGAACGAAAATATAATGAGAATGTAAGAATATTAGGCAAGAAATTCACTCCGCTGACCTTGGGAATTATTCCGAAAATACAGGAAGTTGATTCATTCCTTCAAAATAATCCTCAGTATAAAAATGTTATCAAGGAAAGCCATCCGGAGGTTTGCTTTGCCCAACTAAACGGCAAAACAGTATTGTCTCAGAAAAATCAGTGCGATGGTGTTGCGGAGCGTATTTTGATATTGCAGAACTTTCTGCCTGAAATTAATCTTAGCATAATTACAGAAACATCGATAAAATATAAATGTAATATAGATGATATTATTGATGCGATTTGCCTTGCAGTAACTGCAAATCTAATGGAGCAAGGCAAATTTAAGGTAATTCCTGAGGAACCGATGAAGGATGAAGAAGGATTGTTAATGCAGATGATTATACCTGAATATAAAGAATGACCATCATACATGGTCATTCTTTATATGATCTGCCATACTTCCAACTTTGAGCCAAAGGGCATCGGCTTTCTCGACCCATTCCTGAAAACCATCCGCGGTTTCGGGAAATACGGAGTAAAGTGAGGTGACTTCATCACCCTTTTTCATGCTGTCCAGTAGTGCCTGAATTGTCTTAAGGCGCAGCTTGCCGGTCACTATTCCGAGAAGCATCTTGAATACCATACCAATCATCTCACCGGTGGAGAAGACAAGCGGCTTTCCAGCGTCCATACTCTCAAAGGATTTCTTGCTGAAGATCACATCATGTTTAAAGAAGAAGTCATTTTCAACAGCATTGGTGGATACTGCCCCGATTAAGGTTGCCAGCATACTGGCAAATATCTTGCCCTGTCCGTCTATGTAACGTTTATTGATACTCCACAGGCTATCCCGGGTAAGATATTCCGGCTTCTGCAGTACTTTGTCAATCACATCGACTGCAATATCCACCTGAACCATACTGGAGGTAACCCCTTCACCTGCATGGGGTTTGGAGAGACAAGCGGCGTCACCCATGACGACAAAGCCGTCTGCCACAAAGGAATAAGGAGGTCTGCGATACGGTGTGATCCCTCGTTCCATATATGTTAACGCATGCTCCGGAAGCTGGACCATGGTCTTGAATTCATTATATATCTTCTCGCCATATTCAAAACTTAAGTTTGCACCAACACCGAGAATAGCTCCTTGCGGATCAGCCTGGGGAGCTTCCCAGGTCTTAAAGAAAGGATAGGTGCTTGTTTTGTTCACATAGTCCTGTTCATTAAAATATTTTACATAATGAAGTGTTACATAAAACATATCCGCAGGTGTAATCTTAAAGTTCTCAACACCGTAACCGTCCGGAAGCTTCGTTCTGGCTGCGGATGGAATACCGGAACAATCGGCGACAATCCGGGCACTGACACTCTCTTCTCCGCTTTCCGTACTGTAACGAATTCCGGCAATTCTATCATCCTCATACAGGAAGTCAATGAAGCTTGCTCCATAACGGAATACGGCACCTGCCTCTTTTGCCCACCGATTCATGCGCAGGGTGTAAGCATGCATATGCATACCTATCGTAGTACCGGCGGTCTCTTTCGGATATCTGCCAAAGGCAGAATGCGCTGCTGTTCCGGTGAATTCAAAGGCGAAGTCTTCTCCTTTTACAGGAAGTGGTAGACCAAAGCGATCAAAATCGGCTTTGGCTATGTGAAAGATATCGTATTTTGCTCCTACTTTTTCTTCAGGTAATTTGTCGATGATTAAGACAGTGTGCCCCCGTTCAGCCATTCTGCGTGCAAAGTAACTGCCTGTTGTCGCTGCCCCCACAATAACAACATCAAATTTCTCCATATGCCCTCCTCCTTGGATAATTAATCTGTTAACCCATATATAAGTTACGATAGCATTCACTGGTTACCATGTCAATGAACAGTAATATAAAGTTGCGGTTAAGTTCATATGAATAAAGAATACCCCGGCAGTCATGATATACTACTGAGTGCCGGGGCAAATAAAAACTAACAGTATTTTGATATGATGTTTACTATAGAAGGACCATATTTTTCAGATTTAACGTTGCCAAATCCTGAAACTGATTTTAATAATTCTTTAGACTTAGGCATTTGGGCAATAATTTCCATCATTTGATTATCATTAAAAATATAATATGGTTTAATATTTTCTTCTCTGCTCTTGTTTAGGCGGTAAGCTTTTAATTCTTTAATTAATTCCTCTTTTTTAATCTGGACAGAGGTATCCTTTATTTTAATTTCAGATTTACTATATTCTCTATCAGCTGTTTTAGAGGAATCTTCAGTAATATTTGTATATTTTTCAGAATAATCAATGGGATTTGATTTATGATTATTAAGGAAGAATTTTGCAAGTTCCTCCATATCCTTATCACTTAGCGAATCAAATATGCTTTTTTCATTACTGATCTTTCTAATATGAGTTATCAGTTGATCAGCTCGTATAACCTGATCCTTGATTTCTTTTTTTGCATACTTTGCATTTAATACCGTTTTAGGATTAGCCAAGACAATAATAGAATGATACATCGAATTAAATGACTTTTCAAATACCGTTTTTGAAATGATGCTACCTTTACTATTAAGTCTTAACTGCTTGATTAATTCCAAATGCCGCAGATTTTGAGTGATGGGTGAATAAATTCCTTCTTTTTTATATTTGCCATTTATTTCAAGGGTTCTAATAAAATCTCCGTTGTTATTTATCTCAATATTTCCAATTAAATTTTTGCATTCAATAATCATAACACTATTTTTCGTAATCACTAGATAATCAATTTGCGCTGTTAGGCCACCAGCTTCCAAATAGAGATCATGTAGTATGTACATCGGTATATGACTATTTCTTAATTCAAATGCTATCTGCTTTTCGCCTGTGATACCCAAGGATAAGAGCTTTATATCTTGTTCAATCCGAGATTTCACATCATCTGGTGCAGTTATTAAAATTTCATTCAATACATCTAGTTGTAGCTTTGTATCGCTATTTTCCTTTAAGAATACGGGTCCTTTCAATTTATTGAATAATCCCATAATTTACCACCTCCGCTTTCTTTATAATAACACAATTTTCCCCAAGAGGAAAATAACACAGAAGTCCTATATGAGATAAATTTTAATAAACTTGTGCAAGGATGAAAGATAATGTGACTTCCTTTATTTTTGGAAGGCCTCCATTTTTACTGAAGCAGATTCAGTTTCCCGGCTTCTGCGTCTGATTGAAAATGGCAGCATTGCATCAATCTCTTTTTCGGTGAAACTATGGTCTTCAAGCTTCTTATATTCCTTTTTTGCAGCCTTACAGCTTTTTGCGTCTATTTTTGGTGAATTACTGTATACGGCAGCGCTCTTTTTCTGAAGCCGGTCCCGTTTTGATAGGATATCTTCCTGGGACAACAACTCGAAGTCGGTAAGTAGAGATACATATTCCTCACCGATTTCCCATAGCTGATTACACGCTGATTGATGCTTTTGCGTATTCTCAACAATATCGAAGTTTTTGACAAAGGTATTTAATATCAATAAACACAGTGACAATCCGGAACCGATAACAGCAGAAATCTTCTCATCTGAAATCGTTGTAAAGATAAAGCTTCCGGTGGTAATCGATGATAAAATGATTTGCCATATTTTGATTTTATTATTAATCGACAATAGTCTCTTGGTAAATTTCTCATGACATATTTTTGTATATATAACATTCCCATAGGATTCCCGTAATTGAGATTCCAACTTATAACCCTGGCTGGTTGAAGAACTTCGATCCATATATACCACATCGTTTTACAAGATAGTTATATTAAATCAGTATGCCTATGGGTTGATCCAGGTTCGTGTTTTGTCGAAAATATGCTTCTGTCTATTTTGAGGACAGTAAACTATTGATAATCATACCAACCACAACAATCAATATACCAACGAAGCCGAGAAGCGTCGGTATTCTGTCGTGAAACAGAAGTACTCCGCCAAGTAAGGTAAAGATCACTTCTCCGGATTGAGTAGATTCGATCACAGCTATTTTACTGACATCCTTGCTCACAAGGTCCGTTGCCTGAAAGAAAAGCAGGGTTGCAATGACGCCGGAGAATATGGCAACAATCAGTGATTGGACGATTTGCCCTTCACTGGGGACGCCTGCTGTAACCAGTCCGGCAATTGCGACGATAATCCAAAAGGGCATACTGCATAAGGTCATGCCGAATACCCTTTGAAGGGTGGTAAATCGGTTATCACATACCTCGATCATCTTGCGGTTGCCAAGGGGATAAGCAAATGCTGCGACCAATATGGGAATTACACCAATCAGATTATTCAGACTCATATCACTTCGAGCCTCTTCCCATTGGATCAAGAAGATACCAAACAGAATAATCGTCGACAAGGCCAAGGATTTACGGGGAATTTTATTTCTTATCCGCCGGGTGCCGGTCTCAGCCTCTATGTAATGATAGAATAAGGGTGACATGATCGCACCGGCAATGATGGTTATCTGCCAGGTGGCAGCCACCAGCCAGGAGGCACCATAGACGGAGCCGAGACACGCCGGTGCATAGAACAGGCCGAAACCAACCGTGCTCCAGCAAAACCAGGGCGCAGGGCGTTTCCGGATATCCAGGAAGACCGGTTTTACCTGCTTTCGTGCAGCTAAGATGATCCACAGTAACGGGAGCATAAATAAGTAACGAAGAGATGAACTCCAGAGCCAGCTGCCGCCGGAGATGTTCATCTGATAATTGAATATGAAAGTAAAGGCAAAGAAAAAGGAGGCTGCGATACCGAGTAACAATGCTTTGATCATAGAAGGCCCTCATGGTTGAAAGTGATATTAATAGATTATTCAGGTGGTTTTATTATGACATAGACGCAAGGATTCGTAAATGGCGAAAGGAAATATTTATTATATTTACAAAAGGGCGTTATGTTGTTTAAAATCAAAGCCCAGATTACAATTAGTGAATAATATCTGCTTAACCTGACGATTTGTACAATAATTATGTATGTATTATAATGATAGAAAAATCTATTTCTGCAAAACAGATAATTAGAGTGTTTTCAGAGAAAGACTGAGTAAGTAGGAGAAAATGATGAAGATTATAGAAGTAGCAGCGGCTATCATTATGGATGGGAATAAAATTTATGCAACCCAGCGGGGTTACGGAGATTTTGAGGATGGCTGGGAATTTCCCGGCGGTAAGATTGAAAAAGGAGAAACCAGAGAGGCTGCATTGATACGAGAGATTAAGGAAGAGCTTAATATCGATATTGCTGTTAAAAATTATATCACAACGGTTGAATATGATTATCCGGCCTTTCATTTGACGATGCACTGCTTTGTATGTGAAATTATCAATGGTGAACCTATGTTACTGGAACATAAAGCAGCGCGCTGGTTACCGAAGGAGGAGCTTGGTACAGTTGATTGGCTGCCTGCGGATGTAGATTTAATTAAACTGTTAAAAAATATTTTATAAAAGACACTTCACCCCGACACTTTCCCGTTATCAATCGTATTACCAGTGAAAGGAGGCAACGCCATGGCGAAATCTTTGTCGCGTACGGACAAAGAGATTGCGGAAATCTACTCACGTCATGTGAAGACTATTTACCGTGTCTGCTTTGCTTATATGAAAAACGCTGCTGATACCGAGGATGCTGTTTCCGATACCTTTGTGAAAATGATCCGGTCCGGCGTAGATTTTGAGAGTGAAGCGCATGAGAAGGCATGGCTGATCAGGACGGCGTCCAATGTATGCAAAGACATACTGAAACACTGGTGGCGCAGGAGAGAGAACCTGGAGGATTATGAGCATTTGCAAGGTACCGGACCGGTTGAGGCTGATGAGACGCTTCAGGCTGTCATGGGTTTGCCGGAAAAATATAAGACTGTGGTATACCTTTATTATTACGAGGGGTATACAAGTGTTGAGATAGCTAAGATCCTTCTGAAACCGCAATCGACAATCCGTAACTATTTACACGAGGCACGCAAGGTCCTTCGGGAACGATTAGGGAGTGATTTGAATGAGGAATAAGAAATTAATTGATTCCTGGAATAAGATAGAACCGGACAGCTCAGCGCAGGACCGTATGCTGGAGCAAGTCCTCACCGGTTCGGGCAGAAGAAGAAAGATACCATATTTAAAGTCCTTGACAGCAGTTGCGGCTGCATGCGTGGTTTTGCTGACGGGGGTATATGTCTACAATAACACAAATACACATCAAAATGATATCAAAACTCAAGACGGGATTTCGAATCAGCCTGACGCAAATCCCTCCGCCGCAGCAGATACCCCCGCCTCAGAAGATGCCGCTGATCTGACCGATGAGATTAAAGGGATTCCGGTGAAGAACTTTAAGCTGTCGGAAATAGAGGGACTGATGGAAGCCGACAGAGTTGCCTTCCTCAATCTGCTTGATTTCTTTAAGTACGACACGGACAGCTTTGTGATTGTCAAGGTAGCGGATACCCATCAGGAGACCGCAACGAGCTCTGAGATCAGCGATAAGCAGATATCCACGGTGAAAGTTCTGGAAACCCTATGGGGTGATGAAGTCCCCGAGGCCATTCCTATTACACAGTACCTTTATGGCGGCTGCACCGGTGATGAGGCTACCAATCTGATGCGCAAGGATGGTGTGTATCTTCTTCCCTTAGCGGAATATAGCGGAGAATATTATCTTGCGGGTGATTTGGATGTATTATTTGAGGTCGACGATAAGGGACGAATCTGGTCCCATTCCGATTACTCTGATTTCAGCCGGTTTGATGGTGAGGATTATCAGGTTGTAACAGATGAGGTTCTTCGTATTACCCAGGATGATACCCTGATGCTTGCAACATCGGAACTTGGTATGGCCCTTCAGGGATGGCAGCAGCTGCTTGAAGTAACGATTCAGTCTGACAAGGCAGAAGAGACGAACGAATACGGCTATACGGAAGCAGTTTATCGTGCCCGGGTTGAGAAGATATTAAACGGTGCTGAACCCGAGACTGAGGTAATATTACGTTCCAATTCAAATGAGGATCTGCCGCTGAATAAGGGAGAACGGTATCTGCTGTTTGTTGATAGCTACGACGATATGCACTATATTAACGCCAACATGATGGCCGGTGTTAATACAGACGGTACCATAAAGAATCTTGGCAATAACAGGAGTCCCTTTGCAGAGTATAATGGTTACACAGTTGAGAAAATGCAGGAGCTTGCCGATCAAGTAGCTGAATATCTGAAAACGATAATACAATGATCGGATCATGCCAATCAAACGAATGATATCCTCCTGGCAAGGAAGCTGCTGGAAACTTAATATAATTGCAAAATTAGAAACACCGAATAAAATCAGGCTGTTGCTCTAACCGCAGAAGTTAGAGCAACAGCCTTTTGCATTTAATACTTTGAATTCAGCCGCTAATAAAGAATATCGTTACTTACAGTCGTATAGAATAAGTTCTTAATCTCTTCCGGGTCACAGGTCTGGCCTAAGATCCACATGAGCTTACATACAACTGCCTCCGTGACCATATCATAGGCTTCCAGGATATTCACCTTATTTTTTAATTCATTGCCCACCTGATAAATGGTCATGTCACTGCCCTCGTTGGGAACCTGGGTCGTCATGACGATGATCTTGCCACGGTCGATGGCATTCTTAATCACATCAAAATAATGATAGCGTGGTAAGGACGGAATGCCGCCCACACCATAGCTTTCAATAATAATCGCATCGTTCTTGTCAAGCATATAGGCAAGAATCTCCGAATCCATTCCGGGAGTAAGCTTAAAGAGCCCAACCTTTGAATTGAGCTTATCATAAAAGACAGGTCCTTGCGCAACGCCGGAGACAGATACAGTCTTCTGGGTAATATACTGAATTAAATGCTCGTCCTGTATCACGGCCAGATAAGGATAGTTAATACTGGAGAAGGCTTGAAAGCTTTTGGAATGAGTCTTTCTGGCTCTGGTACCCAGGATAACCTTGCCGTTAAATACAATCTGTACACCGCTTGATTGATCGGAAACCGCATATAGGAAGCTATCATACAAATTGGTTTTTGAATCAGTTACCTCCACATTGATGGGACGCTGCGCGCCGGTGACCACGATGGGCTTTGGTGAATTCTGAATCAGATAGGAGAGGGCAGCAGCGGTATAGGCCATGGTATCTGTTCCGTGACAGATGACAAAGCCATCGTACTTGCTATAATGGTCCCGTATCGTCCCGGCCAGGTCACTCCAGATATCAGGAGAGATATTGGTGCTGTCAATATTGCATAATTGAAGAGTATCGACCTCGCAGAGCTGAGAAATAGCAGGGATATATTCTAGTATTTCATTCAGTGTCAGTTGGGGATGCAGACCGCTTGGAGTTGTCTTGGAAGCAATTGTTCCGCCCGTTCCGATCATAAGAATTTTTTTCATGAAATTATTCCTCCGGCTTGATAGATACTAACGATTTATCAGGGAAGCTTTTTTCTCCTCTTTCATTAATTTTATTCCCATAACAACTGCAACAGCGATAAACCCGATACCGCCGATAATTCCGGTGGGAGCAGGGCCAATAAATGGGTTGCCGCCGTCTGAGGTAAGATAGATGCCAGCCGCAGCAAGGGCATTGACGCTTCCGTGAGCAAAGATTGCAGGGATGCAGCTCTTTGTCTTAATCGTAATGTATGAGAATATGGTGCCTAAGGTGATGCAGAATATACACATGGCTAAAATACCGATGAAAGGATATCCCGTGTAACCGATTCCGTAATTATGTCCCAGTAAGGTTAAAGGAGCATGCCATACACCCCAGATCACACCGTTGATGAGAAGGACAGGCAGAAGCTTAAGTTTTCCTTTCATTTTTGGCAGCAGATATCCGCGCCATCCCCATTCTTCACCGAAGCAGTTTATGAAATTCATCAGAGGACCCAGAACGATACCTGTCAGTATCTGAATCAAGAAGTTAGCTTGAAGCTGGCTGGTATTTGTCTCTATACCGGCATTCTTGTAGCTGTCAGCCAAAAAGGTCATACCTGGATCAAAAGCGCCGGGGTTTATGAGGAAATATATCACTGCACCAAGAAGCGTTAAGATTGCCGGTCCAAACCATGCCATAAGATAATAGCGCAAATTATATTTAAAGGAGGGCAGTACCAGAAGGGAGCTGCGGAAGCCTTCCCTGGTAATGATTCTTGTAAGCAGCACTCCAATGGCCGGTACAAACATAACGCCGGCAATCAGTGATTGTCCGATTGCTGCCTTTGCCGTGTCATTTCCGGTGATCCATGGTGTTATTATACCGATCTCTATTGCATAGGTAAGCACGAAGGTTATGATAAGATAATATAGAATGCGTTTTGTCTCCAGTTTCGGATCATTTGTCGGAACAGAAACAGCATTTTCCGGGTTCATTGGCAGTTCCTCCCATATGGTTTGTGATGTGAAAAGTATAGCATATTTCTTACCGGATGTCCACGAGGTTCGGTAATCCGTGGATGAAACCTTACTCCCCCATATACGACAAAAGGAATTATTTGTTGACAAATTTTGATAAAGAATCTATAATATTTTCCAAGTTAATAAGTGCCAACTCACAGTAACCAGTTCAACAAATGACAACCTATGGAGTATAGTATGATGCAAATGAATGTGGCCCAGAGAAAAGAATTTATTGTATTTACTGCCGTGGATCTCGCGCATGAGAGAGGATTCCATTATGTTTCAACCAAAGAGATCGCCAGAAGACTCAACATATCGGAAGCCTTGATTTATAAGATTTTTCCTAAGAAGAACGATATTCTGATTGCGGTACTTGACCAATTTGCAATTTATGACAGTGACATCTACCGTACAGCTATGGAGGCTTATGAGGATACTCTTGAGGGTATTTTATTTGTCATTCGTAAAATCATTGCTTATTATGAGAATTACCCTGCGATTACTGCGGTATATCAGGCCTATGGTACGCTGAAGTCCGAACCGGAGCTTGAAAATAAAGCAAATTCTATATTTTTCAGGCGTGTGGAAGCCTTAAAGAGAATGGTCAATAAAGCCTGGGAGACCGGAAGAATCCGCGAGGAGTGGAATCCGGAAACAGTAGCTGATATCTTGATGTCCATTATCATTGGGATGTGTTTGCAATGGAGGATGCGGGATTTCAGCTTTTCTTTAATGGACCGAACCTTAAATGCGGTAGAATCAATATTTGATACAATTAAAAAGGGAGATGCTGATGTTGGGAAGAGGGCCGGTCAATGTGAAAATCGTATGGGATAAAGAGGGTTGACAATGAAAAGAATATTAATAGCTGAAGATGATATGACCAGTCGCATGTTTATTTACAGACTCCTTTCACCGTTTGGTGAATGCGATGAGGTTTCGGACGGACTGGAGGCAATCGAAGCCTGCCGGTTGTCCATGAAGGAAGAACGTCCTTACGATTTAATCTGTGTGGATATTATGATGCCGAAGCTGGATGGGGTGAAGGTGATAAAGGCTGTCAGGGAAATGGAGATAAATAATTTCATTTTGCCGGAGAAACGCGCAAAAATTATTATAACCACGGCACTTACCGCCGCGGATCTGGTTAAGGAAGCTTATTATTACGGTATTGAAGCTTATGTGCAAAAACCCGTAAAAGCAACAGAATTTACAGGTTTGATAACAACATTGGGATTTGCGCAATAAACTAAAAATTGATATGGATAGAATTAACAACAGATTCCTTCGTGACAATGGGAATACTAAATTCGAAAGTCAGTGCTTCACCCGCTGTTTATTGAGAAAGTGAGGGAGCTGAATGTTAAAAACGCGATTATTTGGTTTTGCCATTGCTTGTTCGATGGCAATCGTTGGAATAAGTCCAACTGCCGCCTTTGCAGCTGCAACGGATACAGATACACAGACGGTGACACAGTCGGAAAAGGATAATAATCATAAGGGTGGAAATCGTGCACTTTATGAAGAGAGAGTGAATAATGCCATCCAAAAGTGGGATACCTTGACGGCAAATCAGAAGAATGAGGTATATGCCCTGCTGGAAGAAGAAATGAAAGTACAGAATAAAGTTATGGATAAGCTGGTTCAGCTGGGGGTCATGGACAAAACAGATTCCGCAAAGATACAGTCCGGACGCACCGAGCGGTTTGAAAAGCTGAAAAAAAGCGGGGAATTTCCGTTAATGAGGCATAAGGGAAAGAAGAAATGCAAATAAGAAGCGGGTTAGTTAAGTAGCGATTGAAATGACAACGGGTCAACACTTGCTTTCAAATAAGCAGAGCTGTTGCTGAGCTAATGGTAAATTAGCTTGGCAGCAGCTCTGTTTTTGTACTTTTTCTGTTCCATAGAATGGAAAATGCTGTTGAACATATGTTCTTTGTCTGATATAATATAAACTATAATTTTATTACAAAAATTTACGGGGTGATATTAAATGCATTTAGGCTCAGTGTATCTGATCGTAAAAGATTTCGATAAATCAATACAGTTTTACGAAAAGCTGTTGGGAATTCCGGTCAGCGGTCAGAATATGAAGCGATTTGCCCAGTTTCAATTTGACGGGCGGAATATTTCTATCATGAATGGTTATTTTGATGCGGTTAATCCAAATCTTACGGTGCATCTGGGAGAATATACAGAAGAATTCGATGATTTAGCCGCAATCGCGGAAGCCGATAATACACATAAGTTTGTGTTAAACTTCTGGACAGAGGATTTGGAAATTGAGAGACTAAGAATTAAGCAACTGAAGATCAGCGATAAATTGACCGGTATAAAATATGTGAATAACGTTCGACCGTATTATTATTTTCAATTATCGGACCCGGATGGAAATGTTATTGAAATCACCGGCAAATATATCCCTCAAACAGGTGAGTTTGAAGAGTGAAATAATTGAACTATGCGAAGGAGGATTAACCAATGCAGCCGGATATCACGCAGTGCCCATATTGTAACAGCAACAACCTGGGGATAGGTTATCAGTTAGGAGAGGGCAGCTTGTTTGCGGATGAGTATGCTTACCATACCTCCTATGCCAGTTCACCCATCGTAAGTATTCTCTGTAAGGAATGCGGCAGCATTCTTCACTCGCGGGTGACAAAGCCGGATCTGTTCCGCCAGAGCAGTCTGCTTCGTCAGGAGGAATTATTAGACTATATCAATGCCCATGGAATACTTTTGTGCAATGTAAATCAAGAGTTGCCATCTCTTAGTTCCCTGGGCTACAGCTGGGAGAATATCACCGGATTAATCGACCTGCGTGAAATATTCTATTGTAAGGCGTATAAGAAGAGATCCACCTACCTGTCAAAGGAAGTGTACCTGCTGCTGCGTAAATGCAGGACGAAAAAGCCCATGGACACAAATGCAAAGGCTGTATATGATTCGCTGAATGCTTTGGAACATGCGGATAAGGATAAGCTTAGGGAAAAGCTCGCCATGGATACCAAATCCTTGGATAAAGCGATGGAATTCCTTCTTGAGAATATGTATGTCACGGCCTTCAGCAATGGAAAATACCTGTCACCAAGCTTCTCCACCTTTGTATACTGCACCGCCGAGCGTTGGGAACGGGAGGTTACAAAGCTGCATTTTCATGGAGATCCCAGACCGCGGCTGACGGAAATTCTTCGTATGGATATGACGGAGAAGGATTTTGCCAAACTGGTGGAGTAGTATCATCTGGTGATATTCTTCACCCATTTCATGGTCTTGTATCGCCAGGTGGTCAGCGGTAGCTTGATAAGCTCATCGCTTAACAGGATAATATAGACCACGGATACCGGAAGCTTCAGAATAAAGGCTGCAATAAAACCGCACAGGATGGAACCCAGCCACATGGTGGTGCAGTCCAGGAATAATCCGAAGTTGATATCCCCGCCGGCCCGGAATACACCTACAACCATGGTCGTATTATAGGCCTGTGCGATGGCAAAATAAGTCATGACAATCATCATAACAAAGAGATAGTTTCTGGCCTCCTCACTCAAGGACAGGGTTTGTCTGGCAATCTGTGAGGCAATCAGGATAATGAATGCACCAATAATCCCAAGATAGATGGTAAGGCGGACGAAGCGTTTGGCATATACCTTAGCCAGTTCCTCCTTGTTCTCACCGATGGCTTTTCCCAAGATGACCGCGGTAGCATTGGCAACACCGAAGGCGACCACCATTGCCAGCTGTCTTGTTACCTGGGTAACGGAATTGGCGGCTACCGCAGCCTTCCCCAGGTGTCCGATGATAGCGGCATTGACAGAGGTTCCGGTACCCCAGATCAATTCATTTAGCATGACCGGAATGGAATATACCAGAAAATCCTTGAATAGCAGCTTGTCGTGTACTAAGATATCCCTGACATGCAGGCGAATTGACTTATTTATAACCTTGGCATAGAACAATACAATGCAAAATTCCAGAATCCTGGCAACCAAAGTGGCGATAGCCGCACCGCGAATTCCCATGGGCTCAAATCCGAATAAACCGAAGATCAGGGTAACTGCAAGGATGACATTAACGATCAGGGAGACCAGATATACAATCGTTGCAATGACCACGCGCTCCACACTTCGCATGATATTGAGATAGACCATGGTAACCGACATAAAGAGATAGGAAAACGCTATAATTCTTAAATACTGCGAACCTTGCCGGATGACGTCCATTTCATTAGAGAAGATATGCATTACAGGAGTAGGGAAAAGTAACACGAGCATGGTGAACAGTATTGCTGCAAGTAAGGCGATGCGCAAAGAGATTCCAAGTACTTTCTCGATGGTTCGGATATCCTTCTTGCCCCAATACTGAGCAGTAAGAACAGCTGCACCGGAGGTTAATCCAAACAGAATTAAGGACAGGATAAATTGCACCTGACCGGCAAGAGAGGCACCGGAGAGCGCAGTTTCACTTACCTTGCCAAGCATGATCACATCGGCGGTGGAAACACCAACATTGATTAAATTCTGTAAAGCCATCGGCAATACCAGAGAGAACACTAATTTGTAAAATTCTCGTTTTTCTTTTTGTTCAGCAGATAATGTCATAAATACCTCCCCCAATTCCTCCCGTTACTGAAACGGCATATCAGTTTCAAATTATCACGTATTATGGGAGAAGTCAATATTTTGCAGGAGCTTTCTTATAGAACACGCCTGCCTGTCCTAAAGGGGAAGCTGATCCCGTAATATAAAATAATACATAACGCAAGCGCTATTTTCACATTGACGGAGATCGGGAAAAGATAGTAAGATATACGAATATAACGTAATTTCAATCTTAAAGAAAAGGAAATAAAATATGTACGAACAGAAAAACCTGGCAAAGGGTAATGTGGCAAAGCAGTTAATTATCTTTGCCATCCCATTTATCATTTCAAATGTAATTCAGACCATTTATAGTGTGGCGGATATGATCATCGTAGGTCAGTTTAACGGAACTGCCAGCATGTCCGGAGTAAATATCGGCGGGCAGGTAACCATGCTGATTCTTAATGTCGCCGTTGGAATCAGTACGGGCGGAACCATTATGATTGCGCAATCTGTCGGAGCGGAGAAAACGAAGCAGTTGAGCGGTATTATTGGTACATTGCTGACTTCCCTGTTTCTTTCGGCGATCGGAATGACTGTTTTGATGCTGGTTTTTAAAGATGGTATATTGCATGCGATTCAGACCCCTGCAGAATCATTTTCTGAAGCTTCCGTTTATCTGGTTGTTACCTCTCTCGGAACCATATTTATCTTTGGGTATAATGCACTTAGTGCGATCATGCGGGGTATGGGTGACAGCAAAAGTCCTCTGTACTTTGTGACGATTGCCTGCATCACTAATATTGTACTGGATCTTTTGCTGGTCGGAGTCTTCCGCCAGGGCGCTTTTGGTGCGGCGATTGCAACCGTAATTTCACAGGCTTTGAGTATGCTGCTATGCGTTATTTATCTGAAAAGAAAGAAATTTGTATTTGACTTTTCCTTAAGCTCCTTCCGTATACATAAGGATCATTTGGCCTCCCTTTTAAAACTGGGTATTCCTCTTACAATACAAAATCTTATCAGTAATTTATCCTTCCTGTTCATGACAGCGCTGGTAAACGGCATGGGTGTTACTGCGTCTGCGGCAGTAGGGGCGGTAGGTAAGTATAACGGCTTTGCTATTCTCCCTGCCATTGCCATGAATGCCGCAATCTCTGCCATGGTTGCGCAAAATATCGGTGCGCAAAAAGAAGATCGTGCTATTAAGACGATGCTGACCGGCATGGGCATTTCCTATGTGATTACAGTATCCATCTTTATATTTACCCGTTTTTTCCCTCAGGAGGTTCTGCGGATGTTTTCCAATGATTCTGAGCTGATTGAAGCGGGAATTCCCTATCTTTTTGCATTTTGTTTTGATTACCTGCTGGTGCCGGCTGCCTTCAGCATGATGGGATTCTTCATCGGCACAGGTCATACGACCTTCTCGTTGATCTGTAATATCCTTACAGCCATTGTTATCCGTATTCCCATGGCATATCTGCTAAGCGAAACTGCCGGATTAGGGCTGCCCGGAGTTGGTTATGCGGTTCCTCTTGCCACTGCTGCAACAATTATACTTTGTCTATGGTTCTTTTTTTCCGGACGATGGAAGAAGAGAACGGTCCGCATCGAATAGTTCGACCGGACCGCTCATGGATATTATATTCGGTTATTATACATGGCGTATCTCTTCGGGGATACGCCTACTATTTTTGTAAAGGATTTCAGAAAGGTGCTGTAATCCAGAAAACCACAGCGGTCACATACCTCGTTGACACTGCTTCCCTCAGACAGCAGAGATTTGGCAATGCTAATTCTGCGGGCGGTCAGATATTTGTTAACGGTAGTTCCCGTAGATTGCTTAAAGATACGGCAGATAAAGGATTTGCTCAGGAAAAAATGCTCTGCCAGCTGCTGTATGGAGAGCGGCTCTCCAATATTTTGATTAATATATTCCAATATACTGTTCACTTGCTGGTCATACTGATAGTGGAAGCTTTCCACCAGCTCCTCTTTTTCCTGTCGCTGATGAACCTCTTTATTTAAGAAAATCATCAATTCTGTAAAGGAAAGCTTCTCCAGAATATCCTCCGCATAACCGGACAGGCTTGTAATCTTATGAATATAATACAGAAAGCGTTGCTGCCCCGCTTTATCCAGAGAGATACGGTGACTGAACCCCGGTTCCCGGTGGGTAAAATAGTAATCCAGCTCAGTTTTGCCTGTGGAAAGGGATCTTAAAAAATCCGGATGGATCGAAATAACAATACGCTCATATTCCGCCTGATCGATCTGGGTCAGATAATGACTCTCGTATTGATTGATGAAAAACAGGTCGCCGGGTTCAATTTTATATGATTTATTATCAATTAAGAATTGCTTTCCCCCGGATATGGAATAGTAAATTTCATAACAGTCATGGATGTGGATATTCATCGTTTTTTCTTCAAAGAATAGATGTGCAATGGCAAAATATTTATCCTTAATGCAGGATTCAACCGCTGGTTTACAGGAGCTATATTCCTTCATTTACTTCTTCCTTTCAGGCGAATCGAGTGTATAAAAGGTACAAATTTTTAAAGTTATTTTTATTCTAACATGAATGTTCAATAAATTCAATATTTATGATAATAAACGACAAGAAAAAGAAAATATGATATGGTATATTAATTAAGCAGATAAGTCTGAACGCATGGAAAAGCGAAACTTTCGAACTGTTTCTCTGCTTATCTGATTCAACTTAGTCATACTCATTGCGATTACACAAGAAAATTAATGTAAATAAATCATTTCAGAGAGGATGGTAATCTTATGGAACTTAGAACAGCAGTATCCCCCAAGGATGTCAAGCATTATACTACCGATCAGCTTAGAGAGGAATTTTTGGTTCAGAATTTATTTGTACCCGGCGAGATCAAGACAGTTTACAGTCATATTGACCGTATCATCATCGGCGCAGCGGTTCCGGTAAGTCCGCTTACCTTAACAGCAGGTGAGGAAATCCGTGCAAAGTATTTCCTGGAACGCAGGGAACTTGGTATTATCAATATCGGCGGCAAGGGTACTGTTACTGTTGACGGCACCGTATACACACTGGAATATAAGGAAGGTATGTATATCGGAATGGGTTCAAAGGATATCCTGTTTGCCAGTGAAGACAAAGCAAATCCCGCGTTATTCTATTTTAACAGTGCGCCTGCGCATAAGACGTATCCCACAGTACACATTAAACCTGAGAATTGCGTTAATGTGGAGCTTGGTTCCTTGGAGTCTTCCAATCACAGAGTTATTACAAAATATATTCTTCCCGGTCAGGTGGAGAGCTGTCAGCTGGTTATGGGTATGACAAAGCTTAAGCCCGGCAGTGTTTGGAACACAATGCCTTCCCATACACACGACAGAAGAATGGAGGTTTATCTCTATTTTGATATGCCTGAGGATGCGCTGGTATTCCACTATATGGGAGAACCCACAGAAACCAGACATATCGTTATGAGAAACCGTGACATCGTTATTTCACCCAGCTGGTCCATTCATTCCGGCAGCGGTACGCAGGCTTATACCTTTATCTGGGGTATGGTTGGTGAGAATCAGGATTTCGATGATATGGATGCCGTTGCAATGAAGGATTTACGATAATTTGGGCCGGAGGTAACAGATGGACTTATCAATCGAGATTAAGGACAGCCAGGGCAGTCTTCTGGCTTCGAATATGGCAGCAGGCGAGGTTGGACTGGTTTATCGCGGGCAGTACAAGGAAGGTGACCGGATTGTTATCCATTCCTCTGAGGTGGATACCTATCTGAAGGTTCAGGTGGATGATGCCTTGGGCAATGCATTCTTATATCTTACCAAAAAGGAAATCACATATTATATTCCTTTTGCTGAAAAGCGGAGCTCTTATTCTCCTAAGGTATTTTCGGGAAGCCTGCATTATCTCTGGGCAAGAAAGGCTACGGAGGAAGAGATCCGGGAGTATAAGAATCTGGCACTGAATGTAATGGACCAGCATGAGGCTGACGGCGCATATCCCCATGTAACAGCCAATGTGGAGACCAGGGGGGAAGCAGTATTTGCAGCTAGAAATGCAATTGACGGGGTTCGTGAGAATCATTCCCATGGTATTTGGCCATACCAGTCCTGGGGAATTAACCGCCAGGATGATGCCGAGTTTAAGCTGGATTTTGGCAGACCGGTTGATATTGATAAAATTGTGCTTTACACAAGAGCAGATTTTCCTCATGACAACTGGTGGACCCAGGTAACACTCAGCTTCAGTAACGGCACCGGTCAGCATTGGGAGCTTCAAAAATCAGATAAAGCACATATTCTGAATCTGCAGCTGAAGAATATCTGCTGGCTGGTACTCAGCGATCTGAAGAAAGCGGATGATCCGTCTCCGTTTCCGGCGCTGACACAGATTGAGGTATACGGAACGGAAGCCGGAGCTAAGTGATAGTTATACAATAGAGATAAAGCGTAAGCTTTTTCATAAAGAGACTATAAATTTTGAAGATTGGAAAGGAGATATTAATATGGATCAATATTTGGATCGTTTTTCACTTAAAGGCAAGGTTGCTCTGATCACAGGCGCATCCTACGGAATTGGTTTTGCCATCGCCACCGCATATGCCGCAGCAGGTGCTGCCATCTGCTTCAATGACATCAATGAGGAGAAGCTGGCAAACGGCTTAAAATCATATGAGGAAGCAGGCATCAAGGCACACGGCTATGTATGCGACGTTACCGATGAGGACGCGGTTAATGCAATGGTAGCAAAGATTGAGAAGGAGGTCGGAGTAATCGATATTCTGGTTAACAATGCCGGCATCATCAGCCGTACCCCCATGCTTGAGATGTCAGCTGCAGAGTTCAGAAAAGTTATCGACGTTGACTTAAATGCACCTTTCATCGTATCCAAGGCAGTTATCCCCAGCATGATCAAAAAGGGCCACGGAAAGATTATCAACATCTGTTCCATGATGAGCGAGCTCGGACGTGAAACTGTTTCCGCTTATGCAGCTGCAAAGGGCGGTCTTAAGATGTTAACAAAGAATATCTGCTCCGAGTACGGCGGCAGCAATATCCAGTGTAACGGTATCGGACCCGGATATATTGAGACACCTCAGACAGCACCCCTTCGCGTTCCCGGAAATCCTTTCAATGATTTCATTATCTCCAAGACACCTGCAGCAAGATGGGGAACCACAGATGACCTGACTGGACCGGCTGTATTCTTGGCTTCCGATGCTTCTGATTTCGTTAACGGTCATATTCTCTATGTAGACGGCGGTATTCTGGCTTACATCGGAAAGCAGCCGTAATACTGGAAATTAAATCGTTTATTTCATAAGATTCGCTTAAAATAAACCCATGAGAACAGGACAGGAATTGATATTCTTGTCCTGTTCTTTTGCTATCTACAAAAAAGGCAAATAGATAATTGATAATATCAATAATTGAGCCTTTTGTCCTAATTTATTGAAACCGAATTCATTGTTGAAAAATAGCATAATACCTTTCAACATTTTAGAAATATCAACAATAATAATTAATTTTACAAAAAGTCGCTATAACACAAATCATTGTCAAATCAACCATTGATTTTATTCCGTAGCTTTATATACTGAATGTCATACGGATACTATATAGCAGAGAGAATATTAATTTGGAGGGTTTTATGAAAGAGATACAGCTTAGTAACTGGAGATTTCACTATAATGATTGTCCCGACGCCTGGTTTAAAGGATATCAGGAGGATGCCTGGGAGGAGGTAACAGTGCCTCATGACTGGTCGGTACATATGCCGTTTTCCAGAGAATATTCCAGCGGAACGGGATATGTGGCCGGAGGTACCGGCTGGTACCGTACCAGCTTTTGGCTTC
The DNA here is from genome assembly GCA_023409535.1 of Bacillota bacterium. Taxonomy (GTDB): domain Bacteria; phylum Bacillota; class Clostridia; order Lachnospirales; family Lachnospiraceae; genus Mobilitalea. The sequence goes on from JAEYGZ010000039.1 coordinate 101,749, forward strand.
CCAGGGAGTGGGAAGGAAAACGCATCTTCGTCATCTTTGACGGAGTATATAAGAATAGTCAGGTATGGTGCAACAGCTATTATATGGGCAAGCGTCCCTATGGATACAGTACTTTCCGCTATGATATAACAGAACAGGCCTGCTTTGGTGAGAAGGCTAATGTAATTGCGGTCAGAGCGGATCACCGGGATATCGCCGACTCCCGATGGTTTACCGGCTCCGGCCTGGTTCGCAAGGTGACAGTAACGGCAGAGGCACCCATACATCCCGAGTTTCAGGGAATCTACGTTAAGACTCCCGAGGCAACAGAGGAATTGGCGGAGCTTGAAATTGATCATTCCATTCAAAATGATTCTGATCAGGAGGTAACAGTAACGGTAGAGAGTCTGCTGGCTTATAAAGGGGTCCGGGTGCTTAAGCTGCAGTCACAAGTACAGTTGTCAGCCGGCACCGGTACGACCGTGAGAACCGGCGGCCAGCTGACAAATCCCAGGCTCTGGTCGCCGGAACAGCCTGACCTATATCAGCTGACAACAAGGATCAGCGCAACAGCGAAGGAAACGGATTTCTCCAGCAGTATGGAGACGGTGCAGAAGGTGGGCGTTCGAGGCGTTGAGTTTCATCCGGATAAGGGCTTTTTCCTAAACGGCAAATCCTATAAATTAAAGGGGGTCTGTATCCATCATGATGCGGGTTGCCTGGGAGCCGCCGTTACTCCGGAGGTATGGCTGCGACGATTGGAATACCTGAAAGAAATGGGCTGTAATGCCGTAAGAATGAGCCACAACCCCCATATGCCCGAATTATATGACCTGTGCGATCACCTGGGTTTCTTTGTAATAGATGAAGCCTTCGATGAATGGGAGGGTCCGAAGAATAAATGGTCCGCCGGACATAATGTCTACCCCCCGAAGCATCAGGGCTATTATGAAGAGTTCCCTGTATGGCATGAACAGGATCTGGCCGATCTGATCAAACGGGACAGAAACCATCCCAGTATCATTGCCTGGAGCATCGGCAATGAGATTGACTATCCCAATGACCCCTATTGCCATCCGCTCTTTAAAAGCATGGAGGGGAATAATGACAAGAATAAGCCGCAGACTGAGATGCGGTATAATCCCGGCAAACCCAATGCAGAGAGATTATCGGTGCTTGCAAAGCATCTGACGGACATCGTAAAATGTCATGATCTTACCAGGCCGGTGACTGCCGCGGTTGCATTTCCGGAGTTATCTGCAAGAATAGGGTATTTTGATTCCTTTGATATCGTCGGTTATAATTATAAAGAACAGTTCTACGCACAGGATCATAAGACCTTTCCTGAGAAGCCCTTTCTGGGGAGCGAGAACAGCCATTCCCTGAAGGCATGGAAGGCTGTCAGGGATCAGGAGTATATCTCGGGACAATTTCTCTGGACCGGTATTGATTATCTGGGAGAGGCGCGCGGATGGCCGATTCACGGTTCCGGTGCCGGTATCCTGACCTTAGCTGGCTTCCCGAAGACCTCGTATTATCGTAGAAAGAGCTTTTGGGCATGTGAGCCGGTGCTGTATCTGGTGACTGCAAGAGCGGATTCTGCGGAGAGCGGAAGGCTGTCCGAACCTGATAATCAAGAATGGAAGACTATGTACCGGAGCTGGAATTATGTGTTTGGTGAGTGTATCGAGGTAAGATGCTATACGAATTTACCGTCGGCAGAATTATACTGCAATGGCAAGAGTCTCGGAAGCAGGGCTTATGATGATGAGCTTGGGTATATTGAGTGGTTTGTGCCCTATGAGGCCGGTGAACTCAGTGTCATAGGACAGGTAAAGGCAACAGGACAGGGACAGGTCATTGGCCGGATAGGGACACAGATTGCAGATTCCATTGCATCTACCGGACGTTCCTGTGATATCCGGTTAAAGAATTGGACATCGTCCCTGCAATCGCTGCCTGACTATCTCCCTGCGGATAACTGCACATTAACCCAGATCGAAGTAACTGTTACGGATGAGGAGGGAAGATGGGTAACGAATGACAGCACCATGCTCTTTGTTCAGGTATCCGGTCCCGGCAGGTTAGCAGGTCTGGAGAACGGTGATCTTGCCGACGTTACGGAATACAGTGCCGCTTATCGCAGAGCTTATGAAGGACGGCTGCTGATCTATGCTGCAAGGACGGAGGGTGCCGGGGAGATTAAGGTCACCGTAAGCGGTGCAGGCTTAAGAACAGCCGAGCTTACCTGTTAATATTTATAAAGTAACCGGCCGTACGAGGTAATCCGAATGGCCGGTTATTTCAGAACGCCTTTTGCATAGATGGAGGGTGCGATTCCGGTAGACTTTTTAAATACCTTGCTAAAATAATACAGATCGGCAAACCCCACTGCCTGTCCTATTTCAGACAGCTTCATATTGGTGGTGGAGATCATTTCTTTGGCATGGTTAATCCTTACCATGTTCAGATATGTAAATATGGTCCGGTGGGTGAGCTGCTTGAATATCCGGTTGATATAATCAAAGTTGCAGTCTGCTTTTTCTTCAATATCCTTGCTGGTAATCTTCTCGGCATAATTGGTATTCAAGTATCCGAGAAGCATTTGTACCTTCCGATAGGATTTGGGAATTGCGGTGGACATGTTCTGAGTCAGGAACAGCACATAGCTGCGGTAGGTTTCTGCAAAGGCCTCCAACACACGGCAGGAGCATAGTAATTTGTATTGCTCCAGCGGATTGGCGTTGTGGCCTGCAGCTTCCTCCAGGAGACAGCAGACGCGTATAAAATCGCTGTAATTTACGAAATGATAATACTTTGGCAGCAGCAGCCGGTCATTTTCATAGGTTGCATAGGAAAAGGGATCACTTTTTAAGCTGTCATTCCGCTTAGATAAGATCGACATCAGTTCTTCCTGAAGGTCGGAGTAGTCCAATCGCTGAATTTTCTCGTGCCGGAAGTGGATATAGAAATATTCACAGCTGGAAGCCTGGTATCCTTCATGAATATATTCCGGATCCAGTACCAATAAGTCCCCGGGCACCAAAACATACCGGGTATTATTTTCAGAGAGATACATTTTCCCTTTTTTTATGACATAAACGATATATTCATTGGCCTGTCTGCGATAGTGTACATAAGGCGGCTGTATGACAGCGGTATTCATAAGCCGGATCTTGGGCAGCTGGCTGTTATTAAACTGGTAAAGCATAGGAATCCCCCTGATGAAATCACATGGATGAACAGGCAGAAAATTGCCTCTATAGGTAATGATAGCATCGAATGCTCAGAATGGAAAGAAGTATATGATGATATTGGCTTATGACAAGGCATCCAGTACAAAATCGGTTGTCCTTTCATTCTTGACAGTTGCTGCCCGGAGTGATAACATGTTATGAAACGGGTTTCATAATTTCCATACATAGATCACAGGAGGCTTTTTCATAGTGGACAATCATTTTGAGATAAAGGATAAATTTTATTTAAACGGTAAGGAAATTAAGATTATTTCCGGAGGAATGCATTATTTTCGCGTCGTTCCTGAGTATTGGCGGGACCGTCTGATTAAATTAAAGAATTTAGGATGCAATACGGTTGAAACCTATGTCCCCTGGAATATGCATGAGCCGGCGAAGGGCCGGTTCTGCTTTGAGGGAATGCTTGATTTGAAGGCTTATATTGAGCTGGCTCAGGAGCTGGGGCTGTGGGTGATTATCCGGCCCTCCCCTTATATTTGTGCTGAGTGGGAATTCGGCGGACTTCCGGCATGGCTGTTGGCTGAGGAGGGAATGAGACTTCGGGGCAGCTACGGACCATTTTTAAGACATATTGAGGAATATTATCGGGAATTATTTAAGATCATAACCCCACTGCAGATTAATAATCTTGGCCCGATTATCCTGCTGCAGATTGAAAATGAGTATGGATATTACGGTGACGATACAAATTATTTGGAAGCATTGAGGGATATCATGGTGGAGCAGGGGGCGGTTGTTCCCTTTGTTACTTCGGACGGACCATGGGGAGATGCCCTGAACTGCGGCAGCCTGCCGGAGGCACTCCCTACCGCCAACTTTGGTTCAAAGGCAAAGGAGCAGTTTCAGCTTCTTTCTGATCATACAAAGGGAAGGCCCCTGATGTGCATGGAATTTTGGATAGGCTGGTTTGATCACTGGGGTAACGGGGGACATGTTACCTCAAGCCTTAAAGATAACCTGGAGAATCTCAGAGATATCCTGCAGCTGGGCAATGTAAATATCTATATGTTCCATGGAGGTACGAACTTTGGCTTTACCAGCGGCTCCAATTATTATGATGAGCTGACTCCTGATGTTACCTCCTATGATTATGATGCGCTGTTGTCAGAAGACGGCAGGATTACGCCGAAATACGAGGCCTTTGCCAGGGTAATCCGGGAATTTACCGAGGCAGAGACCATGCCTTTATTACCGCAGGTTAAACCTTATGCCTACGGAGAGGTCAGATTAACAGGCCGGGTAGGTTTAAATGAGTCTCTGGAGGACCTATCTGCCAGGGTTGACAATATTTATCCCAAATCAATGGAACAGCTTGGGCAAAATTATGGATATATCCTGTATCGCAGTGAACTGAAGAAGGAAAGCAGGCTGGAGAAGCTCAGATTATGGGAAGCCAATGACAGAGCCCAGATATTTGTGGACAATAAGCTGATCGCTACACTATATGACAGGGAGCTTCTTTCTGAGATTGAGATCAAGGTTGCGCTTACCGGCTCCGGCAAAATGGATATTCTGGTGGAAAATATGGGCAGAGTTAATTTTGGTGCGAAGCTCGAGAGGCAGCGAAAGGGGATTAACGGTGCGGTTCAGGTCAACAGTCACCAGCATTTTGGGTGGCAGCATTATCCGCTGCCTCTGGATAATCTGGACCGGCTGGACTTCACCGGGGGATATGTGGCCGGACTGCCCGCTTTTTACCTGTTTGAGTTTGAAGCTGATGAAATGTGCGATACTTTCCTGGAGCTTGGCGAATGGGGGAAGGGCTGTGCCTTTATCAACGGTTTTAATCTCGGCCGCTTTTGGAAAATTGGGCCGCAAAAACGACTTTATATTCCCGGACCATTGATTAAAAAGGGAAAAAATAGTATTATACTTTTTGAGACGGAAGGTGTAAGCGGCAGCAGTATCACACTTACGGATAAACCGGATCTCGGTTAATTCAATCGTTGATGGTTTGAACTGACTATGGGGAAGAATAAATAACAGGGGTGGTATAATTTGGGTAATGAGACGATAACCGTATATGATATTGCCAGGGAAGCAGGAGTTTCTCCGGCGACGGTTTCCAGAGTATTGACAGGGAATGCAAAGGTTAGTGAGGAGAAACTGAAAAGGGTTCAGGATATTATAAAAAAATATGAGTTTGAACCCAATAGTTTTGCCAGAAGCCTGAGTAAGCAGGAATCAAAGACGATCGGCATGATCGTTCCGGATATCCGGAATCCGTTTTACTCCACATTGTTTGTAAATTGTGAGATGGAGGCGCTCCGGTATGGCTATAACATGATATTGTGCAATACCATTAATGAGCTTTCTTCCGAAAGCGGTCAGCTTAAGAACCTGACGGAGAAGCGGGTGGATGCCGTCATACAGGTTGGAGGCAGTGTGGACGAGGTTCAGCCGGACCCGAACTATATTGGGCTTGTGAATAAGATTGGTAAGAAGATACCGATTGTGATTGCCGGAGAGCTGAATGGAGCCGATGTTTACCGTGTCATGCCGGAGACAAGCCATGGTATGAATGAATTGCTGGAATATCTTACAGAGCTTGGCCATCGGGATATTGCTTTACTGGGAGGGCTTGATACTGTTGTGCCTACCTTGAAGAAAAGAGTCGCACTGAAAAATTATCTTTTGACGCATCAGCTTCCTTATCATCCTGAATTTATAATTAGTTCCTTATATTCCGTAGAAGGAGGTTATGAGGCAGCAAAGAAGCTTCTTGAGCTTGACCGGCTTCCGACGGCAATCATAGCAATCAACGAATCCACGGCAATCGGGATTATCAGAGCATTGAATGAGAAAGGTATTGATATCCCGGGAGATATTTCTCTTGCCGGATATGATGATACTTTTTATTCCGAGATGACATCTCCGCAGCTGACCTGTGTCAGTTATAATCTCGGATCCTATGCCCGGCTGATTATGGAAACCATTTTTCGTATTATCAACAAAGAAGAGGAAGAGAAAGTGAAGTATATTAATACCTATTTGGCCAAAAGAGATTCCTGCAGGGATTACAGAGGCTGACAATACAGACAGGAAGGGACTGTTGCAAATTTATCTATTTTGTAACAGTCCCTTTTATTGTACCGTAAAATGTGCGCAGTATTTGTCGCAATAGCACAAACTTATTGGTGAAATGATAATCAAAGTTGAATTATTTGTGTTGACAGTCCTTTTTATTGTTGTTATAATGATGATATGAAATCGATTTCAAGACATAAAAATAGACATTATATACAATTATTACTCTCCGTTCTGTTGCTCATACCAGTAAAGGAAAAAGCTATGATAATAGCTGAGTAATAATTTTTTTACGAAAGTTTGAAAGCGGTTTCAAACTATAAAAGGAGCGGAAACATGAGAAAAAAGACACAAAAGCCGGAGGCACCGGTAATGCTGACCAAAAAGATGGCTTTTTGGCAGAAGGTATATAAATACAGGATACTGCTATTGATGTGTACACCTGCAATCTTGTTCTTCTTTTTATTTTCGTACATACCTATGCCCGGTGTATACATCGCATTTACAAATTTTAATTATGCGAAAGGCATTCTGCATAGTCCTTTTGTTGGCTTTGATAACTTTAAATTCTTGTTTACCTCCGGCAAGATAACAATGCTTACCCGTAATACCATTCTGTATAATCTCGGTTTTATTTTGTTCGGCAATGCCTTGCAGATATTTGTTGCGATTTTGATCAATGAGATCAGAGGCCGTTATTTTAAGAAGGTAACCCAATCAATGATGTTCCTTCCCTATTTCATATCGGCTGTACTTGTTGGCTTACTGGTTTACAATTTGCTGAATTATGATTTCGGCTTTATTAACAGTATGATCAAAGCAAACGGAGGGGACCCGATTAAATTTTACTCCAATGTGCAGGTATGGCCTGTCATTATCATACTGGTGCATCTATGGCAGCAAACGGGGTATGGCTCCATTGTTTATTTTGCGGCGATCATGGGTATTGATGCCGAGATGATCGAGGCTGCCAAGGTAGACGGTGTAAATGCCTTCCAGAAGATCCGCTTTATCATCCTTCCTAATCTGAAGCCGACCATTGTCATCCTGCTGTTATTCTCCATGGGTTCCATCTTAAAGGGTAACTTCGGATTATTTTACAACATAATCGGGCCGTCCAATTCCATGCTGTTTCCCACGACGGATATCATTGAAACCTATGTATTCCGTGCCATGATGAATAATTTCAATTTCACTCAGGCAAGTGCTATTGGTTTATATCAATCGGTATTCGGCTTTGCGGTTGTCATGCTCTGCAACTGGCTGGTTAAGCGAATTGACAACGATTACGCTTTGTTCTGACGGGAGGGAGGAATATCATGAATCGAAAAAACAAAATTAAATTAGATAGAGCGGATAAAATAGTACGCGGCTTTGCTTATCTCTTTATTGCAGTATTCTCTGCCGCTTGTCTGGCGCCGTTCGTACTGATGATTTCTACCTCCTTCAGTACGGAAGCCTTGATCACAAGAACAGGCTTCACATTGCTTCCGAAAGGCTTTACAACGGATGCCTATGATCTTTTATTTAAAAATCCGGATCAGCTGGCAGGAGCCTATGTTGTATCGATTATAATGACGGGTGCGGGAACATTTCTTGGTTTATTCATTATATCCATGACCGGTTATGCGCTGCAGAGAAAGGATTTTCCTTTTCGTAATCATATTTCCTTTTATATTTACTTTACAACCCTGTTCCAGGGAGGTCTGGTTCCGTTCTATATCCTGATGACCAGATACCTTGGACTGAAGGATAAATATCTGGCCGTATTTTTACCTCTGCTTATGACACCCTGGCTGATCATACTGATGAAGAATTTTATCAAATCCATTCCTTTTGAGATAACCGAGTCCGGTAAGATCGACGGGGCGGGCGATGTCACGATCTTCCTGAGACTGATCCTGCCCATGCTAAAACCGGCACTTGCAACCATCGGATTATTCCTGGCTTTAAACTACTGGAATGAATGGTACAATTCCGCATTATTCCTGTCGGCAAAGGTAGAATACCGGCCTCTGCAATACCACCTGTATAATATCGTGACAAAGGTACAGGCATTGCGCAGCTCGGTGGCGGGCTCCAATGTCCCGATTGATAAGCTTCCTGCCGAGACCTTGAAGATGGCAACTGCCGTGGTTGCGACAGGACCGATTATCTTCCTGTATCCCTTTGTTCAAAAATACTTTATCGCCGGTATCACAGTAGGTGCGGTAAAGGGTTAACCATGATGCATTCTTCGGTGAACCGAAGAGTTCATAGACAATATTTTATAATAGGAGGAAAGAAGATGGGGAAATCAATGAAAAAGTTATTTAGCTTAATGCTTGTCCTCGTTATGGCATTAAGCTTGGCTGCTTGCAGTTCCAAAAGCGGAGATTCCGCCGGCAAGCCGGCTGCGGATAACGGCAGCACTGCCGATCAGGGTTCCAAGGATCAGGGTTCCGGTGATGCATCCGCAATTGATACTTCAGAGCACGTAACTGTAAAATTTGTTGTATTGGGTGACAAACCTACCAACGGACAGTTAGAAACGGTTATGGAGCAGTTGAATCAGAAGCTGAATGAAAAGGTAAATGCTGATCTCGAGCTTTACTGGGTTGAATGGGCCGACTGGCAGACACAGTACAATCTGCTGCTTGCTTCCGGTGACGACACGATCGACTTAATCGGTACGGCAACAGACTGGCTTGATGCATGGCCGAATGCTAAGAAGGGCGCTTTTCTGGAGTTAACCGAGGATATGTTAAAGACCTATGCTCCCAAGACTTATGAAAGTGTATCCGGGGAGCATTGGAATATGTGTAAATTAGACGGCAAAATTTATTTAATACCGGAAGACAATTACGCACAGTGGACCAATCATGGATTTATGTATCGCGGAGATTGGGCAAAGCAGTTTGGATTAACAGGCGGCATTCATAGCTGGAATGATTTTGGAAAGTATCTGGCAGGGATCAAAGCAAATTATCCCGATGTTATCCCATGGGATGCTTCCGCAAGCGGTCAGGCGTTTGGTCAGCAGTTATCGGGCGGCTATTTCCAGTCTAAGACTCCCACCTTATTCATTGATGGTTTAAGTGTGCCGTTATTCTTTGGTGCTTCCAAGGATGACATTTTCACCTTGGTGTCACCGTATGTTGAAGGTGACGAATACGTTGCATTTGCAAAGCAGATGAAGGAATGGGCTGACGCAGGTTATTGGAGAGAGGACGTTCTTAACTATACAGGGAACACCCGTGACGAATTCTATGCAGGTCAGACCGGTGCCGACCAGCATCATACACAGACCTGGTATACCACTGTTCGCCCTCGTATGGATAAAGAGCAGGCAGGCTCAGAGGTTGATTTCTTCTCCTTCTCCGATGAAAGCAAGAACCTCATGAACCTGGTTATCACTCATGGAGCATTGGCGGTCGGAGCAAATTCAAAGCATCCTGAGCGAGCATTAATGGTATATGACTTACTTCGTAATGACCAGGAGATTTATCGTTTATTCAACTATGGTATTGAAGGAACACAGTATGTAGTTACTGCCGATGGCATGCTGGACCGTCCTGAAGGATATGATGATACGCTGACAAGCTTCGCCTCCAACTTCTGGTACGGCAGAAATGATGCTCTTGAGCTTAACAATGTAACCTGGTATTCAGGCAAGGCGGATAAGTTCGCAGAGTATGCTTCCTATGCGATCGATTATCCTTACTCACAGCTGGTATTTAATGTAGATGATATCTCATCCCAGATGGCCAACCTGTCAGAGGTATTTACGAACTATGTAACAGCAATCGCATTTGGTAAAGCAGGGGATCCGGAGAAGGCTGTTGCCGATTTCCGGCAGGCATTAAAGGATGCGGGCTATGATCAGGTTAAGGACGCGCTGCAGGCTCAGTTAACAGAATACAAGGTTTATTTAGGAAAATAATATTATAGCAGGGCAGGAGAGCTTCATGTAGGTAAATGCTTATATGGAGCTCTCTTTCGGTTAAATTGAGGAAAGTATCAAAAGACCATAATTCGACAACATACTTCGCCCAAAAGAGTAGCCATTTTTACTATTTTTTTAAAATTGGGTTTGCATTTTATAAAAAAGGTGATATACTAATAGCGTTGAATAAAAAGTATAGAATAACATTCAGGCTAGTATGCATAAGATTGTTATAAAGTTAACAATTACAAAGTGAATGTTTCGAAAGAATGTTTAGAAAATAGTAAGGAGCAGACATGGAGAAGAGAATAGTTATTGTAGGGGCTGGATATGCAGGAATACTGACAGCCAAAAAATTAGAAAAACGATTAAAAAAATCGAATGATGTCAGCATCACTATCATTGACAAGAATCCCTTCCACACCATGCTTACAGAACTTCACGAGGTTGCAGCAAACCGTGTGGACGAAGACAGTATTAAGATTAGTTTAAGTAAGGTTTTCGCAGGGCGTAAGGTGAATGTGAAGATGGATACAGTCACCTCAATCGATTATGAAAAGAAGATCGTTGCGGGAGAGAATGAGACCTATCCCTATGATGTTTTGGTAATCGCCGCAGGCTCCAAGCCGACATATTTTGGTATTCCCGGTGCTGAGGAACATACCTTTAAATTATGGTCCTATGAGGATGCAGTAGTATTAAAGGATCACATTCATAACACCTTCCGTAAGGCTGCTTTAATTACAAACATAGAGGAAAGAAGAAAGTTATTATCATTTTACGTAGTCGGTGCCGGCTTTACCGGTGTTGAGATGATCGGCGAGTTAGCGGAATATGTTCCCTTTCTTTGTGAAAAATTTGGCATAGCTCGTGAAGATGTTAACTTAGTCAACGTTGACGGATTGAGCAGACCGATCCCTAATATGACTGAAAAATTATCCTTAAAGGTTGCGAGACGTCTTGAGAAGATGGGGGTTAAACTCATTATGAGCGCCTTTGTAACCGGTGTAGGAAGCGATTATATAGAACTGAAGCAGGGTGAGCAGGTAACGCGTTACAACGTTGGAACCATCATCTGGGCAGCAGGTATCCAGAGCAATGATGTTGTTCAGAACTCCAAGGATCTGGAAGTAACCCGCGGCGGACGTATTCAGGTTGATGAGCATCTTCGTTCAACCAAGAATCAGAATGTATATGTTATCGGTGATAATATGTATTTCGTTCCGGAAGGTGAGGAGCGTCCGGTACCCCAGATGGTTGAAAACTGCGAGCAGAGCTCCGATGTTGCGGCTCACAATATCATCAGCCAGCTAACCGGTAAGGGAGAGCTTGAGGTTTACAAGCCGAAGTTCCACGGTGTTATGGTTTGCATCGGCGGACGTTACGGTGTGTGTCATGTCGGTTTGCCCGGCCATTTCTTCAGTATGCCGTCCTTCCTTGCAATGTTTGCAAAGCATTTTATTAATATCATCTACTTTATCCAGGTACTTGGCTGGAATAAGGTATTCCATTATATCAGGAACGAGTTCTTTACCGTACGTAACTGCCGCAGCTTTGTAGGCGGACATTTCTCCAACCGTACACCCAGCTTCCTGCTGGTTCCGCTTCGTGTTTGGCTTGGAGCGGTATGGGTATTCGAAGGTATCATGAAGATTGTAGAAGGCTGGTTTACTGATCCGAAGCTGACAGGCTTCTTCGGCGGAGCAAATTCATGGTATAACAGTATCTTAAATCCTGCAGCCGGCGGGGGCACCACTCCCGACGCTACTTCTTCCGCTACTACCGCAGCAGCGGATGGTGTCATCAAAGTGGTTAATATGGTATCCACTCATGCGGCACGTGTAATTCAGGTTACCGCAGATGCAGCATCCTCCGCAACCGCAGAAGGCGGCGGTGAGGCCGCAGGTGCAGCGGCTGCAGCAGTCGGCCACGTTATAACAAACTGGAATATTCTCGGATTATTTAAAGTGATTTTTGTAAGCGGCAAGGATCTGGCACATTCTGCCATCGGCGATTATGCGTTCAAGCTGGATGTACCGTTTATGAACTGGTTTGTTGAGAAATTAATCTTACCCAATGATGGGGTACAGATGTTCATGCAGATTTTTATCGTACTTGCTGAGATATTAATTGGATTAGCACTTATGGGAGGCTTATTTACTGCTCCTGCAGCAGCTGTTTCTTTGGTCCTTCAATTTATGTTTGTTTGCACCACTGGCTTGTATTTAGGAACCTTCTGGATGATTTTTGCCGGAATCGCTGTCTTAATCGGAGCAGGTAGAACCTTAGGACTTGACTATTATGCAATGCCCGGACTGAAGAAGCTGTGGAAGAAACTTCCATTCGTCAGAAAGTGGTATATTTATAATGATTAATGTAATAAAAAATGATGAAGGAGTGGAATTCATCCGTTCTGAGGATGCACTCGCACTGGTGAAGCAGGAGTTGGAGCGTACACTTTCCAAATCACCGCTGGTAATCCGGGAATTTACGAAGCATCTGATGTCTTCTCATGGAAAATTCATTCGAGCTGTCTCAGTCATTACCTGTGCAGAGAATGAGGAAGGATATATTCACACCAATGCAATTAAGATGGCAACGGCAATCGAGCTTTTACATCTGGCAACCCTGGTGCATGATGACATCATAGATAATGCGGAGCTTCGACGGGGAAAGGTAACCTTACAGAAGAAATACGGTAAGCGTACTGCGGTAATTTGCGGTGATTATCTGCTTAGCGTGGCTCTCCGTATGGCGGCCTCCATCGAGAATAAAAAGGATTATTTAGAGCTTGCATTACCTGATTATGTTGAGCGGGTGTGCATGGGTGAATTAAACCAGCATGTGAACAACGGCAATATCAATCTTTCGATTTATACCTATCTTAAGATTATATCGGGTAAGACAGCGGCGCTGTTTGAAGCCTCATATTATGCGGGTGCTATTTTCTCGGATTGCGGGGAAGAGCAGGCAAGGCTGTACAGACAACTGGGTTTTAATGTGGGAATGATTTTTCAGCTGACGGATGATTGCATTGACTTTGAAGATACGGTTGAGACTGCTTATAAGCCGGTTCAGTCCGATTATGAACAGGGAGTTGTGACCCTCCCTCTGATCCATGCATTTTTGAAGCTGGGCGATTTTAAGAAGAAAGCCCAGGAGCAGAACATAACCCGGACAGAGATCAATGAAGCTGTTGCGAAGACCGGAGGACTTAAGTTCACTCGTTTGCTGGTACAGAAATATTACAAGAAGTCCATGAAGATTATTGATGACTTAACAGCTGCGGCAGAAAAGAAAGAAAAATTAATTGTAATATTGAATAAGGCATCACGTTTATCCTGATAATTATTATCAATATAGAAAAGATCATACCGGTCTCCCTAAGTGTAACTTCGGGAGACCGGGTAGAAAGATTGAGGTGCCAGCCTTGATAAAACGATTTTTAGATTATATTGAGATCAGGACGAAAATAACCAGCCTCTTTGCATTTCTCATGTCCGTTGCTTTGCTGGCTTATCAAAAGCAAACAATCCATTGGGATCTGACGGGAATCTTCTTTTTATCGATGTTTCTGTTTGACCTGACAACAACGGCAATTAATAACTATATAGATACAAAAAGCAATCATCAGATATTGCAATTTGAGAGAAGAACTGCACTGATTATCATTTATGTGCTCTTCGGGGTAAGTGCATCACTAGGGATTGCGCTTGCCTGCCTCACGGATATCGTTATTTTTCTGATTGGCGGTCTTTGCTTTCTGTGCGGTGTGCTTTATACCTACGGGCCGCTGCCGATCTCGAGAATGCCGTTGGGTGAAGTTCTGTCAGGAGCGTTTTACGGAATTATGATTCCTTTCCTCCTCCTGTATATTAACTCACCGGCGGGAACATTTTTAGACTTTAGTGTTAAAAATATGACAATATTCTTACAATTGCATATCATACCTTTTTTATCATTATTATTATTTGCGGTAGTGCCCTTCTGCGCAACTGCAAATATCATGCTCGCCAATAATATCTGCGATCAGGAGAAGGATGTGCTGGTGAAAAGGCACACCCTGCCCTATTATATCGGCAGAAAAGCCCTATATTTATTTGCTGGACTCTATTATCTGACTTATGCGGCAATGATTATGCTTGTGATTGTTAAATATTTATCACCGATTTGTTTGTTATCCCTGATCACAATCCTGCCGGTGCAAAAAAATATTAACGTATTTTTTAAAAAGCAGGAAAAGTCCGCCACCTTTATTGTGGCAATTAAGAACTTCATCCTGATCATGGGAGTGAATACGCTGCTGATTTTTATCGGCGCACTCCTGAGGTATTAGATAAACGGATGAAATCATATACGGTATTCGTTCCGCCTGAAAAGGTATGGAATTAATATAAAAACCAATAAATTAAAACATCTATGGAGGAATGAAATTATGAAGAAGATTTGTGCGATGTTACTTTGCTTAGTACTGGTAATGTCAATGTTCACCGGCTGCAAGTCTGCCGAAAACGATACTACAAAGGATACCCCCGATCCCACCGCTACTGCGGCTCCTACCGCAGGTACCAGCGCTACCGAAGCTCCTGCTGCCGATGACAGCACTACCGATGCCGCAGTTAAGACAGGTCTTGCAGTTGTTACTTCAATTGCGAAGTCAGCTGATGCAGCTGCCGATAAGGATGGTCTTGGAGAAGTAGACTCTATGATTGCTGCCGTATTAGTTGATAAGGATGGCAAGATTGTAGCTTGTAAGATCGATGCAGCACAGACAAAGATTAACTTCTCTGCAGAAGGTAAATTAATAACCGATCCCGCAACAGTATTCCAGACTAAGCAGGAATTAAAGGAAGGCTATAACATGAAGGGCTCTTCCAGTATCAGCAAAGAATGGTATGAGCAGGCTGATGGTTTTGCAGCATATTGTGTAGGCAAGACTGTTGATCAGATTAAGGGTATTGCCGTAAATGAAGACGGTGTAGCAAGCGATGCTGATGTTGCTGCTACAATTACTGTACATATCGGAGATTTCATTGAGGTTGTAACTAAGGCTGCAACAAATGCAGCTGATTTAGGAGCAAAGGCAGGCGATAAGCTTGGTCTTGCAACTTCTACAGATATGGGTCAGTCCAAGGATGCATCCGCTGAGGGTGATGGTTTAGCACAGGCATATTCCTACTATACAGCACTTACCTTAGATAAGGACGGCAAGATCACGAGCTGTGCTATTGACGCTTCTCAGGGTAATGTTAACTTCTCAACAGCAGGTGCGGTTACTTCTGATTTAACAGTTGCTCCTCAGACCAAGCAGGAATTAAAGGAAGCATATGATATGAAGAAGGCTTCCGGTATCGGCAAAGAGTGGTATGAGCAGGCAAATGCATTTGCGGTATATGCTACAGGAAAGACGGTTGCTGATGTTAAGGGTATCGCTGTTACTGAAGACGGCAAAGCATCAGGTGCTGATTTAACTGCTTCCGTAACCGTTCATGTAACACCTTTCATTTCTAACATCGAGAAGGCAGCAACAAACGCTCAGTAACTAACGTGCGGATCATGAAAAGTATTATTCACACTTAGATACAAGTAACAGAAATAAGCAGATAGAGAGCTGTTGTAAACATGAAAACAGTAGTGTTTACAGCAGCTTTTTGTTATAATATACGATGAGTTATATATTGGAGCCGATATTATATATTTATAGGCTTCTTACCATACCTGGAACAACGGAAAGGAAACATGGGGTGAAATCTTGAAACGTCGAATTATCGTAATTACTTTACTTATCACTATTGTATTTAACATGACAGCCTGCGGGTTAGCTGAAAAGGAGCCAAAGCGTTACCAGGCTCAGTTTTTAGAACTTTTTGATACAGTTACCACAATCATCGGCTATGCCGACAGTGAGAAAGAGTTTTCCGAATTTGCTCAATCTGTTCATGATATTCTGGAACAATATCATGAGCTTTACGATATATATAATGATTATGAAGGCGTTAACAATATCAAGACCATCAATGACAATGCAGGAATTGCACCTGTGAAGGTCGACCGTAAAATTATTGATGTGCTTTTAAAATCCAAAGAAGCTTATACCCTGTCCGAGGGAAAGAAGAATATTGCGTTTGGAGCGGTGCTCAGCATTTGGCATGATTACCGTGAGGAAGGCATCGCAGACCCGGATATGGCCAGATTGCCTGATATGGAAGTGCTGAAAGAAAAGGCTCAGCATACGGATATTAATAAGATGATTATTAATGATGAGGAATCAACGGTATATCTGGAAGATCCCGAGATGAGTCTGGATGTAGGAGCGATTGCCAAGGGCTATGCAACTGAGCGGGTGGTACAGCAGCTAAAAGCGGACGGATATTATAATGCGCTTATTTCCGTCGGCGGCAATGTTCGCGCCATGGGAAGTAAGGGAGTTGATATAAAGAAAAGTAATGTTTCAGAGAAGGATATGGTCCCCTGGAGTGTGGGTATCCAGAATCCCGACCTGGAAAGTGACGAGCAGTATATAGAATTGTTAAATTTAACGGATATGTCCCTGGTATCCAGCGGAGATTATGAACGCTATTATACGGTGGACGGAAAACGCTATCACCATATTATCAATCCGGCTACCTTAATGCCGGCGGATTATTTTACCGCTGTTTCCATAGTGACCGAGGATTCCGGCTGGGCGGATGCTCTGACTACGATTATTTTCAATATGCCTTATGAGGATGGAGTAAAGCTGATCGAGGGACTTACGGATACGGAGGCATTATGGATATTTAAAGACGGAGCCTTAAAGTATACCAGTGGTTTTGCCAAATATTTAAAACCGGACAGCGGAGCACAAGAGTAATGCTTGCAGAAACTATCTTCTTGGTTTAGAATTAGATATCATTAGTATGCCTGCTGGAGGCAGCCGGTGCACAAATGTATATTTATTATTAATCGGGGATGGTGTAAAAGCATGGATCATATCGACCGGCAGTTATTAAATATTCTTCAGGACAATGCCCGCGTACCGCTAAAACAGCTTGCAGAAAGGGTATATCTTTCTTCTCCGGCGGTAGCGGCAAGAATTACACGCTTGGAGGATCAGGGTATTATCAAGGGCTATCATACGGAAATTGACTGGCTGAAATTGGGCCAGCATATCACTGCTTTTATCAATCTTGAGGTGGCGCCGGCGCAGAAGCCGGAGTTCTATCCCTTTATTAAAGCTTGTCCCAATGTCATGGAGTGTAATTGTGTTACCGGTAATTTTTCAATGCTGATTAAGGTTTGCTTTCCAAGTACCATGGATCTGGATGCCTTTATCGGCGAGATTCAGAAGTTTGGGAAGACAAGTACACAGGTGGTCTTCTCCACAGCGGTGGAGCATCGGGGAATGCAGATTCTTGGAGATGAATTATGATACAGACCATTAAGATGAATTTGGACGATACGCTGCAGCTTGCAGCCATTGCCAAAGCCTTATCCTCGGAAACAAGAATAGAAATATTAAAACACCTTCGTATGAAGGATCTTAATGTGAATGAGATCGCAGAGCTTTTAGATATTCCGGCCTCATCCTCCGCGGCCCATGTCAAGGTTCTGGAGGAGGCGGGTATTATCAGAACCTCACTGCAGCCGGGAATTCGGGGGTCTATGAAGCTGTGCCATGTAGTTCTGGACCATGTTTATGTTGAGATGAATACAACAAAAAACCTGGAGCAGGATGAAGAAATTATAAAAATGCCTATCGGAAGCTATGTAGATTACCGGATCGAACCGACCTGCGGTATTGCAAGCGTAAAGGGACCTATCGGTACAGAGGATGATCCCCGCTGTTTTTATTTACCCGAACGGGTTGAGGCACAACTTATCTGGCTGGGCGACGGTTACATTGAATATCGTTTTCCCACGAATTCTTTGGAAGAGAAGCAGCTGCAAAGGCTGGAGATATCCATGGAGCTTTGTGCGGAGGACCATGAATATAATATTGATTATCCCTCTGATATAACCTTATGGGTCAACGGCCTGGAGGTTGGAACCTGGACTTGTCCCAGTGATTTCGGAGGGCGGCGGGGGAAGCTCAATCCGGACTGGTGGCCGGATAAGAATACCCAGTTTGGTATGCTGAAGACCTGGAGCATCACGGAACAGGAGTGTTCTATGGATAATGAAAAGACGCAGAGCAGAGCGTTATCGGAATTTAAGCTGGGAGAGAAGGATTACATCTCGGTATGTATCGGTATTAAAGAGGACGCACAATACAAAGGCGGGTTAAATCTGTTCGGAGAGTCCTTTGGAGATTACCCCCAGGGGATAGCGATGAAATTAATATTTCATTAAAGGGTTCTCCTCTTTACAAATTACGTAGAGGGGAGTATTATATATCTAAAACAACAGAAATCGTGTTATATAACAAAAATATTGTGATAAACAAAGGAATATAAAATTGTGAAAGCTTAAATGGCAGAATAGAAACTTAAACGAACCTGATTAAGCAAACGAACCTGATTAAGCAAACGAACCTGATAAAGTAAAATAACGATAAAGGAGAATGGTATATGAAGAAGGAGCTGCTTCAAAAATTTGAAGAGATATTTGGAACAGAAGGGGAATATCAGGTATACTTCGCCCCAGGCAGGGTTAACCTCATCGGAGAACATACCGACTATAACGGAGGCCATGTATTTCCTTGCGCATTAACCATCGGAACCTATGCTGTGGCCAGAAAGAGGGCGGATGATAAATTACGTTTTTATTCCATGAATTTTGAGAAGCTCGGTATCATCGAGTCTTCAATTAAGGAACTTGCATATAAAGAAGAGGACAATTGGACGAATTATCCCAAGGGTGTGCTATGGGCAATGCAGAAAAGAGGCTTTGCCATTGACGGCGGACTGGATGTGCTGTATTTCGGCAATATTCCAAACGGTTCCGGCTTATCCTCCTCCGCATCTTTGGAGGTTTTGACCGGTTTTATTCTTAAGGACCTCTTTCATCTAAAGGTCTATAATATTGAGATCGCTATCATCGGTCAGTATGCAGAGAATAATTTCAACGGTGTGAACTGCGGAATTATGGATCAGTTTGCGGTTGCCATGGGAAAGAAAAACCATGCCATTTTCCTGGATACGGCAGATTTATCCTGTGAATATGCACCTCTGAAGCTGGACGGTACAAAGATTGTCATTATGAATACCAATAAAAAGCGCGGTCTCGGTGATTCAAAATATAATGAAAGGCGCAGTGAATGTGAAGCTGCCCTTGCCGATCTGCAGAAGGTGGTTAAGATAAACTCCCTTGGTGAGCTTACGGAAGCACAGTTTGAAGAATATAAGGCTGCCATCGGAGATGCGGTTCAGGTTAGGAGAGCCAAGCATGCGGTTTACGAGAACCAGAGAACCATCAAGGCTGTGGAAGCACTGAAGAAAAATGACCTGTCCTTATTCGGCAGATTGATGATAGCCTCCCATGTATCACTTCAATATGATTATGAGGTAACGGGCATTGAACTGGATACCATTGTGGAAGCGGCATTAAAGCAGGAGGGGGTTATCGGAGCAAGAATGACAGGTGCCGGTTTTGGCGGCTGTGCCGTAAGTATTGTGAAGGAAGATGCTGTGGATCATTTTAATCAGAAGGTAGGAGAGGAATACCTGGAGAAGATCGGATATCCGGCTGACTTTTATGTGGTTGAGGTAGGGGATGGCCCTGCAATTCTGTAAGGATAATTTAAGTAAGGCGGCAGCAGGCATAACGTGATTACAAGCAGGAGGGCTTTATTTGGTAACCAGAAAGGATGATAGTATGACAATTTTAGTACTTGGCGGCGCAGGCTATATCGGTTCCCATACCGCATATGAGCTGATCGAAAGAGGAGAAGATGTTGTTATTGCGGATAACCTTGAGACGGGGTATTTGGGTGCGGTACATCCCAAGGCACGGTTTTATCAAGGGGATATCAGGGACAGAAGCTTTATTGACAGTGTATTTGAGAAGGAGAAGATAGATGCGGTCATCCATTTTGCAGCAAATTCTTTGGTGGGAGAGAGCATGGTCAATCCTTTGAAATATTATGATAACAATCTGTGCGGAACTAAGGTGCTGCTGGAGTCCATGGTTGCACATAAGGTGGATAAGATTGTATTTTCCTCTACCGCGGCTACCTATGGCGAGCCGGAGAGAATACCGATTCTGGAGACGGATCGTACCTGCCCCACCAATACTTACGGAGAGACCAAGCTTTCCATGGAGAAAATGTTCCACTGGACTGAGGCTGCCCATGGACTGAGGTATGTTTCCCTTCGCTACTTCAATGCCTGCGGTGCACATAGAAGCGGCAGCATCGGGGAAGCACATAATCCGGAATCTCATCTGATACCGTTAATTCTTCAGGTGCCCAACGGTCAGAGGGAAGCCATCAGCATCTATGGTGATGATTATGATACCAAGGATGGATCCTGCGTGCGCGATTATATCCATGTGACCGATCTGGCGCAGGCGCATATTCTGGCAGTGGAGTACCTGATGAAGGGAAATGAGAGTAATATCTTCAATCTGGGCAGCGGTGTCGGGTTTACCGTAAAGGAAGTAATTGATGCAGCCAGGAAGGTAACCGGATATCCCATTAAAGCGGAGGTTCAACCAAGACGTGCCGGAGATCCGGCAAAGCTGATTGCCTCCAGTGAGAAAGCAAAGAAAATTCTTGGCTGGAAGCCTGAATATACGGACCTTGAGGTAATCATCGGTTCCGCCTGGAATTGGCACAAGAACCACCCCAAGGGCTATCATCCCGGTGTGTGACTATTCGTGAGTGCTGCATGCCGCACGAAAAATTAGCATGACCTATTGTTATTACGTGATAGAATGGAGCGTTACATGATTTACGACTTGATAAATAAATTGGTTCAATACGCACTGCAGACCGGCCTGATTGAGGATGAGGATGCTGTATATACGACGAATCGGCTGTTGGAGCTATTTGAATTAGAAGATATTCAGGAGGGGGAGGAAGCGGCGGTATCAATCAGCGGAGACTTTACTCTGGAAGCCTTGCTTAATTCCATGTTGGATTATGCTTATGAGCGTGGGCTTCTTAAGGATAACAGTATTGTATACCGTGACTTATTGGATACGAAGATCATGGGCCTCCTGACACCGGGCCCAAGTGTTGTAACAAAGAAATTCCAGGAGCTCTACCGGGAATCACCTGAGACGGCGACGGACTATTATTATAAGCTCAGCCAGGATACGGATTATATAAGAAGATACCGGATTAAAAAGGATGTTAAATGGGTTACCCGAACAGAATACGGCGATATCGATATTACCATCAATTTGTCTAAGCCGGAGAAGGATCCTAAGGCCATAGCTGCAGCGAAGCTTGCAAAGCAGAGCGGATATCCGAAATGCCAGCTCTGCGCAGAGAATGTGGGCTATGCCGGCAGAGTGGATCATCCTGCCAGGCAGAACCACAGGATCATTCCGGTTACCATCAATCATCAGGACTGGGCCTTTCAGTATTCCCCTTATGTATATTATAATGAGCACTGCATTGTGCTCAATAAGCAGCATGTTCCCATGAAGATCGATCGGTCGGCTTTTCGTAAGCTGTTGGACTTTGTTAAGCAGTTTCCTCACTATTTCGTTGGTTCCAATGCGGACCTTCCCATTGTGGGGGGCTCTATCCTGAGTCATGACCATTTTCAGGGAGGTAACTATGAATTTGCTATGGCGAAGGCGCCCATAGAACGGTATTTTATGATACCGGGCTATGAAGAGGTTGAAGCAGGGATTGTCAGATGGCCGATGTCGGTGATCCGCCTTAGAAGTAAGGAGGATGCGAAGCTGGTGGATCTGGCGGAGCATATTCTGACCATCTGGCGCGGCTATACCGATGAAACTGCCTGCGTACATGCGTTTACCGGACAGGAGCCGCATAACACTATTACGCCTATCGCAAGACAGAAGAAGGGCATCTACGAGCTGGATCTGGTGCTTCGCAACAACTTAACTACGGCAGAGCATCCTCTGGGGGTATATCATCCCCATGCAGAG
Source organism: Bacillota bacterium (assembly GCA_023409535.1). GTDB lineage: Bacteria > Bacillota > Clostridia > Lachnospirales > Lachnospiraceae > Mobilitalea. The sequence continues at coordinate 123,982 of JAEYGZ010000039.1, forward strand.
CTGCATCATATTAAGAAAGAAAATATCGGATTGATTGAAGTTATGGGATTGGCTGTGCTTCCGGCAAGACTGAAGGATGAGATGAGCCTTCTGAGTGAATATCTCCTTGCCGGGAAGGACCTTCGTTCCCATGAGCTTCTTGAAAAGCATGCAGACTGGACGGAAGAATTCCTTCCGGCTTATCCTGCTCTTAATCGGGACAATATCGATAGAATTCTGAAGGAAGAGATCGGAAAGGTCTTCCTTCAGGTGTTAAAGCATGCCGGAGTCTATAAGCGGACCCCGGCAGGACAGGCGGCATTTGACCGGTTTATTGCCGCAATTACCTCTTTGTAATGGCAACACGCCATACCTCGGGGCCTTCCTCAAGGTATTGCCATTCGAAGGTATCCGGCTTCTCCATGATAAATTGGTAATGAAGCGGTCTGGGGTCATGATCGTTAATCAGCTCCATGCTTTCGCCTGAGTTCAAAGCGTCAAAAGTATTTAAAATCATGGGATGCTTATCCTTGGGCTCGTAAATGCGTGCATCCACGCTTGCCGTAAAATGATACATGATATAACTCCTCCTTATCGTTGATATTTTTAGCTTAACGAAAGGAGGAGCTTTTTTCTTTGATTTGAATCACAGTTATGAAATACATTGATTTCTATAAAATTCTTATGATATAATCACACCACAATACTTTCATTTTTGCCCGGGCTCCCTGCCCGGGCGATACCCACACTACTTACGAAAGGATGAAACGAATGAAGAATATCGTATTGATCGGAATGCCGGGTGCAGGAAAAAGCACGGTTGGAGTGATACTGGCAAAGGTTCTTGGCTATCAATTTATTGATTCTGATCTTTTGATTCAGGAACAGGAGAAATGTTTATTAAAAGATATTATAGAGCGCGACGGATTGGATGGCCTGGTGGCCGTAGAAGAGCAGGTAAATGCAGGGATTCAGGCGGTGAATTCCGTGATTGCCACGGGGGGCAGCGTAATATACGGTCCAAAAGCGATGGAGCACCTTCGGGAGATCGGAACGGTGGTTTATATCCGTCTTGATTATAAGACCATAGCAAAACGCCTCGGCAATATCAGGCAGCGAGGCGTCGTATTTCGGGAGGGCCAGACGCTGATGTCCCTCTATGAGGAGCGGTGTCCGCTGTATGAGCAATACGCACATATTATCATCGACGGAGAAGGCCATGATATGGAAGACCTGATGGAGAAGATCAAGTCGGAAGTAATGGCATTATAATGTCCAGCTGCAGCCCTGTTCCAGAATTTGTACGAATTCTTCCAGCTCTCTCTGGTCAACAGGATCAAACCGGCCGGGGATGGGACTGTCAATATCCAGAACACCGACAATCTGACCGCCTGAGCGGATGGGAACTACGAGCTCGGAACGGGATGCACTGTCACAGGCAATATGTCCCGGAAATTCGTGAACATCCGGCACCAGCTGGGTCCTGTCCTGTTTCACTGCGGCTCCGCAGACGCCCTTGCCGATGGGGATATGGATGCAGGCGGGTTTTCCCTGGAAAGGTCCTAACAGCAGCTCACCGTTATTTATAAGATAAAACCCTACCCAGTTGATCTCCTTTAATGCCAGATTTAATAAAGCAGAGGCATTACTGAGATTGGGTATTACCTGCGGTTCATTTTCCAGCAGAGCTTTCAATTGCTCCTTCAATAAGTGATACATTCCCGGCTTATCCTGGGGATAAATGTTATTCATGTCTTGCATCGGTCTCTCCTATTCTATTGCTATTCATTCTGCGAAGCAGCTGACTTGTAATCCTGTACCTTTGTGGTTTGAAGAAATATCTTCCGCTGCAAAGGTGCAATTATATATGGTAATATTATATAGGGAGCAGTGGTATATTACAATGTGTAATTATAAATTGCAGATATGTTGTATACTTTTGACGGAGCACCGGGCAGACGGAGGCAGTGATGAGATTATTTATTGCGGTTTTATTAAAAGAAGAGGTAAAGTCAGGTTTATATGATACAATCGGCAGGCTGAAAGCTTCGGCAAAGGGAAATTTTACCCAGCGTGAGAATTTGCACCTGACCTTGAATTTTATCGGAGAAACCGGCAGATTGGCGGAAGTGACGGCGGCAATGGAGCGGGCAGTAAGTAAATCCGGTGTGGGACACTTTACGCTGTCCATTGGCGGATTTGGTAAGTTTACCCGCAGAGAGGGAGATATTTACTGGGCAGGGGTAGAGAGGGAGCCTTCCCTCTGGAAACTTCAGAAATGTCTGGTAAAGGAGCTGAAGGAAGAAGGCTTCTATGAGATTGATGACCATGAGTACCGGCCTCATTTGACTTTAGGCAGACGGGTAAAGCCGGAAAAATATTTTGATGAACAGAAATTTGCTTCAGGGGTTAAGCCCATGCAGATGAACGTGAATAAAATCAGCCTGATGAAGTCGGAACGGGTACAAGGCAGATTAACATATACAGAACTCTATGAGGTATCCTTTTGACTTGAGAAACCAGGGAGGGAACAGTATGAAGATATTAGTGGATGCGGATGCTTGTCCGGTAAAGGATATTATAGAACACATCGCCGGAGAGTATCGTCTTCCGGTAATCATGGTGATTGATACCAGCCATATGCTGTCCTCAGACTACAGTGAGGTGGTTGTGGTAAGTAAGGCTCCGGACGCGGTTGACTTTGCCTTAATCAACAGAACCGGAAAAGGTGATATTGTAGTTACCCAGGACTATGGCGTCGCAGCCATGGCACTTGGCAGGGGAGCTTATGCGATCCATCCGGGAGGAAGAATATTTTCGGACGATACGATAGAGATACTTTTAATGGAGCGTGATATTGCAAAGCGATGCCGCAGGGCAGGCGAGCGGGTCGGAGGACATGCAAAGAAGCGTACTTCGGCCGATAACGACCGCTTTGCAGCGGCGTTTACCGGCTTATGCGGCAGAGCGCTTCGTGAGCAGGGAGCTTCAGGAAAATAGAACAAACATTCGAAAATTGTATTGCTTTTACATTTTTGCTGTGCTATAATCGTATTCAAAGTCAGATAGAACGAATGAAGTATTACATAGCTTCATCGATTGTCGGATGCCCTGAATTAGGAGGGAATGCATATATGGAATTTAAATTGTCATCAGAGTATCAACCCACCGGTGATCAGCCGGAGGCCATCAGAGCACTTGTGGAGGGATTCCGAAGCGGTAACCAGGCGCAGACCCTGTTAGGCGTTACCGGTTCCGGTAAGACCTTTACCATGGCCAATGTCATACAGCAGATACAGAAGCCAACTCTGATTATCGCCCACAATAAGACCTTGGCAGCCCAGCTGTACGGTGAATTTAAGGAGTTTTTTCCTGAGAATGCTGTTGAATATTTTGTAAGCTACTATGATTATTATCAGCCGGAGGCTTATGTACCGTCTACGGATACTTATATAGAGAAAGATTCCTCCATCAATGATGAGATTGATAAACTGCGGCATTCCGCAACGGCTTCCCTGTCCGAGAGAAAGGATGTCATCATTGTTGCCAGTGTTTCCTGCATCTACGGCTTGGGAAGCCCCATTGATTATCAGAATATGACGCTTTCCCTGCGGCCCGGGATGTTGAAGGACCGTGATGAGGTATTAAAGAAACTGATCGAGATACAATATGACCGCAACGATATGGACTTTAAGCGCGGTACCTTCCGTGTCCGGGGAGATGTGGTGGAGATATTTCCTGCCTCTTCGGCAGAGCTTGCCGTAAGGATCGAATTTTTTGGTGATGAGGTTGAGCGGATTCTGGAGATCGATACCCTGACCGGTGAGATAAAGAGCAGTCTGGAGCATATTGTAATCTTCCCGGCTTCTCATTATGTGGTTGCGCCGGATAAGATGGAGACGGCAATCCGTAATATTGAAGAAGAATTAGAAGAGAGAGTCAAATATTATAAGAGCGAGGACAAGCTGCTGGAAGCACAGCGAATATCCGAGCGGACGAATTTTGATATTGAGATGCTGCGTGAAACAGGTTTTTGTTCGGGAATTGAGAACTATTCCAAGCATCTGACAGGATTAGAAACCGGATGTCCGCCGCACACACTGATGGATTATTTTCCTGAGGATTTTATGATTATCATAGACGAGTCCCATATAACTCTGCCCCAGGTCAGAGGCATGTATGCCGGTGACCGGTCCCGGAAGACAACTCTGGTGGACTTTGGTTTCCGGCTTCCGTCGGCACTGGATAACCGCCCGCTGAACTTTGAAGAGTTTGAAAGCAAGATCAGTCAGATTATGTTTGTATCTGCTACGCCCTCTGTCTATGAGAGCGAGCATGAGCTGCTGCGCACGGAGCAGGTAATCCGTCCCACCGGTCTCCTTGATCCTGAGGTTTCCGTAAGGCCGGTAGCCGGGCAGATCGACGATCTTTTGGGGGAGATTCATAAGGAGATAGATAAGAAGAGTAAGGTTTTAGTCACCACCCTGACCAAGCGGATGGCGGAGGATCTGACAACCTATCTCAGAGAAGTCGGCATCCGCGTGAAGTATCTGCATTCGGATATTGATACCCTGGAGCGTTCGGAGATTATCCGGGATATGCGTATGGATGTATTTGATGTTCTGGTAGGTATCAACCTGCTGCGTGAGGGCTTGGATATTCCTGAGGTTGGTCTGGTTGCAATTCTGGATGCGGATAAGGAGGGCTTCCTTCGTTCGGAGACCTCTCTCATTCAAACCATAGGACGTGCTGCACGTAATGCGGAGGGCCACGTAATTATGTATGCCGACCGCGAGACGGATTCCATGAGAAAGGCAATCTCAGAGACGAACCGAAGGCGGAAGATACAACAGGCCTATAATGAACTTCATGGAATTACGCCAACCACCATTAAGAAGAAGGTACGGGATCTGATCAGCATCTCCAAGAAGGCAGAGAAGAATATCGATGCAATGGAGAAGGATATGGAATCCATGACCAGGCAGGAGCTGGAAGAGCTGGTTAAGACCATCACCAAGCAGATGCATACGGCGGCGGCAGAGCTTAACTTCGAGCTTGCGGCCCAGCTGCGTGATAAGATGGTGGAGCTTAAGAAGCAGCTGCTGGAGTTATAAGGATATTAATGCATAAGTAACATCTGTCTTCCTGTGTCAGATTAGTTGGTCCGGGAGTGGCAGGGCAGGTATTTAATTCAATAGAAAGAGCAACGTGTACAGGTGAAATTATGTCAGAAAAGAAAAATTACATTAAAATTCGGGGAGCAAAAGAGAATAACCTGAAGGATCTCAGTGTTGATATCCCCAGGGACCAGTTTGTTGTATTAACGGGCTTAAGCGGATCCGGTAAATCCTCCCTGGCCTTTGATACCATTTATGCCGAGGGACAGAGAAGATATATGGAATCCCTTTCTTCCTATGCAAGGCAATTCCTTGGACAGATGGAAAAGCCTAATGTGGAAAGCATCGAGGGGCTTCCTCCGGCGATTTCTATTGACCAGAAGTCAACGAACCGTAACCCGCGTTCCACCGTGGGAACTGTTACGGAGATCTATGATTATTTCCGTCTTCTGTATGCCAGAATCGGTGTCCCTCATTGCCCGGAATGCGGTAAGGAGATTAAGAAGCAGACGGTGGATCAGATGGTAGACGAGCTGATGAGTCTGCCCCAGGGTACCAGAATTCAGCTGCTGGCGCCGGTAGTCAGAGGGCGTAAGGGTGAACATGTTAAGCTCTTTGAGCAGGCAAAGCGCAGCGGTTATGTTAGAGCCAGAGTAGATGGGAATCTCTATGAACTGACGGAAGAAATCAAACTGGAGAAAAATAATAAGCATAACATCGAAATTGTCGTTGACCGTCTGGTTATTCGGGAAGGTATCGAAAAGAGACTTTCCGATTCTATCGAGAATGTATTAAAGCTCGCAGAAGGGCTGTTATATATAGATGTCATGGATGGGGAGCAGCTGACCTTCAGCCAGAATTTTGCCTGCCCCGACTGTGGGATAAGTATTGACGAGATTGAACCCAGAATATTTTCCTTTAATAATCCCTTTGGTGCCTGCCCGGAATGCCACGGCCTGGGTATCAAGATGGAGTTTGCGGAGGATTTGCTGATCGGCGATTCCACAAAGAGTATTATCGACGGTGCGGTAGCGGCTCCCGGCTGGCAGTCTGTCACGGACAAGGGAAGCTATACCAGATCGATTATGGAGGCCCTGGCGAAGGAATATCATTTTGATTTGGATACCCCCTATCATAAATTATCCGATGAGGTGCGCCATATGTTCATTTATGGCACGGATGGCAGATCTGTTAAGGTACACTATCGGGGACAGCGCGGAGTCGGAGTCTATGATGTGGTATTTGAAGGCCTGATCCGTAATGTGGAGCGCCGCTATCGGGAAACCGGATCGGAGACGGCAAAGCAGGAATATGAGAGCTTCATGCTTACCACACCCTGCAATGTATGTAAAGGAAAGCGTTTGAAGAGGGAAGCGTTGGCTGTTACGGTAGGAAATAAGAATATCTCAGATGTTACGGAGTATTCCATTCGCGATCTGTCAAGCTTTATGGGAGGCCTTCAGCTTACCTCCATGCAGCAGAAGATCGGTGAGCTTGTGTTAAAGGAAATCAGAGCCCGGATCAGCTTTCTGATTGATGTGGGTCTTGATTACCTGACGCTGGCAAGAGCAACCGGAACCCTGTCCGGCGGAGAGTCCCAGAGAATTCGTCTGGCAACGCAGATTGGCTCCGGATTAGTGGGTGTCGCTTACATTCTGGATGAGCCGAGTATCGGTTTGCATCAGCGGGATAATGATAAGCTATTAAAGACCTTAAAGAATCTGAAGGATCTGGGGAATACCCTGATTGTGGTGGAGCATGATGAGGATACCATGTTTGCCGCGGATTATATTGTTGACATCGGACCGGGAGCAGGTGAGCACGGCGGCAAAGTGGTAGCTGAGGGTACGGCCCGGGAGATCATGCAGGTAGAAGAATCCATAACCGGTGCTTATTTAAGCGGAAGAATTATGATTCCGGTTCCCAGGGAGCGACGCAAACCCACAGGCTATCTAACCGTTAAAGGTGCGGCGGAGAATAATCTGAAGAATGTGAATATTGATTTCCCTCTTGGCGTCATGACCTGTGTAACCGGTGTGTCCGGTTCCGGGAAGAGTTCCCTGGTAACGGAGATCTTATATAAGCGGCTGGCAAGGGATTTAAACCGTGCCCGCTATATTCCCGGCAAGCATGCACAGATGCTTGGAATTGAGCAGCTGGACAAGGTGATTGATATTGACCAGTCACCCATCGGACGTACCCCACGTTCCAATCCGGCTACCTATACCGGTGTATTTGATCAAATTAGGGACCTGTTTGCCGCAACTCAGGATGCAAAGATGAGAGGTTACTCCAAGGGACGTTTCAGCTTTAATGTGAAAGGCGGCCGGTGCGAAGCCTGCAGCGGTGACGGTATCTTAAAGATTGAGATGAATTTCCTTCCGGATATCTATGTACCCTGTGAGGTGTGCGGCGGTAAGCGCTATAACCGTGAGACGCTGGAGGTTCGTTATAAAGGTAAGAACATCTATGATGTCTTGAATATGACAGTGGAAGAAGCAGTACGCTTCTTCGAGAATGTTCCGTCCATCAAGCGTAAGATCGAAACTCTGAATGATGTCGGTCTGTCCTACCTTCGTCTGGGACATCCTTCTACCTCTCTGTCCGGAGGAGAGGCACAGAGAATTAAGCTGGCCACGGAGCTTAGTAAGCGCAGTACCGGCAAGACAATCTATATTCTTGATGAGCCGACTACGGGCTTGCATTTTGCGGATGTTCATAAGTTGATTGAGATATTGAAGCGATTCTCGGAAACAGGGAATACCGTCGTGGTCATCGAACATAATCTGGATGTAATCAAGACAGCGGATTATATCATTGATATCGGTCCGGAAGGCGGAGATAAGGGCGGTACGGTTGTAGCCACCGGCACACCGGAAGAGATTGCAAGGAATAAGAAATCCTATACCGGAGCCTATATAAAGAAATATCTGGAGCAGGACAGGAAAGTGGATTAACAGAGTGAGAATTGAATTAGTGAGATACTGCGGAGGATGCACAATGGAGAACAGTTTCTATGCCATGATGTCGAGAATGAAATATATTGAGCGGTGGGCGTTGATGCGTAACTCCATCTCGGAGAATATCAGTGAGCATTCTCTTGAGGTTAGTATCCTGGCCCATGCCCTGGCAACCATCAGCAGAGAGCGCTTTGGGAAGCAGCTGAATGCGGAGAAAGCAGCACTCATCGGTATCTATCATGATGCTACCGAGATTATTACCGGAGATATGCCCACGCCGATTAAATATTTTAATGAGAATATACAGGGCGCCTTTAAGGCAGTGGAGCACACCGCTGCCGAAAGACTGCTGCATATGCTCCCGGAGGATATCAGGAAGAGCTATGAAGCGATCTTCTTCCCGCGGAAGGAGGAAGCGTATCTCTGGAACCTGGTGAAGGCTGCAGATAAATTATCCGCCTTGATCAAGTGTATCGAAGAAAGAAAGGCTGGCAATACGGAATTCGCCAGTGCGGAAAAATCACTTCGCGAGATACTTATTACAATGAAGCTTCCTGAATTAGACGTCTTTATGAAGGATTTTCTACCGGCGTATGACAGAACATTAGATGAACTAAACCAGTAGAAAGAGTGCAATGGACCCCGAGTACTTCATCATAGCCCAATATGGCAACCATAGGTTGACAAATTGTTAATTCGGGTTGGTGGCTATCCTTGGTTGAATGATTTATGATTATCCTGCAGCTATAATAAAACAATAACTTGTTACTATAGTGAAAGGGAAGGTGTATATGAAGTTCCAGGATAGAATAGTTCAAATCAGAAAAGAAAAGGGATTCTCACAGGAGGATCTGGCAGAGCAGTTGGGGCTATCCAGACAGGCAATTGCAAAGTGGGAGGCAGGTTTCTCCTATCCGGACGTGGATAATCTGATATTGCTCAGTAAGATTTTTAACATTAGTATTGACCATATGTTAAAAGCAGGGGATGATAATTGCAGCACATTTTCGCTGGAAGAGAAGAAACGGCAATCGGAACCTGTGATTACTTTTTTGTGCAAAGCGAAGAGGGAATGCTATGCGGGAGAGGAGAATATGGTTGCTTCCACCAGACCGCAGTCCTATGACTATCGATATTCCGAAGGGGATTATACTTATCTTGATTCTTATTTTGGGGGCGAGAAATTTGCAGGGGAAGAAGTACTGTATGTAAGGAACCTGCCGGTGTATGCCATGAATTATTGCGGTCATGTTCTGGGAGATAATTTCTCAGTTGATTTTTTAAAGGAAGCCCTGCTGCTTGTACCGGAGGAGTACCCTTTCCGTGGTCCGCTGGTATATAATAACGGAGATTATTCCTATCATTGTTTTATTCATGGAGACATGGATTGGTTTCAGGGCTATGAAGAGATATTTTTACTGCAAAAGAAAATCTATGAATGTCATTTTCACGGCGGCATGATTAAATAGCATGATATTTTCAAAGGAAAGAACATATTGACCAGGGATTTTAAGTTCAAATAAACAATGGATGGAGGAGCAGCAGTGATAACGATTGACGGAAATTGGGTAATGGAAGGTCTTGATCTTCTGGATCCCAGGCGAATTAAAACCAGCGATGCGCTGTCTGAATATATCGATATGGTTGGTTTCCTTCCTCTGTTTAAAAATAATGTTCCCGGCTTCTCAGTGGAGGAGCTTACCGCGACCCAGTGCTGGTGGGGGGCTGACCCCTTGAAGGATCCATGGGTCTGGCGGGAGGTAATCGCTGAGGAAGGGCGGATTGCTTACGGAAAGCTCTTTGCCAATCGAGCAGGCTTTATCTCAAGAAAATGGTATCCCGTCTTTGCAGCTTACCGTAGAGACGGGTACGACTTCGACAGCAGGTACGAGGATGGTCTGGCGAGCCACCGCTCCAAGAAGGTAATGGATGTGCTGATGGAATATGAAGTGCTTCCCTCCAATGAAATTAAGGCCATGGCCGGCTTTGGCAAGGAAGGGGAAAAGGGCTTCGAAGGAGCCATGACTATGCTTCAGATGCAGACCTATATCACTGTTCGCAGCTTTAAGAGAAGAAGCAATAAGAAAAATCAGGAGTATGGCTGGCCGGTAGCGAATTTCAGTCTGAGCGAGCATCTGTTTGGTGAAGCTTATGCCCGGTCTGCATATCATCTAAGCAGTAGCGAAGCGAAGCTTAAACTAATAGAGCAGGTTAAGCTATATAGCCCGGGTGCACAGCAGGCCGATATTGAAAAGATCATCAGAGGTTAAATAGAGCCTATACGGCTTCTTATAAGGATATCTGTAAGGAAATGGATTTTCATTTCATACAGATATCCTTTTTTTACAAACCTCTTATTCTATGGTAAATTAATCCCGTTCCCTTGTGTTAAAGGCTATGAGAAGCTATAATACAAATATATCCTGTGGTTATAATGAATTCTATATTTAGTTTTTCAGAAAGGATGTCGATATAATAAATGCATTAATTTCATATAGGATATGCCTAATTTGGAGGGAAGAGACGTGATGGGATTATTGAGTAATATGGATAAATTAAAAAAAGGAATAAGGTATATCAGTCCGGCGGCGGCACTGGTCATACTTTTGATAATCGTAAAGGTGCAAGGCTTAACGAATGCAGCAGCGGATACAGGAGCCCAGGTGGCTGTGGCTGTTAACTATTTTAATGAGACAGCAACGATATCCACAGGTCCAGGAGGAAGTACCAACTTCTACATAAGTCTTGATAAGGGGAAGACCTGGGAAGGGATCAGCGCGGGAGAAACTGATATTGCTGCATTTATGTCAACGAAGGAAGTCCAGGTATATTTTAAGGGAAATAAAGATACCATCCCCAATATAGTTACGCTTATGGCAGAACCGGCAGCACCTGAGGTGACTTATCTTAGTATCGGTGGAATTGGCCGTATCACTTTTACTTCAGACACGGGAATGGCGGTTGAATATCGAAAGGGAACCAATGGGACTTGGAAGCCCGCTGTAAATAATATGTCTACAGCTTTATATGAGATCAAGGGAACGACCCTGTATTTTCGCACGGCTGCAACGGCAGTTTCCCGACCCGGCAAGATAGCAAGTGTCAGAATATCAAAGAGACCCAACGCTCCTTCCGTAAAGCTGGATGGAAGCAAATTGATTCTAACAGGATTTAAACCAGGTGAGACGGAGTATCGTATCAACGACGATGTGGCATGGACGACCTTTCCGACCGCTGATCTGAAAGCGAAAACCATCAGTCTTTATACCTTGTTTGCTGCAGGAGTAACCTCTAATTCACCAATTCCTGCCGGAAAAATTGAATTTCGCACCAAAGGTACTGATAAGAAGATAACCTCGGCATCAAAGATGATAGAGATACCCTTACAGCTGACGATTCCCAATGTAGTTATGATGAATGGAACAACCCTGACCATTACTGATTCAACTCCGAAGCGGATGTACGAGTATGCAAAGGTGCCGGCAGGTACAGCCTATAATCTTGCGACTGCAAAGTGGACCTCCGTGTCACCTAATAAGCCTACTGTGATCTCCAAGGTTAACATTAATGACAAAGTTTATGTCAGGGTAAAGTCAACGACAGATTCTCTTACAAAGCAGATCATTCCGGCGTCTACCTACAAGGATTTTGTGATTACTGCCATTACCCCGGGTAAATAAGAAGTATTGAAATTATAAATAAATTTAAGTTATGATAAAGGCTCCGGATCAGAGAGTGAATTCTCCGTTCCGGAGCACTTTTCTGTTCTGCACCTATTTTTTCTTATTGTTTTACGGTAAAATATCCAAAATGCTTGATAATGGGAATAGAATATATTACTATTAAGCCGTTGACGGTTATCGACCGCAGAACTTGAGAAGGATATAATTGCAATTAAGTTTATGATAGAATGAGGTATTTTTTGATGAAAAACATCTTGGCATATTTAAAGGATTATAAAAGAGAAAGCATATTGGCACCGCTTTTTAAAATGCTGGAAGCATTATTTGAATTATTTGTTCCGCTGGTTGTGGCTGATATCATTGATCAGGGAATCGGAACCAGGGATATCCCCTACATCATCCGCATGTGTCTGCTTCTGATACTGCTGGCAGTAATCGGACTGGTATTTTCTATCACAGCGCAATATTTTGCATCGAAAGCTGCAGTCGGTACGGCAACCTTATTGCGTCATTCACTTTTTAAACATATCCAGAGCCTTTCTTATACAGAGATGGACTCTGTCGGGACTTCAACCTTAATCACCAGGATGACAAGTGATATCAATCAGATACAGAATGGAATTAATCTTGTGCTGCGATTGTTTATGCGATCCCCCTTCATCGTATTTGGGGCAATGATCATGGCCTTTACCATTGATGTAAAGGCAGCCATGATATTTGTGGTTACAATTCCCTTGTTATCCCTTGTGGTATTTGGAATTATGCTGCTTACAAAGCCGCTCTACCAGAGGATTCAGTTCAGCCTTGATAAAATACTCCGGCTGACACGGGAGAATTTGTCAGGCGTCAGAGTGATCAGGGCATTTCATAAAGAAGAAGAGGAATTGAAGGGCTTCAGGGAAGCCAATGAAAGCCTGACGATACTTCAAAAGTATGCAGGAAGATTTTCCGGATTAATGAATCCGCTTACCTATATCATTATCAATGCGGCAATTATAGTATTGATATGGGAGGGAGCCGTCAGGGTGGACCGCGGCAGATTGACGCAGGGGCAGGTGGTTGCATTATATAACTATATGTCTCAGATTCTTGTGGAATTAATTAAGCTTGCCAATCTGATTGTCAGCCTGACAAAAGCCCTGGCCTGTGCCAAACGTGTCTCAGATATCTTTGCGAAAAAAAGCAGTATGGCAGAAGGAAATGTAACGGCATCGGAAACGCAGGAATATGCTGTGGAGTTTTGCGGCGTAAGCTTAAAATATGAGAACGCTGGAGAAGAATCCCTTACGGATATTACCTTTCAGGTTAGAAGAGGTGAAACCGTAGGTATTATCGGCGGGACGGGGTCCGGTAAATCTTCTTTGGCCAATCTGGTTCCCAGGTTTTATGATGCTACCTTCGGCGAGGTTAAGATCAATGGAATCAATGTAAGGGATTATACTTTCCCTGCCTTAAACCGTAAGGTTTCGGTGGTGCCTCAGAGTGCCCGGCTCTTTCAGGGAACCATTCTGGACAACCTTCTGATGGGTGATCAGGAGGCATCGGAAGAAACGATTACCCGAGCCTTGAAGGTATCCCAGGCAATGGAATTTGTGGAAGCCAGGGACGGGAAGCTGAACGCACCGGTGGAACAGGGAGGAAAGAACCTGTCAGGAGGGCAAAAGCAGCGTCTGACCATTGCACGGGCGCTGGTGAAGGGAGCGGATATTCTGATTCTGGATGACAGTGCCTCCGCGCTTGACTATGCGACAGATGCAAAGCTGAGAAGGGCAATCAGGGAACTTGAGCCGCCTCCCACCGTATTTATTGTTTCACAAAGAGCATCCTCTATTATGTATGCCGATACCATTGTGGTACTGGAGAACGGAAGGATAGCAGGCATTGGAAGACACAATGATCTGTTGGAACAATGTGAGATCTATCAGGAGATCTATTACTCACAGTTTGAAAAGGAGGCACAGCAGGGATGAAAGCTACGAAAAAAGTAACTCAGAGAGCCGCCATAAAAAAGCTGTGGATCTATTTAAAAAAATACCGTATCTTTATCATAGGATCGATTGCGGCTGCGGTGATCACAGTGGCAACCTCCCTATATGTACCTGTACTGATCGGTAACGCGATCGATTATATCCTTGGTGCAGGGAATGTTGAGTTTGATCTAATCATGTCAATTCTCATCCGGGTAGCATTAATTATCGGTGTCACTGGTTTATCCCAGTGGGTCATGAATATCTGCAACAATAGGATCACCTATCATATTACCAGGGATATCCGCAGTGAGGCCATGGAGAAGATAGAGATTCTTCCCTTAAAGTATATCGACGGTCATTCCCACGGGGATATCGTCAGCCGTGTCATCGCAGACGTGGATCAGCTGGCGGATGGACTTCTGATGGGATTCACACAGTTCTTTACCGGGGTTGTTACAATACTGGGGACCTTAGGCTTTATGTTCTCCATCAATTTATATATTGCATTGCTGGTGGTGCTTCTGACGCCGGTTTCTCTCCTGGCGGCAAGATTCATCGCAAACCGCACCTATTCCATGTTTAAACAGCAGTCGGAAATCAGAGGAGAGCAGACGGCCCTGATCAATGAGATGATCGGCGGGCAGAAGGTCGTGAAGGCCTTTGGGTATGAGAAAGAGGCTGTCAACCGCTTTGATGAAATTAATAAAAGGCTGCAAAACATCTCACTCAAGGCTATCTTCTTTTCCTCTATTACAAATCCGTCTACCCGGTTTGTAAACAGCCTGGTGTATGCCGGTGTTGCAATCAGCGGAGCGGCCTTTGCCGTCTATGGGCAATTAAGCGTCGGGCAGTTATCCTGCTTTCTAAGCTATGCAAATCAGTATACCAAACCGTTCAATGAGATTTCGGGAGTATTTACGGAGCTGCAGAATGCCTTGGCATGCGCAGCCAGAATATTTGAGCTGATTGAAGAAGAGCCTCAGCGTCCGGAGTCCGGGGATGCGATTACCTTATCGGAGGCAGAAGGCAGGGTGGAGCTGCAGCAGGTGTTCTTCTCCTATGAACCGGACAAGAAGCTGATTGAGAATTTTAATCTGCAGGTACAGGGCGGTCAGCGTATCGCGATTGTCGGACCAACGGGATGCGGTAAGACAACCGTCATTAATCTGCTGATGCGTTTTTATGAGCTAAATTCCGGCAGCATAAGGATAGACGGCGAAGATATCACGGAAATTACCAGAGGAAGCCTGCGAAAATCCTATGGGATGGTTCTTCAGGATACCTGGCTGAAGACGGGAACCATCCGGGAGAATATCATCCTGGGCAAACCGGATGCCACCGAGGAAGAGATCATAAATGCCTCCAAGGCGGCACATTCCTATGAGTTTATCAAACGTCTGTCCCATGGATTTGACACTTTTGTCACGGAGGATGGGGGAGGCTTGTCCCAGGGACAGAAGCAGCTTCTATGTATTACGAGGGTCATGCTGTGCCTGCCGCCGATGCTGATTCTGGATGAAGCAACCTCCTCTATCGATACAAGAACAGAGCTTAAGATCCAGAGCGCATTTGCGAAAATGATGGAAGGAAGGACAAGCTTTATTGTTGCCCACAGGCTTTCTACCATACAATCGGCTGATATCATAATTGTAATGAAGGATGGAAAAATCATTGAGCAGGGGAATCATAAAGCCCTGTTAGCCCAGGACGGTTTCTATGCAAAGCTGTATAAAAGCCAGTTTGCGGCCTGATGCCGGACAAAATAATGGCTCCGGAGGAAAGACTTCTCTATCCGGAGCCGGTTTTTATGTCTTTTTACGCAGCTTTAATTCAATATTTTGCTGAGCTGCCATATCCTGAAGCAGGAGGGCAGCATAGGCTGCTTTTTCCTTGACATCTAGAGTATCCAACTGTGGGTTTTCGGCTATTTGTTTCATTATGTAGTTTAAGTCCTGTAGCTCCAGCAGGTTTACTGCCACACAGAATAACGTCTTTCTACGTCCGTCATTATAATCTGATAACAGAATTTTGAGGATATGGACCTTTTCAAGCTGTTCCGCATTATAATCGGCAATCCCAATTTTGTTTGCTTTATCCATATCCCTTCGTTGGTTTTTATGTGTAACAAAAGAATCATACGCATCGATATGATCATATCTCTCACAGGGGAACTCCGGGCATTGAAAACAATATTGAACCTTTTCATGCAGCAAGCTGCATCTTGCGATTGCACAAGACTGGTTTCCTGCACCCCCGCCGCAGCCGGGGCAATAGCCATCCAAATGCATAGAGCATAGGCCGCAGTTTAAACCGCACAGTGAAAACAACAGGTTATCCCTTTTAAAGTCTTTCAACATAATCCCCCTTTGCTGCAGACAGCTATCTTTGGAATTTCTGTTACAGCAGCTCTAAAGCACGCTTATACAATGGGTCAAATTCACACCCACAGCTGCCGCATTCTTGATCGGCTTGTTTGATAACAGCTGCAATAGCATCTCTGTCCGCTTTTCCTTCTAACCATTGCTGAGCAGGTACAGTGATTAAATCCCAACCAGACCCAGCAAACTTTTTCATGATCTCTTTTAATTCTTCCATTATAATAGTTTCCTTTCTTATTTGTTATAGGTGTCCATATCCGGCACATCCGTTTCGGAGATGCCGCTTTGTTATATTATAACCTTTTACTGGCAGCCCTGTAAAGCGTAATAACCAATCCTTACCAGTAAAATATAAGCAAAAAGAGATGGCCAGAAGTATAAGAGCTATAGTGAAATATAGTTTCCCTCGGATATAATTTCGATTGGATGAGAGAAGTGGTTAAACGAGATGATTAATAAGGATTAAGAGCGGCATGAACCACAACATAGGATCTGGCAGGTGCTTGTTAATACTCAGTGTTGCAGGGTATAACAATAAGTGGTAATATTTTTGTGTTATATTTGGATTTACAAGGTGTGAAATAGCAGCTTCATTAATGATGTTAAAACATGGTATTTACAAAGCAATCACTTACAAACAGAGAACGGGCAATCAATTTGAAGCATCGGATCTTGAAGCCTTTGGAATTATAGATGAAGAGAAGAAATTAATAAATGCAGGCGCTTTGCTTACGGATGAGTCACCAATCAAACATTCGAGGTTATTTTGCACACGTTGGAACGGATTATAAAAGCCTGCTTTTTTAGCAATAAAATTACTGTGAAAGTATTTCTGTAATAGGCTTAAATACTGCATTATTTATGATGCAAAACACTTTTTACATGCCGTTTTCCAGCAATGTAAAAGCTCTTTGATAGCATCTTTTTCCGGAATACAATATCATGAACTTAGGTCAAGAGAAACTCTATTAGAAAGGGGACTTACTTCTTGGAGCTAAACACTCAAATAAAGAAATATCGTACTGACATGAACTTATCTCAAGAAGAACTGGCTGAAAAAGTATATGTCACCAGACAAACTATTTCTAACTGGGAGAATAATAAAAATTACCCGGATATCCATAGTCTTCTTCTCCTAAGTTCATTATTTAACGTATCTCTTGATCAATTAATCAAAGGAGATATCGATATTATGAAAGAAGAAATTAAAAAATCAGAAATTGAAAAACTAAACCATTATGGAAACATTTTCACAGTACTATTACTGGTAACCATGGTCTCAGTGGTTCCACTCGCAATATTTTTAAATTATTATGGTTTGATTATCGTTGGTGTCTTGTTTGCAATAACAATGTATTTTGCTTTCAAAGTTGAAAAATGTAAAAAGGACAATGATGTACAAACGTTTAAAGAGATCATATCTTTTACAGAAGGCAAGCGTCTCGATGAAATTGAAAAAAGTCAGGAAGTTGGAAAGCGTCCTTACCAGAAAGTATTACTTGTGTTTGGAAGTGCAGTAATTACTTTAGTAATATGTTTGTTACTGCTATGGATTCTAAAACCGTTTATCGTCTAAATAAAATAAGCCTTCCGATTCTACCTCAATTCTAACAAATAGAACTAAAATTGTGTCAAATGACATAAGAAAACCTCGGAAACCCGGTTAAACCGGGGTATTCCGAGGTTCTTGTCCATTATTCCCATTCAATCGTTGCCGGCGGCTTCCCGGTGATATCATAGCAAATTCTGTTCACATGCTTTACTTCATTTACAATTCTGTTGGAGATCTTACCAAGGAGATCCCAGGGCAGCTCTGCAAATTCTGCGGTCATAAAGTCTGTAGTGGTTACGGCACGAAGCGCCACGGTATAATCGTAGGTTCTCTCATCCCCCATAACACCTACACTGCGAAGGTTGGTGAGTACTGCAAAGTACTGTCCGATGCTGCGATCCAGGCCGGCCTTCGCGATTTCCTCACGGTAGATGTAATCTGCATCCTGCAGAATATGAACCTTATCCGGAGTAATGTCACCAATGATACGGATGGCAAGACCGGGGCCGGGGAAGGGTTGTCTGAACACTAATTTCTCAGGAATACCAAGCTCTAAACCTGCTCTGCGAACCTCGTCCTTGAAGAGGTTGCGAAGCGGTTCAATGATCTCTTTAAAATCAACATAATCCGGAAGTCCGCCTACATTGTGATGGCTCTTGATGACAGCCGATTTACCGAGGCCGCTTTCGATTACATCGGGATAGATGGTTCCCTGTACCAGGAAGTCCACGGTACCGATTTTTTTCGCTTCCTCTTCGAATACACGGATGAATTCTTCACCGATGATCTTTCTCTTTTGCTCGGGCTCGGATACACCCGCAAGCTTATCATAAAAACGCTGCTGTGCATTTACACGTACAAAGTTAACGTCAAATTGAGTGGTGAAAATCTCCTCAACCTCATCGCCTTCCTTTTTACGAAGGAGGCCGTGGTCTACAAAGATGCAGGTCAGCTGCTTGCCGACCGCTTTGCTGATCATAACTGCGGCTACGGAAGAGTCAACGCCGCCGGAAAGTGCACAGAGCACTTTCTTATCACCGATCTTCTCCTTTAAGGCTTTCACCATTTCCTCGGTGAAGGAGGACATCACCCAGTCACCGGAGCAATTGCATACATTATATAAGAAGTTATGGAGCATTTTTGTCCCTTCCGGAGTATGGACAACCTCAGGATGGAACTGGACGCCGTACAGATTTCGCTCCGTCTCTTCAATGGCTGCAATGGGGCAGGAATCGGATTTTGCAATTACCTCAAAGCCGGCAGCCGGCGTTTCAACATAGTCGGTATGACTCATTAAACAGATGGTATTAGGAGATACTTCCTGAAATAATTTTGAAGCTGTTGAAACATTAAGTTCAGTTCTGCCGTATTCGCGAACAGGAGCTTTGGATACTTTACCACCCAGCAGAAGGGTCATAAGCTGGCAGCCGTAGCAGATGCCAAGGACAGGAATTCCCAAGGAAAATATTCCTGGGTCGCAGGAGGGAGCATCAGGCTCATATACACTGGCCGGACCGCCGGTGAATATAATTCCCTTTGGAGAGATCTCCTTAATCCGTTCCAAACTTGTGGTATAGGGCAGAACTTCACAATAAACATTACATTCTCTAACTCTTCGCGCTATCAATTGGTTATACTGGCCGCCAAAGTCAAGCACAATAACTATTTCTTTTTCCACTTGTTACCCTCCTAATTGTTCCGCAAAATTCAGCTCGCAGCATTACTTATTAAAAATGTAGCTTCATAATACAACATTTTTAATAAATATGCTAGTCCCAACCTTCTTTTTCTTCATTATGAGCAATCTGCTGCCGGAATACGTCGATCTATTCGTGATTACGTAAAAATAGATGAGGATATCCCGTCGAAAGTATTTTATAATATGAAATTATTACCAGAGAATAGTCAAAAAATACTAGAAATTATTGGATTTCCTTATTTACAAATATACTATATCATGTTATTATTGATCTATGATATTACAATATATGGTATTTTACAAGGATATTATTGCTATAAAGTGTATGTGAAGGTTAGGTGGGGGATTTCATATGAGAGGATATATGACTCGGGATATGTTTGCCTGTGTTCCTGAGATTGATTTTAATTCAGGATATCGTTACTTTCTGGGAAATGTCAGAAACTATGCACAGGCATTACTGACTACATTAAAAAGCATCAAAGCGAAGCTGCCGATTCTGCAGTCGATGAATGTGTCCGGGGAATACGAAGGACTCAGATCCATTACTCAGGTTCTTCAGAAGATGTTTCAAAATATCGGAGCACTGGAGTTGTCGGAGACTTCTTATCAACTGGAGAGATTGCTGCTGAATGACGGACTATCCGGAAAACCTGCTTTATTAAAAGAATATATTGAAAGCTTGCTGGTATTTTCAGAGCATTTAGAGCTGTTATTTAAAGCTCTGGACTTTAAAAATGCAGCACCTTTAACAGAGACTTCTTCTACATTTTTGAATTATGATTTTACTAAAACCAAGGAGAGCATTAAGCTTTCCTCAAACCTCCTGGGACGTAAAATTATCTAGTTAATTTGACATAGTAAGAACTACGATAGTTTGGCCAAGAATAACAAAGGCCGGACATAATGAATGAAGTCCCTGATTTCACTGTATGAAGTTTATGCTGTCATTGCATGAAATCTATGATTTCGTCCAACCCCCAACACATGCCCTGTCTTCCGCTGACAAAAGACAGGGCATATTTTTGTTTTATAGGAACAGTATGATAAGGATGCATCCACTGTTCCTATAATCATATATAAAAATTAATAAAAGTGATAAATAATGGCACAATATATAAAGTGCTATTTTTTTATCTGTATTTGCCCGGTAGGCACATATTCTAATGAATGAATTGGCTTGCTAGTTCATCTTGTATAAAGGAGGATCTACCAGTGCTGATCTTACTGGAAGGAATTAATTTTTATATAAATTCGCCATTACTTTTGATTGTATTGATATTGCTGCTGGCGCTTATCTGCTTTGTTTTGGTGATGCTCTATTACCGTTTTAATCATTTTGGGAAGAAGATCCGGTTTCCGCTGCTTCATCCCGGTGAGGAAGAACAGCTTGGACAAGGCTGCTGGGAACAGCAGATGCTGGCACTGGCGGAAAGTCATGATCAGGTCAGATTAATCGGATACAGTTTTGTCCTGGATGATTATAACCAGATTGCCTATAAAAGACTGAATAAACTTCGGGACAGTATCTCAGCACTTTCTACGGATATCATATCTTTGATTCCGGCGGCACGCTGGCTGTTTGATAATTTTCAAATGATGTATCGGGAGATTAAGAAGGTTCGAACCTCGGGAACCAGCTATGCAGTACTCCCCATTCTTAAAGCGAGGGAGTATCGCGGCTTCCCGCGGATCTACGTAGTAGCGAAGAAGATGGTGGCGCTTAGCGGCGGTCATCTGACAGAAGAAAATATCCAGATCATGCTGAAGGCATACCAACAGAAAATCCCCCTTACAGATAAGGAAATCTGGGTTCTTCCTGAGATGCTGGGCTTTTGCCTTCTGGAGGAAATCATCGTGATTTCCGATGAGATTCTTCACATGATTCATGTTAAATCCCAGGCAGATAAGTATGTACAGGATAAGCTATCCTCAGATTCCGCTGATATTTCAGCGTTACTTACTGGGGTTGAGGAGGAGTTTGGGCAGAGCTATTCCTTCCATTCCCATGTCCTTTATCTTCTCAAGAACAGGTCCTTTCATGAGGCTGCCATACAAAAATACATCGAGTACCATTTTCCGGGAAAAGGAAGACAGCTAAAGGCTTCCGGTATCTTTCTGGAGGAAGGCAGAATCGAATCCCTGCTGGAGACCAATATCCGCGCGCTGATTGTCAGCCTCAGAGATATCAACGAGGTGGATGAAGAGAAATTCTTTGAGGAATATTCCTCTCTGGAGCGGATCCTGTCCAAGGATCCGGATGGGATCTATACGAAGATGGATTCGGAAGCACGGGGAATGTACCGGGGAGTTATCGTGAAATTATCCCTCCGTTATCAGATCAAGGAGGAGAAGATTGCCTCGGATTGCCTGGAGCTTGCAATACAGGGAAGAGAAGATCTGCACTGTTCGCATCATGTAGGTGCCTATCTGTTGGGAAAAGGCTTTCCGGTGCTAAAGGCAAAGGCGCTGGGAAGACCTATTCCGGAGAAGATTAAGAATAAGAGGAACATCAAGGGAATCGTTTATTTTATTGCCATGTTCCTTGTGGCACTGGCAATTTGTACGGGCTTAATATCTGTGATTGGAAATGCTGGCTCTGTCACTGCAAATTATGTTTCTATCCTTGCAATCCTCATTGGAATGCCGCTTATTATCGGAATAGCGCTGGAAATTACAAATTTTATATTTACCCGCAGGATTATGGTCAAAAAAATCCCCTCCTTAAACTACGAGAATGAGATTCCGGATGAGGCCAGAACCATTGTTATCATGCCGGTGATCGTATCCTCCAAGGAGCAGGGGCTGGAATATATGAACCGGCTTCATAAGCATTATCTGGCAAACCGGCAGCCTAATCTTTATTTTGCGTTACTGCTGGATTTTGAGGATTCACCGGATCAGTTTATGCCAAAGGATGAGATTATTGAAGCGGCCCTGGTGGCGCGGATGAAGGAATTAAATGAGCAGTATTATGCGGAACATCAGCGGTTTTCCCTGTTCTTTCGCTATCGTAAATGGAATAAGGCAGAGAACTGCTATATGGGCTGGGAGCGGAAAAGAGGTAAACTGGAGGAGTTTAATAATCTGCTGAACGGGGCTAAGAAGGAGGATACTACCTTTGCCTCCATTTTCTGTGATGAGGAGCTTTTGACCACCTTTCGGTATGCCATAACATTGGATGCGGATACGAATCTCATCAGGGACAATGCGGCAAAGCTGGTTGGTCTCATCGACCATCCCCTGAACAGACCGGTGCTGGATCAAAATAATCAGACGGTGAAGGAAGGGTATGTTATCATACAGCCCTCGGTCAGAAACCATATTGTGGATAAGAATGGCACCAGGTTTACCAGGATATTCGGCGGGGAATCGGGACTGGCTCATTACAGCGCCGTGATTTCAGACATTTACCAGGATATCTTTAATGAAGGTATCTATATCGGTAAGGGAATTTATGATGTCAGTGCCTTTCATAAGGTACTCCAGAACAAGGTTCCGGAGAACCGCATTTTAAGTCATGATCTTTTTGAAAGCTGCTATGCCAGAACGGCATTTTCCAGCACTGCGAAGATTATGGACAGCTTTCCAAACAGCGTATTATCCTTTACGAAGCGGGAGCACCGCTGGATGCGCGGAGACTGGCAGCTGCTTCCCTGGCTTTTCATGAAAAAGACGAAGGACGGACGCAGCTTGTGTGCTCTGGCGAAGTGGAAAATCTTTGATAATCTGCGCCGAAGTCTGGTGCCCTTAAGTAAAACACTATTTATCATAATCAATCTGGCATTGTTTCCAAAGGCTTTTTATATATGGCTGCCGTTGGTTTTCTTTAATGATGCCTTTAATCTCATCATCCTGCTGTTTGCGGTAACGATGCAAAAGCTTTTTCGACCGAAGCTGGCTTTGGTATATAAAGGCTTTTTACGGGAGCTGGGTACCACGCTTGTGCGGGCGTTTTTGGAATTTACCATAACCCCTTACCGGACTTATGTTGCCGCAGATGCAATTGTGCGTACCCTGTACCGGGTTATGATCAGTAAGAAGAACCTGCTGCGCTGGAATACGGCGGAAGCGGTGGATGCTTCCATCATTAATAAACGAAAGGGTTACTTTATAACGATGTGGTTTTCCCAGCTGGCGGCAGCTGTACTTGTGGCAGTCTTATTCCTGAATCCTATGCCGCTTCCCGGTACCTTGCTGACCGTTGCAGTTATCATTGACTGGGGGATTGCCTTTGATATTGCGTATCTCATCAGCCAGCCTGTCAAGCTTCACCACCGGGATAAGGCTCAGGACAGCGAGCTGCTGTTAGAGACGGCACGCAGGACCTGGCAATTCTTTAAAGAGCTTTCCACCAGAGAAAATAACTGGCTTTGCCCGGATAATTATCAGGTGTCCCAGGTGGAGAAGATCAGTGATAAGACCTCACCTACCAATATCGGACTTCAGTTTCTGGCCGTTTTATCGGCCAGGGATTTCGGATTTGAGACGCTGAGTGCCACGATACAATCCCTGGAGAACCTGATGGATACGGTACAGAAGATGCCCAAATGGAAGGGGCATCTGTATAACTGGTATCACATACAAACCCTTGAGGTATTAAATCCTGCCTATATCTCCACTGTTGACAGCGGTAACTTCTTCGGGCATTTGCTGGCAGTTAAGAACGGCTTGCTGGAGATGATGGACAGCCCGATCTATCCCGGCAAATTCCTGTCGGAGCTCAGGATTAAGGTGCATAACAGCGAGAAGGAGCTGCAGGTGCACTTTGGAGAACAGGAAAGTTACAAGCTAAAGACAAGCTATCGCAATATCGGAGAGCTGATTGAGGATTTCCGGGATATGTGGGAGGAGCTGGATAACAGGGAGTTAAAGCCGGCAGCAGAGTTCAGGCATACCAGGAATCTGATGCAGTTTATCGACAGTATTGCAAATGAGGCTGGGTCGCTGAAGCTGAAGGAGGCAAGCTTTTCCTCCAGACCAACCCTTCGAAAGCTTGCCGAAGAGGAAAATAAGTATGCAGTTCATCTGATAAATCAAATGCGTACGATCATTAACAGAATCGATAATCTGCTTGCCAATGCTGATTTTGGATTTTTATTTAATGATAAGAGGATGCTCTTTCATATCGGCTACCATGTGTCCTCCCATATGCTGGACGAGGGCTGCTATGACCTGATGGCTTCGGAATGTGCGCTGACCAGCCTGCTTGCCATAGCCAAGGGTGAGATACCCTTTAAGCACTGGTATAAGCTGGGGCGTCCGTTAACCATAGTGAAGGGAATTCCCTGCTTTGTATCCTGGAGCGGTACCATGTTTGAGTTTTTGATGCCGAATCTGGTTTTCAAGGAATATGAGGGCTCAGTTTATGCGCAGACCTCCAGGGCGGCGGTATTACAGCATATGTGCTATGCTAAGGAAGCGGGAATACCCTGGGGTATCTCGGAATCACAGTATTACCGCTTTGACTTAAATTCCAATTACCAATATAAGGCCTTTGGAGTACCGAAGATCAGGCTGCAGCCGGTGCGTAAGAATTCCCTTGTAGTTGCACCCTATGCCACACTGCTTGCACTGGATGTGGCGGAAGAGGAGTGCATGAAGAATTTAAAGCGATTGCAGGACTGTGGGGCCTTTGGCGACTTTGGTTTCTTTGAATCCATTGATTTTAACGTACCAAATTCCGTGGAGATGACGCCTTACTGTATCGTCAAATCCTATATGGCACATCACCAGGGGATGAATCTGGCGGCAATTAATAATTATCTCAATGATGGTATTCTCAGAGAGAGATTCCATGCAGAGACCATGATTAAAGCCGCGGAGGTATTATTGGAGGAAAGGCGGCAATCCCACCTGATTTCAATTGCTAAGCGGGGCTATACCATCAAGATTGGAAAGCCTTTGTTTAAGGAGGATATTTATAATAACCGCTATGTAGGAAATGTACAGGTAAATGATCCTGTTGCCAACTATCTGTCCAACGGCAGGTATTCGCTCATGATTACCTCGGACGGTGACGGATTCAGCAAATATGAGGACCGGATGCTTTACCGGTGGCGGTCGGATCTTTATGCGAATACGGGGCATTATATCTATATCAAGGATGTCAGACAAGGGAAGCTGTGGAGCACAACCTACCATCCGACCAGGACGGAGCCGGAGGAATACCAGGTGGTGTTCAGTCCCCATAAAGCTGAATTTAAACGAAGGGACGGGGTAATCTCGACCCACATGATTGTCAGTTTGGATGCGGACCATAACTTTGAGGTTCGTAAGGTGACCTTTACCAATCAGGGAAATGAAGAGAAGCAGCTGGAGGTAACCAGTTACCTGGAGGTGGTGGATGACACCCATCTTGCAGAAATCAGCCATCCTGCTTTTAATAAGCTGTTTTTGGAGGGAGAATATCTGGAGGAGCAGGAGATATTTCTGGCAAAAAGGCGCAGAAAGAAGGAAAGTGATTGCCCTTATATGATGCATCTGGTCAGATCAAGTACAAAGCTGCACCGAAGGGTGGAATATGAATATGACCGGAAGCGCTTTATCGGAAGAAACCATACCCTGGAGAACCCAGTGTCCGTGACGGACAGTATCAGCTTCTCTAATCAGGCGGGCTTTTGCAACGATCCCATTATGAGCCTGCGGGCAGAGCTAAAGCTGGGCGCGGGAGAGACAGCCTGTGTTACGTTTATCACCGGTGTTTGCAGCAGTAAGGAAGAAGCGGTGAAGATTGCCGGTGAACTGAAGGTGGGTTACCGGATCGACGATATCCTGGAGAAATTCCGGCTTCAGAAGGAGCTGGAGCTGAAATATCTGGAGATCACCAGAACGCAGCTGAACGCTTTCCAGGATTTGATCAGCCCTATCTATTATTCCAGCAGAACACATCGCGGACCTGTTGAAAATATCCGGCGTAACTTTAAGAATCAAAGCTTTTTGTGGAGGTTTGGAGTATCCGGTGATAATCCGATCCTGCTTCTAAAGGTGTCATCCACCTTTGAGGAGCGAATTATTAATGATGTGCTGAAAGCCTATGAATATCTGAGAATCAACCGGGTGATGGTGGATCTGATCATCTTAATCGATTCCAAGCAGGGCTATCTGCAGGAAGTGGACGATCTGATCAATGATATGACCAGTTCTCTGAGAATCTATGATTCCGGAAGTGAGAGACCGAGCTTCTTTACACTTCATACCTATCAGATGATACCGGCGGAGATTGACCTGCTTTATACCGTTGCCAGAGTGGTATTTTCAGAGAAGTCGGGAATTTATTTTACCAATCGGAAAGAGAACCAATATGAGCTTCTTGAGGAGTATTAGTTTTTCATGCCGGGAGGAGGGAGAGGGCTTTGAATACACAGGAGCAGAGTTATGAGTATTTTAACGGCTTCGGAGCATTTGTCGAAGACGGCAGAGAATATGAGATACTGCTGGAGGACGGCAATCGGCCTCCGGCACCCTGGATTAATGTTATCGCAAATAAGATGTTTGGGTTTCAAATCTCAGAAGCCGGTGCCGGTTTTACCTGGAGCGTCAACAGCAGGGAGTATAAGCTTACCCCCTGGTCCAATGATCCCGTGAGTGACAAGGCTTCCGAGGCGATTTATATCATGGATGAAATCACAGGCGAGGTAATGACGCCTATGTCTCTGGGAAGAAATGACCGGGGTGTCTATCGGGTAAGGCATGGTTTTGGTTATTCCAAATTCCTTCATGAGGAGGATATGCTGGACCAGGAGTTAACGGTGTTCGTTCCCCTGGATGAGACGGTGAAGCTGTGGAGCCTGAAGCTTACCAACCAATCCGACAAGGTAAAATATCTCAGTCTGACCTATTATGTGGAGTGGGTCCTGGGCACCCAGAGAGAACAGACCGGCCCCTATATTTTGAGCTACTATGATAATGAGCATGAATATCTTGGCGCTAAAAACATCTATACCATGAATTTTCAGAATAATAATGCCTTTTTATTCTCTAACGAGATGATCGTCGGATATACCGGGGACCGGCAGGAGTTTATCGGATCCAAGGGAAGTATGACAGAGCCCCGGGGCGCAGAGGTGAAGCTTACCAATAACACCGGTGTGTGCTATGATCCCTGCGGTGCAATTCAGATCTCCGTTGCCGTACAGCCCCAGGAAAGTAAAACGGTGATCTTTGGTCTTGGTCAGAGCAGCAGCTTAAATGAAATGCACAGAATCCGTTATAAATATAAGGAACTCGCGGCAGCACAGCGGGAGCTGGATAAGGTACGGGCATATTGGGACAAGCTGCTGGGAACGGTACAGGTGAAGACGAAGGATAGAGCAATTGATATATTGATAAACGGCTGGCTGCTGTACCAGTCCGTCTCCTGCCGTATCAATGCCAGGGCCGGCTTCTACCAATGCGGCGGAGCTTATGGATACAGGGATCAGCTGCAGGATACTTTGTCATTATTATTAACCGATCCCGGAATACTGCGCAGGCAGATTCTGATTGCCTGCAGCAGGCAGTTTGAGGAAGGGGATGTGCAGCACTGGTGGCATCCGCCGATAGGGATCGGGGTCAGAACCAGAATATCCGATGACCTTCTGTGGCTCCCCTACTGTACGGCGGCTTATATCCGAAGCACCGGGGATGCCGGTATCTTGAAGGAGGAGGTAGCCTATATTAAAGGTCCGGTGTTAAGTGAGGAGCAGCATGAGATTATGTTCACTCCGGAGGTATCCGAGCTAACGGAAAGCGTCTATCAGCATTGCAAGAAAACAATAGAAAAGACCGGGCTGGGGGAGCATGGGCTTCCTCTGATCGGCGGCGGGGATTGGAACGACGGTATGAATGAGGTAGGGATTAAAGGAAAGGGGGAGAGCGTATGGCTGGCCTGGTTTTTCTATACCCTGCTGGGAGAGTTCATTCCTCTGTGTTATCAGGAAGGCGATGCAGATTATGCCAGAGAGCTTGAGCAGAAGAGGGAGGCTTTGTTACAGAGTATCGAGGCCAATACCTGGGATGGGGAATGGTATCTGCGTGCTTTTTATGATGATGGAACCAAGCTTGGTTCCAAGGAAAATGATGAATGCCGGATCGATTCCATCAGCCAGTCCTGGAGTGTCATCTCCGGAGGGGCAAAAAAGGAACGCGCAAGAACGGCCATGCAGTCCGCCTGGCGCTATCTGGTGAGAGAAGAGGATGCGTTATCTCTTCTTTTGGCGCCGCCCTTTAATAAGACCAGAAAAAATCCGGGTTATATCAAGAACTATATTCCGGGAATTCGTGAGAACGGCGGACAGTATACCCATGCGGCAGTATGGCTGGCGATTGCCACTGCAAAGCTTGGCAGTAACTCAGAACCAGGCAATATAGTTGATCCGGGGAAGGCCACGGCAGATACGGGTTTGTTAAATATGGCGCACACGCTGTTTACCATACTCAATCCAATCCACATTACCCAAAATAAGAAGGATGCATTAAGATATGAGAAGGAGCCCTATATCATGACGGCAGATATCTCTCTCAGTCCGCCCTATACCGGGCGGGGCGGCTGGAGCTGGTACACGGGTTCCGCCGGCTGGATGTATCAGGGATTATTACACTGGTTTTTAGGAATTCGCAAGGAAGGCAATGAGCTGATTATCGATCCGGCGACCCCGGCCTCCTTTGGTGATTTTACGGTTTGGTATAAATTCGGCACCTCCCTATACGAGATCAGAGTAGAGAGCAGAAGCCAGGGTAAGCTGATAACGGAAGCCCTTACCCTGGATGGACGGCAAATACAAGGCAACCGTGCCCCTTTGGAAGATGACGGAGGAAATCATTCTATCATTGTATGATGCGTTATGATTGGATTACAATATTTTTATGAGGGTTATAGTCCAAAGATTGCATAAGTCAATGAAACTGATCAAAATAGAAATTAAAAAACTGGGAGAGAGGCACTTATTTTGCTTCTCTCCCAATCTTTTTGAAATACTATAGATTCGAGATTTACGTTAATTATGATAAATAATTCAAAGAAATGATTAAAATTAGTTTGCATGTTGACATATCACATCATATGTGCTATTTTCATTACTATGACGAGGGAGTTTATCGCGATACTATGCTAAAGCGATAAACTCCCATATTATTTAGGAGGATAGATAATATGAAGAAAATGTTAACATTCGTATTAGCCTTGGTAATGGCAGCTTCTTTCGCAGCCTGCGGTACAAAAGCAACGGAAGACGTGTCAAGCGAACCCACGGCAACGGCGGCGCCGACAGAAGCGGCAGCCGAGCCGACCCAGGCAACGGCAGAACCCACAGAGGCGGCGGCACAACCGACAGGGACAACGGCAATTGATTTGTCCGGCGTAAAGCTGATGAATGAGGGCACGCTTACCATTGGTGTTGAGATCGGATACCCGCCCTTTGAAGATTTTGCGGAAGACGGAACAACTCCCATCGGTTATGACATTGACTTTGCCAAAGCCTTGGGAGAGAAACTGGGATTGGAAGTGAACTTTATTAATACGGCCTGGGACGGTATCTTCCAGGGCATAGATGTGAACTATGACTGCGTTATCTCAGCGGTAACC
This sequence comes from Bacillota bacterium, assembly GCA_023409535.1. Lineage (GTDB taxonomy): Bacteria > Bacillota > Clostridia > Lachnospirales > Lachnospiraceae > Mobilitalea. The sequence goes on from JAEYGZ010000039.1 coordinate 153,884, forward strand.
ATTACCGACGATAGAAAAGAAAGCATGTCCTTCTCGGATCCGTATATCAATAATTATCAGGCAGTTGTCGTACGTCCTGACTTCGCGGGAGAGATAACAGGCTTCCTGGATTTGGACGGCCTTGCAATTGCTGTTCAGAAGGAGACTACCTCCGATATCTTAATGTCTGATTATGTAGCTACAGGATCAATCAATACTACAATTTCCGCCAATGAAAAGGTTACCACCTGTTTTACTCAGCTGGATAACGGTGAAGTGGATGCGGTTGTTGTAGACTCCACGGTTGCAGACGGATATCTGGCTTCTAACCCGGATAAATACGTGAAAGCATTCCAGGATGAAAGCGAGCCGGAACAGTTTGGTGTGGCTTTGGGTAAAGAAAATACCGCCCTTCAGACTGCGATGAATGCAGCAATTGCACAGCTTACGGAGGAAGGGTTCTTTGAGGAGAACATAGCATTCTGGTTTGGAGCAGCACAGTAATAAGTCGCTATGGCGTTGTCACCAATAACAAAGCAAGCAGGTATAAAGGATGAATATAATAAAAAGAATAGTTGACGTGAAACAATGGAGACGTTCGTCAAAAGCAGCTGCCATAGTAATTATGGCAGCTTTGGCGCTCATAGGAGTCCTTTCGACGCTTAAGCTATCGAGGGAAGAGATGATGGACCGCGCTTCCGGTCAGGTGAAGCAGATCATTGAGGATGAAAAAAACAGCCCGAGAAAGTATCTGACCATTACATATAATGATCTCGGCATCATCAATTATCTTTCCTTTACGACCTCCGGGGCCAAGGCCATTAAGGAATCTTATGTGGGATTTGCAGGGCGCATCTATCCGGCCAACGACGGGACGGCAGAATTTGCAGGCCAGATGGTGAACTACACCTATCGGATGCTTGGATCCGGTGAAAATGTACTCCATGGTGCCAAGCTGACCTTATTGCTTACTACCTTATCCATGGTATTTGGCTTTGTGCTGAGCGTATTTCTGGCCCTGGGTAAAATTGCAAAGAATAAGCTGGTCAGCAAAATATGCAGCGGATATATCTTTTTCTTCCGGGGAACCCCGCTTCTGATACAGTTATTTGTTGTATACTTTTCAATTCCCGGTATCTTTGGCTTTGCCTGGAGAAGCCTGTTTGATAACAGTGATCCGGAAGCAGTTTATAAAGGAGCCTTTGTAGCGGCTTTAATCGCATATTCGCTGAATTCGGCGGCTTACTGTGCGGAGATCGTTCGTGCAGCGATACAATCCATTGACAAAGGGCAGCATGAGGCTGCAAAAGCCCTGGGGATGAGCTATGGACAGACCATGGGAAAGATTATTATTCCCCAGTCTGTAAGAAGAATGATTCCGCCTCTTTGTAATGAATTTGTTATGATGATTAAGGATGTCTCCATGGTATTTGCTATCTCTTTGATGGATATCTCGACCATATCCAAGACGATTATGACCAGCGAGGGCAATTATCTGGTATTTATCCCGGCGCTGGTTATCTATTTGATCATAACTGCAATTTTTTCATATATTTTCGGCAAGGTTGAGAAGAGACTCTCAATCTATGAATAGGAGGCAGCTATGGGTGATTATGAATATATATTAAAGACGGAGCACCTGGGTAAATCCTTTGGCACTCTTGAGGTTCTTAAGGATATTAATCTTGAGGTGAAGAAGGGCGAAGTGATCTGCATCATCGGTCCCTCCGGTGCAGGAAAGTCTACTTATCTTCGATCCCTGAATCAATTGGAGAAGATAACAAGCGGAAAGATATTTATTAAAGACGAATTATGCCTGCACAGGGAGCACAACAGAACAGTGCACAGAATTGCAGCGGATAAGCAGAAGGCAATGCTTCTGGAGATGGGAATGGTATTTCAGAGATTTAATCTGTTCCCCCATAAAACCGTACTGGAGAATGTTATGGTGGCACCGCTCTGCGTTCGTAAGGAAACAAGGGAAGAAGTGCTGCAACGGGCGAAAGGCTTAATCGCCAGAGTAGGACTGTCGGATAAAATGAACGAATACCCCAGTAAGCTGTCAGGAGGTCAGCAGCAGCGCGTCGCTATTGCCCGGGCGCTTGCCATGGAACCGGAGATTATGCTGTTTGATGAGCCTACCAGTGCCCTTGATCCTGAGCTTGTGGGAGAGGTTCTTGCTGTTATGAAGGATCTTGCGAAGCAGGGAATGACCATGCTCTGTGTAACCCATGAGATGGGCTTTGCCCGGGAGGTTGCTGACAGGGTTGTATTTATGGCGGACGGAAGGATTCTGGAAGAAGGTACCCCGAAGGAAGTATTTGAGAATCCCGGGAATGAGAAGGCAATCAACTTCCTGAAGAGTGTTCTGTAGCAGGAAATCTCTTTATAAGCTTCCGTCGTTAATTTTGCTTTCGCGGCACTGAATTAATTGGCATAGGGAAATAATAGAAAAAGTGTTGGCGATTTTATCCTGCTATATTATAATGGTAATGAAAAGGTAAGAATTAATTGCTGTTAGAAAGGTGTGGCAATATGAATACGAAGCAAAAAACTTTGATGGGGATTGTTATAATAGTTGTATTGGCCGCGGTAGCGCTGGTAGTTCAAGTTTCAATGAAAGAGAATGCCCGGGATGCAAATAACGAAGCGATTAGGGCTGTTGTAAATAATATTTTTTCAAGTCCGAACGATGAAATGATATCGCTTTATAATGATATGCTTCATAAAGCCGAACAAGAGGCAGCATCCTCTGTCCCGGGGCGGACAGTAGGCTTTGATAGTACGGAGCTGGATGAAAAATTGGAGGAAACCTATGCCGGGTATATAGCAAAGGATTGGTATGAGGCTTTCGTTAATCATTTTTATTCGGGATTAATTACTTACTCTATTGCCGGTAAATATGATATCGAAGTAAATAAGATCGATATCGCACAGGATAGGAGTGACCCTATGAATTATTCCTTTACGGTTTATCTGAGTTACGGACCGGTGGGTGGTTCAAAAGAGGACACCGAGATAAAAGGAAGCGCCCAATTTGCGAAGGAAGAGGGAAAGCTGTCATTTATACGATTTTTTGATAATGATTTGATAGATGAACTCAGAAATAGTCTTTAGCATCAATTACAAAAAGAAAAGGATGATTAAACTACTTTAGAAATATAGCTTAACATCCTTTTCTTTATATTTACAAGGCTGCCTTCTGCCCCTTATCTCCGCGCTTTCGCATGCGAACCTTCTTAGCGCTTAGCGTCTTATCATTATACCGGAAGCTTTCCGCATTTTGGTTCATAGCGGCGGCAAAGGTTACGCTGTCATTCTTGTCCAGGGTAATGGCCTTCACGCCGCGGCTGGTCTTCTTCAGCTCACTTACCTCAGAGAGGGGAAAGCCAAGGGATAAGCCCTTTTCCGTAAGGATAATTACCTTTAAATTACCGGCAAGCACTTCATGGCCGGACATTAGGTTTATCGCAACCAATTCGTCTTTCTCATCAAGCTTTGTGGAAGCGATCTGAGAGCGGTTGGTTTCAAATTCCACACCGGATACCTGTTTGATAAAGCCTGCTTTGGTGGTAAATAAAAGCTGGGATTCAAAGAGCTGCTCAAAGGAGGTATATTGAATGACAGTTTCCTTATTCAGCTTGCACAGGGTATGAATTAATACGCCCTTATCCTTCATCTTACACTTGGGAATTGCTTCAGCCTTTACCTGATACATATTGCCTTCGGCAGTGAATACACAGAGCTTGTCCGTATTCTTCATCATAATGATATGAACAAATTCCTTCAGGTTATCTTCGGAGGCTCTGGTGTAACTGGTCATATCCACGGACTTGGTATAGCCGAAGCGGTCAATCAGAACATAGATATCCTCAATCTTCACTTCCTCTACATATTCGGAGATCGTCGCATTCGCCAGCATGGTTCTGCGCTCTCTGTGGAAGATCTTCTTATATTCTCTTAAGCGTCCCTTGATCACCTTATATAATTCCCTGGTGTCACCGAGAATTTTCTTATATTCTTCAATGGAGGATACCAGAGAATCATTTTCCTCATGCAGTTTAAGAATTTCAAGTCCGATCAATTTGCTTAACTGCATGGCGAGGATGGCATCTGCCTGGCGCTCTGTGAAGTTTAGCCCGGTAGCCTCTAGCTGTGAGCTGGGATTCTTAAATTTAATTCCCTCAATATTACCTTCTGTCAAGCAAGCCTTTGCCTGCTTAATAGAAGTACTTCCCCTTAATATCTCTATGATCAGGTCGATCACATCGGTTGCCTTGATCAAGCCGCCTACAATCTCCAGGCGTTTGATTGCCTTATCCAGTAAGAACTCATATTCCTTGGTGTAAAGCTCTACCTGGAAGTCCACGAATTCACTGATGATATTTTTGAGGTTAAATATAATGGGCTGCTGTTCCTTGACGGCAAGCAGGTTGGCCGCATAGGTATCCTCCATGCAGGTCTTCTTGTAGAGGCCGTTCAGGAGATTATCCAGATCGCGGTCCTTCTTCACCTCAATAACAACGCGGATGCCTTCCTTGGAGGATTCATCCCGTACATCATAGATTTCATCAAACACCTTGTCTTTAATCAGATTTGCCAGATTTTCCACAAGCTTTGTCTTGTTGCCTGCGATGGTATAGGGAATCTCGGTGATAACAATATTTCTGCGGCCGTTTTCCCCATTCTCTATCTCCACCTTGGAGCGTACACGGATCTTGCCTTCCCCGGCTTCATACAGGGAATACATGTCATCCTGATTGATGATGATACCTCCGGTAGGAAAATCCGGGGCAGGTATGTATTCCATCAGCTTTCTTATGGTAATATTCGGATTATCCATGTAGGCAATAACACCGTCGATGACCTCATCCGGATTATGGGGCGGAATATTGGTGGCCATTCCGACAGCAATACCGGTAGTTCCGTTGATCAGCAGGTTGGGGATCATGGCAGGAAGAACGGTAGGTTCCTTTTCGCTGTCATCAAAGTTAGGACTGAATTCAATTAATCCTTTTTCTAAATGGTCTAATAAAGCCATGGAGCCGGGAGATAATCTTGCTTCGGTATAACGCATGGCGGCAGCGCCGTCACCGTCGATAGAGCCGAAGTTGCCATGACCGTCAACCAGAGGCAGCATCATGGAATAATCTTCTGTCATGTGTACCAGGGCATCGTATATGGAGCTGTCGCCGTGGGGGTGGTATTTACCCATAGTATCCCCGACGATACGGGCGCTCTTTCTATGAGGCTTTGCGGGATCCAATCCCAGCTCCACCATGGAATACAGGATTCTTCTTTGTACCGGCTTTAAGCCGTCCCGTACATCGGGAAGAGCGCGTGCGATAATAACGCTCATGGCATAATCGCGGTAGCTGTTCTTCATCTCCTCGGAAAAATCCATCTGTATGATTTGATCGCTTTGTTTCTTTAACACAGGAAACCTCCGTTCTACATTTTATCATCGTGAATTATCCTTTTGTCATTCACAATTTAAATATCCACCTTGGCGTATTTTGCTTCATCCATGATGAAGGTTCTTCGGGGAGGAACATTACTGCTCATAAGCATTGTGGTAATCTCATCCGCTTCAACCGTATCACTGATGGTGATCTGTGCAAGGGTTCTGCTCTCCGGATCCAGTGTGGTTTCCCACAGCTGATGGGCATCCATCTCACCCAGGCCTTTATAACGCTGGAGGCTTATTATCTTATAACCTTCCTTACGGAACTTTTCAAGCTCGAAATCATTGAATAAATAGCTGGACTGCTTTGCCTTCCTGCCTTTTACGGTTGCTTCATATTCCACCTTATATAGCGGCGGCAGACCGCGGTATACCTTTCCCTCCAGTATTAATTCCGGCATGAAACGGTAGAAGAAGGTCAGCAGCAGGGTACTGATATGGGCACCGTCTACATCGGCATCGGTTAATATGATAATCTTATCATAGCGAAGCTTTGTGAGATCGAATTCATCACCGATTCCGCAGCCAAAGGAGGCAATCATCTGTTTAATTTCATTATTTACAAGGATTTTCTCAAGGGTTGCCTTCTCTACATTCAGGATCTTACCGCGAAGCGGAAGCACAGCCTGTGTCCTTCTGTTTCTTGCGGTCTTTACGGTACCGCCCGCAGAATCACCCTCGACGATATATAACTCACATTCCTCCGGCTTCTTGGAGGAGCAGGAGGCCAGCTTGCTTCTGGTATCCACATCGCTTAACTGCTTCATCACCGCAACTCTTGCCTTGTCACTGGCACGTCTTGCATTAAAGGATTTGAGAGAGTTATCGAGGATGCTTCGCAGTACCTCCACATGCTTATCAAACCAGCGCTGTGCCTCCGTGGAGAAGACATCATCCACAGCACTCTTGGCATCGGTATTGCCAAGCTTGGTTTTGGTCTGGCCCTCAAACTGGGGATCCGGATGCTTGATGGAGATGATGGCAACCAGTCCGTTACGAATATCCTTGCCGTCAAAGTTCTCATCCTTATCCTTTAAGATGCCAAGCTCCCTGGCATACTGGTTCATGACACGGGTCAAGCCTGTCTTAAAACCGGTTACCAAAGTACCGCCGTCTACCACGTTGATGCGGTTACAATACGCATTGATCTGCTCGGTATAGCTGTCGGTATACTGGAGGGCAACCTCCACCTCGATATCTCCGCTTTTTCCCTCCAGATATACCGGCTCCTCATGAAGGGGTGACATCTCACGGGTCAGGTAGGAGACAAAGCTTTTGATACCGAACTGCTCCTGATAGCTCTTTGCGGTTCCGGTAATCTGATCGGTAAAGTTAATCAGCAGGTTCTTATTTAAATATGCGATTTCTTTTAATTTCTTATGAATGATATCAGCTTTAAATTCTACAGTCTCAAAAATAGTCTCATCCGGATAGAAGGTGACCTTAGTTCCCGTATCTGATTTGTTGCACTTTCCTACAACAGGAAGCAAACCGTTTTCTAAAGCTACGATGGGATGACCGCCGTTTGTATATTCATCCCGGTAGATCTTTCCGTCATTCCTTACCTCTACAATCATACGCTTGGACAGCGCATTTACAACGGACGCACCCACACCGTGCAGGCCGCCGGATACCTTATAGACGGAATTGCCGAACTTGCCGCCGGCATGGAGTATGGTATAAACTACGCGGACGGTGGGGATTTTCTTTGTCGGATGAATGTCAACCGGTACGCCCCGTCCATTGTCACAGATTTCAACTCCGCCGTCCTTTAACAGTGTGACATCAATCTTCGTACAGAAGCCTGCCAGATGCTCGTCCACACCATTATCGATGATCTCCCAGATGAGATGGTGAAGGCCTCTCGGACCGGTGCTTCCGATATACATACCGGGACGCTTTCTGACTGCTTCCAGACCCTCTAACACAACGATTTGACTGCCGTTATATTGTTCCATGGTAATACCCCTTTTTTATTTTATTCACTCAATTCAATATCTTGTAGTTTGATATCATTCAAACCACATCCCATTGCATTATATCATACCGTTTACAAAAATACCATAAGTTTCAGCAATCATACGTTCGCATAAGAACATAAGAATTTCGTCCTATTATTGGAAGATTCGCCGAATTGGAAATAGAAATCAGGTGTAAAATTTTTGTTATTTTTTTAAAAAAGTGATTGAAAAAAAGCTGGAATGATGTATAATTAGGAACAATAATTATTCATTCATAATTCATAATGGTCATTGTCAAATGATACCCCCTTCGATGTTGAGCGTTAGGGGGAATTCTTGCTTTTGTCGAAAAAGGCGCATAAATTAGAACAATATAAAATATTAATTTGAAAGTATATTTATACATTCTGCCGTAGGGAATTAACCTGAGAAGACGGAATGAATAAAATAAAAGATAAGATATATGGAGGTTACAAAGTGAATTGAAAGCAATTCACTTTCCAAATAGTATGCTGACACCGAACCCCGCGGTTACCGGCAGTATGGAGGATTATTATGAAAACACCGTTTGTTACTCTGAAACAGCTGCAAGAAATTACAAAAACCTACCCGACCCCCTTTCATATCTATGATGAGAAGGGAATTCGGGAAAATGCCAGAAAGCTTTACAAAGCATTTGCCTGGAATAAGGGATTTAAGGAATATTTTGCGGTAAAGGCGACACCAAACCCCTATATTATCAATATATTGAAAGAAGAAGGCTGCGGTGTCGACTGCTCCTCGCTTACGGAGCTGATGCTCTCGGAGGCGGTCGGTTACTCGGGAGATGATATCATGTTCTCCTCCAATGCCACTCCTGCGGAAGAATTTGTGAAGGCGGCAAGCCTCAATTCGATTATTAATCTGGATGATTATACCCACATTGATTTTCTGGAAAAGACCGTCGGCATACCTGAGACCATCTGCTGCCGTTACAATCCGGGCGGTGTGTTTAAGACAGCCAACGGAATTATGGATAATCCGGGTGATGCGAAGTATGGCTTTACCAAAGAGCAGTTAATCGACGGGTTTAAGAAATTAAAAGAAAAAGGTGCCAAGGCCTTTGGTATTCATTCTTTTCTTGCCAGCAATACCGCGACGGATGAATATTATCCCACCCTGGCAGCCATACTGTTTGAGCTGGCTGTAGAGTTGAAGGAAAAGACCGGTGCGGATATCAAATTCATTAATTTGTCCGGCGGAGTTGGAATTCCCTACAGACCCAATACCAGAGCAAATGATATTATGGCCATAGGCGAAGGTGTAAGAAAAGCCTATGAACGAATTCTGATACCGGCAGGTATGGGTGATGTCGCGATTTATACGGAGCTCGGACGGTTTATGCTGGCTCCTTACGGTCATTTGGTTGCCACGGCGATCCATGAGAAGCACATTTATAAGGAATACATCGGACTGGATGCCTGTGCGGTCAACTTAATGAGGCCTGCCATGTATGGAGCTTATCATCATATCACAGTCGTGGGTAAGGAAAAAGCTTCCCATGACCATAAATATGACATCACCGGTTCCCTGTGTGAAAACAATGATAAATTCGCCGTCGACCGGATGCTTCCGAAGATCGATATCGGTGATTATATCGTTATTCATGACACCGGTGCACATGGGTTTTCCATGGGTTATAATTATAACGGCAAGCTGAAATCCGCGGAGCTTCTGCTGAAGGAGGATAAATCGGTACAGCTGATCAGAAGAGCGGAAACACCGAAAGATTATTTTGCCACATTTGATTTCAGTAACATTTTTTATTCATAAAAGAAAAGAATATTTTAGTTGTATTGAAGATAAGATATATAAGACTGTAAACGGATTAATTCATTTATATAGTAAGAAGTCAGCCAAAAGGGATTAAGGTTGACAAGATTCGGTCAATACGTTATAATACGTTGAATGTATTGTATGTTGTATAAAAAGCAATATGGAGGAAGGGTGTTTTATGGTAGAAAAAAAGAACATATTGACTTATGAGGGATTACGACAGCTGGAAGATGAGCTTCATGATCTGAAAGTAAACCAGAGAAAAAACGTTGCACAGAAGATTAAAGAAGCGAGAGAGCAAGGGGACCTTTCGGAGAATGCAGAATACGATGCAGCGAAGGATGAACAGAGAGATATTGAGGCCAGAATTGAAGAAATCGATAAGATTCTGAAGAATGCCGAAGTCGTAGTTGAAGACGAAGTTGATGTGAATGTAATCAATATTGGATGCAAAGTTACTATTTTAGATATGGAATATGATGAGAAATTGGAATACAAGCTGGTAGGCTCTACTGAGGCGAACAGCTTAAGGGGCAAGATTTCCAATGAATCCCCGTTAGGAAGGGCACTGATCGGTGCCAAAGTAGGCGATGTAGTTAGCGTAGATGCTCACGCCGGTACAATGCAGTATAAGATATTAAAGATAGACAGATCAAATTAGAGGTGAAATACATGGCTGATGAAAGAGTTCAGGCAGAGCAGGATTTAGGCGAACTGTTAAAGGTAAGAAGAACAAAGCTTGCCGAGCTTCAGGAAAATGATAAGGATCCGTTCCGGATTATGAAGTATCATGTGACCAATCATTCCGGTGATATTATAAATAATTTTGAAGCATTTGAAGGAAAATGCGTTTCTGTCGCTGGGCGTGTTATGTCCAAGCGAATTATGGGAAAGGCATCTTTTTGTAATATCAGGGATATTCAAGGTGATATTCAGACTTATGTGAAAAGAGACGATATCGGTGAAGAGCCCTATGCGGAATTTAAGAAATTTGATATCGGTGATATCGTCGGTATTGAGGGTGAAGTATTCAAGACCCATACCGGGGAAGTATCCGTGAAAGCGCATAGTATCGTTCTGTTAACCAAGAGTCTGCAGATTCTGCCGGAGAAGTTCCATGGACTGAAGGATACGGATACCAGATACAGACAAAGATACGTAGATTTAATTGTAAATCCTGAGGTTCGCGATACTTTCATCAAGCGCTCCGCAATCATCCGGGAGATCCGTAATTATCTGGATAATAAAGAATTTATTGAGGTTGAGACACCGGTTCTGGTACCCAATGCCGGAGGTGCCGCTGCAAAGCCGTTTAATACACATCACAATGCATTGGATGAAGATCTGCACTTAAGAATTTCCCTGGAATTATATTTAAAACGTCTGATTGTAGGCGGTTTAGAGAGAGTTTATGAGATCGGCAGGGTATTTCGTAACGAAGGCTTGTCAGTAAGGCATAATCCGGAGTTTACGCTGCTGGAGCTTTATCAGGCCTATACAGACTATTATGGAATGATGGATCTTGTGGAAGAATTGTTTCGCACTGTGGCAACAAAGGTGCTTGGAACCACAACCATCACCTATGACGGTGTGGAAATCGATCTTGCTAAGCCCTTTGAGAGGCTTACCATGGTGGATGCAATTAAGAAATATGCAGGCATTGATTTTGATCAAATTCCTGACGAGGCGGCAGCAAAAGCCCTCGCAAAGGAACGCCATATAGAATTTGAAGACAGACATAAGAGAGGCGACATTATCAATTTGGTTTTTGAGGAATATGTAGAAGAACATTTGATGCAGCCGACCTTTATTATGGATCATCCGGTGGAAATCTCTCCGCTTGCCAGCAGAAAGCCTGGTAATCCGGATTATACGGAGCGCTTTGAGCTGTTTATCACCAGACGTGAGATGGCTAACGCGTTCTCGGAGCTAAATGATCCGCTGGATCAAAGAGGCCGCTTTGAGGCACAGGAAGCACTGAGAGCAGCAGGAGATGAGGAAGCAAACCAGCTGGATGAGGATTTCTTAACCGCACTGGAATATGGTATGCCGCCCACAGGCGGTATCGGTATCGGCATCGACCGCTTTGTCATGCTTCTCACGGATTCCCAGGCGATCAGGGACGTACTACTGTTCCCGACGATGAAGAGCATTCGTTAGTGTATGGACTTACGGAGAGTTATGGAAATCCAAAGCGATCCAAATTAGTCCAATGAAGACATAAAATTACAACAATCCTATTGGACAATATAGGATGTCAATGAGTTTGTATGGATTCAAATAAGTAAATCAGATAGCCTCTATGGATTGTGTTAAAGTGTGTCAGACAAGGGGCAGCCGGTTCAATAAATGATTGAAAAGGCACTTACGTTTAGTTGAAAACTAGTTGTGGGTGTCTTTTTTGTGTGTTCTACGAGCGATGTACAGACGGGACGGAAGCTGACAGGTGAGAGCTTGCTCACAACCGGTCAGCTTACGAACCGGTTGTATAGCGCGACATGAGCAAAACATGCAAGTGTCTGCGAATGGCAGAGCTCGCAAGTTGAAATACATCTCGTAAAATCAAGGAGGTGTGTATGAAAGAAAAGCAGGAAAGGGATGAGGCCGTGGAAAGATTAGAGCAGGACCGTACTGAGAATGCCTTGATTACATTTTTACAATAGATATCTTCAATGAGGATTGTGTAACATAAGGATATACCAATGCATTTAAAACACACGCGGCTTATTTTAATATAGCCGCGTGTGTTTTGAAATTATGGCATTATAGGGGCTATAATAAAACGGCAGATGTGTTGGCGGTTGATCAACAAGGCATATCACTCTTTACAAAGCATCATTATGGTTAATAATAAATACACCGCGAATTTAGGGCTTATTTATAGATTGAGTCCCAGGGAATACAATAGTGTATAAATAAGAGTATTAGTGATATAAATGATAGTTTAGTGATATTGACGCTAATATACCCCAATGATAAGCTTGATTACACGCAGTATAGTTATAAAAAATATGGAATGATCTATAAGTATACATGTTAAATAATTGAAAGAATATGGGCGGTAAAACATATGTTGATTAGCAGATATGGAGATCTTGACCTTACAAAGGTCGTACTTGGCAAAGAGGAATTTCATCCTTTTCCTAAGGCCTCAGAAAGACAGGGCTGGCAGGCTGCCTCTACGGATACCTGTGCTGAATGGGTTTACTTAGGTGAAAAATACCTTGATTTTGTCTGGAAGCCACTGACGATGGAGCTCTATCTTATATATAACAGAACCGGTAATAATATTCTGTATCTGAAAGCCTTCTTTGAGAGAAGAGCGGTTCTGGGAATACTTGTTTTATCGGAATGCCTTGAGGGTAAAGGCAGATTTCTGGATCAAATTATTAATGGAATTTTTTGCATTTGTGAAGAGACCACGTGGATGACTCCTTATGATGTATCGTTAAAAAATGTAATAATACCTTCTAGGGGCGATCGCATCGTAGATCTTAGCTGCTCTGAAACTGGGGCATTGCTGGCTTGGACATATTATCTTTTTAAAGATATCTTTGACGAAATCAGTCCCGGAATTTGCGAAAGAATTGAAAAGGAAATCAAGGAGAGATTGAATCTTCTATATATGACCCATGATGATTACTGGTGGATGGGATTTATTGAAACGCCCTATGTAAACAACTGGAATCCATGGTGCAATAGGAATATGCTCATGTGCTTTCTTACAATAGAAAACGATCCGGAGGTTCGTGCTGCAGCAATACATAAGATCATGAGAAGTCTTGATGTCTATTTGAGCAAGTATTCTCCTGACGGCTGCTGTGAAGAAGGTCCCATGTACTGGGATGCGGCAGGTGGTGGCCTTCATGTTTGCCTTCAGCTGCTTTCCATGGCCACATCAGGAAGGATAACTATATTTGATGAGCAGATTGTCAGGGATATAGGATCATACATAAGTAAGGTTCATATCAGCGGAAATTATTATGTGGACTTTGCAGATGGTGATGCAATTGTGGAGATAAATCCGTCCATATACTATTTTGGCGTGGATGTAAATGACAGAAGTATGATAAATAAAGGCAAAAATGCGAAGCCTTCCCGTCCCAATATTTCAAACTGGTTTGGAATATTTGAATATATGAGAGATATTTTGACTGAGCAAAATCGTTTGGAAGCTTTGGAGGATATCAAGTACAGAAAGGATTCATGGCTTTGGTCTGCTCAGGTAATGACAGCAAGAGAAAGGGATGACAGTGACCAAGGTTTGTATCTGGCGTGCAAAGGCGGTCATAATGCAGAGCCCCATAACCATAATGATATAGGTAATTTCTTGGTATACATAGACGGGAAGCCTTTATTTATAGATCTTGGCACAGAGGAATACAATAAAAAGACCTTCAGCAAGGACAGATATGATATTTGGTATACTGGGTCCCAATTCCATAATTGTCCTACAATTAACGGAATGCCGCAAAAGGGCGGAGCAGAGTATAAGACCTCTTTTGCAGAATACGTTAATTCCGACGCAGCATCAGAGCTTAAAATGGATATAGGCAGAGCTTATCCGGAGAAAGCGGGAGTTAAGACATGGGTAAGAACTTGCAGGTTGAACCGTGGAGAGAATTCATGTGTGGAAATTATTGATGAATTCTCATTAGCAATGTCATCAGACGATGTTTCTTATCATATGATGACACCTTACTGTCCGGTATTGACAAAAGAAGGTACGATTAGTCTTGAATATGAGGCTTCAAGGTTCATTACATTGGCTTATGACTGTGAAAATCTGAATTTCAGGTATGAAAAAATTGATATTACGGAGGACAGGCTGAGAAGGAACTGGGGGGAAGTGATGTACAGGATTGTACTAGCCGAGAAAGCACAGATACAAACCGGTATACGCAGATTTATAGTAAAGAAAAATTAACCGGATGCAGATAGTTAAAATGTGGATATGAAAAATAAGCTGAAGATACAATATAATTAATTCACTTATATAAAGGAGATTGTCGTATGGAGCAAAAGTTATATTACGGAACGTCTTTTTATCCTGAATTGTGGGATGAGACCACATGGAATCAGGATTTAGAGTATATGAAGATTGCCGGAATTAATGTAGTAAGAATGTCAGATTTTGCATGGTCTACCCTGGAGCCTCATCAGGACTGCTTTCATGTGGAATTCTTTAAGGACATAATCGGAAGGCTTTATAAGGAAGGAATTGAAACAATTATAACCACGCCCACACCGGCGGCGCCTGTTTGGATGTCCCATAATCACCCCGAAAGAATGCTGGTAGATGAAACCAATACGCCCATGAGTCATGGCGGCAGGCAGCATATATGCACAAACAATGCATTTTTTAGAGAGCGGGCGGCGATTATTACCACGAAAATGGCCCAGGTATATGGCTCATTACCCGGTGTTATTGGTTGGCAGCTGGATAATGAATGGAAAGGCAATGTGTCAGAATGCTATTGCGAGACTTGTAAGGATTTATGGCACCAATGGCTTCAGAAAAAATATGGAACGATTGACATACTTAATCATGCATGGGGTACGCATGTATGGAGCCAGCATTATGAGTCCTTCGAGCAGGTTCCGCAGCCATTAAAAACCCCTGTAGGTCACAGTCCGTCAATACTTACTGCTTACAGACAATTTTCCCGGGATAAGGTAACGGAATTTGCAAAGGAACAGATCAGTATCATAAGGAAGTACTCTGCTTTGCCGATCACACATAATTCCAGTCCAAACCATTATATTGATAACCAGGATATTTACGAAGACCTGGATTTTGTTTCTTTTGACTATTATTGTACAAGTAATAATTACCACGAAATCCTTACTTGCATGGATTCCTTTAAGAGCTTGAAAAGCGACGTTCCCTTTTGGGTCATGGAAACCTCACCTTGCTTTTGCGGTTGTTCCTTCGGTTACCAACCAATTCACAAAGATGGATTCATCAAGGCAGAAGCTGCTGCAGCTTATGCCCTTGGAGCTGCTGGGTTTTGTTACTGGCTTTGGAGACAGCAAAGCAGTGGCATAGAGCAAACCCATGGAGCCATACTAAACAGTTGGGGTGCTCCTTCTGTAGGATTTAAAAATGTGGTGGAGGTAGGACAGCTTAGAGGCAAACTTGAAAAGGCGTTTATGAATACCGAGCCTATGCAGGCGGAACTGGCAGTGACCTATTCAGATCGGGCGAGAGCTTTCTTTCTATCAGAACCTCTGGAGCAGGGAACCACCAATTATGTTGAAGTTATGCAAAAATGGTACAAAATGATATTAGATACCGGAATTCATAGAGATTTTATCTTCGAGAATAATAACCTTGAGGGGTATAAGCTTTTAATGACTCCATTTATGCCCTATGTATCGGAAGAATATATGGACAGTGCGATTAGCTTTGTAGAGGCTGGAGGAACCTGGATTGTGGGGCCTCTTACAGGTATTCGTACAAAGGAACAAACAATAAACAAAGATCATGCTTTGGGAAGACTGGAAGAGTTGGTCGGGGTCACGACGGTTTATCACTATCCGGTAACCAATTCCGGTACTGTAGGGAATGCTTACGGCGTAAAAGCTGAACTTGCTTTTTGGAGCAGCTTGTTTGATTGCAGGGAAGGCAAAGTGATTGGACATATAGAAGATGGGGTCACTCCGGGCTTGCCATTTATTACCGAACATAAAAAGGGCAAAGGTAAAATTATCATGCTTGGTTCTATGCCAACCGGAGAAAAAGGTGTAGAAATGCTTCAAAAGCTTGTTGTTCATTATGCACAGGATGCCGGTATTAAATTAGCTGCCGATGTTCAAGCAGGTACAATGGTTGTTCCCCGTAAAGGCAAGAATTCGGTAATGTGGGTAATCATCAATATGGATGGAAATGGAGGAACAGTGACATTACCGGAATCTTATAAGGATGTTTTTACCGGGGAGCTGATGGCTTCCGGAAGAGTAAAGGTAGAGCCGTATGAATGCAAGGTTCTTGAATTTTTGACACAGTAAGCAATAGCATAGATACATAAAAATAAATTGAAACTATCGACAAATTAATAGTGGAGGTATCGATGAATACATTCAACGGACTTGGTTTAAATATGGGAAACATTTCAAGGATATCATCGGCAAAATCCCGTTCAATCAGCCCTGAAAACTTTACGGGTGAGAAGGGAAGAGGCGGTATGGCTACGGAGGGTACCGGTGCTTGGAGTGCCAGGGAATTGGGCTTAGGGTGGAAAATATCTCCGTCGGTTATTATTAAACCTGGTGAAACCTTTACAATTGCAGATATTGAAGGACCTGGTGCAATTGGGCAGATTTGGATGACGCCTGCGGGAGATATGAGGTCAAATATTTTAAAAGTATTCTGGGATGGACAGGAGAACCCTTCCATAGAATGTCCCATCGGAGATTTTTTTGCCAGTGGCTGGGGTACCTATGCTCAGCTTTCCTCTCTGGCTGTATGCGTTAATCCGGGAAGTGCTTTCAATTGCTATTGGGAAATGCCCTTTCGTAAAAAATGTCTTATGCAGTTAACAAATTATTCGGAAAAAGACATGGTGCTGTTTTATCAGATTAATTATACCCTGACCGAAATTCCGGAGGATTGTGCCTATTTTCATGCAAGATTTAACAGAGTGAATCCGCTTCCCTATAAAGAGGTTTACACCATACTTGATCATGTAAAAGGACAGGGACAGTACGTTGGAACTTATATGGCATGGGGGGTTAATAATTCAGGTTGGTGGGGAGAAGGAGAAATAAAATTCTATCTGGATGGAGATGTGGAATTTCCAACCATATGCGGAACCGGAACGGAGGATTATTTCTGCGGCTCATATAATTTTGAAAATAAAGAAACGAAGCAGTATCAAGCCTTCACGACGCCTTATGCAGGCTTTCATCAGGTGATCCGACCGGATGGACTCTATCATTCTCAAATGAGATTTGGTATGTATCGCTGGCATATTACCGATCCGATCAGATTTGAAAAAGATATAAAAGTGACCATGCAAGCACTTGGCTGGAGAAGCAATTCAAGATATTTACCTCTTCAGGATGATATTGCCTCGGTTGCCTTTTGGTATCAAACCCTACCGACGGACAAATTTCCTGCATTACCGGATAAAGATTCTTTAGAGATCATTTAACCCGAGATTCTACAATAAAAAGCAGAGGGGGTTGCATTATGGCTGATATCACAGAATTAGGTGTATCACAAATGGAAGGAACCAAATGGATCAGTGTTCCGCAGAACAAGCTGGAGTACGGAAAAGAAAATATTACCATCTACTTCAGAACTGTGATCACTCTTGAAAAAATCAGTGAATTTACAATTTTCATCACTGCAAACAGCAAATACAAGCTTTGGGTAAACGGCAAAAGAGTCTGCACGGGACCTTGTAAAGGTGATAGATGGAAACATTATTATGATGAGGTGGATTTGAAGGACTTTCTTAAAATCGGAGAAAACCTCATTGCAGTGGAAGTTTTATATATCAGCCCTGTTTTTGGTTTTAAAAGAGATAAAATCGCAAGTATGGCCAATGTGACGAATAACTTTGGTCCGATGCTTGCTATCAAGGGCGATTGTGCAGATGCTGACGGAAGACTGCTGGCTTCCCTTACTACAGGTAAAGCGTTCTGGGTTTATAAGGTGGATGAAAGTAAAAAGTGGGTAAACTATCAAGGCGATGAGTATTTTGCAGCCGAGCCCTTTGAAATTGTCCGAGGGGAAAAGGTTCCTCTTCTATGGAATGCAAGTGTGTCCCAGGGTAAGGACTGGAGCAGTGCCGTTGTGGCTGCTGAAACGGATTGGTGCGGCTTTGGTGTTATACCGATATTGCCTCTTGCGAAAAGACCGATCCCTATGATGGCTGAGAAAAAAGGCGGTTTTTTTGTTGAAAATAATACGTTAACGGGGGATATCAGTACAGACTTAATCAAGATCCCGTCAAAATCTAAGAGGAGCATCAAGCTTGATGCCTCCCAATTGGTAACCGGATTTTTGAACCTTTATGTAACCGGTGGCAGGAATGGCAAAATTAAGATAAGTTATGCTGAGAGCTATTTTGAGATTTCGGAGGAAGGGAAAAGAAGAAAAGGGAACAGGGTAGAAAGCCACGAAGAGGAGCTTTATGGCGGATATGACACCTATTATCCGGGTGGTGGGGAGACTTTGTATGAGCCCTTCTTTTTCAGAACCTTCAGATTTGTTCAGCTTGATATTGAAACAAAAGAAGAAGCGATGCAAATAAAGCTTCCTGAGTTTATCGAAACAGGCTATCCATTGGAAATCATTTCAAAATTCCAGTCCGGCGCGGCATGGATGGCCTATCTCTGGGAAACCAGTATCAGATCCTTAAAGTGTTGTATGTTTGATACCTATGTGGACTGTCCCTTTTATGAACTGCTCCAATATGCAATGGATGCCAGGTTGGAAGCTTTATATACCTATCTGCTGTCCGGTGATACAAGATTAGCTCTTAAGGCAATCGATGATCTCCATTCGTCAATGACACCCTATGGATTACTCCAATCAAGGGCTCCTTCTGAAAGTCCTAATTTAATCCCGGTATTTTCGCTGTATTGGATTTTTATGCTCCATGATTATTATTGGCAAACAGGGGATCTTTCACCCGTGAAGCGATACAGACCCTCTATGGACGCGATTCTTGACTGGTTTGAACGTCATTTGGGAGAATATGGATTTGTAGAAAACTTATATTATTGGGAGTTTATTGACTGGGTAGAGGAATGGAAGTATGACAATGGAATACTTGATGCTGTACCGGCTGCTGCCAAAGCAGGACCATGTGTGTCTACAAATCTTATTTATGCCTTTGCATTGCAAAAGGCAGCAGAACTGCAAAGCACCTGCGGATATTCCCATATGGCGGCAGAATATAATAACAAAGCTGAAAATATTCTTTTGAATGTTGAGAAGCATTGCTGGTCCAAGGAAAAGGAAATGTATAAAGATGGTCCGGATTTTGAGGAGTATACCCAGCATTCTCAAGCGCTTGCAGTATTAACAGGTCTTGCTGCCGGTGAACGTGCAAAAACAATAATGAAGAATTGTTTATGTGATCCTTCGGTTAAGCATTGTACCTATGCCTTTATGTATTTTCTTTTCAGAGCGCTTGAGAAGTCTGAACTTTATGATATGACAAAAGAATTATGGGAATATTGGCGATGCAATGAAGCGCTGGGACTTACTACCTGGCCGGAAGATTTCACCAAGCAAAGAAGTGATTGCCACGGCTGGGGCAGTCTGCCCATTTATGAGTTCACCAGTTGTATCCTTGGAGTAAAGCCGGATTGCCCGGGCTGGGACAGAATAATCATTAAGCCTATTTGTAATTTTATGGATGATGCATCGGGCTGTGTTGTTACAAAGCATGGAGAAGTAAATCTTAGCTGGAAAAGAGAAAATGGTATTTGGAGTATGAAAGGGACGGTACCTGAGGGGATACCCTATAGAGTTGAATTTCCGGATGGTAGTATCCGTGAGGGCATAGGGGGCGAAGAATTGGATTTTTCTGTTGATTTAACCGAGCGAAGCATGCGTTCGGTTACGAGCTCGTAGCGTATGTGGAGGGCGGGTATCCTTTGACGAAAGGGTGATAAATATGAGTAATTTAAGATTAGCAGATGTATTCACGGATCATATGATTTTGCAGAGGGATATGAGAATACCGATCTGGGGTACTGCTGTGGGTGAATCTAAAATCACAATAGAATTTTGCGGACAAATCATTGAAGCATTGGTGGTTAATGAAAAATGGTGTGCATATCTGAAGCCACTAAAAGCCGGCGGACCCTTTGAAATGAAAATAAATTCTGTGGTGACCCTCAAAAATGTTCTTGTTGGAGAAGTATTTGTGGCAGGAGGGCAATCCAATATGCAGTTTATCCTTAAGGATAGTTTGCATGGAGACGAAGTCGTAAGCAATGCTGATTTTAATGAAATACGTTATTATGATGTGCCTAGAATAGAATATGAGGATTCCGGCAATAAGCAGGGTGCGGATCCTACAGGCTGGCAAATATGCAATCCAGACAATGCAGGTGCTTTTTCAGCGGTTGCTTATTATTTTTCAAAGAAGCTTCATGAGGCATTAAAGGTTCCAATTGGAATAATAAGCTGTAACTGGGGTGGTACCTCTGCATCCTGCTGGATGAGTGAAGAATACATAGCAAGTGATGAAAATCTCAAGGTTTATCTGGATGAATATCATAAACAAATAAAAAATCAAACCGATGAAGAATATAATCAAAAGTGCAGTGCTTACTATAAACGAACCGAAGCTTTTACAAAAAAGGTAGAAGAATTTAAATTATTACATCCTGATACGGATCAGGGCAGGATTGAAAGAGAGGTGGGAAATTATCCTTGGCCGCCTCCCATGGGAAGAAAATCCTTTTTAAGACCCGCCGGCTTGTATGATACAATGCTAAAGAAAGTGATTAAGTATGGTATTAGGGCTATTATTTTTTATCAGGGAGAGAGTGATACCCATAAGCCACAGCTCTATAAGACTCTTTTTGAGAAAATGATTCAAAACTGGAGAAAAGAATGGGGCAATCAAAACCTGACCTTTATCTTCACACAGCTTCCCTTTTATAATGACAAAACAGTACAGAAGGATAGCTGGGCCTATGTCAGAGAAGCACAGCTGCAGATCATGAAAAAAGATAAAAATATCGGAATGGCAGTAATTACGGATTGCGGTGAAGAGGACAATATTCATCCGATCAATAAAAAACCGGTAGGTGAAAGGCTCGCTTTGACAGCTTTAAATAAAATTTACGGATACCGGGTTATATGCTCTGGTCCTATTTATCATAGCTATGAGATAAATGGCAATAGGATTATAGTGAACTTTGTGCATTCTGAAGGTGGTCTTTTAGCAAAAGGTGGGGCTTTGAAGGGGTTTACCATTTGCGGCAGTGATGGAGAATTTGTAGCTGCAGAAGCAGAGATAAAAGGGAATTCAGTAGAAGTCTCGGCGAAGGAAATTGACAATCCAATAGCGGTAAGGTATGGGTGGGCAAATTATTCGGAAACAAATCTGTATAATGCGGATGGATTGCCAGCCAGTCCCTTCAGAACGGATAAGGATAGGAGATAGTGCCTGCGGCCCAAAGCTTGCAGGCTGAGAAGAAAGGCATGGTTATTAAAATGAGGAGAATAAAAGTTGCAGCCATACAGCCCAAATATTTAAGAATTCCGCAGGAATTTGACTTTCTGAAGGATGACTATAAGAATTCGCCAAATGAAATAATGGAACATTTTTTAAAGGTTCAGATGGAGGTCACCTTTCACTTATTGGAGCAGGCAGGAAGAGAAGGCTGCGATATCGTAACGACTTGTGAGGATGTTACAGGAACCAGCAATTATGCAATTGACATTACAGAAAACAATATATTTCCAAAGCTCCTTGAATTGACCGTTCCGATCGTTGAAAAAAGACTTTTTGAACTATCTAAAAAATATTCTATGTATATCATTGGCTGCTATAACAAAAGAATTGAGAATCGAAATTATAATGTGGCGAGTGTTTTTGATCGAGGGGGCAATATCTGCGGAGAATACCGTAAGACACATTTGCCTCCATATGAGCAATGGCAGATCACCGAAGGTGATGATATTAATACGATTGAACTGGATTTCGGTAAAATCGGGATATCCATTTGTTATGACATGATGTTCTCTGAGTTTGTACAGGTGCAGGCACTGAAAGGAGCTGAAATAATTTTTCATCCCACTGCCGGATATGGCTGGTACGACAGCATCGGTGAAGCAACCTTAAGAACTCGTGCCAATGATAACAATGTCTATATTGTCACAGCTAAAAACTATGTTTACAACGGTGCAGGAAACAGCAGTATCATTGATTTCTGGGGACAAGTTCAAACAGACGCGGGCTTTTATGAAAATGTTATTGTGACCAAAGAAATTGACCTTGATTTTAAAAAGACTCAGCCTGATTGGTTTTTTCCGGCACAGGTTTGTAATATTTCACAAGTGGGTGAAAGAAAATTAAAAGAAAGAAGACCGGAGCTTTATGGCACTATTTCAGAAATTTTACATGAAAAGCTTAAATCGCCTGACCGGGAAGCATTAGAAAAGCTTTTCCGTAAGATTAAGTCCGGTGAATGTCATTGGTAGTTTTAATTTAATGGATGGCTCGTTTTATCAAAGGGGGTTGGTTTGATGAAACGAGCTTTTCCACTATTTGTACTTGCAGAATGCATGAAAAAAGGTAGAAAATATACTATAATAAGAGGTAGAGTCAAAACAATTTGGAGGGTTGTTCCTATGTTGAAAATGCTGGTAGTTGAAGATGAGTGGATTGAACGAGAAGGTCTTCGAGACCTCGTTGATTGGTCAAGTCTTGGTATAGAAGTGATCGGTTTTGCAGAGTCAGCAGAAAAAGCACTGGAAAATTATTATCATGTACCTTTTGACATCTTATTTACTGACATTATGTTGGTGCGTATGAACGGTCTGGAGCTTGTTGAAAAAATGCTGGAAAGCAAACCGGAGCTCATTATCATCATTACCAGTGGTTACAGTGATTTCGAATTTGCAAAACAAGCGGTGAAATTAAGAGCCTGGTCCTATTTAACAAAACCAATCAACATTGATGAGCTTGAAAAAGTTGTGCGTGAAATTGTAATAACATGTGAACGGGATGCGGCAGAAAACACCCAAAGGCAACGACTGAAGAAACTTGTTCACAGAAATATGCCGCTCATTAAAGATGGTTTTTTTAAAAGGCTGGTGGGTGGAGCGCTTACTTCCGCAGAAGCACGGGAAGAGATGGAGCATTTTGAACTTCAAGAGCTGCCCGATCATATGTATACCATAATGGTCTTTGAAATCGATGATTTTACGACACTGATTAAGAATAAGGATTGGAATGAGATTCAAATGTTGGTTATGGGAGTATTGGAAGAAGTGGAGGCGGCCAACTTGAAGGATCTCATTTATACCTTTTATTTAGGGAATGGGCGTTTCTGCTGTGTGATCAGTCTTGCGTCCGTTTCAGAAAATGTTTTTTCTGCCATGACCTTTGGATATGCTGAAGCTGTTAAGAATAGACTGGGGGAGCATAGTGGGTTGGATACCACAATAGGGCTGGGCAACAGCGTTTCAGATATTATCAAATTAAATATTTCGTTTACCCAAGCGGAAGAAGCTTTAAAATATAGCTTTTATACAGGGTTCAATGAAATTATTAGATACAGAGATATCATGGCGGAGAAGACACATGAAATCCCCATTGATCTCAATGCCCTGGAGCAAGATATTCTCAATCACGTAAAGCTTTGCAATATAGAGGGCATGATTCGGAGTGTTGATGCTGTTTTTGACACGATCAGTAAAAATAGAATGGGTAATTCCTTTGCGAAGTCATTATGCATACGACTGATTTCTAAGGTATCTCTTTTTCTATACGAAATGAATGAGAGCTTAGCGGAGGTTTTTGGTGATGAGGATATGATCTGGTCGAAGCTGATCAGGTTCAATACCATTGTTGACATTAGACAGTGGATTAAAAATATTTTGGCGGGTGTCATTGAACATCAGGGCAAAAAGAAGAACAATCAGAATAAAAAAATTGTTGAAAGTATCATTGATTATATTAACAATAATTTGTCCAGCAGCAGTATTACCATTAATGAAATCGCCAATCAAATATTTTTTTCACCCAATTATATCAGCATCATTTTTAAAAAAGAAACAGGTAATGTTCTGAGCGATTACATCATTCATATGAAAATGGAGAAAGCTAAAAAGATGTTACAAGACCCCCAATACAAGGTGTATCAAGCAGCCAACGCGGTGGGTTATACCAGTGTCTCCTATTTTTGTACCTTATTTAAAAAAACATACGGGGTGAGTCCAAATGAGTATAAAGGAATGGTTTAAAAATTTAAAGAACCTCAGTATCGTCAAAAAGCAAGTTCTTTCCTATGTCTTGCCCATTCTTTTTGCAGTCATTTTGTTGGGGGGCTATTCTTTTATCAAAACCAAAAGCTTCACGCAACAGCAAGCAGAGGATCATATGGACAGTGTCATCGCTCAAGTTAAATCCAATCTGGACTATAAAATCAGACAGTACAATCGTTCCTTAGAAATGCTCTATTTGAACAATAAGTTTCAAGATATTTTATTCAAAGAATACTATACGAATATTGAGAGCGGAAGAGAAACCCAGCGGCTTTTGACTTACTTAGCGCCGCTCAAAGCAACGTTTAAGGAAATAGAAGCTGTGAACATCTACACAGAAAATTCAACCATTCTTCCGGTTAAAAATTATATAGGAGGGATAGAAGGCGTAACGGATGAGGATTGGTATAAAATAATGGAGCATCAATATGATCAGACAAAATGGATGATCACGAACCAGACAGTGTTTATCAACGGACAAGAAACCTTGACCGAAAAACTTTCAATGATTAGAAAACTAAGGGCGTACTCAATCTCTTCCTTTGATGCTAATTTTTTGGGCTTTATTAAAATAGATTTCGACATACAGTCCTTTTTTCAGAATATTGATCAATTAGGCGGGGGGTGGAATGAATGGATTAACATCCTGGATGATCAGGGGAACCTCTTATATATGGGTATGCCAAAAGAGAATACCGGTCTGCTTGAAAAGCTTTCAGAAAAAATAAAAAGTGAGTCGACGAATAACCTTTTAACGTATGATGGGAAGAGCTATTTGGTCAAGTTCACAACAACGGAAGCGAACGGTTGGCAGATTTGTTATGTCATATCAATGGAAACGTATGCGGGTAAATTCTCTCATTTATATATGGAGCTGGGTATTATTCTTCTTATTTTCTTTGTGCTCAGTTTGATGTTGTCCATCTATTTGGCAAATAAACTGACCAATCGAATTAGAAATCTGGAAGCAGCAGTTGCACAAGTGAAAAAAGGTGACTTAAGTATTGTACTTGAAGTAGAGAATGAGGACGAAGTGGGCAGGCTTACAGTGGGCTTTAACAGCATGGTAAAGGAAATTGATTTTTTGATACATCAGGTCTATCAATTTAAAATTAAAGAAAAGGAATATGATTTACAAGCACTGCAAGCTCAATTAAACCCTCACTTTTTGTACAATACGCTTTCAGCCATTAGTTGGATGGGGCGTCGTCATAAAATTAAAGAAATACCTGAGATTTCAGAAGCTTTAGCGCGTTTTTACCGGTTGACTTTAAACAAAGGACATAACATCATCAGCATCGCTGAAGAAATTGATCAAGCCAAAGCCTATCTTGAAATTAAAAAAATAAGGTATAGAGAACGCTTGAGTTATCATTTTGATATAGACACACGTGTGAATGATTTAAAGACCATTAAGCTGATTTTACAGCCTTTTATTGAAAATGCCATCATTCATGGTATGTACAACGAAGATAGAATATTGACTATTGTTGTAAAAGCTATTTACAACGAAGCGTTTGTTGAAATCAGCATCATCGATGATGGCATGGGTATGCAAAAAGATGACTTGAAAGCATTAATTCAAGAAGAGGGTAAAGAAAGAAAGGGTTATGGGATCACAAATGTGGACAAACGCATCAAAATGTATTTTGGAGAAAGTTGTGGGGTTAGCATCTTTAGTCAATTTGGAATAGGAACCTCCGTGACCATTAAAATTCCGTGCATTCTGAGTGAAGGGGATATTACGAATTATCAGAATAATCCGAATGAATCGGGTAAGCTATAAAACCATATTGAATAAGGGATATAAAAAGAGAAATCGTGATATATACTTCAAATCTTCCTGCGACGTATAATTAGATCATCGGTAAATGATATTCAAATACGTGGCCGCGTTGTTTGACTCTGGTATTCTAAGAAGTGAATTTTTCTAAGAAGTGAATTGTCACTATAATAGGAGGATATAACATGAAAAGAATTTTATCAATATTGCTTGTTTTAGCCCTTGCAACATCGATGTTTGCAGCTTGCGGTAAAAAAGAACCTGCTACCCCCGCGGAAGAAGTAACTGGTGTAGCTACTGTTGCACCTACAGATGCAGCTGCCGACGCTGAAGCAACTGAACCCGTGGATCTCGCTTTTGAAAAATATGAACCTGCTATTACGATTACTTATGCGCGTAATGGGTCTGCTGAACCCAAGTTTCCGGAGGGCGTTGATTATGAGAACAACATTTGGATCGATGGTTATTTAAATGATTTAGGCATAGACGCAAAGATGGCATGGATAACACAAAGTAAAGAGGATTACATAACAAAACTAAATTTAGATATCGCAAGTGGTGAAACCTCTGATATTATTAATTTCTTAAATAATGGTCAATTCCAACAATTGGTAGAAACCGGAGTGGCACAGGATTTAACAGAGGTTTACAACAAATATGCCAGTGATTTAACCAAGGAGGTGCTTAACAGAGATGGTGGTTTAGCGCTTTCGCAATTGACAGTTGACGGGAAATTAATGGCGCTGCCAAGTTATACTTCAGGTTTGGGAAATTTTGAATATCTTTATATGAGAGATGACTGGCGTGTTAATTTAGGAAAAGAAGTTCCCACGACAATGGAAGAAGTGATTGATCTTGCAAGAGCGTTTACGTTCGACGACCCGGATCAAAATGGTTCAGATGATACGTATGGTTTCTCCTTCAGTAACCAACCTTATGAAGGCTTCATGGGACTCAAAGGTTTCTTCAACAGCTATGGTGCTTATCCGGAATCTTGGATTATGCAGGGCGGTAAATTGGTTTATGGTACCGTTCAACCAGCTATGAAAGATGCCTTGGCATCCTTAAGAACGCTTTACGAAGATGGCGTAATTGATCCTGACTTTGTTGTTAAAAATTCTATGGCTGCTTCTGCGGATGCTGTGGCAGGAAAATCAGGTATTAACTATGGAAAGGGTTGGGTAATTACTTGGCCATTGCCAGATACTTACGTTCAAAATCCAAAGTCCAACTGGATGCCTTTTTCACTCAGATATGCTGAAAATGCAGCTTTAAAAGGCACCATGGCATCAGCACCCATACCGGAAGGTCATATGGTAAGTTCAACATGTAAGAATCCAGAAGCTTTAATAAAAATTTACAATTATTTTACTGAAAAAATATACGGCGAAACTTCAGATCCACTCAAATACCATATCAATGGTGAGTACAACATATTTATGTGGGCGATTGCATATGGAGGCACCGGTTCTGTCAATGCAGAACAGAACACCGTGGTAACCAAAGCCTTGGAAACCGGTGATACTTCGATTTTAGAAACAATAGAACAAGAAACAACCTATAAAGAACTGAAGGAATACTTAGACGGCAATGTAGACTCGGCACATGTGACAAAAGCGAAGATGTTCTACGGTCCAAATTCAGAATTTGGCATTGAAAACTATTATATGGACAACAAAGAGTATGTAAAAGATGAATTCTATGGAGCTGACACCCCGGAAATGTTGAATAGAATGTCCATTCTTAAAGATAGTGAAAAAGAAATGATTCTTAAAATCATCATTGGAGAAGAACCACTTGAGTATTTTGATACTTTCGTTCAAAGCTGGCATGAACTGGGTGGCGAAAAGATTACCCAGGAAGTCAATGAATGGTACACCTCTAAATAATTAAAGAACACATAGTTAAGTCCACAGCCTTCGCATTTTTCTTTCTCTTATGCTTTGAATAAAGATAAGAATCGTTGTGAGGGCTGTTACTTTTCTATCCTTGAAAGTGAGGCACAGAGATATGGTTAATAAAAAAAATAAAAGATTTAGTCGTGTACAATGGAGTCTCTATTTAATGATTCTTCCAAGCTTGGTGCTGCTCATCATCTATAGTTATGGACCTTTGGCAGGTCTTGGCATCGCTTTTCAAAAGTACCAGATGGGAAAAGGTCTATTTGATTCTAAATGGATTGGTTTCGGAAATTTTGACTATTTGTTCAAACTCCCAGGTTTTTGGAGAGTCATTTATAACACCGTTTTTATATCCGTCATAAAAATAATACTCAACATTTCTTTTCCGATGCTGATTGCAATTTTACTCAATGAAATGCGTGGTGTTAAAGCTAAGAGATTGATTCAGACCACCATCTACTTACCCTATTTTCTGTCTTGGGTCATCGTCGCAGGTATTATGATTGACATCCTAAACCCATCTACAGGTATAGTTAATGTCATCATCACAAGCTTAGGCTTTGAACCGGTGAAATTCTTAGGAGATAAAAATGTATTTCCATGGGTCCTTATTTTCACAGATATCTGGAAACAATTTGGCTTTGGTACCATCATTTATCTGGCGACATTAACTGCTATTAATCCGAATTTATACGAAGCAGCTGCAATAGACGGTGCAAACAGATTCAAAAAGATCATCTATATCACATTACCTGGATTAGTACCCGTTTTAATCCTGGTAACAACCCTCAGTCTGGGCAATATTTTAAATGCTGGATTTGATCAGGTATACAATATGTATTCACCGATTGTCTATAGTACCGGCGATATCATAGACACAATGGCTTATAGAATTGCTTTTGAGGGCAGTGTGCCGCAATTTGATTTAGCGACGGCCATAGGCCTATTAAAATCGGTTGTATCCTTTTTCTTTGTATCAACTTCATACTTTTTAGCGTATAAAATTGCAAAGTATAGAATTTTTTAGGTGGTGACTTCATGAAATATAATAAAAAAGATTTGCCGTTTCAAATTTTGAATACCGCATTTTTAGGTATTTTAGCTTTGACTTGTATTTTGCCGTTCCTTCAGGTTTTAGCGGTTTCACTAAGTGAAGCGAGTGCTGTCTCGGCTGGGAAGGTTAATTTAATACCTGTAGGCTTCAATTTTGAAGCTTATAAGGTTTCCTTTTCAAAACCCAATTTCATCAGTTCGATGAACAACTCTTTTATGAGATTGTTTTTGGGGGTTTCTATCAATACACTGCTCACCATATTAACCGCGTATCCTTTGTCTAAAACAAAGCGGGAGTTTCCAGGCAGAACACTTATTTCCTGGATCTTCGTTACGACGATGCTCATCAGTGGCGGATTAGTACCCCTTTACATCATTGTTAATCAAACAGGTATTGATAACTCCATATGGGCGTTAATCTTACCCTATGCAACACCTGTTTTTAACGTCACAATCTTACTGAACTTTTTTAGAGGTATTCCGAAGGAGATTGAGGAATCTGCTGTTGTGGATGGCGCCGGGTCCTGGCGAATTTTGTGGGTGATGTACGTGCCTCTTTCAAAAGCTTGTTTGGCTACTTTGGTTATTTTTCAAGCAGTCTTTCATTGGAACGAGTGGTTTTGGGGACTGATCTTCATTGATAAAACAAAATTTTACCCACTGGCAACTTATATGAGAAATGTCATCGCCAATCCTAACTTTGAAACGATGAACATTAATGAAATTACAGCGCTTCTCAGCGTATCCAACAGAAGCTTCAGCGCAGCACAAATTATTATCGGTTCGCTGCCCATCCTCATTATTTATCCGTTATTACAAAAATACTTTGTTCTGGGATTGACGGTAGGTGCAGTCAAAGAGTAGGAACCGGTTATCCAGAAAATGTAATAATAAAATATACAATGGGTGTAAAGTCAGCTTTACACTCGTTTTATATAAAAGCGGAAAGGACAGGTCAAAATGGCCGTAAAGGATAGGAATAAAAATCCTGAATTAATTCTGGTACAGACGGATAAAGACTGGCACCGGCTGACATCGGACGGACTGGATGGTTTTAATTATAATGATATTACAGTAAAGCTTGAAGCAGGCTTAAGGGGGATGAAAGCCAGTGTTCAGTCAGAAGTGACTGAACTTAAGAGAATAGTATTAAAATGGAGAACAGACCTGCCGGAGAATGCAAGATTTTATGGAGACCACTGGGAAAGAAGCTATGGTGATCTTGAGTGGAGAGGTTTTGCTTCGGAAAGAACGATGCCGTGGTATTTTATGGTTGCTTTTTCAGACCAAATAATTGGTTATGGCGTTAAAACATCACCAAACGCCATGTGCAGCTGGACGGTTAATAGTCAGTGGGTCACATTATGCCTTGATGTGAGATGCGGCGGAATAGGTGTTAAACTTGGCGGAAGAAATCTGGAAATGGCAGAGATAGTATGCCTCGAGTATAAAAGAATAAGTGAATTTACCGCGATGCAGCAATTTTGCAAGGCAATGTGTGATTCACCAAGACTTCCTGAAACACCCATCTATGGTGGGAATAATTGGTATTATGCATATGGAGAAAGTTCTCATAAAGAAATCATAAAAGATGCAAGACTCATAGCTTCACTTTCCTGTTCCGGCACAAACAGACCATTTATGATTATTGATGACGGTTGGCAGCTATGCCATCACAAGGGCTTTAACGGAGGACCTTGGGCATGGGGGAATTCTAAATTTGAGAATATGCAAAGACTTGCAGAGGAGATGCAGAGGATTGGTACAAGGCCGGGAATATGGTTTCGGCCATTATTAACGGTTGAGAAGATAAAAAAGGAATTTACTTTGCCAAAGGAAAGGTTCAAAAATAGCGAAAATGGCGTCTTTATGGACCCAAGCTTACCGGAGGTACTTGAGATCATTAAAAGAGATACCAGGAGATTGGTGGATTGGGGATATGAACTCATAAAGCATGATTTTACCACTTATGATCTATTTGGGAGATGGGGCTTTGAAATGGGAATGGATATTACCAATGAAGGCTGGCATTTTTCAGATACCTCCAGGACAAGTGCGGAAATAATAAACTCACTTTATATTGCCATAAAGGAAGCGGCGGGGAATGCTGTAGTTATCGGGTGTAACACCTTGTCCCACTTAGCAGCGGGTCATTTTCAGATTCAGAGGACCGGAGACGATACGAGCGGCCTTCAATGGGAAAGAACCAGGAAAATGGGCATTAACACCCTTGCATTCAGGATGCCTCAGCATAACAACTTCTATGCCGTTGATGCCGATTGTGTAGGGATTACGGCTAAGATACCTTGGGCGCTTAATTCACAGTGGTTAGAATTACTTTCCAAAAGTGGAACCCCGCTTTTTGTTTCAATTAGTCCGAAACATGCAAATGCGGAACATAAAAAAGCGCTTGAGAAAGCATTTCATTATGCCTCACAGAGCAGAGAAGTGGCTGTTCCTGTTGACTGGCTAGGTAATAATTGCCCGGGAAAATGGATGATAGATGGAGAACTGGTTAGATTTGACTGGCATCCACTGGAGCCTGAACAATGTAAATAGAGAGTATTCGAGTAGAGCATGCAAAAGGAGAAATGATGATAAAAGAAAAGGACCAGCAATGGCTTAATCGTGTCGTTGAAAAAATCTTTGTGAAAATGGATTGGGTTAGTGAAAAATCCAAAGATAAAATACCTTATACTACCCTTCATGGTACCCATGATGACCGTTCTGCATCAGGTGACTGGCATGTAGTGGATGGCTTGAATTGGTGGACAAATGGTTTTTGGGGTGGGATGATGTGGCAGATGTTTCATGAGACAGGAAATGAAAAGTACGCTAAGATTGCCCAAATATCTGAACAACGCATGGACCAATGCTTTGCGGATTATTATGGATTACATCACGATGCAGGCTGTATGTGGCTGCCAACAGCAGTGACAAATTATAAGCTTACAGGGAACAGTGAATCCGCAAGAAGAGCAATGCATGCAGCAAATTTGCTGGCTGGGCGATTTAATCCGGTTGGAAAATTTATTCGTGCATGGAATGATTTCCCCGGAGAAGAATCCGATAATAGAGGATGGGCCATCATTGACTGCCTGATTAATATTCCGCTTCTATATTGGGCTTACGAAGAAACACAAGATCCAAGATTTAAGCAGATTGCCATGATACATGCCGATACTGTG
This sequence comes from Bacillota bacterium, assembly GCA_023409535.1. Lineage (GTDB taxonomy): Bacteria > Bacillota > Clostridia > Lachnospirales > Lachnospiraceae > Mobilitalea. Next base: position 185,996 of record JAEYGZ010000039.1, read on the forward strand.
ATGGAGTCATTTATCCGGCCGGATGGATCTTCTGATCATATCGTTGAATTTGATCCCTTTCATGGAGGCATCGTTAAGACCTATGGCGGACAAGGCTATGGAGAGGGTTCTTCCTGGACAAGGGGACAATCATGGGCGCTCTATGGATTTGTGATGAGCTATATACATACTGGTAAAGTTGCTTATTTAGACACAGCAAAAAAAGTAGCACATTATTTTATTTCAAATATACCGGAAAGCGGTTTGATCCCTGTGGATTTCAGACAACCGAAAGAACCAGCTTGGGAGGATTCTGCCGCAGCTGCCATTGCTGCATGCGGGCTGATTGAGATCGCAAAGAAGGTAAACGAACCGGAAAAGGATTTGTACTTAGCTGCAGCGGTGCGTCTATTGAAAGCACTCGATGAAAAAAGAACGGATTGGAGTGGAGAAAATGATGGTATATTAACCCACTGTTCCGTGGCATATCATTCTAATCAGCACCATTTGTCACTAATTTATGGGGATTACTTCTTTATGGAAGCCATCTTTAAATTAAAAGGTAAAGATCTTTATATTTGGTAAAAGGAGTATCAAAGATTTTTGCCAATCAATAGTCTGATGAGCAAATGAGATCATCAAACGAGAAATGGAGGATTAATATGTCAAAAGTAAATAGGATGTATGAAATTGCCAAAGAGAAATACGCAGCACTTGGTGTTGACACGGATTTAGCGCTTAAGCTTCTTCAAATAATTGAGATTTCGGTTCAATGCTGGCAAGGCGATGATCTGATTGGGTTTGAAGAAAGCAACAAGCAATTATCCGGTGGAATAATGGCCACAGGTAACTATATTGGACGGGCCAGAAACGCTGATGAATTAAGAAGAGATTGTTTAAAGGCGTTTTCATTAACGCCCGGCAAAAAACGTCTCAATTTGCATGCTATATATTTAGAAACAAATGGTAAACAAGTGGAACGTGATGAAATAATTCCGGAACATTTTGAAGGATGGATGCAATGGGCGAAAGCCAACAACTTGTCCCTGGATTTTAACACCACCATGTTCTCCCATCCAAAAGCGGATGGCTACACGATTGGCAGCTATGATAAATCTATAAGGGATTTTTGGATAGAACATGGAAAGCGCTGCAGAGAAATTGGGGCGGAAATGGGGAGGCGGCAAGGTAACCCATGCTTAATTAACCATTGGTTCATTGATGGGTGTAAAGAAGCGCCTGTTGACAGATACCAAAGACGCCGGATGTTTATGGAAAGTATGGACCAAGTGATTTCTAAAAAAATATCGAAGGATTTGTTATTAGACTGTATCGAAAGCAAACTGTTCGGGATTGGGCTCGAAAGTTTTACTGCCGGCTCGGCAGAGATGTGTTTGGGCTATGCAATCACAAGAGATCTTGTTTTGACTTATGATATGGGACACTTTCATCCTACAGAAAGCATAGCGGATAAGATATCATCAACACTTTTGTATGTTGATAAGATTATGCTTCACACGAGCAGGGGTGTTCGATGGGATAGTGATCATATCGTTATTCAAAATGATGAGGTGATTTCATTGATGCAAGAAATCGTCAGGGCAGATGCGCTGGATAAAATATTCTTCGGACTGGATTTCTTTGACGCGAGTATAAATCGTGTAGCAGCATGGATCATTGGTATACGGGCAACGCAGAAAGCATTATTAACGGCGCTGTTGGAACCAAAGCAAATGTTGATAGAAAAAGAGAGAGCAGGCGACACAACTTCCCGGCTTGCCATCGTAGAAGAATGCAAAAACATGCCAATCAATGCTGTGTGGGATTATTATTGTGAAATAAACAATGTACCTGCGGGAATTGCTTGGCTTGATGAAGTTAAAGATTATGAAAACAGAGTACAATCTCTGCGTAGTTAAGACAAATTTCATCGCAAAAAGGGGTCATCTAACAATTCTGAAGCACCCGGAATATATAAAAGTAAGGAGCGCCAAATTATGGTCAAACAAAATTTTGAAATAAAAACTGAAAAAATAAGAATTGCATTTGAAGAGCTTAAAAAGAAGAATCCTGAAAAACTAGTAAAAAGGTTGAATCTCTCTTGGAGTAATTGGGGTTTTGGGATTGAAACACTGGAGGAAACGGCAGTTCGCTTGAATAAAGCAGGTATAAAGTATATTGAACTCCATGGAAATCATTATGGAGATGACCTGGGCTATCAGGCTGATGAAACGTTAAAAGTTCTTGACAAATATGATATCAGAGTTGCCGGTGTATGTGGTATGTTTGGTAAGGATAATGATCTTTCAAGCAATAGAGCGATACAAAGACAAGAAGCAATTAGTTATTTAAAGAGGACGATTCCATTTACGGCAGCAGTAAGAGGCTCTTATATTTTGGTGGTTCCCGGTGCGGTCGGAAGGCCGGATGCATATGACAATACAGAATTTGAAAGAAGTGTGGAGACCTTAAGAAGTACGGCAGACTTATTTGTTAAACATAATATTAGGGCGGCGATTGAACCTATTCGCGCAGCTGAAGTAAGTTTTATCCATACTTTTGAAGAAGCAAAGAAGTACATCGCTGCAGTAAATCATCCGGGCATACAACATATAAACGGAGATTTATACCACATGCAGGTTGGAGAAGCACACATAGGAGAAGCTTTGATGGATGCCGGTGAGATGCTGATTAATTTGCATATAGCAGATAGCAATCGGTGTGCTTTGGGAGATGGTTCCATTGATTTGGATACGATCATTAGGTCACTTTATTTAATCGGATATAACACAGAGGGCAGATATATAACACCTGAGCCGCTGGGTCCCGGAGGAGCGCCATACCCTGCAATGTATGGTAAGCCTGATAAAGCTTTTCTGGACAAAATGGTCCTGCAAACTGCCGGGTATTTTAGACAAAGAGAAGAAATTCTCCTTGGATGAACTGCATGAAACTTAAAATCATATAGGCGTACTTACCCATTTAAAGCTTAATGAACAACGATATTAAGTGTGAAGTAAACCACTTGATTTTATAAGAAAACGGAGATGGGAACCTATGAAACGGATGGAACAGATCTTAGACGGAACTTGGAAGTTTCTGATTGACCCGAAAAATGTTGGAGAACAAGAAGAATGGTATGGGCAGGGGATGCCGGAAGCGAAAAATGTGCATATTCCGCATACTTGGAATGTTGAGCCTAAGACGGTTGATTATCGTGGTATAGCATGGTACAAATATGAATTTGAAGGGAAAGAAGAATGGAATCAAAAACGCATTTGTTTTCAATTTAACGGAGTTTACCGTGATGCGAAATTTTGGCTGAACGGAAAGCAGCTTGGAAGCCATCTGTCATCCGGATTTACAACATTTATTATTGAGGCGGAAGGTGTGGTTATAGTTAACGGACAAAACAGTCTGGTTATCCAAGTTGATAATCGTCCATCAAGAGAGGCGCTGCCGTGTGAACGATCCTTCGATTGGGCAGATGATGGCGGTATCATACGAAATGTCAAAATGATTGTGACAGAATCCTGTTTCGTTAATTTTACAAAAGTACATGCAATACCCCAAATAGATCGGCTTGGAGAACACATTTTTACATCTGATGCGACCTTTTCCATGGATGTATCGATATATTCGAAAGTAATTTCACCGAGTAACCTATCCTATAAATTAACGATTTATAAAGGAATTGACGAAAAGAAAGAGCCGGTTGCCAGTGATACACAGAGTTTTTTAACAACCCCTACTGTTTCGTCTACGGTTTCCTTGCTGTTATCCCAGGTCGATCTCTGGCATTTTGATCATCCCCGGTTGTATACGGCCATATTGAAACTTTACCTTAATGGAGAGGAAACAGATGAGGTAGAAACAAGGTTTGGTTTTCGGGTATTTCAAATCGAAGGCAGCAAATTTGTTTTCAACGGAGAATATGTGCGTTTGTGCGGAACCGAATGGATGCCTGGTTCCCATCCATTGTATGGAAATGCGGAACAGGTAGAGATTATAGAAAAAACGCTGTTGCAATTAAAAGAGACAAACTGTGTCCTAACACGTTTTCACTGGCAGCAAGATGATGCACTTTATGATTGGTGTGATAAGCATGGAATGCTTGTACAGGAAGAAATTCCACATTGGGGGATAGTTGATGAGTTTGACCCTGAGAAACTATTTTCTATTTCCAAACAGCAGATTGATGAAATGATTGCTTCCCATTACAATCATCCCTCAATCATTATGTGGGGAATTGGAAATGAATTAAATGGGCAGGACTCCATAACGCAATCTTTTTTACAAAAGCTGAAAGAATACGTTAAACACATAGACAGAATACGACCGGTGAATTACGTGACAAATACGATATATGAAAATCCTGCCAACGATGCAGCAAGGGTTGGTGATGTGATTATGATAAATGATTATATAGGAACCTGGCATGGTGATTTGAACCTGCAGGAAGAATTGGAGAAGATTAGAACACAAAATCAGGAACGTGCCATCATCATAGCTGAGTTTGGTCTGTGCGAGCCGGCATTTACGGGTGGGGATAGGAAAAGAAGTAAGATCTTTACGGAAAAAATGGATTTATATCGTCGTTTTCCGGAAATTGCAGGAACGATAAATTTTTGTCTGAATGATTACCGGACGCAAATGGGAGAAGACGGAAAATACCAGTTTCGAAGACGGGTACATGGTTCTACAGACCTATTTGGGGAAACAAAGCCATCTTATTTCGTGGTGCAGGAATATTGTGCACCTGTTACGATGGAAATCTATCCAAAAGACATTGGCGAAATAGATCGTTTGTATGGATTAGAGACAGAAGAGGAAATAGGGTTTACCATTTCATTATATGTTAAAGATACGTTGCCAAGTTACACAATTTCTGGTTATAGACTTGTGTCATTTGCACAGGAAGAGAAGATACATAATATTTCTATTCCGCACCTGGCTCCTGGAAAGCAATGGAAAGTAGACGTATCAAGCATGACCGATCAAATACAGATTCAACGCTGGGATGGAGCGGTGGTATTGAATAAATATCTTTGATTACTACTATAAGAAAGTTAAAATATAGCCTAGCCAGGCAATGGTCTCAAGAGCGATGAAGATTACACATCTTGCTGGAGCAGATCAAGAAAGATACAAAAACTATTTAGACTAAACAGGGAGTATCAAATGCCCTTAGAGATTTTAATAATAAATCTTTTCAAAAAAGAGAAGGAAGCCGTTTTACCATTTTTACAGAGGAAATAAAGTCTGCATAATCTTCCTGCTATTCCATACGAGATTGCACGATGGACGTACAGTCATAAGGTCAATCTCAACTGCCATGTTGTATTTGAGAAAAACAATTATTCTTACCCATATGCCTATATAGGCAAAGAGGTTGATATTTCCGCCAATCAAGATAAAATTTATCTTGAGAATAAATCCGCTTCTGCGAAACCGGTAAAGGAAACCGGAGGATACATCAGAGGAGCTGCTTATTACGGAGGTGGAAAATAATGATCAATGATGAGATCGTATTGTACATAATGCAGTATGGGTCGATACTGGGTAGAAACCAAAGAGCATAAAGAAAATCTTCCTTTGCCAATTTTTATGATAATGCGCAAAATTGAGATTGTAAGCATGTATGATTCGTGTTTTGCGCTGGTAGACATCACAAAGGAACAGGATCTTTCTACCAATGCTATGAGAAAACAACGTGTGCAATATGAGGAAGTTTTGAAAATGCCTGTTGCATATATAATGGAGATAACCAGTGTTGGCATGCAAAACGCAATGGTAAATAACGGAATTTCATTTGTTGATTTCCCGGGGAATGTTTTTTTGCCTTTTCTTGGAATTGTTTTGCAGGATGTACATCGGAAGCAAAGCGTCAAAGCAGACAAAATGATGCCGGCAACACAAATGGTATTCTTAGAACTTTTGTATCAAACTAATGATGAAGGATTCTTGAAGAGTGAAGTTGCAACAAGATTGAATCTCACAAAAACCTCAATTACCAGAGCAACTGCCCAACTTGAAAGCATGGGACTAATACTGCAAAATAAATCCGGAAAAGAAGTTACGATTGTGAGAAACTATTCTAGAAAAGAATATTATAAAAAAGCAAGAGAATACTTGATTAATCCGGTTCAGAAGGTAATTGAAGTGGAGTGGGAGGATAGGCTTTCAGAAGCATACAAAGCAGGGGAGAGTGCTCTCAGTCTGGATTCCAGTCTGAATCCGCCAAGGATAGAAAAGTTTGCAATATATAAAGGAGCAGAACCAGTAGATCAGCTTGTCAAGATGGATATTCGTTTTGCGGATAGAGAGAAGTGTGCAAAGCTGCAGTTGTGGAAATATGATCCAACCTATTTTGCAAGGAATGGCAAGGTGGATCCTGTGTCACTTGCATGTTCTTTAAAAGATGTGAAGGATGAAAGAATAGAAATGTGCATAGATGAATTGTTGGAGGACTTGTAATGGTAACCTTATTCTCTGAAAATTAGGTTATAATATAATGGATCAGGATGTAAAAGTCATAAAATAATCATGGAGCATGTTAAAATGGTAGAAAATCTAAAAAATATTGAAAATCTTGAGGAATAGCTTAAAATTTAAAGTGATAGACACTTCGTTACTAGTAGAAATACCGCGGCGAGGTGTTTTTTTACATAAAAGTAAATATAAGCAATAGAAATTTTCCAGAAGTGAATATTCGAGGTTGTTAGCCAAGAACAGATTTCTGAGACTAAATTTATTACACATAGAATACGTGATTGGTCATATGGCTAAGAGATGTTCTGACAAATGCGGATTATCATATATATAAGTTTAAAAAAATAATAAAAAAGTCTTAATACAACCTAAAATACACTAAAATTAAACTTGCAATAATTCTAAATTCTGTTATAATAGTTTATAAATAGAGGAAAACAGTTTATATATGAACTATAATTGATGGAAAGTAAACAGTGAATGCTATGAATCTATATTTTGAATTAATGCAAATACCAATATTTACAATGGAAGATGTTTGTAAGTATTATGATAAAATTGAAAGTGCACGTTCGGCAGTTAAGCGTCTCATAAAGCAAGGAACAGTAATTAAAATACGAAATAATATGTATACCTGTATCAGTGGAGAGACCGGAGCACCTATTGCCAATCGATTTCAAATTGCCAGTTGTATCACACCAACATCATATGTTTCATATCATACAGCAATGGAGTATTATGGTGTGGATGATCAGGTTTACTATGATGTATATGTTTCTTCAGAGACAAAGTTCCAAACATTTGATTTTTATGGCTATACATATCAATGTATTTTGGCGAAATGTAAGCAAGGAATTGAATCTGTGAAGTATAGCGGCGGTGTTAAAGTGACGGATAAAGATCGTACATTGGTGGACTGTCTTAAGGATATGGATAAAATATCAGGACTAGAAGAAACGATGGCAAACGTCCAGGGACTTCATAATTTACAGGAGGAAAAAATATTACAGTATTTAGAAGAGTATAACAATCAATTTCTGTATCAGAAGATGGGATTTCTGCTATGGAGCATAAGGACACAACTTGGTTTGTCAGATGCTTTTTTTGAAGTATGTATGAAAAAGATTGGTAAAAGCAAACGGTATTTAACCAAGGATGCTAGTGATGTGGTATATAATAACGTTTGGAAAATAGTTGCGCCAAAAAACATCACCTATATAAAGAACGGAGAGAATATTATAAATGATTGAATATAATAAAGCACAAATCGGACGTATTGCAATTAAGAACGGCTTTGTCCGAGATACATTTGAAAAGGTACTTCGATTAAAGGAAATATTGAAATTCATCAATGAACATGAATATCTGAGAGAACATATTTTACTAAAAGGTGGAACAGCAATTAACATGACGGTATTTAATCTCCCGAGACTTTCGGTTGATATAGATATGGATTTCGTACCAAGCTCCTGATGAAATGGAATATATGAATGCATTCGAAAATAAAGAGTACAAGCCAGAACTTTTATTTGGTGATGAGAAGATAATTGAACGGGTGAAAGAGCATCCGATGGCAATGTGGAAGATGAAACAAGAATAAATGAAATGGTTAACTTCGAGGATTATTTCAAAGCACAGAAAAAAGCAGCAAACAGATACATCTTAATATTTACGACCAACTTACGACAGATTTACGACCATTTATAAAGAGGTGTTGAGAATAATGAATTGGTAAGACAAACAGAACATGCAAGAAATAAGGAAATGAAGACATATAAAAGGATTTACAGTATCAGGAATGATTTCCCGACCATGAAGAGCATTTGTTAATATAATATAAGTTCATAGAATTTTCACAGGGGTGTTGTAAAACTGAGTATGAGGTTTTACAATACTCCTTTGTTTATTAGAAAGTGTATCTAAATTTTCCAGAACAGAAAAAAATTCTCGATATTGCCCTATGGGTATGGTATAATGTACACGAATGGCAGCGAAGCCTGCAGTTACGCCGGATGCGCGGCATTCGAGCTTAATCTGCAAATAAAGTAAATGAATTTGTATGGAATTGGAGTCAATTATGCTGAATACAAACAAGGTAAGACTAATGACAAAGCTTGCCCTTTATGAGACAAAAGAGGGAAAAGAGGACATTCGTCTAAGTAAATATTATAAAACGGATTATGTCAGGTATCAAGTGATTAAATCTATCATATGTGCGACATTCGGCTATATCTTTCTTCTGCTGTTGGTATTAACTTATAAAGCAGAATATCTTATTGCGAATGCCGTTACATTGGACTATAGAACGCTTGGTATTTATATTCTTGGAATTTATGTGATCGTAGCAGCACTTTATGGTCTGGGATCATGGGTTGGATACTCGATCAAGTATGATATATCCCGTAAAAAGCTTTCAAAGTATTATAAACTGCTGAAGCGTTTGAATAAGGTATACAATGACGAGAACGCCGAGTCATAATTTAGGAGGATTACAAAATGATGCCTTTACTGGTATTTCGAGAACGAGTTAAGAATTTTTATCAGAGACATGATATATATATCAATCCGGCAGTAAAATTTATATTTGCTTTAATCTCATTTGCAGCGATCAATAAGGAAATCGGATTTGATTCCCGTCTGGAATCTATCCCTGTAGTATTGGCATTATCCCTGCTTTGTGCCTTTACTCCCTCCTCGATTATGGTACTGCTGGCAACCTTAGTGGCTGCGCTTCATGTGTATTATGCGTCACCGCTGTTATCAATCCTGATTGTGCTTTTATTACTGATTATTTATTTTATGTTTGCAAGGTTCACACCTCAGTATGGTTATGTGGTATTGGCGATTCCGGTACTTTATATTCTGAAGATACCTTATGTAATTCCGATGCTGTTAGGAATTATTGCTGCACCGATTACGATTGTTCCCACAGTATGCGGAGTTTTGGTTTATTATATCTTCCAGATTGTGAAAGCAGCCGTGAATACCCAGGTTAATAATTCGGTAGATGATATTCTGATGTTATATACCACGGTAATTGACAGCCTGAAGGGCAATAAGCAGATGATAATGACGATTGTGATTTTTGCCCTGATCTTGCTGGTGGTTTACTATGTCAGAAGAATGCGGTTTGATTATGCCTTTGAGATTTCCATTGCAGCAGGAGCGCTGACCTGCGTACTGGGCTTTTTAATCAGTAATATAATACTGGATAAGTCCGATCAGATTTTTGCCATGATCTTAGGCACGATCGTATCCGCTGCAATTGTTTATGCGATACATTTCTCCAAGCTGACCTTAGATTATTCCGGTGTGGAGCATGCGCAGTTTGAGGATGACGTTTATTATTACTATGTTAAGGCGGTTCCCAAGGTTACTGTGACGGCGCCGCAGATGAAGGTAAAGCATATTAATGTAAAGGACATGTCCCGGGAACTTGCCAGAGGCGGGTTTAGGAGAAGGGATGAAGAGGAAGAGGAATATGATGAAGAAGAGGATGCATATTCCGATAATAAGGACGACTATACTTATAGAGAAACAGGAAATGATAATAAGAATAAAATAGACAACTAAGCATGACATGTTGCGGAAGGCAAACATATTGCAGTAGGAGAGAAGGCAAATGGAGGCAATCAGAGACATAATCAGAGAATTGTTATGGTTATCGGTTCCTAAGATATCCCCGACAGATATCATCGAAGTATGCATTCTGGCATTCCTGATTTACCACGTAGTAAAATGGATTAAAAATACAAGAGCCTGGTCATTGGTAAAGGGTCTGGTTGTAGTCATGATCTTTTGGCTGGTAGCTGTTGTATTTAATTTAAATGTTATCCTCTGGATTATTAAAAATACAATTAATGTAGGTATTATCGCCATTATCATCGTATTTCAGCCGGAATTCCGTAAAGCTTTGGAACAGCTGGGCCAGAAGAATCTGGTGAAATCCTTTATCACCTTTGATGATTCGGATAAGAATGAGAAATTCTCGGATCACACACTGAATGAGATTGTACGTGCTACCTTCGAGCTTGCTAGAACGAAAACAGGAGCATTAATTGTTATTGAAGATAACACTACCTTAAGTGATTTTGAAAGCACCGGTATTTACATTGACAGTTTAATCAGCAGTGAGCTGCTGATCAATATATTTGAACATAATACACCGTTACATGACGGTGCGGTGATTTTACGCGCCAACCGGATTGTTGCCGCAACCTGCTATCTGCCCCTGTCGGATAATATGCAGTTGAGCAAGGATCTGGGTACAAGACACCGTGCGGGTATCGGCATCAGTGAGGTTACCGACAGTCTGACGATCATCGTATCGGAGGAAACAGGCAAGGTATCTATAGCCAAAGGAGGTAAACTAATCCGTAATGTTGACGGTGATTATTTGAAGGCAAAGCTTACGGATGTACAGCATAAATCCACAGAACCCAAACGATTAAAATTGTGGAAGGGAAGAATAAAGAATGAAAGAGAAGTTGACTAGAAACATCGGCTTAAAAATTCTGTCCGTTATTCTTGCCGCCATTTTGTGGCTGGTAATCACGAATATGGAGGACCCAATTAAGACAAAGCCATTTAATGATGTTACTGTACGGATCGTCAATGAGGATGCGATCAAATCCCTTGATTTGGTATATGATATTCTTGAGGGTGCTACGGTAGACTTTACCGTAGCGGCCAGACGTTCCATAGTAGATAAGCTGACAGAAGATGATTTTACGGTTACGGCTGACTTTGCAAAGCTTTCCGATGTAAATGCTGTAGCCATTGAAATAGAATGCCCGGAGGAGGTAACCATCCGCAGCGGTATGAATCAGGTTATGAAGATAAATCCTGAGAAGAAGGTGTCAAAGAATTTTAAGGTAACTGTTTTGACCAACGGGCATCCGGCGGATGGTTACTTTGTCGGTGAGAAGACGGCAAATACTATTGTCACGGTATCCGGGCCTCAGAGCAAGATGGAACGAATCGACGAGATCGTTGCTTCTGTAAATGTAGAGCAGGCATCGGATAACTTCCGTTCGTTAGAACGTTTAAGGGCTTTGGATGAAGAGGGGGAAGAAATTGATGCAAAGAATCTCTCCTTCAGCGTGAATACGGTGACGATAGCTGTCGGCATCTATAAAACAAAAGAGATTAATTTGACGATTAAAACCGTTGGGACGCCAAAGCAGGGATATGTGATTTCCGGGTTGGACTATGAACCAAAGAGCATTGAGGTGGCGGGCAAGAACGAAGCGTTAAACAGCATCAATGAGCTTACGATTGAAGAAGATGTCACCGATGCGGCTGCTAATATTGAGAAGGAGGTAAATCTTCAGGAACAGCTTCCGGAGGGCTTATTCCTTGTGGCTGAAGATCAGATGGTGGTTGTTAATGTTACAATTGAGAAAGCCGAGACCAAGGAAATCTCTGTATGGCCAAGTGATATCAGAGCAGATGGTTTAGCGCCGGGAATGCATATTAACTTTTTATCCCCCGGACCCTTCGTGATCAAGGTGACAGGTCCTTCGGCTGCGGTTAAGGATATTACCAGAAATAATCTGAAGCCTTATATCAATGTCACCGATTATTCTGTTGGTACTTATAATGTGCCAATAGAGGCTAATCTGGCAGAATACAGTACTCTGACCGATAAGCCGATGATAAGCGTATATGTCTATGGAAGTGATGGGTACGACCAATAATAGGAGGTATCGCATGGTTAGTAAAAGTCTGATAATTAACATTCCTGCCGGTTTACACCTGAGACCGATCAGTGTTTTATGTAACCGGGCAATTGATTTCAAATCTACGATTACCATTCGAATTGGAGAAAAATCTGTAAATGCGAAAAGTGTATTGGGCGTTTTATCCGCGTGTGTGAAGAACCAGGATGAGATTGAGCTAATATGTGAAGGGTCGGATGAAGCTTCAGCCCTCACGATCCTAAGTGAAATGATTATGAACGGCCTGGGAGAAGAATTCATTAAAAAATAGTTGCATATGCGATAATGGAGTGTTATTATATTCATTACAAAGTGATTTTTGTACCATACTTTAATTATGTATATTTACTAACTTTTGCAAATATATTCTAAACACCATGAGGACTGTAGGATATCGACCGACAGGGGGGGTATCAGGCATTCGTAGTGGTGTACTCCTACCTGTTCACTTCAATGGATTAAAGCGTTAATCTTATGTCCGTGCATTGAATTGGGCTGCTAAACTATAATTATATAGAATTGATAATTAAGAATAGAGTAAATACTACTCTATTCTTATCTTATACATTGCTTTATGAGAACTTAGGATTTATAAATGGTTAAGAAAGGATTTGATGCGGTTGGGACTCGGATAGACAGAACTACATTATTGATTGTCAAACTGTATAGCGTGATTTATCGACTCCGTTGCTAAATGTGATTTTGTTTGACAGCTACATTATTTTTTATCACATTATGCAGGAGGATATTATTATGTTGAATTTTAAGAGATATCAAAAAAACCCTATTGTTGAATTATCTGACAGACAATGGCCGGGAAAGCAGATCATGAAAGCACCGGTATGGTGCAGTGTTGACTTAAGAGATGGAAATCAGGCATTGATAGAGCCCATGGTGGTTGAGGAAAAGGTAGAATTCTTCCAACTGTTAGTTAAGCTGGGCTTCAAAGAGATTGAGGTGGGCTTCCCCTCCGCTTCACAGATTGAGTTTGATTTCTTACGACAATTGGTGGATCGCAGATTAATTCCCGAGGATGTCACAGTCCAGGTTCTGGTACAATGCAGGGATCATCTGATTAAAAGGACCTTTGAGGCCTTAGCCGGCATTAAAAAGGCGGTCGTACATATCTATAATTCCACTTCTACCCTTCAGCGTGATGTTGTGTTCCATATGTCCAGAGAGGAAATCAAACAAATCGCAATGGAAGGTACGAAACTGGTAAAAAACTATGCAAAAGATTTTCCGGGGGAAATTATTCTGGAATACTCTCCGGAGAGCTTCAGCGGTACTGAGGTTGACTTTGCGCTGGAGGTTTGCAGTGCGGTTCAGAAGATCTGGGAACCCACGCCGGAGAAGAAGATTATCTTCAATCTTCCGGCGACTGTTGAGATGAACACACCCAATGTGTATGCAGATCAGATTGAATGGATGAACCGCAACTTTAAGGATCGTGACAGTATTATCTTAAGCATACATCCCCACAATGACCGCGGAACCGGAGTTGCAATTGCAGAGCTTGCGTTACTTGCGGGTGCCGACCGTGTGGAAGGAACCTTATTCGGCAATGGGGAACGAACCGGTAACGTGGATATCTTAACCTTAGCCTATAATATGTTCTCCCAGGGAATTGACCCCGGGCTGGCGATTGATAATATCAATGAAATCATAGAAGCATATGAGCGTCTTTGCAGAATGAAGGTGCATGAAAGACATCCCTATGCGGGCAAGCTGGTCTTTACCGCATTTTCCGGCTCTCATCAGGACGCAATTAATAAAGGCATTACTGCCATGAAAGAACGAAACAGCGCCTTCTGGGCAGTACCGTATCTGCCGATTGATCCCTCCGATATCGGAAGACAGTACGAACCGATTGTCCGCATTAACAGCCAGTCCGGTAAGGGAGGCGTTGCCTTCATTATGGAGAATTACTTTGGCTATAAGCTGCCGAAGGGTATGCATAAGGAGTTTGCCGATGTTATCCAGGCGATGTCGGAAGTGCAGGGCGAGGTTTCTCCTGAGCAGATCATGAACAAATTCAAGGCGAACTATCTGGATAAGAAGGAACCCCTGCATTTTATAAAATGCAGGATAGAAGAATTTACGGAGCGCGATGAATCCAGTACAGGAGTTGTTGTAACTTACACCAACAGCGGCACGGAGAAAAGCTTTGAAGCAAACGGTAACGGACCTATTGATGCCGTTCAGCGGGGCCTTATGCAGGAGCTTGGCATCGACATTAAGGTGCTTGACTATACCGAGCATGCACTCAGCGGCGGTGCAGGCGCACAGGCGGCAGCTTATATCCATATGCTGGATGTCACCACAGGAAGAACAACCTTTGGTGTCGGCGTAAGCTCCAATATTACCAGAGCGTCAATTCGTGCGATATTCAGTGCATTGAATCGGTTGGAGCTGAGTTAATAATTTAGTTAACTAAGGGACGGGGAGCAGGGGAAGGATTGAAGCAGTCCGTGTGATAAATAGACTGCGATCTATTGCTCTAGGTATAGAGAAGGCAGAAATAAAAATGAAATTAACCTGACTAAGAAATACGGGGCCGGCGCTTATGCACATCCTTGTGCAAAGCGCCTTTCGCCGCCTTCCGTGGCGGCTCACCCCTCAGGTTACGATCATTTTTATTTCTGCCTTCTCTATACCAAGTGCAATCACGATCTTGCCCGATATTATCACACGGACTGCTTCAATCCTTCCCCTGCTCCCCTGTCATTGGCTTGCCATAAAGTAAATATTATTCATTCAATTTTTTCCATGTGAATGTTTAGGCATTACGTGAATTTATAAAGAGGTCAAATATCAATGGTTTTAGTAAAAATCAGCTAAGATATTCAGAACGGGAAAAGCAAGTAATTGATAGTTATATTAAGCCAGCCAAAGTCAGGAGACAGGTGTAACAACAGGAAGGGTCTGTGGGAAAGCATTTGACAGGATCGTGATCGTACTTAGCAGAAAGCAAGGCTGATATAAAATGCGCGATATCTAAGGGAGAAAGTGCCAAGGACGGCACTTTCAGGCGCTTTGGACAGGAGTCCATAAAGCGCCGGCCCGCAGGTTTTAGACAACCTAAATTGCATTTTATATCAGCCTTGCTTTCTGTTTAGTACGATAGATCCTGTCAACAGCTTCCCCACAGACCCTTCCTGTTGTTACACCTGTCTCCGTCCCTTTGCCAATCTAAATTATTATTCTCCTTAAGCACGTTAAACACTTGGAATTGGGTAAGAATCTTATTTAACGAGATGAACCATAATTGCACCGGAAGCTGCTTTCCTTGACTTAGCTTTCTTATAATGCTATAATTTTTTTACGCGGTTTCTGGATGAAGAGATGGTTCCAATAGGGTGGGAACATTCTCGTAATTAGGAGGCGAAATATGAAAACAAGTATCATCATTCCATATCACAGAGGGGAAGTTTACCTTCGTGATTGTCTGGATAGCTTGAAAGAGCAGTCCGGGCAGGATATGGAAGTATTACTTATTTGTGATCACGCTAATGAGGAAGATTTAAAGTGTGTGAAAGAGTATTACCAGGAGTTGCCCATTCAGGTTTACCACTTACAGGATACCACAGGAGTGGCTGCCGCAAGAAATTTGGGGATTGAGAAGGCCGCCGGAGATTATATCTATTTCCTTGACAGCGATGACTACCTGCTTGCCGGAACACTGGAAAAATTGTTGCTGAGTGCGCAGCTTCAGGATTATGATATCGTTTACGGTAAGAAATCCCCTACCTGGTTCAGCAGATCGGTTTACCTGACGAATAAGCAGGAAGCGGATACAGGGGATGAAGAGCAGGAAGGCGAAGCAAGCGACAACGAATCACCGGAACTGCAGGCAGAGCATGGAGCGTCCCGGCGTCACCATCATAAGGCGAAGGATGCTGGTGAGGAAGAGGGTTCAGAGGAAGACGAATCCGATGAAACTCAAGTGGATAAGGATGTTAAGGATGATATTGAGGTAAGAGTGGATAAGCGATTTGCGGAGGAATTGGAGGAAACTGAAGCAAACCTGACCGAGGAACAGCTGCAGCGCCGGATAGAAATAAACAGGATTCAGGCATATCGTATTCTGGTTGCCAAACGGAAAGGTGTTCGTAATATCTCAGTATTAAATATTTTATTTAAGAGAAGTTTTATTGAGGAGCAACATTTGCGCTTCCCGGAAAATCTGGTTTATCTGTCCGATGTTCCGTTTCTGCTGGAAGCATTATCAAAGACAGATAGCTTTTGTAAATGCCTGTCGGCCAAATATGTGAAAAGAAAGCATAATGATGCGATTAATTTTCCGTCATTGACCCAGGTTAAGGATCCAAACCGCTTTTATGAATTTTTAGATACCTATTATGAGACTGCAGCCAGGCTTCCGAAGGCATCCGAGCTCAGAGATCATTTTGACATAAAATATATCACTTATTATACCAGGGTATATGCACCAAAATTGAAAAGAAGTCCAAACAATGCCTGGCGGGAAGAAAACTTTGACAGCATGAGTGATATTATCAGGCAGGTTAACCCGGAGGTCCTTAAGGCATTGAAGGGCTATAAGAAGTTGATTGTCAAGGCACTGATTAAGAAGAACTTAAAGGCTTCCATCCGCATTGCTACGCTTCATCTGGGAATAAAGAAGCTTAAGCGAGTCATAAAAAGCAGGAAAGCGATGATCAGTTCTCTTTATACCCATGTCTTTCTTAAAAGAAAGGTGCAGGAGAACTGGATTTTATTTGAAAGCTTTTTCGGCAAAAATTATTCCGACAGTCCCAAATATATTTATGAGTATTTGGCTGAGAACAATCCCGGCAAATACAAATTTATCTGGGTAATAGATAAAAAGAATACAAAGATACCTTATCCGCATATAAAAATCAAGCGTTTTAGTCTGCTTTATTTCTATTACCTTGCCCGTTGCAAGTATTTTGTCTTTAACGGACGGCAGCCGGAATGGATGGTAAAGCGAAAAGAGATGGTGTTTTTGCAGACCTGGCATGGAACACCGTTAAAGAAGCTGGTGTTTGATATGGATGATGTTACTTCGGCATCACCTAAATATAAGCAGCAGGTGTACAAGCAATCCAGAGCCTGGGATTATCTGATCGCTCCGAATGAATTCAGCAGCCAGACCTTTCGAAGATGCTTTATGTATGAAAATACCATGCTGGATACCGGATATCCGAGAAATGATATCCTTCACGATCCGAAACGGGACGAGCTGGCGGCAAGGATACGAAAAAAACTCGGTATTCCGGCAGAAAAGACAGCGATACTTTATGCACCTACCTGGCGTGATGATGAGTTCTACGGAAAAGGTCAATATAAATTCCAGCTTCAGCTTGATCTGGACTTAATGAAGGAACGGTTAGGAGAGAATTATGTAATACTGCTTCGAACCCATTATTTTATTGCGGATTCCCTTGATGTAAGTGCATACCGCGGCTTTGCGTATAATTTAAGCAGATATGATGATATATCCGAGCTTTATCTGATCTCGGATATCCTGATTACAGATTACTCCTCCGTTTTCTTTGATTATGCGAATTTGAGGAGGCCGATGCTGTTCTTTACCTATGATCTTGAGCGGTATCGGGATGTTTTGCGAGGCTTTTATTTTGACATTGAGAAGGAGGTTCCCGGACCGTTACTTTTCACTACGGAGGAAGTTATCGATGCTGTCGGAAACATTGAGACGGTGTATCGTGAATATAGCCAAAGGTATGATGAATTCTATGACAGATTTTGTGAATGGGAAGATGGACATGCCGCAGAAAAAGTGGTAAAATCGGTGTTTGAGGATAAATAACCCATAAGATTGCGGGTAAGGGTGGTACCGGTCGCGGGGGGTATCGTGTACCATGGTACAACGTACCACAGATATCATTGGATAAAGTGGAGGTAAATTTGAAAACTGTTTGGATTAACTTTAGTAAGTACCGGTTCCTGCTTGGCGAGCTGGTTAAGAAAGATATCAAATTAAAGTACCGCAGATCCTATCTTGGTATTTTATGGACTTTATTGGAGCCGCTGCTCACTACTGCGGTGTTGGCCTTTGTATTTTCCGGACTGTATCATAAGTCGGATCGGACCTTCCCGGTTTATATTCTGACCGGACGGTTGTTGTATTCCTTTTTCTCCAATTCCACCAAGGCGGCGATGAAAGCAATCCGCAGTAACAGCGCTATGATTAAGAAGGTATATGTTCCGAAATATATTTATCCGTTTTCCGCTGTATTATCGAATTATGTGACCTTTGCGATATCACTTGTAATATTGGCAGGAGCGATGCTGATATTTAACGTAACTCCGACAATCTATATGCTGCAAGCGGTAGTGCCGCTGCTGATGGTGCTGATTTTAGCAATGGGCACAGGCATGATTCTTGCAACTTTGGCAGTATTCTTCCGTGATTTGGAATACTTGTGGAGCGTAATACTTATGCTGATTATGTATACCTCTGCAATATTTTATGATTTATCTGATAAAAGATTTGCAGATAATAAGTTATTAGAACCAATCATGAAGTTGTTTAATCCGCTTTATGATATTATAATTAACTTCAGGAATGCGGTATTTGGTCATCCGTTAAATCAGCAGGCACTGATTATTTCCGCAATCTATAGCTTTGGTACTTTACTCATCGGTATTCTGCTGTTTTATCGGAAGCAGGATGATTTTATATTGAATATTTAATATTACATGCGGTTAAAACGGAGGATATGGTGAAAGAGAAAGTATTAGTGGTTGATAATGTCAGTATGAAATTCAACCTGATGGAGAAGAAAGTTGATAATTTAAAAGAGTATTTTATAAAGTTAATGACCAATGAACTCAGGTATCAGGAGTTCTGGGCGTTACAAAACGTCTCTTTTTCTATAAATAAAGGAGACCGATTAGGCATATTAGGTTTAAACGGTGCCGGTAAGAGCACACTGCTTAAAATTATTGCGGGTGTCTTAAAGGCTACGGAGGGAAAGATATCCATTAAAGGCAAGATTGTCCCTCTGCTGGAGCTTGGTGCGGGCTTTGACCCCCAGTATACCGGTGCGGAGAATATCTATCTGTATGGAGCCGTGCTTGGTTATCCCAAGGAGTTTATCAGAGAGAAATATGCGGAAATCGTGGAATATTCAGAACTGGGAGACTTTATAAATGTGCCCGTAAAAAATTATTCCTCCGGTATGAAGGCCAGACTTGGTTTTTCTATCGCGACGATTGTGGAGCCGGATATATTAATCCTTGATGAAGTACTGTCGGTTGGAGATGCGAAGTTTCGCAAGAAGAGTGAGAAGAAAATTAAGGATATGTTTGACAATGGAGTGACAGTGCTGTTTGTATCCCATTCCCTGGAGCAGGTTAACCGCTTATGTAATTGCGCAATCATCCTTGAAAGAGGTAAGCTGATTGCCAAAGGAAAAGTAAAGGATGTCAGCGCAATCTATGAAGCGAAGATAAATGAAAATTAATGACGAGGAGTTAATAGAAGATGAAAAAGGTAATTACTTACGGAACATATGATTTATTGCATGTCGGACATATTAATCTGCTAAGGAGGGCAAAGGAGCTGGGGGATTATCTTGTTGTGGTGTTATCCTCCGATGAATTTAATTCTCTCAAGCATAAGACGGCGTATCATTGCTATGAGGACAGAAAACTCATTCTTGAAGCAATCAAATATGTGGATGAGGTTATTCCTGAGTATACCTGGGAACAGAAAATTCAGGATGTTGTCGATAATCAGATCGACGTATTTGTCATGGGTGATGACTGGAAGGGACAGTTTGATTTCTTAATGGATTACTGTGAGGTCGTTTATCTTCCCAGAACCGAGGGAATATCAACAACAAAGATTAAACAGGATTTGAATTTGGGCGTGAAGAAAAATCAATAATCATCCATAAGAAATATCGAGGAACCTATGAGCGAAGCATCGAATTTACCTATAAAACTTAAAAAATCAATTAAGAAAATGATGGAACGGGTTATTTTAAAAACCTATCGGTTTTTAACCCGTTTCTTACCGGTCAATAAGAAAATCATTTTGTTCGAGTGCAATTTAGGTCGAAATTATACCGGTAATCCTAAGGCGATCTATGAAGAAATGGTCAGGCAGGGTTTAGACCGGAAATACCGCTGTTATTTTATCCTTGAGGATCCCGGGACACCCATACCGGGGGCAGCAAGACCCGTAAAACGCAGCAGATTATTGTATTTTTATCTGTTTGCGGTTGCCGGTATCTGGGTGTGTGATACAAGATTGCCCAAATACATCATTAAGAGACCGGAATGCGTATACATACAAACCTGGCACGGAACTCCCTTGAAAAAGCTGGCACTTGATATGGACACGGTGTTTATGGCTGGAGAAAAGGGGATAGAGAATTATAAAAAGAATTTTTATAATAATACCCAGACTTGGGACTACCTGGTGTCACAGAATTATTTTTCAACAGAGATCTTTCGCAGAGCCTTTGCATTTCAGAAGGAGATGCTGGAGATCGGCTATCCGAGAAATGATGTGCTTTTTGAAAAAAATAATCCGGAGGATATTGCCGCACTTAAAAGGACACTTGGACTTCCTCTGGACAAAAAGGTCATTCTGTATGCACCAACCTGGAGAGACAATGAGTTTTATGGCAAGGGAAATTATAAGTTCAATCCGCCGCTGGATTTTCATAAGCTTGCGGACTGTCTCGGAGAGGATACGATAATGATCGTCAAATATCATTATCTGGTGATGGATCAGATTGATTGGTCACCTTACCGGGGATTTGTTTATCCCTGTGATTTAAGCTATGATATCTCCGACCTTTACCTTGTCTCCGATATGATGATTACGGATTATTCCTCGGTAATGTTTGATTATAGCCTGCTTAAGAGACCGATGCTGTTCTTTTGCTATGATCTTGAGGAATATAAGGATTATCTGCGAGGCTTTTATTTTGATTTCCTTGCTGAAGCACCCGGTCCGGTGGTGAAAACTACGGATGAGCTGATCGATGCAATAAAGTACTATGCTTCTGAGGCTTATACGGAGAAACAGGAAGCCTTCTATCAGAAATTTAATCATGCGGATGATGGAAATGCTTCCAAGAAGATAGTGGAGCTGATTGTTAAGAATGCCTTCCTTAGTTAGGAGAAACTCATATGTCGAAGACCTTGGGGTATTTTCTGTTTGCATTGGTTTATGACCTGTGCAAGCTGGTACCAATTAAGAAAAAAAGCGTATTTTGTATCATGACCCACGATGATGGTGAGGGCAGTAATGTTAGTATTGCTTCAAAGGCATTGATGAGATATGATAAGGGCTATACTTTTTCTTATGTGACCAGGCAGGATACCGGTGCGGTTAAGTCGCTTTCCGGAAGAAGGAGCCTGTTATCCTTCTTCGTTCAAAAACCCTATGAAATGGCCCGTGCGCAGATTATACTGATGGATAATGTATTCCTGCCCTATGCTTATCTAAAACGCCGCAAAGGTACGAAGGTGGTGCAGTTATGGCACGGTACCGGAACCATCAAGAAGTTCGGACAGGACGTAAATACCGGTAAGCTTAAGAATCTGGAGCGGTGGGCGAATTCCAATATTACGCATCTGATTGTCAATTCTCCGGCAATGAAGTCACTGTATGCAGGAGCTTTTGGCGTGCCGGAGGAAAAGGTTTATCCCATCGGTCTTCCAAAAACCGATGAGCTGCTGGGAAGAATCAAAAGTAATGAGGTGTCGCAAAGCAATCCGGAGAAGGAGTATATTTATCAGAAATACAATCTCCCGGCCGACAGAAAGCTGATTCTGTATGCTCCGACCTTTCGTGACAATATGGATCAGAATCCGAAGCTGATTGAATTATTAAGAGAACTGGGTGAGCATTTGCCGAAGGAATATTTTCTGGGATTAAGGCTGCACCCGTTTATTGCAAATGCCTTCCCTCAGGAGTCCTTGGGAGAGAACATCTGCCAGCTTTCCTTTGAGCATGATGTGACGACAGTGCTCCTGGCTGCAGATATTTTAATCACGGATTATTCCTCGATTATCTTTGAATATTGCCTGACAAGGCGCCCGATGATATTCTATGCTTATGATTATGATGAATTTTCTAATCAGGGCAGAGGCTTCTATTATTCTTATGAGAGCTTTGTACCCGGACCAACCGCACATACCAGCAAAGACGTAATTGATATCATCAGATCGGAGGCTTTTGAACAATACAAGCTGGACAGCTTTATTAACAGTCAGTATATTCATACGGACCGGAATGCGACTACCAGACTGATAGAGCTGCTTCGTATGCCGTAAATGAAAATGATAAAGATTCTCATAACTCTTGACAGGAAAAGGGGCCCATGTTAGGATGATAACGGTTAGTTAAAGCTAACCATTACTTTTACCCTTTGGTTAGTTATAACTAACCAAAGGGAGGAAAAGTTCTATTATGGAAGGAGGATCTTTGTGAACACAACAAAGAAGACCGGCATGACAAGATTGTGGGAGCTGGCTCTGATTAAAAAAGGGCTTGTTATTTTATCATGCATCCTGTCAGTACTTTCCGTGCTGGTAGCATTTACACCTTATATCGCGGTTTATCTTGTAATCCGCGAACTTGTTTCCAATATGAATGACATCAGCGGACTTAACACGGGACAAATGATAAGCTGCGGTTATCTGGCGGCGGGCGGCGCGGGTGCCGCAATTTTACTTAACTTTGGCGCGCTGATGTGCAGCCACCTGGCAGCATTTAAGACGCTTTACCGATTAAAGCTTGACTTTACGCAGCATATTGCGTCCTTGCCCCTGGGGTTTCATACGGAAAACTCAACCGGAAAGCTTCGAAAAATTGTAGACAAAAATATTGAGGATCTGGAAGGCTTCATTGCTCACCAGCTTCCTGATTTGGCAGGATCCTTTGCCACACCTCTGATAACAGTTATATTACTGCTTATCTTTGATTGGAGGCTGGGTATTGCGAGTCTTGTACCGGTCATATCGGCTTATCTGATACAGATGGCTGCATATGGGGGGAAAGGATCACAGTCTTTCATAAAATACTATCAGGATTCCCTGGAGGATATGAATAACGCCGCTGTAGAGTATGTGCGGGGCATCTCTGTCGTTAAGGCATTTAACCAGACAATCTACTCCTTCCGCAAATTCTATGATTCAATTAAGAATTACAGTACCTATGTCCTTGCCTATACCAAAATGTTTAAAAATTACTATGGTATTTTTATCGTATTAATTAATTTTGTATTCCTCTTTTTATTGCCTGTGATTATCTGGCTCTCGGATGGGGTGACGGATTATCCGGCTTTTGCGCTTTCAGCATTGTTCTATCTTATTTTCTCCTTTTCCATACCTACGGCATTTATGAAGGTAATGTATGTATCCAATAAAGGAAAGCAGATTGCCGATGGCATTGAGCGAATGGATAGAATCATGGAGGTGGCTCCCCTTCCGATCACAACAGCACCGAAAACAGCGGACAGCTTTACTGTGGCTTTTGAGCATGTGGTCTTTTCGTATCATGGAGAAGGGGAAGCAGAGGCTCTTTCCGATATTTCCTTTACAGCGCGGCAGGGTGAGGTCACAGCTCTTGTGGGGCCTTCGGGAAGCGGAAAATCCACAATCGCTCATTTGATCCCCCGATTTTATGATGTGAATTCCGGAGCAGTGAAGATCGGAGGAGTTGATATCCGGGATATGTCGGAGGAATATCTGATGAGCATTGTCAGCTTTGTATTTCAGGATGTTTTTCTGTTTAAGCAGAGCATTCTGGATAACATTAAAATCGGAAATGCAAATGCCGCCAGGGAGGATGTCGTTCGTGCTGCGAAAGCCGCGCAATGCCACGAGTTTATTGAAAAACTGCCCCATGGCTATGATACGGTGGTAGGGACATGCAACATACACCTTTCCGGCGGGGAGCGTCAGCGTATTGTGATTGCACGTGCCATACTTAAGGATGCACCGATTATTGTATTGGATGAGGCTACGGCCTTTGCTGATCCCGAAAATGAACAGAAGATACAGCTGGCCTTTGAAAAGCTGATTAAGAACAAGACTGTGATTATTATCGCCCACCGGCTGTCGACAGTTAGAAATGCGAATAAAATTCTTGTGGTAGACGGCGGTAAGCTGGCTGAGCAGGGGATACATAATGAATTGGTATCAAAGAAGGGGAGATACAGCCATATGTGGGAGCAATATACCCATGCCATGAGCTGGACATTTACCGAAAAGGAGGTCTTGGCTGATGCTGAACCGATTACTTAATCTTTCGGAGAACGGCTATACCAATCTGAAGAAAGCGATCACGGCATGTGTGATCTCAAATCTTTTGATGCTTCCGCCGTTTATTATCCTGATGAAATGCATGGAAACCCTGATCCATCCCATAACCGCCGGGGAGTCTCTGAATACCGGGAGACTGTGGCTGTTATTCGGACTGGGCCTGCTTTCGGCGGCGGTTTATTTTATTGCCCACGGGAAGGAATATGACAGAACCTATACAACCGCATACAGCGAGGCACAAGCAATACGGCTGGAGGTTGCCGAGCATATGCGCAGGCTGCCTCTGTCATATTTTAACCGAAAGGATTTATCGGAATTAACTACCAATATTATGGCTGACTGCAGCAGCATCGAGCATATTATGAGCCATGTGGTGCCTCAGCTGGTTGCAAATATTATCACGGTAATACTCACCAGTATTTTGCTTGCGCTCTATGACTGGCGCATGTCACTTGCTATGTTCTGCGTATTGCCGATTGCTTTTGGCATCCTCTTCTTCAGCAAGAGATTGCAGGCGAGATTCGGAGAGAGGCATGTGGAAGCAAAGCTGGATGTCTCCACACAGATACAGGAATACCTGGACGGTATCAAGGTGGTCAAGGCCTTTGGCCTGGCAGGGGAGAAGTCCGTAAGGCTGGAGCGCTCACTTAAGTGTATGATGAATGAGGCGATCCGGTTTGAGATGATCGCGGGCTCCTTTGTTGCCCTTGCGGTGATGTTTCTGCAGGTGGGGATAGGACTTGTGGTGTTGGTTGGTGTTAACTTACTTACCTCCGGTACCCTGGATACGGTGGCATTTTTAACTTTTGTTTTGATCAGTGCAAAAATTTATGCACCCATTATTACGATCACGACATTATTACCGGAATTCTTCTACATGCTGATCTCCACGCGCCGTATGCAGGCACTTCGTAAAGAAAGCTTAATGGAAGGCAATGAACAGGAGGACCTGTCAAGCTTTGATGTGGAATTTAAGAAGGTAACCTTTGCATATGGAGAAGAAGCGGTAATAAAGGATATGAGCTTTACCATTCCTCAGGGAAGCATAACGGCGCTGGTGGGTCCCTCAGGCAGCGGAAAAAGCACAGTATCACGGTTGATCGCCCGGTTCTGGGATGTAAGCAAAGGGGAGATCATTATTGGAGGCAAGAATATTCGGGAGATTGAACCGGAGCGGCTGATGAGTTATATGTCCTTTGTATTTCAGGATGTAGTCTTATTTAATGATACGGTTATAAATAATATCAGAATTGGCAGACAGGATGCATCGGAGGAAGAGGTACATCAGGCTGCGAAGCTGGCGCACTGCGATGAATTTATCCGGATGATGCCTAAGGGATATGATACCATCATCGGTGAAAACGGCTGTACCCTGTCCGGCGGGGAGCGGCAGAGATTGTCCATTGCGCGGGCCTTGCTGAAAAACGCACCGATTGTGCTTCTCGACGAGGCCACCGCATCCGTTGATCCGGAAAATGAAACGAAGATCCAGAGTGCAATTTCCGAACTGGTGAAGGGTAGAACCGTAATTGTAATCGCGCACCGGCTTCGTACCGTAAAGGATGCAGATCAGATTATTGTTTTGGAGAACGGAAGAATTACCGAGGTTGGTGCCGGTGACCAATTGATCGCACAGAAGGGGTTATTTGCAAAGCTCTACCAGATTCAGCAGGAAAGCCTTGGATGGTCGGTATAAGCTGTTGTTCTTATTCAGGGCATAAAAAAAGCGGGGTGATTGATTGCCCCGCTATTCCTTATTTCGTACGGATTTCCTCTATATAAGCACTGTATTCCTGCACGGTTGCACTTGGAACATAGTCCTTCTCATCAAAGAGAAAATCATGCAGCCTGGTTACGTTGGCAGCAAGATCAATGGGGAAAACATAAGATACCTTGCTGTAGGTATGCGCATCCGGTTCAAAAGGAAATCCGGTATTATCAACGATATTATAGGAGAGTGCCGATTTTGCAAGTGAGAGAATATCGGTAGCGGACAGATTCGTGTATACCTGGGGCAGCATCTCATCAATGATGGAGCTGATGGTCTTTAAATCCGATTGCTTTATCTTCTCGAGCATCTTTGCGACTACGATACGCTGGCGTTCGGCACGCTTAAAATCACCGCCCTTGGTATATCTGATTCTTGCATATGCGGTAGCCTGGGTACCGTTTACCTCCTGGGTACCGGCAGAGTTTAAACCGGAAACCTTTGTGCCGTTAATTCTGTTTAATTCCCTGACATATCCGTTCAGATATTTCAGTTCGCTGTCTGTGATATCAAGAGTAATTCCGCCAAGCTTATCGATTATTTTTACGATTGCATCAAAATTCACCGTTGCAAACTCATCCACATCCAGGTCAAAGTTGGTATTGATGGTGCTTAGCGCCAGTGAGTATCCGCCTTTAAAATAGGCTGAATTTATTTTGTTGTAGCCTTCGCCGGGGATATTAACATAAGTATCGCGATAAATGGAAGCCAGCTTTACTTCTTTGGTTTTGTTGTTGATGCTTGCAATAATGATGGTATCGCTGTGGGTGCTTTTCTTTAAGGCATTTTCCCTGGAGTCTACACCGAAGAGTGCAATATTGCGGTATCCGTCGATTTCTACGTCTGTATTCGTCTGAATGCTGTCATCTTCACTGTCGTCAAATTGAATCTTACCGAGCTTGCTATATACAAAGATGCCTGCAAATAAAATAAGAATGATGACTACTTCTACAAAGAGGACGGCGAAAAGCCCGCCCTTTTTCTTTTTGTTTTTTGCTGTTTGTGACATTTTGTTACTTACCCAGCCTTTCTGTCGCGTGTTTCTTACATTCAACTCATTCTATGAGTGATACTCAAAATAAATGAAATCCTGGTGTAGTATCTGATTCATTTTTCATTATGAGGGGAGATAGTACGCTAATATGCATTTTTGTTAATGAAGCCTTTAAAGATTGTTAAAAACAATATTTTAAAATCCAGACCCAAGGTCCAGTTCTCAATATAGTATAAGTCGTGGTCAATGCGCTTTCTAATGGAGGTATCGCCGCGGTAACCGTTAATCTGTGCCCAGCCGGTCAAGCCTGGTGAAACCTGATGCTTAATCATATAACGAGGAATTTCCTCCTTGAACTTGTCCACAAAGAAGGGACGTTCCGGTCTTGGTCCTACCAGACTCATTTCACCCTTTAGGACATTAAAAAACTGCGGAAATTCATCAATGCTGGTTCGGCGTATGAATTTGCCGATTCCGGTTACACGGGGATCGCTTTTTGTGGTCCAGGCCTTTTTCTCCTCGTGGTTTGATTGAATTTCCATAGAACGGAATTTATACATATTAAATTCCTTATTATGCTTACCGATCCGTACCTGGGTAAATATCACAGGCCCCGGGGAGGTAATCTTAATGATGAGTGCAACAAGGAGCATCGGTATGGAGAAGATAATCAGCGCGAAGGTTGCCCCGACAATATCAACAAGCCGCTTAATAACACGATTATAGGTATTGCTCAGCGGAACATTTCTTATGTTAATGACAGGCAGCCCATATAAATCCTCGGTATAAGGGGTGGTCGGAATAAAGCTGTAATAATCGGGAATAAACTTAGTATGAACACCGGATTTCTCGCAGATGGACACAATTTCCTCCAGCTTTTTATATTCACCTACACTTAAGGTGATTGCAATCTCATCCAGAGTCATCTTGGATAAGAAGGATTCCAGGTGAGTGATGCTGCCGATGACGGGAACTCTTTTATACATGGTTCCAACCTCAATATTATCATCCAGAATACCGTGAATATAATATCCCCACTGGGGATTTGCAAAGATGCGGTCAATATAGGCTTCCGCAGCATGTCCGTATCCCACCAGGATAACATGCTTCAAATTATAACCCTTCCGCCTTGCAACTCGTAAGGCCTGCGCCAGTATCATACGGAAAGCTACGCTCAGCGCAATATTTAAGCAATAAAAAATACCCAGATAGTAGCGGGAAAGGTTAGACTCCCTGGTTAAATATAAATAAGAGAAGAAGAAGGCAATTCCGATCGAGTTGGCCAGGATAATGTTAAAGATCTCAATCCATCTTCGCTTACCGCGCTTCGGGGTATAAAGGTTTGCAAAATAATATATTAACAAGTATAATGGTACCAGGAATATCAAGCGCTGCGCGTAAGTACCAAAACTATAAAAACCGGTATTTTCCCCGAGTTTTAGAAAGGGAATCTGAGTCAAGAAGCTGTAGAATCGCAGATAATAAGTCAGCAGGTAAGCAATGACGATGATGCAGGCATCCATTAGAACATGCACTCTATTAAACATTTTTTGATTATCTTTAATCATAGAAACACCTTCTTAATATCTCCTAACATATATTACATTTTGGTTAACTTCTCTACTATAATACATGATTGTACAGATTTCAACAACTAAATTTTTCTTAAGATTATTTTACGGCGGGGTATTTTTCATACATAATTTTAAATAATTTCACAGACTTTACACAATCTATTGATATATTGTAGAATATAATCCGAACAGAAATAAATGAGATCGGAAAGGAGAATAGATATGTCAGAATTTGATGATAAGGAGATTAACGAGGAAAGCGACAATAATAACGAACGTCAGACTAATCCCCCCCAATATAGCTTCTGGGCTGAGCAGATGCCAAGCAGCCCCAATCCGGGAAACTCCCAGGGAAACAGTTATAATACGAACAATTCGTATAGGAATAATACGGATCAGTCAAACAGAAATTACGGCTACACAAATCCATCCTATAATAATTATAACCAGGGATCAGACTATCATTATTATCAGGGGACAGGCGGATATGGCGGCGGACCAAACTGGAATAACCCGGGTGTGAACAGCCAGAATGTCTATGGAACGCCACAGAGTAATTTCGACGGCGGAAAGAAGAAAAAAGAGCATAAGGTATGGCGTTTCCTTGGTAAGGCAGTCTGCTTTGGACTTGTGGCAGGGTTAGCCTTCGTTGGAATTGCCCAGCTTGTCCGCGTTGTGAATCCGGATGCGGCTTATATCGTAAGTACCGGAAATTCACCGGCTGATGTGAACTTTGAAATTAATTATACTGACCCGGGTACCGTAAAGGAGCAGAGTAAATCGGCAATCAGCAGTATCGTGGATAAGACCATTCCCTCTATTGTATCGATTAACTGTACTTCGACCCAGACTACGGATTGGTTCGGACAGCAGTTTGAACAGCCGGTGGAAGGAAGCGGTTCCGGCTTTATTGTTGGAAAGAACGAGAAGGAACTGTTAATCGCAACCA
This sequence comes from Bacillota bacterium, assembly GCA_023409535.1. GTDB lineage: Bacteria > Bacillota > Clostridia > Lachnospirales > Lachnospiraceae > Mobilitalea. The sequence continues at coordinate 215,766 of JAEYGZ010000039.1, forward strand.
ACAATCATGTTGTGGAAGGTGCTACCAATATTACGGTTACCTTTACCGATGATACTACGGCAGATGCAGTCATAAAGGGAACGGATGTTACCGCGGATCTGGCTGTTGTTTCCATAGATCTTTCCACCCTGAAGCAGTCTACCCTGGATGCAATTGCAATAGCAAAGCTTGGCAACTCCGATGAAGTCAAGGTGGGAGAGATGGTAATTGCAATCGGCAATGCGCTTGGTTACGGCCAGTCGGTAACCGTCGGCTATGTCAGTGCTAAGGATCGGGAGGTCGAAATTCAAACCGATGGCTATAATACAAAGAAGATGGTGCTTCTTCAGACGGATGCGGCAATTAATCCCGGTAACAGCGGCGGGTGTCTGCTTGACACCAACGGTAACGTTGTTGGTATCAATACCGTAAAATATGCCTCCGATGAAGTTGAGGGAATGGGCTATGCTATTCCCATCACCAAAGCCACTTCCATCATCAATGAACTGATGACTCGTGAGATACTGGACGAGAAGGATCAGGGTTATCTGGGTATTGCGGGTAATGATGTTACGGAAGATGTTGCCTCCTATTATAATCTCCCCATCGGTGTCTTTATCAATGAGGTAACCAAGAACGGTGCGGCTGAAAAAGCCGGTTTATTATCCGGAGATGTCATCACCAAAGCGGATAATGTGGAGATCACCTCAATCACACAGTTAAGGGATTACGTGACCAGTAAGCGCGTAGGCACGGACGTAACAATTACGTATATGCGTAAAACAGGCAGTGAGTATAAGGAAGGAACGCTGAAGGTAACCTTAGGACAGAATCCGAATCTGAACGGTACAGAGGATGCGCAGGAATAATTTGTAGACCCTGAAATCGGTCAGAAATCGAAAAACAGGCCATAAATCAATGTAACGGGAGCGCATTAGTATAGTGCGCTCCCGTTGTTTTTATCGTACAGGACAGTTCATCCTGTACGATAAAACAAGGTAAACTCTTTATTCTATAAAGATTTTATAATTTTTAATAAAAGCTTAAATTTTCAGCACTTGTATGAATACAAACAATAAGATATAATCCGTAATATATAACTGATCATATAATTAAGTAATAATATTTTTTTATTACGGATGATAATAGAAAAAGTGGAGGATAAGAATGAGTAACAATAATAATTTTGATGATTTTAATATAGATCATATGAAAGATCAGGGGGACCATCAGGATCACTCGGACCATACAGATTATGAGGAGATCTGTTATCTGTGCAGACGCCCGGAAAGCAAGGCGGGAAAGATGATACACATACCGAATCAGATCACAATCTGTGCGGATTGTATGCAGAAGACCTTTGATACCATTAATCAGCCGGATAACCCGTATATGCAGATGATGGGCATTAACCCGAATATCATGAATTTATCCGGGTTGCAGAATGATATTCCAAATGCACAGAAATTAAAGAAGAAAAAACCGGAGGAGGAGAAGGTGCTCCAGGAGGCCTTTGACCGGAAGAGTATCCCTTCCCCCCATGTGATCAAAGGGAAGCTGGATGACTTTATTATCGGGCAGGAGCATGCCAAAAAGGTAATCTCCGTTGCGGTGTATAATCACTATAAACGAATTGGGGATCTCTCAGATCCCGAGGTGGAGATTGAAAAGTCCAATATGCTGATGATCGGACCCACAGGAAGCGGTAAGACTTATCTTGTTAAGACACTGGCTAAGCTGCTAAATGTACCTCTGGCAATCACAGATGCCACTTCTCTGACAGAAGCAGGCTATATCGGAGATGATGTGGAAAGCGTGATCTCAAAGCTTCTGCAGGCAGCAGGCAACGATGTGGAGAAAGCGGAACGCGGTATTGTGTTTATCGATGAGATTGACAAGATCGCCAAGAAGCGTAACACCAACAGCCGGGATGTCAGCGGGGAGTCGGTACAGCAGGGACTCTTAAAATTACTGGAGGGCAGCAATGTAGAGGTACCGGTGGGTGCTTCCTCCAAGAATGCCATGGTACCGCTGACTACAGTAAATACCCAGAATATATTATTTATCTGCGGAGGTGCGTTCCCGGATTTAGATAAGATAATTAAAGCCAGACTGAATAAGCAATCCTCCATGGGCTTCCAGGCAGACCTTAAGGATAAATACGATGATGAGCCGAATATCTTCCAGAAGGCCAATCTGGATGATCTGAGAGAATACGGGATGATTCCGGAGTTCCTGGGAAGACTTCCGATTATGTTTACCCTTGACGGACTGACCAGGGATATGCTGGTAAAGGTATTAAAGGAGCCCAGGAATGCGATTCTAAAGCAGTATCAGAAGCTTCTGGCCATGGATGAAGTGGATCTTCAGTTTGCTCCCGAGGCGCTTGAGGCAATTGCTGAGAAGGCAATGGAGAAGAAAACCGGTGCCAGGGCGCTCAGGGCAATTCTTGAGGATATTATGCTGGATATCATGTATGAGATTCCGAAGGATGAGAATATCGGCAGAGTGATTATCACCAGAGATTATATTGAAGGTAAAGGGGTCCCGTTGATTGAGATGAGGGGAAGCGGTAAGCAGAAGCTGATCTCAGCCGGCAACTGATGCCTTTACAAAGAAAACAGGGATATTATGCAAATTGTATTGGGAGGGATGTCTATGTCATTCATCGATACTCTATTATATAGGAAGAAACACAATAAAGCGCAAAGAACCGCTTCAAAAACGGAATCGGTATCCGGGGCCGAGGATCTGACCGAGGATCCGGAGGACGAGATAACAAATGAATATGACAGCGCACCTCTGAAGGAAGACGCTGCCCTGGAGGAGGATTCCGAAGTAGAATATGAGGTTGTGGAGCGGGAAATACTGCCGGCTAAGATCATTTGTCCGGACTGCGGCGGGATAACGCTGGAAGGTCTGGAATTTTGTGATAAATGCGGCGGAGAATTGCAATAAAGTAATGTTATGATGCTTTACTACATTAATATTTTATATTGACAAATTGTATCTCCGAGGTTATTATAGATAACAAGAAATAAAGCGTTCGTACAGTGCGGACATTTGTCTGTATTCGCTGGGACGCTTTATTTATATCTATAAGAAACGGATTTCAGAAATCCGAAAATCAGGAGGACGTTTTATGAAGAAATTGAAGAAAGTAGTGAGCCTGCTTCTTGTGACAAGCGTGGCTGTAGCAAGCTTAACGGCATGCGGTACAAAGGTATCATCCGGCGGGGATACATTTTTTATCGGCGGTATCGGACCGGTTACCGGCGGAGCTGCGGTTTATGGACAGAGTGTTAAGAATGCAGCCGAGCTGGCAGTAGAGGAAATTAATAAAGCCGGTGGAATTAACGGTACTCAGATTAAATTTTCATTTGAGGATGATGAGGCTGACGGCGAAAAAGCAGTGAACGCTTATAACACTTTGAAGGATCAGGGAATGAAGATCCTCATGGGAACCGTTACCTCCGGTGCTTGTGCATCTGTAATTGATAAGACAAAGTCTGATAATATGTTCCAGTTAACACCTTCCGCATCCTCTAAGGATGTGTTGGCACTGGGCAATGTATTCCAGGTATGCTTCTCCGATCCTAACCAGGGTATTGCTTCCGCAGATTACATAGGCAGCAAGGGGATCGCCTCCAAGGTTGCAGTAATCTATGATAGTTCAGATATCTATTCCTCAGGAATTTATGAGAAGTTTAAAGAGGAAGCAGCAGGTCAGAATTTTGAAATCGTAGCAGAGGAAGCATTTACCGCTGACAGCAAAACCGATTTCTCCGTTCAGCTTCAGAAGGCGAAGGATGCCGGTGCCGAGCTTGTATTCTTACCCATCTATTATGCGGAAGCTTCCCTGATCTTAACACAGGCGGCAGCTCTTGATTATAAGCCGATTTTCTTTGGCTGTGACGGTCTTGACGGTATTCTTACCGTTGATAACTTTGATACTTCTTTGGCTGAAGGAGTAATGCTTTTAACTCCTTTCGCAGCAGATGCAACAGATGAAAAGACAGTGGCCTTTGTTAATGCTTATAAGGCTAAGTATACTGATACGCCGAACCAGTTTGCAGCAGATGCTTATGATGCAATTTATATTATCAAAGCAGCAATCGAGAAGAGCGGTGCAAAGGCTGATATGAGCATTTCCGAGCTTGGTGATGCCATAAGAGGCGCTATGACTCAGATTTCCGTTGATGGTCTTACCGGTGCCGGCATGACCTGGTCCGAGGCAGGAGAAGTTAACAAGGCACCCAGAGCTGTGGTAATCCAGGACGGTGCTTACGTTTCCGCAGAATAGCTGCACGCCGGTACGGGCGATACAAAGAAGGTTCGTTATTTTGAATAATCCATATAGAGGGACGCATCCAGTCCCTCTGTATATTTATTGCATAGGGGTACTTGGCCTATGCATTCCTCTTTTTTATGACCATTTGGTAAAATCTATGATATACCGGCTTGATTTGAGGTTGTATCGGAATTTAGACTATGGTAAAATGGCTTAGGATTATTTTTATTCAATGAAATGTAAATTTATTGAATATGAAAAAAATGCATTGTGCATGCAGACGGGGGTTTTTATGAGTTTTATCTCTTATTTAATTAAAGGCGTCAGCCTTGGAAGTGTATATTCTGTAATAGCGCTTGGATATACCATGGTTTACGGTATTGCCAAGATGCTTAATTTTGCCCATGGTGATGTAATCATGGTGGGTGGTTATGTTATTTTTACGGTAATGAGTATGATGGGATTAAACCCGATCCTTGCCGTCCTACTTTCGATTATAATATGCACTCTGTTAGGTGTTACCATTGAGCGCGTTGCATATAAACCACTTCGAAATGCTTCCTCACTGGCAGTATTAATTACAGCCATCGGTGTAAGCTATTTATTGCAGAATCTTGCTTTACTCCTCTTCGGTGCGGATACAAAGTCCTTTACCTCGATCATTGCGGTTCCGCCGCTTAAGCTTGCGGAGGGCAGGCTGACAATCTCCGGTGAGACGCTTGTGACCATTCCGTTATGTATCATAATCATGGTTTTATTGACGGTATTTGTGAGAAAATCAAAGACAGGCCGCAGTATGCTGGCCGTGTCCGAGGATAAAGCAGCGGCAGTACTTATGGGTGTAAATGTGAATAAGACAATCGCTATTACCTTTGCAATTGGTTCCGCACTTGCAGCCTTTGCAAGTGTCCTGATGTTTTCCTCTTATCCCAGCCTGACCTCTACCTCCGGCTCCATGCCGGGTATCAAGGCTTTCGTGGCGGCAGTATTTGGCGGAATCGGTTCTATCCCCGGCGCCATGATCGGCGGAATCTTATTAGGTATCATTGAGATATTGGGGCGTGCTTATATCTCCTCCCAGCTGGCAGATGCGATTTTATTCTTGATCTTAATTATTGTACTTCTTGTAAAGCCTACCGGCATTCTTGGCAAGAAGCAGCAAGAGAAAGTGTAGGTGGGAAAATGAAAAGCTGGAATACATTAAGTAAATCTACACGAAATAATATCATTACTGTCGGTATCATCGTTATTTTCTATGCCATCTGTCAGATTCTGATTGCTGCAGGAGCTATGACAAACTTAATGCAGGGGCTGCTTGTTCCCTTATGCTATTACTCCATCCTTGCCATATCCTTAAACCTGACGGTCGGTATTCTGGGTGAGCTGAGCCTGGGACATGCGGGCTTCATGTGTGTGGGTGCGTTTGCCGGCGCATTTTTCACTAAGAGCACACAGAGCTCCATCGGAGCTTCCTTCTTGGGTTTCCTGATTGCACTGCTTCTGGGTGCAATCGCAGCTGCGCTCTTCGGTGCTTTGATCGGTGTCGTGGTGCTGCGCCTTCGAGGCGATTACCTGGCGATTGTTACGCTTGCCTTTGGCGAAATTATTAAAAATGTAATCAATGTATTATATATCGGGCTTGACAGCAGGGGCTTCCATTTCTCCATAAAGGATTCCGCATCCTTGAAGCTCCAGGAGAATGGAACGATTATTATAAATGGTGCGAAGGGTATTACGGGAACGCCGAAAGGTACTACCTTTACCATTGCCGCACTGCTTTTGATTGTAACCTATCTGATTATCGCTAATCTGATAAAGTCCCGTTCCGGCCGTGCAATTCAGGCGATCCGGGATAACAGAATTGCAGCAGAGTCAGTCGGTATTGATATTACCAGGTTTAAGCTGCTGGCCTTTACCATATCGGCAGCCATGGCAGGTATTGCAGGTGTTCTATATTCCCATAACATATCAACACTGGTAGCAACGCCAAAGAATTTCGGATATAATATGTCAATTATGATTCTGGTGTTCGTGGTACTTGGCGGCATCGGCAACATCCGCGGGTCCATTATTGCCGCAATTATTCTTACCCTGCTGCCGGAGTACCTGCGTTTCCTGCAGGATTACCGTATGCTGATTTATGCGGTAGTGTTGATAGTAATGATGATCTTCAACTGGAATCCTGCCTGCATCGCATGGCGTAAAAATCATTCCCTTCGGGACAGCGTACTGTCCCTGTTGGGAAAGAATAAGAAGGAGGCGTAAAGGTATGGCAATGTTATCTGTGAAGAACTTAGGCATCTCCTTTGGTGGATTACGCGCCGTAGATTCCTTTAATATAACAATTGAGAAGGGGGAGTTGTATGGTCTGATCGGTCCCAACGGTGCGGGAAAGACTACGGCCTTCAACCTTCTGACCGGTGTCTACAAGCCGAATACCGGAACGGTGACCCTGAATGGTAAAAATATCACCGGGCTTAGCACTATCGAAATCAATAAAGCGGGTATTGCAAGAACCTTTCAGAATATTCGGTTATTTAAGGGGATGACGGTACTGGATAATGTTAAGATAGGACTTCATAATGATTACAAGTATTCCACACTTGCAGGAGTCCTGCGTTTACCTTCCTATTTTAAGACCGAGAAGCAGATGAATGAACGTGCTTTGGATATCCTGAAGGTATTTGACCTTGATCAGGAAGCACATTTGTTATCCTCAAACCTTCCATACGGCAAACAAAGAAAGCTGGAGATTGCCAGAGCATTGGCTACCAATCCGAAGCTTTTGCTGCTGGATGAGCCGGCAGCCGGCATGAACCCTTCCGAGACAGAAGAGCTTATGAAAACCATTACCCTGATCCGTGAGAAATATGGTGTCACCATATTGCTCATTGAGCACGATATGAAGCTTGTTGCCGGTATCTGTGAGAAGATTTTCGTACTTAACTTCGGTATGGAGTTAGCAAACGGTTTGCCGGGCGAGGTGTTAAATAATCCCGAGGTTATCAAGGCGTATCTTGGAGAATAACGTGAATTATTGAGAAGCATAATTCATACTTAATCGTTTGTCCGGCATAATCCTCAGCCCGAACTATTTAAGGGGCAGGTATGTTAATAAAGCGCAGTTCTGCGCGGGAATGAGGTGTTTTATGTTAGAAGTGAAAAACCTACAGGTTTATTATGGCGTGATACAGGCAATCAAAGATGTGTCCTTTACGGTAAATGAGGGTGAAATTATTGCATTGATCGGTGCCAACGGTGCCGGAAAGACGACGATTCTTCATACCGTCACCGGCTTAATTGCAGCCAAGGGCGGGGAAGTATTCTATGAAGGCGTTGATCTTCAGAAAATCCCGGCTCATAAAATCGTATCCATGGGCATCGCACATGTACCGGAAGGACGGCATGTATTTGCACAGCTTAGTGTATACGAGAATCTTCTGATGGGTGCGTTTACCCGTTCGGATAAAGCGGAAATTGAAGAATCCCTGGAGAGTGTATATAAGAGATTCCCAAGACTGAAGGAACGCAGGAATCAGCTTGCGGGTACGCTTAGCGGCGGTGAACAGCAGATGTTAGCTATGGGCCGCGCACTTATGTCAAAGCCGAAGATTATTCTGATGGATGAGCCTTCCATGGGGTTATCTCCAATTTTGGTCGGAGAGATTTTTGATATCATCCAGAGCATCAGCAAGAGCGGTACCACAGTTCTTCTGGTAGAGCAGAATGCAAAGAAAGCGTTATCCATTGCGGATCGTGCTTATGTTCTGGAGACAGGTAAAATTGTTCTTACGGATGATGCAAAGAAGCTGATGGATAATGAGTCTGTGAAGAAGGCTTATCTGGGAGAATAGCGATAGAGGGGATAAGCGCAGCAGCGCTCAGTGAAATCTCAGGTTACACCGAAAATGAAGTTTTCAAGCATAATCAGACTATGTTCAGTATATGAAGTTTGCGGCATAATCAGCAAGTTTATGTTATAATATCCTTATGAGGAACAATATAACAACATCGATGGTGATATCAGAATAAATTCCTCCGTGGGTTTATTCTGATATTTTAATATTAAAAATACAATGCAGGAGGTAGGTCATATGGATAAGTATGTGATTACAATCGCAAGAGGTTATGGCAGCGGCGGACGAACCATAGGCAAGATGCTGTCAGAAAAATTAGGGATCCCCTATTATGACAGGGATCTGCTTCGGTTTGCTTCCGATGACAGCGGCATTAATGAGCAGTTGTTTGCTAAGGCTGATGAGAAGCTGAAGAAGAGCCTGTTGTTTCGCATTGCGAAGAATATTTACAAGGGTGAATTGATTCCCCCGGATAGTGATGAATTCGTATCCAATGATAATCTGTTCAATTATCAGGCGAAGATAATCAAAGAGCTGGCAGATACGGAAGCCTGCATTATTATCGGCCGATGCGCAGATTTCATCCTGAAGGATTATCCGAATGTGATCCGTGTGTTCGTGCATGCCCCGCTGGAGGATTGTGTAAATACCGTGAAGGAGATGTTCGGAAAATCGGAGAAGGAAGCAGAGAAAGAAATTCTGGCAATCGATAAGCACCGGGCGGAGTACTATAATTACTACACCGGCAGAGAGTGGGAGAATGCAAGGCATTATGACCTGTGCCTTAACAGCAGTAAGCTGGGCTTTGAAAAATGTGTCGATATTGTCAAAGCTTATTTGGATATTCGCTTTCGGTAAAGACACAGGCATATATGTTAGTTCGGAAATGAGGTAAATAATGATATCAGAGAAGATGATGGAATTGGTTAAAAACAGCTCGGTAATCCGTGCGATGTTTGAAGAGGGAAAGCGGCTGGCTGATATTTACGGGGCAGAGAATGTCTATGATTTCAGTCTGGGTAATCCAAGCGTGGAACCGCCGGTTGCAATAAAAGAGGCATTGCTCAAGGTGATTAATGAGGAAGCTCCAAATCTGGTGCACGGCTATATGAATAATTCCGGTTATGAAGATGTCAGAGAGAGAATTGCCCTGTCGATCAATCAAAGATTTGGCACTGGGTTTGGATATGCGAATATTATTATGACGGTAGGTGCTGCCGGAGGATTAAATGTTATCTTTAAGGCCCTGCTTAATCCGGGGGATGAGGTTATTGTATTTGCTCCTTTCTTTGGGGAATACCGCAATTATGTCAGCAACAATGACGGAGTGCTTGTGATTGTGAGCCCAAATACGACGGATTTTCAACCGAATCTTGAGGAATTTGAGCGGAAGTTTACCGCAAAGACCAAGGCAGTCATCCTTAATACGCCAAACAATCCGACAGGTGTCGTTTATTCAGAGGATACAATCCGTAAGCTTGCTGGGATATTAGAAAAGAAGCAGAAGGAATTCGCCGCCTCCATCTATCTGATCTCCGATGAGCCATACAGAGAGCTGGCGTATGACGGTGCTCAGGTTCCCTATCTGACGAAATATTATGCCAACACCATTGTTGGATATTCCTTTAGTAAATCCCTGTCCCTTCCGGGGGAGAGAATCGGATATCTGGTTGTTCCGGGAGAGGCTGACAGCTATGAGGAAATCCTTCAGGCGGCCAATGTGGCAACCAGAATCCTGGGATATGTCAACGCACCTTCCTTAATTCAGCGTGCAGTTGCAAGATGCCTTGATTCAAAGGTGGACGTGGAGATCTATAATCGTAACAGAGAATTATTATATAACAGCTTGATATCCTATGGCTATGAATGCATTAAACCCCAGGGTGCCTTTTATCTCTTTGTCAAAGCTTTGGAAGCAGACGATAAGGCATTTGCGGCAGCGGCCAAGAAGCACAATCTTCTCATTGTACCGGGTACTTCCTTTGGCTGTCCCGGTTATTGCAGAATTGCTTACTGTGTGGATTATGCCATGATAGAGCGCTCTTTACCTGCGTTTAAGAAACTGGCGGAGGAATACGAACAATGAAGGGATCCGGTGCGAAGCAGAGACCATGGGAGGCAAATATCCGGAGGGTAACGCCATATGTTCCCGGGGAGCAGCCGAATGATAAGAATATGATAAAGCTGAATACCAATGAGAATCCTTATCCTCCGGCACCCGGAGTGGAAAGGGTGCTCCATGGTATGGATGCGGATATGCTCAGATTATATCCCGATCCGACCATTAAGCAGCTGGTGGATGAATTGGCAGAATTTTATCATTTAAACAGTGACCAGGTTTTCGCAGGAGTTGGTTCTGATGATGTCCTGGCCATGGCCTTTCTTACCTTTTTTAATTCCGGGAAGCCGGTACTGTTCCCGGATATTACCTATTCCTTTTATCCGGTCTGGTGTGAATTGTTTGGAATCCCCTATCAGCGGCCGGCCCTTGACGGGAATTTTCGTATCAGAAAGGAGGATTACTATCAGCCGAACGGCGGAGTGATTCTGGCGAATCCCAACGCGCCTACCTCTATTTATGAGGAGCTTTCTGTGATGGAGGACATTCTCTTGCATAATCAGGAGACGGTTGTAATTATCGATGAGGCTTATATTGATTTTGCAGGGGCATCGGCGGTAGAACTAATTGCCAGGTTTGAGAATCTCTTAGTGGTGCAGACCTTTTCAAAGTCCAGATCCATGGCCGGCATGCGTATCGGTTATGCTATGGGGAATGCTGCGTTAATCAAAGCCTTAAATGATGTGAAATATTCCTTCAATTCCTATACCATGAACCAGACTTCGATTCTTGCCGGTGTGGAAGCGGTGAAGGATGTTAAATATTTTGAAGAAGGAATTCACAAAATATTAGCGACAAGAGCGAGAACAGAGCAATACCTGGCGGAGCTTGGCTTTTCCTTTCCTCCTTCCGGCGCAAACTTTCTCTATGCAACCCATGGGTTTATTCCTGCAAAGGAGCTCTATGAGGCGCTGCGTGAGGAACATATCTTTGTGCGCTATTTTAATTCTTCCAGAATTGATAATTATCTTCGGATTACCATTGGAACAGAGAAGGAAATGAAGCAATTATATGAATTTTTGAAAAAATATATGGAAAGTTATATAAGATAGTACTATAATGCTTGTAAAATCGGACTTTACTATTATAATGTAAAAAAGATACGCAGGAATGGAGCATAGAATGAGGGTATTAATTGCTGAGGATGATTTTACCAGTAGAAAGTTTATGCTTCGTTTTCTGTCCAAATACGGTGAATGCGATGTCACTGTGGACGGAAACGAAGCAGTAGAAGCATTTTCAATGGCTTTGGAAGCAAATGAGGGCTATGATCTGATCTGTCTGGATATTATGATGCCGGGGATGGACGGATATCAGGCACTTCAAAAAATCAGAGAAATTGAGGGCGAAAATAGTATTCCTGAAAACAAGTCAGTTAAGATTATTATGACGACCGCCCTAAGTGAAGGAAAAAATGTAATGAAAGCCTTTGATATGGGATGCACAGCCTATGCCGGCAAGCCCATTGACCAGGAGAAATTTGAAAATGTATTGCGTAAATTGGAGTTAATATGAATTATCAAAAAGAGTTGGACAATCTGATAGAGAAGCTGGTCGAAGAAAACCGCCGGCCTAAGCTGTTCATTCATAGCTGCTGCGCACCCTGCAGCAGCTATGTTTTGGAGTACCTGTCGAAGTATTTTGACCTATCACTTTTCTATTATAATCCGAATATCTACCCGGAGGAGGAATATACCAGGAGAGTCGAGGAGCAGCAGAGCTTAATCCGGGCCATGTCCTTGGATTCCAGGGTAGCATTTCTCCAGGGGGATTACCGGCCGCAGGATTATTATACTGCGGTGAAAGGACTGGAAGCGGAGCCTGAGGGCGGAGAACGCTGTTTTGTATGCTACGAGCTTCGGCTTCGTGAGGCGGCACAATTGGCGAAGGAGGGCGGTTATGATTATTTCACCACAACCCTGTCCATCAGTCCTCATAAGAACGCCGATAAGCTGAATGAAATCGGCCAGAAGCTTGCGAAGGAATATGGTGTGCTTTACCTGCCTTCCGATTTTAAGAAAAAGAACGGGTATAAGCGTTCCATTGAGCTATCCGAGGAATATGGCTTATACCGTCAGGATTATTGCGGTTGTGTCTATTCTATGAGAAGCCGTGAAAAAGAGAATAGATAGCAGAACTTCATTGACATTTTGTATTCCGATGACTATAATAGTAGCAATTGAGAATTATTATCAATATCCGCGATGTGCAGAGAAAAATCCGGCCATGTAAGAGCATTAACCAAGCTTGTTTGAAGAGATGCCCTTGCATGGCTGGATTACTGTTGCGTGAGCTGGAATATTTTAGATATTCCGGCTCCTTATCTGCATATGATATATTGATTGGAGGATGTACGGCATGACATTACTGGGTGGTAAAATCGGTGAAACCTATACGGTGCAAGCACTTAATCTTGATATCGCTGTCAGGCGAAGGCTGGAAGCGCTGGGTCTTACCATGGGAACGGATGTCACCGTCTTAAACCGCAACCGGGGCGGTGCGGTTATCGTGATGGTGAGAGGCAGCAGGCTTGCAGTGGGTAAGAAAATCGCTGAGACTATAATAATCCTCTCTGCAAACGTTAAAGGGGAGAAATAGAATGAAGAAGGAATTGCAGGTTGGATTTGTCGGTAATCCCAATTGCGGAAAGACTACATTATTTAATGCTTATACAGGCGCAAACCTTAAGGTGGCCAATTGGCCCGGTGTCACCGTTGAGAAAAAGGAAGGTGCCTTTAAATACCACGACTGCATATTTAAGCTGGTGGACCTTCCCGGAATCTACAGCCTGACTTCCTATACGATGGAGGAGAAGCTGACCAGGGAATATATTATGGATTCCAATGTGGACGTGATTGTCAATGTTGTGGATGCCTCCAGCCTGGAGCGTAACCTCTATCTGACACTGCAGCTGATAGAGCTTGGCAAGCCGGTGGTTCTGGCATTGAATATGATGGATATTGTGGAAGAACGGGGGATGGAGATTGATTTGCACCGGCTGCCCGAGATGCTGGGTATTCCGGTTATTCCGGTATCCGCCAGAAGAAAGACGGGCCTGGATATCCTGATGCATACGGTTGCGCACCATAAAGATCGCAAGTCGGATCATAATTTAGAACATCACCATGAGAATAAATCCCGCAGGCATGCCGGATACAGCCAGAAAGGTACCTACAGTAAACCACTGCATACGCATGAGCATGAGCATCATGAGGAATACACAGTAGTCTACAGTGATGATATTGAAGATAAAATTGATGATGTCAGTAAGCTTTTAATAAAAAAATACAATAAGCCGGATAATCTCAGATGGCATGCCATTAAGCTGATGGAAATGGATCCTGCGGTCATGGCACAATATCCTTTGGAGCTTTCCGGATTGGTGAAACGCAGCTATGAAGGCGATATTATTAATCAGAAATACGATTTTATTGAGGAAGTTATGGAAGAGGTCCTGGTGAATAAGGACAGGAAAGCAGCTTCTACGGACCGGGTTGATCGTATTCTGACGAACCGGTATCTGGGGCTGCCCATTTTCTTGGGAATTATGGCCCTGGTATTTTTCTTTACCTTCAAGGTAGGAGATTTTATCAAGGGCTACTTCCAGGCAGTGCTGGATACCTTCTCTTCAGGTGTCCTGTATCTGCTGCAGAGCGTTCATGCCGGAGCGTTTTCAACCTCTCTGGTTGTGGATGGTATTATAACCGGTGTTGGCACAATACTGACCTTTCTGCCGAATATTTTCATCCTGTTTCTTGCACTGGCTTTCCTTGAGGACAGTGGTTATATGTCCAGAGTGGCTTATGTTATGGACGGCATCATGGGGAAGCTTGGACTCTCAGGCAGGGCATTTATCCCCATGCTGTTAGGCTTCGGCTGCACGGTGCCGGCCATCATGGCATCTCGTTCTCTGGAGAACATGAGAGATCGCAGAAAGACCATCTTGATCACACCTTTCATGTCCTGCAGTGCAAGACTGCCGATCTATGTACTGTTTTCCCAGATGTTCTTTGGTAAGAACGCAATGTTTGCTGCCTACTCCATGTACCTTCTCGGTATTGCGGTAGCTATTCTTGTTGCCTTCGCCATGAGTGATAAATCAGATAAAAATATCGGCAATACTTTATTGATCGAGCTTCCGGAATACAAATCACCAAATGCAAGGACAATTTTGATCTATGTATGGGAGAAGGTGAAGGAATACCTGACCAAGGCCGGAACCACCATCTTTATCGCCTCTGTTGTGATCTGGTTCATCCTTGATTTTGGTCCGGGCGGGATGGTAACCGACATGTCCTTAAGCTATGGAGCTATGATCGGTAAAGCCGTTGCCCCGATACTAAAACCCGCCGGTCTTGGTCTGTGGCAGGTTGTGGTTGCCCTGATTTCCGGTATTGCCGCGAAGGAAGTGGTAGTATCCAGTTTTAGTGTTCTATTCCAGATCAATAATATCAATACGCCGGAGGGCATGAACAGCCTGACCGAAATCCTTGCACAATACGGTTTCGGGGCGCTCAATGCTTATGCTCTGATGGTATTCAGCCTTCTTTATGTCCCCTGCGTAGCAACCATCGGGGTGATTCAGAGAGAGATGCGCTCTGCCAGGTGGACCATATTTACGATCCTGTTCCAGCTGGGAATTGCTCTGCTGGCTGCAACCCTGGTTTATCAGATCGGAAGCAGGGTATTTTAATTATCCTGCTTCTTTCTTAATTCCAGGCAGATCCTTGTCTTAGTTCCATCCAATTGAAAACGCAGGAATACCAGCTTATCCCGAATGATTCTTGCATCACAGGACTCCGGACAGGAGGAGATTTCATACCCGCTTAAATCATCCCAGTATACCAGGCCGAAGGGGAGGGGCGAGCTGTAGCCGATATCATAGGTTAACTCAATTCTGCCGCCGGATTTACTATAGTGGGTAATAAATACCTGCGGTACCTTCTCAAGGAATTCTTCATTCATATTCCACTTGCCGAGATAGCTCCGCAGGGTCCGTGGGATGCATTCCCCTTTGACAAATGCCATTTGGCAGCTGTTATCATAAAAGAAGAAGGTTTCGGGCCAGGGGCCGGTTCCGGTTCCCCCAAGGGTAAGGGTATATTCATTGGTATCCGGACGGTACGGGGAATCCTCGGACAGAATATAGCTGGCAGCAGTGGTTTTGTTTTGATGATACAGTCTGATTGCATAGGGCAGGGTAGTGAAGGTAACCGGAAAGGTCTTGATATATCGGAAGAAATGATCCAGCATCCTGGTACATTCCTCTACATGGCTTTCCGGAAATACGGCAAACCTGTCGGTGTATTCCATCTCATGGGCTTCCTGCTGCTGCAAAAAGAATACATGATCATTATGGTCGGTATTATTAAGATATTCCTGGAATATCTTCTTCCAGTAGTCAATCTTGTCTCCGGTACATAAGCCCGCCCGCAGGACATCATTTGGGTCTGTAGAATAGATGCAGGGACTTCCGCTGTGATAAGTGGGGTTAAAGTCTCTTGCTGTCCACTCACAGCCTACGAGCTTTCCTTTCCCGGGATGAGGAACCTTATACCGGTCGCTGTCTACATACCAAAAGCCCCAGGGAATTCCCTTATGGGATATTCCGTCCCACCAGGTCTGTTCCCAGCAATACCCCCATAATCCCTGAAAATCAAGCTCCTCTAAGGCTTGTATAATCTCCTGGGAGATCTGCCCCCGGGCTGCCACCTTTGTCTTTGCCCAGGGAAAGGCTTGTTTTAGTAATTCCCATTCCTGCGAAAGCAGAGCTTTCAATTCTTCTTTGCGGTTTCTTGGATCCTGGCCGTACATAGGGCATTGCAGAATGACATCATCTCCATATTCTTCATGCCATTGAAGGATGGCGTCTCTGATCACCGGGATGGAACCGCCGTTCACAATCCAGGTGACAGGGATGCCATATTGATGTGCAAGTCCGGCAGTCCGGTCAATCCCTTCTATCGCCGTACCTGAGCCCCAATTGGTATTATAATTGGCGGCATAGCTTACAAAGGTATAAATAAGTTTTTCTGGTTTCATTTGAACTCTCCTTGGCGTCCTCTGATGATAGAAACAATATAATACAACTACCATAATAAGAAAGCCGGAGGATGCTGTACATACTGCAATAATAAAACCGATTGCCCGTATTGAAACTTTTACTTGCCCATATGAGAAGCAGGTTGCTTATTTTGTAAGAAACGGGCTTACATCATGAGCCGGCGATATGAGCCAGGGGTTATGCCTTCATATTTTTTAAAGGCTTTGGTCAAAGCACTGTTGCTGATAAAGCCGGTTTTTGATGCAATTTCCTCTACGGTGAGACTGGTCTCCTTTAAGAACTTCTTGGCATAGGAGAGCCGTACCTGGTAAAGATAATCCAGCAGGCTGATATTCTTCTGACTTTTGAATAATTTGGACAGGTAGGAAGGAGAGATATCAAGCTTGTCCGCTATGATACTATTGTTAAGGTTGATATCCATATAACAGTCGTGAATCAGCTCCTCAGCCTTGTCGCAAATGGTGAATTGCTCCTTGCTTTCCTCCCGGTAAACTTTCAAAGCCGTCAAGGTGGTCTTTAAAATCTCCTGAAATTCCTGGAAGGTTTCGGCATGGATCAGAGAATGGATATAATTATTTTTCTTTTCTAATTCTACGGCACCGATTTCGAAGATAATCTTGTTAACGGTATTGATCAGGTCGTATTTAAAGCATTCGATCACGCTTAAGGAAGAGCTGCCGTCTATCATGGAATTGCTGATCATCTCAGTGATGACAGCGGAGATATCATTACTGATATTCTCCTTTACATATTGGATCAGAATCTGTGTGTTTTTGGAATTAAAGGAATTGTTATAAGTGAATTTCTTCATGGTGATATCCGAATAGGGAATGATACTGCCTTTGCCGAACAGGTACCGGTAATCCATGGCGGCTGCAGCCTGCCGGTAGGAGGTGCTGAGGTTGCGGAAGCCCTCCACCGTACTGCCGGCGGATATTGTGGAGATAATGTCAAAATGCTGTTTTATAAAGCTTTGAAAGGTATGGGCAATTTCAAGGGCCTCCTCAGGGTGGCGTTTTGCCGGAATATCCGGTGAAAAATTCAGGACCACGGCATATACCCTGGGCATAAGATTGATGATAAAGCCCAGATGGGAAGCAGAGCAGAGCTCCAGCATGATATTCTCCACAATAAACGAGAGGATACGCTGTCCTTCCGCCTGATCGGCCGCTTCAATGACGGCTTCATTCACAGAATCGATATTAATCAGCAGAATACTGAAGGAATCAGAACGAAAATTACGCTGGAGAAGCTCAGGCTCCTGCTGAAAATATTTATTGTTGGACAGGGTGCCCTGCATTGCGTGAAGCAAAAATTCTTCAAATAAGGTGTTACTGCTGTTTTTAATTCTGTTACTGAGCATATCGTTCTCAGTGAAGGTATTCACAATTACCTCTTTTATAAAATCTAATTCGCTTTTTTTCTTAAAATCATATTGAAAGTCTGATTTATTCCGGATCGTGTGTACGATAGAATCAATGGGGGAATAGCTGCGCCGTGCAAGCATCCAGGACAGCAGGATGCTGACCAGCATGCTTAAAATAATACTGATCATACTGATGGTACGCACACCGTTCAGCTTCTCCCAGAAGGTATCACTGGGAATCAGGGAAACATAAGTGCAATTTATGACCTTTGACGGGAAAAACTGTAGAATATAATCCTCACCGTTAATGGTGTCATAATAGATGTTATCCTTCCGGCCGGTATAGCTTGATAAGTCCAGTTCAAAGTCCTGGGAGTTTGACGAGACAAGCAAACGGCTGTTATTATCGTAAATCATGACGGAGCTCTTATTCTGGTACAGGGCATTCTGAATTAGATTCTCCAGAAGCTCAGGCTGAAGGACCAGGACCGCCGTTACATCACCCTGTCTCCTGGTGTTGGAGTAATTCATGGATAATACCGCACCAAGGGAAGGAACGGATTGTTCCTGCTTTAAGGAAACCAGGCGGGGAACAAGGGTATCCGGCGTCAACACAGAGAAAAAAGTCTCGTAGTTCTTATCCGGATCCTTCAGATTGCTATTGGCATCACTGTAATAGGTATCATAATATTCCTGGCTGTTGAGACTGGATCTTCCTGCGGATATGATGCGGTCCGAACTGCGGAAATACACAAAAACATCGGAAAAATCATCCTGAGGGAAGTCCTCAAGATATTTTTTGATTTCATAAATATCATAGCCCGAGGAGGGGCTGGTTACGGCAAAATGGTACAGCACCTGCTTACGGATGATACCGCTGCTGAGAATTTGAGAGGTTTTCTCCACCATATTGCTTAACTCCATATCAATAATATTGACAAATTGATTTAAATGGTTGGCATTTGAGGTGAGAATTTCTTCATGTATGATTTTCTGGGCATTGGTATAAAGCACCAGTATTGTTGAAAAGGGAATAATCAATACAATAAGGTAGGAGCGCAGAAACCGCAAAAAAAAGCTCTTTCTTGTTAAAAAGTTATGAATGAAGAATTTCTTCATAATGCGTTCCTCCTTTCCCTGAGTTGATTTTATTATATGGATTTGTTTGTGTGAAATCAACAAAAATGTTGATATATTATGGAGCTTTTTATAAATTGGCAACTGATTTTAAATTTGGACAATTATAATTTCCATAATGAGCAAGAGGTTCTGTATCTGGAATATATACACTTTGCACAAATGAGAATAAAATTTAGTGCATAGCCTGTGGCTTGGTTGCCGGGGGTTAACCCCGGAAGGTCACGGCTAAATAAGTCATCATTCATTTGATATTAATAGGAGGTAAATTATGAGAAAAAGAAAAATGAATAGCCTGATTGCTGTCATACTGAGCATTGCTTTACTTGGAACCATGACAGGCTGCGGCTCGGGCAAGCAGGTACCGGGGGAGGACACGAATAATAGCAGTCCGACTCCCACCGCTGCGGTAACAGGGGAGGCAGCACAGGGCGGTGAAGAACAGGGGTATCCCATTCAGACGGATCAAAAGCTGAAGGTATGGTCCTATATCATGGCTCCCCAGAAATCCTACACCAGTTATACAGAGTCTCCGTTCCATACCGGCCTTGCAAAAAATACCGGGGTTGACGTGGAAT
Organism: Bacillota bacterium; assembly: GCA_023409535.1. GTDB lineage: Bacteria > Bacillota > Clostridia > Lachnospirales > Lachnospiraceae > Mobilitalea. The sequence goes on from JAEYGZ010000039.1 coordinate 235,157, forward strand.
GGATCTTTCCCACCGCCGGTACCGATGCCGCACAGGCCTTCAATCTGATGCTCTCCGGCGGAGAACTTCCGGATGTCATCATCTATAATCTTGTAAATGATGCGGATCAATACATGGACGAGGGTATCATCCGTGACCTGACAGCGTTGCTGCCGGAGAAGGCTCCAAATTACTGGAAGTATCTGCAGGAGAATCCGTATTATGATAAATCGGTGAAAGCGGACAGCGGAAGGTATTACGGCTTCGGATGCTTCCGGGAAAGCGAATGGAACGCAGCCTACACAGGTCCTGTCATCCGGAAGGACTGGCTTGAGGAATGCGGCTTACAGGAGCCGGTTACAATTGCAGACTGGGATAATGTGATTCGTACCTTCGACAGCAAGTATGGCGCAAAGTTTTCATTTGCAATCTCCAGAATGAATCCCGGACTGGCAGGTACCTACGGTGCCAGCGGTTCCTTTGCAAAATGGACGGACGAGCTTTTTTATATTGATAATAACCAGAAGGTTCAGTATTCCATGGCGACCAACGAGTGGAAGGAGTATATGGCCCAGCTGAATTCCTGGTATCAGGACGGACTTATTGATACGGACGCACTAACGATTGATGATGCAGGAATGCGCACAAAGGCGCTGAATGATAAGGTAGGGATATCCATAACCAGTATGGGGCAGCTGACCAACTGGCTTGCCGATGTGGAAAGCTCCGGTTCAAGTGCGAAGTGGGAAGGGATTGCTTATCCTGTCAAGAATCCCGGTGATGTTGTGATGGAGGTCCAAATGGAGGATACCGCCCGTGCCAGTGTCGGAGCAATCACGACCAGCTGCCCTGAGGACAAGGTGGATATTGCGTTAAAATGGCTGGATTATCTCTTCTCCGAGGAAGGCTTCCTGTATACGAATTTTGGAACAGAGGGTGAAACCTACACCATGGTGAACGGTGTTCCGACCTATACGGATTTGATTTTAAAGGCTCCCGACGGTACCAACGAAGCACTCGATAAATATACCTGTGCCCAGTGGCAGAACATAGGGATCCAGGCAACGGAGCTGGTAAGGCAGAAGAATAATCCCACCGCTGTTAAGTCGGTGGACATATGGCTGCAGAATCAGGAATCAAAGAAGCATCTTTTCCCTGCAGGTGTAACCAGAACTACGGAGGAAAGCAACGAAGCCACCGCTATCATCAACAGCCTTCAGACCTATACCCAGGAAATGTCCTTGAGATTCATGACAGGTGATGAATCTCTCGATGATTTTGACAAGTATCTGGATAAATTAAACAGCATGGGTCTTGTGAAGCTTCTGGAGATACAGCAGGCAGCCTATGAGAGATTTTTAAAGAGATAGCGAACAGTATGTGATGCGGGAAAGTCCGTATCTGAGAAGCAACGATGCCGGGGTGCAGCAGGATTGTCTGTACCCCGGCATTATAAAAGGGGAATCGTATGGCAAACTTACTGATACAAAAAACACCTGTGAAAAAGGTCCCGTTCACCACAAGAATGATAAAAGACTATAAAAGAAACAAATATAAATATCTGATCGTGCTGCCTGTTCTTATTTATCTGATCCTATTTGCTTATAAACCGATGTATGGCATTGTGATTGCGTTTCAGAATTATAAACCATTCCTGGGGATCGAAGGAAGCAGGTGGGTGGGCTTTGATAATTTTACGGCATTTTTCAATGATGTCTACTTTTTAAGATTATTGAGAAATACCTTCTCCATCAGCCTGCTGAGTATATTGTTCGGTTTTCCGGCGCCGATTATTCTTGCACTGTTACTGAATGAGATCAGGAGTACAAAGTTTAAGCGTGTGGTGCAGACCGTGTCCTATATGCCCTACTTTATATCTATCGTAGTCGTATGCGGACTGATCAGGGCATTCAGCCAGACGGACGGTGTATTTAACGACATAATCGCAGCCTTCGGCGGACAGCGGAGCAACCTGCTGTCTTATAAGGAAAATTTCTATCCGATCTATATACTGTCGGGAATTTGGCAGTCGGTCGGCTGGGATTCTATCATCTATCTGGCAGCACTTGCGGGAATTGACCAGGAGCAGTATGAGGCTGCAAAGGTTGACGGTGCGGGACGGGTGAAGCAGATGCTGTTTATTACTCTTCCGGGACTGATGCCAACCATAACGGTGTTATTCATATTACGGATGGGCGGTATATTAAATGTAGGCTATGAGAAGATCCTCCTGCTGTATCAGCCTCTTACCTACGAGGTGGCGGATGTGATTTCTACCTATGTTTACAGAAAGGGTATTGTAGAAGCAAACTACAGCTTTAGTACGGCAGTCGGCTTATTTAATTCCCTTGTGAACATTATTTTTCTTGTTGTAACAAACCAGCTCAGCAAAAAAGCAAATAATACAAGTTTGTTTTAGCGGCGATGTTGAAAGGAGTACGAGATGAAACACAAACAAAGCAAAGCTGATTTGACCTTCCATATCGGTAATACTGTTTTTATGCTTCTGCTGATGATAATCACAGCCTATCCGATGTACCATGTCCTGTGTGCATCCTTTAGTAATAATACCGAGCTGGTGGCAAATCCGGGGCTGACCTTGTGGCCCAAAGGCTTTACAACCGGAGCATACCGGCTGGCATTTCAGCATCCGTTGATTATGAGCGGATTTAAGAACAGCATTTTGATTTTGGTATTCGCTCTTCCGATTAATTTGATATTGACCCTGTTTGGGGCTTACTTTCTTGCAGCAAAGCATATTATGTTTAAAAGGGCGATTGTATTTATGATGATGTTTACCATGTTTTTCAGCGGAGGACTGATACCGATGTATCTGAATCAACGCTCCCTGGGGCTGTATAATAATCTGGCGGCATTGATTATTCCCGGGGCTTTAAGTATGTTTAATACAATTATCTGTAAGACGGCCATTGAAAATCTGCCGGACAGCTTAACAGAATCTGCCTATATTGACGGGGCAAATGACTTTACGGTCCTGTTTCGCATCATTGCGCCGCTGATTATGCCCACGGTTGCCGTGGTATTGCTGTATTATGCGGTGGGACACTGGAACAATTGGTTCCAGGCTTCAATCTTTATTGAAGATAATAAGCTGCTTCCAATCCAGAATATCCTCCGGTCCTTGCTGATTATGAACCAGGATACCCTTGGGGGAGGCGAATTATCAAACAGCGGAGACCGGTTTGACAGCTACACGGAAACAATTAAATACGCAGCGATTATCATTACAACCGTTCCAATTTTGTGCATCTATCCCTTCCTGCAGAGGTTCTTTGTCAAAGGGATTACCATCGGAGCGGTGAAAGGCTGAGAAAACCCGGCGAATATTGAATAAAGAGGAGAGGAGTGAAAGAAAAATCGTCTTTCACTCAACAGAAGCGAGGTAAAATATGAACCTGTCAGTGCAGGATAAAGTGTGGATTGATGATACATGTAACAAAATGATAGAGAAAATGGGAGGATCAATTCATCGGAATGAAGGAAAGATACCTTACAGCACAGAGGCGGACGGATCCTATGACGATAAATCGGCAGACCGCAACCTGATGTGGTGGACCAACGGCTTTTGGGAAGGAATGCTCTGGCTGATGTATGCGCAGACCGGTGATACCTATTACAAAGAGCTGGGCAACCGTATGGAAAAGGTGCTGGACCGGCTGCTTCTCGGGATGACGGAGTACGGAATTGATCCGCTCCATCATGATGTCGGCTTTATGTGGCTGCATTCCGCCGTGGCGGATTACAGGCTGACCGGCAATCCTGCCTCCAGAACAAGAGGACTGATTGCTTCAAATTATCTCAGTTCACGTTTTAATATCAAAGGAAAGTATATTGTAGCCTGGGGTGGCATCGACAGACAGGGCTGGTCAATCATTGATACCATGATGAATATTCCGCTGTTATATTGGGCGGCCGAGGAAACCGGTTATGACAGATACCGCTATATTGCAATGGCACATGCCGATAAGACCTTGGAGAATATCCTGCGGCCGGATGGCTCGGTGGTACATATCATCTGCTATGATCCGGAAACGGGAGAGGTTAAGTCCACTCTTGGAGGACAGGGATATGAGGAGGGCTCTTCCTGGACCAGAGGACAAGCGTGGGCAATCTATGGTTTTGCTCTGTCTTATCTCCATACCGGGGAGAAACGATATCTGTACGCCGCAAAGAGGGTAGCAAATTATTTTCTGTCTGCGGCCGCTGAATTCGGATATATTCCTCCCATTGACTTCCGGTCTCCCAAAGAGCCTAATTATATCGATACCACAGCAGGGGCAATCGCTGCCTGCGGATTAATTGAACTGGAAAAGCATGTGCCGGAATTTGAAAAGGAGATGTATCTGAACGGCGCGTTAAAAATACTGAAGGCTCTGACCCGGGAGCAGTGTAATTTTACGGATGAAATTGATTCCCTTCTGCAGAACGGTTCGGAGGCTTATCATACCAATAAGCATCTCAGTATCATTTACGGCGACTATTTTTATATGGAAGCCATGCTGCGGTTAAATGGGCTTAATATAACAATGTGGTAGGCTGATACGTTTGGGAACAGAACAATATGGACAGTTTCGATTGATACAGAGTCAGGCGGAACTGCGGCCCTTCCGGCGGAGCATTTGCCGGAGGCTGCGGTTCTGCCTTTTTACTTTATAGAAAGTTCATCCTATAAAGTAAGAAATACTCCGTGAGGATGTGCATTCGCACCGGTAGATATTGGCTTTGCGGCCGCGCTCGGGGCGAGAGTGTGCCAAGGTAAACTCATTGTTCTGCATCGTTGTTTCCGCCGGTGTAATACAAATTTAATATAATTTTTCGAAAATATAAAAAAGGAAATAGGAATACCTTGTAGAATATTAGTAGTATAAGTAGAGTGAATGCTTCACATTCGTCCGGTGACGGACGGCAATCACATTTAAAGTTATGCCTGTCGTAAGCAAAGTGAACAGTTTATTGTTGTGCAAAGGATATAAACTTGCAGTCAGATCATGTTTTTTCTCTTAGAATGGAGATGATAAGGTATGGAACAAAATTTAAATATCAGGCAGAAGATGGAATTGAGGGAACATGAGATTTTAAGTCCCTTTGCTTCCTTTTCTGATCAATCACTGGGCAGGGACCGTTATGAGGAGCCCTGCGATATCCGGCCGGTTTATCAGAGGGATCGGGATCGTATCCTGCATTCCAAATCATTTCGAAGATTAAAGCATAAAACACAGGTTTTTCTGGCACCGGAGGGGGACCACTACCGTACCAGGTTAACCCATACCCTGGAAGTATCCCAGATTGCCAGAACCATTGCAAAGGCTTTACGCCTGAATGAAGAGTTAACGGAAGCGATAGCTCTGGGTCATGATTTGGGGCATACCCCTTTCGGCCATGCCGGGGAGCGGGCACTGGACAGAATTTGTCCGGAAGGTTTTCAGCATCATCTGCAAAGCATCCGGGTTGTTGAACTGCTTGAGAACCATGGGACAGGATTAAACCTGACCAAGGAAGTAAGGGATGGGATTAAAGGACACCAGACAGCAGGAAAGCCTTCCACGTTGGAGGGTAAGATTGTCAGGGTCTGTGATAAGATTGCGTACATCAATCACGATATTGATGATGCCATACGCGGACAGATCATACGTGAAGAGGAGATCCCGGAGGAATATACCAGGGTTCTGGGACACAGTCTCGGAGATCGTCTGGATACCTTGATTCATGATATTGTCACCAATAGTGAGGATAAGAATGATATCATTATGTCCTCTGATATAGAAGCAGCTATGAAGCAGCTGCGTAAATTCATGTTTGAAAGTGTCTATATGAATAAGAAGGCGAAGAGTCAGGAAGAACAGGCGGAACGCCTGCTTGAGACCTTATTTGAATATTATATGAGCCATCTTGGGCTTTTACCGCAGGAATATTTAAAACAAATGGAGGAGAGAAGCGAGCCGGCGCACCGTGCAGTCTGCGATTATATTGCAGGAATGACGGACCGCTATGCAGTTGCGAAGTTCAAGGAGCTGATGCTTCCCTCTGCCTGGAGCGTTTATTAAGAAGAATTATAATGACTGCCGATATATCTTTAGGCGTATATTAGGACAGATGCAGGATTAGTGTGAATTATAAAAGGCATAATTCACACGGCAAATTTGTGCCTACGCCTAAATTTGCGGGTACCGGCAGTTTGAGGATTAGATGTGAGAGGAGTACACAATGTTTTATTCGGACGAGCTAGTTGAAGAGATCAGAAGTAGAAACGATATCGTTAGTGTGATTGGCTCCTACATAAGATTACAGAAAAAAGGCAGTAACCACATGGGGCTTTGCCCTTTTCATAATGAAAAAACACCATCCTTTTCTGTCAGCGGAGCGAAGCAGATGTATCATTGCTTTGGCTGTGGAGTGGGGGGGAATGTATTCACCTTCATCATGGAGTATGAAAATTATACCTTCCTGGAGGCGCTGCGTTTTCTGGCGGAGCGTGCCGGAATTGCCCTTCCGGAGCAGGAATACTCCGAAGAAGCCAGGAAACAGTCGGATCTGAAGAGCAGATTATATGAGGCAAATAAGCAGGCGGCGACTTATTTCTACTATCAATTTAAGGGTTCGGAGGGACAAGCAGCTTATCAATATCTGACCAAAAGAGGTTTAACAGAGGATACGATTAAGCATTTTGGACTTGGTTACTCCAACCGCATAAGTGACGATCTTTACAGGTATCTGAAGAAGCTTGGCTATGAGGATGAATTTCTTGCACAGTCGGGATTGGTTACCATTGATGAGAGACTCGGCGGAAGGGACAAATTTCGGGACAGGGTTATGTTTCCGATTATGGATGCCAATCACCGGGTACTTGGCTTTGGCGGCCGGGTTATGGGGGAGGTTGGCCCCGATGTACCGAAATATCTGAATACTCCGGAGACAAGGATATTTGAGAAAAGCCGTCATCTGTACGGATTAAACTTTGCGAAATCCTCCAGAAAGACATATTTTCTGATCTGCGAGGGCTATATGGATGTCATCGCTCTGCATCAGGCCGGCTTTACCAATGCGGTAGCGGCGCTGGGGACGGCATTTACCGGTTTTCATGCCAATCTTTTAAAAAGATATACCAATGAGGTTTTGCTGACCTTTGACAGTGATCAGGCAGGTGTTAAGGCGGCCCTGCGGGCGATTCCGATTCTAAAGGAGGCAGGACTGGCCATAAAGGTTATCAATATGAAGCCTTATAAGGATCCCGATGAATTTATTAAGGCGCTTGGAGCCGAGGAATTCCAGAAAAGGATAGAGGAGGCCAAAAACAGTTTTTTCTTTGAGGTCGATATTCTACAGAAAGAGTATGATATGGGAGATCCTGAGCAGAAGACGAAGTTCCTGCATGAGACAGCCAGAAAGCTGGTGGGCTTTGGAGAAGAGCTGGAGCGGAATGTCTATATTGATGCGGTAGCGAAATCTTATCAGATTGATGTTGAACAGCTTCGCAGACTGGTGAACCGGATCGGATCCCAGCTGGTTGGCGGTATCAGCGAGGCCAGAGAGCCCAGGGCGGAGGTTGCCAGGGGAAGAAAAACTGCCGAGGATGGTATCTCAAAGTCGCAGAAGCTCATGCTGACCTGGTTGATCGAAGACCATACCTTATTTGAGAAGATCAAAGGCATCCTTGGTCCTGAGGATTTTACGGAGGGGATATATAAGGAGGTAGCGCAGCTTGTTTTTGATCAATATGACAAGGAGCATAGCGTAAATCCCGCCAAGATCATCAACCGGTTTGAAAGCAAGGAGGAGCAGTCGGAGGTTGCTGCACTGTTTTCTGCAGGTATCCGGGGTGAGATGGATGAAGCCGGACGGCAGAAGGCACTGACGGATACGGTGATGAAGCTGAAGGAGAACAGTCTGGATCTTCAGAGCCAAAAAGCCATTGAGATAAATGATACCGTACTTTTGATGAAGATTATCGCTGAGAAGACGGAACTGAAAAAACGCAGCATCATCCTATGAAATAAGCCTGAAAATGCGTATTTAAGCGGGTCTGCGGCATTCTGAAACTGCATATTTCATCAAATGATGGTTAAAATATAAAAAGAGTTGAAGAAGGAAGGATTATCTATGGACGAAAGTATAGTTAAGTTTACCGAAAGGTTGAAGGAGCTATTGGTTTTTGCTGAAAAAAAGAAGAATGTCCTGGAATTTCAGGAGGTAAATGATTTTTTCGCAGATATGGAACTGGATCCGCAGCGAATAGAAAAAATCTATGATTTTCTGGACAAGCATAATGTGGACGTTCTTAGGATATCGGATGAGGATGAGGAAGATATCATTCTTGATGATGAGGAAAATCTGGAACCCCTGGATTTAACTATACCGGAGGGTATCAGTATAGAAGATCCTGTCCGCATGTATCTGAAGGAGATCGGTAAGGTACCGCTGCTCAATGCCGACGAGGAGATTGAGCTTGCCAGAAAGATGGAGGACGGTGATGATTATGCCAAAAAACGTCTGGCAGAGGCGAACCTTCGTCTGGTGGTAAGCATTGCAAAGAGGTATGTCGGCAGAGGCATGCTGTTCCTGGATCTGATCCAGGAAGGAAATCTGGGACTTATTAAGGCAGTTGAGAAGTTTGATTATCGCAAGGGTTACAAGTTTAGTACTTATGCTACCTGGTGGATCAGACAGGCTATTACAAGAGCGATTGCAGACCAGGCTAGAACTATTCGTATTCCGGTGCATATGGTGGAAACCATCAATAAATTAACCCGTGTTCAGCGTCAGCTTCTGCAGGAATTGGGCCGCGAGCCTTCTCCGGAGGAAATCTCCGAGGTTATGAATATGCCCGTAGACAGAGTTCGCGAGATTCAAAAGATATCCCAGGAGCCCGTATCACTGGAAACTCCCATCGGTGAAGAGGAAGACAGCCACTTGGGCGATTTTATCCAGGATGATAATGTTCCCGTACCGGCGGATGCCGCTGCTTTTACCTTATTAAAAGAACAGTTGGTGGAGGTGCTTGGAACCCTGACGGAGAGAGAACAGAAGGTACTTCGCTTAAGATTTGGATTGGATGACGGACGTGCCCGCACTCTGGAGGAGGTTGGCAAGGAGTTCAATGTTACCAGAGAGCGTATCCGTCAGATTGAAGCAAAGGCTCTGCGTAAGTTAAGACACCCCAGCAGAAGCCGCAAGCTGAAGGATTATCTGGAATAAAAAATTGATATGAAAATTACGGCATCTGCTCGTGCAAGCACGGCAGATGTTCGCATTTTAAAATACAAATGTAATGGAGAAATTATGCAACTATCAAAACGTTTACAGGCCGTGGCAGATCTGGTGACGCCCGGCAGCAGAGTGGCAGATGTGGGATGTGATCATGCTTACACCTCCATCTACCTGGCTGAGAATAGAATCTCACCTCACCTCATTGCTATGGATGTGAATCAAGGTCCCATTGACCGGGCAAAGGAGAATATAGTAAAATATGGACAGGAGTCCTGTATTGAAACCCGCCGTTCCAACGGACTCCAAATGTTAACCATCGGGGAAGCCGATACCATACTTATTGCGGGGATGGGCGGTGCCTTAACCCTTCAGATTCTGGAGGAAGAGCTTGAGGTTGTAACAAGGGTACAGGAATTAGTCCTGCAACCGCAGTCAGAGCTTAGCAAGGTTCGTTCTACGCTGGCAGAACGTCATTTTACAATCATTCGGGAAAATATGGTGAGGGAGGACGGCAAATATTATGTAATGATGAAAGTATTGCCGAGAGAGGACATAGAAGAGCGGAATTCCTTTATACTGACGGAGCCTGAGCATTTTTACTACGGGCGTCTGCTGCTGGAAGAAAGGAATGAAGTGCTTTACGAGTTCCTGAACTGGGAATTGGATTTGAATAGCTCTATTTTAGCGACTTTGGAAGCAGAGCAGACTGACAAGTCATTCATCAGACGCGGGGAAATTGAAGAGAAGATAAGGCGGATACAAAGAGCATTGAATTATTATACTATATAATTCCCAAGAGAAAATATCTGTCCAATCAACTTTGTGATTAGGTATAATATATTGAAGGAGGAACCCTCCTTTTAATCGGCTTTAGGAATAGTATATGAATTTTTGAAAGAGGAACCCTTATTCTGATTAGTTGTATGAATAAAATATAATTTGTCAAAGGAGGAAACATCCTCCTAAATTAACGGTATGAATAAAGTATGATTTATCAAAGGAGGAAACATCCTCCTAATTGACGGTACGAATAAAGTATAATTTATCAAAGGAGGAAACATCCTCCTAATTAACGGTACGAATAAAGTATAATTTATTAAAGGAGGATGTTGAGTATATGAGTGCATATGTAAATGTAGAGATTGGCGGTAAGGTCTATGAATATCCCGTGAATTCTACCCTTCAGGAGATCAGCAGGGATTTTCAGAAGGATTATGATAATCAGATTATATTAGCCTTTGTCAATAACAAGCTGAGGGAATTGTTTAAGCATATCACCGGCGATTGTAAAATTCGATTTGTGACAACCGCGGAGGATGCAGGACATAAGACCTATCAACGGGGTATGATACTTATTATGCTGAAGGCCTTTTATGCAGAGCTTGGGAATGAGAATGTGGATAAGGTATCAGTGGAATATTCTGTGGGAAATGGTTTATATTGCGACTATACCGGTCGAGTTCCCTTAACCCAGGAGCGTATCCTTGCCGTAAAGAAAAGAATGGAAGAGCTGGTGCAGAGGGATATTCCGTTTATGAAGAGAAGCATTGGTACGGATGATGCCATAGAGCTGTTTCGTAAATACAGGATGTATGATAAGGAGAAGTTGTTCCGTTACCGGCGCGTATCCAAAGCAAATATTTATAATCTTGATGGTTTTGAGGATTACTATTACGGATATATGCCGCCCAGCTCAGGGATGTGCAAATATTTTGATCTGATACAGTATGATACCGGCTTTTTATTGGTGCTTCCGGAGAAGAAGCAGCCGACGGCGGTAGAAGAATTTGTTCCGCAGCCCAAGCTGTATGAGACGCTGAAGGAGGCCAATGCCTGGACGCAGATGATGGATATTCCCAATGTCGGTGCTTTAAATGATGTGATTGCCCAGGGCGGGCTGAATGATTTGATTCTGGTGCAGGAAGCTCTGCAGGAAAAGAAGATCAGTGACATAGCCGCAGCGATTAAGAAATCCGGAAAGAAGTTTATTATGATTGCTGGCCCCTCTTCTTCGGGAAAGACGACCTTCTCTCACAGGCTGAGCGTGCAGTTGCGGGCGCATGGCTTAAAACCGCATCCTATTGCCGTGGATAATTATTTTGTGGAACGGGAGAAGACCCCCAAGGATGAGCAGGGCAATTATAATTTTGAATCCCTGCATGCCATTGACCTGGAGCAGTTTAATAAGGATATGACGGATTTGCTGGAGGGAAAAACCGTAGATATCCCGGAGTTTAACTTTGTATCAGGAAGAAGAGAGTACAAAGGAAATTTTCTGAGCCTAGGTCCGGAGGATATTCTGGTTATCGAAGGCATTCATGGCCTCAATGATGCCCTGTCCTATTCTCTGCCGAGAGAGAGTAAGTTCAAAATTTATATCAGTGCACTGACACAATTAAATATTGATGAACATAACCGGATACCTACCACCGACGGGCGTCTGATTCGCAGAATGGTGCGGGATGCCAGAACAAGAGGTGCTTCCGCACAAAAGACCATTTCCATGTGGCCCTCCGTCAGAAGAGGTGAAGACGAGAATATCTTTCCCTTCCAGGAGGATGCAGATGTAATGTTTAATTCAGCGTTGATTTATGAACTGGCAGTACTCAAGCAATATGCGGAGCCTATTTTATTTGGAATTGACCGTAATTGTGAGGAGTATGTGGAAGCGAAGAGACTGCTGAAATTTCTTGATTATTTTATCGGGGCACCCAGTGAGAATGTCCCGAAGAATTCGATATTGAAAGAATTTGTCGGAGGAAGCTGCTTTAAGGTCTGAGAAGAGTGAATGTTTGTATTGCATACTGCACAGGACTAACCCGAAGCTGCAGAAAGATTTATTACTATGATAAATGTGTGAGTAGTACGATAAGCCGGGTTATGTCTTGGATGATCATCTATCTTGACCGCATGTTACCATGCGGCTCCAGCACCGCAGACATATGAAATACGTCTGCGCGATACTACGCGACCTACCCTGAAGCACGGCGGGCAACCGTATCGCTTCATGTTCGGTCTTGCTTCGGGTGGGGTTTACATAGCCCCTGCTGTTACCAGCAGAGCGGTGGTCTCTTAAGCCACCTTTCCATCCTTACCAGCGAACAGGTTCACTGGCGGTATATTTCTGTTGCACTAGCCTTGGAGTCGCCTCCACCGGACGTTATCCGGCACCCTGCCCTGTGAAGCCCGGACTTTCCTCACCTGATAACTCAGGCGCGATCATCTGTGCTACTCACGGTTGTATTCTAACATGCGATGCATGAAAAGTAAATCAGAATCATATGGAAGAGTGTATTGTAAGAAAATATTAAAGAATTTTACAATATCGTGTGATATGATAATGGTGAAATATCGGCAGAATGGAGGATTTGTATGGAACATGACGTGATATTGGTTGTGGATGATGATAAAGAAATTGCTGACCTGGTTGAGATACACCTGATCAGCGAAGGTTACCTGGTCAGGAAGGCAAACAGTGCCAGAGAAGGTCTGCAGGTTCTGGAGACGGAAGATATTAAGCTGGTGATTCTTGATATCATGATGCCTGGGATGGATGGACTGACCATGTGCCGAAAGATCCGTGAAACCAGTACTGTTCCCATCATCATGCTGAGTGCAAAATCAAATGATCTGGATAAAATTATCGGGCTCGGCACAGGAGCGGACGATTATGTCATAAAGCCCTTTAATCCGCTGGAGTTAACCGCAAGGGTAAAATCCCAGCTTCGAAGGTATACAAAGTTTAATCCCAACTCCCATGATGAGAAGCTGGATAAGGAGATCGTACTGGACCATCTGGTAATCAATAAGGATACCCACAGAGTCAGCGCTTATGGCAAGGATGTGAAGCTGACACCCATTGAATTTGATATTCTGTACCTCCTGGCGAGTAATGTTGGAAGGGTGTTTTCTACCGACGATATCTTTGAACGGGTATGGAACGAGAAGATATATGAAGCAAATAATACCGTAATGGTGCATATCCGCAGAATCAGGGAGAAGATAGAGATGGATTCAAGCAACTCCCAGATTATCAAAACTGTGTGGGGAGTAGGATATAAAATTGAAGAATAATATTTTCAAGAGCTTTCGATTTGAAATTGTATTATACAGTATCTTAAGCCTCCTGTATATGCTGCTGACCATTGCGATGCTTCATGTGGGTATCTTCCTTGTACTCCATAAAAGCTACCAGGAATTGTCCGGAGCCTCGGCAGTCATCATGACGATTGTTACGCTTGCAGCGGCGATTGTACTGTTCATTACTTATTTTCTTCTGCTTACAAAGAAATTCATAACCTATATCAGAGTAATGATTGACGGTATCAACCAGATCTCTCAGGGAAACTTCGGAAATCGTATTGTTATTGAGAACGAGGATGAATTTGCACTTTTAGGGGATAAGTTAAACCAGATGGCGGATGACATCAAAGAAATCATGGAAAATGAGCGCCGAAGCGAATATGCAAAGAATGAGCTGATTACCAGCGTGGCGCATGACCTGCGAACCCCCTTGACCTCCATCATCGGTTATCTGGATCTGGTATCCTCCAAGGAATTGTCCCACGAGGTAAGCGGTAAATATATTGACATTGCCTACAATAAATCAAAACGTTTGGAGAAGCTCATTGAGGATCTGTTCACCTATACCAAATTTAACTTTGGCGAGGTCAAAGCAGATTTTACTGAGGTTGATATGGTGAAGCTGCTTAACCAGCTGATCGATGAATTTTATCCAAGCTTTGCAGAGGATAACCTGGAATATGAATTCACCACGACTGCAAGCACAGCAATTATTAAGGTAGATGGCAACCTGCTTGCCAGGGCATTTGCAAATTTGATCAGTAATGCGATTAAATATGGTAAGGAAGGTAAGAAGATAGATATCAGCCTTATCAAAAATACCACAGGTATTACAATAACCATTACGAATTACGGTGTTGTTATCCCGCAGGAGGATCTGACCAGAATATTTCAGCGCTTTTACAGAGTTGAATCTTCCAGGTCGAGTGAAACCGGGGGCAGCGGACTTGGTCTTGCCATCGCCCAAAGCGTCATAGAGATGCATGGAGGAACCATATCTGCAAGCAGTGATTCGTCCGGGACAGTATTTACCGTTGAACTGAATAATGAGCCGCATAGTGCACAAAACAAATCGAGCCATTGATTACGGTAATAATCAATGGCTCATTTTTGCGAACTATGAAAACGGAAGAAGAAAAAATATAATCCTATTATAGCATAATAAACAGAAAAAGATAGCGTTTCATTAAAAATTAAAAATATTTAATATTTATGTAATGGTTTTTTACGTCATTTGCAGAGTTTCAGCATAGGAAATCAGTTTTTTTGAAATACGTATTTTCTGAAAACTTGCAGCATAAGTTATCTCATCCATACCTTCTATAAAGTTCTGAGGAAAGTTCTTTACCACACCTTTATTTTGCAATAACAGAGTGGCTTTATTATATGCTATCGCAGCCTCGGTCTCCGAGGGATAACGTCCGATCAGATAATTTCCGTTAATATGTATTTTCGCAAGGTAAATTGGAGTACCGCCTTTCATTACCCTGGATACACCATGATAAGGATTGACAATTTCGATATTGTGATAGCTGAAATCCGTATCATCGCCATTCATAAATCTGTAATCTCTTCCGGGAACAGCGTAATTCTTAATGCCGTATCGCGACAGAATATTGACCTGCATTCCGTAATCCGAAACAAAAAGGTGTCCCCCCCGTTTCATAATCTTATGATGTGCATAATAGAAAAGATCCTCCGCATCAAAGCGAAGACAGGTTTCCTGATCTATATAATAGAAGAAATAGCGTTTTTTAAGATAGATAGGATTTTTAAAATAAATATGATTATCTCTGAAATTAATCAATAACACCCATTTTTCAAAGGAAAGGGAGCAACTCTCCGGATATTTTTCAATTGTAAATTGGGAGGAATCAGCCAGAACCTTGCCTGCTGTATGATAAGCTCCGCTAGCAGCATCTTCGGTCAGATAGCTTCCCAGACTAATGTGTTTTCCCCGGTAGGTGATGGAGGCTCTATAATACCGATCACCGTTTTTCAGATAAGCTTCATATACTCCTGGTAACATGATTTAACCACCTCATGATCAATATAACAGAAAGAATTGCGTAGCGCAACGACGGAGTAATTGTAGAAATATGTTAATGAAATGTTACGGTCCATTTGTGTAGAATGACCTGTTTTGACCCCTAAAATCGTACTAAAGCAGTAGAATATGTATAAACTTGGACAAATTGGAATAAAATATTTAATATATCGGTAATAAATTGTTAAATATTACTTGTGCAAAATTAACAAATGAAAATATTACCATCGAACTAATATTGTTACTATTTTCCTAAACTGGTAAAACATAGGAAATTTGGTCTAGTTGTTTATAACGAAAATGATCTGGTGTTATTGACATGAAATCGGACGTTGCCTATAATGCTCATAGCATTACCAATCATTCCAATTTATGGAAAGGATTATCATGAATTTTAATTCCCCAAAATTCAATTTTGTGATAATGAAATTCCATAACCTTATCAAAAAGAGAAAGAGGAAAAATTTATGTCAATGATAAATTTGTTTCTTCAAAAGCGGAAGATGCATGAGAGCCAGCATGGTATTTTGATGGTAATCATTGCATATGCTCTATCGGTTTTAATGCTGATCATGGGTTCTGATATGTTCTATAATATCAATTCCGAAGCGGCAGGCATGAGCAAAACTACAGATGAAGAGACGCAGGAAAAAAACATCGGAAATATACCGGAGCTGATGGCAAAGGATATTCCGGCCTTATTAACCATGTCACAGCTCCCTTATGGTATCGCTGAGGTAACTCAGACCGGACTTGGGACGTTTACTGCACAAGAAGGAAGTGCCGCGATGGCTCGGAACAGTACTTTGTTACAGGATGCTTCTGAAGGCGGACACACTATGTGGCTTCTGGGCAGCGCAATGAACACAGAGGAGTACACCACTGTGCTGCAGCAAATTGCAAGCCTTGATCCGGTAAACTATGTGGTCAGCACAAAGAATGCAGATGCCGCATCACTGAAGAATGCTTCAAAAAAAGATACCGCATCAACGGATGTTTCAAAATCAAAAGAGGATGAAATATTCAGCTTGTCCACTAAGGAAACAGCCGGTACATCAGGGATTAATGTAACCAGTGAAGAGATATCCATGCTGGAGCGAATCGTACAGGCGGAAGCCGGCGGTGAGGATATGGTGGGCAAGATATTAATAGCGAATGTTATTATGAACCGTATCGAGGACGATGATTTTCCGGATACCGTCGAGGATGTCATTTTCCAGAACAAAGACGGTGATTATCAATTTTCGCCTGTGGATGATCAACGGTATTACTCCGTTAAAATTTCCCGCGGCACCAAGGAAGCGGTGGAAAGAGCACTGGACGGAGAAGACTACTCCAAGGGCGCGCTGTACTTTATCGCGAGAAAAAGGACGGATGAAAATAGTGCGGCATGGTTTGACAACAACCTGAAGTGGCTCTTTAAGCATGGCGGTCATGAATTTTATAAGTAATATTATCTAAAACAAAGCAAAGAGACTGAACATAATTAAATAAAATCGATATTGTGTATGGGCAATAGGTCATGTTATAATACTTGAAACTTGTGACGTGTGAAAGTGATTGGTAGCAATGATAGGTAGTGCTTTCATTGAATCTCAAGTGAAATTTTGAAAAGGGGATTGAAATGATTATGAACCTAATGTACAAGAGCACAAGGGGCAAGGGCAATGCGGTAACCGCTTCCCAGGCAATACTACAGGGCTTATCGCCGGACGGCGGTTTATATGTTCCGGAGACCATACCACAATTACAGAAGTCGATGAAAGAGCTGTCCAAGTTGGATTATCGTGAGACAGCTTATGAGGTTATGAAATTATTCTTAACCGACTATACGGAGGAAGAGCTTAGGGATTGTATCAATAAGGCATATGATTTCAAGTTCGACACTCCTGAGATTGCACCCATAAGGCAGGCAGGACAGGCATATTATCTGGAGCTTTTTCACGGAGCTACCATTGCGTTTAAAGATATGGCTTTGTCCATCCTGCCTCATTTATTAACCAAGGCTGCGAAGAAGAATCAGGTAAAAGAACAAATTGTCATACTGACAGCAACCTCCGGTGACACCGGCAAGGCGGCGCTGGCCGGATTTGCCGATGTGGAAGGAACCAGCATTATCGTATTCTATCCGAAGGACGGAGTCAGCAGTGTTCAGGAGAAGCAGATGGTGACCCAGCAGGGAGCCAATACTTCGGTCATCGGTATTCATGGCAATTTTGATGATGCACAGACCGGTGTTAAGAAGATATTTAACAATACAGAGCTTGCTGCACGCCTGAAAAATGCAGGCTATCTGTTCTCATCAGCCAATTCTATCAACATTGGCAGATTAATCCCTCAGATCGTGTATTATGTCTACTCTTATGCATCTTTATATAAGAAAGAACAGGTATCCGAAGGGGAGAAAATCAACGTGGCCGTACCTACAGGCAACTTTGGAAATATTCTTGCGGCTTACTATGCAAAACGCCTCGGTGTACCCATTGATAAGCTGATCTGCGCTTCCAACGAGAATAAGGTCCTGTATGATTTCTTTGAAAGCGGACGTTATGACAGAAACAGAGAATTCATACTGACGGAATCCCCTTCCATGGACATTCTGGTCTCCAGTAATCTGGAACGGCTGATCTATCATATAGCGGACGATGATGCTGAAAAGACCTCCCAGCTTATGAATGCGTTATCAGCCCAGGGTAATTATGAGATAACGGATAAAATGAAAGCAAATCTTAAGGATTTCATCGCAGGCTGGGCGGACCGTAAGGAGACACAGGAGGCTATCAGTAAGATTTATCATGAGCATGGCTATGTGATTGATACCCATACGGCGGTAGCAGCAGGCGTATATCATGACTATGCAGCAAGGTCAGAGGATACAACAAAGACACTTGTTGTATCCACAGCCAGTCCCTATAAATTTGCAGGCAGTGTTCTGGACGCGTTGCAGGCAGAGGAGATACCGGGGGATGATTATGAGCAGGCCAAGCTGCTTAGCAAGGTATCGGGTACTACGATACCCAAGGCGGTCGAGGAGCTCCGAACAGCCGAAGTAATACACAAAACAGTATGCGAAACAGGTAAAATGCAGGAGATTGTCGAGAAATTATTAAAAATAATCTAATTGTGACAAAAGCGTGACATAAAGTTGACACATTCAGAGTGCATATTATAGTCATAGTCAAGGCAGCACCGCAAGAACCGCAATATCAACCTGTTCGGCAGATGAAGTCACATCCTATTCTACATATGCTGAATTAAGGAAGAGAAGGCGGCGATAATGACGGTAAGGGGGAGACTCCAAGACGGCATTTTGACTAAGATGTAATCTGCCTCTGGCAGGGAGACATAGAGCAGTTTGGAAAAGCTGGTTAACTGGTAAATTATCCAAATTCTTTGGACAAAAACGCTTGACCTTTTTTACCATAATTGTTATAATCTTCTTGTTATTGGACGATTATATTTCGCGTCACCTTTTCTAGTTTTACGGGGTTTACATACTTTGTGAGGCAGTGAGGAGCGCACAATATAACACCAAACCATATATTTTAAGGAGGAAGTAAGAATATGAAGAAGAATTTCTTTAAGAAGTTATCCTTCATTCTGGCATTAGCGATGATCGTAACAGCTCTCGCTCCTGCTAGTGGCGTATTTGCTGCAGCAAAAGCACCTAAGTTAAGTGCTACCAGCAAGACTCTGCATCTGGATGATCCGGACAGAGGCGCTAACAAGTATGACTTCAACATTTCAAACAAGCAGTCCGGTTGGAAGTATCTTTGGACTTCCAGCGACCAAGATGTAGTTAAGGTTAACAAGAGTAACGGCTTAGCTACAGCAACAGGTGCTGGTACAGCAAAAGTATCTGTTAAAATCTCTGACAAGAGCGGTGAGGAAGTTGATACCCTCAGCGCAACAGTTCTCGTAAGAGATAACATCGCAAAGTTAACTATCACTAACACACCTGCTGGCGACAAGCTTGCTGTAGGTGCAGAAAACGACTTTAACAGATCTTATGTTACTGCAGCTGGTCTCACAAAGGGATCCGAAGGTATCACAAGATGGACAGCTACCGATAAGGATGGCAAGACTGATGGTGCTACTATCAGCGACAGCGGTTTATTCGTAGCTTCCAAGGCTGGCGAGTATACAATTACTGCTAGATCCTTCCAGTCAAAGTCCAAGTATAATGAGTGGTTAGCAGACAATACCAAGAGTACTCTTGTAACTGCTTCTACTACTTATACAGTAAAGGTTGCAGTTTCCATGACTAAGGTTGAGCAGGTTGACCTTGATACCTTTAAGGTTACATTTGACTCTGCTGTAGAAGATGTAGCTACAAAGCTCGCTCTTAAGTCAATCGTTGGTACAGTTAATGTTAACGAGTTAATCAAGTCTGTATCATTAGATGCTGATAAGAAGGTTGCTACAGTTGATGTATTTGTACCTTTCAAGGCTGGCACTACTTATGTTGTATCTTATCCTGAGATGACAGATGTTCAGTTTGTTGGAGCTTCTCAGAAGGTAGAAGATGTAGTTAGAATTGATATTTTATCTGCTTCAGCTGAAATCGGAAAGAACAAGACACTTGATATTGCTTTATACAACAAAGATGGTGTTAATATTGCCAATGCAGATTTGTTAAGCCGTGTTACTATAGCTATACCTGATGATACCAATGCATATTATAATGGTGGCAGAGATATCATGATGTATACTTTAGGCGCAACATCTACAATCGTTGCAACTTACCATACTTGGAATTATGATAATGCAGGCTTAGAAATCGGAATTCTTACAGCTTCCAAGGTAATTACCTGTGTTAACCAGTCAACTGATAATATAAGTGTTATAAATTCTTATACTATTGGTAACGTGGGAGATACAAGTCCTGACTTTGTTAACAACTTAAAGAAGTCCATTTCTCTGTCAGATGTTAGCAAGCAATTATTTGTTGAATTAAAAGGCAAAGATGCAAACAATAATGATTTAACTGTTAACAATATTAGCGGTGGTAATTTCAAATTTAAGTCAAATGATGAAGCAGTATTGTATGTAGGTGAAACAAACGGTACTCTTTATCCTTCAAAAGTTGGTTCTGCTAATGTTATCGTATATTATAACGATGTAGCAATTGGTAATGTTGCGATTACAGTAACAGCAAGAAGAGAATTAAGTACTGTAGCATTAAGTACAAATGGTGTGGCATTATCAAATGCTGCTTTCGGCGATACTGCTTCTGTAACTGTATCAACAGCTAAGGATCAGTTGGGCGAGAGTATCAGTTATGATATTGATACAGTATTTGCTGGTAACTCTGCACCTGCTGGTTTGTTAACAAGTGCTCGTAATGCAAATACAATCACATTCGATGGCACAAGTGTTCCCGCTGGTACTTATAATTACACAGTAACACTTACTGACCTGAATAATTCTGACAAAAAGTTTGTAAGAAATATTCAAGTTTCTATTCAGACACCTTCATCCCCTACAGTAGTATCTTATTATAAGGTAGAGACAAATAAAAGTGTTTATGATATGAAGGTAACTGATGGTGACAGATCTGAAGATGTAGTTGTTTCAATCTATGGATATGCATCAAATAATGTTAAGAATGCAAAACTTGATACTACTACTGGTGGTTATAGTGTAACTGTAGATAGCCCTAATGATACCGAGCCTACTATAGTAGCTGCTGCAGATAATAATGGAACATTTGCTTTAGTTGCTTCAACTCCTGGATCAATTACAACTACAAGCGGAGCAGCTATTGCTACAAAGTTAGCAGGAGGACAGTATAAACTGACTGCAACTAAGAGTGGCGCAACTACTTTATATGCATACTTTACAGTTAATGATAGTCAGGCTAAGCCTCAGGTAACAGTAAAGAAGAGCTTCTCCAATGCAGATACAGTTATAGCTTCTATTAAGGATTGTATTTCAGTTTCCTTAAATGGTCATAGCATTACTGGCCTGTTATCTGATACTGATAGTTCTGAGTTCTACAATATTGACTACAGAGATACAGTTGGTAAGGTAGTTCATGTAAAAGAGATCTACTATTATGAGCAGGTTGGTAGTACTGGTTCTAACCTTTATGTAAAGCATACTATTAAGTTAGATCTTAACGTAAGATATGATCAGGATAACAGATAATATTTAATTAATAATTTTATTAATTAAATGCAACTGCCACAATAGCAATAAATGCTATTGTGGCAGTTTTTATTGTGGCTCTATGTTTATAGTTGAGATGGGGTCTCTGGAATTCAATCCATATCTATTTCTGATCCTTTTCCATGTTTAGTATCTATAATTCATATTTTTAAGTATGAGAAATAAGCCTCTAGCATGTCATCATTTTTATCAGATAGAGCAGTGTAGGATTCTCGTACCAAATCCTTACTAAGTTTCATATTCCGTATGAAAGTCACTTTAGTACCTTGATTTTGTTGTTAAACCTACTGCAGGACTATTCGTAAAACCTTATTTGAAAGAATTTAGAATACCTTCAGACCAGTTTCTGTAAGTCATAGCACAATTTTCAAATTTATGGAATTGCAGATCTCTCTGCAGACTATATCCAATCCCAGAATGCCGTACGTTGGTAAGTATGCTTGTCTATTTGGCATATCTCATAAAACTGTTCTTTCAGATGATGAGCTGCCCTCAGGTCATCGTTATAAAGTAGCATCAAGTCGCATGCTTTTTTGTTCCATTCTTAAGCTTACTATATCAAGTAAGAGTAGGCCTCTGGCTTCTTTTGTAGTATTTTCTGAGTCTAGCTGGTATCTTTCTCTGAAGCCTTTTACATACATTCTCTATAACCTATATCATATATCTGATGAAATGGTATTTAACAATGATTACAGTTGCATTTGGAAATTATGCTTTTGCCAGGTCTTCATTTGGCGGCTCCATGTCACATAAAAAGAATCTTACACGGTTCCGCTCTGCACGGAATATTTCTCTGAAATAAGAGGTAAGATGGTCCTGCTTTCTGTTTGGCAGGACATCAAGGAGGCGATGTTTTATGGGATCAAAAGGATACATTGATATTTACCTGTGTCGGCATTACCCTTGAACATCTAATTCACTGCAGTCTGGAATTCGGAGATGAGTATTTAACCGTATCAAGTAACCTTATAACAGTGTTTGCAGAAAGATTTGCATCTTCTGCAAAGGACTTAATGTTTCTAGTATTCCTTAAAAGTACAATTATCTTATAAGACACCTTAAGGTTCGGCGTATATATGTAGGAAAAAAATGATACTTCCCAAGAAACGTTTTCCACAGGAGTAGACGTTCCTTCTTTTTCTGAGAACTAGATAAAAGATCTTCATCTGCATAAAGCACTCTTTGATTATCTGGGTTTGGTAATTGTGAATAGGGCTAGTCGGTTGTCCGCAATAAGGACAAGTATGAGGGGAGGGTTCTGTTTTAATAAAAAACTTAACATAATTTACACCGATAGCTATCAGTATTGATACATTCTCGTATTCGCCACTGCAACAGCGTTTTAGGAAGATGCTATCGGCAAAGACATAGGGATAGTTTTCGCCATTCAGGTGTCGATTACGCTATACTTCGATGCACTTGTAAGCTTTCTTTAAGTTGCTCATCGTTTCCGGAGATATCCTCATGTCCCAAAGTGCTTCCGTAATATCTTCAATCCGGTGGACAGAAATACCACCCAGATCATCTAATGAGTGCCGCCTACACGGAGCTTTCCCGTCTGCGGTAGCACTCTATGGTGGCTGTTTCAAAAGGAATACACTTGAGTTTAGGTATGTTCAGATTTACTTTTCCGGAAGTAATAATAAGATTTCTCTGGTAATGACCAGATCGATAACCCGACGATCACCGGAAAGACATGTTTCATTGCCTCCTTTGTGAGATTTGGTGTGGCATCAAGCGGTTAAGGAATATGTACATTTTTTGTTAAATTAAATTATACGTTATCTCCGTTATCGGTTAGGATTATTTGCATGTCTTCAAACCCAAATTATAGGGGAAATATGAAAATGGCCCCCGAATACAGTAATGGAGCAGATTTCAGAGAAATCCACTCCAACTATTTACATAGAGTAATAAAAAATAAAGTAAGAAAAGGGCATAGCCTTTTTTCTATCTCCTTAGTTATAAATGACCTATATATTCATTAATATTTTTAACTTTATGTCTATCTATTTTTTGAAAAGTTATTATTTGGATTCAAGGTCTGATTATTTTTCACTTTACTATTTACAGCAATTCCGATCCCAATTAAAATCCAGTATAAAGGAGCAGTGGTTATACTAGAATCATTTGTTAGGGAACATATCATATATCCAATAGTACCAACGAATATTGCTGCACCAATTACAGAAAAAATATCTGGAAATTTACCTTTTATATATAGCCTTATACTTGATATGAAATAAATAATATAGAAAATGAGGAAGGCAATTACAGATAATACACCTGTTTGTACGGCCATTTGAAGATATAAACAATGTGGCTTTGTTATGAATTGTCCGCCAAAACCATAATTATATATGTTAACGTAATCTTGTTGAGGAAATACAATGGAGAAGGTCTCGGCTCCGGAACCAAGAATTATTTTATCTTTTAACAAGGGAATGGTTCTGGACCAGATATAGCCGCGTCCGGAGGCATAATGTTCATATCCTGTAAAAAGTGCGGAAGGCGCTGTTATCATCTTCGTTAATCGTCCAGCGGAATTCATATAATAATAAGTATGATCCTCTGTTTGATTGGTAAAGAACCATGTTATGCCATCGATGGGTATCGTAAATCCAACGATATTATTTGATATAGATGGAGTAAATATAAAGCCTGTGTAACGATCATCTGTGATAGTAAATGATCCATTCGTTGAATCCATTGTTGAAGGAAGAACTGCATTGTTTTCATCCATGAATACAAAATAACATATGCCGCTTGAATCATACAAAAAGTTCACTTTCAAAGTATTGCCGTTATATTTAAAAGTAACATTATCATCATTAGTTTGTATTTCTGTTAAGAGCGGTGCTGATTTTTGTATGTTTGTAATTTTTTGAATTTGATTTCCAAAATAATTATCAAATTTAACATTGATTACAAATAATGAGATTATCATTAGTATAATTAATGGTATTGAGATGTAGAAATATTTGATAAAATACCGCCATAGTAAAATTACAGATAAAATAATTGTAACAGAAACACCAACAAAGCCTGCAGTAGATTTTGAACCATACAGACAGATGGCAAGTCCAATCATAGCAGCCAGAAATAATAACCTTAACCATAATTTTTTTGTAAATATCGCCATAAAAAGCATGATAGGTAATATCATTGTAACATATGTGCCAACATAGTTTGGATTATAAAATGAAAGATATACACGATTAATTCCTGCAACAAAATTAAATTCACTTTTAAAATTTCGGTATATAGAATTTGATATAAAATTCCATCCTGTTTGAGTATTATAAAAATCGTGTCCTGCCACTTGCGTTAAGCCCAATAGACTTAGAAATAGTACACTAATAAGCAGAGAATAAATGATATATTTAAGATTCTTTTCAGATTTTGTATAAAGGTAAGCATAATATGCAAGGCAGCAATATGCCAATACGGCGAACACAGATTCAAACTGTTCGTGTATTCCGGTAAAGCTATAACTTCGGTATTTGGATACAAGAGAAGAGAGTAATGCCAAAAGTGCATAGATTCCTAAGGGAATAAATATATATGGTAAACGAATACTCTTTCTATCTTTATATGTGTTAAATAGAATAAATATAATCATAATAACTGCTGTACCGATTAGAAATAATTGTTTATAATATAAAAAGAAATCAAAAAATATATCATTCTCAGTAAACCACTCAAATTGTGATAAATTAGCCGAATATTGATGTATTTTTACAATAAGCGGCAGAATAGCTATTATAAACATAATAGGAAGTATATACATTATACTTGCGTCAGAACTTTGTGGTTGAAAATTCTGTTTTTTTGTTAAAATCTTTTTTTGCTGTAATTTCTTGTTTTGACTTGCCATGACGTATTCTCCTTTAATTCGACCATATTAAGCGTTTATAAAACGCTTAAATCAATTGGATTTGTTTTTCCTTTCGACTTTTCTGTAAACTACCAGGATTTTTCTCATTTATTTATAGAGAATTCCTTTTATAGTTTGTTTTGTATTTTGCAATACCTTAATACTCCATATTAAGACATTATACACCAGAAAGACAGTTAATACAATATTTCATAAGCCTGACTAATGTATTATGGTTATAGCATTACTCTCAACTCTGGTCAGTTGGATATCGTTGCTGCTCCTATTCGCAGTAGGGACGGTACCTTATTTTACTATAAATATTACTTTCTTTTATGCCCAGAAATTGACTGATGTTCTGTGATAATACTCTCAGCAGATCTTTTGGATCTTCAAAATATACAAGAGTCTTTTTAACTTTTTTACCGGGTGACAGCTTGGCAGATAAAGTGTCGTCAAAATAAGTTTGATTTACAGCATAATTATCTGTATAACCCTTGAAATCAAGTAAACTTCGTAAAAGAAGTGTCGGTATAGGGGGAGTAATTTCAAACCGCATTCATTGTTATTGTTTCTTGGAGTGATTTGAAAGATATATTCATGTAGAATTTGCTTCCTCTCCTTAGCTGTTTGAGTTTAGTTACATATCATAGACAACGATTATTCAATATATACCTGCATGCAGAAATAGTGTAAAGAAAGCACTCCGGTCAGGACGGAAAAACCTTGCCCCGGACCGAAGTGCTGTGGATGAATTATGGGATAAATGAGTTACCTTTAATTCGCAGCCCAATCGAAGCTATCTTAAGATAGAACCAGTCCGTATCCACCAAGTTTTATTGGTGATAACGAAGAAAACTGAATTAATATATGACTATCCACTGGTTGTGCCGGAATATCAATCATTGCTCCATATGTAGAATAAATGGTTTGACTATACAGCGTATTGCCAGTGGTTGAATTATAAATAGTAACATAAAAAGCATAATTACCGTTAGGCATAGGAAGTTGAACAGTAAATGCTCTGCCGTAGGGCACATACCATGACCCATCTGTAGTTGTTGTATCAAATAACATCATGCCGCTACCGCCCGGCATATCTAATGGATCAGGTTGATATTGAAAATGTTTAAAATTAATGTCGTTAAAAATTAATACAGGTACTGATGTGGTTGATGCATATGCAGTAGCAGGTATAGCCAGCAGTGACATGATGCAAATAAGAGTTATAATTCTTCTTAATAATTTTTTTATTGTAAATTACCACCTTTTATTTGACTCTTATTAAAAAGCATATGATTACCCGGACCGAAGCACTATGGATGAGTTATTACTAAAAGTATTTCAAAGAATAGCTAAGCTAAAATAGCAGAATAGCCAATTAGATGCATGTCGGCTAAGGCAGTAAGTACAAAAGTATAGCGATTATCGACGCTTTCTGGTGCATATTCAAAGATATAACCATAAATTGTTGACCATGTTGCAGTGTCTTGGATTAAATTACCATTTTTATAGATTTGTGCTCTGACTGTAGTATTAGGTTCTGATGTAAAAACTTGAAAGACTAATTTTTTACCTGCAGGTACATACCAATCACGAGTTGCATCAGCATAATTTGGAAAATCAAAGCCATAACCAGGACTTAAATACATCGGATCGGGTTCGAAATTAATAATAATACAGTCATCTGCCTTATAAACGACGACAGGATTAGAAGCAGCTAATACTGTAGAGGCAGGCATAACAAATATGGTTGCAGCTAAAGCAAGAACTAGAATTCTTTGTAACATTTTTTTCATAATATGTACCACCTTTCTTTATAATTTGTTATCGGTTACAAGATAATTGTACACATGTAACTATTAAATGGCAATATGATTTGGAAATATTAAGAAAATTACAAGAAATGTAAGACTTATTTAAGAAATAAAAATTTCTGCATAAAAGGAGGGCAAAGAAAACACTCCGGACAGAGCAGAGAATAGCTTGCCTGAGCTGAAGTGCTGTAGATGAATTATTGAACCGCAATTCAAAATGCCATGTTTCAGGTGGTTTATATTGAGATTGGTGTTGATAATATGCGGTATAATTATTTACCCAAATAGTTTCAGAACTTGTATTATCTAAAATAATAAATAAAGTGCAGCTTGATCAATTAGTACATTGATCGGTGGAATATCAATAAATAAGGCCCCGTTATAAGAATTACCCTGTGCTATAACACTATAAGTTGGAAGTATTCTAAGTACCCTATATCTTAATATACCTTATCAGAACCACCGTAATCCCCAAAACTACTTGTTGCGTAGAGAGGATAACCATAACCATTAGGCACAGCCCAATACCCATCAAAGACATTATTCACCAAGGTAACAGATTGACAGGTAATAGTTGTTATAGTGGTTGAAATTCAAAGGACTTACCGTATCCAAAATCATCTGTTAGGACTGCTCCTAAAGTAGCAGCAAACACTGAAGAAGTCGGTGTAATAAATAACAGTGATGCAAACATGATGACTGCAAATCTCTGTAATATTTTTCATAGTATATACCACCTTTCTAAATAGTTAAATTAATAAATGAGGGATAAGTTACTATGTAGCGCTACAATAAAATAATACAGTATTATAGAGTTTTATCGACACTCAGATATGCTCTAGCATGATTAAGTATATGATATTTACATTTTCTCATGGAAGGTTCTTGCAATTACCTCCTCCTGCTGTGCCGGACTTAATGAATTGAATCTAACCGCATATCCTGATACCCGAATTGTAAGACTTGGATATTTCTCAGGATGTTCCTTTGCGTCAAGCAGAAGTGAGCGGTCTAATACGTTCACATTGATGTGATGACTGCCATTTGAAAAGTAACCGTCCAGTAGGGAGGACAGGTTGTGAATACGGTTGGCCTCATCCTTACCGAGTGCAGCCGGAGTGATTGAGAAGGTATAGGATATTCCATCTCGGCAGTTATCATAGTCAAGCTTGGCCACAGATTGCAGTGATGCGAGTGCGCCCTTTCTATCCCTTCCGTGCATGGGATTGGCTCCCGGGGCAAAGGGTTGGCCTTTCTTTCTGCCGTCAGGTGTAGAGCCTGTCTTCTTACCATATACAACATTACTTGTGATGGTAAGTATGGACAGAGTGTGAATTGCATTGCGATATGCCGGATTCCTGCGCAGTCTTACCATGAATTCCTCAACAAGTATCACTGCGATTTGATCTGCCCTGTCATCATTATTACCATAGGCGGGAAACTCACCTTCAATGGTAAAGTCCGTGATCAGTCCGCGTTCATCCTTTACCGGTGTTACTTTAGCATATCGAATTGCACTTAATGAATCGGCAGCTACGGATAATCCTGCGACGCCAAAGGCCATCAGGCGTTCAACCGCAGTATCATGGAGAGCCATCTGGAGCTTTTCATAAGCATATTTATCATGCATATAGTGGATGACATTCATCGTGTTGACATATAACCCGCAGAGCCAGTCGAGCATGGGCAAGAAGGCTTGCATGACCTCCTCGTAGGACAAAGGGATGCCTGCAGGAAAACTATTGGTAACAGGTCCCGCCTGTTCCCCCGTGATTTCGTCTCTGCCGCCGTTTAGGCTTAAAAGCAATGCCTTGGCAAGGTTGCAGCGTGCACCGAAGTATTGCATCTGCTTCCCGATGCGCATGGCAGATACACAGCAGGCGATACCATAATCATCTCCATACAAAGGACGCATTAAATCATCATTTTCGTATTGAATGGAGTCGGTTTCAATAGACATTTTCGCGCAGTAATTCTTAAAGTTCTTTGGCAATTTTCCGGACCATAGCACCGTAAGATTAGGCTCCGGAGCAGGAGAAAGCGTAGTCAGAGTGTGTAAAAACCGGTAACTGCTCTTCGTAACCATACTATGACCATCTTCGGTCATGCCTCCGATGGCTTCCGTTACCCAGGTGGGATCTCCGGCATATAGCTCGTTATAATCCGGAGTCCGGAGCTGTCTTGCCATACGAAGCTTTAATACAAACTGGTCAATGATTTCCTGGGCTTGGGCCTCGTCTATGATACCATTTCTCAGATCACGCTCAAAATAGATATCCAGGAAGGTGGAGGTACGTCCCAGAGACATGGCAGCACCGTTTTGCTCTTTTATGGCGCCCAGATAAGCAAAATATAGCCATTGCACCGCTTCTTTCGCATTTGCGGCAGGATGGGAGATATCATATCCGTATTCCTGGGCCATTGTTTTTAACTGCCCGAGAAAATCAATCTGGCGGTAGAGCTCCTCCAAGGTTCGCATATTTTCTTCATTCATTATGCGTTGTCCCAGAAGCAGCTTATCAGCTTCTTTCTGCGCTATTAGATAATCAACTCCGTACAGCGTAACTCTACGGTAATCGCCAATGATTCTTCCTCTTCCGTAAGCATCGGGTAAACCGGTGATGACGCCGCTTTTACGAGCGGTTCGCATCTCAGGGGTATACACGCGGAATACTCCGTCATTATGAGTCGTACGGTATCTAAAATGCTCCTCTATCTTATCGGATAAGGTGTAGCCGTAAGCCTCACAAGCCTGCCTGGCCATCCTTATTCCACCAAAGGGATTGACTCCTCTTCGAAGGGGAGCATCTGTTTGAAAGCCTACGATGATTTCCTTTTCCTGATCCAGATAGGAGGGAGGGTAGGTGAGCAGGGAGGATACCTGGTCGGTATTAATGGATAGAACACCCTTTTGATGCTCTTCCTTCTGAAGCTCCATATACTTTTCGTTTAGAGCTTTTGTACATACTGTGGCATTCGCTAAGAAGCTTTCATCTCCTTCAAATGGAGTAAAATTATTCAGGATAAAGTTACGTACATTGATTTCTGACTGCCATAATCCGGGCTTAAAATCATACCATGGGTTCATCATATACCTCATTTCTGCACTGAGTATTGGTATTTAACGTTTGTATACAGCGCGAATACAAACCTGACTGGTGAGGAGAGCAGCAATTCTCATATACACTCAATCTTGTTTTCCGTTATGAAGTGACTGAAACTCAGGCTTATGGTAAAGATGAACAATAAAAAACCGCCTGAGCATTTGCCCAGGCGGTCGACATTTTTATCCGGCTTGCATATCTTGAAGCGTTCCTATCGGTCCCCTGTGGTGATCCACACTTCCGCCAGTTCCGATATAACCAAATTATAACACCTCTCAGGGAATTGTCAATAACCCTCACTATTTACTTTGAATAATGCTTCTGATCTGCGGTACCTTATACAGCAGCGGAAACAGTACGATGGATATTACGATACCGAATGCGTTTTGCAGCAGGTTGAAGGGCACATTTGCAAGGGCAGATCCATATCCAAGGCCCAGTAAGGAACCTTCATACAGGAAGTAACCAGAGGATACGATGCAGCCGGCAACAAACCCGGAGAGTAATATGGGAATAATCTTATGATTATTATTTCTATGCAATGCACGGAATAATAATGCCGCAGCGATTGCAGCCAGACCTTTAATGATCAGGGTTGCACCTGCATATGAACTGTAGCCTAAGAGAAGGTCAGCCAGCATGGAGCCGATACCGGCAGCCAGTCCGCCATAGAATGGACCGAGAATTACACCGGATAATATTACAAAGCCATCTCCGGGATGAATATATCCGCCGATGGGCGTAGGAAATGCTAAGGTCATTGTTACAACGCAGACGATGGCAGCCATTAGTGCTGCGGAAACCAATTTGATAATCTTATTCGAACTCATAGATACCCTCCCAAACCTATTATTCCTATATGGAAAATTATTAAGTGAAATCATAGCATAGATTGTTATCCAATACAATAGAAAATGGAAATTAATGAAGGGAAAATTATGAATGATATAATTCAGAGAAGTCTAAACGAGTTGACAGAGGGTTATACTTATAATATAATGATTAATGCAAATCATTCGCAATTAATGAGGATAAATTATGAAGAAGAAAATGATATTCCTGGTTGGGATTATGATTACCATTATCGCAGCATCAGCATTAATTATAAAGGTTATTTCAAAGAATGCGGTATATAACGTCGACAATAATGCTAAGAAAGTTCAGATTGTCGCATCCTTTTATCCGGTTTATATGATCGGCTTAAATATTACTGATCAACTGGAGGGGATTGAGGTAAACAGCCTGACGGATATCAATACAGGATGCCTGCATGATTATCAGCTGACCACGGAAGACATGAAACTGATATCAGACGCGGATATACTGATCATTAATGGCGGTGGTATGGAGGGCTTCCTGACAGACCTTACAGCAAATTATCCTAACCTTACGATTATCGATGCCAGTGAGGATATCGAGATGCTCCCCAGACAGGAAAGTGATCTGATTGATCCGGAGGAGCATGAGGAATCGAATTGGAATGCCCATGTATGGCTTGATCCGAAGCGCTATATCCAGCAGATTGAGAATGTCAGAGATGGTTTAGTAAGTTATTTCAATGCCTTCGGGGAGGAAGAAGCTTCTCTTGTAAGTTCCGTTCAAAGTAATGCGGGAGCTTATATTGATCAGGTTGCATCCATTGACCAGGAGCTTGATCAGCTTACTGCTGTTTTTTCCTCAGGGGATGCCGCAGTCAATAATAATGTAACCTATGACAAGGGACAGGCAGTCATTTTCCACGATGCTTTTGCCTATTTAGCCAACCGTGCAGGAATTACTGTAAAGTATACGGTACCTCTGGATTCGGATACCTCCCTGAGTGCAGGTGATATCGCTGAGATTGTCAGAGCAGCGAAACAGGATGGGATCCATTATCTTTTTACAGAGATGCAATATAGTACATCAATTGCGCAGCAGATCGGTACAGAAACCGGGGCGAAGGTTTACATTATCGATTCGGCCGTTACCGGAGATGGAGCGAAGGATTCTTATATAAAGGCAATGAAGAAGAATATAGCTACTTTACAGGAAGCGTTTCAATAGACATAATAAGCAGTTATATATATGTAATGACAATATATTTCATGAATGGAATAGGAATATAGCCATGAAGGAGTCCCACGGAAAGGTAACATAATTTTATGAGTGCTTCAATCAAACGCGCACCAAAACATATCAAATCTGTAAAAATACAGGAAGCCTGCGGTCTTCATTGTATCCGCATGAATAATATCAGCGTCAGAGACGGCTCGCAGACGATTATAGACGATATTAATCTGCATATTCATTGCGGCAAAATTACCGTTATTATCGGTAAGAACGGAGCAGGCAAATCGACCTTAATTAAAGCAATTCTTGGGGAGATCAGGCACGAGGGTACCATTGAATTTATGGATCTTAAGAATGAAACGGTACAGAACCTACGGATCGGTTACGTTCCGCAATACCTGAATATGGAGAAAAATACACCGATGAGTGTATTTGATTTGTTTGCAGGCTTTATCAGCCGCTATCCTATCTTCCTTCGTAAAAGTAACAAGGTATACCGGCAGGTATCGGAACAGCTGAAGATCTTTGAGGCGCAGGATCTGATCGATAAGAGAGCCTGTGATCTGTCCGGCGGAGAGCTGCAGAGGGTTCTGTTGTCCATTGCGCTGACGCCGGTACCCAATCTGCTGTTACTGGACGAGCCGGTGTCCGGAATTGATACCAACGGTATGCAGCTGTTCTATAAAAATATCGGTATGTTAAAGAGTAACTATGATTTAGCTATGATTATTGTATCCCATGATTTTGACTTCGTGAAGAAATACGCAGATCATGTGATACTTTTAGATAGGACGATTCTGAAAGAAGGAACGCCGGCAGAGGTTCTTGACAGTGAGGAATTCCACAGGGTATTCGGATAGGAGAATAGTGTGAATTATAAAAGACATAATTCACACGTTGAATTTATGCATGCGAGCAAGTCGCATGCCTGGACGCTAGTGTGAATATTGTGTCAGACCAATGCGAAAGCAAAGCTTTCACATCCCAAATTAGCGGGCATTGGCGGCATGGAGGATTATAATGAAGCTACTTTATGATATAATGGAAGCTATTCTTCCTTTCTCCTGGGCAGAATATGATTTTATGAAAAATGCTCTTCTGGCGGTATTGATTATCACTCCGTTATTCGGGGTACTTGGCACAATGATTGTGAATAACCGTATGGCTTTCTTTTCTGATGCCCTGGGGGCATTCGGCAATCACCGGAATTGCGATAGGTACGGTATTCGGAATTGCCAATACCAATATCTCCATGCTGATTTTTGCCATTATTTTTGCTTTATTGCTTAATCAGATCAAACGGGGCAAAACCATATCCACGGATACGGTAATCTCAGTGTTTGCTTCCTTAAGTATGGCGATCGGACTTGTTATCCTGTCCAGAGGCGGAAATTTTGCCAAATACTCGGCACTGCTGGTAGGAGATATTCTCAGTATCGCACCCGGAGAGCTGGTGTGGCTGGTGCTTATCCTTATTGTGACATTGATTTTCTGGTTTGTGGGCTTTAACCGCTTGCATTCAATCAGTATCAATGAATCACTGGCGAAGAGTAAAAGGATTAATATCAACCGAATGGAGGATTGCTTCAGTGTTATTATCGCAGTCATTGTTATGTTTTCTGTCAAATGGGTTGGTATCCTTATCATTAACGCCCTGTTAATACTGCCGGCAGCAGCGAGCCGGAATTTATCCGATAATGTCAGGGAATATCATTTGTTTTCCATTATGATTTCCTGCTTTTCCGGCATTATGGGTCTAATCCTCTCATATTATATGGGAACGGCAACCGGACCTACGATTGTAATTATTGCGGCAGCTATTTTCTTTCTTACTTTATTTTATAATTCAATAAGCAGAAAGAAATAAACATTAGGAAGTTCTATATAAATATATTAAAATTATACCTATAAATATTTACCGTAACGCTGGAATATATTATAATTACTGCAGAAGATCCTTAGGAAGGAGCAGAGTGGAGCGCATGGACAAGCTGTTATTGTATATAAAGATCGTTGTGAATTTTCTGATCGTGATGATTGGAGCGGCGTTGCTTATATTCTTGCTGCCGCGATTGCTGCGCTTCTTTATGCCTTTTGTTATCGGCTGGATTATCGCCTTAATTGCGAATCCGCTGGTCCGTTTTCTTGAAAAGAAGGTTAAAATCCATCGTAAGCATAGCTCGGCGATTATCCTTATTCTTGTCATATTGGTGATCCTGGGAGCGATCATTCTGCTGCTTTCCAGCCTGGTCAGGGAGGTTAGTGCGCTGGCGGCGGACCTGCCGGTCATTATCGCAAATATCAGGGAGCACTATAATAATGCGACCTTAGAGATACAGCAAATCACGAAAACACTTCCGGTGAGCCTTCAGGAAATGATCAGCAGGCTGGTTACTACGGCAGGAGATTATGCCTCTAATCTGGTTGATAATTTCGAGATGCCTTCCATGCAGGAGACAGGCAATATAGCGCAAAACGTAGCAGAGGGTTTCCTGGCGCTGATCGTCGTAATTTTATCTGCATATTTCTTTGCTGCCGGCAGGGATGAATTAATGAGCAAAGTTAAGAGTAAACTGCCGGAATCGGTGACTGCCTTCTGGCATCTGATCTATGATAATTTTAAAGCTGCTTTTGGGGGATACTTTAAAGCACAGTTTAAGATTATGCTTGTGTTAACAGTTATCATGTTTATTGGCTTTGAAATTTTACAGGTGAATTATTCCTTTCTCTTTGCCTTGGGGATTGCTTTTCTGGATCTGCTGCCGGTCTTTGGTACAGGAGCGATTCTGTGGCCCTGGGCGATTATAGATGTGGTGACAGGAAATTACGGAAGGGCAATGGGTCTGGTGGTTATTTACATCATTTGTCAGGTGGTTAAGCAGATACTACAGCCAAAGATGGTAGGAGACAGCATTGGTCTTAATCCTCTGGCAACCCTGCTCTTTATGTATATCGGCTACCGGTTCTATGGTATCCTTGGCCTGATTATAGGGGTACCGGTAGGTATGGTGCTTGTGAAGCTATATAGTATTGGATTATTTGACCGTCTGATGAAAGGTATCAAAATTATAGTCCATGATCTGAACAAATTCAGAAAATTTTAATTTTTTTTGAAATAATATAAAAGTTTCATGTACAAATGAGGGAATCGATGGTAATATTAACTTGGATGAATGTAAATTCTACGTAGGATACCATTATTTTATCTGAGGAGTACGTATATGAAAGGGAGCAAAATTGAATTTGGAAGTGAAGGAATCATTACTGCGGATGAGATCAAGCTAATCCTGGACCGCTATCGCATCGGGAAGAAACCGTTGGCAAAGCTGCTGGGCTGGGGTGAAACCACGATTATTCGTTACATGGAGGGTGATATTCCTACGAATGAATATTCTAATAAGCTGAGGACCATCTTGGATGAACCGGAGTTCTATTATGATCTTCTGTGTAAGCGGAAGGATTGCTTAACCGGAGTGGCATATAAGAAAAGTAAGAATGCTGTTATGACCAAGATTATGTCATCCAAGATATATGCAACGGCTTACAGCATTGTAAATAAATGCAATGCTGAAATCAGTCCTGCTTATATCCAATACCTGCTCTATTATGCACAGGCTTTTTCATTGGCCTTATATGACAGGGAGCTATTCCAGGAGGAATGCATGGTGAATAGCGAACAGATGCCTTTTCTAAAGCTGTATGAAAGTATGAAGCGCTGTGGAATTCGTGCAATCGAGGATGGAGAGGGGTTCCTTTCACAGGAGGAAGTCGATCTGATTGATGCGATTATGGAAGCCTTCACGTGGTATGGACCAAAAGCATTAGCAGTTATGACTGCCTATGAGAGATCCATGCTTAAGATATCCAGAGATAAATACAATAACCGTATTATCGCAAAGGATACACTCAAGGCCTACTTTAAAGATATTATTGAGCATTATCAGATACAAAGCCTGGCAGAGATAACCAAATATCCGGATCAGAGGATTATGGATATCAAGGAAATGAATAATAACTTTATGTCATAGAATGTGAAAAAAATAACAAAAAATATAAAAGCTGCCATGTTTATACCATAGCAGCTTTTATCAAACTTATAATATAAGCGTTTTTAAATTATGCTTCTCAATAATTCACACTAACTTAACATACCTGCATCTTTAAGTTGTTTGTACAGCGTGCAAGCTGCACGCTAGGAGAACGCAGGTACAAACTTTCAAGTGTGAATTATACTTCTCAGTAATTTACACATTAATTACTTTGTTTATTTCTTCTGTCGCGCATACGCATGGTAGAATCAAGTATTTTTTTACGGATTCGCAGATTTGTAGGGGTTACCTCCAGAAGCTCGTCGGTTTCGATAAATTCCAGAGCCTGCTCAAGGCTTAATACCTTTGGAGGAGTCAATCGCAGAGCTTCATCCGCACTGGAGGAGCGGGTATTGGTAAGCTGCTTACGCTTGCATACATTTACCTCGATATCCTCGGCCTTGGGGTTTTGTCCTACAACCATACCGGAATAAACCTTTACACTTGGTCCGATGAATAAAATTCCGCGCTCCTGTGCGTTATATAAGCCGTAAGTGATACTTTCACCGGACTCGAAGGCAATCAGACTGCCTGTTTTACGATACTGGATATCACCCTTATAGGGGCCGTAGCCATCAAACAAGGTATTGATAATTCCGGTTCCTTTGGTGTCGGTTAAAAACTCTCCGCGATAACCAATAAGGCCTCTGGCGGGGATGGAGAATTCAATTCGGGTATGTCCGCTGCCGGAGGTATGCATGTTAATCATCTCACCCTTGCGCTGGCCCAATTTATCAATTACGGTACCTGCGAATTCATCCGGGACGTCGATAACTGCATGCTCCATGGGTTCAAGCTTCTTGCCCTGTTCATCCGATCTGTATAACACCTCGGCCTTACTAACAGAGAACTCATATCCCTCACGTCTCATGGTTTCTATCAATACGGACAGATGAAGCTCACCTCGTCCTGATACTTTAAAGCTTTCGGTGGTGTCGGTTTCCTCGACACGCAGGCTGACATCCGTATTTAACTCATGCATCAAACGGTCCCGTAAGTGGCGGGAGGTTACAAACTTTCCTTCCGTACCTGCGAGGGGGCTGTCATTTACGTTAAAATACATAGCAATGGTAGGCTCGGAGATCTTCTGGAAGAGAATTGCTTCCGGCTGCTCAGGGGCACAAATGGTATCACCGATATGGATGTCTGCAATACCGGAGATCGCCACAATGGAACCAATGGTGGCTTCATTCACCTCGACGCGCTTCAGACCGTCGAACTCATAGAGCTTACTGATCTTTACCTTTACATTCATGTCGGGTTCATGGGCATTTACCAGAACTGCATCCTGGTTTACACGGATGCTTCCGTTATCTACCTTACCGATACCTATTCTGCCTACATATTCGTTATAATCGATGGTACTGATGAGTACCTGCGTACCCCGTTTGGGATCACCCTCGGGTGCGGGAATGGAATGAATAATTGTCTCAAAAAGCGGAGTCATATCCTTCGCTTCGTCTTCTATTGACAGCGAGGCGATTCCTTGCTTTGCAGATGCAAATACAAAGGGACAGTCCAGCTGCTCATCATTTGCATCAAGTTCTAACAATAACTCCAAAACTTCGTCCACTACTTCTTTCGGCCTGGCTTCCGGACGATCTATCTTATTGACACATACGATGACAGGAAGAGATAATTCCAGGGCCTTCTTCAAAACAAACTTTGTCTGCGGCATCGGGCCCTCAAAGGCATCCACAACCAGAACGACACCATTTACCATCTTCAAGACACGTTCTACCTCGCCGCCAAAATCAGCATGTCCGGGTGTATCTATTATATTTATCTTGTATCCGTTGTACTGGACGGCGGTATTTTTTGAAAGAATTGTAATACCACGTTCACGTTCCAGTGCATTGGAGTCCATGACTCTTTCCACGACCGCCTGGTTGGACCGAAATACACCGCTCTGTTTTAGCAGTTCATCCACCAGGGTAGTTTTACCGTGATCAACATGGGCGATGATAGCGATATTTCGAATATCCTCACGTTTCATTAATTAATGCTCCAATCTGCGTACCTTGTACGCGTTAAAAGATTTGTATACCAGTTATGACTGTACGTTAAGTGGATCAAACTCAATCGAAGGCTATGCCGTTCGTACTGTGCTCATTCATGTGAAACCTGACGTCTGCTTAAGCAAGTTTAGCATCTGTCTGTTTTATATGAAATAATCAACTTAACATGGAAAATTGCAACTTAAACATTTTAGCATATCGTCTAATATAAAATCAACGTGTGACCAGAAAAAATAGATAAAAATTTGAATTGAATTTGTATAAAATAACAAAATATGTAAAAACTATCAATAAATTGAAATTTTTTACTTCTAAAATTTGGAAAACAGCATATATTTTAATCATAGGTGAATGAAAGCTGTTTACGGCGAAACAACGTAGTTTACCCCACATTTTAGAGCAGATTGGCGTAAATATACGCCGGGAGGAAGGAGAGGTACGGTAATGACAGATAAAGTATTTGATAACAATCAAGTAAGTATTGCAGGAGAGGTAATCAGTGATTTTACGTTCAGCCATGATGTCTTTGGCGAAGGGTTCTATGTTCTTGAGGTGGTAGTCAGCAGGCTAAGTAATTCCTATGACATGATACCGGTCATGGTATCGGAACGTCTCATTGATGTAAAACAGGATTATAAGGGCAAGTTTGTGGAGGTTCTGGGACAGTTCAGATCCTATAACCGCCACGAAGAAAGTAAAAACAAATTAGTTCTCTCGGTATTTGCGAGAGAAGTAAAGATGGTTGATGAGTTATCAGAAAATGCAAAGCCGAACCATATCTTTCTGGATGGATTTGTATGTAAGCCGCCGATTTATCGAAAAACCCCGCTGGGAAGAGAGATTGCGGATGTTCTTCTGGCAGTGAACCGTCCCTATGGTAAATCAGATTATATCCCCTGCATCTGCTGGGGTAGAAATGCCAGGTTTGCCGAGAGCTTTGCAGTTGGCGGTCACGTTCAGATCTGGGGCAGAATCCAGAGCAGGGAATATCAGAAGAAGGTAAATGATACGGACTTTGAAAAGCGTGTTGCTTACGAGGTGTCCGTAAGCAAGCTGGAGTATCTGGAGGAGTATTAGAGTATAATCGGTTATAAGCATTTATGAATAGCTTAGAATAGATATGTTATAACAAGAGTTTTATGAAGGACTGTTTGCGGTTTGCACCGGACTCAGTCCTTTTTTATGTCAGCATAGATATAAAAGCAACAAAAGAATGATGCATAATTTCCTGTAAGTGCCAATGTTGCACAAGGATATGTAAGTATTAACCTGAAAACATGGAAAATACATATAAAAATCATATGCATTCTCTGTACTTTTTGTTGGAAATTGATTCACATATTGATGGGAGAGCTTTTCAAGCATAATGTGGAGATCATAACAGAGAGTAGCAGGAAGGAATGGTATGTCTTTCTGCCAATCATGCAAAGGAGAGGAAAATTATGAAGCGTAAATTGTTAGCATGCATTCTGGCAATGGCAACGGTTATCATGCCGATCTTCCCCATATCGGCGGATACCGTGAATGCGCAGGCTGCTGCAACAGGTCCAAAACAGGATATTGAAGTAATGAGCTATAATATCCTGACCACGGGAACGCAGCCCATTACTGCAACAAATGCGGAGGGCACCAAAACAAGGGGGCAAATGCTGACGGAGTTAATTGATCAGTACCAGCCTGATTCCTTTGGGTTTAATGAAGTCACAACGAACTGGGAAAGTTATTTGGAAAGTAATGTGATCAACCGTGATTTTACAGGTGATGCTGCTTATGCAATCGCCGGTTTATCAAGTGATAGTGGTTTGCCATTGCTGAGCGGTTCCACGGAGTATTCTTTAATTCTGTATCGAAGTGATAAATATGAAGTGGAACGAGAAGGCGGATATTGGTTTTCTAATACGCCTGATGCAAAGACCAAATATACCGGCATACTGGATGGCAGCGGAAATGTTCTGTACGCAGGTATGACCTTTGAACGCGTTTTTTCCTATGCGGTTTTAAAGGATAAGGCAACGGGCTTAGTGTCCTATATACACATCAATGCACACTTGGATCATAAAAGTTCAGATTATGTCAATCGATTATGTGTCATGCAATTAAAGGCAAAGGCGGATGAGCTGAAATCCATATATCAATGTCCGATTGTTATGACGGGAGATTATAATGCAAACGAAGCTTCTGATGCTTATAATTACCTTGCATCCGGCGATAACGGATATGTTGATGCAAAATATCTGACGGATTTGCATTCGAAGCTGTCCAGTAATGCGGGATATGGTACAAGCTATAATGCATCCGCCACCGGTGTAATTGACCATATCTTTGTATCAAATGGTGATGTTGGTGTATACCGGCATGATATGATACCAAATCCTTATCTGTCCGACCACTCCTGTGTTTATGCAAGGCTTTCCTTAAATGATCTGCCTTCCCTGGACAGCATAACAATAGATGGACTTGCGATGGAGGGCTTTTCTGCATATGATTATAGCTTGAATACCGGTACGGATAAGGAAAGCATTGTGTTAGGCGCTTCTGCAGCTGCTGAATATACCGTTTCTGCAGAGGTATCGGGATCTGTGGTTTCAGCTGTGTCCGGCACGGCGATTTCAGTAAATGTTGAGTTGCAAAATGGTGATAATCCGGTAAAGCTTTGTGTGGAAAATGAAGCAGGTATCCGTACCATTTATACTTTAGAGATATATAAAAGCTTTGGTGATGCTATACCGATCATTTCAGAAATATTTCCGAATGCTGACCCGGGTTATAAATATTTTGAAGTGACCAACGTGGGAACAAAAGCTTTCAATACGGCTGATTATTATTTCTTATGGGGAAATATTGTAAATGATACCGACAGAACCTGGGAAGGTGTATTTGAACCGGTGAATGCCGGTGAGAATGAGATGGTTGACCCGGGAGAAACTGTTGTATTCTGGTTTACCTACGGAGGAACCTTTGCGGATCATACTCCAAAGGT
The DNA here is from genome assembly GCA_023409535.1 of Bacillota bacterium. Classification (GTDB taxonomy): domain Bacteria; phylum Bacillota; class Clostridia; order Lachnospirales; family Lachnospiraceae; genus Mobilitalea. The sequence goes on from JAEYGZ010000039.1 coordinate 276,595, forward strand.
TGCAGATTTTAATGCGAAGTATGGAACCGGTTTAACTGACAGTAATGTAATTATATCAGATGTCAGTGTACCGCTGCGCGGATATTCCAGCAATGGTGCGGTTGACACAGCGGCCTTTCACATGGGATCAAATAGGACAAGGGGGATGCGAATAGCAAAAGCGAAGGATGAGTTTGGGAATTATTATTCCTGGACCGATTTGTCTGTCAATAAAGCGTTCAATGGTCCAACGGTGTCCATATCGTCATACAATGGTTTGAGTGCTGCGGCTCTTGCCACCACACAGCTCTATAAATTTAAGTATGTTGGCACGGATCTCTTAACCGCAGCATCCGACCTTTTGGAATCGGATGAGGCGACTCCGGGTATCTATGATCCTAAGCTTGGCAATGAGATGAAGGATGCTTATCATAACATCGAGGGGGAAGGCCTGGATCAATATTCTGTAATAACTCCTGCAGAGACGGAGATTGGCAATACAAAAGCGGACGGCTGGGCATTTTATTCCAATGTGGTATTTGGGGATACCGGTGCAAAATCGGCAGTTTTTTATGGATCGGTAAAAGGAAGTAACGCTGCCGGCAACATCGAGATTTATATTGACGGGACAAAGAGCGGGGATCTGACCGGTGCAACTATGGTAGGTACCTGTAGGACAACAGCGACAGCGCCTTCTGATTGGATGACCTATCAGGAGTTTATCTGCAATTTGAATCAGATTGTTACAGGTACGCATAACGTGACTTTAAAATTTGTTCCTGCAAAAATGTATGTAATTAACCTGGATTATTTTAGATTTATCCAGAATGCTGCGGGTCCGGAAATTACAACTGTGGACAGCTTCAAGTTCTATTTTGAAGGAGATGAGCTTACTGAAGCCATCTCCCGGGAAGCATCCATAACAGATAAATTTTTTACATTAAGCGCTGCTGCTGCATATATTCCGGCGGATGCCGCAGCTTCAACAGCGTATACAAGCAGTAATCTGTCCGTAGCCTCCATAGACAGGCTGACCGGACAAATTACGGTGACCGGAGCGGGGGACGTGACTTTCACCGCTACGGTATATTCTAACAGTACGGTATTTACGGCATATACGACTCCGATTATTTCCTTCCGGTATGGAATTAGCGCATATAAGCGGATTGAGGCGGAATGGGCGTCTGTATTTACCAATGGAGTTAACATCAGCGGTGCCGCAGCCAGTGCAAATAAACAGTATAGTACTGCTCCCACAGGAATGTCCTCCAATGTTACAGAAGGATTTAATTTAATTGGCAATACGGTTAATTTAAGTACGGCGCAATATAACGCTATTGATTTCGGAGACGGCGGTATTACCGGTGTTGTGTTTAATATGGCTCTGAGAACGGACCGGTGTATTGGTACCGCACAGATCTATCTGGCAAATCCGGATGGTACGACGGGCAGCAAGATCGGGTATTGCACTGTAACCGCGGCAGATGCGACGGATGGAGGAGCAGGTAACTATAATACCTATAAGAACTTTCAAGGTGTGATTACCGACAGTACCGTAACCGGTGTTCATAACATTATCATAAAGTTTATTACTGATGTGTACTATGTCGGGAATATTGATTACTTCTATTTCACAGGACCTATGCCGTAAAAAAAGATGCAAAAAGGCCGCCGCCCAGATATGTGAAGGCCCCCCTTGGTTAGATTATTCGTCCAACCAGGGGAGGCCATGATGAGAAGTGCATATGGGCGGCGGTGCTATTTTACCTATTCAGGGATCTCTTTTGGGTAAACTGTGGCGGTGCCGGGCGAATAAGGGAGATTAAGTGCAACGGTCCCGTTTCCTGAGAGGTAGATCTCTTTGCTGATACGGTGTACCGTCCTGTTTGCCTCACTGGATAGGCAATCCTGGTACCTGCTTTGACAGGTAGGGTATAATGCGACCTTTGCATCGGCGCAGAAGTAAATTCCGACATTAGAGCCATTGTATCCGTGGTGGGCCACCTGAATGATATCTGACTTCATATAGGATCCATAACGAGCCACCATAATGGTGGATTCCTCAACATTTGAATCGCCGAGAAATAAGGTCCTGCATCCGGCTGCCGTCATAAGGAGAACCGTGGAGGAGTCATTAAAGCGGGTCAATGGAGCGGGATATAAATCTTCATGGGTAGCCAATACTTCAAATTCAAGATTCCGGACAAAAAATCTTTGCCCGGTGTGCAGCTTGATTCGGGGTATCTCCAAGTGTTCATCCACTAAAGCATAGAATTCACGTATGGTTTCCAGGTCTGAAGCTTTCCAGGCTTCAGAGCCGGGGATGGTAAGAGCAGGGAAATTATAATAAAGACATTCTATCATACAATCCCGGTAATCGGCCCTCAGAAAATCCATGAACTTGTAGATGTGGTCCTGATGGGCATGACTGAAGAACCAGCCTGCGACGGTGATTTTTTTGCCTTCCGGAGTAAGGCTTCGTAACAGCTTGTAGAGTCTGATATGGTCCTCGGTGGAATTCATATGGGCACTGTCGATAATAAAGAAGCTGCCGTCGGCACATTGCGTAATATAGCACATGCCGCAATCTATCGTTCTGAAATCCAACTCCATCTGATATAAAGTTGCTTTGTCTGCCGTATCAGGTGTATCTTTTTTTCTTTGATACAGGGTGGTGTTAGGATCGACCACTATTCTTGTAACCTGGTCATGTGAGGTAAAGTAAACATGAACTAACCGCTTCCCAGAGACATAAGCAGTAAAATAATTATCACGTATGATATGCCTGTCGTATAAAGTATAACCGGTGCTGACCAGGGAGGAAAGGTAATTGTAGTATACCTGCTTCGTGGTACCTGTAATATGGTACATAATGCAGCCGTCGCTGCAGTCATAGCTGCTGCAGTGATCGCCGCCCGGGTAAGGCGGAATTAGTTGGTCATAAGTACTCATAATATTTTTCATGATGTTTCTCTCCTTATCTCTATTGTTATTTTTGATCATTACAACTCTTCTATATAAAGAACCCCTTCCAAAGCGCTTAACATATCAAGAATGTCTGTATGGGACTGTTTTTTTTGTAAATGCAGGGTTGCGAGTACGGCGGGTCCAAGATCATTGGTCTCACCGATTCTCTTGATATCCAGATCACTGATGGTTATATTACATTCCTTCAGCTTTTTTAGCACTGCTCTTATGTCGTTTGCTCTTTCGAATTCAATATAGAGATTAATTACCCTGGCAGAGGCAATTACGAAATCATCGAGATTATGTAAGAAAGCCATAACAATGAAGATCAGAATGGTTCCGATAACAGCGCCGGTATAGAAGCCTATTCCTACCGCTAATCCAACACAGGCAGAGGCCCAAAGGCCTGCTGCCGTGGTCAAGCCCTTAACCTTGTTATGCCCTGTAAAAATTATTGTTCCTGCACCCAGAAAACCAATGCCATTGATGACCTGGGCACCCATTCGTGCCACATCGATATTGTCATATACATCATTGATATATTCATTGGTCATCATTACTAAGGCGGATCCCATACAAACAAGCATATAAGTCCGGAAACCGGCAGGACGCTTTTTACGGCCCCGTTCCATTCCAAGTATTCCGCCGCATATTAATGCAAGTGTCAAGCGGAGCAAACTGGATACGATATAATAATCAGTGAAAATTCTATTCATGTTCTCTCCTTCCGGGTGTCATTCAAGTGTTAAATTGTGAGTAATTATATGCGAAAGATACCAATGGCACCCTTCAGATCAATTGCATTTGTATCCAGTTGTTGTGATACATCAGTCAATTTAAGCATGGCCTTATGCTGATCCTGAATTAATGCAACAATTGACTGTGATACGGAATAGGTCTCTTCGGTACTTGCAGATATATTACTTATGGAATCAAGCGCGGAAGCCCTTGTATTCGATATATTGTTCATATCCTGCGTAATACCGCTGATATTGCTCAGCAGATTTTCTATGCCCTGATTTAAGCCGCGAAAGGCATCAATTAATTTTTTCACCGTCCTATTTTGATTTTCCACAATGGCGCCGGCGTTTTTTACGATCTCGGCAGTGGCCGTTGATTTGGCAAAGACCTCATCAGATACCTTTTTAATCTCATTCGCGGCAGCCGCAGACTGTTCCGAAAGCTTTCTGATCTCTGCTGCAACTACGGCAAAGCCTTGACCGGCTTCACCTGCCCGTGCAGATTCTATGGATGCATTTAAGGATAGGAGATTGGTCTGCTGGGCTATTCCGTTGATAATATTAGTGAAGCGATGCACAGATTGCAGCTTGCCTGCCAGATCAGTCATGCTGTCGGTAAGAGTATCAATGGTGCTTGAGGTCTGCAATGACTGGTGGGTGAAACTTTCCATAATGGTAATATCATCATTCACCATTGCTTTCGTCTGGGTGGTAAATGCTTCGATTTCTATCAAACGGTCATTTGCATGGATTATTTGAGAGGATAGATTCTCAAAGTTATTCACGCTTTGCTGCGCTTCATTTGCTTCCTCCTCAATGGCTGAGGTAATTTGTCCTATGGCAGTACCTGCATTGCCTGCCAGCTGGTTGATGACATCGGTGTTGCCGGTCACATCGGCAGCACTGGCGGAAACTAATGTGGTTATATCCGAAACCTGTTTTATCAGTATTCTGATGTGGTTAATGGTGTCACGGATACTTCCTGCCAGAATGCTGAATTCATCTGTACCGCTGATACTAATCTCAGTTGTAAAGTCACCTGCTGATACGGCTTTTAGCTGATGAAGCAGAGAACCGATTCTTTTTCCGATGTTCGTGGAGATAAGAAGACCGGTGCTGATTGCAATGAAGCAGGCAAAAGCAACGATAATAAAGGTAATTAATCTAATCTCATCCGCCTGTTTCGTCATAGAGGATTTGGGGATCATGGCAAATAAGTAAGCATCGGTATCCTTGATTTTACCGTATAGGAAAAAGTATTTCTGCTTGTTATAGGTGATATAGCTAAAGCCTGTACTTTCCCCGGAAGTGACAGCAGCATGGAAGAATGGCTGCTCCGTGACAGCTGCTGCTTCCGGGTCGTCTTGCCGGGCGCTTCGAAACAGCTTCTTACCTTCTGCAGTCACAAATCCGGTAATGGTATTCTTGCCTATCTCAAGGTCGGATAAGATATTGTAAATGGCTGAGGAACTGACATCGATGACTACAGCTCCTCCCTTCACCAGAAAAGGCCTGGTATAGCTCAGAATGTAATCGGAAGAGTTTATATTATAATAGGTATCTATGTAATCGTGATTACTCTGCCAGAAGCCTTGCAGGTTCTTTCCGTCAAAATAGCCGCTGTCGGCTAATTCCTCATAAAATCCTGCCTTCTCCGAGGTCACGGTGGAAACCGCGTTCTTATCGGATTTTACAATTAAATGTATATTCTGTATAAAGGAATTGCTTTTTTGGTTTGTATCCACCATTCCCTTCAGAGCACTGCAGTCCTCCTTTTCACCGGCAGGGTCATTGGAATACAAACCGGAGACATAATATTTCGCATTCTCATTTGATATGTAATTCACACCGGCTGCAACCACGGTATCAAGGCCAAACGCAAGATAGTCCATAGAGGAGGTAAAGGTTTGTTGCGCCGAGGTCTCATAGGAGTGGGTCAGCCCTGCAGACGATTTGATATAGGAGATAAGGCCGAGAATAATAATTAATATAACCGGAATGATAAAGCCAATGATCAGTTTCATGCGGATATTCATATGTAGTTTAAACATAAAATCAGTTTCTCCTTTGCTATTTATATGTATTTATAGGAATTACCTTATTATTTATCATATTAGAGAAAGGTAAGCATGACTATATTCATTTTATGACCAGGGAGCCAAGTTCAAAAAATGAATATTAAACAAAACAATAGGTAAAATTAAACAGAATGTGTACATTCTGAACAACGATCATAGGACAGGAATAGACTATTGTTAGAAAAAGAGAGGCGAATATAATAAAACCATGACGTGCCTCATCTCTGCCGGCAAGAATTGGTGCGCGTTAAATCTATACGAAGGAGTGGCAGGATGTTAATGAGAAAAAAAGGCAGTAGAGATACCGGAGTGACATTAACCAGAGCGCAGAAAATGAATACGGCAAGACGATCACTTCGTAAATATTGGGATTTGTATCTTCTGCTAATTCCTGTTCTCACTTATTTTATAGTTTTTAAGTACCGGCCTATCGCAGATTTAATTATGGCATTTAAAAATTATAAATTTAATTTGGGAGCATGGGATAGTCCATGGGCTGGCTCCTTTGGCTTTGGACATTTTATTCGGTTTTTTCAAAATGCATATTTCAAGGAAATTATATGGAATACGTTCAGTTTAAGTGCGCTGCAGTTAATCATCGGTTTCCCGATGCCTATAATCTTGGCATTAATTATGAATGAACTGACGAATAAGCATTTCAAAAAGACGTTACAGATGATTACCTATGCGCCGCATTTTATCTCAACGGTAATTTTGGTTGCAATTATGCAGGCAATGTTAGCGCCAAGCTCGGGTATTATAAATCAACTGATAACCGCCACGGGAAAGGAAGCAATCTATTTCTTTGGATTACCGGCATGGTTTAAGCCCATGTATGTAATCTCAGGCATATGGCAGAATGCAGGTTACAGCTCCATTGTCTATCTGGCTACGTTATCAAATATAGACCCCCAGCATATTGAAGCGGCAAAAATTGATGGTGCAAATCGTTTCCATATCATCAAATATGTAACAATTCCGGCAATCATCCCAACGGCGGTAATACTGCTGATTATGGATACCGGAAAGATTATGAATATTGGATTCGAAAAAGTGTTTTTGATGCAAAACGATATGAATGTCAGAACAGCAGAGGTGATATCAACCTATGTTTACCGCAGCGGTATCGAAGGAGCACAATTCAGTTACGCAGCAGCGGTAGGTCTGTTTAATTCTGTTATCAATGTTGCATTATTGCTGCTGGTAAACAGGATCTCAAAGAAAGTTACGGAAACAAGTCTATGGTGAGAGGGGGCTATACGTTGAAGAACAGTAAAACGGCGGTAATGAAAAATAATAGAATAAAGGAACGTGGTTTTGATTTGGTTTTTGATATTGCAATCAAGGTTTTAGCCGTTCTTATTATACTTGTCGTTATGTACCCATTGGTTTATGTTGTCAGTGCATCCTTCAGCAATCCTTTATCCATTACGAGAGGAGATGTCTGGTTATTGCCGAAGCGCTTTACACTGGAAGCATATCGGAGTGTTTTTGGGAATTCTAAGATTTTGACAGGCTATAAAAACACTGTTATGATTACTTCAGCAGCGACGGCAATCAACCTGATTATGACAACATTATGTGCGTATCCGTTATCCAGAAGAGATTTCTGGGGAAGGAATTTTTTTACGATTATTATTACATTTACGATGTTTTTCAGTGCAGGTATGATACCTAATTATCTGCTGATCAGAAATCTGGACTTAATAGACAACCGCTGGTCTTTGATCCTTCCCGGTGCAATCTCGGTTTATAATATGCTGATTATGCGTAATTATTTTCAGAATTCCGTACCGGAAGAAATCATTGAGGCGGCAACCATAGACGGCTGCGGTAATGTGCAAACCCTGGTCAGGGTAGTGCTTCCATTATCAAAGAGCATCTATGCAGTATTGGTTATTTTCTATGCGGTGAGCCATTGGAATTCCTATTTTGATGCGATGGTTTACTTATCATCGGAGGATAAATATCCGTTGCAGCTGATACTTAGACAATTATTGCTGGAGAGCACGCAGATTAAGGATGATATGGGACTGAGCCAGACTATAGCGGAGGCGTCCTTAGCTTATGTATCCTTACAGTATGCGATCATTGTTGTATCCAGCTTACCGCTTATCATCGTATATCCGTTTATGCAAAAGTATTTTACAAAAGGAATTATGGTTGGAGCGGTGAAAGGATAATTAACCGGATAGAAAGAGGGAAAGTCATGAGGAGAAAGAGTAACAAAATAAGGAATTCGTTAAAATCGAAATTTGCAAGATCCATCATGATGCCTCTCATCTCTATATTCGTTGTAGTGCTGATTGTAATTATATTTATTGTATTTTCTATTTTTACAAATGAAATAAAGAGAAATGCGATAGATAAGAAATTACAGCAGTTAAGCAACACGGAGCAAAGTATTTCCGCACGTTTCAGCGAAATAAACAGTATTTCCCTGCATATCAGCGATGACAGCCAATTCGGTTTTATTCCCCTGCCCAGTAAGAAATATACGGGCTATGAATTGGCGATAGCGCTTCAAAAATTGTTGGTTGGCAACCGTTTTATCTCTTATCTCTCTTATTACAGGGTATCGGAAGCAGATAAGGTATATACCTCGGAGGGTGAGATGCTGTTTCATACTTTTTGGAACAGTTACCTCAAATTGGAGGGTGAAACGGAGGAGCAGCATCTGGATCAGATCAAAGTTCAGACGAACAGAAAAGCACTTCCGCTTAAGAAAAGCAAGAATGGAAAATCCTTTTTAACAATGATTTATCCGATTCCTTTGTTATCCAATCAACCCAGCGCTTATATTATTACTTATATTGCAGGCAGCCATATGGATGATATTGCAGGCTCTTTATTTGCGGATTGCCAGGGTGAGGTACTGATTTATGATCTGGAGGATGTGCTTATATATAATTATGTCAGCTCAAACAGAGATAGTCTACAGAATGAAATAAAGGATAAAGTGGGTCTGCTGACGAAGGAAATTCCTTTTGAAGATATTACCGTCAAAGGTCAGAAGTATATGCTTCTTAAGTATACCTCGGATTATAATGGGTGGAGCTATGTATCTCTGATCAGAAAAAGTGACATTACAGGCAGCTTGACAAGTAAGCAGATAGCCTTTTTGCTGATTCTTTTCACGATAACTTTATTCGCTATTACTGCAATTATGACGTTAGTTTTATTCAATTACAGGTCGATCAACCGTTTGGCCCAGACAATGTCAAATAATCTAAATCTTACTTATGAGGGTGAAACCAATGAACAGCTCTTACTTTCCAATGCTTTTCTGTCATTGGTAGAAAAGACACAGAGTATGACACAGAATTTGTTTTTGGCTAATCTGATTGCGGGACAATATGATGAAATTACAATTGCTTCAGCTGTCAATGAGTACAACCTGTCCTTGGAATATCAGGATTATATCGCATGTGTTGCTTATTTTCACGGAACAGTCAATACAAAGGAAAGTGATGATATTATTAACTATATTAAGGATCACTTTGCCAGAAATGATATGCTTTGTTATCCGCTCTATCAGACAAATCCAAATCGGATCTTAATTATGGTCAATGCGGCCGCAAAGGAGCTGGAATGGGATGTTTTTGAACCGGTACTAAGTACGTTGTATTATTGTATGGCGCAGGAATTCAGCCAGGTTATCAGTATCGGTGTGGGTAACGAGTATACTGCGTTACATAAGGTATATGATTCCGCCTATGAGGCATTAAGTGCGGTATACTTCTGTATTTTGGAAGGAGAAAGGTATATCAAGCGTTATATCGATATTGATATGGATGCCATTGCCGCGATTTTATCTGAGCTCACGGACCGTATTATAACCGTCGTCAGACACGGGGATTTGGAGGAGATACCAAAGGTAATGAGGGAGCTGCATTCTGTTATTGTTGCGAATGGCTATTCCGTTCAGTATCAAAATTTTATCGCGTACAGTCTTTTGAATTCCTTAAAGGAGTATGTAGATGCTCCGGATATATCGGAAGAAATTAATGTAACGCTGATTGATCTTTTAAAACGTACACATGCAAGTAATTTAAAGGTATTTGAACAGATAGAACGGTTATGTGTTTTAATTGCAGAGCACAGAAATGAGAATAAGAACAGTAATAAGGGGTCTGAACTGATCAATATGATGATCAAAGTGATATCGGAGAATTTATGCGACAGTATGATGTCATTGGAGAGTATTGCAGATAAATGCGGTATCTCGCCTTCTTATCTCAGCAGGTTTTTCAAAGCAAAGATGGGGGATACCCCTATGTATTATGTGGAAAATCTGCGCATGAGCCTGGTGAAGGAGAAGCTTTGCAATACGGAGGAATCCTTGAAGCAGATACTGATAGAAACAGGTTATATTGATCAAAGTAACTTTATTCGTAAATTTAAAAAAATTGAAGGTGTAACACCGATGACCTACCGGAAAATGCATCAGGATAATTTTGATAGATAATTTCATACGGTTTTGGGCTGACAGAAAGGTATTGGATATCATGTGGGGGTACGAATCCGAACGTTGCATACGACGTCATGCATCACCGGAATTAGAGTGTTTGGTTTCCGGCAATGCAGCATAACTTAAAATTGGTTTTTATCAGAAAGGGGTACTATTTTATGAAAAATTTGAAAAAATTATTGTCTATGATACTATGTATCGCACTGATTGGCACAAGCTTCATCGGCTGCGCGAAAAAAGAGGAAGCACCCGGTAATACTGCCAAACCGAATACGAACAACAAAACGACAACCGCACCGGAGAGTACTGGTGCTCCGGAAGGGGAGGCGGCGACGGGTGGCTTTCCTATCTCGGACGAGAAAATCACCTTAGATATTATGGTTCTCAAAGGAGACCAGCAGCCTGACTGGGATGACATATATGTTTGGCAGAAGTATGAAGAAATGACGAATATTCATATTAACTGGATCCAGGTATCCAGTGCGGAAAAGAGTGAGAAATTATCCACAGCTTTGGCCAGTGGCGATATGCCTGATCTGTTCCTTCGATTCAAGATATCTCCCTCTGATCAGCTTCTGTACGGCGAGCAGGGATTGTTTGTCAATCTTACAGAAAATGATTTGCTTCAGACCTACGCGCCGAATTACTGGGATTACTTATCAAAATATACGGATGCAAAGGCAAGCGTACAGTATCCTTCCGGAGCAATTTATTCATTTCCCCAGGTGAATGATGGTCCTGAGTTGCGTGTTTCCCGCAAGATGTTCTTTAACAAGAAATGGTTGGAAAATCTGGGACGTGCTTTGCCAAAGACTACAGAGGAATTATATAACGTATTAAAAGCCTTTAAAGATCAGGATGCAAACGGCAATGGGGATCCTGCCGATGAGATTCCTATGTGTACCGCAGATTTTGCAGCTTTTCAGGACTGCTTCCTTGGTGCCTTCGGTCTAAGCAACCGGGGGCAGCAGAATCAGATCGTTGACTGGGATACAGTGAATAACAAGCCTCGCCTTATTGCAGCAAGTGAAGAGTATAAGAGCATGCTCCAATATATGAACAAATTATACGGTGAGGGTTTAATCGACCAGGAATTATTCACCATGGACAGTGCTAATTTCTTAACCAAGGCACAGGATGACAGAATCGGATGCTTTGCATTCACCAATCTCTCCAGTGTTCCGGCAGATACCATCGATAATTGGGTTGGTATTGAGGAAGCGTTGGAGGGACCTGACGGCAGTAAGCTTTGGGCGCCGATCAGAGCACATTTCCATTCCACAGGTGCGGCAGTTATCACTTCTTCCAATGAGCATGTTGCCGAAACTCTGCAATGGCTTGATTATTTCTGGACAAACGAGGGAAATTTATTCTATCACTATGGTGATGTTGGAACTACATGTGTAGCAAAGGCGGATGGAAGTTATGACTGGACGGACGAAATTTATGCTAAAATCACCGGCTCCGTTACCTTTGATGAGGTTGTCAGCTCTTATACCCCTTATGTAGGCGGTAACAATCCTCTGGTTGAAGTATATCCTTACTTTGGCGGCGGAGAGACACAGCCTGCCCCTGCAGCAACAGCCAGAAATCTGTTTCCGTACGGCACCGATGTTTACTGGCCAAGCTTTACCTTTACAACAGAGGAAAATGACCAGTTAACTGCAATCCAGACTGATATTCAGAAATATTGTGAATCGGCCAGAACAGAATATATCACAGGAACAAAGTCCTTTGATACCTGGGATTCTTACCTGGCAGATTTGGATAAAATGGGTAGGAACAAGATGTTAGAAATCTATGGAGCAGCAATTGACAGATTTGAAAGTATGCAATAAAAGATTCATATAAATTGATTAATGGGAAGCTGCTGCAGCTTCCCGTTAATATTTACAGCACCTGCCTTAGGTTAATCTTACCAGAGAGGATTTGTATAGAAATGAATAAGCAAAAACTGATTTTTTTAGATATTGACGGAACGATCTATAATGATTCTGCGCAGATTATGGACAGCACAAGAGCAGCAATCAAACAGGCAAGAGAGAATGGCCATAAGATTATATTTAATACAGGAAGAATTAAAGCGGCATTGCCGGAAGATGTATTAGAACTAGAGCACGACGGCTTTATCACCTCCGCAGGGGCGCATGTGGAGATAGGGAACAGGTGCATTTTAGACATGGCTATGGGGCAGAAGGAGTTATATTACATATATAATTATTTTAGAGACAATAAAATCCTTTTTAATTTAGAAAATAATGCAAAAATATTTCATGGTTATGAAATCAATGATCTTCAGGATAAGGCGATTAATAAGGTGGTATTTTATGATTCAGTAATATCCGTTGCACAAATTAAAAGTGATATCGGTACCCACTGTAATGTAATAGGAGTAAACCACCATCATAGCAGCTTGTATCATGGAGAGATATTTATAAAGAATGTGAATAAAGCCACAGGTATTCAGGTAATCACAGAATATTATGCCGCAAACCGCGAAGACACCGTCGCCTTTGGCGATGCATTAATTGATCTGGAGATGCTTCAATATGCAGGAATTGGCGTTGCTATGGAGAATGCTCATAGCAAGGTTAAACAGATTGCAGACAGGATAACAAAAGATAATAACAGTGACGGTATTTACCATGGTTTTATCGAGTGCGGTCTTATCAATGCTGTTTCAGCCTTAGGATAAAACAATTGACAAGGATTTCTGTAAGTGCTAAGATAACACTACAGAAAATGAAATTGCATATTGCTTATGGTAGAGGCGCATTGTTTATCAGTAGCTGTGGGATATGTCAGGCATAGAAGAACACAGTAAAAGGAAACAGTGCCGAAGTGGTGACAGACCTGATCTGTCACTGCTGGGCATATGGTGAAGAGCCATATGACTGTCATCATTGATATGATGGAGCGCTGCCTAAAGAATGTTATATACTTATAGGGACAGATCATGGGAATATTCTATCATGATGCTCTTAAGCTATTCTTTAGTGTCGACTATCCGGTCGACTTTTTTTGTAGCACCATACCTTTTGAGCATACTAACTTTCAAAATTAATTATCAGGAGGAAGGAAAGATGGCTGTATTTAAAGGCGCAGGTGTCGCGATTGTAACACCCTTTACAAAGACAAACGAGGTGGATTTTGAGAAGCTGGGAGAATTGATTGAATTCCAGATTGGATCAGGTACGGATAGTATCATTATCTGCGGTACCACAGGAGAGGCTTCCACACTGACCCATGAGGAACATCTTGAGTGTATACGCTATACGGTAAATAAAGTGGCGAAGAGAGTTCCGGTCATCGCAGGTACCGGCTCCAATGCGACGGATACCGCAATTTATCTGTCACAGGAAGCCCAGAGCTACGGTGCGGATGCTTTGCTGCTGGTAACCCCTTACTATAATAAAGCAACCCAGAAGGGCTTGATTGCACATTTTACCGAGATCGCCAACGCAGTAGAGAGCCCGATTATACTTTATAATGTTCCGGGCAGAACCGGCTGCAACCTTCTTCCCCAGACTGTGGCTACTCTGTTTCATACTGTGGATAACATTGTGGGAATTAAAGAGGCCAGTGGAAATATCGCACAGGTTGCGGAGCTTATGCAGCTGACGGAAGGTAAGATTGATTTATATTCAGGGAATGATGAGATGGTCGTTCCTGTAATGAGTCTTGGAGGAATTGGTGTAATCTCCGTATTGTCTAACATTGCCCCTGGTCCAACCCATGACATGGCCATGAAATTTCTTGAGGGTGATGTGGCGGGAAGCCGGGAACTGCAGCTGAAGTACCTGCCGTTGATTAATGCCCTGTTCTGTGAGGTAAATCCAATTCCGGTGAAGAAAGCAGTCAACCTGATGGGCTTTGAGGCAGGAGGACTTCGAATGCCGCTCACCGAGCTGGAACCGGCGAATACCGAGAGGCTGAGGAAGGAAATGCATGCAGCAGGGATTAAAACCATATAATATTACGATAAGCGGATTAATTCATTAACTTCGGGCTTTTAATCCGCAAGCTATGATATTTACGAAGCAGGAGGATGCATATGACAAGTATCATTTTACGTGGTTGTAACGGTAAGATGGGTCAGGTAATAACTGAAATGGTGGAAGCGGATGAAAATGCGGTAATTGTAGCCGGAATTGACATCGCACAGAACCGTAATAATAAATATCCGGTATATCAAAGCTTTGCTGCCTGTAATGTAAAAGCGGATGTGATTATTGATTTCTCTGCTCCGGTTAATCTGGAGGAAATGCTGGAGTATGCCATAAAGCATAAGACGGCTATTGTATTATGCACCACAGGCTTTGGCAAGGAGCAGGTCGTACTCATTGATGAGGCGGCACGGCAAATTCCAATCCTCAGATCGGCTAATATGTCTATGGGAATTAATCTTATCTCCAAGCTCATTCAGCAGGCGGCTGTCATTCTTGCAGATGCCGGCTTTGACATCGAGATCGTAGAACGCCATCATAATAAGAAGGTCGATGCACCCTCCGGGACTGCCCTTGCTTTGGCAGAGGCTATGAACGAGGTATTAAATAACGAGTATTCTTATAAGCTGGACCGGTCCGCCGAGCGCATGGCACGGAGCAGGAAGGAAATCGGTATCTCGGCAGTCCGCGGCGGAACCATCGTAGGAGAGCATGAAATTGTATTTGCGGGTACCGACGAAGTTATCGAGATCAAACATACTGCTTATTCGAAAGCAATCTTTGCAAAAGGTGCCGTACAGGCAGCAAAATATCTTCCGGGTAAGCCTGCCGGTATGTACAGCATGAGTGATATGATGCAATAAAATAGGAGCTGTTGCAATTGCAACGGCTCCTATTTTTTACTCTCTTTAAGCGTGATAACGTAATTTGGTTTCCACTAAAAAGTCAACATTTAAATCGACTAATTTTCGCTTAACCTCTCCTTCATTTCGTTCAAACAAATCAGGATACTTATCAATTAAATGTCCGTACTGGCTTAACAGCTTGTTTATATGATGGTTAAATACATTATTCAACCGTTTGGCATCCTTATTTATCATTGCATCCACAATATCTTCATGATTTCTGATAACATCCTTATCAATTCCGTTATCCGTCAGAGAGAGAAGACGTATCCTTCTGTAATCTCCGGAATTTGCATTAATGATCTGGTTGCAATAGGATTTATTGATTGTGTTATAAAATATGGAGTGGAAGTGAATATCCTCCTCAAGAAATTTTCTGCAGTCATTGGCGGCATAAACTTTTCGCTGTTCCTCCAAGGAAAGCTCAAGCTCTGTAATCGCTTTTAAATCGCAGGCCGCCATAAATTCAAGCATGATGTTTTCCTCAACGCATCTTCTGAAGAAACGCTCATTTTCTGCCCGTTCGATGTTAATCTTGGAGATCATGGTACCCCGTTGGGGCAAAAATGTTATTAAACCTTCTTTGGATAACCGAATCAAAGCATCTCTTACAGGAGTTCTTCCGATATGATAACCTTCACTAATGTCTTTAATACTGATAATCATACCGGGCCGCAATTTTAAATTCAATATATCAGTTCTTAATACATTATAGATAGGCTCTTCCTGAATATCAACCATACTGCTCAAATACCTCCTGACCAAAGCGCATTATATCCTTATATATCCTCTCGGATTGTTCTGAATCATAATTATAATACAAAATGATATCTAATGCAAATGGTGAGTAGGTAAAAGAATTTAACTTTTTTGTAAAATACATACCTGCTATCTCGGATAACGCCCGAACGGTGGATTTATTTGCATATCCGAGAAATTTCCATAACGTAATTTTTTCTGTTCGTGTATAAATCGTTTCATCGTTTTCTTCCAGATAGTGAAAGATTTCATGCCCAAGAATCAAAGATTTTATCATATCTTCCGAGAAGAAATCCGTGATTTCGGGGCAGGCGGCGGCTTTCTTAATTGGCTCCTCCATGATCTGAATGAGATTCGGCGGTGTAAAAAGCGCGAAAAGTATTCTGTCTGCCATCTGCCCGCTGTCTGTTTCCTGTACCTTAAGATGGAGCTTTTCGGCAATTTGCCCTGGATCGGCGGTCCCGCAGGTTTTGATTACCTCATCCGCTTTTTCATATCCGCAGAGGATTGCTTTCCTTATCATTGCTTCTTTTGTCTGATTATCAATTTTATCCCGAAGGAAATCCCTGGAGAATGCATACCTTCCCCAGGCGATATCATTTATACCAGATAATTCCTCCATCATTTTGTGCAAATTCATGCTTCTGTTAATTCTGCTTGATATTGGCAGCTACCACCAGAATTTCCTCCTCCGGCTCCAGAGTTGATACCTCAAGGTCGATCAGCAGCTCAAGCTGGGAGAACTCAGTAGCGGAGAAATCCATTACCCTGGCACCCATGCAGATATAATAATCCGGTCTGGCGATGAGCTCTGTCTGATATACTGCCATGTCATCCCAAAGCTTTTTCACTGCCTCCAGATAATCCTTCGCAGCAGTCTTAATGCACATGCCCTGACCCCGTTGAACCTTGATAAATCCCTTTTTATCTATAATACGGACGGCACCTGCCGTACCCTCCGGTAAATCCTCTCCGAATACATAAAAATAATCTGTTTTAGCATATAGCCTGGACTTGCCCTCGTCAAGCCGCATGTCCGTTTCCGCCATTTGCTTTGCCTCATCTTCGCTGCATTCTTTCACAAGGTCCGCCGTTTTTACCTCGGTAGAGCCTGTTGCGATGGCGGTAACCTTTGAGGTCTGGGGGTCTATCTCGACGAAGATCTCGACAGATTCAGCCGTTGCGCCTGATTCAATGGCTTTGTTCAGGGCTTCATTTTTGATTGCTTTGATGTCCTCCTTCGTCGGGGAGGGTATGATACGCTCCACCACATCCCGCACCATGGAAAGGGCCACACCGATAGAAGAGATTACCTCGGCATTCTCAGGAATAGAGTACTTGACACCCATCTTTTCACTGAAATAAACAATAAGTGAGGCTGCGCCTCCGCCTACGCCCACCAGTGAAATCTGATCTTTTTCAAGCTTATACTTCTCTGCCAGGGCTAAAATGATGGGTTCAATTTTCGCATACGCTTTCTCCATAATCTGCTTCGCAATATCTTCCACCGTAGTATCACAGTAGTCAGCGAGTGCCTTCATTGCTTTTTTTGCAGCTTCTACATTGCCATAGGAAAAATGCTCCGGCTTTACGAGGCCTAATACATTTGCTGCACAGGAGTTGGTTATGGTTACCGCAGAACCGTCTTCCATGCGAATTCTTACATAATCCTCCGGGTCACCGGACTTTGGTGAAAAGAATTCCACCTTGGGTCCCTTCACTTTATCCGGATCTACAAATACGGAGTAATCAAGTCCTGCAATATGGGCTGATCTTGGACCTACATCGACAATTCCGTGCTTGTTTGCACGAACCATGGAACCGCCGGCTACACCAAGTACCCGTACATCCAGTGATGATATATAAGTGGGGTGTCCGCCGACAATAGAATAATCTATTGCAGGACGTCCGTTCTTTATGACGCCGATATTGGTTGTTGTTCCTCCTACCTCAAAGTATACACCGTTGGAGGCCCGCAGATACATCAGGGAGCCCATGACTGAGGCTGCCGGTCCTGACAGCATGGTAAGTACAGGTCTTTTTTTCATTTCCGTGATTTCCATGACACCGCCGTCACCGCGCATGATCATTAAGGGAACGTTGACACCGGCTTCCCGCACGGAGCCTTCTGTGGAGTTGGCAGTATCTAACATCTTGGGAAGAATGGATGCATTAATGGCAGCAGTACGGGTTCGTCTTGTAAGTCCATAGAGCTTTGTGATATCTGATGCCATAGTGGTAGGTATTTTCTTTATACCGGCTGCCTCGTACACCGTACGCTCCGGACCGCCGTCATCCACACCGAAGGCCATGGAGGATACAAGCACCTGGGCTCCTTCTTTTTGCATTTTATCTATGATATCTTCAACAACCTCTTCAGAAAGCTTCTTGACGTTAATGAAGTCATTTACAATTTTAATTTTTTTCTGATTACCCAAATCGATATCTGCAAGCTTTGTCTGTCTTTTTGCAAGGAAGCTCTCAAAGCCTCCTTTTGCCATGCCGATCACACCTACGGCAGCGACATCCCCTTCAATTAATGCATTGGTCGCCTGAGTTGTGGAATGTGCAACGAATACTACATCATCCGGACTGATATTATTTTCCTTAAGGCAATTCATAAATGATTTTACGACACCTGCAGCTACTCCGCGGGGATCGCTGTGTGTCGTTTTTACGGAAGACTTTCCTATAATTTCATTGGTAGCATTATCAATTGCTACCGCCTTTGTATGGGTACCTCCTACATCAATACCCATTCTGATTTTTCTGCTCATTTGGTATCTCCTTTATGATGATATAGGAGCTGGCAAATTTCTGCCAGCCCCTGTGATAGTTACATTAAGCCGCCGTAAAGCACGAATACAATGATGCACATGATAATACCGATGATCCAGCCGGTGGGAATAGACATCTTCATATAATCCTTAGTGGACACCTTGGTGTATCCAAAGCCCCACGCTACCCAGGACTGGGTGATATCCAGATGCTGAGGAGCGATGGTGGTGATTGCGAATAACGGATACAGGAACTGAACAGGCGCATTGGGAAGTGCTGCAATCACGACTGCAAGGATTGCCGTACCGCAGCCAACCAGGTTCATAGGTCCGCGGAAAAATCCAAGCGGTGTAAGGATAGCAAATGCGATACACAGTACGATTGCGGTTCTTGGAACAAAGTTGCCGAGGATAGCGGTGAAATACGGGGATGCAAAAGATGCTGCGTTATTGAACATGGAAAGTGTCAGTAAGAAACCAACCATGGGAGCCACGTCGATGGCACCGTCTGTAAATAATTTTGCAAACAATCTGCAGATGTCGCCATAGGAGCCCTTCAGCTTACCGGTGGTTAAGAGCGCATAAAGTGCTGCAATAATGAAACCAAGGATAATAGGCAGTTTGAATGCTACAACGCCAAGGACAGGGAGGATAATTGCAATCCAGGATATTGCGGGAGCGTTATCATTTGTGCCGGAAGCAGTTGCCGCCCAGGCATGAGATGTCTTCTTATTCATAACTATATTTGATAGAACAAGTACTGCAACTAAGGAAACTGCCATACCGATGACACCGGTCCGGAAATAGTCATTATAGGTATAGCTTTCTGCAGCAGGGTTAAAGCCTTTAAAAATGGTTTGATATTGGTTGAAGTTTACTATATTGCCAAAGATACCGGCCATGATGGAGCCCATGAAGCTGAATAATGCGATCGGTGCGGAAATGCCGAGGGAAAGCATGATCGGTAATACGATAACTGCGATGGAAATAACAGGACCGATACCTGTCATTGACATGAATATGATTGCAGTTACAATACATAATAATGCCATTGTGATTCTGGGCTTGTCGCCACCCAGCTCAACAACCTTACGGATCAAAGTTGCTGCGATACCGGTATCTACCAGAACTCGTCCGAAAAATGCACCAAAGAATACATTTACCAGAATTGATTTCGCATACTCTGCCGGTCCTGTGGAATACACATGGGTCAGGACATCGATCAGCTTTTTGCCCTCCATTGCCGAATTTGGAGCGAATTCATTGCCAATTAAGGCAAGGATTGTCCAAAAAGTTGCCATGACTGCAAATCCGACCATCAGATTATAGCCCTTTACACAATACCAGACCATACCCAGGAAAGACAAGATCATGATAATACCGATGATTACGTTAACTCCCATAACAAAAATATCCTCCTTATAATAAATTAGTTAATATCTATGCATAAGGCCTCTAGACCTTAGCATTCTTGTTGCTGGCCTTACCTGCCAATATGTATACTAATATATTAGTACTAATGTATCAGTATGTATATATCTATTATAACAGTAAAATGAAATGAAAAATTGTGCAAAGTAGATAAAATTTATTATTTATAATGAAAATAATGGTAATAATTTACGATATCCTACGAACGGACGCCGAGATATCCATAATATGGTATCTAATTAGCTGATGAATGCTTTAAGAATATTTTATCCAATTTGTTCACAAAATTTTCGTAATCTAGGTGTAAAATTGGATTTATTGAGGGTCCGGTTCAACTTGCTTCGAGTATGAATACGGACAAATATAGTAAGGAGGAGACAATTTTGATTGAGGTAAAAAATTTAGTGAAGCGTTACGGTGATCATACCGCAGTGGATCATTTGTCCTTTACCGTAGAAAAAGGGCAAATCCTGGGTTTTCTGGGACCGAATGGTGCCGGCAAGACCACGACCATGAACATAATTACCGGTTATATATCGGCAACGGAAGGTACGGTCACGGTAAACGGCAGAGATGTATTTGAGGAACCGGAGGAAGTAAAGAAAATGATCGGCTACCTGCCGGAGTTCCCGCCGCTCTATCCCGATATGACGGTCCGGGAATATCTTAACTTTGCCGCGGATATCAAGAAGGTAAGTAAGAATGAGAAGAAGCGGATGCTGGAAGAGGTTATGAATGCAACCAAAGTCACCGCCATGTCGGATCGCCTGATCAAGCATTTATCCAAAGGCTATAAGCAAAGGGTTGGGCTGGCACAGGCAATTCTGGGCTATCCGGAGTTAATTATCCTGGACGAGCCTACCGTGGGACTTGATCCGAAGCAGATCATTGAGATCCGTGAGCTGATCAAGGAATTAAGCAAGAAGCATACTATCATCTTAAGCTCCCATATCATGCAGGAGGTTAGCGCGGTCTGCGATACGATCATGATTATTGATCGCGGCAAGCTGATTATCTCCGATAAACCGGAGAATCTCAGTGCCCGTCTTGGTGCCACCGGGGGCATGAAGCTCTCTGTAAAGGGGAACAAAGCCGCCATAATCACAGCGCTCAAGAGAGTACAGCGCATTAAGAAGATCAAGGAGAATCCGCCTGTGAGCGATGGTGTTATTGAGCTGAGTGTATTCTGCGGTGAGAAGGAAGATATCCGCGAGGAGGTATTCAATGTCCTTGTGGAGGCAAGAACGCCCATTCTTGAAATGCAGTCCATTCGCATGAGTCTGGAGGATATCTTCTTAAAGGTTACCAATAAGGAGAAGCCTACGCCGGTAGTAATGGATGCGGCACCTGCATTTTCTGCGGAAGATGAAACCGAGATTGCCGTTAACCAGGAAATGATGGCCGATACCAATGCGGATACGGCAAATAACCATATGGCAGAGGAAGCCAATGCTGTAACAGATAATGATGAGGAGGAGGTAAGCTCAGATGCTGGCAATTTATAAGAAGGAGTTACGTTCCTATTTTACTTCGATGATCGGATATGTTTTTATTTCCGTATTCCTGCTGATCGTTGGAATTTTCTTTGTGGTGCAGAATTTGATGTCACAGTCTGCCAATATTGCATACACCCTTTCCGGGATTACCTTTGTATTTGTGTTACTGGTTCCCCTGTTAACCATGAGGATCATGTCAGAAGAGAATAAACAGAAGACGGACCAGCTGCTCTATACCTCACCGGTTACTGCAAACGGAATCGTACTGGGCAAGTTCTTTGCCGTACTCACGATCTTTGGCATGGTAATGCTCATCACCTGCTTATTCCCGCTGATTATGAGCCTGTACGGTACAATTCCCATGGCTTCCGGATATTCCAGCATCTTTGGCTTCTTACTCCTTGGGACAGCTTATCTGTCCATCGGAATATTTATCTCTTCTCTGACGGAAAGCCAGGTGGTTGCGGCAGTTGTTACTTATATCGTATTTCTTCTTACGATTCTGATGGACAGTATAGCAAGCGTTGTTCCCACAAGCAACAAGGCCACGGTGCTGATTTTCGCAGTTGCTGTTATTGCGATCTGCGGACTGCTTTATGTGCTGATGCATAATGTCATCATATCTGTCCTGGTGTGTATTCTTGGAGAAGGAGCGCTTGCAGCAATTTATTTTACCAAACCTACTTTATTTGACGGCTCCCTTGCGAGAGTTCTCGACTGGTTTTCTGTAATTAAACGCTACGATACATTTTCATTAGGTACCTTTAATGTGGCGGCAGTTGTTTATTATCTGAGCGTCACCTTCCTCTTCGGATTTTTAACGACACAGGTTATTATGAAGAAGAGATGGAGCTAATGCCTGGATTGAAAGGAGAATGATACGGTGAATAATCAAAATATAAATGAAGAAGAGAAGGTAAGCCGGTCCGGAAATTTAAAAGCCTCCTTTACAGGCAGAAAATTCCGCAGCGGTGCCTATGTTACTATCCTGTCAACAATTGTTGTGGTAATCGTTCTGGTGGTAAATATGTTGGTTTCCTCCATGAAGATAGAGTTCGATTTAAGCTCCAAGAATATGTATACCCTGACACAGGCTTCCAAGGACCTGATAAAGTCCATCAAGGACGACATTACCATTTATTATATGGTGGAGTCCGGTCAGGAGCAGGAAATTTTCAGTAAGATTGTCGATAAATATAACGCTCTGTCCGGCAATATCAAGGTGGAATATAAGGATCCCCTGCTTTATCCGGGTTTTGCCTCAGATTACACGGATAAGGATGTTACGGAAAACAGCCTGATTGTCGTAAATAATACCAACGGTAAGTCAAAGTACATTGACAGCAATGACATGCTGGTTCAGGAAATGGATTATCAAACCTATCAGACAAAATTGACCGGTATCGATGTGGAGGGAGAGATTACCTCGGCTCTTCAATTTGTCACCAGTGATAAAACCGCTGTGCTGTATACGGTGGAGGGGCATGGTGAAACTGCTGCCGGAGCTGTCTTTAACGAGACGCTAAGTAAAATGAATATTGAGATAAAGAGCTTACAGACCCTGTCTGTGGAAAGCATTCCTGAGGATTGCAAGGTCTTATATATTAACACGCCGACAACAGATTTCACGGAGGAAGAGACCTCCATGATCAAGGATTACCTGACCGGAGGCGGTAATGTAATCGTTACCTTGAACTATAAATCCGCTGAACTGAAGAACTTTGCATCTATACTGGATTACTACGGACTGAAAATGGTGGATGGCATTGTATTTGAGGGAAATGCCAATATGCGTTCCGGAAGCCAGCCGGTGGTATTGCTTCCTAATATCGAGAGCAGTGATATCACATCCCAGGCAAAGGGAGCAAGCAATATTCCTGTGGTTATGGCACAATGCTCGGGTATCTTAGCGACCGACACCACGAGAAGCACCCTGGTCTTAACGCCGCTATTAACGACCTCCGATTCTGCATATGCTAAAACAAACTATAATACAACTATCGAAAAGCAGACCGGAGACGTGGAAGGACCTTTCAATCTTGGTATCTTGTCCAGTGATACTTACAACGGTACTACCTCCAATCTGGTTGCCTTTGCAACGGATTATACCTTTGAGGACAGTATGCTTTCCTATGGCAACGGAGATATATTGAGCGGCACGGCAGGATATTTTATCGGAGATACCAATGCCATTTCCATCCCTACCAAGAGCCTGGAGGAAGACATTATCTATACTACGGGTCAGGATGTGGCAATATGGGGCATTGTAATTGTAATTGTCATTCCGGTAGCCGTCTTAGCGATCGGTATCCTGGTTAGCTTAAGGAGGAGGAAGAGATAATGGCAAAAAGAAAGAAAAGAAATGCAGTAACCTTGCTTTCGCTTCTTTTACTATTAGCGGCACTGATCGGTGTATATTACTGGTACGGCGGGAAGCAGGCAGTTACCGAGGATACCGGGGAGGATACCGATACGATTGATTTGGGGAAAATCGATAAAGAACAGTTAAGCAGTCTGCATTATGTATATGACGATGCGGATCTGACGCTGGTAAAGGACGGGGATGTCTGGAAGTCCCAGGCAGAGCCGGACAGGCCCATCGACCAGGACCATGTAAGCAGCATGATAGGTATGATTGATGATCTCAGTGCAACAAGGCTGATTACCGAAGCACCTGAAAATCTTGCGGACTATGGACTTGATCAACCGACTTCATACCTGCAGGGTAAGCTTAATGACGGAACAACGGTAACGCTTCAAGTGGGCGATAAGGTTAGCACCGGTGACGGCTTTTATGCACTGGTAAATGAGGATAAGAAGGTCTATCTGATAGAAAGCTTTATCGGCAACGGGCTGCAGTATACGAATCTTGAAATGACGGCAGTGCCTGAGACCTTATCCATAGAGGCGGCGAACATCAATCATATTTCCATTGACAAGCGTGACGGAGAAGATTTTGAACTCCTATATGATGACAGCGGCCACCGGTTTGATAACAGCGGATCAAAGCTCAATTCCTGGTATATCCTGAAGCCGTACAAGGAGGGTTATACTGCCGACAGCTCCAAGGTTTCAACCTTGCAGAGCAATTATACCTCTTTTGATTATATCAGCTGCGTAGATTATAGCGGTACGGATCTTGGGAAATACGGTCTGGATACACCAATGGCTGCGATTGGTCTGGACTATACGGTATCCCGTACCGAGAAGCTGGATACGCCGGAGAAGGATCCTGCGACAGGAAATGAAATTACAGAAAAGACAGTATATGATCCCAAGGAGTACACTCTTCTGATCGGTAACACCGATGCTCAGGAGGACTATTATGTTAAGATCGACGGCTCCAGTGCGGTTTATACTATGGATGCGGATGCAATCAACAAGATGCTGACGGTTGACCCCTTCAGTATCATTAATCCCTTTGTAAATATTCCGAATATTGATAACGTGGATAAAATTGATGCCGGCATCAACGGTACAACGTATACAATGACCTTGCAGCGAACCACTTCCAAGAACGATAAAGGTGAGGATGAAATAAAGACGGCTTATACCTACAACGGCAGCAATGTGGAAGAGGATGTCTTTAAGAAGCTTTATCAAACCATAATCAGTGTGAAGTTTGATGCGCAAATCAAGGAAAAGGTAAGCACACCGCAGGTGGATCCTTATCTGACCTTAACCTATTATCTTAATGATAACACAACGGTTACCGCTTCCTATCTGCCCTATAATGACAGCTTTTATATCATAGATACCAATGGTGAGACCCGTTTCTTCGCCGATAAGAGACTGGTTGAAGATATTGTTAAGGCAGTGACGGAATTTAAAATCACAGAATAATATTCATAAAGAGCAGATTAATTTTTGAAAAGTAAGCAGATATCATGAAATACCCTGGACTTTCCGGTCTTAAGCTAATGATAAATCTTAGCGCAAGAGAAAGAGCGTCCAGGGTATTTTATTTGCTGTTATACGAGGCTTCACGGCAGTACCTGCATTTTTAAGAAAAGCAGAATAACTGAATAACTTGTACGAATATTACCTGCATTGACATAATATATTAGCATATGGGATAATGAATTTACGTCATAGGTGATACATACCTGGAATAGGAGCAGCAATGAGTATAAAGGGAAAACTTATCTTAATCGGTATTTGTATCGTAATCGTAATCACAATATTTACGGTTAATGTAGTGCGAAGGATCAATGAGAAGAATGAAAACGGGCAGGAAAATAACCTTTTGCAGGAAGATGTGATTACTCGTGCAGAGGCATATCGTCTTCTCAGTTATCTGGAGTATGACCGTTACGAGCGGGCAAGTCTTCCCAAGGGGTTTACTTATTCCAAGGAGGATATGTCGGGTTGGTATGATACCTTTGTGAATGCGGTATGGAAGATGGGTCTCATCGACCTGGAGGTGACCCAGTCTCCCGCAGATGCTCTGTCCTACGGGGAATGCAAGGAATTAATTGACCGGCTGATTATGAACAATCCGGCCTATCAGGCGGCCTATTCGGGAATATCCTTTGATTTTACCAGAGCAGCGAATAATATGCCGGTGCAGGACTTTCTGGAGCTTTATGCGGCGCTAACCGCAATTCTTCCGGAGAAGGATCAGAAGCTGAAGGAAGAAACCCTTCTGGTACTGGGCAGTGAAACCGCTGAGGATGGGACA
Source organism: Bacillota bacterium (assembly GCA_023409535.1). GTDB lineage: Bacteria > Bacillota > Clostridia > Lachnospirales > Lachnospiraceae > Mobilitalea. The sequence goes on from JAEYGZ010000039.1 coordinate 302,826, forward strand.
AACCGTATGATTACAAATACGGGAAAATATTATTATGACCAAGCGGCAAATTATGTGAAATATTATGAAGAATTAATACAGGAGGTACCAGAAAGCGATTCCTCCGATAATAACAGCGCTGACGGTGCGGCGCAGGTAGATGCAGCTGCGGATAACACAGCGGAGGATAACAAATCAGATAGCATTGATGAAACAGCGGATCAAAACAGTGATCTGGCCGTGCAGTTTCTGGACAAAGGGATCAAAGCGCTGGTATGTGGGCAGGAGCTGGTTTATATCTATGATGAGACAACCGAGCAGATTGTCTTGCATAACGTATGGATTGAAAAGGGCGAGGGTGTACAGCTGAATATCTTTACCAACGATATTGAAAAAAGCTTATCTGCTAAGGCAAAGCTTTCTCAAAACATCGAAAAAGTAATCGGTGATATTACAATTGAGGGCGGTAAAGTTGTGAAAATCCTTCAGAAGCCGGATATTATTCAAGGCAAGGTTCTGCAGACAGGAGAGGATTTTATAGAAATCGAGGGGTATGGTAAAGTGCCTCTGGATGAAGAGTATAAGATATACCGCGTATACGGAAAATTGTCCATGGAGCCCACCACCAGCATTCTTGTTGGTTATGAGAACACGGACTTTGTTGTATCTTCGGGCAGGATCAGTGCCGCGTTGATTACACAAAGTATCAAAGCCCAGAATATCCGGGTGCTTCTGCGCACCAACGGATATCAGGGATACTATCATGATAAGGTGGAGCTGACGGCTACCAGTGACTTTACCATAAGTAACAAAGATATCAATAAATCCTATAAAAAAGGTGATAAGGTTACCATTGAACCGGGGGATGAACTGCTTTCGGAAGGAAGAGTAAAGGTTGCGTCTGCGGATGAGGATGCAAAGATTGAGCTGCTTTCTCTGAAACGCTCCGACGCAAGCCCCAAATACCGCGGAACCATTGAGATAGCCCAGGAAGAGGAGGGCTTGCTGGTTGTAAATGAGCTGCCCCTGGAGGAATACCTTTATGCGATTGTCCCCAGTGAGATGCCCACCTATTATGGGCTGGAGGCCTTAAAGGTCCAGGCAGTCTGCGCCAGAAGCTATGCTTATCGCCATCTTGTTGCCAATAGCTTAAGCCAATATGGCGCCCATGTAGACGACAGTGTTGGCTATCAGGTTTACAACAGCATTCCTGAAAATGAGGATTCCATTCTGGCAGTAAAGGATACCTATGGTAAGGTAATTGAATATAACGGCGAAGTAATCACGGCATATTATTTTTCCACCTCCTGCGGACATACCGCGAAAGCCTCTGAGGTATGGGCATATGATGTGGATTATCCATACCTGGAAGGAAAGCTTCTGGCTATGACGGATGCTGGAGAAGATGTTCCTGCGGGGAGCGGTCCGGAGGCATTATATGAGGATTTATCTTCAGAGGATAGCTTCCGAAGCTTTATCGAAGAGACGGTTCCTACCACGGACAGCGATTTTAGCTGGTACCGCTGGAAGGTGACCATTGAGGCCAAGGAGCTCAAGCAGGTAATTGATCAGAATCTTGCAGGCCGCTACAATGCCAATCCCCAGCTTATTCTTACGAAGACGGGGAAGGAGGAAGAAACCGGCAAGGATGTTTTTGAAAGCATTCCGGTGGATACGGCAGGCGATATTGTGGATATTTCGGTGCTGAAAAGGGAAAGCAGCGGAATCATCTCCGAGCTGCTGATTACCGGAAGCAAGAATACCATACGGGTGAAGACGGAATACAATATCCGGGCACTGCTGGCACCAATCGCGGATACGATCGTAAGACAGGATGACAGCAAGGTTGAGAATTTAAGTCTGCTGCCAAGTGCTTTTTTTCTCATAGACAAAGAGGAAAAGAGCGGCAAGATCAGCAGTATCACCTTAAACGGCGGCGGCTACGGCCATGGCGTAGGCATGAGCCAGAACGGTGTAAAAACCCTGGCGGATGCCGGAGAGGATTATGAGAGCATCGTGAAATACTTCTATGAGGGAATAGAAATGGGTTTTATTTATGAGTAAGCTGTTCTTTGCCGGGTCTGCTGTAGATGAGCCTGATTTTTTGAATGAATTCCTTGTTCTCAAACAGGAGATTAAACTCCGCGCCGAGAAACAGGATATACATACAGAAGTAAAGCCACAGCATGAATAAAACCACAGCAGTCAGGCTCCCGTAGGTAGAAGCATAATTGGAGAAATTATCAATGTAATAGGAAAATGCGTAGGAAAAGCCCATCCACCCTGCAGCGCAAAGCATAGCACCCGGCAGTTGGCTTGAAAAACAGCATTTGCGGTTTGGTATAACAATATAGATGAATAGAAAGAAAATAATCAGGATAATCAAACCGATGATTGTTCTGAGGCTGATAATTAAAAATGCGGTATCCCGAAGGATCGGAAGCTTCTGCTCGATCCAGTAATATAAACGATTACCGAATACGAATAATACCATGGTGAGAATAATCATAACCGCAAAAATCAGAGTATAGAGAGCGGATATCGCACGAAGGAGCAGGCCGTTACGAGTCTCGTCGATTTCATTTACGGAATTAAGCCCCTGCATAATCGCAAGAAAGCCTTTACCGGCAGACCACAGAGTTGTGATGGCTGTTATAGAGATTAAGGTAGTGGAGGCAGCAGTGCTGTAAATCTCATAAATGACTGTTTTAATCATGGAGTTGATGGTACTGGGAAATATTTCTGAGATTAAGGTCAACATACCGTCCCTGTCATACGGAACGTAGGGCAGAATCAGTTGCAGTATGCTTAAGAACAGCATAATAAAGGGGAAAAAAGAGATGATGATAAAGAATGCTGCCTGTGTTGAATATGCAGCTACATGATCATCCCTGATTTTCCTTGATAGCAGATTGATGACACGAATTGTTGCTTTCATTGTTCCCATATAACGCTCCATTCTATGTTATACGAAGTGTGACCCTTTTTCACATTAACACCAGAAAGTTGGTTTGTCAATTTATACAGATTTGAGGTTGCCGCATGATACTGACAGTTATATTATGCGACAGCCTCTTTTTACACTATTCATTTTATTATATGAAAAATATTCATGTCCAATGCGACGTTTATCGCTCCGGGAAATGACCTGGGGGATTTATCGGGGGAAGATAGGAAAGCTTATGGCAGCCCAATGATAACAGATCAGCATTTTGTCGAGGGTAAAAGGTGAAAAATATTGATAAATACTGCGTATTAAGTTATAATATTTATAATATTTTCCCAAAGGTGTACAGAAGTCCTTGATTTTTCCAATTTTTATAGTATTATGGTAATAAGGACAAGGTGTGCGGGTGACCATTGAGATCTGTGATATGCGCTGAAAGAATGTTTTTGCTGAAAATAACAGCGGAATGGAGATATCTATGATAAATTTTGATGAGGAAATCGAGAAGTTTCAACCGAGTCTTGAAGTCGAACAGGCGGAAGATGTCATTAACAATAATGATTTAACGGATGTTGCTGATATTTTAAAGGAAATACTAAAGGGGAATAAAGACAAATAACCAATAGATTAGAACGGCAGGTGGGATGATATGATTTGCCCGAATTGCGGAAGTAATATGTCGGACAAAAAGACACGGTGTGATCGTTGCGGTATGGATATGACAATATACCGTAAGATATACAGAGCGTCCAATGAACATTATAATAACGGCTTGGCAAGAGCGAAGGTACGGGATTTATCCGGTGCAATCATCTCTTTAAAGAACAGCCTTGAACTCAATAAAATGAATACCAGTGCCAGAAATCTTCTGGGACTCATCTATTATGAGATGGGAGAAACCGTTGCTGCGCTCAGCGAATGGGTGATCAGCAAGCATTTTCAGCCCACCGGCAATGATGCAGACGAGTATATCAATAAGGTGCAATCCAATCCAACAAAGCTGGATGCGCTAAATCAGGCAATTAAAAGATACAATACGGCATTGACCCTGGCGAAACAAGGCAGCGGCGATTTGTCCATCATACAGCTGAAGAAAGTTGTTAGCTTAAATCCGCATTTTATCAGAGCATATCATTTGCTGGCACTTCTTCACATGAAGATAAATGATAATGAGAAAGCAAGAAAGTATCTGAATAAAGCATTAAAGATTGATGTATCCAATACGGCGACCCTGCGTTACCTAAAGGAAATGGATGCGCAGGAGGCTGCAGACAAGGATCCGGACAGTAATCCGGAAGCAGAGAATACGGGCACAGGTGCAATTATGCCGATTTCCTCCTACCGTGAGGACAAGCCCAATATTATCGCTTATATTAATCTGGTAATCGGTGTTATCATCGGCATAGCCGTGACGGCACTCCTTGTGATCCCCACCTTGAAGAAAAACCAATTCGCTGATGATCAAAACGCTGTGGATTATGGTACCATCAGTGCACAATTGGAGGAGAAGGATAATACGATTGCCAACCTTCAGAATGATTTGGCGGATCAGAAAAAGCAGGTGAAAGAGCTTCAGACTCAGATTGACGGCTTTGAGGTGCCTGAGGAAAACACGGGCTTATTAGATCCGGTATTTCAGGCAGTGCGGCTATATCTGGCGGAGCTTGAGAAACCGGAGAGTAGTCGTGATTACAATGCTTTGGCTGATGTACTGCTGACGATTGATGAAAGCAAGATTGAAAGTAGTACTGTTCAGACCTTGATCACTACGATGCGGACAGTCGCTTATCCTGAGGCAGCCCGGGACCATTATGATATTGGCCATGATGAGCTGTATGCCCATAAAAAGTATGAGGAAGCACTGGTGGAGCTTCAGAAGTCAATGCTTCTTGATCCTACGGATGTAGATCCGGTTTACTTTATTGCAAGAAGCTATCATCGTCTGGGCGACAAAGAAAATGCCGCTTTGTATTATAATATTGTATTAACGGATTTCCCGGAGTCTGATCGTGTCTCTGACGCTCAGGATTTCCTGGAGCAGGTTACGGATTAAGCAATTAATGAACTTAAGATAAGATGCTTTGAAAGAAAGACGTTTCATGGTGAATGGTCAAGGCTGTTAAACAGCGAGCCGTTCCATAAAAGGTCTTTTTTTCGTTGCCGTAATTAGGGTCTTACTTAATATTGTACTATAGTCAGGAGGGAAATTTACTTATGCAGGATGCGAAAAAACCGAATAATGGCAGCCAAAGAATCAGTGAAGGCGGTGCAACCTACGACATTTATCAAAGATGTCTTGTCATTCGGCTGAACGAGGAGTTGGATCATCATAATGCACTGCGCATTAGGGAAAAGGCGGACAAGCTGATTGACCGTAATAACATTAAGCATATCATTTTTGACTTTTCCGGTGCAGGGTTTATGGACAGTGCAGGAATTGGTGTGATTATGGGCAGGTACCGCAAGGTAATCTTTATCGGGGGTAAAACAGCGGTAGCAGGTGTAAGCTCATCGGTCGACCGTATTTTCCGTTTATCCGGCCTTTATAAGATTATTGAAAAGTATGACACTGTCGAAAATGCATTGAATATTATGCAGAGTCCGTAAGCTAAAAAGCATCAGGAAGGAAAGGAAAGGGGATAAGATATCATTATGAAGGATAAGAATGAAATGACATTGGAGTTTGAAAGCAAGTCCCAGAATGAAAGCTTTGCAAGGACAGTAGTAGCTGCCTTTGCCACGCAGCTGGACCCGACGATTGAGGAGTTGGCGGATATTAAGACAGCCGTATCCGAAGCGGTGACCAATTCTATTATTCACGGCTATTCTAATACCATCGGAACGATCAGAATGCATTGCGTGATCTGTGGGAATGAGCTGATGGTAGAAATACAGGATGCAGGAGTTGGTATTGAAAATATCGAGAAGGCTATGGAACCGCTGTACACCACAAGGCCCGAGCTGGAGCGCTCCGGTATGGGCTTCTCCTTTATGGAAGCCTTTATGGATGATCTGGAGGTAGAATCCGAACTGGGCAAAGGAACCTTGGTACGAATGAAAAAAAAAGTGGGGAAAACGGATAGAGTGAAAGAGTATACACAGGAAGCCAATCAGAAGGTAGTGTGAATTATTGAAAAGCATAATTCACACGGCGAATTTGTGCTGATGCCCAAATTCACGGGCATTGGCGGCATGCAGGTTTTGGTGTGAAAATAAAAAGCCGGCCTCGCAAAAGCATGCGAGCCAAATGTGCTGCACAAACTTCAAATGTGAAGAAGGGAGTAGTGTGAAAATAAAGTTATTTTCACACGGGTATTAATGTGGATACGCTTGAGTTAATCAGACTGTCCAAGGAAGGTGACCGGGAAGCCAGGGACCGGGTAGTAACGGAGAATGTGGGTCTGGTTTGGAGCATTGTCCGAAGGTTTGCTAATCGCGGGCATGAGATGGAGGATTTGTTCCAAATCGGAAGCATTGGGCTGATCAAGGCTATTGATAAGTTTGATTCCACTTATGAGGTTAAGTTCTCAACCTATGCGGTGCCGATGATTACGGGTGAAATAAAGCGCTTTTTGCGCGATGACGGAATGATCAAGGTCAGCAGGTCACTGAAAGAGACAGCGGCAAAAATCAGAATCGTACGGGAAAAGTATGGCAATCTGCATGGCAGGGAGCCTACACTGGATGAAATTGAGGAAGAGCTGAATATTGATAAAGATGAGATCATTATGGCGCTGGAGACCGGTGCAGAAGTTGAATCATTATATAAGACCATATATCAGGGGGACGGAAGTCCAATTTATCTGATTGATAAATTAGCAGAAACAAAAGACGAAAGTGAAAATTTAGTGGACAGGCTTGCTCTGCGGGAAATCATCGCATCGTTGGATGAGAAGGAGCAGGAGATCATCAGGCTTCGATACTTTAAAGATAGAACACAGACGGATATCGCTAAGGAGCTTGGGATTTCACAGGTACAGGTATCCAGAATGGAAAAGAGAATTTTAAAGATCATGAGAGAAAAGTTGGGAGCATAGTGTGAAAATAAAAGGCAATTTCCACGCTTAAAACTAAATTAAGGGCTAGGCTGAGTTTACATGGGATTTTGAATAGTTATGATCATTTTTCCATATAATAAATGCAAATCGTGAAGGAAAGCATCAGATATGTCTGATGCTTTTTATTTGCCCTGAATGGGCGATTTAAACTTAACTGGAAAGTAATCGGAGAGTGATGAAGCTATGTCAGTTAGAAGAAGGTTTTTTGTGATTGCCACCTGTATTATCGTCGCAGCAGTTATCATTGTTGTATGCGTAAGGCTGTTTACCGGTGACAATTCGGAGGGATTTGACGGAACTTTGGTAAAGTCGGGGGCGGAGGCAGTATATCAGTTTATTGTCTGAGGTATGGAAGGCAAGAAGGAGGCATAACATGGCAAATCAACAAAAAGGATCCGTATCCAAGGTTGTTCAGGAACAGGATAAACAAAAGCGAAATGAGGCTTATAGCCAATACGTGAAGGACAGTACTCCAAAATTCAGTATGATAAAGAATATGCTGAAGGCTTTTCTGATTGGTGGAATTATCTGTACCCTTGGTCAGGCTTTCATAACCCTATATACAAACATGGGGGCGGATAAGGAGACCGCCAAGTTATATAACACAGTAACGCTTGTGTTTCTGGCTATTCTGCTCACCAGTTTAGGGTATTATCAGAAGCTTGCTAAATTCGGCGGTGCCGGAACGCTGGTCCCCATCACCGGCTTTGCAAATTCTATGGTGGCTCCGGCGGTGGAATATAAGAAAGAAGGTCAGGTCTTTGGTATCGGCTGCAAGATATTCACAATTGCCGGACCGGTGATTCTGTACGGTATTTTTACTTCGTGGGTACTGGGGTTGATTTATTACATTTTAAAGCAGCTGAATGTTGTATCTTAGGAGGTTATTATGTTTGAGACAGAGAATATTGATCAATCAAAATTAATGGGCAAACAAAGCCTTATGTTTAAAAATCCCCCCTGTATTCTGGCAGCCTCATCCATTGCGGGCAAAAAGGAAGGGGAAGGACCTCTGGGGCAGCTGTTTGATGTTGTGGAACAGGACCCGCTGGTTGGTAAGCAGACCTGGGAGGAAGCAGAAAGTGAGTTTATGAGGCTGGCAGCCGTAAAAGCTTTAGAAAAAGCTGAGCTGCAAAACAGTGATATCCGTTATTTGGTCGGCGGAGACCTGTTAGGGCAGCTGATTGCTACTTCCTTTGGCGTGGCAGAGCTTGAGATCCCGATGCTTGGTATATTCGGGGCATGTTCTACCATGGGAGAGGGCATTGCTCTCGGTTCTATCCTGGTAGACGGAGGCTTTGCCGATAAGGTAATGGCAGTTACCTCAAGTCATTTCGCAGGAGCGGAGAAGCAGTTTCGCTTCCCCCTGGATTATGGAAATCAACGGCCTTATTCTGCCAGCTGGACTGTCACCGGAAGCGGTGCGGTAATTCTGGCAAATACCAACACACAGGGCGAAAATAAGGATGCAAAGATCGTAGTAACCGGTACGACGATTGGTAAGATCGTTGACTATGGAATCAAGGATTCCATGAATATGGGCGCAGCTATGGCACCTGCGGCCTACGAGACGATTAAACAGAACTTTGAGGATTTTGGTGTGGATCCAACCTATTATGATAAAATTATCACCGGTGATTTAGGCTATGTGGGTCAAAAGATCTTAATTGAGATGCTGCAGGAGAAAAATTATGATATTTCCTCAAATCATATGGACTGCGGTATCGAGATCTTCAATCAGGAGGATCAGGATACCCATGCAGGCGGCAGCGGCTGCGGCTGTTCGGCTATCACCTTCGGCGGCTATATCTGCAAACAGCTCCGGGAAGGGGTTTGGAAGAGAGTATTATTTATACCTACGGGTGCCCTGCTATCCCAGGTAAGCTTCAATGAAGGTAATACAATACCATGTATCGCACATGCGGTAATGGTGGAAAGGAGTTAAGGAATATGGAATATCTGAAAGCGTTTTTGATCGGCGGTGCAATCTGCGCGGTAGTGCAGATCTTGCTTGATAATACAAAGCTATTGCCGGGCCGGGTAATGGTAATCCTGGTATGTGTCGGGGCAGTGCTTGGAGCAGTAGGAATTTATGAACCCTTCGCAAAATGGGCCGGCGCCGGTGCAGGCGTACCGCTGACCGGTTTTGGTAATGCACTGTTTAAGGGCGTGAAGGAGGCTGTGGACAAGGAAGGGTTTATCGGAATCTTCAAGGGAGGCTTTACCTCCTCCTCGGTGGGGATCTCGGCGGCGCTGATCTTCAGTTATATCGCATCGTGGTTCTTTAATTCAAAGATGAAGAATTGAATAATAAACTAAGGAACGGGAAGCAGGGGAAGGACTGCTTCAGTCCTTCCCCTGCTTCCCTGTCATTGGCTTGCCATAAAGTAAATATTATCCATACAATTTCTTCCATGTGAATGTTTCAGGAAGTACGGGAATTTATAAAGAGGTTAAGATCAAGGGTTTTTGACTAAAATCAGCAAAGATATTTAGGGCTGGAAAAGCAAGTAATTAATATTTATATTAAGCCAGCCAAAGTCAGGAGACAGGTGTAACAACAGGAAGGGGCTGTGGGGAAGCATTTGACAGGATCGTGATCGTACTTAGCATAAAGCAAGGCTGATATAAAATGCGCGATATCTAAGGGAGAAAGTGCCAAGGACGGCACTTTCAGGTGAGTCCATAAAGCGCCGGCCCGCAGCTCTTAGATAACCTAAATTGCATTTTATATCAGCCTTTATTTATGTTTAGTACGATAGATCCTGTCAACAGCTTCCCCACAGACCCTTCCTGTTGTTACACCTGTCTCCGTCCCTTTGTCAATCTAACCTATTACTCACGGCACAATAAATTGTCTCGGCTGCCAGGTTCCGAAGCTCTCGTCCTCATAGAGAGGATCACCTTCATAGAGGGAGTCATCGTTGTATCCGCTGCCGTCCGCAGGAGGTGTTGAAGTAGGTTCCGTCGGTGTGGTAGGAGTTTGCGGTATACCTGCTTTATGGATGGGGCAGGTCTTTGTAGGATATAGATACGGCTTATCCGCTGTTACACCCGTTTCGGTTTTATTTAAGAATACTTTCTCTTCTACAAGGTTGCTGGGGCAATTGTCTGTAGCCAAAGCTTTTGATTCGGTACAAACAGCCGCTTTTATATGGATATCACATTTTTCGGTAGGCTCTGTGCCCTTTGCGAAGTACTCAACCTTAACGGTACTGCCGCCAAGATATTCATCGCATAAACCTTCTACCGCCAGCTTTCCTGATTTGGTACATATCTTTGCGGTAACCACGGTATCCGGCTGCTCGAAATCCTTTGTTTCCAGATTAAGCTCCGTATGAATACGTTCCATGATTGTCTTCCAGATCTTACGGTTATAGGTTTTATCAACCTGGGCGCGGTTATTATCAAAGCCTGACCATACGGTAGCGGTATAGTAGGGTGAGAAACCGGAAAACCATAAATCCTTATAATCAGAGGTGGATCCGGTCTTGCCGGCAACCGGCATATCGATTGACAGTCTCAAGTTGGTACCGGTACCCCTCTTTACTACGTCTTCCATGGCACTTGTCAGCAGGAAGGCGGTGGATTCCTTCATAACCTGTTCATGATCGGGCTCATTGGTTAATAATATCTTTCCGTCATGATTCAGGACCTTGGTATACAATACAGGCTTTGTATAGATCCCTTTATTTGCAATTGAGGCATACGCAGCAGTTAATTCCAGATTGGTGACACCGTCGGTCAGACCGCCGAGTGCCATAGGATAATTAATATCGGATACGACACGTCCGTCGCTTTCTTTTCTCGAATCTACCAGTGTGGTAAAGCCTAATTTTAAGAGCTCGTCATATGCCAGCTGAGGTGTTACTTCAACCATGGTCTTTACGGTGACAATGTTCATGGATTGTGCGATACCTTCTCTTAAGGTGCTTAAGCCTTCGTACTTCTTGGTTGAGGTCCAGTTATTTACCTCCTTCTCTGTTTCGGGGTAATAATACGGACCGGAATCATCCTGAACGGTGGCCAGTGTGAGTCCGCAAAGATCTAATGCAGGTAAGTAAGTGGATAATACCTTGAAGGTAGAACCTGGCTGACGTGTTGTATTGGTTGCACGGTTTAAGGTCCGGTTACCGATCTTCTCACCGCGGCCGCCCTCAATCGCCACAACCTGGCCATTATGCTGATCCATTACGACGAAGGAAGTCTGGGGCTGGATGGTCATAGTAGCCTTTTCGCCCAGGATCGTATCGCCGGGCTCTACCATAGCCGTACGGAATTCATCGATCTTCTTCTGCATATCCTCTTTATCCAGGAAGAGCAGTGAGAATTTACTGCCGTTATCATCTACATATAATTTGTCCGGATCGTTATAATCTTTAAAATATTCTTCCAGATCTTTTCCGTCATAATGAATGGTTGTCTTTTCCGCATCATTTTTCTGAACGGACAAAGCATAGGTCAGCTCCCAGTAGGAGGTTCCCATCTTGGGGAAATAATCTTCGTTGGAGAATACATCATCACAGATGCCCTGAATGGTGGAATCCTGTGTGGAATAGATGCTTAACCCGCCGCTGTACAGCAGAGTTGAGGCTTCTGCCTGGGTATAACCAAGCTTATCCTGCAGATCATCCAGCAGCTGCTCAATCAGCTCGTCGGTAAAGTAACTGTAATAGGAGCTTGTGTCCTGCTCTTCATTCACCGTCTGAATTCGTGAATATACTTCGTCGGCCATTGCTTCATCATATTCCTGCTGAGTACAATGTTCCTGCTCCAGCATCTCTTTCAAAATCTCGTTACGACGCTCTTCATTGCGCTCAGGATGGTTGATTGGATTACGGTATACCGGCAGCTGGGCAATCGCCGCGATGGTTGCTGCTTCCGAAAGTGTAAGGTCCTTTGCATCTTTATTAAAATAACGCCTTGCTGCTGTCTGGATGCCCCAGGTTCCGGAGCCTAAGTTAATGGTATTTAAGTAATATTCCAGTATTGTTTCCTTGTCCAGTTTATTCTCCAGTTGAATGGCGAGATACTGCTCCTGAATCTTACGCTTCAGTTTATCAACAAAGGCAACTTCCATTCCACCGTTAAATACCTGGGTTTTTAACAACTGCTGTGTAAGCGTACTGCCGCCTTCGCTGAAATGTCCGGTTTTCAGACCTACTACCGCCGCGCGCAGGACGCCTCTGATATCAATGCCGTCATGCTCATAGAAACGTTCATCCTCTATACTGATAAAGGCATATTTTACATAATCCGGAAGCTCTTTTGCGGACACATAAACACGGTTAGCCTCGGCTCCGGCCAAGGATTCAATTGCATTGCCGTCTTTATCATATATGGTGGTAGAATAGCCTGTCGGTATGACATTTATCTGGGATATGTCCGGAGCACTGTCAATTAAGCCCTTTACTAAGCCATATCCGGCAAAGCCTCCGATAATCGTCAGAAATACTACAAACACGATACATAGCCGGAAAAGAGTAATTCTGGTCTTTGATACCAGCCTTCTTGAGGTTGATTTTATATATTGTTGTTTTTGTTCAATTCCACGTTTGCTGTAATCCATAAGAACCTCCAATTTAAATCAGGGCCGCTTCGTTAATCCCCGGCGTAAACAATCTGCAGGAGAGTATACGCTTTGATGCCCCAGGTAAAACTATTCGTGCGAAAATCCCAAAGAACAGCTGCGTTTACTATTCTTCTAATGGCCCGCATGCTTTTGCGGGATTATTCACACTACCTTTACAGGAACAGTATAGCAAATTTGTCTGCCAAAATAAAGTTAAATTTCGATTGTCAACCAGATATTCCCAAATTAATTCACGATGAATAATACTGCTAACCTTCAAAACAGTACTTTCGCCCTATTTTAAATATTTATTACCAATTTTATACATGAAAACAAATGTTATATGTGACTTGATCTTATTTGTGCACACAAAATGTGTAGTTGTGTCGAAATATAAAGAAGACATGAAATTGGTGCGCTAGATTTAACTTTAATTCGCTAAATTAACTGTGTATAATGAGTTTTGTCAGCAATTTTCTTAATATTAATGTGGGGGTAATAAGAATGAAACAAGTACAGTTACTTTTCAGTAGCAATGTGTTACTCGAGGATTCAAGAAGTATGAAGCTTGATTACTGCTTGACCGAAAAAGTTTCGGAATCGGATCACATGACCCCTTATTATGGGGCAAAGATTACAAAATATTTGGAGGGAGATGTGGAAACCGAGGAGATATGCGGTATATCTGACTCCAAGGAAGCTGTGATATCAATGATAAAGAAGCTTTACTTGTATGAAGTAACACCAATTTCTATGACTGAAATCGTGGACGATCTTGTAACAGTCGGGCTATAGGGGGTTACTCAAATAATTTAACTTCACCGGCTAAGGTTGTGAAGTATACCTGCCCCAAATCATTTAAAATGGCTGAACCATTCGTGAGTTCAGCTATTTTTTTTGTAAATGAGGCATATCTGCCGGGAGGGACCAGAACCTCCAGCGCTACCTGATCCGTATAGCTTGTGGAAAGAAGAGTAAATTGTTCCTGATTGATGTAATATTGAAGCTTACCGATCATATTATAATCTGTGACCAGATTGATTTTATTACCCAGTTCTTTTGTAATAATACTGCTATGGTTCAGACCTTCCATCGCAGCGGATTGATAAGCCTTCACAAGACCTCCGGTACCAAGCAGCGTCCCTCCGAAATATCTGGTAACCACTACAACGATATTCGTAAGTTCATGCGCCAGCAAGATATCCAGCATAGGCCTGCCGGCTGTCTTGCTGGGCTCTCCGTCATCGGAACATCTCATGAGAGGATTGTCTGTTCCAATGATATAGGCGGAGCAATTATGGGTTGCATCCCAGTATTTCTTCTTTAACTCATCAATGAATTCGGTAGCTGCCTCTTCTGTTTCGGCCGGCTGTACGGTGGCGATGAATCTGGACTTTTTCATAATGATTTCACCGATACCGCCCTTATACACGGTTTGAAAGGCTTCCTTCATTTGTACGCCCCTTTCTGATTGAGATACTGCTTCATAGATTGCATACATTGCAATACGCTCTATGATATGCTATGATGATAAACAGGCGGCAGCCTGAGATCATGAAGTATCCTGGTTAGTCCCTGCTTATAAAAAATAAACGAATTGCTTGGAGTATTTATGAAATTAAAATATATATCCTGGTTGCCTGCAGTATTGATTATGATTATGATTTTTCTATTTTCCACGAATACGGCAGAGGTTTCTGACCAAAGCAGCATGTCAATATCCCAGGTGGTATTGCAGGCTTATGAGCAAATTACGGATGACTATCCGGAAGGAACCACAGAGGCGGATTTACTCGGTATCATCGACCATATTGTTCGTAAAACCGCGCACTTTATCGAATATGCCCTGCTGGCGGCGGCGATTGCCTTTCATGGTTTTGTCATGAGATGGAAGGTCCTCCATGTGCTGTTGATCTCTATTGTTATTGCAGGACTCTATGCCGGTACCGACGAATATCATCAAACCTTCGTATCCGGCAGGAGCGGGCAGCCGTCGGATGTGTTACTGGATACGGCAGGTGCAGCCACCGGAGCATTGTGTTATACAGTTCTATGGAAGCTGAGCCGGCGTTGGAAAGCAGGAAAAGACCGGCGGCTTACCACACCATTGTAAAACGGTTCTGCTTTCTGTCATAAATATAATTTATCGTATTCAAAACATTTTCAACCTCATGCTGTTCCACATCCAGGCTGGAGCACAACTCCTCCAGGCTGATGAACTCATCTCTCAGCTTAGTGTTGATATAGCTTAATAAGATATGTGGATCCTTTGGAATAGTCATTTGTTATACACTTCCTCTTTTTATGAGATAAAGTAATGCGTTTACCATAATATTATGCACTATTTTACCGGATTTTCAAGCAAAAGTCATATTCTTCAAAGTTTCTTCACACTTTTTTCAAATATAATTTTCAGACGAGAAAGGCTGGAGACCATCATGGATTTATTTGATTATATGAGAGACAATACGATGAAAAAGGAAGCTCCCCTAGCCTCCAGACTAAGGCCTGTGACCCTGGAGGAGGTAGTTGGGCAGGCTCATATCATCGGTAAGGATAAATTACTTTATCGTGCCATCAAGGCAGACAAGCTTAGCTCCATTATTTTCTACGGGCCGCCGGGAACCGGCAAGACAACTCTGGCAAAGGTAATTGCCAATACCACCAGCTCGAATTTTACTCAGATTAATGCTACGGTAGCCGGTAAGAAGGATATGGAGGCGGTAATAGAAGAAGCAAAGAACAATCTGGGCAGGTATGGCAAGCGGACGATACTTTTTATCGATGAGATCCATCGATTTAATAAAGGACAGCAGGATTATCTTCTCCCCTTTGTGGAGGACGGAACGGTGGTACTCATAGGCGCCACGACGGAGAATCCTTATTTTGAAGTAAATTCGGCGCTGATTTCCCGTTCCATTGTCTTTGAATTAAAGTCTTTGGAGAAAGAGGACATACGGACTCTGATCAGCCGCGCAGTATATGACCGTGACCGTGGAATGGGAGCCTATGATGCGGTGATTGATGAAGAAGCGCTGGATTTTCTTGCGGATATGGCAAACGGTGATGCCAGGTCGGCGCTAAATGCGATAGAAATCGGAATTCTGACCACAGAACGCTCCTTGGATGGCAAGATTCACATTACCCTGCCGGTAGCCTCGGAATGCATTCAGAAACGGGTACTAAAATACGATAAAAACGGTGACAACCATTACGATACCATATCAGCCTTTATTAAGAGTATGAGAGGTTCTGATCCGGATGCAGCCATTTATTATCTGGCCAGAATGCTGTATGCCGGTGAAGAAGTAGCCTTTATAGCCAGAAGAATTATGATTTGTGCTTCTGAGGATGTATCCAATGCCGACCCGAATGCACTGGTGGTTGCCACCTCGGCGGCGCTTGCCGTAGAGCGGCTGGGTATGCCGGAAGCTCAGATCGTGCTTGCGCAGGCAGCAGCTTATATAGCCTGTGCTCCAAAGAGCAATTCGGCAGTGAGTGCCATCGGAGCAGCCATGGAGGTAGTGCAGAACGAGAAGACTGCCACCATTCCGGCCTATCTGATGGACGCCCATTATAAAGGGGCAGCGAAACTGGGCCATGGTCTCGGTTATAAATACGCTCACAATTATAAGAACCATTATGTGGAGCAGCAATATCTTCCGGATGAGATAAAAGATCGAATATTTTATGTTCCCTCAGAGAATGGATATGAAGTTAAAATACAGGAATACTTTCGTAAGATAAAAGATGAAACTGAAAAGGAGTACTGAGAGTACTCCTTTTTAATTGCGTACATATGCGGCGCTTTATGCAGTCTTTATTGATCTTATCAATTCGTATATCTATTTTATTTTTACAGTTATTCCTTTGATTCCGGCGGCTCCGAGTTACCGGGATTTTTTTTATCCGGGTCATCCCTGTGTACCCATTGATATACAGTCATCGCAAGCCAGATTAAGATAGGTATTACAATGGTACAGAAGGTGCTGGCGAGGAACAATCCCTGGGCAAGTGGGGAGCCTCCTGCAAAGATGGAGGCAAGCAGGGTTACCAGATACATGGAGAATAGAAATATCAAGCCGACAATAGCACCGACACGTCTTATTTTACTCATAAATTATTTCCTTTCCGCTCATTATGTTTCCTTATTCCATTATATGAGCAAGAGACGGAAAATGCAAGAAACTCTGCAACATTATGTCTATCTCAGCAAAGGCAGCAGAGGAAGATCAGGATCGGATCCGACCTCTGAGAACATCATGGAGAGCAGCTCCGGTTGGCCGAGAACCTTACCGCCTTCATATTTACCGTTACAGGTAATGAAATAGGTGCTTTTCTTTAAAGAAACCCCGATTTTGCGAAGGGTCTGGTGCGAAACGGTTCCATACCTTCTGGCGCGTATTATCTTCTTGGCATAGGTGAGTCCTATCCCGGGGATGCGAAGCAGCTGTTCATAGTCCGCGGTATTTACCTCCATCGGAAACAGATGAAGATTGCGAAGTGCCCAGCTCATCTTCGGATCCATGCATTCTGCCAGTTCCGGCGCCTGTTCGGGAGCTATCTCATCCGGGGAAAAATCATACAGCTGAAGCAGCCGGTCTGCCTGATACAAACGCTTCACACGCCAAACCGGTACCTGTGCAAAGGGAAGCTCATCATATCCCCTTGCCTTATCCAGATAGTGAAAAGCCGTATAATATACTCTGCTTAAGTGATACTTGTTATATAAAGCCTTGGACAGGTTAAGAATTGTCCGGTCTGTTTCTCCCGTACTTCCGGCCATCAGCTGGGTGGTCTGGGATCTTGCCTTAAGGATATTTGTATTGCTCCGGTATTGTCTGACCTCCTGCACCAGATTACTGATCTGCTGCATCGGAATCAGGATATTTTCCTTGTTCTTCTGCTTGGCAATCTTTTCGTAACCGGCATTTCTGGCGACTTCTATATTCACGCTTAACCGGTTGGCATATCTGGCGGATTTCTCAATAAGGAATGGATCTGCACCGGGCATGATTTTGGCATGGATATATCCGTTATAATAAAGCTCCTGACGCAGTATGCGCAAGGTCTCTATGATGATTTCCTGAGTATAATCCGCATTCTTATAAATGGCTGAGGTGATAAAGATGCCATGATTGCCATTCTTAGCCTGATTGAATGCAATCTCAGCCAATTCCCTAGGAGAATTACAATAGCGGCTGACATTCTCCCGGCTGGCGCGGCAGCCGCAGTAAGCACAGTTAAAGCTGCACTGATTGGAGAGAAAAACCTTTGGCACCTTTGGAGGTGTATGGGGGGAATGAATATCTGCAAACAGGGAAGGATCAGGCAGGCTCTCCTCGTTGGAGCAGGAGGAATCCTCGGAGCCCTGCGGATCCGCCACATCGAATCTGGAATCCTCCTGCATTTGCAGAAGCTTCTCAGGAAGGGACAATGTATTATCATGAAGAATATGAACCATAGCTGTTTACCTCTGGACCGATATACTTGCTGCTTATAATTACTATATAAGTATGATAGCATATAGTCCGGATAAAGTCAAACATATGTTCGAAAATATTCAAAAGTCAGTCCGGGACAACAGTATGGGAGCCGGGGATATCTCTTCGGTCCGAGAGCGGCGCATGTCCGATATGCTTACGATATGCCCGGTAGAAGACAGAATAGTCACGAAAGCCTGACTGTGCGGCAGCCTCCGCCGCCGACGCACCGTTGATGAGCAGCTGCTGGGCAAACATCACCCGCTTATAAATCAGATAATCCCCAACCGTAGTCCCGGCGGCTTTGCGAAAAGCGCGGTTCAGGTAATGCTTGCTGATACAGAAATGCTCCGACAGCATATCCAGCGTAATATACTTGGTCAGGTTATGATTGAGGTAGGCGATGATATCCGTAATGGTACCGGAAGTAGTTGTCTCCACCTGAACCGGACGAAGCGTCTGACGCATGATCGTCAGCTGGGCCAGAATGGTCTCCACATAGGAAGGAAGCAGTTGATTGCGAAGGCTCTCCGATTGTTCCCCCAAGCCGGCCAAAGCCTCAAAAAAGCTGCCAAACTGAAAGCTTTGGGTATTCTCATAGTATACCTCTTTCTCGGAGTGTTTCTCATTACTTGGAAATGCAGACAGCAGGAGCGGGCGTCGCTCCGTATTTAACAGGTCCGGGTTAAAATGTATGGTGAAACGCCGGTAGGGCTTGTCGGATTTTACCTTCACACCATGGAATACCAGGGGGGAAAACAACAGCATACTGTGGGGGGTGGGATGATATAATTTTCCTTCCACCAGGTAATCTACATCGCCCTCCAGAAAATAAAAGATTTCATATACATTATGACAATGAATTTGATAATCCGTCATGGACTCTGTGCTGACACTATATGAAAATTGAACCATATCCGTAGTTATTCCGCTGATCGCAGCCATAGTAACTCCTTTTTTATAATTGTTTAGATTAGTTGCAGGTAAGCATATCACCATTATAAAAAATGAGGGCGATATTTGCAATATAAGATGTCTCATTTGCAATGGTGAATTTTTGCAAAGTTATCTATAATGAAGAAAAATGCAGAAAGTTGAAAGGAGAAAAACATATGATTTTGGGGGCACAGCTATATACGGTACGATCCTATACACAGACAGAAGGTGATTTGGACTGTACACTGGAGCAGATTGCAAAAATGGGGTATACCACAGTGCAGATTTCGGCAATCGGCAGTTCCATCAAGCCTGCAACGGTAAGGGAGCTTTGTGATAAGCATCATTTACAGGTTGTTCTGACCCACAGTGATGCAAATCGTATCTTAAATGATACGAATCAACTGATTGAAGATCACAAGGCGATGGGATGTAAATACATAGGTCTGGGATCCATGCCGGATAAATACAGAACGCCGGAATGGATAGAACACTTTACCAAGGATTTTCTTCCTGCGGCAAGAAAGATCAAAGAAGCCGGAATGCTTCTGATGTATCATAACCATGCCTTTGAGTTCCAAAAGGTGAACGGCGGAAAATATTTGTTTGAATATCTGATCGACGGCTTTGCACCGGATGAGCTTGGGTTTACACTGGATACCTACTGGCTTCAGGCAGCCGGCGCTGATGTATGTGAATGGATCGAGCGTCTGAAGGACCGGATTCCCTGCGTACATCTTAAGGATATGGCAGTAGTGAAAAATGAATCTGTGATGGCACCTGTGATGGAAGGGAATATGAACTTCAAAGGCATCCTCTCGACACTGGAGCAGACCGGCTGCGAGTATCTGCTGGTGGAGCAGGATGTATGTCAGGAAAGCCCGTTTGTATGTTTGCAAAAGAGCTGCAACAACCTGACAGCGCTGGGATACAGATAAACCGGGTACAGGATATTTATGAGAAAGGTATGATTACAATGGAGAAGGTACGTCTAGGAATTATCGGGATAGGCAACATGGGAAGCGGCCATTGCAGCTCCCTGATGAAGGGTGAAGTCCCGGATATGATATTAAGTGCGGCAGCCGATCTGAGAGAAGTCAGAAGGCAGTGGGCGGAGGTAACCCTGCCGGAGAATGTGAAGATTTATGCCACCGGTGAGGAACTGATTGAATCAGGAACCTGTGATGCGGTGCTCATTGCAACGCCTCATTATGATCACCCGAGATTTGCAATGCTGGCTTTTGAACATGGACTTCACGTGCTGTGTGAAAAGCCTGCGGGAGTGTATACGTTACAGGTGCGGCAGATGAATGAGGCTGCGGAGAAATCCGGGCTGGTATTTGCAATGATGTTTAACCAGAGAACCAACCATGTCTACCGGAAGATGCATGATTTGGTGCACAACGGGAGATATGGGCAGATCAAGAGAGTAAACTGGATTATTACCGACTGGTATCGTACCCAGGCTTATTATAATTCCGGCGGCTGGCGTGCAACCTGGGATGGGGAAGGCGGCGGGGTTCTGCTGAACCAATGCCCTCACAATCTCGACCTGCTCCAGTGGATCTGCGGTATGCCAAGTAAGGTGCAGGCCTTCTGCCACATGGGAAAATGGCATGATATTGAGGTGGAGGATGATGTTACCGCATATCTGGAGTATCCAAACGGTGCCACAGGCGTCTTCATCACAACAACCGGTGATGCGCCCGGAACCAACCGCTTTGAGATCACCTTGGAGCAGGCAAAGCTCGTATGTGAGAATAATCAGTTAACGGTATATGAGTTGGAAGTGAATGAAAGGGAATACTGCTATACGGCTACCGAAGGCTTTCAAAAGCCGGAGGGCAGATGGGTAGAGGTAATAACGGACGGCGAGAATCCACAGCATGCGGGAGTGCTTCGTGCCTTTGCGGGCAGGATACTAAGAGGGACGCCGCTGATTGCAGAGGGGAAGGAAGGTATTCATGGACTTACCCTGTCCAATGCAATGCATCTGTCCAGCTGGCTGCAGAGCCCTGTTCAACTGCCTCTGAATGAAGAGCTGTTTCTTGAGAAGCTGATGGAACGCAGGGCAAATTCCAAAACGAAAACAGGTGTCTCTGAGGTAACCTTCAGTACCGAAGGTTCTTATGGCAGTAAAAAGAATGAAATGGTACAATGATAGATACATTATTCAGAAAAGACCTTTTGGAGGATACTGTGATGAGAATTGCAATCATCGGGTGCGGCGGTATCGCTGCAACCCACGCAAAATGCTTAAAGAAACTAACCGGTTTGGAGCTGGTTGCTTTTGCTGATATTATACCGGAGAAAGCCGCAGTCTTTGCAGAAGAGTACGGCGGTAAGGCTTATGCTTCCATGGAGGAATTGTTAGCCCAGGAGGAATTGGACGCAATCCATATCTGTACCCCGCATTATCTGCATGCGCCTATGGCGGTTTATGGATTGGCCCATGGAGTACATGTATTTATGGAAAAGCCTCCGGTGATATCCAAAGAGCAATTAAAGGAGCTTAAGGAGGCAGTAAAATCCTCGGACAGGCAGTTGGGCTTCTGTTTTCAGAACCGCTATAATCCAAGTATCATAAAGGTAAAGGAGCTGCTTGCCTCAGGAAAACCGGGCAGGATCAGGGGAGCCAGGGGACTGGTAACCTGGCACCGTACAAAACCCTATTATACGGAGAGCGGATGGAGAGGCAGTCTGGAAACAGAAGGCGGCGGAGCATTAATCAATCAGTCCATTCATACACTGGATTTACTGCATTATCTGGTGAATGACAAGCCTGTCAGTGTGGATGCGGTAATCGCCAACCATCATCTGAAGGGTGTGATTGAAGTTGAGGATATGATGTCTGCTTATGTAGTCTATCCGGAAGCAGTGGTTTGCTTCTATACAACAACCGCTTACAGCGCGGATCCGGCGCCTCTGATTGAGCTTGACTGTGAGAATATGACCATCCGGATTGAGGAGTTAAATGTAACCTGCTGCCATAAGAACGGTGAGACAGAGCATATTCAGCTGGAGGGTAAGAAAGGCTACGGTAAAAGCTATTGGGGTGCGGGACATGAGGACTGTATCCGTGATTTTTACAACAGTATAGAAGCTAAGAGTAACTTTACATTGAATCTCGAATCTATGGAGAGCACCATCCTGCTGATGCTGGGAGCCTACGAATCGGCAAGAACCAGTCAGGAAATTAAATTATCATAGGCAGGACAATGAATAGAAGGACGTGAGAATAGCATGAGCAGATCAATACTAATTACAGGAGCGGCCAGAGGACTTGGCCTGTGCTTTGCAAAAAAGTACCTGAAGGACGGCTTTATGGTATTTGCCGGTACCAGGGATTTGGAGGCTCCGAAGCTGAAGGACTTACAAAGGGAGTATCCCAATGCATTCCTGCCGGTGGAGCTTGAAGTGACAGATACGGAATCTGTGGCTGCAGCAGCCCGTACGGTCCGGTCTTATACGGAGAAGCTTGACCTCATTATTAACAATGCGGCAGTCCATAATTCCACCTCCTTCGAAGTGCTGGAGAAGGCGGATCTTGACGACTGTCTGAAGGTATATGGCATCAACAGCCTGGGTCCTCTTCGTGTTGTGAAGGGATTTCTGCCTTTCCTGAGAAATAATCCCGGTGCCAAGGTAATCAATATCTCCTCGGAAAGCGGAAGCATCAGTACCTGCGGCAGGGAGAAGGAGTTTGATTATTGCATGTCAAAGGCAGCGCTGAATATGGCCTCTAAAATGTTGTCCAATTACCTGAGGAAGGATCAGATCATTGTATTGGCAGTTCATCCGGGCTGGATGAGAACGGATATGGGCGGCGGCAATGCGGCGCTGGATCCCTATGAGACAGCCTGCAAGCTGGCAGATTTATTTGAGACCAGGAACGATCCGGACGGCCCGGGCTTCATCGATAATCAGGGCAACGAATATCCGTGGTAAATTAATCTTAATTATAAAGTGTATCTGGTATAACGAAACAGCCTTCACCGTAGCGGTGGAGGCTGTTTTGGCTGTGCGCCCGGCGTGGGCGCAATCTAATGAATGGTTGAACGCAGGAAAACACTAATTATTGGGTGAAAAAGATGTAATCTATGGGAATGAATCTTTCCTTTTTGTAAAGTATAATCATCATAAGAAAATTTAGCTATGAAAGAATGGAATTAATTTCTTAATAAAGTAAGGATGGATGCATATGAGGAGCACAGTAAAGCCGGAGCAAATTCTTTACGAATACAGGCATGCGCCGGTGCCCGGAGGAGGGTTTGTTACAGGATTTTGTTTTCACCCGCAGGAGAAGGGTATTCTTTATGCCCGAACGGATATCGGCGGGGTCTATCGTTATGATTTTACAGCAAAGAGCTGGGTATCCCTGATGGATCATGTGAAGGCGACAGGAAAGTGGGAGAGCTATCCCTTATCCATTGCCCTTGATCCGCAAAATCCGGATTGGCTTTATATCGCCGGCGGGGATTGGAAGAATAATTACCTGTGCCGTTCAAAGGACAGGGGAGAGCATTTTGAATATTATGCGCTTCCGGCTGGTGTACATGGGAATGCTTCCGGCAGAGGGACCGGAGAACGGCTGATGGTGGACCCGAAGAATTCCGCAATTGTATACTTTGGATCCCAGACGGAAGGGCTGTTTATCTCAGAGGATTATGGGGAGCATTTTCATAAGCTGGCAGTATGCCCGGCAGGAGGGAAGGAAGAGACGGATATCGCCTTCGTATGGCTGGATCCCGGATCAGAGAAGGACGGCCGCAGTCAGACAATTGTTGTGTCAACCTCCGGACAGGGCAATTCCCCGGGCGGGACAAATCGCGGAAACAGTTTATATCTTTCAAAGGATGGCGGCAGAAGCTTTCAGGCGCTTCCGGGACAGCCTGAGGCCGGGGAATACGGAAACTATCCCGGTTTTGTCGGACAGAGGGCGGTATTTACCAAGAAGTATCTTTTTATAACTATGGCAGCAGTGAAAAATTCCTGGGCAGGCTGGCGGGGTTATGCCTGCGATATGGGAGGGGAGCAGCAGGGTTGTATTTTGCGATATGAACTGACACCGCAAGGGGAAGTAATCTCCTTCGCATATGTGACACCGGATACAAACCGTATTTATGATGAGGAGGATAACAGCCCCGTAATAAATGAAGGCTGCGGATTTGGAGGTATTGCGGCGGATGATCATCATCCGGGACAGTTGAGCTGCTCCACGCAAGGCAGTAAGGATAAGGAGGAACGTATCTTCTATACCGCTGACTACGGTGAGCACTGGTTTTCGGTGCTGCAGGGATTGACCGTCGGCAGGATGGATTTTGAGGGAGTCCCTTATATGAAGCCGGAATACAATAACCAGGATAACCTCATTCACTGGCTGTCTGATCTGAAAATCGATCCCTTTGATGCAAACCGTGCCGTATTTAATACCGGTACAGGAATATTTATGACGGAGAACCTTCTGGAGGGCATGGAAGGGAAGGCGGTCATTTGGAAGGCCTGCTGTAAGGGATTGGAGGAGACGGTCCACCTGAATGTATACAGCCCGCCCCGCGGTGAGGTGCAGCTCATTGATATCATCGGTGATCTCGGAGGGTTTGCATTTGCTGACCTGACGAAACCAGCCGAGAATTCCTTTGCTGATGAGAATAATCACCGGTATATTACCTGCCTGAATGCGGATTATCCGGAGGAGCGTCCGGAGCTGGTGGCAGTGACCGCCAGAGGAAATTGGATCGGCAAGACCACCGGCGGCATCATCTGGTCCGAGGATCAGTGCAAGACCTGGCGCAGGCTGCCTGATCCTGTGGGTATCAGCAGGAAGATTGATAATTTGATTGCAAGAATACGAAAGCCAAATACCAATGCCGGGTGGGCGGCATTATCCTCCGATGCGAAGACACTGATATGGAGCGTGGGGGATGGGATGTATCTGCCGGCAGACGCAGTGGTTTATACGGAGAATCTGGGGCATACCTGGGTAAAGTGTGAAGTGGTAGATCTGATGGGGGAACCGGTGAAAGGCGGGCTGTCTGACGAAGCGCGTGCTGTAGCCGGGCATTCCGACAAGGCGCCTTCAGCCGGATATCCTACCCTTAAAATATTCTCTGACCGGGTTGATCCTGAGCTGTTCTACGGTTTTGGCAATGACAGCAGAATATACCTGAGCACAGACCGGGGAAGAGTCTTTCGTGAGATTGCGGTACCCAAGGAATTTCCCAAGCTTGAGCTGGGCGGGATTGATACTGTCATGCCTGCGGAGATTCGGGCGGAAGCGGATGTGTGCGGAACCGTGTGGATTTCCGCAGGGGAAGGCGGTCTTTGGAAGCTGCAGTTTGACAAGCTGAACGGCAGAGCCGGGTTCGTAAGAATCTCCGGTAAGGGAGAATATATTTACCGTCAGGGTATGGGAAAGGCTGCTCCAGGGAGTAAGTATAAGACCCTTTACGTAAATGGCCTCCTCTATGGAGAATATGGTTTTTACCGTTCCTTTGACGAAGGCCGAACCTGGCAGCGGATTAATCATGAGGGTCAGATGTACGGCGATATCAGAAGCATTACCGGAGATCCCCGCACCTTTGGACGGGTGTATATTGCCACCGGTTCCAGGGGCGTCCTGTGGGGAGAACCCTTAGAGAAGATGTGAGGCTGATAAGAGTTATTAACAGGATCATAAGAAGAGAGCTGAGAAGAAATATAAGAAGGAGGCTGTGATGAGATACGAAGTTAAGAATAACCGATTGATCTGTATTGACGGCGCCCAGGTGATGTGGCTGGAGCCCTGGGGAGAGAATTCCCTTCGCGTGAGGATGACGAAGGAGGCGAATATGGATCCAAATGACTGGGCACTGATTGATCCGCCCAAGGCACAGACGGCGGAAATCAAGATCGCTCAGGTAGATACCCTGGAGCCCTGGCATCGCAATCACCCGGAGGGTCATGTACAGCAAAGCACCATTGCAAGCATTACCAACGGTAATATTACGGCAAAGTTTAATATCGAGGGCTGGCTCTCCTTCGAGAATTCCAAGGGGGAGCTGTTAACCAAGGAGTACTGGCGCAATCGGGCGCGTATTGACCGCTATGCGGTGCCTATCTGGGTGGGTGCCCGGGAGCTGAAGCCGATTACCGGAACCTCAGATTATCATCTGGTTGCACGTTTTGAAGCCTTTGAGGGTGAGAAAATCTTTGGCATGGGGCAATATCAGGAGGGTAATCTGGATAAGAAGGGTGCGGTGCTGGAGCTGGCACAGCGTAATTCTCAGGCCAGTGTCCCTTTTATGGTATCAAGCAGAGGGTACGGGTTTCTTTGGAACAATCCAGCCATCGGAACGGCAGTCTTTGGAACCAATAAGACGGAATGGGCCGCTCAGAGTACCAAGAAGCTGGATTACTGGATTACGGCAGGAGATACACCGGCGCGTATCGCTGAGCAGTATGCGGAGGTCACGGGGAAAGCGCCCATGATGCCGGAATACGGTCTGGGATTTTGGCAGTGTAAGCTCAGATACCGCAATCAGGAGGAGCTCCTTGCGGTAGCCAGAGAACATAAGCACAGGGGCCTTCCCCTGGATGTGATTGTCATTGATTTCTTCCACTGGACGAAGCAGGGAGATTTTAAGTTTGATCCTGCAGACTGGCCGGATCCTGAGGCGATGGTAGCGGAGCTGAAAAGCCTGGGAATTGAGCTGATGGTATCTGTATGGCCAACCATAGACGCAGCCTCGGAGAATCGAAGCAGGATGGCCTCGGAAGGAATGCTGGTAAAGTTCGACCGGGGCATGGGCATTAATATGAACTGGATGGGTGAGACTGCATTTTTTGATGCAACCCATCCGGAGGCAAGAAAGTTCGTCTGGGAACGCTGTAAAGAGAATTATTTTGAGAAAGGGATTAAAATATTCTGGCTGGATGAAGCAGAGCCGGAGTACGGACCCTATGATTTTGACATTTACCGGTATTATCAGGGACCGGCATTGCAATGCAGCAATATTTATCCGGCGATGTACTCGAAAGCCTTCTTTGACGGTATGAAGGCAGAGGGGATGGAGGAGATAATGAATCTGGTACGCTGTGCCTGGGCAGGAAGCCAGCGCTATGGTGCCATGGTCTGGTCCGGAGATATCCATTCCTCCTTCCGTACCCTGCGGGAGCAGCTGCAGGCAGGTTTAAATATCGGCCTTGCGGGAATACCCTGGTGGACCACGGACATCGGAGGCTTTCTGGGCGGCGATGTGACTGATGAGCGCTTTCATGAGCTTTTGGTACGCTGGTTTGAATGGGCGGTATTCTGTCCGGTAATGAGACTCCATGGGGAGCGGCCGCCCTTCCATCCGCTGAAAGAGGAGTTTCGCAACGGAGTCCGTCAATTCTCCGCCGGTCAGGATAATGAGGTTTGGAGCTTTGGAGAAGAGAACCTTAAGATATTTACCGAGTATTTGTTCCTGAGAGAGAGACTGCGCCCCTATACAAGAAGACTGATGGAAGAGGCCCATGGAAGAGGCCCATGGAAGCGGCCTGCCGGTCATGAGAACCATGTTTTTTGAATTCCCTGAGGATAAGCATTGCTGGGAGCTGACGGATCAGTATATGTATGGCTCCGAGATATTGGTGGCACCGGTGATGGAGGAAGGGATGCGCACCAGAAATGTATACCTTCCTGCGGGATGTATCTGGATGAATGCGTATACGAAGGAAGTGCTGGAGGGCGGGCAGACCGTTATGGCGGAAGCCCCGATTGAGGTAATCCCGGTATTTGTAAGGAAAGGCTTTGAGATAAAGATATATTAGTAAAAACGAATAAGAATGATAGAAACCGTGCTACTGTGGTGGGGAAGACGCAGCAGCACGGCTTTTTTCATTTTTTTGTTATAAATTGTGAAATAATTGTGACTATTAAGATAGTCATTGACAGTAACTTGCAGGGATGCTATGATAATTTCAACTATTGCAATAGTCATTTTTAAAGGAGGTTTCAGATGTCTGTCAAATTATATGATTCTGAGTTAAAGGTTATGGAAGTATTGTGGAGAGAAGGAGACCTGACAGCCGGTCAGCTGGCAAAGAAGCTGAATGAAGAAACCGGCTGGAACCGGAATACCAGCTATACGGTTATTAAAAAGTGTATTGAAAAAGGGATTATGGAACGATATGAACCGAAATTCACCTGCAGAGCAGTGATCAGCAGAGAAGAGGTGCAGAATAATGAGACCGATGAGCTGATCGACAAAATGTTTGACGGTTCCAGGGAAAAGTTTTTTGCGGCATTTTTGGACGGAAGGAAATTATCGGTGGATGAAATCGAGAGATTAAAACAATTAGTCGATAAGCTGAAATGAGGTGCCGGACATGAATTATATAACGATGAGTTTATTGACCGGGATAGCAATTGTATTCCTGGTAATACTTCGTTGCTTTACAATAAACAGGCTTCCGAAAAAACTGTTCCTCACCCTATGGGATTTAATCATTTTTCATCTGATGCTTCTTATCTTGCTGCCGGTGGATGCAGGTATCTATAAAACCATGGATATTTATATGAATATTCCGGGAGAAGGCAGCGAGCTGTATTTTGTCGGCACTTATCCTGTAGAGAGCAATGTATTTTATAATTATTTCCATCAGAATCATACCGTTATAATAACAATATGGCTGATCGTGGCTATGATATTACTTTCGGTTTTCATTCTTCAGTACAGAATGGAATACCGCAGGCTGCAGCAGGCCCTGCCGCTGTCAGATGACCCGTGGATTGAACAATGGCTGCATAAACAAACTTTGAAGCGCAGGGTCGTAATTATGATGAGTGACCGTATCCTGACCCCGCTTACCTATGGAAGCTTCAAGCCTAAAATTGTATTGCCCAAGCATATGGATTTGCAAGACCGGGTACAGCTTGAATATGTGTTGGAGCATGAACTGGTGCATATCAGACGATTTGACCACCTTCGTAAAAGTATCATGCTTTTTGTACTGTGCTTCCACTGGTTTAATCCTTTTGTATGGATTATGTTCTGCTATCTGCAGAGAGATATGGAGCTGTATTGCGATGAGATGGTAATTTTAAGCAAGGATGATGCCGGTAGGACCGCCTATGCCCATACCTTGGTTAAGGCTGCCGCCCGGCAAGCCGGCATATCCTATCTGTCAAACGGTTTTGGCAGGAATGCAGTGGAAGAAAGGATTATATCCGTTATGAAATATAAAAAACCTACATGGCTGAGATCAATGCTTTCTTTTCTGATTGTTCTGTGCTCGGTGACAATATTCATTTTGGTTGATTTAAAGCGATATAGCGTAACGGAAGGAGTTACAATAACGGTTTCAGGAAATACAGCTTACGGATACGGAGAAATCATGTCCGGCACCAGGAACGAAGAGGGGTCCGCCGGCTGGGATAAGGTTGAGACAGATCTGGTTACAGCTTATATTCCTAAGCCAGGAGTATACAAATTACAAGATATATCAGGAAATATAAGGATGGTTGGAATACAGGAATAATTGAAAGAAAGGATGGAAGGTTAAAACAATGTACCTATCATTAAAGAATATCAGTAAGGAATATAACGGGGGCAGCAAGGCTCTTTCAGACATAACCTTTGATATGAAGAGTCCGAATCTGATCGGACTGGTGGGACCTAACGGGGCAGGGAAAACGACCTTAATGAAATTACTGGTGACCGAGATTTTACCCACCGCAGGAGAGATTATGCTGGAGAAGCATCCGCTGATAAAGGAGGAACGAAACTATAAATCGAAGCTCGGATATCTGCCGCAAATCTTTGGACTTTATGACGAGCTTACGGTCTATCAGTTCCTTGATTATATGGCGGCATTGAAAGGGATTCATAATGCAAAGGAGGAAGTAAACAGAGTATTGGAGGAAACCCATCTTACCGGGAAGAGAAAGGCAAAGATCAGAACCTTGTCCGGCGGTCAAAGACAGCGGGTCGGTATCGCACAGGCTTTACTGGGTAAGCCCGAGCTGCTGATCTTTGATGAGCCGACGGTAGGATTGGATCCCGAGGAGCGGATTAATTTCAGAAATCTTTTTTCCAAAACAGCAGAGGATAAAATTATATTGCTGTCCACACATATCATTGAGGATGTGCAATCCGTCTGCAACCGCTTGATCGTCTTGTTACAAGGAAGGATTAAATATGACGGTTCCCCGGAGCAGTTGATCCGGATGGCTCAAAATCACGTTGGGATTATTGAGGAACCGCAGAAGGATGAAGAAAAGGAAGCCTATACTATTACCTCTCGTGTGAATACGGCGACAGGAGTAAGATGCCGTATCGTGGCAAAGGAGCTGCCGGACTATGCTATGCTGGCAGAGCCAACCTTAGAGGATGCATATATGTATCTGATTACAGGGGAGGCTGATATGGAATGAATTTCTTTGGTTATCTGAGGGTTGAGCTCAGGCGGATGCTTCATTCTCCCTTTGCAGGTATCATTTTTCTTCTGTCAGTGATAGCGCCTGCTGCCGGATATAATATTTTTCACCTTGCTTCCCGTATCATTAAGTCTTCTGCTTATATTGCCAATCCTGCATTGGCGGGAGCAACTTTTGGAGCAGTGTTATTTGCAGTATTGACGCTTTTTGAACAGGACCGGGTACATAGACATAAAACAGCGGTGATTACGGATTGTATTGTCTCCCCGGTGACACTGGATACCGTCAGGGTGGTATCCCTGCTGCTGACAGCAATCTTTTCAGGGATATTAACTTCGGTGCTTTATTTACCTTATACCGTTATAAAGCTGGGTGTTGTTTTTCGGCTATCTTTATATCTGGAGTGTATCTGGCTGATTACAGTACCTGCATACATCATCAGTATTATGGCAGTCGCGGCATTCTATCAGATCATCCGGAGAATTGATATCAGTTTCCTGCTGTTTCTTATCTTCTCCATAAGCAGTATATCCGGGATGATTGGCCGGAGCTTTCTGTTACGCTGGATGAATCCGGTGATGCCTATTCTGTCTGACGATTTTGGAAACAGCTATATTCTCAGGATGACAGCCTATAACCGGTTGTTCTGGCTGATTATTATAACCGGCTTCTGGTTGGTTTCTGTTCTGTGCATCCGCAGACACGGGCAGGGCCTGGCAGGCTCCTTTGCAGACGGCTGCAGAAAAATTGCTTTGCCGTTTCTTGCAATCCTGTGCTTTATGGCCGGATGGTACCTTTATCACGAGCAACCCTTTGTAGATCATAGTCCCCTGGAGATTGATTATGAGGAACTGTATCATGAACCGCTGAATGACAAGCTTAGCTATCAGGAGAGTTATATTGATTTAATCCCGAATACGAAGCTTGGGACGGTGAGAGGCACGGCTACCATTCAAGTCTCAAATCCGGGGAAACAGGAGCAGGAGGGATTCTTTCGAATTAATCCGGGCTATAAAATAGATAGTATAACAGCCAATGGAGCACCTGTCCCCTATGAGGATTTGAATGATGACAATAATAATATGAAGAATGTTAAGTTCCTTCTGCCAAAGGAGGCGAAAATAGAGCTTGTTATTCATTATGGAGGCTTTCCGCAGATGTGGAGTATCATCGAGCAATTACCGGGTGGTCTTGAAATAAGTGATGATTATATCTTTCTTCTTAAAGGGGATTTTGGCCCAATGATGGATATTGTACGGGGATTGCCCGGGAATTACACGGCCGATATTACGCTGCCTTCCAATCTCATTCCGGCTACCAAGGGTACAAAGGCAGAAATGCTGAGGGAGAATGAGGATGGAACAATTACCTGGCATTCTGTAAATGACACAGATATCTGGCACTTGTATGCTGCGGAATATGATGTTAAGCGAATTGAAGCGGCAGGAGCTCAGATTGATTTTTACTACAGCGCTCAGCATAAAGAGGTTATGGACCGCATTCATGCGGATCAAACCTTGAAGGATGTGTTTGAGTATTGCAGCAGGCATTATGGGCCGAATCCTCATCTGAAGGGACAGATTCCTTTTAAGCTGGTAGAATTGACGGCTTTCGAAATGGGCGGATTTGCCGGGAATGGTATCAGCGTGATGGGTGAGACCAGTTTTAGCGAGGATGGCTTGAAGGATCCCATGAAGGGGGCTTCCGGAAGTGAGGTTATGGCTCATGAAATTATACACCAATGGTGGGGTCTTGGACGCGGATTTACTTATGATGCGGAAGAAGCAGAGGAAGGATGGTCCGCGGAGGGTATAACGGTATATTCCACCTATCGCCTGATGAAAGAAAAATACGGAGCAGAATATGCAAAGAAATATTATGTTGATCTGTGGATGCAGAGAACAGAAAATTATTATAATAATTTTTATTACCGTAATCCTCAGTATCTGGAGCTTTTGCCGGAAGCGTATCAGGCGGGCATAAAGAATCAGAATCCGCAAGTATTGCAGTATTGTGTGATGCCGCTTAAAATCCTGAAGGCGGAACAACTGGTGGGCGGGGAGGAAAAAATGGATGAGATTCTTGCGGATATTTTCCAAAATGGGGCAGAGCAGGGACAAGGCTTCTTTACATATAAGGAATTTCTCAGTGCCTGCGGTCTGACAAAGGAGGATTTAAACCTTGAATAGAATTCTATGGTATGAACTGAAACGATTGATCTGGAATAAGGTATTTGTGGGATTACTTGCGGTTTTGCTCCTCTATGGATATGCTCAGCTTACAGGTTCCATTATACGCGGGGTTGCGAATACGGCTCCATTCTCTCCCTGGAGCTACGGATTTTATTTGTCCCAGATGATATCGATTTTGCTAATTGCGCTGTTGTTTTTTGTTGCTGCATTAAATTCGCCGAAGGAGAAAAGGGTACAGGCAATCCTCTTTGCGACCGGTGTGAGGCAATCACATTATTGGCTGACGAAAGCCGCTTCGCACATGATAGGTTTTTCCCTTTTATGCATTGTCGCAGGTTTGGCCGCAGTGGTTTTTTATATTTCATTATTTCACTTTAAGGATTTTACGAGCTTTTTCGTACCTATGCTTTTCGCGTTAATCCCGCCCGTAATATTCACTCTGGGTTTGGGAATGGTGCTTGGGAGAATTCATATCGGCCTGGTTTATTTATTCATGATCGCGCTGACGATCTATGATTCAATTCCGTTCCCGTATGAATTAAGTGTAACGGCCGGTAATTTTTTCTCCCGGTATCCGCTGGAACTCAAAGTGCTTGATCCGGCCTTTTCGGTGCCTGCAGGTTTTTTGGCTTCAAGACTTGCCTACATAGCTGCAGGATTATTATTGATCGCATTCTGTTTAATGAAAAAAGCTCGGAGGAGATAAAGAAATAAGAATAATGATTTAACCCCTTTTCTTGTTGATTAACCCGGAAGGCCGGACAAATAACCCGGCGAATGCAGGTTATTCACAGGAAGAGGGGTTTTTTTGAAGAGATGTTGACTTTATATAGAATACATTACATAATAATTAATATCATAAAGTTTGAAAAATGGAAAATAGTACAAGATAAAGTACATATGATATTCCGGTGATTATTATATTAATGAGGTGTTTATGGGGCAAATCAAATATGGAAAATTAGTGATTATCGGAGCAGGACATGTGGGCTCTGCCATTCTTAATTCGGTAGTAAGACTGAATCTGATGGAGGATATCGTTGTTATTAACCGCAACAGGGAGAGGGCGCTGGGCGAGGTAATGGATGCCAGCCATACGCTTGCCTTTGCTTACAGTGTTAATACCACAATCCGTGTGGGAGGATATGAGGAGTGTGCGGATGCGCAAATCATTGTGAATACTGCCGGTCCCAGCATTCCACCCGGTTCAAAGGACCGAATGGCACTTCTTCACAGCAATGTCCAGGTGATGAATGACATTATGGGTGAGATCACGAAGCATACCAGGGAAGCGATCATTATTAATGTTTCAAATCCTGTGGACATCCTGACCTATACGGCTCAGAAGAAGTTCGGCTATCCGGCTGACAAGATATTAAGCACGGGAACCATTCTGGATACGGCCAGATTTAACAAAATGCTGGGTGACATTTGCGGGGTAGATTCCAAGAATGTAACCGGCTTTGTTCTCGGAGAGCATGGCCATACATCCTTCGTACCGTGGCATACCGTAAATATCTGCGGTATACCCTTTGAGGAATTTGAGCGGCAGTTTGAACCTGCGGAGCACATCGATAAAGAGAAGCTGCTTCATGACGTAAAAAACAGCGGACTGGAAATTCTCCGGCTGAAGGGCTATACAAGCTCGGGAATTGCTCTAAGTGTGTGCAGGTTAATCGGATCGATCATCCGAAATGAAAAGGCGGTCCTTCCGGTATCCGTGGTAATGGAGGGCCAGTATGGCTTAAGCGGTGTCGCAATGAGCCTGCCCTGCATTATCTCAAAGAAGGGGATTGAGCGTATCCTGGAGCTTCCGCTGGATGCTGCTGCCCATAAGGACTTAATGCTTTGCTACGATTATCTGCACGGAAATATTGAAAGTGTAAAAGATATGTTGTAAATCTCAGGCATAGAGGAAATCCTATGAAGGATCAAATGTTTTTACTATGGATAAATTAGAGTATTAAGCCGTATTTACAGGATAATACCCATAGATAAGAGAGGAGAATTGTTATGAAGGCATATGAAAGGTTAATAGAATACACAAAATATCCGACAGCTTCCGAGGATAGCAGCAGTACCTGTCCCAGCACTCCGGAGCAGCTGGAATTCGGCAGGGCACTGGTGGAGGAGATGAAAAGTCTCGGAATCAAGGATGCGGCGATGGATAAGAACGGCTATATCATCGGAACCATCGAAGCAAATATTGAGAACTGGTCCGGTACGGTAATCGGTTTTATCGCACACATGGATGTGGTGAGAGAGGTTCCCTTTACGGACATAAAAACGAGGATTGTGAAGAATTATGACGGAAGTGACATTGTCTTAAATGAGGAGAAGAAAATC
Organism: Bacillota bacterium; assembly: GCA_023409535.1. Lineage (GTDB taxonomy): Bacteria > Bacillota > Clostridia > Lachnospirales > Lachnospiraceae > Mobilitalea. The sequence continues at coordinate 337,740 of JAEYGZ010000039.1, forward strand.
GTCTTAAGTCCGAAGGAATATAGTTCCCTGACAGCTTATCAGGGGATGGACCTGCTGGTTACCGACGGTACCACACTGCTTGGCGCGGATGATAAGGCGGGGCTTGCCGAGATCCTGACCATGGCTGAGGAACTGCATAAGAATCCATTCATAAAGCATGGAACCATCAAGATTGGATTTACACCCGATGAAGAAATCGGCCGCGGTGCAGATTTGTTTCAGGTAAAGGATTTTGGTGCAGATTTTGCTTACACGGTGGACGGAGCAGCATTCGGTGAAGTGGAATATGAGACCTTTAATGCGGCGGAAGCCCAGATTCATATTAACGGCGTCAGCATCCATCCGGGAAGTGCCAAAGGTATGATGAAGAATGCGAACCTTATTGCGATGGAATTCAACAGTATGCTTCCGGCAGCAGAAAGACCGGAGCATACGGAGAACTATGAGGGCTTCTATCATTTGAACCAGATGGAGGGTATGGTGGATCATGCCAAACTGAAATATATCCTGCGTGATCATGATTCGGAGAAGCTGGAGCAGCGGAAGGCAACCGTTGAGGCCGCCGCCGCTAAGATCAGGGAAAAGTACGGGGATGAAGTAATCCAGGTCAAGATCAAGGACCAGTACCGGAATATGGCTGAGAAGATCAAGTCCCACTGGCATCTGATTGAGACAGCTTATGAGGCTGTGAAGGAGCTGGGGGGTACACCTTACAGTGAACCGGTCAGGGGCGGTACCGACGGTTCCAGACTTTCCTTCATGGGCTTGCCCTGCCCCAACCTTGGAACAGGCTCCCACAACCATCACGGCAAGTTTGAATATGCATGCATTCAGTCTATGGACAAGGTTGTTGCGCTGCTGATTAATATCGCAGGGAAGTATGCGAAGATGGATGTGCATCAGAAGGATAAGCAGTAGGTGGGTGACAAAGGGACGGACACAGGGAAAGGATCCATATGGTCTGCAGGAAAAGCAGAGACTGCGATCTATTGTGCTAAGCTTTGAAACGATGGAAATAAAAATGGATTGTAGTTTATGACAGCTTTACAGGTCGGCGCACCAGGGGCATCCATGCCCCGTGCACCTAAATTTGCCGTCCTGGCAAATTTCCCTTCCGGTAGTGAGCATTTTTATTTCCATCGTTTCAAAGCTAAGTACAATCACGATCTTGGCCTAATGCTTTTCCTGCAGGCCATATGGATCCTTTCCCTGTGTCCTGTCTTTGGCAGGCTTGAAGTTATGTTTCTTAATCGGAATACTTGCAATTATCAACGGTGAGCTATAGTAAATTGCTCTCATATGAAGTTACACCCTAAAAGTCCTGGATCTAATCACTATAACTTAAAGCAAACCAATGTCAGGGAAGCAGGGGAAGGACTGAAGCAGTCCGTGTAAAAATCATCAGGCAAAATCGTTATTGAACTTAGTGGAAAGAAGGCAGAAATAAAAAATGGTCACAACCTGAGGGGGAGATTGCCATGGAGGGCAATCTCAGGCGCGTTGAACACGGAGGTTCATACGCGCCGGCTCCGTATATCCTACGTCGAGGTTATCCATTTTTTATTTCTGCCTTCTTTCCACTTAGTTTCAATAGATTGCAGTCTCTGATTTTCACACGGACTACTTCAGTCCTTCCCCTGCTTCCCGTCCCTTTGTCACCAAATTATTAATTTGTATAAACCGTTATCTGCCCACCGCAAGCTATTAAATCCTCTTCTCTGATCAGAATTCCGCCGGTACGGTAGGGATTATTCAATCTGGTATAAGGAATCTCCTTGGAGCTGCACTCTGCGCTGGTAGAATACCCGTCTGCAATCCGGTAGGTGAACCGTATGGTACGTCCGAAGCATTCATAGGTGAAGGTCACACCATCCAGCTCCTTTGGCAGTACAGGATCAATAATCAGGCCTTCTTTACAGAAGCGGATCCCAAGTACATTTCCCACAAGCTGCCGGAAATAGATTCCCGGGCCGCTGGAATATAACCGCCAGCCGCCTTTCACCTCGATATCCCCTGACTTTAACAGATCGAAGTTACTGTCATATTCATAGCGATTATGGAAAGCACCGTCGGAGCTGCTAAAATACAGATTGCTTTGACGGATTCCTGCATTTGGGACATGCCGGCGGATTCTTATGGGATTGATATTGAATAGGGAAGCCCAGGCTTCTTTGCCGTCTCCCAGCTTTGCCAGAGCTTCAATGTATCGGATATGGGCATGGGTATATTGAAGACTGATTTCACGGCCGACATTGGCTGCCTGCTCCGCGCGTTTGAACAAATGGCTGACACCGCCGTCATAATGGGCGGGACGGTTCATTAAGCGAACGCCGTCGGGGAATTTTAAATTACTTTTGATGGTTTCGATATTCCGTACCGCCTGCTCCCGATCCACGAGTTCGGCGATGATACTTCTGGTCATGGGAATGAGCCGGTAATTGATGCCTGTGGATTGATCCGAGGGATGAAGCATGTAATTACAGGGATCGGAGCATTCCAGGAATCCGGCAATTATGCCGTCCTTGATCAGAATGCTGTGAAAGGCGCTTCGAACCTTTGCGGCTAAGTCCCCCAGTTCCTCTGACAAACCATGGTAAGTGCCTGACAGTGCCTCGGATAAGGAAGTAAAAGCCTGATAAGCCAGAGCTTCCGTCCAGGAGCTTACCAGCTTTGTCTTAAGCTCCTCGCTTGCCGGCTGCAGGGTGTCATCCCAATCACCGCCTGCATAAGTGATTAATCCGGTATCCCGGATCATCCTGGTATGCTTGATGCAATTCACGCAGCGGCTGATATGAGTGATCAAGGCTTCTTTCGTGTCAGGAGCATCCAGATAAGGAAGTGTTACTTCAAGTATTGCGGTGTCACCTGAGGCCTCAATATAATCTGCGACACTTTTCAAGGGCCAGAAGATCACATCTCCGTGGCATTCACCTGCATTTGCCGTATACCTGTCAAACATAAACCATTGCGGCCATTCATTGGTTTCGATGCTTTGGTGGGCGAAAATGTTAAGTAGTATTTGTCGAACAAGTTTATAATTCTGTGTACTGAGAAAAAACTCCATGGGTCCCTGGCAGATATCACGGGTTCCCCAGGCTGCACCGCCGGGCTGCTCCAGTCCATGGGGCATTGCAAAATGAATCATTGCATTATGCGCATACCACCAAACGGTTTCATTTAGCTGAAGAAGGTTTTCTGCCTGATCTCGTCCGCCCTCCAAATGAAAATGATTAATCAGGCTTTGATAATATTCTCTTACGCTGTTTTTCTCCTCTTCGAAAGATCTGCCGGTTTCCCGGATTTCTTCCTCATAATTTAGGTACCCTCTGATCATAAGGCGGAAGGAGGCTTTGTGTTCCAGAGCAAGAGTCACAAATGAGCTGTCATAGGAGGTCTGATTCTCATAGAACAGCCGGTCGTCACTGACGGTAAAGGACTCCCCCGGAACCGTGATATCATAGTGCAGTCCGGGGTATTTCTCAGAGCTCAGTTCAAACCGAATTCCATCCCGGATATCCGTGCAGGAAACCTCATGCTCATATTCATTGCTTCCCAAAGTTATTTGATGGGTTATGACATAGTCATAGGCAATACCGCGGCGGCTGGCCACCTCCAGGGATAAGTCCGCCTGTGAACCTGCGGTATATGCGGTGACCGTAAGGAGATCCCCCGGAAGCTTATAATACCACCGGGAATAATTCATTCCCATCTCATAGACTGCGGATAAGGTTAAAAGGCGGTAGCAGCCATCTATTCGCACATAGATTCTCTGACCGCTGTTCTTTTGCACATTCAAGAAGCCCCTTGGTGTTGATAAGAATTTATGAAAATCCGTATTCCCAAGGACCACATGGCTGTTAAACACTCCATACATATACTGGCTTGAGGAGATCAGGCGGTCTGAGATATCTTCCCGGTCGGGCGGCGTGATGATGATCGTGCCATGGGGCCGTGGGGTCAGCAATTCTTTCTCCTTGGTAACAACATGTGCATGCTCCTGTGTAAAAAAGGAGAGCAGGGTACCATTATGAAACTCCTCCAGCGAACGCTTTGGATAAAAGGACTCGATTTCCTCTTTGGTAAAGGCAGGTGAGGAATAAGGCAAACCGAATTCTTCCTTAACCCGTATACGGTCAAACGAGACGGCACCGTCAGTTTGGTTTGCTGAGTCATTTACTGCCTTTGCGTAAGCTTCCATAAGTATATCCTGATATTCGGGTGCTCTTACAGCGTCAGGATGATCCGGCAGAAAGAGACCATAGAAGGTGACGGAATGCTTACCGTCCAGGGTGAGCTTCTCTGTCTGAAGGGCTGTAAAAGCAAATTCATACTGCATCGTATCATCCGGTAAATCGGAGGTTAAGCTTGCAGGCTGGTTGGTTTCCTTATAGGATAATCCGAAGAATTGAATACCGTCCGTGGCATAATGTACTGCTTTTGCGCCGAGAACACCCTGCTGGATATAAGGATTTTTTCCGGAAGAGGGCATATTCTGCCTGGAGCATAGGATATAACCGTGTTCAGGAGTTTCACATACCACATGACCCAGGTATTGTGACATATATAATTCATTGGAGAAGATTGCTCCCGCTTCGGCAATTCCCAGATCCTGACCGTATACCAGGTCAACCTCCCTGCTATAACCCTCCAAAGCTACGGTCCAAAACCAGAGGTTATTCACCGGGCGAAAGGTTACCTGATATTTTATTCCTTGAACCTCACCGGTATAATGTAAGGCGGCTTTGGAGACAGAAACAGTACCTGCGGATTTTATTCCGAGCAGAGGATAGGCTGTAATACGGTTATTCTGATAGATTCGAAGGTAGATATTATTTACCGAACCATCCTTTACATTACCCCGGAATTGATTAATCATAAAATTCCCATATTTAAATGAATAGATATCTCCGGATGGAAGAAAATCATAATTCATGTCTTGTTCTGATAAAGTAATAAAGTGCTTTCTGTCCATAATAAAGTCAGACCCTTTCTGCTAAACATATATATTCACTGATAGAAAACGTTTCCACTAAATTTGAGAAAATCAATGAAAACACCAAATGAACTTAAGGCGAGTATATAGTAAAACATAAAATAAGTCAATAATATAACGAATAAAATGTAAAAATCACTGAAAAAATACTAAAAACATATAAAAATCTATTTGACAAAGCAGGTCATTGAGACTATAATAGTTCGCATAACATACAACAAATCATATTAGTGGAAACGATTTCATTGTAATTATGCACGATTATCATAAAAAGCGGACGTCAGTGTTCCTAATAAATTTATTTGTTGGGCATGATATACAATATAGATCATTTGGAGGAGATGCATATGTCTAAGGTAAAGCGCGGTTTAAAAGGATTTCTGCATGAGATCATACGGCACAGGATTTTATATCTGATGATCACGCCGGTAATTCTGTATTTTATTATCTTTGCTTACATTCCTATGCCTGGTTCTTACATTGCGTTTGTGGATTACAACTTGGGCAAGGGTATCTTCGGGAGCAAATTTGTCGGCTTTAAGAATTTTGAGTTCTTAATCAGAAACGGCGATCTGCTGCGAATAACGGTAAACACATTACTGTATAATCTGGCTTTTCTATTATTATGTAACGTATTTCAGATAGCATTCGCCATTATGATATCGGAAGTCGGAAGCAAGTGGTTTAAGAGACTTTCCCAGTCCGTTATTCTTCTTCCGTATTTTATATCCATGGTTATCGTAGGATACTTTGCTTATAACTTTTTCAATTATGATCATGGCTTTATCAACAGTATTTTAGTTAATCTTGGCTTTGAGAAGCACGAATTTTATTCCGATCCGGGAATATGGAAGTACATCATCGTATTTTTTAAGGTTTGGAATCAAACGGGATATGGTATGATCATTTATCTGGCAACCATCACCGGAATCAGCGGTGAGATATATGAAGCGGCAGCCCTTGACGGTGTATCTCCCATACAGCGAATTCGTTATATTATCGCTCCTTTATTAAAGCCCACCTTTGTTTTACTGATTTTGTTCGGATTAGGAGGTATTCTCAAGGGTTCCTTTGATTTGTTCTATAACCTCATAGGAAATAATTCGCTGTTATTTAAGCAGACAGATATTATTGATACTTTTGTATTCCGCAGCTTAGTCAGCCAGTTTAACTTCCCGCAGGGTGCGGCGGTGGGCTTCTACCAGTCCGTATTTGGCTTAATCCTTGTATTAGCCGTTAATGCTGTCGTCAGGAAGATAGAACCGGAAAATGCTTTATTCTAAGCAATTATGAAAGGTATGGTGTTATGATGCGAAATATCAAAAAGAAAAACCGAAAGCCAATCGGAAAGGAAGAAAAATTCGTAAGGGCAATTTTCTACATCGTAATTACGGCCTTTGCTTTAATCTGTCTGCTTCCCTTCTTATTAATGATTACCTCTTCCTTTATGAATGAGAAGGAAATTTTGACGGAAGGCTATAAGCTTATTCCTAAGCGTATCAGCTTCAGTGCATATGAATTCCTGTTCAGAAATTCCAAGAATTTACTTGCTTCCTATCGCATAACCATAACGATTGCCGTAACAGGTACCGTACTCGGGCTGTTCTTTATGTCTATGGCCGGTTATGTGTTATGCCGCAAGGATTTAAAGTACCGGAATCAGATTTCCTTCTTTATGTATTTTACGACCTTATTCAGCGGCGGTCTGATACCAAGCTATATCTTAATGGTAAACGGCCTCGGCTTAAAGGACAGCATTTGGGCGATGATCCTGCCGGGACTCATGAGTCCCTGGTCCATCTTCTTAATGAGGAATTTCATGAAAGCAATACCGGATTCGCTCTATGAATCTGCTGCCATCGACGGTGCGGGCGATTTTAAGATTTACTGGAGAATATATATGCCTTTAGCGAAGCCGTCTCTGGCGACCATCGGATTGTTTTTAACCCTGGGATATTGGAATGAATGGTATAATGCCATGCTATATATCCAATCGGCGGTAAAATTCCCGCTCCAATATTTCCTGCAAAGGATCGTAAGCCAGGCAAATATTCAGTTGCTGATCCAGAAGGGTGTCACCGTCAATATCGGAGATCTCCCGTCAGAGTCAATTAAAATGGCAACGGCAGTAGTTGCCATCGGACCGATTATTTTATTATACCCGTTTGTGCAGAGATACTTTGTAAGCGGTCTTACCATCGGTGCCGTAAAGGGTTGATAATATGCTGTGCGCACAGCTTATTATATATAACATGTGGTTATAGTGTCAAAAGGTCAGGCTGCTTGGCAGCATTGGCTGATAACGCAATAACGGCAGCTGAAAAGTTTGCTTTTCTATGCTGTTTTGTGGAATATAGACACATTAATCAAAACTTTTTATATCATAGGAGGATTTAGATATGATGAGAAAAATTATCGCAACATTAGTTGTTCTGGTTATGTCTATGAGCTTGCTGACTGCATGCAGCTCTAAAGGCACAGACACAAAGACGCCCTCAGATACTACTCCCGGCGCTACACAGACACCGGCTACTGATGGCAGCAGCAATACAATTGACACATCAAAAGAAGTAAATCTGGTTATGTACCTGTACGGCAGCGAAGGCGTTGCCAACCAGGATATTCTTGCCGCTTTAAATGAGAAGTTAAAGGCAAGCATCAATGCCACACTTGAGATTAAATACATTGACTGGGGTAACATTGCCACACAGTACCCGTTATTATTTACTTCAGGTGAGAAGTTTGATATGGCTTATGTAGCCTCCAACTCAGCTATTCCTTATGCAACGATTGCAAAACAGGGTGGTTTGGTAGATATCACAACCATGCTTGACACATATGCGCCTGCCTTAAAGTCCGAGTTAGGCACTGCATGGGACAGCATGAAGGTTGACGGTAAGATCTATGGCGTACCCAGCACTTACAGCGAGTATACGGCATATGGTTTTGTAACCCGTAAGGACATCATGGACAAGGTTAACCTGACTGCAATCACCTCTGTCGCAGATATGGAGAAATATATGGATGAAGCGCTTGCAGAAGGATATGTTCCGTTAAACGGCAGCGCTAACCTTGCAATGGACCTGTACCATATGTTTATCGATACTACCGGAGATTATATTGATGCTCCCGGTATCCCGAACAATGAAATGTATCTCGCCGGAACAAAGACTGCTCCGGATACAATCGCTCATCCTGCATTCACACCTGAATTTGAAGCATTTGCAGTTAAGATGAATGAGTGGGCACAAAAGGGATATTGGTCAAAGGATGTATTATCCGCTTCCCAGGATGATAAGGATAATTTCTATAACGGTTTATCCGCAGCATATATCAGCCATATGCCCGACTGGTCAGGTAACTACGGACTTCAGCAGCAAAAGCTGCCCGGTATTGAAACTGAATTCTATGCATTCCCGGAAGCCGCAGGCAAGATTGTTAAGAAGATGGGTGTGGAAAATGCAACCGGTATCAGCGCAACCTCCGATAATCCGGAGAGAGCACTTATGCTAATTGAGAAGCTTATGACAGATAAGGAATGCTACGATTTATTCCAGTATGGTATTCTTGGAAGACAGTATGAAGTTACCGACGGCAAGATTACAAGACCCGCAAGCTTTGATGAAAAGGTTGACGGCGGCGGTTTCTCGGGCTGGGCTCTTCGTACCGATAAATTAAATGTTCCTATGGCTACGGAGGATCCCCGCCGTTATACTTTAAATGAGGCATGGGGTAAGGTTGCAATCGACAACCCTTATGTTGGCTTCAGCTTTGATAATTCCAGTGTTGCTTCCGAACTATCAGCAATTGCTAACGTAGATTCTCAGCTTGGCATTCAGATTATGTTAGGCAAGACTGCCCAGGATCCCAAGGCAGCAGTTGCAGAATACAAATCACAGCTGGAAGCAGCAGGTATTCAAAATGTTGTTGATGCGGTAAATTCACAGCTGGCTGCATTCAGAGCACAATAGTCACGAGAAGCAGATTTTATGACGCATCACCGGTTCATACCGGCCGGTGATGTGTCAAAAAAAGATGGAAATATATGTGGTAAAATGGTACAATGGTAAGCAGATTTGGACGGATTTTACAGTTTGGAGGATAGTTGATTTATGAGCGTAACCATTAAGGATGTAGCAAGAATATCAGGTGTCGGAATCGCTACGGTTTCCAGAGTTCTCAATAATAGTGGTATCACAAGTAAAGAGACGAAGGAAAAGGTTATGGCTGCAGTGAGGGAATTAAACTATGTTCCCAATAACAGTGCCAGGGTGCTGAAAATGGGTCAGTCCAAGACGATTGCACTGCTGGTGAAAAGTATAACCAATCCGTTTTTTCAAAAGATGATTCATACTATAGAGCAAAAAGTATCCTTACGGGGTTACTATCTGGAAATGCGTAATGTAAACTATTCCCAGCGCGAAATGTCCATGGCGATTAAGGAAGTACAGGATAGAAATCTGAGCGGCGTTATTCTGATGGGCGGTAATTTTGAGTATACCAATGAGGACTTTGAGAGACTTGGAGTTCCCTGCGTGCTGTTGACAGTCGCTGCAGGTCAGGATGTTAATCCGGAGCTTTATTCCAGTATCATTATCGATGATGAGGTTGAGGGCTTTAAGGCAACCGAATACCTGATCAATCTGGGTCATCGCAGAATCGGATGCATCTACAGCAACAGCGGCAATGCCACCACACCAAACCGCCTGCGCTTCCAGGGATATCAGAGGGCACTTCAGACGTATAACATCCCCTATGATATGGAACTGGTATCCTCGATTAATATCTCGGAATCCGGTTACGAATTCGGTTTTAATATGATGAAGAATCTGATGATGCGGCATAAGGATATGACGGCAGTGGTTACAGTAGCGGACACAATGGCAATCGGAGCGGCGAAAGCAGTAATATCTTCCGGACTTCGGGTACCGGAGGATATCTCCATTATCGGTTTTGATGGCATTGAGGTTGCTGAATTTTATAATCCGGCCCTGGACACCATATGTCAGCCTGCGGAACAGATGTCCTTAGGGGCAATCGACGCTTTGTTTGAAATGCTTCAGAATGGGAGAACAACCCACAAGGTTTATGAGGCTTCCCTTTTAAAGAGAGGCTCCTGCGCTCCCGGTACAACAGCAAAAAGATGACCATAATAAAATGTAAATGTAGACTTGTAGCGCCAATTCAACTGTTTGGAAGGCTTGCAACCAAAGCCCCCTCCTGTGAATTGGCGTATTGTATCTTATAGGAGAAATAAATGGAACAGAATAAACTGACTGAACTGCTTCGTGACATGACGATCGATGAGAAAATAGACCAGCTTTTGCAGGTATGCGCTTATTACTACGAAAAGGAGGGCGTCATCACCGGCCCGGAGAATACTGCCGGATATCATGAGGCAGAGATACAGAATGCCGGTTCGGTTCTCGGCGGAGGCGGAGCGGCAAATCTTAAGAATATACAAGAGAACTATATCAAAAGTCAACCCCACCATATTCCGCTGCTTTTTATGGCGGATATTATTAACGGTTATCGAACCATATTTCCAATTCCTCTGGCCCAGGGTGCGACCTTTCATCCCGAGCTGGTGAAAAAGGCTGCCGAAGTCTCTGCAAGAGAATCAGCCGCAGCGGGACTGCATCTTACTTTTTCCCCGATGATTGACCTGGTACGGGATCCAAGATGGGGAAGGGTCATGGAATCCGCCGGTGAGGATACTTACCTGAACCAGTGCTTTTCCAGAGCAATGGTGGAAGGCTACCAGGGGACGGGAAGCCTGAAGGAAAAGGGAAGAATTGCTGCCTGTGTTAAGCATTTTGCGGGATACGGCGCTCCCACCGGAGGGCGGGATTATAATACGGTGGAACTGTCCGAGCGAACCCTGCGGGAGAACTATCTTCCTGCTTATCAGGCGGGAATTGAAGCCGGCGCGGCTGCCGTTATGGCTTCTTTTAATACACTGGACAGAATTCCCTCCACCGGCAATAAGAAGCTGCTGCGGAATATTCTGCGCAAGGAGATGGGCTTTGACGGTGTACTGATCTCGGATTGGGCTGCCATTGAGGAACTGATCGCCCATGGTGTCGCCGCAGATAAGAAAGAGGCCGCAAAGCTTGCCTTGGAAGCGGGAATGGATATTGATATGATGACCACCTGCTACTGCAGGAACTTAAAGGAACTGATTGAAGAGGGTTCCATCAGCACAGCACTGCTCGATGAAGCAGTACTGAGAATTCTTAACCTGAAGAATGAACTGGGCTTATTTGAAAATCCCTTCAAGGATGCGGAGGAAGAAGAGGAGCGTCAGCTTATCTTATGTGAGGAGCACAGAAGAACGGCAAAAGAGACAGCCATAGAATCTATGGTCCTGTTAAAGAACGAGGGTATCTTACCCCTTGATAAAGAGTCGGCTGCCAATGGTGATGTAAAGATTGCCGTCATCGGTCCCTATGCCTCCTATCAATGGATCAGCGGTGTATGGTCAATCTTTGCCAGGATAGAGGAGAACATTTCTCTGGAGACCGGAATCAAAAACCTGGGTTTGGAGAATATATGCTTTGCCAAGGGCAGTCCCTTTGTAGACACCATCAAAAACCTGGAGATGAATCCCCGCCTGAAGGCATTGGAAGAGGATATGCCCCTAAAGGAGCAGCTGCTTGCCCGGGCATTGGAGCTGGCCAAGGCTGCAGATGTTGTAGTCCTGGCGCTTGGTGAGCATCCCCAGCAGTCGGGGGAAGCCACCAGCCGTACCGGCTTATCGATTCCTGCGGTACAGATGGAGCTCCTTAACAAGATCTATGAAGTTAATCAAAACATTGCCGTCGTACTCTTTGGCGGAAGGCCGCTTACCATAGAGAAAGTGTGTAATAAGGCAAAAGCTGTGCTTGAGGTATGGCTGCCGGGTACGGAGGGAGGGAATGCAATTGCGGAGGTTCTGTTTGGTGATGCATATCCTTCCGGTAAGTTATCCATGAGTTTTCCTTATAATGTAGGACAGGTACCGGTATTTTACAGTGAATTTAACACAGGCAGACCCTATCGCGGACAGGAAGGAAAATATCTGTCCAAATATATTGATGTTCCCAATGCTCCCTTGTTTCCCTTTGGGTATGGATTATCCTATACGCAGTTTGAGATCTCTGATGTGACGCTCAGCCGTCAGGTCTTAAACAGGGATACCGACATTCAGGCAGCTGTTAAGGTGAGGAACACCGGTAATTGTACCGGCAAGGAAGTGGTGCAGATGTATGTTCAGGATGTTAAGGGCAGCGTAGTGCGGCCGGTAAAAGAACTGAAGGGATTTCAGAAGATAGAGCTCCGTCCGGGCGAAGAAAGAGAAGTATCTTTCACAATTACGGAGAAAATGCTGCGATTCTATGATATTAATATGAATTATACCAGCGAACCTGGAGAATTTATAATATATGTCGGAAACTGCAGTGATACCACAAACAGTAAACCCTTTTATCTGGAATAGCTGCTTTTGCTATTCCATGAGTAGCTGCTTTTGCTATTCCATGAGTAGCTGCTTTTGTTATTCCATGAATAGCTGTTTCTGCTACCCCCTGAGGCAGCAGAACTTGACTTCGTTTGAAGAAAAGGTTATAATTTGGTTGAATTGTTAGGATTGTAACTGTTGAATCAGGCAAGACCGACTTAATAATAAGCAATTATTATTAGGAAGGTCTTTTTTATATTATTAGAGGAGAAGGAGAATTGGTTATGATTATGTTAAATGGCAGAGGTGTCTGCGGCGGTATTGCAATAGGCAAACTTCAGTTTTATAAAAAGGAGTCGGAGATAATTAAGCGGTATAAGGTAGATTCTCAGGCATCTGAGCTGGAACGTCTGGAGCAGGCGAAGAAGAAAGCGGCAGACCAGCTTCAGATCTTATATGAGAAGGCGCTGTCAGAAGTGGGAGAATCAGGAGCCATGATCTTTGAGGCGCATCAGATGATGCTGGAGGATGCGGATTATCTGGATTCCATTCGGAATATTATTCATACCCAAAATGTGAATGCGGAATATGCCATAGGCGTTACCTGTGACCATTTTGTGCAGATATTCTCTTCCATGGAGGATGACTATATGAAGGAGCGCGCGGCGGATATCAGGGATATCTCCGAGCGGTTGGTGAAAGCATTTGGCAGCGGGGATAGCGGACCGGTCCTATCTGAGCCGGTAATTCTTGCGGCAGAGGATCTTGCTCCCAGCGAGACGGTTCAAATGGATAAAAGCAAAATATTATCCTTTGTAACCAGGCAGGGCTCTGTTAATTCCCATACGGCGATCCTTGCCAGGACGATGAATATTCCGGCAATGATCGGTGCCGGACAGGAGCTGCTGGAGGAATATGACGGCATGCTTGCGGTTGTGGACGGTTATACAGGAAAAATCTATATTGATCCGGAAGAGAGTATGCTGCGGGAGCTGCAGGAGAAGAAAAGGAAGGACGAGGAACGAAGAGCCCTCCTTCTTGAATTGAAGGGAAAGGATAACGTTACAAGGAGCGGTCAAAGACTGGAGGTCTATGCTAACATCGGCAGTGCGGAGGATATCGGCGAGGTATTAAAGAATGATGCCGGTGGTATTGGACTGCTTCGGAGTGAGTTTATTTATCTGAATAAGGATACCTTTCCCACAGAGGAGGAACAGTTTGGCATATACAAATATATTGCGGAAAGTATGGCAGGCAAGAAGGTAATTATCCGTACACTGGATATCGGGGCAGATAAGCAGGTTGATTATTTTGGGCTGCCTAAGGAGGAGAATCCGGCGATGGGATACCGCGCAATCCGTATCTGTCTGACCCAAAAGGATATCTTTAAGACCCAGCTGCGTGCCCTTTACCGTGCCTCGGCTTATGGCAATATTGCAATCATGTTCCCTATGATTATCTCGGTGGAAGAGGTCCGTGAGATTAAGGAAATGATTGCTGAGATCAGAACTGAACTGGACGGTCTTGGCATTGAATACAACCGGAAGCTGGAGCTTGGTATTATGATTGAAACTCCGGCTGCGGTAATGATCAGCGACCTTTTGGCAAAGGAGGTGGATTTCTTCAGTATCGGGACCAATGATCTGACCCAGTATACAACAGCGGTTGACAGACAGAATCCCAAGCTTGAGAAGTTTTATCATCCCCATCATCCCGCAATCCTTCGGATGCTTCAGATGACTGCGGATCACGCCCATAAGAACGGCATATGGGTAGGGATCTGCGGTGAACTTGCGGCAGATTTGACCATGACGGAGACCTTCCTTCGCATGGGAATCGATGAATTGTCCGTTGCTCCGGGTATGGTTCTGGAGGTGCGAAAGACAGTCAGAGAATGTGAATGATTATTACAAGGAATTGGAAATAATAGTTGCAAATTTTTGCCTGTAATCTTATACTTTATTTCTATACGATATTACTTGCCAGAAAGCAGCAGCTTCTGAAAATCGCACAGAAAAGAGAGGATAAGATGAACATAAAAAAATTTGAAGAATATTATGAAAAAATTCGAGCCAACTGCGCAAAGATTATCATCGGAAAAGAGGAATGCATCCGCAATATTGTCATTGCCTATCTTGCAGGAGGGCATGTGCTGCTGGAGGATGTTCCGGGTACCGGTAAGACCATGCTTTTTCGAGCATTTTCAACCTCTGTGGGCGGAAGTTTTAAACGAATCCAGTTTACTCCCGATATCATGCCGTCCGATTTAACAGGGATTAACTTCTATAATCATAAGAGCGGTGAATTTGAATTCCGTCCAGGTCCGCTGTTTGCACAGATGGTCCTGGCAGATGAGATCAACCGTGCTACCCCCAGAACGCAGTCGAGTCTTCTGGAGGCTATGGCGGAGGGACAGATAACGGTGGACGGAACCACCTACTTTGTGGAGAAGCCTTTTATGGTAATGGCAACTCAGAATCCCTTGGAATCAGGGGGTACCTTCCCTCTGCCCGAGGCCCAGAAGGATAGATTTATGATGAAGCTGTCCATGGGGTATATGCAGAGAGAGGAAGAATTGTCATTGCTGTCCAGGGAATCCTCTCTTGATATGCTTTCCCAGATCGGACAAGTGGTAACGGCAGAGGAAACCTGTGCACTGCAGCAGAGCTACCACGAGGTTGAAGTAAGTGATCCTGTGAAGGGATACCTTATGGATATCATTGATAAGACCAGAAATGACCGCCGTATCCTGCTTGGAGCATCCACAAGAGCGACACTGTCCCTTTATCAGGCATCACAGCTATTGGCTGCAATTCAGGGCCGACCCTATGTAATTCCCGAGGATGTGAAGAGTCTGGCAGTGAGTATCATGGAACACCGTATGAGCTTTACCGGTGTCATCAGGGATAACGAGTCGGCACAGATCTGCCGGGAAATAATTGATGAGGTGCCGGTACCTACGGAGCAGGTAATTGCCGAGGGAGTGATATAATGCTGATATTTCTTGCCGTACTTATTGTCTTTGGCGCTGCTCTGGAGCTGCTTTCCTTAAAGGACAATTCGTCCAATATCCGCTATCACAGCGTACCCTCCAAATACGGTTGTGAACCGGAAGAAGTCTTTCAGATAAAAACAACGGTAACAAACTATGGCTTTCGAACGATTCCCTTCTTAAAGCTGGAAGAAGAATTTCCTAAGGAAATCAATATCCGGGGAGACGAAAACGCCCCGCAGAATTATCATACCCGTCTTTATGCAAGCTTACTCTATATAAAGGGCAGACAGAAGATAACCAGAACTCTTCAGGTTTCCCTGCCGCATCGCGGGCTGTACCGGCTGGAGGGCTGCAGGCTGCTGGGAGGCGATTTTCTTGGAATCAAAGAGAATTATAAGGAGTTAAAGCAGGAGGAGGAAATGGTTATCTTTCCGCGGCTGCTGACGGGTGATAAGGTATTGCGTGCGTTGTCCGGTTATTATGGGGATATTTCCATCCGGCGCTTTTATATCGAGGATCCTATTCTGGTTAATTCCTATCATGATTACACCGGCAGAGAGCCTATGCGCTCCATCAGCTGGACCCAGAGTGCCAAGAAAAACAAGCTTATGGTAAAAGAGTTTGATCATACTACGGACCTGTCAGTTACAATTCTTCTGGATGTCTACCTGCACTGGTCGGAAGGGGCCTATCCTGAGGAGCTGGAATACTGCTTTTCTCTGGCAAGGACAATCGCAGAATTCATGGAGAAGAAAAGAGTGTCCTACCGTCTTCTCACCAATGCTTATATTCGCAGTAAAAATACAGACTATGAGGATCTGGGCAAAGCCGGTCAGGGCGCGCATCACTATACCATGTTATTATATACCTTGGGGCAGGCAGCTTCCAATACCTTCTGTAATATCGATGGCTTATATGATATTGCTGTCCGCAATTATTCCGGGGAGAGTGCGCTGTTTTATATTGCGCCCTTCGAGAATGAGAAACGCAGTACTATGGTAAAAAGCCTGCAGAATCGGCTGGGCAGCCAGATATATCCCATGTATGCTGCTGCTATGCGGGAGGTGAAGTAAATGCTGGCAAAATTATATAAACTGCTTTTTGATATCAGTGTTTGTTTCTCAATTGGAGCATTTTTGTTAAAGTATATCAAAGGGTCAACCGTCTATGGCAGTGGATTTCTGATTCTGTCGGTGACAGCACTTCTCTGCGCTTTTTGGGCAGGAAATCGAAAATTAAAAATTCTGACTTGTATTTTAATACCGGTTGGTTATATCGGATATCTTTATATTTTGTCACCGGCATTCTCTAATTTGTCGGTATTCCTGCTCATATGGGCATATTTCGTTTATGTGGTTGTGACGGATCGATTGGTCATAGGGCGGGGGGAATTTATAGACATGCTGAGACGTCTTTTGTATCTTAGCATAATATTGCTCTTTCCGATGGTGACGGCATTTCATAAATTCAGTATCGCAATGCAGACTGCAAGTCCGTATCTGACGGCGGCTATCCTTAGTGCTGTATTCCTGCTTCGCCATCTGCGTTCCGTTCATAAGATGGAGCAGGTGAAGCAGTACAGACGGCAGCAGCTGTTGGAGCTGATTGGCTTTATCACGCTCAGTCTTCTGCTGACCTTGGCAAAGGCACCGCAGAACCTGGTGGAGGGTTTTAAGCAATTGTACCTGCATGTAATAGAACCGGTGCTGGGCTTCTTAATAAGTTTCTTTGGCATGCTGCTTTATGGCATCCTTAAGTTGCTTATTTCTCTCATAAGACCGGTCTCCGGGGAGAAAGAGATTGAGATACCGAAGTTTATCTTTGGCAAGCAGGAGGATCTGGCCATCGGGTCACCTGATACTGTTGCAGACGGTATGGATTGGCTGCTGCCAATTCTATATGCTGCAGGCGCAATTCTTATGATAGCACTATTATTTCTCTTCTTCCGGTGGCTGATGGGTGAACGATTTAAAGGGAAGCTTCCTGCAGGAATTCAGGAGACCAGGGAGTATCTGGATGAGGAGGGGGAGAAGAGAGGTTCTTTCTTTCGGAGGCGTCCGAGGGAATCAAGAGAATATGTCAGATATTATTACGGAAAAAGTCTTCTTTGGCTGCGGCATAGAAAAGTACCGATAAAGCCCTCGGATACAACCGAGGAGATTAGTGAAAAGTATCTTACGCTGCAAGCGGAGTCTTCCAAGGAGGGTCATGAGGTACGAAAGGAAGCATCCGTACAGTTAAAAAAGCTATACCGCAAAGCAAGATATCAGATGGAGGAAGACATAGCTGCCGGGGAAGCAGAGCAGGCAAAGCAGTTGTATCAGGCAATGAAGAACACAGCTGCCAAAAGATAGCTTTCCTGTTCATAAAATCATATAGGTAATGATAAAAAAGGAAGATGTAAATTGCATCTTCCTTTTTTATCGCATAAGAAGAACCTTGTTATGGTATACCGTTTCCTATTACATAAATAGCTCTGAGGTGAACCGTGCCCTATGATCACTGAAAATAATGATTATTAGATCAACATCAAACTAACAATAGATGTAAATCTAATATTATTGTTGACATGTATCTAACATTATGTTAGATTTATATCTAATAACAATATATGTAATATAAGGAGGATAATGATAAGATGGAAGAAAAGATAGGGTACAGGGAGATTTTTCGTCAGAAGGAGTATATGAAAACCATTATAGCTGCTGTGATCAACCGGCTTGGCGATTCTATCGACAGCATAGCCTTTGTCTGGCTGGTATACCAGGTGACCCAGAGCGCGGCCTGGTCGGCGGTCATTTTCGGTGTGAACAGAATACCGACAGTGTTCCTGCAGCCCTTTGCGGGAGCTGCGATGGAGGGCAGGAATAAGAAACGGATTATGATTATTACCGATATCCTCCGGGGTCTCTGCGTGGGCATAGTTGCAACCGCTTTCCTGCTGGGATTCCTTAATCAATGGATTCTATTGGTGGCGACGGTTATCATATCCAGCGCCGAGGCATTCCGGGATCCGGCCTCGGCCTCACTGATCCCGAAGCTGCTGGATAAAAAGTACTATACCTTTGGCTTATCCTTGAATTCCAGCGCCTGCAGCGTATCGGAGCTTGTCGGTCTGGGAGCGGCGGGAGTTCTTATCTCGCTATTTAGCATTTCAACAGCGATCTATATTGACATGGCGACCTTTTTCATCTCCGCCCTCATCATAATGACATTAAGAGTGAAGGAGGAGTTGACAAAGGATAAAATAAATGCTAAGGAATATATAGAGAACCTGAAGGGAGGCTTTCTGTACCTGAAGGATAAGGAGCTGCTGCGTAATTTGTTGTTTCTTGGGGTGTTTCTGAACGCGATTCTGGTTCCTCTCAACAGCCTCCAGGCGCCGATGGTAAGCGAAGTATTGCATAGCGGTGAGGTGATGCTTTCCGTACAGAGTATCTCTGTCTCGGCCGGTATGATTATCGGTGCGGCGGCATATCCGTATCTGAGCCGGCTTCTTAGCTATCACCGGATCATCAGTATCGGCGGCTATTCCATAGCGTTCTTTTACTTATCCTTAGTAACAGCCGGCCGATTTATTACATCCACCCTCCTGCTGTATTTTATCATATCGGTGGTTTCGCTGTGGTTCGGAGCGGCAATCGCAATGCTGAACAGTTTTTCACAGGTGGAGAGGACGAAGAATATTGAAAGTGCGTTTATGGCAAGGGTAGTTGCAATCATGTCGGCAGCCTGTGTTGCGGCGATGCCTGTGGCATCCTTCCTGATCGGGGCATTTGCGAAGTTCACGCCAACCATAATACTGTTTTTTGCCGCCGGAATTCTGGATATCCTGGTTTGTATGATACTATGTACGAAGAAGCGGTTTCCTGCCGGGAATGCCGCAGCGATGGAGAACGCAGCAATTGAAGAGAATGTAACAATCGAAGAGAATGCAACAATTGAAGAGAAGCTAATAGTTGAGGAGAATGTAACGGTTGAAGAGAATACAATAGCCGAAGAGAATGCAACAGTTGAAGAGAAAGTAATAGTTGAGGAGAATGTAACAGTTAAAGAGAACATAATAGTTGAGGAGAATGTTAATGAAGAAGAAATTGCAGATAATTTCGCAGGTTAATCTCGTGGAGGAGGCAAGCGGCATACTTTCTATCTGGATAAACAGGGAGGAGGATATGCAGAAGCTGTGGCAAAAATATTCCGGCAATTTTCAGGACAGGCCCGATGAGCTCCGGGAGTGTCGTGATCTGCTGCAGGAGATCTATCATAGCGTCAAGGAGCATTTATCAGGAAAAAAAGAACGCATCGAATATTATTTTAAGTCAAGGGCAGCCGATTTTTCAACACTTGGGCACCTGGCGCTTTTGTGGAATAATCAGAAATACGATAACAGCCTGCAATCCTATGAGGAGCGTTTTGCCGGAATGACAGAAGCACAGAAGGTAAAGCAATTTGCCGAGATCATAGATATTGATGCCACATTGAATACATCTCTTTCCACGATCAACACGGCTGCGGACCTGATTGCCTTTATTGAAGCCTCCGCTTATGAGAATGAGGTGAAATGGGAGGCAATCAAAATATTCACCCGGCAGGAGGTCTATTATAACGAGGTTTGCAGTATCTTAAGGGAAATAGTGGAGCTATTGCAGGACAGTTACGGGGAACGGATCAACAGGCTGGGACAGAAGTTCTATGATTACTGGACGGGGGTCCAGCAAGAATCGGACATTAAAGACATCCTTCAGGAGATGACAAAGGTTACCTGGCAGTCAAGCGAGGCTGGAATAATACTGATGCCGGTTATATTCCAGCCCTTCGGTATCGGTATCTATACAGAGGATGAGGACAGGAGCCTGATGGATATCCTGCGTGTCGGTATCCTGATAGACCGCCACTTCATTCTCAAAAACAAGGAAATCAGTAAAGAGGAGATTGTGGAAGCAGGGAAGCTCCTGAGCGACAAGAGCAAAGTGGATATCCTGGAGCTTGTGAGCAAAAGACCCTGCTATGGCAAGGAACTGTCGAATGTATTAAAGCTTTCCACAGCGACGATCTCCTATCACGTAAACGCGCTGCATGGCATGGGACTGTTGAAGGCGGACATAAATGCGAATAAGGTTTATTACAGCTTGAACCGAGAGAGGCTATTGGAGTATCTGGATCAAATTAAGGAGTATTTTATGAAATTATAGATTATGGAGACTACCGGTTACTTTCAGAAAATATATCAAAATAATAGACAAGTCCGGCAAAAACGGTTAAACTAATTATATATAGTAATTGATCGGAGGAGCATGTCATGCAGAATTCAAATCAAAATCACAGACCGGGAGATGCAGATCACATTACCCGCGAATACCTTGATTCCTTATTGATTGAAATGAGACATATCGGCTCGGTATTACCCTCTACAACCCTTGAACTTTATGGTGAGACCTTCTCCACTCCGATTATGACAGCCGCATTATCCCATCTGAATAAGCTCCATCCGGACGGATTGGTGGAGATGGCCAGAGGAGCCTTTGCTGCAAATGCGGTTATGTGGTGCGGTATGGGCGAGGAGGAAGAGCTGGAGGCGATTACAGCCACCGGAGCGAGAACAATTAAAATAATGAAACCTCATGCAAATAATGATGAGATTCTCAGAAGGATAAAACATGCCGAAAAATGCGGTGTTATGGCACTTGGAATTGATGTTGATCATGCATTTAACGGCAGAGGGCAGTATGATACGGTCCTCGGTCTTCCCATGAAACCAAAGACACTGGAGGAGATTAAGAGCTTTGTAAAGGCAACAAAGCTGCCTTTTATTATCAAAGGCGTGCTTAGCGAGCAGGATACCTATAAATGTCTGGAAGCAGGTGTTCAGGGTATTGTTATCTCCCATCATCACGGAATAATGGATTATGCGGTTCCGCCTCTGATGATCTTGCCTAAACTTAAAAAAATAGTAGATAACCGCATTCCCATCTTTGTGGATTGCGATATATCAAACGGGATGGATACCTTTAAGGCGTTGGCACTTGGTGCATCTGCAGTGTCGGTTGGGCGGGAACTGATGACTCCTCTCAAGGAAGGCGGTGCAGCCGGCGTCCAGAAGAGAATTAATGAAATGACCCAGGAACTGGCAGGTGCCATGGCACGAACCTGTTCCCCTGATATTACACAGATCGATCCCACAGTAATCTGGAGTCGGGCATAAAGATTTGCCTTGGCTGGGCGTATAAACGCTCTATGCTAAGGCTATCTTTTTAATATAGAGAATGCTTTACGAATATTCAAAGAAAGGAGAGGTGACGGTTAGCGAATACATTCAAAAAAACATATTATAAAAAGAAGGGATGATTTATTATTTGAACGCATTTGTAACGAAACTAAAAGAGGTTTTAATTTCTGTTATTCCAATTGTCATTATTGTCTTAATTTTGAATTTTACATTGGTTCCGATGGAATGGCCGCTGGTCTTCCGCTTTTTGATCGGAGCAGCATTTATCATCGTAGGATTGACAATCTTCCTGGTAGGTGTCGATGTTGGAATAACACCAATCGGAAATACTATTGGTTCCAGTATGGCGAAGTCAAATAAAATATGGACGGTTATCATCGCCGGATTATTTCTTGGTTTCTTTGTATCGGTAGCAGAGCCTGATCTGCAAATTCTTGCCGGACAGGTAGGCTTGGTAACCAATGGTTTGATCTCTAAGCTGAGTATTGTAATCATTGTTTCAATCGGAATTGCGATTATGCTGGCTTTGGGTCTTGTAAGAATTGTATACAATGTTCCGCTATTTAAGATATTGGCCGTAATATATGGTTTAATCTTTATTCTTTCAATATTTGCATCACGTGAGTTTTTGGCGATTTCCTTTGATGCCTCAGGTGCGACCACAGGGGCTCTGACGGTACCGTTTATCCTGGCGCTGGCAATGGGTGTATCAAAACTGAAGAAGGATAGTAAAGCATCCGAGAAGGATAGCTTTGGCCTGGTGGCGGTAGCTTCTACAGGAGCAATTATTGCAGTAATATTACTTTCGATTATTTCTAAAACAGACAAGATTACGGCCTCACTTGAGTTTGAGACATCGGCATCAACCTCAATTATCAGACCGTTTTTATATGCATTTCCGGAAGTGTCAGGAGAAATCCTTGTGGCGTTGGCGCCAATCCTGGCAATATTCCTGATATTCCAAAAGATTTCCTTTAAATTATCAAAGAGAACTGTCCGCAAAATACTATTTGGTATGCTTTTTACTTTTCTTGGCATGGTGATTTTCCTGGTGGGAGTAAATGAAGGCTTTATGGAAGTTGGCGGAGTGATCGGTTACAATCTGGCCGCGCTGGATAACAAAATATATATTATTATCGTAGGCTTTGTGCTGGGGCTTGTGACAATCCTTGCTGAGCCGGCAGTACATGTCTTAACCCATCAGATCGAAGATGTTACCAGCGGTTATGTCAATAGAAAACTGGTACTGGTGGCGTTATCCCTCGGAGTGGGATTAGCAATTGCATTATCTGTCATAAGGGTACTTGTGCCAAAGCTGCAATTATGGCATTATATATTACCGGGATATATTATCTGTATAGGACTATCCTTTATTGTACCAAAGCTGTTCGTCGGTATTGCCTTTGATTCCGGCGGCGTAGCCTCAGGCCCGATGTCCGCTACCTTCATCCTTGCATATATACAGGGAGCTGCGGATTCGATTGCCACAGCGGATGTTCTGATCGACGGCTTTGGTATGATCGCCATGGTTGCAATGACTCCGATCATTGCATTAGAGGTATTAGGATTGATCTTCAAGATAAGGTCCAGAAGGAAGGAAGTGAGTCAGAGTGTATAATGATAACAAGGTATGTAATATTGAATTGATCTATTTTATTGTAAATTTCGGACAAAGCAGTAAAATCATACATGAGGCTAAGCAATGCGGGATTACCGGCAGCACGGTTATGTTGGGCAGCGGTACGGTAAACAGCCGGATCTCGGATTACCTTGGTATCTCGGATATCAGAAAAGAGATCATATTAATGCTGGCAGAAAGTAGTACTGCTTACCGGGCTTTGGAACATATCCATCAGCATTTTAAGCTGGATAAACCAAATCACGGCATCGCATATACGACAGCAATCAGCGGGACTGTAGGTACAAGCTGTATAAAGCATGAAAATGATAATATGGAAAGAGGTATGGATGAAATTATGTATCATTCAATCAATATTGTAGTGGAAAAAGGAAAAGCAGAAGATGTGATAGAGGCAGCTGTTGCTGCAGGTTCCAAAGGAGGAACCATAATCAACGGACGAGGCGCGGGAATTCACGAGACAAGCAAGCTGTTCAACATGGATATCGAACCGGAGAAAGAAGTTGTGTTAATTCTGTCTGAAGCGGATAAAACGGAAGCTATTGTGGCTTCAATCACTGAAAAGCTGAAGATTGATGAGCCGGGGAACGGCATTATCTTCGTACAGGATGTTAAAAAAGCATATGGAATCTATAAATAATAGCAGAACTTATTCGTAAGCATATTCATAGCCTGCCGCAAGGAAGCGGCAGGCTATATCTTATCAAGAGCAGTGTAAGTTATAGAAGTATATAAAATCACACTGCGAAAAGGTTCGGCATGAGGCTGGAGGGTATACAGGGATGATTAACTACAGGAAAGCAACAATTGATGATGCGGAAATCTTGACTGCCATGCGTGTAAGAATGCTGTCTGAAGGGGAGGATTATCCGCCGGATTTTATCGGAAGGATAGAGAATAGAACCAGAGAGTATATTATCTCAGGCCTTCAGGACAACAGCTATATTATATGGGTTGCGGAAGCAGAGGAACAAATCGCTGCCATGGGCGGTATAACAATATACTATCTTCCCCCGAATGATTGGTGCATCAGCGGTAAATCAGCATATCTGGGAAGCTTGTATACGGATCATAAGTATCGGAAGCTGGGTATTGCATCCGAGCTTCTTAATAGGCTGGTGGAGGAAGCAAAAGGCATTGGCTGTGAAAGAATTTTATTACATACAACCAAAATGGGAAGAGCTATCTACGAGAGGTTTGGCTTTGAGAATTCTGAGGGAGCTATGGCTTATTATCCCTTTGGGGTAGAGCGGACGGCACATTTCACAAATGAATAAGATTTTTGTAATCCGCCATACTTGTAGTAATACCACATTCAAAGGAGGATTACTATGACAGATGATAATAAGAGGAGGAGCACAAAAAACCATAAGAAAGAAGACGGTAAATTTCATTCCAAGCATGTGAAGCACGATCCCCAGGCGGAAAGTGCCCGGGCGGTATTTGGTTTACAGGAGGATACGCCGAAGAATAAAAGCAGCGAAAGCAGCAGATGAAATCATTAATCAGCCGTATTATGCAGCTGCCCCGGTTTCTCACAAGGAACTGAGGGCAGCTTCTTATTGTGTAAACCGCTCAGGTACGGTATTCCGCAAAAAATCGGAAACGGTGTAAGGCTAACTTGACATAGTATATAATATAGGGTATACTGTTGTAAGGTTAACATTACTTACAATGATTTATTGAGGAGCAGTATGAAAAATCGAATAAAAGAATTAAGGGAAAACAGGAACATGACACAGGAACAGCTGGGCGAGTTGGTGGGTACCTCACGGCAGGCGATTATCGCCATAGAGACAGAGAGATTTGAACCGTCCATATGGCTTGCCTATAATATCTCCAAGGTATTTGGCCTTTCTATTGAAGAAGTATTTTTATTTGATGAAAGTGTTCAAAAATCACGGTCAGAAAGCAGCAGAGGGAGGAATTATCATGGCATTGCGGCAGCTTCGGTATAATGACGACAGTATCCTCAGGAAAAAATGCAGGGAAGTAACTGTGGTTGATGATAGAATTCGTGAGATTTTAAATGATATGATGGATACCCTGCATGCGACAGAGAACGGGGCCGCTCTGGCAGCAAATCAGATCGGTATCTTAAAGAGGCTTATTGTAATTGACTTTAATGGCTATACATTAAAATTAGTAAATCCCAGAACGATTGATTCCAGCGGAGTTCAGGAATGCATTGAAGGCTGTTTAAGCTTCCCAAACCGCATGGGAATAACGAGGCGTCCTCAAAAGGTTACGGTTCAGGCTCTTAATGAAAGGGGAGAGGAAATTACGGTTACCGGTGAAAATGAGATGGCAAAATGCCTGTGCCATGAAATTGATCATTTAAACGGAGAAGTATTTATCGATAAGATGATAGCGGAGTATACGGGTGAGAGCTGATGTGACGGAGGAAGATCGCAGAGGTTTGTAAAAAGAAGGCGCAAAGCAGACAGACTTATGACTTGACTTTTATATGTGTTAATGCTAGAATGTGAAAAAATGTAAAAGGCTGAGAGAAGGAATAGTAAAGGTTATTCGATTATAAACAGGTGATATTTGTGATTATACCTGCTGCAGAGAGAAGATGGTCGGTGCGAATCTTCATGAGAATAACCCGGAAGGCGCCTTGGAGCTTTGGTTTGAACGGGTTCGCCCAAGTAGATGCCAACGGAGATCCACCGTTATCGCAGGAAACAGTATATGGAGTAATCCTGTGCTGTATGAGAGCAGATCAGGATACATCTATCCTGTCTGAAATTAGGTGGTACCACGGACAGTAAGTTCGCCCTAAGCAAATGCTTAGAGCGGACTTTTTTATTTTCAAACAGGTGAAACAGCAAGCTGTTTCACCTGTCATGAATTATAATAAGGAGGTATGTGCAATGAGAAAATTATCAATGGAGGAAATGGCGGCATTTTGTAACCAGTATGGATTTATATTTCAGGGAAGCGAGATCTATGGCGGCTTGGCGAATACCTGGGATTACGGACCGGCCGGGACAAGACTGAAGAATAATATTAAAGATGCCTGGCGGTATTATTTTATTCAGAGGAGGGAGAACAGCTATGAGATAGATTCCGATATTTTGATGAACCCCACGGTTTGGGAGGCCAGCGGGCATGTATCCAGCTTTACGGATCCGCTCCTGGACTGCAAGGAATGCAGAACCAGGCACAGGGCTGATCATCTGATCAATGGGTATTCCTCTTTGGTGAATGCGGAGGTTATGACACAGGCTGAGATGCTTCAATATATTACAGATCATAAAATACCCTGCCCGAACTGCGGAAAATCCAATTTTACGGAGATCCGTCAATTTAACCTGATGTTTGCTACAGAACGGGGTGTAACCCAGGGGAATACCAATCGGATCTATCTTCGTCCGGAAAATGCCCAGGGAGAATATGTGAATTACCTCAATGTCATGAGAACGATGCGTACAAAGCTGCCGTTTGGCGTCGGACAGATCGGAAAAGCCTTTCGTAATGAAATTACGCCAAGGAATTTTACCTTTCGGACCATAGAGTTTGAGCAGATGGAATATCAGACATTCTGTAAGAAGGGTAGTGATGAAGCGCTGTATGAATATTTCAAGAAGTATGGAATTGAATTTTTTGAATTTCTGGGGCTCAGCAAAGAACATTTACGGTACCATGACCATGAAAAGCTGGCGCATTACGCCAAAGCAGCCTGTGATATTGAGTATTTATTTCCCTTTGGGTGGGGAGAGATCAACGGTACCCATAACCGAACCGATTTTGATCTGTCCAGGCACCAGGAATTCTCGGGAAAGAGTATGGAATATTATGAGGAGCAGACAAAGGAAAAGTACATCCCATATATTGTAGAATCAACCTATGGTTTGGACAGAATATTTCTGGCGGTCCTGTTTGAAGCACTTACGGAAGAAGAGCTGGAGGCAGAGGAGACGAGGCTGGTTCTGAAAATCCGACCTATCCTTGCCCCGATCAAAGTAAATGTACTGCCGTTAATTAAGAAGAGGCATAGTGAAAAGGCATTCGAGCTTTACCATAT
The DNA here is from genome assembly GCA_023409535.1 of Bacillota bacterium. Classification (GTDB taxonomy): domain Bacteria; phylum Bacillota; class Clostridia; order Lachnospirales; family Lachnospiraceae; genus Mobilitalea. Next base: position 365,061 of record JAEYGZ010000039.1, read on the forward strand.
GCTTCAAAAATATTTTATGGCTTCCTATGATGATGCAGGGAATATAGGAAAGCGCTATCGCCGCGGTGACGTAATAGGCACTCCGTATGCTGTAACAATTGATGACACTACCTTGGAGCATGGAATTGTGACTGTTCGTGAGCGGGACAGCATGAAGCAGATCAGTATTACTGTGGATGAATTAGTGGGGTACTTGAATAAGAAGATAGGTTATTGAAGCCTGTCAGGTTATTTGAGCTGCGGATAACCTCATTGCCATAATTGGAAAATCATGCTAAGATACTGGCATAAGATGTATTTTGTATTGGTAAGCGATGATTAATCAGGAGGGGAAACATTATGGCATATAAGGAAATCAAGGTAATTAAAAATAATCCTGCGTTGCAAGGTATGGCGGTTATGATACCGGAGGTGGTATATTCCAAAGCGGCAGGGAAGGAACTGAAAATGCAGATCTTTAAGCCATGGACGGTCAATGATGCACAGGAGCTGACAACATACCCCTTAATTGTATTTGTCCAGGGCAGCGCCTGGACATTTCCGGATGTTTATTATGAGATACCGCAGCTTGCCCAGTTTGCCAGGGAAGGCTATGTGGTAGCGACCTTGACCCATAGAAATTGTCTGGAAGGGCATCCTTTCCCGGCATTTTTGCAGGATGTCAAAACAGGTATCCGATTTTTAAGAAAGCATGCTTCAGAATATCGGATCGATCCTGAAAGAATCGGAATCTGGGGTACTTCCTCCGGCGGAAATACAGCGCTGCTGGTAGGTTTGACAGGGGATGACAGCCGTTATAAGACAGAGGAATATGCCGATTGCTCGGATGCCGTTAAGGCTGTTGTAGACTGCTTTGGCCCTACGGAGCTTACCTATGCGATTGAAAATATTGAGCGTATTGATCACGAAGATATGAAAAAAATCTTTCAAAGCCTGAGAGGAGAAAATACGTCTGAAAATTTAGAAAAGCTGCTGCAAATTAATCCGGTAAATCATGTACAGGATGGAACGGAGTATCCTCCGTTTCTGATTCTGCAGGGAAATCAGGATACCTTGGTGGAGTATTCCCAGAGCGAGCTGATGTATCACCGATTATCGGATGCGGGAGCGGATGCTTCAATGATCTGCGTGGATGGCGCACCGCATGAGGGCTCCTTCTGGAGTCAGGAGGTGCTGGAATTGATCAAGGAATTTATGGATCATACTTTATAGGGAGAACTGAGCACTGTGCGTCAAAACAAGCTTCTTATTTTATATTATTATATTGAAGTAAGGAGGTGTTTACCATGAAAGCATGGGATTCAATACAAAATATAATTCATTATATTGAGGAAAATTTATCAGAGAATATTTCAATTGATGAATTATCAAGGAGTGCCAATCTCTCACCGTTTTATTTTCAAAGACTTTTCAACAGACTCGTAGGAAAACCGGTAATGGAATATGTAAAGCTTCGGCGTCTGGCATATGCGGCAGATTATTTGACTGTCAACAATGATAACCGGATTATCGATGTGGCCTTGCGGTTTGGCTTTGAAAATCATGAAACCTTTACCAGATCCTTTAAGTCAGCCTACGGAATGACACCGGAGACATACCGTTCCAATCCGTGCCAGTTATCCCATTTTCTTATGCCTGATATTTCTCTGAATTATCGCCTGGTAGATGAAAATATACCGTTGATTTCTGAGGGCATTACTCTGGAGGTTAACAGAAAGTATTTGGAGGCGTCGCGCCTGTTTGCAGGGTTAAGCGTGCAGAATCCGGTGGAGGATACTCCGGGGGTTGATTTGTTGGGTAAGTTATGGGACAAGTTGCATGATGTGAAACCATCGATAAAAAATCTTATTCAAAACGGGCAGGAAGCCGGGGTATCTTCTCAAGGGGAAATACCGGGCTGTTTTACCTATTTCGCAGGGGCGGAGGTTAACAGTGCGGACGATATAACAGCTGATTTTGAAAAATGGAGCATGCCGGCCGGTAATTATGTGGTATGTTCCTTTGAAGCAGAAAATTTTTATCTGCTTGTAACGAATGCACTGAACAAAGCCCGTGATTATATGTTTGGAGTGTGGCTGCCAAATCACAAGCTGGCATCGGAACCATTTATGGCTGAGATCTATTATGAAACAACTCCGGAAGCCTCCAGGATGGAAATATGGCTGAAAATTAACGAACAGACAAACAGTAATTCTTAATGATAAACTGCTTTTTAAGATAGCATACATTAAGGGAACAATATCCGGAAGATTTATAGGTATGATTTACAAAAAATTAACTGAAACTAATTCCAAAATGTATTAAAATATTATATGATTAAAGTGCCAGCGGGCATATTATCATACCATGAATTAAATCGGAAGGAGTGTTCCATATTAAAATCATTAAAAACGTATTACTTGGATTACATATTTTTGTAGGTTTAGGGGCCATGGCCGGTGGTTTGGCCGCAATCACAAATCCTCAGGCGCCTTTGGGGATGCCGGTGGAAACATTAAAGAATTCTCCCTTTGAGAATTTTCTGATACCAGGTATTATTTTATTTGTCGTAATCGGTCTTGGGAATCTCTTCAGCGGTGCAATGTATCGGGCAAAAACCAAGTATCAGGGGTATATCAGCAGTGTATTTGGCTGGGCCTTAATGATATGGATCGTTGTCCAGTGCATCATGCTCTGGTCGGTTGTTTTCCTGCATGTTCTATTCTTTATCATAGGATTGGTGCAGGCGGTATTGTCGGCATGCCTGCTTTTTGAACGCCGGTTATTTCCGGCGAATATTGTTATAAAAATGTATGATAAGTTACGGAAATAATGTTATTCATACGAATGTACAATATTAATTCACAAGAAAAGATATTATTATTCATCGAAGCATTTTCTATTACAAAGAAATGTTCAGCCTGCTATATTGAAGTAGCAGGCTGTTCGATTCTAATCACAAATTAACTTGTGATATTGTCTGAATACATGTTATAATGTGGAAAAATGCAGTCTATGTTATGGGGTGTGATTATTGAAATTTATAAAAAGTAAATCTGTTATTCCAATTTATATGATAGGCTTGATATGGCTGGCATATGCGTTCCTTTTTCCGCTTTATCGATTATCCGACTATGTAATTGTAATTATTTTATCATTTATTATATACTTATCAGTTTCCGGTATCATTAACCGCTTCTTTATAAAAGAAGAGTACAAAGCAGTTGACACCGGTGATGCTTATATCGATGAACTGCTGATTTCAGCCTTGGACAATCTGACAAGGATGAAAGCGCTTCGCCATGCCATTCAAAACGACGGAGTAAAAAATCAAATCGAAAGCCTGGAAAATGATTCTTATCAGCTGATAGGATATATTAAAAGGTATCCGGACAAATATACGAAGGTCAGCCAATTTTTTTTATATTATTTGCCGAGCACACTGAAACTGATTAATAATTATCAGGAATTGGAAGGGATAGGGCAGGTTGGTGAAAACCATTCCTCAGGAATGAAAAAAACAGAAAAATTTTTGACGGAACTGGTTGGCGTATATCATAAGGTATTGGATGATTTATTAAAAGATAAGGTGATGGAAGCATCGGTTGATATGGATGTGATGGAAGAGATGCTTCAGAAGGATAAATATCTGTCAGAATGATTACCCGATTGACCAGGGAAGGATGTCAGTATGAAGTATTTTAAAAATCGCAAAACGGCGATCGGAATTACCTGCATTATTGTTTTTATTTCTATACTTCTGGGAGCGCGCATCTCACTGATAAAATTGAGTGATGAAGCGTTGCGGGTATTTAATGAGGGTGAGCGACAAAATGGCAAGGGCATTCCATATGATCTGGATTACATCTCGGAACAATGCTATAACCTGACGGTAGTCGCAGGCAGGTACATAAAACCGGAAGATGTTAAAATAACAGAGGTGTTAAGCGGTCGGGATAAGCTGGTTGCAGCCGATACTCCGGGGGATAAGTTCGAGGCGAAGGAGAAGCTGCTGGAAGCTGCAATGAATTTGTATGAGATTTTGGGAACAATGAAGCTGGATGAGAGGGATCAGTATTATCGGGACAGCTTTGCCGTAGATATAGAATCAAGGCAATTGATCATTTCACACAACAGCTATAATGAGGAAGCGCTTGCTTTTAATAAAACCTTAAAGCAATTTCCCGCAAATATACTTAGTAAGTTAACCTTTGTAAATAAACTGGAATTATACGAATAGGAGCGGGAAGAGGATGAAAAAATTCTTTGGGGTATTCATGATTCTGCTGATGGCATGCAGCGTACCATATCGTATTGCTTCGGCAGATACCTTGAAGCCTATGGATAACTTTTATGTGAATGATTATGCGGACGTCGTGGACGGGGATGTTGAGGATGCAATTATCCAATATGGCAATAAGCTTGAGGAAGAGACAGGTGCACAGATCGTTCTTGTTACAATTGATTTTACCGGAGGAGAGTCTCTTGAAGAATATGCCTTAAAGCTGTTTAATGAATGGGGCATCGGCTCAGAGGAAAAAAATAACGGGTTATTAATTCTGCTATCAATCGGTGATGACGATTATTGGGTTATGCAGGGAGAAGGTCTGGAGGATACGCTTACAAGCGGTAAGATTTCAGACATTCTTCAGGAGTATTTGGAGCCTGATTTTGCAGCGAAGGATTACAGTGCAGGAGCTGAAAAAATATATGAAGCATTTTTTGAAGAATTAGGAGGGCAGCTGCCGGACAAACCGGATATTGCGGAAGAGGATTCAAATCTTAAAGACGGACAATACGTATTTGACTATTCCGATGTCATCAGTAACGATGCCGAAGTTTATATTAACAAGAAGAGTTCACAGAGTATTGAAGAGCGCAATGCCGGGTTTTATGTGGTAACAAAGGATAATTGCGATAAAGAGCTTAGTTTTAAGGAGGATACAATCAATACCTTTGAAGAGCTTAATATTGGAAGTCGTGGTATTTTATTGGTTTTATACATAAAGGACGATAATTATTGGCTATTGCCAGGTAGTGAATCAGAAGCAAAATTTGCATCGGAAGAAAAATTACAGAACATATTAGATAAATTCCTGGAACCGGAATTTGCAGCCAAGGATTATGGTCAGGGAGTAATTGATACAGCGGATAAATTCTATGATTTGTTTATAGGTTACTATGGCATGATAGTTTCTAAGGATAAACCAATACATTTAACAGAAGAAGATAAACCTATAGTTCTTTTCTTTGCCTTTTTATTTATAATTATATTATTAGTTTTGGCATCAAAGGCTAGAAGAAGGAGATACCGCAATATATATGATGATTCCTATAATTCCTATGGTTATAGGAGACAACGCTGGGGCGGGCGCGGCTGGAATTCGGGTCCCAGTCATCATGAAAGCGAATCCTCCTCCTCCCATGGAGGCTTATGGGGAAGCAGTGGAGGTGCAGGACGTTCTGCCTCGCATAGTTCCTCCTTCGGAGGAGGAGGCAGCAGTCGTGGCGGGGGTGCAGGCAGATCCTCTCATAGCAGCTCCGGCGGATCAGGTTTCTCTGGTGGCGGAAGATCCTCAGGAGGCGGAGGAGGAAGGTCGTCTTCCGGAGGCGGCAGCAGCCGGGGTGGCGGTGCAGGAAGACATAAGTAATTAAAATAACCTAAAAAGTTCAATCAATAAAATAGAAGAGTTTTGGTTCCCTCAGAGCTCTTCTATTTTAATACTGTTATATTCCGCCCTGCCGACTGAAGGATCCCTTCCTCTTTCATCTTCCCTACTTCACGCATCATGGCACTTCTGTCAACAGCCAGATAATCTGCAAGCTCTGAAAGTGACATGGGTAATACGAAGTTTAAGGAAGCTTTTTGCTTGCTGCAATAATCAAAAAATGATATCAGCTTATTTCTTAAGGACCGTTGACTCAGAATATCAATATGTACTAAGGATCTCTTTCCGTAGTCTAGGAGAAGCTGCTCCTGCAGCTTAACCATCTGATCTTCTTTTATCTCCCTATAATCGAAAAATGCCACGGTACACTTTGTACCTGCATATATATGATAGGAGTTTCCCTCCAGGACAGAAATCGTACGATTATAAAATATAGTATTAACCTCATAATAATCCAGAATGCGCTTCTGAAAGTCCAGATTAATGGTGGCAAGATACGCAGTACCGCTCATTATAATTCCTATCATATTGATGTCATCAGAAGTCTGCATAATGATATCCTGCTTCTTAAAATCCCTTATGATAGGATGAAACGCTCCGGCTTGTCCGAGTATAGGATTGCCGATTATCTCATCAAATACAGTTTTAGTCATGCCATATAACTCCATATTGTATTCATAATATTTGGAACTACTATATTTTGTATTATATTTTATAATTGTTGCATTGGCAATAGCTTTTTTGAACTTCTAGAGATATAATATAATTCCAAACTGAATGTCAGAAGGAGATATGGCCATGAAAATAATCAAAAGAAACGGTGCGGAAGAAATCTTTGATATCAATAAGATTGCAGCAGCCGTAACAAAAGCAAATTCAGCTTCAGAAAGAAGTTATCTTAATGAAGAGCAGATTAGCAGTATTGCAGACTATGTAGAATATAAATGCAACAAATTAAACCGGGCCGTATCGGTGGAAGAAATCCAGGACATGGTAGAGGATCAGATTATGGCTACCGGCGCCTTTGATATTGCAAAACGCTATGTCAGATATCGCTATCAGCGTTCCTTAATACGAAAGGCAAATACCACGGATAACCGTATTCTGTCGCTCATTGAATGCAATAACGAAGATGTGAAGCAGGAAAACTCCAATAAAAATCCTACGGTGAACAGCGTTCAGCGTGACTATATGGCAGGCGAAGTAAGCAAGGATATCACCAGAAGACTCCTTCTGCCTGCGGAGATTGTGGAGGCGGATAATCTGGGCATGATCCATTTTCATGATTCCGATTACTTTGCGCAGCACATGCATAACTGCGACCTGGTTAACCTGGAGGAAATGCTGCAAAACGGTACGGTGATCAGTGATACCATGATCGAGAAGCCGCAAAGCTTTTCCACTGCCTGCAACATCGCGACCCAGATCATTGCCCAGGTAGCCAGCAATCAATACGGCGGACAAAGCATCAGCCTGGCACATCTGGCTCCCTTTGTGCAAATATCGAGAGAAAAAATATATAAAGAGGTAATTGATGAAATAAAGATACTTGATTGCACCGTTAGTGAGGAGCAGATCAGTGAGATCGTCGAAAAGAGGCTTCGTAAAGAAATCAATAAGGGGGTTCAGACAATCCAATATCAGGTTATTACCCTCATGACTACCAATGGGCAGGCACCGTTTCTCACTGTTTTCATGTATCTTAACGAAGCGGCGGATGAACTTGAGAAGAAAGACCTGGCAATGATTATCGAAGAGACACTGAGACAGCGTTATCAGGGGGTTAAGAATGAAGCCGGTGTTTGGGTGGCCCCCGCATTTCCCAAGTTAATTTATGTTCTGGAAGAGGACAACATTGAGGAGGGCACCGAATATTATTATTTAACGGAGCTCGCGGCAAAATGTACTGCCAAGAGGCTTGTTCCCGACTACATATCCGAGAAGAAAATGAAGGAATTAAAAGAAGGAAACTGCTTCCCTGTTATGGGCTGCCGCAGCGCGTTAAGCCCCTGGAAGGACGAAAACGGTGACTATAAATTCTACGGACGGTTTAACCAGGGCGTTGTTACCCTGAATTTGGTTGATATTGCACTATCCTCCGGCGGGGATATGGAGAAGTTCTGGAAGATATTCGACGAACGCCTTGCTCTTTGCTATCAGGCACTGATGTACCGTCATAACCGTCTGAAGGGCACCTATTCCGATGCTGCTCCAATTCTCTGGCAGTATGGTGCGCTGGCACGCCTGAAAAAGGGTGAAACTATTGATAAGCTGCTGTATGGCGGCTATTCAACGATTTCTCTCGGCTATGCAGGATTGTACGAATGCACGAAGTATATGACAGGAAAATCCCATACGGATCCGGAAGCGACTGATTTTGCCCTTAATGTGATGAAATATATCAATGATGCCTGCGACAATTGGAAGGCAGAAACCAATATCGGTTTCAGTCCCTATGGTTCACCGATTGAGAGCACCACCTATAAATTTGCCAAGTGTCTGCAGACACGCTTTGGTGTCATCAAAGGAATCACGGATAAAAGCTACATCACCAACAGCTATCATGTACATGTTTCAGAGAAGATTGATGCCTTCTCCAAGCTGAAGTTTGAAGCCCAGTTTCAGGCGCTCTCCAAGGGAGGAGCAATCAGCTATGTAGAAGTGCCGAATATGCAGCATAATATCCCTGCAGTCCTTCAGGTAATCCGGTTTATCTATGATAATATTATGTATGCGGAATTGAACACCAAGAGCGATTATTGCCAGGAATGCGGCTTCGACGGTGAGATTCAGATCATTACGGACAATGACGGTAAGCTGGTATGGGAGTGCCCCAAATGTGGCAACCGGAACCAGGATAAAATGAATGTGGCAAGAAGAACCTGCGGTTACATCGGTACCCAGTTCTGGAACCAGGGAAGAACGCAGGAAATTAAAGAAAGGGTGCTTCATCTCTAATATGAATTACGGGGAAATAAAAAAATATGATGTTGCTAACGGCGAAGGGGTAAGAGTTTCCTTATTTGTGTCAGGCTGTACCCACTATTGCAAGGGCTGCTTCAATGAAGAAACCTGGGATTTTGCATTTGGAAAGCCCTTTACCGAAGAAACGGCAGCTGAGATAGCGGAAGCACTTGCGCCGGATTATATCAGCGGATTGTCCCTTCTTGGCGGGGAGCCTTTCGAGAAGCATAATCAGCGAGCCCTGCTGCCGTTGTTAAAGTCCATTAAGCAGCTGTACCCGCGGAAGAATATCTGGTGTTATACAGGATATCTCCTTGATCAGGAGCTGCTTCAGGAGAGCCGGGCAAGATGTGAGTATACCGATGCAATGTTAAGCTGTATTGATGTGCTGGTGGATGGTGAATTTGTACAAGAATTGAAGGATATCAGCTTACCGTTTCGCGGCTCTTCTAACCAAAGGATTATCGATGTGAAAAGTTCGCTTGAGCGTAATTGTGTTATCTTATATCAGCTGAAAAGTTAAGAGTAAATAAGTAATTTAAATAACAACACCCCGCTATGCATCATGGCAGGGTGTTGTCATTTACTTTGCTTAACAGGATTGGTTATGCAATCGTCATTTTTATTTCCTTCTCCTCGGCAACAATAAGGATTCGATAAATCTCATGTTCCCATGCAAGCTTCAGGCGGGGGTCACTTACCGGTATTTCTTGGATATCGTGAACGCTTCCGCCTTCCAGCTTCAGAGTGCCCAGGGCGCCGATTGTAAGTATTGTATTCTCACCGGATAACTGTACTTCGGGCTTCTCATAGGTCATGAGACTAAGAATTACCTGATCTGAATTTCCTGCCGTATCAAGAGGATCCGGTGTATCAGTATTATCCCGGAAGGAGAAGGAATCCTGAATAACAATTTCCTTTTCTTTTATCAAGGTAACATGACGGTGATAATCCCGCAGCCTGCATTCTCTCGGGTAAGCTCCTGCGATATTCATTGCTATCTCACAGACGGTATCGCTGAGGTGATAGCGAACGTCCCGTGCCTCAAATTCCTCACCATCCATTTGCATAATACCGTTGACGGTGGGAAGGTTATGATAGGCGGACTGCATGGTCCATATTTCATACCGCTGGAGTGAAAAGGTCTTCCTGGTATAGCTTTCTACGCCCACATCAATGAACATGGGCTTACCATCCTTATATACGGTAAAGCTGCCGGTATCATTGTGGTTATGGCTGTCCCCATTGTTACCTGCTTTGACCGCAACATACAGATGCGCATCCCGTGCGATAAATACACCGACACTGGGATAACAGATGTCGGTATATTGCACGGGCTCTGAGGTATCACAGGCCTTGATCTCCCTTATGGTGAAAGCGTTCTGCAGGCGGTAATATAGATTGTTTTCCGAAGGGATAAGTAAGGAATTTGGCAGATCTGCTTTAAAGTCAGTTGCGGCAAAGCGGGCCATCGCTTCCATTCCGATCCGTCCGGCGAACAGGAATTCCCTGACACCGGCCCGGCCGGCAACGGTGGAGCAGTCAGCAAAATTCACATAGTATTTGCCGCTGATATGTGCGTTGAATATGTAGGCTGCAATGTTTTTAATCTTTTCAACATGGTAGAAGGGCAGAAATAAATTTCGTGTTATGTGATTGCAGATTTCCATGACATTAAACAGGCAAAGGCCCGCATGGCGGTAATACTGTGCCCCCTCATCGCAGCATCCGTCGATACCATATTCCGCAAGAAAATAATCGACGCTTCTGCAGGCTTTTAGAAATACCTGATGATTAACAGCCTGATCCTCACTTGTAAAAAATACGGATAACAGTACGTTCTGGGTACACCATATGGTCCAGTTATTCATCGGCTCCCTGCCGTTGCCCATCCACCAGAAATGGCTGTTCAGATAGGGCAGATAGATACGCTGGTGCAGTTCGTGGAGAATTCTTTTGGTGATAAAAGGGCTGATGTTGTCCAGGGGACTTTTCATAAGGTAATATACGGTACTGAGAATTGCCCCGGTTTCGCAGGCAAACAGGTCCAGAACAGGAGCGGTTGCATCGGGCAGCGGCAGCTGGGGGGTATCGCGGACATAGGAATTGTGAGGCGGCAATTGCCAGGCGCTTTCTTCACAGATGGAGAAGATTCCGTTAATGATATCGTCCAGAAACCGGCCTTTGTTCTCGGCGCATTCCGCAAGGACCAGGGCATCTAAGGCATGTCGCTTTGAGAAATATTTGTTTTCATAATTAACCCGGTTCCCGGTTCGTAAAAAATCCATGAAATCGGCTGCAGACAGCTGCGGGTACTCAAAATGAAGATATGCTTCCCCAAGCGCAATGGTTTTTTCCTTCCATTCAGAGTCCAGTGAATCCCAGGAGGAGCGGTCGGTGATAGAAGGATAGGGATGAAATTCATGAAAGGATTGTTTGTAATGCTCGGCAACTTCAGAAAACATGTAAATTCCTCCAATATTATTTTATTTATTCAATGTGATTAATAAAATCCCTCGGTGAAACCCCGGTAACCTTTTTGAATACACGGCTGAAATAAAAGGCGCTTTCAAAGCCGAGAATATCGGAAATTTCATATATCTTCAGCTTACCGTCATTCATTAATCTTTTGGCGGCCTCTATTTTGTTCTGGTTAATATAATCCGTAAAACCGGTATCATTATATTTGGAAAAAAGAACGCTGAGATAATTGGGGCTGATATTAAATACATCTGCGACCTTATTCAGCGTGAGCTTTTCCTCCACATGATCGCTGATATATTTTTTTACATTGTTCACTATATGGTTCTTATAATCCTTATTGTGCTTTGCGAAGCTTTCACAAAGACCGTCCCGCAGTTCGGCCAGCCATTCTACGATCTGATCAACGTTAGTCATTTCATAAAGAGACCGGTACCCGTTATTTTTGTACTGAAATATTTCAGATACAATCTTTTCTCCGTTATTCAGAAGAGAAAGGGACAGGTAGAGAATATTTCCGGCGGCATCCAGGGCTTGAACATAATGAGTCTGATGCTTTTCAAATAATTCAATCACCGAGGTAAAGATGTCATAAAGGGCCTTTTCATCAAATTCGGCATAAGCCTTTCTGATCTCTTCTTTAAATAAGGACATATTAAATACATTTTTCAGCGGTTTGATACAGGAGGTGTCATCAACAAAAAGAACAGGCTTCTCTAAGGAGCTATGAGAGAAGATCTGCTTCGCATCCTGGAACGAGGATGCAATCTGCATCGGTGAAGTAACCACCGCGCCGACACTTGCAAATATCGTCACGCTATAATAATTATGGAGCATGGCGGAGACCTGCTCAATGGTATTGCCTAGTACCTCTTTATAATTCCCCGCCGTATTTTTATCCAGGAAGAAAACAATGGCAAAGTGCTTTATATCCAGGGATAGAACATGACAGGGAGTATATTTGGCCGTCAGTTCGCGCACGATCTGAAGGCTGCTGGTATACATATTCAATCGCTGATCCGCAGACATGTCATTTATCTTCTCACTGTGAATTTCCACATAACTGGCAACATAAGCCTCATAATTGAAGCTAATGTTAAGGTTCTCAGACTGTGTTTTAAAGTGATGATCCGATTCAAACAGGTTGAAAATAAGCCGCGTGAAAAACTGTTCCTTTAACAAATAGAGGCTGCTCAGGGAAGGGGAGTCCTTCACGGAGGTCTGCCAAAGGCCGGACACCTTAATGAGTACCCGCTTTATTGCAGCATCGAGAACCTCCGGAGTAAGCTCAAGCTTCACAAGATAATCAGTTACCTGATAGGTAATAGCTTCCTTCACCAGCTGAAATTCTTCATAGCTTGTCAGAATGATAAATACAGGTAATACCCTTCCTTCCTCCCAGCACTTTTTTGCGAGCTCAAGTCCGCCCATCACAGGCATTTTGATATCAGTGATAACAATTTCGGGAGAGTATTCATTGATCATGTCATAAGCCGCTGCTCCGTTCATGGCAGTCCCGACAATATTAATATCGTAATTACTCCAGTTTACCATGGATTTTATTCCTGCCTGAACGAGGGGTTCATCATCGGCGATTAATAAATTCAACATATAATAACCATGCCTTTCTGTAATGCCTGCATCTCAGAGTTAGTTTAACGGTTCTTCCTTGGAAGGATCCGTTTGAAAGGGCAATAATATGGATACCGTCGTATATTTGCCTGGTTCGCTTATCACGGACAAACCATAGTTGTTGCCGAACTTATACTGCAAGCGCTTGTGAACATTACTGATTCCAATTCCTTGAAAAAAGGACGCTTCGATCGTTTTCTCACTGTCCAGCAAATGCGCCGCGACTTCCGGGTCCATACCCACTCCGTCGTCAGTAACGTCAATATGAATATCCGTATTCTTATCCTGATAGATATGAATATCGATGCTTCCGGCGCTCCCTTTCGGCCCCAGACCATGAAAAATGGCGTTTTCCACAATGGGCTGCAGGGTGAAATTCAAGATATAGCAGGAAGTCAAGGCTTCCTCCTCAATATGATAGTTTAAGGTTATCGTCCCGCCGTAGCGGTATTGCTGAATGGTGAAATAATCATTTAATAAGGAGATCTCATGATTTAGATCAACCAGATTCGTTGTTCCCTTAGAGATATCTTTTAATAACCTGGATAGGGCGGTAGTCATTTCTGCAATACCGGGTGCATTCTGTATGGTAGCCATCCATTTGATCGTGTTCAGGGTATTATATATGAAATGCGGGTTAATCTGGCTTTGCAGTATCTTGTATTCATAATCCTTCTTTTGTCTCTCATCTTCAATTCTTTGATTCATCAAGGAATGTATATTTTCCGATAAATCATTGATATTCTTCCCGATATCCCCAAGTTCATGCTCCCATTCCGTGGAAGGATCCCTTTCAAAATCGCCGTTTTCAATGCGTCTCATACGTGTTTGAAGCATCTGAACAGGAACATTCACTGTTTTTGACAGAAATAAAGAGAGGACAATGCCAATCAGGCTGGAAGCAGCAACGATTAATAATACGATGAGAAAGAAGGTCTGATGAATACTCTTTGATAACTCCGACTCATCCAGACATTCCGTGACGTACCAGCCGTCGGTACCCAGAGGACGGGTTATCATAAAGAAGAACTCTTCACTGTTACCGGGACTGCGGACCTTTTGTATCTTCGTATCTTTGCTCAGCGCGATACCGGAAAGATCTTTTATTGTTTCATATTGGCCGGAATAAGAAACTAAGGTATTATTCTCATACTGATATTGGTAATCGTTGATCTGAAAGAAAAAACGACTGTCTGCCTGCGACAGGTAATTGTGTATCGGGCCGGTAATAACCGTTGGGGACATTTCCGTAAATATATAACCGATCTCATCTGCTTTGTAGGGGTGGCCGATCGGATGCACGAAGGGGATCATCGGAACCTTTTTGGTGGTGAAAAACGGGTCTGTTAATATTCCTGTTGATGCTTCGCCCGAGTTAATATGAAGTGTCTCAAAGTACGGAAGGGACAGGATTGCATCTGCGGAGACAGCGATAGTGGAATAGGGCGATTCGACAACCTGAATGATGTCGCTCCGGAATTTGCTGATTACCACGAAGCGGATTAACTGGGAAGGCAGCGAGGCGTTTGACGTATAGGTTTCCATGACAAAATCATGCGCCTCCCGTTTTTTACTGTTATTCTCGGTCTCCCCCTCCATTACGAAATTCTTGATTTTGCTGCTGATCTGGCAGGACCGGATAAAGCCTTCAATGCCGTTTATATTGGAGTCAATGGAGGAACACAGGAAGGAAAGCTTCGTCTCAGAGGTTTGGATAAGGGTTCTTTGAATATTGTCAGACACAACAAAATAGCTGACGGATGTTATAATTGCACTTATTATGACAATCAGCGAAATGGTACTTAAGATGATCCGGCCGCGTATCGTATGAAAGGATCTGCGCAGTATGTTTTTCATCGTTACCTCCATTCAAAAACAAGAATTATGAGAATATTCTAGCACAAGGAATGACCTTTTGAAAGGCATGACAGCACAGGAAATCGGATGGAAGCCAAACTCAAATAAATAATGCAGGATTGTCAAAAATATTATATCTTTTTAAAATCCAATAAAAGGGAAAGAGGTATATTGAATGAAATATAAAAATTATCCATGTAATAAATAAGGGATAATCTATATACTAAAAGAACAATAATTCTTCCGGGTGAATTTACTCCGCACGGAATAAATGCCGGCACGGATAATCGTTCGGGCGGATAATCCTCCGGAAGGATGAACAGTTCTATAGGATTATTAAGTCCTTAAGGATTGTGGGTAATACATGTAATACATAAATTAATGTAAAGGGAGGATTTTTATGAAGAGAAAGTTTTTAGCCATCCTGTTATCCGTAACAGTATTGGCAGGTATTTTATCAGGATGCGGTACAGCAAAAACAGAGACACCGGGCAGTGATACAGGTACAGCAGCTCCTACACAGGCAGCAGCTACAGAGGCACCTGGAACAGAGGGAGAACCGATTACATTAAAATGGGCTATCTGGGACAAAGACATTACACCTTATTGGGAAGCTTTAAAGGAAGCTTATGAATCAACACATTCCAATGTTACCATTGAATTAACGGATTTGGGTTCTACGGATTATATGACAGTCCTTGCTACGGAATTATCAGGAAGCGGTTCTGATTTTGACGTGGTTACCATCAAGGATGTGCCCGGTTATGCGACCTTAGTATCCAAAAACACCTTGGAATCGCTTGACAGTTATATTTCTGAAGCCGGTTTTGATTTAGACCTGTATGGTGGTGTTGACAGTCAGATCAGAGTAAACGGAAGCCTTTATCAGCTTCCTTTCAGAAATGATTTCTGGGTTCTTTACTACAACAAAGATATTTTTGATGCGGCAGGAGTTGCTTATCCTGCCAATGACATGACCTTTGAGCAGTATGATGCGCTTGCAAGACAGGTAGCTAATCCTGCCTTCGGTTCCCAGGTGTATGGTGCCCATTATCATACCTGGAGAAGTGCGGTTCAGTTATTTGGTGTGCTTGACGGTCAGCACTCTATTCTGGACGGCGATTATGAGTTCTTCAAGCCTTATTATGAGATGGTATTAAAAGAAGAAGATGATCAGATCACCAGAAATTACGCTGATCTGAGTGCGGAAGGATTACATTACTCCGCAGCCTTCTCCGGTGGGGATGTTGCGATGATGAATATGGGTTCCTGGTTCATTTCAACCTTGATCTCCAATATTAAGAGCGGCGAATATGATGCTTCCCTCTGCGGCAACTGGGGCATTGTAAAATATCCTCATGCAGAAGGCGTGGAATCGGGATCCACACTTGGAACCATTACCGGTCTTGCAGTCACAAGCGTATCCGATCAGAAGCAGGCAGCATTTGATTTTGTAAAATGGGTATCCGGTGAAGAGGGTGCAAAGGTTATGGCCGAAACAGGTAATTTCCCGGCTCTCATGAATGATGCTACCGCGAGTATTATTGCCGGACTGGAAGGCTTCCCTGCAGATGATGCAAGTAAGGAAGCACTGAATGTATCCAACTTATACCTGGAGGTTCCGTATGCAGAGAATGTATCCGAAATCAACGATATTCTTGATACCTATCATAAATCCATTATGAATCGTGAGATTACGGTGGATGATGGTATTGCAAAAATGAATGAAGAAGTTGGCAAAGTATTGGGGAAATAACTGAAAAATAAAGATGGTCTAACGTCAGGGCTGGCAGATACCAGCCCTGAATTATCTAAAAGATGGATTAGCATAAATGAATAAAGGTTAGGAAAGGAGCATAAGCCTTCTTGGGCTTTCGGATAGAAAAATGGATGAGAAAAAAGCAGCTGGGGTGAAGGCGCTGGAGGCAGAATCGGCAGAATTAATGCAGCAGGTTCTTGCGGAAAGTAATAGAAAGAAAAAGCGAAAGCTGATTGCCAAGCGGGATAGAGTGCAGAGAAAAGCGACAACATTAAAAAATAACCGCAGAATAAGCAGGGAGGCGAAAAGAGAGCTCATTGCCTATTCCTTTATTGCACCTAACTTTATCGGTTTTGCAATATTTACTCTTGTTCCGGTAGGAATGGCATTTGTACTCGCTTTTATGAACTGGGACGGAAGTAATGAAATTACTTATGCCGGCTTTGAGAATTTTAAGAGACTGGCTGCGGATACATTTTTTCTGGCAGCTTTAAAAAATACAATTATCTATGTGGTGGGAACGGTGCCTCTTACGATGGTCGCTTCCCTGGCCCTGGCCATCGTGTTAAATCAAAAGATCAAGGCAAGGGGCTTCTTTCGGACAGTGGCATTTTTTCCGTATGTTGCATCCCTGGTTGCGATTACGGCTGTTTGGAGTATGATGTTTCATCCGTCCAAAGGCCCGGTCAATTACCTATTATTAACAATCTTTCATATTCCGCAGCAGGAGCTTCCGAAATGGTTCAGCGGCGGTTTTGTACTTCTTACCTTAATTCTTTTCAGTGTATGGAAATACATGGGTTACTATATGGTCATCTATCTGGCCGGGCTTCAGGGTATTTCTGCCGAGTTATACGAAGCGGGAAGTCTCGACGGAGCCAACACCTGGCAGAAGTTTAAGTTTATTACATGGCCGCAGCTGAGAGCGACTACCTTTTTTGTTGTGGTAATGTTAACCATCAATTGTTTTAAAGTCTATGACATTGCCGTTATGTTAGCCGGCGGCGGGGACGGCAAGCTGAGTACCTCTGCGACTGTTCTTGTTTACTACATTTATCAGAATGCTTTTAATTATTGGAAGTTAGGATATTCGAGCGCGATTGCCATGGTATTGTTTGTGATGGTACTTGTAATTACGATTATTCAGTTCGGATATGAAAAGAAATTGAAAGCATAAAGTAAATCAGGAAAGGAGCAGCCCATATGAGTAAGGAGCTTTCAAGCAAAAAATATGAATCAAAAAGAAAAAGCGCAGCCATTTATAAAATAGAGGTCTATGCAGTTTTAGCAGTGATCACGGTAATCATGATTATTCCGTTTTTATGGATGTTATCCGCATCAATTAAATCAAATAGAGAAGTTTTTATTATGGATCCCTTTACATGGATTCCGGATATACCAAAGTGGAGTAATTATATTAAAATATGGACAAAAATTCCGTTATTAAAGTTTGTACAGAATACGGTGATTCTGACCCTTATTGTTACCTGTCTGCAATTGCTGACCTCAAGCTTTGCGGCGTATTCTTTTGCAAAACTGGAATTTAAGAATAAAAATATACTGTTTCTGGCATATATCGCTACCATCGCAATGCCCTGGCAGGTGTACATGGTGCCGCAGTTCATCATGATGCGTTCCATGGGGTTGAATGATAAATTGCTGGCGATGATTTGTCTTCAGGCATTTTCTGCCTTCGGCGTATTTATGATGAAGCAGTTCTATGAAGGAATACCAAATGACTTGTGTGAGGCGGCAAGAATTGACGGTATGAACGAATACAGAATCTATACCAATATCATGCTGCCGTTATCAAAGCCGGCACTGTCGACACTGACGATCTTTACCTTTGTGAATACCTGGAATGACTATCTGGGGCCTTTGATTTACTTAAAAACAGAATCAAAGAAGACAATCCAGCTGGGTTTAAGAATGTTCATCGGGCAGTATTCCTCGGAATATGGATTAATCATGGCCGGATCGGTGGTATCCTTAATCCCTGTTATCATCATATTCCTGCTTTTGCAGAAATATTTCGTGGAAGGGGTTGCATCCACCGGATTAAAGGGTTAAGGTAGGATAGAGTGTATTTACCAAATACGATCAGAGAAGGAGAGGGTAAATTATGCTATTTGAGGATATGCCGGTCATTGGGGTGAATGAGGTGGAAGAAGCATTCCGGTTTGCCGGGGCACAGGTACTTCGCAATCTGCCCGAATTTACGTATCAGTTTCAGAACGCCTTCAGCGAAAATAATTTCTATAAGCCGATTGAGAATAATTACTGGACCACGGGCTTCTGGACAGGAGAGATCTGGCTTGCTTATGAATACAGCGGGGATGTAAGGCTGAGAGAAGCCGGAGACATACAGATAGAAAGCTTTTTAAACAGAATAGATCATAAAATTGAAGTTGATCATCATGATATGGGCTTCTTATATTCGCCCTCCTGTGTCGCAGGATATCAGCTGACCGGTAGTCAAAAAGGAAGAAAAGCGGCAATTAAGGCTGCGGATCAATTGAGTACCAGGTATCATCCGGTAGGGGAATTTATTCAGGCCTGGGGCTCTATGGATTCACCGGACAATTACAGATTGATTATTGATTGTCTGCTCAATCTTCCTCTGCTCTATTGGGCCTCAGAGGAAACCGGAGACAGCAAGTACCGGGATATTGCGGAAAAGCATATACATACTGCAATTAAGAATGTAATCCGTGAGGATTATTCCACGTGGCACACCTTCTTTTTTGATATGAAAACCGGCGCTCCCGATCATGGTGCGACCTGTCAGGGCTACCGTGACGGTTCTGCCTGGGCAAGGGGCCAGGCCTGGGGTATCTATGGCTGTGCACTTGCTTACAAATATACGAAGAGGCAGGAGTATGCGGATATATTTAAGCATGTAACGCAGTATTTCTTAGAGCATCTGCCGGGGGATATGGTGCCATTCTGGGATCTGGAATTTACGGACGGAGATGACCAGCCAAGAGATTCTTCATCCGCATCCATTGCGGCCTGCGGCCTGCTGGAGATGGTGAAATACCTTGAGAAGGAAGATGCGGCAGTCTATCAAAGGCTTGCAATGCAGATGATGAAGTCCGTCTATGATAATTATGCGGTAAAAGATCCTGAGGCATCAAATGGACTGGTGCTGCACAGCACCTATTCCAATCACTCGCCTTATAATACCTGTAACCACTATGGTGTGGATGAATGCAACTCCTGGGGCGACTATTTCTATATGGAGTCATTGACCAGGCTGCATAAAGACTGGAAGCCATATTGGTAGGCTTATGCCATCTGAATCAAGTTTGTTATTGTGAGGATTGAAGGATGAGAACTGATTGGAAAGAGAGATTAAATAGTAAGAAGGATTTTCAGGAGTTACTTCTGGATATCGTAAACCCGCTGCTTCCCTATTACAGTGGGGAAAAGGCAGAATTGGTTCTTGGGGTTACAGCAACCAATTACGGGCATAAGGCCAGAGGCCTGGAGGCTTTTTCAAGGCCTTTGTGGGGGTTGGTACCTTTTTGGGCCGGAGGGGGAGAGTCCGGGGAATTTGAGGAGATCTATCGAAAAGGCCTGGTTGCGGGCACTGACCCGAATGGCAAGGAATACTGGGGCGGCTTTCATGCATTTGACCAAAGATTTGTTGAAATGGCGGCCATCGCTTACGGGCTGATCCTGACACCGGAGAAGCTGTGGGATACCTTAAATGACAAAGAAAAGGACAATCTGGCTGACTGGCTGTATGGGATCAATGAGTATGAGCTTCCCATATGCAATTGGATCTTATTTGCGGTGCTGGTGAATATTGCTCTTAAAAAGGTCGGCAGAAGGTATGATGCTGAAAAGCTGGAATATTACCTGAACGGAGTAGATACCTTCTATCTGGGAGAAGGCTGGTACCAGGACGGAGATTCCGGGCAAAAGGATTATTATGTTTCCTTTGCTATTCATTTTTATACGCTTTTTTATGCCAAGGTAATGGAACAGGAGGATTCGGAAAGATGCCGGGTTTATAAGGAGAGAGCCGTGATTTTCGCAAAGCAGTTTATCTACTGGTTTGACGATCATGGGGCTGCGCTGCCCTACGGACGTTCCTTAACCTATCGTTTCTCACAGGTAAGCTTCTTCTGCGCATGCTTAATGGCAGAGGTAACTCCTTTTCCGATTGAAGTAATAAAAGGATTAATCGTAAGGCATCTGTGTGACTGGATGAGAAAGCCGATTTTTGACAGAACAGATATCCTAACCATAGGCTATGGGTATCCTAACCTGGTCATGGGAGAACGTTATAATGGCCCCGGCTCCCCCTATTGGGCTTTGAAAACCTTTGCCATGCTCATGCTTCCTGACAATCATCCTTTCTGGTCAGCCGAAGCACAAGCCATGCCAGAGCTGGAAGAACAGCTGCTGCTTTCAAGAGCAGATATGTTAATCCGCCGCTATCCTAATCATACGACTGCCTATGTACCCGGTAAATACAGCCCCTCCGGGCATGGGCAGACGCCTGCGAAATACGGAAAATTCGCTTATGATACAAGATTTGCATTTAATGTTGCAAAATCAACAAGCGAAGTCCACGAAGCTGCCGCCGACAGTATGCTGGCCTTTTATATCAACGGTTATGTTTATGTTCGCAGAGTATGTGACCAGTTTCAGGTTACCGATACTGAGGTCACTTCAAAATGGACTCCATATCCGGGAATAGAGGTGGTATCGAGAATCATTCCGACGGAAGATGGTCATAGAAGAGAGCATATCATTCAAAGTAATATGGAATGTGTTGCGTATGATTGCGGATTTGCGGTAGAAATAGATGTTACGGGAGAGAAATTGACACAGGAGCAATTCTTTGCACAGGTAGAGAATGAGTATGCAATGTGCCGGGTTTCCTCCGCCTGCGGTAACGGACAGGGGATGATAATCGTGGCTGATCCGAATACAAATCTGCTTCATCCGATGACAAGAATTCCGGCAATCAGTTATTCTGTAGCGGAAGGAAGGAATGAATTCATTACGCAAGTGAAGGCTGTTTATCATAGGGAGTGGTAAAGGAGCTATTGAAAATAGTTCTGATCGTGTGGTCCTCCGGCATCTATACCGTGCAATAAAGGCTGTTTAAAAATTGCTGGAAGTGAAAAAAATTAATAAATAGTAAATATTTACCAGTAAATTAATGTAAAAGAGTGTCACATCCCCTCCGGATTGTCGTTATATTTAATGTAAGGACAATTTGGAGGGGCATTTTGTTCCCGGGGATAACCGGACTTACTGAACTAGGTATGGAAAGGGGTGAAGTATTGGGGGTTACACAGTCAGGATGGTGATTATCCCGGAACAATTGTCAGATACATGGAGGCATTCATAATAAAAGAAATGGAGGTAAGGTTATGCGTAAGATATTAAGTATATTGCTAAGTATCTGTTTATT
This sequence comes from Bacillota bacterium, assembly GCA_023409535.1. Classification (GTDB taxonomy): domain Bacteria; phylum Bacillota; class Clostridia; order Lachnospirales; family Lachnospiraceae; genus Mobilitalea. Next base: position 386,836 of record JAEYGZ010000039.1, read on the forward strand.
GACCGGCATCTTTCAATTTCAACCGAAAATTGTACAGGCAGCTACGAATTATAATTACGGAGAAGCTCTGCAAAAAGCAATTATGTTTTATGAATTCCAAAGATCCGGTGATCTTCCCGCTGATATCAGAAATAATTGGAGAGGAGATTCCGGCCTGAGTGATGGTTCCGATGTAGGACTCGATCTTACCGGTGGCTGGTATGATGCCGGAGATCATGTTAAATTTAATCTGCCGATGGCTTATACAGCGTCTATGTTGGCCTGGAGCATCTATGAATCGGAGGATGCCCTTCGAGACAGCGGACAGCTGGGATATCTGCTTGCTGAGATTAAGTGGGCTGCGGATTATCTGATTAAATGCCACCCTTCAGCAAATGTATATTATTATCAGGTGGGCTCCGGCAGTGCGGACCATGCATGGTGGGGACCGGCTGAAGTAATGCAGATGTCACGCCCGGCCTATAAGGTGGATTCGGCAAATCCGGGCTCATCGGTATCCGCAGAGGCGGCCGCAGCCTTGGCAGCTGCTGCCGTGGTGTTTGCAGACACCAATCCATCCTATGCCGCAACCTGCATTACCCATGCAAAGCAATTATTTGCATTTGCTGACACGGCAAAGAGTGACAGCGGTTATACCGCTGCAAATGGTTATTACAGTCTTTCCAGCAGCTTCTATGATGAACTGTCCTGGGCAGGTGCCTGGTTATATCTTGCTACCAACGATTCCTCGTATCTGACCAAGGCGGAAAGCTATGTATCAAACTGGGGAAAGGAAGGACAATCCTCAGATATCGCTTATCGATGGACCCAGTGCTGGGATGATGTGCATTACGGGGCTGCCCTGCTGCTTGCGAAGATAACCAATAACAGTATCTATAAGACCTTTATGGAGATGTATCTGGATTACTGGACAACCGGTTATAACGGCAGCCGTATTAACTATACTCCGAAGGGACTTGCCTGGCTGGATTCCTGGGGATCATTAAGATATGCTACGACTACGGCATTCCTGGCAAGTGTCTATGCTGACTGGTCAGGCTGTACCCCAGGCAAGGTGGCGGCCTATGAAACTTTTGCGAAGCAGCAGATTGATTATGCGCTGGGAAGCACTGGACGCAGCTTTGTAGTCGGTTTTGGGACAAACCCTACACAACATCCGCACCACAGAACTGCGCACAGCTCCTGGGCCGACAGTCAATCCGTACCGGCAAATCACAGACATACATTATATGGCGCACTGGCGGGAGGGCCCGGCAATGACGACAGCTATACGGATACCATCGGTAATTATGTGAATAATGAGGTTGCCTGCGACTATAATGCGGGATTTGTAGGAGCACTGGCAAAGCTGTACGGTGTATACGGAGGCAATCCGATTGCTAACTTTACGGCAGTAGAGCAGCCCAGTAACGATGAATTCTTTGTAGAGGCAGGGGTTAACGCTTCCGGATCTAATTTCATCGAGATAAAAGCACTGATGAATAATCAATCCGGCTGGCCTGCAAGAATGGGGGACAAGCTGTCCTTTAAATACTTCGTTGATCTTACGGAGGCATTTGATTTGGGCTATAGCCTTACAGACTTCACGGTCAACACCAATTACAATGCGGGAGCTGCGGTATCAAAGCTTCAACCCTGGGATGAGACAAATCATATCTATTATGTCAATGTTGACTTTACAGGCACGAAGATCTATCCGGGCGGACAATCCAATTATAAGAAGGAAGTCCAGTTCCGTATCGCAGGTCCGCAGAATACAAGCTTTTGGAATAATGCCAATGATTATTCCTACACAGGGCTTAGCGGCGTATCCTCGGGCAATGTTGTGAAGACAACCTATATTCCTGTATATAATAACGGACTCAAGGTATTTGGCAATGAGCCGGGTACTGCACAGAACAGTGCATCGATCACTCCGGTTACCGCAGCCTTTGATAAACATAACCCTGCCAGCATCAGTTTAGCGGTAAATTATAATGGTAATACGCTGAACAGCATTAAGAACGGTGCAGTTACCTTGGTAAGCGGAACGAATTATACCGTAAGCGGTAATAACATCATTATCGCAGCAGCCTATCTGTCCGGACTATCGGTGGGAACAACAACTCTGACCTTTGATTTTAATGCAGGCAATGATCCGAGGCTGACGATAACAGTTACAGATTCAACACCAAGTGCAACGCTATCCATCAATACCGCAGAATTTGATAAGAGTAACCCGGCCAATATTGCAGTAGGGATGAACTTAAACGGACATACCCTTACCGGAATCAAAAATGGCAGCAGCGTCTTAACGCTGGGTACCGATTATACCGTATCCGGTACTACGGTAACAATATTAAGCGCTTATCTGGCAGCAAGGGCTCTCGGCAGCCTGAACCTTACCTTTGACTTCAGCGGCGGAAATGACCCGGCTCTTGCAATAACCATTAAAGACAGCTCTGTTGTAGTAACGGGTAATATCAGGGTGCAGATGTATAATTCCAATACCGCTGCGGCTACCAATGGCATCATGCCGAGATTTAAGCTGTACAATACCGGAACCAATCCCATTAACCTGTCAGATGTGAAGCTTAGATATTACTATACCATTGACGGTGAGAAGCCACAAAGCTTCTGGTGCGACTGGTCCCATGCGGGCAGCAGTAATGTGACCGGTACCTTTGTAAAGCTGGCTTCAGCAAAAACAAATGCAGATTATTATCTGGAGATTGGTTTTACCTCGGCGGCAGGAACCCTGGCAGCCGGTCAGTCAATTGAGGTACAGGCAAGATTTGCAAAAAGTGACTGGAGCAATTACAACCAGAGCAATGATTATTCCTTCAATGGAACAGACTCTGCATATGCAGACTGGGCAAAAGCAACCGGATATGTGGCAGGAACTCTTGCATGGGGAGAGGAGCCGCAATAAGCAGCCGGTCAGTTGATTAGCGGATCAGTAAAACAAGGCCCCCGTTACAATTTTGTAACGGGGGCCTTAACAACCTGCTACTTATTATGATATAGCTCTAACGTTTGGGTTTGATCATCGGTTATTGTCGTTACGTTAATAACGTCATCTTCAACGGGGATAGCATCATTTCTTCCGCCTGATTTTAATGTAAATATTTTAGAAGAAATGCTCCCACCTGGTTCATAGTCTTCGATCAAATTCCCACCTCTTGTACTGCTCTTATATGATATTTCTACATGCCTTACAGAAGATAAATCAGTCAATTCTCCCTTGTAAGTCACAACCAGCTCGCAGTCTGTTACGGTATCACTGCTTTTCTTACCGTTTTCCTCGGTTAATGTAACGATACAGTCTATCCTGTATTCGGCATTCCATAAATCATTTTCGCCTTGATAGATATAATGATACTCTGTAACATCTTTTTTGTTACAAGCTGTAAATGTAAATACGGCCAGTAAAATACAACTTAATATTAGGCATACTTTTCTCATGATAACGTACCTCTTGGATGATAATACATTAAATTATATTATATAGCTATGCGGATGCAGTTCGATGTTTGCCTTATGTTATTGAGGAGGATTACATACGCTGCAGGGACTGTAATATTTCTCGGCTTCGCTTAAGCTAATGGGTATCTTGCTTTTGCTTAGGTATCTGCAGCTGCCTGTGTGATATTTGCTTCCAGTTTTTGTAATGTATACGGTGATTGATTTATCATCCTGAGATTTCTGAAGGATAGGAGTGGGACTCGGAGCTATGGTCGGCTTAGGAGTTGGCGATAGGGCAGGTGTTGCGGTTGGCTTCGCAGATGCCTTCGGTTTGACTTCGCTTTCTGAGACAACAATTACAAAGGAGTAGTTTTCTTTATCAGCATTTGCAGTCACAGTGGCTCTGCCGGCTTTCCTGGCATTGACCAGTCCTTTTGCTGATACTGTAGCAACCGATTTATTATCTGTGGACCATTTAACCTCGGAGGACGTGGTGTCTACACCCAGTGCCAGATCGTCTCCTACCTCCAATTTAGCATATAGCTTTGTCGTATGTACATTAGCATCGGCTTTTGAAATTGGTGTTATCGTATTTAAATTAAGCAGGGATACAAGTGAAATCATTATGACAAAGATCAATTTACGCTGCAGCTTGTCCTTCATTTCATATTACCTCCTTATTTTTCTATAGGAATATTATAGTACTGTTTACATTATAAGTAAATAAGTTCGAAAAATAAGAATTATTATAAGGCCAGGCATATAATAGGTTGGAAGAGAGGCAAACTATGCTATAATATATATAAAACAGGTTGTACGAAACTTTGCATTGTTGATCCGGAAATGTCAAACAATATAGAATAATGATGAATGGGGAGGTATTCCAATATGGAAGTTTTTGCAGAATACTTATCGCGCATAGAAGATCCGCAGAACCGGGCGCGGGTAGAAGAGGTTTTAGGTTGGATACTTGGGAAATTTCCGAATTTAATGCCAAAAATAGCTTGGAATCAGCCTATGTTTACTGATCATGGAACATTTATTATAGGCTTTAGCGCAGCAAAACAGCATGTGGCTGTTGCCCCTGAGAGAATCGTGATCAGTCGCTTTTCTGAGGAGATTAAGCAGTCAGGGTATGATCATACCAGCGATTTGTTTCGTATTAAGTGGAATAGCCCGGTGGATTTTTCATTGCTGGAGAAGATGATTGCGTTTAATATAGCGGATAAAACGGAGTGCGCAACCTTTTGGAGAAAGTAAAAAGAGAAGAATTTCCTCTTTAAATTGGAAAAGAATATTTGTTTTTGTCAATAAGGAGTATAGAATAGACATGATTGTATTGATACATCTGTGTGCATACGAAAGGTGAAAAGGCTGCCTGGTTACAAGTAGGCAGCCTTTTAGAATGCCTCAAACTATTTCCGGATCCATTACGAATATATACATAGGAGGTGAAAAAGTGCTATTTAACGAAGAAGCTCTTCTGATTTATAAAATCAGAGAGAATAATGACAGGACAGCAGCCGATCAGCTAATAAGAAACTACTATAAAGAAATCTATGGTTATGTATACAGGCAGATTGGTAATAAGGAAATATCAATGGACTTGACGCAGGATATTTTTATCAGTGTTCTTCAGTCAATTGCCTTTTACGAGAGCAGCAAAGGAACATTTCGGACCTGGCTGTACCGGATTTCAACCAATAAGATTATTGATTATTTCCGCAGCAGAAGCTTTAAGGAGATGACAGTAACCTTAAATCTGGATGATATTGTTGCTGCCGGCGAGGAGGATGTATTTACAATAGTCAGCAGCCGTGAGACAACCCAGAAAATCACAGCGATGGTTTCAGAGTTTGATATGGTTTCCAATGAAATATTCCGGCTGAAGCTATTTGGGGAATACACTTTTTTACAGATATCCGAACTGCTGCATCTGAACGAATCTACGGTAAAGACCAAATATTATACGATGATAAAGAAAATCAGAAAGGAGCTTGAAGCAGATGAATACCGGGAAAATTGATTATCCTTCAAAAGAAGAAATAGAAATACAAATACATGATATCATAGAATACGGTTTGCCGGCGAAAAGATCCTCTTTCCATACGGTTCTGGCATTGTATAAGGAATTGGGATTTCGCGTCATCTTTCAAGGAATGGCAAATGTTATTTTTGTCTCCGTTATGATGTTTTTTTTGATAACGGCAGCCGCATTTCCCATCTTCTATACGCATAGAATTGGCCTCTACGGATGGGTATTTATGTTTTCGCCGCTGCTTTATCAGATCCTGTGCCTATTATCAATTTGGAAGGAAAAGCAGACCAATACCTACGATATTAAGATGGTATGCAGGTACACCGTGCATCATTTAAGCGCCCTTCGTATGCTGGTGTTTAGCTGTATGGCGATCCTGGCAAATCTGGCTGTTGTTTTTACGCTGCATCAGGAATTTAGTATCACCTTAATCCTGCAGCTGCTTCTTGCCTCTGTCAGTTCGCTGTTTTTATATGCGGTGATATCAATTGCCTTGATCATCAGGAGCAGAAGGATCAGCCATTCTTATTTGCTTATACCTGCATGGGTTTTGTTCCATGTGTTTTTGCTTTATAAAGGCGGAAGGATCTATCAAGCCTTCGTAGAATATGTTCCTGTTGCTGTGCATTGTATGGTAGGAATTGCTCTCGTAATCCTCTATTTGCGGTATCTTGGCATTATGCTGACGAGAAAGATGGAGTTAATCAGTTGATAGAAAAGAAAGGAATAATGATATGTTGGTTATGAAAGAGGTATCGAAGTCATTTGGCAGTTTTCAAGCAGTTTCTGATATTAATTTGGAATTTACCAATGGAGTATATGGGATGTTGGCGCCAAACGGCGCAGGAAAAACAACGATTATAAAGATGATTACCACGCTGCTGTTTCCCTCCCGGGGAGAAATATTGTATGACGGTGAGGATATATACAGAATGGGTGAACGCTTTCGCAGTTTAGTCGGATATTTGCCCCAGCAGTTTGGCTATTACAGGAATTATTCCCCCAAGCAATATCTGCTTTACCTGGCGGCATTAAAGGGGATGGAGCATAAAAAGGCAATGGTGAAGACGGAGGAATTATTGGAACTGGTATCTCTGAGTGATGTAAAGAATAAAAAGATGAAAAAGTTTTCAGGCGGTATGCTGCAGAGAGTGGGAATTGCCCAGGCTATGCTGAATGATCCGAAAATTCTTATACTGGATGAGCCGACTGCCGGTCTGGACCCCAAGGAGAGGGTTCGCTTTCGCAATATCATCTCCACCTTTTCCAAAGACAGAATTGTAATCTTATCCACCCATATTGTATCTGATATTGAAAGCATCGCAAACCGGGTCATTATGCTCAAGGACAAACAGCTGCTTTGCAATGATACCATTCAGGAGATCTGCAAAACTGTCCAGGGAAAGGTTTATGAAACCTATGTAGGGGAAGCGGACTTTGAGAATTTCCGCAAGCAGCACTTTGTTCTTTCTAACAGGCAGGAGGAGGATAAAATTCAAATACGGTTTATCCTGGACGGCGGCAAGGAAGCGCAGTTTGTTCCTGTAACCCCAAATCTCGAAGATGTATTTCTGTACATCTATAAGGAGGAATAGGACAAAATGATGGAACTGATCAAATGGGAAGGAAAAAAACTGATTAAAACTCCTGCGTTATGGCTTCTCTTTTTTTTATTTATGGCTTTTGATCTATTTTATGTAAGTACAAAAGCAGGGATGTCAGGTGATATAAAGCTCATTAATGAGGTTCTGGGTGTTACGGGAATTAAAATCGATGACAGTTTTATGGAAAGGCTGAATGAAATTAATGAAACGAAGCGGGGAGAAGCCGTTCAGGTATACCAAAAGACACGTAACAGCCCGGAAAATAATATAGAAATTATTCAGGAAAATTACTATTCCAAAGGTGAATACCGTTACTTTAGCAAAAAACAGCAGAAGGTTCTGGAAGATGCCTTTTGCCTGAATGCTTACCAACATAGTGCGGAGCAGCGCAATCAATATTATGAGGGCTTTGACATCAGAACGATCAAGGAAAGCAGTTACCAAATGATGTTATTTCCACCGGAGGGAACGGTAAAAGAATTTATTGATAAAAATTATGAACGGTTGCAGGAAAGGGTAAAGGATATTGTTGCGACAGGGGAAAAGGATACGGCATTTTTCACAGGCACGGTATACGGGATGCATACTTTCTTATTTTCTGGAATTTTTATGCTTATTATATTTGAAATGATGATATTAACCTCGTTACTTACCCTTCATAGCTTATGTTATGAATACTCCGGGAAAACTGACCAATTGGTATTCAGTACGAAGTCAGGAAGAAATATCATGAAACAAAAATGGCTGATTTCACTGATGACAAGTCTGGGGGCAGGAGTGGCTTTGCTTACGGTAACCCTTTCCTATTATTTTTATCTGTTTCCTTATTCTAATGTATGGAACAGTTATATCAGCAGTGCATTAAATACCGAGAAAAGAGGTTTGTTTCTGTATCCCTTTATCACCTGGGAGCCGATCACGGTAAAAGGGTTTTTATTAGAAAGTATGCTTGCCGTCCTCTTTTTCATTGTTATTTTTGCTTTGTTATCCGGAGGGGTCGGATTATTAATAAAGCAATCCTATCTGTCTTTTATTATGATCATCTGCAGCTATACTGTTTTGTATTTAATGATGGGAAGGCTTAGAACAAATACTTATCTGGATCTTGCTACCTATGTCAGTCCGGTTACCCTATGGTTACAAAGCTATGGACTGAATTCAGAAAAGGGACTATATACAAGCTATTCACATTTTGAACAAATTACAATCGGTCTGTGGAGCTGTTTTGGCAGTTTCTTTCTTTTGGGAGCGGGAAAATTATTTCATAGGCGAAATCTATAGGAGGTCTGCGTGATGAGAATTATATGGAATGAATGTAGGAAGATATACCGGCCCGGTATTATAATAATCCTGATCTTAGTCACTCTATTGTATTATCAGGTATATATGGTATTTGATATCGAGCATTTTCCCAACGGAAGTCCCAGTACAGAAGATTATGAGCTGGGGCTGGAGTATCTGGACAGGTTTGGTACCTCCATCGATGAGAAGGAACTGGGAGAAGTTAAAATCATGTATGACAATATTGTGAAAGAATTAGATGGAATTGTACAGGAGAAAAAGCTTGGACAGTATAATATCACTAACTGGAACGAGCTTGTGAAAATGGAGGATAACTCGGGAGCAAAATACTATGAACAGGTTAGTGAAGTCTATTGGAATTTAATCGGTGAAAAACAAGAATACCGTACTCTGATTTTTAAAGAACAGGAAATCAGAATTATGCTGGAGGACTACAGAGACGGAATCAGGCATGGAGGCGGTACCGCCGGGGAGATAGAGGAATATAGCAGAGGAAGCTCTGGGGCTTATGCGGAGCGGATCCAGGAGATCTTTTCAAGAGACTGGATTGAAACCATGCCTTATACCGTGATGGATAATTACAGATCGCTGTTTCAAGCCTTTTGCGGCCTGCTGGTATTTACAGTTATCATACTCGTTTCGCCGTATTTAGTCAGGGATAAGCTGAACGGGATGATACCGATTACCTATGCCAGTAAAATAGGAAGAAGCTTATTCGGCAAGAAAATCCTTGCGGTGACAGGCTCTGCCTTTCTGGCAATCCTTTTACAGACGTTTGTATTTTTGATTGTGTACAGCCGTAATAAAACCGCAGCTTTCTTGCATTGCCTCATTACTACCGACATCAATATGGAGGCATGGTATGATTTCACCTTTGGAGCTTATATCAGTATTACTTTGATTATGGCGGCAGGATTTGGCTTGTGCGTTTCTCTGATCTGTTTTTTTGCATCGAAATTCTGTTCTAATTATATTGCTGTGATAGCACTTGATGTACCGATGATCGCTATTGCATGGAGCATTAGCAGTATAGTTCTGGGAAGTGTATTTTACATGCATTATAATGGTAAATTTCCATACATAAGGAATTATGAATTATATTTTATTGCTTTGATTGCAATGATCGCCTTGGTTACGGCTGAACTATTACGCAGAAGGGAAAAGACGAGGGATATTATATAAACCGGTAAGTTTTAAATACATCCTATTTAATAGAACAGGATACCTATGGTATAATCGAGATAAAGCTATACAATAGACGAATAACCAACCGGAAGAATATGAGGAAAGCAGATGGAAACAGAAAGATTGATCCTCCGTGGGGCAAGGCCCGGAGATGAAGAAGAAATGCTTGAGCTGAGAAACAGCGAATATGTTCTAAAGTATAACTGTATGCCGAAGGTAACGCTTGAGGTACTGCAGGAGCAGGTTACAAAGGATATGGAATCAGGAGATGCTTTCTATATTGAGCTGAAGGAAAATCAAAAGGTCATTGGTAAGATTGATCTTGAGGCAGATTCTTTAAGGCACCGGGTGAATTCCCTGTGTGTCTCGTATTATCTGGGAGAAGAATACTCCTCCAAAGGCTATATGACGGAGGCCTTGCGGGAGATGCTCCGGTATGTTTTTGAAGAAAGACAAGCCGAGGTTCTGTCCGTAAGAGTGTTCAAGGAGAATATAGCCTCCCGAAGGCTGGCGGAGAAGCTGGGCTTTATCAATGAAGGCTGTATCCGCAGATGTGTTAAGGCTTATCAGGATGTTATTTATGATGATATGATATATTCCATTCTGAAAGAGGAATATGAAGCGCGAAAGTAGGGGCAGGATTAATTTTCAGGAGGCTGTATAAAACTGCTTCCCCGGACAACAGGAGCCATATGGTTTTCCCGCACACAATTTGAACGGCAAAGAATTAATTTTACATACCAATCGTACATAAAATGTTCGTTTACGGTATATAAAAACAATTCATGCTGTTCAAGTGGTGAATTACGGGAGGACCATATGGCTTCCGGCGTCTTGGAAGTAGCTTTGCAACAGCCTTAGGTTTATTAAAAGGAGAGGGATATTTTTATACCCATAAAGTTCCTTCGATAGAAACCTGTAAATTATGATGCAACTATGATACACTTCTGATGTAATCTGAAGCAAACAAAACGTAAAGGATGAAGTAGAAATGCTTAAGATTTTAATTGTGGAAGATGAGAAGTCCATTGCAAATCTGATTAATATCAGCCTTACCAGTGCCGGTTATCAATGTGAAAGCGTTCATGACGGTATGAGTGCGGCCGACAGGATTGAAGCCGTTCCCTATGATTTAATCCTGCTTGATATCATGCTCCCTAAGGTAAATGGCTATGAGCTGCTGGAGTATATCAAGCCCTTGGGAATTCCGGTGATTTTTATTACGGCAAAGGGCTCCGTTTCAGATCGTGTAAAGGGGTTAAAATTAGGAGCGGATGATTATTTGGTGAAGCCTTTTGAAATTATTGAATTAATGGCGCGGGTGGAAACAGTTCTGCGAAGATATCATAAAAGTGAGACAAGATTTAAGATAGATGATCTGGAGATCGATACCCAATCACGGATGGTTAAGAAAAACGGCATTGCTGTTATTCTGACCATGAAGGAATATGAGCTGTTGCTTCTATTCGTCCGGAATAAGAATATTGCATTATACCGTGAGACGATTTACGAAAAGATATGGGGCAGCGATTATATAGGCGACAGCCGGACAGTAGATCTGCATGTACAGAGAATGCGTAAAAAGGTAGGCTGGGAAGATAAAATATCAGCGGTATATAAAATAGGATACCGCCTTGAATTGTAGAGGAAAGGCGTAGGCCAGAGATGAATTTTTCTTGGAAGGTGTTTTTCAGTACCATTATTATGATGCTAATTACCTTCAGTGTCGGGGGATATTTTTTAATATCAACTTTTTTCCAATCAGCCTATGACAGAGAGGTTAACAGTGCCAGGGAAGAGAATAAGATGCTTCAGTATTCCCTGGCTGCAGCTCTTTCTGCGATTTCAGGAGATGAGCATCAGGTTATGAATAATATGATTGCCGACATAGCGGGTTCGATGGTAAATAATGTTCGGGGAAGTAATACACAGATACGGATCAGTGATCAGGAATATAAACCGGTATATGAAAGCAGAAAGCTTGACTTTGATACAAAGCTGCCGGCTGAAATTGATACGAATATCCGCGGCTATATGGTGATGCGTGAGGGCAGTGGTATCTATATTGAAACCGCAAGCATGCTTCAGGTATCCGGTCAGGGCTTTTACCTGGAAAGCTTTCGTGACATCAGCGCAATCTATAAAGAGCGTGATGCACAGTTTCAGATCTATATGAGATTGCTCATGGCACTTATTGCCGGGAATGGGATTATCAGTTATTTGCTCTCCTTATGGCTTACCTATCCGATTAAAAAGGTCTCCAGAGTAGCGCATAAGATATCAAGAGGAAATCTGAATTACAGGGTTAAGATGAAAAGCGGGGATGAAATCGGTAAGCTCGCCCAGGATTTCAACCGCATGACCGACAGCCTGGAGAATAAAATCAATGAGCTTGAGGATATCACCCACAGGCAGGAGGATTTTATCGGAAGCTTTGCCCATGAATTAAAGACGCCGTTAACCTCCATCATAGGATATGCGGATATCTTAAGGTCGAAGAAGCTGACCCCGGAAATGACGATGATCTCAGCCGATTATATCTTTAAGGAGGGAAACCGCCTGGAAGCTCTTTCTCTGAAGCTGCTGGAGCTCATTGTAATGAAGAAAATGGAGCTCGAAAGGAAAAAAGTAAATACCGGACAGCTCCTGGAGGAGGTCAGCGGATTAATCGATCCGGTTCTTGCAAAGGAGCATATTGGCTTTGAAGTGACAGCGGAGGATGCGGCCCTCTATGTTGATCCGGATTTAATCAAGACGGTTTTGATCAATCTGATCGATAACGCCAGAAAAGCACTGGGAGGATCAACAACGGCGGAAGCAGTACCCGACAGCACAGCACTTAACAGTATAGCACCCAACGGTGCAACACCAAATGGTGCAGGGAAAATTACGGTGAGAGGAAGAAAGGAAGCCGGGGGATACGGGATTTATATTAAGGATAACGGGAAAGGCATCCCCAGGGAAGAGCTGTCCAGGATAACGGATGCCTTCTATATGGTGGATAAATCAAGGGCCAGGGAACAGGGCGGCGCAGGACTGGGTCTTGCCATTTGTTCTGAAATCGTGAACCGGCATCATGGTAAACTGGAATTTGACAGTATTGTGGGAAAGGGTACGACGGTACGCCTGTTCTTACGGGAGGGTGCCGTATGAAACGTACAATAAAATATATTGCTATGACATTAATAACAGCGGAAATCACTTTGCTTTGCTTATTCTTACCCACGGAACTATCCAAATGGCAGGACAGACAGAGCTTCGGGTCCATCCATTTGGAAGATGCGGAGGATATCAAGGTAGAGCGAAACCAGCAGATGACAATACTGGAGAAATTAAACCTGTTTATTAACGCGGAAAGTACTTCAAATCAGATGAATATAAAGCAGGGAAAATATCTGAAAGAAGAGGATTTACCGGAGGTATGTGAAAGAGAGATAAACAGGCTGAAAGAGCTGGGTATTATAAAAAACATAACAATTGATGTGAATTCGACTGCTTCCCGGATTCAGTCAACCTTTTATTTAAGCACGGAGGATCCGACCAATTCCATGATTGTCTGGGGTGTGGATTATATCGACGGAAAAAGCTTTGTGAGCCTTAGCCTGGATGATGAAACAGGAAAAATATTAAGCTTCTCGGTCAAGGGGGAGGAGCAGGTGGTCAACACCGATGCGGATGAATTTGTAAACGAACTGGCGCAATATTATGAAATAAAAGTTGATGATTACAATATTAAAAAGAGGTTTGCTAATTTGAAAGCAGATTCGGTAAATCAGACCTCCTTTGCGGTTGTCACATTTTCGGAAGGTACTGATAAATTAGACTGCAGCATTCAGATATATGCGTATGGATGGTATTATTACGGATATTAATCTATGTACGAACAAATTACCAAAACTGCCCTGAGTATACGACGTTGGGATGTATACTCAGGGCAGTTTTTTATGCAAATGGACGGATTATTTCATTTCTCTGCCATTTTTACCGTTACATGATGGAATTATGATGCATGCAGACGATACAATGCCAGAGAAAGAGCAATAAAGAGTAGAAAGGAGAGGTAGTATGATAAAACTTAAAATGGTCAAAGGGATCGCTTTGGCAGTAATGATTACAGGCAGTCTGACGGCATGCCAGCCGACACCGAAGGAGGAGGCAATTAAGCAGAAAGGGAATCTGGATCAGGTAATACAGGAAAGTGAATCTGAAATTGCTGATGAGAAGGTAAAAGATATCGTCAAGGCGGAGGACACCAGGAATTTTGAAGTAACCTCCCAGGATAACAAGCTGGATATCAAAGTGAACGCGAATGTGGTGATTCCGGATATTACCAAGGCCCCGGTTTACCAGGTGATTAGAAATGACTTTACGGATGAGGATGTGGCCAGGCTATGCAAGATATTCTTTGGTGACAATGACCTGTATCCGGAGCTGACCTATAAGAACATGACAAAGGATGAGCTGCTGCAGCAAATCGCAGACATACAGAAGCAATATGAGAATGTTGATCCGGAGTATAAAGAGGCAATGAAGTTAAAATTTGATGCTGCCATCAGCAGCCTTCAGTCCTATGTTGAGAAAGCCCCTGAAACAATTAAGAGGGAGCCCTATACAGAATTTAAGCTGGAAAAGGATGAGGATACCTCAGCCATTGGTGAATATTGGTACTTCTCCGGGCGGGGCAAGATCGGCGATTTGAATGCGCATATCTCCTTCCAGGTCGGTGACAGCTTTGCCGACGCTTCTTTTTATAAGGAGGATCCGGAGGGATTGGCTAATTATACAAGATCGAATATCATCTCCATGGAAGGCAAGGAAGCGGCTGATATGGAGAATGTCTGCAAATATAGTACGGATGAGGCGGTAGCACTGACAGCGGATGTTATGAAGCAATTGGGTCTGGATCAGGATTTCGCATATTACAGTGTCGAGGATACGGCAAGAGGTACACGAGGCGGCGGAGCCGTATCAAACTATAATGGCTACCAGATCATATATACCAGAGCCATTGACGGCATTCAGGAAACGGATGATATCTATAACGGTACGTTAAGCGAAGATGAGGAGATGAATTCATATCCTTATGGCTTCGAAAAGATATATTTTATTGTGACGGATCAGGGAGTCATGCAGTTTAACTGGCAATCTCCGATGAAGCTTGGTACAAAGCAGGCGGATAATGTAACCCTGAAGGAATATAAGGATATCGAGGCTATATTCAAGGAGCATGTGCTTATCAAGTTTGCCGGTATCGACGAATATACGGGCGAAGATTTTCCTTCTGTGATCAATGTAAATGAAATCCGATTTGGCTTAATGCGGGTTAAGAATAAGAATAGTCAGGAGGAATATACGATGGTCCCTACCTGGGATTTTATCAGTGATCTTTATGGAAAATCCAGTATTTTAACGGTAAATGCTATTGATGGAAGCATTCTGGACAGGAGATACGGCTATTAATGAAAAATAAAAAGTGGAAAACGATTGCCTCAGAACTTGAACGGGGAATCCTATCCTACCGTTTTTTCATTTGTTTGATTGGCTGTGCGGTCATGGTAGTGTTCGGTTCCTGGGATAAGTTCTTTTTGACGCCGGAGGCTGTTGCGAATGGGTTAGCCTCCGGCTACCATTTATCAATGATTATAAACGTATTGAAGTCGGAAACCACCGTATTCATCATTCCGATCTTAAGTACCTTACCTTACAGCGGTAATTTCCTGGAGG
This sequence comes from Bacillota bacterium, assembly GCA_023409535.1. Classification (GTDB taxonomy): domain Bacteria; phylum Bacillota; class Clostridia; order Lachnospirales; family Lachnospiraceae; genus Mobilitalea. Next base: position 402,133 of record JAEYGZ010000039.1, read on the forward strand.
AATATAAGAGCAGATTTGACCGGTTCCTCATGCTCAGAACCAGCCGGAAAAGCTATGTGATATCAAAGGTGCTCACCGCCGGCTTATCGGGTGGGATCGGTATCTTCCTTGGAATATGGATGATAACCGGTATGTTATCACTTGCATTTTGGCCGATGGAGGCAATCGATGCGAAAGAGAGCGGCAAGCTTCTTGCGGAGCTCTTGCGGTATTCGCTGGTCGTATCCCTGATGGGTAATCTTTGGGGGAGTGTGGGAGCATTGTCGGGTGTGCTGTATGGGAATGCCTATATGGCCTACGGAGGACCCTTCCTCCTTAATTATCTGCTGATTATCCTGTTCACCAGGTATTTTCCGAAGTTATATGTATTAAATCCCAGGGAATGGCTGTTACAAGAGCATTATGCTTCGGCCAACCCCTATGTAATCGTCATACTTTTGCTGGAACTATGCAGTATCACCCAGCTGCTGGAGGGAATTGCCATATGGAAGAAAATCAAACAGTCATAAGAATATCACACCGGGGCAGTATCGTTCAGGTCCTGAGGGTATGCGGGTATCATTTTGGCAGGTGGAGAAATAACAAACGTGTTATTATGTCCTTTCTTCTGGCAGGGGTCATCAGCTTTTTGCTAACCGAAAAGGTCATGAATTTCAGCTTGGACCATAAGACCACATTACAGCTTTTTGAACCCTTTGTATGGGTGTACGGTGACGGAGAATCAATTTTGTTGTGTGCTTTGGCTGCAATACTGCTGTTTGCGGATATGCCCTTTTTAGACGGAGCGGTTCCTTACTATCTGATTCGCATTAAGGTCAGGACCTGGGTGCTGGGTCAAATCCTGTACATCATAGCGGCAACCTTTTTGTATACGCTGTTTACGCTGCTGATCACCTGCCTGTTCTGCTCAAAAAATGCATTTATCGGTAACATGTGGAGCCCCACAGCCGCACTGCTGGGATACTCCGAGTACGGAGAGAAGATTGCGGTGCCTGCGATGTTAAAGACCTTTGAGCTGTCAAAGCCATTACAATGTATGATCACGATTTTTCTGCTGATGCTGCTATATGTGCTTTTATCAGTATTAATCATGTTTATCTTTACAATCTGGAAAAACCAGATTGCAGGGATAACGGGCGCATTTGTGTTCCATATCTTCGGATATGTCTTAAATCCGGAGTGGATTAAGGTGACCCTTGGACTTGGTGAGAAAACGGCGTATATAGCCAACATACTATGCGGATGGCTGTCCCCCTTAAGAGAGGTAACCTATCATCTGCACAACTTTGGTTACGATATGCTTCCGAGGCTTCGGGATACCTACCTGATATTTATAGGTATTATATTAATTCTGCTCCTGCTTATTACATGGAGGATGAAGCGGTACAACTTTAACTTCTTAGGAACAATGGAGGAATAATTATGGCGGATATTATGATAAAAGTGGACCGGGTGAGTAAATCCTTTGGTGATGAACGGGTCTTGAAGGAGGTCTTCCTGGAGCTGGAGCATGGGAAGGTATACGGAATTATAGGAAATAACGGTTCCGGTAAGACCGTGCTCTTTAAATGTATCTGCGGCTTTATGAAACCGGATCAGGGTGAGATTACCGTGGAAAACAAGCGGATCGGAATTGATACGGATTTTCCTGAAAATATCGGCATTATCATTGAAACACCGGGATTTCTGCCCCATAATACGGGTTTTCGAAATCTTCAGATATTAGCTTCTCTAAAAGGACTGATTAATAAGGAGGATATTGTACGTGTTCTTGAAAAGGTAGGGCTTAATCCAAGGATGAAGAAGCCGGTAGGCAAATATTCACTGGGAATGCGCCAGAGGCTTGGAATCGCGCAGGCAATTATGGAAGACCCTAAGGTTCTGATACTGGATGAGCCGTTTAACGGTTTAGATAAGTACGGTGTAGAGGACATACGTAAGATTATCATTGATCTGAAAAATCAGGGAAAAACGATTCTGCTGGCAAGCCACAATCAGGAGGATATTAAAATTCTGTGTGATTTAGTATATGAGATGGATGCCGGTGTATTAAAGGAGGTGACTGGGAATGCGAAAAAGGAATATCAGGATGCGGTTTAGTGTAATTGCTTTGCTATTTGTCATTTTATTTCAGATAATTTTTTCAGAAGGGAAAGTTGCCTATGCAGGTACGGATGAATTTATAATCGATTCGGCACATGTCTATCCGAATATGGATACGGCTTATCAGGATGGTTATTCACCAGTGATTAAGGACGGTAAGGCAATGATCGTACTTCCCTTAGTCTATGAAGATACCGCATTGGGGCCGGATTCAGTTACGGCATCTGTTGATTTTGGCAATATCTCCGGATCGCCTTTTGAGATAAAGCAGTATGAAAAGGAATTTAAACCGGATAACTATACTCTGCCGGGGGGTGATGCGAAAAGAGCCTATCTGGTGGAGTTTGACTTAGGATTAAAGAATAACAGGATCAACGGAACCTATCCTGTGAATATCACAATACAGTATAAAGTGCTTCAAATCACGGAATATTCCGTAGATTTCATAACGAAAGAGCAGGTTTTCCCGGTTTATGTAAATATCACGGATGGAACTGATCCGGAGGATGGTTCAGAGCAGCCCCACGGAGATGCCAAGTTGAAGCTGGCAAGCTGTGATATCAATCCCCAGGAGATCAAGCCCGGAGATATATTCACTGTTGATGCCAGGCTGTTGAACACAAGCCAGTCCAGGGATATCAAGAACATGCGGATTAACTATGGTAATGCAGACGGAGTACTGATACCTACCGGTAATATCGGTTCTGTCTATTTGGACAGCTTGGGGGCAGGACAGGCAGGAACAGTTCACTTAGAGATGAAAGCGGCAGCTGAGGTTACAAATTACAATCCCAAGATTACGCTTGATATTCAGTATGAAGACAGTAACGGCAATTCCTATACGGATTCGGAGATCATATACATAACAATACAATCCGGAATTGATGAAAGCGGAGGACCGAAATCAAACCTGTTCGAAATCGAAAGTGACCATACCTTTGCAGGAATGGACAGCTCCTACAAAAACGGTTATACACCGGAGGTTGCGAGCGGAAAGGTGCATGCGGTAATGCCGCTCAGCTTTATCGGCGACGGCAGTATCTATGGGAATGCAATTACAGCCTCAATTGAATATTCTAATTTTCAGGATTCTCCATTTAAGATTAAAAGCTATTCAAAAAAGATCAATTTGAAAAAACATAATTCCAAAGAGGGTGATAAGTTAGCCCTGTATCTGGCCGATTTTACGCTGGATCTAAATGCAGACAGGACAAACGGGGTATATCCTGTGAATATTAAAATTCAGTACGAGCTGAATTCAGAGGTTAAGGAACAAATCTTCACGATTTATATCGTGGTACAGGACGGGAAAGACCCGAATGCAGCAGAGCAGCCCGAGCTTCCGGATCCGGTTCCGAAGCTGATTATTACCTCCTGTACCACCGATCCGAAGCTTCCCCATACGGGAGATGTGGTCAGCTTTCAGGCGGCCCTGAAAAATACAAACAAAAACCTTGATATCAATAATATCAAGCTGTATTATTTAAACGATACGGGGGATATGATCCCGGCACAGGACAGCAACAGTATCTATATCGAGAGGATTAAAGCAGGTGAAACAAAGAATATCACCTTTCAGATGAAAATCCTGGATGAAATAACAACGCAAAATCAAAAGATAACCTTAACGATTGACGGTGAAGACGAAAACGCCGCTCCGGTAAGTGATACGGAAAGCCTGTATCTATTCGTTGAACTGCCCTTCAGTATAAAAATCGAAAAGCCGGTATTGGCAAGTGAGGTGGAATCCGGTACCACACAAACCATTTCCTTTCCGTTTATGAATACCGGCAAGACGAAGATCAGAAATGTTGCCTGCGTCCTTAAGATGGACGGTGTTATCTCCTCCGGTGCATATTTTCTTGGAGAATTGGATCCCGGCGTCTCGGAACAGGCATCCCTGCAGGCGGTCATTGCAAATAGAAAGATTACGGACCCTACCGTAGCCGAGAATGAAAAATATGGATTTGTATCAGGAACCGTTACGGTAACCTACGAGGATCCGGCAGGTAAATCATATCAGGAGATTATTGATATCAATACGAGTATAACAAAGCCGCAGGATGAGGCTGCAGCGAAAGGGGAGATCAATTCCCAGTGGTGGATCTCCGTCATTACAGGCTTAATCATCATTCAGGCTATCGTCTTTGTTGTTATATTTTACAGGAAAAAGAGAAGCATTGCATAAATATAAGCAGTAAGATATTCCTATGCTTCATAGGTTCGCATGAAAATCATCTGATACCGTGTTGTGATATTGCCACTATTTGGAAAGTGTGATAATATGATTAAGATATATAACGTTGAACCGGAAGATAATGCGGAACTGAACTTTTATATTCCGTTAAAATAAAATCAGATGAGGAGGTTTTTATGGGAGTAAAAGTATCTTTTGAAGTACAACCCTTTCAAGCGGTCAGATTGATAGGCAAGGAAGTTATTGTCGGCAGGAAAAATCCTGTTCCGGAGCTATGGGAAAAGGTATTAAAGGATGGAACAAACGATTTTCTTCAAAATATGCCTGAACGGGTATCACCAAGGGGAGATACCATAGGATGGATGGGTGAGTATAATCCCCGGACAAAGGAGTTTGTTTATGTTGCCGGGATATTTGCCAGGCCAGGTACTATTGTTCCGGACGGATATTCCTATCGTGACATTCCTGACTGTTTTATGGGGATCGGCTGGATACAGGGACCGACTCCGCAATTAGAAAAAGGAGCGCATGTTAAGACAGAGAAGGTAATGAGAGCAAGCGGATATGTACCGGACTACTCAATTGTGGGTATTTCAATGGAATACTATTCCTTTGATAAGTATGCGAGTGTAGAAGAAGACGGCAATAATATCTTTACCTTCGGATATTATTTACCCTGTAAAAAAGTTATCTAAACTTCCGAAAACAATCACTATGCCATTGCATTGGGTTGTTTGAGATAATAGAACTATATTATAGCAGATGGGGCGGGAGCATATGGAATTAAAATTCGCTGAATATGTAGTAGAATATCTGATCGACAAATTATGCGGCAAAGTTTATGGAGATCATCTGAAAAAGCATGATAAATTAGAATTAGAAAAAGAAATAAAAGATATAAAATTATGGATAAATGAATTTATAGAACGTAATGAAACTTCGATTATAGCTACAGGTGAATTTGACAATTACTTATGCCATAATGCCATCCTGGATACGATGCTGGAATATGTAACCAAGCCTGAGAAATCTGCAAATGGCGAAGAAGATTTTTTGATAAAGATTATTAACAATTTCAAAGGAACAAGACAGCTGAGTGTGAACGACAGTATGATTGTGAAGGAACTGTTTCGCGGATTACTAAGCAGAATTAAGGATATCTATTATAATAAGGTTCCGGACCATATGAAGATATTGCTGTATGCGATATTTCAGATCCACTTGGAATTGAATGAGGTACATAGAATATTACAGAGGCTGAGCGAGCTAAATACTAACTCCGTTGAACAAAAAATAATATATGATCCTAATCAGGTTTATTCGAATAAATGGGAAGAGAAGGACAATACCTATATCGATGAGGAAGCCCAGAAATACAGGCTGAGCTGGCTGGCGGAACATGCAATTCAAAAGGAAAATTATTTGGATGCAGCTGAGCTTAAGTATAAAATTGCACAGATATGCCGTAAACAGGGGAAAGAACGGGATGCTTATCTGTTGGAGCATTCGGCATTTGAATTACAGGAACGGCAGGTATATCGTTTGGCTCAGGCAGACCTTTCGTTCTTTGATCCGGAGGATATACCTCCTAATGTAGAAATTTTGAAAACGGCTCTTACCGAGTTGGCACGTCAAAGCGAGAGCAATAACCGTCATGATTTATTTGCTTTTTATACAGAAATAGGACTAAGGATTTGTCAGGCGCAACATAAGGAGCAGGATGTTTATTTGATGCAAACAGAGTTTGAGAAGTATCGGCATTGCCTGCCTTTGGCAAATGATTTAAAGCAAGAGGCATATGCATTAATAAAAAGAACTTATTATGTTCAGAGTGGATTTAACGCGCAGAATAATGATAGGGATGAGAATAAAGCTAACTATTTCTTTCAAAAAGCAGTAGTTGCAGGCTGGGATGGAGGAAGTCAATACAAATGAGATAGCTTCCGGGAAGGAGCGGATAGGATATGAATCAGCGATATAATAAGGAGAGCAATTCCTTCGGAGTGGTTCCGAAATGGTATGAATTATATTGATCAATTCAAAACCGAGCGGGATACTTATTTATTCAACTTAAGATACCAGAGGAGATTTTCAATGAATACGATACATAATCAGGATAAACAGCTGTATAGAAACTTATGGATTTTATTAGGCATATGTTTACTAACCGGGATACTGACGATGATAGGGGGATTTTTCTCAGCGAATAAATTTATTCTGTCAATTGATAAGCATATGCAAGAATTCTATGATGGAATGACTGGAGGCATAATCCCATTATTTATATCCGGGACGGTCTATTTTTCTAAATACCTGTTTGGGGTTTTCCTGGTGGCAGTTCCAATTGTTGAACTTATTCTATCATCCGTACTTATGATTATTTCACTGTTATTTCAAATCGGATCTCTTAAGGATTGGAAAATTATCGCATCAAATGTATTGGTGGGATTAGTGGATATTGTTAAGGTATTATTTATTGTTTATCTCATCCTCTTAATATATTTGACCTATAAAGTCTCGGCAACGTTAATTGTTATATTTACATTACAAATGATGATAAGCCTTATACCGATTGTTCTCAGTATTAAGCTTATTTATATACCCAGCCGTCAAAAAACAAAAGAGCCAATGTCTTAACAGCTTTATCATTCCGGAATATCAGTATTAAGAGCCATTACATGATCGTGGTTGTGTAATGGCTTTTTTAATTGAAATATATAAGAGGAGGTATGCAGCTACATTGTAACGTTTGCCCATATATGAGAAAAAATTCCAGTATTATTTACATATCATGTATATAATGTTATAATATAAGAAATAATGTCAGATTATGATACATAAAAGTATCAACAATAGCGTTTGAAAGGACAAAAAGGATGGGAAAAAGAACTGGAAAAAGGTATGTTAATGAAATTACGCTGAATATGGACCCGGTATATGTTGAGAATTCAATACAAGCATATCTAAAACAAAATGATTTTAAACTCGTAAATGAAAAAGAAGAAAGTTTTTACAAAACAGGCGGGGTGATGCATAGCTTTAAGTACGCATACAATAATGGGGTGCTGCATATAGAAGCCTGGCTTGGTAAAATCGGAAAAGAATATGATATCAGTGACGGGAAATTTATGGGGGCAGCTTATAAGGTACCATACTATAATAGTGTTCTTTCTTTGCTGGGTTCCTTGGAAAAGGACAGGCAGATGCAGCAATACATTAGTGCTCAAAGCTATGATCAGGTAAATACGCAGCCTTATGGAAGTTTTGATCAACCCAATTCCGCCGTATTACAGGAAATTAGTAAAACAAATGATAAGAATGCAGTTATTGCATTCTGGCTGTCAATAGCCGCTCTTGTACTGGTATTTGGATCAAAATTAAGCCTGTTAGCCAGTGTAGGTTCTTATTATCTTGCATTTTCATACGGATTAAAATCAAGGAAAAGAGGCATGGCAATGGCAGCTGTTGTCATTAATTCGATTGCAGTCTTAATGGCAATATTGATCTTCTTTGGTATTATATTTGACTAGTTTGTTATTAGAAATGGATTAGTTGAAGTAGATAATAAATGCTTTGAATTATAAATATTACATAGAATAACGGCTGCAGCTCTGTGACAGTCGTTATTTTTCTTAAAATAAATAATGTTTTAATACGGCTTGACGAAAAGGAGAATGAAAGTGCCGACAATAGGAATAGATTTAGGAACTACAAACAGCCTGTGTGCATACTGGAGCGAAGATGGACCGGTTATCATTCCCAATATTCTGGGTTCAAATCTTACACCTTCTATCATCAGTATTGACGAAAATGATGAAATACTGATAGGACAGGTAGCTAAGGAACGCTTGATCACGCATCCGCATTTGACGGTATCCTGTTTTAAACGTTATATGGGGACGGACAAACAATATTGCATTGGAAAATATGTTTTCACTCCCATTGACCTGTCAGCTTTTGTTCTAAAAGCACTGAAGGCAGATGCGGAGGCGTACTTCAATGAAGAAGTGAAGGAGGCTGTTATCAGCGTTCCGGCATATTTTAATGACAAACAGAGAAAGGCAACAAAGCAGGCTGCGGAATTGGCCGGCTTTCATGTGGAAAGGCTAATTAGCGAACCAACAGCTGCGGCTATTGCGTATGGGCTTCATCAGGAGAAAGATGAAACAAAGTTTATGATCTTCGATCTCGGGGGAGGGACCTTTGATGTCTCCATTCTGGAGCTGTTTGATGGAATCATGGAAGTAAGGGCAATCGCGGGTGATAATTATTTGGGCGGTGAGGATTTTACCAATCTTCTTGTTGATTATTTCGTCAGGAATGAACATATCAATATGGAGATGCTGGATTCTAAAGAAATGTCAGCGCTTTATAAGCAGGCGGAAATGTGTAAGCGGTTGCTGGGAGAGAAAAACATCGGCAATATGACCTTTACATACAGGGGATTAACGTTAACGCGTGAAATCAGCAGACCGGAATATGAGAAGCTGGTGACGCCGCTGCTTCTCAGGCTCCGCCAGCCAATTGAGCGTTCCATGAGGGATGCGGATTTAAGGCCGTCCGATCTCGATGCGGTTATTCTTATTGGAGGAGCAACCCGAATGCAGATCATAAAATCTGTTGTAGGTAAAATGTTTGGAAAGCTCCCCTATAGCAATATCAATCCGGACGAAGCAGTGGCATTAGGTGCAGCAATTCAGGTGGCATTAAAGGAGAGAAACGAATCATTAGAAGAAATTATCTTAACGGATGTATGCCCATATACACTGGGCACCGCCGTAGTCAAGGAAATATCGGACGGAAAATATGAGCCTGGGTATTTTTTACCTATTATAGAGCGCAATACACCAATACCGGTCAGCCGGATGGAGCGCCTTTCTGCAATCAAGGATGGGCAGACAGAGATTAATCTTATGATATATCAGGGGGAAAATCGAAAGGTAGACGGAAATATTTATCTGGGGGTATTGCCTGTCAAAATTGCTCCGGCAAAAAGCGGGGAAGAGGCGATCGAGGTTCGATATACCTATGATATCAACGGTATCCTGGAGGTTGAGGCCATTGCTTTAAAAACCGGAGAAAAGAAGTCGCTGGTTATCGAACAAAATGCCGGTTCCATGACGAAGGAAGAAATTGAACAAAGGTTAATCGCCTTACAGGATATCAAGATACATCCCAGAGATAAAACGGAAAATATACTTCTTCTTGCAAAGGGGGAACGACTCTATGAGGAAGCATTGGGTGATAGAAGAGAGTATATAGGAGAATTGCTTCATTACTTTGAAAATATTTTGGACAAGCAGAATGATCTGGAAATCAGGAAAGCAGCAAAGGCAGTGAGAGAAAAGCTGGAAGTATTGGAAGGGTGGTTTGATTATTGATGAATGACTGGGAACGATTAGGCATAAACCATACCCTGGATGCATCCGTGATTAAAAAAGCATATGCAAAGCAACTGAAATTAAATCATCCGGAGGATGATCTCCAGGGATATCAGGAGCTTCGGGAAGCTTATGACAGGCTGTTGAAATACGTGAAGAATTATGACCTCTATCAAAATGCGGAAATCCTAAAAAATGAGGATAAAGAAGAGAGCAATTTGGAACATCGGCTTCATCAGACACTTACATCGGATCAAAGCATGACAGATTCGGAAGATGACGGAGATACTGCTTCATCGTATGACAATAGTCATGCTTCGCATGATAACGAGGCAGACCGTATAATCAGTGAATTTTTTGATAAAGTGCATCAGCTGTATCATAATTTTTTTCAGAGGCTTGAGGTTAAAAACTGGGAAGAAGTATTAAATAGTGTTATCATATGGAATTTGGATTCTATGAAAATTGTAAACAGAAGAATGCTGGAATTCTTGTCGGTAAACTATCTGCTGTCCAGGAATGTATATAAATATCTGAACCGCTATTTTGAATGGAATACGCAGGAAGAATATATAAGAAATACCTATAGTAAAGCCTTTGCTGATTATCTTTTCCTTCAAATCGGGAATGAAAGAGTCCTTCGCTATTGTTGCTTTGACAGCAGGTTAAATGTCAATTATGAGGAGTATGTTTATTACCGGGAATCAGCTTTTATGGCTTTATCTAATTATGACTTTAAAAATGCGGAGATGTATCTTAACAAAGCTGCCGCACTATATTCAGGGGATCCGGATCTGTATTGTCTTAGGGGAGAATTTTACATGCGAACCGGGGACTGCCAAAGAGCGGAATATGAGTTTCAAGCTGCCCTCGCCATAAATCCAAATGATATATATATCTATTATTACAAGGCGAACATTTATTATAATGCAGGATTTTATACGGAGGCTCTTCAGATATGTAATATGATAAACAATTCAGGCCAGTTTAATTATGAGCTTCTGACGTTAGCCGGGAAATGTTATCTTAAGCTGGGTAATTTAAAAAAGGCCGAAAGGATATTTCTTGACAACATAAAATTAAATCCTTCGGATGATGAGTTAAAAGAAGGTCTTGCACAAATTATGAATCAATACCTGCTTTATATTAAGAAGCATAGATTTGCACTGGGAAAGCAGATGAGAGTAAACAAAATTGTTAAGGAGCTGCGCGATCCCATGCAAAGGAAGGGCAGTCAACCCCAACCTGTAGATACCGGACGTTTGATTGTAATGCTCCTGAGCCTTGTTGTGTTTATATTATTCGGCTTGATTCTCATTGCAAACTCATTCAACAGTATAGCAGCGATAGCAGCGGTATTGGTATTATTCATCAGGTTCTTAATCAAGAGGTTTCAAAAAGACAAAGATAGTTGATTTTTTTGTTTAATTTTGGTGAAAAAAGACGATTGATTTTAACTTGGAAGAAATATATAATGGTTCATGGATTTATGGGAAAATTTACCCGTGTTATCCTGAAGCAATCAAATATTAGGAGGATTAGTTTACTATGCGAAAGAAAAAGTTGATTTTGCTGCTCACACTTACTATGGCAATAGCCGTATTAGGGGCTTGCAGTAAAGCAGACAAAGAGACACCGGATTCGCCATCGGCAGCCAATGTTACGGAACAGCCGACACCATCGGTTGAAGCAGCCGCACCCGAAGCAACAGCCACACCTGAAGCAACAACTACACCTGAGACAACCCCTTCCGACGCAGCCGCATCCGACACACCTGCTGCTCCTGCCGGGGATTCCGCTGCCGGAGATTTATCAGACGATTTATTTGATTTTCAGTTCTCTTTAAACGGAGAAGTTTATACCCTGCCTTGCCAATACTCTGAGTTATCAGAAGCCGGATGGTCTATGGAGGATATTGAAGGAAATGAATTGGAAGCAGGTCAGTATACGCTTCAAAATCGTATCAGCAATGGTGATATTTATTTAAGCGCAAACATTGTAAATACCGGAGATGAGACATTACCTATGGAGCAGTGCAGAGTCGGTAAGCTGTCTTTAGATTCCTATGAAGCTGACAGCGGAGCTAAGCTGGTGCTTTCGAAAGGGATTACATATGGCTCTACCTATGATGAAGTAACCGCCGCATTTGGAGAGCCGACAGATACCTATGATTCAGATGTAATCATTACCTTAACATATAAAGCAGATACTTATTCCTATGTTAAAATCCAGTTTGATGCTAAAACGAAGACGGTTAACTCCATGGAAATTGAAAATATGATTTCAGAATAATCATAGCCGAAGAAAGAAGCTGACAGGCTTTCTGCTTGTCAGCTTCTTTCGCATTCACAGGTGCATACCCCCATGACACCATAGATAAAATTATTTTCAAAGATTTCTTTATCTTTTGATTACAGGCACATATGCAAAACCGCTGCCATATCTTGACCAATTATAATATTCAAATTCTTGTGCACCATTTTCATTGAATTTATAACCATGCTCCGGCATAGCAAAATCCTTCATAAGACCGAATAATTCCCAAATTTCACAGTTATCCCGGCCCAAAGCTTTTGCAGCATCTGCGTCATGGAATATGCGCATAAAAAGAGACTTTGGCATTTTGTAAATATCATAAACATCAGGCTGCTTTTCTGTTGCAACTTCCTGAGCAAACATCATTCCTCTGGGCGTTGTGCCGCCGCGCCAGTAATCAATGCTGATAGCAGCATCCCATTCAGGCGCAATGCATTCCTGCTTGGGAACTGAAACAAGGCTTCGGTAATCATTTAACAATTTTCCGATATCAGGTTCATCAGTCAAATTCTGTGCATAAGCAATTTTACCGCAAAAAGTGGCTTCCGGCCTTTCAACCACTTCGAATAACGCGCCCCTGTACAGGATTGTTTCAACGATTGTTTCTTTTTGGTATTCTTCCGCAGTATACAGAATAAACGGCCTTTTGGGACTATAGCTTTCAGTGCTTGTCTGATCTGACTTTTTCGCTGTTTCACTCATATGTATTCTCCTTTTTATTTTATATCTTTACCCTATCATCTTCTTTAAAATTTGTATTATCATTTTGTACCAACTTTACAGGGCAATACATTTTAACTGCAGGATTAGAAAAACTCTCCTTTACATTATAAACGGCAAAGATATGGAACGGCAGAGCGCCTGCTGAGATGAATAGCCAGCCGAGTTTTTGTAAGGTTGCAACATTAATATTATGTAAAAGATTATGTTCTATTTTTTCGATGAGAATATTTATATATTCATATTTATTTTTCGCTATGATCATATCAGTTAATCCTGCGCATCTTTATTTTCTACCATATAATCCCATTATAATACAATTTTGTTTTTTAATAAAGCTATTATATTTTAAAATACGGATTTAAAAGAAGTTAAATATTTTTACGCTATTTTAATCCTCAGAATAAGCTGTACCGGAGAACACATTTGAACGGTAGCAAATTCTCTGCTAATGAATATAATAGGCAATAAGACATAAGTGGGGGAGGGTTTCAATGATTTGGTTAAGTATTGCAGTTATCTTTCTATGCCTGATTGGGGCAGGAGCAATATACAAATTCGGCAGGACCATAAGATACAGGCTTTTTGGATTAGTAATGACAGCTGCCGCTGCATTTGTCATTGGGTTGGGGATAAGCTGCCAAGAGGATAGGACAAGGTTATCTCTACTGTTTGCAGGGGGGTTGCTGCTGGCAGGCGGATGCTATATGGCAATTAAGAAAGAGATCACAGCAGTAAATATTGCTGGAATGATAGTCGTACTCTGCTCTGCCGTACTATTTATGGTTACGTATCTTACCTACTCCGACAGTAAGGAAGAGTTGGCTTGGGGAAATAATCAATATGGGACATTGGCGAATGGCAGCTATATCTATGATAGTCTTGTGCCGAAACCAATCGAGGGAGAAGAGCAGTTTCAATCCATATCAGGCGGAAGCCATCATACGCTTGCGCTGGACAATAGCGGTTATGTATGGATATGGGGCTGGGAGACAGTGCCTTCGATACAGAGGTATATTCCTTTTCAGGTGAATGAATTAAGGAATATTGTTAAAGTAAGTGCCGGAGCCTTCCATAGTGTTGTATTGGACTGTGCAGGCAATGTATGGACCTGGGGAGAAAATGGCTCCGGACAGCTGGGAGACGGTACGAATCTGTCACGGCCTGAGCCGGGAAAGGTAACAGGCTTAAGCGGTATTATAGATATCGCTGCCAAAGGTTCCACAACTCTGGCGATTGACAGGGAGGGACAGGTCTGGGCCTGGGGTGATAATTCTTACGGACAGTTGGGGGATGGCACCAGGATATCGCGAAATCTGCCGGTGCAGGTACAGGGAGTAACGGATGCAAGGGACATAGGGTGCGGAAACTTGTTCAGTATTGCGCTTACCGCAGACGGGAAGGTCTGGGCCTGGGGTAATAATACGAACGGACAGTTAGGGAATGGAACAAATACACAAAGCCTTGTTCCGGTTCAGAGTCTCGTAAGTAACATCAGGGAAATCAGCTGCGGCGGATATCATTGCCTTGCAATTGACCAGAATGGAGCCGTCTGGGGCTGGGGATTAAATGATGACGGAGAATTGGGTAACGGTAACTACATCGTTAGTGTAAGAACTCCAATCAATATCAATAATTTAGCGGGTTACCGAAAGGTTGCCGCCGGTGAATTTAGAAGTATGGGAATTGACCGGGAAGGCAAGGCAACCGCCTGGGGACGAAATTTCGGAGGCTTTCTGGGTATTGAATATGACCAGATGGAAAATTCTAACGTTCCGTTAACCATATTCGGTCTGAATAATATAAGGGATCTATCCGTCAGCGGAGCATCAACCTATGCGCTGGAGGCCTATCCGATTACACCGCTGTTGATAGCCTTAGGGACGGCAGGCATTTTATTGCTTATTGGATTAATACTTTTAACGGAAAGGGGGCTTTTCAATGTTATTCAAACGGAAACCAAGGCTGTCAGCTTATAACGTAGTAGGAATCCTATTGATAACCGCAGCCATTGCAGCCTTCGCTTTTACAGCGAGGGCTTCCGGTACCGCCGATACTGTATCCGGCCTTTCAAGCGGATATAATAGTGCGGGTGAGCTGAGCAGAGGTGATAATGGCTATACCTCTTTTATCTATCAAAACCTGGTTATGGATAAAGATAATCCCTTTGTTAAGCTGTTCGGAGGCAGCAGGCACTTTCTGGCATTAGATAAAGAAGGAGATTTATGGTCCTGGGGAAATAACTATTCAGGTCCTCTGGGTACGGGAACAACTTATAATGCATATCGGCCGGTCAGGGTTATTCAGGTGTCAGACATCACTGAAGCGAGCGGGGGAAATGATTTTTCTATTGCTTTGGATGCAGGGGGAACAGTCTGGTCCTGGGGTATAAATTATTTTGGACAATTGGGGAACGGAACCTATACCGGCAACCTCGTCCCCGCTCCCATCCGCACCTTAAGCGGCATAACTGCCATATCCACACAGGAAGCCCACTGTCTTGCCCTGGATAGCCAGGGACAGGTCTGGTCCTGGGGTTATAATAATTACGGACAATTAGGGAATGGAACTTATACAAGCAGGAATGTTCCGGGGATTGTAGATGGGCTGCCGCAGATTGCGGCGGTAAACTGCGGAGGATATTCAAGCTTTGCACTGGACTATGAGGGAAATGTCTGGGCATGGGGAAGTAATGATTACGGCGAGCTGGGAAACGGATCAACGGTTAGTTCACCAACGCCTGTCAGGAGTCTGGCAAAGGATATAACAAAAATTTATAGCGGTTCCGGGCATACTCTGGCAATCGATAAGCAAGATAACCTTTGGTCCTGGGGTAATAATTATTACGGACAGCTGGGGGATGGAAGCATGAATAGCAATCCGGTACCGGGTATAGTCAGCGGTCTTTTCGGAATCAAAGAGATTGCTGCCGGTGAATACAACAGTCTGGCGGTGAATGATAAGGGTAAGCTATGGGCCTGGGGCTATAATGATACCGGTAATCTGGGTCTGGGAATTGATATCTACCAGCAATTATTACCGAGCCAAATAAAGAATGTATCAGATGTTACCTCGATTGCTGCCGGTATTTATGATACTGCTCTTTTAGAGGTGCACCGACAGACAGCCGTAGGACCTGGAATGCAGCTTTCGGCGATTTTATTTTTGCTGGGGTTGATTTTAATTATATTATAGAAGGGAGGCAGAAGATATGGTTTCAACTATTGTACGATACCGTGTAACCGCATTTTTGATCATGCTTACAGCCATCGTTTTAATTATTACAGGAAGCCTGCGACTGTCAGACCTCTTTGGAGTATCTCTGCTTGCAGCAGGAAGCTTTCTGTTGATTATGGGGGTGATGCTTCTGATAAAGCCGAGCAGTACTCCCAGGAATATGTTGGGATTGCTGTTGCTGCTGTTCTCTTTCTTCACAGCAGCTGTTACCGCAGGAGTATATTTAAATAATCAGGCGGTCAGAGCCTGGGGTTCTAATCAGTTTTATGAGTTGGGGATCGGAGAAATATACTCGGCAGCATATGCACCAAGGACCGTTATGAATCCGGTGCCCTTTGATAAGGTAACGGCAACAATAGACGGTCTATCCTATGCGATTGACAGAGATGGAACTGTATGGGCCTGGGGCAGTAATGTAAGTGGGGCATTGGGAAATGGCACCTATTATGATTCCACAGTCCCGGTTAAGGTTCTCAGTCTCAAAGAAGTGGTACAGGTAGCAGGCTATGATTTTGGTATCGCTCTGGATAGTAAGCAGGAGGTTTGGACCTGGGGAAACAATTCTTATGGTCAATTGGGTAATGGAACCTATGACAATAATCCGGTGCCGGCCAAGGTTGAGGGCTTAAATAACATTATTGCAATAGCAGCAAAGGATAGATACTGTATGGCGTTAGACAGCGATGGGATTGTATGGACCTGGGGTATGAATTACTTCGGACAGTTGGGCGACGGTACAAGAATAAATAGAAACAGGCCGCTGCAGGTAGCAGGGTTACCGCTAATTAAGGCAGTTGGCAGCGGCAGCTCCACCAGCTATGCGCTGGATCGTCAAGGCAGGGTTTGGGCCTGGGGGAACAATTATTACGGTGCTTTCGGAGACGGGACATATACAAATTCTTATGTTCCGGTTCTGAGTCTTGCAAAGGATATCATTTCCATTACCGCAGGCAGTGGTATATGTTATGCCACAGATCAAGATAATGTCATATGGGGATGGGGCTATAATGCAACCGGAGGATTGGGAGACGGTACCACTGTAACCAGGAATTCTCCGGTGATAATGGACACCTTGCAGGATATGAAAGAGATTTCTATAGGCAGCCATAACCTGGCATTGGATGAAAAGGGAAGAGTATGGGTCTGGGGTGCTAATTATCTGGGAAGTTTGGGAAATGGCCAGGATGGAATAATCCATTATATCACACCTACTTTGTTTAAAGATGTAAGCAATGTGACCGAACTGTCGGCCGGAACCCATAACCTGGTAATAGAGGAGTTACCAATTCCGCCGATGATAGTGGCAATTATTATTGCTGTTATTCTGTTTATTACAGGAATCTTATTGTGGTTTATATGATACATGACGACCTGGATATGGGATAAACAACCTGTTTACAGTAACTTGCATTTATTGGGATATATGATATAATGAACAAAATAAGATAGAAAGGAACAATTCTGTGAAACCTGAAATTAAGATTATAACGGTGAAACTTATCTCCACGCAAAGACTACAATTGAAAAAAGTCGGCTATGCTTTGCTTGGAGGTTTTATTTCTTAAAATAGCTGATGCCAAATTGTATTTGATTGTTCTCATGATATTCTTTATGGGGATTATTTTGAATACCTTATTTTGGCATCCTAGTTTAGGAAGCAGTGATCAGGATTGATTTATTGATTTGTGACTGCAGCAGCATCGGCCTGTCTGCAGTTTTTTATATGGTAAAAAGCGTCGGTAGATTAGTGAAACCGGCGGTTTTTCGGATAAACTCAGGAGTATAAACTGTCGGACAGGTTGGAAAAGCATCTAACCTGATCCGGCAATTTTTTTGCTTTTGTTAGGCAATACGGCATGAACATAGAATTTACCGTTAAGCCAGGAAGTTTAGTGAAAGGAAAAATAATAACTATGATATATCAAATCAATAACGCTCTTGTGAAATATGCATCCGATACCATACTGGATCATATTAATTTTGAAATAAGAAATACGGAGAAAATCGCAGTTGTTGGCCGAAACGGCTGCGGAAAGACAACTTTATTTAAGCTGATTGCCGGGATGCTTCCGCTGGATAATCCGGACAGTGATGAAAATAGCTGGATCAGCAAGGCAGGTAATATAACCATTGGATTTTTACAGCAGATCAGCTTTGAGAATGAGAATTTAACAGCGGAAGAAGAGCTTTTGAAGGCCTTTGCAGCTTTGCTTGAATGGAAGGTAAAGCTGGAACAGCTTTGTATCCGGATGGAAACAGACCAATCGAAGGAGGCACTGGAGAGCTATTCAAAAACACTGGAGCTTTTTGAAAGCTCGGGAGGTTATACCTATCAATCGGAAATGGAAACCATGGTAACCAAGTTTGGATTTGTCCTGACGGATCTGAAGCGTCCCATACAAAGCTTTTCCGGTGGGCAGAGAACGAAGCTGGCGTTCATTCGGCTGCTGTTAAGTAAGCCCGATGTTCTATTGCTGGATGAACCTACCAATCACCTGGATCTGCCCACGATCGAATGGCTTGAACGGTATTTAAAACAGTATCCCAAAGCGGTGGTTATCATTTCCCATGACAGAATGTTTTTGGATAAGACAGCAGATGTTACTTATGAAATCGAACATGGGAAGATGACACGATATCAGGGGAATTATTCGGCATTTGTAACACAGAAGCGGTTAAATTGGGATAAGCAGCAAAAGGATTATCAATTACAGCAGAAGGAAATTACAAGGCTCATGACATTAATCGAGAAGTATAAGCATCATCCAACCAAGGTAGCTATGACCAAATCCAAACTGAAGCAGATCGAGCACATGGACCTTGCCCGGGCACCGGAAAAGTACGACCTTAAGTCCTTTCGTGCAGAATTTAAGCCGCTAAGGGCGGGAGGACAGGAGGTTCTGAAGGTAAACCGGCTTGTTATCGGCTATGACAAGCCGTTATGTGAAGTGAGTTTTGAACTAAAGAAAGGGCAGAGACTTGCTGTGCTTGGTGAAAACGGGATCGGAAAATCGACGCTTCTGAAAACACTGGTAAGACAGGTTAGTCAGCTGGAGGGAGTCTTTTCCTACGGCTTTCAAATCGATCCGGGCTATTTTGATCAACAGCTTGCCCAAAATGAGAATGACAGGACCGTACTGGAGGATTTTTGCGGCGAATTCCCTGATATGCGTTTGTCGGAGGCCCGTTCTGCGCTCGGCTGCTTCTTGTTTACCCAGGATATGGTATATAAAAAGGTTTGTCAGCTGTCAGGAGGGGAAAAGGTTCGGCTGAGCCTTGCCAAAATTCTAAAGAGAAGACCCAATCTTCTTATCCTGGATGAGCCCACAAATCATATGGATATTGTCGGGAAGGAGGCTTTGGAGATTATGCTCATGAATTATGAGGGTACCGTTCTGTTCGTATCCCATGATCGGTATTTCGTGCAAAAAATAGCAGATTCGCTGCTGATATTTGAAAAGGATACGGTGAATTATTATCCTTTTGGTTATCAGGAATATATAGAAAAAGAGCCAGCCTCGGCTGAGGCGGAAGCATCCGGTAAGTTTGCAGGTCAGGCCAACGCTCCCAAAGCAGTTCCCAGCGGAAAGGAATGGAATAGAAAAGCTCCGGACAGAAGGGAGCAGGTATTGAGAAAGCTGGAAAGAATGATAGAAGAGACGGAAAGGGAGATTGATAAAATAAAAGCCTTGATGGAAAGTCCGAAAATTGCCTGTGATTATACTAAACTGAGTGAGATTAATGATCAGTTGAACAGAGAAGAACGTAAGCTGGAAGAGTATCTTGAGAATTATGTAAAGGAGGAAACGGACGAGATTGATTAAATAATGTTTATCAACAGCAAACAACCTACTGTATCATTGCAGCAGGTTGTTTGCTAAAAGGCACGGGTGAGCATACAGAGTTTTATGACATCTCATCGAGTGTTATATGGTGGCTTAAAAGGGATATATAGAAAATTAAAATTCATCATACTTTATCTGAGAGTATTAAACTGCGTATACAGTTACACATAAATCATCGTATATATGATTGGGTTCAATTGACATTACTTAATATAAATGTTAAATTCATCTTGAAAAGGGATATTGCATAAATTAGCTGACTGTATATGGAGATTCAAGTTTGCACCTGTGAAAATCCAAGCGTACAAACTGTGTGCTGTACAAACTAAGTCAAAGATACAGGCAGGTTAAGTTGGTGTGAATAGTCCCGCAAAGAACATGCGGCCATTGAAAGAATAGCAAAAGCGGCTATTCTTCACGGTTTATGCCCAAAAGGCATGGCGTTAGTGTGAATTATCACAGCGGGTATACTATGCCTTAGAATACTTATCGGTAGAGAATTTTTATGCTCCGTAACTAGACAGAGTATTTATATCATGTTCCGATTTTTTTGTTCGTAAATTAACGGGAGGTTAATTCCTATCCGGTGTATAATTGTCAGGTAAGGAGGGGTACGATGGATTGGATTAGTCGATTGAATCAGGCTATCGGATATATTGAAAGGAATCTCGAAGGGGATATTGACTACGATGAAGTGGCACACATTACTGTCTGCCCGATTGGGCTGTTTCAACGGCTCTTTGTGCTGGCGGCAGGGTATACCCTCACTGAGTATATCCGCCGGCGAAGACTCACCCGTGCACTTGAGGATCTGCGTGCGACAGACCGGAAGGTAATCGACATCGCCCTCAAGTACGGCTACGAGACATCTGACGCATTTGGGGTAGCTTTCAAGAGGCTGTATGGTGTTACTCCCACCCAGGCGCGCCAATCAAGTGGTGACGGCCTGCGCCATTACGATCGCATCTACTTTACCCTGACAATAAACTATTTAAAAGGAGACAAAGAAATGGTTCTGGTCAATATTGATAATTACCGTTACTATGATCCGCTGTTTGAAGGTGCGCGTATCATACTTTCCTTCCTGGGAGAGAAGTATTCCTCCGAATACATACAGGGTATTTCAGGTTCAGCGTTTAAGATCGCAGGAGGCTGTCCCAGCCGCCCAACCTGTATTTACGACAGATGGACGCCAGACTTCCTTAGGTACCTGGGGTTTGATATCACGGAGTTTCCCTGCTATGACCAGGAGGGCAGGGATATTTCCGAAGCAATGATTACCGGCGTCAAGCGCCACATTGATGGGGGGAAACCGGCATTGGTATGGCACGCATTCACAAACGCTGAGTGGGATGTAGTCTGCGGCTACGATGAGGATGCCAAACAATTCATCGGAAGAGGAACCTATCTTGGGATTGATGACTATCACCGAGAAGCCTGGAACAGAGCCTCTGCCTGCGATGCGGCCCCCACCTTCGGTGCAATACTAATTAACGGCAGAAAATCGCCGCTCAACGAGCGCGGGGCGGAGACAGCCTCCCTTGTGGCGGCAGTAAAACACGCACGGCGTGACCTTGATGAAGGCGAAGTTATGGGTGAGGGTATCAAATTTTACAAGCGGTGGGCGGAGGAATACTCACATGAGGGCAAGGAAAGAGGTGTAGCTGACGCATATTGCTATGACGCATACTCCTCTGTCCGCAAGGCTGCGGTGGTATACCTTCGTGATATCGGGTATAAGTATGGCGGAAGTGTACTTGAGAATCTCCAATATGCTGCGTTGAATTTTGGGCATGAGGCGGAACTTCTTGCTCAGGCGCGTCCTTACCTCTCATGGGAGTCACCGTGGGGAGTCAATGAGGAACGCAGTGCCAAGCTGGCTCCGATCCTGAAAGAAGCCGCTGAGAGTTATGAAAAGGGGATTGATTATATCGAGAAGGCCCTTGAGAGTTTAAACATTTTCTGCCATGCTGAAGAAATTTCCGGAAACAGTAATTGAAAATAGTTGAGAGGACTTAATAAATTTATTAAAATCAATTGACTTAAAAAACAACATTGTTGTATACAGGCAAAAGACCTGCCACGTTATTGTGACAGGTCTTTTGCTAAAAAGAGGAGTGTATAAAGTTGCGAACAAATGGGAATTAACAGAAGTTAACATTATGTTGAATAAGTTCCGGATGCAAAAGCAATCCGCATATGCTATACTGGTTCTGCGAAAGAAGGTGCATCTGATTATACGGAGAATATTCACTACAACAAGAAGACAATTAATTATATCCATGATGGTTTCGGTTTTGATTCCTACCATCCTAATTAATCTGTTCTATTATAGACAGCTGAATGAATCTACCAGATCCCAGCTTCTGTCCTATCAGAAGGAAATTGTCCAGCAATCTGCAGATGATGTACAGTCGCTGGTCAATCAAATCAATGTAACAACGCGCCAATTAATAGCAATGTCGGTGTTTTCTGATATGTATACAAATTACAATGAAAAAACACCGAGTGAGAAGCTGGATACGGTGAAGAGCTTACAGCGTATGATGCGAAGCATTGTATTTTCTGTTTCTTATCATGCGGGCACTTATTATATAGGCACGGATAACAGCGTTTTCAGTAATTTAAATACACTCAATGCGGATAAATTATTAAATAGTGTCGGTGCGGAAGAGAATGGGGTGCCGTTTGCTGCAGACTATTATTCCAATGTGGTTAGTGTAAGAGTGATTCCATTTCTTACAGATATTCAGAATTACAATCAATATAATGCCCTTCAGACAATAGGTATAGACTTACAATATTCAGATTTGGAAAATATTTTTGCTGATAAATATCGTCCGAATGAAATAGAAATATTTATTGTAAATGACGAAAATAAGCTGATTTATTATCTGAGTGACAGTGATTGCCAATGGGAGCAGACGATTGGTAAGGAGTTAAGCAGTAAACAGCTGACATATCTGAGCGACTATGACCATAGAGCAAAAGAACGGGTGGATAATTATGTTTCAGGTCCCAGATGGACCGTTTATTCCTACATTCACCTGGATATACTTTCCGTAGACGCTTCCGCACAGAACCGTTCATTAATTTTGATATTGATAATGACTTTATTTTTTACTTCCATTTTTTCTTATATCGTGTCCAAGAGCATTACCAGACCGATTAATGACCTGATTACGAAAATGAAGCAAATAGGACAGGCTGATAAGAGTACGCTGCCGATTGTGACAGGAAACCGGGATATTATGGTGCTGTCGGATAATTTTGATGAAATGCTGGTTCAGATTGACAGGCTCAATAAGATTGCAATAGAAAAGGAAAAAGAGAAGACTTCCATGCAGCTTCGGGCGCTGCAGGCACAAATCAACCCTCATTTTCTTTATAATACACTGGAAGGTATCAGAAGTATTGCACTGGAATACAATGTCATAAGTATCAGCGAGATGACGAAAGCGCTGGCCAGGATATTCAGATATTGCATTAGCAAAGAGAATATCGTTACGGTCAGAGAGGAAATCAATCACATTAAGAATTATGCTCAGATTCAGCATTATCGATATGGAGAAAGATTATCAATTATGTACTACGTAGATGAGACAATCATGGATTGCAAAATCGTAAAGTTTATTTTGCAGCCTATTATCGAGAATGCGATCAGTCATGGCATTGAGCCAAAGATGGGGAAGGGTGTAATAACAATTATCGGAAGTATCAAAGAACAGGAAATTGAATTCCGTATTATCGATAATGGGATTGGAATGGTTTCTGAGCAAATTGAGCAAATCAATAACGATTTGGCGAATAAACGTGAGCCGTCTACGGGAATAGGATTGATTAATGTTGATATGCGTTTGAAGCTATACTATGGTGAACAATATGGAATTGTAGTGGAGAGTCATTTGGGAGAAGGAACACAGGTGACGGTCAGAATGCCATATGGAGGGTACCCTATATGATTAAAGCACTGATTATGGATGATGAACAGCCTATATGCACCTTGCTGAAACGGATTATTCCATGGAATGAACTGGACATGAAGCTGGTCGGAGAAGCATATGACGGCGAAGACGGTCTAAGACTAATTGATAAGCTGAATCCGGAGATTGTAATTACAGATATCTGCATGCCGGGAGTCGGCGGACTTCAAATGGTGGAAGCGCTCAGAAAAAGCAGGAAAAGTAAAGATACAATCGTGATTTTTATAAGCGGATATGATGAATTTCAATACGCCAGAGAAGCAATCCGAATGGAGGCTTTTGATTATGTATTAAAGCCTCTGGATGAAACAGAATTAACGAATATTCTGAAGCGGGCGAAAGAGACCATTCTCAAGCGGGAAAAGGGGCTGCAATATGTCTCCAAGCTTAGGAAGGAGATAGTGAAGCTGTCAAATGATCAGGAGATAGAAGCAGATCATGCGATGAACGGTAAAGAATCGGTACATTTGGTGACCGACTATATTCGAAATCATTATAACGAAGATATAAGTCTGGAAATGATTGCCGGAAAAGTGTTTATAAATCCTGCTTATTTCTCACAGCTATTCAAGAAAGAGGTTGGCTGCGGGTTTAATGATTATCTGAATAATCTGCGAATTAAAAATGCCAAGATACTATTGATGCAGCCTTTTCTGAAAGTGAATGAAGTTGCTGATATGGTTGGATATAACAATATTGTTTATTTTAATCGTATATTTAAAAAATATACCGGTGTGACTCCTTCGGAATATCGGGAAGGGCGATCATTACGGTAGCTGATATAATAAGGATCATGATATGTGCAAGAAGCCCGGAATATGTTTTGTATTTTGGGCTTCTTTGTTTGTTTTTTATATGTAAAATAGTGAGGAAATACAAAAATAAGTTAATGTTTCTAAAATATGTTCAATTTACGTGCGGTTATAAGTCGATTATTATAAAACTATAGCAAAGAACCACAATAGTAAAGAACCACAATTCAAACAGGAGGTATTGGGTATGAAAAAGAAGGTAATATGCGCATTAATAACTGCGTCGCTGCTCATCGTATCATTGGGGGGCTGTGCATCGGCAGATTCTTCACAGACTGGGGATGGAAGCGGGAAAGAAACCGGGACAGCATCGGATTCTTCCGTTCCGACAATTCGTTTTGCTTACAACTGGACAGGAACAGCAGACCCGAAGAATGCAACGTATGAGAAAATGATTACGGATTATGCTGAAGAGCATAAGGCTTCAGTGAACATCATTCTTGAGACGGCAAGCGGTATGGATCTCCAGGATAAAATCAAGGTTGACCTGGCGGCCGGAGATCTGCCGGATGTATTTATGTATTGGGGCGGTGAATCCAATCTGAGTTCCATGGTTGAAAATGACCTGTTGGTGGATGTTGACGCCTACTGTGCGGAAAGTAAAACAATTATAAGAGACCAGTGGGATGAAAGTACGTTCTTGAATTCCACACTCGACGGAAAAGAATTTATGTTCCCGGTTGAAAGCTTCAAATGGTTCTGTATTTATAATCAGGCGTTATTTGACGAGTATGGGCTGAAAATTCCGACTACTTACGAGGAACTGAAGGAATGTAACGAAGTTTTTAAAGCAAATGGCATTGCAACCATTGATGTCGGCTCTAAAGGCGGAGACTACGGACATATCCTTTATAATGAAATACTTTATCAATTAGCGGGCGGAATTGACGACACCAGAGACCTGGCAATCGACCATCAATTTATGTCTGAAGCGACTTCAGCAGCGGCAAAGTACATTGTTGAGATGCGTGATCTCGGCATGTATCCGGAGGATACAATTGCAAATGGCGGCAGTGAGAATGCGGCATTGCTCTATACACAGTCCAAGGCGGCTATGATGCTGTGCGCACCCTGGTTATTTTCATCCATCAGTAAGGATGTGCTTGACACAACCGTAATAGCGCCGTTCCCGGCAATGTCTGATGCGGCGACCGCTCCTTCCGATTTTAATATAGGTGCAATATCCGAAGGTCTCTGCATTACGACCGAAGCGTTTAACGATCCCGCTAAGAAAGCTGCGGTGATTGATTTTGTGGATTTTCTGCTTTCAGATGGGATTTTCAGCGCGTTAGGCAAGACGGCCACGATGCCGGCCAAAAATATCACCTTGGATGCTTCCGAATTGGACCCCTGGATGGCGAAAGCAATTGAGTATACAAATGATAAGTCGACCTACCAGCCGCTTTGGTTCTTAATGCCTACTACCGACACTGCGACCACATATTCGGATGGATTGGATGAGATGTTTGCAGGTGCAATCAATGATGAAGACTTTGTGCAGAAGGTCCAGGAAGCCTTTGATGATGTTGAATGAAAAATAGTACAGCTTGAATATAGAAACAGGAGGGCCGGTCTGTAAAGGGCCGGCTCGTCCTTCATAAGGAATAGGGAAAACTATGAAAAATAAGAAATATCTATTTGCAATTGTGTTTGTATTGCCGGCGTTTATTTTATACTCGGTATTTATTATTGCACCGGTGTTTTTCTCCACCTACTACAGCTTCACATCATGGGATGGAATCGGCATGCCTAAGATAAACGGCATACAGAATTACATAAAGATGTTCTCCTTAAAGGATTATTGGAAGGTGTTACTTAATACTTTGAAACTGATTGGCGCTTCGGTGTTTATCCAGATTCCCATTGCAACGGTTCTGTCCTTCTTACTGCTGCGCAAGACGAAAGGCTATAAGTTCTTCAGAACTTTTTACTTCATTCCGGTGGTGGTAGCGCCGATTGCAATCGGTATTATGTTTTCAATTTTCTATAACGGCGATGTGGGACCGATCAATAAACTTCTTGATTTGGTGCATTTGTCATTTCTGAAGCAGATTTGGCTGTCGGATGTAAAGGTGGTTGTAAACTCGGTCATTTTTCCTCAGATCTGGCAATATATCGGTTATTCGCTGGTTATTATCTTTGCCGCGATGAAATCCATTAACAATGAAATGTTGGAAAGTGCCAATATAGATGGTGCAAACTCGGTTCAGACTTTTGCGAGAATCGTCGTTCCTATGTGTTGGGATGCAATTGTTGTTGCGATTATCCTGGTTGTTACGGGATCTCTGAAATCATTCGATTATTCCTGGGCTTTGACACAAGGCGGACCTGGAAACGCGTCATCGTTCCTGTCAGTCTTTATGTATAAGACGGCGTTTGTTCAGAATAAGTTCGGACTTGGCAGTTCTATTACTGTGACAATTATGGTTTATTCAATGGCACTGACGGCCTTCATTAAGCGATTGAATCGAAACTGAAAGGAATAAAGGCATATGAAGACTAAAATAAAGAGAAAATTTGCGGTTAGCGGCATTTTCAAATATATTGTATTGATTGCTTTTGCCATCATTGATTTTTATCCGTTCTTCTGGGTATTAATGAGTTCATTCAAAGATAACATAGCCATTACGGCAGAACCTCTCGCCTTACCCAAATCAATAAGCTTTTCCAGTTATATCGGGGTGTGGACAGATGTTAAAATCGGCGTGAATTTCATAAACAGTATAATCTACTCAGCCTGCGGGGTAGTGTTAATCGTGCTCCTGAGCTCAATGGTGGCATATGTAATCACCAGGGTTCTGCCTTCGAAGCTGCTGTATAGTTACTTCACATTGGGAATTATGATTCCGATACATGCAATCCTGATTCCGACATTCATTATCATGAAGCAATTAAGTATTTATAATACCAGGCTTGGATTCATCGTCTTAATTACGGCAAGCAATCTTTCGCTTGCAATTTTTATTCTGACCAGCTTTATGAAGAGCATACCGGTTGAACTGGATGAAGCGGCATACATGGATGGCTGCGGTTATTTCAAGATGTTTTATAAGATTGCATTTCCGATGGCAAAACCCGGTTTGGCTACGATTGGTACGTTAACCTTGCTTAATTGCTGGAACGAATATTTGTTTGCATATATGATGCTGGCTAACGAGAAAATTAAGACAATTACGCAAGGCATATTTGCCCTCAAGGGCCTGTATCATACAGATTATTCGACACTTTGTGCAGGTCTTATGATTGCAATTATTCCAATGATGGCATTCTTTGTTATTTTTCAGGAACAGGTGATCGGCGGCATGACTGCCGGAGCTGTGAAAGGGTAAGCATATGAGATTATTGAAGAATTTATATCAAGTTGCAGGGTGTATGTATGGAGTCCATGAAAATGTATATGCGGTGCAGACGGAAGAAGGAATTGTTCTGATTGATACCGGATTAAATACAAAAACATTTGAGGTGATATGCAGAAATCTTAAATACTGGGGTTTAGATCAGCAAAGGGTCAGTAAGGTTCTGTTAACACATGCCCATTATGAGCATTCGGGAAATTGTTTCAGGTATGTATCGGAAGGTGCTGATATTTATATTCATGCAGCGGAGGCGGAAGCGATCAGAAAAGGAGATGACCGTATTGCCGAATATAGATTTTTTGGAAGTGAACCTTATCAGCCGGTACAGGATTGTATTGCAGTGAATAACGGAGACCGGATTGAAGCAGGCGAATCCACCTTTGAAGTAATTCATGCACCGGGGCATTCGGAGGGATCGGTAATCTATAAACTGACGACGGAAGGAAAGACCATTCTGTTTACCGGAGATACGGTGCTGGCTGATAAGCTATGCAGGGAAAGCATGGTGGGTTGGACCGGCGGAGCAGATTACGATGAGCATAAATATATGGAGAGTTTAATACAGCTGGCGGATATGGATGCTGATGTTGTTTTGCCGGGACACGGTGAGGTTTGTATGAAAGATGGCGGCCGCTTATTGAACGGTGCATTCTTAAGAGCAAGGCTGCTTCTCGTAACACAGCCGCATGTAACCCTTCATGCGAATTCCATGTTCCGGTAGAAACCGGGCAAATGTAAGAGTGAGGTGACAGTATGCAGGTAATGAACAACATATATCAGGTACTTGGCGGTACCTATGCAAATATTGCAAATATTTTTGTCGTGAAGGCCGGTAATGAGTTAGTACTGATTGATTCCGCCGAAACGGAAGAGGAATATGAGCTTATTCTTGAAAATATGAAGTATTGGGGACTGGAGAAATATCCGGTTTCGTATGTACTATTGAGCCATAAGCATTTGAATCATATTGGGAATGCGTACAGGTTCAGAGAAAACGGGGCCAGGATTGTGGCCGGAGCAAAGGACGCAGAGGCAATTGAGAAGGGCATCCTAACGGAGATCTGCGACTTTGCCCCGTTCCCAAAGAAAAAGCCATATATCCCATGCCCAATTGACATTAAGGCTAAAGATGGTGATGTCATAGAAGCTGGCGGATTAAGATTTGAAGTCATCGAAGTTCCGGGTCACACAGATGGTTCGGTATTTTATCGTCTTGAAATGGACGGGAAGGTGATTTATTTCACCGGAGATGTGCTGAATGTCGAACATGACTGTACGGGTGCATTATTAGGATGGGAAGGCGGAATGGACTATAACAGGGACAAGTTCTTTGAATCAATTCAGCGTTTCTCCAGATTCAAATGTGATGTTATTCTGCCGGGACATTATCAATTATGTCTGCAGGATGGCAGCAGGATTATGAATGACGCTTATCGGGCAGCGCTTGTGGAATGGCGTAAACCTGTGATTGGAACAGAATAGTTTGTCTTGTTACAAAACAGGAAAGGAAATGCAGAAGTAATCTGGAAAGGCGTGGTATTAAATGACGGAATATTTAAAAAAAATAGAAAAATGGGATACTTGGGAAATTATCTGTACCGGACATAAGGATAATAATCCGTTTGTGGATTATAAGATCCAGGGGATGTTTACAGGTAAGAATGAGAGTAAAACGGTGGAAGGCTTCTATGACGGCAACGGAAAATATATCGTTCGCTTTATGCCTTCCTTTGAAGGAGTATATTCTTTTCAGATATCAGGAAGCTTTGCGGAAGAAACTTATGCGGGAACTTTTGAGGTGACACCGGCATCAGGAAAGAATCATGGGCCTGTCCGCGTAGCGAACACCTATCATTTCGCATATGAAGACGGAACCCCTTATTATTCCGTAGGAACCACATGCTATGTATGGGAGCTGCAATCGGATGAATTACAGAAACAGACGATAGAAACACTGAAAAACAGCGCATTTAATAAAATCCGTTTCTGTATTTTTCCGAAACACTATGATTATAATTTAAAGGAGCCAAGATCCTACCCATATGAAGGAACACCCTGTGACAGCTCAATTTTAACCAAGGAGAATTTTCATTTATATAACGGGAAAGCAGAAGGAAACAAGTGGGATTTTAGCAGATTCAATCCGAACCACTTCCATCATATTGAAGAATGTATTAAACAGCTGAGAGACATATCCATCGAGGCGGATTTAATCGTCATGCATCCTTATGACCGCTGGGGCTTCAGCATGATGAGCAGGGAAGAAGATGAATTGTATTGGAACTATGTGATAGCCAGATTCTCGGCATATCGTAATGTATGGTGGTCACTGACGAACGAATATGATCTTATGCCTCAAAAAAGTCTTCAAGATTGGGAAAATTATGCCCGAATACTATGTGAAAAGGATTTGTACACCCACTTACGGTCTATTCATAACTGCAGATCGTTTTATGATCATTCCAGACCTTGGATCACACACTGCAGTATTCAGAGGCAGGATGTTTATAAGACGGCGGAGTTCGTTACTGAATGGAGAGAAAGATATAAGAAACCGATCGTGATTGATGAAATAGCTTATGAGGGCAATATTCAGCATGGCTGGGGAAATATCAGCGGCAGGGAACTGATCCGAAGATACTGGGAAGCCAGCATAAGAGGCGGATATGTCGGACACGGAGAAACCTTTATAAATCCGGATGATATTCTATGGTGGTCACATGGAGGCACTCTGCATGGAGAAAGTCCCGAGAGGCTAAAATTTTTATATAAGATCTTAGCGGAGACACCTGGATATGGTTTGATGCCGTTACAACAGGAGTGGGATGAAGTATGTGCGACAGTGGAAAACGCTAATTTGATGAAACAAAAGGGAAAGGACTATTACATATACTATTATGGGTTTAACAGACCATCCTTCAGGGAGTTTTATTATGATGACATCAATGAATTTGAGGTTGAGGTAATTGATACGTGGGATATGACAATTGAGAAGAAAGGAATTTTCAAAGGCAGATTTAAAGTGAAATTACCCGGAAAAGAATATATGGCAATCCGCGTTATAAAGAAATGTAATTAATTCAAATAAATAGAGTGTTCTGGCTCACAAGCAAAATTTCCATGTCGTCATTGCCATGAGGGTATAAGACTGTGAACGCCGCTGTACACGATTATTGATCACTGAATATGAAAAACCGTTATACGACTTTCGAGTTGTATAGCGGCTTTTTTGAGTTTGGAAAAGCTTTCTTGGAGATTTTGCCATTGTTGATATATAAGACAAATGGTTGATTATGGGAAAAACAAATGATATACTTCAATTATTATACATTTGATTGGAGATAAGAAGTACACATAACTGTGACAGCGTGTCGGCAGATTGATTTCATGCGTGATAGAGCAGAAAGGGTTTATTATGAAAAATATATATCTGGCAGTGATTATGATTGGAGTACTTGTATTTGCACAGTTTCAGACCGCATATGGAAAAGAAGGGACAAATGAAGATATCGCTATGGAAATGGAAGCATTGTTTGAAGAGGAAGTCTTCTATCATTTGGAATTATCAGATGGTTATGATTTATCGATGCAGGTATTATTGATAGAATATCCGAAAGATAATGTACCCGGAGAGGTGACTTTATTATATGAGCCATATTTAAACAGTGATTTGGAGATAATCTCTTTGAACGGCGTGACAATAAATATACCTGACGAAATAAGGCTGGGAAACTTTCGGTTTACGGTGAAGAATTTGGGCGGATTTTATAATCTGAGTAATGCCGTAATAAATATTCCGGAGACAGTTGTTTCTGCGGAGGAAGGCTCTTTTGCTGATATGAATAATGTGGAGCTTGCTATGCCGGCATCATTGGTCAGCACAGGAAAGGGCTTCTTAACGGGAAGCAGGTTGAGCAAACTGACCGTAAGTACAGATAACCCGGTCTATAAAGCTGAGGATAATTCTTTATACAGCATTGATGGAAAGATACTATACCATTTAAATATTATAGAAAGAACCATTCAAATAAAGGATGGAATTCAAATTATAAAAGACGGCTCATTATTTTTGAGTACTCCGGACAGTAATATTCAGGAATTGATTTTACCTGATTCTGTTACGTCTATTGAGCAGAACATTATGGACATTCCTTATCTGGAATTCAAGGGCAAGAAACCGCCAAAGATTAAATATGACAATTGGTCAAACAGCAGCGGCAATTATGATAATTATATTTTAGTACCCAAAGGAACAAAAGGCGAATATGCAAAAATAAAGAGTGAAAACGGAAACCAGCTATTTTATAGTTTAAAAATTGAAGAAGAAAATCTATATTTAAATAAAGTACAGGCTTTTCTTAAAAAAATGAGTACCAAGGCAAAGCAAAAGGCCGGCTTGAGCAAGCCGCAGGGGCTTACAGAAAAGCAATGGAACGGGTTAATAAAAAAAGCCTCCCAGATTACATCAAATGCGGGAAGTAATAGTGAGAAAGCCTGGTTGATTTACCAATGGGTCACACAAAATTTTACATACGATTATACGGCTGTGGGGAATAGTAAGCTGGAAGACGGCAGAACCCAGTACTTAATGCTGCTTCGCACGAATTACAACGTAAAGCTTAATTATACCTATACAGCATATGAAAATAAAAAAGGTGTTCAATATGCCTTTGTAAATGTAACAAATGCGTTGATGAGGGCCGCCGGTGTTCCTTCCTATACCATACTGGCTGAAGGAACGAACCAAGCCTGGGGTTCACATTTTCCGGGCTATAGAAACATGGTTTACTATGGAGATTCCTGGCATTTAATTAACACCGGCGAAGGATGTATTAATTATATCGATGATTATGGAAAAGGGATCAGAGAGGAAAAGAATCTGGTGTCCTTTGATATGTCATGGAAGGGATGGACCCTTGCGGAAAAGGATATTCCCATGATAATAGAGGAGGTTCTGCCGGCAGCATCAACCGGTAAATCTATGAATTCAGGATACTAAGCAAAATCTCTGTGACGCCATTGTTATGGGGGTTAAACAACTCATATATACAGCAAACAACCCACTACGCCATTGCAGGGGCTGAAAAACACCATTTACATTCTATGAGATATGTGGATCGGTGTTTTTTGTTTGCCCGCCGGTATTATAGATCATAACCGATACTTTTCCCAACAGTAAGAAGTCTGATAAGATAAATAATAAAAAATTTTTACGCAATAAAAATGACAGTCTGATGCATCTTTATTAATAGAGAGGAGGAAGCAGATGGGGATAAGTAAACGGGATTATATTGCACAAATGGAGAAATATAAAAAATGCTTATACCGAGTCGCCTACAGTTATATGAATGATAAAACTCTTGCTCTTGATGCGTTGGATGAAGCCTTTTATAAAGGATATATCAATCGCGGTAAATTAAAGAATGAGGAATGTTTCAAAAGCTGGCTTACTCGAATCGTTGTGAATGAATGTCTGCAGCTTTTGCGCAAGAATAAGCGGGAGGTATTGACTGATGAGATACCGGAGGAGGCGGCTGAAGCATTTGATACTCTTCCAATCCGGGAGGCCCTCGGTAAGCTTTCACAGGAATTGTCAAGCATTATTTACCTACGGTTTTTTGGAGGTTATACCCTGGCGGAAACGGCTGCAATTTTAAAGGTGCCGCAGGGTACGGTAGCCACAAGAGAACGAAAGGCGTTGGCGTTATTAAAACTGGAATTAAAAGAATAAGGAGGAAAAATATTGTGAATCAAGTTCGTTACACGGAATGCGAGGATATAATGAGGAGTGCCGGTGATTATCCTATGGAGTTAGAGCATATGAACAGCCGCCTTCGTAAAAAAATCCGGAAGAGACTCGCAAGACGATGCATAACCGGCGTGGGGGCTTTTGTCGGAGCGGTCGCATTATTTACTGCAGCAGTCAATACATCTACGGTAATTGCGCGAACTATAGAACGCATCCCTGTTATCGGTGATTTGGCAGGGTATGTCAAGTTTGATAAAGGTCTGCAAAATGCCGTTAAAAATCAATATACTCAGGAGGTAAATCTGGAGCAGGAAGATAACGGTTACACCCTGAAGATGCCTTATGTAATTGCTGACAGTAAGCGCCTAGTGCTATTTTTTCAATTACCAGAGATACCTGACCAAAGAAATTTTAGTTTTCGTGATTATCAAGTGGTAATAGATAACGATGTACTGATAGAGCTGAACATGAGAAGCAGCTACTACAAGGTATTCATGGATGAAACAGGTGAATGCCCAAATGGATTGGTGGCATTCAGTATCCGCTCTGATGAAGCAGAGATTCCTAATGACATAACGATACCGGTATCGCTGGTAAAATTAATTAAAGTGCCGATAGCCTACGCTGAAAAGGCAAAGGAGTATGGCCCAATGATTTTAGGCTCCTATGAATTTAGGCTTCATCTAAACGATTATAAGGAACCGATCACAACAGTATTAAATCAGGAAGTACAAGTGCTTGATCAAACGGTAGTAATTCAGTCAATTACCGAATATCCTACAGGTGTAGAAATTAAAGCAACAGCACCTAACAACGGTACTGCAGTCATAACTGACCTGGAATTCATTGGAACCGATGAAGACGGTAAAGAATGGAGTATTCCGGAGGAAACCAACCCCGCGATTACTTTTCATCAAGACGCTGTGGATCTGATATATTATCTGGAGAATGACTATTTCGGCGGGAGCCCACTGGCCGGTTTGAAGATTACGGGAGCAGGTATGTTTGTGAAGACAGAGCAGGCGGTTACAATAGATTTATTAAAGCAGACAATGACACCGGCTGTCGCCGATATGTATATCAAGAGTATTGACAGAAGGGGAGATACGGCCGATATTACCTTTGAATCAACTGCAGCAGGTCTGAGCATGATAGATATATCAAAGACCTTTAAAGCGCGATATGAGGATTTACAGGGCGAAGCTTATGATATGATAGGGGATCAGAGTGCATCGCAGTTGTACGGTAAAACACAATACGATATAACGGTAATCTGGCCTGAGGATAATCAGATCGTAATGGAGCGACTTTTTGCTCCTGCAACCAAGCTTGAGAAACCGGTTAGTATCCCGTTAACCAAGTGAGAATAGTGAAAAAATCCCCGATTAAATACAGGTTACGATAGGCTTTGGAATGGTCTGCCGGCAGCTGCTGCTTACGCTGCATAACAGGAGTGCTGTAAAATAGACGAAAGATTCTATTTCATCTATTTGCGGCACTCCATTTTATTTTTCATAGGTGAGCATATTGATAAAGTCAGGGGATTCAATGGACTTGGTTCTGCTCGTATCGTGTCATCTATTAAAGTTGGAGCAGATAATGGGACAAATTCTTACTAAACCTGAAATCAAAAATAGCGAAAAATGTAATATTATGTCGCATAAATATATTGATTAACATAATATGTATTGAAACTACTATTATACATTTTGGGTTAAGGAGATATTATTATGTCAAAGGATAGAAGGAAGATAGATGTTCAGAATAAATATCCGAATGATAATGAGTGCTATAAAAACGATAAAATTGAAAGAGAATGTGAGGAATATTATAAAAGTAAATGTGATAAATGGGTAAATTACTATAAAAGAAAATATAATGAATCTTGTGATGCTTCAAGTAGAGAACTCTGTTTGAAAAATATCGAAGAGTGTAAAGAATACTATTCAAGGGAATGCTTAAAATGCCGTGAGAAGTACGGACGTGAAGAACAAACAGGACTCAAAGGCTCGCCCCGCTTGCCAGGTCCGGCAGGCGCAGCAGGTCTAGCAGGTCCGGCAGGCCTGGCAGGAGCAGCAGGTACAGCAGGCCTTGCAGGAGCAGCAGGTACAGCAGGTACAGCAGGTTTGGCAGGTCTAGCAGGTACAGCAGGTCTTGCAGGAGCAGCAGGTACGGCAGGCCTAGCAGGAGCAGCAGGTACGGCAGGTCTCGCAGGAGCAGCAGGTGCAGCAGGCCTAGCAGGTACAGCAGGTCTGGCAGGTCTTGCAGGTACAGCGGGTACAGCAGGTTTGGCAGGCACGGCAGGTTTGGCAGGTCTGGCAGGCCTGGCAGGTCTGGCAGGATCAAGAAGAACAAGAGGCCTGGCAATCGCAGCACTTGTAATTGTATTAGTGCTTGTGCCCATTTTCCTGCTGTTCCTATTTGGCCCACTAGGTCCAACGAGAGAATTAAATTATGCGGATTTCTTTGCACTAATGCCTCCGGATAACGCAGCAACAGTTGCGCCTGGTACAGATGTAAGCTTTCCACAGGATGGACCTGCCAGCGGTACTACGATAGTACGAACTGGTCCCAGCACATTTAACTTGTCTGAGATTGGAACGTATCAGGTTATATTCCAAGTAAGTGTTAGCGAAGCAGGACAGCTGATTTTAACTCTTAACGATACTGACTTAGATTATACGGTAGTTGGCAGAGAAACAGGAACTTCACAGATAGTAGGAATGGCACTTGTAGATACAACGGTTATTGATTCAGTACTGACAGTACGAAATCCGGCCGGTAACGCTGCGGACTTAACGATCACTCCACTGGCTGGGGGAACAAGACCAGTTTCAGCACACTTAATTATTACGCAAATCGAATAAAGAAAAAAGTAGTCTGTATTGCTAATATTAGTATAGAATACACCGTTCTGTTTTACCTCAATTTATTAACAGTATAAGATAATTAAGATGTAAAGCCTTGGATTTTACTTTTAGATAAATAATAAAAAATAAGAAGCATAAAAAGGATCGGTGTAATTCCTGCCTAATATAAAAATATTATCAATTTGACAATTGTACTGATGTCTGGTCTCAGATTTAAGATTGAAAGACAAGCAAATAGCTCATTACGCTATTGTGATGAGCTATTTGCTAAAAAGGGTGGCTATGCATTGTGTTAGCCCCGCCTTGTGGTCGGTACCGATAATATTCTGTCGTAAGTTCATAGTTTCTATTGTATCTTTATAAGCTTTTCTACTTTATCTATATATTCTTCGTTAGATTAAATTTAGGAAAATTAATTTACTAAAAGATACGTGCTCACATTCAAATTGACTCTATTTATGGAGTCTATTTTTATGCTATATTTTATTTTGGGTTATTACCATTGAGAAAAATTATTTTACGAGCTTCGTGAAAAAGTTTAATTAAATAATTTTTAATAGTGAGAAATTTGGCCATTATCACATGTATTATAAGTAAAGGGAGGTAATAACGAATGAATTTTTTTTATAATACAAAAGATGATTTAGAGCAAATAATAGATAAGTACAGTAAAATGCTGCTGCGCATTGCTTACACCTATTTGAAAAACACTTATGATTCAGAAGAAATTGTCCAAGAAGTTTATATTCGGCTTATGACGAAAAAACCAAAATTTACGAGTGGGGAGCATGAAAAAGCATGGTTAATCAAAGTGACGATTAATATTAGTATAAATTATTTAAAAGCTACTTATAGAAAGAACGTTACTCTTAATGATAATATTTCATATCTTTCAGAAGAAGAAAGCGAATTATTAAGTGCGGTTTTATGCTTACCGGATAAATATAAAATCATCATTCATTTGTTTTATTACGAGGGGTATTCCATCAAAGAAATAGCGGAGATACTAGATATTCCTTCCTCAACGGTAGGAACAAGACTGGAACGAGGGCGTAATGCACTTAAAAAAGTACTGAAAGGAGAGTTTTAGCATGCAGAATCAATATAATAATTTGATTGATAAAATTGAGTTCAGAGATGATTACAAGGAAAAACTGATGAATACATTAGCAAATGATATGAATAATAAGAGTTACCGTAAATTCAAAAGAACGGTGGTAGGAAAAATATTAATAAAGCAAAAAATCCGAAAAATGTCCTTTGTACTTGTTATATTACTTTTTACTTTTGTCGGTTTATCCACAAAACCGGTACAGGCTGCGATTCGATATGTATTTTCCTACATTATAGAGAGTGTTTATCATAATTATGAAACAAATGTGAGCAGCTATAAAGATGAAATAAACCAATCGGTTACGGTGGATGGTATCACAATGAATATATATGATATCGTAATGGGGAAACGTGAAATGGTTATTACGTATAATTTAATTGATGAGGACGGCAATGCAGTAGTATCAGACTTCCAGGGTAGAATAGTTGTCTTTCATTTCATGAATGCAGTGAATATATCAGATAATCAAAATAGAACAATTAAGGGTACGGTAGAATATCATGACAAAGCATTTGTAGGGGATGATTTATCTCCGTATTTGACATTAATTACTTTTGAAGATTCTGATGTCAATACAGAGGAGTGGGTAAATTGTCCACTTGAAATTAACACAAAGATGGCCTGGTCTGACAGCGATTCAAATCTGATTATTAAGAGTTTTAGTTTTAATTATACACCTACTAAGATTTATGATGATAAAGTAATGAATATCAATAAGAGAATAGTATTAGACAATGACACGATTATATTATCTAAATTAACCTTAAATGGATTATATATTAAGATAGAAGCGGAATATAATACTGGTCTTAACAGAAAAGATGACTTTTTCTTAGAAGCAGTTGATGAATTCGGAAAAGAACTTAAAAGTTATTGGAGTAGAGCAGAAAGGACAGAGGGATCAGCTATTATACAAGCTACTTATACATATGAAATGGTAAATGAAAATGTTTCAAAGATATATCTGATACCAAGTTATTATGAGTTGTCTGGCAATGGATTATGGAAAACAATACAACTTGATGAAAGAATTGAAATAGAAATTCCCAAGCAATAATCTGATCAACGATTTAAAGCATTGAAAATAATGATTTTTTGAAGTGTATTGATTTAATTACAAATTATGCTATTATTTGTTTGTATATAATTTAATTAATTATGTGATATCCTGGGAGGAAATGCGAATGAAAAAATTTTTTAGAATTATGACAATGTGTTTTTCACTGTTTTTTTTAATTTTAATATCAGATGATAAAATAGCATTAGCTGCTTCAAATGTGTCATCGACTATGATTGATTTGGATAGGCTGACTCATCAGATGGCATTTGATTTTAATATGCCTAAGGATGGTAAAATTAAACTTAATATCACCGTTAAGGATAGAAATACCGTTCCGGGGATTTTAACATTTGCAATCCAAACAGGCTCTTCCAAAAATTCAGAAAAAATAAAGGAAATTACCGGAATAACCGAAACGAACGGAGTGAAGGATCTCGAGATAGAGCTGAAGAAGGGGCATTATTATTTCTTTTATGATCTTAGCAATACAACGGGGAATTTATCTGATACTATATTGGGATTAAATTGTCAGGCAGAAATACTTCCGACAATACCGAATAATATATCAAACTTATCAATACATAGTATTAATTCTTTTGACGATATTACGAAAGATGGTTATGAAGAAATAAATTTTGGTGATGATGCCAAGCAAATGGATTTGATTTTACCAGTTACGGTAGATAAAGCCGGGGGTCTTTTGATTTCACTGAAACAGACAAATTTTTATGAAGTTTTAGAAGCAGGAATATATCAGGATAAAGAGTGTACAAAACCGGTAGGAAAGAATTTCCGGCTAAATGCCACTGATGACGCAACGGATATAGAAAGATCAATACCGGAAAAAGGTACTTATTATATTAAATTTACTTATAAAAATGATTATCCGAGTGGCATAACAACTTTTAAAGTAAAATTGTATTCCATCAGCAATGAAGAAAGAACTTTATCAGCCGACAAGACCATAGTAGCATATCAAGCTTCTGATGATGACAAAATAATATATAAACTTGATATAAAGGATACGAAAATATTAAATTTTTATATCACGCCCTACAATAATTCAAAAGGTGGAAGTGCATATTTTCGGCTTCTTGACAAAAATAAGAAACAGCTAACGAGTAAAAGTTATGTTGTTAGTGATCGGAATAATGAAGCACAATATGATCCGATAATTAAATATTATACGGTTAATAAGGGCACTTATTATCTTGAGGTTAATGCTGATTGTTCCATATATCAATTGCAAAGCAAGGCTTTTGATGTAAACAAACAGGCAGGTTCCAGCAAATCCAAGGCTAAATTATTAAAAAACGAGGGCGAGGCTGCAGAAGGATATTTTACAGTTTCAGATAGTACATCAAAAGTTGATTGGTATAAGTTTACCGTTACTAAATCCAGTCAATATGTTGATTTTTCAATAGGCTATATGCTTGATGGAGATATTAAATTTGAAATACTTAATTCAAAAGGAAAAGTATTATATGATAGCAGTAAAGAGACAGAATGCTTGGAAGGATACTATTACCATTGGGCGGGAGGCAAGTATGCAAAAGGAACCTACTACATCAAAGTATATAAGGGCAGTAAGAATAGCTCTTTTGATTATGCCGTAGTATTAAAAAAGTTAATTTAAATACATAGGAATAAGTAATAAAGCAACCCCCCATGGCGCCATTGTCATGGGGTAAACAGCTTATACATAAACAAGAAAACAGCCCACCACGCCATTGTGATGGGTTGTCTACTGAAAAGGGGAGGCTATGCATTTGAAATTTCATAGTACTCCGTCATGTGTTATATAATGTTTTAAGAGCGGATATATGGGGATTTGAAATTCATCCTATGTCATCTTGTGATATCTAAGTTGCGTATAATCTTTAAATTATAGACCAATATGATGGGTAAATCTAATTTGATTATGGAAACAAATAGTGATATGCTTAAGTTAAAATAGTTTAATAATTGTAAATCATGAGGAGTAATATGGAGAAAAAAGAAAAGAGATTAACCATTTTAGTTATGGGTCTTTTATTATTTGGATTGATTGCATGTAGGAACATTAAGGACGAAGCTGATAAGATTATTACACCCACTCCCCAGATAACTCCTATGGTGGATCAGAAAAATACAAATATGAAGATAACTGTGACTCCGGAAATTACGAATGCAGTTGATAATACTGATACAACAGAGAATTTAAAAGAACCGATAAGTCCTACCTATATTCCGGAGAGTTTACTAACATTTATAGAAAACAGCATCAAAAAGGGTGACGAGCTAAATACATTTTCCACTATTGTTAGTGATAAAGAGCTTAGTAGTGATGAAATAAATAGTTTCTCCAAGGATAAGGTGGTCGGAGAATATGTTGATATGGTAGAAGCAAGTACAGGAAGAGTATTACAGGTAGATGCAGATAACGATGGAGTACAGGATTTGTATTTCTGGATTAATGATGGAGGTTCTATGGGTAATTCCAGCAGATATCTGCTGAAAGGGAATGCCGATAGTACGTATACGATGACAGATGCCAGCTATATTGAAGTCACCCAGGAACTGGCTTTTATTAATTATGATGGAAAAAATTATCTGTTACAGACTACATTTGATTATAATACTAAGATAAATAACGGATTTGAGATTAGCTGCTTTGTCGATGGCAAGGTACATGAGCGAATATTTTTAAGCAAAGATATCGTTGAATATAATGAGAATATGAACCTAAAGGATAAGAGTCTGGCGAGTATTGCGAAGAGCTGTGAAAAGATTGGTTTGGATCAGTATGCATATCATGTAAGATATAATGATTACAAAGTACAGGGAAGCGCAGAAAGATTACTGAAGGAAAATGAATTTAAGGATTTTATTGATGAGAATTCATATTCGTTAAATTCTGATGTTTACTATGGAGCGGATATTGATAATGATGGTAGAGAAGAAATCTATTATAAAGATATTTTTTTTACTTCAACAAGAGGTATGATTACACATCTACAATATGAAATATGTAATATGAGTGGGAAAGATATGATTAAAAATTGCCTGAATACGATGAATTACCCCCAAATGTTTTGGGTTGAAAAATCAGACGAGGGGAACATTGTCTGTATTCTAAACCTTGATAATCTATTGGATTATACCATTCATGGTTTTAATATAAAGAAAGACGGGGTAAAGGAGGTATTTCAGATTAACTTTACTGGTAATATGATTATTAACAGGACAATATACACCACTGGAATTAATCTGGAGGATGAGCAGTGGTAATCTATAAACTAGATTTAAGCGTTTGATTTTTGGGATAAATTATTAAGATCAGATTCTTGAAGCGTAGTAAATATGATTGTTTCAGATCACAAGCAAAACCCCATGACGCCATTGTCATGGGGTTAAACAACCCACATATAAACATCAAACAACCCACTACGTCATTGTAGTGGGTTGTTTGAAAAAAGGGGAGGTTGGAAAAACTACATTTTATCATGCTTTGTCATTATTATGAATAGCGATAAAACAAGCCTATTCTATGGTTTTACACTTTATCATCTTTTATCACTAATTTTATAAATGGTGTATAAATTGGTGTAAAAAATAACCTCGGCTACACGCGACCAA
Source organism: Bacillota bacterium (assembly GCA_023409535.1). GTDB lineage: Bacteria > Bacillota > Clostridia > Lachnospirales > Lachnospiraceae > Mobilitalea. The sequence goes on from JAEYGZ010000039.1 coordinate 444,494, forward strand.
CCATATTTTATTTATTTGTATTAAGTTTTTTTCTTGTTTCTTCGTAAACGGTAAACCATACGTACATTACCTCTGAGTTCAATTCATGAGATAATATCGTAAAAGTGTAAAAAGTTGTACTAGTTTTTACACTTTACACGAAACTCACTAAGGAGGTTCTCATGAATACACAATTAGTCGCAAAAGAAGTTAAGCTCACTCAATGGAATGCTCTGGTTCAGGAATGTATGTCCAGCGGCCTGAAGGTCAAAGACTGGTGCCAGCAGAATAACGTAGAGTTATGACCGTGGAAGAGCAAAAGTTATTCATGAAATGTTCAAAGGACAATTACCTGCATGATATATTCGAACTGGCACTTGCAACCGGTATGAGAAGCGGAGAGCTCCGAGGCCTTGAATGGAAAGACATAGATTTTAAGAATAAGGTCATTCATGTTAATAAGACTTTGGTATATATAAATAATGATTATCTTCTGGATACGCCTAAGACTCCCACAAGCCGCCGAGATATCCCAATGCTTGATAAGGTGGTAGGGTTGCTAAAGCAGCGTAAAGCAAAACAATCTGAAGAACGGCTGATGTTGGGTGATAAGTGGAAGACTGAAGAAGGACTTGAAAATTTGGTATTTACTACAATGACCGGATACCCGATTAATCGGGATATGCTCAAACAGGAAATGAATAGTGTAATTGATCAAATACATATAGAACATCCAGCTTTCCTACATATAACGCCGCATACTCTCAGACATACCTTCGCTACCAGGTGTATAGAGAATGGTATGCCACCGCAGGTGTTAAAAACCCTCTTGGGACATAGCAAGCTATCAATGACGATGGATTTATATAGTCATGTACTGCCTAATACAAAGGCAACAGAAATTCAAAGAATAGCAAATTTATTTTAAGTTAGTTCAATGACCCTGCACAGCATCTGGATAAGCTGGTGGGATTTTCTGTTGGAAAAAATAATTTATCGAAATTGTAAACTTTTTGTTGCTTTTCTCCGATAAAAGAAGTATAATAAATTTTGTCAATTACCATATTATGACATATATTACCAGTAAAAATGTGTAATATTTTAATCAGATATTCACACATTAAATGTCATAAGGTGGTATAATATGAGTACAAGGAGAAAACACACAACTAAAGAAGGGGCTGATCCCATGAACACAACTATTCAAAGACCATGTTCTGTTAAGGATTCCATCGTACAGTCATGCAAAGAAGTAAAGTTGATGCGTGAAGGTATGCTTCCAAAAAAATCATGGAAAGAACTCAAAGAAGAACTTAAGAAAATTAAGGACGAGGAGTCAAAATAAATGTGTTATACCATTATACCTACTCCTAGGTTTGAGGAAGATATTAAATATTACATACAAAAGAAGAAGTTCACCAAAATTGATGATGATTTAGATCCTGTTATTTTGGAATTGGAAAAGGGCAATCTCCTTGGTGACACTATAAATGACATAAAAATCTCATCACCTTATCATACCTATAAAGTTAGAGTTGCTAACTCTAACACAAATGTGGGCAAATCAAATGGTTATAGATTGATATATTATGTGGTTAAGGACGAGAAGGAAATATATCTATTAACCGTATATTACAAAAAAGAGGACAAAGATATACCGAATAAATTTGAAATAGCTTCAATCATAAACCAATATTGCCTATAGCATGAAAACATACCCCGGTCAGCAATGGCTGGGGATTTCTTTACGGCCATCATGTAAAATGGTGTAAACCTGGTGTAAAATACATAATAATAGATGAATATTTCAACTTTTCGAGAACATTAAAAATCGCTACAACACCGATAAAATAAGGAAAAGCAAACAGCCCACCACGCCATTGTGATGGGCTGTTCACTAAAAAGGGGAGGTTGATAAAACGTGATTCCATCATGCTTTGTCAGCCTTCGTTTTGTTTTTGAAATAGGGATTTTAGAGATTTGGATTTCGTCCTGTGCCATAGAGTGAAATTGAAGTTGGGGCAAAAATTGGGGCAGATTAAATGAATATAAAAGGTTAGTTTTATAATATACTTCGTTGAAAAAGTAGGTGTGCTAGAAAATAATCAATCTATTTATACGTTTTTTTCAGCCCCTTGTGTTGACCATAAAGATTGTAATTTGGCATAATATCAAACTTATTTGTCCATCTAAAACCAGAAACTTCAGGTAATAAAGATCTAAAGTTACCCCAGTTTAAAACATGAAAACCATATAAATCTTTATCGGGAATATAATTTAAACTCTGTGAGTTAAAGGCAGGGGAATGTGAATATATGAGTAATTTTTCAGCTAACTCAATTTCTTTTGACCATTGATTACTATTAGGTGTTGATTCTCCTGCTAATCGACCTATATAAATACTCACTTTATTTGAATCACAGTTATTTCGCCATGCTTCCTGTTTTAATCTTACTCCAAAAGTTTGCTTATCTGCTTTCCCTATGTAGAGTAATACATCGGAACCATAAATATGGTGTGTTCCATATACTTGATAAATACCATAATCAACTTCATTATCCATTAATGATCCAAGTTCATCTATTGAAAAAGGTCCATCCCAATCAATATGTACAATTCGCTCTGCCATTTCTAAACCTCATTTACTTTTAATTATGGTGTTAGCATCATTTAGAATTTAATTATTTACATTACTCATTTCATTTAGTATTAAATAATTATCATACGGTAATAAATCTAAACTGACTTGAAATATACTATTACCATCTGGACATTGAATATTAAATTCACAATCAAAATTGCATTGGTTTGTTAATGAATGCAATTTGTTTTAAGATAATGGTTTTGTAATAATATCCATATTAATAACCAAATTCCAAATTGTCGCATCAATGATTTCGATTATACTTTAGTTATGATTCCAAACTTTAAATATTTTGGGTAACAAATTGTTCTAGATCTTGAATCAAAGAATTATATGCAATAATATTACTACGCATTTTTTTATGCAATGCTTCGTCAATCAGAATAGGCTGTTTACATATTTCAATTGTATTTTCACCTGATTTTCTATGACCTAAAGCATTACGGTATTGTGATATACTTTCTTCATAATTAGTTTTAAAATCTGTGTGTTCTGGTTTAGGCTCAAAACCATAGTTAGATTGAAATACTTCAATTACTTTTGTTAAAAGATACAAGCGATCAGAATGGCTAAAAAAGTATTTGTCATTTACAGCAGGTGGAAATATAGGGGATTTATCAACAATCTTCTTCTGACCTTTCTCTTGTCGTCTTAAGTTATGTTCTATTGTACTATGTACAGCTTCTTCTAAAATAGCCTGTTCTGGTTGCGTGAATTTTTGCCATGCTATATTCAATATTTCTTTTACTCGCACCTCAAAATCGCACGAATTATCTAACACGAATCCCCTCAAATTGATTAAATCTTCAGAGCGCCTTATAATTTTATCTATAAGTTTTTCGATTTTGGGTTGAAAAAGTTCCAATTTTCGGTTTGCATAATAAACTCCATCAATTGGTGGAAATACAGATTTAATAGCTACTAGCATATCCTCATATTGTGATGAATAAAAAAGAATATCTGTCAATATATTTTGTGCTCTTATACTAGCAATAATAGCATCACCAGTATTACCGGATGCTAATTTATAGTCCATTAGAATAAGATCGTATTCATTACCAAATAGTTCATCTAAGTTAAAATCATCACCATTTTTACGGTTAATTTCCGCTATAAGGCAATGTTTGTCCATAAGCTGATTTATTCTAAGTATCTGCATTCTAAACCATGTCGGCTCATCTTCGAACCATAAAATTTTAAATGTGCAGTTCATTTTTTTAATGTCACCACCAATCTGAATCCTGTCGTATAAGTACTATCAATGTGAACTGATCCTTGCATTTCAGTTACTAATAATTTTATATGATATAGACCAATACCAAAACCTTGCTTACTATCAGTCGTTGATACTCCCCATTCAAACAGTATTTTAGGGTCAATGTTTTTAGGGAGACCTATTCCATTATCAGAAAAAGTAACTTCAACATTTTCGGAAGTCTCCGCGAGTAAAATTTCCAGATAATCTGCATGTGCCTTGAGAGAATTACTTGCTATGTTATCTAAAATCAAACCAATGGAAGAAGAATCAAACTTGCAATTATAAGCACTATCATTAGCTATAAGATTATATGTTAGACCTTTTAAGGCCAAACCGACATCCAAATATTGTCTAATGAAGTCATTAATACTATGGCTTCCACTTTGCTTAAGATTTTGATTTCCCTTTATAGCAAGTTCAGCCAACTTATTAGCTTTTTGATTTGACTGATAAATTTCGGCTAAAACTTCTATAATATTATCTTTGCTGTCAATGTTACTTTCAGCGATTATGTCCCGTAAATAGCTAACATTCCCTCGCGTAGCTTCCGTGAGAGTATAAATAGAATGAAGTCCGTTAATTAAATTCTCTACATTTTGATTAGCAGCACCTTTTAAAAAGAGAACTTGTTTTTCACGCGCAATATTTTCTTTCTTAGTTTTATCTAAAGCTTGAGCAGTAGATGCGTTTTCTTGCTCTAGTTCAATATTATGAGAAAGAATGGCTTCTGTATGCTTTTTTACTGTTTGGGTAAGTCCAAGCAGATTAGCATCTTGCGTTTGTTCTGCTACAGCCTCTAATTTTTTTAACGAAACAGATATACTGTCAGACTGTTTAGATTGGTTTTCACTTTTCAAAAGGTCGGGATTGTAATCTACACTAATGATATTATCAGGATTCACATTATTTACGAATTGTGCAAGTATCAGTTCTCCAACTTCGTCTGGACTAATCGTATGAAATGGGTCTTCTTTGAGCGGCTCGCCCCAATTGATTATTGTAACTACATATTTTTCGAGAATTTTTAATACTTTTTCTAAAAATAATGTAGATAACATTTCCACGGCAGCCGTTTGAATAAATCCATGTGCGCGGCTGCTAGTTTCAATAAATTGATCATTATTTCCTCGTATAGATATTCTTCCCATTATTTCTCGTGTTCCTAAAAAGCGTTTCCATCCTTGGGCTTTTCGTTGATCTATGTTGAAGAAATCTTGACCAGGCTCACCGTACGGGTTTATTCTAAATCCGTTTTTATATATAAAAACAGAACCATAGTTTACAGGCTGTACGCCCCCCATTTGACGTGTAAAGCTAATTTTTGCACTTCGATTAAGATAGAATACTGAAATATGAATATCCTTTAATTGACGGTAATCAATATTTTTCTCCGTTATTGTAAAGATATAATCGCCTCTATCTGATAAGCTACTTGTGATAGTCTTCCCGTCTTTAGAAATATCAACTTCCATGTTAGTGGTTTTAAGGTTGAATTTTTCAAATACATCATTGTGAATTAACCCATTAACAATATCTCGTTCAGGATTTATGCCATCCTTTTCAAGAACTTTTTTATCGTTTTCTTTTTCCATTTCGGCAATTATTTCAATATCAAAAGAAAGCTCCCCTTGATCCGTATCTGGACTAATTAACTTCATTAAGGAGCGTTTTAATCGTAATATAGCATCGCGATCCCAATCTTCTCGCAAATTATTTACAATTAAGGTTGTTCCATAAGAAAAAGAGTTAGGCAATGTAGAAACTGTTGAGTATTCAACAGGAATTTCCATAAATTCCTGAGAATCATCAAGTTCGAACTTATTCCAATCAACGTTAACTACATGAGCGATAGTATCAGTCTTAGTTTTTGTAATGAGTTGTAATGTTTCACCTAAGCGATCACATGAAAATCTACCGACGCCTTTTGCACCAGCCACCTCTCTTTTGATTTCATCTCTATATGAAGACCCTTTCCTGTTTTGGACTTTTTTTTCTGAATATGCCACAAACAACCATTTTTGTATAATATCTTCGTAGTTCATGCCACATCCATCATCAGATATAATAATTTGCTCGTCTCCCCTGTCGGAAGTTACAAATGAAATATTCACTTTGCTAGCACCAGCATCATAAGAATTTTTAACCAACTCAAATACAGCAATAAATCTATCACTAATTAAATCGCGACCTATTATATTTTTTAAACCGGCACTTACTCTAAAGGATAAAGAACTATTCATTTTGCTCATGTGAAAGCACCTCCAATAATGCCAGACCTATCTGTTCTGCAAATAGTGGAGGAACAGCATTTCCCACTTGTGTATATCTGGGGACTTCCTGTTTTCTGCGTTCTCCTCCAGAAGTATATTTTCCTTTAAACTCATACCAATCAGGAAAACTTTGAATACGAGCGTGTTCTCTAACTGTTAAAATCCGAGGTTCACAATAATGAACCAATTCGTCTGGAATAGAGGTAATTGTAGGAGCTTGAGAATATGGATCAAGTACTGTAACACCTCGACGGTTTAAATTTTGAACATAATTGTCATCTGGAGTTATTCTTTTTCCGGCAGGAGCATTTTTTAGTAAGTCATTATGTAATTTCAGTGTATCTTTTCTATGATTTACAAACCGATGGCTATCAACAGCATTTCCAGCGGCTATCAGTCCTTGACGCATTAACTGTTGGTACCCAGTTTGAACTGGTCCATAAATTCCGGCTCTAAACCCTTTAGAATCGGGAGATGGGCATTCTCCATGGATTTTTTCCAAATCGCTGATAGCATCTTGAATGCTTGTAGTACAAGAAATATTTTTGGACTTAAAAAAATCTTGTTTATTTTTATTTAGTACTGCAAATACATCATCTGGTAAATGATTTTGCATAGCAACTAAAATAAAGCGCTTTCGTTTTTGAGGTATACCATATTCAGACATATCAATAATTTGATGAGTGGTCTTGTAACCTAGCCTTTTTAATGCTCGTTCAACATAGGAAGAATATATTTTAGTTCCTTTTTTATCCTTAAAATTCACGGTAAAGCCATGCACATTCTCAAAAATAATGACTTTTGGCATGACCAGTTTAATAAATTTTATATAGGACTTGACTAGCTTATTTCGGTGGTCATCCTTATCCCTTTTACCCGCCATTGAAAAGCCCTGACAGGGTGGTCCACCAGCTACTAATGTAACTTTTCCTTGTAAGTCTTGCAATTGTTTATTGTTATTTTTTATCAATTCATTAATATCATGAGCGCTAACTGGTAACCAGTCTGGCCATAGAAAATGATGCTTTTTGTCCATTAAGTTATACTTTAAGGTAGAAAATGCATCTGGGTTTTTTTCAACAGCAAACAAACCGGTCCATCCGGCATTAAAAAGACCGGTAGAAAGACCTCCACATCCGGCAAAAATATCGATGTAAATATGCTGCTTTCCCATGTTAAAACTCCTCATATTTGGATATATTAATTCATAATAATTATACAAGTAGTTGTAAAATATGTCAATTTGAAAAGGAGATACTATGCTGGAAGCATATTTTGTAAAAGTCGATTCAAAAATTACTTGGTTTGATGTGCTTAACTTAATACAATTTCAAATAAGAAATTCGAGAAAAAAACTTCCATATATCTCTATTGCAGACTTAATACTATCGGAAGAAGATTTTGAGGACCTAGTAGATGATATTTCACAGCCACATCCATCACTTGTTTCTTTTGCTAATAAATCTATGGCAGATGCCGACGGCGTGTGGAATTGTATAACTATAATATGTGCATCAGATGCACGCAGAATTGTTATATATACCGCAGGTAGGACAATTCCATTATATGTTACTGTTAATACAGGAAGCGCAGATGAAGTATAGAACACATATGATATATAATAATTATGAATCAATGTTTCTGGTATAGGTAGTTATGATTACTTATAGGAGATATAAATTAATAAATTTTAAGGTAGATACTCCCAATGATTGAGTAAGCTGCTTTTTTTATGGAAAAGTACAAAAAATAAGCAAATGATATTTTTTTGGAATTGTATATTAGAAGATAAATAATGCAAAAAAATGTAGGGGGTAACATTACTAAGCAATAAAATCAAGCCCAACCGATTGAGCTGGTATTTATAAAGAGATAGCAGAATGACCGGATGCTTGAGTTCAGGAGCCTTAGTTGGTTTTGATTGGTAATATGTACAATTATCTAATTAATTTAGTAAAAGCATATTATTGTAGATTATTTTGGAATATATTGGTATAATAAATCTATAAATATTTTTGTTAGGGACCATTATGTGTCTCTATTAGATTATACAATATAATTAATAATAGCAAAAGGAGGTTGTATTATGCAGAGTATTCTTATGTTTAGATTTGAAATAATATCAAAAACATCAATGAAAGAATTTATTAATAATTTAGAAGGTAATAATCTAGAATTAACTAAAATGTTAGTTACAGATGTTAAAGAGAATGGATTTGAAGCCGTATATGTATACACCGAAGTCACAAAAGAGAAGATATTTGATTTTGATAAAAATGAATTTATCGATGTTGTCTTAAAAAAATACCACACCATCCCATTTCATTTTGATTTTGTAAATAAAACATTCGACCTTTGGGGAAATAGAAAAAGTTCACAGTATCTAATAACGGCAATTTCATTGGCCTTAAATAATAAAATTATCATAGAACCTCTTATATTTAAATTTGAACAAGCTTTTGAATATTTACATGGCATAGATGGAATAAGAGTTGGAAGAGTAAGAGCAAAGGAGATAGTTATAAAAGATGGATTAATTGCGGACTGCGTACTTAATCTATCAAACGATAACGATCCTTTTAAGCTTCTCAATGAATACATAGATAATATAGATAATATAATCTTTGAATTAAGTTGTCAGGAGGGGAAAGTAGGTATTACATTATATAAGTCTGGAGCAATTACAATCCATAAAAACAGAGAGCAAATTAATGATAATATATTGAAATTAATTTATGATCTTATGATTGCCGCAGGAGGAAGATAATATGGGTGAGAATGCACAAAAAATTGGAAAGAAGCTTGAGGAGTTTGGTTGCGATATACTAAGCATGTTTATGTGGAGTGAAAAAATGAGAGATAAACAAATTAACTGCAATAAATATGCCCATAAGAACGAAAATGGAAATAAAAAAAGCACTCATGGTATAGATTTGTATTTTGAATATCCGGATACATATATAAATAAAATTCAGGGTGTATTTGTAGAATGTAAAAATAGACAATGGGAAAGTGTGAACAAAGGCAATATCGAAAAATGGGTTTCGGAAGAAATAAATCTTTTAGAATGTGCAATGTTTAATGATGAAATTTCTGAATTTTTTGCAGAAGATAGTGATAGGAATTGTGCACTGCTCTTGATTAATGTTAATGATGGTAAGTTTGATAAAGACAAATTTTATGAATATGTTGATTCTGTTGAAATTCCTAATAAGAGAGCCCCATTTAAAATATTTATCGCAGGTAACGATATGATAGCAAAGTGGGATGCTATTCATAAAATGATTAAGTCTGATTATAAGGGCAAAGTTAAGGTCATTTATCCTAGTATTAATAATTCGAAATCTATGAAAGCAGATTATTGGAGTATTAATCATTTGTTTTCAAAATATATCTTTTGTGAAGCAGAAGATGAAGTTGAAATGACTATATATGGGAATCATGCAAAAATGTTAGTAAAGAGGCTTATAATATTTTGTTTCGATAAAATTTGTAAAGATAGTTTTAATTACTTATGGAGTATGTGCAGATCTTTTCAATACGAATCTCAATATGTAAATTTTGATATTTGCTTTTATGCAGATAATAAAGAAGAAGTTGATTATATACACGAAAATCTAATGAATATTTTGAAGAATTATGAAGGTAAAATTGATAGTAATATATTGGATAATACTAATGTTAAATTTCTTCTTAATCGTAATATTTCAGCAGTAGATAACAGATAGGAGTGATTGTATGATATCAAAATATGTAGATAATAAAGAATTAAAAAGGTTAATTGAAGATGGTGGGTTAAAACCTTTTAGATTAAAGAAATTATTAAAAGGACAAGGAATTATACTGACATCAATTAATGTAGATGCATTAGCTGAACAAATTTACCCCATACTTTGGGGAGCATATGATATTGAACAGTTTAAGTACTCAATAGATGATGGTGGAAATTACCTTAAATCTGCTATTGTTGAATTATATAACGAAAAAGATCATAATGAAAAAGATCATAGTATAATGGATGACATAGAAAATTTTTTTAATGGAGCAAGTTATGGAAACAGTAAATTTCGCTTGTCTTCCATGAAAAAAATAGATGACGAAAGTTTTATTATAAATATGAAATATCCAATAGTAAGATTAGGGCGTAATGAATTAGTTGCTGAGCAAATAAGAAGCATCGATATTATAATAAGCAAAAAAGATTCTAAAAGGGTTATAATGGACATGAGACAAGTATCCGCCAGTGAAATTAAAGAATTAAACAGCTTTCTGAATCAGGCATCATATAAGGATCCTAATGTTAAGGCACAACATTTATCTTTAAGTAATCTAACTAAAGAACATAGAGTGGAATTCTTTGATACCTTTAATACAATACAGTTTAAGGGTTGGAGGTTTGTGACAATTACAAAAGTAGAATTAAAAAAAGATTTAGGCGATGATGATTCAAAAGAAATTAATGAAGAAGATGGGGAGGACGCATTAAGTAATTTACAAGGTATAACAAGCGCTATTTTAAATGGAACAAGCATAAGGAACAACAGTTTTGTACAAGATTGTATAAAAAATCAGTTTTCTATTGTGACAATGGGATATAAATTTGAAAGTTTAGTTGATGCAGTAAAAGTCATAATAGAGATAAATTTCAAATATGATGATATGAAGATTGATATATGTAAAACAGAAGAATATGATACAATTGAGGGGAAATTTAAATCTCATCCGATCATAATTAAGCGCCAAGAAGATATACTTACAATGTTTCAGGGCTCGGCTTATAAAATCTATAAAGATATATTTAACAAACAGATAGAGGATAATAAAGTATAATAAAATAAAAAATATCCCTAGGAAATAGAATCAAGAAGGCCTATTATCCCGAGATAAGTTTTTATATAAGCTATTGCAAAAATTCTGCAACTGATTTAGCAATATGTCAAAACATTACCAGTGGCATTGCATATCTGGTGATAGGCATTAGTTTCACTACCAAAAAAGTGAAGAATACAAGAAAATATTGGATTCAATCGGCTTCAAGGAAAATAAACTATGTTAGTTCTTTCTATTAATAATCTAATAAAATGAGACTTATCTATCCTCATAGATTTCATTAGCATTATATTCTATGGTGCAGGCAAGGATTAATTAGTTTATTCTATGTGAGCGCATATAATACAGTCAGAAAGCGCTTTATATAGAAAAAAATTAAAAATTTTTTGGAGGGGTCTAGGTTCTTATAATTTAGTCTGACCTTTAGTTATTATCCGTACCCCCCTTGTATATGGCTATTTTGTAATGATGGTCCCAAGCATGACCCTATAAAAGGCTTCTTTTTTATGCTTATTTTTAGGAAAGGAGGTGGTGCCTATGATTGTATAAACTCCGGCAGGTTGTGTGCTTTATTAAGCAATGAAAAATATCACCCTGAAAAAGCAATTAGGTACAACAAAACCAAAAACATTAAAGGAGAGAAAACAACTATGAAATCAATGAAAGCATTAACTCAGGAAAGTTTTAACGACGAGGTATTAGCTACTGTGAAAGCGTATTATGGTGCAGAGTACAAGGTAAGTATCAAAGAAGTAATCAAAAACAATGATAACCAGCTTTATGGACTGTTTATAAGGCATCCAGAAGCAACATGCGCTCCAACAATCTATCTTGACCATCATTATAATGAGTACTTATGTGGTAAAGCAATGTCGGCTATTTTATATGACATCATTATGTTTCACGAAAGCAATAAGACACTTGGGATTGATATTAAGAGCAGCGACATTACCAATTTTGATAATGTAAAAGGAAAGATATCCTTCAGACTTATTAACCTGGAACGTAATAAGGAGTATTTGATGGATACCCCTTATATTAGGTTCTGGGACTTGGCGATTGTGTTCTTTATTGCTGTCGCTACCGGTGAGGAAGGTATATCAAGTATCACTATACATAATAGCCTCATGAATATCTGGGGTGCTGACGTAAATACGGTCTATTCTATCGCAAAGGTGAATACAGAGATCTTATTCCCTGCATCCATCCGTGATATGAGCCAAGTGTTATCTGATATGATTGGTGGCGATAACATAGAGGATATCGGGAACATCTTTAACCAGATGGACGCCCGAAAAGCTGAACCTATAATGTATATTGCCACGAACAGTATCGGGGTGAATGGGGCAAACGTAATGTTATATGACGACCTGCTCCGTAACTTTGCATTCCGTAAAGCAGCAAACCTTTATCTCATACCCAGCAGCATTCATGAAATCATAATATTGGAAGCAGGAGGGCATATGAAACCTCAGGATATCAGATCGATGATAGCTGACATAAATGCTACTGAGGTAAGCCCTGAGGAAGTCCTGAGTGATAACCTTTATTATTACAATCGATTTACAGGGAGTGTCACTATAGCCAGGTAGGAAAGATATATAGCCATATAGGTACGAGGTTTCATGAGATTACATCATGAAGCTTTTTTTGTACCATTGAAAGGGGTGATTGCCATGGGATACTGCCGGATGGAGAGGAAAACCATTGCTGTGGATATGCCAAGTCCATGCAGGAACGGCTGCAAAGAGTATCTGCATAGTTGTATGCCGGTAATTGTGGACGGTGCATGGATATTTGGCGAGTGTATGGAGCAATCATATTGTAGCTTCTGTATCTATTGTGATGATTGCAGCTTAGATTAAGAAAGGAGATGTTTTATTGAAACAAAGGATTATGGCAAAGTTATATGAGGAGTTCAAAGCCCTTAAGAACATTCTACTGTCTGATATGCAGTCAAAGGAAGAACTACTGAATAGAGCCTATGAGTTTGCTTGGAAAGAGAGCATATTGGAAGCTATGAACTCATTAGATGAAGCCAAGTTAATACCGATTTGCTGGGATAGTCTGTGTAATATGAAGTATCCGCTTGATCATCTATATCGGTTATGGATGAAGAGCGATTGCAGTTTCCAGGATGAACTTGAAGAGATTATGATAACGGGTTTGACTCATGAAAGGGGTTATGCATATGAATTGTAATAAAGGACAAGCCGCTCAATATATCATTAATGCTACGGCGAATAGCAATGAAACAGATAATGAGTGGCTCGTCTTATTCAAATCTTTAGAGAAATTCTACACCTTTTCAACCCTGATTGCAATAATGATTTGGCTACTTAATCTGGATCGGAGAATAGTATTATGAATAATTATGTAGCATTAAATGAAGCTGTATCCAATAATAGTCATGATACTATGGTAAAGCGTAAGTCAAATGCAAAAAAGAATTCTGTTTCTCTTAATGATAAAGTGCAGAATAGCAGTCAAAAAGCTAATCCTGTGAAAGAGGGTAGTACAAGGCAAAGAGATACTTCTGTTAATACTAAACCGCTGTCATGGTTTGAGAAAGATAATGTACCTTTGCTGAAGGAGGCTGAAGTTATTCGATTTGGGGTCAGGCATAAAGCAAATACAGAACATAATGCATTAAAGATATTCCAATCCATAGAAGAAGCCATATCGCAAGCAGATGAATTGCAGCAATTTATTGATAAGGTCCTCACAGAAGGAGTAGATTATGGCATAGTTAAAGGATATTCTAAACCTACGCTGCTCAAGTCAGGAGCTGAGCGTCTGTGCCGTTTCTTTGGTGTTGTTCCGGTAGTTGAAATCACCAATCGGCTGGAAGACTATAGTCGTCCGTTATTTTCCTATGAGGCAAGAATCAATCTAAGTGATGCTGATACCGGTATTATTAAAGCTACAGGAATAGGTTTATCCAATAGCAGGGAAGTAAGATACAGATTAAGTGATCCATTTACTATGCAGAATACCATTCTAAAGATGGCTAAGAAGAGGGCATTAGTTGATGCTACCTTAAATCTTAGCGGCCTTTCTTCCCGATTTACGCAAGATATTGAGGATTTTATGACTACCAATCATGGGAATGCTTCAAGCAATTCAAAGCCCATAACCAAGCAGCAATATGATCTGCTCTGTTCTGCAATAAAAGATAAGCATTTATCGGAAGATAGCTTCAATGCAATTCTAAGTAATGAATTCCGTATTACTACTTGGAAATGTCTGAACTATGATCAGATGGCTTTACTTATCTCAGCAATTGAAATGATGTAGCGATCTATTAACTTTATAAAGGCTGTCTAATGCGATGATTTGCCCATTAGGCAGCCTTTTTCTATGAAAGGAGATTATTTATGGCTAACCAGGATTACACCCGATATGCGTTAATCAGGGAAGATAACAATAATATATACAATGAAAAAGAGATTAAGATAAAGATGACCGGAGCCAAAACGGAACAACTGAGTATTGCAGAAGCCATGTCTTTCTTTACCGGTATCAGTCTTCCGCTTTTAGAAAAAGCAATTGATCAATTCGGTCCTAATGAACTGAGTAAGCATATATATTGTTTGGATATAACTGCTGCCAAACGTAAGAAGTTGGAGCTGTTATTGACATTGTATCAAGATATCTATTCTGTAAGAGCTACCAAGATGCTTAATGTAAATACACCAAACAAGATAGCGGATTATCTGTATTCCAAAATCGGTTTATCACAGAATGAAAACTTTTATGTGCTTTACCTGAATGCAAAATGCGATGTTATAGGTACGGAATTGCTGTTTATAGGAGGATGTAATCAATGTACGGTAGACATTCCTTTGCTATTTAAAAAGGCCATTGTTAATGGTGCAACCAACATTATAATAGCGCATAATCATCCCAGTGGAAGTCCTAACCCATCCTTGGAAGATAATAATATCACGAAAGCGATTAGAACAGCGGGTGACATGCTAAAGGTTAATCTATTAGATCATGTGATTGTCGGCTCATATCAAAGCTATTACAGCTATAAGGAAAATGGTCTGATATAAACGATACAGGCATCTCTAATGTTATGTATAGAGGTGCCTGTTACTTTTTGCTTAAGCGATTTATCTTATATTTTAGGATATGAACAAGCTCTTGTTGATCGTCAATTGGTAACGATCTGAACTTTGCAATTATATCAATATCAGATTTCGTTAGTTGCAGAACATCATTAGGTAAGAGATTCTTTTGTTTAATAAATCGATAAATCTCGTCAGCAAGATATTCATTGTCAGCATCATTAATTTTAGGCTTCTTACCTTTTGTATTAGTAATTACATGTAGAGGTATAAGATCATTATTGATTAATTGACTAATGTCAATCCTGTAGTAATTGGCTAATTGGAGCATAAATGTAATATCTGGAACCCGTTCGCCTCGTTCAAAATGTGAATAGGAAACCCGAGAAACATTTAAGTCATTACTTAATTGTTCCTGAGTCAAATTGTGACTTTGTCGCAGCTCAAGAAGCTTCAAACCTAGCTTGGTCATTACCATGGACTATAATACCTCCCTGTCTATTCGTATAAAGGTATTATAGCAATGGAATTGTTACGGATAATAAAATGCAACAAAGTATTACAAAATTATATTTGAATAATTGTAACAATATGTTACAATTGGAAGTAACATACCAATCGGTGACCTGTTGTACATAAGAGGAGGATAATTCATGATTTCCCTTCAGAATAACTTAGCTGCCATGATGGCGAACAAAAACCTCAATATCAATACAAACCTGAAGTCAAAGTCAATGAATAAGCTATCTTCAGGTTTTCAGATCAATAGAGCCAGTGATAATGCAGCCGGTTTATCTATTTCGGAAAAGATGCGAGCCCAGATCAGAGGGTTGGAACAAGCATCTGATAATATCCAGGATGGCATTTCCTTATTGCAGACGGCAGATGGCTCTTTAAGTGAGGTTCATGCAATGCTGCAACGTATGACCGAATTAACAGTACAAGCATCAAATGACACAAATACAGCAGAGGAACGACAGAACATAGAAAAAGAAATTGCTGCATTGACGGTTGAAATTAATCGGATAGGAAATGACACAGAATTTAATACGCAGAAACTGTTTGATGGGCATAATCCGATTATGGATAATCCTTTACCATCGGTTAATAGGAATTATCAAATAAGTGGCATTCCTACGGATGCGACTATTACAGATTATAACGTGACGGCGGATATTACCACAGGTTTAACCATCAATGGAAACAGTTATCCCTGGAGTATGATTACTGATGGAGGAGCATCATTAGCTGATGAGCCAATTTCCGCAGGAACATATTCTGTAACTTATAATGGGGTATCTCTATCGTTTAATGTCGATGATATCGATTCTATAGATACTGTTACAAAAGCGGTTGACGGATTAGATTTCCAAGTGACGACTACTCCGCCGAAAGTAGCAACGGTTAATTCAATGGATTTCAAACTCTATACCCCGGCAGAATCAGCATTAATAACCAAAGAGGAATTCCTGGATTTTATTGATGAAGGATTTCATGAGATAAATGCTGATGAGTATGGGATAGGGATTGATCTCGATACCTATACATCCTGGGATGATATGTTTAGTACTTCCGGAATGTCTGCGGATAATGCATTAGCTACTGGCGGCACCTTTACCATTGGGATTGCAGGACAATATGAACTTACAATAGGCTTTAATCCGGGCTCTACCAAAGAGAGTATTATAGAAGAACTGAATGGAGTGGATTTTAATATTGATGGTGCAGTATCTGATAAAAATGTTACAGAATGCATTACTCCGGTTGGAGGCATGAATGCCACGGCTTTAGCGGAATTGAATTTATCTGCCGCATTTTGCAGTGGTTTAGGTTATGATATGACGGCTATGTATAGTGACCAAATCAAAGCCGTGTACAATACTGCCAATACTGTTGAGCCTGAGAATAAGTACAGGATTGGTTTGGAATTTGTTCCAAGCTCTGAAGGCCATCTCATGATGCTATGGCTTGATGATGCCAGTAAAAGCAGACTTCAAAGTATATTTGAACCTGGGGATATTACATCATCCAACGGAAGTATTCAGCTTGATTTTGTCAATAACCTTTACAGCAGTAGTTTCTCAATGCAGTTTGATTATCCTGCTAATATAAACTATAGCGATATATTCCGAACAGGGTCGTTTCTTGGGATAGATGGTCAGGATGCATTAAAGTTTACTGTCAATTCTTCATATGAGGTCACTAATCTATCATCAAATCCGGTTGATACGACAGGCTCTGCAGACTATATGATAGACACCAGTGGTCTTTCCTTAGCTCCTGGTGTGATTGATGATACCGTAGGAAGATTTGCTATCCAAGCGGGAGCCAATACCGGTCAGGTAATCTATTTGGACATTGATAAGATGAATAGTACGGTCCTTGGTATTGATAATGTTAAAGTATCAAATCATGGTGAGGCAAGCCAGTCCATAGGATTACTTCACAATGCGGTCAACATCATATCAAAGCAGAGAGGTAAAATTGGTGCTTATCAAAACCGTTTGGAACATGCATTGAGCAACAGCGGTAACTCGTCTGAGAATTTGCAGAGATCAGAATCACAGATAAGAGATACTGATGTGGCAAGAGAAGCAGTTAAGCTGGCTAAGTACAGTATCATGGAACAAGCATCTCAGGCAGTGCTGGCACAAGCTAACCAGGGAAGTAGTAGGTTACTTAAGCTCTTGTCATAGTGATTAACTTTTGGTGACTATGATTAAATATTGATTTATAAATTTTACTGGAGGGATAATATATGATCAAATTAATACCTAATGATATTCTGGCTATTCAGATATACACACTTGTAAATGCCATAGATGAGAAAATATCTTTTTCAAAGGAGTATCTACTCCATGATAACATTTTCTTTATACTGGCCGAACCATTTTCACTTGGTTTTGATCTGATTAATACGAAAGTAAGCAAGTGCAAGCCAAGAAGTGCCTTGAAAATGAACTTTAATGATGCATATAAATTAGAATTTCAAAGGCTTCCATCGGCATTGATCAATATGATTGGTAATGCATTCAATCAATGGCTTGGCATTAGTCGTTACGATAGCCAAGGGGTATATAAAAGTTTAAATACGGAAGGCAACAGGCAGCTTAATCCTTACAGCATTAATATGGAAATAAGTAATACATCTTTAATTGTTACTCATAATGGAGAGAAAATTACATACGAGTCTGCAGTTAGGCATTTACTAACGAAAAATAATGTAAATGAGCCTCCGAATAGTTTTAAAAATGACGATACAGCTATAATGAAACCTAAAAAGGAGGGGACCTTTGCACAAGCAAAGAATACATTTATGGATGGTGTTAATGAGGGTTTTGCAAAAACAGCCCCTAAAAATATTGATAAGGCAGAGCTAGATGCTCTTAAAGGTAAAGGCCTTCTAGAGTATTTTAAAGCAAGTTTTCTTTCTGGCTTTTATGGAGATGAATATAAAAACAAAAAATCAAAATAGGTAATTATGAAAAGGAGAAGATATCATATGGAAGGCATAGGATTTATCTCAGGAATCATAGCTGCATTAATAATATGTGGCATATTTAATAAAAAACCGATGCGCTATTTAACAACAATATTAGCATTATTCTTTATTAATCTGTGGTTTAATCACAATGGTAATTATCTGTGCACGTATGAGCAAATTGAAATGTCGCCTCTGTATACATATATTGAGTGTGCTGCCGACTTATTTGTATTTTCTTTCCCACCGATCAGAGGATTGTTTGGATTTGGGAATTTCGTTAATAAAGCCCACGATAATACAAAACAATCTATGAAGTTCGTGGGTAAATTAATTCATATATTTTTCAGGTAGTAAATTGATTTATTTTATTTACATAGCGGCAATTATAACAAATAGTATCTAAAGTGCATTGCCGGCGAGTAATACCTGGTCAAAGCACTTGTATAAGAATTATTTAGGGATTTATGAAACATAATTTATGCTTCATGATTACTGGTAGTATTTTGACCAATATTTATATGTGAAATACTTGGTTTGCAGGCATAAGCTTGTGGAATATACGTGAAGCTTTTTATATATTGTAAAGCGGTATCCATAAATAAGGTGTAATAATAGAAAAAATGCTATTTGTAAGTACACGATAAGGAGTGTTATCATATGGAAGGATTATTCGTTTTAAGCTTGATAGGGGTTATAGCATACCTTACAAGGAAAAATAAAGGTCATGGTGTTATGGTTATATGTAAACTTATTGTCTGGGGCATACTCACTGCTTTTCTATGTGCCGTTTTTCTACCTCTCGGTATAATTCTTGGCATAGGTTTTTTGGGAAGCTGTTTCTCAAAGGAGAAATGGTTTTAGTTAAATTATTATTATCTATGTAATCACAAGTCCGTTTTTGAATAATGCTTATCTATTAAATCTATTACGTTTGGAAGAGCCTTAAAAGATATTTTATTCTCACATAACTTTTCCGCATCCATTCTACGAGATATTGTTACAGGATTGATTCCAAGCTTATGTAAATCCGTAAGGTACGATTCAATAGTCGTCATTCTTCCCAGACACACCACATTCTTATCTTGTTCCCGGACATGCTCCAGAAAATGAGATATACCCTGATATTTGGCAATGAAGTGTAGTAAAGCTATAAGCTTGTCTTTTCTGGGCTTATTAAATTTGCTTGCTAAAATAAGATACTCTGCATAATTCATACTATAATATGTGCCGCCCCCAGTAATCTTGCGTATGTAATATGTAAACATTGATTTTTCAATGGCTTCAATTATGTTTTCAGACATAAATGCGTTAAGAGTGCGCGAGGATACTTTGTACTTTCTCATTAACTCATAAAGCTTTGGTTTCTTCAATTGTATAAGTACTTTAAGATGGTCTGAAGCTTCCAAATGGGATGAGATAGCCATAGGTTTTGCAATTGATGCAGCTTCAGAATCATGCTCTATTATTATAGTAGTTGATTTTCCGTTAATTTCTACCTTAAAAGGATCTTTATAAGCATCTACTCGTACTATATTGTCATTGGAAGATTCAGTAGCGCCCATACCTTTATATTTTCGTAATTTTATGGGATATCCCTTACTTAATAACGCAGGGTATTCATTTATATACCTTCCGGTAATGTCCATAGCTATATCCAGGCGTCGTAATTTGAACTGTATAGGTCGATGAAATTCTGGCAATAACTTGCTGATATGAGCAATAATATGTTCTTCGCTTATTCCTGTCGGAGTTAAAATAAGCTTATGCTTTGCATTAATAGTGATACTTAGAGTATTAATTTTCTTGAAGAATGATTTTGGCTGTGATGGCTTAGTGAAAGTAAGCGTTTTGCCGTAGGTGCCAATTCTAATATGAGTAATACCATAGTAGCTATAATAGTTTGTTGCGTAATGGCCTGCCTTTTTGTGGTGCCACTTACTTTTTTGACCATCAAAATGTAATTTGATTATGTCGGCTTCTTCATTTGTTAGATTAGCAGATAAAACTAAACTGTGAATCATATGTTTTCTCCTTGATGATATAGGGTGGTATTCAATAAAATACATATATGTGCGATAAAATAAGGAAGTTAGATAAATTGACTAATAAAAATAGCTATATAAATAATGCATTAATTTATTAAATTAATGATCCCTAACGGGATCTCCATAGAAAAAATAACATTAAAGTAATTATTTTTTTCGGTATTATTTATGGATCAATTGTTAGTAAGTGCTTATTTTACTGTATTTTATTAGTTGTATACTGTTGCCAGCATATATATTTATTCGCTGATATAATCCCGATAGGGATTTATAAATGCTGTCAATATTTCTGATTATAAATAAAGAATATAATTAGGTAAAAGAGTACTATCACTTCTATTTCAATTTAGCTCTACTGCCCCTATCGGGACATTAAAAGATATTAATAATTATTCTATCATATCCAAGGAGGTAATGGGCAATGAAGAAAAGTAACAGACAATATAATTATGTTCATTCATTTAATCCCAGTATATATGACGACGGATAATCTTGTACATCCTTCAAGTTATAAATATATACTAAATATAAAGACATATAGATCATTCATAATCCGTTAGGATTATTCATTTTCTATATGCTTTTTTTGTGCTTATCTGCAAGGGTTACTCACATAGTATAAATACTTTATTAGCATAAAGTGGAAAGGAGGTCTTGTTGCATACATTTGTTGTGAAGAGATATATATCAGAAATTAAATTCAAAGAATTATCAAGCAAGTATTTTATGAATCAAGTTAACGAAAGATGCTGGCGTAGTAATGTATACAACAGGAAAGGAATAGATCAAGTAGAATTACATATTTCATTCATTACATGTAAAACGGGTAAAATGACAATAAAAAAATATTTTATATTACTAAGGTGTAATGCGAATCAATTACTTGGCAATAACAAATATTGTATTACGAATTTAAATACATATACCCCGGACATGATAATCAAAGCATTGAATAATAGGTTAATTGAAATGAAGGAATTGAGAAATATCAGCATAAATACTGCGAATATAAGAGAATGGTTGACGGATAGGGCTGACTTAGCGATTGATGTAAAGTCTCCATTTCCATCAATACATATTTGGCTTTGCAACCATGGTGTCCCTTATCGGTATGAATCAATGAAGAGAAAGAAAATTAATAAAACTAAAGAAGTCTTATATAAAGAATCCTGTTGCTTTGAGAATGGTTCAAAAGAAATAAATATTTATGATAAGGAAGTGGCATTAATTAATAAATCAGATGTTGACCATAGGCAAGTTAATAAAATGAAGGGAGTTATCCGAGTAGAATTTCAAATTAAAAGGCAGGGCATAAAGAATAATGCCAAGGGTTTACAGTCTAAACGGTCTATAGCCCCATATCTGGATAAGAATTATGTGTATGGATTTATATCACATAAGATAGAGGGGATATTCGGAAAAGAGAAATATGTTAATACATCAACGGCAATTAAGATAATTGATAATAGCACATTCTCTAATGACGAAAAGGTTAAGATGAAAGAGACGCTTTACTTGATTCATCAAAAGGGTGGATTGTATGAACTAGAAGAGTCCTTATATCATAACGATCAAATTCTAGAGCAGAAGATTGGGAGCCTTAATACGTTTAAACGTACACGATTAAAAAACATTAGGAGTTTAGGGATAAATCCAGTTACAATCCCAGATGATTTTGGAATAACTGAGTTACCCAGCTTACTTGAACTAATTTATAAGAAAATAGCAGAGTAAATTAGTTGAAGCTATATATTATTCATGAATTAAATACAAAATTTTGGAGGTAGAAGAAATGAAAAATGATTTAGTCAATAGAGAAAGAAGAGCTTACAATTATGCTAAACGGTTAAAGCTTGCAGTTACAAAAGGAAAGAAGGAGAATGTAACTGTGAAAATAAAAGGTAAAAAAGAATCGGGATATATGATTAATGATGATAAATTTAGGATAATAGCGGGTTGGATCAATGATGGCATTTATCAGCTTAGCATAGATCAAGTTGAGGCGTTTTTATCTATGTATGAACATTTTTATGAATTAATAAATATTGATTTTAGCGTTTTTGGCATAGAAAACTTGATTGAAGATGAAAATCAGAATATGGAGGTTTAATATGCCAAGGGGATCAACAGGAACACCTTCCAATCGAATTATTAATGCTAAGAGAGTGGAAGCGATATCGTGTAATTGCCATAATTGTTTTCATTCAAAGCCAGCGGTTGGGACTATTTATTGTACATATTATGATTTGTTTTCACCGAAGCGTAAGAAATGCTCAAGATATTACCCTGTGCGTAATATAGGTAATGTTAAAAAGACATATAAAGGAAAGCATAAGTCGGGAAAAACAAGATAATTGATATTAATACACAAAAAATTAGAAGGCATCTGTAAGCAGATTCATACGCTTATAGATGCCTTTATTATTTTAAGGAGGCTGGTATAAATAATGAATTAATCAATAGAGAAAAGAGACTGAGAAGGAAAGCATATCAAAGAGGATTAATCCTGCAAAAGAGAAAGATGTGGGATTACTGGAGTAGTGAAAAAGATATTGGATATATGCTTTTGGATTTTGATACAAAATGCGTTATCCATGGCGGTAATCTGATTGGTGGATATAAATTATCGCTTGATGAAGCAAAAGAATTTATCAATCAGTATGAAGAATAATTGGCGTTATCTATGAGGTGAAAGAATGTTTAGAACAATAAAATCAGATAAAGGGAAAATTTTAATTGATACCAATGAACTTAAATCATTACTTGGATGTGGAAGGGCGACGGCTATTATTATAGGTTGTGCAGCCGGAGCAAAAATAAGGATAAATAGAAGAGTGTTATGGAAAGTCGATATTGTAGAAAGTTATCTAAATCAAATTGCTGAATAGGTAGGAGAGCATCTGTTCCTTTACAAAGGAGCAGGTGCTTTTTTATATACCAAGTAAAGGAGGAAGCTATATGGCTACAGACATAAGCGGCAAGGAATTGCCAAAAGGAATTCGCCAGAAATTAGATGGCAGATATGAAGGGAGGTTTCGATATGCAGGAGAAGACTACTATGTAGTGGATCGGTCACTCACGAAGTGTAAGAAAATGTATAATGACCTTAAATATGAGGTCGAACATGGACTTTATGCAAAACAGGAGAACATTACTGTTGACGGATGGTTTCAGACTTGGCTTGAGGAGTATAAAAAGCCATCAGTTAAAAAAGGTACTGTAACGGTTTATGATGAGCATTACCGATGCTATTTAAAGGATGAGCTTGGAAAGAAAAGATTGAAAGACATCCGGCCTGAACATATCCAAAAGATTTATAATGATATGCATCGGGCAGGTTATTCCCGGAATACAATTGAGCTTACTGCGGTTGTCTTAAGCGGTATGTACAAGCAAGCGGTGAAGAACAAGGTTATTAAAGAGAACCCTGTTCCTTTTGCTACCCTGCCGAGAAATACTGTTTCAAAAGAACGCAGAGTAATGACTATGGATGAGCAGCGTATTTTCCTAAAGTATGTAAAAGATAGTTACTTGGCAGACATATGTGAATTAGCTTTATCAACCGGTATGCGGTCAGGAGAGCTAAGAGGTTTACGCTGGCAGGATATTGATTTTAAGAATAAGCTTATCCATGTCAATCATTCCTTGAATTTCAATAATAATGAATACTACTTAGATACGCCTAAGACGGCGACATCAAAACGAGATATTCCGATGCTGGATAATGTTTATAATGTCTTAAGGCACAGAAAGAAGCAGCAAGCGGAGCTGCGATTAAGCTTAGGAGATCAATGGAAGTCGAAGCCTGGGCTTGAAGATCTAATTTTCACATCAGAATTCGGATATCCTATGAATCGTGACCGGTTCAAGCTTAATCTTAATGAAGTCATTGACAAAATTAATCAGGACGGCGTCAAGTTTGAGCATATCACACCACATACTTTTCGGCATACATTTGCAACCAGATGTATTGAAAATGGAATGCAACCACAGGTTCTTAAGACAATTTTAGGTCATAGTAAACTGGCAATGACGATGGATTTATATTCACATGTATTACCTAACATTAAAGCTGATGAGATGCAAAAGATAGCGAATCTGTTTTAAGTGAGATTACATAATCCCAATTTTGAAGAGTTGGGGCAAAGTTGGGGCAACTCATAAATAGTGGCACTTTATTAAGACGAATGTAATCTGGTAATGTCCTTGGAACCCCTGAAAATAGGGCGTTTCATGCAAAAGCAAAAGACCCATCACGCCATTGTGACAGGTCTTTCACTAAAAAGGGGAGGATAAGTATTTAACTTCTCTTTGGTAATCATAATTGGAGGGGGAATCCAATTATGAAAGAGCATACGCATTTACATCCTACAACGGAACTTAGTTCCTTATTCGGACATTACTATTATGATACACATTTTCAATATTTATACACAAAATAAAAATATTTTTTCATATTGGAAATTAATAATAATTCATGCTATAATGTGAGGCATGGGAAAAAACAGACGAGGAAGGATGATAACATGAGTTTATTGCAAGAGTGGAGAGATTTTGCTTATGCAAATGATATGAATAATCGCTCCGGCCAGTTATTCTGGGCTAATTATTTCAACATTGAGAAAGAGATCTATAAAGTACTGCTTGCAGATGCAGATAAAGTATGGGAAGGAAGCGTAGCTTCCCTTGCCAAGGAGTTTAATACGGAATTGAATTACTTTGTAGGCTTCCTGGATGGGATCAATGATAGCTTGGTTAAGCCTAACCCTATCGAAGAGATGGATGCAGATACCAAGGTTAGCTTGGCTTTTGACAAAGAGAAGCTCTATTATAATATGGTAGAAGCGAAAGCAGAATGGCTCTATGAGCTGGAGGAGTGGGATGCACTTCTGACTCCCGAGCGCAGAAAAGAATTATATAAAGATCAGAGAAGCTCCGGTACCGTAGTAAAGGATAAGAAGATCGGAAGAAATGATCCCTGTCCCTGCGGCAGCGGCAAGAAATATAAGAAATGCTGCGGTGCAACTGCATAATTAACGAACAGTAAAAGTATTTATGTATCAATAAAAAATGCTCCGCTTACGATCGGATTTTTCGCAAGCCGGAGCATTTTTAATCTCATTTATAAACTATATTGGATCTTGAACAAATGATCGTAATCTTTACAACCTCTCTTGCTTAAATAGAAGATATTTTGCAAAATTTCTGATCTCTGTTACGCTTTCCGGAGATAATTGCTGATATAAATCAAAGAACTCCACGATATCCTTATCCAGAACTTCACCACCCACCGGCAGATACGAATCGGTGACACCCAATAAATAATCACAGGATACGTCAAAATATTTTGACAGGGCGATCAACTTATCGAAGGAAGGTTCATTTCTCTCAGATTCATAATTGGATATGGCGGTAGGTCGAAGTCCGAGTATATCGGCCAGCTCACCCTGTGTTAGTTTGTTTTTCTGCCTCAATTGCCTTAAACGTACATTAAATTGCATCTAATCATCCCCTTTGTATGTGAAACTTTGCGATTTGTGTGAATTTTACTAAATTTATTATATATCCGGAAAAATCCTGAGTCAATATCGAATCAGGGTATATTTACCCATATATGCTGAGGCGAAATATAAATTGACAAATGGGGAAATGAAAAATATGATATAATTAAATAAGTGTGTTTTTATGACTGTATTGCACAATAGGATCCTTGCCGCAATTCGCACCTGACATGCATAAAATGTGGCTGGAGCAGGAAGTATAGTTACAGATGAGAACTTGGTGATAATAATTTACATAACAAGAAAACAGGAGACGAACATGAGCAGAAAGCGGGATATGTATATTGACTATGAGAAATCTTATCGTAGGAGAGGCAGACGCAGACCAAAGTGGTATATGATATTGATTGCGATATTAATATTACTAGGCATCGGTGTGGCGGGTTATTATTCTGTTATCGCACGCATTCATTGGGGGGAAGCCAGGTTTTCCGGCAGTAATAATGCGAAGAACGAGGTGGATAATCAAGATTTGGCGTCTGGCCAGGACCTGCAGTCTGCACAGACTGCACCGATCCCGACCTTGCGGCCGACATTGATCCCTTCACCTACTCCCGGGCTTACCGTAACGCCTACCGCAACACCGGAGCCCACTAAGACTGTGGATTCCCGTACTCCTGTTAAGGTGAAAGGTGTATATGTGACTTCCTCGGTTGCCGGTTCCGACCTGTTATCACCTTTGATAGAACTGACGGATTCAACAGAGGTCAATGCCATGGTGATTAATGTTAAGGATGACAATGGTAAGATATCCTTTAAGATGGACAGTCCTCTTGCAAATGAGATTAAGGCGACTACCAATACAATTCCCGATATTACGAATTTTATTAAAGAGCTGAAAGAGAAGAATATTTACCTGATTGCAAGAATTGTTGCATTTAAGGATCCATATCTGGCGGAGAAGAGAAAGGATCTTGCCATAAAGAATCAGGATGGCAGCATATACCGGGATAGTAACGGAGAAGGCTGGGTGAATCCTTATAACAAAAAGGTATGGGATTATTTGATTGAAATTGCCGGACAGGCGGCAGTTGTTGGTTTTGATGAGGTTCAGTTCGACTATATCCGGTTCTCTACCAGTAAAGGTATCGATAAAGCGAATTTCGGCAAGACGGCTAAGAATAAAAGCAAGGAAGAAATTATTGCGGAATTTACCAAATATGCTTATGACAAATTAAAGCCTCTCGGTGTCTTTGTATCGGCAGATGTGTATGGCACGATAATTAACAGTAAGACCGACGCAGGCCTGGTTGGACAAAATTATGTGGAGATGGCAAAGTATCTGGATTACATCTGCCCAATGATTTATCCGTCCCATTTTGGAGAGGGTAATTACGGAATTCAATATCCCGACCTGGAGCCGGAGCAGATCATTTATAAGGCATTGGCAGCTTCCAAGGAGAAATTGTCTGCGATTGCGGAGGACGAGCATAAGGCAATCGTTCGCCCCTGGCTGCAGGACTTCACCGCAACCTGGGTGAAGCATCATATGACCTATGGCGGAGATGAGCTTCGGGCACAGATTAATGGTGTATACAATGCCGGTTATGAGGAGTGGCTTGTCTGGAATGCAGGCTGCGTCTACTCGGAGGACGGACTTCTGGTTGAGGGCCAGGCTGCGGACTGATAGGAATATATTGAGGACTTGACTAATATACATCTAGTATAAATGATCTGGAGGTGTCCCATGGATAAGACAATCCGGAACAATACTAAGATGGTTGCAGTATTGAAGGGGCTTCTTTTTTCCTATATTGTTACAGCGATTATCCTGCTTTTATTATCCTTCCTCATGTTAAAGCTTGATTTACCCAGCTCGGTGATCAGTGGGGGTATTATTCTTTCTTACATTGCTTCTACCTTTATCGGGGGATTTTTTGTGGGGAAGAAGATTGAACAAAGGAAATTTGTATGGGGTTTAACCATGGGAGTAGTATATTTTATCATACTTCTATTGGTATCCTTGGCAATGAACAGGGCAGAACCCCTGCCGTTAGGGAATTTACTTACCGCTTTCCTTACCTGCAGCTTAAGCGGAATGATAGGCGGAATGATAAGCTGAGGTTAGCTGCGGGATAAATTTATCAGGATTGTGGAGTGAAAAGCCACGATCCTTTTTTCTTTCCGGTATTCTGTAAGCGTTCTTCTCAGCAAAAGGGATTGATATTTAATATTGAATTGATTATACTATAGTTGGATTATTGGACGAAAATATAAGAAGGACATATATCCGGGGGATGATCGGATGGAAAGGTATGCAAATCATATGAAGCGTGTTATGATGACAGGGGCTTCCGGCCAATTGGGTTTGGCATTGTTTCGGCTGCTAAAGGAGAAGAAAGAATATGAACTTTTACGCACCGATGCAGTTGCAAGTGAAGATGGAAGTGTTCAGGCTCTTGATATCACCAAGGAAGAGGCAGTAACAAACTATGTGAATGTAAATTCACCTGAGATTATAATAAATTGTGCCGCTTTTACTGCGGTTGACCTATGTGAAAGTGAGCAGGATAAGGCTTATCGGATTAATGCGCTGGGACCGCGTTATCTGGCTGCGGCAGCTGAGCACCACGGCATTAAGCTGGTACATGTATCTACGGATTATGTTTTTGACGGTCAGGGTACGGAGCCTTATACCGAGGAATCAAAGCCAAATCCTGTCAGTGTGTACGGCAAAACCAAGCAGGCAGGTGATGAATTCGTCAAAGAGCTTTGCAGCAGGTATTTTATTCTCAGAACTGCCTGGGTATATGGCGAGGGCA
Source organism: Bacillota bacterium (assembly GCA_023409535.1). Classification (GTDB taxonomy): domain Bacteria; phylum Bacillota; class Clostridia; order Lachnospirales; family Lachnospiraceae; genus Mobilitalea. The sequence continues at coordinate 473,400 of JAEYGZ010000039.1, forward strand.
AGAATTTTGTCAAGACGATGCTTCGCCTGGCCGAGAGTAACAGTAAGGTCAGAGTGGTAAAGGATCAATTCGGAACCCCCACCAGTGCATTGGAGCTTGCAAGAGCGATTATCTTTCTGATGGAGACAGAGAGTTATGGTATCTATCATGCGACTTGTGAGGGAAACACAACGTGGTATGAATTTGCGGTCACCATTTTTGAAATGGCTGGAATTGATATTGCGGTTGAAGGAATCCCTACCAGCGAATACCCGACTCCGGCAAAGCGGCCTATGTACTCTATTCTGGATAAAAAGGCATTACGGGAGCGTCACGGTTATACCATGAAGGAGTGGAGAGCGGCTCTGGAAGAGTATATGAGGGACAATCATTACATGAAATAAAATATTACATATAAAGTGAGGATAATATACATGAAGACATATCTTGTTACCGGCGGAGCAGGTTTTATCGGATCAAATTTTATATTGTATCTTCTGGACAAATATAAGAGCGATATCAAGGTTATCAATCTGGATGCGCTGACTTATGCGGGCAATCTGGAGAATTTAAAGTCTGTTGAACAGCTGGACAATTATGAATTTATCAAGGCGGATATCACAGATAAGGAAGCGGTGATGAAGGTATTTGAGAGTCATCAAGTCGACCGGGTGATACATTTTGCAGCAGAAAGCCATGTGGACCGCAGTATCCGTAATCCTGAAATATTCGTAGGCACCAATGTTCTTGGAACCTTGAACCTGTTAAATGCCGCAAAGCTGGCCTGGGAGACAGAGGATGGCTATCAGCCGGACAAAAAATATGTGCAGGTGTCAACCGATGAGGTATATGGTTCCCTGGAAGGAGAGGATGGCTTCTTTTATGAAACTACACCCTTAGATCCTCACAGCCCGTATTCCGCAAGCAAGGCTTCTGCCGATCTGATTGTAAAATCCTATGTGGACACCTTCCATTTTCCCGCGAACACCACCAGATGCAGCAATAATTACGGACCATTTCAGTTTCCTGAGAAGCTCATCCCGCTGATGATTAACAATGCATTGGCAGGCAAGAAGCTTCCGGTATACGGTACGGGCAAGAATGTCAGGGATTGGCTCTATGTCATGGATCATGCAAAGGCAATCGATATGGTTGCGGAGCAGGGACGTGTGGGAGAGGTATATAATGTCGGCGGACATAATGAGAAGAGAAATATCGAGATCGTTACAACAATCATTGATACTCTTCTTGAGATCCTTCCCGCGGATGATGTTAGAAGAAAGAATGTCAGCCATGATCTGATCACCTATGTTGAGGATCGTAAGGGACATGACTTCAGATACGCAATTGCGCCTGACAAGATTAAGGCAGAACTTGGCTGGGAGCCGGAGACACCGTTTGCAAAGGGTATTAAATTGACAATAGAATGGTATCTTAAGAACATAGACTGGATGGAGCATATCACCAAAGGCGACTACCAGAAATACTATCAGGAGATGTATCACGTATGAGATATGAAGAGTTTACAATAGAAGGCCGCAATGCGGTTATGGAAGCATTCCGGGCAGGCAAGACCATCGACCGTTTATTTGTGCTGGATGGCTGCCAGGATGGACCGGTAAAATCCATCGTTCGGGAAGCGAAGAAGACAGATGCCATCATTACCTTTGTGAAGAAGGAGCGGCTTGACCAGCTGTCTTCCACGGACAAGCATCAGGGAGTAATCGCCTATGCAGCGGCTTATGAATATGCTGAGGTTGAGGATATCCTGAAGGCTGCCGAGGATAAGAAGGAACCACCATTTATCATCCTTCTTGATAATATCGAAGATCCCCATAATCTGGGTGCAATCATTCGAACCGCACACCAGGCGGGAGCTCATGGGATCATTATACCCAAGCGGCGTGCGGTGGGTCTGACAGCGACTGTAGCAAAGACTTCCGCAGGGGCAATCAATTACCTGCCGGTAGCGAAGGTAACCAACCTGGCAACGACCATCGAGGAGCTGAAAGAGAAGGGACTCTGGTTTGTCTGCGCAGATATGGATGGAGAGCTCATGTACCGCGTAAATCTGAAGGGGCCGATGGGTCTGGTAATTGGCAGTGAAGGGGAAGGTGTCGGCAGACTTGTAAAGGAAAAATGTGATTTCACAGCGAAGATACCGATGTTTGGTAATGTAGATTCCTTAAATGCTTCAGTTGCCATGGGAATTATGGCGTATGAGATTGTAAGACAGAGAATGAGTTAATGTGTCTGATAGGTTAAGGGGGCTGCCTGATATGAACACAATAGTGAAGTATGATGCGTTATCCGATGAAGAGATTGTTGAGCTGATTCGGGAAGGAGATCAGCCTGCCGTTGACTATCTTATGGAAAAATATAAGCACCTGGTAAGAAGCAAAGCGAAAGCTTTGTTTCTCATCGGCGGGGATAAGGACGATCTTATTCAGGAGGGCATGATCGGCTTATACAAAGCAATCAGAGATTACCGCTCGGGAAGAGATAGCTCCTTTTTTAACTTTGCAGATCTGTGTGTGTCAAGACAAATCTATAGCGCAATCAAAGCCTCCAATCGGAAGAAAAATCTCCCATTAAATACCTATATATCCTTATATACTCCAGCATATGGAGAAAACAGCGACACGGAAGACAAGGAAGCACTGGTTGACATAATACATCAAAAAAATGTGTCAAATCCGGAGGAATTAGTTATTGACAAAGAGAATACCAGTATGATAGAATATGAACTTGTAAGGCGTCTGAGCGACCTGGAAAAACAAGTTTTAGGTCTATATATGCAGGATTTACGGTATACGCAAATAGCAGAGGTTCTTGGCAAAGAACCGAAGACCATCGATAATGCATTGACCAGAATTAAGACAAAATTAAATCAGGTACTCAAAGTGATATAAGCCAATCACTTCAGTGATACGAGTCAATCAGGCATCTGCTGTTGTAGCTCAGCTGGTAGAGCACCTCATTGGTAATGAGGAGGTCAGCAGTTCAAGTCTGCCCAACAGCTTAACAAATAACCGGACGGTTCAATTAGAAGGCACTCCCTGTGAGTGCCCTTTTTGTATTTATTGGTATAGGTGGACTTTTATGAAAATTGCAAGTAGTATCAAAAAATCAAAGTGAATATATGGTATAATGTAATTGAAGATATAAGATAATGTCATAAATAGGAGCAGCTCTATGTCGGTCAAAACAATTGAAACTATGGTAAACTGGATAGAAGATAATCTGATGGAGAAGCCGACCCTGGAAGGACTGTCGAGCCATGTGGGTTATTCTTCTTATTACTGTTCGGCTAAATTTCATGAGATCGTCGGAATTTCCTTGAAGCAGTATGTTGCGAAGCGGAGATTAAGTCTTGCAGCCGTAGAAGTAAGAGATACCCGTAACCGGTTGCTAGAGGTTGCGGTAAAATACGGATATTCCTCCCAGGAAGCGTTTACCAGAGCCTTTTCTGATGCATTTGGCTGTACTCCCAACCAGTGCAGAAAGAGACTTGTGTATCCTGCGTTATACCTTAAGCCGGAATTGTCTGATAAGGGTATTAATAATAATTCATTTTAGAAATAAGAAATTATTCAAATAGATGACCGGATCGGTAAATAACTTAAATAAAGAAGGAATTTATATGCATCACACAAAAACATTAATCAAGACCAAAGAGCAGATCGCCGGAATCAGAGAAAGCGCAAAAATAAATATAGCAATTCTTGATGCTGTGGCAGAGCAGATAAAGGCAGGAATGACCACGGAAGATATTGATCAAATTATATATCGAGGGACAAAGGAACTGGGTGGGATTCCTGCACAGCTTGGATATGAAGGCTTTCCAAAGAGTGTATGTACTTCGGTGAATCATCAGATTTGCCATGGAATACCCTCGAAAGATGTTGTATTAAAGGATGGAGATATTATTAATGTTGACGCGTCCACAATCTATCATGGCTATTTTTCCGATTCCTCCAGGATGTTCTGCATCGGTGAGGTGAGTAAGGAAGCGCACAAACTGGTTCGGGTGGTGCGCGAATGTGTGAATCTGGGCTTGGAGCAGGTGAAACCATGGGGGTATCTCGGAGATATCGGTCACGCGGTCCATGAGCATGCAATGAAGCATGGATATTCTGTGGTGAAAGAGATCGGCGGACATGGGATTGGGCTTGAGTTCCATGAGGATCCCTGGGTGAGCTATACCACAAAAGCTAAGACGGGTATGCTGTTAGTACCCGGACTGATCTTTACTATTGAACCGATGGTAAATACGGGGTCAGATGAGATTGTCATGGATAAATCAAATGGTTGGACAGTTTATACCAAGGATGGCAGCTTGTCAGCCCAGTGGGAGATCATGGTGCTTGTAACCGAGAATGGACATGAGGTTCTGGCGTATTGACTTCCGCTCCTCTCCATACTATAATATGGGTAGAAATGGAAATATAATGAATATAGATACAATACCGCTATGCACAAGAGGAAGGAAAGAGGACGAGAAATCGTCCTTATTTTTTATAGTAACGACAGTGATAACATTTTACTCCGGAAAGGTGTCTGTGGCAGTATGGGAACTTCGAAGTATATAATGAATCAGCAGTTATCGGTACCAAAGCTGGATGCAAGGCTATTGTATGTGTCTAATGCCAAATATGATGGGGAGTGGGATTGTTCCATACATTCTCATTATTTCACAGAGATCTTCTATATCATGAAGGGCACTGTGAATTTTATTGTGGACAATTATATGATCACAGGCAGGGAGCATGATCTTCTCATTATCAACCCCAACATTGAACATAAGGAGTTCTACAGCTCCAGCTTAATGGAATATATCGTATTCGGACTTGACGGCTTAAGCTTCCGTTTAAATAAGGAGGAAATGATTTCCTATTATCTTCATCACCCCAAGGAGGATTTGCATTCCCTTGTGTACTGCATGAAGATTATACTGGAGGAAATAGAAAATCAAAAACCTGGTTATGAGCTGGTATGTCAGAAGTTCATTGAGATACTGCTCCTTCAGCTGATGCGTAAGGAAAGCCATCATTTTGTTGCGGCCAGCTTTATAAGTTCGAAAAAGATTAATCAGGAATGCAGCAAGGTGAAGCGTTTTTTGGATTCGAATTATTTTGATCAGATCACCCTGGATACCCTGGCAGATCTGACTCATATGAACAAATACTATCTCACCCACGCTTTTACAAAATATACGGGCGTTTCTCCCATTCACTATCTGAACAACTGCCGGATTGAACAAAGCAAGAATTTGCTGGAAGCAACGGATTACTCCGTTGCCCAGATTGCAAGCAGTCTGGGCTTTTCCTCACAGGCATATTTTTCCCAGGCATTTCGTAAATACATAGGAAGCTCACCGAATGAGTATCGAAAGCAGGCCAAGATCAGGATAAGTTAACCTATAAAATACAATAAGAGTTAAGAAAAATTGTATAATATGACGAAATATTTGTAGAAATTGATTGATCGAATGGCAATTTATCTAAAAAACTCCGCAATAATCATATTGAAGCCCAATATTACCAATGTCTATAATTTAAGTATGCTGAACAAGCGTTGCGGTAATATCCCGGTAGTTCATATAGGAGAGAACACTGCCGGGAGAGAAAACAATATGATTGGAGGAGAAGTATGAAAAAGTTATCGGCAGTTTTATTCGTGCTTAGCATGTCATTTATGCTTGCTGCCTGCGGTGCCAAGGGCGGTGATGATGCAGCAGCAACAGATGCCAAAGGGGGTGCGGATGCTACTTTGACGGTATGGTGCTGGGATCCGGCATTCAATATTTATGCGATGCAGGAAGCGGAGAAGGTTTATCAGAAGACAAATCCTGATTTTAAGCTTAACATTGTTGAGACACCCTGGGATGATGTACAGACAAAGCTCACAACAGCAGCTACTTCCGGACAGCTCAATACGCTTCCTGATATTTTCCTGATGCAGGACAATGCATTCCAGAAAAACTATACGAACTTCCCGGATGTATTCACGGATCTTACAAAGTCGGGTATTGCATTTGATAAATTTGCTCCGGCAAAGGTAGCGTATTCCGTAGTTGACGGCAAGAATTTCGGCGTGCCGTTTGATAACGGCACTTGTATTACGGCTCTTAGAACTGATATCCTGGAGCAGGCCGGTTATACCGTTAAGGATTTTACGGATATTACCTGGGATAAGTTCCTTGAGCTTGGCAAGGATGTAAAAGCAAAGACAAATATGCCTCTTTTGTCCGGCCAGGCAGGCAGCCCTGACTTAATTATGGAGATACTGCAATCCTGCGGCGAGAGCTTATTTAAGGCTGACGGCGCCGCAAATATCGTTGGTAATAAGGCGCTGGAAGAAGCAATCCGTGTTTATGCCGATCTTGTTAAGAATGGTGTGCTTGTGGAGGTAAATGACTGGGATCAGTACATAGGTACATTAACCAACGGAACAGTAGCAGGTACCATCAACGGATGCTGGATTCTTGCTTCTATTCAAACTGCGAAGGATCAGTCCGGTAAGTGGGCATTGACCAATCTTCCCTCCCTGAACGGGATTGCCAATGCAACCAACTACTCCAATAACGGCGGCTCCAGCTGGGCTGTAACCACCAATACAAAGAATAAAGAGTTAGCATTTGATTTCCTCTCCAAGACCTTCGCCGGAAGTGTTGCGTTCTATGAGACAATTCTTCCTTCCTCCGGTGCCCTTGCAACTTATTTACCCGCCGGTGACAGCCCGGTTTACGCTCAGCCCTCTGAGTTCTTCGGCGGACAGAAGATTTATACCGATATTACCAATTTTGCAGGAAAGGTTCCCAGCAATATCACCGGTGTATATTATTATGAAGCAAGAGATGCTGTCGGCACTGTAATTACCAATGTCGTAGGCGGTGCAGACATCGCTGCGGAGTTAGCCGGAGCAGAAGAAACAGTTAACTTTCAGATGGGTAAGAAATAATAAAAATATAGAATAGCTGAACAATATTGGGGCTTCTGCAGAATATATTTTTATTTTGTATTAGTCCCAATGTGTTTCAAGCGCTATCCGGTGCAGCTAATGTTTCGCAAAAGCATCAACATTCTTATAGGCAGGAGGTATTTATGGAGGGAAAAGTTAAAAAGATGAGACTGAGCAAAAGGCATCAAATCATTGGATGGTTCTTTTTGTTACCAGCAGCGCTGCTAATCTGCTGGATGAATTTCTATCCCATGATTAAGGCCTTGTTTTTATCCCTGAAGACCGGAATCGGCGCAGGGATGAAATTTGCGGGGGCCTATAATTACATAAGGTTATTTGATGACGGTATATTTAAGCAGGCATTATTTAATAATTTCTTCTATCTGATTATTCAGGTTCCGATTATGCTGATTCTGGCTTTGATACTTGCCTCCATACTGAATAATAAAAACCTGAAATTTAAGGGATTGTTTCGTACGGCAATCTTTCTTCCCTGTGCCACTTCATTAGTATCCTATGCTATCATCTTTCGTGCGCTGTTTTCTCTGGATGGTTTTGTAAATACAATTCTATTGAAGCTCGGGATCATTGACGGCGCGATTAACTGGCTTGGCAACACCTGGACAGCCCGGTTTGTGATTATCATAGCCCTGGTTTGGAGATGGACCGGTTATAACATGGTATTCTATCTGGCAGGGCTGCAGAATATTGAGTATACGCTATATGAGGCAGCGAAGATTGACGGTGCGGGAGCCTTTCAGCAGTTTTGTAAGATTACGGTTCCATTGCTCCGGCCCATGATCCTGCTGACAGTGATTGTATCCACCAATGGTACGCTGCAGCTGTTTGACGAATCCTATAATCTGACCAATGGCGGACCGGCGAATGCAACCATTACCATGTCCCATTATTTATATAAAATGTCCTTTGAATATTCTCCGAATTTCGGTTATGCCGCTGCCATGTCCTATGTAATCTTGCTCCAGGTAGCGATATTGGCATTGCTGCAGATGAAGGCAGGTGACAAACGATGAGAAAAATCAAGCGCATAGGTACTTATGTATTTCTGACCGTTGTATCCTTACTTTCGGTTTTTCCTCTATACTGGATGGCTGTTTCCGCCACCAATGAAAGTGTTGATGTCATCCGCGGACGGCTGCTGCCGGGAACCTATCTGCTGGAGAACTGGGGCAAGCTGACAGATGCTCAGAATGTGGGAAGAGCGTTGGTTAATTCCTTTAAATATTCGATCCTGCTGACACTTTTTGCTCTGCTGGTATGTTCCATTGCAGGTTATGGCTTTGAGATTTATCATGACAGGGCGAAGGATGCCGTGATGTCAATATTGCTGCTGGCAATGATGGTTCCGCTTGCAGCCACCTTGATCCCGCTGTTTCAAATGTTCTCAAAGATGGGCTTTTTAAACAGCACCATCGGTTTTATCCTGCCCACCATATCAACACCGTTTTTAATTATGATGTTCCGGCAAAGTGCCAGATCATTTCCCCATGATATCATAGAAGCGGCACGAATTGACGGGCTGAATGAAATACAGATCTTCTTTCGAATGTTCATTCCGACCATGAGGTCCACCTATGCCGCGGCGATGACCATTATATTTATGAATGCCTGGAATAACTATCTGTGGCCTAAAGTTATCATGCTGACGGATGAGGGAACCACGATGCCGATGCTGGTAGCGAATCTGCTGACCGGATATGTCATCGATTATGGCATGGTTATGCTGGGGGTATTGGTATGTACTATCCCTACGGTTATCGTTTTTTTTGTTCTGCAGAAGAGCTTTGCGGAGGGAATTACCGGTGCCGTCAAGTAGATGCCCTATGTCGAAGCATAAGTTAATTTATTCTGAAATATAATAAATAAGAATAATATAAAGGGACTGTTGCAAAATGGCATCAATGGACTCTGACAAAATATATCCTTATGCATCCGATCCTTTTATAGAGCGCATTTATCTATTTTGCAGCAGTCCCTTTTGCGATGACAGGAGGATGGGCGATGAAGGATTCCGGATTTGCAATTCTACTAATACTTATCTTGCTATGCTTTTGTACACAGAATGAACCACGGATCGGATTTGATAAACCACGGAAAGGCTTTGATAAGAATAAGAAGCCTGACCATGATGATTGTGAAGCACCGAATTTCATGAGCGGTAATAAATACAACGGAATGCCTGATGATATGGACGGTTTTCAAAGATATGACTACAATGGATTTAACTCTGACAATGGCTATGCACCAAGGAATGATTTTGGTCTGTTGAAGTAGGCTGGTTGGAAAAAAACACCGTGCAAAAAGTGCGGTGTTTTTTTATCTTTTTTGTTGACAAACAACGGTTAGCATAATATAATAACTTTGCTGTCTGAAAAGCACAGTAACATCGAGGCGTGGCTCAGCTTGGCTAGAGCGCTGCGTTAGGGACGCAGAGGTCGCAAGTTCAAATCTTGTCGCCTCGATTTTTTATGTAAGCCAATTGCATCGCAAAATATATTACGGTTGAATGGAAACATTCAACCGTTTTTTATGCGGAAAAACAAAACAAATGTTTGCTTGTGCTGGAAAATATGGTATGATAATTGATAAGAATATAATTACAGACGGGGTGGACAAAATTATGATTTTATCAGCATCGCGCCGGACAGATATACCGTGCTTTTATTCTGATTGGTTTATGAACCGTCTGAAAGAAGGCTTTGCATTGTATCGCAATCCCATGAATCATTCTCAGATCTGCCGTGTATCATTGAATCCGGAGGAGATTGATGGTATCGTATTCTGGACAAAGGATCCTGATCCTATGCTGGATAAACTGGAGCGGCTGGACACGATGGGTTATCCTTATTACTTTCAGTTTACCCTGACACCCTATGATAAATCAATTGAATCAAATCTGCGGGATAAGAAGGAAATCCTTACTACCTTCCGGCAGCTGTCGGGGAGATTGGGGAAGCACAGGGTGTTGTGGCGCTATGATCCGATTATTTTGAATGAAGCTCTGACGATGGAGTTTCATTTGAACAAATTTGATTATCTTTGCAGGGAGCTGGCAGGTTGTACAGAGATTTGTACCATCAGCTTTGTGGATAATTATCAGAAGTTAGGCCGCAGAGTCAAGGAAGAGGTAATTAAGGATATAACCGAGGGGCATATGCATCAGCTGGCAGCTTCTATGGCAGAGACAGCACGGCCTTACGGTATTGAGCTTCGTGCCTGCTGTGAGGAGGTTGATTTGTCCCCGGATGGGGTAAAGGCGGCTTCCTGTATTGATAAAGGGGTTATTGAGAGGATCGTTGGACATCCTGTTACGGTAAGAAGGGATAAGAGCCAGAGATTACATTGCGGATGTATGCAAAGCGTTGATATCGGTGCCTATAACACTTGCAGAAACGGCTGTATCTATTGTTATGCCAATCACAGTGAGGCATCAATCCGGGAGAATCTTACAAGGCATCATTCTGAATCACCATTTTTAATTGAAAGCAATGGTTAATATAAAAAAGTAATAGTCAAAATAAGTGGAAGGAGCATCACTATGACTTTTCATGAGTTGAAGGAATATTGCCAGACTAAGGCCGGAGCTTATGAGGTTACTCCCTTTGGCCCATTTCCGGTCTGCTTTAAGGTGGCCGGCCGGATATTCCTGGAGTGGTATCCGGACCAGAGAATTACGCTTCGCTGTGAGCCTATGCTTGCGGATTTTTATCGAAGAACTTATCCCGGAACAGTGGTTGTGGGGTATCATTGTCCTGACGTGCAGAAACCATATAAGAATACGGTATATCTTGATCAAGGCCTGGAGGAGGGCTTGGTCTATGATATGATTGACCATTCCTATGAAGAAGCTGTAAAGAGGCTAAGCAAGAAAGACAGAGACAGGTTATGAATTATGGTGATATCATTGGAATTGGGTTTTTGCAAAAATATAAATAAAAAAGTTGACAACTATCCCTCGTATAAGTTATACTTACACCAGTAAATAAATATAATTAAAACATATATGATTAATATGATTTAATGAGGGAGGGTATGGATGAGAACATCAATGAACACTATGTGCTATATGTGTGGTATGTGTTGCATGCCGGTATGACATATTTGCGGGATAGGTGAATGTGATGTTTTCATAGTGCAAAGAAGCGCTGATCTTCTTTCAGAATACATGGACACAAAACAGGATGCTTATCTGGCAATCCTGTTTTTTTAATGGCTATAGTAGGTTCTCATTGTATAAAAACTAAATTGTCTGATTAATTATACTAATGGAGGTGCAGGGGTTGAGCAGTCAAAAACCTATAGTTGAACTGAAGGGACTCGGTAAGGTTTTTCAAAGTAAGAACAATTTTGTAAAGGCGTTGGAGGATATCAACCTGACGGTTTATGAAGGCGAAATCTTTGGAATCATCGGTCTCAGCGGTGCAGGGAAGAGTACGTTGGTTCGATGTATTAACTTCCTGGAGCGCCCGACAAGCGGTACCGTTATCTTTGACGGTAAGGATCTTGGAAAGCTTCAGGAAGGAGCACTTTTAAAAGCAAGACAATCCATGGGAATGATCTTTCAGCAGTTCAATCTGCTGATGCAGAGAAATGCGCTGCAGAATATATGCTTTCCGATGGAGATTGCAGGTGTACCAAAAAAGGATGCTGTTGCAAGAGCAAAGGAACTGCTGGAGATTGTAGGACTTTCAGATAAGGCAAAAGCATATCCGGCACAGCTGTCCGGAGGACAGAAACAGAGAGTTGCGATTGCGAGAGCGCTTGCCACAAATCCGAAGATTATTTTATGTGACGAGGCAACCAGTGCACTTGACCCCACGACCACCAGATCCATTCTTAACTTACTGAAAGAAATTAACCAAAAGCTTGGAATTACAGTGATCATTATTACCCATGAAATGAGCGTAATTGAAGAGATATGTCACAGAGTAGCCATCATTGATCAAAGTCATATCGCTGAAATCGGAGAGGTTGAGGAGGTCTTTGTCAGACCGCAGTCTAAGATTGCAAGGCAGCTGGTATTCTCAGGAGATACCCATATCGATAACTTTGTGGGAGAACATAAATGCCGGATTATCTTTGACGGAAGAACCTCTTTCGAACCGGTCATTGCCAATATGGTGCTGGAGTGTAAGACACCGGTTAACATTCTCTTTGCAGATACCAAGGATATTGACGGAAAGGCTTTCGGACAGATGGTTATTCAGCTGCCGGAGGATGAGATCAGCCGCAGGAAGATTATGAATTACTTAAATGTAAACCAAATTCCCCACGAGGAGGTAGTGTGACAGTATGTGGAATCAAGCGGATATTTTCATGTTTGGAAGAGGTATTCTTGAAACCTTATATATGACTTTCTTTTCTTCCTTTGTGGCTTATATCATCGGGTTACCTTTAGGTATTCTTCTGGTGGTGACTGATAAGGATGGAATTAAGCCAAGCCCGCGCATTAATCAAGTATTGGGAATTATCGTAAATCTCATTCGTTCCGTGCCCTTTGTAATTCTGCTGGTGGCTTTAATGTCGGCTACCAGGTTTATCGTAGGAACGACATTGGGTCCTTCAGCGGTTCTGCCGTCCTTGATTATCGGCTCCGCTCCTTATATTGCAAGAGTCGTGGAATCATCACTGAAGGAAGTTGACAAAGGTGTAATTGAAGCAGCCCAGTCAATGGGAGCAACTCCGTTTCAGATTATTTATAAGGTACTCTTGCCGGAATCGAAGCCTTCCCTGGTTATCGGAGGCGCGATCACAATAACAACAATTTTAGGATATACTGCCCTTGCCGGCTTTGTGGGCGGCGGCGGTCTCGGCGATATCGCAATCCGTTACGGTTATTACCGTTATGAGACGGAGATGATGATGGTAGCGCTGATATTAATGGTTCTAATCGTGCAGGCAATTCAGGAAGTTGGCAACAGATGGAGCAGGCGCACGGATAAAAGAATATAATTAAATTTTAGGGAGGATTTATTTATGAAAAAGTTTACAGTGGCAGTATTAGTACTTACCTTAGTGGTTGCGGCATTAACCGGATGCGGCAAGAAAAGCGGCTTCGATAAGGAAATCGTCGTTGGTGCAAGTACAACACCTCATGCACAGATTCTTGAAGTAGCGAGAGCGGCAATTGAGGCAGAAGGTTATACACTTAAGATTGTAGATTACACGGACTATGTTCAGCCTAATGTGGCGCTGAATGCAGGCGATCTGGACGCAAACTACTTCCAGCATGTACCTTATATGGAGCAGTTCAACGATGAAAATAAGGGTGACCTGGTTTCAGCCGGAGTGATCCACTATGAGCCTTTTGGGGTATATCCCGGCAAGACAGCAAGCTTTGATGCATTGCAGGACGGAGCAAAGATTGCAGTTCCTAACGATGTAACCAACGAAGCAAGGGCACTTCTGTTACTTGAAGCAAACGGTCTGATCAAATTAACCGAGAATGTCGGCTTAGAGGCAACCAAGAATGACATTATTGAGAATTCTAAAAATCTCGACATCGTGGAGATCGAGGCAGCTCAGATTCCCCGTTCCTTACAGGATGTTGATCTGGCGGTTATCAACGGTAACTATGCAATCGAAGCAGGATTAAGTGTCGGTAAGGATGCAATTGCAACTGAGGATAAGGATTCCGTGGCTGCAGATACCTTTGGAAATATCATTGCAGTAAAGAAAGGCAATGAAGACAGAGAAGATATTAAGGTTCTTGTGAAGGCATTACAGAGCGATGCGGTAAAACAGTTTATCAACGATACTTATGACGGAGCTGTTGTTCCGAAGTTCTAATAAAATGAATGATAAGAGGGGCGTGACCGCAGGTTACGCTCCTTGTTTGTTGTGCCGCACAAAGCAAGTGCAATTTTATCGGTTCAGCCGGTTAATCGTCGATAATTTATATACAATTCGTACATTTGGAAACGATTTTCAGCCCTGAGGTCTATGCAACTTGTTGCAGATCGTGCGGTTACGTGCTACTATATAGTCAGGGTAAGTGTTGTAACATGTTTTGGCAGGGGGGAGACCGGATGAGACGATTACTGATTTATAAACGAATCTATTGCATACTTCTTTTGCCGATTTCCCTCCTGCTGATTCTTCTTGCGAAAAAAAACAGCTTTTTTGCGGAGCATATTTATGCCAAGCATATCTATAAATGGATCTCCCAGATTGTTTCTGCGATTTCGGGTATTTTCCCCTTTTCTCTTGCAGAGGTGTTAATCATTGTCCTTCCGGTATTGCTGATTGTGTTGCTTATCCGCTATATCATCCTGATCATCTTCGATAAAGGTAAACGGAAAGAGCGTCTGATCAGAGGTATCGTCAATGTGCTTTGCGCGGGAAGTATTGCTCTGTTTATATTTACATTACTGGGAGGGCTCAATTATTACCGTTATCCCTTCAGTGCTTATTCTAATCTGGAGATCACCGAATCAAGCATCGATGAGTTATACGCCCTTACTTACAGCTTGGCTATGGACGCCGATCAGCTGCGGGAGCAGGTGAAAAGCACCGATGCAGATGGAGTGTTTCAGCTGTCGGAGAGCAACACCGAGCTTGCGAAGATGGCTGTTAAGGCTTATGATGCATTGTCGCAGGAATATCCAATCTTAAAAGGGCATTATGCAAAGCCGAAGCCAATTCTCTTATCCAAGCTGATGTCCCGGACAGAGATTACCGGTATCTTTATGCCATTTACCATGGAGGCAAATGTGAATGTAGATGTTCCGGATTATTCCATACCGGCGACCATGCTCCATGAACTTGCGCACCTGCGTGGGTTTATGAGAGAGGATGAGGCAAATTTTCTGGCATATCTGGCCGGTATGAAATCAGATCAGATTGATTTCAGGTACAGCAGTACGATGCTGGCGCTCATCACCTCAGGCAACGCTTTATATGATAAGGATCCGGATCTATATTTTGAAATCAGGGATCAGTATTCGGAGGGCGTACTGAAGGATATCCGGGCGAACTCCGCTTACTGGCAGCAGTATGAGGACACGGCGGTAAGCGCCTTCTCCAATAAAGTCAATGATACGTATCTGAAAGCAAATGCACAGACCGATGGGGTACAAAGCTACGGCAGAATGCTTGACCTGCTTCTTGCAAAGTATCGCAGGGATCATGAAGATACGACAATAACCCCGTAAATACACTAGAATAGCAGTTTATACCATCAACTCCCGGGAATATCAGGGGGTTGATTTTTTAATTATTTATGTTACACTTATTAAGTAAAAATTAACAAAATTTACCATATACGTAATATTTAAGGAGTCTAGTATGACCTTGTTAAAGAAGCTATGGATTTCTTTTATCGCAGCCTCCTTATTGCTCTTAATGCCTGGCGGAACACCGGCATTTGCTTCGGAAACAGATACGGATGCACTGGTTATCGATGGGGGTACCACGGATGATACTATGGATCTGCTCCTTCAGGAGGGTTATTATCTGGATGAACAGGGTCAGCTTTGCTATGAGGAATCCGCATCTGAGGTTGAGGAAAGCGGGACTGAAGATACTGCGCCTGAGGATAACGATACGGTGGAGGAGCAGGAAGATACACCGGATTATTCCGAAGAAGATCTGAGGCTGTTATCCTGCGTGGTTTATTCTGAAGCAGGAAATCAAAGCTATGACGGTATGCTGGCAGTAGCCAACGTTGTACTGAACAGGGTTAAAAGCGATGTTTATTCTCATGTCAATACCATTAAGGAAGTTATTTATGATAAGAAATGGACGGTTCAATTCGCAGTAACCATTAAGAATAAAAAAACAGGTCTCAGCAGGATGGATCAGGCATTAAAGCTGTATGATACCCGTAACTATACCGGTTCTAATCCAAAGGCGCAGGAAAATGCCATGAATAAGGCAATCAAAGCAGCCAAAGCCGCACTGGGAGGCAAAAATAATATCGGTCATTACCTGTGCTTTCAAAATAAGCGAAGCGCAAGCCGTATCAAGAAAAAATATTCGGATGTAAAAATTCTGGGAGATCATATTTTCTATCGAATTGAATAAATAGCAGGGCATAGATCCTATACCGTAAGGATTCACTTATGATAGGAAATGTGTCCTTTTTTTAATTGGTGCTTTTAAGTTATAAGCAGTTGTGGTATTATATAGCATATATGTACATTAATAAGGTAATTCTAGAATTACCTGCATAGCCTGAAGGGGGCTTTCAGGTGGCGGAGATTTTAGTGGCGGAATGGAGATTTTTATGGCAAATATGGACAATATAGAGGGCATGAATACGGAAGCCTCAGAGAAAGAGATTGTTTCTAAAAATTTTATCGAGATGATTATTGATAAGGATCTGGAGGAAGGTACGGTAAAAAATATCATAACCAGATTTCCCCCGGAACCCAACGGATATCTGCATATCGGGCATGCAAAATCAATTCTTTTAAATTATGGCTTGGCTAAGAAATATGGCGGTAAATTTAATCTTCGTTTTGACGATACCAATCCCACCAAGGAAAAGACAGAATTCGTAGATTCAATTATAGAGGATGTAAAATGGATCGGTGGTGACTTCGAGGACCGCCTGTTTTTTGCATCCGATTATTTTGACCAGATGTATGAAGGGGCAGTTAAGCTTATTAAGAAGGGCAAGGCCTTCGTTTGCGATCTGACGGCAGAGGAGATCAGGGAATACCGCGGTACCTTAACTGAGCCCGGTAAGAACAGTCCCTATCGTGACCGCAGCATAGAAGAGAATCTGCAGATGTTTGAAGCTATGAAAGCAGGCAAATATCCGGATGGTTCCAAGGTGCTTCGTGCCAGGATTGATATGGCATCCCCCAATATTAACATGAGAGATCCGGTAATCTACCGTGTTGCGAGGATTTCACATCATAATACAGGCGACAAATGGTGCATTTATCCGATGTACGATTTTGCACACCCAATTGAGGATGCGATTGAAAATGTAACCCATTCCATCTGTACCCTGGAATTTGAGGATCATCGTCCTTTGTATGACTGGGTAGTAAGAGAACTGGAATATGAGAATCCGCCGAAGCAGATTGAATTTGCCAAGATGTATCTGACCAATGTAATTACCGGAAAGAGATATATTAAGAAATTAGTTGAGGATGGTATCGTAGACGGATGGGATGATCCGAGACTGGTTTCCATCAGTGCCCTCAGAAGAAGGGGCTTTACACCGGAATCCATCCAGATGTTCATGGAGCTGTGCGGTGTATCCAAGAGCCATAGCTCAGTGGACTATGCGATGCTGGAATATTGTATCCGTGAGGACCTGAAGCTGAAGAGACCCAGAATTATGGCAGTGCTTGATCCTGTCAAGCTTGTGATAACCAATTACCCGGAAGGGCAGGTCGAGTATCTGGAGGCGCCCAATAATCAGGAGAACGAGGCAATGGGTACTCGTCAGGTACCCTTTGGCAGAGAGCTCTATATTGAGCGTGAGGACTTCATGATCGAACCGCCGAAGAAATATTTCAGATTGTTCCCGGGCAATGAGGTTCGCTTAATGAATGCATACTTTGTAACCTGTACGGATTATGTAACCGATGAGAACGGGACTGTTACCGAGGTTCATTGTACCTATGATCCCGAGACCAAGAGCGGCTCCGGCTTTAATGCCCGGAAAGTGAAAGGAACCATTCACTGGGTTGCCGCTGAGACTGCTGTGAAGGCAGAGGTTCGTTTATATGAGAACATCGTGGATGAAGAGAAGGGTGTCTATAATGAGGATGGCAGCTTAAATCTGAATCCGAATTCTATTACCGTATTGAAGGAATGCTATATCGAGCCGGGCATTGGCGGAGCAAAGGCTCCCGACAGCTTCCAGTTCTTAAGACAGGGCTTCTTCTGTCTGGATTGTAAGGATTCTACGCCGGAGAGTCCGGTATTTAACCGTATTGTATCCTTAAAGAGCTCCTATAAGCCCGAGTAATTGGAGGACTGTTAATCTGTTACCTGTAGATAAGACTAGAAAGTACCGTTGTGGCAGAAAAGACACAACACGTTTTGAATGGAGGAAAGTACATGGCTAATTTGTTTTCTGGATTAGAAGCCCTTGGGCTTGGTAACCTGTCCGAAATGAATATCTATGAAGAGAAGCAAAAAGACACCGCAAGCAAAGCTGAACATGACGATAAACCCGTATTTTCAGAGGAAGAGAATATCTTTGATAAAACCTATACCTGCCCGGTATGTGACAAACAATTTAAATCTAAGATGGTAAAATCGGGTAAGGTAAAGCTTTTAAATCTTGATTCTGATCTGCGTCCCATCTATCAGTACATGGATCCGTTAAAATATGATGCGGTGATGTGTCCTCATTGCGGATTTGCTTCCTTAAACCGTTTCTTTAAGAATATAACCGGAACTCAGGCACAGCTGATTAGGAAGAATATCTCTGCGACTTTTAAGGGTACCAAGGAGACGGAGGGCGTCTTTACGTATGATGACGCACTGACAAGACATAAGCTTGCTTTGGTTAATTCAATCGTAAAGAAATCCAAGGTATCGGAACGTGCCTATACCTGTTTAAAAACTGCCTGGATATTAAGAGGTAAAGCAGAGGCCCTGCCGAAGGATACATCGAATTATCAGAAGCTGATGAAGGAAATGGAAGCGGAGGAACTGGATTTCTTAGAAAAGTCTTATGTGGGATTTGATGAGGCCTTCAGTAAGGAAGAATTCCCGATGTGCGGTATGGATGAAAGCACGATGACGCTTCTCATGGCTGAATTATCAAGAAGAATCGGCAGATATGAAGAATGCGGCAGATGGATTTCAAGGGTTCTCATTTCTAAGGAGGCCAGTGAGCGTATTAAAGAAAAAGCAAGAGACATTAAGGAGCTGCTGAAGGATAGTAAGGCTGAGTAATGTGAATTATTGTATTATGAGATAAAGGCAGGAAATCGGTATGAAGGAAAAATTATATACCATTCCGGTAAATGAAGCATTTGAAGCAGATACGGAATGTCCGCTCTGTACCATGCGTAAAAAGCTGGAGACAGATGCAATCGAATTTACCATGGGTCCCAGCTATATGGAGGATGATATCAGAGAGGCAACCTCGCGGCTGGGATTTTGTGAGAAGCATCTGGAGCAGCTGTATAAGCACCAGAACAGGCTTGGCCTGGCACTGATCCTCAAAACCCACATGGATAAGCTGGCAGCGGACATAGAGAAGTATTCCTCATCAGGAAAAGCAGCGGGCTCCTCATTATTTCGTAAAAAGACAGAAACTCCCGCTGTGGTAAATCACATCGGTGAGCTGGAGAAGACCTGCTTTGTCTGCGATAAGATTGACGGTACCTTTGAGCGATATGTTGCGACGATTTTCTATCTTTATCATACGGAAGAGGCATTTCGCATAAAGCTTAAAAGCTCCAAAGGCTTTTGTACCGGTCATTATAAGAGCTTGTACGAGGCTGCCCCAATGCATTTGCGGGGGGAAGAGCTGGAGGGCTTCTTAAAGCTTTTAAATGAGCTGTATTTAGAAAATATGAAGCGCGTCAGGGACGATCTGGAATGGTTTATCAATAAATTTGATTACCGCTATGCGGATGAACCTTGGAAGAATGCGAAGGATGCATTGCCCAGATCCATGCAGAAGACAAATAGTATACTCTAAGAGTTATTACCGAGGTGTAATAACTTTTTTTGCCCCGCATCCGGATGGGTGCAACTCAGAATGAGTCTGACCAGAATAAGTGCTGGCTAATATAGTGCTGCCCGGCATGGGCATGATCGTCGGCAGGTTTCCGGATAAAATTTAGAAAAAATGAGATATTTAAAGAATACAGGAGCATTTACGAGAAATTAATAAATTTGCGTTCGTTTCTTCGCGAAAATGAGCTTGCACTTTAAAAGCAAATTTACTAATATATAAAGCAGGTTAGCACTCGACAACATGGAGTGCTAATAATCTCAAAAGTAATGAAACATAAAGCATTACGGAATAAAATATTGAAGGAGGAATTACGAAATGAAACTTGTACCATTAGGAGATAAGGTCGTATTAAAGCAGTTAGTCGCTGAAGAGACAACAAAATCAGGTATCGTATTACCCGGTCAGGCGAAGGAGAAACCGCAGCAGGCACAGGTAATCGCAGTAGGACCCGGCGGAATCGTAGACGGCAAGGAAGTTGTTATGCAGGTTAAGGTTGGTGACAAGGTTATTTATTCAAAATATGCCGGAACCGAAGTAAAGCTTGAGGATGAGGAATTCATCATCGTAAAGCAGAATGATATTGTTGCAGTAGTAGAAGACTAATATAAAGGAGAGATATTACCATGGCAAAGGAAATTAAATACGGCGCAGAAGCCAGAGCAGCCCTTGAAATCGGCGCAAATAAATTAGCAAATACCGTAAAAGTAACCCTTGGTCCCAAGGGAAGAAACGTTGTTCTTGACAAATCCTTCGGAGCTCCGCTCATCACCAACGATGGTGTAACCATCGCTAAGGAAATCGAACTTGAGGATCCCTTTGAGAATATGGGAGCCCAGCTTGTTAAGGAAGTAGCTACAAAGACCAATGATGTGGCAGGTGACGGTACTACAACCGCGACTGTTCTTGCACAGGCAATGATTTCAGAAGGTATTAAAAATCTGGCAGCAGGCGCAAATCCGATTATTTTAAGAAAAGGTATGAAGAAGGCTACCGATGTTGCAGTAGATGCTATCTTAAAGATGAGCTCAACCTTAAAGGGCAAGGAGCAGATCGCAAGAGTTGCCGCTATCTCCGCAGGGGATGATGAGGTTGGCCAGTTAGTGGCTGACGCAATGGAGAAGGTATCCAATGACGGCGTTATTACCATTGAAGAATCCAAGACCATGAAGACGGAGCTTGACTTAGTAGAGGGTATGCAGTTTGACCGTGGATATTTATCCGCTTATATGTGCACCGATATGGATAAGATGGAAGCAAATCTCGATAATCCATATATCCTGATTACTGATAAGAAGATCTCCAATATTCAGGAAATCTTACCGGTCCTGGAGCAGATCGTTCAGACCGGCCAGAGATTACTTATTATCGCTGAGGATGTTGAGGGTGAGGCCCTTACTACCTTAGTACTCAATAAATTAAGAGGAACCTTTGTTGCAGTTGCCGTTAAGGCTCCCGGTTACGGCGACAGAAGAAAGGCTATGCTTCAGGACATCGCTATCTTAACCGGCGGTACCGTTATCTCCGATGAATTGGGTCTTGAGCTTAAGGAAGCTACCTTAGAGCAGTTAGGCCGTGCAAAATCCGTTAAGGTTCAGAAAGAAAACACCATTATTGTTGACGGCGAAGGCGATAAAAACGAGATCACAGCAAGAATCAGCCAGATCAAGGCTCAGATCGAGGATACAACCTCTGAATTTGATAAAGAGAAACTGCAGGAAAGACTTGCAAAGCTTGCCGGCGGTGTGGCAGTAATCCGTGTTGGTGCAGCTACCGAGACAGAGATGAAGGAAAATAAGCTTCGTATGGAGGATGCTCTTGCAGCAACCAGAGCAGCCGTAGAAGAAGGTATCGTAGCAGGCGGCGGTTCCGCATACATTCACGCTTCCAAGGAAGTTGCCAAGTTTGCAGAAAGCTTACTGGGAGATGAGAAGACCGGTGCTAACATCATCTTAAAGGCACTTGAATCTCCTTTATACAGCATTGTATACAATGCAGGTCTGGAAGGCGCAGTTGTAATCAGCAAGGTTAAGGACAGCGATTCCGGTATCGGCTATGACGTATTGACGGAAGAATATGTTGATATGGTTACAGCAGGTATTCTTGATCCTACCAAGGTTACCAGAAGCGCGCTGCAGAATGCGACCAGTGTTGCATCCACGCTTTTGACGACAGAATCCGTTGTTGCAAATATTAAATCCAATGAGCCTGCTATGCCTGCAGGGGCCGGCGGAATGGGTATGATGTAATAAATAGTGATTTTAGTTAACTAAGGAACGGGAAGCAGGAGAAGGACTGAAGTAGTCCGTGTGAAAATCAGAGACTGCAATCTATAGTACTAAACGCAGAGAAGGCAGAAATAAAAAATGGAATTTACCCTGTGAAAGCATTACGGGGCCGGCGCTTATGTACCTCCGTGTACAAAGTGCCTGTCGCAGCCCTCCATGGCTGCTCCCCCCTCAGGTTGTGACCATTTTTTATTTCTGCCTTCTCTGCGTTAAGTACTATGACGATTTTGTCTAATGATTTTCCCACAGACCCTTCCTGTTGTTACACCTGTCTCCGTTCCTCTGTCGCGCTAACTTATTATTCTATACCTCAGCACAAATAATATCAAACTCCGATTGTACCTGCTTCAGATGTTCTCTGATGCTTAGTTTCTGGGGACAGGCTTCCTCGCACTGGCCGCAGTCTGCACAGTTTTTCGCCTTTTTGTCTTCCTCAAAATTAAAGGTCCACTGCCATCGGATATCACCCTTATTCCCGTATCTCCCATAATCGTTCCACAGATCAAAGGATCTTGGGATATCTACACCCGCGGGACAGGGCATGCAATAGGAACAGCCGGTGCAGCCGTTTCTTACTCTGTTTTTCAGAATAAGGGCTACTTTCTCTATCGTCTGGTATTCTGTCGATGACAAAGGTGTAAAATGTTCAAAGGTCTCCAGGTTATCAGCTACCTGTGTCTCATCCGACATACCGCTGAGGATTACCTTTACATTCGGCAGGGAGCCTACCCAGCGAAGTGCCCAGGAAGCAGGGCTTTTGCCTGGGTTAGCCGATTCAAAAATTGCCGCTGCAGTATCGGGAAGCTTGGCAATGGAGCCGCCTTTGACAGGCTCCATTATGACCAAAGGTATTTCCAGCTCCTGAGCCAGCTGATAGCCCTTCATTCCGGCCTGAATCTCCGTGTCCATGTAGTTCAGCTGTATCTGGCAGAAATCCCAGGAACGAAATCTCAGGATATGCTCGAAGGCCTCGTAATCATCATGGAACGAAAAGCCCAGATATTTGATTTTTCCCTCTGCCTTCAGCCGGTCCATATACTCCAGGATACCAAGGCGGACCATTTTATCAAAGGTCTCACGGTTAAAGGAATGAAGCAGATAAAAATCAATATAGTCTTTATGAAGCTTCTTTAACTGTTCCCGGAAAATGCGTTCCGCATCTGCAACAGTTTCCACGGCCCAGATGGGAAGCTTGGTTGCCAGGTAATAAGTTGATCTGTCATATTTATCAAGTATTCTTCCTGTAAAAAGCTCGCTGTTTCCTTCGTGATATACATAAGCAGTGTCAAAGTAATTGACGCCTCTGCGGTAGGCAGCATCTAACATCTGCTCTGATCTTACCTCATCAATACTGCCATCTTTGTTTAGCGGAAAGCGCATACAGCCAAAACCTAGCAGTGATGTCTTGATTCCAAGTTTTTCGAACTCTCTGAATTCCATAGGTATCCTCCCTTTTTCTTGTTATTGCCAATTTGATAAGATTATTATACAATAATAATTGATACTTAATAGTACCAATTATTATATATTTTGCAGGAACCAATTTATTCTATGAAAAATAATTATTCACAATTAATAAATCAGTATAAGAATACAAGAGGGAATAAGGAGTGATACCGTGTACGGTTTTGAGATCAACCGGGATTTGGCTTTGCCCATAGCAAAGCAGATGGAGCATCAGATCAGAACTGCCATATTGGACGGAAAACTGGTAGCGGGAGACAGGCTTTTACCAACCAGGAGTGCAGCCAGGGACCTGGGAATCGCCAGAAATACTGTCATTCGTGTGTATGAACAGCTATCAGCAGAAGGGTATCTTGTAAGCAGAGAAGGTTCCGGTATCTATGTTGCGGATATTGGCAGACTGCCGCAGCCGAAGCTCCTTCCCAGTGTACAAAGAAGTAAGCCGGTAAAGGATAAAGAGGAGATTGCTTTTGATGCGGGAACCCCGGACATAGGAGCATTTCCAAGAAATCAATGGGCGAAGCTGCTTAAGAAGGCCTGTCAGGAAGCGGAGGCGGCTTCCTTCGCCTATGGAGACTTTGCGGGGAATGCCATCCTTCGAAAGGCGATCAGCAGCTATATCTACAGAATGAAGGGTATTCTCTGCAATGAGGATCAGGTAATCATTATTCCGGGTACTGCGGGCGGCATGGAAATTCTGGCAAAAGTATTTCAGCAGGGGAAGAGACGGATTGCGGTGGAAGACCCCTGTATTCATTTTGTAAAATGTATATTCAAGGATCATTATTATGAGCTTTGCCCTGTAGAAGTGGACGGGCAGGGAATAATGGTTGAGCGGCTGCAGGAGTATGAAGATGTCGACCTGATTTATACGGTTCCGTCACATCAGTTCCCAATGGGCGGAGTATTGCCTGCAACACGCAGAGTAGCCTTGCTTCAGTATGCAAACCGGCAGAACGCTTATATTATAGAAGATGACTATGACAGTGAATTCCGCTACAAGGGGGAGGTGATACAGGCTATGTACAGCCTTGACCGGGAGCGGGTCATCTATCTTGGAAGCTTCAGTAAAATCTTTGCTCCCTCCCTGCGTATCGGATATATGATTCTGCCCGGTCATCTCTGTGAGCAGGTCATCCGCCTTATGCAGCAGTCGAACCTATGGGTAGGCGGTGTGGAACAGCTTGCCCTTGCCGAATTTCTGGAGCAGAAGCTGATGGATAGGCATATTTATAGGATGCGCAAGCTGTATGAGAATAAGAGAAAGCACCTGATAAGGTACCTGACAGATGCCTTTGGAAGTCGTATGGAGATAACCGGAGAGAGTGCAGGAATGCATCTTTTAGTGAGCTTTGACCATGCTCTGACAGAGCCGGAGTTGCAGGCTTTGGAGAAGCTAGGGGTTGAAATTGATTCTGTGGAGGATTATGCCCTGGTCAAGGGAAGGAACCGGAACCGGATTGTACTGGGGTATGGGGGATTAACTCATGCTCAGATGGAGGAAGGTGTCAGAAGAATCAAAAGTGCGATTGATCATGAATCTTAAAAATATTGATTGACATCCTGCTGATAATTGTATAAGATAAGGCCGTATAAAGCAAATGCTAGGGGAGCCCAGGGCTGAGAGGCATGTGGAAGCACACATGCCGACCCTTACTACTTGATCCGGATAATACCGGCGGAAGGAAGCAATCAAGTGGCCCCCTCCGATGCAATGAAAAGGAGGATTTTTTTATGTTTCAAAGTATTATTGATTTTTTAGCAACAAAAGAAGTGGTTTCTGAGGTCGAGACGTATTATACCCCGACTCTGGCGGGAAATATTGTATTGTTTCTCGTAATTGTATTATTGTTTGTCGCCATGGCGGCCTTTACCGGCCATAAGAAGAAGCTTCAGATTAAACAGCTGGCTTTTTCAGCCATGGCAATTGCACTTGCGGTGGTTACATCCTTTATAAAGTTTGCTCAGCTACCCTATGGAGGATCAATTACATTATTCAGTATGTTTTTTATTTGTCTGATCGGCTTTATGTACGGAACCAGAGCCGGTATTTTAACAGGTATCGCTTACGGCTTTTTTCAACTGATTATTGGTCCTACGATCCTGCATCCGGTACAATTACTTCTGGATTACCCGATCGCTTTTGGCTGTCTGGGACTTACAGGGGTATTTGCCAATTCAAAGCATGGACTTATTAAGGGGTATATTCTGGGCGTTGCCGGACGGTATATCTGTCATGTGATAACGGGGTACCTATTCTTTGCAATGTACACCCCGGAGGGAATGAAGCCAATGGTTTATTCTCTGGGCTATAATGCTACCTATATTCTGCCGGAAGCAATTGCGACGATGGTATTACTTTTTATTCCGGTTGTCCAGCATGGATTGAAGGAAGTAAAAAGGTTATCATTACAAAATTAAACCATACGATGAAGGGGGTGTTGTCTGAAGCACCCCCTTTGCTTCTGCATAATTTTATACATGCCGATCATTCCGCAATTCTTGAGACTGCTACATAGATTGCCGATATCTTATACCAGGTCGGAAAGTCAACAATACCGCTTCCGGGCAGATCAAAAGCCTGCTGGAAGGCACTGACTGCATCTGCGGTTGCCTGAGTAAACTGGCCGTCTACCGCTACCTTTGGAATTACCGTATAGGTATCGGAGATTCGGTTTAGCTGCTCTTGAATCATGCGGACACTGGCACCGGAGGAGCCGACGCTAAGATTGGAACCGGGCCAGGAGACGGGAACGCCGGATACCTCATTTGCAGTATTGATATAGATTGAGTTTCCGTAAAAATTCCTCAGAATATCGATTGCGCTCATGCCCTGATCCCCCAGATCCTTGGAGCCCCATTGTGTCATCCAGTTTGGACATTGAACCCTTCTGCCGTCACAATACTGGGTCAGGATGGGCTGCCTGACATTAGGACGGGACAGATAATTTGTAAACATCCTGTCAACAATCTGACTGATGTTTTCATAGATATTACGTCCGGACATCCACTTATGGTCAAAGGCGGTGGAGGAAGTAATGGTGAAGTTAAAGCCTTGGTTGCGGTACCATTCCGTAAAGACACGGTTAAGGGTGAAGGACAGGATGGCAAGTACATTGGCAGTGATGGTTGATTCCGGCCAGGTGGCATAGATTTCGCTGGAGGCGACATTTTTTATATAATCCCTGAAGCGGACATAATGATTGGCAGCAGAGGTATCCGTAGGGGGACCGTCGTGTACTACCACATATTCCGGAATTACAACATTCTGCAGGACGATTTCGCCGGTCTCACCGGTAGGTTTAATTTCGGCCTCCGCAATCTTTGGAGGATAATCTCCGAACAGGGTATGCGGCGGTATCACAAATAACTCTGAGCCCTGCGGACTTTGCACAGCCATGAAAGCTCCCTGAAGTGCGGTAATCTCAGGAAGGATTTGAACATTCTGCACTGTTGTCGGAACAAATTGTTCCGCCGTAATATTTACGGTATATTCTGAGTAGGGCTGCTGGTCGGAGGGCTCCAAACTATAATCAATGGAGGGTGCAGGCAGCGGTATCTCAGGAGTAAGACCGGAAGCATCCGTGGTGAGCTCATCAATCAGCGTATCCGGCTGAGAGGCATTGGTAATCTGCACGCGAGCATTCTCAACCGGTGCCAGATTGGCGGTTGTAGCACGCACCCTCAGCCGGCCGAAATTCTGGGTGCTCATCTGAGCGGGATAGACTCTCATATAGCTGTTTGTATAAACGGGTCTTCTATAATACATGTTAATTTACCTCGATTTGAAGGATTCACGGTGATAAATAGCCGCCGGTTTACTGGGCGATACGGGTTACAGCAACATAAATGTTAGAGATGCGGTACCAGGTTGCCATATCAACCACACCGGTCTGCGGCAGATTAAAGATCTGCTGGAAAGCCCGGACTGCATTGGCTGTTTGCGGACCATAGGACCCGTCCACAGCTACCTGAGGTATCGCCGTATACACTTGAGAAACCCTGTTTAGCTGATTTTGTATGGTTCTGACATTGTCGCCGGTCGCGCCGATTCCCAAGCTGTATCCGGGGAAGGAAACAGGTACGCCGGACACACCCACAGCAGAGTTGATGTAGATGGAATCTCCATAAAAATTACGTAAAATCTGAATTGCAGTTAAGCCCTGATCACCAAGGTCCTTGGAACCCCATTGTGTCATCCATCCGGGACACTGTACCCGGTTACCGTCACAGTATTGGGTCAGAATCGGCTGTATTACGTTTGGTCTTGACAGATAGTTGGTAAAAACTGAGTCGACAATCAGGCCGATATTTGCATAAATATTCCGCCCTCTTGTCCATTTATGATCGTAGGCTGTTGAGGAGGTGATTGTGAAATTATACCCTTGGCCACGGTACCATTCTGTAAACACACGATTTAAAGTGAAGGAAAGAATGGCAAGAACATTTGCATAAATAGTCTCTTCCGGCCAGGTTGCATAGATTTCACTGGAAGCAACATTTTTAATATAATCCCGGAAGGGGATATAGTAATTTTGTGCCGGTGAGGCGGGGGGACCGTCATGAACAATGACGAATTCCGGAACGACTACACGGCTTAGAACGATTTCGCCTGATTCACCCATAGGCTTTATCTCATCCTCGGGAATTTTCGGCGGGAAGTCACCGTACAAGGTATGAGCATCGATTGAAAATTCCTCTTCCGTGGTTGGTGCAACAGCGGGATTCAACCGCACATCCTGATCGGCGGTGACATCCGGAAGTATTTGAACACCCGAGAACATAGCGCCTTCAAAATCCGGAGCAGATACCTGGACATCATATAAGGAATAAGGCTGCGGTGAATTCGGTGTCAGGCTTAAGTCAAGGGGAGGAGCGGGAAGCTCGATTACTTCAGACAGGCCGGATTCATCCGTGGTAAGCTGCTCTACCACATTGGTCGGGTTATTGGGTAAGGTGATGGATATGGTAGCATTAGAGATAGGTGCATCATTTGGTGTTATGCAATGTAAGCGATAACGGCCAAAAGCCTGTGTCTGGGTCTGGGTTGGATATACTCTTGTCTCCAGACCGGAATAATTGTAAGGTCTAAGTCTATTAAACAGATTCATTAATTTTGCTCAATCCTTCTCGTTTTATTACTAACTTATGAAATTGAGAAGAAAATGTGAAAGGTACGAATTTCTTATAAAAAATATTTTAAAAAAATACTTGCTATTTAGAATCAGGTGTGATAAAATCAGAAAAATGAATGAAAAAATTGCATAAATATTCACCGGAAATTTATAATAATAACAAAAAAGAAGATGATGGGGTTAATGTTCCAGCAATATGATTCTTTTTTTTTGCGAACTTTTAGGAGTGCGGCGGCAGCAGCAGATTGGAGGATATGATGAAAGCGTTCTTAATTCTTGAGGATGGCAATGTTTTTGCAGGTGAAAGCATTGGGGCACAGAAGGAAATCATCAGCGAGATTGTGTTCAATACCGGTATGACCGGTTATCTTGAGGTTCTGACGGACCCTTCCTATGCAGGTCAAAGTGTGGTGATGACTTATCCGTTAATCGGTAACTACGGTATTTGCCACGAAGATATGGAATCATATCAGCCTTGGGTGGATGCATTTTTAGTAAGAGAGCTGTCGAGAATTCCAAGCAACTTCCGTAATGAAGAAAGTATTCAAAGCTTCCTGGAGAGAAATGATATCCCGGGTATTGCCGGTATTGATACCAGAGCACTGGTGAAGCTGTTAAGAAATAAGGGTACCATGAATGGTATGATTACAACAAATGAGAACTACAAGCTGGAAGAGGTTCTTGCAGAGGTTCAGCAGTATAAGGTAGAGAAGGTAATCGAAAAAACGACCTGCAGGACGAAGAGAGTAGTGCCTGCGACCGGCGAGGTTAAATATAAAGTAGCCTTGATGGACTATGGTTTAAAGCATAACATCCCCAGATCTCTTGCAGAACGAGGCTGCGAAGTGACCATATATCCCGGCTTTACAACGGCGCAAGAGGTTCTTAAGGATAAGCCGGACGGCATCATGTTATCCAACGGCCCCGGAGATCCCAAGGAGTGTGCTGAGGTGATCACAGAGGTGAAGAACATGTTTGACAGCGATGTTCCGATCTTTGCAATCTGCCTGGGGCACCAGCTGCTGGCTTTGGCAAACGGCGGTGATACCAGGAAGATGAAGTACGGCCACCGCGGTGCCAACCATCCGGTAAAGGATCTTAAAACAGGAAGAGTATATATCTCCACACAAAATCATGGCTATATGGTTATGGAAGAAAGTATAGAGCCGGGCCTTGCTGAGGTAAGCTTTGTGAATGTCAATGATAAGACGGTGGAAGGACTGCACTACTTGGGCAAAAATGTATTTTCCGTTCAGTTTCACCCGGAAGCCTGCGCCGGGCCGATGGACAGTGAGTTCCTGTTTGACGAGTTTATCAATATGATGGAGGTACAGAGATAATGCCAAGAATTGAAAGCATACAGAAAGTATTAGTAATCGGTTCCGGCCCGATCATCATCGGCCAGGCAGCAGAATTTGACTATGCAGGAACCCAGGCATGCCGTTCCCTGAAGGAAGAAGGCATCTGCGTTGTACTTGTTAACTCAAACCCGGCAACCATCATGACAGATAAAGAGATTGCGGATATTGTTTACATCGAACCGCTGACACCTGATTTTGTAAAGCGTATTATTCTAAAGGAAAAACCGGACAGCGTATTACCTACCCTCGGCGGCCAGGCGGCATTAAATATAGCCATGGAACTTGAGGAATCAGGCTTCCTGCTGGAAAATGACGTAAAACTCATCGGAACCACCTCAGATACCATTAAGAAAGCGGAGGATCGTCTGGAGTTTAAGAAAACCATGGAGAAGATCGGAGAACCCTGTGCTCCCAGTGAGGTCGTGATCAGTGTGCAGGACGCCGTAGCATTTGCAGAGAAGATCGGCTATCCCGTGGTTGTTCGTCCTGCCTATACTCTCGGTGGCAGCGGCGGCGGCATTGCCGCAACAAAAGAAGAACTCATTGATATCTGTACCAACGGACTTCGTCTCTCCCGTGTGGGACAATGCTTAATCGAACGCTCCATCGCAGGCTGGAAAGAGATTGAATACGAGGTGATGCGTGACAGCGCAGGAAACTGTATCACCGTATGTAACATGGAAAATATTGACCCGGTTGGCGTTCATACCGGTGACAGCATCGTAGTAGCACCTTCTCAAACGCTTGGAGATAAGGAATATCAAATGCTTCGAAGCGCTTCCCTGAACATCATCACAGAGCTGGGGATCACCGGCGGCTGTAACGTACAATATGCTCTTCATCCCGATACCTTCGAATACTGTGTTATTGAAGTAAATCCCCGGGTAAGCCGTTCCTCCGCACTGGCTTCCAAGGCAACAGGCTATCCTATCGCAAAGGTTGCGGCAAAGATTGCGCTGGGCTATCACCTGGATGAAATCCAGAACGCCGTGACAAAGAAAACCTACGCCAGCTTTGAGCCTACCCTGGATTATGTCGTTGTGAAAATTCCCAAGTGGCCTTTTGACAAATTCATTACCGCTAAGCGTGTTCTGACAACCCAGATGAAAGCGACCGGCGAGGTTATGGCAATCAGCACGAGCTTTGAGGCAGCTTTAATGAAGGCGCTCCGTTCCCTGGAGCAGAATATCTATAGCTTGCGCCACGGTGATTATTCCGATAAATCCAATGCAGACATCTTAATGGAGCTTCATAATGTAGATGACAGGCGCCTGTTTGTCATTGCAGAAGCGGTTCGAAGAGGTATTTCCTTTGAAGAAATCCATGCAATCACCAAGATTGATTTCTGGTTTATCGATAAGCTTGCAATCCTGGTGGAGATGGAGAAGAAGCTTGCAGCAGCATCCTTGTCGGTGGAGCTTCTGGCAGAGGCTAAAAGACTTGGTTTCCCGGATCGTGTCATCAGCGAGCTCACCGGCAGGAGCGCAGCTGAGATTAAGGATACCAGAAAGAAAAACGGAATCCTTGCGGCATATAAGATGGTTGATACCTGCGCTGCAGAATTTGATGCGGAGACACCTTATTATTATTCAACCTTCGGAAGCTTCAATGAGGTGGAGAAGACCAGCGGGAAGAAGAAAATCATGGTGCTCGGCTCCGGTCCCATCCGTATCGGACAGGGGATTGAATTTGATTATTGCTCCGTGCACAGTGTATGGGCATTATCCGCCAGCGGCTGTGAGACCATTATTGTCAATAATAATCCGGAGACCGTAAGCACGGACTTTGATATTGCGGATAAATTATACTTTGAGCCTCTGACACCGGAGGATGTGGAGAATATCGTGGATATGGAACAGCCCGACGGTGCGGTGGTGCAGTTTGGCGGGCAGACGGCGATCAAATTAACGGAGGCCCTGCTTAAGATGGGCGTTCCGATCCTTGGAACCTCAGCCGCCGATGTAGATGCGGCGGAGGACAGAGAATTATTTGATAAGATACTTGAAGAGTGCGCTATTCCAAGACCTGCAGGTAAGACAGTTTTTACCGCAGAGGAAGCACTTACTGCAGCAAACGAGCTTGGATATCCGGTCTTGGTTCGTCCCTCCTATGTGCTTGGCGGTCAGGGTATGCAGATAGCCATCTGTGACGATGATATCATAGAATTTATGCGGATCATCAATATGACCGTTCAGGAGCATCCGATCCTGGTGGATAAATACCTCATGGGTAAGGAAGTGGAAGTGGATGCGGTTTGTGACGGGGAAGACATTCTGATCCCCGGTATTATGGAGCATATTGAGAGAGCAGGCATCCATTCCGGAGACAGTATCTCGGTATATCCGGCACAGAGCATCAGCCGCAAGGTAAAGGTGGATATCGTAAATTATACGAAGAAGCTTGCCAACTCCCTGCATGTCATCGGTTTGATCAATATCCAGTTCATTGTGTTTAATGAAAAGGTATATGTAATAGAAGTAAACCCCCGTTCCAGCCGTACAGTGCCGTATATCAGCAAGGTAACCTCTCTGCCGATCGTCGATATCGCAACCAAGGTAATCCTTGGGGAGAAGATCAAAGGTCTTGGCTACACACCTGGCTTATGGCCGGAGTCGGAGTATATTGCCATCAAGATGCCGGTATTCTCCTTTGAGAAGCTGCGAGGAGCGGAGATCAGCTTAGGCCCGGAGATGAAATCCACCGGTGAATGCTTAGGTATCGCAAAGACCTTCCATGAAGCCTTATACAAAGCCTTTATCGGAGCGGGAATTAATCTGCCAAAGCATAAGAAGATGATCATGACCGTGAAGAAGCAGGACAGGGAAGAGGCAGTAGAGCTTGGTAGAAGGCTGGTTAAGCTCGGCTATCAGATCTATGCAACGGAAGGAACAGCGGAGGCTCTGGCCAGGCATGGAGTTCCGGCAGTTACCATTGGTAAGATCGAGGAGGAGAATCCCAATATTCTTGATCTGATCCTCAGCCATGAGATAGATATGGTAATTAATACCCCTACCCAGGGACGTGATAAGACCAGGGACGGATTCATGATCCGCCGGACCTCCATAGAGACGGGTGTTACCTGTTTCACCGCACTGGATACCGCAAATGCGTTATTAACCAGCATGGAAAGCGATAACAGCGAAATTACGCTTGTGGATGTGGCACAGCTGTAAGTGAAAAATTAGAATAGCTTTATATTTCTTACAGTTAAAATAAAGTATGTACTGTCGTTCGAAACCTTAAAATTCAAGTATATGTCGTTTTATGACCTGTTTTTCACTGCACCTCTATTAGATTTTTATTTTGTGACAGTATTACCTGCAATTATTTTATTTATAAGGAGTGATTATTATTGAGGAGTGCTAAAGAAACTATTAACCTTCCGTATGGCATGAGTACAATTTGTTATTTTGAAGTGGATAAAAACGGTAATGTATCGCAAGTTCATCACAAAAATAAATCAGATAGACCAAAGGTTTTAGAAGCCTATCAAAGGGTTATTAAATAAAACTACAACATTGTATGCTGTATGGCCAGGTCAATGGAGCAGTGATTTGTTTATTATTGATGATCCTGATGCCTTTGCAAAGGCATTTGATCTAGTTTGACATTTTCTATATAATATATTCTTTTCATGATAATTTTTATTTATTGCCATGAGCATCAGGCTTGTCTAAAGTGTATGTTGACCATAATTGTGGGATCTTTTTTCATCTGACTTCTCATAAAGAAAGCTCGGAAAATTGATGATTTTCCGAGCTTTCTTTCGGTCTGTCCGGCATGGGTGCAAACATAAAGGTCTGTTAACGGACTTCTTATTCGAACTTCATAATTTTTACTGTCAGGGAGCCCTCATCCAGCCGGATTTCTTTTTCCATCAAAGGCGTTGGTATGTGCCGTATCGCAGATAATGTCTCACGCATAAGATCAGCACCATATTCATAGATTACAGAAGCAAGGGAGGCGGAAGTTGTTTGGAAATCCAGTAGCACCTGATCGGAAACGGCAAACCCCGCTTCCTTCCGTAAAAGCTGGCAGTGCCGCAGTATTTCACGATAGAGGCCTTCGGTTTTCAGCTCATCCGTTATCTCAGTGTTGATAGCTACCAGCACCTCGTTCTGAGATTTGGCTATATGATCCTTTTCTTTGGAGGAAAGGTTGAAAAGCCCGGCAGGGAGGGGAGTTTCATATCCGCCTGCTATGATTGGATTTCCGCTTCTGTAAGCAGAAACACAGGAAGCCATTTCTTCTCCTGTCAGGTTGTCGAATAACATTTTGACACGGTTCAGATCACTCTTAAGATGCTTCCCTGCAATTTGAAAGTTGAGGGATAGATATTCGGTGCTGAGAGAACCGAAGTCAGCGAGATAAACGATTTCCTTCAGGTTGAGTTCATCCTTTATAATATCGGCATACGGAGCGCAGACAGGCTCCAGGTCCTTACCCAGATACAATATGGAAAGGGGCTGTTTCACTTTGAGGTTCCTGTCGTTTCTCAGCTTCAGTGCCTGGGTAATAACTGCGCGCACCTTCTCGGCATTTCCCAGCACAGCCTCATTCACGGAGTCAGCTTTAGGGAAGCCGGACAGGTGGACGGATTCTTCCCCCGCACCATAGTTCAGCGTCATACCTTGCCAGATGTGCTCAGTCATAAACGGCAATATGGGGGCCATAACCTGAGCCATGGTTTTAATCGCATAATACAAGGTGTCATACGCGCTCTGCTTGTCGGTATCAAGTGTATTTTTCCAGAAACGTCTGCGGTTTATACGGACATACCAATTGGACACATCGTCTGTGCAGAGCTCGAATTCCCGCAAGAGCTCGGCAAAGTTATACTTATCATAATACCTCGCGGCTTTTAAGATAAAGTCATCAATGCGGTTTTTCAGCCACCTGTCCGTCACATCGGCAGATTCCGGCCCGGATATGACAGGTTTGTCGATAGTCGCATAGGTCATAAAGAAAGAATAGATATTCCAAAAGCTAAGGAGCTTCCGGCGGGCTTCCTCTCCGAGCTTATAGCCGAAACGTACATCGCTTGCCATGGATGCTCCGGCAAACAAATAGCGTATCGTGTCGGAACCCAGCTTCTCAGCCGCCTCATCAAACCGGATCATGAAGCCTGTTTTAGAAAACTTCGTTCCATCCTCGGCGAGAACCCAGTTGTTGGTTTGCACCCTCTCATAGGGCGCACGGCCGGTTATTGTGACGCTCATAAAAAGCTGGGCATAAAACCACAGCCGAACCTGTTCCTGCATCTCAATAATCCATTCCGCCGGGAAGTTTTTCTCCCATGTCTCCCTGTCGCTAAAATATCCAAGGGTAGAAAACGGAACGATACCGGCGTCAAGCCATACATCACCGACTTCCGGAACGCGGGAAACAGGTTCCCCACAATGAGGACACCGAAGCTTTATACTGTCAATCCACGGACGGTGAAGCTCCGGCAATTTGTATACCTCTGCCCCGCCAAGCTTAGCAAGCTCCTCCCTGGAGCCTATCACCGTGAGTTTTCCGCAGGCCTCACATGGGTAAAATGGAAGCGGCAGTCCATAAAACCGTTTTCTTGAGATATTCCAGTCGCCCATATTCTGCAGCCAGTCCATCATGCGCTTTCCGATGAAGGCAGGCTCCCATTTGACGGTCTCGGCCGCGCTGATCAGCTTCGGTCTGATATCGTCTGTTTTGATATACCACTCCCTGACCAAACGGAAGAGCACCTCTGTTTTACAGCGCCAGCAGACAGGATAGCTGTGAGTATATTCCTGTGTTTTATAAAGCTTTCCCTGCCTTTGCAGATGTTCAAATACAAGCGGAGCAGCCTGGGCGGCGGCCAGACCGCTTAAAAAGCCATACTCGTTTAAGAACACGCCGCTTTCGTCTATGGGACAGATCTCCTGAAGTGAAAAGGACTTTCCAAGCTCATAGTCCTCCGCACCGCAGCCGGGCGCGATATGGACAACACCGCAGCCTTCGTTGGCGTCAACCTCATCCCAGGGGATTATGGTGTGAAGCAAATCCCTTTGAACAGACAGGTTCGGGAAAAAGGTTTCGTATTCAAGTCCGACAAGCTCGCTGCCCTTAAGGAGTTTCAGTACCTGCTTTTCCCCGTCCACCTGCTTAATTGCAGATTTCGCCATAACAAGCGGTCTTCCAAAGCCTGTGCATTTGACAAGGGCATAGTCCAGCCCGGGATTGACTGCAAGCGCCACATTGGCCGAAAGTGTCCATGGCGTTGTGGTCCAGACCAGCATGTCGAACTCCGCATTCTTTACCGGAGCGATGGCAAATACGGCGGTATGGGTGATATCCTTGTGGGAGCCTGACATTTCATGTTCGGATAAGGAGGTGCCGCAGCGCGGGCACCAGGGCATAGGGCGGTATGACTGTATAATCCAGCCGTTATCGTGGCATAGTTTCAGAAAATGCCAGATGGCGGATATATTTTCATCGGTATGGGTGAAATATGAGTTTTCCCAGTCCATCCATTGGCCGAGCCTTTTGGACTGTGCTGTGATGACGCCGGAAAAATGCTTAATGCGGTCAACACATTTTCTTGTGAAGTTTTCCATACCATAGGCTTCTATATCCTTTTTATCATGGAAGCCAAGCTCTTTTTCGACCTCAACTTCAACCCACAGCCCCTGGGTATCAAAACCGTTGCGGTAGTGGCAAGAATACCCGTTCATTGCTTTGTACCGCAGTACGATATCCTTCATACTCCTGCCCCAGGCATGGTGGATGCCCATGGGATTGTTCGCTGTGATAGGTCCATCCAGAAAACGAAATCTCTGGTTTGCTTTGTTCTTTTCACGCAGCTTTTCAAAGCTTTGATGTTCCTCCCAAAAGCTGAGAACCTCATGCTCCATTTTTACAAAATCCGGTTTTGTTTCGTTTGACATATAGACGTTTCCTTTCAGTTTTTTGTTTGATAGTAATGTCTGAAAGGTCGTCAATTACACTGGCTATGCCCATAACCCGATCACCTCCTCACGGAGTGTTTTTCACTTTATAGGATGAACTTTCCTATAAAGTAAAAAAGCCTTCACCCCATACGATTACGCACGGGACGAAAGCTGATCCTTACCTGATCGGGCTATCGTTATACCACCCATTCCGCCATACAAGCATATGCGTCCCCTGTAACGGAGGAAATCCGTCGCAACCTACTTGGCAGACCGTTGGGTGCGCAGCTCAGGAGTGATTTTCAGAAGCATCCTACTCGTACCGGGTTTTCACTGTCTCCGGCTCACTATGACATTTGAATGCAGCTTACTCTCTCCATCGTCGCTTTTATGAACTATTATATGCAGCTTTTTATAAAAAGTCAAACCTGCTTTTAAATTCGTCTTTTACTTCCTTTTCACAGTACTGTTTAATCTGGCATTATGATATGTGATATAGCAGTGGGCAATGCTGAACATGATACTTGTGCCTAGAAGAAGCCAATATCTTAGAAAAATACCCTGGCTGATAAATAGAATACCTGGGAGGATGGCAAGCATCATAGAAGTAAAGATGCTTGTTTTCTTAAAGTATATCAACCAAAAGGACCAATAGAGAAGGATTAATATTGAGGTAATCACCAGGCAAAGAGTAAATTCGCCCTCTGATTGAAAGGCAAATTCATTGAACCCGACATTGACTGCCAGTAAAAACATAGAGCCGTATCGTCCGATCTGTTCAAGGACATTCATTGCTTTGTTCTTATGATTAATTTCAACAGACCTGCTCCTGTAAAAATAGATCAGATTTGGCAGGAGTATCAAAATAACTATAATTAGTCCAAAAAGGTTAATCCAATTCATTGGTTTCATTTCTCCTGATTATCTTGTGGGGATGATTTCAAGCCAGTAGCCGTCCGGATCGCTGATGAAATAGATCCCCATGCCTGGGTTTTCATAGCAGATGCAGCCCATCTCTTTGTGTTTCTTGTAAGCGGCAGCATAGTCATCCGTCACAAAAGCAAGATGGATTTCATTATCTCCTAAATTGTACGGACGATCCCACTCTTTCAGCCAGGTCAATTCCAGCAGGTGATTTGACAAACCATCCCCGAGATAAACGATGATAAAGTCACCTGATGCAGGAGTAATACGTTTGGTTTCCTTCAAACCAAGTGCTTCCTGATAGAAGCTGATTGACTTTTCTAAGTCAAAAACATTATAGTTATTATGAGCAAATTTAAAATTCATGGTACAACCGCCTTTCTCAAACAGATATGTATTATCATTATATATGTAATTGCTTCATTAATAAATAGATGATCTTATAAAATTAATACTGACTAAAGACGATAAATAAAAGGAGCATCACAGGATGCCCCTTTCTCTTATGCTAAAATCATCAGGTTATTTTGTCTGGCTGCCGGAATTGGCTTCCGTGTTTGTTGTCTTAGAAAGAGCAGCATCAGCTTCGGCTTTGATCTGAGCACGAATTTCAGATAACTTGAATTGATCCTCAAGATAGCTATCCAGTGCTGTGATTAATGCTGAAGTACTGGAACCTGCTTCGGTTACAGCTGCCTCAGCGCTGCCTCCATTAAAGAAATCACCCAGTGCTGTCATTAATTTAAAATAAGGCACTCTGCTTAATTCCTGGTGATTATTAAAATATCCTTCTAATAAAGGCGCATCCTCCGGGCTGGTTACAAATGCTGTACAAATGGCATATTTGCGTGAACCATCTGTATTTGTAGCATCAATCTCTGCAAATAAATAAGTCATACCTACTTTCTTACCGGTGATGCGTCCGCCTGAACTTACGGTTACGATAGATGCATCATGACTGGAGAATCTGGCGGTTTCCGGCGTGTTATCAGGTTTAATGATAACCTTCAGTATATCTTCCTTATCTACACCGATAAAAACTCTTTCCTTGGTCCATTTGACACTGATGGCTGCAGGCCCTACCGTAACATCACAAGTCAGGGGAGGGATCTTATTGCTGCCATCTTTAATGGTAACTGTAACAACGGTAGATCCTACTGTATTTGCCAGAATGGTACCGTCATCACTAACAGAAGCAATTCCTGCATCATCGGATTTAAAGCTTACGCTGGACTTTTCACCCAGGTTGTAGACCTTTAAAGAAAATGATTTGCCTTTTACTAATGTAATGCTTTTTACATTTAATCTGTAGCTGTCAGTCGTCTCCTTATCAATACTTGCTGCACGCGCTGTAACTGCATTATACGAAGTAAACGGTATCAGTAAAGTAAAGAAAAGAAGTAAGCCAAAGGTTATTAAGCATTTACATAAATAATTCCTTTTCATGGCTGTTCCTCCGAATTTCAGAAATTCCTTATGTCACATCCTATCTATTCTGACTATAGATTAACAGTTGTTTTTGTCAGAAAAGTGTCATAAATATTATTATTCTTAACATATTTCATTATTTTTTCCCGAATCATCCATTGGCTATTCTTTGGTTGGAAAATTGGAAAAATATACACATTTTATGCCTATTGTTACAAAGATATTAATAAAATCTTAAGAAAACCAGAAAGTTTTTCTACTTGTTTCACCTTTATTAATCATATATAATAAGAACGAAGTGCGCATAATCTAGTATAAACATGCGAGTCAGATACCAAGGAAAAACGGGAAAAGAACTATGAAGGGAGAAATGATATGCAGCATATACTTATCGCTGATGATAATCGTGACATTACGGATATTTTATCTACATACTCCAGAATGGAAGGCTTTGAACCTGTAGTTGCGGGAGACGGAGAGGAAGCATACAAGCTGTTTACCCAATATAATCCCGAGGTGGTCTTACTGGATATCATGATGCCGAAGGAGGATGGGTATGAGGTATGCAGAAAGATCAGAAGCAAATCCAATGTACCGGTAATTCTGATCACGGCGAGGGGAGAAGACTTCGATAAGATTATGGGCTTGGATATCGGAGCGGACGACTATATTGTAAAACCCTTTAGTCCAAGAGAGGTAATGGCAAGAGTTAGGGCAGTTATGAGACGTATGACAAAAGCTTCCAAAGAAGCGACTTCTGATAATGTACTCAAAATTGGAACTCTGGAAATCAACCTGGATGAGTACACACTACATATCGCAGGAAATAAAATTGCTTTAACCAAAAAAGAAATTGAAACCATGTGGACTTTGGCAACAAATCCGAACAAGGTGTTTACCAGAGATAATCTTCTGGATAGTTTGTGGGGCTTTGATTATTTTGGCGATAGCAGAACTGTCGATTCTCATATTAAGCGGCTTCGCTCCAAGTTAGATGTGATAGAGCATCCGACCTGGATGATTAAAACTATTTGGGGAGTCGGCTACAAATTTGAAGTTGAAGAAAAGTAGGGGAACCTGATGCCTAAGGATAATAAGGTGCGCGTATATAACAGGCTGTTCTTTAAGCTGTATCTGAATTATGCGGTAATGCTGCTGGTTACTGCTGTTTTA
Organism: Bacillota bacterium; assembly: GCA_023409535.1. Taxonomy (GTDB): domain Bacteria; phylum Bacillota; class Clostridia; order Lachnospirales; family Lachnospiraceae; genus Mobilitalea. Next base: position 513,702 of record JAEYGZ010000039.1, read on the forward strand.
ATCTGTCTTATTTTCGTCAGGCTGTACAGCGATGTGACCAAAGAGAACAAAATCACGGAACTTGAAGATCAGGCAAAGACCATCGCTGCAGCCACAACCGAATTTATCAGAGTTAACAGGCAGGATCTTTATTTAAGTGAATATATCAATACCATCAGTGAAGTTAATAATTGGTATATTTGGACCATATCAAATCCTGAAGCGAAGAACCGCATGCCGGCAGTCATGGAGACGGGGGACAATTATGAAGGATTTATTACAACGCCGGAATACAGGCAGTATGTGGATAATGTGAGGACTGCTTTCAAAGGCACAAGCAGTTATCAGGAGTTGAACGATGTTGTTTATGATATGTTGAATATTATTTGGGCGGAACCAATTTATAGTGTGGATCATTCCGAGGTAGTAGGTGCGCTTCTGATTGTCAGTCCGCTGAAGGAACAGAAGGATATCGTAGCGAGCAGCTTGTCCCGTATCATCATAAGCAGTGTGGTAGCCCTGGGTATATCCTTTATCATCGTCATTATATTTGCAACAGAGTTATCCTTGCCTATTTCCAGAATGCGTACGACAGCTCTGGAGCTGGCGGCCGGTAATTATAATTCCAAGACGGGAATCAAGCGGGATGACGAGCTTGGTGATCTTGCGAAAACAGTTGATATCCTTTCAGAAAAGCTGCTGGAGAATGATATTGAGCGTAAGAAGCTGGACCAGATGAGACTGGACTTCTTTGCCAATGTATCCCATGAGCTTCGTACACCGATTACCGTTATCCGGGCTTATACGGAGACGCTTGCGGACGGTGTGGTTACGGAAGAGGATAAGATACAGCAGTATTATGAGCGTATGCTGTCAGAGTGCAAATCCATGGAACGCCTGGTAGGAGACCTGCTGCTGCTGTCAAAAATGCAGAATCCGGATTTTGCGATACAAAGAGAACCGGTCAATCTTGTGCAGGTATTTGATGATATCATCCGCAGTGCAGGAACAATTGCAGAAAAGAAAAGCATTCGTATAGAAGTTTTAAAAGATGAGCCTATCGTAATGATACTTGGCGATTATGACCGACTGCGGCAGATGTTTATGGTAATTCTTGATAATGCCATTAAATTTTCGGAAGAGAATAAAACCGTACACATAAAAATATCAAAATCGGACAAAATAATTGTATCGATTAAAGATGAGGGTGCAGGTATCGATCCTGCGGATATCGGCAGTATTTTCGAGAAGTTTTATAAATCCAACCTTCGCCATAATGCCAGCGGAACCGGTCTTGGTCTTGCAATCGCCAAACAGATTGCAATCAAGCATGAAGGTACAATAGATGTAAAATCCGAGCTGGGCGTCGGTTCGGAATTCCTCTTTACCTTTCCGGTCCATGAAATCGAGTGCTGATGATAAACCTAAATATTGGCAGCTGACACATACATTGGCAGCAGAAAAAAGATAAAAACCTTGAAAAATAGTGGATAAAGGATTATAATATAACCATAAACGTAGTAAGTATTCCTGGAATGTGCGATACTCTTGTTATTTTGAACCTACATGATTTAAAAGGGATTCCTATTATTCGTAAGTGGATGTCAGGCCGTCATATCGCAGCGGAAGACAGAAGCTTATGTGCGGTTACCCACCTAGCTTTGCTAGGCGTCAAAATACAAGAACCGGCATTTTGGGTATAATACGAATGAGGAAAGCGGCCATAAGCCGCTTTTTTTAATGCTGCCAGCCTTGGATTTCATTGTCTTGGCAATGCATAGCCAATAAAACCTATAGAGAAATAAATACTGTCATTTTTAGACGAACTTATGTTATAATGTACAAGTTAGGTGGATTAGTCCAATCGATTCATGGGAGGCATAAAATGAAGCATGGATTTTTAAGGGTTGCAGCGGCAACCCCGGTCATCAGAGTTGCTGACTGCGGATATAATGCCGAAAAAATAAAAGAATTAATAGAGGTAGCGAACCAAAAGGAAATCAATCTGGTTATCTTTCCGGAATTATGTGTTACCGGCTACACCTGCGGTGACCTATTCCTTCAGGATGCGTTACTTCGCGGCGCCCTGGAGGCTGTGGAGGAAATCGTCAGCTATACGGTATCAACGGATTTGGTTGCGGTAATCGGCTTTCCTTACACGGTTAAGGGTAAGCTTTATAATACGGCCGCAGTGATTCAAAGCGGGAAAGTTCTTGGCTTGGTGCCTAAGATGAGTATACCGAATTATACTGAATTCTATGAAGGCAGGCACTTTACCCCTGGCATCGCTGATCCGGTTTTAATCAATTTTTTAGGGGAGGAGCTTTCCTTTGGTTCCCGAATCCTGTTTCAGTGCACAAATATGCCGGAATTTACCCTTGGAATTGAGATTTGCGAGGACCTTTGGATACCACAGTCACCGAGCATCTCCCATTGTATCGCGGGAGCCATGGTGATCGCGAATCTGTCTGCCAGTGATGAGCTGACAGGGAAGGATGTCTATCGAAGGGATCTGATTAAGAGTCAGTCCGCAAAGCTGGTATGCGGATATATTTATGCAGATGCCGGTGAGGGTGAATCTACTACGGATGTGGTATTTGCAGGTCACAATCTGATTGCGGAAAACGGCGCCTTATTAAAGGAAGCTGGGATGTTTGAGAATGGTCTCATTACCTCGGAGCTTGATCTTGGCAAACTGAAAAGTGAACGCAGAAGAATGCTTACTTATATGGGGCAAAGCACTGCTTCTTACCAGGTCGTTCCCTTTACCGTCGGTAATGGCAGGACGCAGCTTCCGGAAATTAGTTTAACCAGATATATCGATCCTGCACCTTTTGTTCCTTCTTCCAAAGAGGATAGAGAGAAGCGATGCAAGGATATCATTAATATTCAGGCCATGGGATTAAAGACCAGGCTGTCTCATATCGGCGGGCGTTGTGCCGTCGTCGGAATCTCGGGCGGACTTGATTCAACCCTTGCGCTTCTTGTGACAAACAGGGCATTTGAGATGCTGGGACTGGACAGGAAGGGGATTATTGCAGTCACCATGCCCTGCTTTGGCACCACGGACAGGACTTATCAGAATGCAATCACCCTGGCGCAGCGTCTGGATGTCACATTGCTAGAGATACCGATTAAGGAAGCTGTGGAGCTGCATTTTAAGGATATCGGACATGACAGGAATCAGCATGATTTGACCTATGAGAACAGTCAGGCAAGGGAGAGAACCCAGGTGCTGATGGATGTTGCGGGAAAGAATAACGGCTTTGTGGTAGGTACCGGCGATATGTCCGAGCTGGCGCTGGGCTGGGCAACCTATAATGGGGATCATATGTCCATGTATGGAGTAAATGCCTCGGTACCCAAGACGCTGGTAAGATATTTGGTGGATTACTTTGCAGATAGCACCGCAGATGCGAAGCTGAGTGAAGTATTAAAGGATATTCTGGATACTCCGGTCAGTCCGGAGCTTCTGCCGCCCAAGGACGGTGAGATTTCGCAAAAGACGGAGGACATTGTCGGCCCATATGAGCTGCATGACTTCTTCTTATATTATGTTCTCAGATTTGGTTTTGAACCGGGGAAGATCTACCGTCTGGCCAGGACAGCCTTTGCAGGCAGCTACGGGGACAAGGTGATATTAAAATGGCTGAAGGTATTTTATCGCAGATTCTTCACCCAGCAGTTTAAACGCTCCTGTCTTCCGGACGGTCCGAAGGTGGGAAGTGTATCGGTATCCCCGCGAGGTGATTTAAGAATGCCCAGTGATGCCTCGGCAACGCTTTGGATGAAAGAATTAGAGCAGCTGTAGTGATTAGCAATGAATGCAAATGATGGGGAGGAAAAGTTATGGCACTTAGAATTGTTACAGATTCAGCTTCCGATACACCAAGATGGGTAATCGATCAGTTTCATTTACATGTGATACCTACACCGGTGGTAATTGACGAACAGGATTATTTTGACGGGAAGACCATTCTGCCGGAAGAATTTTATGATATTTTACGTTCGGGAAAGGATGTTAAGACCTATCATATCAATTCTCAAATGTTTTATGATAATTTTGAACCCTATGCAAAGAATGGCGACGAGGTTATTTATATTTGCTTTTCCACGGGAATCGCAGGAACCTTTAATGCTGCCAATCTTGCCAGGAGTGAATTATTAGAGAAATATCCCGGCTTTGATCTGACGATTATTGATTCAAAATGCGCCTCCCTGGGCTTTGGCCTTGCTGCCTATTATGCACTTCTGATGCAGGAAAACGGTGCTTCAAAACAGGAGATTATCGACGGAATTATATGGCACTGTGATCATATGGAGCATGTATTTACAGTAAGCACATTAGAATACCTCCTTAAGGGAGGGCGTCTCAGTAAAACCTCCGCAATCGCCGGCGGATTACTGGATATTAAACCGATTATCCATGTAAATGATCTTGGCGCGCTGGAATCAATAGAGAAGGTTAGAGGAAGAGGGAAATCCTTAAAGCGTCTGATTGAACTGGTTGGAGAGAGAGGTGCTGATCTGGAGCAGCAATGCATCGGTCTTGTACATGGGGATGATAGGGCTACGATTGGGGAAATGCAGGAACAGCTGGTAAAGGTATATGGCTGTAAGAATTTCCTTGAGAACTATGTAGGCTGTGCCATTGGTGCCCACACAGGTCCGGGGATCATCGGCCTTATCTTTCTGAATGAAAAATCACCCTACAGCAGGTATCTGTATCAATAGTGATCCGGTATTAGAAGTTTATTGAACAATAACAGGAATGGAATAAAAACGATGCTGTAAAGCCTTTAAGGAAGAAGCTTTACAGCATCCGGGATTACTCTGGTACCTTTGCTTTATCAAGTGCTGATCGGATGGCGTCGATCAGAAGCTGCTGGGTGAATTTCATATCGTCCTGAAGTTCAATCTGGTCAATGGGTATATCATTATATAACTGTGTTTTAATAGCCTCTAAGGAGGGGTCTACAAGCGGATACATCGTAGTAACAGATTCATCAATATTTTCGATGCTCACGGAATTGATGTGATTTTTATCAACCACAACCTCCAGATTAAGAGTCGTATCGTTTAAGGTTATTGAGGAGGTATATTTACCTGCCTTATACATGTCGGTTTCCGATGATGTTGCTTCATCATTCTTATCCGGTTTAAACATAAAAATAAGAAGAAGTATCAAAAGGATACCTAATGCCGCAAAAATCACGGTATATATGATTTCTTTTAATTGGATAACGACAATTTTCGTCTTTGCCATCTCTAACCTCCGAGCATGATTTGCTTCATGTCTTAATCTTAGTATATATTATTAGGCACGTTTACAATTTATGCAGGTCAAACTCATATTTTGTTCAACTTATTCATAGGAATTACATTCACAGTAACGGGAGGAAGATCGGATGTCCTTGCAATTGTTTCTTGGGAGCGCCGGTTCGGGCAAATCCTATCAGCTATACCGTGAAATAATCGAACAATCAAAGCGGAATCCGGATACCAATTATCTGGTTATTGTTCCGGAGCAATTTACACTGCAAACTCAAAAGGATATCGTTGCATTACACCCGGAGCATGGGGTAATGAATGTGGATATCCTTAGCTTTTTGCGCTTTGCTTACCGGATCTTTGATGAAATCGGGAGAAATGAAACCCCTGTCTTAGAGGATACCGGTAAAAGTATGGTGCTTCGTAAGGTAGTGGCAGAAAAACGCAAGGAGCTGGCTTTATTTGGGACCAATGTTAAAAAGCCTGGTTTTATCGGGGAGTTGAAATCGCTGCTGTCTGAGCTGTATCAATATAATATCGGGCCGGAGGATTTTAGCCGCATGCAGGAGATTGCAGGCGGGAAGCCGGTGCTCCAGGCAAAGCTGAAGGATTTGTTCACCATATATGAAGGCTTCCAAAGCTTTATGAAGGACCGGTACATAACTGCGGAAGAGATCCTGGTGGTATTAAGAGATGCCATGGACCATTCGGAATGGATTAAGGATACGGTGATCTGTCTTGATGGGTTCACCGGTTTTACTCCCTGCCAGTATCAGATATTGCTTAAAATGATGCGTTATGCCAAGAAGCTTATGATTACAGTAACAATTGACCCATCCGAAGATATTACGGAGACAGGGGAGGAGCATCAATTATTCAGCCTCAGCAAGAAGACCATACATAAGCTTTACCGCCTGGCGGAGGAAGCAGGAACCGCAATTGAAGAACCAAAGTATGCGCATGTATCAAATGCTGTGGAGATACCCTACCGCTTTATCCATTCTCCTGCCCTTGCCTCTCTTGAACATAATTTGTTTCGTTATCCCTTCCGGCCTTATAAAAATCGCCAGGAGGATATCAGGCTTTATGCTGCAAGGGATGTTTATTCCGAAATCGGCTTTGTTGCCAGGGAGATTAAGAGATTAGTCAGAGAGGAGGGGTTCCGTTATCAGGACATTGCGGTTGTATCCGGTAATGTTGAGGAATATGGAAGAATTGCAAAAAGAAGCTTTGCTCTGGCGGGTATTCCCTGCTTTGTGGATTATAAGAAGGATATTATCGGTAATCCCTTTGTGGAACTGCTCCGTTCCGCGGTTACGATTGTCAGTGAGGATTATAGCTATGAAGCGGTATTTCGGTATCTGAGAACCGGACTGACGGAGCTTGCCGAAGAAGAAATTGATCTTCTGGAGAATTATGTTCTGGCCACGGGAATCAGGGGTAATAAGCGGTGGAAGGAGCCCTTCGCCAGAAGACATAAGAGCAGGGAGGGCATAGACCTGGACCGGATGAATCAGATTCGGGAGAAGGTTCTTAAGGATCTGGCTCCTTTCTATGAGATTCTAAAGGACAAAGAAAAAACCCTGAAGGATTATACTGCAGCCCTCTATGAGTTGGGGGTTCGCCTGAACCTGGAGCAGAAATTATCCGACTATAGTAAATGGTTTGCTGAGCACAATGAACCGCTGATTGCCAAGGAGTTCGAGCAGGTATACCGGATTGTCATGGATTTATACGACCAGATGGTACTGCTGCTTGGAACAGAGCATTGCAGCCTTCGGGAGTTCAGCGAGATTCTTGATACCGGCTTTGTTGAGGTTAAGGTTGGTTTGATTCCGCCGGGCGTTGATGAGGTAGTGGTGGGGGATACACAGCGTACCAGACTGAAAGCAATCAAGGCTCTGTTCTTTATCGGAGTAAATGAAGGAATTATCCCCGGAGCACTGAGCAGCGGCGGAATTCTTTCCGATATGGAACGGGAGCTGTTGATAGATCATGAAATTGAGCTGGCGCCCACCAAGAGGCAGCAGGCCTTTACCGAGCAGTTCTACATTTATCTTAATATGACAAAACCCAGGGAAAAGCTATATATCACCTATCATAAGCTGAATGAGGAGGGAAAGTCGCTAAATCCATCCTTCCTGATTGGGAAGCTGAAGCAGCTGTTTCCCTCTCTGCGGATAGCAGAAGATGATACGCAGGAGGATCTGGAACATATTCTAAAGGATGACGGAATTGGTTATCTCACTCAGGGGCTTCGGGAATATCATCAGAAGGAAACCTCGGACCTGTGGAAGGAGCTGTATCTTTATTACCGTATACATCAGGAGAAGGAACCGGTACTAAATAAACTGATTCAGGGTGCCTTTTATATCAATAAGGAAAACGGTATCTCCGGCGAGGCGGCACGGCTGCTTTATGGCAGGGAGCTGAAGGGCAGTGTAACAAGGCTTGAGAAATATGCAGGCTGTGCCTTTGCACATTTCTTAAGCTTCGGTCTCTCTTTGGAGGAACGCCAGGAGTATAAGCTGGCGGTACCGGACATCGGTAATATCTTTCATAATGCAATAGATTACTTCTCCAAGCGTCTCGACGGCGGGGAATTTAACTGGCACACCATACCGGACGAGGTACGGGAAGCGTGGGCGGTAGAGAGTGTGCGTCGGGCGGTGGAGGAGTATGAGAATTCTTTCCTTCGCAGTACGAAGCGTAATGAATATCTGATCACCAGAATGGAGCGGATCACCATTCGCACGCTCTGGGCTTTGTGCAATCAGATTAAGCAGGGAGCCTTTGAACCTGCGGGATATGAAATGCCCTTTTACCACATTCCCGATTCTGTATTAACACTTCAGGGAAGGATAGACCGCCTTGATTTATATGAGGAGGAGAATAAGGTATATGTCCGGGTGGTTGATTATAAATCCGGTCATACCACCTTTGATATCGGCAGCGTATATTACGGACTTCAGCAGCAGTTATCGGTATATCTGAGTGCAGCCATGGATTACCTGGTGAAGCGGTATCCCGGGAGGGAGCTTATTCCTGCCGGTATCTTCTATTATCACATTGATGATCCGATTGTTGCCAAATTAGAGCAGGCAGAGGAGGAAATCTATAAAAGCCTTCGCATGAACGGACTGGTCAATGAAGCTCCTGAGGTGCTTTCAAGTATGGATCATAAGCTGGCGGGACCGGACGGAGCACTGCGGGCATCTGCAAAATCTGAAATCATACCGGTAGAGACTAACAAGGACGGAGCTTTAACCAAGCGGTCTTCGGCCGCCAATGAGAAGCAGATGAAGGAATTGGTGGAGTATGTTAACCATAAGCTGGTGGAGGACAGTAAACAAATCTTATCCGGTGATACGAGACTCAATCCTTACCGGATGGAGCAGCGTACTGCCTGTGATTACTGTGAATACCGGTCTGCCTGCGGCTTTGATGTCAGGCTTCCCGGACATGGATACCGTAATCTGGCGAAGAAATCTGCGGAAGAGATGAAGGAAGAGATCTTTGGTGGAAAGGATGACAGTTATGGCTTGGACGAGAGCGCAGCAAAAGGTAATTGATACAAGAAATAAGAATTTACTGGTCTCAGCGGCGGCAGGTTCAGGTAAGACTGCCGTATTGGTTGAGCGGATTATTTCTATGATATCCGAGGGGGAGAACCCTCTGGATATTGACCATTTGCTGGTGGTTACCTTTACCAATGCCGCTGCTGCCGAGATGAGGGAGCGAATTGGTAAGGCAATTGATGCAAAGCTGATCAGTGAGCCGGATAATCAGCACCTGCAGAAGCAGCTCTCTCTGTTACAGAGTGCCCAGATAACTACAATCCACAGCTTTTGTCTTTATGTCATTCGCAATTATTTTCACCGGATAGACCTGGATCCATCCTTTAAGATAGCGGAAGAGTCTGAGATCACCCTGATGAAATCCGATGTTATCGCAGATATACTGGAACATTGGTATGATGAGGGCAGAGAGGATTTTCATGCGCTGATCGAGAGCTATTCGTATTCAAAATCAGATCTGCCAATTGAGGAGCTGGTGCTTTCGCTGTACAGCTTTTCTATGAGTGCACCCTGGCCCGAGGCATGGATTAACGGGATTCGTAACATGTTTGACGCGGCTTCCTTTGAAGCACTGGGCAATACACATTGGATGAAGGAGCTGTTATCCTATGTAGACACGGTGTTGGGTGATCTTCTGAATAAGAGCGCCGAAGCCCTGGCCCTTTGCTGTGAGCCGGGCGGTCCGGTACCTTATGAGGCAGCACTGATGTCAGACCGTAAACTTTTATTGACCTTAAAGTCAGCCGCCTCTTATGAGGAGTATTCCGGATTGTTTGCAGGAATTACCTTTGAGCGTCTGTCCGCCAAGAAGGATGACAGTGTTCTCCCCTGGAAGAAGGACCGGGTTAAGGAACTGCGGGAGGAAGTGAAGAAGGGCCTTAAGGATCTGACCGGCCAATTCTTCTTCCAGCCTCCTAAGGAGATGCTGACGGATATGCAGGCAGTCTCCGGGGTAATGCAGGTGCTCTTTGATCTGACGCTGGAGTTCATGGAAGCATTTGCGGCAAAGAAGGAAGAGAAGAACCTTATCGATTTTAATGATTTGGAGCATTTTGCATTAAAGATACTGGTGAAGCAGAGTCAGGAGGGACAGGCTTCAGCGCTTCCCATACCTTCAGAAGCTGCATTAGAGCTGCGAACGCACTATGATGAGATTCTGATTGATGAATATCAGGACAGCAATATGGTGCAGGAGACAATTTTAAAAAGCATCTCCAGAGAGGATGAGGGTAAGCCAAATCGATTCATGGTAGGTGACGTGAAGCAGAGTATTTATAAATTCCGTCTTGCCATGCCGGAGATCTTCATGGAGAAATACGGCAGTTATTCCTGTGAGGACAGGGACACCGACGGAGCGGAGAATAATTACCAGCGGATCGATTTGGATAAGAATTTTCGAAGCAGGAAGACGGTTCTTGACTATGTGAATAAAATATTTGAGCAGATCATGCAGGCCAGTGTCGGCGGTATTATCTATGATGCTGCGGCAGCTTTAAAATATGGGGATCTGTATGAGGAAACCATACCGGCTGCGGGCGGTGATATAAGCCCGGTTTCGGCTGAGATTGCTGCGCGGATCGCACAGGAGGTTGAACTTCTGCTGGTGACGGAGGAAGAGGGGCTTGAGATGGCCGATTCTTCTTTCGGTTCTGAGGAGCGGATGACGGGAGCAGCAGATGGAGATGCGGCATCGAAAGCTGATGAAGAGGAAGCCATCTATACAAAAAAGGAATTAGAGGCCAGATCTGTCGCCCGCAGAATCAGAGAGCTGACCGATCCGGAGACCGGTATGCTGGTATTTGACCAGAAGACGAAGAAGCACCGTCCTGCAGCCTACAAGGATATTGTTATATTGCTTCGCAGCATGTCAGGCTGGTCGGAGGTATTTGTCAATACTCTGATGCAGGAGGGTATCCCTGCCCATGCCGATACAGGTACCGGGTATTTTCAGACCTTGGAAATCATGGCGATCTTAAATATGCTGCGGATTATTGATAATCCGAGGCAGGATATCCCGCTTACAGGTGTCCTGTATTCGCCCATGGTAGGACTTACCTCAACAGAGCTTGCATTGTTGAAAGCAGGCAAGCGTAATGTGAGTATGTATACGGCAATGCTTGATTATGTACAGCAGGAGCAGAGTCCCGAAGAAGCAGGGAATTCAGATAGAAGCGGTCTTTTACATAAGCTTGAAAGCTTCCTTCTTCAGCTGAATACCTTCCGGGCCATGGTAAATCACAAGCCCATCCATGAACTGCTTCAGCTGGTGCTTGATCAGACAGGTTACTATTATTATGTCAGCGCAATGCCGGGAGGAGAGCAGAGAAAGGCTAACATCGACATGCTGGTTTCCCAGGCGGTCAGATTTGAAAAGGGAAGCTACAGCGGGCTGTTTCATTTCATCCGGTATATGGAGAAGCTCCATAAATATGAGGTGGATTTCGGCGAGGCGGCTACCTCGGGAGAGCAGGATAATACCGTTCGGATTATGAGCATTCATAAGAGCAAGGGCCTGGAGTTCCCGATTGTGATCGTAGGAGGAATGAGTAAGCAGTTTAATACCCAGGATCTTCGCAGCAGTATTGTCCTGCACAGCGAATTAGGCGTCGGGCCGGAATATATTGATTGCAGCCGGAGAACGAAGGTTCCGACCCTGCTTAAGAAGGTTATCCAGAAGAAGGTTCAGATTGAGAACCTGGGGGAAGAGCTGCGTGTGCTTTATGTTGCTATGACAAGAGCGAAGGAGAAGCTGATCCTGTCAGGATATCTTAACTCCAGGGAGGAGCTGGTGCAAAAGGACTGCTCCTTCTTTGAATTACTGTCCGCGAAGAGCTATCTGGATTGGGTGCTTCCTGCAATGCTTAACAGAATTGGGATGCCGAATCAGACGGAGGGGGATTTCCAATCGTGGAGTTCTGATGGAATGACCATTTCTATCATAAATAAAGAAGAGCTTTTAGCACAGGAGATCAATAAACAGATCTTCCTGCTGATGGATGCTAAGGAGCTTGAAGGGATAACGACAGAGCAGGTATATGATTCTGAATTAAAATCAGTGCTGGAGGAGAGGCTGAAATTCAGTTATCCATATCAAAAGGAAGCCGGACTTAAAGTAAAGATGACCGTATCGGAATTAAAGAAGCTGGGGCAGTTTCAGGATGAAGAGCAAAGTGTGAATCTATATCCTGACAATGAGCCTGCTGCCATAGCTGCAGGAAGCATACCGTCTGATTCGAAGCATGAGAACAGTACTTCCGCTGTGACGATACCTGCATTCCTGCGCGAGACGCAGGAGGTTATCGCAGGTACTGACCGCGGTACGCTGTATCATAGGGTATTGGAGCTGATTGATCTGATGAGGATTGGCAGCAGGGAGGACCTTCAGAAGGAGCTTAATTGCCTGATCAGGGATAATAAAATAAAGGGTGAGGATATCGAAAAATTAAAATTTGAAAATATTTATCAGTTTACCAGAAGTGATATTGCACGTCGAATGAGAAAGGCGCAGGCAAGTAATCACCTGTTCAAGGAAAAGCAATTTGTCATCGGCAGGAAGGCTTCTGAGGTTATCAAGGATTCAGAGAGTGAAGAACTGGTTCTGATTCAGGGTATTATAGATGTGTTTTTTGAAGAGGAGGGGGAGCTGGTTCTGCTTGATTATAAATCCGATCTGGTAGAACAGGAGGAGCAATTGGTAAAGCGATATCAGGTTCAGCTGGAATATTATAAGAAAGCCTTGGAGCAGATGCTTAAGAAGCGGGTCAAGGAAATGGTCATTTATTCCCTGCCTCTTGCGAAGGAAATCCGAATAGAAGCATAGAAGATGGGTACACTCTAGTCAAGCAGTTCGAAAGAAAGCAGCAAAGGTGAGTTGCGCATGCTTGAATAATTACTTTGACGGAAGGGTGAACCACATGGGTAAGAGGCTAAGGAAGATTGACTTAGATCATATTAAACCGGAGGAAAAACTGAAATATGATATTGCCAGGGAGCTTGGATATCTGGACAAGGTTACAGAGGCTGGATGGAAGTCTCTGACTGCGAAGGAATCGGGCAGAATCGGAGGCTTGATGACAAAGCGCAGACGGGAAGAGGCCCGGAATACTTTGAACAGGGATAATTCAGTCGATGCATTGCATTAGAATGGCAGCGGAAAATAGAAAACGCATAACATACGGATAAGTGATGTTATGCGTTTTTATTTTTACACTAACATAACATGCCTGCATCTTTGAATAAGTTTGGGCAGCGTACAGTCTGTACGCTAGGATTACGCAGGCTCAAACTTCCAAGTGTGAATTATGCTTTTCAATAATTCACACTAAACACGCAGGCTGATATGATTTAGCTTCAACAGATCGACACCGAGGAAGCCTCTGATCGCAACGCAGACACCGCCCAGCAGTATGGAGGTATCCTGCAGCACGGAGGGTACGATTCGCATGTAGCTGTTCATCCTGCTGCTTAACGCCGATTCAATCCGTTCGGTAATATGCGGAAAGTATATGGTGAAGGAACTGTTGATTACCACAATATCGGGATTATATGCATTCAGTATATTATTGACACCGATGGACATATATTTAACAAAGTCTTCCATAATTTTACGGGCATCCGGATCATTGGCCTCATAAGCAACCCGGAACTGTTCAAAGCTCATTTCTTCCGTATTCTTTAATTTGGCAAACTCGTGAAGAAGCGCCCGCTCCGAGGTATACTGTTCAAAGCAGCCCTTGTTGCCGCAGGGACATTGTCTGCCGTCGATCTCGATGATGGTATGCCCGAATTCGCCGGCTCTGCCATTGTATCCGGTATAAAGCTGGTGATTAATGATTATTCCGAGCCCGATACCGGAATGTACGCTGATATTTGCAATATTTGCATAGTCATATTGGAAGGTTTTTTCACCAATTACCGATAGATTTGCCTCATTTTCCAGATAAACAGGAGTACTGAAATGCTGCTCCAAAACCTCGGCCATATTGATGCCGGACAGATTATAGTAGGGAGCGAAGGAAACCTGATTATTCGCGGTTACACCATGAATACCAAGTGTGATACCCACGAGACCATAAGGTGTTTCTCTGGGCAGCTTCATAGATTCGATCAGTTCAATCAGCTCACCGATGACATTTGACACATTTTTCGGTGTTTTGATCTGCTTCAAGCTGCAATCCTCGCCCACTAAATCTGAAACCAGTGCAGAGATTGTGTCTACACCGATATCAACGCAGATTACATAACCGGCTTTTTTATTCAAACTTAACAGAATAGGCTTTCTGCCTAAGTTTGTGTCATCGCTTCCGATCTCGATTACCAGCTTTTTATTAATTAATTCCTGAACAATCGCTGAAATAGTAGCTTTGGTCAGACCCAGATGCTTTGCGATTGCGGCTCTGGAGATCGATATATTATTGATGATTGTTTCCATTACCAGATTAGTATTGATGTCACGTATGAGTTCTTTACTGCCTGTTACCATTACAGTCACCCTTCGTATAAAAATTATATTTATACTCATGGTAGCATAAAAAGTTTTTTTTGGAAAGAAAAAGTTTACTTACTTGACATCGTTATTGCAAGTTGCTATAGTTAATAGGAATATAGTTTATTCACCAAATAATCAATATTCTTATTTTAATGAGGAAGAAAGGGAGATTCTGTCTCCTTGAATCAAAAAGGAGAGAATAACTCCTTTGATAAAATCCAAAAAGGAGATAACATCTCCTTTTACAAATCAAAAAGGAGATGTGGTATATGCTGTATGTAGGTGTGGATTTAGGAACTTCATCCGTAAAGCTTCTGTTAATGGATGAAGCAGGAGACATTAAAAGTATCGTTACCAGGGAATATCCGCTGTATTTCCCCAAGCCCGGCTGGTCCGAACAGAATCCGGAGGACTGGTATACAGGTCTTGTTGATGGGATCAAGGAGCTGACGAAGGATTGTGATAAATCATTGATTGACGGTATCAGCTTCAGCGGACAGATGCACGGAATGGTTATTCTGGACGAGCAGGATCATGTGATCCGGCCGGCAATCCTGTGGAACGACGGGCGTACCCAGGCAGAATGTGATTATTTGAATAATGAAATCGGCAGGGAAAAAATCTCCGGCTATACAGCAAACATGGCTCTCACAGGCTTTACCGCACCGAAGCTTCTATGGGTGAGAAAGCATGAACCGGAGAACTTCGCAAGGATTAAGAAGGTTATGCTTCCCAAGGATTACATTGCTTATAAGCTTTCCGGCATTCATTGCACCGATGTGTCCGATGCTTCGGGTATGCTTTTACTGGATGTTAAGAATAAGCGCTGGTCCAAGGAAATGCTTGATATCTGCGGCTTAAAGGAAGAGCAGATGGCAAAAATCCATGAGTCCTATCAGGTGGTTGGCAATATTACGGAGAAGGCAGCGAAGGAACTTGACCTGCCTGCCAGTGTAAAGGTAATTGCCGGCGGCGGAGACCAGGCAGTGGCGGCAGTCGGAACCGGAACCGTAGGCGACGGTAAATGCAACGTATCCTTAGGAACCTCCGGCGTAGTATTTATCTCCACCAAGGAATTTGCAGTGGATAAGAACAATTCCCTCCATGCCTTTGCACATGCGGACGGCAGATACCACTTTATGGGTGTTATGCTTTCTGCAGCAGCATCCAGCAAATGGTGGGTGGAGGAAATCCTTCAGACCAAGGATTATGTAGCTGAAGAAAAGCCTGTGACCAGGTTAGGCGAGAACAATGTATATTTCCTGCCCTATCTGATGGGTGAGCGGACGCCTCATAACAATCCCAATGCAAGAGGAACCTTTATCGGTATGACCATGGATACTACCCGTGCCGATATGACCCAGGCTATGCTTGAGGGTGTGGCATATGCCCTCAGGGATTCCTTTGAGATAGTGAAATCTCTCGGGGTAGACCTTGACCGCATCCGTATCAACGGCGGAGGTGCAAAGAGTCCTCTCTGGTGTAATATTATCGCCAATATGCTGAATGTTAAGGTAGATAAAATCAATTCTACCGAAGGACCTGCTTACGGCGCAGCAATTCTGGCAGCGGTAGGCTGCGGCAGGTATGCTTCCGTTGAAGAAGCCGCAAATAAGCTTGTGAAGGTGATCAAGACGACGGAGCAGGATCCTGAGATAGTTGCGCTTTATAATAAAAAGTATCAGGTTTTCAAGGAGCTTTATCCGACCTTAAAGGATGTCTTTGACAAGATGGTGTAGGTTGATTTTATAGATACAGGCTGTTATGATTCTATTGGAATTGTAACAGCTTTTTTATCGTTTAGAAACGTTCATATTATTCAGAGTAATCTGCATGGGAACAATTTACAGCAGGGCAGGAAATGTTTTTGAACAAAATCCGTATTATACTGAAACTACCGTACGGGGGAGGCAGAGCATGCAAATTCAGGATATAATAAAGCACAGTCTTGATTACATTGAACATCATCTCAAAACCGAAATCACTGCACAAGAGCTCGCCGCAATGGTAAATTACTCCACCTTCCATTACTATCGTATATTTTCTGAGGTGATGGGTTCGTCAGTCTCGAATTATATTCTGAAAAGACGGCTGGACCATGCCCTCGGTGAAATCGCGGGTGGGAGGAAGGCAATTGAGGTTGTTCTGGAATATGGCTTTGAGACATATGCGGGCTTTTATAAGGCATTTACGAAGATGTATGGCTGCTCTCCGAAAAAGTATCTGTCAATCTATTCCGGGCATACGCCCAGAAAACCGGAGGTGGTTATTGTGTATACAGAGAAGGAATTACGTGAAATACTGGGTAACTGGGAGATTAAACAGGGACTTCCCCTCAGGGATGTGTTTATTATTGACGGAACCCGGAAATCAGATAAGGTATGGCAGATCGGCGAGAATTATTTCTTAAAGACAGGCAGCAGGGAACAGCTGCTGAAGAATCTGAAAATTGCCAAGGCACTGGAGAAGCAGCATTTTGTATCTGCCTTGCCCCTGCTGACAAAAACAGGCAGTGAGTACCTGGAGGATAAGGAGGTATTTGTCTTATCCCGCAGGATACCAGGCAGACCGCTTACAAGGGCAGACCGGTGGGGAGCCAACCGGGTGCAATACGGATTTGAATACGGTAAGGGTATTGCAAGGCTTCACAGGGCTTTGCAAGAGATACAGAGGGATATCTCGCCGGATGAAGTGAATCTGTACCAGACGATTGTCACTTGGGCGCTGCCAAAGGTAAGGCAGCAGAATATCCAGTGGAATATGGGAATAGAGGAAAAGTTCATACAGGAATATCAGAATACTCTGGAGGTACTTTATGACAAGTTGCCAAAGCAGCTCATCCACAGAGATCCAAACCCGAATAATATTTTATTCCTGGAGGGTAAGGTAAGCGGCTTTGTGGACTTTGACATAAGTGAAATGAATGTCCGTCTGTGGGATGTCTGCTACTGTGCGACCGGGATTTTAAGTGATGATGAAGGCTATGAAACCTGGCTTGATATTCTAGGCGGCATTCTTCACGGATATAATGAAGAGAATGCACTCACGGAGGAAGAAAAGCAGGCAGTATTCTATGTAATCTGTTCCATCCAGATGATTTTCCTTGCTTACTGTGAAGGTATGGAACTGAAGCAGCTTGCCGGAACAAATCGGAAGATGCTGCAATTTATCATTGATAATAGGGAGAGAATTACACAGATCTTCTAATTATGCCAAAGATCTATGAAAGAGGCCGGCCGCCGCTGCGGGCGGCCTTTTATCAATGAATGCAGCCGGCAGAGCACCGATGCCAAAATGGGTGTTGCTAACTGCGGACAGAAACAGTAAGATAGAGATGAACTGACAACAAGGTGAATAATACAGGAGAAAATGCATGATATATCATAATATACGGAAGGCAGAGTTCTTATCCAGACCGAACCGGTTCATCGCATATGTGGAGCTGGATGGTCAGAAAGTCGTCTGCCATGTAAAGAACACCGGGCGGTGCAAGGAGCTGTTGATACCGGGTACTGCCGTCTATATTCAGGAAGCGGACAATCCTGCCCGCAAGACAAAGTATGACCTGATTAACGTAATAAAAGGAGACCGTCTCATCAACATGGACAGTCAGGCGCCCAATCAGGTGTTTGCAGAGTGGGTTAAGCAGGGCAAGCTTGTTCAAAATATCACAAAGCTTCAGCCGGAATGTAAATTTCATAATTCCAGGTTTGATTTTTATATGGAAGGCGATGACAAGAAAATATTTGTTGAGGTAAAGGGAGTAACCCTTGAAGAAGATGGGGTTGTGAGGTTTCCCGACGCTCCTACCGAACGAGGGGTACGCCATATCAGGGAGCTGTGTGATTGCGTACGGGAGGGTTATGCGGCATACATTGTGTTTATTATTCAGATGAAGGGTGTATCCTATTTTACACCGAATATCAGAACACATCAAGCCTTCGCAGACGCTCTGAAGCTGGCCGCAGACAGTAATGTGGGTATTCTGGCCCTTGATTGTCTGGTAACGCAGGATAGCATCACAGCGGAGGATTTTGTCCCGGTCCTGCTGTAGCGGCGGGTTCCGGCAGGGCTGGAGCAGGTTGCGAATATGCGGTAATTATGCTAGAATTACTTCATTAAACAGGTTGACAAACAGTCACAGAAAGGAGCTGCGAAAAATGCAGCCATATACGGGATTTGCCTCTGTCTATGACCTCTTTATGGATAATGTTCCATATGAGGAATGGACGGATTATATAAAACATTTGCTTTATAAGCATGGAATAGAAGACGGCCTTCTTCTGGAGCTGGGGTGCGGGACCGGCAGCATGACGCGCCGGCTTGCCGCTTGCGGGTACGATATGATTGGAATTGATCATTCCGAAGAGATGCTGACGATTGCCAGGGAGAAAAGTGCAGAAAAGGACGGCATTCTTTATCTGTGTCAGGATATGCGTGAGTTTGAACTCTATGGAACAGTAGCAGCCGTTGTCAGTGTTTGCGACAGTATGAACTATGTTCTTCAGGAAGAGGAGCTGCTTCAGGTATTTAAACTGGTGAATAACTACCTTGATCCGGGCGGGATATTTATCTTTGATCTGGATACCCGGTATGCATATGAAGAGGTTCTTGGGGATAACACTATTGCAGAGAACCGTGAAGAGGGCAGTTTTATCTGGGAGAATACCTATTATGAGGATGAGATGCTGAATGAAGTCAACCTTACCCTGTTTGTTCCGGAAGCTGCTTCTGTTTACCGGAAGCAGGAAGAGACCCATTATCGCAGAGCTTACCCTCTGGATACAGTAAAGCAGCTGCTGGATGAGGCGGGTATGGAGTTTATTGCGGTCTATGATGCATTGACGGAGAAGAAGCCAAAGAAGAGTTCGGAGAGAGTTTATTTCATTGCCAGAGAGAAGAGACAGAAAAATAAAGTATATCTTGCTTCCGGAGAGGGTATTAACTGAAAGCAATAAAGCATATGGAAAGATCAGTTTCTTACCGGAGGGTATAAGGTCGGGAGCTAATTGATAAAGGAGAACGGATCATAATGACGGATTATATCATTCGCGCAAATGCAGCAGACAATCAGATACGTGCATTTGCAGCTACAACAAGAGAATTGGCTGAATTTGCCCGCAGTGTTCATAATACAAGTCCGGTGGCTACGGCAGCGCTGGGAAGGCTTCTCACCGCCGGAGCCATGATGGGAAGCATGATGAAGGGGGAAGACGATATCCTGACCCTTCAGATCAAGGGAAACGGACCGATCGGGGGTCTTACGGTAACCGCGGATGCTAAGGCTGCGGTAAAAGGCTATGTCTATCACCCGGAGGTAATGCTTCCTGCCAACCATATCGGCAAATTAGATGTGGGCGGTGCAGTCGGGGAAGGAATACTGAGCGTAATTAAGGATCTGGGACTGAAGGAGCCGTATACGGGGCAGACCCATCTGGTTTCAGGTGAGATAGCTGAGGACATTGCCTATTATTATGCAGTCAGCGAACAGGTTCCGTCCGTGGTAGCGCTGGGAGTATTGATGAATAAGGAAAATACGGTAAGACGTGCAGGAGGCTTTATCATTCAGTTAATGCCCTTTGCCGAGGAGGGCCTGATTGACCGGCTGGAGAAGAAGGTTAGCGGGATCACCAGTATTACCTCGATGCTCGATCAGGATATGTCACCGGAGATGATTCTGGAGCATATTCTCGGAGAGTTTGGCTTGGAGATAACTGACCGGCTTCCCGCACAGTTTCATTGTAATTGCACGAAGAAGCGTGTGGAGAAGGCGATTATATCCATCGGCAGGAAAGAAATTAATGAAATGATTGAAGAGAATGAGCCCATTGAAGTAAATTGTCATTTCTGCAATACCCAGTATCATTTTTCGGTGGAGGAGCTGAAGGAGATACTGGTAAAAAGCAAGTAGAAAGTGGAAATATCACAAAAAGAGGATAAGGTAAACCATTGAGATAAGCGCTGTGGAACGATATAGTTTATTGTATAAACTAAACTTGCGTACCGTTTTATTTATGTAAGGATACAATAAATATAATCAGAGAGCAGGGGTGAAACTATATTTATCACACTGCTTTAAGAAAGGCATGGTTGTCAGGATGAATGGGGCATTTTATACCGGTGAGTACAGGAATTTATTTCAGGAATTCGGATACGGGGAAAAAGAAATCGAGCAAAGGTTAGAGCAGGCTTATCAGACGATATTTTATGGGCCCGAGGAAGAAAGGTTCTATCATGAAGTCGGGGAGGATATGGCTTATTTTGAGGACACGGGCAATTTTGATGCAAGAACGGAAGGTATGTCCTATGCCATGATGATGTGTGTGCAGAGAGGCTGGAAAAAGGAGTTTGATAAGCTTTGGAAGTTCTCAAAGACCTTTATGTACATGGATTACGGCTGGAATAAGGGTTACTTTGCCTGGTCCGTACAGCCGGACGGAACTAAGAATTCTGAAGGACCGGCACCGGATGGAGAAGAATACTTTGCCCTGGCGCTGTTCTTTGCATCCCACCGCTTTGGTGATGGGGAAGGCATCTATCATTACGCTGAGGAAGCCAGAGCGATCTTACATGACTGCATACATAAAGGCGAAGCCGGCAATCCCGGCGATCCCATGTGGGAGCCGTCCAATAAATTAATTAAATTTATACCAAACTGTGATTATTCAGACCCTTCCTATCATTTACCGCATTTTTATGACTTGTTTGCATTATGGGCAAAGGAAGAGGACAGGGAGTTCTGGAGGGAAGCGGCGAAGGCCAGCAGGGAATATCTTAAGAAAGCCTGCCATCCTGTCACCGGACTGGCTCCGGAATACGCGCATTATGACGGAAGGCCATATCGGAAGAATAACAGGGAGAGGTATTATAGTGACGCTTACCGCGTTCCTGCCAACCTGGGTCTTGATTATGCCTGGTTTGCTGCGGATGATTGGGAAATAGCATGTGCCGGCAAGATCCAGGCCTTTTTCTGTGATACCGTTAAGGGTAAAAATGATAGGGTCTATGAGATTGACGGAACCATCCTGGAGGAAAAAGCATTGCATCCGGTAGCGATCCTTGCAGCCAATGCACAGGCTTCTCTGGCAAGTACAGGGAGATATCGGAAGGAATGTGTGGACCTGTTCTGGAACACACCGCTGCGTAGGGGAGAGCGGCGTTATTATGATAACTGTCTGTATTTGTTTGCACTGCTTGCTTTAAGCGGCAACTATAGAATATGGAGCTAGAAAACCCGGTAAGAAGCAGGGGCTTACGGGGGCTTAAGTATCTTTAAATTGTAGCAAACAGCAGTAAATGCTAAATATAAGGAGTATAAATAAGGAGGAAGGGTTACGATGAAGTATGGTTTTTTTGATGAGAAGAACAAGGAATATGTAATTACCAAGCCGGATACGCCCGCACCCTGGGCAAATTATCTGGGGTCGCCGGAGTATGGTGCTGTCATCTCAAACAATGCCGGTGGTTACAGCTTTGTAAAGAGCGGTGCCAACGGCAGAATCATTCGTTACATCTTCAATCAGGAGGACAAACCGGGGAGATATGTTTATCTGAGAGATGATGATACGAAGGATTACTGGTCTGCCTCCTGGCAGCCGGTGGGAAAGCCGCTGGGGGAGTACCGCAATGAATGCCGTCACGGAACTGCATATACCAGGATCAAGGCACAATATAAGGGGATGGAATCAGAGGTACTTTATTATGTGCCTTTACATAAGACCCATGAGGTCTGGAAGGTAACCGTTAAGAATACCGGGGATCAGCCGCGTAATATTTCCGCCTTCGGATTTGTAGAGTTCACCAATGAGGGTAATTATGAAAATGACCAGGTGAACCTGCAGTATACCCTGTTCATCACCAAGACCTACTTTAAGGATAATATGATATTACAGACAATCAATGAAAACCATTCTAAGAATGCGGAGGGCACCAACGGTAAGGAGCGTTTCTTTGGTATGGCAGGCGCAAAGGTCACTTCCTATAATGGCGATAAGTTACATTTTATCGGAGCCTACAGAAGCTTCGGCAATCCCATCGCGGTGGAAAAGGGACAATGTGACAATGAACTCAATTACAACTCCAATGCCTGCGGTGCGCTTCATACAAAGATGACCCTGCAGCCCGGTGAAAGTAAGGAATTTGTGTTCCTTTTGGGACAGAAGAATGACAGGCAGGCTAAGGAAGTTCTTGATGCCTACGCTGATCTGAAGGCTGCAGATGCCGAGATGAGCGAGCTTAAGGATTACTGGCACGGCAAGCTGGAGAAATTCCAGGTAAAGACACCTGATGAGAATTTCAATGCAATGTTAAATACCTGGAATGCATATCAATGCTTCATCACCTTTATCTGGTCCAGGGCGGCTTCCTTTATCTATGCGGGATTGCGCAACGGCTACGGCTACCGCGATACTGTGCAGGATATACAGGGTATCATTCATCTGGACCCTGCCATGGCAAAGGATAAGATCCGCTTTATGCTATCTGCCCAGGTGGATAACGGCGGCGGACTTCCTTTGGTTAAGTTCGACCATAATGCAGGCCATGAGGATACTCCGGAGGATCCCTCCTATGTACAGGCAACAGGACATCCTGCATACCGTGCCGATGATGCCCTGTGGTTATTCCCGACAGTTTATAAATATATGGCAGAGACAGGAGATAAGAGGTTCCTGGATGAAGTAATTCCTTATGCCAATCAGGACGAGGGAGATGTATATGACCATTTAAAGAGAGCCGTTAACTTCTCCATGGAAAGGCTCAGTGTGCATCATATGCCGGCCGGACTTCATGCGGACTGGAATGACTGTCTGCGTCTTGGCAAGAAGGGTGAATCCACCTTCGTGGCCTTCCAGCTCTACTATGCCATGAACGTAATCCGGGATATTGCGGCAGATCGTGAGGATAAGGAATATCTTATTTATCTGGACAAAGTACAGGCGGATTTGAGAAATACATTGAATAAAAACTGTTGGGAGGAGGATCGTTTTATCCGCGGTTTCAAGGAGGACGGTCAGGTAATCGGCTCCAAGAAGGATCCTGAAGCCAGTATGTGGGTGAATCCTCAATCCTGGGCAGTAATCAGCGGGCTTGCAACCAGGGAACAGGCTGAGCTGGCATTGGAAAGTGTCCATAGAGAATTAAATACCAAATACGGTGTCAGAATTATGGCACCCTCCTATGTGGATCATGCCTTTGACGGTGCGCTGGCAATTTTATTCAATCCCTCCACCAAGGAGAACGGCGGTATCTTCTCCCAGCCTCAGGGGTGGATCATCCTTGCGGAAGCGCTGATGGGACATGGTGACCGTGCCTACGAATACTTTACCGAATGCTGTCCGGCAACCCAGAATGAGCAGGCCGAGATCCGTTGCATGGAGCCCTATGTGCACGGACAGTTTACGGAAGCAGACGAGAGCCCGTACCACGGCAGATCCCATACTCATTGGTTAACCGGAACCGCTTCTACGGTTATGGTAGGCAGTGTGGAAGGAATTCTTGGTATGAGACCCGATTTAAACGGAATTCTGATTGCCCCCAGCATTCCGGGCAGCTGGAAGGAATTATCCATCAGGAAGAGCTTCCGCGGCAAGATGCTGAGCATCAAGGTTGAGAATCCGAACGGTGCACAGAGCGGCTGCAGAGAGTTCTATGTGAACGGTGTAAAGCTTGAGAAGAATTACCTGCCGGAAAGCCTGATGAAGGAGGAGAATGAGATTTTACTTGTGATGTAAAAGTGATTTCATGCAAAAATATATTGAATAGAGTTAAAATGAACCCTGGAAAGGAACAGTGTTTTTGACTGTCCGTTCATAGGGTTCATTTTATAATTTACCGGGTCTGGTTTGTAATTCTTTGATTTAGACAGATAGCAGCTGTG
Organism: Bacillota bacterium; assembly: GCA_023409535.1. Taxonomy (GTDB): domain Bacteria; phylum Bacillota; class Clostridia; order Lachnospirales; family Lachnospiraceae; genus Mobilitalea. The sequence continues at coordinate 537,895 of JAEYGZ010000039.1, forward strand.
ACATACAAGCGGTTACATCCACCCTGCGTCCTCGGTCAACAATTGATTGGCAATGGTATATCCGATCAGATACACCGTCGCGGAATTATTGCCATCCACGGTATACGGAATAGCTGAGGTATCGGCGACGATAAGGTTTTTCACACCGAATACTCTTCCGTAAGCGTCGGCGACACCATCCTGTTCCCGGGCCGCCATACGGTTAAAGCTTTGTTCGTGGAAGGTAAGCTCGGTGTTGGCTTGAATAAAGCTCACCAGCTGCTCGTCATTATTAATAATATCCCTGGAAGGGGAAACGAGCTGATACGCGGGATCAATCGCACTTAAGGCATCTGCGATGGGAACTACATACGTACGGAAGATATTCATGATATTCAGAATATCAAGGGCATTGCTTAAGAGGTTTTCATCCGGGTCAACCTGCTTCAGGGGATCGTTATTCTGTATGGTAATCCTGCCCCGGCTCTCGGGGAAGAGGGTAAGGACAAGGAGGGCAAGAATATCCCCCTGTACATGCCCGATTAACTGGATACCGCGATTCGGACCATCATTCGGAAGAGGAAGAAATGCCCCGCCCTGATAAAGTGCGTAGGGATCGTCACCCAAATCATATGGATCATCTTGATTCATGCTGAATAATACAGTGTTAAGAATATGATTGACCAGATTTTCTCCAACGTTTGGGTTATCATAAACAACAGGATTGCCGGATGCCTGCAGCAGATCCGCAGGACCGATGCCGGACAGCATAAGAAGCTGCGAGCTGTTGATGCCTGCCGATATGATTATTTTCTTTCTGGCATAGGCACACTGACAATAACCTTCTCTTAAGAATTGCACACCATAAGCTTTCCTGTCATCATTGATCATAATCCGCAGCGCTGTCGTCCGCAGGAGTAACTTCAGATTACGGCCATTCACACCGTCACCTTCCGGTGTCATGATATCTGCAGATAAAAATGCTGTGGCAGAGCTTTCCCTTGCCCCGTTCGGCTGCTGATACAGCTGCCAGCGCAGAAAGGGACCCAGAGGGGTATTGGGATCGTTATAGTCTGATATAACCGGATACCCGGTAGCCTGCTCAATCGCCCGCACTAATTTCTGGGTGACAGGCGGTGCCTCCGTCAGAGTTTGCCGGATATTGATAGGGCCGCCATAGCCATGAACGCCGGGATCATCGGTGTAACCGATAAAGTTTTCCAATTGTTTATAGTAATCCAGGGATTGATCAACTGACCAGGCCGGTCCAAGAAGAGTTTCCCACTCTCTCAGAACATTGACGGTAGGACGGACATATTGCATTCCGTTGACTGCGGAAGCACCGCCCAAGAGTCTTCCGGTAGTCCATGGGGCAATCTTGTCATCGGCATTGGTCTGCTCCGCAGTTCTGCCTGGCCAGAAGAATTCGGGCAGATACCGCAGGGGTTCACTTCTGGGATCGATAATACGCGGATCATCGCTGTTATTATCGCCTGCCTCCAGCACAAGGACTGAATTTTCATAATTATCGGAGAGTGTCTTGGCTAAAACGGCGCCTGCAGGACCGGTACCTATGATTATATAATCATACTCCAAAGCATTGCTATCACACTGATTCATCATAATCACTCCATAGATTGGAATTATGCGCTTGACCGCCTATTTATCTGTAATTATCTTATGTATGAAAGAAGGATGAGTGACTTGTTTGATGGGTTTATTACATTTTACATAGAATTATCAGTATGAAGATGGCATTTTAGATATATCCTATCCTTAAGGGAATGTCACGGAAAGAAGAAATCAAACATTATGTAAAGGAAGATGCAAATGGCAAATAACAACAGCTCAGATTCAGGCAATGATAATGAGCCCCGGAAAGAAAAACTGGAAGAAACCTATGATATTAAAACAGATGAATTCATGGATGAGGTCAGAAGGTCATTAAGTGCACAGGTGAATGAAACAATGAAGAATGAGCCGGAGAATTTCAATCCTGAGGAGCATAAGGGGGAGAAAAAGAAAAAGCATCCAGGCAAAGTATTTAAGGTGGTTTCAATCGCGATACTTGCCCTGGCATTTCTGGCCGTACTGATGGTCAGCACCGATTTTGGCAAGAGTTTGATTATAAGAATGATCGGTTCGTATAGCTATAATAAATTAAATTATGAGGAAACACCGCAGGTGACAAAGCCGCCGGAAGAGAACGAACAGCCGCAGCCGGGGGTTCCGACAACTGCAGTGCAGGAGCCGGCAAAGCCTGATTATATCTCCAATATCCTCTTAATCGGAGTTGAGACCTTTGAAGGTGCCCTAAATACGGATACCATGATTATTGCCTCTCTTGATTCAAAGAACAATGTTATAAAGCTGACCTCCCTGATGAGGGATCTTTATGTCCAGATTCCGGGCCACAGCAATGCAAAACTAAATTCAGCCTATGCAAAGGAGGGCATTCAGGGCCTGTATGATACCATAAAGGTAAATTTTGATGTTGAGATTGATGGCTATGCATTGGTGGATTTTAAAGATTTTGAACGTGTCATTGACTACCTGGGAGGTGTTGATATCACTTTAACCAGGCAGGAAGCCAATTATCTAAACTCCACAAATTATATCTCCAATCCGTCGTATCGGAATGTGGTGGCCGGAACGCAGCATATGAACGGCAACCAGGTCCTGGGATATTGCCGGGTTCGTAAGGTCCCGACGGCAACAGAGAGTAATGACTTTGGCCGGACCCAGAGGCAAAGGATCGTATTGGAGAAGATATTTGAGAAGATGAGATCAAAGAATATTATCCAGCTGGGACTGATTATGAATAAGATCCTGAATAATATTGATATAAAGACGGATATTTCAAAATCAGAATATAATGATTATCTGCAGCAGGCTGTATATCTCAGAGAGAACGCTATACAGACCTTAAGAATTCCTACAGATGATAATTACACAAATGAGTCTTATTCAGGCACTTATGCGAAGGATGTACTTGTACCAAGAAGCTGGGATCGAACGAGAAAGGATATTCATGAGTTCATTTACGGAACGGATTAGGCCGTCACGGCGTCTAATAGTTACAGAATATCCAAAGGAGTGATACTATGAAAAAGTTTGTATATTTATTTTCTTTGATTTTTATATTTATATTACTTACGGGCTGCGGTACCGTGGAGAATCCGCTGGTTGCCAGGAAGGTTGAAACTCCGTCGGATTCCGGCCTGGCGAAGCAAACGGAGGTCTATACGTTTCAGGCGGAAGTCATTAACACGGAGGTACCGCTGTTAGTTGCTCCCGATAAGGATAGCAATGAAGCCCGTTCCTCAGATAAGATCAGCGTAAGTGTCCAGTCGGAAGATATAACGAATGCAAATGGTGATACCATCACCTTAGAGGATCTCAAAAAAGGAGATTTCGTAACGATCAATTATAACGGAGTAATTTTAGAATCCTATCCGGCACAGATTACCGCTGACAGTATAGCAGTCGCCGGTCATAATGTCCTGTATGACGGATACATGGCATTGATTGATGATATTTATCAGGAGGATTCGGGGTTGAACGGGGAGATTGAAATGATTGCCCTGGATACCACCGGATGGACCGGCTTGACAGATATCCAGAAGGAAATGATCTTCTCCCAGGTCAAGGAAGCTTATGGGTTTGATACGGTGGAAGGTACTTATGATGATTTGGTGGAACAGGGCCTGATTAATGAGGATCAATTGTATTTTGAAAAAGGGATCTTAATTAAACTCTCAAATATGACGTATGACGAAGACAAACAAACGATAACCTGCGCAATCAGCAAATGGAGAAGCGGTCTCGGCGCCGTAGGTTCCGATGAAGTAACCGCACAGCTTAAGGACGGTACCTGGAATATAACCAAAGAGAGCCGGTGGATCAGCTGAACAAGTAGTAACCCAGGCACAAAACCGCCAGAAAGGCAGCATTATATAAAGTAAAGGACAGCAAATATCTTTTTGTTCCGGCGCCGGTTGTCCTGCTGTAGAATTTGTAGGAAATCAGGCTGGCAAGGGAGGCAACCAGGGTGCCGAGACCGCCCAGGTTGGAACCCAGAAGTACGGCCCGATAATCACCGGTAAAAGCAGATAACAATACGGCAGCAGGCACATTGCTGATGATCTGACTGGCAAGGAGCGTGACGGGCAGTTCTCTTTCCTGCAGCAGGGAAGCTAATAATTCCCGTAAAAAAGTTATATTACCGATATTACCCACAAATATAAAAAAGCAGACAAAGGTAAACAGCAGGGAATAATCAAGTTTTTTTAATACAGTCCGGTCAAGGATAGCGATACCGGATAACACCAGGAGTAATGTTATGTGGTAATCAATCAACCGTAATACACATGCCAGACAGACAAGGAATAAACCACTGTAAAGGATAATATGCAGGGTTGATTTCTTGTCTTTCTTTGTATTGTCGGTAAGAGTAAAGCTGATGTGCTCCTTTGGGATAAAGGCAATGGTGATCCAAAGAAGCAGCAGGGAGAGCAGGGTATAGGGAAGGGTGATCTGAACGAACTCAGCAATCGGAATATTGTAATAAGAATACAGGTAAAGGTTTTGCGGGTTGCCGACAGGGGTCAGCATGCTGCCAAGGTTCGCTGCAATCGTTTGAAGTACGATGATTCTGATCATGTATTTTTCCTGACCCGTCCTCGTAAGAATTAATATGGCAAACGGTACGAAGGTAATCAGAGCCACATCGTTCGTTATCCACATAGAGGTAAAGAAGCATAGACCAATCAGTACATAACTGATGGAGCGAATATTGGCAACCTGCATCAGCAGCTTCTCAGATAACAATAAAAAGACTCCGGTCTTGTTAAAGCCTGCTACTACGGCCATGAGGCACAGAAGCAGGGAAAGTACACGAAAGTCGATATAACCGATGTAATCTGCCGAAGGAGGCACAAAGAACATGGAAATGACAGCAGCCAAACCGGAGATGGCAAGCACAGCCTCCGACTTGATCCACTGTATGATATGAGTATATTTTCTTATGATTCTTGTTGGCATATTCCGTTCCTTTTTTCTTGCTTTTTTTATATGAAGTGATAAAATACATAATGTTGCAACTAAACACGAACAAAATTCTACAGCAAAAATCCGGTAAAAGCAATTGCTTATTGCATGTCATGGTATTCTTTGCTAGAATCAGAATATCACCAGAATAGGAGTTAAAAATGAATCAAGATGTGGCAGTGAATTCACCTGTTACGAAGGATAACCCCAGAGACTATCTTATGGATAATCTTCGGGCAATATTTATTATTTTAGTAGTATGGGGGCACATCCTGACCTCCATGAAGGACCAGTATGATAATTTACGGAGCTTATATATTTTTATTTTCTTCTTTCATATGCCGGCAATGGCATTTGTGTCCGGATATTTTTCCAAGAACCTGGAGAAGATCAGAAGCAATGCTTTCGTAACAGTTTTTTTGCCGTATTTATTCCTGAATACGATTGAGTATGCTTTTAAAGTCCTGATTTTGCATGAGGATTTAAGCTACCAGGTATTAAATCCGTTTTGGGGCTTATGGTATCTGCTGGCATTATTCCTTTGGAAATTCTTCCTGAAGGATATTGTGAAGATACGGTTCATTTTGCCGCTAAGCTTTGTCATTGCCGTTCTCAGCGGCTTCAGCGGTGAATTTTCAGATGATTTGGCCTTAGGAAGAACCTTATGCTTTCTGCCCTTCTTTCTGCTGGGGTATTATTGTACACAGGAACATATTACAAGGATACGAAAGCTTCCCAAGCTGCTGGGGATTGTAATTATCGCAGCGGTAGCGGTTTTGTCGACCTACGCGGCTTATACACGATTATTTAAGCTGGAGACGCTGTATCTTCGGGGACCGTATCCGGAGGAAGCCCAGCTGGAGTCAATGCTTTACCGGATTCTGGTTTATGTAGTGGCATGTGCGATGATTTTTGCTGTTACCAGCCTGTTTACCGGTAAGAAGACCATTTTATCCTACATAGGTACCAGTACCATGACGGTTTATATTTTTCATTTATTTACAATACCGCTGTTAGAAAAATTACGTTTATTTGAGAACCAGCCTTATGTTTATTTGATCTATTCCATACTGATGACGGCACTCATAACCTTTGTCTATACCCTGCCTGTCGTCAAGAAGGCGTATGATACGATTATGGATAAACTGACAGGCTTAATATACTCCAAGTGAGAAAGGCAGGAATAAAAGGTGAAGCTAAGTATTATTGTTCCCTTTCATAAGGGGGCACATTTTCTTGAGGATTGCTTTGAAAGCATCAGGGATCAAGGAATAACAAACTTTGAGACGATTCTCGTTCTGGATCATGTAAAGGAAGAGATCTCAGAGGTAATCAACCGTTATCAGGATTTGAATCTGAAGATAATTGAGCTTCAGGAAACAGACACAGTGTACCGCAGATATCAAAAAGTAAAAGCCATGGAGCCGTTTAAGGACTTCAGCGGTGTGGCGGTTGCCAGAAATGCAGGACTTGAGGCTGCGTCTGGCGAATATGTGTACTTCCTTGACAGCGATGATTATATACTGAGCGGTACGCTGCAGCTGCTTCTGCAGGCGGCTGAGGAACAGTCAGCGGATTTTACTTATGGAAAAAGAGCAAATACTTGGTTTCGCCGGATCGTTTATCTGTCCTCCCTGGTAGAAAAAGAGGGAGAAGAGGACTCGGAAGAAGACGAGCAGGATGGAACGTATCAGGAAACAGAGGAGCAAAGCAATACAACGCAAACCAGCGCAGGGGAAAGTGATGAACCGGTAAAGCTGACCCGGCGTCAGAAAAGGATCCTGAAGGTTCAGGATAAGCTTGCGGCAGCAGCTCTTGCGGATGAAGAGGCATTGGCTCAGCTAGCGGAAGCATACCATACCCTGCTTGTATCTAAAAAGGGTCTTATCTGCGTGTCGGTATCAGGCATTTTATTTCGCAGAAGCTTTCTGAAAGAGCATGAGATCCGTTTTAATGATCATTATATCTACTTCTCGGATTTAACCTTTGTTCTTCAGGCATTACTGCAGGTAAAGAGGTGTTCCTATCTTCCTGAGGCTGTCTATGTGAAGAGAAAGCATAATGATCCGATCCATTATCCATCCCTGTCCCAGCTAAAGGCGGAGGATAAGTACGAGGAATACATACAGGCATACCGGCAAGCCAGAAGCCTTACACAGGATCAGACTCCTCTGAGAAGCTATCTGGAGGATAAGCTGATTACCTATTATACGACTGTTTATGCACCCAGATTACGTCGGAGTGAGAAGGAAATCTGGAGGACAGACCGTTTCCGGTCCATGCGTGAGGCAGTCCTGCAGGTGGAGCCGGAGAAGTTAAAAAGGCTGAAGGGGTATCGAAAGCGCATTGTTAGAGCACTGCTTAAAAATAATGTGAAAAAGGCAACCAGGATTGTCAATCTTCACCTTGGCATGAAGAAATACCGTAAGATCAAGAAGAACAACCGTATTTTTGCATATTATCTGTATCACAATTTCTTTACAAAGATGTCCGTAAAGGAAAATTGGGTATTGTGTGAAACCTTCTTCGGAAAGAGTTATTCAGACAGTCCGAAATATATCTATGAATACTTAAGCAGGAACTACCCGGGGAAATACCGCTTCATCTGGGTAGTGAATCAGAGAACCAGGATACCTTACCCCCATACCAGGGTAAAGCGCTTCAGCATCCGTTATTGCTATTATCTGGCCCGCTGCAAATATGACGTATTCAATGTCAGACAGCCGGAGTGGATGAAGAAGAGAGAAGGCAATGTGTTCCTGGAAACCTGGCACGGAACACCGTTAAAGAAGCTGGTATTTGACCAGGAAGAGGTTATGGGAGCATCTCCGCTCTATAAGGCACAGTTCTATACCCAGTCAAGGATATGGGATTATCTTGTTGCCGCCAATAAATTCTCAAGTGAAGCCTTCCGCAGTGCCTTTCTTTTTGATAAGGAGATGCTGGAATATGGCTATCCGAGAAATGATATTTTACATAGCCCGGAGAAGGATGCGCTGGCTGCCCGGATTAAAAAGAAGCTGCGTATCCCCGAGGGCAAGAAAACAATACTTTATGCACCTACCTGGCGCGACGATGAATACTATGGCCGAGGTGAGTATAAATTTGCCTTAAAGCTGGATCTTCATCTGCTGAAGAAGGAGCTGGGCAGTGATTATGCGGTTCTGCTGCGCACTCACTACTTTATTGCAGATTCCCTGGATGTGACAGGCTTGGAGGACTTTGCGGTCAATGTCAGCAAGTATGACGATATTTCAGAGCTTTACCTGATCTCTGATTTACTGATTACCGATTATTCCTCCGTATTCTTTGATTATGCCAACCTAAAACGGCCGATTCTGTTCTATACTTATGATCTGGATAAATACCGTGATATGCTTCGCGGCTTTTACATGGATATAGAGTCGGAAGTACCGGGTCCGCTGCTGTTTACCAATGAAGAGGTGGTGGACGCAATCCGCCGTATTGACAGTATCACGGCTGAGTATAAAGAGAAGTACGATACCTTCTATGAGCGCTTCTGCAGTCTGGAGGACGGACACGCCTCAGAGAATATAGCAAAAAGGGTATTCAATCTTTAATTATGATTCGAGTGACATATGTCATGTATGAAACAGAGGAATACAGATGCATACATATTTCCCATAGATAGGACATCTCCTATCTATGGCAGCCGAACCAAATATATAAGTTAAGCTTACCATTGAAATAAGCATAACTTATTTGCGTAATTGCATTGTTCCGTTATAATAAGAAGAGTAAGTACTGGTGTTTTATTATATCATGAACAAAGTACATGTTCATGATATCTCGCTCCAATTGGAATTCACAAGCAAGCTTGTAATTTCTCATTCCGCTTTCATTATAACGCAAAGGACAGGTGGCAGTTGCTATGAAAAAATTAGACATGCTCTATGAAGGAAAAGCAAAAAAAGTCTTCAAGACTGATGTGGAAGATGTTTTGATCGTTGACTACAAGGACGATGCCACAGCATTTAACGGTTTAAAGAAGGGTACAATCGTCGGCAAAGGTGTGATTAATAATAAAATGACCAACCATGTCTTTCGCTTACTTGAGAAGGAGGGCGTTCCGACTCATTATATCGAGGAATTAAGTGACCGTGAGACTGCCGTAAAGAAGGTTGAGATCGTTCCCCTTGAGGTTATTATAAGAAATGTTTCCGCAGGAAGCTTTGCAAAGAAGATGGGTATGGAAGAGGGCATTCGTTTCCTCAGTCCCACCCTGGAGTTTTCCTATAAGGATGATGCGCTGGGTGATCCGATGATTAATGATTATTATGCCATAGCAATCGGTATTGCTACCAGAGAAGAGATAGAACAGATCACAAAGTATGTATTTAAGGTAAATGAAGTGCTTTGCAAGTACTTTGCAGGCATCGGTATTGAATTGATTGACTTTAAGGTTGAATTCGGAAGATATCAGGGGCAGATCATTCTGGCAGATGAGATATCTCCGGATACCTGCAGATTATGGGATATTAATACGCACGAGAAGCTGGACAAGGACCGCTTCCGCAGAGATCTTGGCAATGTTGAGGATGCATATCAGGAAGTATTCAAACGTCTTGGAATTACGCAAGGATAGTAAACAATAAGGATAGATGGGGCTGTTTTAAGAAAAACTAATCTTGGGACAGCCTCTGCTTGTCGGTACAAAGGAGCGGATAAATGCTGCGCGAATTTGTTCTTATGGAAGGATGAGATGACATGGATATGGAATTAGGCAACTATGCTCCGGATGAGCTTCATGAGGAATGCGGCGTCTTCGGTGTTTACGATCTGGACGGCGGGGATGTGGTTAATAGTATCTATTACGGGTTATTCGCACTCCAGCACCGGGGCCAGGAAAGCTGCGGTATCGCAATCAGTGACACCCAGGGACCCAAGGGCAAGGTGAAAGCCTGGAAGGGGATGGGGTTGGTCAGCGAGGTATTTACCCAGGAGCATCTGGAGAGTCTGGGCGGCGGAAATATCGGCGTCGGACATGTACGTTACTCTACGGCAGGCGGCAGCAACATCAATAATACGCAGCCTTTGGTGCTTAATTATATCAAGGGTACCCTTGCATTGGCGCATAACGGAAATCTGGTGAATACACCGGAGCTTAGGCGGGAGCTTGAATATACGGGAGCGATTTTTCAGACCACCATTGATACGGAGGTGATTGCCTATCATATCGCAAGAGAACGTTTGAACTCCGCTACGGTTGAAGAAGCGGTTGCCAGAGCTATGAAGAAGCTGAGCGGTGCCTACTCCCTGGTAATCATGAGTCCCAGAAAATTAATCGGGGCAAGAGATCCCTTCGGATTTCATCCCCTGGTGATAGGAAAGAGAAATAATGCGTACATTTTAGCCTCTGAGACAGCTGCACTTTACGCGGCGGATGCGGAATTTATCCGTGATGTATTGCCCGGTGAGGTTGTCATGATCAATGAGGACGGTATCCATTCCGATACCTCCCAATGTGGTCAGAGAGTAGCAAAATGTATCTTTGAATATATCTATTTTGCTAGACCGGACACTACCTTTGACGGGATCAGTGTCTATAATTCAAGAATTATGGCAGGCCGTATTCTTGCGCAGACACATCCGGTAGAGGCAGATGTAGTGGTTGGTGTTCCTGATTCCGGCAATGCTGCGGCTATGGGCTATTCCTTTGAATCAAGAATTCCCTTCGGTATGGCTTTTGTTAAGAACAGCTATGTGGGAAGAACCTTTATTAAACCCAAGCAGTCTATGCGGGTTTCCAGTGTAAGAATTAAGCTGAATGTGCTGCCCGAAGTAGTACGCGGCAAGCGTGTCGTGATGATTGATGACTCCATTGTGCGCGGAACCACCAGCGCAAAGATCGTGCGCATGCTTAAGAAGGCCGGAGCGACTGAGGTACATGTAAGAATCAGTTCGCCTCCGTTTTTGCACCCCTGTTATTTTGGAACGGATGTGCCGACCGGAGATCAGTTAATTGCGCATAATAATACAGTCGAGCAGATTTGCGAGATGATCGGTGCCGATTCGCTGGGATACCTTGACGTGGAACGTCTCAGTGAGATGATCGGCGGAGATACGGGCTACTGTGACGCCTGCTTTACAGGTAACTACCCCGTAGAACCTCCCACAGAGGATATCCGCGGGGAGCATGATGTATAGGCTGTATGAAATAAATTAATTTGTGTACAGGGAATAAAATGCAGGATTGGTTAATTTAACATTTCAGACAAAGGGAAGGTATCACGGGATGGAGTTTCTGGCGGAAGATAAATATGTCAGGGTTCTTGGCAGGACCTTAATGCTTGATGGAGTAAGGTATCTGAATTATACCTGCGCTTCCATTGAGTTTATATTTAAAGGAACCAAGGCTGAGGCAGTGCTGTGGACGGATTCACCGAAGCTGGAAGCCATGCATGCTGCCTGGGTGGCGGTATTCATAGACGATGAGGAAGTGCCCTCCAGGAGATTTCCGTTAGAGGAAGCTGAGCGCACCTATGTCTTATATGAAGGAAAAGCTGTAAAGGAAACAAAGTTAAGATTGGTTAAATATTCTGAAGTACAATACGGTATGGTAGGAATTAAAAAGTTAATCCTCAATAGTGATACCCCTCCGGTTCCGGCTGCCGGTAAAGAGAGAAAGCTGGAATTCATCGGTGATTCCATTACTTGCGGTTATGGTAATGAAGGTGTGTTTGATATCGATATTTTTCAGACCAGCCAGGAAAATGCCTGGGAGGCTTATGCGGCGATTACAGCAAGAGCCTTAAATGCGGATAGTCACATGATCAGCTGGAGCGGTATCGGTATCCAGTCCAGCTATACAGAGACAGACGTACCAAATGTAAGTCAGCTGATGCCTGATCTTTATCCCTATACGGATAGAGAGGCGGACTTAAGGCTGGGTAATCCTATTCTTGAACTGTGGGACAACAGGCGGTATGTCCCTGACTGCATTGTCATCAATCTGGGGACCAATGACAACAGTTATACAAAGGAGATCCCTGATCGGGTGGAGCGCTTCGGATTAAGATATTACCAGTTTGTGAAACAGGTACGAAGCAGTAATCCGACCTCGGTTATATTATGTACCCTTGGAGCGATGGGACAGCAGCTTTGTGAGGCTGTACGGCAGCAGGTGGAGAAGCTGAATACCGAGGGAGATAAGAAGCTTTATTATATGCCCTTTGAGCTACAGAAAGACGAGGACGGCTTAGGTACGAACTGGCATCCGAGTAAGCCAACCCATAAGAAGATGGCAGTAAAGCTGGAGAAAGAAATTCGAAAGATCATGGGCTGGTAATGTGAACAGTCCCGCATGCTGCACAAACTTATCATATATAAGAAAGAGGTTAAGAAATGAGCTACGACAAATATACATCTCCATTATCCGAGCGTTATGCAGGCAAGGAAATGCAATATATCTTTTCACCGGATATGAAATTCAAGACCTGGAGAAAGCTTTGGGTGGCACTTGCTGAAACCGAAAAGGAACTGGGGTTAAACATAACACAGGAACAGATTGATGAGCTGAAGGCGTATCAGGAGGATATCAATTATGAGGTGGCCAAGGAGCGGGAAGCAGTTGTCCGCCATGATGTTATGAGCCATGTCTATGCCTATGGTGAGCAGTGCCCCAAGGCAAAGGGTATCATTCACTTAGGCGCAACCTCCTGTTATGTAGGGGATAATACCGATATTATTATTATGACCGAGGCATTAAGGCTGGTGAAGAAGAAGCTGGTGAATGTCATGGCGCAGCTTTCAAAGTTTGCTATGGAATACCGCGCTCTGCCTACCCTTGCATTTACCCATTTTCAGCCGGCACAGCCAACAACCGTAGGAAAGCGTGCTGCTCTATGGCTGATGGAATTAAAACTGGATTATGATGATCTGTGCTATATGATAGACAGCATGCTGCTGCTGGGGTCCAAGGGAACCACAGGTACCCAGGCAAGCTTCATGGAGCTGTTTGACGGGGATCATGAGAAGATAAAGAAGCTGGACCACAGGATTGCCGAGAAGCTGGGTTTCCCGGGCTGTTATCCGGTATCCGGACAGACCTATTCCCGTAAGGTGGATCTTCGCGTGCTGAACATCTTATCGGGAATTGCGGCAAGTGCCCATAAATTCTCCAATGATATCCGCCTGCTGCAGCATCTGAAGGAAATCGAGGAGCCCTTTGAGAAGAATCAGATCGGTTCCTCGGCCATGGCATACAAGAGAAATCCCATGCGCAGTGAGCGTATTGCTTCTCTTGCTAATTACGTCATGGTGGATGCCTTAAATCCGGCAATCACCACATCGACCCAGTGGTTTGAAAGAACGCTGGACGATTCGGCCAATAAGAGAATTAGTATTCCGGAAGCCTTCTTAGCAGTGGATGGCATCCTGGATCTTTATCTGAATGTGGTAGACGGTCTTGTGGTTTACCCGAAGGTGATCGAACGCAGACTGATGCAGGAGCTTCCCTTCATGGCTACGGAGAATATCATGATGGCAGCGGTGAAGGCCGGAGGAGACCGTCAGGAGCTGCATGAGAGGATCCGCACCCTGTCTATGGAAGCGGGACGCAACGTGAAGGAAAGAGGATTGGAGAACAATCTTCTTGAGTTGATCGCTGCGGATGCCTCCTTTAATATGTCCTTGGAGGAGTTAAAGGCAGCTATGGATCCTGCCTTATATACAGGGCGCGCCAAAGAGCAGACAGAAGAATTCATTAATGAGGTAATTCAGCCTATCCTTGAGGAGAATAAGGAAGCGCTTGGACTAAAGGCAGATATTAAGGTTTGAGTTGGAAATAAATAATCAAATACCTCCCAGGAAATGTTGAAGCATTACACTGGGAGGTTTTTATACAGTCTCTTCTATCTATTCATCCTTGCTATTGGAAAGCAGCAGTTTAGCCATTCCGCTGATATATTCCTCTGGAAATTGCTCTTGAAAATAATTGATATAATCTTCCTCTTTATCATTTTCAGTGCCAGATAATACCACTGATACTCGTATAATCCTATTTTCATTTTCATAAAAGGTATTCATAAATCTAAAATGATTCTCAAATTTACTGGATAAATAATATTTTGAGTTATTAAGCAAAATAGGTGATAGAGCATAGTCATCATCATATCTCATAGCTTTTAACTCCGTTGGCATCATGCTCATTTCCATAGAATCATTCTTGTTGTAGACGAAATAATCAATACTGTTATTATCCTGACCGTCGGTAAAGTGAAGATTGACTATCCGTGCATCTTCCAGGGCCGGCGGGGTATCCGTACTGTCTTCTTCGAGCTGACCTAAATTGACCTGAATATTTAGTAAACGGTCATCAGCAAAATCCAGTTTGCAATGATAAAGTTCCTCAAATTCTGTGGCTGTCAGTAAGCCATCATTAGCTTCTGCAGCTTCTGGCCTACTTTGCGGTGAGGTAAATAGCTCTGTCATATCCAGGTCATACAAGATAAAGGATGCGATCCCGTTACCCAGTTGCAATAGATACTCCGTATCAATCTTTTCAGGCGTGTCCTCCAGGGTATGAATCTTGCTGGATGTCATATCTGTTATCGTGGAAAGGCATACCGCATTACGAAAGCTTTGATGGTCGCTTCCGCCACCGTCGGAAGCATCAATGACCGTACCGAGCGCGGTACCAGATAAGCTCTCAACCAAATACATTTTTATCTGATTGGAAATTTCGTTTTTATTGGCAATAATATTGAGTGAAGCTGCACCCTTTGCTCCGACACAATCTAGGTTAATATCAAATACCGTCTCATATTTATCTTTTATTTGTTCGCTAAAAGCTATACTCCCCGTGCGAGAATTTTCTTCACTGTTAAAGGCGCAGAACAGTATGTCATATGGGGGAAGAGATCCCTGATAATAATCAAGAAGTTCTTTTGCTGCTTCCAGAAGAACGCAAACACCGGAAGCGTTGTCGTAGGATCCTCTCCAAACCGTTTCTCCTGCATTGCCCGCATGATCAAAGTGGGCACTGACAATCAGGGCATGGCTGCTATCCTTGCCTTTAAGCATTCCTACAATATTATCCAGTACCATATCCTCCGTGTCAACATCTGCGCTGAAACGTACGGAATTGCCCACATGTTTCTTAAGGTCTTCATAGGCATCCGGAAAAATTCCGATTTCCGGTATGCCCTTTTCTATATAAAAATTACCTGCACGGCGATAGCTTTCATTTAGTCTAAGGATTAACTTCACCTTTGGGTTTGATTTAAGTTCTTCTATGGTCTCAAGCGTCCCGGTCATAACGGCGCAATCTACACTCCCGGGTTCCTCAAGCAGAGGTAGGGTAAGATTTGTATCATTAAGGAAAACTTCAATAAAGTCCTTCCCGAAAGCAAGCGCCTTAACCGTCGTGTCGTCCTCCAGGATTTCTAGTTTGATATGATCGGAGTCTATGGTTTCAATACGTTCGTTGTAGCTATTCCTGTAATTTTCACCAAAGGGAGCAAGGCCGATTTCGTCATAACGTTTTATAATATAATCGGCAGCTTTTTCGTTACCTTGTGTGCCTGCCTTTCTACCCGCGCATTCCTCCGATGTCAAATAGATTAAATCATTTTCTATCTGTGTTTGATCCCTTTCCTGACTTTTTTCTACTGTATCCTCTGTCCCGATATTCTCTGTATCCGCACTAATCTCTGGGGTATCCTGCTCTACGCTTTTTTCGCGGCAACCTGTAATCGTAGCCATACAGAGCAGGGCAACTGACAGAATAATAATTTTTTTCATATGTTTGTTTCATTCCTCCCTAGCAGAACTTCCTGCATCCGATTGCTCGGATGCAGGAAGTTCTTATTTATGTCAGTGTTTCATTGAGTAAACAATATATGTATCTCAATTATGCCATATAGAATGAGATTCAGAATAGGTCGGAGAGAGCTGTGTGGTATACCCGTAGGCACAGCTAGAACAACTTGTTACTTCTACCCGGTCTGTTCGGTATTCTGTTACTAAGCAATCCATTCGCGTTGGACATACATGGGAACCAATCAAATATGGTCCATAGTATTCAATATGGGTAAACAACTGTCCAGTCCCACAATTAGGGCATGGCACATACATAGGTGTTATTGAAGTGTTTTCCTGAATGTTAGCAGCAGAAACAGATACACTGGGGTTAATTGAAAATGTAAGGCATAGTGCTACAACAAGAGTGAGAATAACTTTCAATTTTACTTTCAATTTTACTACCTCCTTCTGATAAAAAGATATTTTGAGCTACGTTATATTATTATATCCGGATAATAATAATCATGTTAAAGCATATTACTAAGCAATAATATGACTTATCGTTTCATAATGTAATAATTAACTAAGCAATAAACCGGTCAGATAAAGGGTATAAAAATGAGTGAATGGTGTCTAAAGAAAATATACCATATTATGGAAATATAATAATTGATTTATTCTTACATCTTCCTTACAATTTACTTAAGTTATTGTCTATTTTTAAGCGAGCTTCTTACTTTAATAATTGTACCTTACTACAAAATAGTTTGCAGTTCTGTGCAGGGTTAAGAAGTTTAAGAGAGCAGAGTGTTTTTTCCGGATCAGGAATCTTTCTTTCAATTAATAATCCGAATTCTATAGGGACAGCCTCCGGTATCCAGCTTAAACTGGTCGATCAGCTCTGAATAAAACCTTAGTTTCACTATATGCCTAGAAGCAGACAGGAAGCTTAAACTATAGCTTGATTCTTCTCTTCAAATGTATTATTATGGAAACAGTACTAGTGTTCGACATAAAGGAGGGAATGCGAATGATGAGAGATGCAGAAAAGACAATCGGGAACCTGATTGATAAGCAGGGAACAGCTTATATCGGTTCCGTAGATGAAGAAGGGTATCCATCGATTAAAGCGATGTATTCGCCGCGAAAGAGGGAGGGGATCAAGGAGTTTTATTTTACAACGAATACCTCCTCGCTCAGGGTAAAGCAATTTCGTGAGAATCCTAAAGCCAGCATCTATTTCAGTGATAAGCGCTTTTTTCGCGGAGTGATGTTGAAGGGAACAATGGAGGTTCTGGAGGACAGCGGCAGCAAAGAGATGCTATGGCTGCCGGGAGATACCATGTATTACCCGCAGGGAGTTACCGATCCTGACTATTGCGTCCTAAAATTTTCGGCATCGGAGGGAAGATATTATAGTAAGTTTAAATCAGAGAATTTTATGATCCGGTAAACAGTGGCAGAGATAATCCCATTATATAGGAGCTGTAAAAATGAAAATGAAAAATAAAATTATCGGGCTGCTGCTGGGAATTGCCGGTGTTACATTGATCATTGCGTGTGTGAGGAGGAGCCTTGAACAGGAGAAGACCGGCACACAAATAATCGGAAGTGCGGCTGAACCAACCAGTATTCTGGTGGCAAGTCCGGTGAATGATAATTATATCTTGTATGTAATTGTAACTATTATTATAATAATTGTGGCGGCTTTCATTTTATATCTCAGGTTTAAGAAGAGACATTGAATGAAACGAATTTGTGCACTGTATAGTGTGAAAATCAGAGATTTTTGCACGCAACGTTTGCAGGTGATAAGAAAGGTATGGTTGTTATGGAATTCAGAGAATTTGAAAAGCTTGGGGTTAAGACATCATTGCTGGGCTTTGGCTGCATGAGGTATCCCGTGAACAGTGACGGCAGTATCAATGAGGAAATGGCAGAACAAATGATTGATACCGCATATAAGGCAGGTATTAATTATTTTGATACCGCATACCCGTATCACGGAGGAAAGAGCGAGATATTTACCGGCAAGGCGCTGGATAAGTATGACAGAAGCTCTTACTATCTGGCTACGAAGCTGCCGGTCTGGCTCCTTGAAAATGAGGAGGATGCCGAGCGTATCTTTTATGAACAGTTAAAGAAGCTGAATAAGGACTATGTGGATTTTTATCTGCTGCATGCATTAAATAAAGAACGTTTTGATAAGCTGGTCAGCCTTGGTGTTCTGGAGGTAATGGATAAGCTGAAGGCAGAAGGAAGGATCAAGCATCTTGGCTTCTCCTTCCATGATGGATATGAAGCCTTTGAACATATTATTCAGTATAGACCGTGGGACTTTTGCCAGATTCAGCTTAATTATATCGATACCGAGGAGCAGGCCGGGATAAAGGGATATGCACTTGCAGAGAAGCTTGGTGTTCCGCTTGTTATAATGGAACCGGTAAAGGGCGGTGCATTGGCAAAGCTTCCTCAGAATATCACAAAGCATTTTGAAGCGATTGATCCGAATAGGAGTACTGCTTCCTGGGCTCTGCGCTGGGTGGGTTCCCTGCCCAATGTTAAGGTGATCTTAAGCGGTATGTCGGATGAAGATCAGGTTGCGGACAATCTGAATACCTTCGGGGAGTTCAAGGTGCTCAGCGAACAGGAGCAGCTGGCGGTTAAGGCTGCAGCAGATACCTTAAAGAGCAGTGTGAAAAACGGCTGTACCGGTTGCGCTTACTGTATGCCATGTCCTGCGGGAGTGGATATCCCCCGTAACTTCAGGCTTTGGAATGAATACGGTATGTATCAGAACGCGGAATCCATCAATCGGGCATGGACGAAGCATGTGGTTGATGAAATCAAAGCAAAGAATTGCGTGGAGTGCGGCCAATGTGAAGATGCCTGTCCTCAGAAGCTGAGCATCAGATTGAATTTGAAAACTCTGCAAGCGGAATTTGATAATCTTTGCAAGATAGGTTAGATTAATGAATAGGGAGAGGCCATAAATGATCATCACAGATCTATTTATGGCCCCTTTTACGTTGCCATGTTATATTGAGTGTGATATAATCAAAACGCATAGATGGACGCGATCCCATAAGTGAGGATAATAAGAATTATTGATATAAGAATCATTGATATTGGTAGAATGGAGATCAGCTATGAATATAGACCTGGAATACTATCGTATCTTCTATTATGTTGCAAAGACCGGAAGCTTCACCCGTGCCGGGGAAGAGCTATGCATCTCCCAGCCGGCGGTAAGCCAGGCAATGAAGCTGCTGGAGTCGAGTTTAGGAAGCAGGCTGTTCGTCCGTATACCCAAGGGAGTAAAGCTGACACCGGAGGGAGAAGTATTATTTAGTTATGTGCAGAGAGGTTATGAATATATTCTGATGGGAGAGGACAAGTTCCGAAAAATGCTGGACTTGGAGAACGGAGAGATACGGATCGGAGCAAGCGACATGACCCTGCAGTTTTACCTGCTTCCCTATCTGGAGAAGTTTCATGAAAAGTTTCCCGGAATCAAGGTAACAGTTACCAATGCACCAACTCCGGATACACTGGAGTATCTGTATGACGGAAAGATTGATTTTGGCATTGTCAGCGGGCCTTTTGAGGCAAAGCCGGAGATAGAGGTGACCAGAGTACGGGAAATTCAGGATATCTTTGTGGCTGGCGAACGGTATGCGAGGCTTAAGGATACGGTACTTGATTTTAAGGCTCTGGAGGAGCTGCCCATCATCTGCCTGGAGCATAATACCAGCTCGCGGCGTTATATCGATGAATTCCTTAAGGAAAATGATGTGGTTCTGCAACCGGAATTCGAGCTTGCCATGAGTGATATCATCGTTCGATTTGCAATCAGGAATTTGGGTATCGGCTGTGTGGTAAAGGATTTTGCCAAAGATGCTCTTAAAGCAGGAGAACTATTTGAATTGCAATTTAAAAAGGAGCTTCCCAAAAGACATTTTTGTATTATAACCGGGAATAACAACCCGATATCAACCGCAGCCAGGGAGCTGCTTGGTATGATGGAGAGACTATAAATAAGTAAATAAGATAAGGAGTTATTATGCCCAGGATAAAAATTAAGTATTTCAGTAATGAGATTGAGAGATTGAAGTATATCGAAGATAAATCGGACTGGATCGATTTGCGTGCTGCGCAGCAGGTGGAGTTAAAGGCCGGCGAATTTAAATTGATTCCCTTAGGAATTGCCATGGAACTGCCTGAAGGCTATGAGGCGCATGTTGTTCCAAGAAGCAGTACCTTTAAGAATTTTGGAATTGTGCAGACCAATTCCATGGGGATTATTGATGAAACCTATTGCGGCGATAACGACCAATGGTTTTTTCCTGCCCTTGCAATGAGGGATACCATTATCAAGGTCAATGACCGAATCTGCCAGTTCCGGATTATGGAGCACCAGCCAAGAATTGAATTTGATGAGGTGCAGGTATTGGGTAATACTGACCGGGGCGGACTTGGAAGTACCGGGGTAAAATAAATATACAGGAGGATGCCATGGAGATAAGAAAAGCGAACATGAAAGATATTGACAAATTATTTGATATCAGAATGGAGTTCGTTCAACTAATGGGTGGGCAGGAATATGAGATACCTGACGGTTTTAAGCAGGATACTTATAATTTTATAAGCCTGCATGTGAAAAATGACACCATGGTGGCCTGGATTGCCGAAGAGGATGGGAAGATAGTCTCCGCTGCGGTTGTTTGCTATTATCAGATTATACCTACCGTATCCAATACAACCGGTAATACCGGATACATACAGAATGTCTACACACTGCCTGAATACCGGGGCAGAGGACTGGCTTCCAGCCTTGTGAAGGAAATCATACAGGATGCAAAGAACCGCGGCGTAAGACGCTTGCTTTTAAATGCAACGGATATGGGAAAACCGATCTATGAGAAAATCGGTTTTCAAAATACAGTAAAAGAAATGATATTAACAATAGAGTAACAGGTATATCATTCCTTGCCGGGTCTTAACGGCTTTTCCATGACATAATAGCAGAGAACACGATTATTCTCCACCTTGTATTTATGGTATTCTGTAGGGCGATATCCTCGATGCAGGTAGAAATCGTAGGATACAAGGGAGGCTTCGACATTTGAGAAGTCAAACCCTGCTGTTATCTCATTCTCCAGCAGATCCATAATTGAAGTACCAAAGCCTTTTCCTTGATACTTAGGTAGGATATAGATCCGTTCAATGGTCTGATTCTTGATGGTACCTGTACCTGCTGCGGTACCACCGTAAAAAAGCAAGTAGACATCGCCGCTGCCAATATCCTTCCTTATACTGTCCTCATTGTGATATTCAAGAAAAAAATTAACCACCTCTGTCGGATAATAATTCGGATAATCGCACCGGATGGTTTCCTGAACAATGTCATATACCGTTGTTAAATCGGTATCCTTTGCTTTCCTTAGCTGCATACCTGCCACCTCTTTTATCTCCGTTTGAATCATAGCTTCCTTTTGCTTTCTATCAGAATCAAGATCAGAATAATATCACTATAACGGAAGTCGGTATATATTTCAATTATTTTCGGGTTTATGGTACAGGGTTTGCCATATTCATAATCTGAGTTTATGCCAAGTATAATTAATATTGATTTTACTTATAGGATTATCGCGATTATACTAAAAAAGGATTTGGGAATACTAAATTACTGCGATAACCTGGCTCATTCATAGTTTGATCGCATAATCCAAGGAGGACTTAGAATATGGTAAAAGCAATCGTAGGCGCCAATTGGGGTGACGAGGGAAAAGGTAAGATTACAGACATGCTTGCACAGGAAGCCGATATCATCATAAGGTATCAGGGCGGCAGTAATGCAGGTCACACAATTATCAATGAATACGGTAAATTTGCGCTTCATTTGCTGCCGTCAGGTGTATTTTATAATCATACTACCAGTATTATCGGCAATGGTGTGGCGTTGAACATTCCTTATTTGGTAAAGGAAATCCAGTCCCTGATTGATCGCAGCGTACCGGCTCCGAAGATCCTGGTATCCGACCGTGCGCAGATTATGATGCCATATCATATTCTGTTTGACCAATATGAAGAAGAACGGCTTGGGGGAAAATCCTTCGGATCCACAAAGTCGGGGATTGCTCCGTTTTATTCCGATAAATATGCGAAGATCGGCTTCCAGGTATCCGAGCTATTTGATGAGGAAGTATTAAAGGAAAAGGTAGAGCATATCTGCGAAATGAAAAACATTCTGCTGGAGCATATGTATCACAAGCCCGCCATCAATCCGGACGAATTATATGCTACCTTGCTTGAATATAGAAAAATGGTCAAGCCTTATGTATGTGATGTGGCTGCATACCTTCATGATGCAATCAAGGCCGGTAAGAATATATTACTTGAGGGACAGTTAGGTGCGCTTAAGGATCCTGACTTTGGTATCTACCCCATGGTTACCTCATCCTCAACGCTGGCGGCATACGGCGCAATCGGCGCAGGCATTCCTCCGTATGAGATTAAGGATATTGTCACTGTAGTGAAGGCATATTCTTCAGCGGTTGGCGCCGGAGAATTCGTAAGTGAAATCTTTGGAGAGGAAGCGGACGAGCTCAGAAGACGCGGCGGTGACGGCGGTGAATATGGCGCTACTACCGGCAGGCCGAGACGTATGGGATGGTTTGATGCGGTAGCATCCCGCTATGGCTGCAGAATGCAGGGAGCAACAGAGGCAGCGTTAACCGTACTGGATGTTCTTGGCTATCTGGATACCTTACCAATCTGTGTTGGCTATGAGGTCAACGGAGTTGTAACGAAGGATTTCCCCACGACTGCAAAGCTGGCTAAGGCAAAGCCGGTTTATGAATACCTGCCCGGCTGGAAAACTGAAATCAGGGGTATCAGGGAATATCGGGATCTTCCGGAGAACTGCAGAAAATATATCGAATTCATTGAGAAACAGCTTGAAGTACCGATTACCATGATCTCCAACGGACCGGGGAGAAACGATATTATAAGAAGATAATCACGAAAAACAAGGAATGCTTTACTGCTGCAAAAGGCCCGAATGATTCGGGCCTTTTACTATCTGCTAACCTCTTTATGGGTTGTTACTGTACCTTATTTCTCTTTATCCGCATTTCGTGACCATATTGAGCGGAGGGATGATGTAACAACTCCTGTCGGAGTGGTATCGTCAGCGGGCCAATAAGTCCAATCCGGCCAGTAAGGCCAGTGGTACCAGCCAAGCCAGCGGGGACCTGTGAGGTCTACCTCCTTGACCGGGTCTTTCTTATCATCCGGATCGACAGGACGAAGGGGCTCTTTGATTTCGACCGGCTCGTGAGAAAGCGGTTCATCATGAGGAAATGATTTATTTTCCTCTCCTTTGCTATTATGAAAAAGACTATACCAATCGTATTTATTGAATTTATTCATAGCTTCAAACATAAATAATCCTCCTATAATCTGAGTATGCTACATAATGTAAATACTCGGCTGATACTATATTATGTATAGAAATTATAGATGCAACGGTTTACATAGTTAATTTATAATGAAGATTTATTAACAATTCATATGATTTAAAAAGGAAAAGTAAAGTGTCCGATCATCAAATCTTTCGATGGCTTTTTGTATTAATCTATTGTATAATACAAAAAATATCAGAAGCTGGGACGTGAAGAAAGATGAACAGAAAAAAATATATTGAAGGTTTGGTTTATGGTTCGTTGTCATATGTTATGTGGGGATTGCTTCCCCTATATTGGAAGCTGGTTCATGATATCAGCCCGTATCAGGTATTTGGTCAACGAGTGGTCTGGTCATTTCTTTTTGTCACAGTTTTGCTGATGGTCAGAAAGGAATGGGGCGAATTCCGGAAAATAATGAGAGACAAACGGGAATGGATACGAATTATAGGCCCCGCAATATTTATTTCATTAAACTGGATTTGTTACATATGGGGTGTAAACAATGGGTATGTCATCGAGGCGAGCCTTGGATATTACATTAATCCGTTGTTTGTAACCTTGTTTGGAAGAATTTTTTTCAATGAGAGATTAACAAATATTCAGAGGATCAGCATTGGATTTGCAGCAGCTGGAATCATTTTAAGGACCGTTATGTATGGAAGGATTCCTTTTGTGGGACTTACACTGGCGATAACCTTTGCTGTTTATGGACTGCTTAAGAAGAAGTCAAAGCTGAATTCTATCTCCGGATTGGGATTTGAAACCCTGGTCATCGGAATCCCGGCACTCATCTATTTGGTGATTTGTGAAACAAACGGCACAGGAATTACAGGAAATCTTTCCTGGACCTTCTGGCCTCTGATTGCGCTAAGCGGTATTGTAACCGCAGTTCCGCTGATCTTTTTTGCGGAAGGCATGAAGCGGTTACCGCTCACGATCATGGGATTTTTGCAGTACCTGTCACCCACACTGCAATTAATCATGGGGATCTTTGTTTTCAAGGAAGATTTTGATCTTACTACCTTAACTGCCTTTGCGTTCATATGGGTAGGAGTCATTATGTTCACATATTCCCAATATGCTGTACTTAAGGGAAAGGCTGCGGTGGCTATAAATAGTGAAAGCTAGTCAAAGATAATAGAATTGATCATAGGATAGAAAGGTTTCATAGACATGAATTTGTTAACAGCAGAAAACATGAGCAAAAGCTATACGGAACGGATGCTTTTTGACCATGTAACATTTGGAATAAATGAAGGCGAAAAAATCGGAGTGATTGGTATTAACGGTACCGGTAAATCAACCTTACTAAAAATCATCGCAGGCCTTGAGGAGCCGGACACCGGAACTGTCACCCGCGGTAAGAAGGTACGCATCGGATATCTCGCCCAAGCACCCGTATTTGATAACAGCCTTACCATTCTTCAAAATGTTGTATTAAATCAGAAGGCGGAGGAGGAATACCGCAATCTGGAGGGCGAGGCGGCAGCAATGCTTCAGAGACTTGGAATAACAGAGACTGCTGCGTCTCCTGAGAAGCTTTCCGGTGGGCAGAAGAAGCGGGTGGCATTGGTTCGGACACTTTTGACACCTGCCGAAATTCTGGTGCTGGACGAGCCCACCAACCACCTGGACAGTGAGATGGCGGAGTGGCTGGAGGATTACCTGATCAAGTACCGGGGAGCCTTCGTTATGATTACCCATGACCGGTATTTCCTGGACAAGGTGACGAATAAGATATTGGAGCTGGATAAGGGCAGTATCTATTCCTACAATGCCAATTATACAAAGTTCCTGGAGCTGAAGACTGAACGGGAAGAGATGCAGCTTGCCACGGAGCGCAAGGCTAAGAGCTTATTCCGCGTTGAGCTGGAATGGATGCAAAGAGGAGCGCGGGCACGTTCTACGAAACAAAAGGCACATATCCAGCGCTTTGAGGAGCTTCGGGACCGTAAAGCAATCGAGGTGGATGGAAAGGTTGAAATGAATGCCTTATCCTCACGCCTTGGCAAGAAAACCATTGAACTAAAGGGAATCAGCAAAGCCTTCGGGGACAAGCAGCTGATCAAGGACTTTACTTATATTCTGCTTCCGGGTGACCGCATCGGTATCATTGGACCAAACGGCTGCGGCAAATCGACGTTATTAAATATCCTCACAGGAGTGCTGCCGGTTGATTCAGGCGAGGTGGAAACAGGAACGACGATTAAGCTGGGGTATTTCTCACAGGAAAATGAATATATGGATGAAACCCTCAAGGTGATTGATTATGTCCGGGATACGGCTGAATATATCCAGACCTCGGAGGGGACGGCTACCGCCTCCCAGATGTGTGACCGCTTCTTATTCCTGGGTTCGATGCAGTATACGCAGATTGCAAAGCTCTCCGGCGGGGAGAAACGAAGGCTGTATCTGCTTAAGGTATTAATGGAGGCACCCAATATTCTCGTTCTGGACGAGCCCACCAATGATCTTGATATACAGACCTTAACCATATTGGAGGATTATCTGGATACCTATCCCGGTATCGTCGTTACAGTATCCCATGACCGGTATTTCCTTGACAGGATTGCTGCCCGCATCTTTGCCTTTGAGGATGGAACAATCAGACAATATGAAGGAAACTTCTCGGATTACAAAGAAGCAAAAAGCCTCAGCAACACGGAATATGATTCTGCAAAACCTAATAGCCCTGCTCAAGGTATTTCACAGGAACAGCAATCAGCAAGCATGGCAACCTGGAAGCAGAAGAGCAATAAACTAAAATTCACTTATCAGGAACAGAAAGAGTACGATACGATCGATCAGGACATTACGAAGCTGGAAGGTCAGATAAACGATGCAGATCAGGCAATTGCAGCGGCCTCAACGAACTATACCCGGCTGAATGAGTTAATGAAGCAGAAGGAAGCATTGGAGAAGCAGCTGGAAGAGAAGATGGACCGATGGGTTTATCTCAATGATCTGGCTGAGCAAATAGAGGCTGGAAAACAGAGCAAGTAGTCAAATGAACCTTGCGCTCATATGAAAAGGCTGCAGGAGCAGTACTGAAAGAAACAGTACCGCTTCTGCAGCCTTTTATATTTGCCTTATCTCATGCTGCAATATTACATGGAGTCATTTCCATGGGAGCTGGATATAGGTCTTACGTTTATGCTTCTTGGTAATGATGGCAGCCTTCTCACCCGCAGCATTCTGAGTATCATTTATTGCAGCAGTTGTTTTATCGCCGCTTGTATTACTCAGGCTGCTTTCCTGATTATTCGTTTCAGCTCCGCTCATCTCATGCCCATTCATCGTCTGGTTATCGGCCTCATGTTCACTTATCTTCCGGTTATCGGCCTCATGTTCACTTATCTTCTGGTTATCAGCCTCATGTTCACTTATCTTCTGGTTATCGATCCCATGCTCATTTGCCTTCAGAGCATTCGGCGAGTGCTCATCGGTATTGTGGTTCATCAGCCTAGGGTCACTATTTGAAGGATTACTGTTTTCCTGCTTTGCAGCTTCCGCTTCGCCTATCTTACTTACTTCAGTTCTGTTCTGAGTGCTGTCCACTACCTCCAAAGGACGCATCATATCATAGTCCTCATGCTCCAGGATATGACAGTGCCATACATAGGAACCGTTATAATCAGTAAAGCGCATCATAATCTTAGTGATATGGCCGGGCAGTGTTCGGACAGTGTCCTTCCATCCGATCTCATTGGCATCCGGAGGGATCGGGGGACCGGTTAAGTTAACCTCCATTGAGGAATTAAACAAATCCGTATCAAAAGGCTGCCGGCTAATGATCTGAAATTGTACCAGGTGGAGGTGAACTGGGTGAATACCGGTTCCTGCATTGAAGATATTCCAGACCTCAGTACTGCCCAGAACCGGCTTTTCAGTTACAGGGTCATCCCACATCATACCATTTAGCATGAATTGAGGGCGGCCGTACGAATCCTCATCCACCTTAAAGAACATACTCCTTTCCTTTGCTGTGGCTTGATCAAAGTATGGAATATTAGTGCTTAGCAGATTAGGGATGGAGCTGGTATCCGGCTTACTTAATTTGGGTAAGACCCGAAATTGCATTATATTGCCGGTGGTTTCGGGATCGTAGGGTGTCTGGCTGTTGGTTAAGCGTATGGTCTGCCCTGCAAATTCAGTAAAATCTATAATTACTTCGGCTCTTTCAGCAGGTGCCATAGTGAGCTGATACAGCCTGACAGGTCTTCGCAGCAGACCGCCGTCAGTTCCTATCTGTACCCAGAGGGGAGCAAAGCCCTCTGCAGTATCTGCAGTAAGACTCATGTTATAGATTCGTGAATTTGACCCGTTTAGCAAACGGAACCGATACTTCCTTGGTTCAACTTCAAGGTAAGGCCATACCATTCCATTCACAAGTATAGTATCACCAAGAAAGCCGGGAACGATGGAGGGATTGGGCATCTCGGGGGTAGGATTCTGAGGCTGGGAGGGATAGAAGAGGCTTCCATCCGCATTAAAGGTTCTATCCTGTATAAGCAAAGGGATATCGTATGCCCCGTTTGGCAGATTTAAGGATTGCTCCTGCTTATCGTGTATAATATAAAATCCTGCCAACCCGGCATATACATTCAATCGTGTAATTCCCAGAGCATGATCGTGATACCATAATGTTGTAGCCGGCTGGTGGTTTGTATATTCATAAACCTTTTGCTTAAAGGCTGAACCTACGGTCTTATAGTGTCTGGAAAACCAGGCATCGGGATAACCGTCGCTGTCTGCGGCAACCTTTGCACCATGCAGATGTACGACTGTTCTTACCTGAGGCACGTCTTTTGAAGCTCCATGAATTGTAGTATCCAGCGGCAGCAGGTGGACTGCCGGCAATTCATTCTCCCATTCAATCCTGATCTTATCATTTCGGTTCGTTACTATCGTCGGTCCGGGATACAATCCGTCATAACCCCACACTTTGGTGGGCGGAAGGTCCCTGTGCAGCTTTTGATGTACCTCTTTCATTTTCACTTTATATTGAGCAACGCCTTGTCTGGTTTTAGTTGGTTTTAATATGGGCGGAATTGGCAAGGCATCAACGAATTTTGTTAATGGCATATGAATAATCATCCTTTCGATAAAAAAATACTTATTATTACATAATATGCCATTGTTCGAAATGTGGAACCGGTAGTATAATCATAATAGGACTTTAGTCGTAGTATGCTAAGATTTACCATTTACGGATCCGATAAATTACTATGTATGTAAAAAAATGAAAACCAGAACTATATTTGCGTCAAGGAGGTGCGCGTTATTAAAAAAATTGTTTTTCATAACAGAGTAGTTCTAAGTATTTATATGACTGTACTGATGCTGATTTTCGGAGGGATTGGTATTCTCCTGTCAAATATTTTTGGCTGGGGGATCACAGGGACCGGGATATTCCTTATTGTTGGTATGATTATTAATCTGGTGGCTTACTTTTTTTCAGATAAGCTGATTTTAAGAAGCTCCAGCGCGAAATTACTTAGCAGGGAGCAGGTTCCGGAGTTATTCTCTATGGTGGAGGAGATGGTAACAGAATACCGTATGCCAATGCCAAAGCTTTATTTGGTCAATGATTCGTCCATGAATGCCTTTGCCACTGGAAGAAGTCCAAAGCATTCGGCAGTAGCAGTTACGCGGGGATTACTTGAAAAGCTTACACCGGACGAGGTAAGAGGAGTAGTTGCTCATGAGCTTTCGCATATCCGTAATTGGGATACCCTTTTGATGACCGCAATTTCAATTATTGCAGGTTTTATCAGCATTTTGGCAGACAGCTTCTGGATGAGCCGTATATTGAATAAAGCTGGGGAAAAAGACCGGTCAGGAGTTCTGGCAACGATTAGTTTAATATTGGCTGTCTTTGCTCCCATATCGGCAACGCTGATACAATTGGCAATTTCAAGACGAAGAGAGTACACAGCTGATGAAGCGGGCGCAGAAATGTCAAAAAACCCGATGTTTCTGGCAAACGCTTTGCAGAAGATACAGAAAGACCGCAGACCTTTACCGGGGATGAATGCTGCCACAGCACATCTCTACTTTTCAAATCCTTTAAAATCAGGTGATATCATTGATAAGTTATTTTCAACGCATCCGCCGATTGAGGACAGAATTGAACGTCTGCAAAAGATGTAAGTAAAGAATACAAACAATTAGGGGGTAGACAGTAATATGGAAGAAAAGATTGAAATCGGAGCGAAAACACTGGAAGAGGTTGTGTGTGCAAACTGCAATAAAACCGTCCCGGGCGCGGAAGCCCTAAGCTTCAGAGATAAAGACGGCAATGACGTATATCTGTGCGAGGAATGCAATAAAGCTGCCGAAGAGGAGTTTAAAAAGGAAGTTGAGAACCCGAATTACATCGGAGCGATAGCGCTTGGCGTATTAGCGGGAATAGCCACAGGTGTGATCTGGTATTTTATTGAGATACTGACGGAAAGAATCATCGGTTATGTGGCAATTGGTGTCGGCTATGTGGTAGCAAGGGCTGTAATCTTAGGTTCAGGTAAAAAGCGCGGTACGGTATTACAAATCATAAGTGCGATAATAACATTACTTTCTATCGTCGGAGCGTCCTATTTTTCAGCCGTATATTTTGTAAATGATTATGTTCGTGACATGTTTACAGAGGCAGGAGAAACTTTTAATGAAATGATCTGGCTGTCACCATTCGATAAGGATGTAATCAGTATGGTGGTTTCGCCGGTAGGAGTTCTGATCTGGGCATTCGGTATTTATATAGCTTATCGTACCCCTAAGAAAAGAACGATATAAGAGAGAAAGAGGATTTGGACCGTATGTGGTTAAAATCCTCTTTTTTATTAGTTCTCTTGTTTGTACAAAGTATAATAATCTGCCTCAACATCCTCCATTCGCTTACCATACCATAGCTTAGCGTCATCTAAGGCTTTGTTATAAATGTACTTGCCCAGGTTATCCATAAAGAAATCAAGGATACTCTCGGAGGCAATGATACCAAGCTTTTCATCCCGTTCTGTTTCAAAATAGTAGATAATCTCATCCTGAAGCTTTTTCTTTTCTTCACTTGTCAGGGTTATCCCTAAAGGGTTCTTTTTCTTGTCCATATAGTTCACACCTTTCGTTAATTCATCTAAAACATAAATGATAATAATTGGATAGTATAATCAATCATATAAAAAACTCACATCTTTGTAAATACAAAAATGTGAGTTCTCTTTAACATTGCATATAAGCTGCGAATTCAAGCCGTTCAAACGATTCGTTACGCAGTCTTTTCAAACTGGGAATTGTACAGGTTCGCGTAGAAGCCGCCTTTCTTCAGCAGCTCTTCATGATTACCCTGCTCGACGATATCGCCTTCATTCATAACCAGAATTAAATCGGCATCACGGATGGTAGATAAACGGTGTGCGATAATGAAACTGGTTCTTCCCTTCATCAAGCTGTCCATGGCCTTCTGTATTAAGATCTCGGTTCTGGTATCCACGGAGCTGGTTGCTTCATCCAGAATTAAAATCTTTGGATCGGCAAGGATGGCACGTGCAATGGTAAGCAGCTGCTTCTGACCCTGGGATACGTTACTTGCCTCTTCGTTCAGCACCATATTGTAGCCGTCCGGAAGAGTGGAGATAAAGTGATGTACATGAGCGGCCTTTGCAGCCTTGATGACCTCTTCATCCGAAGCATCAAGCTTACTGTATCGGATGTTATCCATAATGGTCCCGTTGAATAACCAGGTATCCTGAAGAACCATACCGAACAGCTTGCGAAGATCACTGCGGTTAAAGTCCTGAATATTATGACCGTCGATGAGGATGGAACCGCTGTTGATATCGTAGAAGCGCATCAGCAGCTTAACCATTGTTGTCTTGCCGGCACCGGTGGGTCCTACGATAGCAATCTTCTGACCCTTGTATACCTGAGTGCTGAAGTCCTTGATGATGATCTTATCCGGATTATAACCAAAATGTACATTCTTGAATTCTACCTGTCCGTCGATACCTTCGATGGATACCGGATTTTCTGCCGTCTGAACCTCTTCCTTCTCGTTTAAGAATTCAAATACTCTTTCTGCGGCAGCAGCGGTGGACTGGAACATATTGGCCACCTGCATCAGCTGCATAATAGGCTGGGTAAAGATTCTGATATATTGGAAGAAGGACTGGATTTCACCGACCTGGATCTTACCGTTAATCGCCAGATAACCACCCTGGATGGCAACGCCAACATACCCAAGGTTACTGATAAACTGCATAACAGGCATCATGAGGCCTGACAGGAACTGCGACTTCCAGGCTGACTCATAGAGCTTCTCATTCTTCTCATCAAATTCACGGATGGAGTCTTCTTCTTTATTAAATGCCTTTACGATATTGTGACCGCCGTATACTTCTTCCACCTGGCCGTTAACATGGCCCAGATATTCCTGCTGCTGCTTGAAATATTTCTGGGATCTCTTTACCACCTGGCTTACAATGACACCGGAGATGGGAAGGATAATCAGTGCCAAGAGGGTCATGGAAAAGCTGATACGGATCATCATGACAAGCGCACCGATGATGGTTACCACAGAGGTAATCAGCTGGGACAAGCTTTGATTTAAGCTGTTACCCAGGGTATCAATATCATTGGTTACTCTGGACAGGATCTCACCGTGGGAGGTGGTATCAAAATAATTCATCGGCATACGGTGAATCTTCTCAGAGATATCCTTACGGAATTTATAGGTTACCTTCTGACTGATGCCGGTCATAATAAAGCCTTGAACCAGGGAAAGGACAACACTGACTCCGTACAGCAGGATCAGACCCAGGAGGATTTCCTCCAGACCGGGAAAGTCAATTCCAGGTCCTCCCTGTATCTTGCTCATGATACCTTCGAAGATCTTTGTGGTTGCGTTACCGCTGATGGTTGGTCCTATGATGGAGAATACGGTACTGCCGATAGCAAATATAATCATGAATATAAAGCCGACCGTATAGCTGGATAAGCTTGCCAGAAGCTTTTTCATGGTACCTTTAAAATCCTTTGCTTTCTCACCGGGCATCATTCCGGGAGGACCTCCGGGACCCATTCCCATTCTTCGTCTGCCGCCGGAAGGCCTTGCCGGTGAGTTTGGTCTGTTTTCTTCTTTACTCATAGTTCAATTCCTCCTCTGATAATTGGGAAGAAGCAATTTGCTGATATACTTCGCAATTCTTCAATAATTCTTTATGGGTACCTTTACCGACGATGCGTCCTTCATCCAGAACCAGAATTTGTTCCGCACTCATGATGGTACTGATTCTCTGTGCCACAATCAAAACGGTACTGTCAGATAGTTCTTCCTTCAGCGTCCTGCGGAGCTTGGCATCGGTCTTATAATCCAATGCGGAAAAGCTGTCATCAAAGATATAGAGCTCAGGCATTTTCGCAATCGCCCTGGCAATGGAGAGGCGCTGCTTCTGACCGCCGGATACGTTGGTTCCGCCTTCGGAGATGGGAGACTCATAACCTTCCGGTTTGTCATTGATGAATTCTTCCGCCTGAGATATTCTTGCAGCCTGCATGGTAGTCGCTTCCTCTGCATCAGTTACACCAAAATTAATGTTTGACTCAATGGTACCTGTGAACAGGACACCTTTTTGAGGAACATAGCCTAATTTTTCTCTTAAGGTATGCTGCTTCATTTTTCTGATATCGGTGCCGTTTAACAGAATGGAACCGCCGGTAATATCATAAAATCTTGGAACCAGGTTAATCAAAGTGGATTTACCGCTGCCGGTACTTCCGATGATGGCAGTGGTTTCCCCCGGCTTTGCAATAAAGCTGATATCAGAGAGCACATCTTCTTCGGCACCGGGATAACGGAAGTTAACATTTTTAAACTCCAGCACACCTTTCTGGGAAGAAGAAACAAGCTCCTCGCGGTCAGGATCTGTGATGGCTGTTTCGGTTACAAGAATTTCATCAATACGCTTTGCGGCAACGCTGGCTCTGGGAACCATAATGGACAGCATGGTTAACATCAGGAAGGACATAATAATCTGCATAGTATACTGGATAAATGCGATCATATCGCCGACCTGCATGGTACCGGCATCAATCTTATCAGCGCCGACCCATATAATCAGGATGGAAGTGAGATTCATAATCATCATAAGGACCGGGAACATAAAAGTCATTGCACGGTTTACAAAGAGCGAATTCTTGGTAAGATCCACATTTGCTTTGTCAAAGCGTTTCTCCTCATGCTCTACAGTACTGAAGGCGCGGATAACAGGAAGACCGGTGATAATCTCACGCATAACCAGGTTGATTCGGTCAATCAGCTTTGGCATTATCTTGAATTTAGGCATAGCGACAACATACAACAAAGCAATCAATAAGAAGATGGCGCCTACACCAACACCCAGAACCCAGGACATGGAGCTGTTGGTGTTCATTACCTTTAAGACGCCGCCGACTGCCAGAATAGGTGCATAGATGGCAATACGGATCAGCATAACAATCATCATCTGAACCTGCTGAATATCATTCGTGCTTCGGGTAATCAGAGAAGCAGTGGAGAACTGATCCATCTCCTTATTGGAGAAGGAAAGTACCTTACGAAATACATTGCTTCGGATGGTACGTCCCATTTTTGCTGCAATTCTGGCAGCCAGGAAGGTTACAAGGACGGATGCAACCATTGCTGCAAAGGCAAGACCGATCATTTTCAAGCCGACAGATAAAATGTAATTAATTTGAATTCGGTCGATATTGAGACCAATTGCTTCATATTCAGATTTAATATAGGTACTGGCTCCGGCTGTGAGCATCATCACGGGATAAGCCTGTGCTCCCTCTCTCAATTTAGTTACTAAGCCGGTACGTGCTTCCTCCGGCATCAGCGGAAGAATGGCAAAGAGATCATTGCTGCCCTGAGTCAGCTGAGCCGGCAGCTGTGACAGAACCTGCTGCGTCATCTGCGCTGAGGTCTCTTCATTGGTGAAGCCGTACAGCAGCATCATAGGAATAGACATTGCTTCGGAGACTTCCGTTTCATTGCTGCCATCCCACAGATAAAGCTCCTCTGAGCTTAACGCGGGATATTCGTCAAGATAATCGGACCACTCTTTGTCGCTGACATTATCTTTACTAAGTAATGTAAAATGGTCTGCTGCGGCAGTCTTTTCCGTATCGGTCATAAACAGGGAGAGTTTATCATACTGCGAGGACCGTATTACCTTTGGTACGGTATCGATGATACCGCCCCTGGCAATACCTACATTGATAATGTCTGAAGTATAGGTTGGCAGGGAGAGATCACAGACTGCCTGCAATGCTAAAAGGATTACAACAAATATTAATGCTGCAATCGATTTATTCAATAATTTAAGTAACTTTAACATATGGTTTCCTTTCTTTACTTGTTAAAATTAATGTTATTTGGGGTTGCGATTTAAGTTATCCCTCATCTTACTGGTCAATAACATGAGAGTCTTTAACTCTTCATCACTGAAGCCGACAAATAGCTGTTCGATCATATCCTCCATAAATTGCGCCGAATAATCAGCGAGCCTGCGTCCCTCCGGGGTAAGATAGACCCGCATGCTTCTCCTGTCGGTCTCATCAGGTACACGGTAAACATATTGCTTCGCCTCCAGCTTATTAAGCATTCCCGTGATCGTAGCCGGTTTGACACCGTTTCTGCAGGATAAGTCCTTCTGGCGGATACCTTCGTTATCCCGGATTAAAACCAGCAGCTTTGGCTGTCCCGGATATAAATGATCCTTCTCAGACTTATGGTAGGTACGCGAATGAATTGATCGAAAGACCTCTTTTATCGATTCCATCAACTGGGTTACTTCATCCCTCATTATGGTCGGTAATTCCTCCTTTATGCGATACTAAGGCAGCCTATTGGTAATGTAAAAATTAATTAGGTGCCTAACTGAATTGTATTATAGCACAGCCAAATCTAAAGTCAAATATATAAAAACATTAAAATTTTCTGTATTTGATAAAAAAAATATGTGTTTTGCACAATGAAATGATGTATGGAATGTGACAAAGGAACGGGAAGCAGGGGAAGGACGGAAGCCGTCCGTGGGAAATCAGAGACTGCAATCTTTCCACTAAGTTCAATGACGATTTTAGCCTAATGATTTCACACGGACTACTTCCGTCCTTCCCCTGCTTCCCTGACATTGGTTCGCTTTAGGTTATAAATGATTAGTTTTAGGTCCTCTAAGGTATAAATTTATATTCTATGAGCGGTGTAGAATAATGATTTCATTTGATTCACATCGTACCATAATGAAAGAAAAGCGCACATAAAATGCGGATTATTATACATGAGTGGTATGCGAAATAATAAACACAACTTTAAGCCGGCCAAAGACAGGACACAGGGAAAGGAGCCATATGGTCTGCAGGAAAAGCATTAGGCAAGATCGTGATTGTACTTAGCTTTGAAACTATGGAAATAAAAATGCGCACTGTCGGAAGGGAAATTTGCCAGGACGGCAAATTTAGGTGCACGGGGCATGGATGCCCCTGGTGCGCCGACCTGTAAATTTGTCATAAACTACACCCCATTTTTATTTCCATCGTTTCAAAGGTTAGCACAATAGATCGCAGTCTCTGCTTTTCCTGCAGACCATATGGCTCCTTTCCCTGTGTCCGTCCCTTTGTCGCTCAACTTATTATTTACCTCACCGCCTCCAGCACTACCTCCAGCAGCGCATCATTTCGTTCCGGTGTCATGAAGCAGAAGCGTATGAATTTATTGCTCAGGAAGGGGAAGGTGGAGCAGTCCCGGATCATGAGGCCCTTACGTATGGCAGCCTCGAACACGTCCATGGAGGTTACCTCCTCCTTCAGAAGCTTCAACAGAATGAAGTTGGCTGTCGGTGTAAAGTACTGAATATTCTTGCAGGAGTCAAGGATTCTGCAGATACGGTCACGTTCGCCTGCGATCAAGGTTCGGGTTGCTCTGATATATTCCTCATCCGTGAACATCAGCTCACCGGCAATGGCCGCCAGGCTGTTGATGGTCCAGGGGTTTTTGCGTTGATTGATCTCTTTTAACAGGTCCTGATTACCGCAGATGGCATAACCCAGCCGAAGGCCGGGGGCTGCGAAGAACTTGGAGATGCCGCGCAGGATAATGATATTGTTATAATACCCTGTTAGGGGCGCGGAGGTTATCTTCAGAACATCCTCTGCGAATTCTACATAGGTCTCGTCCACCATTACGAAGATCCCTTTTTGCTTGCAGATATCAAGGATTTTACGCATATCACTGCGTGTGATGGCTGAGGAGGTCGGGTTGTTGGGATTGCAGATCACCAGGAGGTCCATATCGTCGGTCAGCTCCTCCTGCAGGGCATGGATATCCAGCGCGAAATTCTTTTCCTCCTCCAGGCGGTAATACCTTGTGGTGCCGCCTCCTAAGGAAACCTCACGCTCATATTCCGAGTAGGTGGGTCCGATAATCAGAGCCTTCCCCGGATGCTTGATCTGGATAAACAGGGAGATCAGCTCGGTGGAACCGTTACCGACCAGAATATTCTCCATGTCGGTATGGACATATTCGGCAATACATTTACGAAGCGAGGTGTATTCCCGGTCGGGATAGCTCATGATTGAATCAATGCGCTCCGCCAGGGTTGCCTTCAGTTTGGGTGAGATGCCCAGCGGATTAACATTGGCGGAAAAGCTGATGATGTCCTCCTTCTTTATGCCATAGACCTTCTCTATCATTTCTAAATCACTTCCGTGAAAATGATCGGAATGCTTAATCATATTAGCCACAAACCTTTCTACTGGATTTTTTTTCATAGTTGAATTATAATTAACATTATTATATCGAAAGTACGTAAAAATGCAATATTCATTCGTTATATTACTCACAGACAGCGTTTACTCAATATGGGGTGGGATAAATTGAAGGAAAAAATCGAGCGGTTCTCAAAAGGGGATTTTGAATATGAGCTTCCTTTTATTTGTCTTTCAGAGGATGTAATCAGGATAACGGTTGAAGCAGGAAAGGTTTATGAAGGAAGTTTTACAATCAGCAGCAGTTCGGATGGTATATTGCAGGGCGAGGTTTATTCCTCCAGCCGTTTGCTGAGAGTTAACAATGCTTCCTTTTCCGGAGCAGATAATCTGATTATCTATTCTTTTCATGCAACCTATTTGAAAGCAGGAGAAGAAGTTACCGGTGAGATCAGTATCGTCAGTGATTGCGGGGAGAGAGAAATTCCCTTTGAGGTGCAGGTGGAAGCTCCCGGTGTTATGACCTCGCTGGGAAAGATTAAGGATCTGTTCCAGTTTTCAAATTTGGCAAGAACGGATTGGTCCGAAGCCAAGAGAGTATTTCGGCAGGAGGATTTTGAACGCATCTTTCTGGCGAATGAGGACAGGGACCGTGTCATTTATTACAATCTGCTTAAGAGCATATCAACCAGTCAGGCATTGGAAGAATTCCTGATTGCGATTCGTAAGAAATCCAAGCTGCAGCTTTCCGTAGACAGGACGCAGGTAGAATACCAGGTGTCGGAGGAAGAGATCAGCGACCGGCTGACCTTGACCAAGGAGCATTGGGGATATGCGGAAATCAGGGTTACGACGGATGCTCCCTTTATCAAGCTCCTGCAGAAGTTTCTATGGGCAGACCGCTTTATCGGCAATACCCATCAGGTGGCATATACCATTGACAAGGATCAACTGCGATATGGGAATAATTATGGTCATCTGTGGATAAAGACTGCGTATCAAACCATTGTTGTGGATATTTTATGTAAATATAGAAAAGAGAAGCGTAACTTATCAGAGCTTCGGCTGAATCAGAGGCTGGAGTTCGGTATGACTGAGAATTATCTCAGTTATCAGCAGGGCAAAATCACGGCAGAAGGATATGTCAGGAAGACCGAAGCGAATCTTCTTCGAAGACAGGAGTATGCAAGCAGCAGGGTAGGTGAACTGATACGTACCCATTTAGCGATGGTTGGCGGTAAATATAAGCTGGCGGAGGAGCTGCTGAAGGATCTGGAAGCTGAGGCGGCGGTGATGCGAAGACAGTCTGTCTTGGAATATTGCGCTTACCAGTATCTGAAGGCCTTGTATTATCGGGAGGATGTGATATTACACCAGGCGGTAGATTCTATCCGGTTTCATTATTTAAATGTGAATAGTGACTGGCGAATCCTCTGGTTTCTGCTTGACCTTGACCTAAGCTATCAGAAGAATATCGGGGACAAGTTAAAGGACATCAGGGAACAGTTTGATGGGGGTTGTCACAGTCCCGTCTTATATTATGAAGCGGTCCGCATCTATAATGAGGATCCGGTACTTCTGAGAGAACTGAATGATTTTGAGATTCAGACAATCAATTATGGCATAAAAGAATCCATCCTATCAAAGGAGCTTGCGCTTCAATATACTTACCTGGCTGCAAAAAAGAAAACCTACCATCCGGTTATTTATCAATGTCTGCGCCGGTTGTATGAAGTATATGAGGAGCAGGATATCTTATCTGCCATTTGCAGCTTATTGATCAAAGGAGTTAAGAAAGCAGAACAATTCCATAAGTGGTTCCGCCTGGGAGTTGAGGCCCAGCTTCGCATTACGGAGTTGTATGAATACTATATGTATACCATCAGCTTTGAGGAGCGCGGAC
The DNA here is from genome assembly GCA_023409535.1 of Bacillota bacterium. Classification (GTDB taxonomy): domain Bacteria; phylum Bacillota; class Clostridia; order Lachnospirales; family Lachnospiraceae; genus Mobilitalea. The sequence goes on from JAEYGZ010000039.1 coordinate 576,802, forward strand.
CCATAGCGCAGCCGGTACTACTGTATTTTATTTATAACAGCAGCTTAAGTGATAAGAAGAAAGCCTTTCTATATGCCAATATTGTAACACACAAGGATAATAATGAGGCAATTTACCGCAGCTATTATAAACGTATGGAGGTTTTTGCCGCCAAGATGCTGGAAGCTCATATCATCAGCAGGGACCTGGCAATACTGTACAAGGAATTTATTCATAAAAATGCATTGACTCCGGAACAGGCAAAGCATTTGCCCTATGTGATGTACCGGCATGAGCTGGCATGCAATAACCCGAATATCGTCAGTGTTACGGTGATACATAAAGAGCTGGGTATGGAAGAAAGCCAGAACCAGGGCAATACACAGGTGAATCTTTTTACTGCGGATGCTGAGATTTTTCTCACGGATTCCTTTGGTAACCGCTATGTTGATTCCATTGAGTATCAGGTGACAGCCTTCTTAAATTCCGAGGATTATGAAGACGGCTGTCTGGAATACAGTGATCACCCGATGCTGCTTTTGCACCTTTTTGACAGGTATCAGAACAACCATATTCTGAGTGAGAGCTCTATTGCACTTCGCAAACGGGTACTGCAGCAGGAGGCACTGGGCAAAGAGTACCATAATAACTGCTGCCGTACGTTGATTGAATATTATTATGACAGCTGCGATGACGGGCAGCTGGAATATTATTTAAACCTGCTCGATCTGCGGGAGCTTGGATACACAGACAGGGTAAGATATCTGGAGATTATGATGGCCAGGTCCCTGTATCATAAAGCCTTGGAAGCCCTTGGGGTCTTTGGCTATGAGAACTTAAGCGTCAACCGCCTGCTGAAGCTGTGTTCCGGCTGGATTAAAAGCGCAGATCACCAAGGAAATAGTCTGGTCCTGGAGCTTTGTCATCATGTATTTCTTCGGGGCAAATATGATGAAACAATTCTTCAGTACCTCGTGACTTATTATGAAGGACCCACCAGGGAATTCTACAGGCTCTGGAAGGCAGCCAGGGGATTTGATCTGGATACCCATATGCTGGAGGAGCGGCTCTTAACCCAAATGTTATTCAGCGAAGGCTATGTCGAGGACGGCATGGTCGTATTCAGGGAGTATTATAAAAATGTAACGAATCATTTGCTGGTTCGTGCTTTTCTAACCTATTATGCCTATCATTATCTTGTGCATCTCCAGGTACTGTATCAGGAATTATTCCTGATTATGAAACGAGAACTGAACTATGAGGAGAACGAAATCTGTCTCATCGCCTGGATGAGGCAGAATGCGGACAACAGAAAGCTTACGGAGTCCGAGCTGGCGTTTATCGAATATCATATGGAGCGGCTGGTGAAGAAGGGAATTATCCTGCCCTTTTTTACGGAATACGGCAGGCAGGTGCATTTGCCGGAGCAGCTTCTTAACCGAAGCTACATTACTTATATCACAGACCCCAGGAAGCAGGTTTATATTCATTACCGGCATATGGGACAGGGAGAGCAGGCTTATATTACAGAGCGGATGCCGAATGTCTTCTTAGGAATTCATGTGAAGGATTTCCTGATGTTCTATCATGAAACCGTGCAGTATTATATAACGGAGGAGGCAGCGGCAAAAACCGATATCACGGAAAGCTTCTACCTCCAATATGAAGGGGAGACCATGCAGGAGGATGACTCGGCGTTTCACCAGATAAATCTGATGCTGATGGCCATGGAGAGGAAGGATGACAGTACTTTGCTTCCTATGATGGAGCGCTATATCACCAGGGAGCATATGCTTGATGCATGCTTTGGTCAAATAGAGGACGGAAAGCAGCGTAGATTCTGATGCGGTAAAAACAGAGAGCGAGGTGGGCTGCAGATGGATACATCGAAAAAGTTAATTGTGGGTTATGATCTGGGGGAAGACTATTCCCAGATAAGCTGCTTCAGCTACAAGAGCATGGAACCGGTGCCGATCAGCACCGGTGAAAAGGATGAATTGAAGCGCATTCCTACAGTCCTGTGCCTCAAAGCAGATACCAAACAATGGCTTTATGGTGATGAGGCCAGGAGCTGTGCCGCTTCAGACGAGGGGATACTGATAGAGCACCTGCTGAACAGGCTGATTTCAGGAGAGCGGTCGGAGCTTTACGGACAAAGCTTTGATGGAATTACGCTCCTTGAGAAATATTTCAGAAAAACGCTTATGCTCATAAAGCAGTATTTTCCTACGGAGCCGGTAACAAGGCTGGTGGTTACGGTCCGGGAAGCACAGCCTGCCCTGACAGAGGGGATTTATGCCGCATTATCTCTTCTGGGCCTGGAAAGAGACCGTGTCTCGATATTAAGTCATGCCGGTGCTTATCTCTATTATGCCCTGAATCAGGAGCGGTCTTTATGGATGAATGATGCGGGACTGTTCGAGTTTAGTGAAGAGGGGTTATTCTATTACAGAATACGGTTAAACCGGAGAATGAAACCAATCATTGCCGGGTTGGAGAAGACGGATTATTCCCATATGCTGCATTACTCCATGCTGAAGGATAAGGAGAATAATGTCCCCTATCTGTTTGAGAATATCACAGGGACTGCGCTTTATAAGCAGCTGGTTACCACACTTTATTTTACAGGCAAGGGCTTTGAAGGCGGTTGGGCGGAGCAGACCATAAAGGGCTTGTGTAATGGAAGAAGAGCATTTATGGGACAGAATTTGTTTGTCAGCGGAGCCTGTTATGCTGCAAAGGAATTCGCAGGTGATCGGACGCTGGGTGACTTCATTTTGTTGGATGATGATATGCTGGCCGGTTCGGTGGGCTTAAAGGTCTATTGCGATACCAGATATCAGGAGATTGGGCTGGCGGAAGCAGGAGAGAACTGGCATGAGATAAATAAAAGCATCGAAGTGATACCGGAGGGCGAGCCGGAGCTGGAGCTGATCTTAAAGAGTATGCTGGGAAGAGAGACGGTCAGGGAGAAAATTCATCTGACGAAGCTGCCGCAGCGTCCCAACCGGATGACCCGGCTGGAGATCAATTTTACTTGCCGGGACAGATCCACAGGTGTAATTACGGTAAATGATCTTGGTTTTGGTGGATTCTATCCTGAGACAGGAAAAGTGATGGAATTTACTGTTGAGATATAAGGAGTGAAGGTATGGGGAAGCTAATTTTATGCAGTGGTGCCAGGACGACCAGACCATATGGATTTACAGGAACAGGAGACAAGGTTTACTCCATAGAGGAGCTTTGCTATTATCTGTACCAGCATCCGCTTTTGATTGAGGAGGAGATCGTGAGCGATGCACTGATCGACTGGATCGGAACGGAGCTGAAGCTTACACAAAGAAGTGAGAAGCTGCATCAGTTAAAAAGACAGAAGGCGGATGTGAAAACCATGGTAACCGTGGTCTTATGCAGTGCGGACTATTATACGGAATACGAGATCAAGAGCTTCCTTCGGACGCTGGACGAAATTATCGGTATGCCCGGAATAAAGAGAAGCTGTATCAAGGCGGATACATACCTGGCAAACCGGCAGTACCGGGAGGCAGCAGCAGAGTATGAGAAGATATTTGCGACACAGGAGGCCGCTGCATTGCCGCCGGAGGAGTATGGTGATCTTCTGCATAACCTGGCAGTAGTAAAGCTGCATACTTCAGGTCTTAAGGAGGCAGAGCAGCTGTTTGGCCAGGCATATGAACGTAATCGGAGAGAAGAGAGCTTATGTCAGTATTTATATACCTTATATTTAAGCGGTGATGAGGAAATATATCTGCAAAAGCTGGAGGATTATCAGGTTGGTGAAGCACTCAGACAAAAGGTGGAGGATTTTCTGGAAGCCGAGAGCGAGAAAGTAAGGTATACGGAACAAATAGCTGCATTGGAAAACCTAAGACGGCTGAAAGGAAACGGGCAGATCAGCGAGTTCTATCAAAAAGCCGGGGATATGCTTTACGACTGGAAGCTTCGGGTACGCCATTGTTAAACCGGTTGATCGGAGGCTTTCAATCGTGTACAATATAGAGATATGCTAGAATAAGTACAGTGAGGATAAATAAGAATGGGCATACGTAACATTTTCACCAGAAAAAGAAAAGAACAGCCGCAGATGGATGATACACTGCAGGAGGAGATAAAACAGGAGCAAACCGATCCCCTTTCTGATAAGAAGCGCCCGCTTCGATTGCTCTCCCATACAGAGCGGATTAGCTTTGTTAAGGATAACTGTGAGCTTATTGTGGACAGCGGCAGGCAGATTGACGAGGCAAAGCTGGAGTATCAGGCGGTTACCTCGTATCTGACCGATATGCAAAAAATTGATATGATTCCAGAGGAGCAGCGTGAGGATCTCAATGAAGCTGCGCGAAAAATAATCAACCTGAATCAGGAACGGGAAAAGCTGCAGCATAAGAGTAAAATATTATCTGACCGGCAATATCGGTTGTACGAACGGTACGAAGAGCAAATACCGAAGGAATTGCCGCGGATCCGCGGCGGTGAAGAGTATCAGACAGTGATTCAAAAGGATCTGTCACATTTGGAGAAGGAAAAGAAGGTACTTAACCGGGAAGAAAATGAGATTATCAGCAAGCAGAGCTTCTTAAAGGGAATTGCCATTACAACAAGCATTGTTGTAATCTCACTTTTTCTGCTCTTTGCTCTATTATCTGCCGGTACAAAGGCGAACTTCACGATACCGTTTCTGTTAACTGTTCTGATGGGGATGGGATGTGCTTTTTATATTTTTATGGAAGCAAAAAAGAATTCAGGTGACATCCATCTGCTGCAGGCAAAGATGAACCGGCAGATTATGCTGATGAATAAGGTGAAAATCAAATCCGTCAATAACCGCAACTATCTTGACTATGCCTACAGTAAATATATGGTCGAGAATTATGAACAGCTGAAAAGATCCTGGGAGGAATATGTCCGGATCAAGGATGAGGAACGAAGATATCAGAGTAATACGGAATTACTGGAATTCTTCAACAATGAATTGATCCATGAGCTGAAAAAATCCGGCGTTGTGGATATTGAGGTTTGGATCTACCAGCCTTCGGCCATTCTGGACAGCAAGGAGATGGTGGAGGTCCGCCACCGGCTCAATGTCCGCAGACAGAAGCTGAGGGAGCAGATTGAGTTAAACAATAAGCAGAAAGAGGAAGCCCTGGAGGGAATCCGGCAGCTGTTTAAAAGCTATCCTGAGGTTAGTGAGGAAGCCGGGAAGGTGCTCAGAAGCTACCGGATTGAGCTGGAAAATTAGATCAAATGATATTTGAGCTCTTACCGTTTAAATAATACAAATACAAGCAGGTCTATCATCGCCCTACAGATACAGGGAACTGCATAGACCTGCTTGTTTCATTGCATATAAATATATATTGATAGCAGCCTCATCGTTTTCTGTCATGGATATCTGTTTAACTGAAGATATTTTTTAGCTCTGCCCGGCTCTCTTCATCTGTTAACAGCATAATCTCATCATCTACCAGGATCATGGTATCACCCTTTGGTATTATTACTTCTTCGCTGCGTGTAATGGCGACCAAAACAGTCTTTTTTGGAATTGACAGGTCTTTAATCAGCTGATTGGCAGCTTTTGCGCCGGAATCCACCTTGATCTGCACGATGGAATAATTTCCTTGGTTAAGCTTCATCAGAGTAAACATATCCACAAGATTCATTTCCTCAACCACAAGGTGCGCTATCAAATCTGCCTGATTTACACCCACATCCACACCCATTCCGCTGTTATACAGCCAGGCATTCTTCGGGTTGTTCACTCTTGCGATAACGCGGGGTACCCCAAATTCCATCTTTGCTAAGGTGGATACTACCAGATTAATTTCATCCTCAGCAGTAACTGCAGCAACCACATCTGCCTCTGCGATACCGGCTCTTTCCAGTACTTCCGGATCCGAGCCGTAACCGAATACCAGCAATTCAGGCGGCAGCTCCCGTTCCAGCTTATGAAAGTTCTTTTCACGATATTCGATTACCCGGATATCGTGACCGCCGGAATTCAACAGGGAGGCAAGGTAGGTTCCGACTTGTCCTCCGCCTACAATAATAACTTTCATTCTTACCCCTCCTTTATGCGAGATCAAGCATAGTTTTTAGCTTATCCGTTGCGGTATAGTTGACGGCGAGATACAGGATGTCATCTGCCTCCAGTATGGTTCCAAGTGTCGGTATAAAGGTTTTATTATTGCGGCTGACGGATACCACATTGATTTCACCGATTACAGCAAGCTCATTAACCTTTCTTCCTATCATAAGAGGAGGCACTTCAATCCGTACCAGGTTAACGCTTCCGTTTCCCATCTCATATACACTGTCCAGCTGGCTGTAAGTTAATATTTCGGTTGCTCTTTCTACTCCCCAGGCAGTGGTTGACAGTGTTTGTATTCCAAGCCGGCGGTAAATCTCTGCCTTTCTTGCGTCATACAGACGGGCGATCACCCGTGGTACGCGGTAGATATTTTTAGCCACTCTGGCCACCACCGCATTGATTTCATCACTTTCCGTACAAGCTACCACCGCATCGGTATGTTCGATCTGTGCTTTGCTTAAGATATCCCGGTCAAACCCAAAGCCGAGGATTTTCATTCCGTTAAAGTTTTTTCCCAATCGGTCAAAGGCTTCCGGATCAGTATCAATAGCGGTTACCTGATGACCCTTTTTCATCAGATGCAGGGATAAGTTTGTTCCCATTCTTCCTAAACCTACGATTATGACTCTCATAATGAACTCCTTTCTATCTGATTTATACTTTATCTTTTTCTGCGCAGCCATGCTTTTCTTGCCTCTTCCATAAACAGTACAAAGGGAGGCCAGATCAGTAAGAACAGCCAATCCTTCCAGTCAAGTGCCGAGGTGTGGAATACCGACTGCAGCGGAGGCAGATAAACCAAGACAATGATAATGATGATTTCACAAAGAATACCGATATTAACCTGTCTGTTCTTCAAGATACCTACGGAGAAGACAGACTGCTTCTCGGTACGGCAGTTAAATACCGCACCTATCTGGCTGAATACAATTGCCGCAAGTGCCATAGCGGTTGCCTTGACATATACCGGATCTCCTTCTCCGGCCAGGGGAACCTTCGGCCAACCATTTAACAGGTTGACGAAGAAATAGGAGAAAACGGATGCGATGGTGCCAAGGATTCCATACCATAAGAAGGCTTTCATGATCAGCTTTCGGTTAAGCAAAGGCTCCTTCCGGCTGCGGGGAGGCTGATCCATAATACCCTTCTCCGGTTTTTCCGTACCAAGGCCCAGTGCGGGAAGCATATCCGTACCCAGGTCAATGGTAAGGATTTGCATAACTGTCAGCGGCAGCGGAATAGCTCCCCGGGAGAACAAAAATAACGCTGAGGGAATTGCTTCCGGTACATTGGAATTTAAAATATATAACAGGAATTTCCGGATATTGCTGTAAACGGTACGTCCTTCCTCAATAGCATGGACGATTGATGCAAAATTATCGTCGGTCAGAATCATATCGGCGGCTTCCTTGGCGACATCCGTACCGGCAATACCCATGGCAACGCCAATGTCTGCTTTCTTCAGTGCCGGTGAGTCATTTACACCGTCACCGGTTACGGCGACGATCTCATCCATCTCCTGAAGATTGGTTACAACGCGCAGCTTCTGCTCCGGAGCCACTCGGGCAAATATGATTTCATCCTTTAAATAATTCTTAAGCTGTTCATCCGTCAGCTCCTCAAGCTCCAGACCCGATACGACTCTAGGATGTGAGCCTTTTACGATACCGATGCGCTTTGCGATACTTTCTGCAGTTAAGCCATAGTCACCGGTAATCATAACGATACGGATTCCTGCACGGCGGCATTCCTCAACTGCTGCCGCAACCTCCGGTCTCGGCGGATCTGCCATTACTACCAGACCCACAAATACCATGTTCTGTTCAATGATTTCGGGGGTGTAGGCACTGATTGCAGTGGGAATACCATCTTCCCTGCTCAGGAGCCGGTAAGCTACAGCCAATACACGAAGGCCGTTGCGGGCATAACGGTCATTTGCCTCCATAATTTCATTACGCTGGGCTTCGGTCATTGATTGTACTTCCCCGTCAATGCGGATAAAGCTGCTCAGCTTCATAACTTCCTTTGGAGCCCCCTTGATATAAGCAATTCTTCTGGTTCCGTTCATCGGCTTTTCCAGTTCATGAATGGTAGTCATCCTTTTACGGCGGGATTCAAAGGGCAGTTCTCTAAGCCGCGGTGTTGCCTCAGACTGTTTTGGTATATTAAGCCCTGCCTTTTCTGCAACTACGCCCAGGCAGGCTTCTGTCGGATCACCCAGTACCGTATATCTTCCGGCTTCCGTACTCGGCGGTACCAGACGTGCGTTACTGCATAGCGCCGCAGCTGTTAATAGGAGCTTTAAATCGGCGTCATCTTTAGCCAGTACCTTTTTATTGCCTTTCAGAACATCGCCCTTGGGGCTGTAACCAACACCTGTAACAGTATACTCTTGTTTTGCCAGCCAGAGGTTGCTGACGGTCATTTCATTCTGTGTCAGGGTACCGGTCTTATCAGTACAGATAACGGTAGTACTGCCCAGGGTTTCAACGGAGGACAGCTTCTTGACTAGTGCATGCCGTTTTGACATACGCTGTACAGCCATTGCCAGGGATAGTGTTACTGTCGGAAGTAAGCCTTCCGGTATAAAGGCTACCACCATTCCCAAGGCAAAGATAAAGGAGGAAGCAACCGGCTCCTTTACCAAAAAGGTAGCAGCTGCAAAGAAGAAAACACCTAAAGTGATGGCAATGATGGAGATCTGCTTTGTCAAGCGGTTTAATTCCTTCTGAAGCGGGCTTTCCTCAGTTTTCATGTTTTGGGTAAGATTTGCAATCTTACCGAATTCCGTTCTCATACCGATCTCGACTACTATCGCTTTACCGTTACCCTCCGATACGCTGGTTCCGGCAAACACAAGATTGGGGGTCTCGGCTCTGGTAAGATCATCACTTAGTACAGCATCCTTGATTTTACGGACAGGATTGGATTCACCGGTCAGGGTAGACTGATCCACCTGCAGGTCACTGGTCTCAATCAGACGTGCATCTGCGGAAATCTTGTCACCCTCCTCCAATAACATTATATCACCAATTATCAAATCTTCAGCTAATATTTTCTGTTCCTTTCCATCACGAATTACACGGGTGTAGGATGGCAGCATGCTGCGCAGCGCTTCTGTTGCCTTGCTGGCACGGTGTTCCTGCCAGAAGCTGAAGATGCCGTTAATCACATTTACCAGCCAAACGGCTACTGCAAGCTGCGGCATGCCGGCAATCAATGCAACCGCACCTCCCACCCATAGCAAGATCGCCATAAGGTGAACAAAATTGCTTAAGAAGATTAATATGACTGATTTTTTCTTTGCTTCCTCCAGAAGATTTTTACCATGCTGTCTCTGGAGTTCTTCTGCCTGTGCCTGGCTCAGCCCCTGCATGCTTGTGTGTAACTCATCCAGAACCTTGTCTACCGGCAGTTTGTATAGGTTGTCTTTCGCTTTCACTGCAGCTTCCTTTACATCCATATATTAGGTCAATCCTTCCTATCTTATTGATACTTATCCTTTTCCGCTCTGTTATATTTGTAAAACAGGTCTTTGATAAATCGGGATTATAGTCCCTTCCCTGGGATATTTCAATAAATGTTAAGATTTCTTTATATCTTTGGCGCAAACCTTAATACTTTCTTTATATTAACGGCAGGAACCTTCTCAGAATTTTATTAAAAGGGAATCATATATAATAAGGTAACCAATTTTTGATTGACATATTTGACGGGGGGAATATAATATATATAAATATAACAAAATAATTGAAAATAAAGGCATTGAAAAGAAGAGTAAGTGATCTGCACTTTCACAGAGAACCCGGAAAGCTGAGAGCGGGTAAAGTTAGGACTGCTGAACATGGTCTTGGAGCTGCGTACCGAATTTGCTTCTGCATGAAGCATTCAGGCTACGACGGGAGCGCCCGTAACAGCGATAGAGTATCGGCGGATCATTTCCTGCCCGTACTTGATAAGGCTTACATCGTGAGGTGTAGGTGAATTTGAGGTGGTAACACGAAGCTGCGCTCTCGTCCTCGAAAATCTGCCAATTGGCATATTTCGGAGGTGAGAGCTTTTTTATTGAATTTATGAAGGTGAGGCAGTTGTTACTTGATGAGAAAGGATGCTGTGAAAATAAAAAATTTTCACAGCAATACGCAGAGAATATGTGCGGGAAAAGAGGTTATTATGATGAATATTTTAATTGGCGGTGCATGGCCCTACGCAAACGGGTCGCTTCATATCGGACATATTGCTTCCCTGTTGCCGGGGGATGTTCTGGCCAGATATCACAGGGCAAAGGGAGACCAGGTATTTTATGTATCAGGCAGTGATTGCCACGGAACGCCGGTAACCATACGGGCGAAGCAGGAAGGGAGAACGCCCCGGGAGATCAGTGATTATTATCATCGGGAGTTCTGTGATATATTCCATAAGCTGGGCTTTCGCTATGACCTGTATACAAAGACCTCCTCCAGGGAGCATATAGAATTCGTACAGGAATTTCATCGCAGACTTTATCAGAGTGAGTTTATTTATGAGAAAACAGCACCCCAGGCATATTGTCCTGTCTGTGAAAAGGTGCTTACGGACCGGCTGGTGGTGGGTCAATGCCCAAGATGCGGTGAGCGCGCCAGAGGTGATCAGTGTGATGCCTGCGGTCTGGTGCTGGAACCGGAACAGCTGGTTACTCCCCGCTGTGCGGAGTGCGGCAGTGAGGTCAGACTGAGAGAAAGCACCCAGCTTTATATTGCATTATCAAAGCTTGAACAACAGCTGTCAGGATATCTGGAGAGCCATCCTGGCTGGAGAAAGAATGCCATCGCATTTACCAGACGTTATATTGAGGAAGGATTGAAGGACAGGGCGATTACCAGGGATCTGGATTGGGGAATTGATGTACCCAGAGAGGGCTATGAGGATAAGAAGATCTATATCTGGGCGGAGAATGTGCTTGGGTATCTGTCCGCCGGCGCTGTGGCAGCACAGGAGCGGGGGATTGATTTCCGGCAGGTCTGGGGTGAGAATGCAAAGCATTATTATGTACACGGCAAGGACAATATCCCATTTCATACCATCATTCTTCCGGCGTTGCTGCTGGTACAGGGCGAGGGTTACCGGCTTCCCGATGAAATTATTTCCAGCGAATATCTGACGCTGGAGGGGCGGCGGATATCCACCAGCCAGAACTGGGCTATCTGGGCTAAGGATATCGTAGACAGGTATCATCCCGATGCCTTGCGGTATTTCTTTCTGGCGAACGGACCGGAGAAGCGGGATACGGATTTCTCCTGGAGGGAATTTGTGGAGCGTAATAACAGCGAGCTTCTGGGTGCTTACGGTAATTTCATTAACAGGACGCTGGCTTTTATTCAGAAATACCGCGGCGGGCTTGTTCCGGAAGGGGACCTGCCCCCGATATTGCAGGAACGAATTGAGCAGCTTTACCGGACGGTAGGCAGGAAGCTGGAGCATGGACAGATTAAGGATGCACTGGAGGAAATCTTTGAATTGGTCCGATTCGGAAATAAATATTATGACGCGGAAGAACCCTGGAGAACCAGAGAGTCTGACCCCGGAGCCTGTGACAATACCTTATATAATTGCGTTCAGATCATTGCCAATCTGGCGGTATTACTGCAGCCTTTTTTACCGTTCTCCTCCGGAAAGCTCTTTGAATGGCTGGGAGTCTCAGCGGAATGGAGAGTGCAATATAGTAAGCAGGGTTATCGATTACCGGAGATTTCGATTCTGTTTGAGCGGCTGGATAAGAACATTATTCAGGAAGAATTAGAGAAGTTGAAGCACACATGATTGGCTTACTATAAAAATAATCAAGAGATGTGATTCTTGTTGACATTCTATCCATTAAGATTTATGATATATCTAAAAGATATATAACTTATAGATATATATGAAAAGGAGATAGTCAATGAAAAGACAGAATGTCAGAAAACTGGTCATCATCATTTCCATGCTGTTATTCCCGGTTACAATCTATTACTTCTCTCCCTATTTGATCATTCAGGGTGCATCAGAAGGGATTATTACAGGCAGTTTTATCGTATTTGCCGCTATGCTGGTGGGAAGTATGCTGTTCGGAAGAATATTCTGCGCATACCTTTGCCCGGCAGGCGGCATAATGGAATGTGCCGCACTGATTAACAACAAGAATCCGAAACAGGGGTGGAAGAATAATATTAAATATGTAACCTGGTTTCTTTGGATCGCCGGCATTATCACCGCCTTTGTATTTCGTAAGAAGGAGATCACGGTAGATTTCTTCTATGCGACGAATCACGGTATTTCTATTGCTAATATTTATGCTTACATAGTCTACTACGGGATTGTATTTTTGTTCTTTATACCCGCAGTGATTGCCGGTAAAAGAACCCTTTGCCATTATCTGTGCTGGATGGCGCCTTTTATGGTGATTGGTACCAAGGCGGGACGATTATTACATCTGAAGCAGTTAAGACTGACATCAAATAAGGAGTTATGTACGAATTGTCACGCCTGCGACAGGTATTGTCCCATGGGGCTGAAGGTAAATGATAAGGTTCAGGAGGAAAATTTATATGATGCGGAATGCATCCTGTGCGGGGAATGCATCGATCATTGTCCCAAGAAAGTAATTAATTATAAGTTTTGAGATCAGTGAGGATAATATAGTGAAGAAAACAAGATATGTAATCCTTGGGCTGCTTCTTGAAGAGGAATTAAGCGGCTATGAGATAAAGAAAAATATTGACATTCGGATGTCCTTCTTCTGGCAGGAAAGTTATGGTCAGCTTTATCCGGAGTTAAATAAATTAAAAAACGAAGGTCTGATTGAGCCTGTAATTGCAGAGGAACCAGCAAAAGGAAAACCTGATAAGATCAGGTATCGTATCACCAAGGCAGGTCAGGATGCATTAAAATCCTGGATGGAGGCGGAGAATGAGAAGGATACCATACGCAGCGAATTCCTGCTTAAGATGTATTTTGCGACGCAGCTGAACGAAGAGGAGATGAAAAAGCATCTTCATCGTTTCAATGAGGATGCCCTGCACAAGGTTGCTTTGTTTGGTATGTTCCGGGATGAATTATTAAAAATACCGGATATGCATGGCAATCACAGGCAGATTCTTAAGGTAATTGATCTTGGTCTGAGACAGGCACAGCTTTATGCCGATTGGAGCAGGGAACAACTGAAATGAAGTTGTATGTATTTAAGTAACTGTAAAATGTTATAGAACGATGGGATTAAAAGTAAACATAGAGAAACCCCTTGACAGATTTAAAAAATTTGCATAGTATAGAACTAATCTATATTTACAAATGTAGTGATGGAGAGGATTAAATAGGGGAAGCTTATCAGAGAGGACCATCCACCGGCTGAAAGGTGGTCTAAAGCAAGCTTATTGAAGGTAGCTCCGGAACAGCAGCTCTGAAGCATCATCTGTGATAATGTGTGTAGGAGTTGCCGGGTCGTCCCGTTACAGGCAAAGAGCAGACAGAAGGCTCGGGAGTTGATTGCATATCAATTTGAATTTTCGCATTTCTGTCTGGAACAAAGGTGGTACCACGGTTCTTCGTCCTTTATAAGACGAAGAACCTTTTTTGTTGTATAGGAAGTTATATCCTGCGGCGCATTTTGTAAAGTATCACTTTTTTTATATATCACAGGAAAGGAAGAGAGTTATGGAGAGAGAACTGGCAAAAACTTATGATCCAAAAGACATTGAAGAAAGACTCTACCACAAATGGGAGGAGAAGAAATATTTTCATGCTGAGGTTGACCGCAGCAAGAAGCCCTTTACCATAGTGATCCCGCCGCCGAACATTACCGGGCAGCTTCACATGGGCCATGCACTGGATAATACCATGCAGGATATTCTGATCCGTTTTAAGAGAATGCAGGGCTTTAATGCATTATGGCAGCCGGGAACGGATCATGCCAGTATTGCAACCGAGGTCAAGATCATTGAGCAGATGCGTAAGGAAGGCATAGCGAATAAAGAAGATATCGGCAGAGAGGCATTTTTAGAGCGTGCCTGGAAGTGGAAGGAAGAGTACGGCGGAAGAATTATCTCCCAGCTGAAGAAATTAGGCTCCTCCTGTGATTGGGACAGAGAGCGTTTTACTATGGATGAGGGATGCTCCGACGCGGTAAATGAAGTGTTTATCAAGCTTTATAAAGAAGGCTATATCTATAAAGGCTCCAGAATCATCAACTGGTGTCCGGTATGCCAGACCTCTATCTCTGACGCTGAGGTTGAGCATGAGGAACAGGCGGGACATTTCTGGCATATTAAGTACCCTATCGTGGGGGAGGACGGCTTTGTAGAGGTGGCTACCACAAGACCTGAGACAATGCTGGGAGATACCGCAGTTGCTGTTCATCCTGAGGATGAGAGATATAAGCACCTGATCGGCAGGAAGGTTATGCTTCCCCTTATGAACCGTGAGATTCCTATAGTGGCTGATACTTATGTTGATAAGGAATTTGGTACCGGTGTGGTTAAGATTACACCTGCTCATGACCCCAATGATTTTGAGGTTGGTAAGAGACACAGCCTTCCTGAGATTAATGTCATGAACGATGATGCCACCATCAATGCAAACGGCGGCAAGTATCAGGGCATGGACCGTTATGAGGCTCGTAAGGTGATTGTAAATGAACTGAAGGAGCTGGGACTTCTTGTGAAGGTAGAGGATCACTCTCATAATGTAGGAACCCATGACCGCTGCACCACCACAGTGGAACCTCTTATTAAGCAGCAATGGTTTGTAAAGATGGATGAGCTGATTAAGCCGGCAATTGAAAATGTAAAGAATGGTGAGATTCAGTTTGTACCGGAACGGTTTGATAAGATCTACTTTAACTGGGCAGATAATATCCGCGACTGGTGTATCTCCAGACAGCTCTGGTGGGGACACCGGATTCCGGCTTATTACTGCGATGGCTGCGGTGAGATTATCGTAGCGGGAGAAGAGCCCTCAAGATGTCCGAAATGCGGTTCTGCCCATTTGAAGCAGGATGAGGATACCCTGGACACCTGGTTCAGCTCCGCATTATGGCCCTTCTCAACCCTGGGATGGCCGGAGAAGACAGAGGATCTGGATTATTTCTATCCCACGGATGTTCTGGTAACCGGCCACGATATTATCTTCTTCTGGGTACTCAGAATGGTATTTTCCGGCTATGCACACATGGGTGAGAAGCCCTTCAGCAAAGTTCTCATTCACGGTCTGGTGAGAGACTCCCAGGGACGGAAGATGAGTAAATCCCTTGGCAATGGTATCGACCCGCTTGAGGTGATTGATAAATACGGTGCGGATGCCCTTCGCTTCTCCCTGATTACAGGCAATGCTCCGGGTAATGACATGCGCTTCTATTGGGAAAGAGTGGAATCCAGCCGTAACTTTGCCAATAAGGTATGGAATGCTTCCCGCTTTATTATGATGAATTTGGAGAAGGCAGCTATTTCAGATACCATTGATGAGAAGCTGTTAACCTTTGCAGACAAGTGGATATTATCTAAGGCCAATGCGCTGGTAACTGAAGTTACGGAAGGCTTGGAGAGCTATGATCTTGGTATTGCGGCACAGAAGGTATATGATTTCATCTGGGAAGAGTTCTGTGACTGGTATATCGAAATGGTGAAGCCCAGACTTTACAGTGAGACTGATGAGACCAAGGCAGCGGCGCTCTGGACCTTAAAGCACGTGCTTATCACCTCCCTGAAGCTGCTGCATCCCTATATGCCCTTTGTCACAGAGGAGATCTTCTGTACCCTTCAGGAAATGTCAGGTCATAAGGAAGCGGATTCCATCATGATCTCAGACTGGCCGTTATACAACGCCAGGTTTGACTATGCAAAGGAGGCGGAGGCTGTAGAGCTGATTAAGGAAGCTGTTAAGGGCATCCGCAATGTCCGCACGGAGATGAATGTTCCGCCCGGCAGAAAGGCTACGGTAATCGTAGTTTCCGACAGCGGGAAGGTTCGTGACATCTTTGCTGACAGCAAGGTATTCTTTGCGACCTTAGGCTATGCCAATGAGATTCGTGTTCAAAGTGATAAGACGGGAATTGACCAGGATGCCGTATCTGCAGTAGTACCCGGTGCCGTAATCTATATTCCCTTTGCCGACCTGGTAGACATCGATAAGGAGATCGAACGTCTGACCAAGGAAAGGGAACGTCTGGAGGGTGAATTAAAGCGTGTCAACGGCATGCTTGCCAATCCGAATTTTGTAAATAAGGCTCCGGAGAGTAAGCTGGCCGAGGAACGGGCAAAACTTGTGAAATATGCCGATATGATGAAGCAGGTAACAGAGCGTCTGGAGCACTTCAGTAAATAGGCATATCTTTTATCATTGATTATTCTGTCATAATTTCTGCAAGCTGCGCATATAATTTATGGGTTGTGCAGCTTGCGGGTTTTTGTGCATAACGTAGACAGGAAAACATTTACATGTGATTTCTTTGGTAAAAGTCCATAAGTTATGCAAAAAATTCATATTGACATATGACAAGTTTACTGCTATTCTAGTTACAGATGTAAAAAATGGATTGTTACTGGACCGCAGGCAAAACCAAATTTTATGGGATACTAATCTCATAAGGTTTGGTTTTTTTTATTTGCAGAAGGAGGTCAATATGCAGGTTGAACGTGTAATCAACAATAATGTAGTCAGTGCTTTTGATCCCAAGGGCAAAGAAGTCATTATTATGGGCAAGGGGATAGGCTTTCAGGCAAAGCCGGGTAAGGAGATTGATCAGTCTCTGATAGAGAAGGTATTCTACCTGGAAAGCCAGACAACTGTAAATAAGTTCAAGGAATTAATTGAAAACCTGCCGCTGGAGCATATTCAGGTCTCCAGTGAGATTATTACGTATGCGGATAAAGTTCTGAATCGAAAGTTAAATCCAAATATCTATATTACTTTGACAGATCATATCAATTTTGCAATTGAACGCTTCAGGCAGGACATGCTGTTTGACAATCCGCTTCTGTGGGATGTACAGCGGCTCTATCGCCAGGAATATCTGATTGGTGAATATGCCATCGCACTGATTGAAAAGCGCTTGGGCATCAGACTTCCGGTGGATGAGGCAGCGTCAATCGCCCTCCATTTTGTGAATGCGGAGTACAATACGATAATGAGTCAGACAATGAATATCACAAAGATGCTTCCGCGGGTATTGCAGATTGTCAAAGATGACTTCGGAATTGCGTTAGAAGAAAACTCAATCCATTATGAGAGGTTTGTCACACACTTAAGATTCCTGGTACAACGAATCATTCACCAGGAGCAACTGGATAATATTGATATGGAATTTTGCGAGATGGTAAAAAATCTATATCCGCTGGAGTTTAACAGCAGTGAGAAAATCGGAGATTATCTGAAAGAGTGCTTTCAGGTTGAGATTGTAACGGAAGAACTGGCAATGCTCTCGATCCACATCCGCCGGGTGGTCTTAGGCAACCGCGCAAGAAACAGTTAGAGAGATTAGTATCGCTAAGCATACAAGCCATTTAGAGAGCAGCAAAGGCGCTAATCTTCAAATAGGAAAGGAATGTAGGCTGGAATGTTTAATACTTGGAAAGAAAAATTGGGTTTTGGAAAAGACAAAGGGCTGACAATATTATCTCCGATGACCGGAAAGACATATCCCTTAAGTAAGGTAAACGACCCGGTATTCAAAGACAAAATCGTCGGAGACGGGCTTGCGATTATGCCGGATAAGGGCAGAGTTGTCGCTCCCTTTGATGGAACAGTTACGATGTTGTTTGAAACAAAGCATGCAATCAGTATCCGCTCCGAACAAGGAGTAGAAGTATTGATCCATATAGGACTTGATACCGTGAATCTGAAAGGGGAACACTATATAGCCATTGTAAAGACCGGTGATACAGTCAAAGCGGGTGATCTGCTTCTGGAATTTGATATGGAACAGATTACGGCAGCCGGATATGAGCTGATGACTCCGGTGGTTATCTGTAATACGGCAGAGTATTCAGAGATTATTCCTTTCACAGGTAATACTGTTAGTGAGCTGGATCTGATTATGACGATTAAGAAATAACAATTACCGGATGGACAGGAAAGGAGGTTTTCTGGATGAAAGAGATAACCTATGTAATCACAGATGAGATTGGCATTCATGCAAGACCGGCAGGATTACTTGTGAAGGCGGTCAGCAAATTTCAAAGTAATATTACAATTAAGAAGGGTGAGTCTGAAGGAAATGCAAAAAGTATCATTGCGTTAATGACACTTGGAGTAAAACAGGGCGATGAAATTACATTTCTGATTGACGGACCGGATGAAGCGGAAGCTTCTGAATCACTTGGGGTTTTCTTAAAGGAAAATTTATAAATATAAGAAACCGCTGGAAATCAGCAAATTAAAAAGGAGGAGTAGACTATATGATGAAATTTTTACAAAGACTGGGAAGGTCTTTAATGCTGCCGGTAGCATGTTTGCCGGTGGCAGGTATCATGATGGGTATCGGTTATTATATCGACCCGTCAGGATGGGGGGCCAATAATGTAATCGCAGCTTTCCTGATCAAAGCAGGCGGTGCGATTCTGGATCACATGGCATTATTATTTGCAATCGGTGTATCCGTTGGTATGGCGGATGACCATGAGGGTACCTCGGGTCTTGCGGGCCTTGTGTCCTGGCTGATGTTCACTACTCTGTTATCAAGCGGAGCAGTGGCAATGTTTACCGGAGCTGATGCAGATCCTTCATTTGCAAAGATTGAGAATGCCTTTATCGGTATTCTTGCAGGTTTGATCGGTGCTTTTTGTTATAACCGCTTTAAGAACACGAAGCTGCCGACGGCCCTCGCTTTCTTCAGCGGTAAGCGAAGCGTTGCGATTGTCACGGCAGGTATTACTATCATAGTAAGTGTAGTTCTGTTCTTTGTATGGCCATTTGTATATGGAGCACTTGTTGCATTTGGTAAAGCAATTATCAGTACCGGAGCAGTTGGAGCGGGTATTTACGGCTTCTTCAACCGCCTGTTAATCCCTACAGGACTTCATCATGCATTAAACAGCGTATTCTGGTTTGATGTTGCAGACATTAATGACTTAGGTAAGTTCTGGTCAGGTGAGGGTGTTTTGGGTGAGACCGGTATGTATATGTCAGGCTTCTTCCCGGTAATGATGTTTGGTCTGCCCGGAGCTGCTTTGGCTATGTATCACACAGCACAGACCAAGAAGAAGAAGGTAGCGGCTTCCTTACTTATGGCAGCAGCGCTATGTTCCTTCTTAACTGGCGTTACCGAGCCTTTGGAGTTCTCTTTTATGTTTCTGGCTCCGGTATTATATTTAATTCATGCAGGCTTGACAGGTATTTCCTGCTTCATTATTGCATTGCTTCCTACCAGAGCGGGCTTTAACTTCAGTGCCGGGTTAATCGATTTTATCCTCAGCTTGAAAGCTCCTATGGCTCAGAATCCCTGGCTGTTGCTGCCCATCGGTCTTGTGTTCTTTGCAGTATATTATGTAATCTTCCGTTTTGTTATCACGAAGTTCAACTTAAAGACTCCTGGTCGTGAAGATGATATGGATAATGAGGAAGATATGAAGGCAACTCTTTCCAATAGTAATTTTGCTGATGTAGCTGCAAAGGTATTGGAAGGTCTTGGCGGAAAGAGCAATATTGTATCAGTAGATAACTGTGTTACCAGACTTCGTCTTGAGATTAAGGATTATACCTTAGTAAATGAGAAGACGATTAAGTCGGCAGGTGTTGCCGGAGTAATCAGACCAAGCAAGACCAGCGTTCAGGTTGTTGTTGGAACTCAGGTTCAGTTTGTTGCGGATGAATTCAAGAAACTGATGAAGTAAGGAGTTCCCAGGCAGATAAAGAAACAAATACAGGGATAGGAATGCATGCATTCCTATCCCTGTTTATTCGGTACCCGGGCTTTTGTCCACTTACCGTTAGGAGGAAGGATAATTTACATACATTTTAACATAAGATGTATAATTTTGCTGGATTCCCTACGGATTTATACTGTATAATAGAGTCAGAATTCATTTTGATTGCAGGTGGTAGATATGAAAGACCTGGAGCAGGGGCTTCCGCTTTCTATTCTTCATCATGGGCTTACAGCAAAAAGGGAACGGCTGGAATCCTTTGGACAGAGAGCATTGGGTTGATAATGGATGGATCTAGTGATATGATTAATAAAAACAGGTGGAAGAGAGGATTTTGTTATGCTTAAGGATGAATATATCAGCTTTACAATTGAGAGACAAAAACATATTGCCCTGATCGCTCATGACAGCAAGAAGAAGGAGCTGGTTGATTGGGTTGAGGTGAATAAGAATGTACTTAAGAATCATTTTCTGTGCGGTACAGGCACGACTGCAAGAATGATTGCAGATAAAACGGAACTGCCGGTGAAGGCATATAACAGCGGTCCCCTTGGCGGTGATCAGCAGATCGGTTCCAGAATTGTGGAGGGAAATATTGATTTTGTAGTCTTTTTTTGGGATCCGCTTGAGTCACAGCCTCATGATCCGGATGTGAAAGCGCTGCTTCGTATTGCGGCGGTTTATGATATTCCTGTTGCAAATAATAGGGCTACTGCCGATTTTATGATTACCTCAAAATACATGAATGAAGAGTATGAGAGAAAGGTACTTAATTACAACACGGTCATCCAGCGAAGAATTAAGGAGTTAAGTGAATAAGAACAATTTCCAGGGCGGTTGCGGAACTAACAATAAGTTGGTGCGCAAGCGTCTTTTGTTTTTGTTGCCCATATGTGTATTACATAAGCATCTTTATTAACTAGGAATCAGTTAAGTGAATAAAATATACTAATTACTATTGTAGTCAGGATTCATGTATGGAATGTAAATTTGGAGAGGTGTTTAAGAGGTTAAGGCTCAATGAATATGACATATATTATGATGCAGTCAGAAATATTGATCCACAGGCGATAAATATACCGCAGGGATATGAGGTTGAGCTATTTGCGTTTGGACTTGATGCTCCCATTGATATGGTATTCTCGGAGGAAGGCGATCTGTACATCGCAGATTCCGGAATCAACTCGGGGAATCCAAGGATATTACGATTAACCAACGGCTTCTTTGAAATTGTTGCGCAGAATTTTGTCGCACCCATTACAGGTATCAACTATTTGGACGGAAACCTATATATCTCTCACAATGGGTATATCACTGTTTTACGAAGGAATGGAAGCAGGCAGGACATTGTATCAGGGCTGCCTTGTAATGGGGATTACGGTGCCAGTAATGTGGCTTTTGGTCCGGATGGCAAGATATATTTCGGGATTGGGACGGTTACAAATTCAGGAGTGGTTGGGGCTGATAATCTGTGGGTATTCAATCACCCTTTCCTGCACGATCAGCCGGCTGCCAGAATCGTGCTCCTGGGGCAGAATTTTGAGTCGGATAATATCATGGCTGCAGGGGAGGAAAGGATCTCTACCGGAGCCTTTTCCCCGTACGGAGTAAGCAATGAGCCCTATGAATTCAGAAAAGGGGTTCTGAATAAGGCATCCGGCAGTATTCTAAGGGCAAACAGGGACGGCACGGAATTAGAACTTGTTGCATGGGGCTTCCGTAATCCCATACGAATAGGCTTCGACCGGGAATACCGGCTTCTCACCGTTAACCGCAACTATGATGTTAGAGGCAGCAGGCCGATTGCAAATGCACCGGATGAATTTTATTATGTTACGCCGGGGATTTGGCACGGATGGCCGGATTATGTGGCAGGCGAACCTGTAACCTCTCCGAGATTTCAGCCGGAGGGAGGCGTGCAGCCGCAATTTTTGCTGGCGTCGCATCCGAATATTCCTCCCAGACCGTTTTCTACCTTTCCGCCCCATTCCTCTCCTATGGGATTTGATATTAATTATGACAGGGAGTTTGGCCCAATTGGGGATATCTATTTTGCGGAGTACGGAAGCCTTGGAGCACAGACTATGGGACCGTCCGCTCCATATGCCGGCATCGGTCACAGAATTTCCAGACTCAATGTAACGACCGGGGATATCGATACCTTTATCAGTAACAAAAACGGTCTTCCGGCATTGAATGTTCAGGATCCCGGATTTGGCAGACTGGTGGATGTCGTCTTTGGGCCGGACAGTGCAATGTATTTATTGGATATAGGCATAAGCGAGCCAAGCAATGTCAACCGTTATATTCCGAATACCGGTGTCATATGGAGAGTAAGCAGATCACCGTAAAATAGGAGAGCCGTTGTCCCACAGACGATCTGTTGATGGAACAACGGCTCATTATTTATTGAATATTTTCTGTCAGGCTGTCGATGAAATACTTTGCTGCATCGGACATGGGAATATCATTATTATAGGCAGCCACTAACATACGTGCCGGAATATCCTGATCCGTATGGATGATTGCCAGCTCATCAAGCTCCTTCACACAAAAATCAGGAATAAAGGCGATACCGAGGCCGATTTTTGCCAGGTCAATGAGCAGGTCATTGCTGCTTAGCTCAATGTCAGGGACCAGATCCAGAGAATTCTCCAGGAATAAATTATGAAGAAACATGCTGGTGGTGGAGCGCTTGTCCAACATCAGGATGGGATGCTGCTGCAGCTGGGCCAGAGTGATCGGCCGGCCGGTTAAAGGGAAGGCTTCCCGGTTTGCAATAAAGATATCGTGAAACTCCTTCACAGGAAGGATCTGCATGGAATTATTCAGTGCCGAATTGGGTGAATTTGTTACAATCACATCCACATCATTGCGCTCCAGAAGTCCTGCGCACTGGAGTGAGGTTGCGTTTGTCACCTTGATATGAATATTCGGATATTTTTTATGAAAATTATTGAGGTAGGGTACCAGATAGTAGCGGCATATGGTATCACTTGCACCAATTCTTAACTGAATTCCGCTTTTGGGATCGGCGCAGAGCTGATTTTCACCCCGGCTGATGAGATTGATGGCAGGCTCGATATGCTTCAGGAGCAGCTCGCCCTCCTTCGTCAAAGCGACACGCTTCGTACTGCGGATGAACAGGATTTGATTCAAACGCTTTTCCAGGGTCTTGATGGACTGGCTCACTGCTGATTGGGAGATGAACAGGGTTTCCGCCGCCTCAGAGAAACTCAGGCTCTTGGCGACATGATAGAAAACCTTATATAATTCATAATTGATATCCATAATAGTACCATACCTTTCAATAATTCACTAACGCCTATCTCTTTTCCAATGGCCCGTAGGTTCTTTGCGGGACTATTCACGCTTCTATTAGATAACCTTATAAAAGTCTTTACATATATTAATTTTGATTATAAGACATGCTATGCTATAATGCAAGTAATATTCAGGTCTGTAGTAATATCTGCTTGAAAATCAGGTGTCTTGAAGGCTTCGGCCATTTTAAGAAAGGTACGGTTATATATGAGTGACGTAAAGAGAATTTATGTTGAAAAGAGAGAACCATATGCAGTCAGAGCGAAGGAACTGCAGGCAGAGCTTCGCAGCTATCTGGGTATGACAGGACTGGAAGCGGTGCGTGTTTTGATACGCTATGATATAGAGAATATCAGCGAGGAAACATATCAAAAATCCCTGGGTACGGTATTTTCGGAGCCTCCTTTGGATCTGCTGTATGAAGAGCAGTTCAAAGCGGGCGAGAACGACCGCATCTTTACTGTGGAATACCTTCCGGGACAATTTGACCAAAGAGCCGATTCTGCCGAGCAGTGTGTAAAATTATTAAATGAGAAGGAGCTGCCGGTAATCCAGTCGGCAACTACTTATGTTCTGAACGGCATCATAACGGAAGAGGAATTTGAACGCATCAAAGCTTACTGTATTAATCCGGTGGATTCACGGGAGGCACAGGAGCAAAAGCCGGCTACTCTGGTTACGGAATTTGAGGATCCGTCGGATGTTACAATACTGCAGGGCTTTTGCCAATTGGAGGAAGACAGCCTTACTGCCCTTTATCAGTCCCTGAATCTAGCCATGACGATTCAAGATTTTAAGCATATACAGAATTACTATCAATCAGAAGAGAAGCGGGATCCGTCCATGACGGAGATCCGTGTTCTGGATACCTATTGGTCCGATCATTGCCGTCACACAACCTTCCTCACAGAGCTGAAGGATATTCAGATTGAAGAAGGTGATTATTCGGTACCGATTACAGCGGCTTATGACAGCTATCTTGCGGAGCGTGAGAAGCTATATGCGGGACGCAGGGACAAGTATGTGTCACTGATGGATATCGCCTTACTTGCCATGAAGAAGCTGAAGGCTGACGGTAAGCTGGAGGACATGGAGGAATCGGAAGAGATCAATGCCTGTTCTATTATTGTTCCCGTCCGGATCGACGGCAAGACGGAGGAGTGGCTGGTGTTCTTTAAAAATGAGACCCACAATCATCCCACAGAAATTGAGCCCTTTGGCGGTGCGGCTACCTGTCTTGGCGGTGCAATCCGTGATCCCTTATCAGGAAGAGGTTATGTGTATCAGGCAATGCGTGTTACCGGCGCGTCTGATCCTACTGTTTCCGTGAAGGACACCTTGAAGGGTAAACTGGCGCAGAGAAAGATTTGTACCGGTGCAGCAGCCGGTTATAGCTCCTATGGTAATCAGATCGGTTTGGCAACCGGTCTTGTGGATGAGGTTTACCATCCGGATTACGTGGCAAAAAGGATGGAAATTGGTGCGGTAATGGGTGCAGCGCCCAGAAAGAATGTTATTCGTGAGACCTCTGATCCGGGCGATGTAATCATCCTGATGGGCGGAAGAACCGGGCGTGACGGCTGTGGCGGTGCTACAGGCTCCTCGAAAAGCCATACGACGGAATCTATCGTTAGCTGCGGAGCCGAGGTCCAGAAGGGGAATGCTCCCACAGAGCGTAAGCTTCAGAGGTTATTTCGCAGGGAAGAAGTAAGCAAACTGATTAAAAAGTGCAATGACTTTGGTGCGGGCGGTGTATCCGTAGCCATCGGAGAGCTGGCAGCAGGCCTTCGGATAGAGCTGGACCAGGTTCCGAAGAAATATGCAGGTCTTGACGGTACTGAACTGGCCATCTCTGAATCCCAGGAGAGAATGGCAGTGGTGGTTGATCCGGGAGATGCCCGCAGGATGCTTGCCTTTGCTGAGGAGGAGAATCTGGAGGCAGTGGTGGTAGCGAAAGTTACACAAGAGCCCAGACTGGTGATGAACTGGAGAGGCAGGGAGATCGTAAATATCTCCAGAGCCTTTTTAGATACCAACGGTGCCCATCAGGAAGCTGCCGCCTATGTTACGGTTCCTTCGAAAGAGCAGAATTATCTGAAGAAGGGTACGATTGATACGAAAGGTGATGTCAAAGAAAGCTGGTTGAAGGCATTATCCGCTCTGAATGTATGCTCCAAGAAGGGGCTGGTGGAGATGTTCGACAGCTCCATCGGTGCAGCGACCGTAACCATGCCTTACGGCGGTAAATATCAGCTGTCACCGATTCAGACCATGACGGCAAAGCTGCCCGTGCTTCATGGGGAAAGCGATATTGTTTCCATGATGAGCTATGGCTTTGATCCTTATCTGTCCAGCTGGTCCCCTTTTCACGGCTCCGTATACGCAGTGCTGTCCTCTGTTGCCAAGATCGTGGCAGCCGGAGGTGACCATACAAAGATCCGTTTTACCTTCCAGGAGTTCTTCCGTAAGCTGGGGAATGATCCGAAGCGCTGGGGGGAACCTTTTGTAGCACTCCTTGGTGCCTATGATGCACAGCTAAAGCTAGGGCTTCCCTCCATCGGAGGTAAGGATAGTATGTCTGGAAGCTTCAATGACATTGATGTTCCTCCGACACTGGTTTCCTTTGCGGTAGACATCGCAAAGAGCGGAGATATTATTACAACCGAGCTGAAGAAGCCTGGTAATACACTGATTAGAATTAAGATCAAAAAAGACGCTTATGACCTTCCGGACTATATGCAGACCACCAAAGCCTATGAGAAGATCACAGAGCTCATGAGAACCGGAGCTGTTGCTTCCGCATTTGCAGTAGGCTTTGGAGGGATTGCGGAAGCAGTCAGTAAGATGGCCTTTGGCAATAAGTTCGGTGTTAAATTGAACGGTGGGCTTAGCAAAGAGGAATTATTCCTTCCCGGCTATGGAGATATTATTGCGGAGCTTGCCATAGGTAATGGGAATGCCAATGATACGGGAAGAAGCAGAGCCGGTGGTGAGAATGATCTCTCAGAGATAATTGACAGCACATTAAAG
The DNA here is from genome assembly GCA_023409535.1 of Bacillota bacterium. Classification (GTDB taxonomy): domain Bacteria; phylum Bacillota; class Clostridia; order Lachnospirales; family Lachnospiraceae; genus Mobilitalea. Next base: position 603,115 of record JAEYGZ010000039.1, read on the forward strand.
GAAGCCGGTTTTTCTGCGGAAGAGTATCATCTTGTCGGTACAGTTATTACAGAACAGAAGTTTACCTATCATGATGTGAGCATCACCATGGAGGAAGCATTAACAGCCTGGACAGAGACGCTGGAGAGAGTATATCCCACCCGCTCCGGGCAGGAAGCAAAGGTCTTAGCGTCAGAGCTTTATGATGCTAAGAAAATCTATATTGCCAAGAATAAGGTTGCACAACCCAAGGTGTTCATCCCGGTCTTCCCCGGAACGAACTGCGAGTATGACTCCTTAAGAGCCTTCCGGGCAGCAGGGGCTGAAGTGGATACGGTTGTATTTAAGAACCTGACTGCGGAGAATATTACGGAATCGGTGGATGCATTCACGAAAGGAATAAAGAATGCACAGATACTCATGTTCCCCGGTGGTTTTTCCGCCGGTGATGAGCCTGACGGTTCCGGTAAATTTATTGCAACAGCCTTTCGCAATGAGAAGATAAAAGAGGCTGTCAGTGAGCTTTTGAATATAAGGGACGGACTTGCACTTGGTATCTGCAACGGCTTCCAGGCGTTGATTAAGCTGGGGCTGGTACCATATGGAGAGATTACACCTCAGAAGGAGGATTCTCCTACCCTTGCAATGAATAATATCGGACGTCATATCTCCAAATCCGTATATACCAAAGTAGTTACCAACAAATCTCCCTGGTTGATGAGGGCAGAGCTTGGCGGTGTATACTCAATACCGGCATCTCACGGAGAAGGCAGATTTGTAGCCAGTGAGGCATGGATTAAGAAATTACTTGAGAATGGGCAGGTTGCAACCCAGTATGTGGATGTGGACGGCAATCCCACCATGGAAGAAGAATTTAATCCCAATGGTTCTTATTGTGCAATTGAGGGAATCACCAGCCCTGACGGAAGAGTGCTTGGTAAGATGACCCACTCGGAACGCCGCGGCTTGGGAGTGGCAATCAACATTACCGGTAACCAGAATCAGTATATCTTTGAATCCGGTGTTGCCTATTTTAAATAGCAGGCAGGAAAGAAGGGAACTGTAAAAGGCATCACGCTTTTACAGTTCCCTTCTTTCCTTCATGGGCAAGGCTGGTTTTTATAAATATAAATCCATAATCAGCTCGTCATAGTATTTGTCATTGACAAAGAAAAAATCTCTATGGACTCCCATCTGCCGGAAGCCGAATTTTTCATAAAGCCTGATGGCATTCATATTATCTGCCTTTACTCCGAGACTGATGTTTTGTATGGTCTGATGCTCCCGGGCATATTGAAGCAATTCCTCCATCATTGCACTTCCGACACCGATGTTCCAGTATTCCTTCTTTACAGAGATCGCCAATTCACTGTTATGTGCAGTGCGCTTTCTGCCATAACCTCTGATTTCTGCAATACTCACGAGCCTGTCACCGATTACGCCGAGGAGCATTGATGTATTCACATCAGAGTTGACCTTCTCGATATGCTCTGCTTCTTTTTCCACGGTCAGGTAGAACTCGTCCTTCCCAAAGAGGAGATTGTCACTTTCTCCGCCGACGGTATTCAGATAATTGATCATTGCACAGGCATCCTCGGCAACGGGGTTGCGTATAACCAGCTTTTCGCCGTTTTTTAGTGTTGTCTCATTGATAATTCTCATCTGTGAACTCATTTTTTCTCTCCTTTACTCCTGTTTTTACATTGTCATGGGCCTTTGGTTCTCCTCTGCTAAAGCTGGACCAAAGCATGAGTAATGGTGTTTTTGATCTGTCCGCAGAAGTCTTCCTGTATTCATAGTTTGTGCCTTTCTTTAGGGACAGGCTTTTCAAGAGTATTCTTGAAAGGCGGTATTTTCCAATTCTGGCTATAGCTCATTATATCAGTTTCCTAAGAGATTTACAAATACATACATCAGAAAAAATTGTTCTAAGAACAGTAAATTGTTCTCATCCGGCAATATTGTTTCAAGGTCAGGCTCCATAAGCAGCATTGACTTATCACATAAAAACAGCAGCTGAAAAGCTTGCCTTTCAGCTGCTGATGTGTGTAAACAGAGACACATTATCATAATGATGTGTCCTATCAGCACATTAATCCGTTCTAATAGATTCTTAAATTATAAATTGCTGTTGTCATGCAAAAGTCAACCACCGCCATACCCATGGCGAAAAAAGACAGAATTACAATCAGAACAAATGCAGTCTTATCGTAAACCAATTGCTTTTGCTTTACATTTGCCAGAAGGATTTCGCCCCCCAAGGCAATGAATATGATCGGCCACAATCGAAAGATTACCTCATAGGATAGTCCCGTAAGAAACAGCTTAAGTAAAAACAATATACCGAAGATGACCAACATGGTTCCAAGGGTAATAGTACCGACTCTGTGCGTTTTCTCCATTACAGCAGACCTCCTTTGTCTTCCAGAAGCTTATCCTTCTCAAGCTCATCCAGATCCTTCTTCTTCCCTCTGATCAGGTGAATACCCAAAGCGATAATGGCAGCGCTTACGAACAGCTGAGGAATAAATCTTCCGAAGGCTCTGATCATACTTGCCAGATAATCCGGAAGGGCATATCTGATCAGGTCATACATATTGTTCCACAGGATAGTCACACCGATTACGATCAATACCACAGCAAGTACCGATCTATACTTGGTATGAACTAAGTGCGCTTTCTCCTTGGCAAAGTCAGGCAATATGACATATTCATCCTCCATTGCATAAAATTCATCGTCCGGCATGGACCGAAGATTAAGTGTATCAAAGAAAGCATAAAACCAGATAATGGGCATTGCCGCCAGCATTGGACCCATATTCAGCCAGGCGGACAGAAATATTACGATTGCGAAAATGGACATCAGACTAAGGCCGCGTTTCATAAATCCCATATACATTTGCCCGGCGCCGGGGATCATAGAAAAACAAAAGGTTAGAAAACTACTTTTCTTTCTTATCATTCTTTATTACCTCCATATGAATAATGTTATTCGAAAAATCCTGCATGGAATCACTTAATTTATACATTTTATCTCTTAGTGCATCGGAAAGGGAGAAGTGCTCCTCCGCTGAAAAAGGGCCCTCATGTAATCCAGGGTTCTCCGGCTGTGTTGTACCGGAGTCCGGCAGGTAGGATGCATTCATTGTTAATATCAGCATGAGCAGTGCGGCAACGGTCGCTGTTGTGACCTTCAGGCTGTAGAAGAACAGCTGCATCCGCTTTGAGGTTTCCCGGGCCTTTATTGCAAGCTGAACCTCGGGTCTTCTTGTTGCTGTCAATATGTTATCTTTTAAATCTCTGGGGGCCGGGAGCATTACTTCTGAGAGATAAGCTTCCAGGCGGTCGGCACAGTGGTTACAGGAGCCAATATGGGCAAGGAATTTCAGGGTATCGTCAGGTGTCATTTTATCCTGCGCAAAATCCAGAAATTCCTCTTCTAAGATATGTTGCTTGTCATTCATTTACGATTGCCCCCTTTCGATAGGTCTTTTGCAGCATTGCCCTCGCCCGGTAGATCTGGGTTTGAACGGTTTTAATATTCTTACCGGTGTTTTGTGCTATTTCAGCTGCTGATAATTCCCGGTAAAAATAATCCAGTGCTATTTCTCGGTACGGTGATTTTAAATGATTGCATCGTTCGGATAATTGTCTTTTCATCTCCAGCTCCAATACATTTTCCTCGGGAGAAGGCTCCTTATTCTTCTGGGTCAGGAAATATTCCTCCTCGGTGGGAATGCTTTGCCGATCGGATTTTTTAATGAAGTCCAGGCATTTGTTGGTAGCAATCCTGCAAAGCCAGGCTTTTTCGTATTGACGGTCGAAGGTGGAAAGGTGCTTGTAGGCGGAGAGGAAGGTTTCCTGGGCGAGATCTTCGGCGTCAAAATAATCTTTTACGATCTTATAACAGACGGAGAATATTAAGTTTTGATACGTATCGATCAGATGTTCATAGTACTGCTCGTTGTTAATTATTTCCGCCTCCCTTCGCCTTCCGTATATAATAACGAATACAGATTGCAGGTATCTTCAATTTTATCAGAAATATTTTGATTAAAGTGTTAAAAGGACATAGGATGAAATACTTTAATCATATTCATGGAAGATATAACCATATTATCTCATTCATTTGTATCATAATACATCCGCAGGGAAGAAACAATATTGGCAAAACCGGTATTATCCATTGCCATCGTCTGGGTATTGCCTGTTAGCGCTACGATATCGGTGTTTTTTTCTGCTTTGAATTCAATATTTTGATTTTCTTCTGAATGTTTTCCATCGTGTCATTATCGCTATGGCATCTGAATGGTATTGTTCGCTGCTGGCCGGGGCGTATTTTCTCATGTGTTTTCCTCATTTCTTTTGTAATATGAACGCTATTAATCAATAATAGTATCATAACGGGACAGTATGAAGGGTTTGTGCGCAATCAGTGATGAGAATTCGAGAAGATTACGGAGGAATCTTGCAGAGGAATATTACAATACCGGGATATAATGCTTGTTTAATAGGAATGCTTACCATATAATAGCAGTGTAAAAATAAAAAGCAATTTTCACAACTTATTCAAGGCTACAGGTATGTCAATCAATATGAAAATAAAAGGAGCGGTAAATAGTATGGAAACAATGGATTATATCATACAAACAATTGAGAAGCTGGTGAATATTCCAAGTCCCTCCGGATATACCAGGGAGGTTATGGAGTTTGTAAAAAGCGAGGCCAAATCCTTTGGGTATGAGAGTGAATACAACCAAAAGGGCTGTTTGATTATCCCGGTTGACGGAAAGAGCAGCCAGGTAATCGGACTGTCCGCGCATGTGGATACACTGGGGGCAATGGTTCGCTCCATCGACAGTGAGGGAACGTTAAAATTCACTCTGGTCGGCGGGTATACCATGCACAGTGTGGAAGGAGCCTATTGCCGGATTCACACGAGGGATGGAAGGACCTACAGCGGCACAATTCTTATTAAAAGTGCTTCAGTCCACAGCTATGATGATGCCAGGACCCTGGAACGGACGGACAGAAATATGCTGGTACGCATCGACGAGCCCGTAAAAAGCAGGGAGGATGTCCTTGCGCTTGGAATTAACAGCGGCGACTATATCAGCTTCGATCCCAAATTCCAGTACACGGATCGTGGGTTTATTAAATCAAGACATCTGGATGATAAGGCCTCTGTTGCTGTTCTTCTTGGGATGCTCAGGGAGATGTCGCAGGCCGGTATTCAGCCCGAGAAGAGCCTTCGTATTCTAATCAGCAATTATGAAGAGGTAGGCTTCGGTGCAGCGGCGCTTCCGCAGGAGATCAAGGAGTTTGTAGCCGTCGATATGGGTGCGGTGGGAGACGATTTAAACGGAACGGAATATACCGTCACAATCTGTGCGAAGGATTCCTCGGGTCCTTATGACTATGAACTGACCAATAAGCTGATTGCTCTGGCGAAGGAAGAAAAGATAGATTATGTGATCGATATCTTTCCGCATTATGGCTCGGATGTATCTGCAGCCCTTCGTGCAGGGAATGATATTAAGGGGGCGCTCATTGGTCAGGGTGTTCATGCTTCCCATGGCATGGAGCGGACACACAGATCAGGTCTGGAGAACACATTAAAACTTCTGAATGCATACCTGGGTATTGTCGAAACAATCAGATGAATTTAATCGTTTTTTGACATAAAACGTTCCGAATTTGTAATTTTCTACGAAATTTGTACTAAATTGAAGAAATTCTTGTATAGTTTATTGAATACATATGGATGTAATGGTATAATAAGGATAACCATTTTAGATATGCTTATTACAAAGGGTTTTAAAATACTATATGTAGTTCATGGAGGAACACAAAATGATAAAGAAAGACGAAGGTATTTTGGGGAATGTCAAGTCTAAATTTAAGTTAAGCAGGAAAGAAGCAGCGCGGAAGCAGGAAGGGCTTCAGATACTTGTCGAAGAGGAGGAAGCTGAAGAGACATCCGGTTCGGTACAGCATCAGGAAGGGAATCAGGTTGCAGAGCTGGAAGCAGATAAGACAGATTTTCTTGAGGAGGCTCCTGCTCATAAAGAACTGTCAGATTTGAAAAAATTGATTGACAAAAAAGAGTTACAGAGCAAAATCCGCTTTTTCTCCACCTTGCGTTTTAAGCTAATGGCGTCCTTTTTCATTCCGGTTTTATGCATTATTATACTTGGTGTGGTATCCTTTCAGAAAGCATCCACGGGAATTGTAAGCAATTATGAAAAGGCAACGGCTGATTCTATTAATATGGCGGCAGAGTTTATGCGTTTTGGCTTCAAGAATGTGGAAGCCACCAGTATTCAGTATGTTAATGATGCATCCGTGCTGGATTATCTTAGAAACACGGGAGATATTATTGAGCTGAGTAATACCAGACGAATCATCTCCAATAACATTTCAGCGAAGAAGCTGACAGATGAATTTATCCAGAATATTTTCATGATTTCCCATGAGGCACTGCCCATATCAACGACACATCTTGCTTCCGAAGACGGTGTTTATGACGGTTTTAAAGAATCGGAGATCGGTGCCTATCTGGAGTCAAATCGTACCAAGGTTGTATGGGATGGACAGGATGATTATCTGGATAAAGTATTAGCAACAGGCGCGAATGATTATTCCCTGCGCTTGATCAGAAACTTTACCGGATTGAATGCAATTCTTATTATAGAGATTAAAGCAGAAACAGTAAAAAATATATTGGAGGGCTTATCCTTTGACAAAACAGGTTATCTTGGAGTTGTAACTCCGGATAGCAGAGAGATTATGGATGACTCACAGAAGGATAAAGAGGAACTGGCCGCAGAAGCGGATGCCCAGCCTATTTTTACAGGTGAGACCTTCTATCAGGAGGCACTTGCATCCAAGGAGGCCAGCGGTTCAAGCTATGTAACTTATAAAGGGGCGGAATACTTATTTATGTATTCAAAGATCGGTGAGACCGGAGCTACCCTTTGTGCACTGATGCCGAAGTCCACGATTACCAGCCAGGCAGACAGTATTCGTCAGATTACAATTATTATCGTAATCTTTGCTTGTATTCTTGCTGTAGTAATAGCATTTATATTATCCACCGGAATTGACAGTACAATCAGAGGAATTAACTCCAAATTAAGACAAGCCGCGAAGGGAGACCTTACGGTAACCTTTACTTCAAAGCGTAAGGATGAATTCCATATCCTGATTAATGAAATCCAGACAACCTTCAGCAATATGAAGGATTTGATTATGCAGGTAAAGCAATTAAGCAGTGAAGTTTCGGAATCCTCTCTTAATGTATCAAAGACCTCGGAGATGTTCTTAAAATCAACCGGAGAGATCTCCAGCGCCATGAATGAGATTGAGCAGGGTATCAATCAGCAGGCAAAGGATGCGGAAGAGTGTCTGGTTCAGATGGACAAATTATCGCAGAGAATTGAACTGGTAAGCGGTAACACCAAGGAGATCGGACAGATTGCGGATAATACGAAGAAGAGGGTACAGGAAGGAACTGTTATCTCCGATGAACTGAACCACCAGACAGCTTCCACCATCGAGATAACCACCGGAATTATTCATGAGATCGAGCAGCTGGCTGAGAAATCCTCCTCCATTAATAAAATAATCAACGTAATCAATGATATCGCCAATAAGACCAATCTGTTGTCCCTGAATGCATCCATTGAGGCAGCCAGAGCGGGAGAACACGGAAGAGGCTTCGCAGTGGTTGCGAGTGAGATCAGAACGTTGGCAGAGCAGTCCAAAACCTCGGTAAATGACATAAAGAAGATTATTGGAAGCATTCAGGAAGATACCACGTTGGCGGTGGAGACTGCACGTAAGGCAGAGGGTGTGTTAAAGCTTCAGGAGAATGCAGTGAAGAATACAACCGTATCCTATCAGGACATCAATGAAAGTGTTGAGAAGCTGGTGGTATTCCTGCATCAGATTACTGAGAATGTAGATAATATCGAAGAATCTAGAGCAAGTACGCTTGCGGCCATCGAGAATATCTCGGCTGTATTAGAAGAAATTGCTGCATCCTCCAATAATGTTACCCAGACCTCAAGTGATCAGTTGACCTCCGTAGAGTCACTGAATGCATCGGCCGGCAGATTAAACGACAATTCTGATACGCTGGTTCAGGAGATTCAGAAATTCCAGGTGGAAGAAAGCAGATAGGTCGTGCTGAATATCAATAAAGATAACTTAGAGCAGTACATATATAGCTAAGTAATAAATAAAGGAGCGGGCTGTATCATATGAGAAATCATATGATACAGCCCGTATTTTTTGCGCAGAGGTTGCCTGTCAATGCATATTATAAGGCATTGCGCTTAATTGCCTACGCTTTCATACAGTGTTAACCCTTTCTTAAACAGTTTTACGGATAGATAGATACTGTACCCGGCAGCAACCGGAGCAAACCACATTAATTTTGCACCTGGCCCCTTGTTCAGCAGCAAAGAGGCAGGAAAGAAGCTGACGAAGGCATAGGGAACAATGAGGGTCACAATTAACTGGATTACCCTTGGGTAGATCGTAATCGGATACTTTGTATATTCTCCTACGTTATGTATTAAGTTTCCAAAAGCATTGCCCACAGATTTTGTCCAGAAGGTAATGCAGTTAGCAGCAAGTATAATAGCACCTTTGATGGGAATTGCAATCATAAATAACAGCAGGAACAGGATTACATTGAGTATGGATATGGCTTCGGAGCAATGTACCCAGGCTGTTATAAAGACGATGATGGCAGTTACTATATTTCCTATTCCGTTCAAACCGATGCGGGAGGCAAATACCTGGAAGACGATCGGGACGGGTCTTAATAATAAATAGTCCAATTTGCCGCTGTGATACAGACCGTTGATGGACCATGGTCCTTCAAAGAATATTTCCCCGAAACCGATGGAAAAGTACATCAGGGAATACACCATGATGATTTCCCAATAACCCCAGCCATTGATCTCATGAACCTGGGTAAAGATACCCCAGATGGTTGCAAGGCCAGTGATTTGCATCAGGAAGGTTGAGAAAAATTGAACAAAAAAATCTAACTGATACTCCAATATGCGCTTTAAATCCTGGCTGATATATCTGATATACAGGTATTGATATCGTTTCAATTTCTTTCTCATTCTGTCAACCTCCGTATATGGTAATCTTGCGGACACAGACGGAAAAGAACAGCTTTCCGAGAAGAAACAGTATCAGTATCCATAATAATTCGATTAAGAATGTCCTGCCAATCTGGGATAACTCTATCTGATTTAAGAAAATAGAGGACGGAAAGGATACAATATATTGGAAGGGCATATAGGCAAATACCTTGCGGCACCAATCCGGAAAGAATATAAGCGGAACCAGCCCGCCGGAAAGGAAGTTGGTAATGGCAGCTCTCGCCCATTGAATTCCCATATAGGAGGAGGTAACAAAGGTTAGCAAGGAAAACAGGTATACAATTCCGAATTTGATGGTTAAAGCGAATATCACACTGAGCAGAAAGCAGGCCCAGGTTAATAAATTCTTCGGCAGCGGAATTCTCAGGGTGATGACTAAAAAGGCAGAGGCAATTACGATAACCAATGCTTCGAATAGAGAGGAACCCAAGGTCTCGGCCAGCCTTGCCAGGTAAAAGTTATAGGGCTTGATCAGATCCATGGAGATGCTGCCATCCAGAATCTTTCTGGAAATCGCTGATTCGGTGTACCAGGATAACAGGGTATTACAGATAAAAGCAACCAGAAGGTATGCCTTCATATTGTCCCAGGTATAAATTGCTATCGTATCTTTTCCCACAAATACGGAATTCCATAAGAAGAAGGACGAGATAAACAGCAATATTGTTGTTATGATGGACATGAAGAAATTTGAGCGATAGGCAAGGGTCTGTTGTGTTGATGTATTTAATAAGGTTATATATTTCCTGATTCTCCTCATAAATTGCTCCTGTCAGGAAGCTCCATTGTTCCGGCATACATTTTCATAATGACTGTCTCGATCTTTGGTTCATCAATCTTAAAGTCCAATACTTCATAATCCTGTATAAATGCCTGAAGAAGGTCGGTTGCTTTAATCTCGAACCGGTTAAAATATATCTTAATCTGATTGATTTGCCGGGATAACTCAAAGCGGATTCCCTGGTAGCGCTTCAATCTTTGTTCGGCATCATGAATAGGTGAGGCGGTCTCAATGGTTAGTGCTCTTTCTTTGGCATAAGTATCCTTCATGGAAGGAAGATTGCCGTCATAGATCAAGGAGCCCTTATCGATGATTACAATTCTTTCGCAAATGTCTTCAATGTCTTCAAGGTCATGCGTAGTCAACAGGAGGGTGGTATGATTATTCCGGTTAAGTTCCTTTAAAAATGAGCGTATCTTCTTTTTGATTACAATATCAAGACCGATTGTCGGTTCATCCAGGTAAAGAATCTTTGGCTTATGAATTAATGAAGCGGCAAGATCCGCGCGCATTCTCTGACCCAGGGATAGTTTTCTGGCAGGCAGATATAAGAAATCCTCCATTTCAAGCAGGGAGACCAGCATATCAAGCTGATTGCGGTATTCCTTTTCTGACAGCTCATAGATATCACGCAAAAGAGTATAAGTCTCTGAGATCGGGATATCCCACCACAGCTGCGTTCTCTGGCCGAACACCACACCGATGTTCTTCGCATTTTCAACCCGGTTCTTATAAGGAACGACTCCGCAGACTTCTATGTTTCCGGAGGTGGGGTGCAGAATGCCGGTCATCATCTTAATGGTAGTGGATTTGCCGGCACCGTTGGGACCTACATATGCCACGGCTTCTCCTTCTTCAATCTTCAGATTAATGTCCTTTACGGCTTCTTTATATACATACTTCTGTGTAACAAGATGCTTCAATGCCCCAGCCAGTCCCGGGGCTTTTTCCGCTTGCTTGAATACCTTATGTAATCGATCTGCTTCAATGATCATGATAAATACCTCATTCCTGAGAAATTATGGTAATGTCAGGTAATACGCCGCGATGCTGACAGGAAAAATTATACACTATAATTTGCAGATTTTCTACCAAAATATGTATTTACTAAAAATGTTTAAGCCTAGCTTGACATATCCGCACCCGGATGTTATAGTGTGCATATCGAGTATATACACTATGACGTTATGGAGGTGAATTATGAACATACTGATCAGCAACGCAAGCGATAAACCAATTTATGAGCAGATCACTTCCCAGATAAAGCAGATGATAATCAGCGGTGAGCTGGAAGCGGGAACCTTGCTGCCTTCTATGCGGATGTTGGCGAAGGAGCTGCGAATTAGCGTAATAACCACCAAAAGGGCATATGAGGATCTGGAGCGGGACGGGTTTATTTGCACTGTCATGGGTAAGGGCAGCTTTGTTGCGGAGAAGAATATGGAATTTGTCCGCGAGGAGCAGCTGCGTATTGTTGAGGAGCACATCGGTAAGGCGGTTACCGGAGCCAGGGCCGGAGGGATTGGACTTGAGGAGCTTCAGGAAATTATGAGATTAATATATGAGGAGGAGTAGTTATGCCGGAATTGAAGGATGCGATTGTTATTAAGAATTTATCAAAACAGTATAAGGATTTTAAGCTGGATAATATCAGCTTTCATGTACAGAAGGGCACGATCATGGGCTTTGTCGGAGAGAACGGAGCAGGGAAGACGACGACAATCAAAGCGATCTTAAATCTAATTCATGCAGATAGCGGTGAGATATCCGTTCTTGGTTCCGCTGCCGGTGAGCTGTCACGGGATTTAAAAGCGCAAATTGGTGTTGTTTTTGATGGAAGCAGCCTGCATGACAGTCTGAATATCAAGGATATCAATCTGATTATGAAAAATATTTATTCAAACTGGCAGGAGAATACCTTCTTTGGTTATTGCAGCCGGTTTTCCATTCCCGTGAAAAAGTCCGTCAAGGAATTCTCCAGAGGAATGAAGATGAAGCTGACAATCGCCATAGCTCTGTCCCACCAGTCAAAATTACTTGTTTTGGATGAGGCCACCAGCGGTTTGGATCCCATGGTAAGAGATGAGATACTGGATATCTTCCTGGAATTTATTCAGGAAGAGGATCACACCATCTTCCTGTCTTCTCATATCATCAGTGATATTGAGAAGATTGCGGATTATGTAACCTTTATTCATCAGGGGAGAATTATCTTCAGTGAAAGCAAGGATGATTTAATCTATCAATATGGTGTCATCCGGTGCGGGAAGGATGAGGTTGCAGGGATTGACCGCGCATTTACCGTTGGTATAAGAGAGAACAGCTTTGGGGCAGAGGTTATGATTAAGGATAAGGATAAATTCCAGAGATTGTATCACGGATATAACATTGAAAAAACTTCAATTGAAGAGATTATGCTGTTCATCAGCCGAAGAAAGGAGTATTAAGAATGATTGGACTAATATTTAAGGATATTCTTACACTAAAGAAGAATTTGAAGATGGTTGGGATTGTATCTGTAATGTATGCGGCAATGTCATTTGTTTCAAAGGATTCCAGCTTCTTTAGCAGCATCTTTACCATGCTTTTTGCATTTTTAATATTAAGTGCTTATTCCTATGATGAAGTAGCAAAATGGGACAGCTATGCCTTGACATTGCCGGTCTCCCGGGAGAATATTGTACAGGGTAAATATATCATCATGCTTCTTATGGGTTTTGCAGGCGCATTGATCAGCACTGTTTTTACAATAGTATTGAATGCGGTCCAAAGACCGGATACGCTTCTTGTCGGAATCAGTGCTGTTGGTATAGGAGCTGTGATTGTACTTCTTTTTTATAGTATTACAATTCCTATCATCACAAAGCTGGGGGTCGAAAAGGCCAGAATGATATTTTTATCAGTGTATATCGTGCCTTTTATCATCTTTTTCTTCTTGGGCAATGCAATAAAAAACGGTAAGGTAGTTATCCCTTCTGCTCTTGTGAGATTTGGAGAGATATTTCTTACGAATGTGTACCTGATTGTACCTATCGTCATCATCCTTGCTCTTTCGATCTCATACCAGGTATCGGTATCTATCTATAATAAAAAAGAATTTTAATTAAATCTGCGTCATGTATGACAAGAAATGACATTTTACTGCTTTAACCTTTTACAATAATGAACATACAATATTGTATGACATATTGCGTGAAAGGGGCAAATAGTTTGGGAAACGATTATCGTCCTGATAGAGAATCTATGAGAAAGAATGAGAATATACAAAAGCAGCAGTATAGTATGGGAGGTTTGCCCCCGTATTATCGACGGCCCTCCGCTGAAGAGGAATCCTTTAATGTAACACAGGATACACCGCCGCAAGGCTTTGGCCCGGATGGACGGACTCCGTTTGGCGGACCGGAGGATCAACCCAGGTCGGCACCGCCGAATTTCGTTCCGGAGCTTCCGAGAGAGCGTAGAATAGAATCCGGACCGGAAGCACCTGGCGGACCGGAGCCCTTTAGAGGTCCGGGAGGACCCGGTGGCCCAGGATTTCCAGGAAGACCCGGCCCAGGAAGGCCCGGTGGACCTGGAGGACCCGGAGGACCTGGCGGTCCCGGTTTTCCCGGCGGCCCAGGAAGACCCGGTGGACCAGGATTTCCCGGAAGACCAGGATTTCCCGGAAGACCTGATGAGCTGCAGCAAAGACGAAGAGAATTGAGAAGCTGTCTGCGCCGCTTTACCTATATCTGGCTCATTGGCGGAGACGCCTTCTGGTATTTCCCGACTTTTCTGGATGACAGAGTGGTATGGGGCTTCCGCTGGAGAAGGAATCGCTGGGTATTTGAACGGATTGATTTAAGACTAATTATTTTTTCCCGCTGCTTTTAGCAATTTATCATTGTAAAACAGGATGAATTAGTAAGATAATTTGATGGTTATGAATAGAAAAGTGTGTGAATTCCTTCCTGTTGGAACTCACACACTTTATTCATTACCAGACTCAATTTATAAAAGTTATTCCTTCTTATTATCAGAAGCTTCAGAAGCTGAAGCTGTATGATTGTCTGAGTCATCCTCCAGAGTCTCGATAATCATTCCGTTATCTATTTCAACATGGATATTTGATTTTTCTTTCCCTGCTTCTTCCTTATCCGTAACGGAAACGGTATCAGTAACTGTTTCTTCTGTTTCAGATATGCTTATCTGCTTCTGAAAACGTAAGCCGCAGAAGATAATAATTCCGACACCGATCAGGAAGGTAAAGATGGAGATAAACTGAGAGGTTGATAATACGCCGATCTCTCCGCGTTCCAGATCACCTCTGAAAAATTCAAGAATAAAACGTCCCGCACTATAGAAGGTCAGATAAAAGCCTGCTACCTGGCCATGGGCCTTTGTACGCTTTGCAAGCACAATCAGAACAAGGAAATTCAAAAAATCCAGTGCACTTGATATGGGCTGGGTAGGAATTAGGCTTACACCGTTGGGGGCATACTTTGAGCTTTCAAATATAATATGAAAATCACTGGCGGTTTCCTCCCCATAGCAGCAGCCTGCAAGTAAGCAGCCAAGACGCCCAAAACCCTGGGCAAGTGCAATGGAAGGCATAACCAGGTCAAAATACTGCAGAAAATTCAGTTTATGCTTTCTGGTGAACAGGAAGCCGGCAAAAATACCGCCGATAATTCCGCCATATACCACAAAGCCCTGGGATACATTCAGGAGCAGGGAAGGATCGGCAAGGATTGATTTCAGCTGGGTAAGATAATATAAAAGCTTTGCGCCCAGGATACCTCCGATCAGACACCATATGGTCAAGTTAAAGATCAGATCATGCTTTAATCCTTGCCGCTTCGCCCGATTTTCAGCAACGGCATAAGCTGCGAGCACACCGATAGCAATCATTAGTCCGTAACCGTATATGGTAACAGGTCCGATTGTGAATAATTCGTTTTTCATATCTTTATCCTTTCAACGTAAAATGCATATGTACTTCATTTCATCATAAGTATATCGAATTTTCCAAGAAAAAGAAACTAAAATTTCACTGTTCTTGTGATAAATGTATCCGGTATAACCGTAATCATCATAAATGTTGTTGGAAGTCACCATATACTTGTGTTATGATGTTTCCGATATATTTGTTAAGGAGGATGACAGCTTATGTTTCGAATAGACACACATATACATACCTCAGAGACCAGTGCCTGCGGCAATATTAAGGCCAGGGAAGTGGTAAGGCTCTATGATCAGGCAGGGTATCAGGGCATAATTATAACAGATCATTATTACGACGGATTTTTTAGAATGTTAGGGCAAATGAGCTGGGAGAATAAGATCGAGCATTATCTGCGAGGATATCATATTGCCTGCGAAGAAGGTGTGAAGCTTGGCCTAAAGGTATTTCTCGGAATGGAGCTTCGCTTTACGGAAGGGCCAAACGATTATCTTGTCTACGGAATAACCGAAGAATATCTTAGAACGCATAGGGAGATCCATCACTTAGGCCTAAAGGAATTCCATAAGCTGATTGAAGGAGAGGACATTCTTATTGTCCAGGCACATCCCTACCGCAAATGGATGACGGTCGCATCGACCGCAGATATTCATGGAATTGAAATATATAATGGAAACGCAAGGCATGATTCAAGAAATGCTCTGGCGCTCGCTTATGCGAGGGAGCATAATTTATACATGACCTCAGGGTCGGATTTTCATGAGCTGGAGGATCTGTCCAGGGGCGGAATGGTATTTGATCATGATATATATACAATTCAGGATTTTAATCAGGGCTTACGAGAGCGTTTGGCAAGAGAGCTGATCACCACACCATAAGATCGGAATTCCGATGATTCAAGAATAGATAAATGCCACATAAGCTAAGTGAGATAAAAATATAGAATAAAAATAGGAGGCGGCAGCTGCAGGCCATAATTCTTACCAAACGGTATAGAAGGATGGCTGGCAGCTGCCGTCTTTCCTTATGTACAATTCCGGCTGTAAAAATATAGTTAATTCTCCCTTGACAGCGTAACAATGTTATGTTACATTGATCTAAATCAATGAAACATAACATTGTTACGCTGCTGTGCCGGCAGGAGCATATAAGGAATACTAAAGTTATATAAAAGGAGTATGGATGATGTTTATTACAAAAAAGGATTTATTAAATGAGACAGGAATATCCTATGGACAGCTGTATCGATGGAAGAGAGAAGGATTAATACCCGAGGAATGGTTTATTAAGCAGCCCTCCTTTACCGGACAGGAGACGGTGTTCCCCAGAAAGCAGATACTGAATAGAATTAAAGCTATTCAGGAGCTGAAGGACAAATATTCCCTGGAAGAGCTGGCAAAAATTCTGTCTCCTGAGGTGGCGGAACGATACTTTACCACGGAGGATCTTAAGGTAATAGAAGAGATTAAGGATAATCTAATTCCGGCCTTTGTGCAAGGGTTTCAAAAAAGCAATTTTCTATTTGTTGAGGTGCTGATCATGATTGCACTATCTGAATTCATGGATCATTCGGATATATCCAGGGGACAGCTGATTGAGATTGTAGAAGGGTTAAAGGATTACCTGCCAAAGATGAAATCTACCGGATATATTCTGATTCTGTTCGACAGGGCAAAGGACTATTATGCCACGATTTACGAGGAGCAGGCACAGGTTTATATTGATCGCAGGCTGAGCATTGTGAAGGAAATTCATTTAAATGAGCTGTCCAATCAATTAAAACTCAAATATCGTAACAGCTTTAACTTCCGCTTTGACAATGAGGCAGAGGATGGGATTATGCGGTTTAATCTGGACGGAGCAGAGGTGAATCCCATATGAGCAGAAATATTATTGCCATGGGGGAAAGGTTCCTGCAAGGCGATTATGGAACGGTACGGGCGGCCGGAGAGCTAAAGGTACAGGAAAGTACCATTAGGCGTCTTACCGTTGCAGGCGAAGCAAGAATCACAAAATCCTCTGTCAGAAGAATCAAGCTTGCCGGGGAATTGGTAGCTGATACCCTGGAATTCCTTATACTTGGGGCAGCAGGCAGTGTTAAGCTGCAGGGGATCTGTAAGGGTGGAGTATGTACGGTAACCGGCTCTCTGGCAGCAGAATTTCTGGATTGCAAGGTGCTATGTAACGGAGGCGGCAGTAAGAAGGCAAAATCTTACGGTAATGACGGCTGGTCAGGAGTATTTCATGCAGTGACCTTTGAGAATGAAAGAGGCCTAACACTGGACTTTGAATATCGCTTTCAAAATATGATCAGCACAGAGTCGTTAAATAGTAACCATGAAATTGAATGCGAGAATTTTTACAGCCTGGCAGACCTGACAGCAGAAACAATTAATGCAGATCGCATCTTTCTGCTTAATACAGGAGATGTCCGGGTAGGACAATTGACCGGAACAAGTGTGAAGATACAGGATAGCTTTACCCCTGATAAGCAGTTCAGGCAGCTGCCCAAATCACTATTATATAAAAGGAGGAAAGCCGAACATAATATGGCAATTGTTCCTGTGATCGAAGCCGATGATATCGATATAAAAGGAACTAAGGCCAAGCTGGTCAGCGGCCAAAGGGTGACCATCGGCGATCTTTGCATCATTGAACGTGCAGAATACAGGGAAAGCATTAAGATCTCCGAGAAAGCAGTCGTAAATGAGGTGATTAAGATATGAAAAATGAGAAGATTGTGGGTTTTGGCTCCATACAGGGCGGTGAATATGAAAATATCACAGTTGACGGTATGGGAAAGCTGAGGGGAAATACCACAGCACAAAAAGTTAAGATTTCCGGAACCTTTAAATGCAATGGAAAGCTAACTGCAGAGGAGTTTACGATAGACGGCTTTGCCAGAGTATTTCGCGAAGTCAAGGTTAAGCGCCTTAAGAACAGCGGGACCTTAAAGCTTCGCAGGGCGGATGTCAATGCGGATGCCGTCTACAGTGACGGCTTATTAACATCAGCAGGTGAGATTTCAGCAGATGAGATTATCGTCAAAGGGTATTGTTCGGTGAAGAAAATGACCGGAGACCATATTCACATTTATCATAACAGTTCCAGCGGCGGCAGTAAGCTGATGAGAAGATTAAAGTGGCTGGCAGTCCCATATTTTGGACGTAATGTACATGGGAGCCAAAGCCTGGTTGATTATATTGAATGTACGACTCTAAATGCCAATGGTGTCAGAGCAAAGCTTGTCCGGGCAGGCAGCGTGGAGTTGGAAAACTGCAGTATCGGAAAGCTTTATTGCGACAGTGAGCCAAAGATATTAAAGAACTGCAGTATTAAACACATTTATTATGGTAATGACAAGCTTGAACTAAATAGAAAGGAGAATATAGCTATGGGTAATGTAACAATAAAGAAGGTCCTGGATTTGTACAAGAGCAATGCGATAGATGCTGAGGAGGCAGAGCTTATGCTCAAATCGGTAATAATAAACGACAGTGCCAAAGAGAATAAAGAGCATTCCGGTTTTGCTGCCGGATTGCCCTGGCCGGATGACAATACGCTTCGTATTGTGGCATTTCTTGGGAAAAAGCTTCTTAAGAAAGGAGAGGCCAAAGAGCATAAGCTTGAAGTAACCTATGAAGGGGAAGCGAAGAATGTAGAGTGTCACGGAAGCCTTAATTGCGGTGATGTCTCAGGTAATGCAACGGCAGGTCAATCCATAAGCTGTGCTGATATCGGCGGCAATGTATCCTGCGGAGGGGACCTGTCCTGTGAGAGTATTGGCGGTAATGTGTCCTGCGCCGGAATGATGCACCGAGGAACTGTAATATGACAGGTATTGTGAATAAGTCAAAATCAGAGAGTAAGCCCAAATACAATACCTGGCAGAATATATGCTATGTAGTTCAGGGTGCTTGGGAGACCGACAAGAAAATATTTGTATATTTTGCTTTATTCTCCGTACTGTCCGGGGCAATCCCGATCCTCAATCTTCTGTTTCCGCGCTTCATTCTGCAGGAATTAATGTATGGAAAGCGCTCGGAGATATTATTAGGCCTTCTGGCAGCATTCTTTTTGATCGGGGCGCTGGTGGGTTCCGGAAAATCCTATCTTAATCAGGCTTATTTTCCGAGAATGGTCAACATTCGCTTTCGGTACATCAGGATGCTTCAGACGAAGTGCATGACTACCGACTACAAGAATACGGAGGACCCGAAATTCTTAAATGATGAGGAAACTGCTTCCCGCTGTCTGAATAATAATCAGAATGGGATTGAGGGCATGCTGCATAAGCTTTTTTTTCTGGGCGGAAATCTGCTGGCTGTCGGCAGCTTTATTACGATCATCTCAACCCTGAATATCTTCGTTATGTTATATATGGCGGCAAATGTTACGGTCACCTATTATTTTACCTATCGGGTCAGAAAATACGAGCACGACAGAAAGGATGAAATCTCCGAAAATGACCGCCGCTCACATTATATCTATAACCTGATGTATGATTTTTCCTATGGAAAGGAATTGCGCCTGTATGGACTAACCACCTGGGTAGCGCAGCTATTCCAAGGGTACAAAGACAAAAGACTTGCAATACATAAGAAGATCAAATGGAAGTATTTTAAAGCAGGTCTGGTGGATGTGATTTTATTGCTTCTCCGGGAGGGAATCATATACGCATATCTGATCTATCAGGTGCTTCAGGGAAGGATGACTATTCCCGACCTGACGATGTATTTTGCAGCGATTGCCGGTTTTGCAGATTGGTTTAACAGGATGATCGGTGATTTGGCGCATATCCGGGCACAGAACCTTGAAATCTGTGATTTCAGACAATTTATCGAGAAGCCTGAGGAAGAAGAGAAGGAATGCCTTCCGCTGCCGGAAGGGCCTTATGAGATAGAATTTAAGAAGGTATCCTTTCATTATCCAAATAGTGATAAGTATGTCTATCGGGATTTGAACCTTAAGCTTCCCGCCGGGCAGAAATTAGCCATTGTCGGTCATAACGGCGCAGGTAAGACGACCTTTGTAAAGCTGTTATGCGGGTTGTATGAGGTCAGCGAAGGTGAAATATTGCTCAATGGTATAAATATCAAGCGCTTTGCAAAGGAGGAATATCGAACGATATTCTCCGCCGTATTCCAGGAGATTAAAATTCTTGCTTTTTCAGCTGCGGAGAATGTGGCTGTTCTGGAGAAGGAAGAGCTTGATCTGCAGCGGGTGAATCAGGTGATGGAACAGGCTGGAATTGCTGAGAAGATATTATCTTTGAAAAACGGAGCCGATACCAGTCTTCTGAAGATCCTGGATGAGGAAGGCGTGGAGCTGTCCGGCGGCGAGAAGCAGAAGATTACCATAGCAAGAGCACTGTACAGGGATGCTCCGATTATGATACTTGACGAGCCTACCGCAGCACTGGATGCTTTGGCAGAATACAACACCTATCAGAATTTTAACCGGATGGTAAAGGATAAGACCGCTGTTTATATCTCTCACAGGCTGGCATCCACCATATTCTGCGATACCATTGCCATGTTTGAGAACGGTTGCCTTGTGGAATACGGCACCCATGAGGAGTTGCTGGCGAAGAACGGCAAATATCATGATATGTTTGAGACGCAGGCAAAATATTACCGGGATGAGGAGGCAATCGCATGAAGAAGGATTTAAGGATTGCATTTCATTTTCTAAGGCTTGCCGGAAGCATGTCAAAAACCTATATTCCGCTGATTTATATTTCTGCTGTTATAAAATCCTTAACACCGTTTCTTAATATCATCATGCCCAAATTCATCATTGATGAACTGATGGGAGAGCAAAGGATTGCACGGCTTGCGATCTATGTGGGAGCAACGATATTGGGTAACTGCATTCTGAATCTGGCGAATAAATTCCTTGATACTAAAATTGAAATTGCAAACTTCGCCATGGTGAACAAATTCGAGCTTCACATGGGGAAGCATATTATGAGCATGGATTATGAGAACCTGGAAGATTCGGAGATCCTTGACAAGAAGGAAAAGGCAATATTTCCGATTGTAAATCAGGGAGTGCTGTGGCGAATGATCGGCAGTATGATCAGCCTGCTTCAGAGTATCATAACAATTCTTGGCCTGGTAGTAATCATCGCAACCTTGAACATCTATATTCTTCTGGTTATTATCGCCATTCTGCTTGTGAATACTGCGATTTTGAAGAAGGAGCAGAGCCTGACATTTGAAATGTACCAGAATCTGATACCGCTGAACCGGAATTTTGGTTATTATAATGACCTTATCAGCGACTTTTCCATGGCGAAGGACATACGGATCAATCATATGGGGCCTTATCTTTGTAAAAAGATTATGGCTTATAATAATGCCTCCCTGAAGCAATTCAGCAGTTATTTTGCGAAGTTCGGACGCTGCGACGGCATGTCGGCGGTCAATCTTCAGCTGCAGATGGTTACGGTTTATGGCTATATGGCCTGGCAGGTATTAAGGGGAATGCTTGGGATCGGTGATTTTACCATGTATATCGCAGCAGCCAATAATTTTGCCAACAGTGTATTTACCATGTTGATGAACTTTGTGGAGTTCATTCAGAACTGCAAATATCTTGACCAGTATCTTGAGTTTGAGTGTATACCCAACAAAGAAGGCTATGGAGATAAAAGGTTTGAGGACAACGGTCAGGTGGAAATCGAGTTTCGCAATGTCTCTTTTAAATATCCGCGAAGCACGGAATATACCTTACGAAATGTATCCCTGACCGTCAGAAATGGTGAAAAGCTGTCCATTGTCGGGCAAAATGGTGCCGGAAAGACAACCTTTATTAAGCTCCTCTGCCGTCTCTATGAACCGGAAGAGGGAGAGATTATTGTGAATGGAATTAACATTAAGGAATACAGTACGGAGGAATATAACCGTTTGCTGGCAGTTGTGTTCCAGGATTTTAAGCTGTTTTCCTTTTCCATCAGAGAAAATATTGCATTTTATCAGGATACAGATGCGGAGAAGCTGGACACAGCTCTTAAGAAGGCGGGGATCGCTGACAGAATTCATGCGTTAGACGCCGGAGTCAATACGTCTATATATAAGAACTTTGATAAAGACGGGATCGAACTGTCCGGCGGAGAAAATCAAAAGCTGGCAATTGCCCGGGCAATCTATAAGGATTCACCGATTGTTATTCTGGATGAACCCACGGCTGCACTGGATCCGTATGCCGAATTTGAAATTTATACGAAATTTAATGAGCTGGTCAGCAATAAGACAGCGATTTATATCTCCCACCGCTTATCCTCCTGCCGTTTCTGTGACCGCATCGCCGTATTTGACAAGGGGGAGCTGGTGGAGTACGGTACGCATAAAGAGCTTGAGGAGAGCGGAGGCTTGTACAGCCATATGTGGCGCACCCAGGCACAGTATTATGCGTGATTTGGCTGGTTGATTTCATTCGCGGATTTGACAATTTCATATATACATATGATGAAAAATCTGGCATAATAATACATGTAATGATTGGCTACGGAATTGATACATGTAATATGCTTTGTCACATTCAATTAGGGGAGGTCAGAGTATGGCTGTACAAATCTTTCAACAAAGAAGAGATATGATATCTCTTGGCAGCGGGTTTTATTTTGGACCGAGGGGCACCGGAAAAACCAGCGCATTACAGCGTGAAATCGAGCATGTACTCGAGAATACGGAAGGAACCGCTTTTGTCATCACCAGGAGCGGAGAATTTAAGGAGTTTGCGGAGAAATATGACGGGATTGTAATCGATCTGGCAAAGGAGCCGCTTAATCCGCTATTTATTCAGGATGCCGGTGAGATGAGTGACCAGGATGTAATGTTCTTAAGCAAGATAAAGTTTGGACTTGCCAAGCTCTTGATCGGTACGAAGATAACTAGGTTGACAAATCTTCAAAAATACCTGATAGAGCAGGTGATGCTGAAGCTATGCATCGATTGCGGAGATCTGAGCTGGAACCAGTATGCGGCTGCATTTGCGGAAATAATAGAAACATATAAGAAAAAGAAGATAGATAAAAAATTGGAGAATATCAAAGCCGAGCTTCATGATATCGCTCTGGAGTTAAATATAACGCCTGTACAATCGGACAGTATATTACTAAAGGATACTTTTCTGGAGGAGCTTGATGAGCTATCGAAAGCAGTAACCGAGCTGGGGAAGCTTGCAGCGGGAAAAGAACTGCATTACATAGGAAGCCACAGGCTGGTGATTTATGACCTTACCGATGTTCCCAGGGAGGATGTGGATCTGTACCGATTGATGGCCATGGAAGATGTATGGACCAGGTTAAACGGCAATACCCCGATAACCGGAGCACGGCTCTTAATTGATGATGCGGACAGTTTGTTCTTAAATTATGATAAATACCTTTTCATGATGTATAAGGTTGCAAAGGCTCACGGCTTCGTGATTACTTCGGTGATAGAAGACAGTATCACCTTCCTGGCAAAAAAACCAACCTTTCGTAATGTATCCGGTTATTATGAGCTGTTTGCGCATACGGCAGGCAAGGTGGCAGCGCTTAAGCAGCAGTTTAGCCTTAGTGCGGAAGAGATGGATTGGATCACTAAAACCCCGGCCGGACAGAAGCTGGTATTATGCGAAGGAAACCGCTTCTTAGTGAAGGCCAGATAGGAATTTTTTAATCGCTTCAAAGCTTTCTTTACTGATCATATGTTCAATACGGCAGGCATCTGTGTCTGCCGTTTTTTTGTCCACACCGAGGGATTCCAACCATCCGGTGAGCAAGGTATGCCGTTCATAAATCATCTCAGCGATTTGTCTGCCTTCCGGTGTAAGCTGGATACTTCCGGCATCATTCACAGTGATATAGCCATTTTCACGCAGATGCTTCATGGCAACGCTGACACTGGATTTCTTAAAAGCCAGCTCGGTAGCAATATCGATTGCCCGGACAGCCGGCAAGCGATGGCTTAGAATAAGTATGGTTTCAAGATAATTCTCTGAAGATTCATTCATTTGCATTACTGAACACCTCGATCTATTAATAATCAGTTATATAAGGATATGATAGCACCAAACTCATAAGGTAAGTATGCAGTTAGTATAACATAGGAAGGAAGGAATATCAAATATTCTGTTAAGGATAAAGCCCGTCAGAAAATAAAGATGCAATGAATTATTATTGAAAATGAGAAATATTATCAATTTATGTCTTGACATTGGACATTAGTTAGTCTATACTTACTAGATGAAAGATATTAATGAGAGTCATTATCAATTAGTACCATACCTATCAGAGAGGAAGATGAACCAGTATGCCCTTAACATTTGCAAGATGCGGAGAAATCAATCAGATTAAGAAGGTCGGCGGACAGGAAGATACCAGAAGGTTTCTTGCCAATCTTGGGTTTATCGTAGGCAGTGAGGTAACCGTGATATCAGAATTTAGCGGGAATCTTATCGTGAATATCAAAAATTCCAGAGTGGCCATTAATAAAGAGATGGCGGGGAAGATTATGATCTAAGCGATGAACGGCTCTTTGAATGGAACAAAAAAGGATAGCGTTGGGAAAGGAGTAGTAACATGCAGACATTGCGCGAGGTAGCAATCGGCCAGACAGTAAAGGTTACCAAGTTGAACGGTGAAGGTGCTTTAAAGCGTCGTATTATGGATATGGGTATTACAAAGGGAAGCGAAATCTATGTAAGAAAGGTCGCGCCGTTAGGTGATCCTGTGGAAATAACAATTCGAGGCTATGAATTAAGTATACGTAAACAGGATGCGGAAAACATTCTTGTGGAGTAAGGTGCCGGAGGCGTATTTTTTTGATATGAAGTTAGTTAAGGCTAACTAAAAAGATAAAATTATACTTGGAAACAGGAGGAAATTATATGTCTATTAGAATTGCTCTGGTAGGTAATCCGAACTGTGGTAAAACCACAATGTTTAATGCATTGACCGGTGCAAACCAATATGTCGGAAACTGGCCGGGTGTTACCGTTGAGAAGAAGGAAGGCAAGCTGAAGAATGGAAAAAGCGGAGAAGAGATTATCATCACCGATTTGCCCGGTATCTATTCTTTATCACCCTATACCCTGGAAGAGGTGGTCAGCCGTGATTATCTGCTAAAGGAAAAACCGGATGCCATCATTAACCTGGTGGATGCAACCAATATTGAAAGAAATCTGTACCTTACCACACAGCTGATGGAGCTTGGAATTCCGGTAGTCATTGCCCTTAATATGATCGATCTGCTTCGTAAGAACGGGGATAAAATCGATGAGAAACGGCTTGGAGCAATGCTTGGCTGTGAAATTGTAGAGACTTCAGCGCTAAAGAATTTGGGTGTCCGTGAAGTAGCTGAGAAAGCCATTGCCTTGGCAAAGGTGAAGGAAGTGAAGCTTCCTGAGAAGAAATTCGCTGATGATGTGGAGACGGCAATTGCCCGTATTGAAGAGAATATACCGTCAGATTTGCCCGAGGAACAGCGCAGGTGGTATGCCATCAAGGTATTTGAGAAGGATAGTAAAGTAATAGAACAGCTGACGATATCCTCTGAGCTTGCCAAAGCCAATGATGAAGTAATCGCTCAGATGGAGAAGGAGAAGGATGATGATACGGAAAGTATCATTACCAACGAGAGATATGAGTATATTCAGAAGCTGGTGAAGGTGACAGTTAAGAAATCCGGTAAGAAGCTGTCAACCTCCGATAAGATTGATATGATCGCAACAAACCGCCTGCTGGGTATTCCGATCTTTATTCTGATTATGTTTACGGTTTATTACATAGCAGTCACTTCTCTCGGAACGATTGTTACGGATTGGACGAATGATACCTTGTTTGGAGCGTGGATACAGCCTGGAATACAAAGCGTCCTTGAAAGTGCAGGTACCTCAGAGACCTTGGTCAGTCTCGTTGTCGATGGTATCATCGGTGGTGTTGGCGCGGTAGTTGGCTTTGCACCTCAGATGGCAATCCTGTTCTTCCTGCTTTCCATTCTGGAAGACTGCGGATATATGGTTCGTATCGCGTTCGTTATGGACAGAGTATTCCGTAAGTTCGGACTTTCCGGCAAGAGCTTTATTCCCTTGCTTATTTCTTCGGGTTGTGGTGTTCCTGGTATTATGTCCTCCAAGACCATCGAAAATGATAATGACAGAAGACTTACTATTATGACTGCAACCTTTGTTCCCTGCGGTGCAAAGCTGCCGGTTATTGCATTGATTGCAGGTGTTATGATGGGCGGAGCCTGGTGGATGGCACCGCTGATGTACTTCATCGGAATCGTGGCTGTTCTGGTATCTGCAATTATCTTAAAAAAGACAAAGCCTTTCTCAGGAGCTGCAGCACCTTTTGTCATGGAGCTTCCGCCCTACCATATCCCTTCGATCAAGGGTGTTCTTCTTCACGTATGGGAAAGACTGAAGGGCTTCTTAATCAAGGCGGGAACCATTCTGTTCCTTGCATGCGTTATAATGTGGTTCTTATCCAGCTTTGGATTTGGCGCAGACGGCTTTGGATTGGTCGATGCCGAAGACAGCTTGCTTGCTGTAATCGGCGGATTTATTGCTCCTGTCTTTGCACCCCTCGGATTTGGTAACTGGCGTGCGGTAGCTTCCTCGCTCTCCGGCTTTGTGGCTAAGGAAAGTATTGTATCCACCATTGGTATCTTAAGCGGTCTGGGCGCTGAAGCAACAGAGGCAGATACCTCCCTGTGGAGTTCTGCAACTGTCATGCTGCCAGGTGCAGTAGCAGCATTTTCATTCCTGGTATTTAATCTCCTGGACTCACCTTGCTTCGCGGCAATCAGTACCATGTCCAAGGAATTAAACGACAGGAAATGGTTCACCTTTGCAATTGTGTATCAGAATGTATTCTCCTATCTGATATCGTTGATGATCTTCCAGATCGGCAGCCTGATTGTATACGGTACCTTTGGAATCGGAACCATCGTTGCATTTATCATATTGGCAGCTATGGCATATATGCTCTTCCGTCCCGATCCATATAAGAATACAAAGGTTGTAGTCAGAAGATCTGTAGCTTAAGTAAAATAACTGCGCTGCTTCGTCCGCCAAAGTAGATGCGGCGGAATAAGAAGCAGCGCAGTTTTAATACAAGAGAATCGAAACTGATTTGTTCCGAATGTACATGATAATTAAAACTGATTTTATTCCAATAATACATGATAATTGTAATTGCTTCAGTTCTGATTATATATAATCATATAACTGTTCATCATGCGGTGTCGTAAGTTTAAGTAAGGAGGTTTCTTTATGTGGTTTGTTGATAATGCAGTGAATATTGTCATTGTTCTTGCTGTTGTAAGCTATATTGTATACGTGGTTATCAGAAGATCAAAACAAAAAGAAGCAGGAGGCTGTCCCGGATGCAGCGGCGGCGGTGGAAGCTGCAGCAGTTGCAGCAGTTCATTTTCAGACGGAAATAAGGTGAAATAGATATGGGTGATTCATTTCATTCCATTCTTTACGGAATGGGCTCATTCTTAGTAATTTATTTAGTCGGTGTCGGGATATATCAATTGGTTCTGTGGTTTAAGCATAAAAAGCACCATTAAAACTGATAAGAGGAAGCTATGGTAAGAGAAGCGCGTGAAAATAAAACATATCATAAGACAAATATGCACAAGGAGCTGATTCTCACAAAGTTAAGGGAGCAGGGCGGCAGAATAACCGAGCAAAGAAAACTGATTATTGATACAATTCTTGAGAACGAGTGTACCAGCTGTAAAGAGATTTATTATAAGGTGTCCTCTTTGGATGCAAGTATCGGTTTGGCTACGGTATACAGAATGGTGAACACCCTGGAGGAGATCGGTGCAATCAGTCGTAAGAACATGTACCGGATAACCTATCCTGAAAAATGTGTCATGCAGAATGCCTGTACGGTAGTATTAGATGACGGAACCAGCTTTGACCTGCCGGTAAAGGCCTGGAGTGCGGTGATCAAGGCGGGTTTAAGCGCTTACGGTTATCTGAAAGACCAGGAAGTAGCTTCCGTGATAATGAATGAATGTGATTGCAAGGATAAGTGCTGTTAAGTCGATTTATGATATTCTGGCGCAGGAGCAATTATATTGTGAATAGAAAATGAAGCGAAAAAGAATTTACTGCGCCATGGTAAATTCTTTTTTTGTGCGAATAATGTTTTTAAAGTAAAAAAAATGTAAGAAATGCATCTGAATTTGGTAAAATTATAAGGAAAATTGGCAGAAATGTATGAAATATAATTGAAGATAGACCAGCTATGTGATACTCTATAACTATCATTTCAAATTATAAAGACGAGGCGGTTGATTGATGGCAAAAGAACTTGAAATGGAAAATAATAAAATAGGATCTGCGATACAATATTTTCGTGAAACATTTCAGATTTCTCAGGGGATATTGTGCAAGGGCTTGTGCTCCATAACAACCTTATCCAGAATAGAAGCAGGAGAGAGGGATGTGGATTCCTTATTGCTGGAAACCTTACTTGAGCGGTTGGGAAGAACACCCAATCAATTTGAATTGATATTGACAGAATTTGATTATGTCTTATATCAAATGAGAGAAGACATCAAAAAGCTGATTGAAGATAAAAATTATCTTACAGCTGCCACGATGTTGAAAGAATATGAGAAAATAGCCGCATCCAAGGGTAGTGTCCATATGCAGTTTATCATCAATTGCAGAGCATTATTAAATGAATTGGATGGCGGAACCGTGGATGATACGATTGAGCTGTTTATGGAGGCAATCTCAAGCACAGTACCGGATTTTAAGACCAATGAAATTAACGACTATTACCTGAGTAACAGCGAGTTACATATTATAATTGACCTGATCCAACGTATGATATCAGCGACGATGTACGACCGGGCAAAGGAAATACTGGAGCAGATACTATTATATCTGGACACACACAATTCCATAGAGGAGAATAATAATCTCTATCCGAAGGTCGCTGTCATTGCAAGCAGATTCTTTATGCAAAAACAGGATATGAATCGTGCCCTGGATATGTGTAATAAAGGACTGGAGAAAAATAAGGGAAACCGCAAGATGGATTATCTGGGTGAGTTAACCTTAATCAAAGCGCAGACCACGGAGTACCTCTTAAAAGACCAAAAGCAATGGGAAAGCGCAAAAAACGAGTGTTTAATGCTGTATTTGCAAGCTTATTACGTATTTGATTTTTGTGAAGAAAATACAAAGGCTGAACTGATTAAAAAACACCTTAAGGAGGAATATCAATGGGTAGATATCGATTAGGTGATATCGTCCGCATGACCAGAAAATCCTTATCCATAACGCAGGAACAATTATGTGATGAAATCTGCTCCGTTGAGACCCTATCCAGAATCGAAAACGGAAGTCAGAATCCCAGCCGGGATACCTACGAATTGTTAATGGGTCGCATGGGCCGCTTCAGAGAAAGAGCATATTCCATGCTCTCCGTTTCTGACTTTAAGGTGCTGGAGAAAATGAAGCAGTTTGAGGACTATATTAAGTTATATGAATTTCAAAAAGCTGAGACCGTCTTAGCTGAGATAACGAAGACGATCGGTAATTCAGTTTTGGACCAACAATTTTTAATCAGGGCTGAGAGCTTAGTTAATTATTACTTAAAACGCACCGGTGCTGATGAGTTCTTACAGGGATTGAAAAATGCCATTCACCTTACAATTCCGAACTACGGTTCCATATCACTTTCCAGCTGGCCATTAAGCTTTTATGAAGCTATGATTTTAATTAATATGTCCACGGCATACGCGGAAAAAGAAGATTATCATAAGTCAATCGAAGTTATCCATGATGCTTACAGCGCTATGAAACAAAGTTATATGGATGAACAGCAAAGAGCCATATTACAAGTAACCATAGCAACTAATCTTTCGAAATGGTACGGCCTGATCGGGGAGCATGAAAAGGCTATTGAAATAGCGAATGAAGGCATAAACATTTGTAAAAGAAGCAAATTAGGTAATGCGCTCCCACATCTTTTGTATGGGGTGGTTTGGAATAAAGAAATACTTATAGATACAGGGGCTTTACCATTCAGCAATAAAAGTGAATGTCTTAAATATTTATATGAAGCGTATCATATAGCATGTGTTATGAATATACAATACATGGTGGCGTTTATTAAAGAGCATATAGAGCAAAAGTATAATGTAATTGTAAAATAGAACTATAATTATGCTGACAGGATAGAAGGCGCATCACTAGCAGACAGAATGGAAGGAGCATCGCTGGCAAGAGTAGTTTCTTCGTCAGCAGAAGCGGATAAGATGGAAGGCATATCACTAGCTGCAGCTTGTCCATCCTCAGAATTAAAAAGTTGACTCTTTGACAGTACAAAAACCAGACTCAGTAATAAAATGATCGCAGAAACAGACATAATTCTAATAGATTTTTTCATAAAATACCCTCCTGATTATAATTTTTATAAATTCTTATGTTATTAATATGCAAGTCCAATCTTTTATGAAATTAAAAACATGTAATACATGTTTTTAATTTTTTATTACAGGCTCATTATATTATTAATATTCATGGAAGAACATGTCGTATTTGGAAAATTTGATTCTTTTTTTCCAAATACGACATGGTTTTTATCTTAAGTATGATTTATGATAATATCAGACCAAATGATTATATATATTTATAAGGAATAAGAGAGATGAAGCATGGGAAGAGCAAATGTTACGCCCATATTTGATGAAGAATATTATGGGCTTTCAAAAATGAATTTCATAAAGAATATCTTTACCAAAAATATTCTGAGAGGTTCTTACAATCAGCTCGCAGGGATTGATCAGTTTGCCCTTGCTTACTTGGATATTAATAATTTTAAGTATATTTTTGAGACCTATGGGCAGATGACCTGCGATGAAATAATCATGAAAGTTACTGACTATCTCGAGAGTAAAGTAAAGAAACCCAATTATGTTACAAGAATTGCATGTGATAAATTTATAATTATATTCACTGATTATACGACACAGTCTAACTTGTATTGGGTCATGGACGATATTATCAGTAATTGCTGCATTATTAACACGCCTGAATTTATTTTCTATATTACCATGAACGCCGGAGTATCCCTGTATCCTGAGCATGGCAAAGATATTGATACGCTTATCGAGAAAGCGGAGACAGCTTGTTACTTAGGCAAGAGTAATGGGAAGGAAATCAATATTTATAGTGATGTTCTTAAGAATAATATTATAGAACAGGTGCGCATGACAAATATGCTCCAGAGTGGTATTGAGAAAGAGGAATTGACGCTCTTTTTCCAACCGGAGTTCAACTTAGATACAAATGCGATTATCGGTGTAGAAGCACTGGTTCGCTGGCCGCAGCCTGCGAATGGTTTTATTTCACCTGATATATTTATTCCTTTAGCTGAAAAGACAAAACAGATCTATGTGTTGGAGCGGTGGATCATCAATAAGGCATTACAGCAAAAAGAGCAATGGGAAAAAGAAGGTCTGGGCGACATTGAATTATCAATCAATCTTTCCGGCAAGACCCTGGAAAGTGAAATCAATTTTAATAAAATTGAGGAAATCATAGCCTCCTTCAATGTAAATTTCAACACCGTTATTTTTGAAATCACGGAGACAGTGGTTATTTCCCAGGTTGATTTAGTAATTGAAAGGTTGAATCGATTAAGGAGCTATGGCATTAAAATAGCGCTTGATGACTTTGGAACCGGCTATTCTTCGCTGGCACATATTATGAGATTACCGATTGATATTGTTAAGATTGATAGAAGCTTTATTAAGGCATTACCATATGGCAGAGATGAAGCTGTAATAACGAAAAATATTATAGCCATGGCTCATGATTTGAATTACCGGGTTGTAGCAGAGGGAATTGAGACACAAGCACAGCTGGAATATTTAAGGAGGCTCTCCTGCGAGCGCGGACAAGGCTTTTTGCTTTGCAAGCCACTGCCCAGCGAGAAGCTATATGAGGTGATAGAAGGTCCTGTACAAGTCCTATGCTAGCACCGAGAATAATTGAACAAGTATATTACTGAAACATTTGCTATACTCATAGTATGGCAACAGGTTTTTGGGGAATAGGAGAGGCTGTTGTAAACTGACGAAAGTTAGTTGAGCAACAGCTTCTTTTATTTTATTTTGAGATATCATTAACTTTCAGATTCCGGTAATTAAGCACAGCCATATGAGACGGCTTCTGGAAATCAAATTTGAGGTATGGAAAAATGTTGTAATCCATATTCAAACCATTGTTGATGCGCAAAAGGGAATGAATGAGGATGCGAAATGTCATGATACGGCAAGCTAATATTTCATGAAGTGATGAGTGTGGATATAACAAGATTGCTCCCTGACGCATCGCCGGGGAGCAATCTTTATAAGGAATGTATTGATTACGTTTCAAATACCGGCTTAACTTTGGCGACTACCTCTTTTGTAAGCTTCTTGATATCCTCCTCATTCAGCTTGTAGCTGCTGGTTTCTTTGGCCGTTGATTGATTGCTGGAAGGAAGAAAATCAGATATGTGAAGATCGATAAAAGCTTCAGGCTTCGCACCGGTCTTTTTCTCCAAACTCGGTGCCAGCTTGGGATTGGGGTTTAATGCACCGCCGCTGATACTGACAAAGGAGTATTTTTTAGGAGCAGTTTTTAAGTAATTAAAATATCCGCGAAGCGGTGAAGCAGGCTGCCCCATCCATACCGGTCCAACAAATATGATATGGTCATATTGCTGCAGCTTGGCAGGCTCGGGAGTCACGGCAGGTGTTCTGTTAAATAGCATGTCGAAAACGATTTTACCCATACTTCTGGCAGTTGCTTCAGTAATTTTCAAATGCTCTACGGAAAGCTCCTTAGCAACGCTTTCGGCCAAGGCATTATTATTTCCGGTGTAAGAATAGGACAGGATAACACTCTTCATTATTTTTCCCTCATCATTTCTATATATTTTTATATTGTCCGTCTTAAATGTCTGCAATTGCTATTTGTTACCATACACAATATTATAACATGAAGAATTTGGTATTACATTAATATATTGTTAAGTACTACTATAAAATATGTTAGATTCTTAACGATATGTATATAGACTTATAGTCCCAGTGCGCTGCAATACGTTAAAACAGCCTCCTTATAAGTAAGGAGGCTGCCGGAAAGCTTCATTTTAACATTGTTTGCTGCCATCTAAGGAACAGGAGCTACCCATCTGTTCAGAGGGAAGTTCATCGATATCGGCAAAATCAGTAATCTCAAAGGTTTTTGTTCCATCCTCCAGAATAAACAGCGGGATACCGATACCTCCGCGTTCTTTTACAGGAGCAAACATTTCTTCATGATCACGATAGGATAAAAATTCTTTTAACAGAGCGGTGGATTTTGTGATATTTCTATAATCCAAGTCAATATCGGAATTCATTGATAACATCTCTTTTGCACTTACACAATCGGGGCATATCTCAGCACCATACATAATTACATTCATATTTACAGCCTCCTTCCCTTAAGCCTGAATATTCACATTCATAGCAGGGTCCAACCATATTTTGATAATCATTGTAGCAAAGAAGCTCGGATTAATCCAGTACTTTCTTGAATGGCGAAATGAAAATTTTCAGCGGATCCAGACATAGGAGCGGGTATCATTACTTTTTTCTATAATTCCTCTATTTGATATAGCAACCTTTAATGAGTGTACATTGTCATTTCTTATCGTAAGTAGAATATTGTCGATCCCCATATTTTTTGCTGTGCTAAGCAATCTCTTAAGTAAGATGGTTCCATACCCTTTATTTCGCTCGCTTGGGCGAATTGCATACCCTATATGTCCGCCCTCTTCCAGCAGCTTTTCTGTTAGGAAATGTCTGATCTTTCCTATTCCTACAGGAGTGCCGTTAACATATAACCAGTATGTACTGCTGGGTACTTTCCAACCGTCGACGAGTTCTTTGGTTTTGGAGGAGCTGTCACTCTCAATGAGCCAGGTCTTAAATTCTTCAAAGGTTTTGCCATGAGCGGAATTCATAAAACCATTTTCTTCTTGCGGTATTTCCTGCAACATAAGATAGATGTCATTGCTGTCATTAATATCTAACTGCACCAACTCAATTTTCATATTACTTTTCCTTTCATTAAGATATGAACATAACTTTACAAGAGATACCCTTGTTTCAATAGCAGTTGTCTTGCAGTGCGTATTGAGTCGCCGCATTAGCATTCTTTAGGAGCAAATTCATTTTAGATTGCTGTTTTGTTATAATATGGAATATTAACTTGTACCATTATATCACTCATGATAATATGTATCAATATATGCCAAAAAAATTACGAAGATCATGACAGACATGAAACTTCGTATTTTAAAGTGGGTATTATTTTATTTAGACATTATCATTTAATCCCTTGCCCTCGAGGATATGCTGTGTATATTTTTCAATCCTTGCCACTCTGGTCTTGGATTGTTTGGGCTCTGAAAAATGAAGCAGGTATGCCCTTTGCCGCCCCGGTGTCAATGCCTCGAATGCAGCCTTCAGAGCGGGGAGTTCATTGAATTTAATTGTTAGTTCTTCGGGAACGGTGTATTCTGTGTTCTTTTTAAAAGCAACCTCCAAACCAGCTTTTTCAATTTCAATTGCTTCATGGACATAATCCTTTATGATACGCTCTTTATCCATGATTTCCCCGATATTAGAGAAACGAATTTGGCGTCCTGCCTGAACGTTCTCTGTTTGCTGGACTAAAATACCATGCGGATCGGGTAACAAAGATCCTTTGATGAAGAGAATGGCACAGTATTCTTTAAATCCATGTATTAAAACGATATTATTGTTCTGAAACGTATAGCAAGGTTTTCCCCATTTTAGTTCTTCTGTCAGCTGACAATCAAGAATAATATTTCTCAATTTTTCAAATTCTTCGCGCCACTGTTTGGAATTGCTTAAAAATTCATCAACCTTAGGATTCATATTATTGTTTGACATAGGAAAACACCTCGATTAATAATATTTTTCTTTTCTGAAGCTAATATAAGCTTTGCTAACTAATCTTGTCAAATTCCGGACAGAGGAGGTGAACGTATCTCATGATTTAATTTCTCTCTGTTATATCCTTATTAATGTACTTATCAATAGGTTTATCATTCCAAATATGAGCTTCCACATATCGCTCCGGCCCGAATCTACCGTCATTGTTCCAGTCTTGCGGCAGGCCGTATTTCGCTATTACATCCAGTATCTCATCGTATTTATAAATTTTCTTGCGATATTCCTTATTGTCATTTACGCGAGGACTAAAGGTGGGGTGAGAGTCTCCATAAGTAAAGGACACTGTTGTTAAATCAAACTCTTCAATTGGGATTTTTATAAATTCACAATTTTCAAACCAGGTACCGAGCCAGGGACTATGCTCAACAACCATATAATAAGGGACATGTCTTTTGATTATGCCTCCCTTGTCCAAAAATCTTTCTCTTAGCAGTGCTTCGTAATATAAACGGTCTTCTATATAGGTTGCTTGCCTTTTTGCACACTGCACATTCGGTTTACTTATTTTTAATTCATTTAAAACTTTATTTGCAGCTTCAATTGAGGTATCGGACAAATTCTTAAAGGGTCCTATTGTTTTATCATAATAATGATATAAATACACTCCTTACTTACCCCCTATAATGGACTTTATCCCAATCATCACCAAGTACAAGATATAATATGAGTAAGGATATGCACTTTTATTCCATGGTAAGGTCAACTGCTAATTCATTGATATCTAATTTATAATCATTTTTATTATAGTTTTTAACTTTAAATATAATAGAGTCACCTACTTTTAAATTCTCGATTTCCTCTCCGAGCTGGCCTAAATACAGTTCTTTTCTTTTTTTATTTCGGTCCTTTAAACCGGAGATCATTATATTATCGGCATACTCTATTTTATGATTTGCTTTAATTTCAGATGTAAAATGACGGTTACTTTTAATGGGGGATACATCTACTGTTGTAATTCCGTCTTTTTTCTCCATGCTTTCAATTTTACCAATATAATAGTTATTTTGCTTATTAATATTCAGTAAAACAATGCAATTAGTTATAACTACGATAAAAATCAAAATCGGAATGACTTTATGACTTTTTTTCATAACGTTACACCTTTCTTTGACGAAGGACAAATTCAGCTGCTTAACAAATTGTAAATTTAATTATACATTTCATGAAATCGGAAGTCAATCCGCCTTTAAGTATATGGTCCATAATAAGAAAGAGAATGCCGGCGTTGGGTAACAAACAAAAACCATATTTTAGCTTATTTAAAGATAGCATACACATGATATAACTGAATTATTTAGTTTGGCAAGACCGAATATTTGATATTGCACCTCTGCAAATACATGATGAATTTTTTACAAATTGCTAACAATAAAAAAGATCATATTTAACGCAATCCTAACCCATAGATGCATGCTATATTTTTCAGATACTGGTATTATCAGGATGTAAATAAATTTTAATGAGGAGGTTATTATGACAATATTAACGACATTCAAAAAGCCATTCTGCATGTGCATTGCAGTATTATTAATTGCGGGCAATGTAGGAAATAGTTCAACACCGGCATATGCGGAAACTGAGGATAAAGAACTTATGTCTACGAATGCGGAGTGGAGTTATTCCGATGATGGCAATGATTTAGGAGCGGATTGGCTGGCAGAAGATTATGATTATTCCGCCTGGAAAACAGGAATGGCACCCATAGGCTTCGGAGACGCTTTCTCGGAAACAGATGCAAGTGTACCTCTCGCAACTGAAATCGGCTATGGTGATGATGTAAATAATAAGAATATGACTACCTATGCTAAGACAGAAATTGATGTAGATTCTCTGGAGGGTTATGATGCGCTGGAAGTATACATACACGTGGATGACGGTGCGGTAGTGTACTTTAACGGTGAAGAAGTATTCCGCAGAGGAATTGATGTGGGTGTGACAGTAGATTATGATACGCCTGCAAAGTTCTCACCCAAGGAAGATACCTTTTCTCTTCCGATTGATACATTGAAAACCGGAACGAACACAATATCCGCTGAGATTCATCAGGATGGCGGTGACAGCTCCGATCTTTGGTTTGAGATGTCTATCAGGGCAGTAACCGGTGTGACAGATGACATAGATTATACTAAGACTCCCATTCCCAATCCGGATGCTGAACTTGGTGAGGTATCCAGAGTTATCGTATCCGTCAAGGGTGACGCAACGACTTCGAGAGGCTTTACCTGGTACACAACGCAGGCATCCGCTGACAGTGATCTTCAAATCGTAGAGAAGACAGCTGATGAGCCAGATTTTAATAACGCAGCAGCATATACAGGGGATTATCAGCGTTCTACCAATGCTCCGGAGTATATTGTTCATAAGGCAGAAGCAACCAGCTTAAAGCCCGGTACAGAATATCAATATAGAGTCGGAGATGCTTCCCTGAATTTATGGAGCGATACCGGAAGCTTTATAACATCCGATAATGACGGTAAATTTACATTCATCGATCTTGCAGATCCGCAGGCCAAGACTTTGGAAGAAGCTGAGCTTTCAGCAGATACCTTCCGTAAAGCTGCTGCAACCGTAACGAATTCTGAATTCATGGTAATTAACGGAGATATCGTTGATGCCGGGGCTGTTGAGGACGAATGGGGCTGGGTATTTGACTCAGGTAAAGACACCCTCATGAATACAACCGTAGTTGCCGCCGCAGGTAATCATGATGAAGATCCCTGGTCCTTTATCGAACATTTCAATCTGGATACACCGGATGGCTCCTCCGCTGAAACAGGTGCTTATTACTCCTTCAACTATGAAAATGTACATTTCATCGTATTAAATAACAATGAAGATTCTGAAGAATATCGTGATTTCTCCGTCGATCAGATTGAATGGTTAAAGGCAGATGCGGCAAAAGCAAAGGCAGATCAGAACGTTGATTGGATTATCGCCGTTATGCATAAGGGTCCTTACACAACATCAAATCATGCTACGGATGAGGATATTATGGGTGCTAACGGCGTAAGAGCAGTCGTTGCTCCGTTATTCAATCAGATTGGAGTAGATCTTGTTCTTCAGGGCCATGATCACATCTATGCGCATACTATGCCTGTTAAGGATGGCAAAGCGACAAAGGCAGAGACTATTGTAGAGAGCTATAACGGTCAGCAGGTAGAATATTCGGTTAATCCCGACGGCACCGTTTACTTAATCCCGGCTACCGCCGGCCCTAAGGTATATTATAAGAATAAGGATATTGATCCTTCCTACTATGATGTATTTGCTGCAGCCAATGAGAATGCTGCTGCAAAATACGGTCAGGATCCTTCCGATCCAACCAGACCGGTAAGAAGCCAGATTCAAAACTTCGTAGAATTCAATGTTGACGGAAATAAGCTTACAGCGGTTACTTATGAGATTGACCAGAGTTTGAAGGACGGTCAGCCCTTCGTTATAGATACCTTTGGTATTATTAAGGGAGACCCGAAGGCTGCCTCCGGCATACCTAAGACAGGAGAGGCTGCAACCAGTATCTATCTTGGCATCGGCATCGTCGTTATGACACTCGGAATTATTTTCTTTAGCCGTAAAAGGGAAAATACAGCAGATAAGAATGCTTAGGTTAGACTGGCAGCAGCAATAATGAGGCATGGATAATTATAAAAGAGCTATCCTTAATGAACTTCATTCTGGATAGCTCTTTCCCCTTTACTGATCCACGCGAATTCCAAACAGATGGATTCCTAATTTATCAAAAATGGTTGCAAGTATCAGTATAATTATTATTATCGTGAGTATAATGCAAAATCCCATAATAATCTTTGATAGTGCTTTTGCAAGCTTCCCGCTTTTGCTTCCAATTATTTTAATAATAAAATATATTGCTGAGATAATCATAAACACAATCAACGGGGAGGATAAATCTTGCAGCACAGAATCTTTTGTATGAAGTATAAATTGATTTATAATTACAGTATAAAGGCAAGATAATAACAAAACTGTAAATAAGCTTTTTCCCCAGCGCTGACCATAGATTTTTGCCAATAGATTAGTTTGATAATCTTCAAAAATATCTTCCATCAAGTCTTGAAACTTTTTACCCTCTTCTTCTTTATGTATCATCATTTTCAAATAGTAATCTGTGTCCATGTGATCAATTGTTTCTTCTTTTTCCTTCATACAGCTGCACATTTCCAGCGCACCGTTTAATTCCTCCATCTGCCTACGCAAATCCAGTTGTGTACGATCCAATACCTCTACTAATGTTTTCTTTCCATCCAGAATTAACTGAATGCTTCCAATTGATATACCCAGCTTACGCAAAAGAACAATTTTTTTAAGGGCGGTAATATCTTCCTCTGTATACTCCTTGTAATTGTTTGCTTCTCTTCTCGGTGTTAGCAGTCCCTTTTGCTCATAGAAACGAATGTTCGCTCTGGTTAGGTTGGTTATTTCTTCAACATCTTTAATTTTCATATCATAAACCTCCTTATTAAGCGAACTATACGCTGTAAAGTAACTTTGCAGTCAAATACTTTTTTGATTATTTACATATGATTCAAATGCAACAAAAAATCGCTAATCCGTAATTATAAGAATTAGCGACCATTTGTAGTGATACAATGGAAGAAACGCTTTCTTCGCATAATCAATTTCCTTATAAAGGTCTGATTATATGACCAGCTGTATTTAGTACCATGCGAGTCCAAATCCAGCTTCAACAAAAGGTGCTCCGTAATTCAAATCTTCGTAAGTGCCTTCGCAGCCTTCATGTACTTCATCGTCACTCCAGGTGTAAATGGGTTCATAACCCGGTTCATAATCAACATCAGGATCATCACCATAATCATAAAGATAATCACCATTATCATCACCAAAATAAAGCTCATAATCATTTTCTGTAAGATTTTCATCTAATACATGGTCTGGCCAAAGTGTTTTGGATAAGAAGTAAGTGGAGTTTTTAAGAGCAGCGCACCAGTAAGAATCTATATAATACCAGGTACCATCTGCTTTTACTTTATTCCAGGCATGTCCGTCGGTTATCTCAGAATTGTCGGCAACACCCAGACACTCCCAAACTTCAATATCTATGCACTCCATTAGGAAGCAGAAGATGTCTGAATATGTACCGCAATCTCCTAATGGATTCCATACCCCACCAAATAAAATACGCCTGTAATATGCAGAAGTTGTGTCTCCCATGTTGGTATGATATGTTTCATTTAAATAGTTCTGTACAATTGTAATTTTCTCTCTGTCCGTTAATGCGTCGGAATCAAGATTATTGGTATCTATGAAGTTTCTTACCCAGGTTAAGGTTTCTGTTTCTGTCTTATCATATCCGGTAAAATTATTTTGTTTTACCGCACTTACCGGGTCAAGGACGGTAACACCGCGTCCCACAATTACCTTAATACTCTTCGTTACTCCGGAGACGGTTAAAGAAAGGGTTGCGATTCCATCTTTACCGGTTTCAATATAGATACCGTAATAATAATCGCTGCGGTCATCAAGAAAGGTAGTAAAAGAGCCCTTTGCTGTTGCGACAGCAGGGTCTGAAGAAACGATACCTATATCATCAGAAGCCGGATTAGCTGCAAAGTAATCATCACAATCTATCTTAAACCCATTTGCAAAATTCACATCGCGGCTTTCCCGACATGCGGTACTATCTGCAGGCATGGATAGTTCCGAAACCTCAAACCCGGAAAAGGGGGATACCGCCTCCATAGAAATCGTATTAACAACCTTATTATGAAAATAAGCAGTTACTTTAAAGGCTCCTTTTTCAGCAGCAGTCACGACTCCCGTGCTGCTTACCTTAACTCCGGTATTACCGGATACCTTATAAGTAAGCTTCATTCCTTTAATCATTGCAGAGCTGTAATTATAAGAGGAGGGATTTAAATTAACTCCGGTTCCGCCTACGGAAACATTATGGGAGGACGGATTTAGATAAATATCAGAGGAATCTACAACAACCGCTTTGCACTTGTAGGTTTTCTTATTAACGGCTGCCTTTATATAAGTATCGCCAAAATCAACCGCAGTTACCTTTCCTGTGTTTGATACCGTAGCGATGCTTTTATCCGAAGAACTCCAGGCCACCTTTTTTGAAGTCCCTGTTACCTTTAATGTGGTTGTTTCTCCTTTAGCAAGATAAATTGCAGTTTTACTTAAAGATACCGGTACCGATGCCGTTGTTGCTGCATTTGCGGTAGAGTAGGCGATATCAGGGGTTATAAATGTAAAAATTAAGGTAAATACAAGCAACATTCTAATCATAAATTTTTGTCTTTTGTTCACGTTGTTTCTCCCTTGCCATAAGTATAAATTGTCTATAGTACGCTTTCGATAACAATTGCCGAATTAAATTAATTATACATTTCAAAATATAGGAAATCAATCA
Source organism: Bacillota bacterium (assembly GCA_023409535.1). GTDB lineage: Bacteria > Bacillota > Clostridia > Lachnospirales > Lachnospiraceae > Mobilitalea. Next base: position 644,444 of record JAEYGZ010000039.1, read on the forward strand.
GAATATTTAAAGTGTATCTTTTGCGTTGAATAAAAAACTTAATTCCAGTTAATCAAACCAAATGTAGAATTAAGTCTTTCTTAAATTCCATTACTCCTTCATAATAGGATTAGATTCCCAGTCCGCAGTGAAAGGAGTTTATTTATGTG
>JAEYGZ010000027.1 GCA_023409535.1 Bacillota bacterium
CACATAAATAAACTCCTTTCACTGCGGACTGGGAATCTAATCCTATTATGAAGGAGTAATGGAATTTAAGAAAGACTTAATTCTACATTTGGTTTGATTAACTGGAATTAAGTTTTTTATTCAACGATAACCCATTGACCTAATTAATTCTATTGTAAATTCGTGCATAATGTTATATAATATAGCAGTGCTACTATATATGGTAGAATTGATAATTATAGGTATGATTTACATAAATTACATAAGAAAATACTGGTGTAATATTTTATTACTGTACTTAGGATGACGTGGAGGATTGCGATGAAGAAGCTTCTTTCAATGGGTATATGCTTGATACTGGTGATTATGTTGTCCGGATGTACTTTGTCCGGCAGCCTTTATCAGGATGGAAAGAAAAGCTTTCTTGATGGCAATTATGAGGATGCTGCAGCTGATTTTGAACAGGCGATCAAAGCGAATCCCAACCGCGCGGATTATTACATCGATTATGGACTGACCATGACAAAGCTGGGTCGGTATGAAGAAGCCCTGGCTGAGTTTGATAAGGCATATGTGAATAAGGATATTATTATTGCCAATCGGAATAATAAACGTATGTATCGGGGGAAGGGAATAACCTACTACTATATGCTTGATTACATAAAAGCGATAGAGGAGTTTGGGAATGCACTTAAGATCAGAGAATTACCGGATTTGGATCAGGATATCCTGCATTATGCCGGCTCTGCCCTGATGATTATCGGTGATTATGAGGAGGCAGTAAAGACCTATACCAGACTGGTTGATCTGGATGGCAAGGATGATATTGCTTATGACAGCCGGGCGTTTTGTTATCGCATCCTTGGAGAGTATGAGAAAAGTCTGGCTGATTATGATATGGCGATCAAGCTTAAGCCGAATGGTTACAACCATTATTTCGGAAAGTATTCTTTGCTGATGGAGCAGGGAGATACTGCGGTTGCAGCCGAGGTTCTGACAAAAGCCTCTGAGATAGAGATCAAGACCAGCGAGGATCAGTATAACACAGCCAAGCTTCATTACTTTCAAGGGGATTATGAGACAGCCTTGGCGGAGTTTAACGACGGTTTTGCCAATGGCTTTCAGGAAGCATATTATTATATTGGTGAGATATATCGCATAAAGAAAGACTATCCGAAGGCTATTTATTACTACGAGACTTATATGGGCGCGGGCAAGCCTGCTACCTCTGAGGTGTACAATCAGATTGGAACCTGTTTGATTAAGACCGGACAATATGAAGAGGCACTGAACTATCTGGAACAAGGGATTGCATATCATCAAGCCGGCGCGATACAGACATTGAAACGCAATGAGATCATTGCTTATGAGAGGCTTGGCAAATTTGATGAGGCAGACGAGAAATTAGCAGATTATATAAGTCAATATCCGAAGGACGAGACGGTACTCAAGGAAAGCAAATTTATTGAGTCCCGGTTAATGACAGAAGAGCTTCCGGAAGATTAATTATTTGTAATAATAATGCATCATGGAAGTAATTTCTATCGAACTATTTTGATTAAAATAATTATGGTATTTCGAATAATTCATCCTAATTATAAGCAAAAATATATTGGCATCATAATATTGGAATCCGGATCAAAGCTGTGTCTGAGGCACAAACTTTGAAGGCTTTTAGAAGGGCATGGTAGTTTTGTAATGGCAGAATTGTATGAGATAAAGGATCAGGAGGAGCGCTTCGTTCTGGTGGGTGTGGCTTCCTCGGATAATGATGATACCGCCCGTTCCCTGGAGGAACTGGAAGAACTGGCATCAACAGCCGGAGCAGTTACAGTGGGTAAGATTATTCAGAATAGAGAAACTGTTCATCCGGGAACCTATATTGGCAAAGGCAAGATCGATGAAGTACGTGCCCTTGCATATGAAACAGGCGCTACCGGCGTTGTATGCGACGATGAATTATCACCGGCGCAGTTAAAGAACCTGGAGGATGCACTTCAGATGAAGGTGCTTGACCGTACCGTCGTAATACTGGATATCTTTGCGGATCATGCTTCCACCAGAGAAGGGAAGATACAGGTGGAGCTGGCACAGCTTCGTTATCGTTCCACAAGATTAATCGGACTTCGTAACTCTTTATCCAGGCTCGGCGGCGGTATTGGCACCAGAGGACCGGGGGAGAAGAAGCTGGAGATGGATCGTCGATTAATTAAAGAACGAATCGGTCAGTTAAAGCATGAACTGGAGGAGGTTAAGCAAAACAGGGAAACCTCCCGAAGCTTAAGAAGCAAAAATATGCTTCCGGTAGCAGCCATTGTTGGCTATACCAATGCCGGTAAATCAACACTGCTGAATTATCTCACAGGTGCCGGGGTTCTGGAAGAAGATAAGCTGTTTGCAACGCTTGATCCCACCACCAGAAATCTTGCGCTGGAGAGCGGGCAGCAGATCCTGCTGACGGATACGGTAGGATTTATACGAAAGCTGCCGCACCATTTGATTGAAGCTTTCCGCAGTACCCTGGAGGAGGCAAAGTATGCGGATATTATACTGCATGTGGTCGACAGCTCCAACCCGGATGCGGACAGTCAGATGCATATCGTATATGAGACTCTGAATAAACTGGGGGTTCATGATAAAGTAATTATTACAGCCTTCAATAAGCAGGATAAAACAGAAGGAGACCTGGTGATACGGGATTTTAAGGCGGATTATACCGTAAAAATTTCTGCCAAAACCGGTGTGGATGTGGATAAACTCCTGGAGCTGATTGAGACAGTCTTAAAGGAACGCAAGGTATTAATTGAGAGAGTATTTTCCTATCAGGAAGCGGGCAAGATACAAAATATCCGTAAATACGGGCAGCTTCTGGAAGAGGAATACCGTCAGGACGGCATTTTTGTGCGTGCTTATGTACCAAAGGAGATTTTTCACGGTTTATAGAGCCGGATGTTCGGCAAAACAGGGCATTTTTATAATAGGTCTATTTTACTAAAAAATACTATATATTGTGCATGAGCTAAAATGCCCACATATATATAGTATTTTTTTATTGACTAGAATGGCTTTTTCTGGTAGTATATTTTTACAGGTTATTGAGCGATTATATTGAAATAAAGAGCGGGAAGGGAGACAGTTACATATGATTAATGTTATTAAAAGGGATGGTCAGGTTGCGGATTTCAACCTGGGAAAAATCAGTGAAGCTATTACCAAAGCCTTTAAAGCGACCCAAAAGTTCTACACCGAGGAAATTATCAGTTTATTGGCACTTCGAGTTACCTCCGATTTTCAAAAAAAAATTAAAGAGGAAACCATTCATGTCGAGGATATTCAGGACAGTGTGGAAAATGTATTGGAACAGACAGGATATACCGAGGTAGCGAAGGCTTATATCCTTTACCGTAAAAATAGAGAAAAAATCCGTAACATGAAATCAACGATTCTGGATTACAAGGAGATCGTAAATAACTATGTGAACGAGGAGGACTGGCGGGTAAAAGAGAACTCAACCGTTACCTATTCCGTAGGCGGTCTTATTTTACATAACTCAGGAGCGATAACCGCTAATTACTGGCTGTCCGAGATTTACGACGAAGAGATCGCAAATGCACACCGCAATGCGGATATTCATTTACACGATTTGTCCATGCTGACCGGTTATTGTGCAGGCTGGTCCCTAAAGCAGCTGATCAGAGATGGTCTTGGTGGTATTCCAGGCAAGATCACTTCGTCTCCTGCAAGCCATCTCTCGACCCTGTGCAACCAGATGGTTAATTTCCTTGGAATCATGCAGAATGAGTGGGCAGGCGCTCAGGCATTTTCCTCTTTTGATACCTATCTGGCACCCTTTGTGAAGATTGACCATCTGTCCTATAAGGAAGTGAAGCAGTGTATTCAATCCTTTGTCTATGGTGTCAATACTCCCAGCCGCTGGGGCACCCAGGCACCCTTCTCCAATATCACCTTAGACTGGACCGTACCGAATGATCTGGCAGAATTGCCCTGCATTATCGGCGGCAAAGAGGTTGACTTTAAATATAAGGATTGCGAACTGGAAATGGATATGGTAAACAAAGCCTTCATTGAGATTATGATTGAGGGTGATGCCAACGGCAGAGGCTTCCAGTATCCGATTCCTACCTACTCCATCACCAAGGATTTTGACTGGTCCGATACGGAAAATAACCGTCTGTTATTTGAAATGACCGCAAAATACGGTACACCGTATTTCTCCAACTATATTAACAGTGATATGGAGCCCAGTGATGTTCGCTCCATGTGCTGCAGACTGCGTCTTGACCTGCGGGAGCTTCGCAAAAAAACCGGCGGCTTCTTTGGCTCCGGCGAGAGTACCGGTTCCATCGGCGTTGTTACCATTAATATGCCGCGTATTGCGTATCTTGCTGTAGATGAGAAGGATTTCTTTGTGCGCCTTGACCGCATGATGGATATCTCTGCCCGTTCCCTGAACGTAAAAAGAGGCGTGGTTACCAAGCTTCTGAAGGAAGGCCTGTATCCTTATACCAAACGTTATCTGGGCTCCTTTGAGAACCATTTCTCAACCATCGGCCTGATTGGTATGAACGAAGTTGGACTTAATGCAAGGTGGCTTGGTGAGGATATGACCCATACCAGGACCAAGAACTTTGCAATTAAAACCTTAAATTATATGAGAGAGCGTCTCTCCGATTATCAGGAGAAGTACGGCGACCTCTTTAATCTGGAAGCAACGCCTGCAGAGTCCACCACCTACCGTCTTGCAATGGCAGACAGAAAGCGCTGGCCTGAGATTAAGACCGGCGGCAAGCAGGGGGATACACCTTACTATACCAACAGTTCCCATTTACCTGTCGGATATACCGAGGATATCTTCGAGGCACTGGATATTCAGGATGAGCTTCAGACCTTATATACCTCCGGTACCGTATTCCACGCCTTCTTAGGTGAGAAGCTTCCGGACTGGCAGGCTGCGGCAAAGCTTGTGAAAGCAATTGCCGACAATTATAAGCTGCCCTATTATACTATGTCACCCACCTATTCCGTATGTAAGACTCATGGATATTTGGCAGGAGAGCAGTTCACCTGTCCTCACTGCGGTGAGAGGGCCGAGGTTTACAGCCGTATTACAGGCTACTATCGTCCTGTTCAGAACTGGAATGACGGTAAGGCTCAGGAATATAAGAACCGTATGCTTTATGATGTTGAACACTCCAAAGAGCTTCATCAGGAACTGAAGGGGATCAAGGAGCTGACTGCGGCGGAATCAGATAGCACCAGGGAGGACGGACTTTATCTTTTCACAACGAAGACCTGCCCTAACTGCCATGCCGCAAAGGAATATCTGAAGGAATTTGAGTATGCGGTTATAGATGCGGAGGAGAAACCGGAGCTGGCAAGAGAATTCAGCATCATGCAGGCGCCTACCCTGGTTGAGATCAGGAACGGTATGATCAGAAAGCATGTGAATGCTTCCAATATCAAGCGTTTTGCGGAGGAGCAGCTGGTTGCCTGCAAGTAATTCCGGCTATTCTGGCCGTAAGAAGGATGAAGCATAGATAGACTTTGTTGATAGGTATATCAATTTAAGAAAGTAAGAGACAGACCCAGGAAGAATGCCCGCATCAAAATCGATGAGGGCATTTTCCTTGGGGCCCAATGGGTACCCAATAAGAAGGGGAAGGAATGAGCTGCCGGTTTTTTTATTCAATCGGCTTAAAGCGGCTAATCAGGCGAACTTAGGGTTGTCTTGCATTGGCAAATGAGGTACAATAAGGGGTAACAGGAAAGGAGATAAAGCACCATGAGCATGGCTGACAATATATTTATAAACATGTGTAAAGATATCCTGGAGAACGGTGTCAGTACCGAGGGGGAGAAGGTAAGACCCAGGTGGGAGGATGGCTCCTTTGCTAATACCATAAAGAAATTCGGTGTGGTAAACCGTTATGATTTATCCAGGGAATTTCCTGCATTGACCCTTAGAAGGACGGCCTTCAAGACCTGCATCGACGAGATCTTATGGATATGGCAGAAGAAGTCCAATAATGTTCATGATTTAAACAGTAATATCTGGGATGCCTGGGCGGACGAGGATGGTTCCATCGGAAAAGCCTATGGCTATCAATTGGGAGTGAAGCATAGCTATAAAGAAGGGGAGATGGATCAGGTTGACCGTGTCATCTTTGATCTGAAGAACAATCCTTATAGCCGCAGAATTATGACCAACCTGTATGTACATCAGGATCTGCATGCCATGAGGCTGTATCCCTGCGCTTATAGTATGACCTTCAATGTTACAAAGAATAAAGCTTCGGATAAGCTTGTATTAAATGCTGTTCTTAACCAACGCTCCAATGATATTCTGGCGGCCAACAGCATGAATGTATGCCAGTATGCTGTCCTGGTGCATATGCTTGCCCAGGTGTGCGGCTATGAGGTTGGCGAGCTGGTTCACGTGATTGCGGATGCGCATATTTATGACAGACATATTCCGATTATCAAGGAACTGATTGAGCGCCCGGCCTATCCCGCACCGACCTTCTGGATAAACCCGGAGGTAAAGGAGTTCTATGCATTTACCGTGGATGACTTTGAATTAAGGGAGTATCAGTTTGGGCCCAAGGTCGAGAATATCCCGGTAGCAGTTTAAATTATAATAAACCTGATTTATACTTGACAGCTTGTGCCTGCAGTAATCAGAGCGTGCAAGCACGCCCGGCGCAAACGAAGGAATGAAACAGACGGAAGGTGTGGTACAAACGATGAATTTAATCGTAGCAGTTGACAGCAATTGGGCAATCGGATATCAGAATAAGCTGTTGGTAAGTATTCCTGCCGATATGCGTTTTTTTCGTGATGAGACTACGGGAAAGGCAGTGATCATGGGAAGACGTACCCTTGAGACCTTTCCGGGAGGACAACCCTTAAAAAACAGGACCAATATCGTAATCACCCGTGACCCGAATTATAAGAGAAAGGATGCAATCGTTGTAACAAGCGTAGAAGAGGCCCTGGAGGAAGCAAAACGATTTCAATCCCAGGATGTATATGTCATCGGCGGAGAGAGTATTTACCGTCAGATGCTGCCCTATTGCGATATCGCCCATGTAACGAAGATTGATTTTGCCTATCAGGCGGATACCTATTTTCCAAATCTGGACGGGATGGAGGACTGGGTGCTTGCAGAGGAGACAGAGGAGCAGACCTATTATGACCTGACCTATACCTTCTGCAGATACCGGCGCAGCGGGAAAAAATAAATCCTTTCCGCAGGTGACAACGAATGCATCTGTGCCTTGCTTGGCTCAAATATAACAGATAGAGGCTTACTATTGTAAGATTTAATAAAATTTTTCTTGATAATTTTACAAATAACGTCTACTATATTGTTTATATAATTTTAACCATGCAGTTGATTGAGTGACTGGAGAGATGGCGAGATAAGGAAGGTAGATAAGTATGTTGAATATTCGAATTGAGAAGACGAGTAACCCGAAGGTATTGCCGGCAGCGGATAATCCGCTGAAGTTTGGAACCATTTTTACGGATCATATGTTTGTTATGGATTATGATACGGGAAAAGGCTGGCATGATCCCCGTGTGGTGCCCTATCAACCGATTAGCCTGGATCCTTCCGCTATGGTCTTCCATTATGGTCAGGAGATGTTTGAAGGTCTAAAAGCATATAAGACAGAAGACGGAAATACCTTACTATTCCGTCCGGGCAAGAACATAGAGCGTGCCAATAAGACGAACCGCAGAATCTGTATCCCTGAGATCCCGGAGGAGGATTTTCTTCAGGCAATCAAGGCAGTTGTTAAGGTGGACGAGGCCTGGATCCCTACCCAGGAAGGTACTTCCCTTTACATCAGACCCTTTATTATCGCAACAGATCCTTTTCTTGGAGTAAGACCTTCGGACAGTTATTTGTTTATCATTATACTGTCACCGGTGGGTGCATACTATCCCGAGGGCTTAAATCCGGTGAAGATCTGGATTGAGGATGAATATGTCAGAGCCGTAAAGGGCGGTATCGGGGAAGCGAAGACGGGTGCAAATTATGTGGCTTCCATGAAGTCACAGGTAAAGGCTCATGAGGAAGGCTATTCCCAGGTATTATGGCTGGACGGCGTTCATCGCAAATATATCGAAGAGGTAGGGGCCATGAACATATTCTTTAAGATAGGCGGCACCGTAGTAACCCCGGAGTTAAACGGCAGTATCCTTCCCGGCGTCACCAGAGATTCGGTAATTAATCTCTGCAGGGAATGGGGATTACCTACCGAGGAGCGTAAAATATCCATCGATGAAATCTACGAGGCACATAAAAGCGGTACCCTGGAGGAAGTATGGGGAACCGGCACGGCAGCAGTTATCTCACCGGTAGGTCAGCTTCGCTGGGAGAGCCATATTATGCAGGTTCAGGATGGCGGCATCGGAGAGATCAGCAGAAAGCTGTATGATACCATTACGGGTATTCAGTTAGGAAAAATAAAAGATAATCATAATTGGACGGTTGAAGTCTAGGGAGGTATTAAATGAATCAGTTATATGCTGAGGCAGGCGTAAAGAGAAAGGATGATGCGAAGACGATGGGACTTCGTGTGCTGCTGGTAATTGCAGTGGTCGTCGGCGTTCTGCTCATGTTACTGGGTGGTTTTTTTGGAATTGCAGGAATTATATTAGTCGTGATTGCGGTTTGGTTGTTCCCGAAGCTAAGTATTGAGTATGAGTATGTCTTTGTAGACGGACAGATTGATTTTGACAGGATTACAGGGAAATCAAGACGTAAGACCATGCTGCGGATTGACCTGGAGCAGGCAGAGATCGTAGCGCCGGAAGGATCTCACGCGTTGGATGGTTATACCTATATTCAGGTGATTAATAAGGATTTTTCTTCTAATACGAAGGAAGCAAAGCCCTATATCATTATTGCAAGCGTTGAGGATAAGAAATACCGCATTTCTTTTGAACCCACGGAGAAGATGCTGTCCATGATGAAGCAGAAAAGCCCCAGAAAGATTGCGCAATATTAGTCAGAATAGGAAGGATGTATCGGAGAGTTCCTCTTTGATACGTCCTTTTCAATTCATGACAAGTGAAACAGCTTGCTGTTTCATCGTGTTTACAAATTTACACGGTTGACATAAACGGTAAATCACGCTATACTTGAAAAAATCTAAACATAGTAAAAGGGGGTGAAGTCCTTGGACTTTACTCCCTTCATGCAAATTAATATTGATTTTAAATAAGAAGAAAGTGAGGAGATTAACAAAATGGGTCAGATAATCGGTGAAGGAATTACATTTGATGATGTGCTGCTGGTGCCTGCGTATTCCGAGGTATTGCCTAATCAAGTGGACTTGTCAACAAACCTGACGAATACAATTAAGCTGAATATTCCGTTAATGAGTGCCGGAATGGACACTGTAACAGAGAACCGTATGGCAATCGCAATGGCAAGGCAGGGAGGGATCGGCGTTATTCACAAGAATATGTCGATCGAGGAGCAGGCGGAAGAGGTTGATAAGGTAAAACGCTCAGAGAATGGTGTTATCACCGATCCATTTTATTTATCCCCCGAGCATACCTTGCAGGATGCCAATGACCTGATGGCAAAATACAGAATCTCAGGCGTGCCGATAACGATAAACGGCAAGAAACTGGTAGGTATTATCACAAACCGTGATTTAAAATTTGAGACAGACTTTTCAAAGAAGATTAAAGAGTCCATGACCTCCGAGGGCTTAATTACCGCCAAGGAAGGAATAACCCTGGACGAGGCTAAGAAGATTCTTGCTACGGCCAGAAAAGAGAAGCTTCCCTTAGTGGATGAGGAGGGTAATCTAAAGGGCCTGATTACCATTAAGGATATTGAGAAGCAGATTAAATATCCCTTGTCCGCAAAGGATTCCCAGGGAAGATTATTGTGTGCGGCAGCAGTCGGTATAACCAATAACATATTGGAGCGTGTGGATGCACTGGTGAAGGCGAAGGTAGATGCCATCGTCATTGATACTGCCCACGGACATTCCGCAAATGTGCTCCGTGTTGTGAGAGAAGTCAGACAGGCTTATCCGGAGGTTCAGATTATCGCAGGCAATATTGCAACCGCGGAGGCAACGGCGGATCTCATCAAAGCCGGTGTAAATGCGGTGAAGGTTGGGATCGGGCCTGGCTCCATCTGTACCACCAGAGTGGTTGCAGGTATCGGTGTACCGCAGATTACCGCAATCATCAATGCCTATGAAGCTGCGAAGGCTTACAATATTCCCATCATCGGAGACGGCGGTATCAAGTATTCCGGAGACATTACCAAGGCAATTGCGGCGGGTGCCAATGTTTGTATGATGGGCAGTATCTTTGCCGGCTGTGATGAGAGTCCCGGAACCTTCGAGTTATTCCAGGGCAGAAAGTATAAGGTGTACCGTGGCATGGGTTCCATCTCCGCTATGGAGAAGGGCAGCAGGGACCGCTACTTCCAGACAGATGCCAAGAAGCTGGTGCCGGAAGGCGTAGAAGGACGTGTTGCATACAAGGGAACTGTGGAAGATACAGTATTCCAGCTCATCGGCGGCTTACGTTCCGGTATGGGTTACTGTGGTGCAGCCAGCATTAAGGCATTGCAGGAGAACGGCAAGTTTGTGAAGATCTCTGCGGCGTCGTTGAAGGAAAGCCATCCTCATGACATTCATATCACCAAGGAAGCTCCGAATTACAGTGTGGAAGAGTAAGTGACGCTGAGACAGAGGACTTCTGCGGGTAATGGTTCACTACTAAGATTAAGAAAATAGGTAGCAAAAGAGGAACTATCTTAAGGATAAATTAAGATAGTTCCTCTTCTTTTATTATAAAAATGTAGTATAATAAGATATCGAATCCGGAAATACACATTCATGGTACCTAGTAAGAAATGAAGGAGTATAGTGCGCATATGCTGCAATTAATCGGAGAGGGAAATACGGCTGAGGTGTTTGCATGGAAGGAAACTGAGGTTCTGAAGCTCTTTCGGGAAGGCTTTCCGAAGGATGGGGCAGAACAGGAATTCAGGATAAACAGGGAAATCGAAAAGTATGGTATCCCTATGCCCAGGGTAATTGATATGCTGGAATATGAGGGCCGGCCGGCAATCATTTATGAAAGGATCACAGGAACCTCATTGCTTGACCTGATTTCCAGGCATCCATTGCGGGCAGTCCGATATACGAAGCACATGGCGAAGCTGCAGTATGAATTTCATCAAGTTAAGGCGGAGGCTTTGCCAAGCGCCAAGTCGGAATTGGTACGAAAGATACAGCGAACCAAGGAGTTACCTGAGAAAATAAAAGAAAGAATTTTACTGCGTCTGGAGCAGCTGCCGGAGGGGGAGGCCCTGTATCACGGGGATTATCATCCGGGGAATATCATGGTAGCTTCGGGCCGGTATGTTATACTGGATTGGATGCTGGGTGCCGGTGCCTGTCCCTGCGCAGATGTTGCCAGAACATTAATGCTTCTAAAGGATGCGGCACTGCCTGATACTATGCCGAAGGCAGTGAAGAGCTTGATCAGAAGAATGCGTAATCATCTTGCCGGCAGCTATCTGAAGGAGTACTGCCGGTTATCAGGAAGAGATGCCGACGAGATAAGGGCATGGAGGCTGCCGATCATCGCAGCCAGACTGACGGAATGGATCCCGGAAAATGAGAAGCAGGCATTGCTCGGAGAGATTAAGGAAACAATGGTACATACTATGTAACAGAGGATAAATTGTACCGAATGATTAAAAATAAAACATGAAGAGAAGAAAAAGCATGAAGAGAAAAATATTGACAAGAGAAGAATGGGTTGCAAGAAAAAGACGAAGAAGGCGAATGCTGTTGATGTCAGCATTTGTACTGTTCCTGCTTATTGTAGGATTAACCGCTTTGATTATATATCAGATATATACAGCCAATCATAATAATGATGGAGTAGAACAGCTGGATACTGCTCTGACGGAGGACCTGAATATTCAAGCGGATTATCTTACTCCTAATCCATATTCCAGACCTCAGACGAAGCTGCAGGGAATTGAAGGTATTGTTATTCATTACACAGCCAATCCGGGGACATCGGCAGAGAACAACCGCAGTTATTTTGAGGGATTGGCACAGAAGCAGACCACCTCTGCCAGCAGCCACTATATCATCGGACTGGAGGGTGAAGTGCTGCAGATTATTCCGCTTACGGAGGTATCCTATGCCTCCAATGAACGGAACAGCGATACGGTGGCCATCGAATGCTGCATCCCGGATGAAACCGGTAAATTTGGCGATGCCACCTATGCTTCCGCGGTATCGCTGACTGCAGCCCTGTGCGTGCAATTTGATCTGACGGAGAAGGATATCCTCAGGCATTATGACATTACCGGAAAAAACTGTCCGAAGTACTTTGTAGAGCATGAAGAAGCCTGGGAACAATTTTTAGCCGATGTCAAGGCTAAGGCTGATCAAATACGGCATCAATAAGGCTTAACCGTTTTTAAGAATTCTTCCACCCGCTGCAGCTCTTTCTCATGCTTTTTCGTGAATTCGTATTTATCAATTTCAAGGGCTTCTTCGTATTTAAGGTACTTAATACCGGCTTCCTTCAGAAGCTGTAATCCAAGTCCTGTGGGGTATTCTCCCTTGAACACAACCTTTTTAATACCCGCTTGAATTAAATGAATACAACAGAATACACAGGGCTGTGTCGTGACATACAGCGTAGCCCCTTCACAGCTTGTACCATGCTTTGCGCATTGATTGATGGCATTTGCTTCGGCATGTCCGGCTCTGCACAGCTCGAGGCCCTGCCCGGAGGGGATCCCCCTTTTCTTTCTTTCACAGTAGCCGATATCGGTACAATGAATTGCTCCTGCCGGAGCACCGTTATAACCGGTAGCAATGATTTGCTTGTCTTTTATAATTACCGCACCTACCTGCCTTGACAGACAGGTACTTCTGATTTTACTGTCCTCTGCAATGTCCATTGCCCATTCCGTGAATAATTTTCTTTCCATGAAATTCCTCCTATGCGTAATCAATTCCGTGCGAAACGGTTGATTATTTCTCGAAATCCTGATACATTAAGCTCGGCTGTATTCCCGTGTTGTTTTGATACTTTCCGCTTTTATATAAATCGTAATCTCCTCCGATATCGTGATAATAAATCTGGCATATCTCAACATTGGGGTAGATTATAATGGGCTGTACGCAAAATATCTCCAGGGTCCAATAGCCGGAAAAGCCGATGTCACCGAAGCCGGCGGTGATATGAATGAATAATCCTAATCGGCCGGTAGAAGAACGTCCTTCCAGCATGGGCACATATTTGCCGGTGCTGGTATATTCGTTTGTCCTGCCCAAATAAAGCTTATTCGGTTCCAGCAGCAGTCCCTCTTCCGGGATGATTAGCCTTGTGGCAGGATTGGGCTTTTTCATGTCCAGGATGTCATTATCATATACCAGTAATTCATTGGCTAAGGATAGATTGTAGCTGTTGGGATTTATTTTTCTTTCATCAAATGGTTCAATAATAATGTCGTTTCCTATGTGTTTCAGAATTTCTTTTCCTGATAATATCATCCGAACTCCTCCATTTTACTAGGCAGGTATGTACGATTTATACGACTTTAATCTGTTCTGTCAGTCAGATATAACAATAATTATACAGTATTTCTCATAATAATACCAACTCATTTTTTTGATGTAAATGGTTCGTTGATATGATAAAATGTATGTAATCAAATTTTTGAGAATAAGGAGACATAACATGAAGGATCAGAATTGTGCGTATTGTATGCAAGGAGAGCTGTTGGACAAGTTCGGTATTTTTATTTGTGACCTGGATGTGAGTATGCTGATACTCTTTAAGGAGCAAAGTAAGAGGGGAAGATGTATTGTTGCGTATAAGGGGCACGTTTCGGAGATGATTGATCTGACTGACAGCGAGCGGAATGCATTTATGGCTGATGTAGCCAGGGCATCCAGGGCGCTTCATGCGGCATTCAAGCCGGACAAGGTAAATTACGGTGCTTACGGAGACACCGGATGTCATTTGCACATGCATCTGGTTCCCAAATATAAGGACGGAGATGAGTGGGGAAGCGTATTTGCCATGAATCCGGGCAAGACCTTCTTATCCGAGGAGGAATATGCGCAGATGATTAAGGAGATTAAGAAAAATCTTTAGAGATCTGCGAGATGTAAATTACAATAAGCAGGATACTTTTATTTTGTAAGAGGGGAACCCGTATTACGAGCTCCCCCCTCTTGCAGAACTATTTAAGTAACTTAAACTTCTATTATAAGAGACTAATAATGCGGTTGCTTACAGAAATACCTTCTTAATTAATATTTGCTTCCTGCAATCTGCACCTTAATGATATTCGTGGTACCGGAGGTTCCAAGGGGAACACCGGCGGTCAGCACAGCCAGCTCGCCATCCGCTAAGTAACCTGCTTTTTCCACTGCCTGAATGGCATGATCGAATAATTCGAAGGTATCGTACTCTACCGCGATCAAAAGAGGTGTTACGCCCCAGGACATCATCAGCTGCCTGCAGACAACCGGGTCGGTGGTGCAGCCGAGAATCCGGCATTCGGGACGGTAACGGGAAATCATTCGTGCCGTCCTGCCGGAGGTGGTTACGGTGATGATCATCTTTGCATTCAGATCATGAGCAGTGGTAACCGTAGCACGGGAGATTGCTTCTGTGATATCCGGGCAATGGTAATTATCCAGCATACGGAAACGCTTCTTATAGTCAATATCCGCTTCTGCCCGCATAGCGATCTTCACCATAGTTTTCAGCGCTTCTACCGGGTATGCGCCTGCAGCGGTCTCACCGGACAGCATGATAGCGCTGGTACCGTCATAAATTGCATTTGCAACGTCAGTGGTCTCTGCTCTGGTGGGTCTGGGATTCTTGATCATGGAATCGAGCATCTGGGTTGCGGTAATAACCACCTTGCCCGCATTATATACCTTCTTGATAATCATCTTCTGGATCACGGGTACTTCCTCATAAGGAATTTCAACACCCATATCACCCCGGGCGATCATAATTCCGTCGGAAGCCTCGATAATATCATCAATGTGCTCTACACCATGATAATTCTCAATCTTAGCGATAATCTTTGTCTGAGAGTTATGCTTGTTAAGCATCTTGCGGATTTCCTTGATATCCTCGGCGGTACTTACAAAGGATGCGGCAATGAAATCAAAATTATGTTTCATGCCAAAGAGAATGTCCTCCCGGTCCTTATCGCTGATAAACGGCATGGAAAGGTGAACACCGGGGACATTAACGCCCTTACGGTTGGATATGATACCGCCGTTTTTCACCATACATATAATATCCGTTGCTGTAACATCGGTAACAGTCATTTCAATGAGGCCGTCATCAATTAATATTGTGATACCAGGCTCAATGTCATAGATCAGATTAGGATAAGAGATGGAAACCTGGGTCTCATCACCCACAACGTCATTCGAAGTGAGCGTGAAGGTCTGGCCTTCCTTTAAATGAATCTTTTTGTCATCCTTAAAGGTACCGATACGTATCTCGGGACCTTTGGTATCTAACAAAGTAGCAACCGGGATTTTCAGCTCTTCACGAAGCTTTTCGATCTTCACCAATCGGCTGAGATGCTCTTCGTGTGTAGCATGTGAGAAGTTGAAACGAGCCACGTCCATTCCGGATAGGATTAATTCTTTTAACACCTTATCGTTATCGGTGGAAGGTCCCAGGGTACAAATGATTTTTGTTTTACGCATAAATTCCTCCAAATTATAATTTTAAACCTTTACTCTTACGGTACTTGATCCCGGCGTGTTGACGTTTCCACAGATAAACTGCCAGAAATGCAATACTGAGTAACACCACAATTACAATAATCATAATAGCGCAGTGCATAAAAAAGGTATCCGGCAGCATGGTAATCACCGGATCCGTCGTTGGATCAAAGAGCCAATAATTATTATTAAAAAATATCTTATGAAACAGAACAAAAGAACGGTCAAAGTCAATGGATAACCCCAATGCAACGATGGCAGGCAAAACAATCGCCGTAACGGAGGACACCAGTAAATAGCTGTAATCCTTATTCTTTGCTTTTTGAATCATTATTATAATTCCCAGTACCAAAGTTATGGCTCCAAGGATATAAAAGTCCACAAAGATGTCTTTCACCTCGGCAAAATGGTATATTCCGTGCTCAGAAGCCGGCAGGGACGGAAACCTTAAATCACCTCTGAAAAAAGGGGAACAATAATCAATCAGAGCATCATAATTTTCTCTTATGACTTCTTTGGTCAGCCCGGAAGAAGCCTCAATATGAAGCAGCTTGATGTCCAGATAATATAAGGGCCTGAAGTTAATCGTAATGATAACGGCAACACTGATGAACAGAAGAGTGAATAAAATTCCAATCAGGATATCAGTGATTTTGAAACGACGCATGGCAGCCTCCTGATAATCGTTTGTGCCTGCAGTAATCAGAGTGTGTAAGTACGCTCCGCACAAACTAAGTATGAACGTACCTTATATAATATGTTTCAAACGAATTATAGTATAATTCCCTTGCGAATGCAACAGTGAATTACCGGGCAACTGCTTTGAACGGTCCTGGCAATCACTTTCTTTGAAATACATTTTATCATATGGTCTTGTGAGGAAGCAATGAGTTTGTGTGATAAAGGAAAGCGGATATATTAGCAATTCCGATAAAACACATAAGTAATTATGAATTGTATTCACAATATGCATAGTGTAATATTTCATATAAACGATGATGCAGTGTCAAAAGAACACATCATTTTATGATGTTCTTAATGGCACGGGAATATTCGCTGAAAAGCCTGCTTTTTAGCGGAGACCGATTCGAAGAAGGAGAGATTTCATGAGAGCGTTAATCAGTGTATCGGATAAGACGGGGATTGTAGAACTTGCGAAGGAGTTTGCGGCGTTGGGCATAGAAATGATATCCACGGGAGGTACCTACAGTAAACTGAAGGAAGCCGGCGTGCCTGCAATCGAGATCTCAGAGCTGACTGGTTTTCCGGAATGCCTGGACGGACGGGTTAAGACCCTGCATCCTGCGGTTCATGCAGGACTGCTTGCCATGAGAAGCAATCCCTCCCACATGAAGCAGCTGTCGGATTTAAAGATAGATACCATTGATATTGTTGTTGTGAATCTTTACCCCTTTAAGGCGACAATTCTAAAAGATAAGGTTACCCGGGAAGAGGCGGTGGAGAATATTGATATCGGCGGACCTACCATGCTGCGTTCCGCAGCCAAGAATTATCAGGATGTGACAGTGGTTGTAGATCCCGGGGATTATGAGAAGGTCCTTACAGAGTTGAAGGAGAAAAAGTCAGTCTCCCTGGACACCAAATTCTACCTGATGCAGAAGGTATTCATGCACACCTCCTCCTATGATACCCTGATTGCCGATTACCTGAAGAAGCAGCGAGGGGATACCTCCTTCCCGGAGACACTGACCTTGACCTATGAGAAGGTACAGGATATGAGGTACGGCGAGAACCCCCACCAGTCTGCGGCCTTCTACCGTGAAATCGGTAAGAAAAGAGGCTCCCTGACCGACGCGGAGCAGCTGAATGGGAAGGAGCTTTCCTTTAATAATATTAACGACACCAATGGTGCCTTGGAGCTCTTGAAGGAATTTACCGAGCCTGCTGTGGTAGCCTGCAAGCATGGCAATCCCTGCGGCGTCGGAAGTGCGGACAGCATCTATGACGCCTGGAGGAAAGCTTTCCGCGCGGACAAGACCTCTATCTTTGGCGGTATTGTGGTAATTAACCGAGAAGTCACTCTGGCGATGGCTGAGGAAATGAAAGAGATCTTCCTGGAGGTTGTGGTGGCGCCTTCCTATGAGAAGGAGGCTCTGGAGCTTCTGACAATAAAGAAAAACATCCGCATTCTTGCGCTGAAGGATATCGAGGTTTTGCAGAGCGAGACTGCTTACGATCTGAAGAAGGTCAATGGCGGATTAATCGTACAAACCATTGACAGCGAGCTGTATCGTGAGGAGGAGCTAAAGGTTGTGACAGACCGTGCTCCTTCCGCGAAGGAACTGGAGGATCTGAAGTTTGCATGGCGGGTTGTCAAATTTGTAAAGTCCAATGGGATCGCTATTGCAAAGGATAAGCAGTCCGTCGGCATCGGACCGGGACAGGTGAACCGTATCTGGGCAACAAAGCAATCCATAGAGCATGCGGCAGAATTAATCAGCGAAGGTGCGACCCGGGGGGCGGTGCTTGCTTCCGATGCGTTCTTTCCCTTTGATGATTGCGTGGAGGCCGCTCATCAGGCCGGTATTACGGCAATCATTCAACCCGGCGGTTCAAACAGGGATGAGGATTCAATAAAGAAATGCAATGAATATGGCATAGCAATGATTTTCACAGGGATGAGACATTTCAAACACTAATTATCTTTAGATTGATATATTAAACTCACCTTTTATTTGATAAAAAGCCTTCCGGAGGAAGAAATTATTCCCGGAGGCTTTTTATCATTCCGTCTGTTATGATATACTTGGAAAGCGGCTGGTAAGATTTTGCACATCGTTTCTTTACTGAATTAAAAATGGGATGTATAATAAGATAATCTGTTTAAAGCAAACTGAATGAAGTATATCTATGGAGGCGGGTATGTCAAAATATTTGGAACTTAATATGGAGAATGTGGAGGATATCTGTGATGTGGGCAAAGCACTTTCTTCTCCGATTAGAATTAAAATATTAAAATTATTATATGATGAGAGTCTGATTATCGGTGAGATTGCCAGGAAGCTTGAAATTCCTGCTTCCAGTGCAGCCATGCACATTAAGATATTGGAGAAAGCCAATCTGATCCGTATGGAGGAACAGCCGGGAACCAGAGGCTTAACCAAGCTTTGTAACAGAAAGTCGGATTATGTGAATATATCCTTGCTTGGCAGGAACAATGCCGTAACAGAGATTACCAGCATGGAGATGCCGATTGGCGCATTTACGGATTGTAAGGTGGTCCCGACCTGCGGCCTGCTGTGCAATGAAGGAATTATCGGTATGGAGGATATTGAAGCAAATTTTTATCTGCCTGACAGAGTGAAAGCGCAGATGTTTTGGACCTCCGGCGGTTATGTGCAATACCGGTTTGCAAACACAATACCGAGAGACAGGACACCCAAGCGTCTCCGCCTCATGATGGAACTATGCTCTGAGGCGCCTAATTACAGAGAAGACTGGAAGTCTGATATTACTGTCTGGATCAATGGGTTAGAGTGTGGCACCTGGACCTGCCCGGGAGATTTCGGTGCAAGAAGAGGGAGACTGAATCCGGAATTCTGGGCAAATGGCGGTTCGACACAGTACGGGCTTTTAACCACCTGGGAAGTGCGCAATGATGGCAGTTATATTAATGACAGCCAGGCCGGCAGCTTATCTATTCAGAATTTGGCTATTATGAATAACTCCTATATTGATATCAGAATAGGCAACAAGGAAAATGCAAAATATATCGGCGGCTTTAATCTCTTCGGCAAGGGCTTTGGAGATTTTAATCAGGATATTATTTTAAGTATGGAATATTAGAAAAGCCCGGGTGACAGCAAGTGTTTTACAATTCATAGGATAGTAGCAGAATAGCTGCGGCATATGAACAATAATGATGTTTGTATGCCGCAGCTATTTGATCTAATACAACAATAATATTGTTCAAATAAATAAAATATATTAATTATTGAACAGAAATACTTATTGATACATTGACAATATATAAAATATATACTATACTCAGCTTGAAGAAAACAATATTATTGTCCAAATAAGACATGTTTTATTGAATTTCGCTTTATTTCAACAACAATATTGTTCAAATGATAAAATATGTTAGTGCCGGCATCATCTAACCTTGGAATGATTAAAAAAATTGTATGGGAGGTTAAAGTAGTGAAAAAAATGATTGCTTTAGTATCAGTTATTACCCTGTGTGTCGGATTATTGGCAGGCTGTGCGGGAAAGACGTCGCAGACGGATAATTCCGGCAATACGCAGTCCAAAGCCACAGAAGCACCGAAGACCGGTGATTCAGCAGCGGCTCCTACGGATGCAGCAGCTTCAGGAGATACTGTGGATGTCAATGAAGACGGTACCGTGAATAATCCTGAAAGCGTAAAGGTGGAAGAAGGCAAGCTTGTATTCTGGTCATTGTTCAGCGGCGGTGACGGATCCTTTATGGACCAGATTATCTCAAATTACAATAATACGAGCCCTGCCATGGGTGTTCAATCCATCATGCTGGTTTGGGGAGACTATTATACGAAGCTGCAGACGGCGGTAGCAGCCGGCAAGGGTCCCGACATTGGCGTTTCCCATGTTTCAAAGCTGCCCGAATTGGTTGATCAGGGCGCAGTTGTTCCTATTGATGATTATCTTTCCCAGCTGGGAATTGACTTAAGCACCATGTACTCCGAGAACTCACTGGCAAGTGTTACCTTTGACGGTTCGGTTTATGCTATACCCCTTGATACCCATGCAGAGATTATGTATTTCAATAAAGATATCCTAAGCCAGGCCGGAGTCAGCCCCAATGCAGACGGTCAGCTGGATATTGCAAGTGCCGATGATTTTAAGGCAATCCTTGCTAAGATCAAGGCGGTTCTTCCGGCAGACGCAAGTCCTCTGGCTTTAACAAATTCCGGCGACGATCCCTACAGAGTATGGTGGGCAACCTACTTCCAGATGGGTGGTACCGGACTGGTCAGCGAGGATGGCTCCTCTGTAACCCTGGATGTGAATACCGCCGTAAAGGCAGCTGAATTCGTGAAAAGCTTATATGATGAGGGATACATACTGACAGGCATCGATGACCATCAGGCATTATTCCAGAGCGGTAAGGCAGGGTTATTATTTGGCGGAACCTGGGCAACAGGAGCCTTTGAGAATACACAGGGCCTTAACTTCGGCGCACAGACCTTCCCTAAATTATTTGGGGATGAATCCTGTTGGGCAGATTCTCATACCTTAATCATTCCCTTTAATAAGAACAGAACGGAGGAAGAGACGCTGAATGCTGTTAAATTCATCGTTGCCACATCCTCTGACGGCGGTGCAACCTGGGCGAAATCAGGCCAGATACCTTCCAATCTTTCCGTGCTTGACAGCCAGGAGTATCTGTCCTTACCGTATCGCAGCGATTATAAGAACGCGCTGCAAACCGCAGTAATGCCTACTCAGAATGCTAATTTCTATGCGATGAAAGCCGGCATGATTGACTCCCTGAATGCTTACTGGACCGGCCAGGCTGATGCTGCCACGGCAATTGACAACTTGAAAGCGGAATTGGAAGCTAACTTAAATTAATCAGAATTCGTCCTGCAAGCGTACATAATAGAGGAGTCTGCAAGGCTCCTCTGTTGTGTCGCCAAAGATCCTAATGGAGGTTATAGGCAGATGGTAAAGAAATTAAAACCTTATATTGCAGCGTTTGGATTTATCCTTCCATTTTTCGTATTATATACCATATTTACAATTTGGCCTGTCATCAAGGGAGCCTATGTGAGCTTTTATAAATGGAGCCTCATGGGAAAGCAGAAATTCCTGGGCTTTGATAATTATGCAAAGCTGTTTGCGGACAGAAATTTTATCGGAGCTTTGAAGAATACCTTCACCTTTGTCATTATTACAGCTCCGCTGCTGGTGATTTTTGCCCTGATTTTGGCATTGCTGGCGAACAGGCCCTTCAAGCTGAAGAAATTTCTGCGTATCAGCTATTACCTTCCCTGTGTGCTGTCCGTATCAGTGGCATCCTTTATAGCAAGATATATATTTGCCCCCTACCAGGGCTTTTTAAACGGGTTACTGCACGGGCTTGGGTTTCTGGCTCCCAATGCGGAGCTGCAATGGCTGCTGGACGGCAACCTGGTTTGGGCAACCATATCCTCGATGACCGTCTGGTGGACAGTCGGGTTTAGTATGATGCTTTACATATCTGCGTTACAGGAGATCTCACCGCAGATTATGGAGGCTGCCGCCATTGACGGAGCATCCAAACGGCAGCAATTATTCCGTATTACCTTACCCCTGTTAAAGCCCACCAGCTGGCTGATTATATTACTTCAGGTGATTGCCTGCTTTAAAGTATTCGGTCAGATTTATATGATTACCGGGGGCGGCCCCGCATCCACCACCAGGCCGTTAATCCAGTACATCTATGAGACCGCCTTTAATAAGAGCAATATGGGATATGCAGCCGCAATGTCCTATGTATTATTCTTTATCCTGGTAATTCTTTCAGTCATACAACAGTATATACAGCGGAAGGGGGAGAGGGAAGAATGAAAGCAAAAGCTCTCATTGGCAAAATTGTATTGGCGGTTATCTCGGTGTCTCTGGCCTTGATTTTCATAGCCCCATTCATCTGGTCCCTGTCGGTATCCTTACAAATCGAAGGCAGGCAGATCACTTCCGTGTGGGATTGGTTTAAGCCCCCCTATACCATTAGTAACTATATCGATATCATTCAGCACAGCTCGGTTCCGACCTGGACCATCAACAGCCTTGGAATTGCGATTGTGGCAACCGGTCTAACGGTATTATTATCCGCTATGGCCGCCTACGCAATTGCTAAGATTAAGTTTAAGGGGAGTAATCTTATCTTCTTTTATTTTCTATTAGGATTACTGGTGCCGGGGGAAGCAACCATTGTACCGCTGTTTATTACAGTCAATAATTTTAATTTGATTGACACCTATGCAGGCCTGATTCTGCCTTCCATCGCCGGCTCCATGAATATGATCATTATGGTATCCTTCTTTAAGGGAATACCAGGTGAGCTGATTGAAGCGGTTCGCATCGACGGCGGCGGAGAGCTGACGGTGTTCTTCCGGATTATGCTGCCGCTTTCCAAGGCGGTGATATCAACCGTTTGCATCTTTGCATTCATCGGAAGCTGGAATAACTATCTTTGGCCGTTATTATGCGCCATGAGCGAATCGAAGTTCACTTTACCCATTGGTATCCCTACCTTTGACGGTACCTATACCATTGATTATGTAAAACCCCTGACGGCGGATATGGTGGCTTCCCTGCCTATGATTATTCTGTTTATTCTATTCGAGCGGCATATTGTGGAAGGTGTGTCAATGTCCGGTATCAAGGGGTAATGCCCTGGAGAAGACTATAAGGAATCCTGCAATCGATTACCAGAAGGGAATATTGACGCTGCTGATGGTACTCTGTCACTGCATCTAGCTTTTTGGCGAGGAAGGCCGGTATATTTTTTATCCTTGGAGCGGTAAGTATTGCGGCATGCTTTCTTCCTTATGCAAAGCAAACGATTCCGCAGCTGGCTCTGTTCATCGGTTCAGGAAGCTATATTACGTATCCTTGCGTACAATATATGATTTACTTTGCCTTCGCAGGCTCCGCCTTCAGCTACAGGTCGGTTTTCTATACGGTTGTTTTTTACATATTGCTTTTACTCTTTATACCATATTTACAAAAATTAATCAGACATACAAAGTAACAACAACGGAGGATTGAACATGAAAAGTTACAGAAAAGATTATCCGCGTCCGCAGTTTGTCAGAGCAAACTGGACTAACTTAAACGGTGATTGGGATTTTTCCTTTGACGATGAGAATCGTGGTGAAGCTGAAAAATGGTATGAATTATTTCCGATAGATAGAACAATTTTGGTTCCCTTCACGTATGAGACAAAGCTAAGTACGATCAGGGAGGAAAGCAGGCATGATGCCGTATGGTATCACAGAAAGCTTAATATCTGCGAAAAAGAACTGGCTGAGAATAAGCCGGTGCTGCATTTTGAAGGAAGTGACTTTCATACTAAGGTGTGGGTAAACGGAAAGCTGGCAGGGAGCCACAGAGGCGGTTACAGCCGATTCTCCTTTGATATCTCCGCTTTAGTCAGGGATGGAGAGAATGAGGTTACTGTAAAGGCGGAGGATTCCTTTGATGCCTCGCAGCCAAGAGGAAAACAGCGCTGGAAGAAAGAGAATTTTGGCTGCTGGTATGTACAGACAACGGGAATATGGAAGACAGTATGGATGGAATATATACCTAAGGTATGCCTTGACAAGGTTAAGATTACGCCGGTTCTGCCGGAGCAGGCTGTGGAGCTTGAATTTGAGGTGTATTCCGATCATTATGGGGAAGCGCTTGGGGTAGAAGCCATCATAACCTTTGACGGTGAATTTGTAAATAAAGCACTGATTTCGGTTCCGTCCAGGCGAATCAGCGCAAAGCTGAAGGTTTGTGTTGCAGAGCATCTGAATCTGCATGATGTTAAGACCTGGTCACCGGAGAAGCCCAATCTTTATGAGCTGGAGCTGCGTGTCATCTGGCGGGATAAGGTATATGATGTTGTACAATCGTATTTCGGAATGCGTGAGATCAGAATTGATCATAGTAATATTCTCCTGAACGGCAGACCTCTTTATCAGCGATTGATTTTGGATCAGGGCTACTGGCAGGATTCCCATCTGACGCCGCCGAGTGAAGACGCGTTAATGGAAGATATTGATAAAATCCTGGAGTTAGGCTATAACGGACTGCGTAAGCATCAGAAGATAGAAGACGAGCGCTTTCTATACTGGTGCGATGTCAAGGGACTTCTGGTATGGAGTGAAGCTCCTGCGGCCTATGAGTTTACGGATGATGCCGTAGAAGAGTTCGCCAGGGAATGGATGGAGATTGTCAGACAGAACTATAATCATCCCTGTATCATCACCTGGGCGCCCATCAATGAATCCTGGGGCATTCCATGTGTGGAAACCGATCTCTCTCAGCAAAGGTTTACGGAGGCGATCTACTATCTCACCAAATCCTTTGACAGGTACAGGCCGGTGATTGTGAATGACGGCTGGGAGCATACGATATCGGATATTATTACGCTGCATGATTATGAAGAAAACGGAAGTCATTTCTTTCAGCGCTACAATGAGTGCAAGGACAAGATATTAACCACTGAGGTTTATCACAGCAATCATAAATCAGCCTTTGCCAACGGATATGCATATAAGGGCCAGCCCATCATCGTCAGTGAATACGGCGGGATTGCCTTTGACAGTGGCAGCCAGGGCTGGGGATACGGCAATAAGGTACAGGGAGAGGAGCAGTTCCTGGCGCGGTTTGACCAGATAACGACGGCAATCAAGAAGACTCCTTACATCTGCGGCTACTGTTATACACAGGTATCCGATGTGCAGCAGGAGGTCAATGGTCTGATGGACAGTGAAAGAAATTTCAAGGTGAACCCTGAGAAGATCAGGGAGATCAATACCAGAAAAACCGGATATCTTCTTGCTTAAAGAGGAATATAAAAGAGGATGAGAAATTACTGGCGCAATTTCTCATCCTCTTTTTTGTGTGCCCTGATAGACACGCTTTCTCTCTGCTATGTTACAACCCAGCCTATTTAACTTTTAAAATATGTCATATATATTAAAAATTACTTAAGTCGCAGTTACTATAGCCTTGTTACATTTGCAGCCTGAGGGCCCTTCTCACCCTTAACAACTTCAAATGAAACCTTCTCGCCTTCTTCAAGAACCTTAAAGCCGTCCATCTGAAGTGCGGAAAAATGTACAAACACGTCATTGCCTTCTTCGTCAGAGATAAATCCAAATCCCTTCTTCGCGTTAAACCACTTAACTGTTCCTGTCTTCATAAATGCCTCCCAAAACATTAATATTGTCCATTACCACCATCGGTAACGATAGTATAAATTTAACATAAAAATGAAAAAATGTCAAATGAGTTATGTTGAATATTGTAATATTAATGCTCATCGGAAACATTAAAAAAAGAGCTCGAAGATTGCGGATTTGTACCGGATATTTTAAAAATATTTTTAATAAAATAACAGGGATCGGGCGAAACAATAATAATATCCAAATAATGTAAATGGGTATTTTCATGATGAAAATAGAGGAGTATAATAATAGATTAAGATGATATGCCGGCCGGGATGGCTGATGAAATTATTTTTGATAATAAAAATAAGAATGAGTTGTCTTGCAAATTGGCTTTATAGATCTGTTGAGCATCAGCAGAACAGAATGGAAATTCTTTGGATTGTGTATATGACAAATCATAATTTTTGTGCTATTATGAATAAGCATATACTATTTATTACCATACTGAATCTTAGAATAGCAATGCATTGAACAAGATACCTCAACGCTGGTTTGCTAAGATTAACAAATTTATAAATTCAACAGATGGAGGTTACCGCATGAAATATAAAATACCGTCCTCCTATGAGCTTGCTCTCGAGGAGAAATTAGAGGATCTAAATGGAATTGGCACCCTGCTGCTTCATAAGAAGACAGGTGCAAGAGTTGCGATTGTAGCAAATGATGATAACAATAAGGTGTTTTCCATCGGATTTCGGACGCCTCCGGCCAACAGCACCGGTGTTGCCCATATTATTGAGCATTCCGTACTGTGCGGCTCCAGGCAGTTCCCTGCCAAGGATCCCTTTGTGGAGCTGGCGAAGGGTTCCCTGAATACCTTCTTAAATGCCATGACCTACCCGGATAAGACCGTGTATCCGGTAGCCAGCATGAATGACCAGGATTTTAAGAACCTGATGCATGTTTATATGGATGCTGTGTTGTATCCCAATATCTATCAGAGAAAAGAGATCTTTCTGCAGGAAGGCTGGCATTATGACCTGGAAGCGGAGGATGCACAGCTGAAATATAACGGCGTGGTTTACAATGAGATGAAGGGTGCTTTTTCATCACCGGAGTCCATGCTATACCGTATGAATCAGAATTCCCTGTTCCCGGATACCGCTTACGGCGTAGAATCCGGCGGCGATCCGGAGTTTATTCCCGAGCTTTCCTACGAGGAATTTCTGGAGTTCCACAGAACCTATTATCACCCTTCCAACAGCTATATCTACCTGTATGGAGATATGGACTTTGAGGAGCGGCTGAACTGGCTGGATAAGGAATATCTTAACCAATATGACAGGCTGCAGGTAAATTCCGCTCTTCAGCTGCAGAATGTCTTCCAGTCCACCAAAGAGACAGAAGCCTTCTATTCCTTAAGCGAAGAGGAAAGTGCCAGGGATAATACCTATTTAAGCTATAATTATGTGGTTGGAAAGTCTTTGGATAAGGAACTCAGCCTGACCTTCCAGATTCTTGATTATGTCCTGCTGCAGGCTCCCGGCGCACCGATCAAGCAGGCGCTGCTGGATTCAGGCATCGGCAAGGATATTCTGGGCGGTTTTGAGGATGAGATCCTTCAGCCGACCTTTATGATCATTGCCAAGAATTCCGAGAGTGAGAAGAAGGATAAATTTATCGGAATTATCCGTGAGGTTCTGGCCAAAGCGGTTGCGGAAGGACTGGATGAGAAGTCTTTGCGGGCTGCCATTAATTTCTATGAATTTAAATACCGCGAGGCGGATTTCGGACAGTTCCCCAAGGGCCTTCTCTACGGACTTCGTGCCATGAGCAGCTGGCTCCATGATGATAACAAACCATTCCTGCACCTGAAGGATTCAACCGGCTATACCTTCTTAAAGGATAAGATCGGCACCGGTTACTATGAGAAGATGATTAAGGAATATTTACTGGAGAATACCCACAGCTCTGTGGTGGTTCTGAAGCCGAAGTCAGGTCTGAATAAGGAGAAGGAGGATAAGCTGAAGGAGAAGCTTGCCGCTTATAAGGCAACCTTAAGCCCCGAGGAGATTAAGGCGTTGGTTCGGGAGACCGAGGCACTGAAGGAATACCAGGAGATTCCCTCCACGAAGGAGGAGCTGGAGGCAATCCCGCTTCTGACCAGGGAGGATATCGGCAGGGAGATTGAACCGCTGTATAATACAGAGAAGGTGCTGGAAGGCATTAAGGTACTGCAGCATAACGTATATACCAATAAAATCGCATATGTAAGATTGCTGTTTAATATCAAGGATATACCAAAGGAACTGCTTCCCTATGCCTCACTGTTATCCTATGTGCTGGGCTATGTGGATACTCAGAATTTCAGCTATCTGGCGCTGTCCAATGAAGTGAATATTCATACCGGCGGAATAACAACCAATGTAAGAAGCTTCTCCGTGAAAGGAAGCTCGGAGAACTATTATCCGGTATTTGAATTTTCCACCAAGGTCTTATATGACAAGATTACCGATGCCTTCCGTATGATCGAGGAGATTTTATACCGTTCCAAGCTGGAGGATACCAAACGGCTCAGGGAGATCGTGGATGAGATGAAGTCCAAACTGCAGATGCATTTCAACTCCTCGGGACATTCCGTAGCAGTAGACCGTGCCATGTCGTATTATTCGGCGCACGGATTATTTAAAGAAACCACAACGGGAATCTCCTTCTATAAATTCGTTGAGGATCTTGCAGAGAACTTTTCTGCCAGGGCGGAGCAGGCCATAGGCAGAATGAAGGAGCTGCTGCAGATGATCTTTACCAAGGAACATCTGTTGATCAGCATCACGGCAGACGATGAGGGGTATGAGAGATTTTCCGACAAGCTGGGAAGCTTCTTAAGCGGACTTAAGGATAAAGCGGACAGCAAGCTCTACGAGCCCTACGATACCTCAAGCCTTCAGCCGGTATGCTTCAATGAAGGCTTTAAGACGGCAATGCAGGTGCAGTATGTGGCAAGGGCAGGAAATTTCCTCAAAGCAGGCCTTGAATATACCGGTGCCCTCAAGGTATTAAAGACCATCTTAAGCTATGATTACCTTTGGAATAATGTCCGGATCAAAGGCGGAGCTTACGGCTGTATGTGCGGCTTCTCCGGAGTGGATGGCGATGCTTACTTTACCTCCTACCGTGATCCGAATTTGAAGGAAACCAATGCGATTTATGAACGGGCTGCCGAGTATGTGAAGAATTTCAGTGCGGATGAGAGAGATGTAACAAAATACATCATCGGTACCTTCAGTACTTTGGACACACCCTTGACACCGCAGAATAAGGGAAAGCGCTCCTTAAGCATGTATCTTGCGAGGCTTTCCGAAGCAGAGCTTCAGAAGGAGCGGAACCAGGTTCTGAATGTGACAATCGAGGATATCCGTAACTGCCATAAATATATTACTGCGATGATGGAAGCAGGAAATATCTGCGTCATCGGCAATGAGAGCAAAATCAACGAGAATAAGGAACTGTTCAAGGAAATAAAGACACTGATGAAATAAAAATTTATGAAGCTATAACAGGCATGAAATAAGAGAAAGGCGGCCGGGGTAAACGCTGCAGCAACCATGGCCGCTTAAGAAAGGTAAGAGTTAATGAGTAATGAGAAGTATAAATCAGGGTTTGTGACTCTGATCGGAAGACCGAATGTTGGAAAGTCAACCTTAATGAATCAGCTGATTGGGCAGAAGATTGCCATCACCTCCAATAAGCCCCAGACAACCAGAAACCGTATCCAAACTGTATTTACCGATGAGCGGGGGCAAATCATATTTCTTGATACGCCCGGAATTCATAAGGCGAAGAATAAGCTGGGGGAATATATGGTGAATGTGGCTGAGCGGACCATGAACGAGGTGGATCTGATTCTCTGGCTGGTAGAGCCGTCCACCTTTATCGGTGCCGGTGAGCAGCATATCGCGGAACAGCTGAAAAAGGTAAAGACGCCGGTCTTCCTTGTTATTAACAAAATTGATACGGTCAAGAAGGAAGAAATTCTGAGCTTTATCGCTGCTTATAAGGATATTTGTGAATTTACACAAATTATCCCCGTATCAGCCTTAAAGGGTGAAAATACCAGTGTTCTGCTGGAACAGATTTTTGCTTCTATGCCGGAAGGGCCCCAGTACTATGACGAAGATACCGTAACAGACCAGCCGGAGCGTCAGATTGTCGCGGAGCTGATCAGGGAGAAGGCCTTAAGGCTGCTGGATGATGAGATTCCTCACGGAATTGCTGTCAGTATTGACCGGATGAAGGAGCGTGCCGAAAACCGCGGCACCCGTAACGGTATGATTGATATTGACGCAACCATCGTCTGCGAACGGGATTCCCACAAGGGGATTATCATCGGCAAGGGCGGCAGCATGCTAAAGCAGATCGGAACCCACGCCAGAAAAGAAATTGAGAATCTGCTGGACTGCAGGGTGAATCTTCAGCTCTGGGTAAAGGTGAAGAAGGACTGGAGAGACAGCGATTTTCTGATTAAAAATTACGGCTACACCAGGGATGAATCATAAATTGTGACTTTTCAATCACATAAAAAATTACTTTGGGATATAATGGACGGTTTAACTGGACATGAAATGGGAAACCTAATATTAGAAACATAATAAATGGTTAGGGGGCTCATTTATGAAGAAATATGATTATTGGAACAGCTTTGTCAACACAGGAAAGATTGACGACTACTTACATTACATTGCATGTACCAGGGAAGAAAGTATGACGGATACCAATACAGGATCCTCACAGGACACCGGGTCCTATAGAGCCGGTGCAGGTCTTTCTGCCCGCAATGATGATTGGCTTGATTTAAGATAAGAGGTGGGTGTTTTTGCCGGTATCTACTACCGTAACAGGAATGGTTCTGTCCGCTATGCCGGTTGGAGATTATGATAAGCGGCTGGTAATATTAACAAAGGAATTCGGAAAAATATCTGCATTTGCCAAAGGCGCCAGGAGACCTAACAGCGCCTTATTGGCATGCGGGCAGCCCTTTACCTTTGGGGAATTTTCATTATTTACAGGCAGAGATTCCTACACAATCGTATCTGCGGAGGTTTCAAATTATTTTGCGGAGCTTCGGGAGGACTTTGAAGCTCTGTGCTATGGATTTTACTTCTGCGAATTTGCAGATTACCTGACCAAAGAAAATAACGATGAAAAGGACATCCTGAAGCTTCTGTACCAGACGCTTCGGGCCCTGTCGAAAAAAACAATAGACAAGCAGCTGATCCGTGCGGTATTTGAGCTAAAGATTATGGCGCTTAACGGTGAGGCGATACAGGTGTTTGGCTGTGTGAAATGCGGAAAGGAGCTGAATCCGCAGGCGGAACGGTATTATTTCAGCGCGGACAGCGCAGGCATATTATGTGAAGAGTGCAGAGGCTATGACAAAGGAGCGGCGGCAATTCATCCCGATGTCTTGTATACCATGCAATACATAATATCTAAGGAAATAGAAAAGCTCTATACCTTTAAGGTAACCGATGAGGTTTTACGGGAGCTTATGCTATGTGTCAGACATTATCTGGCCTGCTATACAGACCATGAATTTAAATCTCTTGAAATGCTGAAAACCATATGATTTTTCTAAATTTCTATTGAAATTATCAACCCTAAAGGTTAAAATAATATGAACGTAAACGGAGGGAAGTGCTTTATGAAAAAGTTGGCTCTTTGTATAACGATGCTGCTGCTGATCATCGGTACGGCAGGCTGCGGAAATGAAGCAAAGGTTTTAACGGCAGAGAAGGTGATTACCAATACAATATTAGCCAAAGCAAACGGAGTACTTCAGGTAGCGACGATAGAGGATTTTGATAAGACTTATTATAATCTGGAGGAATTGAAGGGGTATATTACCAGGGAAATCGGTGATTATAATTCAAAGGCCGGAGACAATAAGGTTGTCATGGACGATATCCGTTTAAAAGGCGGCAAGGCAATCATGATTGTAACCTATGCCGGCATGGAGCAATATTGTGCCTTTAATAAGGTGACTGCGGCATATTTTAACGGAGGAGTGGGAGAGATCTCACTGGACCTGCCTTCAACGTTGGTGGCTGAAAAAGATGGTTCACTGGCAAGCACCCAGGAGATCATTCAGAATAATAAATATAAGGTACTGATTATGTATGAACCCTATCATATTCAAGTAGAAGGCAAGATTGCATATTATTCTGAAAATGCAAAGCTTGTGGATAAGAATGAGCTTCAGGGTGCGGATGAGGGAATGACCATCGCAGTATTTAAACCCTAGGGCCGGAACGATAAATCATAATGGAGGAAGACATGGAAAAAACAATGGAAAAAATTGTTGCTTTAGCAAAAGCGAGAGGCTTTGTATATCCCGGCTCCGAGATATACGGCGGTCTGGCGAATACCTGGGATTACGGCAATCTGGGTGTGGAGCTGAAGAACAACGTGAAAAAAGCATGGTGGTCCAAATTCATTCAGGAGAATCCCTATAATGTGGGTGTGGATTGTGCGATTTTAATGAATCCCCAGACCTGGGTTGCATCCGGTCACCTTGGAGGATTTTCCGATCCTTTGATGGACTGTAAGGAATGCCATGAGCGTTTTCGTGCGGATAAATTAATTGAAGATTACAATATGGAGCATGATATCACCGTCGAGGGCGCTGTGGATGCATGGTCTCAGGAAGATATGAAGAAATACATTGATGAACATAATATCTGCTGCCCTACCTGCGGCAAACATAACTTTACCGATATCCGCCAGTTCAACCTGATGTTCAAGACCTTCCAGGGTGTTACTGAGGATGCGAAGAATGTTGTATACTTAAGGCCTGAGACCGCTCAGGGCATCTTCGTTAACTTTAAGAATGTGCAAAGAACCTCCCGTAAGAAGATTCCTTTCGGCATCGGACAGGTGGGTAAATCCTTCCGTAATGAGATTACACCGGGTAACTTCACCTTCCGTACCAGAGAGTTCGAGCAAATGGAATTAGAGTTCTTCTGTGAGCCGGGAACAGACCTGGAATGGTTCACTTACTGGAGACAATTCTGTATTGACTGGTTAAAGGC
The DNA here is from genome assembly GCA_023409535.1 of Bacillota bacterium. Taxonomy (GTDB): domain Bacteria; phylum Bacillota; class Clostridia; order Lachnospirales; family Lachnospiraceae; genus Mobilitalea. The sequence continues at coordinate 32,740 of JAEYGZ010000027.1, forward strand.
TCTTGGTATGAAGGAGGATGAGATGAGGGTCAGGGATCATGACGCCGCAGAGCTTTCCTTCTACAGTAAGGCAACTACCGATATCGAATTTTTATTCCCCTTTGGCTGGGGCGAGCTGTGGGGGATTGCGGATCGTACCGATTATGACCTGACCCAGCATCAGAATGTATCCAAGGAGGATATGAGCTATTTTGATGATGAGAAGGCACAAAGATATATTCCTTATGTGATCGAGCCCTCTTTGGGTGCCGACCGTGTTGCGCTTGCCTTCCTTTGTGCAGCTTATGATGAAGAAGAGATTGCAGAGGGTGATGTGCGTACGGTACTTCATTTCCATCCGGCACTGGCACCGGTAAAGATCGGCGTGCTTCCCTTATCCAAGAAGCTGGCTGAGCCTGCCGAGAAGGTCTTCATGGAGCTTTGCAAGACCTATAACTGCGAATTTGACGACAGAGGAAATATCGGTAAACGGTACCGCAGACAGGATGAGATCGGCACACCCTTCTGCATTACCTACGACTTTGAATCAGAGAATGACGGAGCGGTTACAGTCCGTGACCGTGATACCATGTCACAGGAAAGAATCAAGATAGAAGATCTTAAGACATATTTTGAGAATAAATTTAAATTTTAGAAAAAAAGCTTTTCTTATAACAAGATTCTATGATATACTCTGATATGGTTATAATCTATTGGGTTCAATAGAGGAATAGGGTGTTAAAGCATTCGGTGAAAAATTTCACAAAATGCTTTAACATCCTATTCCCTGTGATACTATATAACATGTAATGAATAATTAATTAGGAGGGCACTTACAAAATGACAAAATGGGTTTATTTGTTCAAAGAAGGTAAGGCAGACATGAAGAACCTTCTTGGTGGTAAAGGCGCTAACTTAGCCGAGATGACTAATTTAGGCCTTCCAATTCCCCAAGGCTTCACAGTGACAACAGAGGCATGTACAGACTACTACAATAGCGGTAAGAAGATTAGAGAAGAAATCAAAACTCAGATTTTTGATGCATTAAAAATTCTCGAGGACCAGCAGGGTAAGAAGTTCGGCGATACCGAGAATCCCTTGCTCGTTTCTGTTCGTTCCGGTGCAAGAGCTTCTATGCCCGGTATGATGGATACCATCCTTAACTTAGGTTTAACCGATGCAGCTGTTGAAGGCTTTGCTAAGAAATCCGGCAATCCGAGATTTGCATATGACTCATATAGAAGATTTATTCAGATGTTCTCTGACGTTGTTATGGAGATCAGCAAGTCTAAGTTCGAAAGAGTACTGGATGAGATCAAGGAGAAGAAGGGTGTTCATTATGACACCGAGCTGAATGCGGATGACTTAAAGGATGTTATCGCTCAGTTCAAGGCATTATATAAGACAGAAAAAGGCACAGATTTCCCTCAGGATCCTACCGACCAGTTAATTGAAGCTGTTACCGCCGTATTCCGTTCCTGGGATAACCCTCGTGCGATTTACTACAGAAGAATGAATGATATCCCCGGCGACTGGGGTACTGCAGTTAACGTTCAGGCCATGGTATTCGGTAACATGGGCGATACCTCCGGTACCGGTGTTGCATTTACCCGTAATCCTTCTACCGGTGAGGCAAAGATCTACGGTGAGTACCTGATCAATGCGCAGGGTGAGGACGTTGTTGCCGGTATCAGAACTCCCCAGCCGATTACCAAGTTAGAGCAGGATATGCCTACCGTATACACTGAGTTCATGAGAATTGCCACCCTGCTTGAAAACCACTACAGAGATATGCAGGACATGGAGTTCACCATTGAAGATCAGAAGCTTTACTTCTTACAGACACGTAACGGTAAGAGAACAGCTCCCGCTGCTCTTCAAATCGCTTGCGATTTAGTAGATGAAGGAAAGATCACCAAGGAAGATGCAATCAAGAGAATTGAAGCAAAATCCTTAGATCAGTTATTACACCCTACCTTTGATACCAAGGCACTGAAGGCAGCTAAGCCTGTTGGCAGCGCACTTCCCGCATCTCCCGGTGCGGCAGCAGGTAAGGTATACTTCACCGCGGAAGATGCTAAGAATCATCATGAGAAAGGCGAGAGAGTCATCCTCGTTCGTCTTGAGACCTCACCTGAGGATATCGAAGGTATGCATGCAGCAGAGGGTATCTTAACCGTTCGCGGCGGTATGACCTCTCATGCAGCTGTAGTTGCCCGTGGTATGGGTACCGCTTGCGTATCCGGCTGCGGCGAGATTGTAATCGATGAAGAAGCTAAGGTATTTTCCCTTGGCGGCGCTACAGTAAAAGAAGGAGATTACATCTCCTTGGACGGTTCCACAGGTAACATCTACATTGGCGACATCGCGACGGTAGAAGCTTCCATCAGCGGTAACTTTGATAGAATTATGAAGTGGGCTGACGAGATCAGAACACTGAAGGTAAGAACCAATGCGGATACACCCGCTGACGCAGCGAACGCTGTGAAGTTCGGTGCGGAAGGTATCGGTCTTACACGTACCGAGCATATGTTCTTTGAGCCGGACAGAATTCCTAAGATCAGAAAAATGATCCTGAGTAAGACTGTGGAAGCAAGAGAAGCAGCATTGAATGAATTAATTCCTTTCCAGAAGGGTGACTTCAAGGGTATCTACGAAGTAATGGAAGGCAGACCGGTTACCATCCGTTTCCTGGATCCTCCGCTTCATGAATTCGTTCCTACCGATCCTGAGGATATCGCAGCATTAGCAAAGGATATGGGTCTTAGTGTGGAAGAGGTTCAGGCTACCTGTGATTCCTTGCACGAGTTCAACCCGATGATGGGCCACAGAGGCTGCCGTCTTGCCGTAACTTATCCTGAGATTGCAAGAATGCAGACCAGAGCGGTTATGGAAGCAGCGATCGAAGTGAAGAAGGAAAAAGGCTTTGATATCGTTCCTGAGATCATGATCCCGTTGGTTGGCGAGAAGAGAGAGTTAAAGTTCGTTAAGGAAGTAGTTGTTGAGACAGCAGAAGCTGTTAAGAAGGAATTAGGTTCCGATATCGAGTACCATGTAGGTACCATGATCGAAATCCCCCGTGCAGCATTACTTGCTGATGAGATCGCTGAAGAGGCTGAGTTCTTCTCCTTCGGTACCAACGACTTAACCCAGATGACCTTCGGTTTCTCCCGTGATGATGCCGGTAAGTTCCTGGATGCTTATTACAAGACCAAGATCTATGAGTCCGATCCATTTGCAAGACTTGATCAGGAAGGTGTTGGCCAGTTAGTGAAGATGGCTTCCGAGAAAGGCCGTGCAACCAGACCTAATATTAAGCTTGGTATTTGCGGCGAGCATGGCGGAGATCCTTCTACCGTTGAGTTCTGCCATAAGGTTGGATTGAACTATGTATCCTGTTCACCGTTCCGTGTGCCGATTGCTAGATTGGCGGCGGCTCAGGCTGTGTTGAATCAGGCGAAATAGTTGAAATATCAACGTTTCTCAATGGTCTGACTTAGGTTAGACTGTATTGGATAATAGCAAAAAATAAGAGCACCCTATCACATATAAAATGGTAGGGTGTTTTTACATTAAAATAAGTAAAAACTCTTGACTGTAAAATAATGTTATGATAGTATGAGTAAAATAAAGAAAAGCGATGATGAGAATTAGTAAATATTAAATTATGTTCACAGAGAGAAGACAGAGGATTACCTCAAGCTGAGAGTCTTTACTTAATTAATATTGAAGAGGCCTCTGAGCTGTGGACTGAACAGATAATACTAAGTAAGTTACATCGGAGTTTCCACCGTTATAAGGAAAGCAGTATCGATTATTATCTGTACTGAATGAGAGCAAAGAGTATTCTTTGAAATTAGGTGGTAACACGGACTAATGTTCGCCCTAAGTTGATGATGTTATATCAACTTGGGGCTTTTTTATTGAAAGGAGAGTTATATGTCAAACAAAGAAATAGCAGATTTACTATTCCCAAATGTCACATTAACGCTGGATGATATTGAAAAACTCTATCCTATTAGAAGATTAAATTCTGAGGCAAAAGTTACTCGAATTGGACCGAGTCCAACAGGCTTTATTCATTTAGGTAATTTGTATAATGCTATTATAGCCGAAAGATTAGCCCATCAAAGTAATGGGAAGTTCTTTTTAAGGATTGAAGACACAGATAATAAAAGAGAAGTACAAGGTGCAGTTAAAATTATTATTTCTACTTTGGAGTATTTCGGTATTTATTTTGATGAAGGAGCTGTAATTGAAGGTGATAAAGGAGATTATGGTCCTTATAGACAACGGCAGCGGAAAAATATATATCAGGTATTTGCCAGATACTTAGTCGAAAGTGGTTTAGCCTATCCATGTTTTTGTAGTGAAACTGAATTATCTGTTATTAGAGAAAAGCAAATGGGTTTAAAACAGAATATCGGATATTATGGTGAATGGGCACCTTGCAGAACGCTGAATTTTGAAGTAATTAAGCAAAGGATTAATTCTAATCAATCATATGTTATTCGGTTTAAATCAGATATTAATAATTATACAAACATCTCTAATATAGATGCTATAAGAGGAGAAATTAACTTGCCCCCTAATACTGTGGATTTTATATTATTGAAATCTGACGGTATACCGACTTATCATTTTGCGCATGTTGTAGATGACCACTTGATGCGAACAACTCATGTTGTACGCGGAGAAGAGTGGTTGTCATCCCTTCCAATGCATATTCAGCTATTTGATGTCTTTCAATGGGAAAAGCCTGTTTATTGTCATACAGCTACACTGATGAAAATGGAAGGTAATTCTAAACGTAAACTATCGAAGAGAAAAGACCCGGAACTTGCCTTGGCTTATTATCAAGAAGAAGGATATATTCCGGAAGTAATGTGGAATTATTTGTTGACTATTTTGAATTCAAACTATGAGGAATGGAGGATGAAAAACTCAGAGAGTACTTATTTTGATTTTCCTTTTACATTAGAGAAGATGAGTAATTCTGGTGCTCTTTTTGATCTGAACAAAATGAACGATGTCAGTAAAGAGATTTTAAGCCATATGACAGCGGAAGAAATCTTTATTAGACTATTAGAATGGACTGACCAATGGAATAATGAGTTTTCGATTATATTAAGAGAGAATAAAAGTCGTGCTATTGGAGCACTTAGTATAGGGCGTAATATTGATAAGGTAAGAAAGGATTTAGTGAATTGGAAACAAGCCTGCCAATTTATGAATATGTATTTTGACGAAACCTACAAAATTGAAGACGAGTTTCCAGAAAGCGTTTCAATTAAAGATAGAAAATTGTTTTTAAAGAAATATTTGGAGAATATCAAATTTTATGAAGATAAAGATATTTGGTTTGATAAAGTGAAAAATATTACAGAGCAAATGGGATATGCAACAAATATGAAAGATTATAAAAGTCATCCCGGCAGTTACAAAGGAAGTATAGTTGATTTAACAAATGTTTTAAGAATAGCAATTACGGGAAGGAAAAATGCTCCTGATATTTGGGAAGTTAGTAATGTTTTAGGAGAAAGATGTATTTTTAAGAGGATTAAAAGTTGTTTGATTTTGAAATAGTATATAATTTAATAAAGTTAATGTGATTTAATTGGTAATAAGGTGATTTTTTAGGCTTTGCACTTGCTATATTCTTATAATCTGTTATAATATAGTTAGAAAAAGCAATCGCCACAGGGTGGTTGACCAGTATAAGATAGTAAAAAACCTTCCTGAACCGACCAAAGTACAGGGAAGGTTTTTTACGTTAGTGACAAATCAAATAAATGAATGTCAGTAGAGCTATAATGAACATGCCGAATTGAATAATATCTTTAAAATCGAACTTATTGTTCATAAGCCTCACCTCCACTCTATGTAGAATGAAGGTCAACCACCCTATACACGATTGCCAGCAGTTATAATAACTGCTTATACAAATTATACCAGATTATTAGGCGGAACACAAGTTCGAAAACAGATTTTTAAAGATTTTACAGAGTGGCAACAAGTAATTGAAATATAAACCTTAAGCATGATTCATGACTTGAATTTATAGCTATGATTTTTTATTTTATTATAGAAAGCCTATAGCCTATTATTTAATTACAGAGGTTATTTTACACTCTCTATTCAAGCTCTCATAGACTGAGCTTCTCACTATTGTATATGATTTAGATACGTAATTATAGCCATTCCATAATATCAGTTAATTTTTCGATTCGAAATGTCGCCCCTTGTAATTCACTAAGATCCCCATACCCATAAAGGCACCCCACCGATTGCAAGTGATGCATTTCTGTTATTTCCATATCATGAAATCTATCACCAATTACTATAAAATCACCTGAATAGCTTGCTTTAATCGTATGAAAAATTTCATACTTAGGTATAAATCCAAAATCTTCTGAGCAGTAAAATTCAGAAAAGAACCGGTCGAGTCTAAAATACCTGGTATGTTCAATCATATAAGCATGTTTGCAGTTACTCAGAAATATCAAGTTATATCCAAGATCTTTCAATTTCTGTAAGACATACTCTGCCTGAGGGTAAAGCTCTGCCATACCCTTATTAACCAGACTTATCATTTCTCTCCCAATGATAGCACTGCATTTTTGCTTTTCCTCATCAGGCAGCTTGGGCACAAAGCATTTCCACATTTCCTCAGGCGTAAAACCCAGCCAATAGGAGATTTCTTTATCTGTGAATTCCTTACATTCAGCAAATCCGTTTTCTACAAGATAAGCATAGGCAGTACGAAACGCCGGGGCATAGATTTTTATGCTGTTGTGGAGGGTACCGTCATAATCAAATAATAAATTAACCATTATTCTCGATTTCCCTAATAAGATTAACCATTTCAATCGCTCCGACGGCGCAATCAAAGCCCTTGTTACCTGCTTTGGTTCCGGCACGCTCAATGGCCTGTTCTATATTCTCGGTGGTAAGTACCCCGAACATTACAGGGATGTCGCTGTTTAAGGATACATTGGCAATCCCTTTTGATACTTCGCTGCAAACATAGTCATAATGGGTAGTGCTCCCGCGGATGACAGCACCCAGGCATAGGATCGCATCATATTTATTGCTTTTTGCCATTTTTGAAGCAATCAGAGGAATTTCAAAAGCTCCGGGAACCCAGGCAACTTCAATAAGGTCCTCTTTCACTTCGTGTCTTACTAACGCATCTACAGCGCCCCCGAGCAGCTTGGAAGTAATAAACTCATTAAATCTTGCAGCAACAATGCCTATTCTAATGTCCTTTGATACCAATTTTCCTTCATAAGTTTTCATGATGATTTCTCCTTTATTTTAAATTTAAAAAATGACCCATTTTAGATTGCTTTGTTTTTAGATAGTGTTCATCGTACTCATTTGCCTCAATTTCTATCGGTACGCGTTCGGTAATTTCAATGCCAAAATCAGAAAGCTGATATACCTTATCGGGATTATTTGTGATTAGCCGCATGGTTTTCACTCCTAAATCACGAAGTATTTGGGCACCGATATAATATTCTCTCATATCCTCTTCAAATCCAAGCGCAAGGTTTGCTTCTACGGTATCCATACCTTGACTTTGAAGCTCATAAGCTTTTAATTTATTCAGAAGACCGATCCCTCTGCCTTCCTGTCGCATATACAGAAGAATACCGCGGCCTTCTTTCTCAATCATATTCATAGCCTGAGCCAGCTGCTCGCCGCAATCGCAGCGCGAGGAATGGAATACATCGCCTGTCAGGCATTCGGAATGAACCCGGCATAAAACCCCTTGTCCGTCATCAATATCACCTTTTACTAAAGCCACATGATGTTCACCGTTTATTTTGTTCCGATAACCATAAGCGCGAAATTTACCATAAGCTGTTGGCAATAAAGGGCTTGCAACTTGCTCTACCAGAGAATCAAACTTTTTACGGTAATCCTGCAAGGCTTTGATGGTAATAAACTTCATATTCCATTTTTGTGCCAGCCCGATTAGCTCGGGAGTTCGCATCATGTACCCGTCTTCCCGCATGATTTCGCAACACAGACCACATTCTTTCAGGCCTGCGAGACGCATTAAATCAACGGTTGCTTCCGTATGGCCGCCGCGCTCCAGAACGCCATTTTTTCTCGCGAGAAGCGGGAACATATGTCCCGGCCGTCGGAAGTCCTCGGGCTTAGCGTTCTCGTCTACTGTCTTAAGAGCAGTGATGCTGCGTTCTGCCGCGGAGATACCGGTAGTGGTATCCATATGGTCGATGGAGACGGTAAAAGCCGTTGTATGCTTATCGGTATTGCTTGATACCATCTGGGGAAACTGCAGACGGGTGCAGATCTCTTCGCTCATAGGCATGCAGATTAACCCTTTCCCATGCATCGCCATAAAATTAATGTTTTCTGTCGTGGCATATTCTGCCGCACAGATAAAGTCACCTTCATTTTCACGGTTTTCATCATCTGTAACAAGAATGATTTCCCCTTTTCGCAAAGCCTCCAGGGCTTCAGGGATTGTGCTGAAATTGAACATAAAGACCTCCTAAAATCCATTTTTGGTTAAAAACTCCTTGGTAATGCTTTTATTGCCCGGTGAGAATTTTTCGATATACTTTCCAATGATGTCATTTTCCAGATTTACGATACTGCCTGTATTTTTTTCTGATAGTGTAGTATACTTAGCAGTGTGAGGAATCACTGACACAGCAAAGCTGTCATGTGTGATTTTTGCAATGGTAAGGCTGATGCCGTCTATGGCTATGGAGCCTTTTTCAATGATATACTGCATGATTTTCGGGCTGGTTTTGATGGTATACCAAACTGCAATATCATCTTTTTTGATGGATGTGATCTTGCCGGTACCATCGATATGCCCTGATACAATATGACCGCCAAATCTTCCGTTTGCAGGCATCGCACGTTCAAGATTAACTCTGCTTCCGAGGTTCAGGCTTCCAAGTGATGATCTGGATAAAGTTTCATTCATCACATCAGCAGAAAATGAAGAATTGTTAATGCCGGTTACGGTAAGGCATACACCGTTTGCTGCCACACTGTCACCTGGTTTTAAATCATCCGGTATTTTTCTGCATTCAAGGGTTATAATTGCAGAGTTAGCGCCCTTTTTCATATTTTTAACAATGCCTACTTCCTCGATTATTCCGGTAAACATGTATAATCAACATCTCCTTCCATAAGAATATCCTCATCAAACCATGTGATTGTTTGGTTTTTCAGAGAAAAGCAGTCATTTACTTCTTGAATACCAATGCCGCCTACAGGTGTTTTTGATTGGCTTCCTCCAAACAGCTTCGGTGCGATATAAATTTGCACTTTATTTACGATCCTGCTTTGTAAAGCTGAAAAATTCAGGGTGGAGCCTCCTTCTAAAAGGATACTGTCAATCCCTGTCTTACCAAGCTGCAGCATTAAATGGTTTAAATCGATATGATTACCTTTTCGATTAATCGTATGAATTTCACAGCCCTGAGCAAGGTAGGGCTTATGCTTTTCTCTATTATCACAAGCGGTAGCAATTATTGTTTTTACTTCTTGCGCGGTGGTAACAATGGTGGATTCGAGCGGTGTGTTTAAATTTGTGTCACAGATGATACGTGTGGGGTTCCTGCCTCCGGCAATGCGGCAGGTAAGGGCGGGATTGTCAGTAATTACCGTGCCCACACCTACCATAATAGAAGAATACCGGCTGCGGGTTTTATGAACATTTTCCCGGGCCCTGGTACCTGTAATCCATTTGGATTTTCCGCTTGCAGTTGCAATTTTTCCGTCCATTGTCATTGCATATTTCATTACCACATAGGGTGTTTTTGTTTCGACATAATGGAAGAAAACCTCGTTAAGCTCGATACATTGATCCTGTAATATACCCGTGACTACCTCTGCTCCTGCCTCGCGAAGAAGGGCAGCCCCTTTTCCTGAAACCAGGGGATTTGGGTCCAAACAGCCGATGACCACTCTTCTTATACCATTTTGCAGGATAGCATCAGTACATGGCGGGGTTTTCCCATGGTGACAGCAAGGCTCCAAGGTAACATACATGGTTGCACTGTTTGGACGTTCGCTGCAGCTGCGGAGGGCATTTCGTTCTGCGTGCCATCCGCCGTATATTTCATGCCATCCCTGTCCGATTATTTTTCCTTCCTTTACGATAACTGCTCCCACCAAAGGGTTGGGATTTACAAAGCCGATCCCTTTTCTTGCAAGAGTAAGGGCAAGGTTCATATAGTTTTCATCAGTCATATGCTTCCTCCATAAATAAAAAACGGCCTTAAACATACACGTTCAAGGCCGTAACTCACAAGGACTATTCCTTTAGAAACAAAAAACTCTGAAATGAATCAATCATTCCAGAGCAACATTCCAAAGAAACACCATTAGAGGTTTTTAATAATCTTCTTTCATCCAGACTTTACTGTCGGCTTCGGAGTTTCACCGAATCATACCTTGCGGTTCGTGGGCTATACCACCGGTAGGGAATTTCACCCTGCCCTGAAGATGCATATTAATTTAATGGCATTATAGCACCCCTTAGCATGACTGTCAAATAGGAATTTTTCTTAAATTTTTGCTTAATTGGAGTATTGTTAAGACTTTTTAATTCGAGCGTTGTCATAAGAAACCAAGAAACGGAGGCAGTGAAGATGTCAAATAGAAGAGTAGCGGCACAGGATCGTGTTTATATTGCAATCGATTTGAAGTCATTCTATGCCTCCGTTGAGTGTATTGAGAGAGGATTAAATCCGCTGACCACCAACCTTGTGGTAGCTGATCCGGCTCGTACGGAGAAAACCATCTGTCTTGCGGTATCTCCCTCCATGAAGATCTATGGCATACCTGGCAGACCCCGGTTATTTGAGGTGCAGCAGAAGCTGAAGGAATTTAAACAACGTACGGGAAAAGAGGTGGAATATATCATTGCGCCGCCTCGGATGGCATGTTATATCCAGGTATCAGCAGATATTTATGCGACCTATCTGAAGTACATCAGTCCGGAAGATATTCATGTATACAGCATTGATGAGTGCTTTATGGATGTGACGAATTATCTGAACCTTTATCAGATGTCTGCAAAGGACCTGGCGATGAAAATGATTCATGATGTACTTCAGGAAACTGGAATTACAGCCACAGCAGGAATCGGAACCAACCTGTATCTGTGTAAGATTGCTATGGATATCGTTGCAAAGCATGTAGAGGCTGATGCAAGCGGAGTGCGTATTGCTGAACTGGATGAGCTTACTTATCGCAGATTATTGTGGGATCACAAACCGATTACAGATTTCTGGAGGATTGGCGGAGGTATTGCAAAGAGACTGGAAGACAGCGGCCTGAATACGATGGGCGATATTGCCAGAACGTCTCTTCACAATGAGGATCTGTTATATAGAATGCTTGGCATTGATGCGGAGCTGTTGATTGACCACGCCTGGGGGTATGAGCCATGCGGTATGGAAGAAATCAAATCCTATGAACCCAGCACCAACAGCATTTCTTCAGGACAAGTTTTACAGCATCCTTATGATTTTAATAAGGCTAGAATTGTTGTGCAGGAAATGACAGAGCTGCTGGTACTTGATCTTGTGGAGAAGGGACTGGTGACAGATAGTCTGACCTTGACCATTGGATATGACAGGAGCAGCGTCGATGAAGGAAAATACAAGGGCGAGGTTACTTATGACCGTTATGGAAGGGGCGTCCCAAAATCTGCCCATGGTACTGCGAATCTCGGTACGACAAGCAGCAGCACCAGGAAAATCCTGACAGCAGTTATGGAGCTATATGATAGAATTGTATCCAAGGAGCTTATGGCCAGACGGGTGACTCTCTCTGCCAATAATCTTGTGGAAGAGAGATATGAGCAGTATGATTTATTCATAGATCCGGCAGAGCAGGCAAAAGAGCGTAAGATGCAGGAAGCCATGCTTAGCATAAAAAAGAAATTTGGAAAGAATGCCATCCTGAAAGGCATAAGTTTAGAAGAGGGTGCTACCACAATGGAAAGAAACAACCAGATTGGCGGGCACAAAGCATAGGAGAGAGTTGATATGGTAAAGAATCCTGTATCTTTGGATGCGAAGGCTACCCATAAATATGATGACATTATTCAGATGGAATATCCCTTGAAAAGCTCCGATAAAATCAAACATTCAAGAATGTCAGTCGAAGACCGGGCGAAGATATTTGCTCCTTTTGCGGCTCTCAAAGGTTATGAGGAGGCGATTGCTGCAAAACAAAAAATTGTTGTACCTCGCATAGAATTGTCAGAGGAAGCAAAAGAGGAGTTGGATTTACAGCTGGGAAGGATTGAACGCCTGCTTATGAAAGGAGAACACCCAATTATTACGGTTGTGTTTTTCAAGGAATACAAAGTGAATATCGAGGATGGTGGAGAGTATATTCAGTTCACCGGTATGGCTGCCAAATTCAACCGAACCTCACGCATCCTCCAGATCGTAGAAAAAAGACTGCGGTTGGAGGATATCTATAGCATAGAGGGTGAGGATTTGTATAAGCTGGAGGATAAGTGATTAATTACAATTTTGGAATTAACAGCGGCTGGCCTAAGTGAAAACTGTATAGAACGGAACATCTTCACAATATAACGATATATTGTTAGTAGTCTCTGTTATATGTGAAGGTGAAGATGCTTGAACAGTTCTTTATATCATTTATTACAAGCCGGCGGATTTATACTATATGTCAGGCACGGAGAGGCTACTGTGGGAGCTGATCATTCGGACTTAGTATTTAGGAACTGCAATATGCAAAGAAATCTTTCTGAACTGGGAAGAATACAGGCAATTTACTATGGACGAATTCTTCGCAAGCTGCAAATTCCGGTAAGTTATCCGGTCCAAGCAAGTCCATTTTGCAGAACGGTTGAAACGGCATTCCTGGCCTTTGGAAGATCCAATATTCAAATTGACCCATTTTGGTATCAAGTATCTCAGCTAAGCGGAAATCTAACTGCAGCAGAACAACGAAGTGTACTTGCTTCTCTTCAGTCAAGATTGGAGGTCGTACCACCTGAAGGAAGCAATTATATTATAATTGCCCATAATTTCCCGGAAGGAATTGGATTGGGGGAAATACCCAATATGGGAACGGTCATTATTAGACCGAAGGGGCAGGGGAATGGTTACGAAGTTGTTGCTAAATTGTCCTTATCAGATATGTTAAATTTAGAAGGACATTGATAACGGCAGAACAAAGTCCATAAGGAGCCATTAATTGAAGTATTAATCATTAATATTGACATGCATAGACTGCGGTGGTAATGTATTAGAAATACCAAAAAATGGAGAATGTTTATGGACATAAATGTAAAAATAATACAGGAACATTATGATAAGGACGTTCAAATGGAGTGGGATAGACTCGAAAGACATCCATTTGAATTCAGAATAACAACGCATATGATGGATAAATACATAAAACCTGGGGATAGAATTCTTGATATTGGCGGAGGACCAGGGCGTTACTCGATTTATTATGCCAATAAAGGCTGTGAGGTTACTCTTATTGACTTATCCTCAGAAAATGTAAAGTTTGCCCTTGAAAAATCCAAAGAAATGAAGATCAATATAAAAGCAATTTCCGGAGACGCAAGAGATGCAGATAAATTAGTGAAAGGCAAATTTGACCATATCTTTATAATGGGTCCAATGTATCATTTGCTTGACGAAGAGGATAGAATTAAAGCAATAAGTTCAGCTTTATCTTTGCTGGAGGATAGAGGGCTGGTATATATTTCGTTCATTTTTATGTTTTCAGGAATGATATATGGAATGAAATATATGCCTCAATTACTACTTATGCAGCCTGAGCAGGTTTTTATTGATGCTGTTTTAAAAGATGAATCCTATGGTGGGGATGCTTTTACTAAGGCTTTTTTTATAAGTAAAAAAGATATAATCCCTTTTTTAGATAAATTTCCTCTTGAAAAGAAGCATCTATTCGGTCAGGAAAGTATTCTTTCCCCTTGTGAAACAAACATTCTTAATCAGTCTCAGGAAGTAATCGATAAATGGATAGAAGTAGCAGAAAAATTATGTGAAAGAGATGAATTACTGAGCTATTCGGAACATGTTATGTATATAGGTCAGAAAATCTTATAAAATTAATCTATTTATGGAGTATTATAAAAAGCGACAAAAAGCTGAACCGCCCCCAAAAGTTAGACCAAAAATGATATGTACCCCCTTTGCTGGTTTTGTCTAGTAAAGGGGGTACATATCAAAAATCTGACAAATGGGAGGTCGGTTCAGTTTTTTAGTAACTTTTTATCGTGTAATTCATAATGCTTTTATGTGCCGACAACACGAAAATCAAACCTGTTATTATAAAGCAAGTTTTATTTCATAAGAGTTATTAAATAAACTCCTTCATAGATCGTATAAGCGTTTATTAGTTTTACAAAGTGTTGAATTCCTTATAAAATATTTAAAAATTTATTTACAATCAATCTGTGATATATTTACATAGGAATACCCTCACAATAAATCAAAAAATACTGAGAAGAATGAAAGATAATCTTTGTTGACATCGTATTATAAGTGAAAGGGGATGATTACAATAGAATATAGTATAACCGGAGAGACAATGGAGCGGGACAGCGCTTACAGTAATTCAGAAATTGAATACATGGTAAAACAATATGGTAATACGGTGTATCGTCTTGCTTTGATGAAAACGAAGCAAAAGGAAAAGGCTGATGATATCTTTCAGGACGTTTTTGTCAGGCTGATCAGGCTAAGGAATCGATTGGAGGGCGAAGGGCATGTGAAGGCCTGGATGATTAAAACAACTTTAGATTGTTGCAAGGATTTATGGAAATCCGCATGGAACAGACATGTAGTATATGAACAGCAGGAGATAGAAACCTGTGATGAAAAAGCGGAAGTGAGCCATGATATACAGATAATTGTAATGAAGCTGCCGGCCAAATATCGAATCATAGTACACCTGTATTACTACGAAGAATTTAGCATTAAAGAAATCGGCGGGATGCTGAAAATAAATCAGAATACGGTATCTACCAGATTGGCAAGAGCAAGAAGAATGCTCAAGAAGGAATTTGAGAATGGAGGGTTTCATTATGAAGTTTAGTCAGGAGTATAGAAATGAAATGGACAATATAACCGTACCGGAAGCCGCGGTGAATAAAGTATATACATATTTGAATAGTGCGGCAGGTATCAGTAGAAGAAGCTATGGGACAAAATTTTTTAGATCCGCCATTACGTTTGCATGCCTGGCGATATTATTAATTGCGGGCTTCTGTAACAGATATACAATAAGTGCTTTTGCTGAGGGCATTTTTAGTCAGTTTATTTTTAATATAGACGGAAAAAGGATTGAGATGGGAGAAGTGCATCCGGTAGAATTTAATATGGATACATTTCTATTAAGTCCCAGTGTTAATTTGTTAAAAGACGATGAAAATAATAGTTCGTATTGGAAGAACTATAATAGTTTAGAGGAGTTAGAAAACGAGACGGGAATTACTATAATATCAAGTGCCTTATTAGAAAGCGCATCAGATCAGGATAGTTATAATATACATATATTACCTGCCTATTATTCCGGACACCTGAATGTTGATTTCATTTATGGCGAATATCATGTTAATGTGGATGGAATGTTTGCTTTAGAGGGCTTCAATCAGGAGTTATGGGGATACGGCACGGCAGAGGGTGAGAAGTATAATTCTGTGTATGAAGCGACCAATGGAATAAGGGCATATTTCGTTAAAACTAAGCATGGTAATAAGACTGTTTTTATGGCGGGTGACATATTATATCAGGTTAATTCGAATGCACCAACAAAAGAGATAAAAAAATTGATAGAGTCCTTAAAATATTAGCAGATATGGATTGATTAATGAAAATATCCAAAAAAACGTATTGATTACTACGGAACCGCTACTGCACAGGCAGTGCTTAATAACAAAGCTATATAAGGAACAGGGAGCGTGGACATCCGCTCCCCGTTTTTTATTTCATATGTATCATAACTGTCTTGTGATAACGCCAATTGGCATACGATATTCTTACTTATATATGACTTTTCTCATGCCCGTACCACAATTTTCATGAGGTATTTTTTTGAAGCCCATCTTCTCATAAAAAATTTCTTTTCCCTTTTCGGATATTAATTGAATACTAGCGCGTCCGGTAGGTGGAATATGACTGTCTACATATTCTAATATTTCATTTATTATCTTTGTGCCGATCCCTTTTAATTGATATTCGGGCTTTACTACTATGTCTACAACGGTATAGTATAGGCCATCTCCTATTAATCTTCCCATACCAATAGCACTATCATTCTCGAATACAACGATATCATAACAACTATTTTCAAGTGCTTGAATTGTTTGCTCTTTAGAGAAGTTATTCCAACCTACGCTTTCTCTTAATTTATAATAGGTATCATATTCTAAAATGTTTTCTTTATAAACCATGTTTTCTCCTTTTCTAAAGACAACGATTTCCCTTGAAGGTGAATCTACACAATAAGCGGATTAGAGTCTTTTGATCCCTATTCATCTCCCAGCAAACGCTTCTTATTTTTAATGGTAAACGTATGCAATCTTAATTATTTACATATTATACCGCGTCGCAATATTCATGCCAAGAAGGTGAATAAAAATTATACAAATATTATTAATAAAATAATTTGTTTTTCTGTTTCTACCATTTTTATTTTCTATAGGGACAACATTCATTGATTTATTTAGGCCAACCAATTTCAGCACCAAGAGAATGACAAGATTTTCACTCCATTTTTTGCTTTTACGACAAGGCAGAGTGAAATCATTGATTAAAAAGTGAAAATAATTGCCAAACAAAATGACAACAATGGCTAGGATTAGTCATGCTGTAAAATTGTATAATGTTGTTAAATCAAAAAGGAAGGGTGATTAAATGGCAAGAGATTTTACAACTGGCAATCCGACAAAACAGCTAACCATGTTCGCAATGCCGCTAGTTGTATCTATGGTACTACAAAATTTATATAATGTTGCTGATATGATTGTTGTGGGGCGTTTTGTAGGTGATGATGCCCTGGCGGCTGTTGGCACGACAGGAAGTCTGTCAATGCTTATACTTATGCTCATTCAGGGTGCAACTATGGGGATGAGTGTGGTAATGTCGCAGTTTTACGGGGCGAAGGACGAAACAAGGGTAAAGAAAATTGTGGTGACTTCATTCTATCTAATAACCGTGCTTGCAGTCATTTTTGGTACGATTGGCGCATTGTTGTCACGACAGCTATTGCAGCTTATACAGGTGCCGGATAATATTTTGAATGATGCAACTACATATTTACGAATTATTTTTATTGGGAGCATTACGGCAGCAATGTACAATATGGCGTCGCAAATATCACGTGCAGTAGGCGACTCGGTAACACCGATGATCATGTTAATCATATCGAGTATTCTGAACGTAGGGTTTAACATACTGTTTGTGACAGTATTTGATTTAGCTGTTGCGGGTGTTGCATATGGCACAATTATCGCTCAGCTAATTGCGGCTGTAGTGTGCATCATTCACATATGGAGAAAGATGCCGATGATTCACCCGACACGAGATACGATAAAACCGGATATTGATATAATTAAAATGGTAATGAAGATCGGCATACCGTCCGCACTCCAAAGTTCAACGCTGGCAATCGGACAAATTGCAGTACAGACAATTATCAATGGCTTTGGCTCCACTGTAATTGCAGCATTTACCGCAGCTACTAAAATCGAGGCACTTGTTTCGTATCCTCCTGGGGGATTTACGGGCGCGATGCAGGTTTTTGCAGGGCAGAATGTTGGGGCAGGCAATTTCAAACGAGTTAAGCAAGGATTTAAGGATACGTTAATTATTATTTTGGGTTATTCGATAGTGTCTGCTACCGTAATGATAGTTTTCGCAAGACAGCTTATGTCACTTTTTACCACCTCGCAGGGTGAAATGCTTGATATTGGACAAGAGTATCTCATTATAGCAGCAATCGGGACGGTATTCTGCGGGCTTTTACAGCTTACTAAAAGTACGCTCAATGGTGCGGGAGATGCAGCATCGGGTGTATGGATCAGTGTACTGGAACTTTTGGGAAGAATTGTAGGCGCGATGATTCTTGCAAAATACGTTGGATATATCGGAGCGTTTATAGGTGGCCCTATCGGATGGCTCATAGGCTCTGCGTTTGGAACCATCCGCTATTTAAGTGGTGCTTGGAAGAAAAAACGACTGGTAATAACGGATGTGCCGATTAACTCTGAGGAGATAGCATAGCCGATTTGTTACAAAATAATTATTTATTTGAAAGGAGTATGGATTATGTTCGATAGGTTCTTATTAAAGGAAGACAGCTTAAAAAACGTAGAAATGGACGGACATGTTATTGGGTTTAAGTTTCAAACCCGCATAGCCGAATACCGCGGCTGTTTTCTAAGTCTCCACAACGGTTATTACATTAATGTTGACGGCGTGGAGTATCCGCGTGAAGCGCAAAAGTTTGAGATTAACGGGAATGCACCGCGTGATTTTGAGGAGATTAAGAAGGCGTGTTTTGAACACTGGGACTATGACGATTTCGCAACTGTGTATGTAGAGTGTCCGGGAGGACTGTCAAAGGGTATGCACCGTTTGGGTATGATGCAGAGTGTGTTTACGCAATATGGCTGGATGCCGCATGATGAGGAATGGATTCGTAATCCACCCCGTCCTGGTGCCGGTGCAGGCGGTAAACAGGACGCTGTTTACTACTTTGACATGGAAATAAAGTAAGGGAGGCGAATAATATGGCAATTAAAAGAGGAGTTTCATTTTACAGCTATCAGCAAGCGCAGTTTTTCGGCGAGATGGACTATCATGATATGTGCCGCGAGCTTCGTGAAACACTGGGCTGTGACGGAGTTGAAATTATAAACGAGGCAACGGTGCCTCAATATCCTTTCCCATCACGTGAGTTTTTAGCAGACTGGCACAATACTATGGCGCGCTACGATCTTACTCCCGTAGCGCTTGACGGCTTTCTTGACACGCTTCGTTTCCGGGATCATGTCATGAATAAAAAGGAAGCCGGAGAACTGGTTAAGCTTGACCTTCAATTGGCGGCAGACATGGGCTTCAAGCATATTCGTACAATGACGGGGCTTCCTGCCGAGGTTATGGAGCGGGCTCTTGATACAGCAGTAAAGTTGGATGTCAAGATAGCGTGGGAAATTCATAGCCCGATCCCCATAAGACCGGACCCCGGCATTACGGGGCTATACTGTGAAAGCCCCGGCACCGCTGTCTATGACACGGTTGAATTTATAAAAAAGACCGGTACCAAGCATGTCGGTTTTGTCCCGGATATGGGCATCTTCATGAAGGGACCGTATCTTGATTCGGTGGAAGCAGCGATCCGACACATGAAGGACAGAACCCTTGCAGCGAATATAGAGGCGATGAGGAAGGAGATCCCCCTGGCTGACCTCGGTGATGCAGTCGAAAAGAAATATCCCGGTAAACTCACACCGCAGGAGAAACGTGCCTTTGCTTGGACGACAGTCGCACAGCCGGAAGATCTTGAACTGATTCTTCCCTATATTTGCAGTTTCCATGGTAAGGTTCATGATATGGTTGAGGTCGCACCCGGTGTTTATGATGACCCATCAACGATGAATGCGGAAGTTATCCAGGTATTAAAGAAAAATAACTGGGACGGCTATATCTGCACCGAATATGAAGGACAGCGTTCACGGCAGGATTTGGACAGAGCGCACCTGGCCAAAGAAGTTGAGCAGGTTCGCCGTCACCATCAGATGCTTAAACGTCTGATCGGCGAATAAAGAACATAAAATTCCCCGTCGTTTAAAAATCGGCGGGGAATTTATAATAGAAAACTCTTATGTTGAATATTAGGATTACAATTCATTGAATATCTCAATCATACCAAACTCGTTAGGTACAATATCAAGCTCCAGCAATAGACAGTTGTCCTTTGTCTCCTGAGAGATAATACTGACATGCGGAATACAAATTCGTTGCAGGTAGTCATAATCGTCATGCCGAAGGTCCACGGCCTGGCTCCAGCGGGAACACTCGTCCAGGACACTTCCATATTCCGTGTTGACAGAAGATTTCCTGATATAATATTTTCCTGATTCAATGCCATGCAGAGCCAGATGCAGCTTCAAGGAGCCGTTGCTTTCAAAAATATGTTTCAGATCGTTGAAGCTAATATTTTCATCACTATGATCTGAGGAATAAATATTCATTGTATTCGTATTATGGTATAGCATCAAATAGTTTCCATTGCCGTCTTTCGTGACGGCATAATTATCACGTTTAATGACAAGTGTTTCCATGGCTTTTTTCATGAAGTAAAAAGCGTGGAATGCCGGCTTGTAAATGGAATCCTTTGTGATTATTCCGGCACTGCCAAAGAGTATTGAGTTTGAATCATAGGATTCGCCGTAAACATCGGATGCAAGCCAATAACCCGCAATATCAACAAGCTCTGCGATATCGAGCATATTCTTCATAATCCACGCACCTTTAAAGCAGGTATCGTTAAGAATGTTGCGGCTGGAAACGGTCATGTTCCATAACGAAATAAATAATTTGGACTTATTAAGCCCCAAGCTGTCAAGAGTCTGGCGCATATTCTTAACTTCTCTCAGGAAATAATCGGATTCTGTCATAACCTTACGCGTTGAAATATCACTTTTATTCTGCACAATATAAGGAAACAATTGAAAGGAAATAAAATCGGGCGTGATATCATGAGCTTTCCAATACCAAGCGGATTTTTCCAGGATTTCGGAGTGGACATGCCGCTCATATTCACAGCCGCCAACAAGTGCACGAGGCGCATATTTTTTTACCGTACGATATACCGCTTCAAATTTTTCATCTGAATACCAATTATCCCAAGGGGTGTCCCATGGACTGGGACACCACATTTCAAATATCCAGCTCTCGACCTCCGCTACCCCAAATTGGGTGACAAAATGATGGATCAGCATATCTAAGTATTTTTTCCAATGCTCATCATCATAATCGTTTGGATCAACGACATCCGGAGTATAAAGGGAATACGATCCTATAACGTTAATAATCTTACGCAGCTTCGGACCTAACTGAATAAAAGGCTTCAGCTCATTTTGAACCAAAAAGCTGATCGCAGAGTTTATGCGGCTGAAATTAAAACGAAATTCACTGCCCTGCCGAATGGTGATAGCCTCCGGGAAGATCCCCCAAAAGCGCACATACTTAAAATCCAGCTTCTGCTTTAAATGAATTAAGTGCTTTTGAATATCGGAGTTCAGTACGTCAACAAGGGTTCCGACATTTATCATACTCTTCCAGGGCTTCTTCATTGGGATACCGTCATTTACCCATTCAGACGCCTCAATCTTTGTTTCATCGGAGATATCCTCTTTTTCCTTTTCTTGAATGGTACAATCCAGTTCTATTAGAAGCTGATGTTCAAGCAAAGCACGTTTTTTTGTCTTCTCATCCACCTCAGATTTCATTTTTCTTTTATACTCGGTGGGTGTTACCCTAAAGGTATCCTTAAAAGTTCTGTTGAACATAGCCAGGTTTGCAAAACCATTGTCAATTGCGATTCGCAATACGGATTTATGTGAGTACAGCAGATCCTCCACGGCGTGGTTAAGCCGGATCTTAGTAAGGTATTCCTTGAAATTTGTTCCGATATTTTTCTTTAAGTATCTTGACAGGTATGAGTTTGTGAGATGCAAATGGTCAGACAGCTCCAAAAGTGTCAGCGGCTGCGAGTAGTTGGCGTGGATATATAAAAGCGCCTTTTGCGCGTGTTCCTCATACTGATTGGTTTCCGTGTTCTGATTACGATCCTCTGAATTTATCAGGTAATTTCGTGACAGATAATCAGCCAGCTGGTAAAACAGACTCACCTGAAAGAAATCTGATTTTCGCTGTGAGGTAAGGTGTCTGCGCAAGAGTTTATTGAGGAGTGCCCTGAGTCCCGCGTCGTATTCATTTCCGGCAATCGCTGTATTACACCGAAAAGAAGGCAGGCTGTCTCCGGTGATTTCGTTGAATAAATCAGGCGATATTAGAACACGGCATACAAGCGTTTCAAGGTCCGCCTTCACATTATATGGCTTACCGGGGTTAATTACGACGATATCCTCCTTGTGAAGGGTTATCTTTTCACCCATTAAGGTAAGCACAATCTCGCCATCTAATACGTATATAATCT
This sequence comes from Bacillota bacterium, assembly GCA_023409535.1. Lineage (GTDB taxonomy): Bacteria > Bacillota > Clostridia > Lachnospirales > Lachnospiraceae > Mobilitalea. The sequence continues at coordinate 54,961 of JAEYGZ010000027.1, forward strand.
CAAACTCTAAATGAAAATGCTGTACAAAGTCTTTTATGAGGTCAAGATGCAGTTCAATTCCTGGATTAATGCTGGACATTTTAGTTTATCTCCTTGTGTTGGTTCACATTTAGTTATTATAACTAAAAGCAAAGATGATTGCAAGTTGGAAAAAGTCAAAAAAGAGTGACATTTTATTGACATCAGTATTTAATGATATAATAATGCATAAAAAAATAAGCAAAAAACAGCTAAAATTATGCGAATTATCAACATAGAGGTACCCTTTAAATTTTTTTATAATACATATATCAAAGCGAATGAAAAAGTTTAAAAGAGGAGGGTTTTTATGGAAGTTATGCTTGGAATAATCGGTTTTGGCGGTATGGGAAAGTGGCATGCGGCAAATGCTCCGCGGGCTGGCGTCCGGGTTGCGGCGGTGTGTGATATTCTCCCCGAGCGCCGTGCTGAAGCCGAGAAGTTGGGCTATACAACTTATGATACCGCCGAGGAGCTTTTGGTGGATGCGAATGTGAATACGGTGATTTTAACTGTTCCGAATCATCTCCATTGCCCGATGTGTATGAAAGCTGCTGCGGCCGGAAAAAATGTCATAACGGAAAAACCCGCTGCATTATCGACAGCGGAGCTTGACGAGATGGAAGAGGCCTGCAGAAAGTCGGGCGTATTCTTTACGGCGCATCAGAACCGCCGTTGGGATAAGGATATGCTTACGGTGAAGAAAATACTTGATGATAACATGATTGGAAATGTCTTCACTGTCGAATCGACGCTCCACTCGGGAAATGGCTATATGCACGAGTGGCATCTGTATAAGAAATTCGGCGGCGGTATGATGTATGACTGGGGTGTCCATCTCATCGACCAGATATTATTCATGATGCCGGGTGTGAAGATAAATAGTATCTATGCAGACGTTAAGAACGTACTTCATGAAGAGGTTGACGACTACTTTAAGATAATGCTGAAGATGGATAACAGGATTACGGCTCAGATTGAACTTAGTACATACTTACTTGAATACCAGCCGCGCTGGATCGTCGGCGGTGACAAGGGTACCGCGGTCATAAAGAATTTCGGCTGTGAGGGCAGCATCTATCATACCGGGCAGTTTATGGACAAGCTCCCGTCGCAGATCGTTGAAACAGTTGCCGGTCCCACAAGGCAGTTTGCACCGGTACCTCCGGGCGGAATCGTAACGAAGCCGCTGCCGGTTATAGAAAGTGATTGGACGGACTTTTACCGCAATATCTGCGGTGTGTTAAACGGAACAGAAGAACCCAAGGTTAAGATTTCCGAGGTACGGCGCGTTCTTTCGGTTATGGAAGCCGCGGTCAAATCTTCTGAGACGGGGACTGCAATCGCTTTTGAAGGATAAGGAGGAGTTTGATGTTAAGGTATGTTCTTAAGAGAATTCTTTACATAATTCCCGTAATGTTCGGCGTTCTTGTTCTGGTGTTTCTTATGAAGCTTGTAATGCCCGGCGATCCGGTATCACAGCTCCTTCCTGCGTCAGCTACGCTGGAACAACGCGATGCTTTGCGCGATGAGCTTGGGCTGAACGATCCGATCATTAAGCAGTTCGGAGATTATGTATGGGGAATTATAAGCCGGGGCGACCTCGGAACGTCCTATAAGTCAAAGCAACCCGTCATGACGGAGCTTTTACAGCGTTTTCCGAGAACCTTGATTATTGGTGTAGTCGCACTTTTGATAAGCCAGGTTATCGCCACACCATTGGGGATACTGGCGGCAGTGAAGCAATACTCGTGGGTGGATAACCTCATTGTGTTTTTCACAATTGTCGGCGCAAGCTTGCCAAGCTTTTGGCTTGCACTTATGATGATCATGCTGTTTTCCGTCGATCTTGGATGGTTTCCGGCTATGTATAACGGCAGTATTGCAGGATTAATCATGCCGGTGGTAGTAGTCAGCTTTGGTTCCATTTCAGCGACGGCGCGCGGTGTGCGAACCAGTATGCTTGAGATGATCCGGCAGGATTATGTCAGAACTGCACGGGCAAAGGGGCAGAAGGAATCTATTGTAATTTTGAACCATGCCTTCCGCAATGCCCTTATTCCGGTAATCGCCGGCATAGGAAGCGCACTTGGGATGCTTCTTGGCGGCTCCTTAATTGTCGAGACAGTGTTTGCTGTTCCGGGAATTGGAAAGTACGTTACGGATGCTGTTTCACAGCGTAACTTCCCGGCAGTTCAGGGCGGTATCGTGATACTGTCCTTCGTATACACGATTATTAACATTCTTGTTGATATCGGCTATACAGTTGTAGATCCTCGTCTTAAAACTACATTTATCACTGCAAAGAAACGAAAGGTCAGAAAGGTTTCGAAGAACGAAGAAGGAGGTTCCGGAGAATGGCAAAAATGATGACACCTGCTATGGAGAAGCTTATCAAAAAGAAGAAGTATAACGTCACCGGCGTCTCCACACCCGGCAGGGAAGCGTGGAAGAGACTGAGACGTGATAAGGCGGCGGTGATTGGTCTTGGAATAATCGCGTTCCTCCTGCTGGTGGGAATATTTGCACCGCTTATTGCTCCGTATGATTATCGCGCACAGGACTATACCGCTTTACTTCAGCCGCCGAGTGCAGCGCATCTTTTCGGAACGGATAATACAGGCAGAGATATTTTCAGCCGCTGCGTTTACGGTGCAAGATATTCATTGCCGATAGGCATTCTGTGTGTCATTATCGGTCTTTTATTAGGCGGTACGCTTGGTGTTATGGCAGCATACTTCGGCGGCAGGACAGATAATGCTATCATGCGTTTTATTGATATTATTCAAGCGATACCATCTACACTGATCTGCATATCGCTCGTTGCAATTTTGGGTAATGGAATTATTCAACTAATCATCGCTATTGCCGCAGGTTCCATCCAGGGAATGACGAAAACCTGCCGCGCCGCGATTTTCATGGTCAAGAGTAATGAGTATGTGTCGTCTTCTAAGTCAATCGGGGTTTCTAACTTTATGATTATGCTCAGGCATCTCGTTCCGAACGCAGTCGGTATTATCGTTATTAATGCCGCTAATGCAGTTTCGGGCAGCATACTCACAGTATCGTCGCTCAGCTATATAGGAATAGGGCTTACATCACCTACGCCGGAGTGGGGAGCGATTTTATCCGAAGGGAAAACCTATATTGCTGCAGCCCCCCACGCGGTCCTGTTTCCCGGGCTTATCATTGCGATTACGGTTTTGGCGTTCAACCTGTTCGGAAACGGACTTCGTGACGCACTGGACCCGAGACTTAAATAAGGAGGACGAATAAATGAGTCAAAAGAAAAATCTGCTTGAGGTTCGGGATTTAGTCGTTCATTACGAGACAGATGAGGCTGTCACCGAGGCGGTTAACAACGTATCGTTTGACATCGCACCGGGTGATATTTTGGGTGTCGTTGGAGAAACCGGTGCAGGAAAAACCACAATAGGGCTTTCCATCATGGGACTTCTCCCGAAACCGCCCGCACACATAATTTCCGGCAGTATTAAGCTGGACGGACAGGAGTATTTGGACGGATCACAGGAGCCAAAAGGCATCTTCGACTTTGTCGGTAAGTACAAACGTAAGAAGGCAGATAAGCATATTGAACACATCTATCGTAAGATTCGCGGCAAAAGGGTAACAATGATGTTTCAGGATCCGATGACCGCATTAAACCCTGTACTTTATGTGGGTGACCAGATTGCTGAGGTCATTAAAATACATGAAAATATCTCAGCTGCCGATGCGCAGAAGCGGGCCTGCGACATGCTTGAATTGGTTGGTATTCCTGCAGATAGATATCAGTGTTATCCTCATCAGTTTTCAGGCGGCATGAAACAACGTGTCGTAATTGCAATAGCACTCGCGTGCCGGCCTGACCTCATTATAGCGGATGAGCCTACGACGGCGCTTGACGTTACGATTCAGGCGCAGGTGCTGAAAATGATGAAGGAGTTGCAGGAGAAGATCGGCACAGCAATGATATTCATCACACATGACTTTGGTGTTGTAGCAGAAATCTGTACAAAGTGCATGGTGGTATATGCCGGTGAGATTATTGAGAGCGGCACGCTCCCGCATATATTTGAAAACACACAGCACCCATACACAAAAGGCCTTTTTCATTCTCTTCCTAATTTAGAGGAAGATTCCGACCGGCTTACTCCGATTAACGGACTTATGCCGAACCCAATGGATTTGCCTTCCTATTGCAGCTTTTATGACAGATGTCCCGTTCGATGCGATAAATGCAGGGAACGAAATCCTGAGCTTATTGAGGTCGAGCCGGGTCATTTGGTTCGGTGCATTTTAGTACAGAAAGGTAAGGGGGCGGAGTAAATGGCACTGATAGAGGTTAAGAATTTAAAAACATATTTTGATACACCGACCGGTAAACTCCATGCGGTTGATGACGTTTCCTTCTCCATAGAAAAAGGGGAAACGCTTGGGGTAGTAGGTGAGTCCGGCTGCGGAAAATCTACGCTTGGTAAGACACTTATCCGTATGGAAGAGCCGACGGAAGGGGAAGTCTTTTTTGAAGGAAAGGATATAACAAAAATATCACTAAGGGACTTCAAACCCATGCGTATGCAGATGCAGATGATCTTTCAAGATCCGTACTCATCTCTTGACCCCCGTATGAGCGTGTCAGCGCTGATCGCTGAGCCGATCAGAACCTATGGGCTTACCAAAAGTAAAAAAGAGCTTGATAAAATGGTTTTAGAGCTTATGGATACTGTTGGTCTTGCAAGGAGGCTCGCAGGAGTATATCCTCATGAGCTTGACGGCGGCCGCCGCCAGAGAATAGGAATCGCACGGGCATTATCTCTAAACCCTGAGTTCATCGTATGCGATGAGCCGGTTTCTGCGCTTGATGTGTCAATTCAGGCACAGATTCTGAATCTTCTCATGGACCTGCAGCGTGATAAGAAATTAACTTACATATTCATCACACATGATATGTCTGTTGTAAAGCACATATCAACTAAAATTTGCGTTATGTACTTGGGTCAGGTGGTTGAGTACTGCAAGGGAGATGAGCTTTTTAAAAACACACTCCATCCCTACTCTCAAGCTCTCTTGTCTGCGATTCCTGTCCCCAGCTTACGTAACCGTAAAGAACGGATTTTACTCAAGGGAGAGATCACAAGCCCGGTAAATCCGAAAAAGTGTTGCCGCTTCGCCCGGCGCTGCCCTTATGCAACGGAGCTGTGCAATGCAAAAGAGCCTGAGCTTCTGGAGACCTCGGTGAAGGGGCACTATGTAAGATGCTTCCGTGCAGAGGAGTTATCAGGCCTTCGTAAGGCTGCAGCGGTTGGGAGTAAATAATACCTCCGCCAGTTAAAATAAATTAAATTAAGAGAGGATGAAAAAAATGAAAAAATTTTTTGTGTTACTGATGACCATTATGCTTATGTTTTCTATGCTGTCAGGGTGTACCAAAAAGGATGATACGCCGGGTACGACGGATGAAAGTCTTCCAACGGAGAAGCCCGCTGAAACCGCAGATGTTTCAGCTGCTCCCCAAGCGATGACGCTGAGTGACGAGACCGTAACCATTGCTATTTCTACCGAGCCGAACACAATCATTCCGGACATCGCTTTTACATCGAATGATGTAAGTATGATTACCGCACTTATGTATGAGACTCTTTTCTATTCTGATTATGTGACTCTTGAGCCGACGGAGGACTCTATTGTTGAAAAGAGTGAGACGATTGACGACACGCATTTTCGCCTTACGCTTCGTAAGGGTATTAAGTTTCATAACGGCGATGAGTTGACAACTGCGGATGTCCTGTATACGTTCCAGGAAGCTGCCAAGGGCGGTTTTGCAGGAGAGTACAGCATCTATGATATAGCGAACTTCAAGATTGAAGACGACTACAATATCATTTTTGCATTGGTTCAGCCCTGGGCGCAGGGTCAGGAACGCCTTGCTTTCGAGCAGTTCTTTATCATCAACAAAAGCGAACTTGAAGCAGCCGGCGGCAGCGCCACGACGAAGCAGTATCTTGAGAATGCCGGAACCGGTAAATATGTATTCAAGGAGTGGATTCCCGGCGACCACATTACAGTAGTCAGAAACGATAACTATTGGAATCAGGAGGATATGCCATACTTCAAAGAAGTCAAGTTTGTCTTCATTAACGATACAACCGCACGCGGAATGGCAGCGCAGAGCGGTGACGTTGATATTGCAATGGGACTGGATCTTGCCAACTATAATATTTATAATGCCGATTCGAAGGTAAAAGCTGTCCTTCTGCCGACAAACCTGACACAAACAATATTCCTCAACAGCGGTATGGGAGGACCTCTTGAGGATGTACGTATCCGTGAGGCAGTCTACCGGTGCCTGGACAAGCAGGCTCTTATGCAGGTCGGCGCAAGCGGCATTGGCGAGATCCAGGATACGATAATTTCTACCTTAGGGCCGATGTGGGATGGTGTAAAGCCTGAAGTCTATCAGCCGGACTACGAAAAGGCAAAGAAGCTCTTAGCGGATGCCGGATATGCTGATGGTTTAACCTTAAGACTCCGTGTTTCAGTTGAAACTGCTCTGACAAGTATGATTAAGGAGCAGCTTTATAAGGGGGGAATCAATGTTGATATCGTCGTAGCGGAGTTCCCGGTTCACTTTGCGGCTCTTGCCGAAGGCGATTTTGATATGTATACCTCATCTCAGCAGTTCGCATACTACACGGAACCTGTTCGCTGTACGGATGGTATTCACTACAAGTTCTCCGACGTAATGGGGGGCTGCGGTTATAAGAATGAGGAATACGCAGAGATAGCAGCACGCTGCTATGCAAGTGTTGATTTAGATGCACGGAAGGCGGCATATGCAGAGCTTCAGAAGCACTTCAGGGAAAACTATGTGTCCGTCGCTCTTTATTCCGGCACAGGGCTTGCACTTACAAGACCTGATATCGAGAACTTAGGATTGCGCGGTATGGGTATTCAGGACATTGGCAAGATCTATAGTACCGGTAAGCAATAAAGCTGATATAACAAATTGTTATATCATTTATGTACCGGGGCGATCTTTCGAACGCCTCGGTACATAAACATACGGATGAATTTAGTCCCTTTTCATATTCGATGGGCATCGCCGCATCAGATGTGAGAACCGCCTGATAAAAGCATGAAAAAATTATTGAGGTAAAGGAGAGGTTATATGAACGAAAAGTATATGATTGCAGAAGAAGGAGTAAAATTCTTTGAGCGCGACGGTAATACTGCTGCCTATGAATTTGGACTGCGTGTTCCATATTACATGGGCGTGCCGCTTAGTCAGATAAACCAGTTTGAGGTCTATATCGACGGTGTTCGTGAGAGCTCGGAAAATATCCGCCTCATCATGAAAACAGGGGAAGAGTTTAAGCTCTCCGAGATTATCACTGTATCCAGCTATCACTGGGAATATGGTGAAAAGCTTAGAACAGTTGTATTGCGTAACCGCAAAATACCGAAGGGAATACATAAGCTGGAGGTTATCGTCGGTATTGATGTCATTTATATGCCTAAGGGTATGGGTGGCAGCAAGGCATATTTGGAATTTGAACTATAATATTGGGGGTGAAAAATTATGTCAATTAAATTATGCGTATCGCTTTATAGCTTCCAGGAGGACTATTACATTGGTAAACGTGACCTGGAAAGCTGCATAGCCGCTGTTGGAAACAAGGGGATAGGCGCTGATGGTATTGAGGTGCTTCTAGAACAAATGCCATTACCGAGCATGCGGGAAGATAACCGCGTAATCAGCGGTCAAGATCTTGATCTGTGGCAGGGGTGGCTCCAAAAACATGGTGTAGCGGCACAATCTTTTGGAGCGGATGTTTTTACTACAATGTACTCCAATCGTTATCTGACAGAGAGGGAGAGTATTAAAATCACAATGGCGGATATACGTATGGCAGCTCAATTGGGATTTAAGGTCTATCGCACCGGCGTCTTCCGCAAGGAAGATGTAGGAATTCTCGCCGCTTGCCTGCCTCTCGCAGAAGATTTGGGTATTCAGATAGCTACGGAAATTCATACACCGCGTGGGATTCATACCTGGTGGACGCAGGATTGGCTTGAGGTTGTGCTGCGTTCCGGAAGCCCTGCAGCCGGATTTGTTCCTGATTTAGCAATATTCGCAAAAGGATTGTCAATCTCCGCACAAAACAGACTGATACGCGATGGTGCAAACCCTGACATCCTAGCGAAGATTGATGAGGCATATAGAGCGCATTCTCCGCTTTCCATTGACGAGGTAAAGAAAATGGGAGGCAATACAGCGGACTGTTCTGCAGTCGGAAAACTCAATTTCTTTATCTACGATGATCCTCAATGGCTTAAGGAAGTTCTGCCGTACAGTAAGCATATTCACGGTAAATTCTACGAGATGGCAAATGTAAATGGAGAAGATATAGAGCCCGCAATCGACTATGAGAATGCAATCAAGGTATTAGCAGAAAACAATTGGGACGGATACATTTCTTCTGAGTACGAGGGACAGCGCGACTATTTTGAACAGGGCTGCGATATTTACATGGATCCCATGGACCAGGTAAGCCGCCATCACAAGATGATAAGACATTTTGAAGCAAAAGCGAAAAATAATATTAATAAAGAGAGGTAAAATTGTATGAAAGAAATTCGTGTAGGTATCATCGGCGGAGGTATGATTTCACACCGTCATATGGTTATATATGAAAATATTCAAAAGAATGCGGCATTATTGGGCTTTACGGCAAAAGTTGTCGCAGTATCGGAAATTATTCCGGAGAGACTTGCAGCATGGGGAGAGAAGTACGGCTTTGACAATAAAGATTTGTATACCGACTTCCGTGAGATGCTGAAACGCGACGACATTGATACAATCGACGTTTGCGTGCACAATAACTACCATACGCCGATTTCCATTGCTGCTATGAAAGCAGGTTACGATGTCTATTGCGAAAAACCCGCCGCTGCCTCCTATCATGATGCTAAGATGATGACCGACTGCGCTGCAAAGTTAGGGCGTAAATTTCATGTTCAGATAAGCTCCCTCATGACGCCGCAGACTCGCGCCGCACGTGATATGATCGCTTCCGGTGAGATTGGCACACCGTATTTTGTAAACCTTGAGCAGCTGACGCGCCGCCGCCGTCCCGGATATGATCTTCCGGAGTTTACGAGTGATTTCTACTCTAAGCGTGTGGCCGGTCATGCTGCAGCAATTGACCTGGGTATTTATGTGATCGGTCAAATCCTCTACATCTTAGGTCAACCCAAGCTAAAGAGTGTTTCTGGTTTTGCAACGCGTGGTGTTGAAATTGATCAGAGACTTATCACAAACCCTGACGGTTTCGGTGTTGAGGATATCAGCGATGGTTTTGCGAAATTCGAAAACGGGATCGGCTTCCATTTTCTTGCTGCGACGGCTATTAATTATAAGGATTATGCAATGACATACATTCTGGGTTCCAAGGGCGGTCTTGAGCTTATTGATACGGACACCGTCGGAGGTAAATTTGCACGTCCGGGTATGAGCAGGCCTGCATGGGGCGGGGAGCCGGAACTAAAGTTCCATGGCGAGAAACAAGAAAAATTTATATCAATTGATCTCAATTGTGACGAGAATGGAAGGACTGAGGCACGAAAAGATCCGCGCATGATGCTTTATAACGATAATCAGATTATGTGGCTTGCGTATAAGCTTGGTATACTTGACGACACCACACGTTATAACACACCGGAGATTGCTCTTCAGCAACTTCTTTTTACTGACGGAATCTTCCTCTCCGAGGAGCTGGGCCGCTCTGTTACTGCGGATGAGATTGAAGCAATGAGTCCTGCACTATACATTCCGGAGCAGAAAATTGGTTCACAGTCAGTCAAATATGATTTAGAGTTCTAATGAAAAACACAAACAGAAGTGACACTCATAATATGAAAGGAAGACAACCATGGGAATTAAAACATGTGTCAGCTTATATAGTCTTCAGTATGAGTTCATGCATAAAAGAATGAGCCTGGAGGACATAGTTCGCTTTTTAACGGAAGAAGGTGTACAGGGAATAGAAATTCTTCCTGACCAGTCGATTCACGGTACACCCCACCCATCAGAGGCGGATTTGGCTAACTGGAATCGTCTTATCGCGCGATATGACTTAAAGCCTGTCTGCGCGGATGTATTTCTCAACACGAACTTATACGGGAATCGAACGCTCACAAAACGAGAATGTATTGATTTACTGATTGACGAGATTAAACTTGCACATCGACTCGGCATTCCTCTGATTCGCCTGGTCTCAATGGTACCGGGTTTTATTATCGAACCGCTTCTGCCATATGCGGAAAAATATGACGTTGCTTTTGCGCTCGAGATTCATGCCGGTATGAGCTTTGACACACCGGCAACACAGGGCTTTATAAAGGAAATGATGCGTGTTGATTCACCGTATTGCGGTTTGGTCGTTGATTGCGGGATATTCTTTCGCAAGCTGCCGCGCGTTATGAGTGAATACTGTATCGCTTTGGGTGGGAATCCGGATCTGATACGCTATGTTGAAGATTTGTTTGCGCAGGGATTGGATGGACGGAGCATACGCAATCCCGGCGAGCGTGAATATAAGCCTGATTTTGCAAGGCTGATAAAAAGCGAAACGGATTATATGTTTGCGGCACTGTGCGATGGGTATGAGAATAATTCTGTTGCTGTAATGGAGGAATACTGGAGGTATATTAAGCATTTTCACTTCAAAATGTTTGAAATGGTAAACGGTGAGGAGTATTCCGTTAATTATATGGAAATTCTCCGATATCTTCATGACAAACATTACGACGGCTTTGTATCAACTGAGTATGAGGGCAATCGTTGGACAATTCCCGGAAAGCCCACAGTCGAGAAAGAACAGGTACTGCAGCATCAGGAAATGCTTCGCCGGTATATCGCAGAGCTTGAGGGGGTGGGACGGAATGTTTGATAATAATGTATTTATTGAGGGGTCATGCAGAAATTACTTGGAAAACGGTTGCGTCAGGGGTTTTACACTCTCAACCAATATTACATATTATCGTGCAATCCCGCTCTCAATGGTTAATGACATACAGGTATCCGTTGACGGCATTTCCTGTAAACGGAGTGCTATCCGCTGCAGTACGGACGGTGAGGATTGGTTCACACTTGATGAGATGAATACCGTGACAACATACAAATGGGAATACGATGAGCCTCTTTATATCCGTGTTTTATGTGAAGGAGGACTGACTGCCGGTGCACATCAGGTTAAGTTAACCGTTATAACACGTACTGCATATATTCCGATTCCGATTGAGGGTGCAATGGAAAGAACAGTACTAATACAATAATTTAGGAACAAAGGAGAGGAATTATGGCTGATTTGGAGCTCACAAAGGCAACGCTCGGTTTCGGATTAATGCGTCTCCCAAGTGAGAAAACGGGGCAGATTGATATTGAAGCAACAAAAACATTGGTCGACGAGTATATAAAAAATGGTTTTAATTATTTTGACACCGCCTTAGGTTATCCCGGTTCAGAGGAAGCCTTTCGAAAATGCGTTGCAGAACGTTACTCTCGCGATAGCTATAGTTTGGCAACAAAGCTCTCCGGTTTTGCCGTACGTCAGGAGAGTGAGCTGTATGATGCTATAAACATATCGCTCCGGCGTACAGGAGCGGAATATATTGATTATTATCTCCTGCACAGTCTTAGCCGCGAGAGTGACGCCGCGATATACTCAAAGAACAGCTTATGGGATTTTGGCAAGCGCCTGCGCGATGAGGGTAAGATACGCCACTTCGGCTTTTCTTTCCATGACAGAGCGGATTACCTTGAAGAACTGCTGGATCATCATCCGGAGGCGGAATTCGTCCAGCTGCAGATCAATTACCTTGACTGGGAAGATGCTAATGTTCAGTCACGTAAATGTTATGAGGCAGCACGAAAGTACAATAAGCCTATTATAGTAATGGAACCAAATAAGGGAGGGGTTTTAGCGTCAAGCTTGCCTGAGAGCGTTCGTGAAATATTCAGAAAAGTGAATCCTTATGCCTCCGGTGCTTCATGGGCAATGCGTTTTGTGGCGAGTCTTCCGGGAGTTGCAGTAATCCTGAGCGGAATGAATACGCTGGAGCAGATGCATGACAATATGACGTTTATGAAAAATGTCGAGGTACTCACGGATACTGAAGCAGCGGCAATTGTAAAAGCGCGGGAAATATTGCTTTCAATGGATTTGATTCAATGCACCTCATGCGGGTATTGCTTAAAGGGGTGCCCCGTGAATATTCAAATCCCGCACATTATGAATCCGCTGAACAGGTATACGATGTTCTCAAATCTTGAGGACGCAAAATTCCTCTACAGCATGGCGGCCCAGCATGGCGCCAAGGCATCCGAGTGTATAGCGTGCGGAGCATGTGAGGCTGTTTGTCCGCAGCATATCTCGATCCGTGAAAACCTTGGTAAAGCTGTCAGTATTTTTGAATAATATAAAATAAAAGAAAGGTTAGGTAATAATTATGAGTAAGCTTCCTGTCGGTATACAGGTGTACGGACTGCGTGACCTCTTAGAAAATACACCGGAGAACTTCAAATCTGTTATGCAAAATATAAAGGACATGGGCTATGACGGTGTCGAGCTTGCGGGGCTCTATGGACTTAAGCCGGAATTTGTACGGGATATATTAAAACAAATCGGACTTATTCCTATCTCTGCGCATGTTCCATTGGTTGACCTGATGGCGGACGCGGAAAAGATTGCACAAGACTATCTTATCATAGGCTGCAAATATATAGTTGTGCCATACCTTCCAGAGGAATACCGTCACCTGACGCCGGGATATGAGACTGTAATCGCAGAGATGAAGCGCATCGGTGCGGTCATGAAATCCCACGGATTGAAACTTCTGTACCACAACCATGATTTTGAGTTTGTAATGCTCCCTGACGGTCGTTTCGGCTTTGACGATATTTACGAGCAAATTCCCGCAGACCTTCTTATGGTCGAGCCGGACACATGCTGGATCAAGGTAGCGGGTCAGGATCCTAAGGCATATATTAAAAAATACGGTGAAAGATGCGAGATTGTCCACCTGAAGGATTTTATCAAGGAGGGCAACCCGAAGAATCTTTATAAGCTGATCGGTATTGATACGAAGGAAGAAGAGGAAGAGACGGGCATCTTTGAGTTCCGTCCGGTAGGATTTGGCCTGCAGCTCTGGGAACCGATCCTGGAGGCGTCGATTGAGGCAGGTTCGAAGTGGGTGATCGTTGAGCAAGACGAACATTACGGACTCGGAAGCTTGGAGGCAGCACGCCGCAGCCGTGAGTATCTGAAGATTTTGGGATGGTAATAACGAAATAAATATAACGAATAAAGAATTCCGTTAATGCTCATATCGGAATTCTTTATTATATATGATATTTTTAGATTTTGGGTGAATTTATTTTATGGATCAGCGAATAGCGGATAAGAGTAAAAATAATATCCGGTGTGATGCTTAATATTTCATAGTTAATGTAAATAGGAGGAATGATGAAAGGAGAACTGTTGGGATGAAAATAATAAAAATGTTTAGTAAAAGCATAAAAGTTCAAATGATGGTGTTATTTTGTACATTAATATTAATCGTTTGTGTAGGTATGGGATTTATGTCAAACTATTTATCTTCCAAAGCGTTAGTTAATAATACGAATAAATTATTACCGCAGCTTGCTTCGAAATCTGCTTTAGTCCTCCAAAGCAGATTGATGGAAAACTTTAATGATTTAGAGAACATTTCTAAAAAATATGATGTCATAAAAAATGATGAGAAAGCAGTCTTAACCTTATTAAGGGATGAGAAATTAAAAGGAAAATATGAACTGTTAGGGATTGCAAACACGGAAGGCGAGCTTATTGCATCAGACAGAAATACATACAATGTAAAAGAAATGGAATTTTTTGAAAAAGCGATCAAGGGAGAAAATACTGTATCTGATCCAATCAAGAATATATTTGAGGAATCAAGCACTGATTTGATTGTTGCATACGCGGTACCTATCAGTATAGGCAGTTATACAAATAGAGTTCTAATCGCTGTTAAGCCGGGTGATGAATTCTCTTTACAAATTCAGGATATTACATTTGGAAAATCAGGAAACGCATTTTTAGTGAACTCAAACGGAGATATAATAGCACATAACGATGCGGAATTAGTATATAATAAAACGAATTTTATCACGGAGGCAAATAAAGATAAATCATATAAGGAGTTAGCGGACGTTCTTTCTCAGATGGTAAAAGGTAATACGGGTACAGGCGAATATACCTATAAAGGGAAAGAAAAATATGCCGGTTATGCGCCAATTCAATTAACCGGCTGGTCAATTGCCATAAGCAGTGAAACAAACGAGATTTTTTCAGACCTTAACGTATTAAAAAAGAATAATGTCTTTCTCACAATAGTATTGTTAGCCGTCGGTGCTTTTGCAATTTTTATGATAACAAGCAAAATAACGCAAAGTCTGGGTGTAATGGTAAAAAATATAAGTATCATGGCGAATGGAGATTTAACTGGCAATGTGGAGGGTAAATATAGAAAAAAGCAGAATGAAATCGGAGTATTGGCAAACTCTATCGTCGCAATGCAGAATTCGATCAGGGATATGCTGAATAAGGTTAAAGACAGTTCCCTGATTATTGAATCCCAAACAGAAAGCTTGTCAGAGATCTCTAAGAGTGTGTCCTTGGCATCTGAAAATGTAACCACATCAATTCAGGAGGTAGCAAAGGGTGCAGGCATTCAGGCAGAAGGATTAAGCAGGATGATGGATTTCCTGAATCAATTTGCATCGGAACTGGATAATATTACTAAGTCAATTAACGGTGTAGAAGAGAATGCCAAGAATATTAGTACCATGGCTGAAGACAGCAGCAACAACATGCAGCAGCTTGAAAATTCATCTAATTTAATCAATGACTCCTTTAAAAATTTTACTAATAACATATCAGGATTTGGAAGTAACATCAAGCAGATTAATGAGATAGCCGACTTTATTAAAGGGATCGCTGATGAGACAAAACTTCTTTCTTTAAATGCATCCATAGAGGCTGCGAGAGCGGGCGATTACGGAAGAGGCTTCGCAGTTGTTGCAGATCATATTAAAAAGCTTGCTGAACAGACAACGATTTCTTTAGGAAATATCAATAGTATAATAAACGGTATATACACTCAAACAGAAACTATGATGTCCGACACCAATAGCCTGGGGAATGAGCAGGAACGGCAAGCCTATGTGATACAAAATTGCATGTATTCATTTGAAAAAATTATGAATGCGATCAATGAAATAATCCCTGAGATAACAGCAGTGAATAATTCTACTTTACAGCTGAATAATGAAAAAAATAAGGTGATTAACAGAATTGAAGAAGATGTTTCTATTGCACAGGAGGTATCAGCATCATCGGAGGAAATTGCGGCAACCTCTGAAGAAATGCATGCTTCTATGGAGGAAGTGGCGGAATCTGCTGAGGTGCTTTCCGGCAAAACAAAAGTAATGAAGGAGCAGATTGATAAGTTTAAAATTTAATCTTATTGGAATTAATGTATATTATCGTATTATGGTCTTAGTAATGGTATTAATTCTATCAAAAAGCAGCCCGTCGAGGCTGCTTTTCATTATAGATGACAGTTTGCATAAATCAAAAGACATAATCGGTTCATTAACGATCCTGCTTACGGTGGTGATTTGGAGTAATGTTATAAATAGAGAATATTGGTATTCATGGGTTTTAGCAGAGATTTTTCAAGCAAGCTTATATGCGGATTTTGATTGAATTGACAAGTGATACAGCAAATGTTATATTTATTTATAGCTTTTTATTGTATTTTTATTAAAAATCACCAAAAACATGCGGGGTTTATGCTATGAATGAAAAAAGAGTATTTAAAAGGTTTATGTTAAGATATTTATTGGTAGGCTTCCTTGTGCTGGCAGGGAGCATACCATTTATACTGATGTCCTATAAACACATCTATGATTATACAATATCTGATAATGTATCAAATCTGCAATCCGGAATTTCTGAGCTTGAAAATAACTTTCAAAAGATGAATATGATATCATTACTAATGAATGAAGAACAGAACCTTCGCACATTAAAGCAGATTAATGGTGACATATCGATTGATAAATACTTGAATTTAAAATATCTGGCAAAGCAAATGTTTAATTTAAAGTGTGTATATGATTTTTCACCGATGTTTTTTGTCATATTTGAAAATAATAATGCATTTGTATCAACTGACCAGGTTAGTGATGACTTTATGAAATATTACGGGAAGTTCTTAGAAGCAGAGGGAATGACTTCGGAAGAATTTAGAAATATGATCTTTGATAAAGAGAGAAAATCGCCGTTTATTTATGTGAAACGCTTAAAATATTACCTTACAAATCGTGAAGTAGTTACGAAAAATGCCGTTCTCTATATTGAACCGGTTGAGACCGAGAATGCAATCTCTGCCAGTAAGGCTGTTATGGTTTTTATCCTGAATGAGAAAAAAATAGTTGAAACACTATTAAATTCAAAGAATATAAATCAAGCCGTTACTCGTATCACAGACAGTGAAGGGGATGTCATTGTAAATTATGGAGATTATGCCGATAAGCTAAGTGATAGCGATATTATTACTACGCGGAAGTACCTTACAACAGAAACTGATAAGTTAAGATTAATTACTTATGATAATATAAAAAAAGACTTAACGATTACCATAGGATTTCCAATGACCTTGATCCGGCAGCAGATGGTAGATATTATCCGCTTACTATTAATCTATCTTGGTATCGGAATTATATTGGCGCTTATTATTACGATTGCGTTCTCCATTCATTGGTATGCCCCCTTTAGTAATATGCTCAAAGAGGTTGCATCTTTAAGCAGCACTAATATTACGAAAAAGAATGAATTTGATTATATTCGCGAATCTGTTCTGCGGTTGGTATCTGCCAAGGATGAGATGGAGACGAAGATGCTCCTGGCAGACACCCAGAAGCAGGCTATTATGCTGGAGAATATATTTATTAAGGGCTTTTATAAGAAGGAA
This sequence comes from Bacillota bacterium, assembly GCA_023409535.1. Lineage (GTDB taxonomy): Bacteria > Bacillota > Clostridia > Lachnospirales > Lachnospiraceae > Mobilitalea. The sequence goes on from JAEYGZ010000027.1 coordinate 72,064, forward strand.
GAGGAGAAGGACTTCCTAAGAAATTACCCGCTTGTTAAAAATGGATATTATGTTGCTTATCTGCAAATTAATTATGAGGATGGGACGGATAAGGAACATAAAGCATTAATAACAGCCATTGAGATTCTGGAAAAACAATTTCGCGAAGGATTTATCCATGTTCATGCAATGGTTGATACAGAGATCCTGCTTATTCCTGTTGCGGAAGGTATTCATAATGAAGCCCTCAAGGATATATTTGAGAATATGAATCACTTTATTACAGGTCAGTTTCCGCTTCGATGCTACGTGGGAATAAGCCAAAGGGAAAGTGAAATATGCAACATTAATGTTGCGTACGCCCATGCACGTCAGACGGTTCATGCATATAAGAATCTAAATACAAGCTTCGTTGAATTTTACCATTACATGAATGACCAGGAGATTGGCTGTTTTCACATGGGCTTTTTAAATAAACTGTATGAACTGATTCTATGCAGCGGTAAAGGAGAAATTAGAAAGCTGTATGAGGAGATGAAAGAAGAGTGTAAAAGACATAAAGAACAATATGAATTCCATAAGTCGGAGATATTCCATGCCATAAGCTTTACTAATTATACAGCGCTGCAGCAATTATCCTTTGCTTCAAAGGATACAATTGAATTTCCGGAATACCAGCAGAACCACTCGTTAATTGAATGCCTTGATCTTTTAGAAAGTACGGCTTATCACATATGTGACAAAATTGATGATAATAAGCGCAGTAAGAATATTGAGCTAAAGAACAGAATATTAGATTATCTGCATCATAATTTTCGAAGAGCCGAATTAACAGCGGATATTGCGAGCCAGGAGGTGGGGATCTCAGAAAAATATCTTTCAACCTTTTTAAAAGAACATACAGGAAAAACCTTTTCGCTTTATCTTGATGAATTGAGAATTGGATACGCGAAAGAATGCCTGGAAGCTGAAAGCTGGAGCAATGATAAGATAGCGGTGGAAGCAGGATTTGGAGCAGAAAATAGCTTTTACCGGGTATTTAAGAAGTATGTGGGTGTTTCGCCAAGTATTTATAAAAAAAGTAAGCGGGTATTATAAGATAACAAGGATTGATAATAAATATTGAGCTATTACAGGATTATTCACTGATACAAAAGGAGTTTTTTGTATTTATTAATATATCTGTAATAGCTCATATTACGTTTTGAGAGACATTTAAAAAAATGAGACAATATAATCAAACCATTTATCAGTGGTTTGCCATATTGAGAGTATATTTTTCGGTAAAAATTTTTTAGTATTAAATCACGGCAGTTATATGATATGCCGCAAAAATAAACTTGTGGAGGGTTAATCATGAAACAAACCAGAACAAAGGCAGCAGCAATTATTCTTATGATAGTTATGGTGCTATCAGTATTTACTGCCTGCAAGAAAGAAGAGGGTAAGGAAGGCGAAAACAAGAACATAAACACACAGGCAACCCCCGGTGCCGGCGATACTTCGGCTGAAAAAGAAACGATTACCATAGCCTTACAGACCTATAGCAGTATTACTGATTATGAAGATAACTATATGACGAAAAAGCTGGAGGAGGAGCTGGGAATCAATATTGAATTCCACCTGCTGTCAGCTGATTCCGAAGAGGTCAGAACACAGCTTGCCCTTCTTTTCGCCGGCAATCAGAATATACCGGATGTAATCTGTACAGGAGCAATGACAGCGCAGTCCATTCTCGAATATGGCAGCCAGGAACTGTTTGTTCCACTGAATGACATGATCACCGATCCGGCAAAGGCGCCGAATTTTAATGCGATCGCATCAGAAGAGGACAAAGCGTCCATGTTAAAGATCGCAACCAGTGCAGACGGTAATATCTATGCATTGTCCACCTTTGAACCGGAGACCTGGAACCTGACTCCCTATAGAATGTACATGAATGAGGTTTGGTTAAGCAAGCTGAAGCTAACCCTTCCAAAAACAACGGAGGAATATTACAACGTATTAAAGGCATTTGCCGCAGGTGACCCCAATGGAAACGGCAAGCAGGATGAACTTCCCGTTTATGGCATAACGGCAGGCACCTATGGTGAGAATATCACGATCCCCTTGATGAACTCCTTTATCTATTATCCTGCCAATACAATGGCAACGGCATTCCTCACGCTGGATGAAACCGGAAAGACGGTGATCGCTCCCTTTGTTCAGGAGGAATGGAAGGAAGGTCTGACCTACATGAATAGGCTTTGCAGTGAAGGATTACTGCCTGCTTCGGCATTTACGGATGACAAGACGCAGTTTATGGCAGTTCTGAACAATGAAGATGCTAATTTAGTGGGATCCTTAAGTACCGGCTCCTTATCCAGATGGAATAACTATGATACCAATATAAACGGTCAGGAATATACCATGATGGCACCCCTGCAGGGGCCGGGCGGAAAGGCATATTCACCGTATATCCAATATAACGGTGCGCCTATATGGTTTATTACCTCCAGCTGTAAGAATCCAGAGCTGGCATTAAAGCTGGGTGATCTGTTCTACCGCAAGGATTTCTCCAATATTGTCAGATACGGTGAAGAGGGTGTTGACTGGACTTCGGAGGAGAGTATAACATCACAGCCGCAGTATTCCAATGCATATATTGAGGCAGGGCTTTATGATAAGGTTACCCTGGTCAAGCTGAAGGACATATGGAGTGAAAATAATAATAAATTCTGGAGAAATATCAATCCCAGATATGCAAGCATTGATGATGGCAATACATGGGCAGAAGCGACTGAATATGACCCCAATGTGAAATCCTCCAGATTTTATGCAGATAACTATGCATACAATTATTCTGCACATCCGGAGCATCTGCTGCCCGTGATAACCTATACCGATGAGGAGGCAAAGGAGCAGGCAGAAACTATTGTCAATATATCTACTTATGTAAGTCAGAGCATGGCACAGTTTATTACCGGTGCCAGATCCTTGGATGAATGGGATTCTTATGTCAAAGATATAGAAGCTATGGGATTAGCTACCTGGCTGGAAAATACACAGGCTGCATTTGAGAGAGAATAAAGGATGATTTAAGAAATAAGTGTATTTGTTGAGGCTGCTGCGAAACGCTGTTCTGGCAGCAGCCTCTGTTTATAACAAATAATAAAGTATTTAGAAAGTTGAGCGCACTATAATGAATATAAAATCAAGACATAATACGAATGTCTATAAGGTGGATATAAAAAAGAGGATACTTGCAAGATGGCAGCTATATCTGCTGCTGTTGCTTCCATTGATCTATATCATAATATTTGCCTATGTACCTATGGCCGGATTAACCCTGGCTTTCAAGGATTATAGTGTCAGGAAGGGGATATTTCAAAGCGAATGGGTTGGATTTGAGAATTTTATTAAATTCTTTCACTCCTATCGTTTCTGGCAGGTTTTAAAGAACACGTTAACAATATCCTTCTACAGCCTGCTTGCATCCTTTCCTATTCCTCTTGTTTTTGCATTGGTGCTGAATGCTTTTCCGTTGAAAAGATATACCAAAGTAATTCAAACGGTTACATATGTACCTCATTTTATATCAACAGTTATCATGGTTGGCTTGATAACGCAATTATTAAGTTATAGAACCGGTATTTACGGAAGTCTGTACACATTATTTTCAGGGGCAACCGCACCGAATATCTTAGCCAGCGGTCCGCTGTTTAAGCATATCTATGTGTGGTCGGGAATATGGCAGAACACCGGCTATAATGCGATTATCTATATCGCTGCTCTGGCGAGTATTGATCCATCTCTCCATGAAGCGGCAATGATCGATGGTGCCACCAGATTACAGAGAATTCGATATATCGATTTCCCCGGAATACTGCCAACTGCTATTATATTGCTGATATTAGCCACAGGTAATATTATGAATGTCGGTTATGAGAAGGTTTTATTAATGCAGAATGACCTTAATCTGAATTACAGCGAGATTATATCAACTTATGTTTATAAAGTAGGACTGGCAAGCGGGGTAACGGATTTTTCCTTATCCACTGCAATTAGTTTATTCAATTCCGTGATTAATTTTTCGTTACTTTTCAGTGTAAACTGGATATCCAAGAAAATAAACGGATCAGGAATTTTCTAGGAGGGAATGTGATGAAGAATTTCACGAATAGCATTAGCAAATTTAGTCATTTGAATTATAAAGATAAATTGTTTTATATCATCTCAGGAACAATATTAACACTCTTTTTTTTACTTGTTTTATATCCCTGTATCTTTGTAGTATCAGCATCCTTTTCCTCAGGTGCCGCGGTGCAGTCAGGCAAAGTTCTCTTATTTCCGGTAGGGTTTAATCTAAACGGATATGAGACGGTATTTAAGACAGCCAGCATATGGACAGGTTTTTTTAACTCCTTATTTTATACAGCGGCGGGTACCGGCATCAATATTATATTGACGATGATGGCTGCATATGCGTTGTCCAGGCCTGATCTGGTCGGACGGAATGGAATCATGTTATTCTTTACCTTTACCATGTTTTTTAACGGCGGAATTATTACAAATTATTTACTGATATCGAATTTAGGACTGATAAACACCAGATGGGCAATGTTACTTCCCGGGGCGATCAGTGTATATAACATGATCATAGCCAGAACCTTTATTCAGACCAATGTCCCCGCGGAACTATTGGAGGCTTCCCAAATCGATGGCTGCAGCGACATTCGCTACTTCACCAGTGTTGTTCTTCCCCTTTCTAAGGCTGTAGTAGCAGTTATGGTGCTGTTTTACGGAGTGGCGCACTGGAACACGTATTTTAATGCCATGATATATTTGTTTGACAGAGATTTAGTACCCTTGACGATTATACTGAAGGAAATATTAATATCAGGACAAATTGACCCTTCTACGGTATCGGATCCTGAGCTTCAGGAGAAGATCGCTCAAATTGCGGCTGTAATAAAATATGCGTTGATCGTGGTGAGCATGATACCGGTATTATTGATCTATCCGTTTATCCAGAAATACTTCGTTAAGGGAGTAACAATAGGGGCAGTTAAGGGGTAAAGACGATGAATGACTTAAAGACAGAACTACTTGGATACCTGCGGCATATGCTGGAGCCTCTTAAGGACCGGTATACCGAAGATAAGACAGGATTGGAGTTAGGGGCATTTTCAGCAGGGTATGGGATGCGAATCGCCAGATTGGAGGGCCTGTCCAGAGTATTATGGGGACTGACACCTTACTGGGCCGGAGGAGGTGACGATAGAGAGTATAGGGATCTTTATACTCAGGCACTCATAGCAGGGACAAATCCATCAAGCGATGGGTACTGGGGTAATCTGGGCAATAGTGATCAACGCATGGTAGAGATGGCGGCGATCAGCCTGAACCTCCTCATGGCTCCGGAGGTTATCTGGGAGAGGCTTAAGATGGCTGAGAAGGAGAAGGTTGCCGCCTGGCTATATCAGATAAATGAACATACCTACCCTGATAATAACTGGAATTTTTTTAATGTAATAACCAACATCGCTTTAAAACTGAGAGGAATGCCTTATAGCCAGGATAGGATTGACTATGGCATAGAGCGGTATGAGAACTTCTATCTGGGGAATGGCTGGTATTCCGATGGAGTCAGACCGCAGAAGGATTATTATGTATCTTTTGGAATTCACTTTTATTGCCTGATCTATGCGAAATATATGGAGTCCGATGACCCGGAGCGCAGCAGATTATATATTGAAAGGGCCAAGAGCTTTGCGGAGAGCTTTCTTTATTGGTTTGATAACGAAGGGAAGGCGCTTCCCTTTGGCAGGTCACTTACCTATCGCTTTGCGCAGGTTGCTTTTTGGAGCATATTTGCGGTAGTGGCAGGGGAGGAGTGCTCCTATCTGGGGGTTGTGAAAGGAATGATAGCGAGGAACTTCCGTTATTGGATGCACCAACCTATATTCGATCATGCAGGTATATTAACCGTCGGATATGGCTATCCGAATCTCATCATGTCCGAGGCATATAATTCTCCCGGGTCACCTTATTGGGCATTCAAAGCCTTCTTCTGTATTTCCCTGCCGGATGAACATCCCTTCTGGAGCATTCCTGAGGAGCCAATGCCTGAGCTTGATGAGGTGAAAAGGATTGCAGAATGCCACATGCTGCTTCAACATAGAGACGGTGAAGTGGTTGCGCTTACAGCAGGGCAGTATCCTACAGTGGAGCATTCCCATGCCCCGGCGAAATATGCCAAGTTTGCTTATTCCACAAGGTTTGGTTTTTCCGTCCCCCGGTCAAGCCTGTCCCTGGAGGATAACGCACCTGACAGCATGCTGGCCTTCCAGTTAAACCAGATGATCTATGTAAGAAGAAAATGCCTTCTTTTTGAAATAACAGATACCTCTATTTTTGCCCTTTGGAGTCCGGTAGAGGGGATCAGGGTGGAAACTACCTTAATACCGACAAAGAACGGACACCTGCGAAGGCACCGGATCCGGAGCGAGCAGGAATGCACTGCTTATGATTGCGGTTTTGCTTATCCTGGCGGCAAAGATACGGCTGCGCAGATAAATGACGGATTTGCCAAGGTGTATGACGGTAACGGATACAGCAGTATGCTATCAAAGCAGGGGACGGGCATAGTGATTCATCCATCGCCTAATACAAATTTACTCTTCCCGCTGACGCGGATACCTGCAATCCGATATGAAATTCATAAGGGTGTTACGGAATATGAATCAGAGGTAATGTCTGATATGAGAAAAGGCTTTATCGCCATAGGGAAAGGAGACTGCTATGAGATACAGGCTTAAGGAGGACCAGCGAAGCTATGTTAAGAATCTGTATGCAAAGGTGGAGGAGAAGTTATCCGCAGAGTGTGACCGCATGGAAGATATCATCCCGTATATCCCCGCAAACGGTTTATATACAGATATGGGTGCGCAATCAATCAATTGGTGGACCAATGGATTTTGGGCAGGTATCCTGTGGCAATTGTACCATGCCACCCAACAAATAAAATATAAAAGAACCGCAATTAAAATAGAACATCGGCTGGATGATGCATTCTCAAATTTTGACCAATTGGATCATGATGTAGGCTTCCTGTGGCTGCACACCTCCGTGGCAAATCACAGAATGACCGGGGATATGGAGGCACGGAGGAAAGGGTTACTGGCAGCATCTGTATTGGTATCCAGATTTAACTTAAAGGGTGGCTTTCTCCGGGCATGGAATCCGCCGGCAGCCTGCAGTATGATCATCGACTGTCTGATGAACCTTCCGATCCTGTATTGGGCATCGGAGCAGACAAAGGATCCGCGCTATTCCATGATAGCCGGGCAGCATATAGATTCAGCATTAAAATACCTGATCCGGCCGGACGGCTCCTGTAATCATATTGCGGAAATGGATGCACTTACCGGTGAATTTATTGATAATCCCGGAGGGCAGGGCTATGAGAAAGGGTCTTCCTGGTCAAGGGGACAAGCCTGGGCGATCTATGGGATGGCATTGGCTTATGGCTATAATAACAAAGAGGAATATCTTGATGCGGCAAAAAAGGTCGCACATTATTTTATAGCCAATGCAGCTATGACGGATTATGTATCCCTGATTGATTTTAGATCACCGGCGGAACCTGTTTATTATGACACAACAGCCACGGCTTGTGCCGCCTGCGGATTATTGGAGCTGGCGAATCATGTGAAAGAATATGAGAAGGATTTATATATACAATCAGCATTTCGCATGCTGGAGGGAATGGAACACAGCTTCCTGGATCTGAATATATCGAGGGACGGTATATTGCTTCATGGTTCGGCAAGGTATCACAGAGAGAGCGACAGAGAAGTACCGATTATCTACGGAGATTATTTCTTACTGGAGTTATTGCTGCGGTTCCAGGATAAAGATTTTTTAATATGGTAAGATATCAGTCCGATCACTTAAAGCGGAATGAAATATAAGGTGGTGTCCTATGGGGAACCTGAACTATGAGAAAGAAGAAATAATAAAGGTAATTGATAAAATTACCGAGCGCACAAAACGTATGGATCTGTCGTGGGACTGGCCCTGCGGTGTCGCTTACTATGGTATAGCGGAAGCATATGAAGCATCAAATAATACGGCTTATATCGAATTCTTAAAGGAACGTGTTGATGAATTAATAAATCTTGGACTTCCGGACTGGACGGTTAATACCTGTGCCATGGGGCATTGTCTGATTACATTGTATCAGGCCTATGGGGAAGAAAAGTATATTAATATCATTCAATCAAAGGTGGACTATCTTAGACAGAAGGCACTAAGATTTGGCGATCGGGTTCTACAACATACGGTATCAAGTAAAAATGACTTTCCTGAGCAGTGTTGGGCAGATACTTTATTTATGGCGGCCTATTTTATGTTAAGAGCAGGCGTGCTTATCAAAGATGAGGATTTAATTGAAGATGCATTGAATCAATATTATTGGCATATTCAATATCTTCAGGACGAAGCTTCCGGTCTGTGGTACCATGGATATAATAATATAACCAAAGATCATATGTCTGGATTTTATTGGGGAAGGGCTAACTGCTGGGCAGCCTATACCATGAGTAAGGCGGGGCATATCCTTCCGGAATGCTATCTGTATCCAAGGTATCTGGAGATTGTCGGAAGCTTGAACGAGCAGCTTTCGGCTCTTAAGCTTTTGCAGACGGAACAAGGGCTTTGGAGAACAATTCTTGATGAGGAAGAGACCTGTGAAGAGCTATCGGCATCCGCCGGAATTGCGGCAGCAATGCTTTGGAAGGGAAATCCGCTGCATAGGAAGCATGTACAAAAGGCCCTGAATGGAATACTTAGGCATGTAGCCCCGGATGGCCGGGTTATGAATGTATCCGGTGGAACGGCTGTCATGAAGGACAAAGAAGGATATCAAAACATATCAATGAAATGGATTCAGGGCTGGGGACAAGGGTTAGGACTGGCTTTCTTCAGCGCGTTATTAAAATGTGAGACCATGATGAGCGATGGGGCATTATAATGATTAACACAGGCACTAAGTCATGTTATATTTTGCAGTAGAATGTTATCATGTACTTTATTTTGAAAAACTTGAGAAGAAAATACACTTGCTTACTTGAATGAGGGGTAGTAGCTGATATAAACCAGCTGCTGACCTCTCATTTTAGTCATCAAATAAGTTTTACCGCTTATTTACACTTGTATTATTCACATAGACCACTTGGGTCATGATATTGACCACATAAGCAAAACCTCTTGCCTGTATTTGGTTTTCTTTTTAGAATAAATAAAGTTAACGGAGTAAAAGCAAATATTTTAGTTTCTAATTTACGTTTGAAAGACTATACCATATAGAATCCAGTATATGTGAAAGATTGTTCCGGGTATATGAAGATAGCTTAATTATAATAAGATATTGGAGGTTTCGTAAATGTTTAAGAATCAAAATATTAGTTTTAAAATAACTGCATATTTATCTGTATTCATCATTCTGATCGTATATCTTTCCATATCAATTCTGATTAGTGTCAGTAGAACGGTAGATCTTGATATTAAAGTTTTTTTGGATGACATCTCTGACAACAGAGATTATCTTAATAATATCGAATTAAGCTTGGAAAAAGCTAATATGCTGGAAAGAGAGATGAAGTTTAATGAAAGCGATTATGATAAATTATTGAAAGAACATGGTCAAATTTTATCAGACATTGAAGAGAACTTAAATGGAATGATTCAATTAGTATCATCCAATGAAGAACTGTATAGTAAAACCACTTCTTTGACTTCTGGAAGTACAATGAAGGAGGAAATTCTAAATCTTCAGAAGACGTTTAAGTTATGGAGTGAATATTATAATAAACAACCAACAGAAGATGATCAAAATCAAGAAACCTATTTTAATGAAATGACAACAAGTCTCAATGAGATGAATGATATATTGGGTAATTATGTAGAAACCATACCAATAAATCGGAAAAAGGTTGCAATGGCTTTTAATACACGAACGGTTCTTATTATTTCAGGAATTAGTTTGCTGCTTATTATACTAACGATTAGAGTGATTGTTTATCTCAATACAAATATAAAAGCATTAAGTAATGAGATGAAACGATTGTCCGAACAGGATCTGACTATAAACATTGATCAGACAAGATTAAAAGCCGGGGATGAATTTGGACAACTCAATAGAGCATTTTATAATATAATTGAATCATTTCGTAATATTGTGAGTCAAATTAATACAAGTGTTCAAGTTTTAGATAAGACATCAATGAAGCTTATTAATGAAAGCAAAACGTTGAATAATGATGCGGAACATATTACTTTGACATTCGGCGAAATTACTCAGGGAGCAGTAAAACAGGTATCAGAAACTGAAAAAGCTACCCAAGATTCTAATATTCTTGGTAAAGCTATTGAACAAAGCATAAAACAATCAGATGAATTAAACGAATCAAGTAAATTAATACTGGGGATCAGTAAGGAAGGATTAATTGATATTGATGAGTTGACAATAATTAGTGAAGAGACGCTGAAAGCGTTTGATGAAATACTTAAAATAATTTTTATTACAAATGAGTCAACCCAAAAAATCGGAAATTCCAGTAAACTAATATCAGGTATTGCAGCCCAAACAAATCTCCTGGCTTTAAATTCCTCCATTGAAGCGGCCAGAGCAGGTGAAGCAGGCAGAGGTTTTTCTGTAGTTGCAGATGAAATAAGAGGATTGTCTAAACAATCAACAGAAACAACACTGCTGATTGATAATAGCCTAAAAGAGTTATTTCATAATTTTAACAGAATAATAGAGCAAAGTAAAAAGTTTAAGGAAGTTGTCAATCATCAGTCCGAAAATGTTTTAAAGACCAGACAAAAATATATTGAAATATCAAACATAATTAATGTAATGAGCACATATATAAGTGACCTGGAAGTTATGGCTCAGGAAATGGAAAGAAAAAGAAAAGGAGTAGAGGATGTCACTCATTCGTTAATGGCTGTTGCGGAAGAGAATGCAGCATGTACGCAAGAAGCTAATGCTATTACAATTAATTTTAAAGAATCCTCAATACAAATGAATGGAATTGCCGGAGACATGAAAGATTTGGTTGATGAATTAAAGCTGCTGAATTCTATGTTTAAGATGCAAGTACCTGTATAGGTGTTTAAAATGATTTGGTGGTTTGTTAAAATCTAACTTCTTACCAAATCATTTTTTAAATAGCCACTTAGGTTACATAGCGAACCACATCTGTAAAGCGGGTTGTATTATGAATAAAAACAGCGTAAATTGGGCTTAAAAACAACAAATTATCAATTAGAAGGAAGAACCATGAGGAAATATTATAGTTTTAATGAAGATTGGAGCTTTACCGCTCCAGATAACAGGGTAACATCAGTAAAGCTGCCACATACCTGGAATGCTGTTGACGGACAGGATGGAGGTGATAATTATTTGCGCGGTAAATGTATTTATGAACGAAAATTTGAGAAGCCCGAATTTGATGAGGGGGAGAGAATCTATCTTGAATTTTCAGGAATAAATGCATCAGGAACGGTATTTCTTAATGGGCATAAAATCTATCATCATGATGGGGGATATTCCACATTTAGAGTCGATATTACAGAATTTCTTGCAAATAGTAATCTGCTTAAGATAGCTGTTAGCAATGAAAAAAACAGAAAGGTTTATCCGCAAAGAGCTGACTTTACTTTTTACGGAGGAATTTATAGACAGGTTCAAATGATGATAATACCAGAGAAACACTTTGATCTCGATTACTATGGAAGCAAGGGCATTAAAGTAACGGCAAAACCGGATGGAACCGATGGTAAAGTTTGCATTGAGACCTTCCACAATGCGTTAGATACAGACGTTATAATTCATATTCAAGATGTCAATGGGAATGTTGTTGCAGACGGGAACGGCACTAGTCTTAATTTGAGAATCAAAAATGTACATCTTTGGGAGGGAATAAAAAACCCATACCTTTATACAGCGGTTGCTCAATTAGTATACAACGGAACCGTAATTGATGAAGTAAGAACCAGGTTTGGGGTACGTTCCTTTTATGTGAGTCCTAAAAATGGCTTTTACCTAAATGGCAGAAAATACCCTTTGCATGGAGTGTCCAGACATCAGGACAGAAAAGGTCTCGGAATAGCTATTACAAATGAAGAACATGACGAGGATATGAAATTAATACGTGAAGTAGGTGCTAATACCATCCGGCTTGCACATTATCAGCATGACCAGTATTTTTATAATTTGTGCGATGAATATGGAATGGTTGTATGGGCTGAAATTCCGTATATTTCGGAGCATATGCCGCAAGGCAACGAAAACACTCAGAGTCAGATGAAGGAGCTGATTGTACAGAATTATAACCATCCAAGTATTTTCTTCTGGGGAATTTCAAACGAAATCACGATTAAGGAAAAATATCGTAAGGATATGATGAAAAACCATAAAGAGCTAAATGAGTTGTGTCATCGCCTCGATCCAACACGTATTACAACCCTGGCAAATTATGCAATGTGCCCAATGTTTCACAGAATAGTCCATGAAGGTTCGGATGTTACAGGATATAATCTTTATCTTGGCTGGTATGTTCCGGGATTATGGTTAAATGACTTATTCATCAAGGCATTCCATACGCTATATCCGAAACGGAGGCTGTCTTATTCCGAATATGGTGCTGAGGGTATGCCAAATTTACATACTTCCCGCCCAAAACGTGGAGATCATACGGAGGAGTATCAGTGTAAATACCATGAGTATATGTTAAAGTTCTTTGACAGATATCCCTTTTTATGGAGCACCTATGTTTGGAATATGTTTGATTTTGCTGCAGATGCGAGAGATCAGGGCGGAGAACCCGGGATGAATCACAAAGGATTAATCACCTTTGACAGAAAGATGAAAAAAGATAGCTTTTATCTATATAAGTCTTGGTGGAGTAATGAACCTTTTATACACCTGTGCGGAAAACGTTATGTGAATCGAGTTGATAAAATTGCATCAATTAAAGTTTATACCAACCTGTCTAAAGTGGAGCTTTACCAGAATGGGAAACTGGTAGAAAAGAAATCGGGACAAAGAATCTACGAATTTAAGCTTCGATTAGAAAAAGAGAATAATATCATAGTCCGATCTGGTAATTTACAGGATACAATGATAATCAAAAAAGTGAAAGAAAGGGATTCAAAATATAAATTGAAAAAAGGTAATAGTAAAGATTGGGTTTAGAAAGTAATTAACCGGAGGAAGAAGAAATGAACAATGAACTGAATAAGACAAATGGTCTGAATAGTGCCAAAAAATATCAGCTGATACTCTTCCCATTTAATAATGGAGCAACAAATGTATATTTTATTTTAACCTCTACATATATAGCCTATTTTGCAAACGGAGTTCTAGGTCTGGCACTGCTTTTTGCTACTACTATGGTTACCGTAATGAGAGTATTTGACGGAATAACGGATCCGATTATCGGAATGTTGATTGATAAAACCCAAGGGAGGTTTGGAAAGTTTAGGCCATATATCATACTTGGTAACTTGATTATGGCCGCAGCTTCATTATTACTATATTTTGCAGTTCGTTTCATACCATCTGATTATATGGGATTACGATATACAGCATATATTATTTTATATGCTGTATATGTAATAGGCTATACCTTCCAAACCTCTTGTACCAGATCGGGGCTGACTTGTCTGACGAATGATCCTAAGCAGAGACCATTATTTACTGTTTTTAATACCATTGCATCATTGGTTGGTATGGGATTAATTCAATGTGTGGCAGCATTGGTGGGCGGTAAATATGGATATGGAAGTATTAAGTTCTTTAATATTGTAGTTCCTTTATCTATTGTTCTATCATTAGTTCTTACTATATTAGCGATGATAGGAATTTGGGAAAAGGACAGACCTGAATTTTACGGGGTCTGCCACAAACAGGAAAAGATACAAGTGAAGCAACTTTTTGATATCTTAAAAAATAATAAGGAATTACGAATGCTTATTATTGCAGGTGCTGGCACAAAACTTGCCTTTTCCATTGCAACGAATACGACCATTACTTGTATGCTATATGCAGCGATGATGGGTAATTATAATGGACTGTATCTGCCAATGTATATTATTGGTTACATCGCATCTGCTCCGTTTTTCCTTTTGTCTGTAAAAACAGCTCAAAAGAAAGGGCAGAAAGCAGCTCTTGTTAATTTTACAGCTTTGGCGTTGGCATTTTATACCCTTCTGTTAGGGTTGTTACTATTTTGGCAGAATGGAAACCCGGCTACAATTTTATCATTAACAAATATTAATGTATACACAGTATTATTTGTTCTATTTTATGCAATTGGATATGGGGCATATTACTGTACAGCAGATATGTCAATTCCTATGATTGCAGATTGCTCCGATTATGAGACCTACCGGACGGGAAAGTATATCCCTGGAATTATCGCTACATTATTCGCTCTTGTTGACAAACTGATCTCATCCTTAGGCGCAACGGTTGTAGGGCTTTCGGTAATACTGATCGGATTAAAAGAACTGCCCGACACGAATACTACCTATTTACCGGGAATGAAGGGGTTGGTTATAGTACTGTTTTGCTTCATTCCAATTCTTTCATGGATTATTACACTAATCGCTATGCATCACTATTCACTTGGCGGTAAGGAAATGGAAGAAATCCAAGCGGTGAATGCTTCTAGAAAAGCTGCGATTACAGAAGGAATGCAATTGAATGAAGCAATGAAAAAATGGAAAATTGCAGGAGATGATAACTGATAAATACAAAGTGTTGGGGTGGGGTTCTTAAAATTCCGCCCCATTATCAGGCTTGAGCTCTTTTTATAGTTATGGTTTTGCAGGTAGTTTTTTGGTGCACTTAATAACCTCCCACTTTCTTCTTGCCGTATGAACTACTACAGAGAATAGACCACTTAAACAATCTAGGAGACCACTTAAGTATACGATATAGAAATGGCATTTTTTATCGAGTATAATAAGGAAAAATTGAGGAGGCGTCATATGAAAAAAAAATATGGCAATAAGAAGTGGATTATAATGTTGGCATTGTCAATCGTGTTGACGGTTGCTATGGTGGTTTCCAATATTGTTACAACAAGTTATGAACAAGTAATTAATATTGCATTGGGGACAGTTACTACAGAAGTGAAATCAGATCCTAATGATACATCGGATACTGAGTATTTTAAAAGTGCATACGATAGCACGGATGAAGTTAAAGAAGCGGGACAGAAAGTGGCAGAGCAATTGACAGAAGAGGGTGCAGTGCTATTAAAGAATGAAAACAACACTTTGCCGCTTTCTTCAAATTCAAAAGTGTCCTTATTTGGACATTCCAGCGTTAATGTCATAGTCTGCGGAACAGGATCGGCAGATATTGATGCCTCTGGAGCACCTACATTCAAAGAAGCGTTAGAATCAAGAGGGATAAAAGTTAATCCGTCTTTGTGGCAGTTTTATGAGGATAATATTGATAATTATGCTACAAATCCTAAAAAAGGTGATAATAGTATTCGAAATGGTGCAGATGGTGTGACTAAGGGAGCATATACGGTAAATGAAATCCCGTGGAGTGATTATACAGATGCTTCTAAATCTCAACTTAATGAATATAACGATGCAGCAATTGTTATGATTTCGAGATTGGGAGGCGAAATGTATGATTTGCCGGCATCGGATGAACAACAGGGTAATGTTGAAGAAACTGTAGGAGGCTCAGGGAATTCATTAGAATTAACAATTCAGGAAAGAGAGCTGCTTAAAGAAATAAACGCTTCAGGACAATTTGATAAGATTATAGTACTTATCAATTCCACCAATGCAATGGAGTGTGATTTTATAGATGATCCGGAATTGGGCCTTGATTCTGCAATGTGGATTGGTTATACAGGTGTAGCCGGATTGAATGGAGTTTCTGACCTGTTAGTTGGTAACAGTAATCCCAGTGGTAGATTGGTGGATACCTTTGCCATGGATAATACGACATCTCCTTCGTTTATAAATATATATGGTGGTACATGGTCGAATGTCAATGATTATTCGGATATTATGTATGATTTATCATTGGATAGTAATATGTACTATAATGTGTATCAAGAAGGCATTTATGTCGGATATAGATATTATGAGACACGCTACGAAGATTATGTTCTAAATCAGGGAAATCCCGGAGATTATAACTATAACAATGATGTCAAGTATCCATTCGGATATGGCATATCCTATACGAATTTTGAACGTTCAGATTATCAAGTGAAAGAGAATGATGATAATTTTGAGGTTAGTGTTAAAGTTACGAACACAGGTGATGTTGCAGGCAAGGATGTTATTCAGACTTATTTTCAGTCACCGTACAGTGATTATGATCGGGAAAATAGCATAGAAAAAGCAGCCGTTGAATTGTGTGGATTTGGCAAGACAAGTCTTCTTGAGCCTGGAGCTTCTGAAGTTGTTAATATAGTCATCGATAAAGAAGAACTGAGAACATATGATGCAAACAAAGCAAAAACATATATTCTTGATGCGGGAGACTATTATATAACGGCCGCAGATAATGCACACAATGCAATAAATAATATTTTGTCGGCCAAAGGGGCTGATGAAAGTAGAATGACAGCTGCGGGTAATAAGGAGTTTGTTTATAAATGGAACAACCCTTTACTTGATGGTAATATTTTTGCGACATCAAATGATGGTGAAGAGAACTTCGAGATTACAAATGAGTTTGATAATAGCGATTTGAATAAGCTGGATTCTTCAGAACAAACGATAACTTACCTGTCTCGCAGTGACTGGACAGGCACTTTTCCGAAAGAACCTGTTTCAGTGAAATTAACAGCCGGCATGTCAGCGGAAATGACAGGTATAAAAAAATACGAAATTACTGAAACGGATAATGCAATGCCAATTATGGGGGCAAAAGGGTCTATGACATTGGCGCAGGTGATTGGCAAGAGTTATGATGATCCGAGCTGGAATGATTTGCTGAATCAAGTAACCTATGAAGAAATGGCACAATTGATTGGTGTTGGCTATCATGGAACAAAAGCATTGAGTTCAGTAGCAAAGCCAAGTACAGCAGATGAAAATGGACCGCAAGGATTTACGAAAAAATTGACGGATGTATTAGGTAATTCAGATACTATGACTGCCTACAGCGATGAGAATATAATGGCAGCCACATTTAATGTAAAACTAATAGAGGAGTTAGGCGAACAAATAGGCGAAGATGGATTAGCGCTGGGAATTTACGGTTTGTACGGTCCTGCAATGGATACTCATCGTTCACCTTATTCAGGAAGAAATTTCGAGTATTATTCAGAAGATGGTTTTCTTGCGGGGACGATTGCGGCGGCTGAGGTGAAAGGCATTCAAAGTAAAGGTGTTTATGTATATATCAAGCATTTTGCATTGAACGATAGTGAGACGCATTGCCGTACATATAGTATTTTCTCTAACGAGCAGGCTATCAGAGAGATATACCTGGAACCATTTAAGCATGCTGTCGTTGAAGGTGGTGCGAGCAATGTAATGAATTCATTTGCCCGAGTCGGTGTTGTCTGGGCCGGAGCACATGAAGGATTGATGACAAATGTGCTTCGTAAGGAGTGGGGCATGGCGGGATTTGCGTTAACGGATTACTCGAATGTGGGTGATACATATGATATAAAATTAGGGCTCCTGGCTGGAACAGATTCTTGGGACTCATCAGCGGAAGGAAAAGGATCACGAGCTGACGAGCTCCTTAAGTGGGAAGATAAGCACGATGCTGCATTGACATTAGCAATGAGAGAAGCTACACATCGGATACTATTTACAGTAGCGAATTCTGCTGCAATGAATGGTGTCTCAGCTACAAGCAAAATAATATTAGTGATTCCCTGGTGGAGAGGACTCATATACGGGCTTTTCTTAACCGGTGTTGCAGGAATTGTCGGCAGTCTGATTATGCTCAGAAGAATACAGAAAAAAATAAAAACCGGTAGGCTATGAAACACATTCGTTAATTACAATCATTGGCAAGAGTATCTAAGAATATTGGAGGATAATATGAAAGCTGGAAGAAAATTATTAAGTATGATGTTATTTGGAATTGTTATTCTATCGTTGATAGGTTTGACCGGCTGCAGTAGCAAAGGCAGTTCTGGTTCTTCGGAAGTAAAAGTATATACAAATGAGACAAAGTTGAATTCTGATGTTATTAATGTATGGACCAGTTTTTATTTACTTGATGAAGACACATACTTATTCACGGTTTATGCGGTAGATTCTAAAGATAATACAAAAGTAACTGCGGATCTTTCGATGAAAGGTCAATATACGTTGGACGGCGATCAGCTTAAAATAGATCTGGGGTATGGATACGTAGTAGCGATGAATGGTGATACTCCTGTTGAAATGGCGATTACCGCTGATAATGCTGCGATGTATTATGCAATGATTGGAGGGCAATACACCTCTTTTACCTTAGAAAAAGACGGAACTTTTGAAATTGTTGAATAATCTGTACCGGAACACATAATACGTTTTATTGCATAAAATATAGCAATTGCCAATGATTGAATATGATAGCCCTTTGTCTAAACTACCAAGGAAAGTCAAGAGATTAATTAAATTATTTATCTGAATAGAAAGGCATCATTAATTAGGAATTAGAGTTTCTCCTTCCTTAGAATGATGCTTTTTTGTTATTTATTCAGGCCCGCGTTTTTTGCAGCCTTCTTAGGTTTGCCTTCATTTTCTTCAATGTGAGAATGTGAGTAGAAGCTCATAGATAGAGTTTGATAAGTGTTTGTTGTGCTTTTATATCGTAATTGTTAAAATAATATTGCAAAAAGGAATTCCTAATAATTGCATTTCGTATATCAGCATCTGCTAGTCGTATAAAAGCCCTGCGTCAAGGGAAAATCATAAGGTGTTATCAAAATCAGGAAAGAGGAAATAAAATGTACAGAATAGCAATCGTGGAAGATGAATTAGAATGTAGGCAGCAGGTATCTGAATACATAAATCAATATGGTCAGGAAAATGAAATTCATTTTGAGATTGAAGCGTTCAATGATGGAAAGGACATTATGGATGCAAATGACCGCTCCTTTGATGTTATATTTTTTGATGTTGAGATGCCCAAGGTGAATGGGATGGATGCGGCCAAATTTATTCGGGAAAAGGATAAAAATGTAGTTATTGTGTTTATTACTAACTTGGCGCAGTATGCAATCCAGGGATATTCAGTAGGAGCTCTGGATTTTGTGCTGAAACCCATTAATTATTACAGCTTTTCGTTGCGTTTGAACAGAGCCCTTGAACGGGTTAAGAATAAGGAGACAGCTAATGTCATTATTACCACTGCTGAAGGAATGAAGCGGCTTAACACCGGTAAAATTTATTATGTGGAGATTGTAAACCGAATGCTTCATTATCACACAAAGGATGGTGAATACATAGTTCGGGGAACGATGCAGGATGCAGAGGCGGACTTAAAGGATTATCATTTTGTAAGATGTAATTACTGGTATTTAGTGAATTTAAGATATGTATCTGCGATTCAAAAGAATATCGTATTTGTAGCCGATAGTAAGCTGGAGATCAGCCGTAGGAATAAGTCTGCTTTTGTAAAAGCTGTAACCGACTATATTGGAGGTGGATTGTAAATGTGGAAAATAGATGGAGAGTTGATGATTGTAGCCATATTTATGATCATTGGAGCAGTGGTATATTTGCATCCGCTAAAACACAGAGAGCGGGCAGGACTGAGAATAAGCCTCTCCTTTATAATTGCTATATTAGCAAGCCTCCTGATAGAAATCGTTTTTGGTATAAGCTTATTCGAAGGATACTTAAAGCTTGTTTGCTGGTTAAGCATCCTCATAATTATGATTTATATGTGTGTACCATGTAATTTAAATGCAGCATTGTATGTAGCTATATGGTCAGTTACAACAGCTCAGTTTATTTATGTCCTGTGGTTTGTTTTTACGGGTATAAACAATGACATCACGGATCAGTGGAAACTTCGGTGGCCGTTATTGGTACTGCTTTATTCCTTGATTTATGTGATTGTCGGATATACCCTGGCAAGAAAGATGCCTGGGAACAGAATGTATCATATTGGTCCCCGTCAGTTAAGTTCAGCTGCCGGACTTATGGTTGTATTTGAGATTTTGTATTTTTCCGTAATATATTCAAATCTGCATGGGCAAGAGGGCAGAATGTGGCTGTCGATTGTATTGGCACAGTTCTATTGTATAACTATGCTGTATCTACAGACGGAGTTGTTTAAGAAAAGTGCCATGGAGAAGGAATTATTGACGATGAATCTTATGTGGCAGCAGCAGAAGTCCCAGTATAATTTAGCGAAGGAGAATATTGATTTAATTAATCGGAAATGTCATGATCTAAAGCATCAAATTGCTGCGATACGTGCTACTGCAGACATTCAAAGCAAGGAAAAATATTTGACTGAGGTAGAAGAATCAATCCATATATATGACTCTATTGTTAAGACAGGAAATGAAGTATTAGATACGATTCTTACCGAAAAAAGCTTATACTGCGAAGCGAACGGAATAAAAATCAACTGTGTAGTTGACGGCAGTATACTTTCTTTTATGGATCCGGTTGATTTGTATACTATTTTAGGGAATGCAATTGATAATTCGATTGAATGTGTCAGTGAATTTAAAGAACCGGAGAAGCGTTTGATTGATATAGCTATTTATAACAAAAATAGATTTTTAGTTATGTGTATAAATAATCCCGTGGAGGGGGAGATAAAGTTTAGAGATGGGATGCCTATCAGCATTAAGCCAAACAATGGCTATCATGGTTATGGTTTAAAGAGTATCAAGCACAGTGTAAAGAGATACGAAGGCTATATGAATATGTCTGTTGAAAACCACTGCTTTGCCTTGAAAATCCTAGTACCTTTACTGGGTAATTAAAATATATAAAACAGAAAAGCAGCTCATGTGGCTGCTTTTCGTCCGTCTATAATGAATACAAGTCATCTCGTCAGAAATTATTTTATTAATGGTCATTCGCCGCAGGTGTGCTCCCCGCAATCGCCTTCCTGGTGGTCATGATGGTGATTACAGGTGACTTCGGGATTATAATCGAGTGCTCCGGAGAGATAAGCTTTGACTGCTTCATCTGCGTCTCCGGTTACGCCGCCCCAGAGCTTTATATTAGCCTGTGAAAGAGCCGCTTTTGCACCGTCTCCGATACCGCCGCATATAAGGATGTCTGCATGCAGGTTTTCTAAAATACCTACCAGTGCTCCATGTCCGCTGCCATTTGTATCAACGGTTGTTTCAGTCACGATTTTGTCATCCTCGATGTCATAAATCTTGAACCTTTCTGTTTTACCATAGTGTTGAAACACCTGCCCATTCTCGTAAGGTACCGCAACTTTCATATGAATTCCTCGCTTTCTTAGTAATCTTTATAAAATCCCAATGTCGGCTGCTTCTGTATCATTAAGACTATGGCGTTTGCATCCGCCGCATCGGCATTTATGTTCGATCCCATCGCATAGCTTATAGCTGCCCCCCTCAATTTTCAATGCCTTTCCGTTAACAAGGCAATCAGAGAGCTTTTTTCTGGCCTCAAGATAAATACTCTGGGCAGTGGTTCTCGCCACATTCATCTGCCGGGCGCATTCCTCCTGGCTAAATCCGCGATAATCAATCAGCCGGATCGTCTCATATTCATCCACAGTCATGAAGACGGTTGAGCTCTCTGAATAGTTGGTATCTGAGGGGCTAAAGCTGTTACTCATCGGCAGACAGCAGACCTTTCTGCACTTTACCGGTCTTGACATAGGATCACCTGCACTTTTTATAATTATTGGCATATGCCGTTAATAAAACCAGTATAGCATATAAATGGCATATGTCAATAATAAATCAGTTACATTACTAAATTACTTATTGATGCAATAAGATAATGAGATTTTACTTTTTTCTGTATTGTATCCGGGGTTCAAAGCGGCTTCTTAAACCATTGCAAGAGCTCTGCGAGGGCAGACGTAAGTACATTTTCCGCATCGGATGCAGGTATCCGGGTCTACCGTCGGCGCATTATGTCCTGACTGTTTTAATGCCCCGACCGGACAGATTGATACAGAGGGACAGGGATGGTTTTGCGGACATTTTTCTTTAATTACAATCAATTTTTTATTATTCATAGTGGTTCATCCTTTCGCAAGTGTATTTTCGTATCATAATACAATTGCGGATTGAAACCGTCTGTAACACAATCACAGACGGTCCCGCATATTGGCATTTGCGGTGGCGGCAGGGCGTTTTTATGCAAAACAGTTCACTTTTTCTGAAAATCATGTATAATGAAATACGATAAACAAATAAATTAGAATATGATGGTGGGATCAATGATGGATAGAATCAGATGGGGAATCATTGGGTGCGGGGATGTGACCGAAGTCAAAAGCGGACCGGGCTTCCAGAAGGCCGAAAATTCGGCGTTGACGGCAGTTATGAGACGCAATGGCGAGCTTGCGAAGGATTATGCCCGGCGCCACAACGTGCCGAAGTGGTATGATGATGCGGATAAGCTGATAAACGACCCGGAGGTGGACGCGGTATATGTTGCAACACCTCCGGCATCGCACAAGGAATACGCACTCAGGGCAATCCGCGCGGGGAAACCGGTCTATGTGGAAAAGCCAATGGCTACCAGCTATACGGACTGCCTGGAAATGGTGAAGGCTGCGCAGGAGGCGGGCGTCCCGCTTTATGTGGCATATTACAGGCGTGGGCTGGAACGCTTCCATAAAATAAAGGAGCTGGTGGATACAGGTACGATCGGAGAGGTACGCTTTGCCACAATCAACCTTTACCGAGCTCCGGACCCGGTTGAAATAACCGGCAAAGACCTGCCCTGGAGGGTGATACCCGAGATATCGGGCGGCGGGAAATTCATGGATCTGGCTTCCCATACCCTGGATATATTCGACTACATCCTTGGACCCGTATCCAGAGCGGAAGGACACTCCGCCAATCAGGCGAAGCTTTATACGCCTGAGGATATTGTTACTGCCAATCTGACCTTCGAAACAGGTGCGGAAGCTGTGGGAGTCTGGTGCTTTACCGCCTTTGAGCAAAGCGATATCAATGAGATCGTTGGCAGTAAGGGGAAGCTCACCTTCTCTACCTTCGGGCAGGAGCCGGTGGTACTTGCCACGAGCTCCGGTGTCAGAGAATTTCATATTTCCAATCCGGTCCATATTGAGCAGCCGTTGATACAGTGCATCGTCAACGAGCTTACCGGCCGAGGAAAGAGCCCCAGCACAGGAAACAGCGCCGCCCGGACCAATTGGGTAATGGAAGAGATCCTGCGTAAAAGTAAGTGAATAAGTAATTTAAAACACAATCTTTTCAATTTCATACTGGGAATTAATTACGGTCCATATTTGCTGATAATATCTCATAATATTCCATATTCCCGTACCCTGCAGACCGTTCTCAATTACCAGGTCCGTTAAGGCGTGAATGGTTCTGGCATCAATAAACCAAATGATATGCTGTATTCCCGAATCAGCTTCCGTATATCTTATATAAGGTGTTTTTGATATTTCATCAAATTCTATAACCGCACCAACGTCAAGTGCTATATTGATAACAGAATCTAAACTTAAAGAGTTGGCTTTTGAAAAGCCAACAATATAAGGGAGTTCCCAGTCATAGCCAAAGGTAGGAAATCCGATACTGATTACTTGCGGCGGCAAATAATTCAATACATAATCAAGTAACACTTGAATATCGTAGATGGAGCCTACCGGTGCAGGAGGACCGAAGTTATATCCAAATTGATAAGTAAGAAAAGAGATACTTTCTGCTAAACCATTGAAACCGGAATAATCAATCGGTTCATAAACTATTCTGTTTTCTATGATGACTTTATTCGGATTAATGGTTACGAATAAGGGATATCCATATTCGTGTGATTTGGCTGATATTTTTTTAAGTAAATTGATATATAGATTTTGATTGGTTATATTTAAATACTGGAAGGATACATTTACCCCGTAATAACCTTTCGATTCCACTAGATTCAAAATGATATCTACATATTTATCAACCGTTTCTTCATTTGACAGAATATCG
This sequence comes from Bacillota bacterium, assembly GCA_023409535.1. Taxonomy (GTDB): domain Bacteria; phylum Bacillota; class Clostridia; order Lachnospirales; family Lachnospiraceae; genus Mobilitalea. The sequence continues at coordinate 96,213 of JAEYGZ010000027.1, forward strand.
TATACTGCTTCAAAATTAGGTATGCCTCCGGTGGTTAATGTTGTCAGAAGCATTAAAGGTGCGACACCATAGTTTTTGCAAGTCTGTATAAGCGCTGAATCATCATAATAAGTGATTATTTCCCCATTGCTGGATAGAGTATAATTAAATATTGTTAAGTGGGTCAGATAGGGCAGCGTCTTAATCAATACAGTATTATCGATATATGGATATGCAAATCCCCCGACAGTTATTGTTCCCTTCGTATCATAATTTAAGACTAAAGTCTCGCCCGGATAAATATACTCTCTATCAAAAAGAAAAGAATTGTCTCTTAATAACTGTAAAATAGATATTCTGTTTTTATCTGCGATCGATTGAAGTGTATCTCCATCTTGAACAGTATAAATATTTTCAGGGTACGATATAACAATGGCCTGCCCTGGAACTAAGTTAACAGGATAATCCAATCCATTATCCTGTATTATCCTAAGCGATGATACATCATATATTTCTGCAATTTCATCTATTGTCTCTCCGGCGGTTACTACATGAATATCCATTGCTGCCCCATTAATTATATTTACTAATATAATATGGTATTAGGAAAATTTAATGATAATTGATTGCATCAATCCGTTAATAAGAAGCGCAAAAGGGACAGGTGCGCATGCTTTCGATTGGCAGTAGATTTTCAGCCTGTTCAGGAGTATAATCTTATAGATATTATAGCGGCTTGAAATGAGGGAACCTATATGAATGGTAATACAGATATCGGATATCTTAAACTGTTGGCAAGGCAATATCCTACGATTGATGAAGCTTGTACGGAAGTGATTAATTTACAGGCTATTTTGAATCTTCCCAAAGGGACCGAACATTTCCTTTCTGATATTCATGGAGAGGATGAGGCATTCAGCCATGTGCTAAGAAATGCATCCGGAGTGATCAGAAGAAAAATCACTGATTTATATGGAAAGACTTTTGAGGAAAAAGATATAAAGAGCTTATCAACGCTGATCTATTATCCGGAAGAAAAGCTGGAGTTAATCTATAAGCAAGGGAAAAATACAAAAGATTGGTACCGGATTACCTTATATCGGCTGATTGAGATCTGTAAATATACCTCCTCAAAGTATACCAGATCAAAAGTCAGGAAGATGCTTCCCAGAAAGTTTTCTTATATTATTGAAGAATTACTCCATGAACAACCGGATCAGGTAGATAAAGAAGACTATTATAATGAGATTATAAATACAATTATCAATGTTGAAAAAGCAGACGAATTTATTATTGCAATGTCAAAGCTAATTCAACAACTGGTGATAGACCGTTTACATATTATTGGCGATATATTTGACCGCGGTCCGGGTGCGGATAAAATCATGGAAATATTATATCATTACCACTCGGTTGATCTTCAATGGGGAAATCATGATATCCTGTGGATGGGAGCAGCGTTAGGACAGGAAGCTTGTATTGCGACCGTGATTCGTATTTGCGCATGCCATTCCAACTTATCTACCCTGGAAGACGGCTACGGTATTAATTTAATACCCCTGGCCACGTTTGCCATGCAATTCTATGACGGAGACAAATGCGATGATTTTAAGCCGCACAATACATCCGGCAAAATGCTGTCAGAAAATGAAGTACGATTAATTTCTCAAATGCATAAAGCGATTTCCATCCTGCAGTTTAAACTGGAAGGAGCAGTCATACAAAATAATCCGGCATTTCAGATGAATGACAGGCGCTTACTTGAAATGATGGATTATAAAAACAATACGATAAAAATAAATGAATGCGTCTATCAATTGAAAAATAATTATTTTCCTACGATCAACCCGGAAGATCCTTATATGCTTTTACCGGAAGAGATCGAAGTAATGGAGAAATTAAAGTATTCCTTTCAGAAGAGTGAAAAATTACAAAAGCATATGGGTTTTTTGATTTCGAAAGGAAGTATGTATTTATCCTTTAATTCAAATCTGTTATACCATGGCTGCATCCCCATGAAGGAAGATAGTACTTTTGCAAAGTTTTCATTTGAGGATGGCGGCGGGGAATATAGCGGCAAACCATTGCTGGATCGCTTTGATGCAATTGTAAGAGCGGGTTACCTGGCCGCAAGGAACACCAGAGAGAAAGTATTCGCAACGGATATTATGTGGTATTTATGGACGGGGCCGCTGTCACCCTTGTTTGGGAAGGATAAGATGGCTACCTTTGAAAAATATTTTATTGAGGACAGAGCAGCCCATATCGAAGTAAAAAATGCATATTATACTTTAATGAATAATGAAAATATATGTGAAATGATTTTTAAGGAATTTGGACTCGATTCACAAAAATCACATATCATAAACGGCCATGTTCCGGTCATCACGAAGAAGGGAGAAAGCCCGATTAAAGCAAATGGCAAATTGTATGTAATCGATGGCGGCTTTTCAAAAGCATATCAGGAAGAGACCGGGATCGCAGGATATACCTTAATCAATAATTCCTATGGATTGTCATTGGTTTCTCATAGTCCTTTTGAAAATACCGACAAGGCAATCCTGGAAGAAAAAGATATCGTTTCATCGACTTTAATCGTCGAGAACGAAGAAGTAAGGAAGCATGTGGCGGATACCGACATAGGAAGTGAGCTAAGAGCCTCTATACATGATTTGGAAAAGCTGATTGAAGCTTATAGAAAAGGGGAGATTAATGAAAAGATGTGAATTTGTTCAAACGAAGCGATAAAAAGCAATGTTTTAAATCATATTATACTATAAAAAATATTGGAGTTGCAAAAGCACTGAATGTTATCCCGTGGCGGATATATGTTCAGTGCTTTGTTTATAGATAAGGATAAGAATCTCAGTGGTCGGAATTGTTAGTTGGAATTAATCAATGCATTCCTTGATAATAATTCTGCTGGGTATAAGAATATGCTGCTCCGGTATTTTGTTTGAAGTAAAGAAGTTAAATAGAGTCATAATTGATTGATATCCTTGCTCGTCTGGAGCCTGCAAAATTGCTGCTGCAATATTATCGTTAACTAAACCTTCTTCTGTAGGGGGAGCATAGTCATAAAAAACTGGTATGATTTTTCTGCTGCAATCTTTAATCGCTTTTAATCCGGCTTTTGTATTTCCACAATAAAGAACATATTTAACAGATGGATTGTTTTTAAGCTTTTCAAGAGTTGTGAAATAATCTGTAAGGCTGTCATTGGTTAACTCAACAATTTCATTCAGCTGTATACTGCTGGTTGTCTGCTTCAGATAATCCCGGAGTCCTTCCATGCGTTTTTGATTACCCAGCATTGTAAAGGAAGGAAGAAAGGCCAGCATTTGGCCTTTACCGCCGGAAAAGATGTTCATCAGTCTTCCGCCAATTCTGCCTGATCTGTAATAATCACAACTGATTGAAGCAAAGGACGGTACCTCATTTAAAAGATTGGCAAGAAATACGACAGGGAAATTTTGATCATGTAATTCCTTTAAACGTGTGATGATTCGCGCATCATTTATCGGCGCGATCACTATTGCGTGTGCGTTATCAGAGATTGCATGATTGATTAATTTCAACTGTTCGGTTGCATTAAAATCCGGACAGCCAAAGATATCAACTGTAATGCCAAAATCCTGAATTTCTTCCTCTGCCTGCTTAATACCTTTGATGATTTCATCATAAAAATCATTGCGCTGGATATGCAGAACTACGGCGATTTTTAAGTTTTTATTACGGATTGCCAGGGATTTGGCAACTGTGTTAGTTCTATAATTCAGTTCTGCAGCGATCTCCTTGATACGTTCTGCTACCTGGGGGTTTATTCTTCCTCTATTATTTAAAGCCCGATCTACGGTGCCAACGGATACACCGGCCACTTTTGCGATATCTTTAATTGTTGTTGGCATAAACGCATTCTCCTTTGCCTCATTTATCTACTATTACTATATATTTAAAATCAGATTGTGTCAATAAAAGTATAAAGTCAATTCGACCAGATGACGGGGACATATAGCCAAATGTATTTATGCACTATTGTGAGAAATAAAAAACGTATTGACAATATAATAGTAAACTTATATAATGATCATGCAAGTGTTAACGTACACGCATAACAAATTTATGTAGGAGGTAGGATTTTATGAAAAAAATGAAAAAAGCAGTGAGCATTGTACTTGGCGTTGTCTTGGCATTTTCTCTGATTGGCTGCAGTTCTGAACAAAAGAATGAATCTGCCGGTAATAACGCGAACAATAGTACAACGCCGGGAGCATCTTCACAGGCGGATGACAGCAAACCGGACTATGATGTACTTAATGTAGGAGTTTTGGTATCCACAGTTGGAATTCCTGCATTATATGCCCAGGATCAGGGATGGTTTAAGGAGGCTGGATTAAATATCAATCTTGAAATTTTTGCTACCGGTGCTCCGGTGAATGAAGCAATTGCTGCCGAAGAGCTTGATATTGCATGTTCCGGTTTTGCATCAATTTATTCGCTGGCCAATGCAAATTGTACATACCTTGCAGATATTAATACTACAGGCGGAATGGGACTCTACGCAAGAAATGATTCGGCTGTATCAGCTGTTGGAAATACATTATCGGATAATCCGGGTATTGTCGGAGATGCTGCCAGTGTAAAGGGCTTAAAGGTGTTAGAGCCATTGGGCACTGCCGTACAGTATATGACAGAGTGTTATGCGGCTAAATTTGGTTTGACACCGGATGATATCGAGCAGACGAATATGGAATATGCCGCAGCATTCCAGGCGTTTACTACCGGAGAGGGTGATGTTATGGCTGCAAATCCTCCTTATTCCTATCAGCTTGAAGATTTAGGCTATACCAAGCTATGTTCCTTTGAAGATGCAACAGGAGTAAATATGTATGACGGATGTTTTGCACGCAGTGAAGTAGTAAAAGACCGTTCGGAAGAGGTACAATTGTTTGTTGATTGCATTGTAAGGGCAATGGATGCATTACAGGACAGTACTTTAAGACGTGATTATACCTCTCAGAAATATAAGGATAATGCACAAGATTTCTCGGATGATAATTTAAATAAGGAATTAGAAGATCGTTCCTATTGCGGAAGCGAAGCGTTAAGCTCAGCTGATTATAAATTCGGAGAGGCATGGCCTGCGATTGCGCAGTTCCTGGTATCCGCAGAGAAAATAACCTCTGATAATCTGCCGAATGTAGCAACTTCCCTGGATGCATCTTTTGTTTCTAAGACAGCTGGTGTTACAGTTTCAAAGTAATTTTTGGAGGAATAAGGTCATGCTGTATAAGCTTATACTTACATGGCATGGCCTTATTTTTGTATCACTAATCGTACGGTTTATCATAGCTTATGCTTGAATTAGCGAAAGGAAAGAAGATTATTATGAAGAAAAAGAAGAAGTCAAGTTATTGGTATTTATCAATAATATCAATCTTGGTATTCGTTTTTATATGGTGGTTCTGCTGTGAATATCTGAAATTAACGAAAGCCAGCACACTGCCCGGACCGGTTAAGGTTGCCCAGACCTTTATAAAAAAGCTAAACAGTACGGCGCCGGATGGAGCTACATTATTCGAACACATAGGCTCTTCTCTAAAAATATCTATGAGCGGTTGGGCATTAGGAGTAATTATCGGTACCCCCTTGGGCATTTGTATGGCTTGGTATAAAAAAATAGATTTGTTTGTCAGACCTGTTTTTGATTTGATTCGCCCTGTACCGGGGCTGGCCTGGATACCGCTTATGATAATCTTATTCGGAATAGGAATTACTTCGAAGGTTGTGACGGTATTTTTATCAGCGTTTGTTCCATGTGTATTAAATTCGTATACAGGTATAAGGCAGACAAAGGATGTTCATCTGTGGGTGGGGCAGACCTTTGGTGCATCTAACTTTCAGATGCTTATGAATATTGCCGTACCGACATCATTACCGCTTGTTATGACCGGAGTTCGTGTTGCCCTGGGAGCTGCGTGGACCTGTATTGTTGCCGCCGAAATGCTGGCATCTACAAAAGGCTTGGGTTATATGATACAGCAGGCTAGAGGAATCTTCCGGCCGGATATTATCATATGCGGTATGATTTCCATCGGTGTGATCGGAGCTGTTTTCTCCTGGCTGCTGTCCATCATTGAAAGGAATATTGTAAAAGGAGGGAAGCATGTATGAAAAATCGATTTAAGGATGCCTCGGGCTATGAAAAATTGATCTGTTCAGTGATCTCCATTGCAGCATTCCTGATCCTTTGGCAGCTCATGGCTTCCTTTACCGAGATCGGCAAGCTGCTTACCGGACCTGTGGTTGTACTGCGTCTGTTCTTCAGCAGCATAGTGAAGCCGATAGGAACCTTTACGATTCAGATGCATATCCTATGGAGCCTTTCCCGTGTGATGATAGGATTTCTCTTTGGTTCAGCTGCGGGTATTGTTGCAGGTATCTTAATGGGGTGGATCAAACCGATTGATGCGATTGTCAGACCCATCTTTGAAATTATAAGGCCGATTCCTCCAATTGCATGGATTCCGTTATCTATCCTCTGGTTTGGGCTGGGGGAAGGATCAAAGTATTTTTTGATTTTTTACGCTGCTTTCTGCGGGATAACAATGAATGCATATTCGGGTGTAAGGTCAGTGGATCCTGAACTGATCGGAGCTGCAAGGATGCTGGGTGCAACCAACCGTCAGGTTTTCACGACTATCGTTTTGCCGTCCTGCGTGCCGCATATATTTGCCGGCTTGCAAATAGCAATCGGAACTTCCTGGGCTACCGTTGTAGCGGCTGAAATGGTACGTTCCTCCGAAGGTGTTGGCTGGCTGATCATTAAGGGTCAGGATTCAAACAGTACGGTGCAGATATTGGTTGGTATTGCAGCAATAGGTATGGTTGGTTATATATTAGCGGTAACGATGCGGACAATTGAAGCCAAACTATGTAGATGGAGAGTGAGAGGTAAATGAGTAAGGAAGTCATCGTATGCAAAAACCTTGGTAAAACCTTTGATACGGCCCGTGGAGATGTTCATGTTATCGATCACATCGACTTAAAGGTCCAGGAAAATGAATTTCTGGTTGTTTTTGGGCCCGGACAAAGCGGAAAGTCAACCTTAATCAATTGTATGGCAGGATTGGAACGGGCGACTCTGGGTGAAGTATGGGTAAATGAAAAGATTGTAGATAAACCGGGACCGGAACGCGGGGTCGTCTATCAGAGAATGGCGTTATTTCCGTGGTTAACCGTAATGGGAAATGTGGAATATGGACTTAAAATGAAAAAGATTCCAAAGAAAGTACGAAGAGAGCGTGCACAATATTATATTAATTTAGTTGGCTTGCAGGGCTTTGAAAATTCCTATCCGGCTCAATTGTCAGGAGGCATGCAGCAGCGTGTTGGCATAGCAAGAGCCTATTGCATTGAACCACAGGTTTTGTTCATGGATGAACCCTTCGGACATCTTGATGCGCAAACGCGCTATTTGATGCAGGAAGATCTAATGAAAATATGGGACCGTGAAAAACGGACCATCGTTTTTGTAACGAATAATATAGAAGAGGCAATTTATCTGGCAGATAGAATTGTAGTTCTCACAAATTGTCCTACAAAAATTAAACGGGAATATCAAATTAATCTTCCGAGGCCGCGTGATTATGTTGATACGGAATTCTTAAAGCTTCGGGAGGAAATATCATCTGTCGTAGACAAAACTGTTTAGAAGGAGGTGCACAATGCCAAATCATGAAGAGATAAAAGTAAAAGTCGATCATATGACGAAACAATTTGGAGATTTGCTGGTACTTAATGATATTTCATTTGATGTAAAAAAAGGTGAATTTCTATGCATTGTCGGACCGACCGGCTGCGGGAAGACCACATTCCTGAACTGTATCACGAAACTGTATGAACCTACCAAGGGAGAAATTCTTGTAAATGGGGAACCGGTTGATCCCCAAAAGCACAATATTGCATATATCTTTCAAGAATATTCGACGATGTCATGGCTGACTGTCGAGCAAAATGTGGCTTTTGGGCTTAAAATGAAAAAGCTGCCCAAGGAAGTGATTAAAAAGGAAGTTGCAGAAGTTCTTGATATTGTTGGATTGACAAAATATAAGGATTATTATCCGGTTGAATTATCTACCTCCATGCTGCAGCGGGTTGTTATTGCACGTGCTTTTGCCGTAAAGCCTGAAATTCTGCTGATGGATGAGCCCTACGGACAATTAGATGTAGAGTTAAGGTTTAAACTGGAGGATGAATTGCTGAAGCTTTGGAAAAAGCTTGGAACTACTGTTATATTTATTACTCACAATATAGAGGAAGCTGTATATTTAAGTGAAAATATACTTGTTTTAACCAATAAACCTACAACAATTAAAGAAAAACTGCCAAATACTTTACCTATGCCGAGAAATATAATTTCACCGGAATTTATTGAATTAAGAAATCAGGTAACAGATCTGATTAAATGGTGGTAATTTTGGTAAGTAAGGTAAATTAATAGAAAGAAGGAAAAGTATGAAGGCAATTTTACTGATGTTTGATTCACTGAATTTATCAATGCTCCAGCCATATGGTTGCGACTGGACAAAGACTCCTAATTTTCAAAGATTGGCAGAGCATTCGGTAAAGTTTACCCAAAATTATGCGGGAAGCCTGCCCTGTATACCGGCCAGAAGAGAGCTGCATACGGGGAGATATAATTTCCTTCATCGCAGCTGGGGACCTTTGGAACCCTATGACGCTTCCATGCCTGAAATATTAAAAAACAACGGAATATATTCGCATTTAGTGTCTGATCATTTGCATTATTGGGAAGATGGCGGTGCTACCTATCATACCCGGTATAGTTCATGGGAGATTATTCGAGGCCAGGAGGGGGACAAATGGAAGGTGCTTCCTGAGCTCTTGAATTCAGATATAGAAGTACAGAACAAGGATGCACGGTATTTTAAGGCAACGAAGGACTTACATCAACATGATAAGGTAAACAGAAAATACCTTAACGCGGAAGATAAAATGCCTATGGCAGTGACTTTCCAAAAGGGGCTGGAGTATATTGACAATAATCATAAGGAAAACAAATGGTTTTTGCAAATCGAATGCTTTGATCCGCATGAACCATTCTATACGCAGCAGGCTTATAAGGATCTATATCCGCATGAATACAGCGGGAAAGAAACCGACTGGCCTCCTTATCACCATGTGACCGAGGACGAGCAGACCAGGCTCCATTATAAAATGGAGTATGCAGCACTTTTATCCATGTGTGATCATTATCTGGGAAAATTACTGGACAAAATGGATGAACTTCATCTGTGGGAGGATACCATGCTGATTATAAATACGGATCATGGATATTTGTTAGGGGAACATGGCTGGTGGAGCAAAGTGGTAATGCCCTGTTATGATGAAATATCACATACCCCTTTATTTGTATATGATCCGAGACTGGGCTGCCAGGGAGAAAGCAGGGATGAGCTGGTGCAGCTAATTGATATTCCGGCGACAATTCTTGAATACTTCGGTATTGAGCTTCCCCAAAGCATGCAGGGCAGGTCTCTCAGAGCAGTCATTGAGGAGCATAAGCAAATTAGGGATTATGCCCTTTTTGGTATTCATGGAGCACATGTTAATATTGCTGACGGTGAGTTTGTATACATGAAAGCGCCTGTAAGTGAGGCAAATCAACCGTTGTACGAATATACCCTGATGCCTATGCATATGCGGAATTTGTTTTCTCCGGAAGAGCTGCAGAAGATGGAATTAAGCGATTCTTTTCCTTTTACAAAGGGTTGCAGGTTAATGAAGATACCCAAAGCAGGAAGCTGTAATGACAGTGTTTTTTGCAACTTACTGATGGATAGCTCGGATAGTAAAGCGGCGAACAGTATTGATAATAACAGTCTTGTTAACGCAGCAAACTTTGGAGACAAATTATATGATATGAGAAAGGATCCCAAGCAGGAAAATGAGCTGAATGATATTGAGACCGAGACAAGAATGGCGAATTTGCTGGTAAAGGCCATGAAAGAAAATGACAGCCCGGTTGAACAGTTTGAACGTATTGGACTGCCATGGGATCGGGAAGTGATAAAAGAAGATATTGTTCAGCTGCATAAAATGGCGCAGGAAAATCTGGAACCGTTAATTTTAACAGAGCATGAATGGACACATTCCGCAATCAATACATATCGGGCACTTATGAAATTTATTGAGGAGGAGCAAAAGGGAAAGGCAATCGAGATCATTAGCCGGGATTTACAAAATACTGCTGTTGGCCGCGGGATCTCGGCAGAGGATATTGTCGGACAGGTAAAGAATGTGATTCCGGAAAAGTACTCTGAAATGGTGATATATTTTATAGAGCTGTCGGGCCGTGTTTCTTAAGCCGTATTGAAAGGAAATTAAAATGTATTCAATAAATGTTCTAATCAAACCGGCATCCGGATTATGTCAGATGAAATGTAATTATTGTTTTTATACAGATGAGATAAAGCACAATAACATAAAGATGAAGCTGATGGATCTAAGTATGCTGGAGGTTATCGTAAAAAAGGTGCTGGAAACAGCTGATCATGAATGTGGTTTTGCTTTTCAGGGCGGAGAGCCTACCTTAGCAGGTCTGGATTTTTTTAAGAAACATATTGAATACCAGAAGAGGTATAACAAAAAAGGAATAAAAATAACAAATGTTATTCAAACAAACGGGCTTGAAATCAATCATGAGTGGGCGGAATTTTTTTATGAAAATCAATTTCTTGTAGGCTTATCCTTAGATGGGTATCAATTGCTCCATGATAAAAACAGGATCAGCAAATCGGGTGAAGGCACCTTTGAAAGAGTGATGGAAACTGCTGCAATTCTAAAGAATTACAAGGTTGATTTTAATATTTTAACAGTCATTACAGAGCTATCCGCCGCAAATGCCGATAAGATATACCGGTTTTTTCGCCGGATGGATTTTCGCCATCAACAATATATTCCGTGCATCGATGCATTTGAGTTCAATCAAGAGTATGACAAACGCTATTTGTCACCGGAGGGTTATTATTCGTTTCTGAAGGAATTGTTTGATCTTTGGTATGAAGATTTACTGCAGAATAATATCATATTCATTCGATACTTTATCAATCTTTTGGAAATGATGAGAGGTTACCCTCCGGATGATTGTGCTTTATATCCTATGTGCGGCAGGCAATACGTTGTAGAGGCTGACGGAAGTGTGTTTCCTTGCGATTTTTATGTTAATGATGCATATCGGCTGGGAAACGCTGTTGACGATACCTTTGCTCAAATAGATAAGACAAGAAAAGAAATACGGTTTTGTGAAAATTCAGGATGTGTTCCTGAGGAATGTTTGAAATGCAGTGTATATCAATTGTGTACGGCAGGCTGCATGCATTACCGTTCCCAGGAACCAACTGTTCCTTCTCAAAAAAATATATATTGTGATTCATATAAAAAATTCCTGCCTTATGCTATGAAGCAACTGGGTTTATTTCTAAGGGGTAGGAGAGAATGATTTTTACATATATAATTATTATGTTGGTTTGTTTTATGGCATCTGCCGCAGGAGCAATTTGCGGTATGGGCGGAGGAGTTATAATTAAGCCTGTATTAGATTCCATCAGTATTATGGATATTGCCGCTGTAAGCTTTTTATCAGGTTGTACGGTGCTTGGTATGTCTGCTTACTCCGTTACCCGCAATTTCGTAACAAAAAGTATCAGAGTGCAATTAAAAACAGTTATTCCGATAACAATAGGAGCTATCCTGGGCGGAATTGTGGGAAAGTATCTGTTTAATCAGCTTAGCGGATCTCTCTTAAGTAATTTCATTGGTGCTGTCCAGTCAAGCTGCCTATTGGTTCTGACATTTGGAACGCTGGTATATACAATAAAGAAGAAAAGTATAAATACAAAGAATTGTAAAAGTGCATATATCAGTATTGTAACAGGAGCATTTCTCGGGATTATTTCTTCGTTTCTAGGGATAGGAGGAGGACCGTTTAATTTAGTAATATTGTCATTTTTATTTTCCATGGAAATAAAAGAAGCGGTTCAGACATCTTTATTCATTATTCTGTTTTCTCAGATTTCCAGTTTGATGGTTGCTGTTATAAGTAACAATATACCCTCCTTTCATTTGACGATATTGATTATTATGATTTCAATGGGGATATTCGGAGCAATATTCGGAGTAAAGGTAAATAAAAAAGTCAACGCAGAAACTGTAAATAAGCTGTTTATTGGAATGATGATTATCATTATACTTATTTGTTGTTACAATATTTATCATTATAGCCTGTGATGAGAATTGAAATTCTGTATTCATTCTTATAAAAGGTATCTGATTAAAAGTTATTGCTTGTGATCGTTTGATCTTGTAAAGCAATGACTTTTTATTTTGTATTATTTTATCAAACCAGGGATTGATGTAATTCAAGTCTGTATTAAAAAAATGAATTGGAATGTTACATTGACCTAATCCATTTATGTGATCTCCTTTTTACTGGTAATAATTAATAAAAATGGATCAAAATGAAAAAATAGTTGACAGATGTGCACAAAAAATATATATTAAAATTAGAGTTAACGTACACGCATATTAAAGTTTGTGTTTCTGACTGGATATATATAATTAAAATTGTTAAAAAACGCTAATATATATTAAATTTTCAGTCAAATATATATATATTATTTATTGACAACGTAAGAATATTGTACTAAATGTAAATAAATTACATAGCGTATTCGTTAACGTCATCGTTGATTATATATAAAAAAATAAGAAGCTTAAGCTTTTATAAAATTTTAATTAAGCTTACTTTGAATAAACAGGAATATTTTTAGACTCGGTAATTGAAAAAGGCTTATGTTGTTTGAAATTATGTGAAAGACAAACAACAGTTACCTTAAATAAAGGGGAGGAGCGTGAAACGATGCCGGTAAGATTATTTTACAGCGGATAGGATCAGTTGGATAAAACTTTGTTGACATCAGGGCTAACTATTCCAGGTACGAACAAATATTGAGAGAGTTCCAGATACTATGAGATAGTAATTATATTGGAGGTTTATTATGAAAATGGTTAGAAAAAAGAAATCCTGCAGTATGGCATATTTGTCAGTAATATTTATTGTTACAATATTGTGCGTAGTCACAATGAACTATATGGGAAGCATTGCACAAGCAAAGACAGATACAAATAGTGGTTCCGTCTATGAGGTTAAACAGGACGGGACGGGAGATTTTACTACAATTCAGGCGGCTGCCGATGCTGTAAAGCCGGGTGATACGATACTGGTTTATGGAGGAGTATACAGAGAAGAAGTAATATTGCCTCGCGGCGGTACGGATGATAAACACAGAATAACGGTAAAAGCTAAAGCGGGCGAAAAGGTTATAATTACCGGCTCTGATGCCGTTGATGCTACGGAATGGAGTAAGAGTGAAAAAGAGGGTGTTTATAGCCTGGTAAAAGATAAGGAATACTTTGGCAGCTTTAATCCATTTAACGAATGGTGGATGTCTAAAGGATCAGCATCTGAAAATTATTTTTCCTGTGGCTGTGTTTATATGAATGATACTGTTCTAAATCAGGTTTGGTCGATGGATGAATTATATGCAAAGGACAACTCCTGGTATGCAGAGGTGGATGAGGCCTCGGGAAATACCACAATCTATGCGAATTTTGGAACAGAGGATCCTGCAGATCCTGAGAACCGGGTGGAAATTAATCGAAGAAAACAATGCATAACAGCGGAATGGAACCAGGGGTACATTACAATTGACGGATTAACCGTCATGCGTGGCTGCGGACCAAAGACAATTGATTTCTGGCAGACCGTAGCAAAGCCTATGAGCGGCGCTATAGCTACAAACGGCGGTTATTACTGGATTATAGAAAATTGCGAAGTAACGGAATGCAGAGGTGTTGCGATTGACTATGGGAATGGTTCCCGTATGCAGGAAGATCAGAATGGAGGCGAGCCTGAACTTTATGGTCATCATATCATCCGTTATTGTAATGTACATGATAATGGGACGAACGGTATGATGGCATATCGAGGACCCTATACTGAAATTTACGGATGTACGCTTACGAATAATAATGCTCTTAATACAGGACTGTTGTCTGAAGCATATATTAAAGATGTCAGCGGAGGCTGGGGAATTTATATTCATGATAATTACTTTTACAGTGACCAGACCTGGGCTGTATATCCGATCTGGCTTGATTCGGAATGCGACGGCACACGGGTGTCGAGTAATGTTTTTTACTGCAACGGTAACGGACAGGGTTTTACCTATATTGATTATGAAGTAAATGCGGGATATTCTTTATGTGATAATAATATCTTTGTCGGTGTTGGCTGGCATATCATGTCCGCAAGCAATAGCTACTTTGTTAATAATTTATTCCTGAATACACCGGAAGATACGGCAAGGCGTTCCTGGCCTGGCCTTGGCAAATGGGGAGGCAATGGCTCGGAGGGCTATGACGGGTATCAGCGGGCAATGCGTATTGTTAAGCCGGGCACCTTGGATATCATTTCAACAGTAAATGACATTACCAGTCGTTTTGAAACCTATAACAGATATAATAAGATGCTGAACAATATTTTCTTCGACTATGGTCCAAGCGGAGTAACCAATGAAAGTGAAGTGTCTGAGAAAGAATTAAATGATCTTTATGCCGAGGTAGTTCTTTCCGGTGAAGAGAATGTAAATCCGGATTATAGCGGCGGCAGCAGGAGACGTCCGGATCTCGGGGAGCTTCCGATTGCATGGACAGAGGTATATGAGGGAACAGTTGGAGTCGGATCTTTAATGTACGGCAATGAGTGTGATTACAATGTTTATTATGGCGGTGCCCAAAAGATTGATCGTCAGTATGCTGAAGCACGGGGATATACGGCTGATGCAAACAGTATTGAAAGTAATGGAGGAAGCTATCAGATCGAAGCAACACCGGACAGCTTTAAATTAACACTGACGGTTGATGACAGCTTTAAAAAGATCAATGCCCCTGCTATCACAAGGGAATATTTGGGAAATACCGGTATATATGAGTACTTGGGAATGGAATTTTATGCACCGGACGTTGATGTGGACATTCTTAACAATACCAGAGAGATAAATAATACGGTAGTTGGTCCCTTTGCGGATTTGAAGGAAGGTAAAAATACATATACTTTATGGCCGTTATCTTCACACACGGCTCCTGTAATATCAAAGGAACCTGATACAATAACAGAAGCTTCCGTGGTACAAGTACCTAAAACGGGAGAAGCATCCAAGACTATGTTTTATGCTGCAGGTATTATAATTATGTTAACCGGTATTGCTTATACCATAACAAAATTACATAAGAAGGGAACTCATGAATAAAAAGCCGATGTTAATAACAGCTTTCACTGGCTGTCAAACTTAAGAAAGGCGCTAATTTCTCTTAATATTGAACGGATAGTATAGGCTTTCTATGATTAATTTAAATTCATAGAAGGCCTATTGTTATGGTAAGAAAGCGTAAAACAGTCAAAACGGTCCGGATTAGATACCGCTGTTTTGCACATTTATTTTTCTTCCTATTTGGCACATTTGCCATCTTGTATATATAAATTTATTGCAGTATAATAATTATTATTTAAAATAATTAATTAAAGGTGATTGCAAATGAATGACGTAAAATTTTCTATGGCGGACCGTTCCGGTATCCTGCAGGAGGCTGAGATTTCTAAAGGAATTAATGACTATTCGGCTTTGTTTCAGATAGCAAAGAATGGTGAGACACAGTATCAGGAGAGCCTTGGCTGGCATGAGGTAGAGGAATGGGCAGGCAACGAATGGCTGACCCGGTATGAAATTCTGGCGAAGAAGGTACAGGAGGAAGCCGACGTACTGGTGGTAGTGGGCGTTGGCGGCTCAAATCAGGCAGCCCGTGCAGTAGTGGACGGACTGGGCAAAAAGAGTAAGACGAAGATTATCTGGGCTGGAAATAATATTTCTGCCCACAGCATCAATGAGGTGTTGGCTGCCATTGAGGGCAAACGCGTCTATATAGACGTGATAGCTAAGAATTTTGAGACCTTGGAGCCGGGTATTGTCTTCCGTGCGCTCCGGGCAACATTAAAGAAGCAGTATGGCGAGAAATATAATGAGAGAGTGATTTGCACGGGGACTGAGAGCAGCCAATTCGATGAGCTTTGCAGACAGCATGGGTATACGTTTCTTCCCTTCCCGGAGGATATTGGAGGACGATATACTGCCATGTCGCCTGTGGGATTGTTTCCGATGGCAGTGGCAGGGATGGATATCCGTGCCATGGCAGCCGGCGCGAAGCATATGCAGGAACGCCTGAGGTCGGAGGCGCCGGAGGAAAGCGCAGCTTTACGCTTGGCTGTGATACGAAACCTCCTGTATCAAAAGGGATATCGCATGGAAATGCTGGCCTTCTTTGAGCCCCGGTTGTTCCGCTTCGCAAAGTGGTGGATGCAGCTCTTCGCCGAAAGTGAAGGCAAGGATGATAAGGGGCTTTATCCGCTGTTCGGAAATTATTCTGAGGATTTGCACTCGATCGGCCAGTTTGTGCAGTCCGGTACACCGGTGCTTTATGAAATTTTTATCGACATCTGTGCCCAGGATAGCTCCTGTATTCTTCCCGAGCATGATATTGATGATCGGTTCCAGTATCTTGACGGAAAGGATTTCCATGAGATCAATAAAGCAGCGTATGAGGCTACGGTGAAGGCACACAGCAGGCGATTCCCCTGCGGCATTCTTCAGGTGCCGGCACTTGATGAAGAGAGCTTTGGGCAGATGTTCTATTTCTTTGAGTTCGTCTGCTATCTCTCCGGTAAGATTCTGGGGATTAATCCCTTCGACCAGCCGGGAGTAGAGGCATACAAGGAGCAGATGTTTCGCATTTTAGGCAAATACTGAATAAAAAATTAAATGTACATAATTAAGGGAGGAGGTATAGGAATGAGGATTTTATTTGTGGATATAGACACATTGAGGCCGGATCACATGAGCAGTTATGGCTATCAGAGAAAAACTACGCCAAACATGGATCAGGTCGCAGGAGAGGGTCTGACAATGCATAACTACTATTGTTCTGATGCACCCTGTCTTCCGTCACGTGCAAGCCTGATAAGCGGTATCTTTGGCATTAGGAACGGTGCAGTCGGACATGGCGGGACAGCTGCGGACCGCAGGCCCGAAGGGCCGGCGAGAAGCTTCCGTGCTTCGGCCGATATAAATTGCTTTCATAATATTTTCCGCAGGGCCGATATGCATACGGCCTCGATCAGTACCTTTGCTGAGAGACATTCTGCCTGGTGGTTCAATGCAGGATTGAATGAAAATTATAATGTAGGCAGCGGAGGCATGGAATCCGGTGAAGATGTTCTGCCGGTTGCGCTTGATTGGCTGAGGAGAAATGCGGATAAGGACAACTGGTTCCTTCACGTGCATTTTTGGGATCCGCATCAGCCATATCGTACGCCTGGGGATTTTGTGAATCCTTTTGAAACAGAAGAACTTCCTACCTGGATTGACCAGAAAATATTTGACCGGCATCTGAAGCATACTGGACCGCATTCGGTCAACGAGCTGAATATGTATGATGATGGGGTATCCTCGAAATATCCCAAGCAGTTGGGCAAAGCTGCCAATCTTGCCGAGCTTAAATATCACATAGACCAATACGACGGAGGAATTTATTATTCAGATTATCTTGTAGGACAGGTATTAGACTATTTAAAAACCGCCGGAGTGTATGATGAGACTGCAATTATTATTACTTCCGACCATGGCGAGAACATGGGAGAGCTGGGTATTTATTCCGAGCATGGCACCGCTGACCATGCGACCTGCCATATTCCCTTTATAATAAAGTGGCCGGGGGGTGTTAAGGGACATCATGACTATGCATTACATTACAGTCTGGACCTGGTACCGACGATGGCAGAGCTGTTGGGAATTGAAAAAAGCGGCGACTGGGATGGTCAGAGCTACCTGGATACTATAATAAACGGAACCGAGAAAGCACGCGGCAGCCTGGTGATCTCACAGATGGCCCATGTCTGCCAGCGTTCCGCAAGATTTGGCCCATGGCTGTATATGAGAACCTATCACGACGGCTATCATATGTTTGATTCCGAGATGCTGTTTAATCTGAAAGAGGACCCTTATGAGCAGCATGATGTAAAGGATAAGTATCCGGAACTGTGTGACAAGGGAGCGAAAATTATTCTGGACTGGCATGATGAACAGATGATGAAATCCTCCGGTCAAATTGATCCGCTTTGGACGGTGATGAGAGAAGGCGGTCCTTTTCATACAAGGTATGATCTGGCGAAATATATCGCTCGTCTTGAGCATACAGGAAGGGCAGAAGGCGCAGAGAGGCTAAGGAAGAAATACATAGGTTAACATATATGTTTCGCATTTTGGGAAAATAATAAATAAGAACTTAGAGATACATAATAAAAATCAGGAGGTATTTATTTTATGGAATTGTATAAAGATCCAAAGCAGCCGGTTGAGGTAAGAGTGGAGGACCTGATTTCGAAGATGACATTGGAGGAGAAGGTGGCGCAGCTGTGCGGCGATTTACCTGCCTCTTTTATTGAGGATGGAGAGGTCAATATGGAACTCCTCAGAGAAAAATTTCCGGATGGACACGGACGTTTTACCCAGTATTCTATAGTCGGGCTGGTAAATCCCGAGAAGATTGCCAAAATCAGTAACATGGTACAGCGTTACTTTGTGGAGGAGACAAGACTGGGGATTCCGGTGGCGCTGCAGACAGAGAATCTCTGCGGTTATCCTGCTGCAGGCGGTACCCTGTTTCCTGCGATGATAAATATGGGCTGTACCTGGGAGCCGGAGCTGGCAGAGAAAATGACTGAGATTATCGGGCAGGAGAGCCGCAGCGTAGGTATTTCTTCCGCCATGAGCCCGGTAATTGATGTGGCACAGGACCCCCGCTGGGGACGTACCTATGAGACCTTCGGTGAGGATCCGTATCTCATCAGCCAGTTTGGCATTCACTATGTAAAAGGTATGCAAAAGCAAGGCGTAAGCTGTATCGCGAAGCATTTCCTGGGCTATTCGGCAACACAGGGAGGGCTGAATACATCAGCCTGCCGTATGGGAAAGCGCGAGCTGTATGAGATATTTGCTACTCCCTTTGAAGCGGCGGATAAAATGGCAGGCTTGGATGCAATGATGGCCAACTATGGAGAGATTGACGGTTTGCCGGTAATTGATAATAAAGAAATTATCGGAACTTTGCTGCGGGATACCATGGGCTTTCAAGGGGTGATTACCTCAGATGGTGCAGCCGTGCTAAAGGCAATGAATTATTTCAATGTCGCCAAAACCTATGAGGAAGCCGGATATCTGGCAAAGAAGGCCGGCACCGATACCGAGATACCGGTAGGAGCAGCCTTCCGCCGATTGCCGGAATACGTTCGCACCGGCAAATTGGAGGAGGAATGCATCAATGCCTCCGTACGCCGTGTACTGACAGTGAAGTTTAAGCGTGGTCTGTTTGAAAATCCCTACTGTGACGAGAGAAAGGTGACTATGGCCCTGAACAATGCTGCAAAGAGCGCGTTAAGTGAGGAGATTGCAGCCAAGTCACTGGTATTGCTGAAGAACAGCGGTATACTTCCGTTAAAAAAAGGAACAAAGGTGGCACTGGTTGGTCCTCATGCCGATTCTCTTCGTTATCCGGTGAGCGGTTATACTTACCCGGCCTACATAGAGATGATGAAGGCCGGAGCAGAAGGAGCAGAGACCAGTTTTAACGGCATTGCTGATGAGCAGGCAAAGGCTGATAACGAAGGAAAGAAGAACAAAGGGCCGTTTGCAGCTATGTTTGAAATGTTCTCAAAGGAAGAAAAGGCCGCTATGAATGATATGAATACGGTTCTGCGTGAAATGGGGACACAAACGTTACGGGAGGTGCTGTCCGAACGCTTCACGGTATCCTATGCACAGGGCTGCGGAATTATTAGTAAGGAAACAGACGGATTTGCTGAAGCTGTTGCGGCGGCGGAGCAGTCTGATGTGGTTGTGATGGCTTGCGGCGGCAATTCCGGCTGGGTTAACGTAACCGGCGGAGAGGGCAAGGACCGCCAATTCCTGGATCTGCCGGGCGTACAACAACAGCTGCTGGAGGCTGTTGCGGCGGCAGGCAAGCCGGTGGTGCTGGTACTTTACGGACCAGGGGTATTTGCGGTTAACTGGGCGCAGGAGCATTGCGGCGCTATTATGCAGGCCTTTATGCCCGGTCCCTTTGCCGGTAAGGTAGTCTCTGATGCTCTGGAAGGAACCGTGAATCCGGGAGGAAAGATGACCATGTCTGTGCCCAGAACTACGGGACAGATTCCGATATACTACAATCATCGTATTGGCTCCGGTTATAACAGCGGCAGTGATGCTGCCTCGTCGACCATCTTCTCCGGCGGCTATGTGGATGGCTCCGCTGACCCGTTGTACTGCTTCGGCTATGGTCTCAGCTATACTACCTTTGTCTTATCAGATATGCAGGTATCTGCAAAGGAAATTTCAACGGACGGTAAGCTGGGAATCAGCTGCAAGGTGAAAAATACCGGCAATGTAACTGGTGATGAGATAGTACAGCTGTATACCAGCTTTACAGAGGCACACGTTACCCGCCCGAATAAGCAGTTGACCGGCTTTTGCCGTATTACCTTACAACCTGATGAGGAGAAGACGGTAATCTTCCATCTGGAAATGGCACAATTGGGCTATTACAATGAAGACATGGAGTTTGCAGTTGAACCCGGAACGATGCATCTGATGCTGGGTACCAGTTCCCGCGAGCTTTCGTTAAGCGATAGCGTACAGCTGACAGGAAAAGCTGCCAATGTCATGGGCAGACGTGCTTATGTATGCCCTGCAGAGGTATGTTGAGCATAGCGGATTAACCAATATAAGTTTTGTGCGGCGAGAAGAATACCTCGGTATTGCCGCACTGTAGAAAGGAAAGTGGGCATATGAAAAGAAAACCTCATATCATCATCTTTAATCCGGATGAGATGCGTTCCGACTGTCTGGCTCATCTGGGGCAAAATCCTGCTGCACGGACTCCGTTTCTGGATGAATTTGCCGGGTCCGAGGCTGTGTCGTTTCGAAATGCTTTCTGTCAGAATACGGTCTGTGTCCCCAGCCGGTGCAGCTTCTTCACAGGTTTGTATCCTCATGTCAACGGCCACCGTACCATGCAGCATTTGCTGCGCAGCCATGAGCCGAGTATGTTTTCCGAGCTGAAGGAGGCGGGTTATTATGTTTGGATGAATACCCGCAATGACCTGGTGGCGGGGCAGATTCCCGGACTGATGGAATCCCACGCTACTGAGATCTACTTCGGTGAGGATTGTCCGAAGCCGCCGGGGCCGGAGAATAAAGCTTTCCGCGGGCTGCCAGGGGATAAAAATTACTATTCTCATTATGAGGGGCGGCTGGCACTGGATGAGAACGGAAAGCATCATTCCGCCGACGACGGGGTAGTGGATGCGGCGATTGACCGGATACTGCATCCGGTGGATGAAAGACCGCTCTGCATGTTTCTGGGCCTGATGTATCCCCACACTCCTTATGCGGTGGAAGAACCGTATTTTTCGGCCATTGATCGCAGCAAGCTTCCCAGGAGGGCATCGACCGGTATGGGAAAGCCGCAGATGGAGGCAGATTTGCGGCGGTTGATGGGAATAGATGCCTATACTGAGGCGGACTGGGATGAGCTGCGTGCCTGCTACCTGGGCATGTGCAGGAAGGTAGATGATCAATTCAGGCGTCTATGCGATACGTTGAAGCGGGCAGGAATTTATGATGACTGTGCGATCTTCTTCCTCAGTGACCATGGTGACTATGCCGGTGATTACGGTTTACCGGAGAAATCTCAAAATACCTTTGAGGATTGTCTGACAAAGGTGCCTTTGCTGGTGAAGCCTCCCCGAGGTGAAGGACTTGATTCGGGGATTACAGATTCTATGGTGGAGCTGGTGGACTTTTATGCAACGGTTATGGATTATGCCGGTGTGGAATCCGGCCATGACCATTTTGGCCGGAGCTTGCGCCCTATTTTGGAGGACCGAAGCGCAGAATTACGGGATTATGTTTTTTGCGAGGGCGGCCGGATGCCCTGGGAGATACAGGCGGACGAGTATCATCCTACAGCCGGAAGCTCCGGCAATATTCCGAAAGTAAGCATGTATTGGCCGAGACAGACGGCGCAGTTGGACGGAGATGTTCATTGCAAGGGTACGATGGTTCGCGGCAGGGACTATAAATACGTCCATCGAGCGAATGGAAAGCATGAGTTTTACGACCTTCAGAAGGATGGTCTGGAGGAGCATAATGTCTATGGAGATGTCATATATGAGGAGCAGGTAAAGCAGATGCGTTTTATTATGCTTGAATGGTATCAGCAGACCTGTGATATTGTGCCCCGGGATTATGACAGACGTTTTACGGACCGAATGATGTGGACCATGATTAAGCAGGAATGCCCGCCGCAGCTGGAGGAAAAAGCCTGGGAGATGATACGCGATGGCAAGGGTATGGCTTATATCAAAGCACAGCTGGCAGCAATGCAGGAAGATCAATAAAGATACACTTTGGCGGCACTGATGAGGGCAGAAGGCGTATCGATGGAGGTACGAGTAATATTATCTATAATCCGATGCGCATCCGATGACAATTTAATGGTTATCTTGCTAAGTTTACTTATGATCTAATACAAAAATGTTATTGAATATAGCGTAAACCCGAGAGAGGGTAAGAATTAAAATTGTAACATTTGCACAAAAACAGGCTAGATTTTTGGCTGTTTTAACCTATTGTTTAAATCCTGTATGTGTCGTATAATCAAATACATAATTAAATTTATTAATTAATTAAAAAACAACAAATTGATGGGAAAAAATAGACATAAAGGAGGTGGAATTGAGCCAAAAATGGCTGTCAAATATAATACATAACTGCCCTTTATGTTTTATTCGTATCACATGAAAAGTAATTTTAGAGGAAAAAGGATATGGAGGAAATGAATATGAAATTTAGGAAGTTAATATCATTAATGCTTGTATTCAGCATGATTTTGAGCTTTGCTACAGCATGCGGCAAGAAGACAGATGATCCGGATAAGGATAATAAGCCGGCAACAGAAAATAACAACAATAACAGTGACAGTGGTAACAACAGCAACACTGGCAGTGATAGCAGCAATACAGCCAGCGGTCCGATTGAAATTAATGTAGGCTACGGTACGAACTGGGATACCCTGACTCCCTTCCGTTCCAACATTGCCAACAATGCTCCTTATGCCTACATTCTATATGAATCATTGGCTTGCCTTGATGAAAATAGAAATAATGTACCCTGGGCGGCTAAATCCTGGAAGACAGATGATAATGGCTTTACCTATGATATCGAAATTTATGACTATATCACTGATTCTGCCGGTAATAAAATTACGGCAGCCGATATCGTATGGATGATTGAAGGAGCCAAGACGGCGGCACAGAAACCCTCATTCTCAAAGGTTGAGAGTGTAGAGCAGACCGGCGACTATACTCTGCGGGTGAAGATGATCACTGATATGGTAGGTGCATTTGATTTGTTACTGCGGGATACCTTTGTGGTATCGAAGGCTGCTTATGAGGCAAGTAAAGATGGATTTGCTACCGATGTAGTCTCCACCGCTCCCTATAAGCTGATAAAATATGTATCAGACTCGGAGATTGATTTTGAAAAGCGTGATGACTACTGGCAGACCGATGAAAGCCTGATTCCAAAAAGAATGGTGGCAAGAGTTGACAAGGTGAACTATCATATCATTAAGGAAGCTTCTCAGATGGGTATTGCGTTAGAGACCGGAGATATCGATATTGCTCTGGAGATTGATCCCAATACCGGCAAGCAGTTTGAAGGAAATGATGATTATACGATACAGCTGAGTCCCCAGATTAATGGTTACCAGCTCTATTTTACAGGTGCTCCGAATAGACCGTGTGGTGAGGATAAGAATTTACGTCAGGCAATCTGTTATGCCATTGATGCGGATGGTATTGTGACTGGTGCACTGGCTGGTTACGGTGAAGCAATGCATGATGTAGCTTCCAATGCGTTAATCGGATATCTGGAAAAATGGAAAACCGAGGAGTATTACCCCTACAATGTAGATAAGGCAAAGGAATTGCTAGCACAGTCTGATTATAACGGTGAAGAATTGGTGATTCTGGCAACTTCATCAAGTATTATGCAGAGAATCTGTCAGATGATTCAGAGCTACTTGGCACAGGTGGGCATAAATGTGAAATTGAATCTTGTGGATATGGCACTGTATACAGCCAGCCGACTTGATGGAACTCAGTATGATATGACGCTGAATACAGTAGGAGGAGGGGATTTGCCAAGTATGTGGTCTATCCGCTTTGACTCAGCAGCTTACAAAACCGGTGATGCAACCAGCCGTCATGACACTGTTCTTGATGAGTTATTGTACAAGACTTGGACCCCGGATGGCTGGACCGAGGAGAATATTGACGCAGTTCACCAGTATCTGAAAGAGAATATGTATGCTTACGGTATGGCACAGCCTAAGGTAATGGGTATCTATTCCAAGAAAGTGAACATGCTGGAGGCGGTATATACCGACCGAGGTGCAATCGAGGTTACTGCCTGCAAGTATGCCGCAAAATAAATGTACCTGTGTTGCGGTGCGGCTTGGCCGCACCGCAACCGATAAGGAGCTGACACATGATTAGATATATTATAAAGAGACTTCTATGGATGATTCCAATCATTCTTGGTGTGGCGATTATTGTTTTTACGCTGATGACCTTCACTCCCGGCAAGCCTGAGGAAATTATCCTGGGCAGTACGGCAACAGAAGAGGCTTTGGCGGCAAAGCACGCGGAGCTTGGGCTTGATGATCCCTATATCGTACGCCTTTCCGCCTTTTTAAGTGATACTTTTATTCGTTTTGACCTGGGCGAATCCTGGCAGACCGGTGTAAGTATTAAGGATTCTGTTATAGAAAGATTACCGCGGACGATGACCCTTGCGATTGTTATGCTGGTGATTTCCTTCAGTATCGGCATCCCTTTGGGTGTGGTGGCGGCCGTGAATCAAAATAAATGGCAGGACAATTTCAGTATGGCGCTGGCGTTGATAGGAGTGTCTATTCCCGACTTTTGGCTGGCGCTATTATTAATTATCCTGTTTGCTGTGAAGCTGGGCTGGCTGCCTGCTATGGGAATTGGAGGCCTGCAATATTACATTCTTCCTGCATTGGCAGGCAGCACTGGAGGTATCGCTGCCGGAGCGCGTCAGACCCGTTCCAGTATGCTCGACGTAATTCGTTCCGATTATATCACTACTGCTCGTGCAAAGGGTGTACCAGAGAGAATAGTTATTATGAAGCACGCACTGAAGAACGGTTTGATTCCGATTATTACGATGACAGGTACCCATTTTGGAAAGACGCTTGGAGGAACTCTTGTTCTGGAGACCATCTTTGCAATTCCTGGTATGGGCTCATATATTATCGGTGCAGTAAATAATCGAGATTACCCCGTGGTTCAGATTGGTTCGATTTTTCTTGCCATTGCATTCAGTCTCTGTATGCTGGTGGTAGATCTGCTTTATGCGGCGGTAGATCCCAGGATCAAGGCTCAGTACTCCGGCAAGGGAAGGAAGAAGGTGACAAGAAATGCTTAACAATATAACAAATAATGAAATGACGAATGCACGTCCGAAGAAAAAATCGGAGTTTGTGCGCGTTCTTAAGCAGCTGGCAAGGAACAAACTGGCTGTCGTGGGAATGATTATATTTGCCGTTGAGCTTATCCTGGCCCTTCTGGCCCCGGTGATTATGCCCTATAAATATGACCTGATGGATATGACTAAGATTTGCCAGGGACCTTCTTTGCAGCATTGGTTCGGCACGGATGAACTGGGTCGGGACATTCTGAGCCGTGTACTGTACGGAAGCCGGTATTCTCTCACCTTGGGTCTTTCTGCAATAGCGATCAGTACTACGGTGGGCATGACAATTGGTTCTATTGCCGGCTATTTTGGAGGACAAGTAGATAATATCATCATGCGCGTACTGGATGTGATTCAGTCTCTGCCCGGCATGTTGCTTACGATCGTAATCTCGGCGGTACTAGGAAGCGGATTTTTCAATACGATTCTGGCGATGTCTGTAAATGGCCTTCCTGCTTCTGCCCGTATGCTTCGCGGACAGATGCTGAAACAGCGGCAGAATGAGTACATTGAAGCCGCAGTATCCATTAATTGCAGCAAACTGCGGATTATTGTCAGCCATCTTATCCCTAACTCCTTCTCACCGAATATCGTACAGGCTACCATGGGCGTTGCCATGACGATCTCCATGGCAGCAGGATTAAGCTTCATCGGCCTTGGCGTTCAGCCGCCCATACCTGAGTGGGGGGCAATGCTTTCCGGTGCGCGCCAGTTTATCAGGGAATCACCGCATATGGTAATCTTCCCCGGTCTGGCAATTGCGGTTACCGTACTTGCGCTGAATCTGTTCGGCGACGGTCTGCGGGATGCACTTGATCCCAAGCTGAAGAATTAAGGAGGGGAAAGATGATGAGCAAAGAAATGAATAAACAGAATGTTCCGTTCCTTGATATAAAAGACCTGGTGGTTGAATACAGATCGGACGGTCAGATCATCCATGCGGTAAACAGTGTTTCACTGACCCTGGAGCGGGGAAAGACCTTGGGACTCGTAGGCGAAACCGGGGCAGGTAAGACTACGATATGCAAGTCCATTCTCCGAATTCTTCCCGATGTGGGGGCCAAAGTTGCCGGAGGAAAGGTGTTTCTTAATGATACCGATTTGTTTGCCCTTTCCGAGCCGGAGATGATGAAGATACGCGGTAATGAGATATCAATGATTTTCCAGGATCCCATGACCGCACTGAATCCGGTGCTGCGTGTGGGAGAGCAGATAGAGGAGGTAGTCCGCCTTCATAATAAGGGTTCGAAGGAGGAGCATGAAAAGCGTGCCAAGGAGATGCTGGAGATGGTAGGTATCCCTTCCGAGCGGTATTATGAGTATCCTCATCAGTTCTCCGGCGGTATGAAGCAGCGCGTGATTATCGCAATTGCCCTTGCATGTAATCCGGATTTACTGTTGGCCGACGAGCCGACCACGGCATTGGATGTAACCATTCAGGCACAAGTTCTGGATTTAATTGCGGGGCTGCGTGAAAAATACAATACTGCCATGGTGCTGGTTACCCATGATATGGGTGTGGTAGCAACTACCTGTGATATGGTGGCGGTTATCTATGCTGGCACCATCGTAGAGTATGGCACAAAGGAACAAATATTTGACCATCCAACCCACCCCTATACCATAGGTTTGTTCGGCGCGATTCCGGATATGAATGAGGATGAGGAGTGGCTCCATCCCATTGAGGGACTGCCGCCTGATCCGTCTCATCTTCCTGAAGGCTGCCCGTTCAATCCACGGTGCAACTTTGCTACGGAAGAATGCCGCGGTGAGCGGATTCCGATGCAGAAGACAGAAGACGGTCATGACTGCCGTTGCTGCCATATCAAAGAAGTTACGGAGCAGGAGGGAAGAAAATGAAACCGGTGATTGAAGTACAAGGATTAAAGAAATACTTTCCTACTGCCCGTGGAATGCTGCATGCGGTGGATGATGTAACCTTTACAATAGAGAAGGGAAAGACCCTGGGTGTGGTAGGTGAGTCCGGCTGCGGCAAATCCACGCTGGGAAGAACTATCATTCATTTGCATGAAAGCACTGCAGGTAATATTTTCCTTGAAGGTGAGGATATTACTGCCTTAAAGGGAAAGGCACTGCGCAGTGCCCGTGAGAAGATGCAGATCATCTTTCAGGATCCGTATTCTTCTCTGGATCCCAGAAAAACCGTTGAAGCGACAATTCGAGAACCGCTTACGGTTTCAAAACGGTATGGCAGGAAAGAAACGGAACAGCAGGCGATAGAGCTGATGGAATTTGTCGGTATAGATGCCCGTCTGCGTACCGCATATCCTCATGAGCTGGACGGCGGAAGAAGACAGCGTATCGGTATCGCACGTGCGCTGGCACTGGACCCGAAGTTTGTGGTCTGTGATGAACCGGTTTCTGCGCTGGATGTATCCATTCAGGCACAGGTGCTGAACCTGTTAAAGAAGCTGCAGCAGCAAAAAGGCCTGACCTATATGTTCGTTACCCATGATATGTCGGTAGTACGCCATATCTCAGACGATATCTGCGTGATGTATCTTGGACAGGTAGTTGAAAAATGTCCTTCCAAGGAGCTTTTCCGGCAGCCGTTGCATCCATATACGAAGGCACTGCTGTCTGCGATTCCTTCCGTGGATATCCACAATCCCAACAAGCGTGAGATACTGCGCGGAGAATTGACCTCGCCGATCAATCCGAAGCCGGGTTGCCGCTTTGCTGCACGCTGTCCCTTTGCCAAGGATGTATGCAGCCAACCTCAGAAACAGGAAGAGATAGCTCCGGGACACTTTGTCTCCTGCTGCAGAGTGCGTGAGCTTTGATATAAGTATAATTAGGAGAAGAAAAATGAGTAAAAAAGATGTTTTGGTATTTATTTCGGATCAGCATTCCTGGCAGCAGCAAGGCTATGCAGGGGACAGACTGGTGCGAACACCTAATTTGGATCGGATCGCTGCGTCCGGCACCGTAATGAGGAACAATTATACCTCCTATCCCCTGTGTGTGCCTGCCCGCATGTCTATGATGAGCAGTCAGCTGGCAAGCCATTGCGGGGTGATGAGTAATGTAGCTGCGCTGGATTCTAATCGTGCAACGTTTGCCCATTGTCTGAATGTCGTTGGCTATGAAACGGTGCTTTGCGGCAGAATGCATTTTGTAGGACCGGATCAGCGGCATGGCTTTTCCCGGCGGATTGCCGGTGATCAGACTCCGATTTTCCATAATCGTCCCAACGCGGCCTTTGCCTTTGAGCGCGGTGTGCATGATAAGACACCCCAGGGCGGACCTTCCAGCCTGAGTGTAATCGGTGCGGGGAACTCACCAACGTTGGAATTTGACCGTTATGTAGTTTCGGAGGCAGTAACCTATCTGTCAGGTTCCTATGATACGCCGCAGTTTCTCTGCGTCGGTACCTATGGACCGCACCATCCTTATGTAGCCCCCAAAGAGCTGTATGAGTATTATTTGGATAAGGTAGACATCCCGGAGGAGACTTTTGGCTATCCGGAGCATCCGGCCATCCATGGTAAGGTTCTGCGGGATACCGATCCTGAGGTGGTGCGGGCAGTTCGCGCTTCCTATTACGGAATGGTTGAGTTCGAGGACCAGCAGGTGGGAATTGTATACGATACATTTCAGGAATATCTGAAACGTAACGGACGTGAGGGAATCTTTGTGTATGTATCCGATCACGGTGACCATGCAGGTTACCGTGGCTATTATGGTAAGGGAACCTTCTACGAAGCCTCAGCCCACACGCCGATGATATTTGCCGGTGACGGCATAGAAAAAGGAAAAGTTATTCAGGGTGCGACCTCCTTGATGGATTTAGGCCCGACGCTTTGCGACTTTGCCGGTACGGTATATCCTCCCGATGCGGACGGTGTCAGTCTGTATCCTATGCTGACAGGTGCAGAGGATGATACAGATCGTATGGTGGTAAGCGAAGCCGGAGGAGAGAAGGATTACAGGTCCGGAGTATTTTCCTATGGACAGATGGTCAAATGGAAGGATTATAAGTTGATTCACTATTATGGTCATGATGAGGCGGATGTTTTATATGATTTGGCTGCCGACCCTAAAGAATCGGTGAATATCATTGCCGCACATCCGGATATCGCACAGAAAATGCACGAGGGTATAAATCGTATCTGCAAAGTAACAGTTTCAGAGATAAAGGATAATGCGGAAAAGCTTGAGAAAAATATTAAGATTCTCGGCAAGTGCAACTTTGACAGTGAGGAACGGTGGAAGGCTCCCGAAGGAGCCAGACATTACCCGGAACACATGGTTGTAAGTAAGCTGACAAAGTGATAAAATAATAAGAAGACAAGAATAATATAGAACTGCATAGTGGTATTATGCAGTTCTATATTATGTTAAGCAGAGAATGCTGTCTGTTTTGCTGATTGCGGAGTCTATCCGTTGGACAGGGAGAGGTAGGGAGGAGCAAGAAATGGGCCAGGATATACGTAAAAGATTGAATATATTGGTTATGGTGGGCTTTTTTATAGTGATTTTGTTTATCATCGTGAAAGGGGAGAAGGGGATAGAACTTAAGGTAGGGGAGAATGGACTGACCATATCTGCGGCGTCTGGTGAACCATTGTATGTGGACTATGAAAAAATCAGGAACATCTCGTTTGTTCAGGACTTTGAGAGAGGAGAGCGCGTGTCCGGACCGGAAAAAAGGGGGATATCTGCCGGGACCTGGAAAAATGAACAGTACCAAGAATATACTCTGTTTGCGTATGATAAGATACCCTCTGTAATTATACTGGAGACGGACGGAGGAGCCATAGCCTTTAATTACGAGAGTAAAAATACCACCGAAGAGTTTTATGTGACATTGAAGGACTATTTGAATAAGCGGTAAATTGTAACTTTTCTGTTGGCCCTTTGTTCGTCAGGTATCAAAGCGGCAGATTGCCGATATTATAGGTTTCAATAATTGAGCTCCAAAAGGTTTGGATGGTATGAAAACGGCTGTCAGTGTATTGAAGATATATCTTTTTGAAAGGAGGCCACTTCAAAATCATGCTGAACCGCTCCTCTTTCGTCAGCTTGGCTTTAGAAAAATAGATATAGAGGGTACCGGCACGCTCCGGATGTTTTTTATTAAAGACCTTTGTACCGATTATGCCAACCTCGGCTATTTCGTTCCATTTCAGCGTACGTAAGGTGATGCCGAAACAGGTCTGACGGATTCCGGTATCACTGATATGGATCGCAGATCCGGTAATCAGGGTAACTATGCCAAAAATCAAGCCTAACAGAAGAAATATCGCAGCGGAGCCATATCGGTTTATTGTCAGCAGGCAGATTCCGATGACAATAAAAAGAATGAAATAAATCAGACTGATAATGTGTTTGACCGTATGAACACGGTATTTATATTCCATAATTATATCTCTTTTCCACAATACCGGTGTATGGAAGAGTACGAACTCTCGCAACCGGCACTGTTATTCTATGTAGGTTTTCAGGTCGTTTTGCACAGCTACGGCTGCCGCGCCTTCTGCGCCGCTGTATTCGTTTGGTGATACAAAGATAAAATTAGTATCAATATTGGTAGCTGTGTACAGATTTTTATAAATGGTATCTAAGAGCTGCGTCTTATTCTTTTCATTCTGAAAAAGATTACATTCAATCAAAATACATTCAGGTTTAACAAAATTATCAATGTTGGCAATTGCGATGCCAAGATGGAAAATCGCATCATCCACAATCCTGTTGACACTTTGGTCACCCTCGGCTTGTGCTCTCAGAATCTCATCAATGGCAGGCGCATTCAAGTTACTGCAGATATTACGGAGTATGTCTGCTTTGCCTTGGCGTATTTCCTCCGCGCACATAGAGATGATAGCCTTTTCGCTGGAAAAGACCTCAAGACAGCCTTGATTTCCGCAGTCGCAGAGAGGCCCGTTAGGCTCCATGACCATATGGCCCACCTCGCCTTGGCCAACGATCGATTCGTGGAAACGGATATAGTTATTCATAAATGGGCAGGCAATCCCCGACGATACAAAGAAATAGGCAAAGGACTGATAGTCGTCCAGCAGCTTGTGGTTGAACAGATATGCGCCATAGGCTCTTGCACAGGCATTGTTTTCAATGGTGACAGGACCGTTGTAATTAAGCAGTCGGGATACGTCGTTTCCGACATTTTTATTACTCCACCCGTAACCGGGATGAACTGTCAGGATGCCTTTCTTGCGGTCAACCAGACCGGGCAGGCATAAGCCGATGCCGGCAACTTTAGACTTAGGAATCTTACTGTCCCGCAGGAGTTTTTTCACCAGTTCACAGGTGGCGGTGATATTCTCGCCATAGTCATGAAAGGCGGTATTATCCATGATGGTTCCGATTGAGTTCCCGCGATAATCGGTGATGCACAACCGGCGCAGAGCACCCCGCATCTCAATTCCAATAAAATACCGTAAATCGTTAACATCAATCAGAGAGGCTTTCCGCCCGAGGGTCTTCCCTGAGGCTTTTGTATTCTCCACTTCCTTTACCAGTCCTTTGGAAAGAAGGAAATTAATGGTTGTGGTAATGGTAGGAAGGGTAAGCGAAAGCTTTTCAGAGATCTCGATTCTGGAAATCGGACCATCATGATAAATCATCTGGCGAATCGCGGACTGGTTGGTGACCTTTACTCTTGATAGATTGTTACCGCTTGCAATTTGCATACGATTGGGTTCCTTTCTTTATATCAATTCTTACAGGATAGTTCACTCTTAAGAAATATAATATTATTTTAATTAATTATAGAAAAATATGTTACATATTTCAAGTGGTTATTACAATGTTATATCATTAAATTACAAATTTTTCAAGCTTTCACAAAATAACTTTAATAAATTGGTTCTTGATTAGTCCTGCAGTCAGGCTGTGCAAAACAAATAAAAGGAACCTGGTATCTGCAGATGCTTTAGATACAGATGCTGATTTCAAGCGTCCTCTTAGTTCAGATGGGGATACCTCGGAAGAATACAATCCTTTGTTCTTCGGTCAACCTCGGTAAGATCGTCTATTACCTGTTTGGGGTTGAAGAAACGGACAAAGTCGTCAATCATCTGCTCTCCTTCTGCGGCGAGAGCATCCCGCTCCTCAATGGAACGGCAGCCCTCTCCGCCGCCATGGTCGGAAAAGTCTTCATAAAAAAAGCCAACATTTCCGGGAGAGGTTGCCAGGGAATTCAGCCGTTTAACCGCAGAATTGAAGGAACTGCCGGAAACAGCAGGTAAGGGATTTTC
The DNA here is from genome assembly GCA_023409535.1 of Bacillota bacterium. Classification (GTDB taxonomy): domain Bacteria; phylum Bacillota; class Clostridia; order Lachnospirales; family Lachnospiraceae; genus Mobilitalea. The sequence goes on from JAEYGZ010000027.1 coordinate 129,247, forward strand.
TGTCTGCTGGGCAGCAGGATTTACATATAGATAATCCAGCTGATTCATTTGCTTGTAAGCACCGTACACAAGGGGACGAAACGGCATGCCCTTCACCTTCCAGCCGTTATTCCTGGCGATTTGCATTGCTTCGATCAGACTGATATGGACAAAGGGTATCATGGTATCATGGAAGGCGTCCATGATAAAGCTGTTAACCGTAAGATAAGCGGGACCATGGCCGGTGAGGTAAATCTGCTTGCGGAACCCCTGCTTGAACAGACTGGACGAAAGTTGTTTCAGATAAGCCGCACCGTCAGCGATACTCATATATACTGTACCGCGCCCAATCCTTGTTGCACCGGGGTAAAAGAACGGCAGACCGGTAAGGGACAGACTATCGGTAACCTCCGCCATCTTTTCTGCAATTGCTTCGACATAGACAGTTTCACAATCCAGGGGAAAATCGCCGTGCAGTTCTACGGTGCCGACAGGGATGAAGACGACATCTCTGCCGCGATTCAGATATTCTTCAACCTCGCAGTTTCGTAATTTGTTTAAAATTCTTGTACGCATCTTTTTTGATCTCCTAATAATTAAATTAATTAATAATATTAGTATAGCAAAGGAAGGGATGCAATTCAACTTGAAAAATAGCAAAAAATTAGGCATTAATTTCTATATTGCAGCATCTTGCATTTGCCTGAAAATAGTGATATTATTATTTAATAAATTTAATTAAAAAATAATAATATATAACTGAGAAGGCCATCGAACGGTATTTATGAGGGTGCAGTGTTTCGAAAATGCCCCAAATAATAATATTACAATATAATAAAATTTTACTATACTAAGAGAGGAGAAAGCGGTGCGGCTCTATTTGCACTGTAAAGTGTATTGGGATGAAGGATAAGTTAATGAAAAGACGGAAAGAGGAAGCTGTAATAAGGAACTTGGAGAACGACACACAAATTGACAGCACAGAAAAGAATGACGTTAAGTTCGGGCACTTGAAAAGCATTTATAAAAAGGTATACAGTATCAGGACAAGATTAACGCTCGCTTTTTTAATACCGGTTGCACTTATCATTATTCTGAGCGTTATCTCTTATGCACAAGCTGAAAAAGGCTTAAAAGGAAGCTATGAAAACACAACGCAGTCGGCGGTAACCAGCATGGCAAAATATATAAGCTTTGGACTGGATGCGGTTCAGGAAAAATCGGAAGCGTTAAGAGTGAATGAAGTGTTGGTTAAATATTATTCCGGCCTGTTTAAAAATGATCCGACACTTGAAAGTGAACGATTGGCGGAGCTAAAATCGTCTATTTCCAGTGAGATACTGTCCCTTGACTATGTGTCAAATGTTTTTGTCCTGCCCAATTACGGCGAAGCTATTTCGGGAAGCGGTGTTGCGGCAGATAGGCTGGATTATGGTGATTATGTGGCAAACGGTGAGGCGAAGCTGCTTGATCACGAAAGTAAAAAGGGCCTTTGGCTGGGGTTTCATCCCTATCTGGATGAGCTGACAGGTTCGGACAGTTCAAAATATTCCTTAAGCTACATAAATCCTGTTTATGATATTTTGAGTCAACCCATCGGCTGTATTGTTCTGAATGTTTCAAGTGATTTTATTGAGGATACGCTATCCGGGGGTGGTTTACCGGAGGGAAGTATCTTTGGGTTTATCACAAGTGACGGAAGGGAAATTACATACGGAGAAATACCCGAAGGATATAAGATCTCAGATCAGACCTATTATAAGGAGATCCTTCAGGATGGTTCTTCTGCGGATGGAAACAGTTATATAAAAATGTCCGGTAAGGACTATTTGCTCGTCTATTCCAAATTAGATGCCTTTGGGAGCATTTTAGTTTGTTCTATTCCAAAAAGTGCTATTATGGCAGAAGCCAATCGTCTGAAATTGATTTCCTTTGTTATGGTACTGATCGCAAGTGTTATAGCAATCGGATTAGGAACCCTTATAGCGTATGGCTTTGCAAAAACAATAAAGGATACGAATGCGATATTATATAAAGCGGGAACCGGTGATTTGACCTGCCGGACGGCGATTAAAAGAAAGGATGAGTTCCGGATATTGGGCAATAGTATTAATGATCTGCTGCACAATATGAAAAACCTGATTCTAAAGATGACAAATACAAGCAATACGGTTTCCGGTTCGGCTGCCGCCGTATCGGACAGCTCAGATATGCTTGTAACAGCATCAAAAAATATCTCGGCTGCTGTCAATGATATTAATAACGGTGTTACACAACAGGCAGCGGATGCTGAAAGCTGTTTATTGCAGATGTCGGATTTGTCGGAAAAGATCAACAAATTGTATGGAAGCACTCATAACATAGAACAGATCGCCGAAAATACAGAGCAGGTAGCAAATGATGGTATGAAGACGGTGGATAATCTCAGGCAGAAAACAAATGATACCAAAAAAGCGACCGATACGGTAATCAGTGATATCGAGCATTTAGAAAAAGAATCCCAGGCAATCTATGGTATTGTAGAAACAATCAATGGAATTGCCGAACAGACAAACCTGTTGTCTCTGAACGCATCCATTGAAGCGGCAAAAGCAGGAGAATTCGGCAGAGGCTTTTCCGTCGTTGCTTCTGAGATCAGGAAGTTAGCGGATCAATCTCTCAAATCTTCCGGTGAGATTGCAAAAATAATTAAGAGAATTGAAGATCAGATGAAGAAAACCGCAATCACGGCAAAACATACCGAAACTATTGTATTATCTCAGGAAGAGGTATTAAATAATACGGTCAGGGTATTTACAGATATTAATAAGCATGTGGAGAATCTTACGATTAACCTGAACCAGATTGTCACCGGAACCGAAGGGATTGAGAATGCGAAAAAAGATACCCTGAGATCCATTGAGAGTATTTCAGCCACTACCCAGGAGACGGCCGCGGCTACACAAGAGCTGAGTGCAATTACTGTAAATCAGTTGGATGAGGTCAACAAATTGAGCAATGTAATTCAGCAGTTGAACGATGATGCGGTAAATCTGTCGGAGGCTGTTCATGTATTTAAAATCATGGAAGTATAAAATCTAAAAATTATAGAATGGATGAGTTTTTGTGATGAGAGATATATTATTCTACATGTCTGACCAACATTCCTACAATCTTCAGGGATATGCGGGAAATGATATTGTACGGACGCCTAATCTGGACCGGATAGCCAGAGAGGGGACGGTACTGGCGAATGCATATACGCCGTGTCCGCTGTGTGTGCCGGCACGTGCGTCAATGATATCAGGCCTGCTTCCGAGCAATAACGGTGTTTTATTCAATTTTAATGCGATCAGCTCTGACTGTGCCACCTTCCTCCATAGCCTTACTGTGTCCGGGTACGAGACGGTTTTATGCGGCCGGATGCATTTTGTCGGGCCGGACCAGCGTCATGGCTATGCAAAGCGGGTGGCAGGAGACCGGACGCCGGTTTTTCATAATAATGTCCCCAAGCCTAAGGGAGATGCAGCAAAGAAGTCCAAGGTTACGGGGTTTGATGAGAACGCCTCTTTGTATTATATCGGAGGCGGTGATTCTCCGGTACTGGCCTATGACCGCTATGTTGTAGACAGAGCACTGGAGTATCTGAGCCAGGAACATGACCGGCCGCAGTTTCTTACGGTTGGTACCTATGGGCCTCATTTTCCGTATGTGGCACCAAAGGAACTGTTTGAGTATTACTATGATAAGGTCGGTCTGGAAGATGTGTCGGAAGAGTATCAGGGGCATCCGGCATTGGACGGTAAGCTGCAGGAAGCAGACCCGGAGGTAGCCCGTGCAGCCCGTGCGGCTTACTACGGACTGGTTGAGATGCAGGACAGGCACATAGGGACGGTTTACAATGCATTCCAGGAGTATCTGAAACGGACAGGCCATGAAGGAATATTCATCTATGTCTCTGACCATGGAGATATGAATGGTACCCATGGTTATTATGGAAAGCAGGTGTTTTATGAGCCCTCTGTCCATATTCCCTTCCTAATTCAGGGTGACGGCATTCCCGCAGGAAAGCGGATAACGGATCTGACCAGTCTGCTGGATTTGGGGCCTACCATCTGCGGTCTTGCGGGAGCTGAGGTTTTACCGGGCGACGGAATAAATCTTGCTGCCCGGATCTTGGAGGGAACGAAGCAGGAGGACCGTATGATAATCAGCGAGCTGTACACCTACCTGGCCAACGGCGAGACCTCTCTGGGAAGGATGGTTCGCTGGAAGAACTGGAAGTATTTTACCTATTCCGGCTACCCGGAGGATGATGTGCTCTTTGATATGGAATGGGATGCCAACGAGGAACAGAATGTGATAGGGCAGTATCCGGAGATTGCCGGACGGCTGCGTCAGGAAGCGAATTCCCATAAGAACTATGACGAAGTGATGGTGCATGAAAACTGGGTAATGCAGCAGCTCCGCCTGTTAATCAAGTGTGACTATGACGACCCTGCAGAGCGGTGGATTCCACCGGAGCTTCCGGAACTGGAGAATCCGATTTGCAGCAGGAAACCGTTCCAGGTAACACCCTGGGCTACCCAGATGATGAAGCGGCTTCAAAATGGGCAGGAAAAGTCAGGGATTTGGGTTTAGGCAAAAATTTATAGAAAAGATTAAGTATTATTAAATTAATGGAGGTAATCAAATGTCAGCAAATCTTAATTTTTTATTTATTACAGCAGATGATTTAAATTATAATACAATCGGTTGTTTTGGCTGCCCGGTAGATGATATTACACCTAATTTGGATCAACTGGCGAAAGAAGGCTTAAGATTTAACAATGCACATGTGACGATTGCAGTTTGCCAACCCTCCAGACAAAGTATGATGACTGGATTGTACCCTCATCATAACGGAGCTTTGGGATTTGATCCGATAAGGGAGGATGTCCCTACTTTAACGGAGGTGTTGAGGGAAAATGGTTATTATAATGGGATTATCGGCAAAGTGGATCACTTGAAACCCCAGGGAAAATTCTGTTGGGATTATTACGATGATGTTTTTAACGCGGAACATCTTCACGGACGCAGTCCATTTATATATAAAAGAGACAGTGCGGAATTTTTCAAGCAGGCAGAGGAGGCAGATAAACCATTTTTTCTGATGGTTAATTCACATGATCCCCATCGGCCGTTTGCCGGCAGTGAAGATGAGCTCAAGAGATTTTATGGCTATCATACATATGCATCCAGGTATTATAAGCCCGAAGAGGCTTATGTGCCGGGCTTCCTGCCTGATTTGCCGGAGGTCCGGAAAGAATTGGCCCAGTATTATTCCAGTGTGCACCGGTGTGATGAGACTGTAGGAGAGGTGCTGAAATCACTGGAGGAATCAGGAATGGCGGATCATACAATGGTTATTTTCTTAAGTGATAATGGTATGGCTTTTCCGTTTTCAAAAGCCAATTGTTATTTAAACAGTACAAAGACACCGTTTATTGTACGCTGGCCGGGTAAAGCTCCTGAGGGTGAGTGTAATGCAAGCGACTTTATTACCGGAATTGATTTCACGCCAACCATTCTTGAAGCTGCAGGCTTGGAGGGAGCTTTAAAATGTGACGGGAGAAGCTATCTGCCGCTCTTAAGGGGAGAAAAGCAGGAAGAGCGGGCTATGATATTCACACAATTTAATACCACAGCCGCAAAGAATTCTTACCCGATGAGATGTGTTCAAAGTGAAGGCTACGGCTATATATTTAATGCATGGGCAGACGGAGAAACCTTATATAAAAATGAATCAAAATCGGGCTTAACCTATAAAGCAATGAAAGCGGCTGCCGATGAAGAAATTGCAGCACGTGTAAGCTTCTTCGATTATCGGTGCCGCGAGGAATTTTATGACTTTTCTAAGGATCCCGATGCTCTTAATAATCTTATTGATAAGGAGCAGTATTTGGAAATAATCGATATTTATCGAAAACATCTTAGAACGTATTTGGAGGAGACCGGAGACTATGTTCTTGAGAAATTTGATGAATATGTCAAATAAGTCAGGCTCTGCAAAACAGCCGGTTGTACTCTGAATGAACATTGAATTTGTATGGTGATAGACAGGAAGAATATGGGGGAGGAAAGCAGATGCCGCCGATCAGTGTATTAATGAAACCGGCTTCCGGTATGTGCAATATGTCATGTGAATATTGCTTTTATTGCGATGAGACGAAAAAGAGAGAGCGGGAATCCTATGGCTTTATGTCGGAAGAGACGTTGAAAAATGTGATCCGAAAGACAATATTAAAAGCCGAAGGAGCGGCCGGTTATGCTTTTCAGGGAGGAGAACCAACGCTTCGAGGTCTGGATTTCTTTGAAAAAGTAATTTACTATCAGAAAAAATACAATAAAAATAACGTTAAGGTAAGTAATGCCCTTCAGACGAACGGAATTTGCATTGATGAAAATTGGTGCAGATTTTTAAAGGAAAATCAATTTCTGGTAGGATTATCTGTCGATGGAACAAAAGAGACCCATGACAGCTACCGGCATGATAAAAACGGAAACGGAACCTATGACAGAATCCTTCGTGCAGCTGAACGAATGGAGGAATATCGGGTTGATTATAATATTTTAACTGTAATACATCATGATGTGGCATACAATATTGAAAAGATTTATCGTGATTATAAGAAGCGGGGCTGGAACTACCAGCAGTATATCGTATGCATGGACCCGCTGGGAGAATTGCATGGTTTAACGCCATATGCGATCAAACCGGAGGTGTATGGTGAATTTCTGATTCAATTATTTGATTTATGGTATGCAGATCTTCAAAAAGGGGAACAGCCATATATCAGGCAGTTTGAGAATTATATCAGCATTTTGCTCGGGTATCGTGCGGAGGCCTGTGATCAAAACGGACGCTGCGGGATACAAAATGTGGTGGAAGCAGATGGAAGTGTATACCCCTGTGATTTTTATATGATGGACGAATATCGTTTGGGCAATTTTAATACGGATACGATGGAACAAATTAATCAAAAGAGAAGCAGCATCGGCTTTATAGAGCGTTCCCTTCAGTTGAATGAAAAATGTACGGTTTGCAAATATTTTAAGATTTGCAGAGGGGGATGCCAGCGCAATAGAGATTTCAATGAAAGCAGCATGCGGTATGAAAATTATTTTTGTGAAAGCTATTATTTATTTTTTGAGGCATGTTATGAAAAATTTAAAACGATTGTTGACAAAATCAGAATTAACAGCAAATTTGGATAAGGAATGGTGTAATAAATGCAGGCAAATAACTGGGCGATGCTGGATGAAAAACGGCTTGAAAATTATATACAGAATCTTAGCGGAAAGATTGTTCTTGGGATTGATGGTTTTATAGATCAGGTGTGGCAGGTTGTTGAAACCAGAAATACAGACAATGAATATATTCTAATTGACAGAATGCAGAGATTTGGTGAAATCATCGTTAATCGTAAGGAAGGCGGACTGGCAAACGAATTAATTAAAAAAAGGCGCAGTTATGGAGGGTTCACCGCGAATACGGGAAAAGTACTGGGAAACCTGGATTTAAATACAATCCTGTTGGGAATGTACGGAAAAGAAGCCATAGATAAAATATTTAATGAATTGAGAAAGAAATGTTCCTTAATCTCAATAGGGGATCCGGTAATCAGCAATATCCTTGAGTTTTCGGATGGAAAGATCATGATGCCGAACCTGGATGAATTATTAAATTTAAGGTGGAAGGATCTGGAGGATGCAATTGGCGATGAGGAGCTGCAAAGGATATTTACGGACGTTGATATCGTATCTATGGGATACTGGTCAAATATGCCGGCCTTTGACGAGTTTATCAGTAAGCTTAACGAGAATTATTTTCAGGACAGATATCCAAAAAGCTTCTTTTTTGATTTTGCCAATATAAAGAAAAGAAGTTTTGAAGCGCTGAATCATACCTTTCAGGTTTTAGCGGAGATGAATGATAAAATACCTGTCAGCTTAAGTTTGAATGAGCACGAAGCGATTTTATTATTTTCACATTATGGCAGGGAGTTTATTGATAATAGTGAAGCGGTTGCTGCTTCGGCGGCTGTCATCAGAAATCTGACAGGTCTGTCCGAGATTATCGTCCATACGCCCTATTATGCGGTAATCGCTTCAAAATCAGATGGAATAGGTATATCAATACAGGATTACTGTGCTTCTCCTGTTATAACAACGGGAGCCGGAGATACGTTCAACGGAGGCTATATTGCCTCCTGCCTGGGCGATCTTAATGTTAACGAAAGACTGGCTATGGCAAACGCCGCTACCAGATTCTATATTTGCAGCGGACATGCGCCGGACAGAGACGAGCTGCTTGCGGAGATTAAAAGAATTAAAAATGCACTAGGTTAGTTTGCTGCCTGACATAGAGGAAGCAGTCTGATATACTTACGCTCCGAGGACGGCTTACAGCAAACTTAATTGATCTGTTTGCAGCGCAGTGTTTTTACGATGTATGTTATACCTATAAGTGATAAGAAATGGGCTATCCTGACGATGACTGTCAGGGTAGCCCATATTGCTATGTTTTTTCGGTTAGCATAGCGCGTACTATACCGGGTTGTTCGTATTCTCGTTTATAGTTAATTGATTGCTGCTTTGCAGCAGCTTTCTCTTGTTATGATTTGAAAAGGGAGCTCCACTTTAACAGGAATACTTTTGCCGTTTTCAACACGGTCAATTAATATTTTTGCAGTCATTTTCCCCAGCTCCTCCATGGGGATATGAATTGTTGTCAGCATCGGGGACACATATTGAGCAGTATCAATATCATCGATGCTGATAATAGAGAGATCGGCTGGAATACGAAGTCCGTGTTCCTTGATTGCCTTCATGGTGCCGATTGCTGTCAAGTCATTGGCACAGAACAATGCGGTAACCTGGGGCTTCTTCTTTAAGAATTCCTTCATTCCGTTATAACCGCCTTCCGAGGAGAGAGGCGTATTAATAATATTTTCCCGCAATATGGGAAGCTTCAGGCCATTCATTGCATCAAGATAGCCCTGATACCGGAGTTCCTTATGCTTTTCTCCGACATATCCGATGGAGGTATGCCCTAATCCATGGAGGTAATTAATTGCGGCAACGGAGGCGAGGTATCCGTCACTGATCACCTGGTCAAAATCGGTATCAATCTTATTCAGTCCCACATAAACCACGTGCTTATATTGCTTCTTGATAAAATTCAACAGGGGCTTATCATACCTGCCAAGCACGGCAATACCGTTTACCGGGTTGTCCGTTATCATATGGAAGATATTCGCATCATTGATATCATACGCCGAGAAGGAATATTTCATGAGGTATCCCTGCCGGTATGCTTCCTGTTCTATTGCTCTGGCAATCCGTGAAAAAAACGGATCATCCGGTGTGCTGTCGGCCCGGGCGAAAATACAGCCGATTGTCTTCATAGGTGCCTGCTTATATTCTGTATGAATCTGTAATTTTAAATTTCGCGCTGCTGAATTCGGCGTGTAATTCGTTTCTCGTACTATTCTCCAGATATTATCCTGAACTTCTTTGCTGGCTGCCTTCACATTATTACTGTTAATTACGCGGGAGACCGTGGATGTAGATACCCCAGCCAGTTTTGCAATGTCCTTTAAGGTCATACTGCCTCCTTTTCCTGCATCGGTCAATAAATACATTATACAAACTATAGAATAACATTACGATTATATATTATGCAAACGTTTGCGTAAATACTTAAAAGCCCGTAGTTGTACTCCGGGCAAAATAGAGGTATAGTATATTTATTAAGTAATTTAAATAATTAAATTGACAATACCATAAGAAGAGATAGTAGCGATGATAGGAGGAGCATTGCCCGGGAAGATATTCTTCGATAATAAATGAGAAAAACAGGAGGAATGAATATGTTAGTGCCAATGAGAACAATCCTGGAAGCCGCAGATAAGAACGGATATGCCCAGGGTGCCTTTAATGTTAATACGGTTGCGCAGGCGAAAGCTATTATTGAGGTACATGAAATGTTTCGAAGCCCTGCAATTATACAGGGAGCCGACCTGGCAAACGGCTTCATGGGAGGACGCACGGACTTTATGAATGCCACACTTGAAGATAAAAAAATCGGAGCAAGGAATATCGCCAATGCAGTAAAGAAATTCGGCTCAAACAGCAAGATACCGATTGCACTGCACTTGGACCATGGAAGGGATTTTGATTCCTGTAAAGCCGCAATTGATGGGGGCTATACAAGTGTTATGATCGATGGAAGCTCTCTGCCTTTTGAAGAAAATGTGGAGCTTACCAGGGAGGTTGTGAAATATGCCCATAAGACAGGCGTTAGTGTGGAGGGTGAATTAGGTGTTCTTGCCGGAGTAGAGGACCACGTATTCAGTTCTGCAAGCACCTATACAAATCCGATCAAGGCGGTAGAGTTCTTTAAGAAAACAGGGGTTGATGCTTTGGCAATCAGCTATGGGACCATGCATGGCGCTAACAAAGGAAAAAATACGGTAATCCGTAAAGAAATAGCAATAGCGGTCAAGGAATGTATACGCCACGAGGGTATTACAGGTTTTTTAGTAAGCCATGGTTCTTCGACTGTTCCAAAATACATCGTGGACGAAATAAATGAACTCGGCGGCAGCATCAGCAATGCATATGGTATTGAGATTGACCAGCTGATTGAAGCTGCGCATTGCGGGATTAACAAAATCAATGTAGATACAGACATTCGGCTGGCAGTAACCCGTAATATGAAAGAGCTGTTCCAAAAGGAACCTGTTTTACAAAATAGTCTTACGATAGGGAAAATTTATGAATTATTGGAGAAAAATAAAGCAGCCTTCGATCCGCGGATCTTTTTAACACCGATTATGGATACGGTTATGTACGGGAATATCCCGGATGATGACATAACAAAGATTATTAAGTGTATTGAGGACGGCGTAAAAGAAGTTGTCGGAACTTTGATTGTACAATTTGGCAGCTTTGGAAAAGCGCCTAAGGTTGCTCTGATGGACTTGGAACAAATGGCTGAGTATTACAAAAAGGGAGAATGATTAAAAAATGAGGCATATCTATCTTAATTTAAAACGGTTTGATGTACCTGCGGAGCTGGGAGGAGTGAACAGGCTGGCTGATGTTAAGGAATGGGCCGGATATATTGTGAAACAGACGCAGGAAACATTAAAAGAGTACAGTGACGGCAATATTGAATTCGCTATGTTTTTCCCGGAAGCACATCTTATATCAGCAATTGAAGCAAAGTCTGCAAACAGTCCGATTAGAATAGGATGCCAGGGCGTATACCGGTTGGATACACAAACGGGAGGCAATTTTGGAGCCTTTACCACAAACCGGCCTGCCGCCGCCATGCAGGCGATTGGTTGCGAGACAACCATAATCGGGCACTGTGAGGAACGTAATGATAAGGCCGGAATATTGGCAGAAGCGGGCATTACAGATACGGATGCAGTTAATCGCTTATTGAACCAGGAGATAAAGTGCGCAATTGCAAGAGGAATGGAGGTTCTTTACTGCATTGGGGAAAAAAGTGAAGAACAGGGAACCTGGAAAGAAGTGCTCGGTAAACAGCTGGAGATCGGATTGACTGATGTCGATACCTCTAAAATTGTAATTGCCTATGAACCAATCTGGTCCATCGGTCCCGGAAAGGCGCCGGCAGATAAAGAATATATCACCAAGATCGCACGATTTGTAAAGGAAAAGACGGGCGGCATGGATATTGTGTATGGCGGCGGCTTAAAACAGGATAATGCGGCTATGCTGGCATCTGTTGATGAAATTGACGGAGGATTAATCGCACTCACCAGATTCCAGGGAGAGATCGGATATTATCCCAAGGAGTATCTGGAAATAATTAAACTTTATTTAAAAGCGAAAGAAAGAAAGGAAGGAATAAGATGAGGATTAATTTTGAATATGGGCATGGCACAATGAGTGCGGAATTACCGGACAATACAGATATATTTATACCGGGGGAGACAGTCAAGGATCCCGATTTTATTCCGGAGGATAAGCTGGAAGAGGCTTATTTGGAAAGCCTGGCAAATCCCATCGGAATGCCGACGTTAACCGAACTTGCCCGCAAGGGCAGTACGGTAACTTTTATCGTACCTGATCGCGTAAAGGGCGGAGAGCAGGCCACAAGCCACAGAAAATTAAGCATTAAGTATATGCTGAAAGAACTGTATGCCGCCGGGGTGGAGAAGAAGGATGTTTTATTTGTTATTTCCAACGGCTTGCACCCGCGCAGTAAGGAAGAGGACGCGTTAGCGATCTTTGGACCGGAATTGTTCCATGATTTTTGGCATTCAGGCCAGATCATCAGCCATGACAGTGAAGATCTGGAGCATATGGTTGATTTGGGCTGTACCGGCAGAGGCGACTCTGTATTTGTCAATAAGTACGTTTATGATTCAGACATTCCGATTTTAATCGGACATGTTCAGGGAAATCCCTATGGCGGATATTCGGGCGGTTACAAACACAGTGCGACAGGCATTACCAACTGGAAGAGTATCTCAAGCCATCATGTACCTTCTGTGATGCATAGAAATGATTTTATCCCGGTCAATGCAGGAAGTTTAATGAGAAATAAATTTGATGAAATCAGCTTGCACATGGAAGAAAAGATGGGACATCCGTTTTTTTGCTGTGATGCTGTTCTGGACACAGAGTCTCGTCAAATTGAAATCTTCTCCGGATATGCAAAAGAAATGATGCCGATGAGCTGGAAAGTGGCCGATAAAAGAACTTATGTGCATTGGGCGGAAAAGAAATACGATGTAATTGTTTTTGGTATGCCGCAGAAATTCCATTATGGAGACGGTATGGGAACCAATCCGATTATGATGATGCAGGCACTTAGCGCACAGGTTCTAAGGTTCAAAAGAATTATGAGTGATAATTGTGTTATTATTTGTTCTTCCTTATGCAACGGATTTTTCCATGATGAGCTGTGGCCGTATTTAAGAGAGCTATATGAATTGTTCCAGCATGATTATATGAATACCCTGCCGGATATGAACCGCTATGGGGAGTATTTTGCTACAAAGGAAGAGTATATCCGCAAGTATCGTTTTACCAATGCATTTCATCCGTTTCATGGATTCAGCATGATATCCTGTGCCCATATTGCAGAAATGAATACCAGTGCGATTTATATTGTAGGGGCACAAGAACCGGGGTATGCAAGAGGGATGGGATTAAAGACCCGCCGTACCTTTGAAGAAGCGCTGGAGGATGCAAAAAGGATATTTGTAGGTGAAAATCCGAATATCCTGGCACTGCCGCTGACATTTAAAAAGACATCAGTACACTTATGCATGAAAAATCCGGAGCAAAACAGTAAGGATGCTTATGGACAGTTTCATGGCTGCTGTTAGAGAAGCAGGGATACTATGAATATATTTTATTTTTTTGTTAGCTTTTTAGCATCTATTGCCGGTGCCATTTGCGGCATCGGCGGTGGTGTGATTATAAAACCGGTTTTGGATATGTTCGGTTTGGCAAGTGTTTCAACCATTAGTTTCTTATCCGGGTGTACTGTTTTATCCATGAGCTGCTATTCGGTTGGGAAGAATATCTTCTCAAATGAAAGTTCGGTCGATTTTAAAGTCAGCACGCCTCTGGCGATTGGAGCGGCAATCGGAGGGGTTGCCGGAAAGCAGCTTTTTAGTATGATAAAGAATCTGTTTTCAAATCAAGATTCGGTCGGAATGGTTCAGTCGGTATGCTTGATCCTTATTACAATCGGCACATTTATTTATACCATTTTTAAAAGTAAAATCAAAACCCATTGTATAAAATCAATCGGCGTCTGCGGCATCATTGGTCTGGTGCTTGGAATTATGTCCAGCTTCCTGGGAATTGGAGGAGGGCCAATCAATTTGGTGGTATTATTTTATTTCTTTTCTATGGATACCAAAACATCGGCTCAGAATAGCATATACATAATTTTATTCAGTCAGATTACCAGTTTATTAACGACGCTAGCCACGCACAGTGTACCGGAATTTGATCTTTTGGCACTGGTTTTGATGGTTTTGGGCGGGGTTGGCGGAGGAATTGCCGGCAAATATTTTAACAAAAGAATGAACAATCATGCGGTCGACAAATTATTCCTGTATCTTATGGGCGTGATTATCGTAATCAGCTTCTTTAATGTGATAAAGTATTCTGCTTTATAAATACCAAAATGCATTATTCCTGTTTATCACTTTGATGATACCGGCGGTAATTTTTGCGGACCAGCCTAAGGAAAGAATATGAGGAGGAAAGAAAATGAGAGTAAAACAGGTTGTTAATATTGATGGTTTTTTCAAGGCGCTTGAAAGATGTAAAGGAAGAGTCGAGCTGATCACAGATGATAAGGATGTTTTAAATCTTGCGTCAAAGCTGACGCAGTTTATAGGGCTGACCAGGGTGTTCAGCAATCCCGATATTAAAGCCTATGAAATCGTATGCTATAACGGCGAAGATTATATGCTGCTTAAGGAATTTCTTGTACCTGCGGAGGAATAGGACTGCACACAGCGTTAGTTTTATGGAATGTAGGCACATGGTTTGACAATGGGGGAGCGTATGTTTGTATTCGGAGAGACAAGAGAGAAGGTAATTGATGGTAAGGTGGCATTGCCAAAGGAATTCCATTTAAGGAATAGTAGTCTTGTGGGAAAATGGGTAAATCAGAATACATTATACCTGTCTGACAACAACGGGTCTTTAAATTTTGCGACAGGGACCAGAAGAGCCGGTTTTGTTGTAGAAAGAATCGGAGATGATAAGATACTGGTACCCTTAAGGTATGACAATACAAATGTTATCATTAAAGGATGCATCACAACAATAGAGTTAGTTTTTGTCAAGGAATACGAATAGCCAGAAGATACAAAGCAAACACAAATACCCCTGGTAAGGCCGGGGGTATTTGTATAATTGCGGTAAAGTACCTACGCTGCAGGCTGGATTTTTCATATTATTTTATATTAGCATTTAACATATGGCTTAAATCTGATAAAATGTACTAAGAACATATGCGAATAAATTCAACAAACGATTTCAGCTTAACAGCAATGAATAGTAATGTTAACTGCAGGAGGATAAAGGTGAAACAAAAATCAATATTAAAAATGCTTCAGGCAAGCTTGATGCTTGCATTAGGTATGATATTACCATTTTTTACCGGACAAATTCCTGAAGTGGGAAATAAACTGCTGCCAATGCATATACCGGTTCTTCTTACTGGCTTCCTGTGTGGTTGGTCATATGGACTAATTGTTGGTTTACTATTACCGCTATTAAGAAGCATTCTCTTTGGAATGCCGCTAATGTTTCCCGTTGCTGTTGCAATGGCCTTTGAATTAGCTGCATATGGTGCGGTAATAGGTTTTTTATATAGAAAATTACCAAAGAAGAGTCTGTATATTTACATAGCATTACTTTTAGCTATGATTTGCGGAAGGATGATCTGGGGGAGTGTTTCTGTGCTTTTGTACGGATTAAGCGGTTCAGTCTTTACATGGAAAATATTTATAACAGGTGCTCTGCTCAATGCACTTCCAGGAATAATGATACAGATTATTATAATTCCAATTTTGATTATGACATTAAAACGAGGAAATTTAATCGAATATGAATAAGAAAAACTTATCGGATATATCTAAAAAGATTGATGATTTATTAAAAAGTAAGGAAAAAGTTATTGTTGCGATTGAAGGAAATAGTGCGGCAGGAAAAAGTACATTGGCATATCTTATCAGTTATGTCTATGATTGTAATATTTTTCATATGGATGATTATTTTTTGAGACCCGAGCTAAAGACACAGGAACGGATGGAAGAAGTTGGCGGGAATGTTGATTTTGTACGTTTTAAGGATGAAGTTATTGTTGGAATTAATAGTAGAAGTAACTTTAGCTATCAGCCTTACGACTGCAAGGAGATGAAACTTAAGGAACCTATCTTTGTCGAGCCTAAAAAATTAAATATTATTGAAGGATCGTATAGCATGCACCCTACGTTAGCAGCGAATTATGACTTAAAGATATTTTTACAGATTAGTAAAAGTGAGCAAAAAAATCGAATATTTAAAAGAAATGGAGAATTCATGTATCGGAGATACATTGAGGAATGGATTCCAAAGGAAAATAGTTATTTTACGGAGTTTAATATAAAAGTGAAGTGCGATATGATATTTTAGGCGGTAAAGTTGCTGAAACACTTGATGTCTGGGCAGAATAGAACCTACGTCACATTGGATAATATGGCCGCAAGGATACTGGCGGAAACAGCCCCTGTAATTTGCTATAGTATGAAATATCAGCATTGTCATAGATTAATCAACAAGAGCTGTTGTAAACGAAATGACTTATTCGTTTGCAGCAGCTCTTGTTTTGCTTTTATAGGAAATCCATGTTTAGCAGTATATTACAAAGTGGGATTCTTTAGAGTTAAATCATTGCATAAAGCGATAAGATCTTTTGCGGCTTGGGTCAAATATTTATTTTTATACCAAACGATATAATGTTTTCGGTTAAAACCTTCATCAATGATTTCCCGGGTAAATACAGTTTGGGCTTCAATATCCTGCTTGACCAGCAGTTCAGGCAGAATGGAAATACCAATATCCTTACTTACCGCTTTTATAATGGCTTGTGTACTGGCACTTTCCCAAAGCGGACGTATTTTAAGACCATGGACGGCAAACACATTATCCAAAAAAGTACGTCCCGCACTGCCCTTTTCGCGTAAAAGGAAATCGTATTGAACCAGGTCATTTAGAAATACTTGCTGTTTTGAAAGCAGGGGATGCCGGGGTGGAAGAATCAGTCTAAGACAGTCACCTGTAAATGCTTCCATAATCAGCTCAGATTCACTGATGCCACCTTCAATTAATGCCAGATCAAGTTTGTTTTCTAAAAGTGCCTGTTGTAATTTACCTCCGCTGGAGATAGTCACTTCTACCCTTAGATTGGGATGTAATGAACGAAAATGGCATATAAAATCAGGAAGAAAGTAATTTCCAAGAGTGATACTTGCACCGATGCGCAGGATACCACAGGTATCCCAATTGCGTAGATCTTTCTCCATCACGTCAAAGGAGTCAACGATATGCAACGCCTGTACATATAGTAGTTTTCCACTTTCCGTAACAGAAAGCCGCCGGTTAAAACGTTCAAACAGGCGTACTCCATAGTATTGTTCTATTTCCTTGATGGCACGGGTGACAGCAGGCTGTGTCATGTGCAGATGCTCTGCAGCTTTCGTGATGTTCTCCAGGCGATATACTTCTAAAAATATTTTTATGTGACGAATTGTCATATGACACCTGCTTTCTGTTATAACTAAAATGATATTGATTATATAAAATAATAGCATTTTACACATATGACTGCAAGGAGTATGATAAATAAAAGGGAGGAAATGATATGGGGCTGCAAAAGGATGCGGTACTGCAAAAGAATGCAGAACTGCAAAACGATATGGAACTACAGGAGGATATGGAAATACTCAAATCGACAGAAATACAAAAAGAGGAAGAGATGCAAAAAGAACATAGAGGAAAACTATTGATAACCTTGTTTTTTACTACCTTGTATATCAGTACCTTCACATTTGGAGGCGGATTTGTTATTATCACGTTTATGAAACGTAAATTTGTCGATGACCTGAAATGGATCGATGAGCAGGAAATGCTGGATATGTCTGCTTTGGCACAATCTTCACCGGGAGCAATTGCGGTGAATGCTGCAATTTTGGTAGGATGGAAGATATGTGGTTTCCCTGGTATGATCATTGCTGTCATCGGTACCATTCTTCCGCCATTGGTTATACTTTCCATTATTTCTTTTTTCTATACTGCATTTGCCAGTAATGGTTACGTAGCACTGGTATTGAAAGGTATGCAGGCTGGTGTGGCGGCAGTAATTTTGGATGTGGTGTGGGGACTTGGAGGAAACGTACTCAAAGAAAGAAGCCAACTTGGGATCGTTATAATGATAACGGGGTTTATTGGCGCTTTTGTATTTGATTTCAATGTCATTTACATCATTTTAGCGGCCGGTGCAATAGGGATATGTAAGGCTGTTTTATTTAGAAGAAGGGAGGCTAAATCTTGATTTATCTTCAACTTTTTATTAGCTTTTTTCAAATCGGGCTGTTCAGTATTGGAGGGGGATATGCCGCAATGCCCTTAATTCAAAGCCAGGTGGTCGAGACACATGGATGGCTGTCCATGAATGAGTTTACTAATCTAATAACGATTGCGGAAATGACACCCGGACCTATCGGAGTAAATTCTGCGTCATTTGTAGGAACCCGCATTGCAGGAGCCGGAGGAGCAATTGTTGCAACTTTTGGTTGTATTCTGCCTTCCTGTTTCATTGCTTCATTACTCGCTTATATCTATCGCAGGTATAGGCAGGTATCTGCACTTCAGAATGTTTTAGCCTGCCTGCGGCCTGTGGTTGTTGCTTTAATTGCTTCAGCCGGTTTTTCGATTCTTGGTACGGTTGTATTTGGCGGAAACCGTATTCAGTTCAGTTTTATCGATTGGATTGGTACCTGTATTTTTATTGCAGCATTTATTGTTCTGCGTAGATGGAAATTGAATCCAATATTGGTTATGAGCCTTTGCGGGGTGGTTGGACTTGGTCTGAATTTATTAATAAGGGGAAATCCGATATGATTCGGAAAATTAAGAAGGGCATCTTAAAAAGTAGATTGTTTCGTATGGATGGTGCAGCTGTGGCTATAATTCAACACAGGAAAGGCAGTTATTTCATAACGGATATGGATAGCAAATTACTGTGGACAATTACAGAAAAAGTTTCCCTTCATCTGGCAGTGAAGGGAAGTGCAGGGAATGGAGAAGGGAAAATCTATTTGTCAAAAACATCTTCATTGATCAGTCCTCCCAGGGCAGAGCGTTTGTGTTTATATTGGAAAGAACATGAGATCACAATACAGCAACTTGACAATCGAGAGATGATAATTCTTAATCAGAATAAGATAATCGGATATCTGACGGGGTTACTAAGGCACACAGCCTCAATTGAGTTGTCAGATACGGTTACAGATGGATGCACGGCGCTTCTATATGCTTTAGCAGACAGAATGATCCATGAGGATGATGTTGACATTGTCTAATCACAGAGTGAATATAAAAATCCGCCTCAAAATGTCTTAACAGATTGAGTGCTGCATACATAGCCGTGAGTTATTATATCACAACCTGTTTTATAAGAAGAGGATTTCATAAATCGTTTTACTATATTTTAAATCGTTAGAATTTTTAGCAGAAATGATTATCTGCTTTATTGGCATGTAAAAATATTGATTGGATCTGTAAATAAATCCTTTAAACTGCTGTAACAATCATGAAAATTCTGTTCAAACTGCATAAATCGCATGCCTTAGAAACATGTTTGGGTAGAAGAATAAAAATAAGTATGCTACCATTTACCTTAAACAATAATCAGAAGAACGATAAATCTGAGAGAAGGTCAAACATGAGAGGAGCAGTATTTGTTGAAGGAAATATTGAATAACCCATCCCACATATTAAAAACATACTTCGGCTATGACAGCTTCCGTGAAGGTCAGGAAACATTGGTGCAAAGCATACTGTCAGGAACGGATACCCTGGGGGTTATGCCCACAGGTGCAGGCAAATCCATCTGTTATCAGGTCCCGGCACTTATTCTGGGAGGCGTCACAATTATCATCTCACCCCTCATTTCCCTGATGAAAGATCAGGTTGCGGCGCTCAATCAGGCAGGGGTACATGCGGCGTATATTAACAGTTCACTATCTGTCAGGCAGATTAGTCTTGCCCTGCAGTATGCGAAGCAGGGGAAATATCAGATAATCTATGTGGCGCCGGAGCGGCTGGAGACAGAAGAATTCCTTGATTTCGCCTACCATGCGGACATTAAGATGGTAACGGTGGATGAAGCCCACTGTATCTCCCAATGGGGACAGGATTTCAGACCAAGCTACCTGAAGATCGTCCGCTTCATCCAGCAGCTGCCGGCACGGCCGGTAATCAGTGCGTTCACAGCGACGGCCACAAAGGAAGTCATTGAGGATATCAGTTGTGTCCTCCGGCTGGAGCACCCCAAGGTGGTAGTTACCGGATACGATAGAAAGAATCTGTACTTTGAGGTACGAATCCCGAAGAATAAGGATGCCGAGGTTATTGACTACATAGAGAGCCATAGTACACAATGCGGAATTATATACTGCGCGACCCGTAATAATGTGGATGAATTGCAGGAACTTCTTATGGGGCGTGGAATTTCTGCAGCAAAATACCATGCCGGTATGAGCGATACCCAGCGAGATGAGAACCAGGAGGATTTTATCTATGACAGAAAATTGGTAATGGTGGCTACCAATGCCTTTGGAATGGGAATCGATAAGTCAAATGTGAGGTATGTCATTCATTATAATATGCCCAAGAACATGGAGGGATATTATCAGGAGGCAGGACGAGCCGGCCGCGACGGGGAAGCGGCAGAGTGTATCCTGCTCTATGGCGCCAGGGATGTGCGGATTAATCAGTTCCTGATTGAGAATAGTCATGATAATGATGAGATGAGCGATATTCAGAGGGATATGATCCGGGAGCGGGAGGAAGAGCGTCTGAAGGTCATGACCTATTATTGCTTTACCAGGGATTGCCTGAGAGAGTACATACTGCGCTATTTTGGAGAATTCGGAAATAGCTGCTGTGATAACTGTTCAAACTGTCTGACAGAATTCGATGAGCAGGACGTGACAGAGGTTAGCAGGGATATTATCGGCTGTATCAGGGAATGTGGCCAGCGCTTCGGCCTGAATGTGATTATCTCAACCTTGCAGGGAAGGAAGGCTGCGAAGCTCACGGCCAACAATATGGTCAATAACAGTCTATATGGTAAGAGATCCAACTATAGTGAGGCATTTCTGAAGCACGTGATGAATAAGCTGATGATTGACGGACACCTCTATGTGACCAATGATAAATATGCAATCGTAAAGGTGGACCGTTCGGCGGAGGCCATCCTGTCCGGAAATACCAAGATCATCATGAAGCTTTCCAGGGAAACTGTACCGGATAAGAAGCCGGAGACAAGTAAAGTCAAACGTAAATCTGAGATACTTACTTCAAGAGGACTGGATTTATTTGATGCTTTGCGGCAGGTACGGATCCGGCTGGCGAAGGAAGAAGGGATGCCGCCCTATATTATCTTCTCTGACAAGACGCTGACGGATATGTGTGTAAGATTACCCATGAATAAGAGTGAAATGCTGATGGTGACCGGAGTTGGCGAGCATAAATTTGAAAAGTACGGACAACCCTTTATTGATACTGTTCATGCGTTTACCCATGGAACGAAAGAGCTTCTAAGCTATGAGCCGGTTCAAGAAGTGGTGCCGCCCAAAGGAAGTGTATCGGTACGGCCAAGGAAGACGGAATTCTATCTGACAGATGAGATACGTCAGAACATAAAACCGCTGGGAACGGTAACCATCAGCCAATTTGCCGAACACCTGAACGAGCTTCGCCAGGAGCAGACAATGAAACGTCTTGCAGTTACACACCTGACAAATAAGCTTAGAGAAGCAGGCTGCCTGGAGGAGAGATTTAATCCTCTCATTGGACGCAATACAACGGTCCCGACGGATAAGGGACTGCAGCAAGGCTTATCCGTTGAGAAGCGGATCAGCGAGAAGGGCAATGAATATGAGGTGGTAATGTATAATGAAGAGGCACAAAGCTTCTTGTTATTACTTCTTTCGTTAAACGATAAGTAAAGTGAAATAAAAACCGAAGAGGCTGTTTCAGAATTGCTCCCAGTGAATGGGAAATAATTTTGAAACAGCCTCTTTTTAAATGCGGCCTTCAGCCGGTATCGTGAGCTGAAATGTGGCGGGATCTATGTTCTGAATGGAGTTATCCTGCATGAGTTATAGTTTGAGTTGAGTCTACAAAATATCAACTTCGTATTTTGGTATTTTGATGTTATTATACCACGTAGTAGTACGGCAGAATTATATCCGGCTATCACTATTTGTGCCGCCCGCGGCAGCGGCGGAATGGAGCTTGAAATGAAAGGAATTATTACTGACATTCAAAGGTTTTCTCTCAATGACGGACCGGGCATTAGAACAACTGTGTTTTTCAAAGGCTGCAATATGGCTTGTTTATGGTGTCATAACCCGGAAACAATCAGCAGCAAATCTGAAATTATTTATTACAGTAACAATTGCATTAACTGCTTCAAATGTTTGGAGCTATGCCCCACGAAAGCGCTTAAGCAAATTGAAAACAATCTTATATTCGTAAGAGAACGATGCAATAACTGCGGCGAGTGTGCCAAAATATGCTTTCCAGGTGCACTTGTATTGTCAGGAAAAGAAATGGAACTGGGCGAGGTAATGGATGAGGTAATGCAGGATACCCTGTATTACCAGAATTCGGGTGGAGGAATTACTCTTTCGGGCGGAGAGGTTTTCCTGCAGCCGGAGTTTGCATACCGGATTTTGGAAAAGTGTAAAGAAAATGATATTCATACCGCAATTGAAACCAATCTGTATGCTCCCTGGGAAAAGATCAGTAAATTACTTGAGGTTACAGACCTGGTGATGTTTGATATCAAGATGATAAACAGCAAAGAGCATGAAAAATGGACGGGAGCAGACAATGAAAGAATTCTGGAAAATATAAAACTGCTTTCGGCTGCAAATATTTCTATGATAGCCAGAACACCGGTAATTCCCGGTGTTAACGACACGCCTGAAAGGATAGGACAAATTGCTGCCTTTATTTCTGAATTAAAAGGTAATCTGCTTTATTACGAGCTTTTAAATTTCAATCCTCTGGGTGAATTCAAATATAAGGGATTGGACAGGAAAAATAATTTTGCTGAGGAAAGGCCTCTTTCCGAGAAAAAAATCGGTGAACTGGCGGATACAGCCGGAAGATATGGGGTTAGCGTTAAAATTGGATAACACATTTGAGAGGATGTGAGAGGTATGATAAATAATAAGCTTCCATCAAAAAAGCAATGCTATGAGGAAAGAATCAGGATACTCAGACAAAGAAAGCTGGAGCAGACGAAACAGAAGGTCGAAGCAGAGGGCGGGCTTAACGAAGACGATTATGGAAGGGTCGTTCCCCCCTCTGATTTTAAGTGGCAAATAATACCGAACCATGAGAATGGATCGTTTTATGGATATGAAGGTTGGTCGGAGAATTTCTATGACCTTATGAGTAAGCATCCTGTCTATATTGATCCGGCTGATGCATTTTCCGGTAAATGGATGTACTTTCTGTCCAGAATGAAGGGCCCTTCCTGGAATCCTGATTATGATTATTCGTTCCTGCAGCCTGAACTGGAAAAGTATAATATTATTCCGGGGATTGGCTTTGACGCACATTTTGCACCTGATTATAAGATAGGGCTTGAATTGGGCTGGGGAGGCCTGAAAGATAAGCTGAAAGCTATAAAAAGATAAACGGCAGCGACAGTAAAGCATTTTATGAGGCAGAAGAAAAGACCGTCGAAGCAATACAGTTGTGGATAAAACGTACGATCGATATCATAGATGTTATGGAAAGGGAGGAAAAAGATCCGGCACTGCAAAAGAATTTGGCAGAAATGAAACAGGTCAACTGCTTTCTAATCGAAAATCCTCCCCGAACCTTGCGTGAGTCTTGCCAGTGGTTGTGCTGGTTTAATATGGTGTCACGTACCTATAACAGGGACGGAGCCGGCGGACAGTTGGATGAATTATTAAGGCCGTATTATGAAAAAGATAAAAAAAGCGGCTTCATCGACGATGAAGATGCGAAATTCTATCTTGCCTGCCTGCTTCTAAATGATACCCATTATTACCAGCTCGGCGGACCGGATGAAAACGGCAGGGATATGACCAGCCCTATTTCATTTTTAATTCTGGAAGCAGCAAATAGGATTAACACCTCCTGCAACCTGACCATTCGCGTACACGAAGGCTTGAACCGGGAGTTTTTCCTTAAGTCCGTAGATTACCTGTTTACCAATAAAAACGGGTGGCCAAGATATTCCGGGGATAAAGCACTTGTGGAGGGATTTGTAAAAAGCGGATTTTCAAAGGAGCTGGCACGCAAAAGAATTGCAGTGGGATGTAACTGGATGTCATTGCCAGGACTAGAGTATACCCTGAATGATCTGGTTAAGATTAATGTTGCTAAAGTATTTGAATTAGCTATAATTGAAATGATGGAAAATAATACGATACAGCCGGGCGTGGAAAGGCTTTGGGACATTTTTGTGAAGCACTTGGAATTAGCTGTAAATGTCACTGCAAAGGCGATGGAGTTTCATTTGAAATATCAGGTCTATAATGAACCTGAACTGGTATTGAACTTACTCAGCCACGGACCGGTTGAAAAAGGCCTTGATGTTTCAAACGGCGGCGCAAGGTATTACAACCTTGCGATAGATGGCGCCGGAATCGCTGTGGTGGCAGATTCCTTTGCGGCAGTGGAACAGAGGATTGAAAAGGAAAAGCTGATAACCTGGAAGAAATTGTATGAGAATTTAAAAAACAATTATAATGGAACTGAGGGTGAATATATCAGAAAGATGTTAAGCAGCATTCACAGCTATGGCTATGGCAATTCTATGGCAGATCAATGGGGAATGAGAATTTCTGAGGTATTTACGGAATTTGTCCGAGGACAGAACAGGATATATCCAGATTATAATTTTATGCCCGGATGGTTTTCCTGGGCGAATACCATTGATTTTGGAAAGGCTGTGGGAGCAACGCCGAACGGAAGAAAATCGGGTGAGGCAATTAACCATGGAGCAAATCCGATGCCGGGCTTCAGAAAAGACGGTGCCATAACTGCCATGGCGAATACGATTGCAAGTATTCAACCGGGTTATGGGAATACGGCGCCGGTTCAACTGGAACTTGACCCCGGGCTTGTAAAAGACGAAGAATCCGTTAAGAAAATAGCTGATTTCATAAGAACTATTTTCGATAAAGGAGCTACGCTTCTCAATATCAATATCATAGATGAGAAGAAAGTGCTGGAAGCTCATAAAGATCCCTCAAAGTACCCCGATCTGGTGGTACGTGTAACCGGATTTACGGCATATTTTTCAATGCTTTCACCAGAGTTTCGTCAGCTGGTTGTTGATAGAATAATTGCAAAAAAGTAAGAAGAATCAAAGAAATGGAGAAATTTTATGGGACAAGCATCATGCGCTTTTCAAAGTGAAATAACGAAAACAGTGAAATTTGATTATTTGATCTACCGTCCGGACGGGTATGAAAGGGAAGATGACACAAAATGGCCTTTGTTATTGTACTTACATGGTGCCGGAGAACGGGGAAATAATATTGAACTTTTAAAAAGAAATGGAATGCCGAAGGTACTGGAGGATAAAACTGATTTTCCGTTTGTGGTTGCTTCACCCCAGTGCCCGGAGAATTCCTGGTGGATATTGCAGCTTCAAGATTTGAAGGTGTTTATCGATAATATCACAGAACAATACAGGATTGATAAAACACGTATCTATCTGACAGGACTAAGTATGGGAGGATATGGAACCTGGCATCTGGCCATGGCATACCCGGATAAATTTGCTGCAGTCGCTCCGATCTGCGGCGGAGGTATGAGCTGGAATGCCGGGGTACTAAAAGATTTGCCGGTATGGGCATTTCATGGCGCAAGGGATGCCATAGTTCCATTGATAGAAAGTGAAAACATGGTCAGTGCGCTTAAAAAGTGCGGAGGGGATGTAAATTACACTGTCTATCCTGAAGCGGAGCATGATTCCTGGACAGAAACCTATAATAATCCGAAGCTTTATGAATGGTTTGCTTCCCATAGGAAAGGCAGCAGATAGGAGGACAATTATCCTCTTAGTTATTGGTACTATTATCTAAATATTCAAACACATGTAAATTGGCCAGTTCCTGTACTAAGCTTCGCATGCTGCTAAACCCAAATTTTTTTAATACCCTGGATGCAAGGGTACGAATAGTACTTACGTCTACAAACCGGTTCTCTGCGATCTGATTATAGGATTCTCCATAGTAGGAGGATTTTAAAACTTCAAACTCACTGGTAGAAAGCTTTGTTAACATATTAATCATGTACACCAGAGAATTATTCTGCTTTTGAATTTCATTTCCCTTACGGATGATTTTTTGTGCGATTTCCGGCCGGAGCATGGAATTGTTATCATAAACGGCACGGAGGGCTTTCAGTATTTCATTGTTTGAATGGGTCTTTTTCACAAAGTCATCCGCGCCGTTTACAAAGGCAGAAAAGACATAGTCATCATCATCATAGTTCGTCAGCATGATAATTTTTATGGCAGGCAGAATTTCTTTCAGTTTAGGAATCAGATCAATCCCGGCTGTCGGAGTCTCCATCTGGATATCCAACAGTAAGACATCCGGTCTTTTTTCCCGTACCACTTCTAAGCAAGCCGCCCCGTCGTTGGCGGACCCTACTAAATTTAAATCTTCTTCCTTTTCAAAGGCCCATTCAAAGCTTTTGCATAAATAATCCGCGTCATCGCAAATTGCCCAATTTATCATATCCGTTTCCTCCTGTCATTTTTTTTGTAACGAGGCAGAACAACCTGAAAGGAAGTATACTGATCTACCTCGCTCTTTACCGTGATACTGCCGTGATGCTGTTTGATCACGGTTTGTACATAGCTTAGACCGACACCAAAGCTGTTGCTGGCTGATTTGGTAGAATAAAAGGATTTAAAAATATTTTTAATCTGGCTTTTTTCAATACCGCAGCCGTTATCTCTTATTTCTATAGAAAAGATATCAGCTTCAGAAATGATTTTTACCGTAATTGTAGGTGCAGCTTCCTCTTTAAATTTTAATGCGTATTCGGCATTGGTTAATAAATTAATAAATACTTCCTGCAAATGATTATAGTCTCCGTAAGTCTCAAGCTTTTCAGAAGCCTTTGTATCATACGCTCTTATTATTGTTATTTTATCCGAAAGGAAGGAGCTACGGATGGCTGTTTCAATGCAGTCAATAATATCGATCCGGCTGTATTTTAAATTAATATTTTTTAACATTTCTATCGTATGGGTAATATTTTTTAGATTAGCAGCAGCAATCTGGTTTAGCTGGGCTGTGCAGGACATGGCTTTTTCCGTATTATTGGACAGAATATATTCATTGGTCAGATCAGTCAGCCTTTCTACCCCCAGAAAGGCATTTTTGTAAGTATGGAGAATCATTTTCACATTTTGATTCATCTGCTGGGTATTGCGTACCATTTCTCTGCGGGAAACAAACCCCCATGCCAGAAAAGGTTTGAATATGATTGTCAGTATAAAGACAGCAAGTACAATGAACACGATGCTGTAGGGAAAGAACATGTTTTTATTGATGGCAGCTAACGAATCTATGGGAAACTTTAATAAATCCACATGATGGAACAGGACTGCTTTAAAGGAACCCAGGAAAAAGGTGGCATATACAAAACAATCTAAAAGTAACAGGCAGATAAAAAAAACGACGCTGTCACTTCGCCTGATGCGTATTCTGGTCTTAAAAAAACTGATTACAAGCAGAACTAAGGGCAATCCGGAATATAAGAAGAATAAGCCGATACCGGCATACCGGTTAAAAGTGATAAACCGTCCCACCGCAGCACTGCTTTCCGGTGAATAGTAATCAAAATATAAATTCCAGGTAACCGCTGGGTCATTTACGATAACAAAATACAGGATAGGCAGACATAACAGCAGCAAAGTGACAAACCCCAGCTTCTTAAACAAATAAACAAAAATTAATGCGGAAAACATAAATAAAGCAACACATATATTCTGGAGTCTTGAGACATCGGAAACAGTCGGTCTTAATCCATTGATTATCTGATACAGTTTAAAATCCTGGAGGGATGAAAATTTGTAACTTGTTAATTTATAAATATAAACCGTTGTCACCATCATTAATAGGGAGATGGAAATAATATGAAGCAGTATAACATACTTAAATTTATTTTTCGTATTAAAAAATAAATAGAGGACAGCGATGAAAAGGATAAAGCATGCAGAAACAAGCATAAGGTCTGTCCTCCTTTCCAAAATGTTTTGATTGCTATCTATTATAGTATAGCAAAATACTTTTATATATCAAGGGATAGCGGACGAAACCGGACATAGTCCACAAAATATCAACTTTTTGTACTGACATTATGATTTGGGTAACATAAGTCAGATAGGCGTGAGATGATTAGAATATATATACACATATTCTAATCTTTTTAGGCTTTGTGGGCTTATGACACCCGGATCACATTATAAGTTATCAGAAGTTGCATTTAAACTTCTGATAAAAGGCGCTGCTTTTGCGCCGTACATCCCGATTATCGGAACTGATTTTTAGTTTCGATAATATAAATTACTGAAAAATCACAGATTTTATGCAAGGAGTCCACATTATATCAACTTCGTATTTTGGTATATTAGTGCTATGATAAAGCAGAAAAAAGACGCCCAAATTCGCAGGCATTGGCAGCATGGAGGATTATTATGAGTTATAAAATCGATGATTTCAAACTGGATTTAAGAAAAAGCGTAGCGCCGCCTCATTATATATGGGTTAACAGCGGGTTTAGTACATGTGCACCTCTTAACGGCACCGTTATGGGGGTTGAAGGCTGCTTCTCGCCGCCGTTTGCGGCAAAGGATACGGCTCTTATGTTTGAAATAGAGGCGAATAGTCACCTGATTCCGGATACGGGAAATAAGGGGAAGGATGATTGCGGATTATTATTCTCCGGTGCGCAGTGGAGACCGGATAAGATCATCAGAAAGGGAACCTATCACTTTATGGTTAATGAGGAATTGCTCTCGTTAGGCGTTACCAGTGAATTGGTGCCTTTGACAGGGAAAGCGGGATTTTTGGTCAAAATCAACATTAACAACCGCGGAAGAAATAAGGTGGAGTTAAGCATGAGACCTATCCTGAAAGCCGGCCATCCATCTGTTTTTCCTTTGGACAAGTGGGAATTTACCCCCCCGAAAGCTTCCCCTGATCCTGCTTGTGAGGTCTCGGAAAATATATGGGAAAACAAAGAGGTGAGAGTCACAATATTAACGGACCATCCGTCAGCAGATACCCTGTATGAAGGTGAAGCCTTTGAATACAGGTTTGCAGTGGTATTTACCAAATCAGGAATTGCTGTAAAGGAAGCCGGTGATTTAAACATATGGCATAAGGAAACCTGTGATGTCTGGGAAAAGAGGATAGAACGGGCCGGTGCAACGATTCCGGAACTAAAAAGCAATATTCCGGGTCTTGAGGAATATTACCGCAGATCCCTGATCAGCGGTCTGGTATGTCTTTGGGAAAATGAAGCCTATACCTTAAATCCGTTCCCGGCTACAAGCGGCATGGACGGCGGCTCAATTTGCTGTTATCCATGGGATGTGGCCGGATACAGCGCCCAGACTTTAGTTATGCTTTTGGGAGAAAAAACCCTGGATTTCTTGAAAAGTATGTTGGATTCGGGAATTGACTCGCACATCAGTATGTCTTTAGACGGAGGAGGACTGGGATGGTGTTCCTACTCTTACAGTATGTGGTCCGTCGTAAACCTTTATTGGTCTGTTGTCACAATCACCGGTAAGGGCTTCGAACTTTTTGATGATATTGTTACTCTGTTCCTGAAAGAAGAGGACCGCCTGGAGGAGTGGGAAAACTTGAAGAATTACGGCAGACAGCATAATCTCCTTGAAATGAGAAGCTGCGGCTATGAATATTTTGTCCCAAGCCCCAATGCCGAGAGAGCATGGTGCTATGACCGGCTGGCGGATATCGCAAAATATATGGGAAGGAACGATTGCTTAGCATGGCATGAAAAAGCTGACGCGATCAGGGAATCCATTCGAATGAATTTGTGGGATGAAGAGAAAGGGTGGTTTCAATGTATTCATCCCAGGGGACATATTGAAACGGTTTATTCCATACAGGCCTATGATGTTCTTCGTATGGGCGCCTGCAGTGATTCCATGAAAGCTGCATTGTATTATCATCTGCGGGACGGAGCATTTTTGGGTAAATACGGAGTGAGCAGCATCTCCGCGGAAGATGAAATTCATTATGAATTAAATGACCCTGACTGGTCCGGCGGAGGATGCTACAGCGGGGATGGTCCTGTTCTGGCCGAAACCCTATGGGAGATGCGTCAGCCTAAGCTGGCATGGGATGTGCTGAGACGGCACTTCTGGATGGGTGAAATGATGCCGTATTTTCCCCAGGAGCATGATTGTGACAGACCTTCTATGCCCAGCAACAAAAGGGCAAATATTATTGCAGGAGTGGCAGGACTTCAGGCTGTGCTGTACGGGATGGCCGGTTTCAGGCCGGAATTAGACGGAAGCCTTGTCCTGAATCCGCAGCCTCCGGAAGAGGGATTTGTGGAGATGAAAGGATTCCGGCATAGAGGTTCCATAATCAATATACTTTTACAACCGGGTTATATGAAGGTAAGCGTAAATGACGTAATTGCATATGAAGGTGAACCCACAGAGCTTACGCTGTGACAGTCTACAAAATATCAACTTCCTGTAAGGATGCGATACGGGTATAATCGAAGCATCAAGTAATCATGCCGGCGCATTATGAGATAAGTAAAATAAAGGAGAGAGGCTAAATGAAGAAGCAAAAGAGGATTTTGGCATTATTGTTAATGATGACAATGGCAGTATGGAGTCTGACAGGCTGCGGTAAGGATACACAAAGCGGCAGTGAAACGAATGCAGGGGATGAAACCGCCAATACAGGCAGTGAAACGAATACAGGGAATGAAACAGCCGATCCAGGTAAGGTAACAACGATTACGGTATGGACCGGAATGACCGGCAATAAGGAATTCATGGATGAGAAAGTAAATGAATGGAACCAGACAGTAGGGAAAGAGAAGAATATTAAGATTGATTATCAGGTAAAAGATAATATTAATGATATGCTGGAGGTTGCATTTACTTCCGATCAGGCACCGGATATGTTTCCGTTGGGAGATATTGAGAAATACGTAACCTCAGGCCGCCTCGCTGCAATTGATGATCTTCCGGGAGGACCGGAATTAATCGCTAAATATGATGGCAAGCTTGCGAATTATAAGCATTCCTATAAGGGAAAAACTTATATCCTCCCCAATGGCGCAACAACTTATGGCCTTGTCTACAACGTGGATATGTTTAAAGCAGCGGGTATCGTTGATGAAAACGGAAACGCAAAGCCGCCGGAAACTTTGGAAGAGCTGAGAGAGGATGCTAAGCTTCTTACGAATCCCGATAAGAATGAATACGGTATCGTACTTCCTGGCAAATACGGTGACTGGTACTCTGATGTTGTAATGAAACCCTCTTCCGCCACAACTGGATATCTGGAATATAATCCAGTAACGGGATTATATGATTTAGGCGGAGTGGCAACAGTTATGGAAACCATCATGGGCATGAAAGAGGACGGAAGCTATCTGCCGGGTGTGGAAGGACTGGACAATGATCCTGCCAGAGCACGGTTCTCAGAAGGCGGTATCGGTATGTATTTTTCCGCAAGCTATGACTATGGTGTATTTACCACGCAGTTTCCTGCAAAAATTGACTGGGCGGTAGCTCCTTATCCCACAGCTGACAAGAATACTGCCCATAAGGGAATTGTCGGTTACAACCGTTACATTGCAATTAATAGCAGCGCTGTAGAGACAAAAGGCGCTGAAAATCTTATGGAAGTTTATAATTGGTTCTACAGTGATGAAATGATTATTGAATCCTATGAAAAAGGTTATGCCCTTCCGACTAATATGGACTTGATCAAGGATGTTCAGCTGGACGAGAATCAGAAACAATGGAAAGAATATGCTTCCCTGCTAGATGTAAGTGCCGGGGTGCCTATGCAAATGCCTCTTGATATCACCGGCGAAAGAACTTCGGCGCAGATCTGGCTGGAAGATATCTGGAGCGGAAAGGTACCGGCAGACCAAATTCGGGAAGTTTGTGAGAATCAAGCGGCTGTGATGAATAAAGGGATTGAGAAGTATCAGGAGCTGCATCCTGATTTTGATCCTTCCGCATTCATTGTTCCGGATTGGGAGACTCAGAGCAAAAGATAATGTATGACATGGGGCGGGCTGTTAAAAAGCCCGCTCCCTCTATCCTTAGGAGGAATGAAACAGCTTTATGAAAATAAATAAAATCATTGCAAGGATCCAGTCCTCAAAGCAGATTCAATGTTACCTGCTCCTGGCGTTCCCCATAATAGGTTTTTTTGCATTTACCTTGTATCCGATTTTATGGGCGGCTTCAAAGTCTTTCTTTTACTATAACGGAGCTGATGTCAATACCAGATTTACGGGGATGGATAATTTTATTACCTTAATAAAAGATGGAGGATACTGGAATTCATGGTTATTTACCTTGAAATTTACTTTATGGAAATTGGTTTTTGAAATACCGGGTGCGTTGATCCTGGCAGTTCTGCTAAGCAAATTGCGAAAAAGCGGCGGATTTTTCCGCGGAGCGTTTTATTTGCCCAATGTAATCAGCATTGCAATCGTAGGTGTTATATTTACCAACCTTTTCGATTACTTTGGTTTTGTTAATGCTTTGCTTAAGAGCGTGAATTTACCTGCTGTGGATTGGTTCTCCAGGAATTCCTCCGCCACTGCTGTCCTTGTTGCCGGTTCAGTTTGGGCGACCTTTGGTATCAATGTATTATATTTTTCCTCCGCGCTTACCAATGTTCCGGAGGAGGTATACGAGGCAGCGTCGATAGACGGGGCGGGTGGAATCAAGAAGTTCTTCCATATTACGATACCTATGATTGCTCCGGTATTTCAGACCATATTACTGCTGGCCATCAATGGGACCCTGCATGTCAGCGAATATATTATTGCAGTTACCAACGGTGCTCCGGCAGGTACCACCAATACGGTAGGTTCTTATCTTGTATCTAAATTTGTTCCCGGCTTCTTTACCGATACGCCGAACATTGGATATGGCTGTGCTATGTCAATTGTGACCTCTGTGATCTATGGATGCGTTGCCTGGATTTACATGAAAGAAAGCAAAAAAATGAGTGAAGTATATTAATCAGGAACTGCTTCAGACGGACAAAAATACAGGAAAAGGAATATATTACGGCTTGCAAGAGGTGTTTAAATGACGAAAAAAAAGAAATCTATAAGTACAATTATAATTTTTATCCTACTGAGTTTTATACTGATCCTGGTTTTATTCCCGCTGATTTATATCATTGCGTCATCCTTTAAAACCAATGCGGAATTAATGGCACACCCCGAAAATATTTTACCGGAAGCCTTTACCTGGAACAATTATAAGGAAGCCCTCCAATCGGATTCCTTTCGGGCGGGCCGTATGCTGTTTAACAGTATCTGGTATTCGGGAATATCGGTTATTGTGAAGCTTATCATGTCGGTGATCTGCGGTTATGTTTTTGCCCGGGGGGAATTTAAAGGGAAAAAGGTATTCTTTGCTATTTTTTCCTCTCTGATGTTTATAAGCTTAGGTTCCATAACCATATATCCGCAGTTTGAAATATTATCAAAAATTGGTTTAAATAAATCTCTTTTTGGGCTTATCGTTCTTGAGTCCTTTGGAATACCGGTAGTTAATATGTATCTGGTAAGGGGATTTGTAAATGCCCTTCCGAAGGAATTGGACGAAGCGGGGACCATTGACGGATGTACCTTTACCGGAATATTATTCCGGATTATTTTACCCCTGTTAAAGCCGGTTATGGCAACCTTGTGTATTCTGTCTTTCCAGGGCTCCTGGAACAGCTATTTAATGCCGGCAATCTTTACGATGACCAAGCCGAACCAGCAGACGTTAATCGTAGGTATCATGGCCCTGAAAAACTCAGGCGCGGCTGCCGTATCCTGGAATCTCATGCTGGCGGCTACAACCTTGGCAATCATACCGGTACTGGTGCTGTTTTTCTTCTGTAATAAACTGATCACGGAGAATGTAACAGGCGGTGCGGTCAAAGGATGATGCTTCCCTGTTGAAAAATATAAATAATGAGGTGAAAACGATGAAATACGAGAATAATAAAGTGAAAGAGATCAAAATCGCCTATATAGGCGGAGGCTCCAGAGGATGGGCCTGGGGACTTATGAGTGATCTTGCGGTTGAGGAAAGTCTTAGCGGAAGCATGTATCTCTACGATATTGATTTTCAGGCAGCGAAGGATAATGAACTCATTGGCAACCGCTTAAATACGATGGAAGGCGTGAAAGGAAAATGGAACTATCAAGCGGTAAATACCCTGAAAGAGGCATTAACTGACGCTGATTTTGTTGTTATTTCGATATTACCCGGAACCTTTGAGGAGATGGGATCTGATGTACATGAACCTGAAAAATACGGGATCTATCAATCGGTAGGTGATACCGGCGGTCCGGGAGGACTGGTCAGAGCACTGAGGACAATACCGATCTATATAGAGTTTGCAGAGGCGATTAAAGCCTTTTGTCCTGATGCCTGGGTAATTAACTATACGAATCCGATGACCCTCTGCACAAGAGCTTTATATGAGGGTTTTCCCCAAATAAAAGCCTTTGGATGCTGCCATGAGGTTTTTGGAACACAATTTCTTTTAACGCAGGCATTAGAAGATATCAAGGGAATTAAGGGGGTAAAAAGAGAAGAAATCAAGGTAAATGTTCTTGGTATCAATCATTTTACCTGGATTGATAAAGCAAGCTATAAGGATATGGATTTGTTTCCTATCTACAGAGAGTTTGTAGACAAGTATTTTGAAATTGGATTTGATTCCTATGATAAGGGACATTGGATGAATAACTTTTTTGGGTCAAATACCAGGGTCAGGTTTGACTTATTCAGAAGGTATGGAATAATAGCCGCAGCAGGCGACAGGCATCTGGCAGAGGCGGTACCGGGGAAGTGGTATCTAAAAGATCCTGAAACAATAAAATTCTGGGGATTTAATTTGACGCCAATCAGCTGGAGAAAAGAGAACCTGAAGGAAAGACTGGAAAGAAGCAAAAGACTGGTTTCCGGAGAAGAAGATTTTGAGCTGAAAGAAACCGGTGAAGAAGGAGTCAGACAGATCAAAGCATTATTGGGGCTTGAAGATCTGGTGACAAATGTCAATCTTCCAAATCAAGGCCAGATGGCGGATGTTCCTTTCGGCGCTGTAGTTGAAACAAATGCACTTTTCAGAAATGATCGTGTAGAACCTGTTCTTGCGGGAAAGCTGCCGAATGCGGTGCACAGTCTGGTAATAAGGCAGATAGAAAATCACGAAGCAATCCTGAAAGCGGCTATAAATAAGGACCAGGAACTGGCATTTGAAGCATTTGTAAATGATCCTTTAGTCAATATATCTCTGAGTGATGCCAGAGAATTATTTGAGGCGATGCTTCAAAATACAAAAAAATATCTTGCCGGCTGGAAATTATAATGAATAGAAAATGGGTATGTCTCAAACTATGCACTGTATCGCAGGATTTTGAGACTGCCCATTTTTAGAAGCAGTATATACGCAATAAAATACAAATGGTGGAAGGAAAGATGACATGTTAGAAGAATACAAAGATTTAAACAGGAAATGGAAGATATACGTGATGCATCATACTCATACTGATATCGGTTACACGGACAGCCAGGAAGTGATTACCGACAGACAGATCGACTATATAAAGCAGGCCATAGAATTAAGTGAGGTAATCGCCGCCGGAGAAAGGAAAGAGTGGAAAGGCTTTAAGTGGATTTGTGAAGCGTTCTGGGGTGTGGAACAATTTTTGGGCCTAGCGGATGAACAGCTGAAAGAAAGATTGAAAAGCGATGTAAATTTTGATGCTGCACTTGGCGGATTTCATCAAATAAACTATGGCATCTTAAGTGGTTTTGGAACGTTAACTCCTGAGGAACTGATTAGAAAGGCACAGGATATGAATGGCTTAGCTCTGTGTTTTCGAATAGATTCATGAACATTCAAAAGAAGCGCCACCATTTGTAAAAAGTATGAATGGGTGGTGCTTTTGATTTATTCGCTTAGAAGAAATTTTAATAGAATTTCTGCCGGTGGGAATC
Organism: Bacillota bacterium; assembly: GCA_023409535.1. Classification (GTDB taxonomy): domain Bacteria; phylum Bacillota; class Clostridia; order Lachnospirales; family Lachnospiraceae; genus Mobilitalea. The sequence goes on from JAEYGZ010000027.1 coordinate 165,353, forward strand.
AAGCCGTATTGCACTAGCTTGTTGATGGCTCTGGGGATTGGTCTTTTTATGATTTAAAGTATGCTGTGCAACATACAGGATGGATGTTGCGCAAAGACGCAAAATAAATATTAAAATTGCACAGTTATCCCCGTTTTATATTAGATGTATTGTGAATTGTATTTAAAATAATAAGAAAGTATAATAAGAATATAGTAATAAGAGACAAAACATAGCGCAACTTGTTGCGCAACTTGAAGAACGAGGAGGAGACATGAAGAATAGCGGAAGGAAAGGCTTCTTCAAAAAACTTTATAAGTATCGAATCTTTCTTTTAATGCTTACACCTGCAATTGTCTATACGCTGATCTTTGCTTACTATCCGATGACAGGTATCGTCATGGCATTTAAGAAATATTCCTATGCCGGCGGGATTTGGGGCAGTCCCTGGAACGGGCTGGAGAATTTCAAGTTTTTCTTTAAATCCGGACAAGCAGGTCTGGTAACCAGAAATACCGTTTTATATAACCTGCTGTTTATTGCGGTTAATATGATAACGCAGATTGCGGTGGCGATATTTCTCACAGAGATACGGAATAAGCATTTTCGGAAGCTTTCACAATCTATCATGTTCTTACCCTATTTCATTTCCTGGGTTATCGTCGGTGTTATGGCATTTAACATATTCAGTTCTGATTATGGCTTCATGAATCGTTTGATTATCTTCTTCGGCGGAGAGAAAATTTCCTTTTATACAAAACCGGAAGTATGGCCCTTTATTTTATTATTCTTTAATGTCTGGAAGAACATCGGTTACGGTTCGGTTATGTATCTGGCGGCGATTATGGGAATTGATACCTCCATCTATGAGGCGGCGGCAATTGACGGTGCCAATGTGTTCCAGCGAATTTTTAAAGTTACCATCCCGATGATCCTGCCGACTGCAACCATCCTTCTTTTATTATCCGTCGGCGGCATCTTCAAAGGAAATTTTGATATGTTTTATAATCTGGTGGGCAATAACGGCCTGCTTTATAATTATACGGATGTTATCGACACCTTGACCTTCCGTGCATTGATCAGCAGTAATAATTTCGGGATGTCGGCTTCCATCGGCTTGTATCAGTCCGTGCTCTGCTTTATCACGATCCTTGCCGTGAATAAGTTGGTCGGCTTGTATGACAAAGACTATACATTATTTTAGGAGGGATGCAAGTGAAATCTGCTAAGCGTTTGGGAAAAATTAAAAGCGGCTCTGATGTGATTGCGCTGAACATCATCGGTTATTTATTCTGCGGCTTAATCGCACTGCTTTGCCTGGTTCCGTTTCTCATGATTTTATCGGGTTCCTTCTCCTCGGAAGCGGCAATTACGAAAAACGGATTTAGCTTATTGCCGCAGAATTTCAGTCTGGAGGCATATAAGACAGTATTTCATGAGCCGGTCGTTGTACTGCGTGCCTATGCGACTACCATCGGTCTCACAATCGCAGGAACGGCCGTCGGGCTGTTATTGCAAACCATGACAGCCTATGTATTGGCGAGAAAGGATTTTGAATGGAGAAATTACTTTTCCTTCTTCTTTTACTTTACAACGCTGTTCAGCGGCGGTTTGGTACCCTACTACATATTGATGTCCAATACATTGGATCTGAAAGACAACTATCTGGCGTTACTGCTTCCGCTCTTATTCAGTGTGTACAACCTGCTGATTATGAAGAGTTACATTATGGCTATTCCGGAGTCGCTGATTGATGCGGCAAAAATCGATGGCTGCGGAGAGGTACGCACGCTGTTTCAGGTGGTAATCCCCTTAATCAAGCCGGCGCTGGCTACCGTAGGATTGTTCATTGCACTGGCGTATTGGAATGACTGGTACAACGCAATGCTGTACATAAAGACGGACAGTAAATATCCGCTGCAGTATTTCTTATACCAGCAAATGAATGATATTGAAGCTTATAAGAAGCTGATTGCAAACAATGCCGTGAGCAGCTCTGTCGTCAGTGCCATGTCCTTGCCGACACAGACCTTGAAGATGGCGTTGACCATCGTAGTTACCGGCCCGATTATTCTGGCATATCCCCTGGTGCAGAAGTATTTCGTACAGGGTATTACCATCGGCGCAGTGAAAGGCTAATGTACTGACTGTATGCAATCTGCGGTATTATCCTGGATTACAAACAGTCGGTTCACTGTAATAAAATAAAATATAAAGGGAGGATTTTTATGAAAAAAGGTAGGAAAAAGATGCTGGCACTGCTGCTTGGTGTAACCATGCTGGTAAGTATGCTCGCCGGCTGCGGAGCGTCGAAAGACACTGGGGATGGCAAGGAAGCAAGTCCGACGAAGGAAGCTGCCGCAGGTGACGGGGCTTCAGCTGCGCCCGCAAATGCGGTGGATACTTCTGAGCATGTGGAGTTAAAGATGTATCTGATCGGTGACAGGACTCCGGACTTTGATGAGGTGTATGGAAAAATCAATGAAATTCTGGAGGAAAAGCTGAATTGTTCCATCAGTGTGGAATTTCTGTCCTGGGGAGAGCATGATACCAAATATTCCTTACTGTTTTCTTCACAGGAGGATTTTGATCTGATCTTTACGGCCTCCAGCTGGTGCCACTATGAGCAAACAGTAGCGCTGGGCGGTTTTTATCCGATGTCCGAGGACTTTATTCAAACCTATGCACCGGATATCTGGAAGGTAGTGCCGGAAGTGGCTTGGGATCAAGCGAAGATTAATGGTCAGATTTATATGGTTCCTAATTATCAGAATGAATTCGGTCAGGATGTTATTGCGGTTCGAGGCGATCTGATGAAAAAGTACGGCTTCGAAAATATTACTACCTGGGAGGACCTGGTAAGCTTCTATAAAGCCTGCGCAGCAGATGGTATTTATGCAAGCCAGGGCGGCCCCTGGTATCAATATTTCCAGTCACAGGGTCTGTCCACTACGGGAGGTGTTCCTAAGGCCGGAGAGCTTTATCTGTATCATGCGCAAGACCCCGCCGATCTGAACTTCACCTATCTGCTGGATTGGGATGGCTTTACCAAGTACTGTAAAGAGATGAAAGAGCTTGCAGACGCAGGCAGCTGGTCTCCGGACGTATTAAATTCCAATGATGAAAGACAGACCGGTCTGCTTTCCGGAAGAACTGCCAGTATGATATGGAATCTTGGCAGCTGCAGACTTTATGCAAAGCAGGCAAATACGGAGAACCCTGATTGGAACGTAACCATATGCGATCCTGTATCCTCGCAGCCCAAGAAGGTCAATTCCTATATCAATAACGGTGTTGCCATTAATGCAAGCAGCAAAAATAAAGAAAGAGCGATGATGGTATTAAATGAATTCTATACCAATCCTGAAGTCTATGATTTGGCGATGCTTGGTATTGAAGGTAAACACTGGGAGGCAGCAGGTGATAAAGAATATAAGATTATTGACGAAAGCGGTTATGGCGTATCCAGCAACTGCAACTGGGGCTGGAATAATGCGAATATAACCAGAACGGAATATATCGAGAACAGAACGTCACTGGATGATACTTACGATACCTTGCTGGCAGGCTTCAATAATAATATAAAGGCTGAGCATGTATATGATGGTTTCAACTTTGATTCGACTAACGTTACCACACAGGTGGCTGCTGTGGAAGCAGCACTGGGTAATTACTATAATCCGCTGGTGAACGGATTGGTGGAGGATGTTGACAAGGCAATTGCCGAACTGAAGGCAGCACTGGAAAGTGCAGGTGTGCGTGATATTCAGGCAGAACTGGAAAAGCAGGCAGCGGATTACGTCACCAAAAAGCAAGGTTAATAAACTGCTTACGGGCTGTTACAAAGTGTAGCAGCCCTTCAAAGTGTGCCTGGCAGGCGCACCGCTTATAAATCGGTATCAGGAGGCTGAAACATGACGCAGGAGGATATTGCAAAAAAAATAGGGGTATCCAAGAGTACGGTATCCAGAGCTTTGTCCGGTAAAGGCAGGGTAGGGGAAACTACCCGTGATCAAATCATAACCATAGCCAGGGAGCAGGGGTTACTGAAATCGAGTGAAGCATCAGGACGAATTCGAAGCCACAATATCGGGGTTGTCCTTCCTGCGGATGTATATTCCAGCGGAAGCCTCTATTTCCATGATTGTCTGCTTGGCATTTGTGAAGTTGCTTCCCTGCTGGATTATCATGTGCTGATTACCATCGGAATGATGAATGATATCTCCGGTATCCGAACGCTTGTTGAAAATGAAAAGGTGGACGGCATTATTCTCACCCGGAGCCTGGAGGATGATAAGGCGGTACAGTACCTGACAGAGATACATTTCCCCACAGGAATTACCGGTATCTGCGAAAATGAGGATGTGATTCAGGTGGATACCGACAATGAAGCGGCAACAGAACATCTGACCTCTCTCCTGATTGGACGGGGCTTCAGCAAATTTGCACTGATCGTTGAGGATTTGACGTATAATGTAAACAGAAGCCGACACGACGGTTTTTGTAAGGCACTTTTAAAAAATGGCATTATGGAAAATAATCAGGCATTTTATATTGGTATGTTAAAAAAAGATAATCTGGATGCCATTATCAGCGACATCATGTCAAAAAAGGTGGAGTGCATTGTCTGCGGAGATGATACCGTCTGTACCCTGATCACCTCCAGACTGCAGGCGGACGGATATAGGATTCCTCAGGATATCGCGATTGCATCCTTATATAACAGCTCTAATTTAAACTGCTTCTCGCCTGCGATTACGGCGGTGAATGTACCGGCCATACAGGTGGGAAATATGATTGGCAAGCAATTAATCAATTCCCTGCTGGGAAAGGAATATGTGCATAAAACGAAGATGGATTATGAGATATTGCTTAGAAAATCATCCAACAGAATTTGAGGTAAACAAAAATGAGTGGTCATCAGACGGATTTTTATAAAGGAATGGACATATCCTTTCTGCCGGAATTTCTGGAGGAAGGAATGCAGATAAAGGATTTTGACGGTGCAATCACAGAACCTTTTGCATTGATCGCCAGCTATGGCGTCAATGCAATCCGGCTGCGCATATGGAATAATCCTGAACTTGTGCCGGAATCCAAGGGGTATTGCAGCCTTGCCCATACGATTGCTATGGCAAAGAAAATCAAAGCCCATGGCATGAGCTTTATGCTGGATTTTCATTACTCCGATTACTGGGCGGATCCGGCCAAGCAGAATAAGCCCAAGGCCTGGGCGGATTTAAGCTTTGAAGAACTGGAAGAGGCGGTTTATACTTATACAAGGGATACCCTGCTGTCTCTGCAGGCAGAAGGGGTATTGCCGGATCAGGTGCAGATCGGAAACGAGATCAGGAGCGGTCTGTTATTTCCGGAGGGGGAATTGCCGGATTATGCCTCTATGGTACGGCTGGTCAATGCCGGAATTCGCGGCGCAAGGGCGGTGGCGGAGGCCGGTGTACTGCAGGTCATGATCCATCTGGATCAGGGCGGCCGGTATTTTTATTTAAACGAATGGTTTTCCAAAGCAATTGCTAACGGACTGATGGAGTTTGATATTATAGGGTTATCCTATTATCCCTTTTGGCACGGGACCTTTACGGATTTGCGTGAGACGTTAAAAAAGCTTACCCAGGTGTATCACAAGCCGGTCATGATTGTGGAAACGGCTCATGCGTGGAGGAGAAGCAAATATGGGTTTATTGATGAAGCCCAGGAGAGAATCGCCGGTATCCCGGCCTCACCCCAGGGACAGAAGAAGGTACTGGATCTGGTAATGAATATCGTGGCTTCTCTGCCGGAGCATAGAGGGCTTGGGGTTTATTACTGGGAGCCTTTATGCCTGCCGCGGCCCGGGCAGGGCGGCTGGTCGGAGAACATGGGACTTCTTAATGAAGACGGGAAGATTCTGGAAGGCATCAGATCCTTTCTGTTTACCAGACAGCAGCAGCGCTGCGGAGAATATGCGAAGGTGTATGACCCTGCACCGATAACGGCAGAAGCCGGAACCGTACCGGAGCTGCCGCAAGAACTGTCCGTGCTTTTCTATGACGGAACCATTGAAAAGAGGGGAGTGACCTGGCAGGCTGAGACCTTAGGCGATGCCTGGTATCTGCAGCCGGGCGAATATCGGATTGCGGGAAAAACGGAGGGTGTTGAAGAAAATGCCACAATAACGGTACATATTCTTCAGAGGCTTCCGGAGGCGGAAAATCTCCTGCGCGATACGAATTGGGAGGAAGGGCTGACACAGTGGAGGATAGAAAGCGCCGATGAACAGGTGATGGCACAGCTTTATCCTGAGTTTATAGAGCCTTTTCCGGCTCCTCCCCAGAATGCTCTTCGCGTGGAAGCTCCCAAAAACTTTACCTTTCAGATCAGCCAGCAGGTAACCGTCACCCAGGATTGCAGCTATAAGCTGGAAGCGGAGTTTATGGGAACAGATACGACGAATGTAGAGATCCGTTTCTTTGCACAGACGGAGGAAGCGGAGAAAGAAATTATGATTCATCCGTCAGAGCATGAGTGGACCTTGTATGAAATCAAAGATATTGTCAGCAGGAAGAAGCACCTAACCATTGGTGTCAGTATCACAGCTCCTCCGATTTATTGCATGCTGCGAAAGCTCAGATTGACGAAACAATATACATGAGGAGAATTTGGACATGAAGAAAGAATTTGACTACAACAGCCACTATCTTACCAGGGATGGCAGACCTTGGTTTCCGGTTATGGGTGAAATGCATTACAGCAGATATCTCGAGACATTATGGGAAGAGTCACTGCGTAAAATCAAAGCGGGCGGACTGACCATTGTGTCAACCTATGTTATCTGGATTCACCATGAAGAGGAAGAAGGAAGCTTTGACTTTGCGGGATGCCGGGATTTAAAGCGATTTGTACATTTGTGCAGAAAAGTAGGAATCTCCGTATTTCTAAGACTTGGTCCCTGGGTTCATGGAGAGGTTAGAAACGGAGGGTTTCCGGACTGGCTGCAGAAGAAAGAAGCAGACGGCATAGCGCTTCGCAGCAACGATGAGAATTATCTAACCTATGTCAGGCGCTTCTGGGAGCAGGTTTATGATCAGGTGGAGGGCTTATTCTATAAGGATGGTGGGCCGATTATCGGCATTCAGATCGAAAATGAATACGGTCATGTCGGCGGTCTGCAGGGAGAAGCCGGAGAAGCGCATATGAGAGCCTTGACTGCGTTAGCCAAGGAGATTGGATTTCAGGTTCCTTTGTATACCGCCACAGGCTGGGGCGGCGCCTGCATCGGTGATCTGCTGCCTGTGATGGGCGGCTACTGCGAAGCACCCTGGGATCAGCGGACCTGCGAATTGGAAGCGAATACAAACTATGTATTCAGCCATATACGAAATGATGCGTTAATTGCCAGTGACCATCATGTAGAGGGAGCGGTTACTTTTGAGGAAGATAACTATCCGTTCCTGACCGCCGAGCTGGGCGGCGGTATGCAGGTGACCGCACACAGAAGACCGGTGGCAACCGGCAGGGATATCGGAGCCATGTCGCTTACCAAGCTTGGCAGCGGTGTCGCGCTGCTTGGCTATTATATGTATCATGGCGGCAGTAATCCAAAAGGAAAGCTGTCTACCCTGCAGGAAAGTAAGAACACCGGATATCTCAATGATCTGCCGGAGATCAATTATGATTTTAATGCACCAATCAGACAGTACGGCGCCCTATCGGACAGCTACCGGGAAATTAAGCTGCTGGCCTACTTTTTATCGGAATTCGGGGAAGAATTGGCAGCGCTGCCTGCGAAAATCATGCCGGAGCATGTAAAACCGGAGGATCTGCATACCCTGCGGGTTTCCTGCAGGCATGATGAAGAACACGGCTATGTATTCTTCAATAACTATCAGAGAAGAAGGAAAATGGATTCACATAAAAGGGTGAGTTTGACAGGATTATGCGGTGCAGGTAATGTGATATTCCCGCCTTTGGACATAGAAGACGGAGCCTATGGATTTTTTCCGTACCGGATGAAATTGGGAGAGGCCGTACTGGTCTCTGCGCTGGCAACCCCTCTCTGCAGCCTGAATACCAATGCCGGAAGAACCTATCTGTTTTACGGGAATTATGATCCGCAATTTGCCTGGGCGGATGAAAGGTCCGCCGACATTCTGCATTTGTCAAGAGAAGATGCCTTAAATGCCTGGAAGGTGAGCCTGGATCAGGATTACCTGATACTAAATGATAATTATGTATGGGAAGAGGATGGTGTTCTTAAGGTAACCGGTTCCGGCCATACCGTCCTCAAATGCTACCCGAAGCCAACGATGGAAATCCCGGGCTTTCTCCCTTGCGGCCAGGAGGGCCGATTTACAGTTTATGAACGGAATAGGAACGGGAAGGCTGCGCATGCAGAGGCTGTATTGATATCCCGGGAGGATAAGAGGTCAGTTTACGAAATTTCTGTTGCTTATGCGAAAGAGGCGGATCGTCTGGAGGGACGGGATACGATACTCTGGATGTCCTATGCCGGGGAAAGGATGGAGATTTTTGCGGGAAATCAAAAAATAAATGATCATTTCTATACAGGGCAGGAGGTACCCATCAGCCTTGGTTATTTTGGATTTCCCGGCAAATTAACGGTGGTGATCGATGTACTTTATGAAACAGATGCTATTTTTATTGAAAATTGGCCGCAGTTTCAGGAAGGGTGTGCCTGCAGCTTAAACAAGGTATGGGTTGCGGAGGAATACCGGTAACGAAAGCCGGAGATATGAAGCAGCGCAGAAAGGAGGAAAATGATGAGAGCACTTTTAAACGGAAAGAGTATTGTATTGGGAGCCTGTTATTATCCGGAACACTGGGAACGGGAGGACTGGGAAGCCGATTTGAACCGGATGCTTGATCATGGCATTCATGTGATTAGAATTGCAGAGTTTGCCTGGAGCAAGGTGGAGCCAAGAGAAGGAGAATATACTTATGCCTTTTTCGATGATTTCCTGGAGCTGGCCTGGAAGTGCGGTATGAAGGTGATTTTCTGTACGCCGACAGCTACTCCGCCTGCCTGGCTGACGGACCGGTATCCGGAGGTTTTAAATGCGGATATGGACGGAACCCTGTACAGACATGGCGCCCGGCGTCATTATAATTATAATTCGGTGAAATATCAGGATTTCTGCAGAACTATTGTGGAAAAAGTCGCAGCCCGCTATGCAAAGCATCCTGCCGTGATCGGCTGGCAGATCGACAATGAGATCAACTGCGAGACGGACGTTTTCTATTCGGAGAGTGATACCTATGCATTCCGGCTGTTCCTGAAAGAAAAATATCATACGGTGGAGCAGTTGAATAAGGCCTGGGGAACCGTGTTCTGGAATCAGACCTATACCGCCTGGAGCGAGGTTTATGTACCCCGGAAAACCCTCGGCAATTCTACCAACCCGCATGAGGTATTGGATTATATACGGTTTGTATCATACAGTGCCCGCAAATTTATTAAAATGCAGGCTGATATTATCAGAAGGTATCGCAAGGAAGCGGATTTCATTACGACCAACGGTCTGTTCTCCAATCTGGATAACCACACAATGACGGAAGAAAGCCTGGACTTTATCACCTATGATTCCTATCCCAACTTTGCTTATAGTATTGATGGAAGCGGCCTGGACGGGTTAAGGGACAGAAAGTGGAGCAGGAATCTGTCGGAAGTACGGTCGATTTCTCCTGTCTTTGGAATTATGGAGCAGCAATCGGGAGCAAACGGCTGGAATACAAAAATGGAGGCCTGTACCCCGAGACCGGGGCAGATGTCCTTATGGTCCATGCAAAGCATCGCTCACGGGGCAGATTATGTCGGTTACTTCCGTTGGAGGACCTGTACGGTAGGAACGGAGATTTACTGGCATGGGATTCTGGATTATTCAGGAAGAGAAAACAGGCGACTGCGGGAGCTGAAGGAGTTCTCAGAAAAGACCGGGAAGTTAAGTGAGATTGCGGGAAGCATCTATACGGCAAAGGTAGGTGTACTGCAGGATTACGATAATATTTGGGATGCAAAGCTGGATGTGTGGCATCAGAGAGTGGAACAGGCAAGTAAAGATGGTATTTTTGCGGCTGCGCAGTTATCCCATACTCCGCTTGATTATATATATTTGCGGGAAAGCACCACCTTGGAGGATTTGGCAGATTATCAGGTGCTGTTTTATCCTCATGCAGTAATTTTAACAGAGGAGCGGATGGCGCTGTTAGAGGCGTATGTGGAGCAGGGAGGCATTCTGGTTATGGGCTGCCGGACAGGATATAAAGACCTGACGGGCCGATGCACCCGGGCTAATCTGCCGGGGCTTGCGGCGAAGCTGACAGGTACCGATGTAGTGGAATACTCCTTTGTGGCACCGGAGGAGGATAAAATCTGGGTGGATTGGGACGGCAGCAGAATTGAGGCGGCAATCTTCAACGATCTGCTTGCACCTCTGACAAAGAATGCCCGGGTGTCAGGCGTATACTTAAGCAGCTATTACGCCGGCACGCCTGCGCTGATTGAAAATTCCTTCGGAAAAGGAAGGGCGTATTATTTTGGAGGAACGTTTACGCAGGAAACAGCAGGAGTTTTCCTGAAAAAGCTGGGTGTGAAAGCCCCGTACGGTGAATTATTCCAACTGCCGGACTGCTGTGAACTGGCTGTACGCGAAAAGGAAGGGCAAAGCTATTATTTCCTGCTGAACTATAGCAAAGAAACGGTGATAATTCAGGTAAAAGAAAAACTGACCAATCTATTCACCGGTGAAAAGTGGCTGGGACCTTATCCGCTGGAGGGGTATGGAACGGCTGTTTTGAAACGATGATATAACCAATTAGATTAATTGTCTTTCATCTAATGCTTCTTTGATGAGGACTAATTGCATTGGTGAGATCTTAATTGAATTTCTGCCGGAGGTAATCAATCCGTTTTTTACTAATTTGTTGACAGCTCTGTTGATGGTCTTTTCGCTAAAGCCTACCTCATCCGCCAATTCGCTGTGTTTTTTATTTATTGTGATGATTTGTTCGTCAGGCTTCAAATTGATGCAATGATTATAGAAATAAATCAGAAGCCTGTCATAAGAATTCAGAAATAAATATCCCCGGTTCATCTTACTTTCATTGGAAAGCTTAAATGCCAGCAGGCGTGTTATGATATTGAGGGCTTTTATATCGAACTGCATCCAGTCCAGGAAATCTTTTGCTGCAATTGCGATCAGCATGGCCTTTGATTTTGCACTGATATTAATCTGATAGTTTTGCTTGTTGGAGAAGGCTTCAAATTCCCCGATGATGTTTACCGGATGCAATTCTATAAAATTATAGATAATGTCTGTTTTAAAGGTATCCACGCCCAATAGTTTGCCGGTAAGATGAATGAATATCTTTTCAGCTTTTTGATCAGCAGAGATTAAGGACTGGCCGGGCTGAAGCGTCTTGATGACGGAACGCTCGGTGATATAGGAGGGAGCATTTTCAAATAGGTTAGTTAATAATTGCCGGTCATTCTCCGGGACATAGGACGGGATATCGGATAATTTAAACATGATCATCACCTCGACTCATGGATTTACGACAGCATCAATATAAGGATTACCCCATACTTTAATTCTTATCATAAAATAATTAAGCATCAATTACAACGTTTAATTGATGAACCCGCCTGCAGCAGTGATGTGTGCAGGTTTTTTTTATACGAATAAAATCAATTGCCCGCATTTCGTTATATTTGTCTAAAACTTTTTGTTAAAGTACATATGTCCTTTATATACTGAGTCAAAATTAGTATTATTTGTATAGAAAAATAAAGATATTGACAGGAATGTTTTAGAAATGAGGAAAGTTTTTGTATCGACTTAAGAACTCCAGCTTAAAAGAACTAAGTATTAAAATAGCACTTGTCTGCATTGGAGTAATCCTGGCGGCCTGCGGTATTTCGATTTTTTACACGCTGAATATCGGCTCGGATCCTATCTCCGTATTTGCGGACGGGCAGCACCGGATCTTCGGGATCAGCTACGGTAATGTTAATTTGACAGACAGTATCATCTATTTTATATTCATTTTGATTTTTGACAGGAAGCAGATCAGACTGGCAACCTTAATTGCCGGCTTTGCCATGGGGCCTCTGATCAATTTATTCACCGGAATATTCGGCAGATTTCTGTCACCGGCAGGTACGCTTACGCTGCAATTCATTGATTTTAACAATCTCGCTCTGATACCGCCCGGTGAAGATTACCTGATCAGGCTTCTTCTGCTGATACCGGCAGTAATCTTGCTTGGCTGCGGCCTGGGCCTGTATTTGTCGGTGAATATGGGAGCGGCTCCTGTGGATGCCATGGTGGTATTCCTTTCGGACAAAGCACATATGCCCTTCAAAAAAGGGAAGATGGCATTTGATTTTACGGTGGCTGTCCTTGGTTTTCTTATGGGTGGTATCATCGGCATCGGAACAATCGCAGCGATTGTATTCACCGGGCCGATCATCAGTATAACAATGCGTGCCATGAACAGACACAACCGTAAGCTTGCGGCGCGCAAACCGGACTTAGCGGACGCCTGACCCGGTACAAACAGATTAGAAACAGACAAGGCCTGCATCAGGTAATTGACAACAGATGCAGGTCTTTTTATAATGGGGGAGTAGACTGGTTGGAAGTATTTACATAATGATGGAGGACAGATATGGATAAAAGTGAAATTTTGAGATCTTTAAATGATATGTTCAATGAAAAACCGGACGATGAAGCATCTTATACGATAGCGAGTAATACCATAGACAAAAATGATTATTTAACGTTAATAACCAAAGAGAATGAAGATTCTCTTTTAACAGACCCTGATTATGATGCATTTATTAATATTTTGAAATATTATAATACGAAGGATTTAAGGTATGCGGCGATTAAGCTGGAACAAATTAAGGGGAAGGTGTTAAAGGAATTTTCTGATGCAGACAGAATAAAATTTAGGAGTGAGATGAAGGACCTGCACAGCAGGCTGTTAGGTGCCAATAATCAAACCCTGCCCTTCCTTGAAGTATTAATCAAGGATTGGGTGAATGAATTTTAAATATATTTTATTGCACTCTTTCAAGTGAGTGAAAAAATGCAAGGAGGAGTTCCATGGCAAACTGGCAAGCGCTTCAAATGGGGTTCAAGGTGGTTGGTTATTATCCGGCCTGGGAACCTGACAAGGCTGATCTGATCCGGTATAATAAATTAACTCATATTAATTATGCATTTGCCATACCCACTTCAGATGGCGGGCTCCTTCCTTTACAGAATGCGGAATTGGCAGGGCTGATAATATTTGAAGCACATTCCGTAGGAGTTAAGGTTCTCCTGTCCATCGGAGGCTGGTCCCATAATAACATACCCTTGGAGCCAACCTTTATGGAAGCGACGGCTTCTCCGGAGAAGATAGTCCGGTTGGGCGAAGCTATTGTAATGATGGCAAAGGAATACGGTTTTGACGGTGTTGATATGGATTGGGAGCATCCGCGGAACAATGACATAAGCAGGCAGCGGTACGGAGGGCTGATGGGATATCTGTGTGACAGGCTGAGAGAGGAGAATATGCTTTTTACGGCAGCAGTCCTAAGCGGTGTGTCACCGGAAGGCGGCGTGTATTGGGATGCCGCGGCACAAACAGAGGAAGTACTTGATTGTCTGGATTGGATCAATGTGATGGCTTATGATGGCGGCGGCGGAGATGGTAGTCAGCATTCGACCTTTGACTTCGCTGTGAACAGTGCCCGGTACTGGAGGGATACAAGAAATGTGCCTGCCCATAAGGTAGTTTTAGGAGTTCCCTTTTATGGAAGACCTTCTGGAATTTCATATGCTGAGATATTAGAGGCGGACCCCGGGGCCTATCAAAGAGATGTGACGGTAATTAATGGAACACCGGTACATTATAATGGAATTCCGACAATCACAGAGAAGACGGTATGGGCGCTTGACAATATCGGAGGGATCATGATCTGGGAGCTTTCACAGGATACTTTGGATTTGGATAAGAGTCTTCTCAATGCGATCGATAATAGCATATCCGATCAATGGTACAGTCAGTCAGCGGAAAGGACGGATTAGGCCTCAGCAGATAATGACGGTATATAAAAATGAAATAGTATGATAATAGGCTGAATTCCCCAGTAATACGGTTTGGAATTCAGCTTTTCTTTATATTTGTCTTTTCAAGCACAATTCGAGACAAAAATTAACAACTTTATGAATTGAAAAATTTACATAATTACAGCAAAGTTAAGATAAGAGAGGGGGTATGAGAAGAAACACGACAATATCAGCAACGGACGGAAAATAAAAGAACAAGCGAGAATCATACATTGAAATACCTGTTATGATAATCGGTTTGTAAATCGTTGTACAAATCAAAAGGTCTGAGTTATAATAGCGGGCTTTCGAAGCTCTGAAAGGAGAAGGTTCTATGTTCAAAAAGAAACGTTTTTATGTTTTGATTGCAATTCTGACGTTATTTACATTATTACGTCCGGTTTTACCGAATGTGCAGGCAGCAGCGGAGGTCAGTACAGCAGGATCGGAAGAGAAATTAATTAATTCTTTGGCTGCAACAGCCTATGAAGAATGGAGCAGCAGTAAGGTATACTTAAGCGGAGATATGGTTACCTATCAAGGTAAAAATTACATGGCAAGATGGTGGACGCAGGGAGAGACCCCCGGAGTTGCAGAGGTATGGAATTTGATATCAGATTCTTCCGGCGGTGATTATCCTGCATGGAACAGTGCAACCGTTTATGTGGGCGGCAGTACGGTATCCTATCAAGGAAAGAATTATCGCGCCCAGTGGTGGACACAGGGCGAGACTCCGGGCGTTGCGGCAGTATGGCAGTTAATCGGAGGGACAAACCCAACTCCCACCCCGACGCCTACGGTAACACCGACCCCTTCAATTACTCCAGTTCCAACAATAACCCCGGTTCCGACCACGCCGCCGGACCCGGCAAAATTCAAAGTTGTAGGCTATTATCCCAGCTGGGAGCCGTCAAAGGTAAATAGCATTCAATATAACAATCTGACTCATATTAATTATGCATTTGCCATTCCTACCAGTGAGGGAGGGCTTATGCCCCTGGAAAATGCAAGTACGGCACAGCAGATTATTCAGCAAGCTCATTCCAGGGGAGTGAAGGTTCTCCTGGCAGTCGGCGGCTGGGCATATAACGGTACTCCCCTGGAATCAACCTTTATGTCGGCAACCAGTACTTCTGCGAAGGTAACCCAGTTTGGAAATGCCATCATAGCCATGGCGAAGCAATACGGCTTTGACGGGGTGGATATAGACTGGGAACATCCAAGAACAGATGGCACCAGCAAGCAGCAGTATGAGAATCTTATGGTTTATCTGAGTACCGAGCTGAAAAAGAGCAACATGCTTTTAACCGCGGCAGTAATAAGCGGAGTCACTCCGGATGGTGTGATCTACTGGGATTCGGCAGCCCATACAGACACTGTAATCAACAGTGTGGACTGGTTCAATGTCATGGCTTATGACGGCGGTGATGGTATCAGGCATTCCACCTATGATTTTGCAGTTCTGTGCGGGAAGTATTGGAGAGATACCAGGCATATGCCTGCCGGTAAGGTTGTATTAGGAGTGCCCTTCTATGGAAGACCTTCCTGGGCATCCTATGCTGCCATTCTGGAGGCGAACCCCAATGCTTATAATACCGACATATCCACAATTAACGGAATGCAGGCATATTATAACGGAATTCCTACAATACAGGCCAAGACCCAATGGGCTTGTGATAATGTAGGGGGTATTATGATCTGGGAGCTTTCGCAGGATACGACCGATTTAAGTAAGAGCTTGCTGAATGCCATAGGTAATACCGTACGAAGTAATCATAAATGGTAAGTGCTGTATAAAAGTGAATTGACCTAACAGGACTTGATAAAATGAAAGGCCTGCAGCTGGTGTAATATTCATCTACTCCCCCTGCGGCAGACAGTATAATTAAAAACTGTTTGCCGCAAGGAGGAGCACTTCCTATCAATTGCAGGTCTTTTACTATGCCTTTTTCTTATATAGTTCAAATTTTCGTTTGCCGATCATTTGTTTTTCCAGCCTTTGATAGATCTCAGTCTTTATCTTTTGTTTTTTATCCATGCAGACACAAAGGATGGTTTCTTGACTGCATACTCCGGACAGGGCGGTCATCATTTGGTTGATTCCTCCGTCACCGTCATTCCACTCCACCAGATTTCCATAGGGGACATCTGTAATTATGATATCGGGAAGGAAAGGAAGCGCACTTACTTTAAATGCATTTTGGTGAAACACGCTGGTTTTTAGCTCTCCTGCCGGCAGCCTTTCTATCCGGTCAATACTATGCAATGCTTCCATATGGGATGCTTTTCCGTAATTTTTGTAAAGCGCTTCTAATTCGTTTCTTCTTTTCTCTATTCCGGCTTTTGTTAAAAGGCCGAGATTATCTGCGGCCAGCTTAAGAATCGCCGGATCTATATCACTTCCATATATTTTTGACAGGGTTTCATTTTTCAGCAGTCCTAACACCGTCAGCATATAGGCACCGCCGCAGCAGCAATCGTATAGAGCTATATCCGTTTTCTTTTTTGAGTATTGCAGGCATCGTTCATACATTTCTAATGCTAATCTTACCGGAAAGGTGGATGTACCTCCCATATGATACAGTACTCTTCCGGAAGCGAAATCTTCATAATTATCATTTTGTGTATATTTATATTCCATTGGTATTCTCCGCTCGATAGATTCTACGATTTAATATACCATATAACTGATGGTTTGGCATATATTATTAACTGATTTTTTCATACACAGCTATTGTAAATTCTTACATATCGCGGTTGAGTATGGGATAATTTTGTAATACAATATAAATTATGAGGCCGAACCCCGGATGTAAGCCGCGCAGGTACGAGATTCGGCTGTGAGTTGTACGCAGCTTTAAGTGTACTGTAGATTGTTATGAGGAAAACAGGAGGAAGGAAAATGATTAAAATACTAGCGATCGGCAATAGCTTCTCACAGGATGCGACGGCATATCTTTATGATATGGCAAAGGCAGCCGGTAAGGAGATGAAAGTTGTAAACCTGTATATCGGAGGCTGTTCCCTTAAGACCCATTGGAGTAATATTGAGGCGGATGCACCGAATTATGAATATGAGTTAAATGGGCAATATAACGGACGAAAGAGTTCAATCAAGGAAGCTTTGCAGGAGGAAGCCTGGGATTATGTTACGCTTCAACAGGTGAGCGGTGAAAGCGGTATTCTCGAAACCTATGATCCATATCTTGATCGGATATCGGAATATGTAAAGCAATTTGCGCCTGCCGCAGGACAGCTGCTTCATCAGACCTGGGCTTATGAGCTGGACTCAGAGCATTCGGATTTTATCAAATATGATAAGGACCAGAAGAAAATGTATGAAGCCATCCTCAGAACCTACCGCACCTTATCAGAAAGACTTTCCTTAAGAGTAATCCCAAGCGGAACGGTAATTCAGGAGCTTCGTGCCAAGCCGGTCTTTGACTACGCAAATGGTGGCATCAGTCTTTGCAGGGATGGCTATCATATGCATATGATCTATGGCAGATATGCAGTTGCAGCCACATGGTATGAATTTATCCTGAAAGAAAGTATATTAAAAAATAATTTTATCCCACGCAAGGAAGGGTTAGGAGAGACCGACAGGGAAGTAATTGACCTGGTAAAGGAAGCAGTCCATGCGGTAGTTTCTAAACAATATGAAAAATAAGTTATCAGCACTCTATCACAAAAAAAGATAGGGTGCTTTCATTTTTCTTATTGACAAGGGTTATGCTTTGAACTACAATAGGTAACGAGTGTTAGGTAACTTATGTTACATAAATGACGGGAAAGGAGAAATTTTGTGCCGCCTAAAATTAAGGTCACCCAGGAAGACATTATCAATACGGCAATTTCCATGGTCAGGGAGAAGGGAATGGAAGGCCTGAATGCACGCGACCTGGCAAAAGAATTGAACTGCTCGGTACATCCTATCTTTCGGGCATATAATTCCATGGAAGGACTGAAAACCGCAGTTTATCAAAGTGCAGAGAACATCTACAATGAGTGTATGTTAAAGGCAGGTGAAAACACGGATAACGGTTTTCTTCTTATGGGACTTGCCTATATTGAGTTTGCCAAGCGTGAGAAAAATCTGTTCAGGCTTTTGTTTATGTCAGATGCGTTCAAAGGGCAGGGCTTACTGGATATTGTCGGATCTACGGAAGGTGACGATGAAATTATCGAATTGCTGTGCCATATGACAGGATTAAGTCCGGAGGCTGCAAAAGAGCTATATGCAGGCATCTGGCTTACAACCCATGGAATAGCAGCAATGTTTGCAACAAATAACTGCCGTTTTAAAGATGATGAAATCAGAAGATTATTAAATAATTCTTTTATGGGATTGGTAATGAAATTAAAAAGCGAAGAGGGACATAACTTATGAAACAGTCATATTCACAGAAACATCCATATTGGTCGGTAATTCTAATCGGTTTGCTGTGTACTTTTCTGACAGCTCTGGGGTCAGCAGTTCCGCAGATAATAGGATTGGAGCCTTATGTACAAAGAGCTGTAACCACAGCCTTCCTGCTGGTTTCAATCATCCTTGGAATCATTATAATGAAGAAATCCGGACGCTCATTTGCGGAGTATGGATTTCGAAAAACTGAAAAGGCCTCCATCCGCAAAGTATGGTGGTACATACCGTTGATTCTTATTGAGATAATTCCTATTGCAGTGGCCGGCCTTGAGGATGGAATTACTGCATTGCAATATATTATTATGTTACTTTTTACAGTGGCCGTCGGTTTCAACGAGGAAATCTATTTTAGAGGACTTGCCTTTCAGGTTATCTCGGTAAAAGGAAGAAAGAATGCCATCATCTGGACTTCTATGGTATTTGGCATTCTTCATCTGTTCAATGCATTGAGCGGAAAAAATACATTAGATCTCATCCTTCAGATGCTTTTTGCATTTTTAGTCGGATTTGTTCTTGCTGAAGTTGTCAGTATAACAAAAAGCCTATGGGCATTAATTATCTGGCATGCGGCGCATGATTATATTTCCGGTATTACAGGAGATTCGCTGGATAAGACCGCATTAATTATTTTAGCGGTTCAAGTGGGTGTATTATTGATCTATGCGATTTGCATCTGGAAAGCAAGCCGTCATGACGAGTGAAGAAAGACATACGGATCAGGTATAAACTCTATCAATTGGATGGAGTTTTTTCCTAATGTTAATTTGTGAATACGGTTGAGTATATGATTTTTTTGGTGTACAATGTTGAAGAATATTTATTTAATCGGCCAAGGAGGAACTGACAATGAAATTAGTGACATTTAATATCCGCTGTGATTACGGACAGGATGGTATCAATGATTTTTGCAATCGAAAGCAGCTGATTATAGATAAAATCCAAAAGGAGCAGCCGGATCTTATCTGCTTTCAGGAGGTTTTGCCCCATGTGGCAGTATGGCTGAAGGAAGCTTTGACCGATTATTATGTCATCGGATGCGGAAGAGATGAGAAGCTTGAGAATGAGCAGATGAGCATTGCATATAAGAAGCTGAAGTTTAATCTGTTGGGGCTTGAGGTGTTCTGGCTTTCTGAAACACCGGAAGTACCGGGATCACGCTATCAGGACCAAAGCGATTGCCCTAGAGTTTGTACGCAAGCTTTATTTCAGAATATGGAGACGAAAGGTATTTTCCGTCTGTATAATACCCACCTGGATCACATCGGAAGCGGGGCCAGAATACTCGGGCTGGGACAAATATTACGAAAGATGAAGAAGGACGCAGCATCTGACAAAGTGCCTGCAATATTGGCGGGGGACTTTAATGCTGTACCTGATTCACAGGAAATG
Organism: Bacillota bacterium; assembly: GCA_023409535.1. Classification (GTDB taxonomy): domain Bacteria; phylum Bacillota; class Clostridia; order Lachnospirales; family Lachnospiraceae; genus Mobilitalea. The sequence goes on from JAEYGZ010000027.1 coordinate 185,261, forward strand.
CGGCTATTGGAGGAATATCCTGAGTATATTGATCTGACCTCGGCAATGAAGGGCACCTTTCATGATTTCGGACGGCAGAAGGAGGAAAAGATTGATTATATCATCGCGGAGGACCGGTTTCAATTGGTTACGGCAACCATATGGACGGATAGCCGTGATGGGGTATATCTGTCGGACCACTATCCCGTATGTGCGGAAATTAATCAACAATAATACAACAGTTGGCCGCAGCTTGAAATGTCCGCCCAAAATAGGCGAACATTGAATGGCTGTACCGGGGTAAAATCTTAGCATAGTGCTATGGCATAACTGTCACTATCTGATATTGGGTATTGATAATCAGCCAGATTCGTGGGTCATAATAGTTGATAGTCCATAAGCCTATACCGGATAGTCCATATTCCGATACCAGATTCAGAAATCCTTCAATTGTTCTTGCATCAATGTACCAGGCGATATATTGAATTGGTACTCCAAACCGGTAATCATTAAAAGTAAAATAAGGGGTCTGTGATAACTCGTCAAATTGTATTGCTGCCTGTACATTATCGGCCAGTGCCAGTGAAGAATTAATCGTCAGAGTATTGCCTCTTGATATCCCAAGGATAAAGGGTAATTCCCATACATAGCCTAAAAGGGGTATTCCGATTGCTATTTTATTCCCAGGTATGGTAGTTACCAGATACTCTACAAAAAGGCGCATGTCTTCCACGGAGGTAACAGGCCTTGGCGGATTATAATTATATCCCCAGGTATAGTTCATAACGATAAGCTGATCTGCTATCGCACCGAGGCGCGTATAGTCCAATCTCTCAAATGTAATATAATTGTTATCAATTTTAAGCAGAGGTGCTATTGTAATGTATAATTCAAATCCTTCTCTTCTAAGTCTTGCAGCCATATCCGCAGCAAGGCGTTCATAATACGGAAGAGTCTGTTCGGTCAGGTACAGATAATTTAAAGTTACTCCATGAAATCTTTTTCTTCTTAAAATCCGCAATACATTTCTAATCAAGGTATCTTTTATTTCCTCATTGGAGATCAGTCTGTAGGCGGTCTCAATATTTCCGACACCTTGCGGAGATAAGGTTGATAATAACATGATGGGTGCCACATGGTATTCCCTGGCAGTGCTTCTCAGTAAATCATCCTCCGGCTCACGAATCTCGCCGTCATCAGTCAGTTGGTATCCAAAAATAGATAAATAGGTTAGAAAAGGCAGGGTTCTCCTTAATACATCCATAGGAATATAAGTACTGGCATACCCGTTGGTGGAGATGGTACCTTTCGTATTGTCATAGCTGATCACTAAAGTTTCGCCGGGTTCCAAGGATGGACGGTCTGCTAAAAACGGATTATTTCGAAGCAATTGAATTACCGTCGTATTATATTGATCCGCAATACTTTCTAAGGTGTCTCCCTCTTGAACCATATAGGTAAGTACAGGATATGTTATAATCAGAATTTGTCCTGTCACCAGATTGGCGGAAGGGTCCAGGCCGTTATCCTGAATTAATCGGTCCAAGGGAACTGAGTAACTCTGCGCGATTGAATATAATGTCTCTCCCGGTGCAACAACATGTATCTCCATAGACAGCCTCGATCATAATTCATTGATATATTTTATGATTTACTATGCAAGCCTATTACTGCGGGAATACAGAAAGGGGCACAGCCCTGATAATTCAGGGCTGTGCTGCAGGGATTTATTGTATTATTCCAATTCATTTCCCAAGCCGTTTTCCTCAGACTTCGGCGGTTCCGTAGGACAGACTTGATTGTTATAGGTGAACTTTACACCGGCAAGATAGATCAGGAATGTCAACACTGCAAAGTAAAGTATAATTGACCCCGGATTGATGAAACCGGCAGGAATGTTTTCATATAATGTCAGTGTCCCGAAGAATAAGAAGATTAATCCCGCGCCCCATTTAATATATTTTTCGGGAATATGTCTGCACATCCAGGCACCGCCTATGATTCCGATGCCGTCAGCGATCAGCATACCGATTGTCGTTCCGGTTAAAATGAGAACCGGAAATGCAGCGTCAGCGGCAATTGCTATGGTCATAAGCTGCGTTTTATCGCCCATTTCCGCAATAAAGAATGCGATTGCAACCGTGACTACCGGACCGAATTTTTGCTTCTTGCTTCCGTCATCATCGATTTTATCTCCTCTTAATGTCCATAAGCCAAAGAGTAAGAAGGCGGCAGCAGCGACTATTTTTACAATATCCATAGGGATTACCGAGCTTAAGTAGCTTCCCAGAGCGACCGCTAAGGCATGGTTTAAAACAGTTGCCACAAGAACTCCCAGCATAACTTGTCTGACTTTATATTTGCCTGCCATTGCCATCGCCAGCAGCTGTGTTTTATCACCCATTTCAGCAACAACAACAAATAATGAAGCCTTGATTAATTCTGACATTATAAAACCCTCCTAGAAATAGAATAGAAAACTGTTAGTGCATAAGTCAGGAGGTTTTACCTCCCGAGATAAATAAGAAACTGGTATGTATAAAAATCTATATAAAAAAGACTTTTAACGCAAATAACATCATCAAAACCTTTTTCAACGCAATCAATCACATTCATTGCATAAAAAAAGGCTTTTAACGGATGATGATTCATTGCGTTAAAAGTCTCACTTGACTGAATGATCAGCCACGATAAAGCCAGACCCTAATCGGATCAGTATGTTGACTTTATCAACCTAAAGGCAGCTACTCCCTTTTAATAATTTTTATCAATAATTTCTTTTAACTATAGCATGTTTTATAAAGATAGGCAACCCTTTTTTACAAAATATCAGTATAATCAAGCAAAAATAATACCTGCCCTGATCCATTGGAATGATACAGGAATAAAACCAAAAAGTATTTTATTAATAGTGTTGCATTTGATATATGGTAAAATAAATAATACAAAAATCTCATGGATGTGAATAAAGGCAGGGATATGAATGAAGTTATACGGTAAATATTTTAAAAAATATAAGGTCTCTTTTCTATGCGGTATACTTTGCGTCACTTTGGAGGCATTCTGTGATCTGATGGGACCGACCTTGATGGCTCAGATTGTAGATAACGGCATTGGAAAGGGCGATTTACAGCAGGTCTATTACTGGGGAGGCTTCATGCTGGCAGTTACACTGCTCGGAGCCTGCTTTGCCGTTGTCAGAAACAATCTGGCAAGCACTGTTTCTCAAAGGATGGGGGCGGATTTGAGGGCAGATCTATTCGAAAAGATTGTATATTTTTCAGAGGAGGATGTTGATAAAATTGAGAGCGGATCACTGATCACGCGTATGACGAATGATACTTCACAAATCATTTTATTTGTAAACGGCATCATGCGTATCTTTTTAAAGGCACCTATTACCTGTGCCGGCAGCATTATTCTGGCTACGCTGCTGAATGTCCGGTTAAGCCTTGTTATCTATGGTGTCGTAGCTGTCGTATCCCTTTTAATTAATATCAGTATGAAGCTGAGTTATCCGAGATTCTTCCGGCTGCAGAAAGCCATGGATCTTATGAATTCCAGAATACAGGAATATTTGATCGGGATACGTCTGGTGAAGGCCTTTGGAACGTATGACTATGAGAAGGATAAGTTTGAAGAAGCAAATAGGAATTTAATGAAAAACAGTATCTCCTCCCAGGCGGTTATTACGGTTATATCGCCAATTCTTGCATTGGCTGTGGGCCTTGGAACAGCCTCCGCCATCTATCTGGGAAGCAGGCTGTTTGCAGTAAACCTGGCTGATACGGGAGATATTACTGCTTTCACGATCTATATGGCCCAGATATTGTTTTCCCTGATTATGATAACAAATGTATTTAATATGTTTGTCCGTACCAAAGCTTCCACAGCCAGAATTCAGGAAGTATTTGATTGCAGCGGGGATTATGCAAAGAGCGGAGAGGCAAGGGAACGAAACGGAGGAATTACCTTTGATCATGTCACCTTTGCCTATCCCAACGGCAGAGGGCTTCCGGCGGTGGAGGATCTGTCATTTTCAGTAGACCACGGGGAAAGCCTTGCCATTATCGGCCCCACAGGAAGCGGGAAGTCAACAATCGTCTGGCTGCTGCTTCGCTTTTATGATGCAGGCAGCGGGCGGATCCTTTTAGATGGTCATGATATAAAAACACTGGGAACGGAAGAGCTTCGCGGCAATATTGCGATTGTGCCGCAAAAGCCCACGCTCTTTTCCGGTTCCATTGCTGAAAACCTTAGATGGGGGAATAAAAATGCATCCGCAGAGGAACTGCAGCAAGCATTGCTAAAAGCAAAAGCAGACTTTGTCCTGCAAATGCAGAACGGATGCGACAGTATTCTTGGAGGAGGGGGCGTAAACCTTTCCGGCGGGCAGAAGCAGCGTATATCAATTGCACGCGGTATGCTTAAAGATTCACCTGTTCTGATACTGGATGATGCAACCAGTGCGCTGGATGCTGTTACTGAGGCCAAGGTACAGGAGAATTTGAAGGATAAACAAAACTGCCGAACAACAATAACGATTACACAACGTTGCGGAACTGCCATGTTTGCAGATAAAATCCTGGTTATGGAGAACGGAAGAAGAGCGGGCTTCGGTACACATGAGGAATTGATGGAAACCTGTGATATCTACCGGGATATCTATTACACACAGATTGAAAGCATTAAGGAGGCATAATAAATGACAGAACAGACTTATCGCCAGCAGACGAAGGCTCCGATGCTGGGCGGCCGGGGCGGCGGAGGGAGAAATCCGTTTGCGCCGGGTGCAAAGCCTAAAAACGCCAAAGGCACAATACTTCGAATAATTAAAATTTACCTGCGATGGGGAAAAACAATTTTTGCCGCAGTAATACTGACTGCGGCAGCTTCGCTGGTATCGGTGGCTATACCGTATTATATAGGCCGGGCCATCGATACCTTTGATATGGCGAAAAGAAGTGTTGACACCGGAGGGTTGATATCAATTCTTGGGGGGTTGCTGGGGTTGTATCTGGCAGCCTGGCTGCTAAACTTTTTAAATGGTTTTATGACGCTTAAGGTATCTCAAAAGCTGGTTTATACACTTCGCACGGAATTCTTTAACAAGATGCAAAAGCTGCCGCTGGCGTTTTATGATATGCGTTCTCACGGAGATACCATGAGCAGAATTACGAATGACATGGATAATATCAGTTCCGTCATAGCGCAGACCACAACCCAGCTGATTTCAAGTATCGTGACGCTTGTAGGCTCATTGGCTGTCATGGTCAATTTGAATTATCAGCTTACGCTTGTGGTATTACTGTGTGTCCCCCTTGTTGCAGTATTAACAAAGATGATTGCTTCCAGAAGCCGCGGGTATTTTAAGGATCAGCAGAAGAGCCTTGGTGAATTGAACGGGGTGATTGAAGAAAATATTCTGGGGCATAAAATGGTAAAGGCCTTTGCCAGGCAGGAGGAGGTCATTCGGCAGTTTCGGGAAATCAATGACTGCTTGTGTGAAAGCAGTAACAAGGCTCAGATCTGGTCCGGGTTTATGATGCCGTTAATGAATGTAATCAATAACCTCATTTTTGCCGTGGTATCGGTTGTCGGCGGTATTTTGTCTGTAAGCCATGGTCTTGCAGTCGGAACGGTTGTGAGTTTTTTGAGTTATTCAAAGCAATTTGCTCAGCCGCTGAATTCGGTAGCAGTATTGTTCAGTACGATACAATCCGCGCTTGCCGGAGCAGAGCGGGTCTTCGAGGTGCTGGACTGTGAGGAAGAAAAAGCAGATGATCGGCATGCCATTGATATAAAAGCATCCGTAGGAGAGGTCACATTCCGGAATGTATGCTTTTCCTACGATAAGACACAGCCGATTCTCGGGAATATTAATTTTCATGTCAGGCCGGGGGAGGTGGTTGCCCTGGTTGGAGAAACAGGCTCCGGCAAAACCACCATTGTTAATTTGCTGACCAGATTTTATGATGCAGACAGCGGAGATATTCTGATTGATGATATACCAATTCTGCGGATCAGACGGGAAAGCCTGCGAAGGTGCTTTTCCGTCGTACTTCAGGATACCAGTCTTTTCAGCGGTACAATTATGGACAATATTCGTTATTCAAACAGGGAGGCGACAAAAGAAGAAGTGATGAATGCCGCAAGAATAGCGCATGCCCATGAGTTTATTGAAAAGCTACCGAAGGGCTATGAAACCGAGGTATGTGCTACCACCGATAATCTGAGCCAGGGACAGAGACAGTTATTGTCCATTGCCAGGGCGATCCTTTGTGATAGCCCGATATTAATCTTGGATGAGGCGACCAGCAGTGTTGACACAAAGACAGAGAAGGAGATTCAAAAGGCGCTGACCAGCCTTATGAAGAACCGGACAAGCTTTTTAATTGCCCACCGCCTTTCGACAATTCGGGATGCGGATCATATTATGGTAATCGGAAACGGACAAATTCTCGAATACGGGGATCATCAAAGTCTGATGAAGTTGAAGAGCCGTTATTATGAAATGGTGATGAGCCAGATGGGAAGGTCAGCTTCCTGAAGTAAACCAAGAATCGGGACACCGGCAGAAATATCATGCAGATAGCCATGATATTTCTGCCGGTGTCTTTTGGTTTGATAGAAAAGACCTTGTTACTTCATAGGGATGAGTCCGGGGTAGCTGCAAAGAAAAAATGACAAGCGGTTGACATTTTTGTACAGGAAGGATATATTAATTTATATAGTAGGTCGAATCTTGTTAAATATGACGAAACTGCAGGGAGTATTCATGAGAAATAAATCATTAACGTCAAGGGTAATTAAAATATTCATTATGACAATGATATTTTTATTGCTGCTGCTTTTCGGTACCAGCTATGTGTTTTATCAAAAATCAAAACAAGATTTTAAGGTAAAGAAAGAATACGCTGTTAATACCTGTGTGCAAACCGTAAAAGAGCGTTTAAATAAAGCAGAGGTGCAGTTAATTGATCTGGTGTTTAATACATTGGATGAGGCGGACCTGGGCAGTTCCAATGATTTGGCAAGATATTGGGCAAAGAATCGAATAAATACGGCAATTAAAAACAAGCTGTCCATTAACAGCGATGTGGATTGTATTTTTGTAAAAAAAGAAAATGCCTTTATTATGAAGGGATACAATGTCTTATCGCCCTCTCTCAGCCGTAAGCATATTATGGCATATTTAAGAAAAGATGAACCCATGGAAACCTTTAAGACGAGAGACGGACATTGGAAGATTGTCAAGATCGAGGAGGAGGCGTTCTTTTATCTGGCGTATGAAATGAGCGGGTTTATTGTCGGTGCTTTAATACGGGTATCCCTGTTTGATGATGTTTTGAATTTGGCTCTGGATCAGGATATTGACCGCTATTCCTATAAGGACGGTGACGGGGATATCTATATTTATGTGCCGAAAGCGGCAGAGCAGACCGCTGAGACAGCTGATCATGAGAGAAACAGACTTGCAAATGAAAGGATTGTCATAAAAAGTATTATACCGAACAGCGATATTATCTTTATAGGTAATTTTGAAATCAGGGTGTTACAGTTGTTTCTTAACAGCATCTATATCATGCTGATCGGTATCGTTTTAATTTTCATGGCGATGCTCTTGGTATTAAAGAGAATCGTGTCTCATTCCGTTATCAATCCAATGAAAAAGCTTTTAAGCGGTATGCATTATGTTGCGGCCGGAAGATTTGATTATCAGGTCATGGAGGACTCCGGAAGCATTGAATTCAACGAGTTGAACAAATCCTTCAACCGGATGGTCAAGGAGATTTTTGATCTTCGTATCAGCAAATATGAACAGCAAATAAAAAACAGTGAGAGAAAAATTAAGCTATTGCGGATGCAAATCAAACCGCATTTTTATTTAAATGCAATTACGACCATCAGAAGTATGACCTATCAGAACAGGCTTGAAGATATCCGCTTTTATTTGGATGCGCTGTCCGTTCATATCAGGTATATGCTGAAGGTCGACAGCAGTGAAGTCAAGCTCTCGGAGGAGCTGTCTCATATTGAAAATTACCTGAAAATGCAGGAGATTAAATTCCCGAATTCCGTATCCTATTATATCGGCTGCAATAAAGATTTGCAGAATAAGGAAATCGGACACCTCCTCCTGTTTACGTTAATAGAAAATGCATTTAAATTTGCCATGAATTTATATGATACGCTTATTCTTCTGATACAATGTGAAGCAGTGGAGGAAAAGGACTTTATCGGATACCGGGTTATCATTGAGGATAATGGAAGGGGCTTCCCTAAGGGACAGCTCGAGAAATTCCGTATCGGTAATGAGGTCGAAGAAAAGCAGGACGGGAAGCATGTAGGATTGAGCAATATTAAAAAAACACTGGAACTTCAATATGGGAGGAAGGACTTGCTCAGACTGTCAAACACCGAGCCGCATGGTGCGCGGGTGGAACTATGGATACCGGATGAGAAGAATACAGTACCTGAAGGAGGCAGCTATGAAACTATTGATTGTTGATGATGATCCCAACATTATAGAATCAGTTAAGAACACCATGAAATGGGATGAGATGGGCATTACGGAGGTATTATGCTCTTATAATGGTGACCATGCAAAGAAGATGCTTCAGACAACTGAGCCGGAAATTGTTCTTTGTGATATTGAAATGCCCTTATGCAGTGGGATTGAAGTATTAAACTATATTAATGACAACGAGATAGCGGCAGAATTTATTTTTTTGACCTGCCATGACAGCTTTGACTATGCGAGGAAGGCAATTGAATTAAATGCAATGGGATATCTGACAAAGCCATTTAAGCAGGAAGAGGTATATGCTGTCATCATGAAGGCAATTGTTAAGGTGAATAACCGTTTGTCACATAATGCGCTGGTGCAGAAGGATTACCTGTGGAGAAGGAATCAGGATATTATCAGTAACAGTTTACTCTGGGCGATTTTTCAGAAAACCGTTCCTAACGACAGGGAGAGATTGAAAAATGTCATTAATTTACGAAATATTAATTTTGATGTATATGAAGACTATTACCTGGTGTATTCGGGATTTAACACACATAAGCTGAATACAAGGGAGTATAAGGAGGCAGATTTTTATTATATCCTGCGCCATCTGGTATTGGAGGTAATTAATAATCAATTTGATTATAAATATGCAGTTGAGTATACCTTAGAGCCGTATACCATTCTATTGCTGGTTGTAAAAAAATCAGAAGCTACGAAAGAGGAATTGATAGAACGTTGTGAGAGGCTGGTTTCTGTATCAAAGTCTTATCTGTCGGCAGAGGTGGTTTGTTTGGTAGGCAACCTGATCCGGTGTGAAGATCTGTCGGATACGAAGAAGGAGATGGATATTATGTTTCAGCAGGAGGCCAGCTGCGGAAGGAAGGTGCTTATCTACAGTGAGATCAGTAATTCTGCCGAGGAAGAGGCGGGAATCAACTACGACAAGATTTTAAAAGCGCTGAGAAATAAGGATAAAGCATCTTTGATTAATTATATCAGGGATTATATGAATGAAAGCATGAAATCTGAAACACTTAATTTTTATAAGATGAATATCATTCATCATGATTTAATCCAGATTTTCTACGGATATCTCCAAGAGCATAATATACAGGCGGATAAACTGCTTCAGGAGGTGGTTGCAAGGCAATTGAATGCTGTTGCGGAGTATTCTGTTTTTGATATGATTAAATATGCCAATTATATGTTTGACCGAATATCCTCTCTTATTAACGAAGTACAGCAGACATCGACAATTGTGGCAAAAGCCAGGAAATATATACAGCAGCATTATACGGAGTCTATCGACCGAAATGATGTGGCAAACAGTGTGTTTCTGACTCCGAATTATCTATCCAAACTGTTTAACAAGGAGACAGGACTGACAATACGGGATTATATCAACCAGCTAAGGATAGATGAGGCGAAGAAGCTGATGAATGCCACCAGTAAAGCCATCAGTACGATAGCCATGGATGTCGGCTTCGAAAATGTATCTTATTTTTCCACCGTATTTAAAAAGTACTGCGGATGCAATCCGGATACGTGGAGAAAGCTGTAGCAAATGATTATACAGGCTGTTTCGGAACTGCCTCCCCTTTCGGAGCCGGTTTTGAAACAGCCTTTTATCATACAGGAACAAAACGATAGCGTATTTTATCAAAAGTATTCCACCTGGTATATGATAAAATTGAGAGCGTAAAAATAGGTTTTTGCATTCATAATAAAATTCCAAAGATACGAGGAGAGTCACTTATGAAGAAAATCGGAGTAAAAAGCAGATTAGCTGTCTTTGAAAAGGTATCCACAATAAAAGCGAAGCTTATGGCCTCTTTTATGATAGCGATAGCGTTAATTCTTATTCTTGGAGCAGCATCTTACCAGAAGGCTGCAACGGCAATCAGAAAGAATTACATGGCGTCAACAAGCCAGACGCTGAATATGACCGGTGAATATCTGGCTTTTGGTTTCAATTCGATTCAGGATACCGCTACCCAGATGATAAATGACAGCAATATAATCAGTTATTTTTCCAATATGTACGGATCGGATAACATTAAAATTAACAATGCAAAACAGTCAATTTCAAAGCTGCTGTCATCAAAAAGTGTTACGGATGATTTTATCGGAAATATATATCTGTTATCGGACAAGGCAGAGTCGATGTCCACGAAAAAGATAAGCTTTAGCGGTATCTATGCAGACTTTAAGGAAACAGCACTCGGTACAAGACTGCAGCAGAATAAAATGGATGTGATATGGAGCGGAAGGGATGCTTATCTGGATGATAGACTTGGTACGGGTGCCTCCGATTATTCGGTGCGTCTGATCAGAAATATTGCTTCGGTGGATGGGCTTCTTATTATTGATATCAGTTCCAAAACGATAGAAGCTATTTTGAAAAATATTGAATTTGAGAAATCGGGAATGCTTGGCATTGTAACCGCAGACGGAAAAGAAATTACAGGCAGCGGCGACAAAGAGGCTGTCTTCTTTGATAAGGCATTTTATCAGGAGGCTCGGGAATCAGGAGAAAAAAGCGGTTCGAACTATGTGGATTATCATAATGAAAGGTACCTGTTCATGTATACTAAAATCGCCGATACGGGTGCGATGATCTGCGCGCTGGTATCTGAGGGTACAATTTCGGAACAGGCGGCCGATATCAGGCTCTTTTCCATGGTCATTGTTATTCTTGCCTGTATTATTGCAGTTTTCAACGGTGTTACAATTACAAGCAGCATCAATAAGGCGATTAAAGGGATGATAACCGTGTTGAAGAAGGCTTCGGTAGGTGATTTGACCGTGGTTTTTCCATCCAAAAGGAAGGATGAATTCCAAATATTGATTAATGAGATACAGAACACCCTTTCTAATATGAAGGCGCTGATATTCGGAGTAAAATCCTTAAGCAATGAGGTTATGGCATCCTCCGCCAGAGTTGGGGAGACAACGGCATCCTTTCAGAGAGCAACTGAAAATATCTCCGATGCGATGAGTGAAGTTGAACAGGGGATTGTACAGCAGGCGAAGGATGCGGAGGGATGCCTTACCGAGATGGAGAACCTGTCCCGGAAGTTAATATTAATCAGTGACAATACCAAAGAAATCAGCAGAATTACCGAGCAAACAAGGGAAAGCATTCAGGAAGGGACACAGTGTACGAAAAAACTGAATGAGCAGACACAGACTACCATACAGATTACCACAGATATTGTCAGAAGAGTTGAGCAACAGGCGGAGAAATCACTATCCATAAATCAGATATCCAATGTGATCAGTGATATAGCAAATCATATCAATTTGCTTTCGCTGAATGCCTCCATCGAAGCAGCCAGAGCAGGGGAATTTGGGAGAGGCTTCGCTGTTATTGCAAATGAAATCAGAAGCCTGGCAGATCAGTCAAAAAGATCGGTAAATGAGATCAAAACGATTATCGGCAATATTCAAGGGGATGCGAAGGATACCATGGAAATAGTACGTAAGGCGGAGGGAGTACTGCAGCTGCAGGAAAATGCAGTAACGGAGACCACTTGCTCATACAGCAGCATTAATCATAATGTGGAGGAATTGGTGGTCAATTTAAATTATATTACTGATACCATTGAAAACATTGAGGAATCAAGGGTAAGCACATTAGGAGCTGTCGAGAGTATATCAGCAGTTCTGGAGGAGATAGCAGCGTCCTCAAACACAGTGAATCAGGCTTCAAAGGAGCAATTGGCATCGGTAGATTCTCTGGGTGGGTCTTCGGAGGTATTATCCGAAAATGCCGGTAAGCTATTACATGCAGTTGATAAGTTTACGGTGTAGGTTCCTGCTGACGGCAGCGATGATTATGTAGTATCACGCTCAATGAAGGAAACAGGCAGTACAAGGCTCTCAGGTATACTTCCGGTAGTGGAATACCGGTGGATTCCATTCATGGCGCAGCGGCATATTTCTTTGATCGGTTGATGAATGGTTGATATGGAGGGGGTGCATAAGGATGCCAGATCCGTATCATCGTAGCCTATCAGCTTAATCGTTTCGGGAATTTTTATATGATGCTTGCTGCAGTACTGGAGAATCTGGGCAGCAATAATATCATTCGAGGTAAATATGCCGTCCACCTGCGGAGCAGCTTCGAATAATCCTGCCACAATCTCCTGATAATCCATGGAAAAGAATCGTTCTTCGGTGGCATCAAGAAACAAGGGAGGCATCACTTTACCGGCCGTGCAGGTATCTGAAAAGCCGATGAAGCGTTTATTGGCTTCTAATTCAAGCTCCGCGCTGCCGCTGATATAAGCGAGGGACTTGCAGCCCTTATTGATCAGGTGCGTGGCAGCCAATACACCTCCTTGATAATTGTCCGAGCAGACAGACGGTATGCTGGGAGACAGGATCCTGTCTATGGATATCAGGGGTGAATCTATTATTAAGTGGCGATGTAAATCCTGGGTACGGCTGGCGATGATGATCCCTGCTACCTTATTGGCTTTCAGCATGCCAAAGTATTCTATTTCCTTTTCTGTTTCATGGTTTGATATGCAAAGCAGGAGCTTATACCCCTTTTGTACAGCAAAATATTCAGTATATTCGATGACCTGACTGTAAAAAAAGTTTTTTGCAGACGGAACAATCAGACCAATGAAATTACTCTTCTTTTTCGTCAGGGATTGGGCTATTTCATCCGGATGATAATCCAATTCCTTCATTGCGGCAATCACTTTATTCCGTGTTTTGTCACTGATTTTTGTGCGGTTGTTCAGCATACGTGATATTGTGGTGACGGAAACTCCGGCAAGTGTTGCCACATCAACTAAAGTAGCCATAACAATCCTCCCCGCTTTTTGTTAATATTTTTACATTTTTTTTATTGAAAGTCAATCACTTACACGATATGGAATAATATCCTGCCTTAATAAGTGAAAATTTATTTGAATCCAGAAAGGAAGATAGTATGAGACAGTTAATGCTGGGCGAATGCAGGGACAAGATCAGATGGATCGGGAGGACCTACGAAGAGAAGGAGCAGCAGGTGACCTATTTTAACTGGACTGGTTCCGGTCTTGAATTTGAATTTATGGGGAATTATCTGCTTGCTGAATTTTATGCATATTCTTCCATTGAATACGACGGCATACCGCCGGAGGCTCCTCAGAGAATTATCTGGCCGTGGATTGCGGTATTCCTGGACGACGAAGAAGAACCGCTGCGGCGGGTGGAAATAAGCCATGAGAAGGAAACGTGCCTTATTTTTGCAAGTGAGAGAATAGAAACTCACAAAATTAAAATTATTAAGCTTACCGAGAATGCAAAAGGCAAGACCGGCATCAGATCCATTTTTATGGAGGGAACGCTTAAAGCACTGCGCCCGGATGCAAAGGATAAAAAGTATCTTGAATTTATTGGGGACTCCATCACCTGCGGCTTTGGAAATGAGACGACGGAGCGGGACCGTTTTTTCTATTCAGGTGAGGAAAACGGCTGGTTATCCCATGCCGCTGTTGCTGCCAGGCTTCTTTGGGCGGATTACAGTATCATCTCTGTCTCCGGAATAACGGCAGGGGAGGGAATCGGCCAGGTAAAATGGCCCCTGACACCAATGAATAAGATCTATCCGTATACGGACCGTATATTGGAGGACCTGCTGGGAAGAAAAAAACCATACACCGAGTGGGTTTTTAAAAGGAGAACGCCGGATATCATAGTAATCAATTTGGGGACGAATGACAGCAGCCTGATTGCATTTGAGGACGATAATGCAAGGGGAGAGGCTAATTTTGAGAGGAATTATTGTGCCCTCATCAGAACTGTTCGTGAGCTGAACGGCCCTAAGCCGCTGATTATCTGTGCGCTCGGACCGATGGATTACTATCTGTATTCAAACATCGAGAAGGCGGTTCATAATTATACCCTTGCATCTGAGGATAATAACATTGCCTGCTTCAGGTATGGAAAGGCCAGGCTTCATGAAGGCTTTGGTGCATGCGGACATCCCTCTGCGGCAACACAAATCAGGATGGGAACGGAATTGGCGGATTATATCAGAAGCTATTACTGCTGACAGCAGGCCTTATATTAGATGGAAGGGCGGTATCGGACTGTATTGTACATATTTGATATGATATATTACTTTATTAATTGCTGTCTATAAGCTATGACGGTATATTTTATATTAGAAAACGCGTTCCATAAGAATAATCCTGCAGTGATCGCAGGAATGGAGGAGGAATGATATGAATTATCAGCAAAACAGAGAGGTATTGGCGAGGGTTGTGAGAGAACGTACCTCAATCAGGCATGTATCAAAGCATCGCAAGCCTGACGGGAGCCCTGACATTGAGGGAAATCTTAAGCTATGGGATACCGTGATGGAAGAGTTTAAGAAAATTTTCCTTTGGGACAACGGGGCACCGGGCTTTGACGAAAGGGATCCGAAGCAAAGCCAGCCCTATATGGTCTTTGTGCCGGCGGAAGATGCGGGAAGGAACAGGGGAACAATTGTTGTCGCACACGGGGGAGGGTTTCAAACCCGTACCGGCTGCGAAGGCTTCCATGTGGCTGAATATTTTAACAAAGCAGGCTTTGCTGTTGCTATTCTCACGTACCGGCTTATGCCTTATAGCCGCAGAGACGCTATGGCCGATATGCAGCGGGCGATCCGCATTCTCCGTGCGAGGAAGGAGGAGCTGGGGATAACGGATAAGGTGGCCGTCATGGGATTTTCGGCAGGCGGCATGCTGTCAGGTAACTGTGCGACGCATTTTGATTATGGCAGACCAGAGGAGGAAGACGTCATAGAGCACTTTTCCTGCAGGCCGGATGCGGCTGTGGTCGGCTACGGAGCATTTTCCTTTGCATCTTTCCCGGGCGGCTTTATGAAAAATCCGATGATAGATCAGAATAAAGCGGAGGAGCTATATCTTTCACCGGAGAAGAATATCACAATAGAGACCCCGCCCTTTTTCCTGTGGCAGACCAATAGTGATGACCCAAGATTTTCAATGTATCTTGCAAAGGAGCTGGCGGATTTTAATATCCCATTTGAGCTTCACTGCTTTCCCGGAGGCATTCACGGTCTGGCGTTGGCGGACGGGAACAATGATCTTGAGGAGAGACTGCCGCATGTCATGCACTGGAGTACCTTGTGCGCCGAATGGCTGGAGGAGCTGGGTTTTTAATAAAATAAGCAAAGAAAGGATTAGGTTACATGTTGATACATGTCACCGGGTGATAAAATGAAGAGAGTTGAATTTGAACGTGTAGCACCGGAAAGTGTGGGTATTCCGTCAGAAGTGATCGGAAGGCTGCTGGACAGACTGGAGAGCGGATTTACCGAACCCCATGGGCTGATGATAATGCGCCATGGGAAAATCTGTGCGGAAGGCTGGTGGGCTCCCTATGCGCCGGGCATCCGTCACGGTCTGCAATCCCATACCAAAACCTATGCCGCTACTGCGGTTGGAATTGCATATACGGAAGGGCTGCTTAAACTGGAGGACAGAATTATTGATATATTTAAAGAGGAGGCACCGGAAGATCCTTCGGAGAATCTCCAAAAATTAACGGTCAGGGATGTTCTTTGCATGGGCTGCGGAATGGATACGATGCCATACCCTTCAACGGACTGGATCAGGGAATTTCTGGCGACTCCGGTAAATCATGTGCCGGGCACCACATATATGTACAACAGCACAGGCTCCACCCTGCTTGGTGCAATCGTACGCAAACTAACGGGCCTGGGACTCCATGAATATTTGAAACCCAGGCTGTATGACAAGATCGGCATTGATTCCGACAATCATCGCTGGATCTATATGCCGGATGGCATGGAGGTCGGAGGAGGCGGTCTTTATGCAACCACAGAGGATAACCTTCGTTTGATGAAGCTTTATGCGGACGGCGGAATATGGGAGGGAGAGCGTATTCTCTCCGAGGACTACGTAAAGAAAGCAACTACGCTGCAGAATGAATCGGCAACCGAGGAGGCACATAATCCGTCAGCCAAGGATAATTTCCTGGGCTATGGCTTCCAGCTATGGATGTGCAAGCCCAGAGGGGTATATCGGGCCGACGGTGCAATGGGGCAGTTTACGATAGTTGTGCCTGATAAAGATTTGATTATCGCCATCACAGAAAACGCGGCAGGTGCTCATTGGGCACAGGCGACGCTTGACACCATGTGGGAATTCCTGGACGAAATTCCGGCTGCGGATCAGCTTCCGGAGAACAAGGATGCTTCCGAACTGCTGAAGAGAAGGATGACAATGCTTGCGATCCCTGCACCCCAATATGCCCCCTTCAGTGAATATAGCGCGGAAGTTGACGGAAAGACCTATCAGGTTCAGGAGCATACGTTTCTGCTGGATAACAGTGCGGCTGCCACTGCGGTATTCATGGGAGGCGCAAAGTTTCCCAAAGGGATTGAGGAATTCAGTTTCCATTTCGGAAAGGAAGGCTGTACCTTTGAATATCTGCAGGAGGGAGCAAGAAAGAGTGTCTTTGCGGGAATGGACGGAGCATACCGGTATAACAGGTTCGGTAACGGCGCCGTAACGGCTGCCTTGATGAGCGGAGCCTGGTCGGAGGAGACGGTATTCCGGCTCACCATCCGCTGGGTGGAAACCTGTCATCAGCAGAAGCTTAATTTCATCTTCAGCGGTGACACGGTAACAATCGAAGAAGAAGGAAGCACCGCATTTTTAAGGAAAATGCCCAAAGCAACGGCAATTCGAAAGAATTAGAACAGCAAAGCGTCAATAAGGGCTGTGTGCGGTATATGAAATAGCATGCCGGAGCAAGGATTGTACAAAATTGAAGTCCTAAAGTATATTTTTAAATGCTGCATTTTATATTTTTGATAAGATTGAGATATAAAAAGGAGGAGGTATTTCAATGAAATTTAAAAGATTTCTATCTGTTTTACTAGCACTTATACTGGTTCTTTCGCTGGCTGGATGTTCCGGCGGGAAGAAAGAAGGCCAGTCGGACAAAGCAACACCAACCTCTGCGGCAAATACCGGCGGGTCAGCTGCGGATACAGAGATCACTACGGTAAAAATAAGCTATCCTGTCATTATGGTGGTTCCTTCCGCTGACGGAACAAAGCAGGTTCAGGATTCCATCAACAGCTATCTGGAGCAAAAGGGGGAGGATGTCAGAGTTACCTTGGAGCCGATTGATGTATCAACCTATGGCAACCAGCTGGATATGGCGTTGGCAGGAGGAGAAGGGGTTGATATCTACTGCCCGTTTACCGGATTAACGGAAGCAATTGCAACCAACCAGGTAGTTCCTTTAAATGATTATCTGGACAAGGAATTGAAGGACACTGTTGCATTGATGGGAGAAGAATGGCTAAAGCCGTCAACCTATAATGGTAATGTTTATGCGATTCCCTGCTATAAGGGTGTGGTTCTGGAGCCATATTTCATTTGCCGTAAGGATATTGTGGACGAGCTGGGCTTTGATATGGACAGCATTCAGTCTGTGAAGGATATTGAGCCATTGCTTCTGCAGGTAAAGGAAAAATATCCGAATATGTATCCTTTGGTTCCGACAGGCGGAAGTGCCGGAGGAAACACTCTGATGATTGACAGTGCCTTAAATGGTGTGCAGGGCTATCAAGTGGACAATTTCGGCTATGGTGCAAGTATTGTCGGCAGTGATTTAACGGTTCAGAATTATTTTAATACGGACTTTTTTAAAGAAGCCTGCAAGCTTGCATATGACTGGAATCAAAAAGGTCTGATTATGCCGGATGCGTCACTTTCCTCGGATATGTCCACGGATCTTCTCGGCTCTGAACAGGCTTTCTCGGTTATCACGGGATACGGGTATATTCCGGAAAGCGTGGAGGCTACCTATAAGAGCAGATGTAGCGGTTTTGATTTTTATGCTAAATCTTTGAATAAGAACTTACTGACCTCAGGAAGTCTGGCAGTTAACTGGAGTATCGCATATACCAGCCAGAAGCCGCAGGCTGCGGCAAAGGTATTGAATTTGCTGTATACCGATGAATTTGTTCTTAACTCGATCATCTTCGGCATCGAAGGGACGGATTATGTGAAAAACGATGATGGTACCATATCTTATCCGGAAGGTCTGGATATGAATACGGTTCCTTATACGGCAGCACTTTCCTGCGGCATTGTGGGCAATATGTTTAAGCAATATGCATTAAGAGGCAATACCGATCCGAAGGATGTGGAGTATATGCTGCAGAATAATGCGGATGCAAGATATTCAGCAGCCTTTGGCTTCCATCTGGATGCGGCAAATCTCACCTCCCAGTGTTCCGCGGTGGATAATGTGATTCAGCAGTATCAGTACTCATTACTATGCGGCGAAGTTAATCCGGACGACGTTATTCCCCAGTTTATATCAGCCATGGAAGCAGCAGGGGTGAACGATATCATAACGGAAGCGCAAAAGCAGCTGGATGCATGGGCGGCAGAAAATAAATAATTAATTCTATAACACAGTATTCTGCATAAGGAATCAACCCTGGGATTCTGGTATGATAAAGAACCCCGGGGTTGTTTTTCTACTATATTCATTCATAAAAGGAGGTAAAGGATGGTGGCATCAACCCTCATGAAAAAGGATGGAACGGCTGACAGGCATCTCAAAAGGAAGCGGACATCCAGAGTAAATTATATTCCGCTATTTTTAATGATGCTTCCCGGAATCATATATTTGATTGCCAATAATTATATTCCGATGTTCGGCATTCTGATTGCGTTTAAAAAGCTGGATTATTCAAAGGGTATTTTCTTCAGTGACTGGTACGGCTTCCGCAATTTTGAATATCTGTTCAAAACAAAAGATGCGTTCATTATGATCCGCAATACTCTTGGCTATAATCTGATATTCATTACGCTTGGATTGGTGGTGGCTTTGTCGATTGCAATTATGATGACGGAAATAGGGAAAAAGAAGATAGCTAAATTTATTCAGCCCGCGATCTGCTTTCCCAATATGATTTCTATTATTATTGTCGCGTATCTTGTCTATGCGTTTCTTGGAAGCAATGGTTTCGTCAATAATACCCTTTTGCACGGGAACGGAATTAAGTGGTACAACGAAGCAAAGTATTGGCCTTTTATCCTGGTAACCGTCCATTTTTGGAAAAATGCCGGATACAGTTCAATCATATATATTGCCAGCATATCCGGTATCGATGCAAGCCTGTATGAGGCGGCCAAGCTGGACGGTGCGACAAAGCATCAGCAGATTATTAGAATTACATTGCCGATTCTGAGGCCAATGATAATACTGATGCTTTTGCTGTCGGTAAGTAAAATCTTTAACTCGGATTTTGGTTTATTTCTTCAGGTACCCATGAATTCCGGCATGCTGTTTTCTACGACACAGACCATAGATACCTATGTTTACCGGTCCTTAATGGAATTAAACAATGTGGGCATGTCTTCTGCGGCAAGCGTATTTCAGTCGGTAATCGGATTTCTTCTGGTTATGGTGTCCAATGCCCTGGTACGTAAAGTCGACAGTGAAAGTGCATTATTTTAGGAGGTAAAAATGAAGATGAAAAGGTTCAATTCTGAAAACAGATTTCAAACAATATCTCTTATCATAATGCTGGCCATTGCCGTATTTTGCATCATTCCTTTTGTACTTATGATTGCGGCATCTATCACCGATGAGAATGTATTGATCCGGGAGGGTTACAGATTTTGGCCGTCGCAGATTAACTTTGGGGCGTATGCCTATCTTTGGGCAAAACGTGAAACGATCTTCGGTGCCTATGGGATATCAATTATGGTAACGGCTGCCGGCACCGCTGTAAATGTAATATTAACCTCCCTGTTTGCGTATCCCTTATCCAGGCAGGATTTTAAATACCGGAATTTCTTTGCATTTTTTCTCTTTTTTACAATACTTTTTAACGGAGGTATGACTGCTTCGTATATTGTGTGGACTCAGATGTTCCATATCAAGAATACCATATGGGCGCTTCTTGTTCCTAATTATCTGATGGGTGCTTTTAATGTTTTAATGGTTCGTAATTATTATACGGCAAGCATTCCCATGTCAATTCTGGAGGCCGCCCGGGTGGACGGAGCGAAGGAGCTTACAATTTACTCCCGGATCATTTTGCCGTTATCAAAGCCGGTAATCATAACAATATCGTTATTTTCCGGAATGGCATACTGGAATGACTGGACAAACGGCTTGTATTATATAACAAACACCAGACTGTATAGTATCAATGTTTATTTAAACCGGTTGATGAATAACATCACTTTTTTGAAGAGCTCATCCTCCATAACGGAGGGAGCAAATCTTGCGGGCTTAAATCTTCCGAGTGTAGGAATACGTATGGCAATTGCGGTGATCGCGATTTTACCGGTGCTGATTATTTTTCCCATGATTCAGGCGCAGCTGATCAAAGGGGTGGTAATCGGCGGTGTGAAGGGTTGATATAGAATAGGTGGTTTGATAAGGAATAACCATGGCATTGTTTCAGATTGATTTTTATTCAAAGGCGCTGGCTGATATAGGCTGAGAAGAAAGGAAGATAAATTTTGAGTAAAGCATTTTATAACGAAATTAATGAAAAGCAATGGAATACCGGAGAAACAGCAGCATTGAAAATGCCCTGGGTTCCTGAGGAGATAGAGAATATCGATCATATACCGGCAGGGGATATGCCGGGGGATCAGGTCAAAATCGGTCCCGGGCATATCAGGAAGGCACAGATTCTCTTTCCGAAATTGCTGGAGCTGCTGACGCCGGTTTTAAGGGAGCATCCCCGCAAAAGAGCGGTAATTGCCGTATGCGGCGGTTCAGGTGTGGGGAAATCCGAGATCGCGTCGCTGCTGTCCTATTATCTTAATCGCATGAATATCGGAAGCTATACCTTATCCGGAGATAATTATCCTCACCGGATACCAAAGTATAATGATGCGGAGCGGCTGCGGGTATTCAGGCAGAGCGGCATAAGAGGGCTGATTGCCCATGGGCAGTATATCGGAGAACGCCCTGAAGTATTAAAGGCACTTCAACAGGAGGAAAAGGATTTTGATCCGGGCTATTTGCAGGAATATCCCTGGCTCTCCCTTTATCAGGCGGCAGGCCGTGCTGGTCTGAAAAACTATTTGGGTACCGGGAAGGAAATCGATTTTGACGAGCTCACCGGTAAGATCACTCAGTTTAAAAATGGAGAAAACCATATCTATTTAAAAAGGATGGGAAGGGAGGAAGCGCAATTATGGTACGATGCCGTTGATTTCACCGGCAAAAAGGTGTTGATTATTGAGTGGACGCATGGAAACAGCCATAATCTTGCCGGAGTGGATATCCCGGTTCTGCTGAACAGCACCCCTCAGGAGACGCTGGAACATCGCAAGGCCCGCAACCGGGACGGCGGGGTGGACAGTCCCTTTACCTCTATGGTGCTGGAAATAGAGCAGGTCATGCTTATTGCGCAGGCATCAAAAGCGAAGCTGATTATTACAAAGAACGGCGAATTGCTGTCCTATGAGGAATATATCAGGATCATGTCCCGGGAACAGGGTTAGGAGGAATTGCATACGATGAAGCGCGAAAGAATGATGTTGAGTTCTGGACCGATGCTGAACGCATATCCCGACAGTATGGGCGGAACGCTGGGAGCTGTTCTTGAGCTGTTACACAGACCCGAGTTTACGGATGTTTTTCAAGCCTTTTATATTCTGCCCAGTATTTTTAATACGGATCTGGACAGGGGATTTTCGGTGATTGACTATGAAGTGAACGAGCTTTATGCCACCGCGGAGGATTTAAGGCATCTTAAGGACGGGAATATCGGACTGAAGCTGGATTTTATTCTCAACCATGCCTCCGTACTGTCAAAACAATTTCAGGAT
The DNA here is from genome assembly GCA_023409535.1 of Bacillota bacterium. Taxonomy (GTDB): domain Bacteria; phylum Bacillota; class Clostridia; order Lachnospirales; family Lachnospiraceae; genus Mobilitalea. The sequence continues at coordinate 207,614 of JAEYGZ010000027.1, forward strand.
ATCCTCAAAAATGGGGAGAACTCAAAATACAAAGATTTTTTCATCAACTGGAATAAGTTTTGGGACGGCTGTGGTGAACTGTCGGAGGAAGGCTATATTATACCCTTTGAGGAATATCTTACAAAGATGTATTTCAGAAAACCGGGACTCCCTATTCTGAAGGTGCGTATGCCGGACGGAAAGGAAGTACCGTACTGGAATACCTTCTACCAGGAGGTAAAATATCCTGCGGTGGGCATACAGGAATTGATGAAAGCCTTGGATATTCAGTATGCTTCTGCTGAAAAGCTGACAGAAATTATAAACAGTTCTTTGAGAGAAGGGAAAAAACCGCAGGAGATTCCCTTTGGAAGGTTTGAACGCTGCAGAGAAGGAGTAATCGAGGTCCTGGAGGCCGGCAGGGAGTATTTGGGCCAAATGGACCTGAATATAAAGTCTCCGCTGGTATGGGAATTCTATGATGAAACCCTGAAAAAGCTAAAGCAATACGGAGCGGAGATTGTGAGACTGGATGCATTTGCTTATGCGCCTAAGGAGCCCGGTGAAAAGAATTTCCTGAATAATCCGGGAACCTGGGAGCTGCTGGAGCGTATCAAAGGGTTGGCGGACCGGTATGAGCTGACTCTGCTGCCGGAGATACATGCAAAATATGAAGAGAAGATTCACGAAAAGCTTGCAGGGCAGGGCTATCTGACCTATGATTTTTTCCTGCCGGGCTTGATTATCGATGCTCTGGAACGGAAAACGAACCAATATCTGATACATTGGATCAGGGATTTGCAGGAAAAAAATATCAGGACAGTTAATATGCTCGGCTGTCATGACGGTATACCGCTGCTGGATTTAAAGGGCTTGATTCCGGAGGAGGAAATTGAGGAGTTAATACATACGGTGGTTGCAAGAGGAGGCTATGTAAAAGACCTGCACGGGGCGAAAAATATTTATTACCAGGTAAATTCCACCTATTACAGCGCGTTGGGCGAGGATGACAGAAAGCTGCTGTTCGCACGGGCAATTCAGATTTTTATGCCCGGTAAGCCGCAGGTATGGTATCTTGACCTCCTGGCCGGGAAGAATGATTATGAGGCCGTGAAAAGAGCAGGAGCGGGAGGGCATAAGGAAATTAACCGGACAAATCTGACGCTGGCGCAGGTAGAGGAGGAGTTAACGCGTGAGGTGGTGCAGCAGCAGCTTATATTACTTCGTTTCAGGAATCTCTGCCCGGCATTTGGCTTTGAGGCCCGGCTGCAGATACTTGAGTCTGAACCGCATAAGATTAGGTTGAAATGGGAAAACCGGGGAGAATGTGCGCTGCTGGAAGCTGATTTAAAGACCTGCTGCTTTGAGATTAATGCTGCCGATCATGAGGGACGGGAGTTTTTCCGCTTTAGAAATTGAAGGAAATGCTGCCAACCCGCATGTTCCTGCAGGCCCTGAAATAAAAACAGAACAGCAGGAATTGATATTGATATATTCCGCAGGGTTTGCTAATATTACCATGTATGAAGCTTTGCCATAGAAGCGAAACAAACCTTGGAATGGAGAAAACCAATGAAACGACTGATGTTCAGAGCACAGATGAAGGAAGGCTGTGAAGAGAAAGTAATAAGCTTATTAAAGGAAGAAAAGGCGGCCGGGAGTCTGGTGGAAGATGGGCAGGCAATGGTATTTGCAGCATATTATTGGGAAAAGAATATATTCCTGTACTGCGAGTGCTTGAAGGAGGAACTCAGGCCGGAGGTAATGTTCTGCAATATCAGGGATTATCTTGAGGATTGGCCCGGAGAGGCAGTCATGCGTAAATGGATTCCGTTAATCGATGTGTTCCATTTTAACGAGCCTGTGAGTGAGGAACATTGGAGGAGAAAAGAGCCGGTGGAGGACAGGAAGGGCCGGGTTGCCCACCTGAAGCCTGAGATGATCAGCAGCTATACCTATTATCATTACCAGCTTCAGGAGGAGAGAGCCTTCCTGGGAGCCAAATACGATATCATTGGCATACACGAGAATCTTCTCTTCGGCTATCAGGAGTTTCCTAAAATTGTTGAAGAGCCTCTGGCAGCAGGGAGGCTGAATACCTCCGGTACTCCGGTGAATTGGGAGGATGCGAGAATGGAGCTTCATTTTCAGCCCTGGGAGGACGGACATCTGTATTTTAAATATATTGAGCCTATTTTCGTATATCATGAATGATATCGCTGATACATAATACTTTTGCCTTGATTTAACGATGAGTGCGCGTTCCCATATTGTTTTGCTATTCCGATTTGGCAGTATCTGAATAGAATATAGCAGATGCTATTTCGGAGGTTATCTGAATGCAGAATGATACAATGGATACATCAGATGAATTTCCTTATGATACGGAAATTGTTGCAATGAATTTATTTGTGCCCTGGGCGCTTGATATTAGTCAGGATGGAACCTTATATGTTACGGAACGGTCGGGCAGCATATGGATACTTAGAAATGGTGAATTCCTGCCGGAACCGCTGATTACTTTTGACCGCCCGTTTGTCAGTCTGGGAGAGGGCGGGCTGATGGGTTTGGTACTGGATCCGGATTTTGAGCAGAATCATTATATTTATGTCATGCATTCCTATGCGGAAGGCGGAATGAATTATTCCCGTGTTGTCAGGCTTTTGGAGCAGGAGGATAGGGCAGCCGTTGATTCTGTATTAATTGACCGCATTCCGGGAGGCCGAACGCATCTGGGAGGCAGGATCAAGATCGGTCCGGACCGGAAGCTTTATATCACAACCGGTGATGCAGGCAATGCCAGACTGGCGCAGGATCTCTCCAGCCTGGCAGGTAAGATATTGCGCATTAATCTGGACGGAAGCATACCGGAGGATAATCCTTTTGAGGCTTCCCCGGTATATAGCTATGGTCACCGCAATCCGCAGGGACTGGCCTGGAATAATAATATTATGTATGCCTCGGAGCATGGGCAGACAGCACATGATGAGATTAATATCATCTATCCGGGAGCAAATTATGGCTGGCCTACAGTACAGGGGGATGTGGAATCTGAATTTACAAGACCGTTGCTTGCAAGCGGAAATACAACCTGGGCGCCGGCAGGGATTGCCTTTATAAATCAGGGTCCCTGGCAGGGAAGACTGGTAGTGGCTAATCTATTTGCAACACGGATTCTTTCCTTGTCTTTTAATGAGGACGGAACCCTGGTGGAGTAGGTCGAACCGTTTCTGGTGAATGAATATGGCAGATTGCGGGATGTCTATCAGGCTGCGGACGGCTCAATCTATCTGACGACAAGCAACCGGGACGGCAGAGGTTTTCCGAGGCCGGAGGATGATAAGATGATACGGCTGGTGCCGAGAAGTTAAAATACGAAATGAAACCTTATCAATTGTAAAAGTGGTTGATAAGGTTTTCTTATTGTTGTATATTACTGTATGGTGATGTATGGAAATTATAACAATCCTATATGAGGGCAGCATATCAATCTGATGAACCGCTGCTATGGAATTATTAAATCTATTGTATTTATAAGGATATTAATTGTCTCTGCCTCTTTTACGGCTGCGTTTATAATCAAGGTACTTTCTGTGTTCCTGCAGCCGGAGGCGCAATTCCCGAAACATTCCGACTACTGTGTACTCGCGGTTATTATCAAGCCTCGGCATAATAATCAACACTGCAGTAAATCGAAGAACAACAGAAACTGCAATCATGAACTTATACCTGTCTGTAATAAGAGCGCCTGCGGCGACATTGTCATTGATGCCCTCCAGCAGCATACCTCCGAAGAGTATTCCGAGAAAGGAACCGATCAGCGAGGTAAAACAGGAGAAGAAGGCTACATAGGAGGGACGCTGATCATCCGGTGATGCGGACAGCTGTAATCCTGTGGCTGCCAGGTTGGCACCACACCAGAATGCCGCACCCAGCAGGTTATGAAGGAGTGTCGGCCATATATTTCCCGGAGAGGAGAACAGGAAGAAGAGAGGCGTCAGGGACGCCACCGAACAGGTACACCATAATACCGGTTTGCTTCCGAAATGATCCAGCAGCTTACCCCAATGGGTTACGCATAATATCGTGATGGCAGCGGCGGTTACATTGCTGCACAGGGTATATTCCATGTAGGTCAGGCCCATCTCAGTAATGGTATATCGGGCAAGATACGCGCCTGACATATTGGCGGTGAAGCTCCACGCAGTCCAAAAAACCATGAATTTGAAAAATGGTTTATTCGCGATGATCTGTTTGCATACCGGAATGATTTTTAACTCCAGAGGAGGTGTCTTGTAGACCTCCTCCATAAAGAAGAAGCATATCATATCACATATGCCCAGGATACCTGACATTATGATTACAATGGTATAACCGGAGACTCCGGGCATACGGTCCAGAACGTAAGCAACAAGAATACCCATGGTTACACTTGCAATAGAGGTGATGCCGTCTCTCTTTGAGAGCCAGCGGCCTCGTATCTCAATAGGCACGATATCTGCCATCCAAGGCATCCAGCTCACATTAATATAGGAGCTGTAAGCGGAGGAAACCCCGATGAGAAAGATAACGGTCCACAATCTGAGCCAATTCGGATCCTGCGGTACGAAAAATGGTACCAGACCTATGACAATCCAGAGCAGCCGGGAGAATATTCCATAGGTCATGATGTATCGTTTGCGTTTCTGCGTGCGGCTGACCTGTGCCGCAAAAGGAATCTGCAGCAGAGCGGCCGCCAATGGGATGGCGGTCAGCAGACCGTATACAAAATCACCTGCACCCAGATATTTGGCATATCCGGTCAGGGAAGAGCTGCCGCTGGCAGTGACAACGCCCCAGAGTGTACCGCAGGCATTGGCAACAGTCATCAGGTAGATACTGCGGCGGATTTTAGGCAGGAGCGCCGCTTCGTCAAATATTTTCTCAAAGGGTTTTTTCATTATTATGTATAAATAACCTTTCTGAATGAGTGTATTCCAGGCAAAATTTCGTGAACCATTAGCTTATTATATAGCAGCCGGTTACCGAAGTAAATGTCTATTTTCATCACTTATATGTAGTATGCTTATGAGTTATTCCCCGGATGTTTTATTGGTGTAAAGCTATGAAAAACCGTATAGGAAAGAACTATGTTAAATTTTTAGCTATTGAATATTACCATCAATTGCTTTACAATGAAATACAGTAAAAGTATCATGAATAACCATATTTTCTGAAGCTAAGGATGTGCCCCATGTCATATAAGGATTTAAACACTTTTATAAAGGAACTTGACCGAATTGGCGAGTTAAAGCGTATTACGGCGGAAGTATCGGCAGAACTTGAGATTACGGAGATTACGGATCGTGTCTCCAAGGCTCATGGTCCTGCTTTATTATTTGAAAAGGTTAAGGCTTCTGATTATCCGGTTCTGATCAATGCGATGGGAAGCTTTCGCCGTATGAGCCTTGGGTTGGGAGCAAAGGATCTGGACTCCATTGGTGCGGAGATAGAACAGTATCTGGACCTGGGGAATTACTTGTCCGTTCCTAAGCTGGTGAAGAGTATTCCCCGGCTGCTTCGGCTGCTCCATGTGTTCCCGCGAAAGAGCAGATTACGGGGCGCATGCCAGGAGGTCATCCGGCGGGAGGTGGACTTAGGCACTCTGCCGGTTTTACAATGCTGGCCGGAGGATGCGGGACGGTTTATAACACTGCCCCTGGTTTTTACGAAGGATATCAGGTCAAAACGTCAGAATGTAGGGATGTACCGGCTGCAGATTCTCGACAGGACAAGCACCGGGATGCATTGGCATAAGCATAAGGACGGTTCTGAAATCTATGCGGGTTATAAGGAGAGCGGCAGGCGGATGCCGGTCAGTGTTGCTCTGGGATGTGACCCGGCCATAACCTATGCGGCGACGGCTCCTCTGCCCAAGCAGCTGGATGAGATGATGCTTGCGGGATGGCTTCGAAAATCAAGAGTAAAGCTGGTAAAATGCATTACCAACGACATCTATGTACCTGCCAATGCGGAATTTATTCTGGAGGGTTATGTGGATCCTCAGGAGGAGCCGGTGCTGGAGGGACCCTTTGGAGATCATACGGGCTATTATTCCCTGGCGGATTATTATCCAAGATTTCATGTTACCTGTATTACACACCGCAAAAATGCCATTTATCCGGCAACCGTTGTCGGCAAGCCTCCCATGGAGGATTGTTATATGGCCAAGGTTACCGAGCGTATCTTTCTGCCGATGCTTAAGCTGACAATACCCGAATTGGTTGATATCAATCTGCCTCTGGAGGGTGTGTTCCACAATTGTGCCATCCTCTCCGTCAGATCACATTATCCCGGAAGTGCTTATAAGGTAATGAACAGTGTCTGGGGAATGGGGCAAATGATGTACACCAAGCTGATCGTAGTTGTAAATGAAACGGTAGATGTTCAGAAGCTGGCCGAGGTACGGGATGCAGTCTTAAAGAATGTCAGGGGTGCGAATCAACTGTTTATAGCCGAAGGACCCCTGGATGCACTGGATCATTCCTCCAATCGTGCGCTCTATGGAAGCAGGCTGGGAATCGACGCCACAGGATACAACATGGGCGAGGCGGTGCAGGATAATGAAATTACAAGGGATAGTTCCCAGTATCATTCCCGGGATAATTCCATGGATAGTTTTCTGCTGACGGATACCTACCATATTCTTTCCATTACAAAGGAGAAACCTTGGCAGGGCAGGGAAGCGATTAAGGAATATATGGAGCATTCCAGGGACAGGTTTGTCATTGCAGTGGACGCAGGAGTGGATCCTAAGGATCTTTCCACAGTCATGTGGAAGGTGTTTAATAACATCGACGCTAAGCGGGATCTGTTAATAGAAGAAAACAGGATCGGCGTTGATGCCACAAAGAAATGGAGCGAGGAAGGCCTGACCCGGGCCTGGCCCAAGGATATTACCATGACGGAAGAGATGAAGAGGCAGGTAACGGAAAGGTGGAGAGAATATGGTATTGACGAAGGTAATTCGTAAGATTAAGGAGTATGGGAAGCTGGTAATGTTCTCCCATACCATATTCTCCTTTAGCTTTGCACTGGTCTCCATGCTGCTGGCTGCCAAGGGCCTGCCAAAAGTTTCTACACTGATCTGGATTCTGGTATGCTTTATGGGCGCCAGAACCGGCGCCAATGCCATTAACCGGGTAATCGATGCCGAGATTGATGCCCGTAATCCCAGAACTGCCGGACGGCAGATACCGAAAGGGGAAGTAAAGAAGACAGAGGTGATACTTTTTACCTTGGCCTGCTTTCTGATTATGCTGTTCGGAGCCTATAAACTGAACTGGATCTGCTTTGCTTTATCTCCGGCAGCACTCTTTCTGATGATCATCTATTCCTACTGCAAACGCTTTACTTTTCTGTGCCATCTTGTGCTTGGGGTTACCTGCGCCTGTGCACCTGTGGGAGCATGGCTTGCAGTAACCGGGGAGTTATCCCTTCTGCCGATTTTCATGGGAGCGGCCAATACCCTGTGGGTTGCCGGCTTTGATATTATCTACGGTGCCCAGGACTATGAATTTGACCGGGCAAACGGACTGCATTCCATTCCTGCAAAATTTGGAGTGAAGAATGCACTCTATATTGCCGCGTTTTTTCATGTGATAACCTTGTTCTGTCTGGTAATCATCGGCTTATTATCCGGGGAGCTTGGCCTGGTCTATTATATCGGCCTGGTGCTGATTACCGGTTTGTTCATAGCCGAGTACCGCATCATATCCCCCACCAACCTGACCAACGTAAATATTGCATCCTATAGTATCAATCAGCTGGTCAGCATTGTATTGCTGGTATTTGGCGTACTGGATGCAATCATCGTCTGACAACTATTCATAAATTTAAATTGGAGTGTAATCATGAAAAAAATAATTAAAATAACAGCTTGTGCTTTGATAACAACCTTACTGTTTACCGGATGTACAGCGAAGGATGAGGTCCCTTCAGTCCAGGAAACACCGGGGGCGGCAGCCGAATCCGGAGAAAAGACGCTGCTTCGGCTCGGAATGATGTCATCCTCGGATGCAATTCCTTTTGCATTGATTAAGGAAAAGGGGCTTGCCGACAAATATAATCTGGATCTCGAGCTGGAAACCTTCACCGCCGCCAAGGACAGGGATGCCGCCCTGCAGGCAGGAGAATTGGATGGCGTATTAACAGATTACATCGCTGTCTGCATGTACCAGAATGCGGACTTTGACGTACGTATCACAGGAATTACGGATGGGGACTATATCCTGATGGCCGGTAAGAATACAGGAATTACCGACATCAATCAGATCAAAGAAAAGAGTATTGCCATCTCGGAGAATACCTTAATTGACTATACGCTGGATAAAATTCTTGAGAATAGCAGTTTAGCGGGCGAGGATGTAGTCAGGGAGATTGTTCCGAGGATTCCCGACAGACTTGAGCTGCTTCGCAATGATAAGATTGATCTTGGCCTGATGCCTGAGCCCTTTGCAACAATAGCATTAAAGGACGGCGCGGTGTTCCTGGGCAGCGCCAATGAGCTTGGCTTATATCCTGCGGTTTCCGCATTTACGATGGATGCACTGAAGGAGAAATCATCAGCAATTCATAATCTGTATCTTGCTTATAATGAAGCGGTTGATTATATGAATAAAACTGATTTAAGTGAATATGAAGAGACGGTAATTCAGGCAGTGGGATATCCTGAAGAGATGAAAGGAAAAATTGAAGTAAAAGAATTTAGATCAAGCAGCCTTCCGCCTCAGGAGGACATTGAAGCAGCAATTGCCTGGGCAAGTGCCAAGGGGCTTTGCAGTGCCGATCTTACCTATGACCAGATGGTATATGATGTTTATACCAAATAAGTAATCAGGTTAAGTATACCTGGAGCTGCCGGCAGCAGGCAGATAAATTAAGGGGAATTTATGCTAAGTATCGACCATGTTTCCATACAATATAAGAACAGACAAGAAATCGTTCCGGTAATCAGGGACCTTTCCCTGCAGATCAGACAGGGGGAAGCGCTTGTCATTCTCGGTGTATCCGGCTGCGGCAAATCTACTTTGATCAATGCCCTTGCCGGTTCCATAGGGATTGAAAGCGGAACGGTGAGCTTTGTGAAGGAGCAGGAGAAACAGCCGCTGAATCCAAAGCTCCATAAAATCGGACTCATTCCGCAAAATTGCGGACTGCTGCCCTGGAAGAGTGTAAAGGATAATTGCACCTTGCCCTTAAGGATACGTAAGATATCTGTAAATCAGGCATACAGGGAGGAAATGAACAGGATATATGAAGCTTTGAATATCATGCAAATACTGGATAACTATCCAAATCAGCTAAGCGGAGGACAGCTGCAAAGAGCAGCCATAGCCAGAGCGTTTATTCTGAAGCCGGATGTATTGCTGATGGATGAGCCGTTTTCAGCGCTGGATGCCCTGACCCGCGAAGAGGCAAGGGAATTGTTTCTGTCCGTCTGGAAGCAGATCAGACCCACCACCATTCTGGTCACGCATAGTATCGAGGAGGCTCTGTATTTGGGCAATACCATCTGCGTGATGGAGGAGCGGGAAGGGAAGATCAGCTATCATATGGAGAATCCGTATTTTGGCCAGCCCCATCCGGAGGATATCAATTATCTGATGCTTCAGAAGCAGCTTCGGGAACGGCTGAAGCTGACGGAAGAGAGGAGGGCGGCCGGTGAATAGTATCTTAAGACGCTTTCGAACCTTTTTTCTGGGCTTTCTGTCCATTCATCTGATCTGGGCGGCGGCATATCTGATTAAGCATACCACGGTAATTCCCAACCCTATTGAGGTTTACCTGAATTTTGGCGAGGTTTTCAGTACAAAGCTTTTGATGCATATTCTGTTTAGCTTACGAAGGATAGGAGCCGGACTTGCTTTATCTTTGGTAATCGGAGTTCCCGTCGGCATTTTGATGGCTACCTCGAGGAAAGCAAATCAGCTGTTATACCCTTTCGTATATTTCAGCTATCCTATCCCAAAGACAGCATTGTTACCTGTTGCAATGCTCTTATGGGGAATGCATGACGGCTCCAAGGTAGCAATCATTTTCCTGATCATTGTATTCCAGGTTATTGTAGCTGTAAGAGATAGTGTAATCAGCATTGATCCAAGGATGTATCAGGTGATCAGGAGTACCGGGGCAGGCAGAGGACAGATGATCCGGCATGTTACGCTGCCGGCTGTGCTGCCGCAGCTGTTAACCAGTGTCAGAGTATCCTTAGGCACCGCCGTATCCGTGTTATTCTTTGTGGAGGGTTATGGTACCAAATACGGAATGGGATATTATATTCTTGATTCCTGGTCGAGGATTGATTATATTGAGATGTATATCGGAATTATTGTCATCGCTGTCGTGGGTTTTGTTCTGTTTGAAGGAATAGACCTGCTGGCAGGGAAGCTGTGCAGGTGGGAGGCAAAAGGCAGTGGAACAATCTAAGAAAAACAATCATAAGAGATTGATCGTAGGAATGAGCGGCGCCAGCGGTGCTATTCTGGGAATACAGCTTCTGAAGCTGCTTAAGGAATGTCCGGAGTGGGAGACCCATCTGGTTATAACGGAGGGAGCTAAGATAACCATAACCTCGGAGACCGACTATACTCCGGAGCAGGTCACGGCACTTGCCGACCAGGTCTATGATAGTAAACAGCTCGGTGCCTCCATCGCCAGCGGAACCTTCCGTACGGAGGGGATGATCGTATTACCCTGCAGTATGAAAACAATTGCCGGGATTGCCAGCGGGTACTGTGATAATCTGCTGTTACGGGCAGCAGACGTTACCTTGAAGGAGCGGCGAAACCTGGTGCTGGCCGCAAGGGAATGTCCGTTAAGTGCGATCCATCTTAGAAATATGCTGACGCTGACTGAGGCAGGAGCTTATATCATGCCAACTGTATTGTCTTATTATCAAAAGCCGCAGAGCATTGAAGATATGAATCTTCATTTTCTGGGAAAGCTTCTTGATAAATTCGGTATTGATGTATCCGGGTATCGTCGTTGGGGTGAGGATTGACCAATGGAATAGAGATGTTATTCAGGGAGTGCTTTCGGGTACTTCCTTTTTTATTACAGGAATTATCTTAAAGCGCCGGTGATAATACTTACTGATAAAATATGTTGATTAAGCCGCTTGATTCTTTTGCGGGGTTACTATATGATAAGGATAAGTTAGTTATAACTAACTTGGAAGGAGGTACCCATGATAAGTACGCTTGATATGCAGATTGCCAGACAATGCGCACCGTTTCTGGCAGGAATAAAGATATCAAATTTTCTTATAACACATAAATCAAATCAAGATAAGGCAGTTAAGCTATTCCATGATTCTCAGGTTGCCGTAAGATGCATTTATCAGGATGAGGAAAGAGTTACCTTGTTTTTATACAGAGAGGACGAAATGCAGCATCGGCTTAAGGAGCCTGAAGTAAAAGCATTTTTATTTGATGCAGGGTATCAGGAGATAAATTTGTCCGAAATACTGGAGTGTATCGCCTGTAAATATGACTCTTATATGAAGATACAAGGCGCATTTCCTCATGAGATAGGAGTGCTGCTTGGCTATCCGGTCGCGGATGTGACGGGCTTTATGGAGCATGAAGGGAAGAATTATTTATATCTGGGCTATTGGAAGGTATACAGTGATCTCCAGGGAGCTTTGACCACATTTCACAGGTACCGGAGGGCGAAAGAAGCCATGGTGCAGCTAGTCAGGTGCGGTAAAAGTATAGCAAATATTCTGACAGAGAATTATGAAGAGGTTCTCCTTCAGGAAGAAAGTCAGCTGGTTGCGGTATAGTCAGACCCAATCCCGGGATAAAAAGGCAGCAAATCAATACTAAAAAATCAATATAGTAAATCAATACAACACATAAATACAGTAAAGGAGAATGATTATGGATAAGATTATTATTACATATTGGTCACAGACAGGAAATACGGAGAAGATGGCGGAGGAAATCGGCAAAGGTGTAACAGAGGCCGGTAAGCAGGCGTCGGTAGTAGAGGTATCCAAGGCATCCCTTCAGGAATTAAAGGAAGCGGAGGTATTTGCCCTCGGCTGTCCGGCTATGGGGGATGAGGTTCTGGAAGAGGATGAGATGGAGCCCTTTGTAGCCCAGGTGGAAGCCTTTGCGGCAGGCAAGAAGATCGGGCTCTTCGGCTCCTATGATTGGGGCGACGGCCAATGGATGCGTGACTGGTCAGACAGAATGACGAAGGCAGGAGCGATTCTGATTGGAGGAGAAGGAGTAATTGCCAATAATGATCCCGACAGTCAGGCCATCGAGGCCTGCAGGAAGCTCGGCAGGGCCCTGGCAGCAGAATAACGGCTGAATAGGGCTGCCTCATAACAGAGAAGGAGTATGCCTATGAGCATAGTAATCATCGGAGGACATGACCGGATGGTTTGTCAGTATAAGAAGATTTGTAAGTCCTATAACTGTAAAGCAAAAATATTTACCCAGATGTCTGCGAATCTGAAGGATCAGATCGGAAGTCCCGACCTGGTTGTGGTATTTACCAGTACGGTTTCACATAAGATGGTGCGCTGTGTGCTTACGGAGGCGGAGCGCTGTAAGGCGGATGTCATCCGCTGCCATACCAGCAGCGGATCGGCGTTAAATGAAATATTGCAAAATAAATGTCCGGCATAAATTCCCCGCATCAATAAGAATATTTGCAGTTTTTGAGAAAAGCCGTAGGATTTTAAAGTCCAACGGCTTTTCTCTTGCGCTAAACTCTGCCAAAGTTAAAATAGACATCAGTCTGCTAGATCCTGCAGGAAAGCATAAATAAATAAAATTACAGCAGTGCTTGACGTACGGGAAGAAAAATAATACAATAATAGTTGAATGAACGGTTCAGTAAACGAGGTGAAGACAATGGAAAATAGAATGAAATTGATATATGACGCAGCCAGTCATTTATTTATCAACAAAGGGTATGCACGGTCACAAATGAAAGATATCGCAAAGGAAATTGGCTTGTCAACGGGTATGCTCTATGTTTACTTTACGGGAAAAAGGGATATATTAAGTTTTCTTTTCAAAGTAACTATAGAGCCGGCGTTTGTTATAAAGGAATTTGAATTACCAATTTGTTCGGAGTTATTCGATTCTTTGGATAACGAAATTATGGAAGCCTTTGAACAAAATACAAAAGCATTTTCTGCCCATCTTGACGACATTACAAATTATCCTCTGGAACAAATGTTATCCGACGCATTTGATGTCATTTCAAAATATGGGATCGGCTGCTTACTCATTGAAAAAAATCCGGACGACTTAGGAAAGCTGACAGGTTACTATAAGGAATACCGCCGGAAATTTTATAATCAGGTTCTATCGTATATCACACAGTACATGCAGAACGGAACTTTTCGTCAGGTGGAAAGTCCACAGTATGTTACGCACCTAATTATCGAAACCCTGTCATGGTGGGGAATGCACATTACAAATGACGCATATGAAATTCAAAAGGATGTGCCTGTTGAAACAGCGAAAAGCATATGTCTGGATAACCTGCTTCATGCATATAAGAGATAAATTTTACGGAGTAATCGCTCCGTAAAAAAATACAATCTGTTTGAATGAATGGTTCAATTAGTGGAAGGAGAGTGATTTTTATGAAATGCAATTTATTTTCATTCGCTTGTGTAAGTTTTTTACTCATGGGGATTTTATCAGGGTGCGGGGGACAAAAGGCGATCATCCTCGTAAACACTCTTGCCTTTGATCATGGAGATTTCGAAACCCTTCGGCTTGATTATGACGCAGATGATATTCATGTTTTGGAAAGTGATGATGGAAAGGTGATATTAAAAGAATACATGAACGAGAATAAAAAAAGCTATTATGCCAGAACCTCCGCAAAAAACGGTGAATTGCTGATTACAGAGGGGAATAGACCAAGGCGTTCCAGTTTTAAATCATATATTGAAATTTATATTCCGCAGGACTATACGGACAGCTTATCCCTGCATTCCACAAGCGGAGCAATAAATTCGGAAATTGCCCTGAATTTATCAGGTGATTTCAGTGTTGATACTACAAGCGGCGTGGTGGAAATATCAAATACAAAGGCATTGAATGTAAAGATTACCAGTACAAATGGCAGTTTAAGCTTTGAAAACATTGATGCAGACGGGATAAACATACAGACTACCAATGCCGTAATCTCAATGAATCAAATTAACGGAGCAATCAGTTATCAATCAAAGGGCGGGAAGCTGGCTGCTTCCGATCTGAGTGGTTCCGGCTCCTTTAACGCCTCCGGGGAGGGTTCCATAGATATTTCCTTTGCTGATGTGACAAGCGACATTTTCGCATACTCCAAAAATGGAACACTTGCGGTAACGCTTCCGAGTGGGCTTGCTTTCAAATTTTCAGCAGCAACCAAAGAAGGCTCAATTGATATCTCTTTTGCAGACCAGCTTGTTGTTACTGATAACACTGCCGCCGGAACCGTTGGCGCTTCCCCTGAAATAGCCGTAGAACTGGAAACTCGAAATGGGCATATTAAAGTAACAAGGTGAGGATATGAAAAAGGACGATAAACCAACAAGAATATTAACCATGGTAATTGCTGTCTTTTTTTCTCTGATGATTGCTTTGAGCCTGATTTCTCTCCCTTATATCAATCTTTTGTCAGAGACGGAAACACAGCAGACATTTAAAGCATGGGTTACTTCCCTTGGCGTAGGTGGATGGCTTCTTGTATTAAGTATTCAGATAGTACAGATAGTGATTGCATTTATTCCCGGCGAACCCGTTGAAATTTTGGCAGGAGTGCTGTACGGAGGTTTTGGCGGTCTGTTCCTTTGCTTGTTTGGGTGCTTGGTTGCTTCCTCCGGCGTTTTTATGCTTTCCAAAAGGTTTGGTACGCCACTTGTATCAAAGCTGTTTACAAAAAGTAAACTTGATGAATTTGCTTTTCTGAAAAACGCCAAGAAACTGGAAACCATTGTTTTTATCCTGTTTTTAATTCCGGGAACCCCAAAGGATATGTTGACGTATCTGGTTGGAACCAGTCCCATGAGGATAACACAATTTCTGGCCATTTCAACTTTTGCACGCATTCCCTCCGTCATATCCTCTACTTTTATCGGGTCCACCATACGGCAGGGGGAATGGGAAGCCGCTGCTCTAATTTTTGTTTTAACCGCCGTTTTGGGTATTGTGGGAATAAGGCATCAGGAAAGAATGGTCGGCTTCTGTAAAAGAATAAGCCGAAGAATGAAGGGTGCAGAACATGAAGAAGATCATCCATAAGGGAACGGCTCTTGACTTGATACAAACAGCACATATGGAAAGTCACATTCCCATTGTGTATTGCCATATGGTGCTTGATACAGCGATTGACGTTAGTCGACTGAAACAAGCGGTAGGATACACAGCAGAAATTGTTCCGCAAATTCTATGCCGGTATAACAAAATAAAAAATGCATGGGTTCCGGCAAAGTATGATAGTAACTCGGTGGTCAAAATTGTTTCAGAAAAGAAACGTTATGAGGGTTTGGTTTGGGATTTATGCACAGGCCCGCAACTGAAAATCAATATCTATCATCAAGATGCTGGAGATAGTCTGCAAATAGGTATGAGCCACATTTTATCCGACGGAGCAGGATTGAAACTGTACCTTGCGCTGCTATGCAAATTCTATAATAAGCAGGATTCGCAGGCCGCCAGTGAAGTAAATTCCCGAAGTGTGATTCCGTTGCTTTTTCATACCGCTGTTCAAAGATTACCGCACATCAGCAAACGCATTGATAAAGGGAATATCCCGGCTGTTCTGCCGGCAGAACAAGACAACGGATTTCTTCAATCCTTAAAGGTTACATTATCCGAGGAACAATTTAAAATGATTCAGACGAAGGTAAAAAATCTGCAAGTTACTATGAATGATGTTTTTATGGCTTCCTATACCTATGCTTTGAAACCATTTATCATACAGGACGAAATTATATTATCCTGTCCAGCCGATTTAAGAAAATTCAGAACACCAGATGGAAAACTAACGATTGCCAATATGACAGGTAAATATTTGTGCCGCATTTCTCTTGCGAAAGACGATGGATTAAGAGAAATCGCATTAGCAGTACATCAGGAAATGGAACGGCAAAAATTGCACTACGACTGTTTTCATTTCATTCTGCTTCTGCAAATATTACACGCGATACTGCCGGCCAATCTATTACGGCTTATCACGAACCCCTTTTACTCCGCCCCGCCAACTTCTTACACCAATGTGGGGACGATTGATGAAAAGAAGATATTTTTTCAGGGAATGTCTATCAAAGAGTGCTATTTATGCGGCACATACAGGCAAGCCCCCTCTTTTCAGGTTTCCATCAGCACCTACAAGAATGTTTGCACATTGGCCGCAAATATGTGCGGTACAAAAAAGCAGAAAATTACCGGGCTGCAATTATTGAATAGAATGAAGTCCGCCTTATTGTGCAGGCTATAAAACGAAACGAAACAAAACAACAGAAAGGAGAATCAGCACATGGAATTGAAATCACTGTCTTTATTATTAATTCCAGTGCTCCTTACCATGCTAATCGGAATTTTTATTGGCGGAAATTACCGAAAAGATATGCCTTAATTTCAGAACCTTTGCTTCCGCTTAACATATCATGGTATTACATGATATTAGCAGCATGCAAGAAAGTTACTTTAAGCTAACTTTTTCAATGCTGGTTTAACGGAGGTTATTTATGTTGAAGCTGAACGATGTTTCCGTGGGGAAATACGCAATCGTACATGACCTAAGTGCAACGGAGATATTAAGGGAAAGAATGCTGGCACTGGGACTGACCAGAGGTGCGAAGGTGGAAGTGATCAGGAGGGGACCGTCCGGGGATCCCACAGTTTACGGCATTCGCGGAACGATGATAGCGCTTCGAAAGGAAGAGGCATCTTTAATCACTGTAGTGGAACAAGGAGGTCTGTTATGGGATTAACCTTCCAATCTACACAGGGTGATGCCTTGGCGGATGTACCTGATATCGGGAAAAAGGATGGGCAGTATGTTATTGCACTGGCAGGAAATCCAAACACCGGTAAGAGCACAGTATTTAACGCCCTTACCGGGCTCCACCAGCATACGGGAAACTGGCCGGGAAAAACTGTGGTGAATGCCAGAGGTGAATATGTTTACAATGGGAAGAAGTTCGTACTGATGGATTTACCCGGGACCTATTCCCTGTTTGCAGCTTCTGTGGAAGAGGAGGTCGCGCGCGATTTTTTATGCTTTGGTAATTCGGATGCCGTAATTGTGGTAGCGGATGCGACCTGTCTTGAACGGAATTTAAATCTTGTCTATCAGGTGATGGAGCTGACGAATCACATGGTATTATGCATTAATCTGATGGATGAGGCGCTTAAGAAGAAGATTAAGATTGATGCCGCAGGGCTTGAGAAGGAGCTTGGTATTCCGGTTGTTTTATGCTCTGCCCGTAACAAAGCGGGAATCGACGAGCTTATGAGCTCGGTATCAAAGGTTGCGGAGGGAGGGATCATCCCTCAACCCAACTGCATAAAATATCACAGTGATCTGGAAGCCAGAATACAACTGCTGCAGGCCTTTATCGAGGAGAAGGTAAACGATGTAAGCTCAAGATGGCTGTCTTTAAGGATTATCGACGGTGACGAAAAGCTTCTTCATTCCATTGCACAGAATTCGCAGCTGCAGGCGCAGAGTACGGAGGCGGAGATAGCGCAGACTGCGATTACAATCGATGACCGTAGCGCTGTCAGGGATATGATTGCTGAAGCGATTTATCAAAAGGCGGAAGAGATCAAAGAAAGATTTATAACGGAAGGAACAAAACCAAACAACAGAGACCGGAAGATTGATAATATCATTACTTCAAGAGCCGCAGGCATTCCAATCATGCTTGCGCTATTGGCGATGGTCTTCTGGATTACCATTACCGGAGCCAATGTACCGTCAGCAATCCTTGCAGATGTTCTGTTTGGGGCAGGAGACAAATTATCGGCATTTTTAGTAAATATCAACGCTCCGGACTGGTTTCACGGCATCTTTGTCCTTGGTTTATACAGAACGCTTGCCTGGGTGGTATCTGTTATGCTTCCTCCCATGGCAATCTTCTTTCCTCTGTTTACCTTGCTGGAGGATCTGGGGTATCTTCCCAGAGTAGCCTTTAATCTTGATCATTTGTTTAAAAAGGCCTGTGCACATGGAAAGCAGTGTCTTACCATGTGCATGGGATTGGGTTGCAATGCGGCAGGAATTACCGCCTGCAGAATTATTGAATCTCCAAGGGAGAGACTGATTGCAATTCTGACCAATAACTTTGTTCCCTGCAACGGCAGATTTCCCACGCTAATTGCAATCTCCTCCATATTTCTGTTATCCTTCAAAGGAGCCGGTATAGGGATATTACCGGCATTGTTGGTCACTGCCCTGGTTATCATCGGAATTGCGGTTACACTTTCCGTATCCTATCTGCTGTCCAAGACCATATTGAGAGGAGTGCCCTCCACCTTCACGCTGGAGCTGCCCCCCTACCGTGTCCCTAAAATCGGCCGGGTGCTATATACCTCTGTCATAGACAGAACCATATTCGTTCTATGGAGGGCGGTAATCGTTGCGGCACCTGCCGGTGCCATAACCTGGCTGTTTGGAAACATTTATATCGGAGATTTGAGCATCCTGGGCCATGCGGCCGCATTCTTTGATCCGGCGGCGAAAATGATAGGGCTTGACGGGTTTATCCTGATTGCATTCCTTCTTGCACTTCCTGCCAATGAAATTATGCTTCCAATTCTTCTGATGGCATATCTTTCAACCGGAGCAATGGTCGAATTCGACAGCTTGGATTCCCTTAAGACAATCTTGCAGGAGCACGGCTGGACTTCTCTGACTGCCTTGAATACAATGCTCTTCTCATTGCTTCATTGGCCTTGTGCAACCACCTTGCTTACCATTAAGAAGGAAACCGGAAGCCTGAAGTGGACGGCGCTTTCCGCTCTGATCCCTACCGGTATCGCAATAATTGTCTGCCTGGTAACAACCCTCCTCTATCGACTCGTCAATCTCCTTTGGATGGCATAATCCAAAGACGATACAGCCCTGCTTCCGGGAAGGAATTAGTCAGTATGCGGCTGGTTCCTGACCGGACGGGGCTGCTTTGATATTGACAAATTGGGAAGATAATTGTAGTATTAATAAATAGACTTTATAAAGTACATTTATTAATGGTTCAAATACGTAAAAGTGTGAAACTGACAGGAAGCTTTTCACGCTTGGAAAGAGGATTTACTATGGCGACTTGGTTTTTAGTTATTATTTATCTGTCATTTATCAGCCTGGGGCTTCCGGATTCCCTGCTTGGCTCGGCATGGCCTGTAATGAGGCCGGAGCTGGGGGCATCCTTAGGCTCTGCGGGATTAATATCCATGATTATAGCAGGAGGGACAATCGTCTCCAGTTTGGCAAGCGGAGCTGTGGTTCGGCGTCTGGGAACCGGTAAGGTAACCCTGATCAGCTGCTTCCTGACAGCAGGGGCATTGCTTGGCTTCTCGGCGGCACCCTCGCTGGTCTGGCTGGCTGTTTTGGCAATCCCCCTTGGCCTTGGCGGGGGTTCGGTGGATGCAGCGCTGAATCATTATGTAGCTCAGAATTATAAGGCCCATCACATGAACTGGCTGCACTGCTTTTGGGGGGTAGGAGCAACCGCGGGACCGATTATTATGTCTGCATTTATTGCGCATAACAGTTCCTGGAGAGGAGGCTACCAGACGGTTTCGATTCTCCAGTTTCTCCTGGTGATTATTTTGTTTGCCGCACTTCCTTTATGGAAGCGGGTTGCAGAGCATCATAAGCTTCAGAATACACAGAGCATCCCTTCTGCTGAGGACCATCCGGCAGAGGAGCATCCCAAAACCAAGGTACTTGATATCAGGGGTGTGAAACCTACGCTGGCTGCTTTTCTGCTATATTGCGGCGCTGAGAGCCTGGTTGGCTTATGGGGTGCCAGCTATCTTGTGGGTACCAGACACATTCCCGCAGAGACGGCTGCCGGTTGGATTTCTTTATATTACGGCGGAATTACGGTCGGAAGATTGGTTACCGGCTTTATTACACTCAGAATCAGCAATCGCGTATTAATCCGCTGCGGGCAGATGGCTGCCATTGCCGGAGGAATCACTCTGCTGCTGCCTCTGCCGGCGGTAGTTTCCCTGATTGGGTTGATTCTGATCGGACTTGGGCTTGCCCCTATTTACCCCGGGCTTATTCATGAGACGCCGGCACGGTTTGGAAGTGAAAATTCCGCAAAGCTGATAGGATATCAGATGGCGGTGGCATATACGGGTACTACCTTTCTGCCCCCGATTTTCGGAGCTGTAGCTGCTAAAACGAGTATCGCTTTATTCCCTTTTGTGGCACTTGCATTCCTGATTATCATGCTGTTAAGTGCAGAGAAGGTAAATCTTGTTCTGGATAAAAAAGCGGAGATAAAAACTCAGGCATGATTCAAATCTGGTTATGAAATGTCTTATTACCTGGAAAGGGGTACAGGATATGAGCAAGAAAATTAATATGATCAAAGACCTAAATATAAATAAGGTTCGCAGCGCCCTGAAAAAGCTTGGAATTGCTACAAAGCCCCAGCTGGCAGAGCACACAGGCCTCAGTGTGGTTACGGTTAATTCCCTGGTAAATACGTTGATTGCTTCGGGGGAAATCCTTACCCATGAGACCCTGAATTCCGAAGGCGGGCGTCCTGCGGCTTCCTTTCGTTATAATAGTGAATACCGTCTGGTTCTGATGATATACATGCATGAATACCGCGGACAGGATACGGCTTTTTACTGCGTCGTGAATTTGCGGGGAGAGGTAATGGAAAGGGAGAAACACCTTTTATCCGATGTTCGGGTGGATAGCTTTGATTCTCATATCAGTGAATTCATCAAAAAATTTACACAGATTAAGGCGATCTGCTTTGGAATTCCCGGGGATGAAGTAAATCAGAGGCTGATGATCATTGATTATATCAATCTGAGAGAGCAATCGCTGTCAGGTCATATCAGCGAACGCTTCCACTTGCCTGTCCTGGTTGAAAATGATATTAATGCGGCGGTTTTGGGATATTGCCATCGAAATGATATCCCGAAGGATCAATGCGCCGTCGGCATTTACTTCCCGGACAAGTATCCGCCGGGGGCAGGAATTTATGTGAACGGTGATGTTTTCAAAGGAAGAGACGGACTGGCCGGCGAGATCAAATACCTTCCCTTCGGAATTGATTGGGAGACATTTGATTATGCGCCGAAAAAAGTGGAAGAGGTTATGGTGAAAACCGTTCGTGCATTTTTATGTATGTATAATCCGGACAGAATTGTCCTGTATGGGGAGAGTGTCGGTCCGGATATCATAACAAAAATCCGTGAAAGCTGTTTGTCATCTGTGGAACAGATCATGCTCCCACAAATTATTATTTCCGCAGATTTAAATATCGATTTTGAAGCCGGAATCAAGCAGATTGCCATGCGCATGATAGATAAGCCGCAGGCTTAGTCCTGGCAATTTTATGCTTCCATGTCATCTTTGCGTTCTGAACTGCTGAAACTGCTCCAGCAAATCCGGATTCTCGTGAAAGAAATCAAGTAAATCCTGGAAACCGCACAGGATTTCCGCGTTAATTGTATGCTCGACCTTCTCGGTCTCTTCTAACAGGTCATGTTCAATATTTAAAAATCTTAAGAAATTTTCAACCAGATTGTGGCGGGCAATTAATTCTTCGCCCTTTTTTAAGCCGGAAGGCTGCATCAGGATCACACCATACCGCTCGTACTTGATTAAGTTCCTATAGGACAGCTTCTTTACCATTCTAGTCACGGACGGCGGCTGAACATTCAAAGCGATCGCCAGGTCATTCACTCTGGTAAAGCCGTTTGCCGTTGAAAGGCGGTAGATCATCTCCAGATAATCCTCGGCAGAGGGTGTTAAGAGCTCGTGTTCATTTTTCATATATTCCCGGAAGGTATAAAACTCATGCTCTGACATTTCTACCGGTCCCCCTTTCCCTTATAAAGTATATATATGTTCCTCCCGCAGGGTTTAAGATTGGCAAATTATTTAATTGATTTAATAAGTTATTAAACAAAACGTAAATAAAATGTCTACAAATTGACGTTTTTATATGTTATGATAGCATTGTGTTCTTAAATTACATTTCCCTTCGGGGAAATATAAAGAGGGTGTGAATTATGGCAACGAGATCATCAAATAGAAATAACAGCAGAAAATCGGGCGGAAGTGGGCGCAAGCGAAGCAAGGTCGTAAAGCGTCTTATGATAGCGGAGGTAGTTCTTGTAATATCCCTCCTGGCGGTTTATCTGTATTTCAGTATTTATTATCAGAAGCATTTCTTCTCCAATACAACAGTAAATGGAGTAGATACGTCGAATATGACGGTGGAGAGAGCCGAGCAGGCGATCAATGCTGAGGTTAAGACCTATTCCTTAGCTTTGGAAGAGAGAAATGGTGTGGAGGATACCATCTACGGTGACAGTATTGATTTACATACAGTCTTCGAAGGAGGACTGGAGCAGCTGATTCATCAGCAGAACGGCTATGAGTGGCCCCTTGCGTTGATGAAATCAAGAGCGCTTGAGATTGGGACTATGCTGGAATATGATGAATCCCTTTTACAGGGCTATGTAGAGATTCTACACTGCTTCGATGAGGAAAATGTGATAGAGCCCACCGATGCCTCCATCTCCGGTTATGAAGAAGGCGGATATAAAATCGTTCAGGAGAATCCCGGAGCTAAGGTGAATAAGGAGATCTTATATAAAGCGATTCAGGAGGCGATTCTTTCCTTGCAGCCTACGCTGTCAATCGAGGAGGCGGGGGCCTATGAAAAGCCTGCCAAAGGCTCCGATTATCCGGCAATGAATACCGCTTTGCAGGAGCTGAACAAATATGCCGGCACAAAGATAACCTATGAATTCGGTGATGTAACCGAGGTTCTGGATGGAAGCAAGATCAGTGAGTGGCTGACGGTAGATGAGAATTATCAGGTCCGCTTTAACGAAGAGGGCATAAAGGAATATGTGGATTATATCGGTAAGAATTACAATTCCTTCGGCAGAACCAGGACCTTTAAAACCACCTACGGTGATGTACTTGAAATTAAGGGCGGCGATTATGGCTGGTGGCTGGATCGTGCAACAGAGGTAAGAGAACTGACCGACCTGATTAATAACGGGGAGCAGCTGGTGAAGAAGCCGGCGTATTTCCAGACAGCACAGAAGTACGGTGAGGATGATATCGGCAATACCTATGTGGAGGTTAATCTGTCCGCACAGCATTTATTCTTCTATAAAGACGGTGAGATGATCCTGGAATCTGATTTTGTATCAGGTAATTTATCCAAGGGATATGGTACACCGGTCGGAACCTATCCGGTCCAGTACAAGGAAAATGATGCGGTATTGGTGGGTGAGGACTATGAGACTCCGGTAAAGTACTGGATGCCCTTTAACCGGAATATCGGCTTCCATGATGCGGACTGGCGCAGCAAATTCGGTAAGGATTACTACCTGTATAATGGCTCCCATGGCTGTATTAACATGCCTCCGGCCAATGCCAAGAAAATGTTTGAAAATATTAAAAGAGGCGTGGCAGTTGTGGTTTATGAGCTCCCCGGAACGGAGAATTTTGATGTGACCAAGGTGAAGATACCGACACCGCCGCCGTCTCCCACACCGACACCGACACCGAAGCCTACAAAGAAACCTGTAAATAAGGCAGCAGAATAAATCCTGTATTTCATGTAAAAGTGTTAATAAAAGTCCTATATATAATTCAGGGGTACCGCACACAGCAGTACCCCTGAATGATTCATAACCAAAACATAGTAGTAAGCAATCATAATTGTCAGCCAAATAGCGTAAGCAAAATACCGGCTGCCACCGCTGAGCCGATCACACCGGAGACATTGGGACCCATAGCAAACATCAGCAGATAGTTTCCGGGATTTGCTTTCTGTCCTTCTATTTGTGATACCCGGGCTGCCATAGGAACCGCGGATACTCCGGCTGATCCGATCAGGGGATTTATCTTGCCTCCGGTAACGAGGCACATTAATTTACCGATCAGTAATCCGCCCACTGTACTGAACATAAAGGCAAGAAGGCCAAGGAGGATAATCTCAAGGGTTTTCGGCTGAAGGAAATTCTCCCCCACAGCCGTTGCTCCTACCGTGACACCCAAGAAGATGGTTACAATATTAATCAAGGCATTTTGTACGGTGTCGGATAAACGTTCAACAACGCCGGATTCCCGGAATAAATTCCCTAACATTAACATTCCGATAAGCGGTGCCACTGAGGGAAGAAGCAGAACACACAGGATAGTTACCACAATCGGGAAGCAAATCTTTTCAAGCTTTGATACGGGACGCAGCTGTTCCATTTTAATCTCACGTTCCTTTTTGGTGGTCAGCAGTCTCATCAAAGGAGGCTGAATTAAAGGAATGAGAGCCATATAGGAATAGGCGGCAATTGCAATGGAAGCCAGCAATTTGGGCGCAAGCCTGGTTGCCAGGTAGATGGCTGTGGGGCCGTCCGCCCCGCCGATGATGCCGATGGAGGCAGCCTCCTGCGGAGTAAAGCCGAATATAATTGCAATTACAAAGGCGACCGCAATACCGAATTGGGAACCGGCGCCGATCAGCATACTGCTGGGGCGGGCAATCAGCGGACCAAAATCAGTCATTGCTCCGATCCCCAGAAAGATCAGGGATGGATAGATTCCTTTTTTTACACCCAGGTACAGGTAATATAACAGACCGCCAACTTCATCCGGGCCGGTCGGCTCATAGTTCAAGCCGGCCAAGGGCAGATTGGCCAGCAGCATACCAAAGGCAATCGGTAATAAAAGAAGCGGTTCGAATTTTTTCCCGATGGCCAGGTTAATAAGGACGCATGAAACAAATATCATTACGAGAGATTGCCAGGTCAGAGCCACAAAACCGGAATCTTCCCATAAACGTATGATAGAATCAATAAACATGTTGAATTCCTCCTAGTTTCTGTTATTGTGTGACAAGATGCAATTAGCGGTCCGCATTGGCAGCTTCGGTTTTACGGCCTTTTTCAAGTCCGCGGATCAGATAAGAAAATACCCGAATGATAGCCCATAGTAAAATCAATACCGCAAAAACAACGGCCATGCAAAAGACAGCTACAAGGATGCTTTCAGATACAGGCATTGCTGTCACCCCCTTTCCATTTTAGCAATAAATATAAAAAGAGCGGAGAACTCTAATAAAAGCTCTCCACCCTTAAGCTCAAAACTTGAAACAGTCATAACGGAATGCTGCTGTTATGACTGCCAACCGGAATAATGTTAAAAATATAACATATCAATTGAAAATAGTCAATATATTGTACCGGATTTATCCTTCATTTCAATAAAATGCTGTTAATTTATAGTTTACTCCAATAATGTAAAAATGTGTAATTGAAGTAACATAAATTACCAAAACACTTTAAATAATTAGGTTTTGATTAAAAATTAAAAATTTTTTTGCCAAAATTATATCATTTATGTTATTATTATCTACAAAGCCTTTCGGCTCAGACCTTAATAAAGTCTAAATATCATTGGAATTGAAAGGAGATTATTATGCCAGAAAACAAGAAGTTACAAGCATGGGTAAAAGAAATGGCTGACTTATGCCAGCCGGATCAGATTTATTGGTGCGATGGTTCAGAAGAGGAGAATCAGCGATTATTACAAATAATGGTTGACTCGGGTATGGCAATCAAATTAAATCCTGAGAAGCGTCCCGGATGTTACCTGTTCAGAAGTCATTCCTCCGACGTAGCACGTGTTGAGGACAGAACCTTTATTGCTTCCAAGACAAAGGAAGAGGCGGGTCCGACAAATAACTGGATCGATCCGAAGGAATTGAAGGAAACTATGGCAGGTCTTTATAAGGGCAGCATGAAGGGAAGAACAATGTATGTTATTCCTTATTCCATGGGTCCTATCGGCTCTTCCATTTCCAAGATCGGTATTGAATTAACAGATAGTCCGTATGTTGTTGTAAATATGCGTATTATGACCCGTATCGGTTCAAAGGTGCTGGAAGTACTTGGTGCTGACGGCGAATTTGTTCCATGCTTGCATTCCGTAGGTGCTCCTCTTGAGAAAGGTCAGCAGGATTCCAAGTGGCCTTGCGCACCGATTGAGAAGAAGTACATCAGCCATTTCCCGGAGGAGAGACTGATCTGGTCGTATGGTTCCGGCTATGGCGGCAACGCTTTGTTAGGAAAGAAGTGCTTCGCTCTTCGTATTGCATCCGTACTTGCACGCGATGAGGGATGGTTGGCAGAGCATATGCTTATTCTTCGTCTGACAAGCCCCGAAGGCGAGACGAAATATGTTGCAGCTGCATTCCCCAGTGCTTGCGGCAAGACAAACCTTGCAATGCTTGTTCCCACGGTTCCCGGCTGGAAGGTTGAGACCGTTGGTGATGATATTGCCTGGATGAAATTCGGTAAGGACGGCCGTCTGTATGCAATCAACCCTGAGGCAGGTTTCTTCGGCGTAGCTCCCGGTACCTCATTAGATTCCAATCCCAATGCTATGCACAGCATTGAGAAGAATACAATCTTTACAAATGTAGCATTGACTGATGATGGTGATGTATGGTGGGAGGGAATCGGAACTCCTGCACCTGAGCATCTGATTGACTGGAAGGGGAATGACTGGACTCCGGATTCCAAGGAGCCGGCTGCGCATCCCAATGCTCGTTTCACCGCTCCTGCATTCCAGTGCCCTTCCATCGCTCCTGACTGGGAAGACCCTGCCGGTGTGCCGATCTCAGCAATCTTAATCGGCGGCCGCCGCCCTAAGACCATTCCCCTGGTGCATGAGAGCTTTGATTGGAAGCACGGTGTATTCTTAGGTTCCATTATGGGCTCAGAGATTACCGCTGCGGCTATTTCCAATAATATCGGACAGGTACGCCGTGATCCGTTTGCGATGCTTCCTTTCTTCGGATATAATGTATGCGATTACCTGCAGCATTGGTTAAATATCGGAGAGAAGACTTCCGAGGATAAATTACCGAAGATCTTCTATGTTAACTGGTTCCGTAAGGACAATGACGGTAAATGGTTATGGCCAGGCTTTGGCGAGAACAGCCGGGTTCTGAAGTGGGTATTTGAAAGAACCTCAGGCAAGGGCAAAGCAGCAAAAACTCCCATCGGTTATATGCCTGCCGGGGATGCACTTGATCTTACCGGTCTTAAGAGTGTAAGCGAAGCAGATATGAAAGAGCTTCTTAAGGTTGATAAATCCGAATGGCTGAACGAAGTGGTATCAATCAGAGAGCATTATGCAAAGTTTGGTGACAAGCTTCCGAAGGAGTTAAGCAAACAGCTTGATGCACTGGAAGCAAGATTAAACGCAGACTAACAGCTCTCAATAGGCATGTTCGGTTAATGTGGTAAATAAAGGTTAATATAGGAAAGGGGATTTGACTTTCACTGTCGTGTTTGGTCAAATCCTCTTTTTTTGTCTAATAATGTGGTAGTGAGTTATTGGTATTTATGCATTTTGACACTTAACAAAAGGAAAGGAAAATGTTAATATATATGTATATGGTTGTTTAGTCATTAAATTAATTAAGGAGAAGAAAACCTATGAAGATGATAATCCGTTGGTTTCCCGGTGGGGATGACAGCGTAACTCTGGAGCAAATCAAACAAATACCGGGAGCAAGTGGAATATGTGCCATGCTTTCTGATATTCCGGTGGGTGAAGTTTGGCCCTTAGAGCGTATAGAAGCTTTACGTGATGAGGTAAATGCTGCAGGACTGGAGCTGGAAGTAATCGAAAGCGTCAACATCCATGAGGATATTAAGAAGGGTTTACCAACCAGGGATGGATATATTGCCAATTATATCAAGACACTGGAGAACCTCTCCAAGGTTGGTGTCAAATGCTTATGCTATAACTTTATGCCCGTAATGGACTGGATCAGAAGCAATGTATCCCACCGGCTGGAGGATGGCAGCTATGCCATGTATTATGACCACGAAGAAGTATTGAAGATGAATCCGTCCCTGATTGCAAATGGGATGTTCAGTGGTTCCCAGGGCTATACACTGCCCGGATGGGAGCCGGAGCGTCTGGCGAAGATGTCCGCAGACATCGAATTCTATCAGTCAATGTCTACCGAACAGTATTGGGAGAACCTGAAATATTTCCTGGATGCCGTTATTCCTTACGCAGAGAAGTATGATATCAAGCTGGCAATCCATCCCGATGATCCGCCGTTTAATATCTTTGGACTTCCCAAGGTAATCAGTAATGTGGAAGATATCCGTAAGTTCTTAAGCCTAAACGATAGTCCTTATAATGGACTGACCTTATGCACAGGATCACTGGGTGCATCTCTGGACAATGATATTCCGGCCATTGTCAGTGAATTTACGGCAATGGGACGGGTGCATTTTGCGCATATCAGAAATGTGAAGCATTATCAGGAGAAGATATTTGTTGAATCGGCGCATTTAAGCGAGTGCGGTGATCTGGATATGTATCAGGTTGTAAAGGCTTTTCATGACAATGGCTTTGATGGATATATCCGTCCCGACCATGGCCGCATGATTTGGGGAGAGCAGGCCAGACCCGGCTATGGTCTTTATGACAGAGCAATCGGTGCAAATTATCTGTTAGGACTCTGGGAAGCAATTGATAAAGGCGCAAAGTAATACTGACATCAGATAAGATAACTATTGGGACGCAGGAAAGATGAAGGAGAGCATGAGTGGTTGCATTAACGCGTAACAAAGAAAAAGTCGCAGAATATAAAAAGCATGCCAGGGCACTGGTAGAGCAGATGACACTGGAAGAAAAGGTGTTTCAGATGCTTCATAATGCGCCTGCCATCGAGAGATTGCAGATCAAGGCTTATAACTGGTGGAACGAGGGCCTTCACGGCGTGGCGAGAGCAGGAGTTGCCACCATGTTTCCTCAGGCCATCGGTATGGCTGCTACCTTTGATGAGGATTTGATGGAGCAGGTGGGAGATGCAATTGCTACCGAGGGACGGGCAAAGTTCAATATGCAGCAGGAGTTTGGAGACACGGATATCTATAAGGGACTGACCTTCTGGGCACCTAACGTAAATATCTTCCGGGATCCGCGCTGGGGCAGGGGACATGAAACCTACGGGGAGGATCCTTACCTGACTTCACGTCTTGGAGTTCGCTTTGTGGAGGGGTTGCAGGGACATGATGAGAATTATTTGAAGGCGGCAGCCTGCGCGAAGCATTTTGCCGTGCATTCCGGACCGGAGGATCTGCGCCACAGCTTTGATGCAAAGGCTTCTGTTCAGGATATGTATGAGACTTATCTGCCTGCATTTGAAGCGTTGGTTAAGGAAGCTAAGGTTGAGACAGTTATGGGTGCCTATAACCGGACCAATGGGGAACCCTGCTGCGGCAGCAGGACGCTTCTTAAGGATATTCTGAGAGACGGCTGGGGCTTTGACGGGCATGTGGTGTCAGACTGCTGGGCAATCAAGGATTTCCATGAGCATCACAAGGTGACAGGCAGTGCGGTGGAATCCGTGGCATTGGCGGTAAATAACGGTTGTGACTTGAACTGCGGAACTCTCTTTCTCTACCTCCTTGAGGCGGTGAAAGAAGGGCTTGTGGCTGAGGAGCAGCTGAATACGGCGGTAACCAGATTAATTACTTCAAGAATGAAGCTTGGCTTGTTTGACGAGAAGGAAAAGGTTCCTTTTAACAGTATCTCCTATGAAGCAGTGGATTCTAAGGAGAAGAAGGCATTAAACCTTGAGGTTGCGAAAAAATGCCTGGTATTGCTGAAAAATGAGAACCATATGCTTCCTCTTGATAAATCTAAAATTAAAACCATCGGTGTCATCGGGCCGAATGCAGACAGCCGCAAGGCTCTGGAAGGCAATTATATGGGAACTGCCTCCAGGTATATCACAGTTCTTGAGGGCTTACAGGATTATCTGGGTGACGAGGTCAGAGTCATGACCTCGGTAGGCTGCCATCTGCACCGTAATAAGGTCGGGGGCTTAAGCCGGGAGAATGACAGATTGGCTGAGGTAAAGGGAGTATGCAAAGCCAGTGATGTTATTATTGCATGTATGGGACTTGATGCCGGACTGGAGGGCGAAGAAGGTGATCAGGGCAACGAGTATGCCAGCGGAGATAAGCCGCACCTGAGACTGCCGGGAATCCAGGAAGAGATTCTGAAGGTAATGTATGAAAGCGGTAAGCCGGTGATATTGGTACTGCTGTCAGGAAGCGCGCTGGCAATTAACTGGGCGCAGGAGCATCTTCCGGCAATCCTTCAGGGCTGGTATCCCGGAGCAATGGGCGGACGTGCCATTGCCGAGCTGATCTTTGGGGAATGCGTACCGGAGGGAAAGCTGCCGGTTACCTTCTATCGTTCCACGGAGGAGCTGCCCGAATTTACGGATTATTCCATGAAAAACCGGACCTATCGCTATATGCGGCAGGAAGCTCTGTATCCCTTTGGATATGGACTATCCTATACGGATTTTGAGTTCAGTAAGCTGAACCTGAGCAAGGAGACAATTACACAGGAAGGTATTGATATCACTGTGACTGTGAAGAATACGGGAGCCTATGGGGGAAGAGAAACCGTGCAGATCTATGTAAAGGCAGAAGCAGAGGCTACACCAAATGCTCAGCTGAAGGCATTTACCAAGGTTGCTTTGGAGCCGGGCGAAGAGAAGCAGGTGAAGCTTCACCTGCCCATCGAAGCATTTTCCTTATATGATGAGCAGGGAATAAGAAGAGTAACGGCAGGCAGCTACCTGGTTCATGCAGGTGGTTCACAGCCGGATGCAAGAAGTGCTACATTGACGGGCAGGAAACCCCTGCAGTGCAGAGTAACGGCAGACACAAACTTAATCATAGGGGAGGCAGATAATGAAGAAAGGCATGGTTATGAATATGGAGTTTACGAAGGCTTGGTTACAATATAGAAAGATTGACGGTTCGAACGCGGCAGAAGTGACATTACGGAACGGACTTAGCAGTGATATTGCAAAGAGCGCAATAGAGGAATTATGTCTGGCATTCGGTCAGATGTACGGCAGCAGAATATCTCTTGCGGATAGTGATGCAGCATATGAAGCTGCGGAGACCGGTATTTATTTTAAGCTGGATAAAACCCTTTCTCTGGGGCAGGATGGCTACCATATCAAATGCAGCCGGGGAAAATGTACAATTACCGCATCAGGGGAAGCGGGCATATTATACGGTACCTTTGCATTGCTTCGCAAGCTGCAGGTTGAACAGGCTGCGGATCTTGGGGTATTTGTCTGGGAAGCGGAAAAGGTGCCTGCCAATGCAATTCGAATGCTGAATCATTGGGATAACATTGATGGCAAAATCGAGAGAGGATACTCCGGCAAATCCTTCTTCTTTCAGAATGAGGAAATACTGGTAAATGACCGCACGAAGGCTTATGTCAGGATGATTGCTTCCGTGGGGATCAATGCGCTGACCATCAATAATGTCAATGTGAAGGGCGCGGCTACCGAGCTTATCTCAGACCGTTATTATGCAAGGCTGAAGGAGCTGTCCAAGCTGTTTGCCGCTTATGGAATAAAGCTGTATCTGAGTATCAATTTCGCAGCGCCTATTGATCTGGGCGGCCTTACCACAGCAGATCCCTGCGATAGTCAGGTAGGTGACTGGTGGAATAAGAAAGCCAAAGAAATCTGGGAAAAGCTTCCTCTTCTTGGCGGCTTCCTGGTGAAAGCAGATTCTGAGGGAAGATCCGGCCCCTTTACCTATGGCAGAACCCATGCAGACGGTGCCAATATGCTGGCACGGGCAGTTAAGCCTCACGGCGGACTGGTAATCTGGCGCTGCTTTGTTTATAACTGTCAGCAGGATTGGAGAGATTTAAAAACCGACCGGGCAAGAGCGGGCTATGATAATTTCATGCCAATTGACGGAAAGTTCGCGGATAATGTTATCCTGCAGATTAAGAACGGTCCCATGGATTTTCAGGTTCGTGAGCCCGTATCCCCTCTATTTGGCGGATTAAAGAAAACCAATATGATGCTTGAGGTTCAAATCGCCCAGGAATATACGGGTCAGCAGAAGCATGTGTGCTATCTCATTCCCTGGTTTAAGGAGATTCTTGCTTTTAACACCCATTGCAATAAGGAGCAAGGAACAATTACCGACCTTGTAAGCGGTAAAACCTATGGCAATCAATTAGGCGGTATGGTTGCAGTCACTAACACGGGAAATGATATTAATTGGACCGGTCATGATCTGGCAGCAGTGAACCTGTACGGCTTCGGAAGGCTTGCCTTTGATATGACGCTTAGCTCAGAGGACATTGCAGAAGAATGGATCAGCCAGACCTTTGGCCACAACGGTAAGGTTCAGGAGAATGTGATGAAGATTCTTATGATGTCCTGGCCCACCTATGAAAAATACACTTCACCCCTGGGCATCGGCTGGATGGTAAAGCCCCACAGCCATTTCGGTCCGGATGTGGACGGTTATGAATATGACCGCTGGGGGACTTATCATAAGGCAGATCACAAGGCGATCGGCTTAGACCGTACAATGAACGGGACCGGATATACCGGACAATATAATGAGCCCTGGGCTTCCATCTATGCGGATGTAAAGCGCTGCCCCGAGGAACTGTTATTATTCTTCCATCGTGTGGAATATGATTATGTGCTCTCTACCGGCAAGACTGTCCTTCAGCATATCTATGATACTCATTTTGAAGGAGCAGAAGATGCCAAGCTGTTTGTTCAGCTTTGGGAAGAGCTGCGGGGTCAGGTTGAGGAAGAAGCATATGAGAGAGTGCTTAAGAGGCTGAATTTCCAGAAAGAGCATGCGAAGGAATGGTGTGACGTGATCAATTCCTATTTCTATCGCAAGACCCTGATTCCGGATGCGCAGGGAAGAACATTATATTAATGTGAATTGTCCCGCATAAGCATGCGGGTAAAATGTGAAGTGAAAGCTGCTTCACATTAGAGGAATAACAAAATCGGTTATTCTTTATGACGGGAGGTAGTACTGTGGAAGAAGCAGGACTTAGGCTTGCGCCTATTTTTTCAGACGGAATGATATTGCAGAGGGATACCTGTAACCATATCTACGGATCGGATACAAAGGCATCCTTGATAACCATAGCGTTTATGAAGCAGGAATTTCAAGCGAAAGCCGGAGAGAACGGCACGTTTGATGTTGTGCTGCCGGGAGTGGCTGCCGGCGGACCTTATGAGTTAACGGTAAAGGGCAGCAGTGAGATAACCATTTCCGATCTATATTTCGGAGATGTCTATCTTCTGACCGGACAGTCCAATATGCAGCTGCCTATTCGAAGAGTTCTGGATGTCTCCCAGGAGGAGGTATCCCGTACCCATGAACCTTTCATCAGACAGTATTTGATGCCTCCGGCCTTTTATTTTAAGGAACCGTTAAAGGAAATGTATGCCGGCATCTGGAAGCAGGCAGCAGGAGAGGACCTGCAGGAGTTTAGTGCGGCCGGATATTTCTTTGCCAAGGAAATTAAGGAAGCATATCAGGTACCGGTGGGACTGATATTGACCGCAGCAGGCGGCAGCAGTATTGAAGCCTGGATGAGTCCGGATTCTTTAGCGCAGTTCGGAGACTATGAGAAGCAGATCAGGGATTTTAAGGATCCTGCATACTTCGAAGCTTATATCAGGCAGCAGCAGGATACAGCGGATGCATGGATACGGCAGATCATGGATGGGGAGGGCAGGATCGATTCGGAAAACTACAGGCAGTGGAATACCTGTAAGGTTCCGTCACTGGTTTCTGACTATACCTCTGAACCTTTTTATGGCTCGGTATATTTATGCCGGGAGGTAATCCTGAAGGAGGAGCCTGTGCAGGAGGATGCTTTTCTGTATCTGGGGAGTATCATTGATGCGGATCAGGTCTGGATCAACGGAGAGCTCATCGGCAGAACGGAGTACCGCTATCCCCCCAGAAAATATCCCTTTTCTAAGAATGTATTAAGAAAAGGCAGCAATCTGATTGTGGTTCGTATCCTGATCAACGGCGGTAACGGCGGAACCATAGCGGAAAAACCGTACCATCTCCTCTGTAACGGAATAAAATATGACTTAAGCGGTGAGTGGCATTATAAAATCGGAAAGAGAGCGGATACAGCCCGGCCGGAGGTATTATTTCCGCCGAAGCTTCCCACCTGTTTCTATAATACGGTTGAGATTCCGCTGTCCAGAATGTCAATCAAGGGTATTCTATGGTATCAGGGAGAGAGTAACACGGAAGCTCCCGAGGATTATGCGGATAAATTCTCAGTCATGGTTCGTGACTGGCGCAGGCTGTACGGCTGGGAGGTTCCGTTTCTTTATGTGCAGCTGGCAAACTACCGGGAGCCTTTGAATACCCTGGAGGACACCGGCTGGGCTGAGCTTCGGGATCAACAGAGAAGTAATTTGTCCCTGCCGAAGGTGGCTATGGCTGTAATATTTGATGTCGGGGAGCATAACGATCTTCATCCCCAGAATAAGAAGATGGTGGGGGTTCGGCTGGCGAAGGCTGCAGATCATCTGATTTATGGCAAGACGGAGGAATACAGCGGACCGGTTCCGTTATTTGCTGTTGCAGAGGGGGCAAAGGCGAAGCTCTTTTTCGAACATTTGGAGTATTCAGATGCTGCGCAGGAGCTTGGTAATTTTGAACTGGCAGGAGAAGACGGTATCTTCCATACTGCGCAGGCTCACCGTGAAGGCAAAGAGGTAATTGTGTTCAGTGGCAGGGTTACGGTTCCGGCGCAGGTTCGGTACGCCTGGTGTGACAGTCCCGGGAAGATTGATTTTTATAATGAGGCAGGCCTGCCTGCCGCAGGTTTTCGGATGAAGGTTGGTAATTAATAAAAATTTTCACTGTTTTACCATATTCTTGACATAGTACAAACGTAGAATGGGTTCAAGTGTTGTGATAATGCTTGAACTCATTTTTTATTCGTCATGGTGAGATGTAGGCCTAACATGCACTCCGGTGATGACGAACGGTAACCTGTTGACCCAGAATGTGCGAGGAGTGAATACATAATGAAAAAAAGAATACTGCAAACGCTTCCATTTATGCAGTTTGTAACAATGTTGTTTATTGCTTTCGGAATGACGGCCTGGTGGAATCCGGCCACTGCGATGGCGGGTGAGGTAACAACCGTCACGGCACCGGTATCTCTTCAGATCTATATTAACAAATATCCTGATAAGACTACCTATGGTACCGGTGAAAGCCTGGATTTTACGGGAATGATTGTGGAAAGCGTGAATGCAGACGGAACGATCACCCAGGTAACAGATTATACCACAACGGGCTATGACAGCAGTAAGATCGGAAGCCAGATAGTATACATAAACTATCAGAATAATACGGCATCTATTCCCATATCGGTTGTACCCGGTAAGGTTAGCACAATTACAGTGAAAAGCAGCGCAGCTTCTTATACCTTAAGCTGGAATGCATCACCCGATGTTACCAGATATGAGATCTACCGTCTTGAGCCTGCCACCGGAACCTATCTGCTTGTGACGACTACTACGGATCTCAGCGTGACCTTTCAATATCCCCTGGGAACGGTCCACAGCTATCAGATCAGGGCTGTCAAGGAGTTATACGGCGTAATTACCGCCGGTGTATTCTCCGATCCTGTTCAGGCGGCAACCAGTCCGAATGCTGTAACAGGACTGAGCTTAGCTGCTGCCGATGTTCAGTCCATACAGATCTCCTGGGCACCGGTCCTTGGCGCAACCGGCTATAGCGTTTATCGTAAGACTGCCGGCACCGGAGATTTTGTCCGGGTAGGTGATACTGTTACTGCGAATTATACGGATACCGGGTTGAAAGCCGGTACCGCTTATCAATATAAGGTAAGTGCGTACGTAATCAATAGTACCTTTTCAGGAGAAGCCTCCACGGTATTGGACACCAGCACCAGGGTGGCACAGGCGGTTCTGAAGCTAAAGGCAGGAGAGGAAAGGGCCAGACTGACCTGGGCTGCAGTAAGCGGTGCCGATTCCTATGATATCTACATGGAGGATATGTCAGGTACGAAAGCTCTGCTTGCAACCAATGCAGGCAGCACAAACAGTATCTATATCGCAGAAGATCTGACCGTCGGTGAAACCTATCAATTTTCTGTAGTTGCACGCCGTCAATATAATAATGCGGAATATAACGGAGCACCTTCCCAGCTGCAGACGGTAACCATATCAGAGGTCGCAGCGACCAGCACGGCAGCAAAGCTTTTTGCGGATGATGCCGCATTTAAGAAATCAAAGGCTTACACAGATACCGCCTTCTTAAAGAATAATCTGGACTTCAAAAAAAGCCTCATCATCCCAGGAATAGTATCCACGAATGTGGGAGGCTTTGTCAGCACCGGTATGTGTCCTCAGGGAATTACCTTTGCGAAGAACTACCTGTTAATGACTGCTTATGATCTTGCCGGGGAAGAAAATTCTGTAATCTATGTAATGGATAAATCCTCGAAGAAGCTGTTAACCACCCTTGTACTTCCTACCAATGCACATGTAGGGGGTATTGCCTTCGACGGAAAATATGTCTGGCTGACTACCGGAACCAAGGTTTCCAGCGTACCCTACGCTGATATCCAGAAAGCGGCAAAGGCAGGAGATGCTTACGCAAATGTTGAGTTTCTCTCTGTAAATAAGGTCGGTATATCCGCATCCTATATCGCTTACTATGCCGATAGGCTTTGGGTAGGCTCCTATGATGAGTTAAATACCACCAAGATGTACAGCTATGATATCTACGATTTTGGTGATTCTGTATCGCTGGAAGTAGCAGATACGGTGATTATGCCAACCAGAGTTCAGGGAGTTACCTTTACCGAGGACGGCGATTTGATCGTCTCCCGTTCCTGCCAGTTGTATCAGGGGCTTCGCGGCTATCTGCGCCAGATCGATGTATATCATCCGGATCTGGAGAAGGAGGTTACGGAGGAAATATCACTGGGCGACAGCTTAAATACCATTATTATGCCTTCCATGAATGAGGGAATTGCTCTGGATGGATCAAGGGTTTATGTGCTGTTTGAATCCGGTGCATTCGCAAATGCTTCCTATCCTGTAGACCGTATTTTAGCCTTTAAGCTCACATCAATTCTTACACCTGCAAAGAAATAGCAGGTAATACGCGGTCACTCATTTAAATAACGCAGTGTTTTTAACCCTTCCTTCATTAAGTTTTGTACGGTGTGATTGTGGGAACGGCAGATACGTTTCAGGCCGAAGAGCCGTTCAGGATCCTTGTTGATCATATTGACGCCGTAGGTAGCAGACAGAGTGGCTTTAAAACCTAACTTTTTAATTATTTTCTCCGTCTCGTCATTATATTTGCCATAGGGATAGGTAAAGGTGGTGGGAGTGATATTGATTGTGGCGGCGATTTGATCCTGGAGCTTCAGGATATCTTCGGTTAAAAGCTGTTCATAATGGGAAATGGTCTCGTTTACCTTCTGATAACAGCCGTAACGTCCATTGCAGATTTTATGGAGATTATAGGTGTGGTTCTGAATCTCTACCAGACCGGATTCCTGCATCTGTTTTACTTGGTTCCAGGTGACGAAGGCATAACTGATGTTGTTGTCCACAACCCTTGAAAAATCGTCCACGGTTTTACCGACCACAGACAGCACGATTTTCATATTATACTTTTGCAGTAATGGAAAGACATTTTTATAGGTACTAAGATATCCGTCATCAATGGTAAGGATCACCGGTTTATCCGGCAGATCCTTATCGTTATATACATAGTCAATCAGATCGGCCATAGTAATGGTTGTATACCCATTTTCGGACAGATAGTTCAGATCGCTTTCAAATTCATAGGGTGAGACAACATCTTTACCGAGATTCGTATTCTTCACCTGATGATACATGAATATCGGAACGCAGACAGCTTCCTGTGTTGAGGATACGGCATGGCTTTCAATAATGTTTCTTGTGATGGACAGCATCAATATTGCAAAAATCAAAACTAAGATAATTGCTTTACTGAAACGGATATAGTTGAATTTTAGCTTCATAAGGAACCGCCTAATATGATTTGTTACTATTCTATGTTTGAATAGAGTAGAAATGTATGAAACATGGGATGGATATTGAGGCAGTTATGGTGTATAGTGTGAATTATAAAAAGCATAATTCATACGTTGAATTTATGCATGCGAGCAAGTCGCATGCGTGGACGCTAGTGTGAATTATTGAAAGGCATAATTCACACCTGAAAGTTTGTGCCTGTGTGATCCTAGCGTGCAGTTTGCACGCTGCGCAAACTAATTCAAAGATGCAGACATGTTCAGCCAGTGTGAAAATAAAAGGCAATTAAAAAGGAGCAGAATGCATGCAGATACGGAATACGAGAATAGAGGACCTGGATACGGTCATGGACATCTATGACCAGGCCAGAGAATACATGAGACAGAATGGTAATCTAAATCAGTGGATTAATGGTTATCCGCGCCGTGAATTGATTATGAAGGATATTGAGGAAAAATGCAGCTATGTTTGTGAAGATCAGGACAGGATTGTTTGTGTATTCCGGTTTACGGCAGGCACGGATCCTACATATCTTAACATATATGAGGGACAGTGGTTAAATGACGAGCCTTACGGTGTTGTTCACAGGATAGCATCCGCCAGTCGCCAAAAGGGTGCCGCTTCCTACTGTCTTGACTGGTGTTTTGCACAAACTGGCAATATACGGATTGATACCCATGCGGATAATCATATTATGCAAAACCTTCTACTGAAAAACGGCTATACCAGATGCGGCAATATCTATTTGGAGGACGGCGCACCCAGAATTGCGTTCCACAAGGTCAGCCCTATTACGACAGTTGTACTTGACATCGGTAATGTTCTTGCGCATTTTCGGTGGAGGGAATATCTTCAGGATTGCGGGTATGAAGAAGAAATCATCAGCCGGATTGCCAATGCCACGGTACGTAATCCCTTCTGGAAGGAATGGGACAGAGGAGTGGAGGAAGAAGATAAGCTGATTGCCAGAAGCATTGCACAGGAACCCGGGCTTAAGGAGGAGATTAATCGCTTCTTCCGTGAATTTCATCAGGTGGTGCTGGAATATGAGCACTCAGCTGATTTCGTGAAGCAGCTTAAGGCAAATGGTTATCGGGTATACCTGTTATCGAACTACAGCGGGAAGCACTTTGAAATGCATTCTCCCTACTTCCGGTTTAAGGAGCATGTGGACGGCGGAATCATCTCTTATCAGGTTAAGCATATTAAGCCGGAGCCGGAGATTTATCAGGCATTGATTGACAAATATCAGATCAATCCCTCAGAGGCCGTATTCCTTGATGACCTTGCTGAGAATCTGGAAGGAGCGAAGCCTTTCGGGTTTCATACCATTCAGGTTGATAGTCATACTCAGGCGCTGGAGGACTTAAGAAAGCTTGGCGTGAGGATATAAAAGGGAATGCCGGTAAGGATGCAATCTTGATAAAGTACGTATTGCCATAAAGAAGAAAGCTGGGTTATCTTAGCAGGTTGTATTAAAAGAAGCTGCCGCAGCAGAATATACCGTGATTGGTGAATTCTGCTGCGGCAGCTTTTTATATTATTTATCTGATCCTTTTCTATATTTATTTAGGCTATGGCAGTCTTTTTATTGATTCGTTCCTGTGGTATTCTCGGAATAAAATGATCCAGCTTATCCTTTAATTGGTCTGAAATTTCCATGATGGGAAGTCTGACCTCAGGAGAGTCAATCAATCCGGTCTCAGACAGGAAGTATTTAATCGGTGCAGGATTCGGCTCTTTAAACAAAAGCGGAATAAATTCGTAGAGACGGCTCCAAACCTTTAAGGCAGCTTCCGTATCATTTGCCTTCACTTTTTGATAAACATCCACAAAGTCTTCCGTATTCATATGCGCGGAGGCAAGAATTCCGCCATGACCTCCTAGAGTCAGGGTGAGATAGAACAGCAGGTCTTCACCGGACAGAACGGAGAAATCCTTCGGAGGGTTCATAATCAGCTGCATGCTTTGCTTGATATCGCCGCAGCAATCCTTCACACCTACGATATTCCTGATCTCGGATAATCTGAATATGGTTTCATTCTCAACATTGACACCGGTACGGTACGGAATGTTATAGATAACAATATCTAAGGGCGTCTCTTCCGCAATCGCTTTGAAATGGCTGTAGATTCCCTCCTGATTCGGCTTATTATAATAAGGACAGACAGACAGGATGCCGTTAATGTCATAATATTCGGCAATCTTGACCTTCTTAATCACCTGTGCCGTATAATTTCCGCCGATTCCTACATATACCGGAAGGCGGCGTGTATTATATTCCATGGTTTTCTCAATCATTTCTTCGAATTCATAGTCACTTAAGGTCGGAACCTCCCCGGTAGTTCCCAAGGGAATGAAGCCGCTGATCCCTTTTTCCGAATAGTGGTCAATCAGCCTTTTATAAGATTTATAATCAATTTTATCGTTTTTAAAAGGAGTTACGATAGGTAACCAGACACCTGTAAGCATTTGAAATCCTCCTTGAACTAAAACTGTTTTCTGCGCCTGCAATTTAACTTTGCATGACAATACATTCTTCTAATCCTATTCTATAAAACATTATTTGAAAAGAATAGCATTATAATGCTTTGAATATTGCATATAATGCTATATAATTTGCGCATAGGGAAAGCGGTAATTCGAATTAATGTTGTGGGAGGTATTGCTGATAAAGGCTTGAACAAAAAATCCGATCGGGCTATAATCAGACTATAGGTATATTGCAGGAGTGAATTCTAAAGCGCAGCGGAGGTAAGCATATGTATCGCGTTTTAATTACAGACGATGAGCCATTGATAAGGAAAGGATTACATTTTTCGATTGATTGGAATGGACTTGGATTTGAAGTGATAGGAGAGGCGGGGAATGCGACGGCAGCCAAGAAAATCATCAGCAAATCGGAGGTTCATGTTCTTATCACCGACATTAACATGCCCGAAGAATCGGGACTGACGCTGTTGGATTGGGTAACAGCGAACTATCCGAAGATTTTAACAGTAGTGATCAGCGGTTACAGTAATTTTGAATATGCGGTAGGAGCATTGAAATATCATACGCAGGATTATATTTTAAAACCCATTAAAAAGGATAATATCATATCGTGTATGCAGAAAATCAAAGATATTCTGGATCAGGACAGGAAGGAACAGGATCAAACCATCAAAAGCCAAAAGGCTGCAAAGAATTATTTTCTTCAGAAGCTGCTGTATAATACCTATGTAAGCACCGAGGAGTACAATGAGACCTGCAGCCGGCTGGAGATCTTTGCCTCTCACAGGAAATATGCGGTACTTGTAATAAAACTCAGAGATGACGGGAAGACGGAGGTATCGCTCGATAAATTATATTCCTTATATCAAAATGATGAATTGGAAAAATGTGAGGTATTTGTTATTCCGGAAGCTGATCTGGATGAAATTAACAGGCTGCTTGAGATTAGTAAAAATCAGGATACAGGGATGAAATACAGCATAGGCAGCCGCCAGACGGCGGATAATCTGTTTGTCTCCTTTCAAAATGCGCTATCAAGACTATCGGACGAAAAAGAATTAGGCACCAATTTATTTTTCGGTATTCATAAGGAACACCGCTTCTTAAAGGAACTGATTGACAATATTGAAATCAGTGCCTACACCCAGGTGGACAACCTGGTTAACCTCAAATTCAGTACTTTCACAGACGTAAGAACAGCGAAACAATGGTGTATATGGATGATGGACCAGTTGGAGGAGTATTTCAATAATTCCAGATTGGTGGGAAAATATGAGCAGGCAGTAAAAAACTATGAGTGTACGGAAGAAAACAGGACTGATATCGATGCCTTCCAGGATATATTCCATGCATATATGAAAAAAGTGTATATGACCTTTGAAGAAAGCAGCAGTAATAGCCATAGACAGCTGATAGAAAAGGTCAGACGGATTACGAACAGTGAATATCCGAAGAAATCATTTTCCTTAACAGTATTGGCTAATAGGATGGATATCAGCTATGGATATCTGAGTACACAGATTAAACAGATCACGGGAATCAGCTTTACAGATTATCTGCTTTCCGTGAGAATGCAAAAAGCCGCGGATTTACTGATAGAAGACCGGTTGAAGCAATATGAAATTGCAGAGAAAGTGGGCTATGGAAGCTCACGCTATTTTGCAGAGACCTTTAAAAAGTATTATCATGTTTCCCCAAGTGAATATAAAAATGCCAAAATAGGACAAAACAAATGAAAGCAGCCAAACAGCATGGAATCAAAAGCAGATTGATTAAATACTATCTGATTTGTATTATTACGATAATACTGATCAGTGATGCCTTAATCGGCTTTTTTTTGGTAAGACAAACCATAAAGGATTCAAAGGATATTTATAATGAGCTTTGCTATCAGATCTCACAGCGTCTGGAATCCAAGCTTGAAAGTATTAATGATATGGCTGTAGGTATTATGTTTAATTCTACCATACAGAACCTGCTGTTGAATCCGGGCAGCCTCAGCAGCTATCCGGAACAAAATCTGATTCATTCTGTTCTTTTTGATTTCAGGACTTTTCTGAATGTCGGAAATGTAGTTATATTTTCCCTTGACGGGAAGGTATTAACAGCTTCAGAGGGCTATGACACTACTGTTATGGCGCAGGATTTTGAATGGTATGAGAAGGTAAAGGCTTCGCAGGGGCAGTCGAGGTGGGAGGTAACGCATATAGATTCCGATGACTATAAGCATACCTCCCAATATGTAATTACTCTGGCTAAAAAAATTCGCAGGCTGGATTTAATCAATAATTCGCAGAACGGCGAAGACCTGGGCTATATTATGGTGAATATCAGCGAATCAGATATCAATGAAGTACTTTCAAAAACAAAATGGGGAAGAAACGGTATCTTCTATATTGCGGATTCAAACGGATATATCATCAGCCATGAGTGGAAGGATTATATCGGGGAAAAAGGAATAAGTACGAATGAAATCGGTGAGAAACGCCAGTATATGGACTGGGGAGATAAGCAATTGGTGGTGATACGGTCCCTTAATATCTCAGACTGGTATCTTGTTGGTACGGTGGGCTGGAATGAGTTGTTCAGGGATGTGAAGGCCATCCTTTCCATCATGCTTGCGGTGTCTGTAATTGCTTCCGTTATATTTATCTATTTTGCAAATGTTCTCTCCAACAGGATTTCTAAGCCCCTTCAGGAGCTGAACAATAATATGTCGGACATTAATGACGTGGAATCCATGTCCATACAGGAGTTTTCAGCCAGCAATATTAAGGAAATTGACAGCCTGGTAGATGGATATAAAAGCTTAATTCAAAGGATTAACCTGCTTATTAAAGAAGTTTATGAAGCTCAGATTCAGCAGAAGGACCTGGAGGTCTCCATAAAGCAGGAGGAGCTGAAAGCGCTGCAATATCAGATCAATCCGCATTTTCTCTATAATACGCTGGATTCGATCAACTGGATGGCGAGCCTGGAGGGGAACAGTGAGGTCGTTGATATGGTAACCAGTCTGGGGGACTTTCTGAGATTCTCCTGTAAAAAAGAGCAGTTTGTAACGATAAGGGAGGAAGTGGAAAATGTTTTAAACTATATTCACATTCAGAGCGTAAGGTTTGGCAGTGAATATAGCGTTGATCGAGAAATTGATGAAGCGCTTATGGAGTATAAAACAATTAAGCTCATTCTTCAGCCGCTTGTAGAGAATGCAATCCTCCATGGCTTCAGAGAAAACAGTTCCAGAGGCATTATTACAATAAGTATTCAGGAAAAGGAAGAAAGTCTGATCCTTCAAGTGAAGGATAACGGGAGCGGTATTGCGCCTGAAAAGTTAAACAGATTACAGACGAATCTGAAGGAGAATGCCAATATCGGATTGAATAATGTCAGGGAGCGTTTAAGATTAAACTATCCGAATGCTTCCGATTTTAGAATTGAAAGTATTCCGAATGCAGGAACGGTTATAACCATGGAAATTCCCAAGCAGAGGTAATTTACCGATATCTATAAATTTCTGAATAAATCTAAAACCTACCGCATTGTATCTTCCTCTTCAAAATGAAATACTTAGTATTGTAATTAATACTTATAGGGAGGTTATGCAATGAAAAGAAAAATCATTTCTATTCTTCTGGCAGTATCGATGATACTATCATTAGCAGCTTGCGGATCGTCGGCATCAGATTCTTCCGGTGCCGGTGGCACATCCGATACCGCAGGCAAATCTTCAGCATCAGACAGTAAAAATTCTGATGCGGCATCTTCAAAAGCTTCCGGCGGAGACAAAACAGTAATTAACTATTATACCTGGGAATCAAACGAGGATACCAACCCGATCATTGATCAGTTTATGGCAGACAATCCTGATATTGAAGTAGTTCTGCATGTAATAGCAGATACCACCGACGCACAGACCCAGCTGGATATTATGGCCATGGGCGGCAGTGAGATCGATGTTATGCAGATCGCGGACGGTCAACAGTTTGCTAAG
The DNA here is from genome assembly GCA_023409535.1 of Bacillota bacterium. Classification (GTDB taxonomy): domain Bacteria; phylum Bacillota; class Clostridia; order Lachnospirales; family Lachnospiraceae; genus Mobilitalea. Next base: position 252,277 of record JAEYGZ010000027.1, read on the forward strand.
GCGAAAAGCGGGATTTTACTTAGCCTGGATGATTATATCGCTGCTGACAATGTGGATATGGAAGCGGATTATGGAAGCTATGCAGATTGGGCCCGGTATGATGGGAAATATTATTGCCTGCCGAGACATACCTCGGTGGGATGTGTATTCTATAACAAGACGATGTTTGATGAATTGGGGCTTTCTTATCCGAAGGATGATTGGACCTATGCCGAGTATGAAGCAACTGCCAGGGCTGCAACGCAGGGGGAAGGCTCAGGTAAGGTATATGGAACCTTCAACCATATCCGCCCGGGCTTCTGGTGCCTGTTTGCACTTCAAAAGACAGGCTTCTATACAGAAGACGGTATGAGCAACATTGGCGATAAATTATTCAGACAGGATTTGGAAAACAGGAAGAAGCTTGATGATGATGGAATCCAGAAATCCTATAACGAAATTGTCGCATCCGGTACATTGCAAAACAATGAATTCTTTAATGAGCATTGTGCTATGGTAATGGCAGCCTCCTGGATGGTACGTGATATGAAGAATAAGGAAGCGTACCCTTATGATTTCGAGGTAGGTGTTGCGGATTTCCCCCGTCTTGATGAAGATACCCCTCTGAAATCAACCTGGGGCAGTGTATCGGCACTTGGTATTCCTACAAGCAGTGACCATCCGGACGAAGCATGGAAATTTATCAGATATTACCTTGAAAAAGGTTCTGTCAATATAGCCAAGAACGGCAATGTACCTTGTTACCTGCCTTCCTATGGTGATGATTTAGTCAAAGCGTTTATTGAAGGGTCAGGACTTTCCCTGGAAGACGGACAGAAATTCTTCAGCGAAGATATTACAGCCGTAGCAAAGATGCCCATAGGTGAGGCTATGGTTGAATATAATACTATCATGAATGACCAGACAAGCCTTTACCTGGGCGGTGCGCAGGATCTTGACACAACAATTGATAATATGGTTACACAGACGAATGACGCCATTGAAACGGAAAGAGCCGGTAATTAATTGGGTTAAGAATATACTGATAATGAAACTGCGTGTGTAAATGAATTTTAATTGCACACGCAGTTTTAAAAAAAGGGGATGCAATATGAGTAGAAACAACAATATAAGAATAAAGTCCAGGATATCAAAAAGTGCAAGATCGGAAGAAATAGCCGGATATCTGTTTCTTCTGCCGAATCTTCTCGGTGTGGCAGGTTTGATCATGGTTCCTGTGATAGGATCGCTTTTGCTGGGCTTTGCAAACTGGAACTTGGCTGAGGGATTGAAAGGAGTCACCTTTGCCGGGTTTGACAATTTTCAGAAGCTTTTTACGGATGTCCGTTTCTTAACGGCATTAAAGAATAATCTGATCTATACTTTTACTACGGTACCGATAACGGTGGTGCTGGCGGTGATATTGGCAGCTATATTAAATAAAGCCGTTTATGCAAAGCCTGTTATCAGGGCAATGCTTTTTATGCCCTATGTTTCTTCCATGGTCGCGGTATCCGTAGTCTGGAATGTTCTTTTGTATCCTTATGACGGACCGGTGAACAGCATACTGAAGTCGGTATTTCACATCCAGAATCCTCCGGGCTGGTTTACCGATAAAGACTGGGCTATGGTAGGACTGGTTATTCTGGCTGTATGGTATACGGTTGGATATTATATGATTATTTTGATCGCAGGCATGCAGAATATATCCTCAAGCTATTATGAGGCGGCGGAAATTGACGGGGCGAATGCATGGCATAAATTCAGGAATATAACGGTCCCGATTGTTTCTCCTACGATTTTCTTTGTCCTTATCATTGCAACCATCAATTCCTTTAAGGTCTTTGACCAGATTAAAATTATAACGGACGGCGGACCGGGCTATTCGACAACAGTTCTGGTATATGAGATATATCGGAATGCTTTCGGTAATTATGACTTTGGGTACGCTTCTGCCATATCGTGGGTATTATTCTTGTTGGTTCTGATCTTAACGATTGTTCAGTTTGCATCCCAAAAAAAATGGGTTCATTATTAATAGGGGGAAAGCATGAATACATATACGAAAAGAGAGATCACAAAAGGTATTATAACAATAATTTTCTTTGGGACGGCTTTGCTGTTTATCTTCCCATTTATATGGATGCTGTCTACCTCCTTTAAGAATGAGATGGATGTATTGGAAATACCAATCAGGCTTATTCCAAAGCAATGGAATTTTGAAAACTATAAAAAGGTATGGACCGAAAATTCATTTTTGCATTATTATATGAATTCCTTTAAGGTTACGATATTGACAGTGCTTGGAGATCTCTGCCTGACATCCATGGCGGCTTATGCATTTGCACGGCTAAAATTCAGAGGAAAAAATATTATTTTTGCCCTTTATATGGCGACCATGATGATTCCGGCACAGGTTCTGCTGTTGCCGAAATACATATTATTCCGCAGCCTTCATTTAACAAATACCCACGCGGCATTGATTCTTCCGGGAATATTTTCGATTTTCAGTACGTTTCTTTTGAGACAGTTCTTTATGACAATTCCTTATGATTTGACAGAGGCAGCTAAAATTGATGGAGCCGGTCATTTTCTGACGTTTTCAAAGGTGATTTTACCCTTGGCAAAGCCGGGCCTGACCACTCTGGTGCTGGTTTCCTTCATATGGTCATGGAATGATTATATCAATCCGTTAATCTTTGTTTCAGATACGAAGAAATATACCCTGACGGTTGGCCTGCAGCTCTTCCAGAGGTCAAACGGAACAAATTATGCGGTTATCATGGCGGGTGCCGTATGCGCGGTATTACCGGTAATTATTTTGTTTCTGGTTATGCAGAAACAATTTATTGAGAGCTTTGCAAGTTCGGGGATTAAAGGGTGACATAATAAAGGATGACTTGGAGGAAATGAAATGATAGATTTAGGTACAAAGCCCTTTTACTTGGATCAAAAGGGCAGCAAATGGGTGGAAGAGACATTGGCCTCCATGACGATTAAAGAAAAAATCGGGCAGTTATTTTGTGAAATTCATTGGGATAAAGGAGATCGGGACATTTCTGAACTATTTGAGGTAATTACTCCCGGAGCGATAATGTACAGACCGTTTCCTGCTGAAAAAATGAGAGCTTTCTCGGAGAAGCTTCAGTCAATTGCCAAGATTCCCATGTTGATTGCCTGTAATTTGGAAAGAGGCGGCAGCGGCGGCAATGGAGGCATCACAGATGGTACCTATATGGCAAGCCCCATGGGTGTGGCCGCTACGGACGAGGAAGAACAGGCCGTCCGGCTGGGGCGGATTGCAGCCAGAGAAGGAGCAGCGGTAGGAGTAAACTGGAATTTTGAACCGATTATAGACATTGATCTGAATTGTGAGAATCCAATCACAAATGTACGCACCTATGGTTCGGATGTGGACAGGATTATCAGAATGGCAGAGGGCTTCCGGCAGGGGTGTGAAGAAAATGATGTCGCCGTGTGCATCAAGCATTTTCCGGGAGATGGTGTGGACTACCGGGATCAGCATCTGATGCCGAGTATCAACAGCTTAAGCGCACAAGAATGGTTTGCTTCCTACGGCAGGATTTATCAGGCATTAATAGACCGGGGAGCGCAGACCTTAATGGCAGCCCATATTAAGCAGCCTGCACTGTCCAGAATGGTTCGTCCTGATATTAAGGATGAGGACATTATGCCAGGCTCTCTTTCCGAAGAGCTGATGACAGGGATTATCAGAGGCAGAATGGGCTTTAATGGTGTAATCATAACCGATGCTACCCAGATGGTAGGTTTTACCTGCTCGATGCCAAGAGAAAAAGCAGTTCCTCTGTGTATTGAACGTGGAAGTGATATGTTTCTTTTTACGATAAATCAAAAAGAAGATGTCGATTATATGCTGGACGGTTTTAAGAACGGACTGCTTTCTCCAGAACGGCTTGATGAAGCAGTAACCAGAATTCTTGCGCTTAAGGCATCACTGAAGCTTCATGAAAAATCGGAAAATAAAACCTTGGTACCTCCAAGGGAGAACCTTTCCGTTATAAAAAGCAGCGAACATGTGATTTGGGCGAAGGAATGTGCAGATAAGTGCATCACATTAGTAAAGAATAAAGAGGACCTGCTGCCTTTATCACCGGTAAAGTATCCGAAGATTAAGCTTTTCGTATGCACAAACGAAAAGCACGAGGGTTACCTGCCGGATGCGGCATATTTTAAAAAGCTGCTGGAAAGGGAAGGGTTCCAAGTAGACTGGCTTATTGAGAAACCGTATCCGGGCGAAGGACTGTCAATTAAGGAGTATAGAGAAGAAACAGATTTAATCATTTATTATGCAAATATGAAGGTAGGAAGCAACCAAACCTCTATTCGCCTTATATGGGAGGATTTTCTTGGTGAAACATCACCAAAGTATGTGAATGATATTAAAACGCTTTTTTTATCCTTCTCAAATCCATACCATTTAATTGATGTTCCTATGATAAAAACATATATTAATGCATATTATTCCAATCAATATTCCGTAGAAGCAATGATTGAAAAGCTGATGGGGCGGTCCGAATTTAAAGGGATCAGTCCGGTTGATCCTTACGGAAATTTATGGGATACAAAATTATAGAATATGCCAAAGTCAGACAAAATGTTAAAGAAACAATAGCCAACAGGAGGGAAAGTATGTCTGTTTTTGAGGTATGTATGATGCTGTGTTTTGGTTTTGCCTGGCCATATAACTTGTACATTAGCATCAAAGCAAAATCAACGAAGGGAAAAAACATAATGTTCATGAGTATGATCGCATTGGCTTATGTTTTTGGCCTTCTGCATAAATTGGTATATTCTCTGGATCCGGTTATTTTCTTTTATTTCCTTAACTTTATTATGGTTATAGCCGATATTTTTCTGTATTATGTTAACCGGAAAAGAGAGCGGAAAGCAGGAACAGGTAGAAATTATATAAGTTGAGAATTTTCATTCATTCAATTAAGGTGTATTTATAGTACAATTATTTTGATATCAAGGTGCCGGATTGTCTCTTGCCAAGACAATCCGGCATCTTTTTGCTGAAAAAGACGATGTTGTGATCAATATCATTTGTTGCTGCTTCTGTCTATACAACATTATTTATAAATAACAGCTCAATAATGCTTTGAATATTGCGTATAATGCTATATAATGTTTCATGACATTTGAATTTTTTGAAATCTATTTACTTATATAGGAAGTGCAGCAGGTCGGAAGGAAGGTAGTAATATATGATTGACTTTGAAAAAGCAGGATATCTGGAAAATGATTTTCGAATATTTCATCTGATTGACCATCAGCGGAGGGAATTTAATTTTCATTATCATGATTTTAATAAGATCATTATATTCCTGAGCGGCAATATCAATTATACCATCGAAGGGAAAAACTATGTGCTTGAACCCTATGATATCGTGCTTGTTAATGCCGGAGAGATCCACAGACCGTCCGTCCTTGACAATTCTGCCTATGAGAGAATCATTATCTATGTATCAACGCAATTTTTAAATAATTATAAGGAAGAGGATTATGATTTAAATTATTGCTTTGACCGGGCGAAGGGGGAGCATTCCAATGTGCTTCGCATCCACTCCATGGATAAGAGTAAGCTTTACCAGGTGTGTCAGGAGCTGGAGCATTCCTTCTTTGATCATGCATTTGCCAAGGAGCTGTATCAAAGGATCTTATTTCTGGAATTTATGATACAGCTGAACAGGACTGCAATCCTGGGGCATATCAATTATCTGGGTGCAGCCAAGGATAATGATAAGCTGCTGCAGATTATCGAATACATCAATGAACACCTGACAGAAGAGATAACGATAGATATTCTTGCTGCAAAGTTTTATTTAAGCCGCTATTATTTAATGCATTTCTTTAAGGAGGAGACCGGCTATACCATCGGCAATTATATCACGGAGAAGCGGCTTCTTCTTGCAAAAGGGCTGGTGCAAAACGGCTGCTCCCTGACGGAGGCGTGCTTTCAAAGCGGATTTAAGAACTATTCCACCTTCTCCAGGGCATTTAAGAAGGCGTTTAAGACGATACCGAAGAATGCATTGTTTTTAGATTAATAAGCAGGTGACAAAGGAACGGACACAGAGGGGATTATCCTTTTCTCCAGAGTTCGCAAGGGTTTGGCGAAAAACCTGTTTTTGAGCCTTTTTCAATGGTATACAGTTAAAGTCTTTGTCTAAAATGTAATAAATATATATAATAGCCGAAATATATTGACCGGATGCAGCATATCGGCTATTATATAGTAAATAATAATTTTAGACGAAGAGGTGATTTTATGAATTATATACACAGAGCAATGGAAGATACCTTTCTCCGTCTTTCCAAAGAGTTTCCTGCTTTGCTGCTTACCGGTCCGAGGCAGGTCGGAAAAACCACCATGCTGCAAAAGCTGGCTGCAGAGGAGAACATAGGACGGGAGTATGTTACGCTGGACGATTTGACTGAGCGCCAAATGGCAAAGAATGACCCGAAGATGTTCCTGCAAATTCATAAGCCTCCGGTGTTTATTGAAGAGGTGCAGTATGCACCCGAGCTATTCACCTATATTAAAATACATGTTGACCAGAACCATCGTGCCGGTGATTTTTGGCTGACAGGTTCACAGGTGTTCAAATTAATGGAGGGAATACAGGAATCGCTGGCTGGGCGTGTCTGCCTGCTCCATATGGCTCCTATGTCACAGGCTGAAATCTACGGTGCTGCCTCAGCACCTTTTGTGCTGGATTTGGAGCAGCTGTCACAGCGGATAAAAGAGCGGACTCCTGTTGATACGCCTGCTCTTTATGAGCGTATTTTCAGAGGCGGTATGCCTGCTCTTATCAGCGGGCAATACAGCGATTATCGGGCGGTTTATTCCAGCTACATCAGCACCTATATTGACAGGGATGTAAAAGAGATCTCCGGTGCCATTGATTCGCTTAAATTTATGGATTTCATTACATCAGCCGCCGCACTGTGTGGGCAGATGGTGAATTATAAGACCATTTCTGATGCTGCCGGGATTGACCAGGTTACCGCTAAAAACTGGCTCGGGATTTTGGAGAGGCTGGGAATTGTGTTTTATCTGCACCCATATTCCAACAATATGCTTAAGCGCATGGTGACAAAGCCAAAGCTTTACTTCTATGACTGTGGATTGGTGGCCTATCTGACCAAATGGAGCGACAGCGATACTCTGATGAATGGTGCCGTGAGCGGTGCGATTCTTGAAAATTTTGTGGTATCGGAGATTGTCAAGAGCTATCAGAATTGTGGTCGGGAAGCTTTTATTTATTACTATCGGGATAAGGATACCAAGGAGATAGACATTTTGCTGGAGGACAGCGGTAAGCTGTACCCTATGGAAATCAAAAAGACCGCTACGCCTCAAAGCCAGCTTACCCGGGTATTTGGGGTGATTGATAAGGCTTCTCTGGAGCGTGGAACAGGAGCTGTGCTTTGCACAACGGACAGGCTATCAGCGTTTGATAGCAAAAATTTGATTGTTCCCATTTGGGCGCTATAGTTATAGAAGATACTGGTATAAATTACTTTAGCAGGGGCTGATACATTAATTGGTATCAGCCCCTTTGAGAGAGTTCTTTTCCGCCACATATGATGATAGCTTTCACAGCACTCTGCGAATTTGTGGAAACGCTGCTTTCCATTCCTTAATCAATTAACTTAATCATTTTTTACTCACTTCTCAACGCCACCACAGGGTCCTTCTTAGCTGCCACTCTGGAAGGGATCAGCCCTGCAATCAGTGTCAGCGCCATACTGATGATTACTAGAACGACTGCTCCTGAGGTAGGCAGGACTGCGTGTACACCGGAGATGCCGGATAGTTTTTCAATGATGATGTTCGCCGGTATCGTGAGAAGCACAGTAATGATGATACCGAGGGCACCGGATACAAAGCCGACGATGAGAGTCTCCGCATTGAATACACTTGATATATCCCGCTTGGAAGCACCGATGGCTCGCAGGATACCGATTTCCTTGGTGCGCTCCAGTACGGAGATATAGGTAATGATACCAATCATAATGGAGGATACCACCAGGGAGATCGCAACAAAGGCAATCAGTACATAGGAGATGACATTAATGATGGAGCTGACGGAGGACATCATGAGTCCCACGAGATCAGTATAATTAATGACATATTCCTCTTTGCCGTCCTTTGTCATGCGTTGATTATAAGCATCAATGTTATCGGAGATTGCATTCTTGGCTTCAAAGGAGGAGGCATAAATGTTAATCTTGGAGGGCTTATCTATATTCACCACATCCAGCAGGTCAAGATTGCCTTCATAGGTCGCATTCGTAGTCTCAGGCTGAAGCTTATCAGAGAACATCTGAATGATTTCCTCATCGCTCATCGTGCTGATGTAAGCCTTTGTCTGTGTCTGAGTTGCTTCATCCATCGTGGCAATATAGGCATTGACATCTTCCATGGTAAGCTCCTTCGGTTCTTCGCCGGAAGAGAAGGGAAGTCCGGTAAATACATCGGTATCCGGTTCGGCAAGCTGCTGCTTAACAATATCACTGTTATTAATGTTGTTGATCACATATTCGGTTAGTCCATGGGTATAGCCGATGGCACCGTTCATGGAAGTGGATACCGCATCCTCATTCGGGCGGACGATACCGGCGATTTTCAGATCTATGCCGTTATCCACAAGCTTCTGCATATAATCCGCATCCTCGCGCTTGTCCACCCAGATACCGGTATCCGCATCATTCTCGTAGTAGTTCACAGGAAGGACAAGCTTATAAGACTTATTCAGGAGTTCCTCGTAGGTATAACTGGTAACCTCGGTGTCATAGGTCTCTCCCTTGGCTGCAGCGGTCATGATTTCCTGAACTTCCTTCGGATCCTTTAAGCCCAGAGCATACATAACCATATCACTGATCTCATTTTTATTGTCTACTACCAGAACCACTTCATTATAAGCGGAGGGCCACTGCCCTGCCAATATGTCATATTGGGAGTTTAGCAGCTCCTGATTGTCAAGCATCTCAGACCAGACCTCAAGACCTCTGGACATGGGAGACAGAGAAGCCAGGGAGGACATCTGCCCGGCATTATTTCCATACATTGCTTCAAATAGCGTGCTGGGATTTACCTGGGTAACACCGTCTTTGGTGTCAGAGGTAAAGATATTTAAATCCAGGTCATAACCGTATTGAATTGAGCTGATATTTTCAGCAAGGCCGCTGTCCTCGCTTTCCAGATGCTTTTTAAAAGCTTCCAGATTATTTGTCTTCAGCTCCGCGACCATGGTATTCATCATGTCCATCATGATGGTATTGGAATATACCTTGTCAAGGTCATGATCGGCATCCTCCGATGCTACGCCGGATAAGGATTTCATAAGGCTGGAGATATCCATGGACTCTGCCTCAATGGTAATCGGGTAGGAGGAAAGAGTATCTGCCTGAACGTTATCGATATAGGTTTGAATACCGCTTGAAAGAGCCAGAATCAGTGCAATACCGATGATACCGATGCTTCCTGCAAAGGCGGTCATAAAGGTACGGGTCTTCTTGGTCATCAGGTTATTCAAGGACAAGGATAATGCGGTCATAAAAGACATGGAGGTCTTTTTTACTTTTGGCTGCTTATCCTTTGCCGCCTTGCCTTTTTTCTCCGGCTTTGCTGTACTGAACTCCGCAACCTCATAGGGATTGGTATCATTTACGATAGCTCCGTCCAGGAGGCGGATAATTCTTGTGGAGTATTCATTGGCAAGCTCGGGATTATGGGTAACCATGATAATCAGGCGTTCCTTGGCAATTTCCTTCAGGATCTCCATGATCTGGACACTTGTCTCAGAATCCAGTGCGCCTGTCGGCTCATCCGCAAGTAAGATTTCCGGGTTATTTACCAGAGCTCTTGCAATTGCAACACGCTGCATCTGGCCGCCGGACATCTGATTTGATTTCTTCCTGATCTGATCGCCAAGACCAACCTTCGTTAAGGCATCTATGGCTCTTTGACGGCGTTCGGACTTAGACACACCGGATAAGGTCATGGCGAGCTCTACGTTTGATAACACCGTTTGGTGGGGGATCAGGTTATAGGTCTGAAATACGAAGCCGATGGAATGGTTACGATAGGTATCCCAGTCGGAATCTTTGAATTCCTTGGTGGACTTTCCGCTAATGGATAAGTCACCGCTGGTATAGCGGTCCAGACCTCCGATAATATTAAGCAGAGTCGTCTTGCCGCAGCCGGAAGGTCCAAGAATAGATACAAATTCATTCTTGCGAAATTCGATGTTAATATCTTTCAACGCGTTTACTGTGGTGTCTCCTGCTTTGTAATTCTTAAATATGTTCTTTAATTTGAGCATTTAATTTGTTGTCTCCTTTCTTCGCTAGCAGTTCGTATGATAGCGATCCAATATAAACTGAGTTTTAACAAATGATCCCTATTTATAAATTGTCTATAAATTTTTGATAGAATTTTTAAAAATTAATATTCAGTTAAAATAACTGTTGTATAGATATAATCGATGATGGTTAAGTTCTAACTGGCAATGGAATTTTGCCGGTAAGTTTGCTAAAATGAATATAAATATTTACCGTTGGAGGAATAGGCTGTGTTTCATATTATGGTCATAGAAGATGATGCAAATACAAGAAGGCTGATGAAAACTGTGCTGGAGCAGAACGGTTATGAACCAATTTTGGCAGAGGATGGTGCCGAAGGGATGGAGCTTCTTGATAAAAAGCATGTGGACCTGATTATACTTGATATCATGATGCCCCGGATGAACGGTTATGAATTCACCGAGATACTCCGTACGGGAGGCAGTAATATCCCCGTGTTGATGGTGACAGCCAAGGAGGCTGCGGTGGATAAGCGAAAGGGGTTTCTCTCCGGAACCGACGATTATATGGTAAAGCCGGTGGACGAAGAGGAGATGCTTTTAAGGATTGCGGCGTTGCTTCGCCGGTCTCAGATCATAACGGAGCACAAGCAGATCGTCGGTGATACCGTCTTAAATTATGACGGCTGTTCCGTCACCTTCGGCGGGCAGGAGCAGGAGCTTCCGAACAAGGAATTTCAACTGTTGTATAAGCTGCTTTCCTATCCGAATAAAATATTTACCAGAAGACAATTGATGGACGAGATTTGGTCCATGGACAGTGACACGGATGAACGAACCGTTGATGTACACATTAACCGTTTGCGGGAGCGATTTCGCGGAAATAAGGATTTTGAGATTATCACAGTGCGCGGACTGGGGTATAAGGCGGTGAAATCTGTATGAAAAGGGAGCGTTCCCTGCGGGTCAGCATGGTGATTTATGTGTTTTTAATCATGGTTTCCTCCAGTTTTCTGACAGTACTCTTTATTCTGATATTATACTGGCTGAAGCTGTTACCTGAGCGGCCCAATATGCCATTGATAATATCGGTTGTGTCGGTTTTGGTCAGTATCATTTTAGGAACCTTTATCTCTGCCCTTGTGAGCAAGTGGGTCCTGAGGCCGGTTGAAGAAATGAATAAGGCGACCAAGGTCATAGCTTCCGGGGATTTTTCCGTCAGGGTTCAGGAGACGAAGAAAAGAAATCCGCTTACCCAACTGATCAAAAGCTTTAATAAGATGACGGAGGATCTGGGCGGAATTGAATTATTCCGTCAGGATTTCATCAATAGTTTTTCTCATGAATTTAAAACACCGATTGTATCCATCAGAGGCTTTGCAAAGCAGCTTCAAAGGGACGATCTGTCAGAGGAGCAAAGGCAGGAATATACGGACATTATCATGAATGAAGCAGAGCGGCTTACCAATATGTCCTCAAATGTATTGTTGCTGACGAAGTTTGAGAATCAGAAGATTGTTAGTAACCGGAAGGAATTCTATCTGGATGAGCAAATCCGCGATTGTATCCTGTTACTTGAAAAGCAATGGAACAGTAAAAATATCAGCTTGAATCTGGAGCTCGAGGAAGTAAAATATATTACCAACGAAGAGATGCTGTCGCATGTATGGATTAATCTGCTTTCCAATGCGGTTAAATTCAGCAGGGGAAACAGCGAAATCGGAGTAAGCTGTACAGCGGACAGAGAGAAGGTAACGGTAACGATCAGCGACCAGGGAATCGGTATGGATCAGAATATCATTACCCATATATTTGATAAGTTTTATCAGGGGGATTCCTCCCATAATATACAGGGAAACGGGCTTGGCCTATCCTTGACAAAACGAATCATAGAGCTATGCGAAGGAGAAATTGCCGTAGTCAGTGAGAAAGGAAAGGGGACAACCTTTACCGTAACACTGCCTCGAAATGAAATATAAGGGAAAAGAGGAAACATAATGGGAACTATAAGAATTGTTGCCGACAGTACATGCGATTTATCCAAAGATTTAATTGAAAAATATAATATATCAATCCTTCCGCTGAATATCGTTCTGGATATGAAGAGCTATTTGGACGGTAAGGAGATCACACCGCAGGAGATCTACCAGTGGTCTGACCGGAATAATACAACTCCGAAAACGGCTGCGCCTGAGATGGGGTACGTGCTTGAACTCCTTCGGCCCATGACGAAGGCCGGAGAGGACATTATCTTTATCGGTATTTCTGAGGATATGTCGGTTACCTGTCAGGTGGTTCGCATGGCGGCGGCGGAATTAAATTACAACCGTATCAGGGTAATAAATTCCCGGAACCTGTCCGCAGGTATCGGTCTGCAGGTATTACGAACAGCTTCCCTGGCGCAGGAGGGTGTCCCTGCACAAGAGATTGCCGATAGAATTGAGAGCGCCAGAGATAAGGTATGCGCATCCTTTGTAGTTGATACGCTAACTTATCTGCAAAGAGGCGGCCGGTGCAACGCGGTAACAGCCTTACTTGGCAATACCCTGAAGCTGAAGCCCATGATTACTGTCAAAGACGGCAAGATGGGTGTGGCAAAGAAATACCGCGGGAAACAGCAGGCTGTAATTAAGAATTATGCGAAGGACATGGAGGAGCAACTGCTGCAGGCAGACCCTGCCCGGGTTTTTATCACCCATTCCGGTATCGATGCTGTGATTGAGCAGGAAGTCTATGCGTATCTTGCAGGATTGCAGCATTTTAAAGAAATTCATGTAACCAGAGCGGGAGGGGTAATCTCCAGCCACTGCGGACCGAATACACTTGGAATACTGTTCTATCGAAATTAAGGTATGTTTTGGAAAAGGAACCTGACTAGTAATTTAGTCTCATATGATTATTGTTATGTAAACTAATTTGCTTATTATAACGGAACTGCAGGATAGCTGACAAAGTTATTCTGCAGTTTTTTGCGCCGCAGGAATCACGCCGAATATGATAAAAACTCGTTTTTATCTATTTTTATTTGTGTTTTTATTATTGGAAAATATTGAATTGTTAAAGATGCTGTAGAATAACTTGCAATTTGCAGAATATTTAGTAATTATAGAAAAATATTTACACGATTGGTAATTTATGTGTTATAATCATTCCATAAAATGCACAAATAAAACTTTTGCTGCTGTTTTATGAACATTATAGCATAAGGGGGTTGTTCTATGGGGAAAAAGGGATCTCGTAAAGGGGAAACGAAATCAATCGATACCGGTAAAAACACAGATAAAAACGCCGGTAATAGTTCCGGTAAAGTGAGGGAATTTCTTCGAAGTATTCGTCTTAAGGTATTCATAGGATTATTAATACCGATTGTGTTTTTAGGAGCATACGGCGTGATATCTTATCGCTTGTCTGAAGAAGCAATTATCACGAACTATGAGAACAGCTCTAAGGATACATTGGTTGCGGTGAGTGATTTCCTGGATTTTGGGTTTAAGGTAATTCAGGAAAAATCCTCGGAGATGCTGTTGGATTCGGATATGGGTTCTTACTTCAACAGGCAGGAAGGCACGGATGAAACACAGTTCATCAATGTGCGGCATACCGTAGAGAGCAAGGTTCAATTAATCAAGAAAGCAAACTCCTTTATCTCAGGTGTACATATTCTGGGCGCTAACGGTAAGGCATTTTCCTCCGAGACTACGACCCAGGACAGCCCCTATGAAAAATTCAAGCAGACAGAGATCGGCAAAAAGTTTGACAGTAAGTCGGTAAAATTATTGTGGGTAGGAGCCCATGATGATCTGGATTCCATGCTAAACTTCGGAATAACACCCTATACAAACAGTAACTATGCTTATTCGCTGATTGCATCAATGAATGCCCGTAATGGCTTTATTGTTATCGATGTATCAAAAAAACTTATCCTGGATATGTTTGAAAAATATGATTTCGGTGAGAACAGTATGAAAGCCTTTGTAACAAGCGATGGCAGGGAAATCGTCACAGGGTCGGAGGAGGCCGGTATTTTCTTAAGTCAGCCTTATTATCAGAATACGTTAAACTCGGAAGAGACAAGCGGTTTATCTTATGAGACCTACAATGGAAAAGAATATTTATTCTTGTACAGTAAGGTTGGAACTGTCGGAGCGACGGTTTGTGCCTTAATTCCCAAGGATACCATATTGAATCAGGTTTCCGGTATTAAGAGCCTGAATATTGGCTTTGTATCGGTTTCCGTTATCTGTGCACTTATCGTGCTGTTTTTTATTGCCAGGGTTATTAGTGCAGCTATTTACTTCTTAAGTAAAAGAATTACCCAGGCGGCAACCGGTGATCTTACCACAAGCTTTGAAACAAAGAGAAAGGATGAGTTCCTGCACCTGGCCAAGGGCATCGGCAATATGCTTCAGGATATGCGCAAGCTCATCGGAGAGGTTCAGACAGTCGGCGGAAAGGTTAGCGGTTCCGCAGGCGGTGTTGCCGATACCTCAGAGAATCTGCTGGTAGCTACCAAGGACATCTCAAGAACCATTGATGATATTGAACAGGGCATCGTTCAGCAGGCAGCAGATACGGAGCAGTGCCTGATCCAGATGGCAGGTCTGTCAGATCAAATCAATCAGGTATATACCAATACCGGTGAAATTGAGCAGATTGCTAATAATACCAAGCATATTGCCAGCGAAGGTCTTGTTATCATCGATGAGCTCAGCCGCAAGGCAAAGGATACAACCAATATCACTCAGAACGTAATCATCAAAATTCAGGAATTTGAGACCCATTCACAAAATATTGCGGGTTTTGTAGATATCATCAATAATATTGCGGAGCAGACCAACCTGTTATCACTGAATGCCTCCATTGAAGCAGCAAGGGCGGGTGAATCAGGCCGTGGCTTCGCAGTTGTTGCCAATGAGATTCGAAAGCTGGCAGACCAGTCCGTTCATGCAGCGAAGCAGATCCACAATATTGTAACGGAGATCACCGTAAAGACGGAGGATACCATCAATACCGCCAAGCAGGCAGACAGCATTGTAAAATCCCAGACAGAGGCGCTTAGCAAGACCGTGAATGTATTTGACAATATAAATCAGCATGTCAATGACCTTGCCAATAACCTGAATAATATCTCGGATGGTATCAAGAAAATTGAAGCTGCAAAGGTTGATACCATGGATGCGATTCAAAGTATCTCTTCAGTATCAGAGGAAACAGCGGCGGCCTCCCAGGAGGTAAGCGCAACGGCCCTTGGACAGATCGACTCTGTGGAGCGCTTAAGACTTGCCGCACAGGAGCTTGCAAACGATGCAAAGAACCTGGAGGAGTCCATACGGCTGTTTAAGATTCAGTAATAATTTGAGTAGCAAAGGAACGGAAAGCAGGGGAAGGACTGAAGCAGTCCGTGTGATAATTAAGACAGAGATCTATTGCTCTAGGCATAGAGAAGGCAGAAATAAAAAATGGAATGTACCTTGTGAAAGGATTACGGGGCCGGCGCTTATGTACCTCCATGTACAAAGCGCCTCTCGCAGCCTTCCGTGGCTGCTCGCCCCTCAGGTTGTGACTATTTTTTATTTCTGCCTTCTCTATACCAAGTGCAATCACGATCTCTGCCTGATATTATCACACGGACTGCTTCAGTCCTTCCCCTGCTTCCCTGTCTCCGTCCCTTTGTCAATCTAACTTACTGCCTCTCCTCCTTCAATTCCTTCATCACCACCCGCAGCATAGTCACAAAGCAAGCCGCCCCTCCGATGAAGTTGGAGATAGGCTCAGCCAGAAAAACTCCGTTTACGCCCAGATGAAAGATGGTTGGAAGAAAGGCGGTCAGCGGCACGACGATGATAATCTTTCGAAAGATGGAGAAGAACACGGCAAACTTTGCTTTGCCCAGCGCTACAAAGGTGGACTGTCCGGCCATTTGCAAGGACATCATGAAGAAGCCGAAGAAGTAAATCCGAAGGGCAGGAAGAGCATGTCGGATTAATTCCTCATCCTGATTGAAAATCTGTATGAAGAAATGGGGAAACAGGTGCAATATGCCCCAGGCAAGAATGGTATATATGATACAAACCACGGACATAAATTTGATACTGGAGCGGACTCTGTTATAGGCGCCGGCACCATAATTATATCCCATCACAGGCTGAGCGGCAGAGGTCAGACCGCTGACCGGCATAAAGATAATCTCGCGGATGGAATTTATGACGGTCATAATTCCTACATATAAATCTCCGCCATAAATGGATAGGTACTTATTACACATAATCTGAACGGAGCTGTTAGTAACAGCCATGGCAAAACCGGACAAGCCAAGCAGGGTAATATCGTTGACGGTACGAGCACGGAGTTTCAGATTGCGAAGCCGCAGTTTCAAGATCGTTTTCTTGCCTGTCAGAAAGCGAAAAATCCAGGCGGCAGACAGAAACTGCGATAAAATGGTAGCAAGTGCGGCGCCCTTTACCCCCATGTCAAAGATGAAGATGAAGATAGGATCCAGGATGATATTTGCGATAGCGCCCAGCAGCACGGTGGTCATTCCGATCCGGCCAAAGCCCTGGGAATTAATATAGCTGTTCATTCCCAGTCCGACCATAACAAAGCTGCTTCCCAGCAGATATATGGTGATATAACCATTGGCATAAGGGAAAGTTGCATCACTGGCACCGAACAGATAAAGCAGCGGTTCTTTCAGCAGGAGCCCCAGAATAGTCAGGATGACCCCTGAGATCAAGAGAAGGGAAAAGGAATTCCCCATAATTTTCTCTGCCTCTTCATGATTGCCGCGTCCCCTGGCGATGGAACAAAGCGGAGCACCGCCGGAGCCAAACAGATTGGCAAAGGCAGAGATAAATGTAATAATCGGTAAAGTAAGGCCAAGACCTGTCATGGCCAGCGTGGCATGCTCAGGCATACGTCCGATATAAATTCGATCTACAATATTATAAAGCAGGTTGACTAATTGTGCGAGAGTCATCGGAAGGGCAAGATTTAAGATGTTCTTAACGATGCTGCCTTTGGAGAAGTCATTTTTCTGCAAATTTTCCTTCATAAGTACAACTTCTTTCTTTTATGGATTCGATCATCAGGCGTGTTGATATCGTTCTGTCTGCATGCCAAACAGCATAAATAAAGCCGCGAATTTTATTGTAGCACAATTGCCGGGAAGATGCCACAATTGATAAAATTACCTTTACAGTAATAATATGCATGTGCTACCATGAGAGAAATATAATAGGCGGGATAGAACGATACAATCTGCATATGCTAAACACATTACAGGCATTAGCAGAGGATGTGCAGCATCGTGGCAGACAGAAAATATGTTGGTGAACAAAAGGAAAGAATTCGGATGGAAAGGCTGGCGGAGGAGCTACTGGCCAATCATTGCATGCCGGCCTTGCTTCATGTGAAACCATCGGCCCTGGTTGCTGTGGACAGGCGAAAGGTTATCAATTTAGAGGAGCTTCTTGACATAGTATATCATATGGTTCGAAGCTTTCATTGTGAATTATATCTTCTGTCCCAGGTGGGGAAAAGAATCAGTCTTCTTATTTATAGTGATACCTTGCTTTATCATTGTCTTACGAATAGTACACAAATGCAGTTTCTTGCCCGCTTTGGCTATGAATTTCACGAGGATATCTTATGCGGCATCCTGTTAAAGGTAAAGGAACGCTATATAAATTACCTGAGCAAAAAAGCCCCCTTTCCGCATGAAATTGGAGTTATTCTCGGTTATCCGGTGGGTGATGTGGAGGGGTTTATCTTAAATCATGGAAAAAACTATCTGCTTTGCGGTGCATGGAAGGTATATGAGGAACCAGCCGCTGCGGAAAAAATATTTGCAGAATATCAGGAGATAAGAGAGCGGGCAAGATTATATTTACAGGCTGGTGGGAGTATCACTGAATTTTTGAGGGAATAGATTGCAGCGGAAGTTGCGTCAGCGATTATAATAGGTATAGAGGTGACTAAGCTATGGTAAATCAAAAAAGGATGTTAGAGGAATTTTGCAGTCTGGTTGCTATTGATGCCGTTCCGTTTCAGGAAAGACAGATGGCGGACCGGCTGAAGGCAATCCTGGCACAGCTGGGTTTTACAGTGGAGGAGGATGAAGCAGGTGACTGTTACCGCGGAAACAGCGGGAATATCTATGCATATCTTGCGGGGACGCTGCCGGGGGATCCGCTGTTATTCTCAGCTCATATGGATACGGTGGAGCCGGGTAAGAATAAAAAGGCAGTATTACATAGCGACGGAACCATCACCAGCGACGGTACGACAGTATTGGGAGCGGATGATTTATCCGGCGTTGTTTCCATCCTTGAGGCGATACAAAGCATCAGGGAACAGGGAATTTTGCACCGAAGCATTGAGGTGCTGTTCACAATAGCGGAGGAGTATTATCTGAAGGGAAGCAAGATATTTGACTACCGTAAGATAAAAGCAAAGGAAGCCTATGTCCTTGATCTTGACGGAACCATCGGAACGGCAGCCATAAAGGCTCCCACGGTGATCGGTTTTACGGCCAGGTTCATGGGCAAAGCATCTCATGCAGGCTTTGCGCCGGAACAGGGGATCAATGCAATTGCGGTTGCCGCAGAAGCGATAACAGCAATTCAACAGGGGCGGATTGATAAGGAGATGACGGTGAATATCGGTCTTGCAGAGGGCGGTAAAGCCAGAAATATTGTATCTGCCGAATGTATCCTGAAAGGAGAGGTTCGCTGTCTGAACCATCAGAAGGCGCTTGAACGGATCAATGTGATCAGGGAAAGTATGAATACTGCTGTGAAAAAATACGGTGCCAAGCTGGAGTTCTCCATTTCCTTTGGCTGTATTGCCTACGAAGTAGCGGGAAAGCACCCCGTTGTCAAGCGCTTTCAAAATGCCTGCAAGGAGCTTTCACTGCCGGTGAAGCTCATAGAAACCTTTGGAGGCAGCGATAATAATGTGTTTTTACGGAATGGGATTACAGGCATTGTAATGGCTTGCGGTATGCACAAGGTACATTCCTGCAATGAATATACCGATATCAGGGAACTGGTTCAGTGCAGTGAGGTTGTATATAAATTAATGACAGATAAGGAGTAAAAGGAGCAAACATCATGGATTATTTAAGGAAAGAAACAAATTTACCGATGATTGAGGCATTGTCCAATGCCAAGGGAGTGTCCGGCTTTGAGGATCAGGTGGTGGAGATGCTAAAGCGTTATGCGGAAGGGCTGGGAGAAATAAAGGAGGATTCCCTGCGCAATCTGTTTATCTATCGCAAGGAAAACACAGGAGACCGTCCGGTGGTGCAGCTGGATGCGCATAGTGATGAGGTAGGCTTTATGGTGCAGGCAATCAAACCAAACGGCACCTTAAAGATCATTCCTCTGGGAAGCTGGGTAACTGTCAATATACCGGCGCATAAGGTATTGGTACGTAATGCGGACTATGAATATATTCCGGGTGTTATTGCCAGCAAACCGCCGCACTATATGACTGAGAAGGAAAAGAGTGCGCCGCCTGAGATCGGGCAGTTAACCATAGATATCGGGGCAACCTCCAGGGAAGAAGCAATCAGGGATTTTAAGATCCGGATCGGGGAGCCTGTGGTGCCCTGTGCGGATTTTGAATACGATAACAAGCATGATCTGATGCTTGGCAAAGCCTTTGATAACCGGTTGGGATGTGCGGGCGTCATTACTGCCCTGCGTGCGCTTGCGGGAGAAGAGCTTGCAGTGGATGTGGCAGCCGGTATTGCCTGCCAGGAGGAGGTTGGAGCCAGAGGCTGCGTGGTAACTGCCAGGGTGATCAAGCCTGATCTTGCCATCGTATTTGAAGGCTGCCCTGCGGATGATACCTGCGCCGACAGCTACGAGATTCAGACGGCAATTAAAAAGGGTCCGATGTTAAGACATATCGACGCCAGGATGATCACGAATCCCAGATTCCAGCGCTTTGCCCTGGAGCTTGCCCAGAAGCATGGCATTCCTGTGCAGCAGGCGGTCAGAGCCGGCGGAAGTACCAATGGTTCCGCCATTCATCTGTCCAACGAGGGGGTTCCTACCATTGTAATCGGCATTCCGGTACGTTACGCCCATACACATTATTGCTTTTCCACTTACTATGATTATGACAGTGCGGTAAGGCTGGCCTGTGAGATTCTAAAAGTGCTTAACGCTGATATTATAAAAAGTTTTTAAGTGATAGTTTATGTTGACAATAAAGAACACCGGATGTATATTTATATATAAGTTATGTATAAATATTAATTCCTTATTAACTGTACGGATTATCCTGCAGTTAATAAAGTGACAAGAGGTGTTCTGATGAAGAAGAAAATATATGTGGACGGCCAATCCGGAACCACGGGGTTAAAGATCAACGAGAGATTGAGTCGGTACTCTGAACTGGAGATTATTGTGATTGATCGTGAGAAGCGCCGTGATCCGGCAGAAAGAGCAAAGTGCATCAACAGTGCAGACATTGTATTTTTATGCTTACCGGATGATGCGGCAAAGGAAGCTGTGGGTCTTGCCGCCAATCCGGACACAAAAATCATTGATGCAAGTACGGCACACCGAACGGCAGAGGGCTGGGCTTATGGGCTTCCGGAATTGTCTGCGGCTCACAGGAATGCCATCAGGGAGAGCAAAAGGGTGAGTAACCCCGGATGTCATGCCACTGCATTTATTCTTTCAGCCTATCCGTTCATTCGGCATCAGATAATGGCAGCCGATTATCCGGTTACCTGCCAGAGTCTGACCGGCTATAGCGGCGGCGGAAAGTCTTTGATTGAGAAATTTGAACAAAACGATGGTAAGAATGATTACGCAAAGGCGCCAAGACCCTATGCCCTGTCTTTAAATCATAAGCATTTGCCTGAAATGATGCTGCATTCGGGACTGCAGGAGCCCCCTGTTTTTGTACCCATCCTGGGTAATAATTATAAGGGTATGGCAGTCATGCTGCCCATACATACGAAGCTCCTTGCGAAGAAAATGACAGCAAAGAACCTTCATGAACTGTTAAGCGAGCATTATCAGAATGAGAAATTCGTGTCTGTCATGCCCTATTGTGATGATACTTTCTTATTTGACGGAGGCGTTGATATCACGGTCTGCAATGACACCAATCAGGCGGAAATCTTCGTATTTGGCAATGAGGCGAAGGGCAGCGCCCTGATCGTTACACGAATTGATAATCTGGGTAAGGGAGCCTCCGGAGCGGCGATCCAGAACATGAATATCATGCTGGGTCTGCCGGAAGATATGCATCTGTAAAAAGGATATCAAAATCCTATAATTAACGGGAACGATATAAATTTCCCATAATACACTATTGGAATACGCAGGATTGATTTTATGTGCCGGAAGCGTACATCTTATGTACGATTACAGAATATAAAATCGGTTATGTGTATTCGGCTTGTGTGGGGAAAATGGTATCGCTCCCGGTAATCTGGGTTCTTTGATAGCGTCTTTTTTATTCCAGCTTAAGCTTCGCCGTCTTCTCCTTCAAATCGCTGCATCATCTGATGGAGTGCATGAAGTAATCCGCCTGCATAATCGGGAGTCAAATCCAGGCTGCAGATCAGTTCCTTGGGAAATTGCAGCGCTTCCTCTCTGAACTCTCTGCCCTTATCGGTTAAGTAGATAAATACATTACGTTCATCGCTGGAGCTTCGAACTCGCCTTATCAGGCTCAGAGCCTCAAGCTTTTTCAGCATCGGAGTCAGTGTTCCGGAATCGAGATAGAGCCGTTTGCCCAGATCTTTTACCGTAATGTTATCCTTCTCCCAGAGTGCCATGAGTATAATGTAGCCTGTATAAGTCAGCCCGTACGGATCAAGAAGCGGTTTGTATTTTTTTATGATTTCCTTGGAACAGACATACAGGGAGAAGCATAGCTGGTTATCCAGCATCAGAAGCTCATAGCCCGGGTTCTCTATATTTTTAACGGGAGTAGTGTCCCCAGTCTTTGATTTCATAATAAGCCTCACTTTCAATTTATTTACAATTGTTACCTTACAATTAGATTTTATACAATTAATTAAAAAAAGTCAAATGAAACTATTGACAAATCCAAAATAATGGTATTTAATTTAATTGTAAACAATTGAATATTCTTCAACATAAGAGATGCTGAATATATCATCTGGCTACTACAAAAGCTGATATCAGCATACATTTGAAAAATAGATGGATTTGAAAGGAAGGTAAGAGTTATGAGAAATTTTAATCAGGCAGTGGAAAATCGCAGATCCGTATATGCCATTGGCAAGGATGTGAAGGCATCCAAGGATGATATTAAGAGTATTGTTGAGCATGCGGTCAAGTATGTTCCATCCGCTTTCAACTCTCAAAGCGGCAAGGTAATTGTATTATTTGGAGAGCATCATGATAAGGTTTGGGAGATTACCAGGGAGGAACTTAGCAAGATCGTTCCGGAGTCTGCCTTCGGTTCTACGAACGATAAAATCAATTCCTTTAAGAATGGTTACGGTACGGTGCTTTTCTTTGAGGATCAGGCAATTGTCCAAGGGCTGCAGGAACAGTTCGCCTTATATAAGGATAATTTCCCGGTCTGGTCACTGGAGTCCAGCGGCATGCTGCAATTCACGGTTTGGACGGCGCTGGAGGATGTCGGTCTTGGTGCATCCCTGCAGCATTACAATCCTCTGATTGACCAGCAGGTGAGAAAGGAATGGGATATTCCGGAGAGTTGGAAGCTTCTTGCGCAGATGCCCTTTGGGAATGTAGCAGCAGCTCCGGATGGAAAGGAATTCGGGCCGTTAGCAGATAGGGTAAAGGTGTTCGGCTGAGTATCCTTCCCCTGATTGTATAGATTATGATAAGCTGCCAAAGCAGGAAAACGATTGGCAGCTTATTTATTGGCTGGGCTAACCTGATTAATAAGAAAAATTTTACTATTCGGGTTTTACTTATTCACATTCCCTGTGCTATAATGGCATATGTGGGTATAAATCTGAAAATGGTCGGACCCCCAAATCGTTTCTACTATTATCACATGCTTCATGCACAATAATGAGTAAGAAAGGATAGTTACCATGCAATCAGAGAAGAAGGCAGAATTACATTATATCTATATCGTATTTCTTTCAACAACGACCTATATGGGCAGAATGATCCGCCTGTTTACACGTAATCAGTACAGCCATGTAACAATAGCCTTTGACCGGGATTTAAATAAGATGTATTCCTTCGCCAGATACCGGGTGAACTCACCCATTCTGGGCGGATTTGTGACTGAGCTTCCCCACCGGTATCTTCATGGGAACAGGGATGTTACGGTGAAAATATGTGAAATTCCGTTGCCGGACGAGGAATATAAAAGAATTCGGGAGGAAGTGGAATATTTTCATAAGAATAAGGAGGTAATGATCTATAATACGGTCAATGCCGTACTTTCCTTACTTGGTAAAAAGCTTCAGGTGAAGAATATGTTTACCTGCCTGGAATTTGTCACTTATCTTATGAGATATACGAACATCATGGCTATACGGGAGCTGGAGCGTAGAGTTGCGAAATATGTTGTTTATCACGGAAGTTTAAAGGACACCGCCTCCTGGGAGCAATCGGTGGCAGGGGAAGATGAGTATTTCAGGCGGCGCCATGCCATCGGAGTGGCTTATGATACGGTGAACCATTTCCGAAGAGTGGTTGTAAGAGTATTAAATGCATAGAAGGGCAAGGTTATTATTATGAAGGCGTATTTTTATAATACAGTTTTGGGAAAAATAGTGATTGCCGGGGCTGGGGCTGCAATTTGCCCAAGTATAAAACAAGCCGTATATTATGATAGAAATATCAATACAATAAAATAATTATTATGAGTGTAGAAAGGAAGCCAGGCGGATGAACAAGGAATGGTCATTGGAGGTATTATACAAAGGTTTTCAGGATGAAAAATATAAGGAAGATAAAGCTGGGCTCACAAGACTGACCCAAGAACTGGATGATTTCAGTGCTGCATTAGCGGCAGCGGAGGATGAGGAGGCTGCCCTGCTTCAGGCGGTGGATTATCTGGAGCAATTTCAGCTCCTTGGAAGTAAGCTGAACTATTACGCGGCACTCAAGCTATCCGTCAATACTTCCGACAGTGAAACCGTGAATGAGATGAATGCCATCGAGAAGCTGTTAAGCCTGTCCTCAAAGCCAATGGCCGTGATACACAAGTTTATTGCGGGGATCGGAAATCTGAACGGATATCTTGCTAAGCATCCGAAGCTGAAGGCATATGATTATCTGTTTTCCGAGATGAAGAAGGAAGCGAAGCATCTTCTCAGTGATGATGTGGAGGAGGTAATCGCTAAGTTAAATATCTCTGCAGGTTCTGCCTGGGGCAGCATGCAAAGCTTTTTAACCTCCACGCTTGAGGTGGATTATAAAGATAATGTCATCACCCTTCCGGAAGTGCGTAACAAGGCGCACAGTGAAGATCCCGAGGTTCGTAAGGATGCCTATGCGGCAGAGCTGAAGGCTTATGAGAAGATTAAGGATGCAGTGAGCTTTTCCTTAAATAATATCAAGACCCAGGTGAATACCATCTGCGAGCTCAGAGGTTATGCTTCTCCTCTCGACATGACCTTGGCGCAGGCAAAGATGAAGAGAGAGACACTGGAGGCGATGCTTGAAGCAATCAGAGAGTACCTTCCGGTATTTCATAAATATTTAAAGCATAAAGGAACGATGATGGGGCATGCAAACGGACTTCCCTGGTATGATATGTTTGCTCCCATCGGAGAGAGCAACACCAAGTTTACCACGGAGGAGGCCAAGGAATATCTGTTGAAGCATTTCCTCGGTTTTGCCGGTGACCTGGCCGATATGGTGGAAGAGGCCTTTGATAATGAATGGATTGATTTCTATCCCAGAAAGGGTAAGGTAGGCGGTGCGTTCTGTGAGAATATGCCCTTTGTAAAACAGAGCAGAATTCTTACCAACTTTACCGGTTCCCTGAGTGATGTGGTCACCCTGGCTCATGAGCTTGGCCATGCATATCATGGACTGAATATTCAGGAGCATCAGCCGCTGAACGTCGACTACAGCATGCCTGTGGCGGAGACTGCCTCTACCTTTAATGAAGCGCTGATTATGGAGGCAGCCATTCAGGATGCAAGCGGCAGAGAGAAGCTGGCATTGATTGAAAGCCAGCTGCAGGATGTGACACAGATCATCTGTGATATCTATTCCAGATATCTGTTTGAAACTGCTGTGTTTGATAAATGCAGAACCGGCTTCTTATTCGCGGATGAGCTGCAGGAGATGATGCTTGAGGCGCAGAAGCTTGCCTATGGTGACGGGCTGGATCCTGACTATCTGCACCCTTATATGTGGGTATTAAAGGGTCATTATTATTCGGAGCATTTAAGCTTTTATAATTTCCCGTATGCCTTTGGCGGATTATTTGCAAGAGGCTTATACGATAAATATAAGACCGAGGGTGAGGACTTTGTTCCGAAATACCGTGCATTGCTGAATGCAACCACCGTCATGAGTGTGGAGGATGCGGCAAAGCAGGCCGAGATCAATCTGGAGGATCCGCAGTTCTGGAGAAACAGCTTACAGACCATCGCGGAGCTGATTGAAGAATTTGTGAAACTGGCATAATATTTTATGGAGTGTTGTAAACAACGGAGGGTGTTTACGGCGCTCCATTTTTTAGACAGGACTAAATATTTCGAATAAAAAAATACCAATTGACATGATCGCAGCCTGTGCTGCGGTTTAAGGAAACTGATTATAAAGGCTGATTTAAATTCCGATATATAGCGAATTAAGAAGAATAAGGAAATAAAAGATCACATAAAAAATATAATCTGTCAGATACTAAGCTTGAATCAATTCATATTGTTATGCTGTCAAGCAGGAAAGGAGCGAGCTATGAGTCTGATTGACAATGAACATCAGCTTCCCCAGGGATTGGGCATGCGGTTGGCAATGGACATGGAAGCGATGACGAACTTTGTAAATTTGTCCGAACAAAATAAAAATCAGGTTGTTGACTATATCAAAGGTTCAGGGTCGGGTGAGGATGCAAAAAACCGTGTGATGGAAGTGGTAAATAATCTTCATAATGGGGGATCATTTCATTAGAAAACTGTAATAAATGAACAAAGGAAAAATGAGCAGCGCATTTTGCATTATAACGGATTTTAAATAGAAGAGGAGGTGCTGTAAATACCTCCTCTTTTTAAAATTTATTATTCCTGTTAAACGCTATCAGGCTATTCCTGATTTAAGAATCTCACTTCAATCACGTATTGATTTTCTGTAAGCCTTGCTTCAATCTGTCCCTTCATTTTTTCTACGAGAGCCTTGCTGATGGTAAGCCCTAAACCGCTGCTTTGACTATTCCGGGATTGATCACCGGTGTAAAAGCGCTCAAAGATATGAAGCATTTCCTCCTGTGAGATCGAAGCACTGTCATTGATGAATTGAAAGCAGCAATATCCCTTTTTCGTAAATTGTCTGAGGAAAAATTGCTTTTCTGCATACTTTAATGCATTCTGCAGCAGGTTATTAAGAATACGGTTTAACTGTATCTTATCAACTACGATGTAACAATCTTCTTCCTCAAGATCAATTTCAACCTGAATATTTTTTTGTTTGAATTCATTATAATATGCGACGGCAGCGTCCCGAAGCATACCCTGAACGGGGATTGCCTCCAGAAGTAAGGGGTAATTATCAGTTTCAATTCTTGAGATTTCATAAAAATCCTGGATAAAGGATTGCAATATTTTTGCACGTTTCTGAATGATATCAAGATATTCTGTCCGTTCCTCCGGCTTCGTCTCTTCATCCTTCATAAGCTCGATATATCCCAGGATAGAGGTCAGCGGGGTACGAAGATCATGGGAGATATTCTCAATCTCCCGGCGGATCTGCGTCTCACGCCTTTGGTAGATAATGCGTTCCTGCTGCCTGGTGCGATAAATATCGTTGATTTTCTTAAGAAGCTTTTCCAGATTCCTATGAATGGCAGCGGCCTTCAGCTGCCGATTGCTTTCCGGAGTTTGCTCTATCTCAGACATCTGACGGGCGGCAGATTCAATGGCTTTGTGAAAGGAATAGAGGCAGGCACATAGGATCAGGACCAGCAATATTAAAATGATGATACCTATAGATATCTGCAAAGGATGCCCACCTCCGGTGTTATATTATTTGATTTCTTTTCTTCCGAATACGATATAACCGATTGCGATAAACACAACGGTCCATAACAGTCCATACAGCCAGTAATTAATATATCCCGCATTGCCTTCCCAGGGAAGCAGCAGTTTAAAATTCTCATCATCATAACCGATGGCCCGTATCATATTATAGGGTAATATTTTGTAAAGCTTATAAAAAATCTCGAATTTCATACCGAGGTAACCGGTAATGAGCGGGAATACGACGGTTGTAACTATGATTGAAGTAATCGCACTCATGGTGTTTTCCACAATAAACAGGAAGCAATGAGCAGCAGCCAAAGCACTGATCAGGAGAGGCAGAGCCGCAAGGAAGGATCTGAAGAACAACACCAGGGCATCTGCCCCGGAATTCTCAAGCAGAAGGTACGCGCTTCCGACATACAGTCCTATGATAATTATAAATACAAGAAAAGCATAAGTCATCACAATGATATATTTTCCCAAGTAAATGCTTCCCCGGGTGATGCCGTAGGAGATGCTGTTTTTCATGGTATGGTTGGAGTGTTCGTTGCCGAAGACGATGGACGCAACCAGGGCACATAAGACAAATAAAACCGCCCAGCCTGCGTATAACAGAGTGATCGCAAAGTCTGTGGTTGCATAACGAAAGGACGGATCCGAATGTCCCACAGCTGCAAGTACCACATTCACACTGATCAATAATATGGAACAAATGGCAAGGAATAAGTAGCCTCCCAGAGTGTGGAACAGCCGGTATAATTCGCTTTTAATATAATTAGTCATTGCTTTCCCCTCCTACTAATTGAATGAAGTAATTTTCCAGATTTATTTCCTTAACCGTAACAGAGTGGAGGGCAATACCGTTTGTTACAGCCAATTCACTGATTTTAAACGGCTGATCCAGATAATCAAATATATGAATGGAATAATCAGGATTGATCTTATAATTGATGCAGCCAAGCTTTGTCTCCAGAAGGGCCGCCATTACATCAGGTTTATCAATCTTCAGTTCGATATATCGTCCGCATTCCTTAGACAGCTCCTCACCGGAAAGCTGCTTCACCAGGGTACCCTTATCAATAAAGCCGTAGTTGGTAACTAAGCTGGAAAGCTCGGACAGAATATGGCTGGAGATTAATATGGTGATTTTCTTTTCCTGGTTTAAACGGATCAACAGATTTCTGATTTCAACGATACCAAAGGGATCCAAACCATTGATGGGTTCATCCAGAAGCAGCAGCTCCGGCCTGTTCATCAATGCCAGGGCCAGTCCCAGGCGCTGCTTCATACCTAAGGAAAAGCTTTTATATTTTTTCTTGCCGGTGTTGTTAAGAGCAACTTCCTCCAAAGCTTCCTCAACACAATCCGCTCCCGGAATTCCCCGTTGAATGCGATAATATTCCAGATTTTGTTCTGCGGTCAGGTTGGCATAGAAGCTGGGTGTCTCAATGATGGAACCGATTCGTCTTCTTCCCTGGTTTAAACCCGCCTGAGAGGCTTGATTAAATAAAGCGATTTCACCCTCTGTAGTAAAGGCCTGCCCTGTGATCAACCGAAGCAGAGTGGTTTTACCTGCTCCGTTCTTTCCTACCAGACCGTAGATTTCCCCTTGCTTTACCTCAAGGCTGATATTGCTTAAAGCGGCAGTACTGCCGTATTTTTTTGTAAGATTTCTTGTAGATAATATAATTTCCCGCACTTTATAACTCCTTTCGTACCACTTATTATATACCGGGTATAAACGATATTATAATGGGGGAGGTTTAATAAATACTTAACAAAGTTTAAAGAAAGAATAAAGATGCATGACCTGCGATGTATTCTTTAATTTGTATCCAGCTTGAAGCCGATGCTCCATACGGTTTTAATATAGGAATCGTCGTCATACTCCTTGACTTTTTTTCTGAGATTGCTGTCATGGACATTGATGGTGTTATCCTCACCGTAATAGCCGGCTTTCCAGATATCCTGATAAAGCATCTCCTTGGTGAATACCTTTTCGGGATGCTGCAGCAGCAGGAGCAGGATATCGAATTCATATGCGGTCAGTGAAACCGGGTTTCCCTTAACGAATACTTCCCTGGCTTGAGGATTGAGAACCAACTGCTTAAAGGCATAATTTTTATTCTCTCCGGTATCCTGATGAGCGGTGCTTGTCCGGCTTCTTCTCAGCAGAGCGCCGACTCTTGCCAGAATCTCATCACGCTCAAAGGGCTTTATAATATAGTCATCCGCACCGTTCTTTAATGCATTCACTTTGTCCTCCAATGCCGTCTTTGCTGAGATGATGATAATGGGAAGCTGAGAGACAGTCCGGATTTCTTTTATTAATTCTTCCCCGGAGATGCCCGGCAGCATTAAATCGAGCATGACCAGATCAAAATGCTCCAGCTTTAGCTGTAATCTGGCTTCCGTACCGGAAAAAGCGGCAATTGCCTGATAGGCTTCTCTTTCCAGATATTTGCACAATATTCTATTGATGTCAGCATCGTCTTCGATTACCAGAATTTTTTCCTGCATATTGGGTCCCCTGTATTGTTTTACATTATTTAACGAATTATAGCACAAGACATCTTCAAAAACAATGAAGACCTGAAAGTGAGGGGTATTTGTACTACACTCATAGAACATTTGTATCTTCACATGTAATAAATAGGAAATTTTTCCTATAGAGTTTTGCACGGATTCCTGCATGTTATCGCGTGTTACAGCATATATATATCTTATGACAACCAGTTAATAACCTTCATAATTTATTAATAATTCAGGAGGAAGTACATAATGAAGAAGATAATCAGCATTTTTTTGATTGTAATTCTTATACTTACCTCAGATATGGCAGCTGCATCTGCCGCAATGTACAATCAGGGAAAGCATTCAGCGAATAAGAATTCAAGCTGGGACTATGATTGGGGAAACAACTGGAATACCGGATGGAATACAAATGAAAATAACAATGAGAACAATAATGGCAGTAATAAAAATAACAATAGGGGAAATGACTGGGATAATTGGGGGTATGACTGGAGTAAATGGGGATATAACTGGGGTTACAACTGGTGGGGAGGCACTACCTGCAGCTACAATATAAGTAAGTCGCCCACCATCAAATACGGTAGTTATAAGATTCCCACTTCTCCTTTCACCGACGGAATGGGAGCCAGTACCAAATACGATAAAAAGAAGAAGATATTTACCGTCAGCCGCGGAAATATTGCCATCGACATATACTTAAAAGATAAGAAGGTGTATGTAAACGGTGCTCCCGATCCTTATTCGGGCATTTTTACAGCAAAGGACAGTATGAAATCAAAGGCATTGATCACCTATATCGCTAACATCCTTGGAGTGCAGATCATCTTTAAGGAGGATGAGGTTACGGTTGTGACTCCCGGACTTGATGTGCCTGCAGAATTGAATGTCACTGCCGTAGGAGGCTCCGTAATAAAAAATACACTCAACAGTACGAACCTTTCTCTGAAAGCCTCGGCCAGGATCAAAGCGGGTCAGGCAGCAGGCGGCAGAGCCGAGCTGTATGTAGGCTCAAAATTGGTTGCCACGGATTATTCCATCTCATCAACAGATAAGACAGTAGAGTTTACAACTTCGGATAATTCGCCGACGAACAGCGAACTGAAGGCGGCCGTACCTACCGGCGGTATCGTAACGGTACGGCTCTATAATATATACAATAATGTCGCAGCCTCCACAGCAAATCCTAATCTGGCGGTAGATTACAATCCGCCTACCATAGCCTTTGGCAGTTCAAATAATGCTGCTAATTATAATGCGGCAAACGGTAAGCTCTATATCAGTGTTGCCGGTGCAGGAGTCATCGGAGATAAGGTGGATGTAACCAAGCTTACCTTCTATAATTCTTCAAATAATAAATATACCCTGACAAGCAATGCCGGATCAGCCTCCAGCGGCGTGGTTACCGGCACAACCTCACTGGAGGTTACGGTCAGCCCGATTGATCAATATTTTATTGCCAGCCTGGGGAATATCTCCTCTCTTTATCTGCTGATTGCGGGATCAGTGCTGTATGATACTGCAGGTAACAGGTCTCAGGAGAATATAACACAGATGATTCCTGTGAATCAGTCTTCTGCGACACCTGTGCCGTCTGTACTGAGTGCACCTGCCAATGTAACGGTTATTCCTTCCGGCGGTACGGTGGTTGCGAATACCTTGAATAAAACCAATCTATCCATGACGGTAACCGCACAGATTACAGCGGGCCAGGCAGCCGGAGGCCGAGCGGAATTATATATTGATAATCGAATAACCGCCGTGGACCCGTATATAGAAGCAGGCGACTCCTTTGTAACATTTACGGTTCCGGACGGTGCCGCCTCCGGTGACAGGCTGCAGGCAGCAGTTCCCGCAGGAGGTATTGTGACGGTAAGGCTTTATAAGAGCGATCAAAGCTATTATGTAACAAGCGCGGTGGCTAATCCGACCCTAAAGGTGGATTATCAGGCTCCGGCTATATCAGGAATCAGCTCTGCCGGTTATAGTGTCGATGCAGGACAGCTGTATATTGTCGCAAGCGGAGCAGAGCAGCCGGGAGATAAGGTGGATATCAGCAAAATAACACTTTATGACGCTACAGGGAAGACAGTGTATCTTGGGAATGCCTCTGGAGCCGCAGTTACCGCTATGGTTGGCAGCGGACAGATTTTATTGATTAATCTGGGATCGCTGTATAAAGATACCCTGAAGAATTTCAACAGCACGGCATATCTGAAGATATCGGCCGGCCCTCTGTTAAGGGATACCGCCGGTAATACTTCCGCCGGTTTAGCGGCGGATCAGGTTGTGCCCTTAACGATTATCAAAATACAATAATCCTTTGTATCATTCCATACCGTATAAAACTGCAGACAAATTAATTTTTTAATTGTAGATTATGCATAAACAGAATGTTTATACAGGCTAAAGGCACGGGAGTTTCCGTGCCTTTAGTAAAGCTACATTAATAAATAGGAATTTGCCGTGCTTATGCTTGAAAGCGCAATGAATAAAATGTTTATTTCTTTTGTAAGCATGACAATTCTTGATCAAACCATGTTTCAATATCATCTCGCATATCTAAAACAGAATCATCCAACGATATGGGAAGTCCGCGGCAACCGCCGTCACAATGACCGATTTCTCTTTTTCTGCCGCAGCCATATCCCTTTGCAATCAGTTCCTGCAAAATCGGAGAAAACGTTTTGATGGTATCCGTGTATTCGTGCGTCTTTGTCGATTTCACATTGATATGATAGCCGTTGCCTAGGGAAGCGTTAATTCCCCAGAAATCTTTCCGTTTATAACAATACTTCATATAGATATGAAACCCTTTTACTTCCACAACGCAGGTAAGTCCTTTATCCAGACAGCGCTGGTGCAGCTGCAGAATGAAATCCTGCACATCTGCGGATAAAGGCTTTATCGTATCCTGCACGATGGAAAGCACATCGGTTTTCTCCTTTTTTAATACCCTGTAATCACAGCGCAAAAAAACATCCTGGTTGACGAGGGTGCCATGGTCTATTTCGGCGGTTGCCATGACCTTCAGGCCTGTCAGCATAGCGGGATGATCCGGATAGGTAATCTTTATGGTTTTGATGTCTGATAAGTTTTGCTTTTTTTCATTTATATCGATACCGTCAATGCAGATACCGCAATCCGCCAGAAACCGCAGGCATTCAAGGTTTTTACTAACAGACAGCTTTCCATTGAATACGGTATTTCCAAAGGTGAGAGATTGCGCGTTTTCAACTGGCATGCCATGATAACCTATGTTCATTAGTAGGGTGCTTACATTGTGCAGGAACGGATAATACACCGAAAGCGTGGTACGGTTTTCATATTCATGGGCAGCTTTTTTGCTATTATCATAGAAATCGCCTTTGGTGTATAAAATATCGTAAAGCCGAACCAAAAAGGCTCTGAATGCCAGAACGCCCTCACGTATGCTCTCTTCAACTGAAACATTTGTATATGCGGGATTGATCGCATATGCTTCGTGGGTTTCGGGCACCATGATTTCCTTCAAATAGCTTGCCACATCCTGAAGCGTTTTTCTCATATGTTCCACCTCTTGTAATTTACTTTGCCTTATATTTCTAAAACTAATTTGCAAATTCGGATTTATTAAAGAATACCATAAGCAAGGATAAAAATATAGCATTGATTATTTAACCCCATATAGTTATGTGCTTCTTTTAATAATTTGCTTTGTCTGCAGTCTAAAATCCGGCTTTCCTGCCGGCATTTTTCTGTTATAAAAAGGTATTTTTTCTAAATTCGCTTGGAGTTACAGATAACACCCGCTTGAAGATTTTGCAAAAATACATTGAGGAATTGAAACCGCAGGCAGCTCCGATATCTGAAATAGTTCGATTTGTTCTTATGAGCAGGGAACAGGCATTTTGGATTCGGATTTTATTAAGATACTGTATCAATGTAATGCCGGTTGACTCTTTAAAAATATGGCACAAATAGAACTTGGAGATATAAAACTGATTTGAGATATCTTCAATATTGTTTATCTTGCTATAATTTTGATTAATATAGGACAGAATCGGCGAAAGGTTTTTTAATACCGAAGGTACATGATCTGACGTAAAAGAATTTCTGTTATCATTTAATATATTTAAAATATCTGCCAGATAAATAAATATACGATTATTGGGGTTGTTTACATCTTCCTTTTCCAATAAAAGCATTATTTTTTTCACCTTTGGAAAGATTTCTTTATTTAGCGTGATGAGCTCTGTTTCAAAGCAGCGTAATAATGAGCTGATCGCCGGATCGGTAAAATATAAATGTAAAAAACGATCTGTAAAATAAATGCAGGTTCTGATACAGCCCTTCCGTCTTATGCTTTTATGGAAGGTATTCGGTCTGTATAATAGAACGTCATAGGCAGCAACATCAAGGATAGAATCATTTACCAATACATTGTGGTATCCTTGCTCAAGAAAATATAATTCGTACGCAGTATGATAATGGTAATTCGTCATATCTTCTCCGGAAG
Organism: Bacillota bacterium; assembly: GCA_023409535.1. Classification (GTDB taxonomy): domain Bacteria; phylum Bacillota; class Clostridia; order Lachnospirales; family Lachnospiraceae; genus Mobilitalea. Next base: position 286,817 of record JAEYGZ010000027.1, read on the forward strand.
TATGCTCAAAATATTCTATTAAAAAAAGCGGATGGATATTATTTAAATCTGCGTTCATATTCTTCTCCATTCCTGCATATGTTTTTGCGCATTTTAGTCTTATGCTAAGGATTATGCAGGCACAAACTTTATGAGGGAACAATTTGAAAAATCATTTCTCTTTCCCCCTTCATGATAGCAATATTATACAATGAAGCGCAATAAATAACAATAAAGTAAAAGATTATTGTTATCATTTTTTGTATAATTGATTCAGGAGGAAATTATGAGCAGGATTGAGACAAAATTGATGGATGGTTGGGAATTTACATTAATGGAGCCGGAGGACCAAAACTTTACTCCGGTAACCCTTCCCCATGACTGGGTAATCAAGGTTCCGGTCAACATAGAAGCAGAGCAGGGGGAAGCACAGGGCTTCAGAGATCGCTGGGGCATCGGCTGGTATAGAAGGAAGCTGATCCTAAATGAACTGGAGGAGGATACTGCATATCAGCTGGAATTTGACGGGATCTATGAAAATAGTACGGTTTGGATTAATAACAGGGAGGCGGGAGGCCAAAAATACGGCTATTCCAGATTTACCCTGGATATTACCGGATTTTTGCGTGAGGGAGAGAATCAGATCCTGGTTAAGGCAGACAATACAACATTTCCGGCAGACAGATGGTATTCCGGCGGAGGAATATATCGTACAGTGAAGCTGATCCGGAGGAATAAGCGGCATCTAAATCCGGAGGATATCCGGGTAAAAACAGAAGTAAGGGGTGATACGGGGGTTGTAACCGTAATAACAGGTATGACAGATCCGGTAAGAGCAGCAATATCAGCAGGAAACGCTTGCTTTACAGGAAAATCGGAAAAGGGGGTGATCCGTATTGCAATACCAGGGGTGCAGCTTTGGAGTCCGGAACAGCCCAATCTGTACCACTTGGAATTATCCCTTATGGATGGTGATACTATCGTTGATTCCTATACATTTAAAATCGGTGTCAGAGAAATCATAATGGCAGCCAATGAGGGAATGTATCTCAACGGCAGGAAGATAAAAATTAAGGGGCTGTGTATTCATCAGGACGCAGGATGCCTTGGGATTGCAGTAACACCGGAAGTTTGGAGGGACAAACTTCTTATGCTGAAAAAAATCGGCTGTAATGCAGTCCGTGCGGCACATCACATCTATGCCTCCGAGTTCCTGGAGCTCTGTGATGAATTAGGGCTATTGGTCTATGAGGAACCGTTCGATAAATGGACCGGCGGAGCATATGGCAGGTATTTTCAGACGGAGTGGAAGAAGGACCTGGAATGCATGGTCAAGAGGGATCGGAATCATCCCTGCATTTTTATCTGGGGCGTGGGAAATGAGGTTGAGAACCAAGGCCAGGAATCAATGCTGAGGATTTTAAGAATGCTTAAGGAACATTTGTTAACACTTGACGATACCAGACCGGTTTCCTATGCAATGAATCCCCATTTTAAATATGAGAGCGATATTGACGTCTCCCAAATCAGGGACATCCAGGAATTTGTAGATGCAGTGGATGACAGAGAGATACATAGTATTGCAGAAAGAGTAAAGCGCATACAAAAAATTGCAGAGATTGTGGATGTAATATCCTGCAATTATCAGGAGCAGTGGTATGAGGACATTCACCGGGCTATTCCGGATAAGCTTATCCTCGGAACGGAAACCTACCAATTCTTCCGTGGATATTCGGAGAAGTTTCAGAATTTCAGTGATGAAAATCCATGGATGGATGTTGAGAAGTATGAGTATGTCATAGGCGGAATGCTGTGGACCGGTATCGATTACCTGGGAGAATCCATGGGATATCCGGCAAAAGGGTGGTCGGGCTCCTTATTCTATACCAATAATGAACGTAAGCCTATGTCCTATTTGTACCAAAGCTATTGGTCGGAGGAACCCATGGTGTACTTTGCGGCTATGGATTACTCTCTTCAGGATGAAATGGTAAAGGAACACTGGGACGCACCCAGGTATGCATGTCATTGGAGCTTTCCGCAGCTGAATAAAAGCGTTGTGCCCTATATGATAGCCACCAATTGTGAAGAAGTAACAATTCAATTGAATGATAAACAGTTTCATGTAAATAAGCCTTCTGCATATCCAAACCGGATGATTACCGGATATCTTCCTTATCTGCCCGGACAGGTGACAATCCGAGGCTTTAACAATGGAGCGGAGGTTTGCTCCTGTACCGTAAAAACTGCCGAACAGGCGGTCAGACTTGGATTTGATCAGGAGGAAATCCAAGCAGCGGCAGGGAACGGATTTCATAAGCTATTTACCGTTCGAGCCCTGGATAAGAATGAGACAACGGTATTCAGGGAAAGTGCGAAGGTGATTTTTCATGTAACCGGACCTGCGGAAATAGCGGGTGTGGACAACGGAGACCTTTGCTCCAACGAGGCCTATCATGATTGCTATATGCATATGTACCATGGATGTGTCAGTACAATGCTGCATTTTACAGGGGATAAGGGCAGAGTTGTATTGACCGCACATGCGGATGGATTGCGCGAGGCCGGATTAGTGATTAATATTATTTAGTGACTATTCAAGCAGCTGCTGTATGAAGGCAGGAATAGAATGGAAATTACAAGAGTTATCATATAAAAATTATTATTTCAGATACCGGAGAATGAAGAAGCAGAAAGAATGAAATGAGGAAATGTGCAGATGGGATATATAACATGGCAATCCAGGATGATGACAGAGGAAGCCTCCAAAGGATTGATGACGGCAGCCGTAACGAAAGCTGTTCAAAACCTACAGCGGGATATCAGATTTGCTTTAAAGGAATCGGATGAAGAGGGAATCATATTTCAGCTTGCAAAGGGGGAGCTTGCGCCGGAGTGTTATAGCTTAACGCTTGCAGATCATAAGCTGATATTGGAAGCATCGGATGAGCTTGGCTGTATCTATGGCATCTACGGAATCAGCAAGGAGCTGTTGGGAATCAATGAGTTCTGGTTCTGGAACGATCAGAGCTTAACTCCCCGGGACAGAATATCCGTGCCGGAAGGATATCGTAAGATATCCCGGCCCTTTGCCGTACGATACAGGGGCTGGTTTGTCAATGATGAAGTATTAATTTCAGCCTGGAGTGTGGACAGGAGGAGGGAGAAGCCCTGGGAGATGGTATTCGAGGCATTGCTCCGGTGCGGCGGTAACATTGTAATACCGGGGACCGACAGGAATGGCGTTTGCTACCGGAAAACCGCATCGGCGATGGGTCTTTATATCACCCATCACCATGCCGAGCCGCTGGGGGCGGAGATGTTCGCCAGAGCCTATCCGGATCTGAAGCCCTCTTATGCGGAATACCCGGAGCTGTTTCATAAGCTTTGGGAGGAGGGCATTGAGAAGCAGAAGGAGATGCATGTGATATGGAACCTGGGCTTTCGGGGGCAAGGAGACTGCCCCTTCTGGAATAATGATCCGCAATATCATACGGAGGAAGCACGCGGCAGGCTGATCAGTGAACTGATCCGAAAGCAGCATGCAATGGTAAAGCAGGCTGATCCGGAGGCCGTATGCTGTTCCAATCTATACGGCGAAACCATGGAGCTTTACCAGAAGGGATATCTTGATATCCCTGAGGATGTTATTATGATATGGGCGGATAACGGGTATGGCAGAATGGTATCCAGGAGACAGGGAAATCACAATCCCCGGATACCGGCATTGCCCGAGGGGCAGAAAAACCGCCATGGAATATACTATCATGTGTCCTTTTATGACCTGCAGGCGGCCAATCATATTACGATGCTGCCAAATCCCGGCAGCCTGATCCGGAATGAGTTGACTAAGGTGTTTGAAAGGAAAGCCGGTGATTTTTGGATCATCAATTGTTCCAATGTAAAACCTCATGTCTACTATCTGGATGCCATCGCACAGATGTGGAGGGAGGGGGCTCTGGATCTGCAAAAGCATAGATCAGAGTATATCGGCCGTTATTACCATCAGGATCATATTGGTCCGCTTTCGGCATTATTTAAAGAATATGAAGATTGTGCTCTTCAATACGGCCCTCATGAGGATGACCACGCCGGAGAACAGTTTCCCAATCATTGTACCAGAATTCTGGCACAGCAGTGGATCGCAGATCATACAAAGCCGGCGGAAGCATTCCTTTGGGCGAAGCATGGAGAGGATTTAACAGAGCAGATTACCTGGTATACCTCAATCTGCGGGCAGGCTGCCGAAAAATACGAAGTATTCCTGAAGAATTGCAAGGCAATTGCTCCCACTTTAAAGGAACACGAGCAGCAGCTCTTTGAGGATTCCCTTCTGCTGCAGGCCAGGATTTATGCTGACTGTTATGGGGGAGCGGTGCATTTTGGAAATAGCTTCGCATATTTTAGCGTGGGTAACAGGAAGCGCGCCTTCTATGAAGCAGGGAAAGCAGCGGATGCCTATGCGGCGGCAGACCGGGCTTTGCGTGCCAGAGAGCATGGAAAATGGAATGGCTTCTATGCCAATGAATGCCTTACGGACATTAAGCAGACAGCATGGGTATTGCATGGGCTGATGTCCTGGATCCGTACCCTGGACGATGGCCCTCATTATTACCAATGGCAGCGGGAATTTCTGTATTCGGAAGAGGACCGCAGGGTCATGCTGATTCTGAATATGGAAAATCACCTGACGGATCAGGAGATATTTGTACTGATGAAAGAAAAATGGGAGGAATAGCACGCTGGCTGCTAAGAAGGCTTTGGCAGCAGAATAATTTTGCAGACAATATAGAATAGGAAACAGAAAGAATTGCTGCTCATATCGGGCAGCAATTCTTTCTGTCGGGGTAACCCATATAATATCTTTAATCGCATGCAGCTATGCATATCCTGTTTATGCATCTTATCATTATCGTTCCTTACCCATAAAGAATAATGCGACTGTTCCGGGACCGGAATGGGAGCCAATGGTGGGGCAGATATAATTAATAAGAAACTCTTTAATTCCGAAGCGTTCCCTGATCAGATCAGCAACAAACTCCGCATCTTCTTTACAGTCACCGTGACTGATGAAGATAATATCATTCTGCAGGGGATAATCCTTCAGCCTGGCCTCCATCTGGTCCGCCAGGGAGGTCAGTGCCTTCTTGCGTCCTCTCACATTATTCAGAGGAATCAGGCGTCCTTCATTATCCACGTGCAATACCGGCTTTACATTGATTAAGGTTCCGATGATGGCGGTTGCCTTGGATACCCTTCCTCCGCGGTGCAGATGAAAGAGGTCGTCAACCGTAAACAGGTGGCAGAAGTTTAACTTATTCTTCTCCAGCCACTGCGCGGTTTCCTCAATACTTTTTCCGTTTTCCTTCAGCTCAACTGCTTTGTGAACAAACAGGCCTTCTCCCAGAGAAGCACACAGGGAATCGATGACGAAAATATTAGCATCCGGGCGTTCTTCCCGAAGCTCCCTTGCTACGGTCTCCGCTACGGAGCAGCTTCCGCTGAGTGCAGAGGAGAAAGCGAGATGGAGAATATCATAGCCCTGGTCCAGCAGGCTTGTAAAAAGGGCCCTGGCGTTCTCCGGGTTTGCAGCCATCGTGTTAGGCATGGCACCCTTTCGCATCTTATCGTAAAACTCCTTCGGCTCAAGGAAAACCTTATCTCCGTAAACTGTGTTATCAAAGCTATAATATAAGGGCAGCAGAGAAATATTATGCTGCCGTATATAATCTTCCGGTAAATCACAGGTAGTATCTGTAGTAATAACAAAACTCTTCATTGGATTTTACCATTCCTTTCCTATGCATTTAAATTAACAATATCAAGTGGTATTGATAACGATATGATATATTATAACATGCCATTCGTAATTGTTTCAATATACATTTCCATAATTATGTTTTTTATGTTTCGGATAAAATTTTGCCGGTCGGATTTTGATCTGTTTTGCCATAGATTTTATCAGCTGGTTGATAAAATTTCAATCATGCGTTTCATAAGTTCAAATGAAAAAACTCTTTTCATATATCTATACATGTGATATAATGTCCACGTTAAGCAGATTAATCCGTATGAGTAAGCGTATTCCCTTGATGTGGTAAGCGTATTTACACATACTGATAGGTGCAGCGGGGATAACGCTGCCATTGGTAAAAATCCCGGTCTGTGAATATAATATAGCATCAATTAATGAATGCTAAGGAGGCACATACATATGAAGCATATTAAGACTTTAAACACAAGAAACCTGAAAGAAAGCATGAAAAAGGGTGGATGTGGAGAGTGTCAGACATCATGCCAGTCAGCATGCAAGACATCCTGTACTGTTGGCAATCAGAGCTGTGAGAACAAATAGATAAAAATACGCAATCTGGATTTGCAATTATATGGGGCTGCCTCATTATATTCTTCGGTTATGAGAAATTCGGAAGATATTTTGAGACAGTCCCATTCGTTGTGGAAGCTTAAGTAAGGAGGATAGAACATGGTTCACCAATTTAAAAATAATGGATATAATATCGTGTTGGATGTTAACAGCGGTATGATACATGTTGTGGATGATCTGGCCTATGATATTATTGAGCTTTATGAAACCCATGACCGCGGCAGTATCATCAGTGCCATGGTTGAAAAATACACGAAGCCTGAATTTATGTGCCTGATTACAGGACAGGAAGACGGTGCAAAGCAGGGCGGTAAAAAGGACTTTTGTGAAGATGTGGAGGCGCTCATCAGACAAATCAAAGAGGTTTTGGATGATGTTGAGCAGCTGATAAAGGACGGCGCTTTGTTTACCAAAGACATTTATGAGGAATATATTAAGGACTTTAAACAAAGATCAACCGTAGTCAAAGCGCTCTGCTTACATATCGCCCATGATTGCAACCTTGCCTGCAAATATTGCTTTGCGGAGGAAGGCGAATATAAAGGACACAGGGAATTAATGAGCTATGAGGTAGGAAAGAAGGCGCTTGATTTCCTGATTAAGAGTTCCGGCAACCGCAGGAATCTCGAAGTGGATTTCTTTGGAGGCGAGCCTCTGATGAACTGGCAGGTGGTGAAGGACTTGGTGAAGTACGGAAGAGAGCAGGAGGTACTTCATAATAAGAAGTTCCGCTTCACTCTGACCACCAATGGCGTATTGCTGAATGATGAGGTGATGGAATTCGCCAATCGTGAGATGAGCAATGTGGTGCTCAGTATCGACGGACGTAAGGAGGTCAATGACCGGATGCGCCCCAGCCGTAACGGTAAGGGAAGCTATGAGCTGATTCTGCCTAAGTTTCAGAGGCTGGCCGAGAGCCGGGAACAGACCAATTATTATGTGAGAGGTACCTTTACCCGCAATAATCTTGACTTCAGTGAGGATGTAAAGCATCTTGCGGAGCTTGGTTTTAAGCAGATTTCTGTGGAACCGGTCGTGGCATTGCCGGAGGATTCCTATGCCATTACCGAGGAAGACCTGCCTGTGCTGTTCGAAGAATATGACCGTCTGGCGAAACTGATGCTTGATTACAAAAAGGAAGGGAAAGACTTTAATTTCTTCCACTTCATGCTTGATTTAAGCGGCGGTCCCTGTGTGGCGAAGCGTTTGTCGGGCTGCGGCTCAGGTACGGAATATCTGGCTGTGACACCCTGGGGAGATCTGTACCCCTGCCACCAGTTCGTTGGTATTCCGGAGTTTCTGATGGGAAATGTGGAGGAAGGCGTTAAGACTGCTGAGCTTCGTGATGAATTTAAGCATTGTAATGTTTATTCCAAGGAAAAATGCAGGGACTGCTTTGCCAAGTTCTATTGCAGCGGCGGATGTGCGGCAAATTCCTTTAAATTCCATAATAATATTAATGATGCCTATGAGATCGGCTGTGAATTGGAGAAGAAACGCATCGAATGTGCCATCATGCTTAAGGCAGCTGCACAGGAGGAGTAAAACGGTTATCCTCGGAGGATGAGTGCAGATAATAAGGAAGGGCATGGTTGGTTATATGGAAAAATGGATGATTAAGAATAAGAAGGCTGATTATAACCTCATCATGCAGGAATGCGGTATCAGTGAGGTGCTGGCGCGCTGTCTGGTGAACAAGGGGTTCGAGCAGCCGGAGGATATTTATGCATTTCTGCATCCTGATACCGAAGGCTTGCATGATCCGTTCCTGTTAAAGGATATGGAGCGTGCCTGTGAGCTGCTTTGTGAAAAGCTTCATTTAAAAAAGAGAATCCGTATCATTGGTGACTATGATGTGGACGGTATAGTGGCTACCTATATTCTCTATCGTACCCTGACAAAGCTGGGAGCCGAGGTTGACTATGAGATACCCGACCGGATCAAGGACGGCTACGGAATAAACATTCAGATGGTGGAGGCTGCATATCGGGAAGGGATTGACACCATTCTGACCTGTGATAACGGAATCGTTGCCCTGGAGCAGGTCGAGCTTGCAAAAAGCTATGGCATGACAGTGATTATTACGGATCATCATAATTTACTGGAAGACAGCAGCCAGGACCAATCGCTGGCGGAGAATCTGTATGAGCAGGAGCTTCAGAAAGAAGAGCTTCCGGCAGCAGCATTACAAGCGGCGGAGCAGCAGTCGATGGAAGTCGCGGCAGCACAGGACGCCGTTCTTCCGGCGGCGGATGCAGTAGTTAACCCAAAGCGTCCGGATTGCCATTACCCTTACAGCGGGCTGTGCGGTGCTGCAATCGCCTATAAGCTCAGCTGTGCCCTGTTATTTTTAGATGTGGCAGAAGGGGATGCTTCACGAAAGGAGGACGACCCGGATGCAAAATTACGGAAGGCGGAACTTCCGGAGGTTACGCTCTTTAAAGAGGAACTCTTATCGTATGCGGCAATTGCCACAGTATGTGATGTCATGGAGTTGACGGGAGAAAACCGGATTATTGTAAAGCACGGTCTGGAGCTGCTGAAGAGAACGGCGAATAAAGGCTTACTGGCATTGATGGAAGCCAGCAGCATTGATAAGGAGCAGCTGTCCTCCTTCCATCTTGGCTTTGTTATCGGTCCCTGCCTGAATGCTTCCGGCAGGCTGGATACCGCTAAAAAGGGACTGGAGCTCCTGCTTGCCGAGACGGAGGAGCAGGCAGCTGCTCTGGCAGCGGAGGTGCGCGCACTCAATGAACTTCGCAAGGATATGACTGCCAGGAATGTGGAGAAGGCAATCAGACTCATTGAGGAAAGCGAATTAAAGCAGGATAAGGTGCTTGTGGTATATCTGACCGATTGCCATGAGAGTATCGCGGGAATTATTGCAGGCAGGATCAGGGAGCGTTATCATCGCCCGACGCTGGTGCTGACCGACACGGAGACTTCGGTCAAAGGTTCGGGCAGATCCATTGAACAGTACAATATGATAGAAGAATTAAATAAATGCCGTGAGCTCTTTCTCAAGGTGGGCGGACATCCCATGGCGGCAGGGTTTTCTCTGCTTCCCGAGAAGGTGGAGGAGCTTCGAAGCTTTCTGAATAAGACGACCATATTAACAGAAGAGATGTTGCTTCCTAAGGTATCCATTGACATTCATCTTCCCCTGGGTTATGTTACTCAGGAGCTGGTAGAGGAGTTAAGGCAGCTGGAACCCTTCGGCAAGGGCAATGAAAAGCCTTTGTTTGCGGAGAAAGACTTAAAGATCAAATCTGCTTTTATCCTCGGGAAAAATGCCAGCGGTATCAAGCTGAATGTGGAGAACAAATACGGACGGTCAATGGAAGCGATTTACTTTGGGAATGTTGAAGAGTTCTTTGCCTACATTGGCAATACTTATGGTGGGTCGGAAGCGGAAAAGCTAAAGACCGGCAGAAGCCTGAATACTCTTCTGTCTCTTACGTACTTCCCAAGAATCAATGAATATAACGGTTTCAAAAATGTACAGTTAATGATACAAAATTACCGGTAAAAAGTAAATTAATTTTGCTTTTATGTCAGTTTTAGGACGAATTTGAACTGCTCCGGAGAAATATTCTTTACGAAGTATAAAATATAGTGATATAATAAGCATCTAAACTTCATGTCCCTGACATCGCGGCATTTTAATCCGATGCATGAGGTGAATAGATGCTATTCAAGGAAAGGCATGGTCATAAAATGAAAAAGATAGAAGAGTATGTAAGAAGTATACCGGATTTCCCGGAGCCTGGAATTATATTTCGCGATGTTACCAGCGTATTGCAGGATAAGGACGGACTGAAGTTAGCAATAGACCAGATGCAGGAGCTGCTGACAGGTCTTGAGTTTGATATTATTGCCGGACCCGAATCCAGAGGCTTTATCTTCGGTGTGCCGATTGCTTATAATCTGAATAAACCATTTATTCCGATACGTAAAAAAGGTAAATTACCCTGTGAGACCGTATCCATGGATTACGACCTGGAGTACGGTAAAGCTACCATAGAGATTCATAGGGATGCAATTAAACCGGGGCAGAAGGTGGTTATCGTGGATGACCTGATTGCAACCGGCGGTACCATTGAAGCCATCACCAAGCTGATTGAGATGCTTGGCGGTGAAGTGGTTAAGATTATTTTCCTGATGGAATTAAAAGGCTTAAAGGGCCGTGATAAGCTTACCGGCTATAATGTGGAGACAGTAATCCAATATGAAGGCAAATAGATAATTAACAGTTAGAACCGGCTTGTTACTATAGTTTACGATAACTTAGATGGGTGGTGATGATCATGGAAGAATTAAATACAATCGATTCGGTGACGATAACGGCACCCGCTGATTTTACAGCGCCGGAGACTCTTTACAATGAATTGATTAATAAGATTCGAAGCTACCACCCGTCTGCAGATATTTCTATGGTCGAGAAGGCATACCATCTGGCGGATGATGCACATAAGAATCAGCTGCGTAAATCCGGAGAGCCCTATATTATTCATCCGCTGTGTGTGGCAAATATTCTGGCGGAGCTGGAGCTGGATAAGGAGACCATCGTTGCGGGTATTCTCCATGATGTGGTGGAGGATACGGAATATTCCATCGCGCAGATTACCGCATTATTCTCCGAAGAGATCGCCTTATTGGTGGACGGCGTTACAAAGCTGACCAAATTAAATTATTCCGTGGACAAGGTCGAGCTTCAGGCAGAGAATCTTCGTAAGATGTTTCTTGCCATGGCAAAGGATATCCGGGTAATCTTAATTAAGCTGGCAGACCGCCTGCACAATATGCGGACGCTAAAATATAAAGAACCTGAGAAGCAGAAGGAGACTGCCAGGGAGACCATGGATATCTATGCTCCCATTGCACAGAGGTTAGGTATCTCCAAGATCAAGATAGAGCTGGATGATCTGTCCTTAAAGTATCTCGAGCCTGAGGTCTATAAAGAGCTTACGGAGAAGATCGCAACCAAGAAAAGTGAGCGGCAGGCGTATATTGACGATATCGTCAGTGATGTCAGAATGCATATCGAGGAAGCCGGCATCCCGGCGAAGATCGATGGCCGTATTAAACATTTCTTCAGTATCTATAAGAAAATGGTAAATCAGAATAAGACACTGGAGCAGATTTATGATTTATTCGCGGTTCGTATCATCGTCGATTCCCTGAAGGACTGTTACGCGGCGCTGGGTGTCATTCATGAGATGTATAAGCCGATTCCGGGCCGTTTTAAAGATTATATCGCAATGCCCAAGCCAAATATGTATCAGTCCCTTCATACAACCTTGATTGGTCCTAAGGGATCCCCCTTTGAGATACAGATTCGTACCTATGACATGCACCGTACCGCTGAATACGGTATTGCTGCCCACTGGAAATATAAAGAAGGGCAGGACGGCATGGGCGGTACCGCCAACTCCGAGGAGGAGAAGCTTACCTGGCTTCGCCAGGTGCTGGAATGGCAAAGGGACATGTCCGATAATAAGGAGTTCTTAAGCCTTATTAAGAATGACTTTGACCTGTTCTCCGAAAGTGTATATGCCTTTACTCCCACCGGAGATGTGAAGACACTTCCTACCGGGTCCAATACCATTGATTTTGCCTACAGCATCCATAGCGCCGTAGGTAACAAGATGGTGGGCGCCCGGGTAAACGGCAAGCTGGAGCCCATTGATTATGTCATCCAGAACGGTGACAGAATAGAGATTATCACCTCACAGAACTCCAGAGGTCCCAGCAGGGACTGGCTCGCCATCGTTAAGAGCACCCAGGCTAAGAATAAGATTAACCAGTGGTTTAAAACGGAGCTGAAAGAGGATAATATCGGCAGAGGCAAGGACCTGATCGTTGCTTACTGTAAAGCCAAGAACATTACCTTAAGCGATATCATGAAGACCGAATTTACCGGCGTGGTGATGCGCAAGTACGGCTTCCGGGATTGGGATTCCGTATTGGCGGCGGTAGGACACGGAGGCTTGAAGGAAGGCCAGATCGTTAATAAGCTGCTGGAGGAATATAAGAAAAAGAACAAGAAAGAGATCACCGATGAGAACGTTCTGGAAGCGGTCACGGAGATCAAGGAAAGAATCCCCCAGAAGAAATCAAAGAGCGGTATTGTGGTGGAAGGGATCCATGATCTTGCCGTACGGTTCTCCAGGTGCTGCGGTCCGGTTCCGGGGGACGAAATCGTTGGCTTTGTTACCCGCGGCAGAGGGGTGTCCATCCACCGCACGGACTGTATCAATGTAATTAATCTTCCGGAGGAGGACCGCGCCAGGTTAATCGATGCGGAATGGAGTGTCTCGGCGGACGGCAAGGATGCCGGCGGAGTATACAGCGCCGAGGTCAAGATCTATGCCAACAACCGTACCGGTGTGCTGGTGGATATCTCAAAGGTGCTGACAGAGAATAAGATTGATGTAACCTCCATGAATGTCAGAACCAGCAAACAAGGAAAGGCCTCCATCAGTATCGGCTTTGAGATCAACGGCAAAGAGCAGCTGAATGAGATAATTGCAAAGATCAGAAATGTTGAAAGTGTGCTGGACATCGAACGTACTGCGGGCTAGCGTGCTGCCGTCCAAATTCGCGGATGTTGGCAGCATGCAACAAATATTGAAAACCGGAGGTCCATATGAGCGAATTTATCAAAGAAACTCTCGTGCTCGGCATGGTTCAGACGAATTGCTATATTATAACGAACGGCGATACAAGGGAAGCGATTGTGATTGACCCGGCAGATGACGCAGACCGATTATACCAATATATCAAATCAAATGACCTTGTGTGTAAGGGAATCCTTCTCACCCATGGTCATTTTGACCATATCCTGGCTGCAAAGGAACTGGCGGAGAAGACTCGGGTGAAGATCTATGCCCAGGAAGAGGAAGCGAAGCTGCTGGCAGATAAGCTGTTGAATGCCTCTGTAAAATTCGGACAGGAGTACAGTCTGGTACCGGATGCATTATTAAAGGATAATGAGGTGATTGAGCTGGCAGGCTTTGAGATCAGGGTAATTCATACACCGGGGCATACGGCGGGCGGCGCCTGCTATTATTTTACGGAGCATAGGGTACTCTTTAGCGGTGATACGCTGTTTTATGAGAGTATCGGAAGATATGATCTTCCTACCAGCGACGGCCGCCGGCTTTTGGAGTCCATTCGCAGCAAGCTTATGCTTCTGCAGGACGAGGTCGCTGTCTGCCCGGGACACGGTCCTGCGACGACCATTGGGCACGAACGGGAGAATAATTATTTTATAAGGCGAAGAGGAAATGATTGAGATCTATTTATCAGATAAAGCATATGAGAATGATGTCTATCCGCTGGTGAAGGCCTTCTATCCGGAGGAGGACATTAAAGTATTGGAAGGTCAGGCAGAGCCGTTCGATCCGTTGGGTGGCTCTGCAAGGATTACAGTGAAGCTCCGAACAGATCAGATTGAGATTGGATTATCCGGCAGAGAGTCTGTGCAATCAGAAATAAGGCTATTTGCTCACCCTGGGGAGAAAAATGATTTCCCGGAGAAACTGATGCTGCCCCCAGGGCTTAGCAGAACACAATATAAGAATGCCATGAAGCGCTTTCTGTACCGGCTTTTATCAGGAGCCTCCGGCCGAACCTTACCCTGGGGCATACTAACCGGTATCCGTCCCACCAAGTTGGTCTATGAGCTTCTGGAAAAGGGAGAAGAGGAGCAAGCGGTCTATAATCATATGAGGGAGGAATATCTCTGCTCCGATGATAAGACCGCCATGAGCATCAGGATCGCCAGGCGGGAAGCAGAGCTTCTTGAGGAGATGGACTACCGAAACGGCTATAGCTTATATATCGGAATTCCCTTTTGCCCAAGTACTTGTCTGTACTGTTCCTTTCCCTCCTATTCGGTTACGAAGTATTCCGATTACGTTGAACAATATCTGAAGGCTCTGGAGAAGGAAATTCAATATGCAGCCACCTGCTTTCCGGAGAAAAAGCTCACCTGTGTCTACTTTGGCGGCGGGACGCCGACCACCTTATCGGCAGAGCAGCTGGACAGGCTGCTGGGATTGGTCTGCGGGCATTTTGATTTTTCCTGTGTGAAGGAATTCTGCGTGGAAGCAGGCAGACCCGACAGTATCACAAGGGAGAAGCTGGAGGTCCTTCGCAAATGGGGCGTCGACCGGATTTCCATCAATCCGCAAAGCATGCAGCTGAAGACCCTGGATCTCATCGGACGCCGCCATACCGTGGAGCAGGTGAGAGAAGCCTTCCTTCTTGCGAGAGAAACAGGCCATGAGAACATCAATATGGATATCATCCTCGGCTTGCCGGGAGAAGACAGGGAGGATGTTGTTGATACCTTAAAACAGATCAAGGAGCTAAACCCGGAGAGCCTGACGGTTCATACCCTCGCTATCAAACGCGCTGCCAGACTGAATATAGAGCGTGAGAATTATTCCGATAAGAAAGCATCCGAAGTATCGGGGAAAGCATCCCAAGTATCAGGGAAAGCATCCCAAGTATCAGGGATGCTGGAGGAAGCCCTGCAGTTTGCCAGGGAGAATGATTATCTCCCGTATTATCTCTACCGGCAGAAGAATATGGCGGATAACCTGGAGAATATCGGCTATTCCAGATATGGCAGAGAAGGCTTATATAATATTCTGATTATGGAGGAAAAGCAGACGATACTGGCCCTTGGTGCCGGCGGAATGTCCAAATTCGTATTTCATCGGGAGAATCGCATCGAACGGGTGAATAATGTGAAGAGTGTTACCGATTATATCAACAGAATTGATGAGATGATAGAACGAAAGCGCAGCTTTCTGAAAGAAAATGAACTATAATACAACTATATAGATCGGAGGACGAAGATGATTACACAAAGACCGAAAGGAACCCAGGACTGGTACGGTTCCGGCATGCATAAGCGTACCATCGTTGAGGAAACTGCCAGGCGAATATGCAAAACCTATAATATAAAGGAGATTATTACACCGGCCTTTGAGCATACAATCCTATTCCAGCGAGGCGTGGGTGAGACCACTGATGTGGTTCAAAAGGAGATGTATACCTTTGATGATAAGGGTAACCGCAGTATTACCTTAAAGCCGGAGGGTACTGCAGGTGCGGTTCGTGCCTATCTGGAAAACGGTCTTTTCGCGGAGAGCCAACCGACAAAGTTATTCTACTTTACCCAGGCCTTCCGTTATGAGAATCCCCAGAGCGGCAGATTCAGACAGCATCACCAGTTTGGAATTGAGTTTTTGGGATCTGCCAGCCCTCTTGCAGAGGTAGAGCTTATCTCACTGCTCATGGAATTTATGAAGGAGCTGGGAATGAAAGGTGCGAAGCTTCACATTAACAGTATCGGCTGCGGAAACTGCCGCAAGACTTATAACGAGGCATTGCTGGCTTATTTAAGACAGTACGAGGATAAGCTGTGTCCTACCTGCCGTGAGAGAATGCTTAAGAATCCGTTACGTGTTCTCGACTGTAAAGTCCCTGCCTGTAAGACCATCGTGAAGGATGCTCCCAGAACCATCGAATATCTGGATGAGGAATGTGCAGGCCATTTTGAAGAACTGAAGGGACTGCTTACGGAGCTTGGAGTGGACTATGAGGTGGATACCGGTATTGTCAGAGGACTTGACTATTATACAAAGACCGTATTTGAATTTGTAAACGCAGACGGCTTTACCCTGTGCGGCGGCGGACGGTATGATAATTTGATTCATGAAATTGACGAGAAGCAGGATATTCCGGCGGTGGGCTTCGGTTTCGGCATTGAGCGTATCCTTGGCGAGCTGGCTGCAGAAGGTGTGGAGCTTGCCCCGGAACCGGCAGTTGAACTCTATGTCGGAATTCTCGGCAAGGAAGCAAAAGCCTCCGCGTTCGGATTGGTTCAGAGGCTTCGCCGTGCCGGAGTAATTGTTGAAACGGATTATATGGACCGAAGCGTGAAAGCGCAGATGAAATATGCCAATAAGATCGGTGCAAAGAATACGGTAATCATCGGAGCAGACGAGCTGGCAAAGAATAAAGCAAGTGTTAAGAATATGGAGACCGGCCAACAGACGGAGGCTGCCCTGGATAAGATCGGGGAGCTCTTCCTGTCATAGAAATCACAGAAACAGAATATTGCTTCAAGGTACAACAGCAGGAATGCAATCTGTTACATTGTACAATGCTGTATTACACAATGTTGCATTGCACTTTATACCTTGCTGCATTGCACACTGTCGGAGTAAGTAAAATATGGAAAGGCGGATTAAAATTATGGTAAGACATATCGTGGCATGGAATTATGCAGACGGCTTCACAGCCGAAGAAAATCGTATTCACAAGGAGAATATGAAGAGGGAGCTTGAGAATTTAATCAATTTGATCGATGGAATCAAATCCATTCAGCTCTATGCGGATCATCTGGAGTCCTCGGATTCCGATCTGCTGCTTGACAGTGTATTTGAGAGTGAGGAGGCGTTGAAGGCCTATATCATTCATCCGGAGCATGTCAGAGTCGGTTCTGAATTTGTTAAGCCCTTTGTGAAAAATCGTAAATGTATTGATTTTGTCATGGAATAAGATTAAAATATTTAAGTTGTCCAAAAGGAAATACTGAAAAACAGGTTCAGTGAAAAGATAGACAGGATAAAGGAGAGTAACCATGGCTGAAGCAATGAAGGGCTTACACAGAAGCCACAGATGTACGGAAGTATCCAGTAAAAATATTGGTGAGACCGTTACCGTAATGGGCTGGGTTCAGAAGAGCAGAAATAAAGGCGGTATTATATTTGTTGATCTGAGGGACCGTTCCGGTCTTTTACAGATTATCTTTGAGGAAAGCGATTGCGGTACTGAGAACTTTGCTAAGGCAGAAAAGCTCAGAAGCGAATTTGTTATTGCGGTTGCAGGTAAAGTGGTAGCACGTTCCGGCGCTGTGAATGAGAACCTTGCAACAGGAGACATCGAGATCAGGGCAGACCAGCTTAGAATCTTATCCGAGGCAGAGACTCCTCCGTTCCAGATTGAGGAAGAATCAAAAACCAAGGAAGAATTAAGACTGAAATACCGCTATCTGGATTTAAGAAGACCGGATCTTCAGAAGAATCTGATCCTTCGCAGCAAGGTCGCGACAGTGACCCGCCAATTCTTATCTGAGGAAGGCTTCTTAGAGATTGAGACCCCCATGCTAACCAAGAGTACACCGGAAGGCGCAAGAGACTATCTGGTACCCAGCCGAGTGCATCCGGGTAATTTTTATGCTTTGCCTCAGTCTCCCCAGATATTTAAACAGCTTTTGATGGTATCAGGCTATGACCGTTATTTTCAGATCGTGAAATGCTTCCGTGACGAGGATCTTCGTGCGGACAGACAACCGGAATTTACCCAGATTGATATGGAATTATCCTTTGTGGATGTAGATGATGTAATCGATGTGAATGAACGCCTTCTCCATAAAATGTTCAAGGAAAGCATCGGTATCGATATTCCGCTGCCTATCCAGAGAATGACCTATGCCGAGGCAATGGACCGTTTTGGTTCCGATAAGCCGGATATCCGTTTTGGACTGGAATTAAAGAATATATCGGAGCTTGTGAAGGGCTGTGGTTTTGGAGTATTTACGGCTGCACTGGAGAAGGGCGGCTCTGTTCGCGGTATCAATGCCGTAGGACAGGCTGACATGCCCAGAAAGAAGATTGACGCTCTGGTTGACTTTGCCAGGGATTATGGTGCAAAGGGTCTGGCATATCTGGCAATTGATGCGGATGGTTCCTATAAATCCTCCTTTGCGAAGTTCATGACACAAGAGGAGCTGAAGGCAATTGTATCGGCATTGAACGGTAAGCCCGGAGATTTGTTGTTCTTTGCGGCGGATGAGGACGATGTGGTGTTTGCCGTACTTGGGGCATTAAGACTGGAGATTGCGAAGGGGCTTGGCCTTCTTCACAAGGAGGAATATAAGTTCCTTTGGATCACCGAATTCCCGTTACTTGAGTATTCCAAGGAAGAGGGCAGGTTTACGGCGAAGCACCATCCCTTTACCATGCCTATGGATGAGGATCTTCCTCTACTGGATACCGATCCCGGCAAGGTTAGAGCGAAGGCTTATGACATTACCCTCAACGGTACGGAGATCGGCGGAGGTTCTGTGAGAATCTTCCAGAGTGACGTACAGGAGAAGATGTTCGAGGTACTTGGCTTTACGAAGGAAGCAGCTTATGAACGCTTCGGCTTCCTTTTAAATGCCTTCAAATACGGTGTTCCGCCTCATGCAGGACTTGCTTACGGTTTGGATCGTCTGGTTATGCTGATGGCGCAGGAAGACAGTATCCGCGATGTAATTGCTTTCCCGAAGGTAAAGGATGCTTCCTGCCTATTGACCGAAGCCCCGAATATTGTTGAGGAAAAGCAGCTGAAGGAGCTTGGAATTGCACTGGACACGGAAGCATAGGCCATCCGCCGGCGTGAAACCGCAATGTCGGAGCTTATGGAATGGAAGGACAGGTAGGTAAATTAATATGGAACAGTTATGGTATTCCCTTGGGGCAGCTTATTTACTGATCATGAATCTGGCAGGCTTCCTGCAAATGGGCGCAGATAAGCACCGGGCAAGGAAGGGGCAGTACCGTATTCCTGAGAGAACACTGCTTCTAACTGCTTTTTTCGGCGGCGGGATCGGCTCCTTTCTGGGGATGTTCGCATTTCACCATAAGACGAAGCATAAGAAATTCAAAATAACGCTTCCCATAGCTGCCGTAATTGCCGGAATCCTTATAATTAAGCTGTTAATGCAGTATCTGTCGACAAATAATGTTTGACATGGTATGGAAAGAGTGTTATCATGAGTGTGTTGTTATAGATTGACAACGATAATTTATAATTTTTTTGGAGGAAATAACATGAACAAAGGTACAGTTAAGTGGTTCAACAATCAGAAGGGTTTTGGCTTTATTTCTGATGAGCAGGGCAATGATGTATTCGTACACTACAGCGGTCTGAACATGGACGGTTTCAAGTCTTTAGAGGAAGGCCAGGAAGTTCAGTTTGAAGTAGTTCAGGGAGCTAAGGGTCCTCAGGCAACTAATGTAACAAGGTTATAATCAATGTTGGGTTTACAGTGTACCTTTTTCTAAACTATAAATTTTATCTGTAAAGAAATAAGTTTATAAAGAAATGGCTATATTGTTTGAGACGATTGATTAAAAGGGCTGTCGCACTAAGTAATTGGTGTGACAGCTCTTTTTATATGCAAATATTTAGAAAATCTTTTGTTTTATCTGAAGATGTTCTTAAGATTTATCCGTTACAATAGGTATATCAAGTTGAAATATTTGTAACAAAATAATAAAAAGTATTGATTGAATGGGAACATTTGGTATAAAATGGAGCAAGAGGAAAAGATATGATAAATGTACAAACACTGATGGATTTCTTTTATCGTTTTGGTGGGCTTGCGATTTTTGTGATTGTATTTCTCGAGTATTTGAATTTGCCCGGGTTTCCTGCCGGTGTGATTATGCCGTTGGCGGGAATATGGGCTGCTAAGGATGGAATTGGCTTCGGATGGGCATTGCTATTATCAGTTCTTGCAGGGCTTTGCGGCAGCTGGGTGCTGTACCTGATAGGAAGATTTGGCGGTGATATTATCTTAAGGCATTATATCAAAAAACATCCGAAGCACCGTGAAGCGATTGAACGCACAATTGAGCGCCTGCAAAGGAGTGGGTATCTTGGTTTATTCTTTGGAAAATTGATTCCGATGTTCCGGACGATCATCTCGATTCCGGCAGGGGTAATGAAGCTGAATTTTATTGGCTATACAATTTTCTCCACCCTGGGGATTTTCGTTTGGAATCTTGTTTTCGTGGGAGCAGGATACTTTTTTGGAGATTCGGTATTAAAGATGATTACTTAATTATCCTGTGAAATGAGGTATTAAGGCATGAAGATAGCAATGATGACGAATAATTATAAACCCTTTGTCGGCGGTGTACCAATCTCCATTGACCGCCTGGCGACAGAGCTTCGAAGGCTTGGGCATGAGGTTTATATCTTTGCCCCCAGCTTTGAAGGGGAGGAAGAGGAAGCGTATGTGATTCGATATCATTCCCTGAAGAAGAAGTTAAAGAAGGAATTCACTATTCCGAATATCTTTGATCCTATTATTGAAGAGAAATTTCGCGAGCTGTCCTTTGATCTGATACATGTACATCATCCGATGCTGATCGGTTACATTGCCAGACATTTGGGCAGAAAATATAATGTTCCTGTGGTTCTGACCTATCACACCAGGTATGAGCACTATCTCCATTATCTGAAACCCTTTGAGAGGAAGAAGAACAGTGGAGTGGATATAGGTCCGATGGATAATCCGGAGCTGGGTGCATTGCGAAGGAGATTGGTGAGTGCCGGTAAGGAGAGCCTTGTGGCAGCCCATAACCGTTTGGTTATCAACCACTGCAGTATGGTATTTGCACCTACCATGAGTATGAAGGAGTACCTGCTTGAGCATGGAACCGTAACGGATATCGGAATCCTGCCAACAGGAATACCTCAGGAGGAGTTTGAATATGATCCTGCGCTGTCTGCCTCCCTGCGGGAACGTTACGTAGGAGATGCAGATTATCTCTTCTGCACCGTATCCAGGTTGGAAAAGGAGAAGAATATCGAATTTCTTCTGGAAGGGCTGAAGCTGTTTAAGGAGTGTAAGGGCGGCCGCTTCCGGCTATTGATTATCGGGGATGGCAGCAGAAGAGAGTTGCTGACGGAGCAGGTGCATAAGCTGGGACTTGAGCATAATGTCACGTTCTGCGGCCGTATTCCGCATGAAGAGCTTCGGCATTATTATCATGCAAGTGATGCTTTTTTATTTGCCTCAACTTCAGAGACCCAGGGAATTGTGCTGCTGGAAGCTATGGCAGCCGGACTGCCGATTGTCGCCGTTAAGGCCAGCGGCGTTCAGGATGTGGTGGTGGATGGCTGGAACGGATATCTGACGGCGGCAGAGGTCAGGGAGTGGACGAATAAACTGCTGCTGCTTATTGATCAGCCTTGCCTCAGGGAAAAGATGAAGGAGCATGCCTTCAAGGGAGCAAGGGAGTATCTCTCCTCCAATATCGCCAACAGGGCTTTGCAATATTATCAAAATATACTTTATTATAAAAGGATGGATCCGGAATATGAGTATGCAAATTCTTACGAATCTGCAGGCGGGCTTATTTCATACCTACCTGAAAATAATCGTGCGAACCGGTACGGTCGAGTTAAGAAACAAAGAACGAATTAAGGAAAACTCCATGATTGCCTATTGGCATGGGGATGGCTACTGCATGCAATTGGTACTGCGGGAAATAGCAAAGTTAAATGTAAAAATCAAGGTAATCGTTACCGCCCATAAACGCGGGGATGTCATAGAGAAGATGATCAAGCCCTATGGTGCCCAGACCATCCGGCTGCCGGACGGCTATGATATGAGACCGTTTTTCAAGGAACTGAGAGAGAACAGTAAAACCTCCTGTGAGGCTTTGGCCGGCGCACTGGATGGTCCTCTCGGTCCTCTGCATGAACCTAAGAAGCTGTTATTTCTGCTTGCATCGGAGGCGGGAAAAGAGGCATGTTATGTCCGCTTTCATTATTCCCATGTCATTCGGTTAAAGAAACGGTGGGACCGTTATGTGATACCCCTGCCCTTCACCAGGATTATTGCAGAGGTGGAGGATCTTGGTACCATCGGTAAGGAGGAGCTGAGACATTTTGATGAGTTCAAGAGCCGGATGCTGCCTTCCCTGGGATAACCGCGTTGTGCGCCGACAGAGACCATAGGAAACAGTTACAGAGATAGATAAGCGTGTGGATATTCACAAGTACAGAAAACATAGGCAGGATGGGAGACATTCATGGAAACATATCATGTGCTGGTGGTTGAGGATGATAAGGAAATCCTGGACGGGATTGGCATCTTTCTTAAAAATCAAGGCTATATCGTATATAAGGCGTCCAACGGAATTGAAGGCTTGGAGCTGATTGAAAAAGAAGAAATTCATCTGGCGATTGTGGATATCATGATGCCCCGGATGGATGGTATTACCATGGTTATGAAACTGCGGGAGAAATATGAGTTTCCGGTGATCCTGCTGACAGCAAAATCAGAGGAGATTGATAAGATTACAGGGCTAAATATCGGAGCGGATGATTACGTTACAAAGCCCTTTGCACCCATGGAGCTGTTAGCCAGAGTGAATTCCCAGCTCAGGCGCTATACCAGATACCGGAGCGTCTCGGATAGTCAGTCTTCAGAGGCTGGGAAGCAGGAAGAGAATGTTTATGTCTGCGGCGGTCTGGAGCTGAATGAGAATACGGTGCAACTGATGGTGGACGGAGTCCCGGTGAAAATTACTCCCTTAGAGTTTAAAATCCTGGCACTGCTGATGAAGCATCCGGGACAAGTTTTCTCTGCGGATGAAATCTATGAGAGAGTATGGAACGAGCGTGCGGTCGGAACCGATACGATTATGGTTCACGTGCGTAATATCCGTGAAAAGATTGAGATCAACCCAAGAGAGCCAAAATATTTAAAGGTGGTGTGGGGAGTTGGCTACAAAATTGAAAAGCACTAACCGGAATAAGACGGCCGGAATATTCCTCTGCACACTAATCCTCCTGCTTGCGGCAACCGGTGTGATCCTGACTTACCGGCCGGTCTACCGTGCATCCGAGCAGCTTACGCAGAAGCTGCAAGATCAGAGAAGTCAACAGATTGAGCAACAGAGGGAATCAGACAAACAGGCGTTTATGACAGTTCTGGAGCGGGGCAACTATGTCCTGACAATGGATCTCGAACAAGAGAAAGACAGAGACTACCGGCCCTCTGAGATATTTTTATCAGAGACTTTCTTAAATCTTCAGGAGGAGGATACCTGGTATCAGACAAAGAAGGACTTTATTGATTCCTTTAATGTTATATTACAGCAATGGTATGATGATTTTTTTCCTCATATAGTAGACCAATACCCTTTCTTTGAATATTACATCATTAACCAAAAAACAGGGGAAGAACGTTCCAATTCCCATATTGACCGGCTATTATCGGATACCGAGGAAGCACAGGAAATAAAAAGCGAGTACCCATTTTATATTATTTTTCAATACGATGCGGATGGAAAGCTTCAAATTCCTGATTATACAGGCTTTCGTAAGGAAAAAATTGATGAGCTTTTGCTGCGGGAGCGGGATATGGAGATTTTTGAGGACGGCCTCAATAATTTATACTTAAACCAAATTCTGAAACCGGCAAATACAACAATAATCTATGCATCACAGGCTGAGGAGTTTTACGTCAGTGAGGGATACCAGTACAGCTATGTGTGGAATCCGATCCGGAATTTTGGCAAGGCTGGTTTTGGGAATATACTCGGAATTACTGCAGTGATTGTGGCGCTTCTGGCAGTGCTGCTGCCGTTGAACAAAAATTGGGGCATCGGACAGGGACCGGCTTCCCGCATTCCTTTGGAGCCTGTCGTATTGGGTATACTCTCCGGTGCATTTCTCTATGAAGGCTTATCCTCCATGGCCTATGAAACCGTATCCGGATATTTCCTGATGGATCCCGACCAGACTATACTTTCAGCAAGCATGATTCACGGTATGGATTATATCTTTAATTTCCTGGTATGGATCCTGGTCTATGGTGCAATCTTTGCCGCAGCCCTGTCTCTCAGGCAGATCGTTATTCTTAAACCGGGACGTTACCTTAGGGAGAGAACGATTACGGGAGCCTTCCTTCGTTATTGTGTTAAGCTGATGAAAAAACTTTATACCAGCCTGAGCAATATTGATTTGACAGATAAGAGCAACAGAATAATTTTTAAAATTGTTATTGTGAATTTCCTCATCTTAGTACTTTTATGCAGCATTTGGTTTTTTGGGATTGCCATTCTGATCCCCTATAGTATCATCTTATATTTTATATTAAAAAGGTATTCGGATGATATCAAGAGAAATTACGCAATTCTTCTGGGTGCCACCAGTAAGATGGCTGATGGTAATCTGGAGGTTGAGATTGAAGAGAATGTAGGCGTATTTAATCCGCTAAAGGGAGAGTTATTAAAGGTGCAGCATGGATTTAAGAAGGCAGTGGAGGAAGAAATGAAGAGCCAGCGTATGAGAACGGATTTAATAACGAATGTCTCCCACGATTTAAAGACACCTTTGACTGCTATCATCACCTATATCAATCTTCTGAAGGATGAGAATATTACGGAGGAAGAGCGAAGGTCCTATATTAATACTCTGGATCAGAAATCCCAGAGATTAAAGCACCTGATTGAGGACTTATTTGAAATGAGCAAGGCCTCCAGTGACAATGTGACGTTAAATTATGAGCAGATTGATCTTGGCAACCTGATCAAACAGGTAGCACTGGAGCTTACGGATAAACTGGAGCAGGCCCGGGTGGAGCTGAAGATGCATCTGCCCGAGGAGAAGGTAGTTCTGTCACTTGACAGCGAGAAAACCTATCGTATCTTTGAGAATCTGATGGTCAATATCACAAAATACGCATTGCCTCATTCCAGAGCATATATTGACCTGGAGGCAGCAGAGGATAAGGTTGTGGTAGTTCTTAAGAATATATCGGAGCAGGAGCTGACCTTTGATACCCAGGAGATTACCGAGCGGTTTGTCAGAGGAGATCTCTCCCGCAATACCGAGGGCTCGGGTCTGGGGCTTGCCATTGTAAAAAGCTTCGTGGAGTTACAGGACGGAAGCTTTAAGATACGGGTGGACGGAGACTTATTTAAAGCTGTGATTGTCTGGAACAGGGAAAAGCATCCCGGTTGACAGGACTATCTTAGTTTCCGCACACAAGCTGGAAGATAGACAGTCCGATCAGCCGGGATAATATTTAGCACACTTGAGTTATCAATTTACGACCTAACGCTGGTGATGATTAATCTTCTCCAGAATATGATACAGCGGCCGGAATAAGATCAATGCAACAACAAAATTACCGGCGCCGTGCAGGAGATCAAAGGGTATTCCCTGAACCCAGTAGGCAAATCCGGACGGAATACCGCCGGTAATAAAATATGGAATAGAGCATAGTGCACCGAAGCTAAGTCCGTAAGCACCTGAAATAGCCGCCCAGAACAATGTTGACTTTATCCTGTGAAGCAGCATGGCAAGGATAAATAATACTGCCCAAACATACAGATAATTAATCCACCACAGTCCGATACCGTAGATCAATCCCTCCAAAGCAACGAAGACATAGGTTATGATGAATGCCTTCCATCGAAAGATCAGGGTGAACAGGAGGATGCATAAAGATACCAATTCAATGTTCGGGAGGAAGCTTAAGGCCACCTGAAGTGCAACCAAGATAGCACTTAGCATTCCGATGATTGCAATATCCTTGATCCGCATAGATGCCTCATTTCTTGAATAAAGTTGATTCATGGCAGGTTTAGTATCCTACGGTCAGCGTGATCTCATATTGATCACCATCGGCGATGGCTATGGTGTCTACACCGTTATTCACCTGTTCGCCGCCCTTGGTGATACACCACCATTCCTGGTTGGTGCCATTTGCCACGTGGCCGTTTACTTCACTGATGAAGAGACCGTATTCTTTTTCTGTGCCTTTCACCAGCTCTGCTTCTTCTAATGCCTGGCGAAGATACTCTGCATCGGTATGCAGGGTAAATTCCTTGGTCTCCTCCTCAGGAATAACCACTTCTATACCGATTTCCTTTGCACCTTCCACCGGCTTCGGCTTAAACTGATTATAAACCAGCGCCATTGCGATGGCAACCAGTACAACAGCTGCGATGGCAATGAGGGATTTCTTTAAATTCTTGTTTTGCTTCATGTTATCTTTTCTCCTTTTTTGAGTAATAAAAAAATCCTTTACCCACAAACAGGAAAAAGGACAATAAAAATAGACTGCAAAGCAGCTGTTTTATTGCACCTTTGTCCAAACCTCGTGGAGCGTCCGGTACTGAGATAAGCAGGTTTTCTGACTTAAGGATCCTAATCCGCTTCGGATCTTCCCGGTGCCTTATTGCCGATGCCAAATTCATCTGCGTTAAGATACCAGTGATCTGTTACAAGGCAGTGCCTTGCCGAACCGGACTCCCCTATTACAGCGGCGAGACCGTACAGGCTTTGAACCTGTTTCCCTATTATGTTGAATAGTATTAGTATTCAACCACTTACATCATAATAATCACTTGATTATAGGGAGAGTATAGCATCACAGGATGGGGGTGTCAACCGAAAGAAAATATTTGATATTTTATATGGTTATGCTATAATTATTAGCTAAAGGGTACACCTATGAATTAGATTAAGGAGTAGAAAGAAACATGAAGATAACACAGAAATCATTTGGAAAAACCGCGCGGGGGGAAGAGGCAACACTCTATACCGTTACCAATGGAAACGGAGTGAAGGTTTCCTTTACCGATTACGGTGCAAATATCGTAAGTATTATCGCGCCGGATGCAAAGGGAAACATGGCCGATGTAAACTTAGGCTTTGAAAATATCGCAGGTTATGAGGAGAACGGTCCCGGCTTTGGATCCTTTATCGGCAGGCATGCAAACCGTATCGGTGATGCGAAGTTTGAACTGGGCGGTAAGGTTTATGAACTTGAGAAGAACGACGGTAAGAATAATCTGCACGGTGGTTTTACCGGTTATAATAAATTTATGTATGAAACTGAGGTTTATGAGGATGAGGACATCGCAAGTATCGAATTCTCAAGACTCAGCCCTCATATGGAGCAGGGTTTCCCGGGCAATCTGGATATTACGGTTACCTACAGCTTAACGGAAGGCAATGAATTAGTAATTGAATATATGGCGGTATCCGATCGTGATACCATTGTTAACCTGACGAACCATTCCTACTTTAACCTGTCAGGACATGACAGTGGTTCTGTCCTTAATCATAAGGTATGGATAAAGGCAAATCAGTTTACCCCTACGACAGAGGATTTAATCCCTACCGGCGAATTAAGGGATGTTACAGGGACACCCATGGATTTTAGAACTTTAAAGACACTCGGTCAGGACATTGCTTCCAATTATGAGCCTTTGGTAATTGCCGGCGGATATGATCATAATTATGTGCTTGATACAAGCGGTACCCAGGTGGAGAAGGCTGCAGAGCTGGTAGAAGAGAAGAGCGGAAGAAAGATGGAGGTATTTACGGACCTTCCCGGAATACAGCTGTATACCGCTAATTTCTTGAAGCCTGTTAATAACAGCAAGGGCGGAGCAGTATATGAAAAAAGAGGCGCGGTTTGCTTTGAGACTCAGTACTTCCCCAACTCCTGTAATATCAAGAATTTTCCTTCCTGTGCGCTGAAGGCGGGCAAGGAATTTAATACGGTAACAATATATAAGTTTTCAACAATATAATATTGTTATAAAGGAGCTGTTGCAAAATAATTGCAATAATACAGGCAGGTCCATGATCTCTCTGTATTATTGCAATTGTTATGCAGCAGCTCCCTCTTTACAGTTTAAAAAGGAATAGAGTGAATAGCTGACACAAAATCATAGGATAAATAAATATTATACCCGGCATATCACCTCAGATTATCTGAAGCTTATGCCGGGTATCTTAAAATATCTTTATTTAAATACAGACGGAAGGGTTCTTCATTTTGTTCCGTAGATTCTGTCGCCGGCATCACCAAGTCCGGGAAGAATATACCCATGCTCATTCAGTCTTTCATCCAGGTTACCGATATAGATGTCAACATCAGGATGAGCTTTGCTTAAACGATCCACACCCTCAGGAGCGGCGATGAGACACAGGAAGTGAATCTTTGAAATACCTCTTTTCTTCAGCATGTCAATTGCAGCCACTGCGGAACCGCCGGTTGCAAGCATCGGGTCAACAACAAAGATTTCACGCTCGGCAGCATCGGATGGAAGCTTACAGAAATATTCCACCGGTTCTAAGGTTGTCTCATTACGATATAAACCAATATGACCCACCTTTGCATTGGGTATCAGATTAAGAATACCATCAGCCATATGAAGTCCGGCTCTAAGGATGGGAACGATGCACAGCTTCTTGCCCTCGATTTCCTTTGCAATTGTCTTAACCAGCGGTGTCTCGATTTCTATGTCGGCAAGAGGAAGCTTTCTGGTTGCTTCATAACAGATCAGCATGGCAACCTCAGATACAAGGTCCCTAAACTCCTTCGTTGATGTGGCTTTCCTTCTCATAATTCCCAACTTATGTTGAATTAAGGGATGATCCATGATGGTTACAGTTGACATTCTATTACCTCCTGAGTATTTGTTATTAAATTTCTACCGATCATTATAACAAATAATCAGGGTATATTAAAGGATAAATTTCATTATTTTCAAATATTCTGACAGGGTTTTCCCAGAGATATCATGATTTTCCATTTGTTGAGATTTATTATGGTGATATTTGTATGAGCTTAGAAATAGGAATATGAACAAAGAATTTGCCGCACCATATATTATATCAAGAATAGAAAAATTGTTCCCATTCTCAAAAGAGATAAACGGCGGCTATAAAAAGAGGAGAAGCCCGGTAGAGGGGGGAGGGTAGCTGCCGGGCTTATTTTATGAAAAAAATTATCTTGTAAGCAATATTAAATTAATTTGAAACTTCATAAGCTAATCTCTTAACTTGTTTTTTATTATAAAAGACATATATGTTTTTTGTATGGATATATTATGAACATTCTGTTAATATTTCGACTGAAATCGAAATATATCGAAAGGTGTAAATTGAATGGAATAGTTACATTAGGAATAAGTGTCAGTAATTGCAGAGGTTTATTTTGTGTCCGCAGCGAATAATAGTATTATAAGAATTTGATACTTATTTCAAATGCGATTATTGATAAACATTTGCACAGAGGATTGCATGCGACAGGATATGCATTTTTTATCTGGACAATTTTGTAGGAATATGTTATAAAAATCAGAAGGAAAGATAACCCTGATGCCAAGACTGAGAGTAGGTGATGATATGTCAAACGTTTTTAAAAAATTAATCAGCAAAGAAATGGGTGAAGTAAATTACCACCGCTATTTTTCCTTTGTTAAAAAGAACCTTGAAACAAAAATGAGTGATAGTCAGTTGATTTATAATGATATGTATGAAAAGTTGAAGTATAGAGATTTAAAAGCCATTACCAAAATGCATAATCGTTTGAATGATACCATGGTACTTGCCTTTCGAATAAGTAAGAACTTCTTTTTCGCCTTCGTTTTTTATCTGGCAGCATCTATTTTTATCATTGCAAGGATTCATCAGCCGGAGCTTGTAATCATTGCACTGGTTCTGATGAATTTGGCTTTTGTATATAAGGCATATGAATTTATCGCGAATAAATTTTGCTATATAGACGCTCAGATCATCCTTGTTTATAAAGCAGTTCTGGACCGTATTATCCTGAATGAACACAAAAGTATGCAGGAATAGAGCTTTTAATCGGCCCAAACTAATCCGAAGATGTATACAGGTTGGTTACGGCAGGAAAATGTGTTATACTTATGAGAATAAAAGCACGTTTATGCAGATTAAGATTACTGCTCAGAAATGGAGAAGCTATGGAGAAGGATGTAATCAGTATTTTGGAAACGGTTGATGTCGTGACGGGGGAACGCACAGTATTAAAGGAATTTATTTAATCGAAGCGCCCAATTGGCTTAATAATGGAAAGGAATTAATTTATAATTCCGGCGGACGTATTTATTCTTATCATATGGAGACCGGCAGCAGTATATTAATCGATACCGGCAATTGTATTCATTGTAATAATGATCACGTCCTTTCACCGGATCATAAGCAGCTGGCTGTCAGCGATCATTCTCAGGATGGAAAATCGCGGATTTATACCCTTTCGATAGAAGGCGGTGTACCGGCGTTGATTACGAGGAATGCTCCCAGCTATCTGCATGGCTGGTCTCCGGACGGAGCAACCCTGGCTTACTGTGCGGAATGTAATGGTGACTATGATATCTATACGATTCCTGTACAGGGTGGGGAGGAGACAAGGTTGACCTTTGCGGCCGGCCTCGATGACGGTCCGGAATATTCTCCTGACGGCGGGTATATCTGGTTTAATTCCGTACGAAGCGGCCTGATGCAGCTATGGCGAATGAAGGCCGACGCAAGTGAGCAGACCCAGATGACCTTTGACGAGAATAACAGTTGGTTTGCGCACCTGTCGCCGGATGGCACAATGGTAGCATATATTACTTATCACAAAGGGGATGTTAATCCCGGAGATCACCCTGCCAATAAGAATGTGGAGATACGTCTGATGCCTTCCCAGGGCGGCGAATATCGTACACTGGTGAAATTATTCGGCGGGCAGGGCACACTGAATGTCAACTCCTGGTCTCCTTGTGGAAAGAAGCTTGCATTTGTAAGCTACCGGTTGAAGGAGGAAAAATAACATATGAATGTATTCGATATTATGGGACCGATTATGGTTGGCCCCTCCAGCTCCCATACCGCGGGGGCGGTGAGAATCGGATATACCGCAAGACAGCTTCTGAGGGAAGAAATCAAATCCGCGAAGCTGTATTTGCATGGCTCCTTTTTAGCAACAGGAAAAGGACATGGAACAGATAAAGCATTGATCGCGGGTTTGCTGGGCTTTAAACCTGATGATGAGCGTATTATTCACAGTTTCTCACTAGCCCTGGAGAAAGGAATGGAGTATTCCTTTGAGGGGATTGAATTAAAGGGTGCGCATCCGAACTCCGTATTACTTAAGCTCGAAGGGGTTCGCGGTGCTCACCTGGAGCTTGTGGCTTCCTCTATTGGCGGCGGCCTTATTGTAATTAATCAGATTGACGGAGTACAGGCAGATATTACAGCAAGCTATCCGACGCTGATCATTCATAACGTGGACGAGCCGGGACATGTATCCCTGGTTGCGACAATACTTGGACAGCAGAAGGTAAATATTGCAACGATGCATATTTACAGGGATAAGCGGGGAGGAAATGCCGTTATGATAATCGAATGTGACCAGGAGGTTACCCCCGATACCATAACGATGCTTCGCAGTACCAGCGGCATAAAGAAGGTAACCTACCTGAGTATGGAGGAAGAGCATGAGTTTTAGATCTCTGGATGAAATCGTAAGTAAGTGCGATGAATATAAGAAGCCCTTCTGGAAGGTGGTTCTTGAGGATGATATGGAAGAACGGATGGCAACCGCCGAGGAATCCATGAAGCTGATGGAGCGGCTATATCTGACGATGAAGAGCGCGGATGCGGCCTATGATGATAAGCTGATGTCTTCCAGCAGACTCGTAGGCCAGGATGGTGCCAGAATGAACCGCGCCCTGCGGGAAGGCAGGGCGTTAAGCGGTGACTTTATCGGCGAGGTAATAGCCAAGGCATTGAAAATGGGTGAATCCAATGCCTGTATGAAGAAGATTGTGGCGGCACCTACCGCTGGCTCCTGCGGGGTAATACCTGCAGTTTTGTTAACATATGAAGAAAAGAGCCAAGCATCCTTGGAGCGTATGGTGGAGGCCATGTATGTTGCCTCAGGTATTGGTGAGGTTATCGCAGAAAGGGCAACCCTGTCGGGTGCGGCAGGCGGATGCCAGGCAGAGATTGGCTCCGCCAGTGCAATGGCAGCAGGGGCACTTGCCTATCTTAACGGCGGTGACAATCTTAGCATCATCCATGCAGCGGCTATGGCGTTGAAAAACCTCCTGGGTCTGGTTTGTGATACTGTCGGCGGATTGGTTGAGGTCCCCTGCGTGAAGCGTAATGTGGTGGGAGCTGTGAATGCAATAGCAAGTGCAGATATGGCTGTTGCGGGAATAGTAAGCAGAATACCGCCGGATGAGGTAATAGATGCCATGCGCGAGGTAGGTGAGGCATTGCCCAAATCCCTTCGGGAAACAGGAGAAGGCGGTTTGGCCGCCACACCAACCGGACAGGAAGTTATGAGGCATTTATTGAAGGAAGAATAACATAAAGAAAGTAATAAATAGAAAGGCATGCTGTATTCTTATATCAATACAACATGCCTTTTCCGTTTATCCAATAAGCTAACCTAATGAGCTGTCCCTCGGTATGATTTATACAATAAAGATAGGTAAACCAGGATATTTTATTTTTTGCGCCATATATTATTAGTAACATCATTTAAGGTATTAAAAAAATGGAGATATATGTAGTTCAACAAGGAGATGATATTTACACCATTGCTGAAAAATTTGGTGTATCTGCTGATAAAATAATACGGGATAACGGGTTGAACAATCCGTCTAATTTAGTGATCGGGCAGACAATTGTCATCGTATATCCGAAGCAGTCACATATCGTGCAGGATGGAGATACCTTACAAGATATTGCGGATGCTTATGATGTTCCGCTGATGCAGCTGTTAAGAAATAATCCTCATCTGACTGACAGAGGCTATCTGGTACCCGGGGAAGCTTTAGTAATCAGTTATAATACAGAGAGGAGTGCTGTAACAAACGGTTTTGCTTATTCCTATATCAAACGGGAAACGCTTGCTAAAATCTTGCCGAATTTAACCTATTTATCGGTTTTTAATTACTCAACGATACAGGGCGGTGGAATTATTGCATATGATGAGGATGACATGGATGTGATAAATATGGCGAAGGAATACGGCACGATTCCGCTTATGATGATTACAACCCTGACATCTCAGGGTGTACCAAATCTTGAGGTGGCCTATGACATCTTAACAAATGAAGAATATCAAGATAGAAATATCAATGAGTTTGTTGCCATAATGAAGCAAAAAGGCTATTCAGGTTTGAATATTATTTTAAATTATCTAACAGAGAATAATCAGTCGCAATACTTTCCCCTTATGAGAAAAATTTCAGAACGGCTGCAGCAGGAGGGGCTATTGTTTTTTGCTACAATTAATTACAGTACGCAGGAGGAAGATGGCAGTATAACAGTTCAACAGATTGATTATTCGCAGTTCAGTATGTACCTGAACGGTATGTTATTCTTAAAGTTTTTATGGGGTACCAATGTTGATCCGCCAGCTCCGGTAAGCAATATTAACAATGTTAGAGCTATTGCGGAGTATGTGTCGGCTATGGTTCCGGCAGAGCAAATTTTAATCGGCAAGCCCATTCTGGGTTATGACTGGCAGCTGCCGTATATACCGGGCAGATCCTATGCAACTTCCATATCAATTGATTCAGCAATCGACCTGGCATACGGTACAGGAGCAGTAATACAATTTGATGATGTTTCTCAAACACCGTACTTTTATTATAACCAGATTTATTTTGGCGCTCCGGTTCAGCATATCGTATGGTTTATCGATGCAAGAAGTATTAACGCACTGGATGATTTAATCGTTGAATTTGCCCTTAACGGAAGCGGAATTTGGAATGTTATGATTTATTACCCGCAGGTATGGACATTAATGAATGCAAGATTTGATATCATAAAGTTATAAGTATTCCTGATAGAGAACAGGAAGCATACCGCTGCAAGGGGTCTGGTTCCGGCTTCCGGATTTAGTGAAGTTGGCAGCTTTAATTAATAGGTATTTCGAGCCGAAGCAAAGGTTATAGCTAAATGGCTTGCCGTGCAGAAACATCTGCGCAGCAAGCCGCTTTAATTATTGAGTTAAAATAGAAAAGAAATGGTATTATTGGGTATATTCCTCTATACTGTTGTATACAGCTAATGCATCGGTAATATTATACTGTTCTGAATAGTGATCTCCTTCTGCACCGGCTGAAATCAGAATGTATTGTTGTTCGCCCACTTTGGCGAGGCTTGCGAGACATAGACCGGCCTCATCGGTATATCCGGTTTTCCCTCCTGAAATTTCCCCGTCATTAATGCTTTGATTGCCGAGTTCTTTAAACATGGTGCTGTAAAAAGTTATTCCGGCAAGGTGCGTATTTGTAGGCTGTGTGGTATGACGGGATGAAGTGAAAATCTCCCTGAAAGTATCATTTTGTAAAGCATAGCTTAAAAGAATGGACAGATCTTTGACTGTTGTGTAATGGTTTTCATTGTGAAGTCCGGTCGTATTTTCAAAATGGGTATGATCCATACCAAGCTCTGCGGCTTTTTGGTTCATTATTTTTACAAAGTCCGTCTCCGATCCCGCAATCTGATCAGCGAGTCCAATGCAGCACTCTGCCCCGCTTGGCAGCATAACTCCGTATAGCAGGTCGATTGCCTCGACCTGCTCACCCGGACGGAAACCTGCCATTGATGCATCTGCTTCATACAATCCCTGAAATGTAGAGTTGGTAAGTTTGATTTCTTCCTTCAGATCAGGTAAATTTTCTATGGCAGCAATGGCTGTCATCATTTTGGTCAAAGAAGCAGGATAAATTTTTTCTTCGCTGTTTTTCTGCATCAGGATAGCAGTGTCATTTAACCGAAGCAGAATTGCATTAGAACTGTTCAGCTGATCGGGTGATATTGAAACAAAGGGATCGGGTGTTATTTTTGACGGAGGAATCGGTGTTGTTTTGTCGTCAAAAGAAACGGGTGTTATCTTAACTGGAGAATAAGATGAAGTTTTATCGCTATTTTCTATCTCAAGTATAGGGTGGATACCGGGAGTGATCAGTGATATGCAAACCAAAGCAACAATAACAACAGTCAATAAAAGTACTGCCGATATGCAGGTACCTGATTTTTTCTTTTTTACTTTTCGTATCATAATAAAACAGCTCCTTGTTTTGTGATGATGTTATTAAACCATAAAACAAGGAGTGATATTGAAATTCCATCTTATGGAATTCTTAAGATTTCATGATAACGGGAGCCTTTCTGTAATGCAGTATTTTCTGGAGGGCTTTCAACAGAGCTTGTTCCATTGTGCGCCGTGACAATTCCATGTACGATTACCTGTCTTATCGTATTCTAGACACAACACCATGAAATCCGGAAGGTATTCTTACACATATATAATGGTAATAAAGAATATTGGCCTTGCTCTTATGATATATTATAGTAAGACATCTAAGTATGGTGAAACTATGAAATCAGGCAATAAGCCAAGTATTAAGGAGATATTGCAGCAGCGGCCGGATCAGGAAAATGAATCAAATACAGAGAATATATCCGGTGCTTCCCTGTTTGTCAAAATAGGCATTATCGTACTGAGTATCATTATGATGATCAGCTTGGGGATACAGGTTATCCCTGACGCAGTCACGGTAACAAACACGGGCTCCAAGCGTGATCTGCCGATCTATTGCGTGGATACTGCCGATAAGAAGGTTGCACTGAGCTTCGATGCGGCCTGGGGGAATGAAGACACAAAGAATATTCTTGGTATTCTTGCAAAATATAATGTAAAGGTTACCTTCTTTATGACAGGCGGATGGGTAGAAAAGTACCCTGATGATGTAAAAGCAATCCTGGCTGCCGGCCACGATCTGGGTAATCACAGTGAGAATCATAAGCAAATGTCGCAGCTGTCCAAGGAGCAATGTATGGAGGAGATTACGAAAGTCCATGATAAGGTGAAGGAACTGACCGGTGTTGAGATGAACCTGTTCCGGGCGCCTTATGGTGACTATAATAATACTCTGGTAGGCGCGGCCAGGGAATGCGGATATTACACAGTGCAATGGGATGTTGACAGCCAGGACTGGAAAGATTACGGAACAGACAGTATTGTCAAAATGGTTGTGAATAATAAATACCTTGGGAACGGCTCTATTATCCTGCTGCATAACGGAGCAAAGTACACGCCGGACGCATTGGAGCGGGTTATCGCCGGACTACAGGAGCAGGGGTATGAGCTGGTGCCCATATCGCAATTAATTTATACTGGGGATTATACCATAGATCATACGGGAAGGCAGTTTGA
Organism: Bacillota bacterium; assembly: GCA_023409535.1. Taxonomy (GTDB): domain Bacteria; phylum Bacillota; class Clostridia; order Lachnospirales; family Lachnospiraceae; genus Mobilitalea. The sequence goes on from JAEYGZ010000027.1 coordinate 323,053, forward strand.
GAAATAAAAACGACAATCCGGTGTTTCTCTTAAACTCAGCTGTTTTTCAGTGCTGTGAATGGGGCTTGTATCAGTTGGATGCAGGCCTTTTTTGTGTAGTTCACGGGAATACGAAGTGACTTTGGAGGTTTTATCCGGAACGGATATTGTCGATTTATATAACAATGATTTGACCCAAAATTTACCTTAATTTTATGGTGAAAAAGGCATATTAATTGTATAATATTTCATGTAAAAATAATTTTCTATGGAGGTATTATATGAGAACAAAATCATTCAAGGGTTTTACTTCTACTGTATTAATCAAGTGCATAGTTTCCTTTGTATTTGCTCTTGTACTTCTTCAGGGAGCGGTTGCGTCGGTATCCTATGCCGGTGAAATTACAGGTACTGCACCGGTCAACAAGGTAACAGACTCGCTTGAGGATCTATTCGGCAAGCTTGTCATATTACATACCAATGATACTCATGGCGGAGATGTTGCGGCAGACGGAGTATCCATTGGAACGGCAGGCGTAAAGCAGCTTGCCAAAGACTATGAAGCGGCAGGAGCAGAAGTATTGTTACTATCTGCCGGTGATGCGATTCAGGGAGATCCGCTGGTTAATCTCAGCAAAGGGGAGAACGCCATCGATTTTATGAATCTTGCCGGATATGATTTGATGGTACCTGGAAATCATGAGTTTGATTTCGGATATGATAATTTGATCAAGCTTGAAGATATCGCGGACTTTCCGTTTATTTCAGCAAATATAATGGACAAAAAAAGCGGACAGGCCGAATTTAAGGAGAATATCATATTTGATACAAAAGTTGGAAAGGTAGGCGTATTCGGGTTAACCACGCCCGAAACACTCACAAAAGCAAATCCCGTTAATGTGGCATCACTGAATTTCCTGGCCGGCGAGGATATGTATCAGAAGGCGCAGCAGCAGGTGGATGAATTGTCCAAGGCAGGATGCGACTATATCATATGTATGGCGCATCTTGGTACGGATGACTCCAGTCAGCCGAACAGATCGACGGATGTATTAGACCATGTAAAAGGGATTGATATTCTGATCGACGGTCACAGCCACAGTGTGATTGACGGAGATGAGACGGATGACACTATTTTGCAGTCTACCGGAACAAAACTAAGCTATGTTGGAGTTGTTGTCATCGGTAATAAAATCGAAGAAGCAAAGCTTGTTTCAGCAAAGGACTACAATCTTGTGGATGAAGCGGTAAATGCTGAAATTATGAAGCGGTCCGAGGAGATTAATGCTCTTCTTTCAGAAACCTTTGCAACAACGGAAGTTTTATTGGATGGAAATAGAGAACCCGGCGTAAGGACCATGGAAACAAATCTGGGGGATTTTGCTGCGGATGCAATTTTATGGGCTGCAAACCAGGCAGTAGGAGAAGGAAAGGTTGTTGCGGCGATTACGAATGGCGGAGGAATAAGGGATTCTATTAAGATTGGCGACGTAACGATGAAGGATATGAAAACGGTGTTTCCGTTCGGAAATACAATTGCTACCGTAAATATAACCGGAGCCCAGCTGCTGGAGATTTTGGAAGCATCAACCTTCTCAACCCCTGTATCCTTAGGAGGATTTCCTCAGGTTGCCGGTATTGAGTTTACAGTAAATACTTCTATTCCATATGTAAACGGAAGCATGTATCCGGATTCAACTTACTATGCACCGGCAAAACCGGGATCACGTATCTCAAACGTTAAGGTAGGAGGAAAAGCATTAGAGCTTGATAAAACTTATACAATAGCAACGAATGATTTCCTTGCCGCCGGCGGTGACACTTATTATGCATTTAAAAACCTGGAAAGCTTTAATACCTATGTCGCTCTGGAGGATGCGCTTGTTAATTATACGGAAGAGGTTCTTGGTGGCGTTATAACCGAAGAACAATACGGCAAAGCCGCAGGACGTATCGTCGTAACCGATGCTGCTGCGGATGATAATAAAGAAGATGCTGCCGTAATAAAGTACACAGTGAAAAGCGGTGACAGCTTATGGGCAATCTCAAGGAAATACCTCGGACGCGGTGCAAGATATGTAGAGATATACAAGCTTAACAAGGATATCCTTAAGAATCCGGATCTTATTAATATCGGGCAGGTTCTGGAGATACCCGCAGAATAAAAGTGTTGATACACAATAAAGAAAGTGAGGCGCGCTGCAAAACTGATCTGCTCCCCTTAAGGTAGAGATTGAATATAAAATCTGTTATCTTAAGGGGGAGCAATGATTGTTGTCGGTGATTATTGCATTACAGAACCAAAAGGCAACATTCTGCACATTCTTAAACATCAGTATATCGGAATGTTTTTAGTGCCAGCAGGAATGCGACAATTACTACCAATAATACAAGTCCTGCGTTGATAAAGTAATTGCCCCATGATAAGTCAAATGCACTGCGCAGAGCATTCACAAACCACTGAAACGGATTGAATTTGTTTATGACTTGAATAAATGGGGGGGCGCTGTTTAAGGAGTAAAAAGCACTGCTGCTGAACAATAGCGGCATAGTGATGATGTTTGTCAGTATACTTATATTGTTTTCTGTCCGGCTTAGGCTGGCTATAAAAAAGCTAAAGAAAACATAGCCCAGGGCAGCGATAATAAGAACCGGAAGCAAGGCGAGAACAGCCGGAAGCGAAATGCTTAATTTAAGCACTAATATTCCTGACAGCATGACAAGCATTGCGCACAGAAGGGAGATTGAAGTCCATGCCCCTGATATACCGCATATATATTTCCAAAGGGGCATAGGTGTTACCCGCAGCAGGTTATATACCCCTCTCCGCCGTTGTGTCAAAATCGCAAAGGAAGTGGTCATAAATGAGTAGAATAAGATACTGACAGCCATCATACCAGTTAATATGTGTTCAGGATAATCCGGGTATTTTATAAAAAATCCTAATCCAATTGCACCTCCAATTGGCAGTATGAGAGACCACAGCATTAAAAAAGGATCCCGACTTGCGGATTTGAATGTAAGGCTGAATATTGTTTTCATTTTATTCCCTCCCTGCTTGTGCACTATCAGTTAATTTAAGATATAAACTTTCAAGATTTTCCGCCTGATATTGATGGAGAAGACTTTCCGGCTGACCTTGAGCGACAATTTGTCCCTCATGCATCAAAATAATGCGGTCGGCAATGCGGGATACTTCTTCCATGTCATGCGATGAAAAGAGAACGGTTACTTCATTTTCTGCCAGTCGCCGAATCATATTTCTTACTTCATGGCGGGCACGGGGGTCAAGCCCCGCCGCTGGCTCGTCAAGTATAATAAAATCCGGATTGTGCAGGGTTGTAACGGCAATTGCAAGTCTTTTTTGCTGTCCGCCGGATAGGCGTGCTGCAAATGTTTTTCTCACTTCCAGCAAATTACATTCCTCCAGTTTTTTCAGAATTTGTTCTTTTTCCATTCGCACGTTGTAAAGAGCTGCAAAGAGCCGCAAATTTTCTTCGGCAGTATAACCCTCAAAAAAGGGGGTAGCTTGCAGTTGAACACCTATATGTGCCTTATAATCTTCCCGCCAGCGTGTGATTTTTCCGGAATCCGGCGGCAATATTCCTAAGAGCATTGCCAGTGCGGTTGATTTTCCGGCTCCGTTGGCTCCAATTAAGGCAAGAATTTCACCCTGCCGGACTTCTACATCAATGCCTTTTACAACTTCACGATTGTGAAACTGTTTGCGTATGCCTTTCGCTTCCATTAGTATCATTCTCAAAACCTCCATTTTTGATTAATGTTGATTATACAACGTTGAGTATATTCGTTATTTTTTCTCCCTCTGTTACAAGGGAGAAATTTTTAGTGTTCTGTCTCCAAAAGTGCCAAAGCCTTATCAACAAAATCCTGTTGTTGTTTTATGATGGAGAACATATTATCCATGATAAGATTAACCATTGGAGGGATTTTATGTTGCATGGCAGTGTCTTTGGCTTCGAATCCGCGTTTCACAGCACTATATTCTTCTTTTAGCGCAATCTGCTGCTCCTCAAGTGCCTTGCGGCATTCATCCGCCGATAGCTTTTCATAAAATGATAGGCCGGAATATAACGTTGAGGGATACAGCACAGAAGAAACCTTTAGCGAATCTCTAATGAGCGTTTGAAGATAATTTCGTCCTGTTTCCGTAATAGCGTAAACCGCTTTTTGGCGGTGTCCTGTCTGTTCTATACTGGTAATCTCAACGTAACCTTCCTGCTCCATTTTCTTTAGAGCATGGTAGATAGAACCAATCAACACCCCTCCCCAACGTTCCGCATCTGTCATTTGCAATGTCTGCTGAATATCATAGCCGGACATTGGCTGAACATCTAATATTCCAAGTACAAGTAACCGTGTCAATCTCATTTCACCTCACTTACTCAACGTTGAATATTATAACATTGAGCAATAAGGTTTGTCAAGGTCATAGCGGCGTAAATGTCAGAACTGAAGTAACCGTTATTGAATATAGTTTAAACTGATGCAGTAGGTCTCTTTTTGGTAAGCGTCTAAGTGTGTCCTGAATGCCACCCAAGTGGCAATGCTATAAAAGAGATGAGGGTAGGGCCCTCGGAATCGGTATTCAGGTGCAGATTCCAAACCACCTTTAGGTGCTGTAGTGAAAGCTATGGTATTGAGCGTAAAGGAAAAGACTGAATTATCAGCCAGGTGTGTGTCATGGAGCTGAACGAAAGTGAAGTGTCCGATGAAGCATCGTAAATACAAATTGTAGTCGAAACCATTTTGTTTTTGACTTAGATGGGACAGAGCTCGAAGGAAACCTGATTACTGTTCGAGTGACTACCGGTGTAAAGGCAACAGGAACATGACATTGGCTCTTTTATAGAACAGGAGAAGCCGGATTGATAATGAAAAGCGAAAATCCAAGACGTCAGGTTGGAGGATGATAGTAGCAATGTATCAATCAGGTGCGGATGGATTTGTAGTAGTGATGATATTTCTGTAATGGAAATGGAGCGAAGAAATCCAGTTGTTTAAATTCAACATAAAACAACCATAAAGTGGGAGGATTTTATGATTGAAGCAAAACCTTTTAACATCACACAACAGGAGGTCTTGATAGCATACAAGCAGGTTAAGGCTAACAAGGGCACTGGTGGGATAGATGGTATTGATCTAGTGCAATTCGAGGAAAATCTTAATGGAAACCTATATAAGATATGGAATCGAATGGCATCAGGAAGCTACTTTCCGAAAGCAGTGCGAGGTGTTGAAATTCCTAAGAAAAATGGTAAAAAGAGATTGTTGGGAATACCAACAATTGAAGACAGAGTTGCACAAATGGTTGTCAGAAATCGTCTCGAACCGAAGGTGGAGCCAGTATTCATGACAGATTCTTATGGATATAGACCGAACAAATCAGCCTTGGATGCTATAAAAGCAACGAGGGAAAGATGCTGGCAGTATGAATGGGTATTGGAACTGGATATTGTTGGTCTGTTTGACAACATAGACCATGAGTTGTTGCTTAAGGCTATTAAGGCACATACTGCTGACAAAATGGAAATCTTATATATTACTAGATTTCTCAAAGCAGACATAGTTATGCCAGATGGAAATATCCGTGAGAGAATCGCAGGAACACCACAAGGTGGAGTGATTAGTCCAGTATTGGCAAATCTCTTTATGCACTATGCCTTTGATAAGTGGATGAATTATAACTTTCCACAAATCAAATGGGCGAGATATGCAGATGATGCTGTTATCCATTGTGTCAGTGAAAAGCAAGCATTATATATAAAACAGCGTCTGGAAAGACAGCTATGTTTATGCAAGCTACAACTGCAACCAGAGAAAACTAGAATTGTTCATTGTACTTGTGATAAGTTTCCACAGAAATCGAACTTAAATGAGTTCACGTTTCTAGGATATACGTTTAGAACTAGATGGGTGAAAAATAAACAGGGAATTCTATTTCGTTCTTTCACACCAGCTGTGAGTAAAGAAGCATCAAAAGCCTTTCGTATGAAAATTAAGGAGTATAGATTGAGAAAGGGTATTGGTTCTCTTGCAGAATTGGCAGAAAATATTAACCCGATTATCAGAGGCTGGATGAACTACTTTATGGAGTTTGGAAAGGGAGAAGCCATTAAAAGTCTTGATTACATCAATCTAAGTCTTCTTAATTTCATCCAAAGGTTCTATGGAAAAAGAGGAAAGAACAAACATAGTGCGTGGAGATTTTTGGCTATTATCTGCAAACGAGAACCTAAATTATTTTACCATTGGACTTATGGAATTACTGTTAAAGCCTGAACAACAAGAGCCGTATGATGGGAGACTATCACGTACGGTTCTGTGAGAGGCTTAGGGTGAAATTCCCTTTGCCTACTCGACTAAGGCGGCAATAGTTTATTAGACTAATCATTGCTTTCGTTTAAATAATTATAAATACTGTATCTGGATAAGCCCAAAAAGTCCGCAAGTTTTTCTGCCGCTTTTTTAATTAGGAAGAAGCCCTTATCTTCCAGGTTGTGAACAATCGCCACCTTCTCTTCCTTCGTTAAATTCCCCACGGTTTTCCCTGTTGCATTGACAGCCTCTTTCATCATAATCTCCAATAACTCATCGACATTGCCGACAAACAGCTCAGGGCTCTTGGCAGAGGAAGGGCTGTCGGAACAGGTAAAGGATCGTAAGGTATTTTCATATCGGATGATATCCGTAATATCGAAATTGATGCACAGACTTCCGTTTACTTTTCCGTATTCATCACGGAAGTACTTGCTGGAGGAGCGTAAAACCCGTCCGCTTGGCGTAGAGTTGATATAGCTGTATTGATCATCCGGCGATGCGGAGCCCTTTAAGATCTCCAGACCGGCATTGGTGCCGCCGTCACCGATTTTTCTTCCGGTTACATGTCCGTTCCAGATTGCAACGATGGTCTGATCATAAGGCAGCGTAAGATCATGTAAAACCACTTCACAGTTATCACCGAATTGCAGGGCAATACACTTGGCAATATCAGACAGCAGGTTTAAATTATCGGAAACATATCCCATGTTATAGTTCGTCCTTTCAACAAAATGTATAAATAGATTATAAAAGAAATTAGAAATAATGTCCAGTAATAAATTTTTGTTGAAATTGGAAAATAAAAACTATAAGAAACAAACAAAAATACAATAAAAATAATGTTTTTATTGTTGACAAACTATAAAAAAGAGAGTATATATTGAGTATGACATAAACAAACTGTTGAAATTTGTGAAACAAATTGTTTAAAATAATATTTATAAGGAGGAAATTTATGAAAAGAGCAAGAAAAGTACTTGGTATTATCATGGCTGCAGGTATGGCTGTATTGACACTCACGGGCTGCGGCAGCTCGCCGGCACAGTCTGCGCCTGAACCAACCAAAGCAGCCGGCGGGGACTCATCAGCGGCAACCTCGGCTCCGGCAGAAACCAAAGAGGCACAGGCAATCACCTTCTGGTATAATAATACGGGTGATGAAGCGGTTATTTATGAGAAGGCAATCAGTGAATACAATGCTTCCCAGAGCAGCTACAAGGTAGAGGGACTAAGCGTAACAGATGCTCAGAAGCTGATCGTAGCCATGAGCAGCAATGAATCTCCTGATGTTATCAAAATAAGCAATCAGACAGTTACGCAGTATCAGAAGAACGGCTTGCTGGAAAGCCTTCAGCCTTTTGCGGACAAGGAGTCCTTTGATGCCTCCATCTACTCCGAACAGGCGATGAATGCAAACAGCGTTGACGGAGAAATTTATGCACTTCCATTGGATGCATACACGATTCAGCTATTTTATAATAAGGATCTCCTGGAGGCAGCCGGTTACACTGAGCCGCCCAAAACCATGGAAGAGATGTATGAGATGGCGGTAGCAGCGACAAAGACCGCTGCGGACGGAACGATTGAAGTATTGGGATATCCGTTATTTCCGTATGCTTCCGCCAGACAGGAGCTGATCTATGGCTTCGGCGGAAGCTGGTGGAGTGAGGATTCAAAGGTTACTCCTGATAATTCCGGTATTTTAGACAGTCTTAACAGGAATGTGGCATATAGAAACCAGTTCGGCGGAAAGGCTTTGGATGGCTTTATCGGAACGGCAAATACAAACCGTTATACCGAGCAGGATATGTTCTTCCAGGGGAAACAGCTGTTCCGTCTGGATGGTTCCTGGCTTCCGACGATGATGAAAAACTTTAATTCAACGGTTAATTATGGTATCACCCTGGTTCCGGGAACAGAGGCTCAGCCGGAGCTGAGAGGAACCAGCCGCTTTGAAACCGACTCTGTGGCAGTGCCGGCAATGTCTGAGAATAAAGAAGGAGCCTGGGATTTTACCAAATGGCTCTGCAGCCAGGAAGGAGCTAAGATTATTGACCTTGGAACGGGAAATCTTCCGGCGGTGAAAGCGTTGTATGATGATGCTGATATTATTGCGGTTCCCGGTTTTACAGAATTTATTGATGCATTGAAGCTGGAAAAGGGAATACAATATCCGGTAATGGAAGATTTTGACGAATACATATCTATGATCAATGCGGCACTGGATGCGGTTTACGCAGGCACAGCTACTCCTGAAGATGCAATGAAGGATCTTGCAAAGCACAGTACAAATCTAAAATAACAATTTATTACCGGGGCGCTGTAGGCAGATAGCTGCATACTGCAGTGCCCCAATCTTAATGCTTGAGAGGAGTAAAAGAATGAAGAGACGAAATGCGACACAGCGGGATTTTATTAATGGACTGCTGTTTTCTTCTCCATGGATTTTGGGCTTTTTGGCTTTTAGTGTATATCCGTTGGTGGCTTCCTTGTATTACAGTTTTACAAAGTTCAATGCAGTAACAACTCCCCGATGGATCGGTCTTGATAATTTTAAAGACATCTTCGCTGATCCTCTGGTGTGGAAAAGCTTGGGGAATACACTATTTATGGCTTTTATATCCACTCCGATCAATCTGTGTGTAGCATTGCTTCTGGCAAGTATCGTATGCATCAGTTTTAAAGGACGCGGCTTTGTAAGGACAGCATTTTTCCTGCCCTCCATAATACCGATGGTTGCGGCTACCATGGTCTGGATCTGGATGTTTGACCCTACCTACGGTTATATCAATAATGTATTAAGCTGGTTTGGCATCAGCGGGCCTTCGTGGCTTATGGATGCCAATTTTACGAAGTGGGCCCTGGTGATCATGGGAACCTGGAATACCGGGACAATGATGCTGGTGTGTATGTCCGCGTTGCAGTCCGTACCCAGAAGCTATTATGAATCTGCCGAAATTGATGGCGCAGGAAAAATATCAAGATTTTTTAATATCACAATACCCTGCATTGCCCATGTACTGGTGTACCAGGCCATATTGAACATCATCAACGCATTCCAGTATTTCCAGCAGGTGTATATTATCGTTACTGCAAATGCAGGAGTAAAGGGCGGAAGCGCGGCGGGAGGTCCTGAAAATTCCATTCTTATGTATCCGCTGTATGTGTTTCATAATGCGTTTACCTACTTAAAGATGGGGAAGGCTTCGGCAATGGCATGGTTATTATTTATCATTGTTGCCCTTCTCACGGTGGTTCTGACGAAGGTAACGAGAAAAGTAACAGAAAATGCCGGAGGTGAATAAGAATGAAAAAATATACAAGCAAAGTTTTATTTTTTGCTCTGGTTGCCGTACTGGCTTTGATTTTTATATCACCTTTTATGGTAATGTTTCTTACTTCGTTCAAAACGAACAGTGATGCATTTACCATTCCGGTTAAGCTGCTTCCCCGGAAATGGGTAACGGAAAACTTTCCGGCAGCATTTGCGGCAATTCCGTATTTTAAATATATGGGAAACACGGTGTTTATAACGATATGCTCCCTGGCGGGACAGCTTTTGGTTACCCCTATGATTGCATATTCTCTGGTAAAAATCAAATGGAAGGGTGCAGATATTATCTCCGGACTGGTTATGGCCACCATGATGATTCCTATCACGGTCACTATAGTGCCTATGTATAAAATATACGCGACGTTAGGACTTACCAATAGTTATGTTCCTCTTATCCTGCCTACGTTTTTTGGAAAGGCATATTATATTGTAATTTTCCGGCAGTTTTTTGCGGGAGTTCCGAATAGTCTTATAGAGGCTGGAAAAATAGACGGAGCTACGGAATTCCAGCGTTTTTCCAGAATTGCACTGCCGCTTTGTAAACCGGTTCTGACCACCATCGGAATCTACGCATTTCTGGATGCGTGGAGCGACTATTTATACCCGTTGATTTTTATAACAAAACCGGACCGGTATACGCTTTCCCTGGGATTGCAGCAGTATATGAGTGAGTATTCCGTGGACTGGGCAAGGCTGATGGCGGCAGCGGTAGTATTTGTGCTTCCGGTAATTGTCTGCTTTGCAATTTTCCAGAAGAACTTTGTAGAAGGAATTGCAACCAGTGGCCTTAAGGCATAATAAGAAAGGAGGAGAAACGGATGAAGCTTACACAAGATCAGCTCAGACAGCTGGAGACGCCCTGTCTGGTGATTGATGCAGAACAGGTGCAAAAGAATATAAGGAAGATGCAGGAGGCGGCTGATCAAGCCGGCTGCAGACTGCGTCCCCATATTAAAACACATAAAATGCCCTTATTTGCCGAGATGCAAATGGGAGCCGGCGCAAGCGGAATTACCTGTGCCAAGGTAAGTGAAGCGGAGGTAATGGCCGAAGGCGGTATGCAGGATATCTTCATCGCCTACCCCATGATCGGAGCCTTCCGTATCCTGCGGGCGATTACACTGGCGAAAAAAATAAGACGGCTCATTTTGGCTGTTGACAGTCTGGAGGGCGCAGAAGCATTAAACCAGGCAGCTTCCGAGCATAATGTGATTTTGGAGGTCCGTATGGAGATTGATACGGGAGCCGGGCGCACGGGAGTACCCATGGACCTGGCGGCAGAACTGGCTCTGGCCCTTCAACGGATGACACATTTAAACCTGACAGGTATTTATACCTTTAAGAGCCTGATTTTATCCGGGAAGCCTACGGAGGATAATCTGCTGGCGGCACAGGAAGAAGGGGACATGATGGCTGAAGTTGCCGGAAGGCTGCGGGAAGCGGGAGTTCAGGTACAGGACATCAGTGCCGGTTCTACTCCCACGGGTGTGCTGGCAGCACAAACAGGTCTGGTAAATGAAATTCGTCCGGGTACCTATATTTTTAATGATTTTATGCTGACAAAGGAGAAGGTGGCTGATCTTAGTGAGATTGCCGTCCGGTTCTACGCAACCGTAGTCAGCTGCCAACACCGGGAATATGCGGTGATCGACGGAGGAACAAAGTGCTTTCCTACCGATGCGGCTCCGGGCCAGCCGCCATTTTACTATCCCGGATATGCGGTGGTTGAGGGGGATGACAATCTTAGGCTGTCCCGGATGAATGAAGAGCATGGAATCCTCACGGCCTTAGACGGGAATACCGGACTGCGGGCGGGTCAGGTACTGTCCTTCCTCCCTATTCATGTGTGTACGGCAATTAATATGCAGAATAATGTTTATATCCTGGAAGAAGAAACACTCAGAAAACAAAAAGTAGATGCCAGAGGTATGCTGATATGATGGATACATTAATCAAAAAAGGGCTGATCTACGACGGAAGCGGTAACCCGCCGTATCAGGGGGATATTCTTATTCGGGGGGAAGAGATCATTGAACTTGCACCGGATATTGGAAAAGAGGATGTGCGGATCATTGACGCTGCAGGGAAGGCGGTGACGCCGGGGTTTATTGATATCCACCGTCATTGCGATATTGCGCCCCTGACCAATCCCCAGTTCGGAGAAATAGAGCTGGCACAGGGAATAACAACTGCCTTTGCGGGAAACTGCGGTCTTGCACCTGTGCCCTCGGTACCCTTATGGCGTAACGAATTGTATGGTTATTTGGAGCCGGTAATCGGAAAGGTGCCGGACAAGCTGGTTTTTGAAACCTATGAGGATTACCGGATAGCACTGGAAGCAGCCAAGCTTCCCCTCAATCTGGGATTCTTTGCAGCCTCGGACAGCATTAAGATTGCGCTGAAGGGATTTGGAAGCCAGGAGTATACACAGGAGGAGCTGCGAAGGGCCCGGGAGTATGTAAGGAGTGCCGGGGAGCAGGGAGCTTACGGCATTACGCTGGGAATTATGTATCAGCCGGAATGCTATTCAAAGAAAGAGGAGCTTACCCAGGTGGTAAAAGCCGCCGCTGATTGGGGAGGACTGCTTTGCACCCATATGAGGGGAGAAGGTGACAGTCTGGTGGAATCGGTTAAAGAAGTCATCGAGGTGGCGGCCAGGGCGGGTGTTTCCCTAAACATCAGTCATTTAAAATCCACGGGAATAAAGAACTGGAATCGTAAGATATTCGAGGCGATCCGTGTCATTGAAGAGGCAAGAGCATCCGGTCAGGAGGTTACGGCGGATTTTTATCCTTATGACGGCGGGTCCACGACCTTGCAGTCCCTGCTTCCGCCCACCATGATGGAGGCTTCCCTGGCGGGCTTGATTAAAAATTTATCAGGCTCAGAGGGGAAGAAGCGGTTGAGGGCAGAGCTGAACAAGGCTCATGAGGGCTGGGATAATATGTCCGAAAGCATTGGCTGGGACAGGATTATTATCAGTTCGGTCACTCTGGAGAAGCATGCTTTCATGCAAGGCCAGACAATCCGCGTCCTGGCAGAGAAGCTGGGATATGAAGAACCCTCCGATCTTGTTGCCGATTTGCTGGTGGAAGAAAGCGGAAAGGTAGGGATCATCGTACTAAGTATGTCCCGGGAGGATGTGGATACGGTAGCCAGACTTCCCTATACCCTGCTGATTTCAGACGCTCTGTACGGCGGTGATAGCAGGAATGCCCATCCCCGTCTGCTTGGTACCACAGCCAGATTCTTAAGTGATTTTGTACTGAAGCGCGGCGTCCTTTCCATGGAACAGGCCATCAGTAAGATGACCGGTATGCCGGCAAAACGGGTGGGTTTACAGGACAGAGGGCTTTTGAAAGCAGGATATCAGGCGGATATATTGGTATTTGAACCGGAGAGCTTCAGGGACCATGCGGATTATACCGGAAAGCATGGGTTGTGTACAGGTATGGAGCTGGTGTTGATAGGAGGAAAACAGGTTCTGTCAAAAGGCATCCTTACGGATCGTTCCAGAGGGAAGCTGTTGAAAAGAGTTTAAATAAATGATGAGAAAGAAGGACAACTATGAATGTTTATGAAAAATTAAAGGAACTTAATCTGGAGCTTCCGGCAGCTCCGCCAAGAGGCGGAGTGTATTCCCCGTGCCAGGAATTTGGAAAGGGACTGGTATATATATCCGGCTGCGGACCGTTGACCGGAGGAAACGAGATTTTCGGAAGACTGGGTGATACCTATACAACGGAAGAGGGGAAAGCTTTTGCAAAAAATGCCATGCTCAATGTTCTGGCAATCTTACAGGATAAGGTCGGGGATTTGAACAAGGTAAAGCGCGCGGTTAAAATTCTTACCTTTGTGGCAAGTTCAGATACCTTTTATGAGCAGCCCGCAGTTGCCAACGGCGGAAGTGAATTATTGGCACAACTGTTCGGAGAGGAGAAGGTACCGGCCCGTTCAGCCATAGGAGTTAATGTATTGCCCGGAAATATTCCGGTTGAGACGGAAGCAATATTTGAAATAGAAGAATAGTTGGAGAAGGGAAATATGAATTATTAAAAAGCATAATTCACAGAGCGGATGGTAATTCATTTGCTTTGCAAATAGTGCTGATGCGAAAGTTCACGAGCATTGGCAGTGTGGAGGTTTAAATGGATCATCAATTAAAGCATAATTTAATAGAATCATTGTACATACATTACCCCCTGAAACCGGAGTATGATAAAAGTATGGAAACCCACTATTTAAAGAAACCGGTTTTGGCTTCTGTGAGCTTGTGGGATGGAAGCGGTCTGGAGCCCTGGAGCTTTGAAGGAGAGGGAGAGGCTCAGGCAGAAGAAGGAAAACTATGTTTGAAGACAAGGACCCGTGCAGAACACTGGCCGGAAAATGAAGTCCGGGCAAATGATGCGGCGGCCGGATTGTATGCGACCTTTGGAAGCTATATTGCAAGGCTGAAGGTAAAGGACCTTAAGCTTGGAAAAGGGAACCGGATATGGTTTAAAATCCGTCCCCTATGCCCCGGCCTTCATAGTCCCATCGTTCGTGTGGGATTTGTAAACAATGGCGGGATCAAGATACCGGATGTTTATTCCAGAGAGGGCTTCCATGCCATTAACCTGAAGAATAATGAATGGAATACCTGCACCTGGGAGATAGATTCCATTGCTCATGATGCAATCGAGGAAATTTCCTTTAACCTTCACCGTTACGGCAAGGAAGTAAGTACGGGCGATGACCTGCGGTTTGAACTTTGTGATATTCAGCTTCAGGAGGTGAAACCGGAGGTGGTGCATGGCTGGCAGTGCAGGGAGGAGGAAGTGGTGTTTTCCACAACCGGCTACTTTACGGACGGGAGAAAAACTGCAATCGCAAATACCTCGGCCGAAGTGTTTGAGATTTTGAAAGAAGCAGGTTCTTTCAATGAAGTTGTATACCGCGGGCAGATTGAAAGGGTTGAAAACTATCTGGGAAGCTTTGGAGTCCTGGATTTTTCAGCCTTAAAAATAGAAGGTATCTATCGAATTCGCTTCGGAACTACGGTAAGTGAACGGTTTACCATAGGAAATGACCTATTAGAAAGCACGCTGTGGAAGCTGACCAATTTTCTGTATTGTGAGAGGTGCGGTTATCCGGTTCCCAATTGTCATGGAACCTGCCATCAGGATGTGATTGCAGAGCACAAGGGTGTGAAGCTGGTGTATGCGGGAGGCTGGCATGATGCGGCGGATGTCTCCCAGCAGACGATGCAGACGGCGGAGATTCTGGATGCAATGATTGCTGCTGCTGATCAGGTGAAGGCTTCCGATCCCATGCTTTATGGAAGAATGATGGAGGAAGCCAACTGGGGGCTGGATTTTGTTCTCAGAATGCGCTTTGGCGACGGTTACCGGGCGGCCCATGCAGCCATCCGCAGATGGACGGATAATCTCGTCGGCAATATGGATGACTGTAAGGCAAACGTTCACAACCGTTCCTTCGAGAACTTCGTCTTTGCTGCCGTAGAAGCAGGTGCAGGGAAAGCCTTCGAAGAGCTGGACAAAGAGCTGGCCTGGAAGTGTATGGATGCCGCAAAGGAAGACTTTCGGTTCGCAGATGAGCGGTTTCGCGAAGTGGGAGTGGAAAAACCGCAGTACTTGCAGGAGCACACAGCAGGCTCCAGCCTTTCCCAGTACTATGCGGCAGCGGCATGGGCAGCGGCCCGAATTTACAAAATCACGAAGGACAGCTATTATTCTGACCGTGCTGCCGAATATGCGGATAAGGTGGTTTCCTGCCAGGGGCAGGACGATGGGCTGCCTATGAAGGGTTATTTTTATAGAGACGAAAGCAAAAAGCATATCGTACATTTTTCCCATCAGGCCAGAGACCAGATATTCGTCATGGCTTTGGCAGAGGCCTGCAGCGCTCTTCCGGACCATGAGAACAGGATCATATGGGAGGAAGGCTTACGATTACATGGAGAATATTTAAAGGGGCTTAGGAAATATACTGCTCCATACGGCATGCTGCCGGCCGGAATTCATCATATCAGTGAAGCGGAGGATCAGGAAACCTTCCATGTGGTGCATCCGAAGGTGGATTATGAAAGAGAACGTGTGAATTATATAGAACAGCTGAAGAACGGGATCGACCTGGGAGAGGGATATTATATCAAGGTGTTTCCCGTATGGTTCTCCTACCGTGGGAATTCTGCGATCCAGTTGTCCATGGGAAAAGCAGCCTCCATTGTAGGAAGCTATTTTAAAGATCAGGAATTGATTGAAATCGCACGGGAGCAGCTTTATTGGACCCTGGGAAAGAATCCCTTCGGGCAGTCTCTGATTTACGGGGAAGGGAATCGTTACGGACAAGAGTATACGGCTCTGCTGGGTGAGACGGTAGGAGAGATGCCTGTAGGTGTCCAAACCAGAAGAAATGAAGATCTTCCCTACTGGCCCCCTGCCAATATTGCTACCTACAGAGAGGTGTGGACTACACCGCCAGGACGCTTTCTGTGGGTAGCCGCGGATTTAATTTAAAGGGAAAGAGGATTTTTATTAGGAGAATTTTATTAGGAAGATTTCTATTAGTAGGACTTCTATTAGTAGGATTTATACCAGGAGGGTTTGGGAATGGCAAAATTATTGCTACAATATATCAAGGAACAGCCTGAGGTCTGGGAGCGGATTCTTGGCGGCAGGGAGCAGATATTTGAAGATTTTATCCATGATACTGGAAATCTTTCTATTGAAAGATTGATTTTTGTTGGTTCGGGAAGCTCGTATCTGGCTTCTCTTATGGCAGCTGAATTCGCTGACCATGTGTCAGGCTTTGACTGTAAGGTGATGACACCGGCTGAGGTTTTGAGATACCGGGGTTCCTGTGACAGAGATAAAACATTAATTCTTGCGTCCTCTCAATCAGGAAAGAGTGTTTCCACAATGAACGCAATACGGGTCTGGAAAGAAGGGGGCTATGTTGTTGCAGGAATCACGGCAGATGCCTCCTCCCCGGTTGCGAAGCTGGTGGATCTGCATTATCTGGTTTCCTGCGGGGAAGAAAGGGTGGGACCGAGAACAAAGGGGATGACCTCCACGGTATTGCTGCTGGAGCTGCTGGTGCTGGCCGCGGCGATGAAAGAAAAACGGATGTCGGGGGAAGTGCTGGAGAGCACCATTTCCCAATTTAAAAAGGGGATAGAGGCTGCTAAGATCAATATCCCGATTTGCGAGGCGTATTTTAAGAAGAATATCTCTTTGTTCTCACAGCATAAGCATGCCATGATCGTCGCCGATCCGGAAAGCAGTCTTGCAGCCAGAGAAGGTGCGCTCAAGATGCTTGAGACCTGGTATCTGCCGGTACTCTCCTATGAGGTGGAAGAGTACACCCATGGAATACATAATACGATTCAGGAAGGAAGCCTCAATTTGTTTGTGGTATCAGAAGCAGAAAACCGCTCCGGTATGGAAAGTCTGATCGCATACTGTGAAGAAAAAGGCTGCGACGACTGGGTAATCTCTACGGTGGGAGGACTCCGGACGAAAGCGAACCTCCTGGAGCTTACCAAGGGAGGAGCGGTCTTTACCACACCCTTTGAGATATTGCCTGCCTTTCAGTATCTGAGTGCTTTTGGTTCCGAGAACAGGGGAATTGAGTGTGATCTGCCTAAATTTAAAGATTTTTATGATTGCCTGGGAACAAAGACCAGGTAACAAAATACAGGTAACAAAAGCAGGAGACTAAGGGGAAGGAGGCAGATCATGACGAGGTACATTGCCGGATTAGACATTGGCGGCACAACCGGAAGGATGAAGCTAAAAAACCTGGAGGGTGAATCGCTGGGAGAGGTATATGGGCAGGGCTGCAGTATCAACACGGACGGAGATAAGAAAAGTGAGGAACGATACAGAAATCTGGTTCTTCCGGCGTTGGAGGAACGTATGTTAACGCCCCGGGACTGTGCAAGCATCTGTATTGCAGCAAGCGGGATTGACTCTCAGGAATTAAAAGAATCCTGCCTTCGGGCGTTTCTCAATATGGGATTTCAGGAAAAGGCCATACTAATCCAAAATGACTGCGAAATATTTCTGTATTTGTCGGAAGCTCCTTCCCTGGTACTAGTGGCAGGAACCGGCTCAATTTGCTATGGTAAGGATGGAACCGGAAGCATTGTTAGAACCGGCGGTTGGGGGCATATTCTGAGTGACGAAGGCAGCGCATTTTATATTGGCTTGGGTATTATGAAGCATGTGGGCAGTCATATGGACGGAAGAGAGGATTGCCAGGTTCTGTACGAAGATTTTTACAAACAGACCGGGATTAGGAATTTATCCGAACTCAATGAGTATATTAATGCAAACTTAATGGATAAAGCGGTAATTGCAGCCCTGGCCCCCCTGGTATCCCGTTCTTTTGAGGCAGGAGAGCATGCGGGAATTTCCATCATCAGGGAAAGTACAGAAGCTTTGGCCGATTTGGTGAAGGATAACTGCAAAAAGCTGGGGCTTGATCAGGATCAGGAGGTTTCGCTGTGGCTATGGGGGAGTGTACTTCTGGAAAATGAGCACTTAAGAAGGCGATTGGAGAGTCGGATCAGGGGCTGCTGTTCCAGGGTGGAAATCAAAATTCCTGAAAAAAGTGCGTTAGACGTGGCGGTTGAGGTGGCCTATTTTAATTATGCCGCTAAACATTCATAACAACTGCTTTTAAGTTGTTATATACGATGACAGCCAGGTCTGAAAGGAGCAAAGGTTACACCGAAGGCTCTGGAGCAAATTATCATCGGACTGCAGGAGAAGGGATATGATTGAAAAAATGGGTGAGATCGTTAACGATCTCACCCATTTATGCGCTTATCGTATCTCACTCATTTGGCTCTGCACTTTTACGATATTTTGCAGGGCTGGTACCCACCAGCTTTTTAAACTGTCGGTAAAAATGAATTTCATTTGTATAACCGCATATTTCTGCAACCTGTTCAAGCGTTGAATTACTGGTAGTCATAATATATTTGGCATATTCAACCCTCATCCGAATGAGATCCTGCTGAAAGGAGATGCCGAAAAGATTTTTATAAAGATATTGGAAATATGACTCACTGACATTTAATTCCTGAGCATGTTCCCGGATGCTGTGCTTTTCATAAACTGAGTTCTCCATTTTCAGACGCAAAAGCTGCAGCTGACTTTGGAAGGGGTTCCTGGTACTGAGACTGTCCTTCGCATCATATGCGGTAATCAGATGGTTGAACAACAGGGTAAACAGGGCGTCCATATTATCCTGAGCAGAAGGGGACTGGCCATAGGAAAGTTCCCAGAGAATCTGCCGGATGCAAAATGAAAATAAATAATGATTGCCAATGGGAAATGGCTTATTGCTCATAGAGAGGAGCTGCTGTATAAAAGAAGACTGCTCTATGTCGAAATGCAGCCAGTCATCTACATAATCTCCGTGCGGATTCCCGTAATGATATACGGTATTCGGCGCTATAAGGATGACTTGAGGAGGGGTTACGGAGAAAAATTCGGTTCCGATTTGAAACTCACCATAGGTTCTGACAATCAAAATGACATAGTTAGGTAAGCCTTTGGTACGTGACATTTGAAACGTACTGGGATGCCGGGTCTCACAACCGCCTTTGATTGCTTTTATCATGGAAATATTTCCTTTCTGAAAAATTTAATAATAGAAAAGGTTAGTTTTTCAGTATTATAGGCTATTACTGGCAATATGTCAATGATGTAATATGAAAACAAGGAAAAAGTGAATAATATGTATATGCAAAATTAAGCGAGTGTATAAAAATGACTATTATATGGTAAAAAATGAATGAAAAATTGTCTAATTTACCAGGAAAGGAAATGGCTGACCAATTAGGGATTTTATAATGATTCACATGATCAAGTGATACAGGTTAGTTTTTGCGATAAAGAGCTTTTCCATCGGTAAGGTTAAGAATAAGGAAAGGGGGATCTCGTACGGAGATTTTGGACTGATACGAGGAGAAAAGATAATGACGGATTGTAGAAAAGAATGGTTGAATGCTCTTTTAACAATTGTGGGTCCGGTGTTGGACGCACTGGAAAAAGGAGAACTGAAAAAGAGAATGCCCCTCGCTTTTCATGAGGAGCGCGCCGATTTTGCGCCTCTTGAGGCTTTCGGGCGGAGTATGCTGGGATTGGCACCATGGCTGGAGGCAGACAGCGGCAGTTTGGGCCCGGAAGAAGGGGGATTACAGAAAACCTACAGAGAAAAGGCAGTTCGCTGCATTGCTATGGCGGCAGATCCGCAGTCTCCGGATTTTATGAATTTCAGTGCCGGGGGTCAGCCTCTTGTAGATACCGCATTTCTGGCACATGCTCTTGTACGTGCCCCTAAAGTCCTTGCGGAAGCTCTTCCTCCTGAGGTGCGTCATAACCTCGCGGAAGCCCTGAGAAGCTCCCGGAAAATTGCTGCATATAATTCCAACTGGATATTGTTTACTGCTATGGTGGAGGCCGGATTATTTGTGCTGGGAGAGCCGTACGATATTATGCGGGTACTTTATGCTGTGAGGACTTTCCGGAATTGGTATAAGGGCGATGGTATTTACGGCGACGGAGAGATGTTCCGCTGGGATTATTATAACAGTTTTGTAATTCAGCCAATGTATGTAGATTTGGTGGAATTGTTTTCCCAAGAGAATGAGGAAATAGCTGCAATGCGTGCGGCGGTAATTTCCCGTTCGTCCCGATATGCTTCTGTGCTGGAGCGTTTGATCGGACCGGAGGGGTCGTATCCCGTGATGGGCCGCTCTATTTGTTACCGCTTCGGCGCTTTTCAGATGCTTGCCCAGGCGGCCTTGCAGCATCGTCTGGAGGCGGGACTGTCGCCTGCTTCCGTCCGCTGCGCTCTGACGGCTGTCATAAAGCGAGTCATGAGCTCACCGGATATGCTTGACGGGGAGGGATGGCTTTTGCCCGGTGTCTATGGATATCAGCCGGAGCTTGCGGAAGGGTATATTAATACCGGAAGCCTGTACCTATGCAGTGCCGTATTTCTTCCACTGGGGCTGCTCCCGTCAGATCCCTTCTGGAGCAGGGCGGATGAGGACTGGACGGGCAGGAAGGTGTGGTCGGGCGGCCATATCTGCATAGATCATGCAGTGGATTGAAATTACGTTCGGAAAGAATAATGGCAAGATGAATAAGGAAAGCGGATTGTAAGGCTCCGGAGCTCCGTCCCTCATAAAATTCTCGCTGCACAGATCAGGGGCGGTGATTTAAGGAGTTTACATAAATAATCATGACAATACCAATTGGGAGTCATGGAAAAAATATAGGAGGAAAGTATGAAAAAAACAAACAAATTTTTTGCACTCGGACTGGCTGCCGTACTTGTGGTAACTGCACTGACAGGATGCAGCGGCAGTTCAGACAAAAGCCCGGACAAGGGCGGAAGTGCCGAAACTGCACCGGAATCTGCGGATGCTACACCGGCAGCTTCCTCAGGCGGAAAGCTGGTGGTGGGTCTTACCCAAAGCAGTATGGTAACTGATTATGAGGATAACTATTTTACTAATTATATGGAGGAGAAGCTGGGTTTTGAGCTTGAGTTCTATATGCTTCCGTCTGAAGCCACCGAGACGCGTACCAAGGTTGCTCTTATGGCAACCTCCAATGAAGAGCTTCCGGATGTGCTTGTTGTGGACGGACATCTGACGAATGAGATGATTCTTCAGTACGGTTCCAGCGGATTTTTCCTTCCGCTGAACGACTACCTGGCAGATTCATCCGTGATGCCCAACTATAATGCCATTCCTGAAGAGGACAGAGCCATTATGGATAGGGCGCAGACGATGGCGGACGGTAATATGTACAGTCTTTCTGCATTTGAGCCGGAGACCTGGAATATGACACCATATCGTATGTTCCTTAACAAAGCATGGCTGGACAAGTTGAATCTTAAGGCTCCGACCACTACGGAGGAGCTCAAGGACGTCTTGGCTGCTTTCCGTGACGGTGATCCCAATGGCAACGGTGTACAGGACGAAATTGGTGTATATGGCTTCTCCGGAGGCGGATATGGTGAGAACACCAGTGCCGCATTGATGAATTCTTTTGTATTTTGGAACGGTGGCGGAACCAACGGCGGATTATCTCTCTCAAATGACGGAGCTGCCGTTATTGCCCCTTTCACGACAGAAGAATGGCGTGACGGACTTCGCTACATGAATGATCTTTATAAGGAAGGTCTGCTTTCTGCCAATATCTTTACAGATGATGCTACACAGTTTAAGGCGATTCTGAATCAGGAGACTCCGATTGTAGGCTTGACAACCGCAGGATCCCTGAGTAACTGGCCTGATGTGGTAAATAACAAGAATTTTATGGAAATGAACATGATTGAACCTCTGAAGGGACCGAAAGGAGTACAATATACCCCTTATGCAGAATATAATCCCGGACAGGAGCTGATGATCCTTGCCGGCACAGAAAAGCGGGATATGGCTCTGAAATTTGCAGATCTGTTCTTTGCTCATGACACTTCCATTATTGAGCGCTTCGGTGAAGAGAATGTGGACTGGACCCGTGATCCTGAGATTTTGAAAGGGCAATCCAACGCTTATATCCAAGCCGGATTGTATGATGGTTTGTCTATGCTTGTTACCTCAACCGTATGGGCGGATAATCAGAATCAGACCTGGAGAAACCATGGTCCCAGATATGCCAGCGTGGAAATGGGCAATACCTGGTATGACTTCTCTTCCGGCCGTGCTTTTGATCCGAATGACCCGACACAGCTGAACGCAAAATGCTATGAGCTCTATTACACTAAGCATCCTGAGAAAGTGCTTCCTGCTCTGAAGTATACAATTGAGGAAGCAGAGCAGATTCAGGATCAGCTAACCACTATTCCGGATTTTGTTAAGCAGAGTCTGGCAGAGTTTGTTATTGGTGCCAGAGATACTGAAAAAGATTGGGATACTTATATAAAGGAGCTGGATAACATGGGGCTTTCGCAGTGGTTGGAGACTGCGCAGGCAGCTTACGACAGAAACTAATGTTTTTCTGACGGAGAGCTGTCGGAATGTCAGCGTATAAGATAGCTTAGACGGGCAAAGGCGCTTGTTGAAAGGCACATTTGCCCGTCGTGTTTTATATTTGGATAATCCTTCGAGCATCCGGGAGATTATATTATGAAAAAGGAGGATGATTATGGAAAAAAGTCCGGTTATATATCGCAATGGTGTCAACAGAGGGTTGAAAAAACGGATTCTTTCCAGATGGCAGATATACCTGCTGCTTGTACTTCCGCTGCTGTGGCTGATTATTTTTGCCTATGTACCCATGAACGGATTGGTACTTGCCTTTAAGAAATATAATACCGGTCTGGGGATATGGGGAAGCCCATGGGTAGGGTTGGCTAATTTTGCGAAGTTTTTTCATTCTTTTAAATTTGCAATTGTCATGAAGAATACGTTGACAATATCACTGTATTCTCTGATTGTTTCCTTTCCGATTCCTATTATATTTGCTTTGCTGCTGAATGCCATGCTGGGTCAGAAATATAAAAAGGTTATTCAGACAGTTACTTATGTTCCATATTTTATATCTACAGTGGTAATGGTAGGTTTGATTTTCCAGCTGCTGGATTATCGGAATGGTCTTTATGGCAGCCTGTTTACTCTGTTCACCGGACATACCGCGCCGAATATTTTGTCAGAGGGCAGTTTATTTAAGCATATTTATGTATGGTCCGGAGTCTGGCAGTCCACCGGCTACAGTGCGATTATTTATATTGCAGCTCTCTCGGGAGTGGACCAGTCTCTCCATGAAGCGGCAATGATTGACGGTGCCAGCCGTTTTCAAAGGCTCCGTTATATTGATTTTCCTGCCATTCTGCCTACCGCCAGTATTATGCTGGTGTTGGCGGTTGGAAATATCATGAATGTAGGTTATGAGAAGGTACTGTTGATGCAGAATGACCTGAATCTGAACTACAGTGAGATTGTGTCAACCTACGTGTATAAGGTGGGGTTGGCAAGCGGAATCACTGATTTCTCTCTGTCTACCGCAATAGGCATGTTTAATTCAGTCATCAATTTTATACTGCTGATCATAGCCAACGAGGGAAGCAAGAAGCTAAACGGCAGCGGGATTTTCTAAGGAGGTTGGCATGCATAAATTCAAAAACTATAGTTTAAATGATAAAATTTTTTATATTGTAATCACCGTCCTCCTGACCAGTTTCTTTCTACTGGTGCTATATCCCTGCATCTTTGTGATCAGCGCATCCTTCTCATCAGGAACTGCGGTACAGTCTGGCAAGGTGATACTGTTTCCTGTAGATTTCAGTCTTGAGGGCTACAAGACGGTGTTTCACACAAGCACGGTATGGCTTGGCTTCCGTAATTCTTTGTTCTATACGGCAGTAGGAATTATAATTAACTTAGGAATGACCATGACGGCGGCGTATTGTCTGTCCAGGCATGATCTGCCGGGACGCAACGGAATAATGCTGCTCTTTACCTTTACCATGTTTTTCAGCGGAGGGTTGATTCCTAACTTTATGGTTGTACAGAATTTAGGTCTTTATAATACCTTCTGGGCATTGCTCCTGCCGGGGACAATCAGTGTATTTAATCTGATTGTTGCAAGGACCTTCATTACAAATACCATTCCCATTGAATTGCTGGAGGCCTCTCAGATGGACGGCTGTTCGGATATCATGTACTATCTCAAGGTGGTAATTCCGCTATCCAAGGCGATTATCGCGGTTCTGGTACTGTTTTATGGCGTAGGCCACTGGAATGCCTACTTCAATGCCATGATTTATCTGCATGACAAGAAGCTGTATCCTCTGACGCTGTATCTGCGTGAGATTTTAATGTCCAGCCAGATTGATCCATCCACAGTGCAGGATCCTGAGCAGCAGGCGAGGCTGGCGGATATGGTGGGCGTAATCAAGTATGCGCTGATTGTAGTAAGTATGATTCCTGTATTAGTCATTTATCCTTTTGTGCAGAAATATTTTGTAAAGGGTGTCATGATAGGTTCTGTAAAGGGTTAAGTTCGTGAGGAAGAACGCGGATGGCTTGTCGGCGAGCTATGATACCTTGGCAAACCGGGAAATATATGAATTAAAAAAATAGAAGAAACTGTGAAAATTATCGGAAGAGCCGTATGCGGATAAGCTGCAGATATGGTTATGGAATGAATTTCACATGTGAGGTGTGAGTTCACTTAACACAAAAGGAGAGATATGAAGTTGGATGAGAAACAAATGGCATGGGTGCAGGAAACCTTGGAAAGAGTTGCACATAAGCTGGAAAAGGTGAGTGAAAGGTCGACAGAGAAGCTTCCCTATACCACTGTCAATGGAGTGCATGACGATAAATCGAATGAAAAGGAAATTGGCTGGTGGACAAACGGTTTTTGGGGCGGTATGATGTGGCAGATGTATGCACTTACCAGAAAAGAGTCCTATCGGTGTATTGCAGAGGATAATGAGAAGAAGCTGGATGCCAGTCTGATGGACTATGAAAAGCTGGATCATGACAACGGCTTTAAATGGCTTCCTACCGCCGTGGCAAACTATCATGTGACGGGAAACCTGGCATCAAAAAGCAGGGGGCTTTTAGCGGCGGGAAATCTGGCCGGACGTTATAACAGTGCCGGCAGGTTCATACGTGCCTGGAATAACAGACCGGGCAGTGATATTGACCGCAGCGGATGGGCAATTATTGATTGTATGATGAATCTGCCGCTTTTATACTGGGCGAGTGAGGAGACGGCAGATCCCAGATTTGCGCAGATTGCTGTGAACCATGCGGATACGACGATGAAGTATTTCATCAGAGGTGATGGTTCTGCGAAGCATATTGTGGAGTTTAATCCAGTAAGCGGTGAGATGGTAAAAAGCTACGGCGGACAAGGTTATGACGAGGGTTCTTCCTGGACCAGAGGACAGAGCTGGGGACTGTATGGTTTCATACTCAGTTACATACACACCGGAACTGTCTCATATCTGGAGACGGCGGAAAGAATTGCGAATTATTTTATTGCTAATATACCGGAAAATGGATTGCTTCCGGTGGATTTCAGGCAGCCTGAGGAGGTAAGCCTGGAGGATTCTACAGCGGCTGCCATCGCTTCCTGCGGGCTGATAGAGCTGGCTAAGCATAAGGAAGGAAGGCAGAGAAAGATTTATTTGGATGCCGCTCTGAAGATGCTGCAGACACTCACACAAAGCAATCTCAACTGGAATGAGGAGGAAGACAATCTGCTGACCAAATGCACGGCGGCTTATCATGATAAATCCCATGAATTTTCCATTATTTACGGAGATTATTTTTTCCTGGAGGCGCTGATGAAGCTGACAGGCAAGGAACTGTTTCTCTGGTAAAGCTTATATTGACGTACTGCACAATAGTTCGGAATTCCTTGGAAAAATGAGGAATTCCGGACTTTCTTTTTGTGGGAACAGTCAAAAAGTATGATTGAGTTCCAGTAATAGGAAAAGTATAATTAGGTAAATCGGCAATGAAACAAATAACAATTTGAAAGGAGTTACACTATGATCAGAAGCCTATTACTTTTATCGTTATTCTTGCTGTTATACGGTTGTGAAAAAACTCAAGCTGTTGAAAATTATGATAATAATGCAAACACACAAAGCTCAGAAAGTGCTGGCGGTCTTGAGTTGCTTTCAAGAAGTATTGATGATTATGATATTTATGTTGGACAACGAGGAAATACAATCGAAGATGGTGCCATATTACTTCATGAGGAGGATAAAGAGAAGGTATGGAGCGTGATGCAAAAAGTTGAGGACTCAGATTTAATAAACCTGGAGGAGAAACAAAGTATCGGTGGGTTGAACAATTGGATTTTTATGATATGTGATAAAGAAACACAGAATTTATACTATATTGAAAATAATATATTCTATGAGGACGAAGTATCTGATGGTGGTCCGACAGTCCTATGTATTTATCAAAAGAATGCCTCAGATGAAACTATTTATCAAAATGTAGAGGATGAAAGCGATAAATTAAATGATATTGCACAGAGTTACCATATAAATTAGTGCCGAAGAGTCACGGGAGACAGGACATAAAATTATATATACTGTTGATCAAGAGGGTAGATGATTTCAGAAATAGTAGACCACAGTAGGGGTGAGACAGCAATAATCTCACCCCTTATTACACTATTGAATACCCAATAATTTACAAATAAGAAGTAATAGAGGCCGGTGAGTGCCAGAAGCGGTTCTTCTGACACCTACCGGTCTTCAATTTGCCCTGTCACCCTGTGCTCTGTATTGAAATGTATATGATAAATGCGTAATTTTACAAAAAAATAGTAAAAATGTCAAATGAGTATGCAATAACAGGAGTATAAAATTTATATAGTTTACCTTAAAACCTGTGCTATCTATAATAGAATATATAAATAATAAACAAAAAATGGAGATTGACGAGATGAAAACCTATGTGGCGGTTCGAAAGAAAAAAAATTTTGTAAGCATAATGAAAAGTAACTGGCAGTTATATGTTTTAGTTCTTCCTGCAATTATATACTTTATCGTGTTTAACTATTTTCCACTATATGGTATACAGATTGCGTTTAAGGACTATAAGGCGGTAAAAGGAATAATAGGAAGTGACTGGGTCGGACTCAAACAATTTACCACCTTTTTTCATGCATATTACTTTAAGAGGTTGCTGACTAACACACTCCTTCTTAATATTTATTACTTGTTGTGGAGCTTTCCTATCCCAATCATATTATCTATTTTCCTCAATCAAATTCGTGGAAATAAGAAGAAAAGATTTATTCAGACAAGCATTTATGTTCCATACTTTATCTCTACTGTAGTGCTTGCCGGTATGCTGTATATCTTTTTATCACCAACAAGTGGAATTTTTAACTTTGCTCGCGAAGGGTTAGGGCTGAAGCCCATAGATTTTATGTCTGATGCTAAAGCATTTCGGAGCATCTTTGTTATTTCGGGAATATGGCAATCTGCCGGGTGGGGAACAATTCTTTACATAGCTTCTTTGGCAGGCGTGGATCAGGCGCTTTATGAGGCGGCAGAGATTGACGGAGCCAGTATATGGCAGAAGATCCGTTATATTGATCTTCCCAGTCTGATTCCGGTAACCACGATGGTATTTATATTGGATTGCGGCCGATTGCTCAGCAGTGATACCAATAAAGCACTTATTATGCAGACATCAGGAAATATACCAACTTCAGACATCATAGGCGTATATGTTTATAATGTGGGATTGGGGAGTGCCCAATTTTCTTACACCGCAGCGATTGGACTATTTGTGAATATCATTAATTTTATTTTAATTATTGTGGTTAATAGAGTATCAAAGAAGGTTTCGGATGTAGGATTATTTTAGATGCGCTGATAGGAGAATAGAGATAATGAGCATGAAAAAAAGTAAGAAAAAGTTAAGCCTTAGTAATAGAATTTTTTACATCGTTAATGCTCTGCTATGGATTGTGGTAATGTTTCTTATAATATATCCACTGTACTTGGTGGTTATTGCATCGATTTCCGATCCTGATGCAATCGTAAAGGGCCAGGTAATATGGCATCCGGTTGATTTTTCATTAGTAGGGTATAAGGCGGTATTTAAATATAAGGAACTGCTGAGTTCTTATTTGAACTCCTTCATTTATACCATTACCAGTGTAGTTATCAGCATCATAGTCACATTGACTGCTGCCTATACGTTATCCAGACCCAAATTTGAAGGAAAAGTTTTTATAAATTTTATTTTTATTTTTACTATGTTTTTTAGCGGAGGATTGATTCCAACATTTTTGGTTATGCGTGATCTGGGATTATATAATACCAGGATGATCATGGTTTTGATGGGGTGCGTCAGCGTCTGGAATCTTATGGTTGCTAGGACATTTATTCAGACGAGTATTCCTGAAGAGTTATATGAAGCTTCTATGTTGGATGGAGCTACCCATTTTAATTATTTCTTCAGGATTGTACTTCCTCTTTCGAAGACTATCATAGCAGTTTTAATCGTTTACTATGGTGTAGCGAAGTGGAATGATTATTTTAATGGGCTTGTTTATCTGAGGGATAGGAACTTGTTACCATTACAAACGATTTTGCGTGAAATTCTTTCATCACTTCAGATAGATAAATCCGGTGATTATATGTTATCCATGGCTGACAATGCGGCGTCTATAAATGAGGCAATGCGGATTGCGAATGTGGCAAAATATTGCATTATTGTAATTGCTACAGGCCCGGTGGTAATTCTATACGGTTTTATGCAGAAATACTTTGAAAAGGGTGTTATGATCGGTTCGCTGAAAGGTTAAGTAAACAACACGAAGGTGTTGAAATAAAAAGGAGGAAATTATATTATGAAAAAGAAGATTATGGCCACTATTCTAGCTGTATGTATGGTTGTTACTTCCTTTGCAGGATGTGCAAGCAAGGACAATAGCAGCACCACAGATGATAGCCGCAAAGTAGGAAACAGCGCAGGGGGCGATGCTACCGCGAGCGCCGGTGATAAGAGTTCGGGCAGTAGCTTTAATGAAACAGGTTATCCAATCGTTAATGAACCGATCACGCTGAACGTTGTTTTAGGAACCAGGGATGTAGATACCTTAATGGAGCCTAACGATATGCCTATTGTTCAGGAACTGGAAAAGAAAACAGGTATCCATATAGAATGGGAAGTAATTAAGCAGTCAGATTGGGATACGAAAGTGAATCTGATGTTTGCTTCTGGGGAATATCCGGATATTATCATTTCGGCAAATAAGCCGGTTGATACCGAGGAATACGGAGTAACCCAGCAAATCCTGATACCAGTGGATGATTTGACTTCAAAATACATGCCTACCTATAAAGAGCGTATAGCAGGGGAGGCTACTGACCCGACGCTGGGATTGAAAGCTTCAGACGGTCAGAAATACTCAGTCGGATATCTGGTTGCACAGAATATTAACACGAATCAGCACTTCTTCCTCAATCAGACATGGCTTGATAATCTTGGCTTACCTACGCCTACGACACTTTCCGAGTTGACGGATACGCTTCGTGCATTTAAAGAACAAGACCCCAATGGGAACGGAGAAGCAGACGAGGTTCCAGTAGAAATGGCGCTGGATACCGGTTTTTACAGCGTAAAATATATGCTTCCTATGTTTGGAGTTCCTTGTGATCCGGATAAGTGGATTTACCTTGACGATAATAAACAAGTGCAGTTTACACCAACACAAGAAGGCTTTCGAGCATGTATGGAATGGTTAAATTCGTTGTATAAAGAGAATTTGCTTGACCCTGAAGTTATATCTCAGGATATTAATACGCTTGAAACAAAGCTTAAGGGTGGTAATGCCGGATTCTTCACTGCTTGGAGATTAACAGCCATGGGCTTGGACGATGGTGTTGCAAAGGACGCAACTCTCTTTATGCCGACCGCACCCGAAGGAACTGCACCAAAATTATACAGATATACTGAAATTGCCAAGCCCGGTGCATATATAACAACAACCAACGAGAATATTCCTGCTTCTATGCGCTGGTTGGACTCGTTGCTTGATACAGAGACTATGTACTCTTTATACTATGGACCGAAGGGCACAGGATGGGATTATAATAAAGATAATAGTAAGATTGACACCATTATAACCGACACAACCGGTATCAGAGACTGCTTTGATCAAAACACCCTGTTCTTTGCGCCTGGGCAGTACCTTACCTCAGTATTCAATTGGTCACCGCAACGTATTGAAAAAACGGAATATTGTCAGAAGTATGATGCAGCCGGTATGATTCAGAAATATTCTAATGATTATCTGGATATGGCTCCTTTGACATCAGAACAGCATCAGAGCAGCGCTTTGGTAGAGACAGATATTGATAATGCAGTTATGGAACACATGGCTGACTTCATTACTAGCGGTGTGACAGATGATAATTGGAACACCTTTGTGAAATTATTTACTGATATGAATATAACTGATTATGTTAAGATGTATCAGGATGCAATTGATACTATGGGCATTAACTAGTCAATAAGGAATGGCAGTCCTGCTGAAAGATCAGCAGGATACTGCTATTTCTCCGGAAAATATGCAGATGCAGGGATCGGATAATAAAGTGAAAAAAATATTTAATGATTTAAAAAGAAAAGGTCTCTTTTACTATATAATTACATTTAGCTCTGTAGTCGTAGTAATTATATTGATACTGGGTGCTTATTTATATCAATTTTATTACCGGACGATCTTTGATGACTACAAAAATAAGAACGAAATATATCTGTCTGTCATTCGTAATCAACATGAAAATGATCTGGCATTTGTAGATGATATAGTAGGGCAGCTGAGACTTAACAGCAATGAGACAGAATTTGTATTGAAAGCTGCACCTCTAAAAAGTAAAGGACTGGAAGAACAGATATATCGTTATAAGTCGGTAAGCCGTTATTTCTGCCAGCTCTTCTTCTTTTATCATGGTGATCATTATGTGTATAACCATGCTACATCAATAGATATTCAAATGTTTTTAAATAAAGGAATCATATTGGAGAACACTTCAAAGGATGAATTGTATAATTTATTGTTAAGTATAGAAAAAGGTATGAAGGTGCTGGGGGAGCAACCGGTTGATGGATACATATCAAAAACCTTTGATGATATGGCTGCTAATGTAGTCGTTTATTTTAAGCCGGTTGAACCGAAAAACACGAGTACCGTAATGTTTATTGTGGGTGATTATTATTATGATTCATTATTGAATAGCGCTACAGAGGAACTTAGGGGAAATTTCATTTTCTATAATGATCAGGTAATCGCATCAAGAAGCTCGCTGGAGATAGATGGAAAAGGATTAGTTCAAAAGATTACTGATGCTGATAATGCACAGTTTAAGACAGTACTTGACGGCAGGAAGTATTTGGTGACGGTACAAGCAGGAGAAAGCGGTCTAAAATACTGTACGGTACAATCTATGAAGATCTTTCAGAGTAAAATGGTAACGGGACAATGGGGTATTTTATTTATTATATTAATCTGCAGTATCCCGGCTTCTTTATTGATTGCTGTTTTATTCCGGCGGTTATCGCGAAGAATTCGTACGATTAATGTTTTATTGAGTGATAATAAAGACGACTATTACGACTTGGAAAATATTGCTGACGGAATTCGGATTCTTGTAGAACGTAACAAGAGAGTCGATGAAGAGAGCTTGTCATTGCGCAGGACGAAGTTCGTTAATAATTTTGTCAGAAATGATTATGTTAACAGGAATACGATTATTATTAATGCTGAAAAGGCGAACATGCAAATTAATCGGAATTATTTTGCCGTAGCATTAATGGGAGATCGCGGAAACAGCAATGAAAACAAAGCTCACAAGCTGATGCTGTCGGAATTGGAGGGACAGGAATATTTAGATGGATATGGAATTCATCTAATCATTAAAAACCAGAGTCTCTTTGTGGTATTTGGTGATAATACGACTGTATTGACGGAGCTGTTTGAGAAGTTTTTCGTAATCGGAAGAGAGTTCTGTGAGGATTTTGTTATGTCAACCAGCGAATTCCATCAGAATTTTACGGAAGCGTCTGAGGCGTACTTGGAGGCAGACACGGCATTTGATAACCGTTTCCTTGTAGATAACAGCAGAATTATACATTTCTCGGATATTGAAAAAAAGGAACAAATTGAGTTGTTACCGGATACTTATCTATACAGGTTAAAAAATGCGATCCGATCTAAGGACAGTTTGGAAACGGATAAGGTTATACAGGAAATTGCCAGGCATCTGCAGACAAGCAGGCAGTCGCTTTTAACATTCCGAATTCTTTGCAATGATATTATTCATATGATGATAAAAGAATGGTATAATAAGCTTTCTAGTTTTGACAATGTATACAATGTGTTTAGCTTATCTCAATGCCTTACAATTCAGGACTTTAAGGATATATTGTGGGATGTATGCTCTAAATTAATGGATTATAATAAATCAGTCGTGACGACGCAGTCCGGTTTTGTGGCAAAGGCAATCGACTATATGAAAAGTAACTATCAGAATCCTGATTTAAATATGAGCTCTTTAGCAGAGTATTTAAATATCAGCGGCGTGACATTAGCTGTGGAATTTAAAAATGTGATGGGGATAAGTCCTTCTGATTATCTCGCGATTGTCCGTGTGGATAATGCAAAGCGTCTTTTAAAAGAGACAGGATTACTGGTAAAGGAAGTTAGTGTTGCTGTAGGTTATGAGGATGATATTGTCTTCACGCGGCGGTTCAAGAAATATGTAGGAAAGACACCGGGGCAATACCGGATGGAAGTTTAGAGAGGAATGGTAATACTTTGCAGTTGAGGATGGACCTGCTTTCTTCAGATGGCAGAGGGAGGTTATTTACTCCGAGGAAGACAGGAGGGTTGTTTTATTAGCCAATGTTGAGAATCATATCACAGATATGGAGCTGTATCAAGCAATGAGAGCATGAAAGTAAGGCAGAAGCTATATTTACATATTAATTGAATATGAGGTGAAATACAAATGAAATATAATAATCCGATTATACGCGGTTTTAATCCGGACCCAAGTATATGCAAGGTGGACGAAAACTATTATCTTACTACAAGCTCTTTTGAATACTTTCCGGGAATTCCGATCTATCACAGCACTGATCTCGTGAATTGGAAACAGATCGGAAATTGTATCACCAGGAGTTCACAGCTTTCCTTGAAAGGAGCGAATGATTCCGGTGGAATTTGGGCTCCGATGATTTGCTATTGGGAAGGAGCTTTTTATGTAACAGCTTCCTTGGATGGCCGAGGAAATTTTATTCTATCAACGAAGGATATTTATGGAGAATGGTCGAATCCTGTATGGGTTCCCATGGGAGGAATCGATCCTTCTCTGTATTTCGAAGAAGACAGAGTATACTACTGCACCAATCAGAGCCTGCAGCCGGGACAAGAGCAGATTACAATGGCACAGATTGATATCCTTACAGGCAGACTTGTTAGTGAAATCAGAATGTTGTGGACCGGGACAGGAGGGGGCTTTCTGGAAGCTCCCCACCTTTACTGGATCGGAGATTGGTATTATCTTATGACCGCAGAAGGCGGAACTAATTTCAACCACATGGTCACCATAGCCAGAAGTAAAAAGCTGTGGGGAAGTTATGAGAGCTGTCCCGATAACCCCATTCTTTCAAACAGGCATGATACCTCAAAGGAAGTACAGTGTACCGGTCATGGGGATTTAGTACAGGATGGGAACGGCAATTGGTGGATGCTGCATCTAGGGACCCGCCTTTCCAGAAGAACCATGACACATCTGGGCAGAGAGACTTTTCTGACTCCGGTAGAGTGGCGGAATGAATGGCCTGTTGTGGAGAATGGCAGGAAGGCAAGGCTGATTGTGGAGGGACCCCTGTGGGAGGAACAAAAGGAGAAGCGAAGCTTTTCAGCAGATTTTAATCGTGAGGTATGGGAGCCGGAATGGATTTTCTTAAGGAAGCCGGATTTCTCCTTCTATTGTAGGAGGGAAGGGAAGCTTATGATGAAACCCTCCTCAAACATAGAAGACAGGCAAAGTAGTCCATCCTTTGCCGCGGTAAGACAAAGTGATTTTGAATGCCGTGTGGAAACCGGGTTAAATTTTAACCCGGTTGAGGAAGGGGATGAAGCCGGATTATTGATCTATCTTTCATCAGATTTTTACTATCGCTTTGGGAAAAAAAGAGTCGGTGGAGAGAATTACTTAATGATAGAGAAAAAGGCTGAGGATTTTCAACAGACAGCATGCCAAATCAAGATAAAGGAAGGACATCTGCGGCTAGTGATCGAGGCAGATGAGAAAGCCTATCATTTTTATTATGCATTAGAGGATGAGCCTGTGCAATATGGTGGTACGGCTTCCACACGGTTCCTTTCCTGCGAACTGGCCGGTAAATGCTTTACAGGAACAGTAATCGGTATTTATGCATTATGCTCTCAGGGCACAAAGACAGTCGCAGAATTTGACGAATTTGCGATGAGATAGACAGTAATTTAGTAGTTCAGATGAATCTGAGTTTACAGATCAACCTTCAAAAACTCAGTACCGTATCGGCACGCCTGAGTTTTTGAAGGTTGATGTTGATTTATTCCAAAAAATCCTCTCTGATCGGCGTGAACACATCGAGAATGATAGAATTATCCTCCAGTGCAACGACACCATGGTTTACATTCTTGGCAGCGTAGAAGCTGCCGCCTGCCTTTAACACCTTTCTGTCCTCTCCGACAGTTATTTCAAAGGACCCTTTGACGATATAGGAGACCTGTTCATGGTCGGTATGATTGTGGACTGCACCGATGCCGCCCTTCTGAAAGGTGACCTCGGCCATCATAAGAGAACCTCCCATACCCAGTATCCTTCTGGAGGATTTTTCATCCAGAACCTTCACCTTAACCTCTTCACTTTGTAAAATCATAACAATTCATCCTTCCGATTGTCCATATTTTGTAGTTGAAACGTCATTGATTTTCATTATGTATCGTCTATAATGTTTCACAGAATATGCTATCACCAATAACAGGACGAATCAAGAGCTGATTTTCTCAGAGGTTGTCCAAGGAGGAATAGGAAGCAATGTATACGAAAGTAATTTATGAGCAGAAGCAAATTCTGGAGATAGCCGAGGCGATGCTGAAGGCAGAGCCGGTACATATCACAGACGAAGCCGCACCGTATTCCTGCGGAGGGATCCATGACTATTACTCTAACGGAGATTACTGGTGGCCGAATCCGGATACTCCTGACGGGATTCCCTATCTTTGTCTCGACGGGCAAAGTAATCCCGGTAATTTTACAGCACACAGAAATGCACTTCGCAGAATGCGGTTTGCTGTTACATACCTTGCGCTGGCTTACAGACAAACCGGTAAAGACATTTATGCCGATTGTGCCATACGGTGGCTCCGGGAGTTTTTCATAGAAGAGAAGACCGGAATGCTGCCGCATCTGACCTATGCACAGGCAATTCCCGGGGTATGTGATGGAAGAGGGATTGGAATTATCGATACGCTTCATCTGATTGATCTGCCTGCGGCGATTACCATACTCCGTAACAGAATGGAGGCTGCTGTCTGGGATGGCTTGCAGCAATGGTTTAAAGAATATCTGCATTGGATGAATACGCATCCCCATGGATTAGAAGAACGGGAGTGGCACAACAACCACTCAGTTACCTGGTTTGCACAAGCGGCGTCCTATGCCCGATTTGTAGGTGACAAGAAGATGCTGGCTTTCTGCCGGGAGCGTTATAAGCATGTGCTGCTGAACGGTCAGATGGCACAGGACGGTTCCTTTCCTCAGGAGCTGAAGCGAACCAAGCCATATAACTATTCCTGCTTTGTTCTGGACAATATGGCGGCAATCTGCCTGTTTGCATCTGAAGAAGAGGATAGTCTGTGGGAGTTCACACTGGAGGACGGCAGAGGATTACAAAAGGGACTGGAATTTATGCTCCCGTTCTTGCAGGATAAGGAAAAGTGGCCGTATGGGAAGGACAAAGAGCATGATGATGTCTGGCCGGTTGCAATGCCTTTTATGCTGTTTGCAGGACTCTATTTTCAGAAACCGGAATATTTATCCCTTTGGAACAGGCTGGAGAAGTATCCGGCAAGTGAGGAAATACGGCGGAATATTTCAATCCGGTGTCCGTATTTATTTTTAGATGGGAAGGATGGCAAGTCTTATGAATTATTACGTTTATGATCGGCCGGCAGGACTGGTATCCTCTGAGAATCCGGCGCGATTTACCTGGATGCCGAAGGAAGGGACAAAGGAGTATACGATTGAGGTATTTGACCGTCGGGGAAGCTGCAGGTATCAATACCAGGGGATAGATATCAATTTCTATACACCGGACCATATTATGGAGCCCGGAAGCTACACCTATCGTATACTGGCAGACAGTGAGGAAATCGTCGGAAACAAAGGCTTTGAAATCAGGCAGGATACGGTGAATACACCGCTGACCGCCAGAGAGAAACGTTACCGGGGTATCGGTGCCCATCCCAGACTCTGGATCGGTGAGGAGAAGCTGGCACTTCTCAGATCACCTTCTGACAGTGAGTTAAAAGCGGCCTGGGCTGCTTTTATGGAGCAGGGAGTATCTCCCTGGGTTAACAGGGAGGCTGTGAGGGAGCCGGAGAGATATCCGGGGGATAAGCGTATCATTAAGCGATGGCGCCAGATGTATATTGATTGCCAGGAAGCATTATACACGGTAAAGCATTGTGCCATTGCCTGGCGTGTCACCGGCGAGGAGCGTTATCTGGCAGCTGCAAGAAGACAGCTGTTACATCTGGCGGATTGGGACGTGGAAGGTCCGACGGCCAGAACCTACAACGATGAAGCGGCCTTCCGGGTGACGACTGCGCTGGCATGGGGATATGATTGGCTGCAGGATGTTCTGACCCGGGAGGAAAAGGATAATATAAAGCGTGCACTGATGCATAGAGCAAGGGAGCTGTATGATTATGTAAGAAATCAAATACAGATTCATTATAACCTTCTGGACAGCCATGGAGTACGTTCCTTATCCATGACGCTGGTACCGGCAGCCCTGGCTTTACTGGGTGAGGAGCAGGAGGCGAAGGAATGGTTGAATTACACCATAGAATACTTCTTTACGATCTTTACCCCCTGGGGAGGAGAGGACGGTGGCTGGGCGGAAGGACCTACCTACTGGCAGACCGGCGTTTCGTTCTTCACAGAGGCTAACTGCCTGATTCGGGAAGCACTTGGCATAGATGTGTTTAAACGTCCGTTCTTTCTGAATACCGGCAACTTTATTTTGAATACCTATTGCCAGGATCTTCGGTTTATGGCATTCGGAGATATGTCGGACCTGGGAGATTATCCGGGAATGAAAGCCGGATATACCATGAATATCCTTAGTGCGGTTACGGAATCAAGGAATAAGCATCTGTACGCATGGTACTTTGAACAGGCCAAGCTGAGAGGAAAGGGAACCGAGCAATTGTTTTACAACTATGGCTGGTGGAATTTTGCCTTTGATGAGCTGTTTGTCAAGCTGCTGTTTGAGAAGATTGCTCCGGAGCAGCCGGATGACCGGCTGATGGTTACCTGCTTTCAGGATATCGGCTGGGCTTGTATCCACATGGATATGGCAGATGAGAAAAAGCATATTGCATTTATGTTTAAATCCAGTCCCTATGGCAGCGTGAGTCACAGCCATGGTGATCAGAATGCCTTTGTTCTTCATGCCTTCGGAGAGCCTCTGGCAATCCAGTCCGGGCATTATGTAGGCTTCTGGAGTGAAATGCATATGAACTGGAGGCGTCATACAAAGTCCAAGAATGCCGTGCTGGTGGATGGAATCGGTCAATTTGCAGAGCTTCGAAAGACAACAAAAGCCGAGGAGATGAACGGATCGGCAAAATCCCAGTTTGACCGGCTGATATCTTCCAATGGTAAGATAGAGGCCTGCGAGAAGCGGGAAGACTGTGTCTATCTTCGGGGAGATGCTAAAGCAGCCTTTCATAACACCGTTCCCTACTTATTTAAGAACAAAAGACATGTTCTGTTTGCAGAGGAAAAGTTCTTTGTTGTCATTGATGAGATTATACTGGAGCAGGAAGGAACCGTTCAATGGCTGCTGCATGGATTGCATGAGTTTCAGATACGGAAGAATGAGTTTGCAAGTATGCACAACGGTGTAGGACTCAGAGTAATCTTTGCGGGAAACGATATGAAGATTACACAGAGCAGCCGGTTTGAGGGAGTAGCTGAGACTGAAACAGAGGGCCTTGCAATGCAATGGCATGTAAAGGCATCCACAGTTCAAGCACAAAAGACACACCGGATTGTTACCATACTTTATCCCTACCGCAGTGAGGGTGAGGAGACATTGCAGGTGACTGCCGGGGATGGGATCACAATTTGTTTTGGCGGTAAGCAGATGAAAGTGTATGAGCAGGACGGCAGTTATTATATAAAAACAAAATAAGTTAATCAAAAGAGAGCGCCGGTCAAAAATGATGTGACCCCTAAAAGTTAGATTTTGGTCTAACTTTTGGGGGTCGGTTCAAAAACCGGCGCTCTCTTTTGATTTTACATAAATATAAGATAGAATTGACAGTCAATTTAAACTTTGCAAATACATTTATTTTATAATGGTATGGAGCACAGTATCATACGCTTTATCATTTGAAAAGAAGGGAAGAGCTTGCATCGGAGCTCAGGGTACGTATACATGACAAAAATTTCAATCATAGGCAGCTGAAGACCTTTCACAAAGAAATGAGGTACGATTGAAGACAAAAAATCCGCTGTTACAAAGTGCCAATATCCTTCCTGTTCTGCGGGGACGTATCCCGGGACAGGTTGTCATCCAGTATACCAATAAGTGCAATGCAACCTGCCCTCAGTGCAGTATGCGAAAGACAGAAGCCATTCAGAGAAATACCTTATCAGAGGATGAAATCTGCAGGATTATCGATTCGGCGGCAGGACAAAATGTACAGGCATTGTCCTTTACCGGAGGAGAGCCTTTTCTTAATACACCCGCCCTGCTTCGATTGCTGCAATATGCCTCAGACACGGATATTCCTTATATCCGGACCGGCACCAACGGCTTTATGTTCACCAATTCCGACAGCGGTAATTATACGGACCGAATACACCGGTTTGCGGAGGAGCTGTCAAAAACCAGGCTTCGTAACTTCTGGATCAGTATTGATTCTGCCGACCCTCAGACCCACCAGCAGATGAGGGGATTAGAGGGTGTGATCAAGGGGATTGAAAAGGCTTTGCCCATCTTTCATGAATACAGTATCTATCCTGCGGCAAATTTGGGTATTAACCGCAATACCGGAGGGCAGGGTAAGATTTCCATGAAAATGACCGATCCGGATGTATTTTATGGGGAGTTTAAAGAAGCCCTTGCACATTTCTACCAATTTGTAATCGACTTAGGCTTTACCATGGTCAATGCCTGTTACCCGATGAGCGTTGATACTGAGAGCAGCCCGGAGATGAGCGCTGTTTACGGCGCGACCTCCAGTGATACCATCATTACATTTACCGGGGCAGAGAAGGTGCAGCTGTTCCAGGCACTATTCGATACTATTCCCGAGTATCGCTCAAAGATTCGGATCTTTACACCCTTAGCCTCCCTTTATGCGCTGATGAAGCAGTACAGAGGGGAGGAAGAGTTCTCCCTTCCCTGCCGGGGAGGGATCGATTTCTTCTTTGTGGATGCCAACGACGGCAATACCTATCCTTGCGGTTACCGGGGCAATGAAAATCTGGGTAAGCTGTACAACCTGGATATTAAGGAAATCGAGAATAAACCGTTCTGTAAGGAATGTGACTGGGAATGCTTCAGAGATCCCTCCGAGCTCATGGGATATCTGATCAACTCGGTTCACCGGCCGCTGCGCTATATCGCTAACAGCGGCAGCGAAGCAGAATATCGATCTATCTGGAAAAAGGATTTAAAATATTATATGAGCTGTGATTTCTTTGACGGAAGAAAGCCCATGGCAAGAAATAAAAAGCCTGGATAAAGCACCGGCTGTGATCTGGTTTACGGAAAGAGAATTAGTACCTGGCTGAGACGGAGGATAATCATTTGCCTGAAGGAACTGATGCCAATACAGAAGATGGAGAGGATGATTCCCGGGACGGGACGGCGCAGTTTGATCTTGTGATACACCAATCCGATTTTGACCGGATGGTTTTCCCTTCAGTTTCTGTCCGAAAACCTGGGAATATAAGATTATTTTATTCCAACGTATGTGCCATATTCATAATTTCTCCATAACTTTGTTATATACTGATGTCAGGAAACCTGCCGGACCAAATATATCTGAGCTTTAAACATTATGGAGGAATAGTTATGTGGAAAAGGATAAAAGCTTCAATCAGCCGATATTTTGAAAACTTGGCCAAGGAAAATAAAGAGCTGTACGGCACAGGAAGAATGGACTGCTGTAATTTAAATAATGCGAATAATACGAATACAATAAAAAAGAAGTAAAAGGATACCGGGGTGTGGTTCATAAACCACACCCCGATAGTTATCATGTCCTATAAACCAGCGAATAATTTCTCAATCTCAGGCTCCGGAACAGGTCTGCTGAACCAGTAGCCCTGAACTTTATCACAGTCATTTGCTGTCAGGTAATCCAACTGTTCCTTGGTCTCCACTCCTTCAGCAACAATATTCAAATTCATACAACGTCCGATACCGATGATATTGCTTGTTAATGATTTGCTGCCATTTTCCAGGGAGATACTGTCAATAAAGGATTTATCAATCTTTAAGGTGGTGATGGGCAGAAGTTTTAAATAATTCAGGGAGGAATAGCCCTTTCCGAAGTCATCCAAAGCGATTTTGATTCCCTTGTTCACAAAGATATTTAGTTTTTCTTTGATGGCATCATAGGATTCCATAAGTACGGTTTCTGTAATTTCCAGCTCAAGCGACTGCGGTTCCAGATGATATTCTTCCAATGTCTGAAATACGGTCTCAACGATGTCATTTTGAAGCAGCTGGAGGATGGAAACATTCACGGATACCGTTATATCCGCCAGACCGGTGTCATGAAGCTTCTTTACGAATTCGCAGGCTTTCTTTAATACCCAGGTTCCGATTGGAACAATCAGGTGAGTCTCCTCGGCGATGCCGATGAATTTTAACGGGGGTACAAGACCCATATCCTTGCTGTTCCAGCGAAGCAGTGCTTCAATACCGGTGTATCTTTGCTCCTTTAGGTCATACTGCGGCTGATAATATAATTCTAATTCATTGTTCTCCAGGGCGTCGTGAAGATTTTTATGAATTATCATCCGCTCCGTGATAGATTCATTCATCTCATTCCTATATATGATATGGCAGTTTCCGCCCTTTTCCTTGGCTTTGTACATGGCGATATCCGCGCACCGCAGCAGCTCGTTGATATTGCTGCCATGCTCGGGGTAGTTGGAAATTCCAATACTGATGTTAATATAAAGGGAGCTGTTATTAATGATCAGCGGTTCAATAACAGATGCCAGAATTTGATCGGCGTATCTGTTTATCTCCCGGGTATCCGGCACGCTGTCGAATACAACGACGAATTCGTCTCCTCCCTGCCGATATACGGAACCGGCTCCCTGCAAATGTGAGACAAGCCTTTCGCCGAATAAACGAATTAACTGGTCGCCGAAATTATGGCCCAGAGTGTCGTTGATAAATTTAAAATTGTCAATATCAATAAACATCAGGGAAAAATTCTGAAGCTCAGAAGATAGGATGCTTTCCGCTTTTTCCTCATTTAATGCAAGACGGTTGCTGAGGCCGGTTAATTGATCATGATATGCCAGATACTTTAATTTCTGCTGATATTCTTTTAATT
Source organism: Bacillota bacterium (assembly GCA_023409535.1). Taxonomy (GTDB): domain Bacteria; phylum Bacillota; class Clostridia; order Lachnospirales; family Lachnospiraceae; genus Mobilitalea. The sequence goes on from JAEYGZ010000027.1 coordinate 365,107, forward strand.
CTGTAATATCCGTGTGGGAACCGGACATTCTGGTGACATTACCCAGGATATCAAAATTTGCCTTCCCTCTTGCCTGTATCCACAGATAATGTCCATTCTTATGTCTTAATCTAAATTCACTTGCAAAATAAGGTGCTCTGTTTTCTTTATATACCTGCAAAACAGAGGCGACCAGCTTGCTGTCCTCAGGATGGACCAAGGCCTTCCAATCCCCGAGTTTCTCTAATTCTTCTCTGGAATAGCCGGTAATTTGCAGCCACCGGTCAGAAAAATACCGAATTCCGTCACGTTCGTCCCAGATCCCGTCATTACCGGCTTCCGATATCAACCGGTATCGTTCTTCACTATCGATCAGAAGCTGTTGGTTCTCCATCAATGTTTCATATTGCTGGCGAAGCTCCTCCTCCTGGGCGGTTAATTCTTCGTAGGTTGCTTCTAACTCCTCATGGGTCGCCGATAACTGCCGATAGCTGCTGTCTATTTTGACCTCATCGTTGTTCACCCGCTTCAAGGCATAATAGACTAAGCCAAAGATCACCGCACCCGATGCCAAGACAAATAACCAGCCTTTGATCAGACCGATGGTGGTTATCCATTGCCTGTCCTGAACGAAGAATTCCACAATCTTATCGGATAATAGGATCCATAGAACTCCAAGTATAATGTAGATCCCTGCAATACGGGACGATCCTCTTACGGGTGTATTGCTGTACATCATAAACTGGGAGAAGCGGTTGAAAAAGGGATAGCTGCTATCCTCGGTATACCTTTTTTTCTTATTCTTCATCATTTGTACCTCTTAATAGAAGTTATATATCATTCTAGTACATATATCCTATTATAATGTTAAATATTTCATAATACAACAATTTTCTACAATTACATGCGTAATTTATCCATACGCTTTGAATAAATTAAAGTCAGTTTACAGGGGCCGATACAGGCAGTTCCTGACTGTGGCAAAGCCGGACGACGGCCTATAGGAGTGTTAAGAAAAGGAGGTTTGTCTATTTTTGTAAATGGCAAAATTCTTGTTGACAAGTACAGTCTATGCGCGTTAGACTGTACTTGGTCTAATACGTTTAGTTTGGAGGATTTAGCCATGGCTAAAAATATAAATCTAACAGAAGCAGAGGAAAAGCTCGCGGCTCTGATTTGGCGTGATGCACCCATAACCTCGCCCGATCTGGTCGCGCTGGCAGAGAGAGAGATGGACTGGAAAAAGTCAACGACTTATACGGTACTGAAAAAACTTTGCGACAAGGGCGTGTTCAAAAACGAAAATGCAAATGTGTCGGTTATCCTTACCCGTGATGAACAAATAGCCCGCCAAAGCCGTCGCTATGTAGAAGATACTTTCGGCGGGTCACTGCCGAAGTTCATCACTTCCTTTTTCGGCAGCAGGAAACTAACGCCGGAACAGGCGGCAGAATTAAAACGCCTGATCGAAGAACACGAGGAGGGTGGTAATAATGGATAAATTGTTTCTCACAATTCTAAATATGAGTTTGACCGGGGCATTTGTTATCGCAGTAATATGTCTTGCGCGTCTGCCCTTGAAAAAAGCCCCTAAAATAATTTCTTATTGCCTGTGGGCGGTAGCAGGCCTCCGGCTTGTGCTTCCGTTTTCAATCGAGAGTGTATTTAGTTTGATTCCATTCAAGGCGAAGACGATACCGCCGGATATAGCCATGCAGCCCGTACCGCGCATTGACAGCGGTATCCTCTTTGTTAATAACGCTGTCAGCAGTATTCTTCCCGCCGCCGCGCCGGCTGCAAGCGTAAATCCGATGCAGATATGGACAACAATCGGGGCGTTTGTTTGGTTTTTCGGCGTTGCCGTAATGGTTGTTTACGGTGTGGTGTCATCCGTCATCCTCAAACGAAAAATGAGAGAAGCGGTCCGCATCGAGGCCAATATCTATGAAGCGGAAAACATAAAATCGCCCTTCGTGCTGGGTACGTTCAAGCCGGGAATTTATCTGCCCGTTGGCTTGTCTGAGAAAGAAAAAAGCTATATTCTCCTGCATGAACAAACGCATATCCGGCGGCGTGACCATATCGTAAAATTCGCGGCGTATTTCATTTTGTGCCTGCATTGGTTTAATCCGCTGGTTTGGGTGGCGTTCCTTATCATGGGCGCCGATATGGAAATGTCCTGCGATGAGCGCGTGTTGAAAGAACTGGGCGGCGAAACAAAGAAGGATTATTCCTTGTCACTTTTATCTTTGGCGACGGAACGGCGTATCATAAGCGGCAGTCCGCTTGCTTTTGGAGAAGGCGGCATAAAAGAGCGTATTAAAAATGTGTTGAATTTTAAAAAGCCGTCGCGGGTGATTATCGTTGCGGCAGTTGCGTTGGCTGCTGTGCTGAGCATTGGGTTTCTGGTAAATCGCTCCCCGGATGGAAGCATTTTGGATTTAATCTTGCCAAAGTCCGTGAATAATGCCGTTAAAGAGCCGCGCAAATGGCTGGATTATTACCTTGACGAGCAAATGCCTTGGGGAGAGCACAGCCTGGAGTTGGAATTGCCCGAATACCCCAATACCGTGTTTCAATGGACTCCGTACGAAATTAAAGCCGTCGATTCGGTCGGTGAAACAACACTCTTAAACGGGATGCCTGTCTGGAATGTCTATCTTGCGGACTTGACCGGTGACGGACTGCCTGAATTCTGTGCGACGATCAGCCTTGGTTCCGGTATGATTGATGAGCGCATAATTGTCTGCGATTATGCAACGGGAAACACCTATGACCTAAATGACCGCCAATATTATGATTACGCGCTCTACCTCGACAACGGGCGCCTGATGGTAAAACAGACAAAGTACCCCGATCCCCGGAGTGATGTGCTTGCGACAGGAGAATTGGCTATTGTGGGCGGCGAACTGACCGCCATCGGCATTGACCGCAGAAGACCTGAACCGGATGAGCAGAAACCCATGACACTTGAAGATGTGCGAACCCTCGCTAAAAAGGGAGACGACCTTCTGTTTGAGGACTTGATGCCATACAAAGGCGGAAACGCCAGTTCAAGCTTTGACTACAATATAATGGTCTACGGTGTTGAGGAGGGTTACCGTTTAGTCGTACACTCAAATCAGAGCGGCAGGCCGGACAGCGTGAATCTTGAAAGTATTTGGGAAAGCGGCGGGAGCGGTATCGACATCCGATACGAAGATATCAATGAGTTTTTGAGCAAATGGCCTGTTATCATGGGGGTGATAGATGGAACAGCTATGCCGTCAGGGATAACCGTTACACTTAAAAATGTCACGGATACCGAATATACCTACGGCGAAAGTTACACTGTTCAGAGTAAAACTGATCAGGGATGGATAGATGTCGAACCTGTCATCGAAAATTATGGCTTCAACTCTATCGGATATGTGTTACCGGCAATGGAAAGCGAAGAAATTATCATTAACTGGGAATGGCTTTACGGCAAACTTCCCGCCGGTGATTATCGAATTGCGAAAGAAGCATTATTTGTCAGATCCCCGGGAGACTATGACACATTCACATTGTTCGCAGCATTTACAATCACTGAATGAACATTTATAGGAGCAGCTGCCAGCTCCCCGGCATCATCTGTACCTTACACTTCTTTGGCATAAACAGCAAACCCTCCGGTTCCCTGAAAGTGTCAGCATCTTACTGTGATTTAAATTAAAAAGGGTGTTACAGCAATGCTTTCGCAGGCCGAAGCCTGACAAAAAGCATCTCTGTAACACCCTTTTTGATTGATATTCTGGCCCGGCTATGTATGGCACTTGATTGTGAAATTAACATTTTCATTATAGGTAAAGCCATATATAATACGAATAAGCTATCAGAAATGATCACAGATAAGCAGTACAATGAAAAAATAGAGAATAATTTTGGGAAATATGCAATAAGGTGGGATTGAATGGTATAACAGAAAGATAATGAGAAACCAGAAGCCTTGGATGCAGACGAGCAGCTAAGCTATGTGTGGTAAAATATTGGTGGAACAAAATATGAAAAAATTTGAAACGCTTTCCTACAATGCAAGTCTTATGGATAAGGAGGTGAGTAAGTGGCAAATTTCGGTGAGATATATTCGGAATACTTTTCCGATGTATATAAGTATGTGCTGTCTCTTTGTATGGATGAAGCCTGTGCAGAAGAAATAACACAGGAAACCTTTTTTAAGGCAATGCAGCACATTAATAAATTTAATGGGTCATGCAAACTATATGTTTGGCTTTGTCAGATAGCAAAAAACACCTATTTTACACTTTATATAAGGAAAAAACATATTGTTTCGGACTTGGATTCAGACGTACCTAACCTGTTATACAATTTAGAAACTGATTATCTCGACAAAGATACGGCAAAACGACTGCACATTGAGCTGCATAACCTAAGTGAGCCATACAAAGAGGTCTTTACGCTGCGAGTTTTTGGCGAGCTGCCATTCTCACAAATAGGCGAGCTGTTCGGAAAAACTGACAATTGGGCAAGATTGGTTTTTTACAGGGCAAAGAAGCAATTACAGGAGGTAATAAAATGAAAATATCTTGTGAGATTATAAAAGATTTGCTTCCGTTGTATCACGACGGAGTATGCAGTAATGATAGCAGGGCGATGATTGAGGAGCATCTTGCTGAATGTGATAGCTGCAAGGCCGAACTGCAAGCAATGGATGAAGTCCTTTTCGTAAATAACAAAGACCAAAATTTGAAGGAAGCCGAAGCGGTACAAAAATTATCAAGAAGATGGAAACAAGGAATGCTGAACTCTTTGCTGAAAGGTGTCTTACTCACACTTTTGGTGACTGCCGCCATTGTAATCGTTCTCTATTTGTTTATGGATATCAGAGCTTTACCCAACCCCTATTGATTGGAGGCGAATACTATGAGCCGCTGCATTTTAACAGCAGAGCATATCCGGAAAGAATATAATGGAACTACAGTCTTACGGGATGTTTCCATTCATATTAAGAAAGGCGAAATTTACGGCTTGGTCGGTAAAAACGGTTCCGGGAAAACAACCCTGTTTCGTATTCTGACAGGACTTGTTCAAAGATATAGCGGAACGGTTTCCGTCGGAGCTGCCGGGGTTCAAAAAAGCAAGGTTTCTGCGGTGATAAACACTCAGTCGTTGTTTCTTAATTTGAGCGCATTTGAAAACATGAAAGTGCAAGCCTTCCTGCTGGGAATGCACGATGACAGCCGGATTAGGCAGACACTGAAAACGGTTGGATTAGAGGACTGCAAAAATAAATTGGTAAAAAATTTCTCACAGGGCATGTCCCAAAGATTGAAACTGGGAATAGCACTGCTTGGGAGCCCGGATATTCTTATTCTGGACGAACCTGTTAACGGACTTGACCCCGAAGGTATTGCGGAGCTGCGGGAACTGCTGCTTCGTTTAAATCAGGCTGGCGGACTGACAATTCTGATTTCAAGCCATATCCTAAGTGAGCTGGAACACGTAGCCACTTGCCTTGGTATTTTGCATGAGGGAGAAATCGTCAAAGAGGTATTGATCCAAGACATTCTTCGAAGCGAAACTACTTTAGAGCAACTTTATATGCAGTCCACCAAAGGGGGAAATCAAGGATGACGAATATATGGAAAAGCGACTTATACAGAATAGGAAAAAGCAAACTGTTTTATGGCGTTGCGGCGTTTATTTGTATTATAGCTTTCTCTCTTATCATGCTCATGCGGCAGGATATTCGTCTGGGTATTTCTGTTTTTGGAAATTTAACGGCATTCAAAGGAATCGGCGATATTATTCGGATTGGTATAACGTATCAAAAAGGATTGGGGATTCTTATTGCAATTCTGATCTCTGTTTTTATCGGTCAGGAATACCAATGGCAGACATGGCAGCAGAAATGGCTGACCAGTAAGAGCCGTATTTATATATATTTATCAAAAGCGGCGCTGTCATCAGCGGTATCTGCTGCAATCTTTCTGGTTTTTCAAATAGTCACTCTTCTTGGTTCCGGCCAGATACAGGAAATGTTGACGCCGGAATATGCAGGCATGATGGCAGGCAGCGTTTTTATTTATGCTGCATTGGGATCGATGCTCTGTTTACTCTCTATGTTGGTTAAAAACAGTACGGCATCGATCATCGTTTGCCTTGGATATGTGCTGTTCGGGGAAACACTGGTATCACTGATAAGAAACGTGAGCAGTTTTTCCGATACAGCTGCAAGGCTTGTTGCGTGGGGGATGCAACATTCGATTTATGGTATGTCGTTGATTGTTTCAGGAACAGCGGTTTCGGCAAACCTCTTAATAATCATTTTGATAAATTCTCTTGCGATCATGCTTTTATCTACCACGGTTGGATTACTTTTGTTCCGGAAATACGAATTATAAAATTATGACAGGGGCGATATTACGGCCGAAATTGTCAAACAGTTTATAGTATTCCGGCCGCAGAAGCGGCAACATAGTATGATACAATCGGATAGAAGGACTGTGCAAAGCCCTTAGGTCCCGGACCCTGTATGATTATGGCATCATCCTTAATCTGCTTGGTGAAATTGATATGCTTTTGTTCCTCCCGGATTGCTTCCTGAAAGGTAACCAGCCCATACTTTAAGAACTCCTCATCACAGGTAAGCTCATATGCGGCAGACAATGCTTCCAGGGTTAAGGTGTTATTCCCGAGCCGTCTTAAGCTTGGCAGCTCCTTATAATAGAATAAACCATTCTCCAGCATGCAGTTGTCCACCATATCCTGAACAGCATCGATAATCATTATTCTGATTTTTTCCTGAGGACGGATACGGTAATATCTCATCAGGCTGCCCACGGCCACGGATATCATAAAGGGAACTCTTATGGTAGTATGATCGGTATAAGGGGCGAGCCAGCCGCCGTATTCTTCCTTCCAGGCTTCAAAATGAGCGATAATCATGTCGGCGCAGGCCAGCCATTTCTCATCGTAGGTTTCTTTGTATAATGCAACCAGGGACCGCAGAGCCCATCCGGTTTCTCGGGCATTAATTTCACCTTTCTTCTGGTATCTGGGCTGACTCAGATGATATAATATGTTTTCTCCGATTGCTAAGGCGGTTTCATATGCGCTGGTGTCACCGGTCATATGGTAGTAGTCAAACAAGCCTTCCACCCATTCGTGACTAATCTCTACCTCTCCGGTGGTATGCCCGGCGGAATGGATGATCTGGGCATGATGCCTCAGCGGGTCAGGACTATAATGGCACACATCCACGTCCTTCCAATGCTCAGCCGCTACCAGCAGATAATCAAGCATTCTCCGCTCGGAGGTTCTGGCATACATCAGCATTGCGGCATGGGGGAAATCGTATTCGTTATTGGTCCAAACCGGTTCTCCGTTTCCTCTGCCCTGTTGGGTATAACCGGGATCCGGAGCATCTCCCCAGTGGAGTATCCCGTAAGCCTTGCCTCGCCCGTCTGCCTTTGCAACCAGAGCACTTTCCACCTCGCCCAGCTTTTTCTTAACAAAAATATTCTCAAAGACGTCTGCCCGTTCATACACCTCAGGGTCAAGGGTAGGCCGGTCAGGCAGCTGCAGCTGGAGGCTTCTCACATTGATCTCCTGAAGAGTGTCTGACGGTTCATGAAAATGCAGGAATATACGGTGTGTTTTCCCCATTCCCTGCAATAATGTGAGGTTATTGGCCTCCTTCGGAAGAATTCCAACGGTTACCCCGTATTTATCAGCTTTCATCGCCTTTGGAAAGTTCTGCTGCGCTTGGTAGACGGTTGCGCAGATTCCGCCCTTTTCTTCTAAACACCAGTCTGCCCAGAAGGTACCGTAAAAGGTCTCGGGTATATGCTCATTTGCTTCATAGATAAGCTGTCCGGCGTCAATCAGGTGATATAATTTATCCTCGCCGCAGCCCTGGGTTATCCTGCTTTTATAATTGGAGGTAGCGATAGCGGTGGCAGCAGCGGATACCGTATTGCTTTTGGGCTGTATTTTCAGCTCAATACCCTGTAAGGTCTGGGATTTTTGCTCTTCCATATTCGTTATGGTATAATCCAGCCTGATCCAGGGCTTGCCGCTGTAAGCATGGATGCGTACGGTGTAATTGATCCAGCTTTTTTCTTTCCTGCCGCAATGCTTCCCCTTTGCCTGTATGACAGATACGATAGGCCCTTGTTCAAGGATTTCCCATCCCTCCGGTCCGATCCGGGGCAGGAATTCTTCTCCCTTTTCATCCGTCAGAACCGGTCCGAGAAGCTCCGTACTGCCGTATTCCATAGATCCGCCAAGTATTTTATCAAAGAGTCCGTATTCACCCGGCTTGCTTAATTGGAGCTGCAGTGGTCCGGTATTGATCTGCAGGCGGCCCGAAGCTTCCGTGACAGTCAGGCTTTTTTCAGGCAGACAGGAGGTGCTGTTATCCGGTATAAAGTAATAATCCTTCGCTTTGTTACCCGGCAGATCGGCTAAGAACGTAATGAGGAGCCATTTCACAGAACCGTCCTGCCATCTGGCTGTAATTTTACATTGGACTGGAGTGAAACGGATACCGTCGCTGATCACTGATCCGGATATGTCATACAATTCTCCCTGCGGGAATGGAATAGCAGTCGTACAGGGTTCCCCAAGCCTATCGTATCGTGAAAGTTTTTCAAAATGTAACCTTATCATACGCTTAGCTCCTTTTAAAATAGTTTACGGACTTTTGCCGGAAGGCAGGCTTGCAATTTCTCATTCTGATTGCATTATATCATGGAAAGATGGTTTACATATATGAATATACGTGCTAAATTATAGAATAATATCCTTGATTTGGAATTTGCCGTTGGTACGGAATGGAAATAAGGAATTAGCGGATTATGAAAGGTAACAGGAAGAAGGGTTGAGAAGAGAATGAGTCGTGAAATACATGTTTCAAAGAACGGCGGAGCGTATGAGAGTTTGGGAGCAGCACTAAGTACGATACCGGCAGATAATACCGAAGAAGTAACCATATATCTGCAGGAAGGGATTTACCGGGAAAAGCTGGTGATCGATCAGCCGTATATCACTCTCATTGGAGACGGTGCTCATAAGACCATCCTTACCTATGGGGATTATGCGCGAATGATCATGCCGGATGGGAGCAACAGAGGTACCTTCCGGACGCAGACACTGATGGTCAATACCCATGATTTTACCGCCAGGGATCTAGCCATTGAGAACAGTGCCGGATATGGCAAAGAGGTGGGACAGGCAATCGCCCTCTATGTGGATGGGGACAGAAACAGCTTTATGGATTGCAGATTGCTGGGATGCCAGGATACCTTATTTACAGGACCGCTGCCGCCCACTGCCTATCAGGCAGGGGGATTTACCGGTCCTTTGGAGCATGCGCCAAGGATTAACGGCAGACAATATTACTGCCGCTGTTATATCTGCGGTGAGGTGGATTTTATCTTTGGCAGTGCGACTGCTTATTTTGAAGAATGTGAGATATTTTCACTAAAATACGATGAGGAACCGGCTGCGGCCAATCCGGAAGAGCAGAAGATCTATGGGTATGTAACGGCGGCCTCCACCCCGGAAGGCCAGGAGTTCGGATATATTCTGGACCGGTGCAGATTAACAGGTAACTGTCCTCCAAACAGCGTTTATCTTGGCCGTCCCTGGAGAAGCTTTGCCAAGACAGTTTATTTAAACTGTGAGCTTGGAGAGCATATCAGGCAGGAGGGGTGGCATGATTGGGATAAGACCGAAGCTCATGCAACAATCCGTTATGAGGAATATCGCAGCTTGGGACCGGGGGCAAAGCCGTCCCTGCGGGCAGACTTTTCGAGACAGCTGTCTGATCAGGAAGTACAGGCTTATACGAAAGAACGGATACTATGGTAATAATTGTGGCGATGGCGGCTATCACAGTTATAAAAACAGGGCACCTGCAACGCCTGCCAGTGCAGTCAGCAGGATTGCATTTATTTTGAAGCGGATATTCAGTACCGCAGTAAGGATAAATATAATCAGTCCTCCCAGGGAGATCGTCCCCAAAGGATTTGTAAGGAGGGTTTCAAAACCCATACCCGGCAGAATCAGCACATCAGCAGCAATGGTAATGGAGGCGGCAGCGATTAACCCGACTGCCGCCGGTTTAATGCCGGATAATGCATCTTCCAGCCAGACGTTATCCTTATAATGGGTTACGAAGCGCATGATGATGACCGTCAGGATAAAGGACGGCAGGGATACGCCGACCGTAGCTGCGATGGCACCATAGATTCTCTGATGCAGGTAACCCACATAGGTGGCGGCATTTATAGCAATCGCACCCGGAACTACCATGTCAAGTGCATTCATATCCGCCAGCTGGGTAGGGGTGACAGAGAATTTTTGTGCCTCCGTCATAATCATGGAGAGCATCGCATATCCGCCTCCGAAGCTTATGAATCCAAGCTTAAGAAACGTATAAAAAAGTTTGAAACCTTCAAGCAGCATTGCCATGTCTCCTTTCCCGGTGTCGTTTGATGCGCTGATAGATACCTCCGGCGGCAGCGGACAGGATTACGATAACCGGTGCACTGACATTTGCGAAAACCACAAGCAGAAAGGAAGCAAGCATCAGAAGGACTGCAAAGGTATTTTTAATATTATATCTTCCTAAGGAAAAAGCGGCCGACAGAACCAGGGCCGCAGAAGCTGCCCGGATTCCGCGCATGGCTCCCATAAACCGTCCTTCCTGGGGAATCATATTGATCAGCACTGTGGCGATAATCATAAGAACAAAAGCCGGAAATATAGCTCCCAGGCCTGCCGCAACCATACCCAAAGTACCTGCGGCCTGCCGCCCGACCAAGGCTGCAAAGTTAATTGCGATTACGCCCGGCATGGTTTGGGCAAGGGTGGCATACTCCATAAATTCATCTTTGCTGAGAAGTTTATATTTCTCTACGGCATCCCGCTCGATTGTCGGTATGATGGCAAGGCCTCCGGCAAAGGTAAAGGTGCTGGCCTTCAGAAAGGTAATAAATAAAGCATAATATTTAAAGAGTCTGTTACCGGTCATGGTATCCTCCTATTTCCCCATTTAATCGTAAATATCTATATTTAATATGTACAGGATGAATTAATTTCAACCAAGGTCAGTATAATACTTGAAGAATCATAAGTAAAATATTATATTATTATATAAATCATAATCTTTTGCAAATGAATGGGAGGCAGGTAGCGATGACTCTACGGCATATGAAGATATTTGTGGCAGTATGCGAAGAAAACAGCATCACGAAGGCAGCCGAGCGGCTGCATATGGCGCAGCCGGCGGTTAGTATCGCTGTGAAGGAACTGGAGAATTATTATGAGGTAAAGCTGTTTGACAGGATCTCAAAACGGCTCTATCTCACAGACATCGGCAGAAATTTTCTGGATTATGCAGCTCATATCGTATCTCTCTTTGATGATGTGCAAAACAACATATTCCAATGGGAGCGCTCCGGCAAATTAAGAGTTGGCGCCTCCATGACCATCGGCACGCACCTGATGCCGGAATATGTCAGTGCCTTTTATCAGAAGCATCCCCAATCCCATATTGAGGTCTTTATCGGCAATTCCGACCTGATCGAGAAAAGGCTTCTGCAGAATGATCTGGATTTTGCGTTGATAGAAGGAACGGTACATTCGGACAGTATCCTATGTGATACCTATAAGAAGGACAGGCTGGCTGTGATCTGCTGCCCCTCCAATCCGCTTTGCCAGACGGACACCATAACAACCCGGCAGCTGCTCTCGCAGCCGTTACTGCTGCGGGAGCCGGGGAGCGGAACCAGAGAATTATTTGACCATATCATGGCATCCTATGAGTATACCTATACCCCATCCTGGGAAAGTATGAGTTCGGAGGCGCTGATTCATGCAGTAAGGAAAGGTCTTGGAGTATCGGTTTTATCGTATTTGCTGGTACAGGAGGAACTGAAGAAAGGAAGAATCACGGAATTGAAGGTGGAGGACCTGCGCTTTGAACGGGGCTTCCATGTAATTTATCATAAAAATAAACTCCTTACCAATCTGGCGAAGGAGTTTATACAATTATGCTGTAATTTTTGATTAACTATTTAATAGAAGAAATTGAACCGCAAGGGAGGTCAGTGACAGTACCGCCCAGCAGATAAAACCAAGAAGAATTGGTTTCATGCCGTTCTTAACCAGCTTAACAACATTAGTGTTAAGCCCGATGGAAGCCATCGCCATGACGATGATGAATTTGCCGGCTTTGGCAAGAAGGCTGCTCATACCGGAGGGCATAGGAACAAAGGTATTGATAATCGCGGCAGCCACAAATCCAAGCACGAACCAGGGAAATATTTTAGCAATACTGTATTTGCTGTCGGGATGATCTGAGACATGGTTACTAGCGGATTTTCTTGAAGTATAAACTGCCAGAACAAGAGTGACAGGGACAATCATCAGTGTTCTTGTAAGCTTTACGATAACGGCGAGATTGCCTGCCGCATTGCTGAAGGTATAACCGGCAGCAACCACGGAGGAAGTGTCATTTACTGCGGTGCCGGTCCACAAGCCGAAGCTGTTATCACTCATGTGTAATACATGTCCGAGAAAAGGGAACAGGAATGCTGCGATAACATTAAATAAAAATATAGTTGAGATGGAATGTGCCACATCCTCGTCATCTGCGTGAATAACAGGAGCCGTGGCTGCGATGGCCGAACCTCCGCAGATTGCTGTTCCTACACCGATTAAGGTACTGATTTTACCGTCGATCTTCAAAAGTCTTCCTGCTAGGAAGGCCGTAAGAAAGGCTGCCGTGAGGGTAAATACCATGAGCAGGAGCGTTTGGCTTCCCACCTGAACTACATGGAAAAGATTCATATCAAAGCCGATCAAAATAATGGAATACTGGAGCAGTTTTTTAGAGGTATATTTGATACCGTCATGAAACATGCCGGGACGTTTCCAGAAAGCCAGAAACATACCGAAGATAATACCAAGGATAGGACCGCCGATGACGGGGAAGGCTTTACCAAGCAGCCATGCAGGTATGGCGATGACTCCTGCCAGTAAAATGCCCGGAATTTTGTTCGTAATTGTTTTCATTTGAAGCTCCCTTCTGTTACCATAAGGACTATCATACTCCCATCGTTTTAATAAGTAAAATATAATTATCTTATTATAATGATAATTATAATCATATGATTACATCCGGAAGCGCACAAGCCCGCAACCTGTTTGAAGTTACCCTTTTTGGACCTGCAAAAAAGTAATCCGTTACCTTATCTGCTATGCTTTTCTTCCATTCCATGGACAATTCTAAGGCATCACAATGTTGGTATCGCTTATGATAAATATCATCAATGAAAATCAATTATATGGATATACGTGACATAAATAAACGTATTAATGGATATTGGCTTACTTAGGTCGTGCTTGTTTAATCTCTTTCTGTTAAAATATATTTATCAAAGAAAATGAGGAGAATGAAAATGAAGAATCATTATGTTGTAAACCCTTTTAAATGTGTTGTTGCGGTAACTTTCGCTGTCATTTTTTTTATGCTTGGTGCTGCCATGTTTTCTATAAAACAACCTGTACCGGCAGTGATTTTTATTGTTTTAGGTGTTGTTTATACGGTTGCAGCCCTCATAAATGGTGCAGTAGTTCATGTAGATGAAAAGGGAATAAATAAATCTGTTTTTGGCATTGTAACTATGATATTCAAGTGGGAAGAAGTTAATGAAATAGGTATATGCGGAACTAATGCCTTTAACAAGCATCATCCTAATAAAGTTGGAACATTATATATATACATTTCAAGAAATGAATTGGATGAACAAGAACGTTTTGATATGATTTTTAAATGGCCTCCGAAAGATAAAATATATCTTGTCTATAATAAGAAACATTTAGAAGCTATACAAATGTTATCGGAAAATAAAATTGAAGCTTATAATGTGGGCAATTTAAGATTGTAGAAAATGAAGGCTCATATCCATTTCCTATGGCAGAGTAAGGATATGAGCCAATATTCTGAGCATATTATGTGAATAGGTGTAGATATTATTGAAACAGAGGGTTGTTTCTATACACCTACTAGTGAGAATCCTGCCCAATCTCTGTGTATCAGCATTACTGGTAGCTGATACACAGATTATATATTACTGTTTTGTACCTGTGACCATTTCAGCTGGTATATGAAGTTGGTCCGGGCTTACTTCTGTTGGACAACTACAGTGCTCAGACAGTTTCGAGACTAAATGCTTAACAATGGACTCGTATGCCGGATCTGCACACATGTTGAAGTCTTCGTTTGGATATTTTTCACAATCGACAAAGAAGATGTCTGCCTGATCATAAGATACATAATTGCCATCAATTCGAGTATTCATATCCAAACGATATTGTTTAGTCCGGATACATGAGCGGCGTGGCCAACCATGGTCTCCTGGCAAACGTCCTAATTGACGGGCTGGAAATGCACAGCTGTCAGACTCGCCATAACCAATCGTGGCATATACAGCTTGAGATCCGCTATTTAAAAATAGATTATTCCCTTTAAATTGCGGTGGCACCTCAATTCCTGCTAAATTAAGGATAGTGCTTGGGATATCAATATTGGAGCATAAAGATGATATTCTATGGCTTTTTTTATCGTCGGGATCAGCAATTATTAAAGGCACAGATTGGCTTGCCCGATGAAATATATGTTTACCGAGCCCACGACATTCGCCACGAAGAGCACCATGGTCAGCTCCTAAAATTAAGATAGTATTTTCTAATTGTTTCTGTTTCTGCAAAAAATTCAGGACTTTACCTATTTCGTCATCAATCCAGCATACCATACCATAATAGTAGACTTTGGCCTGGATTAATTCTGCTTCCGACAGAGTATCCAAATCAATTGCCTGAGCAAATGATTGTTCAAATTCACTGAGATGAGTGATATCTGGAAGTTTTCCACTGAAAGGATAATCTTTGTAGATGACTTCGTATCCTCGTTTGATTATGATTGGCGAATGAGGTTGAGTGTAAGATATGCGTATAAAATAAGGATCTGTTTGCTGTGCCATCCATTCAAGCGCATTTGAAGTTACTTTTTCCGGATAATATTCTTTGCCTTCTGGATACAAACTTGCCGCGTTAAAAGAAAATGCACCACGTGGAGAAATTTTTTGCAGAGTCTCACGTTCGGATAAGGATAATCCAAGTCCCATTTCACTTCCTTGTTGATTATCTATTTCGAATGGATGCAATTCCCGTGGTAAATGAGTTTTCCCGAAGTTAGCGGTACGATATCCGGATCGATGCAGAATTTCAGGGAATGTAACTACTGAAGCTGGTAAAGAAAAATTCGGTAGGGAGGCTTCGTTATCGTAAACACCGGTATCCTCTGGATAAAGACCGGTCATAATACTTGTTCTGGATGGAACGCAGACCGGTGAATTACAGAAGCAATTTTCAAAAAGATATCCCCGTTTGGCAATAGCATCTATATTTGGAGTATGCATATCACCTGTCGGATTTCCATAACAGCCTAATGCGTCTGGGCGCAACTCATCACAAAAAAAGAAAACTATATTTTTCATAAAATCTCCTTTCTGTTTATACGATTAACTAATTTGGATAAAAAATATACAAGTAGGATGTATCATTTAATAAATAATTGGATCCACAGGCTCGAGGATGGGCTGAAGCGTTAGTTTTCGAACTTCATTTTGATTATTGATAATATTCAATAACGAGCGCGCTGCCTCAGATCCTGCATTATAATGAGGGAAATGATAAGAAACAGAACGTTCGAACCACTTTTCTGTTTCAGCTGTTTGCAGCAAAAGATGCTGGATATATAGTCTTTCAGACACTATTTGTTGAATTTCTCGTGAGCTACAAATAAAACAGGTATTCAAAGATGCTGAATTTACAATGCTGCCTATTCTCTGAATGTCATTTATATCAGGATCAAACGAGACATCATGCTGAGAAAACATACTGGAGTTAGCATCTATACCACCGATGGATATAATCTCATATTCTAAATCGTCTCGTCCGAGAATAACTGCATTAAATCCTCTTTCCCGGGCTGTTTCCTTTGCATTTTGATAACTGGGGCGGATATAGATAAATTTTTTGAAGTTCTTATTCAGCATGTAGTCTGCACGCAGATAGGAAGAAGCAAAATAATCATAGTTGATACTGCATATGGTAGGATCTTCTGACATACAGTCTATGGCCGAGAAAGGGATATTATTTGTTTTGATTTGTGCCAATGCATCTGGTGGGATATCGCTGTGATTTGAGGAAACATAAATAACTCCATCGGTCTGTGTATTAAGGTAGGTGTCTATAAAATTGTATGTATTACCACGAGTTTGATCGTTACATAATAAAATATTATATCCTCGAGGTTCCAGATAGGAACGAATGCCTTGCATGGCATTATAGTATCGAGGCATACTCAGAGTAGTTGCCAGACGGACAGCAATACAATAGGAACGATTGCTTTTAAGCCGTTTGGCAGCACTGTTAGGAATATAGTTCAGTTCAGCAACAGCATCAAGAATACGTTTTCTGGTGCTTTCAGTGATTGACTTTCCAGGAACATTATTTAAAACATAAGAAACAGTTGCCTGGGAAACATTAGCCCGTTGAGCGATATCTTTGCTTGTAATTTTTTTATTCATAATTTTTCTTAACTCCATCAATTATATTTTCATTTCAATACTAAATTCCTCCTTTATTATAACACAAACCTATAGTAAAAGTATATTGAATAGTTGTATATACGATTATATATAGAATTTAATATAATAGGATCTTTATATATCCTATCAAAAAAATAAAGAGATTTATATGTGCGATATATACAATAAATAAGTAAAATAATTAGTAGTAAATAACATATTGACTAAGGAGCAAGATGCATTTATAATGGCTATACGATTAAACGATGGAAGGAAAAACAATGGAAAAAAAACCTAATTTTTTGTTTTTGTTTAGCGATCAGCATCGGGGGGATTGGATGCCATACGATGCTGATGTAAAAAGAAAGCTGGGCGTAGAAGATCTCGAATTAAGTATGCCAAATATTCGATGCATTATGGATCGTGGCACTACATTCAGTTGCGCCGTATCACCCGCCCCGATTTGCGCACCTGCTCGTGCATGTCTGGCATCTGGAAAACGATATAAAAATTGTCGTGTTTATCACAATAATGTTAATTACGATGCAAAACTTAAAACTTTTTATGAAGAGCTGCAAAATGCAGGATACTTTGTATGTGGTGCCGGGAAGTTTGATCTTAACAAAGCGGATCTTGAGTGGGGGGACGGATATCATCCTTTACTTCAGCAGATAGGATTTTCTGATGCGGCGGACAGTGAAGGGAAAATGGATACAATATGGGCTGCTTTAAAAAATCAACCAGGACCGTATGGGAGAATGCTAAAAGAAGCAGGTTGGCTGGAAAAGCATATAGATGACATGATTCATCGTGGAGGGAATATACATCCTACCCCTCTTCCTGATGAGCTTTATGCTGATAATTGGATTACAAGAAAAAGCTCTTATATTATTGAAAATCTTCCGAAAGACCGTCCATGGTTTATGCAGATAAACTTTTCCGGACCGCACGATCCATGGGACATTACAAAAAACATGAGAGATAAGTTATTGGAAAGAAAATTCCCTAATGCAGCGGATTGTACAATTTGCGAAGAAAATCATCAAGTACGCCAAAACTATGCATCTATGATTGAAAATATTGATTTCTGTATAGGGAATCTTTTGAGAACACTTGAACAGCATGGAGATTTGGAAAATACAATAATCGTATATGGTGCAGATCATGGAGAAATGATGGGCGATCATGATCTATACGGGAAGGCGAAACCGGAGCAAGGTTCTGTTCATATTCCATTGGTAATTGATGCTTCACATTTTGGCGGGAAGCAGGGGATTTGTAATCATACACCGGTAGAACTTCAGGATTTGGCGGCAACGTTTCTTGACTATGCAGGATTAACACCTGAAGAAAGTTTAGAATCTGTTTCCTTGAAACCGATATTAAACGGGACAATAGATAGAGTCAGAGAATACGGGATTTCTGAATTGATTAATCCAAATCCGGTAGGACTGATTCGGAGCTTTGGCACGGTAACGGATGGAAAATTGAAACTGATTATGAGGGTTGGAGCTGCGGATCGTTTATACGATTTGAGTGCGGATCCATTTGAACAGAATGATATCGCAGCGAAGCAGCCGGACGAAGTTGAGAGATTAAAGAAAGCCTTTGGACAGCGTGGAGTAAAACTGGATCCTGCGATAGAATTATATGTAAAATCATTTCATGCATAAAGTTAGGAGAGATGCTAAATGAAAGCTATCATGGTAATGTTTGATTCTTTGAATCGAAATTTTTTGCCGCCATATGGATGCGACTGGGTAAATGCTCCGAATTTTTCCAGACTGGCAAAACATGCAGTAACTTTTGAAAAGGCTTATGCGGGAAGTCTTCCCTGTATGCCGGCTCGCAGAGAATTGCATACTGGCAGATTGAATTTCCTTCATCGAAGCTGGTCACCACTTGAACCCTTTGATGATTCTGTACCGGAAATTCTTAGAAATGCCGGGATTCATTCTCATTTAGTCAGTGATCATGCACATTATTGGGAAGATGGAGGAGCCACCTACCATACCAGATATTCCACCTGGGAATGTGTTCGAGGTCAGGAGGGTGACCCTTGGAAGGGAAATCTTTCACCGGACATTCATCCGACAACAATGATACAAGATAAAAATCCAGTAATTTTCAAATTTAAAAAAAAGCTTTACCAGCAGGATGCAGTGAACCGTACATATCGTCAGAATAGTCAAAATAGCTGTCAGCATCTGGTGTTTGACAAAGGCTTGGAGTTTATGGAAACAAATCTGAATTATGATAACTGGTTCCTACAGATAGAATCCTTTGATCCGCATGAGCCTTTCTATACCTATGAGGAATATCTGGATTTGTATCACAAGCCGGATATAGGAAAAGAATTAGATTGGCCTCCCTATGACCGTGTTCATGAATCAAAGGAAGAAGTGGATCATATTCGGGCAAAATATGCGGCATTGCTCTCCATGTGTGATGCGAATCTTGGCAGAGTACTTGACATGATGGATCAATATGATATGTGGCAGGATACCATGCTGATCGTAAACACAGATCATGGATACCTTCTTGGAGAACATGACTGGTGGGCCAAAAATGTTATGCCGTGTTTTAATGAAATTGTTAATCTTCCACTATTTATATGGGATCCAAGATGCAAAAGAAATGGAGAGCGCCGTAAAAGTCTTGTACAAACGATTGATTTGGCGCCTACTCTTTTGGCATATTTCGGATGTGAAATTCCAAAAGATATGTTGGGGAAATCGTTGGCAGATACAATTGCTGAAGATACACCTGTCAGAGAATATGCTATGTTTGGATATCATGGAAATCAGCTGAACATTACAGACGGAAGATATGTGTATATGCATGATGCTGTAAATCGGGATGTTCCGCTGTATGAGTACACTTTGATGCCAAATAATATGAACTGCAGAATGGGAGCCGCGCTTGAAAAAGCAACACTGGCAACCCCCTTTCATTTTACCAAGAATATGCCTTTATTAAAGATACCTGCTCAAAAAGGCGTAGATACTGTAACCAGCTTGTATGGATCTCAATTGTTTGATTTAGAAGTGGATCCGCAACAGCTGCAACCTTTCAAAGATGAGAAACAGGAAATGAGGCTCCATGAAGCAATGGAAATGCTCTTGCATGAAAACGATGCGCCGGAGGAGATGTTTTTACGCATGGGTATGACAAAATAGAGCTGTATTATAGCTTTAGCAGTCATAAATTTTCCTCCGATTGCCGTTTGATTATATTTACAATTTTACCACATACGGGGGAATTTATATAAATGCAGCTTAAGAACCCGGTGAAATTAATAGGTTCAGGCATTTAGCAAATGATTATAAAAATTATAAAAAGGAGAGGTAAAACGATGAAAAAAATTATGAAATGGGTGTGCGTAGCTATGGCGGTTTGTATGTTAATGAGTTCACTCGCAGGTTGTGCCAAAGGCAGCGATCCGAAGGATACAGGTGCTAAGGATACAAATGCGGAAAGTACCCCGGTTGCCGAAGAAGCTGCTGTAACAAGTATTACGATTGGTACATCCGAGTCATGGGATACATTGACTCCGATTCGTACAACACAGAGCCAGTATATGTCAATGGTAAGACTGCTTTATGACAGACTTGCTTATCAGACCGCTGATAATCAGTATATTCCTCAGGTGGCAAAAAGCTGGAGTGTTGAGGACGATGGAGTTACCTGGAATGTTGAAATTTATGATTATGTAGAGGACTCTGAAGGAAACCACATCACGGCAAGTGATATTGTATGGATGCTTGAAGAGTCTATGGCACAGAAATTAAAGCCTTGCTACAATAAAATTGCAAGTGTGGAGCAGACCGGAGATTACTCTTTTAAGGTAGTCATGAAACAGGATATCGTTAATTCGTTTGAATTGATTCTGGTAAGCACCTATGTTGTGTCTCAGAAAGCGTTTGAAGAAAGCGCGGATGGTTTTGCCACTAAGGTTGTATCCACTTCTCCTTATACTGTGACGGATTTTGTCTCGGGATCTCATATTGTTTTCAAAAAAAGAGATGCCTATTGGCAGAAGGATGAACTGATTGATCCGGTTCTTGCTGCTAATTTGGATACAGTTACTTATAAAGTAATCAAAGAAGCTGCGCAGCAGCAGGTTGCTCTTGAAACCGGAACAGTGGATGCCTTTGAGACAATTAATGCAAGTATTGTTCCTGCATTTGAAGGCAACACCTCTTATGAAATAGTTAAGTTACCCAGCAGTAACGGTGTGCAGCTATTCTATTCAGGAGATGAAAGCAGAGTGATAGCGAAGGATGAAAATCTCTGTCGTGCAATTTCCTACGCTATTGACGCAGAAGGAATAGTAAAAGGGGTATATAACGGATACGCCAGTGTTATGCATGATGCGGCAGTTGAGAGTGTTGTCGGATATCTGCAGAAATGGAACGATGAGGAATATTTCCCGTACAACGTCGATAAAGCAAAAGAATATTTGGCACAGTCCGGTTATAATGGTGAAGAGTTAGAGCTGCTTTGTATGTCTGATACTACATCACAGCGTGTGGCACAGATGATTCAGAATTATCTGCTTGCAGTCGGTATTAATCTGAAATTAAATATTGTGGATTCAGCACTGTTTTCAGCAACTCGTTTTGATGGCTCATTATATGATATGATTATTGTTAATGTAGGTGCAGGTTCCCTCCCGGCAGTCTGGTCAAATCGTTTTGACAGTACAGCGTATGAAAAAGGTGACGGTACCGCTCGTAAGGATGAAGTTTTAACGGAAATGTTGTACTCAACATGGTCGAATGAAGGATTTACAGAGGAAAATATTGATGCAGTACATAAGTATTTAATTGATCATGCATATGCATATGGTATTTGTCTTCCTACAAATTGTACAATATATAATAAAAAGCTTTCAATTACAGCTACTGTTGACCTTCCTGCTGGTACCCCTGACTTTGCGGCTTGCGTTTATAAATAAGCACTGATAAGGTAAGGTGTCAGATATTGTTTATCAATGGAAGAAAGGAATTAAATAATGTTAAGGTATATTTTAAAAAGAATTCTTTGGATGCTTCCCATTGTAATTGGAGTGGCAATTATCGTATTTACATTAATGTACTTTTGCCCGGGTGATCCAGCTACTATTTTACTTGGTTCCTCTGCAACGGAGAACGATCTGGCGGCAATGCGAGAGAATTTGGGGCTGAACCATACATACTTGGAAAGACTGGGAACATTCCTGTATGATACGTTTATTAAGTTTGATTTTGGGAATTCCTGGATAACACGGACGAGCATTAAAGCGGCGATAATGGAACGTTTACCGCGAACAATGTTGATAACAATATCGACGTTAACTTTTTCAATTATCATTGGTATTTCATTAGGTATTATAGCTGCTATTAATCAGGGAAAATGGAAAGACAATCTCTGTATGGCATTCGCTTTATTGGGAGTTTCTATTCCAGATTTCTGGCTGGCATTGCTTCTGATTATTTTGTTTTCGGTTAAATTGGGTTGGTTGCCTGCAATGGGTATAGGCGGATTGCAATATTATATCTTGCCTGCAATGGCTGGGTGTATGGGTGGCATAGCCACCCTGGCCCGGCAGACGCGTTCCAGTATGCTGGATGTTATACGTGCAGACTATATTACAACAGCCAGATCGAAAGGTGTTCCGGAATTCCGCGTTATTACAAGACATGCTTTGAAGAATGCATTTATTCCAATTATTACTATTATTGGCACACATTTCGGGAAAATGCTCGGAGGAGCAATGGTTATTGAAACTATTTTTGCAATCCCGGGAATGGGCTCTTATATTGTTACAGCTGTAAATTCGCGAGATTATCCTGTTGTTCAAATTGGTGCTATCTTTTTAGCTATTGTATTTAGTATATGTATGTTAGGCGTGGATTTAATTTATGCGGCCGTAGACCCCAGAATTAAAGCTCAGTATGGAAGAAAGAAAAGGAAGGTGAAGGTAAATGCCTAACATAATGGTTATTCAAACAAAAGCGAAAGTAAGAAAGAAGTCAGAATTCATGAGGGTTCTAAAACAAATGAGCTATAACAAGCTAGCCATGTTTGGTGCGGCTGTGTTTGTAGTCGAGTTAGCACTTGTGATACTTGCACCAATCATTGCACCATACGGATATGCGGATATGGATATGGCGGCAGCTTCTCAGGGACCTTCGTTGGCTCATCTATGCGGAACTGATGACTTAGGAAGAGATATTTTTAGCCGCTTGCTGTATGGCGGACGTTATTCCATTACAATGGGTATTTTTAGTATAGCGATTTCAGTAACAACAGGTATTATTATTGGCTCAATCGCAGGCTATTTCGGTGGGCAGGTTGATAATATTATTATGAGATTTTTGGATGTCATTCAATCTCTTCCGGGAATGTTGCTTACCATAGTAATTTCAGCTGTTCTTGGCTCCGGATATCTGAATACAATTTTAGCTCTTTCAGTAAATGGTATACCAGGACAGGCAAGAATGCTACGCGCGCAGATGCTGAGGGTCAGAGAAAGTGAATACATTGAGGCGTCGGAATCTATTAATTGCAGTAAATTTAGAATAATTGTAAAACATTTGCTTCCAAATTCATTTTCTCCGCTTATTGTGCAGGCAACTATGGGTGTTGCAAATATGATTATCATGGCAGCTGGTTTGAGCTTTATCGGTCTTGGAGTACAACCACCTGCTTCCGAATGGGGAGCTATGCTTTCCGGCTCCAGGCAATTCATCAGGTCCAGTCCGCATATGGTAATCTTTCCTGGATTGGCAATTGCAATCACAATTCTTTCTCTCAATCTTATGGGAGATGGACTTCGTGACGCACTTGATCCAAAACTGAAACGCTAAGGAAGGAGTAACAGAGAATATGTCTGAAGAAATGAAACAAAGTATGCCATTTCTGGAGGTTAAGAATCTGGTAGTAGAATATTTCACGAAAGAACAGATTGTACATGCGGTTAATAGAGTTTCCTTTATGGTAGAAAAAGGAAAAACATTAGGGCTTGTTGGTGAAACCGGCGCAGGAAAAACGTCAATCGCAAAATCTATTCTTAGAATATTGCCTGATGTTGGAGCAAGAATTGTCGAAGGCGAAGTATGGCTGGAAGGTGAAAACATTACTTGCTTAACGGAAGAGGAAATGAGAAAAATCCGTGGTAAAAAGATATCGATGATTTTCCAGGATCCTATGACTGCACTAAATCCGGTTCAACAAGTAGGTGACCAGATTGCTGAGGTTATATCCTTACACAATAATGGAACAAAGGAAAGCTTCAAAAAACGAGCGGAAGAAATGCTTGAAATGGTAGGTATACGAAAAGAACGTTACAGGGATTACCCGCATCAGTTTTCTGGTGGAATGAAACAGCGGGTAGTGATAGCAATTGCACTGGCTTGCAATCCGGAACTTCTTCTGGCAGATGAGCCAACAACAGCGCTTGACGTAACAATACAAGCTCAGGTATTGAAATTGATTGATAATCTAAAAGAGAAGATCAATACATCCATGATATTGATTACTCATGACATGGGTGTGGTTGCAACTCATTGCGATAATGTTGCGGTTGTTTATGCAGGAAATATTATTGAGTATGGAAGCAGAGAACAGGTTTTTGATCATCCTTCCCATCCATATACTTTAGGATTGTTTGGGGCTATCCCTAATCTGAACAAGGAGGAAGAGTGGCTGCATCCAATTGAGGGCCTTCCGCCGGATCCGTCAAATCTTCCGGAAGGCTGTTCCTTCCATCCAAGATGTAGTTATGCAACAGAAGAATGTAAATCCGGGGAAATTGATATGAGAATTACATATGATGGACATCAATGCCGCTGCTGCAATATGGATAAAGTTTTGAAAGGAGAGGCTTAGTATGGAACCGGTAATTGAAGTAAAAAACCTCAAAAAATATTTTCCGACAGCAAACGGCGTGCTTCATGCGGTTGATGATGTATCTTTATCCATAGAAAAAGGTAAGACACTTGGTGTTGTAGGTGAATCAGGTTGTGGAAAATCAACACTGGGTAGAACAATTATTCATTTGCAGGAACGTACATCCGGACAGATCCTTTTACAAGGAAACGATATATCTGATTTAAAAAGGCATGAATTACGAAAAGTTCGTGAAAAAATGCAGATTATTTTTCAGGATCCATATTCTTCAATCGATCCCAGAAATACAATAGATGCAACTATCCGTGAACCATTGCTGGTATCAAAAAGATACAAAAAAAATGAAATTGATGATGTGACCACAGAACTGATGGAACTGGTAGGAATCGATAATCGTCTTAGAATGTCTTACCCGCATGAGCTTGATGGCGGCCGTAGACAGCGTGTAGGAATTGCAAGGGCGCTTGCATTGCAGCCTGATTTCATTGTATGCGACGAGCCGGTGTCTGCATTGGATGTTTCCATTCAGGCACAGGTTTTAAACCTTCTGAAAAAGCTTCAGCAGCAGAGAGGGCTGACCTATATGTTCGTAACGCATAATTTGTCAGTAGTAAAACATATTTCAGATGATATTTGTGTAATGTATCTTGGCCAGGTAGTTGAATTATGTCCATCAAATGAACTTTTCAAAAATCCTCTGCATCCATATACAAAAGCATTGCTTTCAGCGATTCCATCGATAGATATTCATAGCCCGAATACGCCTGAAATATTAAAGGGTGAGCTTACATCGCCAATTAACCCAAAACCAGGTTGTCGATTTGCTTCCAGATGTCGCTTTGCGACAGAAGCATGTAAACAGCCGCAGAAACTTGAAAAAGTTTCTATTGGACATTTTGTAGCATGCTGCCGGGTCAAAGAGGTGCAATAATAGAAAAGGGTTGTAATATAGTAATGGCTATATATGTCTGTCTATTCTTTTATAGTAATATTATGAAAAAGTTTTTATCGAAGATTCGCATATATTATCGTATATAAAAATAAGGTGCTTTGAGTAGTTTATCGCAGAAATTATATCAGGGAATGGAAGGATAAGATCGAAAGATAAAAAGGAGCTGGTGAAGGGCTGCGATATTACACCCTTATGCAGATAGATATAAGAACACCCACATATACTGTAAAACCCGGTATATGTGGAGTGATTTCATTTCAGGGAGAAGCTTCTTCAGGAAAATACCAGAGCTCTCCGCAGGCAGAAATTAATACATTTTTTTACATATGAAAGTATACCGGGGATACCTCTGATTATAATAGTAAAATCGTCTGTATGATTGAAGCCTTGTCCTTTGTGGAATACAGGAGTAGTGATTTTGCAGTTCTGTGGTAGCCACCCATTTGTTATGGAAGTTTCACGACGCCTAAAAATCTTTTAAAGAGAGGAGCAGGCAGTGGTGCTTAATACACTGTCAGGATTAGCACGAATATGATGAAAAAGGTAATACATGCTGAAAAGGAACAAGAGAATATAAAACAGAATATTACCAAGAGTGCCTCATATGGCAAAGATGGTAAATTGAAGTGGCTGAAAAAAATTACAAGAGGTATGTTCAGTATTCGGTCGAAATTAACTATAGCTTTTTTGATACCGGTCACATTGATTATAATCCTGAGCGTTATCTCTTATTTACAAGCTGAAAAAGGCCTTAAAGAAAGCTATGAAAATACAACACAATCAGCAGTATCCAGTCTGGCTAAGTATATTAGTTTTGGTTTGTCTTCGATTCAGGAGAAGGCAGAAGCCTTAAGCAAGAATGAAGTGATGATTAAATATTATTCCGGATTTTATAAAAATGATTCGACGCAGGAAAGTGAGCGTCTATCAGAACTAAAATCATCAATCACCAGCGATATTCTATCCCTTAATTATATATCAAATCTTTATATTCTTTCTAATTATGGCTCGGCTATAACAGGTGATGGAGATTCATCCAATAAATTGGATTATGATGATTATGTGGCTAATGGTGAGGCACAATTTTTGAGCTCCGAAAGTGAAGAAGGTATATGGCTTGGATTTCATTCGTATCTGGATGAAATGATTAAATCGGACAGTTCTAAGTATTCCTTATGCTATATAAAACCTGTTTATAATTTCATTTATCAACCGGTTGGCTGCATCATCCTGAATGTTACTAATGGTTTTATTGAAGATACAATATCAGGGAGCGGATTACCTGAGGGAAGTATATTTTCATTTATTACAAGTGATGGAAGAGAAATTACTTCAGGAAAAATACAGGAAGGACATAAGATTTCTGATCAGGATTATTATAAGGAAATCCTTCAGACAAATACCGCAGCAGAGGGCAGCAGGTATATCAAAATGTCTGGTAAAGATTATTTGCTTGTCTATTCTAAAATTGATATTGCAGGGAGCGTTCTGGTTTGTGCTATTCCTAAAAGTGAAATCATGGCCAGTGCAAGTCATCTAAAGACAATTTCAATTATCTTAGTATTACTTGCGAGTGTTATAGCAATCTCTTTAGGATCCTTCATTGCTTATGGCTTTGGAAAAACGATAAAAAATGTAAATCTTGTATTATACAAAGCCGGAACCGGTGATTTGACCTGTAAGATAGTTATTAAAAGAAAAGATGAATTCCGGATATTAGGTAATAGTATTAATGACCTTTTAAATAATATGCAAAATTTGATACTGAAGATGACCAATACAAGCAACACGGTATCCAATTCCGCTGCTGTTGTATCAGCTAGCTCAGAAACACTGGTTTCAGCATCCCAGAATATATCAGACGCTGTAAATGATATTAACAATGGGGTTACACAGCAAGCAATTGATGCGGAAAGTTGTCTGATACAGATGGGAGATCTGTCGGAAAAGATCAATAAATTATACGAAAGCACCCATAACATTGAGCAGATAGCAGGAAATACAGAGCAGATTGCAAATGATGGTATGAAGATTGTTGACAATCTCAACCTGAAAGCTAGTGATACCAGGAAAGCAACTGATACTGTAATTGATGACATTGAACGTTTGGAGAAGGAATCACAGGCAATTTACAGTATTGTAGAAACAATTAATGAAATCGCTGAGCAGACTAACCTGCTTTCATTGAATGCATCAATTGAAGCAGCTAGAGCAGGAGAATTCGGAAAGGGCTTTTCCGTTGTTGCAGCTGAGATCAGAAAATTGGCAGATCAATCTCTGAAATCGTCCGCAGAGATAGCCAAAATCGTTAAAAGGATTGAGGAGCAGACGAAAAAAACGGCTATGACTGCGAAATATGCTGAGAATATAGTCTTGTCACAGGAAGAGGTTTTGAATGATACAGTCAGAGTTTTCACTGATATTAATAAGCATGTAGAGAAGCTCACGATTAACCTTAACCAGATTGTTACAGGAACCGAAGGCATTGAGAGTGCAAAAAATGATACCTTAAGATCCATAGAGAGTATTTCTGCCACAACACAGGAAACGGCGGCAGCGACGGAAGAGTTAAGTGCAATTACTATAAATCAGATGGAGGAAGTCAACAAATTAAGCAATGTAATACAGCAGCTGAATGACAATGCAGTAAATTTGTCAGAAGCGGTACATGTATTTATGATCAATGAAATGAATTAAGCTATTGTTGAAGTAATAATCCTTGCATAACTTATAAATATTAATAGGAGAAATTCTATGCCGCCACTTTCTTTATTAATCAAACCCGCTTCTGGAATATGTAATTTACGATGTACATACTGTTTTTATCACGATATCGCTAATAAAAGAGTTCAAGTGTCATATGGATTTATGACATTAAACACAATGGAACAGGTCATTATCCGTGCTTTTGAATTTGCTGACGGATATTGCTCCTTTGCCTTTCAAGGCGGAGAACCCACTTTAGTAGGACTTGATTTTTATGCAAAATTTGTTGAGCTTGTTAACATCCATAATGATAAGAAGCTTACAATCCATTATGCGCTTCAAACGAACGGTTATTGTCTTTCGCCAGAGTGGGGAGATTTTTTTTACCATAATCATTTTTTAATAGGCATATCTCTTGATGGAACCATCCATACACACAATGCATATAGAAAGCATTCGTCCGGCAATGAAACCTTTGCCGAGATTATGGAAACCATTCATATGCTGGAGGATAAAAAAGTTGATTTTAATATTCTTACGGTAGTAAATAGCAAAACAGCTGCTTCCATCCGTAAAATATATTCCTTCTATAAAAAAAATAATTTCAATTATCTTCAGTTTATTCCTTGTTTGGAGCCTTTTGAAGAACGCTCGGGTCAAAAAGATTACTCATTAACTCCAGAAACGTATGGTCAATTTCTTTGCGATCTGTTTGATTTGTGGCATATTGATATCATGCAAGGCAAATTGGTCTCTATTCGCTTGTTTGATAATTATATCAGTATGCTGAAAGGGCTGCCTCCAGAATCCTGTGATATGCAAGGTATATGCAGCCGGCAGCATGTGGTAGAAGCAGATGGCAGCGTTTATCCCTGTGACTTTTATGTATTCGATAGATATAGGATTGGAAATGTATGGGAAGATAGTATAACGGAAATGGATATAAAAAGGAGCGAAATAAAATTCATAGAGGAATCTATTATAGCCAAGCCCGAATGTAAAGCTTGCCCGTACTACTTTCTGTGTAGGGGAGGATGCAAGCGCCATCGTATGATGACTGGTGACACCAGCTATCAAAACAATTATTTTTGCTCTTCCTATAAGAAATTTTTCGCATATGCCGAGGACAGGCTAATACAGACTGCTCGAATGTTTCGCTAATATGCTTTATATTAATACACTTCTTCATATAAAACGTACCGGGTATGCATCGGCAATACAATCCCAGTTTTTCGTTGTCATCTGGGAGTATATTTCTTTTGTGTAATTCCATTCATAGCGGCAATATTACTGTTATTAATTATCTTATAAGCGTAGATATCCCCGTACCTGTTTTGTTGGTGAGGAGAAAAATTCCGGACAATTAACATACATGATTACAAGTTATTATTAAATAGCAATGACGAGGTACAATATGAATATATTATTCTTTTTAATTAGTTTTTTGGCCTCCATTATAGGTGCAATCTGCGGCATCGGTGGAGGTATTATCATAAAGCCTGCGTTGGATGTCTTCCACGTCCTTAGTGTATCTACAATCAGTTTTCTATCCGGTGTAACTGTATTATCGATGTCCTTTTATTCTGTTGTAAGTGCAAAACTGGCAGGTGATACACAAGTGAATGCAAAATCCAGTGCACCTCTGGCTATCGGAGGCGCAGCAGGTGGTATTATTGGTAAGGTTGGTTTTGAGCTTATCTCTGCTCAGTTCAGTGATAAAGATAGAGTTGGTGCGGTACAGGCAATCTGTTTACTCATTATAACAATAGGGACCTTAATATATACATTGAATAAAAACCGTATCAAAACAAAGCATACTGCCAACATGGCACTATGTATCTGTATAGGCCTGATCTTAGGTATTTTCTCATCCTTTCTGGGAATTGGAGGAGGACCCATCAATCTCATAGTGCTCTTTTATTTCTTTTCCATGGAAACAAAGGCTGCTGCACAAAACTCACTCTTTATTATATTTTTTTCACAGGCTGCCAGTATCCTGAAAAGCTTAATAACTCACGATGTCCCAACATTTGAACCGCTTCTTTTATTACTGATGATATTAGGAGGGATTGCCGGTGCAATTATAGGGCGTCGTATCAATAAAAAGATCGATAGTAACGCGGTAAATAAACTTTTTATCATGTTAATGACTATAATTATTTTTATTTGTATATATAATATTTATCAGTTTTTATAATTAAACGGTATAAACTGCCTTATTTCTTTCAAAGATTTAACTCTGTAAACTCATGGATGTATTTATAAGTGTAATTCCATCCATACAGAAGGATCGGTTACAAGAAGCGTAAAATCAGATGAACATTTACAGCTTGATTACTGTCAGGTATAGAATTATCAAGGTATATAGCTGAAATCTATGTGTAAAGTTTAAGCCAATTTTGAAAAAATAGGAGGAAATTATTATGAGAGTGAAACAAGTAAATGATGTGGATGGTTTTTTTAAAGCTCTTGAAAAATGCAAAGGAAGAGTGGAATTAATTACAGATGATAAAGATGTATTAAATCTTGCATCTAAGCTTACTCAGTTTATCGGATTAACCAGGGTATTCAGTAATCCTGATATTGATTCATATGAAATTGTATGCTACGACGTTGAAGATTATAGCTTGCTCAAAGAGTTTTTGGTGCCTTCACGGGATTAAAATGACTGAACTGTCAGATCTTTCCTGCATTACGGAAAGCGTAGAGGTTTATATTAGTTAAGTTGTGATAGTAGGGTCAGCCTGTGGTTGACTCTTTCTTCTTATCCGATTATGATAGATTATAGATACAGGATAAGGAATGGGGTGCAGTCCGATGGAGGATCCTATTGAATATGCATTAAAGAGAATATATAACGCCTGGAAAATCAATTCATATAGCTATGACGGTAATGACAAATTGCTATTTAAAGCAACCAATCTATACGAAAAGCCATTTGAAGCGGAGTTGGAAGCCGGTATTTTAAGTTCTCTGAGAAATCTTTACCAGCAGCGGAAAGTACCGGCTATGTATATGGAAAAGCAGGAGATCTATTACCTGGGGTTTGAAGATGAAAAAGGAAGGCTTTATGCGTTCGGACCTGTTGCCTCCGGTTATCTGACCGATTCCCAGATGGGTGCATATCGCCACGAACATAAAATATCATTAAAATCTTGCAGGATACCGCAGCTGGCATTATATAAGGCTGTTAATTGTCTTGCGATTGCATTCTTTATGATAACCGGCGTCCAGTTGAAGGAGGAGGATATTATAAGTGCGAATAATTCGTCTCATTCCTTCCTGGAAGCGGATATGGTTGCTTATCAGCTATATCAATATGAAGAAGAAAAAAGCCATATGTCCTTCGAGGAGGAACGGAAATGGCTGGAGCTTATTTCGGAAGGCAGGTTAGGGACAAGCGATACTCAGATTTATCAGAATGCAGAATTAATGGAACGTGTGGGCACAATGGCGGAAAATAATGCGCTGAAGCAGACGGAATATACCATGGTAGCTGCGATTACGCTTGCCACCAGGGCTGCGATCTATGGAGGGGTGCCTCCCTTTCGCATGTATCAGCTGTCCGATTTATATTTACAGCGGCTTTCAAAATGTACGACTGCTATTGACATGCTGAATGTATATGCCAAAGCATTGGAGGATTACAATAATGAAGTTCTGAAAAGCAAGGCGCAAGCGCACTATAGTGACTATGTCGAGCAATGCAAGGATTATATAGCAAAGAATCTTTATAAGAAAATCAGCATATCGGCAATGGCAAAGGATTTGGGGGTTAATCGCAGCTATCTGTCCAGAAAGTTTTCAGAGCTGGAGGGTATGACCATATTGGAGTACCTGCGTAAGGAGCGGCTGACAGCATCTGCCAACCTATTGATCTATTCGGAAGAAAGTATCGGGAATATAGCATATTATATGAGCTTTAGCTCCACAAGCCATTTTGGGGAGCTGTTTAAAAAAAGCTACGGTGTGACTCCTGCACAATACCGAAGCAAAAATAAAATAAAAGAATTTATATCAAGAAAGTAACATGAATTATAAATTAGTAACAAATTTGATATTATCATAAAGAAACCTTCCTTATAATTAATATAGCAATCTGTGATCATCAAAGAAAATCATTGGGAGGTTATTGATATGGATAAAGAGAAGATAAAAGAATTAGTATCAAAGATGACACTGGAGGAAAAAGCAGGGCTTTGTTCCGGGGCGGATTTTTGGCATACGAAAGGAATAGAACGGCTTGGTATACCGCAGACAATGGTTTCCGACGGACCGCACGGACTAAGAAAACAGGCGGATAAAACAGATCATTTAGGCTTGAATGACAGTATTAAGGCAGTATGCTTTCCGGCCGGCTGTGCTACTGCCGCCAGTTTTGACCGGGCATTGCTTCGAAGGTTGGGAGAAACACTGGGAAATGAATGCCAGGCGGAAGGGCTCAGCGTGATATTGGGACCGGCTGTCAATATCAAGAGATCGCCCTTGTGCGGCAGGAACTTTGAATACTATTCGGAAGATCCATTGTTGGCTTCGGAGATGGCTGCCGCGATGATTCAAGGGGTGCAAAGCCGGAAGGTAGGAACCAGCATCAAGCATTTCCTTGCCAACAATCAGGAATACCGCAGAATGACCAGTTCTTCCGAAGTGGATGAGAGAACGCTTCGGGAAATCTATCTGGCTGCCTTTGAAGGGGCAGTGGTCAAGGCAAAGCCCTGGACCGTTATGTGCTCCTATAATCAGATCAACGGAACCTATGCTTGTGAAAATAAAACCTATCTTACCGATATTCTCCGTGAGGAATGGAAGTTTGACGGTTATGTCATGAGCGACTGGGGAGCAGTGAATGAACGTGTTCCCAGCCTGATCGCAGGTCTGGAATTGGAGATGCCTGCTTCGGGAGGTGAGAATGATATTCTCATTGCCGAAGCAGTCAAGGACGGATCTCTGGACGAGAAAATTCTGGACCGGGCCTGTGAAAGAATTCTGAATATTGTATTTCTCAGCACAGAGAACAGGGATGCTGATGCAGTCTGGGACAAAGAGGCCGATAATGAATTATCCTGGCAAATCGCCCAGGAGTGTATGGTTTTATTAAAAAATGAAGCGGATATCCTTCCGTTAAATGAGACGGAGCAAATTGCCTTTATAGGAAAATATGCAAAAGAACCGCGTTTTCAAGGCGGAGGCAGCTCCCATATTAATAGCTGTAAAATAAGTTCGGCAATGGATGCGGTAGAGGGCAGCTCCAATATTACCTATGCGCAGGGGTACCGGGACAATACGGATGATATTGACGAGCAATTGAAGGCGGAGGCAGTAGAAGCAGCAAGGAAGGCAAAGGCGGCGGTATTGTTTGTCGGTTTGCCTGAAACCTTTGAGACGGAGGGCCTTGACAGAAAGCATATGAGCCTGCCTTTATGCCAGAATGATTTGATCGATGCCGTATGTGAAGTTCAGCCGAACACAGTAGTTGTGCTGCACAACGGTTCACCGGTTGAGATGCCGTGGGTAAATAAGGTAAAAGGGATTCTGGAGGCCTATCTGGGTGGCCAGGCGGTAGGTATTGCCGCAGTCAATCTATTATTCGGCAGGGCCAACCCCTCCGGAAGATTGCCGGAGACCTTCCCGGTAAGGCTGGAGGATAACCCTTCCTATCTATACTACAAAGGCGAGGATGGAAAGGTTGAGTATCGCGAGGGTGTCTTCGTCGGCTACCGCTATTATGAGACTAAAAAGTCCGAGGTTTTATTCCCCTTTGGTCACGGATTATCTTATACTGATTTTGCATACTCCAACCTAAGGCTGGATAAGGAGGCAATGAAGGATACCGATACCGTGACCGTATCGGTTGATGTGAAAAACACCGGCGCAAGAATAGGAAAAGAAGTGATCCAGCTTTACATATCTCCAAAGGAAGGAGATATCATAAGGCCTGTAAAGGAATTAAGAGCGTTTGAGAAAGTAGAACTGAAGCCGGGGGAGACGAAAACGGTAACCTTCAGCCTGAATAAACGTGCCTTTGCGTATTGGAATACAAAAATTCATGACTGGCATGTGAAAACCGGAACCTATGAATTATTGGTCGGGAGATCGGTAAGGGATATTGTAGAAACAAAAGAGATCAGGCTTGAATCCACCGTATCCGTTCCCAGTCAATACACCATGAATTCTACCTTCGGAGAGATCATGCTAAATCCCAAAGCCGCGGCGCTTATGGGGGAATTTATGTCGGGAATGTTCAAGGGACCGGAAGGCCTGGGCGAAATCCCTGAGGGAGTAATGTCCGCAGAGGCAATCCAGGCAATGATGGTGGAGTCATCTCCAAGAATGATCGCTAATTTTATGCCCGGTGTAAAGAGAGCAGATTTACAGAAATTATTGGATTCACTAAATCAATAGCAGATACCGAAGGCCGGGGAGTCTGCCGCCATAGCGGAGGCAGACAGCTATGAACTCCTTCCCCATAAAGCGCTGTTCCCGATATGAAATTACTAAAATTTTCGCTATCTTAATACGGGAAAGGATACTAAAATTTTCGATAAACCAAAAGTGATGGAAGTATAGAGAGCAGGAGTATAAACTGAAAGAAGAGAGGAATTTCCTCTCTTCTTTCAGTTTATACTCTTGTTTTTTTTGGTTCGCAGCGCGGTGGAAGGTGCGTAACCGCGGTTTTCTTTAAATATCTTGCTGAAATAAAATACGTCTGAGAAACCGCAGGCATCCGCTATCTCATTGATCTTATACTCACCGCTGTACAGCATATCCTCAGCCCGGTTCATTCGAATCATGGTCAGGAACTTACGGAAGGACATACCGGTTTCCTGCTTGAACAGATTGCCGAAATACATGTCGCTCAAGTGGATCAGTGAAGCCATCTGCTGTACGGTAATAGGCTCATTATAATGATTTGACATGTAATGCAGAACCTTCTTTATCCGCTTATCGATGATGCTGGTATCCTTCTGATATACGATAAGCTGAAAATAACGCTGAAGTATCATCATATATAAGGCACGGGCTTTTAACTGGTAACCCGGATCCCTCAGTCTCCATACGGAATTTAAATCATTATATAAGGCAATAATGTCCTTTTGCAAGCCGATATTACAGATCAGAGGCAGCGGTAGAGTGAAACTTTTTCCGTTAATATCCCGAACAATTCCGTTAATACTATAGCATTCCATCAAAGCCTCGGGGCAGCTTACGGCAGAGCGTTGGCTTCCCGACGGAATACAGAGCAGGTCACCGGAGGACACCGTATATTTACTTCCATTTATCGTATACTCTGCTTGTCCGCCGATTACATAAGTGATATCAACAAATGTAATTGTATTGTCGGTAATTTCCCAGGTTGGGGTGCAGATCCTGTGATTGTAATAGTCAATTGTCACTACGACATTATCTAAAAACTCATTATCCATCGACATCCCTCTTCGCATACAGTATTTATACAAATATAAGCTCGTCCGATATTATATATTGCATATAATATATGCTGCATATAACATATGCTGCACATATTATCGTTAAAATAGTAGTGTTCACTATGCTAAGTTTATATGAATTGACAGGCTGTGTCAATCATTTTGGCGCTTCAGGAACTTGTGTTAATGATAAATATAGAACAAATTATCCGTGATTTTTACATGATTTCTATAGTTTTACCATGTTTTTTTATGGATTTCACTGCTATAATGAATTAAAATCGGTTGGTTTACTATACGTTTATGTGTATATTGCACAAGTGATTGGAGAAATCTAATAGATATAGGCATATGTAAAAAGGCGTAAACTGATTGAAACATAAGAAGCTGACTTATCTAATAATTAGTTAGTTCAATGTAAAAACAAACAAGGGGGATTAATATGAAGCAAAAGAGTGTCGCTCGCAAAACCATTTTATACTTTAAGAGAACGTGGACACTATATTTGATGATGGCTCTGCCGGTGGCATTTGCGGTCATATTCCGCTATATGCCAATGACAAATATCACGATGGCATTTAAGGAATACAACATGTTCAAGGGTGTTTGGGCTTCTCCGTGGGCAGATCCAATCTTCAAGTGGTTCATCAAGGCATTTACAACAAGGGATTTCTGGCTGGCGCTGCGCAATACCTTAACGTTGAATTTACTTGATTTGGCATTCGGATTTCCCATTCCGATTATGCTGGCCCTGTTATTAAATGAGTTGGCTTACCGCCGTTATAAGAAATTTACACAGGCTGTTATTTACTTACCGCACTTCCTGTCCTGGATTATTATCAGCGGTATCGCAAAGCAGCTCCTTGCACCCCGAACCGGTGTGGTAAACGTAGGACTCAATAGTCTTGGTCTGGGAACGGTAGATTTCCTTACAAAGAATTCATTGTATATCTTCAGCTACATCACCCTTGGTGTAATAAAGGAAATGGGTTGGAACACGATTATCTATCTGGCGGCGATTACCGGTATTAATCCTGAATTGTATGAGGCTGCCGAGGTAGATGGTGCATCAAGACTTCGCAAGATCTGGCATGTAACCCTGCCGGGTATCCGTTCAACAATTATCGTATTGCTGGTTATGAATCTCGGACGTATTCTGGGCAGTGAATTTGACCGTCCGTATGCGATGTCCAACAGCTTGGTTATGAGTGTTGCAGACGTATTAAGTACTTATGTGTACCGTGTCGGTATCCGCGGCTTCCAGTTCTCACTGACGGCGGCGGTTGGATTATTCCAATCAGTGGTATGTGTAGTATTCTTGTTATCCGCGAACGCTATCTCCAAGAAATTTGGCGAACGCGGCATTATGTAGGGGAGGTAGTAAAAGATGGTAAAGTCTACAAAGCGTAAAACAGGAGACTTGATTATTGCAGCCGTATGCTTTCTGTTTGTCTTAATCTGTTTGCTGCCTTTAATTAATATTCTTGCACGTTCCTTAAGCTCTACCCAGGCGATGATTAATAACAGGGTATCCTTCTGGCCGGTAGAATTTAATTTAGAATCATATTTTTATGTGCTCCAGGATAAGGCATTTGTGCGTTCCCTGGGCTGGACTGCAATATTAACCCTGATTTGTACCTGTGTATCACTGGTCATGACAATATTATGTTCCTATCCGTTGATGTATGATTCCTTAAAGGGAAGGAAATTTTTAAATGGTATGATGCTCCTGACAATGTACTTCAGTGCAGGCACCATACCGAACTATCTGCTGATGAAGCAGTTAAACCTGATTGACAACCCGTTGGTACTGATTATACCCAACTGTTTATCTATTTTTAACATGATTATCTTACGCAGCTTTTTATACGGTATACCGGACAGCTTGCGTGAATCTGCACAGCTTGACGGCGCCGGTCCCTTTGCCGTACTGATGAAAATATATTTACCGCTGTCCAAACCGGTGCTTGCAACTTTGGCACTGTTCTACGCAGTAGGACGATGGAACGGCTTCTCGGATGCGCTGATGTATGTGCCGAATCCGAAGTTTGCTCCGATTCAGTTAAAGCTTTATCAGGTAATTAATAACCTGTCCGCCATCGATGTAGCCCAGCAGGAAGGCTTCTCGGCACCGACGGCCAGTGAAGGTCTGAAGGCGGCATCCGTTATGTTTGCGACGGTACCGATTCTGATTGTGTATCCGTACCTTCAGAGATACTTTATCGCAGGCGTAACCTTGGGTGCGGTAAAAGAGTGATAAAACTCAACGACAGCATTCCGCTTCGTTGGTTTTTATAAAAAACAAAATAGGAGGATGTAAAATGAAAAAAAGATTATTGTCATTCATGGTTGTATGTATGATGATTATCAGCATTTTGGGGGGCTGTAAGTCAAAGACAGAGGAGCCTAGTACAAATGAACCCACTGTTGCTCCTACCAGTGCTCCGGCAGAAGCTACAGCAGCACCTACTGAGGAAGCAAAACCGGAATACAGCGAGATTACTGTAGAGATTTTTGACCGCGGTACCGATGGCGGTAAGACGGATCCGGCTGACAACTATTATACTGATTGGATTAAGCAGAAGGTTCTGGAAGAACTGAACATCGGTGTTACTTTTGTTAAAGTATCCCGTTGGGAAGAAGTTGACCAGTTGAATAACCTTATGGCAGCAGGTACTGCACCTGACGTATGCTTAACCTATAGCGGCGACCTTATTGCTAACTACCGTGATTTAGGCGGTCTTGCAGATCTTGCTCCTTACGTTGATACTTTGTTACCTGATCTTAAAGCTTTCTTAGGCCCTGACCAGGCGCTTGAGGGACGCGATCTGATTATGCGTAACGTAAATACAGAGACAGGACAGTTATTCTCTATTCCCGCACGTCGTATGAACTTAGCAAACGGCGGTACCTTCATCCGTAAAGACTGGCTTGATAAGTTAGGCTTACCGTTACCTACCACTACCCAGGAGTTCTATGATGCACTTGTTGCATTCAAGACACAGGATCCCGGCGGCATTGGCAAGGATAAGGTTGTTCCTTTCACTATGACCAGCGATGTTCGTTGGAGAGCATCCACATTGATCGAGTCCTTTATCGATCCTGGCTTATCCAAAAAAGACCGTTGGGTAAATACTGTTATCGATCGTTACTTCCTGCTTCCTGGTTATAAGGAAGGTGTTCGTTTCCTGAACAAGATGTATAACGATGGCTTAGTAGATACTCAGTTCGCTCTTTACAATGATGATACCGACAGCGATAACTTAATCAAAGCCGGCGTTGTTGGTGCGTTCATTCATAACTGGGACCAGGCATTCCGCGATACTCCCGGATTATTACGTGACCTTCAGGCGAATGTTCCCGGAGCAGAGATCGTAGCAATTGATCCTTTCAAGAACACAGCCGGCAGCACGGGCAAGGGTCTGTACGATGCAGCCGGTGTTAACTTCTTCGTTCCTGCTTCCAGCCAGAATGTAGAAGGCGCACTTCGTTATGTTAACTGGTTGTCCAAGTTTGAGAATCACTATTACCTGCAGATCGGTGATGAAGGTGTTACTCATGAGTTAATTGACGGCGTTCCGAAGATTATCCCTGCAACAGGCGATAAGATCATGAACTCTCCTCAGAACATCGACTACACCATTATGATCAACGGTATTGACGTTGAAGATACTTCCAAGTATGGTCAGGCTCTTGCACAGTCTTATACTGTAGATCCTAAGTTGATTGAGGATGCTTATAACTATGCTATGAAGGATGGCCGTCCTGCAATCATCGTACCTGTTACTCTTAGCGCAGCTGGCCCTTATACTCAGACCTTAACTGATAAGGGTAAGACTCTTATGGCTGAAGCAGTTACTGCTAAGCCGGCAGATTTCGATGCTGTTTGGGATAGAAATATCCAGGATTGGCTTGCATCCGGTGCTCAGGCTATTATTGATGAGCGTGCTTCAAAATATGTTGAATAATTAATCAAACCATAGAGACAATCAATGTGAATGTGAGCCCGGAAGGCATATGCCATCCGGGCTCTTTTTAATACCTTGTGTCAATTTAACGCGGTAATGCAGGAAGTTATTGATAATATAGTCCGGTATCGCTATAATAGAGATAGCAACAGATTCTTTACAACGAAGGGAAGTAGGCTATGTCTGTCATCAATGGCTATATTGAACAGTATACGAAAAAGCTTGATTTTTACAGGGAAGCTGCTCGCATATGCGCTCAGGTGTGTGAGACAAAAATGGAACAGATGGGTATCAGGACCATTGTGACCAGTCGCGCGAAAAAGCCGGAAAGGCTTCGAGACAAGCTGGAGAAACGAGGCTTTCAAAAGAATTATAATTCCTTTGAAGATATCGGCGAGGATATTGCCGATTTGTCTGGTGTACGGATCGCATTATATTTCCCCGGAGATTTATATAAGGTTCAACAATTTATAGAAGCACATTTTCAGGTGAAGGAGTGCAGAATATTTCCGGAAGCCATGCAATACCAGGATAGCCAGGAAGGTGATTATAAAAAGCGTTTTTCCGGTTATTGGGCGACTCATTACAGGGTCTATATGACGGAACCGTCCTTGCCGGAGGATGCAAAAAAGTATGCGGATACATTGATTGAGATTCAGGTTGCTTCCGCATTAATGCATGCCTGGGCCGAGGTGGAGCATGATCTGGTTTATAAGCCCTACAGCGGGGAGCTTTCCTATGAGGAATATCAGATTCTGGATGAACTGAATGGATTGGTACTGGCCGGCGAGATTGCACTGCAGCGTCTTCAGAAAGCGGTGAAGAACCGGGTAAGCCAGGTGGGTAAGGAATTCAATAATCATTATGAGCTGGCAATGTATTTATATAATAAGCTGGGTTATACCGCGGAGGATTCCCCCAGAGAGATTGTGCTGGGCCGTGTGGACCTGCTTTATAATTGTATTAAAGCCTCTGATTATAATAAGCCGGAGAACCTGAAGGAGCTGATCAGTCAGGTTGATTCAGGTATCAAGAACAGGCCCATTGTGGAACAGCTGCTTGATCGGATCAGTGAAATCGATCCTGAGCTATTTGATCGATATCGTAATGTGAAGCAGAGTGAAGAATTAAAATACCAGATGGATACCCTTCATATGAATCGTGAGAACGGCAACCGCCAGGGCGAGGCCAATACGCTGGCGAATATCGGTTATATATATGCTTCGAAGGAAAACTATGATGAAGCCATCAATTATTTCATGAAGGCAGTTGAAATCAATCATGAGATCGGAGGCATCCAGGGGGAAGCAAACCAGCTTCATAATGTCGGTTCCACTTACCGGTTAAAAGGAGATCTTGAACAGGCTTTGGAATATTGTAATCAGGCCATTGCGTTGCACCGCCGGATTAATTATAAACAGGGACAGGCGAATACCCTTGGAACAATCGGGAATATCTTTACGGACAAGGACGATTATATATGGGCGCAGGAGTGCTATGAGGAAGCCCTTGAGATTTACCGTGAGACCAGCTACAAGACCGGTGAGGTGATGCAGTTAAATAACCTGGGTGCACTTTTTCTGAGACAAAAGGATATGGAAAAGGCATTGTTCTATTTCAATCTGGCCTTGAAGGTTTGCATGGAATGTGACTATAAGACCGGTGAGGGAGACGCCTTACATAATATCGGTATGATCCGGTTGGAAAAGGGTGAGCTTACCGAGGCGAAGACCTATTTTGAAAAGGCGCTTTCTGTTCAGGAGGCTTCCGGCAGCCAGAAGAATAAAGCCGGTATCTTAATCAGCCTTGGCAAAGTATATGCGCAAAGCGGTGATAATCAGGAGGCAATAAGGCTGTTTAAGGATGCACTTGTGTTAAGTAATCATATTGAGTTTAAAAACGGCGTGGAAGAGGCACAGGAGTATATCAATCAATTACAGAGCTGAGACGCGATCGTATTTTATTCGGAAGGATTATCGATACAAAAATTGAATATCGGGAATATAAGATAATCGAGCAAATGGATTGCCGTAATGGGAGAAGATGATTACAGCAATCCATTTTTGTGCATACTGCATACTTTTCGGATAATTTACATTGGTGCAAAGAAATAAAAAATAGTGTAAAATGTATACTGAAGCAGGGAAATAATCTGATTTGCTATCAAAAATGACAGGAGTATTTATGTTTAAGATTGCCGTAGTCGAGGACGATCCCGTCCAAACCGAAATATTTTCCGACTATTTTCACCGTATTCTAGAGGATGGATCGGTACCGTTCAGTACTCATTTCTTTTCCGACGGCGAAGAGATTGTTGAAAAAATGCCATCAGATTTTGATATTATTTTTCTCGACATCAAAATGAAGCGAATGGATGGCATGACTGCCGCCCGAAAGATCCGGGAATTTGACAAGGATGTAATCCTCATATTTATTACTAATATGTCACAGTATGCTATCAAAGGATATTCTGTCGGCGCTTTCAATTTCTTATTAAAACCTGTGGGTTATTTTGCG
Source organism: Bacillota bacterium (assembly GCA_023409535.1). Classification (GTDB taxonomy): domain Bacteria; phylum Bacillota; class Clostridia; order Lachnospirales; family Lachnospiraceae; genus Mobilitalea. The sequence continues at coordinate 407,198 of JAEYGZ010000027.1, forward strand.
TTTTCTGAGGAATTGAGACGTTCCTTTGAACGTTTGGAGCATAAGAAGTCCGTATACATAACCATCCGCATTCCAACGGGACTATTGCGTCTGGATGCTGCCGACCTGCTTTATGTTGAGGTAATCAAGCATAAAGTAATTTATCATGCAGAAAACTCAGTATATGAGGAATATACCGCTATGAGAGAAATTGAGACAAGGCTGGCGGGTTGTTCCTTCGCGCGGTGCAACAACTGTTATCTGATCAATCTCGCGCGAGTTAAGGGAATAGTAGATAACTTCTGTCTTGTGGGTAAGGAACGGCTGCAGATCAGCCGTTCAAGGAAAAAGACGTTTATGGATGCGTTGACAGCTTATTTGGGGGATATGTGATGTTTGCTGAAGATTTATCAACAATACCGAGACTGTATACGGGTATTGCCGAGTGGGCTTGCTGTATGGTGTACATAGTACAGCTGCCAAAGCGTTTTAGCGGTGTGAAATTTATTGTGGCCGCGATTGCGGCTTTGGGATTACAGATTGGCTGGCAGCAGATAGCGGGAAATTTACCGCTCTGGTTGTGGATACCTTCGATGTTTGGTGCGGTTATTTTGATGTTTGCATTTATTGGGGCAACGCTGAAAATCAACCTCTGTTCGGCAGTGGGCTGGTGTGTATATTCGTTCATTTTTGCGGAGTTTTTAGCCTCCTGTGCTTGGCAGACCTATTACTATATAGCTATGAATCACAGCCTTTTCAAAAATGTTTATGCTCAGATTATTATTCTGATTTTGATTTATATACTGGGTTTATCACTGTTGTTTTTCCTGGAGTTCCGCTATCTGAAGCATAGGACGCTGGCGAAAATCGAACCTAAAGACCTCATTGTGACAATCGGTATTGTAGTGCTGTTCTTTACACTGAGTAACATAAGCTTTATCAGCTTGGATACACCTTTTTCGGGAACGACGCTCCATGAGATTTTCTACATTAGGACGTTGGTGGATTTTTGTGCAATCGTATTGCTTTTCGCCTTGCGGGAGCAGAAGCTATGGCACCGTACACAGGCGAACTTAGACGCTATAGAGACAATTCTGGAGCGGCAATATGAACAGTATATTATCTCGAAGGAAAGTATTGATATCATTAACCGAAAATACCACGACATGAAAAATATAATATCGGTGGTTCGTGCTGAGAAGGATTCGGATAAGAAAAACGAATACCTAAAGGAAATAGAGAATGATATTAAGTTCTATGAGGCGCAGAATAAGACGGGCAACAAAATCCTTGATACAATTATCACTTCGAAGGCCCTGGTATGCACCGCGAAGGATATACAATTCACCTGTATTGCCGATGGAAAGCTGCTGGATTTTATGAGTGTGTCGGATATCTGCTCCATATTTGGAAATGCGCTCGACAATGCTATCGAGAGTGCCCGGAATATTACTGAGAGCAGCAAGCGTTTGATTAAGGTCGCTGTTTACCGACAAAACAAATTTCTGTTGATACGTTTTGAAAACTATTATGAAAATGATCTTAAGTTTGAGAATGGAAGCTTCTTGACAACAAAGGATAACAAGGACTTCCATGGATTTGGTATTAAAAGTATTAAAAGAGCTGCAGAACGGTATGGCGGTACCATAACTGTCACCACGGATAACAACTGGTTTCTTCTGGTCGTTTTAATACCATTTTAGTTTTACCGATTATGCTTTGAAAACGACGGTTTGTGCAAGATAGCTTGTACGAGCCGTCTTTTTATTGTAAATTTGTATAAACTTACTAATAACAAAGGCAATAATGGTATTGGCAGGATGGAGGGTTCATGGAAAATATTCGTAATCTTATCGCGAAGATGACATTGGAAGAGAAGGTTAGTCTCTGCTCAGGCAAAGACTTCTGGCAGACACAAAATATTGATAAATACAATATTCCGTCAATATTCTTCTCAGACGGTCCCCATGGGATCAGAAAGCAGGCTGCTTCCGCCGATCATCTCGGCTTGAACGAAAGTCTGAAAGCGACGTGCTTTCCGACAGCTGCGGGTATGGCAAGCACATGGAACATAGAGCTGGCCGAGCTGGTCGGCGAATATCTAGGCGTTGAGGCGAAGTTTCAGGGGGTCAATGTCTTGTTGGGTCCGGGGCTGAATATAAAGCGGAATCCATTATGCGGACGAAATTTTGAGTATTTTTCCGAGGATCCGTATCTTGCGGGAAAAATGGCGGCGGCATATATCCGCGGTATTCAAAGTACCGGTGTATCTGCCTGTCCGAAGCATTTTGCCGCAAATAACCAGGAAACCAGACGGATGGTAAATGACAGTATTGTGGATGAGCGAACCCTAAGGGAAATTTATCTCACAAACTTTGAAATTGCTGTCAAAGAAGGCAATGCCAAATCGATCATGACATCCTACAATTTGATCAACGGTACATACGCCAATGAGAACAGGCATCTTCTGCTTGATATTCTGCGTGGGGAATGGGGTTTTCGCGGTGTCACCGTAACCGATTGGGGCGGCAATAACAATAGGGTGGAAGCGCTCAGGGCAGGTAATGAGCTGGAAATGCCGGGAACGGGAGGAATTACGAACCTCGACATTTTGAATGCAATCAAATGCGGAAGTATCTCTGAAACGATTCTTGGCGAAAATCTGGAGCGTCTGCTGACACTGATTTTAAGCACAGATAATGCACTGAAGGATAAAGTCCGGATTGACACAGATAAACACCATTTACTTGCGGTCAAAGCAGCGGAGGAAAGTATTGTTTTGCTTGAAAATGATGGTACTTTACCACTTCAGAAAAGTGAAACGGTAGGTGTCATCGGCTGCTTTGCAAAGAAACCGCGCTATCAGGGAGCAGGCTCTTCTCAGGTTAATCCCACACGACTTGATACGGTTTTGGATTGTATCGGTGATTACGGTTTCCGGCTGGCTGGATATACTCCCGGCTTCAAACGCTGCGGCGGTCACAGCAGCACCTTGATGACTAAGGCGGTGAAGATGGCGGAAAAGTCCGATATCGTCTTGCTCTTTGTGGGGCTTGATGAAATCAGCGAGTCCGAGGGTCTGGACAGAGTGACGATGACGCTGCCGATGAATCAGCTTGAACTGATTGACAGACTAAAGAAAACAGGCAAAAAAATTATTGCTGTTCTCAGCTGCGGTGCACCCATAAAAATGGATTGGGCAAAGGGCCTGTCGGCAGTAGTACACTCATATCTCGGCGGTCAGGGAGGAGCAAGAGCAGTCCTTAATATCCTAAACGGCAAGACAAATCCAAGCGGTAAGCTTGCAGAAACCTATCCGATGAAATATTTTGACTGTGCTTCAGAAAAATATTTTCCCGGCAGAGGCAAAACCGCCGAATATCGGGAAAGCATTTTTGTGGGTTATCGTTACTATGACACGGCGAAGGTTGCTGTCAAATATCCGTTTGGTTATGGCCTAAGCTATACGGAGTTTGAATATTCGGACTTGATGGTAGAAAGTACCGGAGTAACATTCACGATTACAAACACAGGTGCTTACAACGGAGCGGAAATCGCACAGCTGTATGTAGGCAAACCGGAAAGTGCGGTATTCAGAGCCGAAAAAGAGCTGAAAGGTTTTATAAAGATATTTCTTGAAAAAGGTAAGAAGAAAACCGTGCATATTCCTTTCGATGAATATACCTTCCGTGTTTTTGCAAAAGGCGGATGGGTAGTTGAGGACGGCGTGTATGAAGTAATCATTGGTGCGTCGTCGCAGGACATACGTCTGTCGGCAAAACATAAGGTACAGGGAGATAGTTTAAAATCCACCTCTGATTTAAAGTCATACGATGCAGGAAAAGTTTCTGATGTATCGGATCAGGAGTTCGAGGTGCTATTAGGACGAAAACCACCGAATTCCAAACTGGATTATGTGAAGAAAAATCGCATTTTCGTCGATATGAACACCCCTGTCTGTGACTTAGGATACTCTTTCGGCTGGGCAGGACGGTTATTCAGAAATGGGCTGCGTTTTGCACAGAAGTTTTTCCGCTTAATCGGTAATGAAAAAATGGCTGCATCCATTCAAATAGGTGCATATACGATGCCTCTTCGTGGACTGTCGCGCATGACAGGCGGCGCCATCAGTCAAAAACAGCTCGACGGTATCATTACAATGTTTAACGGCAAATTCTTCAAGGGACTTAAAATACTATTACGAAAGTAGGTGATTTTCTGAAAAGACTGATCGGCATTTGGAAAAGGTTTTCCGAGGCACATGAAACCATAGCGCAGTTTATTATATTTTTTATCCTGTCTAACGGGGTAACTGTTCTTCAGATGATAATGCTGATTTTATTCAAGGCAATCTTCGGTGGGACAGCACTGGAGGATACTAATTTTCAAGCTTTCCAAATCGGGCATAACCTGGACGGGAGCGATTACTACATATTTGACTATGGAATGGGTTCCATTGCCAGCGGCGGCGGTGGCGGGTTGGCGTATTTTCTTGCGGTGGAGGTCACGCTGGCAATTGCTCAGGTCATTAATTTCTTCGCGCAGCGTAACATTACCTTTAAGGCGAACAACAATCCCTGGTGGTCGGCTATGTGGTATGCAATTGCTTATATTGCAATCACACTGATCGCCGCTGCAGCGCAAGGGCTATATAAAGCTCCCGTTTATAACCTGCTTATGAATACCTGGAAGCTGGGCGGTACAGGTGAGGTTATCGCTGATATCTTCACCATGTTCATTAACTCTGCAATTTCCTTCTGGGTATTCTTCCCGATCTTTAAAGTGATTTTTAAGCAAGAAAAAAAAGGAGGAGATAATAAATGAGTACAAAGAAAGTAATGAGCAACAAATCTTTCGTCAGACTATGGGCTATTATCCTGAGCGTTATTTTTCTGGTAACGTTGGCAGCAAATGTTCTGGCAAGCATATTCTATGACGGCCTCACTGTTTTCCTGCAAGGCAAGAGAGAATATAGGATTGTTGAGACCGGCGATGGTGAGCAAATCGATTCGCAGTATTACAAGAGTGATGTTGCAAATATCGATGAGGCAATCGCTAACGGAAAGGCACTGTCCATTGACATTGTGTCAGAGGGGGTTACGCTCCTGAAAAATGATGGTGCTGCACTACCACTGTCAAGCGGTGCAAATATCAGCGTGTTTGGCAATGGTGCCAAGAATGTGATTTATGGTGGGGGCGGTTCCGGTTCGGTGGATACTTCCAAAATCCCTAATATCACAGATTCGCTTCAAGCTGACGGCGGATTTCATGTAAACCCCGAACTGGCAGCTTTCTATGCTTCACGCACGGAAAAGAGAGGCGAGATTTCAATGTGGGGCAGCTCATATCAAATCGGTGAAGTGCCTGTATCTGAGTTTCCGTCGGAAAGTGATCTTAAGTTTAATGAATATTCTGACGCTGCGGTTGTCGTATTCGGAAGACCCGGCGGTGAGGGAGGAGATTTGGTAACGGATATGTCCGTTGAAGGTGCCGGCGGTACCTCTGACTATCATCAATTAGAGCTTGATCCATCAGAAAAAGAGCTTTTGGCCTATGTTGAGAACAACTTTGACAAGGTCATTGTCCTGATTAATTCCTCCGAGGCTATGGAATTAGGCGCATTAAAGGATGACGCTAACGTTGATGCAATCCTCTGGGTTGGCGCTCCGGCAGATGGTATCAGTGCTGTTGCAAAGGTTTTAAATGGTACCTTCAACCCCTCGGGACGTACTGTTGACACCTTCGCCCGTGACTTCACCAAGGATCCGACCTTCGTTAACTTCGGCGGCTTCGCCTATGACGACAGTCTTGCGGGATATCACTTTGTAATGTACGAGGAGGGTATCTATGTCGGATACCGTTATTATGAAACACGCTTCACGGACGATGCAGAGTATTGGAATAATGTTGCATTCCCCTTTGGCTACGGTTTAAGCTACACTAACTTTGACTGGTCGTTAAAATCCAATTCAGGCGATATTGACAAAAATGGTGAGGTAAGCTTTACCGTTACGGTAAAGAATACAGGCAATGTCTCAGGGAAGGATGTTGTTCAGCTGTATGTTTCAACACCATATATTGCAGGGCAGATTGAAAAGTCACGGGTTGAGCTCATCGGCTTTGCCAAGACAGGGATGATCGCTCCGGGTGAAGCTGAGGATGTGACCATTACCTCTCCTGTGGAGCGCTTCGCATCCTATGACTATAACGATGCGAACGGTGACGGCTTCAAGGGCTGGGAGCTTGACCCGGGCTCATACCTATTCTCCCTGAGAAAGAATGCCCACGAAAACAGTGCAATAGAACCGGTGGAGAAGAAGCTTTCCGATGGTATACGATATGAAACCGATACGGTTACCGGTACGGAGATTACCAATCTGTTTGATGATGTATCGGGGTATATCAAGACCTACATGTCCAGAGATGATTGGGAAGGAACCTTTCCTACTGCCCCGGAGGGCAGCGATTTCACAGCAGATGATGTTCTAAAGGCTGCCGTTAAATGGGAGCTTGCCAATAATGATACCGATGTAATGCCGAAGACCGGTGTGGATAACGGCTTGCAGCTCATCAGCTTTCAGGGCCTGGATTATGATGACCCTGCCTGGGATGCTTTATTGGATCAGATGACGGTCGACGAGATGAAATTAATTATCGAGACCGCCGGTTATCAAACTGCCGGTGCAGCAAGCGTCAACAAGCCGCTGACTATGGACGTGGATGGTCCTGCCAGCTTAAATCTGCCTTTCAGCTTTGCCGGTACTGCCAGCGATGCGTGGACGGGCAGAACCGCATACCCGATGGAGAGCCTTATTGCTGCCACCTGGAATACGGATCTGGCTTCCGGAATGGGTGATGCGGTCGCTGATGAAGCGTTATTTTTGGGTGTTTCGGGCTGGTATGCGCCGGCTATGAATATTCACCGTTCACCATTTGCGGGACGTAACTTTGAGTATTACTCCGAGGACGGACTTTTGTCAGGTCTTATGGCAGCCAGTGTTGTCAAAGCAGCTGAAGACAAAGGCTTGACAACCTATATTAAGCACTTTGCGCTCAATGACCAGGAAACCTTCCGAGGTAATAATCTGCTCACATGGGTGAATGAACAGGCAATGCGTGAAATCTATTTAAGACCTTTCGAATATGCCGTGAAGATGGGCGGTTCCACAGCAGTTATGTCCTCGTTTAACCGGATCGGTGCGACTTGGTCAGGCGGTTCCTCTGCGTTATTGAAAGACCTTCTTCGTAAGGAATGGGGCTTCCGCGGTATGGTTCTGACTGACTTCTTCGGCCAGGAGGGTCAGATCTCCGACCAGGGTCTGCGAAACGGCAACGATATGATGCTTACACCTTGGGGAGGACCTCTTGCCGACAGTTCAAGCGCAACGGCTGTGAAGGCAATGCGTGAAGCAATGCACAATGTGCTGTACAGTGTAGTTAACAGCAGCGCGATGAACGGCATTACAGCAAATACACGCATTGTATATCTTACACCGCATTGGGTATGGGGCCTCGCTGCAGCCGATATTATTATTTTCCTGTTACTCGTCTGCGCAGTACTGCTGATCCTTCGGAGGATCAAGCGGGTAAACGGCAAAGAGCTAAAACCCATACCATTCTTTCAGATAGCCTCTGTTGCGGCATTTATTATATCCATTATCGGACTGATTATCGCACTTACGGCATTGGGCAAGGTATATAGTAATTCCGGCAGCAGCGGCAGCAATGCCGCAAGCACCTCCGGAGGGAGTGTAGAAGCGTCGGCTCAGCCGGCGGTACCTGATTTCACAGCCCCGGGCGGTGATACAGCTGCTGCGGTTGACGCCGCAGCGGAAGGAGGAGCCGGAATGTCTGTTGCGGAAGGAGCGAATACCTACAAATTAATTGTGGAGGGGTACGAATGGGGACCCTCCGTCACGAAAGCAGTGATACAGCTTGAGGGAGATGCCGATCCGTTGAGTATATCTGCTGACAAATTCAAGGTATCCGTCCACACCGCTGGTTTCATGGGTGACAGCGATAACGATCGTCCTGTGACAGATGCTTATGTATCCGATGCACAGGGAAACCGTTCCGATGCCGCTGCACCCTATGTTACCATTGAAATGCTGGTTGGTGCGCAGATGGGTATGATGGGCGGAGAGGCTCTGCCCGGTTCATCGCCATTCAGCTACGACCTTACAACAAGCCTAAACAGCTGGTCCCTGTCAAACTATACAATTACACTAAACGCTGCAATTACTGTTGCCGGGGCGAGTGTGGATGCCTTGAATATCCCGGCTTCGGCATATGCAGGCAAGATCGAGCCGCTGGTTGATACCTTAAATAAAGGGACCAATGCACTGGATGGTATCACACTTACCTATGCAGCTTATGAGAGCGCGGATATGACCGGTGACGGCTTTGCCAATCCGCTTATTATTTGGCTCCATGGTGCAGGCGAAGGCGGTACGGATATTGATATCCCGCTCTTAGGTGCGGATGTAACAGAGCTTATGAAAGACCCGATTCAAGGGTACTTTAAACGGGACGGCGGGGAACAGGGTGCTTATGTTCTTGCAGTTCAGACGCCTACCATGTGGATGGATTCCGGTTCCGGACAGCACCAGGGTAACCAGGATTCCATTTATACCGCCGTACTATATGATACTATTCAGAAATATGTTGCTTCCAATCCTGATATTGATACGAATCGCATTTATATCGGCGGCTGCTCCAATGGCGGTTATATGACGATGAATATGCTCATTAACTATCCCGATTACTTCGCAGCCGGTTTCCCTGTCTGCGAGGCATATATGGACAGTTTTATCACGGAGGATAAACTGGTAATACTGAAGGATATCCCGTTATGGTTCACCCAATCCCGCGATGATACAACAGTAGCACCTGTAAACTACGCTATTCCTACATTTATCCGATTACTGCAAACGGGAGCATCTGATGTGCATTTCAGTTTCTTTGATACTGTAGTTGGCCAGGATGCACCCGGTGTGACCTATATGGGACATTGGTCATGGGTATATGCTTTATCCGACAGAAGTGTCAAAGACCAAGATCATGCGGCGATTCTTGGGAATGCAGCAGCTATTTTGGCAGAGTGCTCCAACGTGGCGGCGAATCCGGTACAGGGTGCTTTCGGACCGTCAATTGGTCCGATTTCGGACGACTTCTTCCCTGTAAGCTCGGCAGAGGTCATTGATGGCGGTATGTTCGCCTGGCTGAATAGCATCAACCTGCCGGCTAGCCCTGTCCCCAGTGAGGGAATCCCGTCCGGAAGCTCTTCCTCTGATGCAGGAACTCCTTTCAAAGCAGTGTAGAGTACCTGTAACAGGGCTGTCCTTTGGTGCACTTAAGCTGCAATGAACGTAAAAAATAACCCATTTAGGATGGTTACCTTAATGGGTTATTTTTTATAATGAAAGCTTTGATAAAAATTTAATTTAAATTCATATAAAACATATTGACAATATATGATTTATAGTATATCATCAAATAAACATATAATACATATCTATATAGTATGTAATCATTGAGGTGGTATGAGATGGAAGATTGCAAAGGGAGTGCGGATAAAAAGCAGTTAATCAATGAAAAAAACATACAGAAGATTTTTGAGTATATTGAAACCATACAATATGGATCAATTATGCTGATCATACAGGACGGATGTATTATACAGATTGAGAAAAATGAAAAAATCAGAATAAAATAATTTTGAATAAGTAGATTAAGTTGACTAGATAACTAGAGGCTTTAGGATACGCTGCCGCGTTTCCTGAGGCCTTTTTTATTATCTTTTACAGCGGCAAAGGGGGAGATATCACATGAGCGACAGATCCGGAATTAACAACCTGCATCCCTGCTTTGGCAGGGTACCGAATAAAGGGAGAATTCATCTTCCGGTTTGTCCGGGTTGTAATATTGAATGTAATTTCTGTGACAGGAAAATCAATTCTTATGAAGAGCGTCCCGGTGTAACCGCATCCATATTGACGCCGGAGGAAGCATTGGAAGCTGTGGGGCGGGCGCTTGACCTGTGTCCTGATATTACCGTGGCAGGGATCGCCGGTCCCGGAGATACCTTAGCTACCAATAAGGCCATCGAAACCTTTCGCCTGATTAAGGAAAACTATCCGAATTTATTAAAGTGTATGAGCACCAACGGATTGCTCCTTTACGAAAGAGCGGAAGAACTGATTGAATTGGGAATTGATACCCTGACTGTTACGGTAAATGCAGTGGATCCGAAGATATTAACCGGGATCGTATCAAGAATTGTTTATCATGGAAGTACCTATGAAGGTGTGGAAGCGGCAGCTATATTGATCTGGAACCAATTGGCCGGTATCAGGAAGCTGGCTGCGGCAGGAGTTACGATAAAGGTAAATACGGTTCTCATTACTGAGATCAACAGACAGCATATATCGGAGATTGCCAAGACGGTGAAGGAAGCAGGGGCATCCATTTATAATATCATTCCTTTGATTCCCCAGTATAAGCTGGCGCACTGCAGGGAACCGGAATGTGCGGATATTGACGGGGCCAGAAGAGAAGCGGAGGAGTATATCGAGGTGTTCAGGCATTGTGCGAGATGCCGGGCAGATGCGGTTGGAATTCCGGGAAAGCTGGAGATTGGCAGTCAGGTATACCTGCAAAGGCTAAATCTGAAGGAAACCTTTTCACACGGCTGACAGGAAGAATAAATTCATATGTGATGAGCTTGGGAAAGGGGAATTCACATGAGTATCAGAATAGCGGTGGCATCTAAGGACGGGAAAGTGGTGACAGACCACTTCGGACATTGCAGCAGCTTCAGTATTTTAGAAGCGGAGCATGGGATCTTTCATTTCATTGACTACCGGGAAGTGGTACCTCCCTGCAGCGGCGGAGAGCATACCCGGGAAGCAATTGATGCGGTTCTGGAGAAATTAACGGATTGCAGCTATATCGTTGTAAACCGGATCGGAGGAGGAGCAATTCGTATCCTGGAGGAGAGACAGTTTAAAGTTATTGTGCACAAGGGCTATGTAAGGGATGCCTTAGAAGATATTAATTTGACCTAAAAAAGGAGAATAAGGAATGGCTAAAAAAATTAAGCAGATTGCAATCTACGGGAAAGGAGGCATTGGTAAGTCGACAACGACATCCAATATCAGTGCGGCGTTATCAAAATTAGGCTATAAGGTAATGCAGTTTGGTTGTGATCCCAAGAGTGATTCAACCAATACCTTGCGTAATGGGGAGTATATCCCTACGGTACTGGATACGCTTAGGGAGAAGAATACCCTGAAGGCAAGCGAAGTGATTTATGAAGGCTTTAACGGAATCTACTGTGTGGAGGCCGGAGGGCCGGCTCCCGGAGTAGGCTGCGCCGGAAGAGGAATCATAACGGCGGTACAGCTCTTTAAACAGCAGAATGTATTTGAAGAGCTGGACTTGGATTTTGTTATTTATGATGTATTAGGCGATGTTGTCTGCGGAGGCTTTGCCGTACCCATCAGAGAAGGAATTGCAGAGCATGTGTTTACGGTATCCTCCGCAGATTTTATGAGTGTGTATGCCTCGAATAATTTATTCAAGGGAATTCAGAAATACTCCAACAATGGCGGCGCCCTGCTGGGCGGTGTGATCGCAAATTCCATCAACAAGCCCTATGCAAAGAGTATTGTTGATGATTTTGCACAGCGTACCAAGACACAGATCATGCAGTATGTTCCCCGTTCCGTAACCGTTACCCAGAGTGAGCTTCAGGGAAAGACTACCATCGAGGCAGCTCCGGATTCCGCCCAGGCGGCAATTTATACGGAGCTGGCGCAGCGGATTGCAGCGCATGAAAAATCAACCATACCTTCCCCTATGGATACGGCTGAGCTTCGTAAATGGGCTTCCGACTGGGGCAATCAGCTGCTGGAGCTGGAGAAAGGATATGTAGTAGGGGGAAATCAGTCAGGTATCTAATCCATATGGAATGGGGGACATGATCTATGGGAACAGAAGCAGGCGTTCAGGAACAGACACAGAATCTGATGCGCAGGAAGGAATTTGAGGAAATATTAAAGCAGATCGCTATCCCCAGATACGGATCAATCACAATTGTAATTCATGACGGCAGGATAGTACAAATAGAGAAAAACGAAAAATTCAGATTATATGAAAGCATTGATAAAAGGATGAATTTATGAAGGTATGAAATTAATTTATGATCGGAGGGATTATTATGGCAGGATTTATTGAAAGAGCAAAATTTTCGTGTGCGCTGGGAGGAGCACTCACTACGATCGCAGGTATTCCCAAGGTGATTCCCATCGTCCATGCATCGGGCGGATGTGCGGCAGCTTTATCAGGAACCTATAATCTGGCAGCAGGATACCGCGGAACCGGATATTGCGGCGGTACCATGATTCCCACCAGTAATATCGCGGAGAATAACATTGTGTTCGGCGGGGAGGACCGGCTGGAGGAGCAGATAGAGAATTCCCTGGAGATTTTGGAGGCGGACCTCTTTATCGTGGTCACAGGATGTCAGGTGGAGATCATTGGAGACGATGCGGTAAGCGTAGCAGGCAGATACCGGGACAGGAACGTGATCGGTGCCAGTACGCCGGGTTTCCTGGGCAATACCTTTAAGGGCTATGATGCGGTATTGAATACGATTATTCGTGAGGTAATTAAGGTCACAGAGGAGAAGGAAGAAAAGACGGTCAATCTTCTGGGTGTTGTTCCCGGCCATGATGTATTTTACCGCGGTAACCTGGATGAGATTAAGAGACTGCTTGGCTTAATCGGAATAAAGGCCAATACCTTTTTCGGTACCGGAGAAAGAGTGGAAGATATCCGCGGCTATGGAAATGCGGCATTGAATATTGTGCTCTCCGGGCAGGCGGGGATAGAACCGGCGAAAACCTTTGAGCAGGTACACGGTATTCCTTTTATTACTGCCGATGCACCGGTGGGTCCCACAGGAACGGTAGAATTTCTGAAAAAGGTCGGCGAGGTGCTGGAAATTGATCCTGTATTAATTCAGAAGGTGATTAAAGCGGAGAATTCACTTTATTACTCCTTCCTGGAACGTATCGTGGATATTTATTCCGATATTGATTTTCAGAGATACGCCCTGGTGGTGGCAGACAGTTACTATGCTTATCCATTAACCAGATTCCTGGCAAATGACCTGGGCTGGATACCGCATTTGACCTTTATTAACGATATCGATACGGAAGAGGAAAGGGAGGCTTACCTGACAAAGTTCGAGGGTCTGACCTCAGAGACCAGGCCAAAGGTAATCTTTGAAGAGAATACGGGACAAATGCTGAAGGAGATTAGGAAGAGCTGGCCGGATAACAACAATCAGAAATATTATGATGCTTTTGGTCCGGCGTTTGTTGTAGGAAGCGGCATTGAACGGAGTCTTGCCGACAAGATCGGAGCGGGTTTCCTGTCCGTAGCCTTCCCGGTAAGTAACCGTGTGGTATTAAATAAAGGCTATGCGGGCTTTCGCGGCGGTCTGACCCTGGTGGAAGACCTGATTACCCAGCTGGTAGCAGCCAGATAAGGAAGAAAGGATGGTAATGATATGGCAAAGAGCAATTATGTTGATAGTTTATCCTACAATTTTCTGAACGCAACAGCACCTCCTACCAGAGAGGAGCGCATCGGTGCGGTATGGGCCTTCTGCGGTTCCTGCAAGCATCTCCGGGACGGTCTTCATACGGGCTGCGCACAGCTTCAGAACCGTAAATTTTCCCAGAGTGCCGGATGTCAGCTGATGCTGGCGGTGGGTATCGTCAGCAGTCTCACCAATGTTGTGATGGTTATTCATTCTCCCCTTGGCTGCTGCTCAGGCTTTGTCAGCTCCGGACAGCTTCGCAAGACGATGCGCGCCTCCAAGGGAAAGGCGGATGAGGACTTTGTATGGCTCCACACTAATCTGAATGAGCTGGATGTGGTGCAGGGCGGGCTTGATAAGCTAAGAAGAGCAATTCTTTATGCTGAGAAGGAATACCACCCGGAAGCAATTATTATTGCCAACGGATGTGTGCCGGGCATTATCGGCGATGATATCGACTCCCTGGTGACGGAGCTTTCCGACCGTATCGCCGCAAAGATTGTTCCGGTGCACTGTGAGGGCTTTAAGAGCAAGTTTGTTGCCTCCGGCTATGATTCGGCTTATCACGGTGTGTTACGGCATCTGGTAGAGCCGGTGAAGCGATATGAAACAGTAATTCCCGTGGAGGAGAGAGATGCCGGGTACCGCTACAAGGTCAGCCGCACGGTGAATATCTTTAATGTGGGTTCCAACAGTAACGGGGATGAAGTGGAGCTGGCCAGATTAATAAGTGCCTTGGGCCTGATTCCTAAAGTGCTGCCGCTGCACTCCTCCCTGGAGGACCTGGCCCATATTGGGGAAGCAGCCCTGAATGTAAGCATTTGTGCAACCCATGATGATTATTTGTTAGGGCATTTGAAAGAGAGATTCGGAACAGATTATTTAATTGATACGCTCCCCATCGGTATACGTAATACCAACCAATGGATTCGTCTGATTGCGGCCAGGTTTGGTTTGGAGGAGGAAGCCGAAAAGCTGGTCAGGTTTGAGAATGAGCAGCTGCGGGAAGCACTGGCCCCTCTGAAGAAGGAGCTGGAGGGGAAAAGCGTCTTTGTGGGAGGCGGCGAAACCAGGATCCTCACTACCGCCGAATTCTTTGCATCCCTGGGGATGAAGCTTCTGGGGGTAAAGGCGCACAATGTGGACCGGTTTGTAGAGAATATTCTTGAAGATATGGAAGATCCGGAATTATTTATCGAGGTAGGAGCCGGACAGCCGGCAGAGGAGCTCAACCTGTTAAAGAAGCTGAAGCCCGATCTGTATATCGGACATATGAATGCCAACGGCTGGGTATCCAAGCTTGGGATACCGAATTTCCCGCTGTTCGGACAGTCATTGAATTACATGGGGTATTCCGGTGCCTTTGAGCTTGCAAGAAAGGCAGTCAAGGTGCTTAAGAATACCAATTTCGTTAAGAATGTCTCCGCCAATGTCCGGCTGCCCTTAAGCGAGGCCTGGTATGAGAGGGATCCGAGAGACAATATCAAGGAATTGGAGGTATATTAACGATGAGCAAGATTGTTGAGAATTTAACACAGTTGATCGGGGATACCCCAATATTAAAGCCCTTGGCATTTTCGAAGCTGGCTAAGATTGCGGAATCGGAGCTGCTGCTTAAGCTGGAATATTTTAATCCGCTGGGCAGCGTAAAGGACAGGATTGCCTATGCTATGATCAGGTCTGCGGAGGAAAACGGCTTATTAAATAAGGACAGTATCCTCATCGAGCCGTCCAGCGGCAATACCGGTGTGGGGCTTGCCTTTGTGGCAGCAGCCAAAGGCTATAAGCTGATTATTACTATGCCGGATTCTATGAGTGCAGAGAGACGCAGCCTGCTTACAGCCCTGGGTGCGGATCTGGTGCTGACGCCGGGAAGTCTGGGAATGAAAGGGGCCATCAGAAAAGCAGAGGAGCTGAACATTCAGACACCGGGCAGCGTCATTCTGCAGCAGTTTAATAATCCTGCGAATCCTGAGATACATAGGAAGACGACAGGGCCTGAGATTTGGGAGGCTACCGGGGGTAGAATAGATGTTTTGGTAGCCGGCGTAGGTACCGGAGGAACCATTACCGGAGCAGGCGGGTATTTAAAGGAGAAGAATCCGAAGCTTCAGGTAATTGCCGTGGAGCCTACGGCTTCTCCGGTGCTGTCCGGCGGAAATCCGGGTCCTCACAAGATACAGGGAATAGGTGCAGGTTTTCTTCCTAAGGTACTGGACCTTGCTATCGTTGATGAAGTCTACAAGGTACGCAATGAAGAGGCGATCGATACCTCCAGAGTCCTTGCAAGGGAGGAAGGGCTTCTGGTGGGAATCTCCTCCGGCGCGGCAGCCTTTGCGGCAGCAAAGGTTGCCAACCGGCCGGAGAATAAGAATAAGGTAATCCTTGCCATTCTGCCGGATACGGGAGAACGCTATCTGTCAACGGAATTATTCAATACTGTTCCGGAGGAGAAGAGCAGGCTTTGGTATTAACGTGAATTATAAAAATCATAATTTACGCTAAATTTATTGGAGAGGTAGAGGTATGAAATATCGACTTGCGATCGGAACAAGGGACGGAATAAATATTACGGAGCATTTTGGGCAGTGCGGCAGGTTTCATATCCTGGAGGTGGACCAGGAGAAGGAGGAGGTAACTCTGGTGGAGGAACGGGAGACTTCCTTTCAAGCTGCCTGTGGCGGTCATCAGGAGGAACGGATACGGGAGAAGGTTAACGCTTTGAAAGACTGCCAGATCGTGTTGGTACGGCAAATCGGCGGTCAGTCGGAGAAGCTTTTAAATCATAACGGGATTATTGCGCTGCAATATCAGGGAACAATCGAGGAGGCTTTACAGAAGGTGAAGAAATTTTATAAGAAGCAAATATTTGTAAGAGAGGAGCAGGTATATGGCCAAAGACATAAAAAATGATCCGAAAGCAAACTTCGGCTTTGACTACAGGGCGATACTTCCGCTGGTTGCGCTGGCAGTCACCTTATTGACAGATATCTTAATTCCGAATCATAAGGATGCAAAATACAGGGAATTAACAAATTTTCAGAGTTTTATCACGGTTGCCCTGATTAGTTCCGCAATATTGTTTTTTATCACTTTATTTCAAAACAGGTTCAGAAAAAAATATTCCGGCAAAGCGTGGTTTGTGAGCGGGTTTATCTTATTCTTTGACGTACTCAATGTGGTAACGGTGAAATACCTGCTTTTGCCTCAGCTCTATTTTCCCAGTCTGAACAGGGTATTAGAGGTCTATGTTGAAGATTATCAATTTTTATTAAAATGCCTGGGAAGCTCCTTCAGCTTGCTGCTGGAAGGCTTGGTTATCGGTACGGTCGTCGGTGTAGTCACCGGAATATTGGTGGGCTGGAGTCTGAACTGGAATTATTGGATCTATCCGATCATCCGTATTCTCGGACCAATTCCCTCCTCCACCTGGGTGCCCCTGGCCCTGGTACTATTTCCGACCCCACGCTGGGCAGCGGTATTTATCATAGCCTTTGGCGTCTGGTTTCAGATTACAATTCTGACCAGTTCAGGCATTCAGAGTGTGAAGAAGTCCTATTTTGAGGTATCCTCCACCCTGGGAGCCAGCAACCTGCAGAATTTGTTCCATATTGCCATTCCGGATGCCATGCCGTCGATTTTCCTGGGCTTTTTTAATGCCACCTGTGGTTCCTTCGTTGCCCTGATGGCCGCGGAGATGCTGGGGGTCAAGGCAGGAATTGGCTGGTATATCAATTGGCAGAAGGAGATGCTGTCCTATCCGAATGTTTATGCCGGGTTAATTATCATTGCCGTTTTCTGTTACCTGTTCATTACGGTACAGTTTAAGGTAAGGGATAAGCTGCTGAACTGGCAGAAGGGAGTAATCAAATGGTAGCGGAGGAATTTTTAAAACAAGAGGATGGCACAGGCGGAATAGCCGCAAGAAATATCAGCAAGGTGTTCCTCAATGCAGAGGGGGACAGAACGGTGGCGCTGAATCATCTGAATACGGAAATCAGAGCCGGAGAATTTGTCTGTATCATCGGACCCTCGGGCTGCGGCAAGTCAACCTTTCTGCGTCTGGTGGCCGGGCTCAGCCAGCCCACAGATGGTGAGATCAAGCTGGATGATCAGCTGATCACAGGACCGGGTTTTGAACGTGGTCTGGTATTTCAGGATCCAACCTTATTTCCCTGGCTGAATATTCATGATAATGTCGCTTATGGATTGAAAATCAGGCATATCTACAAGGAGCATAAGAAGGATGTGAATGATTTTATCCGTCTGGTGGGACTCCATGGCTTTGAGAAATCCTATCCGCATCAGCTCTCCGGCGGTATGGCACAAAGGGCCAGCTTAGCCAGAGCCTTAGTCAACAGCCCCAAGGTGCTTTTACTGGATGAGCCTTTGGGAGCTTTGGATGCCTTCACCAGAATGAATATGCAGGATGAAATCCTGCGTATCTGGAAGGAGCGGGGAACCACAATGTTAATGGTCACCCATGATGTGGATGAGGCGATTTACCTCAGTGACCGTATTTTTGTTATGACACCGAGACCTGCAAAGATTGAAGAAATCATTGAGGTGGATATCGGCAGGGGTGAGAGCTACGGAAGGCAAAGGGATAGCACAGATTTCCTGAAAATGCGTTCAAAGATACTGCAAATACTGGATTTCACCGGAAAAGCGCATTCGCCGGAATACTATCTGTAATGGGAACAATCAAATGTTTAATAAAAGAAGGGATGGGAAAGAATGAAGAAAGCAAGAAAGTATTTGTCGTTAATCAGCACCGTACTGGTTTTTACGCTGATATTCAACGCATGCGGTAACAGGGCGGAGGATACGTCCGGTAAAGCGCCTGCTGCGTCAACACCTGCAGCAACGGCAGCGCCCGCAAGCACTGCCGGTACGGAGGATGCGGCAGAAGACTCTGATACGAAGGAAGAGACGGCGCAGCCTGTGAGCGAGGAAGAAAAGGTTCCGATTAAGGTGCTCTGGACTGCCGGCCTTTGCGGTATTCCGCTGCACATAGCAAAGCAGCTTCAGTTCTTTGAGGCAGAGGGTCTGGCGGAAGGTGTGGATTATGAATATCTGACCTCCAGTACCCCCGGACCGGAGATGCTTACCACCGGTCAGGCAGATGTTACCTTCGGGTTAATTGCCGCAATGCTTGCACCTCTGGATAACGGTCTGGAAGCGAAAACTGTACTTGGTATTCATACAGGGTGTCTTCAGATCATTGCCGGCTCTGAGACGGGAATCAAGAGTGTGGCAGATCTTCGGGGAAAGAAGATCGGTGTACAGCAGCTTGCCTCCTCCGCACATATCGTTGCACAGCGCGCCCTGGCAAATGAGGGAATTGGTTCTACAGCGGATAATATGGAAGTGGAATTTGTAGTACTGGATAAGGATAGTCTGCCTCTGGCACTGAAGAACGGTGCGGTGGATGCCATCTCCATCGGAGATCCCCAGGCTACCATACTTGTGAAGGAAGGGGCCGGCAGTTCCATCTTCAACTCTGCTACTTCAGATTTATTAAAGGATGAGTACTGCTGCTCCTTATGGATCCGCAATGAGGCCCTTGAGAAATATCCTGATCAGGTTGCGGCTGTGGTAAGGGCAATTCAGAAGGCTTCCGTCTGGGTAGATCAGAATACGGAGCTTGCAGCAAAGATTCAGCTGGATAACGAATGGCTGGTAGGAGAGCTTGATATCGATATTCATACAATTGATACCTTCAAATATCTTCCTTCCGTAAGCGGCGTGGAAGAAGCATTAACCCGTAATATTCTGGATATGAAGGAGCTGGGTCTGATCAGAGAGGATACCGATGCGGATGCGCTTGCCAGGAACAGCTTCCTGCGGCTTGACGGTGTTCCGGATACCATTACGGAAACCGTAGAAGCACCCATTGATCCCAATACGCAAGTAAAGAATTAATGGTTATTAAATAAATTAAAATCTAACATAATTGATGAATATATTTTAAGGCTTATATCTGCATACTAAAACTGCAGATATAAGCCTTTTTTATGTTCCGGTTAATTGACATAATTCGACTATATTATTATGATATAAATATTAAGTTAAAAAAATTAAAATTATATCTCAAAAATAAATAATCGGGTGGGGATTTGGATGAGAAGATTATCGATGAGATTTCTAATCATTGTTACTTTTGTTACACTACTTTCCGTAACAGTAGGAAGTCTGACCTTTTTAACCTTTATGGGCTGGAAGAAGTCGGTTGATAGAACGATTGATGAGATGGAACAGAAAGTGAACAATGATATTCTGAAGGAGATTGATGACTTAGTCCAATTACCGCTGCAGACAAATGATATGAATTATTTCTGTATACAAAACGGGCTTGTTGATATGAAGGATCCTATTGAGCGAAATACGTATTTTGCAAATATGGTTAAGGCAAGCGATGATGAAATCTACAGCATCAGTTATGGATTAGAGGACGGAGAATATTACGGAGCGAGAAAAAACGCGGCAAATCAGATTGAGGTATACCATAGTAATGCTTCGACCGACGGACATTCCTTCTATTATAAATTAAACAATGACTATTCGGACGGAGCGTTTATCGGGGACTATGGTTTATTTGATCCCCGAACCCGGGAATGGTACCGTCTGGCGAAAGAAAGGGGGATTCCAACCTTAGCCCCTTTATATAAGCATTTTGTAAAGGACGATCTTGCACTGTCGGCAGCATATCCGATCTATGATAAAAACGGCAGGCTTCAGGGGGTGCTGGGTACTCATATCGTGCTGAACAGTTTAAATGACCGCTTACAGCAAATCATGGTTCCCAGTATGGGGAATGCCTGTATCCTGGAGGCTGATACGGGAGCCTTGGTTGCCAATTCCTTTGGGATTTCGAATATAAGCGCGAATCAGGAGGGGTTCTATGACAGGTTATTGATCAACGATCTAAAGCAGGACAAGATGGATCAGGCTTATCATAAATTCATCTCCTCAGGACAAACAGAATCCATTTTAAAATCAGAGGAGGAAAACACCCATCTGAAGGTAACCGGCTATAAAAACAGCGGCTTAAACTGGGTGGTGATTACGGCAATACCGGAGAGCAGCTTTGTGATTGAACTGAAGCTGCATCAGAATATAACCATAGTCATAATAATTGCGGCAATTATTTTTTCGATCGTGATCTGTATTGAAAGCATTAATTATCTGTTAAGGCCAATCAATAATTTGATCGATACGGCATATTGCTTCTCAAAGGGCGTGTTATATCAGAGAGCGGTAGTATATCGCAATGACGAGATAGGTAAATTAGCTGTTTCCTTTAATCATATGGCTGACGAACTGCACCAGAACATTTACCATCTGGAAGAAATGGTAATTGAGAGGACACTGGAGCTGGAAGATACCGTACTAAAATTAAAAGAGAGCAATGATGCATTAATGATTGCAAAGGAGAAGGCAGAGGCGGCAAACCTTGCAAAAAGTCAGTTTCTGGCCAATATGAGCCATGAAATACGAACACCGATGAACGGTATTATGGGTTTTCTGCAGCTTCTGGAAATATCACCGTTAAATGAGGAGCAGCAGGATTACGTAAAAATGATCCGAACCTCCTCGGATACCTTATTACAGGTTATCAATGAAATTCTTGACCTGTCAAAAATCGAGGCAGGGATGATGAGACTGGAACAGATTGATTTTTCTTTGCGCTCGGTTATTGAAGAATCCGTTTTTCTGTTTCAGGCAAGTGCCAGAGAGAAGGGACTGACGCTGCAATTACAGCTATGCGACCAGCTTCCGGACCAGGTAATAGGGGATCCCACAAAGCTGAAGCAGATATTAAATAATTTGATCAGTAATGCAGTAAAATTTACCGGTCACGGGGAGATTATAGTTGCGGTATCCAAGCTTAGCGAGGAGCGGAACAGGGTTATCCTTTCCTTTAAAATTCAGGATACGGGAATTGGGATGACGGACAGCGATATGGAAAAGCTGTTTATCCCTTTTAGCCAGGTGGATGCCTCCCTTACCAGAAAATACGGAGGCACCGGATTGGGACTATCGATTTGCAAACGAATGGTGGACCTGTTGGGAGGGACCATAGAGGTTACAAGTACGATAAACGTGGGGAGCACTTTTGTATTTACGCTGCCTTTTTTCATCATAAACAGTACCTTAAGAAGCGAACAGAAAAAGGAAGAAAAGGCAGCACAGCCGGCAACGGCAGAGTTAAGGCAGCAGTGGTCAAAGCCGGTTATTCTTTTAGCAGAGGATAATGACATTAATAAAAAGTTCTTTATTAACATGCTTAAGAATCTAGGGCTTGCCTGTGATGTGGTTAGCAATGGCACTGAGGCGGTTACGGCATGTCAGACTGACGAATATGATCTGATTTTTATGGACTGTCAGCTTCCGGTGATGGATGGATTTGAAGCAACCAGACAGATCCGTCAGCTGGAAGGAGAGAGGAGGCACACGACAATCATTGCGATCACTGCCTTTGCTATGAGTGGGGATGAGAAGAAATGCATTGCGGCAGGGATGGATGATTATCTCAGCAAGCCGGTGGTGCTGCAGGAGGCGGTGAAATTAATCAGAAAATATACAGGTTATTCGGTAACGCTGCAGGAATCGGAGAGCAATGAGTCCCAGAAGATCGTCTGGCAATTAATGCTTGACATGGATTTTAATCAGGAGGAAGCAGAGGAACTGGTCCATGATTTTGCGGAACAAGCCGCGGCGATGTTAATTGGAATCAGGCAATTGGTACTGGAAGGGAATCTAACGGAGGCCAGACATTCTCTGCATCAGTTGAAAGGCTCCGCAGGTAATATCAGAGCCAAAACGGTTGCAGATTATGCGAAGGCGGCGGAACAGGAGAATAATCAGGAGAAGATACTTGATTATGTTGAAAAAATGCTGCTTATGATCCAAAGGCTTATTAAGCCATAATAATATCGGCTCGTAGGTATTTTTTCTGAGAATAAGTTTGTTAAATAACAAACTATTGACCTTGGTCCTGCACCAAGGCTTATGATACCGGTGTAAGCATATATGATGTAGGTTTTCAGGGTCAGGAAAAAAGGAGAATCAAAATAGCACGAATCCTTAAAATTTATAACAATCTGCTTATAGACAGAAAAAAGCATTTGCGGAGGTAAAGATGAAGAAGAAAACAGGTTGTCGTTTATTGCTTGTGGTTATGTGCTTAACAATGTCTGCAATCCTTTTCGTAGGCTGCAGTCAGAAGAATACAAAGCAGGAAACTGGAAGTAATCCGGAGGATTCAAACAGCACAGATACAGACGCTAGTACGAATGCCGCACAAGAGACCGGAACAAAATTCACACCGGGTACCTATACAGCGGAAGCTGACGGTAAGGATGGTAAAATTACAGTAGAAGTTACCTTCAGTGAGACGGAAATAACAGATATCCAGGTGATAAGCCAGACAGAGACAGACGGTATCGGTTCAACAGCGCTTGATACCATTAAAGAGCAGGTTCTGGGCGGACAGACCTTAGCTGTAGATGCCGTATCAGGCGCAACGGAGACTAGCGATGGTTTACTGGCAGCTATTGAAGACGCCGTAAAGCAAGCCGGTGGCGATGTGGAATTTCTGAAGGGCAAAGCAGTGGTGAAGGAGAATGAAGGCAAAGCGGAGCAATTATCTGCGGATGTAGTTGTCGTAGGCGCGGGTGCTTCCGGTGTCTCTGCTGCCGTATCGGCAGCGGATAAAGGGGCCAAAGTTATTCTGATAGAAAAGACGGCGGTAATCGGCGGTGCAAGCAACTTATCCTGGGCGGGTAAATTCTATAATTCTTCCGCAGCTCTTGATAATGGAGTTAAGGTAGATGTTGAGGCAGAAATTGCAAATTGGATTATTAATAATCATTGGCGCGTTGATGCAGCTGCAATCAGACAGTATGTAACAAAGTCGGGTGACACTTATGAATGGTTGGCCAGGAAAGGTTATCCGACGACATTTATTAATTTTGGAGGAGAGCAGTTACATATGCTGCCGCCCTATGAAAGTCGTCAGGAACTGCTGAGGAATATGCTGAATGAAGCCGTTGTGAAAACTGGAGGGCAGGTTCTGACAGAAACCACCGGTAAGAAGCTGTTAACAAATGAAAACGGCGATGTAATCGGTGTGAGCGCTGAGAAATCAGACGGAACGACTCTGGAAATCAGTGCAAAAAGTGTGGTATTAGCAACCGGCGGCTACGCAGCGAATTCAGAAATGGTAAAAGAATTATTTGGATTTGAAGGAATTAACGGCGGGTTAGGACAAAATGTAGGCGAGGGCTTGGAGATGGCCTGGGATGTGGGAGCTAAGGTTCCGGACAATATCGGCGGACAAATGCTGCACCAGACACTTTCAACTGCTACGGCGAACCTGAAAAAGCAGTATGCTTCCTTTGAAGCAAGCTATCCTTTAATGCTGTGTTACCTTCCAAACTTCATGAATGTCAGCCCCTCCGGAGCAAGATTTCGTGATGAGGCTGCTACCCTGACTGCTGTCGCTGCAGCAAATACCAGTGCATTTAACGGACCGTATCATTTGGTTATCGTATCAAAACAGCAGTTGGAGCAATTGGAGAAGAAAGGCATGAACGGCGTGGATGCACCCGCATTACCGGGAATGCCTCCGGAATTCTATGCTGATTTCACAGAGCAGTTCACTTTGGATAATCCCTGGAAGGATGTAGTGAAGGTGTTTGACTCCATGGCGGAGAACGGTGACGGTTATAAAGGCAACACCATAGAAGAGCTGGCTAAGAATGCAGGTATGGATGTGGATACCTTTACAGAAGAATTTAAGAATTACAGTGAGGCTATTAAGGCGGGCATTGACACGGAATTTGGCAAGAGTGCCGATTATCTTACCCCGATGGGGGAGGAAGGCCCATACTATGCAATCGTTGCAAAGATTAATAATCTGGGCTCTGTAGGCGGCCTGTTGGTAAATACGAAATTTAAAGTATTAAACAATAACAGAGTTCCGATCAATGGCTTATATGCAGTTGGATTGGAATCCGAGGGTGTTCTGTTTAACGATACCTATGTGGGCAACGGTGTCGGAATCGGATATTCTTTTACCTCAGGACGTCTCGGCGGTGAGGATGCGGCTGAATATGCATTAAAAATGAAATAATTTTCTATGTAAAGTACTGTATCAGATCCGTTTTACCGGTTTGATTTTCACTGGTAAAGCGGATTTTTTATATTTAAATTGAAAGTCATTCCCGGATATAATAATCAAAATTGGTTGACATTTGTCATTTCCAAGATAAATAATAGTGAGAAAAGATATAACAGACGATTATCTTGGCATAAAAGAGGATAAATTTATTTTGCTAATGATAGGAGGAAACCATGAAATACACGATAGGCGAATTTGCAGAATTATTGGGAGTAACAGCCGATACGCTGCGGCTTTACGAAAAGTATGATATTATAAAACCGATGAAAAATGAAATTAATAATTACCGTTATTTTGATGACTTTGATGCACGAAATATGCTGATGAGCAGATGGTACCGAAGCTTTAATTTCCCGATGCATGAAGTCGCCGACCTGATACAGACAGGGACTTTTGCTTCTATCAGCGAGAAAATTAATATAAGGAAGGAAGAATTGGAGGATGAAATCAGGCAGAAGACTCTGCTGTTACAAAAAATAAACCTGACATCAGCCAATCTTGAGAAAGTAGAGGAAAATTTATATCAATGCTCGGTGAAAACGCTGCCTGGTATCTACAGAATCAGGCAGACAGATAAAAATAATCTTGTTAAGGACGATAAGCTAAAAGAAAAAGCAGAGGAATGGATGAAGTATATGCCTCATACTTTCTTTTCTTTCCGCATTAATAACAGGAAAGTATTATCCGAGGACAGTTCCTTTGATTATAACTGGGGACTTGCTCTATATGAAGAAGAGTTTCATGAGCTGGCACTGAAGACGGACGATATGGTAGAGTATATCGAGCCGAAAAAATATATCTCATCTGTGATTATCTCATCCGAAGACTATATTACCAGAGATAAACTAGAATTTATGTTTGATTATGTACAATTAAAGAAGTTTTGTATCAATGGAGATATCTTTGGAAAAATCATTTTGACTGAGAAATCTAAGGAAATAAGACAATCTTACCTTGAAGTAAATATACCGATTGCTTAAAGGGTTTATTGGGGATTGCGTATCACAGTTATCAAAAGTTGATCAATCATCAATAATATTTCGAAAGGCGTGCTGCTATTTGCAACACGCCTTTCAAATGGATTTATTTCACAAAGATCATGGAGTCAATGGCTGCAGTCTGCTTCTTTGCCCAAAGGAACTGATTGGTGGAACTGTCATCGAAGTAGAACATGGCACCCTTGCTCGGATCACTGCCGTATAGGGCTGCCCAGGCTGCACGAACTGCCAGGTCTGAGGCAGGTTTTTTAATCATACCGTTTTTCACAGGGGTGAACTGATAATAGCCGCCGGAAACCTGATTAATAACCTTGGTCAGACTATCCGGCCAATCCTTGCTCTGCACACGGTTGACCACTGCACCGCCAACCGCTACCATTGCCTGATAAGACTCGCCGCCGGCTTCTGCCGTGATTAATCTTGCAAGAAGATCCACTTCTTTACTGGTGTAGGGGATTACCGTTCCCTTACCGTCATTGACAGGTGCGATACCAGGCAAAAGTACCTTCTCACCGGTTTTTACCTTACTGCTGCTCTTACCGTTCGCCTGCTTTAAAGCAGTCTCGGTAACGGAGTATTTCTTAGCGATACTCTTTAAGGTATCTCCGCTTTTTGCTTTATATTCTCTGGCAGGTACATATAATACCTGACCGGTACGGACTTTACTTGATTTGAGGAAATTATCCAGCTTCAGGGTATCTGTCGGTACTTTAAACAGCTTGCTGATCTTTGACAGGGAATCTCCCGATTGGACTTTATAGTCGCCGGCAAAAGCAGCTGTTGGTGTAAGTGTTAATATAAGACTGACCGCGATGACAACATACATCTTGAGTCGTTTCATATGATCCACATCCTTTCCCAGCCTGCATACGATAGCAGGCAAATCTGCAAAAAAAATGCAGGTATGAAGTAATTCTACCTGTGTAAGTAAAATTACTGTTGCCGTGTTATGTAAACTATTGTACAGGGGATCACTGACAAATGCCATATGGGATAACTGGTTATAATGGCAGGATCAACAAGGCCTGATAGATACTGGAGTAAGAACCAGGGATTAGGGAAGGACAGTATGGAATAATCAAAGGGGTCAGGCGGGAATATCAGCTATTTACGCATCACATCTGATATGCTATAGTAAGTGCATAATTGGCGGCGGCTTATGGTATGGAGGTAAGAATGGCAATTGCGGTGAGTAAGCTTTACAGTAATTGTGCTTCGCTTTATCAGATGAAGCTTTTGGCGGGGCATAAGGGTCTGAATAATCTGGTGGAATGGGTGCATATCGTGGAAGATCAGGAGGTATCCTCCTTTTTGCATGGCCATGAGCTGATTTTTACAGCCGGGTATATGAACCGAACCGAGGACTGGCTGATTAACTTTACCAAGGAATTATACCGGAGCCAGACCAGTGCCTTTGTCATCAATATCGGTCCCTATATTAAGAGTGTTCCCGGGGAAGTGATTGATTTCTGCAATCAGGTGGATATGCCGCTCTTCACCATCCCCTGGAAGACCAGAATGGTGGATATGACCCGTGATTTCTGTACACGGATTATGCATAACGAGAATGTGGAAGCCAGTATCGCCACCACCATTAAGGATATGATATTTAAGGTGGGGGATCTGGAGATGCAGATTCAGCACATGGAGCGTTATGGTTATAAGAGGGACAGCAATTTATGCTTTTTAAATATCTCCCTGGATAATGCAAATGAGGACTTTAACAGTGCCAATATGGAAAGCTTGCGGCTCTTTGTGGAGCAGATTGCCAGAACCAGTCAGAGAATGTTTATTTCCTTCTCCTATCAGAGTAACCTGATTGTGGTCCTTTCCGAAAGTGATATGTATAATGTCCGCAAATTTGTGGACGAGCTGATGCTTCTTGTCAGAAAGGTAAAGGAGCAGTTTTCCGTCTATATCGGCGTCAGCTCCATTCTAAAGGGCTTTGCCGGACAGGACGTGAATTTTGAGCGGGCCATTGCGGCGAACGAAATGGCAAGAAGGAAGAAGCAGAGAGTGAATTATTATGACGATCTGGATCTTTATAAGGTACTTCTTGCCGTGAAGGATAAAAAGACTCTCCAGGATTTCTACCAGGAGGTCTTTGGGAAGCTGAAGCAGTATGATGCGGAGAACGGTACGGATCTGATGGGTTTCCTGCGGGTATACCTTGAGAATAACGGCAGTCCGCAGCTGGTGTCGGAGCAGCAGTTCATTCATCGCAATACCGTGAATAACCAGATAAAGAAGATTGAGAAGATCACCGGCTATAATCTGCTTAACCTGGAGGAGAAGGTAAGATGCAGTATCGGTTATCTGATTCACGACATTCTGTAATGTGCAAATGCACAAATAAATGTGGTCAATGATTGATTGATAAGTAAGTACCGGATGCATATAATGAGTATAACAAAAGCGAGGGAGCACGTTCTTTAGAACCTGCTCCTTTTTTCTTATAGCAATGTGCAAAAGACACATGCAGGATGGATAAAGGAGGATAATCCTATGACAGGGGAGGAAATCAAGAGTACACAAAAAGAATATGTGCTGCAATCCTGGAGTAAGCAGCGTGGGCTTAACCCGATCCCGGTGGCCAGGGCGGAGGGCATCTA
Organism: Bacillota bacterium; assembly: GCA_023409535.1. Taxonomy (GTDB): domain Bacteria; phylum Bacillota; class Clostridia; order Lachnospirales; family Lachnospiraceae; genus Mobilitalea. The sequence continues at coordinate 435,584 of JAEYGZ010000027.1, forward strand.
TCTCTGGGATTGTGAGGGAAAGCGTTATACGGATATGTCATCCCAGCTGGTGAATATGAATGTTGGGTTTGGGAATAAAGCAATCAGTGATGCCATCAAGGACCAGGCAGACCGCTATTGCTATGTGGCACCCTCCTATGCGGCGGAGCCGAGGGCACAGCTGGCAAAGAAGATCATCGGATTGATGCCGGATAATATGGGCAAGGTATTCTTCACCAATGCAGGAGCCGAGTCCAATGAAAATGCCGTGAAGATGGCTCGTATGTATACCGGAAGATTTAAGATTTTCAGCCGTTACCGCAGCTATCACGGTTCCTCCTTCGGTGCAGGCAATCTGACGGGAGAACCCAGACGGTATGCACTGGAGCCGGGCATTCCGGGGTTTGTGAAATTCTTTGATCCCTATGTCTACCGGGAGGCAATTGACTTTGCATCGGAGGAAGCGGCGACAAAGTATTATCTTGCAAAGCTTCGGGAACAGATCATCTATGAAGGCCCGGCAAGTGTTGCGGCTGTTGTAATTGAGACCATCACCGGTTCCAACGGAATTATTATTCCTCCCAAGGGCTATCTGCCGGGAATGAGAAAGCTCTGCGATGAATTCGGAATACTGATGATCTGTGACGAGGTAATGACAGGCTGGGGCAGAACCGGGAAGATGTTCGGCTTTGAACACTTTGGAGTAAAGCCGGATATGGTGACCTTTGCAAAAGGGGTGACCTGCGGTTACGTACCCTTGGGCGGAGTGGCGGTAAGCAAGGAAATCGCTGCATATTTCGAGGATAATCATCTTTCCTGCGGACTTACCTACAGCGGACATCCCTTGGCCTGCGCTGCCGGTGTTGCCTGTGTGAATTATTATGAAGAAGCAAATATTCTGGAAAAGGTTAAAGAGACCGGCAAGGTGCTGGGTGAGAAATTGGAAGCAATGAAGGCTGCCCATACCTGTGTGGGTGATGTAAGATACATCGGGTTATTCTCCGCTGTGGAGCTTGTGAAGGATAAGAAGACCAGGGAGCCCCTGGTTCCCTACGGTAAGGATCCGGAGGGTATTATGGGCAAGCTCATCGGTAAGTTAAAAGAGAAAGGGTTTATGACCTATTCCCATGAAAATATGATCCTGGTAGCGCCTCCTTTGATCATTACCAAGGAGCAGCTGTCTGAAGAGCTGGTGAAGCTGGATGAAGTTCTTGCCTTTACAGATAGTGAATACCTGTAAGCTTGTCATATATCGCAGAAATTACCGGAACACAGACCTAAAATAGGATGGGATGAGTTTAAGAAGCTTTAATCAGGAGGTGTCTATGGCATATTTATTTACGCTGCCGGGCCGTGTCGTCATTGGTAAGCATGCCCTTAGAGAAAGTGAAGGCCCTATCAGGGAGCTGGGGAAAAAGGCTTTTATCGTTACAGGCAGGATTGTCACCAAAGCAGGGATCGTTGCAGCCCTGACGGATTACCTGCAGCGATGGGGAATTGATTATGTAGTATTTAACGATATCACCGGTGAGCCTACCGATACTATGATAGAAGCGGGAATAAAGACCTATAAGACGACCGGCTGTGATTTTATCCTTGCAATCGGCGGAGGAAGTCCCTTAGACAGTGCCAAGGCCATTGCCGCGATGTCGGTGCTTAAGGGCAGGATATCTGATTATATGGGAGTTGAGATAAAGGGAAAATTTCCACCTGTGGCGCTTATTCCAACTACTGCCGGAACCGGTTCGGAGGCAACCAAATTCACGATTATCACGGATACGGTCAAGGGTATTAAGATGCTGCTGAGGGGAGATGCGCTTCTCCCGCAGCTGGCGGTTATTGATCCTTCCTTTTCCCTCACCTCGCCCCCGGAGATTACCGCTGCTACGGGAATGGATGCCTTAACCCATGCGGTGGAGGCTTATACTTCCAGAAAAGCCAATCCCCTGACGGATGTATACGCCATATCAGCCGTAAAAAGGATCTTTCGATATCTTCCCGTTGCCTACAGTGACGGAAGCAATGAAAAAGCCAGAGAGGAAATGCAGCTTGCGGCTTTTGAAGCGGGCGTCTGCATCAATAATGCATCCGTAACCCTGGTGCACGGTATGAGCAGGCCCATCGGAGCCCTGTTCCATGTACCCCATGGAATATCCAATGCAATGCTGATTACGGAATGTCTGTCCTATGTTCTGGATGGCTGTTATGAGCGGTTCGCTGCGCTTGCCCGGGCGATCGGGGCTGCCGGCGACGATACCCCGAAGGAAGAAGCGGCAAAGCTTTTCCTTCAGGCGCTGGAGAAGCTGTGTAAGCATTGCAGCATTCCGACACTTGCGGAATATGGAATCAAAAAATCAGACTTTAAAGCAGTTATGGATAAAATGGCCTCGGATGCCATGGCAAGCGGAAGTCCTTCCAATACCGTCAAGCCGGTTGAAAAAGAGGATCTGTTAACGATATATCAGAGGTTATGGAATATTTCATAAGCAAAACATTACGATGGCGTAAAACAACAAGTTTTACGCCATTTTGTATTCGCCCGGAATGGGCGATGTCCGGAATGGGCGATGTCCGGAATGGGTGATGCCTGAGAGGGGCGATGCTCGGATGGGACGGACCTATAGTATAGATTTGATAGGAGGCAGAAATATGGTTGCAACCGATTATGTATTGAAACAGTCAAAACGCCAGGCGGTCTGCGAGGAGGAACAGCTTGCAGATTCCGGCACCGAAATCAAGATTGAAGACCTGTGTGTCAGCTTTCCGGATAAGGACGGAGGCTCTCCTGTGGTTGCCCTGCAGAACATCAACCTGGATATCAGGCAGGGGGAATTCATCTCGCTGCTGGGACCTTCGGGCTGCGGAAAGACGACGCTGCTTCGTACCGTTGCCGATTTACAGCAACCCACCTCCGGACGTATTTCCGTCAGAGGACTGTCTCCCAGAGAGATCAGGCTTCAGAAGAAGTATGGAATCGTATTTCAGAATCCCGTACTTTATGAATGGAGAACGGTCAGGCGTAATGTATGCATGCCCATGGAGATGATGGGCATCCCCAAGAAGGACAGAACGGCAAGAGTTACAAAGATGCTGGAGCTGGTGGGGCTGATGGAATTCGGCAAGAAATATCCGCATGAGCTCAGCGGCGGTATGCAGCAGAGGGTGGGTATTGCGAGAGCACTTGCCATTAAACCGGAGATTCTTCTGATGGATGAACCCTTCTCCGCACTGGATGAATTCACGAAAGAGAAGCTCCATGAGGATCTGCTTCGTATCTGGAAGAAGACCAATAAGACCATTTTATTTGTTACCCACAATATACAGGAAGCGGTATTCCTGTCAGACCGTGTGGTGGTACTGTCCCCCCATCCCGGCAGAGTATCCGCAGTTGTCGACATTACCCTGGACCGGCCGAGAAGCTTGGATATCAAGAATACACAGGAATTTAACGAGCTGGTGGTGAAGGTTAGAAAAAGCTTTGAAGGTATTTGGTGAGAAAGGCATGGTTATTCTTATGAAGCAGATCAAGAAAGTCCTGAATTCCAAGAAAATGGTTACGATGGTATGGCTGCTGGGACTTATGGTGGTTTGGGAGATTGCCGCCTCTGTAATCGAGAGGACAAAGCGCTCGCCTGAAAATGTCCTGCCTCATCTTTATCAGATTCTGCAATCTGTCATCAGCAGTGATCTGGTAAACAGCAGCCAGACGGCCCTGCAGATTGTACTCAGCAATGCCGGAATTACGCTGATGCGGGCGGGGATTGGTTTCCTCATCGGGATTATCATCGGATTTGCGTTGGCGTTACTTATGAATTTGCTGCTGCCGGTGGAGAAAATCGTATTTCCTTATCTAATGCTGATTCAAATGATACCCATCCTTGGTATGGCTCCCATTGTTCTTGCCATCACGAAGGATATCAATAAAAGCCGTATTGTCATTGCCGCCATCCTGACCTTTTATCCTGTGGCGACCAATACTCTGGCAGGCTTTAAATCGGTGGACATTCAAAAGCATGAGCTGATGTATTCTGTGGCTGCAAGTAAGTTTGATGTTTACCGGAAGCTCTTAATTCCCTCCTGTATGCCTTATTTCTTTACAGGGCTGAAGATATCGGCGCCTATGGCCATCACTGCATCAATTCTGGTGGACACCCTGCAGGGCGGGGGAGGCCTTGGCTGTATGCTGTCCCAATCCTTAAAGCATGCCATGTCCATCTATGTATTCTGGCAGATCGTATTCTTAAGTGCAATCATAGGCATTTTAAGCTACTCGCTGATGTCACTCATAGAAAGGTTCTTGTCACCGTATAAACGGGCAAGAGCAAAGAGGTGAGCGGATGAAGAAGATAAAAAGTAAATTAAATAAAAAGACCCTGACCTCAGTGCTGTACCCGGTGCTCTTTGGCGTAATGATCGTGGTGCTCTGGCAGACGCAGCTGTTGCACAGGATCATCGGGGCGGATACCTTTACCCTGCCGCTGCCGGAACGGATTATCAACATTATTATAGACAATCCGGAGGCTATCCTTAAGAATGTCACTGCCACGGTAACCGTAGCCCTTGGCGGACTGGTGCTTGGTTCCCTGCTTGGATATCTGCTGGCGATTATTGCCACACTCTTTCCCAAATGGGGCGTCGGCGGACTTACCATCGTATCTGCCTTTAACGCCATACCGATTATCGCCGTTGCACCGATCTTAAACAACCTTACAAAGGATTTCAGCAAGAATCCCAATATCAGAAGTATGTTAGCAAAGATGCTCGTGGTTACGATTACCTGTACCGTATCCATGAGCATTAATGCATACAGGGGATTTACGGAGGTAAAGCCCTTTTCGGAGGATTTAATGAAATCCTATGCGGCAACCAAACGGGCGATTTTTTTTAAGCTGCGTATCCCAAACAGCGTGCCCTATGTCTTTACCGCCCTAAGGGTCAGTGTTCCCAGCTGCGTTATCAGTGCACTGGTCAGCGAGTATTTTGCCGAATATATCATCGGTGTGGGACGTCAGATTCGGGAAAATATCGTTCTCGCCCAATATGCGACGGCCTGGGCGTATATTCTGGTAGCCTGTGCGGTTGGTATTATCCTGTATGTGATATTACTGGTCAGTGAAGGTGTTTTGCTGAAAGGACGCCGTTAGGCGGCAGTTCGGCTGAATATAAAGTGTAACAATTCATTCTTTCATGTTAGAGGAGGACATTTATGAAGCATTTACAATTAAAGAAATTAAGCTCATTCACCCTGGCGATTACAATGTCTGCGGCATTACTTGGCGGCTGCGGCGCGAAGGAAGAGGACACCGCAAGCCCGGCTGCAACCCAGGCTCCTGCAGCCACGACAGCAGCAACAGCCGCACCCACCGAGGCACCGGCTGCCGCAGAGAGTACCGGACCGTACTATGCAAAGGACGCCACAGTAGAGAGCATCGTTCTTGATGCGGCAGGCAAGGGGCAGGTTGGTAACTGGGGACTCGGTAACGAATATGAGGTTCAGGCGCTGCTGACCAAATACGGACAGCCCACCGCTTACTTAAGCCAGGCCTTTGATATGGACGGTTTTGATGACGATTCCATTCTGCTGGCATCGGCTATGACCTACAATGAACTGGGACTTGTGAAGAATTCTTATGACGGCGGCTATGGTTACGGCGACAAGGCGCAATTCATTGATATGAATGAGGAAGGTGTGGCAATGCTTGAGGACAATATCTTCACAACCAGAGCCTTTGCCGAGGCAAATCCCAATACGGTGAAAGCATTTATCTACGCATCCATGAAGGGCTGGGAATATGCCTGTGCAAATCCTGAGGAAGCTGCCGAAATCGTTTATAAATACGGCTCTTCCGTATCCGGCGAGCATCAGGCATACATGGCAGGCGAGGTAAAGAAGCTGGTGGAGACAGACACCGCCGGTGCAGCTGTTAACAACTACGGATTTATGGAGGAAACTGCAATGCAGCAGACCTTGGATCTGGCGAAGCAGTATATTAAGCTGGACGACTCGGCAGCAGCGGAGAAGCTTCAGTCCCTCACCCTGGATGATATCAGGGATACCTCTTACTGGGAAGCTGCCATGGCAGACGGTGCTGCCTTAGCCGCACCTGAGAAGGCGGAGGTTTCCATCCAGTTAAAATGGCTGCCCCAGGCACAGTTCATGGGTTATTATGTGGCACTGGATAAAGGCTATTATGATGAAGTCGGTTTAAAGGTGAACATTGTTCCCGGCGGCGGAGATATCGGTGAGACCACTGCGGTCTATACCGGCCAGGTTGATTTTGGCGTCACCTGGGTATCCAATCTGCTTGCGGCAAATGCCGGCGGCATGGATCTGCTGGAGGTAGCCCAGGTATATCAGAGGTCCGGACTGGTGCTGGTGTATAAAGTCAACGAATAAAGAATGATTCGCGTGTCATAAGTCAGATAGGTTGTGATACTGCTTTCAGCTGGTCTTCGCCATCTAAATATATGCACACATGCTAAACTTTTCAACTTTAAGGACTTATGACACCGAATCAAATTTTTATCTATAAGAAGGATATAGGGATTTTGAAGACAATGTGAAAATACATCTTTTGCTCCCGGATGAGAGAATTTACATCTGGAAGATGAATTGCATGCCGGGAGTAAATTGCATCTCAGGAGATAAATTGCTTACCGGGATATAATTGCATGCTGAGAAATTTAATTTTCACGCATGTCTTCGGTAGAATGGAGGTTGAAGAATGGATCTGCTCATTAAAAACGGAATGATTATTACGGCAGAAGAATCCTTTGCAGCAGATATTGCAGTAAAGGACGGGAAGATCGTATGCATCGGTACAAATCTTTCCCTGAAGGCTGAAAAAACAGTGGATGCAACCGGTAAGCTGGTACTTCCGGGGGCGATTGATGTACATACCCATCTGGCGATGCCCTTTGGCGGTACGGTTTCCGCTGATGGTTATTTGTCGGGAACAAGAGCTGCTGCCTGCGGCGGTGTCACCACCGTATTTGATTACCCCATGCAGAGAAAAGGAAAGGGGATTCTTGAAACCGTGGAGGCAAGAAAGTCCATATGTGACCCGGAAGCCTGTGTGGATTATGCCTTTCACTGTATCATAACGGATCTGAACGGGGGAGAACTGCTTGAGGAATTTGAGGCGTCCGTGGCTTACGGCATTACCAGCTTTAAGTGCTTTCTGGTATATAAGAAGGAAGGTATGATGGTGGATGACGCAACCCTGATCAAGGTGCTGCAAAAGGCAAAGGAGGTTGGAGCCATTACCAATATCCATGCCGAGAATCCGGATGTCATTGATATGAATATCGAACGGTTCTTAAGGGAGGGCAAGACCTCTGCCTGGTATCATTACTTAAGCAGACCGGAGTTTGTGGAAGCGGAAGCCGATAAGAGAGCGGTCCACTGGGCAAAATCCATAGACGCACCTCTCTACATCGTTCATATGGCAGATAAGGAAGGTCTGGAGGCGGCAGCGGAAGCAAAGCTGGCCGGCCATCCCATCTACATTGAGACCTGTCCGCAGTATCTGGAGTTCACCAATGAGGTATACAAGCGGGAGGACGGCAGAAACTTTGTATGCTCCCCGCCCATGAAGGGCAAGGACAGCCAGGATGCCCTTTGGGCCGCCATCAGACAGGGTACCGTTGACACTGTGGCTACAGATCATTGTCCGTTCCAAAGCTATGAGAAGGATTGGGGGAAGGATGACTTCACCAAGATTCCCAACGGCTGCGCCGGTATTGAGAATCTGTATCCTTATATGCTGTCGGCAGCCAATGACGGAAAGATCAGCTTTAACCGTGCAGTAGCGCTTTGCTCCACCAATCCTGCGAAGATATTCGGTTGTGAGCAGAAGGGCTCTTTGGCGGTCGGTAAGGATGCGGATATTGTCCTCTATGATCCTGAGAAGTATTTCACCATATCCGTAAGTAATATGCATTCCGATTATGACCATACCATCTGGGAAGGGAAAAAGCTGCACGGATATCCGGTGCAGACCTACGTCAGAGGAAGTTTGGTTTATGATAACGGTGAATTTGTGGGCACTCCGGGTTACGGCCGGTTCATTAAGCGTAAGCCTGGGAAAGTGCATAGTTAGGAGTGATTGCCATCAGCAATATTGTTTATCGAGATGTCTCACTTATGGAAGAGACCGGAGCATGCCTGCTCTGTAATAATGCACCCTGCACAAAGGCTTGTCATCAGGGGATTCCCGTAGACACCATCCTCAGGTCCCTGCGGTTTGAGAATAAAACCGGAGCTGCGGGCCGTCTTCCGGAGGAGCTTCCTTGTAAATACTGCATCTCCAAGGACTGTATGGGAGCCTGTCTGAAGAATAAGATCAACCGTCCGGTTCCCATTGCGGATATTCTGGAGGAAGCTGCTTCTTATAAGAAGCTGAAGAAAAAGAAGGTGGACTTATCCATCAACTTTTGCGGAGTTAACTGTGAGAATCCCTTCTTCTTATCCTCCTCAGTGGTAGGAAGCAATTACAGGATGGTAGCCAAAGCTTTTGAGATGGGCTGGGCCGGAGTTGCCTTTAAGACCATTGGGACTTTTGTTCCCAGGGAGGTATCTCCCAGGTTTGATACACTCCGTAAGGAAGCGCTGCCCTTTGTAGGCTTTAAGAATATCGAACAGATCTCGGATCATACCATGGAGGAGAACATCGGCTTTATCAGGCAGTTGAAGAAGGAGTATCCGAAGAAGGTCATCATTGCCTCCATCATGGGACAGACAGCACAGGAGTGGACCGATCTTGCCGGGCTGATGACGGAGGCTGGCTCGGATATTATCGAATGCAATTTCTCCTGTCCCCATATGGCGGCGGATGGTCTTGGCTCTGATGTGGGACAGAATCCGGAGCTTGTCCGTGAGTTTACAAAGGCTGCCAGAGAAGGGACTCATCTTCCGATTCTAGCGAAGATGACGCCGAATATCGGCAATATGGAGCTGCCGGCAATTGCAGCCATGGAGGCTGGCGCTACCGGAATTGCTGCCATTAATACAGTTAAAAGTATAATGAATGTGAATCTGGATACCTTTTCCTCCGGTCCTGATGTGGAGGGAAGGACCAGCGTGGGCGGTTATTCCGGCAAGGCGGTCAAACCCATCGCACTTCGCTTTATCCATGCCATGAAAAGCTGCGATAAATTAGCGGGGGTACCTGTCAGCGGTATGGGAGGAATTGAAAACTGGAAGGACGCCGCAGAATTTATGGCGCTGGGCTGTGAGAATATTCAGGTCACAACCTCAGTCATGCAATATGGCTACCGGATCATAGAGGATATGATAGATGGTACGGAGCTCTACCTGAGCGCCCAGGGGTATCACAGCATTACGGAGATTGTCGGCAAGGCGCTGCCGCAGATAATACCGGCGGAGGAGCTGAACCGGGACAGCATCTGCTATCCCAAATTCGTCAGAAGCCGTTGTGTCGGCTGCGGCCGTTGTTATCTCTCCTGCTATGACGGAGGACACCAGGCACTGACCCAGGATAAGGATACCGGTAAACCGAAGCTGAATGCGGGGAAATGTGTGGGCTGTCATCTATGCGTCATGGTATGCCCGGTACAGGCCATAACCCAGGGAACCAGAGTTGCAAAGCGCAGAGCCTCGGAGTTAGAGCAGCCAGCAATGCTGTGAAAGCGGCGCAGCTTCAAGCTAGGAAGAAAGGGATGAGTATTACTATGGAAACCTGTAGTTATGAAAGAATGGAAGAAAAGATTAACGCGTTTAGCCGTTTCGGAGATACCGGAAAGGGAGGCATCACCAGATTCTCACTGTCACCGGAAGCAATCCGGGCCAGGCAGGAATTTAAGAGGCGGATGGAAGCCCTGGGTGCAACCGTCGTAACCGATGATATGGCCAATCTATATGCCACCCTGCCCGGTACGGAGGACCTTCCTGCTATTTTGTCCGGATCCCACCTGGATTCCGTAAGACAGGGCGGAAATTATGACGGAGTACTGGGGGTTCTGACTGCTATGGAGGTTGCTGAGGCACTTGTTACACAAAGTATTCCTCACAGACATCCTTATACGGTTGTGGTATGGACCAACGAGGAAGGCGCGCGTTTTGAACCGGCCATGATGTCCTCGGGGGTTATCTGCGGGAAATTCAATAAGGAAGAAATGCTGGCTTCCGCTGCCAAGGATATTCCCGGTTATACCTTCGGGGAAGCCTTGAAGGAAAGCGGATTTGAGGGAGAGGAAGCAAACCGGATCAACCCGGCAAAGTGTAAAGCACTGGTGGAGCTGCATATCGAACAGGGGCCGGTACTGGAGACTGAGGGCATAGATATCGGTGTACTGGAGGGAGTGTGCGGTATGATCAATTATGAATTTACCCTGTCCGGCCAGGCAGGACACGCGGGAACCACACCTATGAAGTACCGTAAGGATGCCCTGTATGCTGCCGCAAGAACAATCCAGTATCTTCATGACGAGCTGGATCAACTGGATGACAGGCTGGTATATACCACAGGAAAGATTTCCTGTCATCCGAACATTCATACCATCATACCGGATGAAGTGAAATTCACGCTGGATGCAAGGCATCAGGATCCCGCGGTGATTAACCAGGTGCTTCAGATCATTCAGAGCCTTCCGCAGGAGATTGAAAAATGCTCCTTAACCTATGCCAGTGCATGGACTAGAAATACGGTAACCTTTACACCGGAGCTTGTGGATATCGTGGAGAGGAGCGCGCAGGAGCTGGGGTATTCCAACAGGCGTATCTACAGCGGCCCGGGTCACGATGCTCAGTATCTCATTGATATCGTACCGGCTACAATGATTTTCGTACCCAGTGTGGGAGGACACAGTCATTGTGAGCTGGAATTCACACCGGCTGCCAATTGCCATAAGGGCGCCAATGTATTATTACAGACCATCCTATCCATTGACAAACTATAGAGATACAAAATCCCGGGTAACCGATGCCATATGCCTTGAGAATAACGGATAAAAGGGAGAATATGGTTCGGGATATCCGGGATTGCTTTATTGACCATCTTAAATGTAAGATATCTCAATCAATTGTATTTCGTGCGGAGTGAGGAGACGCTCTAAATAATAAGTTCCTTCTATCAGTTCAATTGCTTCCCTGTAGCGGGGAACAGACCGGTCCCTTAAATAGGTTATATTTTCCGGTGTCATATTCTTTGGAAACCCCATATCAGCCCAGGTGTCGAAGGCGCTTCCCTGACTTTGGCTGACAGTCCGTTCCGTAATCCGGTAGCTGGAGCTTCGAAGTCCGGTAAGGGTAAGCTGCAGGATTTTATTATTATTGTTCTGATAGATACCATACCGGCCTGTCTCGCTGATGCCGGAATGATCCATGCTGCAATAGAGAGGATCATAGTGGCAATAGTTATATAATAGAATCTGATATCCGTCTGCATTGGATGTGATATAGTAACCGGGACCTGAGGATATTTTGTCGTATCCAAGGCGGCTTAAGAGGGTAAAGGCATGATAGCCTGCCTTTTTTATACCGTTTGCCGTAATTACCCCCAGCCCTCCGTGAAAACATTCCTCAGGTAAAGCGAATTCCTCGATATAATCTGTAATCGTCCAATAACCGAAGCCATTGACAGCATCCATATTTTCCAGAATGTTTTTAACAATATAGGAAGCCATAAAAAGAGTGTCACGGCTCAAATCACGGTGTGATGGGCTTGCATTCCATTCGGTCATACACATATTATCCGCATGATAATTGTAACCGGAAACCTGCTCCTTTAGATGCCTGAGAGTATTTTTTAAGTAATCGGGGTCATTGGATAATACCCCCCTGCTCTTACCCTGATAAAAGGATCTGGGGATTTCATCCAAACCAAAGTTAAGCATATAGCAGTGGAAGGTAAAAAAATCAGGGAGGCAGCTGTGGGATTTACAGTATTCAAAATAACGGGTCAGCCATTGGGAGATATCAGATAAATTACATACGGCAGGACCCCCAATCTTTAATCCGGCGGATATACTTTTGATGGTCATATAGGAGCGGGCATAGAAAAAAAGGTAATCCTCCTCGGAATCATACCAGAACATATCCGTCATATCAGGCTCGTTCCAAAATTCAAAATACCATTCTTCGACCTGGGTAAGCCCATACTTATCAACATAGTGAAGAATGAAATTTCTGATCAGAAAGCACCACTTCTCCATATCATCAGGCATGCTGATGCAGCTTGGTCTGTTTGAAAAGACAGTATGGCTGCTTTTTGCCAGCAGGGTGGGCATAAAGCTCAGCTCAATAAAGGGCTTTAAGTTTATTGTATATAAAAAATCAATCACCTTGTCTATACAGGCAAAATTAAGAACCGGGTTGCCGTCTGGATCCTCATGATAAACCATCATTTCATCATCAAATATTCCATGAAATCTGATATAACGAAACCCGATTTCCTTCTGAACCATGAAGAGCTGCCCTTGAATTACGGGATTGAGGACATCCTTCGCCTTTCCGATCGTCATAAGATTCCTCCAGGTATGAGCTATCCTGGAGGTTTTCTTTGAAAGATCCGCCTCACCGGCAGGAAGGACAACAGAATTTGCCATGGAATCGGGTATGGTATTCTCCTGGTTCCAGCCAAGAAATTTATATAGACCGGTAAATATATCAAAATTGGCCAATTCAAAATAATTATTTGTTTTTGGTGCGGAAACCTGGTTGGGTCCATAAAGAAATTCATAATCGGCCTTCGCCTTTTTGCGGTAAAGGCTCGGTGCTTCCTTGTAGGTTTCCTTGAAGGCATACAGAAAGGAATTCGTATTGGGAAACCCATTATCATAGGAAAGCTGTGATATGGATTTATCCGTATAGAGCAATTCATTGACTGCATGCTCCAGACGAAGCCGGATCATATACTCCTTAAAAGAGGAGCCGACATACTTTTTGAAAAACCGGGAGATATAGGAGACTGATAAGTATTCCTTATCTGCCAGATCCTTTAATGTAATATCCGCTTTATAGTTTTCGTGAAGAAAATGTATGATATTGGAAAGCCGCGGCATGTATTTATCGCTTTCACTGATAGGCTGCTGCCGTTTCGCAGCCTTAAAATATACGAAAAGCTGATACAAAAGCTCAAAAAGATAACTCTGTAATTTGAGCTCAAAGCATGCAGATCTGTTATTATACACCCACATCATCTGTGCCAGAAGCTTTCTGATATGATTCAGATGCAGATGCTTTCCGTCAATGCAGGAATTGCAGGACAAACGGATGCCCTGAAAGGCGGAATATTTACCCAGCCAGTCATTTGAAATCTGTAAAGCCAGGACTAAATTTGCGTTCCTGGCACTGGTTGTATGAATTTCATTGGGATTAATTACAATGATATCTTCCTGTTGCAGCTGAAAGACGGAATTTCCAATACCGATATGAATGGTGCCGTCAAGAACAAACAGGATTTCCAGGGCATCATGCCAGTGGTTTTGCGTATAATTCAAATTATGGACAAAAATCCTGAATGGAATATCACTGTTAAACTGAATATTTTCAAAAATATAATCCAAAAATTCATGCCCCCTTCCATAATGCATAATTCATTATATCAACTCTTGGGACAGGCTACAATCTGAAGTCAAAAAATAATGCGGAATAGGACAATTAAGAGGGGGAAGCTTTTCCTGAATCCTATTATAATGGGCTTGAAGTTATTTTATCATATTTGGAAGGAGTACTGCCGAATGGTTAATTTAAGAGAAAACCCCTATTATCTTGGTGATGAGGAGATACAATGGGTGGAGACTACGCTGGCCGGAATGAGTGAAGAGGAAAAGCTTGGACAGCTGTTTTGCTTAATTGCATATTCTGATAGTCAGAATTTAAAAAATTTTACTGAAAAATACAAACCCGGAGGACTAATGTGCAGGCCAATGGCCGCAAAAGAGGTTGTTGAAACGGTACGTATCCTGCAGGAGAGCTCTAAGATTCCGATGCTGATCTCAGCAAATCTGGAAAAGGGCGGCAATGGCATTGCGGAAGAAGGAACCTTTATCGGCTCGCAAATGCAGGTCGCAGCCACGGATGACGATAGCATGGCTTATAAGCTGGGTGTCGTATGCGGCAGGGAGGGCTCCGCAGTGGGTGCAAACTGGGCTTTTGCACCGATCATAGACATAGATTATAATTTTAGAAATCCGATTACCAATACACGTACCCTTGGTTCCGATCCTGACAGAGTCCGTAGAATGGGAGTGCAATACGTGAAAGGAGTTCAGGAACAAGGTGTAGCAGCTTCGATTAAGCATTTTCCCGGGGACGGTATGGATGAACGGGACCAGCATCTGGTTGCTTCCATTAATTCCATGTCCTGTGAGGATTGGGATCATACTTATGGAGCGGCATATCGGGCATGTATCGATGCAGGGGCCATGACGGTCATGGTAGGACATATCCTTCAGCCTGCATATACAAAAAGGTTTCACCCTGAAATTGAGGATAAGGATATACTACCGGCATCCCTGTCCTATGAACTTGTAACAAAGCTCTTAAAGGAACAGTTAGGCTTTAACGGCCTTGTTGTTACGGATGCTTCCACCATGGCCGGAATGGTCATTCCCATGAACCGGGAACAGGCTGTACCCCAGGCGATAGCTGCAGGCTGCGATATGTTTTTGTTTACCAAGAATCTTGACGAAGATTATGAATATATGCGCAAAGGGATCAGAGACGGCATCATTACGCAGGAAAGGCTCAAGGATGCCTTGACAAGAATACTTGGCCTTAAAGCTGCATTAAAGCTTCCGGTAAAGCAAAGGGAAGGAAGCCTGCTTCCCTCCTATGATGAAGCAATGAAGAAAATCGGAGTCCGGGAGCATAAGGAATGGGCAGCGGAATGTGCCGACAAAGCGATAACCTTAGTTAAGGAAGAACAGGGTGTATTACCGCTGTCACCCGGGAAATATAAGAAGGTTTTGTATTATGATATCGAGAGTCAGCAGGGAGTGGCTTATTCCGTCAGAGCAGGTGTTGCGGAAAAGGTGAAGAACCTGCTCATTGAGGAAGGCTTCGATCTGGATGTGTTTGTGCCTAATCAGGGCTTCGAGGGATTAGCTGCCAGATATGGCGAGATACTCGAAAAATATGATCTGATTATCTATCTTGCTAATATGGCGACAAAGAGCAACCAGACAACCGTGAGAATAGAATGGGCCCAGCCAATGGGAGCAAATGTTCCGGTTTATATGAATGTTATCCCCACTGTATTTATTTCGGTGGAGAATCCCTACCATCTGATCGATGTACCCAGAGTGAAAACTTACATTAATACTTACAGTTCCAACGATCATGTTTTAAAAGCACTGGTTGACAAGCTTGTGGGAAGATCCGGGTTTAAGGGAAAAAGCCCTGTGGATGCTTTTTGCGGCATGTGGGATACAAGGCTGTAAAGCATTTAAGGATACGATTTATTTTTCAGGCGATATTCCATGGGAGTATCGCCTGTTATTTTATTGAATACAGTCTGAAAATAACTCTGAGGGGGAAGGAAAGATAAATTATGCAAAAAATCACTCCTCGTGCTGTTCGTTATTCCGGTATAATTCCGGAGACATCCCGGTTTCTGCCTTAAAATGTTTGCCGAAGTAGGAATAATTCCCATAGCCACATAGTTCTGCAATCTCACTAAGGGATAGGCGGCTTTCTTTCAACAGCTTTTTAGACCGGCTAATTCGAAGTCTTCGCAGGAAGCCCAACACAGTCTCACCGGTTTGCTTTTTGAACAGGTCACAAAGATAAGTCTCTGTGATGAAAAAATGATGAGCCAGCCGGCCAAGAGAGATATCTTCTTTTAGATGCTCATATAGATATAGCTGGATTTCAGCCGCTGATATCTGGGATTCCCGCAGTCTGGAATTGGCGAAACGGAAGGCCCCATTTAGGGAAGCTTTGGCCATTCGATACATCCGATCTGCGTCGGAAAAGTCCGGGAAGCCTTTACTAGCCCCACAGCCTTTTGACAGTTTCCCTGGCAGGGTGTTAGTGAGGATGCCAAACCTCTTTCCCAACCGTATCGGCTGCCAGTAATCTCTGTCCGTACCTGCTTTAGTCGGTGTGTATCCATGGTTATTTTTTGCAGGAAGCTCCAGAGGGGAGTCTGCCAACAACAGATAGCAATTCCTGCCCTTCCCTTCCTGCTCCGGAAATACCGGGTTCATTTCGTCTATTTCCAGTGTCGGAAGCGACTGGTTTAATTTTTTCTTTATGAGCTCCACGGCTTTATGAAACTCCTCCGCAGAAAACGGTTTTAATAGGTAATAAACTGTCGCCAACCGAATGGCTTCTCGGGCCATTTCAAAATCTGAATAGGCGCTTACTACAATACATTGTATTTGCGGTTGTTCTCCCCGCAGTTTTTCTATCAGCTGCAACCCTGTCATATCCGGCATTCGAATATCTGTAATTATCACATCCGGGTGGGTTAGGATAGCTTGACTCAGAGCATCCTTCCCACAGCCACAGCGGCTTACAACAGTAAATCCTTGCATTTCCCAGTTGATTATTTCTTCCATTCCAATCAGTGCCCATGGCTCATCGTCTACCAGCATCACCCTGTAGTTTCCCATTTTATCTCCTTTCCGAAATAGCAGCTGTTCCTTATTTCTAACCTAATTCCTGTATTAAAACAGGGCTATAAGGGCTGACTCTTTGCCGGTACCTCAAGCTGCACTACTGTATAGTAACCTTCCCGAGAGCGGATGAGAAGATCGGCAGCTTCTCCGAAGGTTAGTTTTAGGCGGCGATGGATGTTAGTCAACCCAATGCTGGTATACTGATCGGTCTCTGAGAGGCTGGTTAGAGCTAACATGCCACATTCACCCGTGAGAGGTTCGCTGGAATAGTTTCTGATATTGCAAAGGACAGTGGCAAGAGTTTCTGCACTCATACCGGTACCGTTGTCAGCAACTCTGATGATTAGGTTGCCATTCTGCAGGAAGGACTGTACTAGGATAACCCCCTTACAATACCCTGCGAAAGCATGTTGCACGGTATTTTCAACCAATGGCTGCAGGGTCATGGATGGAACCGACCAGTTCAAGGTCTGTGCAGGAAGGTTCCGTAGAATCCGATACCGCCCCGGAAAGCGTGTTTCAATGATGTTGAGATAGCTGTTCAGATGTGAAAGCTCCTCCGAGAACGGGACAATCATGGGTGCATAGAGGGAGTAACGGAAAATCTGGGACATGCCGCCAATCAGCTCCTCCACGAGCCCTGCTCTATAGTGATGTGCCATGGAACGGGCTGACTCTAGGGTGTTGAATAAAAAGTGCGGGTTGATTTGACTGCGGTAGGCTAACATTTCCATCCGGGCATGAGCCAGCAAAGCCTCATAGCTGTTCGCCATAAGCTTTTGCTCTCTGCGATTGGCCTCCTGAAGGGATAGGAAGGTCTTGTTCAGTACGTGGGAAATCGGTTCCAGTTCATCAATATACGGCGGATTTATGGGATTCATGGAACTTTCCGCCAGACGGATATCCGCCGTCATATTGCCTATGTCATGGCGCAGATCCCGAAGAATCCAGACCATCATTACTGCGATAAAAAGTAAGAATAAGATAATGAGCAGGATAGGAAAATTCACCATTTGTGTCAGAGAAGAGTGAGTGGCCAAATCGGGTATCATAAAAAGAATCTTCAGATCGGTATCTTTCACTGCTACGCAACGGAGCAGGTACGAACTGTTCTTAAGAAGAGCAGGAGACTGCTCAGGTGTCACAGAGGACAGCAAGGACATCTCTTTCTTTGACAGGGGGGTGCTGCTTCCCAGATACTCGCCTCCCCCCAGCAGCACGGAAGTACTTTTCTCATAGCCGTTCATCCGCACCAACTCCAAAAGATCGTCCACATCGTACACTACGGATCCGACAAGGGGATTGTAATGGTAATGATAGCCGTCAATAATTCCATAAACCGGAAAAAAATAGACTAGGTAACGTTTGCTTCGGTCTTGAACGAGAGAGGAATAATAAGGCTTGGAAAAGCGCATGTCCTCACTCACATCGCTCGCATCCAGGGCTGAA
This sequence comes from Bacillota bacterium, assembly GCA_023409535.1. Lineage (GTDB taxonomy): Bacteria > Bacillota > Clostridia > Lachnospirales > Lachnospiraceae > Mobilitalea. The sequence continues at coordinate 453,599 of JAEYGZ010000027.1, forward strand.
GTCACAATTTCTGTATAGGAATTGGTGTTGGAGAGCTTTCGCCCGCTGGGGGAGAGGAGTACGATATCCTTAAAACTATCTCCATACAGATTGGCATAACTCATGATGTCGGAAGCGGGGCGCCTCGCCTCAATGACTTGTGTGGCATTGTCAGAAAGGAGATATTTTTGACAGGCGGCATTGTAAGCTGCGTTCTGGGCAGCTTCCTGGGAGTCTGACAGCATTTTATCAAGCCGGTCTAATGATAATGATGTGGCCTGGAGATAATTATTCTCCTCCCAGAGCTTGGATTGAAGCAGGATTCCAAAAATATAGTAGGAGAGCACAGCTAGGAAGGCACAAACGAGTAAAGTAAAGGATAAAACAAGGGCTCTCTTCAAGGAGCGGATATGGGGAAAACGGGAGTGTCGAATAACCATAGTTACACCTTACTTTCCGGATTATTTTAATTTATAGTATAACGTTATACTATTGTAACGTTTTTTTGCCTGAAATTCAACAAGAGGATAAAATTATCAGAAAATCCTTAGAATTGAACAGAACAATGTTGCTTGTCATCGTTAAAAAATTTGGTTATAATCCACCATATAATCATAAAATGAGTCCAAAAAAACAACAATTAACACAAGACGTAAGACAAAGGAGGAGAAAAGTATTGACAAAAATGTCAAGGACCAAAAAACTAGTTACCATAGCAGAATCTACGGGAATACAAAGACTGGTCAGCGGCATGCGGAAGCATTGGCAGATTTATGTCTTGGTGCTTCCGGCATTGGTCTGGTTTCTGATTTTTGCATATTATCCAATGGCAGGCTTGCAGTTGGCATTCAAAACCTATAAAGCAAAGATGGGTATCTGGAGATCCCCATGGAATGGCTTTCAGAACTACGAAGCGGTTTTCCGGGATGTCTACTTCTGGAGATCCATTGGCCGGACGCTATTCATTAACTTTGGGCGTTTGATTATTTGTTTTCCGGCTCCTATCCTGCTGGCTCTGATGTTTAACGAGCTGAGGGTTGGCCGGTATAAGAAGGTAATGCAGACCGTTTTCACCTTCCCATATTTTCTATCCTGGGTTATTATTGCTTCTGTCATCTCGAACCTTCTTTCTGTGAATGGACTGGTGAACAGTGCGATTTCAGCTCTGGGCGGGAGCAATATTAATTTTCTGGGGAATGAAAAGGGCTTCCAGCCGTTGCTGTACCTAAGCGATATATGGAAAAGTGCCGGTTATTCCGCTATTATCTACATTTCAGCTATCTCCGGCATAGATCAGGAGCAGTATGAGGCGGCGGAGATAGACGGTGCGAGCCGCTGGCAGCGAATCACCCATGTGACTTTGCCGAGCATTATGCCTACCATATCTGTTATGTTTGTTCTGACCAGTGGAAACCTGATGACAGCCGGCTTTGATCAGATATTCAACTTGTCCAACGCCGCTACGAAGAATGCGGCTGAGGTTCTGGATATGTACATATACCGCGTGACCTTTGAGGGATCCGTGGATTTCGGATTCTCTACGGCAGTGGCACTGTTTCGATCTGTCATAAATATGGTTTTACTGCTTGTCGCCAATAAGACCTCCAAGATGCTGGGCGGCAGCGGATTATTTGGTTAAGAAAGGAGCTTATCGTATGGCACATATAGAAGTATGGAAAGTTAATCATAAGAAGAGACGAAGAAGCTTCGAAGTTCTGGACTGGGTTCTTTTGATTTTGATGTCAATTGGATTGCTATGCATCCTAATTCCCTTTATTAATGTGGTGGCGATTTCCTTCACTTCTTATAAGGAGTACATGCAATCCACCTGGGTTATATGGCCCAAAGAGCCAACCCTTGCAGCTTACAGGGAACTGTTTAAGGACAGCCGTATCCTGACAGGATATAAGACGACTCTCATTTATCTATTGATAGGGGTACCTTTAAATTTACTGTTGAGTACAACGTTGGCCTATGCCCTATGCCGGAAGGGGTGGCCGGGCAGGCGGTTGATTCTCATGATTGTTCTTTTCACCATGGTATTCAATGGCGGTATCGTGCCCATGTATCTGGTGATGAAGAGTCTGGGTCTGACGAATACCATATGGTCAGTCATTCTGGCAAATGGCATGAATACCTTCAATATGATATTGATCTATAACTATTTCTGTTCCCTGCCGGAGGCTCTGATAGAATCAGCCAACCTGGACGGAGCAGATGAGTGGACCATTCTGGGGCGCATTATTATCCCTTTAGCGAAGCCCATCATAGCAACAGTCATTCTCTTTGTTGCAGTGCAGCTTTGGAATGAATATTTTATGTCCATGATTTTACTGCGATCCAAGGAATTCCAATCGTTGCAGCAGGTACTGCGATCCATTGTGATGGACTCCCAGGTGGTAGACACCGCTTCTCAGACGGTGGATTTAGGAGAGCGGAACTTTACGGATGCTATTAAGATGGCGGCAGTCATGGCAACCATGGTTCCGGTAATGTGTGTTTATCCGTTTCTGCAAAAATATTTTACCAAGGGTATTATGGTAGGGGCTATCAAGGCTTGATTTATTTTTACCCTGACACCAAGGCTTTCATCTGAAGGTTAAGGGCGTAAATTATAAATAAAAAAGAGGAGGACAGATATGAAGAATAGGAAGAGAAACAAATGGATGCGTTATTTGGCTGCTCTAATGGTGCTGATACTTATGGTAAGCATGTCCGCCTGCGGTAATTCGGGCAATAAGAGCGGAGAAGTTGGAAGTAAGGATGGTACGACGGCTTCGGGAGACACCGCTTCCCAAGAAAAGGGTAGTACTTCGGCAGATACTAAAACGGCTTCCGGCGTAATTGCAACCGATACCAAAGTAACGGCAGCTGATATTCTGGCCAGGGATTATTCCGATCAGGTGGATATCAGTTTTGCGGGTGTCCAGGTAACAGATGGACTGGATTACAACAAGGGCAATGATTATTATTCCTGGTGGACTGATACCTTTAACGTGAATTGGGATATTACCTCCTTAACCTTTGAGAACTGGGTAGAGAGGATGAATATCTGGATCAATGCTGATGATCTTCCGGACTGGAGCGTTTGGAACTTTAATCCGGGTGATGCCGCTAATTATGTGGATCAGGGTTTGGTGAAGGAGATGCCGGCTGACTGGAAGGAGAAGTATCCAAATCTTGCTGCTACTGCCAGCTGCAGTGCTGCCAATGCTTATTACGAGGAGCTTTACGGAGGAATGTACTATTTCTTCCGGCCTGTATTTGCCAATAACTTCCCGGCGGACACCATCACATCTCATATTTCCGTGTTCTTGAGAACTGACTGGGCTAAAGAGGCAGGATATGATCTGTCACCCAACCTGGCATCCAACACGATCACCATAAGTGAGTTCCTTGCGTACTGCCAGGCCGTCAAGGATGCCGGACTCAGCGAATATCCCTGGTATAACACCAGCGCCTATGTAGGGAATTTTCTGGATCGTACTACTTCGAATTCCGGTGTAATGCAGAACGCTTACTATAAGGCTGCAGATGGACGGTATCACTGGGGCCCGGCTGAGGAGGAAAGCGGAATCAAAAAGACGCTGCGCCAGATTAAAACTGCATATGACAGCGGGCTCCTCTATCCAGAATTCTACACCCTGCAGGATCCGGATGATATCGGACATTTCTATGCGGCTGGTGACGCTGCGGCCACCTGCTATACAGGTATGGCTGCCTGGTTTGACAGGTTCGATACTTACATGAAGGATAACCTGAACTTAAGTTATTGGGACAATGCCGTTACCCTTATATTGACGGATGACAACGGCGTAGCCCATGATAGCCCGGCGGTCAATTACTGGGCTTGTAATATCATTTCACCGAATGTGGATGATGAAACCCTGGATCGTATCCTGTCCATCTGGGATTACGGCTGTACCGAGGAAGGGCAGCTTCGCATTCGTCTGGGTGTACCGGATGTGGACTGGAAGTATGATGAGAACGGTGATGTTGTCAGCGCCATAGCTGATACCGGATATGCAACCCTGGAGGATAAGTACACCAGTGTATATCCGATTACCGGAAATATGTTCATTCTTTCCGATGATTATTCCTTCATCAGCCCGGCTTTCACTAAGAAAGCAAGGGAGAGGGTCTCACAATTGTACATCGGGCGTGCCGAGGTTACCAGTGCACGGGGGAAGGAATCGGACTGGGATTTACTCAGTTATTCATCCCAGGCTCTAAACCTGGCTTCCATGACCTACGCGGATGAGTATGCGAATATCATCACGAAGTCCGGTGACTTTGATATCAACTATGACCAATGGGTATCGGATAAGATGAAGATGATACAGCCGGTTCTGGATGAGCTCAATGAAGCATTCGGAAATTAAATTATAGGAGAAAGACCGCTGTTGCCGTCGTCAGGCGGACAGCGGTCTTTCATAAGGAGAAAAATATGGAAATTAAGATTTGCATGATTTCAAATACATTTTATCAATTTACTGAGTTTGCGGATCATATGGGAAACGGTAATCCGCAGCCTTACGTGGATGCTTATCTTCTGGTGGGGCAGAAACGGGCGGCGTTAGTGGACTCCCTGCAGAAGGCAACCGGGCTTTATAAAGAGGTGCAAAAGCTGACGAATCTGCCGGTGGATGTGCTGATTACGCACGGGCATGGGGATCATGTAGGTGTCTCAATTACAGAATTTGCGGAGGCCGGCTGCAAGATCTACATGTCTATGAAAGATTATGAAGGGCTTACCGATATGTCGGACTTTGTAGAGAGGGAGTGGTTTACGGATTTCAAGGAGGGGGACTGTTTTGATCTGGGCGGCTATACGCTGGAGGTAATAGCTTGCGGCGGACATACACCGGGGAGTGTTGCTTTCCTGGAGCGAAAAGAACAGCTTCTATTTTCAGGGGATACCATCGGTTCGGGCAGCTTCTGGATGCAGTTGCCGAATTCTTTACCCATGAATCTGTTTCAAATAAATGTGAAACATTTGTACGAAAAGGTCCGCGGGCTGAAACAACTTCAGGTTTATCCGGGGCATAGGAACCAGTCTCCGGTGCAGCTCACGGGTCAGTATGTGAAGGATACCTATACCATTGCAACCAGGCTGCTGGCCGGGACGTTGGTGGGGGAGGAGCGGGTGCTGGATTTCTCCGGAAGGCATATGGAGTATAAAAGCGTAGCTCACGGCCAGATGCTGGATTTCTGCTATGACCCTTCCAATTTGTTTTTTGGCCGTCCGGCTCCGGAGATTGAAGCCATCAAGGACAAATTCACCACGCATTCCATCCGGAAGGGCGGTCAGATCATGGATTATATGCTCTTTTCGCCGGAGGAGGAAGGAGGGCAGCGCTATCCGCTGGTAGTTTACCTGCACGGCGCCGGGGAGCGTGGGAGTAATCCACGGATTGCCCTGGCGAATTCCGGCGGTTATGTATTTGCCTCAGAGCAGTGGCAGCAGGAGCATCCCTGTTATGTCCTGGCTCCGCAGGTGTCCGAGGGTGAGTGGTGGACAGATGACTGTTATCAGGACCTGATTGTGAAGGCCATTACAACATTGCCTTATGAAAAGGGGTTGGCCATTGATATGGACCGGGTCTATATTACCGGGCTGTCTATGGGGGGAATGGGGACCTGGAAGGCTATCAGCAAGTCACCCACCCTGTTTGCGGCAGCCATGCCGATCTGTGGCGCCGGTGACCCCTTTGCTGTACGGATGGCGGTAAATGTACCGGTTTGGGCTTTCCATGCGGAAGATGATCCCATTGTTTTAGCTCATGACTATCAAAAGGAGCCATTTTCCCAGATGGCAGGGACAGCACTGATGGTGGCTTCCCTGAGAGGAGCAGGTAATCCAGAGGTACGATATACAGAGTACCCGGCGGGACGGATGGAGGACCTTGGAAATCACCCCCATGCTTCCTGGGTACCGGCATACGCTGACAAGGAAGCGAAGGAGTGGCTATTTTCCCAAAAGCGCAGTGACAGATATGAAATTCACTGGATTATGCCTGGATTTTACTGGATAGAGGACAGCAATAACGCTTCCATTTACCTGCTGGAGGGGAGAGATCGGGCTCTGGTCATCGATACCGGTATGGCGGAAAATGATTTTGTCAGCATGATTAAGAGCTTGACCAGTCTGCCCTTTGATTTAGCAGTCACTCATAACCATGGGGACCATATGTACCATCTTGATAAATTCGAGCGATATTACATGAACGAGAAGGATCTGGTGATGTTTGAAGAACCGGGTTTGCAGGGATTATTGCGGGGAAAGGATTATTCGCATTGTGAGCTGATGCCGGTGGCGGAGGGCTCCATGATAGATCTGGGAGGCGGCTATGCGGTAGAGGTTTTTCAACTGGCAGGGCATACACCTGGCAGTGTGGTGTTTTTCGACAAGAAGAGAAAGATTGCTCTGACCGGTGATGCTCTGGGAGTATGGATGCATACACCACTTGCTACCAGCCTGTCGGTTTATAAGGCGGAGTTGGAGCATTTTCTTCAAAGAATGTCGGCTCCGGAGTATGATGGTGTCTGTATGATGAGCGGGCACCGCAAGCAGGAGGGAGGCTGCTATCCTTTCGGGAAGAGCTATATTCCGAATGATCTACAGAAGGTGCGGGATATGATTAGCCTCTGTAATAAATTGCTGTCTGAGGATATTGAATTCACTTCCTTCACCATGCGGACATTCGGAAAATCAGCCTTTACAGCCCGATACGGCCAGGCCATGATAGTGTTTGATGAAGAGAAGCTGAGGTAGAAGAAAGCCAACCAGCTGGAAAGATTTTTCCGGCTGGTTTTTTTGTTGTTTTTTAACCGGTCAAAGCAGCAATTTCAGACATTGAAAAATCAGACGCTTTCACTTTTCTGCGAAAATGTTTACCTATGCTGCTCAAAATTGTATATCACTTGATGTTTTCTCTATTTTTATATAATCTTAATTTGGAAATACAAATAGAGTTAGCTTTGTAATTGGAAAAATAAACATATAGGAGGTTGATTTAATGCGCTGGACAAAGAATATGGGTCCTTTGGATATGTCGAAGTTCCATGACGTTCTGATTGAAGATGAGGATGGAAATATTCAGCCTAAAGATAAGCCTTATTTTAAGGCAAAATTAATAGCGCCGGGGACATGGCAGGTACTCAGTGACGGTGATTATACCTATGTGGTTGAAGGTGATGATGAAATCATTGCCATTGACAGCGGTATGGGGGCCGGAAACATTCGTGAGTTCTGCCAGACCTTGTCCGAAAAACCCTTGTATCGTCTTTTCAACACTCATAATCACTTTGACCATACAGCCAACAACTTTTTGTTTGATGCTGTATATATGTCGCACAAGAGTTATGAAGGCAGATGCCAGCCTTTCGGAGATTTTACAGGCATGGATATTCCTGATGATTATCCCGTTGTTTTCCTTAAGGATGGCGATGTTATCAACCTGAATGGCCGTGAACTGGAGGTTTTCAATATAGAAGAACATTGCAGCGGTTCTCTGCAGTTCCTGGATCGTAAAGCGCGCATCCTGTTCTGCGGCGATGAGCTGAACGGAAACTTCTTTGACAGCAGGATATCCGTAGAGCATTCTTACCGCAATATCAGGCGTTGGATGTCATTTAGAGATTCCTATGATCTTCTCTGCGCCGGTAACGGCATTCACGATGCGAGCTATGTTGACAGATACTATGAGACCCTGAAGTATATTCTCGATGGTCATGAGAACGAAGGAGAGGAATTTTTTGTTCCGTATGAGGATCCCAGAGCGTCTGTCAGCAGCAAGGAAGGCAAGCCTGTTTTTGCACGTCGCAGTCCTAATATGGAATTCGTGGCGGACGCTATGAAAGCTGCGGGTTTCGGGAAACACCTGGAGCTTAACGGCGGCAGAGGCTGCTTTTGCTTCATGAGGAAGATGAGTCCGGACGGAACCTTTGATAGACAGATAGAGAGGAATGGATGCAGGGTCTGCTACTACCTAAATAGAATTTGGGATAAATAGAGGGTTTATTGAGAATTTGAAAACTAAAAGCAATTATTGTCTAGAAAATAATACACAGATAATAAGGAGTACGATTATGACAAATAAAACAAAGCCGAGAGCAATTATTACGACAGATTTGGAATGTGATGACATGAACTCATTAATCCATCTTTGTCTTTATCTTAATGAAATTGATATTGATGGTATTGTATATACAGCGTCGCAATTTCACTTTAATGGGGACGGAGTACATACACTCGGAGAAGTAAATCAAAATTATCGTTGTCAAGGAGAAGCAGCATACAAGACGCACATTGGTTATCCCCATCCGGATCCCGAAGCAAAAAATCTAAAGAGCTATCGGCCATTTGAGGTTGGTTGGATAGAGTCCCTTTGGAGGAATGAATATGCTCGGGCATATCCCAACCTTAAGAAAAACAATCCGGACTTCCCTTCACCGGAACGATTACTGAGCATTACAAAGTATGGAAATATCGCTTTTGAAGGGGATGTCAGGGAAGCTACAGAGGGTTCGAATCTAATTAAAGAAGCCATTCTGGATAAAGATGACAGAATATTATACCTGCTTTCCTGGGGCGGAGCGAACACAATTGTTCGTGCATTATTATCAATTGCAGAGGAACATAAAAGTACGGATCAGTGGAACGATATCTGCGGGCTAGTTTGCCGGAAGATTAGAATTTTAGGCATATTTGATGGTGTCGGGCAGGATAATAGTTATGAAGACTACGCAAAAGCGCTTTATCCGGACATCATAATATTGAATACGGATTTTATGTACGGAGGGTTTATGGCTGCCATAACCGAACAAGGGGATTGCATCGAGACATTTCGCAGTGAATGGCTGAAGAAAAATATTAAATTTGGTCACGGCGATCTTATGTCGAAGTATGGTCTTTTTGGAGATGGAACTTACTTTGAAGGTGAGCCGGAGGTTTTTCAATATGGTACGCAGCTTTCTTTGAACTGGGGGTTTGACGCTATCCCAAATATGACGTTCAATCCATATGATTTTCTGGGAGAAGGTGACAGTGGAACTTATGTTCTGTTGTTTGATGTAGGATTAAGAGGACTTGAGAATGGGACTTACGGCACATTACTGGGGCGTGTTTTTGAAAGCGGTAAAAGGCCGCAGAAGGGTTATAATTTCTTCACCGGAAGCGAAGGTAATCCGAACCGGTTTGTACGTGCGTATCAGGAAGAGTGGGCAGCTCGTGCCGAGTGGTGTATTCAACCGTTTGAAGAGTGTAATCATCCGCCAATGGTCAGTGTAACGAATGCAGATATAACAGCGGCAGCCGGCGAAGTTGTATTACTTGAGGGAAGCGGATCGGATCCGGATGGGGACTTTTTAAGATCCTACTGGTATGTATACCGTCAAGGCAGTAAATATTCCGGGATAGCCGACGATTTGCGTGTATGGGAACCGATGCGATTTTGTACTCGGTTTACGGTTCCAAACGATGCTGAACCGGGGGATTATTTTAATCTTATCCTGGAAGTTCAGGATGATGCGAAAAAACCGATTACCCGTTATGCACAGGTAATCGTGACAGTGAAAGAAACAGAAAATAACCGGAGTGAAAAAAATGGAACACATAAGCCAAATCCTTTAGAAGCGCTATTTAGCATAAGCAGTGAATAATTATATCCTTATCCGGAATAAACCAATCGGTTTAAAAGTCGATTGGTTTATTTGTTTTTGTACAGTATGGGTAACGGAGCATTATGAAGAACGGTATTGATGCGGTGTCATCCCGGTCAGCCTCTTAAATTGTTTATGGAAATAAGAGCCGTTTGAAAACCCGGTCATTTCTGATATGTCCTGTAAAGTTTTATTGGTTGTTTTTAATAGCCTTTTTGCTAATACAATTCGTTCGTTCATGATGTAGTTGCTTAAGGATTGCCCCGCTTCCTTGTGAAATAAATAAGATAAATAATCAGGATTTAAATGTATTTGAGCTGCAATAAAACTTCTGTTTAATTCAAGGGAACTGATCTTATCCTTCACAATCTTTTTTACGGAATCAATAATCGAATCTGAATTATTTTCAGCGGATAGCAGTTCTTCCGTATTATTTAATAAAGCATTGATCCACTGCATAAATGTATCTCTTGAAGATGCTTCCTGAATGAAATCCGCATGGGAGACTAATTTAGGAAACATCTCATTGGCGGATATTTGCTTGCTTTCCAGTGCAGAAAAAATCGTCTTCATAATGCCAAGATAAATCGTTTTAATTAAGGATATAGGGTAATAAGCGGCTTTATAATCAAGAGACAGATTAATGTCATCAATAATCTTACCTGAGTTTAATTGGAGCAGCCACTCCAGCCACTGATCCAAAGAGATATTAGAGGAATCAATTGTCTTAAGATTTAAAGAAACAGAGGAGGCTGAAGCATCGACCGGCAAGACGATGCTGTCGTTTGGAAGGATATTGTCTTTGAATTTACATAATATCTGATAGGCTTCCCGTATATGATTTATGGCAACGCAATCACCCGGATAAATGTTATATTTACAACTGGTAGATAGTAATAAATCAGATAAAAGCGTGCTGCATGCAGCATAACAATCTTCAAAGCTTTTAAATGCTTCTGCTTGACATAGTATGACCAGAGTATTGGAGGATATCTTAATCAATGGAGGGCGCTTCTCGCTATAGAATCGTTCTTGAATTATAGTTTGTATTGTACCGATTGGAATATCGGAATCGGAAGCTTCACTATTCTTTATAGGGTGTATATTTATTAAAATAAGATAGAAGGAGTCATTTGCATAATCAAAAGAAATATCGATTCCCTCAAAAGATTTTTGCATTTGTTCATCAGTAAGCGGAGTTGAATTTGTGAATAGTTCCCGCCAGGAGGACTCGATGATATGCTCTTTTTTGGCATTCCAACTCTCTGCAATCTTATTGGCATTATTTTGCAGTGCATTTTCTTGTACTTTCTTAACGGCACGCAGTATCTGTGCTTCTAAAATACTTATTTCAACAGGTTTTAATATATAATCGATACATTGCATCTGAACAGCTTTTTGAGCATAATCAAATCTCTTGTGCCCTGTCAGCAGGAGTGAAACCGGAGAATATCCGTTATCCTGTGCCCATTCAATAAGTTCTAATCCGGTTCCCCTTGGCATTTCAATATCTGAGAGCAATATTTCAACCTGCTGATTTAAAAAAATATCCTGAGCTTGCTTCATACTATAGGCTACGCTGACCTTATCTATTCCAAGATTATTCCAGTTTGTATTTTTAACAATTCCCTGTACAATGTAAAATTCATCATCAACGATTAATATGTTCAATGATATGCCTCCTCTTCAAACCTGTCCGGAATATAATCCATATATGGAAAGTCTATGTCTATTCGGGCCCCCGATCCGGGCTCATTGGCAAATTGGATTGTAGCGGACTCATTATATATAAGTTTTAATCTTTTGGCAATATTATATAAGCCAATATTTTTACCATCCACTTTAGGAGCAGGGTGCGCGGCAAGCTTTGTTATTTCATTCAGAGTTGCTTGCCGAAATCCTTCGCCGGTATCAATATGTGTAAGATGCATTCGCTTTTCACTGCCATTTACATAGGTATAGCCTATAATTTTGACGGTAAGAAACTCACCCATTATCATATTATGCTTGATTGTGTTTTCCGTCAGGACTAACAGAATTAACGGAAATACGGAAGCATTTTGGGCATCTTCAGAAAGATCAAAGGAATAGAAGAGACATCCGGGGAAACGTAATTCCGTAAGCTCTAAATAATTTTTTACATGTTTGATTTCTTCTGCAAGTGAAACTGTAGTTTTTCCGGATAAGGTATAGCGCAAATGATCAGATAGGGTTTGTACCATTTTCTGGACAGAATCATGATTGGAGGCGTCATCAGCAAGATTGAGGGTGGTATAAAGACAATTAATTAAAAAGTGGGGTGCTATTTGGGACTTTAACAGCTGAAGCTCCACTTCTTTTTTTGCCAGTTTCTCTTCGTATATATCAGCATGCAGACGATATATTTCATCAATCATATTATTAAAGGTGCTGTTAATGACAATTATCTCTTCGCAATTTATATGATTATTGGATATTTTAGAATCCAGCTTTCCGTCACGCATTGAGGAGGTAACTTGTTTTAATGCATGAATTGGCTGGGACAGAAACCCATTGATTGAGTAGATCAGCAGGATAGTTATTATAATGATAATCCCTATAAATACCAAAAGCATTTGATAGATCGGCGCTAGTTTCGGTGTAATGCTTTTCCAGGGTATAAATGCCATTAGATAATAATCGCAGTAATCTAATTTGCTGGTTACTAACAAATATTTATTTCCTTGTCCGTTACGGAACACGGAGTAGCTGTTTAGTGATTCTAGCGGATCAAAGGTGTAATAAGCCAGTTCTTTATTACCCATGGCATGTCCCTGGGTATTTACATAAACTAAATCTGCATTCAATGCCTTCATTTCCTTAAAGGCAGAAGTAAGCTGCCGGATACTGCTCCAGGCGCCAATATAAATATTATCTATTTTCATAATTCTGAAAAAGTAATCAGCTTCTTCAATATTTACGGAAAACCACTGATTTGTATTGATCGTGTCAAAGGAGCTGTTTAGCCTGGCATTCCTGAAGAGAGTCTTGCAATAATTGGAACAGGCTATCTGCTCGTTGTTCTTGCGTGCGGACATAAAGGAATCAGAGCCGGGAAAATATAGGAATAGACCTTCGATATCTGAAAATGTCGGCAATGATGTTTCCAGAACGACCTTTATCTTTGCAATATATGGATAAGCTTCAGCGGTGCTGTTTTTTGTACTAAGCAAGGAAATATTTGTTTCATAGGTTGCAAGTTGAAAAAGATATGTCTGCAGGTCATATAGACGCTGGCTTTCCTGCTGGTTATAAAGAGCCATTGTATCTTTTATATTTTCATAAGTTTTCGTACGAACTACGGATGTAAAGTATAGGGTTATAACAAGAATCATTCCGATACACGCGATAGCTATAGTACTCATGATAAAGATAAAGCTTTTACGAATAGAATATACTTTTTTGCGAATTGGAAAGATATTCAATATATTTTGTGCGATTTTAATAATGAACATAGAATTCCACCCCCGAGAAACAATAATAATATATAAAACATCTAAGAAAAGTTCAATAAATACCAATAATAATTGATTAATTTTGTACAGGCTTCATTATATAATGGAACAGTAATTTAATCAAGATGCTGTAAGAATACCGGCATCCAACATGAATAGGAGAGGGCAAATATGAAAAAAATTTTGGTTTTACTTTTAAGCTGTAGCATCATCATTTCCGGTTTAGCAGGCTGTGGTTCAAAAAGTTCAAGCAATGATACACCGTCACCCACACAATCAGCAACAGCAACGGATGTACCGGCAGATGAGGCTGGTCTGACGCCGACGGAACAGGCAATTGCAGATCGAAAAGCAAGCGGCGGGTACCCGACCGTAGTAATGGCATTTTTGAACTGGACAGGTGCACCAAATGGGACAGAAAGAATTCAGAAATTAATCAGCGACTATACAGAGGAAAAATTAGGTATTCATGTAGAACTGGAAATTTTAGATTCGGCGTCCTATTCCCAGCAGATGACATTGATGTTATCCTCAGACGAACAAATTGATATATTTAATGCAGTATACATGGGATATACTCCGTCAGTAAACAGAGGATATGCTTTAAACTTGGAAGAAAATGATCTTGTGGGCACTTATGGGCAAGGCATTCTCGATACAATGGATGAAGCTTATATTAATGCGTGCCGTGTCGGCGGAAAATTGTATGGATTACCGCAGCAGCGTGATATGGCGATTGGAATGGGCGGATACATGATCGCAGCGGAATACCTTGATGGTATTGGTTACGATTACGCTTCCAAGTATTCGGAAGGAGACGGATACGTTCATACGACACAGGAGGAAATCGAAAGTATCTTTGCGCAGCTGCATAAAGCATATCCGGATGTATATGTATTCGCTCCCTATGAATCAAATGTACAAAATTCTATCATGTATGACAATATAGGGGGAGATGTTTTTGGCGTATTAATGGATATTAATAAGCTGGAGGTTTCCAATCTTTACAGCAGCGAAGCATTTAAACAAATGTGTGAAAGAGCGTACCGATGGAATCAATCAGGTTATATTTCCAAAGATGCTTTAACAGATAATACAACTGCTGCTGCGCAGGTAAAAGCCGGAACGGCTATGGCATACCTGTGTGCTCTGAAGCCTGGCATTGTTGCACAGGAAGAAGGCATTGCAGGCCGTGATCTGGTAGCATTCCAGACAGCCGATAATTTCATGAGATCCGGTGCCGTAGCTTCTATGCCCTGGTGCATTAATGCACAGACAGAAGATGCTGTTGCAGCAATGCAATTCCTTAATTTGGCTTATACGGATTCATATTTGTCTAATCTCCTTTGCTGGGGCGAGGAAGGTGTGGATTATGTTAAAACAGAAGACGGACATATTACTTTTGCAGAAGGCGTAGATGCAAAGACCTCTGAATGGTATAACAATGTCAATTGGGAGATGCCAAATCAGTTTATTGCAGAAGTATGGGACGGGAATGATCTTACCATCTGGGACAAAATGGAGAAATTTAATTCTGAAGCGATTGTTTCGAAGGCATTGGGCTTCTCCTTTGATAACAGTTCGGTTACGTCTGAATATACCGCATTGAAAAATGTATACAGTGAGTATGTCTTTCAGTTGATTTTCGGATTTAGTAATCCGGAAACCGGTATCTCTGAGATGGTTAATAAATTAGAGGCGGCAGGCTTACAGAAATATATGGATGCAAAGCAGAAAGCGCTGGATGAATGGGCAGCAGCGAATGGGATTAATTAACATGGTATAGGAAGATCAGGGGAAGTGATTACTTTCGCTTCCCCTATGTTTTTAAGTGAGGAAAAATTATGGCTAAGACATCTACGATGGATATATTAACGACAACGCAGAAACAAAATAAGAAATGGCGCACCCTTAAGAGATTTTTTCCGGTATACCTTATGGCTCTGCCCGGATTAATTTACTTATTTATTAACAACTATATGCCTTTACCCGGATTGGTTCTTGCATTTAAGAATTATAATGCAAGGGATGGAATATGGGGATCGGTATGGGCGGGTTTATCTAATTTTAAATATTTATTTGCTACAAAGGATGCATTTATCATTACCAGAAATACAATAGGTTATAATCTTATCTTTATTATTATGAATATGGTTTGTGCGATTGCAGTTGCCATCATACTTTCTGAGATAACTTCAAAGGCAAAGAAGTTCTATCAATCAGTAATATTATTACCGCATTTAATATCAGCAGTTATTATCAGCTATTTGGTTTTTGCGTTCTTATCAACGGAGAATGGCTTTATTAATAGCACGATTTTAAAATCTTTAGGTTTGGAAGGGGTATCCTGGTACACAGAGAAAAAATACTGGCCTTTCATTTTGACAATTGTAAACATATGGAAAACTGTCGGGTACAGCTGTATTATATATCTTGCCACAATCATTGGATTTGACAAGGGATATTATGAGGCTGCCTCGATTGATGGCGCGACAAAGTGGAAACAAATTACCAAGGTTACGATTCCCTTGTTAAAACCCACTATCATCATGTTAACCTTGATGTCCATCGGCCGTATTTTTTATTCTGATTTCGGACTGTTTTACCAGGTTCCAAGAAATACAGGTGCATTATATTCTGTTACGAATACAATTGATACCTATGTATATAGGGGGCTTTTGGAGCTGGGTGATATCACTATGTCGGCCGCAGCCGGAGTCTATCAATCAATCGTTGGATTTATACTGGTTCTTTCCGCGAACTTATATATTCGCCGAATAGATTCGGATAGTGCATTATTTTAAGGAGGAGACCAGATGAAAACGAGAGAGAATAAAATATTCCAGATAATCGGTAACTGTATCATGATTATACTTTCTTTGTGTGCGATCATTCCAATCATACTGTTAGTGATTTCATCGGTGACAGATAATGATACATTAATCAGAAACGGCTACTCTTTTCTCCCTGAGAAATTCAGCTTATATGCCTATGAGTACGTATTTAAGACAGGTAATTCCGTAATTCATGCTTATGGTGTCTCATTTCTTTTAACTGCAACAGGAACCTGTTTATCATTGATTATCACTACATTATTAGCTTATGCTTTGTCCAAAAAAGGGCTACCAGGCAGAAATATCCTTACCTTTTTAGTTTTTTTTACAATGTTATTTAATGGTGGACTTGTACCCACATATATGAACTATACAAGGGTCTTCGGTCTGAAAAATACATTCCTTGCACTATTAATTCCAGGCCTGCTCATGAATGGCTTTAATGTTTTATTAGTAAAGTCCTATTTTGTAACAGGAGTACCTGAGGAGATAACGGAGGCAGCATATATTGACGGAGCCAGTGAAGGAAGAACATTTTATTCCATAGTTCTTCCGCTGTCAAAGCCTATTATTGCCACTATTGGGCTTTTTACCGGCATTTCTTATTGGAATGACTGGCAAAATGGTTTTATTTATCTTACAAAAAGAACCGATTTGTATTCGATTCAGAATTTACTAAACCGTATGATTCAAAATATTCAATACCTGACACAGAGTTCGACTAATATTGCCGATGCAGGAGTAGGGCTATCCACCATACCTTCCGTATCGGTGCAAATGGCTGTAGCGGTAATTGGTATTTTGCCGGTAGTGATCATTTATCCGTTTATACAAAACAGCTTTGTAAAGGGAATCACACTGGGCGGAGTGAAAGGATAGGAGGAAATATATCATGTTATATCCAATTATGACAGCATCCCGTATGCTGTGCGATCTAGCCGGAGAATGGGATTTTCAATTAGATAACGGACATGGTTTTCAGGAGGAATGGTATAAGGAGAAACTAAAAAATCCCATGAAAATGCCGGTACCCTCCTCTTATAATGATTTCAAGGAGGACCGTGAGTTTAAGGAATTCTGTGGTTGGGCGTTTTACCAGACAACATTTTCCTTACCTGCTTTTTTAAGAACACAGAGAGTAGTAATCCGGTTTGCGGCGGTAACGCATATCGCGAAGGTATATCTAAACGGAGTATTAATCTGTGAGCATAAAGGCGGTTTTTTACCCTTTGAGGCAAATATTACGGGAATATATAAAGAGGAAGGGAATTTACTGACCATTGCGGTAGATAACAGGATCGATTATACTACCTTGCCGGTAGGAAGTCCTTTCGGCAGGGGTGGGATAAATGAAAAAAAGCCAAGAAATCACCCGCTGTTTGATTTCTTTAATTATGCCGGTATTACCAGACCGGTAAAAATATATACCACACCAGTGCATTATATTGCAGATATCGCAATAACCAACGAATTAGTCGGAGCAGATGCCAGGATATCCTACCATATTGATACCGTCGGAACAGGTGATCTGTGCATTAAGGTTTACGACCGGGAGGGAAGGTGCGTCGCTGCGGCAGATGGACCGGAGGGGGTGCTGTCAATTGATAATGTACATTTATGGCAGCCTTTACAGTCCTATCTTTATCAGTTTGAAGTTACCTACGGTGAGGATGTTTATACACTTCCTTATGGTATCAGAACGGTACGAATACAGGGAACAAAATTTTTAATTAATAACAAGCCCTTCTATTTTAAGGGGTATGGAAAGCATGAAGACACCTTTCCCAACGGAAGAGGGATTAATCTTCCCATGAATGTAAAAGACATATCCCTTATGAAATGGCAGGGAGCTAATTCCTTCAGAACCAGTCACTATCCGTACAGTGAGGAGATGATGCGCCTATGCGATGAAGAGGGAATTGTAGTGATAGATGAAGCGCCTGGTGTAGGAATTAATCTTCGGTTTGGAGGCGGAGCAAACTTTGGGGGTGTCGCAACAGCTACCTTTGATGCTGAGAATGGTATCAAAACCTTCCCGCATCATAAAGAGGTGATGCGGGAGCTGATTGACAGGGATAAAAACCATGCATGCGTGGTTATGTGGTCAATTGCTAACGAAGCGGATATGTCCTGTCCCGGTGCCGGAGATTATTTTAAACCACTGATGGATCTGGCGAAGGAATTGGATCCGCAAAAGCGTCCGTGTACCCTGATCAGTGAAGTAGGCGACGGAATAACAACAAATGTGGCATATGAATTGGCAGATGTAATCTGCTTGAACCGATATTACGGATGGTATTTAAGCGGCGGCGAGCTGGAAGCCGCAGCAGAGGGATTGCGTAACGAGCTTGCTGAATGGGAAAAGTGCGGAAAACCGGTTATGTTTACAGAGTATGGAGCCGATACGGTTGCCGGCTTACATGATACTGTCCCTGTTATGTTCACAGAAGAATATCAGTTGGAATTCTACAGAATAAACCATGCGGTTATCGATGAATGCCCATTCTTTGTCGGAGAGCAGGTGTGGAACTTTGCGGATTTTGCCACAAGCGAAGGTATTTTTAGAGTTCAGGGAAACAAAAAGGGAATATTCACCAGAGACAGAAAACCTAAAATGGCAGCCCATTATTTAAAGGAAAGATGGGAAAGTATACCTGATTTTGGGTATAAGGAGTAAAAGGGAGAAAATGATATTTGATTAAGGCATGGGGGTAAAAATGTATGGAAGAGAGAGAATTCTGGCTAAATACAATGCTGTCAATCGCCGAACCAGTATTTTATAACTTATCTATCAGACAATTGAAAGTAAAAATTCCGTTAACTTTTCATGAAAACAGGGCAATTTATGCACCTCTTGAAGCTTTTGGAAGAACAGCAAGCGGAATAGCACCCTGGCTGGAGCTGGAGGGATTAGTTGGTGAAGAATTGCGATTACAGACAAAGTACAGAACTTTTATGCTGGAATGCATCAATGCGGCTACCGATCCTGATTCTCCTGATTATATGATTTTTGAAGATAAAGGGGAACGTCAGGCATTGGTAGACGCTGCATTTTTATCCCATGCGCTTTTGCGGGCTCCTAATCAGATAGGAAAGAAGCTGAATGAAAAAGTCAGGAGAAATCTGATTACAGCTTTAATTCAAACAAGAAGCATATTGCCATACAGAGCCAATTGGCTTTTATTTTCTGCGATGATTGAAACTGCGCTATGTTTATTGGGTGAGACAGAATTTGATAAGGTAAGAATTGACTATGCAATTATGAGCATCCTGAAGTGGTATAAAGGGGATGGAATGTATGGTGATGGTGAAGAATTTCATTGCGATTACTATAATTCTTTTGTAATTCAGCCTATGCTGATAGACATTATCAAATTCTTTAAGAATAATCCCGAACAGCAAAGCTTTTATAAGGAATATGAGCAGCTTGAATCAGCTGTGATGGGAAGGGCGGCAAGATATGCCGCTGTATTGGAACGAATGATAAATGATAATGGCACATATCCTGTCATTGGACGTTCTATGACCTATCGGTTTGGTGTATTTCATCTGTTATCTCAAGCTGTCCTGGAGCATTTTTTGCCAGCAGAAATCACTTATGCCCAGGTACGGACAGCACTTAGTGCAGTTTTAAATAAGCAAATGGCAGATGATACAATTTTGGATGGTAACGGATGGCTGCTTCCGGGGGTTTATGGATATCAACCGGAGCTGGCAGAAGATTATATCAGCAGAGGAAGTCTATATTTGTGTATGAATGTATTTTTGCCCTTGGGATTATCACCTGATGAGGATTTTTGGCGAAAGCCCCGGGAGGAATGGACGGCTAAAAAAATATGGTCCGGCAAGACGGCTTATATAGATCATGCTTATCTGTGCAAATAGAATTTCTTACATTGGTTCTTATATAGATGGTATTACTAAGGTATTAAAATACAATCAGATAAATTAGGAGGAGCGGAGAATGAAAATAAGATTTTTTTCTACAATACGCTTTAAATTAATTGCATCTTTTTTTATACCGGTGGCCTGTATCATTATACTCGGTGCTGCATCCTATCTAAAGACATCCAAAAGTATCGTCAGCAGCTTTGAAACAGTAACGGCTGATTCTATCAATATGGCAGCGGAATTTATGCGGTTTGGTTTTTCTAATGTTGAAGCTGCCAGTATCCAATATGCAAATGACAGTTCACTAGTGAATTATTTGACAAATTCAGGAGATCTTTCAGAAATAAGTAATACCAAAAAGCTGATTGAGAATAATCTTGCTGCAAAAAAAATATCTGATGAATTCATAGAAAATATTTTTATGATTTCAAAAGATGTATTACCGATATCTACTACTAATTTACGCTATGAAAAAGATACCTATGAGAGTTTAAGAAAGACAGAAATCGGACAATATTTGCAGAAGAATCGTGCTAAGGTGGTTTGGGACGGACAGGATGAGTATCTGGACAAAGCACTGGAAACCGGTCCCAAGGATTATTCACTTCGTTTGATTAGAAATTTCACGGGTCTGGATGCGTTTCTTATTATAGAAATCAAGGCAGAAACTATGAGAAAAATTCTAACGGATTTATCCTTTGATAAGACAGGCTATCTTGGAGTAGTTACTCCGGACGGACGGGAAATTATTGATGAGTCCAGGGAGGAAGAAGCCAAGGCTTCGGAAATATCCACAGAGGTATACCCGATCTTTACAGGAGAGAGTTTTTATCAGGAGGTGCTTTCCGGCAAAGAAACCAGCGGTTCCAGCTATGTGAATTACAGAGGCTCAGAGTATCTGTTTATGTATTCTAAGATTGGCGGGACAGGCGCAACTCTTTGTGCATTGATGCCTAAGTCGACGATAAACAGCCAGGCAGCCAGTATCCGTCAGATTACAATAATTATTGTGATTTTTGCTTGTATTTTAGCTGTAGTAACGGCATTTATACTATCCATGGGAATTGATAAGACAATTAAGGGCATCAACTCCAAGCTAAGACAGGCTGCAAAAGGTGACCTTACCGTGAAATTTACTTCAAACCGTAAGGATGAATTCCATATTTTGATTGAGGAACTTCAGGAAACTTTCGGTAATATGAAAAAACTGATCCTGCAGATGAAGCAGCTGAGTAGTGAGGTATCTGAATCCTCCTCCAATGTATCGAGGACCTCGGAACTGTTCTTAAGATCTACAGGTGAGATTTCCAATGCCATGAATGAGATTGAGCAGGGGATCAATCAGCAGGCAAAGGATGCAGAGAGATGTCTGGTTCAGATGGACAGGCTGTCACAGGGAATTGAATTGGTGAGCGATAATACCAAGGAGATCGGACAGATTGCAAACAATACCAGGAAGAGAGTGCAGGAAGGCTCTGTCATTTCTTGTGAGCTGAACGAGCAAACCACTTCCACAATAGAGATCACCACAGGTATCATTCATGACATTGAGAAGCTGGCGGAGAAATCCTCTTCCATCAATACGATTATTAACGCAATTAATGATATCGCCGGCAAGACAAACCTTTTATCCTTAAATGCGTCGATCGAAGCGGCAAGAGCCGGAGAATACGGCAAAGGCTTCGCAGTTGTTGCAAATGAGATCAGAACGCTGGCAGAGCAATCAAAGCGCTCTGTCAATGACATTAAGAAGATTATCGGCAGCATTCAGGAGGATACCATCACAGCGGTTGAAACAGCCCGCAAGGCTGAGGAGGTACTAAAGCTACAGGAGAACGCAGTGAAGAATACAACCTTATCCTATCAGGATATGAATGAGAGTGTTGAGAAACTGGTGTTATTCCTGCAGCAGATTACTGAGAATGTAGGTAACATTGAGGATTCAAGAGCAAGCACCCTTGCTGCCATCGAGAATATTTCGGCAGTATTAGAAGAAATTGCAGCCTCTTCCAATAATGTAACCCAGACTTCCGGTGACCAGCTTACGTCCGTGGAATCCTTAAATACCTCGGCAGTCAGGCTGAATGAGAATGCAGATGTGCTGGTACAGGAGATACAGAATTTTCAGGTGTAAGTTTAAGTTAGGAGGAAGAATGAAAGAATCATTACCGAAAGAAACACTTTACTGGCTTGAGGAGACATGGGAAAAAGTAAACATAAAGATAGCAAGTGAATGTGAACGTATTAAATCAGAAATACCATATATCCCTGTTGAAGGCTTTTATGAAGATATGGGAGATAAGGATATTTCCTGGTGGACAAATGGCTTTTGGCCCGGAATTCTCTGGCAGATGTTTCATGCCACAGGCAGCGAAGTGTTCAGGAGCACCGCGGAATTGGTGGAAAAGCGCCTGGAGGAAGCTTTATATGGTTTTACAGGTATCCATCATGATGTTGGATTTATGTGGCTGCATTCTTCTGTAGCAAACTACAGGATCACAGGCAATGAACATTCCAGAGACAGAGCTTTGCATGCAGCTAATATTCTAGCCGGACGCTTTAATCTTAACGGAAAGTTCATCCGTGCATGGAATGATTCCCTGGATGGTTCCAAAGCAGGTTGGATGATTGTTGACTGTTTGATGAATATTCCGCTTCTTTACTGGGCATCGGAGGTGTCGAAAGATCCAAGATTCACTCAGATTGCCATGGCACATGCGGATACGGCTATGAATATTATCTTAAGAGAAGATGGCTCCTGTAATCATATTGCAGCAATCGACCCGGAAACAGGAGAACTTAGCAGCTATCCTCAAGGCCAGGGCTTCTCGCCGGAATCCTCCTGGTCAAGGGGACAAGCTTGGGCAATCTATGGCTTTGCATTGAGCTACCGCCATACCAGGGAAGAAAGATATCTGGTGGCAGCTAAAAAGGCAGCCCATTATTTTTTGGCGAATGTAGTGGATACCGGATATATTCCGTTATGTGATTTTCGCGCTCCTGCCGAGCCGGTAATCTATGATACCTCGGCCGGTACCTGCGCAGCCTGTGGCTTGCTTGAGATTGCCTCGGCAGTATCTGAACATGAGAAGTCTCTTTATTTGAATGGGGCTCTTAAGATACTGAAAGCAACGGCAGAAAAGCATTGTAACTGGGATACGGAAACTGATTCTATCGTAGGGGAAGGCTGCGTCGCATACCATTATAAAGAGGGAATCAGGGTACCTCTGATCTATGCGGACTACTTTTTAATTGAGGCGATTACCAGATTACGGGGATCGGAACTATGCTTATGGTAATAGTAAGCTGACGGGTAATACTCATACGGCAGCAGGGTTATTTATTTTTCTGGCGATATTCCATCGGGGTATCGCCATTCATTTTTTTAAAGACGGTTTGAAAATAACTTTGTGATGAAAAGGATAAATAACTGGTAATCTCGGGTAAAGTCATATCTGTAAAGCGCAGGAGTTGTTTGGCTTCAGATATTTTTTGCTGGTTGATATAATTTGGCAGTGATATACCGGTAACCTGCCGGAATTTACTGGACAAATATTCGTCCGACAGTTTTACTTTTTGAGCAATCTCACCTACGGTCAGCCGTTTTTGATAATTTTCTCTGATATAATGCATGGCATCGTTGATTTTTGGATGATTTGTCTTAGGGTATAAAATGAGGGAAACCCGCTGGCAGTAATCGATGGTAAGATTTTCGCTTATCAGTATCAACGAGTCCATATCTTTGCATGCTTCTATTTTTTGGATATAAATTTCTCCAAGCTGATAACTTATTTCCGGATCAAGACCTCCGCCAATGGCTGCTCTTTGGGAGAGTGTGTTAAGGATAATCAGTGCATTTTTATAATGACGTAAAGAATCAAATGCAAGACTACCCATATCGTCATGTATGAATTGCATTGTTTTCAATTTTTCTGTCCTGCCATGACTAATGTAATACATTATTTTTGATTCCAGTTCATAATTATTTCTTCGCACGGTTTCTTCATAGGTATGTTCTTTCGTTGCGGACAGCATACGCAGCTGTGTATCATTTTCAAAATTACCCCCCATACCCTTTTTCATTAAGTCTTCACAAGTAATAACTTTGTTGTTTAAAAATCCGTGTATCATGCAAATTACCGGCAGAAACTGCTCCAGGGAGTAAGAGCTGCAAGAATTAAGAAATTGCCCGATTTCCTGAAGATTTTTAGAGCTTAGTACCGGTCTGCCGGATAATATTATATTTCTGAGGATTGTTTCAGAAATAGAACCGAGGCGTACCGGTCCAACGATTATACTTAGCCCGGATGATATATCCTGTATTCTTCCAAACAGCAGGAAATCGTTTGTTAATAAGTAAGCTAAGGCATCCCCGGTTTCTATCAGGAAAGGAAGCCAGGGGCTTATCATATCGCAGGAGCAGGCGGATGGCTCAAATGCTTCCAGCCGTTTCTCACCATCATATAGATAAAATGGAATGTGGAACAAATCACGTTGCATGGATAGAAGCTGAGCCAGTATGGTACGTTCCATTAAGGTCCTCCTAAGAAAAAATGTTGTATAAACTACACAAAAATTATCTGCAAAAATTGACCTATATTACAAAAATCAGATTATATTTGAAAAATATAATATCACTTTGAAAACTGAAATACAAGTATATTAAGAACCAATATAATAATTACATAGGATTGACATACCAATCAGCATTCTGAGCTTACCGATACTATGAATGGAGGAGATTGTTATCAAAGAGGTTGATTATTCATTTATGCCGGGAGCAGCAACAGAGGCATAATCCAAAGGAACGCTTCATGGTATAGGGAGCTTATTGTGTGAGAGATGATAGAAGGGGTGAAAAATAATCATGACAGTGAAAGCAGTTCAACAAATGCAGCTTGGAACTGTAATGGGTTCTGAAAAGAAAGCGATAGAAGCATTACAGGCAATGAAGGAAGCCGGGTATGATGGAATTGAATTGAATGGATTTATGATCAAAAAGACACCGATGATCGTAAGAATCCTGACTAAATTGGCTGGAATGCCCATTGGGCGCAGCGGAAAGCTGAACTGGAATAAATTAATTGCGGAATCCGGATTAAAGGTTGTCAGTATCCATGAAGACCTGGGAAGTATACTAAAGCGTCCGCAGGAAATTATCGAGGAAGCTAAGGTGTTTGGAACTGAGTTTATTGTAATAACAGGGCTGTTTCGCTTTGATTTTTCAAATAAGCAGGCAGTTTTGGAATTGACGGATCAGTTAAATCAGGCAGGAAAGCTGCTGAAGGACGGAGGGCTTCAATTGCTGTATCATAACCATAATTGTGAATTGCGTAAAGTTGAACCCGGCAAAACAGCATATCAAATGATAATTGAACGAACGGACCCGAAGTATGTGAATTTCGAATTTGACTCTTACTGGCCGACAGAGGCTGGATGCAATGCATTAGAATTGATGCATGCGCTTGGAAAACGGATGAAGCTTTATCACATCAATGACAGAGGGACGAAAATAACAGGACCAAGCGGTTCCATCATAAAATCCGACAGCACAGAGCTTGGATATGGCAACATGAATTTGATTGTACTGGTGGAAGCAGCGAAACAATATGAGGTAAAAGCGGTCATTCTGGAGACGCACAGAAATTGGGCGGACAAATCACCGGTGCGGTCATTCCAGTTAAGTGCAGAATTTATGAATCATTATGTATAATCGCGTTTGGCAGAAAGGTGAGGGAGCAATGAAAAAAATATGTGTAATAACGGGTGGGGGAAGCGGTATAGGCTTCGCTGCTGCCAAGGTAATGGGTAAGGATCATGATATAATTATATCTGGCCGGACATTAGAAAAGCTGGAAGAGGCTGTTAATGAATTGAGAAGTATGGGGATGGAAGCGCAAGCCTTTCAATGTGATGTATCAGTACGGGAATCTGTGGAGGCTTTGGCAAAGCATGCATCAGAGGCAGGGATAATCAAATCGGTAATCCATGCCGCGGGAATATCTCCTGCGATACAGGATATCCGGATGATTTTAAATGTGAATGCAGTTGGAACTATCTATGTGAATGAAACTTTCTTTTCCTATATGAGTGACAGCTCCTGTCTGATTGATATTGCATCGATGGCAGGGTATATGCTTCCCAATAAGATTTTACCAGTAAAAAAATACACATTATCCAGAGCGGATCCAGAATTGTTTACAAATAAGATGTTAAAAAGAGTCAATCTTTTTCCTAAGAAATACCGTTCTGGTGTAGCATATGGCTTATCCAAAAATTTTGTATCCTGGTATGCGAAAACAGATGCAGAAAAATTTTCCGAAAAAGGAATTCGTGTATTGTCTGTGTCACCAGGATTTATTGAAACACCCATGGGTGAAACGGTTAAAGAGGAAAGCCGGCAGCTGATTGAGAAGAGTGCTGTGAAACGTTTTGGAACACCAGAGGAGATTGCATATCTTATCAGATCTTTAACAGATGAAAGGCTTACTTATTTAACGGGTACAGATATCTTATGCGATGGCGGATGTATCGCATCGACGTTAAATAGATAGAATAAATGGATATTGCATTATTATTGCATTTACAGGAACAGAGCATAGACAGGAAAAGGAGCAAATCATGAAAGTTAATAACAAGGTAATTGTAGTAACAGGTGGTGGAAACGGTGTAGGCAGAGAATTGGTATTTTCCTTATTAAAAAAGGGTTCAAGGGTTGCTGCTGTTGATATTAATGAAAAGGGCCTAAATGAAACCTATAGGCTTTCAGGCAAAAATAGCAGATTATCCTTGCATACCGTTAATATAGCGGATCAGGAAGCGGTAAATTCTCTTGTAGAGTCCGTAGTAAAGCATCATGGACGGGTAGATGGTGTGATCAATAATGCCGGCATTATTCAACCCTTTATCCCGGTGGACGAAATAGACATGGATAAAATAAACCGTGTTATGAATGTAAATTTCTTCGGCACACTATATATGTCGAAAGCATTTTTACCCGAGCTGAAGAAGAGACCGGAAGCACACCTCACCAATGTATCAAGCATGGGCGGTTTCTTTCCGGTACCGGGACAAAGCATCTACGGGGCCTCGAAAGCGGCAGTGAAGCTATTGACCGAAGGTATGTATGCAGAACTGGCTGATACAAAGGTAGGGGTTTCGGTTGTCATTCCCGGAGGCATTACAACGAATATTATGAAAAACTCCGGCTTTGAAATTAAAACGAATGATGTGAAGGCGATGGGAGAAAAATTATTATTAACGCCGAAAAAGGCAGCAGATTTAATTATTTCAAGTATCGAGAAAAACAAATTCAGAATGTTTATAGGCGTTGATTCTATGGCGTTAAATATTATTTATAAATTCAGTCCCAAATTGGCCATTAAAATAATAAAAGTATTTTTGCATTAAATATTGTGCATAAATGCTTAATACTATATTTTATCCTGATTTGTGGTACTCTTGAACAGGAATTTAGCACAGATTTGAACTGAAGATTATTCATTATGTGTGAAGGAGCAAATAAAAATGAAAAAAGTTGTGAAACCTTGGAAAATCGGCATAATCGTTGTTTTCTCGTTAATTGCAGCTTGGCTTTTGTTTGCTTTTATAAAAGCACCGTTATAACAGGGCTTGTGGTATACTTCCAGACCGTTTCAGAGAGTGGCCTGACTTTTCGGTTTTTCCCTGAGCTTCTGTTTTTGCATCCAAAATACAAAAGTTAATTTGTTTACAGTCTGGAGCTTTCATTTGGAAGGCTTCTTCTGGTTAATGTGAATTGTAATAAGTAATATACTTATCCCCCCAGGCCTTGAGGCTGTCCAGCGCTACGGAAAGTTCTTTTCCTATGCTGCTGAGTTCGTATTCAACCTTAGGCGGAATCTGGGCATAAACGTTTCTTGTGATTATTTCGTAATCCTCCAGGGTGCGTAATTGCTTTGTCAGCGTTGCCTGTGTCATCTCCGGCATAAGCCTTTTGAGCTCGCCAAACCGAAGGGTGCTTCCGTTTAAATGATGTAAGATGAGTAATACCCATTTACCGGATAATATCTTTTGTACAGTTGCATAAGGGCATTTTGCAAATAATTCTTCCTGCGACAGCATAGTTCCTCCAATATAGTATCTAATATGATACTATGTATTAAAAATGATTGTACTTGATTAAACTAAATTAAGAATATACAATTTATGTAGGCTCAATTATATCACCTAAAGTCGTAAAAAGCAAATAGTACATAAAGGAGGTATCAGGTTATGAAGATATTAGTAACAGGAGCTACGGGTAAATTGGGGTCAAAGGTTGTGGAGGCTTTATTGAAAACGATATCACCGGAACAGCTTGCCATTAGTGTTCGAGACCCGAAAAAAGCAGAGAACTTAAAGGCGCGCGGCGTAGAGGTGAGACAGGGGGATTTTGACCGGCAGGAGACTCTGGTTTCAGCGTTTTCTCATATTGAGCGCTTATTGATTATATCAACAGACGGCGATAATGAAACAAGAATTCGGCAGCATATAAATGCTATCACAGCAGCAAAAGAAGCTCAGGTTAAATTCATTGCGTATACCAGCGTGGCAAAAGCGGATAATAATTCCTTATCTCTTGCTGAAGTACATCGGGCCTCGGAAGAAGCAATCAGAAAAACAGGGATCCCTTATACCTTTCTGAGAAACAACTGGTATCTGGAGAATGAGATCGGGAGTATACAGGGTGTTCTGGCAGGTGCTCCCTGGGTGACCTCGGCAGGAAGCGGCAGGGTAGGCTGGGCATTGCAAAAGGATTATGCGGATGCTGCGGCGGCAGTGCTTACGGGGAGCGGACATGAGAACAAGATTTATGAGCTGTCCGGCAAACCGCTGACACAGCAGGAACTGGTATCAGCGCTTGGAGCCGTACTGGGGAAGGAGATACCGGTACAGCAGGTGGAGGATGCACAATATGCCGCCATAATGCAGGGTGCCGGTGTGCCTGAATTTGTATTGCCTTTGCTTATCGGTATTCAGAAAGGTATCCGGGATGGAGCTTTGGACGTGGAGCACAGTGATTTTGAAACACTGCTCGGACGTTCGGCAGTGCCGGTCCAGGAAGCATTGGCCCAAATTGTCAGTGAGATTGGGAATGCTTAATAAAAAACGAAGAGGAGAAACATCATGCAGGAAGTTTATGAATTTCTAAAAAAATGCGACACCTATTATATCGCTACAGTGGAAGGGAATCAGCCCAGGGTGCGTCCTTTCGGTACTGTGAACATCTTTGAGGGAAAGCTGTACATCCAGACAGGCAAGGTTAAGAACGTAGCAAAACAGATAGAACTTAATCCGAAAGCGGAAATCTGTGCCTTTGAAGGGAAAGAGTGGATACGTGTTGCCGCCACGCTTGTTGAGGATAACCGTATTGAGGCGCAGCAGTCAATGCTGGATGCTTATCCCGGCTTGAAGGGAAGATATCAGGCCGGCGACGGTAATACCCTGGTATATTATCTTAAGGATGCAGAGGCGGTTTTTTCATCCTTTGCAGGTGAACCGAGAACCGTCAAATTTTAATTCGGCAATTATTATATTATAAAAAGGAGGTATATACATGAGCAAAACCATCGGAATTATTACAGGCAGCTTGAGAAGGGATTCATTTTCCGGAAGTATCGCAGCGTATGTCAAAGAGCATGCGCCCGCAGATTATGTGTTTAAATCCATTGACATCAGCAGACTCCCTCTTTACAATCAGGATTATGATGGTGCGAATCCCGAGGAATATTCTGTATTCCGCAAGGAAGTTCAAACGCTGGACGGTGTACTTTTTATCACGCCGGAGCACAACCGCTCGATACCGGCGGCATTAAAAAATGCACTTGATGTAGGCTCCCGGCCTTATGGCAGCAATGTTTGGAGCGGGAAGCCAGGTGCTATTATCAGTCAGTCTCCCGGAGGAATTGGAGGCTTTGGGGCAAATCACCATCTGCGTCAGATACTAACCTTTTTAAATGTTTTAACTCTTGCGCAGCCGGAGGCGTATATCGGCGCCTACCATACCTTGATTGATGAAAAGGGTGCATTAAGTAATCCGGATACAAAAGCGTTCATCGACAGCTTTTTGAGCGCATTTGCCGTCTGGGTCGAAAAGGTATCTTAAGCTTTGATATGATTTTGTTTCTGGAAGGAGTACTTGAAGGTGCAATAGTTGAATTATAAATACAGAGAGCATATTCCTGATGTGTGAATTTGCTCTCTGTTTTTGTTAACCGGTAAACAGTTCAGGATTGCATAAGCAGCAAAGGACTTCTTAAATAGAACGAAACTTTCCGGGTGTTATGCCCTCGCGTTTCTTAAAATGATAATTGAAATTGTTTTCGTCAGGAATACCGACCAATTGTGCGATTCTCGCTACCGTAATTTTGGTGTTGTGTAAAAGAAATTTAGCCTGTTCAATACGGAGACGAATCAGATATTCATTTGGCGTGAAGCCAGAGTACTTTTTGAACTCCCTGCATAGGTGATATTTGCTGATCCCTGAAAATTTAGCAAGGTAATCTAAGGTAAGCTGTAAATTATAATTGCTTTCCATATATTTTATCAGATATCGCATAACTTCTGATAATGAATTTGTATTACTATGTATATTATCTGCTTTTACTATGATTTCAGTCAGAAGTTGGTAAATCTCATTTGAGATCTGAAGCTCCATATAACAAGGAGACCTATCATATATCGTAACCAGATTTTCCAGATGATACTGATAAAATCCATTAATTGAAGATGAAAACCGGACAGAACCTCTTTTTTCGAATAACTGAAAAAAGTTGCTTACCTGAACCCCGTCAAAATGTAAAACGCTGTGAAGCCATAGCTTACTGTCCGATCGGTAAAAATGGGGTTTACGGCAATCAATAAAAAAACCGTCCCCCTCTTTTAGGTAATATTCCAATCCGTTATATTCCAGGTATCCGGCTCCTGAATATGTGAATAAAATAAGATAAGAATCATAATTTTCCCTTCGAGTATAATAATTTTCATCTGAGTGAATTAATCCGAAACTCTGTAGATACAAATAATGCTCCTTCGCAAAAGCACTTACGGGACGAAGCGGAAGAAGAGAAACAGAACCGCTGATGGAATAGTCTGCATTGATTGCGGCAGTAATCATTGAGATATCGCCCGCCTGTTGATAGTCTTCGGTAGAATACCAATAATCTTGCATATCGGAACTTATAATTAGCTCTGCCGCATTGAATTCGCGAAAATGAATATTATCAAACATAAACCCTCCAATATAGCAATATCTTATGGCATCATAGCAACATACTTCATTCAAATTTTATTTAAATCCTACTATAATGAGTCCTGAATAGCAAGCTATTTGTAATTTGTGCAGCAATATTTTATTAATTCAGGAGGAGTCATTATGTTAAAAATCGTGGGGTTAAGGTGTAATCATCAAAAAACACCATTTGGTATTACAGATACGCCAGTTTTATCCTGGCAGCTATTATCAGAGGAGCAGAATATAAAACAGGAAGCATATCAATTGCTGATCCATAATTCAGGAAAGCTAATGTATGATTCTGGTAAAATTTATACATCTCAGTCTATCGAGGTTGTACCAGAAGGCTTTTGTGCGGTCTCGGGAGAAGGGTATCACTGGGAAATCAAGGTCTGGGATGACCAAGGACGGGAAGCAGCAAATAAAGATTATTTTGAAGCGGCGCCCGGTCAATTCTCTGCAAAGTGGATTGAGCCCTCGATCCCCGGTTTGAAATATGAAAAACCGATTCCGCTTATGTTAAATATGACTTTAAAAATAAAACCTAAATTACCACCGGAGAAACGTCTGTTACCGGTAACTCTTCTGCGAAAGGAATTCACGGTTAAGTCGGGGTTGGCGAGAGCCAGGGCATATGCGACAGCCCACGGCGTTTATTCAATGTGCTTTAATGGCGAGGCGACCGACGAAAGGCTCCTTGCACCGGAATTTACCGCATATCAAAAGTATTTATGTTATCAAACTTACGATATCACTAATTTACTGGAAGTCGGCAACAATGCCTGTGGAGTTATTCTGGCGGACGGTTGGTGGTCCGGAAGGATCGGTGTTGGAGGCGAATGCGGTCAGTACGGAATGTCGCGGGCATTTCTTCTGCAGATCGAATTAATCTATGCTGACGGTGCAAGTGAGGTCATTATCTCGGATGAAAACTTCCGTTGCAATGCCGATGGACCGATCCGTTATTCGGATATATTCATCGGAGAGAAACAGGATCATAATTATACAGAAAATATAGAAGAATTCAGCAAAGCAAGCTTTAATGACCATCATTGGAGTCCGGTTACCACCGCAGATTACGGATATGACAACCTGCGTCCCCAAATCGGTGAGCCTGTTGTGAAGATCAAAGAAATCGAGCCGGTTTCCCTGCTTCATACACCAAAGGCGGAAGCAGTAATTGACTTCGGACAGAATTTTGCCGGTTTTGTCCGTCTGAAGGTGTCAGCTCCGGAAGGAACGGTAATAAAGCTGGAACACAGTGAAGTATTGGATAAAAAGGGCAATTTTCTGAACAATATCATGGGTGTTAATAAAGACCAGACGGATATTTTTATTTGTTCGGGCAAAGGAAATGAAGTATTTGAACCGCGCTTTACTTTTCATGGGTTCCGTTATGTAAGAGTAAGCGGACTGAGTAATCCCAAACTGGAAGACTTCTGCGGTATAGCGATTTCCACTAAAATGGATAATCTGGCGGAATTCGAGTGCAGCAATGAGCTGGTAAATAAGCTGTATTCCAATA
The DNA here is from genome assembly GCA_023409535.1 of Bacillota bacterium. Taxonomy (GTDB): domain Bacteria; phylum Bacillota; class Clostridia; order Lachnospirales; family Lachnospiraceae; genus Mobilitalea. Next base: position 486,218 of record JAEYGZ010000027.1, read on the forward strand.
CCCGCTGGTCACAGTACTCCAATATGATTTCCATACCGACCGATTGTCCGCAGAGAGAGCGTGCGGGATGGACCGCAGACATACAGGTATACGCTCCGACTGCAGCCTACCATCAGGACATGAATGCTTTTTTGACCCGCTGGACAGAGAATATGGAGGCGGAACAACTTCAAGACGGACAAATCCCTTGCGTGGTTCCTTTTAGCCGCTCCTATCAAAATTTATTGAGGATGCAGGGAGGAGCCAGCTGCTGTTCTGCCGGATGGTCGGAGGCCTGTATTATTGTGCCGTATACCGTTTACAGCATGTATGGTAATAAAGAAATTTTAGAAAGACATTATGCCATGATGAAAAAATGGATGGACTATGTCCGGTATCAGGCGGAACAATTTAATCCAAAGAGTTTTGAGAAGAAAAAGAATAAGACGCCTCAGGAAATTGAAAATCATAAATATCTATGGAACACAAAATGGCATTACGGAGACTGGATGATTCCAAGCATATCAAAGGGTGCGATGGGAGGCGTCAAGGGCGCGAAAATAACAAAGGAGCTTACTGCGGCCATCTATTATGCCTACTCTGCCGATCTGATGGCACAGATTGCCGGCATCATTGGTTGTAAAAGTGATGCATTAAAATATTCCGAATTAAACGGTAGGATAAAAATGGCTGTTGCGGATACGTATATTTCAAAGGATGGATTGATTGATCCCGACCTGCAGGGCAGCTATGTATGTGCGCTATGGTTCGGAATTGTTCCTGAAGATAAAGTTTCCAAGGCAGTTGCCCGGCTGAAGGCTTTGATTGAGGAGAATGATTATTGTCTTGATACAGGCTTTCTGGCAACTCCGATATTACTGGAGGTACTGATGAAATACGGACTGAAGGATATTGCTTATAAAGTACTATGTCAGGAAAAATGCCCGTCCTGGTTCTATGAAATCAGAAAAGGTGCAACATCTATTTGGGAGAGCTGGGATGGTATAAAGCCGGATGGAAAAGTAGGAAACTTATCCTATAATCATTATGCCTTCGGATGCGTTTTTGACTGGATTTATCGTAATATAGCAGGGATCAGGAAGCAGTCGGCAGGGTATCAGAAAATCATGATCAAACCGGAGCCGGATGAAACAATGACTTGGGCAAGAAGCAGCCACAAGAGTGTCTATGGGGAGATCGTAAGCGATTGGAAAAAAGAAAACGGCACCTTCTATCTTAAAGTCAGGATACCATGCAACACCAGTGCTGCAGTAGTACTGCCAGACGGCAAACAATATGAGACAGGATCAGGAATATATGAATTCACCTGCCCATTGTGAGATGGTGTATTACTTACCATCAAAACTGTTTATGTTTGAATAGCGATATCTTTAAGTTATTAATATTGGGAGCTTATGGAGCGGTGTGTGCCATATACTTAGATGTTTCAAATGCCTGCAAAGTTTTTCCATACTCTCTTTTGTTTATAATATGTACTATAATTCATGTAATATGTGCTACTGCTTATAGCGTCTCAAGTAGTACTATTAAGTTAGTATTTTTTAAGTATCCATTAATTAGCTATTACGTGATTAAGCAAGGAGGTATTTCATATGCAGATGTATGATAATAATTTAGGCAGGATTGAAATCAGAACATTGGTATTACCCGTTTATGTCAGGCGCGCATCCGCCACTTATACCTTTTCAGGAAAAGTGCTGGTAGACTATCATCGGGAGGACGACCCGGAGGAAAAGGATTATATACATATCGCGGTGATGAATGATGACGGAACTGAGTTCAGGGATATCTATGAAGGTGTTATCCGGATACATCAGAGAGCCAATGGTATCCGGTTTATGCCATATCAGGATAATACGAAGGTATTGCTGGGTGATTATGTATTGGAATGCTCGCCGGACATTGATCATTGTGAGAAAAGCGAGTTGGTACCGGTGGTATATCCCTGGAACATCAAACAGGATGAGCGGGTATTTAAACACTGGTCGGAAATCATCATTGCACCGGACAACGGACATATCTGCTGGACGCTTCTTCGCACGGGTGGAGGTGCGGCGGTGCTGTATGGCAATCTCGTGCGGGAAGAAAATCGTTACAGCATAGAGAAAGTACAGATTATTCATACAATCAAAGGGTTTAAGAAGGATCCTGATCAGGAAGGGTTTCTGGTTCCGCAGATTATGCATGGAGGCGAGGTAAAGCAGTTTGTACGCGGAGGCAAAGCCATTTCTGCGGTCGGAGCGAAGAATTCGGTGCTGGTGGATTCAGTGATACAGGACCTGACTTCAGAGGATACCATACAAATTACCAAAACGCCTTGTTACGATGAAACAACGATATTGTCACCGGATGAAAAGCTGGGAATTGTCATGAGCACGCGGTTTTCCCCCAAGACAAATTTCGCCATTCTCGGTTTGATGCCTCGTCCGCATGGTAATCTTGCGGCACAGAACATGATAATGACCGCTTATCTTTATGGAGTCACTGCCGTGCGCGCTTATCGTAAGGGTAATATTGGTCCGGTTTTGATTGATATTGAGAAGTCTGTGAATGAGCCAGGTTATCAGGGGGTGCAGCTCAGTGATACGGAGGAGAGATGGGTATACTATTCTCCTATGTCCTGGCATCCCTCCGGCAAAAAGGCAATGTGGCCGGAAGGCTTGCGAGGAACAGCAGAAAAACGTATCCGGATCGTTGAATTGCCGGATTACAAGCCGCAGGAAGCGGTTCCTGCGCAGCAGTCTCCCCAGAGCATTCCTTATGCTGAAACAGACGAAGATAAGCTCTGGCTGCTTCCGGATCAAAACATAGAGGGAAAAATTGCAGGGAAGCATTCTGGTTATATAAATTATTCGAAAACCAATACTTTTGCCCGGTCAGAGTATGTGGAAATGAGCGACGATGGCCTGTCGTTTTATAATGGATATGAAGCCTCATGGAATACTGCTGCGGGAGAAAGCGTATATGAAGCTGATCTTATCATGACGGGCAGGAGAACAGGCCAGATGAAACTTCGCCTAACGTTTTCGCCCATATCATTTGACGGATCATCGCTGCCGGAGCTGTTATTGGAAGATGCAGAGGATGGAAAGCCCAAAAGCTATGGTTATGCAAACTATAATGGGACACAGATAAATGTAGAAGATCTGGCAGATTAATAAAGGTTATCGCTATCTGTTTTTGCGGCCGACTTCAGATGGACAGGCAACTCCTTAGCAGAGGTGTGCCTGTCCATTCATTTATCGGAAAAATTTGCGGTATTCACTTGGTGATTGCCCGGTGTGGCGCTTAAAAGTGCGGGAAAAATAATTTTCATCTAAAAAGCCGACCGTCTCAGATATTTCATTGATCGGCAGACTGGTAGTAACAAGCAGTTTTCGTGCCTGCTGGACACGTCTTTGATTGGTATAGTCTATTATGGAAGAACCCACTTCCTTCTTAAATTGTGTTGACAAATAACTATAGTTGACTGAAGTTACTTTACTTAGAATGCTGAGATTAACTTGTTCTGCATAATTGAAATCTATGTAGTTCACAGCTTCCTGAATAGAGTATGAATATCCTCGGAGGGAGTGATTTTTAACCAGTAAACAGTATTTGCGCAGCATTTCTCCTAATAACTTTGACAACTCCTCAGTATTTCTTGAGAACTCGATTCTTCTTGCAAACTCATCGGAGATAGTATGAATGTGTGCAGGATGGACTGCAGCCCGTTGCACTGCCTTACGAAATAGTGTATTTATTACAATAAAGAAATTTTTATAGCTGCGCAGGCTGTCTGAACACCTTGGTTCAAACTTATATTTTTCCAATGTACTCAAATGGACCATAGCCTTTTTGTCATTGCCTTGTTCTACAGCCTCAAGCATCGCCTCTTCACAGCGGTATCTTTCTTCTATCATGGATGCCGACAAGGAGTTATCTTGTTCCGATTTGAGCTCAGGCTCCGTTTCTGTTGAGAAAAAATGGTCGGCAGCATGTTCAGTCTCGAAGTTATTGCTGCCAAAAATATATTTTGCCAGGACAATCACTTCAGCTGAAAATACATCAGTGGTTGGAATACAAGGAATTCCTGAATAATATTCTTTTAGCTCTGAAACCAGGGATAATTCCCATTGTGTCTTTTTGATTACAGTATCAATAATTCTCTGATAATCCTGGGTAAGGTAGGGACCGATAACAAAAAATGCATTCTTTTTCTTCTGTGTATTTGGAAGCCTTAAAATGACATAATGGGTTTCGAATTGGTCCGATGTAAAATAAAGTGTATTCTCGCGAATAGCACTCTCAAGTTTGTGTGGAATTACTCCATAATCAAAATTACCATATAATTGATGTCTAAGCATCTCGTCAATGAGCTCTATGTCATCATACGGTTCGATTAACAATTGTGTTTTAATGCCCTTTGCCTTCATCAGCTCACTGGCATGATCAATCGGGTTGAAATTCATATTACCCCCCTATTAAAATAAGCCTGTACGTTGAAAGAATAGCATAATCTATGGTTCTTTGCAAATAACCATAGATTATGCTAAATCTCATAGAAATAATTCTAATGTTACCCTGAGTATATGTTTTAAACTAATTATACCTTGATAAATTCATAGAAAGCAACAAAGAATTATAGGGGGTGTTTTTAGATCAGAAAGTTATTACTTTGACCAAAAATCTGCTTTAGGAAATCTGGATTTATGTCAGGCTTTTGGTACATATGCATATAAATCTTAAAAATGGCAGAGTATTTTCTAAAATATGACGCTGTTGATCGACCCCATTTTTATTGATAATTATCCTGTAACACAATAATAACTAAAGGGAGGATTTATTTGTTATGAAGTGGAAAAGATTTATTGCAATTGTATGTATTGGAACCTTGCTTGTTACGGCATTATCCGGATGCGGTTCCAAATCTGCCGACAAAGGCAGTGACAGTAATGGTACACAAAATCAAACGACAGAAAGCCCTACAGCACAGCCTGCTGGAGAACAGACCTCATCTGAGGTGGTAGACGTTGAGTTTTGGACGACTAATACAGGCTATCTGCCCATAGAGAAGGATAGTGAGTTATACAATTTCTATAAGGATCTAATGGGTGTAGGCGTAATTCAGCCTTATGTGGAATGGAATGGCGGAACGACCTATCAGGATCAGTTGAACTTACGGATTGCTGCCGGGGAAATGCCAGATATTTTTCTTCCAGTTAACGGCATGGAGGCTGGCTTAATTGAAAGTGGAGCATTACTGGATCTGACAGACCTTCTGCCTGAGTATGCTCCCAATCTCTGGAACTTGATACCGGAGGAAGTCTGGGATGCTATGCGTGCAAATGATCCAAGCGGCCAAGGCAGGATTTATACGATTCCCAATATAATCGGCTATGGCCGTAATGGAAGTATGATACGACAGGATTGGCTGGATGCTTTAGGTTTAAAAATGCCTACTACGCAAGAGGAATATGTCGAAGTACTCCGCGCATTTAAAACCGGGGATCCAAATGGAAACGGTATTCAGGATGAATTACCTACCGGTGGCCGCGCCGATGCCAGATGGATGGAGCAATTATTCGGTATGTATGGTGTGGCTATGTGGGAGGGATATCCTCAATGGGATATCTATAACGGCGAACTGACCTATTCAGCAGTAACCCAGAACATGAGAGACGCGTTGGAGTGGATTGCCAGCCTTTATAAGGAAGGATTGATGGATCCTGAGACTTTACTTAATGATAAGGCGGCATGGGACGGAAAGATCAATTCCAACCTTGTTGGCAATTGGTCCCATCTTCCTCAGGAGGTGCATAATTATGCCGAAACGATGGAAAGTGCAACAGGCGTTAAACCGGATATTGCGATATTACCCGCAATTTCAGCTCCGGGGTACGAAGGCTTCTATACTGCACTAAAAATCAGCAACGTCGGAAGTGTGGTGGCAAAGACGGATGATGAGAAAAAGATTCAGGCCGTTATGAAATTCTTTAATGCCTGGGCGGATCAATCTTTATGGAATACTTATTATACCGGTGTGGAGGGTATGCATAGTGAAAAGATTGACGGCGTATTGAAGAGACTGCCGGATGATAAGAAAACCCAGCAGAACCTGCTTACTCCTTATGATGGAATTTCGACAATCGATTTCATGACACAGTTACTTAAGGGACAGGAGACTCCGGAAAGAGAGTGGGCAATATCACAGTCTATCCGCGATCTTCAGGAGAACCAGAAATATGTAAAATCCATTGCAGGAGACGGAATACCGGCGTCTATCTATACTAACTATCCTGATATTCAGAACAGGGCACTTTATATAGAATATGCGACCAAAATCATCATTGGAGATTATCCGATTGAAAAGTTTGATGAGTTCGTAGAAAAATGGTATGCAACCGGTGGCGAAGAGGTTACAAAGGCTGCCAGAGACTGGTATTCAAAGGTAAGTAAATAATAGAAAACCAGCAAATAATTAGGGGGAACTTAACTGAACATTGTCGGTTAGTTCCCCTTATTTGCAAAAGCAATATACAGCTACCAAAAAGGAGAGGCATATTATTTGGCTTGCAGAGCCGATAAAGATTTTCTGTATGATTTTTATCATGACCTTATCGAATCAAAGAAGATTAGAAGAATCATATCATCTGAATATGTGAAGGATGTTATGGTGAAGGAACGTAAAAACGGTGATGAAAGAACGGTATTCTATATGAATTTCTCAAATGAAAAGAGAGAAATTGAGGGTTTGGAGCTTGAAGGATACGAAGTTGCCTGCGTGGTATTGTAATGCCATACGAGTATGGGTGGAGGATGATATGAAAGATATTCAAAGATTAGAGCTTTGGGATGAGCTTCCTGTAAACATGCGTCCCAAGATAAGGTATTGGCTCCCGGCGGCGGCCGTGGAGGAGACAGATCTTCGGGAAGAAATCGGAGCATTATATAAGCGCGGATTTGGCGGTATTGAGGTGATATCCCTAATCGTTTCCGGCGCGGTCTCGTTGAAGGAAATTGCTGCCAAGGGAGAGGGTTGGGGCAGTAAGCAGTGGAATACCATGATGGAGGTAATCAGCGATGAGACCGGGAAGTTAGGAATGTCCATGGATATTACCAACGGACCGGGCTGGCCTATTTCCACACCGAATATTAAAACTGCCGATGACCCTGCCATACTTTGCGAATTGACCTACGGCAATACAACAGCGCCGTCCGGAAGCCGCTATATCGGTAATCTCCCACAGGGGCGTACATCACATGAAGAGGGTGTACCGCAATTGATACAAGTGCTGGCATATGCGGAAAAGAGCGAAGGTATATTGTCCACAAATAGCTATATTGATTTATTGCCATTTGTGGATACCAAAGACCTGACTTTGGATTATATATTCCCTGAGACAGGAGGCAGCTGGAGAATATTCGCGTTCTATCAGCAGCCGGCAATCCATAAAACCAACGTAGGACAATACTATGTGATAGACCATCTAAGTGAAAAAGGTGCAGAATCCTGTGAACGTTATTGGGACGAGATTTTCTCCCAATATCAGTATACAGCGATGGAATCATTCTTTTGTGATTCGCTTGAATATAAAGTTTCCCTGGACTGGACACCGGGTTTTCCGGAGGAGTTTCAAAAACGCAGAGGTTATTCCCTGCTGCCGTATCTTCCTTTTATCGGACTGAAAAATCTTTATCCGCCCTGTGATATTCCAGGGTATCGGCTGGATGACGCTGATATATCCGATCTGGTGAATAACGACTATCTGGAGACCTTAACTCAATTGTATTGTGAGAAGCATCTGTCGGTTCTTGAAAAAATGGCTGCAAAATATCATAAAACCTTACGGTATCAAGTTGCTTATAATAAGCCGTTTGAGGTTGAACGATGCGGATTATATGTGTCTGTTCCAGAGAATGAAGCCTTGGGCAGACCTGCCATAGATTTTCAGAAAACGATGGCAGCAGCGGCTCATCTGGGACGAAAAGAAAGATACTCTTTTGAATGTGCCGCAGAATTTGGCAATAGCTACGGACAGGATTATGAGGATCTTTTCTGGTGGATTAAGAGAAGTCTTATGGCAGGAATGAACGCCCAGGTACTCCATGGCGGGTCGTATTCCGGGGGATATCATGGTAAGTATTCTGAAAACGGTAATGTTCCCGGCGCCAGATGGCCCGGTTACGAGGGCTTCTTGAGAATGGTATCAAATAACTGGAACCGGACCTTGTCTGTAGAAGATGCCAGAGGATGTATGGATACCATAACCCGTATGAATATGATCTTCAGGAAACAGGCAAAGGTTGATTGTGCGGTGTATCGGGATAGCTACAGTAATGATGGGGAAGGCAGTGAATTCTGCCTTTATAACGATAACGGAGCATTATCAAACAATGGTTATAGCTATGAGTTTGTTTCAGAGTATCTTTTAAAGATGGATGTATGCACTGTACAAGACCATATCCTTGATAAAGAGGGCGTCGGGTACAAATGCCTGATTATTCCGGAAGTAAAGAACATCTCGTCCGGGCTGCTTTCTATCATAAATTATTTGGTTTCCTCCGGGCTGCCTATTATCTGGGTCGGTACAAAACCGGTATGCAGCAGGTTTTATGGGGAATGGAATGCAGAAGATAAAAAGAAGGAATGGCATAAATTAATGGAGCAAGTATGGGAATTGGATGGAATTACCCATGCGGATAAGCTGGATATGATCCCAGACATCTTACATACATTGGGAGTCATGCCGGAGATATGGCTGGATGGTGAGATGGATCTGATAACAGCCGCACGGGCAGATGAAAACAATAACCGGTATTTTATCCTCTATGGATATAACCGTATTGAATATTCACCGGATTCCCCAAATCCGGACGAACTGGCCTGCAGTGCAATATTCAGAAAGGGAACCACCAAAGGCAGCTACACAAGGCCCGGTTCCGTGAGCCAAAGACGGATACCGGTAAAACTAAAAGGCAGAGGGGATATCTATAAATGCAATCCATGGAACGGGCAAATAGAATTGCAGCTATTTACTTATGATCCGAAGACCGGTTATATGACAGGATGGACTGATATTCAAGAGGATGAGATGATTATTTTTACTATGCTTCCTGCACAAACAAAAAGCAAAGCTGGGGAAGAAAGATTACTCTTAAAATACCCGGTTTATTTCAGCACACTGGAGCTGGAAGCATTTGAACCTGATTCAATACAGGAAGTCTCCTTTTTGAGAAGTCACTTTACTGATGATATAACCACGATAAGCCTGAACGAACTTCGGCCTTGGAGACTGCTTAACGCTGAGCTTCGGGATTTTTCAGGGAGAGGAACCTACTACGGAGTGATCGATATTGAGGAAGGAACAGAGGTCTTCCTTCCTTGTGACCGGAACTATGTCTTATCCTTGGGTAATGTATCGGATACCTTTGCAGTATGGGTCAATGGTTATCCTGCCGATTTTCCGGATCAGGCAATGAAACGGATTGATATCACCGAATTGCTTCATAACGGACGAAACACACTGAAAATTGTTGTAACCTCTAATTTATATAACCGTTTGTTTTCGAAAGGAGCAGCAAAATTGCCCTATCTCCCTCGTGATTATGGAATATGGGAAAGTGAATATAAGAAAGTTGAACTGCTGGTTTATCAGCGTTAAAAATAATGACAAGGAGAAACCGTGGCATGCGAAAAAGTGACCGCTTACAGGAAGTATTGGACCAAAGGGAAGAAAATTATATATTACCGTTTTTCTGGCTGCATGGAAAAGGGGAAGAAGTAATCCGTGAATATATACAAAAGATTGAAGAGGCGGGCATCCGTGCTGTTTGTCTGGAATCCAGACCCCATCCCGAGTTTGTGGGGGAACAGTGGTGGAAGGACGTCAGCGCAGCCCTGAAGGAAGCAAAGAAAAGAAACATGAAGGTATGGATCTTGGATGATGTGCGTTACCCCACAGGATTTGCCAATGGCAAAGTACGGCAGGCAGAAGACAAATTGAAACGTAAATTCTTGGTACACCGTGAATTTGATGTGGAGGGTCCGCTTAAGGAGCATCACATCAGAATAGACTTGGAAAACGGACTCGGAGAAAAAGGTAAGCCGCTGGCAAAGCGTCCTTCCAGACTGGTAGCATGTTTGATGACAGAGCGCGGTACGGGAAAGTTCTGGCCGGGTACGGTGGCTGACCTTACAGAGTGCTATTCTGATGGATGGCTGACCTTTCACGTACCGGAGGGAAAATATCGAATTAGTGTTATTCTGGAGCAGACAGGAGGCGTTGCCGTTCAGGAAGACTATATTAATATGCTGGATAAAGCTTCTGTTCAGCTGCTGATTGATGAAGTATATGAATCCCACTATAACCATTTTAAAGAGTATTTTGGCAATACCCTGGCCGGCTTTTTCTCGGATGAACCGGGTTTTTATAATTTTACAGTCCAGTCCGGTTTTTCCATGGATATGAAGATGGGAACGGAGATGCCGCTGCCCTGGGGCGAAAAGGTGGAAGAGCTTTTAAAGCAGAGGCTGGGAGAGCAGATGAGAACGGAACTGCCTTATCTTTGGTTCGGGAGCGGAGAAGAAGTGCGAAATATCCGGTATCATTATATGGATAGTATAACAGATCTTTACCGAGAAAATTTCACAGACTATATTGGAACATGGTGTGAGAAACATGGCGTGGAATATATCGGACATATCATTGAAGATAATAATTCCCATGCGCGCCTGGGTCCAAGCTGCGGACATTATTTTAAAGCAATTCACGGTCAGCATATGTCAGGTATTGATGTGGTGCAGCATCAGATCATGCCGGAGATGAACGGGGCATACTACAGTTTTGTACTTAGCAAAGAGGCAGATGGGGAATTTAATTACTACGGGCTGGCAAAGCTGGGGACCTCCATGACCCATTTAGAGGAGAAGACCAAGGGGCGCGCGCTGTGCGAGCTTTATGGAGCCTATGGCTGGATGGAAGGGCTTTCCCTTATGAAGTGGCTGACGGATCATATGCTGGTAAGAGGGATTAACACTTATGTTCCCCATGCCTTTTCAGATATCGAATTTCCTGATCCGGACTGTCCTCCGCATTTCTATGCCGGCGGAAAGGATCCTCAATACCCGTATATGAAATATTTGTTTCAATATTTAAACCGTGCCTGCCATCTGTTAAACGGAGGTAAGGCTATCATACATACAGCCGTTCTATACCATGCGGAGATGGAGTGGATGGGTGACAGCCTTATGTTTCACCAAATAGGAAAAGAGCTGATGGAGAACCAGACAGACTATGATGTGGTTCCCATTGAAAAACTGCTTTCCATGAAGATGAACAATGGAGAACTGCATGGGGATAATGTATCCTATCGCTGCCTGTTTGTGCCCGCCGCACAAAAATATCCGACAGCCTTAAAAAAATGGCTGAATGAGGCAGAAAAGTCAGGCCTTCCCATCTATCAGGTAACCACAGAAGAAATTGAAAAAGAAGAAATCGCTGCAGAGGTAATATCATTGGGCAAAGTGGCAGAGACAGCTGATATCCATGGATGTAATGAGATAGAGGTATCTGAAAAGATACCCTATTTGAGATATTATCACTATACCCATCAAGCCGAACATACAGGCATTCATATGTTTTTTAATGAATCTACGTTGCATAAGGTGGATACTAAAATCCGGTTGAATGGTGATAGACATGCACATATTTATAATTATGATCCATATGAAAATCGTTTAACCCAAAAACCGGACTGGCAGGAGGGGGAGATGACATTACAATTAGAGCCGTCAGAGACACTCTATCTTATCGAAACGAGCAAGTACTATGAGGCGGCAGCCATAGAAACCACTGTAATGAAAGAGGAAAATATCGACTGCGAATTTGAAATATCCGCAGCGTATTATCAGACGCCGGACAATATTGAATATGTAGACACAACAACACAGTTAAAGGATTTCTTTCAGTGGCGTCCTGAATTTGCTGGTTATATTTATTATAAGACCTTGGTAAAAAAGCAGGAAACAACGTGTGTACTTAATCTTGGAACAGCATATGAGGCTGCTGAAGTATTTGTTAATGGTATATCAGCGGGGGTCAGAATCAATTCTCCTTATCGTTATGATTTAACAGGAATGCTTAACCTGGAACAAAATGAGGTTGTCATTAAAATAGCAACGAATCTTGTGTATGCACAATGTGATAGATTTTCCAGAAATACCATAATCCCTCCTATGGGACTGATCGGACCGGTCACAATAGCAAAAATGCCATAGAAAAACATAAAGATCGCATATGGTGATAAAGGACCTGGTATTAGATAATGAATAAGAGCTATTACAGTAAGATCAGCACATTTTTAGGAGGTTAAGTTATGCCAAAAAAGAATGCGGCAGTCAATATGCCGTTACCAAAAAGTAAAACAAGTTTGGTATACAATATTAAGAAATACTGGCCATTTTATATTATGGTACTGCCGGGAGTTGTTTTCTTTCTATTATTTAAGTATATACCTATGCTTGGCAGTATTATCGCTTTTCAGGATTATTCCGTCTTTAAAGGTATTTTAAACAGTGACTGGGTCGGACTTAAGCACTTTAAAGCCTTGCTTACTTACCCGGACTTTCAAAGAATTTTTACCAATACTTTATTGCTTGGGTTATTCAAAACAGTTTTGATCTTTCCGATTCCGGTTATATTATCATTGATGCTGAATGAGATAAAGAATCTACGGTTGAAAAAGGCAATACAAACTTCAGTATACATCCCCTATTTTTTGTCATGGGTTATTGTTGGAGGTTTGATTTTTGATTTATTCGGAGTGGGTGGACTTTTTAATAATATCCGTAACCTTTTTGGAATGGATACGCTTCTGGCAATGCAAAAGGAAACCTGGTTCCGTCCGATTTACGTAATATCCTCTATCTGGAAAGATTCAGGGTGGGGAACAGTTGTATATTTAGCGGCAATTAGCGGAATTGATCCATCCCTTTATGAATCGGCGGCCATTGATGGAGCATCCCGTTTTGTCAGAATTAAATACATTACATTCCCACTGCTTATTCCAACAGTACTAACGCTATTCCTTTTAAACATAGGCGGCTTTTTAGAACTGGGCTTTGATCAGGTCTTTAATTTGCTGACGCCTATGACTTATAGTGTCGGAGATATTTTTGATACCTATGTTTACCGGGTGGGTATTCAAAAAGCTCAATACAGCTTTACGACAGCTGTTGGATTATTCCAGTCTACCATTGGCCTGTTTCTTGTATTGACATTTAATAAGCTATCAAAAAGATTTTCAGAGGATGGGGGGTTATGGTAATGAGAGAATCCATAAAGGATAAGTTGTTTCGCGGTTCTATTACTTTTATTTTATGCATACTGGGATTTATAGCATTGGTTCCGCTAATTAGTGTTGTATCAATGTCTTTCAGCTCAAAAGCCGCAGCAGATATGAACATTGTCAATTTGTGGCCGGTGGGATTTACGTTTGCTTCCTGGAAATATATTTTAACAGATGGTAATCTATGGAAAGCATTTTTAATCACACTTATGGCAACTGTTATTGGTACGACATTGGCTCTGACGATAACAGCCTTAATGGCATATCCTCTTTCAAAAAAAGAATTTATAGTAGGACATGTGCTTATGCTGTTTGTCATTATAACAATGATCTTCAAAGCACCGATCGTACCATATTTTTTAACTGTTAAGGGAATGGGACTTTTTAATAATCCGCTGGTATTGGTGGTGCCTCATATTCTATCGGCCTATAATCTTGCAATTATGAGGACATTCTTTAAACAGTTTCCGGCTGAGGTGGAGGAGGCGGCTAAAATTGACGGCTGCGGCTATTTCCAGATATTATATAAGATCATTCTTCCTTCGTCGAAAGCTGTAATGACCACAGTGGGACTGTTTTATGGAGTAACAATATGGAATCAGTTTCAGCATCCGCTTATGTTTATACAAAATACCGATTTATTTCCTCTTCAAATGAAGATTCGACAGCTGATCAGTGGAGGAACAGAAATGGTTAATATCACAATGAAAGCAAATGTAAATTATACGGAAAGCACGCTAAGTGCAGCAACGGTAGTTTTTGCAATTGTACCGATTATTGCAATTTATCCCTGGCTGCAGAAATATTTTGCTCAAGGTGCTATGCTAGGATCTGTAAAGGGATAAGTGCGCCTGACGAAATAGAATATTATGAATAGCCAGCAGCAGTGGATTTTTCCCTGCTGCTAAGGTTTATTAAATGGAATGGGAAGGAATCATGATTAAAAAGCATTTTAAAGATATGAAAATCAGGAGAAAATTAATCGTCAGCTACTTGCTGGCATGCGTCATTCCGCTAATTATTACCTGCTTTATTATTTATAGGGTTTCTGCAAACAGTCTGCAGGAAACCTCTCTTGAATTTGCTTCCATTTTCAGTTCTCAGATTGTAATGAATTTAGATGATTTTATTGACGAATATGATAGAGTGACGAGATCGGTTTTTGTTGATAACGACATTATAAGTAAGTTGGATGGCGATGCGGTTGTAATTGAGCGAATTAACAATCAGTTAGACTTACGTAAGATTATGATGCGGCTTACAACGCTAAAACCGGAAATTAAAAATATTTGCTTCCTGACGAATGACAATCAATTTTATCAATATAACAATGAAGGTGATTTTATTGATAAAGAGATATTAAAAAAGCAGGGTTGGTTGAATGAAATACTTCAGTCAGAAAATAATCTGGTCATAACAGCCGTTCATGACCGTTCCTATTGTGACAGAAATTCGGATGGGATTGTCTTTACTGTGGGGAGGAAGCTTTTTAATAACAGAGGTTCCTATGTTGGAATGCTCTTGATAGATTTGGAGCCTGCCAGCTTAATTGAGCTCAGTGAAGGCTTTTTACTTGCTCGCAGTCAATATAATATTAAAATCAGTATAACGGATTCTCACTATAGTATTATATATGATTCAGATGTAGCCAGCGGTTTACTTACCTGGGAAGAGGCAATAAGGTCAGCCCCACCGCTTCTCTATCAGAAAAGAGCGCAGGATTATATTGTTTTAACCAATGAAACAGACACGGCCGGTTTAAAAATAAATGCGGTGATACCAAAGAGCAGTTTACTCTTTAAGATTAAGAGAATAGGATATGTAACAACGTTTGCGATCATAGGATGCATTATTGTTATTATTATAACTTCGTCGTTTTTCAGTAAAATGATCACAAAGCCCATTGGAAAATTACAGAAGCGTATGAGACAGGTAGAAGAAGGAGAATATAAGGAGCTAATTCAAAAGGAAGCCGATGATGAAATCGGAAGTCTGGTCAATAGCTATAATCGTATGGTGCTAAAGATTAAAGCACTGATAGAAGATGTCTATCTGGCCGAAATAAAACAGAAAAACGCCAGATATCTTGCATTGAAGACACAAATTAACCCGCATATGTTATATAATACCTTGGAATCTATTCGTATGAAGGCGTTAGTGAATGGGGCGGATGAGGTTGCGGATATGATTAAAATACTTGCTAAAATGTTTCGGATAACGCTCAATGACAGTACAATTTCATATAAAATCCGAGACGAGGTCATCTATGCAGAAAATTACATTAAGCTTCAAAACATGCGATTTCATGATTTCTTTTTTCTGGAGGTAAAATTAGAAGAACAATTGTTGGAGGCATCCATTATTTCCATGGTGCTTCAGCCTGTCATAGAGAATAGTATAGAGCATGGTTTGAAGGGCAGAGATGTACCGCTGCATATTGTTGTGGAGGGAGTAATCACTGACGATGAGGATATTTTAATTCAAATAAGCGATGATGGAAAGGGAATGTCACCTGATCGCAGGAACGAAATTAATAACTGTATTTTACAGGCTGGATCAGATAAGCTAAATCTGAAACAAAAAGGTGAAGAAGGAAGAACCAGCATTGGTTTAAAGAATATTACGGAACGTATAAAGCTGTATTATGGAGATAAGTATTATCTTAAAGTGGTAAGCAGCGGACGGGAAGGGACTGTTATAGAAATCTGTATTCCGGCTCAATATGACCAAATCAGGAAGGAGGCGGGTCATGATTTATAGAGTATTGGTTGTTGATGATGAACCAAGTATCACAGAGGGAATTAGTTTCTTAATTGAGCGGCTGATACCGGATTGTGAGGTGGTTGCGCTGGCCTATGATGGTGCAGAAGGATTTCAAAAAGCAATTTCTTTAAAACCGGATATTATAATAACTGATATCCGTATGCCTGAGGTTGACGGGTTTGAGATGATACGCCGATTAAAGGAAACTGATTTTCAATCACGCTTTATCATTCTGAGCGGACATGCTGAGTTTGCGTATGCCCGAACAGCTATAAAACTGGGAGTTGAAGAATATATTACAAAGCCTGTGGAAGAAGATGAATTGTGTCTGGTTTTGAATAAGGCCTGCAATCTCGTGAAAGAGGAACGTAGGAAGCATGAA
Organism: Bacillota bacterium; assembly: GCA_023409535.1. Classification (GTDB taxonomy): domain Bacteria; phylum Bacillota; class Clostridia; order Lachnospirales; family Lachnospiraceae; genus Mobilitalea. The sequence goes on from JAEYGZ010000027.1 coordinate 502,692, forward strand.
CAGGTGCAGGAAATGGAACGTGCAATGATGGAATATACACTCAAGGATATTCTGGAAAGCACTGAAGCAAAATCAGAAATTAATAAGAAACGGCTGCAAGGTCTTGGAATACCTGCTTCATATAAATGGTATGTGGGTGCGGTTGTTGAAAACAATGACAAAAATGCTGCGGAGATAAGAAATGATTTTATGGATGGACTAAAGCGACTGATGGAACGGCATATTGCATTCTGTCCGGTAAAAATTGCTGTTCCTGTATCAGACATTTCAATCGTTATAATCGTGGCACACGATGCGGACTACCAAAAGCTATCAGATAATATGGGAAAGCTGCGGGCAGATCTTTCAAGAACGCTCGAAGTCAGCATAAACATCGGTATGGGCAGAATGTACCATAGGATTGAAGATATCAGGGAATCATTTGAAGAAGCACGTTGCGCTTTAAATTACAAGATCATTAAAGGGTTGGATTGCGTCATTACGTACGATCAGATTTATGACATTGATTCAAAACCGAAGATGGTTGCTGCGGAAGATATAAAGAGATTTGAAAGCTATATTGACAGTATGGATGATAAGGGATGTAAGCTAGTCATTGATGACATTTTTCGCAAAGTAGAAAAGGAAAAGGATTTAACACTTACGGACCTGCAGCTTCTAAGTCTTAATTTAATCCTGTCGGGGATGAGAAAAATGTCATTTATGCAGATCCAATTAAATGAGTATCTTGGTAAAAATATTTTTTCTCTGGAGAGTATTGCAAAATTTCAAACAACAACGCAGTTAAAAAACTGGATTTTTAATATGCTGAAAAGTATGAATGAGCTGATGCTGAAAAATACAGTGCCTGAAAAGCGTGATGTGATTGAGGAAGCCAAGGAATATATGTGCAGGAACTTTAACAAGAATATCAGTTTGAAGGAGCTCTCGGAGCGTTTCTTCATCAATCCGTATTATTTTAGCCAGCTATTTAAAAAGAAGACAGGAGAGACCTACCAAAATTATCTGATCAAGTTACGGGTCGACAGGGCAAAAAAGCTCCTGGAAGAAACTGACCTGAAAATCTATGAAATATGCGAATTAGTCGGTTATACTGATATCAATCATTTTAACAAAATATTTGAACGGGTTGTCGGCAGGAAGCCCAGTGAATATAAAAAGATAAAAAAATAACGGTATTTTAACGTATAGGAGGGGCTTATTTATGAAGAAACACCAGCAGGTGTTTAATCCGTTTTTACCTCAATATGAATATATCCCGGACGGAGAACCACATATATTCGGAGAACGTGTTTACTTATATGGCAGTCACGACAGATTTGGCGGTAATGCTTATTGCATGAATGATTATGTATGCTATTCGGCAGACGTACATAATCTGGCGGAATGGAGACAGGAAGGTATTATCTATCATAAGGGGGATGATCCGAGAAATCCGGAAGCAACACATTGTCTCTGGGCTCCGGATGTGATACGGGGACAGGATGGAAGATATTATCTGTACTACTGTTTTGATACCTTGCCTGAAATCGGTGTTGCTGTCAGTGATACACCTGCCGGCTTATATCAGTACCTTGGACTTGTTCATTATCCTGATCTAACCGTATTAGGCAGAAGAGAGGGCGACTATATTCAGTTTGATCCGGGTGTCTTTATTGAGGATGACGGAGAGATTTATCTGTATTCCGGTAATGCGCCCAGGACAATGGAGGATACTGCTCGTAAGAATTCACAGGTAATGAGATTGGAAAAGGATATGCTGACAATCAAAGCAGGACCTTATGAATTGCTTCCTGCCATCCGTAACAGTAAAGGGACAGGATTCGAAGGGCATGAATTTTTTGAAGCCAGTTCCATTCGCAAAATTAATGGTAAATACTATCTTGTATACTCTGATATAAACAGCTATTCCTTATGTTATGCAATCAGTGATAAACCCGATCAGGGATATCGTTATGGCGGTATCCTTATCAGTCTTGGTGATATTGGCTATGGGAACAGAAGTGTGCCTCAAGCGCGAAATGCGCTGGGAAATATTCATGGCGGAATGGAATATATCAACGGACAATGGTACATCTTCTATCATCGTCAGACTAATCGGACTCAATACAGCAGACAAGCCTGTGCGGAAAAAATCACCATTCTGCCGGATGGTAAGATTAAGCAGGCTGAGATGACCTCCTGCGGTTTAAATAACAGCCCTCTTAATGGATTTGGGGAATATATGGCAGCGATTGCATGTAATCTTTGGGCGGCTGACGGAGGGGTATTCTCCTCTCCCACACGAATGGATGACAGATATCCGTATTTTACTCAGGACGGACAGGATACTGAAGAAGATGCAAATCAATATATAGCTAATATTAGGGATGGTGCAGTTGCAGGCTATAAGTACTTTGATTTTCAGGATTTACATATGATCTCTATAACAGTTCGTGGTAATGGTCAGGGAAAATTTATAATAGCCACAGAAGAGAATGGTGATGTCAGAGGAGAAATTACTATATCTATTAATTCTGCTGATTGGATAAAATTCGATACTCTGATAAATATAAGAAATGGAGTGTCAGCCTTGTTTTTTAAGTATTTTGGGGTTGGCAGTCTTGATTTTTTAAAGTTTGAATTACTATCGAATTAATATGATTTTATGCAATGGAAAAGTTGAGTTTATTTACAATTAGGGAGAAATAAAATGAAGGAAGATATTAAAATTAACGATTTGACTATAGTGGATCTGCTTTGCGAAAACTTAAAAAATCCTATAGGGATAGCTTGTATTAATCCACATGTAAGTTGGAAGATTGTTGGAGATGAAAAAAGTGTAAAGCAAGTCGCATATCAGATACAGGTTGCTTTGAATAAAGCTGATTTTGAAAAGAATATTTTTATTTACGACCAGACGATTGAAAGTGAAGCTTCCCATGCAGTATCGCTTAATCTTTCGAAAATCGTTGAAAAGACTACATACTATTGGCATGTTCGTGTATGTGTAAATACACATAATGATATAAAACGCTGGCTGCCCTGGAGTGATTTTGCGAGCTTTGAAACGGGTCTTAAGGATGCTGCTTCCTGGGTTGGTAAGTGGATTGAAGCAGATGAAGAATTCTATAAGAATGCAGATGAAAAATGCACAAAGTTTTGGAAAAAGAATATTTTTTCTCGGTTTAGTGGTTCTGTAAGTAATGATAATATATTTGCCTATGGAGATCAAGGCTTAAGAATGGTTCCATATCTAAAAAAGAGCTTTGATATAAAGTCAAAAATCAGAAGAGCACGTATATATATTACTGCAAGAGGACTATATGAATTATATATCAATGGAAGTAAAATTGGACGCTGCTGTTTAGCACCTGATTTTACTGCCTATGATAAATGCATATACTATCAAACATTTGATATTACTGGCGATTTGAAGGAAGGAGTGAATCATTTTGATGTAATACTTGGAGATGGATGGTATGTGGGACATTCACAGGGAATTCCTGGTTCGAATCATCTATATGGCGATCGTCCGTCACTACTTATGCAGGCTGAAATTGATTACGAAGATGGAAGCATAATGACAATTGCCAGTGACAATGATTTTACTGTTGCAACAGGTCCTCTTCAATATGCAGATTTATTAATGGGTGAATATTATGATTTACAAAGTATTAATTCTCAGATATTTGGTACTATTGAAAAAGATTATTTGAAATCAGTTGTAATGGCTCAAAAAGGAGAAATGATAACAGCAATAGAGATTCTTAAAGCAAAGAGAGTATTCCGTGATGCAGAAGGTGGTTTAATTGTCGACTTTGGACAGGTGATTGCGGGAAGAGAGAGGGTACGGATAACTGGCAGTAAAGATAGTATTATAACGATTGAGCATAGCGAGGAAATTGATAATAAAGGTATATTTTATAATGTTCTGCCAACATTTCCGTTCCATGATCAAAAAAACATTATTCATTTTGCAGAAGAGGAAACAATTGTATATGAACCTCAGTTTTCCTTCCAGGGTTTTCGATATATCAGAATTAGCGGGTTAACCTATGATATAAACCTTGAGGATTGTCAAGCAATTGTAATAGGAACCGGAATGAGTGTTACCGGGAAATTTGAATGTTCAAATTCTGACTTAAATCAACTAATGAAGAATATTATATGGAGCCAAAAAGGTAATATGATTTCTATTCCGACAGATTGTCCGCAGAGAGAGCGTGCAGGGTTTACCGGGGATGCTCAAGTATTTGGTAAGACTGCGGCTTTGAATATGGATGTAAGCAGTTTCTTTGAACGATGGTTGGAACAGTGCAGATATGAACAATTGGAAAGAGGGCAGATTCCCATAGTTGTGCCGTATACAAATGCATATAGAGATATGGAGCCAAATCCGGGTTGGACTTCTGCAGGCTGGGGGGATGTTATCATATTTTTGCCCTGGGATATGTATCAAGCCTATGGAGATATACGTTTTCTCAAGGATAACTATGGGTCTATGCTAAGATGGATGGACTATGTTGAGAAATGTGCAAATGATACCATGCCTGAAAAATATTATTTGAACACTCTGAATCGCAGTCGTCAAAAATATTTGTGGAACACCGGTTTTCACTGGGGTGATTGGTTGATACCAGGAGTAGACAGCAAAACAGGAGCAGAAATGACAAAGGAAATTACTGCTTCTTTGTATTACTACCGCGAAGTTAAGACTATAATGCTCATATCAAAAGAACTTGGTGATACAGAGAAATTTGAATACTTTAATAGATTAAGCTTGAATATTTATAACGCATTTCACCAGGAATATATTGTGAATGAGGAAAAATTAACGAATGAACTGCAGGGGCTTTATGTTATGGCCATTGTTTTTGACATGGTAGTTGGTGAGACAAGGGATAAGTTTTCCAAGCGTTTAAATGAATTGGTAATAGAAGAAAATTACCATTTGCATACAGGTTTTCTATCTACCCCATTTTTGCTGGATACTTTATGGGAATGCGGATATAAGGATACAGCATATAGAGTGCTTTATCAGGATACTGCTCCTTCATGGCTGTTCCAAGTAAAAAACGGAGCAACAACAATGTGGGAAGAATGGGAATGCAAAGATAAGGATGGAAACTTAAAAGGAACCAGCTTTAATCATTATGCATTTGGTTGTGTTGCAGATTTTATCTATAAACGAATTGGAGGAGTTATCATACTTGATAAAGGTTTCAAGAAAATATTAATCCAGCCAGAGGCGACAGAGGAACTTACCTATGCAGAAACAATACTTGAGACAATTTATGGTACTCTTGATGTAAAATGGGAAAAAGTGAATAATGCTTATAGGTATTATCTGAGTATTCCGCATAATACCACAGCTGTCATTCGACACGATGGAGCTGACTTAGAACTTGGAAGTGGATACTACGAGTTCTCTGTTCCGAAACAGCAAATGTAGCAGGAAGAACGGTTCTTCTGACAGCTCCGTTGTTGTCATAAAAGAAAATGAGGGGTGATTTGAAGCTGGAGATTTCCTCTTCCGACTATTCTTAATAAAAATCGATTGATTAAGCCATAGCGAATATGATTAGTAAAGTCGGAAAAGGAGTGGTAAATGGTCGGAAAGAGTATAATGATTAGGATTAATTGCTGACTATAATAATCTCTACCAGATATAGAGAAAGTATGTGGTAGGAGGATTTTACTATGGAAAAATATTTAGATTCATCCCTATCTCCTCAAGAGAGAGCGAAGGACTTGCTATCCAAGCTGAGCCTGGAGGAGAAGATGGCGCAGACGGTCTGTATCTATCCGAACGCACTTATGATGGGAAGAGATAGTGCAGAAGTATCAAAAGGGGATTGTGTAAACGGAATGGGAAGCGTCTCAACAATAGAGATGCGTGTCATCAAATCCTTAGATGAGGCGGTTACATATCAGCATCGCATGCAGGATATGATTATGGAGCGGAGCCCCCATCACATTCCGGCAATTTTTCACATGGAGGGCTTGTGCGGTCCCTTCCTTCAGGATGGCATCAGTGTCCCGACGGGAATCAACCGTGCAGCAACCTTTCATCCGGAACTGGAGAAGCAGGTTGGTGAGATGATTTCCAGACAGGAGAAAGCATTGGGCATCACACAGGTGCTGGCTCCGGTCTTAGACATTTCCCGTGATTCCCGAATGGGCCGTCAGGGCGAGACCTACGGCGAGGATCCGGCGCTGGCATCTGCAATGGGAGTGGCATTCACCAAAGGAATTCAGAACAGTGAGAGAAGTGACGGATTAAAAGCGGATGCTGTGGCAAAGCATTTCCTGGGCTTCCACAATTCCCTGGGCGGAATTCACGGTGCGGACAGCATGACCTCACCGCGTCTGATGCAGGAGATATACGGCAGACCATTCCAGGCAGCGATTGCGGATGGGAAGCTTCGCGGTGTTATGCCATGCTACTGTACGTTTGATGGGGAAGCAGCTTCTGCGTCCAAATCTATGCTGACCGGTGTGCTTCGAGAGGAGATGGGCTTTGACGGCCTGAGCGTTTCCGATTATACAGCAGTTCAAAATGAGCACAAGGTTCAGGGGTTGTTTGAGAGCCTGGCAGAGGCCGGCCTGAAATCCATGGCTGCAGGTATGGATATGGAGTGGCCGAAGAAGTCTGCCTATAACGACGAATTAAAAGAGTGGTTTGCAACCGGTAAAGCCGATATCGAGATTTTAGATACGATTGTGGAGCGTATCCTCACAGCAAAGTTCCGCATGGGCTTATTTGAGCATCCCTATGCACTGGAGGGAGAAGCAATGCGCCGGGAATTCTACAGTGATGACGACGTACAGGTAAGTATTCAGGCTGCACAAGAATCTATGATTCTGCTGAAGAATGACGGGGTGCTTCCAATCAAAAAGGATGTGAAGAAGATTGCAGTGATTGGTTATCATGCCGTCAACGCAAGATCCTTCTTTGGTGGTTACACACATGTCAGCATGGTGGAGTCTTTATACGCTATGCGCTGTTCCATTGCGGGAATTGATGAGACCGGCAAGTACATCATGGCAGACTATCCGAAGTATCCGGGAACAGAAATTCAGCTTGATGACTCCGAGATGTTCGCTGAAATCCTTCCACAGCTGAAGCCGGGCTGTAAGAGTCTGCTGGAACAGTTGAAAGAACAGCTGCCGGAGGCAGAGTTTACCTATGCTTATGGTTACCCGATTGCAGGAAATGATATCAGTCACTTCGAAGAAGCACTGGAGGCTATGAAGGGAGCAGACTTGTGTATTCTGACACTGGGCGGAAAATGCAGCAGCAGTTCCGTCTCAACCATGGGCGAGGGAGTGGACAGCACCGACATCAATCTGCCGGAGTGTCAGGACCTGTTTATTATAAAGGCGGCAAAGCTTGGCATCCCTATGGTGGGCGTGCACTTTAACGGACGTCCGATTTCCTCAGATGCGGCAGACGAGCATCTTGCAGCCATTCTCGAAGCGTTTGCACCGGCAGAGGGAGGCGCAGAGGCAATTGTAAATGTGCTGACAGGCGCATACAACCCAAGCGGAAAACTGCCGGTTTCTGTAGCTTATAACGCAGGACAGATTCCGATCTTTTATAATCATCCAATGGGTTCTGCTTATCACCAGGGGGCCAGCATTGGTTTTGCGGAGTATGTGGACAGACCGCATACACCAAGATATTTCTTTGGCCATGGACTGTCATATACCAGCTTTGCATATGAGAATATCCGGGTAGACAAGGAAAATGTTACGCCGGATGGACAGGTGGAGATTTCACTGGAGGTAACCAACACAGGAGAAGCGGCAGGCTGTGAGATTGTCCAGCTTTATCTGAAAGACACCTATGCTTCCATGGTGCGTCCTTGTATGGAATTACAGGGATTTACCAGAGTGGAATTGCAGCCGGGCGAGACAAAGAGGGTGATTTTTGTGGTGGCACCAAGCCAGATGGCATTCCTTACCACAGAGATGAAGTGGAAGATTGAGAAGGGTGAGATTCAGGTACTGGTTGGGGCCAGTGCCGGAGATATTCGTCTTGAGAGCCGCTTTGAGATCTTAGAGGATGCCTATATTGCAGGCAGGGAACGCAAGTATTACTCAACTGTTTTATAATCGAAATTAGGAGGGAACCTATGGGTAGTAAGAGAACCGTTTTTACAGTCAATGGGAAACCGTTTATCGCAATTGCAGGGGAGGCACATAACTCCAGTTCTTCTTCCGCCAAGTACATGGAAGGGGTATGGGCGAAAGCCCGGCAGCTGGGTTTGAATACCTTGCTTTTGCCGGCGACCTGGGAATTGATTGAACCGATGGAGGGAACATTCGAGTTTCAACTGATTGATGACATCATCGCACAGGCCAGAGAGGCCGGGATGAAGATTATCTTCCTGTGGTTTGGAACCTGGAAAAACGCACAGTGCATGTACGCGCCGGAATGGGTGAAAAAGGATATGGTGCGTTTCCCAAGAGCACAGGTGGAGAAGGGTAAGAACAAGACCCGTCTGGTGAAGTTTCACGCACTGGAATACACAACCTTATCTTATCTGGGTGATGAGACAAATAAAGCGGATGCAAAAGCTTTCGCGGAATTTATGAAGCATCTGAAGGAAACGGATGAGAAGGAACACACTGTCATTGCTGTTCAGGTGGAAAATGAGACCGGTATGCAGGGGTCCGACCGTGAGCATTCCGATGAAACGGATGCATTATTTGCAGGTGCGGTACCGGATGCATTTGCCGGCTATATGAAGAGTCACACGGAGTCCATGGAAAAGGGAATCAGGGAAGCGGTGGAGGCAGGCGCGGCCCGGGGAACCTGGGAGGAAGTATTCGGCGCATATGCAGGAGAGATTTTCAGTGCATATCACATTGCAAGTTATGTGGAAAGAGTTGCTTGTGCAGGCCGGGCAGTCTATGACCTGCCGATGGCAGTCAACTGCTGGCTGGACAAGGGCGAAGAGGCCGGAAGGTATCCGACAGGCGGCCCGGTTGCAAAGGTGATGGAGGTATGGAAATATGCAGCCCCTTCCATCGATGTGTTTGCGCCGGATATTTATGTGCCGGATTTCTGCGGCGTGTGCGACACTTATACCAAGCTGGACAACCCGCTGTTTATTCCGGAGACCGCAACCCATTCCCACGCCGCACCGCGTCTGGTATATGCAATCGGTCATTATCATGCGGCATGTTTCGCACCCTTTGGATTTGAGGATATGGGAGAGCCGTTCAGCGATATCTCGGCATACCTGTTTGGTGTGGATACCACCGATCCGTTGTTACAGGTTCCGCAGAAGGTGGAGGAATACCACTGGTGTGCAAGCACGTTGAATAATATGATGGAGCTGTTGACCAGCAAATACGGAACGAGTGACTTACAGGCAGTGGTTTCTGAGAAAATGGATATGACACCGCCGGATACCGCCAAGGGTATGGTCGGGCTGATGGCAGCAGGTGGAGACCCTGCAAATGATACAATGATGTTCGGTGATTTTGGATTCAAGGTGTTGATGAATATTCCGCTGGTTACCAGAAGGGATGGCGTCTGCATGATCGTCAGGGAGAGCTGTGACACCTTCTACCTGCTGGCAAATGGCTGCATGGTAAGCGTATTCTCTGCAAACCCTGAGAAACCAAACTACGACATTATTGCTTTGGAGGAGGGAAAATTCATTGACGGTACCTGGGTTCCGGAAAGACGTCTCAACGGTGACGAAGCATCCAGATTCTGCTATAATGAGTATACTCTTGTGAAACTGAAACTGTTCGTTTACAGGTAATTAATATGGATATCCTACTTGAAAATTTTATGAAAATTGATTATTCTTGATTGGAAACAAACAAGTTTGATGCCATCATCCGATGGGAGGTCCTTATGGCTTATCCAATGTTACGTGTCAAGGAATATTTGCATAAAGTTGATAGAATTATAGTACAAAAAGCGTCTGTGGACGGATGCTACCCGATGCATTCTCATGAATTTATTGAAATCGCATATATTTTATCCGGTATTGGTGAGCACGCTGTCAATGGAGTGACAGATACCGTCGGGACAGGCGATATTCTCCTTTTAGGTCCGGCTGTGCCTCACATGTTTACATCAAGACCGGGCAAACCGCTTATCATATATAATTGTTTGTTTGAGTCTCTGTCTGTGGAAAGTGTCATGGAAGAAGGTGTCGGATTTGCAGATATCGTGTACAAATACCTGAATGATTTTATTCAAGGTACGGATACTTCGAATAACTTTATAAAACAAAAAGGGTTTCATATCTATGATATTGGTTATATCATGGAGTATATGTACCAGGAATATACGAACAAAAAAAGCGCCTACCAGCAAATCATTCAATCGGAATTAACAAAACTTCTCATCTTGATTTTTCGGCAATATTGTGAAAATGAAGATCAATCTAAAATTACATTGACCTATAAACAGCTTATCGTTGAAAACACAGTAAACTATCTTAAGAAGTATCATAATCAAAAAATATCCTGCCGTCAGCTTGCGGAACGGGCCTACCTGAGCCCGACTCATCTAAGCCGGATTTTTAAAGAAATCTCCGGATATACAATTGTTCAGGTTCTGCAACAGATTCGCATAAAAGCTGCTTGCGACCTGTTAAATAACACAGAGCTTTCTGTTCTGGAAATTGCATTACATGTGGGGTACAGTGACATCAAATTCTTTTATCGCCTTTTTGAACAGCAGGTATCATTAACGCCTGGAGCCTACCGTACGCAGAAGATGAAATAACCCCTGTTAATATTGATGAAACGCCCCCGTTGTTTTCCTCCGATTATTTGCTACACTAAAAGCATATTTTCTTGCGAAACGAACCGCCGGAACATGTGCTGAAATAGAAGCAGCAAACTTAAGGATGCACTTGGTCTCGTAAAGCAAGCTATCAAAACAGTGCCGGAATGAGGAAAACTATGAAACTGAAAAACGAAAATTGGATTCAAGCTTCAACCATATGTAATGCACCCTATTTCAGAAAGGTATTTCATACGAAAAAGCCCGTAAATGCAAAAATTGCAATCTGCGGCCTTGGCTTCTATGAGCTGTATATCAATGGGAGTAAAGTTAACAAGGAATTTTTTATTCCCGTTACATCTGACTATCATCCACGGGATACCACAAATTTTTTATATCCAATTGCCGGTAGATTTTATCATCGGACCTACTATGATATTTACAATGTCGAAGAGTATCTACTCGATGGTAAAAACGTGATTGCGATAGCGCTTGGAAATGGCTGGTATAATCAGAAGGAAAGAATTGTTGAAGGGTACCAGTCCTTTGGAGAACCAAAGCTCACATTCCGCCTTGAGCTCTCAGGAGAGAAAAATAGGACAGTCCTATCGGATGAAACTGTGCGCTGGCATAGCAGTGAGGTTGTTTTTAATAATTTATTTTACGGGGAAAAGCATGACCTTCGCTTGCAATTGAACGGATGGCAGTTACCGGATTATGATGACTCCGGCTGGGAAAAAGCGCTTGCCGCTTTTTCCCATGAGACAGAGATGTGTATTTCAGACTGTCCCGGAGATAAAGTAATACGGACCTTGCTTCCCCAAAAAATTTATTCGGATTCAAACCGTTCGATTTATGATGCCGGCGAAAATCTAAGCGGCTGGGTGGTATTGAAGGGTTTGATAAAAAATGGAGAGACCGTCAGGATACGCCATGCCGATTTACTTACCCCGGAGGGTGAACTGGATTTTAATTCCTGTGGCGGGATTGACCAAATACAGACGACTGAGTATACCGGTAATGGCAGGGTTGAATCAATACAACCTAAGTTTAGCTGGCAGGCATTCCGGTATTTTGAAATGACCGGAGAATTTGAGGGATATGGAGATGCTCCCCTTCTGTGTGCCGTGGTTCATTCAGATATCAAACAGACTTCTTCCTTTCACTGCGGCAATGAAACCCTGAATTGGCTTTATGAAGCCTACATAAGAACCCAGCTTACCAATATACATGCCGGTGTTCCTCTGGAGACACCTGACAGGGAACGCCTGGGATATACCGGAGACGGACACCTCGGCTGTCACGCGGCAATGCTTACGCTGGATGTGCAAAAACTATACAGAAAATGGATTCAGGATATACTGGATTGTCAGGATAAAATCAGCGGACGTGTACAGCACACAGCTCCTTTCCAAGGCGGAGGCGGCGGGCCGGCAGGATGGGGAGCGGCAATTGTTGAGATTCCCTATCAGTATTACCTGCATTATCACGACCTTACTGTATTAAATGCCTGCTTTGTCCCTATGCTTCGCTGGTTTGATTATTTGGAAAGCCGCAGTAAGGACGGTCTCGTTGTCTGCGGTGAACCCGGAGGCTGGTGCCTCGGGGAATGGAATACGCCACAAGAAGTTTCCATTCCCGCACCTTTTGTAAACACATATTTTTATATCAAGTCCTTGCTGACTGCCGCTGAAATTGCTAAACTGCTTGACCTGCCTGAGGACACTACCCGCTTGCTCAAAAAAGCGGAGCAAAAAAAAGAAGCCCTGAAAGATCATTTCTATCATGAAGACGAAAACAGCTATTGCTGCGGCGTTCAGGCAGCAGATGCCTTTGCGGCGGATATCGGACTTGCCGACAAAGAGATGCTGCATGCGCTCAACCGCAAATATTCCCTGATGAATGAATTCGATACAGGTATCTTTGGTACGGATATTCTCATTCGTGTATTATTTGAAAATGGATTTGCACAGACAGCCTTCCGTCTGCTTACCTCAAACGGCAGGGCATCCTATGAAAAAATGCGGCGGGAAGGTGCTACGACACTGTTAGAATCCTGGTCTGATCAGCGCGAATCCCGAAACCATCCGATGTTCGGGGCCGTTGTACGGTATTTGTTCACAAATCTCCTCGGAATAAATTATTGTGGTCAAAAAGATGTAAAAATCAAACCGGATTTCATAGATAGCTTAAATTACGCGGAAGGCAAGGTCACAACCGTGGAGGGTATGATTGAAGTAAAATATAGAAAAGAGGGTAAAAAAATTAAGTTTTTTGTTCACAACCCCGACGGCATGAATGTTGTTCTGGAAATTGCAGACCGAACCCTGCAAATTGAGACGGGCATGAATAGCATGATATTTGAAATGATATAGAAAAGTAAAATGGAAAACACCGCCTTAGCGACAGGGCGGTGTTTTTGCAGCTAATACTCGGCACCGACCTTTTCAAGGTCAACCCCCTTGGTCTCTTTTACTTTAAACATAAGTAACAGAATTGCAACCGCTATTGCAGCTCCGCCCCATATAACACATAGTGTTCCCAGGTTAACCTGCAGCATGATGACGGACAGGAGGATACTTGTAATAAAAGAGATGATTACCGTTATCAAGCCGTTTAATGCAAGAATGGAGCTTCTGAGCTGGGTTTTGGCGGATTCGGCAAGAATGATTGAGATAAAATCACCGGCATTCCAATAGGCACCGATTGCTAAGCCAAAGAAAGCGCCTACAATAATAGGATTTAATAGCGCCTGTGCTGAAAAAATAAAGCCGATCAATCCGCAAAGAGCTATGATGGAATAAAGCAGCGCAAGATTCTTTCTGCCGATTTTATCACTGATTATACCGCTGATTAAAGTCAAAAAGGCATAAACGAAAGGATAAACAAAGAGTGCTTCGGTAATCATCTCTGTCTTCATTCCGGAAGTCGACATAATTGATTCATAATAGCCATAGAAAGCCATCGTAGCTGTATAGAAGCAAGCGGATACCAGTATGATTGATCTCAGCTGTTTGTCTTTTGTCACTGCATTTACCGCCCTGAATATACCGCCCTTCTGTTCCGAAGATTTCAACTTCCTGTCAGAAGCTTCCTCCTGCCTGGTCTCATAAGGAGTTTCTAGATATTTCATCCGATTATCAATAAAGACTCCCGATTCTTTGATTCCGAATATAATAATCAGTGTCAGGACAAAACCCACAATACCGGGGATGATAAATACATTTCTCCAGCCGCTTCCGTCGCTGCTCATGAATAAGCTTCTGGACAGCGGGATTAAAACCAATCCAAAAACACCGATGAACTTGGTAAGGGAGTACCAAGTGCCGCGTTTTGCGGGAGGAGCTACTTCCAATACATAGACCACCTGGATATCGGCAGCGATGAAAAAGCTTACCAGCGCCCTTCCGATAAGGTGTACGGCAAGGTTTGCCGAAAGGAAGCAGATAAACATACCAAGTCCCATACCAAAGATGCTGATTGTAAATAATTTTTTTCTTCCGAGTGTATCAGCGAGCGCCTTGTAAAATGGTGAAAGAATGGCCAGAACAACAAAAGACAACGACACCAATGACATCGCGGATAAGCCTTCCGTATAGCTTAATCCCATCCCGTTTACAAAAAACTCCTTCACGACTGAGGACTGAATGGAACCTGCGATATCGGTAGAGAAGGAATCCATAAGATGTACCGCAATGATCATGAAAAGCAGCACCGCGATGTAGCCCTTATAAACAGGCTTCGCTTTTTCATTCCTCCATTTGGCCAGTTCTTTCGCCTCTTTTTGCATGAGTTTCTCTTTCGATTTCATGATTTTACCCTCCAAATACATTATTATGCCAATTGTCCTGCCCACCTATTTAAGATAGAGACATTTGTGCCTTCCTGACTGCTGTTAGTTACGGATTCTTCACTTTGTGCATTTGAATTTTACCGAAGCTATTCAATTTTTAGTACGATTTCTTTACTTTCCATACCATTGCAGGCGGCCTTAACCTTAATGCTGCCTTTTTCAAAACCGGCACGTAGAACGGCCTGAGCCCGCCCGTAGTAGGTTTCATGGGTCGTCCGGTTAAAGGTTTCTTCTGTATAAGGATTGGCACTTCCGTAACCGATTAATGTTCCGCTGCCCTCTACGGATAAGGTAATCTTTTTATCTGCCGCCGGCTTAATCTCGCCATTCTCATCCGTCAGTGATATGTTGATATATGCAAGATCCTTTCCATTTGCATTTATTATGGTTTGTTCCGGTGACAGGGTAATATAGGTTTTTTCTTTGGCTGTTCGCAGGGAATCTCTTCCGAGTTCTTTGCCGTCGGCGCCATAGGCGACTGCGGTAAGCTCACCCGATTTATAAACGGTTTTGAATTTAGCTCTGAAGGATTTTACCTTTGCCTTTCCTAATAAACTGCCGTTTAACAGCAGTTCTACATAGTCGGCTTTTGCATATACGATTATCCTTGCCTCTTTATTTTCATAGCCATTCCAGGACCAGCTGTGAATGGAATCAGAATCACGCCACATCATATGCAGATTCTTCTCATCGGCATAGGTTAATGGCTCTACCCCAATATATGGCTTTTTATAAAGGCCCCAGATGAGTTTCGTAAAGTATGCTTCGGGTCTCATATAACCGGTGATATCGATAATACCGCTATCAGCAAGCAGATAAGGATAACTTTTGGACATCCCCCCTCTGCTTTGGTAGCCGATCGCTCCAAGGCCGGCTTCACCAAGGTAATCCCATCCTACCCACATAAAATCCCCGATTAAATGAGGATATCGTTTTACAGCGGCCCAATTCTCAGCCAGTGCAGGCGGGAAGGTTTCACTTCCGACGACGGTCCGATCCGGGTATTGCTTTGGATCCAGGGAATATCTTCCGCTGCCGTAATTATAGCCGGCAATGTCCAGTACTTTAAAGGTTTCTTTGGTAGCCTTATCAGCAAATTTCATTCGTCCGAAGTTGTTCATTAATTTGCCGATTCTGTTAATAACCGCATTAATAAAGGTACTGCCATTCAGACTTTGCTTCTTTTTTGGCTTTCCTTTCATTTTACTGCCAGTATCCATGCCGTCTTCTTTATATAATCCAAATCCAAGTGCGTTCAGACCATTCAGAAACAAATTGACACCGCAGGTTACCGGGCGTGAAATATCCATAGCATGAAGTTTATCCTGCATATCCTTCACCAGCTTAATTCCATGCTCCTGGGAGGTTTCGGAAACCTCATTGCCGATGGAGTACATAATAACGGAGGGGTGGTTAAAATCTTTTGCAACCATTGCCTCCAGATCTTTTTCATACCATTCTTCAAAATCCAGTACATAATCATATTTAACTTTATGGATATACCACATATCACATAGCTCATCCATAACATAGATTCCATAGTTATCACAGGCATTCAGCATAGCCTTGGAGCATGGATTATGGGAGGAGCGTATTGCATTGAAGCCGGCTTCTTTCAAAAGGCGGATACGGCGGTCTTCCGCATCATCAAAGGCACATGCACCAAGCACCCCGTTATCATGGTGTAAGCATGCACCGCGCAGCAGAATTTCTTTGCCATTAATATGTAATCCATTCCTGGCGTCCCACGCAAGGCTTCGGATACCAAAGCTTTCCATCACTTCATCTGTGACTATGCCGTCTTCTGACAGAGTAACTTTGGCTTGGTACAGATTAGGATGCTCATGATCCCATAGCATTGCAGAAGGGATTTCCAATTCAATATTGTCCCCGTTCGCACTCGTAATTACTTTGCCCTCCTGAGTAATTTCGACCGCTATCTCTCCGCCGGTATGAGCAGTTTCAATGCGAATAGTCGCAGGATTAAGAGAAACAGTTTTAATTTTTACACCGTCAATATCAATATGCGTTTTATTACCAACAATTAATTTTACGTTGCGGTAGATTCCGCTTCCGGAATACCACCGGCTGTTAGGCTCTTCGGAGTTATTTACCTTAACTGTAATTTCATTCATTTCTCCGTACTTTAATAAACCATCGCAGCAGATATAAAAGTTCGAGTATCCATAGGGACGGCCGCCGGCAAGTGTTCCGTTAATGTACACTGAGCTCTTGCGGTAGATGCCCTCGAATTCAATGGATATTGTCTTATCTTTCCATTCCTCAGGAGCAAGTAATTGTTTGGAATAAGTGTAACTGCCGCCCGGAAAATATCCGGTGTTCATACCGTTGGGACAATCCGGATCACGTTTTTCAAGCAACATTGCATCATGCGGCAGATTTACGCTAATTGCTGAAGCTTCCTTACCTTCTTTTGAAAATAGCCAATCCCTGTTAAAATCTTCTCTTTTCATAATTATCCTTTCTTTCTGCTTTTTATAAAATATTGTGAGAATAATGATTGAGATTTTAGTGAAACCAGTCAGAACTTAATTGTTGAAATACTACATATAAGATGCTATATTTGTATCAGCTAAGTAATGATACATGTAGAATTTTACAGTTTTACCTGGAGTACAATCTGCATTTATTATGACATATGCACAAATTGATTCAATATCACTTCCGTAGTTAGCGGAAAATAGCTGTATCATTTTTGTAGATTTCCGTGAAAGGTTGCATTTATGATGATAAAAGAGTTTGAAGAACTGCTGCCGCATATGGAATACAAGCCTATGCTTAATGAAGTCAAGGAAAAGGTGAACAGTAACAGTGCGAGTAATCGGACAATAAACGAGCTGATGAAAAAATCGGACTCTTCTTTTTGGGTTCAAATGAATAATAACTACTATATTGGTAAGCTGAATACCGTGCTTACGGTTTTGTATATTGCAATGGACCATAAGCAGAAGAATGATATTCTCACATTTTCTTGTATTGATCCCCAAAAGGCATTTTATACGACTGTGAATGCGCAGGACCTTGATTTCATACATTTTAATCTGCATCGGCATGATTATTTCGAATTCATGTTTATCCTGGAGGGGGAACTGGATGTTGTCATAGAAAATATCAGTTATCGATATTATCAAGGAGACATTTGTCTTATTAACTGTAATATCCTGCATAATGAAGATTATAGTAAAGATTTTCATGCAGCTTACCTTTGTCTGACAAAAGAATATTTTGCTTCCTGGAGTGAGGAAGAAACAATAGAATTAGGAAATGGAAGAATTGCAAATTTCTTAAAAGATAACCTAGAGGGAAAAGCTCAAAACAAAAAAAATTATCTGGATTTTATTTATCTTGGGGAATACTCCTCGTTCAAAATACTTCAGGCGGAACAGGTATTGCTGGATATATCGAACGAATTAATGAATCACCGTCCCGGTTATAAATCAATTGTGAAAGGAATGATAATACGTCTTTTTCATATCTTACAGGATTCTAAAATATACACCCCGAAGTATATAAAATTAGACACCGTCGCAGAGGGAAGTTTATTTGAGGCTGCCGAACACTATATGGAAGAGAAGAAGAGACGGGTTACACGCAATGAATTAGCAAGCGCATTGCATTATAACGGTGATTATATTAATCAGATTTTTGTAAAGCATACGGGCCAATCCCTTCATGAATATAATTTAAATCTTTGCATTCGGGAGGCAGGGCATTTACTGCTGGAAACCTCTCTAAGCGTTTCTGATATTATCAAAAGACTTGGCTTCGAAAACCGTACGAGCTTTTATCAACAGTTTTTTAAGCGTTTTGGAATGACACCCATGAAATATCGGCTCATAAATAAATCATCAGACGGAGGTTCAATGAATGCCGGTGATCGGTGAAGGAAGAAAGGACAATTTATCTATTCCGAAGCAGCAAAGGTAGCAGGGAGAACGATTTCACTGACAGCTCCGTTGTTGTTATAAAAATTCCAGGTAACCTTTTCACCAAACAGAATGGATAAACGCTGTATAGCATTACGTATTCCGATATGTTCACCGTTTGAATCGGTGATTTTTTTTCCTTGATTCAGCAACGGCAGATATTCCTGCGGATAGCCGGGACCGGTATCGGAAACGATAATTGTTGCATAAGGGTAGTAATCTATCTCAAAAGATTTCACACTTATGGCGATATGGACAGGTTCAGACATTCGAATTGCGAATTTTATGGAATTTTCAACGAATCCCTGAATAAGTACCGGAGGGATCAGCATATCGAAAATCTGTTTGTCAATATCAATGGAATATGAAAATTTATCTTTATACCGAATGGATTGGATCTGCAGGAAAGCCTTAACATGTTCAATTTCTTCGTTTAAAGGTACAAAGTCTTCATCCACTTTTACCATATAACGAAAATAATCAACTGAGTAGCGAATTAATTGATCAGCGGTGTCAAGATTTTCATTTTTTATAAGATTATAAACACTATTTAGTGAGTTGATAAGAAAATGAGGGTTGATTTGAAGCTGGAGGTTCCGCAGCTGGGAACGTTGTACATTTAGCTTCTCTTCATATACGGCAATTTTTAAATTCTGAACTTGATCGATCATTTCATTAAACGTATGGTTTACAAGATTTAGCTCATTAGTAGTATGATAGGGAGGTATCCGGTAATCCATGTCCCCATTATGGATATGCTTCATGGTATCGGTAAGTATTTGAAGTGGTTTAATGACGGTCTTGCGTAAAAAGAATATTAAAATCGGCAGAGACATAATACAAAATATGGATATTAAAACGATATATTTCTGCATGAAAGGCAAATCACGAGGAATAACATTATTTGGGATGAGTTCCACCAAAGAAAAAGGAGCCAAGGCAGAATTTTGAGTGACCATCAGTTTACTAGTATCCTTCGAGGAATTCTCCAGCTGACCGGTCGGCATACATAATAACGATGCCCCTATGTCGTCATTCAGGTTAAACTTTGATATCAGGTGGTTCATGTTGATATAAGCTCCTACATAGATATCCTCTTTAAATGCCGCAACCTGAATTAGACAGTCGTTATCGGCAATAGAAGCTAACTTCCACTTCATGTCACCGGAAAACAGATTATTGTCGATCGAACCAGTAATACTCAGGATATATTCACGAACAGCCCTGCGCTCCATGGTAGAAATATTGCTTTGGTTAGACATAATAAAGTCTGCTTCGCCTTTAGAATTATAGGTAATAAAAAAGTAACCATCGATGAGGTGGTTTGTGATAATCTTTTCATTCAAATTATTTAGCATCCGCTGCTTCGCATACTGTGCTTCCGCTTCATCAGCACTATACGCGATTAAAAGTGAATCTGTTTCAAATAGAGCAAGATTGATTGTATATTGCATAGAATTTCGCATTTGATTTTCAATCTGGTTTATAAAGGAGCCTAACATATTTTCATGTGTATTCTGCACTTGACGAAGTAATGTGTTTCGTGATTGAATGTTACTGTAGGTGTATAGTAAAATCAAAATTGTTACAATTGACAGTATAATTGAAAACAACTTAAATGTGATTGTATTGAGAAACATTCTAAATTGTAGGGTTTTCATATAATGCTCCTTTTTATACATTTTGATTTAATTATAATATTGGCGGTAAAGATGTCAATGACTTATTAAATGCAAGGGGTGTAGAAATATGAATTTGTTAATCGTAGATGATGAAATAAGTGCAATTCAAGCGGTTCTTAAAGGAGTAGATTGGGATGATCTGGATTTTTCAAATTTATATACCGCATCGAATAAGCAGGAAGCTATTGATATAATCAGCAATAAGCAAGTGGATATTATGCTGAGTGATATTGAAATGCCGATGGGATCAGGGCTTGAACTTCTGGAGTGGGTTAATCTGAATGCATCGGGCATACGATGTATCTTTATTACCTGTCATGCTGATTTTAATTTTGCGCAGAAGGCAGTAAAGCTGGGAAGTCTGGATTATATCCTCAAGCCTCTGGATTTTGAGATACTTGGGCAAGTGTTGAAAAAGGCAGCTAAGCTTGTATGGGAGGAAAAGCTCCTAAAAGAGCATAGTACTTCCTGGCTTCACAATAAAGAAACGCTTCTCAAACAGTTCTGGATGGATTTTTTTGTGGGTGAGATTGCACCAAGTGAATATAGTGTAAAATATTATCTTAACCAAAAGCATTTAGAAATTGCTTTGGATAATAATTTCCTACCCATTTTAGTCAGTATTAAAAAATGGGATGAGACGATTAATAAGGAAGATTACAAACTATTTCTTTATGCCTTGCGTAATATTGTACAGGAAATTTTCGTTCTGCCCTATACAGGAATTGAGGTTATACCATTTATAGATAATACATTGTTAATTATGCTTAGCCGTGATGCACAAATGACGTTCGAGTTATCTGAGATAGCAACGAAGGATTGCAATTCGGTAATCAATGCTGCGCTTAAATATTTAAAATTAACTATATGCTGCTATATCGGTGAGCCGGATAAAATTTATGAAATCCCCAATCAATTGGAAGAACTGCACACCATGGATTTTAACAACGTGGCTTTTTTACAGAATATACTGTTTTACAGCCAATATACGGATAGCGCTGTAACGTATAAGAATGATATTTTTATACATCTGGCGGATCTGCTGGAAGATGGCGGTTTTGACGATGCCGCCAAAGAGATACATCATTTTTTTGATAGTATTGATTATGTCAATCAAATCAACCGGGAATTTTTGGGCAATTTTCATCGTGATTTTTATTATCTTCTATTTGCATTCGCCCGCAAGCACAGTTTGTCCCTGGATGAGTTGTTTACGGATGAGGAATCAGACAAACTATCAAAAAATAGTATAACTTCACTGAATGGATTATTGCTATGGGTAGATTATGCTTTGAATAAGTTACGGGATAGCGATACCGGTGGAAATCCGGTGGAAAAAACAAAACAGTATATCATTGACCATTTATCTTCAGAGCTGACTATGGGAGAATTGGCAAAGAATGTGCATCTGAATGCTGATTACCTTACAAGAATTTTTAAAAAGCAAATGGGTTATTCTATCAATCGGTATATTATAGAATGCAGGATGAAATCTGCTATATGGATGCTTCAAAATACATCCTTATCTATTGGAGATGTAGCTGCCCAAGTGGGTTATTATAACTATTCCAGTTTTAACCGTATCTTTTCCAAAGTAATGAATATGTCTCCTTCGGAGTATAAGAACAGCTTAAAATGAAATAATAAAAGTCGGAAAAAGAGTGGTAAATAGTCGGAACAGGTGTAATGAATACTCCTGATTACGAGCTATAATAATTCTGCCAGATAAACCTTATATAGGAGAAGGAGGATTATTATGAAGAAATTGTTATGCTTGTTACTTACTATGGCGATGATGCTATCCATGGTTGCTTGTACGTCAAAAACACCGGATAAGACATCTGAGCCCACGGCTAAACCAACAGAAGCTGCTCCTGCTAACGAAGGCGGGACCACGGAGGAACCGGCTGCAGAAGAGGCTGCCATTGATTTTGATGAAGAACCTTATACATTAAAGGTATGCTATCCGGTTATGAGCGAGGCTCAGCCGGATTTGGCGCTCATTCAAGAAAAGCTTAACGAAATTACACTGAGAGAAATTAATGCAAAGGTGGAGCTTGAAGCGGTTGGTTTGTTTAATATGGCCAATGTTTATGCATTAAAGGCTTCCAGTCAGGAAAAAATGGACGTGATAATGATTATGCCGGGGTATACCTATCTTGCTAATTTTGCCGGCAGTAACCTTATTAAGCCGGTTGGTGAAGAGATTGATCAATGGGGAGGAGAAATTAAAGAGGTGCTGGGCGAGCAGCTGCTTGCCGGACAGTATAACGGACAGCAGTATGGGATACCGCAGAACAACCTGATAAAGAAGAACAGGCCTGGTTTTCAGATATCAAAGGCAATGATTGATAAATATAAGATTGATCTCTCAACCATCAAAACCTATGAAGATTTCGATCCTATTTTTGAAATGATACACAAAAATGAGCCGGATATGACAATCATTCTTCCGGAATCCACAGGCGGAAATATTCAATATGCTCTTAACAATGTTTATGATCCTCTGGGCGGTGGCTTCGGAGTGTTAAAGAATGCCGGACTTGACGACACCACGGTAATTAATAGTGTTGAAACAGAAGATTATATGAATGCTGCAAAAAAAGTCAGGGAATGGTATTTAAAAGGATATATACCAAAGGATGTTACCGTATTACAAGAAGCCGGATCCAGAATATTTTATGGCGGTAATGTGTTTTCAACCGCAGTTGCTTCCGTTGGACCGGAGATGGGCTTTATAGATCCTATCGAGGCAAGATCGGTTGTTATAAAAGATACAGCCTTATTTACAACAGACAGCCAATTATTTATGTGGGCGGTTCCGGCATCAGCAGAAAGACCGGATAAATCTATCCAGTTTCTTAATTTAATGGACGCCAGTGCCGAAGCCGGTGAATTGTTCCGGTATGGAATTGAAGGCACACATTATGAGAAAGATGAGAATAATGTGGTTACCCCGGATGCTGAAACTGAATCCAGATGGAGAAACAATTGGACTATATTCGGAGATGCATTCAAAATACCGCTTTTCAGAAATCAGTTATGGGCAAGCCCGGACGGAACGGTGGAAACCTATTTCAAGCTTGTTGATGAGTGGAACAATAATATTAAGACATCAAAAGCATACGGCTTTACATTCGATCCAACCCCGGTGAAAACCGAAATTGCGGCTTGTGATGCGATAGACAAAGAATATACGCCGTCCATTGGAAACGGAGCAGTTGATCCGGAAACGGAAATCCCAAAATTTGTTGATAAACTATATGCTGCGGGGCTTCAGAAGATTATCGATGAGAAACAACGTCAGCTTGACGCATGGCTGGCTGCACAATAGTAACTGAATAGGATGTAAAAATAACGGCTGAGCTATTGCTCGGCCGTTATTTTTACATTATATACCGTAGATACCTGGAAAAGCACGAATAGAAATATGATTTTGATACCGGATAATAGTCGGAAAAGGAGAGGAAAGAGTACGGAACAGGTATAACAGATGATTAAGCTAATAACTTATAATCATTGTAGGAAAAAATGAAGGAGGTAGTACCATTGATAGCAGCAACAATAAAAGAAAAAGAGCCTATCAAGAAAAAACACAAAATAAACTGGAGGAAGTTTATTCCTCTCTATTTTATGGCGTTACCGGCAATAGTATATTTATTCATCAATAATTATATGCCGTTGTATGGTATGCAAATCGCTTTTCGTGAATTGGATTATTCAAAGGGAGTGTTTAATGGAGATTTTGTCGGACTGAGAAATTTTTCATTTTTATTTTCTACGAATGAGGCATTTATTATGGTACGTAATACAGTGCTGTATAATCTGCTGTTCATCGTATTCGGTACGGTATTTTCATTGACGGTGGCAATCCTGTTCGCTGAAATCAAAAATAAGGTAGCGGCTAAGGTGTATCAGTCTGCAATGCTAATTCCGCATTTCATATCTATGGTAATCGTAAGTTATTTAGCGTTTGCATATCTGAGCAGCGAAACAGGTTTTATTAATAACACAATTCTTAAGTTATTTGGAGCCGAGCCCGTTTCGTGGTATTCAGAACCAAAATATTGGCCTTTTATCCTGCTGTTTATTAATATCTGGAAAGGAATGGGGTATAGCTTGCTTATGTATACCGCTCGTCTTTTGACCATCAGTGATGAATATTATGAGGCTGCAAGAATTGACGGTGCGACCAAAATACAGCAAATATTCCGTATTACATTACCATTGCTGAAGCCTGCCATTATCATGATGATAATTTTGTCACTGGGCCGTATGTTCTACTCCGATTTTGGATTGTTCTATCAAGTTCCAATGAACGCCGGTGCTTTATACAGTGTGACAACCACAATTGATACTTATTCTTACAGGGCATTGATGAACTTAGGAGACATCACAATGTCTACTGCAACCGGTGTGTTCCAGTCCTTTGTAGGTTTTATCTTAATACTTGCTTCAAACCTGCTGATCAGGAAAATCAGCAAAGATGATGCATTGTTCTAAGTGAGGAGAAAAATATATGAATAGTAAAAGCAATAAACGCTGGTCCTGTGCCGGACATATTTTAATGATTGTTTTATCTGTTTTGGCAATCGCGCCCTTTATTCTGCTGATCATATCGTCATTTACCGACGAAGGGGCTGCGCTTCGTAACGGATACAGCTACATGCCGGAGGCCTGGTCACTGGAAGCTTACCGGTATATAGCAACTCAGTGGGAGATGATAGGTAAGGGCTATCTGGTTTCCTTTACTGTCACCATTATCGGTACTGCCGTGGGTGTCACAATTTCGGCAATGTTTGGATACGTTCTTAGCCAGAAGAGTTTACCTTTTCGCAGTATTATTCTGTTTTTATTGACCTTTACCATGTTGTTTAACGGAGGACTTACCGCGTCATATATTGTGTATACTCAGGTATTTCACATTAAGAACACAATCTTTGGGTTAATTGTTCCCGGACTTTTGATGAATGCCTACAATGTTATGATGTTCCGCAATTATTTTGAAATGTCGATTCCGGGAGCACTTCAAGAAGCGGCGAAGATTGATGGTGCTTCGGAAATGAAAATCTTTTTTAAGGTCATTGTACCGTTATCCCTGCCTATGGTAGCAACCGTTGGCCTGATGGTAGCGCTAATGTACTGGAACGACTGGATGAACGGTATGTACTACCTTTCTTCCAATAGTAAGCTGCAGAGTATACAGACTATTTTGAACAGAGTGAATGAAAACATTAAGTTTTTGCAGCAAAATAATCTAAATGTCATAGCATCTGAATCTGATTTACCATCGAAAACCGTTCGTATGGCAATAGCGCTGGTTGGTACAGTGCCGATCCTCTGCTTGTACCCCGTTTTCCAGAAGTGGTTCGTGAAAGGAATGATGGTTGGAGCAGTAAAAGAATAGTCGGTTTATGAAAGGAAGATTAGTATGACGGATTTTTTCAAATATGATAATGCATTCTTTCGTCTGATGACTAAGGTGTTACAATTATTCTGTCTAAATCTGTTGTGGCTTCTGTTTTGCCTGCCTGTAGTGACTGTGGGAGCTGCAACAACGGCTCTTCATGCGGTAACTTTAAAAATGGTAAGGAATGAGGAAGGATATATTTTACGAAGCTTTTGGAAAGCCTTTCGCGTGAATTTCCGCCAAGCCACCGGCATTTGGATGGTAATCCTATTGCTTGGAATTGTTCTGGCAGGCGACATCTACTACTTCTCAAGATGGGCTAATTGGATGGGAATCCTGTTTGCCGGTTCGTTCTGTATTTGCTTGATCGTATTGGGACTGACCTGTATGATTGTCTTCCATTTACAGGCCCGATTTCAAAATAACGGGAAAGGTACCATTACCAATGCGATTCGAATGGCATTTCGCCATTTGTCATCAAGCAGCGCTCTTCTGATTTTGTTTTGCTGCATGGCTTACGGGTTTTATGCATCGGTTCCTTTGATGATAATTATTATATTAATTGGCGGATCGCTTTTATCTTATGTTTCTTCCTATCTTCTTCGGAGGTTTTTTGATATCTATGAAACAGAAGCTATAAAAAATGACTGCTGATCAGGATAAGGATATTGTAAGAGGAGAATATGAATTTGCGCTAAACAACGCGCTGTAACAGAAGGTAAAATCGGAATTAAATTCCGCAGCTTGGATAGATTAGGAGAATGATGGATGAAAGCAATTAATCTTAGAACGGAACAATTGGTAAATCCCATAGGCATTGATATTATAAAACCACATTTGTCGTGGGTTTGCAAGGAAGATATTATCCAGACCGCTTATGAAATTGACGCTTTGTCAAATGAGGCTGTTATCTGGAATAGCGGCAAGGTCGCTGCAAACAGGATGAATGCAGTCTTTGGCGTGGATGTAGAAAGTAAACAGCGCGTATCATGGCGGGTGCGTCTCTGGAATGAGAATAGCGAGGCTGGCGATTGGAGTGAAGAAGCCGCCTTTGAGATGGGAATTTTAGATACGGCGCAGTTTATTGCCAAATGGATTAATCCGGAATTGACCTGCGATCCTGAAGTACATAAGCCGGCAAGTTATTTGAGGACTTCCTTTAAAGCACCGACAGGAGAGCAGGCAAGATTGTATATTACCTGTCATGGATTGTATGAAGCATACATCAATGGCCGGCGTGCAGGAGATTTTGTGCTGGCGCCGGGGACTTATTCCTACGACAAGAAATTAGCATATCAGACCTATGATGTTACCGGATTGGTGAAAGAAGGAGCCAATGAGGTTCAGGTCATCCTGGGTGATGGATGGTACCGCAGCTGCTCGGGTGTGGACGGAGATCGCAATCTGTATGGAGAAGACATTGCTCTTTTCTTTCAGCTGGAAGTAGATGGCATACCGGTATGTATCTCGGACGAGAGCTGGCAGGCTACACAGGAAGGACCAATCCGGGAGAATGATATGCAGCAGGGTGAAGTATATGATGCCGGAATGGAGGAATTAACGGGTTGGCATGGGGTGAAAGTTGAAGCGTTTAAAACCGCGAACCTTGCATGTTCTAATTCACTGCCGATCGCAGAGTGTGAACGCTTTGACGGCAGAATAATTACCACGCCAAATGGAGAGACCGTTATAGATTACGGTCAGAACTTAGCCGGTTATATTGAGTTTACCGTAAACGCTCATGCGGGGGACACCATTGCTATGACCCATGGGGAGTCTCTGGATGAAAACGGGAACTTTACGGCAGAGAACTTTCAGGACCGTAAGCGGCACAAAGAAGGCGGGACAGAGCAAAGAGTAGTATTTACCTGTAAAGAAGGACTGAATCATTATAAGTCCAAATTTACCATATGGGGGTTCCGTTATGCCAAGGCGGAGACCGGTATTGATCTGTCCGAAGCGGCTTTTACTTCTATTGCAGTGTATTCCAAAATGGAACAGACCGGTTGGTTTGAGTGCTCGGATGAAAACGTGAACCAGTTGGTACAAAACAGTATCTGGAGCCAGAAATCCAATTTCTGCGATGTACCGACAGATTGTCCGACCAGAGAACGGGCTGCATGGACAGGAGATATGGGTGTCTATGTGGAAACCGGAATATTCTTGGAGGATTGTTATCCGGTTATCCGTAAATGGCTGGGTGAGTGCCGCTTGAACCAATATGAGGATGGCAAGATTGCCAATATTGCTCCAAGGAATAATGTGCGCTCTTATTTTTCGGAGATGTTAGCAGGCTCTGTCGGTTGGGGTGATGCCAGTATTATAGTACCGTATGCATTGTATAAGAGATATGATGACATCAGTATCCTGGAAGAGAATTATGAGATGATGCAGGGTTGGTATCGGTTTTTAGAGAGGCGTGCAAAGCAAAAGAGTGAAATAAGTATGATCGAAAAGGAAAACCCATATGCCGGGTATACCATTGAGACAGGTGTTGACTATGGAGAATGGTGTGAACCCGACATGGAAGGACCGGCAGCTATGGCCAAGCCTCAATACAAGGTGTCAACAGCATATTATGCCTATTCCGGCAGAATACTTGCAGAAATCGCAGAGCTTCTTGGAAAGAGTGAAGATGCCGCTCACTATAGGGAAACGGCCGGAAATGCTGCCAGAGCATTTCATTTGGTCGCAACAGAAGATGGTAAAATCCAATCGGATCGTCAGGCAGAATATGTGCGTGCCATTTCCTTTGGGCTGTTAAGTGAGGAAGAGTCAAAGATTGCAGCTGCAGATTTGAATCAATTGGTTGTAGATAGCGGTTATCACCTAAATACCGGTTTCCTGTCTACTCCATCCTTGTGTGGTGTGTTGGTGCAATATGGTTATCTGGAAACAGCCTATAAGTTATTATTGCAGGATACTATGCCAAGCTGGTTATATGAGGTGAAGAAAGGCGCTACAACGATTTGGGAAACCTGGGATGGAATCAATGAAAAGGGTGAAGTAAAAGCATCCCTGAATCACTATTCTTATGGAGCGGTTTGCGGTTGGCTATTCGACTGTGTATGTGGAATTAAACTGGAAAACGGTAAAGTAAGCATTGCTCCGCATCCGCACAAGCTGCTGAACCACGCAAAGGCGGCTTATCGGTCTCCGGTAGGTGAGATTGTAAGCGGATGGAACTATGAAGCCGGTAGATTTAGTTACGAGATTACAATCCCTGCCAACGTGACGGCGGAGGTGATTTTGATGGATGGCAGACATGAGTCATTGTCTGCAGGCACCTATCATTTATAGGGGATATGAATATGCCTCCGACGGAAAGATGTCAGGTTATCTAATAATTGATTCAATATCGGATATAAAATCATGGTCTGCGGATCATTGAACCTGTAATCAGGTAAGAAATAAGAAAGGAAGGAATAAAGTGAAAAAATTTGCTAAAAGCTTTATGTTAGGTGCTGCAACAGCAGCGCATCAAGTAGAAGGAAATAATATATATAGTGATTACTGGGCACAGGAACAGGTTCCTCATTCCATGTTTAACGAACCGTCTCTGGATGCTGTTGACCATTATAACCGTTACGAGGAAGACATCAGACTTCTGGCTGAAGCCGGATTGAATACTTACCGTTTTTCTGCTGAGTGGGCAAGAATTCAGCCGGAACCGGAGGCGTGGGATAACAAGGAAGTCGAGCATTACCGCAATGTTCTGAAATACTGCCATACCAATGGCGTGATACCGATTGTCACAATGCATCATTTTTCCTCTCCGAAATGGCTGATTACGCAAGGAGGATGGGAAAACCCGGAGGTTGTGGGCAAGTTTGCGGCATATTGTAAGCGTCTGGCCGGAGAACTGGGGGACCAGATGGAATATGTCTGCACCATCAATGAAGCAAATATGCGGCTTCAGCTTACAGCATTAATGAAAGATATGAAGAACCGTATACAGGAACAGAAGCCGGAAGGATCAGCTTCAGAAAGTGATGTCCAGGTTGGCATCAATCTAAATAAGGAGAACATGATGCTGGGCATGCTGGAGACTGCGCAGGCCTTTGGGCTTAAGGATCCGGCAAAGCTGCATACCTTTGTTTCCATGTGCACTCAGGAAGGTGACCTTTTGGTGATGCGTGCCCATGAGGCGGCAAGAGCTGCATTGAAAGAAATATGTCCGCATTTGAAGGTAGGATTGACCTTATCCCTGCATGATATGCAGCCGTATCCGGGTGGAGAGGAATTTGCAGAAAAAGAATGGGACGAAGAGTTCCTGCATTATCTGCCCTATATCAGAAAGGATGATTTTCTTGGGGTACAGTGCTATTCAAGAAAGAGGTTTAATGAAAATGGGGTGGCACGTCCATCCGAAGGGGCAAGACAGACACAAATGGGGTATGAAGATTATCCCCTGGGAATTGCTAATGTAATCCGGGCTGTGGCAAAGGAATTTAAAGGGGATTTGATTGTAACGGAAAATGGAATTGCAACGGACGACGACAGCAGACGCTGTGAGTTTATTAAAGAAGCGGCAGAAGGAATCCGGGAATGCATCAATGACGGAATTCCTGTAAAGGGATATATGTACTGGTCACTTCTGGATAACTTTGAGTGGCAAAAAGGATTTTCCATGACCTTTGGTCTGATTGCTGTGAACAGGGCAACTCAGACACGTTATCCCAAGGAAAGTCTTAAAGTATTAGGGTCACTTGCGGAAAAACAGAGGATTTTAAGGAGATAATATCATGCGACAGAATATAATTCTTGACCAATGGAATTTTGTGAAGAATGCTGAAAATGCGGAACAGGCTGTAACAGAAAAAGGTATTCCTGTCACCTTGCCGCATACCTGGAATGCCATCGACGGGCAGGATGGCGGTAATGACTATTACCGTGGTACCTGCTGGTATGTAAGAAACTTGGAATGTCCTGATATACCTGCAGGCGGCAGAGCATATCTTGAGTTTAACGGTGCTGCCATGACGGCGGAGGTTTACTTCAATGGTATAAGGCTTGCCGGACATGAGGGAGGATATTCCGCTTTCCGCGTTGATATAACAGAATATTTGCAGGATGAGAATACACTGGCGGTGTCTGTGGATAATTCGGACAATGACCGTGTATATCCCCAAAAGGCAGATTTTACATTCTACGGCGGATTGTACCGTGAGGTGAAGCTTATCATTGTGCCGGAACGCCATTTTACGCTTGACCACTATGGCAGCAACGGTATTCGCATTACACCTGCTGTAAACGGTGAGAATGCTCAGGTTACGGTAGATGTATGGGTAAAAGGAAATCCTGAGTCTGTAGTTATCACTCTGGACGGAATAAGGCAAAGAGCATCCGTGCAGGACGGACGGGCGCAGGTTATTTTTACGATTAATCATGTCCATCTGTGGGATGGTGTAAATGACCCTTATTTGTATACTGCAGTTGCCGAGCTTCCTGAGGATACAGTCAGTGCGCGCTTTGGCTGCCGCAGCTTTGCTATTGATGCAGAAAAAGGATTTTTACTCAACGGCCGCAGCTATCCGCTGCGGGGTGTATCAAGACATCAGGACCGGGCTGGCGCAGGCAATGCACTTACACAGGAGATGCACCGGGAGGATATGGCTATCATAAAGGAAATCGGAGCGAACACAATTCGTCTTGCGCATTATCAGCACGACCAGTTCTTCTATGACCTGTGTGATGAGGCCGGTATGATCGTATGGGCGGAAATTCCATACATAACAAAGCATATGCCGAATGGACGGGAAAATACGCTGAGTCAGATGAGAGAACTTATTATTCAGTGCTATAACCACCCTTCCATCGTTTGCTGGGGGCTCTCAAACGAAATAACTGCAGCGAATGCTGTAACGGAAGATTTATTGGAAAATCATCGATTGCTGAATGAGCTGTGCCACTCTCTTGATAAAACGCGTCCGACTACCATGGCCGATGTGTTCATGCTGGAGATAGAAAACCCTATCCTGGAAATCCCCGATATCAACAGCTATAACCTTTATTTCGGCTGGTATTTGGGGGAACTTGAGGAAAACGACTCCTTTTTTGACAAATACCATTCCCAATATCCAAACCGCTGCATCGGCTTCTCTGAGTACGGTGCAGATGCAAATCCCCGCTTTCAGACAGCGGCGCCGGAGAGGGGAGACTATACTGAGACATATCAGGCCGTGTATCATGAGCATATGATTAACATGATCAATGAGCGGCCTTATCTTTGGGCGACACACGTGTGGAATATGTTTGATTTTGCAGCGGATGGGCGCGATGAGGGCGGTGAGCACGGTTTGAACCAGAAGGGGCTTGTTACCATGGACCGCAAGCTCAAAAAAGATGCTTTTTATCTCTACAAGGCATACTGGAGTAAAGAAGCGTTTGTACATCTGTGCGGAAGCCGTTATGTGGACAGAACGGAAGATATCACGGAGATCACGATATATTCCAACCAAGGTACGATCGCTTTATATGTGGATGATAAGCTGTTTGCTGAGCAGCAGGGGAAATGTGTGTTTAAATTCCGGATTCCTATCACAGGCGAGCATGTTATACAGGCAAAAGCAGGGGAATATTCCAGTACACTTCAGATTCGAAAGGTCCTGCAGCCGAATATGGATTATAAATTTTCCAAAGGCGGCGATATCACTAACTGGTTTGATAAAGATGATTTTAAACCAGGTTATTATTCTATCAAAGATACGCTGGGTGAGCTGGAAGGACATCCGCAGACAGCTATCCTCCTGGGACAGCTGATGTCGAAAAATACTGCCAGCCGCGGTGATGTTGCGGAAAGTGTGAAAGACAATCCCAATCTGAAAAAGATGATGATGAAAACGACACTGGAAAGCACGCTGAAACATATGAGTGACACGATAAAGGCCGAACAGGTAAAGGCGTTGAATGATGCGCTGCAGCAGATTAAAAAGCCGGAAGTAAATTCCGATGCCGTAATAGATTAAGAAAGTGGCACAGTAAAGAATAGGTCCACGATATTAATAATTATATTGGTTGCCGTTTCCTTTATTGCAGCATCAGTTGGTATACGGAATAATTTAAGAAGCAATGCTGCAGACATTGAGTATGACCGATAAATATCTTCAATTTGGCATAGTTTCCATAATGTATACAGTGATAAAATATACGGTGGGTACCATAGATATCAGAAGATTACGGGATGTGGGAGAAAGAAGGTAAGAAGGGTTATATTTATGTAATAAAGGAGGAGTATAGTATATGAAAAAGATAAGCCGGTTTGATGTTTTTGAGAAAAGAATGAATGGACCAAAACCTGATGCTTCATGTGTCAAGACGGATTTTACTGCGACATTTAGTAAAGATAATAAAAAGCTTCAGGTCAAAGGATTTTATAACGGAGATGGTGAATACATTGTGCGCTTTATGCCTGAGGAAATAGGTATATGGCAGTATGAATTAAGTTTAAAAGCTTCTGAGCAAATAGGGGAAGCCGGATCTTTTGAGTGTGTTAGTGAAACAGGGAACAATCACGGACCTGTTATTCTCGACGGTCTGAATTTTCAATATGCCGACGGTTCAAAATATATACCGATAGGAACCACATTATATGCATGGATTCATCAGACCAAGCAGCTTATTGAAACGACAATTGATACACTGTCAAAAAGCCCTTTTAATAAGGTTCGCATGTGTGTATTTCCGAAGAGTATGATGTATAACAATAACGAACCGGAGCTATTTCCTTTTGAAAGAAGTTCAGAAGGAAAATGGGATGTTCATAAACCAAACTTTGAATTTTGGAAACACTTGGAGAAGCAGCTGAAAGCGCTTATGGTCTTGGGTATTGAGGCTGATTTGATTTTATTCCACCCATATGACAGGTGGGGTTTCTCCGAGTTAAGCAGGGAAGATAATCTGACATACCTTGATTACTGTATAAGAAGATTATCAGCTTTCAGGAACATCTGGTGGAGCCTGGCCAATGAATATGATATGGTATTCAACAAGAATGAAGAAGACTGGGAGGCTTTTGGTAAATTTATAAGCAGTGAAGATAAGTATCACCATTTGATATCAGTACATAACTGGCTTAGAGTATATGATGCATCCAAACCATGGATTACCCACTGTTCCATTCAGACAAACAGTTTTCAAAATACTAAAATATTCAGAGATCAATATAAAAAGCCTGTCATGATTGATGAGTGCAGATATGAGGGAGATATCGAACCCTCCTGGGGGAATATATCAGCTTTTGAGATGGTTCACAGATTTTGGTCGGTTATGATACTTGGTGGCTACTGCACGCACGGAGAAACTTTTCATAGGGAAGATGAGGTCCTTTGGTGGGCGAAGGGCGGGGAATTACACGGACAGAGTGTAAAACGTATTGCTTTTTTGAAGGATATCATGTACGGATTGGATGGGGCAATACAGACGGACCAAGGCAGATTTGATATAAATCCTAATGATACGGATGCAGAGTCAAAGCTTGAGGCAGCACAGAATAACCCATTTGCAAAAGCTATTTTAAGTCTTGATCCTGTCGCGTTTAATGATTTAAGGCACGGAATGATATCCTACTCGGGAAGACACAAGGACAAATACATAATAACGTATTTAGGGCGAACATGTCGCTGCTTCATTGATATCGAGCTGCCGGAAAATGGTGCAGAATATTCAATAGAAGTAATCGATATTTGGGAAATGACCCGTGTAACTGTACTTGCAAGAGCAAAAGGAAAAACAAGAATAGAGCTTCCGGGAAAAGAGGGGATAGCAGTGATTGCTACCCAGATATAAGAATAAATTGGTCCATTTTTAACAGAGGGAGAGGAGGAAACAGATATGAAATATTTTTGTAATCCGGTAAACATAGATTACCGGTATCAATTCAATCAAAGAATGCAAATGGGTGAAATCCAGGTTGCCAGGGAAGCAGCAGATCCATCCATGATATTTTTTCAGGGAAAGTATTATATCTTTGCTTCCATGACGTTAAGCGTGTGGAGCTCAGCGGATCTGGTAAATTGGGAAAGCCACAGGCTTCCTGATAACCTGCCGCTCTATGATTATGCTCCTGATGTAAGAGTTATGGGGGAATACGTTTATTTCAGCGCTTCAAAAAAGGGAGAAATCTGTAATTACTACCGTACAAAGGATATCGTAAACGGGCCTTATGAGGAAATTCCGGGAACCTTTGATTTCTGGGATCCCCATCTGTTTCAGGACGAAGATGGAAAAGTGTACTTTTATTGGGGCTGTGCCAATACAACACCGCTCTGGGGCGTTGAACTGGACCCGGATACCTTAAAGCCTGTGGGTGAAAAAAAGGAATTGATCTTTGGAGACGCGCTTGCTAAGGGCTATGAACGGGTTGGAGAGGATCATTCGCTTCCACCGTTATCTGAAGAGCTGGTAGAAATTAAATATCAGGAATACTTAAAAGCACAGGGGATGAAGGAGGAGCAGCTGCCGGTAGAGTATCGTCCGCTTGTGAAAGGAATGATGAGCAACCGGCCTTATATTGAAGGAGCGTGGATGGATAAATACCAGGGAAGGTATTATCTGCAGTATGCATGCTCCGGAACGCAGTATAACGGATATTCAGATGGTGTCTATCTCTCTGATCATCCGTTGGGACCCTATATTCTGGCGAGGAATAATCCCTATTCTTATAAGCCGGGCGGCTTTCTGCCGGGAGCCGGACATGGTTCTACCATGAAGGATTGCCATGATAATTTGTGGCATGCGGCGACGATGCGTATCAGTAAGAATCATCAGTTTGAGCGTCGTGTTGGTATCTGGCCTGCCGGTTTTGACAGGGATGGCGAGCTTTTTTGCAATCAAAGATACGGGGATTGGCCTTTGGGCGTGGAACAGGCATGGATGGATCCCTGGAAGGAGCCGGAGTGGTATCTGTTAAGCTGCGGGAAGAAGGTAACGGCTTCTTCTTATGAGGAAGGAAAAGGGCCTGAAAATGCAGCGGATGAAAATATCCAAACCTGGTGGAGGGCAGCAACCGATCAACCGGGTCAGTGGCTTTTAATGGATTTGGAAGGGACATATGATGTCCATGCGATCCAGGTCAATTTTGCGGATGATAAGATAGAGATTCCGGTGCCGGGCAAAATCAGAGGAACAACTCAGGCGCGCTATATTGAGGAAGCCGATCAGGCTACCCGTTGGATACTGGAAGGTTCTCCTGATGGGAAGGAATATTTTATACTGGAAGATAAATCCCAGGCACATACGGAGCTGCCTCATGATTTAATCGTAAAGGAAGAAGGAGTAAAGCTTCGTTTCCTGAAGCTGACTATTATAGAAGTCCCCTATCATCAAAACCCCTGTATTTCGGGACTTCGTGTGTTTGGTATCGGACAGGGCAGGAAACCCGGTAAACCGGTATTTCATGTAACGCAGGTAAGCGATATTGATATGAAAGTGACGATTGAGGATACGGGAGCCGTTGGGTACAACATTTTATGGGGACATGCTCCGGATAAGCTATATCACAGTTATATGGTTTTTGGACTTGAGAAATCGATTGGAGCTCTGGTAAAGGGAGAGCAATATTATGTGAGGGTAGATGCTTTTAACGAAGCGGGGATTACAGAGGGGCAGACGATAAAGGTACATAATATGGCCTAACAGCCGATAAGTGACACAGATAAATCAATTACTTTACCCTATGAAGTAAACAGTTATTAATAATTAATAAGATCAGGAGAAATGCTTTTATATGCCACGAAAGATGATAAATTAAGGCACGGATACAAGATGGGAGGAAAGAAATTTGAGAAAGAACATGAGATTTCTGAATAAAAATGGAGTTAAAAATGAGGAAGCCAAAAGAAAGATAAATTTTATAAGCCATATTCCATTAATTAAAGGAACATCATCACTTCGTTTTAAATTGATTACATCATTTACTATTCCGCTGGCATTTATCATTATATTAGGTAGTGTCTCATTTATAGTAGCATCAACGGGTATCCGGAATAATTATCAGGAATCATCTCTTCAGACATTGAGCATGACCGGAAAATACCTTCAGTTCGGTATAGATTCTATCGAGGATACAGCAATACAATATACGGTGGATAAGACAATCAATTCCTATTTTTCCGACTGGTACAAAGATGATGTAATAGAAAAAAACAGTGCTATGACGACTATAAAAGATACCGTTAATGCAAAAAAAGCGACTGATTCTTTTATTCAAAATATTTATATGATATCAGACAAAGCAGGATCGATAACAACGATTAACAATTCAACAAAGGATCTTTATACTGAATTGCTTGAAAGTGATCCTGCTCAATCGATAGCCGATAATAAAGCAGGTACGATATGGAGCGGACAGAACAATCAGATAGATGAAATTTTAGGAACGAAAAATTCTGATTATTCCTTACGGTTATTGAAAGGTATGCAAACAGCAAACGGCTTTGTTATAATTGATGTCAGTGCAAAAACTGTAAAAGATATTCTAAAAGATTTACAATTTGAAGAATCAGGTTTTCTTGGAATGGTAACGGAAGACGGAAAGGAAATCACCGCAGAGGAATATAATGACACGATTTTCTTTGATAAGGATTTTTACAAACAAGCGCTGGTATCTGATAAAGATAATGGTTCTGAATATGTAAATTATAAAAACACTGAGTTCCTATTCCTATATTCTAAGGTAGGTAAATCCGGTGCAATGTTTTGTGCGCTCATGCCTAAGGAGATTATTACGAAACAGGCAGATAATATTAAACTGGTTACAGTCATTATAGCAATCGCCTCCTGTTTTATAGCTATTTCTATAGGCTTTACGATATCAAATGGCATTGATAAGACGATTAAAGGTATTATACTGAAATTAAAGGATGCTGCCAAAGGTGATTTAACTGTGGAATTTCAATCGAAGCGGAAGGATGAGTTCCGTTTATTAATCAATGAGATTCAGCATACCTTTGTTAATATGAAGCAATTGATACAAAAGGCGAATTTGTCAAGTATTGAATTGAAGGAATCCTCTGTGAATGTATCGGAAACATCAACGGAGTTTTTAAAATCTTCAAAAGATATAACCTCCTCTATCCAGGAAATTGAACAAGGTATCATGCAGCAGGCGAAAGATGCGGAAGAATGCCTTCAATATATGGATAATCTATCGAATAAAATCATAGTCGTTAGTGATGATACCAAAGAAATAAGTCAGCTTGCGGATAACACCAAGATAAGCATTCATCAGGGTACCGATTGTACCTATGACCTAAACACACAGACAAAATCCACAATTCAAATTACGACTAATATTATTAACGAAATACAGAAACTGGTGGAAAAATCTGTGTCAATAAATAATATATCCAATGTAATCAGTGAGATAGCAGGCAGTACGAATCTGCTATCACTGAATGCATCGATTGAAGCAGCCAGAGCCGGAGATGCCGGAAGAGGGTTTGCTGTTGTAGCAAGTGAAATCAGGAGCTTGGCAGAACAGTCAAAGCAATCTGCTGATGAGATTAAGAAAATTATTAACAGTATTCAAGAGGGAATTGGTAGTGTATTAAGA
Source organism: Bacillota bacterium (assembly GCA_023409535.1). Lineage (GTDB taxonomy): Bacteria > Bacillota > Clostridia > Lachnospirales > Lachnospiraceae > Mobilitalea. Next base: position 540,878 of record JAEYGZ010000027.1, read on the forward strand.
ACAGCCCAGGCCTCCGGTGAAGTACTGCAGGCACAAGAGGAGGCTGTGAAGAATACAACAGATTCTTATCAGAATATAAACGAGAATGTTGAAAAACTTATGCTGCGCTTATCAAATATTACTGAAAATGTTAGTAATATAGAAGACGCCAGAAAAAGAACGCTTGGAGCGATAGAGAATATATCTGCAGTTTTAGAGGAGATAGCTGCTTCCTCCAATACGGTAAATCAAACCTCGCAAGAACAGCTTAGATCAGTAGAGACGTTGAATCAATCTGCCGTATCTCTGAATGATAATGCGGATGAGCTGATAGAAGCGATTCATAAATTCACTGTCTAGGGGACTATTCTCGTTTATGATTTCATAAACTGCTTCAAAGTGTTCCCCTACTCATATAAAGCGCCTCAGAATTTGAGTAGTCCCAAAATCAACATGCTCATAGCAAATGTCTATGAGCATGTTGATTTATATGACGTGATACGACAAATATAGTCCGTTGCCCTGGAGAGGAGGATGCAAAGGAATATATCCGTATTATGAAATGGATTGCAGACAAGTTCGGAGGATTTCTCATAACCTGCAGCCACATAACCGTGACTGCATACAGTTGGATTATTAGTTAACAGCATTAAATAATAATGATGTTAGTTAAAAGGAGGATATAGTGCATGATTAAGATTTTTAAATATTTGAAAGCGGCAGAATGGCTGCAGGCAATGGTCAGTTTGATATTCATTGTCGCTCAGGTCTGGCTGGACTTAAAGCTGCCGGATTATATGTCTGGGATTACAGCATTAACCCAAACCCCTGAAAGTAAAATATCAGATATCTGGCTGGCCGGAGGGAAAATGCTTTTATGTGCTTTGGGCAGTCTCCTATCGGCAGTGATTGTCGGTTTCTTTGCAGCAAGAATTGCGGCATCATTTTCGCAGAGATTGCGCAGTTTGTTGTTTCATAAGGTTGCTACCTTTTCCATGGAAGAAATTAACCGGTTTTCTACCGCAAGCTTGATAACCCGCTCTACAAATGATGTCACACAGGTACAGATGCTGATTACCTTAGGACTTCAAATGATGATTAAGGCACCGATTATGGCAGTGTGGGCTATGAGGAAAATTACAGGCAAAGGCCTCGAGTGGTCGATTGCAACGGGAGCTGCGGTCGTTATTCTAATGACGATGATTACTTTGATTATGGTCATGGTTATACCAAAATTCAAAAAGATGCAGCCCTTGACAGATAATCTGAACCGTGTAACAAGGGAAAATCTTACCGGATTGCGTGTTGTCCGTGCATATAACGCAGAAAGGTATCAGGAAGAGAAATTTGAAGCTGCGAATGAGGAACTGACCGCAACCCATTTATACACAAATCGTGGTATGGCGGTTATGATGCCTATGATGTCGGCAATCATGAGCGGAATGTCCCTGGCAATCTATTGGATTGGTGCATATCTGATTAACGGAGCAGAAGCAATAAAGCGCCTTTCTTTATTTTCTGATATGGTTGTATTCTCCTCCTATTCGGTTCAGGTCATAATGTCATTCATGATGCTTGTAGTGATTTTTTTTATACTGCCAAGGGCTTCGGTTTCTGCGAAACGTATCAATGAAATATTGGGAACGGAACCTACGATTGAGGATGGTCATAAAACCGATGGGATGGACGGGAAGAAAGGAGAAATACAATTTCAGCAAGTCAGCTTTAAATATCCGGGTGCCTCCGATTATGTACTTCAGAATATTAATTTTACAGCGAAGGAAGGGGAAACTGTTGCTTTCATTGGTTCTACCGGCAGCGGAAAGAGTACTCTGATTAATTTGGTCCCAAGATTTTATGATACCACCGAAGGTTCTATCCTCATAGACGGCATTAATGTGAAGGACTATGCACAAGAAGCATTACATAATAAAATCGGATATGTTCCTCAAAAGGCGGTTATGTTCCGGGGAACTGTGAGCAGTAATGTCGGCTATGGAGATAACGGGAATGCAGAACCGGATAGCAGGGATATTAAAACAGCTGTTAGAATTGCACAGGGAACTGAATTTGTGGAAAAAATGGATGGACAATATGATGCTGATATTGCACAAGGCGGTGCTAATGTTTCAGGAGGTCAAAAACAGCGTCTTGCCATTGCACGCGCAGTTTGTCATAAGCCTGAAATTTATATCTTTGACGATAGCTTCTCCGCACTGGATTATAAGACAGATCGAATTCTTCGTTCAGTCCTCAAAAAAGAAACTGCAGGAGTGACCAGCCTGATTGTTGCCCAGCGCATTGGTACGGTAATGGATGCGGATCAGATCATTGTTTTAGAAGAAGGAAGAATGGTCGGAAAGGGCGGGCATAAGGAGTTGTTGAATACCTGTGAGGTTTACCGGGAAATAGCCATGTCACAATTAAGTGAGGAGGAACTGATATCATGAGTGAACCTAACGTAAAGCACAATTCAGCAAAAGGCCCTATGGGAAAAGGACCAATGGGCGGCATGGCAGAAAAACCGAAGAACTTCAAAGCAACTATGGTTAAGCTATTTGGATATTGCGGAAGCTATTTTGTGCCTGTCATAATTGCGTTGATTGCGGCGGCAGCAGGAACTGTTTTTCAAATCATAGGGCCCGACAAACTTAAGGAATTGACGAACGAGGTGATGAAGGGTCTTCCGGCACTGGTAAATGGTGTTCCGGCAGTTGGCAGCATCGATATGGATGAAGTTGCGGATATAGCATGGCTATTGATCTGCTTCTATGCGGCTTCATTTTTATTAAATTTTCTTCAAAGTATTCTTATGGCTACCGTGACGCAGATCATTTCTAAAAAAATGAGAACAGATATTTCACAAAAGGTGAATCGGCTGCCACTGAAATATTTTGACTCCACCAGCTATGGAGATGTACTTAGCCGTGTTACCAATGATGTCGATACAATTGGCCAGACCTTGAATCAGAGTATAGGATCTTTAATTTCATCCGTTACCATGTTTGTGGGATCCCTTCTTATGATGTTTAACAACAATTGGATTTTGGCACTCATCGGGGTTGGAGCCAGTTTGATTGGATTTGTATTAATGACTGTAATTATGATGAAGTCACAGAAATACTTTATGGCACAGCAAACGGAGTTGGGAAATATCAACGGTCATATTGAGGAAGTTTATACCGGTCATAATGTGGTAAAGGTCTATAACGGAAGTAAAGAAGCTAAGAATGTATTTGAGAATATTAATAATAACCTATATAAAAGTGCATGGAAATCTCAATTTTTATCAGGATTGATGATGCCGCTCATGGGATTTGTGGGTAATTTCGGATATGTTGCCGTATGCGTGGTTGGTGCGGCACTTGCTATGAATGGTGCCATTTCCTTTGGCGTAATCGTTGCATTCATGATGTACATACGGTTGTTTACCCAACCCCTGTCACAAATTGCACAGTCTATGAATAACCTGCAGAGAACTGCTGCAGCCAGCGAACGTGTATTTGAATTCTTAGAGGAAAAAGAACTGGAAGATGAAACCGGAAAGAGGAAGGAGCTCAAGCAAGTGAAAGGTGAGGTCGAATTTAAAAACGTGAAATTCGGATACTCACCGGAGAAGCCGGTAATTCGCAATTTCTGGGCAAAGATCAAAGCCGGGCAGAAGATAGCTATCGTTGGTCCTACCGGTGCAGGAAAAAGCACGATAGTAAATTTGCTCATGAGATTCTATGATTTAGATGGAGGGGAAATCAGCATCGATGGGATTCCGATTCATCAGGTACCGAGGGAAAACGTACATGAACAGTTCAGTATGGTCCTGCAGGATACCTGGCTATTTGAAGGAACAATTAAGGAAAATATTATTTACAGTAAACCAGGCGTTACTGATGAGGAAGTGAAGGCAGCCTGTAAATCTGTGGGATTACATCATTTTATTAAGACCTTGCCGGAGGGATATGATACCATATTGAACGATAAGGCAAGTTTATCTGAGGGACAGAAGCAGCTGATTACAATAGCAAGAGCAATGATCCAAGATGCTCCGCTGCTGATTCTGGATGAAGCGACAAGTGCGGTGGATACCCGTACGGAACATATTGTACAGGCAGCTATGGATCAATTGACCGTTGGAAGAACCTCTTTTGTGATAGCACACCGTTTATCTACCATTAAAAATGCTGACCTTATCCTGGTAATGAAGGATGGTGATATTATAGAAAGCGGGAACCATAAGGAATTACTTGCCGTCGGCGGCTTTTATGCCGAGTTGTATAACAGTCAGTTTGAAGTGGCGTAAGGAGCAATTTCTTATATAACAATTCCATATCATAAGACGGCAGGAATTATGGTATGGATACAGGATTGGGGTTATACCGTATAATTTACTTGATAATTTATATAAATAATTTATAATATAAAATAAATTATCAAGGAATGGGAGTTGAGTAATTGAAGGCTGGAATAAGACAGATTTGTGAAATCACAGGCTTTTCTGCAGCTACGGTTTCCAATGCATTGAATAAAAAGAGGGGAGTTAACCAGAAAACCTCGGATGAAATATTACGGGTTGCCAGGGAAATCGGTTACTTGGATAGCAGTTCCATTTCCAAGATAAAGCTGGTAATCTATAAAAAGAATGGATTAATCATTGATGATACACCGTTCTTTACCTTACTGATCAGCGGTATTGAACAGGAATGCAGGGAAGCCGGATATGAGATGGCGATTGGAAATCTGGATGCCAGACATCCGGAGTATGCTGAGCAGGCCAGGCAAATAATTAATGAACCAGGTACGGCAATTATCCTTCTGGGTACGGAGTTATCGGCCGAGGAGCTTAGTCCTTACAAAAAAGCGCAGTGTCCTATACTATTGTTGGATTACTGGAGCTTTGATATGGATTTTAGCGGTGTAATGATCAACAATGCCGACTCTGCCAGAATGGCAGTTAATTATCTTTATGCAAAGGGGCACAGGAGGATAGGTTATTTGATGGGTAAATTCCGAATTCTTGGTTTTCGGCAGAGACAATCAGGCTATCGGTCCGCACTGCAGGAGAATGGGCTTGAATATCAGGAGGAATTAACCTATGAGCTTGATACGACTATGAACGGAGCCTATCACGATATGCTTGCACATCTGGAGAAGGAACCGACGCTTCCCACCGCTTTCTTTGCAGATAATGATATGATAGCATTAGGTGCAATGAAGGCTTTGCAGGAGAAGGGATACCGTATACCGGAGGATATCTCTGTAATCGGCTTTGATGATCTGCCCTTTTGTGAAATATCTTCTCCCCAGCTTACCAGCCTGCGTGTTCCAAAGCAGGAAATGGGACGTCTTGCAGTCAGAAAAATAATTGATATCATCAAAGGGAATGATGATATCCGCGTAAAAATACAGGTTTGTACGGAATTTATCGAAAGAAAGAGTGTCAAAGCTCTTGCAGGCAATTTATAAAGCTTCTAAAATAATGATATAAAAACTAGAGGAAGGACCGGATATCAATGTGCTGATATGCGGTCCTTTCTCTAGTTTTATTTCTTTCTGCAAAATAACGCACATATAAAATTTCATATAAATTATTTATATAAATACAGTAAAATGACTTGAAAAGTAACATAAAAAGTTTATAATAATATATATAAAATTTTATATAAAATTTTTATATAACAGGAGGTATAGGAATGAAACAGGTGAAAATCGGATTTGCTCCGACCAGAAGAAGTATTTTCAGCGCACCGGATGCAATAAAGTATGCTGATTTAACACGAGATATGTTAAAAAAATTGGGAGTTGACTTTGTGGATATCACGGATATCAATAAAGAGGGCTTGCTTTATGATGATAAGGACAGAGAAAGGGTAGCCGACAAATTTAGAAAGGAAAAGATTAGCGGCCTGTTTGTTCCCCATTGTAACTTTGGTACGGAGTATGTGGTAGCAAGACTTGCCAAGGAATTGAATGTTCCGGTCTTATTGTGGGGACCCAGGGATGAACGCCCGGATGAGAATGGGATACGATTAAGGGACAGTCAATGCGGTTTGTTTGCAACAGGTAAGGTATTAAGGAGATTTGGTGTGCCTTTTTCCTATATGACGAATTGCAGATTGGAGGATCAGGAATTTAGAAGAGGTATCTTCGATTTTCTTGCTGTCTGCAATGTAGTGAAAACGTTCCATAATACAAGGATTCTTCAGATTGCTCCAAGACCCTTTGATTTTTGGTCAACTATGTGCAATGAAGGAGAGCTGTTGGAACGGTTCAATATTCAGCTGTCACCCATCCCGATGCCGGAGCTCACAGAGGCTGTGAAGCTTGCAAAGGAAGAACAAAAGGAAGTTCTTTCTGTGATTGAGTATTGCAGAAAGCATATGAATATCAGGATTAAGGATAATGAACTGGAAACCGTTGCGGCATTAAAGGTGGCTATGAAGAATCTGGCGAAGCACTACGGCTGCAATGCCATAGCAATACAATGCTGGAATGCACTCCAGGGTGAATTGGGTATCATGCCCTGTGCAGCAAATTCCTTATTAAATGAAGAAGGGATTCCGGTAGTATGTGAGACGGATATCCATGGGGCAATCACCGCTTTGCTGGTGGAAGCGGCAGCGCTTGACGATACCAGAAGCTTCTTTGCAGACTGGACGGTTCGCCATCCGGATGAGGAAAACGGTGAGCTTTTGCAGCATTGTGGTCCGTGGCCAATCTCCGTGGCAAAGGAAAAGCCAACCATCGGGTATCCTCTGGCCTTCGAGCATCCGGGGGCTGTGGAAGCTGAAGCTAAGCATGGCAGGATGACCCTTTGCCGTTTTGATGGAGATAATGGGGAATATTCCATGCTGCTTGGCAATGCTGAAGGGATCGAAGGACCTTATACGAAGGGAACTTATGTATGGGTTAAGGTAGCGAATCTGAAACGATTAGAAGATAAACTGGTATGTGGGCCTTATATTCATCATTGTGTAGGGATACATAAGGATGTTGTACCTGTTCTGTATGAAGCCTGTAAATATATTGGAGTAAAACCGGATTTATATGATCCGGTCGAGGAAGAGGTTAAGGCTTATATCAGAGGGGAATGAGTTGGGAGGAAGCGTATGATTAACTTAAAAGCAAAGTCTTTTGAACTTAGAAGAGATGTGCTCGACATAATATACAGAGCAAAAACCGGACATATCGGCGGGGACTTTTCAGTAATGGATATCCTTGTGGCGCTTTACTACTGTCAGATGCACGTTGCTCCGGAATTGACAGATACCCCGGAGCGTGATTATTTCATTCTCAGTAAGGGGCATTCCGTGGAAGCGCTATATGCGGTACTGGCTGACCGTGGCTTCTTTCCAAAGGAGGATTTGCTGGCATATTCCGGATTTAACACAAAATATATCGGTCACCCGAATAATAAAGTCAACGGTATAGAAATGAATTCCGGTTCTCTGGGACATGGACTTTCCGTCTGTGTCGGTATGGCTCTTGGTGTAAGAAAGAGAGGACTGCAAAATCGGGTTTATACGGTGCTGGGTGACGGTGAGCTTGCCGAGGGCTCTGTCTGGGAAGGTGCCATGGCAGCAGGACATTACAGGCTGGATAATCTATGCGCCGTGGTTGACCGCAACCGGCTTCAGATCTCGGGAGGAACGGAAGATGTGATGTCTCAGGACAGTCAGGACTCCAGATGGGCAAGCTTTGGCTGGCATGTGACTCATGCGGTGGGGAATGATATCCATTCCCTGAATCAGGCCTTTGAAGAAGCAAGGACGATGAAAAACAAACCCACAGTGATTATTGCTGATACGATAAAGGGATATGGTGTTTCCTTCATGGAGAATAATGCTGCATGGCACCATAAAGTACCGACAGAACAGGAATATGAAGCGGCTTGTGAGGAATTGGAGCAAAGGAGGCTTAAAGTATATGAATAATATTCCAAATCGTCAGGCAATCTGCAATGTGTTGGTGGAAAAAGCCGGCACGGATAAAGATATTATTGTATTATGCAGTGATTCCAGAGGCTCCGCATCTCTGACGGATTTTGCCAAGGCACATCCTGAGCAGTTTATTGAGGTCGGAATTGCAGAACAGAATCTGGTGAGTATCGCCGCAGGACTTGCGAAGACAGGCAAGAAGGTCTTTGCTGCTTCCCCGGCCTGCTTTCTTTCCACGAGAAGCATGGAGCAGGCTAAGGTTGATGTTGCTTATTCCGATACCAATGTAACCTTAATTGGAATCAGCGGCGGAATCAGCTATGGATCCCTGGGAATGACCCATCATTCCAATCAGGATATCGCCAGTATGGGTTCCATACCGAATATGCGGGTTTATCTTCCCAGTGACCGGCACCAGACCAAATGTCTGCTGGAAGCTTTACTGGAGGATAAAAAACCGGCTTATGTGAGGGTAGGACGTAATCCGGTGGAGGATATTTATACGGAAGGTGAGGTTCCCTTTGCCTTTAATAAGGCAACCGTACTAAGTGAAGGGGAAGATATTGCAATTATTGCTTGCGGCGAAATGGTGAGGCCGGCAATGCTTGCAGCCAGGAAACTCAGGGAACAGGGAATTCAGGCCGCAGTCCTTGATATGTACTGTGTGAAGCCCATAGATAAGGAGTCTGTGATAAAGGCAGCCGGCAGGGCAAAAGCTGTTATTACGGTAGAGGAGCATTCCTGCCTGGGCGGACTGGGAGCTATGGTATGCCAGATTGTTGCCGGCGAATGCCCCAGAAAGGTGGTAAACCTTGCATTACCGGATGCACCTGCCGTATCCGGCAAATCCCAGGAGGTCTTTGATTATTACGGACTGAATACCGAAGGTATCATAAAAACAGCAATGGAGTTGGTGAAGGATGTCAGATAGCTATATTCTGGGGATTGATCAAAGTACCCAGGGAACGAAGGCGCTGCTTTTTGACGATCATGGAAGGATCATTGGAAGAAGTGATATAACACATAAGCAGATGATTAATGAACTGGGATGGGTCGAACATGATCCGGTCCGGATTTATGATAATACCGTAGCTGTTGTGAAGGCTTTGATTGAGAAGCTTGCAATTAATAAGTCCAGGATCATTGGGATAGGTCTGACCAATCAAAGAGAAACGGCAGTGGTATGGGACCGGGACAGCGGACTTCCGGTATATAACGCTATTGTCTGGCAATGTGCCAGAGGAGCAGCCATCTGTAAGAGGCTTGTACCTCATGCCGCTATGATTCAGAGCCGTACCGGCCTGAATTTATCTCCTTATTTTACCGCGGCAAAGATAGCCTGGATACTTGAGAATGTAGAGGGAGCAAAAGATAAGTCAGAAACCGGCAGACTAGCCTGCGGAACGATGGATAGCTGGCTGGTATATAAGCTGACAGGAGGAAAGAACTTTAAAACGGATTATTCCAATGCATCCAGAACACAGCTGTTTAATATCGCAAGCCTGAAATGGGATGATGAGATATGCGCTTTATTCGGAATTTCTCCTGCATGTCTTGCAGAAGTCTGCGATTCCGATGCTTATTTCGGTGCTACAGATCTTGAAGGATATTTTGATCAGCCTGTTCCAATCTACAGTGTCATTGGTGATTCCCATGGTGCGTTATTTGGTCAGCATTGTCTTGAAAGGGGTATGGTTAAAGCAACCTACGGAACCGGTTCTTCCGTTATGATGAATATCGGTGAAGAACCTGCCTTCAGTAAGAAAGGCTTAGTAACCTCGCTTGCCTGGGGAAGGAAGGGGAAGGTAGAATATGTCCTGGAGGGAAACATTAATTATACCGGGGCTGTGATAAGCTGGCTGAAAGATGATCTGGGGCTTATCAGGGATGCTGCCGAGACACAGGTACTTGCACAGGCTGCCAATCCGGCGGATAAAACCTTTCTGGTTCCTGCTTTTTCCGGGCTCGGTGCACCCTATTGGAAGAGCGATGCGACCGCAGTCTGGTGCGGTATGACCAGAACCACGGGAAAGGCAGAGCTTGTAAAGGCTGCACTTGATTCAATCGGCCACCAGATTGCAGATATTGTAAATGTCATGGCAGAAGAGGCCGGACTTACTATCATGGAACTCCGCGGAGATGGCGGCCCCACCAGAAACAGTTACTTAATGCAGTTTCAAAGCGATATCCTGAATATTCCGGTCAGGGTACCTGAAGAGGAGGAGCTCTCAGCCATAGGTGCAGCTTACATGGCGGGAATTTCCGTGGGTTTTTATAATCAGCAGCAGTTATTTGCAGATCGCAAGGCTGCTATATTCACGCCTAAGATGGAGGAAGCGCTTCGGAAGGAACGGCACCGGGGCTGGAAGAGTGCGATTGCTATGGCGTTGAATAATAAGGAAGCTTGAAATAAATCACATAAGCTTTTATGGAGTTCCCGAATTTCCTTTGAAATACGGGAACTTTTCCACTTTAGTGTATCCAGCGAAGCTGGACCATACTTGCTGGTGTAAGTCCGGTCACGGTAATTGCCAGTGAGCCGTGTAGCCAAACTCGGTGCGTTGCCGTGATGCAGGATGCTAAGCGAGTGGGTAAAGTAACTTCAATGAGAAGTGCGAGCAATCATGCAGACCGTAACATCAAGTGAATTCTGCCGTATCGTTAAAAAGGTCTCCTTAAAGGAGTACAAAGAAAAATACAGCATTTCTGCGCTTTACAAAGATTTTATTCTATTAAACAGTCAAATGTCAGGGATTATGCTCTAGATAGCAAATAATTTCAAAGTAATTCAGAAAAAGATTCTTTTACTTGATATAAAATAATAGTAATAAAAAGGAAAAAATATGTTTGACAGTTTGTGGAAGTTGCAATATAATGGTAATATAATATTTGCAAATATTAAGGATATTTTGGTATTAAGTGATATTTTACAACTAACACATAATACTCAGATGGTACATACTTTATTCAAAATCGCAATAAGAAAGAAGGCTATTTATGAAAGGTATTTCCAAAAGAATTTTAGTTTTGTTGTTTGCAGTAATCATTAGCTTCTCTTCATATACTTCTGCATATGCTACAGAAAGTATATTAAATAACACAAGCACAGTAATTTATAATGAAATAAGACTAGCAGATAACCCTGGCGCGACTGTTAGCTTTATCGATTCAAAACTATTTAGCACACAAACGTCACAAGATAGTAATAAGATTTCTCCCATGGGTGTGATAACAGAGGTATATGACCATTCCTATTATGTTTACCAATACAATACTATAAATAGTTATAACGTTGGCCCAAGAGATCATGATACGTTTTTGCTTTCAGTAGCAAGAGGAATGACTCTTAACTTATCACAATCAAGGACGATTTCAACTACATTGAGTTTTTCGGGTTCAGTTGAAGCGAATATGGCTAGTTGTATAAAGCTCGGAGTAACTGGCAATACTTCTGGAACACAATCATTTACATGGTCTACGAGTATGAATTTTGTTGGTCCTGATGCACCATATAACTCTCGCAGTTATTATGCAGCTTTAAATTACGATTCGACTACCTGCTATTTACAACGATATGATGTTTATGCACAATATAATGGGCCTTTATTTACGGGTTACATCGAATATAATAATGGGACTACTTCCGTTAGTGGAGTGAAAATTGCCCATGCTGTTACATACAACATAGATAGTATACAGTAAAAATCTATATTAAGAAGGTGTATAATGTCTTATAAATTAGTGAGGTTACCTGTAATAATAATAATTTTAGTTCTTATAAGCTTTACATGTTATACTGGTATTAAAAAAACATATGCAAGTGCAGAAATTACTAATAAAGGACATCTTACAATAAGTAAAGATGAAGAAAATTATATTGATAATATAAGAATTAAAGATTTATCAATACAAAAATGCCAGATGAGTCTCTCAGATGAAGACATAGAAGGGTATCAGTTTGTTTTGACATATACTAATCCGAATGGAGCTAATATTGATACCGATTTGAATGTCGGACTACAAATAGAATACCCGGCCGAATATTACTCAGCTATTGGTTGTAATATGACAGCTGTATCATATTTTCACCCAACAGGGATTAATCAACAATCTCAACAAACATTTGTTTTTGATGCCTATTCGGAAAATGTTTCGGAAAAATTAATAAATGCTCAATATTCATTTAAGATAAACATATATCTGAATCAACAAATTATTAAAGAGTTGTATATACAAAATTCTTTTACTAGCTCGTGATAAGTATTGCAATAAATCGAGTAGGAACAGAAGCCACCTGCTCCTACTCGATTTATATGATGAATTGATCAGATTTAAGTACATAGATAATTTTTTGTACTAATCAAATCATTATTAAGTAATTCAATCAATATATCAAAATTAGAAAATTCAGAACTAGAAATTTAAATATTTTAATTAACCCCCTATGATATATAATAGCTTTTCGGAGTCTTGAGCCCTTGAAATATAAGGCTTTCAGACTCTATTTTTATAAAATTACCCACTTTTTGTGTCAAGTGTTTATTGGCAACTTCCCATTTTCAGTTATTCTATTTATTTCGTAGAATCAATCTTTTTTTATACCTTTATAGGAAATTCCTCAAAAGTCCAAAATAGTGTATAATAGAATACGGAATAAATGATTACATGACAAAAGAGCGAAGGTGTGGCTTCGTCATGACGTTGTCTATGAAGTTGTTTTATTTCGGGTTTGGCTAGACTGCACTATCTGACGATTGAGAGAATTATGGGCATGGATTTATCCTGAGCGCATGACCTTTCGGTATTGTTCAAATAGTGCAGTTTTTTACTATAGCCTGCAAGTGAATATATAACAAGAATTTTACATCAAATTGGTTACAGATTTTACATTGAATTGTTATGCTTATTACAACAAATAATATAGATGAATTCATAAGTTCATCGTTGGAAAGCCGGTACCCGAATTCACGGGCCTTGGCAGAATGGAGGTTTCTATGGAACAATTCATTGGTAAAATGATGCGCAGATGCATGATATTTGATTTCTATGAAGATCTGGATGAGTATTTTGAAGATTTGGATGATATGGAAGATGGAACAGACGATCTGGAGTATCTGGAAGAGTTTGAAAAGAGCTATTATTAATAGCGGATACCCCGTTCGAGGTTTAAGAATGGAGATGTTATATGGGAAAGATACGAATATCCTTAGATTCCTTTGAGAAGGTTAAGGATTTTATTAAAGTGGCTCACAGGCTGGACTGCAATTTAAGTCTTGCTTCGGAACATTTTGCGGTGAACGGCAATTCTGTCATCGGAATATTTGCACTTGATTTGTCAAAAACAATTGAGGTGAGTATTCCGGATGGTAACCAGGATACGCTTCTCTGCCAGAAAGAGCTGGAAGAATTCATAATTAAGGCATAAACAGAAGATAGTCAGGCAGTATGGAGGGTGATACAATAAATTTGTATCATTTTTTTATACCGTAAATATAGATTTTACATAGTATTAACAAAAGCATGCAGGATACACGAACAGATAACTGATATGATGGGAGTAGTGCATAGGTACTATAGTTAAAGCACATAGGATGCGCAAAATAGCTGCGATTACTGGGTATCGTTATTAAGAACAAAAGAGGACAGATGAAATGGATGAATTGAGAGAGGCGCTGGAATATATCATCGGTAACAGAAGAATACAAACGGTATTTCAGCCTGTCATTTCCTTAAAGGACGGAAGTGTGCTGGGACATGAGGCACTTAGCAGAATTACCTGTGAAACCATCATTCGCAATCCCGAGATGCTTTTCTCCACGGCAGGAGAATATAACCGTCTTTGGGATTTGGAGCTGTTATGCAGAACCATTGCCCTTGAGACTGCTTACAAATTTATGGTGCCTCCCTACGATAAGATGCTTTTTATCAATGTCAGCCCGAATATCATGCATGACGAGAATTTTAAGAAAGGCTTTACCAAGGAATTCTTCAAGCAATATCAAATGAAGCCGAAAAATGTTATTTTTGAGATTACGGAGCGTAATGTTATATTGGACATGGGAGGCTTTTTGTCTACCATTGACCACTACCGGAGTCAGGACTATAAGATAGCCATCGATGACGCGGGAGCGGGATATTCCGGTTTGAATCTGATCAGTGATATTAATCCTGATTACATAAAGCTTGACATGAAGCTGATCCGCGGGATAGATAAGGATAGTTTAAAATATGCCCTGGTAAAGGGAATGGCCGAGCTTTCGAGAGTATCGCAGATCAGCCTGATTGCGGAGGGCATCGAAACGAAGGAAGAATTAGAGACCCTCATCAGCCTCGGGGTACAGTATGGCCAGGGGTATCTGATTCAGCGGCCTGCGCCGGAGATAGAGGAGATCAGAGAGGAAATCCTTCAGATTATTGAGCAGACCAATCGAAAGAACAATCAATCCTTTTTGAACCATGGTGCTAATGTCAGAATTAAAGATATCTGCACTTATACCGGTATTGTAACCGGGAAGGTTACAGCAGATTATGTATTTAATATATTGAAGCAAAATCCTGATTTTTTTGGATTATGTGTTGTGGAAAATGATGTTCCTCAGGGAATTATCACTTATGAAAAGCTGGCTATGAAAATGAGCGGACACTATGGTTATTCCTTATATCAGAATAAACCGATCTCAGAGCTGATGGACAGGGACTTTCTGTCTGTGGATTATCAGACGCCCATTAATGCGGTGTCGTATATGGCCATGTCCCGTTCCAAAGACAGATTGTATGATTTTCTTGTGGTTACGGAAAACGGAAAATATATCGGTACGGTTACCATTAAGGATTTGCTCCAGAAGGCGACGGAGATCGAAGTGGATATGGCAAAGCATCAGAATCCCTTGTCCGGTCTGCCGGGCAATATGATGGTGGAGCAGCAGCTGAATCAGTGTATCAAATGTAATTTCGGTTATAGCGTTGCTTATATCGATATTGATAATTTTAAAGCTTATAATGATGTCTACGGCTTTGAGAATGGGGATATGGTGATTAAGCTGCTGGCCGATCTTTTGAGACGGCAGTTTGCAAAGGATCATTTTATCGGCCACATCGGCGGGGATGACTTTGTGGTCATCCTGTACGGTTATGTATCGGAGGATTATTTTGACAGGATGGAGGAAGAATTCCGGCGATCCGTTCTCAAATTTTATAATTCTGCGGATATTGAACGGGGGTACATTACGGCGGTCAATCGAAAGGGTGAGATGGACCAGTTTCCCCTGTTGACGTTAACCTCCATTGTAACTGATAACAGAGAGAAGAATTATAAGGATGTATTTGAATTAACCGAGGTCTTAGCCAGACAAAAGAGGCAGGCTAAGCTGATGAAGCTGACCGTAAACAGTCAGAATGAGAATAACCTGAGGTGATTAACAGGTATTTCACCAACCGGCCCCGAATATATATAAATTTAGAAGATGAGTATTATGGTCATGTGATTTTTCTGTCATCGTTACCATGAAGGGGTCTTTGCATGATTAATCCGAATCAATTTTATGATATCTATTTAATTACCATGGATCAACAGGACCAGCATTGGTATAGAATTAATCAAGGCGCATATGACATGGCGCAGATGCTGGGTGTCAATTATTTCTGGGAGGCACCGGTAGTAAAGGATACCCAGAGGCAGATTGAAATTCTGAATCAGGTGGTGGCCCGGGGTGCCAATGCGGTTATGATTGCTGCCAATGACCCTGTTTTAATCTCGGGTGCAATAGAGGATGCAAAAGCGAACTTAGTCCGGATTATCTATGTTGATTCTCCTGCGTATGAGGAAGCGGTAACCACCCTTTCCACCGATAATTACAATGCAGGACAAATTGCGGCTAGCCAGATGCTTTCACAGTTTAATGAATTGGGGATTAACAGCGGAAGCATTGGTATCATTGGAGTCAATGAGGTAACCCTCTCGACTGTAAGACGGGAGGTCGGCTTTCGTGAAATTATGGACGAGGACGGACGCTTCACATTGCTTGCCACGGTATATGCCAATGGCGATCCGGCTGCCTCGGAGGAGGCTGCCGTGAATATGTATCAAAGCAACCCGGATCTGGTCGGTTTGTTTGGTACCAATGAAGGCTCTACCGAAGGAGTTGGCAATGCAATTAAAAATGCGAATATGAGGGTTATCGGTATTGGTTTTGACCAATCCACCACCATATTGGAGCTTATTCGGGACGGATATCTGCAGGCCGCGGTTGTTCAAAATCCCTATACCATGGGGTATCTGGGAATGGCACAAGCCGTGGCGGCTTTGCGCGGCTTTGATACGGGACCGGAGAGCATTGATACCGGAGTTGTTGTATTTGTAAGACGGACGTGAATAAGGGATAGCAGCAAATCTCTTCTCTGCCTGCAGGGGTGATACAGTTCCCCTGCAGACTGAGGAGTAACTTGCTGCATCCATCTTACCGGAACAAATCTAATAATCTGTCCCAGAAGGTTTCTTTTTCTGACGGTTCCGGTGTGGGAGCCGGCGGCTTGCGCTTATCGATTCCTTCCGTCTTCAGGACAAACTGTACGGAGGATACCTTCTCATTCTCCGGTGCAACAAAGGATACCGGTATATAATCAGAGGTATCATAATCCTCCAATAGCTCATCCACTGCTGCAGAGATCTGCTTCGGGATATCCTTCGTATTCTCATCGAGCGTTAGGGCTCCCTCATTGATTTGCTTCATACCGTCGGATATTCCGGAGATTCCGTCGTAGAGTTCAGTGATTCCGCCGTCCAGTTCGGAATAGGAGGCAGCAAGCTTCTTTACTCCGTCTGTATAGTCAGCAAGTCCCCGGTCAAATGCGCCATAATTTTGTTCCAGGGCTGAGATACCCTCTGCTAGCTGGGTCAAGGCTGAGGGGAGGTCTGTATTCTTCAGACTCTCTGTCAGACCTGCTGCAATCTGGTCCAGGGAGGCAGCAATTTCCTGAATGGAGGCAGCAACAGGCGTTAGTCCGGCACTTACTGCTTCCAGGGCAGGAGCGGTCTTTTGATAGGTTGCCTTCACTGTCTGGGCAGCGGTATACACCTCTACCAGCGTGAGAATGGAAGCGTCCGCAGGGTATTTCGTAACGAGCTGCTGCAGCTCCTTCTGCGGTATGGGCTGGTCGGGTATCTGGCTGATGGAAGCACTGAGGGCAGTGTAAGCGGCGGAGTATCCCGTACCAAGGTCGGTGAGGCCGCCGGAGAGTTCCTTCAGACCGCCGGATAGCTGTGCCAGAGAGGAGGGCAGTTGGCTTAAGCCGGACAAGTCACTGCCTGCGAGGGCAGCTTCCAGGGAGGAGGAGAGTGTCGTAAGTGCAGCCTGAAGGAGGGAAGAAGCTTCAATCAAATCCCTTGAGCTGCCGCTTAGGGTGTCAATACCGGTTTGGTAGGAATGGGAGCCGTCAACCAGAGGTTTCGCTCCATCCTTCATCGTACCGAGCCCTTCTGACAGTTCTTTTATACCTCCGCTTAATCGGGATACGGCATCGGATAATTGTGTAAGCTCCTGTGTATATTGGTCAGTATTCGGTAATTTGATGTTCATGACGAAGGGAACGGCCGCGATCTGAATTCCCTCCATGAAGAAGTCCTTTACGTCAGCCTGTACTGCCATACTGCCTTCTATCCCAGGCATCACGGTGAAGGTAAGCAGCTTGTTGCTGCCGGCATTTGCTGTGGAGGCTCCTTCCGCCACCAGGTTGGTGCAGCGCTGAGAATCTAAGGTAACAGTAATCTGGAGCAGATAATTATCGTAGAAGCTTTGTGGGATAACCGGATTTCCTGAAGTGGTTATGGTAAGCATAAGCTTGCCGGAAGCACCGGAGAGTTCCTCGGAGGTCACGGATCTGCCGTCGAGGGTATATTGTATCCCAATCTTCCAGGGTAAGGCTTTCTCCTTCATATTACCTTGATAATAGAAGCGTCCTGCTTCTGCAGCCACGGATACCAGGTCATCTTGATAGTCCATGGGCTCGGTTGAAGTCAGATTCTTAAGCAGAGTATAGCTGCCCTTATCCCGGAGGATGCCAGGCTTTGTGACGTTAAGAATGTTGACTGCATAGATATCCTTTACAGAGCCGTCTGCCCCCAGCTTTGCGTAGATTACTTCTTCCTTGGCGGAGGTCTCACCGGGGGACGCAGAATTTGTTCCCGTGCCGGTTTCGGCTAAGACTGGCACTTCCCGGAATGCTGAGGTTGTGATGATAATGAAAAGCAGTATTGCCGACAGGATGGAAAGGAGCTTTTTACGGTTATTCATAGATTACCTCTTTTCTGAGCCGTCTGATGTCTTGTCTGTGAGACAAGGTGCATCGCTCTTTATAAAATTTGCATGAAAAGTTGTATTAGCAATAACACGGTCAAAAAATAACAGCAGCTGCGGAAGCACAAGGATTACCATGAAAGCGGATAATATGGTTCCTCTTCCTAACAGGATCCCGAGATTGGATACGATGGGATTGGAGGAGGTATATCCGACGCTGAAGCCCGCCAGGGATAATGTGGCGGAGGAGATCAGTATGGAATGGAAGCTCTGGCCAAGGGTAGTATGCATTGCCTCCTTCTTTGGCATGGATCTGCGGTAGGTCCGGTAGTTATCTGTTAACAGGATGGCATAATCTACGGTAGCCCCCAGCTGAACGGTGCTTATCACAAGAAAGCCGAGGTAGTTAATGGGATTTCCCATAAAATACGGTATCGAAAGATTGATCCATATGGCGGTCTCAATGGTAAGCAGCAGCAGTAACGGTGTGGTACCGGACAGGAAGGTGAAGATCAGCACCAGCGCAATAGACAGGATAGCAATCAGATTAACGATGCCGCTGTCTGCCGTAATGACATTTTTCATATCATACAGATTAACGCTCTGGCCGCAGGAATAAACCTGATCTCCATAATACTGCGCAGCCTTTGCCTGCACCTGTTCTACCAAAGCAAAGGCTTCTGCTCCTTCTTCCGCCGTATCGGTATACAGGATGATCCGGGAATAGTGCTCGGAGTAAAACTGACTGGTGACAGCCGGCTCCGGATAAGCATCCGGGATGGTGCTGCCTACCGTCGCCGCATAGGAAATGACCTGAGTGATATGGCTGTAACCGGATAATTCATCACACAGCAGCTTCTCCTTTGCCGGGTCGCCCTTTGGTACAAGCAGGACAATTGCGGACCGCTTGCCGAATTCCTCATTGATGCTGGTTTGATCCCGGCCGGCGCGGCTGTCCGGGGATGCGGCACCCAAACCATATAAAAAATCATTTTTACTTTGTGCCAGAAAACAGGGAAGAATAAGAACAGCAATCAGGATAAGGGCAGGGAGCTTCAATCGGAGCAGATATTTTCCGCAGCCCTTGAACTCCGGAAGCACCGGCTTATGTCTGGTCCTGTCGATGAGGCGGTAGCAGCACAGGGTGAAGGTCGGGAGAAACACCAAAACCGTTATAAAGCTTAGTGTAATTCCCTTGATTAAGTTGAGGCCCAAATCGGAGCCAATCTTAAAGCGCATAAAGAGAAGTGCGATAAATCCAAAAAGAGTGGTCGCCGCACTGGCGGCAATTGCGGGAAAGGCCCTTATCATGGCATGCTGCATTGCCTTGGAGGGTTCCATCTCCTTTCGGTATTCCGAAAAGCTGTGAAGCAGAAATATTGCATAATCCAGAGAAACCGCCAGCTGCAGGATTGGGCTGACAGACTGGGTCAGAAAGGATATTTCCCCGAATAGGATATTGCTTCCCATATTAATCAGCACCGATATTCCAATGGAACCCAGGAATAGCAGCGGTTCGAGAAAGGAACTGGTAGCCAGCAGCAGGATAATTAAAATAATAGGGACCAGGATGACGGCGGCCTTTACAACCTCGGATACGATCAATCGCTGGGAGGAGGCGATATTAACCGCATCCCCGTCCAGTGCATCTTCCTCTCCCAGTATGGCGTAGATTGCATCGGTTGCAGAAAGCTCGTAACCGTCGGCGATGGTAACGGATAAAAGTGCCGTGCTGTCCTTGTAGTATTGGCTGATGAGCGCCTGGTCGGCCATCTCAACGGGATTCTGCAGACTGTATACGTCATCCAGCCAAAGAACCTCTGTAATACCATCGATCTCCTTAATTCTCAATTTGCAGTCCAGCGCTTCCTGCAGAGTGACATTTTTCAGCATAATCCTGGAATTGGGGACAGCTTGGGTAAATTCTTTATCCATGAGATCAAGGGCAATGGTGGATCTGGAATTGGGCGGCAGGTACTGGGCAAGGTTAAAATTCACAGATACCTTAGTCATTAGAAACACACTCAATACTGTAAGTACCAAAAAGATAATTACGATTGAATTCTTATGTTTAATAATATGTACCGGTATATCTCTCAAATAAGTATCACCTTCCCTGCATGTTTGATAAACAAAGTGTTGATTTTATGGCACAATTATAGAATAATAATATTGTGTGGATATTACAACAAACAGATTATTTCCAGATGTATGGAAATAATCAGAAATACTAAAACTGTATAATACCCAACAAAACAAATTGTAAAATTTTTATAAAATGTTGTTATCACTATGATTAGACATGGAGACAACTGAGGGAAGGAAGCGTAAATTCATTGGAAGAAGAAAAAGTGAACCGGAAAGTTAAGTATACCAAGATGGTGCTTAAGGAAAGTCTGATCAAGCTCATGAAGCAGAAGACCATATCCAGAATTACAATTACGGAGATCTGTGAAGAGGCGGATATCAACCGGGCAACCTTTTATGCACATTATAAGGATCAGTTTGATTTATTAAAGCAGATTGAGCAGGAGCTGGTGGATGACATCAAAAAATATCTGACAAATTATTCCCTGCATGAGAATGATCTGCAGTCCCTGCAGATGATGGAGCAGATCTTTGAATATATCAGAGAGAACAGTGAGGTTTGCTCCGTCTTTATTAATGAGGATGGAGACCGCAAATTCTTAAGGGATATTCTGATTATTATCCAACAGCAGTTTATCGATGAATGGACCCGCAGAAAGGTTCATAAGGAGGTGGCGGTGTATCTTTATGCATATGCCACCAACGGCTGCATCGGTATCATTCAGAAGTGGCTCCAGGACGGAATGGTCCGTTCCACCAGAGAGATGGCGGAAATCATCATCAGGCTTACGGATCTGGGATTGTCTGCGTTTGTGTAAGAGAAATAACGGACGATTATGGACAATAAGTCATAATAGAGTAAAATAGGAATATAACAGCTATAGGAGAAGAAAGGTGAGGTTAGTATTATGAAAAAAATTATTTCTATTGTATGTATGTTTACAGTTCTGTTATTTATGGCTGAACCGGCACAGGCAGCCGCCAAGGATACCAAAGCACCGACCGTTACAAAAACCAGTCCCGCCAATCTGGATACGGATGTCATGATTGAAAGCAGCATCGTGATCCGTTTCAGCGAAAATATTGTGAAGGGAAAATCCATCTCAAAGGTTACCCTAAAGGATGGAAATAAGAAAGCGGTAACCTATACCTATGAGATCAAGGATAACCTGTTGATTATTTCACCAAAGTCAGATTTAAAGTATAATACACAGTATGCGGTCGGCATCCCTGCGGATGCGGTTAAGGATAAGGCAGGCAACAGTCTGAAGCAACCGGTCACCTCCGGTTTTCTTACCGAGCTGGATCCCTCCAAAGAGAGCACGGCAGCAGCACCAGGTAAAAAGTACCTGATTGAAATTGAAGCAAATCTGGACAGTGAGCCAACACCCGAAACACAGCAGTATCTGGAGCAATATATGAAGCTGTTTGGCGTAGATGCCAAGATCATCAGTGTAGAACCGATAAAGTAAGATAATTAGCCTTGACAACCGGAAATGATTCATTATATGATAAATTGGTTTTAGATGATAGATACTTGTAATAAGACAATTTAGTACTTGTAAGTGTACCTGAATAGATGGAGGATTTATTGTGAGTGATTTTACCAAGGAAATTAAGAGAAGGCGGACCTTCGCCATTATATCCCATCCCGATGCGGGAAAGACAACCCTGACGGAAAAGCTCCTGTTATATGGCGGAGCCATTAATCTGGCCGGTTCCGTTAAGGGGAAGAAGACGGACCGGCATGCCGTATCTGACTGGATGGAGATTGAAAAGCAGCGTGGTATCTCCGTAACCTCCTCAGTAATGCAGTTCAATTATGATGATTATTGCATCAATATACTGGATACCCCCGGACATCAGGACTTCTCCGAGGATACCTACCGTACCTTAATGGCGGCAGATTCCGCAGTCATGGTGATCGATGCTTCCAAGGGCGTGGAGGCACAGACCAAGAAGCTGTTCAAGGTTTGTGTTATGAGAGGTATCCCGATTTTTACTTTTATTAATAAACTGGACCGTGAAGCCAGAAATACCTTCGAGCTTCTGGATGAGATTGAGACGGTACTGGGAATCAGTACCTGTCCGATTAATTGGCCTATTGGCTCCGGTAAGAATTTTAAAGGAGTATATGACAGGGAGACAAAGCATATCAACCGTTTTTATGCGGCCCATAACGGCATGAAGGAGGTTGATACCGTCGAAGTGGAGCTTGGTGATCCCAGCCTTGATTCACTTATCGGCAAGGAGAATCATGACATCCTTTCCGAGGAGATTGAGTTAATCGACGGTGCCAGCAGTGAATTTGATATAGAGCAGGTATTAAAGGGAAAGCTGACTCCGGTATTCTTTGGATCAGCGCTCACGAACTTCGGTGTGGAGACTTTCCTGAAGCACTATCTGTCTATGACGACATCCCCGCTGCCGAGAGTTTCCTCCCAGGGACTCATTGATCCTCTGGAGAACGATTTTTCCGCCTTTGTCTTTAAGATTCAGGCAAATATGAATAAAGCACATCGTGACCGTATCGCATTCATGCGGATCTGCTCCGGAAAATTTACCGCCGGAATGGAGGTTAACCATGTGCAGGGAAATAAAAAGCTTCGACTCTCCCAGCCCCAGCAGTTGATGGCAAGTGAGAGGACCATGATCGAAGAAGCATATGCAGGGGATATCATCGGTGTATTCGACCCCGGTATCTTCTCCATTGGAGACACCCTATGCGCTGCAGATTTAAAGTTCACGTATGAGGGAATACCGACCTTCTCACCGGAGCATTTTGCTAAGGTAAGGCAGGTGGATACCATGAAGAGAAAGCAGTTCTTAAAGGGGATTTCACAAATTGCCCAGGAGGGTGCGATTCAGATCTTCCAGGAGTATAATACCGGTATGGAAGAAATCATTGTCGGAGTTGTTGGTACCCTTCAGTTTGATGTACTGAAGTTCCGTCTGGAGTCCGAGTATGGCGTGGAGGTTCGTTTGGAGCCCCTGCCCTATGAGCATATCCGCTGGATTGAGAATAAGAATATGGATGTGAGTAAGCTGGGGGTATCCTCGGATACGAAGAAGGTCAAGGACTTAAAGGGCAATCCGCTGCTTTTGTTTGTTCACAGCTGGAGCATTCAGACAGCCCTCGACCGTAACAAGGACTTGGAATTATCTGAGTTCGGCAGATCGTAGGATTGATGTATATTGCTGATTTCGGAGGGAATTGGCATGAAATATTCGATGGGGTAGACAGCCTGGTAATGTTCCGGTTTGCCTACCTCTCTTTGATAACAAATCAATATTAGAAACATATGGCATATAGCATAGAGGTACAAGGGATGGTAAAGCAGAAGAATTTCATAAGTAACCGGGATTTGCTTATAGAAGCAGAATATTTGGATTGTGTTCGGGAGCTTATGCACCATGAGAGGGTGCGCTCAATGAGTAATTATATTCAGCATAATAACATTGACTGCCTGGAACACTGCCTGTTTGTATCCTACTACAGCTATCTTCTTTGCAGGTATTTCGGGCTTGATTGGAGAGCCGCTGCGAGAGGCGGATTGCTGCATGACTTTTTCCTTTATGACTGGCATAAGAAGGACAGAAAAAACAGAAGGGGCCTTCATGGTTTTACCCATCCAAGAACTGCGCTTCGGAATGCAAAGCGCTATTTTGAGTTAAATGCCCTGGAGGAGGATATTATCAGCAAGCACATGTGGCCATTGACCCTGCACCTGCCAAGATATAAGGAATCCTATATCGTGGTTATGATTGATAAATACTGTGCGCTTATAGAAATCCTAAGCTTTAGAAGGCACAGTAACATCAAAAAGCTGCGAAAGCTGCTGTTGTATCAGAAGTCTTCAAAGTGAATAGGAAGGTCTGCTATGATTATTACTTTTGAGACTTATTGACGATCTTATTTACGATTTCCAGAATATCCTCCGCATAGGATATGTATGGTTCGCTCAGCAGATTCAATGTATTTGCTGCGGGAGAGGCTAAGGAATCTGAAGCTATTCTTCCCATTAATATATAATCAGCCGATATATTGAAATTATCACATATTTTATATAGGGTTTCCGCCGACATTCCTTTTTTGCCGTTTTCGATCTCGGCAAGAAATTGAGGGGATATCCCTGCTTTTTCCGCAAATTCTTCCCGTATCATATTCATTCTTTCTCTTTGCTTTCGCAATCTTTTTCCAATTTGAAGCATAAGATCCTTATCCACGAATTGCACCTCACATCCTTGGGTTTTTATACTGCTTTACTAACATTTTATCTATTGATTATAGTTCATACATAAGCTATAATTATAACAATACGCTGGCAGCGTAAATTTTACCCGAGAGGAGATTGTTATTATGGATAACATGCGAACCTGTAGTGTAATAGGATTATTATCTGACCGCAACGCTCTGATGCTTGAGGAGCAAAGAGAGTATTATCTGTTATTAAAATCGAGTATACTGGAGTTAATCGGGATGGTTGAAGGCGCTTCGGCAGTCCGTTTTTCGGTAAGTATGGAACATGGACTGGGACTATCCATAGCAGAAATTATTCTTGAGCTTAAGAACAGATATCAGAACATAACCTTAGAATGCGTCATACCATATGAAACGATCTCCGACAAGTGGACGATAAGCAAGCGTGACAGATATTTTTCCATTATGGCACGTTGTGATAAAGAAACCTTACTTTTAAAGCATTGTACCAGGGATTATAAAAGGAGATGCAACAGCTATTTAATCGGTCAATCCCAATTCATTCTTGTTATAGATGTGGACCAGACAAAGTATGCTGATAAAATTGTGGAGAAAATCGGCAATGCAAAAAGGGTTTCGCGTATCTCCCTGCAGTCGCTGCTGAATCTTGATTGTATCAATGCCTAATGTTCTGCCGCAGATCTTAGATAAGCAACCAGAATATACCTCTGGGGAGCAGAACCGGTATAGACAAAGGGATAGCACGTACTGACAGTTAACGTAGCCTGCGGCCTTGGAACGATAACCGTACGGTCGTTCTTATCAACGATTCTCACCTTCAGGACCACGTATTCAAAGGTTCCTGCGGATGTGGTAACAATCAGGGAATCGCCTTCCCTTACCTTTCCAAGCTCCGGAAATACAGTATTACGGTGTCCGGACAGAACGCAGTTATCATTTTCTCCGGGGAGCACACTGTCAGTATAATGGCCTACACCCAGGTCAAGCTCGTTTTCACCGGTTCCCTCATAAATCGGATAAACCGCCTGAATTTTAGGAATGGAAAGCTCGCCGATCCTATCCCCTTCCCTGGGCTGCTCCTTGTAAAGCGCAATCCGGCCGGAATTCAACAGAGCTGCAGGTGCGGCGGAGGCAGAAGATATGGTTTCCTCCTTCGCTTCCTGGTGATTTTCTTCTGTTGCAGAGGATAATTTTGCGGTATAATTTAATCCGGCATATGTGCTGCGGATAAAATGGTACATGTTTATGGTTATCAGCCATACTCCGGACAGCATGATGAGAAGTGCAGCAACCCTTAGGATGCTGCACCTTCTCTTTTTATTCCGGTTATTTTCCTTAAGCCTCTTTCTTAACATTTTTAACCTTCTTGTACATCAGGATACCTGTCAGCAATACCAGGAAACCGATTGCTGCGCCCGGAATGTAGTTTGCGGCTGTTTTGGGAAGCTGACCGCCTTTTTCTGTCCGGGATGCGGAAGCTTCCTGCTTCACGGGCTTAGCCGGCTGCTGGTTCTGAGCCTCTTCCTCTTTCTGAGCCGGAGTCATGGTGATAATATCTTCATAGGCTGACAGACGATCCAGGATAATCAGCAGCTCCTGCATAAAAGTCGGATCGGTGAAGTAATCCGCATAAGAATTCATATAGTCGGTAAGCTTATTAAGCTCTGCGTCCGTAATATCAAGCATACCCAGCATATCTGCAATTGTTTCCTTGTCAAAAATGACCGTGTCTGATCCGCTGCTGAAGGAGTAGACATCATAATCCAAATCGAAGAGATAGATATAATCACTGATGTCCTTACCGTTCTCTGAAAGCAGGGTCATAAGGGAAGCCTCATTAAGACCGTACTCCTCGTAAATTTTGGTAAGATTACTGTAGTCCCAGCGGATAACCTCTCCCATATATTCACTGAGTTCAGCCGCATTTGCAAAGGCATCCGGAGTAACTCCGTAATTACTCAGACATGCAGCCAGGTCCTCTCTGGTGACGATAAACCCTCGCTGATCACTCACCCCGGTAAGATAATCGGTAAGCTTCTCTTCAAATTCCGGTTCCTGAATAACAGCGCCGTCCGTATAGAAATATACGGCATACTCTAAATTGCTCACAAAGATATAATCGCTTAATTCCTCCCCGTTGCCGGCAAGGAGCTGTGTGAGGGACAATTGATCCAGGCCGTAAGAGGTATAAATTTGACTCAGATTACTCAAATCAGCTTTGATCACCTCGCCGAAGCTTTTTCGTATATTATCCGCTGTTCCAAAATCAGATAATTCCTGTCCGTATGCTGCAGCAGAGGCTTCCAGTATCTCCCTGGTTACGGGAAAGCCGCGCACAGCGCTGATCTCATTTAAGTATTGTGTAAGCGCCTGATCATAAGAGCTTTCTTCCGCCCTTACCATTTGCGGAAACATGCCAAAAAGCATAACAATGGCCAGCAGGATGACTCCCAGTTTCTTTATCATGATTTATGTATCCCTTTCTTTACAATCTGCGAGTTATCGTTTCAATAATTCGCACTGTCTCCCTGTTTTCAACTGTCATATTTCCCAAAATACGCAGAACATGCATATTTATTATATAATGCGGCTAAGGGGGGATACCATACGGGAAGTGCTGCTAAATATGGGAATCACTGTTTGGTACTAAGGGCCCTGGTGAATATTGTTCGAAAATTTACTGTTTTCAAACGATATTGTCATATTAATCGCCATATATTGACTTAATAGCCCGTTTATTATATAATTTTCACATGGTAAATATTGTAAATAATATAAGGAGAGGTAAAAGTTGATGAATCAGAAAAGGATATTTTCTCTAATTTTAGCGATTATGACGATGCTTGTCATGGCTGCTTGTCAAAAGGATAATACCCAGGACACAAATGCGGACTCGAACACACCGGAGGCACAAGCTACGGCGCCGCCCACGGCAGCAGATGCGCCCGATACCGCAGAGCCTGCGCAAAAGACGGTTCTTCGTATGGCCTGGTGGGGTTCTCAAACAAGACATGACAGAACAGTTGCGGTAATTGAGCTTTATGAGAAGGCAAATCCAAAGGTAGATATCGAATATGAATTCTATGATTTTGACGGTTACATCGCAAAGCTGAATACCCTGGTTGCGGCAAATGAGGTATGGGACATGTTCCAGCTGGGCGGCAATTACCCGACCTACGCATCAAAGATCGTTCCTTTGGATGATTATATAAGCTCAGGCCTGATTGACGTATCAAAGACCACAGACGCCTTTTTAAAGACAACACAGGATAACGGTGTGCAGATCGGCATATCCAATGGTGTCAACTGCTACGGTATTGCCTATGATCCTGCAATGTTTGAGCAGGCGGGGATTACAACGCCCTCCGATCATTGGACCTGGGAAGATTTTAAGAATATTTGCCTGACGATCCATGATAAATTAGGACTCTACGGCAGTTCCAAGCTGGATGATTTCATTGCGGGCTGTACTGCGGCAGTTCCCCAGGAAGATCTGTCCTTGGGTTTCTTTGCAATGAGCAATGATAAATTAGGTTTTGAGGATTATACCTTAATCAGAGATTATATCCAGATGCGTGCGGACCTGACAGCTGCAGGCGCATATCCTGATCCGGGTGCAATTGCCGAGATAAAGGATATCGAGGGAGATTACCTTGCAACAGGTGACGCGGCGATGACCTGGGTAGCGAGCAACCAGTTTATCGCATTATCCCAGGCGGCCGGAAGAGAGCTAAAGTTCCTTCCCATCCCCAGAAAGAAAGCAGACGGCCCTTCCGGTTCTGCAATCCAGTCCTCCCAGATGTTCTGTATCTCTCAGGACTCGGAGAGCCCCGAGGAAGCGGCGAAGTTCCTGAACTTCTTCTGGACCGATGAAGAAGCTAATAATATTCTGATGGGTGAACGCGGTATCTCTATCTTCACCAATATCATCGCAGCACAGGCGCCTGCCCAGACTGCGGAGCAGAATCAGGTGAATGAATTCGTAAACTTAATCGGAAGCTTTGAGACCGGTGAAGTTAACCCCATCAGTCCTGAGCAGAAGACTGAGATCGAGGATAATTATAAGCTTCTTATTGAGAAGGTCATCTATGGAGAATTAACTGCCGACGATGCCGCAAAGCAGGCTTTTGAATTTGCAAAGGGTAAGTTCCAATAAGCGGGCGAACACAATATTACAAATACAGCAGGTGTCAAAGGGTTGCTTTTGGCACTTGCTGCAATTCATGATAAGTGGATGTGCTGTCTCTTTGCCAATGAGACAGCGCGCTGGCCTGCTAATCTTGTTTGGGGGAAGAACATGAAGCTGAATAAAAATACACTGCACTGTTTCATCTATAAGGAAGCAACCGTCGGATATATCTTTGCACTGCCCTTTATTATCGGCTTTCTGGGTTTTACAATTATTCCGATTGTTACCTCGTTCTATTATTCTTTCACAGATTTCAATTTGGTTGATCAGGAAAAATTAATCGGCATCAGCAACTATATCCGGTTGTTTTTGGATGGCCGGTTTCTTAAGTCTGTGAGGGTAACCCTGCAATATGTGGTTATCTCTGTCCCGTTAAAGCTGGCCTTTGCATTGTTTATCGCAATGCTTTTGACCCGCAAGACCAAAGCCCAGGGCTTCTACCGTTCCTTATACTATGTTCCCTCCCTGATCGGCGGAAGTATCGCGGTGGCCCTGATCTGGAAGGAGCTATTTTCCCAGAAGGGTTTCATCAATCATATTATTATGGAGCTGGGAATGAGAAAGGTCTCCTGGTTCGGGGATCAGCAGCTGGCAATGGTACCTTTGATTCTTATGTCGGCCTGGCAGTTCGGCTCCAGCATGATTATTTTTGCCGCAGGTCTGAAGCAGATTCCGGCCTCCTATTATGAAGCTGCGAAAATCGACGGGGCGGGCGCCGGGCAGTCCTTTTTCAAAATCACCATTCCCTGCCTGTCTCCGGTAATTCTCTATAATCTGGTGATGCAGACCATAGCAGCCTTTATGTCCTTTACCCAGGCATTTGTCATCACCAAAGGCGGACCAAATGATGCGACAAATTTCTATGCCCTCTATGTCTATAACCAGGCCTTTAAATATTATGATATGGGATACGCCAGCGCAATGAGCTGGGTGATGCTGATGGTTATGAGTATCATCACTTATCTTATATTTAAGACCTCCAAATACTGGGTGTTTTCTGAGGCGGAAAGATAAACAAAGCCGAATGGAGGTATCTATGACACTGCATAATAAGAAGATTTTAAGACGGTTTTTCTATCATTTATTTATCTTTGTGTTTGGCTTTGTGATGATTTATCCGGTTTTGTGGATGATTACCGGCTCCCTGAAAAATAATGTGGAAATCCTGAACGGTTCGCTCAGTCTGGTACCGCCGAATTGGCGCTGGGACAATTATGCTACCGGATGGAGAGGCTTCGGAAAGATATCCTTTGCAACATTTTTTAAGAATTCCTTTGTCATAACAGGAATTGCTACCATTGCAACCGTATTCAGTTCGGCCTGCATCGCCTATTCCTTTGCAAGATTGCGCTATCGCGGGAGAAAGGTTTTGTTCACCTGTATGATCATGACGCTTTTGCTGCCGGGTCAGATTTTATTGATTCCGCAGTTTATATTGTATAATAATCTTGGACTGGTGCCCTCCATTATCCCTCTGGTGCTGCCGCATTTTCTCGGTCAAGCCTTCTTCATCTATCAGATGATGCAGTTCATGCAAGGAATACCCAGAGAGCTGGATGAAGCAGCCTTTGTGGATGGCTGCAACCGGTACAGCATCTTTACCAATATCATATTTCCGCTGCTTAAGCCCGTTATTGTGACAACCATCATCATTCAGTTTTATTGGAAATGGGATGATTTTCAGGGGCCTTTGGTATACTTAAGCACACCCAGATCCTATACCGTGTCCATTGCCTTGAAGCTGTTTGCCGATTCCTCCTCCACAACGGACTATGGCGCCATGTTTGCCATGTCTACTTTGTCGTTGATACCGGTATTTTTCATCTTTTTGATCTTTAATAAATACCTTACCGAAGGAATCAGCACCAGCGGTATCAAAGGGTAAGATCGGAGGAAGCAATATGGCGATTGACCGCTATGCATTAGTGACAAGACATAATCCGGTATTGACGGATATCGATCCGAGTTCGCCCATGTCAGTTGGGAACGGAGAGCTTGCTTATACCGCGGATGTTACCGGAATGCAGAGTCTATATGAATTATATGGTGAGAAGGAGTTCCCCCTTTGTACCATGAGTCAATGGGGATGGCATACCGCACCGGCCCAGGGGGATAAAAAATATTATACCCTTGAAGATCTTAAGCTGACAGAATACGAATATGCCGGACGAACCGTTACCTATGCCGCGGAGCGCAAGCCGGGTAACGAAGCGGTTTATGACTGGCTCAGACGTAATCCCCACCGGATAAATCTGGGCAGAATAGGATTGTTGTACCGGAACAGGCAAATCAGACCGGAGGAAATTACCGGGATACAGCAATCCCTGGAGTTATACAGCGGGATATTAACCAGTGAATTCAAGCTCGGGCAGGAGGTCTGCAGGATCAGAACCTGTTGCCACGCTCAGAAGGATATTCTGGCGTTTCATATCGAATCAACACTTCTTGGAACCGGTGATTTAACTGTCCAAATCGCATTTCCTTATGGGTCGGCAGATATCACAGGCTCGGATTGGAGCAGTCCGGACAGTCATGTTACGAAGGTGATTCTGGAGGATCAGTATGGTATGCTGCTGGAGCGCCGTTTGGATGAGGATGGTTACTATGCCGCAATCTTCAGCGACGATGAGATAAAGATGGATACCGGACGAGGACATGAGATTATCCTTCATGCCGGGAAGGAAAGCTTTTCATTTTCAGTGGAGTTTATGGATCAAATGCATCGCAGCCCGGTGCAGCACAATGCAGTGCAGCACAGTGCAGTGCAGCACGGTGCAGTACAGCACAGTGCAGTGCAGCACAATACAGTGCAGCACAATGCAGCAGTGCTGCCAGCGCCGGCAAAGCTTTCGCCGGAGCTGGTATTTGAGGATAGCCGCAGGAGCTGGCAGCAGTTCTGGGAGAACGGCGGCGCAATCGATCTTCATAACAGCACCGATCCAAGGGCACAGGAGCTGGAGAGAAGATTTGTATTGTCCCGGTACCTGACGGCGGTGAATTGCTGCGGCTCCCTTCCGCCTCAGGAAACAGGCTTGACTTGTAACAGCTGGCATGGTAAATTCCATCTAGAGATGTACCTGTGGCATATGGCATATCTTCCTCTTTGGGAGAATACACACAGGCTGAAGAAAAGTCTTGCCTGGTACCGGCAGCACTTGGAGGAAGCAAAGGAGAATGCTGCAAGAAACGGTTTCCGTGGTGCCAAATGGCCGAAGCAGGTGGCTTATGACGCACTTGACAGCCCGTCGCCGATTGCAACCTTGCTCCTATGGCAGCAGCCCCACATTATTTATCTTCTGGAGCTTGCCTGTCAAGCCGGAGAGAGCGGAGAGCTCATACATGAATATTATGAGGTCGTGAAGGAAACAGCAGACTATATGGCAGAGGTTGCCGTATGGAATAAAACCGCCGGGAGATATGAGCTGGTGCCGCCTCTCATTCCGGCACAGGAGGCTCATAACCCGCTGCATACCTTGAATCCCGCCTTTGAGGTGGAATATTGGTGCTTTACCCTGGACATTGCAGTTACCTGGGCGAAGCGTCTGGGGCGGAGGGAAGACAGCCGCAAGTGGCAGGAAGCAGCTGCGAATATGGCGGCAGCTCCGGTAAAGGATGGGTATTATCTTGCCCATGAGAATTGCCCGGATACCTTTACAAGATATAATAAAGATCATCCCTCCATGCTGGCTGCCTTTGGTCTGATTGACAGCGGAAGGCTGCGTCGGGAGTTTGTACGAAATACACTGATTAAGGTACGGCAGGAGTGGGACTTTTCCACTGCCTGGGGCTGGGATTTCGCCGTGCTGGCCATGACGGCGGTAAGGCTTGGCGAGCCTGAGTTGGCCGTTGACCTGATCCTTATGGATACACCGAATAATTGTTACGGGATAAATGGTCATAATGTTCAGAAGCTGCGTAAAGACTTACCGGTTTATCTGCCGGGTAACGGTTCTCTGTTACTTGCGGCAGCATTAATGACTGCGGGTTATCAGGGATGTCCTGGGAATTGTCCGGGATTTCCAAAGAACGGACAGTGGATTGCGGAGTATGAAAATATCAGGCCATTTCCATATTAAGATCTATTTAATAAAGATATCGTCAGGTTGCTTATCGAAATTTGTATTTATCAAAGGAGTACATAGGAATGGACAAGGTTTTATACGCGGAGCATGTGGGAGGAATCTCTCTGGAGCGAATTAAACGTGAATCAAACTTCAATATGATGACAAAGCATTTTCATAATGAGTATGAAATCTATTACCTTATGAGCGGTGAGAGATATTATTTTATTGAGAAACAGACCTACTATATCAAAAAAGGAAGCCTCGTGATCATAGACCGCAACCAGATTCATAAGACCATTATGGCGAACACTACCTACCATGACCGGGTGCTGATGCTGATTGCAGAGGAGGCCCTGGAGGCTATCTTCCGGCTGTATGATAATATTGATATCCGCAGCTTTTTTGCCAAGAACTCCGGGGTGATTGAGCTCAATGAAATTGGTCAGAGCTATGTGGAGAACCTGCTGGCAGAGGTTGAGACGGAGCTCAGGGAAAAGCATACCGGTTTTGAATTTGCCATTAAGGCGAAGCTTGCGCAGCTGATTATCTTTGCCTATCGTTGCAAGACGGGGGAGAATGTGACTATGCAGGCGGATACCAGCCAATCGGAGAAATACAAGAAGATCAATGAGATAGCGGAATATATCACCCACAATTATTATAGTAATATCTCACTGGCGGATATCGCCCAGCGCTTCTATATCAGTAAAAGCTATCTGAGCAGAATATATAAAGAGGTCACAGGGTTTACCGTAAATGAATATATCAATGTGATCCGGACAAAGAAAGCGCAGCATATGCTTGAGAATACCAATTATAGTATCACCAGGATTGCGGAGTTGATCGGGTATGACAGTATTACTTATTTTGAAAAGGTGTTCAAAAAATACATTGAGCTGTCGCCGCTTAAATATCGCAAGAAGCTGGAAAAGCATAAAAAGTAAGAAGGGAACCGGGGGTCTCCGACCTTCCTACTATTCATAATATTCTAATAGATACCGATATCTTTCTTAAAATCTTGACTTCTTAGTTCACTGATAATTCAACTCTTCGTAAGCTTTTCTTTAAGTTTCTGCAGGGAAATGTACTCTATGACAGCACGTTGGCCTGCCGAGCTTAAGGAAAGCAATTCAGATATTAGCTTTCCCGTTGTATAATCAGCCGTCAGGGCTTTATTCAGACCGTCTATTCCTTCCTTGCATTTTGTTCTCCCCATAATGAAATCCAAGGATACATTATAATAGTCCGCTAAAATGACCATGGCTCTTAACGGCAGATCGTGCACCCCGGTCTCATATTTTGAATAGTGCTGCTGCGTTGTGCCTAAAATATTAGCGATATCTATCTGTTTTAAGTCGTTATCCTCTCTTAATTCTCGAAGAATCTCCGTGTATTTTTTCACATGAACACTCCTTTATATGTTTGTGATTCTATCACACATAATATTATATGTATTGACAATAAACATATACAGGTGTAGTATAATTAATTGTACCTATAAATATATGTATTGAGGTCCGAAATATGAATCATTTATCTTGCTCGTCTATGGATTATCTTGGGATGCAATTTGATACGATTGATCAGGCAGTAGACGCCCTACATATATTACATCGCATTTTTACAATTATCAGGATATGGGATGACAGCGGACAGAATATGCTTTACAGCAGTAAATGGCCGGGCCGGATTGCGGGGGAGAACAATGAGAAGGAACAATTTGCATTTGAACATGCGGCACTTTCCTGTAACGAACTTGCAAGCAGCGTTCAGATAACCATCAGAGGAGGCACAGATGTCTTTGAGATCGTTACCTTCGTACCTGTTTTTGTTAATGAACAGCCTTGCAGTGTAGAGCTGGTGCAATGCCTGGAAGGAAATATGAAGCTGCCGTATGAAGCGGAAACAGGCATTAATACGGAGCACAGCATCATATTCCGCCGGATGCAGGAGATGGTCATCACAGATCCGCTGACAGGCTTGTATAACCGAAGATATATTGATGAACAGCTGCCCCGTGACATGGAGGATGCATTTGCACTGGACAGGCCCCTGACGGTAATTTATGCGGATATCGATTTTTTCAAAATTATAAACGATGAACACGGGCATGTTATGGGGGATAAAATTCTGAAAGAGATTGCCGGTATTTTTGAAGAGCAGGTCAGCAGGCGGAAGAGCTGGGTGGCCAGATACGGCGGAGAAGAATTTCTGTTCTGCTTGCCTGAGGCAGATAAAAAGGCAGCATTTAAAATTGCGGAGAGAATTCGAAAATCGGTAGAAAAATATATCTTTCATATAGATAATAAGCCGTTAAAGGTAACCTGCAGCTTTGGCGTGCATACCTCATACAGGCGGCATGGCCTGCAGACCGCGGATGAAATCATATCCCATGTTGACCGTAAGCTCTATCAGGCAAAAAGAGAAGGCAGAAATAAGGTAGTAGTGTAAAAATAAAAGGCAATTTTCACACTTGGAAGTTTGTGCCTGCGTAATCCTAGCGTACAGACTGTACGCTGCGCAAACTTATTCAAAGATACAGGCATGTTCAGTTAGTGTGAAATAAAAGAAAAGAGGGTGCTGCAAGGTTCTGCAGCACCCTCTTCCTGTTACTCAAACCATTCCTTCGGAAGGTAGTTCTTTGTATTCTCAAGCATCTCATTCAATAAATCCCGGGCATCAGTCGTACTGATGGTTACCAGAGGATCATTGCAGAAGGCCTTTAACGCCAGCTTGCGGTCACAGGTCAGAGCCGCATTCAGAATATCCTCATGGTTGATTATATGGGGGCTGATTAATTCCAGAACTTTATCGGGGATCTCGCCTGCAAAGACCGGTGCGATATGATCCCGCTCAAATAACGCATTGGTTTCAACAATTGCACCAAGGGGCAGGTTGGCAATCTGCCCGTTATTCGGGACATTGACATTGCTGACGGTGCGGGTCAGTCCAACAAGGGACTTGATTAACAGGATGCCTTCCTCACCGGAGGGCTTTTTCTCCAGGCTTTTCTCCCCGGACAGATACTTTCTGGAACGCTCCAGACGATCCTGCAGGTCCTTCACACGGTAGTCAACCGTAGTCAGCCGGAAGCCCCAATGTTCCACAGTCTCGGGATCCTTCAGGTAGATGGGAGGCATAAATTCCGTAAGGTGTCTGTCTCCGGCAGCACCGATGAGGCCGTAGTTGCGGAACAGATCGAATTTCACCCGGTGAGTGCAGCAGAAAGGACGGTTCATCCAGTTTTCATCCTGCAAGTTGTAGCCGGTATCGTAATATTGATCGGACAATTCCTGAAACACCGGCATCAGATCGCAGTCCTGATAGGAAGCACGGTCAAACCAGGTAAAGTGATTGATGCCGAGCACATTCACATGAATATCATCCCGTTTAATCCCGGAAATACCAAGCACCTCCTGACACATTTGAGCAAGCAGCTTCTGGGTGCCAAATACCTCGTGACAGCATCCGAAGGCCTTGATCTCAGGAAATACATGATACAGCGTCTTAACGCAGAGGGACATGGGATTGGTATAATTAATCACCCATGCATTGGGGGAATACGCCTTAATCGCTTCCGCAATTTCCACGAACATGGGAATGGTACGCAGTGCTCTCAGCATACCTCCGGGTCCGGCAGTGTCTCCTACGGATTGATAGATTCCATACTTTTCGGGAGCATGGACATCGGAACGCATCTCTTCAAAGGTTCCCGGCATAATTGAAATTACGACAAAATCTGCGCCGGTCAAGGCGTCCTTTAAGGTACCCGCCGTTTTATAATTCCATTTGCCGGGCCGTTCCGGATCGTCTTTCATACGATTTCCGATGATTTGGTTGTTTTTTGCAGCCTCCTGATCAATATCATACAGGATGATGCTGCCGCCCAGCTGCCCGTCCAGTGATAAATCGGTCATGAAGGTCCAGGCCCAGCCTCTGGATCCGCCGCCGATATATGCGATATTAAGATCTGTAACCTTATCGTTCTTGTAAGTCATACCATACCTCACTTTATGTAATGTCATATCTGCGATCAGGGAAAGGTGTCATCTGTTGCTATTCACCGATCCATCGCACTATCATACTGCAATTATATATCAACATGTATATTGAAACTACGATTATATTTTGAGATTTTCCTTAAAAATCAAACTATATTGATATTTTGAGCCGTTTCAATCTTTTACAAAAATGTAAAAATATTACTAAGACATTTCTTGCAATAAAGACTGTCAATTAGATAGAATTACAAATATAAATGCAAAATAAAAAGATTGACAAATAAAAACATACAATAAAATACGAAATTTTATAAGAAATTTATTAATAGTGAATAATTTTCATAGTTGATAGAAGAATATTGTATGTTCTTCAGCAGAGCATTTTGCTATAATTCCTCTTGTAATAAATATACAGGCGCAAAAAATTAACGCCACAAGAAGGAAGGCGGCTATAATGACGTAGTTGCCGTTTTAGCTTCTATTATTCAGAAGGAGGATATTTAGTTATGAAAAAAATGATTGCATTACTGCTCAGTGTTGTTATGATGGCATCACTGTTTGTGGCATGTAGCAGCAAAACAGGAGATACTCCTGAGCCCACACCGGCCGGTGACAATTCCGGAAATGCAGCTGCAACTCAGGCACCTGCAGAGAACACTAGTGCTAAGACTGTTAAGGTTGGTATCACCATCTATAAGTTTGATGATAACTTCATGACACTTTACAGACAGGAATTAGAGAGATATTTCAAAGAAGATTTAAGCAATGATCAGGTTAAATATGAAGTAACCGTTGTTGACGGTAAGAATGATCAGGCAGAGCAGACCAACCAGATCCAGACCTTTATCGCTGATAAATATGATGTTATTATCGCAAACCTGGTTCAGTCTTCCGCAGCTTCCACAGTAATTAACATGTGTAAGGATGCGAACATCCCTGTTATTTTCATTAACCGTGAGCCTACCGCTGAGGATCTTGACCTTTGGGATAAGATTGCATATGTTGGTGCTGATGCAAGACAGTCCGGTACCATGCAGGGCGAGATTATCTATGATTTAGAGAATCATGGCGATATTAACGGCGACGGCAAAGTAAGTTATGTAATGGTAATTGGCGATCCTGAGAATGTTGACGCTCAGTACAGAACAGAGTATTCCGTTAAGGCTCTTACCGATAAGGGCATTGCGGTAGAAGAGCTGGTTGCTCAGCGTGGTGACTGGGATCAGGCAAAGGGCCAGGAAATTGTGGCTTCCGCTTTGACACAGTACGGCGATCAGATCGAAGTTGTATTCTGCAACAACGATGCTATGGCACTTGGTGCACGTCAGGCGATCCAGGCTGCAGGCAGAACTGTTGGCAAGGATATCTACTTAGTTGGTGTTGACGCTCTTGACGAGGTTGTTTCCTATGTTGAGTCCGGGGAGATTACAGGTACCGTTCTCAACGACCATGTAGGTCAGGCTCAAACAGCAGCTGACGTTGCAGCAAAAGCAGTAAACGGCGAAGCTATTGTTAAGAATTACACTGTAGATTATGTAAAGGTTACAAAATAATCTAAGATTATAACACAAAGGCTGTTGCAAAGCGTCAGTCATACGTTTTGCAGCAGCCCTTTGATGAGAAACGGGGCACCCCGGCGGTCGCCGGAAGGCTGTCCCAGGTATGAAATAGGAGGTTAACCGATGTCGGATTATTTGTTAGAGATGAATGGCATAAGTAAAAGCTTCCCTGGTGTTAAGGCGCTGGATCATGCTCAGTTAAAGGTAAGACCGGGTACGGTTCATGCATTAATGGGTGAGAATGGTGCCGGTAAGTCTACCTTAATGAAGTGTTTATTCGGCATTTATACCAAGGACGAGGGTGAGATTATATTCGGCGGTAAGCCCACCACTATCCTTAACCCGAACGATGCCCTGAAGAAGGGAATTGCCATGGTGCATCAGGAGCTGCAGCCCATCAGAGAGCGCAGTGTAGCAGAGAATATTTATTGCGGACGTTTTCCGCTGAAATATGGATTATTTATTGATCATAAGAGAATGAACAGAGATGCGGAAAGGCTGCTGAGGGAAGTGAAGATGAACTTTGATCCCAAGGTGAAATTGTCCTCCCTTTCAGTATCACAGATGCAGGCCATAGAGATAGCAAAGGCTGTTTCTGCCAATGCCCGTATCATTATTATGGACGAACCGACTTCTTCCCTGACCCAGAATGAAGTTGATAATTTGTTTGATATTATAAACTCTCTGAAAAGCAGAGGGATTTCTATTATATATATTTCTCATAAGATGGATGAAATCCTGAGCATCTCCGATGACGTTACCATCATGCGTGACGGCCAGTATATCGGTACCTGGAGTGCGAAGGAATTAACGATAGATATGATAGTAACAAGGATGGTTGGACGAGAATTAAAGAACCTGTATCCTCCGAAATCCAATGTACCCGGTGAAGTGGTTCTGGAAGTGAAAGACCTTACTTCCATCCGGGATAAGTCCTTTAAAAATGTTGATTTTAACTTACGTAAGGGGGAAATCCTGGGGATCGGAGGATTGGTTGGAGCGCAGCGCTCCGAGTTATTTGAAGCAATCTTCGGTATCCGAAACATCAGGCATGGCTCCATCACGTATAAGGGCAGACAGCTGAAAATCAAAAGACCGAAGGATGCCATCAGACAGGGCATTGCTCTTTTAACGGAAGACAGACGTGAAACCGGTATTTTTGGTGTTCTGTCCATCACCGATAACGTATCCATCGCTTCCCTGCACAAATATCTGGATTTGGGATTTGTTTTAAACCACAGGAAGATCGAGCAATTGGTTAATGATAATGTGAAGAAGCTCAGTATTAAGACACCCAGCAGCAGGACAAAGATACAGTCTTTATCCGGCGGTAACCAGCAGAAGGTAATCATATCCCGCTGGCTGGCGAATAATCCGGATATCTTCATTCTGGATGAACCGACCCGCGGTATCGATGTCGGTGCAAAATATGAGATTTACTCAATTATCGCAGATCTTGCAAAGCAGGGGAAGAGCATTATCATGATATCTTCCGAGCTTCCGGAGCTGATCGGTATGTCGGACAGAATTATGGTTATGTGCGACGGCCGGGTTAGCGGCGTGGTTGATAAGGAAGAAGCAACCCAGGAAAATATCATGAGTCTGGCAACTAAGTTTGTTTAGGATATTGTGCTGGCGCTCAAATTGGCAGGCATTGGCAGCATATAGGTGTTAGTAGGAGGATAACAATGAATCAATCAAAAGTTAATAGTAAAGCAGTTGGGCATTTTCTTCAGAACAATGCGATTATCATCATCATATTCCTGATCGTTGCATTTGTTGGGATTAGCGAGCCTAACTTTTTCTCATGGGGGAATTTTAAGAACCTGTCAGTGAATACGGCCGTTCGTTTTATCATTGCGGCGGGTGTCAGCGGAGCCCTGATTACGAAGGGTACCGACCTGTCGGCAGGCCGTCTGGTGGGACTTGGTTCCTGTATCGCGGCGGTATTGCTGCAGCGGTCCGATTTTGCTTCCAAGCTGTTTCCCGGATTACCGGAGATGAATTTGTTTCTGGTATTTTTTATAACAATTGTGATCTGCGGTTTATTCGGTTTGGTGAGCGGTGCAGTAATATCCTTTTTGAAGGTGCCGCCCTTTATCACCACGCTGGGTATGCAGACTCTGGTTTACGGTATCTGTCTGGTGTTCACAGGAGCGCAGCCCATCGGCGGTCTCCGCCAGGATTACACCAGCATTGCCAGCGGTTCCTTCTTAGGTATTCCTAAGCTGGTAATTATTGCTTTGGTGGTTGGTATACTCATGTGGTTCCTGTTTAATATGACACGTCACGGAAAGTATATGTATGCCATCGGCGGCAATGAAAATGCAGCTGAGGTTGCAGGTGTTAACACCAATAAAGCAAAAATGATCATTTATACTCTTGCAGCAATGCTATATGCCCTGGGCGGTATCTTACTTGCAGCAAAGGCAGGCGGAACCTCCGTTAACATGGGCTCCGGCTACGAGCTTGAAGCAATCGCTGCCTGTACCATCGGCGGTGTATCCACCAATGGCGGTGTTGGTAAGATCTCCGGTATCTTAATCGGTGTACTGGTATTCGAATTATTAAAGATTTCACTTCAGTTCCTTGGAGTGGAGACCTCCTATACTTACATTGTACAGGGTCTTGTAATTATCATTGCGGTAGCGCTTGACCTGAGAAAGTACCTTGCAAAGAAATAAGAAGTGGCAATGAGTAGAAAGAGGATGTATAATTACGTTAGTGATTATATATCCTCTTTATTATATTCCGGTATCATGCAAACGCAGTGAGCATAATACTGGCAGGCTGGCATAGTAAGCTTGCTTAAATGATGCGGCTTGAGATAGCGCGGCTTGAGATAGCGCGGCTTGAGATAGTGCGGCTTGAAATAATGCCGGCGGAGTGAAAGTTCATGAATGCGCTTTAGGTTCATGATCCGGAAAGGGAGGAAATTATCCATGAACGATACAGAGAATAACCAAGAGAATAAAATACAGCAGGAGTCTTCACCTATACAGCAGGAGCCGGTTCAAAGTGAGCAGGAAATTGCAGGCGGAGAGAATGGGACGGCAGGCGGGAAGCAGCAGAAAGAGTACCGAAACTTAAAGGAAGATCTGTATGACAGAATTAATATTTCCGTCAGGTCACTGGACATTATCATCGGAGTACTCACTGCCATCCTTATACTCCTGCTGCTTTATTTTATTGTTCGTAAATATACGTAGGAGTGCGGCTTGGTTTCAGCATAAGGAGACAGAAAATGAAGTTATATAGCGTGATACTCGTTGACGATGAAGAAGAGGTTCGCCAGGCGATCATTCATAAACTGGATTGGGAAAGCATCGGCTTTCAAGTTATCGGTTATGCGGACAATGGGGAGGACGCCCTGGAGATTGCCGAGCGTCTTCGTCCGGATGTGGTGCTGACCGATATTAAGATGCCCTTCATGGATGGCTTAACCTTATCCAAAAAGCTGAAGCAGATATCCAAGGACATTAAGGTAATTATCTTCTCTGGCTTTGATGATTTTGAATATGCAAAGGAAGCAATCAAGCTTGAGGTGGAAGAATATATCTTAAAACCTATTGATGCGACAGAGCTGCAGGAGGTCTTCATTCGTGTGAAGGAAAAGCTCGATAATGAAATAAACAGTAAAAGGGATATAGAGCAGCTTCGTACTTATTATAAGGAAAGCATTCCGGTTATGAAGGAACAGCTTCTGATCGGTATTCTGGAAAACAGGCTGTCCAGAAAGCGTTTGAACGAATTAATGAAGTTCTACGGCATTAATATGGAAGCTCCTTATTATATGGCAGGAATCGTGCGCATGGAAAATGTAAGCCAAAGGGCGGCGGCAGACGAAGATTATCTGGGCAGAACGGGACTGATCACCCTTTCCTTAAAACAGATTGTGGATGAGAACCTGCAGCACAGCTTCGATTTTATCAGCTGCCTGTATCTTGATTCTATTGTGGTTATCGCAATGTTTCGGGACAGGAAGCAGGTGAAGGAATTCGTCCATTCCATGGATCAGATCTGCAAGAGTACTTATCGAATTCTTGAACGCAATACCTGTGCGGGAATTGGGTACTTATGCAAGGATTTAATGGAGCTTAGCCGTTCCTATCAAGGAGCGAAGAGCGCCGTTGATTACCGTATCCTGTTTGAACCCAATCAGGCGATTTATATCCAGGATGTTGAGAAGCAGGAGGGTACCAGCAATGTCTGGGACAGCAGATATACGGAGAATATCCTGCGCGAGATGAAGCTGGGAGAGGTGGATGACCTTGTTAAGGCAATTCAGGAATTGATCGGCTACATCAAGAATTCCAATATATCCTTCCAGCTCTATCAGGTATCCCTGATGGAGATGGTGACGGAGATCT
Source organism: Bacillota bacterium (assembly GCA_023409535.1). Classification (GTDB taxonomy): domain Bacteria; phylum Bacillota; class Clostridia; order Lachnospirales; family Lachnospiraceae; genus Mobilitalea. Next base: position 583,573 of record JAEYGZ010000027.1, read on the forward strand.
TTAAGCTGGGCCGTAACTATCAGCTGGATATGGATAAAATATTCGGACCGGATTTTAACATCAATACGAAGATCTATCAGTTTGCCTCTCTGGAGGCTTTAAAGGAATGGCTTATGGAAGTCTGCCTGAAGATCAGAGGCTCCATCCGCAGGGAACGGACAGATTCCGCCAAACTGCTAATCAATAAGGCGGTTGATTACCTGAATTCTCATTATGGCGACAGTGAATTATCCGTAGATACGCTGTGCGGTTATCTGAATGTAAGCGCTACTTACTTTTCCGTTCTGTTTAAGCGCGAGACAGGCATGAGCTTTGTGAACTATCTGACCAAGGTCAGGATGGAAAAGGCGCTGCAGCTGCTGAACACCACCGACGAGAAGAGCTATAACATCTCCAATATGGTGGGATATACCGAGCCGAATTATTTTAGTTATGTCTTTAAAAAGTATTACGGAGTATCCCCTTCGAATTACCGGAAAATAGTGTGAAATTCAAAGAGCAGATATGTTTATTGTAGAAAGGTTACAATCCAGATGAGATCCAGATTCATGAAGCTCCTGCATAAGATCCTTCGATATTTCAGGCGTAAGACCATACAGTTCACCCTATCCCTGTCCTTTTCCATCGTTGCGCTGATCGGAATGGGCTTCAGCGGCTATATGGTGTATTCCCGTTATGCATCCTCCACAAAGGAGCTGATCGTTACTAATAATGAGCAGCTGATTAATCAGGTAAACATGAATCTGAATGCATATCTGCGTAATATGATGCGTATTTCCAATTCCATGTATTACAGTGTAATTAAGAGGACGGATCTGGTGACGGATACGCTGGATGAGGAAATGAACCTTCTATATGAAGCAAATAAGGACAACCTTGTGAGCATTGTATGTTTTCGTGAGAACGGGACCCTGGTTGCCGCAACACCTATCAACAGCATGAAAAGCGAGCTTAATGTCACCGGACAGAGCTGGTTTGTGAATGCCAACCAGGAGATTGAAAACCTGCATTTTTCCATACCTCATGTACAGAACCTGTTTAATGACAGCAGCTTTAATTATCACTGGGTTATCTCCCTGTCTAGAGTAGTGGAATTGACAAGCGGAGGAGATATCAGCAGGGGGATTCTGCTTGTAGACATGAATTACAGCGGTATTGAGCAGATCTTTACGCAGGTGAATTCCAGCAGCAGCGGTTATGTCTATCTGGTGGACTCAAGCGGTGAGATTATCTATCATCCCAAGCAGAATCTGATTAACTCCAATATTCTGCATGAGAATAACAACGTTGCGGCTGCCTATACCGACGGTACCCATGAGGAAACCTATCTGGGGGAGAAGCGTATGATTACGGTACGTACGGTGGGGTATACAGGCTGGAAGATCGTCCATGTGACTCCTACCAATGAATTTTATTTAAGCTATATCCAGATGCGCTTTTTTACCGGCATCATCCTCACCCTGACGGTGCTGTTAATCTTCTTTGCCAATCAATTTGTCTCCTATCTGATCGGTAATCCCATCAAGAAGCTGGATGATTCCGTGAAGGAGCTGGAATACGGCAATCTGGATTTAAACATTTATATCGGCGGTTCCTATGAGATCCGTCATCTGGGAAGGACCATTACCTCCATGGTAAGACAGATGCACCTTCTGATGGACGAAATCGTGGTGGAGCAGGAGAAGAAGCGAAAGAGCGAATTTGATGCACTGCAGGCGCAGATTAATCCGCATTTCTTATATAATACCCTTGATTCCATCGTATGGATGGTGGAAAGTGAACGCTACCGGGAGGCAATCTCCATGGTAACCGCTCTGGCGCACCTGTTCCGTATCAGCCTCAGTAAGGGCAAGAACATGATAACGATTCGGGAAGAGATGGAACATGCCCAGAATTATCTTCATATACAGAAGATCCGGTATAAGAACCGTTTTACGGTGGAGATCGACATTGATCCGGAGATTTATGAATGCAGTACCATCAAGCTGATCGTCCAGCCCCTACTTGAAAATGCAATCTATCATGGACTGGAATATATGGATGGAGAAGGTGAAATTAAGGTCAGAGGGTATATTAAGGAGGGAGATATTTATATTGATGTCTCGGATAACGGTCTCGGCATGCCGGAGCAGTCCCTGGATTTGATTCTGACGGATGAAAACAGGGTCCATAAGAAGGGCTCCGGAATTGGACTGAGTAATGTCCATCAGAGAATTCAGCTTTACTTTGGCAAACAATACGGCTTGGAAATCGAAAGTGTGCTGGATGAAGGGACAACCGTGCATATCCATCTGCCTAAGGTTATACAGACGGAAGCGGATAAGGAGGATCGCCATGAAAAATAAGCATAGAATCCTTATTGCGGTTTCCATATTTGTGATTTTGCTGAGTGTACTCAGCGTCAGCAGCTATTTTTACTTCAATTATTCCTATAAAAAGGGTACAACGGTGAAAATCTCAGCCATTGTTTACGGTTCCGGTGCCGACCGGTGGTCAACCATGAAGCAGGGCCTGGATCAGGGCGCGGTAGATTTTAATGTGGAAGTAAATTTGGTTACCACCCAGGAAGACGGCAGCGCCGAGGAGCAAAAGGCCCTGATTGAGCGGGAGTTTGCCAACGGAGCACAGGGAATCATTCTGGCGGCGGCGGATAGCAGCGGGATGTCCGAGACGGTCCGGGAATACGCAAAGGCCGTTCCTGTGGTCCTGGTGGAGACAGGAATTCGCAATATGGAGGGCATCACCTATATCTCCGCAGATAATTACAGCATGGGGCTTAATCTGGGCAGAAGCGTGTATCTTGGAAGCAGCCGGAAGAAATCGGTAGCAGTATTTGTTAATAACTTAGAGAGGGACAGTGTACTGGCACGGTACGAAGGCTTCCTGGACAGTCTTCAATATATGGACAGTACGATAAATGAGTGGGTAATGGGCGAAGAAGATACGGAGATTTCCGCATTTTTAAACACACAGCTGGCCAATCATCGGGCAGATGTAGTTGTGGCTCTCGATGATCAAAGCCTGGAGGCGGTCATAGATGCGGCTCAGGCGGTGGGAAGTACCGCTGACCTGTATGGAATCGGCAGTACCAACAAAATCGTTCATTATCTGGATTACGGACTGATTGATTCCATTGTATTTGAGAATGAGTTTAATATGGGATATTTGAGTGTGCAGGAGCTGGTTCATGATATTCAGAAGGAAGAAATTAAAACGGACAACGATATTGAATTTCGAACGGTGAACCGGGAAACAATGTACCTTCCACGAAATCAAAGATTGGTATTCCCAATCGTACAATAAGGGCAAATTTATGGCTGACCAATGTGAAAAAAGAGCTTTCACATCCCAAATTCGCGGGGATCGGCAGCATGGAGGATTAATATGTCTTTAAAGAGGACAATTTTACCGGTAATTATTGTAATATTAATGATCTGTATCTTTGCGGTTTATATTTTCAGCGGATTTACCAGGGAGCAGAAGAGGGATAACGGTGAGAAGACAAACATTCGAATCGGGGTCAGTATTTACAACCAGTATGATACTTTTATTTCCAGCCTGACTGAAAACCTGATCGAAGAAGCTAAGCGGATGGAGGAGGAAAAGGGGATTACGATTACCCTTGATATTGTCAGTGCGGGCAGCAGTCAAATGACACAGAATTACCAGGTTGAAGATTTCATCAATCAGGATTATGATATCCTTTGCATTAATCTGGTTGACAGGACGGATGCTACCACAGCCATTGACATGGCAATGAATGCGGATATCCCTGTTATATTCTTTAACCGGGAGCTGGTGGAGAAGGACCTGGAGCGGTGGGATAAGCTGTTCTATGTGGGAGCCGTGGCGCTGGAGTCCGGTATTATGCAGGGACAGATCGTTGCGCAAATCTGTGCCGATGATTTTGCTTCCATTGATAAAAATGGCGACGGCATTCTCCAGTATGTAATGCTGGAGGGGGAGGCCGGTCATCAGGATGCCTCCATCCGTACGGAATATGTGATCAAAACAATTACGGAAGCGGGTATTCAGGTTGAAAAGCTGGGGGATGAGATTGCAAACTGGAACAGGGCACAGGGGGAAACCCGAATGTCCCAGTGGCTGAAGCAATATCCCGATGAGATTGAGCTTGTTATAGGCAATAATGATGATATGGCATTGGGTGCCATCGATGCGATCAAGAAGGAAAACCCGGCAAGACCGCCCAAGGTTGTGGGGATTGACGGGACAGATGTGGGTCTGGAGGCAGTAAAGAACGCAGATATGATCGGAACAGTTCTGAATGACGCTAAAGGTCAGGCGGAAGGAATTATCGAGCTTGCTTATTCTGAAATTTTTCATAAGGAGCTCCCTGACCGCATTGAGCTGCTTGACGGTAAATATATCCGAAAGCCGCATATCATGGTAACTGCAGACAATATTGATGAAATTTTAAGGACGAAATAATCAAAAAATAACTCGTGATTTGTGAAATCATATGTGGTAAACTATGCACGACGGCAGTGTGGATAGACTCGCATTGAGCATGCGGGTCATGAGAAGCATAATTCACACTTCAAAGGGCAGGCATGTTAGTTAGTATGATTCGAATTGTCAGTATGCAGGAGAATACACATATGAATTATAAAGCGTTGTTTAAAGCGGCAATGTTAGCCGGTGAGATCATGTCCCAGAGCGGAGCGGAGACTTACCGGGTTGAGGATACCATGATACGAATCCTAAAATCCTCAGGACTTGCATCAGTAGAGGTATATGCAACCACCACCGGTATCGTTGCATCCTTAAGCGATGCTTCCATAGAGACAATTACCGGTGTGAAGCGCATCGCCAACCGGGCCAATAATTTAAGCCGTATTAATGATGTCAATCAGATTTCAAGAAATATTTGTGACGGCTATATGCAGCCGGAGGAAGCAATCCTCAGGCTGGAGGAGATTCGAAACAGCAGAATCTATTCTGAGCTTGTTGTCGCAATCGCTACCATAATCTCCATGGCCGGTTTTGTAGGCTTGTTCGGCGGTACCTTAATGGACTGCGTCATTGCTATGATCAACGGAATATTTATTATTTTGATTGGAAAATTATCGGACAACCGTGTCGGAAGCGCTTTCATTCTGGATGCGGCAAAGAGCTTTGTACTGGCTTTTCTAACCATGGTATTTTCCCGGCATTTTGCGGATACCAACCGTAATCTGATCATTATCGGTTCCATTATGCCGCTGGTACCGGGAATACCGATTACCAATGCAATCAGGGATACCCTTCAGGGAGATTATAACTCCGGGACCTCCCGGGCAGTGGAGGCCTTTGTGATATCTTTGGGGATAGCCGTTGGCGTCGGTCTTGGTATGGGCGTATATAATTTTACGGAAAGGATATTCTGACATGATTATACAGGGAATTAGTGCATTCTTTGCTACGGCAGCCTTTTCCATCCTCTTTTATCTGCCGAGGAAGTATATTATACATGCCGGAATGACCGGCAGCTTTGGCTGGTTCATCTATCTGATCAGCTTAAGGCTGATGGATGATAAAGTACTTGCAACCCTGACCTCAACTCTGATCGTTGCGTTAACCTCACATATTCTGGCCAGAGTGTATAAAACACCGGTGACGATGTTCCTGATCCCGGGGGTGATACCGCTGGTTCCCGGCGCAGGAATGTATCAGATTGTTCAAAGCATCCTGGATAATGAAGTAAACAGGACCGCCTATTATTTCTTTGAGACCTTTCAAATCGCCGGTGCCATAGCGTTGGGGATCTTTATCATCGATACGTTCTTTCGCCGCAATAAAGTGAAGAGAAGAAGAAATCCTATTTGAATTTCAAACGGTACTGGGTGGGTGTCATACCGGCGGCCTGTTTAAACTGGCGCATAAAATGCTCCTCGTTGTCATAGCCGCATTGTGCGGCTATTTCTCTGATGGTATCACCGGTAGCCGCAAGAGAAGTTTTTGCATATTGAAGCTTGCAGGAAATGACATCTGCGATACAGGTAGTACCGAAGGTCTGCTTATATAGCCGTTGTAAATGGGACGGACTGAGATTAATCTGGTGTGCAAGCCGGTCTATGGTCCACTTTTCCTCAGGATGACGGTAGATCATGGAGCGAAGATTAAGCAGGGCATCGTAATAGCCATAGATTTTATCCTCGGTCTTATGGGCTACCAATTCCTTTAGCTTGACGAAGAGAAGCTGAAGCAGCAGATCCATGGATTCGAAGCGATTTCCATTGTTGGAGATATATTCCAGGTATAAATCTTTCATTATCTTACTGACCTGCTTCGTAGAAGGGAGCTGCAGCAGGGTATCAAAAGGCAGGTTCCTGACATCATGTTCCCCATCTGCATCAAAATGTATAAAATCATTGGCATAGCTCCCCTGATTAGCAGCATAGATCTGGGAAGTTCCCTTATTATAGATAATTACCGAGTTCTTATCCGCAATTACTTCCTTGCCGTTTAGCTGAAATACAGCTGAAGTCTTCAGATAAAGCAACAGATAATCGCCGGAGCCTTCCGGCCGGTTGATGGCAAACTGATTGCTGTGGGTGTAATTGAGTCCGATGGCATTTATAATCATGCGTTCCCTCCAATAGTAAGATTCATCAGTACGAAAATATCATATATCATTGTGAATTCATATGTCAATGTGTTATGGTAAAAGCATTAATTATCATATATGCCGGCAGAGGAAAACGACATAGATCAAAGAGATCTATGAGATTCGTAAGGATTATATCCTGCAGGCAGGGAAGGATGGATAGATTGAAAGCAAGGCTGATTTTAAATAAGGATTTTGTGATTGGTGAAGTAGATGAGAGGATATACGGCTCCTTTATTGAGCATCTGGGAAGGGCGGTTTATAACGGAATCTATGAACCTGCGCATCCTGCGGCAGATGATAGGGGCTTTCGGGGAGATGTTCTGAATTTGGTGAAGGAGCTGAAGGTTCCGATTGTACGCTATCCCGGAGGAAACTTTGTATCCGGCTACCGGTGGGAGGACGGAACAGGGGACCAGAGTATGCGTCCAAGGCGTGCGGAGCTGGCCTGGCATACCATTGAGACCAATGAGGTGGGTATCGACGAGTTTCAGGAATGGGCAAAACGTGCCGGCAGCCAGGTAATGCAGGCAGTTAATCTTGGAACCCGCGGACCGGAGGAAGCCCGTAATCTGGTTGAATATTGCAATTTTCCGGGAGGGACCTATTATAGTGACCTGCGACGTGCCAACGGCTTTGAGGAGCCATTTGGTATCAAGGTCTGGTGTCTTGGGAATGAGATGGACGGACCCTGGCAGATTTGTGCCAAGACTGCGGAGGAATATGGCAGGATTGCCTGTGAGACTGCCAAGGTCATGAGAGAGATTGATCCGGACGTTGAGCTGGTAGCCTGCGGCAGTTCAGCACTTAGCATGCCGACCTTCGGTAAGTGGGAAGCGACTGTACTGGAGCATACCTACGACTATGTGGATTACCTGTCTCTTCACAGCTATTATGGCAACGCTGCGGGTGATACCCCGTCCTTCCTTGCCTGCTCGCTGGATATGGATAAGTTTATTAAATCCGTAGCCGCAATCTGTGATTATGTGAAGGCAATCAAACGCTCCGATAAGACCATTAACTTATCCTTTGATGAATGGAATGTGTGGTTTCACAGCAATGAAGCTGACAGAAGGCTTGAAAGATGGCAGATCGCACCGCCGCAGCTGGAGGACATCTATAACTTTGAGGATGCGCTGGTTGTCGGCTGCCTATTGATTACCCTGCTAAAGAATTGTAACCGTGTGAAGATGGCATGTCTGGCGCAGCTGGTGAATGTAATTGCACCAATTATGACGGAGAATGGCGGAGCTGCCTGGGCACAGACAATCTATTATCCCTTTATGCATGCATCTGCCTTTGGCAGAGGAGTCGCCTTAACTCCGGTATTGAACACTGAGAAGTATGATACGGAAAAAATCAAAGAGGTACCTTATGTTGAGACAATCGGTATCTTCAACGAGGAAGCCGGGGAACTGACGGTATTTGCAGTAAATCGTTCCTTAAAAGAAAGCATTGACCTTGAGATTGATCTTCGTGATTTTGAGGGCGCATCCTTAATCGAGCATATCGTTCTGGAGCATGAGGATCTGAAGGCTGTGAATACGTCGGCTCATCCGGATAATGTTAAGCCTCATGGGAATGGCGTCACCAAGGTCGGTGCGGCTTCTGCCGCGGCTGTCTTACAAAAGCAGTCCTGGAATGTGATCCGGTTTAAGACGGTATAAGCGGTGATATTCTGGAAATATTATAAGTTTCTGATAAGGTACAGATAAGGTTATGGATTGTTTGGGAGACTATGATGAAACAGACAAAGGCAATTGATATTAAGAAGTTTCAAATTACGGACAGCTTTTGGTCCTCCTATCGCAGATTAATACGGGAAGAGGTAATTCCGTACCAGCATGCCATGCTTGAGGATCGGATCCCGGATGCGGATAAATCCCATGCCATCGAAAACTTCCGGATCGCAGCCGGACTGGCAGAAGGTGAATTTTATGGGATGGTATTTCAGGACAGTGATGTTGCTAAGTGGATAGAAGCCTGTGCATATTCGCTGATGAAGGTACCGGATGACAAGCTCGAAGCTACCGTAGACGAAATCATTGGATATATAGAGAAGGCACAGCAGGAGGACGGATATCTGAACACCTTCTTTACCCTGAAGGAGCCGGAGAAACGCTGGACCAACCTGCAGGAGGGTCATGAGCTGTACTGCGCCGGTCATATGATGGAAGCTGCTGTCGCATATGATCAGGCCACCGGTAAAGACCGGCTGCTGAAGGTAGTGACAAGAATGGCAGACCATATCGACAGACGGTTCGGCAAGGATAAGGTGCGCGGTATACCGGGGCATCCGGAGGTTGAGCTTGCGCTGATGAAGCTGTACCGTACCACCGGTGAAGAACGGTATCTGAAGCTGTGCGAGTATTTTATCAATGAACGCGGGACACAGCCGAATTATTTTCTTGAGGAACAGCGGCGAAGAGACTGGAGTGTATGGAATTCCAATGCCAATGACGTAAATTATACCCAGAATTATGCACCTGTCAGGGCGCAGAAGGATGCGGTGGGTCATAGTGTCAGAGCAGTATATCTGTATACAGGTATGGCTGACCTGGCCGGAGAGCTTGGGGATGAAGAGCTGAAAAAGGCCTGTGAGGCGTTATGGAACAGTATCACAGAGCATCGTATGTATGTCACCGGTGGCATCGGTTCTACGGCAATGGGAGAAGCCTTTACCGAGGATTATGATCTGCCCAATGATACGGTATATGCGGAGACCTGTGCTTCCATCGGATTGATCTTCTTTGCTCAGAAGATGCTTGAGCTAAATCCGAAGGGGGAATATGCGGATATCATGGAACGGGCTTTGTATAATACCGTTCTTGCCGGTATGAGCCAGGACGGATTGCGCTTCTTCTATGTCAACCCCCTGGAGGTTACGCCCGGTATCTCAGGAACTGCAGTAACACACCGGCATGTGCTGCCGGAGAGACCCAAGTGGTTCGGCTGCGCCTGCTGTCCGCCCAATGTGGCCAGAATGATCTCTTCCTTAGAGCTCTATACCTGGTCGGAGAATGAAAGTACTGTCTTCTCAAATCTGTTCATCGGCGGGGAAGCTGATTTTACAGCGACAAAGGGCTGCAGGATTATTACAGAGACAGCTTATCCATATGATGGCAGTGTCACATATAAGGTTATGACGGATGGGACGGATAAAGCTTTAACTTTGGCGGTTCGCATACCCGGGTGGAGTGATCTTACAAAGACCCGGCTAAGCCATAATGGTAAAGTATTAGAGCTGCCGTCCATTATGAAAGACGGTTACGCCTATATTAATAAAACCTTCCGTTCAGGCGATGAAATTCTCTTAACGCTGGATATGACGCCTTATCGCATCTACAGTAATACAAAGGTCCACAAGAATGAAGGACTGGCAGCATTACAGTATGGTCCGCTGGTTTATTGTATTGAAGGTGTGGATAATGACGGCGATGTGCATAGCCTGCGGTTGAAGAAGGATGGGAATATCCATATTATTGAGGATAAGACACTGTTCCGGGGAATTAAAAAGCTTGTAATAGAAGGATATCGTATGAAAGCTGAAACGACCCTGTATTCAAAGAACCGCCCGGTTGCAGAACCGGTGGAGATGATAGCGGTTCCCTATTATATCTGGGGTAACAGGGGATTGAATCAGATGAGAGTCTGGATCCCGGAGGAATAACATAAATTAAAAAAGTATCCTTATAAAACTTATTTATATGGATACTTTTTTGATGAAAATAAATGGATCGGCTTATTATGATAGCTTTCTCCTGCATACGAAGGAGTTCGGACGGAGTTTTATTTATGAGGATAAGGGAAATATTGTTTATACGAGGATATTGCAAATGTCAATAGTATATTTATTTACTTAAAGAAGTTTACCTTTCAGAACTGCAACAACACCCACGTGTTTGACATTACATAGAAATAATGTTAATCTTTATATGCAGAAGAAATATAAGAAAGCAGGTATAGTTTTGAAAGCGAATAAAAAGAGAATAACCCTCGATTTAATGGATTTGGAAAAGACTGCACTGGTAGGAAAAGCGCTTTCTTCTGCAGTGCGTTTGGAAATTATAAAATTTTTAATTGAAAATTCTGCTAATATCAGTGAAATCGCTGTTGCTTTTGGACTGCCCCAGTCTTCTGCAGCGCTGCATGTGAAGGTTTTGGAAGAGGCCGGCATGATATCAGTCAACGAGAAGCCGGGAGTGCGGGGGGCACAGAAAGTATGCGGAATATCATTTGAAGACATATACATCAATGCCTTTCAGCACAAAATCGATCATAGTGGCAGTAAAGTGTTGCAGTTTCCAATGCCTATCGGGAATTACTTTGATTGTGAGATAGTAGGAAACTGTGGAATAATCAGTGAAAAAGGATATTTAGGCGTAGAAGATTTTGCGGGCAGCTTTTATAGCCAGAACCGGAATGAAGCCCAGCTCCTGTGGTTTGAAACGGGTTATTTAGAATATCGTTTTCCTACGTATCTGTTAAAAAACAGTCGTATTTTAGAGGTTTCTTTTTCATTTGAAATCTGTTCCGAAGCACCAGGATACCAGAATGACTGGCCTTCGGATGTGACGGTATGGGTGAATGGACAGGAGATAGATACCATTGCTTCCAAAGGGGATTTTGGGGGAAGAAGAGGACAGCTGAACCCTGAATGGTGGGGTGATACCATGACTCAATATGGTGTATACAAAATCATTAAGATCAATCAGCTTGGCTGTTATGAGGATGATGTGAAATGTTCCGAGCAGAACCTAGACACCCTTCACCTTAAGGATGGAAATTGTATCAGCTTAAAGTTGGGTGTCAAGCCTGATGCGGTTCATGTAGGAGGCATGAATTTGTTTGGGGAAAAGTTTGGCGATTATGCACAGGGGTTGGTTATGAGTGTCAAGGTTGATGACGAACGGCAAAATCAGGAAAGCACAGTGCTGTAGGGAGTGGCGGATGAGTATTTTACCCTGGGCAGAGACCTTGAGAAGGTGAATTTAGCTTTCTATTCCTTCCAATCTACCACAATATTGTGCCGGTAACTTTCATTGATTTTGCGTATTTTTGATGGTTCGCATTTAGGAACTCTTTCATAGGTGAGGAGGCCGTTGGTTTCCTGTTCCACATCCGCCAGCTGGGTATAGCAAAAGCCATATACCACATTGGACTGTAGGATGGAGTGGATGACATGTTCATACTGACTCAGGAAACTCGTTTCGCTGTCGGCATCCGTATATCCCCAAGAACCCAACTGGGCAGAACAGTAGTTTATGCCGCCACATTCCGTGATAAGGATCGGCTCGCCCGTATAGGAATATCCCTTCGCATAAACATTTCTGCCTGCATGGGCACAGGAGAGAAGAAGGTTTTTGCTCTGTACCGTGTTCTTGAAAAAGTTCTGTTTTTCTGGTTCGTCGCAGGAGCCATGGCTATAATTATGGATTGCACAGATATCGCTTTTGGTCATTTCCCATCCGTCGTTGCTAATGACGAGCCTTGTGGAATCCAGAGTTTTCACCATATAATACATACCCATGGTCTGGAACTGCTGCCGGCTGTCCAGTCCGATGTTCGGAACCCCCCAGCTTTCGTTGAACAATACCCAGGCGATAATGGAGGGGTGGTTGTAATCTCTCCTGATGATTTCAAACCATTCTGTGGCATAGTCGCAGATACTCTGTTCTGTGTACAGGCAGGCAGATGCCATTTCTCCCCAGACGAGAAACCCCATGGTATCCGCGTGATAAAGAAATCTGGCATCCTCTGCCTTTTGGTGTTTGCGGCAGCCGTTGAATCCCATTTCTTTCATGAGCCGTATGTCAGTCCTGAAGTCTTCATCGGAAGGTGCTGTCAGTATGCCGTCCTTCCAGTATCCTTGATCCAATACCAGTTTAAGGTAATAAGGTCTATTATTCAAGTAGGTGATACCATTTTCTGTATGGATTTTGCGCATTCCGAAATAACAGTCTACCTGGTCCGTTTCCTGATTTGAGACGATCAGGCGCAGTTTCACATCATACAAAGCGGGATTCTCAGGAGACCAGTAGCGGCGCATGCCATGCACATCACGGTAAAATATATGGTCTTTTGCCAGATGGATGCTACGCTGGAAAATATGTCCATTGTTTACCAGGAAGCGATCCTGACAAATCAGCTCTCCATGAAAACGGATTTCAGCATCCAGATACATTTCCTGTGTAAAGGTGGAAAAGAATGCCTCAAGAAGTACTGTATCATGGTCGATATCCGGAGTGAAACGTACCTGTGAAATATGAAATTCCTGTACCGGCTCCAGCCATACGCTTTGCCAGATGCCGGATGTCCTTGTGTACCAGATACTGGAGCTTTTTTCCTCCCAGTACTGCTTGCCCCTTGGAATTGTTTCATCTTGAGCCGGATCGTAGACGGCTACGGACAGGGATTGCTCGCCTTGCCTGAGATAATCGGTGATGTCCACAGAGAAGCCTGAGTTCCCTCCTGTATGCTGTATACATAGATGTTCGTTTATAAAAACACGGCATTGGTAGTCTACTGCTTCAAAGTGTAACAGAATATGACTGTCTGACCAATGATCGGGTATGGAGAATTTCCTCTTATAGTAAATTCTGTCGTGCATGGAAGTGTCCTGAATGCCGCTCAGTTTGCTTTCAAAGCAAAAAGGAACTTCAATTTTTCTATCCAGGCAATAAGAATCTTTTTCCCAATGTTCGGAAGCTGCCAGGTTGTCGTCATCGAATGCAAAATCCCAGCTTCCATTTAGACATAACCACTCCTTTCTGACAAACTGTGGTCTTGGATATTCATTTCTTTTCATGATTTTTTCCCTACTTTCTTCGTATCCTTATTTTTAATGAAGCTGCCGTTTCTGCCGACCGGAACAATTTTATGTTATGGAGGGCTGAGGCTTTAGAGTATTTTTAATTGCAACAATAATATTGGAGCAAAAAAACATAAGCAAATCAACATTAATAACATAAAAAATGTAACAAATATAAAAGATTTTAGAAAAGTTCTTTTCGTTTAAGAATATCAAATCATTCGCGATAAATCTACACATAATAATTCACATTTATTTCTTTTAAAAACATACAATGCGCACAAATATGAAATTGAAAGTCAATATTTTTATGGAAATAGCCCAAATTATATACAATATACACAAAAATAAACTAACAATTATTATGTTTTAATTATTGACTCCATATATTGGCGGTGATATACTTAATTCCAGAACAAATGCTTTAATAGAATTATACAACATAATTTATGCTATAAATCTTGCAAATACAGGCATATGTCCATCAACATAAGGGCATGTATTACTATTTATAGAAAGGGGATATGGTTTTGAAAACAAACAAAAAAAGAATGGAGGGTGGGATGGAAAACAGGCAATGTGATCTGCAAAAAAGTAACCTGGCAAAGAATGGCAAGGGTATGCGTCCACGCAAAGGTACACTGTCCTACCTTCGCAGACACTGGATGTTTTACGCGATGCTGGCGCTGCCGATTCTGTATTACTATCTGTTTTGCTACCGGGCCATGCCCGGAGTAGTGATTGCTTTTAAAAATTTTAATATGTTCAAGGGAATCTGGCACAGCCCGTGGGTGGGACTGCAATATTTTGAACAGGTGGCAGAGTCTAAGAACTTCTGGAAGGCTGTGTACAACATGATGACCTTGAACATACTGGGGCTGGTGCTGGGATTTCCGTTGCCAATCATTCTGGCGCTGTTCCTGAATGAAATCGGCCGCCCTCTATTCAAGAAGACAGTGCAGACAGTCATCTACCTGCCTCACTTTATTTCCTGGTCTGTGGTAGGCGGTATGATGTACCAGATTTTTGCTTCATCCGGACTGGTCAACACAATCGTAAAAGGTCTGGGGGGAGAGGCGGTTCCTTTCCTCTCGAATAATGGCTGGTGGATCTTTACCTATTTCATTGCAGGCGTCTGGAAAAGTATCGGGTGGAATACAATCATCTATCTCTCGGCCATGACAGGAATAGACCAGGAAATCTACGAGGCGGCACGGGTGGATGGATGCACAAGGTTCAGGATGATGACAGCCATCACGGTTCCATGTATCAAAGACACAGTTGCGATCATGTTGATTCTGGCGGTGGGCGGTCTGGCCAGTATTGGATTCGAACAGCCATACGTGATGCAGAACAGCACGGTAATGGAGGTGGCGGATGTGGTGAGTACCTTTGTATATCGCGTTGGTTTGGAACAGGGCAAATTCAGCATCGGTACGGCAGTGGGACTTGCCCAGTCGGTCATCAACTTTGTTCTGGTACTCAGTGCCAATTCAATCAGCAAGCGTATATCCGGCAACGGCATCTGGTAGAGGAGGGGAAGCATGAAGGATAAGGTGTTTAAAGTATTTACGGTGTTGGTAGTGGTTATCATCGGGTTGTGCTGTCTGGTTCCGTTTCTGCACATTGTTGCAATGTCCTTTTCCAACAAGACGGCTGTCATGCGTGGAGAAGTATTCCTCTGGCCGAAGGGGATTGACCTGTCTGCATATAAAGCGGTATTCAATAATAAGGGATTGATGGATTCCATGTGGTTTACCCTGTTCCTGACGGTGGTACACACTTTAATCTGTCTGGTGATGACAATTTTATGTGCTTATCCACTGTCACGCCCTGGTTTAAAATTTAAGTCGCCACTGCTGATTTATATCCTTTTCACCATGTATTTCAGCGGCGGTATGATTCCGGGCTATCTAAATATCAAGTCGTTGGGACTGATTGATAATTTCTGGGTCCTGGTTCTGCCAGGCATGCTGTCTACCTACAACATGATCCTGATGAAGAGCTTTTTCCAGTCCATGCCCAGAGAACTGGAGGAATCGGCCTATGTGGACGGCGCCAATGATCTGGTGGTGCTGGTGCGGATTATCCTGCCGCTCTCCAAAGCTATGCTGGCTACGTTGGCCCTGTTTTATGCCGTGGGCCGTTGGAACGGCTTTATGGATGCGATTCTCTATATCAGCGATGAGAGACTGTATACCATCCAGGTGCGCCTGCGCCAGTTGATTCAGGCCAGTCAGGTAAATACGATGCTGGAGGATATCCCGGAGATGAAGGCGAATCTGATTGCGGAGACGGTGAAGGCTTCGTGTCTGGCCTTCAGTATGATTCCGGTCATGATTATCTACCCCTGGCTTCAGAAATATTTTGTCAAGGGTGTCATGATCGGTTCCGTCAAGGGCTGACATAAAAGGTTGCAAAAGGTTATTCTGCCGATGATTCGGCAAATACATAAAAAAATTAAAGGAGGTACTATTTTATGAAGAAGTTCTTTTCTATGATGCTGGTATTGGCATTGGTATTTGGCCTTACGGCATGTAAAAGCTCCGGCGAGCTGTCTGACAGTGAGAAGGGCACAAAGACTCAGGAAAGCTCGGGGGGGCAGGAAAGCCAGGCCAGTCAGGCGGAGCCTACGACGCTTTCCATTATGATGTATGACCGTGGCAATACGACGGAAACCTATGGTTCCGCAACGGATAATTACTGGACCCGCTGGATACAGCAGGAGTTTGGAGATCCCAACAACATCACCCTGACCTATATTCCGGTTCCCCGCTCCGAGGATGCGCAGAAGGTGAATACCATGATGGCGGCAGATTCCGCCCCTGATATTATCTTCAGCTATGACAGTAATATGATAATGCAGTTTGGTAAAGACGGCGGTCTGGTGGAGCTGAGCGATCTGATTCAGGAGTACGGCCCCAACCTTCAGAAAAACCTGGCAGAGACAATGTCTTATGGACAGTCGGAAGGAAAGCAGTGGGCGGTTGTGGCAAAGCGTGCTGATGCGGGGTGGCAGACTACTTATATCCGAAAGGACTGGCTGGACGAAATAGGCTATACTCTGCAGACGGATGCTGATGGATTGTACCATATGAGCATAGAGGATTTTACAGATCTGCTTCATCAGTTTAAGAAGTTGGATCCTTCCAAGCAGGGAAGCGAAATGTATCCGCTTGGCCTGATCGGTGCGTGGGATGCGGGCCTGGCCGGACCTATCATCAAGTCTTTCGTGGATACTACAGCGCTGACGGATGAAATGCATGCCTGCTACAATGATATGTTCTGGCCCGGATATAAGGATGGCGTACGTTACCTGAATCAGCTGTATAATGAAGGCCTGGCAGATCCGGATTTTGTGGTAGATACCGATACCTCCTATACAGCGTTCAACGGTCTGTTAAGCAATGGGCGTACCCTGGCATTCGGTCATGATGCAGGCGAGGTTACCGGCGTAAAGGCTTTGTATGAAACCGATCCTGATGCAGAAGTAGTTCCCTTCTACTTGGACAATGTAAGCGGAGAGCAGTTTAACAGAATATATGCGCCTACCGGTATGTATATCGCAGTTCCTGCCACCTGTAAAAATCCGGAAAATGCCATAAAGTACCTTGACTGGCTTTCTGTTTTGGATAATGCCAAGGTTCTGCACTACGGATTTGAGGGAGTGCATTATGAGATGGATGGCGACACTGTCATTACAATTCCGCATACGGATGAGGAAAAGGCTGCGTCTGAGTATGACTTCGAGCGTATTAATGTGGGCGATTTGATAATTGTTTATAGCGGCAAGCCCTATGGCTATAAGGATTCCACGGAGGGAATGGATGAGGTAACAGCTAAAATGAAGGTACTGTCCTACGAGGCGTTGAAGACCGGCGCGGTTGGCGGGCAGGTAGACTATTATTTCCAGGGGCTGAAGACGGAAGCCGACGAGAAGTATTCCGGTTTTCTGCCTGAGCTGCCACGCGAGCTGCCCAAGTTAATCACCTGTAAGCCCGAAGAATTTGACGCCGCATATGACAAAGTGCTGAACGATTGGCTGGAGGCCGGCGGACAGGAAGTACTGGACCAGAAAATTGAGCTTTATAAGAAGCTGGAAGCTGAAAAGTAATTATTGTGTAGTAACGTAAAAACGCAAGCCTGCATTTAGACGGTGCGGACTTGCGTTTTATGTACTCTGAAGGAGGTTGCGAAGTTGGATACATATTTTAACCAGAAGCTGGTTCCGGGGAAGCCCATCCGTCCATTTATGGTGGCAGGGGTTCTGGAGAAGGACTATCCGGGAGAACGCACAGGGCAGGCCATGCGGGCTTATTTCGAGGATATGCTGGTACAGGCCCGGGGGGATCTTGCGCAGAAGGAGTTTCGTGAATTTGATTCCTTTAACCTTTGTGGGATGGAAGGTAAATGGACCGTATGTGACGCCCAGTCGCCAAGATATGCGGATGGGCATTATTACCTCATGGAAAAACTGGCGATGATGCCGATTTATCTGGAACTGGAGAGCGAGTGCGCACAGGAGATCACAGTGCGGATACAGGAATGCCGGCTTTTGGTGTTGCTGAATGGCGGAGTCGTATACAACAACGCGGATATCCACACCAGAAAACGTCCCCGCCGCTATGTGTTTGAGCATGTGGTGAATCAGAATTGCGAGATGCTGACGCTGCGGCTCCGGGAAGGCAGAAATACGCTGATTGCCGTCACCGGACAGATTAACAGGGGAACCGGCATCAGCTTCAGCATGGAGCTCGTTTCCTGCCAGGCGTCTCTGTTTGCGAGGGTGCCGTTGAACATGGCGGAGGAGGTGCGGGGCGAAATCTTCCGCAGCCAGCTGGAAACGCACCTTGAAGATGACAGTTATGTTCTGGGTGAAACGCCGAAGCTGCATGTGGGTGGATTTCCCCTTTCCCACTGCCAGGTGGAACTGCAGGTTTCGCCCGTGAGCGGAACTGTATTGTTTTCAGCTGTCCTGGGAGCTGTGGACGGCGCAGAAAGCGTAGCAGACGAAGAGGGGACCATTGCACTGAAGGGAGTCAGCGAAGCTGGAGAATATAATATCAATATGGCCTGGCGGCTGCCCGACGGTACGCTTCTGACGGAGAAGACTTTGCAGTTTTCCGTGATTGAAACGTTGGCACCCTATCCTGGCTGGGAATATTTTGAGGAGAGGCGGCAGCAGACACTGGAGCGACTGGCAGGCCGGGGGAATGCCCTTGGATTGTATCGTCTGGGCCGTGCCGGCGAGATAGACCATGATAAAATCCGAGCTATGTGTAACAAGATTGAGAACAGGGCAGACTGTGCTGATTTTGACCTGCTGCCGTTATTGTGGCTGATCTGGGAGGACAGAGGGGCAGGCCTGTTGGACCAGGAAATTGTACAGATGGTGAAGAAGGCGGCTCTTGGCTTCCGTTACTGGGTGGATGAGCCTGGGACCTCTTCCATGTTCTACTGCTCGGAGAATCATCGCATTGGTTTCCACGTCTGTGAGTATCTGGCGGGGCTGTTGTATCCGGAGGATATTTTCACGAACTGTGGCCAGAACGGTATGTATCACTCCCTAAAGGGACGGATGCATCTGGTGGAGTGGCTGAACCAGCGCTGCCGCGTGGGCTTTGATGAACCCCATTCGGACACTTATCTGCCGGTAACGCTTTCGGCGCTTCTGGTGCTGCGGGAAGTGCTGCCCATGGAGGAATATCCGCTGCGCAACATGGTGAATGTGCTTCTGGATTTCATGACCTTTATCTTTGCGGTGAGCAATTTTGACGGCGTGATGGCGACGCCCAGAGGGCGCAGCTATAACAAGCCGCTGCGAACCAGATTTTCCAGCAGTATCAACGGACTGTTCTGGTTCTATTTTGGAAATGCACCTGCAAATGTAAATTATGCCCATCAGGAGATGGCGTTCAGCTATTATGTGCCTCCTAAGGCGCTTTGTGAGCTGGCGAACAATTTTACTCCGGCAACCTTCACGTTTAAAGAGGGTATCATGCACTTTGACAAACATAATGCCGATTTTACCATCCGCCGCACGCCAGAATACATAATTGGCGGTGTTCGCGACCACAATGTGGGAATGTGCGATATGCACTTTATCTCTGCCATGATCGCCTTGCCCGGCGATATTACCCTGTTCTTCTCGTCGCCCAACAATGTGGCGGAAGGCAGCGGATTGCGCCCGGATTACTGGGCAGGCCAAGCGTTTCTGCCCCGTGTGCTGATGCATGGCCGCACACTGGCGGTGATATGGCACGATGTGAACAATTCGGATATCTGGATGACCCACTGCCATTTCAACGCCCGCAAGTTTGACGAGGTGGTATCCGAGGCAGGATGGACCTTCGGCCGCAAGGGGGACAGCTACGTGGGTATTTATTCCAGTGCGGCTCACTCTTTCCGCAAGGAAGGAGCTTATGCCGGAAGAGAACTGGTCTGTGACGGCAATGAGACAGTGTGGCTGGCGGAGTGCGGCAGCAGACGGGAGGACGGCAGCTTTGCCGATTTCATGAAGAAAATACTTGCGGCAGAGATTGTTCAGGAGGGGGAGCAGTTCCTGTTTGTCTCTCCGGGCAGCGGCAGGTTGGAATTTGGCCTTACAGAAGGCTTCCTGGCAGATGGGCAGCCGGTGCCGGTTCCGGATGATCTGGTGTCCTGTCCTTATCTGCATTCCCGTTATGGAAGCGGTCGTTTTAACTATACATGTCCCGGATTTAAGGTCACCCAGTGGACGTATCCCGCAAGTGAATAAATAATTGTCACCGGCCAGGGATATCATGGGTTCGTAAAACACAGAATACCCCTGGCCGGATGTGCTGTGATTTCAAGCAGGAAAGGTAGAGGAAACATATGAATGAGATTCTGCAGAGAGAAGATTCAGCCTATGAAAAGGGCTTTCGGGAGCCGGAAGAGGTCATCCGCCTGATAAGCGAGAGGATGCTGGTACACCGGCCGCGGGTGGAATTAACCCTGCGTCCCTATTTTAAACAGGAACATATGGCGCTGACGCCGATCTCCCAGATGGCGGAACTGGATTTGGAAGGGACCTATCCGCAGGCACAGTTGGGGGACATTGCCTATATCAGGACCTGTGCCATGGCGGACAGAGATTGTGAGGCAGCGCTCACGGTTGCAGGAAATGCACAGATCTGGCTGAATGGTGAGGAAGTTTACGCTGGAGAGGGACTGGAAAAGCCTTTGTCTGCAGTGAAGAGCGAAGCTGATTATACGATTGTAAATGTACAACTGCAAAAGGGGAAAAACGACTTGCTGATAAAGTGCGTAAAGAGAGAGACTAACTGGGGGCTTCTGCTCTATATCGCCTACCCCCGATACCCCTTCCGGTGGACGAGGGATTATCTTTTGTCGGTGCGTCCCACCCTGCCGTTCGAGCAGACGGAAGGGATGGAAGGGTTTGCACACATCGGACCGCTGTCTGTGAGTACTGATACACGGCATTTGGAGGAAGCTATAGAAGGTGGGGAGCTCGGCTATGACGATATACTGTGGCTGCCTTCCGGCGATAGGGTGCAATGGGAGCCCAGATGGAGAGAGGAAGACTTAAGGAGCCGCGTGAATTTTGCAGAAGTGTATGGTAACAGCGAGGGTTGCGCATACGCGCTGAGTTATGTGCAGAGTCAGAAAGGGGAGACGTATGTACTGCAGCTTGCGGTTTCCGGCAGCGCCCGCGTTTTTGCGTCCGGGGAAATATTCCAGATTCCAGGCCCGGGGAAGAAAGAAATTTCTCTTACCGGAAACGGAAAGAAGATGGAAATTCTGGTAAAGCTGCCTCGCACGGGCAGCGACTGGTGGCTGGATGGCACTGTCCGCGCGGAGAACGGAGAAGCGGTAAATTGTGTCCCTTTTGTGCAGATCGGAAAGAAGGGGTCTGCCCGTTGGATTGTAACGGGACCTTATAGGACGGAGGTGGGAAATCCTCTGCTGATCCCTTTTGCACCGGAGCATGAGATACAGTTTCAGCGCCCCTACCCGCTGGGGAACTATCAGCATGCTTTCTGGCGCATGCCCCAGAGGGAAACCTATGTCAGGCCTTATCGGGACGGCATCTTTTTCGGGCAGTGGTTCTATGCGGTTCAGGTGGGGCTGCATGGTCTGATGCATGCCGCAAAGGCCACCGGAAATATGGAGCATCTTCGGTATTATCTGGACAGTATCCAGACTATGGCGGATTATTTTGACTACAAGGATTGGGACAAGGAGCAGTTCGGCGATCCGACGCTCACACCGAGGGCGTGGGGACTACCGGATCTGGATGCCTGCGGTACGATTGGGGTCTCGCTGATCGAGACTTACGAGATGACGGGAAATCCCGGACTGCTTCCAGTTATCCGCGCCGTGGGAGATGCGGTGATGACCCATATCCCACGGTTCCCGGACGGAACCTATTTCCGTGTAAAGACCATGTGGGCGGATGACCTCTATATGAGCTGTCCTTTTCTTGCGAGACTGTTCCGTCTGACCGGTGACAAAGCTTATGAGGAAGAGGTTTACTTGCAGGTGGAGGGCTTTAAGAAACGCCTTTGGATAGAGGAGGAGCAGCTTTTTTCCCATATCTATTTCCCGGAGGAAGAGAAAATGAGCGGTATTTCCTGGGGACGTGGAAACGGCTGGATTGCTGTGGCGCTCACAGAGATTCTGTCCCTTCTTCCGGAGGAGAACCCTCGCTGGAGTGAGGAGCTTGGGCTGTACCAGAGGTTTATGCAGGGGATTCTGGCATGTCAGGATCCGTCGGGGATGTGGCATCAGGTGCTCAACCGGCCGGATTCGTATCAGGAGACATCCTGTACAGCCATGTTCCTGTTGAGCATTACCCGTGGAGTCAATCAGGGATGGCTGGAGGCGGAAGCCTATCTTCCGTGTATTGAAAAGGCTTGGGTCGCTTTGCTGCAGAATTCTGTTGACGCTGTCGGGGATGTGTATGGCGTGTGTCTGGGGTCGGGCTGTGCGAAGGATGCGGAGTATTATAAACAGCTGCCTGTTAAGAAAAACGACGACCATGGTACAGGAATTGTGATGATGGCGGCGGCTGAGATGATGAGGCTAAAGTCTCACGCCGGATAACAAAATTTTTGTCAGAGATACCGAAAGGTATGAATTCGGATTTTGCTGAACCAGTTTTTATGAGCAGGGGAAAGTATGAGGCGTCCTGCGGAAAGAGAAAAAAGAAAATGAACAGTTTCAGTTATCAGAAAGAGATACCGGTGAAATACCAGGTGGATGTGTTCGTGGGAGGAGGCGGTCCTGCAGGAGTGACTGCGGCAGTTGCGGCGGCGAGAGCGGGCAGCAGTGTAATGATTGCGGAGAATACAGGCAGTTTCGGAGGAATGGGTACCGTGGGACTGGTGCCTGCCTATATGCAGATTACAGACGGGGTTCATCTGTTATGTGCGGGCCTGGGCAAGGAGATTCTGGACAGACTGTATGGCGATAAGACAGGAAAATACTGCAAAAAGATGGGAATCCATAAGGAGACGTTAAAGCGGGTCTACGACGAAATGATCACGGAGTCCGGGATTACATATCAGCTGATGACCAGAATCGTGGATGTGAGAGCGGAAAACGGACGGGTGGAATATGTAATTCTTGCAGCCAAAGAAGGTTTGTACGCCGTGAAAGCAAAGATGTATATCGACTGTACCGGTGATGGGGATTTATGCGTAATGGCAGGCGCCGGATATCAGGAGGGAGACGAAAACGGAGTGACCATGCCGTCCACTTTATGTTCCTATTGGACCAATATTGACTGGAGGCAGGCAGAGGGAATTAACCAGAGCTCTTATCTGGAGCAGGCTTTTAAAGAGCGTCTGTTTGAACAGGAGGATAGACATCTGCCAGGAATCTGGCAGGTGGGAGAGCATGAGGGCGGCGGAAACTGCGGACATGCCTATGATATGGATGCTTTGAACACTACAGAGGTATCCAAGGCGCTGGTACATCAGCGCAGAATCCTGCCTCAGTACGAAAGGTATTATCAAAAATATGTGCCGGGATTTCAGAATGCAGCTCTGTCTGGAACGGCGGATGTGCTGGGCGTGCGGGCTTCCAGAAGAATAGAAGGGGATTATGTACTGTCTGTGGAGGACTATGAGAAGAGAGCGGTTTTCGAGGATGAAATAGGACGGTATGCATATCCTATCGATATCCATCCCCCTATGGGTACAGATGCATTCAAACGGTTTTCCGATGAATACAACAGAAGATACCGGTACGATAAGGGCGAGAGCTATGGTATCCCTTATAGAAGCCTGGTGGCCAGAAATTTTGACAATCTGCTTGTGGCTGGAAGGTGTGTCAGCTGTGATCATTATGTACAGGCGTCCATCCGGGTGATGCCGGGCTGTTATATTCTGGGACAGGCTGCAGGGACGGCGGCACATCTTGCGGCTGCGGAGGGTTGTACGGCAAGGGATATTCCGGTGGGGGAGCTTCAGAAAATGCTGGCAGAGAACGGAGCTTACCTGCCCAATTACAGAGAATGAGGAATGGAGAAAGTATGGATATCAGAGAAATGAGAGAACGGTTCGAGCAGCAGGAGCCGGTTTATGAGAGACATCTGCTGACTTTTGAAGGGGTGGACGGATACGATGTCTACAATACTTCCGTTCCCTTTGCATATGAAGGGAAAAACTATCTGTTCGGCCGGGTGGAGCGCAGGGAGGAATGGGCCAACTCTACGGTGCGGCTCTTTGTCTGCAGGGAGGAGGATACTTGGGAAATTGTGCCGGAATCCATGATCTACCAGCTGGAGGATCCCTTTGTGATAAGACTGCAGGACGAGTTTGTCCTCGGGGGGACAAGGGTGGATTATTCCAGAGGACAGCTGGCGGGATTCTGCGGGGTGTTCTATAAGGGAAGGGACCCGTTTCATCTGCGTTACTATACCACGGGTCCCAAAGATATGAAAGATATCCGGATGGTGGAGCTGGAAGATGGGTGCCTGGGGGTATTCTCGAGACCCAGGGGAGAGCATGTCAGACAGGTTTACGGAAGCGAGTCCGTGGTGGGTTTTACGGTTCTGAACGATATCAGCGAACTGGATGAGAAGGTGCTGGAGCAGGCCAGGATCGTGGAGGGCCTCTTTGGAAAAGATGAGTGGGGAGGATGTAATCAATGCTTTCTGCTGGAAGGAGGAAAGGTGGGAGTGATCGGACACAGATGCTATCTTGAGAAGCAGGAGGGTATCAGCCAGCAGGTCTATCTGAATATCGCTTTTGTGTTCGATCCGGATACTTTCCTGGTATCGGATGTAAAGGTGATCGGGACCAGGAAAAACTATCCCCGGTGGCCTGCGAAAAAATCAAATCTTGCAGATTGTGCATTTCCTTCCGGCATCCGGCTGCGGGAAGACGGAAGGACAGATCTCTACAGTGGCATTGGCGATACCGCGGAGGGCAGGATTGTGATCGAGGATCCTTTTAGCGGGAAATACCGCTTTTCATAAAGCGAAACCAGCCATAAACAAATATATTCTGTTTTAAGGCAGATGTAAATCTGTCTTTTTGGCGTATTCAAAAACGTTTACAATCGTACTATCACTCCAAAGACCGAAGCAACCTATGATCGAAGCAGATTGGCCTAGTGCTTTTATATCATGGACAAATGGGCATTTATTCATGTAAATTCATATTGTTGGGCTTATCTTACTTTATTTTACGAGAATATTAATATTCCGACCGTGCGAAAAAAGTGACGTATTTATTACCTGAAATTTCGGACATGCGATACATAGGCGATTGAATTAATGCTTCTATTATTTAACGCTGGACAAGTATTTGGAAAAAGTGCAAGTTTTTGCTTCTTGTACCTCGCAAATAAACCTATTATAATTAAAATTCGGAGTTTATGTATGAAACGTTATGAAACGAGTTATAAACTTTGGAAAAATGGAGGATAAAAAATGAAAAAATTAATTGTATTGGCACTCACAATGGGAGCGATATTGACACTGACAGGATGCAGTTCAAATATCAAATTACCGACGGCTCTTGAAAATAGTGCAAAGATGAATTCTTACTCTTATGAGGTCAGTCTGGAAGCCAGTTCTGAATCATTAGACACAGTCGGCGAGGAATATGGTATGTCGCCTGATGCATCAGTGAAACTT
The DNA here is from genome assembly GCA_023409535.1 of Bacillota bacterium. Lineage (GTDB taxonomy): Bacteria > Bacillota > Clostridia > Lachnospirales > Lachnospiraceae > Mobilitalea. The sequence continues at coordinate 609,121 of JAEYGZ010000027.1, forward strand.
GGCTTAGTGGGTAAAATGAACAATGCTGACGGCCGGGTTAAAAATTACTCGGAAATATCACTATCCTATGGCGGATTATCGATAGAGACCCCTGTATATATTGATGCTTCTGAGAAAGAGTTTGATTTTGATTTATTTGTAGGTATCCCAGGGATAGTGAAAGATTATGTTGCGGAAGGTAAAACGGATGCATATCTATCTGCCGCAGACTTAAAGGATTTCTTAAAAAGTTCAATGACAGAAGAAGAGTACCAAAAGTTTGACGCTTCAATCAAAGAGGCTTATGGAGAGGACGCGGCAAGTAAAGCAGTATCAAATGAAATGGTAAAATGCTTTTTTGCTTATATTGAAAAAAATAGCAAGACGGTAGAAAAATTCGAAAAGCTTGATGGATTAAAAGCTTCTGCAAATGGTGTTTACACAATAACATTATCAAAAGATGATGTTAAAGCCTTAGTGGCTGATTACTTAAATAATCCTGATTACTACACACACTTAAAAGAGGTAATGGAAAAAGCAGATACGGAAGATATTCCAACAGCAGAGGATATGATTACTTCCTTTAATGAAAGTATGGAGGAAATAAAAGATTTATCAATCGTTACCACGTTTACGATTAAAGATAAATTCATTACAGAAACAAATTTGGGTATCCAGGCTACGGACAAAAATGACGCAAAGACAAGTATGTCGTTCCTTATGAAATTATCTGATATTAACAAAGGGAATGATATCGCTATGCCAGATAAAAATGCAGACTCTACCTTTAATTTGATTGATTTTCTGTCTGGTCTGAACGGATTAGAGACTATAGAATAATATAAGTACTGTTGATGAGGACTATGTAACAGATTTAAATTTGAAATGCAAAGTAAATGAATTCGTACAAAAAACCGCATTGTAAAATTCAATGCGGTTTTTTGTCAAATATGGGACAAGAGCTGAAGAAGTTAATGGTTTATAATAAAAGGCTATGGCATGCTATAAAGCTGATATTTTTATGGATTTTATATACCATAGTATATAAGATAAGTATCAGGATTAATGAATATGCCAACAATGAACGCTGCTTTAGACATACCTCTGTTTGCGCATATAGGAATTTAATTTTTAATTTTGTTAGATAAAGATATTGATCTTAAATAAACATGTAATGTATAATATTACCACGTAAATGTTCGCAATAGTTTACAACTGTGAACCGGCAATGATTATCAAAAATCGCTGGTTTCAGTTTGAAACTGTGAATATATTCTGCAAAGGTGAGTTACGGATTCAAAGTAGAAAATATATATTTTTAACGTACAAGGGAGATTTTGCATGATAACTATGAAACACAAATCGATTATTATAATTGGTTTTATTATTCTAATAATTTTATCCATATCAGGATGTAAGAAAGCCGAAAAAAACAACTTTCCCCAAAATAACAATAAACCCGCCGACACGTTGACGCTGACACCAACGCCTACAGGCACCGTTACACCTACAGCCAAGCTAAGCCCTGCACCTACTCCGGAACTTACCCCGGCACCGGCTCAAAGCGGAACAACATCAACATCTGAAACAGAGGAAAGCTGGATAAAAGCTTATTATGATTATATTGTGAATAATGAATCCCAATATAACCCTGGTCTGCTGCTGATAGATTTAAATTTTGACGGAGTTCCTGAATTATTTGACATTTTTATTGCAGAAGGCAGTCAGGCTTATCAAAATGGAATTACATTTATGAACGGAAAAGTTATGCCAATGAATAATGATAAAATGAAGGTTTCTGTTTTTGTTGGCACTGCGGCAAACGCAGAGGGACAAAAAATATGGTATACAAGGTATTATCCCTTTGGTCTTCACAGCTCAGCGGGGTCGGAAATAGAGATTAGTAATTATGATTGTTCAGATTTGCTTAATATTACAGATGAAAATCTTTTGCAGATCGGTTTTGAAAATACAAATCGCGATGAGCCGGACGCTTCATCAGTCAATATAAGTATATTAAAAGATGGTAAAAGCATGGAGGTCTCTTCACAGGATAAGCAATCAATTATTGATTGGTATCTTAATGATAATAATTCCGCTTTTGGTTCGGATTGGTATAATAATCAAAAACTAGCTGCGGAGGAATTAAACTCCCTTCTGCCATTAGCACAATTTGAAGGAAAATTAAATATAGAAGAACAAAAGTCAGCAAATGTTGACTTAAGTAAATGTTATACCACAACTAACGATAAAAGGGCGCTTGACTACCAACTCTTTTATAATCAAGCAGAGAAGTGGTATAGTGAGGATCAAATAAAACAATGGGAATTTTTTAATTAAATGCGCTGCACAGGTGAGAATTTTAAAAGAGCTTCCATTGCAGAAACTCTTTTCATTTAGATGATATATGATGTGATACAGTCTAATAAAAAATAAGCCTGTCAAATACTTGATAGGCTTGTTTTGGTGTGTACCCCGGAATGGACTCAATTTACATATTCCGTGTATTATTTGCTTTTTACAGCTTCACCGGACTTTATCTTGGAACCTGATCTGGGAAGGGCAGGTTCATTCTTCTTACGAAGAGCCTCACCTTGCTTCCGGGCAATAAATCTTGCCAGCTGTTCACTTTTTTCGTGGAATTTACCGCCATAAAGATAAGAGGCAAGAGTTTCAAGAAATTCTTTTCTAACGATCACACCGTTTAAATTAATGACTCCCTTCGTATCCTTCAATTTCAGACGAAAGGTACGTTCTACGTCAATCTCTTCTTTTGTGAGAAAGCCTACGCCGGTTTCACTAATGTCCTTAATTCGCACGGAAACAGCCTTGGGACCCGCCGCAGTATTCAGATAGATCGGCATCTCCTCACCGATGAACAAGCGATAGGCCTCTCTTCGATTATAGGGCTTTCCCTCTCCGATTACGTCGATTTTATGATAGACACCGCCATCATATCGAACAAGCTTAACAGCGACATTTTCCCAAATGGTGAGCTTTCCATCGATAACATATAAAAAATTCGTCCGGCAGGTTTCATTAAAGCCTACGGTATGCTCATCTACTTTAATGGGTGCGATCAGAACGGAATCGTTAATAATATGTAATATTTCGCTTTTAAAATTAACTGATTTACCGCTTATCTTTACCTCAAGCTCCATGATTCCGCCTTTGACTATCGTATCAATCTGCAAGCTCACACACCCTCCTCCCGACGGAAAATATTTACTTTTTCTAGTATATAACAGAATGTGGTAAAATACAACATGAAATAAGTCCTGTCAACAGGAAGGGAGCCGGTTGTCAAGGATTCATCAGGCAGGTGCGGATGGAATATATTGGTTGACAGCAGTAGGAATACAGCTATAATTTACTTATAGCAAACAGGTAACCGGGACAACCTGAAATATTTTGTTGACAAAACAGATAATCTGCTGTTATTATCGTAGATAATATGGGCAAGGGAGTTCCGTTAACGGCTTTCTTGCCCTCTTTGCGGTTTTAAGAATTGTAATAGTAAATCATAGTTGAAGTTCATAATATAATGTGTAAGGAGTGATGATGATGAAGTATACGAAGCAGGAAATCATAAGAATGGTGGAAGAGGATGACATTGAATTTATCCGCCTTCAGTTTACGGATATGTTCGGTAATCTGAAGAATGTGGCTATAACAACCAGCCAGCTGGAGAAGGCGCTGGATAATAAGTGCATGTTTGATGGGTCCTCAATTGAAGGCTTTGTCAGAATTGAGGAATCCGATATGTATCTGCATCCGGATTTGGATACCTTTGTCACTTTCCCCTGGAGACCTCAGCAGGGAAAGGTTGCACGCATGATTTGTGATGTTTATACCATTGATGGCAAGCCCTTTGAAGGCGATCCCAGATATGTGCTGCGCAAGGTCATTCAGGAAGCGGCAGATATGGGCTATACCTTTGATGTGGGGCCGGAGGTGGAATTCTTCCTATATCATATGGAAGAAAGTGGTCTTCCCACAACAATTACCAATGAAAGAGCAGGATATTTTGATCTTGGTCCTCTTGATTTTGGTGAGAATGCGAGAAGAGATATGGTGCTTACCCTGGAGGAAATGGGTCTTAGTGTGGAGGCTTCCCATCATGAGGTAGCTCCCGCACAGCATGAGATTGATATTCGTTATGATGATGCACTGACAACAGCGGATAATATTATGACCTTTAAGCTGGTTGTCCGCACCATTGCAAAGCGTCATGGGCTGCATGCGACCTTTATGCCCAAGCCGAAATTTGGTGTGGACGGCTCCGGTATGCATATCAATATGTCTTTAAAGAAGGATGGCAAAAATATCTTTGACGACCCTCAGGATAAGCTGGGATTAAGTGCAGAAGCTTACCATTTTATTGCGGGTATCATGAAACATGTCGGAAGCATGGCCTTAATTACAAACCCTCTGGTGAATTCCTATAAGCGTCTGGTACCGAATTATGAAGCGCCGGTTTACATCGCCTGGTCTGCCTCCAACCGCAGCCCGTTAATCCGTATCCCGGCAGGCAGGGGATCCTCCACCAGATTGGAGCTTAGGAGTCCCGATCCCGCAGCCAATCCTTATCTGGCGCTGGCACTTTGTCTGGCAGCAGGACTGGATGGTATCAGAAACAAGCTTACACCTCCGGACAGCATTGACCGTAACATCTTTGAATTGACTGCCCAGGAGAGAAAAAAGCTTTCCGTACGCAGCTTGCCGTCAAGCTTAAGCGAAGCGGTGGAAAGCCTGGAGAAGAGTGATTTCATCAGGCAGGTTCTGGGGGATCATATCAGTAGTAAATATATGGAAGCCAAGAAGATGGAATGGGAAGAATACCGTACCCAGATTACCCAGTGGGAGCTTGACCAATATTTATACAGAATATAAGCCGGCACTTTCTGTTAGCAAAAAAATAGAGAACGGAGGTGCGCAGATGTGTTTAGTATAATCGTAGGGTTCCCCAGACTGGAAGATGCGAATAATATAAAGAATTTATTACTCCGAAACGGATATAATTGCAGTGAATCCTGCACCTCAGGCTCACAGATAATTACTTATGCCAATGATCTGGATGAAGGAATCGTCGTATGCGGCTATCGATTTCCCGACATGCATTTCAGCGAGCTGAACAACTATCTGCCCAAAGGGTTTGAAATGCTTTTGATCGCCTCTCCCGAGAAGCTGGAATACAGCCAGAATAACAATATTGTCTGTCTGCCCATGCCGATCAAAACGCATGATTTATTAAATACGCTTCAAATGATGACCTATCAATATCAGAAGCGTAAGAAGAAGGAACGGGATAGGCCCAAGGAACGGACGGAAGAAGAAAAAGCGCTCATCCTCAGGGCAAAGCTGCTTCTGATGGACCGTAATAATATGACGGAGGAAGAGGCCCATCGTTACCTGCAAAAGCATAGTATGGACAGCGGAACCAATCTTGTGGAGATGTCTGAGATGGTTTTAAAAATGTATTATCAATAGAGTGCTTAAGAATATGCGGCAATATCAATTCTATAGTTGATTTGCCGCACATTTATTTGTTGCGCTTGATTGCAGCAGCCGGCAAACAGGAAAATAACCGATAGTTAAGAAAATATGCTCTTTGTTTAACAAAGCCTCTCTTGTACGGAACTGCCATGAGAACTATACTTATCTTGTCAGGCCGGACAAATAGAATAGAATACAAGGAGAATTGCTATGGATATAAAACTTGGTGCGAATATAGCGGCGCTGCGTAAATCAAAGGGTATGACACAGGAGCAGCTGGCTTCGGCGGTAGGTGTATCGCCGCCTGCTGTCAGCAAATGGGAGACGGATGCTTCCTGTCCCGATATTGCATTGCTGTGTCCTCTGGCGCGTGCTCTGGGAACGAATGTGGATACCCTGTTACAGTTCGAAGCTGCATTGTCGGAAGAAGAGCTTACCTTGCGTATCAATGAAATTGTCGAGGTGGCCAGAACGAAGGATTGCCAGAGTGCGGAAGCAATGCTGCAAAAGCTGTTGCGGACTTATCCGTCAAGCAGCTCGCTCAAATACCATGCCGCTGCCGTACTGGATGTGTTTGCGATGCTTCACCTTAACCCCATGGAAAACCAGGAGAAAAAAGAAGAATGGCGCAAGCAAAAAAAACAGCTTTGGGAGGAAATCTATCATGGGGGACCGTCTTCCTATTGGCAGCAGGCTGTTTCGGGACTTGTCTCCGCAGCAATACTGGAGGATGATCTGGATAAGGCAGAGCTGCTGTTAAAAGAATTACCGGAGCATACGGCGGATACCTCAATGCTTTGGAGCCGGCTCCATTTAAAACGCGGGGAGACAGAAAAAGCAGCGGAGGTTACGCAGAAGCGTCTATTTGTTCTGGTACGGCAGGTACAAATTTGCTTGATCTCTATGATGAATAAAGAATTGGAGCCGGATGCTGAAAAAATGCTGGAGATCTGTAAAATCTACCGCCAGACGGAGAACGTCTTTGGCGTAGGAGAAGGGCTGAGTGATGGATTTTTTGTAGAAGCTTACCAGCGTATGGGACAACCCAAAAAAGCAATGGATCACATGATTAAGATGATAAATGCGACGATGGTTCCCATGCGGATGCCGAAGAGTTTACTGTTTTCAGCGGCAGTGAAGAAGACGGACGGGAAACAGTCGGCAGTGACGAAAGAGATGAAGGAAATGCTTCTGCATGGTATTTTGACGGATGATACCTATACCCAGTACCGTGAGGATAAAGAGTTTCAAGCTGCCGTAGAGAGACTGCGTCTGAGCATCAATGAAAATAGTGCTGAGAGTTAGTGAGATAGTGCCAACATAGCAAAGACATATTTACCCGCGCGGCAGTATTTGTTATAATACAATCGAAAGAATGTTTGCTAAAGCGCGAAAGAGCTTGCGCAGGAAGGTATGGTTATTACTATGAAATTCACGAAGCTACAGGGCTGTGGAAACGATTATATCTATGTGAACTGCACGAAGGAATCGGGGGAAATCCTGCCGGATCATATTCCTGAGCTGGCAATCAGGGTAAGTGACAGGCATTTTGGAATCGGCTCGGACGGTTTGATTTTAATCAGGTCATCGGACAAAGCCGACTTTATGATGGATATGTATAATAATGACGGTTCCAGAGGTAAGATGTGCGGAAACGGAATCCGATGTGTTGCGAAATATGTGTATGATAACGGTTTGACAGACAAGACGAAGCTAACCATTGACACCTTAAGCGGGGTTAAGGTACTTGATTTAACGGTAGAAGACGGAAAGGTTGCCCGGGTGACCGTAGATATGGGGGCGCCGGTAACAAAGCCCGCTCTCATTCCGGTCCGGTCCGATAAGGACATTCTGATCAGGGAGCCCATTGCCGTTGAGGATGAGATTTATGAGATTACCTGTGTATCTATGGGTAACCCCCATGCGATTGTATTCGTGGAGGATACGAAAAGTCTGCCCCTTGAGACAATCGGCCCGAAGTTTGAGCATCATCCCATGTTTCCTGAACGGGTCAATACGGAATTTATCCGTGTCATCGACCGCAGCCATATTGAGATGCGCGTATGGGAGAGAGGCTCCGGAGAGACCCTTGCCTGCGGCACCGGCGCCTGTGCGAGTGTGATTGCCTGTATCCTGAATGGGTATACGGAGCATGAGGTTATGGTTACGCTTCTGGGCGGAGAGCTTCGGATTCGTTATGATGAAGAGAAGAATACCGTATTTATGACCGGACCGGCAGTTAAGGTATTTGACGGAGAGATTTGATCCCTTTATTAATTTATATCTTGAATATTTTATCATAATCGGTTATAAATATAAGTAAATTTACAGAAAGGCTGGTTTGGGATATGTTTAAGATTAATGAGAATTACCTCAAGTTACCGGGAAGCTATCTGTTTTCCACCATCGGCAAAAAGGTGAAGGAGTACGGCGAACTGCATCCGGACAGGAAAATTATTCGGTTAGGCATCGGCGATGTGACACTTCCTCTGGCTCCGGCAGTAATCGGTGCGCTTCATACCGCAGTTGATCACATGGGCGTGAAGGAGACCTTTAAGGGCTATGCACCCGACCTGGGCTACGAATTTTTACGTAATGCCATCGTGGAGCATGATTTTAAACCGCGCGGAGTTACGCTGGGTATTGATGAGATTTTCATCAGTGACGGAGCAAAAAGTGATTCCGGTAATATTCAGGAGATCTTTGATATAAATAATAAAATTGCGGTATGTGATCCGGTCTATCCGGTTTATGTAGATTCCAATGTAATGGCCGGCCGAACCGGTGAATATCTTGCTGACAGCGGCAGATGGACCAATGTAATCTATATGCCCTGTACCAAGGAGAATAATTTCGCGCCCGAGCTGCCGAAGGAAGCCCCCGATATCATTTATCTTTGTTTTCCTAACAATCCCACCGGCTCTACCATCACCAAGGAGGAGCTTCAAGTCTGGGTTGATTATGCAGGTAAGGTTGGAGCAGTGATTATTTACGATGCTGCTTATGAAGCATATATTTCACAGGAGAACGTTCCCCATACCATCTATGAATGCGAAGGAGCAAAGACCTGCGCCATTGAGCTTCGCAGCTTCTCCAAGAATGCCGGCTTTACCGGGACAAGACTTGGCTTCACCGTAGTTCCCAAGGAATTAAAATGCGGGGATGTCATGCTCAACAGCCTTTGGGCAAGACGCCACGGCACCAAGTTCAACGGCGCACCCTATATCACGCAGTTTGCAGGCGCAGCAGTTTATTCCGAAGAGGGTAAGAAGCAGACCAGGGAGCAGATCGCTTATTATATGAATAACGCAAAGGTAATCCGTGAAGGTCTTACCGCAGCTGGCTATCATGTATCCGGCGGTTTGGATGCGCCCTACATCTGGCTTGAGGTTCCGAAGGGAATGACCTCCTGGGATTTCTTTGATTATCTCCTGGATAAGGCAAATGTTGTGGGAACCCCGGGCTCCGGCTTTGGTCCCAGCGGCGAAGGATATTTCAGACTGACCGCATTCGGTACCTATGAGAATACCCTGGAAGCCATCGAGAGAATAAAGAAGCTGTAATAATTGAGACTGCTTTCCTCTCGTTGTTATAAACAAAAAAATAATATTATTTTGAAAGTTGTCACATGATATCTGTGACAACTTTTTTTATGTCAATTTGTTTCATTAAGCGGATTTTGTATTCTGTGAATTATGTATAAAATCATCCGGTATTTAATCGTGTCATTATCAAATAGTGACAAAATAATATTTGTTAGCGTTGAAATGATCCCGGTTTTTCCGTTATAATAAAACTATCTTAAGAAGATGATTGGCCAATCAGTTCTTCAGAAACAGCAGCAACTATTCATTTTTTGAAGAGAGAGGGTAAGGATAGAAAGATGAAAGAGAAAATTCAAGCTTTTGGACGTTTTTTCAGCGGTATGGTATTACCGAATATCGGCGCCTTTATAGCCTGGGGATTAATTACTGCAATGTTCATTGCAGTAGGCTGGTTTCCAAATGAAAGTATCGCCGCTATGGTTGACCCTATGGCTAAAACACTTCTTCCGTTATTAATTGCTTACACAGGCGGTAATGTAGTAGCAGGCCACAGAGGCGGTGTCATCGGCGCCATCGCTACCATGGGTCTGATTGTCGGCTCCGATGTTCCTATGTTCTTAGGAGCGATGTTAATGGGACCCTTCAGCGGTTTTCTGATTAAGAAATTTGATAAATTGCTGGAAGGTAAGATCAAAGCAGGTTTTGAGATGCTTGTAAATAACTTTTCCTTAGGCATTATCGCTGCTATTCTGGCGATTATATCCTTAAAGGGTATCAGCCCGATTATGACGGTACTGAATAATATAATGCAGGCAGGTGTGGGCTTCTTTGTTGACAATCATCTGCTTCCCCTTGCCAGCCTGTTCATTGAACCGGCGAAGGTATTATTCTTAAATAATGCATTAAATCATGGTATTTTAACTCCTATGGGGTTGCAGCAGGCAGAAGAAGTGGGCAAATCCATCTTCTTCCTGCTGGAAGCAAACCCCGGCCCCGGACTTGGTATCCTCATCGGATGTATGATTGCAGGTAAGGGTATGGTGAAGAGCTCCGCACCCGGAGCAATTATCATCCACTTCCTGGGTGGTATTCATGAAATTTACTTCCCCTACATACTGATGAATCCGGTTCTTATACTGGCAGCGATGGCAGGCGGAGTTAGCGGTGTATTTACCAATGTAATCTTTGGCGGCGGCTTAGTAGGTCCCGCATCTCCCGGAAGTATTTTCGCAGTTTTGATGATGACTCCAAAGGGCGGATATATCCCGGTTATCTTAAGTGTATTAGTTTCAACGGCTGTTGCCTGCGTGGTTTCAATTCCGTTGTTAAAGATCTTTGGTAAGAATGAAGACCTGAATACTGCAAAGGAAAAGGTTCAGAGCATGAAACGTGCTTCCAAGGGGATTGAAGAAGCAGCTGTAACAGCTACCGTGGATGCGAAGGAAGTTAAGACCATCGTATTTGCTTGTGATGCCGGAATGGGCTCCAGTGCTATGGGTGCTACCATCCTTAAGAAGAAGCTGGCGGAAGCCGGCCTCGGACACATCAATGTAATTCACAGCCCTGTTTCTTCCATACCGGCGGACGCACAGATCATCGTAACCCATACCGGACTGAAGGAGAGAGCGGCCCGCAGCAATCCGAAAGCCAGATTGGTATTAATTACAAATTTCCTGGCAGCACCGGAGTATGATGAATTAATAGAAGATTTAAAGGATGCTTTATAAATAAAACGAATAGGTTCACGAATCAGCGGCTGATGAGCCGCTATTCGTGTCTGTTCACTGAAGGATAGCGTACTATCCGTTGGAAAGGAGGAGGAGCCGTGGATTTTACTCCGCGCTTACGTCAGATCTTATTAATCCTGCTGCAGGAGAATCAAATCATATCGGTTAAAAAGCTGGCCGACGAATTAAAGGTCAGCAAACGTACGGTGCAAAGAGAGCTGGAGTACATCGGTTCCTCCTTGAACAAATACCGTGTCAGTCTGCAGACCAAAACCGGAATCGGTATTTGGCTGGAGGGGGAGGAAGAGGATAAGGATAAGCTTTTTGCCCTGCTGCAGGAGGAGGATACCATCGCTTCCGGTGATAAGGAGGAGCGCAGAAAGCGGCTGATTCTTGAGATCTTAAAGGATCGTACTCCTAAGAAGCTGTATTATTATGCCAATATTTTTAATGTCAGCGAAGCAACCATCAGCAATGATATGGAAGCCATTGAAAGCTGGTTTCACCGTTGCAATCTGAACATCATACGCCGGCAGGGCTACGGTGTTGCATTGGCGGGCAGCGAGAAGGATTACCGGCTGGCGGTCCGCAGGTTCATCGACGGGCAGAATATCTATTCCCTGTTGGATAATGACATCCTGAACAGAGTCAGTACCTGCTTCCAGAGCATCCGGGACAAGAGACTGACCAGACTTACGGAAAATTCCTATATCGGGTTGATTCTCCATGTAACTATCGCCATTAACCGGATTTTACAGCAGGAGATCATCGAACCAAACGAAGAATTATTAAAAAAGCTTATTAAAAATGATAATTATAAGCTTGCCACAACCATTGCAAGCTCCCTGGAGGAGGAATTTCAGATTGAGATTCCGGATGTTGAGATTGCATATATTATGCTGCATATCCAGGGCTCTAAATTGCAATATATCGATGATAATGAGGCGGAGAGCGAGGATCAGAGAGAACGTCAGGAAATTCTTGAAGTCATCAATGACATGATTGACGTCTATGATGAAAGCATCGCTTATGAGCTAAAGCAGGACGAAGAATTTGTGGCGGGACTGTTGGCGCATCTTCAGCCTACCTTCGTCAGATTAAGAAACCATATGATCATATCCAATCCGCTCCTTGAACAGATCCGGGAGACCTATCCGGACATTTATGAGAGAACCCGTAAGGTCGGAGCTTTGATTGCCGACAGGTATGGGTTTCAGATTCCTGAGGATGAGATCGGCTATCTTTCCATGCATTTTGGAGCTGCCTGCGTCCGCCTGGAGAACCGGAAGGAAAGTGTGCGCAAGGTGGATATCGGTATCGTCTGCGCCAGCGGCATAGGAATTTCAAGACTGATGGTGTCAAAGCTGAAGCACTATCTGAAGGACCGGGCGGAATTGGTTACCTTCGGCAGGGAGGAACTGACACCGCTGCGGCTGAGCAGGATGGATTTCCTCATTTCCAGTATTAATACGGACGAGGTGGATGCTGATATTATTAAAGTAAGTCCTTTATTACCCGAACAGGATATGGGGCGGATCGAAGCCAAGGTGAGACTTTATGCCAAGACCCCGAAGAAATTACATTCTGAGAATGATTTTTCTCGTCAGCTGGAGAAGGTGAACTTTACTGCCGCACAGATCAAGCATATTCTACGCGACTTCCAGTGTATGAAGGTCAGCAATCAGATTTCCTTTGAGGAACTTCTTGTGGCAATCACGGAGAAGCTCACCCCTTATAATGACAGGCGGCTGTTAATCCAGGAGGATATCAAAAACAGAGAGAGACTGGCGTCCCAGATGATACCGGAGTATGATTTTGCGCTTTTGCACAGCCGCACCAGGGGGGTGCTGCAGCCGAGCTTCCGTGTTTGTGTTACAAAGAACAAGGGACGATTTGAAGATCCTTTCTTTCAAGGCATTCATGCGGTAATCATCATGCTGATCCCGGAGGACGAACATGTTTCGGAAAACAGCGATATGCTGGGCTATTTAAGCGGAAAGCTGGTGGAAAGCAGGGAGTTTTTGCAGGTGATTTTCAGCGGTGAGCAGGAGGAGATCCGTGCATTTTTAACAAAGGAATTAAAATTATATTTTAATACCTATCTGGATCGGGTGTAACGTAATATGGCGTAACATACCGTATTTAAAAATGTCGTTATCGGATGGTGTCAAACTCATGATTGTATTGATTGATATTCCGAGGAGCCGGGGTATATAATCATAGTAAAGAATTGTTATTACTAACAGGAACCGAAAAGAAAGGACAGATTGCATGGAAGTGCTTCAAAAAACGAACATAATAACGGATTGTCAGGCAAAACCCAAGGAAGAAGTAATTCGTGAGATCGGAAGGCTGTTATGCCGGAGCGGTTATGTGGAGGAAAGCTATATTGAAGCTATGCTTCAGAGGGAGGATACCTTTTCCACGAATATCGGAAATGGGATTGCAATTCCTCACGGTGTGGAGGCGGCGAAAAAATGTATTAAAAATTCCGGTATTGCGGTAATGGTATTTCCCGGGGGTACCTTGTGGAATGGTGAGCTAGTGAAGATAGTCATTGGAATTGCGGGAATCGGGGAAGAGCATCTTGATATCCTTGCGAATATTGCGGAGAAATTATCTACGCCGGAGGCAGTCGACCAACTGACCGGGAGCAATTCGGATGTGATTTACCAGACGCTTGCCTTCAAGGGTTGAAAGGAGCCGGCTATGATTATAACAGTAACTATGAATCCTGCAATTGACAAGACCGCTGATCTTGCGCATATGGAACGCGGCGGTTTAAACCGTCTCATGAATGTAATCATGGATGCGGGGGGGAAGGGCATCAATGTATCCAAGGCAGTCAAAGCGCTGGGAGAGGATACGGTTGCCACCGGCTTTATCGGCGGCAGCGGCGGAGTATTGATTAAGAAGCTTTTGCAGGAGCAGGGTATTCAGGCTGATTTTATCGAGATCGGCAAAGAAATCAGATATAACCTGAAGGTGGTGGAGGCAGACGGTTTTGTCACGGAGCTGAATGAACCGGGTCCCTCAGTAACTGAGAGAGAAGTAGAATTATTAACGGAGAAGCTGCTTGGCTATGCCGATGAGAAGGCTTTGTTCGTCCTGGCCGGAAGTATTCCGGAGGGTGTTGGTACGGATATTTATAAGGTGCTTACCCGAAAGCTTAAGGAAAAAGGCGCCAAGGTATTTGTAGATGCGGATGGAGAACGGTTTATCCATGCGCTGGAGGCGGCTCCGGATATCGTTAAGCCCAACAGGCATGAGCTGGAAGCATATTTTCATATGGATTACAGAGCGGATGAAGCGGAGCTGATTTCCATGGGACGGTCCCTGCTGGAGAAGGGAGTTGGCATCATTGCCATATCTCTGGGGCAGATGGGGGCACTATTCCTGTCAAAGGATCAGGTGATAAGATGCCCGGGCCTTCAGGTAGAAGCGCATTCTACCGTCGGAGCGGGGGATGCCATGGTGGCGGCAATCTCCTATGGCATTCACAGCGGATTATCCCTGGAGGAGTGTGCAAAATTAGGCATCGCAACCTCGGCCGGTGCTGTCATCACCAAAGGCACGAAGCCGCCGAGCCGTGCGCTGGTGGAGGAATTATTGACAAAAGTGGAAGTAAGAACCCTGTAACTCAAAGGAAGGAGTGCAACGATGAAAACAAAAGCAGTTAGAATGTATGGAATGGATGACTTAAGATTAGAGGAATTTGAGCTGCCTGAGATAAAGGAAGATGAGATATTAGTAAAGGTAATCAGTGACAGTATCTGCATGTCTACCTATAAGCTTGTAAAGCAGGGAAAGAAGCACAAACGTGCCCCTCAGAATATAGATACCAACCCAATTATCATCGGACATGAGTTTGCCGGTGATATTGTTAAGGTGGGTGCAAAATGGGCGAATCAGTTTACGGCAGGACAGAAATTTGCCCTTCAGCCGGCATTGAATTATAAGGGAAGCCTGGCATCCCCCGGATACTCCTATGAATTCTTCGGCGGAGCCTGCACCTACTGCATCATACCCCAGGAGGTCATGGAGCTGGGCTGTCTGTTAAATTATGACGGAGAGAGCTATTACGAGGCATCTCTTGGAGAACCCATGAGCTGTATCATCGGAGGATATCATGCAAACTATCATACGAATAAGCAGAACTATCACCATGAGATGGGTGTGAAAGCCGGAGGCAATCTGCTTATTATGGGCGGCTGCGGTCCCATGGGGCTGGGAGCGGTAAGTTATGGATTACATATCGATAACCGGCCGAAGAGACTTGTGGTGACAGATATCAGCGACGATCGGATCGCAAGAGCAAGAGAGGTGATCTCCGAAGCCTTTGCTGCTGAGCGAGGGATTGAACTAATTTATGCCAACACCCAGACTATGAAGGATCCACAGGAGGAACTCCTGGCATTTACCGATGGGAAGGGCTATGAGGATGTCTTTGTCTATGTTCCGGCCCGTCAGGTTGCTGAGATGGGAGATGCACTGCTGGCATTCGACGGCTGCATGAACTTCTTCGCCGGTCCCACGGATAATCAATTTAAGGCAGATATCAATCTGTACAATGTTCATTACACCAGTACGCATATACTCGGTACCACAGGTGGTAATACGGATGATCTGATCGAGGCGATTGATCTCTCCTCCAGAAAGCTGATTGAGCCTGCGGTTATGGTCACCCATGTGGGCGGTATTGACAGCATCGCGGAGGCTACCATTCATTTAACTGAGATACCCGGCGGCAAGAAGCTGACCTATACCCAGTTTAATATGCCGTTAACGGCAATCGATGATTTTGAAGAACTTGGCAAGTCGGAGCCGCTATTTAAGAAGCTTGCGGATTCCTGCAAAGGGCACAAGGGTCTGTGGAACAGTGAAGCGGAGAAGATACTGTTTGAACACTTTCAAGTATGAATATCATTGACAGATATTGAGGAGGAAGCAATATGGTAAGTCAGAAGACGACAATCATCAATCCCTCCGGACTGCACGCCAGACCGGCCGGGGAATTGGCAAAATTATGCTCCCGATGTAAATCCGATGTTATTATTCATGTCGGAGAGAAGAAGATTAATCCCAAAAGTATTTTGAATATTATGGCAGCAGCCATTCGCTGCGGCACCGACATTGTAGTGGAATGCTCCGGGGAAACGGAGCAGGAGGATCTGGAACAGGTAATCAGTGCAATCGCAGGCGGATTGGGTGAATAGTGGAGGCAAGGATATGATAACCGTTCAGGTTGACAAAACCGCATCAGAGGGGATCGTAATCGGAAGAGCATATCCTATAGAGAAGCCGAAGCTTACGGCTGCTTATGAGGCTGTTGCCGAGGAGGATATTCCGAAGGAAATCAGACGTTACGAACAGACAGTAGAGAAGGCCGAAGCCGACCTTAAGGTACTTGCCCGGACCAGTGCGATCTTTGAGGCTCATCTGGAGATGGTTAAGGATATTATGCTTTATGAGGGGGTAATTACCCGGATTAAAACTGGAAAGTGCTGTGCGGAAGCTGCACTGGAGGAAGCGGCAGCGGAGATTATCGCAGTATTTGATGGTATGGACGATGAATATATGCGGGAGAGGGCAGCGGATCTCAAGGATATCCGTTCCCGGCTGATGTGCTTGCTTCAGGGGGTAAAGATGAATCCCTTTGCAGACATCAGGGATGAGGTTATTATTGTCGCAGAGGATTTGACACCCTCCGATACTGCGGCAATGCCTTCCGAGCATGTTCTGGGAATCATAACACAGGAAGGCGGAGTTACAAGCCATGTGTCAATTATGGCAAAAGGACTTGGTATTCCCGCTCTGGTGGGTGTAAAAGGAATTTTAACAAGGCTGAAAATGGAGGATACCCTTATTATGGATGCCGGAGCCGGATTAATTCATATACAGCCGGATGAGGAAACCTTAGAGAGGTATCGCAGGCTGCAAAAGGAAGAACAAATCAGGCGGGAGGAGCTGCTCAAGCTTAAGGAACTCCCGGCAGTAACAAAGGATGGAAAATGCGTGCGCCTGTGTATCAATGCAGGCAGCATTAAAGATATAAAAAAGGCCCTGGAATACGGAATGGATGGAGTCGGGCTGTTTCGCAGTGAATTCCTGTATATGGAGAATACACATTTTCCCACGGAAGAGGAACAATTTGAAGCTTATAAGGCAGCTGCACTGTTAAGCAGGGAGGAGCTAACCGTACGAACTCTTGATATCGGAGGGGATAAGGCCTTGCCCTACTATGAATTTGAAAAAGAGGAGAATCCGTTTTTGGGATGGCGTGCAATCAGGATATCTTTAGAGCTTCAGGAGATGTTTAAGACACAGCTAAGGGCCATCCTTCGTGCCAGTGCCTTCGGTACTGTCAGGATCATGTTTCCGATGATTGTATCGCTGGAAGAGCTTCGCAAATCAAAAGATATCCTGGCTGAGTGCAGGAGAGAGCTGGAAGCGGAAAAACTGGCCTATGACCCTGACCTGAAGGTTGGCATGATGATTGAGACCCCGGCCTCGGTTCTGTTAATTGATGACTTTGCGAAAGAAGCGGATTACTTCAGTATCGGTACCAATGATCTGACCCAGTATCTTCTGGCGGTAGACCGCGGCAATAAGAAGATATCAACCATGTATAATTCTTTCCACCCTTCTGTGCTCCGCAGCATCGGCAGGATTATTGAAGCCGGGCACCGCTGTCATATACCGGTTGGAATGTGCGGCGAGTTCGCCGGTGATGAGAGGGCCGTGAAGCTCCTGCTCGGACTTGGACTGGACGAATTCAGTGTATCCGCAGCAAGCTTACTTAAGGTTAAGAAGCTAATTATTGAGGCATCCTATCAGGAGGCGAAGCAGCTGGCGGAAAGAGCGTGTGAGAAGCAGACCATACAGGAAATATATGATATTGTCGGAATATAGCGGTAAAATTAACAGGATATCGCAGCCATAGATAGGATTTTTATCGTAGTGGTGATTGACAAATAAGAAGCCTTGGATTATGATATTGATGAACACCCCCACCCCGGGGTGGGGAAATGCTCTCGCAAGGAACGCAGCTTGATAGGGGTTATCCCTCTAAAGAGGGTATCCCTCCTAGGAGGTATCCCACTTTGGCGGGAAGATATTATAGAAAAGGAGACTTCACCATATGAAGAAAGTAATTGATATTAAAGGGATGACCTGTGAACATTGCCAGGCAAGAGTTGAAAAGGCGCTGAATGGAATCGATGGCGTTGATGCTAAGGTTGAACTTAAGAAGAATAGAGCGGTTGTAAACCTGAAGAAGGATGTATCCGATCAGCTGCTTAACAGCACTGTTACGGAAGCAGGTTATGAAGTAGTAGGAATTGCTGAGAAAAAGGGATTATTCTCGTAAGGGAGGCTCTTAATGCAGGCAGATAAAGAGAAGGTTAGCAGACTGCTGAAGACGGCCAGAGGGCAGTTGGACGGAATTTTGAAAATGATTGAGGAGGATCGGTATTGCATCGATATCTCCAACCAGATTATGGCGACGGAAGCTATTTTGCATAAAGCCAACCGGGAAGTCCTTCATGCCCATATTGATATGTGTGTTAAGGAGGCAATAGAGGTCGGCAATGTTGAGAATAAGCTGAAGGAAGTCAGGGATATCGTCGACAAACTGACGAAATAAGCGGATATTTAAGGTAGCAAACCGAAGAAAACAGGTGCTGTGAGCAACAAGGTCACAGCGCCTGTTTTCTTCGTCCGGAATAATGTTTCAAATAATTTGTTATATTACCGCTTTATTGTATTAATGTTATATTACATTGCAAAATTATATTGACAACGCGGTAAATTCCGATATAATAATACCCATAAATATGCGCGGGACAGTGTAGTCATTAAAGTTAACCTTGTACTTTTTCTGGCTATTTTTTTTATACACCTTGGGTAATCCTTGTAAACCCGAGGCTGTCTTTCGCAGATTAAAAAGGAGGAGAATATATGAAGTTAGTTAGTAAATTAATAACATTGCTGCTTGCAATGGTATTAATGTTCTCGCTTGTGGCCTGCGGCAAATCAAAGGGCAGCGAACCTACAGATGCGTCTGCTACACAGGCGCCGGCGACAACCAACGATAATCCAGGCGACAGCGGCAGCAATACAGACAGCGGTGCGGCAGCCGGTAAAGTCCTGAAAGTACATTTTGATGTTGAGGTAGCCTCCATGGATCCGCAGATTGCTACGGACGGTACTTCTTTTGAAGTAATTGCAGCTGTTACTGAGGGCTTATACTCAATTGATGCTGCAGGTACCCCTATTCTTGCAATGGCAGAGTCTGTTGACAAGAGTACGGATGGTTTAACCTATACCTTTAAGCTTCGTGATGCAAAGTGGTCTGACGGAACTCCCGTAACTGCAAATGATTTCGTATTTGCCTGGAGACGTCTGGTTGATCCCGCAGTTGCAAGTGAATATGCATTTATCGCTGAAATTGCCGGAATTAAGAATGCGGCTGCGATTACCACAGGTGCGGCAGCTGTTGATCAGCTTGGTGTAGTTGCTCAGGATGATAAGACTCTGGTAGTATCCCTGGATGTACCGGTTCCTTTCTTTGAGTCACTGATGGCATTCCCGTCTTTCCTGCCGGTAAATGAAGCATTCTTTACCGCAGCAGGCGACAGCTATGGTACCTCACCTGCGACGATTTTAAGCAACGGTCCTTTTATGATCACTGCATATGAGCCCGCCGCTACCTCCATCACTCTTGCTAAGAGTCCTACCTACTGGGATGCTTCCAAGGTTGCACTGGATGGAATTCAGTATCAGGTAATTAAAGATTCACAGCAGGCAATGTTATCTTATCAGAACGGCGATTTAGATGTAGCTACGCTGTCCGGAGAGCAGGTTGAGCAGTTCCAGGCTGATCCCGAATTCCATAATATTATGGCAGGTTATCTGTGGTATATCTCTCCGAACCAGAAGGTTGCCGGCTTAGAGAACTTAAATCTTCGTAAAGCTTTAGCATTGGCTTATGATAAAACAGCGGTTGCTAACAATATCTTAAAGGACGGCTCTATCGTTGCTGATTTTGCTGTTCCGACTCTGCTGGCTACCGGTCCTGACGGTAAGGATTTCAGAGAGACAGCAGGCACTTACCTGACCACAGACAAAGCAAAGGCTTTGGAATACTGGCAGGCGGCAAAGGCTGAGCTGGGTGTCAGTGAATTAAAGTATACTATGATTGTTGAGGATACTGAATCTGCAATCAATGTTGCACAGTTTATCCAGTCTGAGATTCGTACCACCTTACCCGGTATCACCATTGAAATTCAGACCATGCCTAAGAAGAACCGTGTAGAAAGAATGCAGCAGGGCGACTTTGAACTTGGCTTTACCCGTTGGGGCCCTGACTATGCCGATCCGATGACCTATCTTGACATGTGGACAACAGACAGCCCGAATAACTACGGTTTCTGGTCCAATGCTGATTACGATGCAATTATTGAATCTGCAAAGAAGGGCGACCTTGCGCTTGATTTAAGCGCCAGATGGGAAGCTTTGAAGCAGGCTGAGACTATGGTTATGGATGATGCCGTTATCTTCCCTGTATATCAGAAGGGTGATGCGGTTATGATTAAGTCCGGTGTAGAGGGCATTGAATTCCATTCCGTAGGTATTAACAGAATCTATAAGAATGCTGCAATAAAGTAATTCAAACGGCAATTAATATAATTTTGTCATGGATATTTTGTGACGCTGCCTGGCGTTCATCGCTTCAAGCAGCGTCACTATTCATGATAAGTGATAATAGGATTAATTGTCGGGGAATTGATCCTGCAGTCAACAACCCGTACTGCGCTCAGTCACGGGTTATTAGCGTTAATGCTTCATGGGCGTCGGTACGCTGAGGCGTACTTGAATAGCAAGGAGAGGTAACAGTGAAAAAATACATCTTAAAACGGGTGCTCATATCTGTGGTCACTCTGTTGGTTATATTATTAGTTTTATTTTTAATGCTGGAGCTAATGCCGGGTTCTCCTTTTAATGATGAGAAATTAACAGAGTCCCAGCGTGCAATTCTTAATGCAAAGTACGGATTGGATCAGCCAATCTTTGTTCGCTTTACCAATTATATTTGGGCAATGATCCGGGGAGACTTCGGAGTGTCCTATACGATATCGAAAAATACGCCGATTACTGCACTGCTAGACACCAGATTGCCCATATCACTTCGTATCGGTGGGCAGGCGATCCTGATCGGAACAGTGATTGGGTTGATTTTAGGCATTATAGCCGCTATAAAGCACAATACCATTTATGACACCATTACTACGGTGATTTCAGTACTTGGAGTCAGCCTTCCTTCTTATGTATTCGCGATGGCATTGATTTATGCCTTGGGCTTTCGTTTGAAATGGTTTCCTTTGCTGTATCAGGCAGAGGCACCGTTATATTCCTCCGTGCTGCCAACCGTCTCGCTGTGTATGTTCACGGTAGCCACTGTGGCACGCTTTACCAGAACGGAGATGCTGGAGGTTATGGGCTCGGAATATATGCTGCTTGCGGAAAGTAAGGGACTGAACAGCTTTCAGCTGATCTTCAAGCATGCACTGCGTAATGCTTTAATTCCTATTATTACTGTACTCGCACCGCTTGTGGTAGGCTTAATGACAGGCAGCCTCGTTATCGAGAAGCTGTTCTCCATTCCGGGTATCGGAAGCCTCCTTGTATCGGCAATCCAATCTAATGACTATAATGTAGTGGTGGCGTTAACCTTTATCTATAGTATTATGTACATCGGTATCATGCTGGTTGTGGATATCCTGTACGGTGTAATCGATCCAAGAATAAGACTTGCAAAGGGGGATCAACATGAATAATACAGAGTATGAATTTGTACCGGAAGATTTTGAACTGGTTGGTGCGGATAAAGTATCACGCGTAGATGAAACCTTCCCCAGCAAGCCGATCTGGCGGGATATCCTGTCACGTTTCGCTCAGAATAAGGGCGCGGTTGTTGGAATTATCTTTATTATTATCGTTATCTTTATGGCGGTCATCGGGCCTCATCTGACCGGTCACACCTATGATTCTCAGGTCATACAGCATCAGAATCTGGCGCCGAGAGCTCCGGGGCTTGAGAAGCTCGGAATCTTTGACGGCTCCGAGAGAATGCATACTTCAACAGGCTCTGTGGTTCAGAATAAATATATCTCAAAGGATCCGTCTGTGAAGACAGGCCTGGAGGATATCTATTACTGGTTTGGTACGGACGTGCTTGGCCGCGATATCTTTACCAGAACCTGGACAGGAACAAGAATATCCCTGTACATTGCGCTGGTTGCGGTTATTGTGGATATGTGCTTCGGTATGATATATGGCCTGGTATCCGGGTATTTTGGCGGCAGAGTTGATATGGTGCTGCAGAGAATCTCAGAGATACTCAACGGTATTCCGACATTGGTTATTGTTACATTGCTTATTCTGGTGTTTAAGCCGGGACTTGTTACCATAACGCTTGCACTGGCGATTACCGGCTGGATCGGCATGAGCAGAATTGCAAGAGCGCAGGTGCTGAAGCTGAAGGAACAGGAATTCATTCTTGCCTCCAAGACCTTAGGTGCACGAAACCTGTTCATTATCTTTAAGGAGATCCTTCCGAATATCTTCGGTCAGCTGATTATTATGTCCATGTTCTCTATTCCGAATGCTATCTTTACGGAAGCGTTTCTGGCATTTATCGGTCTGGGTGTGCCGGCACCGCTGGCTTCCCTTGGTTCCTTAATCAGTGATGCGTTTAAATCCTTTACCACCCACCCGTATATGATTGTATTCCCGGTAATTGTACTGGCAATCATCATGTTAAGCTTCAATATGATGGCGGACGGCCTGAGGGATGCATTTGACCCCAAGATGAAGGAAATGTAGGAGGTGGCGTATGGAAAGAAAGAAAATATTATCTATTAAGGATTTATCCATATCCTTTACCACCTCGGCAGGTGTGGTCAATGTTATCCGCGGCATGAATATGTCCCTGTATCAGGGGGAGACGCTGGCAATCGTAGGAGAGAGCGGCAGCGGTAAATCCGTTACCGTAAAGGCAATTATGGGTATCCTAAGCAATAATGGTAAAATTAACAGCGGAAGTATACAATTTACCTACAACAGAGAGAAGGAAGAAGTTACTACGGACCTGCTGACATTGAACAAAAAAGAGATGCGCAGGCGCATCAACGGCAAACGGATTGCCATGGTGTTCCAGGATCCTATGACCTCTTTGAATCCGACGATGACGATAGGTGCCCAGATTATAGAGGGTATGATTTATCATTATAATACACCTAAGAAGGAAGCGCATCAGAAGGCGATCAAGCTTCTGGAACTGGTTGGAATTACCGACCCCGAGAAGCGTATGAAAAATTATCCTCATCAGCTGTCCGGCGGTATGAGACAGAGAGTAGTAATTGCGATCGCCCTGGCATGCGATCCGGAATTGCTGATCTGCGATGAACCCACGACGGCGCTGGACGTAACCATTCAGGCAAAGATACTGGAGCTGATCAAGGACATACAGAAGAAGACAGGAATATCCGTTATCTATATTACCCATGACTTAGGTGTCGTTGCCAAGGTTGCGGACTATGTGGAGGTTATGTATGCGGGAAAGGTAATAGAGAAGGGTACCACCGATGAGATCTTTTATGATCCGAGACATCCCTACACCTGGGGGTTATTATCGGCAATGCCTGACTTAAACAGCTCAGATGATAAGCTGTATACGATTCCGGGCAGTCCTCCGAATCTGCTGCATCGTGTGGATGGAGATTCCTTTGCACCCCGGAATATTTACGCTCTGAATATAGACTTTAAAAAGGAACCGCCGATGTTCCGTATCACGGATACCCATTATGCGGCAACCTGGCTATTGCATGAGAATGCTCCCAAGGTTGAGATGCCGGTGGAACTGAAGAAGAGAATTGAATATATGCTGAAGGAAGATGGAGATACCCCCTCCAATGATAACGATGATAATAATATAATTAATAAAGGAGGTAACACCTCCTATAATACAGGAGGTGGGGAAGAATGACAGAGAACAGAAAGCCTCTTTTGGTAGTTAATAATTTAAAGCAGCATTTCAGAATTAACCGCAAGTTTACCGTGAAGGCAGTGGACGGCGTTACCTTTGAGATTTATCCCGGTGAGACCTATGGGCTTGTAGGGGAATCCGGAAGCGGTAAGTCCACGATCGGCCGGTCCATTATCCGGTTATATGAGCCCACAGGAGGAGAGGTTGTCTTCAATGGGAAGAATATCTCCGGTAAACTGACTGCAAGAGATACCAAGCATCTGAGGACAAAGATGCAGATGATCTTCCAGGATCCGATGGCATGCCTTAATCCCAGAAAGAAGGTTATGGATATCATCGCGCAGGGTCTTGATATCCATCATTTGTATCAGAATCAGGAGGAGCGCAGACAGAAGGTATATCAGATTCTGGATATGGTGGGCCTCGCCGGGGAGCATGCGGACCGGTATCCTCACCAATTCTCCGGCGGACAGAGACAGCGTATCGGAATCGCCAGAGCTTTGATTATGAATCCGGATTTGATTATTGCGGATGAGGCAATCAGCGCCCTTGACGTATCTATTCAGGCACAGGTGGTTAACCTGATGAAGGATATTCAGACGAAGACAAATACCGCGTATCTGTTTATAGCACATGACCTTTCCATGGTAAAGTATATTTCAGACCGTATCGGTGTGCTTCACCTGGGACATCTGGTTGAAACCGGAACCAAGGATGAGATATTTAACAATCCTATTCATCCTTACACCAAATCCCTGCTTTCGGCAATTCCGCAGCCCAATCCGAATGCAGAGAAGAAGCGTACCGCCGTCAGCTATGATTATAGGACCAGCGGCATCGACTATCATAAAGGCTCCCAACAGCATGTGGACGGTCAGCACTATGTACTGGCTACTCCAGAGGAGCTGGCAGCCTGGACGAAGTAAACAGCAGTAAAAATATAACGAAGAGGCGTAATAAAAGGTATCCGTGAGACTGAGTTTACGGATACCTTATTTTTTATGGGTTGTAATCTTATGGTTTAATGTTGCGGAGGGAGAGAAATAAAAGCTATTACCCTGTCAATTCTGTTGCATTTCTTCTCTTCGGGAAAAACTCCTTCAGTAAATTCACATAGTCAGGCAATTTTATTAAGTCGGGTTTCCAAAATTCAAAGGTAATACCGTTGCATTTTTCAATATAATTATGATCAAGGGTGTAAGACTTTCTGAATTTGCATATTCCGCCTTTGTCATTATGACAATGATTGCACTTGCCATAGTCCCCGATAAATGGTTCTTTTATAAAAGCTTTTGCATTTTCAATATATTCACGGTGATGATCAATTTTGTTAAGAAATAGCCGAAGCACGATACTGTTCTCCCTGATATAGATTCGGGCGGCAACCTGTTTGTTTTTTACACCGGTTTTTGCGTAGATAACCATGTATTTACCCCAGCAATAACCACTGCCGATATTATCGCCGTAATCATAACCGAGTTTTGTAATTTCCTCGTCGAAGGCTATAATAAATGCCTTATCTTCCTGAGACATTATATTGAATCTGTCTTCTGCCAATCGGGTTTTCAACTATTGCACCTCTCCTCGCGGATACCGCTTTGTTTTTGTATGGAGTAATAAATTTAATTATGTATACTTCTAAAGTAAATATGATTACCGTCCGGATCACAGAAATGCATATTCTTAGCACCCCAGGGCTGCACTTTCGGAGGGTCGATAATAGGTACACCGAATTCTAATAACCGCTTGTATTCTTCATCAACATCCTCTACAGTAAAAGCCAGACTGATATTTTGGTTTTGATTGTTCTTTCGCAGACCATTATTATATACGGTCAGGGTAGTACCCTCCGTAAGGATAAACTGATGTACCTCATCAGTACATTCTGATGGGATTCTTAATATTTTTCTGTAGAAATCAGCAAGCTTCAATACATCATTCGTTTCAATACAAACTTCTCCCAGCCTCATCATTTTCCTCCTAAGAGTTCATAGAATTTCTTTACTCATACAAATGGATTGCGGCATATTAGCATATGGTCCATAGTTATCTATAACATGAAAGCCTATTTTTCTGTAAAGACTTAAAGCAGCAGTAAGAAAAGAACCTGTTTCAAGTATGAGAGTATGGTAACCTTGTTTTTGTGCTTCCTTCTCAAGTTCGGCTAATAGCTGCCAGGCAATTTTCATGCCTCGGTATTGGTGCTTGACAAATACACGTTTTACTTCTGCGACTCCGGCTTCAACTTCCTTGAACGACGCACAACCGACAGCTGTGTTATCATGATATGCCAAAAATGAATTATGTATATGATCCAGCGCATTGTAAGGAAGATATTCCGCCCGGTTTTTTTCACCGCCGGCTAATTCATCTAAGCATTGATCCAGTTGCTGACATAAGAATATGAAGTCCTTATCCGTGCCGTTGGAATGCTTAATTTCCATTCTGATCCTCCATTCTCGCATTAGTATATAAAATTCTATTATATGATAACGCTTCAGATTAACTTTAGATATTCAGGTATTGCAAAGCCGTCAAAATATTTTTCTAAGATATAAAAATCCAGCTCAACTCCGTCATTCCCTACAAAAATTTCATTAAAACGGAATTCCCCGATGCTTTCAGCCATAGCCAATCCCCCATTGATAAAGCAGTGAAAGGGTGAATATGATTGAATTGCTCTAAAAATATTTGCAACAGATTTATGCAGGTCAATATGTACACGCGGGCGCCAGTCGACTATTTTGTTATCCATCTGATACATGCGTCTTGGTACGGCACCAACAAATAGTTTAACATTATTCGAAAATATCATCTCAGGTCTTTTCGATGCTGCAGGAATTGCTATTCGTACTCCATAGTTTTTGAAGCAGCTTGGAATATAATGATCTTCTCCGCCTGCACTTACCGGCTCCGCTTCTTCCAGATCTAAATCAATTACTTTGACATTATAGCTGCTGATAATCTCATGAAGACCTGCCTGCTCCAGGTTCTTCCTCAGATATCCGTTTGCACTTTCGGCAACCGCACAAGTACCGCCATTTAAATAAATATATTGTATTACGTCAGAAAGTATGGCAGAGTCGGTTCTTGGGTGTTCCGCCCCGGCAGGGCGGGCTAAATTAATCTTAATCAATACGGAGTTATCTTTATGGATTCGTTCTCTAAGTCCGATTTTATCTAAGGACAAATAAAATCCATCTTTACTGTTACTTGTAAGTATCATATAACCTCCATAAAAATGCTTATGCGAAAGTATTATTTATGCGTAATAAACTGTTATGATATTATTATGCTAATTGAAGTGAATAGCTGGCTCCGGCTGCGGAGGAACCTTTCAGGATGTAACATCTCCTAAATCAATGAATATACATCGAACGCTCCGTCAAAATGGTATCCGAGCTTTTCTGCCAGGGCAACAGAGGCCATATTAGCTGCTTCCCATTCGGGATATATGTTATGATCCAGGCAATCAAGGATAAGACTTGCCGCGCAGGCTGTTGCAAGCCTTTGCCTTCGGTATTCCTCCAAGGTCCCTATAGTAACAGCGATACCGCCTTCATAAGAGGAATAAGAGGATGCAATACAAACCAGCACCCCATTCTTATAGATAACATACCCGAGCCCATTTGCGTCAAAATCTTCATAGGAATCATAATAGCAGCAGCCATCCGCAGCCCAATCGATTGCCATTACCTCATGATAAACCGGCTCATTAATTTTTCTGATTTCATAGGCCGGATCGATGCAATTTATGTACTGCAGCAATCTTTTGCGGTCAAATACATCAGGTTCGTGTTTGAGCGCATATCTTTTATAACAGTATACTTTGCCATTGAGGTATTGATTGAGGAATAAAACCCATTCCGGACCGGCAGCAATGATAACTTTATTATGTGCATCTTCCAGTAATACGGTTACAATATCCTCAGGAGTTTTCACCTTCCCAAACAAATAGCAGAAATCTGCAACCAGAATGACTGCCGTTTCAGGGTTTTCAGTATAGTCCACCCAGATTTTACAGTGCCGCCTGCGGTTAAAAAACCAGGATAGCATGGCATCCATTCGATTGGAGGGATAAAGGTCTTTAAGCTTATCTGTATCTGAACAATCTAATATAATCATTATAACCTCCGAACTATAAAAATACCTATTCAATGATTTTCTTCTTACCAAAATACTGAGTTAAGATCAAAATAAGAGCGGGACAAGCCAAAATACCATCTATGATTCCGGCAGGCAGCATAAATATCATCAGAGCCATGGTTATAATACAGTTAATCACAGACAATGCCAGACCCCACATTCTGTTCTTTAATAAACCGAAGGCTCCAATGAGGCGTACAATTCCGTATATACCGCCCATAATCATCATAAGGCTGAGATTCTCCTGCAAATAGGGGACAATGAAGGAAAAGTGCTGCTTCACTTTATACTGGTCGGAGCCTGAGATCAAAATAGGAAGAAAAGCCAGGCATCCGAACAGCTCCAGAAAACCACCATGAATTATCATAAGTATTGCTGCTATTTTATAGTTTTTCATGTTAACACTCCTTCGTAGGCAGGTATTCTCCGATACGAAAATAAGAATTGTTATTTTGCGTCGTAAATGTCAAAAGATGTATGGTGATATTATATAATATATAATTTTTAATTACCACTAATATTTGCCTTTATTTCCTGGCGGATTGAATAGTCAGGCTGCGCGCGCAGTTCTGCTTCAAATCGATTGATAATTATTTCCCAAAATGCTATACTATGGAACAGAAGACAACTTGGAGGTAGACGGATGATATATCCGAAGGACATGCAAAAGGGTGATTGTATCGGGGTTACGGCAACCTCGGACGGTTTTGCGGAGGAGGCGGATATAAGACGCCTGGGCAGCGCGATCGATCATTTTGACAAGTTGGGTTATCCTGTAATCCTTACAGACAATGTGACGAAAAGCCATAAGGGCAGAAGCAGTGACGGACCAACCAGAGCGAAAGAATTGGCGCAGCTCCTGGAAGCTCCCCAAGTGGGAATGATATTTGCTGCCAGCGGCGGAGACTATCTGATGGAAATGCTTTCTCACCTTGACTTAACGAAGATAAAGGAATATCCGAAATGGCTTCAGGGCTTTTCGGATAATACCGGCTTGTTATATACGATAACCACGCATTGTGATATCGCAACCTTATACGGCAATAATTTCAGTGCGTTCGGTATGGAGCACTGGCATAGCTCATTATATGATAATCTGAAGCTTCTGGAAGGTGTTCCGCTTACACAGAACAGCTTTGATTTCTTTCAGAACGGTTATTATACAAGAATTACAGGTCTTGAGGACTTCCTTCCGGAGAAGGAAGTCCATTGGAAGAATCTTTATCCTGCCGGAGCAGATACGGATAAGGAATTGACCTTTCAAGGGAGAGCGCTTGGAGGTACCCTTGATGTTTTTTTAAATCTTATCGGGACAAGGTTTGATAAAACGAAAGAATTCATTCAAAGATACCATGAGGATAAGATCTTATGGTTCCTGGAAAGCTACGATTTAAACAGTGAGGCTTTGGCCCGGGGATTATGGCAGTTAAGGGAAGCCGGATGGTTTGAACATGCGGCCGGAATTATTTTCGGAAGGCCTGTATTCTATGAAGCCCACTATGATATATCCTATGAGGAAGCGGTATTATCAATCCTTGGAGGGATGAATTTACCGATTATTCTGGATGCGGATATCGGACATAAGCCGCCACAATTTACAATGATCAATGGAGCAATTGCCTGCGTAAGAAGCTTCGGCGGAAAAGGCAGTATCACTTTTGAAAGAAGGTAACTCGTTAATGGGGATGGAAGAACAACAAAAGAAGAAAAGACAAAAAACACAGACGGGGGAGCAGAAAAAGACCGAGCATAAACAATCCGAACAGAAACAATCAAGGTCAACATTTATTCATGGTCTTGCAAAGCTTGTAAGTTATTTTGCTAAGTTTAAGAAGACTGTTTTAGATATGGCTGCCCTGGTCAAGACAAAATGGAACAATAACAATCCTGAAACAAAAGGAAGTACATTCTTTCCTTTCGCATATTTTATAGGATCAGCAATCTATCTTGAGGTATTATTTCATATTCTTATTTACCGCAGCATTGATGCAAAGGTAATCTATCCGGTTCTGTTTGCTATTCCTTTTGGAATTATGCTTACTGTATTTACAGGACTATTCAGCGGAAAAGCCGGAAAGGTTATTTATTTCGTTATGATAAGCCTGACTTGCCTGATATTTGAGGTGCAGTTGGTTTATTTTTATGTGTTTAAGGTATATTTTTCTCTGCAGTCCCTTGGCCTGGCAGAAGATGCTTTCTCAAATTTCTACACGGATGTTCTGAAGGCAATTGGTGCAAATGTCGGCGGAATCGTAGTGCTGTTAATTCCCATTGTTGTGCTTGCAGTTATCATGAAGGGGCGCATCGTATTTCAAAGAAGGGGAATGAGGCACCAATGCCTGTTGCTTGGGAGCTTTGCCGGCTTTCACCTGCTTGCGGTGCTGGCCCTTTTGGTATTTGGCAGGGCAGATTACAGTCCCTATGATCTTTATTTCCATTCCAAGGTACCTAATTTAAGCGGGGAGCAATTGGGAGTGGTAACAATGACAAGACTGGATATCGGCGGGCTCCTGGATAATACCAGCAGTCTGGTATTGGCGGATACGGAGGGGATGTCCGAGGAAGTCATGAATACAGACACCATGGATTTGGCACCCACCTCTATACCGGTTCCGACTGCCGTGCCTACTTTGGCACCTGAAAATACAGTACCAGGTGTAACAACCACGCCTGTGCCAACCCAGCCTCCCACACCAACGCCTATAGATACCTCCCCGAATATCATGAACATTGATTTTAATGCGCTGGCGGAGCAGGAAAAAAGTAAGACGATCAAAACCCTTGATCAATATTTTGCTTCTGTTACGCCGACAAACAAAAATGAATATACCGGTATGTTCAAGGGCTATAACCTGATCATGCTGACTGCCGAAGGGTTTTCCCCCTATGCAGTGAACCCGGAAAAGACACCGACCCTCTACAAGCTGATTCATGAAGGCTTTGTTTTTAATAATTTTTATACTGCTTTGTGGCAAACCAGTACCAGTGACGGTGAATATGTTGCCATGACCGGCCTTATCCCGATTGGTACCAGGAGTATGTATCGCGGACGGGAGAACCTTTGGCCCTTTTCTCTTGGCCGCCAGTTTGACCAGTTAGGAGTGCCAAGCAGGGCTTATCATGATCATACTTATACCTATTATCAGAGAAATGAAACACATCCAAACCTCGGTTATCTCTATAAAGGAAAGGGAAATGGACTGGAGCTTCCCACAGACAGCTGGCCGGAGTCGGATCTTGAGATGATGGAGGCTACGGCTGGCGAATATATAGGTGAGGAGCAATTTCACACTTATTACATGACAGTAAGCGGACATATGAATTATACCTTTGTGGGTAACAGTATGTCGTATAAGAATAAGGCCCTTGTGGAAGATCTGCCCTATTCCGCAGATGGAAAGGCTTATATTGCCTGCCAGATTGAGTTGGACCGGGCTTTGGAATATCTGATCAAAGCACTGGAGGAAGCCGGTGTTGCAGACCGCACGGTAATTGCACTGAGTGCCGACCATTATCCTTACGGCTGGGAGAAGGATAAGCTGGATGAGCTGGCAGGACACGAGGTGGATCCCAGCTTTGAGATCTACCGGAACCATTTCATCCTGTGGAGTGAAGGGATGAAGGAAAATGTCATAATTGATGAGCCCTGCTCAAGCCTTGACATCCTTCCTACGCTTTCCAACCTCTTCGGTCTTGAATATGATTCCAGACTGCTGATGGGACAGGATATTCTATCGGATGCACCGCCTCTGGTTGTCCTCAGTAACCGAAGCTTTATCACCGATAAGGTGATGTATAATTCCGCTGATGGTGAGTCGACCCTGCTAACCGACGAGCCCCTGCCGGAGAATTATATCAGTAACCTGAACAAGATTGTTAAGAATAAATTCTCGGTGTCCCAAAGTATATTAGATGAGGATTATTACCGGCATGTATTTCCGGATGAGAAAACGAAGTAAGCGATTACGATTAACCGATATAAATTTGTGAAGAGACAGAGAGGAAAAATTATGTTGCAGGCTATCAACCCCATACTTTCCGGCTTTTATCCCGACCCGTCCATATGCAGGGTAGGAGAGGAGTTTTACCTGGTCAATTCGACCTTCTCCTACTTTCCCGGCGTACCCATCTGGCGCAGCAGGAATTTGGCCGATTGGGAGCAGATCGGCAATATTCTGGACAGGAACTCCCAGTTACCGTTAACCGGCTGCAGGCACTCCAACGGTATCTTTGCACCAACCATCCGGTATAACAACGGAGTGTATTATATGATAACCACAAATATCTCCGGCGGAGGCAATTTTATCGTAACATCGGATAAACCCGAAGGCCCCTGGTCCGAGCCGTATTTTCTCGGAGAGGAGGCGCCGGGAATTGATCCAAGTCTTTTCTTTGATACGGACGGAACCTGTTATTACGTGGGGACAAGGCCGAATCCGGAAGGGGTAAGATACAACGGTGATTGGGAGATCTGGGTGCAGAAGCTTGATCTGGATACCATGAAGTTAACGGGGCAGAGCTTTGCCATATGGAAGGGCGCCCTGAGAGAGGTGATCTGGCCGGAGGGACCCCATCTCTACCGGAAGGAGGAATATTACTATCTTATGATCGCCGAAGGAGGAACCGGCCCCAATCATGCGGTAACTGTGGCGAGGAGTAAAGATATTACCGGACCTTACGAGAATAATCCCAATAATCCCATCCTGACCCACAGGCATCTTGGCAAGGACTATCCGATCATCTATGTTGGACACGGTGACCTGGTGGATGATACCGAGGGTAACTGGTATATGGTGATGCTGGCCAGCAGAAGATGTGAAGGCTATGTTGGGCTGGGACGTGAGACATTTCTGGCAAAGGTGGTATGGGAGGAGGATTGGCCGGTAGTTAATCCGGGTGTCGGAAAGTTAGAGGATATTGTGGAGTTGCCTTACGCGGATGAGAGTAATCGGGTGCCTAAGGTACAGAGCTTAATGGATTTGGGGCCTAATAAATATGATGTGGTAACGCTGCGCAATCATCAAAGTGAGTTTTATTGTAATGAGAATGGGCGGGTCAGGTTGAGATTCTTGCCGCCTACGATGAAGGATTTGGAAAGTCCGGCATATCTGGGCTTCCGGCAGTTGGGCTATGAGTATGAGGCTAATTTGAAATTTGAATTCAGTGGTTTAGGGGAAACAGAAGAGGCTGGT
Source organism: Bacillota bacterium (assembly GCA_023409535.1). Taxonomy (GTDB): domain Bacteria; phylum Bacillota; class Clostridia; order Lachnospirales; family Lachnospiraceae; genus Mobilitalea. Next base: position 642,254 of record JAEYGZ010000027.1, read on the forward strand.
CTTGTCCTGTTGCAGAGCAATGAATATCATATGTTGTTTCGGGTGAAGACTGAGGGCCAGGCAGAGGGTAATGTTATGCTGCAGGTAGTGAAGTGTGTGAACAAAGAAGAGCACCTGCTGGCAGAAGAGGTATTGCCTGCAGAAGAAATTAAGTCAGATACGGCAAAACGATACGGACTTCGGCTTAAAATGAGAGGTTATGGTCAGAAGGCAGATTTCATCCGGATAAACGGAGCAGACGAACGAATCCTTGCATATGCTGTGGACATTCATGAGATGAGCACAGAAGTAGCAAAGGGCTTTGTAGGGAATACGATAGGAGTGTATGCTTCCTCCTGCGGAGTGGAATCTCAGAACAAAATCGACATCATTGAGTTTAACATTCGGTATTAATTACTCTCAAAAGCAATTTATTAAAAACTTAAACGAATCATTCAGGCAGCTAGAGACCTTATATATAGGTTTTCTGGCTGTTTTTTTGTTGATGGCTTGGTCGTAGGGAGAAGGTTCTATAGAAAAACAATGGAATAAAATGTAATATGGAGTAAATAAATGTAGGAGGTTATCGTTATGAAAAAGAATCGATATATTGCGCTACTAATAATACTGGTGTTCGTTTTCGAAACGATTGTACCGGCAGATTTATTTTCATTAAGTAAAAATGTAGCATATGCAGATAATCAAGGGGAGCAAATTACGGCAGAGAATGCATACACTTTATCGGAAGAAGTGGAAGGCCATACCCAAGAAGCGAATGCATATGGACATAGCTCCGATGGGGATGAAATAGTTGATGCTCTTCTTCCGGAAGAAGCAGAGACGCAGAAATTACTGAATATAGATAATATATCCAAAACGAATGCGATATCAACCGAAAGGGATGCTTCAGAGGAATTAAGCGAAGCGGATAAGTTGAGAACATCAGATATCGGAGCCCTGGTTGAATCAGAGATGAGTTACTATGAGGAAGAAGGGTTTGATACAGAGACCTTATCTGAAGATGGCGGATATTATGATGAAAGTTTACCGATCGAAGCAGACGGGTCAATAGATGGCATACCGAATACGGAAGAAGCTCCTGATACAGAGCCGCTGCCGGATATCGAAAATGGGTCCGATCCTGGGACGATACCGGATCAGGACAATATATCAGATTCTGACAATTCTGAAAGTGAGAATACGCCGGAACCAGAGGAAACGGAGATACCAGATGGCTCCGATGAAACAGATCCATCTGGTCAGGAGGAAACACCAATGATAGAGGAAGACACCGAGGCACCTACAGCTCCGGTGAATCTTGCAGCTGTAGCTACAGGCTCAGCAATCACATTGAGATGGGAGCCCTCCAGTGATAATATCGGAGTCATTGGATATGATATCTATCAGGATGAGGCTTTGGTTGGATTTACAGAAGAAACCACTTATACGGTAAGTACAGCAGAAGCAGGGGTAACATATCGATTTACTGTTCTGGCAAGGGATGAAGCAGGAAATGTGTCTGAGGGAAGCGAAATAATAATCATAGTGCCCTCTGTTGAGAAGCCTTCCATTACTACGGCAAGAGCCGGTGAGACGGAGGTATTGCTGGAGTGGACAGAGGTAGCCTGGGCAACAGGATATGAAATCAGCATAAATGGGGAAATCACCGGCATTGGCAATATTACAGCCTATGTCCATACCTTTGTGCTTCCAAATACGTGGTATGAATACAGAATTCGGGCTTTGAACGGTGCCTATGCCGGTGAATGGAGTGACAGTATATCGGTACTCACGGCGCCCGGCAAGGTTACAAACCTGACGGTTGCAGTGATTGACAGCAAAACAATTAAATTAACCTGGGATGCGGTTGAGGGAACAAAATCCTATGAAGTAGAGGCAAACGGGATAGTAATCGGTACCACAGAGGAGAATACATACACGCATAGTAATGTCGATCCTGCCCAAAGCAACACTTACAGGGTCAGGGCTTTAAATGGTGAGTTGACCGGCACATGGAGCGATGCTGCCGTCAGCAACCAGATAAATTATATTGCGGGAGGAACTATTTCACAAAATACGGTATGGAATGGAGGAACTTATGTTGTCCAAGGGGACATTACCATAGCCCAGGGTGTAACACTACAGGTAGTGCAGGGAACGATTGTGAAGTTTAGACCTGGGATAAGTTTATATGTATCAGGTAAATTGATAGCTCAAGGAATAGATGAAAAGCCTATCGTCTTTACATCGGAATACGATTCGGAGTATGGGGGAAGTGGAGTAATCGGTAGGAGTGAGAAATGGTACGGAATAAATGTAGAGAGTACCGGAGAATTTGCTGGTGATTATGTAAGAATAAAGGATGCGGGACGGGATTATTCTTCTGCCCGGCATGATGCATTGCACATAAGTGGCCTCGTAAATCTGAATCATTCACTGATCAAAGATTCATATGACGACGGAATAATAATTGAAACACAAAAAAGTGTCACAATACAGAATACAGTCATAGAGGATTCAAAAAGTGACGGAATCTACATATATAAGGCCGGAGGGGAAGCATTCACCTTAGAAAATAATACAATAACCGGAAGCGCTGGATATCCAGTTGCTGTTAATCTGGGTGGGATAACTTCCTCCTTAGTTATTCCGGGAATAAGTACGAATAATACCTATACAGGTAATTTACGAGAAGTCATATATCTGACAGGACAGATGGCAACAGACCTCGTATTGTCAGAGAATATATACTTATTAGCAAGCAGTTTAGATATTCCGGCAGGAAAGACATTAACAGTACAACCGGATGTGGTATTACTGTTTAACGGAAGCTTAAATGTATACGGGAGGTTGGATGCTATCGGTATGTCAGAGCACCCCATAGTGTTTGCATCGAGATATGATGCCGAGTATGGAGGAAGCGGAGTAACCGGAGTAAATGAGAAATGGTATGGAATTAGTGTAGAGAATACCGGAGAATTTACTGGTGATTATGTAAGAATAAAGGATGCGGGACGGTATTATTCTTATGTCCGGCATGATGCATTGCACATAAGTGGATCTGTAAATCTGAATCATTTACTGATTAAAGATTCAGATGACGACGGAATAATAGTTGAAACACAAAAAAGCGTGACAATACAGAATACAGTCATAGAGGATTCAAAAAGTGACGGAATCTACATATATAAGGCCGGAGGGGAAGCATTTACCCTAGAAAACAATATGGTAATTGGAAGTGCAGGTTACTCCATCTATATAAATCTGGGGGGAATAACATCACCTGCGGTAATTCCTGGTATAAGCTTGGATAATATCTATGAGATGAACGGAACAGATATTATATACATGACAGGCCAGATAACAGCTGACCTTATTCTTTCAACAAATGCATATTTAGCAAATGATATTTCTATTTCAGCCGGAAAAACTTTTTCAATTCAACCCGGAGTCAACTTACTTTTTCTTGCTGGCAGAAGTATCACTATATCCGGTCGGCTGGTTATACAAGGAACAAAGGAGAAGCCTGTAATCATGACTTCCTCCTATGATCCCGACTTCGGTGGAGCAGGTGTAACCTCATCCTCACATTATTGGGGTGGCCTTCGTATACAATCAACCGGAGAGCTAGAGACATATTATCTTAAATTGCAATATGCCACAAGAGGGATTGATTGTTCAGGGAGTTTGACTTTAGTCAATTCGGAAATACATAACACCTATAACTCAGGTATTTATTATAATTCCACAATCCAGCCAACGATATTATATAATTCCTTTAAGAATAACTCTTATGGTTTATATAATGAAAGCTCCAGCACTACCATTAATGCATCCTATAACTACTGGGATTCACTGTATGGTCCAAGTATATATGTACTGGTATACAATCCAACATCAAATAGCTGGTCGTACCAATGGGTAGGCAATGGTGTGAAGGTCTATGGTAAGGTCTCCTACACCCCTTACCTGGGATCTGAGATGACCATCCCGCTTCATTTCGGACAGTCGGAAGGGACCTATGCCCCTACCGGTAACTATTCCAAGCAGTATACCGACCTTATCATTGGTGGCTCAGAGAGTAATCTTGGTTTCACCAGAACCTACAATTCCCAGGATACAAATGAAACGAGTATACTGGGCAAAGGCTGGACGTTTAACTATGAAGCAAATATCACGGATTACGAAGACTATGATAACATAAAGCTGGTTAAGCTGCCGAATGGAAGCCAGGAAGCTTATACAATAGCAGAAGACGGTACCTTTACCTCGAACAATACCAGAAATTCTCTTGAAAAATTAGCAGATGGTTCTTATGTTTTGATTACTAAAGAGCAAGAAAAATACGGGTTTAATACCAACGGTGTTCTTACCTGGATGGAAAACAAGCAGGGTAACCGTCTTGTTATCCATGTATCTTCCGCGGGCAAACCTCAGAGCATTACGGATTATGCAGGCAGGGAATACCATTTTGCCTATGCGAATGGTCTGCTCAGTTCAATTACCGACCCGGCAGGGCGGACAGTAAATTATGTCTATGAAAAGAGCAGGCTTACAGAGGTTGTTGCTCCGGAGGATATTACCACATATTATGGTTATAATGCTGACGGATACCTGACATCAATCCGTGACGATAACCATAACTTATTAGAATCAGTCGCCTACCTTACCACAAATAAATTAACAAGAGTAGATCAGCTTACGGATGCCTATGGCAATGTGATGAACTACACCTATGATGACGTGAATGGAAAGACCACCATAACCGACAGCAATGGCAGGGTTACAACCCAGTGGTACGACAATACATACAATATTACAAACAACGTGGATGCGGAAGGCAAGACAACCGCAGTCGTTTATACCACAGTTGACGGTGTTAATAAGTATGGAGAAACATCCTCCATCACTGACCGTAACGGGAACACCACATATTATGAATATGACAGTCGCGGTAATGTAATCAAGGTAACCAATCCCGACTCCAGTTATAAGCAGTATACTTATGATGCAAAGAATAATGTTACCAGCGAAAGGGATGAAGCCGGTAAGTATACTTATTATGTTTATGATGCGGCAGGCGCAAACCTGATGAAAATCGCCCGTCCCTTAAACGGTACCGATGCTTATTCCGATACCGCCGATGAGAGCTTGTTTGCAATAACCCAATATACCTATTACGCACTGGGTGAGGCAGGCACAACAATTAAAGGATTGGTTAGGACGATAACTGATCCGGAGGGAAATACGACCGCTTATACTTATGATGAATATGGAAATGAAGCCACAGTAGCAGATGTTGAGGAAAATACTACAACCTATACCTATAGTATCCTAGGACTTCTTACACATATTATCTCTCCGATGGGTGAACAAACTGCCATTGATTATAACGATAACGGCGATCCATTGACGGTAATTACGGACGGCGGGGAAACGACCCAGTATATATATGACAATCTGGGAAGAAAGGTTCAGGAGATTACACCAAACCTGAATGAAATCATAGCCGAGCCAACCGGCAGCGAGGGCTACCGATATACCTATTATTTAAGCGGAAGTCTGCATTCGGTAACCGATCCGGAAGGTAACACCACAGTTTATACTTATGACCTGTATGGGAATGTACTGACCGAAACAAAACCGGATGAAAGCATCATTTCTTATGAATATGATGCCATGAACCGGGTGCTTAAGGAATACCTGCAGGAAAGCGGTTCACCGGAGAGGACACTTAAGAAATCCAATGCTTATACCATCTTGACCGACAGAAAGACCCAGACGACGGAAACCGTATATTTAGACGATACACAGTCTGCTGTCAGTATATGTGTATATGATTATGCAGGCAGGCAAGTTAAACAGACCAATCCTGACGGCGGGATAATCACTACCGCATACAATAACAACGGAACCATAAACACCAAGACAGATGCCTTGGGAAAGACCACTTATTACAAGTATGACGGCCTTAACCGGCCGACGAAACAATATACACCCTTTGCCGGTGGCAAGTATACCTATACTGAGGTCATCTATGATAAAATCGGAAATAAGATCAGTGAAAGCATTGGTCTGGAAAGTGTAGCGCAGGGAGGAGTTCCTGCCACGCTGTTAACTACTTCATACGAGTATGACGGCAATAACCGTGTGGTAACCAGGACAGATGCTGCCGGAGGCATCACTGAATATGAGTATGATGCTGATGGGAACATGGTGAAAGAGACCATTTTTATTGATGACAGCACAGCGAAGATTACAGAATATGGATACAATCACCTTGGTAAGGCAGTAACCATGCGTCAGCATGTACAGTCAGGGGATATCTATGGAAATTCCTTGGGATTAACAGCGGATCACTTGCTTGTAACAATTTATACTTATGATGCCGACGGCAACATGCTTACCATGACAGCGCCGGATGGCACTATGACCACGAAGGAATACGATTATCTTGACCGTCCTGTTACTCAGATTGTACAGGGCTTGGATGAGTTCGGCAATGCGGCAGAAATAACTACTTCTGTGGTATATGATTATGCAGGCAACATTATACGATCTACCGATGCCAATGGTAATACTACCTCCAGCACTTATAATGCCATGGGACTGGTGACCAGAGTAATGGACGCGGAAGGCGGGGTATCTGCCAAATATTATGATAACGCGGGAAGGCTGATAGCATCGGTGGCGCCGGAAGATTTTGCGGAAGGTGCTGCATTGGAGGATATGAACAGAGCGGTCTATACCTATGATTTAACGGGCCGGGTTATCCTGGAGCAGGATATCTACTATGACGAAGAAGCGGAAGCCTGGAAGACGGTATATGCGAAGGCTTATAAGTATGACCTTAACGGCAACCTTCTTAAGGAACTTGATGCACTGGGAATTGACAGCGGCACCGGAAGCACTCTGACAGAACGAATCAATACCGGTTATGGAACGTCATATACCTATAATGATGCAGGAATGCTTCTTACAACCTTATCACCCGTATCAAAGGATAAATACCTTAGCTATGACATCAGTTATACCTATGATGCGGCAGGAAGAAAAACCACCGAGACCAATGCGAAGGGTGTTGTGACTACCTATTATTACGATAGTATGGGCAGAGTAATAAAAACAACAGTGCAGGATGGTACGGCAAAGATAATACAAAGTGCAACCTATGACAACCTGGGGAATATCCTAACCCAAACGGACGGCAACGGCAATCTTACTGCCTGCACCTACAACCGCCTTGGTCTTGTAAAGAGCAGGACTACTCCTGGGGATGCTTCTGTTCCCGCTGATACGACCGTTTATCAGTATGATGCAATGGGACGACAGGTATATCAGAAGGATAGTCTGGGCAGGGAGGTTATTGTAACTTATAATTATAACGGACAAGTTCTGACCCGGACCGAGCGGAAGGCGGATGGTACCCAGAGCATTACTTCCTCCAATGCCTATGACAGGAATGGAAATCTCCGCTTTGCTACTGATGCCAACGGGGTCACCACGGAGCAGGAATATGACGAATTAAACAGGATGGTACAGAGCAGCCTGACAGTGAATGGAGCAAAGCAGACGACCTCCTATACCTATGACAAAAACGGTAACCAGTTAACTACAACCGATTGGCTGGGTAATATCTACACCAGGGAATACGATGCTTTAAACCGACTGATGAAAGAGACAGATCCTTACGGTATCACGATAGAACAGTATGAATACAATAACAATCATGTCCAGGTGAAGGCAATAGATGCTCTTGGAAATGAGATCGTCTATGCCTATGACAAGAATAACCGCCTGATTAGTACCACAAACCCGGAAGGTAATGTAAACTCCCAGACCTATGACAAGGTGGGCAACCTGGCGTCAAAAACGGACGGCAACGGGAATGTGACCAGCTATGAGTACGATGCCCTAAATCGTCTCGTTAAGGTAACCAATGCCAAAGGAGAGATTACAGCCTACACCTATGACGTTAACGGCAATATGCTGACAAAGAAGGATGGAAAGGGTAATACCGTTACCTATTCCTATAATGCGGCCAATCTTCTCCTGACGGAGACGGATCCAGGAGGAGAACGGGAAGGCTATATTTACTATGCTGGCGGCAAGGTGAGAAGAAAGACGGATAAGAACGGCAGCATCATAACCTATAGCTATGATATTCATGGAAACCTTCTGACAGAAACCGCAGAGGGTGCCGGAAGTATAGAGGAAATGGAATATACCTACACCTATGATGCCAACGGAAATATGCTGACCATGACCGATGGAACGGGAACCGCCCGCCGTACCTATGACGAGCTGGGCAGAGTCCTGACAAAAACTGTACCGATAATCGGGACAGTAACCTTCACTTATGATATAACGGAGGGTGCACCGGCAGGCAGCCATAGGGAAAGAACCACGGATCCGAAGGGGAACATCACTGTAAAAGAATATGATAAAGCCGGCCGTCTGGTCAAGGTCATCGCAGGAAGCGATACGGTAGTCTATACCTATTATGCCAATGGAAGCAGAAAAAGTGTTACCTATAATGACGGAACCAGAGAAGAATATACTTATAATGCCAACAGTCAGATCGAGACCCTGATCAACAGGAAGGCTGACGGCAGTATTCTTGACAGCTATGCCTATACCTATGACAGGGCAGGCAACCAGCTGACGAAGCATGAGATCATCGGAGGGGTGGAGAAAGGAACCACCATTTACACCTATGATGAATTAAGTCGTTTACTTACGGTCACCGAACCGGTTGGCAGAAGCACGGCCTATGAATATGACAAGGCGGGCAATCGAAGCAAAGAGACAGTCACAACGATGGATGCGGTATCAGGAAACACAATAACCTCTGTGAGTACATATACCTATGACAACCGGAATAGGTTGACAGATATTGCCACTAAGGTTAATAATATACTTACCAAGTCAACAGTCTATACCTATGATAATAACGGAAACCAGCATACTACTGTGGTAAAGACCTATGCGAACGGAACAACCGTAATCTCAACTGTAACAACCCAGGATAACACCTATGACCTGTATAGCCAGTTAATCCGCAGTGTCACAGAGGACGGGACCATTATAAACAACACTTATAATGCGGAAGGTTACCGGGTAGGAAAGGAAGTAATCACCGAAGGAAACAGAGAACAGACCCTTTACCTGTATGAGGCAGATAAGGTGATTTTGGAAACGGATGAAACAGGCAGTCAGAAAGCCTGGAACATTTATGGAACCAACCTATTAATCAGGGCATCAGGAACGGGGATATACCAATATCTATATAACGGACATGCTGACGTAACGGCTCTGATTACACGGGAAGGGACCATAGCAGCTACCTACTATTATGATGCATTCGGCAATGTTTTGGAAAGCACCGGAAATGTGGATAACAGCATTCTTTATGCTGGTTATCAGTATGATATAGAAACAGGTCTTTATTACCTTAATACCAGGATGTATGATCCGGTGACGGCAAGGTTTTTGCAGGAGGATACCTATAAGGGGGATCCCAATGACCCCCTGAGCTTAAATCTGTATACCTACTGTGCCAATAATCCGATTACATATGATGATCCAACCGGTCATTGGCTGCATATTGTCGCAGGTGCTTTTTTCGGCGGTATAATTGGCGGGGCAATGGATATAGGCAGCCAGATGCTGTTTGAGCATAAGAGCTTCAGTGAAATTAAATGGAAATCGGTGTGGCTAAGTGCGGCAGAGGGAGCCATATCAGGAGCATTAGGAGCAGCAACCGGTGGTGCCTCGCTATTGGCAACCGCAGGGAAAGAAACAATAAAAGTAACAGGGAAGCAGGTAGTAAAACAAGTAGCAAAAACAGCAATAACCGAAGCAATCATAGGCGGAACATCAAATGCGATAGCGCAGGGTGTAGTTAACAGAGAGATAGATTGGAAACAGGTAGGTTTTTCAGCATTAATCGATGGAGTCACCGGTGGTGTAGGAAGTGGAATATCTAGTTCTAAAGTTGGCAAAAAGCTGATTGAAGTACAGGATAAAGCGATAGGATTTATCAAGGACAAAGTGAATACGATCAGCCGGAACATCAATTTTCCCAAGCTGGCCACACCGGAAGGCATGGTATTTGGCAGTATAGATGATAATATTGGCAAAGTAAATATGCCAAAAGTCGAGCAGACTCCGGTACAGAAGAACTTTCTGGAAGCAACAAGAAATACAGGTAGTGATGCTGGAAAGTATATGGATGATATAGCTAAGAGTTCGGGTGGTGCGGGAGCGTCTGAGGTCGGAAGTAGCCTTAATCGAACAGAAGCCCTCAATAAAGCTAAAGACTGGGCTGAAGTTCCTAGGTCGCAACAAGCTTCACGTCAATGGACAGTTGGTGATGATATAACCAAAAAGGGTGCGAACTATAAAAACTATGAATATAGTGATAATCCCACTCATAATGGAAGATATTATGAGTACGAAACACCACAAGGAAAAAAGGTTGTTGTTGACCATATTAATGATGTAGAGCAGGGATTACATACCCATGCGGGAACAGCTCCCAAAGGTGCAGACCCATTTAAGTATGACTTTAAGAACCCTGACAATAGGTATTCTCCAATAAACAAGGATACAAACCATCATATACCATATTCTAGGTAATTTATTATAAAAAGAGAGGATATAGTTATGGACGATAGAAAAGAAATGATACGTAAAAAAAGCATACTACTTAATATGAAAAAACAAATCGAAGAAATTAAGGCAGTAAGCATAATTGATTTTTTTGAAGCTGAATCAGAGGAAATTACAAAGTACTCAGAAAGTGTTAGTGAGTTACATAAATACAGTTATCCAAGACTATGTACTAGAAAAATGGATGGGGATAATGATAATTTGGTTGACTGGTTTTTAGAAAATTTGTTATTTATTAAAGATGGAGCAAGTTGGTTAATGCCTTTTGAAGGAATGGGTATCTGGTGGGTTAAGATTAAGGTGGATGATTGTAAAAAAGCACTTAGTGAGTTGTGGAGATTTGGTGATATATGCATTGTTGATGTGGAAAATGAAGTAATTTTCTACATCGGTGTAAATGAATCGAATTGTGAGATAGCATTAAAACAATTGTAAGCGTAACATAATAAAAACAAGGGGTAGGTGTAACAGCTTGCCCTTTTGCTTACCTGTTTTTGAAGACTAACTTTCAGCAGCAAGGAGATGGTTATATGAGCAGTAAACCAAATACGAATGAATTAACTCAAACTAGTAGCGATATAGGTATAGACATAGTAATATTGGATGAGAATGATTCTAAACAATACATTAAAAAAGTAATTGATATATTTAAACCATTTAAAACTACTGGACACTTATCTATTGGTAATGAAACACTGACTATTCCTTTGGAGGGAAATGAGTTTTCATACTCAAAACACTTAGAAAGTAAACCTGCTTACATTTTTTTTGATCAAGAAAGCAGAGATAGAAATTCAGTAGTGGTGATAAAGGATGCTAAATTAATTGGAGATTTAATGGAAAACTCATATGGTATGGAGTATTTTGTATCTAATGAAAAAGCGGATTTCTTAATTGCTGTAAATTGGTATGTAATAGAGGTTGTAGGTTCAGCAATCGAATCCCTAACAAAATTAAATAGCTAAAGATATACTAATAAGGGGTAGGTGTAACAGCCTGCCCTATAATTTGTGTAATAGGAGACATAAAACAATAATAATGAACCCGCACCTTTTCAGTGTAATCAACAAAAATTTCTGTATTTGAACATTTCATTAAAAGCCACAGGTGTCAGTAATGACCACCATGTAACCCCTTGGTAAATGCGGGCGTTCTCATAATCCAACCACCTGAAAGGACCGTATCCCCAATTCCGACCACCTCTGAAAAATGCCATCAGCCCGTATTGCGGGCTGATGTAACCCGAGGGGAGGTCGCTTGCGATCACCCCTCTTTAACCTGCATCATTTTCAATCCCTAGGTCCACCATGGTTCAGGCTAGCTCTTGATGGTACGAACTGGCACATACATGCTGCGGGCAACCCGATAATGTACAATGACCCTACCGGGAATTGGGCTCATATTATATTTGGTGCTGCGATAGGCGGATTAATCAGCGGAGCAATGGATTTTGGAATGCAGATGATAGCAAATGGCGGAGACATATCTCAGGTAAGTTTGCGAAGCATCGGTGCGTCATTTGTATCAGGAGCAGTATTGGGAGGATTAGCTGCCGCAACCGGAGGACTTTCCCTTGCAGGGCAAGTCGGAGAGCAAGCGCATTAATCGGTGGGATAGGTTATGGCACATATAACCTTGTAAACGGCAGTAACGCAACACTTGAAGGATATGCTCAAAGTATGATTGCGGGTGCCGCCGCCCCGGCGATTGCACGAGGAATCTCTATGATGGGTTCAGCGATATCAAAAGGGATTTCTAAAGTAAGTTCGGCGTTTGCTAAGGGCACAGGGAAAGGTATAAACAAACCCTATGGGAAAGCAATACAATCAAACTTGAAAGAAGCGTTACATTTAAGACAAACCGTTGATAATGGTGGGCAGTTATACAGAACAGGAACATTTGGAAAATCTAATATAACGGATGCACAGTTCTGGGCGCCGGAAACTCCCTTGAGTTCTGGTTATGCAAATAAATATGGACTTGCGAACAGTCAAATTGATTATATTATTGGAGGAACAAAAATCACCGGAGCGCCCTATATAGCCAGACCTGCGCCTCCTGTGCCTCCAAATTTAGGTGGGGGAATTGAAATAGTCACAAATCCTAACAGTGTAAGGCTTAACTTTTTTTACATGCCATAATAATAGAAGGAGAGATTGAACAAATGGGTGATTTATATATTTTTTTAAAACAACTTAGTAATAATTCGTATCAGGAGAATGAATTTTTGCTATCATATGCATTGACAGGATGGCTGAATACACAGCCTTCATCTTCAACCGAAGGAATGTCGGATTTAGAATTAATACTAAAACAATATAGGAGTGGTAAAAGTTCCATTGTTAATAAACAAGTTGAAGAGTGCTTACGTTATATAGATGACTGGTTTCGTAAATGGAACGGAAGACATTAAATGGTGTTTTTTTCCAATGCAACTTATGGTTATCCTATACAGACACCCTTAAAAGTTTGAATTTATATGTTTTGTGCCTAAAAGGTATACCGTGCCAAAATTGCAGCTACCTAAGGGGAAGTAGGCGCCGTCGGCTCAAAGCTCTAAGCGGCTGGCATTGCCGACCGCCTTTAACCTGCTTGGTTTTCGACCCCTGGGTTCCACCATGGTTCAGGCTAGCTCTTGATGGTACGAACTGGCACATACATGCTGCCAGTAATCCGATATGTACAATGACCCTACCGCGAATTGGGCTCATATTATATTTGGTGCTGTGATAGGCGGATTAATCAGCGGAGTAATGGATTTTGGAATGCAGATGATAGCAAATGGCGGAGACATATCTCAGGTAAGTTTGCGAAGCATCGGTGCGTCATTTGTATCAGGAGCAGTATCAGGAGGATTAGCTGCCGCAACCGGAGGACTTCCCTTGCAGGGCAAGTCGGAGCAAGCGCAATAATCGGTGGGATAGGTTATGGCACATATAACCTTGTAAACAGCAGTAACGCAACACTTAAAGGATATGCTCAAAGTATGATTGCGGGTGCCGCCGCCCCGGCGATTGCACGAGGAATCTCTATGGTGGGTTCAGCGATATCAAAAGGGATTTCCAAGATGAGTTCGGCGTTTGCTAAAGGCGCGGAGAAGGTTCCAACCGGAAGACTTTCAGGGAAAACTATTGACCCAGCTACAGGACAAGAAGTAGGAAGATTTGTTGTTGATCCTAAGGGAAATGCGATGATAGAGCCTGTTGGAGGAAGCACGGTGCCTGCTGGCAGAGGTGGAGTTGATACGCATACTTTATATCCAAACGGCTCAAATTATCAAAGACTTAATCCCCTTGGACATGGCAATAATCCAACTGCGCATGGACATCTCATAGGAACCGGACCAGGAATGAAAGGACAAGGTCCATCCATAGATGTATTTGGTAATAGCGTACCATGGAATAGTGCTGATGCACACTGGTCTATATACAAGTAATTTTAATGGAGGAATTTATGTTTACTGATATGCAAAATGCAATTGCAATAAAACAAGGAAAATGTATTTATAATAGTTCAAAAGAATATAAGGTGAAAATCATAAAGTGGGATATTCTTTATGGCACAGGTGACTATGAAGACCCAGAAGAAATTCGAGAAGATAGAAATATCGAATGTTACTATATCTTTTATGAAGATTTAGTACGCGAAGGATTATTTAATGCTGGCGGAGGTAGTTTTTTAACTCTTGAAGAAGCTATATCGAATGTTGAGTCAAAAACAGAGGTAAAATGGTTGTAAGACCGTTTTAGATTTTGTGCAAACCTCCAGAGTGATGTAAGATAAATGATTATTTTTGCCTAGGGGTCATTCATGACCCCTAGGCGAATCCTTACACCATGCGGAATTCAACAAATCAAGACTACGCTTATGACCCCGCTATGCAGTTTATGACTCCTAAATACAAATCCCCACAGACCGCATTGCGGGCTGATGTGAATTATGCTAGGGAAGTTCTACAACCCTGGCGCTTTAACCTGCATCATTTTCGACCCCTAGGTCCACCATGGTTCAGGCTAGCTCTTGATGGTACGAACTGGCACATACATGCTGCGGGTAACCCGATAATGTACAATGACCCTACTGGGAATTGGGCTTATATTATATTTGGTGCTGCGATAGGCGGATTAATCAGCGAAGCAATGGATTTTGGAATACAGATGATAGCAAATGGCGGAGACATATCTCAGGTAAGTTTGCGAAGCATCGGTGCGTCATTTGTATCAGGAGCAGTATCAGGAGAATTAGCTTCCGCAACCGGAGGACTCTCCCTTGCAGGGCAAGTTAAATACGATAATGTTTGAAACTGTAAGTCTTGCGGTAGATAGGTTGTTGTACTCTTGCCCATTCTAAGAACGAAGGCTATCATCTGAGGTTTCCGGTACTTGGGCTTTATGTGGATGACAGGGCAAACGAAGGGATAATATGCAGAGAAGAATTTGTCACCGATTTATGACCTGACCAGCGCAAAAGTTCACCCATGATGAAGAAAAGCGACGAGCACGACGCTTATTGTGTGGTAACGGTGCTGATTAACCGGCTTCATACCTTGCCCGACGCAAAGCCGGAGGAGTTATAGAAAATAAATACGAGGAGAATCATATTATGTTTATGTTAGCAAGAGAGATTGTTATTAAAAAACTTATATTTCTTGAAAAAGATATGGGCTTCACGCTGAATGTTAATAATGTTGACAACATGCAAACAGAGCTTTTATATACTTATAATGATATATGTATTGATATAACCTGTTACGATCGAAATGGTGAATTTGAGTTTTATTTTAGCGTATCAAAATCAAACGAAAAAGGTGGTGTTTATTATCAATATGATGGGCATAGGGGAATAAAACAACTTAGATTTACTGTCAATTCAATTTTTAATTTGGCAAAAGAATATGATGAAAATGATTTTAAAGCTAAAGTAAATGAGTTATGGATAAAAGGGAATAGGTTTTTCTTTAAAAGTGAGAAAGCGAAAGAAGAATACTTTCAAATGAACGCAGACTTAATAAAAAGTGCTGTTGAAAAGCTATTGTAATATTTAAAAGGCAACATAATTTTAACATCAAATAATGGAGACATATCTCAAAGTTTGCGAAGCATCGGTTCGTCATTTGTATCAGGAGGATTAGCTGCCGCAACCGGAGGACTCTCCCTTGCAGGGCAAGTCGGAGCAAGCGCATTAATCGGAGGGATAGGTTATGGCACATATAACCTTGTAAATGGCAGTAACGCAACACTCGAAGGATATGCTCAAAGTATGATTGCGGGTGCTGCCGCCCCGGCGATTGCACGAGGAATCTCTATGATGGGTTCAGCGATATCAAAAGGGATTTCCAAGGTGAGCTCGGCGTTTGCTAAAGGCGCGGGGAAAGCTGTAAGTAATAAATCAATTGTTATTGGTGAAGGGATGCAGGATATTAAAACTGTTGCAAAACAGTTACAATCAGAAGGTGTTGATGCCAAGTGGTATCAAGCTTGGAGTAAGAATTTCCCTAATAATAGACCAATGACATCTGACGAGTTAAATGCTGCATTGGCAAGAAACCAGAGATGGATAGACAGTAAGATAAAACAGGGATATGATATTTATAATATTGGGACAGACCCATTAAGAACTACAAGGAGTCCTTTCTATGAGCTCGAACAAAGCCGAATAAATAAATATGGGTATCAAACAATTGATATTACGGGGAGAAGACCATAATGAAAAAGAAAGAATTAGAACAGGTATTTGAAAAAGCATTTGATTTTTTAAAAAATGAGTATGGTTTTAATACATTATTAAGCAAAAGAGAAGATTGGGGGTACTATTTTACAGCTGTTAATTCAACTACGGGAATAGAAATAAAATATGAATTTAAAGAAGCTTTTATCCAAATTGTTATTTATAGGCTTATTGATGGAGAAATAATAAAAAACATAACAAACGCAATTAAAAACAATGAGCCAATAACAGGATTTAGCTTGGATTGGATTTTAGCCTTAAAAAATCCGGAGGCACAAATAAAGCCTGCATACGAATATGGAATTGAATCAGAATTCTACGAAAAGGAAAATGGACTTAAAAATTATGCATTAATTGCAGCGGAAAGACTAAAAGAATATGCAAGTGATATTCTAAAAGGTGATTTTTCTGCGTTCAGTATCCTAGATATAATGGTAAAAGAGAATTACAAAAGTTATTACCAGAATAAAAAGTAAGGTCACAAAGCAATTGAGGACGTACCTGCTCCTTGCCTCTTGAACCATGAACCCGATATTGCCCTATTGTAATATTTGATGATATGAATCAAATATTACAATAGTAAGCTCTGGAAAAAGCACAGAAAACCATGGTATATGCAGATTCAAAAAAGTGTTTTACCGTGGAAAATAGTGCTATCGGTTATGAGAAACTAAAGAACCTGCTTGGCAGGGAGAGAATACGTTTTGAATAAATAAATGAATCCTTCTTATATTTACCGAAAAGGTACGGGCAGGATTGCAGCCATGCCCGTACCATAAAGATGGAAATTAGTAATCCGATTGCATGCCCAGTAAAGGCAGGAAATCAGCCTTTTATGGTACTGTGAAGTAAATGCATTAGAAGAATAAAATATATTAAAAATTAAACTCATTTCCCCAATCGAAACTCCCTGCCTCCTCTAAACTTGCCGGCCAATGGCAGCACCATTCAGGCACACTGGGAAGTTCCACTCTGTCAAGACTTGGTGTGTACGGCTTTATATCAAGGACTGGAGTGTTATCGTTGGCATCGATATAAGCTATTTTAATAATGCCGCTTTCATAATCAATGTTGATAACTTGTACTGCTGTTAAGGCAAGCGGGTTAGGCCGGATCGGTGATCTTGTGGCAAAAATACCCATGATTGCAGGAGCCTTTTTATATGGCTGTTGTGTTTCAAGAATGTTCCTTGTTTCTTCCGTATCAAAGTCGCTAAACCACCAGATGACATTGAGATGGCTAAAGCCGTCCAATGCTTGTAAAGCCGGAATATACTCCGCATTGAGTTTGATAAAAATTCCATCTTCGTTTACGCTGATTTTACCAATAGGGTTTACTTGAAAATTCTGCATATTTCATTCCTCCGTATGATTTTTATTATTTCTGTAAATCCAGTTTAGACTCTCACATCATGTGAGAGTCAATAGCAAAAAAGCGCCTTGCAGAAAAACTGCAAAACGCTTATATCTAAATGTTTTTTAGCGGAATTTGTATTTCGGTCAGATATTGATCAGGGATTTCTTCATTCCATGGCCCGCGGTGGATAATTTGCCTGCTTTGACCGGTCATTTTATATTGGTTATGTTCTTGCAGCCAGCCTGCAAATGCAAGGTATGCATCCGCAATATTTTCAAAAGACCCATACACCATAGTGCACGCCATGATTGGCACAGACTCCGTATTTCGGTAGGTAAAACCGCCTGCATCCTTTCCCATTCGGGTCACGGGGGCACATATTTCAATATTAACATTCTTTTCCCTATAGTCTGTATCGTGATAGATGGTAAAGGTATTGTCTGAAATGGCGATATTATTTTCGGCTGCAAAGCACGACATTTCTTTCCACAATAGACCTTCGGCGTAATAATCGGGAACAATCCGCCTTAAAGAAAATACCTGATAACTGGGAACGGATTTGATTGAAACATTATAGTGTATCGTCATTTTTTCCTGCAGAATATCTTTTTTCGCTAATTCGATTTTTGATAGTTTATCCTGTTGGGCTTTTATTGTATTTTCAATTTCCAGACGTTTATTGTTAAGCTGAGCAGTTATAAATTCATTGTTCCATTGATTAAGTGCACTCGCAATTTCTGCAACAGTAAACCCCAAATCCCGCAGAAATATAATTTTGTTCAGGCAGGAAATTTGTTCTATGGAATATAACCTGTAATTTGTAAATTTATCAATCTCCGCAGGCTTTAATAAACCTGTTTCATCATAATATCTCAACATGCGGATTGATACTTGTGTCAGTTTGGAGAATTCACCTATTTTAAACATTGATACCACCTCTAACTGAAATTATATCGAAGGTATATGGATACTGCAAATATAATTTATATTGTCCTCATGTTGGTGGTGAGACATATCTCAAAGCATCGGTGCGTCATTTTTACCAGAAGTGGGATAAGGAGGATTAGCTGCCGCAACCGAGGGCTCTCCCTTGCAGGGCAAGTCGGAGCAAGCACATTAATCGATGGAATAGGTTATGGTACATATAACCTTGTAAATGGCAGTAATGGAATTTAGTATACCAAACGAAAAATCAGGCTGCAAAAGCGAGTGCATCGGGAATTTCAATTTTTCAATACTTTTTCTATGAGGTATTTCGGGATTCATGGAGTATAAACGGGATTCTAAAATTACACTTCAGTTAGTGGATTTTAATGAGTTTACTGGCTATTTTATATTTACAAGCCGATAATAGGGAAAATGTTCTATATGAAAATAATGTAATAAAAAGTAATATAGAGTAAGAGAATGTGAGAAAGAATAAAATATAGTCAAAATCCAGGAGGTAAATTATGAAATACTTCAGTTCTGCTATTATTTTAGTGCTTATAGCGTGGTTTTTTCCAGTCATCATAAGATCCAGCAGAAAGGCGGAAGAGTCCATGGCGGATGACAGCTTTATTGTACGGCAGCCAAAGCCCTTTTTTTGGATAGGAATGATCAGTTTTCTCTTTGCTGCAGCCTTAACAGTACTGTTTACAATATTTAAAAATGATACAGTCGACGTATGGGTTTACATCATATTTATCCTTTTTTCCTTGTTAGGGGCTTTATTTGCATATTATTGCAGTCGCTGGAGGATTTGTGTTTCTGATGACAAGCTTATTTTTTCTTCTGTTTTTGTTAAAGAGAGAGAAATTGATTTGCTGAGTATTACAAAGGTGGTTGAGAAAGTGCAGAAAATGACAATATATGTGGATTCAAAAAAGTGTATTACCGTCGAAAACAGTGCTGTCGGTTACGGAAAACTGAAGGACCTGCTTTGCGGCGAGGGAATACATTTTGAATAATACATAAGGTAATGGTCGACACAAATTTGCTTATGGATTTTATTAAAGAAAAACACGGAAAATGTCGCATACGAACAGCATACGAATTTCTGCTTGATTTTAATAAAGTAATGTGCTAATATAAGTCAACAATAGGGTTAATACTTGTATTAACTCGAGAGATATCTATTTATAAGTTATCGGCTGAGAAGGAGACTTTATTCTGCCCAATAATCGATAGACAGGAATGGTGAGCCACCGACTGAGAGCACACCTGCGGTGATAAGTAGAATACGGAACACTCCGGAGCCTGCGGATTGAAATAGCAGTAGGTTCGCACGCGGCACGCGTTAAAGTGTATAGCAGAACAGCTCTGTATGAAGTTCTATCGTGTACAAGGTTCTGTTGAAAGAGGAGAGTTATACTCTCAATGCGGGTGGTACCGCGGGAAATTTTCTGATTTCTCGTCCCGAAGAATGCAAAAAGCATTCTTCGGGGCTTTTTTTATGCGCGTACAGCAGTGCGCTATCCCCCATAAGAATGCAATAACAAGTAATGGAGGTATGCAGCATGGAATTTATTACAGGAATTAAACAGAAAGAAACAAGTGAAATTAGTGATATCCTTGCAAAAGGAATATCAGGAGCAGTGAAGATTAACGGTTATATCCATACGATCCGTGATATGGGTGAGGTTGCTTTTATCGTACTGCGTAAGCGGGAGGGTTTGGTGCAGTGTGTCTATGAAGAAGGAGTGACAGACTGTGCATTGAAGGAATTAAAGGAAGGAATGACTGTAGAGGCGGAAGGCAATCTTTTTGCCGAGGAGCGTGCACCCCAGGGCTTTGAAGTAAGGCTTACCGGAATAAAGGTGCTTACCTCGCCCAAGGAAGGCACCATGCTGCCTCTTCCCATTTCCAAATGGAAGATGAAGACTTCTCTTGAGACGAAGCTCAATTACCGTCCCATTTCCTTACGAAATGTCAGGGAAAGGGCAATCTTTAAAATCCAGGAGGGAATCATTCGAGGCTTCCGTGATTTTATGTTCTCCCAGGGCTTTACAGAGATTCGGACACCAAAGATTGTAGCAGGCAATGCAGAAGGCGGAGCCAATGTATTTAAGCTGGAGTACTTCGGAAGTAAGGCGTTCTTGGCGCAGAGCCCCCAGTTTTATAAGCAGACCATGGTTGGGGTGTATGACAGGGTGTTTGAAGCGGCACCGGTATTCCGTGCGGAGAAGCACAATACCACCAGACATTTGAACGAATATACAAGCCTTGACTTTGAGATGGGGTATATCGACGGGTTTGAGGACATTATGGCCATGGAGACGGAGATGCTGCGGTATGTGCTGCATTTCCTCCGGGAGCATTATGCAAAGGAATTAAAGCTGTTGGAAGTAGATTTACCGCAATTTGATAAGATCCCTGCGGTAAGATTTGACGAAGCCAAGGTTCTGGTATCCGAGAAATACAATCGTAAGATCAAGAATCCCTATGATTTGGAGCCGGAGGAAGAGGTATTGATCGGTAAATACTTTAAAGAGGAACACGATAGTGATTTTGTATTTGTCACTCATTATCCTTCCAAGAAGCGGCCCTTCTATGCCATGGATGACCCGGCGGATCCGAAGTTTACCTTAAGCTTTGACCTGTTGTTCAAGGGAATGGAGATTACCACCGGCGGACAGAGAATTCATAGCTATGATGCGCAGGTTGCCAAGATGATGGCAAGGGGTATGAATCCGGAGGAATTCTCGAATTTCCTTATGATCCATAAGCATGGCATGCCGCCTCACGGAGGACTGGGCATAGGTCTGGAGCGATTGACCATGAAGCTTTTGGATGAGCAGAATGTCAGGGAAACTACCATGTTCCCCAGAGATTTATCAAGGCTTGAGCCATAATTGTCAGGAGAGTTTAAGATTTTCGAAGAAAGTCATAAGCTTGTAATTCTATAGAAAGGTGGTAATTTTATGAGGATAACGGAAGAAACCGTTCAGTATGTAGCGGCACTTGCGAAGCTGAATGTCTCTGAAGAAGAGAAGAATAAGGTTGCACAGGATCTGGACCGGATTCTGGATTATATAGAAACCATGAATGGACTGGACACGGAAGGTGTGGAGCCTATGTCCCATGTTCTGCCGGTAAAGAATGTATTTCGTGAGGATGAAGTGGTGAATCAGGACAAACGGGAAGAGCTGCTGAAAAATGCTCCCAAACGCATCGGTGACAGCTTTGCTGTTCCGAAGACAGTTGAATAAACACAGGCAGTGTAATTGATAAAAGTATAAATTATATTGCTGTGAGAAAGGTATGGTTACTATTATGAAGGATATCACGACACTGTCTGCGCTTGAGCTTGGCAGGAGGATTAAGGCAAAGGAAATCACCGTTGCCGAAGCAGTCAAGGCGCAGCTTGAGGTCATAAAGCAAAGAGATGCTGATTATCATTGTTATATTACGGTTCTGGAGCAGGATGCCCTGGCCCAGGCGGAGCAGGTTCAGAAAAGGATCGATGCCGGGGAATTGGATGGTTCCCCCCTTGCCGGAGTACCGATGGCAGTCAAGGACAATATCAGTACCAAAGGGGTGAAGACCACCTGCGGTTCTAAGATATTATATAATTTTGAACCGACTTATGATGCGACGGTGATTGAGAAGTTAAAGAAAGCAGGAGCGATTATCATAGGAAAGACGAATATGGACGAATTTGCCATGGGAAGTACCACGGAGACCTCGTATTTCGGTGAGACGAAGAACCCCTGGAATACCCAATGTGTTCCGGGCGGCTCCAGCGGCGGTTCAGCGTCGGCAGTATCCGCGGAGGAAGCCTTCTATGCCCTTGGCTCCGATACCGGCGGCTCTATCCGCCAGCCGGCAGGCTACTGCGGTGTAACAGGGATGAAACCAACCTATGGTACCGTATCCCGCTATGGACTGATTGCCTATGCGTCCTCCCTGGATCAGATCGGAACCTTTGGCAGGAATGTATCAGACTGTGCCACGGCTCTTGAGGTAATTTCAGGGCATGACCTGAAGGACGCAACCTCCGCACCGCAGGAAAGCTATCACTATACGGAAGCACTGGTGGATGATGTGAAGGGAATGCGTATCGGTATTCCGAAGGATTACCTTGGAGCAGGCATTGAGGAAGAGGTAAAGGAAAGTATCTTAAAGGCGGCCGAGGTCCTGAAATCCAAAGGGGCTATTGTAGAAGAATTCGAGCTTCATAGTGTGGAATTTGCAGTTCCCTCTTACTATGTAATCGCCTGCGCGGAAGCCAGTTCCAACCTCTCCCGCTTCGATGGTGTGAAATACGGTTACCGTACGCCTGACTTTGAAGGCCTGCAGGATGTCTATAAGAAGACCAGAAGCGAAGGCTTTGGCAATGAGGTTAAGCGCAGAATGATGATCGGTGCCTTTGTATTAAGCTCCGGTTACTATGATGCATTTTACAATAAAGCGCTTAAAGTAAGAGCATTGATTAACGAGGGCTTCCAGAAAGCCTTTGAAAAATATGATATCCTCCTTGGACCCATTGCTCCGGAGACTGCTCCGAGGCTGGGGGAGAGCCTGTCCGATCCGCTTAAGATGTATCTGTCCGATATTTATACCGTATCAGTAAACCTTGCGGGACTTCCGGGTATCAGCCTTCCCTGCGGCAGAGATAAGAAAGGATTACCTATCGGACTGCAGTTAATCGGGAAGCATTTTGGAGAGAAGGATATCATTCGTGCAGCCTACAGTTTTGAACAGGCGGGGACCTATGCACGACCCGCAACTCTTGCCAAAGCACAGGAAAAGGAGGCATAAGACATGAAAGCATATGAGACAGTCATTGGCTTGGAGGTTCATGTTGAGCTTGCCACCAAATCAAAGATATTCTGCGGCTGCACCACACAGTTTGGCGGTGAGCCCAACACCCATTGCTGTCCGGTCTGCACCGGTATGCCGGGAACCCTTCCGGTACTGAATAAGCAGGTAGTTGAATTTGCCATGGCAGCAGGACTTGCATTAAATTGCTCTATCACCCAGCGTTGTAAATTTGACCGTAAGAATTACTTCTATCCTGATCTTCCCAAGGCATATCAGATCTCACAGCTGTACCTGCCGATTTGCAGAGAAGGCGGAATTGAGATTGAGGCTGAGGCAGGGAAGAAGACCATCCGCATTCATGAAATCCATATGGAGGAGGATGCCGGTAAGTTGGTGCATGATCCCTGGGAGGATTGTACGCTGGTGGATTATAACCGCTGCGGTGTGCCTCTGATTGAAATTGTAAGTGAGCCGGATATGTGTTCCGCCGAAGAGGTGGTTGCATATCTGGATAAATTAAGACTTATCCTGCAATATCTTGGTGTATCGGATTGTAAGATGCAGGAAGGCTCCCTTCGTGCCGATATCAACCTGTCCGTCCGTGAGGTAGGGGCAAAGGAGTATGGTACCAGAACCGAGATGAAGAACATGAACTCCTTTAAGGCCATCGCAAGAGCCATCGAAGGGGAGAGAAAACGCCAGATTGATCTTCTGGAGGACGGTAAAAAGGTAACCCAGGAGACAAGACGCTGGGATGATAATAAGGATACCAGCTTTGCCATGCGTTCCAAGGAGGACGCCCAGGATTACCGCTATTTCCCTGAGCCTGACCTTCCGCCTATCGAGATCAGCGATGAATGGCTGGAGAATATCCGTAAGCGTCAGCCGGAGCTTCGTGATGAGAAGATGCTCCGTTATGAGAAGGAGTTTGATATTCCTGCATACGATGCCTCTATCATTACCGGCTCCAAGCACCTTGCCGATCTGTTCGAGGAGACAGTTGCTCTTTGTGATAAACCCAAGGAAGTGTCCAACTGGCTCATGGTAGAAACCATGCGTTTATTAAAAGAGCAGGAGATGGAAGCGGAGGCAATCACCTTTACTCCTTCCCAGTTAGCTGCTTTGATTCACCTGGTCGATGGCAATAAGATTAACCGCACTGTGGCGAAGGAGGTCTTTGAAAAAGTCTTTAAGGAAAATGTGGATCCCCTGGAATATGTGGAGAAGAACGGACTTGGTATGGTTAGTGACGATGGTCTGCTCCGCTCTACTACCATGAAGATCATTGCAAACAGTCCCCAGTCAGTAGCGGATTATAAGAGCGGTAAGACTAAAGCCATGGGCTTCATTGTCGGCCAGACCATGAAGGAGATGAAGGGCAAGGCTGATCCGGGCAAGATTAATCAGTTAGTAAAAGAAATGTTAGATTCTTTAGAATAATGTGGATACAACCATGATAGTAAGCGCCACTCTGTGCATAACTTCAAACAGGAAGTTTGACAGGGTGGCGCTTTTTATTTTTGCCGCTATTGGGGTCTCCCTTTTCAAGGTGTTAAAATATCTCTTGCAGTCTGGTAATAAAATGCAATATACTATTTTTAACAACTTAGGATTAACTTGGTGCCGGTTGGCAGATTACGAAAGAGAACTGTCGGACAAGCGGCAGATAAGCGGAAGGAGCAGGAGTCATGAATCACAGTTCAATATTAATTATTGAGGATGAAAAAGATATTGCTGATAATTTGGCATATCTCATGAAAAAAGAAGGCTTTTCGGCAGAAGTGGCAAGGACAAAGGAAGAGGCGCTGGTCATGCTTGATCAGGAGGCCTTTGACCTGGTTCTGCTGGACTTAATGCTGCCGGACGGCAATGGCTATTCTGTCTGCACCGCAATCAGGCACAGGAGGGAGATACCGGTTATCTTCCTTACCGCCCTGGGGGATGAAGCAAGTATTGTTACCGGATTTGATCTGGGGGCATATGATTACGTCACAAAGCCCTTTAAACCGCTGGAACTGATCTCCCGCGTCAAAAACGTACTGCGCAGAAGCGGGAAAAGTCAGCCGGTGCTTCGGATGGATGATTTAGAGGTAGATATGGTCAGGGGTGTGGTTAGCAGGCGCGGGAAGGAAATTATCCTTTCGGCATTGGAATATCGTTTGCTGCTAGTATTTTTAAACCGGCAGGGAGAGGTCCTGTCAAGGAACTCCTTATTGGAGGAAATTTGGGATATCGCAGGAGATTATGTGAATGACAATACCTTGACTGTTTATATAAAGAGACTGCGGGAGAAGCTGGAGGACGACCCGGCAAATCCCCATATTATAAAGACAATCCGGGGCCGCGGCTATATCGTCGGTTGACCTGAAGGGCAGGGGTATTAATTCATATGAGATTGTTTAGAAATCCGGAAGTGAAGAAACTGATAATCATATATTTTGTGTTTTTGATTTTGGCGGTATCAGCGGCACTATTTTGGAATATTTATTTTGCTGCCTATGTATTTTTCATAGGCCTGCTTGGCGGCATTCTATTTCTCTGCTTCACAAAGAAGCGGTATGACAGGCTGTCCAGGTTAAGCAGCCAATTGGATGAAATACTGCATGGCAATGATAAAATGGAGCTTATTCCCGATGAGGAGGGTGAATTGGCGGTACTGAACAGCAAGATTTATAAAATGACAATACGCTTACGGGAACAGGCAGAAAATCTAAGAGACGATAAACGATATTTAAGTGAAGCACTTGCAGATGTTTCTCATCAAATTAAGACGCCGCTGACCTCCTTGCATATGCTTGTGCCGAGACTGCAGGGTAATGAGCCGGAGGCAGAAGACAGGATCAGACTGGTTCATAAAATAAACGGTCTTCTTACAAAGACGGATTGGCTGGTTACTTCCCTATTAAAGATAGCGAAGCTGGAATCCGGTACCGCCCGGTTTAAACAGGATATTGTCCCTGTTACGGAGCTGGTAAAAAAGGCGGCAGAGCCCCTTGAGGTACCGATGGAGCTGAAAAATCAACTATTGAAGATAATGGTAAATGAGGATATTCGGTATACCGGTGATATTCTCTGGTCGGCAGAGGCAGTGGGGAATATCCTGAAAAATTGTATGGAGCATACACCGGAGGGAGGTACGCTTACCGTATCCGCAGAGGAAAATCCGGTCTATACGGAGATTAGGATTGAGGATACCGGCTCAGGAATTTGGCCGGAGGATCTGCCCCATATTTTCGAACGATTCTATCGGGGGAACAATGCCAACAAGGAAAGTACGGGAATTGGACTTGCCATGTCTAAGATGATTATACAAAAGCAAAACGGAACGATCACAGTTCGCAATGGGGAGACCTGCGGCGCACAATTTCATATTAGATTTTATAAGGGAGCCATATAAGTGCTTCCTTTTTTATAAAGTGACGATTCTGTTATAAAAAACTCACCGGATTGTAAGCCGGCAGCTGTTATAATGAATCGTGAAAGGCAGGGATACTCCTATGGAATTATTAAAAGTTGAGAAATTATGCAAGTCTTATGGACAGGAAGAGAATCAGGTCCATGCATTGAAGAATGTGTCGTTTTCCGTTGACAAGGGAGAATTTGTGGCTATCGTAGGTCAATCAGGCTCCGGAAAGTCCACATTGCTGCATTTGATCGGCGGAGTTGATCTGCCGACTTCCGGAACTGTTTATGTAGATGGAATTGATGTTTATTCAAAGAGCAGAAAAGAACTGGCTATCTTCAGACGCAGACAGGTGGGGTTGGTTTATCAGTTCTATAATCTGATCCCGGTACTCAATGTGGCTGATAATATGACACTGCCCTTGAAGCTGGACGGACAGAAGGTGGGGCAGGAACGGCTGAAGGAGCTTCTTGCCGTATTAAATCTGGAGGATAGGGCAGAGCATCTTCCGAAGCAATTGTCCGGCGGACAGCAGCAGCGGGTAGCCATCGGCAGGGCATTGATCAATGCCCCGGCTTTGGTTCTTGCGGATGAGCCCACGGGGAATCTGGACAGCTGCAGCAGTCAGGAAATTATAGAATTGCTGAAATATTCAAATAAGAAGTACAAGCAGACCTTGCTTGTGATTACTCATGACGAGTCAATTGCATTACAGGCGGACAGGATTATCCGGCTGGAGGATGGCTGTATTGTTTCGGATGAAGCAGTCGGCAGATAACGGGAGGGTGTGGATATGATGTGGAAGGAATATTCCAAAAGCTATATCAGAAATAATAAAACCTACAGCAGTTCCGTTATTATCACAGTTATGATTGCCTCTCTGTTCATTTCCTTCATCTGTACACTGTTTTATAATATGTGGACGGACAATATCCGGAGGATTATCAGCGAGGAAGGAGATTGGCAGGGGAAGTTAAGCGGAGCAATATCAGAGGAGGATATAGAGATAGTGAAAAACTATCCCAATATCAGAAGCGTGAGGATAGGAGAGGATGAGGCGAATTACAAAGAACTGCTCCTTACGATGGAGAACCCCGGAAGCATTTATGAGGATCTGCCGGAGATTGCCGGACAAATCGGACTTGATACGAAGGGCTTCCATACGGCGATACAGTATCATAATCTGCTGCTGACCCAGTATTATATCTATTCCCCGGAGGAAAGAAACAATCCGCCCCTGCTTTTGAGCTTTTACATCGGGGTCATGCTTCTGGTATGTACTTCGCTGATTTTGGTGATTTACCATGCATTTGAAATGACCGGCAACGAAAGGCTGCACCAACTGGGAATTTTGCAAAGTGTGGGTGCAACACCCTCACAGCTGCGGGCGGCCTTGCTCCAGGAGGCATTTCTGTTAAGCTTTCTGCCTGTCCTGGTTGGAATTGCAGCCGGCATTGGATTGACCTACGGCTTTATGCAACTGGCTAATTTCGCCAGCAGAATGCTGGGAACAGATGCAGCCGCCTTGGATTATCATCCGCTTATTTTATTGGTGACCTTATGTACCTGTCTTCTGACGGTATGGATCGCTGCCGGTAGGGCAGCAAGACGTCTTAGCAAAGTAAGTACATTAGAAGCAATCCACGGAGGACAGGAGCAGTCTGTCAGAAAAGTAAAGCCGTTTCGCTTATTCTCCGCAGTGTTTGGCGTGGAATGGGAGCTTGCGCGCAAATTCCTTTATGTACGCAGAAGAGCATATCGAACCTCCGCACTGTCGCTGACTATTTCATTCCTGGTGTTCAGCATATTCCTGAACTTTGGGGCTTTGTCTGAATTAAGTACAAAATATACTTATTTTGAACGGTATAAGGATACCTGGGACTTCATGATAACGGTAAAAGAGAATACGGATATCGATCACTCGCTGCTGTCGGAAATCAGAAATATACCGGAGGTTTATGACTGCACGGGTTATCAAAAAGCGAAAGCATATACGTGGCTGTCCGAGGCTGCATTGTCAAATGAGCTTAAATCAATCGGAGGGTTGGAAGCGCTTGAAGACACCGGTACCCAGAAAAACGGAGATCGTTACTATGTAGAAGTTCCCATCATAATATTGGATGATCTAAGCTATCGCGAGTACCTGCAAGGCATAGGATTGGAGAGTTCCGCCGATATGGGGGTAACGGTAAATATAATCTGGGATAACATCCACAGTAATTTCAGGGAGAGAAAGTATTTGCCCTATATTACAGAGAAAAATCAGGTCCTGACAGTATTTCCGGATGCCGGTCGAAGAACAGCGCAGGAACAGGTACAACTGGAACTGAATGCTTTTACGGAGGAAACACCTGATTTAAGAGAGGAGTATGAGGATTTTTCTCTGGCTCAGATTCTCCCGGAGCATGCGTACCGGAAGCTGTCAGAAACCGTAACTGCCGAGGAAGCTTATTATAAAATTCGTGCCATATCGGAAAATGAGCTTGAGAAGGTGCAGCAGCAGGTAAAAAGGCTGCTGGAAGGAAAGTATGAATATGAGTTGGAGAATAGAAAAGAAATTGAGGAATATAATGCCGTGGTGTTCCGGGGATATAATTTTATCATAGGCAGTCTGTGCGGCTTATTGGCTCTCATTGGTATTGCGAATGTATTTGCCAATACGCTGGGGGGTGTTTCCCTGAGAAAGCGGGAATTTGCCCGCTACCTGTCCGTTGGTTTTACAACCGCAGGTCTGGTTAAAATTCTTGCAATCGAGGCAAGTATCATAGGAATCAAGCCTATCCTGATCAGCTTGCCCTTCAATGTGCTGTTTGTGATATTTGCCGTAGATGCAAGTGAGCTTTTATACCGGGATTATTTCACAGTGATGCCGGTGGGACAGCTTGCCGTATTTGCAGGGGCGGTATTGGTGTCAGTGGGCCTGGCTTATTATATCGCAGGCAGAAAGCTGTGCAGAACCGATATTGTTGAAAGCTTGAAAGATGATACCATGTATTGATGATGAACCAACCTTGTTAAACAAAACAACTTTTTATTGACAATTGTACCATATAGTACTATCCTATATAGTAAGGAGGCGATCCAATGAAAACAAACGGAGGTTTTCTGATATCACAGATAAAACAACTCCAGGGCAGGGTATTTGAGAAGATGCTAAAGGAGAGCGAGGTCGATGCTTTTAACGGAGCACAGGGAAGGATTCTGTATGTTTTATGGGAGCACAGGAGTCTGACCATCAGCGAGATCGGCCGTCTGACCTCGCTGGCGAAGACTACCTTGACCAGTATGCTGGACCGGATGGAGGCAGGCGGCTTGATCACGAGAACACCGGATCCACGAAACCGCAGACAGATTAATATCTCAATTACGCAGAAAGCAAGTGATTATCGGGAAGCCTATGACCGTGTATCCGACAGGATGAATGAGCTGTTTTATCAGGGATTTTCAGAAGAAGAAGTAATTGAATTTGAAGGGAAATTAAAAAGGATCATCAATAATCTGGAATCATAACAGGGGGATAAGGATATGAAGCAACAAGTAAAAGAAGAGATCATCAAATTAGTGGAAGGCAGCCGGGATGCTATTGTATGTTCTATTGATGAAAATGGCTTCCCCAATGCAAAGGCAATGTTTCGGGAGAAGAATGAAGGACTTCATACCTTCTGGTTTACGACGAATACCTCTGCAATCCGTACAGGACAATGGCTGGAACGTCCTCAGGCTTGTATTTATTTTCTTGATGCTCAGGGCTTTCATGGTTTAATGCTTACCGGGAAGATGAAGGTACACAGTGACAGCGAAACAAAAGCGGCGTTCTGGAAGGACGGCTTTGATAAGTATTATCCGCTTGGGCCTGCTGACCCGGATTACAGTATTTTGAGCTTTACTGCAGAGCAGGGGAATTACTATCACGGTATGCAAAAGCAACTATTTCATGTAGATGATATGGAGGGTTAATTATCATGCCTTATCAGCAAGTGAAGGATTGTACTATCTTTTATGAGGAGTTTGGTACAGGCGAGCCCATCCTCTTTCTGCATAGCGGCTATAGCCGCGGTATTATCGCCTTCAGCGGCCAGATACAGCCCTTTTTTCATACCTACAGGTGCATTATGCCGGATTTCAGAGGGCATGGACGGACCCAAAGCATCGGCAAGGATTGGGATACCGGAATCATCGCGGAAGATATGGCCGGTTTCTTAGAGACATTAGAGATCAGTAAAGTGCATCTGATCGGATATAGTCTGGGAGGAGGCGTCGCTTTACATCTGGCGGCCAGACATCCGGAGTTGATACGAAGCATAATTACAATAGGCTGCGGCGGGGTAGCAGATCCGGCAGGCTCGGAAGAATATGAACCGGAAGCACTGCTTCGCAATCATCAAACCGAATTTATCGAACGTATCAAGGCAGTGCATGCAGAAGCACATGGCGGTGACTGGCAGCATCATATGCGTCAAAGTGTGAGAGATTGGCGCTTATATCCCAATCTGGCTGCGGAGGATTGGGACAGACTGACGATGCCCATGCTTTGTATCGCCGGGGAGCAGGATTCTTATGCTTCGGAGCAGAGGCTGCTGGATATCAAGGCGCGATGTCCGCAGACACAGATATGGATTGTCCCGGGATATGGACACCGCCCGCACATGCCTACGGATAATGTAAAAGAGGTTAATGGGCGGATGCTCGATTTTCTAAAAGGAGTTTAGACCTGCATTCCATTCGCTGATAAACTGCTGTATCGATTGCTGCCGCCGGCTGCGTTCGCTATGCACTGCCTTAAGTGCAACCTGGTAAAGAGTTTCATTAAGTACCCATTGATCAGGGGTTCTTTCATAATTGGCAAACAAAGCGAATGCAGTGGCGCCCATGAGATAGACATTGGTTACCTGGTCAATGATTGCTCCCTGTTCAAACTCTTCAGGGGACATGAAACGGGAGGACCCCCACATTCTGCCCACGGAATTGACATAGGGCATCCTTGTGTAGAAATCAATATCACAGATCATGGTTTTTTCTGCGGTAAAATCATACATAATGCTGCCGTCGTAAAAATCAATGGCCACATACCCCTTTTCATTCACATAAGCGTGAAAGGACAGAATATCCTGAAAGACGCGCAGCATTGTTGTACGGGGCATTTGTAAAAATTTTTGACGTGATAAGGGATACATTCTGCCCATGCATTCAGCATCGGACCATTCAAACAGGACAGCATAACCACCGCCTGTTTCTTCTGCCCCGATGATTTTTATTAAATTCGGGTGTTCCAGATCCTGATATGCCGGAACAGTTGCCTTCAGCCGTGCGATAGCAGCCTGGGGTGTTCCGGTATATTGTTCTGTGGGTGCACCTGCAAATTTGATAAAGCAGCGGTGATCATTTTGCTGCACACCAAAGCATAAATTGCCGGAATCCTGACCATCATAGATCTTGAATACCTTACCGTATTGATTAAGAAAGGACATATCGTACGGGGCCTTCAGCTTATAAGGTATGCCGTCAATATACTGAATATAGAAGTCTTCCAGATACCAGTCCGGTATAGGAGCATTCTCATTATCAATCCATTTCAGAAGCTGCTGCGACTGCTTTCGCATGATTTCAACTTCATCTTGTCCGAACGGTATCGCCCAATAGATGGATGAAAGCGTATTGCTGGCGATGTAAAGGGCAAGCAGCCTGAAAAATTCCTCAGGAGGTTTCCCGCCGAAGTAACCGATCAACTGACCGGTCGCAAAATGCGGACTGGCCGCCGCACTCCAAACAATACGGTTGAATTCCTCCCAGGGATCACCGAAATCATTGCGGTTAAAATCAATAACAGATAAGGTATGATCCTGTGAAAGTACCATATTGCCGACATGGTAATCACCGTGCTGAAGGCATTGCGGCCTGCCAAAAAGCAGTTGCCGGTTGGCCTCAATATACCCGATGATTTTATCATCACCGTGAAGCCGTATTCCGCAAGCCCGGTATTTCTCTATTTTAAGATCAGTTTTTCTGTTAAAACGGCTTCCCCATTCTTCCTGTTCTTCCGGAGCGGGAATAGAATGGATTTTCTTAAGAATTTCACCGGAGTGTACACCAAGCACATATTGCTCCGTTTCTGCAAGCTGCGGCAGAACAGCTTCAGCCTCCTCCCCATCACACCAGGATAGGAGGGAATATACGCATTTGCCATTGTCACAGGTTCCAAAGTCCACAGGCTGTGAGATGGGAATATCCAAGGCTGCGAGCTGCTTCATCCAATCGTATTCCTTCTTTTTTAAGTCATATGCGGAGCTATCGGCAATGCGCAGGAGAAGCCTGCTGCCATCCCGGGTCTCGATATAGTATTTTTTATCTTCCGACCAGCCTTTGTTGACTGCTTCAATTTTGATAAAGGTATCATACCCCTTAATGTCCTGCATTCTTCACCATCCTGTGATTATATGATTATATTGGGAATATTATAACATATTGAAATGGATAAGTCTAGAAAAAAGCGAACAAATGATCG
The DNA here is from genome assembly GCA_023409535.1 of Bacillota bacterium. Classification (GTDB taxonomy): domain Bacteria; phylum Bacillota; class Clostridia; order Lachnospirales; family Lachnospiraceae; genus Mobilitalea. The sequence continues at coordinate 675,640 of JAEYGZ010000027.1, forward strand.
TGTACTGTAACCATAAATTGGTATATTGAATTGACATAGTTAAGCATAAGCGTTATAGTTATTGCATGATTTAAACCAATTTCATAAACAGCAAAGGAGGCAATTATGGGTAAGGCACTATCGGAAATGACAATGGAGGAGCTATGGCAGCTGTTTCCCATCATACTTACCGGACATAATCCTGATTATATGCGGTGGTACGAGGAGCAGCGTAACGAAATTCTGAAAGCCCTGGACAGCAGAATGATAAAACGGATCAGCCATATCGGAAGTACTGCTGTCCCCGGGTTACTTGCGAAACCTACCGTGGATATTCTGCTGGAAATTGCCGGTGACCAGAACACGGCAGAAGTAAAAGATAAGCTGATTGGCAGCGGATGGGTACTGATGTCCCATAAGGAGAAGCCTTATTTGCAGATGTCTTATAATAAAGGCTATACCTCGGAAGGCTTTGCAGAAAAGGTGTATCACCTGCATGTTCGCTGTTATGGGGATTGGGATGAGCTTTATTTCAGGGATTATCTGATTGAGCATAAGGATGCTGCTGCCGAATATGCCGCCTTAAAGGAGAGTCTGTTGGAGGAGTACAGAAACAACAGAGACGGATATACGGAGGCAAAAAGTGAATTTGTCAAAAGGTATTCCGATCAGGCGAGGGAATATTATGGCAGGCGGTATCTTCCTGTTCAAGAACCTTAATGTCGCGAATAATTGAAATAAGGTGACCGCAATCCCACTGGCTTTAGACGGTGGGTTAAGGTCGCTAAAAGTATATTCCTGTGTTATACTGTTGTCATGGGAACATGGAAGTCAAAAAACAGACACAAATATTTATTACAGTATCACATTATTTTTGTATGTAAACACAGAAAGAAATTACTGATATCAAAGCAGATATCCGACGATATAAAACAGTTTTCCTATGAGATATGCCAAAAACATCATGTAATCATCAAATATATGGAAACAGAGAAAGACCATATTCATTACATGATAGAAACGGAGCCGACAATGTCTGTCAGCAAAATCGTAAATCTAATGAAAAGCTATACAACATGGTATATATGGGAATGACATCCAACATTTCTTCGAAAGCATTTCTGGAAAGAGCATAAATTTTGGACGGACGGATATTTTGCATGCAGCGTAGGAGATGTATCAGAAGAAATGCTAAAGAAATATATAGAAAATCAAGGATAGGAAGGTGGTGGCAGCAAGATGTTAAAGGCATGAGAGTTTACAGGACAGATAAAATCAGCAACTGTTTCACAGGTTCCAAGTGGGAAATACTATGTGTCAATATTGGTGGAAACAGAACATCAGATATTATCTAAAACAAACAGTAGAATAGGTTTAGACTTAGGATTAAAGGATTTGCTGATCACCTCGGACGGAGATAAATACGAAAATCCAAATATCTTGAGCAGATATGAAAGAAAGTTAAAAAAGCTGCAAAGACAGCTTGCGCATAAAGAAAAACGAAGCAAAAATTATTATAAAGCAAAGAAACAGATTGCATTGTGTCACGAGAAGATAACAAATATCAGAAAAAATAATCTGCACCAAATATCTCATAGAATGATCAGCGAAAACCAAGTGATAGTCTCGGAGAATCTGCAGATAAAAAATATGATAAGAAATCATAACCTGGCTAAAAGCATAGCAGATGTATCGTGGTATGAGTTTACTAGGCAGCTGGAATACAAAGCATTATGGAATGAAAGACAGTATGTCAAGGTGGATACCTTTTATGCAAGCAGCCAAATATGTAATGTATGTGGCTACCAAAATACGAAAATGAAAAATCTGTCTGTAAGGGAATGGAACTGTCCTATATGTGGAACAGAACACGATAGGGATGTAAATGCTGCGAAGAATATATTGGCAGAAGGAATACGGCAAATAGCATAAAACAAAAAAGCGATAGGGCAGGAACTGCCCGAATAAACGCCTGTGGAGTTAGTAGGTTACGAGGACGATGAAGCAGGAAGCCCATTGGCTTTAGACAATGGG
>JAEYGZ010000030.1 GCA_023409535.1 Bacillota bacterium
CGCTGCCGCAGGGAATACAGGACGGCGCTGCCGGTTGACAGTGAATTGATCAGGCAGTGGCTTTCTGAGCATCCGACAAGACGAAAGATACAGGTCCGGCAATCGGATAAAATAGCCGCACCGCTGATTTATGGAGTCTTCCGTCCTGCGGTGTTGCTTCCCAAAACAACGGACTGGACGGATGAAGCAAGGCTGCGGTATATCCTTACCCATGAGTTTGTGCATATCCGGCGGTTTGATGTACTGACAAAGTTATTGCTTGTATCTGCTCTATGTATTCATTGGTTTAATCCTTTCGTATGGGCAATGTATGTATTGTTTAACCGCGATATTGAGCTGTCCTGTGATGAAACGGTAGTACGAACATTCGGGGACACGATTAAGTCGGCCTATGCCCTGACCCTGATCGGGCTGGAGGAAAAGAAAAGCCGCCTTACCCCTCTGAAGTAGATATAAAGCCGTACGGGACTATAAAAAGCCAAATGCAGACGGAGAAGGCAGACTGCTTGGGATTGAAGCCGTAAAATAGACCGTACGTACGGCAGGTGGCTTGTCTAAAATAGCTTACGTATGGTTCTGGCATTTAAAAACAACAGCGGAAGGGAATGAAGCAGGCTTTGTCTGACTATGCGAAGCCTCTTTTTCCTTCCATCCTCTCGATATAGTTCTTTGGTGGATTGCTTTCCTTTATGAATTAGCGGAGATGTGTCGGCTATAACCGCCCTGAGTCCTGCTTTTTTTAAATATACCGACAGGTTGATTTCCTCACCGTACAGATAGGTTTTGGGGTATAGCTGCTCATAGTACCGAAAGAATTCCGGGGTAAGCAAAAAGGCACATCCATGAATCCGGTAAGAACAACCATTTTTACTGCCGGATGCTGCCGGAGCAAGATTTTCCGATGTTTTGCCTGCAGCCCTTGCAGCCTGCCGCCGGTATAATTGCCATCCTTCAAGCCGCTTTCTTAGCAGCTTTAACGGATGCAGCAATTTCATAATCAACCGGATATTATGGATTTTTGCCGCCAGGTTGTATGGCAGGCTCTGATATAGCACATTAAGCCAGGCGAAAGCAACGCTTCTGTAAGGGCTGTCGGTGTTGACCGACGGAGTCTGGGGCTGGTGTCCGGCATCAAATACCGCAGGTGATATCAAACCGATCCCTTTTCCCTCTGCTGCCAGTAATTCTTCAAAGAGCCCAGGTCCAAATACCACATCGCTGTTACAGATAAAGCAGTTTTCAGCTCCAAACCTTGCTCTGGCATAACGGATACCGGCATTATTTGCCCGTGCAAAGCCAATATTTTTCTTAAGTTTCTTTAAGGTTACATGCGGTTCGTTTCCAAAATACTTTTTTAATATCTTGCCCGAACCGTCATTTGAACCATTATCAACAACAATAATCTCATATCCTTCTCCCCGCTGCTGCAAAGCACTGTTGACACAGGCTATGGTCTCCCTATAGTTTTTATAGTGTGAAATAATAATTACCAGTCTGGTATGTATACGGCATCCCTCCATCATTAACTTTAACCGATTACTGCTCTTTTACGTATCCCTTGCACTCAATGCCTGCCTCGTACTGCAAGCATCCCTGTCACCTTTTGAAATGTAGATAAAAACAGCTCCTTCTCATAGGTATTCAATCCGAATTTCCAGAACAATATAAGATAGATCATAACAAAGGTGATTCCCTTTGCCAGAAATAAAAGGATATTGCCGGCCGGCAGCAGTGCAATCAGAACTGCCGCAAGGAGGGAGAACAGAAGGCAGCCTCCCATCTTTACAAAACACTCGCGAAAGAACCGGAAAACATTAATATGCAGCTTACGGTGGTATATCACATTCATGGCAGCCGTCCTGAACAGATAGGCAGTGCAGACAGATACCGCCGCCCCTACCTCCTGATACTCTTTGGTTAAAATTACGGACAGGACGATATTAATCACAGCCATCAGGACATAGACATAGGATTGGAGCCTTACCATTCCGGTAGCGGTAACGGTAAGCCCGGCAATATGCTGGGGAAGCTCAAGGATACTTGGCAGGATCAGAAGCAGAATACAGACATAGGCATTCTGAAAACCGCTTCCCAGCCAGAACCCGATAAAATCCCTGCCCACCGCAAGAAAACCGGTATAAATCAGTCCGATGAGAAAAAGCTGGATCCGGCCCACCTTAATCATCAGCGCCAGAAGGTTCTCCTCTCTGTTCTCCTTGCCAAGAATCCGGGACACCTTCGGAAGAAAAAGTCCGTTGATTGCCGCCGCGAAGGTAAATACGATTCCTTCAATCGTAGCGGAAGCACCGAATACCGATATGCTTATGGCACCGCAATAAATCCCAAGTATGCTTGGAATGATATTATAGATAAACCGCTGGGCAATATTAATTACCGTGGACCACAGAGAGAACCGGAATATCTCTGCCCTGGTTTTTCCGCCCTTATAACGGAAATTCACCTTAATATGGGTTGTTTTTTTTACAAGAAAAAGCTTAATTATTATGTTAATGATACCGGTTACCGCATTTAAAAATACGAGGGTATACAAACCGTAGCCAAGGCTTAACGCTCCGATGATCAGGCCCATGTTCAGTATTTTATAGAACAGCTCCGTTGCCTTCAGCTGTGTAAATTTCTCATAGGAGGACAGAATTCCGCTCAGGGTACCGAAGGGAAAGCTCAGGATACTATAGGCAGAGGAAATGAGAAAGATCACCTTAAGTTTATTGATTTCTTCGAAGGAAAGCTCCTTGTAGATACCTCCGATATTAAAATACACAACCGTCAGAACAACTACGATAACAATATCGATTACAATAAAAAGCTTATAAATAAGGCCGAGAAGATTATTCACAGCCTCTTCATTATTATCCGCGTTGTAAAGTGACAGAAAACGGGTAACCGCTGCGCCCAGTCCAAAATCCATCACAAGAATTCCGATGAGAGAAACCGATAGTGCATAAAGACCGTAATTATCCTGTCCCAGGCTTCGTATCATCCAAGGTGTATAGATCAATCCTGCCAGAAGATTAATCCCTATGGTGATATAGCCTATTACCGCGCCTGTCTTTATCTGTCTGGAACTTTCCGCTTCTTTGCTGTCGCTCATCTTCTATACCACTGCTTTCTTTTCTATCATCCGGCCATCCTTCTTTCCTTAAGGCGATACTCTTTCGGTAATCAGCTTTTCTTTATCAAACGCAGCAGGCTTTTTTTCAGGCCTGTGTAATCCTTATATTTGACCCGCAGGAACAGACTGGCAAATTTCCTGTAGAGCCGTATCAGTGGGTGTCCTTTACCCATAATCCGGTCTATTCTGCTCTTAAATTCCATATCTTCAATCACATAGGGAGGATGCTTCAAGGGAAATTCGACTTCATAGGTCTGCATATGAAAAATCTTCTGGATCCCTTTGGGCAGCATACGGATATCGGAAACCGAATGGGTAGCATTTGCCGTAATTCCAATATTGGAGATCATATTCCTGGAAGGCACGATATTCAGCCTGTGATTCAGGTGCATGCTGGTACCAAGCACTGATTCGTAATGCGCTTTCCCGGTGCGGTGGTGCCGTTTCAGGTTACCGATATGTTTCGTTCCGTCTGAAAAAGTATCCATATAATATTTTAGCTGTACGAGATTAAAAGGATCCTTCAGTATTCTGTACTCACCGTCCCAGGTATCCACCACTCTCTTCCAGGACGCCCAGCCGCAGATGGAACCGGAGGTAGTGAACAGATAATCATAGGGGGTATACTCACATACACCGGTATTGTTCATTCCGCATATCATGTTAACTCTCTCATCGTCCTTATACTTTTCCAGCAGTTCCTTGCAAAAGGGAAAAAAGCTCAGAGAGGGCACATCGTCATCCTCCAGCACGATCCCTTCTGTTTCCGACTGGAACATCCATTTTTGGGCGATATACTCCGACGGATCACAGCCGATATTCTCCCTTTGAAAATAAGTATGTATCTCACAGTTCCAATCGATATTCAGGGCAATGGCTCTGCACATATTTATGCCGGCCATATCCTCAGGCCTTCCCTTTCTGGGGCCGTCCTGGTACAGATAAAGCTTTGACGGCCTGGCTTCCTTTATGATTTTAAATACCCTCACCAGCTGATTTGGCCTGGCGAAAAAAATCAATAATACCGCAATATCTATTTTAGCCTCTTTCATAATTGCCTCTCATTCCCCGGCAGCGGTTCCTATCATATCCGGTTTCATTTCATACAAAGAACTTGGAAGAATTATTGGAAGATCCATACATATGGAATGAGGTTTCCATCTCTTAAGGTACGGTAAATGAAGAAAAGCCCAAAGAAAACAACGGCAAAATATACAAGTAATTTTCTGGTGCGCTCCTCCTCCAGTCCTTCCGTTTTCAAGGAAAGGATGCGATCCAGCAATATTACACTGGCATACAGATAATAAAATGCCGGTCTCTCAGCCGTTCTTGTAAACATTCTGAAGATCCACAGCAGGATTACCGTAAAATGCATATTCAAAAAGAACAGATTGTCCTTGCCCGTATCAAACAGCCTTTTTCTGTACACAATTCCCAGTAAGCCGATGATCAGAAGAATTACAAGAAATATACCGCCATTCCCGGTGCTTTCTATCGTATATTCATAATTCATCCAGTCCGATATCCATGCATAGAGCCTGCGAAAGAATAATATAATTATTCCGCAGCCTCCAAGGATAGCCAGATGATATTTCGGCTTCCAGGGAATCCATCCGATGAGAAAGGCCGGAAGGAAGAATAAGGCGGAATTGTGCAGTAAATAGGCGACTCCCACCAACAGTAAGAAAGGGATCAGCCTTCGCTTCTTTGCGGCTTCATATGCAAAGAGACAGACTGACATTGCCAGCATTTGCCGAAGGCCTGCCATTGAGAAAGCAAAAAGGCCTATTGTATAATAAAAATATACCGCAAGTTTTTTATTATCGGCATTCCGTTTCAGAAAAAGAAACAAGCTTAAGCATAGGAAGCCCGAGGTAACGGCAAAGTAAAAAAAAGTACTGTAATGAATCTCTCCGATTAATTTGGTCAGAATATAAAAACCGGCTTCTTTTTGCCTATCCCAGTAGAATTGTATGGTCTTATATGCAGAATCAAGAAAATTATTTGCATATCTGCTGTAATCTCCATAATAAGGTGCTTTAAAAATCATAAGGAGATAAATTGAAAAGCAGGAAATAAAGAGTATCATATTTTTTCTTTTCATGATCTTTAATCCGGCATCACCCTCCGGCTGTTTCATTTGAATCAGCGCTGATGCAGCAAGAAGTATCAATAATGTACCATATACCAACATCCTATTCGCTCCTCGCAATATCTCTCTTTTGACAAAATATGTTATACGGACTTTTTTGGTGACTGTCTAATGTTCAGGAAAGAAGCTTTTCATATACGCTCATATATTCCTTCCCGCAGATTTCCCTGTTAAAATGCTTTTTTGCATAGCTAAGGCAATGCCGGGAATAATATTCTTTGCCTTTGCTTCTAACCTCCTGTATACTGCGAAATACTCCCTTTAAGGTATGGTCCGCAACCAGATGTCCGCAGCCTTTCCCCAGCAATTCCGGTAAAGCAGTAGAAGGAAAAGCTATGGCCGGAGTTCCGCAGGCCAGGGCCTCTGCCACTGTCTTGCCAAAGGATTCCTCCCTGGAGAGAGAGACATATACATCACCTACATTGTAAAGCTCAGCCAGCGTTTCGATACTGTCTGTTACGGGTATGTTTCTGACATTACAAGGAAGCCTGGTTCCGGCACTTATGGTACCGACCAGCAGAAGGATGCACTCCTTTTCAGATTTGCCCTCTTTTTGATTTCTGTCCTGCTCCTTTTGAAAATGTGCGGCTAATTTCAAAAAACCGTTCAGTCCTTTGCCATCACCCCAAATAGAGGCAACAGAAAGGATTACAAATTTATCCTCCAGCTCCAGCTCTTTACGAAGGTCACCCGCTTCCAGTGGCTTGAATACCTCTAAATTAATTCCGTTGTAAATCCGTTTGATGAGAAAAGCGTCCTTTAAGAAAGAATATTCCGCCTGCCAGGTGATCCATTCTGATACACCAATCACAGCCAGTCTGTTCAGCTTCGAGAAATATTTCTTTTTATCCTCCCACATCTTCCCACACCGGTCAAAGAACCAGGAGGGAGGGGTATTTCTGTTATTGGGGCATTTGCTGCAGCCATCACGCCACTGGTAACATTCATTTACCGTATAATGAGTGCACCTCCCTGTGAAAAACCAGCAGTCATGAAGCACGATCACAACAGGAATATTCTGAGCAGCCAAAAAATTTAAGAGCAGATTTAAATACAGATAATTCCCGTGGACATTCCCCAGATGTACAATGTCCGGTTTTTGCTCGCTGATGTAACGAATCAGCTTTCTTGTTGCCCGGTGGGAGAAATATCCCTGAAGGCCGAAGATTCTGGAACCCAGAGCATGAAGCTTCCTGTCGGCTGCGGATCCGATGATATAAAAATCTGTATTCTTCTCTTTTTCTCTGGTTTCCTGCTTACCGTAGGCATAGGCAACCAGGCAGCTGTGTCCTTGCTTCGTTAGATAGGCCCTGAGCTCTTGACAGGTTCTTCCGGTACTCAATATGCCGTAAACTTCATTTATAATCAGTATCTTCATGCTTCTTTTTTCCTTGTTTTATACCATCTTATTCTATTGATGCGGCAAATATTTCTGTTATGTTATAATTTCTGATTGGAACGGCTGATCAGTGATCTGCTCTTATTCCTCCTCCTTTGTAGGTACAGAACATGGGTAAGTATCCGGATTCAGACTGTCAAATACCTCATTTGCCCAGATTAAGGTCGACAGGTCCGTATCACCGATATTCATCAGATTATGGGCATAGCCCGGCGGTATTTCAAGAATCCGGGGATTGTCGGAGGAAAGTACAAATTCATGGATTTCATCGGATCCAATTCTTCTCATCTGGATCATTGCTTTTCCCGCAATTACATAAAACCGTTCACATTTGCTGTTATGATAATGCTCTCCCTTTTTAATGCCGGGCTTTGTGATATTAACGGAGAACTGCCCCCGGTCATCCGTCCGAAATACCTCTGTGAAGCTTCCCCTGGCATCCTGATGGCTAAGCACCGGGATTGCAGCTTTATCCATCGGTAAATAACTCAAATAAGTACTATAAAGCTTCTTAACAAATACATCCTTCAGATCCGGAATATAAAGCTCCTCCCTGGCCTTCTGAAAGCCTCTTATGGTATCCGCCAGCTCCTGCAAGGTAACCTGATAGTTATATTCCTCCTTCAGCCTGTGGTACCCGTCTTCGCCAGGAAGCACTTCTTCCTTCAGATGTCTTAGAAAATCGGTTATCACATCATCAACATAATAAAAATTCATTCTTGTATCCGGATTATGGATTTCGATTTTTATGTTTCTTGCTATGTTATAGCAAAAGGTCGCAACAACCGAGTAGGCATAGGGCTTTGCCCATTTACCGAAGGTGTTTGTAAGACGGTATAGGATACTCTTGCTGTTATTTAACCTCCCATGTTCCCTTAAAGCCTCTTCCGCCATACGCTTGCTTCTGGCATAGGCGGAATCCTGTGCCGCCTGTATGGTGGAGGTATATAACACAGGACACCTGTTGCCGCTTTCCCGTAAATATGCTAACAGCTTCCTGAAGAGCTCATAATTTACTTCCATGAAATCAGCTTCCCTGACCGGCCGGTGTACTGCAGCAAAGTGATAAACAAAGTCACAATCCCTGGTATAGGTTTTTAATTCCTCCAGTGTATTTGTTGTATCATAGGTATAAATAATATGCTCTTCCCCGCTTTGGGCCTTAAGACCGGCGATAAGATTTTTACCCAGAAATCCTCCGGCACCTGTTACCAGTATCTTCATATTAACCTCCATGCTGCCGATGCCTGCGAATTTGGGCGTCAGCACAAAATAGAATGTGAAAGTGGTTCTGATCCGGATACCTAACCCTTAGAGCTGCACCTTGCTGTTCTCAACGATAGCAGCAATCTCCCTTTGCAGGCGTTGCCGAATCTCCTCTTTTTTGTGTGCTTTTACGCCAAGTCTCCAGGCATTCCTTCTGTATTGTTTAATTTTTTCGGGATGGTTTACAAGCTGCGACAATACCGGATAAACTTCTCCTGTTTTGCCGATACAAATAGCGCCCCGGTTCTTTTTCAGATAACGGATCCCCTCATTGTCATAAGGACCGACTGCAAGCACCGCGCAGGTAGAGGCCAGACAGTCAACAATTTTGGTGGAAAAGGAGTATCTGGTCAGCAGCCTGTTTTTCAGATCAAAGCCTTCTGCGTGAAGGGCAATATCAGCCTCTTTATAAATCTGTCTTAGCTCCTTAGCGGAAACAAAGCCCTTTAAAAACACTGACCTTCCGTCATCAAGCACCCACCTTTTATTTCTTCCGGGTGTATCCCTTGTGTATATCTCCAGGGTCACCAGTACCTCCTCCCGGTTAATACGGTTTATGGCTTTGGCAACGGACCGAAGGGTCTTATCCCTATTGCAGTAAAGCCTTCCCGCATATACCATTCTGATGGGCTTTGACAGCTTCTTATCCTCCGGTTTTTCCTCAAATTCCCCACCCTTACAGATCACACCGGTATTTACGCCAAGCGCTTGTTTCAGTTCCTTTGCCTGACGCCGGGACAGGGTGTAGTATTTTGCGTAGGAAACTGCATTTCTTCTGATATCCCTCCGGACCAGACATCTCCTGATCCAATAAAAGGGTGAGAAATTAATTTGCTTTAAGGAATATTCATCATCGCCGGTAAAGGCAATGACAGGTGCTCCGGTAGCCGAATGAAGCAGGCGCTCCAGATAAAGCATTCTTCTGGAGGAAAACCGCAGGCTAAAGATGGCATCCGGTTGAAAGTCCGCCAGAAAGGCCATCAGCAGGCTGTCTTCCCACCTGGTTTTCAGCCAGACCGCATCCCTGAGGAGCCGCAGCGGTCCTGCGAACATCTGCTTGATTCCCTTCCTGACCCGGGGAAATTTCATTTGGGATACCTCCATCAAAGGAGCCTCCCCTGGCTGGGAGCTTTTGCTGATGAACCATTTCCCCCCGCTTTTATGTCTCACCAGGTTCCCCAAGGCCATCCGGTCGGTTATTTGAAAATATTTGCTGCAGCAGGGGTTATCCGGCATGCCGCCGGCCAGATACATATTAGCCAGCTGGCCGTCAAAGCCTTCAAACCAGTTAGTCATTACATTATTGGGGTACCGTATGTCATCCCATACTTCTTCCGAAAGAATCAAAAGCTTCATGCTAATCCTCCACACTGCCATTCCCTGCAGATTTCACAGGCACAAACTCCAAGTGCGAATTATGCCTTTCAGCCATTCACACCAGCCTCTTTTCTTTGCTTTGGTAAGCCTCAAAAAGTCTCTTGATCCGAAAGCCCGCTTTATTGGCAATTACGGTGCAGGGATTGGGAAACAAATAAAATGCGGTAAACATAAGCTTATACTTAAGCGTCGTTACTCTGTTATACAGCACCTTATAATAAATCTTCTCATACTGCCTTAACAGCTCTTCCTTATCATTGATATTCTTCGGATCCTTTTTACAGCTAAAGTAAAAAAGCATCAGATTAAGGCACAGATATTCATAGGAATGCTCAAGCAGCTCCGGGTCCTTATCCACAAAAAACTGAATTCTGTCCTGAAGGACTTTGTAAAAGTCCGTGGGCTTATAATGATTTTCCCGTCTGGTGGTACTGACCGGATTCTGATAATAGTAATAAAGCGGTCTTCTTGTGGAGACAACCCTCTCTGAGCGGTATAAAAGCTTGTAAATCAATGCTTCATCCTCATAATTGAAATGGTCGCTGACCGGAAAAAGAAGTCCGTCAAAAAGCTCCTTTTTGTACAGCTTACCAACCACTCCCGATTTCATCCTCCTGCTTAGGATCGCTTCCTTCCCGGTATAAACCGAGGTACTGCCTTTCATAGACACTCCCTCGAAATCGGAACCGCTCCCGCTATACAGGCCGCAAACAGCCATCTGGGCCTGATGCTTGCTGCACAGGGACAGGAGATACTTAATGAAATGCTTGTGAAGAAAATCATCACTGTCCAGGAATACAATATATTCTCCGCCGGCACTTTGAATCCCTGCATTTCTTGCACTGGAAATTCCGCCGTTTTTCTGATGTATTACCTTAACCCTTTCATCCATCTCGGCAAGATTGTCACAGATAGCCGGACTTTTATCCGTTGAACCGTCATCAATCAGAAGAATTTCTATATTGGTATAGGATTGCTCAATTACGCTTCCTGCACAACGCCATAGATACTGTTCCATCTGATATACGGGTATGATCACACTAACAAGGTCATATTCCTTCACTATGCAATTCCTCACTTTGCTTTTCTCTATTCCTTTACGATCAACTGGTACTTTCCGCTGGGTGCACGGGCTATGGTATCAGTGAAATATAAGCTGAATTTGGTCTCAATGCCCAAAAACCCTTCTATTTCCTTGCTGATCAGCTTCCTGTCGGTTGCTTCCCCGCCAGGCTTCGACGGAATACATATTATTTTCAGCGTTCCGTCCTTTCCCTGCTGAAACTGTATTTGCTTTACCATACCCGATAACAGGCTGATCAGCACGGAAAGCTGCACCTGGCTGAACCGTCCCTTCCCGGTATCCAGAAACTCTGCCTCTCTTCCTGCAATTCCGCCAATGACAGGATGCACGCTTTTGCAGGAACAAGTTACGCCCTCCTCCGGGATAATCATATCCCCGATATCATAACGGATCAGGGGCGTACCGAAGGTATCAAAGCCTGTTACCAAAAGCTTTATGCCATGTTCTGTGGGAACATGTTCAAAAACCCCGGTATCAATGGCTTCATGATAGGAACCCCTGGGGCACTGAACAATAAAGGGAGCACCTTCATTGGAAGCATATTGATCCGACAGGGGGCAGCCAAAGACCCTTTCAATTACTTCTCTGTGATAGGGAAGTACTGTCTCGGAGGTAGTAAAGACCGCTTTGGGTGTAAAAGAAGGCATGATGCGGTTCTCCTCCATGTATTTGGCAATGGTATAAATTGCAGACACGAAGCCGTCGATCGCCTGAGGCTGAAACCGGTTTAAATCACTGATATAATAAGGGAGGTTCTCCTGTGTCAGATGATAGGTGGAATAAAGGCGCTGCCTCAAGAGATAATTATTTCGCCAGAATACCGGCTGCTTCGGATGGTCTTCGATAATTTTCTTTCCAAAGAATCTGGCGGACTTCATTTTATTATTGCGAAAGCCAAAGGTCAGCTTATAGGCATCCAGATATGCCATTCTCTGCTGTACATCCTTTGGCCGCTTTCTGACCGCAAGCGGGATACCGCCGGTACCGCCGGTAGAAAAGCGAAAGCTTCTTCTTCCGGAGACGGTATAGATGCCGCTTATATTCTCCCTCAGCATATCCTTGCGAAGCACCGGAAGCCTCTCGATATCTTTCACGGATTTGATTTCCTGAAGGGGAATATCCCGATAGAATTCGCGGTAAAAGGGACTGTTTGCAACTGCATAATGAAGCAGTCGCAGGAATCTTTTGTTTTGAATTCTCAGTTCCTTTTCAAGGCTGTTATGCTTATTTTCAGAAAACAGCTTTAAATATTTATGATAAACACCGGTATAGCGCTTGATATACAGAATCAGGCCATAGCTGCTGACTGCAATATCCTGGAAAAGGACCGGCAGCCGGTAGTAGATTCGCAGGATAAAGCGTCTCATAGCGGTACCCTCCTTTATAATCCCATCGTGCGCAGTAAAGTATCGTTTATCTGACTTACCTCAAATTTCTCCCGACATAACAGATAGGAGAAATTCCCCATGGAAGCTCTGAGCTCTTTGTTTCGAATCAGCAGCTCCAGCTTCCCGGCCAATGCCCTCCCATCCCCAGGCGGAATTAAGAAGCCGTTATAGCCTTCAATTACCGTGTCCTTACACCCTGAGACTCTTGTGGCTACAATCGGCCTTCCGGCTGCCATTGCCTCTACGATACTGCGTCCGTTTCCCTCATGATAGGAAGGCAGTACAAAGATCGAGCATTGCTTCAGGTATGGTCTTACATCCTCGGCAAAACCGCAGTAGGTAACGGCACCTTCCTTTAATAAGGCCGACAGCTCCTCCTCTTTAATTGCTTCTTTATGTTCATCAAGGCCTCCCACAAGAAGAAAGGATACCTTCGGATACTTCTTTTTAATTATTGAGGCGGCCTCAAAATATTCTCTGATTCCCTTCCCGGTTACCAGTCTTGCTGTCATGCAGACATAGGGCTCATCAGGCAATGGCATTCTGGTAAAATGCTTCATATTCACCCCTGAGCCATTGACCAGAACAGCCTTTTTCTTTTTAATCAGCCGCATTTTACTCATCCTGTTCATGTCATCCTGGTTCATAAAGAAGCAGGCTTTACTAAAATGAAGTACAAATTTATAAAAGCAGCATAAAAGACACCGGATGAAATAATCCTTTTTTTCCTTGGAATAAAAGGCCGTCTCAAGACCTGTAATAAAGGGGTAGATATTTTTAATTCCCAGGAGAATTGCTGCGGTCCCGCCGAATACAATGGGTTTTGCCATATAGAAGAAACAAAGGTCAGGTTTCATTCTCCTTAAAACCTTCCTATATCGGCAGAATATGGACAGGTTCTCCAGAATCCCGGTTCCTGTTCTGCTTCCGCCGACTGTCTCATAAGCGGCTCCCAACGCCTCAAGCTGCGCTTCCATGTTCTCCTTAGGCTCCACGGAAATACAGGTTACACTGTGTCCTCTCGCCACCATCTCCACAATGAGATCCTTTCGGAAATTCATAAGAGAGGGACCGTAGCTTGCTGCGATGACAACCTTCATAGGCCTTCCCCCCTCCCGATCCCCTCCAGAACCCTGTTCCAGTCGAAGCCGCAGTTAAATAAGTAATCAAGCACGGACAGGTTTTGTTCAAAGTCACCCCACTGCTGCGAATAGGGAAACGGCTTATAATCGGTGTAGGTAAGGAGGATTCCTCTGTTTGAGAAGTTCTCTCTGTTTTGATAGCTCGCGGCACCAAGTCCTGAATAATATTCCTCCGCCTCCAAACGGGAACAGATATCAAGGACTCTCTCCTCCCTTTTGGTAGGAATATTCAACTCGGAGGTTCTTACTACTCTTGTAGAAAAGCCAAACCCGGAGGTAATAAATCCATTGATGGTTATATTCATCTGCGCCAAATTATCATACCTGCTTAGCAGCAGCTCCCTTATCCTTGGGAAGATATCCTTAAAATAAGGACTCTTCTGGTAATTAGCCGCCAGAAGCTTAAGGTGTTTTTCTTTCCAGTCCAGTTCGTCTCTGGTATGCACCTCATTGATACTGTCCTTAAAATGATAGTCCAGAGGTATGGTAAGCCTTTTCTTTCCCTGGGGAGTCTTAATATAGTTTCTGTGATGCATGTTATCATTGGAAAACTGGGCATCATCCAAATACACGAATAAATCAGCCTTATAAATCTTATAAAAATATCCTATATACGGGATATAGTCCGGTTGATGAATCGCAATTCTCATACCTTCCTCACTTACCTTCTTCCTTACTGTCAGACCGTTCTTCCGGGTATATATTGTTACCTCTCAATACTGTTATTGCCGTTCGTATAAAAATATGAGCATCTCCCGGAAATGTAATGTGTTCCGCATAGGAAACATCCATTGTAAATTGCAGTTCCCTGCTGGCTGCCGCACGGTATTTCATATCGACGCTGCAGCACAAGCCCGGAAGGCAGGAAAACCTTCTCTCATAGGAGAAGCCTTCTTCCGAAGCCATCGCTTCCTCCGGCAGTACAGGTCTAGGACCGATAATCGCCATATCCCCCTTGAGAATATTAAATAACTGCGGCAATTCATCCAGGCTGGTTTTGCGAAGCACAGCTCCGACCCTGGTGATCCTGTTATCTCCAAGATATGCTCTTTTTTCCGGATTATTGTGATCTTCTTTCATGGTTCTGAATTTGTAGATTTTAAAGGACGTTCTGTCTTTGCCAAGTCTGTATTGGGTAAACAATACCCTTCCTCCGTCTTCCCACAATATGAATACACTGATGATGAGAAGCAACGGCCACAGAAAAAGCAGAAGCACGGCACAGATTACCCGATCCAAGCTTTGTTTGATCTTTCTTTCATAGATACGCTTCATGGCAAACTCTTTTCCGGCTTATAATTCCCTGCGAAAGACAGTTTCAAAGCCTTCCGCATATACCATGCCTGCCTGACAGCCCCGATACGCCGCCAGGCCTTTAATTGCAGTATCACTGCGGGGATGCGGGAATTCCCTCATTACTCCCTCATACTGGGAAAGAGCTTTCAACTTCCGGTCGATTCCCTCTTCCTTAAGCTCAACAAATAAATTCGGGGTGAAGGGCCGAAGGGAGGTATTCAGCCCCCACTCCGTAGAAGACGGTACCTCCATAAAATCCAATTCCTTAATGGGATTAATGTTACTGTTGCGCTGAAAGAGACGTACCGCCGCCTGACATGCGATGGAGGTCTGGTAATGATCGTTGTTTAAGTCACCGGGATAGTGGGTAATGATAACATCCGGCTGGGTCGTCTTTATAATTCCTTCTATAAATTGCACCAGCTTTAAATGAGGAACGCGGTTAAATTCGATATTTGGGAAGCTGCCAAGGAAAACCCTTTTCACGCCCAGAATCTTATTGCACCTGATAATATCCTTATGTAATTTGTCTGTTTCCGGCCGGTTCTTCCTTGCCCCTGCCTCCCCGCAAAGAATACATACCTCTGCCTTATTCCCTTCACCCGTAAGCTTTCCAATGGTTCCGCCCGCTCCTAATACCTCATCATCGGGATGTGCTACGATGAATAAATAATTCATAAATTCCTCTCTTCTTCTGCCATTCAATAAATATCTTATGATTGGAGTCTGTCATGCGTTCATGTTTACCGGTTAAGACCTATTTTTTCATGCTTAAGATCATATCCCGTATGGATTCCTCATAATCGCGGACCTGGTAGGGCAGATCAGGATAGTCTGACAGCTCGCTGTCATAACAGTCATCCCCAAAGATCTTGCGGACGAGCTTCACTCTTGGTACCAGCAGGGAGATCAAGGGATTAAATAAGCTTACCGGAATAATTTTTCTTCCTCTGAACCGAGCCATCAACGACAGCAGCTGAAAGGTGGACAGGTACTCCTTATTCTGCGGATGGTATATCCCCCTGGCATTGTTGTCTATCAGACAGCTCATTAGTTTACATAAGTTTATTATGTCTATTAAGCTTCTTTGATTCGGATAGGCCGGAAAAATTTTTATATAGCTTGACGTCTTTAACAGAAAACGGATACTGCCCTTGCAGCCGGTACCGTATACTACCGGCGGTCTGATTACCGCGGCTGCGAAGGTTTCCTCCTCCAGGTGAAGTATTTTTAATTCTCCCTGCCTTTTGCTCCTCCCATACAGGCTGTCAGGCTCTGCCGGAGTAGTTATTCCGATTCGCTTTCCCGCACTTCCATAGACATTCATACTGCTGATATAAATATATTGGTGAACCCCCGAAGCTTTCGCCAACATCGCCGATTCCTCCGCCTGGACGCAATTTGCCTTAAGAAAAAGCTCCTCGCTGCCCTTCTTTTCCCTGGTATGTGCCAGACCTGCCGCATAAACCACAGTATCTATGCCTGCCATGGCAAACGCTCTCCACTCTTCCTTTCGTCCCGATACCACATAGACCTCATATCCGTTTTCCTTCAGCCACTGCGAGAGAGCACTGCCGATAAAGCCGTTCTTTCCGATGATTAATACCTTTTTCAATCCGACTCACTTACCCTTCCCTTGGAGTGAGTGTACTAAAGCCTCCAGAAATGATAGTTTTTTTCCACCCAGGTTTTCTTATTCAGAATACTCTTTACATCAATCAGAACCCTTTCCTCCGGTCTGCCCTTCCGGTACATGGCTTCTATATCTTCTTCCGACAAGGCTTTGAAGTCCTCATGAGCAATTGCGAACACAAGACAGTCCGCCTCCGTGATCTCCTCCAGGGGAATAAGGTCAATGCCATAATGCTTTTTTGTTTCCTTGAGGTCAGCCAGGGGATCCGCAACAACAGGCGTGATACCGTATCCCTTCAGCTTCTCAATTATGTCCACTACCTTTGTATTTCTGATATCCGGACAATTCTCCTTAAAGGTAATGCCGAGGATGGCGACCTTGCAGTCCATCACAGGTCTGTTGGTTAAGATCAGCTTCTTAATGATAACCTCCGCTATAAATTCCCCCATACCGTCATTGATCTTTCTTCCCGAGAGAATGATCTGGGAATGGTAGCCCAAGCGTTCTGCCTCATAGATAAAATAATAAGGATCTACACCAATGCAATGTCCTCCCACAAGACCCGGATAAAAATTCAGGGCATTCCATTTTGAGCTCATGGCCTCTATGACTTCTTTGGTATCGATCTGCATCCGGTCAAATACCATGGCAAGCTCATTCATAAATGCAATATTAATATCTCTCTGACTGTTTTCTACAACCTTGGCCGCTTCTGCGACCTTAATGCTGCTTACCCTGAATACACCTGCATGTATGATCTGTCCGTATACTTCCGCCACCTCATTCAGTGTTTCCTCATCCATACCGGAGACAATTTTTTTAATATTCTCCAGTCTGTGAACCTTATCTCCCGGATTGATTCTCTCCGGGGAATAACCCACCCTAAAGTCCCTGCCGCAGGTAAGTCCCGAATATTTTTCAAGCAGAGGAATACATATATCCTCAGTGACCCCTGGGTATACCGTAGATTCATAGACCACCGCAGAGCCTTTTCTAAGATTGCGGCCGACAATTTCACTGGCCTTTTCCACGGGCTTTAAATCGGGTGTCTTATGAGAATTCACCGGTGTGGGAACGGCAATAATATGGAATTTTGCTTCCCGAAGCCGTTCTTCTTCATTCGTAAAATCTATCGTTGATTCCTTAATCGCATCGTCACCGGCTTCTCCCGTCGGGTCAATTCCGCTCTTGTATTTTTTGATTACTTCCTTATTGATATCATAGCCGATGACTGTATATATTTTTGAGAAAGCCAGAGCTAAGGGCATACCTACATAACCCAGGCCAACCACGGAAAGACACTCTTTTCCCTTTGATAAATCCATTGCCAAGCTCATGATATAATACCTCACAATCAATTTTATATGGACCTCTCTATCCAATAGTATGAAAATAAATCATTTTTGCTACAAAAGAAAAGAAGCCATAGATCCGAACATCTTGCAATGCATAAAGCAATATATATTCGACAATTTTCCTGTCACAAGGAGCCATATGCCCGCATAGAATAGGTATGGAAGTATATAAAATAAAGGAGATGTCAGTATGGAACTAATAATATTTTTCTTAATTCTGATTGTACCTGGAATGATTGGTGCATTAGCCTTTAGCATAGCCGCCCGCTTCAGAACAGAGATTAACATTTATGTAGCTTTAATCATTGATCTGCTTGTCTTTACCATCATGATTACAGGACTTTTCTTCTTCCATGGTGTTCTTACATTAGCAGCTTTGATTATAGAATTTAACTGTCTGAGTTTTATGCGGAATTATATTCTGTTGAGCATATTCATTGCAATCGTCCTGGGTGTAATCGGCGGACTGATACGAAGATTATTTTTCTGGATCCGCAGATAATGTACGAAAAACCGCAAAAAAGAGTGGGGTGCTGCAGCATACTGCAATTCATCCCCACTCTTTTTATGTGCTCCCTCCCTGCTTATGGACTTTATAGGAATTAATCGCCAAATTTGCATCCACGGGATCCATATAATTCGGTACAACCTGCTTCATCGCATTGATGATCTCATTATGTGATTTTGTTTTTAACGCCTTGGATAGTATTTTCAATTTTTTATTCAGCTCATGCTTTGAAATGTTATTTTGATGTTCGATAAATATCTTATGATTTTTCGTGGCAATGAGATCTTCACTGTTGATCAACAGCTCCTCATACATCTTTTCACCGGGGCGCAGGCCTGTTTCTATAATGGGAATTTCCGTATAGGGGATATGTCCCGACAGCCGGATTAAGTTTTCTGCAAGCTCGATTATTTTCACAGGGTCTCCCATATCCAGTACATATACCTCTGAGCTGTTTGCCATGGCTCCGGCCTGCAATACCAACTGAACCGCCTCTGATAAGGTCATGAAATAGCGGACGATTCTCTTATCTGTAATCGTAACGGGTCCGCCCCCGGCAATCTGCTTTTGAAATAAGGGTATAACAGAGCCATTGGAACCAAGAACATTTCCGAACCGCACTGCAACAAATTCCGTCTTGCTGCTCCCCTTCATACTTTGGAGAATCATTTCACAAAAGCGTTTGCTGGCTCCCATGACACTTGTGGGATTAACCGCCTTATCTGTTGAAATTAGCACAAATTTATCTACTCCATACCGGTTCGCAGCATGGACCAGATGATAGGTGCCGTAGATATTATTACGAATTGCTTCTTCCGGGCAGTCCTCCATCAGCGGTACATGCTTATGTGCCGCAGCATGAAAGATAACATTCGGCCGATGCCGCTCCATCAGCAGGTTGATCTTCTTCCTGTCCCTGACAGATGCAATTTCGACCTTGAGCTTCAGCTGCTCACCATAACACTGCAGCAGCTCCTGCTGAATATCATAAGCGTTATTCTCATAGTTATCGACAATGATTAATTTTTTTATTTTAATTTTTGCAATCTGCCTGCATATTTCCGATCCGATGGAGCCTCCGCCCCCGGTTACCATAACAATTTTACCCAGTAAAAATCCTTCGATATCTTCCGTATTCAGTGTAACCTGCGCTCTGCCTAACAATTCCTCCAGCCTGATATCCCTGAGATTATTCCAAAGATAATCTTCCCCCCGCTCCAATACCATCAGGGAATCCGGCAGTATCTTAACCTTGCAATTATGATTGGAGCAGGTTTCAAGAATAAATTTCCGTTTCTCATTTGACAGGGAAGGTATTGTAATTACTACCTCCTTTACCGGACAATCCTGAAGGATCTGCTCCAGTTTTGCAACCGGTCCCTTTACTCCTATTTTTCGAATCCTTTTTCCGATCTTCTCAATACTGTCATCTATAAAATAAACAGCATCATAACGGCACTTGGAACTGGCTTCGATTTCTTCCAGAAGTGCTACACCCGCTTCACCGGCACCATAGATTGCAAGCGGGATTTCATTCCGTCTGGCTCTATTCTTCCGGTATCTGCGCAGTTGTCTGTAGCACATGCGCATCAGCAGCATACCTAAAAAAGAAATTGAATATCCGGCAAGGGAAAACAAAGTTGAAATACCATTATTTAAAAGGAGATGATTTAATACGATGAAGATCAGCAAGCTTCCGATACCGCCGAAAAGCAGCATGATATATTCGATAGACTGTGCATATCTCCATAAACTGTCATAAGTCTTACAGCAGCCCTGAGCCACAATCCAGCATAATATAAACAGCATCAGATACGAAAACAGCTGATATATATCAGTCTCTCCCGTTCCGCGATTCTCCGGCAGAATATAGAACAGGGCACTGCTTACACTGATGATAATAATCAAATCCATTATGAAAACTACCATTTTACGGTACTTGCGAATTTTCATTTGATTGCCTCCTGTTTCCGGAGATCTGTACCCTTGACAATGGATATTGCATGAAAATTTAATTTTTCTATATAATTTGTTCCCAGTTTTTCCTCGATCTGATGAAAGGCCTCAAGCATAACAGGGGGCCGTGTCCGATTATTGTGGCAATCACTTCCGATAACGTCGATATAACCTTTTTTTAAATAATGAAAAGCTTTTTTCCGGGTTTTTCGATTAAGTATCATAGAAGTATTCATTTGAATAAAACAGCCTAATTCTTTCAACGCTTTGATCTGTTTTATCTTCACGGCAGGATAACGCTCAATATGTGCAATAATCGGAATAATGCCGTAATAGCTAATTAACCGGTCCAGGCTGTCTATTAGTCTGCTATCCCATTTTTTCAGAAACGGTAATTCCAATAGCAGGTATCCGGTATTTTCAATACATAGCTTGCTTAAATCCGTATAATGAAACAGGTAATCATGAAGGAAGGTCTCGCTGGCAGGAATTAAATGAATGCGAGCCTCCTTCATTTGCAGCAATGCATTTGACCGATGCTCAAGGAAATATTCCAATGAGGTTTTTGTGGGGTCAAAGTGCGGAGTACAAACTGCTTCCATTACCCCTTGCTTATATAGTTCCTCTGTCATCTCCAATGCTTCTTCCACACATTGGGGACCATCATCTATTGCAGGAAGGATGTGGGTATGAAGGTCAATCATGCTTGCTTCTGTACGAATAATATTGGGATTTCGACCGATTATCCTGATTCATGGAAATTCCGTTCAAGACAAATCCTAATATATTCGCTCCGACCAATTCATATTTTGTAATTGCTGTCGCAATATTCGGATGAGATGTGTAATTCTCACGAACCACAATCACCATCCCGTCAACCAGCTTTAAAAGACTTAAAGAATCCGCAACAATATTAACCGGAGGAGAATCGAAAATAATATAATCATAATAATTTTCCTGATACAGCATAAACTCCTCCATTGCATCCAAGGACAGCAGCTCCGCGGGGTTAGGCGGAATTGCTCCCATGGTGATAACATGCAGATTCTCATATCCCGTATCCTGCAAGACATCCTTATCTTTGGCCAGCCCGGATAATAATTCACTGACACCCGGACTGCTTTTTAGCTTAAAGATATTATGGAGCCTGCCTCTCCTTAAATCACAATCTACCAATAGTACCTTGGCACCGGTCTGAGCAATGGCAATACCAATTCCGGCGCATACCGTACTCTTGCCATCCATGGATACCGGACTGTTAATCAGTACCTTTTTGCAGCCGTCCCCGCACAAGGTATAGCGTAAATTTGCCCGTAATGCTTTATACGCCTCGGAGATCATGAAATCATGATCTTCTGCTACCTCCTGGTTATTCCATATGTTTTTTCTGAATCTATGGAAAAATATATGACTGGCTCTGCCGGTCAAATTTGAAAAAATCTTCTGTTCTTTGATTTTGCGAGAACTGTAATCAGGTATCTCGCCCAAGATCGGTCTATTATACTTCTTCTTCAGTTCCTCCCGTCCTTTTACATTCACATCAATAATTTCCAGCAGAAAAATTGCCAGTACGGCCAGTATAAATCCTACGATACCGCCGGTGGCAGTATTCAATAATAAATTCGGACCCGAGGGCGCTCCGGGAACGATTGCAGGATCTACAACACTGATTTCTGCCGAAGGCTTGATACTTTTTATCAATTCAGGTGCTATTTCCTGCATTATAGATACCAATTCATAGGAAATTTCAGCATTATCCGAAGTAACACTGATTTCAAATATTTCCGTACTATTGATTGAGTTGATTTTTGTCATTCTTCGCAGCTGTTCCGGAGAATAAGGCAACCGGCTCTCCTCCCGGACACGATTATAAAAAACCTTTGTCTGTAAAAAACTGATGTAAGTATTTACCGCCTTTTGTGCATAGTTTAAGTCATTGATATCCGCAGAATCAGTTGAATCCTTTGAATTGACATATAATTGTGCTGTTGCGGTGTAGGACGGATTCATAACATATCGGGTTAATATAAAAAAGATACTTAACCCCGCTAAGGTACAGATTATCACTATAATGAAACGCTTTCGAAACAAAGCGAATACTTCTTTTGCAGTGAATTCCATCAGTGCATCCTCCTTTTACTATGCGGTTTTCCGGTCTATGATGTTTCATGCCCATTAGGTATCTATTGATATACTATGTTAAAAGCTGGTATTAAGTGAAATAAAACAGCATGTCAAACGGTTTTGAATTTTCAAAACTGTACGGCATGCTGTTTTACGATCATTTCTATCGGCGATTTCGTAAATTACAAAATATTAATTATCCTCATTATACGAATACCAGTCAGCTTCCTCTGCACCTTCTCCTCTCAATATTCCGTTCAGATATCCGATATTATACCTCACATGACGGTTCTGCGTTATTGCCAAGTAAATTTCGCGGCACATCCCGGAAAACCATCGCAAGCATATCTGCCAGCTCCTCCGGTGTTTCTTTCATCCCTCCGCTCAGCCATTCGCCAAGAATGCTTGTTTGAATACCGATGATAATAGCAATCATATATCGTTCCGGTACTCTCAGAATTTGCCCCTGTAACCTGCTGTGAATAATTCCCCGGATCATTTCCCCCAGTTTGTACATAAAAGCCGGATCACCGTTCTTACTGAGGATCAATGCAAAAAAGCGATGATTTTCCTGAATATACTTGAATAAATGATGTACAATCTGCTGAACCTCCTCATGATGGAAATCCTTTGTCTGAATCACTTTCAGGGGCAGTTCATTAACAATTCCGTGAACTTTTGTAAGAACGTCATTTTCGATCTGCTCCAGTAAATCAAACTTATCTTTATAATGAAGGTAAAAGGTGTTCCTGCTGATAAACGCTTTCTTGCTGAGATTCTCCACAGTGATTTTTGTAAAACCGATTGTTTCCATCAGGTCAAAGAAAGCGTCCTTAATCATCTGGCGTGTCCGGACCACTCTCAAATCTGTCTGCTTCTCCATGTACTGCTCTCCTTATGTTATTCTCCTTACATAATGGACATTTTATCAAAAAGTGACCATTGTAATATATAAGACAGGTGTATTATAATTTGCAATAGATTAAAAGTCAACTAATGAAGGAGGCCCTTCCCTTGGATATACAACTAAATCAGGTCTGCAAAAGCTTTGGCAGGAAGCCTGCTGTTCAAGATATGACATTTACAGTTTCCTCAGGCGATATCGTATGCTTGTTAGGTCCTTCCGGTTCCGGCAAGACTACCACAATTCGCTTGCTGATCGGAGCGATCGCCGCTGACAGCGGTACCATTCAAATTGGGAATACATCCGTTCCCAATCGGCAGCTTTTAAAGAAGATCGGTTTTATGCCCCAAAATGACGCCTTGTATGATGATCTGAGCGGGGAGAACAACCTGAAATTCTTCGCGGAATGCTATGGTATGAAAAAGCAGGCAATCAATGAAAAAATCCCTGAGCTGCTGTCATTGGTCGGTTTAACAGAAGACCGAAAAAAACCGGTAGGTCAATATTCGGGCGGTATGAAGAAAAGACTGTCCCTTGCGGCAGCACTCATTCACGAACCTGATATCCTGCTGCTGGATGAGCCAACCGTCGGTATCGATCCGGTATTGCGGCGTTCCATCTGGAATCGTTTTAAAGCAATCAAAAAATCCGGCAAGACAATTCTTGTTTCCACCCATGTGATGGATGAAGTAACCGAATGTGATAAGGCTGCTTTAATTTATGACGGCCGGCTGATCGAATATGATTGTGTCGCACCTCTCTTATCCAAAACCCAAAGCGGCAGGGTGGAGGAATTGTTCTTTATGGCAGCGGAACAAAAGAAGGGAGGCATTATTTAATGAAAGCTTTAATGAAACGCGTCATAAGGCAGATTGCCGGAGATAAACGCACCGTAGCCATGTTCATCCTCGCGCCGATATTAATATTATCCCTGCTGTATCTGCTTCTGGGTGACTCAGCCTATACGCCTGTTATCGCTATGGATGAAGATAATCTTCCGCCTGCTCTGGTTTCGTCACTGAAGGGGCAGGATGCAGATTTCATAGATATAAAGATCTCCGGTGATTTTGATACAGCGGATTACCTTTCTGAGAATAAGGATATCGATGCAGTGTTGGAGGTAACCCCCGGCGGAATGAACATTACCATGTATGAAGCCTCCGCTAAAAGCGGTGCGGCTATGAAGGCAATTCAAAAAGCAGCCGCTTCCTTAAATCCCGGATCACATCTGGAAACGAACTATGTACTTGGTACCTCTGAAGAATCGTTGTTTGATTCCATGGGTTATGTTTTTCTTGGAGTTATTTCCTTTTTCCTGATTTTTATTGTATCCGGTATGGCACTGGTTCGGGAGCGAAGCGCCGGTACCCTGGAACGCATGCTCATGACACCCATCACACGCAGCAGTGTGGTTGCCGGTTATACTGCGGGATACAGTTTGTTTGCGGTTGTTCAGGGGGTGATTCTTGTTCTGTATACCATTTACGTTCTGGGAATACCCTGTGAAGGCAACGTTGTGTGGGTGGTACTGATCATGCTCTTGTTAGCAATAACCTCCGTTTCCTTCGGAGAATTGATTTCCATATTCTCCAATACGGAATTTCAGGTGGTTCAGCTTATCCCCATCGCCATTATACCGCAGATCTTCTTCTCAGGTATGATTCCGCTTGATACCATTCCCTATCACTTGGGCAAGCTCTGTTATGTCATGCCGGTATATTATGGCTGTACGGCCATTAAAAAGGTAATGCTTGCAGGCGAAGGTCCCGGTTCCATCTGGCCGTTTATGCTGGCGCTGCTGGGTTATATTGCTGTGCTTGGCGTATTAAACTCCCTGATCCTGAAAAAATACCGGAAAATCTGATCTTTCTCAATTCAATAGAAACAACCTGCGAGGAATGCCGGTGAATGCTGCCCCGCAGGTTGTTCTGATTCCGGTCTGTCACTGATTACAGGTTCTCCACAAACTGTACCTTCACACCATTCGGGTCAAGCACGTAGAAAAACTTTACATGGGGATTCGGTGAAAATGGTCCGCCTACGATCGTGATCCCCTTTTCCTTAAGCTCTGCCATGGACCTGTCAACCGAGTCAACCACAAAGCCAAGGGAAATATCTGTTCCATAATTTAAGTTTCTCTCTTGAGCCGGTGTCATTAACTCTATCTCAGTTCCGCCGTCTCCTAAGAATGTAATCTCAACTCCGGGACCGGCATTCAATCTCCTGTTTATCTTTAACCCTACGATATCCTGATAGAATTGAATTGATTCCTCCATGTTCTTTACTATAATCGTTGTCCAACAAAATTTCATTCTGATTTTCCTGTATGATCTCCGGTAATCATACTTTTCCTTTCTTATAAGACTTAAGTTATAGAATACTTATTTTAAAACCGACCATAAAATAGCATGATCAGTCGTTTCACTGATGGGATTGCGCCGGAAGTCACCATACTCTTCTTCCACCTCCAGTCCTGATTCCCTCAGCCACCGGTGTACCTGCGTCAATGTCGGTACATGCTTTGCCCAGGTCTGGTAAACAGATGCAGTTTCTCCATCCGGCATCGTAAAATCAAATCTCCTGCTTCCTGATGCCATCTGTGTTGCAGAATCATAGGAAGTATTGATTACAAAGAATTTGCCATACACACCGGAAGCATCTGCACCCTCATAAATCAGTCTTCCTTCGTTAGGTGCGAATATCTTCTCCGGATGAGCGAAGAGTCCAAACTCTAAAATGAGATGGCCGCCTGTCTTTAAAGCTTTAGCCGCTTTACTGATAAATAATCTCTGAATATCCTCATAGGGAAGGACTCCTTCTACATTAAGCAGTAAATTGCCGCCCATAATCACAATATCATAATCAGAGCCCCAATCACCTTCTATGGCGTCCATTTGTCTGCAGTTCAGATTTGATAACGAAGATTTGCGGGCAATCAGCTCCAGCATCTTATCGTTCCTGTCAAAGCCTGACACCGTATGCCCAGCCTCGGCAAGAGGCACCAGTATACGGCCGCTTCCGCAGGCCGCCTCAAGAATATTTACAGGCTTATCCCCAACCATATCCAGGTATAAATCAACGTCCTCCCTGAACTCCTCCATCCTATCATAGATATTGGTATACCATTTACTATATATTTCGTTGATATTCTCCAAATAGTATTCCCCCATTTGTTATCATTTTAAAGCAGCCAATGTACAATCCGTTCCGGCTTTCTTGGCACACAATACTCCTATTACTTAAGTGTAATGTGCAAACGGTTATGGTCCGTGTCTTTGCGGGGTATCATACTGAGTATGTAGCTCTTCATAAACTCCGGCTCCTCTGTAAGCGACCAAAGCTTATAGCCCTTGGAATTCATTACTTCCTCCTTGACCGATACTGCCGTACCGCCGAAGTAATTAATATTCAGTAAAGCCATGGTTTCAGCCATCGCTTTACAATCCTCCTCGGAATAGGTGCCAAGCTCGGTTAATCCTTGATAAGCCCTTTGATATGCCCTGTCATAGAAATTCTTCCTGGAATACTCTGAGAAATCGGTTAAATTCTCATCCTTTATGCCCTTATCCTTCGCCCAGCGGTCCACATCCACACTTGCAGTGCTGTAATCCAAACCCTGGTCTGCCGCCTGATAGGTCAGCTTGGCATAATGCTGCGGATAAATAATTAAAGCGCCGGTCGCAATATCGTAAATGGTATCCTCGTTCTCACCTTCGGAACGAATATCCTGAATATGCAGATGTCCGCTTAATACCAGATGAATACCGCATTCCTGCAGCTGCTTTATAACCTCTTGTGAGTTATCCAGGGTATAGCCGTAATAAATCCTGCCGCTATGCTTCAGCAGGTTATGATGCATTACGGTAATGATCTTAGCCCCCTTCTCCTTGGCAAGCTTACTGCACTTCTTAATCCACTCCAAGGTTCCTTCTCTGAGCTCTCCATTGGTGGTTGGTATTCCAAGCTCTTCGTTCAGCCTGTACTCATTGGTATCCAGCATCAGAAGCCATACCTTTTCGGAGGGAGAAGCCAGATAGCTTAAGGACTCCCTGTCTCTGGAAATCGCCTCCTCATAGCCAAACTCTTCATAGATTGTCTTAAATTCCTTGGCATCCACAGAATCAGTGACATATTGTTTGTCACCTGAAAACCCTCTTGCCCAGGGATTTAGGATATCATGATTACCTGGAATGACATATACCTTTGTCCCGGCGGTATCCTCCAGTGCCTTTAACTTTTCAGCAAGGGCCAGGTGGCTTTCTTTCTCTCCGTTGTTGGTTAAATCACCGCTCAGAATCAAAATATCAGGTTCTTGCTTGCTTACATCATAACAGAAAGCATCTATAAGCGGTTCGATATAATCCATCAGCCTTCCATCACCGTTTGCGGAATATTTTTGATAAGCAGGTCCGTGATCCGTCAAGCTTTCCGTCAGATAATGAAGATCTGAAGCCACAATCATATTGATGTCCTTATCAGCTTCCATCCTCTGCTGCTCCTTGTCACTGCAGCCGGATAATACCGCCAGAAGTATGGTACAGATCAGAATGAAACAGTTTCTTTTTTTCATGCGTAACCTCTATGTTGAGTATGATATCCAATTATATACCATATTGAGATATTTGCAAATATAACAGGTACATTACGTGTATGAATATAAAAATGGCTTAAACCGCTCAATTATAAAAGCAGTTTAAGCCTGGATACACCAATATTAATTATGCGGCTCTTTCCTCTCCCTTAACATCCCTTAATATCGTCTTTGATGTCTTATTCTTTAAGAAGAAGGAGCAGATCAAAGCAATTGCGGTCAAACCGATCATGAACAGGAAGGTTTTATTAACGCCGTTTAAGGAAGCATCAATCATCTCTGAACCATATCGCGCCGGATCAGTTTGCGACAATGCCTTATCCGGAGCTTTGGAGGCGGTGATATTGGACATGATTGTAATCAGCACCGCAGCACCAAGAGAGCCTGCCAACTGCTTTGCCGTATTCACCACGGCAGAACCATGGGATAAAAGCTTCTTGGGAAGATCGTTCATTCCGGCAGTCTGAAGGGGCATAATCGCCATTGCGATACCGATATAACGGATCGCATAGACAACAGACAGATAGATCAAGGGTACATCCTTGTGCAGGAAGGAAAATGGTATCGTTGACATAACCAATAAAATCAATCCCGGGATCGCCAGCTTTTTCGCGCCGTACCGGTCAAAAAGGCGTCCCGATATCAGGGTCATAACTGCCATGATCAATGCGCCGGGTAATAACAATAAACCACTGTCGAAGGCAGATTGTCCCCGGATGGTTTGAAGGAATAAGGGAAGAATGATACCCGCTCCTGCAAACGCAATATTTAAGATACATCCGATTGCTGTGGTCAGAGTAAAGGTTCCATGCTGGAATACCCGCAGGTTAAGCATCGGTTTTTCCATCGTAAGCTGGCGCCAGACAAATAATACACAAATCAGAACTCCGGCAACGATGGACAGGATTACTTCAACATTGCTCCAGCCCAGATTACCGGCACTGCTAAAGCCGTATAGCATTGCACCGAAGCCTGCACAGGATAACAGGATGGAAAGTATATCAATCCTGGGATTGGTCTGCGGAACCACATCCTTCATAAAGAAGAAGGAGAGAATAATATCAATTACAGCAATCGGTATAATAATATAGAACAGATAATGCCAGCTGAACAAATCAATGATTAGTCCTGACAAAGTCGGTCCGATCGCCGGTGCGAAGCATATTACAAGACCATACATTCCCATAGCGGAACCCCGCTTCTCCGGCGGGAAGATCAATAGTAGCACAGTACTGACCAGGGGGGCCAGAATACCCGCTCCAACAGCCTGCACCATTCTGCCCACAAGCAATACCTCAAAGCTTGATGAAAATGCGCATAATACTGTTCCTGCTGCGAAGGCTGTCATAGAGAAAATATATAATTTTTTTGTTGATATTTTTTCTAATAACAGTGCGGTCAGGGGAATCATAATTGCATTCACCAGCATAAAGGAGGTGGTCAGCCACTGCCCGGTGCTTGCGGTAATCTGAAAATAGTTCATGATCTGAGGTAATGCGGTTGCCAGCAAGGTTTGATTCAGAAGTGATACAAAGGAGCCTAACATCAGTGCGATGATAAGCAGCCCTTTACTGTAAGCTTTGCCATGAATGTCTGTGTTTACGTTCTTATTGTTCATCATTTCTCTCCAATACTTATTATCTATTTATTCTTTTGCATGTCATATCAAGTGTTTGCTGTCCGGTTCATAAGTTAAAATGAGAAAATTCCCTGTTCTTATAGGCTTCTCTGACCCAGGCACACCACTCCAGGTCCAGTTTTGCTTCACTAAGTATCCTTTGGGTAAGTAAATAAGACCCGAAGGCTTGTGAATATACTGCCTCCTTATCCATCTCAGCCTTCTCCCGGATACTCTGTAAGCCCCTCTCACAAACTTCGATTCTTTGCCGATATCGCTTCTCAAGCTCCTGAAGAAAATCCTTCACCAGCGCCTCTTCCATCACCTGCATACAGCACAGCTTCAGGGACATCTCATCCCGAATAACCGGCTGCCCTGCTTCAGAAACAAACCATTCCCTCAGCTGGTCCTTCCCCTTCTGCGTCAGGCTGTAAATCTTCTTATCCGGTTTATCGGATTGCTTCACCAGCTCCTGCTCCACGCAGCCTTTCTCTTCCAATTCAGACAGCAAGGGATAGATGGCACTGTGAGCGCTTTGCCAAAACCTATTAATCTTCATTGTCAAATCATAACCTGTCATGGGATTGGTAGATAACAGACTTAACAGACCATAAGCTAATCGATTCATTGAACTATCTCCCATCGAATTCAAATAGAGTATATGTCACATTTGACATATACTCCTATCAGAATACAATATTCAAGTTCATATGTCAATAGTGACATATATTTTTACGATAAATCAAGTTATATTTCTTATTTAATTAACTAAATGTTCAATTTTAGTTATATATAGGAAATCTTCTTCCAAATTTTTAATAATGACCCCTCCAAAAATATACTCTATAATAATTTTGTAATATTTAAACACTTTACATAAGGAGGTAGCATCCATGAATAAGATGCGTCAAATGAAAAAAGTGCGATTATTCTTATCGCTCTTACTGGTACTTGGCATTACAGCTTCCACAGTACTTATTCTTACAAAAGATATCGTTTGGGCTGCGTCAGCAGTTTCAATTAGTGATAAAACGCTGACCCTCGAAGTTGATCATTACAAAACCCTCAGAGTGAAAGGAGCTTCCGGAAGCATATCCTGGCGTTCCAGTAACACCTCGGTGGCTTCGGTAACCAGCGGCGGTAAGGTAACGGCAAAGACTCCCGGAACCTCAACCATAACAGCAACCGCCAATGGCAAGAAGCTGACCTGTAAGCTTTCTGTCATTTATGTCAGGACCACTGTAACACTGAACCCCGGTAAGACTACTACGCTGACTGTATCAGGTACCAAGAGCGTGCCGGAGTGGACATCCACAAATGAAGATGTTGCAACCGTATCTGATAAGGGAGTGGTAACCGCCATTAAACCAGGTACCGCAACCATCTATTCTTATGTTGATGGCAAGACCTGCGATACAAAGGTTACGGTAGCCAGTATGAATGTTACAAATGTTGTACTTGAGCTTAACGGTTGGTCAGGTTACGTAAAGACCTTAAAGGTTGAAGGAATTTCAGGCGGCGCATCCTGGTCCTCAAGCAATAACGCGATCGCCACAGTAGCAAGTAACGGAAAGGTTACTGCAAAGGGTTATGGCACCGCTACGATTACTGCCAAGATAAACGGTACTTCCCTAAGCACCAAGGTTATAGTATTAAAGCTCAGCACCAAGGAGTTTGATTTAAAGCTTGGCAAGACCAACAAGCTTAAGATTTATGGAACCTCCAGTCCTATTACCTGGACCTCCAATCAGCACTCGGTTGTTACGGTAACCGCAGACGGTACTGTTACCGCAGTAGGTGTGGGCAGTGCTTATATTACAGGCTATGTAGAGGGCAGAGAGATGATGGCCATTGTAAATGTAGTTAAGTAATACGTCAGCATCCATAGAATGTGAAAAACTCGGCTTTCATTTTTTGAGAGCCGAGTTTTTTGTAAAAAATATCGATATTTTTAAGGTACATCTGTCCTATAATAAGCAGTTGGATCTATCTTATTGTACATATCTTACTGTGAAGTTTGCTCCAGCATCACCTGCAAATACAATTACTCCATTCGCCGGCAAATCAGCCACCGTTATATGATCAGTTACAGAGGAATAGGTGCAGATCCCATTGGTTGTGTAGATTGAAAAGGAGGCATTCTTAGGAAGTGTAACCTTAATCGTCTTATTTACAGCTTCCGAACCTATCTTATACCACACCGCATATCCATCCTTGCCGATTTCCACATGGTTTACGGTATCTGCCGGAAGTTCAGTTACCGCATCCTCACGGATATAGAGTGCCGCACTTGCTTTCAAATACTCAGCTTTCCCCTTAGTATAGAATTCCACATCGCTTAAATCTCTTCCGAACATACCGGGAATTTCAAGCTGCATTTGCGCCGTATTTGCCCCGGTAATTTTTGAATTCTGTATATATCCCTCAATTCCCTCGGTAAACAACGACATGGTAAATGGAATACTCAAAGGATATGCCGCAGAGGAATATTTCTCGTTCAGAAGAAAATACAGCTTGCCGTTTCGTTCCTCCCAGGCCGCCTTTATTTTATCCGAAAGGGGATTCTCCTGTATTTTCTGACCCTGATAGGAAGCAGATGCCGCCTGACCGAGATAGGGAAGGGTGGAATAGCCCTGAAGATACAGATAAGTGTTACCATTGCTTTCCTTCTGGAAGGATACATAGGTGCTGCCATCACCGTAGTAGAATTTGCC
Source organism: Bacillota bacterium (assembly GCA_023409535.1). Lineage (GTDB taxonomy): Bacteria > Bacillota > Clostridia > Lachnospirales > Lachnospiraceae > Mobilitalea. The sequence continues at coordinate 31,641 of JAEYGZ010000030.1, forward strand.
ATCACCGGTATAGACAAATTTCTGAGGCTGAGCTCCATTCAGCCACGTTAAAATTCCGTCATCACCAATCTGTATGCTGAACAGACCGCCCATAAATGCATAGTAGCCTGCATTTTCCTTCTCACTGGCAGGCATAACCGCCGGAACCGGTGCAGTAAAGGTTTTATCCGGTATCAGCTCAGTTACGGAGCCCTTTGCGTGTAATGCTTTTAACAGAACCTCCTGTGCAAGTACCTGGTTATAAGTACTTGCGCCACCGCTTGATAATACCGCCATCGCCATATTCTCCTCCGGCAGAGCGATTAAAGCCGCATGGTACAGCGTAGAATCTCCAAGTTTTACAAGGGCTTTGATTCCGTATTGATTAAAAGGATACGTGTTGACACTGTCCCATCCCAAACCGTAGCTTAAGCTGGAATCCTCGTCCGGACCCCACATGCCGGAAAGATATTCACTTTTGGCCATTGCTTCGGAGGAGGCATCCGATAAAACCTTATCCTCTGTCTCGTATAGGAACATTTCCGCAAATCTGCACAGGTCCTCTGCGGTTGAGTAGATTCCTCCTGCACCGATTGCATTCACATTCTCTACCGGAAGTGCAGCAACTGATCCGGCCAAATACGTTTTCACCAGCTGATCACGGTTAAAATCATCTAAGGGCGTTTGAGTATTGCCGAGTGCAAGAGGATCTGAGATATGTTTTTTAACATATTCCTGGAAACCAACTCCACTTACCTTCTCCACCAAAAGCTGCGCCAGACTGAAACCATCGTTGCAATATACACTAAACGCTCCGGGCGCGGCTTTTAATCTCTGTGTGCTTAATTCCTTAAGCAGGGTATCCATGCTAACCGTATCGTTATCATCAAATAACATGGCATTGCTTAAGGTGCTTCCCATCAGTCCGGAGGAATGATTAAGCAGCATACGCACGGTAATATCCTTATAGCGTTTATCCGCCATTTTAAATTGCGGTATGTATTTTACAACGGGTGTATCCATCTTCACCTTACCTTGCTCCACCAGCTGCATCACTGCCGCCGTCGTAAACATTTTACTAACCGAACCAATCCCATACATATGCTCTCCGGTCAGCTGCGTTGTACTGCTCTTACTGTACACACCGGACTGCCCGGAGATGACAATATCACCATCGTCAATTAATGCATATTGTACGCTGGTCTCTCCGTAGGCAGACACGAGAGCATCCGCCATAGCCTGTGCCTGTTTTGCCACATCATCGTAAATTGAAGCTGCGGCTGCATGGCCGTTGAGCGCGGTGTTTGGTATCAATAGTATGGAAAACGCAACCATAACAGCGATACCTGATCTGATAATTTTCCTGATCATAATGCTTTCCTCCTGATTCATATAATGTTTCTACCAAAATGGTAACTATTCCATATGGTAATATTTGCTATTATAGCATTCTGAAAGAAATATACAACCAGCTTAATCAAATGTTAATATATATTTAAACCATTATTCACCTTTCGCAGACTACATGCTGCCGCGATAAAGTACATAATCCTGCAGCTCTCTTTTAAATCCGGCTTCGCTTAAGGAGGCTGCTGCCTCCGGTGGATACTCCTTAACAATCAGGCGGTTCACCGTGGAATAGATCCGCCTTCCCGTAAAATCTCCTGCAAAGGCCTGCAGTGCTTTGGTCAGCAGAGAAGGCTCGAAGTTTTTAAGAACTTTTCCCTGCCGCTCCAATACTGCAATTACTTCTCCCTTGTGTAAAGCCACAACCGTACCGGGTATATTCATAAAAGCCCTTTCCTGACGATGAGAAAGACATTTGCCCCAGAGCTGGTACGGGTCTGCCGCATTCATCCATACTATCTCCTCCCTGGGATGTTCAAGCTCCGTCATAATACCGGCAAATTCCTTATCACGAATAAACTGTACACCGGATAATCCCTCAATAAAGTATCCTCGGCGAACCCTTCCGGTATATTCCCATACGCGCAGCGTCTCAAGAGCCTTACCCCAGGAAAGTCCTCCGGCTGTCTCCCTGCATAGAATAATCATCCTGTCAAAGGCACGTTCCAGCTGCTCCTCCATGGTCAGCTCCTTCAAAGAATGGGTTACCTCCCAGCGGCCGGTGGTCATGGCCTTTGCTCGTGCACTCACCCTCTGCTTTACTGTAACCTTCTTAAGCTTTTCCCGGTTCATCCACTGGCGTACCGGCATAAAGCTGTCTGCGGTTACCAATCCCCTTTCCATTAGGGAAAATAAGCTGTCATAAGGGGATACCCCTTCCAACAGGCCGCTTAACCGCTGCATAAAGCTCGCACCCCGCTTTAACAGAGCCTCATAGATGGTTCTCTCCTGTGGTTCAAATTCCGCTAAAACAGACAGCAGATCCGCATCCCAATCGATATCCTCATATTGGTGAAAGCCAAGACTGTCTTTGCCTTCCATCCTCCAGAACAGATTTCCCTGGGCAAGGAGGGTGTCCAAAAGCTCTGCTCTGTAACTGTTTACTCTGGCCGGAAGCAAAATATTCTCCCAATATTCCGGCTGAAAGCATAAATCAGATAGCCGGGCCAACGCCTCTTCCAGCTGAACACCGGCCGGCCCTATTCCTCGCAGCCGTCCGGCCAAAACGGCAGCATAGCTTTCTCCCGGCTGCGTCTGAATCTGCCTGCGGCGGCTTAAAACCGTCTCCCTCCGCGCGCGGTCATAGAGGTCTTTATGATAATACATACCGTCGGTTTGGACCGCTTCTTCCTGATCCTCCAATGACCTTAAAAGTTCAAGTGATTCCTGTTCCGTCCAGTAATAACGCTCTGAAAGCTGTGAAATAGATTTTGCCCCGCGGTAGCGCAGCGTACGCAGAACAATCTGTTTCCTGGCCTCCCGGTCTCCGTTCTCAAAGGCTTCTCTGTACGTATTCCAGTGTTCTGCCGCAATCCACAATCCCGGTTCAACATAAAGCACATGTTCCTGCTGCGCAAGTGTCTCCAGCCAGGCAATCGGCACCGGAAGCTCTCCTGCAATAATATCTCCTTCCATCATAAGCAAGGAATGGAGTTGTTTCTCATCCTCCGGAAGACGTCTGCGCTGTGCGGCAAGCTCCAGCTGCTCCGGGGACGGGGCCAGCATCTGTGCCGACTCCAAAGCATCCATGGTTGCCTGATGTATGCCCTGGGGGGTCGGACTGTAATCATACATCATAGAAGCCTCTGTCTGCTGACGGAGTAAAAAGGACATGGGAGAAGGTACTTCCGGGAAGAGCTCATAGATTCGTATACTTCCCGAACGTATTCCGTTGAGTACATATTCCAGGCCGGACAGATCCCAGTAATCTTCAAGACATTCCCTTCTGGTCTCCTGTATTAACGGATGATTTTCATACCTAACCAGGTTATCAAGCATCTGGGCACTTCGCATTCTCTGAACCCACAAGGGCTGGCGCCCCGTCTTTCGCACTCCCATCATCAGCGCATGTGCGGTATTGTACCGGAAGGTCATATTAAACAGAGGTGTGGCCGGCAGCATTGCCTCCAGATAGGCTCTTGCCGTATCCGGTGATATCCTATGCAGCAGACCCTCCGGCATTACACATTCCTCGTAAGGATACAACAGGATTCCGTCATCATCTTCAACGAAATTTATATTGGTACCGGTCAGCTTTTTTGCTTCTTCCTGGAGCAAAAGCGCCAGAGGTGCATTGATTTGTTTTCCAAAGATGGAGTGAATCATGATCTGGGGATTCCCGGTCTCATCACGAAAATGCTCTGCAATCATCGTCCTGTCATCCGGCAGCATCCCCGTGACCGCTATCTGCCGGGCAATATAATCCTGTGCACCTGTTGCAGCCGTATCATCAAGACCCAGCTTACAAAGCTCCTGATAAATCGTACCATCCTCATGTGCCATGGTCAGCCGGCGAAAGATTGCGCCGAAGGCCTGCCCCGTCTGAAGCCTGCGTCCCCTGATGTCACCCTTCCAGAAGGGCAGTCTGGCCCTGTAGGTATTCGTCTGCGTGACAATTACCGTATCCTTTTGAATCTTACTGATCTGCCAGGCAAAGGTTCCCAGCAGAAAGCGGTCTCCGATCCTGGATTCATAGACAAATTCCTCATCCAGCTCCCCAAGCTTCACTCCTTCCTCCGTTCTTACCTTATAAAGCCCTCTGTCCGGAATCGTTCCTCCTGCCGAAACCGCCAGCATACGACTGTAAGGGTCCCCCTCCACACGGTCATGGATCCGGTCATAGAGAACCCTCGGACGAACCGGCAGATTGCGCTCATGTTCATAGTCTCCCGCCAGCATACGAAGAACTCCTCTGACCTCCTCCATGGTCACCTCGTAAAACGGATATGCCCTGGAAAGAATCGTTATCACATCCTCCACCTGATAACCATCCCCGGCAGCCATGGAAACCAGGTGCTGGGCCAGAACATCCAGACACATCCTCGGAGGATCCGAGTATTCCACTCCGCCGTTACGGGCAACCTCAGCGGTTAAGCCGCTGTATAAGCCTTCCGCATCAGTTCGGGGAAAGATATACATAATACTGGTGCGATTCGGGTTATGACCTGCACGGCCCAGACGCTGCATGGTTCCTGAGATTGTTCTCGGGCATCCGATCTGAAATACCTGGTCAATATCACCCACATCAATTCCCAGCTCCATAGAGGAGGTGGCACACAAAAGCCTGAGGCTCCCCTCACGAAGCGCATGTTCAACTTCAAAGCGCTGCTCCTTGGATAAGCTTCCGTGATGCGTCCGTGCAAAGCCCTCTCCCGCAATCTGATTAACAAAATACGCCAGCTTTTCCGCATAGGCACGGCCTTCCACAAAGGCTATCACACTGCGGGTATCCTTACAATGCTCATAAACCATGGCGGCCAGCTTCTCCCACACGGAGGAATATAATCTCCTTCCATCCTCAGTCAGCGGACTGGTTATTATCAGCTTTACATCCTTATGCATCCTGGGAGCAACAATCGTAACGGGATCCGGTGCCAGATACCTTGCTGCTGTATGTAAAGGCTCAATGGTAGCTGATAATCCGATACGCTGCAGAGGCTGCGGACATAGCTTGTCCAATCTGGCAATGGAAAGCATCAGATGGGCGCCGCGCTTGGTATCAATCAGTGCGTGCAGCTCATCAATGATAATCGTTCCGGCCGTACAAAGCACAGACCGGCCTGTCTTGCTGGTCAGCATGAGATATAAGGATTCCGGAGTCGTAATAAGTATATGCGGCGGAGTCTTAATCATCCGCCTGCGTTCCGTCTGTGTCGTATCACCGGTTCTGATCGCGACAGACAGCTGTGTTTCCTCTTGAATACCATCCAGAGGACGGCGCAGATTCTCACGGATATCTCCGGCAAGGGATTTTAACGGAGAGACATAGATCAGGTATAATTCCTGCTGCAGGGTCCCTGCTCTGGCCTGTGCCTTCAGCCGGTCGATAAATACCAGAAAAGCGGACAAGGTCTTACCGGTACCTGTGGGAGCAGATACCAGGGTATGTTCCCCGGCAGCAATGGCGGGCCAGGCTTCCTGCTGAACAGGAGTCGGCTTCCCTAAGGTCTGCTCAAACCACCGGGCAGTGATTGGCTCAAATAGTTCAAGTACATTGGATGGCATAGGGATATCTCCTTACTTTACTTCTTTGAATAATTATACTCCTTTAGAACAATTGTTCGCAAGTATAATGTAGTACTGACCGCTATTCTTTATCCAGAACCACTTCCTGACCATATGCCGCCAGGGAAAAGCTCTGCTCAGCCTCCTTAAGGGTAATGCCGCGGATATCCATCTTCTTTACGTCAGCCTCTCCCACTTGTGCTTTCGAAAGCGCATACAGATACTGCACCCCTTGAGGCAGGTATCCCATCAATCTGGCGCCGATTGTGTCACAAGCTACAGCATCCGTAGAAGCAATCACAAGACCTTTCGTATCTACTGCAACTCCGTCTGAGGGACCGGTTCCGATCATTGCTTTATCAACACTAAGAACTGCCAGATCAATAGGTATCTTCTTAAGCATTGCAGTAATGAACCCGTGTAAGTCCTCGTGAATTCCCGTATTCTTCTTAGGAAATCCATGAAGCTCTGCCGGAGGCCATCCCAGGGCAATATTCTTCAGAGTTGCCGTAATGGTTGCCTCTTCATGCTGCTTCAGCTGGGCGAAGCTGATCAGCACATCCATCTCCTCCAACAGATGGTTGATCTTTGTTTCTTTAATCACTCCATGCTCCAGTGCAAGCTCCGTATAAGGGCCGTAATTCAGATCCTCAAACTCCACCGCTTCCTCCTGAAGGATTCTGTCATAACCTACCTTCTGAAAGATGCTCCCGGTATCCTCACCGCCGGATCCGGTAGCAACAGTTATCTTAGACGGATGAAACCTCTTAATGTGCTGTATCAATTCCCTCAGACTCTCCGGTCCGACAACCATACCTGTGCTTGGGTTCCTGGCATTCACCCAGTTTGGTGTAATTACCGCATGCATCCCTTCTTTAACAATATCCTTTACCGGAAGCAGCTCCAGTGCCTGATGAATTGATGATTGCTCATTGCTGCTGTGAATGATACTTACGATCGGTTCTTTAACTCTTCTTTCCCTCATACTCCTGTCTCCTTATTCAGCTGTTTTCAGCTCTGTTCTCATACTCCGTTCCTATTCTTCTATTCTTGTCAGCATACGCAATCTTATACTTTTGCCAATGACAAAAATACTTTTTTGGCCTCCTGTTGCATAAGCAGCAAAAAAGCTCCCCTTAACAGCTATAAATTATGGATGTTTTACATGGATTTAACCTGAATTTTAACGAACTATGATAGAGAGAGATTATGGAAAATGTTAAATTCTAGATAGAAACAATGATAGTTTCAATAAGGAGATGATATTATGTTGTATTATATAATTTTCTTTGCTGTACTTCCGCTCATTCTTGGCTGCTTCTATTTCATACACGATAAAAGAGTTGGCCGTCATCATATCAGCTCTTATGAATGGTATACAAAAATTCTAAAGCAGTAAGGACAACGTTCCTGCTACAATCAGCACAAGGCCGACGACGGCTTTCCTGGTCAGCACTTCTTTTAAAAATACATAGGAGAACACAATTGTAACCAGAATACTCAGCTTATCAATCGGTACTACGACACTTGCCAGCCCATCCTGGAGAGCTCTGTAATAGCATAGCCAGGAACCGCCGGTGGCAATACCCGACAGAAGCAGATAAATCCAGCTGGTCTTATCAATTCCCTTAACCAGATGGAGCTTACCGGTGATCGCTACGATAAACCAAGCCATGATTAACACGACGATGGTTCGGATTGCTGTGCCCAGGTTAGACTCCACTCCTTCAATTCCAACCTTGCCAAGGATTGAGGTCAGGCTGGCGAAGACTGCCGACAGTATTGCATAAGCAATCCAGCGGTTTTTTTGAACCCCGGGTTCCTCACTTGCCTTCTTTTTCTGAAGCATCAGATAAGTCCCGATGCCAATTCCGATGATTGCGATTACCTTCAGAAAGGTGATGCTTTCCCCGAGAAACAGAATTGCAAGTATCATGGTTAGGATTGTACTGGATTTATCAATTGGAGTGACCTTATTCACATTACCAAGCTGTAACGCTTTAAAATAGCATAACCAGGAGGCACCGGTTGCAAAGCCGGATAAAATTAAGAATATCAGTGTCCTGGCACTGATATCCGCAATCATATTCTGAGAACCCTTGATAAAAACCATAAGCCAGGAGAACAAAAGAACAACAACTGTCCGGATTGCTGTTGCCACATTGGAATCTGTATTCTTAATTCCGCATTTTGACAAAATCGCTGTCATACCGGCAAATAAAGCAGATCCAAATGCAAACAAGATCCACATAGTATATCCTCCCAGTTCCCCGCTTAGTGCTTAATCTATTTGTTATAATCGTATTTTTATTCTACTGTTTTTACTATTCCGTTACTATCAAGCACACCCCAATATGCACTCAGCTCCTTATCTGTCTCCTGAGCCTTCACTGCCAGGCTGTCTGTGTAGCCCATCAGCTCCAGAACATCCTCATCATGACTTCTTTGATCAAAATATTCCTTCAATTCCTCCGGCATCACACCGTCAAAGATCTTATAATCCCCTTTACTGTCCTTTACCACATAAAATTTTGACAGGCCGGGTGCACAGGTCTTTAAGCCGATGAACTTGATATCGTGGTATGCCCACACAATATATTCACCTTCCACATAGGATTTTTTTACATAGCAGGTAATATTGATATAATCGTCAATGCCTTCAATCAGCTGCTTTAAGCTGTCTTCCTCTATGACTGCCGAAGGCTCGGAGGAGATGCTCTTTAATGTATCCATATCACAATTAATCTTCGCCTGATAATAGGTCTGAAACAGCTGATCAATTCCGGAAGGATAGCCCTTTTCTTCCAGCTTGTATATCGGGAAAGGCGTCGGTGTAGGAATCGGTGTTGGAGTAGAGGCAGTACCAAGGAGCGCATTATCATAACTGTAATCATCGGATCCGTTCATTTCACCCTTTAAACTCAATACCTGGGTTACCGGTGAATCCGTCTCCTGTACCTTGTCCAGCTTCATGCCCGAGATACCGGGGGTAACCATGAGAATGACAAGACCAAGCCCCATACTGCACATACATATGAAATTGACTATTTTTCTTCTATTCCGGTTCATAGTATCCCTTCAATATTCCTTCGGTGGTTATAATATCCTATTTTAGCAAAAATTCTCAGTAAAATCAAGGTATCTGTATTAATCAACCAAGATTCTGAATACGACAGGATACGACGAATTTATGCCCCTTGTATTGATTCTTAAGGCCTCTTCATCCCTTTTCCAGCTTACGATACTATCTTCAAACCCAAGAGCAGTGACCTCCTTTATAATACCATGAAAATGGGGAAGCTTTGATGCATCCCTGTCGGCAAGGGATTTAATTCTGACCGCACCATCCTCCGGGAACGCAAGTACGGCAGCATATAAATAGGTTCCTCTGACGGTAAACCGGATATCCTCGCTGGTATAATGCTTCGCGGTACCATCCGCGAACTGTCCCTCAACCACCTTGGTGGGTCCTTCTCCTGACAGCCTCCATACATGAGTGTCATAAATTGCTTCTCCGTTAACACTGAGCCATGCACCGATCTTCAGGAGAATAGACTTATCCTCCTCCGGAATGGTACCGTCACTCTTTGGTCCGACATTCAGGAGCAATGTTCCGTTCTTACTTACGATATCCACCAGGTCACAGATGATTTCCTCTGCCGGCTTATAATCATTGGTTGCGGTATAGCACCAGGAATTACGTGCAACCGCAGTATCTGTCTGCCAGTAATAAGGCTTTGCCTCCGCAAATTGTCCGCGCTCGATATCCACCACGGCACAGCCAAACTGGAAGGAATCATGCTTATAATTAATAACTACCTCCTCGCCCCATTCTCTGGCACGATTATAGTAATAGGCAGCAAATTTCTTAAGATAAGGCTTTACGGCGCTGTGCTGTATCCACCAGTCAAAATATACGATCCTGGGCTTTTGCAGGTCAATCAGCTCACAGCAGCGGCACAGCCAATCCTCTAAATACTCCTGTGTGGGAGCCGGACTGAATAAATCATGATGTCCATACTCTTTCATGGAGGGCCAGTAGAAATCACCCCGCTTTAAGGGCTCCTTAATGTCACTGTCAAATTCCTTCCCGTGACTCATGAAGAACCAATGCTCCACTCTGTGGGTAGAGTTGCCAAAGGTCAGCCCTTCCTGTCTTACCGCTTCACCAAGATCACCCAGAACATTTCTCTTCGGACCCATCTCACAGGCATTCCAATGGGACAGCTCGCTCTGATACATCTGAAAGCCGTCATGATGCTCCGCAACCGGAATAACATATCTGGCGCCGGCCTGTTTAAATAACTTCGCCCATTCCTCCGGCTGGAACTTCTCCATAGTGAACATCGGAATAAAATCCTTATAACCAAAATTCTTATGCTCCCCATAAGTCTTCACATGATGCTCGAATTCCGGCGTCCCCTGAATATACATATTTCTGGAATACCATTCATTGTTGAAAGCCGGTACGGAAAAGATACCCCAATGTATAAAAATACCAAACTTAAGCTTCCGGTACCAATCCGGAACCCTGTAGTTGGATAATGAATCCCAGTTATCCTTAAATTCACCCTTATCAATGACTTCGTTGATCTGCTTCAGATAATCCTTCATACCGCTGTTCTCTCCTCTGAATTTATTCAAATCCTACAGTTTTCGCACAATACTTATTGTATCAATTATTGTACCCCAATACAACGATTTTAATGGCAAATAATGATAAAGCCCACGAAAGCCTCATTTTGAGAATCCTCCGTGGACTTTGTATTTTCCATATATCAGCTTACATACTTATCCTTCAGTGAGAACTATGCTTTTCAATTAATCTACATTGTTATCTTCCGGTGGGATAATCCTGAAATACATCCAACAAGGTTTCATAAATTGTCCTTGCCGCATCGTCCTGGAAGACCGGATCGGACAGCTTCTCAAAGTCACTCTTATTGGACAGGAACCCAAGCTCGATGAGTACCGCAGGAACCGTATTCTTATGTACTACCGTATAGCGTTCCGCTCTTGAACCCCTGTTTTTGGTTCCCAGGGAGGCACTGATACTGTCCGCAAAAATATCCGCCAGCTTCTTACTGGTCAGTCCAGCACTGTTGGGAGAATTATTATTCGTGGAATAATAAACCTCGGTCCCATACGGACTGGAAGACAGATTTGCATTCATGTGCAGGCTGACAAAAAGGTCTGCTCCGTATTTCTTTGCAAAACCGGCGCGGTCGCTTAAGGACATATCCACATCCTTAATTCTTGTGTAATATACCTTAAGCTTGGAAGTATCGGAATTGAAATACTTCTTGCCAAGGGTATACAGAATCTTAAAGTTAATATCCTTTTCATCCGTGTTAAAATAATGCGCACCGGCTGCTCCGCCGCCATGACCCGGATCTAAAACAACGATATTCTTATAGATATCACGCGGGTTGCCCACATTAACATAGATATAGGAGTCGTCCACCGCATATTCATAACCTTGAAGCTTCGTAGTTTTAAAGGTAATCACCGTCTCATTTGCAGAGTTCAGAGTAACTGCAATATCCTTCACTGTATCGGCGGTATTGATGATATTATTTATCTGAGAAGTATAATCTCCCGGCAGCTTAATCATAAAGCGGCTGTTAAAATAATCATCTTCATCCGTAAGCACGGCACGTGTAATACCGGCAGGCTTAGGAATTCTGATCTCATACTCACTGGGATCATTTACGGTTGGTGTATCCGGCTGGGTAGGCTGCTGCGGCGCGCCGGTTCCCGGAAGTTCAAACAGCAAGGAATATTCATTGCCGTTTTCCGCAATATAATATTCATAGCCATCCTTAACATTCAGCACAAGCTGTGTACGATCCGCCATACCGGTGACACTGAACATTGTCAAATACTTAGCCCCCGACAGGTTGGCAGTGATATCACTCAGCGCATTGGCTGTATAAGGAAGATCAACGACAACCACACCGGCAGAATTATTCATGGATACCTTTAAGGGTACCGCACCGGTCAGGGTAACATAATCTCCATCCTTATTTGTTCCGACTACAGCCGAAGTAAGGGTGTTATAATACACTGTTACGTAAAGGGTACATTTGTCTGTTGATAAAGCTACATCATAGGTATAATCCGACGTAAGCAGATCCAGTATAAAGATAGAGCTCTTGTCTATATCGTTATTATAAACTCCGATGGTATTTATAACATTACTCGAAGTTCCAAACATCTGATAGATTTGATCGTTACTGCTCACTCCGCCGACTTGAACCGAGATGGTTTTATCAGCCTGATTCGCCACGATCTTGCCAAAGGTGCCTGATGCATTGAACATAAAGGTCTCACTGTTGAGCTTTGTATTACTGTAATCCCTGGTTACAGAAGAAAGAGGCGACGGATTTGCAGCTGCAGGGGCATCCTCATTCAAGGTATGAACATTACTGCTGGCGCCGTAAAGCTGCTGATTGCCCGACCACTGTCCCAAAATTGTACCGGGATCAATTACTACGCCATCCTCGCCGCCAAGCTCCGGATCGGAATTCCCGGGGGAGGAGGTTTTATGGGTGGTGATCTCTGAGGTTACCGACGAATTGTTCCAATGATAATCATAACCCAGACTGGTTGCGGTAAAACTGCCCGGAACCATAACATAGGAAGTGTTAGCCTGATAGTTCATCACGATCATAGGGGCGGTTTCCATTTTCACGGTTTTTCCATTCAGATAAGCCGTGGTACTGCCGATCTTCATCTCCAGAACCTTGTCCCCCTTCTTCAGGGTGATCTTCTTGTCAGTACTGCTGTAGCTGTAGCTTGCACCGATGGGAGAATCTGCAAATACACCCTTAGCACGAAGCATAGCCGTGTTATTGGTGATAATACCGGGCATATTGCCAAGGTCAATCTTTTTACCATCCAAGGTTACTTTCCCCTGTGCACCGGTGTATTCAAATTTCTTACCACTATCGTAGGATAAGGTCAGAGAATTTTTCACAATTGCTACTGTGCTTTTATCACTGTACCAGGTATAACCAAGACCAAGATTTTCAGAAACAAAACGAGACGGAACCAATACCTTATTCACATTCTCACTTACATATTTAATTCTCATGGGTGCAACGGATAAGGTTGCTGACTTTCCGTTTACCGTTGCTTTCTTGCTCCCGATGGTCATTGTGACTGTCTTGCCATTCTTAGAAATGGTTATGGTCCCTTTCTTCGAATCATAAACGCAATCTGCATTGATACCGGATTTTTCAAAAATCTCATCATATGGAACAAGTGCAACACCGTCAACCAGAATACCCGGCAGCTGGCTTATGCCAATGGGTGAACCATTCAGGGTAACCTTAATCTGTTTGTCCGTGTAAGTGGTTTCCTTCTTATTGGCATAATTATATATTCTTAATCCCGTCGCCGCCTGTGCTGTTTCATGAAGTATTCCGGTAACCAGAAATACTACTGCTATCATAAAGCCCAGCCTCAGGAATTGGTGACAGCATCGGATTATCTTCTCATTTGTGGTGTTCCTCAGTTTCTTAAAAATCTTTGTCATTTGCTGCGTCTTAACCTCCTGTCCTTATTCCATCAAGTTACCAGTGTAACGAGTCCGTTTCACTAATATTACAATAGTGTTAAAAAGTGTTAAAAATGTGTCACTTACAAAAAATAGTACAAAAAGATTAAATATTTTACCAAAAATACCGGCAAGCCTGAAAAATGGTTGTCATAATGTATAAAAGAATCTCCATAATGCAATATTCTACAATTGTAGCAACATTTTTCATTGCAGAAACAATTTATTCTACAGCTGTTGACAAGCTTTGCGTCACAGGTCGTCGATTATTACAAAATGGAGTTAATTTGTTCTACCGTATTAGAATCGCTTTCCAATAAGACTACATAGGTAATATTACCGAAATCTGCAGGCTGATATTTTCATTCAAAGGAATATGTGTTATAATGTCAAAGATTAGAACAAGAAGAAAGTTCTGGATACAGTTGTAGAAATTCTTTCGGAGTGTAATGCATTCATAGAAGGATATGCTATATGAAGCTATTACACTTCAAAACATGAATGGAGGTTGTCATGGCAGAACGAAACTATCATGATCAGGTAAATATCGATAATACCGAGAGGTTAAGGGCTTTACTGAATAAGCTGCCGAATTTCTGCAGATATTTCTTCCGCGGTATCGAACCTACCACCTCCTCCAGAACCCGGATTGCGTATGCCTATGACCTTGGAGTGTTCTTTGAGTTTTTGAAGCAAACCAATCCCTCGTTAAAGAATATTGAAATTACGGAGATAAAGCTAGATATTCTCGATCAGATCAAGGCGATCGATATTGAAGAGTACCTGGATTTTCTGACCTATTATAAATCCGACGATGTTGAAAGACTGAACACAGAGAAAGGAAAGAAGCGTAAGCTTGTCTCCCTTCGAAGCTTCTATAAATACTACTATCAGAAGGAAATGATAACGACCAATCCGGCTTCTTTAATCAGTGTGCCCAAGCTTCATGAGAAGGAGATCGTCCGTCTGGAGATAGATGAGGTGGCCAAGCTGCTGGATGAGGTAGAAAGTGCCGGGAATATGACCAAGACACAGCAAAAATATCACGAGAAGACCAAGGTACGTGACCTTGCACTGATGACCCTGTTACTCGGCACCGGAATTCGTGTATCCGAGTGTGTCGGACTCGATATTAATGATGTGGATTTTGATAACAACGGAATTAAGATCAGAAGAAAGGGCGGTTATGAGGTAGTCGTATACTTTGGTGAAGAGGTACAGGAAGCTCTTCTATCCTATCTTGAGGAGCGCAAGCAGATCGTTCCCTGTGAGGGCCATGCCAATGCCCTCTTCCTTTCCATGCAGCAAAAGCGCCTTAATGTCCGTTCGGTCGAGAACCTGGTGAAGAAGTACGCTTCCACCGTCACCAAGCTTAAGAAGATTACTCCTCATAAGCTTCGCAGTACCTATGGTACCAGCCTCTACCGTGAGACCGGAGATATCTATCTGGTTGCGGATGTTCTGGGCCATAAGGACGTAAACACTACAAAAAAGCACTACGCAGCGATTGAGGACAGCCGCCGCCGCAGTGCTGCTAATGTTGTGAGGTTGAGGGAGAAATAAAAAATCATTAATTAAGAATCATAAATAGTTAAATATGGAAAGGTATCGAATAAGGATTGTAAGTCCGAAAGAAAATCCTGTTTAAACGCGTAAACTTAGATGCATCAGGAACCTTTTTAAAACCGCAGAAATCTCTTAGTTCTTTAGAAAACCGAAGAAATAGAATTAAAAGGATATCAGTAGGAATAGAGAAAACACGCTTTAGAAAGAGTGCCCATAGCATGGCTGAAAGTGGATATTTTCTAGGTCTTCCAGTAGAAGCATAGTAATGATTTCTGAAAGAAATCGAAATAAACTCATCGATATCAATGTTACTTTCCAATAAGGTAAGAAACTGATATTTATCATATTCAAATTTTTGTTGACAATCAGAAAAAATATCTGCCAAAGAAAGCTATTTGTATAGTATCATAATATATAACTCCTTTCTTAATATGTGGTGGATTTGTTTCTAGTCAATTCAATTTTACCACAAATCGGTCAGGAGTTATATTGTTTTGTAACAGAAAATAGCCTGTATTTATGCGGGTTCTGGCACTTCGCAAATACCTAATAATTTAATTATTGATAGAGGGGTAAATTATGGCTAAAAAATTTTGTAATGTTAACATTATAATAATTGCTGTCATCATAGTTGTATTAACATTTTTTATATGGAATAAATATAATATAAAGAGTGCCAATACAAATCATTACACACAGCCAGCTTCTAGTGCTGAAACTTCGTTACAAAATCGTCAGGAACAGCCTGCTGCACAAGATAGTGAATCCGAGCTTCATCTGAATCAAAAATCGGTATATGATACAAATCAATATCAATCCTATAAGCAGTTCACTCATTTAATAGGCGCGTTTCCACCGGAAGCATTAGAATATAAAGGGGAGATTTCTATTGGTGATACAAATTATTACCAATACGGTAATGAAGATATAAATGTAGAAGTGATTAGTTTGGATTCCTATTATGAGAAAAACATGCGAGGACCGGTTGATTATATCGTTTCTTACCGAGATAGAACCTTTACATTTCAAGAAAATATACCTCTTCATCCCGAAGATGTGGTCATTTATTATGTTGATATAAATAAAGATAATACAAAGGATGTTATTATAAAAGGTGAACCATATAGCGGCTCAAACGTAGCCTATTATTGGATGAGAGCTGTAAATCTTATATATATGGAAGAAATCGAGGTTTTTAAGACAACGGGCGACGTTCGACTTACTACTGAACAATCAGATACATTAAATAAAATGCTTGAAAAAGATATAAAATTTCAGAGTATATTTCCTGATTATGAGTGGTTGGGTAACAGAGCCGATACTATGGTGGATTACTTTGGAAATATATATTATGAGATTGGATTAGGTAAAGAGGTTTTTTATGATCTAGGACAGATTTTATTATTATTTGATTATAATAAAATAACACGTAAATATGATTTGGTTGATTATGAATATATTCCCAGATATGTGTTTGTTGATTGATAAAGGTCGAAAAAATATATGAACTTTATTTGAGAGTGTGAAGAAACTCTGTAAATAGCTTTCTTTGATAATTAGATTAAGGATTTATGGACTGTTTCAACACATTTCATCCTTGCGAACACTATAACTAAAAGTAAATGGTATGCCAAGAAAACCCCAAAAAATTTTACGAGCTTCTTGATGTACCATTTTATTATAAGCTTATAACGGTAACCTCCTTCATACATGACGGACAGCTCACCGTATACTTTACCCCAGTTCCTGAGCGGTATGGTCCATTTTTTAGTCGCCTCAAAAGTTGCCAGATAGAGAGCTTTCAGCAGTGCTGTGTCTATTGGAAATACACTTCTCTGACGATTCAGCTTACGGTATGTACTGTTAAGACTCTCAATGGCATTCGTAGTATATATGACCTTTCTGACCTCAGATGAAAACTTGAAGATTGGGCTGATGACATCCCAGTTTTTATGCCAGCTTTTCATGGCATTCGGATATCACTCATCCCATTTATCACACACCTCCTCTAAGCGTACCATTCCTGTCTCCTCACAGGCCGCATGATAGATTTTCTGTTGCAAACTCTTTCTTGTCCTTATCTGCCACGTACTTAAGAGTATTTCTAACCTGGTGAACGATACAGTGCTGATATTCCGTATTTGGGTGGGCCACAGAAATGGATTCCTTTATACCGGAAAGCCCATCCGCACAAAGAAGCCGGATATCGTGAACACCGCGGTTCTTGAGCTCGTTAAGAACACTGAGCCAATATTTACTGCTTTCATTCGCTCCTACCTGGATAGATAATACTTCCTTTCCGCCTTCATCGTTTATCCCAAGGACTATGTATGCTGCCATTTTCTTAATGATACTGTTATCCCGTACGGAGAAATGAACCGCATCAATAAAAACGATTGGATAAATGCTCGATAATGGACGTTTCTGCCACTGCTCGATATCAGGAAGAAGACGGTCAGTTATGTCGGATACCATGCCTTCACTAACCTCAAATCCATAGATATCCTCGATTGTGTCAGAGATCTGCCTTTGGTCATTCCCTTGGCATACATGGATATAATCTTATCATCGATAGCCGAGATTCAATGGTACACCGGCTATCTTCTAGTCTGTGTATTAGGTGATCGGTTCAGCCTATCGGCTGAACTATAACACTGAACAAGTATTATTTTACTAAAAAACATTGACGCAAAAGTAAAATAATGGTATGTTTAATGTAGGTGGTGATTTAATGAACATATTTAATAGCAAAAATATCTCTAAAGTTATTTGGTATAACAGAATAATTTGTTTTGGGTTAGGTTGTATAATGACAGTATTACTGATATTTGCCTTAAATTACATACCATCAAAAACAACTCATTATTTGTTTAATGCAGAGATTATTAGTTTTTCCGATGATATTTTGACAATTAAAGGCCTACCAACTAATACTGAATTTACTAAAGGAACATATTTAATTAACATATCAGATGATTTGTTCCTTAAAGACTGGGTGACCGATAAAAATGTAGAATGGGGAGCAGTGATAGAATATAAATATATTACCGTAGAGTACACAGGGCAGGAAAAGTTACAAACTAATTCTTATCTCAAAAATGTTATTAACATTTTTGTTAATGTAGATAAGAGAATTCCTTAAAGGAGGGATTAACGTGAAATATATAAAGACTAAATATTTCATGTCACTTGTTATTGCAATTAGTATCTTTATACTAAATGCTGTTCCGATTCAAGCTAGTACAAAAGAGATATTAACTTATGTTGATTATGTAAATACACCATCTGGAGCAGTTGGAATTGGTGCTACTCTTACTGTACAACAGAGTTATGGCGGATACATAATCGAAATTAAAAATCCTTTTTTGTCAAACTATTATGAGGAAATTGATCCACGTACAATAAGCTTAACGGACCCCACTGTTTGGGCTAGTGGTAGCTATGCAACTGTTACAGTTACTTATCTTTATGAAGGTAGCCAGGTACAAGAAACTTGTATATTTTATCCGTAATTTAATTTATTAATAACACTGCTCTCCATTCGCTAATGACAATCTATTAATATATGATAGCTTATAATTTTAAACCCCTGAATGGTCAAAAATATTCGAAGTCCTAACTTTGATAGCAATTCAGGTATTTTTTATATTAAATAATAAACGGCTATTCTTTATTAAAAATAATTAGTACATTCAATATTTCATTAGAAGAATTCGAAAAAATATAATAAAATTCATTATAACCCTTAAATTTCCCAACTCCTGAAAGTGCACGCTACATGGATGGCATGCCCTTAAGGAGCTAGAAGATACTTGTAATCAACCAATATCTCCAATAACATATATGTTTAACTTTAAACGAATTGTATACTGGTAAGATTTTTTTGTTATTGCAATAAGGACAACTATCATCTCCAATCTCACGGTCTCAAATACGTGTCAGATATTCTCCATGGCAAGCAGGACAATTCCATAGTGCTATATAGGTATTACTTTTTACGAACTCGGATGCTTTACGTCCGTTTTTTAATAACTATTCCTTAACCAACATATCATGAGTAAAACTATTTGATTCAGATTTACAATAGAAAATAGGATACTTCCTTCCCATAAGTAACTATTAAGATTTTATATCAGTTTTTTTGTGTTTACACAGACTTTGAAACGGTCTCATATAGCATTCAAAATAAATATCTATCAACTATAGTCTTGCCACTTGATTCGCGCAAAATAGCTAGTGTAAAATCCTGTGCATCTGGTCTATTTTCTCGAACAATTTCTGCAACTTCATCTGAGTCCATTTTATTACTAATACAAATTGTATGTTGAGCATCACATAGAATAATAAACTCATCAAAGGATTTCATAGTTTCTCTATAAGAATCATATTTTTTGATTACTTCATTTGCATATATCCTCTTCTTAACCAAAACATTAAATGTTCCACTGGATATTATTGTAGTACCTTTGTGATCATTAAAAGTATATTTTTTCGCTTTTGGTCCATGCATTTTTAAGGCATTCTGTTTGATTTCAGCTGCCGACTTTCCATGACCGTAGTTTTGTTTCGAAATTTTATAAAGCACACTGTCTTCCTCTGTAGTAAATTCGGTTATTTCAATACCTATTGTTTTTGTGTTTGTGAGAATAAAATCTGGTCGTTCTTCTTTGGATATAGACATATTTTCAAATTCAGGATAATCCATCATAAAATGAAACAATATGCCATACTCTATTCGTCGCTTAAGTTCTTCGCGATTATGTATAGCTTCATATTGTTCTGTCAGCTGTCTTCCAAGATATGAATAGCTTTCAAAATCTATATTATGTGAATATATACAAAGCGACAATCGATCATATACATACTTTATAGGGAAATCACCGGTGATAGTACTTGCTGCTTTGGCTGCTGGGAAAGAAGTGAAGTCAAAGGAATGCTGCTTCAAAATTTCAAGAGCCAATTGGTCCAATATTTTTTTGTCATATTTCATAACTATTCCTCCTATACATTCGATTAAAACAGAAGGTTTTATGATAACTATTAGTCCAATATCTCAGGGTCTTTGCTTCGCGGCCTGTTTTTTATGATTATATATCTATCATTATTCCTATCATCATCACGGTATTCGTAAATCCAGCCGTTCAACTTAAGTGCTTCCAGTATCGTAGTAACGCCTCCGCTCTTTTCATAATTCCTACGCCCGCCTCCTTTTGCAAATATTCCCTTTAAATCTGATAATTCCAATTCATCGAAGTGAGTTTTACAAGTATCTTCATCTAGTACGGGTATTGCCATTGTGAAGAGCGTGATCTTCTGGTCGTGAGATACCGCGTCTGCTTGAAGCAAAATTAATAGCAGGTTATTGTCTACCTTCATATTGTTGGAAATAATCTCCCCTACTCCCTCTGTCGCTAATGTAGCTATCGACGTCTGTGCTTTCTCTCCGTATTGCAAATAGTATGCATAGAAATGTTGCTTGTCCTCTGCTTTTAAATTATGGATTATGATATATGCATTAACCACATCAGTATACCGCTTCCCTACAATAGAAATCTGCTCGTTAGTAAAAGCAAGCAACCCTATTTTTTGGTCATCATCAATATTCCATGTAATGATTTGCATAGCTTCATCAAGTCTGAACATTTCGGTTGTTTGTAATGCAAAATACTCATCAAGATTTCGTTGGATAAACGTATAAAGGTGTTTTCCATACTTTTCACGAACAAATCCCAGACTATCTATATCCATTTGCAAGATTCCTTCGTTAATAAGTACTTTTAATTTATCATCAGCGATTTCATCAACTTCAAAATTGTCGAAGATATAACCCAAATCAATCAGTATTTTTCTGTATTTATCAGTGGAGATGCTGTTATTTATAGCCACTACATCAAATAGTGCCTCTGCCGTTTTCTTTCCGAAAACATCAGCGGTGTGCGTAAAATCGACTTCAGACAATGCATTGTTTATATACTCGGTTAGGGTTGCATCAATCCTGTGCTTCAAGAAGTAGTTGATAAAATTGCCTACCGAAAATACAACTATTTTTCGATTTACCATTACCGTCCAAAGGTTTGGATCTTTAACCTGTGTAATTTCAGTAATAACTGTAGAGAGCAGTTCGATGTAGCGTTTCTTTGCGTCATTCTCCACACTAGTGTTATTTAACAGGCTAATCGCAACGCTTTCATCATCAGATATATTGCCGTTACAATTAATGAGAGTGATTTCCGTGTAAGCCAATATATTTTCAGAAATGTAACTCGCCAATGGGGAGCTCGCATTGCTCTGTATCAGTGTGTAATTCTTATGGACAATGTCAGAATCACTTTCAATACCGTATTCTTTTCTGAGCATCAATGAGATGTTCTCAAAGGTAAGGGTATATAAACTATGCCGATACACTTCATCAAATAGGCCTTTATCTGATATGTCATAGTCAATTGTGGTAAACGAAACGCCAATAAGTAAAAAACCGGATATCAGCCTATCTATGTCAGGTTGTTCAATGGCTAAATAATCTGGCCTATTGGAGATATATTCAGACAAACAATTGTCGATATTAACTGCAGTGATTACCTTCTCATTAGAAATGTAAAGTGTGTCTATTGAATACTGTCTAATCTGAGCGTATGGCATGGTTTTGCCTCGCAATATAAGAGAAAAGAAACCTGACCATTGTTCATTTATTCTGGTGACGAATTGCCTATGAGCCTTGCCTGTATCGTAGAATTTGGAGATAAAATCGAAGTTTCTCGTCTCCCTAACTTGCGATATGAGTGTTTTTAGATATGTGGTGTATTTCAATGTGGTATCGTCAAGAAGTAGGCATTCGAATACGTCGAAATTCAAAGTCTCCTCTTGTTCAAACTCCACAGTTCTAAGGACCGGTGATTCAATGATCTTTTTTGGTTCTTTGAGTGTATAAGTATACGCAGCGCCTCGTCTGTCAGTTACGCGCCGTAAGAATGTCTTGTCATTTGCGCTTAAGCTATCTTCATAGAAATAGGTCATATAATCGGTATATGTTTCATCAACGTAACCTCTAAAAATCAAGAATTTGAGAAGATCAAAATAATCACTTCCCTTAATCTCTTTGAAATCATTAACCTTGCCGATTTCATTAGTATGACTGACGGAAAAAATACCGTCTATATTTTCTCTGGTTATAAGGTCTTTCAGCGATTTTGTTTGCATCAGAGCAATATCATGCTCAATTTCAGCCAGTTTGAATTCGAATTTTGGCAAATTATCGTCCGAATTATCATGAACAGCTTGTTTCCTTCTAGAAAGCTCTGTATCATACTGTTCCTTCTTCTTCTGTGACTCTTCTGTCAGTACGTTGTTATTATAAGGTCTTCTGGCCAACCGATTATTCTTTGCAGTGTAGGCATCTTCTAATTCTTGTTGAGAAGTCAAGGTTTCTTTTTTTGCCAATTCAATTCTGTCAATCAAATCCTGTCTACTATCTTTTACTGCTATTAAAGCTTCCTCAACTAAGCGTGGTTTTTGTTCAAACAATGTGAAAACAAAACCTCTGGCAAGTTGTAGGTCGCTGAAATCGCGAGGAAACAGGTTTTTATAGGTAATCATCGCCATCATTTTATTCCAGTCCAAATCTGTAGTATTCAGGCGGTGAATATACACTACGAACTCATTGTAAATATTTTTGAGGATTCGCATATCATCAACGTATAACGACAGACTCTGTAAAAAACCCTGGTCGAACTTATCAAGCAGTTTCCCCTCTTTCAAGTGTTTCAAGAACTGCTCGTACGAGTTGGAACTATCCACAACAGGTATTATTGGGATAATGTAATCGAAGAATTTTGTTCTGTCTTTTGAAACAAAAATATCATCTTTGAGTAAGTAAAAAAATCTTAGTGGTTTATATGGGTTCTTTAATTTATTATGCCTTTGTGGTTGCGTTTTCGTATTAGGCTTTTTTATAAGCAGAACCACTTTATTAAGAGCCCATTTTAATGGTTTCATTCCAAGAACGCTTAATAACTTACGGGTAAAATTATTTATAAAATGAATAAACTTACGTATGAATTTACTCTCTGCTTTCTCGCACCGTCTCACATTTATTATGGTATTAACCTCTCTCAATCGTTCAAAAATGCGATTTACGTTGTATCTATCCATGTCTTCAAAAACAATCACATCCGCTTTTGAACGATCAAAAAGATATAAAACCTCGTTAAGGTACTTGTCAAAATATGAGTCATCACTCTTTTCAAAAATTTCGATTTCCAATTTATCTGTACCAAGTCGTTTAACGATCCCCTTGTTAATTTGCATTTTAATTAAATTATAAACAAATATAATAATAGCAAATGAACAGAACACACCACTTATGAGTCTAAACCCATTCCTGGTTGTCAGCATAAGAATTTCTTTTATTTGGCCTGTAGAAAAGCTGTCCACATAATTGTTCCAGGAATCGAAGAATATCATATAAATTAAAGCTAATGAAAGGATTACGAAAATAAGACTAATTAAGGCTAATTTTAAGTAAGATACCCTCCGCTTTACTCGAAAATTTGTTTGAGGTATTCTTTTGGGGTGTATCTGATGGATAAGTTGGTTTAATATTTTCCCTTCTAATACAGACTCTTTAACAATAGTGTCTGAATTTTTACTGTCCATGATATCGACTTTGCTTTTTACTTTTTGGGGATCTTTTACGTTAGTATCGTGATGATTTTGCATAGATAAATCAGCAGCAGTATCCATTGCTTCAAAATGAGCAAGGGAGATATGTAAAAACCTCTTATCTTGATGCTTTTTTTTATATGACTCAAGAATGCTGCTTTTTCCTGCACTATATGCACCCGAAAGAGCGACATTTTTTAAATCGTTATTATTAAAAACAAAATCTATCGCGTCTTCATAAATCTCTATATTAGCTGTATTTATAGGTGTTAGTTTTTGAAAATTATACTTATTTTTGTTCACAAAATTATCCCACCAGTTCGCATATAAAATTGTATTTTTATACTATTATCTTTCGTCTTTCCAACTATACAATTAAATAAATATTAATACTATTAATACCTCTGTATGCATTATAAATCGTTAAATCTGAAATACATATTGCTAAAATCTATAAAGGGTAAGCTTTATTTGTGGTGGATTGCTGACTTTTTGAAAAGATTGACCGCCGCCTGATAGTGCCAAGTTCACGGTATTTTCAGTCTATAATTCTTTTATTGAAAAACAGCGTCTTCATCGGGAATAAGGATTTCGGCTTTTTCCTTTGTAAGTTCAGATTCTAAAAACTGCTTAGCAGTCAACTTTTTGTAAACAACCTGACTTAGATGGCTTTTATCAAGAGCCAATTTTTCCAGAATGAAATCCGTGTAATCATCACGAGCATCAACAACAAGCAACTTGCGATTAGATGTCCGTAATGCCTGCCCTAATAGACCATTAATATGTGAGTCGTTAAAGCTGTACCCGATAACGACAATCAGTTTACATAGAAGTGAGTAGTTCCTGAGTTCATAAACATTGAATAAAAAGGGATCAACGGACTGTAACTTAGCATCTGTTCCAAAAATCAACTCTGCGCTTTCTTGAGGTGAGTCATAACGAGTCAAAACTCCAGTAGCCGGATCGCGTATCCAGTCAATTGAGCCGTGAAGTTTATAGAGAAAAATCCCTGCGCTAATATCAGATATATTGCTGAATCTTTCTGATGACCACTTGCTTTCTTCATCGAATCCGCATTCTAACTCATAACCATTCGGTTTTGCTTTTTCCATACATTGGTCGTAATTGAGAGAAAAGACTCTGATTGCCGCCTGAATACTCTGCTGAAAATCATAGAACTTTTTATAGTATTCTACTCTTTCACTAGTGTTTTTATGTAATGTTACAAAATCTACGATTTTTTTGCTGAGGAGTATATCGAACTTATCGACATTTGAGAATCCTTCGCCAGCCAATTCAATGAGCTTTTCATTCCAACTTCCGATAAAGGGATATATAGGATTACGTTCCTTCTTTTTTAAGTCTCGCATCACCCCAACTAGACGTTCGATATTTATATTGTTGTCAAACATCCCCTGAATTCCATCTGCATATAAAATAGCACTCTTAACATAATAATACAAATTGCGAAACGGTATCCACTCGGGATTTGATTTAATAAGTGTTTCAATTTCATTTAACATTTGCCCAGAAGTTTTTATCTGAGCATCCATGCTGCATCCAGCACCAATTAGGAATATTATTGAATCTGCTTTTATAAGCCCCATTTTGTATACCTCCACATATTACAGAAACCACGGAGTGTTGAACTGAGAAAGAGCTTTTCCAACATCCTGATTAGCATCTATTTTTCGGAAGTCACGAATAAATCCTGCAATAAGTTGGGGATAGAATATTGATATTGGTTCCAGTTTAGCATTGAATCCCCTCCAACTCGCACCTGCGAGATTCACTGCGTCCTGCAAAAGCCTTATCGTTTTAGCATAATCATTTCCACCATAAAAGAATTCAATATATGTCGGATTTGCAATTCGTTTGTTGAGATATTCACGCCCATGGCGCAAGCCTTCAAACCAAACGAGATATTCCTTTTCAGACAATTTCACATACGAAGATTCATATGGGACTTTCAAATTGTTTTCCGCAAATCCGAAAAATCTATTCTTCACATTAATTCTCATAACAGTAAAGGATATTCCACTATGTTGTTGATGTAACCTGTCTATGCTCTTTTTTATAGTTACCATCTCGTCATCGCGCATACGAAACGGCGTATGGATTACACACTCGGTAATCGTTTGTCCTTGACTAATACGAGATTCGATTTGAGAAATAATGTTAATTTCCAAGTCTGAATAGTATTTGGCCCGATTATCGGTATCACATAAAACGCCTAAAGATCTATAAACACCAGTTGAATCAAAACAAACTGAATACGCAAAATATTTCTTAACATTTGTCGAGCCGTCACGCTGCCGCTGTATATCATGAGCTTTTCCTATTCCGAAAATAAGACAATTGCTTGTACTCGGTTTAACTAGCCATGGAATACCGCCTAACTTTGAAAAGACTTGCAAGCCAATTCCTGAGATAGCCCATTTCAACCCGTCCGACGCTACTATTCTATCGTTTCGAACGACTTGTAGGGGAATACCCAAAGAAAAAAATACCTGTTTTGTCTTTGAATAATTATCCGAGCTATTATTTAAATGAGAATATGAATCGATAAATAGTCCAATGATTTGCTTTTGAGGATTATTGGACACTAAATTATTTAGCTCCGAAATTAAGGTTTTCGTGGCATTACTGTCGGAGTCGTAATCTAAAGTAACACTTGCAATATTGCCTGTATTTATATCGCAATTAAACCACTCTTTCATTCCTGAAAAAGTTGACGGATATCCTTTGCCTATCATAGCTCGGTAAAGTTCATTTCCAGAAGCCTTTTCGGTGTTTTTGAAGACAAACACAAATAGCGGTTCCTTTTGTGGAGGGGCATAAGGATGTGTTTTAATACCTCTAACTTTATCATAATCCTCGTGGCTATTACCAAAAATATAGATACGACTACTTAACTCTTGGGCGTCAATCTTAACAAAGTAAGTGGATATATGATACTTTTGTCCGCCAATAGATAATGCTCCCAGGGTCGAAAACGTACTTTGAATGAAATCTGTTATGTAATTAAATCTATCAAGATACGAGTTAGCATTTGACTTACCAGTACGATCTATACTAAAACTCAGCTGCTGAATCCTTTTACCAAATGATACGCCCGGCTTTTTTCGAAACGAAAAGTCCAGAAGAAATCCGTACTGCTTTGTAATGCCCAAGTAGTATGGGTATACTTTAACAACGCGTTGACCTTCTGGCAAATCCTCGACAATAAAAGAAACAAATTTCTCGTATCTGTCTATCACGTCAGCCCTAACTACATTTTCAGAAATAAGCTGAAGAATCCAGCACTTAAATTGATACCAAATAATAGATGTCATTAAGCGTGGATTTTCAGATGCACGAAAATTGTATGCCTCCGAATTTGCAAACTTGAATAATGCGACCCGATAAGTGTCATAGATCGCATCTTCATCGGTGTTCTCGGCGATAGGCAATTTCGCGACGAAATATCCATCCTCACGCTTTTCACCGTTAAATTTTTTACGAAACACCGGCACGGTAAAGGCAGATGTTTCAAGCGGAAGAAAGTTCAAATCTACTATCATAGCAACCTCCATAGTGCCAATCAAGGCTTATTTTCAATAGTATCGTCATCACCGTGGGTAGGTTTAAATAACTGTCGCGGTCCTTCACCCAGCGGTGCTGATTTCATTGAAAACTGCTCGAAGTTGGAAACCTTGTCCTAAATCTATTAGCCGAATTTTAATTTTGCTATTAAATTTACATATTTTCCACAAATAATATAATAATATTTACTGATGCTTCCATTTTATATTATTATTAAAACAATATCAATATATTTATCTAAAATATGCTATTATAACTAGCATTGATTTTTAATATTTTAGATTTCGATAATTTGTCATCCAAATTTACACCAACCCCTATATCGAGGTATAATTCTCATATTAATACAGACTTTTGAAATACAATAACAGCTAATTATAATATGGTAGCTTATGAACTTTATAATTTCCTTTTAAAAAGTACAAATAAAAATAAAGTCCATTTCTTTAGAAACAGACTTTATCAAAATGTGCTTTATTTATAACTATTTACAGTGTATTAGTGAAAAGTTTATAATTTTCTAGTCTTTCCCATAAAAAATTTCTGACGGTTTTTCTCAAAAAATGAACTGGTACTATGTCAAGAAAAAGTACAAGTTAAACGTGAACTTTTTCTTGACATAGTACCAGTATAAAGGCAACCGAGCCACCGAAAACCAAAAAGCTGACCCAGTTAGAAGTTGTGGAAAAGAGCAGAGCGGGCTTGCCACTTACGCCTGAAGAACAGGAGCAATATAATCGGTATTGGGAACGGCGGCGTGGTTACAACAAAGAGCAATACGAGAAACGGAAAGCCGCCGATTTATCGACAGCGGCGAACCAATGACAAAGCGGATACTTCATTACGAGGCATCCGCTTTGTCATTCGTCAACGGCGCAATTATCGAAAATACTTATTTTGTAATCCACTCAATGGGGTCGCCTGGCTCTATTGTTCCGGGACCCACTCCCGTTCCTACTACTGTTCCTCCAGGACCATATATTAGTCCTTCTCCTGTTTCCGGATTGGTAGGCTGGTCGATTTGATACAAATATCCGGTCTTTCCGTATCTGCCGAGTTTGCTTTGGTCATAGCGGTCACTATCCATGCAAATATTGACGGCTTTGAGCGCAACCGTCATATCATGGCTCCCTTTGCAAAATTCATGTTCCCATAAAAACTCACATTCGATATTAAGAAAACACTCTTTAATTCGTGGTGCATTAACTGTAACAGCTCTTTCTGCCGTTAGACCGGCAGCGGTAATTTCATCAGTTTCAAACTCATTATTACCAATCGTTTTTGCGCAACGGCCATATACATCATTTGAGGGGAAATTCAACACACAAACGCCGGTTTCTTTTAGTGATTGATACATATGCCCGCCTTTATTGACTTTGCTCATAATACAGATAAAGTCATCTGTTCCGCCTCCTACAAAAGTCGACCAAGATTGCAGGCAGGCGTTTTCTTTTCCGTTAGATTTCCAACCTGTGACAACGAATACTAACGAGGGCATGGCTGTCACAAAATCATACCATGAAAAACCACCGACAGCTTCGCAGTATTGTTCAGAAATCGTTTCTGGTCTTGTAGGAAAATCTTTTTTCATAATACTCTACTCTCCTAATATTTTTAGATTTTGGCTCTCTTTATTTTACTATTCTACCACAA
>JAEYGZ010000032.1 GCA_023409535.1 Bacillota bacterium
CACATAAATAAACTCCTTTCACTGCGGACTGGGAATCTAATCCTATTATGAAGGAGTAATGGAATTTAAGAAAGACTTAATTCTACATTTGGTTTGATTAACTGGAATTAAGTTTTTTATTCAACGAATATATCTATTTTCGATAGTAGCTTATTGTATTGTTTACATTATAGATATATAATGATAGTATGCAATATTTTCCTGCGAGCTAACAGTACAAGAACTGGATAGAATGCATTTTAAGTGCTCGGTGTGTCTTGTAAAAAAGCACAACCTAAAAATTAGGGAGGACAAAGCGATGAGCATAGAGTCTGGTATTAACCAATATGTAGAAACACATGAATACTCGGAAGCAAAACGCCTTTTTTCCGAATTAATTCAGCCTGAGCAGTATGTTGGTGAATTATATTCTATTAACTATGAAACTGCACGGGTACTTATTAATGACCACGAGCGACATACTGTAAATGGTATTCCAAGCTTATGCTTTTTGCTGGCCACTCGTGTTGACCCAAATAGTGACCAAATTGACTTCAGAAACGAAGATAGTTCTGCTATTATTTTGCGTGTTCTGGATTCTGCCCCTCTGCCAAATAGTTCGGAGGCTGAACGTATTCGCGTTGAAACAGCTCAGCGTGTAAGCGGAGAAATCGCCACCAATTGGGATAGCGACGGCGTAATGGATGCCAAGACGAAAGTTTATTTAGGCTACGCCGCGGTGGAATGCCGTATTATTGGCACATTCTATTTTGATAAAAATGATGCTTCTGGTTCATTGGATATGAAATTTGGATGTGACATCTCCAACTACTACCCCAATAGGGGTCTTAAAGTTTACAAACCGACAGGTAATGCACTTGCTAGAATTATTAACTTTGTTGACCCTGTAAATCTGCGGGATCACGAAGAAAGATATGGTCGCACGAAACCAGTTAGGGTTGGAGTTGTGCGCTATGCATCTACCAATAGAAGATATCAAAACATTGATGAAATCCCTGTTTCTATACACCCGATTGATTTATTGGCGCAGAAAACAGCTCTTTTTGGAATGACTAGAACCGGTAAATCCAATACAACCAAAATTGTTGCACGGTCTGTATATAAATTGAGGGCTCCAACCGAGGGATACAATTCGATCAGAATAGGCCAATTGATTTTAGATCCAAATGGTGAATATGCTAACGAGAATACTCAAGATAGCTCTGGCCAGTCTGAACCTAATGCGTTGAAGAATGTTTGGAAAGAGATTGACGGCGTATGTGTAGAAAATGAGGTCGTTACATATGGAATCTCGCCGATGGAAAATGATCCCAACCGAAAAATGATGCTTATAAATTTTTACGATGACGAAATGCTTCAAACAGGGAAAGAGATTCTTAATTCAGTCATCCAATCAGACGATTCAAAATATATGAAGAATTTCTACGATGTTAGCTTCGACAATCGCCCAGAAACAACCGACCGATCAGCAACAATTAGATATAATAGACGAGTATTAGCATATAGGGCACTTTTAAAAAAAGCAGGATATACACCGCCAACTGATTTACAGGCATTACTTCGGGGACTATTTAATCGCGATCTGTTATCTGCCATGAGTACAGCAACACACCGTGATGCTGATAAAACATCTGCAATTCAATCCGCTGCCGCAATATTGTCGAGGGATTCAACCAGTTGGGATGCATTAGGAAGTGCATTTGAAGGATTATTCTATTTTTTGTCAACGGGTGATTATCGCACTTTTAACGATGCTTACATTAGAAATTCTAGTACTGGAGAAGCTTGGGCTGATGCTAGTTTAAGTAGTCTTTTGGAGATGTTTTCATATCCAAAAGGTACAAAAACCTTGGGTCGATGTGTTGAACAGCATTCAGCAAATGTAAGTAGTGATTTTGCAGAGGACATATACAAAGATTTATGTGCTGGAAAACTTGTAATAGTCGATCAATCTATTGGAGAACCAGAATTTAACGAGACTGTTGCAAAGCGTGTTATGTGGAAAATATTTAGGAATAATCAAGCTGTATTTCGTGAAGGAACGTATCCGCCTGATATTCTTGTCTACGTTGAAGAAGCTCATAACCTTCTTCCTGCTGGCAATGACCTTGACTTAAAAGATGTCTGGGTAAGGACGGCGAAAGAAGGGGCGAAGTATCGCATTGGATTGATCTATGCAACACAAGAGGTAAGCAGTATTCATAAAAACATACTTAAGAATACTTCTAATTGGTTTATCAGCCATCTGAATAATACAGATGAAACACGAGAACTCTGTAAGTTTTATGATTTTGCCGATTTTGAACCGTCTATCCGCCGAGCACAAGATAAAGGCTTTTTGAGGGTTAAGACACTTAGTAACTACTTTGTGATTCCGGCGCAGGTGGATAAATTTACAATAGAAGTGTGAGGCAGGTGACACTATGCCATTTGAAAATGAGTTTGCATCCTATGAGCCTTTAAGAAGGATATTAGAAAATGAAAAGGTAACGCAACTACAAAATCGTATGAAGTTGCGGAACTATTCAGATGTATCACAAAGGCAGCTCCCATTTATCGATATTAACACGCTACAAAAAAGCGATTGTATCCCTGATATGGTCTTGGCTATTGACGGAAGCTATCAATGTGTATCAGTCAGAAATGGATATCCTGGAGCCGAAGTTGGATATGTTACTGTGGCTTCAGTCTTAATGTTAATGAAAGACATTAAACAACTCTCTAAAAAGGAGTTTATTAATCCGAGGAAGTTTCGAGAAACCGAAAAAGCCACTGCTTTTGATGCGGTTTTTCCTGGATGTAATATTATTATAGATAATGAAAAAAGCCCTAAAACTTCACTGCGCAAGGTGATTTATGAGCAGTTGAAGAACTCTTCGGCATTTTCTGATTTTGAGTCTTTGCTGGATACTTATGAAGTTCTTCTAAAATATCGCATGGACGAGGGGATAACGAATCCTCCAGTTAATCCATTAGAAGCATTAGAGGATGATCTTTCAAAAAAGATGCAGATATCTCTTGGTGAGTATACATGCAATGAAACAGGAGAGCGCCTATATTCTACTGACGCTCTCAGAATTCACGAGTTGCTCAATACTCAAGGAGCTACAAGTGGTGAAATGTATGGGCAACTCATGTCAATCATTGAGCGCCTGTGGCTTGTTCATCTTTTGCGTGCGTTTGAAAAGAAAAATTGGCTCCCAACACTAAAGAATGTTGCGTTTGTTCTTGATGGATCTTTAGCAGTATATAGTGTTTCTGCATGGTTAGTTAAATTTATTGAAAAAGAAATATGTAGAATTAACGAGTTACAAAAAAAATTAACTAATACAGACCTTATGATAATTGGATTAGAAAAGAGTGGACGTTTTGTAGAACATTTTAATGACATTGACGTATCTCCCGAAGGCAATGAGGACAGAGTGCCTAATAATTCTGTTTTCTTATTGAACGATAAATATA
Source organism: Bacillota bacterium (assembly GCA_023409535.1). Lineage (GTDB taxonomy): Bacteria > Bacillota > Clostridia > Lachnospirales > Lachnospiraceae > Mobilitalea. The sequence continues at coordinate 3,463 of JAEYGZ010000032.1, forward strand.
TAAAAGAAAATATTATTTTTTCTCAAAGCTCAAAGTCATATGGAAAAGATACTTATTTTGGACGTAAATTCTTTTGTAAAACAAAGAATGGTTATAAATTGGTTCCTCAATTAGCCTCCTTTAGCGCTTCACAAAGGAACATAAATACGGCTAATATTTCCCAGTTTCCAAGATTGGGGGATGCTTGTATGCTTCTAAATGATTTGATTTCTAACAGATATCCGAATTCCATTAACCCATTGATTTCTGCCCATGCGGAAGCGGCTATCCCGTTAACATTGGGCAAAAAAATGTTTGATGAAATCGCCCAAGAATTAAGGAAGAGAGGGATGACCGAATGCTAGACGATATACAAATAATTGATAAAATCGTAAAGGGCCATTCTTCGACAGAAAGCCGGTGGGCAAGGTTTGGCCCTTATTATGCAATGTTTCCTGTTGAGTTTGCATGCGAAGTAGTTTCCAGCAACTCAAAACGAGGAGATTTTGTGCTTGATCCTTTCGCTGGGAGAGGGTCAAGCATCTTTACTGCGGCGGTTCTTGGACGCAGTTCTTTCGGCATAGAAATAAATCCTGTCGGCTGGCTTTATAGTATAGTTAAACTGTCTCCTGCACCTCAAGACTCTGTTTCCAACAGAATATCAGAGTTAATTGAGCTTTCTGCACAGTATAAAAAGGCAGCTGATGAAATGTCTGATTTTTTCAAAGTGTGCTTTTCTTACAACGTCTTAAAATTTCTTTTAGCAGCAAGAGAATGTCTAAACTGGAAGGATTGCAATATTGATTCTACAGTTATGGCATTTATTCTATTATATCTACATGGCAAACGGGGCCAAAGCCTATCAAATCAAATGCCCATGACCAAATCCACCAGTATTAATTATTCTTTGGAATGGTGGGCGAATAAAGGATTAACTAATCCACCAGAAATAGATATTACAGAATTTTTTGACAAACGATTTAAGTGGAGATATGCGAAAGGACTTCCGGCATTTACAAATAATACAGTGGCTCTAGGCGATAGTACAACTGAACTCCAAGATTTTCGAGTACATCAAAATCCATCCAAGACCATAAAATTGCTATTTACATCGCCTCCGTACTACGGGGTTACTAATTATTTCATTGATCAGTGGTTAAGAATGTGGGTTTTAGGCGGAACAGCCGAACCAGTAATATCTGGAGATAAATATAAAAGGCGTTTTGATTCCAAGGAAGATTATGAGGAATTGCTTGATATCGTATTTGGCCAGTGTGCTTTAATGATGGATAAACATAGTACAGTATATGTAAGAACAGATGTGCGAGAGTTTACTTTAGAAACTACAAGGAAAATTCTCAAAAAGCATTTTCCAGACTACAGCTATGCAGAGGAAAATAACACTTGCACAAAGAAATCACAGACTGAGTTATTAAATAATTCAAAAGAAAAACCAAAGGAAGTTGACATCATCATGCGAAGATAGTTTATAGCAAAAAAGGGGATTGCAGGCACATTATGTTTATAATACAATATTTAATTATGGAATTAATTTCCCGTTATGCATGTAAATTAGCTGTATTTGTGGCATCTATATTTACCTAACTTCTTAAGTTTTATCGGAGGAATTGAGTATTGACTCCCAACTGAAAGCCTCGGGATTGGCGTCAGCATGCTTGCGTAGCCACCGATATTCTCCAGAGATCAGTAGATGCGACCAAGGCATTTCTCGGAGCTCTACAGGATTAACCAAGCACTTAATATTAGATTATTCATACCGGGAACCGTAACTTCTTGTTGTTTTGACATATATTATAACTAGAATAATTTGTAATTCAGAGGATTATTATGAATCGTATAAATCCAGTCTCACAAGGTACGCTGTATCCAAGTGATATTATAATACATGTTGAAAATGCTTTTATTGAGGAAGTAGCCGCAAATACCGAAAGAACAGGCTATATAGTAATATCCTACAGTGCAAGCGATGAAAGCAATAGGATTTACAAGCAGGAAATCAGGCTGAATATAGGAAATAACACCATAATCATAGATGAAAACGGAAGATCGCTTAATCTGTATGATTTAAAAAAGGGAATGCGAATAAATGCAGATTTTTCTTCCGCAATGACAAGGAGCATACCTCCCCAATCAAACGCTTACCGGATTGTAGCATTGCAAGAAGAAGCTTCTGTCATTGTAACAACAGACCGTGTTGTGAGTGTTGATGTAAATAATGGTTTTCTTCTTACCGGAAACCCATATGACATTTATGATCAGATTGCATTCACCATATCTAATGAAACAGTGATTCTGGATCAAAATAATAATGCCATTCCATTAGAAGCGATCCGCCCCGGGCAGCTGGTGCAAGTGGAACATGCTATCTTCCAGACCCTTAGCATACCTCCCCAATCTCCCGCTTATCGGGTGTGGGTTTTATAAAATAAAATTATACCCCTAATCTTGTGATATTGGCATCTGATATGCTACCCCTATATAGGACATTGAAATATAATAATTCCTATATGGGGGTATTTCATACTTTTGCATGCCCAAAATCAGCATATTCTACATATAATTGGCGCCCTTAAAAAACTATGGATGTATATCCCGGTATATTTTCGGATAAAAATTTAGGGAACCGCGCGCTGACACCCACAGTGGATGACATGAAAGCCTTTTACGCAAGAAGATATTGTTTTAGTAGAAATAGGTAGAAATCATTGCCGGAATATGGTAAAGTTAATTTGTTTGCTATTTCTTGATGAAAAATTGACATAAAAACAAAGGAAGCGATGAAAATGATATTTAAAAATCAGGATAAGGACATGTGTAACGGTCCCATATTTGGTAAAATGGTTCTTTTTGCCTTGCCTATCATGGCGATGAATATTCTTCAGCTGTTGTTTAATGCGGCAGATATGGTTGTAGTCGGAAGATTTTCCGGTAAGGAAGCTCTTGCAGCAGTTGGTGCAACCGGTGCTATCATCAACCTGATTGTGAACTTATTCATGGGACTATCGGTTGGAACCAGTGTTATTGTGGCCCAGGATTGCGGTGCCGGACGGCCGGATGCAGTCAGCAGGTCTGTACATACTTCGATTGCCATAAGTATCATTGGCGGAATCCTTGTTATGGCGTTGGGGCTTTTTTTATGCAACCCGCTGTTAATTATGATGGGTACGCCTATGGATATCATTGATTTATCTGCTCTGTATATGAGGATTTATTTCTTGGGCCTTCCTGCCAGTATGATATACAACTTTGGTGCTGCGATACTACGTGCCGTCGGTGACAGCCGTCGGCCGATGTACTTTTTGCTGGTATCCGGTGTTGTAAATGTAATATTGAACCTGTTTTTTGTCATAGTAATACATATGAGTGTGGATGGTGTGGCTTGGGCAACGGTAATTTCTCAGTATCTGTCGATGTTCCTGGTACTTTTATGCCTAAACCGTAATAAGGAGGATTCAATTCGTTTGACGCTTAAAAGACTGCATATTGACAGAAGAAAACTGAGCCAGATTATTCGGATTGGTCTGCCTGCCGGATTGCAGGGACTGCTGTTCTCCATTTCCAATGTATTGATTCAATCTGCCGTCAATTCCTTTGGTTCTGCCATGGTGGCAGCCAGCTCTGCAGCAGGAAATATCGAGGGATTTGTGGCTACTTCTATGAATGCCTATTATAATGCTGCCATAACCTTTACCGGGCAGAATATGGGAGCAAAAAAATATGACAGGATCGATAAGGTAGCAAAGATCTGTACGATATTGATCATAGCTACCTGGATTGTTCTGGGTGGACTGACCATGTTGGTCAGCAGACCTTTGTTATCGATATTTACCTCAGACCCTGAGGTAATCAGGCTTGGCATGATTCGAATTAATGTCCTGATGGTTGCATACTTTACCTGCGGCATTATGAATGTATTTCCGGGCTTGACACGTGGCATGGGCTTTTCCATATTGCCGATGATTTGTACCTTAGTTGGAGCCTGCCTTATGCGTATCGTCTGGCTGGTCACCTTTTTTGCATGGTTCCCCACCGTCCTTATGCTTTTTGCCTGTTATCCGATTACCTGGGCACTGGCGGGGATTGGCCAGGTGGGAAGCTTCTTTTATGCAAGGAAGAAGGTCAGGCAGCGTGCTGAAGCGAATTAAATATCCCATTATGTTGATAAAGTCATTATTAAGTTATTGGGAAAACAAAATAGATAGCAGAACAAGGGAGGTAATTATATGGTGATTCAAGATGTCCCATTTTGTACGGTTGATTGGAATACGATAGAACCGACAATACATCCGGGTATAACTGGGGAAGCCTATTGGCGAACCTTTGAAATGGGAAATATAAGGGTTCGCATGGTAGAATATACACCGGGGTATTTAGCAGATCATTGGTGTAAGCGCGGGCATGTACTTTTGGTCCTGGAGGGCGAATTAGTAACCGAACTTGAAGATGGCAGAATATTCACACTTACACCCGGAATGAGTTATCAGGTAGCCGATAATGCTGATCCCCATCGTTCGCATACGGAAAAAGGTGCTAAGCTGTTTATTGTAGATTGATCTGATTTTATTCGGATTGCAAACCGAGGACGAGACTTGGCAAGAAAAAGGTATTTCGCCAGTGTTACATACTATTTCTTGTAGTCACCAACTTTTATGGTTCATAGAAAAAGGCCTATGACGCACTTCAAAATGTGCGTCATAGGCCTTTTTCTATGTAAGCAGATAACGAGGTTCGAACAGTTGAGAAAATCCGGGAAGACCTTATTTAATGTTTGTCAGATGGCAAGGACGTGGTTGCCAAGTGATCTTTTGAATCAAAAGCCCTATTGGTTAGTAAAATTGGGAGTCTTTTCATATCCGTAATGTGATATGAGTCTTTATACACATCCTGGCTCGATTAGTACTCTTTCCTTTTTAAATTTCTGTTTCAGCGTATAGCCCTCTAATATGGCGATTTTCGCTCCGCAAGGCCATATCAATCATCTACAATGTATGTTTTTGAAATGTATTCAACTATTTCTTTGTAAGGATCATATTTTACCAAAACTAATTAATCATTTTGTTTTTACCTAAGAGCTTTAGTGCAATATAAATATTAAGCAGCGCCAGGCATATGTAAATCGAATATAACGCAATTTTAACAGTAGAAGGGTACCAGATGAATATAAAGCTCCATATTGCCTTATTGAATAAAAAGTAAGGTAAAAAATAAAGAATAATACAAACTAAAAGGAAAATTGACAACAATATCAAACACTTTAAAATCTGCTTTTTGTCTGTTAGATTAAGTTTTTGTTTCTTTCCGGCAAATTGAAATACTAAATGAATTAACAGACCTATAAGTAAGCAAAGAGTCGGAATTGCAATGAATATTATAACTGCGCAAACCTTGTCTAACGCTATATTTTCATCTGCAATAATTCCGCTGCTTTTTTTATTATGTACGAATAGTTCCAAAATGGATTCCCCAATATCCATCGTATTATTTGATTTTATATTACAGAGTACGGCAACACCAAATTTGTCATCAGGCCTGAAAACAATATACGAAGAATAATTTGGATTTCTGCCTCCGTGATAAATTTCTGTTCCATCATTGTTGAATACATTCCATCCTGCGGCATAATACATTTCTGTTCCAAAGGTTTCTACGCCTGGTTTATGAGATTCTTCAACTAAGTCACTGTCTAGCGTAGATGAAATACATGTACCCAGCTGTATTTTCAGCCATTCGGCCATATCGTTAGCGTTGGAAATGATATATCCAGCCGGTTTATTACCTTCGTATCTTGGAGCTTTGTAATACTTGGGTGAAAAGAACCCTATTTTATATCCGGAAGCCATTTCATGGTTGTCAGCCTGACTCCTAAACATATAAGTGTTGATTAATCCCCCTGGGTCAAGCACATATTTTTGAATATAATCTTCGTATTTTATTCCTGATATTTTTTCAATAAGAAGCCCTAATACGTCATAGTTTATTGTTACGTATTCGTATTTGTCGCCGGGTTTATTTACTAAGTGCAATCCAACTATCGTTCTCACTGTTTTTTCGATAGCATCTTTATTTTCTTCATCCAGCTGTGGAATTTTATTAATCGTATTGGATGGGATTCCGCTTGTGTGGTGTAAAAAATCTTCGATGGTTACATTTGTTTCTTTGTCTTCATAAAATAATTTAAGCCAGGGTATATATTTTGTAATTGAATCTTTTACGTCGATCAGACCGTCTTTTTGCAGTTGAAACACCCCTAACGCAGTAAAGGCTTTACTGTTTGAACCGAGTTGAAATAGCGTATCGGAGGTTACCTCTTTACCGGAAGCCAAATCAGCATATCCGAATCCAGACTTATATACTGTTTCTCCCTCCTTAACAATTGCGACAGATAAACCCGGAATCATCGCCGCATTCATTTTTTGGATTACTAACTCCTCAACATCTGATAACTGCTTTTGTGTATCCTCATCAATTTCGGAGTTTATGTATTTATCATTAGGCATAATGGTTTGTGTTACTTTCCGTGAAAATTCTTTATATCCCAATATAACAAGTATGATAACAACTATACTTATGACAACAATATATAAGGCTTTCAAAGACATTTTTCTTTTCATCATTTTTCTCCTTAATTTTATTTACTGCCAATTGTAACATAGTTACTGCCTTGTGGAAGATTATTCATTGCTTTAGCAAGCGGAAACCATTTAGCACTGTTAACTTCACATAAAATATTAAAATCTGATTTTTCAAAACAATTATACTCTTCAATAATTCCCCAATCAACAGAATTATTTATAATCAGAAAAAATGATGAGGCCAACGAAACTTCGAAATTCTGGTTTGGAATACTGAATGATCTTAAGAGAGGCATCATAGATGTATTGTCTTTCTGTGTAGATTGGCTTTCCGGATTTAAAGAAGCAATATACTCTGTTTATCCAAATACACAGTACAAAGATGTATTATACACATGCTGCGTAATTCTTTCAGGTATGTCTTCTATAAGGATATTAAGAAGTTTGCCTCCGATTTAGCGATGATATCCGTAGAATTATGTATACTACCAATATCATAGAGGGACTTAACCGCCAATTCAGGAAAGCAATCAAGGTAAAAAGTGCCTTCACAAATGACATTTTCTTTGAGAAAATGCTGTACCTTGCTTCCATAATATATTAAAGAAATGGACCTGTAAATTAAAAAAGCAACCGGCGTAAGCTTCATATAATCCGAAGCCTACGCCGGGAGCAAAATTCTTATTAGGTTGGTATATAAAGTAATTACCTGCGAATCCATAATTATTCTTTAGGATGAGTTTACACCCTCTCAAAAAGCTTTTTGGCACATTCCTGTATGTATGCAACCTGCTCGGGACTCAGATACTTAATCTCACTGTTTTCCATGGAGCAATCAGCTCTCTGGACATAGATGGTTTTGGTATCCTTTTGTGTAATGGAAAAAAACCATTGCTCCATAGGCACATGTACCACCTTACCGATTTCCAAGGGTGTCAATTCGATATTTGAAAAAACGCCATCCCTTTCATCTGCCGTAATCAGCAATGCTTTACCGGCAGTAAGAATGAACTGCTCATCTGTGGTATGATGAACTTCCAGTTTGCCGACTCCCATAATATCATTATCAGGCTTCCAGTTTTTGATGCTGACGCTCCATTGGTCATTTTTATATACAACTTTAATTCCTTCTTCATTATTATCAAAAATTTCAGGTCTCATATTCGCCTCCGTTATTAATAAACTTAAAGTTTCAATTAATTCTAATTACTTCTCAGGATATCTCTTCATAAGGATTAAATATTTGAATAATTTTTGTGGCCTGCATTTTACCGCGCCGCATACAGCGCGGAATATCCTCTCCAAGGCTGACACCATAGGTAAAGCCTGCCACATAAGAATCTCCGGCGCCAACCGTATTGCAGACCTCTACCTTTTCAGCCGTTTCCCGGTAGAACTCTTTGCCGTCGTAAGCCAGGCTTCCATGTTCACCCAACATTGCAATGACGCAGCCTGCTCCCTTTGCCTGTGTTTCTGCCAGGAAATTTTTAATGTAGTCATCATCATTATCGTAGGAAAAAAATGCATAATCAATATATGGAAGAATCATATCATTTGTTTCCAAGGTTAATCTCTTGGAGAAATCATAAACCCATATCTGATTCGGCTGTTTTAAGTCCTTCATATATCTGTACACCTTGCACCAGCGCTCACAATACACAATATCAAAGGTCTTTACGAAGTCCAAATCTTCTTTGCTAAGCTCAATTTCTTCCATGGCATTCCCTGCAAATTCCAGATGAACCCGATTGCCATCAACGATGGCCATCTTTGCCATACCGGTAGGTTTGTCGGACTTTGCAAGTATCCGAATTGGAATTCCTCTTTCCCCCAGTTTCTCTACCAAAGCATCTGCGAAGAAATCATTTCCCAGGATTGTCATCTCTGTGACATCCCCGCCAAGAGCTCGATAATTAAAAGCAAAATCTATGCTGTTTCCGGTGCTATAAAAACGATCCTGTTTGTAATAAACATCAATACAGTTGTCGGCCATTGCCAGTATTTTTTTCATAAAGTTCTTTCCTTTCTTGGCTATGCTTCTCCCATACAATAAACGATATACCGACGTTTCTTGATACCGTCATATTCACAGAAGTAGATATCCGCAGCATCTCCAAGCTTAACCTTACCATCAATAACAGGCAGTATGCAGTGATTCCCCGTCAGCAATGATTTCAAATGTCCCGGCGCATTACCGCCAATGGTTCCGTAAGAGGGTAAATAATGATTATGATGAAACGGATAATCAGAAGGAATCAAACGTTCCAATTGTTCTTCGATATCCTTTTCCACGCAGGGCAGATTCTCGTTAATTGTAATACCGGTTGTCGTATGTAATGTAATTACATACGCTACACCATTGCTTATTCCGCAGTTTTCCACAAATTCTTTTACGTCTTCAGTGATCTTAATCAATTGAACTTCTGCATCTGCTATGACAGAGATTTCTTTTATCCTGCAATCCATTTCATTCCTCCTTGCCAAGAAATTTCAGAGCATTTTTATAATATATTTTTTCAAGGACATCTATGCTTAAGCCTAAAGCATCCAATCCCTTTTTGCTTCTTACCGGACGGATACGCGGACTGTCAGAGCCAAACATAATTTTGTCTGCAAGATTATGCTCCACCCAATACTCTCCCATATCTTCCTTGAATACCTTATGATAAAGCTGAACCGGTCCATCGAAATTCATCAATGCAGTATTGGCATAAAGATTTGAATATTTTATCAATAAAGCTGCTGTTTCCTGCACCCAGGGCCAGCCAAAATGCGTAAGACAGAAATTCACTTCCGGATAATAAGCAACCAGCTCTTCAAAGTCTTCCGGTTTGGCATATCTTGCAAAGGCATCCTCTTCCAGACACAGGCCACTATGGAAAATTATCGGTTTATGATATCTGCTGCAAACTTTGCAAAGCTTCTTTATTCTCTCATCATATGGGAAGATTTTTAGCTTCGCTGTATTTAACTTTAGTCCTGCCAGACCAAGCCTTAAAAATGCATCTTCCAGCTGTGCCTGTGCATCATCATTTCTCGGATCCACAGTAGCAAATCCGATAAATAACTCCGGCTCCAAAGAAACTAAGGCTGCTATTTCTTCATTGGAAATTGCAGCTTTCCCCTTCTCATAGGAACAATCCTCCGGAAGTAAAAATACCTTTTCAATTTCCGCCAGCTTCAGCTGTTTTTTTAACAACTCTATATCTGTGGGCTTCATTAGATGATAATTCATCTCATCACATCGGAATGCTAAATGTTCTTCATACTGGCAAATCGGCGCAAACAAAGCCGGATGAATATGGGTATCAATTACCATTTTAACTCCTTCCTGGCTAAAATATTTTTTCAGGCCTTATAATCTCTAAATTCGTCTGTATTGGCTATAAGCCAGTCGATACAATCATCAATAGCCTTATCCGGATCAACATAATAATGTCTGTCGATCAGTTCAAAGCAGCAAACACCGTCATAATGATTGCGCTTTAAATCCTCATAGTATTGTTTCATCGGGAAATCTGCATGTCCCGGAACCGTGTGACCTCTGTCATTAAAATGAACATATCCCATTTTGTCACCCAGACTGTTAAAATAATCATCTATGCTCTGCTTTGCAAAAGTCATCTGATCCGTATCTACCATACCTTGTACATTGTCGAAGCCGGTTTCTGTAATCATTTTGGCAATATCATCACTGTAATTTAATACCTGCGTCGTAGTTACCTTGCACTCTTCCAGGAAGAAGTTAACGCCCTTTTTCTTACCATATTCAGCGAGCAGCTGCATGCATTCTCTGGTGTTGTCCCAAGCTTCCTGTCTTGGTGCGTCAAAATAGCCGAAGCCAATGCTGATCTGTACATTCGGACAGCCCAGAAACTCAGCCGTATCAATAGCCCTCTGATAATAACGAAGTGAGGCTTCTCTGGTTTCTTTATTCTGAGTTGCAAAATTGCAGGGATAAGAATTATTTTCCGGTGTAATTGCATAAACCTTTAGATTGCGTCTTCTAATCTCTTTATCCAGATCCAGCAGATCTTTCAGCGCATAGTCAAATGCATTTAACTGCGGTGCACACATATATAAATCAAACATATCAAAAGGAGAACGCTCTAATTTGTCCAAATACTGTTTCGGACTGTATCTTAAATAGTGTAGTGTCATAGGAATAAATTTCATCATTTATACCCCCAATACATTTTTTATATAATCAATATAAGCATCCGTAGCTTTATCCGGATCCTGGAAATACTCTCTGTTACACAGTTCGCAAGAACACCAGCCATCATAACCACGGCTTACAAGTGTATCATAGTACTCTTTCATCGGCAATCCGCCGGTTCCGGGAATGGTATGTCCTGCATCGCTAAAATGTACAAAACCATATTTATCTCCCAGATTATCAATATAGTCGTTGATATCTTCGCCTGCAAGGGCCATCTGATCCGTATCAGACAGACCAATCAAATTATCCGTACCAACCTCTGTGATGAACTGCTTCAGCTGTTTGCTGGTTACAATCAGATTGGTTGTTGTGGCTTTGCAGGTCTCAAGAAAGATGGTTACACCCTTTCTTTTGGCATATTCTGTAAGCAACTGGAACGCATCGACCTGTCTCGTCCAGCCAGCCTCTGCATCATCATCAAAATAACTGGAGCCCGGGCAAACCTGAATGTTAGGAAAATCCAGGAATGCTGCGGTATCTATCATCCGCTGGTAATACTGCAGGGTGGAGTTCCAGGTAATTGGATTTGAAGTGGCAAAATTCACCGGATAGGCACAGTTTTCTGCAGTAAGTACATAGGGTGTGAGATGACGATCCTTAATATCTCTGTTTAATTGAATCAGATCTCCCAGCTTATAATCGAATGGGTTCAGTTGTGGTGCCGTACAATAAATATCCAGGCCATCCAGAGGAGAACTTTCTACCTTATCGAGATATTTACGAATCGGATATCTTAAATAGTGATAACTCATTAATGTAAATTTCATAATGTTTCTCCTTTTTAAAGAACCCTGCGCCACAATTTAGTGCGCAGGGCACAAACTATATGCATTAAAAAGCAGGTGCATGTACAATATATTATTTAAAAGATGAAACTTCCAAGAGCAAATGCTACCGCGGAATCAACAACCGCCATTACCAGGGAAGGAAGCAGATAGCTTGTATTAAATACGAATTTACCAACTTTCGTTGTTCCTGCGCTGTCAAATGCAATTGCCGCAAGTGCTTCGGATGCTGCCGGAATTAGAAAGTGAGAACCAACGAGAACCCAGCCTGCTACTAATATCGGAGTACTGATACCAAGAGCAATACCAAGAGGTACTACAATTGCTGTTGTAGAAGCCTGTGATGTTGTAATATTAGCAACCAGATAGCATGCAATAATAAATATCCAGGGATACTGGTTTGTAAACTGTGAAACTGTTTCTGTCAGATAAGAGGACTGAGAACCGATGAAAACGTTAACCACCCAGCAAAGGCCAATAACCATCGCGCATGCAAACACACCTGATTTGAATACCTGCGTATCCATGATAGAGTCTGCTTTTTTCCCTTTCATAATCAGGCAGATAGCCGTAGCAATGAGAAGCATGAAGATCTGAATAATGTCAGTCATACCAAGCTTATTTCCATTTTCAAGAACAGGTCTTAAAGCGGGAAATGCACCAATAGCAACAATACATATGATACCAACCAAGAACACAACAACGGATGTCTTGGCTTCTTTGCTGAATTTAGAGAAGTCAATTACCTTACTGTCATGTTTTTCAAGAACAAGGGTGCCTTCTGCTATACGACGCTGGAATTCGGGATCGTCCTGAAGCTCTTTACCCTTTTTCAGCATGATCACACCTGACATTACAGAACCAAGAAGGGTAGCGGGGACCACTACTAATAGCAGCTTTACCATACCGATTCCTGCATATTCTTCCATAAATGCTATCATAGCTGCTGTTGCAGCCGCAAGCGGAGTTGCACATACCGCATTCTGACAGGAAACGATGGATGCTGCGATCGGACGCTCAGGTCTGATCCCATTTTCAATTGCAATTTCGTTGATAATCGGAAGAATACTCCATACAATATGACCGGTGCCTGTACAGAATACGAAGATCCAGGTAACAACCGGTGCAAGAATCGTTACAGACTTCGGATATCTTCTAAGAAGCTTCTCTGCAATTGCAACCAGATAATCAATACCTCCGGCAGCCTGCATCGCACCGCCGGCAAGAACTACTGTAAAGATAATTCTTAATACTGTTAGCGGTGGATCAGACATTTGCGCTTTGAAAATAAAACTAAAAATAAATACACCTACGCCACCTGCCAATGTAAGAAACAGGCCGCCTCTTCTGACACCCCAAAAAATCAGAACAAGCAAAACTACTAATTCAATCCAAAACATCATGGTTTATACCTCCTTTATTATGTACACCTTGAGCGTACACTACACCCACTTTTTCCATTACCTGTCATTATTTAAGTACGTACTTTTTATCTTTTGTTGACCAGCATGCCGCCTGCAAAGGAGATGGCTGCTCTGGCCAGAACATTTGTTGGATCTATCAAATGCCAATCATTACATTGAAACTGCTGAAATGCAATCGGCAGTTCTGTGCAGCCCAGAATCACAGCCTGTGCACCTTGATCCCATAAATCCTGCAAAATTTCCTGAACGGGTATCCCAGATAAATCAAGATTACCGGCTTTTACCCGTTCATAAATAATCCGCATAACCTGCTTTTGATTTTCTTCAGATGGATATACTGCGTTTATCCACTGTTTCTTCAGTGCCTCGTCATAAATGCCAACTGCTTTGGTTCCATCCGTAGCCAGAACTCCGGCACAGGAAAGACCCTTTTCCTTCAGCACCCTGGCGGTTTCCCCTGGCATATGCAACATCGGCACGTCCAGGAAGGAACCAATCTGATCATAAAAGTAATGCGCTGTGTTACACGGCATAATTAACAGCTGGGCGCCCATATTTTCTAATCGAAGTGCGCTTTTTACCAGCTCCGGTAAAGGATCCCTTCTGCCATTCAAAATTGCATCTGTACGGTCAGGAATTGCCGTATTGCAATCGATACAGACATGGATATGCTCCTGATCACAATTAGCCTGTGTATTGGCAATAATTTTATTTGCCAAATCATAGGTTGCGGAGGGTCCCATACCGCCTATTATCCCTATTGTTTTCATATTCTGTTATCAATGATTCTTCCTACAAGAGGAACTCCATAACCAAAAGCACCTTCCTCGCAGCATATTTTGGCGGAGAATACAGCGCCCTCCTTCATTGCCTCAACCAATACCTGGGACAGATCCATAGATACATCCGGTTTGATTTCTCCTTTTACATAAAGCTTCAGCAGATGTGCCAGAAAAGCAGCAAAGTAGGAATCGCCGGCGCCCATGGTATCAATGACATCCACAGCCTTTACAGCTTCGGTATAATAGAGCTGATCACGATATAGCAGATAAGAACCGTCCTCACCAATGGTTCCCAGAACCACCGGTACACCAAGACTGGCTGCTTTCTTCATTTCCTGCTCACGTGCTTTCCCATCTAAATGAGCGCAGGACATAATAGCGATTTTAATATGCGGACAGATTCTCCTCAGATATTCATCTGTCCAACGAAGAGAAAAATCAAATGCAATCGGTACACCAGTTGCTTCTACTGCCTCCAGTTCATCTTCTATAAAAGAATTCAGATTTGTATAAATCAGATCAAATTCTTTCATATAAGCAAAATCATCTTTTGTAAAATCATATGGATGTTCAGAAGCAATGCCGCCACGATTTGAACCAATAAAGACACGATCTGTGCCATCAAGTGTTACGCAGGCAAAGCCATTCTCACCGGTATAATAGCGGCAATGGCTGATATCAACTTGCAGACTTTTCATTGTTTCCTGAATACAGGAAGCCACTTCATCCGAGCCAAACTTGCCTAAAAATGCTGCTGAAATATCATTCATTGTTGCATATACACATGTATTGATACACTGTCCGCCCGGATACATCTTTCCTCGAGAAAGATACTTGTCACATACATTATCACCAATAGCCAGTATCTTTGCTTTTCTCATGGGTATCCCCCCTATCCTTCATCTTTTAATTAATAAGAGACTTTCCACATGTAACGGCGAACGGAAAGCGGATGTTTGCGCGCGTTTGCAAGCGCATGATTATAAATGTGATATACATTGTTAAAAAGAGAATGATTGAAGTAGTCCACAACAGATGCATTAATTGCAGACAGCCCTAGCTCCTTGGCATCCAGAACCTCTATTCTTTTTGCATAGGTTTTTAAGAATGTCAGTGCACGCTCGTCGAGAGCTCTGGTACTGCCTTCATTAATCTGAATAACAAACGGACAGCTGTTATCAGTTACTTCAAAAGGGCCATGGAAGAATTCACCTGTATGAATGCTACTGGAGTTAATCCACTGCATTTCCATAAAGATACAAATGCTTTCCATATACGCTGCGCCATATCCCGCACCACTTCCCATTGTATAAATGAATTTATCATTTTTGTACTCCTCAGCAAAAGTAAGTGCACGATCAGCAACCTTTGCTCTTGCATCCAGGATGATACTGGTCATTAGTTCAAGGCCTTTTCTAAGATTATTATAATTTGCATAACCTTCCAGTTGATTTACGACCTCTGCTGCAACCATCACCGCACACATCGGTTTTTCTCCGGCATAATCAATACCACCCTCCAAATGACTCGGACTGGCATCAAATTCATAATTAACAATGTAGTCACCGAATTCTACGATTTCAGACTGCTCCAACCAAGTCAAAATAATGACAGCAGCACCCTTTTCCTTCCCAAGCTTTGCTGCGGCAATTGTTTCCGGTGTATTACCTTTGTGACATGCCAGACAAAGAATAGAGTTCTCACCAATATCTCTGGGTATACTGTGTATAAATTCACTACTGTTGATCAGTGCGCTTCTAATCGTTGCACTTTCCCGCTCCATAAAAACCTTCGCTGGAATCAGTGCGCCAAAAGATCCGCCACAGCCAACAAAGTACAGAGCTTTTACTCCTCCGACTTCCTGTTTCTTTGAAATAATTTCTTCAATGATGTTTTTGATCTGATCTGCTTGTTTTACCACTTTCGTAACCTCCTTGATGCATTTGTATTGATTTGTATCTTAATGTATGCAAACGTATTGTATACCTTAAAATACTTATATGTCAACATGAATTTTATAGTAATTTTACTATTTTTTAATTTTTATAATATTTTAAGGTATATAATTGTTTATATTTACCCAGAATATTTTTGCCAACATTTATAAATAAAAAATTATAACGTAAATTAACAATACTAAATAATACATTATGTTGTTTTATTGTCTATTATTAAGAGACAATAAAACAATTCAAAGGAGGAAGCAACCATTATGTGAACCTAAAAACTGTTTGGAGTCGAGAAACCAATTATTGAACTGCTGCATCTGGATGCTCTGCCCGGAGATCCGGTATATTGCGGCGATTTGGAAACTGTGTTGGTGCATGCACGCGCAGACTTAAAACACTCCCCGCTCGGGTAGGTATAAACGCCTGAAGCAGGGAGTGTTTTTCAGTATAGTATAATGTATATGTAAACAAGTATTTGCATTAAGGAAGAGAAATGTATTATAATATTTACAAATGTATTATTGAGGTGTCAAGGCTGCCTTGAACGTTTCACATCCCCCTGCCAAATAGGTTATAATAGAGACATATCAAATGAAGGGGAATACTGAGGTTTATTTTGAAATCATAGACCCTCCATTTCAACATTAGGCAGATGGACAGTCTAATAATCGCCTCCAGTTGCAAACGTATGTACCTCCTGGAAATCATTTATACCTTCGTCGCAAATGCCATAACATTAATGCACTGACCGGGTACGGACGTACTCATCCCAGCCAGGATGCCGATACCCTGAAGGATATCCTTTGCGGTGATGAAAAGCAGGGATTTCAATGATATAGGTGACTTGAAATATTAGATATGGCACCTCAATTATGTATATTATAACGAGAGGGGAAATTTATGTTACTGGATAATATGAGCGTAACACCTTTATATAAGCAATTGGAAGAAATGTTATTAACAGAAATTGAAAGAGGTGTACTCAAACCCGGAATACGTATTCCAACAGAAATTGAACTTAGTGAACAATATCATGTGAGCCGTGTCACTGTACGCAAAGCGCTAGCTGCTTTATCGGATGCAGGATACCTTGAACGAAAATCTGGAAAAGGTACCTTTGTTGCAGAAAAAAAGATGCAGCGGAATCTATCATCCACCGTTCTTAGTTTTACAGAAATGTGCCAATTGATGAATATGGTTCCTGGGGCAAAAACGCATAAAATAGCCTTGGAAGAGCCTACTCCCAAAGAAGCGGAACAAATGAATCTCAGCAAAGGTGAAAACATTATTGTGATAAAGCGCGTTCGTTATGCTGATGGGAAACCCATTATGCTTGAATGGAATAAGTTCCCGGAAACTTTTAATTTTCTATTCAACGAAAATTTAAACGATATTTCTCTTTATGAGATCTTACGTACAAAATACAATATTAGCCTAGATCATTCTTCCAAAACCATAGACATCGTCTTTGCTTCCGCACAGGAGGCAAAAGCACTTGATATTACCAAAGGCTACCCTCTGTTACGTATCAGCAGCGTGATTCGCGATTCATCATCTTCCTTTACAAACCTCTGTCTTCAGCTTTATATCGGAGATAAGTATAAAATCATCGTATAACTGTTGCAGCATGAAAAATACATTAGCAGACTTAATTCAAGAGGTGCCAATGCAACTTTAAGAACTGGAATTGACTTTTTTAGGTGCCGATGTCATATTTAAAAGCAGGAATTCAATCAAGTAATAATTTAAAAATTTGGATTAACAAAAAAATGTCAAGCAAATCACATAGCTCGATTTGCTTGATATTTTTTTGTTTCCAGTATTATCCCGTCGGTATTCAGTTAAAAGAAATGTTTTTATCGAAAGCACTTACTATAATCTTTCATATTACGAGAGTTTATTGAGGTATCTTACCGACTGTAAGTAAATTCGTATTCCATTTTGTTGATATTAGTGTTAAAATATGGTTAATAGAATTTCAAATTATAAAAGAAAAATCCTTAGGTAAGAAGCTAAACTCAGATAATAGCAATAACGGTAAACACATAATTTATATGGAGATATTCAAATTAATATCTATGGAGTTATTTAAGGCGTAGTACAGGTGCTAATAAAAAATGTATAGTAAAATAAAAAAGAGGTCAATCCTTTTCACAGGGACTCTCGTCTCACCGCTAAAGGAAGCACCTCTTACTATCAATAAATATTATTTACTTTAATAACTAAAGTATACCTGTTTATTAAACTTCTGTCAAGAGGAGATTATCAATGTTAAAAAGAAACAATGATAGTAAGCTGGTCATAAATAACGTTCCAGAGGTGTGCATCCCGTTTTATCAGGTTTGGCAAGAACTTGTTGATGGGAGAACACTAGATGTATATCAATGCCGAGTTTTGACCTCTTTGAGTGCGCTAAAAGAATTAGATTCGATCATAGTGAAAACACTATCAGGGCTCTTTAATTCTGATGCGAATATAGAAGCTTGCCGAGAAGAAACATTATACATCTTAAATCAAGATATTATTTTGGAACGACATAATAAGCCTATTTTAAATCGTTTGAGGGCTTCTCTCGGTAAAAAACCATCATCCACAGCTGAGAAAAATCGATTGTTACATCAAATCAGATATGCGCTAAAAGAGATTGATGCAACATATTTGGAAATTTCTTTAGAAGAGCTAAAAGCTAGTATTATAAGAAAAAATGTTGGAGAAATAGAGAAATTCGCTAATATAGTTGCTAGTCAAGCAATATATAGCGGGTGGTCGTCACATGCATTATCTGATTTATTGCGTATTTTTCGCCAAGAGAATGAGTTTGATGCAAAGTGGGATAAATTTAAAACTGAATTGATCAACTTGACTGTAATTGAGCATCATGTACTTATAAACATTCCATTTCCAAATCAAAGCACCGCTGATCAAGAAGTCTCACTAAATTCTTTGAGTAAATTGGGCTTAAACATTAAAACATATGAACAAATAGTTACGGAGTTTGCAGAAGTTTCAGATATAAGGAATTTGACAAAATCAGGTAAACGGTATTTTCATGTTATCGTTAATGCGAAAGATATTTATGCTGCTTCTCATACGGCTATTACACAAATATCGGAACAGTTAAATCTTGCCAGCTTTTATAATTTAGTTAGTGCATGGGACTTGAAGTCGGTGGTAATTGTATCAATAAATTCGCAAAGCAAATACCATCGCGAATTCACTGCTTCAGAATTATATGAGACTCATGATTATATAGATAGTTCTAGCAAAATTTTTGAGAATACACGTTTGATTTTCATAGATGAGAATAAGCATGCCATTCGGGACAAACTACAGGGGTCTTTTGGATATACAAATATAAGCAGAGCATCTTTGTTTCAAGAAGAAAAGTATATGAATTTGTGGGTAGCATTGGAATCACTGGCACGTACTGATATGTATTCGGATATTATTTCAAATGTAAAAGAAACCGTACCAGCTGCAATGTCCTTGCGATATATTTATCGCGTTGTAAGAAATTTTGTTGAAGATTGTGGAAGATGTGGAATTAAGTTTGATTTTTCTGCGTGTTCTATTAATATGCAACAAGAGACAAAGCAAAAATTGGTTAGAGAAACCATTTACGTTTTACATGATTCTGTTTTGTTTTCCGAGTTGAAAGATAAATGCAAAGTGAATTCACTGTTAAGCCATAGAGTAAATATAATACGTTGTTTAGTAACCGATGTAGAGTATGCAAAAAGCAAAGTTGAAAACCATTATAAACGAGTTAATTGGCAAATTCAGCGGTTATATAGAATAAGAAATGAAATTGCTCATGCTGCTTTACGAGAACAGGCATCATTAATTGTGTACATTGAGCATCTTTATGATTATCTTTCAACTTACATATCAGAAATTGTCACTTGTCTAACCGAAAAAGGGTTAGCAACCATTGAAGATGCTCTTTGTTCTATAAAGGACAATTACGATGTTTTTATTGCTTTGGCGATCAGCAATGATAAATCAATAGTTGAAGATAGTGTTCTAATGACAGGCATTATTAATTTGATTTAGAGTCATATATAAAATCTATGTTAAATTCTTTTATGTTTATATATTGTTTTGTTAAGGAGCAGGTATGTTATTTTTTGCAATCTTCAACTAGTGCTTGGAAACAGCGTGAGTAGTTCGGGATTGGTTTAGGTTATAAGAAGTTCAACAATATAGTAACAGAATAATTGGTGGAGAGGAAGGGAACGTAGCTAAAGGATTATTACCGGAGAGGCGCTTCAAAGATTTGTTTTCAAGCAATGAATGTAATTTTTATTATAATGGTTTCGGTGAGTATTTTAAGAATATAAACATTTAGTACTTAATAATTGAAAAAATAGCATAAGCTAAGGGAAAATAATCGCCTTCGTGTCAAATACCATTCTATATATTAAATAATATAAAATAGGAGCCTCCCCTCGGCCGCCTATCCTGGCTACCAAACGGTGCTAATCTTTATGATTTGTCGCCTTTTAGCCACCCAACTTGTTACTGGCGGCTAATTCTATTTGATCATATTTGACGATACCTGACGATCAGAAAATCACCACCCATTAAGCGGTATACCACTCAACCCCAGATGTTACCGCACTTCCGCCACCTATCCTGGCGACTATCGCCTCCCCATATGACACATAAAAAGAGCATCAGCCCACAAGCTGATGCTCTTAATCATTCTACAGCGGATAACGGGAATCGAACCCGCATCTCAAGCTTGGGAAGCTCGCATTCTACCACTGAACCATATCCGCATAGTTCTATTTTAATTACAATTTCAAAAAAGTCAATAACAACCGTACTAATTTAAGACTAAAATTTCAGAATATGGCAATAATTAAAAGTGCGATAAAAGAGAAAGGACAGGGGTTCCGGGTGAGGTTATGTCCAGAGGCAGTTTTTGTATATATATGGCTGCAAAATAATTTCACCATGTACGCAACGGAGGTATAAATAAAATATTATCTGAGAAGAATATGTTTTGAGGTGATTAACAGTGAAAAAGAACAAATTTACCGAGTTTTTCAAAGGAAAAGGTTATTATGTGTTATTATTTGTCGGCGTAATAGCAATTGCCGCCGTAGCAGTCATCGGTTCCCAGATAACATCCAACTCAAACAATGAGAATAATCTGGTGGATATCAACGATACGGATAATAACTTAGCAGCCGGGGAAGAAGACACCGAACTGGCTGAAAATAACCCGGTTTCAGAAGGGATTGTTGATAATGGCACTTCTGAAGACATAGCTGCAAATGATGACACCACAAATAATGCTGTGGCTGAGGGCGACGATGCACAGGATGTCGCAGGAAATGGGCCTGAATTAGAGGGCTATGATGAAGATAATGTATCAAACTCAGACGGTGAAGATATGCTGGCTGATACAGGTGAGGCGGATGAGGTTGCGCAGGTTGAGGATACCGTGGAGGCAAGTACATCGACAGCTCAGAATGAAACTAATGATACGGTTGAGAGTCTTTCCTTCAGCGTTGATGAAGGGCTTATGTGGCCGGTTCAGGGTAATGTTATTATGGACTACAGTGTGGATCACACCGTTTATTTTGCGACTCTGATGGAGTACAAAATAAATCCCGCCATTATTGTTGACGCAGAGGTTGGCGATGAGGTAAAGGCAGCAGCCACCGGTGTTGTAACAAAGGTCGAGGAAAAAGCAGACAATGAAGAGACCGGTCTTACCGTAACGATGAATATCGGTGACGGCTATAGCCTGGTATATGGTCAGCTGTCTGATGTAAACCTTAAGGTTGGCGATCTGGTTCAGGAAGGCGATGTCATCGCTACTGTAGCAGAACCCACAAAATATTACTCCGTCGAGGGAAGCAATCTGTACTTCCAGGTCCTTCAGGATGATCAGACTGTAAATCCTATGTTGCTGCTTCGTTAATAAAAAGGATTTCGATAAAGGAAGTATCTTCTTATTAGCTGCGGTAGTTAAAATGAAAAATGATATGAATAACGGGTGAGGGTGACTTTAACAGCTGTAATAAAGTCTTCCTCACCCTATTTTGAAAAAAAAAGGAGCACATCCATGGATGCGCTCCCTAAGCTGTATATAAATAGCCTTTTTCCTCTAAGGCCCGTTCAATCCGGTTCAGGGTATCCTCCGTATCTGCGACCACGGTATGCTGGTGCACACCGGCGGTCAGGTCCTTTAAGGGAACAATTTTCTTCTCCTTAACCTTCTTTACAAAGTCATAAACATCCTGCCGGTTGCGAATTGTTAATGCGGTGGCGATATCGCCATAGATCTCATGATTTACAATAACATCAAGGATTCTTCCGCCATTATCTACGATGGTACATAACTCATCCTCAATCTGCTCCGTGGTATGGCGGACCTTCATTATCCGCTTTACCCGGGGCTCATCGGAATGAAAGATGAGATAACCCTTGGTAGTTGACAGGATATTGATGCCGGTAGCACGAAGCAAGGTAATGTCCTGAACGATAACCTGCCTGCTTACTCCAAGAAGCTTGGATAATTCGCCCCCGGAGACCGGTTCTGCCTGATCATTTAATATTTTCACAAGTTGTTCTCTGCGGCTGCTTCCTTCCATTAGGCTCCTTTCTCCAAATTTCATAAAGACATTTGCATTTCCAGCGTCTTCATATATAATAATGTTATTCCTATAAAATAATTATATACTGATGGAAACTGATTGGCAACGGCTTTTGTGCTTACAGGCCCAAAGTTTGCATAGATAGAAAGGCAAGGGGTTTTGATATGTTTCGTTTATGGGCTAAGGTTTTTAAGGATAATCGCATGCTGAAGGATATGGTGGTGTGCAATGATGATCCGGAAATGAGAAGAACACAGAAGGTATTTGCGGCGATTGATGAGATCTGCCATGCATACGATTTGTCTAAGCCGATTTGGCTCAAACCTACCATCGCAGATTTTAAGAAGCATGATAAATGCAGGTTTACCCGGGATAACTTCATTGATCAGATAGAGTTTGATTATCTGGAGATCCATGTGATCGAAGAAGATTAGAAGGGCATAGAATAGGAGCATGGTAATCATTTTGTAAAAGACATCACCCGGGCAGGAAAGCATGGGTGCGTGGAAAGGGCTTGAGAACATATGAAGAAGAAATATAAGATACTGCCCGTAGTTCTGGCACTCATAGTAATGCTGACAGCCTGCAAGGATACCAGGAAGGATGATCTGTTCAAGCAAGCTCCTGGTGAGAAGACACTATCGCAGGCAAATGACACCGAAGAGGAGCCGACACCGGTACCGACGGAGGTTGCAGCAGAGGAGCCGGCACCCACAGAGGCTGTGATTGCTGAAGTGCCGCCAACAGAGCCGGTAGTTCCGGTTGAAGAGACGTTATCACCAGGTAAGCCGGACTTAAACCGGGAAAATGATACCGAAAAGGACGATCGGCCACAGCCGGAGGATCAGGACGGCGGTAAGGCGAGTCAAGCAAATAATTATGATAATAAAGCGGTTAATCAAGAAAGCAGACAAGGGAATAATGCAGATCAGAACCGGCAGCAGGAGGAGACGATGGAGACCTTGAGTGATAATATTGACAAAGAATTTTATTATGAGAAGCTGAGTGACGGGATAAAGGCGCGAATTAACGGAAAGTCTTATGCGAAGGACTGTAAGGTTCCATATTCGGACCTGCGCTATGTTAAGGTGCTCCACTACGGCTTTGACGGTGAGGTCCATGAGGGTGAGCTAATCGTGAATAAGGCCATCGCCGGGGATATTGTAGACATCTTTAAGGAGTTATATGATATAAAATACCCCATTGAGAAAATGGTTCTGGTAGATGAATATAATGCTGATGATAATGCCTCCATGGCGGATAATAATACCTCCTCCTTCAATTACCGGGTAGTAGAGGGAACCGACAGGATATCCCTGCACGGTTATGGCCTGGCGATCGATATTAATCCACTGTATAACCCTTATATTCACACCATCAAGGGTGAGAAGGTCATTACACCTGTCAATGGTGCGCAGTATGCAGACCGGTCTTTGGACTGCGAATATTACATTAAAAAGAATGATGATTTATACAATGCCTTCATCGAACGCGGCTTCACCTGGGGCGGAGACTGGAAGAACAGCAAGGATTATCAGCATTTTCAGAAGGAACCGGAGTAGAGGGATAAATCACAAAACATTGATTTCACGCCCCGTTAATGTTATAATGTCCACGATAAGCAGATTAGTCCATGTGCATAAGTATGTTTACCAAGCTTGCTTGAGTAAATATACTTATGTACATGGATAAGTGTAACGTGAGCAAATGCTAATTTGCGAGTTCTTAATCTGCGTAAAAGCAGATTAGTTCATAGTTAACTTCTAATCCGCGTAACTTAATAGGTGTTTGTTTATAAGGGAGCATATTTATGAGGCAGCTTTTGATTTCAGACATGGACAAGACAATGTATGAGAGATTAAGTCAGGCATTGTCGGGTAGTTATAAGATATCTCCCCTATCACAGAATGCAGACCTGTCAGAATATCTGCAGCGTATTACCGCCGAACTGATTATACTGACAATTTCTGAAAATGATTTATCCGGCGATACCCTATATAAGCAAATAAAAGACATTCCGGCAGCCCGTGATATCCCGATTGTCTTTCTTGCAGAACAAGCCGGTGCCAAGTTAGAAGAAAGGCTTCTGGGGCTTGGAGTACAGGATTTCATTAGCATGCCCGCCACGGCTGCCATGCTATATAATAAGCTGGAGAATGTAATCGAGCTCCACACCCTGCGGGGTGACCGTAATTTCGCTGACAAATATCAGGACGCCATCTCCTTCAGCTTTGCGGAGCTGGTGGATTGCCGGGATGAGACCACAGGCGGTCATCTGAAGAATACAACCCAGTATTTTAAAATATTATTGGAAGAGGCAATTGCGCGGGAAGAATATAAGGAAATACTTCATAAGGAGGATGTGCGTGATCTGCTCAGGTCCGCCACCCTCCATGATATCGGAAAGATCGGTATCAATGATGATGTCCTGCGTAAGACCTCACCCTTGGATTATCATGAATATGAGCATATGAAGACGCACACTACCCTGGGAAAGCAGGCATTTGATAAAATTATCCGCGAAACCGGAGGGAGCAGATGGCTGTATCTGGCCAGAGATATAGCCTACTGCCATCATGAGCGTTGGGACGGGACAGGCTACCCGAATGGCTTAAAGGGAGAAGAAATCCCTATTTATGCCAGGCTTATGGCGGTAGCCGACGTCTATGACGCATTGACCCAGGTTCGCCCGTATAAAAGCGCCTATACCCATGAGCAGGCCATGGATATTATCATGGAAGGCAAAGGGACGTTATTTGACCCAAGGCTTGTAGAGTTGTTTGTAAATGCGAATGAGCGCTTTAAGAAAGTGCTGGCCAGCAGAAATAATGGAACGGTTTAACGGAAAGGAAGTAGCCTATGTCATACACGGCTCTTTACAGAAAGTTCCGCCCGGATAATTTCCTGGATGTAAAAGGGCAGGAGCACATTGTAACAACATTAAAAAATCAAATAAAGGCCGAAAGAATCGGACATGCCTATCTGTTTTGCGGTACCAGAGGTACCGGTAAGACCACAGTGGCGAAGCTCCTTGCCAAGGTGGTAAACTGCGAGCACCCGGTAGACGGAAATCCCTGCAATGAGTGCAGTATGTGCAAAGCAATCGCCGCGCAGACCTCCATGAATGTCATCGAAATCGATGCTGCTTCCAACAACGGTGTTGACAATGTCAGGGAGATCGTGGAAGAGGTCAGATATTCACCCACCGAGGGTAAATACAAGGTATATATCATAGACGAGGTTCATATGCTTTCGGCAGGAGCATTTAATGCATTGCTTAAGACCATTGAGGAACCGCCTTCCTATGTCATATTTATTCTGGCTACCACGGAGGTCCATAAGATTCCGGTAACCATACTTTCCAGATGCCAGAGATACGATTTTAAACGAATTACCATAGACATCATCACGGAGCGGTTAGCCGAGCTGATGAGAGCCGAAGAGATTGAAGCGGAGGATAAGGCACTTCGCTATGTGGCGCGGGTTGCGGATGGCTCCATGCGAGATGCTTTAAGCTTGTTGGATCAATGCATCTCCTTCTATCTGGGGCAGAAATTAACCTATGACAATGTGCTTGAGGTCTTGGGTGCAGTGGATACCCAGGTGTTTGCAAAGCTGATAAGGCATATCAGGAGTCAGGACGTCTCAGCCTGCATTAAGCTTCTGGAGGAGATCGAGAGCTCAGGCAGAGAGCTTGGGCAGTTCACAATTGATTTTATCTGGTACCTTCGTAATTTATTATTGGTGAAGACGACTGAAGACATCTCGGATATCATTATAGAGATGTCAACCGAGAACCTGGCAATACTGCAGAAGGAAGCAGCGGATATCGATGACCAGTCTCTGATGAGGTATATCAGGGTATTCTCCGAGCTATCGAACCAGATCCGGTATGCCACAAGAAAGAGAGTCTTAATAGAGATTGCCCTGATCAAGCTGTGTAAGCCGGAGATGGAGGCTAACCTTGATTCCGTAATCAGCCGCATCAGAATGCTGGAGGAGAAGCTGGAGCGCGGGGTGGTAATGGAGGCAGCGCATCCGGTTGCACAGAAGGAAGCAGGAAAGGAACCGCAGGCTAAGAAAGCACCTGTTATTTTGCCGGAAGCATTACCGGAGGACCTTAAACAGGCAGCAGCCAGCTGGAAGAATGTGATCAGTCAGGTTGGGCGAAAGGCACCTGCCCTTCCCACCGTACTTCAGGGAGCGACCCTCGGTGTAGACGGTAATCAGGGACTGCTTCTCGTGGTGACGGATCCGCTTGATAAGGATGTGATCGAGCGGGAAGTGCATATGCAGCTGATTAAGGATACCTTTGCGGGACTGCTTCAGAAGCAGGTGCAAATTAGTGTGAGATATCTGGACAGGAATAAGGAAAGCATGGAAGAGGTTCCGGATCTGTCCAAGTTAA
Source organism: Bacillota bacterium (assembly GCA_023409535.1). GTDB lineage: Bacteria > Bacillota > Clostridia > Lachnospirales > Lachnospiraceae > Mobilitalea. Next base: position 30,216 of record JAEYGZ010000032.1, read on the forward strand.
TAAAGATGCCGATATCATATGAGTAAATAACTGAAAGGAGATTAATAGAATGGCTAAAAAAGGTGGATTTCCGGGCGGAGGTATTCCGGGAAATATGGGTAATCTGATGAAGCAGGCGCAGAGAATGCAAAAGCAGATGGAGGAGAAAACCAAGGAGCTTGAGGATAAAGAGTATGAGGCAAGTGCCGGCGGCGGTGCGGTAACCGTAACGGTATCCGGTAAAAAGGAGATTTCTTCTGTTAAATTAAGCAAAGAGGTTGTGGATCCCGATGATATCGAGATGCTGGAGGACTTGATCGTAGCGGCTGCCAACGAAGCACTCCGCAAGATGGAAGAAGAATCCTCCTCAGCGATGGGCCAGATCACAAACGGGCTGAGCGGTCTTGGAGGCTTTCCTTTTTAATAAATTTTAAATAGTGTGAAATAAGGTTAAGGAAAGCATCCTTTGGGGTGCTTTCCTAATATACATTCGACACCTTTGAGGGATTTTCCCTCAAAGGTGTCGAATGAACAAAGTGCGCAGTATCCTTTTGAATATTCTTTTAATTATGGTATGTATTGCTCCACTATACTAATCACCATGTTATTATCAATAACAATCCAAAACGGCGGAGAATAGTCAGTATACTTGTTAATATGAGTTACAAAGCCATTCAAATCGACTGCTGAGGCTTCGCCATTATTATTCCAGTCAATAATTTGATATTCTGTTTTATCAGTTACTGTATAGCTTTTGGTGTCTGACGCAGGATTATTTATATAAAAACCGTTTGGCAAGTCATTATCAGAGTTAAGATTAAGTTCATTAATTCGGTCTGTGTCGTTCAAAGTTATCCATTCGATTTCATCAAATTCAAAACTACTGTTTGTAGTGCCAAAATTACGAATATACCCAATTTCCTTAATATCTGTGTTGTCGGTATTAGATACTAGATAAAATCTTTCTTTTATCTGATCTATTGATAAAAACAATTGCTTATATTCTTCGGCCTTTTGGCTATCCATAATTGCCATATCTAAAGGAGTATAAAGAATATATGCCTGCTTGCCTTTTTCTGCCAGCAATATCCCTGCGATTGGAGAATCGTTTAATAAATTTTTATAATCATCTCCTGATATAACAACTATCTTAAAAAATTCCTGATAGTTTTCGTCTTCAAACTCATATTGAGAATAAACAAAGGAAATGGATTCATCTGCTTCAATCACCTTATATTTATTTTCCCAATCAGAAGGAATGTCAAAAGTAAACCCGTATTTACTGTTTATATAATCTGATCTGGGTGACTGATTTGATGCAGCGGTTCCATTCAAAATGAGCCATCGAGAATCTTCATCAAAAACAACGTTTATTAGTTCTGTAACAAGATTATCTTTATCATATTCATACCAGGCTACCGATCCACCAGAAGCATAGCGAGCCGATCCATTGTTAAATATCGTTAGAATTATATCAATAGTACTAAATCGTAAGGCTATATCGAAGGTTTCTAGGGGCTTGTCTGTGGGAGCAAGATACCAAGTCCCCGCCTTGGTTAGGGCATCATAAATGGATTTTGACACAGCATCCTCATCCATAGAGAGAAGTTCCTTTGAAGAAACAACTGTCTCTTTAGAATCCAAACACTGAACATTTATGGCATTATATTTAAATAATTCTTCACTAATGAAAGAGATAGAGCCGTTGACACTGTTCTCCTCCATATCGTTAATACCAGACGGTGAAAGGGAATCCCATATTTTCCACTCTGCGTTTTTATCTGCTCTAGTCAGATAAAAAAACTGTTCAAGTTCCCCCTCGTTATAGAAAACCTTTGTGTTGTCATAGTCCACGGTGTATTTTGCGTCCACGGCAATCATGTTTTCGGCAATGTATTCATTCGTCCAGCCCTTTGTATTTGCCAATTCGCTACCCGAATACATTTCCTTAATTCGTGCCGTTTCTTCATTTGATATTTCTACTTTTTCAATTGAGAGGCTGATTACATAGTCTTTGTCCTTTTCAGCCTCAAGATATTCTCTAATTACACTGTCAGCCGAACTGTTACCGGCATCTGCTGTGCAGGCAATTAATACTCCGGTCAATACGGTACAAAGAAGTACGGCAAGGAGAACAGGTGCGCCATGGCTCTTTTTCCCTGTGTTTAAAATATTGATGAATCTGGTCTTTATAGTCCGTTGACCTCCATGAAAATATGTTGATAAGGCTGTTTTCTTCATTCTTTCCCGCTGAATAGACGCGAGAATTGTTTCGGTGTATACCTTCCGTTCTGTGAAAGACATTCCATTTGTTATAACATCATCACAGGACAATTCCAAATCTTCACCAGCCTCATGGAACATCAAATACACGACGGGATTATACCAATGAATGGCATTTGCAACGATAAGCAGCAGCTTATACCACAAATCGTTTCGTTTGCAGTGGGCCAACTCATGCCGGACGATAAAGGAAAGTTCGGCATCAGAATAGGTTTCACAAGGCAGAATGAGTAAAGGACGAAAGAAGCCTATCATGAGGGGGCTGGAAACAGCGTCACTGATAAGGGGAACAACTTTCTTTGAAAGGCTGATTTGTGAGGACGTCAAATGAATTGTGTCTTCAACGCGTGGTTCCTGGGGCGATCTGCTCCAACGCAATACTTTTCTCTTGAAAATGAAATATCCCGCCATTTGATATATCATAAAAGCAACAATGCCTATACTCCATATTATCATAATTACATCCAGCAATGTAGTAGTCTTTTGCGCTGTTTCGTCCAAAGGCTGTACTGGCTCCGGCTGGATAACAACTGCACCCGGCATGGGGGAAACGGGCAGCACACGATTAGAGGTTGCTATTGTCGTATTGGGTATGTTTATCTCGACTGGCGCGTTCGGCAGAGAAATATTTATTGGAATAATTAACCGAACAGCTAACAACAACCATATCCAATATTTCCATTTCGCTGCATAAGTTTTATTGAGATAAGGTGCAAGCAAGCGAAGCCCCAAAATAATGATGCTGGTTGTGACAGAAATTTCAATAAGCCGAATAAACACGGTTTCAATCATGCCTATTCCTCCCCTCAATTTCCTCAATGAGCTTTCGCAGCTCTGATAAATCATCATCGTTGATAGTGTTGCTGTTATAAAGACTGGTCACAAGATTTTGCACAGAGTTATTGTATAAGCGTTCTAAGAAAGAACGACTTTCCTTCGCTCTGTACTCCTGTGCTGAAATCAGTGCGGAATAGTAATTAGTGCGTGTACTTCTATCGCAGTAGATAAACCCTTTATCCGATAATCTTGCCAGAGTCGTCATTAAAGTGGACAGTGCCCAATTCCTGCGACCATGCAACCGTTCCAGAATATAATTAGAAGTAACAGGCTCCAAAGCGTCCCATACCACCAACATAATTTCCAACTCTGCATCGCCCAAACGCTTGATTTTCTCGTTCACTAAATATAACCTCCTTAAAACATAGTTGAGTATTTTGTTATATGTTCGAATAACATTATACAAACGTATAATGTTATTGTCAAGTAAAAATGAGCAGGTATTTGATATATTTAGTTATCATGGCTGTCCGCTGAACGGTTTTTGAAAAAGTCTTTTTCATTTATAACAATAGTAATTTATCCAATCAACATTATAAAATTTAGGTTGACAGGAAACCTATTTCCATGTTGAATTATCAAAAAAAATAGCATATACTCTGATTAATCTCTGACATACAGCGAATAATATGAGGTGATACAGGCGCTTGCTGAGAAAATACAAAAGGAGGCTTTGAACTAATGTATAAAGTAGTGATTGCCGACGACGAAAAAAAGATATGCCAGTTATTGCAGCTTCTGATTGATTGGAAAGCTATGAATATGCAAATAGTGGGGATCGCACATAATGGACAGGATGCGCTGAGCATGATCCTGCAGAGTCAGCCGGATATTGTGATTGCAGATATCCGGATGCCGGAATATGGCGGTTTGGAATTGATCAAAGAAGTCAAAGAAAGATATCCCGGTATTGATTTTATTATTATGAGCGGCCACCGGCAATTTGAGTATGCCAGGAAAGCATTACACTACGGGGCAGAGGATTATCTCTTAAAACCCATCAAGGAAGCGGAGCTTGTACGGTGCCTGAACCGTATTATAGAGAGAAAACAGGCCTTAAGAACCGATTTGGAACATAGACAAAAGCAGGAACAAACAGTATTAGAGCAGGCGAGAAGACTTAGCGGTGTATTTGTGCGGGATTTGGTATTGGACAAAATCGATGGGCATGCACTGAATAAAGAAACTATCCGGTCGGATTACAAATGCGATTTTTCTTATACATTATTTCAGATGGTATGTATCAGGATCGATGCTGATGATCGTAATGTTTCTCTGTCCGAATTAGATCAAATCATGGAGAAGCGGACGGAATTCGTACTCGAACAAAACTTTGGCAGTCTTGAGTGGACCTATAGTTTTTGTTTTATTGACGGACTGACTTTTATCGTCGTGAATCTGGCTGACACCATGCTGGATACACTTGTGACTCAGCTGAGACATGGGATATCGGATATTAAAAATATGAGCGACAGTAAGATGCCTCTATACGCAACCATCGGACTTTCAGATTCCGTTAATAATTCAGCAGACTTGCCAATGGCTGTTATACAGGCCAGGGATGCTGTTACGAACAGACTTATTTATGGTGTGGACCAGATCCTTAGGCCTTTTGACAGAAAGGATATTGATACCGTCAACAAATACCTTACCTTGAGCGTACGAAAGCGTCTCGGGGAAGGCATCGAATCTCTGAATGAATCACAGGTAAAAGCAGACTTAAGGGCAATTTTCGACGCAGTCTTGTCAGCAAAACACTATGACGGGAAATTACTCATTAACCTCAGTAAGGAGATCATCGAACTATTTCTGCATGCCTCTAAGGTATGGTTTTTCAATGAAGCGGTTGTCCAGATGAAAAAAGAAGCCGTGCAGCGAATCGATGCATGCTTCAGTAAAGAAAGCTTACTGGCACAAATGTCGGAAACCACCTCGGAGCTTTTTGAAGCCATTTACAAACAGCGGGATTTAAGGGAAAAACGTCCGATTCATCTCGCAAAGGAATATATCAAGACGCGTTATCAGTTACCGGTAAGCCTGGATGAAGTCGCTGAGCATTTGTCGTTAAATGCCGCTTATTTTTCGAGTATCTTCAAAAAAGAAACAGGAATAAGCTTTTCGGAATATCTGACCTCGGTGCGCATAGACAAAGCAAAGGAGCTCCTGCTGGAGGCAAACCGTACGGTTTTTGATGTGGCAAGCTCGGTAGGATACGATGATGAAAAGTATTTTTCCAGAGTCTTTAAAAAGAGCGTAGGACTTTCTCCCAGTGAGTATCGCAAATTATATTCTTAGGATCTTATGAAAAAGGAGATAGCTATGAAACATACCATGCCTTTGTCGGAACGTGTGAAATACTTTGGCATAGCGGCGATGATCTTGCTGGTTGCCATCCTTTGCTTTTTGGCAGGCTGTTTGCTTGATTTTATCGTTCTGCCGTCGCTGGCAGGGAAGCTTACCGTGCTCTTTTTGTCTGCCTTGGCAGCTATCAGCATCGGACTTGCAAGTTATCTGTTTCTGGTGCGGCCGTTTCGAAAAACGGAGGAGCTCTTGTCTATGTTCCATAAGGGAGTTGTTTTTGAAGAGCTATTTTCCCTGCCCTATGCCTTTAGCAAGGAATTCGTCTGGGCTATGGAGAAACTGCACTTACTTATGGATTCGAAGGAAACCTTGAGGATGTCTGTGGAACAATCACGTTACCTCGCCCTGCAGAATCAGATTAATCCGCATTTTTTATACAACACACTGGATGCGATTCGCGCTGATGCTCTTTTGGCCGGGATCGACAGCGTTGCAAAGACAGCGGAGGCACTGTCCACATTTTTTGGGTACTCTATTTCGAATTTGGATAAATATGCGACGCTTGCGGAAGAGCTGGAAAATGTCAGAAATTATATGACGATACAGCAGTATCGCTTCGGGGATTCCCTTCAAATGCAGGTAGTAAATGAAGATGAGGATAAGGATGTGCACCGGTATTATCTGCCGCGTATGACCTTGCAGCCTCTGGTAGAAAATGCGATTTACCATGGTCTGGAGGGAAAGGTTGACCTGGGTACCGTGACAATTCGTATGCGTACCACACAAAGCGGCCTGTTTATCTCCGTGGTGGATGACGGCGTGGGTATGCAACAGGAGATGGTTGATAAGTTAAATGCGGCAATGCACAGGGCGGAAGCCGGTTATACAGGGGCCAATCAGACGCGGGGCGGTATTGCTATGAAGAATGTTAACAGCAGGATCAAGCTTTTATTCGGCGAACAATATGGTTTACATATCTTCAGCGAAACAGGATTGGGAACCGAGATACGAATCACTTTACCTATCATACAAAAGGAAGCACTTCTCTCATGAAAGAAGAGTATTTGAGAATCGACAACGGAATAAAGCAGACCGGAGGAATTGCGGACCTTTACGGAATTTACCTGCAGATCTTTAAAGGCGAAACCTGCGGTATTATTTCCGGAAATATGAAGGATATCGAAGTCTTGGTGGAAATCCTAAGCGGAAAAGCCGGTTTTACACAGGCTGCGGTCTATTATAAGGGCAGCCGGGTGACAGAGCAGACAAAATGGCAAAGAAAGATCGCAGTAATCGATCAACACTCCCATCTTGTGAATCATCTTTCCATTGCTGAAAATATCTATATCGTTCACGATCAAAAAAAGGGCTTTTTCGTCAATTATAAAAATCTCAACAGACAATTGGAAAGTTTACTGCAGCATTTTGGAATTCCCATCATGCCTGATCAAAAAGTCGGCCGGCTGAACTATTTGGAACGCTGCCAGATCGAATTGTTAAAAGCCTTTGTAACCGGAACGGAATGTGTGCTGATTGACTATCGGTTTCATTATTTCATCGGTAATGAATTTGAAGAGCTCTACGAAACAGTAAGGAAATTAAAAGGACACGGTATGACCTTTATCATGGTGGATTATGTGATTTCGCAGGTGATGCAATTTGCGGATTCTCTGATGCTGCTTCATAAGGGAAAGACCACCGGTATACTGGACCGTGTTGATTTTAAAGAAGATGATATCAGGAAACGCCTGTTGGGAGAATTGCATGCTCCGCTTATGAACAATGCTGAGAATAAATATGCCGAGACTGCGCTTGCCGTAAAAGGTCTTGTTACCAGGCATTTGGATGGAATAGAATTTCAGATAAGGCATGGAGAAATCGTTACGATAGTGATGGAAAAGCGAAATAAGCTCGAAGACCTCTGTGAGGTCCTGCGGGGCAGGAATAAGGCATGGCAGGGACAGATCCTGATCAACGGGAAGGCAATGAAGGTGAAAGGCTTTCATCATGCGCTTCGTCAAGGGATATGCTTTATCGAGAACAATCCGGTGGAAAATAACCTTTTTAGTAACCTGAATGTATATGACAACATCTGTATTGCCAAAGGCAGACGTGCCCGCAAGCTCTGGTATAACCGGCGCTATAAAAAGCACATAATCAATGGGATGGACGAATTATTCGGGAAAGATATCAATGAATCTAATCTGTACAATCTGTCTGAGGATGAGCTGCATAAAATTATCTATTACCGCGTGATGCTATACCATCCGGAGGTCATTATATATATTGAACCGTTTTCGACCGTGGACATTCATATCGCTGCCATGGTACAGGATATGATAGTGCATTTGGCAAAGAAGGGCATCGGTATCCTGATCCTTGCACAAAATGATACGGCTGTGAAACAGATCAGTTCTGCAGTGTATAGTTTTCCATAACGCTTATATTGAACCGGCACATCTAAAAATAGTCCACCTATTCTAAAATGTGTCGGTTCTTTTTTATGCCTCCAAAATGTTATAGTTGATACATGATATGACAAATTTACATGAATAACCTGTCTGACCGCTGTTATGTTCGGCAGGCTTTGAAGGAGGCACATAGTGAGAAGGGTCATAACGAATACTGTAAATCAGGAGGCATTTTCATTGATTACAGACGTATCCTACACACAGGTTCCCCATTGGTTTGACGATGCGACTTACCGGGATTTAAAGATGAGTCTTATATTTCCCAAGCATCGCACCAATCATCAACCGCTGCCGGTGATTGTCTGGCTGTGCGGCGGCGGATTTCTTTGTATGGATCGCAATGTCTGGCTGCCGCAGCTTATTCATCTGGCACAACGCGGATTTATCATTGCCAGTCCTGAGTATCGTACCAGTAATGAAACGGATTTTCCGGCTCCCCTGCAGGATATCAAAACAGCAATCCGATATCTGCGTGCAAATGCACAAAGATATTGCATTGATTCAAACCGCATTTATATCATGGGGGAATCTGCAGGCGGTACCTACGCGGCACTCTGCTCGGTCACAAACAAAGACAGTCGTTACGATGCGGGAGGATATCCGGAATACTCAAGTGATGTACAAGGGGCAGTGGACTTTTATGGGTGCACGGACTTTCGCAAGCTTGATAAGCTCATGAACACAATTGCCGGACAAGACGTGCTCCTCCGAGCCGCGCATTTTTTTCGGGAGCATGTGGACGAAGGAAGCGCAGTACTGCATGTGAACAAAGATACTCCGCCCACATTAATCTTTCATGGGGACGCGGATCAATTGTGTCCCATAGAGCAAAGTGAACTGTATTATGAAAAGCTGCAAAAGGAAGGGGTGCGCAGCGATTTTTATGTTTTAGAGGGGGCAGGGCACGGAGACGATTTGTTTTATCAGGATAATATCTATGATATCATCTCATCCTTTCTGAATGAGATAGCAGCCATGTAATTTATAGGATTTAAAAATTTCAAAAGTCCAAAGAAGGAGAGAAAGTTTATGAAAAATTTGAAAAAAGTAATCTGCGCATTTATTATCTTTTGCATGGGTACCGGATTAATTGCATGCGGATCAGCATCTGAGAAAAATGGAACGGATGCGACTAAAAATGAGAATCCAACCGCAGGGGGAGCAAAGACAGAAGCAACGCCAACGGAAGCAAAAGCTGCTGATAAGTCCTACCAGTTTATTTTTGTAAGTCCTATGGTGGGACTGGAGTATTGGGATATGTGTGCCAGCGGAATTGCTGCCGCCGATGCGGAATTAGGGACTGAAACACAGATCGTAGGCGGAGCGGATCCCAATACGGCGTTTAATGATATGATCAGCAATATCGAAGCTGCGATAGCCACCAAGCCGGACGGAATGTTTTCTTATGCAGGGTTTGAAGCCATCCCGCCGCTTATCGATAAGGCAGTTGATGATGGGATTCCTTTTATTGCAATAGACAGTGATGCGCCGGACAGCAAGCGTTTAGCCTACGTGGGCACTGATCCCCATAATGCAGGTGTGAGCTCGGGAACGGCAATGATCGAGGCGACAGGCGGTGTTGCAAAGGTTGCGGTACTTACCTCTACCGTTACCTCCGTCAAGGAGCAAACAGAGATAGAAGCCTTCAAAGAAGCCGTAAAAGACTACGATATTGAGATTATTGCCACGGAGGAAACGAATGCCGATTTGAATACAGGTATCGTAAAGATGCAGTCACTGGTACAGACCTATCCTGAAATGACCGCTGTCCTTTGTACTTCCGGCTATGATATACAGGCAGCAGCTAAGATAAAAGAAGAAATGGGATTGGACGACTTGGTTCTGATCGGATATGACGACCAGGAAGAAACGCTCAAATACATTCGAAAAGGTGTAATAAATGCAATCGTTGTACAGGATCCCTATCAAATGGGATATCAGGCCGTCATGCTCATGAAGAAATATATTGACGAGGGCAAATTAGATCAGGAAATCTATGACACAGGCACGATACTGGTTACAGCTGAGAATGTTGATAATTATCGTGATTAAGGGAAAGAGGAATGTTTTATGAAATATGCTAAAAAACTTATGAAGCAAAGCGAAATGGGAGTGCTGATTCCGCTGCTTATCCTTTGGATGGTCACCTTTATGGCTAACCATGCCTTTTTCAGCAGTACGAACATGGTTGCTCTGTCCCGTTCCGTATCCATTACATTATTGGGCTCCATTGGTGCTACTATTCTTTTTTCCTGCGGTATGATGGATTTGTCTGCCGGTTCTATCTTTGGACTTTCAGGCGTAGTGGTATCCATCTGTATGAATAATTACGGCCTGCCGGTATCCGTTTCTATCTTGTTTGCTGTTATTGCAGGAGCTTTGGTCGGACTGCTCAATGGTATTATTGTAAATAGCTTTAGTATTCCCGCTTTTATTACGACCTTGGGAACCAGTTATTTTGCCCGCGGAATCGTAAATGTAATTTCAAAAGGGAAAGCGTATACCGGATTGCCGGATGCTTTTAATGCGCTTGGGGCGTTCGGGCCTCTGGGCATTCCGTGGAGTGTTTATATTGCACTTGTCATGGCGGTTCTGGTAGCGCTGGCACTGAAATACACGGTATTCGGCCGCTCGCTGCTGGCGGTCGGCGGAAATACCGAGGCGTCCCGTGTCTGCGGCTTGAACGTAAGCGCCATTCGCAATATTGCTTTCATCTGCAACGGAATTCTCTGCAGTCTGGCAGGAATTCTGTCAACCGCCCGGTTAAATACGGCCCAGCCGTCAGCCGGAACCGGTTGGGAAATGACGGTTATCGCTGCTACGATCATCGGCGGTGTCAGTATGTACGGCGGTTACGCTACGATCGTAGGCGCATTAATCGGTGTGGCAATCATGGAAACGCTGACCGTTTCCATGACGATGATCAAGGTAAATCCTTACTGGCAGAGAGTGGTGATCGGTGTTATCATCATTCTGGCCGTGGGAATAGATACTTACCGCCGGAAAAAACTGTCCGGTGCAAAGGAGTAAATATGGGTAACAAAGTGATTTTGGAGATGAAAAACATCACGAAACGATTCCCGGGCGTTCTGGCTCTTGACAATGTAAGCCTGCAAGCCTATGAAGGTGAAATACTGGCGCTGTGCGGCGAAAACGGCGCCGGAAAATCCACGCTGATGAAGATTTTGAGCGGATCCTATCCGGAATCCAGTTACCAGGGTGAGATTTTTATCAGCGGCAAGCAATGTCGCTTTATGAATCCCAAACAGTCAGAGACGGCCGGAATCGAAATGATTTATCAGGAAATCAACATGCATCTGGACCTAACGGTTGCCGAAAATGTATTCTTAGGTGATTGGCCGAAGAAAAACGCTTATGTGGACTGGAAGTCTCTGTATGCAGAATCTCAGAAATATATCGATATGGTCGGACTGAATGTCCGGCCGGATATGCTCCTGCGCCAGCTTAGCTCCAGTCAGCAGCAATTGGTTTCTATCGCACGTGCGTTACGAAAAGAGCCCAAAATTCTGGTGCTGGATGAACCGACTTCCCCTTTGACCCAGAAGGAATCAGAGCGTTTGTTTTATCTGCTGGGGGAATTGAAAAAGAAGAATATTTCCTGTATCTTAATCACACATAAAATGGAGGAGGTTTTCCAAAATGCGGACAGGGTTACAGTGTTTCGCGACGGAAAAAGTATATCCTCCTACTTACTGGGGGAAACAAGCGAACAGCAAGTCATCCGCGATATGGTGGGACGTGAGATAACAAATTACTATCCCAAAGAGACCGCAGAGATCAAAGACGTAGTCATGGAGGTCAGGAATTTTAAAGTACCGCATCCGTATGTTCCGCATAAAAAGATCATTGATAACGTATCATTTGAGGTCAGGGCGGGAGAAATCCTGGGAATTGCAGGCTTGATCGGCGCCGGCCGCAGCGAATTGATGAATGCGATATTCGGAAAAGACCGAAAGTTGAGCGGTGAGGTCATAATCGACGGAAAGCCGGTCGTGATACGTAACCCCCGGGATGCGATGAAACACGGAATAGCGCTGGTTACGGAAGACCGTAAAAGGGATGGAATCATCGGTATTATGTCAATCAGTGAAAATATGACGCTTCCGATTATGTCGAAGGTCTCCAGGCATGGCATACTGAGTTTAAAAAAAGAACGTAAACTTGCACGGACCTATTTTGATAATCTGAACATCAAAGCACCCGGTCTTGCAACGCAGGTGCAGCAGCTGTCCGGCGGTAATCAGCAAAAGGTGGTTTTGGGCAGATGGATCGCCAGGGACCCTAAAATACTGATATTAGATGAACCAACGCGCGGAATTGACGTGGGTGCGAAATATGAGATTTATAAAATTATGGTGGAATTGGCAAAAAAACAAATGGCCGTTATCATGGTATCCTCCGATTTACAGGAGCTTCTGGCCATGTCTGATCGTATTCTTGTAATATCGAATGAGAAAATTCGAGGAATCCTTGAACCGGAGGAATTTTCCCAGGAAGCGGTAATGCAGCTTGCGACTACGGTATAAAGAAAATAAATACGATGAATAGAAGTGTCAAAGGGCGGGAATAGCTTTAAAATTATGCTATTCTCGCCTTTTTGTGCGTTCGGCGAGGGTAAGAAATTGAAGGTTCCTTCTTTATGCATTACTAAAAAATTTCTAAGATTAATTGTTTGTTATATTAAAAAAATAATAACAAACCTTGTAAACGTTGCATCTATAAAATGCTTGAAAACGGGCGCTCTTTAAGGTATGATAAAGCAAGACAAAAGGAGCGGAAACCAATGGATTATTACAGCAGACAAATCAGTAAGTTAATAGAGGAGTTGTCGAGACTTCCGGGAATCGGGGCAAAGACGGCGCAGCGGCTGGCATTTCATATTATTAATATGCCGGAGGAGCAGGTGTCGGGATTGGCCGGTTCCATCGTCGATGCAAAGAAGAATATCCATTACTGTAAGGAGTGCCTGACGCTGACGGATAAGGAGCTTTGTCCGATCTGCTCCTCACCGGGACGCAACAAGCGGCAGATCATGGTGGTAGAGAATCCGAGAGATCTTGCGGCGTATGAGAAGACAGGCAAGTATGAGGGTGTCTATCATGTTCTTCACGGTGCGATCTCTCCGATGCTGGGAATTGGCCCAGCTGATATTAAGCTTAAGGAACTGATGCTGCGGCTTCAGGGAGATGTGGATGAGGTTATCATCGCCACGAATTCCAGTCTGGAGGGCGAGGCTACCGCTATGTACTTAAGCAAGCTGATCAAGCCGGCAGGCATCAAGGTCAGCAGAATTGCCAGCGGAATCCCGGTTGGCGGCGATTTGGAATATATTGATGAAGTCACTTTACTCAGGGCGTTTGAGGGTAGAGTGGAGCTGTAACGAATAAGGCGGATAATGTTATCCCAAAAAAGGTCCTTCAATGGGAAAAAACAGCTTTGCAACAGGAAAATACACTTTTACAACGCAGGACAAAGCCGTGCCCCGAGCACCTCTTTCTCCTGCGTTTTTGCATGAGCATGAGCAGGATTTCAAAGCAGGAGTCAGAGCCAGCAGCAGGAGGCTTAGCAAAAGAAAAGGGAGATAAGAGAGCAGGAGGAAAGGCAGGAAAAAGGTGATGAAGTATGATATTATCAAATGAAAATTATAAAATAATGATAAACAAGGACAATCAGTATACTCTTTTTTCAACGGATAATAAATCTTATGATAATCCCGTTCTTTTGGAGAACTATAGCCGAAATGATTTTGTTTGTGCATATAACATATCTATTGATAGTCACGTGAGTAATTATATAGTTACAGTTATCGGGAGAGCATATGGAAATGTTGAAAATTGTGCAGTCTTAAAAGAAAATCGTTTGGTTGTTTTAATAGATGATTTTATTGTCTTTATAAATTTAATTACACATCAAATTGAATTGTCAAAAAAGTTATTTGATTTTGGGACAGGTATAGAATTATATACTTTTAATGATGGTTATATTGTAAACGCAGAAGTAGATTTATTATATTTGGATAGATATGCGAATCTGATTTGGACCTTTTGCGGTAGAGATATCTGGGTCAGACCTACAAATGAATCATCTATTAAGATAATAGATAATACTTTGTTGTTAACAGATTTTGCAGGATATCAATATTGTTTAGATAAAAGCGGAAATGAAATATTATAAAGTATGTTACATTATCAGTTCGGATAATTCCTAACTGATAATGGGAAAGGAGAGTATATTATTGTTTGAGCTAACGAATGAACAACGCAAATATTTAGGCATAACGCTTGTTTCTTCCGCTTGGGACTTTATCAAACTCATTCCAAGTCCGTATGATAAGCACGATACATTCGCATATTTTGATGGGAATACAATTTGTAAGCGAATAATTATTGGTGATAATTTTTATATGGAGTATGATTTAAATGAGGAAACAGCCAATTGCAGAACTGACCTTCTTCCAAAAACAGCACGGGGGAAAATTGTGAAATTAACTGCATCAACCCTTGAAAAAAGGACTCCAAGAGGAATGTGTTTTTTATATAAAGACGGCTATGTAAATCTCGGTAAATGGGAAACGAACAGAACATTTTACGATTCTTATATTGAAGAGATAAAATTAGAAAACTTTGAAGACCTTTCGTGTTGGCTAAAACAGTGGATTAAAGATACCACAGTATCAGACTTAAACGAAATTGCTGAATTTTCATCATCACATAAAAAGCATTGCAAATACAGGGTAGGAGATTTTTTTCGGGTAAAGTTAAACAGAAGATTATATGGTTATGGCAGGATACTACTTGATTACGATAAAATGCGAAAAGAGAAAATGGTATTTTGGGATATTTTGATGGGAAAGCCTTTGATAGTTAAAATATACCATATCATTACGACTAACAGAAATATTAGTTGTGAAGAATTGAAAGAGTTGAAAGCGATTCCTTCTCAATTCATAATGGATAATGCATTATACTATGGTGAATATGAGGTGATTGGTAATTTACCATTAACAGATGAGGAGTTAGACTTTCCTGTTATGTATGGAAAAAGTATTGACGCTAGAGATACTAATAAGATATTACTTCAGTCAGGACAAAAATACTATGAACTATTAAACAAAGACTGTGCTCTGTTTTCAGATTTTCGAAACAACGGGGTAGGTTTTGGAATTCATGTTAATCTACCCATTTTAAAAAGATGCATCGAAATGAATAGTAATCAACCATATTGGGTGCAGAATAATTATATGACTAATGAAGATTTACGAAATCCAAAATTTTATTCGGAAAGAGAAGCAATATGCAAACAATTCCGTGTTTCTGTAGATGATATTTTTTTGAATCTGACAACAATGCGAAGATAAATAGCGAAACAATATGATTCGATAAATCTATTATAAGGTGAATAAAGAATGTTTAAAGTAGTAAAACTGGCGATTGATGAATATAATCTTTATGGCTTATTGCCTGATGCCCCAAGTAATGAGTTTGATAGTGAATCAAGGAAAATAGCAGGAAGAATATTAGTTGATAATACCGTAGAAGAGATAGCATTGATTATCAGTGATGTATTTTCAAAAGCATTTAATGAGAATTTTGAGGCTAGTGGTTTTATGAAAACTGCAGAAAAAATATATATGTCAATAAAGGATAATAAAAAACGCAATTGATTATGTCGTAATAGTGAATTTTTAAAATGGTAGTTTAACGAGATTGTTTCATGAATGAAACTTATGGATTGTAATAATAATGAAATATTGGAGTATGAATATCAACCTCAATATAAGAATTTAACAGCAATGCCATCAGGGGATTTTTTGCTATCGGATGATTATAGTATTGATATTATAAAATCCTCTTTGAATGACAAACAACCAATCCAAAGCCCTTTAGGTATGGATAATATTGAATTCGGAGCATGGAATGAAAATATATTGGAAATAACATGTGATGAATTTCTGAATTGGGATAACCATGTTGAATTATCATTTAATTACGAAACGATGGAATTAACTATACTAAAATCCTTGGATTAAAAGGAATGTATGAAACACCTTAAAACCTTATCCCTTATACCTGTTACGATGTTATCCGCAAATAAAGTCCTTCAACGGGAAAAAACAGCTTTACAACGAGTAAATAAAATCCTTCAACGCAGGACAAAGCCGTGCCCCGAGCACCTCTTTCTCCTGCTGCCCCAGAAGGCAATTTAATTAAAATCGGCTCGTTTAAACAGAAATAAACCAGAGTTTAAAGTAAGGAGAAGCATATGGATAATAAAATACTTATTCAAAATAAGCAAAGCTGGGATACGATGGCTGATAGTTGGTTCGGAACAACGGCACTACCTACATATGGGTGTCTCATTCCGAATGAAGATGAATTGAAGCTATTTCCCGATTTGAGCGGTAAAAAGGTGCTTGATATCGGCTGTGGAAGCGGTCATTCTTTAAAATGGTGTGGTGATAAGGGGGCATCCGAGCTTTGGGGGATTGATATATCCACGAAACAAATAGAAAATGCACGACATTTTTTAAGCATGAACAAATATGAACCTAAGCTGTTTAATTCCCCTATGGAAGCTGATTGCGACCTTCCAATAGAGTACTTTGACGTAATATATTCTATCTATGCTATCGGATGGACGGTGGATTTATATACTACATTTAGAAATATTGCATCATATTTAAAAAAGGACGGTGTTTTCATTTTCTCGTGGGACCACCCACTGATGCACTGTGTTGATGTTCAAGATGATTCTATTATTTTTGAGGGATGCTATTTGAATGATGAAGATTTCTCATATATTCAACGTGGCAATCCAGTTACTATTAAAAATCGTAAGCTATCAACTTATATAAATACTCTTGCAAATTCAGGATTTATGATAGAGTGTTTGATTGAGGAAACAGATAAGGAAACTCTTTCTCGACCTGCTGAGTTTTCGTCAGGTTACTACACACCATATAAGGCAAAGAAATTTCCTCTTTCCTTTATCATCAAAGCGAAAAAACTATAATGTACAACCAATTGACCAAATTTGGAACATGTGGAATGGCTGGCGAGTATTAGCATTTGCTTAGGATGGCCTGAGAATCGGTTGTTAGCGAGTGTTTGTAATAAACAAGAAGAGTAAACCGCTTGTAACAAGAGAAAGATCATGATAAAAACAATAAGAATATGATATTATTACCTTCAAAAAAATGATACGTTATTCTCATAAAACTGTGAGGGAGTGTGTTTTATGAGAAAGGGAAAAATGAGATTACCTGCCATAGCGGCAGCAATTCTGTTAACCGTAATTATTCCGGCAGAAAATTACGTTACCGGGGTACAAGCGAAAACAACAGAGAAACCGGCAGCTTCGGAATATTCGTTGGTATGGAGCGATGACTTCTCCGGGAAGGCGCTGGATACCTCCAAATGGAATTATGAGCTTCATGAACCGGGTTGGGTTAACAATGAATTACAGCAGTATACCGATTCCTCTGATAATATCTATGTGAAGGATGGAAAACTTGTGCTTCAGCCGGTAAAAATAGTGGATGCTGCCACAGGTAATACCACCTATACTTCCGGAAGAATTAATACCAGGAGGAAAGCAGATTTCAAGTATGGTAAGATTGAAGTAAAGGCAAAGCTGCCAAAGGGCCAGGGGATCTGGCCTGCAATCTGGATGATGCCGACGAAGGAGGAACTGTACGGCGGGTGGCCGAAATGCGGAGAGCTTGATATCATGGAGCTGTTAGGCAACGACCCGGCCAGGGTTTATCAGACGCTGCATTACAGCAGAACCGGCATTGATGTGCAGAGTCAGGGAAGCAAAACCTTATCCTCCGGTGATTTTTCCGATGCCTATCATGTGTTTTCCATGGAATGGGAGCCGGGCAAAATCAGCTTTTATGTAGACGGCAAATTGACCAAGACAGAGACAAAATGGTACACAAGTACGGATGGTGTCGGGGTCGTAACCTACCCTGCCCCCTTTGATCAGGAATTTTATGTGATTTTAAATGTTGCGGTTGGAGGAAACTGGCCGGGAAACCCGGATGCCACCACTGATTTTTCCAAGGCGCAAATGCTGGTAGACTATGTAAAGGTATATCAGAAGCCTTCCTATGATGAGAATGTAGTTCTGAAGGAAACGGCAGCGGCCTTAAGAGAGCCGGATGCGGATGGAAATTACATAATCAACAGTGATTTTTCCAAGGCGGAAGCAACGGATGATACCGATGGCTGGTTCCTTAAGACACAAAACGGCGGTGATGCTGCAGCTTCCATTGCAAATCACGCCATGACAATCACATCAAAGAGTGAAGGGACTGTGGATTACGCTATTCAGGCGATGCAGGCAGGAATCCCCCTCTCTAAGGGCGGGCAGTATCGGATCACCTTTGAAGCCAAAGCGGCCTCCGATAGAACCATGATCTTGAGACTGGACGGACCGGACTTAAACTATACCAAATACATGGAGGATAAGACGGTTAATTTATCAACCGGCTATCAGGCTTATACCTATGACTTTACCATGGAGGCTGATACGGATGAGAACTGCCGTCTGGAATTTAATTTGGGAGCGCAGCAATCTTCCAATCCTACGGCGGCAGTACAGGTGAAGCAGGTGCGTCTGGTGAAGACAGGGCAGCTTGAGGTCGCAAAACCGGTAAAGACCTCCCTACCGGATGGTAACTATATATACAACGGTACCTTTGACCAAGGGACAAATCGTCTGGACTTTTGGACAGTCGGTGCAAACAAGGGAAAAGGGGCGGTATCGGTTACCAATACAGACTATGTCAGAAAATTGAAGGTGAAGGTTCCCTCTGCCTCAAAGAAACCGGAGGATGTTATAATTCAGCAAAGCGGTCTCGGCTTAAAGGCAGGGGAAGCCTATGTACTGTCCTTTGATGCCAGGGCTGTGGATACAAAAACAATTCAGGCTGCGATTGCCGGAGAGACCTTTACAGTAAAATTATCTGATAAAACCAAGCACTATAAATTTGAATTTACTGCGGCATCCAACCTGAAAGCGAATACAGCAGCCTTAAAATTCCTGTTAGGAAAGGAAGGCACCGTTTATATTGATAATGTGAGGATTGATAAGGCGATATTGCCGGGAACCCAGATGGTTCAAAACGGAAGCTTCACAGAGGAGCTGAAGGGCTGGTCCCCTTATGTTGACGGCAGTGCAGCCGCAGCCTATAAAGCGGAAAACGGCAGGCTTACCTTTGATATTACCAACCCGGGAACCCAGAACTGGCATGTTCAGCTCAAGCAGAGCGGTCTCTCCTTTGAAAAAGGAATGACCTATCAGGTGAAAGCAGTCTTTAAGTCCTCAGTTGATCGAAAGGTTGAGCTTGCTCTGATGGGAAATGCCTCAAAAAATTATGCATATTACGGCGGTGAAAGCATCGCCCTGACTGCGGATAAGGAATTTAATTATTCCGGTACCTTTTCTATGGAGAGTGATAGTGATACCGCCGGTGATCTGGTATTTTCCTTCGGTAAGATCGGCGAGACAGAAACCCCTGCAGGAACAGTAGAATTAACCGGTGTCAGCGTGACGGAGGCAAAGTAATATATTGTGAGTATAATAAGGGAAGAGAACGGAGCAAGAGAAAGAAAGTAAGAGAAAAAATAAGAGAAAAAATAAGGGAAAGAAAATGAGAGAAAGAAAGGCTGCAGTCAAACAGATATCCGATGTATAAGGCATATCGTTTGATTGCGGCCTTCTTGCAAGAATACAAAAGTGAGTAAGGATATATGCAAGCTCATGACATCTCAGTCCTTGAGCTCCAGCTCTTTCTGTAGTATTTATCCCGGTATTTTTTTGGTGACAGGCCAACTTCTTTTTCAAAGGTGTGAGTAAAATGGCTTTGGGAGGAGTAAGAGAGATAGTTGGCAATATCCGCAAGGTCATAGTCAGAGAACTTCAATAAATTTTTGGCCTTTTCTACTTTTCTTTCACAGATATATTTATGGATGGAAATGCCGACTTCATCCAAAAACAGCTTGGACAGATAACATTCCGACAAATCCAGATAGCAGGCAAGATCCTTTAAGGTGATCCGGCTGTGAATATGACTATAGATATAATCGATGCACCGTACAATATGCCTGGAAAAGATACTGTTTCTGTGCAGCAGTTGCATTTTCCCGGTAAAATCATAGCACATCGCCCGGTGCAAATCGGAGATTTCATCCCTGCTTTGACATTTATCCATTTTCTGTATATAAAAATCACTAAGGCAATAGGCTTTTTCCGCCTCCATCCCTCCATCAATACAATACCGGGTAATCATAGCGGCAGTAACTACAAAATGATATCTCACATTCTGCAGCAAATTTTCCGATAAAAGCCCCATCCCTTCCGGCTGCAGGAAGATCTGGCGGGTACAATTCTCTGTCACATAAGCAAGCTCCCCCTCCTTGACCGCATGATAAAAAGTCAATTCCTCCTCCAGGGGTCTGTGTACTCCTGGTACTTCGTGCAGGGTAAATTCAAGATGATTCCACTCTCTGTCCAGACTCATTGACCAATGCCTCCCCAATTGTATTTTGGCATGATACGATTTGTAATTTAATTATATATTTCTAAATATAGGAAGTCAATTGACATGTTATGAGCCGGTCAAGTGCAGGTTGTAAATCCAATAATTTCAAAATAGTAATTGATAAGAAAGAAATAATATACTAAGATAAGGATGATGATTTTAACGAATTCTCTGCAGAAAAGAAAAATTGTTTTTAAGAAGCTTTTAGAAAACATAGTTAGGGAAGTGTATTTTAATCGATGCAATCCAGGGGATAATACAGGAACCTGTTAATAATATAAACTATTTAAGAATAAGGAGGATGCAATGAACACAATAACGAAACGAATACTCAGCTTTATTTTAATCTTTTCCATAATCGTCTTTTTACCGCCTCAGAATGTCCTTGTTACCAGTGCAGCCACTAACGCAATGGTTTACGAATATTCTCCGATGCTGGAGGGCAGAGGAAGTATCTATTATGTTCAGAGAGCGGAAGGCGATGAATATTCCTATGACCTATACCGGCTGGAGGTTGCCACGGGTAATAAAACCAGGCTATTATCGTCAAAGAATGATATTTTACGCATGATGCTTCATAATGACACCCTGTATTATACCAGCTATGTAGGGGAAGAAGATGTCTATCAGACCTATTCGGTTTCCATTGATGCCAAAGAAAAAAATACTATTTGCAATGGCTATTTGATAAATCTCGATGACAGCGGTATTTACTATACTGTTATGAAAGGGGAAGAAAGTAAGCTGTATAAAAGAGATTATGACGGCAAGAAAGCTACCCTGATTTATACCGGTAACATGACCTTCAGTTTTGTGAAAAGCTTGGATAATACATTGTATTTTACTCAATTTAAGGAAGCCTCTTCTAAACTAACCTTATACACACTGGTGCCGGAGCAGACAAAGCTTGCTGTTCTGACCACAGACAAGATTATGTTGGATGAAAGTACGGGGACATTTCCGACGGTGTCTGATATTGCTAAAATAAACGGAGATATTTATTATCAATATGGTACCTTTGAGGGTTCCGGCAGCTATTGGTACGGAACGTTACTAAAATTAGATTCCGGTACAAAGAAAAAATCTGTTATAGCAAAGCAGTCCTATGAGGAACAGATCTATCATAATGGCAGCAGCATCTTCTATAACGGAACCGATAGCAGCGAGAAACATTATCAGTACAACACAAAAA
This sequence comes from Bacillota bacterium, assembly GCA_023409535.1. Lineage (GTDB taxonomy): Bacteria > Bacillota > Clostridia > Lachnospirales > Lachnospiraceae > Mobilitalea. The sequence continues at coordinate 51,847 of JAEYGZ010000032.1, forward strand.
CCGGTAAAACTTCTTCTTATACCTATAAAACCACCGGTACAGAATCCTTTAATATTCTGGGAGATAAAACTTATTGTGCAAAAGCGGATGGGAAAGAATTGATTACGGTATCGCGTTTTACATCTGGGACCAATAAGAAAAATTTGGTCAAATCGTTTATTACGCTTTCTATCGAACAAAATAAGAACTATGAATATAGCGCGAGTGTAAAAAAGTACGGTGATTATCTGCTAATTCCTGTGACCTGTATGGATTATAGTGATGCCAGCTATGGATGGAGAGGCAGATATGTAAGTGTCACCTGGTATCTTGCTGATTCTGACGGTAAGATACTTACACAGTTCCAGTAAATGGTTTGAGGGTAAAAGTTTCAGGATTTGAAAAAGAGAGGCCGCTAGATTATCTTTTGGTTGAGCATTTCATTGAAGCGCTTTCAATTGGAAAGTTTACTGATAATATGGATAAGGAGAAAAAAGATGAGGGTAATACATATATATGGAGCTTCGGGGGCTGGAACGACAACTCTGGGGAAAGCGATATCCTTGAAATATGGATATACTCATATGGATACAGATGACTACTTTTGGCAGCCGACGGATCCGCCTTTTATTGCAAAGAGAGAATTGAGTGAAAGAATTGCTTTAATGAAAAAGGATATGGAAGAAAACGAGAATGTAGTGATATCAGGTTCTTTGTGTGGGTGGGGAGATGTTTTCATCCCGTCTTTTTACCTGGCGATAAGAATAGTCACGCCGATGGAAATTCGTATCAATAGGTTGAAAGCAAGAGAATATAGAAATTTCGGTGATAGAATACGTGAGCATGGTGATATGTACGATGATCATTTATCATTTATCCAATATGCAAAAGAATATGACGATGGGGACGAAAGCATGAGGAGCAAAGCAATGCATGATAAGTGGTCCAGGCTAATAGGATGTGAGCTGATAATACTTGATGGTGCAAAACCAGTTGAAGATAATTTGGAATTGCTTAAGCAATATCTTGAACCCCCTTTTTCGGTGGAATGAATAGGGAGAAGTGGCCGGAAGAATAAGAATTACTTTTACCGGGACTATTATGTTAATAATTGATATATTATAAAAGGATGAAAAATATTAAACATGAGAATCTATATTGTTGGTGCGGTATCCAGCGGCAAATCTACGTTTGGCAGACAGCTGTCAGCAAAATTGCAAATTCCTTACCAATCCCTTGATGAACTGGTACATATTCCGGATAAGTCAGAACCCTCGGGAAATCGTAAAAGATCTCTTGAAGAACGTTATGCCATGTTTGCTTCCATCCTAAGCCGGAAGGATTGGATTATGGAGGATGTGGGAAGGCCTTGTTTTGCAGAGGCACAAAAAGAGGCGGATCTCATTCTTCTGCTGGAACTTCCTGCAAGGATAAGGAGATTTCGTATCATAAAGCGCTGGATAAAGCAGCGGCTTAGAATAGAACGGTGCATCTATAAGCCAACATTTAAGATGCTTAGAAACATGCTGCAATGGTCAAAGGATTATGATACGGGGAAAGATAACCTAAAAGACAGGATTGCTCTATATAAAGAAAAGATTATCATACTAAGAAACAATAAGGATATCAGCAAATTTCTGATTAATATTTCAAAAGACCTGACTTGAGGTGCTATTTGTTTTTTCCATTGTAAAATCGCAGCTACTGTCGCTTTGAGAAGAGATATTTTCGCCATCGGAGATATACCAGCCTATTTTTTTTAGACATTATAAGTGGAATTTTTGAAACAAGAATAATGCAAAACAGTATAGACAATCCCGATAATGTAATGGTTATAGGTATTAGCCCACGGATAGTAGTGAATGTATTGATAATAAAAATACAAAAAGATAACGAGGACACACATAAGACGAGTATGGAATCAATACAAATTAATCGAGAAACATCAATTTGTTTTTTTTCTTCGTCTGTTAATTTCCCGTAATAAGGAAGTCTGCGTGGATCCTTTTTTATCGCTAAAGTGACGACGCCGAAGTAAAAAAAATAGATGGTTAAAAACGCAGGAAAATAGGACAATGAAGACAATACAACCAATGCATACATTCTACATACTCCTTTTTAAGGAAAAGATTAAAGTAGTTGTTAAAAGTTGTTCAAGCCACCCCGGGCGTTGCCCGCAAGATATCAGCACATTGGACTGTTTTCCTCTCCGCTACTCTTGGTATGATTCTTTAATTGATATTTATATAACTGTTCTAGTACCCGAGTATCACCTTTGTGTTCAATCAGAATTGTAGGTAGGTCAATACTCCTTACTGAATTATCTCTATATGTTTTAGTAGCTATTTGTACATGTCTCATTGTTATACCATCTATACATAAACTGTAGTTAGATTATAGTATGAATTTTACCATATATAGTATTTATTAACAATACAGAAAAAGATACTATATCGTTAAAAATAGTATCTTTTTTAGTAGTTTAATTATATGATTTTTACCTTATATAAGTCAGCTTCTCTTCCTTTTCTGAATTATCTCCGATAATAACTCCAGCTGCCTTTTTATTTAAGCCAATACACATCAGCATTTACAGGGTTGGAACCAATCGCAACTGACAGTTTCCATAGTTCCATGCGTCATTGATAGACTTATTTTTGTCTTGTATTTTATACTGAAGCTACAAACTATATCATAGGAGGTAATTAAGATGGACTTATCTGGATAATATCGTTAAATTAGCTGCGGTATTTGAAATAAGCACAGATTATTTTTTGCATTCAAGTACAACGGACGAACTGATTTTAAAGACGTCTGTGCTGGAAAGGCAACAGAAATACATATTGCTCCAACAGGCGCGTACTCAGAAACAGCAATTTTTAATTATCAGCATCCTGCTGGCGGTTTTTATCATTTTAATTGTATTTATAGTCGGAAAATATGTCATGTTTCCCGACTATGGGAAAGGATACGGGAAGTTTGGAAAAACTGTCATTATATACGGCGGTAGTCTTGCAATAATCGCAGTTACTGTCTTTCTTAATTGGCGGTTTAGAATAAAGCAAAATAAATCTATTGATATGTGTCAATAAGGATACCCTGCCGGTATAATGATGAAATTATTTAAAAATATCTTTAATTTTAAAGTGGGGGTGCGGATGACCTCCTTGACTTGTGAAGTCCAGGATTTCGTCCGCACCCCCCAATCAAGAATTTACTTTTTCATTTTACAAAGTTTTTGAAATTATATATTGACTCTCACGCCGCGTAACCCTTTAGGATTAAGAGGAAAGGAGGCAGTTATGAAGACAGTAAAAGAAGTATCCGGGCTTACAGGGGTAAGTATAAGGACGTTAAGATACTATGATGAAATTGGATTATTAAAGCCTGCGAAGCTTTCGGATGCAGGTTACAGACTCTATGATAACAAAGCCATAGAGCGCCTGCAGCAAATTATGTTTTTCAGCGAATTAGAGCTTCCGTTGGCTGACATCAAGATGATTCTGGAAAATCCTGATTATAATAGGGAGCAAGTCTTATCAGCACAAAAGGCTTTGCTGGAAAACAAACGTAACCACTTAAATGGGATTATCGAACTGATAACTGATGTGATGAAGGGAGTTAATACAATGAGTTTTGAAGCATTTAATCAGGATGATATACAAAAAATGTTAGACCATATGCTGAAATGTATGCCAAAAGAAACCTTTGAGGAACAAGTAAAAAAATATGGCAGTGAAGAAAAGTACCGTGAATATTTGGCGGCCGGTTACAAAAACGAAAAAGCTGTAACAGAAGTGATTAAATGGTATGGCAGCAAAGAAAAAGCTGTTGAAGCAGTCTTACAGGCTACAGGAAATAAAGAAGAATTTACGCCGCATCAAGTTGAAAATGAGAAAATCTACAGGCAGCTCGTACAGGCAAAAGAAACAGGAAATACCGTTTTAGAAAAAGAAGCAATTGCAAAACTTGCAGAAGTTTACAAGGCTATGTTTCATTTGGACAACGCAAGAGCCATACTTTTGGATTTGGCCAAAGAATATCAGCAAGGTGATAAATTAGCGCAAGCCATTGACAGTATATATGGAAATGAAAGTGCTGAATACATAGCACAGGCAATCCAAAATTATTATGGTGAGTAGCAGGACGGGCAAAGGCGAAGTTTGGATATTTTGCACTATTACGCTTGGCAGATAATGGAGTTTCGTGGTATGCTATCTGTATCCGTATTAACGGAACCGGGATAGAGTTTGAACAGTCAGCCGGTGCAGGAAGGAGAGCTTATGAAAGTATATTTTAACAGTAATTATTGGGGAAAGCACACACGCGAACATGCCGGAAATGAGATTCCTGTGAATAGGGATTTCCTATGGGCAGACCGTTTATGGCGCATTCCGGCTGTTTATTCCTGCGCTAAGGGACTGGTTGTTGATCTTTGTGTAAAGGTTCCAAGTGAAAAAATCGAAGCTTTTATAAAGCGATGGAATATTGACCAAGGAATATCTGAGCTTACTCTGGAAGAGCATGAACAGCTGGATAGGGAGAATCCGCTTGAAATTGATTTTGATTTGGAAGTCAGCATAAACGGTAAGGAATCCAGGAAATCAAGGGGCTGTGCCATAAGCTGGATTCCTTATGATGGGATGAGAGAACAAAATGAAGACATTCAGGAAGAATTAATGAATTATTATGCTTGTGACCGAAGCTTCGGCTGGAGATTCATACGAGCCTATTTTCCGTGGAACACGGTCAGAAAACCTAAGCTGAAGACCATTTCATTCCTGTTTAAGGAACGGCCGGCAGAATATCAGGGGGAGCATTTCGTTACGGAAGACTTTAAGGAGGAAATGCGGGAAATTGAATTCACACATCCTGTGAGCAAGCAGAAGCATAAATTATTATTACTTCAATGTGAAGGAAATACAATACCGGAAGAATCCCTCCGTTTAAGAGAAGACATGTATATGCCGGATACTTATAAAGCGCTAACCTACAGTGTCATACCGGATCTGCCCCAGAGAGAATTTCAGATCAGGGATTGTGCAAGAGGTGATAAGCCCAGGATCAAGGAAAATTCAACTGCTTCTAGCGGCTTCTCAAGCGTCGGTATCATAGGTGGTGCAGATGGAGTGTCAGCAATCTTCATAGCAGGAAAAGCTTCGAATGATCAAAAGAAATATGCTGCCTGTTCCTCCTTGTATTTTGACCCGGTACCCAAGGTGGAATGGCGGATGGTCTTTTATGTGAAGGAGAACGAAGATATCTATCAGGAGATTGTTTTTTAGCTGAGCAACTGAATAGCAACTGAATTATATTAAGAGGGAAGCAATGATCTGATATGTTAAAATACACAAAGCGATTGCTAAGGGAGTGACAAGATGTATAAGCACATGATATGGGATTTTGACGGAACCTTATTTGATACTTACCCGGTAATTACGGAGTCATTTCGTCTGGAGCTTGAAGCCCGGGGCTATCGCGAGCCTTATGATGAAATTCTGAACTATACAAAGAGGTCAATGACCGATGCATGCGACCACTATATAGAGAAATATCATCTTCAGCCGGACTTCTTTAACCGCTATAAAGAGCGCTGCCACGAGATGGAACGCAGGATGTGCAGGCCCTATGACGGAATGAGTGATTTGTGCAAATACATCTATGACTCCGGAGGAATGAATTATCTGTATACCCACCGAAGCGATACGGCCCTGGTATATCTTAAGGATCAGGGTCTGTATCAATATTTTAAGGACTTTATTACATCAGGGAGTGGATTTGAACGTAAGCCAAGTCCGGAAGCACTTCTGTATTTGATAGATAAACATAGCATGAAGCCGGAGGAGGCCATCATGATGGGTGACAGAGAGATAGATATTCTGGCCGCTAAAAATGCAGGCATTCGCTCATGCTTCTTCTCGGAGCTTGGGGAAGTATGTGAAATTGCTGATTACAATGTAAAGACGGCCCGGGAGATTTACTCTATTCTTTGAACTTTGTGTTAACATTATAAGATATGGGCCTGGTTTAACAAAAGATTAAAGATAACTCTCTTCAACTGACATGCGAAAGAATTCGCATATTACGTTATAGGTTTCACTGTTTAGATATAGTAACATTATATCATCAAGTTCAGGAGGGTTTGCTATGTCAACAGTTAAGCTTAAAGTTGCAGAATTACGAAAAGAAAAAGGAATAGGCCAGCAGGAGCTGGCAGATGTTTTAGGGGTATCCTTTCAATCAGTCAGTAAATGGGAGACCGGAGCTACGATGCCGGATATTGCATTATTACCCGACATAGCTGAGTATTTCAAGGTTTCGGTAGATGAGCTATTGGGATTAAAGCCTTTGCATCAGCAGGAATACATACCGAGTAATACAGATAATCATGATACCTCCAACGGTAAGGAAAACAACGTGTATAAGAACAGAAAATACTTCTGGAATGACGATTACCTGGAGTTTCTTGTGAAATATGTCTGGAAAGTCGATACGATGGCAGATCTTATTGAATTCCGATGCTGTGATGGGTATTTAGGACAGCAACTGCTTGAAATTTTACCTAAGGGGAGCACCTATACAGGAATAGATAACAAGTATTTTGCGGAAAAGGCGAAGTGTAGATTTCAAAATGCCGGTTATGGTACGAAATTTATCCCGTCAGATATTTATTCCTTTGAATCGGATCGGGAATATGATATAGCGATTATACAGGCCGGTTTGCGGCATATGAACAGACCGGTGGAAGTATTGAAGAAGATGATAGCATCTGTGAAAAAGGGCGGACTTATCATTTGTATCGATGTTAACAGAGAATTTGAGAATGACGGATTATACATAGATGACCTGGATTATAATTACCTTTGCACCGCCTTTGATTTTCATAAGACATGGAAGGAAGAGCTGGAGAAGGAAGGCAGGGATTATGCAATTGGAATGAGGCTGCCGTTTTATATGCGGCAATTAGGCTTACATGAGGTTGATATTCGCATGAATGACAGAGTCCTGTTTATAAATCCGGATCGGACGGATTATGATCAGGCGGTACAGGATTTTATTGAAATTCATGGATGGGATAAATCCTACAGTATCTCCAATTGTGAAAATACAATTGAATACTTTATGAACCGGGGCGTGGACAGGAGCCAGGCGGAAGATTATATTCGGATGCAGGCTTCGATTGCGGAGTACTTTAAAAAGAAGAAAGATAAGTCCCTGTTAAAGATGCAGGGATTATTAATATCCTTCGGAAGAAAATGACAAGTTGTTGCTGACAATTCAGAGGAGGGCAAAATCATGATCAAAGACAAAACCGGCCGGTTGTTTCAAGAAGCATTAGAAAGTAATTCCTTGGAGTCGTTACGCTGCATACCAAAAAGCGATCTTCATAATCATGTGGGTCGCGGCGGTTCCATCGGGTATATCGGTAAGTGGGCCGGTGTGAATATTAAGCCGGCAGCAGTGCCGTTTGTTTCCCTTGGCGAGATGCAGAAATGGTTTGTAGAGAATATCAAGGCGGTATTCCCGGATGGAAATGGTTATCTGAAACGGGTAGAGGCTGCCTTTGCACAGGCACAGTATGATAAGATTGCGGTTCTGGCTATGAGCTACGGGCTGGAAGAGATTGATTATATCGGTACCATGGCTGATTTTATGAAGGTTATGGATCAGATGCATCACACCTTCGCACCGGATGTGAGCTTTTATCCGGAGCTATCCATAGGAAGAGGCTCCGATCCGGATAAGGTTCTTGCTAAGCTGGATGAAATACTTAGCTATGATTGGTTTCGATCCCTGGATTTGTGCGGAGATGAATTTGCCGCACCGCCGGAGAGGTATACGAAGGTTTATCGGCGTGCCCGGGACTATGGCCTCAGGCTGAGAGCACATGTGGGTGAATTCGGAAGTGCCGGCGATGTAAAGCGGACGGTGGAGGTTCTGGAGCTTGATGAGGTACATCACGGTATCCGGGCGGCAGAAGCCCCGCAGGTTATGAACTGGCTTGCGGATCATCATATACAGCTTAATATCTGTCCAACCAGCAATGTGATGCTGATGAATTCCCCGGGATACCATAACTATCAGCTTAGAGCGCTATACGATCATGGCATTAAGGTTACCATTAATACGGATGACATGCTTATATTCAACTCGAGTGTATCAGAAGAATTCCTCAAGCTTTATCAATCCGGCCTTATGACCATAGAGGAGCTGGAGATTATCAGACAGAACGGTTTAAATACCTATTTATAATTTATTTGTGTAAGCAAGGAGATTGTTATGCTTCAGGACTTTATTTCATTTATTAATGACAGCGGCTCCAAGGTATATGGCATCGCGGTTTGGCAGGATGGGGCAAAAATAGCGGAGCATCATTTTATTCCCGAGGAGAGAAGGAATCTATATTCTGCAACCAAAAGCATTACCTCGACTGCAGTCGGGATAGCAATCCATGAAGGGTATATTCACTTGGAAGACAGTATTCTGGAATATCTCCGGGACGAAGTTCCTGAGAATACATCTGAGGAGCATCTGGAGCAGCTGAGAAAAGTAACCATTGAGCGTCTGCTGACCATGTCGATAGTTGATTATCCCTTTGAGAGGTTAAGCTGTGATAACTGGCTGAGGCATATTCTCAGCATTCCCCTGCCGAATATTGAGCAGAGGAAATTCCGGTATAATAACTTCACCTCCTATCTGGCAGGTGTGATCGTTGAGAGAGCAGCCGGAACCAGAATGATGGATTATCTGAAGCCGAGGCTCTTTGAGCCTCTTGGCATATCGGAGGTGGAATGTGCCTATAGCCCGGAGGGATACTATTACGGCTCCACAGGTGTCATGCTTACGGTAAGTGAATTGGCCAGGTTTGGACAGCTCTATCTTCAGAAGGGTTACGATCAGGGGAAGCAGTTAATCCCTGAGGACTGGGTGGCGCAAGCCACCGCAAAGCAGATCGGGAATAAGGAAGAAGGCTATGGGTATTATTTCTGGCGGCAGAAGGAGAACTCTTATTGGGCAAGAGGAAAATGGGGGCAGCTCTGCGCAGTATTTCCCGATAAGAATGCGGTAATCGCGGTAATGTCCGATCTTCAGGATGAATTGGCTTCTGCGGCTATGAGATTATGTATATGGAATAAGATATATTCAAAGCTCTAGTTAAAAAGCAGACAATGATACAAAATATTTAAAATTACATTCTTATCCGGAGCCCTGAACTATTTGATTATCCAAGGGAGGTATTCCATGTCACCGAATAATATGAATAATCCTGCGACAGTGCAGGAGCAGTATTCAACCGGCAATAATCTCAACACACGCAGATCCATTCATGATAAATACAGCACAAATCCAATGGGCTTCGGAAACTGGATTCATCAGCAGTACCATTTCTTCGACGGATGTAGAATACTTGAGCTGGGCTGTGGCACCGGTAATGCCTGGGTGGGGAAGCTTACACAGATTGGTAATGGAAGCACCCTTGTTTTATCTGATTTATCACAGGGTATGGTGCAAGAGGTTAAGCGCAGGTTTTCCGGTGATACGAAGATATCCTTTGAACAGATTAATTTTGAACAGATTAATATAGAAGATATTCCGTACGATAATGATACCTTTGATTTTGTCATTGCCAATATGATGTTACATCATGTACCGGATTTGAACAAGGGTTTGTGGGAGGTCGGCAGAGTCTTAAAGGCCGGCGGAACCTTCTATGGCGCAACCTTTGGTGAGAATGGAATACAGGCGTACCTGACGCAGACATTATCACAATACGGTATCAGAATAGATATTAATGGGGTATTCACACTTCAGAACGGTAACGGTATTCTTAAAAAATATTTTAACCGCGTTAATAAGACCGAATATATTGACTCCCTTGAGGTTACGGATACCAATGATTTGCTGGATTATATCTACTCCATGACCTCCATTGGTGATCTTGAAGATGTAAAACGGAAGGAACTGTTCCAATGCTTTGAAGCGAAGAAGGACAAGAACGGCATTCTTCCTATACCAAAGGAATATGGAATGTTTATCGCGATGAAATAACAATTTATGAAAGATAACAATACAAATCAGCGATTGGAGAAGCGATATGTACCTTAATATAAACCGTGTGGAATACGTTATCACCAATCTTTGCACCGGACAGTGCAAGCATTGTTCGGTGGGTAATCGAATAAAGGATAAGGGGCACCTTCAGTATGAACGGATGACGGAGGTATTATCGAAGCTGTGTGACCGTTATACCATCCATTCGGTTATGTGCTTCGGGGGAGAGCCGTTGCTGTATCCCAAGGAAGTGGAAGGTATAATGAGAGAGGCGACAAGCTGTAATATACCCAAACGGCAGCTTATCACCAACGGTTACTTCAGTAAGAAGCAAGCTGTAATCAGTGATGTTGCTGCTTCTCTGAAGGATAGCGGGTTGAATGATATCCTGTTATCTGTGGATGCATTCCATCAGGAAACCATACCGTTAGAACCGGTATATGAGTTTGCCAGGCAGACCAGGGAACATAATCTGCCCATCCGGCTGCATCCGGCATGGGTGGTTGATCCGGAGCATGAGAATAAATATAACCGGAGAACCAGGCAGGTGTTGGACCGGTTTGAGGATCTGAAGTTTCCGCAATCCAAGGGTAATAATATATTTCCTTCAGGCAAAGCAATTGAATTCCTGTCGGAATACTTCCCTGCAAAGAGGATAGACCTGTCCATTCGCTGCGGGCAGGAGCCTTATAGCTCCAGACTCGATGATGTGAATACGATAAGTATAGCTCCGAACGGGGATGTATATGTATGCAGCTTTATCATCGGTAATGTATATCGTGAGGATATTAATACCATCATTGACCGCTATAATCCATACGAGATCCCTGAGATGAAGGCTTTGCTTGATGACGGAATACAAGGATTGATTGACTATGCCGCTTCAAAAGGAGTGACAATTGATTTGGCGGAGCATTATTCAATCTGTGGAATATGCAGAGCTCTTGTGGATAAGTTAGCGATTTTTTGAAAGCAGTGTGTATAACTATCAAAATCTTATACTAACCGGGAGGAGGACAGCCGCAGGGGGATCCTCTGTACCTTGGTGTTATCTATGAAAATGGTCTGAGTGCATGATAATTATATTCCTTTAACGGAAGGGGCATGTTATAATATAGCCACAGATTTAGGAGGTGTTCCATATGAGCGGAGCCAATCATTGCGAGAGCTGTTCTCATTATATTTATGATGAAGAATACGACTGCTATGAATGTCAGGTAAATCTTGATGAAGACGATATGGGACGTTTTTTAAGCAATTCCGTATTTCACTGTCCGCATTTTCAATTTAATGATGAATATCAAATAGTACGAAAGCAAATATAGCGGTTGTCAGAAATGTTCTAAGGATAAGCAGTTTTGAAAGGAAGCATGAATGGAAGTAAAGGTATGTAAAAATTGCAGAAGACTTTTCCGATACATCCATGGACCGGAATTGTGTCCGGATTGCAGTAAGCTTGTAATAGAGAAGCGGGTAGCTCCGATCTCCGGCGAGAAAAAATCTCTGTTGAAGCCTCTGGTGCTGGAGGAGGAACAGAAGCTTGAGCAGATTAAGGAGTATATACTGGCCAATCCCAAAGCGACAGTATCTCAGATTGCGGAAGTTCATAAGGTATCGGCAAGCAAAATATTTGAATGGATTCGGGAAGACCGCCTGGAATTTTCTGATGCTTCGCAGGATGCATGGTTTATGTGTGCAAAATGCGGGTCCAAAATTAAAAGCGGTGTATATTGCATTCACTGTAAACCAAGATAACGCAAGGAAATAACATATACTATACAGACCGGAGAGATGCTTATGCGTCTCTCTCCTTATGTAAAAAGGAAATAATACCTAAAATATGATATTCATGTTATAATCTTACTAAGAGAAATCATCCCATAAAGAATTCAGTATACAAATTTCATAGTTTGTGTTAATTTAGATAAGTATGATTACGAGTGAGCAGGAGGGAACCCCTTCAAATATTATCAATGTAAATACTATGGTCTTTGAACGAAAGGGGAACGCGCCGTTTATGATCATTTACATAATTAAAATTTATGGACGTGAGGGAAACCCCTCCGCTATTTTAACAATTAAAATATTATAATTAATGAACGGAGGGGGATAATAATGCTGTATCGACAAAATAGAAAAAGAACTTACAGCATCGCTCTGTTATTGAGCATAACCTTCGTGTTGCAATTCTCCATAACACCCAATGCCTATACACATAATAACCGTTCAAATCAGAGTAATTATCAGCCCTTTACGCAATACGGCGAAGTCTATACCATAAAGGATTATACCGGGAGCGAGCTTCTAAGCAATACAGAAATCAACTATATTATGGTCAGAAATCTGAAGGATTTCCAGAGGTTTTTAAACCGGCCGTTTGATATCATTGTGCTCTCGATTTTTATATTTTGTATCTTACTGATTTATAGATCCTCCTATCACAAGAAAAGGAAGAGACGGCTGCCGGTAATGGCAGCTTCCTTAGGCGGACATGCTCCCCCGGTAAGGTTATTTTCCTGTTTATAGAAAGAAAAATATCAGAAAGGACAGTAAAAATGAATAAGAAAAAGCCAGTATTTTTTATTGTATTAATAATTGCCATGCTTATGATATATATGGCTCGCTTTGGACTTGGCCCCATTAAGGGTGCTCCGGATATGCGATTTGGTATTGATATTCGCGGTGGTGTAGAAGCCGCATTTCAGCCGGAGGGTCTTGACCGAAAGCCGACGGTGGATGAGCTTGAGGCTGCGAAGGCTATTATTGAAACCCGTCTTGATTGGCAGAATATTATGGATCGTGAGGTTATTATCGATAAAGACAACGGCTATATTATTGTGCGTTTTCCTTGGAAAGCAGATGAGGCAGACTTCGATCCCGAGGCAGCAATTAAGGAATTGGGAGAGACAGCTCAGCTTACGTTCCAGGATTCAGACGGTAATGTTCTGCTGACGGGTGATCATGTGCTAAAGGCTGCTCCGGTGGCAGATCAGCAAACCAATTCCTATGTGGTAAGCCTGACCTTCGACGAAAAGGGTACCAAGCTGTTCAGCGATGCTACTGCTAAATTAGTTGGTAAACCAATCAATATCTACATGGACGAGAATCTGATTCAGTCTGCTAAAGTACAGACTCATATTACAGAAGGAAAAGCAGTAATCACAGGTATGGATGGCTATGATGAAGCAAAGGATTTATCCGATAAGATCAATTCCGGTGCACTTCCGTTCTCTATGATTACAAAGAACTATAACACGATTAGTCCCAGCCTTGGTGCAGGGGCCATGAATGTTATGGTTTTAGCCGGCATGACAGCGTTCACCATCATTTGTATATTCCTGATGTGCTACTATCGTGTTTGTGGTGTGGTTGCATGTATCTCCCTATCCATTCAGGTTGCGGGATCGATTCTGGCACTTTCCATACCGCAGATGACGCTGACCTTAGACGGTATTGCCGGTATTATTCTTTCCATCGGTATGGGTGTCGATGCAAACGTTATTATCTCCGAGCGTATCAGTGAGGAAATCAAATCAGGAAAGAGCGTTGAATCCGCAATTGCAGCCGGTTTTACGAATGCATTCAGTTCCGTATTTGACGGTAATATTACAGTGCTTATTGTAGCGTTTATATTAATGGCGCTGGGTTCAGGAACTCTCCAATCCTTCGCATATACATTACTTGCAGGTATCGTATTTAATTTCGTTGCAGGTGTGACAGCGTCCCGGTTAATGGTTAGGTCTGTAAGCTCCTATAAATTTATGCGCAAGCCGGCATTCTATACCTGCTTATCAAGGAGGGTGACACTATGAAAGATGTAAAGGATACAAAGAATTCAAAAATGAAAGAAATCGTAGTAACCCCGGAGATGTATAAGGAAAACCATATTATTGCATTTTACAAGAAACGTTATATTTTCTTTATTATCTCCGTATCTATTATGTTGATTGGCGTGATTATGGCATTTGTTGACGGCGTGAAGCTGGATATCCAGTTCACGGGTGGTGCCATGCTGAAATATACCTATGTCGGAGAGATTGATGAGGACGCAGCAGGAGATTTTGCCGGTTCGCAGCTTGACCGGCCGGTATCCACACAGCTGGTAGAGGACATTGCGTCCGGCGAGAAGAAGCTGGTATTTAATATCGCCGGCAATTATGGTATGAATGTTGAAGACCAGGATAATTTTAACAGTGAGTTAAAGAAAGCATTTCCTGATTCTGAATTAAAACTATCCGAATCCTCTATGGTTGAGCCTTTCTTTGGCAAGAAATTCTTAAAGAATGGAATTATCTCCATTCTGCTGGCAGGTGTACTGGTGCTGCTGTATGTATGGATTCGTTTCAAGATGATGGGCGGACTTTCCGCAGGTATCACAGCATTGATTGCATTGCTTCATGACTGCTTAATCGTATTCTTTACCTGCGTTATATTTAAGATACCGATCGGTGAGTCCTTTGTTGCGGTGGTACTCAGTATCATCGGTTATTCCATCAACGATACCATCGTTATTTATGACCGCATCAGAGAGAATGCCAAGCAATATATCGGTTATCCGGTGGAAGTTGTAACGGATCTGTCTATTTCCCAGTCCATGATGCGTTCCATTAACACCAACGTAGCCGTAATGATCAGTGTCAGCCTGGTATACATTTTAGCATTTGCAAACAGCATCAGCTCCATCCAGAGCTTTGCGCTTCCTATGGCGGTTGGTTCCATTAGCGGATGCTATTCCACCATCTGTATTGCCGGCCCCCTTTGGGTAATGTGGAAAAAGAGAAAGGCTAGCTCAATTCTCTTCGAGGAGCCTAAGAAGAAGGTCAATACCTATAAGCCTACAAGCTTCTAAAAATAATTGATAAAGAATAAATAAAAGCCGACACACTAATATTGAACAGCTCCCTGTGAAGTAAACAGGGAGCTGTTCAATTTATGTGCCGGCATTTTATTGCCGAACATTTTATAAAGAATAATGCGGTATTACGTCAGACTTGGCTGTTTCAACCGGCTGATACAATAGTTAATCCCAAGAAAGATAACATCGGCCATGCCCATAACAATATTCAGTCTGGTAGTCTGCAGCAGCATATGATCTGCCAGTCCGGAGAAGTTCACAATCCCTGTAATATAGACGTCACCCACAGCCGGCAGCTCTTTATCCACGCCGGCGCCCGGCTTTAACGGTCCCTCACCAAGTGTAATATATCCGATATGATCAGATCTGCCAAGGGAAGCATCAATTGCTATGATGAACGCATCATCATGTGTCTGATTGATCATCGTAATCGTTTCCTTCAGGTTCTTAGCGTGGACCGGTTCTTCCAAAGTACCATAGACCTGATAATTATGGTGCTTTTTATATTTGGACAGCTTATATCCGATGAGAGGGCCGAGACTGTCTCCTGTTGCCCTGTCAGAACCGATGCATAGAAATATAATGGTCCGATTTAGTAGAACCTGTTCTCTGATTAATTCCATCAAGGAACAACCAAGTTCGTATGCTGTGCTTTTCTTTGAGGAGTCATAATAGGTAATCCCGCCTTTTTTTTTCAGGAAAATACTCATGCAAACACATACCTTTCATTTTGGTGCGTTTATTCATTTTTTCAATGTATTTAATCATATGAAAACGCTTAAATTAAGTATTACCAAAAATACGGATAATAGACGCAGAAAACAAGGGAAATTCGGCTTTGGCAGGGCAAAATAGCATTTATTTCGGGAAAGAAACAGAGATTATTGAAAAAATCGAAGTATAAATAACCGATTCGGCGCAGTTTAGGCAGAATAATGAGGATAATTTATGCCGGATCAGGAGCCTAATACGACAAAAGGCCTGTCCGCGATATGCTATCATTATCTATATTTAGGATAGAATGCTCTGCCGCCATGTGATTTTGGCGGTTAGGTATGTAATATATTGGATGGGAGTGAGTCATGTGATTGAGAACATACACAGCAGTGATGGCGCGGACAAAAACCCGAATCGGTTACAAGCTTCATTTAAAATGCCAAAGAACGTAAGGCAAATCGGAAAGAGCAATGCTACAAAGAAAATATATGTTGAGGATTATGTCATGACTTACGTAAAACAGCTGGTGGGCGGCGATTTTTCCAAATGCAGGGCTGCGGTGCTGGTGGGTCAGTGTATCAAATTAGATAATTGCCGAAATATTTTCGTATCGGGAGCAGTGGAGGTAAGGGATGCGGATCCTGCTTCTGATCTTATATTTTCCAATGACAGTTGGACAAACATCTATGAAGAGATCAAGAAATATTTCGTAGAAACTGAGATTGTCGGCTGGTTCCTGGGAGGACCGGGGTATCTTTTGGAAGATAAGGAAAAGATTACAAAGCTGCATATTGATAACTTTGCCGGACAGGATAAAGCGCTGCTGACCTATGACAATATGGAGAAGGAAGAGTCTTTTTTCAGCTTTGAGAATAACCGCCTGATGAAGTTGGAGGGCTATTACATATATTATGAGAAAAATGAAGAGATGCAGACCTATATGATTGATCATAGGGGAGTGGAAGCCCAGAGTATTGAAGCCAATTATGATGACAAGGTCTCCAGAAACATCCGGGAGGTATTGCAGAATAAGAAAGAAATTCAGGAGGACAGCAAGAACGTAACCAGACTGATGTATGCTGCCGGGACACTTCTGGCGGTCATCGTGCTTGTAGTAGGCGCTGCCATACTCAATAACTATGACCAGATGAAAAGTATGCAGGATACTCTGAATCATCTGCAGGAGAATATGCAGGAGGTACAGTCCATCTTCACGGACGATGGGTCCTCGGATATAGATTCAAAGACGGCAGTCGTGAAAGGACAACCCTCGGACAGTACAGATGCATCTGCGGGGGAGGATGCGGCAAACAACCCGGAAAGCGACGGTTCAGGTGACGGCAGCCTGGATATTGAGGTAGCACCCGGAGATGTAAAGCCCATTGATCATGCCGGCAATCAGGAAAATAATCAAGGGAATGAGACAGGAGAGAATAACGAGGGTGATCCGGAGCCGGATTCCTCGCCGAATGAAGAATTGGCCGGAGAGGACAATGAGGATGAGGATGTAGTACAGCAGCAGGTAAAGTATTATACGGTGAAATCAGGCGATACCCTGGCAGATATCAGCTACAAGCTGTATCAGACCTATACAAAGGTTCAGCAGATTATGGATCTTAATGATATTGATGATCAGGATGTCATCTATATTGGGCAAAAGCTCATCGTTCCATAGTAGGAAAAAGGTGCTATTCATAAGTGAACAACTTTTGAAAGCACCTGTTTTATTGCATCCGGGGAGGTATTCGCAACGATTTTCCACCTTTGTGATAAAAATAATAGGTGTCAAGCTTAGCGAAATGAGGTATAATCACTTTAAAGTAAACCATGGGGAGTTGGGTATGGCGCAGGAAAATGGTGGACAATCTGTCAGGGATTACGGTAATCGTAAGAAGAGAGTGAAGCGAATCCGAAATGTTATAATAATCACGTTGGTACTTATCATAGCCGTCGGGGCGTCAGTCTATTTATATTACCTTTATAATAAAAGTTATAAAAGCTTTGAGACCATCAGCTCCGTTGATAATGCAGCAGGGGGAGCCGCCAGGTATTTCAGCTATGGCAGCGCTGTTGTGAAGTATACCAAGGATGGTGCCACAGCCATTAATAAGGACGGCAAGCTGATCTGGAACGGCTCTTATGAGATGAATAATCCTGTCACAGACACCTGCGGGGATTATGTGGTGGTTGCTGATAAGGGCGGTACCTCGGTTGAGATCTTCGATGGTAAAGGTACGGCAGGCAGCATATCGGTACCCTATGATATCATAAAAGCAGAAGTTGCCAGTCAGGGTGTAGTTGCAGTGCTTATGGAAAATAAGAATGCAAATTATATCTATTTATATGATGTTGACGGCTCCGGCCTTGTTGAGCTGAAAACAAATGTTTCTGAAGATGGGTATCCGCTGGATATGAGCTTATCCAACGACGGTAAAAAACTAATCACCAATTATCTCACCGTCACAGGCGGAAAGCTTGCAAGTGCGGTAACCTTTTATAATTTTGGTGAAGTCGGTCAGAATTGGGTTGACAAAATTGTGGGGTTTAATAAATATGAGGATATTGTAGCACCCAGGGTTATATTCAATAACAATAATACGGCGTGCCTGTTTAAAGATAATGCTCTCATGATATTCTCCTATAGTGAAAAACCAAGTGTCATTGCTGAGGAGAATTTTGAAAGTAAAATCCGCAGTATCTTTTACAGTGACAGCTATGTCGGTGTGGTTCTGGAACAGGGGGCACAGGGCTATAATCAGCTTATAGTGTACAGGCTTGACGGAAGGAAGGTTCTGGATAAAAAGCTGGATTATGACTTTACCAATATCTATATGTCAGGGGAAGAGATTATTATGAATGATAATACCTCCTGTGTTGTCTTAAAGCTGAATGGCAGTGTGAAGTTCAGCCAGACCTTTGATTCCAATATCGCGGCGATCTATCCGATCAATCAGTTGGATAAGTATTTCCTGATTAATGAAGATAAAATATCCCAGATATCGTTGGTAGAATAGCAGGAGAAGTAAAAAGCCTGGCGCAAAGATGCAGGTGCTGACACCGAATTTGGGTGCTTCGGCAGAATGGAGATTATTATGAATTGGTTATTGGTGGTTGTATTGGTTATTATTTTGGGAAATGCTATTGTCGGGATGAGGGTTGGCCTGATTAAGACGGTGTTTTCTCTGGTATCACTCCTGTTGGCAGTAATTCTGACCATATGGATCAGCCCTGTAGTGAAGGATTATCTGATGGGAAATGAGAAGATATATGAGAGCATTTCCAGTAAAGTTGTTAAGATGATTCCCTTTGGGGAGGAAGTGGCACAGGACGAGCAGACAGATGCCATTGACGGGATGAAGCTGCCTAAGTCCATCAAGGACAGTCTGATTAAGAATAATACGGCAGAGAACTATGAAGCGCTGGCTACAAACAGCTTCAAGGAGTATGTAAGCAATTACCTTACCGGTGTGATAATCAGTGCGATATCCTTTATCGTAACCTTTATTGCAATACTCATTCTTCTTTGGGTGATCAGCATCGCGCTGGATTTGGTCAGCAAATTACCGTTCTTAAATTCTGTGAATAAGACTGCCGGTTTGATTGCCGGATTGGCACACGGATTGATTCTGGTGTGGTTGGGCTTTATTCTGCTTACCGTCTTCGGAAGCACCGAGCTTGGTCAGAAGATGCTGGAAATGATAGGAGAGAGTCAGATTCTCAGTATGATTTATAATAACAATTTTCTGCTGCAGTTTATTACCGGTATAACAAAGATCATCTTTTAGTACATAAAGGTGCTGCTGCATAATTTATGACAAGTTAATTAGCTTGCTAAATCATTATAAATTAATATACAGGAGGAGTTTAAAATGAATGAGATGTTAAGTAAGATTCAGAAGATGGGTATTGTGCCCGTCATTAAGCTGGATGATGCGAAGGATGCGGTACCGCTTGCGAAAGCGTTGGTAGACGGCGGACTTCCCTGTGCAGAGGTTACCTTCCGTACAGCGGCTGCGGAGGAATCCATTCGTTTAATGAGACAGGCATATCCGGATATGTTGATCGGCGCAGGTACGGTGCTGACCACAGAGCAGGTTGATAAGGCAATTGCTGCAGGCGCTACCTTTATCGTTAGCCCCGGCTTAAATCCTAAAGTGGTACGTTACTGTGTGGAGAAAGATATCCCCATTACACCTGGTTGTGCTAATCCCAGCGATATCGAAGCTGCGATAGAATTGGGTCTTGAGGTTGTTAAGTTCTTCCCCGCGGAAGCTGCAGGCGGTCTTGCAATGATTAAAGCTATGGCAGCTCCTTATGTGAATATGAAATTCATGCCCACCGGCGGAATCAATGCAAAGAATCTCTTATCCTATCTTGACTTCAATAAGATCATTGCCTGCGGCGGCAGCTGGATGGTAAGCGATGAGATGGTGAAGGCAGGAGAATTTGATAAGATTACCGCATTAACCAAGGAGGCTGTATCTCTGATGCTGGGCTTTGAGGTACGTCATGTTGGTATCAATGCATCCAATGAGTCAGAGGCTGAAACAGTTGCCGATTCCTTTGGTAAGGCCTTTGGCTTTGCTAAAAATTCCGGCAGCAGCTCTATCTTTGCAGGAACCGGTATCGAGGTAATGAAGGAGCCATATCTTGGCAAGCTGGGTCATATCGCGATCCTGACCAATTATATTGACAGAGCAATCTTCCATCTGGAGAGAAGAGGCTTTACCTTCAATGAAGGCAGCAAGAAGATGAAGAACGATAAAATAGCATCCATCTATCTGAATGAAGAGTTTGGTGGCTTTGCTGTTCATTTGCTGCAGAAATAAGTGAGGGGTTACCCCCAAAGTCTTAATTAAATTAGGGTATTCCGGAAAGAATATGCATAATTCATGGCCGTTTTACAAAGATTATACTTTGTAAAGCGGTCTTTTTTCTTTGTATTTACGGATGGCTTGAAAATGGGGCATTTCCCCATAATACAATAGGAGAAAATGTTTATAAAAAAGTTTTAAAAAGTTGTTGACTTTATCTTCTGAGGGTGATATACTTCATTTTGCTGACGCGCCGCAAACGGTCCGGCAGCGAAAAAGAAAGAACCTGTAAGCCTCATAAATCAAGGGGTTACGGGTACAATGAACCTTGATAATTGAACAGTGAAACAACCCTGAAAATTCTAAAAATATGAAGTTTCACATGGACTTCAAAAATAGATTTTCATTAAGTATATCGAAAGATATGCAACGAACCGTATCGGTATGATCAGCCATTGATGGCGGCTCATATGGATACACCACAAAAACAGTAAAGATAACAGGATGCTTAACCAGTGAGTAACATCACAAATTGGCTAACGTTTATCTGACTGGATCAAAAACTTAAACATGAGAGT
>JAEYGZ010000038.1 GCA_023409535.1 Bacillota bacterium
ATCACACAGATAAGCAGAAATTTGTAGTGTCCTGTTATACTCATAACCTCTATTCTTCTGGAATAACAATTTCGGATTGTGATTTTACTTCTGTATACTTATCATTTTTTAAACTGTCAAAAGACACAACCTTCCGCTAAGGGAGAGTTGTGTCTTTTTTTATGTGGATAAGCATGGTATTATGGATTCAAAGTTTATTACATCATGCAGACAAACAGAAACTTGGGGTGTGGATTATTTATATACAGTGGAATTGACCGAGGCTGACTATAAATAATTAATCAATTAATTTCTAAGGGGATGTAACGTGGATACCGCATTAATATTAAGGATTGCTTCTGAAAAAAATGAGTATTTAGAGGATAACGAGATTTCCAGTCTGTTAAGTCAGTCGGCATTAGTCGAAAAACTCACCGCAGATTTTATGGATAACCCTTTGTTTGCTGTGTTTCGTGTTATGGGACTGAGTGAAATCCCACATATTGAAACATTATTATACACCCAAAAGATGATAGACTATATCAACCGGAACATTGCCACACAACAAGGATTTTCATGTTTAGGTGGAGTGGAAGAAATTGTCCCTTGCTACAATGCAATTCTACTGGAAGCCTATTGCCGACTTGGGCTTGCTGCCAGTAAAGAAGCACAAGCAGCTTTAAGTTGGATAGAACAATATCAGCTTTTTGAGCGCAATCAAACCACTTCATGGCCTCACAAAGGTATTTGCAAACATGGTGGCTGCCTTGGAAAAACACCGTGTTATATCGGAATCGGTAAAACAGTCCGTGCGCTTGTAACATATTCGGAATGGGTTAAGCAGGAAAATCAGGAAGTGGAAAGTCTTCTTATGCAAGGAGCAGACTATATGCTTCGACATAAAATGTTCCAGCGGCTATCGGATGGCAGACCCATCAGCCCGCATATTACAGACATAATGTTTCCGCAGAGTTATGCTCTTTCCCTTACTGATTTAACTTATATTGTTGGCAAAAGACAGTTAACGACACATGAAAACAGCATGGCTTTGTTACGCCTCCTTCAGGAAAAGCAAATAACAGCAGGCCAGTGGAAGATAGATTGTCTTTACAGTTATAAAGGTTACATCGGTTTTGAAACCAGGCGTAAAGCGTCGGAATGGATTTCAGTATTATTCCCGATATGGCTATCCAAAAAGTTTTCTGGTAATTTTCTTGAAAGGGATGTATGAGAATGGTAATAGAAAAAATAAATCCGGAGAACCGTGAAAAAGCTATGGAGCTTGTATTATCTGTTTTCATGCAGTACGAAGCTCCCGATTATTCTGAAGAGGGGGTTCAAACTTTTATAAATTTTATTAACAATAAGGAGGCCATAGACAAACTTGAAATGTACGGCGCATTTAATAATGGCGAAATAGCAGGCGTTATTGCAACAAGAAACTGGGGCAATCATATTACACTGTTTTTTGTTGATGGAAAATATCACAGGCAGGGAATTGGCAGAAAGTTATTTGAAACGGTTATTAAATCAAGTAAAGAAAAACAAATTACTGTCAACTCTTCGCCGTATGCAGTCGAAGTTTATAAGAAATTGGGATTCATACTCAATAGTAACGAACAGGTGGCGGATGGTATGAGATTTACGCCCATGACATACATAAAATAAGTTTCAATTTATTGGTCAGATAACCTTTTGCAACTCATGAAATCTTTTTTGCAGTATAACTCTATTGAAAAACAATGGGTCCGGAAGTTTTATTAGCTTCTTTACCCATTTTTGTGTTAATGGTGATTATTCGCCACCTCAAGTAGACTTAACCATGAGATTATGTTACTATTATAATAAATTGTGGGAGGGGAAATAACATGACATATAATGCTAAAGAAATGGGTTGCCGCGCTTATGCTATAAGAAAAATAAAACATATTTCAAAACAGAAAATGGCCAAGGCGCTCAAGATGAGCCCCTCCACTTTAACTTGATTTGAAAATGGTGAATATTCTATAAGCTTTTCTAAGTTTGTAAATTTATGTAATATCCTTGATATCTCTTTTGGCATATTGCTTTGTGATGAAGTATTTTCTGATCTTACTCCAAAGGAATGCCTTGATCTTGATCAATTCATGAAATACCTCATAAGTTTACGTAAATCTTGATTCGCTTGTATGCAATCTTTGCTCCTGATAAAATTTATTTTTCTAGACTTTTCTAACAAAATTACAGACTCTCAATTTGATGTCCCAAGGGCGGTACTTCTTTGTCTAAATGCTACAAGTTGATTAACCGTTTTTCCGAGGATATTGACCTAACGTATGACAATAATAAACAAAAGATGTCTGAAGCAAAACGAAGAAATCTTTCGCATTATATGGTACAAACCATCAAAAATTGCGGATTTGAATTATTGAATCAGAAAGACATAAAAAGTCGAAGAAATTATAATCAGTATCTGATCGGCTATGATTCAGTGAATTCTATTTAAATTTCCAAAATTGATCACTTCCTTATTCTTTGACTTCTTTTCAGCAAGTGAAATCAAGTAATTCAATTTTGATTACCCTATAATAACTACAGAGCGGTTGAAACGAGGTTAACAGACGAATGTACGAGTGGCACAAGCAAATCCAAATAATCATTGATGAAATTGATGAATGTATAAAGCACCGTAACGACGAAGCCATATCACTACGGTTTCTTTCTCGTAAACTAGGGTATTCTGAATTTCATACAACTAGAAAATTCAAGGAAATATCGGGAATGCTATTCAGGGATTATCTGAGAAATAGAAGGCTGGCTTTTGCGCTGATTGAGGTACGAGATAGTAAAAGAAGCATTTTGGATATTGCTTTTGATTACGGTTTTTCATCACATGAAGCTTTTACACGAGCTTTTAAAGCAACATACGGCATCGCGCCAAGTGAGTACCGAAAAAAGCCTGTACCTGTTGTCCTTCGTACAAAAATAGCTCCTTTCGACCGCTACTTTTTAGGAATTGGAGAGATTGGTATGGTAAAATCAAATGAGGGTGTAAAGATTTATTTTGTAACGATTCCCGCCCACAAATTTTTGCACATCAAAAACTACGAAAGTAATGGGTATTGGGATTTTTGGCAAAGGCAGAGTGCAATACCCGGACAAGACTGCGATACCATCTGCGGTCTGCTTGACAGCATCAAGGGTAAGTTGGATGACATGGGCAGCAGTGAGGTTAACAGCGGTAGCGGACAGATTATGGCGTATATCAACGACCCAGATGGTAAACCCTTTTGTTATGGTATTCCCCGCGCGGAATGTTATGGTGTTCGGCTTGCTCCTGATTATAACGGCGCAGTGCCGGAAAAAATGCTCTTGGCAGATGTTCCCGAAGCCGAATATGTTGTTTTCGAACATGGTCCGTTCGACTATGAGCAAGAAAACTGCAGCGTGGAGGAAAAGATAGATGCTGCAATCGCAAATTTCGATTTCGCTGATACAGCTTATTGCTATGATACCTCACCTGGCAGGATGGCTTACTTTTTCCATGACCCTGAGCGGTTTTGGAAGTATATTAGGCCGGTACGGAAGTCATAAAGTTGCAACTATGTGTTGATGAACAAAATAAACCATAAGCATTTTTTACATTTTTTACTGTTACACTTTGTTAAAGGAATTATCTGACATCAACCCTTCAAACACTTGTTAATCTAAAGTTTGAAGGGTTTAATTATTGTATGTTATAAACAAGGAAGAGCTGCTGTCTTTTTCAGACAGCAGCTCTTCCTTGTTTCCTTCATTATATTAAAGGCCTTTTCGTTTGCGCACACATTCTGCTAAAAGATATTCGATCTGACCGTTGATAGAGCGGTAATCATCTTCTGCCCAGGCAGCAAGTTCATTCCACAGGGAGGGGGAAAGTCTTAGAAGAATCTGTTTCTTGGATTTTTCCTTATCCTTTAGAAATTTTTCTTTCTGAAGCACTTCCTGCTCCATTTCTTTGACTTTATCCAGTCTTTTCTTAAGCTCCGCTTCCTTTCCTGTTATCTTATCTTCCGTTACCTTATCTATGCTGTTATCATTTACATCTCCCATTTTGATACCTTTCCAGAGACCTAGTAAATCGAGCCGCTGTTAACGATTGGCTGTGCATCTTTATTGCCGCAGAGTACCACCAGCAGATTACTTACCATGGAAGCTTTTCTCTCATCATCCAGCACAACGATTTCTTCCTGTCCCAACTGATCTATTGCCATCTTTACCATACTTACCGCTCCTTCGACGATTTTCTGCCTAGCGGCAATAATTGCAACAGCCTGCTGTCTCTGCAGCATGGCAGCCGCAATTTCTTCTGCATAGGAAAGGTGAGTGATTCTTACTTCCTTAATCTCAAGTCCGGCTTCACTGACTCTCTGCTGTAATTCAACTCTCATACTGTCTGCAATCTCCTGGCTGCTGCCCCTGAGGGTCTTCTCATCCGCATCGCTTTCCATCGTATCATAGGGATAAAGCCTTGCAACATTACGTATCGTGGAGTCACATTGGATGGATAGAAAGGTTTTATAATTATCAACATTAAACACAGCCTTCGTCGGATCGGCAACTCTCCAGATAACTACCGCACCGATAATGATAGGATTACCAAGGACATCATTTACCTTTTGTTTTTCGTTACTGAAGGTTAATGTCTTAGTGGAGATTTTCTTACTGCCCGTCTGCTGGGGATTTACAACAGCAACCGTTGTATCGTAAGTCGCTGCCGAAGCTGCTGCTGTCCTTGCAGGATGAATGGCTCCTGCAAATGGGTTTGTGTAGTAAAAACCTTCTTTTTTGATCGTACCGTAATACTTACCGAATAGTGTCATTACCAAAGCTTCATTCGGATTCAGTATATGGAATCCGCCTAACATAATAAATAATACAACTACCAGTACAATACCGGCAGTTAACAGAATTGTACCTGCTGCATAATCTTCTCTGCTTAGAGAAATGGAACCGGCAATAATCCACCACACAGATATGCCAAAACCGATAAGTACCAGAAGAAGTATTATCCCTCCGTTTAGAGGTTTTATTTCTTTTTCTTCAATGTCATTTAATTTGAATCCTATTCCATTATCCATATCGTTTCCTCCGTCTCATATATTAATATGATATTATTATGATATCATATTAGCATCATATTTTGCTTTTGTCAATACTGCCAACTGTATGTCATCCCTTTCTAAATCATAGATTACAAACATGGTGTAATAACATGATAATGGTATAATTCAGCCATTAATAAGGAGGCTGATCAAATGCTACAAATTACTCCAAATCATTCCTATTAAAGATTTTAAAAATATAGCTGAACTATCAGAAATGTGTCATACTGCAAAAGAACCAATCTATATGACGAAGAATGGTTATGGAGATGATGAGCATTGAGATGTACGAAAATACAGTGAAGAGATTAAATATATATCGCGACCTGGAACTTTCCGAGCAGCAGATCACTGACGAAAAGACGAAGGATACAATGCAATCTCTTTATAAATTAAGAGAAAAATATGAAGTATAAACTCATTATTACAGATCGAGCAAAAGAACTGTTAGATCTTATTTTATATCGATAATAAACATCCATAATAACAAGCAATTCTTAAGATTATATTACAATATGTCCAAAGATATTGACATGTTTTAGCAATTCATGTTAAATATAACCATATCAATCGGTTTATTTTTGACATTTACGTTTTTAAGTTTCTAATTTATTAAGGAGGAAGTAAAAATGACAAATAGTAATATTAAAAAAGTATTTAGTATTATATTATGTATTGGACTTATATTCACCCCTAATAATACAGCAAGCGCAAGTAAAATTTATTACGATAATAATATTAACTCGATGCAGAACATAGTAATATCCATTAATGATGAGGGGTTATATACTGAAGTTACTTTTGATGATTTAAGTAATCATAATGCAGCTGATAAAGTTAATTCTGAAGAATATATTACAATAACTGAGTTGGGTGGAGGTATTTATCGTGCAAATGGGAAAGATAGATATTTCAATAAGTTACCAATAGGAAGTTATATGGAAGTTGGTAAAGTAACGGTTGATCTTACTAATACGGAATCAATTTACAATGCTGTCGAGATGAATAATCTTACACCGGAAACTAGAGATAGATTATTAGAACTCAGTCAATATGATGAATCAGGAAAAAGAAAGGTTAAAAGTGTATACGTTTATTCTGCTAATGCATTGAATGATGCAACAGACCTTACATCATCAACCTCGCGGACATATGTAGGTTATATGAATAGAACGTATTATGAAGAAGTAATAAATACATGGTTACATTCAGATCCTGTTACTGTATATACTAATCAAAGAGATGCATTTAATGCATATGCGAATACAGCATTTACTGAGATTATAAAATATAGCATAGGCACACTTATTGATTATAAAACTGGAGGAGCATACTCCCTTTTAAGTTTAGGTCATTCATTAATCCCAACTAGCGTTCCCTCTTCAACTACAGGGGTACATTTTGCATACATAAATCATGATCAATACGAAAAATTAACTTTTATATATGAAGGTCCTAATATCTATATAGGTTCAAGAACATGTACAGGCAGTTATTATTTCACAACAACTGTACAAGATTCTTATTGGGGTAAGCCAATTAATAAAAATACACCAATTCAATTTTATAGAACATCAAATTATGACCAACCTGATGTCAAAGCATATCAGAATTATCTTTTAATGCCATGGTCGGAATATGCAGAGAATGTAACTCATTCATATGTAACCTTTTTATTATATTAAGGAGTGATTTTTGTTTTTATTAAAAATAAAAAATATAGAATATGTATGCTAATAATTATCGGCATAATTTTAGTTGTTTTTTCCGTAGCGGGTTATCGTTATTTTAAAGTATATCAATTAAAGGAAAAGATAAGTAAAATACCGAACGAATCCTCCATAACTATATTTAGTTATAAAAGAGGGGAATATGACGTGGGTTTAATATTAAATAAACAAACACAACTTGAAGATAATGATGTAAATATATTTGTTCAGAAATTTCTAAAACTGCCACTTTCGTATGATAAGAGCTATGGTAAAGAAAAATATTATAGCTACGAAAATGATTATGAAAAAATAATAATTTATATTAACACTAAACTTACTTTAAATTTGTACATAAATAATGGAATGTACTCTTTAGCAGTTAACTCAAATCATGGTTATGATTCTTATAAGTTAGATTCTAATATGGGTTATCAATTTTACAATTGGTTATTAAGCCAATAATAGTATATAAGATTAAAAGTGGATGATATCGTTTGGTATAGATGCCATCCACTTTTAACCTTATATTTATGTTGATTCTAGTATGGGAAAACCCCAAAAACCATTAGGATTAATCTTTATTTCCATCGTCTCCTCCGTAAAATTCTTATTTATAGCTACAAAAAAGCTACAAAAACTGGTTTAATACCAGCTCCTGTTACAAATGTTCTTGTATATTTATAGTAATCCATTATATAACAAGCCACAGCAGAATTGGATGTATTAATCCTATTTCATTTTTTAATTTACTGCTTTTACTATTCCGATATGTCATTTTCTTTTGAATTCAAACTATTCTATGCTCTGTCCTATACCTTTTCTGAATTTACTCTTTAAGCCGCCATCCTATTATGTTATAATTTGGATATTCATAGGTACATGCTTCAAATGAGGATACTAAAAGCAAACTGTCACTTAGACGATGATAAGGATTGGCTGAAAAGATGAACGAAACAATTTATAAAAACGAATATATGAACAGCCTTTTTCGGTATATTGAAAATAATTTACCCTCTGATTTGGATGCCGGGCTGCTATCAAACGTAGGCCATATTTCATATGCACAACTTTACCGGGATTTTTATAATTTAACGGGACACTCTGTCAAAGAATATGTCCGTAAGCGGCGTTTGTCAAATGCTCTTGCATTAATTAAAACCTCCGATTACGGACTTTCGGACATTGCTTTTCAATGCGGATATTCCTCCCATCAAGCGTTGTGCAGGTCTGTCAGGCAAACGCTTGGATTAACTCCGTCTGAATATAAAAACGGTGATA
Organism: Bacillota bacterium; assembly: GCA_023409535.1. GTDB lineage: Bacteria > Bacillota > Clostridia > Lachnospirales > Lachnospiraceae > Mobilitalea. The sequence goes on from JAEYGZ010000038.1 coordinate 8,093, forward strand.
CCTATTATTTCTTCCCGCCGTTCATTGGAGAGCCCTTGCAATCGGTGATAGTATCGTCTGATACTATTCCCCGGACGCTTCGTATCCTGTTCTTCCATTCAAGCCTGCAAAATATTGAAAACAAGGCTGTCAGCACTTTGCTAAAAGCAATCCCGGACTACAACGGACGGATTTTCGGAAGAAACGGAACGCAGAAAAGCAATAGATTTTGTTATGAATTATACCTGACCGATACAGATATCGATCATGGCAAATTAAAATCATATGGCTTTGAAACAGCAAATGATACCTCTTCCTTTACCTCTATATTCGCCGCCTCAACCGTCCGAAATAACCAGCAGAAAATCAGCGCCGCATGGGATTATATATATTCCGAATGGCTGCAAAACAGTATGTTTGAATACACAAACGAACCATACTTTGAAGAATACCTGCTGAAGAACCAAAATCCGGCCAAGCTCAAGCTTTATCTCCCCATTAAAAAACGGGATGAGGAAACAAAAATCACCTTAATAAGCAACCCCGGACTGCGTTTTGTTGTGGCAAAAGCCAAAGGCTGCAACGCCGAAAAAATCGCATCCCAAACGGTGATTGACTATTTGTCTGCGCATTATCCATATATTATTAAAACCTCTAAGGAATTATATCTATATAAGGAAATGAATTTATGCATTTGCGGAGTCAGGGTCAATTCGGAACTGCAAATAACAGATAATAAAAATATAAAGGCCATAACCACTGATCACAACAATTATCTCGTGTTGGAAAGCAGGGTTATGGGCGATTATGACCGGTATACCGAAATGTTGCTGTCTTTTGCAAGAAACAACGGCATGGCTGCCGACAAAGAGGGAATCTTTGCAGTTTATGATGCAAAAGAGAGCTTTGATCACTTAAGAATAAAAATGTTCTGCCCTATCAAACAGTCCTTTTGATTTTAAAAATTTGATATGAAATGATAAGACACGCTTTATTTTATTTGGTAGATTAAAGATACAAAACAGAAAAGGATGGGTGAAAATGAGCGAAGCAGTAAAAAAACCAAATCAAACAAGCACGGAGAGTTATCAACCAAAGACACCGGAAATTGCATGCGTAATAAAGGAAGCACAGCGGGAAGCAAGTTATCCTGAAGCGTTTACGTTACCGGATAAAAGCACGGTGATAACCGGAGAAACAAGACGTAATTGCCCCGGATATGTAACCTTTGCCAACGATTTTTCCTATTTTATGGACTATTCCGGTCAGGGTTACGGTTTTATCCATAGAAACGAAAATTGGCGCTGCGATATAAATTACACATTAGCCGATATTATCACAGGCTACGCAATGCGTCCCTCTTGCCTTGAAGTTACGCAGGAAGGGCTGGACAGGTTGTATGCGGCGGTTGGTTATCCTTCCCGTCAGACGTTTTACGCTGATTCTTCAAAAGGTGAATTTATGAGTGAGGCGGGTATGAAGGAAGCGATTAAATATACGCTATGTACTCTGGGGCAGCCTGTTCTCTTAAGTCCGATAGAAAGCCGTTTTTTCGGAGCCATTGTTATCGGATATAAAGATGGCGGGAATGTCCTCATTACATTTGGATATCCTCCGTATTTTATCGCGCCGGACAATACACAGCCGCAGATCGAGGATATCACGGACTGGTATAAGGACAGCACAGCGCTTACCATTATAGGAAAACGTCAAAAGGCTCTTCCTGACAAGGAATTATATTACCAGGGAATCCATCAGATTTACAATTATTTAAAAGAAGGTGTTAAGGGAAAGGATTCACATTATTACGACGAATGGGAAAATATTCTGCGGCTGGAAAGTATGAATGATATGATAACCGAAGTAAGACGTCTGAATATGATACCCGGAGCGCAAATGTTCTCCCATGACCTGCAGGAGGAAAATATACGCGACCAGATGAATGCGTTAGCTGATCCGACGTGGTGCGAGATGTCGGAGCGCCGTTATTATATCATGCACTTTTTTTATCAGGCAAAACAACATTTTCCGGAAGAAGCGGAGGCATTTCAAACGCTGGAAGACCACTTCTGGCGAGCTTGCGAAATTATGGGCAACCAGCAGAATGGATATATCGGTGAAGTCGGACACGACCCGGTCAATGCCGAAGCTTTTGAAAATCCGGAAGTCCGTGCGAGAATGGCAGATTGTGTGCGGCAATTCAGGGATGCCGATGCAAAAGGGCTTGATATGGTGGAAAAGCTCTTGGCGATCATTCGGAGGAAGAGATCCTAACGATTATATCATAGCTTACTCAGCTATTTTGCAGAATCTGTACAACATTATTTATACAATCAGCAGCTTCATGAAATTTGGCGGCAATCTTTGCGCGGTTTTCTTTGTTACGGAAAGCGTCTCTTGAACAGTTAAATCCTCCGCCTAAGTCTTCGAGGTCTCTCCATATACCATTTTTGCAAAAGCCGGAGGATCCATTTTCATCGCCCAAAATAAAATACTGTTCTGCTATTTGAGCGCTCAAGTTCGCATATCGCGGAGCTATTTGTGCAAGCCTGTTTACGACGGATGCGTAAGGCGCGTCTATCACATTATTGGCCCATGCAATCGTTGCAAGGGTACAGATATAAATCACATAATTATGCCACATGTCGATTTCACTGTCATACCGTCCGGCTTCAATATCATCCGCCCAAGCCCGAAATGCCGAGGCCCCGAAAAAAACGCCATCTCGCTCTGGCAACATCAGCCAGTATGGCAATTTAATGACGGCATTTCGGCAAATATCAATTAGAGGGATATCGGTGTTCTTTTCTCCCACGAAAACCCAATCCTGCGGAATAAAGTCCATTGCATTGAGTTCATTATATAGTGCGGCATCAGCAATTTTACTAAACAAAAATGATTTTTCGTAATCCTCATGACCGACATATAAGTAATGAATCAGGGCATCAATAGAAAAAGATGGCGTATTTGAATTGCAGATTGCAATAACAGGTACACCGCGACGGATATATTCTTTTAGCTTCTCAATATACATCGTTCTATCCGTGTTGATCTGCGCAGCAGTGACATATGTATGGCTATACCCGATTGCGTCAAAAACATAACTAACATAGTCGGGTCCCGCAATAAAATCTGACACACAGTATACGCAAGTGGTAGTTACATCGCTTTTACTGTACACAGGCGTATAGCCATTTCCGGTAATTCCAGTTATAATCCAGTAATCAAGCTTATGATTTTCGCCGAGTTTATCCATAATAAATTCCAGACAGTTGTCAAATGCGAAGTTCTTACCTTCATTTATGGAGTCCTTTCCCACGCCATAGCTGAAGAGATCATAAATATTTGGAAAATTGTTGCTCCGCCGTACAATCATTGCAAATTCTCCTTTCCGCCCAAAGGCGAACTAACAAATTTACCATAATCGTACCATAACCACCCGCCCAAAACAATAATCTCTGGTAAAATCAATGGGCTGCTGGTTTTTCAAAAAATATTCTGACTATAGTTTGCTTGCGACTCTTTTGTAAGGCTTGGTTATTATTATCAAAGTAGTTTACCGACTATCTGCCTATAAAATAAGATGATATCATGTGCAGCGGAGTAGCCGGCAAAAGTCCGTCCGCATTTTCATAATCCTGATCCCTTAGGAGCTTGCTGCAATATACCAGTGAAGCTCCTTTATATTCCCCGCGAAGGTATTGCGAGAAGGGATAGGGATAATGGGTATCCGCCGTGCTGTAGGACCGGGAGGAGCAATTCTTCCTGCCCGTGATTTTACCGCTGATGATCCCTTCACAAAGGGTGATGAACCAATCTATGTAGTCAGCAGAAATAGGGCTCCCGTTATGGGAGGGATAAATAGCATCAAATTCTGGCTTCATCTCTTCTAATTTTCTCATGGTGCGCAGGCAGGTTTCCACAGAAGCCGCCGCCCTGGCATGAATTTGCCCGGGCTGTTCCGCATAGCCCGGCAGCAGCAGAACCTGTCCGGACTCGATTTCATCTCCCGCAAAAAGCATCCGCCCGGTCATATCCAGCACTGCGATATCTCCGGGACTGTGGCAGTCAAGCTCAATGATCTTTAGCAACCTGCCGCCAAGATCAATTACAGCTCCGTCTTCCACCAACGTAAAGGTATACTCCAAAGGATATTTATCCGGAGCTTCACCCATGGTATTCTTCGCACTTCTTGATACCTTCTCCGTACATAGAATTTCTTCAAAAAAACCATTACCGCCCGTATGATCAAAATGACTGTGGGTGTTGATTACTCTTCTTAACGGTCTGGAGGTAAAGGACTGTGCATAAGCTCTGATATTCTCCCAGGAGCCTCCGGCGTCAATCATAATCGCCTCTTTTTGCCCCTCTAAAAGATAGCAGTCACATCCTTCCCCCTGAATCATCCAGGTATCCTTACAGATTAATCTTATTGAAAATGGCATAGCTCCTCCTTCAGTTCAATTCTCTTAATCCACTGATTTCCTTTCAGCCTTGCCCCGCTGGTAAAAAGCTTGATAAACTGCTCAATATTTAATACCGCATAGACAACCGGTACCGGCAGCCCAAATACCGGACCGGCCAAAAAGCCAAGGGGAATCGCAAGTACCCAAAGAAATATAATATCATTGATCATTACAAACCTGGCATCTCCTCCGCCCCGGAGAATTCCCATCATATTCATACCTTGAGCCGTTTTGAATACCTGAATTACGGCACCGGTATACATGATCTGGTTTGCGTAGGAAAGTGTCAGGTCATTGACATGGTATAAGCTCAGCATAAAAGGTCTTAACCCCAGTATCATGAGAGCCGAGCCTACCCCTGTAACAAGGCCGACTGCCTGCAGCAATTTTTTAAGGAGCAGGACCCTGTTCGTATCACCAAATCCAATGGCATTCCCTATCATAACGGCCGCTGCCGCACTAAAGCCCTGTGCAAGCACACTGGCAAGCTGGCCGGTTACGCTGAAGATACTGTTCGCCGCCACAAATTCCGTACCTAACCGCCCCATAATCACTGCCAGCACGGAGGAACCGATTGCCCAGATAAGTTCATTCATAATAACCGGCAAGGTATTGGAAAAATATTTTCTGCCAATAGTCTTATCGATCCGCCACAGGCTTTTGATCCGAATTTTGAGTTCATCCTCCCGATATACCATATAGAACAGCAGGCAGACCAGCTCCACACCCCGGGCAATCACGGTTGCCAGGGCCGCTCCCTTCACTCCCATGGGATGGTTTCCCAAGGATCCAAAGATAAGGACCCAATTGAAAAACCCGCTGGTTACCAGAGAGATTGCAGACAGAACTACTGCAATTTTTACCTTGCCCACCGCCCGAAGGGTCCCGGTTGTCAGATTGACAGCCGTGTAGAAAATATAGGATACGGATATGATCCTTAGATAGGAAATCCCTTCCTCTATTACACGCCTGTCCCGGGTAAAAACAGACAGTATTCTGTCCGGTGCAAAATAGGCTCCCAGTGCAAATACTGCCGCCGAACCCAGTCCAATGCGGTAGGTATAAGCCAGAACCTTATGGATGTCCTTCTTATTCCCCTGTCCCCATAGCTGCGCCACCAGAACATTACTGCCGCCCACACATCCGAAGACCAGAAGGGATAAGATCAAAAATACCTGATTGGAAAGGGCCGCCGCTGAAATCTCTACCTCCCCCAAAGTCCCCAGCATAACTGTCCCCAGCAAATCAACCATAAAACCGAACATGGATTGAAGTGCCAGGGGCAGGGAGAGAAGGGTGAGCTGATTCAGCATTTCTTTCTTGATCAAACGGTTATTGCTCTGCTCCATATTCGGCTTAATTGGATGCATGGGACTGAAAATAGCTCATCATTGCACGATTATCGTGAGGCGCGAATAAGTCCCTTCCCTGCTCCAGAGCAAGCCGGTAAGAAATCACCTGCACCGCCGCCGCAAATTCCAGACAGGAAAATTCTCCTCCTCTTAACTCAAAGGATAAATCATGGGAATCCACTGCGTCCGCGCCAAGCATAAATCCGTTATTCTTCTCAAACTTCATAAATTTGCACATGGAGATTGCCCGATCCCGATCCACGCCTCCGTCATTGAGCACCAGAACACAATGCCTGTGGGTATAGCCGAAATTTGGTCCGTGCATTCCCTCTTCCAGCTCATATCCCATGGATATAATCTGAGGCGTTTCCCAAACCTTCACCGCGCCCTCCAGGGCAACCCCATATAAGGCTCCCGCTCCTGTAAATACGATACAGTCTGCCTGCATCATATTTCTTCTGTCCGTATCCAGCCACGCCATGGTCTTCTCAATCACCGCCTCTATATTGGTGGCTGCTCTTTTTGCCTGGCAAATATAATCCAGACAGTCTTTTTCCTTCAAAAATCCCTTTCTTCTTCCCAGCTCCATGCCCAAAAGCATGATGGTAAGCACTGTAGTACTATAGCCAATGGTTCTCATAGGGTATTCTTCCCTGCCGCAGCCCATATTGATATAAGCGCCGGCTCCCTGTGCCGCCGGGGTAGTGGAAGCCTCCGATATTGTCCCTGTCATCCAGCCATTTTCTTCTGCTATATCAAGAGCCTTCAACGTGAGTTTTGATGTACCCGTCTGAGATACAAAGAGATACAGTGCCTCTCTGTTTCTATAGGTAAGACAATTGATAAACTCATTGGGTGTAACTACCGTAACCCGCACTCCTGCAGCTTTTTCAGCCAAATATTTGGCTGTAATGGCTGAAGTATTTGATGTACCTGAGCCTACCAGAACAATTTCGTCTGTTTTTATCAGTCTTTCACCGTATTTATTAAAAAGCTCGGAAAATGTTTCTTCCCTTTTTTCTATGATTACGTCCAAAAGTGATGGAACACGTTTGATACAATCCAGCATACTGACCATATCGATACCTCCCTGCATTCGTCTATTGATGTATCCTTCCAACAGTTATTTAATAGCGAAAAACTATTTTGGTTAAATCCATGTCCGGATTATAAGCTTTTATTGCAAATAGAATGGCTCCCTCATCCGGTGAAAACTTCGGTTTTACAAGCTGACCTCCGATTTGCTCCACTTCCTTCGCCAACGGCAATAAAATGCAATCACCGGACTGAAACAGCCCTCCCGAATAGGAGACTTTAAAGCTGCTGCCGCTCATGTCAAGCTTTCTCGCCACCGCATGAACAGAGAGCGCCAATTCCTTTGCTGCCTCCCTGTAAAGCTCGGCAGCAACCATGTCTCCAAGCTCATAGGCCTTCTGCAGCAGCATTTGAATTTTGGCTGTTTCCGCTCCTTTATTGGCAATCTCATGGTTTACCCTGTGTATGAACAGCAAATCCTCTCCGATCCCAAAATGTTCCCGGAACAATTCATAAAGCAGTGTTCTGGGCAGCCTGCCATCCGCCTGTTTTGCATAAATTCCTATAGTCTTCGCTCCCAGCCAGGTACAGGAGCCCTCATCACAATAGGCCCCCCAGCCGCTGGCTCTGGCGGCAAGGCCCTCTTTATTCACTCCATAGCAGATGGAACCCGTACCGGCCACAATATTGATTCCTGCCTCCATCGCCAGAGAGCCGCACCAGCCAAGATAGCAGTCACATTCACAGCATACTCTTCCTTTGCCGATTACTGTCTCACAAACACTTCTAATTTCTGCCTCGCTGCTTTCCGCTTCTCCATATCCCGGAAACCCAAAAGCCGCAAAGGTGATATCCTCTTTATTTATGTTGGCGGAAGAGGAAACCTGATGGATTCCCTCTTCCAGTAATGTTATAAGTCCGGCAGAGCCATTGGAGAAGAAGCCTCCGCTGCCGCTTAAGTACCTGGCTAATATTGTTCCGTTTTCGTCAGATAACAGGAACGCTGTTTTTGTCCCTCCTGCATCCACGCCTAAAAATATCATATATTTCCTTTCCTGCAGTCATCTTCTGTAAATTCAATTAATGTTACATTGGTCAGATAAATATAATTAAAACAGATCCGCCAGCAATCTCAGATAATGCCCTGCCGTGGTCATCCATATTTCTTTGTAGGTGGCGTTATTCGCCATAGGCCAATAAGGAACATCTTCATTTTCCCTGGTTTGGATTCCTACCGGCATCTCACCTACGGTCTCGCCGCAATGGGCCGCGTATTGCTGGGCAAAATTATTCCCTACCCCATAGATTAAGGACTGGGAGAAGGGATTCTTGCCGCACATCCAATAAACCTGATCCCTGGCAATCTCCATGAGCTCCTGATCCTTTAACTGTTTCCCGCAGATGGCTGCCGCTTTTGCGCAGGACAATAGGACTGCTGAATTTCCCCGAAAGGAAAACCAGATGGGAAACTGCCTGATGCAATAATCCTCGTTAAGCCTTTCCCCTGCCAGCAGCTGCTTCCGGTAATTCTCACTGTCTTCCTCATAGGTGGTTGCGACATGCAGGAGTTCAAAGGTCTCCCTGTCTGCCGCCTCGTCGAATTTGTGAAGCCCTGCCGGAAGCATTCCGTAGGGAGCGGCATACCCAGCCATCGCCTTGATGTATTCTCCATAAAGCTTTAATGACTTTTTCCACTCTTTTGCTTTAATACTGTCTTTTCGTGCATTTAAAACTGCCGATAAGGCCTGCGTAAAAATATGCTCTCTGGATTGATGGTTAAAATGAACAATCTGTGCCTTCTTCTCATCCCGGTAGAAAAATCCCCCAAAGGTAAGACCGGCCTCTCCCTGATCCTGGCAGGAAATCATAAGCTCTGCATATTTCTCTGCTTCTGCTCCATAATATTCCTCTTGGCAGACCTCATAAATGAGTGCGGCCGACCAGCACATAACCGCATAATACTGGGAAAGGCTTGCATTATAGGTGTGCTCCATCTTGATACAATGTTCCATGCCAACTTCATCAAAACGCCTGCGGGCAAGGCCATAATCCTCCTTCGCGGCATTCAGCACAACCCAGGAAAGCTCCTTGTTGTAATCCACCAAGGCCTTAGCGGCAAAGGCTTCCACCCCGCTGAGTAAAAAATTATCGAAGGATCTGTTATGGCACCTTACCGCCTCATCATCACCATCTCCGATGAAGCCATTGGTCCATCTGGACAGCCCTGCGCTAAAGGCACGGAAGCCGTCCCCGAACCGGGTGCGCAGAAGAAAGTCAAGACCCCAGCAGGCTTCCTCCATCAATCTGTGATAGAAAAGGATATCTTCCTTTACGCTTGCGGCCAGCTCAAAAAGCGCCTGTACCACTTCTCCGGTCTGAAGGGTCTGCTGGGATAAATCTCCCGCATCGTGCCATCCGCCGTTGAAGGGTATCTTAAGCCCCTTATGCTCCGCAACCACATCCCCGTGGCAGGAGCTGTGCCCGCCCCCCACAGGGAATCCGCACCGTTCGGAATAGATGTAATTTAATACCTTCCAGGCCGCTTCCTCCATCACCTGCTTGGCAATCGGGAAGCGATCTGTAAGAACCTCTCCAGCCTTTAAGCAGTATTCTCCCTCCCTGGTGAACTTTGAGAAATCAGCCAGCTTACAAATTCCCTTCGCATGCTCTATTCTCATCAGCTCCCCGGAGAAAACAACTTCTCCGGTTAAAGCATCCACTAAGGCAAATGTATTTTCTTTCGTTTGCAGTACAGCCGTCTTTCTTCCTTCGGACCAATAGCCCGCACTGGAATAGCTGATGCTTTCCTCTTGATTCATCCAGCCCAGCGAATGATCCGGGTTACCGACTTTTTCAAGATAAATATCACCGGCTTCAATCCGATACTCATTGGAGCCGCCCATCTCCCGTCCTGCCAGGTAGATGGAGATACTGAATTCCGTAATACAGTCCCTTGGTAAATCGGGAAACTCCCATACATAGGTGTCCCATTCATGATTTTTTAAGTTAACAATATGATGCCCTTCCCTGCCATAGGGATCCGGTATTTTAACAGCACCGTCATTTTTCAGATTCAGAGTGATATAGGGTGCATGGTAGCCGTGACAGTCTGCCTTGATTTTACAGGTGATCCGGTTATACTCCGTCCAGTCTTCACCCTTCACCTTAAGAACTGCCTCCAGGGATCCAAAGCCGGAATAATGCTCCATGGGCTTTACAGGCTCCACACGAAAGGGCCCCTGAAGCTTTAAAATACCGTCTTCCGCCTCTAAAGTCCCGAGGCCCCTTTGTTCCCACATTTGTATGTCACCATCACTCCAAAGACTTTTCTGCTTTACTGCTTTCTTGCTCAACAGTCTTTTTTCAACGCTTTTTAAGTCCTCCGGTTTTAAAAGCCTGTGCAGAAAACCGGATTGTTCCAGTTCCTTTTGAAATTCCTTCTGCAAATGCGGTTCGTCTCCTTATTTGTAATATTCGGCACCATGGGTAGTATAGTACTCTTCCAGTCCCTTGATATCCAGCTTCTCCAGCCTGTCATACAGTTCCTTGACATTGGCGTCAAACTCTTCGTCACTATTGGAAAGATATATTTTCGTTTCATAATTTTTAACGGTTTCAATCACCTGGTCCAATTTAATTCTCTCAGGGGTATCACTCTTGGGATTTACCAGTACCGGTACGAGAGTAACCTTTAAATTGCTGCGTATTTTATCCATAGCGGCATTCGCACTTTCTGAGATACCGGAAGCCCTTCCGATTGCTTCCACAACACCGGAAATACCAAAATAGTAATTGGGATTGTATTTCTCCGTCATTGTCCCGTCATTTCTTGCCTGAAGCCATTCCTCTGAAAATTGAGGCACCCCTTTGTCATCCAGCGTATATTCAATATCCTTACGTCCCCACTGGGTAACCCGCTGTCCTTCTTCGGAGAACATCCATTGCATCAGCTTAATAGAAGCTTCCGGATTTTTATTTTTCTTTGTAATATAAACACCGGACCAGCCTGTTCCCGGTGTTACATAGGAAAGGCCACTCATGGGCAGGGCATGCTCAAAGGTACCTTCATATCCGTTGGCATTTAAATCACGGGTTAAGGTGGTGTCTCTGTCCCCTGTCATAAAGCTCATGGAAAAGGCTTTGTTATTCGTACATAATTCTTCCGATTGGGTGCCGTCTGTAAAGGCAAAGTTATCAGGACTGATATAACCGTTACGGTACAAGTCGTTCATATACTTTAAGAAATCCTTATACTCCGGTACTGAGGTCTGATGGATGATTTTGTTTCCCTCTGCTTCCACCATACCCTCCGTAGTAGGAACCCAGCCCGGGATGATATTGGATTTAAAGAAATCCACCATAAAGGTTACTTCCATCGTCAGGGGTACCATATCAGGATATTTTTCCTTCACTGCCCCCAATACCTTTTTATAGTCCTCCAGGGTATTCATCTCCATGCCCAGTTCATCCAGGATATCCTTACGGTAAATTAAGCTGGCAAGGGTAGGAGAGCCTGCACTTGCATTTCTCCATTCCTCCTGAGTTGAGGAGGCATTTAAAACGGTATAATAATTACCGTCCGCAGCCATGGATTTTGCCACGGTAATCTGGTCCTCGCTGGGCTTAAAATCCGGCGCGTACTGCTCAATCAGTTCATTATAGGCATAGCTTATATTCGGATTGGAAAGTCTGTCGCCAAGCTGGCTTGTATAGATCAGGTCGGGTAAATCATTCGAAGCAATCAAAACACCCAGCTGCATGGCATCCACAGCCTTCGTGGGTACCAGACGCACACCGGTCTGTGCAGTGATTTCCTCGGGGATAATACCTGTAAATTGATCTGTGTCATACCAGGTATGGTCAATAAACACGGTAAGTTCCACAATATCATCAGTCTTTGCCCCTTCTGTTACGTTGGTCCCGGAAGGATTCTCCGGCTTGCTTTGTTCCGTTTCCTTGCTGCATGCTGTCAAAAGGCTGAAAACCATGACAACACATAGTGCAACACTCAGCTTTCTTTTTAACATCATTTTCATACTTTCTCCCATTCCTGCGCATATTTTCGCGCATTTTAAGTTTGTGTAGCAAAAATATATTTAAATAGAGTATGCCTCTAAATAAATAGTCCTCCTTAGCCTTTCACCGATCCTATCATAATCCCCTTCACAAAATACTTTTGCAAAAAGGGATAGACGCAAATGATGGGTGCTACGGAAATAACCATTGCAGCCGTTTGGATGGAAAAGGAGGTTACGGTGGAATTTGCTTTTGCAGCCGCAGAAGCCGCACTAAGATAACCTGCCTGGTTTTTATTGATCAGCTCCATCATCAGATTGGACAAGGTCTTCAGGTTGGGGTTCTGAATAAAAAACGCCGAATCAAACCAGGAATTCCAATGGTTCACTCCCACAAATAACGCTATGGTAGCCAGAAATGCCTTGGAGACCGGAAGTACAATTTTGAAAAAAATGACAAAATCATTGGCCCCGTCTACTTTGGCTGAATCAAACAGGTCTGCCGGTATCTCCTGAAAGAAAGAAATACCCACCATAACGAAAAATGCATTCAGAGCGCTTGGGACAATATAAACCCAAAAGTTGTCAAATAAATTCAACGATTTCAGCAGTACATAGTTAGGAATGATGCCTGCGGAAAAATACATGCTGATCACCAGCAAGGTCATATACAACTTCCGGTAGGCAAGATTTTTAAACGATAATGCATAGGCCACGATGCAGGTGAAAACAACACTGACCACGGTACCCACCAGGGTCCGAAGAATAGAAACGATAAGCCCGTGGAACCACTTGCCGTCTTTAAAAAAAGTAATATAGTTTTCTAAGGTTGGCCTCGCAGGCCAGAAATAAGTGCTGCTGGATGCCGTTCCCTCATTAAACGAACGGACTACCGTAAAGAAAAACGGATATATTGTTATCACTGCAATTAAAATCAGAAATACATAAATAAAAACATCAAGTACAATATCGCCTTTTCCTTTTTTACGTTTATGCCTTATGGGGTTTTTCATTATCAATCCCACCTTTCCTTTATTCCTCCTCTAAAACAGACTGTTGTCTGAAATCTTTTTTGACACACTGTTACTTGCAAAAATCAATACCAGTGATACGAAGGACTGAATTAATCCTACCGCTGTTGCATAGGCAAAGCGGCTGTGTACCATACCGGTTTTGAAAATATGAGTCTGTAAAATCTCTGAGTGTTCAAAATTCATGGTGTTCCCCAAAAGATAAGACTGTTCAAAATTTGAACCGCTGAGCCCGCCGCCAAAAAGATTTCCCAGGGCCAGAATCAACACCACGGTAACGGTACCTTTGATGGATGGTAAGGTAATATTCCACATTTTTCTGAGCCGGCCGGCACCGTCTAAATCAGCCGCCTCATATAGCGTTGGATCAATACCGGTGATAGCCGCCATAAAAATAATTGTCCACCAGCCCATATCCTTCCACACATCCATAAACACTGCCATTGGCCAGAAATTATCGGAAGCGGTCAAAAATGAAATCGGCTGATCAACCAACCCTGTCCACAGCAATAAGGAATTGATAATTCCATCTGTGGAAAAAAAATTAATGGCAAGTCCCGCAACAATTACCCACGAAATAAAATGAGGCAGGTAAGATACGGTCTGCGTAAATCTTTTAAAAGGCTGGTTTTTTACTTCATTCAGCATTAGAGCAAAAATAATCGGCATAGGAAAAGAAAATATTAATTTTAATACACTTAACACGATGGTGTTTCTCATAATCGTATTAAAGTTAATGTCATTAAAAAAATCCTTAAAATGCCTGAGCCCCGCCCACTCACTCGTGAATATTCCTATGATTTTCTGATCCACCGTATAGTTTTTAAATGCCATAATAATTCCTATCAGTGGGACAAAGGCAAAAACAAACAGGTATAACATGCCTGAAAGAGCAAAAAGCTGCAACAGCCCCTGCTTTTTGAAGTTTTTCCTACGTTCCATGACTTTTTGGTTTCCAACCATCCGCACGCCTCCTTTTCCTGTATTTCTCCATTCTTTAATTCGACTTTATCTTAGCATCCTGCATTTTTCATGTACAGTGCTAAATATTCAGAATACTGTCCATTATTAATGTAATACATTGAAAAATTCCACGCTTCATTGTATAATTTAGCCAATGCCTGCAAGGGAATGTCCGCTACGATATATGGATGTTTTACATTGGAAATGAAACTTACTTTATTTATCTAATCAGAAAAATTGACGCAGAAAACATGAAAAAGCATATACAGAAATGGAGATACCCATGATTTCTAAAAAACAAAAAAGTAATCTTTATTCCTATTATCGCTCCAGAAACCTGTTTCAAAAAATGTTTTTTGGATATTTAATTCTCATCCTGATTCCCTTCACGGTTTTCATCATTTTTCTGATCACAAATTATCAGCAGCAGAAATTCAGTAAGTATCTTGCTGACGAACAAAGGCTGATACAACAGGAAGATACTAATTTTCTAAAGAGATTGTCCCAAATAGAGGGCTATCAATTTCTCTTCCATAATAATAAGGCTTTCATTAATTACCTGAACGGTACCTATTTAACCGTTTCAGATGAATTATTCTATTATACCAGTGAGATTCGCCCCCTGTTCTCTTATATCACTGCCTCTGACCGGTATATATCAGATATTTTGGTTTACAGCAAGAACAAACCTCTCGTTCCTTTGCCCTCCCAGCTGCTTTATCGGGAGGATACCTCCGATACCGTAGAAACCCTGCAGCTAAAAGGAGAATGGTCTTCTCCTGAGACTGACGGCAATATTTCCCTGATCTTTGAGGTGCCTATTTTAAATGCAGACCATTTTAGGCGCATGGGATATATGCATATACGCCTCGGAAGCAGTATTTTCGCAGATTATTTCCTGCCTGCCCAAAACAGCCGGAGCAGGTACTTAAACTCCGGAAGCAACTGGTATATCCTCGAAGACAAAAAGGTAGTAAAGATTACAGCTCCGGAGAAAGACAGCTTATTAACCCATTACCTGAAATTAGAACACGATTATGAAAACGTAAGTTCTTACCGGGATGAGGGACTGCTTGTGAATAAACAGAAAATCGACCAAACCGACTGTCTCCTGGTATATATCACTCCCCAAACCTCCCTCTCAGGTCTTTCTGAATTCCAGGCTCCGATCCTGATCATGACAGCCCTGTTTTTATTGTTAAGCTGCCTTTATTTCTTAATTATTTCTTCCTTTACCTACCGGTTGAAACGCTTTTCTAAATACATTTCCAAGACGGATTATAATTTCCTGAAGGAATATACCGATGAAATTTCCAGTGATGAAATTGGTCAGGTAATTAGTTTTTATAACACTATGGTAAGAAAGATCAGTAATCTGATTACTGATTTACATATTTCTGAAATGAAGAAAAGTGAGGCGAATTACTTTGCCCTGCAGGCACAGATGCATCCTCACTTTTTATACAATTCCCTTGAGACCGCCCGTATGATGGCGGAGGCGGGCAATGACGAACCGGTATCGAATTTCCTTTATAATCTTGGAGGCGTAATCCGCTACTCCTTTTCCTCCGCCTCAACCAAAACGGTAAATATTCATCTGGAAATCGAAACTGTAAAAAAATATTTAGAGCTCTATAAAGTAAGCTCTAACGGGCAAATAGATTATTGTATTACGGCACAGGGAAATTTAGCTTTCATTGACTGCCCTCCCTTTATCCTCCAGCCCTTGGTAGAAAATAGTATAAAACATGGAGTAGGTGCAAGCTCAGCTAAGATATTCATAGAAGTTCTGGCAAGAACTGACGGAAAGCAAACGGTTATCACCGTGTCCGATAATGGGATCGGCATTCCCCCTGACACATTGGAAACCATTAACTCGGTATTAAAGGGTGAAATTGAACCCGATCTTATACAAAAGACAGGCTCCGGATGTCTGGGGCTTAGAAGCATTATTAAAAGAATCAGGGATTTTTATTCAGACAGAGCCCTTTTTACACTGGAAAGTATCCAGGGCTCCGGAACAAATATTCAAATCAGGATTACTGAAAGAGAAGATAAGGTTGAACGAAATACGTTTTCAACCTAATGCGCAAAAACCATGCGCGGGAATGGAGGACAACATGAAATTTTTACTAGTTGATGACGATGCTATGATATTAAAAGGCCTTACAAGTATAATTGAAAAAATGGCGCTCCAAAACATAACCATATATACTGCCCGTAATGGTTCCGATGCTCTGGAAATTCTTAAATACTCAGGCGCCGACCTGCTCCTTACAGACATTGATATGCCCGGTATGAGCGGTCTGGAGCTGATTGAAGAGGTGATAAGACGGCAGCACTGCAACCGTTTTATCATCTTAAGCGGCTTTGATAAGTTTGATTTTGTAAGAAGGGCTCTTCGGTTTCATGTAATTGACTATCTTCTCAAACCCATTGACAAAAATGAGCTTATACGGATTGTAAGCTCTGTATACGCTGAAATTCATAAGGTTCCCAAGGAAGAGATACGGATCCCCCAGTTCTCCTCCCTCAGCTTTTCTATTGATGAAAACAACATACCAGACCTTCTTAAGGATATTCTCCATTATATGCGTTTGAATTTCCATAAAAATATCTCCCTGGAACAGCTTGGGGAGGAATTCAATTTGCACCCGAACTATATCTGCTCCTTATTTCAGGCCCATACGAAAACCACATTTTTAAAGTATCTGGATTCCCTGAGACTGCAGGAAAGTATCGCCGTGCTGCTGAGGGATAAAGAACTTACCATTGAGAAAGTAGCGATTTCTTCCGGATTTATGAGTGAAAGGCAGTTTTATAAGGTGTTCAAGAAATATACCGGCATTACACCCGGGGCTTTAAGAAGTAATTATCCGGGACGGTCATAGGAGGGAGGAGTGAATGCTAAGATTTTATAGTACACCTGCCTATTTATTAATATCTTTTTAACCTCCTATCATATACTCTTATTATCCTTAATATTACTCTCTTCTTATAATTGCTGAGCATCCCATTCCTCCGCCAATGCAAAGAGTTGCGAGCCCTAATTCAGCATCCGACGCTTCCATTTCGTGCAGCAAGGTTACCAATATTCTGCAGCCCGAAGCACCAACCGGATGTCCCAGTGCTATAGCTCCTCCGCTCGGATTGAGCTTCTCATCATTAATTCCTAATTCTCTTATAACCGCAATTGATTGTGATGCAAATGCTTCATTCGCTTCTATTACATCAAAATCTGAAATATGAAATCCAGTCCTTTTCAAAACTATCTTTGTCGATTGTACCGGACCGATTCCCATTATGGAAGGCTCCACACCCCCTAATGCTCCTGCAATCCATGTTGCTATTGGTATAACACCTAGGCTTTTCGCTTTTTCTTCACTCATTAGAACAATTGCCGCAGCCCCATCGTTTATTGAAGATGAATTAGCCGCGGTAACCATTCCTCCTGATCTGAATGCAGGATTAAGTTTTGAAACACCGGCTAACGTCACTCCCTGGCGCGGGCCTTCATCCTTATCAAAAACAATTATTTCATGTTTCTTTTTTACTTCAACAGGAACAATTTCTTTATCAAACAGTCCTGCTTCTTGGGCTGCAACAGCCTTCCTCTGGCTATTTACCGCAAATTCATCCAATTCTTCCCGCTTGAGCCCCCATTGAGTTGCAATGTTCTCTGCTGTAATTCCCATATGACAATCTTCAAAGGCATCCCATAATGCATCACTTATCATTGTATCTACCATTGTTCCGTGATTCATTCGGTACCCGAATCTTGCCTGAGGTAATGCATAAGGCGCCATTGACATATTCTCCATACCGCCTGCCACGACAATATCCGCATCACCGATTATTATTTTCTGTGCCGCCAAATTTACACTTTCTAATCCTGAACCGCATACAACATTAATCGTTACAGCAGGAGTCCCCACGGAAAGTCCTGCCCTCAGAGATGCCTGACGGGCTACATTCTGTCCAAGCCCTGCCTGAAGGACGCACCCCATATATACATGCTCCACCATATCCGGAGTGATCCCGGATCTTTTAACTGCTTCCCGGACAACAGTGGCTCCAAGCTCTACCGCCGGAATTGTACTTAATGCTCCTCCCATGTTACCGATTGCAGTTCGGCAAGCCCCTGCTATAACCACTTTTCTCTGCATAATATTTACCTGGCCTTTCCTGGTTTGACTATCCCTATATTTGTAAATATGTGCAATTCATGACATCCGTAAAATTCTGTTAGATTACACCTTCCAATAGCAGCTTTTCGATTTCCTCCTTTGAATAGCCATGTTCTGTAAGAATTGAAGCCGTATGCTGCCCTAAAGTTGGCGAAGGCATACGAAGCTCCGCTTTTGTATCACTCATCTTAACAGCATTTCCATTCACAATAACCTCGCCGCATACCGGATGCTTCATTGTTACAAATAGTTCTCTGGCTTTTACAAAGTGTTCGTCTTTCGATATTTGTTCCACATTCAGGATTGGCCCTGCGGGGATACCTACTCCCAAAATCATGCTGACCGCTTCTTCTACAGTGTAATCAACAAGCCATTTTTCCATGATTTTTTTAAAATCTTTATTATTTTTAACACGAAGCGGCACGGTAGTAAATCTCTCATCCTTTATCAGCTCAGGCTTTTTCAATATATTATTACATAAAGTTTCATAGAGCTTTTGATTGCCGCAGCCGATGACCATCCAGCCATCCTTTGCCTGATAGGAATCATACGGTGCGATAGCATCATAATAGTTTCCATGCGGCTCAGGTACCACTCCTGTTACAAAATAACGCTGCCACGCCTGTTCCAAACTCATAACCACAGAATCTGCTATCGATACATCTATGTACTGTCCTTTCCCTGTAATCTGTCTTGCATTTAAAGCAACCAAAACACCAATTGCTAAATTTAGGCCTCCCAGGAAATCTCCCATGGCACTTCCGCAGCGAGTCGGAGGATCCCCCTCCTGCCCGGTTATACTCATAAGACCTCCCATCGCCTGGGATATAATATCATACCCGGGGCGATCCCTGTACGGCCCATTTGATCCAAAGCCGGTTATTGCTCCATAAATAATCCTGGGATTTATTTCTTTTAATTGTTCATAACCTAATCCCAGCCTATCCATCACACCATAACGATAATTTTCAATAACAATGTCTGCCTCTTTTACCAGCTCTTTAAATATTTTCTTTCCTTCCTCTGTTTTTAAATTCAATGTCATACCATATTTGTTACGGTTAAGATTCCCGAAATATAGACTTTCACCATTGACATGCGGGCCATAATGCCTGCTGTCATCTCCTACCTTGGGTTGTTCAATTTTTATTACTTTTGCACCAAAGTCTGCTAATACAGATCCGCAATACGGACCGGCAAGAACTCTGGTCAAATCTAAAACCACTATATTTTCCAGTGCCATATGCTCCGACATAGTTGCATCCTCCCAATTTATTTATCTTGTGATATCTCACAATTAATTTTCATCCTCATAAATGCTGATCCCATGGACTTTCCTAAACTGTCTAATCTGAGCGAATGCGTAGCTCCTCCGCCTAAAGCATGATGCATTACAAAATTAAACCCTGCCAGGCTTGGTACCTCATATCTGATAATTTCTCCCTGAACCATGTTCTCAAAATGCTCCCTTACTCTTTCTATCGTTACCTCTCTCTTGATGATCTCGTAATATTCCGGCTTTCTCGCAAAAATACATACATTGCTTGTATCACCTTTATCGCCTGATCTCCCGTGAGCGATTTGATTTAGGTATATTTCTGCCATATCGTTTTCTCCTTTCCTAGATATTTAAAATATAAGGCGATAATTTCACTGCATCTCTTGGGATCAAGGTAGGCCAGAGTCCAATTACCTCTTGTACTTTTGCTCTGCCGCCGAAAAAGCTTGCCCCCGGAGGTCCATTCAGCTGTAACGGAGCAACCTCAGGAATAATTTTTTCAGCCTCCAATCGGTCCTTTGTCCGAATCGCTATACGGAGCACCACCTCATTTAAGTCCTTTACATGCGCAGGGTCCATATCAGCAACATTTAAATGCAGCGCATTAAGTCCTATGTAATCTATCCTGACTTCCTCTGCATTAAGCCCTTTCCGTGCCATCTTCTTCATAAGAATGTCGGCTGCTTTTTGCGCTTTTTCATAAGCATCCGGCCAGGCAAAACTGAGCATAACGGCTACTTTATAGCCTGCATGGTAACCGATTGAAAGCTTTAATGTGTCCGGACGCTTTTTTCCTTCAATTCCTTTCACCGATACTCTGTTTGATCCAATCTGGCTTAATGTTGAATTAGATATATCTGCAATAACATCCGGAGTAACATAATTTGCAGGATCATGAATTTCATAAAGAAATTGCTCCTTGCAGGACTGCTCGCTTATAAGTCCTCCGCAATCCGGTGCTTTTGTAATTATAAGATCCTCCTTTGAGTATTCAGCAATAGGAAAACCCAGTTGGTCCATATCAGGTACATCGCGCCATCCATATTCGAAATTACCCCCGGCACCTTGTCCTCCGCATTCCAGAAGATGACCTGCCATAATCCCCCTTGCTATATTTGTCCAATCATCTTCTTTGATACCAAGCTCATACATAAGGGGGGATAAGAACAGGGTTGAATCCGTAGCCCGCCCGGTAACTATAATATCTGCACCCTCTGACAAGCATTCAACAATTGGTTCATGACCAAAATAAACATTAGCATTAACAATCTTGTCTTTAATCTCATTAAAATTCCCAATACCATCCATGTTATCAAAGCTAATTCCTTCGGCCATAAGCCGGTCGATTTCACCCGTCACATCATCTCCGAGAACGTATCCCAATTTGCGGCCTGTCAACCCTTTTTTATTACAAAGCTCAGCGATTGCATCAACACAGCCCTTAATATTCATACCTCCGGCATTGGTCAGTATACGGACTTCATTTTTTTGTGCATCCGTTATACATTCCTCCAATAAACCTATGAAATCTCTTGCATACCCGGCCTGAGGATTTTTAAGCTTCTGCCTTGCCATAATAGATAGTGTCAGCTCTGCCAGGTAATCACATGCCATATAATTTAAGCCTCCATGCTTTACCATATGTACTGCGGCATCATTACTGTCACCCCAGAAGCCTTGGCCTCCGCCTATAACAACCTTATCCATTTTCTTTCCTCCTTCAATTATTCCTATCGCTCATGATATCCATATCAATTCGTGATAAAGCGGTTTCTCCGAAATATATTGTTTGTTTTGCTTTTTTGGTTTTTCTATTTTTCGCCCACACTCCCGGATAATTGCTATGAACAGCATATTGCGGAAAATCAGATGACGAAATATCCAGCCGAATACGAGATCCTTCTCTGACAGTCCAAGCTACGTCCCACATATCAATGTGAACCTCTGTCATATCATTTGGAGTATATTGCTCAGCCTCTGCTCCAAGCGTTGTAATTGAAGAACGAATATTATATGCATCCCCATCGGGAGTTATCTCCATCATCTTTGCTGAAAATGCGGTATCCTCAGCATCAGTTGATACAAACAGAGTAACCCTGATTTTGCCGAATATTTTAATGTCCTCTGTAACTGCATCTGATATAAAGGATATTACATCATCTCTCAATCCTGGTTCCGGTTGTTTAAGACTGCCCAATTCATTCATTGTGAACAGCATTGCTTCTGAGCCTCTCGAAGGCGTTGGATTCTCAGGATCATAGATATATGTGATTTTTCCTCGACCTCCTGTTGTTTTAGAAAGCCTTCCCAGAGAATTTGTACCAAGATACAATGCCAACTTTTGTGTATTTTTATAAGGCCAATTGCCTACTTCTTTCCAGCGATCCTCACCAATAACATAGACATTTACGGATTTTTCTGGTAATTTTTTTTGTTTTAGTGTTATTTCAAACCAATTAAGAACTGATGGGCATTTGCTTCGATAAGCATTCATCGGCTGATATGATGTAATGCTGATTTGACCGTAATGATTCAGAGGTCCTATGTCAAACCAGCTATGTTCTTTTGCCTCCTCAGACAAACAATCCCAGGTTACTAATGCACTTCCCAAATGATGGTCAAACCACCCTTCAGAAATATAAACGGGGATTTTAACTTTACCAGGTATCCCCTCCAGCTCCTTCCAAAAACCTTGCTGCCAATATGAATCTTCTCGTCTTGTATTAGTAACCCATTGTCTATACCACTCTAATTTATTTCCCCACAAGCCTTCATCCACTAACTCATGAGGTCTGTATTTGCAGGATTCCAGATAATCCGCTGTTATTTCATAGCCGGCATTCCCCATCGCCCAGGATGTCAGCACATCGTGGCGGAACAATCTCTTCTCATAGGCAGATTTATATCGGTCAGTTCCATAATTGCCCAGGCACATTGATTTAACCTTTTCTGTAACCATGTCTGCCATTGCCCATCCAGTTAATGCCAAATAAGAATCTCCCCAATATCCGATGCAATCAACCCAATCCTGCCTCTCAAGCCACTTAAGAGTATCTAAACCATCCTTTCTTTCATTCACATTTGGTTCCCAAATCCCTTCCGAGCCTCCGGTCCCCCTGCAATATTCGCACATATAGGCATAACCTCTTTTAGCAAGTTCTTCTCCATGAATTCGCATAAAAACTTCATTCTGCGGATAGCAGGATCTTTGTAACACCAATGGCATTCTATTGTACATCCTCGGCTTATATATAATAGCTCTAAGCTTTACTCCATCTTCCATTGCTATCCAAATTTCTTCCATTGAAATGTCCTCAGTTTCAATTTCAACTCCTGAATCCTCATAACTCTTTTTTATGGCATTCAACGTATCCATAAATAATTCCTGAAAATCTTTCTCTTTTTTCATAAAGCAAAATCTCCTTTTATCAGAAGCCGCAAGAGACTATTTTTAATGAAGACTATGGGTTCTGAATATTATAATACCTCGTTGTAGTATAATTTGTTCTTTTCGTTTGATAAATGCTTTATATATATTAAGTACAACGTTGTATTAAAATTATAGATTTATTTTTTACTGTTGTCAACAATTTCTGCTTATCCTGTTTTTTTTCGTTATTATCAACAATTAATATTCAGTTCTATATATTAATACCGTTTTTATTTGTTATTAAAAATACAGGGTTACTTCTTTGAAGCAACCCATTAAATCGTTTTATACCATTACTATGATTTATTTGCCTCTGGAGTTATAACGATCTAATGCTGCTTGCTTTAACTCAATACAGCGATCCGCTCCAAAGGTATGTAATTGTTCTGCAAAACTTTCATACTCATCCATGGATATGGTAACCATAATAAACTTAACCGTATTTTCCTGTACCAGCGTCTGAATGCTTGTATATTATGATGCATCCTCTTGTGACCATATAGTTTAGTTACGGAATGCAAGAACTACTACGATTTAGTTACACCGTACAAAAATCATATAATAACCAGTTATTTATGTGAGTATATCGTTGTACTAATTATGATTTGATTATAATTTTATATAACACATTTGTCAATATGCATACTCATACAAATGTCTTTTTTGCTGTTTTGCATAACAAAATTTATGATATTTATACGTTATTGATAATTGTTTGAAAAATCCAGTCAATTTTCAGCATTATTTTACTTTTCAAATATTGCTTATTGTCATCGATTATGCTAGACTCACGTTAAGAGTTGTTTTAAGGGGGAATTATTTTTGGCTACAATACGCGAAATAGCAGAATATACAAATCTATCTCCTAGTACTGTATCAATTGTATTAAATGGAAAAACTGAAGCACGCAGTATATCTGTTAAGACAGCCGGGAAGATATTAGATGCAGCTAAAGAATTGGGTTATACACCCAACATATCGGCACGCAGGCTTAGAAATAACAATACAAAAAAATATGTTGCCGTTTTTTGGGCAAACGATTTTCGAGCGCCATTACTTTTCGAATTTATTAATGGAATGCAAAAATATATTGAAGAATTTAATACTGATATTGAAATTGTGTTACGCTTATTTACTCCGGATTCTTTATCAAAAGCTGCAAAGCCCGAGCTTTTAACGATGTACTCAGCTACTGTAATTTGTACTGCATCTAAAATAGATCTTGATTATCTGGAAAATACTAATTTTTCAACACCCATTGTTTTATATAATCGATATTCAACAAAATATAGCAATGTATTACTTGATAATGAGGCAATTGGTGCAAAGGCCGCTGAAATCTTTATCTCTCACGGCAAGAGAAAAGCTGTTGTATTTGCCGCACAGACCGGACAGTTTTTATATTGTGAAAAACGTATGTCTGGTTTTATGAATTCTTTTAGTAATTCCGGAGGCATTACTACCATCATAAATTCACCTGCAAATTCATTGCGTTCCGCTTATAGCACTATAAAAGAAATGAATAGTGTTTTTAAAAATGCTGATTGTGTGTTTTGCATGCATGATCTTCTGGCTTTTAGTTATCTGGATTATTTAAGAGATACTGCTATTGTGGATGTCCCTGCTAATCAAGAGATTATTACAATTGGTGTGCATGACCCCGATATGTATGAAAGCCAGCATATTCCTCTTTCAGTTATTGAAATTCCCATAGAAGATATGGGAAACGAATGTATGAGAATCGTTACCGAAAGATTAGAAGGTGACTATTATAATATTGAATCAAAAAACATGAATTTCATATATACCCCCCGCTCGACATGCACTTTATAATATATTTGTAAAAAAACAAGGAAGGAACCTAATGTTGGCTTCTTCCTTGTTTTATATACCTTATTAATATTTTATAATAAAACATCACACCGTAAATTGTTCTACTGCATTGACTAATACATTGGCATTGTCCTTAAGGTTTCTGGCCGAATCACTTAACATTCCCACTGAACTTAGCTGATTGCTTGATGTCTGATTAACTGTATTTGACGATGCCGCAATTTCTTCCAGCACTGCAGAGATGCTTTCAATAGCAGCAAGCGTACTAGCCCTTGCTTCCTCAATGTTATCAATATTCTCAGAGATATATCCTAAGTTCATGACTAATCCTTCAACACTGCTATTTATACTTTGATAAGATTCTGTAGTATCAATCACAGCATTTTCCTGCATCTGCATTACGCTTTCTGCCCTTCTTGCCGTTACTACCACATTTTGTGTATCTTTATTGATTTCTTCAATAATACGCTTTATATCCTTTACCGATCCTTTTGACTGCTCTGCAAGTTTGTTAATCTCGCTTGCAACTACCTCAAATCCTCTGCCTGCCTCCCCTGCCCTGGCCGCTTCAATGGATGCATTAAGAGATAATAGATTCGTTTTGTCAGCAATTTCATTTATCACATTAATAATTTTACTAATAGAACTGGATTTCCTCTCTAAATTTTGGATGGCATTTATTATATCTGTGGTAATTTTCATAGTTTCTTTTGTCTGTTCATTTAAGTTTTGTGTAGTAATTGTCCCGTGCATAATATTTTGCTTTGTTATATCTGTGATTTTATTTATTTCTTTTGTGTTGTCTCCTATCATTACAATTTTTCTGGATAAATTGTCCATTTGATTTAAGCATTCCTCTGCATCCTTAGCCTGCTGCATAATACCATGTTCAATTTCATTTATGGCATATGATATGTCTTCAGTCGACTTTAAGAAGCCCTGCGAAACTGTATTCACATTCAAGGATGAGCTCGAAACATCATTACTGAGCTGCTTAGTCTGCTGTACCAGTTTTTTCATATTAATAAACGTAGTTTGCAACTCATTAATAAGAATTTGAAATTCATCCTTACTATTAATATTAAAACTGACGGTCAAATCCCCCAGAGCAGCAATCTTTAATTTAGAAATTATCGTTTTTATTGTTTTATCAATTCCAGACGAAATTAGAACAGCTATTCCCGCAGCAACTAGAATAGATATAATCACTATTATTATTGTAACCTTTTTTATACTGTCCGCTTGGCTTAATATGGTGCTTTTTGGAATCAATCCGCATATCATAGAACCGGTGTCACCAATTTTATTATAAAGGAAGAGATATTGTTTATTTTTATAGTCTATATATTCAGATCCTTTCGTGCTTTTCCCTTCCAAGGCGTTTTTATAGAAAATATTATTTGCGAAGAAAATTCCCTCTTCGGATTTATCTGAATTTGCTACTATTTCTTTCTCATCTGATGTCACAATTCCCAAATATCCACTTTCATCAAATTCCATTTCTGTTAATATTTCCTTTGCAATATCCATGTCAACATCAATAATAAGAATTGCTTTCGTTTCCGGAATTATTCTTATTAGACGCATGGAATATGCATTCTCATTTTTTTTTAAGTTTTCATCAAGATAGGTGTCTTTTCCTACCCAGAACTGCTTGTTTCTATTGCTTAATAAATTTTTACCGAATTCAGTATCAGTAAAACCATTGTATGAATCACTGTTAATATTATCTATCGTTGAAATTGGCTTATACTTATCTGACAAAATTACAATATCTCCGACAAATTTATCCGTCGCTTTTTTTGTAAGTAAGGCGTCCCGTATCTCAGTTATCTTCAGACTTTTCTCATATACATCATTCTCATATTTTCCTGTTAAATATTTCTTAATCGTCTCATCGTTCCCATATTGCATAGCCGCAGCTTTCACTGAGTCCAAGCCAAATTGCAAGTATTCGCTTGCCATATTCAGTGCCTGGTTTGTAGAAGCGACGTAGCTGCTTGTGACGCCCTGTGATGCCTTCTGGAAAGATACTATTCCAAGTAAAATTATCAGTGCTACCGGAACCATAAATGAAGCTATTAAACGTACTCTGATTGTTTGAAAAAGCTTAATATTTTTGATTCTATTCTTATTTTTTTGTATATTTGTCCTTTTGTTTCTTAGTGTATTATTCCTCCTAATCATTACTCATTCCTCCCTATATCCTTTTTCATTCGTTTATATTCATAAGGCAGATTCGCATAATTTATCTCAAGAGTCGCATACTTGCTGTCATGAGCGACCTGTTTGCCGTCCTTATCAGATGTATATGCCGCTTTTATCGTACGAAGCTCAGTTGATTTACCTGACCGGCCTGAATATGTAGTTGAAACCCTAAATGTATCCTTTGAAATATCATAAGGTGCGATCTCTGTTCCTAGGTTAAGAATCATCTTGTCCACAGCCGGCCTCCAGTCATAGCCGGTTATGATAAGCGTATAACCAGTCTCTTCTGTAGCTTCAATATCACCTGGCGTAACAAAATTATTAATTGATGAATTTGCTTCAGCACCATATACCGAACGATGCTCATATAAAATTGTAAGTATAAACACTGCGACTACCGTCAATATAATTCTATTTGCTGATTTTCCCACATCATACTCCTAGGGGTAAACAACACAATTCATTATTGTGCTGTTTACCCTTAGTATTAGATTAATGAAGTATTGTTTCTCCCTGGAATGAAAATCCGGGGGCCGCTTTTACATGTAACTCTATCAGTTCATTGTCATAATTATGTTTAAGCTCGCATTTTCTGTCAAAAACCATCGTAGCTTCGTCACCAGGTTCACAAGCAGGCCATGTCGGCAGTCCCGGATGATTTGGATTTCCATGCCGTGCGAAATTAATCCAAGCACCAAAAACCTGATTCTCCAGCTTGTCTGAAACACCCGGAATATCACAGATGGGTACTATGTCTGTATTATGAAAAACAAATGGTATCTCCGAACAATGCCATGCCGGCTTTCCATCATCATACGGAAACTCATAGGCAAACACATAGGAGAAAATCGGTGCTTCCGTGCAGGATGACTTTTTCTCAATAAAATCCTTCGTTGGTGAGCGGAACAGGGAATCCAGCACCAATAAGTCTGTGAGATTTTTGTTTGGATAAGCTTTTATAAATAACTCCGTTATTTCATCCGAAGCATTACCATATCTTTTCGATATCA
This sequence comes from Bacillota bacterium, assembly GCA_023409535.1. Taxonomy (GTDB): domain Bacteria; phylum Bacillota; class Clostridia; order Lachnospirales; family Lachnospiraceae; genus Mobilitalea. The sequence goes on from JAEYGZ010000038.1 coordinate 35,881, forward strand.
TACCCTTCCTCTCATTTTCAGTTAGTCCATACTTATTGGAGATGCCAGGTCCAAACGCAAATTCTGCCATTACTGACCCGATTAATATAGGAATTGACTTCGCATGCTCGGTAAACCCGACAATGCGCGGATCACCTACATAGAATTCATTCGGAATAGGACTGCAGCCAACGTAAGCTCCTTCTTTTTCAAGAATAGGACTTACTTTCTTGTAAGCCTCAGCCATCCTATTGTAAGGCACTGTTTCTAATTTTTCTACGTCTCCTTCTTCAAATCCAAGCTCTGTTAACATTGCATTCACAATTCTGGTTCCGTCATTCTCCGGTGCTTTAACAAAACCATCGATCAGTCCGCTCTGGATAATACCTTTATGGAATAATCCATCCGCACTCGGTGTTTGCATCAAGGTCCACACTTTCATTCCGCCCCCGGATTGTCCAAAGATAGTAACATTCTCCGGGTCTCCTCCAAAGTTCTCAATATTGTCACGGATCCATTTCAGCGCAGCTACGATATCGGCATTACCTGCATTTGCCGAATTAGCGTATTTATCTCCAAAGGGGGAGAGATCCATATATCCAAGAATATTTAACCGATGGTTGAGTGTTACAACTACTGCTTCGCCAAATTTACTCATATTATCGCCGTCATATGCCACCTGTTCAATGGAGGAACCAGCAAAAAACCCGCCGCCATGAAGCCAGACCATAACAGGCATTTTTGATTCAGGGCATATGCTTTGTGTCCATATGTTTAAATACTGACAGTTTTCATCCTGAGGCCAATAGCGGTGCGGAACCATAATTTCGCCTCTGGGTACATCCTGATGCATCAAGGGGCAAACATAACCATAAGATAAAGCATCATTAACTCCATCCCAGGCTTCTACCTCTGTGGGCATTTGAAAGCGTTTTGCATCTGCATACTTAATGCCATGAAAAGTATAAGTACCATCCACGATAAAGCCGCGTAATTTACCGGCTTTCGTTTTAACAACAGGCTCAGTAGTTGAACAAACAAATTTTTTAGCCATTTTATACCTCCTGATAATTATAATATTTTAATAAACTAGATCCGATAAGACGCTGTCTGTTTTTTATATTCGCCTTTTTCCTTTTTCCGCATAAAAATCAGAACGTGGAAGCCAATCTAAGAATACTTCGACAATCTCATTCCAGAATCTCCATTCATGGCCATAGCCGGGCGCACTCACCCAGGTAACATCCTGTTTCATTGATACCAGTTCATCCTTGAATAGCAGATTATCCTCATATAAGGCATCCTTATCGCCGCAGGCAATAAATATTTTGGGTAATGCTTTCTTTTCTTCCTTTCGCTTTTGCGCTAATTTGCGCGGATCGTTGCATTCCTCCACAGGCTTATCCTTACCCCCCGCAAGCAGGGTAGGGTTCAAGCTTACAGCCGCAGAAAATGCACCCATAGCCGCGTATTTATCCGGCTGATTGAATGCATTGATAAAAGTTCCGAAGCCTCCCATAGATAAGCCTGCGATAAAAGTATCCTCTGGGCGCTCAGACACCGGAAACATACCACATATGAAATCAGGCAACTCATTTTGGATAAAATCATAAAAACGATCACCGCTTTCATGATTTACATAAGACTTATTTTCCGCCGAAATCATTACGACCGCAATATTCCTTTCTTCGGCATACAACTCAACATTCGTATAGCCGCTCCATGTTGCATGGTTATTCCCATAGCCATGCAGAAGGTATAGGACCGGATATTTCTCTTTCTTTTTATGCTTCGGAGTCTCAATATTTCGTATCTGATCACGAAATAAGCTCTCCTCCGGTGAATTTCCTGTGGCACTTGACATCGATTTCAGCACATCTATGTTCGCCATCATAGCCTCCGGGATTGTCGGTGACGGTATAATTACCGTAATATCAACGGCTCTAACCAGTGTATACGATATAAAATTACAATTAAATTTAGCCATTTAATTTTTCTCCTCTTTATCCTTTCACTGCCCCTAATGCAATACCTTTTTCAAAGTATTTCTGTAAAAATGGGTAAATAACAAGAATGGGCAATAAAACGACAAAAGCAATCGCCATCCTTACTGATACCTGCGGAACAGCCATAGCCGCACCTGAAGAGGCAGCCGACGCATTCGCCTGTATCGCCTGAATATCCTGAATCATTTTATTAAGTAAAGTTTGTATGCTATAAAATTTCGAATCGTTGATATAATATAATCCGTTTGTCCAGTCATTCCAATAACCTAATCCGGAGAATAGTCCCATGGTTACCAGTATGGGCTTACCCAGCGGAATAACAATATGGCGAAAAATAGTCAGATAGCCGGCACCATCAATGCGCGCCGCTTCATAAAGCGCCTCCGGTATACTTGTGGTAAAAAAGGTTCGAATCAGCATTACATTCATAGCGCTCATCAGGAAATTAGGGACCATTAACGCCCATATTGTATTTTTAATATGGAAGGTGGAGGTCCACATTATGTAAGACGGAACCAAACCACCGCTGAAAAGCATGGTAAAAAACACATAAAAACTAATTATGTTACGAAAAGGCAACGTTTTATCCGATAATGCAAATGCCATTAAAGAAGATATGAGTATATTAATTACCGTACCTGCCACTGTTACAATAATTGTAATGCCATAAGCACGAAAAATAGTCCCCTTATTCAGCATAATATATTTATATGCATTCAGACTAAATTCCTTTGGTATAAAAGAATAGCCATGTGCTATTAATGAACTCTCCGATGAAATAGATGACATAAATAATAATATAAGCGGAAAAATTGTACTTAATGACACCAAAATCATTATAAAATTAATTCCCATCTGATATATTTTGTAGTTTTTTGATTTTATCATCTGGCTACCTCCTAAAACAAAGCATTTTCTTTACTAAACTTACGTACAATCATATTCGATGCCATAACCAGAGCAAACCCAACAATAGACTGAAATACACCAGCTGCTGAGGACCGGCCAATTCCACCGGCAGAAATTAAAGCTCGATAAACATAAGTATCAATTGTATTTGTTACACTATATAATGCGCCTGAATTTTGTGGCACTTGATAAAACAAACCAAAATCAGAATAAAAGATACGCCCTATACTTAACATTAATAGCGTAATGACGGATGGTACGAGACACGGCAATGTTATCTTTTTTACCTGCTGCCATCTGTTTGCCCCGTCTAATTGAGCTGCCTCATAAAAGGATTTATCAATACCTGCAATTGCAGCAATATAAATCAAACATCCATAACCAACACCTTTCCATAAGTTTACATACACAAGGATGAAAGGCCAATATTTGGGTTGACTATACCATAAAACAGGATCTTTACCCAAAAATTTTAAAAGGCTATTGTTAAGCATACCTGTTTCAGCGGATAGGAACGCATAAACAATATAGCTCACAATGACAATTGAAATCAAAAACGGCAACATAATAGCGCTCTGATATAATTTTTTCGCTCTTTTTGATGCAATATCAGAAATAATAATTGCTAGTGCAATACCCACTACCATGTTCAATATAATGAATGCGACATTATATAATAATGTATTGCGGATTATTATACCGGCACCGTTTTTAAACAGGTATGTAAAATTGTTAAATCCATACCATTCACTTCCCCATATACCTTGTTTGACATTATACTTTTTAAAGGCAACGACAATTCCGGCCATCGGGATATAATTATTTATAAATAAATAAACTGCTCCAGGTAGAATCATCAGATACAAAGGAATGCCTTTCATTAATCTTTTTCGCAGGGAGCTCTTTTTCGTCATATATTTTCTCCTTTTATTCAAAAAGGGTATTCTCGTTTATCACAATTAGAATACCCTTTTTCCGGCTACACCATATTAATTATTTTTTTGCTGCCAGCCATTCGTCTAACTGTTTTTGTTTTGCATCCATTATGTCTTGAAGCCCCGCTGCGTACAGCGCATCATTATATTTCTGTATTTCTGTATCAGGATCTACCGACCCTGTCGCGATCATCGTATCATATTGATTAAATACTTCTGTTAATGCAGCAACCTGATCCACATACTCAGATAAATCAGGTGTAAATCCATACGCCATAGAAGTCTGCGCATTATTACGGAACTCCTTATATTGATCCCATACATTTACATCATTACCGGCCCAAACATGGCTATTAAATTGATTCGGAAGTGCAAATCCGAAGTTCTGATGATATCCGCAGCTTTGAGCAGTAACTCCCTCAGGAAAATCAATTGTTCCATCCTCCTGCAGTGCCCAATGTACACCTTCAATACCCCAATTTAAAAGGTCATTTGCTTCTTCTGTCTTAGAAATCCAGTTTAATAGTTCTACCGCTCTAGCCGGATCAGGAGAACTGCTTCCCACTGCATAACCCAAGCTTCCTGTTCCCCATGTGGTCAGCATGTTTTTTTCCATCGGTATTACCGTGGTATCATATCCTGTCTGGTCATCCTTCTCTTGTTTCGTGTTAGGTTTATAATAGCATGCATATGAAAAAAGATTTCCGGCCTTCATCAGTGTTTCACCACCATCCGTACTGGTAGCCATGTCCTTTGAGGTATATCCTGCTTCATACCACTGTCTTGCAGCCTTAACCAATCTTTTATAATGGTCAGATTCATAATAGTTAGTGACCTTTGTGGTTTGTCCGAAATTCTCCAAAACCCCAAAACGATCTCCCAGTGTATCTAATTCATTTGTCTGAGAAGCCGGTGCAGAACTGGAAGCTCCGCCATACATAATCATATCCGGATATTTTTCCTTGACCTTTGCATATACATCAGTCATGTCTTCATAGCTTGTAATTTTGCTTACATCAATTCCAGCCGCTTCTAATAAATCTGTACGTGCTATCATTGCAACAGGGTTAGCTCTTTCTTTCATTGTTGGGACACCCCAAAGAAAGTCTCCCACACTGCAGCACCAAATATCTTCCTTGCCGACATTCTCCATCAAATAGTCGGCATTTTCAATATAAGGCGCTATATTGACCACATAGGCGGACGAAATATATGTAGCTGCATTGTTCATTAACATCGGGAATAAATCCACCTGTTCTCCACCTGACAACATTAATTGCATCTGTGATAACCAGGTGCTGAATGTCATCGGTATCAGTTTTACATTCATGTTCAAGTCTCTCTTTGTCAGCTCATTAAATTTTTCACTTACCTTACCGGAATCTTGTGAATCACTTGCCACAAGATAAACCATGACTGCATCATAGGGCTCCTGATCAGTTGCTGCATCACCATCGGTAATATTACCTTTGTCTGTGGTTTCGCTATTATCGGTGTTATCTTTTGGGGAAGCGCAACCGGCCATAGTTGAAATCAGCATACATAAAACCAAAATAATTGCCAATACCTTTTTCTTCATTTTTTACTCCTCCATTAAAAGAATTTTATACAACGTTGTACTCTAATAATATGTGGAATTATATGGGTGATAGTATTTATTACGTACAACGTTTTACTAACATAGTATATCACTGCTTCTTCATCGCAGTCAATAGCCATTTTCGTGATTATCAATAAATAATTTTGTTTATGTACATATAAAAAGGCAAATAGTAATAATAAACTGCCTTCCTTAACGAGTATTACATTATAGATTCCTATTAAATATCTTATTTAAACTGTTCTCATTATGAAATTTCCATAAAAATTCTTTCAGATAATGCTTTTAAACCAGCCGTATTAAAAAAGACAAATTTCTCATCGAAATTTGTCTTTTTTTAATTATGCACTGCGAATAGGATAAATTCAACCCAGATTTTTTTATGATTTTATCTTCGAATTAGGAAAGTAATTCTTTCAGTCTTTGCATAAATAAATGCTTACCTGCTCCTTGGTAAGTTTACAGGTGTAATTATAAACAAGGGTTTCAGAGGTATAGCTGCTCTGAAACCCTTGTTTTTCTAATTTATTTTACAGCATTTTTCCTTTTTGCAGAAGCAGAAAATGCGCCGATCACTAAAGCACCTGCACCTGATACAAAAAGTCCCGCTAAAATCAAAAGACCCGGAAGCAGCCCTTTATTCTCCTTTGTAAAGCCTACGGAAAGCGCCTGCAGGAAGCTATCCGCTGCCTTTGGACCTACCTCAATCTGCCGGCGTGCTATCTCATTTCCCTGATAAAGCACAACGACATTGTGTGACCCTGCCTCCAGATCCCCGGGGATGCTGATCTGTGTCTCAAATGAGCCGTTCTCTGCGGAGGTAACGCTTCCCAACTGACGTGCTTCAGACTGAATTACAAGCTCCAGGTGATTAACATTACCTGCAAAGCCAACACCGGATATGATTAACGAGCTTCCTGCATGAATAATACTGCCGGAGGCTTCTGTAATTTCGATGGAGCCTTTCGTATTAATAATCGCTTCCACATCCTCAGCAAATGGATCGGTGTTTGCGGTAACCGCAAGGTCTGAGCTGCCCTCCGGAGGTATGTTTTCACCTTGGGTAACGTTCTCCTGAGTACCTGATGTACCGGTCACTGCGACGCTTGTGCTGCCGGTCTTAGCGCCGTCCGCTTGACCTGATGCTATACTGCCCGTATTGCCGGGTGTTGCATTGCTCGGACTGTCTGACGCTATACTGCCGGAATTACCGGAAGCTGCACTATCGGTATTCTCAGTTGTGATATTACTTGCCTTGCCGGAGGCTGCACTGTTAGACTTCCCTGATGCCGCATTATTTTTATCACCGGAGGCTGCATTACCGGTTTTTTCGGGTGCCGCGTCGTTTGTATCACCGGAGGCTGTGCTGTCCGTTTTACCGGTTTCCCCATTATTTGTCTTACCGGAAGTCTCACTCCCCGCACTACCGGATTCCTTACTGTTCGTGTTGCCGGAAAGTGTATTGTTATTATTATCAGATGCCGTACTGCCTGCATTATCAGAGGTCACATTGCTCTCGGTTGGCCTGGCACTATTTACGTCGCCGGGCGTTGCGGCAGGTACCGGGCTGCCTGTGCCGGGGCCGGCAGGAGTATCTCCCTTGGTTTCATCATAACCGGGCCAGGGAACAGGTACTCCCGTTGCATCATCGAAGCCGTCCAGATCACAGTCTTCCAGAGGCGGTGCCGCATAAGCCGCGCGAAGTCCGCCAGGTATTGTGAGTATCCATGTTAAAATCAATGCAAGCGAAAAAATCAATTTAAATCCATTTTTTACGATACTTCTATATCTATGGTTACTGCAAATAGTAATTTTCATAGGGTCACCCTTCTCCTTTCCATATACCGGTGTTATATCCGGCATCACGCACCGGCCGGTACCTCATTGTCAGGTCCGGGATCCGTGGTTTTACCGATTTGTTTGTTCCCGTTATTGTCCTCGTCATCATTGGATGCATAAGACTCTATCCCATTGAATATGTTGTCATTCAGACTTTGCTCCTGTCTTCCTACAATTGCCGAAGCAACAATTGCTCCGGTGATATTCGTGGCGGTTCGGCCCGTATCGGCAATGGCAGAGATGGGAATCGTAAGAACAATAAGCTCCAAAGGAAGTCCCATAGCTGTCAGAACACTTGCGGTAGTTATCGTTGCAGTTCCGGGTACTCCCGCAGTTCCAAGCGAAACGAACAAACTGATCACCAGCAGCAGAATATAATCTTTTAACTCATAGTTAATACCCAGTCCGTGAATACCGTAAATCGCTGTCAGAACGGGCCATATTCCGGCACATCCCGGCATTCCGATGGTGGTTCCCAGCGGTGCTGTAAAATTTGCAACCTTTGCATCCACGCCTATTTTACGGGTAAGTATTCCTGTTGTAATGGGCAATGTCCCGGCACTGGATTGTGTGGAGAAGCCAACCACCTGCGCCGGTATGATTTTACGGAAAAATTTGATGGGATTAAGCTTTGCAAATACCTTGATCAGTACCGCATTGATCACCCAGGTGTCCAGGACAAACGCTGCAAATGAGATGATCAGGAATACCAGCAGGGACCATATAATGCCTGACCGGCTGACGCCATTTCCGGTGGCTGTCATTACCAAAGCCAGTACCGCATATGGCGTAAGACCGATAATAAAATCCACAGCCTTGAAAATAATTTCTTTCACAGCTTCCACAAAGCTCTTAAATATTTTTACCTTCTCTCTGTTATCATTGGCTGCCAATACATAGGAAACCGCGATGAGAACGGTAAATAAAATCATCGGGATAATATTTTCATCCGCAATATCACTGATCACATTACGGGGGAAAAATCCGACCAGCACCTGTGAAAACGGAACTACCTTACTTTCAAAGGTTTGTGCATCTAGACCGTTCAAGGAAAGATAAGAATTTCTCCCGATTCCAAAGGTCAGACCAAGTCCAAGTGCCAGCAGTATGGCAAGCACTGTAGTCACCAGAAGCCAGAAGATCGAGCGTACTCCTATCCCTTTCAGCTGAGCGGTGGAGCCCAACGATGTTATGCTGCTGAGAATGGATACAATGATCAGCGGGCTGACAATGGCATTTAACGTGCTGACATAAATTTTTCCGATGGGCATAACCCAGGAGGTATGCCCTGAAAAGATAACCCCGGCAATCACGCCAACCACCAAAGAACCCAATATTGTAAAGGTAAAATTCACATTCCTTTTTTGCAAAACATAGATGATAACAAATAATACGACAACGACAGCCAGGGCCGCCGCTGATAACCAGTCTATATTCATATCTCTGCATTCCCTTCCCTATTCAAGTGAAACATATCACTTATTGAAAACCATTTTCAAGGCAATATCAGGAAATGCCTAAGGTGCATTTCCTGATATGTTAAGTCGAGTCAATTCATTTTTGAGATTCTATCCATTTTCACTGTTATGTTTTCAAATTACTTTATCGCACGCTTTCCCGTACTACTGGCCTGCAGTTACCGTAAATATCACCTTAAGCGCAAGAGATACACCATAACTGCTGCTTACCGTCACCGTAGCCGTATAGGTTCCCTCTGAGAGTCCGGTTTTCGGTGCTATCGTGAAGGAATCACTGCCATTCACCAGCAAGCTGCCGATCGAGGTCTTTGATAGCGTAAAATTCTCACTTCCGGTTCCTGATAATACGACAGTAAGATCACCTGTTGGTGCTCCTGTGTTCTCTACCTTTACACTGTATGCCTGCTGATCTGCGTAGCCAACAGCCGCTTTCGGAAAAGTGTGTGTGCCTGTTCGGGATAATGCTATGCCGTGATTCTTCAGCTTTAGAACATCGTCAAGGGCCTGCACAGCCTCGCTTGCAAAGTCAACCTTGGTAAGTCCGTCAACACTGCCCTGTGCTGTCAATGCATTCGGTGTTTTTAGAACCCATGCAAGCTCAAGCATATACTCGGTGAATGTTCCGTCATTGGCAGCATTCTTATGGAGCCATTGTCTTGTAACAGGTTCCTCTCTATCCTTGTCATAGCTGATCAAAAACGGCAGCTGAAGGCGGATTGCATTTAAATCTGTTCCGGATAACCAGGGAGCAGTCGTTGTAACGGAACCGGATATGTCTCCGTTGGGGTAATAGGAAATGCTATTATTCTTCTTGGAGTTGTTTTCTGTCGTAAAGTTCCCTAAGTATTTAGCGAGCTCCCCATAAAGGTAGCTTATATTGCCATTGCCTGTTTCCGCATTAATACTGTTCCGGGAATTAAACGCGCTGGAGGATGCCGTTACTTTATTAATCTCAGCATCCGTTCCGAAGGTTAACTGATTGCCCAGGGTCGTATCATAAACATATACTGTCTGATGTCCGTATTCCTTTGCCTTCCTTGCCACACTTCCGATAATCGCCTGAGTATTGTGGCACCAGGATGCACCAAAGAATATGGTATGTTCCCCCAGTGAATTCAGCAGGTTGATCAGCTCGGCAAAATTCACCTGATGGAATACAAATCCGTCTTCATCGGCATCCGTAAAGATTTCTGTAACTGTTGCACCTGTTCTGTTTCCCTGAGCATCAGGAATGTTGCCATTATAATTGAAATAGGTTGCTGAAGCATTAAATACCCTTTGAAAGAAAGCAAAGTCAGACCGGATGCTGGAAGGAATTACCGAACCGATACTGCTTCCTCCTCGAAATACCTTGCTGACGCCGGCTGCTGCAGCTTTCGCATCAAATCCTTTTGTATCTTTAAGGCTGTAAAAGGCATTGATTTTCCGGGTACTGTTATTATCAAAGGAAAATAATAACGTATCATTTGAATTATAGCCGGTAATCGGTTCAGCTGCCGGCAGCAGATCAGTTATTCTGGTCCATAACTGGTTTACCGAGGTTCCGTTGGCTGTCATAAACACAGTATCGCTCTTGGTGATATCAATCTGCCAGCCATCGATAAATGGATCGAAATGATAAATCTTCGTTATTCCGTCCTTTTTCGCCTGTGCATTAATAACACTTAATACCGCCTGACTGGTAGCAAGCTTGGGACTTCCAAATACAATGTAGTAGTTTCCCTTGCTGCTCAAAATATCAAGCAGACGCTCCTGCGTCACCGATTCAAAAACATGGCCTGAAGATATATTATCGTAAGAGTCGGCAATATAATCTCCGGTTGTTCCGCCTGCAACCTTGCTCCAGGGATATGGCTGAGAATAGGCAGGTTCTGCGGCAGCGGCCGCCTTCGGCAGCGCGGTAAAAACCAAAACCAATGCAATGATTCCCACCGCTGCTCTTTTCAATAATGATTTCATGATTTTCCCTCCTTAATTACATTCAGTGATTTTACTTTCCTGCATATCATTTTCAATGTTAAAAATAGAATTGAACACCTCTTTCCTTTCAATACTATATTCACATCAAATCATATAATGCATATATCACATATAAAATTAATATGTTAAATATGTTACTATAGGCAAATACAAAAGTCAACCAATATTTTCATACTATGGAAGGAATTTGACTTATTAAAGACCGCTTCCCTGAGAATGCCGCTTAGGAAACAGCGAACATTCCGGAGTATCTGTGGACTTCCGATTCTGATAATCACCCTTATGTAATGTAAATAAGGAAATATAATATATGGCTTGTATATAAATTATGCTATAATATAACTATATTCTTATATTGAGGAGACATTAAGATGCATAAAAAGATGAAAACCGCATTCCTTCTCTTAGCTTTATTAGTTTCATTTTTCATCCCATCCGCAGATGTGAGTGCAAAGGTACAAAGTTTTGAAAACCTGTATATGGAGATTACCGTTCCCGAGGATACCATTATCGTTCCCGCAAATACACCCTACGGAGACGAGCTATGGAAAAAAATCGGTATTATTAACCCAAAGGATGAGCAGGAGATCCTGAACCAGATGGGAGTTCAGGCTATTCTATTCGATCCGGCCACAAATACCAGCGTAAAGCTAATTCAGAAGCGCTCAACCAAAAGTGCGGAGGTATTTAATCTCTCCCTGATATCAGAGGCGGAAAGAAAGGATTTTCTTGCCGGTCTGTTTACTGCTCCCGATGAAAATACAACGTTTCAGATAGAATCCTATGCTCAGCCGGAGCTGCCCTTCTTCCGTCTCGAACTCAAGGCGAAAACCGAGGGTATGCAGGCTATGGAAATTATCTATGGCACAGTGGTTAACGGATATCTCATAACCTATGACGTCTATCAGGAAAATTCCGCAGGACCCCTGGATGAAACCTATGTCAAAGCCCTGGTGGAAGGGACGCATTTCACAGAATTTTTAGATAAGGCAGAGGTGGAGCGGCAAAGCAGACAGGCAATGATCATCATGGTAATCGGCATCGCTGCCTTAGCTGCAATTGTTGTTATACTGGTTTTATTATCCTCCCGCAGAAAGAAACGGCATATGGCTGCCAGAAAGGAAAAATCAGCCGCGTTGTCCGATTTTTACCTTGAGCAAAGGCGAAAAGAGGACCTTAATATAAAGGACCCCGTTCTTTATACCAATCAGACCGTATACTCTGAGGAGGTAATAAAGAGCTTCTGTCTTTACGATGCGGTATTTCGCCATATAAAATTATGGATCATGACTGCACTTATATGTATTCTGCTGTTGATTATGTTAAATAACTCGAGTCAGGGATTGCTTGGTTCTATCATACTAATCGTAGTGGTTTTCTTCCTTGTACTCTATCAGAGTATTCAAATTGAAAAGAATGTGAAGAAAATAGAGAAAACCTACGCACACAACAAGAGCAAGGAAGCAATCGTTCACTTCTATGAGGACTACTATACCCTGTCCGGTGTTCAATCCTCTGCTAAGAATCCTTATATACAAATTACGGAATTTAAGGAATTTAAAAATTATATCTATCTTTATCTTGGTTCGGACCGGGCACTATATCTTGATAAGAATGGGTTTGATAAGGATGCAGCTGAATTTAAGAAATTTATTCTTGATAAAATAAGTTAGCCATATTTGAAACAGACAAATTTCTCATCGAAATTTGTCTGTTTTTTTCTGTCTATTCTTTAGAATAACTGCCGTCCCATTTTTAGGCAGTCATTTCCCAATAAGAAAAATCGTCAGAGTGATGATATAATACTTCCTATTCATATTCAGTTTATATAGTTATATTATACTAGGCCATATTATTAAAAGAAATGTAACCTGGTGATCAAACAAAGTTCATTACACCTGCTTTGAACTGAAATTAGGAAGATACGAAGCGAGTTGGGTTACCTCTCGCTTGAAGGAAATAAAAGGATGACGAAAGAATTAAGTACTAAATTTAAGAATTTTATATATTGGTTTGTATTATTAAGTTTTATCTTGCCGATCGGCTTCTTGATTTATCGAATTATTGCCTCCGGGAGCGCTGACAAAAGTACGGTTGGATATCGTTCACCCGCGGATTATACACTCATGCTGGTCCAATGTCTTCTTGGAGCAATTGTAATCAATCTGCCGCATTTCCTACACCGGTATCTGAAGATAGAAATTCCGACCGCGCTGAATATAACCTTCATTGTGTTTCTATATTGCGCGATCTTTCTCGGTGAAGTTCGAGAATTTTACTATAAAGTCCCCCATTGGGATAAGTGGCTTCATGGCTTCAGTGCGATTATGGCAGGAAGCTTTGGCTTTATCATTATAGATATGATGAATAAAAGTAATTCCGGCATAAAGCTTTCCCCTCTTTTTACCGCCCTCTTTGCCTTTTATTTTGCAATTACCATCGGCGTACTTTGGGAAATCTATGAATATACCTTCGATGGCTTATTAGGTCTGAACATGCAAAAATTTGCACTTGAAGACGGAAGTAAATTGGTCGGGCGGTCGGCATTAAGTGATACGATGTCTGACATCATTATAGACTGCTGCGGCTCTGTGATAGCTGCAATGATCGGTTATATTTCACTGAAACGCCAGAAAAGATGAAATTAATTAGTACTAGATAAAAAGGGAGCGTTATGAAACCATACGGTTAAAAAGCTCATGTTAATATATAGCCGCTTTGAAGCATTATTCCTAATACTCCAAAGCGGCTATAAAAATGTGAATATATTCTTTTCTTAACCGGTCCTCTAAATCACTCACGATATTCCTTCATATAATCGCCATGGGCATCGATCAGCTCGTCGCACATCTTAACAATATCATCGATGGATAATTCTGCTGCCGTGTGTGGTTCCAGCATTGCAGCCTGATAAATGCTTTCCCTTTTCTTTGTAATTGCCGCTTCAATGGTCATCAGCTGTGCGTTAATGTTTGTCATATTCATTGCAGCAAGCTGCACCGGTAATCTTCCCACATGGCAGGGCATAACACCCCGGCCGTCTACAAGGCAGGGAACCTCGACACAGGCATCTGCCGGAAGATTGTCAATGAGACCGGTATTGAGCACATTCCCTCCTATCTTAATCGGCTGATTAGTCACAACGGCTTCCATAATGTAGGAAGCATACTCGTGAGATCGTTCATGAGTGATCCTTCCGTCCTTCATAATATCGTTTTTCTCTTTTTCCCAGCCTTCTATCTGGCGGATACACCTTCTTGGATATTCATCCAGCGGAATCTGATAGCGGTCAATTAATTCCGGATAGTTGGATTTAATAAAGAAGGGATTGTATTCCGCATTATGCTCACTGGATTCGGTACAATAATATCCAAGATGCCTGATATATTCGAATCGAACCATATCATTGTGCTTCTGTTCGGCATTCTTTTCCGCCGCCCTCTGTCGGATCTCCGGATACAGGTCATTGCCTTCTTTATCTTTCAGCTCCAGCAGCCATGCCATATGATTAATCCCGGCGATCAGCTCTCTCCTGCCCTCCAGCTTATCCTCCATCCCCAGATTCTTTAAAAGATGCTCCGAGCAAACCTGTACACTGTGGCATAACCCGACGGTTTTAATCTTCGTATACCGCTGCATATAGCCTGTAAGGATTGCCATTGGATTGGTGTAATTTAAGAACAGTGCCTGAGGACATACCTCCTCCATATCCCTTGCAAAATCCCGCAATACCGGAATTGTCCTTAGGCCTCTCATAATGCCGCCGATCCCCAGCGTATCTGCGATGGTCTGCTTCAGGCCATATTTTTTGGGTATTTCAAAATCAATAATCGTACAGGGGTCATAACCTCCTACTTGAATTGCATTAACCACAAAATCAGCAGCCCTGAGCGCTTCTTTTCTGTTCCCGACTCCCAGATAGGTCTTAATCACCGCTCTGTCTGCATTAATGTTTTTGTTGATTGCCCGTAATATAATTTCTGATTCCTCAAGCCTGGTCTTGTCAATATCATACAATGCTATCTCAGCGTTTCGCAAGCTTGGCGTGCACATGCAATCACCCAGTACATTTCTGGCAAATACCGTACTTCCGGCTCCCATGAATGTTATCTTTACCATAGCCTAACCTCCATATTATTTGAATTTTTGTCAACATTAGTATATAATAACCAGTTGTAAGATACTTTGTCATTTGTTTCAAAAACTTGTCATTATGTTGACTATGAAGTTTCAGCAAATATTGTGCGGCGCAAAATACAAACTTACAGGGAACGAAGAAAGGTCTGGTAATTGTAATGGATTTCTTAAGTAAACAGGATAATACAGCTGCCACAGACAGGCCCCTCTTTCTCTACCACTGCGGTCAGGAGGAATGCAAGCCGTCCCATTCTTACGGTCCGGCGATCCGTCCCCATTATCTGATTCACTACATACTACACGGCAAGGGCTCCTATTATGTAGACGACATCACCTATCGGCTGGAAGGCGGCCAGGGCTTTCTTATCTTTCCGGGTGTGACTACCACCTATACGGCTGATGAGGAGGATCCCTGGGAATATTGCTGGATTGGCTTTGACGGCTATGATGTCGGACATATCTTGCAGGATTGCGGCCTTAGCTGTACCCATCATATATTTACCGACCGCACCAAGGGACTTTTATGGAATGATTTTCAGAAGATGATTGCCCAATTCACCGGACGCAGGGGGAATGATTATACTATCCTGAGCCAGCTTTATCTTTGCTTTTCCCATATCAGCCTGAGTGACTCCGGAGCTTCAAAGATGTTATGCGAGATCCTTGTGGAAAAGGCATTGGATTATATTCACAATAACTATACCTACGATATCAAAATTTCCGATATTGCTCAGTATCTTCATATAGACCGGACTTATCTGTACAAGCTGTTTATCGGCTATGCCAATATCTCTCCGCAGCAATATCTGATCAGCTATCGGATCGGGATTTCACAAAAATTACTGAAGGATACGAATCTTTCAATCACAGAGATTGCTTATTCCTGCGGTTTTCGGGATGTTTCCTCTTATAATAAGCATTTTAAAAAGCTTTTGCACAGGACGCCCGGGGAATGCCGAAAACAAACAGATTTATAATTCATTAATGGCCTGATTTATCTTTAATTTATGCCCTGCCTTATCATAATCCTTATCCGGAATTTCCTGTAATTTTGCATCTCTGATATGTTCCTTAAGATATTCGCTGTAAATAAACGGATGGCATAAATCATTCCGGTTTGCCAGAATGCAAACCGGCATAGTCAATTGTTTCAATACATCAGCGGACGGAATCGGTGTCTTCTTCGGAAGAAGCAAATATTTCTGCCAGTTCTTAATACTGCGGGGATCCTCAAATGCAGAGATAAAAGCTTTTTTTGTATAAACAGAAGAGGTTGCGGAAATTATTTCCCACCCCTCCGTCTTATAAAAGGCTTCTATCCCCCCTTCTTTTAAAGTCAAACCCAAATCCCGATAAGCGGTCTGTACTTCCTCCGGCATCGGATGATCCGTCCATGCATTTCGTATCAATAACAGCTTTTCTACTCGCATGGGATATCTTACTGCAACATTTAAACTGACAGCAGCCCCCATTGAGATTCCTGCAAAGTATGCCTTCTGAATATTCAAGTGATCCAATAACGCCACAATATCGTCACCAAGGTGATCAAAGTCAAAGGCTTCCCAATCCGCATCGCTATTGCCATGCCCCTGCTGATTCATCGTAATCAGCCGTACACCCTCCAACGGTTCATACACGGAGTAAATCTGATTTATACTCCCGCCCATACCATGCAGGAATACGAAGGGAAACCCATTTCCCGTCACCTCATATTCCAATCGAAGCCCGTTATGTATGAATTCAAGCATTCGCCATAATCTCCTCTAAGAATTTTTTGCTCTTTGGAACCTGCCCTTCCGATAGACCATGCATGAGGAATGCTCCCTGATATCCCGTCCTGTTTAGTAACGCCACATAATACCGAAAATCAAGACACCCTTCTCCCGCGGCAACGAATTCCATACCCCCGTCAAAGGAAAAATCCTTCGCATGTGCCAAAACAATCTCCTTTCCCAGGATATCAAAGGCCTCCTGCAATACCTTGTCCATATCCCCAGCCTGCTCCGGGCGAAACAGATTGGCCCCGTCCATAATGATTTTCAGATGGGGGCTTTGATACACATCCAGATACTTTCGCGCCCTTGCCGGTGTGCAGATAATATTGCTGGCTTCTGTCTCCACCCCTAAGACAACATGATTATCTTCTGCGTATTTTAAGATCGTGTCCGTGGAGCGCATCAGATCATCCCAGGAGGATTGCTTCCTGTTGTCCTCATGCCATTTCCATTTGCTTTCGGGATTCTTTGAGCCGGTGCACAACGAAATCACCGGAATATCCAGCATGCGCGCTGTCCTGCACTGGATCTTAAACTGTTCGCAGCCCTTTTCTCTGGCCTCCGCATCCGGATCGATCATGTTGAAGGTTCCGGTTAACGCGTCCAATGTAATTTTGTATATTCCGGTCAGTCTCCTGATCTCTTCTATTCCCCTTTCCTCTATGGATTCAGGTAATATCGGCATTCCGGCATTGCCTAAATTCAACTGGGTATGATAGATCCCCTGCGCAGTCATTCTGCGATAGGTTTCCTCTAAATCCTTACTCTCGTAGGTTCGTGAAAAAATTCCAAGCTCCATCCGATTACAGCCCTCCTTGTGCGTCTCTTAAAGCAATCCACCTGCCCCCCTCCTGCACGGACCGGTAAGCGGCGATCAAAGCTCGCATTACCATCATTCCATCCTCTGCGGTGGCTCCGGTGCATGGGGTGCCCCTTAGTATACTGTCTGCAAAGCCTTCCAGTTCGCGGCGGTAGAACTGCCCGTCATACGCAGCCGGTGTGACGGAAGTATTGGTTGCCTTATCATAACACTCCACGACAGACGACCTGAATTCCCAAGGATTAAAGGTCTTCGCATAGATCGTTCCGTCTGTCCCGTAAATCTCACAGCCTTCATGCCACTGTTGTGCGATTGCTACCGTAAGATCCAGCGTTCCGATGGCTCCGCTCTCAAAGTTACAGTCAATCAGCCAGGAATGCAGGCTTTCCTTATGAACATAACGGGCGGATATGCTTTCTATCATTCCCATAAAGTAAAGTGCGGTATCAAGCAGATGGCTGCCGTGTCCAAGCAGGTAATAACGGTCCAATACTGCCTTGGGATTTCCCTCCGGTTTTTTCATTGCCCCGCTGGAATATAAAACAGGCATTACATTATCCGTTAAGGTATACCGGCCGACGCTGTCACAGTACCATCCTTTATAGGTTGTGATTTCTCCCAGCTTTTCTTCTTTGAATTTCTTCGCATACTGAAGGCCCTCATCGTAACGTTTCATATGTCCGACCTGAAGCAGCAATCCTCTTTCCTCTGCCAGCTCTTTTAACTCCTGACATTCTTCAATGGATACTCCCATGGGTTTTTCGATCAATACATGCTTCCCGGCCATAACGGCTTGTTTGGCGCAGGGAACATGAAACTGGTCGCCAATCCCGATGATCACTGCATCTATCTCAGGATCTGCCAGCATTTTTGCATAGTCTGAATAAATGCGGTCCGGCTCATAGATTGCCGCCATCTTTGCAAGCAGGTCCTCTGCCACATCACAAATAGCCTGTAAATGAATATTTTTTGCTTTGCTGCTTCCGATCAGATGAGCCGCCTGGCTTATGGTCCCACATCCTAATATGCCGATCTTTAAGCATCTATCTTCTTTTTTTACATTTGTTTTCAAGAATAATCCTCCTTATTCTATGAATAACTCAGCTTCATTTTATAATTCAGTCCTGCAATTTTTCAAGCATATGTTATGCCTGTTTATGCGTGTTTTATAGCTTTTACCCATTTTACACGCTTTTTTATGAATGATTCGAACAGTTTTTATCTCATAGGAACAATACCTTCAAGCTTTACCCATAACAAGATTTCCTACAGAATAAAAAATGCCTGCATTAATTGCAGACATTAAAATTACCGATTGATTTATATTCATTTGATCTATGGATTTCCCTTAATAAATTTTATTTTTATATTTAGCTTGCACTTGCTTCGTGACAGGACCTTCGCAGATGATTCTGTCAGCCTTCTCCGCCTGGCAGATTACATAATTCGCAACCTTATTCAATTTGGAGCAGGAACACATGATATTTACTTCTGTGCTGTTCTCTGCCAGGTATTTTTTCACAGGCGCTTCATCCTCATAGGGATAGGGAATTGAAATGCCGCTTTTTGCATCCACTGCATAAGCTCCGAGAAAGCACTGATCGAAATGATAGTCCTTTAGCTGCTGTAATACGGTTTCTCCCACTGTTGTCTGAGATTCTTTATTATAGCGGCCTCCAAGGAAGATAACCTCCACACGAGGCCGTTTTCTTAATTCTTCCGCCACCGGAAAGCTATTCGTTACGACACGCAGCGAAATGGAAAGGGGCATCAGGGATGCAAACAAAGTATTCGTTGTTCCGCCGTCTACTGCTATTAACGAATCCGGATGAATCATACCGACTGCTTTTCGCGCCACAATATATTTTTCATCTCTCTCTATGCCCTTTCTGGCATCAATCGCAAGTGCAGGTATCTTTTTCGGTATGGCTCCGCCGTAAACACGCTTAACAATTCCCTGCTCCTCTAATTCCGTCAGGTCCCGCCGGATGGTATCCTTGGAAGAACGGAACTCCTCCGCCAGTTTATCTACATCCACCTTGCCGGAAGCATATAAGATATTCAAAATCTGCTGTTGCCGTTCTTCCTTAAGCATAACGCTTTACCAGCCTCCCATATTAAGTTGTTTTCTTCAACCGCCTCTTCTTATTCATCGCCTTCTGATAATACATCAGCTGGTCGGCTTGATCTATCATATATGAAATCTTTTTACTATCCTTGGCATACTCACTGATGGAACCGATGCTGATCTCTATCTCATAAGGCTTATTAGATATTTCATTATAAAAAGTGATATTTTGCTTAACTGAATTGACATAGTATTCTACGGAATCCTCTCCAGCTCCGTCTACACCCACTACCAGGAACTCGTCACCGCCAATTCGGGCACAGATGTCACGGGGCTTGCAGTTGCTCTGAAGAGCATTGGCCACCACGGTAATTACATTATCCCCCTCCAGATGTCCGTAATAATCATTAACAATCTTTAAATTATCCAAATCCGCCATGAGAACAAATATCTTGCGGCTTTGGCGGTTTGCCTCATCAATGGTCTGCTGCGCATTCTGTTCAATACCGCTGCGGTTATAGATTCCCGTAAGGACATCCCGGAAGGAGGAGCGGTATAATTTGCGATGGGTCCGGTTAAACTCCAGCGCATTCATAATATTTCTGCTCCAGTTACGGTAAATGATATCAAAGGACTTCGCCTTATCGCCATAGGTAAGTACGGAGTAGCCCATACAATGCTGATTAAAATGCACCGGGGTAAAATAATACGCCTTCGGCTTCTTCCTGTCCTTCCATAAATCCGGCAGCATATCCTTAATATCAAAGTTATAGTCACTGCCCACAAACGCTCTGTTCTCAACCGAGAGTACAAGGGTCATCCAGTCCGTATAGCCTGTAGTCTGGACTTCATCCTTCTCCAGACTGTAATTATCCGCACTGCCATCCCAGTTGTCACAAAGGCACAGATAGTAATCCGAGTAATCCTTAATCAGATAAAGGTAATAGCAGAACTGATTAATACATTCTTCAAAGCTTAAGGCTGCGGTCAGCACCTCCGTCATGTAGCTGTCCAGAAGCACCTGATAGTCGTCCGACTTTTCCTTCAGACGGACTATGCTGTCACGCATCATATGATCAATATCATTGCAGCCGCAGCTGCGTCCGATTTCCAGATAATCCTCAAAAGAATTGTGCATCTCAGGCAATACACCGGTCATCAGCCTGGTCAGCTCACACACCGCCCTGACACCGGTCTGCATCACCGGCGGATCATAGGTTGTAATCATATCATGGCAGGTTGCCGCTTCTTCGGTGGCATCATAACCGGTTACCGCAATGTCTTCCGGTACCCGGATGCCGTTTCGGAGCAGCTCATTTACAAGACCGATTGCCATATAATCACTGATGCAGATCACCGCCTGGGGCCATGCAATCTCGCCCTCCAGCAGCCTTCTTGCCAGCAGCTCACCCCCGGGATAAAAGAACTCCCCCTCATAGGAAATGCGGCTCTCGTCAAATGTCATGTTATGCTTCCGGAAGGAAGCACGGACACCCTCCAGCCTGTTGATGGTTGCAACGTTCTCCTTGCCCCCTGCCAGACAGTAAATATCCCGATACCCGTGAGTCTCAATCAAATGATCCGTCAATTGCTCCATTGGTCTGCTGTCATTCGTACAAATACTGGGAAAATACTGCGAATTCTCATCTATGTACAAGACCGGACATCTGCAGCTCTTTAACAGAAGATGTTCTATCTCCAGCGGCAGATGCTCGAGTGACAGTGTCCTCCCCGCAACGATAATTCCATCAAATAGTTCAAAATTCATCAGATGGAATATATTCTTCTCGCCATTCTTATATTCCGGCAATCCGGAATTCTTAATTAAGGTTGAAAATACTGCCACATCATAATCCAAGCTATAGCATTCCGATATAATCCCCCTCAACAGCTTATTCTGATACAGTCCTTCAACTTCAGAGATAATTACCCCAATTAATTTTCTCTTTTTCAAACCTGAACCTTCTCTCCATTAACAAAACAAAAGTGAAATAAATAATATGAAATCGTGTATAAGCAGATTAGAAGCTCAGAGGCTGCGCCTCCTAATTCACGTTACACTTTCCATATGCCTAAGTATGTTTCTTTAAGCGAGCTTAAGAAACATATTTAAGCATATGGACTAATCTGCCCATCGTGCACATTATAGCACGAATTACTAAATATTAACAAGTCAAATCGTATAATTTATCCATATTCTTCTTGTTTATTCCAAACAGAGTGCTAAGCGCTCCTTATTCACTATTTTAAAACTATTGCCGTAATAGTCAATCAGTCCTTCGTCCTTCATACGGGCCAGCTCCCGGCACATAGAGGTACGGGATACATTCAGGTAGTCCGCCAGCTCATTACGGTTTAGCATAATCTGAAACATACTGCTGCCGCGATTTCCGGCCTCGTTGATCAGAAAGCTTGCAATCTTCTCACGCATTCCCTTCAAGGTCAAGAGCTCCAGCTTCCTGTTGAGATTGACATTCTTCTCCCCCAGCACCACCATCATATTCTGTACCAGGTTAGAATGATATTCGCAGACATTGCCGCAGGACTTAATAACCCTTTCATAGGGAATGCATAATATCCTGGCATCCTCCTTCACGCGAACCGTTACGGGTGCGATCCGCTTCACGGTGCAGACAATCCCCTCCGCAAACATATCCGCCGCTTCGAGAATGGCTACAATATGCTTATTGCCGGACAAATTCTCCTTCATAATCTCAATCCTGCCGGACAGTACAATCCCTATAAAATTTATCTCATCTCCCGCAAGGAATACATATTCCTCCGCTTGAAAGCTCTTTACCTGGGCACCAAGACATTTCATCAGATGTCCGAATTCCTTCTCTTCTATCCTGCGAAACAGGGCACAATTTTTAATTACCGGATAATACTGTTCCATGGGTACCTCCTTACTCTTGCATCAGCTTCAAAATTATTTTCACAAATGTAGCTGTGGCTACATCTCATTGCATTAATCTGTATTATACTCACCTTGAACTTAAAAATCAATTTAAAATAAAAAGGAGAGTTTTAAGAATGGACAATAAAATGTTTTGTTATCAGTGCCAGGAGGCTGCTAACTGCACAGGATGTACTGTGACAGGCGTCTGCGGCAAGACACCCGATCTGGCAAAAATGCAGGATTTATTAATTTACGTAACCAAAGGCTTAAGCGCGGTGACTACCGCTCTCAGAGATCAGGGCGAGAAAATCGACACAGCCGTTGACCATTATATAACCATCAATTTATTCTCCACCATTACCAATGCTAATTTTGATGATGAGGTATTTTATCAGAGAGTTTTTGAGACCTTAAGAATCAAGGATCAATTATTCAGCAAGGCTGCAAATCAAACAGCTCTTCCGGAAGCGGCACATTGGACCGCACAGACCCGTCAGGAGCTGGATGCGAAGGCTTCCAAGGTGGGTGTGCTCGCTACCTTAAATGAAGATGTCAGAAGCTTAAGAGAGCTTGTAATCTACGGCTTAAAGGGTATGGCTGCCTACTTAAAGCATGCGAATGAATTAAATTATGATAATGCGGAAATCAGCGCATTTATGCAGAAGGCACTTGCTGCAACTCTGGATGATACCTTAAGTGCGGACGCATTGGTTGCCCTCACTCTTGAAACCGGTAAATTCGGTGTTGACGGCATGGCACTTTTGGATACCGCAAATACCAGCACTTATGGCAATCCCGAAATCACCAAGGTTAACATCGGCGTTGGCAGCAGACCCGGTATCCTGGTATCAGGCCATGATTTAAGAGACCTGGAGCAGTTACTGGAGCAGACTCAGGGAACAGGCGTTGACGTATATACCCACTCCGAGATGCTTCCCGCACACTACTATCCTGCGTTTAAGAAATATTCCAACTTCATCGGCAACTATGGTAATGCATGGTGGAAGCAGAAGGAAGAGTTCGAAAGCTTCAACGGACCTATCCTCATGACAACCAACTGTGTAGTACCTCCGGCAGCTTCCTATAAGGGCAGACTGTTTACAACCGGCGCCACCGGAATTAGCGGCTGCGTTCATATCGAGAGAGAGGAGAACGGACATAAGGACTTCTCCCGGATGATTGAACTTGCCAAGACCTGTGCAGCTCCGACTCAGATCGAGAAGGGTGAGATCATCGGCGGATTTGCCCACAACCAGGTACTGGCTCTTGCAGATAAGGTAGTTGACGCCGTAAAGTCCGGCGCCATCAAGAAATTCTTCGTTATGGCAGGCTGTGACGGACGTCAGAAATCCAGAAATTATTATACCGAATTTGCTCAGGCGCTTCCCAAGGATACCGTTATCCTGACCGCCGGCTGTGCAAAATACAAATACAACAAGCTTGCTCTCGGTGATATCGGTGGCATCCCTAGAGTACTGGATGCAGGTCAGTGTAACGACTCCTACTCCTTAGCTCTGATTGCGCTGAAGCTGAAGGAAGTCTTCGCTCTTTCCGATATCAACGAGCTTCCCATCGCTTTCAACATTGCATGGTATGAGCAGAAGGCTGTCATCGTTCTTCTTGCCCTTCTCTACTTAGGCGTAAAGAACATCCACTTAGGACCCACACTTCCCGCTTTCTTATCCCCCAATGTTGCCAAGGTTCTGGTTGAGACCTTCGGTATCGCAGGCATCGGAACCGTAGAGGACGACATCAAATTATTTATGGCATAATTGCTGACAAACAGATTACCCTACCGGATAAATTTACCCCGCCGGATAAATAATAATATTTATCCGGCGGGGCTTTATCAGAAAGGCATATTATTTTATGAGTGCATTTTTAGGACCGATCCACTATTGGTTATATAATAAAATACGCCTGCAGCAGGCGGTTGTTGACAAGCTCTGTTTGATTGGCAATCCGTTGGGGTTGAAGCTGCAGGAGGAATGTGAAGAGCGTTATGGACAGTTCCTGAACAAACCCCTTGAGGAAATGATCGATCAGGGCAATATTCACGGATGGCTTCAGGAGCGTGTCTCTCAGGTTGAATATAAATACGCTTATGCAGTTACTAAGCTGACTGCTGCCGCGCCTGATATAATAGAACAGTTAAAGGGCTGCTTATATCTAACGGGTTCAGAGCAGGCTGAGGCCGTAAAGACTTCCGAGGTACAGAAGGATGCAAGAAAGCTGTTTACCTTGCTCACGGATCAGCTGCTGGACGGAATGCCCTGTGATCATACAAATCGTGTGATTGCACAGACCGAGACTGAGGTGACCTGGACCCGCAATCTTTGTGTACACACTCCCTATTGGGAAGAGGTCGGCGGTGACATCGCTCTCTACTATACCTTGCGCGAAGCCTGGATGAAAGGATTTTTCCAGGAATTCGGGTATCAGCTTGAGAAGACGGATGATGCAAGTTACCGGATTCATGCAGAAATATAAGGAAAAGCTAAATCGATTTATTACAAGAACAGACAATCAGATTTATCATAAAACAGACTGGAGGGATCCTATGGACAGCATATCGCTTATGATGGAGGAACATCAATATATTCTGCGCATGCTCACGGTGGTAAGAAATGCATGCTACCGGGTGATGAAGGGTGACGAAATTAATTATGAGGACTTTGACGGGATGATTGATTTTATCCGCAATTATGCAGATGCCCATCATCACGGCAAGGAAGAAAAGCTGCTGTTTCATGAGATGGTGACACACCTGGGTGCCTTAGGCAACAAGCTCATCACCCACGGAATGCTGGTGGAACACGACTCAAGCCGTTTATTCATCCAGGAGCTTGCACAAGCACTGAACCGGGTTAAGGACGGCGATGAGATGAGTAAGCTGGATGTGATCGCCAATGCAATCAGCTATACTCATTTGCTTAAGAGACATATTGATAAGGAGGACTCCGTAGTCTATACCTTTGCACAGCGCCAGCTGCCTCCGGAGGTATTGGAGCAGGTGAATATCTCTACCATCCTCTTTGAGGAAAGCGCAAAGGAACGCGGAATTCAGCAGCAGTATGAAGCGCTCCTTGTGAAGCTTGAGGAGAAATATCTTCCGCGTTGACAGGTCAAACCGCTACCCCCTTAATTTATTGATATACAGTCTTAATCAGGGCAACCATATCTAAGCAGAGCAATCGCTTTGCTCCGGATATGGTTGTTCTATGTTTGGGACATATGTCTATCGAAAATTTGTTCATATCCTCTTTTCCAAACGTAAGTTTCATGATATAATCAACAGCATGAGCGGATTAGTCATAGAAAGAAGTATATTTATCAAGCTTGCTTGAGTGAAATATACTTATGTGCATGGATAAGTGCAACGCAGCAGGAAAACGCAGTTTTCGAGCTTCTAAGCTGCGTAATGCAGATTAAAACGTGTGTGTGCATGTCTTCTGATCTTGCTTAAGTAAACCTGGCAATCGCTATTAAATTGGAGTTTTAACATGACTATAGAAAAAGAAACCTTAATTCGGGAAATCGTGGACAGCCACATCCGGCAGTTTGCAGACGGAATGGAGGCCCGGTACATAATCGAGGTTACGGATCCCCTGGGTGTAATCAACGCCAAGAAGAACAATGCCTTCATATGTCAATTAGGTGAGGAATTCATGTTCTATTCCGCCTTCGTCCGTTCCTTTGACAGCTCCTTCGGCAAGGTATTGGAGAATATGGGCAATGCAATTGCGAAGATCTCCTATACGGTAAAGGGACGGATTGAATCCTATCTTCTTCCCCAGCAGACCCAGCATATTGATTTTCTGATGACCGCCTATGAGAAGAGGGATTCAAAGCCAAGGATTTCGGATTATATGAATTTTAATTGTTTGACCCCTTCCAATGTTACAAGCTTTCTTACCTCCCATGAGACAGATAATTATTTCTATGATGAGGAGACAGGCTGCCACTATCTGATTGAGTTAAAGGCCGGCGGCGATTTAGATAACAAGAAGGCAAAGTCTGAGAAGATCGCACTTCTCAACGAATTCTTTATCCTGAAGAATTCCCTGCAGAACGAAGAAACCGTGCGGATTTACTTTGCAACGGCTTATAATAAATTCGGTGAAGATATCCCCTGGCGGCAGGAGCGGGTACAAACCTTCTTTGCCGAGGATGAATTATTGATCGGAAAAGCTTACTGGAACTTCGTATGTAACGATTCTGACGGCTACCGGATCCTATATGATCAATACCGGTTGAGCGCCGAGTATATGAAGAGCGCCCTGGAGCGGATTAAGAACCTGTATTTTCACTAGCCCGGATACATCACTATTCATCCAGGTAATACTGCTTCTGATAGAAGACGAGAGGAGATACCCCCTTATGATAGATGTAAATACCATAGAGAAATACCTGCTGATGCATGGGGATTGTATGGAGAAATTGAAGGAAATACCGGACGGAAGCATTGATCTTATCCTGTGCGATCCACCCTATAATCTTGCCAAATACTCTACCGGCAATATGAAGTTTGACTGGAGAAGTGAGATCAATAACGACGTGGCAAAGTGGGATCTGAAAGAGCTGTCCCCCATAGACTTTCTGGATGAGTTCAAAAGGGTACTTTCCCCCACCGGTAACATCTTTATCTTTACCAGCTATAATCTGATCGGTAAATGGCATGAGGTGTTCGACAGCGAATTCGATACCTTTCAATTCATGGTATGGCACAAGACTAACCCCATTCCCAACATCCGCAAGTCCTCCTTTCTAAATAGCTGTGAGCTGATTGTATGTATGTGGAATAAAGGACATACCTGGAACTTCGCCAAGCAGAACGAAATGCACAACTTTATTGAAAGTCCCATCTGCATGGGCAGCGAACGGCTTAAGAATCCGAAGCATCCGACCCAGAAGCCCCTGGCGGTGCTGAGACAGATTATTAAGATTGCCAGCAGCGAGAATGGTGTGGTCCTGGATATGTTCATGGGTGTGGCTTCCACCGGCGTCGCAGCCAGAGAATTAAACCGCCGCTTTATCGGAATCGAGATTGATGATATTTATTATGAGGCCTGCGAGAAACGTATGGGTGAGACAAAGTAGCAGCATTCATACCTACAGATCTGCCATAATCATATGAACATGAATACTTCCTATATAATAAGGACTTCCTCCCGATCTGTTTTCTGATCCCGGAGGAAGTCCTACTCTTATTTAATCGTATCGATATATCACTTTATTTACCCAGATATAGCTTGTATACTCTGATCAGATGCCCTCATCATTATACCGTAAAATGATTGATCTCTCCGATTAACCGTTCTGAACTGCTCCGGGATATCTCCAGCTGTTTTGTTACATTTGAGGACTTATCCGTGATATCAGCGATCTTCTCGGCAATATCTCCGGTACCGGCAGCTCCTTCAGACGCTGCCTGGGCAACCTCATTGACTGCCGAAGTAATATTCTCAATAGAAGCCAGCAGCTGTTGCGCGGTTTGATTGAAGTCAGTTACGATACTGTCGATGAATACCGCATCATCCTTATAAGCGTCCGCCACCTCAGTAAAGCTCTGCAGGCTTGCCGCAATATCATTTGTAACAAATTTCAGTAATTCACCGGCATTTTCAGAAAGGTTCTCCACAGCTCCCATAACCTCCTGCGTGACTTCCTCAATTCTTGCAACGGTACTCCTGGACTGGTTCGCCAGCTGACGGATCTCGTCGGCAACTACCGCAAAGCCCCTGCCGCTTTCTCCTGCTCTGGCTGCCTCGATGGAAGCATTCAGTGCCAGTAAGTTTGTTCGTGCGGTAATGTTACTAATGGATTGTGCCAGTAATTTGATTTCTGACACTACATTGGCTTTCTCAAGGGAATCCTGAAGCTTTACCTCTATTTCATCCTTCATTTGATTGATGTTACCTTGTGTCTGCTCAACATTCTCCTTGGTAGACCAGGCTCTCTTACTGATCTCAATAATCTGCGCGGAGGCCGTTTCAGACTTCTGGGCTATGGATTTGGAAGCCTGTGCTATCTCTTCTGAGGTGGCTGACATTTCCTGCGCGGAGGCCGCCGTCTCCTCCATGCTTGCTGCAAGCTCCTGGGTTGTGGCGGCAACATCTTCAATATTATCATTAAGGTTGTTCACATTATTATCAATATTATTGAATACATCAACCATATGGCTGGCTTCCAGCTTCGCGCTTCCTACCAGCTGGGCAACCGAAGCCTTCATATCCTCCAGGTTTCTTGCCAAGCCGCCGAAATCATCCCTGCGCTCCTGATATCCTTCCGGCAATTGCACGGCAAAATTACCGGTAGACAGGGTTCCAAGATAATTTGCAAAATTTTTAAAGTCTCTGTTAAGTACGATGGAAATAAAGAATGTAACCAGTATACTCATAACCAGCGCGATCGCCAGAGCAACAACATAGAAGACAACAGATTCTTCAATGATTTTATTCTCCGCGGCCCTTAGTGCAGTTACGTCCTGATCTATGTAATCCGTATAATTTCCTGTTCCTATCACCCAATGATAAGGGTCAAATGCCAGGCTGTAGCTTCTCTTTGGCGAAGCCTCTGCTGCACCGGCCTTAGGAAACCAGTAATCCGTAAAGCCGCCTCCCGACTTTTGGCCGTTTTCAATGATTGCCTTAATCATGTAAAAGCCATTCTCATCCTGTGATTCATACCGGTTCGTACCCTCTGTCGCCGTGCCCAGATATACGACATTCTCACCTTCATAGGTATCAATCCAGAAATATCCCTCATCACCGTATTTCAGCTCGCGAACCATATCCGCCGCCAGCTTCATGGCCTCCTCCTGCGTATACTCACCTGCCACCTGCTTTTCATAAACAGCGTTGATTAAGCTTATTACGCTTTCCACCTGATCCTTAATGTTATTATCATAACTGGTGCGAATATTTCGCTCCATCTCAGCCAGGTTCTTATTGCCTGTATTCCTCTGATTAACCAGAGAACCTGCTGCCAGGGCCGTGATTATAAGTAACATAATGCATGATAATAAAATTACTTTCGTCCTAACCTTTAAATTCTTGAAAATTTTTCCTGGGTTCATAGTCTGCGCCTCCAAAGATTGTCAATGTGATGGGGAATAGGTATTTTGAACTATTTAATTGTTGTTCCCTAATTCTATATTATTCTACAAAATAGCGCAAGAAAAAAAGTAGGGTATTTGCCCATATCCATGCAAATACTCTACTTCTTATTCTGATTCAGTTCTATATGTAACTATAATTCCGTTCAAAAATAATGTCTTTATTTATTGCCGGCCGCATTATACTGTGAAGTGGTTAATCTCTTTCGTCAGACGCTTGGAGCTGCCTCGGGATATCTCCAGCTGTTGGGTTACCTCAGCAGACTTATCAGTAACATTAGAAATCTTTTCAGCAATATCACCGGTACCGGCTGCACCTTCGGAAGCTGCATTCGCAACTTCATTTACTGCGGAAGTAATGTTATCAATGGAAGCCAGCAGCTGTTCTGCGGTTTGATTGAAATCTGTTACAATACCGTCGATAAACACAGCGTCATCCTTATAAGCATCCGCAACCTCGGTAAACCTCTGCATGCTTGCGGAAATGTCCGTGGTCACAAAATTCAGCAGCTCGCCGGCATTTTCAGAAAGGTCCTTAACAGCAACGATAACCTCCTGTGTCACTTCCTCAATTCTTGTAACCGTATTCTTTGACTGATTCGCCAGCTGACGAATCTCATCGGCAACCACCGCAAAGCCCCTGCCGCTTTCCCCTGCTCTGGCAGCCTCAATGGAAGCATTCAGCGCCAGCAGATTGGTACGCGAAGTAATGTTATCAATTGACTGGGTCAACACACTGATTTCCGATACAACATTTGCCTTCTCCAGGGAATTCTGCAGCTTGGACTCAATTTCATTCTTGATATGATTGATATTGCTCTGTGTCTCTTGAACATTCTCCTTGGTAGACCAGGCTCTCTTGCTGATCTCGACAATCTGCCTGGATGCCTGCTGGGATTTCTGCGCTATGGACTTGGAAGCCTGTGCAATCTCTTCTGAGGTAGCTGACATTTCCTGTGCGGAAGCTGCCGTCTCCTCCATGCTTGCCGCAAGCTCCTGCGTGGTAGCAGCAACATCTTCGATGTTCTCGTTCAAAACTCTTACATTATTATCAATATGATCAAATACTTCCACTATATTGTTGGCTTCCGTCATCGCACTGCCTACCAGGCCGGCCACCGAATTCTTCATATTTTCAAGATCCCGTGACAAGGCGCCGAAGTCGTCCTTTCGGCTGGCATAGCCTTCCGGTAAATGCACCACAAAGTTACCGGTGGACAGGGTATTAAGATATTTTCCGAAGGTCTTAAAGTCCTTACTCAGTACAACCGAAACAAACACTGTCACAACAATCGCGATCGCTACCGCCGCTAACATGGCAATCGCATATATGGTGACACCGGCCATGAGTTCCTTATTCTCTTCTGTTCTGAGCTCACTGATCTCCTGATCAATATAATCCGTGTAATTTCCTGTACCGATCACCCACTGGTACGGCTCGAAGGCCAGGCTGTAGCCTCTCTTTGGCGACGCTTCTGTCTCCCCGGCCTTAGGGAACCAATAATCGGTGAAGCCGCCGCCTTCTTTCCTGCCGTTCTCAATAATTGCCTTAATCATGAAAAAGCCCTTTACATCCTGGGATTCATAGCGGTTTGTACCCTCGGTCTCATTCCCAAGCAATACAATATTATCTCCTTCATAGGTGTCAATCCAAAAATAACCGTTATCACCGTACCGGAGCTCACGAACCAGATCAGCCGCCAGTTTTTTTGCCTCTTCTTCTGTATATTCACCGGCAGTCTGCTTCGCATATACAGTATTAATCAGGCTGATGGCATTCTCAACCTGATTCTTAATATTATCATCATAGCCTTTGCGTATACTTTCTTCCGTTTTTGCAAGATTCTCATTGCTCGTAGCAAACTGATTTGACAACGACCCCGCAGTCAAACCTGCAATAATGATTAGCATAAGACAAGCTAAGATTATTATCTTGGTTCTGACCTTCAGATTTGAAAAAATCTTACTAACGATCATTTTATTATCCTCCTTAGAGAGTTTATTGAATGGGGAATATTACTTATCGTACATATTTCTCCCTTATTCTACATTAAATGTCACAATTTTTCAATCGTTTCCTATAAGTTTTTTTAATTTTTGATTTATTTTGAATTGTATCAACATTTCATAGGACTTTTGACTCATAAGAAAAATAGCAATTGAAAGAGCGCAGACTTATGAGATAATTAAGTCTGCGCTCTTCTAAACTATAATGCTTTCTTTATTAAATACCAGGGTTATTGCATCAGGATCCACTGATGGGTGTTCACATGATACCTTATCTTAATCTGCTGCAGGTGATCCCCCACCTGAATATGACAGACAAAGAGTATTGCGGGCACGCCCGCCAGCTTTTCTTCCCTGTTATATTCTATATCCTTTATCTTATAGAGATGCATCATCTCCTCCTCATCCTCGACCCATATAAAATCCGGTCTGATCTTACCAAGGGGATTAAAGGTTGCATTTACATGGATTGGCATATTACTCATTCTAAAATATTCACCCCATATTCCGGCCGTTTTTTGACCGGCGATATACCGCCGGACATATGATAAATAGAATTATTAATAAAAACTGCTCTCCTTAAGGAGTCTTTACCGTATCTATCTCTTATTTTATCTGCCGTATTATCCATTCTGGACAGCTTTTCATAACGCTCCATATCAAACATATTCATTTGATATTCTGGCGTTGCCGGTACAATCTTACTGGTATGAATGCCCAGATTACGGACCGGTGTCATACCGTCCCATAGCTCCTCAAACAGCCGGCAGGCGGCCTTATGAAT
The DNA here is from genome assembly GCA_023409535.1 of Bacillota bacterium. Taxonomy (GTDB): domain Bacteria; phylum Bacillota; class Clostridia; order Lachnospirales; family Lachnospiraceae; genus Mobilitalea. The sequence goes on from JAEYGZ010000038.1 coordinate 68,214, forward strand.
GACATTGGTAGTGTTTGTGGGACCAAATAAAGTCATCTGGTGGGAAGCACCATGAAATTGAAAATCCACAACACTCACCGCAACCACCGTCGCCATCACATTATCCTTCCTCAATCTTGCCGTTACGGTCTCCGACAGGGAGAGCAGTATCATCCTGGCTACATCGGCGCGGTCAACATCAAAAGGAATAACCGTTGAGTTGCCATAACCCTTATTCGCAGGCGCCCCATCGGCTACAACAGACACGTCTATCCCATTGGCAAACGCATACAGAACCTCTCCCACCTTGCCAAAATGCGCTTTTATGATATTCAGATCCGTATTTGCCAGGTCATATATCGTACGGATACCAAGATTGAATAGCTTGCGCTTTGTAGCATGGCCGACAAACAGTAAATCATTTACCGGCAGCGGCCACATTTTTTTCTCAATATCCTTTGGAAAGAGAGTATGCACCAGGTCGGGCTTTTGAAAATCACCGGCCATCTTAGCCAGAAGCTTATTCGTAGATATGCCCACATTAACAGTAAATCCAAGCTCATCTCTGATTTTGTTCTTCACTATATGTGCTATTGCAATTGGTGATCCGTATAGTCCAATTGTACCTGTCATATCCATATAGGCTTCATCTATACTGTATGGCTCAACGCACGGCGAAAACTCCCTCAGGATTTCAATAAATGCCGCCGAGCAGCTTTCGTATAAGTCATAATGCGGTGCTACCGTTACCAGATTCGGGCATAGCTTAAGTGCGTCTCCTATCGTATCCCCGGTCCGTATACCGAACTTTTTTGCCGGCGTGGATTTGGCCAGGATAATTCCGTGCCGCATTTTAACATTTCCTCCAACCGCAGAGGGTATGTCCCGCAGATCCTGCTTCTCGCCAAGAACACATACCCTGTAGCAGGCTTCCCAGCTTAGGAAAGCCGAATTGACATCAATATGAAAAATCACTTTTTCCATACATATGTTCTCCTTCGAGCTCATTATATCAGAACTTATGTTCGACGTAAAGTGGGAGTATCTGGAAATTTTTAAAGTTGTTGAGATTGTATCGTTAAAGTTTACAAACCCAAAAGAAACTTTAAACCTTATTAAAAAAAGTCCCTTCTTTCAAAAGGACTTTTAGTGAGGCTTTGCCATAGCATTAAGGATAATTGCCGTTTCTATCAGTGGCTCAATCAAAAGCCACTGATTGGATTTTGTCAGCTTGAGATTGTGCACGTTTCGTTTATATTTATTAACTTTTCATGGATTTTAGAATTTTAACGCTTCCAGCCTTTTTGCCCGCGCAAACGCTTTGTATAAAAATTCCTCTGCCGATAGCTCCTTATAATCCCAATTCATGGCCTCTATTGCAGTTGCACCGGAATAACCCGTTTCCGCAATTTTTTCCATGGCTGCGGTCCAATCAATCGTGCCGTCTAAGGGTAACCCGTGTTGAGCATAGCTTCCGTTATTATCATGTAAATGCAGCGCCATCAACCGGGAGCCGTACATGGATAATAAATCTTTATCAGGATAGTAGCGGTAATGATGTCCGCAGTCATAACAAAAGCCGATACGCAGGGAATCTACTTGCTCCAGCACATAGGCCAAATTGGCAAGGTTCCGTAAATTCTCCAGCGCAACATTGACACCAAGCTGTTCCGCTTTTTCAGTAATTCTCTTAATTCTATCCAGTCCCAATGGATTATGTGGATTGTCTTCATTGGGCAGGTGCACCACCATTGTCGGAATCTCAAATTCAACGCAATCTGCAATGCATTGCAAATAGCAATCAGTTAAGGCTTCACCGTCCAGATTATCAAGCCAGAGGTCATTTTGGTTTTGGACCGGTGTGTGGATATTTTCTATAAAAAGCCCTGCTTCTCGTGCAATTTTGGGGCCGTTGCGGTAATCGTTCCGACCAAAGACGTCACGACCGAAGCCATCACTCCACCATAATAAAACGCCATCAAATCCGGCTTCTTTTATTATCCGATAACGTTCCTTTATCGGTAATTCATAGCCAAACCAATCATAAATGGTAATCATAAGTCCGCTTCCTCTCTTGTTTCTTTCCATCATTTCCGTTAAACGGCGCCTATGAATAAGATTTCATCATCTATCAGATAAGCATTGAACCGGGCGTTTCAATCACTCTGACTTTGACTGTTCCTACCGCAACCTCATCATTGTCTTTTAATAGCTTATATACTCTGTCGATTTTTTTGTCAAATTCCTGTTTGTCTCACTGCGGCGGCTCGTATAACGTCTGTAACGCTCCCAGACCGGCAACGGCGACTTCCCACTGGCCGTCTGTCGTCGTAAGCCAGTCCGCAATTTTCCGCGCCGGATGATCCTCCGGCAGGTCTTTCCGTACGACTGCGTAATAATTGATTGCAAGCGGGTACTCCCTTGACAGAATCGTTTCCGGTGTCGGAACAATTCCGTCAAATGCGAGGGTTTTGATATCCGTCGCATCTCCCATTACGCTCTGCGAAATCTGTATGTAGTAATAAAGCGTATAGCCCAGCGTATAGGCATTTTCCTCGCCATCCTGCGCAAAATACCGGTAATCTTCCACCATTTGCAGCATCCCGTTCATTTCCCGTTCCATGTAGTTTTCTTCAATGGCCGGGTTTATTTTTTTGTCCCCGAGCACCAGATTTTCCATCTGCGCTTGGGAACCGGAATTGGCGTTGCGGCAGATGGGTACAATCCGCCCGCTTTCGCCTCCGAGTCCGGACCAGTCGGTGATAGTCATGTCGGCATATATCTTCTGCACTTGAAAGGCATTGATATCGTCCACAGGATTGTCCTCGTGGGTAATAAACACAAGCGCTTCGGCGCCGACAGGGATATACTCAAGCTCCGCTCCTGCGCTCTTTGCCATCTCCTCAACCTCTTTCGAGGGGTCCGGGACAAGGATTAAATCCACGTCTCCATTGATAAGCAGCTCGTAGGACTTCACGGTCTTGGAAGCCTTTTGCGGAAGCCCCGGCCACCTGTCTTCTTCATCGTCCGACTGCAAAAACATCCTTTTGTAGATTCCCTGTACCAGCGGTAAAGTGGAGGTCGAGCCGTCGATGCGCGGATAATTTTCCGCCGTGATACCGATGGCGGCGGCATCCTCCGACGGAGTAAGAGTGATTACCTGCAAAGCTGCGCTCTGTACTGCCGGCGTCTGAGACTGTGCCGGCTCTCCTAAATTATCGGTTCGCGAACAGCCCTGCATCAAAAACAGAGCAATTATGAGCATAATTTTTACGGGTGTTCTCATATTCATCCCTCCAAAATAAGACCAATCAGCTTTTCTCCATCCCATGCGGAAATAACTCTGCTTGAATTATGCAATGCCTGTTTCAATTTTCCCGGGAAGTTTCCTGAAAACCACTTAACAGACTTAAAGAGTTCTTCCATTTGCTTTTCATCAAAACCCTTTGTATATCCATATTCCATCATAAGATTTCTCCCTGCTAAGCAGCATTGTTTAGCTTACTGTTATTATATTTCAAACCAAAAAACTTCATTTTCTTTAAACAATTTAAACCCAGCCTTTTCTGCCAATTTCCGAGAAATAAGATTTGATTCAACGCAATCCCATTGTGCAATCAGACCTTTATTTATACATTCATTAACAAATTCTATCGTTAAAAAATAACCCAAGCCCTTATTTTTAAATTCATCGTCAGTCTCAATATCAATTGGAATAACACTTTTAAATTTTGCTGTTCCAACAATGACAGCCGCAATACGATCTAAATATGTAATGCAAAATGCAACACTCTTTTTTTCGAAATTGTCAAAGCTTCCCCATGATTCTAATAATCTCTTTGTTAAGAAAGATTCATTTTTAAAAACTCCATTTGTGACTTTTTCCCATAAATCAATATTAACCTTATGCATTTTGAAGCTTTCAGGCAAAGAATATACTTGATTGATGTGTCCATTTCTCCTGTATGAATATTCCCTTTCACTTTGAATTACTTTATCATTAAACATTTTCAGAATATATGGTTTTAAGCTATCATTATGTATGGAAAATTCAAAATAATTAATTTCTCTTTGCTTCTGATATTTAAAAATATCATTTTTAATAAACTTTTCAAGTATCATATATTCATTATCGTTATTTATGTTTCCTAAAAAGGCAAAACTGCCAACCGCATATGAATCTGCAATTGCAATCTCGGGATTATCGATATTATCAACCCATAAATTTCCTTTGCATTCACCCGCTACTATTCCTGAAAAGCTTGGACAATCTTCATATGTAACATTTTCAAATTTCTTTACCCTTAAGCTATCAACTTTAGTCATTTGTCCTCCATATAATTATACTATTTACTTCGCTGTTTAAACGACTGCGAAACAAATGCATTCATTAACCATGTAAGCCTTTTGACTGTCTATCCATGTCCTCTACTACAATATCATATATTTCTCCCAATGTTGAACAATACTCCAATACCTTCCATGGCTCATTGGTGTGAAAATGTATTTTTATCAGTTCTTCATCTCCCACTGCCAAGAGACAATCTCCCTTCAGATTGTTTACAAAGTAATCATTTATTGCTTCTTCATCAAGATTTTCTCCCTCAATCAATAATTGAGTATCGTATTTAAATTCTAACATTTATTTTACCTCCAAAATTTTCATTTATCTCCAAGTCACATTTTAAACCAATTGCGTATCCTTTAATAATGTCCAATGACAGGCTTATCCTTTACCCGATGCTTTCTATCCGGGTCATACTTCTGCCAATAGACCGCCTTTTCATTATATCTGCATCGTCCCGGCTCCTGATATGTACCATGCCCAAAATACACCATTCCCAAAGGTTTTACGTATTCCGGCAAATCAATCAGCTTCTGCATCGTTGCCATTCTGGATTGAACTGGGTAAATACCTATCCATACACTTGCAAGTCCTATATCTGTCGCCGCCAGTAACATATTCTCAATAGCCGCACTGCAGTCACATATCCACAAATCCTTATCCTGACTTTTAAGAGCATATTTCATATTTCCACATACGACAATTCCCAGCGGAGCATTGTATCTGGCAAAGAGCATCTTGTCCCTTATTTTATCCAGGACCTCCTTTTCATTAATAACAACAAATTCCCAGGGCTGTGTATTAACTGCTGTCGGTGCCGAGAAGGCTGCATTCAATAGAATTCGAATTTCCGTATCTGTTACCGGCTCATCAGAATACTTTCTTACGCTTCTGCGATTGAATATAGCGTCTAATGTTTCCATCGTTTTACCCCCATGACTTTATAATCATAGTCTTTTATTGACTGATTAATCTATGCCGGCCAGTTGGATCGTTCGCTATTGCCTCTATTTTCGATACTTTTATCATCTTTTTATCCTCATAAGCTTATAAACAGAATGGGAAGTATAGCCGATCAACAAATCGGAAGTTAACCCTTACATCGGTTTTAAATTCTTATTAAGTCTATCAATGATTTTCTCTAATCGAGCTTGGCGTGTTTTATCAGTTTTTGCCTCAAGATAAAAACCAGTATATGTCTTTTGTATAGACACGGGCATGGCTGCCAAATTATCATATGCAAGTTCATATTGCCGGATGATTTGCTTGAATGTCCGTATTTGTTCCTCACTGATACTAATGTGTCCAGATATATCCCAGGTACCGTTTTTCTTAGCATTTTCAACGGCATCCATACCCTGTTGTGCCATTCTTCCTTGTTCGATAAGGGATTGCGCCAATTTTTTATTCTTATCAGACCAATTGCTTTTAACTGTACGGCGAGCAAAATATTTCTTGTATTTAGTGTTGTCAAGGCTTTGCATCTGACCATCTATCCATCCAAAGCAAAGAGCTTCTTCCAATGCTTCGCTGGCCGAAATTGTCGCCGGCCCGCCTTTTTTGCCAAAAAGCAGCCATATTCCATCGTTATCGGCGCTGTGTTTATCCAGCCAGTCCCTAAATGCCTCTCTATTGGCAAATTCTAAAACGTCACTCATCATTACCTCCTTTAATGCGTTATACTTATTATATTGTGATATTCGATAAATTCTGATATGTCTCCTTGTCATCCGCAAATTGAAATTCATGTGCCTTGATTATGCTCATACTATGTGGCGCAATCAAGAGTTAGAATTTTATGCGGGTATTTTTCACCGCGAAAAATTTCATCTTTTATCTGTCCGGTAAAAGCAAAGCCCAACTTTTCCGCAAGCATAACAGACTTCTCGTTATCAATAGAAATCCAAGCGTTTATACCGCTTACTTTCATATCACTTCGAGCAAATACGCATATTGCTTTCAGAGCTTCCATCATGTAGCCCTTGCCCCAATAATCCGGGTAAAGGTCATACCCGATATCACAACAGCCGTTCGATTTATCCCAACAATGAAAACCGCATGTGCCGATTTTAGTCCCATCGTCCTTTCTAACAAGAATCCACCGGTGCTGTGCTCTTGGTTCCGGTTGCATATAAAAATCAATAATTTCGTCAGCACCGAAAATATCGGTAAGCGGCTCAGCGTCGAATAAGTATCGATTGACTTCGTCGTTTGAGAATTGTTTCAGTATGAACTCTCTGTCATACCTTGAGATGTTTTTCAGAAACAACCTGTCAGTTTCAAGCTCTTTAAAAAGCATTTTAGTACCTCCATATAATAGTGGGCGAAATATGATTTACCCCCCCATTCCAGAAAAACTATTTATTAAATGACCTGATTTCAATTAAGTTACCCTCCGGGTCTGCTATACAGCAAGTACATTGTCCCCATGGCTCGGTTGTGCAATCCTGACTTAATATAATTTGTTTATTTGCTTCTGTTTAACCTCCATAACCCCTCTTGTAATGGTCGTTGATAATAGAATGTCCCTATTCCAATGCGTCACTATTCAATAAAATTGGAAGCTATCAGCTTTACATTCTTCCAATAAGTCACTCTGAAAAACCCGGCAAATCACAACTATGATTATTTATGTCTAAGTTCATTCGCCCATGAATTTACTTTTTCACATGGTTCATACTTCGTTTTGTACCCCACCTCATCAATAATAAAAAATGGATTATATGCAGTTGCTTTCCTTTGTGTACCGTCAGTTTTTGTTATTGTAACGATTACTCCCTGACCTGCATAATCGCTGTAAGAATTATCTTCCCTATAAATAATTACAGTATGGAGTATTTCAACTAATTCTTCAATCTCGCTGTCAGTTAATTCAAACACTACATCAGGCGGCGACAGTTTAACAGAAATACTGGAAATTTCCGAAACGGACAAGTCCCGAAATGGTTTTGTTCCCAAAAATGATTTTCCAATAAAAATACCTGCAATAACTATTACAGCTAGAAGCATTATTACTAAATATCTTTTTTTCATATGACCACCTTATCCCCCAAATTCCTGCTTGTTCAAGTATTATGTAAACATTTATCTGTCAAATTCTTATAATGCCCGCCAAATAAACATAATTGAAAGTTGATTCAATAAATTTGAATTTGTTAACTATCCATTATGAATGCTCATAATCCTGTTCAAATAGTTTTGAAGAGAATCAGCCAACTTTCCAATATGTATCCCATCGACAAATGAATGATGCACCTGAACAGAAAACGGAAGAATCCATTTTCCATCTCTTTTAAAAAATTTTCCCCAGTCAAATAAAGGTGTAGCATTGTCTTTTTTCCCGGCGTTTGTATGCGAGATATGAGTATAAGATATCCACGGCATGGGTGAAAACTGAAATACGTCATTTCCCAATGGCCCTGTAAAATATTCCTTTTGATTCACTGCTTTTTGGGCAGCTATCGCAACGTATGCTTCTAAAGTATCTTGCATTTCTACGTTGACAACTTTAAATAGCTCGGTATCTTTGTCCATATATGTAAAAGCCGTATCAATTTTATCGTAAAGCACAATTTGACCATCCACAAAACGGTACCGGAATTCCTCAATTTCGTTTGCACATTTTGAAACAACAAAAATTAGAGCCATTGTAAATGAAAGCTTCATTTCTCGTACTTTTGCTAAGAAATCTGTAATATCTAACTCAAAAGTTACACAATACGACGGTTCAATACTATTTCTAAATATTTGACAATGTAAAGCACGCTTCCAAGTGGTTACATCAATCACCTTATAACTACCAGCCACAATAATTACCCCTCCTCATATAACTTAAACGAAGCGACAAATTCCTGTTCGTCATCTCAATGGTATTTTTAATTTTTATTTATTTACTATAAAAGATTTCGGAATTGCAAATAATTCTCTTATATAATATGTCAGAAAAAGTCTTTTATCTGTATTGGCAGGGAATGAATATGCATTTAACCCTCTACGGCTTGCAAGCATGGTTGCCCTAAATTCATGGTAACCATCTGTAACTATAACTACGTTATTTAACCAACCCTTTTTATTAATAATTTCTTTTGAATTATCGATATTTTCGCTTGTGGAAAAAGATTTGTCTTCAACATATATTCTATAAGAAGGAATATTAAAATTATTAATTAGGTAGGATTTTATACATTCGGCTTCGCTTATATTCTCATCTGGACCTTGTCCTCCAGACGCTATACAAACAGAGTTTGGATGCATATTTAAATAATCAGCAGCCGCCTCAATTCGTGCATATAAAGCAATTGTTGGTGTATGACCGTTTACTTTTGCTCCAAGCACTATTGCCACTGTGCCATCAGGTGCTTGAGCAGGTATACAATTCGCAATTATGAAAATAGTTTCTATTGTAAACAATATTCCGAACACAATTGTTAATGCGGCAACAGTTTTCCATGCTTTATTATAATATTTTCCAGCTGCAAATTTAAAAAATCTTTTAACTATTGGAAAGAAAATCAAAATTAATCCGAGTGCAGCGGGCATTAATGTGAAAACATTGCAAACTCCAATCGAAATTGGAGGAAAAATTGTAAATATAAGTATTGTTCCAACGATGATTCTAATAGCTAAGAGTAATATATTTTTCATAATTTTTAAGTACCTCTTATAAATTCGAATTTGCTTTAATGAATTAAGATCGTTATTCTTTTTTTCTTCACATTATGTTCATAATCGTAGGTTATATATATTTGTGCAATAACTCTTTAGGGATATGACAATAGTCATTAGGGCACCTATCTAATCTATCTTGATGTTCATCTGCACTTTTAACGTAATTCATAAGCGGAAGGACTTCCACTGCAATTTTGTCCCTATCTGCTCTTTCTGTTATATAATTCAGGGCATCTTCCAAATGTCGAGGTACTTTACTATATACGCCTGTACGGTATTTTTTTCCCACATCATTACCTTGTTTATTCACACTGTAAGGATCTATTATCTCAAAAAAATAATCCATTAGTTGAGAAACAGTTACAATTTCAGGGTCAAATTCTGTTTTTACGCATTCAGCATAACCATCATACTCGCCTTCGAGAATATTTGAATAACCATTTGCTCGTCCTGCTTGAGTATTAATAACACCTTTCAGTGTTTTGATAAATGCTTGTACACCCCAAAGACAGCCACCTGCAAAATATATTGTTTCAACCATAGTTAGTCACCTCTTTTCTTTCGTCAAATATAAATAGTCTGTAGTTAATTCCCACGGAAAAATTCCTGCAATCGGAAGTTGTCAACTGCCGGCTATACTTATTAACCAGCAATTTACCGAGTTAAACAATATATAATAATTGCTTGCTGTACTTCAAGCAAATGCTTTTTAAATTCATAACCAACAAAAAATCGAGAATCAATAACATCAGCAGATACTTCTTCTCCACGATAAAAAGGAGGACATGGATTTAATATTGCCCCTTCATTCGCCATTTCCATAATTGCTTTTGTGATTTGAAAATCCTTAAAATCCTCAAGTATATTCGATGATAAAGAGTCTGTACATACAATATCTCTGTCTTGGATTGCTTCTATTAAGTTATTTGATGTAGCTATTTCATCCATTTCAAATCCATCGGGGCAACATTGAATTAATTCAAACCCCATTACCTTAGAAGCTTCTCTCCAAGTCAATCCTATATTTCCTTTTTTACCACAGTATAAATATTTATCATGAATGAAATCTTTTCTTATTTTTGAAAGTGAATACAAATCTGCAATAATTTCACAGGGGTGGTTAATGTCTGTCATTGCATTTATAACAGGAATATTAGAATATTGGGATAATTTTTCTATTACTTCAATATCTTTATGCCGTACAATTATCAGATCAGCCCAGTTATTCAGATATCCGCAAACATCTTTTATTGCTTCCTTTTTATCCAGAGTTTCTGTGGGAAATAATATTGCCTGACCACCTAACAAGTATATCGCTTTTTCAAATGTTACCCGTGTTCTTAAACTCGAATTGGGGAAAAATAAAACTAAGCTTTTCCCCTTTAATATATCGTTAAATTTCCCTTGTTGAACTTCCTCTGCCAAGTTAAAAATTTCAAATATGTCTTTTGAACAATAATCTAATATGCTTATCATATTTTTCATAAAGTACCTCTATAAATTCAATTTATTTATTCTATTTCGGATTGATTCAATCGCTTGATAAACAATCTGAACAAAACATAAAATCTTTGGTTATAAGATTTTCAATTAGTGCGAATAACCTTCCCCTTAAACGGAAATCATTTTACAACCATCAAACACTGAAAATCCAATTCACTGACATAAAACTTTTTCAATCGCTCAACAGTCAAATCACTTAATTTACACTTCATTTTCTTCACGTTTATTGGTATATCTTCGCTACCCAGCCAAACACTCCATAGTTCAAGTTCTGATGCTATTTCCATATGGTTTCTAATATATCTGAGTATGACATCAACAGTATCATCTGAGTAATTCCATTCCAGAGCCGTGCAGAATTGCTTTGATGTTCCGATGTCGTCATAGTACTCCTCTTTATGTATAGAATAGATGTTAGGATACTCAAATTTGGCCTTATCAGCACAAAACAGAATTACATCAGGCTTATCTTTATCAAAATTATCGCCAAACAAGTTTAAATCGACTTCTACCCCCAGCTCTGAAGCCTGATTCACAGATAGTAATTTAACATATGGGTTTGGCTGCTCCTCTAAAACAGTATCACTTGCAAAATAATTCAGTCTGCTCACTTTTATTCCTCACAATTCTAATTTTCCTGTTTTATTCTTTATATTTTCATAACCTTCATAAGCATAATGAATTAATAGTTTTAAAGAGCCGATCAACCGGAATTTTACTGTATCGGACATTCCATAGTTATCATCTGTTCAATTAAGCCATTCCGTCTGTAAAAGCGAATACCTGCTTCGTTTTTGGGAATAACGGATAGCCTTAAATACTCGGAATTATGCTTCTTCGCCCATTTTTTTGATGCTTCAATGAGCTTGGTGCCATATCCATTATTACGATAGCGGTCCGTTATTATAAAGTCTTGAATATATGTGTATTTACATGGGATTAAGAGGCTTAATCCTTTCACTTCTTTTTGATGTAATAAAGAAAAACCAATAATTTTACCATCAACAACTGCCAATAAAAAGTCGGAATTATCTGCCGTTATTAAGTCGTTATAATATTCAAATGTTCTTTCGCCTCTTTGGAAATGCTCCGGCTGTTCTAGTATTGATTGTGTATCAAGTTCCCAGTAGAGTTCTTTAATCCTATCAAGTTCTGTTATCATTGCTTCCCTAACAATCATTTTATCCCCCCTTATAAACATCGTTGTTTATTTTACATTATAATACAAGTAAAACAATGTCGCCAGATTATTCCTTACATCTTTTTATAAAATTACAATACACAAAAATAGAGATAAACGTCTATATATATCAAACCTTTATCTCTATCAATCTTGCAGACTTTACTGCGCACATCAGCTGTAATACCTCATTCGACTTCTAGTCTCACTGTAAAAGTAGTCCCTTTCCCTGCTTCACTGTTTACTGTTAAGACGCCTCCCACCAACTCCATTACCTTCAGCGTCAATGCAAGCCCAAGACCGTTGCCTTCACTGGAATGGGAGGTGTCCCCCTGATAAAATTTATCAAATATGTGCTTCATTGTCTCCTCACTCATACCGCAGCCGGTATCCGATATGGATACTGTTACCGTATCCTCCTCCGAGGTTTGCACCAGCGTAATCTTTCCGCCGGGCTCTGTGAACTTTACCGCATTAGACAAAAGGTTCTGCCATACAATTTCAAGCATATTGGCATCGGCCCGGATCATAACACAGTCATCCATATCTGCAGCGAATTCGAGATTCTTCTTTTCCCAGGCCTCTTCAAAGGAAAGGGCGCATTCGCTTAACTGGCGGCACAGATCATAGGTTTCAGTGTTAAGCTGAATAATCTGATGCTCGATTCTGTTAAGCTTCAGAATATTTGTTACAAGGGAGGCAAGCTTTTGAGAGGAGGAGATAATTGTATCTGTATACTCCAGCCGTTTCTCATAAGAAAGCTTCTCATTCTGCAGTGCCGTTGCATAGCTTTGAATCACCGCAAGCGGTGTCTTGATTTCATGGGATACATTTGAGATAAAGTCATTTTTCAGGGTTTCAATACTCCCCAGCTCCTCAACCATCTTGTTAAAATCCTCAAACATAACATCAACATAATCTACTTCATCCGGTCTGTGAACCGGCTCCAGATAGACCGAAAAATCACCTTCCGCCACCTGTTTTGCAGCCTCGCTCAGTTTTCGCATGGGTTTATCAAAGGTACGATATTTCTGATATGCTGTAATAATACAGAAAATCCCACTGACAATTGCCCAGTAGCCCAGCATCCCCCAGATATACTCCGGAGGCATTTTATCAAAATCCATATATTCGGCATAGATCATTCCCTGACCGGCTGACAAGGTCAGCAATACAAAATAAGTTAATCCATATCCCGACCAGGAAAAATGCCTTGATTTAACCCTGTCATCCTTATTTAACCGCTTCTTGCTCATAGGATAACCACCTTATATCCCAGCCCATGCACCGTGACAATCTTAAAATCCTCACAGCAGGAAAACTTATCCCGCAGCTTCGTAATATATACATCCACAGCACGCAGACTGGTCTCACTCTCCAGCCCCCAGAACTCGTCCATAAGCTGTGCACGGGAAAAGGTTTGCTTCGGATAAGAAAGCATCTTATATAATATGTTAAATTCCCGGACTGTCACAGGAATCTCTTCTCCATTTACAGCAGCTGTCATTGCATTGGAATCCATTACAAGACCTCCAACCGTTATCTTCTTTTCATTCGCAATATTTGCCCGGCGAAGCAATGCACCGATCCGAAGCAGCAGCTCATCCATATTGATCGGCTTGACCATATAGTCATCAATTCCCACACGAAAGCCCTTCTGCTTTGAAGAGATATCATCCCGGGCTGTCATAAATAGAATGGGAATTGTCTTATTCACAGCTCTTACCGTTTCTGCAAATTCATAGCCGTCAATTTCCGGCATCATGATATCCGAAATGATCAGATCGTATAGGTTGTTGTACATGATATCATAGGCTTCTCTGGGATTGAAGCACCCCTTCGCATGGTACCCATGCTCTCCCAGATAAGTGCAGACAATTTGATTGATTTTAATATCATCCTCTACCACAAGTATATTAATCATACAGAACCTCCATCGAATCAATGATACCCATTCTAACAGGCAAATGTTAAAAAAATGTTTCTATCCTATATAGTTTGCCATAGTATAGCCGACATAGCAACAAGCAAAGAACCTGCCGACAAATACCGGCAGGTCTATTGCTTCTTCTTTTTGACCAGCATACAAAGCCCAATGATAATGAATAAAATACTGAAGCCCATTCCAAGGATGGCACTGCTTACAACCGCATTGACAGATGCTGTCATCGTAAGCAAGGTGCATTGCGTCACTACGATCGACACCATTGCATCGACAAAGCTGATGGCTTTTAATGCGGCAATCACCGGATCTTTTATATGCCTTGCTATAATAATTCCATGTACCGCAAAGCTTAGCTTGGTAAATGCAACTGCCGCCACCAGAAATACGGCGTACCCTTTATATATGGTGGCATCCCCCCTGAGATACATCCGCAGGCAAACCAGAAGATAGGAAATGCCTATGAGACACAGGAAGATGCCGCTGCGCTTATACACGGCAAATTCCATATTGAATCTCTGTTGGGGGTTATCGATCTGTTTGGCCGCTGTATATTTACTAAGCGCATGGCCTCTCGCTATACTAAGAATGATATAATATACGGCATTTGTTATAAACCAGCCGGAAGCAAGATAAATACCCAGAATTAACTTTATCATGCTGATCAAAGCATTACTTATCACTGATACCTTTGCAGAGGTCACATTCCGGTCATAATAATTTCTCACATAGCGATCGAGTAATTCCTTAATATCGTTCTCCTCCTATTCATCTTAAGTTATAAGCTCTTATCCTTAAGACAAATCTTCAACTTAAGTTATATCGTATTGATCAGATTATTTGCTTTTTCACACACTTCATAAATTTCATCATATTTCTGATCAATGAGCGGTGTCACCTGGTCAGTTTTTCTCTTTTGGATTGCCAAATAGCAAAAATATGGTATAATCCAGCCTACAAAGCCCGGAACAGCCAGAAGGATTGACAGGGGCAGCATACCTGCTATGAACGAAAATACTGATCCTGCCATAAATGCGGTACCGACGATTCCGATCGTAAAGGCGGCTGCGGAGGATCCGATGTATTTCGATTGCTCCAGGTTTTCAATTTCATTAACGCAGGCTTCAAACTGGCGCTGCAGCCGGCTTAATTCTGCCTTATTACGAATCTTGCGGTCACGCTTGAACTTCATAACCACACTCCCCACACTCTGGAGCGGAACGGAGGTACCCTCCAAAGCCCAGCCAAAATTGGTATAGCCATCCGTATAAACCGCTTCCATACTCCGCTTTACCGTAACATCCTTATATTCATAGCCAATAAAATTTTTATCATTCTTGATTACTTCACTCAATTTGATCTCTCCTTTATAGAATTTATTTTTGCAGGTGTTTTATACCTTTATCACTTAATTTATAATTATCATACAGGTTTCGCCGTATGAAGTATCGCATTTGCCTTGCCGCATATTTCATAAATCATGTCATATTTCTTCTCAATGAAAGGTGTGACCTTTCTGGTTTTTCTTCCCTTCACCACCCTGTAGATATAATAGGCCAGGACCCAACCGGCAAATCCGGGAATCGCAGCCATGATGCATATGGGAAGCATACCTCCCAGAAAACTGAATACTGAGATACCCATGAATACAGTCCCAATCAATCCTACCGAATAAGCCACAGCTGTTGCCGTGCTCTTCTTAGCTTCTTCAAGACTGCTGATATCTGCCGCACATGCCTCAAATCTGGATTGCAATTGGTTCAGTTCTGATTTCTTCAGAAGTTCCCTGTCCCTCTTAAACTTAAGTTCGACCTTGGTTTCTGATTTATGACTGGTAATCATTTTCAGACACGGACTGCCGGGGATTAAGGCTAACGGTGCCAGCATGATACGGAAGGGCCCCCATACAGGCTTGACAATTGCCGGTTCTCTCTTCCCCAGCTTCCAGCCAAAGTTGGCAAAGGCATCTCTCCAGACAGCTTCCATATCCCTTGTCACTGTTACGCTTCTGTACTCATTGGCAATAAAATTTTTGTCATTATCGTTCATTTCACTCATAGCAGGATCTCCTTTACACATTTAATCAATAAGATGTTTGTTTCGTATGGGTCTATCTTATCGTCCATTTATTTGAGAGTTACTAAGAAAATGTTTGCAAAATATTAATTGTTTCTGTTATTGATTACATGCGGTGCAATTGCCTGAACATGACCAAAGCTTGTCCGCAGCAATTGCCCAATTTCTTGCCGCAGTATGACATTTGGCCGAAAGCTTAAGTACCTCCTCCGGATTCTGCAGATCAGTGGAATGTGCCCCCGACTCCTTAACCATGCGGGGAAGCTCCGCCGGATTATCCAGCAGCGGACAGGGACGAAGATGATTGTTGTTAAAGGGCTGTCCCTTACGATACGCTTTAAATAATGGTGATTGCAAGGCCTCCAATAATGTCCTCTCTCTGATATTGGCGTCCGAATAATGGATAAATGCACAGGGCTCCATATCTCCGTTAGCATTGATATGCAGATATCTTCTTCCGCCTGCAAGGCATCCTTCGGAATACTCGCCGTCATTCCAGAAGTCCAGTGTAAAGATCGGCTTCGTCTCTCTGAATTCCCGTATCCGGTGGTACATAAACTCCCGTTGCTCCGCGGATACCATAAGCTCCGGCACTGCTTCATTCCCCACCGGCATATAGGTAAAGAACCAGCAGAACTTTGCGCCCCAGGCAATCATTTGGTCAAAATATTCCTCTGAACCGATCATACCCACATTCTTGCTGGTGTAGCAGCAGGAAATGCCAAAGGGAAGCCGCTTTTCCTTTAGAAGCTTCATCGCCTTCTCGACTTTATGGAAGGTTCCCTCTCCGCGTCTGAAATCCGTATCCTGCTCAAAGCCCTCCACGCTGATTGCAGGTATAAAATTCTGTACACGGAGCATCTCCTCTGCAAAGGCTTCATCAATTAAGGTTCCGTTGGTAAACGCCGTAAACTGACAGTCCGGGTGCGCTTCGCATAATTTAATGAGGTCAGCCTTGCGTACCAGGGGCTCCCCTCCGGAATACAGGAAGAAATAGGTTCCAAGTTCATTTGCCTGGCGGATAATACTGTCCAGCTCGTCATAGGTCATATTTAATTTGTTGCCGTATTCGGCAGCCCAGCAGCCGGTGCATTGAAGGTTACAGGCAGAGGTTGGATCCATCAGAATTGCCCAGGGTATATTACAGTCTAATTTCTGCTCCAGCTTTCTCTGCCTTGGAAAACCGATCATGCCTGCATTAATGAGAAAATTCTTAAAGGTTGCCTGCAGCACCTTAGCATCAATGTCCTCATACAGGCCCATAATATACTTATTCCATGTATTCCCGGGATCATTTACAATCGTTCGGAAGTAATCCCGCTGCGGTCTCCAGTTATTTGTTACATCAAACTCGTCCGCCCAGGTTAACAGCTTGGGTAAATTCTCCCTTGGATTGCCTGCCGCATATCCAAACGCCCTTTCAAGTATAAATGCATTTGCCTTATCCTTAATCTTCATACTTTTATCCTCCGTTTATCTTTCATCTTATATCTGTTACATTTGGCACTTTAAATTACCGGTACTATCCTTTAAAAAATATCTTTTTCGCGTAGAACTCTTATCTTGATTATTCCGGCTATCCCAATGACAATCGTAATTAAAACAAACACAACAGCAATCTTACTCAGCATTCCATCCAGCTCCTTTTCTGCAGCATCACACATAGGCGTACACCTTTGCTAACCGGGCAAAGCATACCCGTCTCTGTATAAATACGCCTGTCCTGATCGTATTTTTTTCATT
Organism: Bacillota bacterium; assembly: GCA_023409535.1. Taxonomy (GTDB): domain Bacteria; phylum Bacillota; class Clostridia; order Lachnospirales; family Lachnospiraceae; genus Mobilitalea. The sequence continues at coordinate 85,650 of JAEYGZ010000038.1, forward strand.
GTTTTCCTCCTGTCTGCTTCAATAAGTTCTGCATTGCTATTCTCATCTGTGCGGCTTGCATGAACTTGTTTTAATACAGAGTTGTTTATGATTTACTTACGAATTGTTTAAAAAATGTTAATCTGACAACAAAACTAAAGTTCCTCAGACAATTAATATTTTTCAAACATTTTACAAATAACTCTCAAATATCTCTCTCCTAATCTGATCCTTGTCACTCCGACAAAACGAACCGGCGTCTCCGGAAAATCAAAAAGGAAAGGATGAAGTAAAATGGCAAATGCGAAATTAGAAGCAGCGATTAAGGACAGACTTGAGACGGGATTTAAAAACTGGAACGGGGGATATGATTGCTGGTTGGAATGGTGCAACACTTTGTATGAGCCTGATTCACATTACAACGTATATGGAAAAAGGCTGACGCTGCAGGAATACAAGGACATGATGGGGAATTTCTTCGAAAATTATGATATACGGATGGGAGAGTTCCTCAATATGATCATCAAGGAGGATTGGTGTGCGATCCGTTATAAGACCTATATTTTAGACAAGAGCGCCGGCAAAGAATTCGAACAGGAATCCTTTGAATTTGTGCAGTTCAAGGATAATCCGGATCCAATCGGCGTAAGGGTGATTGAAGGGTGGGCAACCTCCACCAATCCTCTTTCGGAAAAATAATATACTCTGACCATTCTGGATTGAATACATAGGAAGATGCATCAGTTATGCAGAATAAAATATGACTCCGGCACAACAGTATTTTACAAGGATATTTATAATAAAAAAACGGGAAAACTTATTAACCGATGTTTTCCCGTTTTTTATTATGCAATGGAGATGCGTAAATCTTTAAGTTTTCCTTAATTTTGATAATCCGTCTTGACATTTACGTATTACAATTGTAATATAGTACCGTAGTACTACATCTGTAATACGGAGGGAAGGAATAGCATGAACAATATATCAGACTCTGAATGGAAGGTTATGAAGGTGTTGTGGAAAAAGTCACCCCGGCTTGGAAGTGAGATTGTAGAAGAACTGGAGGCTGTCACCGGCTGGAATCCGAAGACGATCCATACGCTGATCAGGAGGCTGGTTTCCAAAGGTGCAATTACAGCGAAAAAAGAGAATACCTATTATTCGTACTATGCGGCAGTAACGGAATCGGAATGTGTAAAAGAAGAGACAAAGACCTTTCTGGAAAAGTGTTTCGATGGCTCCCTTAACATGCTGATCTCGAATTTTATCGAGGATAAGAAGCTGTCGGATCAGGAGATCCAGGAGCTGGAGAACTTGCTGAAATCAAAGAAAAGCAGGTAAGGCGGATGAATATTTTATTAAAGGCATTTCGCGAGATTCTGTATCTCGGAGTGATTTCCAGCATTATGATTGTGCTTATCCTGCTGATTAAAAAGCTGTTTGGCAGGACGATAAGCCCCAAATGGCATTATTATATCTGGCTGCTGTTGCTTGTGCGGCTTCTGCTTCCGTTTACACCGCAAAGCTCTCTGAGTGCACTTAACTTATTTTACATAGGGGCGCAGCAATTGAATCTGCCGGCAGATATAATCCTCGCTCCCATCCTGGATAATACGGAAAATGTTAATCAACCTGAGGCAGGTTCCCCTGAATTTCCTGTAACCGCTGCGGATACCGGTAATCCCGGCAGCACGGCTGCAGGCACGGCAAATGCAGGCTCCGCCGGTACAACGAATACCTATAATACAGGAAATGCGGCTGATTCAGCTGCAACCGATATAACCGGTCCGCCTGCTTCCTCCAATCCGGGCGATACAGCCTCTGCCGGTGGCAGCGGGCAGTCAAAGCCTGTGCTTATTATGACGGTATCAGCAATTTTATGGTTGTCAGGCATGCTTTTGCTGGCCGTTTATACCATTTACATCAATATTATTTTTGCGCTTAAGGTAAGAAAAAATTACAAGCCATTACACGATCCCAGAGTGAATGAAATTCTCAGGGAGTGCAGGCGTATCGTGGGAATACGGAAGAATATCCCGTTATACACCGCAAAAAGATCCAGAACACCTTCCCTTTATTCCTCCTTCCGTACGAAAATCCTGGTATCGGAAGCATATCTGGAACAACTGAGCGATCAGGAAATAAAATATGTCTTCCTTCATGAATTGTCACATTATAAGAGAAAAGATATCGCTGTCAACTGGATTTTAACTATTTTGCAGATCGTCTATTTTTTCAATCCGCTCATATGGCTTGCTTTTTATAAGATCCATGAAGACTGTGAGATTTCCTGCGACGCGGAAGCTTTGAAATATCTCAGGGAAGAGGAATATCAGGAATATGGAAGTACCGTAATAAAGCTGATCAAATTATTTTCAGAATCTAACTTCATACCGGTTACCGCCGGATTATGGAAGCATAAGTCAAACTATAAAAGGAGAATTATCATGATTACAAAATATAGGAAAACCAAATGGCCAAGCACGTTATTAACGATAGCTCTTATTTTGATCGTCGGCCTGATCGGTTTAACCGGCTGTAAAAAGACGGATACGGATACCAGTACGGATAACGCAGGGGGTATCACCGATGCTGATAACAACACGGACATAACAGGAACAGCTACACCTACGCCCGAGGTTACGGAAGCTCCGGTAAGCGATGGGACCTCTGACCAGAGCAAGCTTACAGAATTGGCAGGACTTCTGGGTCTAAGTAAGAATGAGCTGATCAACAAGCTGGGTGATACCTATAATCCGGTGGATGAAGGCGGTCTTGAATTTACAAATCCGGGAATCAGAGTCTGGTTTGATGACAAGAGCATTACAAATCAGGTATATACAGATAAATCAGACATAGATTTTAACGGCGCCAAAATCGGAGACAATATAAGCAGCTTTAAAAACGTGTTTGGTAGCACTTTGAGCGATAGCAGCGGGAATGCGTTTTTCAAATATGATGACCGCATTTTATCCGTATTTTATGATACAGGCAATGAGACGGTATACGCTGTATACCTGTTATCAGAGGAGCTGGCTCCGCTTCCTCAGGGAAATAACGAAACCGCTCCTGTACCGGCCCAGGAGGATCCGTCTTCAACGCTGCTCCCCGATGTTCCCTCCCCATCTCAGAGCAAGGAAACCTTCTTCGGAGACTGGGTGATTGACCGGGTTGCCGCATATGGCTCCGCCGGAACCTATAGCAAGGAGACCGCAGAAGAGTTGATCGGCAAAAGCCTGAGCTTTTCAGCGGACAGTGCCACCTGCTTTGGTGACCAGCCGTCCTATCTGGAAGAAACCGCCAAAAACCCGGCCTATGTAACCACCGATATTTCCGGCAGCGATTTTATCACCAACTACCGCATGACCCTGAATAAATTAGGCATAACCGCAGATTCTGTTACCCAGGTATCAGCATCCGACTCTGAGGGTAACGGCTGTACCTTCCTGGTAAAGGATGATAATACCCTGATCGTAATCGGCGGAGGCACTTATTTTGAACTGGTAAGGAAGGCCGAATAACTGATTTGATCTCCGCCAAGGAGTTGTTGAAAAATAAAGCATCGGTTTATTGATGCTATTTTTCAACAGCTCCTTTTTTGGTTTTACTTGCGAAACCCTTGTACCCGGTGGTAGAATATGAGAAACAAAAGAAACAGCATTTTCATAAATGCAGGAGGTTCTTCATGGACGGGAAGGAATTAAAACAGACTCTTCGCAGGCTTAAAAGGCAGGAATTAATGCTCCGATATGGTTTTGCGAAGGAATATATCAACCGCAATATCTCCTCCCATGTCCTGGACACCCTTCCGCTGGTCTGGAAGGAATTCTTCGATTTAAGCAATTCAAACCCAAAGGCCCGCTATTCCTTCAGCACACTGGTGAAGATGGATAAGGAACAGGTTAAGCAGGTAATCGGGGAATACTGGTTTACCTTCTACTACAAAATATACTGTGAAAATACAATGCAAGCCGGTGGGTTTCCGGCTCCGGAGCTGTTATCCTACCTCGGGCTGCCCTTTGATGCGGATCACACGGCGGTGAAAAAGAGGTTTCGGGAGCTCTATAAGACTTGTCATCCCGATGAGGGCGGCAATGCCGATCAATTTATCGAGCTGATGAAAATGCGTGATAAGTATGACCTCCCAAGATAGGCTCCCCGGATTGTGATCAAGAACAATACAGAACAATTTTTGAGTATTTAATTTATGAATTTTTTTTGATATAATATCTGTTATAAGAATCCAATTTACAGAAGATAAACAATAAGGTATACATTTGAATTTTTAATTTATACCATTATATTCTGCGTGATTGGTTTATTTAGAAAGGAAGCCCTATGAAATCTTTTAAAGCAACTGACCGGAAACTTATCTCCGCGCAAGGACCACAAATAAATTAGTCGGCGACGCTTTGCTCGGAGGTCTGGTATTTAAAGTAGCTGGTGATAAGATACTGCCCGTTTGACCTCAATATACCTTGACGGTCTTATTTGTATACTCTTTTCATCAGGTTATTTTATTAGATCGGATAAGGATAATTATTTTATTCTGCTGCAGAGTTGACCCTGCCGCAGTTTTTTTATGGTCTTTGCTTCATCTATCATAATAAATAGAGGAGCAGAGATATGAAATATAGAAAAGCACAGAATATCTTACCTGATAAGCTGATTAAATTAATACAAGAATATGTTGATGGTGATTATTTATATATTCCCCGCAAGGATGGAAAACGGAAAACCTGGGGAGAGAAAAGCGGCACCAGAGCTCTGTTAAAGTCAAGGAACCTGGAAATCTATCAAAAATACCTGGACGGCAAGACGGCAGAGGAATTATCCATGGAATATTTTCTATCTGAGCAAAGTATCAGACGCATTATAAGCTGTGTGAGAAGTTTAACCAAGAACAGTACAGAACCATTTGTGTAATAGAATCCAACCCCCGGCTTATATATAATTATCTTGTAAACTTTCTTAATAAGCAGTAGAGGGGAATAATTTTATGGCATTAAAACCACATAGAGGGAAGAGCTTATGGAACTTGCCGTCCCACGGCAGAGGCACATGTCCTTTATGCAAAACAAAAAGAATTAAAGTTTTATACCCGCTGATTGCGGAAGACGGCGGTAAACTAACCGTATGTAAAAGATGCCGGGGCAAAAAGATTGCTTCCGCCGGATTGTAACCCCAAAAATAAAACAGCCCAGCGGGCTGTTTTATTTTTGCATTCAGAAGCTTCCCTTGCTTTACGGCAATATATTCACTCTTTCTTTAATACGGCGCACAGCGTATCTGCCTCACCGGTATATGGGTTGCCGCATACATCATCCAGGATGTCCTTGATCCGAAATCCGAAAGGCAATACCTCCTCAGCCAATGCTTCCTTCGTAAATACCGTATTCCAGATGATATACTCCTTAAGTTCATCCTCTGTAATTACAAGAGTTTGACCGGCTGTCACCGAATTATTCTCATAGTAATAATCCCCTTCCAGACATAGATAAGGCTTACTGTTCCAAAAGCCTCCGTGCTCACAGAGCGACCATGCGGTATTATCCTGCTTGCCCTTTAGTGTTCTCTCCGTAAAAGCATCAAAAATAAAGAGTCCTCCCGGCTTCAACGCACGGTATACCCTGGTGAGCAATGCCTGCCGTTCGCTTAGGGTGAGCGCACCGTAATCACAGTAAATCAGTGTAATGGCATCAAAGGTATCTGTATCATCCAGCTCTAAATAGTTCTGATAGATATATTTTGTAAGATTGTCCTGCTCCCGGGCATAGCCGATGGAACGCCTGGAGTAATCGATGCCTGTCACATCATATCCCATATGGGAGAGACGCTTTGTATAGAGCCCCGGACCGCAGCCGATATCAAGTATCCTGCTGCCTTCCGGTATAATACTTCCAAGCCATTTGACAGAGCGTTCGATATCACTATGCCTGCGGCTTGCCGCTTCCCATTCCGGATTAAGGTGGGCCTCCAGCATTTGCTTTGAGATATGCTCATCATCCCAGAATAACTCGCTGCTCCGCTGCCACAGAACAGGCTTTTTTGCATGTGAAAATAATTGGTTTACCATACCCTCTTCCTCCCCGGAATATCAATGTTTCAAAGTGCTATACTTGTAACCCGCATGCCGTAAGGTAGTTCAGGACCGTGTTGATTTCTTCCTTTTGGTCCCTGTTTAGTTCCGAAAGTCTGCCGGCACCGGTCACCATTAACCAATCTTCCAAGCTTTCCCTTTTCACTCCGATTTCCTTCAAATAAATATCGGCTGCTTGTCTTTTCATAGAAAGGCTTCTTTCCTTATCACCCAGCTCGGGCGGTACCGGGGTCATTTCCGTCAGATATACTGTCCTGGCGATATCCCCATATTGATGTCCGTGACAGATATTCATAAAATCAATTATATAATACTTACCGTGGCTTACCATCACATTTCCGAAATGAAAATCCCCATGACAAAGACTGTCACCCTCAGGCAGGGCGGCAAGCACTGCCAGGAGCTTTTCCTTACATTGCAGATTCAGTATATCTGTCCCCTCGATATTTCTCTTTAAAATATTCTTAAGACTTTCCGCTCCTTGGATGTTATGGGAAAGTATCCTTTTATGCAACGATGCCAGTATTGTTGCATATTTCTCGATATCCTCTTCACGCATAAGTATATCCAAGATAGATTCTCCATCTACTCTGTCATAAATGATGCCATGCCTGTCATCGTATGTAATAAGCCCATGGCTCTTAGCAATGGGAAGGTCTCTATCCTTCAATAACTGCGAATTATCAAACTCCTTACGTACGCTATCCTGTGGATAGCCGGTGTGAAACAGCTTAACGACCGTATTGTTTCCCCTTTCAAATACCTCGGCTGTATTTCCCCTGCCTATCAGTTCTCCTATCATTTATTCCCCCCCGTTTCATATCCTGGTCTATTACCTTTTTATTTCATATGGATGCTTTTGTCAATAGCTTCCTGCGTAATTATAAGCAAAGAAACGATTTCTTTTATTCTGACAGCCTTGACTATCTATGATATCGGGGTACCCATACCCTTATTTTATACGCAAAGTATGTCTGTTTGCGAGATTGCTATCATATTTATTAATAATTATGAAGCGTACGGACAGGTGAAACTATGAATGCATCGCAGCAATCTATCCATAACACCTTCCTGGCTTTTGCGGACACGATTATTCCGCGTACGCCCGGGCTTGCGGAGGAATACGGCAGAATACAGTTATACGGAGCTGTGGATTTATATATAGATGAGTATCTGATCATGTCCCTGAACTCTACGGAGGTACCTTTGACAGAGCCCATCGTTGAAACACTGGATATCGCTGCAGTACAGCTGGGAGGAAGCTCCTTTGCATCGCTTAGCTACAATGACCGCCTGCGCGCACTGAATCTGCTGACACAATCAGATATCGATCCTGCGCTGTTGCCTGCACCCTTCACAGGCAATCTCGGTTATGAGCAATATACCATTGGATACCTGATCAGGCTGGTCTTTCTTGGGTATTATTCGGAGTGGTCCGGATACGGTTCTACACGCCTGGCTCCACCGGAGCAGCGTACCTTGGAGTATTTTCCGGTCAGCTGGCAGCAGATCGGATATCCCGGGCCCAGCCTTGGCTACCGGGTACAGTTGGAAGCATAACGTCGTGCCACCCAGCGTGGCGGAATGGAGTTATTTATGAATCAAACAGCTGCTGATGTAATCATCATTGGCGCCGGAGCCGGCGGCTCTGTTGCAGCAAGGGAACTTGGAGAAAAGGGATTCAAGGTACTGGTATTGGAGGCAGGGCCATGGTACGGTAATTCAAAATGGCCTGATCCCAATCAGAATCCCGGGGCAATGGGCAGCTCAAGCTACGAGGATCTGTCCATTGATGTACTAAAGGAAAGCTTTACGGATTATGAAGATGCGATGAACGATTTTGTATCCGGCAGATTCCGCTGGGGACCGGCAGACCGGAATCACCCGCCCTGGACCAGAATAATCCCAAAAGACGGTTATACCTCCCAGGTTGCGGGTGTGGGAGGAAGTACGCTCCATTACTTCGCCAACTCTCCCAGGGCATTCCCGGTGAGCGTTGATAATATCTGGCCTATCTCTTATGAGGAGCTTGTACCTTATTATGAGAAGGTGGAGCAGCGATTGCCGGTGCATCCTGCTCCTACTACGGAAAAAGAAGCTATGTTTCAATACGGCTTGCAGCTTGCCGGATGGCAGCTGATCGATACTCCGGATGTTACCGCTTCAGGATACCGGCCGCAGCCCAATGCAATTTTACGGGTAAATCCGCTGCTTGACGATCTGAATTTTGATCTGCAGACCAACCGCATTGTAGGCTGCACCTTAAGAGGACATTGTGTCAATGGCTGTCATATCGGACCGATGGTAGAAGCAGTTGCCAAGAGGTCAACCTTTGCCAGCTATATACCTCCGGCCTTAAGAACAGGAAACGTTGAAATCAGACCCAATCTCTTTGTTACCCGAATATTGACAGAAGAGGATTCCGTGGAAGGACTGCGCGCCGCAGGTGTGATTTATCGAAATACCTGGACCGGAGAAACCGGAGAATTAAGAGCCAGCGTAATCGTTATGGCAGCCGGGGGCATTGAGACACCCAGACTGTGGCTGAATTCCGATCTGCCCGACAACGGCTGGGTTGGTAAAGGATTGACAAACCACTGGTTCGATTGTGTCACGGGGGTCTTTGATGAACGGGTATTGCTTGATACGCTGGGCATCTCCGAAATCAGACCGTTTGTCGGACAGAACGGCGGAGGCTCAAGGCTTGATATACCCGGCCTTGGTTCTCTGGAAACCTTCGGAACCAGCCCCGGGTTGTTCTCCTCCTTTATCTATTCAACAAGCCAAAGCGGGTTTGCTGCCTTAAATCCACCGGACCCGGAGGCTCCCTGGGATATGGAAGGTATCCTTACCGGAGAGCCTCTGAAGGATATCATGAGACAATATACCAGAACCATGAATATTCTTATCCTTTTGGATGATGATGTGAACCCTGATAACTCCATCACACTCGACCCTGAGCTGGCAGATGAAAATGGCTACTTGCCGGTAATCAATTATAAACCCGGTTCAGAGGATATACAAAGAAGAGAGCAGCTCGCCGTAATTTCTGCCAATATCTTAAGAAAAGCCGGTGCAAAGACAATCCACCGGTCTAACTTGCCGCCGGGCATTTTCTATCACATCATGTCCACCATGCGTATGGGATATGTAACGGATGCCAATTGTGAGGCAAATCAGGTAAAGAGGTTATATATTGCAGACAGCAGTGTATTATGTAATAGTATCGGCGGCCCTAATCCCACCCTCACCATTCAGGCACTTGCTACCCGAACCGCGGAGAAGCTTGCAGATAAGTACTTTGGAATATAAGCTATAAACAGGGAGCTGCTGCGTGAACTGCTCCTCGTCAAGTAGACAGTTATAAAAATAAAAATCTTTTCTGCCAGTAGATGTAACCTTCTGGCAGTTTTTATGCACTTGTAAATAATTTTCATATTTCTCTATAGGTGTTAATACACGTCCAAAGTATGTCAAGAGTAGCACTAAGATGCCTGAGACTTTTGTTTTCCCCGATTGTCTCTTAATGCTTCCACCTCCGTAAGCTTCATATTTAACAGTATAGCTACATGCTTGCTGATAGGCTACTTGATATTTTTCAAATTTTTCTGCGTAATTACGCTCATGTGCTATACAATACTGCATGATTTCAGCTCGTTCATCAAGAGTTTCTAAAAAAATAAAATCTGATACAAATAAGATACAACTTTGATGTATTCTTATATAAGAGGTGATAAGAGTGATTCGAATTTTGATAGTGGAAGATGAAAAACCGATTTCGGATTTAATACGAATTAACTTATTCGAAGCAGGGTACTTTTGTGATTGTGCCTTTGATGGCATGACAGCCGTAAATATACTGGATGAAAGCAAATATGATTTAGTTTTGTTAGATATCCTTCTTCCTGAGGTGGATGGATATGAGGTTATGGAATATATAAAGCCTTTGAATGTTCCGGTGATATTTTTAACGGCCAAAGCTAGTGTGGATGATAGGGTTAAAGGGTTAAAGCTCGGCGCAGATGACTATCTTGTGAAGCCGTTTGAAATTATTGAGCTTTTAGCGCGGGTCGAAGCTGTTCTAAGAAGATATAATCTCAGCCAATCTATCATTGAAATAGGCGGCTTGACTATTGACACCAGGGCAAGAACCGTAAAAAAAGAAAACCTTGAAATTCCTCTGACAAAAAAGGAATATGAACTGCTCATTTTCTTCATTGACAACAAAAACATTGCGCTTTTCAGAGATAAGCTATACGAAAAAATATGGGGCGGTGATTTTATGGGAGACAGCAGAACAATCGATCTCCACGTCCAACGCCTGCGAAAAAAGCTCGGATGGGAACAATTGATTACGGTGGTCTATAAAGTAGGCTACCGATTGGAGATAAACCAATGAAACTATCCTGGAAAATATTTCTTTGCACTTTGATTATTACGATATTGACCTTCAGCATCGGCGGCTATTTCTTCATATCTGCTGTTTTTCAGTCTGCCCTTGATAGAGAAACCAACGCAGCGTTGAAGGAAAATAAAATGCTGTGCAGTTATTTTGGAGCCGTAATGCCGACTGCATCATCTGAAACTCAGGATAAGGGAACGATGCTGAATATTTCAGAATCTATAATAGCTCATTTTACAAATGATAAATTGGTAATCAGAATTTCTGACAAAGAACAGAATGTAATTGCCCAGAGTGATGATATAAACTTTGATATGGATTTGCTTGAGCAGCTTGAAGATAATTCCATAGTATATAAGGCCATAGAATATGAAGGCGGCTACTATATTCAAACAGCCTCGGTTCTTCAGACCTTCAGCGGAAGAATGTATATGGAAACCGTCCATGATATATCTTCTATTTTTATTGATAGGCATAATTTATTTTCTTTTTATCGAAAACTGATGTTTTTCATGTTGGCAGCAAACGCGCTCTTAGTTTCTTTCCTGACATTATGGGCACTGTCCCCATTAAAAAGACTTTCAAATACGACAAGGAAAATAGCTAAAGGCAAATATGGAGATAGAGCGACTATTCGGACAAAAGATGAAATCGGACTGCTCGCAAAGGATTTCAATAAAATGGCAGATAGCCTCGAAACCAAAATACTGGATTTAGAAGAAATAACAATAAGCCAGCGCGATTTTATCGGCAGCTTCGCTCACGAAATTAAGACGCCCCTTACATCTATTATTGGATATGCCGATATGCTTCGTTCAAAAAAAATGGCTGAAGAAAATAGGATTTTGGCGGCAGACTATATTTTTAATGAAGGAAAGCGCATGGAAGCCCTTTCATTAAAGCTGCTTGATTTACTGGTAGTAAAAAATCATGACTTTGAGATGAAACCAATTAATATGAAAGAGTTGTTTAAGAATATTGAAGGAATTATGGAACCTGTTCTTACCAGCAGTAATATCATGCTTAGAATTTCTGCTGAGGATATTCAAATTCAAGTTGAACCGGATTTGATAAAAACTCTTATTCTAAACCTGGTGGACAATGCCAGAAAAGCAATCCCGGAAAGCGGTGTAATTAATTTAACAGGCAAGCGAATATCCGCTGAGGGATTTATGATTATTGTTCAGGATAATGGCAAAGGAATACCGGAAAAAGAGCTTTCAAGGATTACAGAGATATTTTATATGGTGGATAAATCAAGAGCCAGAGGCAAAGGCGTAGGCATTGGACTTTCTTTGTGTAAAGAAATTGCGGAGCTTCATGGCGGTGAGATGAAGTTTGAATCTCAAGTAGGTGTAGGAACTAGTGTTTATTTGGATTTAAGGGGGTAGATATAAATGAAGGCAACCATAAAATATATAATAACTATCACCTTAGTTTTCATTTTTGCTGCGACAGGACTTTTCTTGCCCGAGTGGATGACTTTTTCTACCGATCAAAATATAATCGGAAAGGTCAAATCCGAATCATTTGAACTGCCGAAAACCATATCGAGCAATAATACGTCAATGATCAAAAAAATAAGTTTGTTGCGAGATTATCCGCAAAATGTAAATCGAGTTGCATTTGATATAGGTACGAATTTTAATTTAACCTCTGCAAACGATCAATTTTTTGAAGAAATTACAGAGCTTGCAAAACTCGGTCTGCTTCCCGAAATAGATTCAGAGGACAAAAGTGCAATAAAAATGGATGTAAGCTTATATGTTCAAAAAGATGAACCATCTGTCAGCGGCATATTTTGGAGTATTGCTTTGCAGGAAGACGGGTTTTCAGGGAACTTTTACATGGATGATCATACGGGCAAGATTATACAATTTATTGTAAACGCACAGGATAAGCCGTTGCTTACAGAAAAAAAGACCATAGAAACATGGGCGGAATACCTTGGGCTTGAGGTTCAAAATATAGAATCTGAGCCGGAATCCCCCCCTACTCGGGAGGATGAAACCGCAACGATAAAGGTAACTGAACGCCGTTATACTGTTTATAATTTTGAATTTAGATTCGAAGATAGCGTTTTGCTTTATGCATTTTATACTTTTGAAAATGGATACGGATTTGGTTATATAATGAAGCTTATATCGAGCTACAATACTTCTATTCAAATCAGGCCATGATAAGATGGATATAGCAAAGCTGCAATGAAACTTGTACAAAGAGCCTGAAATTTTCACAGAAGAATTAAGAAGAATACGCTTTGGGCGGCTTTTAAGCCTCATCAGGGCGTATTTTTTGTGTAACACTTTTTTCATGCAGGTAAAATTTGTGCAACTATGAAACAATAGAGATACAACTTTGATACACAGACCATTTATACTTCACATTGTAAGAGTATTTTAAGTCAAAAGTGAGGTATAGAGTTATATGGATGGAAAAAAGACGCTAAAAGGAAAAACCGTTCTATCTATCATTACGATTTCAGTCCTGTTGATTACCGCTTTCTTGTTTTATGCAAATAAGCCTCAGGAAGACATGATGCCCCTGAGAGAATATAAAGCCTTTCAGGGTGACATTACTGCGGGAATAACGGCGGACGGTTATTTATTTCTGCCCCCCACTTCCCATTACTTTCCTGTCCCTGTTCAACTTGAAGCCGTATATGTCAAAAAAGGAGACACCGTAAAGGTTGGAGATAAGATCGCCAAAGCAGTTGGCAGCGAATTGGCCGACCCTTATCTTTACGCCAAGCTGGATGGTATCGTCACTTCAATTCCTTTGGTTGAGGGTGAAATGACTGCAGGAAAGCCAATTGTTGCTCAAGTTGGCGACCCGAAGAAAATAAGCGCCCTTTTGAAGGTATCTCAATCCAACATCGGCGATGTGGAAATCGGTCAGTCTGTACAGTTTACCTTCAATGCATATCAGACGCAGACATTACAGGGTGCCGTTACGCAAGTCCAGTTAGCGCCAATCAGCGCGAATCCGCTGGAATATGCTGTTTACGCTTCGATTGAAACACAGGATATGCTTCTGTTGGAGGGCATGACATTTTCAGCGCAGCTTATTCAAAAACAGGTACAGGACGTGTTATGCCTTTCAAACAAGGCCATTCAATTAAAAGAAGGCAAACAAATCGTATTACTCAAGGACAAAGAAGGGAATCTGTTTGAGCAAGAAATCCGGACAGGTTTCTCAGACGGCAGATACAGTGAAGTTCTCTCCGGCCTTTCTAACGGCGATGTCGTCTATGTGGAGGGATAAATATGCGATTGACTGAAATGTTGCGTATCATATGGATTAACATCATACAGAACAAATTCAAAGTTATTTTAAGCTCATTAGGCATTATTGTCGGAGCCACAACAATTGTTTTGGTTATTGCCATCGGCAATGGCGGCGAAGCGGAAATAACCAAGCAGTTTGGAGATCTTTCGGCAGCGACCATTTATATCAATGCGGATGAGTCGAAAAGAGTCCTCTTTGATATGGACCTTACTAAAGTTGAACGGTTAAATTTTGAGCAAATCCAGCAGATAAAAGCGGAAAATCCGTATTTGACTAATATTATGCTCATAGGCTTCGGGGTCGGAAACGTGATGGTGAATGGGGAAGAATACTTTAGGAGCATTACAGGAGTAACTTCGGAATACGAACAGATTTTAAATTTACCTACCGCATATGGTTCCAATCTGACAGATGATGATGTCGAGGATAAATCGTTGGTTGCTGTTTTAGGCTATGACGTCGCGGTACAGAACTATGGTATGCCTGAATATGCAGTCGGCGAATATATTTCAATTGGTAATAAGCTGCTGAAAGTCGTGGGCGTTCTGGCCCGAAAGGGCGATAGCGCGGGGACGATCGCGCCGGATTCCTCCGTATTCATTCCATATTCTGTGGCAAAAGAATATGTATTCAGTGAGCTTTTAATGCCTCAAGCGATTGCACTGGCTGATGATGTATCCCATGTGGATTCAGCAACGACATGGATTCGCAGTTCACTTGCCTATTTGCTTAATACCAGCGACGCATACACAATTGAGAATGCAGGCAGCAGAATGGAAGCCGCTGTCCAATCAGCAAAAACAATGAGTATGCTTTTAGTTTCCGTTGCGGCTATTGTTTTCATTGTTAGCGGCATTGGTATTATGAATGTGCTTTTCGTATCTGTGAAGGAGCGTACAAGAGAAATCGGCATTTTGAAAGCTCTAGGCTGCCCCGAACGCGATATCTTGCTGCAATTTATTCTTGAATCCATAACCATAAGTGTATTTGGAAGCATAACCGGGATGCTGTTAAGCATTTTTATATTGCCGCTTATGAAATATATCGATATCCCGGTTCTTCCATCTGCCGGAGGGCAATTGGCAGCGTTATTCTTTTCGCTGCTGACAGGTACGGTTTTCGGATTTTATCCTGCATATAAAGCGTCAAAACAGAAACCTATCGACGCGCTGAATCATGAATAGATGATAAGGAGAATGACTGATATGAAAAAAAATAAAATCTTTATAGCAATAGCAATTTTGCTGATTGCAGGGCTAATGCTTGCAGGTTGTTCAAATCCTCAAACACCAAAGAATCCTGATATGACGGAAAATGAACCCGGAGCGGATGGTATACAGAATAGGGACGGTGGAGCACCTTCTCAGGCTGATTTAGATCAGGAGACTTCTGATGCTGATAGCAATACGGAAGTGCCGGATGAAGTGTTTTTCGGGAAGGTAACAAGCATTATTGGCAATGAAGTTGAAATTGAAATGGCGTTGCTTCCAGATTGGAACGAGGGTGAGAATATAAAACCCGGTGATAAGAAGGGTTCTTCTCAAGAAAAAACGGCGATAAGGGAAAACCCCGAAGGGCAGGAAGACTATTTTGCCCCTGACCCGGAGGACTCGATTTTCGGAGAAGACGGAGAGATTAACTTAACCTATACAGGGGAAAGCAAAACCTTGACTATTCCTGCGGGGGTCAATATCCGCAATATTTTAGGCGGAGAAGCAACTTTGGAAGAAATAAAAAAGGGTTCGGTATTGATGATTAAGCCAAAGGTGATAGATGGCAAAGGCGCTGCCATAGATATGCTGACAATTATAAAGTGAGGGAATGTCATGAGCGAAATAATCAGAATGGAAAAGATAAACAAGGCTTACCGAATGGGCGAGGAAAGCCTGCATGTACTCAAGGATATCAGTTTTGTGGTTGAAAAAGGCGATTATTTAACCATACTCGGCCCATCCGGCTCCGGCAAAACTACCTTAATGAATATTCTGGGCTGCATGGACACTTTTGACAGCGGAACATATCAATTTGAGGATATTAAGTTAGATAAATGTACGAACAACCAATTATCACGGATCAGGAATCGGAAAATCGGATTTATTTTTCAAAGATACAATCTAATACCACAATACACAGCATTGCAAAACATTATTATGCCCTTACTGATCCGCGGGATGACCAGAAACGAGGCGGTGAAAAAGGCGGACGAAACCATCAGCCTCGTCGGTTTGTCCGACAGGGTGCTGCATAAGCCGAATGAACTTTCAGGAGGGCAGCAGCAAAGAGTGGCCATCGCCCGTGCTTTAGTAACAGAGCCCTCTTTGCTCCTGGCAGATGAACCGACCGGTTCTTTGGATTCCGCTACCGGAAAAGACATACTGGCTTTGTTTCAAAAGCTGAATGACAATGGCAACACCATAATCGTGATCAGCCATGACAGCAAGGTGGCTGGGCAAAGCAAAAGGGTTATTTCCATATTTGACGGGAAAATGGCCGTATAAAATTCTTTAAGAAAGGATGTTTCACATGAATACAATAGACAAGCCTGCTGCAAGAAACAAATGCAGAAAATCACAATTTTTCTTCGGAATGATGAAGCTTTGCGCCATCATATTCGCTATATTTGTTTTTGTTATGCTACCCATTCAAGCAAATGCTCAGTCAATTAAAGTCTTGATAAAAGGAACAGAACCTTTGCCAATACAAAATGAGCCTGCTACTTCTCAGGAGCAGGGAAAAAATATTATTGTAAAACAACCCGGTAATACAGATTTATCTTCAATAAATGACAGCGAAGGTTGGGTGTTGATGTTGGTAAACGGAGAGAATCCTTTACCCGATAACTATTTGCCAAAATTGAAAAAATTGAAAAATGGATTGGAGTTTGATGAAAGAGCAATAGCTCAACTGAATGTAATGCTTTCTGATGCAACAGCACAAGGTCTTTCGCCAATTGTATGTTCTGCATATAGAACCATTGAAAAGCAAAAAACACTGTTCAATAACCAAGTATATAAATATATAGCAAAAGGGCTTAATCAGGAGCAAGCGGAAATCGAAGCACGAAAATATGTTGCTTATCCCGGAACGAGTGAACACAATTTGGGATTAGCCGCTGATATAGTATCTGTCGATTATCAGATTCTTGACGAAAAACAGGCTGATACCAAAGAGATAAAATGGCTGATTGAGCATTGCAAGGAATATGGATTTATCCTTAGATACCCTAAAGACAAAATACATATAACAGGCGTTGCATATGAACCTTGGCACTTCCGATATGTGGGCGTACAGGCTGCACAGGAGATTATGAAAGATGATATTACTCTTGAAGAATATTTGGCGAGCAAGTGAACGCCTCTTCAAAACAAGCATCCAGAAATATTTGCGCCTTATTAAATATTATCTGAAACAAAGTTAAGAAGAAATTGAATGTTAAAGTTGCCGCCATTTTTGTAGAAAAAGAAAATGCGAAGGATGTGATAAGTGCGCTGTTTTTAAGCCCATAATGGTGGCGGTCTTAGTAACGGAGGGTTTATAATGTGCCCAAAACCGTACCAGATAAATTTTACAATTGCTGTTTTGATATGCAGGCAATTTTTCAAAAGTGGAATACCTCCACCAGTGGTAGAAGCACTCATTCATCATTCATGACAGGTCCATCCTGTACTGATATCCAAAGTCATTTCCTCCAATTTCCTCTCTTCTTAATAAAGGCGGTACCCGCTTTATCATATCTCCTGCCGCCTGTTGATTTATAATCCATGTTCTAATCTTCTGCTTCGGTATGACCAATGGCATGCGGTTATGAACCTCTTTCATTGATTCATTCGCACCGGTAGTGAGAATGACATAGCGCATTTCATATTCGGAAGGGTATTCCCCTGCCGGGTATAACATATACAGTCCTGCCATATACAAGGCATTGGTCCCCTCCATGCGAAACAGAAATTTCTTCTTCTCGCTATTCCACTCATAAAATCCGGCGGACGGGATGATACAGCGGCGGCTTAACAGACTGTCACGAAAAAACTGCTTCTCAAAGACAGACTCTGTCCTTGCATTAATGATAACACCCTTCCGACCGAACTTCGGAAACCCCCAGCTACCCAACACAGGAGACACTTCCTCCTCCTCTTCGATCAGAATTGGTGCCTGATCCGTCGGGTAGATGTCTCCGTTTTTCACTGCCTTTCCATGAAGCTTGGCATTTAGCTTCTCTAAGATATCCAGAAGCTCATCACTTTGTTCCACCGTAAAATTATACCTGCCGCACATGCATTATCCTCGCTTCCAACGCTCTTTTTTAAATCCGGAAGATCTACAGAATAGTCCAGTCAGAATTAGCGCAGAGGAGATACTGCATAGAATAATCGCCATCGCATCTCCGATTGTTGTAACTCTGTTTAATATATTATACACCGCATAAAGGATCAATCCTGTCGGAACGCAGTATTTGGTTAAATATTTTTTCATATTGCCCGCATCCTTCCCTGCAAATCATCAGAATTCCTTACATTCTCTTAAGATAATACCGGTATGCGGCCAGATAGGATACCAGAAATATACTGATAATTGTCAGCAGCATCTTCACCAGAACCGGGAAGAACAGACCTCCGATCAGCGCAATACCATACATTACCGTAAGAATCACTCCCCCGGCAAACCGGAAAGCCCTGTTGCTGATATCCAGAAGCCTTTCATCGCTGTTCTTGATTCGGCTCTCCTTCAGCTTTTCCTCATTGTTAAGTGTTCCTCTGTGTAAAATCCACAGTACAATAGAGATGATCAGCAAGCCGATGCCAAAACCCGTATATACATCCAGTATTTCCTCCTTGATGACCGCTCTCCACCGGAACCTTGCCAGTAATGCCACCGTTACGGTAGTCGCCCCTGCTGCCCCCATAAGCACAAACAGCTTCATCCGGTTTCTGACGATCTCCCTGTATTCTTCATTTGTATTTGCAATTGCGCTGTTAAATATTCCTTTCATAAATTCTCTTCCTCCTTATCAAATATAAATATCTCTTCGATCGGAACCTCAAAAAACTGTGCAAGCTTATGTGCCAAGATCAAAGAAGCATTGTATCTGCCTGCCTCCAGTGAGATAATCGTCTGTCTGGTTACACTGACCGCATCCGCCAGTTCATTCTGGGTAACCTTCCTGGCCTTTCGTAATTCCTGTATTTTTGTCTGCACAGATTCACCTTCCTTCTATTTGCATTAATCTTTAAATTTAACACTGCCACAGGTAGTATTGTACAGTTCGCTTTACATTTTAAGTATAGTACGCTTTACATTTAGTGTCAAGTGTATTTTACATTTTTTATTTAAATTTTTAGAAACGAAGGATGGTTATGAAAACGCAAAAATGTACAGGTACCTGTAAAAAATACTTGACTTTTATCACGGTACCTGTATAATATTAAATACAAGGTACCTTTATATGTATAAACCCGATTGATACAGGAGGTTAGTTATATGGACAACGAGAACAAAGAATTAATGGAACAATTTATGAAGCTGGAAGGTCTGATGCACCGTCACCTGATGTTTAACCTGAGGAACCTCGGCCCGTTTGGAAATCCGCACAGAGGGCAGGGCCGCGTATTGTCTATTTTAAAAATAAAGCCTGAAATCAGCCAGAAAGAGCTGGGCTATCTGCTGGATATGCGAAACCAGTCCCTGGGTGAGCTTCTGAACAAACTGGAGAAAAGCGGTTATATCACACGTACGCCTTCCCAGGAGGATCGGCGTACTACGAATATCAGACTGACACCGGAAGGTGAAGAGGCTGCGTCAGCGGCCGACGAAGTAAAGCAGGACGACGACATCTTTTCCTCCTTGAAGGAAGAAGAGCAGGCTCAGCTCAGCAGCTTTCTTGACCGGATCATTGCAAGGCTGGAGGCATTATCCTCCGAGGCAGAGCAGAATGTGCAGGAATTTGGCGAACACCCGAGAGGCTGGTTTGGTCCGTATGCCGGAAGATACCGGGGGGTTGGTCCGCATCCGGAGGCAGCGCATCTTAAGCAGATGCGTAACACCTGGGGATTCAGAGATTCCCGGCATGGCCGCCCGGAACGTAACCATTCGGAGCATAATCACCCGGAGCATGGTTATCCGGAACATGATCGTCCGGAGCATAAGGACGAATTTAAAGAAGATAACTAAATAGCAGCAAAACGGCGCTCCTTTCATAACCACCATGAAAGGAGCGCCGGCTGTATACTGACCAATTATCATCCCAATTGCTTTTTTCCACCAAAGCCCCTCCGGTTCCGGTACGATCTTTGAAATAAACGGATCCAAATCATAAACTTCCGCTATTGTTCCGTATTTTATTTTCCACCTTCCGTATGCTATAATTAGCTTATATTTTTATGGGCCAATTATAGCATGGAACATTTTTAAGTGATATACAGCCGGGGCAATACCGCAGTATAGTGTTATTTCCTGACAGAATAGTTATAGCTGGCAGCTTTTGAGGAACGATATAATAAGAAAAACCAATAGAACGGGGGAATTTTATGAAGCATTTTGTTTATCCTGCAACCGTAGAGAAATGGGATACCTTCGAAGCGGTCCTGCCCGGCTTTGCGGACGGCAATCCCTATGAAGACTATACAATTTACGGTGTGTTTACCTCTGGAAACGAAAGTAAAACCGTGGAAGGCTTTTATGACGGCAACGGTACTTATATCGTGCGCTTCATGCCTTCCTTCCAGGAGGAATATCAGTTTATTATCAAGGGTACCTTTTCCTGTGAAGAGTACCGGGGAACCTTCCTGGCAACCGCTCCCTCCGAAGATAATCACGGTCCTGTAAGAACCGCCTCCAATCTTCATCTTGTCTATGAGGACGGAACCCCATATCACTGCCTCGGTACCACCTGCTACGTATGGACCCATCAGTCGGTACAATTGCAGGAACAAACCCTGAAAACCTTATCCGAAAACGCCTTCAATAAAATCCGTTTTTGTATCTTCCCAAAGCATTACCTATATAATTTTCATGAGCCTGTCTCTTATCCTTACGAAGGCACCCCCTGTGATTCCTCCGGTTTGAATGAAGACAACTTTGTTCTGTTCGGCGAGAATTCAATTCTGGGGGAAAACCATTGGGATTTCCGCCGTTTTAATCCTGTCCATTTTCAAAATTTTGAAAAACGCATCCAGGATTTAAGGAAGCTGGGAATCGAGGCTGATCTTATACTGATGCATCCTTATGACCGTTGGGGCTTCAGTAAAATGGGTACGGAAAACGAAGCCTTCTACCTGAGATATGTGACGGCACGCTTTAGTGCCTACCGTAACGTATGGTGGTCTATGGCGAATGAGTATGATCTGTTCTTTCATAAATCCATCGCTGACTGGGAAGCAAACGCCCAGGTAGTATGTACCTGTGACCCCTATCACCATCTTCGTTCTATTCATAATTGCTTTGGTTTTTACGATTACAGCCGTCCCTGGATTACCCATTGCAGTATCCAGCGCACGGATCTTTATAAAACCTCGGAATTGACGGAGGAGTGGCGGGCCAGGTATAACAAGCCGGTGGTGCTGGACGAAATCGCTTATGAAGGTAATATCAGCCACGGCTGGGGCAATATCAGCGGCCAGGAGATGACAAGACGCTTCTGGGAAGCTTTTGTCAGAGGCGGCTATCCGGGTCACGGAGAGACCTATCAGCATCCTGAGAATATCCTCTGGTGGTCTCACGGAGGAACGCTCCATGGAGAGAGCCCTGCCCGGATAAAATTTTTATCAGAGCTTATGCATCAGACTCCCGGCGGCGGTTTGGTTCCTGTCAAAGGGGAATGGGACGAGGTCGCAGGCTCTGCGGCTGGCGGAGCATATTCCATTCATTATTACGGCTGGTTCCGTCCCGGTTTCAGAACTTTTTCCCTGCCGGAGGATCATAGCTATGAGGTCGAAGTGATTGATACCTGGAATATGACCATTAATAAAGCCGGTACGTTCCACGGAAAATTTAAAATAACACTTCCGGGAAGAGAATATATGGCAATCCGAATTATAAAAAAG
The DNA here is from genome assembly GCA_023409535.1 of Bacillota bacterium. Taxonomy (GTDB): domain Bacteria; phylum Bacillota; class Clostridia; order Lachnospirales; family Lachnospiraceae; genus Mobilitalea. The sequence continues at coordinate 107,458 of JAEYGZ010000038.1, forward strand.
TAATTTATATAAAACATACGTCTAATAAAGCCGTTATTCTGAACCGGCCCTGTCTGCCTGACAGAGGCCGGTTCAGAATAACGGCTTAACTTATATTTATATGGCTTTGGTCTGCTTTTCCTGATAGTCTTCCTTTTTATCAACCATCAATAACCAGTCACTGCTGTCTTTTTTGGCAGGTATTTCCCACTCCCCGGGGATTGGTATTAAGTTTTCCGAGTATGGCAAATATCTGCCGGTACGGGGATTAAACCAAGCAGCCTCATATAACCCCTTCTGCAACCCATTCATTTTAACCGTTGATGTGGTTGCTTCACCATAGTAGATAATCATTCTGTCATGATTTTTGCTGACAGTAATTATGGGAGGCATTTTATCAAAAACATTAATTTCATTCTCAGGAGCTGTATACGGTAAAAATTCCTCAAAATGGACCTTTTCATAAAAAGACCTCATATATCCCATCTGCTCCGCACCAATTCCTTCGATCGCTTCATACCAGGTGACATCAAACCGGTTAAAAATAATGCTGAGCGGGGTTGCCTTTCCCTTTTCCAGAACATTGTCCCAGATTCCCTGCGCCCCATAGGTATAACCGCAGCCTCCCAGCTGAATTGACATATAAGCTGCTCTTCTCAGCATATCCTCAGTACACATACGTGTCCCGTTTTCCTCCAGGGTAGAGCAAAACTCATAAAAGCATTCGCCTTCGATAAATGGTTTATGATGATATTTTTTAAAAAACTCCCGGTAATCTTTCTGGCTGACCGGAAAGTCTCCATGTCCGGCCTGATTCAGGGTAAAATCAAACCAAGCCTCCTCCTGATAATAATCCGCAAAAGGACGTTCGTTGGTATAATGCGCTGTCTGCAGGGTGCCGTAACCGTCTGTTTTTTCTACAAACTCAGCGACTTCACGCCACCTGTCGATTAATATTTTTCTTTCTTCCCCTCCCCTATAGCCGGCGATCTCGCCTGCTAAGGTCCAAATTACCGGTAAAGCTCCGTATCTTGCCACAATATATCTGGCCAGCGGCTTTTGCCGTTCCATATTATTTATAATTGACATGGACCATGCAAATCCCAGTGCATTCACGAGGCCTAAATCCGCAAGATAATACATGCGCCGGTCCAACTCCTTTTGATAATACCCGACATTGGGAAGGAGCCCGTTTTTCCCCTCCGACCAATAATAACTGCCGCCTCCCATAAGCGTGTCGCTTCTTAGGTTTGTCTGATAGACATTAAATCCCTGAGCTACTCTTTTTTGAGCCATTCCCCGGAACATACTGTCCATACCGGGGTGATTTGACCAGTCCCACCGTTCTCCATGGACAAATTCCCAATGGGTATCTCCTAACCAGAAAAACGGGGTCCCGTCATCATGCACCAAATATCTCCCCGAGGAAGAAACCTTTAAGAAACCATGACGGTAAATTGCCAAATCACCGCTATAATCCACGTATTCTACTTCGCCGCCGAGACCATCTAATCCGGACTTATCCTCCGCCTTGATCTTCCATGTCCAGATACCGGACTCCGTAGGCGCAAAAGAGATTTTATAACTATTGTCTCCATCCCAGTATGCCTCTCTCCTGATCCGGCGGCCTGACGGAGCAGTAAATACAGCCGATATCTCAGCCTCCAGAAATGGATTTTCATAAATGGCCTGACTTCGGAACTCTAAAATAACCTGTCTCCATTTCTCTGTCTTCAAATTCTCATACTTCATCCCTATAGTCCCCTCTTTCTTGCCAAAGCTGCGGCCATTTCACTAACCCTTTACTCCGCCCAGCGTAATTCCCTTGACAAAGTTCTTCTGTATGAAGGGATAGATCGCTACTACCGGCAGGATACCCAGTGTCGCCATTGCCATGCGGACTGTCGCCGTCGGTATCTGGGCCAGGCCCTGGCCCGCATTGGATAAATTTGACGCATTCTGGGTTAAGGCCTGGATATTCTGCATCAGTCTGTTTAACAGGTTTTGTATACTGTATAAATCCGTATTTTTCACCAAATAGATATATCCGTTATTCCAGTCATTCCAGTATGCAATGCCCACAAACATACCGATGGTCGCAATGATTGGCTTCGCCATGGGGAGCGCGACCGAATACATTGTTTTAAACTCGCCTGCTCCGTCAATATAGGCTGCCTCCAGGATTTCATCCGGTACACTGGTGACAAAATAGCTTTTCATCAGCAGCACATTAAAGGCATTCATCAAAAGTCCCGGTATCAGTAATCCCGCAAAGGTATCCTTCACATGAAAAACATTTGTGTAATTTATGTAGGTTGATACCAGGCCTCCGTTAAAGAGCATCGTAAAGAATACCAGGAAGGTAAGTATTCCCCGGAAGGGAAGCTCTTTTTTTGATAATCCGTATGCCAGTAACGTTGTTATCACCAAACTGATTGCTACTCCGGTTGCGGTTAGCAGAAAGGACATGCCATAGGCCCGCAGTACCACAGCGCTATTGGACCGAAAAATCCACTCATATGCAAAAAGGCTCCACTTTTTGGGGAAGAAGGAATAACCGTTCTGTAAAAGCGAAGCATTATCCGTCACAGAGGATATTACCATTAATATAATTGGGATAATTGCCAATAAGGTCAGGATTGTCATGATAAAATGACCGATTGTATTATAAATTTTTGCTTCCTTTGTCTTCATATTCATTCCCCCCTATATTAAGGCACTGTCTTTATCAACCTTGCGAACCAGCATATTCGCACCCAGCACCAGAATAAATCCGACAACAGATTGATATAAGCCCGCAGCGGCAGACATTGAGATATTGCCAAGCTGTAATAGTCCCCTGTATACATAGGTATCGATTGTATTTGTGACAGAATATAACGCACCCTGGTTCATCGGCACTTGATAGAATAATCCAAAATCAGAATAGAAGATACGCCCGACGGCCATAAGGGTTAGCATTATAATGGTTGGTTTCAATAACGGAAGGGTAATATATTTAAATTGCTTCCACCTGGTCGCTCCGTCTACCAGCGCAGATTCATAATACGCCCTGTCAAAGCCCAGGATCGTTGCCAGATATACGATACAATTGTATCCGACGCTTTTCCACGCACTGACAAAAATAATAATCAAAGGCCAGTATTTTGGCTGGCTGTACCAATCCATCGGTTCCATACCAAGAAGGGGTAAGATCGTATTATTTACAAAGCCGTTTTCAACACTGAAAAATGAAAACACAAGATATCCTATAATAACCGTAGATATCAGATTGGGCAGAAGAATCACACTCTGATATACCTTTTTCCTTCTGCCGTTCAGTTCACTTAAGATAACCGCAACCATAATCGCCATTACGGTATTAACGATAATAAAGGCAACATTATACAATATGGTGTTTCGGGTAATGATCCATGCATCACTTGTTTTAAATAAATATTCAAAGTTTTTAAAACCAATCCACTTGCTTCCGAAAATACCGTTTCTGGCATTATACTGTTTAAATGCGATAACCAACCCAGGAAGAGGCATATAATTATTTATAAAAAGATATATGAGTCCAGGCAGCATCATAATATAAATCGGGATAAAGCGTTTTATTTTTGCTTTTTTCTTTGGATACCTGTTTGAATTATTGTTATATTTCATATCAGTCAAGCCATCATCTCCTTAGGTCTTAGGTCTATAGAATTGACAATGGCTGAATTATAGGATAACCCAGCCGTTGTCAATCACCACAAAATTTGTAACGAATTATATCAATTGTTTATCTGCGCGGTATTATTTCTGGTTTGCCGCAGCCCACGCATCAAGCTGGGTCTGCTTTTCAGCAATGATTTTATCAAGACCTGCTTTTGCCATCTTTGTATTCATTTCATCAATACCGGTTGCCGGATCTAAAAATCCATACTCGATGCTCTTTTGAAATTCGTCATAAACATTCTGAACACTGGTCATTTCGGTAGCTACATTGGTAGTATCGAAGGTAAATCCGCTTGCAGCCGATTTCTGCGCATTCTCGTTAAAGCTCTTGATGTTCTCCCATAATGCGGGATCGTTTCCTTCCCATATATGGGTAATGAACTGATTCGGCATTAACCAGCCCATGGAGTGGTTCCATCCGGAATTTGTTGCATCCACACCATCTGCAAAATTAATCAGCCCGCTGTCCAGAACCTTATAATGAGTGCCTTCCATACCCCAGCCGAGAAGATCCGCCAGGTCCGCATCGGTATAAAAAGCATTTAACAAACGCATGGAAGCTTCCGCATTAACCGTGTTGATGGAAATTGCCCAAGGGAAGGAGGCAACCGCAGAAGAGCTTATAAAATCATCCATGGTCTGGAAAATTGTCATCGGACGTCCGCACAGGTTGGATTCCTGAGATTTAATACCGGGCTTACCGCCGGTGGTATAGCCCATTAAGGTTCCTGCTTTTACAAGCTCGGTTACCGCTGTGGTATCCGTTACGGAATCCTTGCCGATATAACCTTTTTGATTATAATCGTATATACGGGCACAATACTCCTTATAATAATCGCTGGTAAACAGATTTTCCACCTTTAACTCTTTTCCGTAATTCAGTAATACACCGAAGGCATTGCCGCCAAGTAAATCCACATTAGAAAATTGGCTCATGGAAAGCGCTACGGGCCGGTATACTTCGAGGTCGGGGTATTTTTCATGCAGCTTTGCATAAATATCATTTAATTCATCCAGGGATATTTTGATAATCTCCTTGGTGTTATCAACCGGATAGCCAATTCCTTCAAGATATTCCGTAGCGATTGCTGCACAGCCGCGGCCCTGAGCCATATCACGGTTATTCGGCACCCCGTATAATTTGCCGTCCACACGGCAGGCGTCAATATATTCCGAACCTACGGCGTCCACGATTCCGGAACCGAAATTCTTTAACAGGTCATTTTCTTCCAGATCCAGAAGATACCCCTGCTGTACCATGGTGTTATAGCCGTTTGATATCGTACTGAGAATATCAACCTGCTCTCCGCCGGAAAGCGCAAGTGTCATATTCTGCTTATAAGAACTGCTGTCTGAAATCTGAAATTCAACTTCAATTCCATACCGGTCCTTTGTGATTGCATTGATTGCATCCTGAACCTTCTGTGTATCAACCGGAGCACCGATCCATGTCATAAAGCTCATGACAAGATGTGTGATCTCGCCCGTACTTTGCGCATCTCCGGTCGGTTTCGCTTCACCCTGGTTCCCATCCGCTGTCTGGGCAGTATCGTTGTTCTTTGCTCCGCTGTCCTTATTATCAGTCTTGCCGCAGGCAGCTAAGCTGAAGATCATCATGACAGCTAAAATTAAAGCCAATCCTTTTCTCATAAATATCCCTCTCTTTACTGAATAATGTTTTGCTTGTCATCGCAGCACCCATTGACAGCCTTATTATAGCTTAGCATTTGTGTGGAGTAAAAGAATTATGCTGTTGTGAATTTGCACAATTATGCTGTGATTTATCACCATTCTTTGACAATAGTGCAAAAGGTTGCAACGTATTTTTCTATATGATATCATCATGATTAGATAATATACACAATTATGTATGGGAGGTAATCCATTGAAGCTTTTTCAGACTCGCTCCTTACGTTTTCGGCTGGCTTCCTTTATTATCCTGATTTTCTTTCTGCTTGTGGCATTGATGGCAGCGAACAACTTTATTGCCTTCAGAGAAATTCAGAATAAGATATATGATTCCATGAAGGAAACCCTTACGATATATCAGAACAGGTTGAATGAAAGCTTTGATACGGCAGAAAATTATCTGAAAAATTTTGCTTATGACGACGGTGACATCCGTATCATAGATAAAAACGACACCTCCTCGGAACAGTATTTTTCCTCCCTCTACCATGTACAGAAAAGCTTTCGGTCGGCATTATCCATTTACAATATGGATGGTTTTTTTCTCTATTCAGCAACAGGCAATACCTACATCCAGGAAACGCAATCGGACGCCACCTACAGCAGCTATAAGAACTTACAGAATGAAATACGCACAAGGATAGACCAGGAAACATTTTTGACCAAGGAAAACAAAGGCAAATGGTTCCCTGTAAAAATAAACGAAAAATATTATTTGTTCCGCGCGGTACAAATCCATAACAGCTATATCGGAGTATGGATCAGTACGGAAAATGCCCTGCAGCCTTTGGTTGGCAAGGAATTAAAGCAGAGTGTCTTTTTTGTGGATGACAGCGGAACCGTTACCGGTGATGCCCCGCCCATAAAAGCCGTCTCCCTGCAGGCTCTTACAGAACCCGGTAAATATCAATATCTTATGATCAATGGTGAAAATAATCTGATCGTTTCCACCCGAATGAATTTTGGGAACCTTTTTATCGTTTCACTGATTCCTGAAAGCCAGTTTTTTATGGATATCAATAAATATATCCCCTTTTTAAGCCTGATCTTTATTATTGTGATATGCTTAATGATTCTGCTTGCATTTATCATCAACCGTTGGGTTATCCATCCGCTTACTTATCTTAATTCAGCTATTTACTCCTTAAAAGACGGTAATTTGGAGGTGAAGCTCCGGGATGATAAAGCTTGTATTGAATTTGAGGAGGTGAATAACGCTTTTAATGAAATGGTCAGTGAAATTAAGACCTTAAAGATTGATGTTTATGAAGAAAAACTGTCCAGACAGCTTATCCATACCCAATATTTAAAATTGCAGATTACACCGCATTTTTTGATTAATTGCCTGAATATGGCCTATCAGCTTGCGGAAATCAACCGGATGGATTTGATTCAGATTATGCTTAGGTCCTTAAGCCAGTATTTGCGTTATACCCTTTCCTCCGGACAAACCGTATCGCTGAAGCAGGAATTATTGCATGTGGAAAACTATATAGAGCTGTCAAAAATACGATATCCGAACTGTATTTCCTTATATACGGATATTGAATCCGTAACCCTGCAGGCAACCGTTATCCCATTATTACTGCAAAGCTTTGTGGAAAATACGATAAAATACGAAGTAGTTCCGGGAAAAGAGATTGAAATTCACATTACCTCCTCCATCATGCAAAAGGGTGACGAAACCTTCCTGTGTATCACCCTATGGGACACCGGCGGCGGCTTCAGTAAGGACCTGTTAGACCGCATACAGGACATTAACCGGTATTTATCAGATATGTCCGGAAAGCATATCGGAATAAGCAATGTGCTGCAGCGTGCCTTTCTGATCTATGAGCCGGAAAATTGCAGCTTTCATTTCTCTAACCGGCCGGGAGCGGGTGCTCAGATAGATATCGAATTACCATTCATTCCGTTTTTCATTAAGGAGGAAGTCTTTTGAATTTATTATTGGTTGACGACGAGTATTACAGTGTGGAAGGACTGCGTAATTCAATTGACAGCATGCAGCTGGATACCCTGCATATCTATAGCGCTTATAACATGCAGCAGGCTCAGGATCTATTTCAGACCGTTAAAATCGATATCATGATCAGCGATATCGAAATGCCCAAGGGGAGCGGTCTGGACCTGTTAAAATGGGTCCGTGAAAATGGTTATTCTACCATAACGGTTTTTCTGACCTCCTTCGCTAACTTTGACTACGCAAGTAACGCAATCAAATTGCAGAGCATCGATTATTTACTAAAACCCATTGACAGCCAGCAATTATATAATTGCATGCTGACCGCCATGAATAAGGTGCGGCAATTGGAGATTCAGGAATTATTCAGAGAAAAATCAAACTATTGGGACAGCAATAAAAGGAGGCTGGAAGAGCAATTCTGGAGCGAATTATGTATGCAGATCATTCCTGCAAACAACGAGCAGATCAGCAAGGAGTTAAAGCAAAATCATCTGCCTCAGACCTTATTGTCCCAAAGCTTTTATATTGCCCTGCTCCAGGCATATATCAAAAAAGAAGAGGAGCGCTGGGAGATAAATTTATACGAATATGCCATTAAAAATATAATCAGTGAGGTATCAGAGCATTCCAATGTCTCTCCCATCCTGGCACGCGTCAATGAAAAGCAGTATCTTTTGGTTATTAATAAAAACGGAATTAGCGACCGGTCCAACTATATAAAAATATGCCATCAGATCATCCGCGCACTTACAAGCTCCCTGCCCGGCCTGTTCCAGTTATATTCCGGCACCGAAACCTCCCTCCTGAACGCCGGCGGCGCCTTCAAACGGCTGACTGCCTTTGCACATAATAACATTCGGGAGGATTGCAAAATAATTGATACTACCCTGCCCGTTGCAGAGAATTGCTATGCGAATACCGCCCCGCTGAATGAATGGTCGGCTTTGCTGATGCAGCATAAGAAAACAGAGGTGAAAGAACAGGCGCTGCATTATTTAACAGATCTGCAGAAGTCCGCTATGGCAAATCGCAGTGATCTGGTTAGATTTAATCATGATTTGATGCAGGTGATCTATTCTATCCTTGAAAAAAACGGAGAATCGGCACATCGGCTGTTTGATAACAGCACCTCAGAGCAAACATTTGATCAGGCCTGCAATTCGGTGGACTCTATGAGGGTATGGATTGCCCATGTGATTGATGTATTTGACGAATGCCTGTCGGCGATTAATCAATCCGATTCCTCTATAGAACTGATTAAGAAGTATATCCGTGAGCATTTGGAGGAAGATTTAAACAGAAAGAAACTGGCCTCAATCGTATATCTCAGCCCTGATTATTTATCTCATGTATTTAGTGAAAGGACAGGTGAATCCTTAACTACCTATATTCTGAACGAACGGATAAAAAAAGCAAAGGAGCTGTTATTGCTAAGCCGGAAAAGCATCCGGGATATTGCGTTAACCAGCGGCTTTCCGAATATATCGTATTTCTCAAGACAATTTAAAAGCTTAACCGGAAAAACACCCCAGGAATTCAGAAAAAAATAAACTTCAGGAATTCAAGCTTATCAGAAAATATAAAATGCACCCATTCTTCTATTCTCACCGAAAAAGCCCTGCCACGGGGGAGTTCTCTTGATCCAACTCCCCCGTGACAGGGCTATATAACCAAAGCTTCTAGATAGTATTATTCAAAGGAAACCGTATCCCAGGCCTCGCTGTTGACAATCACATCGTAATTCTCCGTCCAGCCGGCATACAGGTTTGCAAATAATTCACTGCGGCGTCCGTCAATGATCTCTTCCTTCTTCTGGATGGTGGCATCCACGTTGTTATCCGATACGCAATACAGGATATGCCAGCCGTAGTCCGTAGTGATGATATTGCTCACCTGGCCTGTCTTTAGCGTAAAGGCAGCCTGTTCAAAGGAATCGCTGAATTCCTCCGGTCCCTGGCCTCTGCCAAAGGTATATTCGATCTGGTCGGACTCGGAATTCGTCTCCGCCAATGCGTAGAAATCCTCCGCTGTCTTTGCCTGCTCCAGAAGATTCTGTACCTTCTCGTAAGCCTCTGCCTTCTCCTCTGCAGAGAGCGGCACCGTTTTACCCTGCTCGTCCTGTCCCGTACTATAAATTAACATCTGCTGAACTGTGATCTGCTTGGCCTCCAGATCGGAAACCTCATTATCCACATTGATGGTCTCGTGCTCGAATACTTTTTCTGCAAGGAGGTTGTCCGCATAGATCTGTCTTAGAAGCTCTTCGGTGATCAGATATTTGTCAATATCCTGGGAGGTCAGCCCTTCGTAATGCTCCTTGGCATAAGCATTGGCATCGGCCAGCTCTTCCTCTGTCAGGCTAAGGCCCTCCTTCGCCGCTTCCGCACGGATGACCTTAATCTCTGTGATTTGGCGGATCACCTCATCCTTGATCATGCTGCCGAAGGTATCTCCATTGCCCAGAATATCTGCCTGCCAGATGTTGTTTCCATAGTCCGTCTCATAGTTCTCCTGAGCGGATTTTAAATAAACCATTGCTTCGTTATAATATACCTTGGTATCACCGACCATCAGCATCAGCTCACCGGAATTGGGCTTATCCTCCTGCTCCGGTGCTGCTTCCCTGGAGCCGTCCACCACATAGTAGGATAGCTCTGTTACCGTTTCCTTCTTCCTGTCATAGGTGATATAAAGCTCCTTATCCTCCTTTAAGTAGGTATAGGTCACCGTATTCTTATCCTCGTTAATGGTTTTGGCGATTTCCTTGCCCAGAATGTCCGCCAGCAGTACCTCCACCTCCGCCCGGTTCATGCCGATGCCGATACCGAATACCGTGTATTCTCCGGCTCCGTTTAGCAAAGAGATGGCATTGACCGCCTTGTCAGGCGCCATCACCTGGACTACATTCTCCTTTCTATATACACCGGTCCCCTGCTGCTCCAGCTTGGCACCGGATCTCTTCTCAAAGGTCGATACCGACTTCCCGATATAATTCGTCAATTCATTCCGATCCGCCGCGGATCTGCAGGCAGACAACAGTGCCAATAACAGTACCACTGTCATAGCGGTAATTAACTTACGACTTGTCCTCATCGTTCGTTCCCCTTTCTTATTGTATCTATATAGTTACCATGCCGTTCACGAAGTAATCCGCTTATCATGAATTTTGCAGCAAAATCTTAAAATCTTCAAGCAGTTTTTGCAAATGTTCAAAAATCACAAGTGGATCTGGCTTACCCTTCGGCCCTGCCGGCAGACGGTATACAAAATACGGATTCGCCTGTGGCATTAATTTTAAATTATTCTGATATTTTAACATCAGCTCCGGAATCTTCTCCACAGCCAGCTTCGCCTTGGGATACATCATCAGCTTCACTTCATTTTCTTTATGAACCAGTCCTACGATATAGAGACTGTGACAGATTGACTTGATCAGCGCGATATTCAGCAGGTTATTCACCGCCGACGGCATATCTCCGAAGCGGTCCGTCAGCTCCTCCTGCATATCCATCAGCTCTTCCTCATTCTCAATCTCCGCAATTCTCTTATAGATATCCAGTTTCTGAACCTCATTCTTAATATAAGTAGCCGGAATGAATGCATCCATATCCATGTCGACAGTGGTTTCATAGGTTTCTTCCTCTGTGACCTCACCCTTCATGGACTTCACCGCTTCATTTAACATCTTACAATACAGATCGTACCCCACGGCTTCCATATGCCCGCTCTGCTCTGCTCCCAGCAGGTTGCCGGCACCGCGGATCTCCAGATCGCGCATGGCGATCTTAAAGCCGGAGCCAAGCTCCGTAAATTCCTTGATGGCATGGAGTCTCTTCTCTGCAATCTCCTTCAGCATCTTATCCCTGCGATACATCAAAAATGCATATGCCGTCCGGTTGGAGCGGCCCACACGGCCCCTCAGCTGATAGAGCTGGGACAGACCAAGACGGTCCGCATCGTCAATAATCATGGTATTCACATTGGAGATATCCAGTCCCGTCTCAATGATCGTCGTGGAAACCAGCACATCGATCTCTCCGGAGATAAAATCAAACATAATCTTCTCCAGGGTCCGTTCATTCATCTGCCCATGGGCAAATGCCACATTTGCCTCAGGCACCAGATTGGCCACGGTGCTGGCGACCTCATCAATTCCGTTGACCCGGTTATAGACATAGTACACCTGCCCGCCTCTGGCCAGCTCACGGCTGATGGCTTCCCGAATAATCTCATCATTATGCTCCAGCACATAGGTCTGAATCGGCAGACGGTCCACCGGCGGTTCATCCAGAACACTCATGTCACGGATGCCCACCAGACTCATATGAAGGGTTCTGGGAATCGGTGTGGCGGTTAAGGTCAGGACATCCACATCCTTCTTTAGCTGCTTGATCTTCTCCTTATGTCCCACACCAAAGCGCTGTTCCTCATCCACGATCAGAAGCCCCAGGTTCTTGAACTTCACATCGCCGGACAGCACCCTGTGGGTTCCGACAATAATATCCAGATTACCCTTTTTTAAGCGCTCCAGGGTCTTCTTCTGCTCCGCGGCGCTTCGAAAGCGGGAAAGCACATCCACGCTGACCGGGAAATCCTTCATACGCTGAACCAGGGTATTATAATGCTGCTGTGCCAGAATTGTCGTAGGCACAAGAACCACGACCTGCTTTCCGTCGGAAACTGCTTTAAAGGCAGCACGGATTGCAATCTCCGTCTTACCGTAGCCAACATCACCACAGATCAGACGATCCATAATGCGTTTGCTTTCCATATCCCGCTTGGTGGCTTCAATTGCAAGGAGCTGATCCTCGGTCTCCTCATAAGGAAATTCCTCTTCAAACTCCTTCTGCCATACGGTATCCGATCCAAACTGGAACCCGGTCTTCTCCTGGCGCTGTGCATAAAGCTCCACCAGATCCTTGGCGATCTCCTGCACCGCACCCCGGACCTTTGCCTTGGTATTCTTCCATTCGATGGAGTTTAGCTTATTGAGCTTCGGCTTACGGCCTTCCGAGCCGGAATATTTCTGAATCACATCAAGGCCCGTCGCCAGAATATACAACACGCCTCCGCCGCCGTATTCTATCTTAATATAATCCTTGGTTACCTTGTCAACCTCGATCTTCTCGATACCCTGATAGATGCCGAGTCCGTGGTTCTCATGAACCACATAATCTCCCGGGGTTAACTCCGTAAAGCTCTGGATCTTGTTGCCTTCATAGCTGGACTTCTTGCGCTTTTTCTTCTTCTCGGCACCAAAGATATCACTCTCTGAGATAATAACCAGTTTGATTAACGGATATTCAAAGCCCCGCCGCAGATTACCGTAAGCAACCATAATCTCTCCGCTTTGGAGTACCCTGTCCATGTCCTCACTGTAAAATGAACCGAGATTAAAGTCCCTGATCAGGTCCTCCGCAAGGCGCATGGCCCTGGTACGGGAACCGGAGAGCAAAATCACACGGTATTTGTTCTTCTTCCACCGTTCCAGATCCTTCACCAGAACCTCAAAGTTCTTCTGATAGGAAGCCACAGTCTGCACGGTGAAATCATATTTACGCTTGGGGGTATAAAAATTATTCTTAACCTCCATGGTACTGATCAGAATCGTATTGCGGTTCGCCAGCATTCCCATGACGTCCTTGTAACCGTAGATGACATCCATCTGTCCGGGCAGGATATAGCCCTTCTCGATACGTCCGATCATACCCTCGCGAAATTCAAGCTCTACCGCTTCTCCCTTCTCCGCAAGCCTGCCCGGCTCATCAAGAAAAAAGATGGTATCTTCATTATTAAAATACTGAAAGAAGCTCACGGTCTGGTCATAGAAATAACCGATGTAGCTTTCTAAAGCAATGGAGCCCTGATAAGCCTCCAGATTCTCCTTAAATTCTGCAATAATCTGATGAATTCTCGCCGCTTCCTCAGTCTTAAACTGCTCCCGCAGGGCCTTATAATACTGCTTCTCCTCATCCTCGATCTTCTTAATGCCGGCTCTTAAGCGTACAGCATCCGGGATGATCTCTGCTGCCGGATAGATCACTAATTGCTCTACCTGCTCAATGGATCTCTGGCTGCTGACATCAAAGGTACGGATAGAATCAATCTCATCTCCCCACAGCTCAATACGGTAGGGAGCATCCTCCGTCAGCGGAAATACATCCACAATACCGCCGCGTACCGCAAAGTCTCCGGGGGCTTCTACCTGAGCCTGCCTCTCATAGCCCAGACGTACCAGGGCACCGCTGAATTCCTGCAGCTTGATGGTGGAAGCCTGATTGACGGTGATAATTCGCTCCTTCACCATCTGCAGCGGCAGCAGACGGTCCATACCGCCGTCCAGTGACAGAATAATGGTAGTGCCCTTATTTTCGATCAGTCTTCGAAGCACTGTCAAGCGATCCCTTACGATGGCATTTCCATGAATATCGGCACTGTAGAAGATGATGTCCTTCGCCGGATAGAGAAGCACGTCCTTGTCATACAGCCTGTAATCCTCATAGATTTCCTTCGCCTTCAGATCATTATAGGTAACAATCACCTTGTATTTGAAATCCTCGCCAAGTCCGTGAATCAGGTGGCATTTTTGGGAATCAATACAGCCGGTAACTTGTACCGGCAGGGTTTTCGATTTTATGTTATCCCTGATATCAATAAATTCCTTAAGCTCCATCAGGGGGGCTGTAAAAGTCTTCAAATGGGTATCCTCCTGAAAACTTATTGTTCATTTCAATCCATGCTCTCTTGCATGAACCGACTGTTTACCTGAAATAAGTTTACTCTGCTGTTATTTCTTTCGATTATACAGGTTCATCGCAGGCTCGATTCCCTCGGTCAGTATCATCTTGCAGGCATCGGACGTGTCCTTCAGAGCCTCACGGATGGTCACCTGCTCCTCCTTTGTAAACCGTGACAGCACATAATCGGCCAGATCCCAGTCCTTTGGCTTATCACCGACACCAATCTTAATGCGCGGAAATTCATCGGTGCCAAGATGGCTGATGATGCTCTTAATGCCATTATGCCCGCCGGCACTGCCTTTCTTGCGTATCCGCAGCTGGCCGACCTCAAGACTGATGTCGTCATAGATAACGATGACCTCCTGGGGTGTAATCTTATAATAATCCACCAGCTCACGAACACTTTCCCCGCTGAGATTCATATAAGTGACGGGCTGTGCCAGAATGACCTTCTGCCCTTCGATATAACCTGTACCGCAAATTGCCTTATGCTTTTTAGCATCCAGGGGAATCCGATAATCATCGGACAACCGCGTAATCGCATCCCATCCGATGTTGTGTCTGGTTGCCTGATATTTGTCTGTTGGGTTTCCTAAACCTACGATGATGTACATATGTCAAACCTTTCCGGTGCGCAAATTGCTATAGGATCCTAATCTTCAAATCTTCACGTCCCTGCCACATTACCGACATTAAGGCACGTTATCTATGTGTTCGAGGAGGAAGAAGCTGCCGCTGCTGCCGACGCTGCACTGGAGGAAGCTACCATAACAGCCATCTGCTCAGCAAGTATGATGCCGACGGCATTGGAGGATAGTGCCATCTCCATTGCGCTGTGTTTGGTGTCAGTCAGATAATCGTCGCAAACCACTGCCGCAGCATACATTGTACGTTCCGCTCCGGTGACCGTCCAGCCACCAAAGCCCTTTTTATCCTTGAGGTATTCACTCGCCTGGGCAATCTCATCGACAAGCTTATATACATCCTCTTTCAGCAACGCGCATATGCCAAGGAAAGACAATTCAATCCCTTGGCCTATTTTACATTTTCTAAGTTTTAATTCTTTGTTCAGATCCGACACACGCTTACATTTGGTATAAGCATCCTCATCGCTGAACGCAAGAATATGGGACAGTGCCTGCACTGCATTGGAACTGAAGAAATCTCCCTTCAGTATCCGGTAGCAGTTCTCCGATTCCTTAATCACCTGATCCACCGGCCTGTGGGTCATCGCCAGCAGCGATGCAAAACCGTAATCATCCGAGGAGGTTAAGAACCTGTGCTCCTGCTTCATGGCGTCATAAAAAGCCTTCGCCGACCTTGTTATCTTTTGATAATCATAAGGGTCCGTCTGAAGCGCGATAGAAATCGCCGCCAGCACAAGATAGGGAGAAGAGTGAAAGCCCTCCCGCTTCATGGCATCATATACATTCAGCGTACTCTTGAACATTACCTCCGGATCCGGCTGCAGCGCCAGCATGACTGCCGACATAAAGTTTGTGATATCTTTAAACTGAGAGAACACACCTGTATTTTCCTTGATAATCTTACGGCAGCGGTCGATTGCATCCAAATCTGCCCCACGGTTATCCATAACATAAAGTAAAGCTCCAAGCCTGTTGTTGATGGAGCTGTTCCATTTGTATTTTTTATTAATTAATACATAATTATTCGCGAGCAACTCGCACTTATTCTCCAGCCGTTCCCTCATATAAATCCTCCATGCTGCCAATTCCTGCGAATTTGGGATGTGAAAGCTTTGCTTTCGCATTTGGTCAGACACAAATTTGCCGTGTGAAAAATTTAATTTTCGCACTATCCACCTTTACTTATTCATGCGATATTATTATAAACTTTTTGGGGGTGGGTGGCAACAGTAATGTTTCTATATTTAGGATTTATAGGTCCCAGTTGATGTCGTATCCTTGCTTACTTTTCATATTTTCACAGTTTCCCGATTGGTTGCTGTTCTACTTATCTTATTTTCAGATATTCTTTACTATAGAATTAAGTTAGCCATGGGGTCAAATGCATGAGATTTGATTCATTTAACTCGATTTACTATACAGGACTTTTCATCGTACCGGGATATATTATAGAAGAAATCATCGGAGCACTCATGCCACTGCGAAATTACTCGGACGGTGTTAAATTGCTGCGTTGCCTGATCTATAGCGTCGTTAACTGTGCCGGATGCTCTTGGGCATACATCCTGATTACAAAGCATTTTACGGATACCGATCCTGTATACTGGCTCCTGGGCGTACTTGTGACATTATTAGGCTCCGTGCTCCTTGGGTTTGTCATCGGTCTAATTCGCAAATACGGCATAATACGGGATATCTTAAGCAGGTATAAAATACAAATTGAAACTGATATACCCTCAGCCTGGGACTATAAGTTCAGCAACATAACAGATAAAAAGTACGTTATCGTGGATATGACTGATGATACGAAAATATATGGATTATTTGCTTATAATTCCTTTGCATCATCCGCACCGAACGAACGAGATCTTTATCTGGAGCAATGCTATACCTACCAGGAAGGCCAGCCCTGGGAGCCGGTGGAGCGAAACGAAGGAATCATTATCAAAGGCTCTATGATAAAAGCCATTACATTCTTTGAAGATCAGTATGAGGGGGATTATAGAGATGAGCAAATCTAATAACGATTTAAAATCCATACAAAACATGTTAAAAAATACGTTTGCAAAGGGATATCAGCCAACGAAGCCGCATCCAGAGAATCAAAAGAATGCAAATGGCAGATCGAAGCCGCCGGCGTGTGATTCACCGGTGACAAAGACGTCTGTGAAGGAAAAGCCCTTCGAATGAAGGGCTTTTCCTTCACTTTTTTCAATCCACGCACCCATAAAGGGTGCGACCAGGCTGTATCGCTTTTAAATACCGGTTGTATTCAATTTCAATCCATGCACCCATAAAGGGTGCGACGCTGAGTGGACTGTATTCATATACCGGTTTCCCGAAATTTCAATCCACGCACCCATAAAGGGTGCGACGCAGGCGCAAGTGTCAGCCAATCGAATACCGGTATATTTCAATCCACGCACCCATAAAGGGTGCGACCAGAATCCGATGCGAAGGATATAAAATGGCTGCAGATTTCAATCCACGCACCCATAAAGGGTGCGACGGAAGAAAAATCTATACATCTGATGTAGTAGTGATTTCAATCCACGCACCCATAAAGGGTGCGACTCAACTTCTATGAGGTCAAGCGAGCTGCCGTTTTATTTCAATCCACGCACCCATAAAGGGTGCGACGATAGTCACCGTATCCGGGATCAAGAATGACATGAATTTCAATCCACGCACCCATAAAGGGTGCGACATTCAACAAATCATTCACTCCGATGGCGATACAGATTTCAATCCACGCACCCATAAAGGGTGCGACTCCGTTTCTGCTGTAGTTGGCAAGTCCCTGCATAATTTCAATCCACGCACCCATAAAGGGTGCGACCAAATGTTGCTGTATCCGCACTTCCTGCAGTAGATATTTCAATCCACGCACCCATAAAGGGTGCGACTCCTATTGCACCATTATATTTACTTAGCTTTTCATTTCAATCCACGCACCCATAAAGGGTGCGACGATCTTACCGGCCTGCAGTCAAAACTGGATCAGCTATTTCAATCCACGCACCCATAAAGGGTGCGACGATAGATACCCTGAATGAATTCCTTAGGATTAACATTTCAATCCACGCACCCATAAAGGGTGCGACGCTGTTTAATTTCTCTACCTTAGACCAAACAGAGATTTCAATCCACGCACCCATAAAGGGTGCGACGATGCCCTTGGTCACCTCAGTGATCACCGACACAACATTTCAATCCACGCACCCATAAAGGGTGCGACTAAAGGGAAAATGCGTCATGTGTTTTCCCTTTTTTATTTCAATCCACGCACCCATAAAGGGTGCGACACCTTAAGCCCGGTGATATGGTTAAATACGATCAATTTCAATCCACGCACCCATAAAGGGTGCGACCAGCAGCATCATAAATAATTAACGTTTGCATTATTTATTTCAATCCACGCACCCATAAAGGGTGCGACAAGTCTTGATTGAACCTCTGCGCGCAGGTTTATAGATTTCAATCCACGCACCCATAAAGGGTGCGACCGGTATCAGCCGAAACGATTAATTTAACCGATCAATTTCAATCCACGCACCCATAAAGGGTGCGACCTTGGTTACTTTATGACCATTCATACACCGCTTGATTTCAATCCACGCACCCATAAAGGGTGCGACAATATTACCAATATCTACATTATAATGCTCATGTAATTTCAATCCACGCACCCATAAAGGGTGCGACGATATTCAATGTACTTGCGATCACTGATGCTTCGTATTTCAATCCACGCACCCATAAAGGGTGCGACACTCTACCGTCAGTCTCTAAGCCGTGTTCTCTTTGATTTCAATCCACGCACCCATAAAGGGTGCGACGAAGCAGCAGATTTGCTGGAAGAGTGGGGAATAGGCATTTCAATCCATGCACCCATAAAGGGTGCGACACACTTCAGCAGCTTAACGATTTCGATTACAGTGATTTCAATCCACGCACCCATAAAGGGTGCGACGCAAGTAGGATTTCCTTCTTCATCATCACTATCGTATTTCAATCCACGCACCCATAAAGGGTGCGACGGGTTCAGCGGGAATTGATTGCTGACGGTATATTTCAATCCACGCACCCATAAAGGGTGCGACTCTGGTAAGTCTAAGGACCCGGATAAAGAATCCAAATTTCAATCCACGCACCCATAAAGGGTGCGACGTCTTCCATTCCTCGCATTTGTATAACGAATTTTGAATTTCAATCCACGCACCCATAAAGGGTGCGACTTTATCAAGATTAAGCCTGGCGAAGATGGATGTATTTCAATCCACGCACCCATAAAGGGTGCGACCTGGCGTGCCGACTCTTCAACCTTACCCTGATCAATTTCAATCCACGCACCCATAAAGGGTGCGACGTCATATGCCATTATTTTTACCTCCCTTTTCCTACGATTTCAATCCACGCACCCATAAAGGGTGCGACTTTTATGCGGAACATCTTCCGGAAAAAGCGTATATTTCAATCCACGCACCCATAAAGGGTGCGACTTTGACGATTTGAGGTGTCATTGGGCATCCTCCTTATTTCAATCCACGCACCCATAAAGGGTGCGACGCCGCCGATCGAAACATCATTAACAACATTTCTATTTCAATCCACGCACCCATAAAGGGTGCGACTCGTCCGGGGTACTGGTATAAACCTGGCGGGTTTATTTCAATCCACGCACCCATAAAGGGTGCGACGTGGGTGTGTTCGGTCTCAAAGAATAACCGAAGATTTCAATCCACGCACCCATAAAGGGTGCGACGGAGAATTGCCGATTGGATCGGCGATCCACACAGATTTCAATCCACGCACCCATAAAGGGTGCGACGCCATCAGCATAGATTGATTTCAGCATCTCTCTTATTTCAATCCACGCACCCATAAAGGGTGCGACGGTGGGAGAAGAGATCAATATGATAGCGATCAACATTTCAATCCACGCACCCATAAAGGGTGCGACAATCCGGGTCATATGTAAAGTGGATAGAGCTTATATTTCAATCCACGCACCCATAAAGGGTGCGACATCGAGATGCATTATCCGGATGGCGTTGAATATTACATTTCAATCCACGCACCCATAAAGGGTGCGACCACCGAGATGCGCAGAAGCCCATAAAGCAAGAAGAATTTCAATCCACGCACCCATAAAGGGTGCGACGTCCCTGCAGTATTTAACCCTTATGTAATCCAGAATTTCAATCCACGCACCCATAAAGGGTGCGACGATTAGCAAGTACAAGTACAAAGAGGATAAAAACGATTTCAATCCACGCACCCATAAAGGGTGCGACGTTATACTCGTTGGTCCGAATAAAGTCATTTGATGTATTTCAATCCACGCACCCATAAAGGGTGCGACTTTTGGCAAATCAGTTTTGCAAGTTCCCTGACAAATTTCAATCCACGCACCCATAAAGGGTGCGACTTAGTTCTCATCCACTTTGCTAAATTAGGATATTTATTTCAATCCACGCACCCATAAAGGGTGCGACAGTTTCAGTAACGAGTGAGTGCTCGTAGTTGGTAAATTTCAATCCACGCACCCATAAAGGGTGCGACGGCTTGTCAAGTGCGTACTTCTCTGATATGTACTATTTCAATCCACGCACCCATAAAGGGTGCGACTCAGGCGTAATATCTCCTTCAACCTCGATCATCTATTTCAATCCACGCACCCATAAAGGGTGCGACTCGCTTCCGCATATTTTGTCTTATGTGCTTCCATATTTCAATCCACGCACCCATAAAGGGTGCGACGGCGAAGAACTATTACGGCATGCAGGATAAGCAAATTTCAATCCACGCACCCATAAAGGGTGCGACCATTACCGATTGGTTCTAACCGATATCTATAACCATTTCAATCCACGCACCCATAAAGGGTGCGACGCACACAATTGAGTTGAGAAGCACTACTCTCAAGAATTTCAATCCACGCACCCATAAAGGGTGCGACCAATAACTTAGCCTTTACAATCTCATCGTCTTCTATTTCAATCCACGCACCCATAAAGGGTGCGACTTTAATTCTGCGTGGATTTCGGAGCACATGGAAGCGGATATTTCAATCCACGCACCCATAAAGGGTGCGACTTTACAATGGTTATGTTTCATGTGTATTCATGTAAATTTCAATCCACGCACCCATAAAGGGTGCGACTATAGCCTTCTTTCAGCCAATCGTACTTACAGTGATTTCAATCCACGCACCCATAAAGGGTGCGACTTAAAGCCGTATTCAAGCTTATAAGTCTTTCCTATTTCAATCCACGCACCCATAAAGGGTGCGACTTAAAGTGTCCTAAAAAGTGGGTTATTGTAAAATAATTTCAATCCACGCACCCATAAAGGGTGCGACAAATCTGCAAGTGGTACAGCAATGGCAACCAATGATTTCAATCCACGCACCCATAAAGGGTGCGACAGCTATATACTGTATACTTACAACAGTATATAACAAAATATAGCTTTTTCATTCTAGTCTCCATGCTTATAATATTAAAAAATACAATAAATTATACACTTTTTGAGTGCGAACCCCCCTATGTTTTTATGATAGCTTAGGGTTCGCACCAGTCATATAATCATAGCATCATCAAATTTATAAGCCTGCTTGGCACCTATATGCTGGACCTTCTTGTCATAATTATCTCCAAGCCTGTAGAAACGAAGACTGTCCGCCTCCATATCTATCACATCCATCAACTGCTTCTTTACTTTTAGTAATTCAGCCTCCGTCAGCTTGCATTCAAATACAGAATTCTGTACTCTCTGACCATAATTTACGCATATTTTTGCTACTTTGCGTAATCTGCTCTGGCCCTTGACTGACGTTACGTTAATATCATAAGTTATTAATATATACATTTCATCCTCTACTTCCAGAAAAATGGCGGATATTGGTCAATATCTCCTCGAAGGTATCTTGCCAGCAGCAATGCCTGTGCATATGGGACCAATCCCCAGGATATTTTATCATTCAGATATGGGTGCGTCAGTTCCTCTTGCTTATTTTTCTGCCACTCGCTGATAAAAGTTCGTCGCGCCGAATCCTTAATATAAACCGACTTATTATCATTAATTTCAAAGTCATCCCCCTGAAGCTGCTTTCTATTAATTAATGAAAGAACAAAGCGGTCAGCTATCGGTGCTCTCAATTCTTCTATCAGGTCATTCGCCAGCGATGCCCTTCCCGGCCGGTCCTGGTGCATAAACCCAACATAAGGATCCAGCCCAACCGTTTCCAGTGCTGCGGTAATATCATTTACTAACAGCGTATAAGCAAAGGATAACAAACTGTTTACCCTGTCCTCAGGCGGTCTTTTGCTTCTGTCATGAAAATAGAATCCTTCCTTTTGATTTAAAATCATATGATCAAACGAACCGAAATAAATCACCTGGGCCATACCCTCAAAACCACGTAATTGATCTAAATTCTCACTCGCTCCTATTTCCTGCATATAATTACTCAGTCTTTCAGAAGCCTTTTCCAGTTCCTCCACCGGTACTCTGAGTGGATATTGTCTGATATAACGCTCTAACTGCCATTTTTCATTATACACTTTCCCAAGAATAAAATTACGGGCGATTCCAAGACTCTCTTCCTCTTTCTCCGCAACCCGGTATTGCTTTTTGCGAAGCAGTACATTGCCCCGTGTTTCTCCGATTACTCTTGCACGGAACCTGCCTGTCGGAGTTAGAAAGCATATGGAGATATTTTGCTCCACACATTTTTCCATCAGAACCGGACTCATGCCCATATTAGAAAAGCATACAATTCCTTCCAGATTATGAAGCGGATATCTGGCGATGATAACATCGTCTTCCTTTACGGTAATATTTTCACCGTTTAAGCCTATGTATACCTCTGGCTTTGTAATGAACAGTACATTCAACAGTTGTCTCATTCTGCGATCCTCCCCTGGATATATTGTTTGACATCCCTATTGTTATTAAGTTCAGGCAGGCAAATATCCTTCAAAGAGCAGGTTTTGCATTTTTTACCGGTTTTAACTTTGGGTGTGCAGCCACGATCCATGTAGGAATGCATTTCCTCTATTGCTTGCAGCAGCTGTTGACGAAGCTCATCTGTAAAACATACTTCTTCTCTTCTTCTGGTTTCAAAATAGAAGAGATATCCTTTGTCGATTCTCGTTGCCAGCATTTCTTCCAGACAATAAGCTTCGGCCAGCAGTTGAAGCTTATCCGAATTATTCTCTTTCGGTTTTCCCCGTTTATATTCGATTGGAGTAACGCAGTAGCACCCGTTATATTGCGGTAAATAGATCCCGTTTTCGGTTTCCTTTAACTCCACAACATCACATTTCCCTGTGATCCCCAAGGTCCGTGATTTCACCGGCAAAGCATGAACCACTATCGTACTTTTTCGCCTCTCATGGATTTCCGGATTATCCGCCCTCTCATGCTTTAATTCTCCGTCAACAGTGAAATAATTCTCTTCCCACTGCTGCTCGACATGAATCAATGCCCATTGCCTCCTGCAAAATACAAAGTGCTGGATTCCGGAAATCATGAGATAATCTTCCTCTTTATAGTCCTTCAAGGATTTCTACCTGAAGCCCTTTTTCCGCCAGCATTGCAAGCTTTTGCTTATTCAAGCTGACCGAATAGTCTTCATACTTCGCCGGCCTGATATTGCTATCCTTAACCTCAATCTCAGCCAGATCATGAATTTTAGCACTTGATGCAACCCCCAGCTTTGACGGATGGGTAAACCAGTACAGCTGCTTCACTTCCATACTGCCCTCCGGCCTTGCGGAGGAAGCATCATTTACAAACAAAGAACAGAGAGCTTCCTTAATAACTTCTGCGTCCGCCTCCGTGAAGCCTGTCTTTTCTGCAAAATAGGTGTTGATGCTCCCTTTCACCTTATATACTCCAAACTCCACAAAATGTTTCATTCCCATGGTGTCGGAGGACCGTGCTGCCCCCTCCTTCGCCTTCATTCCATTGGTGCTCCGGGTGATCTGCATACTGATTACGTCGACCGGACTCAAGCTTTTGGCCAGAGTGACGGATACCGGTCCCCGGATACCGATGGAACGGCTTTGAAAGGTCATTACCTGACCAAAGCTGCGCACATCAATCCATTTCTTGCAGGATTCCTGATATACCTTATCGTCCGGATCCTTCTTGGGCATATCAAATTCTGCACCAAATCTCTCCTCCAGGGATTTCATCGTATCATCGATCCGGTCATTTGCCTGTACAAACAGGGAATAACCCAGATCCTGCATCCGGTTTCTGATTTTCCTCTTGATACATACGTCACTGATCTCACCATAGCCATCATAATCCGTTCTCGGCATATTTTCATTCAACGGGTCTCCATTGGGATTCGCCCCGTATACGGTAAATAACATCACAAAGTCAATCTTTTTCTCTATTGCGGCCATCAATTACTTCCTCCTTCTCCTTGGTTGATAATTTCATTCCTTTGCTTATTCTCTTTCTTCCCATAGAATTCCTGTTTCTGGGCATAGTAACCAAATACAAAATCTTCATTAAGAGTCCTGTTCTTCTCTCTTTCATAATCCTCCGCTTCTCTGAGCGGAATCGTAATCTCTCTTATGATCCCGTCATAATATACAACGGATCCATAATTTATCTTAATCAATCTCTCTCTGTAAGGTCCGACCTTCTCCTCCAGAATCTTCAAGGTTCTGTCCGGCATCTTGGTATAGGCGCTCCACAGCCGCTCTGCATTGGTGGCACGCTTGTCCTTATTATCGGAGCTTCTGCTGTTTAAAACGTCCTGTTCTATTTTCTCATAGACTGCCAGCAATCTTCCGTACCAATAGCTCCGACCCTGCTTTGTTGCATCCAGCATCTCATTCACCTCATCTTTCTCCAGATAATCAATCTGATATTTTTTGAAAATGGAGCAGCCCAGCGCCAGCACATAATTCCAGGTTTTGTCATAGGAGCTGCGCCGGCACAGATTCTCCAGCATACGGTTCTTTAAGTCGAGCGGAAACCTTCGCCGTTCCAGAATGCATGACAGCAGACGTTCTAGTGTCTTGGTCCTCAGCTTGGTATTTCTGCATTCCAAATATCCCTTTTCGTTCTCAGATCCAAATACCGTATCCGCGTATCGAAAAAGAGATGGTGCCTCCTTGATCAGCTTTCCGGCGGTACTGTTGAAAAAGGTCCAGCTTGTGGACCGGTACCAATACTCCATCCGCTCAAACAGCTCGGATTTGGGAAGCTCCCTAAAATATTTGACAGAGATCCGGCCATTGGAGATCTTGTCCAAAATCATAATATAGAACCTTTTCTCCGGGTCTTCCCCTCTTCTCTTTCCGGTTATGTAATCATTTACAGCAACCGCAACACCGCCGCCTAGCGTCTTGGGCGGGTCATTCTCCTCTGGGTCGTCATAGGGAGAAATCGTATCAGTCAAATCCACCGCTTCCTCATTTCCGATATCATCGGAGAACCAACTGACAATGATACAGCTTTCACCGATCTGCCTTTTGTTCTGGTTGTTCTCCAGCAGATACTTAAGCATCAGGTGGATCTTCTGGGAGACCTCATATCCGATATGAACAATCTCGTCTCCGGCATCAAATCTCCCGTAATAGGTCTCATTATGGTTACTGATGGAAACCAGCTTGGCATTGCCCATCAGACCGCGATGCCTGGATACACAGTAGGTCATCTCCCCTGATATATCACATTTCTCCTGTGGCAGTTCGGCATTTTTCTTACGAACATAACCTATGTAGTTTTGGTGAAGCTCCCGATCCGTACTCACCGACAGACTCTCCTCCGATGCCTCCTCGATTTCCACGCGGAAGGTGACAAATGTTTTATCCAGGCGGATTATTTTCTCCGATTTCTCACCTGCGCTGACAGCAATAGCATAATCTTTCACTATCTCATATCTGACACCGGAGAAAAGTGAAGCGACACACTCTCTGAATATAGTACCTTGACGCAGATATTTATTGAGAATCCCAAGCAAGCGGTTGGAATTCTCTTCTTCCATATAGGACACCCATTCCTCCCGGACGCTTTCATACTCCTTATTCTTCTCAGGATCAATCTCTTTCGACAGATAGGAGAATTCATCGCACAGCGGATGAGGCGAAATCACCTTGCCTGCTCGTATAATCGAGTTCTCCGTAACAGGAAAGATCGCAATCTGATCCTTGGGCACCCATTCCGCTTTAATAAAATCCCCTTTTTCCGAAAGGGTCACTTCTATCATGTCATTTGTACCGGTAGATTTTTTATTAGAATGATATACCGGCAGCAATACCGTCTGCTGCCGGAGCTGATCCGTCCGGTCGACCATATCGTTGTCCAGTGCACTGCAATAGGTTCTGTATAACGCAGTTAATACGCTCATTCCGCTTCCACCTCCTCCGGAAGCAAGGCACATTCCTCCTCCGCTAATATCATATTCTCCCTGGTAAAGGACTTAAAGCTATAGCTCCTTAGAGTATGATGGATCTGACATTCCTCCGGACGAATAAAATCAATTTTTCCATGGTCCATCTTTATATCGGTGAAGCCGGATATCAATTTGCCATCGTTGTTATCCGCTGCTTCATCCGGGTAGAGAAAGGAATGAAACATAATCCCAAAGGATACTTTCTTACCATCATAATCCGTGGCGGCGATCCGAAACTGCTCTTCCCTGATTCTTTCCACATATCCGACACACTCCCTGGTACCCAGGAATATATCTCTTCTTCCGCCCTTGGCTATGGACCTGAGAAGAATCTGCTCATGCTTTGTCTCGTTCCAGTCCTCCATTAATTCTGGCCGATTTTTATTCCATTCAAAATGAAACTGCACCAGATACTCCACCTCTCGAAGATAGGTATAATAATTCAGATCATTACCTCCGTTCTTTAACGGTGTCCGAATCCCCTTCGTTTCCGTCTGAATCTTCTTCACTACTTTCACCGAATCAATAAAATAGAGTAAGGTCGGTTTCCAATATAACTGTTCGGTAATACCCTTTAGGGCTTGGTAGGTCGGTATCTGATAGGTGTACTTCTCCCCACCTCCCTTGGTCACCGGATCCGTGAAGAGGGCATACTCTCCATAGAGGCGATAGTAAAAGGGCTTTGACTTAAACTTTTGTTCCATATAATTCCTCCTTCCTTATACAATTAAATCTGCAAGCTGATCCATAACAGCCCCATTTTTTCCATTATAATACTCTTTCTGCAAGAAATATACATCGAAAAGGTCATTTTTTGTAATAAATGGTTCGATTTGAGGAGAACAGTACAGATTGACCGTATACCTCTGCAGCTGCTGCAGCAATCTCCTAACACCGACATAATCCCGCTCCGTCATCGCCCGCTCCAGCTGATCCAGCAAATTCTGATTCTTATAGGTCACAATTACTCCTATTGTCTCCTGGCCAATCAGTTCAAAGTTTTCGGCTGCCGTCCGAAATGCCTGAAACATCACCGGTTTCTGTTTTCTGGGCTTTTCCATGAGATAAGCCTCTCTACCCGGCATATTTCTTCCCAGCTCCTCCAGCATATTGCTGTTCCTTTTGGGGTCCACATAATCTAACTTGTATTTATTCTCTACATAGTATTTTTTAAAATAGGGCACCTGTAATGCTTCTATTTCTATTGTTCCGCCATCCATGCCCTGCATCGCTTTTTGCGAACGGACCGCATATTCGGCGGCATCTGCCGCAGCCTTGATATCCGGCAGATTGGAGAGCCTTTCTTCCAGGTAACGGATAATGTATAACTTCCCATGAACATAGCTGTCCTTTAGCATCAATTTCCCTTCCCTGTTACAGCGTCCCGCGCACTGAACCAGGCTGTCGATTCCCGCCAGAGAGCGAAACACCACATCAAAGTCCACGTCTACCCCCGCCTCAATCAACTGGGTACTGATGCAAACGATTTTATTATGCGCATACTCCTCTCTGTTACTCCGTAATTTTCCCTTCATGTCAGAGATAGTATCCAGCCGGTGGGCGGCACACATATTGGTGGTCAGATAAATGACTTCCACCTCCGGTAAATACGCCTCCAAATAGTCGCACAATCTGGCAACGGCCGTCTTCGTACTTAATACTACAAGGCAGCTGTCAAACATCTTCAATTCTGCCTCAATGTAAGAGGAAACCTGCTCCGTAGATAGCACTATCCTTGCATCCTCCCCTGTCAGGTTATAAAAATCAACCCGTCGGAAGCATTCCATTCTATCCTTCTTTATATCTGCAATTACAGCTCCTCTCTCCTCTCTGTCTCCGTAATAAAGCTTATATTTCATTGTTCCACTATCCAGGACCGGTTGTGTAGCCGTACAATGCACAATATTACAATGCATCACCGTTTTCATAAAATTCATCATCAGATTAAAGTTCGACAGAACCTTAAGCGGAAGACTCTGAACCTCGTCAATAATGATTACCGAATTGATCAGTTTACAGAATCTCCGAATATTGGCCGCCCTTTCCTTGAAAAGAGTGTTAAAGAACTGAACCATTGTCGTCAGTATAATCAGGTTCTCCCAGCTTTCCTTCAAGTAAGCCTTGTATTCATACTCTTCGTTATCTTCTATACTTTCCGAAGTCTGCTTTAGCTCCTCCGTTATATTGCTGTGATGCTCCAAAACCACCTCATCCTGATCAACAATACTTCTGATATCCGTAGCATTCTGCTCCAGTACAGAGAGATAGGCTGTTATGTAGAATATCCTGTTTCGATTATATTCCCTGGCATTCGTCAGTGCATACCGCAGTCCTGCTTTCGTCTTACCTGCCCCGGTCGGCAGTTCCAGCTTGAATATGCCATCGTCATTACATATTGCCGCTTTTTTCACCGCGGTCGCCAAAGCATTCCTGGCCAGATTGATCTTCGAGGTCTCTGGACTGTTTTCATATCCTTGATACATAAGTTCAATACGCTCCGAAGCCTCCTCCCATACCTTAAGTCTCTCTACCTCCTCCCATAAATGCTGCTTCGGACGACAAAAGGCATTGGCCGAATCATAGATATCCGCCTCCTTGAGAATTGACAGGCAAAGTCTGGTAAGACAGGCGATATAATATTCCTTCTCCTCTCTCTGCCCTTCCTTATCATTGTTCTTACCGGAAAGACTTCGCAATCCGGCATAGATAATCTTAAATTCTTCAAAGGCTGCTCTAGTTAATGCCGCAAGCGACAGCTCTCCATTATTCTTCAGGCTGCTCTCAAATTCCCGTACAAAGGGCACGACATCCTCTTTATAATGATAATTCCCATCCTTATCATAATGAAATCTTAGACTGCTATTGTGCTCCGTACTGCCATAGTTAATCTGGTCATACAGTCCGTGATGGGCAAAAATTATATAGGTCAATATCTCCTGGAAATACCGAAATGGTTTTTCACCT
This sequence comes from Bacillota bacterium, assembly GCA_023409535.1. Taxonomy (GTDB): domain Bacteria; phylum Bacillota; class Clostridia; order Lachnospirales; family Lachnospiraceae; genus Mobilitalea. The sequence continues at coordinate 136,570 of JAEYGZ010000038.1, forward strand.
CTTAATGTACTAAGCTCACAGTCAGAGATAATCAAGTCCTCTAGGATTCTTCCTCCTGCCGACGAATGGTTAACCTGTTGTTTTGTTTGTCCCTGAATATACACTTGGAAATTCCGATCCCCTTTCCCTGCGTCATGGAGATAACTGGCCAGCTTCATAAAAGCTTCCAGCCCGATTTCTTTTCCTATCTCTCCGGCTCTTTTTCCAACCTCATATAAATGTTCTTCCAATGATTGCTCCAGGATATTTCCTTCGCCATTCTCTTCTCTATGCGCTAGCAGCATATTTGCTCCTTTCTACTTATAGCAAATAATATAAGTTATCAGAAGACGTCTTTTTATCTTCTGATAAAAGGCGCTGTATAATCCTTTACACCTTGCTTTTGTCCAGTAAAACATACTATGTGCTGTCATTGTGTCTCCCCTTGGTTTTATTTTACATCCCAATCATATCACATAGTGCTATTTCCTGCAACAAAAATATAATTCGTATACAAAGAAATTAGATAACAACATTTTTGTAATATTCTTGACACAATATCATTTACTATATATTATAATACTGTCGAGTTCATCTCGTGGATTGAAATGTATATAAAGAAATTAGAAAATGAGTAGTGTTCCTGCTCATTTTTTATTTCCGATTTTACAATACGCATATTCCATTCCATGTCCTTTAAAGCAAAATTTTTAACAAAAAAGCAGCCCCCATGGCTGCTTTTTCGTGTGACTCCAATACTATTCTACTTTCCTACCCTACTACTTCCATTTCATCTGCCTCAAGTGCCGCGATTTCGTATTTCTCAAGGATTATCTTTTGGATCTTGTCTCTCGTATCCGAATTAATCGGGTGAGCGATATCTCGATACTCTCCATCTCCGGCCTTTCTGCTGGGCATGGCAATGAATAAGCCTTTATCGCCCTCAATAACCTTGATATCATGAACTACAAATTCATTGTCAAGTGTAATCGATACAACGGCTTTCATCTTGCCTTCCTTGCTCACCTTGCGTACACGTACGTCGGTAATTTGCATTGGCATGGTCCCCCTTTTCTGTCAGTTTATCGTTGGTTCCTAATTATGTAACAAAATATAACCTTTCTCCTCGTTCTTCCCACTACTTGTTCCTAGCTTGAAGCTGATCCCATTATATCATAATGATTCCTAAATGTGAATAATATTTGCTCAGAAATCCCAAAAATTTGTAATTTTTTTAGTATTTGTGCCATCCCCCCACCCATTTTCGAGTAATAAACAGACTTTTCAGTCCCATTTACAATGAAAACTTGCAACCTGAGCATAAAAATAGAATATAATGACTTTAGATCATCTAAGTTCCTGTTGGCATATTTATGCACGTTTTTAGCAGGGATTAATTTAATATTGTATTTCTCTTCAAATGGGTTATAATAGCAGATAGTTACAAAGACTTGATTTTATCTCGAAAAAATAGGATAGGAAGTGTTCTATGTTTAAAATTGACTTTGAGACGCCGCGCCGGATTCATTTTATTGGTATTGGCGGAATTAGTATGAGCGGCTTTGCAGAATATCTACATACACTTGGGTTTAACGTAAGCGGATCTGACAGCCACCAAAGCAAAATAACAGACCACCTGGAAACCTTGGGAATCCAGGTTTTTATTGGGCAAAGACCCTCTAATGTGACCCCTGATATTGATGTTGCGGTATTTACCGCAGCGATTTCACCGGATAATGAAGAATTCATGGAGGTACAGCGTCTGAATATCCCGGTACTTAGCCGTGCAGAGCTGGTAGGCCAGGTAATGCTTCACTTTGACAATTCCATCGCAGTATCCGGTACCCATGGTAAGACTACCACCACCTCCTTGCTTTCCCTGATGTTTGTGGAGGGCAATGTTGATCCCACCATTTCTGTCGGAGGCATTCTGGATGCCATCGGTGGAAATATTCGTATCGGTAAATCGGAGCATTTTATTATAGAAGCCTGTGAATATACAGATACCTTCCTTCAATTTAATCCAAAGCGCAGCATTATCTTAAATATTGATGCGGACCATCTGGATTATTTTAAGGATATCGAGCACATCCGCCGCTCCTTCCATTCCTTTGCAAAGCTTCTGCCAAAGGATGGCCAGCTGTTTATTAATGGTGATATCGACCGTGTGGATGAATTTATCTCGGATCTTGACTGTGAGGTATTGACTTATGGCTATCTTGATCCGGCCTACCGTGTAGGCAGCCGCACCTATGATATTGCTGCGGATAATATTACCTTTGATGAGAATAGCATTGGAAGCTTCGATCTGTATTTCCGGGGTAAGTTTATTGACCGTATCCAGTTAAATATCGTGGGAATCCATAATGTATCCAACTCTCTGCCTGCCATCGGTTTGGCCCTGGAGGTCGGGATTTCGATTGACGCAATCAAGAAAGCCCTGCTTACCTTCCATAACTCTAAGCGCCGTATTGAATATAAGGGAGAGATTGGCGGCATCAAGATTTACGACGATTATGCCCATCATCCGACGGAAGTCATTGCAACTCTGACAGCAGCTAAGAACATTCCGCACAATAATCTCTGGTGTGTCTTCCAGCCTCACACCTATACCAGACTGCGTCAGCATCTGACGGAATTTGCGCAGGCACTCTGCTTGGCCGACAAGATAGTACTTGCCGACATCTATGCAGCCAGGGAAAAGAACCCTGGGGATATTTCTTCCAGAGATTTGGAGCGAGAGCTTCAGAAATTAGGGAAAGAAGTATACTATTTCCCTGGTTTTGATGATATTGAGAACTTTTTATTACAAAATTGTATGAACGGTGACCTGTTGATAACTATGGGCGCCGGAGACATTTATAAAGTGGGAGAAAAGCTTCTAGGTTTGTAGTTATCCACATTATCCACAGGATTATCAACAATTTTCTTGATAATCGCTGTGGATACTTTTTTTCTCGTTTTCTTTTCTACAAATATAGATTTTTGATTAAATTTGTTTAGAATTTAACTATATTTCTTTGGATTTTTACATATATTTACATATTTCTTCCATATTTTTATCCACATTATCCACTTTATCCACAATGTGGATAATTGCTAAAACCCCTGAAAATAGGCTATTTCCATTCGCTTTTAACTGTGCTATAATCTGCGTGATGAGCAGATTAGTTCATGTGCGCGGGTACATTTACCAAGCTTGCTCTATATCTGCATAAAGGGGAGGCCACCATTCATGAGTACAATTACACTACGTGCCGAAGGTATATCCGATGTTACCATCGTTCCAAATATCTTCATTGACCAATATATGCCGTCTGCAAACGGCGCTTATGTTAAGGTGTATCTATATCTGCTGCGCCTCTTTGCGGGCAATTGTCCGGAAGTAACCATCTCCTCCATTGCCGACCGCCTGGAGAACACGGAGAAGGATATTATACGGGCTCTTGCCTATTGGGAAAAACTTAATTTATTAACACTGACAAGAAATCCACAGAAAGAAATCACCGCCATCAGCCTTACGGAGTTAAACAATGTTCAGAAGGAAACCGCCGCAGCGCTTCCTGATCCGGATTCTGAGCTGGATGAGGCCGCTGTCAGCATACATACCGAGGCGAAGCCTGCCGTAAGGCAGAGCTACTCTCCTGAGAAGATTGCCCAGTTCACCAACAACGACGAGATACAGTGGGCCATGCATATCGTGGAGATTTATCTGGACCGTCCGTTAAAGCCCATGGACCTTCAGCTGATTCTCTACCTGTATGAGGAGCTGCGCTTCTCCGGTGAGCTGATCATGTACTTGTATGAGTACTGTGTCTCCAAAGGCAAGAAGAACGCCTCCTACATTGAAGCGGTTGCCCTGACCTGGGCAGAGGAAGGCATCGATACCGAACAGAAGGCGAAGGAAGCCACAGCCACCTACAATGAGCATTTTAATGCTGTGAATAAAGCCTTTGGTTTAAATCGTGCCCCTGGACAAATTGAGCGCCAGTACATAACCAAATGGGTTGAAGTGTTTGGCTTCACCGATGAGATTATCACCGAGGCCTGCAACAGAACAATCCTTCGGACACAAAAGCCGGATTTTAAATATACGGATAAGATTCTGGAGACCTGGTTTAAGAAGAACGTGAAAGGTATGGCCGATATTGCAAGACTGGATGAGGAATTCAGTAAGTCAAGCAATAATATTGCAGGCAAGAACCTGGATATGAATAAATCAACACCTAAGCCCCAGGCTGCACCAAACAAGTTTAATCAATTTCCGCAGCGGACCTACACAGCGCAGGATTATGCCGAGCTGGAGCGTAAGCTCTTAAATAAGGGCCTTCAATAAAGGAGAGGAATGTCATGGCGTTAAAAAATGATCAGTATAATCAGATTTTACGGGAATATGATAGCCGGAGGTTTCAGAACAAGCACCAGCTGGACCGTCGTATCGAAGAAGCTTATGATAGGATCCCGCAGCTGAAGGAACTGGAGGAGGAGATGATTTCCCTCTCCGCCATGAGCGGCCGTTTGGCCCTGCGGGGAGATGACAGCGGCTTACAGGAGCTGAAAGCACGGCTCTCCGATCTGGAGAACAGGCAGCTTGCACTTCTGGGGGAGGCCGGTTTCCCCGCCGATCATCTTAAGATGCATTATCAGTGTACCAAATGTAATGACACCGGTTATATCGGTAATGAGAAATGCAATTGCTTCAAACAGGCAATTGCTGATCTTATGTATTCCGACTCCAATATTAAAGCCGTCCTCGCCAAGGAGAATTTCAGCAGGTTTTCCTTTGGATATTACTCCGATGATTATGTGGATGAAGCCACCGGCTTATCTCCGCTTTCCAATATGCAGAAGGTGGTTGCCATCTGCAAGAATTATATTAAGCATTTTCACAAGAATCACGATAATCTGCTGTTACTTGGCAACACCGGAGTCGGCAAGACCTTTCTTGCCAACTGTATCGCCAAGGAGCTTCTTGACCGCGGAAATACCGTGATTTATCTGACTGCCTTCCGATTATTTGACATACTGGAGAAGCATAAGTTCAGTAAGGATGAGGACAGCGCTTATACTGCCTCCAATCAATTCGATTATATCCTTGACTGCGATTTGCTGATCATAGACGATCTGGGTACGGAGCTTAATAACTCTTTTACCAATTCCCAGTTATACCTGATTATTAATGAGAGATTGCTGCATCAAAAGTCTACCGTAATCTCCACCAACCTGTCCCTGCCGAATATAAACAGCACATATGGGGAACGTATATTTTCAAGAATAGTAAGCAGCTTCAGCGTACAGCGTATTATTGGCGAAGACATTCGTCTGCATAAGGCAGTCAATCCTACGAATTCGTAATTATTTCGACAAACCTTCTTGACTTACGAATTTAATATATGTTATAACTTTAATGGCTTTTGAACCAATTCTTATATTCTATGGAGGGAAAAATCTAATGTCAAAGCAGAAGATCGTAGAAACAATTCCTGTAGGACCCTTGGGAATTATTGCGCTGGAAAGCAGCAAGGCTTTAGGAAAGAGTGTAAATGACTACCTGGTAGAGTGGCGTAACGAAAGGGAAAGCGAGCACAAGAGTACCATCGCATTTTCCGGGTATCAGAGAGATTCCTATCTCATTAAAGCGATCTGCCCGAGATTTGGTACCGGCGAGGCAAAAGGACTGATCAAGGAATCCGTAAGAGGCGACGATTTATATCTGCTTGTTGATGTTACGAACTATAGTTTGACCTACTCCGTATGCGGTTATAAGAATCACATGTCACCCGATGATCATTATCAGGATCTTAAGAGAATTATCGCAGCAGTTGGTGGAAAAGCCAGAAGAATTACAGTAATTATGCCCTATCTATATGAAGGCAGACAGCATAGAAGAAGCTCCAGAGAGTCCCTGGACTGCGCATTGGCGCTGCAGGAGCTGACCCAGATGGGTGTGGAGAGTATCATCACCTTTGATGCACACGACCCCAGAGTTCAAAATGCCATCCCTCTTAACAGTCTGGAGACAGTTGCTCCAAACTATCAATTTATCAAGGCCATGCTTCAAAATGTACCCGATATTCGTCTGGATAATGAGCATATGATGGTAATCAGCCCGGATGAAGGCGGTATGTCAAGAGCAATTTATTTTGCAAACGTTCTGGGCCTGGATATGGGTATGTTCTATAAGAGACGGGATTATACCAGAATTGTAAATGGCCGCAATCCAATCGTTGCCCATGAATTTCTGGGAACCGACATCGCCGGTAAGGATGTCCTGATTGTAGATGATATGATTTCCTCCGGTGAAAGTGTCCTGGATGTTGCCGCCGAATTGAAGAAGAGAAATGCAGGCCGTATCTTTGTAGCATCCACCTTTGGTTTATTCACCGGCGGCTTTGCAAAGCTGGACGAGGCATATGAGAACGGCTTAATCTACCGGGTACTTACCACAAACCTGATCTATCAGACCCCTGATTTGTTATCAAAGCCCTGGTACATCAATGTTGATATGAGTAAATATGTAGCGCTTCTGATCGATACGTTAAATCACGATAACAGCATCAGCGCATTATTGAATCCCGTTGAGAGAATTCAGAAGGTTCTAAAGGAATATAAGCAGGGTAATTACAGAGTAGAATCTCAGCAGTCATTACCGTTAGATAAATAGTTAAGACAGCAATAAAATTCATACAGGGCAGGTTCCGCTTCCGGAACCTGCCCTGTCTAATTAAAGCGATGAATTAAAAGATCGTTTTTTTATCAGGGCTGTCATCAGAATATTTCTTATAAACCTGATATGATATTATGGTACTTACGATCATGTCAATCACTAACACCGCCAACGAGGCCACGATACTGCCCATCCCTGTTGTGAACAGGTTTGCAACTACTATGACAATACCGCTTATCATTAACGCAATTCCGCCGTATCGTTGACTGTGAAACCAGGTTGTATCATTTGCCATACTCCATTTTGTTCTGAGACCGGCCAGCGAATTCCTTTTACACTTTGGCATAATATTGCCCATCAAACATAAGCTTATTCCCAGCGCCATAAAAATCAATTGGTTTAAATCAAGCTTTATCGGTTCCTTCTCTCCGACAGCGGTAAAATATGCCTTATATAATAAAACATAACACAACACATTAAATACAAGAACAGAGCTTGAAGTAATCACAATAAGCGCATTTTCATTCGCCTTTGTATCCGCTATCTTCCCCGCACGCTTTACAATTAAAAGCATGGAATATCCAAAGAGTATCGTAAATACCGGAAGAATCAGCTGTTCATATTTACTGCCCCAGCGGTTCACATTCCATTCTGCATCATAATGGGCAGTGTCCATAAGGAAGCAAAGTACTACTACAACAAAATAAGACGGACAGCAATAGATGGTAAATGTATGCAAAGAACGGATTCCACGAAAAGGTGGTTTTCGTTCTTTCGATTTTATAGGCTGCTAATTTAGACAATATATTGACAAGCTAAAGTTTATTTGCTATTCTATTATTAGACAATGTATTGTCAATATGATAAGGGAGAGAACAGCAAATGGAGTACACCAGAGAAATGTTTTTATGGCAGCAGACCTTTGCAACATTATTTGCAGTTTCCAATAAACTGCAAATAATGAGTGATAAGTATATCGAGAAATTAACTTCAAGGCAGCTAATGGCAATGATTGCGATTGTTCATTTGCCAAAAGGCCAGGCCTCTTTGAATGGAATTGCAAAAAAATTAGGAACGACAAAGCAAAACACAAAGCAATTAATTAGTGCTATGGAGAAAAAAGGTTATGTGATTATTTCATTATCAGAGAGAGATAAGCGGGCTTATAATGTTGAAATTACTGAAAGTGGTAGCGTTGTTTTTATAGAATGCTTTAATCGTGGTATGGAATTCTTCTTGGAAATATTCAAGTCGTTCTCGTCAAACGAATTGGAAGTGTTTTGGGGTTATTTAAAAAAGCTATACAGCTTTGATGGAGAAGAACAGGACGGATTCGAAGAACCTTGGCAGCAATAAGTATTAGTACATCAAAAGTTTACGAATGCTTAGGCTTTGAACGTGAAAAACGTGGAGGAAAAGCTCAATGAATATTGTCAGAAAACACAAAGGTTTATTTTTCTATACGGCTACTTATCTTTTAACAGGCATCCTGTTTTTTATCCCTGCACTTATGTTCCCAAGCCTCTCATTCCCACTCTATTTGATGTCCCCAGCGATTATAGCATTTCTAATGATTGCAGCATTAGAAAAGACGGATGGAATCAAAAGTTTTATCAGAGGGCTTTTTCCCGCAGGCTTCCAAATAAAATGGATGATTATTTGCACAATGTTTTTGCCTGTTGGGATTGTATTAATTGCCAATACGCTTGATAACATCATACAGGGACAAAGTTTTAATTATCACAGCAATGCTATATCAATTACACCCGGATTTACACTGATGATTGCAATTGGTTGTATTGGAGAGGAAATCGGATGGCGAGGCTATCTACTGCCACTGTTATTGAAAAGACATAGCAGCCTTTTGTCCAGTGTACTTTTAGGTGGCCTTTGGGGGCTTTGGCACGCGGGGGATTATGGAGAAGGGATTGGATTTTTACTGTTTGTCGTAAGTACAATAGCTATATCAATAATAATGACATGGTTATATCATAAAAATAATGGGAACATTTTAGCTTCTGTTTTATTTCATTTCTTTTACAACATTTCTGCAAGCTACGTTGCGTTTATTCCTGAAACTGGAATGCCAAGCTTAACAAGCAGGGCAATTATGGCTATATCATGTATGATTCCTGCTATCATTTTAATATTACTTTCGCCAGTATTTCGGACGAAAAAACTGCTTAAATAACACGTTCAATGCGCCGGGATTACATCCGGAAAAGCCGGCAGCACCAGCAATGTTATAACCATTGGTAAAAACATTAATACATAAAGAATGATATATTTATTCTTCATGACGGTTTTCCCCCTCAAACTGCTTTAACCATAGCATTAGTTCTTCAAAGATCGAAGTGTTAAGCTCATAGTAAATGAAATTTTTATATTTCGATTCGCGTATTAATTCTGCTTTCTTAAGCTGCGCAAGATGATAGGATACCGCGGCATTACTCATATCAAAATTCTTTCCGATCTCACCGGCAGATAACCGGCCTTGCCGTAACAAGGTTAATATCTTCCTTCTGGTCGGATCGGACATCGCGCTGAATGTTTCAGAAAATCCCAGTAAGATCACATCCTATTTAAGCATCTATTTAAACAACTATTTAAATAGATCATAGAAGAAAACTCCTTATTTGTCAAGAGGAATTGTTAAATATTAGTTGACGTTCACAGAATTCTCCTCATTCCCGGGAATATCTTCATTTCCGGGAGTGCCTGCACTCTCGGAAGCATCTTCGCTTACATCATCTTCTGTGATGCCGTCCTCCGGGCTTTCGCTATCATCAAGCTCCTCCGAGGTATCATCCTCTGTGTTGTCCTCGTCATCTATAGTACCGTCTGCTTCATGATCCATATCTGTGTTTGTTTCATCTGCTCCTGTAGTATCCTCTTCGACAGGTATCTCATCCGCTATCTCTTCGTCTGTCGGCTCTTCCTCCACCGGCTCTCCGTCCATCGGCTCGCCATCCGCCGGTTCTTCCTCCAGAGTATCCTCCAATGTCTCGGTTTCCTCCTGTGCCTCAGCCTCTTCCTGCGCTTTCGCAGCTTCTATCTCCTGCAAAGCTGCTCTCCAGTCATATAGCTCAAAGCCCTTTGTCATAGCTCCGGTATGGATTGCATCCATATAATTATGCCATATGGTTCCTGGATAGCTTGCTCCGGTAAGATCCTTCACGGACTTAGGCAAATCATAGCCTACCCAGACGCTGGTGGTATAATATGGTGTATACCCCACAAACCAGCCGTCCTTCTTATCATCGGTGGTTCCGGTCTTGCCCGCACTGACAGTATTGGTCAGCCCTAACCCCTTGGCGGTTCCCCGCTTGATTACCCCGGTCAGCGTCTCGGTCATCATCCTTGCAGCATTTGACTGATAGATCTGCTTCGTCTCCATGGCATCCGATATAATCTCATTGCCCTCAGAGTCCATAATCTTTACGATACAGGTGGGGACACGGTAATATCCGTCATTCTCCAGAGCCGAATAAGCTGCCGCCATCTCTACCGGGCTGACTCCGGTGGTCAGACCGCCCAGTGCCGCTGCAGGTACATAATCCTGCGTACTGATACGGTTAAAATTCATATCCAGAAGATAGGACAAACCGACTTCCGGAGTTAACTCCTCAAAGAGCTGCCAGGCAACGGTGTTCTTAGACAGCTCCACGGCCTGCTGCAGCTTTATCTTACCAAGATAGGTACTGTCGGAATTCTTCGGTCCTCCCTCGAACTTGGTATCCTCTACCATACTATCCGGATAATAACCACGTTCAAAGGCCGGAGTATATACAATCAAAGGCTTGACGGAACTGCCTGGCTGGCGGTAGCTTTGATATGCTCTGTTCAGCGTATACCCCTCCAGCTCCTGATCTCTTCCGCCGACGATCGCGACCACTCTTCCGCTGTCATTGTCAATACAGACAGCCGCTCCCTGCATCTTATAGACACCCTCATCATTTACCTCCTTGAAGCCGGACAAGGCTTCATCCACAGAATCCTGCAGCAGCTTCTGCTGCTCTAAATTAATTGAGGTATAGATTCGATAGCCTCCCACATAAAGCTGCTTCTGATATTGATTGTACAGCTCTTCATACTCCTTGTCATAAGCCTCTTTATCTTCCTCACTTACAAATTGATTCCGGAAGGTAAAGCCGCCTTCCTTCATGAAAGCCCTGATTGCCGAGTTATAGGTATAAGTCTCCACATAGTTCTGCTTCTCAGATTTTTTCTTATATAATTTAATCTTCTCTTTTAATGCATCGTCATATTCCGGCTGTGAGATAACCTGCGCCTCATATAATTGCTTTAAGATACGGTCCCGGCGCTTCAGGGTATTCTCCATATTGTTCAAGGGATTATAAAGGGTCGGGTTATTTGGAATAGCACACAGAAACACCAGCTGCGACATACTCAAACCGGAGACGCCCTCGCCAAAATATGCCTGCGCAGCCGACTGAATTCCATAGTGGCCGTTGGCAAAGTAGATATCATTCAAGTAAAACTCCAGAATGTCTGTCTTACCGTACTTCTTCTCCAGCTCCTGGGCAGCAAATATTTCTTCGATCTTACGCTCATAGGTGACCGCCTGAGTTAAGAATACACCTCTGGCAAGCTGCTGGGTAATAGTGCTGGCTCCCTGGGTGATCTCACCCTTGTGTCTGATCAAGGCAATCGCCGCACGGACATTCGCCAGGTAATCCACGCCGTTATGCTCCATGAAGTTACGGTCTTCACTTACCACCATGGAAGAGACGACGATGGATGGAATGTCTTCATATTCTAAATAATAGACATCCTTCTCCGCCTTGAGCGTTGAGATGATATTTCCCTCTGAATCGTATACCACGCTGGTCTGGGACGCTTTAAAGGTATCCTCCGTAGAAGCCGCCACCTTCTGCTTCGCATCTGCCTGCAGCTGCAAAATAAGTCTGCCGTAGGCATGGTAAAAATAAAAGATACCCCCGGCCACTGTAATCAAAAAAAGCAGCGTAAATACCTGAAGGGCAAGCCTGACCCTATGACCTCGGCTTTTTACAGTATTTCGTTCCTTTGAGCCCCTTTGTTTACCGGTGCTGTTTTTCTGCTTACTGTTTTGTTTTCTTTGAGGTGTTACTTGATTTTTCTTCGGCATTTCATAATTCCTATCGTATACTTTATGTTAGCAAGTTCATCATTATTTGTTCCATCTATAAATTCACGATATGATAAGGCAATCCCAGCTCTTCCAGCAGCTCCTGTTCCCGCTTATGGCAGGTAAACAGCAGCGTCTGCTTTCTCCCCGCGATCTCGGTTAAGGCTGCCTTCACCCTCTGGTCATCGTAAAGAGCAAAGCTGTCATCCAGCAATAACGGAACCTCATCCTTACCCAGCAGCAGATCGGCTACCGCCATACGCAGGGCAAAATATACCTGGTCGATGGTACCGGCACTAAGGCGCTCCAGCTGTACATACGCTCCGTTTAACCCTACCTTGACCTCCAGCTTCTCATCAATCTTAAGATCCTGATACTTCTGATCCGTAACCCCGGAGATGACCTGGGAAACAGCATGATTAAGCTCCTGTCCAAAGCTGTCATGAATCTCTGCGGAGAGCTCCTGAATAGAGGAAAGTGCCAGCTTGACGGCCTCCAGCTCCACGGTATTCTCACTCAGCTTTTGCTCCAGCTCCCGATAACGCTGCTGTGCCTTCATCAGCCTGTCTTCATTTCCTTCCAGTGTGGATATCTCCCACCGTAATCTGTCGATCTTGCGGTCGCATGCATTCAATTGCTGCTCCAGCAGCTCCAGCCTGTCTGCAGTCTCCTGTCTGCTTAGACGAATATTATCCTGAAGCCGTTGCATTGTCTGTGCGGTTAATTCCTCCGCAGGCAGAAAATATTGAACATACTTCATAATCGTATCATAAACAGAATCTCTGTTATCAAGGATTTCACTTCTGCGCTGCTCCAGCTCCTTCTGCTGCCCCTTCCCATGCTCCAGTTCATAGGAATTCTTAAGAAGTGCCTCCTGCTTCTCACCAAGTGCTTTCATATCAGACACCTGATGCCTTCGCAATATCGTATCCAGATCCTTCTGCAATGCAGCTTTCTTCTCATGAAATGTCTTTTCTCTTGCCGCATGATCAAGCTGTTCTTTCTTTGTCTTACTATGTAATAGGAAGTACCCCGCAATACCAAGCAGGACAAGCATCAGGGACAAAAGTATGCCATAGACCTTCCCTCCCGTAACCGCTGTAAGAATACCTGCAAGTACGACTGCCGGGAGAACGCTTATGGCAATGGCTTTCCCTCCCGTAACCTTCAGCCCTTTCCCTGCCCGCTCAAGCTCCGGTGCCTGCTTGTCCAACTCCTCCAGCTTCCTCTGCAATTCTTCTGCTGCCGGCTTATCTTCCTTTAAGCTCCGAATATCACCGGAAGACTTCGCCAGGTTATCTAATTTCACCTTCAGCTCTTCACTTTGCGCTTCCATCAGGTTTACCTGTCTGGTATACTCCTGATACAAACGGTATTTCTCCAGTATCGCCGGGAGCTGTCCCATGCGATATAATACTTCCTCATCCTGTGCTGCATTCAGCTGCTCCTTCTGAAGTTTCAAGCCCTGTTCCTGTTCCAGCATTTCTTTCAGCTGAAGGCTGAGCTGATCCATCTTTTCTTCATTGGCAAGGGCATCCTCGATGCTTTCCTTCAGCGATTTCAGTGTTACCAGCTTCTGAGCCGGATCAAGCTGCTTCTTCAGCTCTGTAAGAAAACTGACCGCTTTCGCCACATTGACCTCCTGACTCTTGGCAACAGACAGATTAGCGATATAGTTACGTACCTGGGCCGCAAGCTCGGCATCTGTATGTGCCTTCAGCTGTTCAATACTGACCGTATTGCGGAAAGCCGTCTCTGTCATACCGGGAAGCAATTCTCCAATCACCGCTTCCTTTAGCTTCACCTCCCGCCCGGTGGACAGATCAACTACCGTAAAGCTCTTATCATTGGCATGGAAGCTTCGCGTCAGACGGTACTGCTTATCACCGATCATCAGCTCCATGCTGCCGCCGAAGGCTCCCGGGTAATCCCAGGGCAGATACCTGGTGTAAAGATCCTCCTTGGACGCGGCGCCTCTGCCCCGCAGCCGCTCTATGCCAAACAGCATGCCCTTGATAAAGGTATGCAGCGTGGATTTCCCCGCCTCATTCTCTCCGTAGATCAGATTGATACCGGGCTGCAGGTCAATTTCCTTATTATGAAACCGTCCGAAATAATTCATCCTCAATTTATGAAAAAGCATTTCCGCACCACCCTTCTACCTGTCTCTGGCCGAGAGCAAAGCTTCTATTCCGTAATAAAGCGCTTTCCTTGCAACCTCGTCCTGCTTCGCATTCTCTCTGATCTTCTGGATGAACATACCGATTACATTGTCTGCATTCTCCCGGTAAAGGACATCAAAATCATAATCCGGTACGGACTGGTCCTCCACCTCCAGCACACAGCCCAGCCCCTTCACGGCCTCCTTATCAAAATGAATTGTCTCATCCCGAAGCCCCTGTATCTGAAAGGTATAGATATGCTTTTCCCCAAGCTCCCTGATTCTATCTCTTGCCATATCTAACAGCGCGCCATTGGTAGTCTCCGGCTTCACGCTGAGACCGCACCTCATGTACTGCCTTACGGAATGGGCTACAAAACGGGCCGCAGCCGTTACCTTCCCCTCCGAATTGCGGGTAATCTCTCCAAGGATATACCCTCGTTCTCCGGTTTCATTTTTATCTAACGGCTCAAGAGAACCGCAGTAAGCAATGTTATCACTGATGAATTCCGGCTTGTGAATGTGGCCCAGCGCCGTATAATCAAAGCCCAGATCCATCAGCCTCTTACGGTTGATAGGGATATTTCTCTCATCCCCCCCATGCGCCAGCAGAATATGCAGCTTATCATTCTTCTCAGGCTTTGCCAGATCATACAAAGGCTCCGTGATATCCTTCGTGAGAAAGCTCAGTCCGTAGATCTCTGCTCCAAGCTCCTCATATTCCTTAACCTCCAGAGAATCCCTTAAGAAGAAATGCACCTTCTCATCCCATTCAAAGCCCGAATAATTGGATCTTGCTCCGATATAATCATGATTGCCTGCCATGATGACCGCCTTGGCTGTCACAAGCTTGCTAAGGATATAGTTGGCCTCCTTCAGTTCTCTCACCAGCGGCTGCTTGTGAAATAAATCCCCTGCAATCAGCAGAAGGTCTGCCTTTTCCTCATTGCAGATCCGTACAATATCCTGAAAGCTGTCCCATATTTCCTTCTCCCGTTCTTCCCCCCAGGGCATATTTGAATCAGGGACCGCCCCAAGATGGACATCCGCTATATGTATGAATTTCATTCTCTTACCTCCTCCGCGCAAATCATATCTATTCCTTCCGACTGCCTCACCATAGCCATCCTGTGGTTTTATAGTAATTATACCTAAGAATAAACAAAATCGCAAGCCGTCACCGAACATCTATTCTGCCCGGAAAAGACTTGCATTTTCCAATTCTAACGAGTATACTCTTTTTAATTTAAAAGTAAGCTGCCAAAACCGGCAGAGAGGAGAGTTGCCGATGAAAACCCTGGAGACAAACCGCATCCTATTGCGCCCCTTTAAAGTAACGGATCTGGAGGATTTCTACGAATATGCCAAGAATTCCAAGGTAGGCCCCAATGCCGGGTGGCCTCCTCATGCGAGCCGCGAGGATTCAAGAAAAATTCTGACCTCCTTTATCGAAAGTGACGAGGTCTGGGCGGTTGTTCTAAAGGAAAATAAAAAGGTAATCGGTTCTGTCGGCATCCACAAGGACCAGCTGCGTACCGCAACCGACGTAAGAATGATCGGCTATGTGCTGTCGGAGGATTACTGGGGCAGAGGTATTATGACCGAAGCTGCCAGAGCTGCCATCGGCTATGCCTTTGAAACCACGGACATCACTCTGCTGACTGTTCACCATTATATTCATAATCAACGCTCCAGACGTGTGATTGAAAAGTTGGGCTTTCAATATGAGGGTACCCTGCGCCACTGCTCCAGGATTTTTGATGGATCCATCCATGATCTTTCCTGTTATTCCATGACACGGGAGGAATGGGAGAAGCTGTAGAATAAAAAAATGCTGCAAAGCGAATGAAAATACAACAAGCAGGACTATGACCTCCCTGCACTGTCCGGAAGACATGCTGATGATATTGTACATCATAAGCGAACAAAGCGGTACGATTACGATATATCATATCAGCAGTGTATCTTCCCGTCTGTGAGTGAAGGGAGATCCTAGCGCCTGCTTGTATTTGTGGAACTGGAAGTGCAACAATCCTTATTTTTATTGTGTGGTAGGTGTCTCTGCCGGCGCGGTACCTTGCTGGGCAGCCCCTTCGCTTCCGGTAATATTTCTAATTAATTCAAAGGCTCCTGTGCTTGCCAGGCCGCTTGCCATTCCGCCTAATAGTATCTCCGGTGAAAATGTCCATCCGCTGATCCAAACATTTAGAATAATACCGATAATACCCAGGATGAGCGGTATATATTTATTCGGTATGACCGTGATGCTATGCTTGATTATGTAACCCAGGCACAGGCAGATTGCCAGTACAACAATGACAACATATCTTGATAAGAATTCCACCCTAATTACTCCTTTCCAAATTACGAATATTCATTGTCCATCGAATGTGTATCTATATTCTTCGTCCAATATATGTTATGTCTCACATTGAAAAGGAATGCCAAGATTTTTCATTAATTATCCGAAATGTCCGCTGACATACTCCAAGGTCTTTTCATTGGCGGGATTTGTAAATATCTTCTCTGTCGAATCATATTCAATTAAATCCCCAAGCAGGAAAAAGGCTGTTTTATCTGCGATACGCGATGCCTGCTGCATATTATGGGTAACGATGATAACCGTATAGGTTTTCTTAAGGATTGCCAGTAAATCCTCAATCTTATAGGTAGAGATAGGATCCAGTGCGCTGGTTGCTTCATCCAGAAGAATTACCTCCGGATTAAGTGCAATTGTTCTGGCGATGCACAGGCGCTGCTGCTGTCCGCCGGACAGTGACAGAGCACTCTTTTTAAGACGGTCCTTCACCTCATCCCAGAGAGCGGCTGCCTTCAGGCTGCTTTCCACGATCTCCTCCAGCTCGGCTTTCTTCTTCCCATGGTACCTGGGTGCATAAGCGATGTTGTCATAGATGCTTAAGGTGAACGGGTTCGGCTTCTGAAATACCATTCCGATTTTTTTACGGATCAGCATCGGATCGATTTTACCGTCATAAATGTTGATATCGTCATAAATTACTTCTCCTGTGATTTTACAGCCGGAGATGATATCGTTCATCCGGTTCAATACCCTGAGAAAAGTTGACTTACCGCAGCCGGAGGGGCCGATCAGCGCTGTTATCTCATTCTTCTCAATCTCCATGCTTACATTGTTTATGGCCTGCTTATTTCCATAATACAGATTCAGGTTCCTGGTCGTAATAATTCCCATTCTTATAAGCTCACTTTCTTTTTGAATAGACCTGCGATGATATTCGCTGCAAGATTGATAGCAAATACCAGCATCATCAGAATTGCAGCCATTGCATAAGGAACCCAATCGGGAGCGCCGCCTTCGGTGGCATACAGATAAAGCTGTACCGTTAACCCTGCTCCAGGCTGGGTAATATGCTTCACATAATTTGTGGGCATGGCATAATCCACGCCCGCCGTATAAAGAAGTGCAGCAGATTCACTTACAATTCGTCCGATGCTTAAAATGATTGCAACAACAATTCCCGGAAGGGCACAGGGCAGCAATATGGTACGGATAATATGAAGCTTGGAGGCGCCCAGGGAGTATGCGGCTTCGCGATAGGTGGGATTAACCTGCAGCAATGCTTCCTCCGTAGTTCTGATCATGGTAGGCAGGACAATCAATGCACAGGTAAGGGCACCTGACAGCATGGAGCCGCTGCCGCTTCCGATTCTCAAGGCATTTACAAAGAAGGCCAGGCCAAACAAGCCATAGACGATGGACGGTATTCCCGCAAGGATTTCAATGGCAAACCGGAAAGCAGCTATTATTTTACCCGGCTTTGAATATTCAGCGAGATAAATTGCTGTTCCGATACCGAGGGGTATGGATATAACCAAGGTAATTAAAACAATATATAAGGTGTTAATAATCATCGGTGCAATCCCGTAGGTTTCATTCAAACGGGAAGGCGCCTTGGACAGAAATTCCCAGTTGATATAGGGAAGCCCTTTTACGATCAGATATGCAATAATAGCGATAACCAATACGATCACGGCAGCCGTAACCGTGTAAATCAAGGTCCGCACGGCGATAACGCCCGGTCTGATTTGTTTCTGATATATATTCTTATCCATTTCGCTTGCCCGCCTTTTTATTTAAGAAATGAAAAACAGAATTGATGATAAAAATGAATACGAAAAGCACCAAACCAATTCCGATCAGCACGCCTCTGGTTTCTTCCGTTGCATAGGACATCTCCGTAACAATGGCTGTAGTTAAGAAACGGACCGGTATCAGCATGGAAGGCATCTGAGGTATGTTCCCTGCCACCATAATGACCGCCATGGTTTCACCGATGGCCCTTCCGACTCCCAGCAGAACCGCAGCCATAATTCCCGACTTGGCAGCAGGCAGAATAATGGTAAACAGCGCATATTCCTTTCGCACACCTAAGGCAAAGGCAGCTTCCATATAGCTTTTGTCCACGGCGTTAATACTCGATTCGCTTACACTGATGATTGTGGGCAATGTCATAATAATTAAGACGATAATCGCAGAGACCATATTAAGTCCGGAGGAAAGATCAAATATCTTCTGCACATAGGGAACGATAAAAATGAGGCCCAGAAAGCCATAAATAACAGAAGGAATTCCGGCTAACAGGCTGATAATCATTCTAAATACCGAGCCGATACTCTTTGGCATCAGCTGCCCGATGGCCAAAGCCACCAGAATTGAGACAGGAACCGCAATCAGGATCGTGAAGAAGGTGGCATAAAAGGAGGATAAAATAAATACTAATATTCCATATTGCGGCGGCTGGTTGGCAGAATTCCACACCGGACCAAAGAGGAACTCTTTGAGCCCTACCTTTACAATACTCGGCCCACCGTTGACTCCCATATATATTGCAATTAAAATAACGGATAACAAAGTAATAACAGCGAAGGAAAAAACAACAGCCTTGAAAATGCTGTTAGCCAAAGACACTTTCTGATTTTTCATATCTTCTCCTTAAGTATTAGGATTGGCAGATCAATGAAATGTCATAAATCGGATTTTGGCACTGCCAAAGGCAGTGCCAAGTCCAAACTCTATAATAATATTTGCATAAATTATTACTTCGTTACTGTTATCTTGCCGGTTGCCTTTTTACTTCCGTCCTTCGTGGTAACGGTAATCGTTGCGCTGCCTGCTTTCTTACCGGTTACAACGCCTGCAGCAGAAACAGTTGCGATGGCTGTATCGGAAGACTTCCAGGTTACATCCTTGTTAATCGCATCCGCGGGACTAACGGTAGCTTTTAAGGTAACCGTCTTGCCAACGGCAACCTTTGCACTGGTTTTATCTAATTTTACGCCGTCTACCGGATTGGCAACTGTTACCTTACAGGTTGCAGTTACATTGGAACCATCGGTTGCCGCTGCAGTAATGACTGCAGTTCCTGCGTCAACACCTGTCACCTTGCCGGTAGAAGATACCGTAGCTACCTGAGGGTTAGAAGAGGTAAAGGTTAATTTCGGATTAGTGGTATCAGCAGGAGCAACCACCGGAGCTAAGGAATAGCTGTATGCAGGCTTAATGCTGATAGCATTGCTTCTTAATGTAATGTCGGTTGCCTTTGTTCTGACAAGATTGTTCTTAACGAAGCCCATCTTATCAATAATTTTCTGACCATCAGCACTTGCAATGAAGTCTAAGAAAGCCTGAGCTGCAGGAGTGGTCTTCTTATTCTTGTTAGAAACCAGCAAGAAAGGTCTCTTAATTAAATAGGTACCATCTGCAACCGTATACTTGGAGGGTTCAACGCCTTCAACCTTAAGTGCCTTTACCTTGGTCTCATCCATATCGCCAAGAGACATATAGCCGATTGCTCCTGCGTTATTCTGAACGGAAGTCTGCATAACACCTGTGCTGGCAAGAGAGCCGTCCAGCTTTACATCATAACCGCCGGGAAGTGCTTTGCCAAAGTCTACCTTAAAGAAGTCCTCGAAACAGCTTCTGGTACCGGAGCCTGCTTCACGTCCGAAGGGAGCAATCTTAACGCTTCGTGTATAAGAATCACCGATCTGATTCCAGTTAAGAGCAGAGGTATCTCTGGTGTAGATTTTATAGAGCAGTTCCGGGGAGATCTCATTAAGCGGGTTATCCTTGTAAACAACAATTGCAAGCCCATCCAGACAGATCTGAATTTTGTTTAATACCTGTGACTCAGCTGCAGTTAAATCTCTGCTTGACATACCAAAATCAACTGCACTCTTGGCATCTGTGGCGTCAGTAATACCTGCGCCTGAACCGGTAACATTCTGCTCAATAATCTTGATGCCAGGATTCTTCTCGGTAAAAGCCTCCGCAAGAGCCTGGATAAGCGGGTTAACTGAAGTCGAACCGGAGAAAACCACTGTTCCTGTAACTGAAGCTGCCGATGCAGGAGTCGGACCAGAAACAAAGCTGGTAACTGCTAATGCTAATACTAAAACTGCAGACATTAACTTTTTCATAATACATCTCCTTATATAATCTTATTTTTTACCTTTGCATTACTATTAATTATTATAAGGGGTGTAATGTAAAATCGAATACCAGTAAATGGTAAAATATACGTAACAAATTGTAAAGTTAATGAAAATTATTGTAACTTTGTTATATCCTCCCTGCTTTGGTTAGATACTATCTTTCCGTAACGCAAGGGGATAGAAACCCTCCGGTTGAAGAATGCGATAATCGGCCCCATGAAAAACGCGGTGACCACCGTTCCAATCCCTACGGTAGCCCCCAGAAAGTAACCTATTATGGTGCAAATAAAGTCGGAACCTATTCTGCAATATTGAAAGCGGGCAACCTTCTTCTCGGATAAGATAAGTGCCACCGCATCATAGGTTGAAACCCCTAAATCTCCGGTAAAATATAACGAAGAGCCAAAACACATAATAATTATTCCGCTCACCAGGAACAGGATCTTCAGCCATATGGCCGGATTCGGCAGATTGGTATCAAACAACCAGGAGGAAAACTGTACCACATACCCTAATAAGAATATATTAATCACCGTACCTAAGCCGATCTTACGCTTATCGACGATAAAGACCACCACCAGCATAAGCAGATTCAATATGGAGTAAAAGGTTCCGTAGCCAATCGGTATATGCGCCCAGATACCGTGGGCCAGCACCTGAAAAGGGTCCATTCCAAACGCTGAAAAGTTAAACATCCCCACGCTAAATCCTGCGATTAATACACCGCATACCGTCATAATAATCCTTCTTACTTTCTCACTCATCTTCTGTCTCCTCAATCACCGTTTAATATTGTTCATCTGCAGGCCGGCAATGATGCTTTACCGCCATTAGAAGCATTTCTTATTCAGGTAAGTAATAAGCACCCGCTATCTCCCAGGAATTATCGGCATTTAATTGCAAACCTGTTACCATATATCCGGCACAGTCCGCATGAACTCCGGTAGGCCCGATCAGATACTGCTTCAGCATCAGGTAAGACTCATTGCTAACCGTATCTATGACAGCATCGCATACTCCGTCAGCATAAGCCGCATCCGCGGCTTTCCCCTATTCTTAATTCTCTCCACTGACTTATCTCCTTTGTATTAATTTCCATATTGGTCATGAACATACGGCAATACAGCCCAGGTAACATCCTCCGCCAATATGCTTTTCGGTTCAATTTTAGAATTCACAACCGGTGAGATAGAGCAGCCATATTCTTTGCAGTCCAGACACCGGTCAACACCCTTTCTCTCTGCGCATTTTAACTGGTCACATAGCTCCTCCTCTGGCTTGTTATAACAGCCGGGACAGCGCATGCTCCAGTCCTCCGTCCGGTAGACGCGGGTTAACCGCTCCCGCAGTTCTTCGCGAAATTCCTCACTGATTGTACCACCCGAATAATGAATGCACAAGTCACAACGCTGACCGCATTTTGAATAAATCGCATTATCCTTCGGAAAGGTCTTGCGGTTTGGCTTTTTCTTTATTCTGATAAGTTGCTTAACCCCCTCGAGTGTGTCCAGATCCGCTACTGGGATCAACATCCATTTGCCGTCATGATAGGTCTTGCTGTTATCATAAATATCTTGCAGTATCTGCAAAAATGTACTTCTTTCTGCTTCAAACCGTTCCCGTTCCGCTTTGCCGAAGATAACCAGAAAATCATACCTGTCCTCGCGAATATAGATGGTTAATACCGTTTTTCCGCCTCTTCGAAACTTAAGCTCATCCTTGCCGTTACCCACCTCATCCAGGGCATAGTTCCCCCTCATAAAACACATGGCTTCCTCACTGACCTTCTGAAGCATTGTCCCGCTCAACATAATCCTCTCCCTTCTCTCGCATCCGTACCGGAATAAATACATCCTGCTGGTACCGGTTTAATTTCCTTGCAATATCCCATGGCAGTATTTCCTCAATCATTTCATCACGGTTGAATGCACCGTTTTCATCTGTATCCGGTTCAAAATGCTCACTTTTTTGTACCCATTCTCTCAGCAGCCGGAAGATTTCATCCATATCCTCCATAAAGGAACCAGCAACTGCATACAAGCCGCCTTCCAAGGTATCCTCCAGATAAGATGATGTGTTTATGAAATTCCCCGGAACTTTTAAATTCATGATCCATTCGTCATTTGGCCTTCTGTAATAAAAGCAGTTGCGCAGCCCAGGCACCGGCAGCAATCCATACCCGGCAAATAAATTCTGCATATTGTCCCCATCAAGAGCTGCGGACGCACCGTTACTCCTTCGTGAGGTCAGGACCCGCATGGACGGAAGCCTGATGATCCTGACATCCTTTAAGCGCAAAGCCTCCCGGCTTACCTCAGACAGTCTTGCAAAGGTAATCGGATTACTTTCCGCCTCAGGTGCAAGGCGCTTTTGCGTCTCCTCATAAAGTATCGTGATCGCTGATATCTTCTTTATTCCGGCAGAAAGCATCTTTTGCAGAAAATCATCCACCAGCCGGCGCAGTTCAGATAATGCCGTTATCTCACCGTCAAGTGCCTCCAGCTTATCCACAAAGGCCTGAATTAGGGAAATTGTACTGTTATCCTTGAAGATAGCGACAATATCCTTCATGGGTATCTGCAATTTACGCAGAACTATTATCTGCTTCAGGCGCTCGATTGCCGCAGCATCATAATAGCGTTGTGCTTTGTTATCCGGATGGCAGCTCCAGATAATACCCACCTGCTCGTAATACCGGAGTGTTCTGCTGGATAACCCAAAGCTTTCCACAACATCATTAATTCTGATTAAATCCATAAGCATCACCTTCTTACCAGCATTATACCAGTTGACGTTAGGTCAATGTCAATGGATATTTTAAAGCTTTATTAAACAAAAAAATAGGATTGTTTCCAATCCCATTTTTCAATGTTCTGCCTATCTTCGGGTATCCGCTCGGAGCTGCTTGTCATATGAATTAATTTAAGGAACGATCAGATAAAGGTTACAAACTCACCGGCGGCCTTTCTGGCACCTCTTAACTTTCTGCTATTTGGATCCATCTTGCCCATTGTTATCATGATTACCGGAAGCTGCTGCTCCGGAAGCTTCAATATTTCCTGGACTTTCTTCTGATCGAAATAAATCATTGGGCAGGTATCCCAGCCTTTATCCTTTGCCAGCAGCATAAAAAGCATTGCCGACAAGGATGCATTTCGTATCGCCTCATCATGCTGAAAGGTTTCTCCCCAGCCTTCATAAAGGTCATAAATCATATTCACCGTACCCTGGAATTCCTCCTCATTTATAATTCCAAGCAGCTTCGTACCTTCATAAATATTCTCTGCATTTTTATAAGCCAGCTTATCCCCGGCGATTATGATAACAGCTGAGGATGTCTTTACTTTATATTGCTTGTAGGCTGCTTCATATATTTCCCGCTTCACTTCCGGATTTGTCACAACATAATAATTCGCATGCTGAAGATTAAATGCGGAAGGAGCGGAAGTCAGCTCATCGAATATATTCTCAAAATCTTTCCTCGGAATTTCAAGCCCTTCCATAAATTTATTGGCAGATCTTCTTTCTCTGACTACGTTTATTAATTCGCTCATTTTTATGACTCCTTTTCCTCTTTTGATCTCTGTACAATACTGAAATAATAACTGAACTGAGTATGGACCAAGTATTTATTACTTACTTTATGTAAGTATATTATAATAAATGTGTTGCTTTTGTCAAGTAAGTATTGTAATATATTTTAGAGGTGATGAATATGCATGATTATTCTTTATGTCCTAAATATGAAAAGGCTTTTGATATATTAGGAAAACGTTGGAACGGCCTGATTATTAAGGTTATGATGGAAGGTCCAAAACGATTTTCCGATATTTCCTCCTATATTCCCAACATGAGCGACCGGATGCTGGGAGAGCGCTTTAAAGAGTTAGAGGCTTTGGGTATTATTAAAAGAAATGTCTATCCTGACATTCCGGTCCGAATCGAGTATGAACTCACCGAGAAGGGGAGCGCTTTGAATACAGCTCTGAATGAAATTCAGAGCTGGGCATCAAAATGGATTGACGAATAATTGACTTTTCAATAATACAAACAGCCCTAACTTACTTTTGGCAGTTTTCGCAGAAATAAATACTTCCGCCCAAAAATGACTCTTTTTTAATCAATGTATTGCATATGGGGCAGGGCTTATTTACGGTATTCTTGCTCAGGATGGTCTTATAACCGCCCCGGTTTCCGTAGAAATCATATTCGGTATCCCTTCCTCCTCTTTGCCTCATATCCGCAAGAACACCTTTTGCCGCCTCAAACAATGCTTTTAGCTCCGTGTCGCTCAGGGCAGACATCTTCCGCTTAGGATGGATCTTCGCAGTAAAGAGGATATCCTGGGCCACACCGTTGCCTAGCCCGGGAATCCGCTGGTCCGTTGTTAGAAAGGCTTTTGCGGAAAGAGAGGTGAGCTTCTCCTTTTGAAGCATAGCTTTATAAAATGCTTCATGAAAGCCCTCCTCCAGGGGAGAGGGAATATCATTGATAATATGCTGCCGGGGTACCCCGTCCGTATCCCCCTCTCTGAAGCAGAACATACTTCCCCACATCTGTACGGTGCAGGTAATGGAGGTATCATCCTCAAATCCGATATAGAGCTGATGCTTCTCCGGCAGTTTTTCACCTTTTTTATGAAATCTGACGGGAGTAGTGAGGATCAGAAGCATATCCTCCGCTCTTAACCGGACACTTCCGCTGTAAATATCAGCACCTGTAATTGTTTTACCGGCAAGCTTCCCGTTATATTCGGCCGGATTGCCGGTATACAAAGCAAAGGCATGAGGGCTGTGGTCCGCCTCCGCCAGCTTTATTTTCTTGCCCTTCAGTTCCCTGTTCATATCCTCCGCAAGAACATATACCTCAGGTAATTCAATCATTTTTGTAACTCCTCCTTATTATGAAATTACCTTGAGTATAATAAATCAAGTATGACAGCTGCCTGTCATACTTGATACTTACTCATCCTCTTTATAAATATTATTTATTTCAACCGCTGTTTGCCTTATCCGCTTTCTTAAACACAGGGGTTCTATTACCTCAACCTGACTCCCAAAGCCGAGAAGCAATTCGAACAGCCAGATATCCTCCGGCATCGCAAACCTTACCTCCGTGGTACCGTCTTCAAAGAATTGTATTTGCTCTTCGTTAAACGAGTCCACTACCTTCAGCCTTGCCTCCGGCTTGAACTTCAAAACAATGTCAAGCACTGCTTTATCCCTATACCATTCCTCAGAGTAATCCAAGGTCTCCAAGGGAGGTGCCTCCCGGGTAAATGCGTCTTTCGTGATATTTACCTTGCGCATCCGCTTAACCTTGAATAACCTGTAATCCTCCCTGATACGGCAGTATCCCTGCAGATACCACGAGAAATCCTTCAGCAGCAGGGACAAGGGCTCCGCTATACGGTGGGTATACTCCCCTTTAGAATTAATATAATCAAAAGAGATCAGCTTCTTCTCACTGATTGCCTTATTCAGAGCCTTCAGCTTTTCCTTATCCTTATTATTACTGTTCCAGTTACTATAATCGATATTAATCGGGATTACATTCTCAGAACCCTGAGTACTATCTCTGTATGGCCTCATGGTCTCCAGCTTCTCCAGGGTGAGGGAGATTTTTCTGTTGTTAACCGTATTATTCAGATTTCTCAGGGCTGTGATTAAGGAATTGATCTCATAGTCATCCAAAAAGCGAAGCCGCCTTCGGCACCCATATAGGATACAATGGGAATACCCGCCTGGTTAATCGCATCGATATCCCGGTAAATGGTTCTCTGCGATACTTCAAAATATTCGGCAAGCTCCTTTGCATTAATCTGCTTTCTGTTAAGCAGCAGCATGATTATGGCAAGAAGTCTCTCCATTTTCATATAATCACCCCTTAGACAGTTTCTCACAAAACTGATTATACCATTTTGATCTATTCCTGTCTAATGCATGGTTATGCCTATTCTAACCAGAATGGAAGCAAAAATTAAGACAGAAAAAAAGACTGCTTCCAGTCTTCTTTTCTCAGATCACTCTCAATATTTACTGAAATGCTTATCGCTTAAACTGCAATCCACCAGAACACGCCGAATTTATCCACAACATCAGCACAATAAGGATTCCAATCACACGGCCCCAGGGGATGAATCACTGTTCCTCCGTCGCTCAATCGTTCAAAGGCATGCCGGACAAGCTCCTCACTGCCCATTTCATACACGTTAAAAGCAGTTGTTTGCCAGGCTTCTCCTTTTGTACGCTCGCAGTCATCAGGTGCTTCGCTTACTGCCATAAACAGCCTGTCGTTAACCATCAGCTCACAATGTGCATAAGTATTTTCCGGTGTTTTAATATTCAAACCGATTTTTGCCCCAAAGGCATCACAATACCGTTCGGCAGCCTCAAAGCTGCCTTTTACATATACCTGCGCTCCTATTTTCATCGCCAAACCTCCTCTTATCTTTAGACCTGTTCCAATTCAGGTTAAATTTGCGTACAACCTTTAAGATGTGAGAATAATTTTTCAACCTGCACACGATCCATTATACCGTGGATTACTATGCTTGTATTGAAAAAAAGCGACATTTATATTTTCCGCCAGGCAATATTCAGGGCTTCCCTCGGCGTCATCGTATGGTATTTTCTAAAATCATTTAACAAATGTGACTGATCGGCATAATGATACTTGTCAACAGTATCCTGTATGGTTCTGATTTTATCAAAAGCAATGTCCCTCCACAGATTTTGATATCGGACCAAATTATTAATTTTCTTTATGCCCATACCCAAATACTCCTTAAACACACGTTCCAGCTGCCTTTGACAAATAACGGTATAATCACAGGTATCCTTTACCGAGGTGGCTCCTCTTGCATGCAGAATATGAGATAGTGCATTCATCACATATGGATTGTGATGATTTTGCTGAAGCTTTTCTTTCAAAAACTGTTCCGTCAGCTTTACCCGCTCCTGTAAATTCACCACATTCAGCAGCATTTTTTCAAAATAGCCATGCCACCCCGAGAAACAGACTTCCAAATTAACATACGCATCATAACTTTTTTCAATACTGTCACTGATAAAATATTGTGCACCCCAGAAATAAAACTGTATTGCAAAACGCGACATATTCGGCTGATTTTTTATAGACCATGCATAGCTGGGACGGTCGGATATGCCGCAGAAGCCACTGTACACTATACCATTTGCATGGTCTATTGTAAAAATAATATCCACACAGGCGTCAGGTATGATTAACGATGGCTCAAACTCCTGCCTTGACAATTCCGTTGTCAGTCCCTCAGAACCCCAGTAAGTTGAAATATAAGGGCTCAGCAGTCCGCAGGGGGGTCTGTATGACATTACACTCGATGTCTTTTCGGATAAATAAGCCCCTGTAGGCTTTAATAACAAATGTAAGTCTTCCATGTCCTATTCCTCACGATCTGTTTTCTTTACTAAATTCCACCGGCCCTCTATTGCAGCTCAATAATTTTTCTTTCAATCCCTTTTTCCTGCTTTTTCCCTTTATTCTGATCAATTCTCTGTCTGTATTCCGCAAAATCTATCCTGTACATCTGGAAAAACATGTTATTTACACAGCTATAATATAACACATAGCCGGTACCGTCTTCCATCTCAAACAAATAATTCACCAATCCATATTCCAGACAATCCTCCGAATTATAGTTATATTCACAGGTTGCCCGGGCAATTGGCAAATCTGTTCCCTTCCACCTTGTCAATAGCTCCAGGGCATCTTCATATCTGGCAGTGAACTTCGCCTGATCAACTTTTATACCTTCCCCAACATAGCTGCTTTGCTTCGAAATGAAAATTTCTGTTGCCGTTTCCGCATCAGCATCAAGGAATACCGTATAATCTGACATGGTTTCATTATCAGTCACGGTAACGGCATAAATATTTCCTCTTACTCCGGAATTGTCATACGCTATCGAAAGCTCTAATTCCTCACAATCTATTCCATAGACATTCTCAATATCTGCTTTCGCCATTTCAATTGCTTTTTGTTCATCCATTCCGCCCTTTTCAATAAATTCCTTTGGGCTGACCGTCACAATATCTTCTTCCTTTACCTTTTCCCTCAGACTATAATCTCTGCTATAATAAAAATCTATCATTTCCAGTATTTCTTCCTCTGTTAATTCCCTTGACGGCAATACAAACAAGCTCGTATCTTCCACAAAATAAAATTCCTGGCTGCCGTCAGCCTCCGACTGTGTTTTAACAACAGGCAGCTTTTGAGCCGGAAATATTCCGCTTTCATACTTTGCCCTCAATTCTTTTATGCTCTCGTTTTCCTTGTCTGTAAATTCCCTTGAATAACTGTCTGCATTTGCAGGAGAACTCTGTATGCCTTCATAATAGCTGTCCTTCTCCTCTTCAGAAAGACTTTCCATCCTTTGTCTGACATAGTCTATTGCCGCATATACAGTAATTGATGTCATCAATATGAATGCAACTGTGATAGCTGCCGCAAACCGAAACTGCATATACCATTTTGTATTCCCTTTTTCCGGAAGTCCGTGAAGCGTCTCCTCAATTCTTTTCCGGCATTGCTCCGGTATATTGATATCATGATCCAATAATTTGACTCTTATTTCACTGTCAATACTCTGATTCATAATAAGATCCATCCTTTCTTTTTATAAGCTTAATAGTTCTTTTAAGCTCTCTCTTGCCCTGCTAAGTCTTGATTTCACAGTCCCTTCCGGAACTTTTAATATTCTGGCAATTTCCCTGGTAGAGAAGCCGTCATAATAATATAAAATGACGATCTGCCGATGCTGCTCTCCTAATTCCATAACACTGTCCCATACATCATTCCGATTTTCTTCCGCTTCCTCTATAAAAACAGCCACATCATTAACCAGCTGCAGCCTGCTGTTTTTTGACAGCATATTTTTTGCTTCATTTGCTATAATCGTCATGATCCAGGGCTTAAACTTATCCTGATCTCTGAGACTTGCAAGATGTTCATACGCCTTCATAATGGCAGCACTTAATGCATCTTCCGCATCCTGTTTATTTCTCACTATTCCAAGTGCAAATCGATACATACTCTGCTGATAGGTAAGCACTAAATCGGCAAATTCTTCTTTCTTCACGTATCTGTTTCTCCTTCCGGAAACTTCTCTTGAACTGTATTCTATAAATAAGACAATCTGCTAAGCCTTTTGGTTCCCTGCGCACTAAAAAATTTTATAAAAATGAACAACAAAAAATGATTATCCTGCCTCCTTTATCGGACACTTCTGTCTGGCAAAAGAGGGTACTAAAAGTGTGCAGGATAATCATTTCTTAACTGTTTCTACCGGGGTACAAAATCAGTTCATGATATAAAATTAATTAAAGGTTACTGTTAAAACTCCATTCTTATATTCTTGCTGCGCAAGATTTACAAAGTTATAAAACATTACGTAGGAGGAACAATCCGTCTGAACTTTACTGCTTTTAATTTTAAAGGTATATGTCTTATGCTTATATTCACCGCATACATAGGATGCATAGACGACCGCCCTGCGTAAATCCTGTGTTGTCTTTATATTATTTGGATCAATACTCTTCCAGCTGGTACTGAAATACTCCTGAACATAATCAAAAGCTTCCCAATAATGTGTCCCCATAAAATAATCGGCTGATTTTAATAAATATTTATGTGAAATATTATTTTTATTGGTAGTAGCCTTAAGGTCATTCGCTAAATCAATATGATATGGCTTCGAATCAATATATACTCTATTCCAGATCGCATCCTCGGGCCAGATATATTTTCCCTCTATAATTTGGCAGGGAATGAAAAGTCGCCGTAAGCACTCCTGGAACAGTATTGCCAGCGCTTCTTCATTTGCCTTTTTCGATTTTAAGGCCTGTACTGCATTCTCTATAATCCAAACTCCATCATCATATTCCCGGTATGTTTCATGATCATAATAAAGTGCATCACTTTTATACTGGATGGTTTTAATAATGGCATCATGAATGGCTGTGACCTTCTCTTTGTCTGTTTTACACCCTTTGATTGCTTTTTCAACAAAGTCATAAATTGTGTCCTTTGTTAAGCTCTGTTCTTTCTTCGTTGGCTTTCTTCCATAATAAAGCGTCTTTGTTTCCTTATCATAGGTTAATTGATTGTCCCTCCAATCATCCTCACTCATAAAATCTAAAATTTCAGATAACTGTACATAATCCTCATACCCAATCGGATATCTCTCTAAAAGCTCATATGCGGACGTTCGGTAACGGCTTCCTATCTTGCCTATCTTAGTTCCGCTCTTTGTATCGGTCTTAAAACTATAGTTACGATACGTATAGCTGTCGTCCAGTGTAAAGTAACCGTCACTAATCTGATCAAGGTTATTAACAATGGGACTGTCTGCATAGTCACGTTTGATATATAATTCCCCGCCGTCTTCTAATACATACGGGATTCTATATCCTTGAAAATAAACAGTTACCGGTGAAAGCTCAGCTACCAGATCCCGTTCCGTATAAGGGACACCATATGCCATACATATACTTTGCTTTACTTCTTCACTCCAAAACGAATAGGCAACCTCATACGTTATTTTTTTCTCTTTATATTGGATTCTTGTTACATCTTCTATAGTATCATCTTTCTCCGTTGCTGCTTCGTATACCATATAATCCAATTCGTCATTCGTATAACTGCCCTCAAACGTAAAGGAACCACCTTTAGAAGCCGCTTTTTTATTTTTATATTCCACGGTATATTCTACTTTTACGTCGTAATTTATAGCTCTCAGATCAATCACGACAATATCAGAAACTTTGCAATTCTGAGCGATAGCGATCTGTTCCTGCAATAACGTATCCCGATAAAGACCATTATCCGTATTATTATACTCTATTGTTACGGTTGCATTATGCCTTTGAGGCTCTGTTTCTGCATTAGTTTCTGTATTTACTTCTACTTCTGTATCTGCCTGTACCTTTGGGTCCGGATAAAAAATACTTAATATAAGGATTAAGCCTGCAATCATAAATTTCATACTATTTTTCATGTTCATCTTCCGTCCTTTTACTTTTTATAATCGTTGGTTATATATTGATTTCTAAATTCAATAAGCGAAGCATTCTCTTAAATATTACTCTGCTTTTTTTCTTCTTAATATTAATGTACTTGTATCACCGCTTCCTTTCCCGCTATATTTTTAGTAATTTATGTTATTTATTAACATATTATTTTTATTTAAATATAAAGTCAAGACTTTATTACTTGAAATGTTTATCGGAATTACTTAAGGACGACAGTCTCAATTTTCATTCCATTTTTAACCTTTCCAGCTCTTGACACTCCCTTATTTCATGATATACTAGAGATCAAAATGGGCAAATTTATCGAAAGATACATCAGTTTTTTATTATTTGGATTCTAAATACAGCGTTAGAAGGGAGTAATAAGATGTCTTACAAAAGAGAAAAACTATTTGCAGTATTAGGTATTACCATCCTTGTTATGCTTTTTAACAGACCTGAAGCAAATGCCGAAACGGTATCACAGGTTGACGGCAAAACCGTTTATACAGTATACACAAGAGAGGAATTCCTGACGGAGGTATATACTACCTTCTCGGATGAATGCAGCAGTGTTCTGATCCGGATGACGGATGAAGCATTGGCAAAGGAAATGTGTTATGAGATGGCTCTGCGCCAAAAGCGGCCGGATTTATATGATATATATATAGATACCTGGGCAGGAGATACTCCAGCTCCGGATTTTGATGACGCTATTGCAGCGCATCCAATGGAACGCCTCCAGGGAGATAAAGAGCTGCTTAGTACCCTGGGTGTCTATAATAAATACGGATTTGCTGAGGTTAATTCGTATGCGGCTAAACTTCCGAATTTCTGGCTGGAGAAAAAGCCGGACGGATGGTACTGGGAGTTCACCTACGACAAAACATCTTATTCTCCGACGGATTATGAAGCAATGATGAATAAAATAACTTCTGCTATGAAATCCCTGAATCTGGAGAATAAAAATGATGTTCAGAGATTAAAAGCAGCCAGCGATTGGATTATGGCAAATGCCACTTATGATAATACCAATTATTATTATACCGATTATGATAATATCATTAATGGCACGTCTATTTGTCAGGGATATGCGGAAGCAACCGAACGGATTCTGCGGGCGATCGGTTATAAAGTGTATTTTGTAGGTTCGCAAACCATAGATCACGCCTGGGTTATTGTACTTCTGAATAACAAATGGTATATGATTGATAATACCTGGGGTGACGGCAGAAAAGACAGTAAGTATTTTTTATATGGAACAAAAACAGCCGCAGATACGATTCGAATGGGTGGAATAATAAGCCCGAGCGGAGGGTATTTCAGCTATGATTTGACACAGTTTGTGAATGATACTACCCCGCTGGCTGATTCCTACTATTCCGGTGATTCAACTACCTATTGTCTTAATTCATGGCTTGCAGATATCACGGATGATAATGTGCGTGCCTCTGTAGGTATACCATCCAGATAAAGGATGACCGGCTGACGAATGTTACCTCCAGCGATCCTTCCGTTGCCTCCATAGAGGGCGGTAAGATTATCTGTCATAAAGCGGGCCGGGCTAATATTACAAGAACCGACGGCATCTATGTCAGTCATTATTTTGTGTTGGTCAGTGATAAAACAGCGTTATCTCTAAAACAAAGTGAGTTTACCCTGACTGCAGGGAAAAGCGCTCAGATTGTCCCTCAGGTGACAGGTGCTTCTGCCCTTGATGTTACCTATTCTTCTTCAGACAAATCCGTGGCGGACGTTAACTCAGAGGGGCTGATTACATCAAAGAAAAAAGGTGCGGCCACTATAACCGTCAAGCTTGGCACTGTTGAAAAAACGGTGGCGGTCACCGTAAAGGACGAATCTGCGCCGGTCATAAGCGGTTTAAAGAACAGCTACACCATAGCTAAGGGCAAGAGCCTAAAATTAAAATATACCATAAAGGATGCCGGAGACAGGAAGGTCGAGGTCTCCGGAGGAATAACAAACTATGAAGTCGCCGAGGGATTATCTATGGATGTGATGGTTGTTGATATCACCAAGGTGACAAATACCTATGCCACGCTCTATGGGGAGAATAAAGGAAAGACTACCATCACAGTAAAGATAGGGAACGTATCTAAAAAAGTGACAATAACCGTTAAATAATATAAAATCCCTGTGTATAAAAAGTTAATCCATAGAAACACAATAAGCCGTTTGATAGTCTCTATAAGCTCGAAAAATTGCTGCTTTACAGGCATTAAGACTGCCGAAGAGGAGTTTGCCTGATAACCCCAAAGCAGATTTATATTATGAGTATGGGCAAGAACCATTAAAAAATGGTCTTGCCCATAAATTGTGTTGATTGGGCAAACACCTTCAACCATTATCATACACCGTTATTGGATATTATATTTTTCACCATTAAAGTATACTGCGTCAATGTTATTAACTAAAATAGGCTTGTTAAACATAATAGCCAAGTGGCAATAAACCCTACCTTCCTGATTTATATTACCATCTTTATCTGCCCTGCTCCCCATACCAGAGTGAGTAAAAGAATGATTATCGAGTACGGTATTATTTTTAAATCTTATTTTTAATTCATCATTTAGTTCATCCAGTCTGCTTAATATTCTTCTGAAATCCGTATCCTCCTGTATTCTTCCCTGGATATCAATACTGCAGGAAAATGGCGTGATACTCATTTGTTTTATTGTGACGTATTTATCATCAACTAATATTACTTTATTTAAATAAGCCGTTTTCGTATAATCTGCCTGCGTATCAAAATTAATCGTGAAGCCCCAAATTCTATTATATAAACTAACAAACCGACCGGAAAAGTGTCCAAATTGATCCAATTCTATGGTATATGATTTGCCTGTAATCGCTTCTTTTTTAATTACCGTATATAAAATTTTAAATTGATTGGGCTGTAATTCTTTGTCTTCCAAAGAATAATAATAACGATAGCTTGCGTCCTGAAAATCATCAAACAAGCTTCCGTTTGCAGTGTAGCCAAAGCAGTAATTACCCTGAGGAAGAATACCATCATTAATTAAAACAGTATCTAGTTGCTTCGCTGTTACCTTTAATATAACCATTGCAGCATTACCGCTGGATACGGCGCCGAGTACCTCAATTGCTATTTCATCCGTATCAATTACAGTACCAAAGGTACTTGAACTTATCTCTTTATATTGGTCATCTCCCATAAACACCTGATCATCTGCATATTCTGAAGTCTCATCCAGATCAAATAAATGAAAGAAATCCTTCCCTGCCAGCTTATTTGCGGCTACCGTAACACTTCCCCCTGCAATCAGAAGCAGACAGATGACAGCCGCAGCACGGAGCCATTTTGATAAAAGCCATTTTGAAGCATTTCTTTTCTCATTTTCCATCTTCATAATCTTTTCTTTGATAATTGGATAATTATCAGGTGTACTTTTATCTAAAATATCATTTATTTTTGAGAAGATATCAAGCTCGTTCATAATTTTCCTCTCTTTCTGATCCAGACAATTTATTAATTGCATTACGATACTTCCAACGTACAGTAGCATAAGGTCTCTTTATAATATCTGCTATTTCCTTATGAGAAAAGCCCACAGAATAAAGTATTACTATTTCACGTTCCTCCTTTTTCAGTGTTGCCAGCAGCACATTAAGCTCCTGTAGATGAATTGTTCTCATAAAAACATCTTCCGACGGAATCTCTGCGTTCAGTTCCACAAACCGTTTATTATCCTTAAGCTTTGTCAGCGCCAGGTTACGTACTATTTTCATCGTCCATGCTTTTGCATTGGTACCGGGATGGTACTGGTACGCTTTATCCCAGATTTTAATAAAAGTACTTTGCATAATATCTTCCGCGTCATAAGGTGATTTCGTAATTACATAAGCTAATCCATAGATGGCTTTACTCATTTCCATATAGAATTCCTGAAAAGCGTCCATATCCTTTTTTGATATCTGTACCATCAGATAATCCATATCCTCACTGTTTAACAAAAGCTCACCTCCAACCGAATCAATACTATCATTAATATAACTTACGAACAAAGAAAAATGTTTGAAGTATTTATAAAAGAGTTCCGGCACAACACTGCTCACTAAAGCAAAACATTCGGATCAGTTTTTATCTGGTCTTACCAGCCTTTCTCTTTCCCATGGATAAAGGCTTTTTAAGTTCATTTTTTTCTTCAAACAATTTAACGCTATCGTGCCTCCGCTTATAATAGAATTTAAAATAAATATAATTTGAATTATATTTGTGTATGAAACTTTTTTAACCGCATTTCAGTATTGATAGTTGAAAGGAGGATGCGAATGGAGGATTGTACAATCATAAAAAGACTCAAACAGAATAAAGAAAAGGCGCTCGAGACTCTCATGACACGCTATACTTCCTATGTTGTTTCCATAATTGTAAGAATAGGAGGTCACCTGCTATCCGTTCAGGATGTGGAAGAGATCGCGTCAGATGTATTTTATGCAGTATGGAAAAGACGTGAAAATCTAATAGAAGCAGACAGTCTAAAGCCATATATTGCGCAGATCGCAAGAAATATGACAAAGACAAGAATGTCTCAAACAAGACAGGAAGAACCTTTAGATGATGATGTTCTTGTCCTTGTTTCTGGGGACATCAATGAACAGCTTGCCCAAAAGGAACAACTGCAGTTTCTTCGCGAAACTATATCTCGGTTCAATTATCCTGATAAAGATATATTACTTGCTTATTATTTTTGGAATTATAAACTAGCTGATATTGCAAAACAATTTGAATTGCCGCTTTCCACGATTAAATCAAAACTCTATCGTGGACGCAGTGAACTTGTAAAAAGATTTGAAGAAGGAGGTTATCATTATGAAGCATAATATTCATTTGCATCAATTATTTGATAAATTAAATCTTGAAGACATACCGGTGGAAGACAATTCCACTCTGCTTAATCAGGTCGATGCAGAACGAATACATCAATTAACCATGAAAAAAATTCAAAAAGATAAAAAATTAATATTTCCTTTTCAAAGGCAGTTATTTAAGGCTGCCCTAACTGCATGTATCGTATTATGTATCAGCGGTGCAACCGTATTTGCTGCAGCGAACGAGGCAGTGCGTGAAACCATTAGCAGCTTACTTGGTATTTCACAAACAGAAATACTGGCGGTAGGAAAAAGTATAGAAAGTAAAGATTATAAGCTCTTTGTACACGAAATTGCCTGCGATTCATACACCGGTATTGTAACTATATCTGTGGAAGCTTTGAGTCCTAAAGCTAAGAAAACTTTTATGAATGATAATATCATTCATAAATTAGGTCATTTAGGCTCTGTCGGTTATGGTCTCGGAGAACTGGAAGATTTACAAAATGGATATACCAGATATTTTTCATTCTCCTTTAATGTGGGTAATGCAAGATATAAAGACAGTGGTTTAAACTTTTCCATGGAGGGTATCTCTAAAAAAATAAAGATTCCAATCACTCAAACAATAAAATTAGCTGAATTAGATATTGAAGTACCAACAACATATGGCTACTCTGTGTCATACCAGAAGCTATACTATTCTGAACTTGGCTTCACTCTTTTAGGCAAATTAGAAAACGAGGATTTCAACAACGAGAATTCTCTGATTATGCTTGAGTTTATGGACGGGAGTACCAGTAAATTCTATCATTACTTTAATGAACATGAGGATCCGATGTATGATAATGATCTTAATGCCGCAGAAGCTCCGGCCATAACAAACGATATTGAAACATCCGTCACAAATGCTACTGCCGTATCGCCGGAAAGCAATAATATTATTGACTTTGATAATGAATGGTTTTCGGGAGGAGGAGTTTCTTGCGATACAGGCATCGTAACTTCCATATTCAGCTTTTCTAAAAAAATGGATTGGTCCACAGTAAAATCAATTACTGTTAATGGAACAACGATCAGAATAAAATAGCACGTAAAACAAAACATTCTTAAGTTTACTTTTATCTGATTTTATTAGCCATTATCCTTCCCATGGATAATGGCTTTTATATAGGACTGTTTCCAGTCCTCTGATCCTAAAATAATCTAGTTATAATGGTATAATATATTATACTTATATATCCAATAAATAAGCTTAATTTAAAGTGTTAACATCAAAATAATAAATATATTTACATATGATATATTTACTGTATCAAACCATATTCTCAAGAAACTAATCTTTGATAATTCTACCCGCACAAAATGGCTTACGATAATTAATATCTTGAATTACAACCCCTTCACGTGCATTTTTTGCATGGATAATCTTATCCTCTTCAATATATATACCCACATGATTTACCTCATTATCGTCTGAACTTGCATAAGATATCAAATCGCCCTTCTGCAGACTGTTCATAGAAACCTCTTCACACAGATCAGCCTGTTCCCTTGACGTCCTGGGAAGGTCGTAACCCACCTTTTTATAAATCAACTGAGTTAGCCCGCTGGAGTCAACACCCGTACTTAGATCATTGCCTCCCCATAAATATGGAGTTCCCTCTGCTTGTATTGCATTTTCAACTACTGTTTCGCGCAGTAAGGCTGCAGTTGAAGCAGCTTCTGAATTTGAATTAATCACATTCATATCTTTATCAATGGCTCCATTGTCAGCCACATCACTATCATTAATTGGAAAAGTCGTTGTATTATCAGCTATATCACCCACTTCTTCTAATTTCGATAACGGCTCTTCCGTTGCAGTGTTCCCACTAGATGCCAATATGTCTGTATGAGTAATTGACGACACAATTACAGTCGTAAATACAATGCATAGCAGCAGCACGGCAAGCACTTTGCCGGAATATTTTTTTCTATGATTCATTATCGAATGCAGTCTATATTTCATATTATCTTTTCCTCCAATCATATTAATTGTCTCTGTTGCAATTCTTTTAACAGCAGTATATTTTAATAAAAGTTTACTATAATTTATGCGGTCTGCCTTGGTTGAATTATAAATAACAAGTTCATCGCAGGAAATTTCACACCACTGATCCAAATGTTTTGATAATACATAACAAAATGGATTATACCAGTTAAGAGCCAAAACTATCAGCCGTACTAATTTCATCAGAGAATCTCGCCTTTGAATATGAACCAGCTCGTGTTTCATAATAAAATAAAAATCCTTATTCGAGCATGATTCCTCCGGGAATAAAATTGTAGGCTTAAATACACCAACCGTCATAGGACTCGTAATGATAGAACATTTATTAATAATAATTTTACTATATTGCGGTCCTCTTTTTCTGTCACTAAAATTTAATTCTTGAATGCATAGATCGTACTCCTCTTGATTAATAGGATTCATAAACCCTTTTAGTCGCTTCAGGTATATGCAATACTGAATACCTTTTACTGCTAACAGAAAGATTGCTCCCAGAATCCAAAGTTGCGATAATAACACGTATCTGTTTTGAACAATATAGATAATATATGCTCTTATATCCTTTAAAAAAAGTGTCCAGATTTCTTTTGAATTTTTACTTGTATTCTTCGTGTCTAGAGGTAACTGTTTTTGCGATAGTGTATCTTTTGTTGTGACATTGTAGATTATATTACTGTCTTGCTTACCAAAGTCATCAAAAGCATTATTTTCAACAGATATCCGCGGCGAACTGATATAAAATAAGGCTTTCGAGGTGTCAAAACGCATTGGTATCAATAATCCAATTAGCAGTACCACCCAGAGACGGTATAGGCAAACGGCAGAAAAATACCTTTTTAAGATTGGCTCCAGAAGAACCATGAATAAAATAAGGAATGTAATATTAAGAGAATTTGTAAAACATAAAAGGAATATAGCTACTATATTATCCATATTATTTTTCCTCTTGCTTTTTTAACCATGAACTAAGCTCGTTTATTTCTTCCTCGCTAAGTCTGTTATTTCCCGAGAATGCATTCACCAGTTGTAGTAATGAGTTATCGTGATATCGTTCTACAAAAAGTGTAGTTTCATATTGGATGTAGTCTTCCTGTTTTACACTAGGATAATAGGTGCGTTCCTTTCCCAACTTTTCACTGCGTAAAAAACCTCGTTCTGTTAATCGATTTAATAAAGTAACCAGCGTCTGCAGCTTCCACCCTTTTTTATTACCAAGCTGATTCATAAGTGTTGTAGTTGTTACCGGCGGATTATTTCTCCATACTACTGACATAACTTCAAATTCAGTCTCCGGTAATCTGGTTATGTTATCAATTGATTTCTCCATATTACCTTCTGGCGGTTGATTTCTATTACTGGCAACCCTACCTTCTTTTACAAGTTTTCCATTCTTCATATTCCTGTCTCCTAATATATCAACAATCTACATTTGTCTATAATACGAAATATACACTTGTCTATAATGATTGTCAACTATTATTTGTATCTATTTGTCAATATTTCTTACACAGATAAATCTCTTGACAACCCCTATTTTTATATTATGCTTAACAAGCCGCAAACCCTTACAGATCCGGGCTTTGCCAAATATTGCAGCGTCAGCTTGCTGACGTGGGATAATTATGAGCGTTTGCCCTTCATTCCATTTATAAAGGAGGTGATCTTTCCTTGACTACATGACATAGAAAGGGAAGTGAGCCTTATGACAGTTGCAGAAGCCTTATCTTTAATGGTAATCTTCGCTACTTTTGTCGCAGCTTTAATCGCTCTTGCTGTTCATTTGATAAAGATGAACAAAAAAAAATGATTATCCTGCAAACCCGTAAGAAAGTTTGGATAATAATTTCTTTGCCTTGGACAAAAATGAGTTTTATTGTACTCCTAAGGTTTTCTCAACTAACAGTCAATCCCTGCTTTTTTTGCCTGACTGCAAAGCTGTCGTACACTAAGCGTATATTTTTTTCCATCCTTTATGAAATATGTACCGCACTGTCTAAATTCAAAATGAGTATTCGTTTTTATACACTGTGATCTGAGAGATAAAACCCAATTATAGTTTAAAGGCCTTGCATTATAATCGGATTCACCGCCAACCACTACAAGCTCAACATCATTAAGATATTTTTCGATATTAACCTGCTCGATAAGAGGTTGGCAAATAACGTTTTTATGCTTGATGGGCAGCTTTTCAAAAATCGCTAACCTAAAATCAGCCATTTCCTGGTTTTCTATGGTACAGCCCACTGTTACATTTTCATATCCGTCTCCCCAATTGTCAGGAGTACAGGTGGTAAAACGCTCAATACGCTTTGTTAAAAATACAAAATGTAAGTCTGAGCGTTCTTTTATCATTTGCCAGCATTCAGTTCTCCAGGCATCCGCATCAGGAATTAAAAAATCGGAGGAAAAACAAAGATAAACTACTTGTCCAGGTTTGATCTTGTATTCCCCTTTTTTATTTTTCTCAATAGGAGCGGTAAATTTATCTGTTAGTATAATATTATTCGTATCAACACCACGTTTATTATCGCCCTTGTGAATGTAACAAAATTTACAGCCCTCACTATATTTATGGCAGCCTCGCCAAGGATTCCATACAGCCATACTCTAAAACCTTGACGGCTTTCCAGCCAAATACATTGTTATTTTATCATACACTGTTATCTTATTACCGAAACTCTGAATTACTTCTCTAATACCTTCATAAAACTTTGTCTTATACGGTTCTTGAAGTGTTATATGGTCAGCGTGAGTTCCGATTAAAGAAACATAGTCGTCTGCACTGTACTCTCTTGTTTTTCGGTACTCACGACGTTCAAGATTAACAAATCCATATTTGTCACGTGCATCATAATCCAATTTACATTTGTACTCATTTTCCGGACGAAAGAACTCAGAATATACTTCCTGTAATTTGGTGTAAACCGGCTCGTCCGTATATCCGCCGCCGGGCTGTATATCCGGCCTCATCATAAACATAGCAAACGTTCCATTGCTTTTTAATAGATCATACGCCTTTGGATATCCGATATTCTCCGGTATCCATTGAAAAGCTGCGGCTGAATATACCAAATCAAATTTGGCATTCTCAAAATCATAAGTTTTAAAGTCAGCATTTAAAATTTGAAAATTTTTATAAGAGCCAAACCTATTTATCATAAACTCTGTAAAATTTTCACCTAATTCGATCGCTAAATAGGAACAGCCTGTTTTTAAGATAGGTTCGGTAGCTTGCCCAGTACCAGGTCCGATTTCAAGCACAGTTTTTCCGGGTCCGAGCTTTGCATATTCTATAAGATCCGCAAAAAGTTCATCGCAATATCGCGGTCTCCATTCATCGAATTGTTCTGGAATACTGTCAAAGATCTTTCTAAAGTCCATAATAAACCTCCTTACACATAATACACTAATACGATCTACAATTTCCGGTTTGTCTGAATGATAGTAAACATAAGCAAATTATTACAATATTTTAACCATCTCATGCCCGATTCCTTCAAACACAATATATTCATGCTGAATATTCAATGAATCTAAATATAAATGCATAATCTCATTATCGCAAAACAATACATCAGCCGTTCCAATATGAATTTTTATATGTAACTTACCGCATATTTTTTCCGCGTTTTGTCTTATCACATATAAAATATTGTTTTCTTCTAAATATCTCTCTTCTCTCATCATATTCTCATATAATTTGGCGGCTTTGTCCGGTGTTTCCCCTACACCACGGTAATCTTTGTGATAATAATGGTGGTATGTGCCTGCATAGGCAGTTACAGAAGCGAACAGTTCGGGATATTTAACAGCATAATAAAAAGCCATTCCACCGCCCATTGAAAAACCAGAAATTGACCTATTTTCACAGGCTGCATTTGTCCTATAATTCCCGTCGATATGCGGTATTAATTCGTTAATTATCATTGACTCAACAGGCAGATTTTCGATATTTTCGATAACCGGTGAATTGTTGGCAAAAACGGTAATGGATTGTCTGTTTGAATAAACCTTTTCCAATGTCCATATGTCGGTTGATTCATTGCCCGTCCACCCGTGGAGATGGTACGAGACCGGGTATTTTTTGCCGCTTTTTTCATAATCAGGCGGAAGATAAATATTATAACCGATTTCGTGACTGAACAGTTCGCTGTAAAATGTTTTATGGGTAACATTTTGAGGTAATTCTGTTGGTGTATTTATATAATTCATTTTGTTTTCACTCCTCCCTTAATAAATAAATTTGCCCATTAAGTATGAAGCCACCAAGATATGCCGTATTTATCCGTCACAGCTGCACCTACCGGTGCCCACGGATATGAGCCTATCGAATAGTCTCGCCCTTCTTGAATTAATAAATCATATGCTCTCCACAGTGGAAATTGCTCGACAAATTCTGGTTTGTTTATTCTTTATAACCTGCGTAAACATAATAAGAAGCTTTAACTAACATTGAATTGGACAGTAATTATTATTTCCTACAACTTAATATTTTTTAATGCTTCTCTATATAAATCCGCTGTCTCATGATAATCAGTTAGTATCCCTTCTTCTCTAACAAAATTCTGATATCCGATGGTTTCACCTTTTAATCTAGGTAAAAGTTGAAAGTGTAAATGATTCCTTTTCCCATCACATATTGTACACATATATACCTTCTCTGCATTTAAAATTTCTTTATGTAATTTAATGATAATACCTGATATTTTTAGTATATGTGTTCCCAAATCAATCGGCATTTCCGAAATATCTTCATAATGGTGTTTTGAAACTATGATTGTTTGCCCAGTTGCTCTTGGAAACTTTTCAAACTGACATCTCACCAATTCATCTTCATAAATTATCAAACCATCATCAGGAAAAATATCACCCGAAATAAAGTTTTGACAGGAAAAACAAATACCTTTCTCTTGATAATCTGTTATCACTTTTCTTCTTTGGATCAGTAACAGTTCATCCTCTTTATCTAATCTTTTTACAAACATTTTTATCTCCCATCCAAATACTTCAACTTCATTACGTTTATTAAATGCACTTCATTTTTTGTCACACATATAGCTCAGCTATCGCTTAACATTCATAATTTCAGTATGCTAAAACTGCTATGAATAACCCACTTACATTTTAATACATTTTTTTCTATTAATCCATATTATTTACATTTATTTTTTTACCTTAAATCAAAACCTGTATCAACGCTTGACAACTACCATTTTTATGCTATACTTAACTAGTCGCAAGCCCCTATAAATCAAGGCTTCCGGCAATCAACTACCGTGTGTTCGAGACCTTCCACACGTAAAACATAACATTCAGAAGTGTTCTTATATCTAGTTCTATCAGCCTTTATCCTTCCTATGGATGAAGGCTTTTTAAAAAATTTGACCTTTCTCTCTTTTTATCTGATTTCATCTGAAAAATACCGAGTTAAGTCAGAAAATTGAGTCAAAAATGTTTTCGTTAATTTCCAAACTTTGTCGACTTTTTCTTTCCTCTATGCTATACTAGCTCTATGGTAACAGGAAAACATCAGTTCGCTGATGTGGGATAATTATGAGTGCTTGCCCTCTTATTTTTACATAGGAGGAGGTGAACTTACCTTGACTATATTACATAGAAAGGGGAGTGAGCCTTATGACAGTTGCAGAAGCTTTATCTTTAATGGTAACCTTTGCTACTTTTATTGTAGCTCTAATCACTCTTGTTGTCCATCTCATAAAGATGAATAACAAAAAATGATTATCCTGCAAACCCTGAGAAGTTTA
This sequence comes from Bacillota bacterium, assembly GCA_023409535.1. Taxonomy (GTDB): domain Bacteria; phylum Bacillota; class Clostridia; order Lachnospirales; family Lachnospiraceae; genus Mobilitalea. The sequence goes on from JAEYGZ010000038.1 coordinate 180,702, forward strand.
GGATAATCATTTTTATTCAACACTTAGGGCAAGTATAGGTTTTAACCCTATATTTCCTGTTACCTACATTATAACAAGAGCCCTGCTTTTTGTAAAGCAGCAGCTTTTTATTTCAATTCATAAAAGTATACTTTTTGAGAGAATAACTTCCACATTTACTTTTTAAAATAGTAATTTCCACGGGGAGTGACAAGAGAGGTGGAAATTAATTTTTCAATCGAGGTTCCACCTAAAGTTGAGTCAAAAATCGAGTCAACGCTTGACACCCTACATTTTCATGTTATACTAATAACGTCACAAATGCCCATATAAAAACAAGGTCTATAGGGCAAATAAACCGTGTATTAGAGACCTTCCACACGTAAAACAAAACATTCGGAGATGTCCATTTATCTGGTTCTATCAGCCTTTATCTTTCTTATGGATGAAGGCTTTTTATATAATTTACGTTTTCTCTCTTTTCGTCTGATTTCATCAGTTTTGAGCCTGATTTGAGTCTAAAGTTGAGTCAGAAAAAAGGACTGTCTCCAGTCCCCTCTTTTGCTAATTTACTCAATTTAATTTCCATTTCTACCGACTTCGATAACAAGAATACTACTCTTGCTTACTATAGTTCAGTAGCTTCATTCAGATTCCTTTAACCCAAGACAAACTGCTCATAGGCAAATAAACCATTACATCATCTCAATATTAGTTCAACATAATTTCCTTAATTGATATTTTCTTTATTCTTGCAGCGTAACAAAACATAATCACTTCGTAAATGAATGCAAATGAGATGAGAACAATGATAAACGCCTTAACATCAAAGTTATATTCCGGGATATTCTCTACGTTTTGAGAAAACATTGAAAGCATAATTTTCAGCAAACCGTATTGATAGATTGTTCCAATTGCAAAACCTATGTAAGCAATAGGTCTGTACCCATTCAAGATTGCATCGCTGCATTCGCGCAATGAATAGCCGAATATCTTCATCATTGAAATAGTTTTAGTATTTGCATTTACAACGGTTGTAATAGCCAAAAGCAAAGTAGTACACGCCAAAATAAGGCCGATAGTAATAAGGATAACTGCAAACATCGGACTTGCTAACTCATCCATACTGAAAGACATTTGCATCATATCAGAATAGCAAAACGAGGCAAATGCAATAAAAAAAATGAGTGAAGTACGACTTTTGACCGTACTTTGCTTTAATTCTTGTAAAAATGTCATTTCTGAATGCTGATGCTGTTTACGCTTCTTTTTCTTGCCAACTGCTTCACTTTTCCCTTTCAACAATTCCAATACAGGACTTTTCAGCTTGTGATAGCTGTAAATAACTGCAAGCAGAACGAATGCAGCCGTGGGTAATGCAATCAAGTACAGCGCTAATACAATATTAAAATGCAAGGGTATTTTAGGCAGTATCGCATCTTCGTTCATCACCTCATAAAAGGTTGGCATTAAAGCGAAGGATGAGCAAAAGCCTATCGCTGTTCCCATAAAAATACTGAATCCAAATACCCAAAATCCCTTTGCTATTTTAAAATTTGAGTATCCTAATGCTTTCAGTATGCCTAATTCCTCCTTGTGAACATCAATATAATGCTTAATGTAGAAAAACAGCATGATAACAGACGTTAGAAATAAGCAGCCGCCACTAACAGCACTTATCACTTTGCCCATTAAAACCTGTGCATCATAAAATGCCATCGTTGTTTCGGAAGATATTAAATCTTTCACTCTGACAATATCAATATTAAAATTCAGAAACAGAGTACAGACAAAAACTGCACAACAAGAGATAATGAAAACACCTAAAAGTTTGGCAGCATCTTTCCATCGAATTATCATAAGGTCACCATCCTATCTCATAAGCAGTTTTTTGCTTTTCGTTGGTATAAATTTCAATAATTTTACCGCTGTTCATTTTTATGACGGTATTTGCCATTTCTGCAATATTGGTATTATGAGTAACCATAAAAATGGCAAAATGATATTCCTTTTGCAGTTTGCATATGTAGTCTAAAACCAACCTTCCGGTTTCCTCATCCAACGCCCCTGTTGGTTCATCTAAGAACAGCACCTTTGGCTTTTTCGCTAAAGCTCTGGCCACCGAAACTCTTTGCTGCTCTCCGCCACTGAGTTCGCCGGGAAATTTATGTAATTTTTCTCCCAGTCCGACTGCTTCTATTATTTGCTTATAATCACGGTTTCCCGCCAAATCAGCTCCCATTTTTACATTTTTATTGACATCCAAATTAGGAAGAAGATAATATTGCTGAAATATGAAGCCGATATTGTTTTTCCTAAACAATGTTAATTTATCATCAGACAAGGATGTTATATCCGAAGAATCATATCGAATTGTTCCGCTGTCCGGACGTTCAAGACCTGAGATTACATTTAGCAGCGTTGATTTACCAGATCCTGACGGACCTAAAATAACGGTGAAATCTCCATCATTCATTTTTAGCGTTATACCTTTTAACACCGGAAAGGAATTGTCTTTGTTTCCGTATGATTTGGTTATATTATTGATCTCAATCATTACTTTTCACCTGCTTTCATCTTTTGTAGAATACTTCTACACACATCGTCAAGCATCGAACTTATCCCTGCTTCTCCAAACTGGCATACCTTAGTAGCGCATAATGTCGCGATGCCATGGGTAAATATCCATAAATATTGATAAACCTTTCGTGCATTAGCATCATCTAATCCGTATTCTTTTTGAACCGCTTCTAAAATTTGACTGCTGTTTTCATCAATCATTGCAAGAACGTCCGTAAGCTCAGGCACTACTCCGTTCTCTGTCATAAACAACAGCTGAAACAGCTTAGGCTCATCTTTTGCAAATTGGATATACGCCATTCCAACGCCTTTAAAAGAATTCGGTTTGGCAAGCCCTTTTGAAATATACTGATAATACAGCGCTCTAGCTGCCAATACTGTTTCATTCTGTACTTCATTCATGTTCTGAAATACCGTAAAAATCGGCCTGGATGAACTATTAAGCTCTGCCCCCAGTCTTCTTGCAGTAAGTGCGGTTATTCCGTCTTGCCTTGTAATCTCCAGAGCCTCATGAACCAATTCTTCCTTCGTAAATTTTTGTTTCGGTGGCATATTTTTTCCTCCATTGAAAACAATTGTTTTATAACATATGTTTTAATTATACCCATTTGCTGTGTGTTGTCAATATAGTGCTGTTAGGAATTTACAAAGTATCCCCTACCCTATTCCTATCTGTTTTGATCCCCTTCTCCCCAGATTTTCCCCAGAGTTGCGCCATATATTGAGTCAGCTCTTGACAACACCAATTTTCCTGCTATACTAGAGTGGTCGTAAATCCATATAATCAAAGGATTTCGTCACACTAACAGCGTCAGTTCGAGACCTTCCTGACGAAGGGATTGCAAAACATCCCTTAAAACAAAACTAAAGGAGAATTAAATTATGAGAAGTAAAAAGACTCTGTTTATCACAGAGGCTGCTGCTATTGCAGCCATCTACACTGTTCTGGTAGTGATATTCCAACTTACCAGCTTTGGTCCGATCCAGTTTCGTATCGCCGAAGCACTTACGATCCTGCCCTACTTTACCCCTGCTGCCATACCCGGAGTTACCATCGGTTGTTTTTTAAGCGCGATCCTAACCAGTGCCCCGCCGATTGATATGATTTTCGGTTCTTTGGCCACCCTGATCGCAGCATTTTTGTCCTATAAGCTGAGGAAGCACAAGTTCCTGGTGCCGATTCCGCCGATTGTATTAAACGCATTGATCATTCCGTGGGTATTGCGTTATGCTTATGAAATTCCGGATGCAATTCCTTTCATGATGCTTACGGTTGGTGTCAGTGAGTTTCTTGTTGTCGGAATAATCGGCATGGTTCTGCTGTTTGCACTGGATGCGGTAAAGCATGTTATTTTCAGAAACGGCACCGTATAATAAGAAGAAGATTAACATAAAACCAAGGTCAAAAAAGGATATTACAGGGACGCTTTGCCGCTGTAATATCCTTTTAGTATACTATCCTTTTTCTTCAATACTCCGCAATTGACCGCCGGTATTTCTCCTGCTGCCACTCACCGGATATCCCTCTCAAATTAATCTTTCGGGATGTCTTGCCTCCAGGAAAGCCTTCACCATGCCCATTGTCGGAAGGGAATCCTGTACTCCGTCTGTCTGGACGGTAATCGCGGCAACGATTGTTGCGAATTCCGCACTTTCCTTTACTGCCTGAAAGTTAAGTACCGTCTTATTCATCAGATCATAAGCCAGCCCTCCAATGAAGGAATCCCCTGCTCCTGTTGTATTTACCGCCTGTACCTTTTCAGATGGTATAATACAGTCTTGCTCCTCGCCTATGACCATCGCTCCGTCTTCGCCCAGGGTAACAATCACATAGTTTACACCCTTTTTTATGAGCTCCCTGGCTGCTGTCAGAGTTTCGTGATCGGAGTCCAGGCTCTTTCCAGCAATCTGGTTTAGTTCCCCCCGGTTAGGAACAAGAATATCAATGTACCCCCACATATCCTCCGGTATGTCTTTTACAGGTGCCGGGTTAAATATCGTAACCGCATCCCGATTCTTTTTCCCAATTTCAAAAGCACTTTGTGTTGCCTCCACCGGCACCTCAAACTGGGACAGGATAATGGAAGCCTCCGTCAGTTTCTCTCTTGCACTCTCTACCTCAGCGGCAGACAGCTTTGCATTTGCACCGGAGATTACTACGATATTATTGTTTCCGGCATCATCTACATTAATAAATGCCCTGCCCGTCGGCGCTGTCTCATCAACGAGGATATATGAGGTGTCAATTGAATTATTTTTAAAATGTTCGATGTACTGTCTGCCGATTACGTCATTACCGACCTTTCCCATCGCACATATCCTGCCTCCCAGCCGGCTGACTGTCATTACCTGATTTGCACCTTTTCCTCCGTAATGCTGCTTAAATCCATTGCTGAATACAGTTTCACCCTTTTCCGGCAGATTAGCAACATTTGCAACCATGTCAACATTCAGGCTGGCTAATGCAAAAACCGATTTCATAAGCATGTCTCCCTATTTATGGTCTCATTTTCTTCCCGCAGTGTATACTTGATGAAAGCTGTCCTGCTTGCATTCTCATTCCCGAAGCCAATACATCCGCTCCGGTATGGCTGTTCCCTGTCACAATACTCCAGAAGCAGCGTATCCTCTGCGTACACGGTGATATGATCTCCCTTCACCCTAACCTTAAGATGATAGATACCCCCATGCTCCCAGGGAAACTCTGTCCCACAAAGCGTCCGATACCGGCCTTCTTTTTTATATAGCTTCAGCGTTTGATTCTCCGACAGCCCCGCCGCATAGCAGCGCATTCCGCCTTGGACTCGGAATAAGATATTATGGCTTTCACCAAGCTCAGGAATAAGATCCACCGTCAGCTCATAATCCTCCCAATCCACATTTCCGGTGTAGGCTTCACTGGGCTTCCCGTATCCGCTTACGGTCAAAGCATTATCCTGAAGCCGGACAATTCCCCGGTTATAGGTCAGGTGCGCCGGACACTCATGCAGTACATTCCATTTTTCCGTGGGAAGCTTGGCAAACTCCATCTCTGTTTTGGTCTGGCTGTCTATGATTACCTGATCCAGATACAGAATGACAGAGAAATCATTCTTTCCCTCGTAGCCCTTCACACAGGCGGTACGAAAGCCTACTTCCTCCACAATGATATTTGGCAGTTCAGGAACCGTATAGCTTATGTCCGTCCACTGGTCCGGAAGCACATTGTCCGCCGCGTGCTCCGGAATATCGATCACCTGCCCGCTGATCCGGTCCTTGATATACGGAATCAGCCTTACCTGGGCAGGCGTTACACCGGAAAGCTTCACTCTCATACTGATTTTGTCCCCCGGATAAACCGTCGGAGAAAAATCCGGATCATATCTGCTGTCCTCAAAATCCGCCGGTGTATAATAGGATTGATAATATATACTGAACTGCTCGCCCTTGCGGACATACGGTATCACGATCTTAAGGGAGCGGCTTCCCAAAAAGGCTTCTTCCTCCGTATTATACATGCGCGCCTTCTTATAGCTGTTATAATGGCACCGAATCCCATGGGTTGCCGTCGGGAATTCAAAATGAAAGTATTTCCCCTCTCTGTGGGAGAAGATGTCCTTCCACACCCCTTCTGCCTCTATACCATACATTTTATGCGTAATCTCCGCCGCAAAAGCAGCCGCCTGGGACACGGTCTGAATATTCAGACTGCCCAGCACGCTGGAGGTGCAGATAAAGTCATTCACCTGGCCAAGCCAGCGCTCCTCAATTCCCGATATGCCGTTCATCACACCAAGAATGGTACCAACGTTGCCCACATTGCAATCCGTATCCCATCCGCACATATTACAGATATTAATCGTCTGTGAGAAGTCATTTTTTCCATGGATCATCGAGAGGATAATCACCGCCGCATTGGGTATGATATGGCACACGCCTTCATAATGCTGGTAACCGTATTTTTCCCTTACGTAAGCAAATGACTGCTCCCAGTCCCCGCTTTTTATGCAGTAATCCATTACATCCCGCACCATAACCGCGTATTCACAGTCCTCCGGAATAAAGCCCAGCGCTGTTTTTATAATACCGGCCGCATCCTTTGCAAGAAAGGCCTCCGCAATACACGCCGCGATAAACATGCCTCCGTAAACACCGTTCCCGCCATGGGTAACACTGGACATCTTTCCTGCCAGCTCTGCCGCCAACGCGGGATCTCCCGGACAGATCAGTCCCCAGCAGTCAGAAAAAATCTGTCCGCCGATCTGCTCCGCAGTTGTCTTTCCGTTCTGCTCCACAGAGCCGGAGCGGGGCGCGGGGATACCGTTGATTACATTCTTGTATGCAGTATATTCCGTAGATATTCCATATCCGCCCCACCAGAAGAAGCCGTGTCCATCCGCCACATAATTTGCCATGGTATGGGCCATATCCTCTACGGAAAGCTTCTTGTTATACTCGAAATCCTTTATGGCTCTCATATAAAAAACCGGGCCGTTGATATCATCGTCGCTGCAGAAGTTCTTGAATTGATACGGATAATAATCAATTCTGCCAAGAACATTTTTAATCTGTTCATAGGTCCAGCTCTCCGTATTGGCACCATGAATTACACCAATGACCTTCCCCGCAAATCCCCCGTATAGCTTGTCCATATATTTCTTATCCAGTTCCATAAAGCTCCATTCCTCCTACCATGCAGGCATTTCATTCCGTTTGTATACCAACCTGGCATCCGCTTACCCGTCATCCGTCCGTAAGACCTGTATTCCATCAGAATGCAGTCAGGATTTCCGCAAATGCTTCATTCAGCTCCTGATAAGGACAGATCGCATATAGTTCGGAAATCGTCCGGGCAGGATCTGCTGACTTTTCAAAGATCCGGTTAATTGCAGCCTTTAGATCATATTCTATCTGTGCATCACACAATAACGCAAAGAGCTTATCCTTTACAGGGTTTCCGGCCAACTCCGGCACCTGGTTAAGGCGTACCATCAGCTCCTGTTCCATCGGGTAAGCATCAATGTCAAGGGATAAACTGTTCCTCTCGCTTTGATACTCCGCCTGCAGCGATACTGGCCTTCCGCCTGCGGCTGCAGCAATCTTTCCCGTATCCGGTGGCTTTATACCGATCAGTTCTATCCGATAGCTTCGATTCCCAGGCAATACGGCTGTCTTTCCTTCCGCAGGACTGATCTGTATCTCACCTGCCTGCCAGTTCATGGATATCTTCGTCAGCGCATAGTCGCCCTTCTCATAATTCTTTGTCTCACCGTCATCCTCATAGAGCTTGAACTCACCGTCCGCACCTGCATAGATCTTAAGACAGAGCTTCTCCGGCAGTCCGGCTCCATTCCCCGTATAATTTCTGGCATCCATAGGCAGAATTGCTCCCGCCTTCACCAGTACCGGGATGGATTTCAGCTTACGGTACAGATGCAGGCTTCGCCCGCCCCGATAGACCGTACCGGTGAAAAAGTCATAATATATTCCCTCCGGAATCCAAACCGGTACCTTTGCCATATAGAACAACGGATTAACAGGCTCCGTAATCGAAGCCGCTATCATACAGCGTCCGAAGAGATATTCATTGGGATACCGGTAAGCCTCCTCTTCAAAGGGATAATCATAATACATCGGCTCTACAATCGCATTATCCTCCCGGTAGGAAGCATAGTTCAGACTGTACAGAAAAGGGATCATCCGGTGGCGCAGCCTCATAAAATCCTTCAGAATTCCCTGGACCTCCTCGGCGTACCGCCAGGGCTCCTTGCTGTTGAAAAAATTATTCGTACTGTGCAGCCGGAAGATTGGTGAAAATACACCGAACTGCACCCAGCGCACCATCAACTCGTCATTTTTAATTCCCTGCATATGGCCGCCGATATCATGACTCCACCAGTTATATCCGATATTGGAGGCGGTTGCGGTAAAATACGGCTGGAATTTTAAAGATCCCCAGGATACGACGGTATCTCCGGAAAATCCCACCGGGTAGCGATGGCTTCCCGGGCCGGCATAACGGGAGAAGATCATCGGACGCAGGTTATCCCTGCCCTTATTCAGAAAATGCAGATGATTCAGCATCCAAAGCGGGTCCAGCCCCTTTAGTTTTGTATAAGTGCCCTGCTGCCAATCCATCCACCAGAAATCGATACCGTCACGCTCATAGTTATCATGCAGCAATTCGAAATAGGCATTGATAAATTTCTCATCCGTGATATTAAACCGGACCGCAGGAATCACCGGATTCTTTTCACCGGCGGCTTCCGCAAAGCTTTCATACATCTCTTCATGAGGCCAAACACCCTCTGCAGGATGCTCATTTAACGTAACCTTCAGGTTTTTCTCATGAAGCTTCTTCAGAAATGATTTATAGTCGGGAAATAATGCCTTATTCCAGGAATAACCCGTCCATCCGCTGTTATTTTGAATTCCCTCCACCGGATGCCAGTCCATATCCAGAACGCCCACGGAGAACGGAATTTCCTCCTTCTCAAAACGGTCAAATAATTCCAGATACTCCTGATCGGAATAGGGATAGTAGCGGCTCCACCAATTGCCCAGCGCATAACGCGGCAGCAGGGGTGTCTTACCCGTTAAGGCATGAAAATCCCTCAGGCACTTACGGTATTCCCTTCCATATCCAAAAAAATAGAGATCACAGCTGTCCGGAGTACGCTCCGACAACCGTCCGTCTTCCTCCAGGAGCAATGACTTACTGTCATCCAGCACGGAATACCCGTTCTTATTCAGCAGACCGTCCTCCAGCGCAATCGGACCATTTGCCTCATCCAGCGTACGGGCGGTTCCCTTCAGGTTTTTATTGCGGCTGTCCGTCTCATGATAGCGCCAGATGCTCTTGTAATTGGTCAAACCGTTTGTTAATTCAATTTTTAAACCGATCCCTGTGAATTCTCTTTTATCATAGGTCAGGCATAGCTCCTTTGTCCTGACAATAAGCTCATTTTCGCTGTCACTGTATTGAAATTCTACCGGAGGAAACTCCCTGTTCCATACCACCTGCGTTGCCCGGTCTTCGAATATTCCATCCTTGCTATATTCTAATCGTATCATCTGTTCTGTCAGAACTGTAATTCGGTACCGCTCACCGCGAAGCATAGCTCGCTCATTCGCCCTCGGGGTTTGCGCGACGATAAATTGCTTTTTCATTATTACTCCATTCCATGATTTCATTTACTTAGCGGTCTATTTTAGATTGCTTTTATTTTTATTCAGTACATACATTTCCAGGGTCGTCTGATCCACCAGTGCGGGAATCACTCCCTGACGGGTCACGGATAAGCCTGCGGCACAATTTGCGAATTGGATCGCTTCAGCCAGGGGATACCTTTTTGTTAAATAGACCGATAATGCTGCGATAAATGCATCTGCCGCACCGGTAATATCAACTGCGACTAAATTCTCCGCCGCAAAATAAACCGACTCCTGGCGGTTCTTCAGATAACAGCCTTTATCTCCGAGCGTTACAATAACATTTTTTGCCCCCCGGTCAAGAAAATACTCCGCCTGCTGTTCCAGCTCGCAATATTGCGGGCACAGAATATCACATTCCTTGCGGTTGGGTATAAAATAGTCGATTTCTGCCAGCAGCTCCTCCGGTATTGTCTCCAGTGTGGAAGGCTTTAACAATATGCCTGCTCCGCATTCCTTTGCCACCCTGGCTGCATAAAGAACTGTTTCTATGGGAATCTCTGTCTGCAGCAGGCAGAATTTTGTGTTCTCAAAATAATGTCTGCTTTTTCTAATATCCTTCGGCAGCAGCTTATTATTCGCTCCCGGACAGATGGCAATGCTGCTTTCACCGTCACCCCTGACATGGATGTACGCTTTACCGGTTTCACAATCATTTTCCAGAAGGACGGAATCTATATTTACATGGTTCATATTCAGGCTGCTGATAATCAAGCTGCCTTCATAATCCTTACCTACCTTGCCGATCAGGGAAACCTCTGCGCCCAGCTTGGCCGCTCCCACCGCCTGATTTGCACCCTTGCCGCCGGGAAGCGAGGCACTGCCCGTCGCCATTACGGTTCTGCCAAGCTGGGGCAGCTCATTGACGTTGACCATGATATCCATGTTAATATTGCCCACCACGATAATCCTGTTATCCCTGGAAGTCTGCGGCAGCTCCAGGCTGCTTTCGGAAGTTACCTCAAATAAATCATCAAATTCTTCCGTATCGGGCTGCTTCTCCGTAGCCGCAATCAATTTTCTGCAGATAAAGCGGCCAAACGCATGATAGGGGATAACCGCACCGGAAATCCAGGGACGAAACCCGGGCTGTACTCCGGCACCGGTCATGGTGATCAGAGACAAATCCTCCGGTATCTTTACCTTTCGCTCCTGTGCATAGGTATAGATTTGAAGGGCCGTCTCGGAATCCGGACATATCACTCCTGTCGCCCTGCAGTGGTATAATATCTCATCCAGGCAGCCGTCGGAATAATCGAACACCCTGCTGCCTAAATAGCTTATGTTATTTTCAAAAAGCGCCTGTTTATATCCGTTCAGGTAAGCGCTTAAATGAATATCCTCTTTTTTTCCCACAAATGCAATGGAGGTATGCATTTTCTGAATTAGCTGCTGTGTTGCGAAGGCTCCCAGCTTTTCAAAGTTAATGGAATATTTTCTGGCCTTGCCTCCGGTCTCATCACCCTGGGCAATCTCACAGATGGGAACCTGGATTTCCTCAAAGTATTTCTCATAACTGCTGCTTTCTGCCGATACCTTTTCCCAGATCACGCCGTCCACATTGTACTTGCACAGCTGCAATACATTCTTTAATTCCAGCGCCGTATCCTTCCTGCTTTCGCAAACAATGACACGGTACCCATTCTCCTGGGCATGTTCCATGATTCCGTCCAGAAGGTCAAAGCTACTCTGGGCATGATTAATCATCAGCCCTAATAAAAAGGTTTTTGATGTGGAAACACTCTTTACGGATGAGTATGGTGAATAATTATATTCCTTTACAATTTTGAGAACCCGCTCCCTGGTTTCGGAGTTGATTGTCTCATCCTTTTCATTCACTATTTTAGATACTGTCGATGTTGATACACCAGCTAACGCAGCGATCTCTTTAATTGTCATACTCTCATCCTCATTTCCTCATTTTAGGCAGATGCTTCCATATCAATCATAACCTTCATGGCACGATCCTTCTGTTCGTCTATGATCTTATAGGCTTCTGCATAGTTCTCAAATGGTACATGATGTGTAATAAGCTCCTCCAGATGAATATCCTTCCTGTCGATCAGCTCGATTGCCTTACGATAGTCCTCTACCCGGTACATGGCACTTCCGGTAAGCTCCAGCTCATGGTCCTGTACCAACCCCATGTCGATCTTGCCCGGAACGGCAAATACTCCAACCACCACAATCCGGCTGCCCTTGCGTGCATACCTGATTGCCTGTCCGATTGTAACCTCGCTTCCGACGCACTCAAAAATAATATCCGCACGGTCTTTTCCAAAAACCTCTTCAATTTTTTGAGATAAATTTTCATCCTTGGGATTCACCGTATACAAGCCGCACTTTCTTGCAACCTCCAGCCGATAGGCGCTTAGTTCGGAAACCATCACCTTTTCCGCACCCATCGCTTTTGCTGCCTGCGCCACCAGATTGCCGATGGGTCCGCCGCCGAACACCAGAACCCTCCGGCCCGCAATTTCCTTTGCTCTTCGTACTGCGTGTACAGCCACCGCCAGCGGCTCTACCAGGGCTCCATATTCATAGCTCATATCAGCCGGTAATTTCAGCGCTTTCGACGCATCTGCAACAAAGTATTCACTGGCCATTCCGGTGGTCTGGAAGCCCATTACCTTCAGTACCTCACAATCATTGTACATCCCATGTGTGCATGGATAACATTTACCGCAAACCACCTGCGGCTGAATTGTCACTTTATCGCCTATGGAAAAATCCGTTACCTCAGAACCGACCTCAACCACCTCGGCAGCCACCTCATGCCCCTGGACCACCGGATAGCTGGTATAGGGATGCTTGCCATGGTTAACATGAACATCCGAACCGCATACTCCGATTTTCATCATCTTTACCTTGATCTGATTTTTTTCTACCTTAGGGATTTCAATCTCCTGAAAAATGATTTCTCCCGGACGTATCATAACAGCCTGTTTCATTTTACCGCCCTTCCCTCTATATGGTATTTTCTTCTAATTATATCATACAACAAAACAATTTTCACTACCGCTGAATTGCCAAAAATTTTCGGAACATATCCCGGAAGATCTCATCCCTGTTGATTTCCCTGACATTTTTTATCAGGTGCCTGGTGTAGTCCTTACTCCAGGTGATATTATCGGTAAGCACCGGAGAGGAAATCCATTCGCTCTTTGCCCAATTCTCCTGCATCAGATATCCGATGACGGCAATATCCCAGATGGTTTTTCCCCAGGCAAAATGGTCTCTGCCATAAGCCTTTACGATATCGATCAGATAATCACACAGCGGATTTTTATTGCCGATGCAGGCCTCCAGCTCCGGAATTCCGGTCAGCATATGGGATGCCACGAAATTACAGGGTACATGAATCAAAGGGACGCCGCAGTCAAAAACAATTTGTGCCGCCTTTACATCCTGATAGATGTTGTACACATTTGGGCTGTCATCCATATCATTTCCGGCCAGCCATACAACCACAAGGTTCTTAATAATCTCCGGTGCCATGAGAATTGCGGAGGCGACATTTGTTATTGCACCGATGCAGACAACATATAAGGGCTTTTCCGGCGAGTATTCCCCTGCCAGTTTAATCAGATTGCCGGCAGCTGCCGACGGAACCGGTTTCTCCTGATCGGATAAAAACTCCTCGGAACCGCGGTATACCATATCCTTCTCCAGCACATGAACCAGGTCCATGATGTGGAGTATCTCACGGTAACTCATTTCCATTCCGTCTTTGGGATCGGAGGCCCGCTCATTCATGGCAAAGGGAGCCGCATGGATGGCTCTGATCCTGAACCTGTCGCCGGAAAGCAGCGCATAGGCAATCGCAAACGGATCATCAACCTCCGTGGCTGCGTCCGTGTCCAGTATCATATCGATCCTGCCCTTCGGGTATTTGAGCATTTTTACCCTGACATCTTCTTCTATTGTTATAAATTTTGGCATATCAATCCTCCTTCTTAAGTAAATACAGGCCTTCATGCCGGATTGGAATACCATCCGGACACGAAAGCCCATACTTATTTATCTAAGCTTTTATTCCCGATGCCATTGCTCCTTCGACAAATTGTTTTTGTGTGGCTATGAAAAACAGAATGACCGGGAAGGATAGTAATACAACGCCTGCCATCGTCAGATTTGTTTTTTGGAAATACGTCATATTTACGGTCTGCAAACCGACCACCAGCGTAAATTTATCCACCTTATTAAGGAAGGTCGCGGGAACCATATAAGAATTCCAGGTACCTGTAAAGTTGAGGATTGCAATTGATGCAAACAGAGGCTTGGCATTCGGTATGATAATCCGGAAATAGGAGCCCGCATGGCCCAAGCCGTCAATTCTTGCCGCTTCGATCAGCTCATTCGGAATAGAATAAAAAAACTGACGCGACATGAATAAAAACATGGTCTGCGATATAAACGGCAGAGTGATCGACCAGACTGTATTAATCAAATGCATCCCGGATAACTGGATATACATCTGTATCATGGTCAGCTGAAAGGGTACCATCATGGACAGCAGGAAAGCGTTAAACAATACCTTGCGTCCGGGAAATCTCAGCTTTGCCAGCGCATAGCCCGCCATGGTGGGAAGCAGCAGATTGCCTCCTACTACAAGGACCGTTGATACAAAGGTATTTCTGTACCAGGTCAGAATCGGATATTCCGTAAGCAATTCCTTAAAGTTATTCAGCGACCAGTACTGGATCGGCGCCCAGGTCTGTACATAGCGGTAAGGTAACAGTGAATTGTAAAATACGTACAGGATCGGGATTAGAAAAACCGCCGCCAGCATGGCCAGTAACAGATATAATAGTATTTTATTTATTGTCTTTCCCATCAGTTTTCCTCCCTGGTAATCAGCATCCTTACTAAGGACAATAAGAAGATGATCAAAAACAGTACCAGCGCTACCGCACTGCCGTATCCCATATCCATATAGCTGAAGGACTGCTGATACAGGTAGGTTACTATGGTACTGGTTGACCCGGCAGGAGAACCCAGCGGGCTCTGTTTTGATATCGCAGCTATCTGGTCAAAGATCTGAAAGCTGTTAATCATGCCGAGTGTTACTACCAGATAAGTTGTTTGCTTTACCAACGGGACAGTCAGATATCTGACCGATTGAAGCTTATTGGCACCGTCGATTTTTGCCGCCTCATACAGCTCTCCGGATATACTCTGCAAACCGCTGATATATAGGATCATATAAAAGCCCAGCTGCTGCCACACATAGATCAGGATAACCAATAAGAGGGCGTATTGCGTGCTTGTGAACCAGGTTGTATTTTTAAACCCGAAAAGCGTAAACAGCGTCGTTCCCGGTCCGTCCTTGATGAAAAAGTACATGAAGAATATACTGACTGCCACAGAGGAGATAACGTAAGGCATGTAGTAAGCGGTCCGAAAAAAGGTCTTGCCTTTGATCTTCCCCTGCAGCAGCACAGCAATAATAAAGGAAAGTATCGTCAATAGAGCCACAACAAAAGCAACCATGATGAAACTGTGACTTAATGCTGCTATAAATGCACTGTCATGAAATAATCTGTTAAAATTTTCAAATCCAATAAACTTCGCTTTATCCGGATTAATATAGCTGTATTCAAAAAAGCTTAAGCGCATGGATTTGACAGCCGGATATAAGAACCAGTAAAGCCACATGGCTAAAGCGGGTAGCACGAACAAAACCGCTGTCAGAACTTCCTTCTTATTATATTTCTCCCGCCCGGTCGCCTTTTTTATTTTCATCACCAATCACCATCAATCTTTCCAGAGAAATTCGTATTAATTTGTACCGTAGGTTGCCGCCAGCCCATCCACAATCTGCTGTCCTGTGGTCGTAGAGCCCTCGTCAAACATTGCAGACTGCATTGCGGTAATCAGAGCATCCGCAAATTTCTTGCTTTCCGCAGGATAGGAAAACGGTTGGGATTTATCAAGGTAATCTACAAGCGAAGCCAAATTCGGCAGGCTTTCCTTGTATAAATCATAATAAGAAGCATTGGCCGGTATTACCTGTGTCACATCAACGGTTGCCTTATACAGGTTCTCGTTTGCAAATGCATATCCGATTGCTGCAACTACGGCATCCGGAGCATCGGAGTTTTTCAGTTCAACCAGAGCTGCGGAATGTAAGGTTGCGCCGCCGGCTGAACTTCCTCCTGCAGGTACTGCCAAATACTTCAGCTCAATATCGGGAGCCTCCGAAGCAAAGCTTGCCTGATACCATGCACCACCGGTAGAGAACAGTGCCGATTCCTGAATCATAACCGCTCCGTCCCAGCCAAGTCCAAGCTCTGTCGGGGTAATCACATAGCCTGCCTTATATGCGTCCAGGATAAACTGCATTGCATCCGCATTTTCCTTGGAATTGATTGTCTTGCCAAATCCCCATCCGCCGCCGAAGGATATCGCATAGTTGGTCAAATGATACTCCTGGACATTAATGCAGAGAGCCGGGTTGCCGGTCTGCTCCTTTACCTTCTTGCAGATTTCAAGAACTTCGTTCCAGGTTGTAGGATAAGCATCGCCCAGTCCCAATTCCTTCCACATATTGTTATTGACAATAAATACACCTGGATTTAATGCATATGGGATACCGTAGGTTACACCGTCGATTTTCCATGCGTCAAATGCGGATTCCAGAATACCGTCCGTATTGATGGTTCCGTCTGCTACTGCATCATCCAGCCCCACAAATAAGCCCTGCTTTATATACTGCAGATAGTGCTCATTGGTGCAGGAGATAATATCCGGTGCCGTTCCTGCCGCAATCTGAGCGGGAATATTATCCCAAAAGTCTGAGTCACTGGCATATTTCATAAAATTAACCTTAATACCAAGCTTCTCTTCAATACCGGCAAATGCAGCTTCCAGTCTTGATTGTTCATCATCGCTCCAGATACCGATATCCAGTGTTACTCCGTTAAAATTCTGTTCATTCCCGGTTCCTGTTTCCCCGGTGGGTGCCTGGGTTACCGCCTGGGTGGGTTCTGGCTGGTTTCCCTCCTCCTTTGTGGTATTGCCGCATCCGGCTAGCAGTCCCGCCGCCATACAACCGCTCAATAGAAGCGCCGCAATTTTTTTGAATTTCATAAAACACATCCTCCTTTTCGTCTCTCCTGGACGATCATTTTTACTACAGTTTCCCATGATCTAAGTATGTCCCAAAAAATCAGCTGGCAACCGTCACATCTCTTACTGCTATATTATTTATTATGCACAGTATAACAGTTTCCTAAACTGTTTTCCTATGCATAATTATATCATTGCTGTCGATAATGTCAATATGTAATCATCAAGAATTTATTGGTTTTTAAACATTTTCTAAAAAAACAGGACCTAATGTGAAATACACACCAGGTCCTGCCAGTATTTTATAACTTATTTGATATTAATTGTCTATCTGCATATTACAGCTCACAATTATTTACAGTTCTCGGGAAAGGAACAACATCTCTGATGTTACCCATACCGGTCAGATACATTACGCAGCGCTCAAAGCCAAGTCCGAAGCCCGCATGTCTTGCAGAGCCGTATTTTCTAAGATCGAGATAAAATTCATAATCCTCTTGCTTAAGCTTCAGCTCTTCCATTCTCTTCACAAGCTTGTCGTAATCATCCTCTCTCTGGCTTCCTCCAATGATCTCACCGATGCCCGGAACTAATAAGTCCATAGCTGCAACCGTCTTGTTATCCTCATTCAGCTTCATATAGAAGGCCTTGATCTCCTTCGGATAATCCGTTACAAATACAGGTCTCTTAAACACCTGCTCGGTCAGGTAACGTTCATGCTCTGTCTGGAGATCACAGCCCCAGGATACCTTATAATCAAAGTTATCATTATTCTTCTCGAGAATGCCGATGGCTTCCGTATAGGTAACATGTCCGAAATCAGAGCTGACCACATTCTGCAGACGCTCCAGTAAGCCCTGATCTATAAATTGATTGAAGAACTGCATCTCCTCCGGTGCATGCTCCAGTACATGATTAATCACATGCTTAAGCATTCCCTCAGCCATAGCCATATCATCCTTCAGATCTGCAAATGCAATCTCGGGCTCGATCATCCAGAACTCTGCCGCATGACGTGTCGTATTGGAATTCTCCGCACGGAAGGTAGGTCCGAAGGTATAGATATTCTTGAATGCCATAGCATAGGTCTCGCCATTTAACTGGCCGCTTACGGTCAGGTTGGTCTCCTTGCCGAAGAAGTCCTGGCCTGCATCCACCTTGCCGTCCTCAGTCTTTGGAAGGTTGTTGAGATCAAGGGTTGTTACGCGGAACATCTCGCCTGCGCCTTCGGCGTCACTGCCTGTAATGATAGGAGTATGCACATAGACAAAATCTCTGTCCTGAAAATATTGATGAATTGCATAAGCGATCAGGGAACGAACGCGAAATACCGCCTGGAAGGTATTGGTTCTGGGTCTTAAGTGAGTCATGGTTCTAAGATATTCCAGCGAATGTCTCTTCTTTTGTAAAGGATAGTCCGCGGTAGATGTCCCCTCAACGAGAATCTCCTCTGCCTGAATCTCAAAAGGCTGTTTTGCTTCCGGTGTAGCCACCAGCTCACCCTTTATGATAACTGCAGAGCCTACATTCAGCTTTGATATTGCCGCAAAGTTCTCCAGTTTATCATGATATACCACCTGCAAGGTCTCAAAGTAGGTACCGTCATTTAACACGATAAAACCAAAGGTCTTAGAATCTCTTACACTTCTTACCCAACCGCCGACAGATACCTTTGTCCCGATGTATTTGTCCTTATTGCGGTACAGTTCTCTTACATCAATCAAGTCCATATTTTCCTCCATTCTCATTGTGAAAAAACTTGTGACCGGCATGTAACATTCCATAGGGTGATGCATGCTTTGATTACGCAGACACAAGCTTTCAAGTTATCCGATTAAGCAAAAGCGCTTCCTCAAACAAGTCCCGGAAACGCTCTTGCTTAATCGGACTAATCTGCTTATCGTGAACATTATAGCAACTTGCGGGTCATATTTCAATAGGATAACTCAGTCGTCGTTTTGCTCAACAGGCGTAGCTGTCAGCGCTTCAAAGATATCCTCCATATTATTGCTCTTACAATAGATATCATTCACAGCCTCATTGATGTGACCGAGGCTATGGGCATCGGAATTGGTTATGATTCTACACTGCTTCAGGTATGGGTTCCTCCTGCTGATTTCCTTGAGCATTGACAAATCGGCAAGCTCTGCAGCAGTAAAGCCAGCCTCCGGCGGAATAAAACCCAGGTTGGACAACAGGCTGTTGGAGCTGCGGTCAAGATGAGCCGGAATATAAATCCCGTGATATTCCTCCATCAGGCTCCCCAGATCATCAAAGGATATATCTGTAGCATTAATTAACAGATACGGTTCCTCTTCTATTACTCTTTCCGCTTCATCACAAATCAACTGGCTGCCAAAGATTCTCACATCATTTGCAACCTTCATCAGCTGAGAGTATACATATTCATTAAAGCACATTGCATGAGACAATTCCCGGAACAGGCATAGTACATGAACCTCTTCCCTGGTTGTCAGCTCCATGCCAGGTATCGCAAGAATTCCGTACTCAGCTGCAAGCTTGAGCACCGCAGGGCAGTTTCTGCAGGAATTATGGTCCGTTACGGCAATGACCGCCAATTCTTTCAGCGCAGCCATACCTACGATATTGGTTGGGGTCATATCCTCATCCGCACAGGGAGACAGGCAGGAATGGATATGCAAATCATAAGAAAGCTTAATCATGCAGCTTATTATGGATCAGCAAGGCCGCCTCAAAAACCGGCAGTTCCGTCTCAAAGACCGTGATTTCCTGCTCTTTGGCCTTCTTTGCTGCCGCCTCATCCAGGTGACTTCCCTCGGCAAGGATAATACAAGCGGCATCGGTCAGGGTCGCTACGGCAAGTGTATTAACATTCCCCATCACCGTTACCCAGGCAGCACCGGCAGGCATCCGCCCCATGGCAAAGCTTAGCAGGTCGCAGCAATAAGGGACCGAGATCTCCCTGTCTGTCCCTTTTCCCTTATTTACTGCATGAAAGCATTCCTCCTGAATTAAATTATTGACCTTCATAATATAACCCTCTATCCTTGTATACTATATTATTCTGCGCTATAAATCAAACACTGGTACTTTAAATCCTATAAAAAACTTGGACATATCAATTATATCAGAACTAATTGATATGTCCAGGCTTGCTGCTATATTTATTCCATACTATATTCTATACCAAATACAGTTATCGATTTAACATCATCTACATTTATAGGTGCTGTAAAAGTCAAGTTAATTCCATACTCATCTTCAATTCTTGAACTTATATACGTAAAATCTTTGTTATTAAGTTCAGTTCCATCCTTAAGATTAACTGTTATATTAGATGCATCATTGCCAAATTCACTAAAGGTATGATTACTATCCCCTCCTGTAGCAGCAGTAAACTTTAAGGAGCATGCCAACGGTGTAATATTGACCTTTTCAAACTTAAAATTAATATCACTTAAATGAAATGCTTGATCAATAAATAGCTCTTTACTATGATCCGACTTAGCATCAAAAGTAATATTAAAGTGCCAGTCTGTATCATAAATAGTTACAAATTTCAGATCTTTGTCATAATATCCAAGTCCCTTATAATGTAGGTCATATTCTTTACCGTTGAACTTATCTTTTCCAATAAACGTATATAATACTTTAAATTGATTTTCAGCTAAACTTTTATCCTCATTGCTGTAATAGTATCCAATGGATGCTTCATCAGAATCATCATATATGCTATTCATGGTCTCTCCACTTAATTTATAATTGCTAAGCATTGGCAAGCCATTATCATAATATACACTGTCTAATTTTTTTGCTGTAACTTTTATCATTACATCAGCAGTATTACCGCTGACTATTACACCCATAACATCAATTGATATTTCATCTGTATCAACTACTGTTCCAACCGTACTGGATTCCATGTCTTTTATCTGTTCGGTGTCCATGTATTTGGAATTATTTGAAGTGTCATCTCCTACTTTATCAGAAAAAAATTTAGCAAAAAAATCGCCACCCAGCAATTCATTAGCAGCAGCCGTTGTACCCCCCAGGCACAAAATAGCAAGAACGATAACTGCTGCTTTATATTTTAATGTGTGATATCCCATATGCTTACCCTTTTTCTTTGAACTTCCGACCAAATCATCCATAAGTTTATCATTTCGTTCAATGAAGCCTGCAGGAATATTGATTGATTCTGATTTTGCCTTTTCCCTAATTACATCATCAAAGCTATTCATATTGATATACCCCTTCCTTTATAAAATAATCTTTAAGCTTTTGTCTTGATCTATTTAATCTTGAATTAACAGTGCCCACAGGAATTTTAAGAATACTGCTTATTTCCTTGATACTCATATTCTCATAGTAAAATAAGATAGCAACAAGTCTAAAATCTTGATTTAAAGACATAAATGCATCACTCAAAAATAAATTATCCACAATTTCTGCTTCATTGTTTTCAACCACCATCTCCTCATCCAACGGTATATATTTCTTTCGTTTTTTTGTTATTGCATATGATTCATTAACAAGAATTCTTATTACCCAAGGTTTAAATTTATCAACATTCTTAAGCTTATGAAAATTAGCAAAAGCTTTGCATGTTGTTTCACTTACCGCATCTTCTGCATCAGCATTGTTCTTTAATATCCTATAGGCAATACGAAATAAAATTTGCCGATACTCAACAATTAGTATACTAAGAATTTGATTATTTTTATCTTCCGTCATCAACACTTCCTCTCTAATTAAATTTGTTCAGATACTAATTAGATAATATAATTAAGCGAAAACTTCCATGAATTTTAAATAAATTATACGATTAATTACTTTACATCTTTTTCCATCTGTGCTAGTATGTAAATTATTAGCAGATTATTGCTAATTTTTACTATGTGGTAGCTGATTTAAGACTTCTCAAGGAGGATTTAAAATGAGAAAAAAATCATTAAAAGCTTTATTACTAAGTGTTTTAACATTGACATTTTTATTTACTAGTTCATTTACTGCATATGCGGCTTCTTCTAGTGTTACAAAAGTAACAGTATATGGCTATACATATAACTTTTGGGCAGAAGCTTATCATGACAGTGATGGTTCTTGGGCTTATACCATTGCTGAAACTGCTAACGGAAACGATGCACCCGCAGGATATATGGGCGTTATTGCGAGATTGTATAATTCCAGTGATATTCTGGTTGCATCATCTGGTAATGACTACTATTATTATAATTCTCCAAGCTCAAACATTGTCGAATCCACTCCTATTATTTCCGGTAGCGGCAATTATTACAGCCAAGGCAAGGTGCAGTTTTATAACGGAAGTACCTATACACCATACACAACAACAAAATCTCCTTATGTTGCCGGAAGAGTGGCAAGTAGTACTATTAAGCCTTACCAAACAAACATAAACGGAGAGTCTTATGGTTATGCAGGTCAAAATGCGGATATGATAGGATATGAGCCGGATTTAATTGCTGCTTATGGCACAGATGGTACTTTCGGATATGTACGTGCAACGGAACTGGTATCACCAACTCCGAGTTCACCCGAAGAAGCTATTGCCTTAAGTCAGCAAAATAAAAACGGAAAAACCATAAATGTTTATGGCAAAGATGGAATAACAGTTATAAGTACATTTAAATTAGCATCTGGTAGGGTCAAATAATTGAATTATTACATGTAAACCAAATCAGCCACCTACTAAAATGCTAGTATAGCAATGACGCTATACTAGCATTTTTCTTACCTGAACCTTAATATATACATGAGCTTAATACCATCAAAGCTATTTCTTCGTATCCAGTCTCGATAATTCGCTGGAGAGTCTGTGAATATAATCCCTCAGAATGTGGATACAGGCCTGCTCATTGGCGACACCGCGAACGATATCCTCCGCCAGAGCCTTACAGGTCGGCGCTCCGCAGGAGCCGCAGTCCAGACCCGGGAACTTTACACACAGCTCCTCCACTCTGGTCATATTGGCGATGCTCTCGTTCATATTCTTGCCCAGCTTGAACACCGGCTCATATCTCACTTCATCATTCCAGTAATCCTCGTCCCTGATACCGCTCACCAGATGGGAACAGGCCACGGGCAGGTATTTTCTCAGCCTTTGCAGCTTAACCTTCGCTAAAAATGGATTCTCAACCGTAAGGACTCCGCCTACACAGCCTCCGGCACAGGCATTTAACTCAATGAACTCCAACTGGTCAAACTTCTGGTCCTCCAGGTCCTCCAGTATCTTGATTACATTCTCAATCCCATCTGCAGCCAGATAATTATCCGTCAGCAGTCCTCCGGCTTCCCCGCCGGTGACACCCCAACCGATTCCAATCCTTCCGGAGATACCAAGTTCCTCTACATCGTCAATACTCTGCTTCATCAGAGGCAGCAGCAGAGGATAGACCTCCTTCATGGCAAGCACCCCGTCGATCTCACTGTGATCAATCCCGATGGGTGATTTCATAGCCGTCACCTTGGCCGGACAGGGGGAGATAAAAATAATTCCGATCTTCTCGCTTGGTAATCCTGTTACTCTCATAGCCTTTTCCCTGGCCATGGAAGCCGCAAGATCCACCGGAGCGCAGACCGGCAGCAAATGCTCTATCAAATTAGGGAAACGTACCTGTATCAGACGCACCACAGTAGGACAGGCTGTGCTGATGATCGGCCATTTCTCCTTATGTTCTTCTACAAACTGCCTTGAAATCTCGGATACCAGCTCTGCCGCACCGCTTACCTCAAAGACATCGTCAAAGCCCATCTTCTTCAGGGCTGTCAGGACAATATTCACGTCCTCCAGATGGTTGAACTGTCCATAGAGGGACGGTGCCGGTAATGCCACGGTATACTCGAAATTCTTCATTATCTCAGGAGAATCATAGGTGGCCTCCTTGGCATGATGCGGACAGATACGAATGCATTCCCCGCAATCAATGCAGAATTCTTTGGTTATAACCGCTTTCCCGTTACGAACCCGGATGGCCTGTGTGGGACAACGCTTGATGCAGTTAATGCATCCCATACACAAATCTTCCTTAAGGTGTACTGAAGTAAAAAACTTCCCCATATAAACTCACGCCTTTCCCTGCGTAAAATATGAAATATTTCACGCTTTCCCCTTATATATAAACATGACCCTATATTATAATATAAAGCTTAATTTACATTCTGACCTTCATTCTTACGGTAGTTCCGGCACCAACCTGGCTCTCAATAATCATCTCGTCGGTATATTTCTTCATATTCGGCAGCCCCATCCCGGCTCCAAAGCCAAGAGAGCGGATATTATCAGGTGCCGTGGAATACCCCGCCTGCATTGCAAGCTCAATATTCTCAATACCGGGCCCATCATCTGTCAATATCATCTCTATCTCATCAGGTGATATGGTTACGTCTATCTTACCGCCACTGGCGTGAATTACCATATTAATTTCACCCTCATACATAGCAATGGAAACTCTTCGGATAATATCCGGATCTACATCCATCTTCTTTAAGCTGCCCTTTAAGCTGCTGGAAGCCTCCCCCGCCCTGGTAAAATCACCGGCAGGAACCTCATAGGACATTGTTATTGTATTAGGCATCAGTAATCGGGACCTCCCTGCAGACCGTTTTCATAAAGCATGCCGCAGGCGGAAAACATACGGTGGGTCGTCGTCAAAATCGTGATTCCCTTTTCCTTTGCCATGGCTGTCATTGCCTCATCCGGCATCTTCCCGCGTACGAATACGATGCAGATAACATCCATCATCTCACAGGTACGGATGACCTGAAGATTGCATAATCCCGTCAGCAGCACCGACTGGTCCTTCATAAAAGCAAGTACGTCACTCATCATATCGGAGCCGCAGGCCGTATGAACCTCCCGGTTCTTCCACTCTTCTCCGACGATGTATTTTGCGTCAAGTATACTTTTGATTTCATCAATGGTCATTCCGATACCTCCACATAAGATTGGAATTGATAACTTAATTAACCGCTTATTGTTCCGCTGAACACCTCAAAGGAGCTGGCAGGCACTTTCTTTGCCATGACAAGAGCTGCATTTGCATTGTCAAGCATTGTCTGGTATTCCTGTTCCCCCCGCTGCAGCGCAATTCCGATGCTGATTGTAATGCTGTTTTTTGTATGTTCATAAGAGTGCACAGATTCCAGGCACTTACAGAGCTTCTCCGCCTGCTCATAAGCTATGACATCCGAGGGCAGATCCCTGACATAGACGGCAAATTCACCGAGTCCAACACGGCCGATAATATCCGTTGTACGAAACAGCTCCTTTAACCGTCTGCCGACAGCTGTTAATATATTCTCACCATTAACAGATCTTCTGATCTCGTTAATATTCTTATAATTTCTGATATCGATCAGGAGAAATGCGGACAAAGCATCCGGATCCTGCTTCTTCACGACATCCTTTATCATTTGCTCGATTGATTCCTTCGTACAGACATTGGTCAGGGTATCAATTACCGGTGTATATACCGCTGCCTTTGGCTCTTTCTTAACGGTATTCATCGTTGACAGTTTTCCAACCATTTTAAATGGATTGCGATTATCGTCAAATATGATAGAGGCATAACAGATATACCAGACAGGTACGCCATCCTTAGGGATCAAACGCATTTCAAAGCGTGCCTGCTTTCTTCCTCCCATAATACTTTCATAAATTTTGACCACGGCAGTAAGCTCATCCGAATGAATCAGCTTGGTCTTCTTTAATTTGTCGCGAAAGCCCTTAATTATCGCGTCCTTACCGAAAATCTCCCGGAATAACTCGCTAAAGCATAAGGTATCCGCTGCAATATCGTATTCAAAATATAAATCTCTGGACAGCTCCGTTATTTTATTATTATAATCTACTTTCTGCTCCAGCAGTTTATACTGGGACATAAAGTCCGTAATATCCACCGCAATACAGGTGTATACCGGAAATGACTTCGTGCCTGTCTGATGGATTTCCTGTATTCGGGTTCCGCTGATTAATATCCATTTGAAGCTGCCATCCGGCTGAAGAACCCGGAAGCGAAAACTAAGCCCGCCGTCTCCCCTGCTCTTCTGCGCAGCCAGCTGCTGGGTCACGGATATTACATCCGCCGAATATACAATGCGAAGAAGTGATGTCAGCCCCTTCGCTTTATCTATTACATTTTTTACCAGGGTATAAAAGGTATCCGGTGCATATAGAATTGTCAACACATCATCAAATGCCAGCTTCACGGCGCTGCCCGGTGCCGAACTTAATATATCGGCCAGTTGGTACTTTCCTAAATCATCCATCGTTTTTTGCCTCGAGTCTATTCCTTCCTGTTTTTGCTTTGGTACTTTCTTACTATGCTATCATTATATCATATCCATCCGCAATTACAATCCGAGAATCACGCGAAGCTCTGTTGCAAATCCTTATTTTTGCTTGTTCAGATTATATAACAGACATGTTGATAATTCATCATTGGTTGTTAATTATTATTGTAGATTTTTTAACATACTTGTGTTATACTGTCAATACATATGGCTATTTAATTATTTATAAGGAGGTTTATAAATGGGATCGCAAACTAATACCGTACCCTTTGCAGGAACAAAAGAGCAGGAAACTGCACTCTTAAAGGTTATCGCTGATCACCAGGATGACAAAGGTGCATTAATGCCCATTCTGCAAAAGGCGCAAGAAATATATGGTTATCTTCCCATCGAAGTACAAACCATAATTTCAAACGAAATGAACGTGCCCCTGGAAAAGATCTATGGCATCGTTACTTTCTACTCACAGTTTTCACTTAGTCCCAAAGGCAAATATAATGTCTCTGTCTGTCTGGGAACTGCCTGTTATGTAAAGGGCTCCGGTGAGATTTTCAGCAAGCTTCAGAATATTCTGGGTATCAAAGACGGCGGTTGTACGGATGATGGCAAGTTCTCTTTGGAATCCTGCCGTTGCATCGGTGCCTGCGGCCTTGCCCCTGTCATGACGATTAATGATGACGTATACGGTAAGCTGACTCTGGATGATCTCGAAGGTATTCTGGCAAAGTATAAATAACATGATGACAGAACTCTCTCTTCACGTACTGGATATCGCAAATAATTCAATCAGTGCAGGTGCTGATTTGATTGAGATTAAACTACAGATACTAAGAGAACCGGGCACACTTACGATTACCATTGCCGATAATGGCAGCGGAATGACAAAAGAACAGATTGATCAGGTAGAGGATCCCTTCTTTACTACCCGAACAACAAGAAAGGTTGGACTTGGTGTCCCATTCTTCAAAATGGCTGCTTTGAGTACCGGTGGAAGCTTTCAGATTGAATCAACTCCCGGAGTTGGTACGAAGGTCACCGCCGTGTTTATGCTGTCACACATTGACTGCATGCCTCTTGGGGATATGAACAGCACGATCCAAACCCTGATTGCCTTTAACACGAAAATTGATTTTCTCTATGTTTATATGGTCAATGACAAATATTTTACGCTGGATACTAGGCAAATTCGTGAAATTGTTAACGATATCCCAATAAACGCACCTGAGGTTATTGCCTTTATTAAAGATTTTCTCATGGAAAACCAGCGCGAGACGGATATTATCCTCTCACCTTAAAATAATTGGTATGAAAGCATGTCTGTTTTTGTCAATTAATTAACAAAAAAGAATAATATGGTATTGGAAAACGGAGGAAAATCCTCCTGAATTAGCGCATTGAAATTATATAATTATTAAAAGGAGGGTAATCCTCCTTAATTAACACATTGAATTTTATAATTACTAAAAAGGAGGATAATATGAAATCTCTGGAAGAGCTTAGAGCAATTAGAGAAAAGATGCAGGGCCAGATCGGACTTCGCAGTGAAGCCAGCGACCAGACCCGCGTCATCGTCGGTATGGCTACCTGCGGTATTGCCAGCGGTGCCAGACCTGTTCTGAACACACTGTCCGAGGCAGTTCAGTCCAAGGGTCTTACCAATGTTGCGGTCATACAGACGGGATGTATCGGTCTGTGCCAATATGAGCCGATTGTTGAGGTATTGGAACCCGGCAAGGATAAGGTTACTTATATAAAGATGACTCCCGAGAAAGCACTGGAGGTTGTCAGCCAACATCTGATTCATGGCGAGGTCATTAAAAAGTATACGATAACCGAAGTACTCGGTTAATCTGGAGGAGGAAACTATGTATCGTTCACATGTATTGGTTTGCGGTGGTACCGGTTGTACTTCCTCGGGAAGTACAAAGATCATCGAGTCACTGCAGGCAGAGATCAAGAAGAATGGTTTGAAGGAAGAAGTTGCTGTTGTGCAGACAGGCTGCCACGGACTTTGTGCCTTAGGACCCATTGTTATCATTTATCCGGAAGCGACCTTCTATGCTATGGTGAAGGAAGAGGATGTTCCGGAGATCGTATCGGAACATTTGCTGAAAGGACGTATCGTAACCCGGCTGCTCTATAAGGAGACGATTACTGAGGATGGCATCAAATCCTTAAATGATACGGACTTTTATAAGAAGCAGCACAGAATTGCGCTTCGCAACTGCGGTGTCATTAATCCCGAGAACATAGATGAATATATCGGAACCGGCGGCTATGAAGCCCTCGGCAAGGTACTGACGGAGTACACACCTGACCAGGTAGTCCAGACCATTCTGGACAGCGGCTTACGAGGCCGCGGCGGCGGCGGTTTCCCCACAGGACTTAAATGGAAGCTCGCTAAGGGAAATGATGCGGATCAGAAGTATGTCTGTTGTAACGCAGATGAAGGTGATCCGGGTGCTTTCATGGACCGTTCCGTATTGGAGGGGGATCCTCATGTGGTTCTGGAGGCTATGGCAATTGCAGGCTATGCCATCGGTGCATCCCAGGGTTATATTTATGTACGTGCCGAATATCCTATCGCTGTTGACCGTCTGGAAATCGCTATCGAGCAGGCCAGAGAATACGGTCTGCTTGGCAAGGACATCTTCGGCTGCGGTTTTGACTTTGATATTGAATTAAGACTTGGTGCAGGTGCCTTTGTGTGCGGCGAAGAAACTGCGTTGATGACCTCCATTGAAGGCAATCGCGGTGAACCCCGCCCCCGCCCTCCGTTCCCGGCACAAAAGGGACTTTTTGCAAAGCCCACCATTTTAAATAACGTAGAAACCTACGCCAATATTCCTCAGATTATTTTAAACGGTTCCGAATGGTTCTCCTCCATGGGTACCGAAAAATCCAAGGGCACCAAGGTATTCGCTCTGGGCGGCAAGATCAATAACACCGGTCTGGTTGAAATTCCGATGGGCACACCCCTTCGTGAGGTTATTGAAGAAATCGGCGGCGGTATTCCAAACGGAAAACGATTTAAAGCAGCTCAGACAGGCGGCCCCTCCGGCGGCTGTATCCCTGCAGAGCATTTTGATATTCCTATCGATTACGACAACTTAATCAGCATCGGTTCCATGATGGGCTCCGGCGGATTAATCGTTATGGACGAGGACAACTGTATGGTTGACATTGCGAAATTCTTCCTGGAGTTCACTGTGGATGAATCCTGCGGTAAATGTACTCCCTGCCGTATCGGAACCAAGCGTCTCCACGAAATCCTTGACAAGATCACCAACGGCCAGGGCACTATGGAGGATTTAACCAAGCTGGAGGAGCTGTGCTATTATATTAAGGATAATGCGCTCTGCGGATTAGGCCAGACTGCTCCCAACCCGGTATTATCGACCCTTCGCTATTTTAAGGATGAATATATCGCCCATGTGGTTGATAAGAAGTGTCCCGCCGGTGTATGTAAAGCGCTCCTGTCCTATACCATTGACCCTGAGTCCTGCAAAGGCTGCACCTTATGTGCCAGAACCTGTCCTAACGGCGCAATCCAGGGCAAGGTTAAGGAAGTTCATGTGATTGACCAGAGCAAATGTATCAAGTGCGGCGCTTGTATGGAGAAGTGTAAATTCGGTGCTATCTCAGTAAGATAAGGAGGATAACTATGGAAACGGTAAATATTAAAATAAACGGATTGCCGGTTCAGGCACCGAAGGGCGCTACCATTTTGGAGGCGGCAAAGCTTGCCAATATTGACATCCCCACCCTTTGTTACCTGAAGGAAATCAACGAAATCGGCGCCTGTCGTATCTGTGTCGTGGAAGTAAAGGGTGCCAGAAGCCTTGTAGCTTCCTGTGTATATCCAATCGCAGAGGGCATGGAGATCACGACCAATTCCCCGAAGGTATTGGCTTCCCGCAGAAAGACTCTGGAGCTGATCTTATCCGATCACGACAGAAGATGCTTATCCTGTGTACGCAGCGGCAGCTGTGAGCTTCAGAAGCTTTGCAATGATCTGGGCGTTCAGGAGGAAGGCCTGTATGACGGTGCCCGAACCCATTATGAGTACGATGCTTCCGCGGCCCATATGATTCGTGATAACAACAAATGTATTCTCTGCAGACGCTGTTCTGCAGTATGTGATAAGGTCCAGGGCATCGGTGTCATCGGTGCCAATGAACGTGGTTTTGATACCAATATCTCCTCTGCTTTTGATATGGGTCTTGGAGAGACCAGCTGTGTAGCCTGCGGTCAATGTATCGCGGTTTGCCCCACCGGCGCGCTTCAGGAGAAGGACTATACCAGAGAGGTGTTTGAAGCTCTTGCCGACCCCACGAAATACGTGATTGTCCAGTCCGCCCCTGCCGTTCGTGCCGCACTTGGCGAGTCCTTCGGCCTTCCCATCGGAACCAATGTCGAGGGTAAGATGGTTGCCGCACTTCGCCGCCTGGGCTTTGATAAAGTATTTGACACCAATTTTGCCGCCGACTTAACCATTATGGAAGAGGCTCATGAGCTGATTGACCGCATCTCAAACGGTGGTAAATTACCGCTCATTACCTCCTGCTCTCCTGGATGGATTAAATATTGTGAGCACTATTATCCTGATATGCTGGATAACCTGTCCAGCTGCAAGTCACCCCAGCAGATGTTCGGTGCCGTGACTAAGACATACTTTGCCGAGAAAAACGGTCTGGATCCTAAGGATATTGTTATGGTCAGCGTTATGCCCTGTACTGCGAAGAAGTTCGAAATCGGCAGACCGGACCAGAGCGCGGCGGGTGTTCCCGATGTAGATATCTCCATTACCACCAGAGAGCTTGCCAAAATGATCGAGCGTGTAGGTATCAACTTCCTATCCCTGCCTGAAGAGCATTTTGACGATCCTCTTGGCAGATCCACCGGTGCAGCCGTTATCTTCGGCGCTACCGGCGGTGTTATGGAAGCAGCTCTCAGAACAGCGGTGGAGACCTTAACCGGCAAAGAGCTGCCCAGCCCCGAATTTGACGAGGTGAGAGGCACTAAGGGCATTAAGACGGCAACCTACCATGTAGCCGGTATGGATGTCAATGTAGCGGTTGCTTCCGGTCTTGCCAATGCCAGAAAGCTTCTTGATGATGTTAAAGAGGGCAGGGCTGATTATCACTTTATTGAAATTATGGGATGTCCCGGCGGATGTGTCAACGGCGGAGGACAGCCTCAGCAGCCCGGCAATGTGAGAAACTTTAGCGACCTTAGGGCGCTTCGTGCCAAGGCGCTGTACGACCAGGATGCCGCTATGGAAGTGAGAAAATCTCATGAGAATGAAGCAATCAAGATCCTTTACAGCGAGTATCTCGGAAAGCCCGGCAGCCACAAGGCACATGACCTGCTTCATACAACCTATATAAGGAGAAGCATTAATAAATTCTAATTTAGATCGATAAAGGGACGGAGACAGGTGTAACAACAGGAAGGGTCTGTGGGAAAGCTGTTGACAGGATCTATCGTACTAAACATAAATCAAGGCTGATATAAAATGCAATTTAGGTTATCTAAGAGCTGCGGGCCGGCGCTTTATGGACTCCTGTCCAAAGCACCTGAAAGTGCCGTCCTTGGCACTTTCTCCCTTAGATATCGCGCATTTTATATCAGCCTTGATTTATGCTAAGTACGATCACGATCCTGTCAAATGCTTCCCCACAGACCCTTCCTGTTGTTACACCTGTCTCCTGGCTTTGGCTGGCTTAATATAAATATTAATTACTTGCTTTTCCAGCTCTGAATATCTTTATTGATTTTTTCAAAAACCCTTGATCTTTTACCTCTTTATAAATTCCCGTACTTCCTGAAACATTCACATGGAATAAATTGTATGAATAATATTTACTTTATGGCAAGCCAACGACAGGAAAGCAGGGGAAGGACTGCTTCAGTCCTTCCCCTGCTCCCCGTCCCTTAGTTAACTAAATTCTTATTTTGCAGCTAAGTGCAGCAATCCCTTCTAATCTGCTACATCAATAATCTTAAAACCTTTCATCTGCTCCCTCATATGGGAGATTACGCCGCTGAGCTCAAATGCCATGTTCTTTAACTGCTCTGCTGTAACCGTCTGCTCTTCCCCTCTTGCAAGCACCTCCTGGGTGGCTGCCGCAGCTTCCTCGGCAATTGCCGCAATGCCTGTGATGGTATCTGATGCTTTATTCTTCACCTGATCAATCTTCTCAAGAATATCATAGACGGAGGTCACCTTCTCAGAGATGGTATCCATATTGCCGGACACCTCCTTAAATATAACTTCCGTATCGGTTACTGCTCCGCCCTGTTCTACATAGATGCCTGCACCCTTTTCGATCATTGTCTCGGTCTGGGTCATCTCTGCGATAATGTTATCAATAATTGATGTAATGCCCATTACCGAAGCGCTGGATTGTGCAGCCAGCTTATTCACTTCACCGGCAACAACCGCAAAGCCCTTCCCGGCTTCTCCGACCCGGGCTGCTTCAATGGAAGCATTTAGCGCCAGAAGATTCGTCTGCTTGCTTATTCCGTTAATCATCTCAATAATGCCGGAGATCTCATGAATTCTTTCCCCAAGCTTCTTAATGCTTAACCGTATTCCTTGGCTCAGCTCATTGGCAGCATTCGTCGAGGAGGTCAGATGCGCCATGGTTGAAGAGGCATGATTGCCGGCTTCCCTGGTGCGGTCCGTAGCCTTAACAACCTCGCCAAAATGTGTCCCGGCAGTGTGGAACAGCTCCACCAGTTCCTTCACGACAACTGCAGCCTCTTCTGATTTCTTTGCCTGCTCCTCGGCTCCCAAGGTAATCGACTCCACCGCCTGTACAATCTCCGAAGAGGCATCCGCAGAATTTTCTGCAATTCTCTGCAGCTCCGTAGATTCCGAGGATACTTTCTCTGCCGCGGTATCTACCTTCTGCAGCAGCTCCTTCATATTTACAGTCATGTGATTAAAGCTCCGGGACAGCTGTCCGATCTCAAATTTTCCTTCTATTTCGGATATGACGGTCAGATCTCCCTGCTCCACTAATTTCAGTCTCTTACGGATATAATCAATGGGTTTGGAGATGGATAAAGCGATCCAAACACCAATGAGCGCCGCGATAACTATGGTTATGACCGCAAGCATTGTGGAAACGCCTTGAAGCTTCTGAATATCTCCGAGAATTTGACTTACCGGTATCTGCAGCATATAAACCCACTGATTGGAGCAGCCTCCATACAGGACTGAGGTCTCCTGAGGCACTCCTTCCCTGGTCGTAAAGGCACCGGTGGGCTTTTCCGCCGCCTCTATATTATGGTCAATCTTTTCTTTCAATGTATTAAAATAAATGATTTCTCCAAACTCCTCCTGATCCTGGGGCGTCAGGATCACCTGTCCGTTTGAATCAAGCAATGCGGCTCTTGCCTCACTGCCAAAGCTGTTGCTTAAATTATCCGCAAACATTTTCTTATCAATCTGCAGCACCAGCACACCGATATAGGTTCCGGTTTGAAAGCTGTTGATATCCTTAAGAACATACAAGTAATCCTTGTTATAATACCAGGCGAGCTGTCGGTCCTTCCCTTCTATCGTACGATAGCTTTCGATGCATTCATTCACAAAGGTCTGCTGTTCCGCATCCGGTGCCGTACCGATTACCTCGTTGGGCTTTACCAGGTATATATTTTTAATATTGCTATTGGAGGACTGCAATGACAGGATGACACTGTCAAAATTATCTTTTCGCTCGATCATCATTTCATACGGTCTCTCATAATCGCCGGGATTTTTGCCGACCGTGGCATTTAAGTTGGAATTATATGCAATTATCGTAACCAGATTTTCGATACTGCCGATATTACTGTCAATCATTTGCGTTACCTGGGTCGCATAAGCCAGGTTGGAATCATTTACTTTTTTCAGCAAGGATGAGGATGCCTGTGAGGTTATAATAGTAACAGCCAGAAGGATAGAAATCGCTGCAATCAATATGTGTGACAAGCTTAACTTCAACTTAAGGGACAGTCTTTCCCTATGATGCTTACGGCTATACTCTGAAACCGTCGTCTTTTTGCTGCTGCCGGATCTCTTTTTCTTTCGTCTTGCTGACATTAACCTGATACGATGCTTTCGTTCCATACAAGTTCCCCCTTTTTCTTATGCGCGGTTATTATGCTCCTCATACGTTCATTCGGATAACAAAAAACAAGGGAGAGCCTTACGGCCACTCCCTTGTTTATACATACTATAAATACTTTCCTGAGAATTTTCAATTACTTTTTTTATTTTATATCAATTTTTTCATTATTCGGGTTTTTTAGATGGAAAAACTTCGCATTTGCTCCCTCATCTGCGTGATAACTTCGCTCAGCTCCAGGGACATATTCTTTAACTGTTCTGCGGTAACTGTCTGCTCTTCTCCTCTTGCAAGCACCTCTTCGGTGGCTGCGGCTGCTTCTTCGGCAATGGCGGCAATGCCGGTGATTGCATCCGACGCTTTATCCTTCACCTGGTCGATTCTCTCCATAATGCCGTATACGGAAGTAACCTTTTCAGAGATGGTATCCATATTACGGGCAACATCCTTGAATATAACCTCCGTATCGTTTACCGCTCCGCCCTGCTTTACATAAATGGAAGAACCTTCTTCTATCATCGTCTCGGTTTGTGTTACCTCTGTGATGATATTATCGATAATCGAAGTAATACTCTTTACCGAATCGCTGGACTGCGCCGCCAGCTTGTTTACTTCATTAGCAACTACCGCAAAGCCCTTACCGGCTTCTCCTACGCGAGCCGCCTCAATGGAAGCATTCAGCGCCAGAAGGTTTGTCTGCTTGCTTATATTGTTGATCAGCTCTATAATTCCTGAAATCTCGTGAATCCTTTCTCCAAGCTTCTTAATGCTTGTCCGGATATTCTGGGTCAGTTCATTGGCGGAATTCGTCGCCGCTGTAAGATTCTCCATGGTCGAAGATGCATTATTGCTGGCTTCCTTCGTACTATCGGTGGCTTTAACCACTTCATGGAAATCAGACTCAGCAGTATGGAACAGCTCCACCAGCTCCTTTACAACAATCGCAGCTTCTTCCGATTCCTTAGCCTGCTCTTCTGCTCCTAAGGTAATCGATTCCACTGCCTGCACGATCTCTGAGGAGGCATCCGCAGAATTCTCCGCGATTCTCTGCAGCTCATTCGAATTAGAGGATACCTTTCCTGCTGCGGAGTCTACCTTTTGAAGCAGCTCCCTCATATTCAGTGTCATGTGATTAAAGCTCTGGGACAGCTGTCCGATCTCATACTTTCCTTCGATCTCCGAGCGGACGGTCAGATCACCCTGCTCCACCTGCTTCAGCTTTCTGCGGATATAGTCGATTGGCTTGGAGATGGATAACGAAATCCATACTCCGATCAGTGCCGCCGCCACAATTGTTATTGCCGCAAGTACGGTGGAAACAGTCTTTAGTTTAGAAATATCACCAAGTATCTGGTTTACAGGGATCTGCATCAAATAGATCCATTGATTTGAAGTGCTGCCATACAGGATGGACATCTCTTCCTTCACTCCCTCTTTGGTAGTGAACATCCCTGAACTTTCTTCTTTCTCGTCAATTTTGCTCTTCAGAGAATTAAAATATTTTATCTCACCCATTTCTTCCTGATCCTTGGGCGCCACAATCGTCTGTCCCTGGGAATCAAGCAATGCGATTTTTGCATCCCCTCCAAAGGAATTATTTATATTATCTGAAAATATCTTCTTATCAACCTGTACTACCAGAACACCCACATATTTTGATGTTTTGATATTAAAAAGGTCTTTTAATATATATATGTTATCATTATCATAAAACCATACGCGCTTTTTTGCTTTTGAGGTATCACCCGCCGTATAGGTTTCTATGCATTGATCAACAAAATCCTTCTGCTTCGCATCCGGAGCAGATCCGATGATTTCATTTTCCTTTACCAAAAAAATCTTGCGGATATTACTGTTGGAGGATTGCAAAGACAGAATGACACTGTCAAAGTTCTCTTTACGCTCCTGCATCATATCATAGGACTTATCATAATCTTCACGATTCTTGCTGACAGTGGCATTCAGACTTGTGTTATACATGATAATCGTAACCAGATTCTCAATGCTGGCAATATTACTGTCGATCATCTCCGTCACCTGGGTAGCATAGGCAAGGTTAGAATTATTAACCTTCGTAAGCAAGGAAGATGATGCTTGCGACGTAATAATAACAACAGTGATCAGAATCGGAATTGCGGCAATTAAAATATGGGAAAGACTTAGTTTTACTCTTAAGGGAAGTCTCTCTTGGCCGCCCTTATCACTATTTAATCTATGAATGCCTTTTGCAGCCTTTACGGTACCTTCGTTACGATCGGCACCTTCACCGTAATTAATGCCTTCCTTATTCAGCTCGCCTTCATTCTCTTTGCTGCTTTCATCTCCTGCATTTACCTTCTTATTCGTCAACCCGGCAAAGATAGAATCCTTCTTAAGCTTTAACTTCATCAGTTATGCCTCCGTCTCTTCTGTAATAATAGTGTAATATAAATGTCAGCCCGCCTTCATAAATAATGGCAACACTTTCCGACACTTATATAGTTGTAACACTTTTGCAAGCAAAATGCAATTATTTAAGTGCAGAAAATCTGGAAATCCTTGCATCAGACTTATGGCCTATAAATACCCGGTATCACTGCTGTTTACCGGGTATTTCAAACGTTAATGACGAATAATTTTTTGAATAATTTGCGTTATCTCTTCTGCCGATCCCGCAATATAATCCGGCTTATGCACCCACCCTTCCGGTGCAGAGCCGCTATAGCTGACAGCAATGCTTATTACCGAGACCTCCTGTCCGTGTTCTCTCAGAAAATGCTCTGCATTCCTGCCAAACACCACATCCTCCTGGTGATCACCGATATAGATTACTGCTGTGCTTCCGGCATCAAGCTCCAGCAGCTCCAGGCATTTTATAAAGCCCGCAGGATCCGGCTTTTGCTGCAGATTGGAGACCTCTTCATAACCGATGATAGCCTTATAATATTGTGATAAGCCAAATGCGCCAAGTGACTTATGAATATTGGC
Organism: Bacillota bacterium; assembly: GCA_023409535.1. Classification (GTDB taxonomy): domain Bacteria; phylum Bacillota; class Clostridia; order Lachnospirales; family Lachnospiraceae; genus Mobilitalea. The sequence continues at coordinate 217,904 of JAEYGZ010000038.1, forward strand.
TAAGCCGTTCTGTGAACATATTCCTTGGCTGATATTCTCAAAGGCACGAATCGTATCCCCCAATCCCGGATACAGGTCGGCAATTGTCTGATTTGCCAATTGGCACGGACTCCATAGCTTTCCTGCTTCATCCACCTGCTCCTCACTCAGATTATAACAATTCTTATACAATTCACGCCAATTCTTATATCGATAATTAGCCTCGTTATACTTCTCTATGGAGGTTAATATCTCCGGCATATAAAATTCCTTCTCCTTATGGAACCTCTTAAGCACATCAACAGTGACCTCTATGTTCTTCCGTGTGCTGTCCACCAATGTCCCGTCATAATCCCACAGTATGGCTGATACCTTCATAAATATCTCCTTCAGGAAAGATAATATCGCTTTCATTTAATACTTATATGTAAAGCTTCTTATTTTATTATCTCATATTTTAGATATCCTGGCAATTACCGCCGTATTTCAGAGCAAGCTTTGTATTATTATTTTAGGCAGACACAAGAAAATACGCCCCATGGGAGCAGGGCGTATCTTCTTGCTGGGAACAATATATAAGGGGAAGTATATATAATGAGGGATTATATATACTTGGATATAAGCGTATAGCATGTTAAGTACAAAGCACCTGGCTTAACCGAAGTACCTGTTCAGAAGGCCTTCAAAGGCCCTGCCATGTCTTGCTTCGTCCTTAGCCATCTCATGCACCGTATCATGAATTGCGTCCAAGTTTGCCGCCTTTGCACGTGTTGCAAGATCCTTCTTGCCCATGCAGGCGCCATTCTCTGCATCAACTCTCATCTGGAGATTCTTCTTTGTACTGTCAGTCACTACTTCACCAAGGAGCTCTGCAAATTTTGCTGCGTGCTCTGCCTCTTCCCAGGCCGCCTTCTCATAGTATAATCCGATCTCAGGATAACCTTCCCTATGTGCTGCTCTTGCCATCGCAAGGTACATGCCAACCTCGGTGCATTCACCCATGTAGTTATCTCTTAAGTCTTTAATGATATCTTCGCTGACACCCTTTGCAACGCCTACTACGTGCTCATCGGCCCAGAACTTCTCATCGGATTTCTCTGTGAATTTTTCTTTCTTTGCTTTGCAAATCGGGCACTCATCCGGTGCACCATCTCCCTCATGAACGTATCCGCATACTGAACATACAAACTTCTTCATTTTTTAATCTCCTTTTCAATGTCTTTCATTTAAATTTTTATAACAATAATAGTAATTGTTACTGATATTATTATATTACATCGTAACAGGAGATATGTCAACACTTATTTCATATTTTTTTGCTGCTTTGCATCAGGCAAGCTGCATAAGAGTTCACCCTTGCCGGGCAAACAAAAAGCCGGCAGGTCTCCCCGTCAGCTTTTAAACAGCATTTTTACTTACAATCCGGACACTTTCCATAGAAATGAACAATATGCCCTTCAATCTTCCCGCCAAAACTGGCACCTGCGATTTTATTGATGAAATCAATACTCTCCATCTCAATATCAAAAATCTTACCGCAGCTTTTACATATAAAATGATAATGCGGATCAAGATTACCATCAAAATGGACACTGCCGTCCTCGCAATTTATCTTTAGAATTTCACCTTGCTCTGCAAGTAAATTTAAATTCCGATAGACGGTACCCAGGCTGATATTAGGTAAAACAGCCCGGATATTAGTATATACAGTATCCGCTGTAGGATGTTCTTTGGTCTGTGAGAGGTATTCTTTGATCGCTTCTCTCTGCTTGCTATATTTCGTTATAGTAGTCATATAAAGCGCTCCATTCAATAATAGTAATTATTATTATAAAGAAGCATACCCAATTCGTCAAGCATTTATTTTTTGGTGCAGCTGAGAAGATTTCTCAAAACACAGAAAAACCCGTTATTTCCGGTTTGCAGGCTCGATGTTGATACTCTTGCCCTTGATCTTTGCAGTCTTCATCACCTGAATAACCTCTGAGGCATACTCTCTTGGAACCTCGACAAAGGTATATTTATCATACATATCAATGGATCCGATGAGCTTACCGGGCATTCCGGTTTCGCCTGCAATGGCGCCCAGAATATCCCCCGGTCTTACCCTCTGGTTCTTGCCAAGGTTAACAAATAATCTAACCATTCCGGCTTCCGCACCGGTATCACCAAAATCTTCTATCGCTCTCTCTTCGTCCTTGCCGTTGTCTTCGCCCATCATCATCTTAAGAAATGCCGCAGCAATGTCCAGTGAAGTGAACTCTTCTTCATTCACTCTTTCCTCTATGATATTGATCATTTTTGTCAAATCTTCATTTTCTATAATTGATGCAAGCTTATCCAGAATCTTGTCTGCCTTCACCGCTGTCACATCATTGATGGACGGTATCGGCTGTACTTTAATCTTCGTCTTGCAATATCTCATGATGTCCTTCAGCTTATAGATCTCTCTGCCGACAATCAGGGTAAATGCCCTTCCCTCACGGCCGGCACGACCCGTACGTCCGATTCTGTGAACATAATATTCATCATCCTGTGGAACATCATAATTAAATACCGCTTCCACATCATCTACATCGATACCTCTGGCCGCCACATCAGTAGCTACAAGAATCTCTGTTCTTCCGTTACGGAAGCTATGCATAACACGGTCTCTCTGCTGCTGCTTTAAGTCTCCGTGTAAGCCTTCTGCAAAGTAACCCCTGCCCTGCAGTGCCGTCGTCAGCTCATCCACCTGCTTCTTTGTGTTGCAAAATACCAGGGAAAGCTTCGGATTATACATATCAAGAAGTCTAGACAAAGCCTCTTCCTTATTTTTCGGTGTTACTTCATAATAATACTGCTCAATCTTGGGTACAGTCAGCTCCTTCTTAACCACACGGATCATTTCCGCATTTTTCTGATAGGTTCTGGCGATCTCCAGGATCGGTCCCGGCATGGTGGCAGAAAAAAGTACGGTCTGTCGATCCTGCGGCGTATCGCTCAAGATGGTCTCAATATCATCGCGAAAGCCCATGTTTAACATCTCGTCCGCCTCATCCAGAATAACCATATTGACATGATCAAACTTTACGGTATTTCTTCTCATATGATCCATGACGCGTCCCGGAGTACCGATGATAATCTGCACACCGGACTTTAAGGAACGTATCTGCTTCGAGATCTCCTGTCCGCCATATACCGGAAGGATCTTAATTCCGTGCAGAAATGCTCCCAGTTTGCGGATCTCTTCCGCCACCTGAATTGCAAGCTCTCTGGTAGGGCAAAGCACAACCGCCTGAAGATTGCGCTCCTTAGGATTAATCCTCTGCAATAAAGGGATACCGAATGCCGCAGTCTTACCTGTTCCGGTCTGAGCCTGACCTACAACATCCTTTCCCTCTAAGATAACCGGTATCGCATTTGCCTGTATCGGTGACATTTCTTCAAAGCCCATCTCCTCTACGGCACGCAGGATGGCCGGATTCAATTCCAATTCATCAAATTTTGTTAATTCCATTCTAATTTCCTTTCTTTTATCTCTAATCTCATATATTCCCCAATGACATAATCCATATGCGGTAAAAAAGCTCTTAGTCCCTTAGACCAAGAGCTGATTCATTGTAAAATTAAATTTATTATGAAACAGATACTTTGCGTAGTATAGCATTGAAAAGCGGCTATTGTCAAGATAATTATCTTACTTTACGGCTTCCTGATTTAGTCATAAATTTATTTTTATCATTATTACCTGGCTTGGATCGTAAATTGTTGATTTTAGTATTCTTTTGTCCTGACTGAGATACCGACGGCTTTGCCTTGAAATCCTTTTGTTCTGATTTATATACCAATGACTTTGCCTTAGCATTCATTTGCCCTGACTTACTTCCGGAATTCTTTCCCTTGGTGTCTTTATATTCCGGTCTTGACACAGCATTCTTTCCTTTTGCATCCTTGCTGCCTGGCTTGGACACTGCATTTTTAGTCTTAGCATCTCTATTTTCCGTATAAATAAAAGTATTTCTCTTGCCGGATGCCCCCGCCTTTGTCTGCTCCTTCTGTTCCTTCCTCTCCTTCTCCACCCAATGCTTTTCTTTTGCAAATTGCCTCGGGCGAACCAGACATTTCCTGTCAAAGCCAATAAGATCAACACGGCCAGCCTTCTTAAGCGCCTCTGCCACCAGCTCATAATTCTTTGGATTACGGTATTGAATCAACGCTCTTTGCATTGCCTTCTCATGGGGTGATTTCGGAACATATACTTCCTTTAAGGTTCTGGGGTCAAGTCCCGTATAATACATACAGGTCGAGATCGTGGACGGCGTCGGATAAAAGTCCTGAACCTGCTCCGGCATATAGCCCAGATCTCTCAGATATTCCGCCAGCTCCACAGCTTCCTTCAGGGTTGAACCGGGATGGGAGGAAATCAGATACGGCACAATAAACTGGTTCTTGCCTAATTTGGCATTGGTCTTCTTATACCGTTCCTGGAACTTCTCGTATACCGCATTCTCAGGCTTACCCATCAGGGACAGTACACTGTCGCTGATATGCTCCGGAGCCACCTTAAGCTGCCCGCTTACATGATGCTCGCACAGCTCCTCTAAGAATTTATCATCCTGGTCCGCCATCAGGTAGTCAAACCGTATCCCGGAACGGATAAATACCTTCTTTACCTTCGGAAGATTTCTCAGCTTACGAAGAAGCTCCATATAATCCTTATGGTCCACCTTCAGATTCTTACAGGGTGCAGGATATAAGCACTGCTTATTGGTACATGCTCCTTTGGTCTGCTGCTTCTCACACGCTATGTGCCTGAAGTTTGCCGTCGGCCCGCCTACATCGTGAATATAGCCCTTAAAATCTTTATCCCAGATCATCTGGTTCGCTTCCGATAGGATCGATTCATGGCTTCTTGTCTGAAGGATCCTTCCTTGATGAAAGGTCAGCGCACAATAATTGCAGCCTCCAAAGCAGCCGCGATTGCTTATCAGGCTGAACTTCACCTCCTGAATCGCCGGAATTCCCCCTGCTTCCTGATAGGAAGGGTGATAATCCCTCATATAAGGCAAGGAATACACCCGGTCCATCTCCGACTGGGTTAAAGGCTTTGCAGGAGGATTCTGAACCACATACTCATTATCCTTATAGGCTTCTACCAGACGCTTACCAGAGTAAGGGTCGGTATTGTTATACTGAATATTGAAGCTCTTTGCAAATTCCCTTTTGCTGTCAAGTATGCTCTGAAAGCTGGGCAGTATTACTGCATCATAGACGGAATCAAGGCTTTTGGCCTTATAAACCGTCCCCTCGATGAAGGTAATATCCTTAATATCAAGCCCGCTGTTTAACGCCTCCGCAATCTGGACAATGGAATGCTCGCCCATACCATAGGAGATAATATCCGCCTGTGAATCCAGCAGGATTGACCGCTTCACTTTATCACTCCAATAATCGTAATGGGCGAGTCTTCTAAGACTTGCTTCTATTCCGCCGATAATAATCGGTATATTTTTATATTTCTTACGAATTAAATTACAGTAAACAACGGTTGCGTGATCGGGTCTTAAGCCCATCTCTCCTCCGGGAGAGTAAGCATCCGTCTGTCTTCTCTTCCTGGCAACCGAATAATGGTTGACCATGGAATCCATATTACCCCCGCTTACCAGAAAACCCAGCCTTGGTACTCCCAAGCTGCTGATACTATCCGCGTTCTTCCAATCAGGCTGCGCGATGATACCAACCTTGAACCCATAGCTCTCCAATACTCTGCTGATTACTGCCGGACCAAAGGAGGGGTGATCCACATAAGCATCTCCCGCCACAAAGACAAAATCACACTGATCCCATCCTCTTTGCTCCATATCCAAGGCACTTATCGGTAAAAATTCTCGTTGCATTCTAACTCATCTTTCTAAACGATATGCTATTTTATCAATACGATAAAATAGCATATCATAAGGTTTATATTAAGCTTCTACTGAATTATCTACAATAAAGTCAATCGCTTTATTCAAGACCAGGTTCTCTCTTACCTGCTCCTCGGTTACATTTTTAAAGAACTCTTCTTCCGTGGTGCCATATTGTGTTAAGATATCTGCCAAGCCAGTCTTATATTCATCGTCGGTTAAGGATATATTCTCAGCTTTTATAATGGCGTTTAATACCATTTCGCGAGCTGCACTTCCTTCGGCGTAAGACTTCTTCTGCTCATCATAGCTCTCCTGTGTCAATCCATTGGCACTAATGAAATCCGCCAACTCCATACCATACATCTGCGCATACTGGGTATACATGCTTTCCATCTCATAGCCATAATAATCAATTAATGTCTGAGGATAAGAGGAGATGGTGGAATTCTCAACAACTGAGGAAAGCAGGTTGCTGATCTTCTCATTCTCCATGGTATCTTCATTGGATTTTTGAAGATCTTCGCGCTTAGCCTCTTTGTAAGCATCAATCGTATCATAATCCGTGTTGTCTTTTACATAGCTTTCCGTTAATTCCGGAGTCTTGGAAACCTTAATAGCATTTATCGTAACGTTGAATACTACAGCTTGTCCTGCCAAATCTGCTGACTGATAATCTGCAGGGAAGGTAAGATCAAGCGCTACCTTGTCCCCAACATTTTTTCCGATGAGTCCTTCCTCGAAGCCGTCAATAAATTGACCGGAACCAATGGTCAAATCCTGACCCTGGGCTGTACCGCCTTCAAATGCAACTCCATCCTTTAAGCCTTCGTAATCAATATTTACAATATCGCCGTCCTGAACCGCTCTGCCTGTAACCTCTTCCTGTGTTGCATCTGCTTCGAGATCGCTCTGGATCGCTTCATCAATATCCGCGTCTGTCACTTCTAATTTTGTATAAGCAGCGGTTATTCCTTTGTAATCACCTAATGTAACGTAATCACCTACTTCATATGCTTCCTTCACAGGTGCCTGCGAAGCTGTATCTTCTGCTGCCACAGACGGCGTAGGTGTTGCTGATGTTTCCGTACTGTCCTTCTTAGTACCGCATCCCCAAGCCAATGTAGCTATGCTTAAACCTATTACCAATAAAAACGCCTTCTTCATTATAATAATTATCCTTTCCTTTTAACAATCGGTAAAGCCTGTTTGCCTTAACCAAAGTTTTATTCAAGTGCTATACTCCGTTATACCATATTTTAAGCGAAAAAGAAAGTAAAAATCACACAGTTCATAAATATTTCACTGGATGTCACTGGGAGCTTTGTTATCTCTATGCAAAAAAACAGCCTCCAAAAAACCGGAGGCTGAAATTATCCTATAGGGAAATATTGATTTAAATCTTCTCAAACCGGTCCACATCCATAACAAAAATAGTTGCCCCGCCGACATTTACTACGACATTCATTGAAGCATATTCAATTGCTCCTACCGGATTGGATATAATCTGCTGTCTCGGTCCGCATTCCTTCTTAACAATCTCAATAACCGTATCAACCTTATCCTCTTCCGTTCCAATCATCAGCGTGGTATTGCCTTCCCTAAGAAAACCTCCTGTAGATGCAAGCTTGGTAACATAAAAGCCCTTCTTGTTCAGTGCCTCTGTCACATAGCTGCTATCAACATTTCGAACGATTACATAGATTAGTTTCATAGAAGACCATCCTTTCTATCGGAAATTTGCAGTTGCAAAATATGTTACTAATTACCATCTGTTTATAGCTTTATTATAGTATATAGGAACTAGATTGTAAAGCTTTAATGACTTTTATGCAGTCGGATGTATTGATAGAGGTAAAGCCAGCTTATGAGGCTGGCTTTAAAAGGGAGGGGAAATTATGAAAAAACAATCTATATAAATTTTACTTGCTGTTAGTCGAAGCCAGTAACCGCGCTGCAGTCGTGGCTTCTTTTTATGAAGGAGATTAAATTATTTAACTTATGAGTTTATTATATCTGCTAAATGTGTTCAATCTATTACCGAAACGTGAACTTATTATGAAGATTATAAAAACAAAATAATAATTTATGGCCAGCCAAAGTCAGGAGACAGGTGCAACAACAGGAATGGTCAGCGGGAAGGCATTTGACAAGATCGTTATTGTTCTTAGCATAAATCAAGGCTGATATAAAATGCGCGATATCTAAGGGGGAAAGTGCCAAGGACGGCACTTTCAGGCGCTTTGGACAGGAAGTCCATAAAGCGCCGACCCGCAGGTCTTAGATAACCTAAATCGCATTTTATATCAGCCTTGATTTATGCTTAGAACAATAGATTGCAGTCAACAGCCTTCCCACTGACCATTCCTGTTGTTACACCTGTTTCCGTTCCTTTGTCGAACCATTTACAGCCTTTCAACCCCCAGCGTTACATCCTCTCCGTTAATGCTCCACTCCTTTGTAAATCCCTGTACCCGATCAAGGATCACTTCCTTTGCAAGCACCTGGGACTTAATCTCTTCTGCATTACGGCTCATAATATCCTTAATTTTATCATTACCGCTTTGGTAGATGCGGATATGGTCCATTACCTCAAAGTCTGCTTCCTTACGCATGGTCTGGATCTTACTGATGATCTCGTTGACATAGCCTTCTTCGATCAGCGCATCTGTCAGGTTGGTATCAAGAACGACTGTAATGCCGCGATCAGAGTCAGAGATAAAGCCCTCTGTCTGCGCCGCCTCGATTAATAAATCATCCTTGTCAAGAACTGCCTCCGTACCTTCCAGATTAATCTTCAGCTGCCCGGTGGCATTGAGCTCATCCATTGCCTGATTGCCGTTTAATTCTGCAAGAAGCGTACGGATTGTGCCGATCTGCTTTCCAAACTTCGGTCCCAGGGTCTTTAACTGGGGTTTGAAATTATAGGAGGTGAAGGCGCGCACATCATCGGTAAATACAACATCCTTCACATTTAATTCCTCGGAGATAATTGCAGTATAGAATTCGGATACTGCTTTCTCTGCCTTTACATACATCTTGCCGATGGGCTGACGGTTCTTGATATTGGCTGTATTTCTGCAGGCACGGCCAAGAACAACCACCTCCAGTACCTCTTCCATGTTCGCCTCAAGCTCTGTGTCAATCCATGCCTCATGATAAGCCGGATAATCACTGAGGTGGATACTTGCAGGAGCAGTCTTATCAATACTTCTTACCAGGTTCTGATAGATGTCCTCCGTCATGAACGGAATGAAGGGTGCAGCCAGTCTGGATACGGTAACCAGGGCGGTATACAGGGTCATATACGCATTGATCTTATCCTGGGGCATACCCTTTGCCCAGAAGCGCTCCCTGCTTCTTCTGACATACCAGTTGGAAAGCTCATCAACAAAGTCGGCAAGTGCTCTCGCACCTTCGGTAATTCTATAATTGTCCAGATGCTCATCCACGGATTTCACGAGAGTATTCAGCCTGGACAGAAGCCATTTATCCATAACAGGAAGCTTCTCATATTCCAGCTGATATTTGGTTGCATCAAAATTATCAATATTCGCGTACAATACGAAAAATGCGTAGGTATTCCAGAGGGTACCCATGAACTTTCTCTGACCTTCGGTTACCGCACCATGATGGAAGCGGTTCGGCAGCCACAATGCGGAGTTGACGTAGAAATACCAGCGGATGGCATCTGCACCATGCTGCTCCAGAGCGTCAAAGGGATCTACCGCATTGCCCTTGGACTTTGACATCTTCTGTCCGTTCTCGTCCTGTACGTGACCTAATACAATAACATTTTTAAAAGGCGACTGTTCAAAAATGAGTGTGGAGATTGCCAGCAGGGAATAGAACCATCCTCTGGTCTGGTCAACGGCCTCACTGATAAAGTCCGCAGGAAATCTTTCTTCAAAGATCTCTTTATTCTCAAATGGATAATGCCACTGCGCAAAGGGCATGGAACCGGAATCATACCAGCAGTCGATCACCGGCTTCACCCGGGTCATCTGCTTGCCGCATTCCGGGCATTTAATCGTAACCGCATCGATAAAGGGTCTGTGAAGCTCAATATCGTCAGGGCAGTTATCGGACATGGATTTCAATTCCTCAATGCTTCCGATACAGTGGCGATGTCCGTCCTCACATTCCCAGATGGGAAGCGGAGTTCCCCAGTAACGGTCACGGGAAAGTCCCCAATCCTGCACATTCTTTAACCAGTCTCCAAAACGTCCCTGGCCGATACTTTCCGGCATCCAGTTAATCGTATTGTTATTGGCAATCAGATCGTCTCTTACGGCAGTCATCTTGATAAACCAGGATTCTCTTGCATAATAGATAAGCGGTGTATCGCAGCGCCAGCAGAAGGGATAGCTGTGCTCAAACTTCAGTATCTTAAAAAGCAAGCCTTTCTGTGTCAGCAGCTTCATAATCGGTTCATCCGCTGTCTTGCAGAACATTCCCGCAAAGTCCGCCGCCTCCGGCTTAAACTCACCCTTACTGTCAATCAGCTGTACAAAGGGCAGGTCATAAATTTTACCGACGCGATTATCATCCTCACCAAAGGCCGGAGCAATATGAACAACACCGGTACCGTCGCTTAACGTTACATAATTATCACAGGTTATAAAGTACGCCTTCTTATCCACCGCCGCATAATCAAAAAGCGGCTCATATTCCTTGTATTCCAGATCCCTGCCTGTATAAGTCTCTTCAACCTCATAATCGCCCTCAAGTACTCCAAGAAGCGCTTCCGCAAGGATATAGTGTTCTGTTCCTGCTGCCGGCTCCTGTTCCTGTCCATGCTTATGCTCCTGTCCATGATCCCCGTCATGCTTATGTCCATGATCGTGTCCGCAGGCGCAGCTGCCGTCCTTCTTCAGAACAGTTCCTTTTGAATCCACAGCCACCTTGACCTTTACATAGGTTTCCTGCGGATTTACGCAAAGAGCCACATTAGAGGGCAGGGTCCAGGGTGTGGTGGTCCAGGCAAGGATATATTCATCCTTGGTTCCTTTTACGCGGAATTTAGCGATAACGGACTTTTCTTTCACATCCTTATAGCCCTGAGCAACCTCATGGCTGGATAAAGGGGTTCCGCAGCGCGGGCAGTAAGGAACAATCTTAAAGCCTTTATAAAGAAGTTCCTTCTCCCAGATCTGCTTTAAGGACCACCATTCAGATTCAATATAATCGTTATGATAGGTGACATAGGGGTTATCCATGTCGGCCCAGAAGCCGACGGTTCCGGAGAAATCCTCCCACATCCCCTTATACTTCCATACGCTTTCCTTGCACTCCTGCAGAAACGGCTCCAGACCATACTGCTCGATCTGCTCCTTACCATCGATACCAAGCTTCTTCTCAACCTCCAGCTCCACCGGAAGTCCATGGGTATCCCAACCGGCCTTGCGAAGAACATTATAGCCCTTCATCGTCCGGTATCTTGGAATGATATCCTTAATAACTCTTGTGAGCACATGGCCGATATGGGGCTTGCCGTTTGCGGTCGGCGGTCCGTCATAAAAAGTATAGCTTTCTCTTCCCTTGCTCTGCTCAATGCTTTGCTCAAAAATGTGATTCTCCCGCCAGTATTGCAATACCTTTTTCTCTCTGTCGACAAAATTCAGATCCGTGGTTACCTTATCGTACATGCCGATGCCTCCTATAAATATATACTGATTTTATTATTGGATTAAACCAGGCGGATTATTGAACCCCAAAAATAAAAAAGCTCTCATCCGAAAAAGGATGAGAGCCTGGATGCTTTCACTTAACCACCTGTTTTCACGTACTCCATTTAACTAAGCGGATAGAACTTCCCTGCCGTACTGATCCGCTTGCAGTGGATATACATTATCTATATAACGGTAGATACCGGCGTAACCTACTCAGCCCGTGTCCGCCTGCCTTTGGGTCTTGCAACTATGGAGTGATTTTCTGTGATATGCTACTCATACCGGGCTTACACTGCCCCCGGCTCGCTGTGACTTTTGCATTGCTGTAACTGCTGCATCGCTGTGACCATTGCGATATCCTTACTCTCTCCGTCAATGTTTTTATCAATTTTCGTTTATAATAGTATAAAACTGCTTCAATGTCAATAGTTTTCTGCCTTCAATGCCTCGTCCAGCCTTTCCGCCAGAAAATCTATATCCCCCTCCGTGATTACCAATGGAGGTTGAAATGCAAGTACATTACGGTTAAGTCCGTTCTTCCCCAATATGATGCCGTCATCCTTCAGCCTCTCCAGTACGGCATCCGTAACCGCAGGCAAGGGTTCCTGACCGGCCCCGCATAATTCCATTCCAAGCATCAGACCCTTTCCCCGCACCTCTTTTACCATGGGGTACTTCTGCTTTAACTCCAGCAGCTTGTCAAGCAACAGGTCTCCAAGTACTTTCGCACGATTACACAAATCATGATCCCTGATATAGTCCAGCACCGCCAAAGCAGAGGCACATGCCACCGGATTCCCGCCCAGGGTCGAGGCGGATGGTCTGGTAAATGTAGCGGCAATCTCTCTGGTGGCGGAAAATGCAGCAACCGGGATTCCGTTACCGAGTGCTTTCGACATGGTCATAATATCCGGAACAACGTCATACTGTTCAATTGCGAACATACTTCCGGTACGGGCAAAGCCGGTCTGGACTTCATCACAGATCATCAGAACTCCGTACCGCTTCAGCAAGGCATTAATCTCTTTAAAATAACCGTCAGGCGGAGTAATAATTCCCCCGTTGCCCTGAATCGGCTCGCATATAAACGCTGCAATATCATTGTCCTGCTTAAGAATGGCTTCTATTTCAGAGAGCGTCTTCTCCGGCTGATTGGATACAAAGTAAAACTCCTCTAAGAACGGATCTGCGCGCCACATAGGAATATAGGTAGCCGCCATGGTCAGATGTGTCCTGCCATGAAGGCTGTTCTCAAGGGCTATGAACTTTCGCCTGCCTGTATAAAGCCTGGCTAACAGCATCGCACCTTCATTCGCTTCGGAACCGGACATACAAAAGAAGGAATTATGCAGCTCCCCCGGCAACACCTCGCTTAAGCGTCTGGCCAGCTCCACTACGGGTCTGGTAAGATAGACATTGGTTACATGCTGCAGGGTTTGAAGCTGCTTAATCACCTTATCAAGAATCTCCGGATTACTGTGGCCGCAGTTCATTACCGAAACCCCGGCAAAAAAGTCCAGGTATTTCTTACCGGCTTCATCGTACAGATACTGCATCTCCCCCTTCACAAATACGGGAGGCTCTTTATAAAAATAACCAAGACAGGGCATTAAATAATCCCTTCTCATCTGTAAAATCTCATCTGAAGCATTCATTTTGTCACCTCCAATCTCTAACTTATAATGCAAAGGATCCGAAAGACCAACCCGGCTGCATAGGTTCGAAGGACTCATACAGCCTTTCACAGGCATTTAAATCATTCAGAGCCCGTTGATAAATCTCAATTGCCCTGGCAAGCTCCTGCTCCGACAGATGCGCTCCTTCGATACGAAACTGTGTCAGCCCCGCCTCATAAAGTCCCTTCAGAATCGGCAAATAGCACAGGTTCTTATATAACAGCATATGGTTTCTTCCGTATTGATCCTTATAGACCGGATGCTTGAAGCCGGCTTCATCCACCAAATGTAAGAGGCTGTCGGCCGCAGGGTTATCCAGTTGCTTCACAGGATTGTCGTCAGGGGTATTCCCACCCTTAACATTGGCATACAAATCATGCTCCATATACATCACTGTCGGTGATCCATGCACAATTAACTCCGCTTCAGATCCCACCTGATGAATCAAGGAAATTGCCTCAGCCAGGGAAGCCTCGGGAGAGATGGTGAACCGCTTCATTCCCATATCCTTATACAGCTTTGCAGCTTCACAGTTCAGAATATTCAGCGGATAGTCTCCTGTCAATTTATAATCCCCAAAAGCACGGATCCCGCCAATGCTGGTAGCCAGCAGTCCATCCAGGGGCAATTCATGGGCCAGCAGCTGGCGGTACTGCTCAAATTGAAGGTCAAACATCATATGGGGCATGCCCAGAATGATCTCTGTCTTTCCTTTCTTCTCACCAAGCGCTGTTATCTGCTTTCCGGAAAAAGGCATGTCCGGTAAGAATACATCTCCGGACAGATAGATTGTATCAACACCCAAATCCAGACATAGCTTTGCCTGCTGCATATTGCCTGCTTTTACACTTAGCTTTGCCTTCTCCTGAGGAACTTTCTTATGCTCTGCCAGCCGGCCATTGATCTCATCCAGTTTTTGCAATGTAATCGATCGTTCTTCTGTTGCCTTGCTAAAAACCTTGCCGCTGCTGAATAAAGTACCGGTTCCTTCATATCTTATATTGATATTATCAAGTCCTGGGTTGCCAAAGGCATAGGCCGCAGAGGTATCCCGCTTGCGGTTTTCATACAGCAGGGCGGACTGCTCCTTGCGATCATAGCAAAGAGGATCCTGAATATAACGGTCAATGGCATCACCGTAAGCCTCAATCAGCATAACCAGATAGTCCGATCCGCGCATACGCCCTTCGATCTTAAAGGAGGTAATCCCGCCGTCAATCAGCTCGGGAATATGCTCATACATACACATATCCTTCACCGCCATCGGATACCCGGTCTGATATTCCGCACCTCCGTGCGAAATGTCATATCCCCAGCGGCAGGGCTTTAAGCATCTGCCCCGGTTGGAGCTCTGCTGAAACAGCATTCCGCTGTACAGGCACTGCCCGCCGTGGGCTACACACATATCTCCGTGGATAAAATATTCCAGCTCCATATCCGTCGCAGCAGCCAGATATTTGCTATACGTGAGGGGTGCCTCACGGGATAAAACCACCCTGGTAATTCCCATTTCCCGTACAGCCTTGATGCTCTCCAGATTATGTATATTCATCATAACCGATGCATGCAGCGGCAAATCAAGCTCCAGCTCCTTAATCAGGCGAAGAACACTCATATCCTGAACAATCAAGGCATCCGGCTTCCTCTCTTCCAGCAGCAGCAAAAACTCCTTAAGCTGCTCCAGCTCCTCATTATTGTAAATATTATTCACCGTAATGTACGCCTTCTTCCCAAGGTCATGCGCCATTTTGACCGCCTCGGACAGCTCTTCGTTGGTAAAATTATAATCCTTGCGATGCAGACGCATATTTAGATTCTTGCCGCCGAAATATACCGCGTCACAGCCCAGATTAATAATGTCTTTGAAGATCTCAAAGGATCCGGCCGGAGCCAGCAGCTCCACCGGTTTGTTGTTAAAATATCTAGCCATTGTTTATCCTCTCATTTCTGTAATACAACATCTGATATACATTGTATCATTTTGAATAAACTTCGACAATATAATCACAGGATTGATTCCTGTATCCTATGACATACAGATCAATCTTAAAGAAATGTTAACTTGACTTATCATAGATTCTGGTATATGTTTTGTTATGAACATGAACAGACCCTATGTTTATGTGACAGAGTAGGAGGCGATTTGTAATATATGGGCAAGCAAAATCTAACTCTTCTGACAGATTTTTATGAGCTGACGATGATGCAGGGCTACTTTAACAATAAGAATAATGAGACGGTAATTTTTGATGTATTCTACCGTGAAAATCCCAGTGGAAGCGGATACGCCATCTGCGCCGGCCTGGAGCAGGTAATAGACTATATCAAGGCTTTGAGCTTCAAGGAAGATGATATTGATTATCTGCGCTCTCTGAATATATTCCAGGAAGATTTTCTTTCTTATCTGAGAGAGTTCCGTTTCACAGGTGATATCTATTCTATCCCGGAGGGAACCGTAGTATTTCCTATGGAACCGCTGGTGAAGGTTATCGCTCCGATTATGGAGGCCCAGTTAGTTGAGACCGCCCTGCTTAATATCATTAATCATCAGAGCTTGATTGCAACCAAGGCTTCCCGTGTTGTTTACGCCGCAGGCGGCCAGCCTGTGATGGAATTCGGACTGCGAAGAGCCCAGGGACCGGACGCCGGAACACTTGGCGCCAGAGCTGCGGTCATCGGCGGCTGTATCGGAACCAGCAATGTGCTGTCGGCTAAACTGTATGACTTGCCGGCCTTAGGTACCCATGCCCACAGCTGGATCATGAGCTTTGATGACGAGCTGTCCGCCTTCCGCAAGTATGCCGAGCTTTATCCCCAGAATACCACGCTGCTGGTAGATACCTATGATACCCTGCGCAGTGGTGTACCGAATGCGATTAAGGTATTTGAAGAGCTTCGTGAGGCGGAAAAAATGCCGGAGCGCTACGGTATCCGTTTAGACAGCGGCGATCTTGCTTATCTGTCCAAGAAAGCAAGAAAGATGCTTGATGCCGCCGGATTTACCGAAGCAAAAATCACTGCCTCCAGTGACCTGGATGAATATTTGATTGATTCTCTCAAAACCCAGGGTGCAAAGATTGATTCCTGGGGTGTCGGCACCAAATTAATTACCTCCAGAGATTGTCCTTCCTTTGGCGGTGTTTATAAGCTTGCCGCAATCCAGAAGAACGGCGAATTCCTCCCTAAGATTAAGCTGTCCGAGAATCAATGGAAGATCACCAATCCCGGCAACAAAAAGATTATACGTATCTATGAAAAGGAAAGCGGCAAGGTGAAAGCAGACCTGATTGCTCTCGCAGACGAGGAATTCTCCTCCCATGAGAGATTGCTTTTATTTGATCCGCTGGCAACCTGGAAGAAAACTTACCTGGAACCGGATACTTATATCCTCAGAGAGTTGTTGGTTCCTGTCTTTCTTAACGGAAAATGTGTCTATACCTCGCCCTCTGTTATGGAAATCCGTGATTATTGCATCAAGGAGCAGGATTCTTTGTGGGATGAGGCAAGGCGTCTGATCAACCCCCATATTGTTTATGTGGATTTGTCCGTGAAGCTGTATCGTATGAAAACAGAACTGCTCGATCATCTGACAGAGAGCACAAAATAAGTTTTTACCAGCAAATGTATCAAATTTATACAATATTTTAACTGCTTTTTTATAACTAATATGCTATACTAATAATTAAGTGATAAGCGATGGCAATGACAGTAAGTCCCCCTCCTCGTTTGCTTTTACGAAAGGAGTCTTTGATTTGAAAAGAAAGACACTGGTCATTCTCATTTCGTCTTTAGCTGTCCTCATTATACTAAGCGGCGCTGTATTCGTAAGAATTGCGATCGCAAATGGTAAGACCCTGCTCGGAGATGCTGCGCAGGCATCAGCGATTACACCCGAACCGGAGGATGCTTCTGACAATGATAGTGACTATACATATATCCCGCCTACTTCGGCGGATAACAGTACGAACGATGTAACCCCGACCATAACCCCGACGGAAGTGCCCTTTGTACCCGCCACTGAGATGGATCTGGATCCAGCCAGCATCACGGTGTTTGTTAATAAGGAGTACGCACTTCCAAAGGACTATCGACCTGATGATCTGGTCACTCCTAATGTCATATTTAATCTCATAACCTATGATGAACGTACCTTGATGCGCAAGGAAGCTGCCGGAGCGCTGGAGCAATTATTTGCTGCCGCAGAACGGGAAGGGCATATTCTTTACGGCGTTTCCGCCTTTCGCTCCTATGCCCGTCAGAAAACAATCTTCCTGAATAATATTGTAACTAAGGGAAAAGACTATACCCTGCGTTATTCTGCCGTACCCGGTACCAGTGAGCATCAGACCGGACTTTCCATCGATGTGTCTGTGAAATCACAGAATTTCCAGTTGGATGATAACTTTGCCGCTTCCACAGAAGGTATCTGGCTGGCTGCAAACGCACATAATTACGGCTATATCATCCGCTATCCGAATGGAGATGAGGATGTCACAGGGTATGCCTTTGAACCCTGGCATATCCGCTACGTCGGCAAGGCACTTGCAACCTATCTGTATGAAAACGGATTGACCCTGGAGGAATACTATCATTATGTTCCAAGTGAGGATTTTGACTTTGAAGCCACCTATGCCAGCCTGATCTACTATAAGCCTCCGACACCTACGCCTACACCAACACCGACGCCCACTCCGTCTCCGACTCCAGGCGATATTCTTCCGGGCGAGGATGGCGAGATCATAGATGACCCTCCTGCCGGAGAAGATACCGATATACCCGGTACCGATCCGACCGGTGAAAATGGAGATACCCCGGATGACAGCGATAACCAGGATGAACAGGGGCAGCCCGTCGAAGAGGAAGATCCTGAGGGTACACTAACACCGGTGCCGACACCGGCAATGACTCCGTCGCTGACACCGACCCCGGGCCCAGGTCAGTTTGAATAAAATACCCCTTTACAGGAGGTCTCCATGCGATTTATTTTAGTCATTTTATTTCTGGTTATATTTTTTATTATCAGTATTCCGTTGTACCTGATTGAACTGATCATCGGCCGCTTCAGCCACCATGCGATGGTGGCAAGCTCACAGACTATTGTTGTCGCTGCATTTCATGTTGTACTTTTTATCAGCGGAGTGAGACGGACTGTGATCGGACGTGAGAATATTCCTAAGGAGGAAGCGGTATTATATATATCAAACCATCGCAGCTATTTTGATGTACCGATTGCTTACACCTCAGTGCCAACCCTGACCGGTTTCATGTCCAAGAAGGAGCTTGGGAAGATCCCCTTCTTAAGTACCTGGATGAGGTTTCTGCAGTGCCTGTTCCTGGACCGGGATGATATTAAGCAGGGACTGAAGACAATATTAAAGGGGATTGATCAGGTAAAAGCAGGCTATTCCGTATTTATCTCTCCGGAAGGTACCCGCAATCATGGGAAAGAGATGCTGCCCTTCAAAGAAGGAAGCTTCAAGATCGCCGAAAAGACCGGCTGCGCCATTATTCCGGTTGCGATAACCAACTCGGATGAGGCATTTGAGAACCATTCCCCCTGGATCCGTGCGGCCCATGTAATTATTGAATACGGTAAGCCGATTTATCCAAAGGATTTAAGCAGGGAACAGCTAAAATTCCTTGGCTCTCATGTTCAGGGCGTCATACGGGATATGCTGGTTAAGAACGAATCGCTGATTTAATTTGATCTCAATGAGTCCTTTGGACGAAACAAATATTTTTATTTATTTTTTAATAAAAAGATGGTACAATCTTAGACATCAGAATATTAGAGGAGGTACATAACTCATGGAAGCATGGGCTATTGTGTTATTAGTTGTAGCAGTCGTTGTTGTAGCTGCATTGGTTGCATTATATTTTGTAGGAAGAAGACTGCAGAAGAAGCAGGAGGATTCCGAAGCGCAGATGCAGGCAGCTGCTCAGACCGTCTCAATCCTCGTTATCGATAAAAAGAAAATGAAGCTCACAGAAGCAAATCTCCCCAAGGTAGTCGTTGACTCCACTCCGAAGTATCTTCGCCGTTCCAAGGTTCCGATTGTGAAGGCAAAGATCGGACCAAAAGTAATGAACCTGGTATGCGATGCGAAGATTTATGATCTGGTTCCGGTAAAGAAGGAAATCAAAGCGGTGCTTAGTGGTATCTATATCATGGATGTGAAGGGCTTAAGAGGTAATCTTGAACAGCGGAAAGAGAAGAAGAGCCTGATGCAAAGAGTTACCGGCATATTTAAAAAGGAAAGCAAATAATTAAATCCGAATTTCATAATCCTCTTACCTGACGGCTTAACCATTGGAAAGGTAAGGGGATTTTTATTCTTATTGTGAATACTGTATTGTTACATATCGGAGGTTATGATGAAAAAGAGAAAAATAATATTGTTATCTACAATTGGTGTATTATCTGTTACTGCAATTATCTGTCTTGTGCTCTTTGCCTTTCAACAGCAGTACAGGCGGGACAGGATGGATGCCTGGATCGATGATGAGGTACCCACCGTAACCGTAATTCCTACAGCAGCACCTGAAGCCACAATTGCCCCAAGTTCAGCTCCAACGGCTGCTCCGACTCCGACAAAGGAACCTGCGGGTCCTATTGTTCTTGGTTTTGCAGGCGATGTTAATCTGGATGAGGATTCCTATCCGGTTGCCAAATATGACGCAGAGGGCAAAGGAATCTTAGGCGTATTATCCGAAGATCTGATAAAGGAGATGAAGGATGCCGACATCATGATGTTAAATAATGAGTTTGCTTACAGCACCAGAGGTACCGAGGAATCCGATAAATCCTACACCTTCCGGGCTGATCCCAAGCGCGTCGATATCCTGAAGGAAATGGGGGTGGATATTGTATCCCTGGCCAACAATCACGCCCTTGACTTTGGTCCGGAGGCTCTGATTGATACCTTCAGTACACTGGATAATGCTGAAATCGACTATGTCGGCGCAGGTGAGCATATTGACCGGGCAAAGGCACCTGTCTATAAGAAGGTCGGAGATAAAACAATCGCTTATGTCGCAGCCTCCCATGTCATCTTTGCCATGGACTGGTATGCAGGTGATAATACCCCCGGTATGATCGGAACCTACGACCCTACATTATTCGTGGAATCCATCAAGGAAGCGAAAGCCAACAGCGATTATGTCGTTGCTTTCATCCATTGGGGTGTGGAGCGTAACAGTAAGCCGGAGAGCTATCAGCGAAACCTGGCAAAGATCTACATTGATAATGGTGCGGATCTGGTTGTAGGCTGCCATCCTCATGTAATGCAAGGTCTTGAATTCTACAAAGGAAAGCCCATCGCTTACAGCCTCGGTAATTACTGGTTTAACAATTCTTCCAAGGAATCCGGCCTCCTTAAGCTGTATCTTGATCCGGACGGCACCACACGTGTTCAATTGCTTCCCGTAATGAATAAGGATACGAAAACCTTTATTCTGACGAAGGAGCAGGACCGGACCAATTACTTTAACTATATGCAGGGACTGTCCTATGACGTGGTAATTGATGATGAGGGCTTCGTAACCGAAGACAATAAGTAAGTAACAGCTGTCTTACATAATAAAGAACAGGGAAGCTATGAAGTGAACCTCTCCTCCTGAATGTTTCGTCCAGGCAGAGGAGATCTGCTTAACAGCTTCCCTGTATTTTTGATGCTCGTTCTTAATCATGTATTCTATACTGAGGTTATCTTAATTAACGTGCGATTATCTGAAATATGTGTATCCTCCGAAGATAAAGCATATTCCAGAGATACCTTAATCTCTCCGGCTGATTCTTCCACCGTCAGCTTTGCGGTTCTAACCTCAAAGCGCAGGTTCCCGTAGGGTGTCTGATATACAGCCTCCGTGTCATCATTGATATCAAAGGACATCTGTGAGACGGCTGCGCCCTTCTTCATCATCTCAACCCGGCTTAAAGATATCTTAAGCATATTCCGGATCAGTTCCTGATCCTCTGTCTGCTCCTCGTATTGAATATAGTATCTGTCGTTCAGCTCGTGATAGCTGCCTCTGGCAGCAGTAATGATCGGTTCCTCCCAGACTCCTGCTTCACCAAGCTGCCTTCCTTCTATTCTAACGGTTACTTCCTTCGTCATCTCACACCTTCGTTCTATTTTATATCTTTCCCGTGATATCTTGCACAGGACTTTATGCTGCTATTTTTGCTACCTTATTGTACTACATAGAGAAGGCTAATTCAAGGGATGCAACATTCTAACCGCTTCTTCGTATAATCCAAAATATTCTGGTAAGACTTAAGAGGTATTCAATAGAAATTACGGAGGCAATAATGAAGACCCATATCATAACATCACAAAATCATATAATTAAAGCAAATACATTAGAAGCTCACAAAGCCGACGGGAGGAATATTATGCCTGATCTGTCCCGGCAGCCGGCAGCAGAACATACACCTGATATACCGATACATAGTAAGCGCTCCGATCATAAATTCAACTTTTTACTGCTCTTTTTTATTTTATTCTTCTCCGGTGCTTTCGCCATGCTGATTAGGGTTGATGCTTTGAACGAGAAAGATATTCAGCACGGAATTGCAGAAAAGATATTGCGCTTTCACGTGCTGGCCAACAGCGACAGTAACGAGGACCAGGCTTTAAAGCTCATTGTTAAGGATACTCTGGTCACCTATCTTACCCCTTTGGTTAAGGATGCCGCCGATATCACCCAGGTCAGAACTATCGTTACCGGTCAGCTCACCCAGCTAAAAGAATTGGCACAAAGTACGATCCGACAGCAGGGCTGCTCCTACCCTGTTACCGTGTCCCTGGAGGAAACCTATTTTCCCTTAAAGATTTATGGTAAATTCACCTTTCCTCCCGGTTATTATCAGGCGCTCAGGGTAAAGATCGGCAAGGCGGAAGGGCAGAACTGGTGGTGTGTTATGTTTCCTCCCTTATGCTTTGTCGACGAAACCTATAATATCGTCGATGAGAACTCCGGCGATAAATTATTGCAGCTGCTCTCCGATGAAGAATATGACGAGCTCCTCCAAAAGAAGGTCCCGGTAAAGATAAGATTTAAATTATTGGATAAGATTAAAGAATTACTGACTTAGCTAATCATTAAAGGCATTCCGAATTATTTTATATTTCCGGAATGCCTGATTTATATTTCTTCATCATAAAAGCCGGCGGCTTGTGATAGCCGGCTTTTTGATTCGGTTGTAACAGCTTTCATGATATGATAAAATAGGGATATGCGTCATAGCCTGTGAAAAGGCGAGACAAGCTCTTACGGAGGTACCTATGAACTCAATTACGGTAAATGCCTATGCAAAGATAAATCTTGGACTCGATGTACTGCGAAAAAGACCGGACGGATACCACGATGTCAGTATGATCATGCAGTCATTGGATCTGCATGATACGATTGCCATTACCCGGTCTGAGACCAGGGATATAGCCCTGGCTACAAATCTATCCTATCTGCCCAGCAATCAGGATAACCTTATATATAAGGCCGCAGCATTGTTTTTGGATACTCTTGGTATTCAAGAGGGCTTAACGATAAATCTTGAAAAGAATATTCCTGTTGCCGCAGGTCTCGCAGGCGGCAGCTCTGATGCAGCAGCGACTCTGATGGGGCTAAATCACCTATATCATGCCGGGCTGCCAATTGAGGAACTGAAGCTGCTGGGTGTAAAATTAGGTGCCGATGTTCCGTATTGTATCATGCTTGGTACGGCACTATCCGAGGGTATTGGTGAGGTTCTCACTCCACTGGCGCATATGCCATCCTGCTCCATCCTTCTGGTGAAGCCGGATATCAGCGTTTCCACCAAATATGTATATGAAAATCTTAGGCTGAATGCTTCTGTCATCCATCCGGACATTGCTTCCATGAAAGAAGCATTAACCAGAGGAGATCTTTATTCCCTGGCAAAAACCATGGATAATATTCTTCAAACAGTTACCGTGAAGGAATATCCCATCATCTCGGATATCAAAGACAAGATGAAGGAACTCGGTGCCCTGACCGCATTAATGAGCGGCAGCGGCCCAACCGTATTCGGCATCTATCCCAACCGCAATCTGGCCAAGAAAGCCCTGGCCTACTTTAAGCTGCATCAGCACTACGGCAAACAGGTTTTTCTCACAAGCCCCTATTGGCCTACGGACCGTTCATAGCATTTTATAACCATAAATAAAGCCGGAGACCCTGATATGATTTCTCTAAAGCAGACAGATTAAAAATCTGTTACTTTGGAGGAAGCATATCACCCCAGGTCTCCGGCTAATTTATTGTACTTGATTTATTGAGACTCTTTTCCGTCCCGCCAAGCCTCCAGTTTGCTTATCGTTGAATCTATGGTCTTCTTGCATAGATCGGGAAGTTCTCCGCCCCAGGCCTTAGCTGCTTCCTCAAAGCCCTTCTTTACAGCGCCGATCAACTCGTCCGCCTTGGAAGGATCACTGCCGGAAAGTGCCTTTGCAAATTCCACCATCCGGTTGGAGGTTTGCTCAGCACCCCAATATCCATCCTCCGCAATATCCTTTTGCGCCTGTAATCTGGTCTCATCATCAACCTGAACCTTGCCTTCGCGAAGTAATTGATAGAGATCCGTTGCTTCCGTAACAGTCTCTTCCTGCTGCAGAAGAAGCTTATTTACTAAATCCCTTAAGCTCTGGGTATGTCTTTCTGCTTCCGCCTTCAGGCGGTCAATGGTAACCTGATCTCTGGTATATACTTTCTTTGACAGCTCCGCTTCCGGTTCACTTTTTTCATAAACTGCGGCTGCCTCGGCCTCCGGCTGCTTTGCCTGATCCTTTTTCGCGCTCTGTGCGGTTTTTGAACGTGATGCGGAATTACTTTCATAGCTTTGTGCTGCATTCGATATTCCATTTACACTCATTGTAACATCCTCCTTGATCTGATATACGATAACCTTCTGCCTTCCCTGGCTGTATCTTTGTACTCACTATTTCGGATGATTTGAGTAATTTGTTAATAGTGATATCAGATTTACTTCATTCGGCAGGCAGGAAAACAATTACCCGCTTCTTAATGAAAACACTCCCTGCGAGGCCATTTACGAACGACGCAGGGAGTATTATTAGGAAGAAAATCCATGACAATATACTTATAATACGGTATCCACCTTTTTCATGATAATCAGCTTATCGCCTTCTGCAATCCGGTCATCCTCCAGATCATTGATTGCCATGATGTTATCCACAGTTGTGTAATATTTCTTAGCAATATTCCACAAAGAATCATTTCTTTTCACAACATAACCGATGATACCCGGCATTGACTGCAGCTTCTCAATATCCAGAGGTGCCGCAACCACATCTGTGATAATCGGCTCGGTGATGATATCAAATACAATACTGTTCAGATTGATGGTTGCCTTAACCTCAATCTCCTCGCTGTCCAGCATCATAACACTGAGCTGGTCGATACTGGGCTTGATCTCATAATTGCTGCCCGGTTTCATACCCTTCAGCTCGATCACCTGTGTAAATGGTATCGCCCCCTTCAGGGAATTAAGCGGCTTTGTATCCTCTTCTGAGATATACAGCAGGTTTACTTCAATAATTCCATCCACCTGAAGCTCCGTGCCTTCCGCATAAACATCATCAATCTTGATATCTCCGTTGGCATGGCAGATCTGAAGTATCCGGGGCTGATTCTCCATGACATGAATCCGGTCTGCAATACGGTATTTACTGTTATTTTTAATCACGAGATTCTCGTAGTCCGCATAACGAACCACAGGAGTTATTTCCATTACAGGACTGTAGACATCACAAAGAATTTCCGGCTCGCAGGTTTCATATACCTTAATACCAAGATCGAGAATCACTTCCAGGTCAAGAAGCCTTTCCTCTCCGTCCTGATCCGATTTTACATCCAGATTCTTGCTGGCGATACTAAAGGTAATATCATCAATCATATCCTCCGTACAGCCGTTGCAATCAACCGTGCCGCTGAAGGGAATGTCCGTCTCATAATATTCGATGGGATTTTCCTCAGCCTCACTGGTATAAAGGATAAACACCGGAAGCTCGCCCTTAATGGTAAAACGGTCATCCATGAGTCTTACTTCAACGTTACTCAACCCAATGTCCTGGTATAATAAGGAAGTAATATTTCCTTTATTGGAAGGGATGGTAACCTCATCTTTGATCCGGTAGGTATCCTTCTTATTAATTGCAACATTGGTAACCTCAATCTGCTTATTTATGTATTGAATATCCTCGGAGCCTTCGACCATAACTGCGGTCTCCTCATCATACAGCTCCTCGACCGCCACATATAAACGAACTAACGCTCTTACACTCAGCTTTCTGGAATTAATTAAACCTGTGGACAGGTCCTCAAGCTCCCATTTCACAAGCGGATCATCCTCGGCACAGGCAACATCCATATTGATCATTTCATCAAACGGAATCTCTCCGAAGATATTTTGAATCGGTCTCTGATCTCCTTCACACAAATAGAGAACATTAAACCGGAGGCCTCCTTTAACAACCAGCTTTCCATTCAAAGCTTTAATATCATTGATTCTTATTTCACCCTGCCCGGTAATAATCTGATCAATGTCCGGTTTGACATCGGGGACATTGAAGTCATCGTCCAATGTAAGCTGCAGGGTGCTCTTACATTTTAATTTATTCATATGAATATTCTTTTTGATCAAATCCACTAACAATCCCTCCTTAAATTTGGACATACGATGTTACCTCTGTCATATCTTATTCGGGGATATTAGGATTTATACCATGAAAAAAGCTAAAACCCTGTCATTCGGTTTTAGCTTCATTTTATCTTATTTATCTGCATACTGTTTAACTGCAAAGTATCAGCTCCACGTCCTTGGTTAAAATATCGGTATAACTATACGAAACAACTCTCACCGGCATATTTTCTTTCTCCTGTATCTTAATCAGGAATATGCTTGGATAGGTTTCGGAGATAACTCCTTCTGTTACGTCTACCTTATGTCTCCCCCGGTTGATACGAATTTTAACTCTCTTCCCGGTTTGATTCATGACAGCATTCCGAACAGTGTTAACATCATTTTGCTTCATCATTATTTTCTCCTCACCAATGCCTCATCCAAATAAATCTGTAACAAACTACATGCTTCGCATGCAGTATAACATAAAAATCACGAAACGTCAATAAATTTTCAGACAATTCAGATGTATTACGGCGAGTTGTATTTATAAATTTGCACATGAAACTAAAATTTTTTTGGTAATTATTATGGAATAATTTCACATATTCAGTTTATCTTAACAGAGGCTATTCCAAATTATGCACAAAAACCCTACGGTATTTTAAAACAAAACCGTCAAATTCACATATTTGCCAAACCACAAGATATTGTCGTGTGGTTTCGTTCCCCACCTAAATATTGTTATTATTCCCCATATTTGTCAAAGACCTGCTATTCAAACACAATCCGCTCTTCCCTAAATTCCGTCTTTACGACAACATACGGATAGGATACTCCCTGGGATACCACATCCTCCAATGAGGGGCCGATCAGATTGGTGTTGACATAGATGGCGTTGCTGGTCAGATACAGTTCATCTACAGAAATGCTGTAGCCTCCGCTGTTTTGCTTTCCATATCCCACTACGATATACAGACTATCCTTGTTGGTATAGGATAGCTTGAAGGGTTCCTCCTTTTTCTCATCAATAATTTCCTTTAATTCACCCGGTAAATCAGCATCCTCCACCACCGTAAATTCAAGATCCCTGATCTTCTTGACATCGGTATCCTCCTGCTTGCAGGCTGCCAAGCCTAAGACAGTTATTATAAAGGTAAGAAACAGAGTGACCGTTCTAAACCTCCTCATTATGGCCTCCATAGATTTATTCCTTATTCCATTCTATGACTCGTACAGCAAAATCATTCGATATTTACAAAAGATCTCATGATATCTGGGCTGTGATTTGTCTGCGGTATTCACTTGGCGTCATGTGATAGATTTCTTTAAATGCCCTGTTGAAGGTACGCTGGCTTTCAAAACCGGAATCGACACTTATCCGCGTCAGGGTGTAGCTTGTGGATTGAATCAAGGTCAAGGCAAAGTTTGCCCGGATATAATTAATATATTGGTTAAAGTTCGTATTCAGCTTGGAGGAGAAAATCCTGGAAAGATAGTATTTGCTTACATTCAGATGATTCGCCAGCTCCGTAAGGGTCAGGCTTTCCTGAAAATGCTCCGATACATAATTGACAATCAGGTGGGTCAGATCATAATTCTCGATGTCCTTATTCCTGGCCAGCTCCACAATGGGCAGAATCCTGGAAAAAATCAAAAGCAGCAAGGCACGGCAGGCATTCAGATCATGCCCTTCATGATATTCCTTCTCAAGCTCTGCGATGGCAAAGCTTACATTTGTATGAAGCTTTTCCGCAGAAATAAACGGTTTGGTAGGATAATAGCTGGTCATTCTTTTAAAAAAATCCCCCGTAAGATCCAGACTGCATATGGCAATTATAATCTGGCTTCCTTCTTCCCCTGATGCATAGCTGTGAATGGCATTGGGGAATACAATCGCAAAATCCCCCTTCTCAAGCAGCTTCGTCTGATTGAATATGGTGACTTCCGTTACACCGCTCACCACATAGAGCAGCTCCACCTGACTGTGCAAATGCGCCGGAAAGTGAAAATTATTCGCATAGAATACCCGTAATTCCTCGTGTTTATTTTCGTAAAAAGGCGTCATCCCCTGTTCCTCCAATACAGCAATATTTGGCTTGGTATTGATATGCATTGTCCCGCGCAAATATATACAATTGATATAATACAATTAGAAATACCTTTGATATTTCATAGAATATCACAAGATAAGCTTTTAGAAAAGGGGGTTATTGCATGAATCACAAGTTAGCAATCATCGGCTATGGCGCATGGGTGACTGGCACTATCGCAGCATTACCGAATCCATAGATCCTGCTGGCATATGTGCGGAACTAATTGTAAAACCGGAACAGGCGCTGCCGTGTCATGACGCTGATCGATTTGATCGCCTGTATCCTGTAGAATATAGAACGGAGGTTATTCCTATGAGTAAAGAAAAGAAGGTATTAATATTACAGGGCGGCTGGGACGGACATGAGCCCAAGCTCACCTCCAGGCGTTTTGCAGGCTTGCTTGAAAAGCACGGCTATACCTGCACCGTCTCCGACACCCTGGAGGTTCTTGCAGATGTCCAAATGCTGATGGATTTGGAGCTGGTGGTTGCCTGCTGGACCATGGACAAGATTAATAATGATTATGTGAAGAACCTCTCCAAGGCAGTTGGCTCCGGCGTCGGCCTTGCAGGCTGTCACGGCGGTATGTGTGATTCCTTCCGGGAGAATACCGAATGGCAGTTTATGACCGGCGGACAGTGGGTAAGCCACCCCGGCGGTGACGGAATCGAATACCTCGTTAATATTAACAAGGGCTCCAGCCCCATCACCGAAGGGCTTGAGGATTTTAAGGTCTGCAGCGAGCATTATTATCTGCATATCGATCCCTCTATTGAGGTATTAGCGACCACCCGGTTCCCCAGCGTGAATTATTATCATATCTCCAATAAGCCGGTGGATATGCCGGTAGCCTGGACGAAATTCTGGGGGAACGGACGTGTATTCTATACTTCCCTGGGTCATCACGATGACGTATTTGATAAATCTCCAAATGCCCAGATTATCATGGAGCGTGGTCTTGTATGGGCGGCGGAAGGAAAACAATATGCTCTGGAGCATGGTCTTACCACAGAACGGTTTGAGAATACGGCAAAGATGTATTAATCTGAAAGGAGCAAAATCATATGAAAACAGTTAAGGCTGCGATGATTGGCGTAGGAGCCATCAGCGGAATATATCTTGAGAACATTACAAAGGTGTTTAAGGAGCTTGAACTTATCGGTGTCTGCGATCTTGTAAGAGAACGTGCAGAAGCCGCTCAGGAAAAATATCAGATTAAAAAGCTCTATGAGACCATGGAGGATGCATTTGCAGATCCTGAGGTTGAGATCGTAATCAATCTTACCAGACCATATGAACATTATGAAGTTACCAGGGCTGCCTTACTGGCGGGCAAGCATGTATACAGCGAGAAGCCTCTTGGCGCCAGCTTTGAAGAGGGTAAGAAGCTGGTCGCCTTGGCGCAGGAAAAGCGTCTTATGTTAGGAGGCGCTCCCGATACTTTCTTAGGGTCGGGTATTCAGACCTGCCGCAAGCTGATTGATGACGGCTTTATCGGAGAGCCTATCGGTGCCGCAGCATTTATGATTTGCCACGGGCATGAAACCTGGCATCCGGATCCGGAATTCTATTATAAATACGGCGGCGGCCCGATGCTTGATATGGGACCGTACTATGTGACCGCACTGGTGAATCTCATCGGCGGTGTATCCGGTGTTACCGGTGTAACAAAGACCAGCTTTCCTCAGAGAACCATTACGAGCCAGCCGAAGAGCGGTACTGTGGTGGATGTTGATGTCCCCACCTATATAACCGGTATTCTGCACTTTGACAATGGTGCGGTGGGCACCATCTTTACTACCTTTGATGTATATTATGATACCCAGGCCAGACTTGAGATCTATGGTACCAAGGGCACACTGGTCGTTCCAGATCCCAACCATTTCGGCGGCCCGATTAAGCTGCTCCGTCCGGAGGATGGTTCCTATAAGGAAATGCCTTTGCTCTTTGATTATAAGGAGAACTCCCGGGGCGTCGGTATAGCGGATATGGCAAAGGCATTGCAAACCGGAAGGGACTGCCGCGCAAGCTACCGGCAGACCTATCATGTTCTTGAGATATTAACCAGCTTTGAGAAGAGCAGCAATGAGAAAAAATATATTCCTCTTGAGACACATTTTGAACGCGCCATACCCATGAAAAATAATGTAATGCATGGTATCTTAGATTAGTCAAAAACACGCTCCTGCAGAGCCCCCAAACAACAAAGCATCCCCATCCGATCATCTGCGGTGGGGATGTTATTTGTTTAAGCTTATGCTTCCTCGGGATTATTTACATTCCTGAAGGATTTTCAGAATATCTCCATGGGTAAACTGAACCGGATTATTATCCATACGCCCGATGGTAATTGCCTGCTTTGCTATTTCTTCGATTTCTTCCTCTGCTATGCCGAAGGCTGACAGTGTAAGAGGCTGTATCCCGTTACAAACCTCCTGCAGCCAATTCTTCAGTCCTTCCTTGGCATCTCCAAAGACCTCACGCAGCATCACCCCAGTCTCCGGAACGGCCGGTTGATTTCTTTCCGCAATCTGATTTAAAGTTAATGCGCAGGCAAAACCATGCTCTACACCATAATTCAGGGTGATGGGATAGGAAATGGAGTGGCAGGCGGTGGTCCGGGTATTTGAGAAGGCAATTCCGGCCAGCAGTGCCCCTTTTCGCAGTTCATTCTTTGCCGTCTTATTTATGGGATCCTTTAAGGACGCTCCCAGATTGTTTTTGATCTTCTTGATTGCGAGAACAGCCAGCTCCTGAATAATCGGATTCGTCTGCTTTGCCCAGAACGCTTCAACAGCGTGGCATAGAGCGTCCAGACCCGTGGACAGCGCCATCCGCTTAGGCAGGTGATATGTCAGCTCCGGCATCAGATAGATCTCCTTTGCATAAATCAGATTATCCTCGATGGAGAACTTTGCTGATTTATTCAAATCCCATATTGTAGCCCATTTTGTCACCTCGGAACCGGATAACGTAGTGGGAATCATAATCATATCAATCTTTTTACCGGCATTCTGATAGGTCTTCGCACAAATCAGATTCGTAATCGTAGTGATCGTATTGTATTTCACCGTAAGAAAGGAATAAAGGGCACTGATCGCCTTGGCTAAATCCATGGTGCTTCCGCCGCCGACGGCTATAATTTTATCCGGTTTTCTCTCTCCGATCCTGCTGATGGCATTCACAATATCCTCCTGCGTAGGATTAGCGTTGATCCTGTCAATATGTATGAGACGGTATCTATGGGACAGCTGCTGGACCATATCCCCAAATCCGAAGGTTTTCTGCAGCGAGTCATCCAGCAAAAGTACAACATTTATGCCGGTACGAAGTCCAAGCAAGGATTTTTTTAATACCTCCATTGTTACATAACGAATTTCAACCGGGCAGAAGCCTCCGAAATCCTCCACGTTCCAGCCCCCTTTCTGTGCGTAAAGTTATTTTATCAATTGTATCCTATGTAAATACAATGTTATAAGCTTGTATCATAATCGTTGAATTTATAATAATCGGAAATTAAACGATTGTAAAACAGGTAACGGTTAATTCTTTGTAAGATTCTCGTTAAGAAAACGGCGCATCTATAAATAAGCTCCTCTTATGGCAGACAGGTGGTTTTTCACTCTGTTTTGCATAAAAGGAGCTTATCCTATAAAATCTTATTATTTGCCTTGTACTCTGGCAGTCAACGTATTGTTTAAAGTATCAATTATAATGACATCCTCCGACTGAACCTGATCACTCAGAATCAGTCTCGCACTTAAGGTCTCAACATTCTTCTGAAGATAACGCTTTAACGGTCTGGCACCGTAAGCCGGATCATAGCTTCTTTCTACAATATAATCCTTCGCCTGCTCTGTCAGCCTGATGGTAATCTCTCTATCCTTCAGCCGCTTGTTAAGGTCGATGATCATCAGATCAATGATCGAATCGATATTCTCTTTGGTCAGAGGTTTAAAGAGGACAATCTCATCCAGCCTGTTCAGGAATTCCGGGCGGAAGGAGGCTCTTAGCTCCTTCATCACCATGGCCTCACAGCCCTCACTGATCTCACCGGCTTCATCAATACCCTCCAGCAGGTAACGGGAGCCGATATTAGAGGTTAGAATGATGATGGTATTCTTAAAATCCACTGTTCTGCCCTGGGAATCTGTGATTCGCCCGTCGTCCAGCACCTGCAGAAGAACATTGAATACATCCGGGTGCGCCTTCTCCACCTCATCAAAGAGGAGAACGGCATACGGCTTGCGCCTGATGGCTTCCGTCAGCTGTCCGCCTTCCTCATAGCCGATATATCCGGGCGGTGCTCCGATCAGCCTGGCCACGGAATGCTTCTCCATATATTCGCTCATATCGATCCGCACGATATTATGCTCGTTGTCAAACAAGCTCTCCGCCAGTGCCTTGGCAAGCTCTGTCTTACCCACCCCGGTAGGTCCGAGAAAGAGAAAGGAGCCGATAGGCTTTGTAGGATCCTTGATCCCTGCTTTGGAACGAAGGATTGCATCGGATACCTTATCCACACCTTCCTCCTGGCCGATGACTCTTTTATGAAGCTCCGCATTTAAATGAAGCGTCTTATTACGTTCTCCCTCCGTCAGCCTGGTGACGGGAATACCGGTCCAGCGGGCTACAATCCTGGCGATTTCTTCTTCGCTGACATTCTCATGTACCAGCATATCCTCATCAGACTTCAGACGTGCTTCCTCCTGTGCCAGCTGCTTCTGAAGCTCGGGAAGTCTGCCGTACTTAAGCTCTGCCGCCTTATTCAGGTTATAGCTGCGCTCGGCAACCTCTATTTCATTATTTAATTCCTCTATGGCCTCTCTTAATTTATGAAGCTTCTCTACGTCTGCCTTTTCATTATCCCATCTCGCCTTCTGAGAGGCAAAGCTGTCCCGAAGCTCTGCCAGCTCCCGCTGTAGCTCTGTCAGCCGTTCCGTACTAAGGCGGTCATGCTCCTTCTTCAGCGCAGCCTCCTCAATCTCCATCTGCATGATTCTGCGCTGCAGGTCATCCAGCTCCGTGGGCATGGAATCTAGCTCCGTCTTGATCAGCGCACAGGCCTCATCCACCAGATCAATGGCCTTATCCGGCAGGAAACGCTCCGAGATATAACGATTAGAAAGCACCGCTGCACTGACAAGCGCCCCATCCGTTATCTTCACGCCATGAAATACTTCATAACGCTCTTTTAAGCCCCTGAGAATGGATATGGTATCCTCCACCGTCGGCTCCTCCACCATTACCGGCTGGAACCGCCGCTCCAGGGCTGCATCCTTCTCCACATACTGCCGGTACTCATTCAGGGTTGTTGCACCGATACAATGCAATTCCCCTCTGGCGAGCATGGGCTTCAGCATATTTCCTGCATCCATGGAGCCTTCGGTTTTGCCTGCACCTACAATGGTATGAAGCTCATCGATGAATAAGATAATCTGACCTTCGCTTTTCTTTACTTCTTCCAGTACGGCCTTGAGGCGTTCCTCAAATTCACCCCGGTATTTCGCTCCGGCTACCAAAGCGCCCATATCCAGGGCAAAAAGCTTTTTATCCTGTAAGGACTGGGGTACGTCGCCCCGGACAATTCTCTGCGCCAAGCCTTCCACGACCGCCGTCTTACCAACACCCGGCTCACCGATTAATACCGGATTATTCTTTGTCTTTCTGGACAGGATTCGTATGACGTTACGTATCTCCCCGTCACGTCCGATGACCGGATCCAGCTTCTGATCCTTTGCGCGCTCCACCAGATCATAGCCGTATTTCTCAAGGGTATCATAGGTTGCCTCCGGATTATCGCTCATTACCTTCTGATTTCCCCGGACGGTTTGCAGCGCCTTGAGAAAGTCCTCCCGGTTAATCCGGAAGTCATTGAATAATGCCTTAACCTCTCTGTTAGGCTGCTTCAGCATACTGAGGAACAGATGCTCCACGGATACATAGGAATCCCCCATCTGTTTGGCCTCATTTTCGGCATAAATTAAGATCTTATTCAAATCATTTCCGATATAAACCTGTCCCCCGGATACTTTGGGGCGTTTGTCCAGCAGCCCCTTCACCTGGGCGAGGAAGACCTCGGTATTCCTCGCCATCTTCTCAAGCAGCTTCTTGATCAGGCTGTTCTCCAGGTGAAGCAGGCTATATAACAGATGCTCTGCCGTAATCTCCTGGTGGCCGTATTCATAAGCCAGCTTTTCGCAGTCCTCCACCGCCTGCAGGGAATTCTGTGTGAATTTGCTGATGTTCATCCTAACATCTCCTTTTATTGATTGTCTTTCTTATCATTCCCAGTTGATTGTTCTATATCAACTATAACATATGTATCATAATGATGCAAGGCCTATTTTACTTTTTCTTGCCAAATGATAACAAAGCTACTAAAATGGTAATTATAATTATGCGTAACGCATAAAAGACGAAGAAAGGGATCTTATTCTGTATGGAAATCAAATTGATCAAAGAAAACAAAAAAGATTTCTTGGATTTACTGCTGCTGGCAGATGAACAGGAGAATATGATTGATCTGTATCTGGAGCGGGGTGATCTGTTTGCCCTGTATGACGACGACCTTCGAAGCTTATGTGTCGTGACGGAGGAAGGCGGGGGAACCTACGAGCTTCAGAATTTGGCCACCTATGAGAAATACCAGCGGCAAGGATATGCCTCCGCACTGATCCGCTACATTTGCAATTATTACAGGGGCAAATGCCAAACTCTGCTGGTAGGCACCGGAGACAGTCCTCTCACCGTGCCCTTTTACGAGCACTGCGGTTTTACCTTCTCCCACAGGATCAAAGACTATATACTTACACACTATGATAACCCGATTTTTGAAAACGGAATTCAGCTGAAGGATAAAGTATATTTCGCAATGAAGTTATAAATAGAACCTGAAATTCAGCGGCATTCCAAAGGTGCATAATAGATACGTTAAGAAAGGAAGAAGCATGGCAGACAAAAAGAAGAATTTTTCTCAAAAAACTGCAGCCCCACAGAAAGCAGAAAAGAAATATATTGATCTATTTTATATGACCCCCCGGAAGGTGACGGCAAAAGAAATTGCGGAACGATTACAGGAGCGGGACAATCTGACCGTCGAGCTATGGGCAGAGATGAATGTACTGGAGCTGGTATTGCCCAATCAGAATTCCATTGATTTTGAACCGGTGGAGGCTGACTTTAGGGATGCTTCCGATGCTGCCTTTATAAAGAACCGTAATATTGCCACCATCTTTGCCATCAACCTGTGCGAAGCAGACCTTACGGCGGCTGTACCGCTCTTTGAGCAGCTTGTAGCAGCCTGCTCCGGCTTCGTATGCGCGGACAGTGAGGATTTTAATCCTGTTTATGCCGGGTCCTCCAAAAAATAATCTTATCGGATTAAGATTCTCAGGTAATTTCCAAAGATAAGGAGTCTCGTTCCCTATGCACAATAAAACAGCAGCCCTGAAGGCTGCTTTTCCGCTAACGATACCGGTTATGACCGGTTATATTGTCCTTGGCGCCGCTTACGGTATTCTTATGAACAGTAAGGGCTTTCCTCTGATCTGGAGCCTGGTTGCCAGTGTGTTCGTCTATGCCGGCTCCATGCAGTTTGTAACAGTCGCGCTTTTGGCGGCAGGCTTCGATCCGCTGGGCGCATTGATGATGACGATCGCCGTCAACGCAAGACATATCTTCTATGGTATCTCCATGCTGCACCAGTACCAAGGGATTGGCAGATTAAAGCCCTACCTGATCTTCTCCCTGACGGATGAGAGCTTCTCCATCCTTTGCTCTGCCAGGCTTCCGGAAACTATCCCAAGAAAGTGGTTCTACTTTTTTATCTCCTTCCTGGACCAGCTCTATTGGATTGCCGGAACACTCCTCGGAGGTATCCTTGGAAGCATGCTGAAAATAAATACCAAGGGGATTGACTTTGTTCTAACCGCGCTGTTCGTGGTAATTCTGGTCAATCAATGGCAGTCTGCGAAAAACCATCTGCCTGCGTTAATCGGTATCTCCAGTGCAATTGCCTGCCGTTTGATCTTTGGTGCATCCGACTTTATCATACCTTCGATGGTCTGCATCATAATCCTTGTTACCGTATTAAAAAAGCCCATGGAAAGGAGTAAACTGCTATGAATTATACCACGTCTCAGCTGATTCTTTTCTTTGTCGTAGTGGCATTGGGCACCTTCCTTACCCGCGTGCTTCCCTTTCTTATCTTCCCTGAGAATAAGCCAATTCCGAAGTACATAAAGTATCTGGCCGATATCCTGCCCTTTACCATAATCGGAATGCTTGTGGTTTATTGCCTGAAGGATATTTCCTTTGTCCAGGCACCCCATGCCATTCCGGAGGCAATCAGTATTGCCGTCATTATTATCCTTCATGTATGGAAAAAGAACACCCTGCTCAGTATCGGAGCGGGTGCCCTTCTCTACATGTTCCTTATTCAAACCATCGCATAAGCAGACAGTCTGTTTATTTTAATTCTATCTTATCCTAATTATATTATTCCTAACTATATTATCTCTATAATTGACAGCTTACGGTTCTTGGACAGATCCACGTATTCCCCTGTAACGACCTTGACTACGGGTCTGGAAAGGGACAATTTATTGATCATGATAACTTCACCTTCACGCCCGTCGTTAAGACGAACGATATTATGTAAGTAGGATTCCACAATACGTTCCAGGAAGGTCATAAGATAGCCGGGATCAAACTTCAGGAAGCCGTCGGTTTCAAATTCCTCCACCACACAGAAGGGGCAGATTCCATTACGGTAACGGCGGTCGGAGGTCATTGCATCGTATACATCTGCAATTGCCACTATTTTTGCAAAATCATCAATTTGGTCTCCGCTGAAGCCGTTAGGATAGCCGCTTCTATCGCATCTCTCATGATGCATCAACGCCGCATACTGTATCCTGGTATCCAAATTCTGCGCTTTCAATGCCTGATAGCCCTTTGTCGTATGTGTCTTGATAATCTTATATTCCTCCGGTGTCAGTTTTCCGGCCTTCGATATAATTTCCCTTGGAATTAACAGCTTTCCGATATCATGCAGCAAGCCGCACAGGGTCAGAATACGGGTATCCTCCTCGGATAATCTAAGCCAGCCTGCAAAGATATTGCAGATCAGAGATACATTCAGGCTGTGTACATAGGTCATATCATCATAATTACGTATTCCGTGAAGCATCTCAAGAATGTGGGCCCCATTGCGTCCTTCCGACAGGATACGATTTGTCTCTGACAGCAGCGCATCCACATTAAACGCAGTCGCTCCGGTTATAACATCATTGAAATTATCCTCGACATTCTGCACCGAGTCTACATAGGTACGGTTGAATTTCTTAAATTCCGGGGTATTACGAAGCATCTCAATATAGGATACTTCTTCCATCATGTTGACCTCTGGAACCTTTCGGGCAATGACAAATCCATAGATGTTATAAAAACGCAGCCTCGTTATCATCCAGTTATCCAGTACGGTACCCTTAGGTATAATCAGCTGATTATTGGTAGTATAAATATCTGAGGCCACCGTCATACCGGCTTCCGCCTGGTCTGTTCGTATCCTTATTGACTCCATCGTTCTCCCACCTTCCATTTCCTACATATCTTAGTAAATTATACCTACCAATATCTTGAAATACAAGCACGATTTTTGTCAAATATACTCATTACAGACCAATTTCCTACTTAATTATCCAGCGAAATCCATAATAAGACCCACCGGGCAATGGTCGCTGCCCATAACCGCATTATATATTATGCTGTCCCCAATATGTTCCTTCAGCCGGTCTGATGCAAGAAAATAGTCGATACGCCAGCCAACGTTCTTCTCCCTGGCATTAAACATATAGGACCACCAGGTATAAGCACCGGTAACCTCCGGATATTTATAACGGAAGGTATCCACAAAGCCGCTGTCCAAAAGCCTTGTCATCTTGTCCCGTTCTTCCATGGTAAAGCCCGCATTCCTTGTATTGGATTTGGGATTTTTCAGATCGATTTCCTTATGAGCCACATTCATATCCCCGCAGACAATCACCGGTTTTTTCTGATCAAGGGTCATTAAAAAGGCTCTGAAATCCTCTTCCCATTCCATCCGGTAATCAAGTCTCGCCAGCTCTCTCTGGGAATTTGGCGTATACACCGTCACCAGATAAAACTCCTCATATTCCAGTGTGATGACTCTGCCCTCATCATTATGCCTGTCCATAGCCAGATCATAGGTCACCTTCAACGGTTCCTTCTTGCAGAATACCGCAGTACCGGAATAACCCTTCTTTACGGCGGAATTAAAGTACTGGTGATACCCCTGAAAGGCTATCTCTACCTGCTCCGGCTGCATCTTCGTCTCCTGAAGGCAGAAGATATCCGCATCCTCCGCCTCGAAGAAGTCGGTAAATCCTT
Organism: Bacillota bacterium; assembly: GCA_023409535.1. Classification (GTDB taxonomy): domain Bacteria; phylum Bacillota; class Clostridia; order Lachnospirales; family Lachnospiraceae; genus Mobilitalea. Next base: position 256,292 of record JAEYGZ010000038.1, read on the forward strand.
TATTCAAGCATGCGCGAAGTCCATTCACATTCCATGATATCAGTTTCATAATCCATCTCATCCTTTCTGTATAATATAAGTTACTATACTATAGCTGCATAATTACATCATATACCTCCGGTACAGTTTCCGCAATCCTATCCGCACCGGCAGCCGCAAGCTCCGTCCTGCTGCCAAAGCCGTACAGCACCCCGACAGACACGATACCTACCTTCCTGGCACCTTCGATATCATGCCTTCTGTCTCCTACCATTACCACCCGATTAAGATCGGTTATCCCATTTTTATCAAGAGCATACCGGATGACATCCGCTTTGGCAGACCGGCTGCCATCCAGGGTGGCGCCGCAAATATCATCAAAATACTGATCAAGATGAAAATGCTCCAAGATCCTCCGTGCAAAAATCTCCGGCTTACTGGTGGCCGTGATCAGCTTTTTTCCGCTGTTCTTAAGTCCTTGAAGCAATTCCTCCATTCCTTCAAACACTTCATTCTCATAAATTCCTGTAACGGAGAAATACTCCCGGTATTTCTCCACCAGCTCCGCTGCCTCAGTCTCATCATAATCATAAAACTCCATGAAAGATTCCCCCAGCGGAGGTCCGATATGTTTGCTTAAGCTGTCCAGATCTTCTATTATCACACCTTTTGAACGTAAGGCATATTGGACTGACTTTGTAATTCCAAGCTTAGGATCTGTAATTGTTCCATCCAGATCCATCAGGATATAATCTGCCATTGTAGCTTCCTTTCCGATCCTGTATCTTATGTATTCTCATCCTTCTGCCATCTCGGATGAACTGCAGGGCAGGCTTTCCCCTTCATTGCCGCCCGAAATTCCACAAAACATCCGCAGATCCTGCAGATACCCTCGTTCAGGTCTTCGCAGTCCTTACACTGTGATAAACGCATCCGGTAAAGCTCCTCGTCTGTCTTTGATGCTTCCTCCAGCCCGTTAAGATAAATTCTCATATGCTCCAGATATTCTTCCGGTGCGATATCACTGAGCAGACATCTTTTACACATTCTCTTATTATTTTGTTCCATCTGCACCGGGCTTCCTAACCTGCTTGATGTTTTTTTCAACCTGCTTTCTCGGCAGCATTACCTGATGTCCGCACCCGAGACATTTTAAGCGAAAGTCCATGCCAACGCGCAATATCTCCCATTCGAAGCTTCCACAAGGATGCTGTTTCTTCAGTTTAACGATTTCTCCGACATTTAGGTCCATATCGATCCCCTCCTAACCATCTTTACGATATCCGAACAGTACCTGCCTGTAAAACCAGTATAGCAAATAATAAAAAATAAAAAAACACAATTTTTCACTTGCATTTTCAATCCACGTGCTGTAGTATGTAATTACGTTAAATGTAGTATCAATTACTACGTGATACATATTCAATACTACAAGATGTATTATTGGCCGTCAAAGTGCTAATACTAAACTAAGAACAAACTTCACAGCAATGCCTGTTAGGGCGAAGATATTTTCACAAGGAGCTGATTTTATGACAGTAAAAAATGTTAAGGTTAAGGATCCGGGCAGTGCCATTACCCATCTGATTGGAACACTGATGGCAGTATTTGCTGCAACCCCCCTACTCATCAAGGCTGCCAGGCAGCCCTCTGATATCCACCTGATCTCACTTGGGGTATTTATCCTCAGCATGATCTTATTATACTCTGCCAGTACAATATATCATACCTTTGGCCAAAGTATAAAGGTTCATCGAAGGCTGAAAAAATTTGATCATATGGCAATTTACATCCTGATCGCCGGAACTTACACCCCTATCTGCCTGATTGCACTTGGCGGGACCGTAGGAATTACCATGTTAGTTTTAATCTGGAGCCTGGCTGTCATTGGTATCCTGGTTACCGGCTTCTGGGTTCACTGCCCCAAATGGTTCTCCTCCGTAGTATATATCGCCATGGGCTGGACCTGTGTTATCGCATTTACCCAGATTATAAATTCCCTGTCAATGGCAGCATTTCAATGGCTCCTGGCAGGCGGCATCATCTATACCCTTGGAGGTATTATCTATGCCTTGAAGCTTCCGCTTTTTAATAATAAGCATAAGAATTTTGGAACGCATGAAATCTTTCATCTGTTCGTAATGGGCGGCAGTATATGCCATTTCATCCTGATGTATAACTATGTCGCCGTAATGCCGTAGCAAACAAAGAGGCTGCTGATACTCTGACCATAAATACCTGATCACAATGCCAGGTCTCATGGGGTCGGAGTAAACAACAGCCTCAAGTCATATCTATGTTAAGCAGCCGAATATTCTGGTAAAGTATCAGACAGCAACTATTTGCACTCATTAAGAGGAAAAGGGATTCGGTTGCGGATTCTCAAAGATATGTACCCGATTCATCCCTGCCCGCCTGATCTATACCAATCTGTGTGTCTCTTTCAGACAAAACTTATTCTTTCGTTATCCAAATGTTTTATCAATACATTATACTCTTTGAAAGCTTTTCTTGTTACATCAAAAGCGAGGATCCAAGCGCTTGTTCAAGACAAAATCTTATCTAACTATAACAGAGCTGCCGCTCATAACCCAAATAAAGGCTCCCTGGTATTTACATGGCTTGCCACTGCGGCAGCTTCCACTATATATTACAGTCTCTTTAGCAGCTCTTCTCTCTGAGCTTCAAAGCCCGGCTTTCCAAGAAGTGCAAACATATTCTTCTTATAGCTTTCCACACCCGGCTGGTCAAAGGGATTTACTCCAAGCAGATAACCGCTGACACCGCAGGCGAACTCGAAGAAGTAGAACAGCTCTCCAAGATAGAACTCATTTTGCTCCGGAAGGCTCACACTAAGACCCGGAACATTTCCATCCGTATGAGCAAGTAAGGTTCCCTTCATGGCGCTTTTATTTACAAAATCCACACTCTTGCCGGCAAGGTAGTTAAGTCCGTCAAGATCAACCTCTTCCTCCTCCAGGAGGATCTCTGTCCTTGATTTCTCAATATTGATTACTGTCTCAAATAAGGTTCTCTGTCCATCCTGAATAAACTGGCCCATAGAGTGAAGATCTGTTGTAAAATCTACGGAGGCAGGGAAAATACCCTTCTGATCCTTTCCTTCGCTCTCACCATACAGCTGCTTCCACCACTCGGATACAAAGTGAAGGGAAGGCTCGTAATTTACCAGAATCTCAATTCCCTTGCCCTTGCGAAGCAGGATATTGCGAACCGCCGCATATTTTAAGGCATCATTCTCTCCATAAGGGTGGTTCAGGCAATAATTTCTCATGCTTGCCGCACCCTCCATGAGCTTGGTGATATCCGCACCGCTGACAGCGATAGGAAGAAGGCCTACTGCCGTAAGTACGGAGAAGCGTCCGCCAACGTCATCCGGAACCGCAAAGCTTTCATAGCCTTCCTCTGTTGCCAGATTCTTTAAGGCGCCTCTTGCTTTATCGGTAGTAGCATAGATTCTCCTGGCTGCTTCCTTCTTGCCGTATTTCTCATTTAACAGCTTCTTAAACACACGGAAAGCGATCGCCGGCTCGGTGGTTGTCCCGGACTTGCTGATAATGTTGATGGAGAAGTCCCTGTCTCCGATGACCTCTATCAAATGGTTCATATAAGTACTGCTGATATTATTCCCGCAGAAATAAATCTCCGGTGTTTTTCTGATTTCCTTGGAAACCGAATTATAAAAACTATGTCTTAAAAACTCAATCGCCGCTCTGGCTCCGAGATAAGAACCGCCGATACCGATTACCAGTAAAACCTCGGAATCACTTTGAATTTTGGCCGATGCCTTCTGGATACGGGTAAATTCCTCCTTGTCATAATCAACCGGAAGGTCAATCCATCCAAGAAAATCATTGCCCGCTCCTGTCTTATTTACAAGCTGGTTTCTCGCTGCCATAGTAGCATCTTTCATCATCTCTATTTCAGACGCTGCAATAAATTTCTTCGCAACGGAATAATCAAAGGTAACTTTGTTTGCCATGTTATTACATCCTTTCGTTTTTTCTTATATTCTAACAAAGTCCCTGTTATTATTCAATAATTTTCTGACGGATTGTCGCAAGGCACCGCAGCTTTCCTTTGAAAGTGCGAAGCATCACAGTAAAAATGCCGGATATCACGTTAAAACAGTGCTAGGAAAAGAATTCTTTCAATACATCTTCAATCAGTTTGTCTTCTTTCACTACCTGGCTTTTTGCCTTTACAGAAGCCTTCTGCGGCTTCACTTCTTCTATGCCGGCGCCGTCCGATACCTGTACTGAAGGCGGCGTATTAATACTTGCTGCAATCTCATCCAGTCCCTTTAGAACCTTCTGCATATCAGTCCTGTTTTCGTTGGGCTTTAATTCTTCCTCCAGACTATGTAACAGCTTCTCCTTATCGGGGTCTTTTCTTTGATTTTCATTCTGTCTTTCCAATGATTTTCTCTTTAATTCGGTACGTCTTGCTTCCAGGGCCTGGCGCTCCTCTTCGATCTTCTGGAGCTCTTCCTCACGACGCCTTGCTGCCAGCAATCTGCGCTCTTCCAACCGCCGCCTTTCCTCCTCTCTTCTGGCCTCTTCAAGCTTTCTTTGCTCCTCTTCCCTTTTCTGAGCCTGAAGCCGTCTCTCATCTTCCTTCTTTTTTCTGGCATCCCTTCTGCGGTTAAGCTCTTCCTTTGCGTCTTCCTTACCGCCTTCCTTGGTAATTACAACCTGCCGGTTTGCCTCCGCAACCTGTACCAATTCCTTACGCGCCTGTTCCAGCAGCTCAGGATGATATACTTCCTGCTCCAGTCTTACCTTACAAAAGTTCTCAAGGTAGTCTAAGAGATTTAACTGAAGCATTTTTCTTTTCGCCGGCATATTTATGCTTTTATCCACAAGGATTAAAAGAGCACTCGAAAGAATACCCACAGCACCGGTTAATACAATCAGGTCTTGTCCACAGTCAAATGCAACGCCGAAAACCGCCGCCACAGGGACAATAAGCAGATTTAAGAAGAGAACTTGTCCACCGAAATTATCCCATGTGGATAATAAAACTCCACAAAAACGATACTTTAATACATTTTTATCCACAAAAGTATCCACATTATTCACACCGATTTTTAACTTATAGCAGGCTTCAAACTTCATCTTCATATGTTTGATCATCTTATTCTTTGTGGAGCCCGGATTGTCTGATTCCTTGACCAGATGCTTGTACACCAGATTAACAATCAAACGGACCAGGAAGCCCAGTCCGAAAAGTCCGACATAGACATACATTAAGATATCCTGCTCGTATAAATATTTGACCATAAAAAACCCCTCTCTTTTCCATAAATTTACATTTATTATAGCTTACATGAGCTACTTTGAAAAGAGAGGGATGAAAAAATCGATTGACATCAATACCTGTCAGTCTACAAAACCTTATTCAATTTTAAGTTTTCCCAGCAAATACGACAGGATTATTTCTTTTTCACCAGATCGGGCATGTTAAAGAAGGCATCCAGACCATCATCGCCAACTTCAACGGTATAGCTCATGGTCTGATAACCCTCCTTGATGAAGGTAAGGACATGTGTACCAATCAGCTTCGGAAAGCTTCCGGGCGAAGTGCACATGAACTCTCCGTTCAGATATACCGAAGCCCCCATGGGATTCTGTATATAAATCAGGTGATCCTCATCTTCTTCAAAATCGTCGTTGGACACATTATCCGAATCCGAGGTATCCTCCTCCGGCCGGTCGTTATCATCATTGCTTCCGGTACCGGTATTCGGTGTTGACGGTGTATCTGCTCCGGAAGTATCCGTTCCCGGAGTACCTGCTCCGGAGGTATCTGTCTCAGATACATCAGCCTCTTCCTTACTGGTGATGATCGGAAGGCTTATTCGAATGGTCTTTCCGGCAGTATCCACGTTCAGATTACCTTCATAGGTGGTATAGCCGCCCAGTGATACAACAACATCATGCTTGCCATAAGCCAGCTCCAGAGGATTCGCATAAGAGGTCAGCTCACCGTCCACAAACAGGTCCGCTCCGAAGGGTGAAATATTAAAGGTAATTCGGCCCACTTTGGATGCATCAGGTCCAAGATCCTTTAAGGAAACCGCCGTTTCCTTGTTGCGGTAGACCGTAATATTCTTCGTTGCCGTAAAGTCCGTATTCTCAACCGTCAGGTTGAAATTACCTTCCCTCACCGTGATAATCATATCTTTTGCAATTTGCTGAATTGCTTCATACCCAATGGTTATAAAATCTCCCAGAAAGCTGTCATAATCCATAAGCTTTACGGTTCCGTGACCTCTGGTTACCGTAATAGACCAGATGGTCTGATCATACCCCCAGACTGTCAATTCATCCTGCTCCGCCAGGTTGACCACCGGGATCAGCTCCTTGCCATCCAGAATGACGATGTTGTCGGTGAATTTATATTTCTGGCCGCCTATCTTCATGATCTTACTGCTGCGATTAATACCCAGGTTATTCACACCAACATATTCCCAGGCTTTTGTGGATATCTTAAGTTTGGTCAGCCGGGTCCGGCTTTTGGGATATAGTCCTTCCAGCATGGTTCCGATCTTAAGCTGTCCGGCAGCCATCTGCTGATCATATTTATCCGTTATACTTGTTGCTCCGGTATAGCGAAATATAGTAGATACCTGATTGACCACATCATAAAGGGTTATTTCCTTCGCCTGCGTATCAATGGCTGTCAGCACACCGATAATCTCCTGCTGATCCTGTGCAGGTGCGGTTTCCTCCACCTGATTGCCGGGCTTATTTGTTACATTTCCGCTGCTCTTTGCACCGCCCTGGAAGGTAAACATGGTCACCAATAAAACAGCAGACAGAAATCCCAGCCCCAACAGCAGGCTGGCAATCGGTCTGCCGCTGATAACGCCCAGCCTTGCCTGTGATTGTCCTCCTGCGTATTTCTGCTCTCTTGCCGTTTTATGTTTATTAGGCTTTAAATCATTAATACTTTTATACTCCATCTTATGTACCCTCTTCTTTATATACTAACAACCTGCCCGATCTTTGCGTTAGCTTTGTACATTACCTATATACTTCTATATGTATTATAGCTTACCTTACCCGGCCTTGCAACTTATTCAGAGGAGGTCTTATCTACCATTTCGGCTACAGAATACTCTCCAGTCTGCGAAGGAACATCTCCTTCTTCTCATTTTGTTCACCAATGATATTAAGCTTCTGGGTGTTCCGTCCGGATACCCAGGACTTCTTGCCGTTATAGTAGAAATTTGTGATTTTCCAGAATTTTTCTGGATACAATAGCAGCAGATACAATACCTCCAGCTCCTCCTTGGAAATCCCCTTTACCAGATTATAAGCCTCGATGATATTGCTTCCGTATAGAATATCCCAGTCATTTTTCTCCATAACCTTACGGATGAACTGATATAAGTCAAAGATTTGAAGTCCGATATAGGATTTTTCAAAATTTGTTGTGGCAATCGAACTTCCCGAACCGCCCAGCTCTGCTACGGATACCGGCTGCTTATTGATCCAGCCCGGCGGAATATAGGTCTTTGTCATTGCATCAACCTTACTTTTCAGCATAATGATATTATGATAGGTATAATTTCCATGGCATACACTGCGTCTTTCAATCGCCTCCTGCATCAGGCGGTGATAGGAGGAGCCTGCAAGACGTTCTGCCGCCTGCAGACCTTGTTCATAAAAGGCTTCATAATAATTCAGATAGGACAGCTCGAACTCATTTTTCTGCCGCTTCTCCCTGATGTATGCCTTTACTCTTTTTAACTCACGATTCCTTTTATCAAAGGTCTCCATCAGATCCGGGGAGATATTATGCTCTAACTGTTCCTTTGAAAAATCCACATCCTGCATGATGATATGAAGTCTGGCAAGATTGGCGGAAGCAGCCTCAATCTGTGACAGCTCCTTCAGATTACACTCCTCGCCCCAGAACCAGTTCTTCATAATATACTGACAGCCTGCCCCATCCTCGGTGATAATATCATCCTCTGTGGTTTTCACAAACAAGTCCGTGTTTAAGTAGCCGTGAAGCAGCAGATGCTCTTTCACCTTATGCTCAAACAAAGCCCGGTTTCTGGAGCCTTCAAAGCATTTATAGAGCTTCAGGCCGCAATCTGTCTCCAGCAAAAAAGCGCCTCTTGCCCTGTATATGTTATATATCTTCAGACGATACTTTTTTAATGCTTCCTGACTTCTATCCTCCACAGCCAATCCTCCTCATATCACTTCATTCTGTCACATATCGTTCAAGTACGCCTCCACCGGAAAGAGCGGGCAAACCCGTCTTACTAATATTATGTTATGAAATTCCAATTCATGTATAATTATCGTATATGACTTTTTAATAATAATGAAACCCCGTCAGAATTCCTGCAGAATATACCGGCTGCATGACAGCCGTTATATCAAGCGAAACCTTCCGGGGCTTCCCTGAACCTATTCTTTTTCTATACGAATTTATAAATACCTCCGGTTTCTTAGCCTTCCCATCAGGATTGCTGCGTCAGTGCCTTAGCCAGCGCAAGAAGTGTTTCCTTCTGATTGAGCTCGGGCTTTTCCAGAACCTCTTCCAGTAAATGGTTTAAGGTGTCGCCCAATGCTTTCCCGGGCTTTAATCCGAGGTCGATCAAGTCCCTGCCATTAATCTTTAATTCCTTAAGACTTACGCACTCACCGCCTGCAAGGATCTCCTGATAGAGCCGCTTCGCTTCTGCAAGGCGGTCATATTTCTCCTGGGTATGCTCAGGATTCTTTGCGGAGGTATCCGCGCGATTCACTTCAAATAACAGCTCCATGTAGTCCTTACCAATCTTGGAGGCAGCCTTGCGTATTCCGGCAGGGGTCAGTACAAAACGGTAATCATGCCAGCGAATCAGGTGAACCACCGCATCAAGGGTATCATTATCAAACTTCAACCGTCTTAAGATGTTCTTTGCAGTAAAAGACCCCTTCTCCTGGTGGCCGTAGAAATGGCTCTGACCATCCTTGCCCACACTGTGGGTATTCGGTTTTTCTATATCATGGAGCAGCATCGTCCATCGGAGAATGGTTCTCTCCTTTGGGGGATAGCGGCCTTCTGACAGCTTCCCTGCCACTTCCTCAACCGCATGGATGGTATGCTCACCGACACTATAAATGTGGTGGATATTCTTTTGCTGCGTTGCCATCATTGCGTCAAATTCCGGGAGAACCACCTTTGTGATCCCCGCCTCGTAAAGCCTTCGAAGGCGGTCCGGATGATCTGACAGCAGCAGCTTCGTCAGCTCCGCACGAATGCGCTCCGCACTGATGTTGTTCAGCTTCTCAGCCTTATCCCGGATGGCTTGCAGGGTTTGTTCCTCAATGGAAAAATCAAGCTGGGCAGAAAACCGCACTGCCCGGAGTATTCGCAGGGCATCCTCCTCAAAACGCTCCCCGGCGCTTCCGACACAGCGAATCACCTTTGCCTTTAAGTCCTCCATCCCCTCAAACAGATCAATCAAGCCTTCCTTTTCATTATATGCCATGGCATTGATGGTGAAATCCCTGCGCTTAAGATCCTCTGTCAGACTGGAGGTAAAGGAAACCTCCTTCGGATGGCGGTTATCCTCATATTCTCCGTCCAACCGGTAGGTAGTCACTTCAAAATGCTCCGAATCTGTCAGCACGGTAACTGTCCCATGCTCAATCCCGGTATCCACCGTCCTGCGAAACAGCTTCTTGACTTCATAGGGGGTTGCAGAGGTGGTGATATCCCAGTCCTCCGGCTCCCTTCCCAGTAGCATGTCACGAACACAGCCGCCGACAGCATAGGCTTCATACCCGTGCCGCATCAGTTCTTCAATGATATCATTCACCTTATCGGGTATCGAAAATCTCATGGTCAGCCTCCGTTCCTTAAATCTATACCGATTATAGCAAAGCATGGTTCTTATTTCAATCGAGATTATTATTTCGATCGAGATGATTATTTCGATGATAACATCTAATTCATTCTTAAGTTGATTTTTCGAATACTTATCGTATAATTTACATATACCGGAAGCGGCGAATCAGATTACTGCCGGAGCTTTATCGATGAAACAGACAGTAAGGCTTGTGCTGCCTCCGCACGACTTGGCTGTTTTAAAGCAGTGCACGAAGTACATATCATCCTATGATTGAAGTGGAGGTGTTTTGAAGTTATGTCTATGGTCTTAGGCTCCTTGTTGGCTTTTATTCCCATTATAGCTAGCATTCTTCTGTTTATTATGGTTGTTTATGCATTATACCTTGCGATTATTGCATTGCGTATCTATATCAGCAAGAATCGTATGTGATTGTAATTCAACTCGCACTATGCTTATTATTCTGTTACAAAACAGGACTGCTGAAGAAGTGCTTTCCGGTATCCGGAAGTGTTTCTGCAGCAGTCCTGCTTTTCTTATCTAAATCGTACCAATTAATATGCTTTACCCCAGTAAGTCATTACCTTTGCCGGCTTACCGCAGCATACACAGGTATCTGCAAGATGTTCCTGCTCAAAAGGCATACAACGGGAGGTGGCACCGGTCTTCTCTTTGATTTCCTTCTCGCAGGCCTCATCCTGGCACCACATTGCCTTAACAAAGCCGGGCTTCTCAGCGATGGTCTTCTCGAATTCTTCCATGGTGGCAGCGACATAGGTATGACTGTCACGATGCGCTCTTGCTCTCTCAAGCATATCGGACTGCATCTTCTCAAGGATCTCTCCTGCCTTTACCTCAATCTCCTCCAGAGATACCACCATCTTCTCTCTGGTGTCTCTTCTTACCACAACAGCCTGGTTTGCCTCAATGTCCTTGGGTCCGATTTCAATACGGATCGGTATACCGCGCATTTCCTGCTCGCTGAATTTCCAGCCGGGGCTCTTATCGGAATCATCTACTTTCACCTTAAAGGAAGAAAGCTTCTCCTTTAACTCGAAGGCCTTATCAAGAACACCCTCCTTGTTCTGCTGTATAGGGATAATCATAATCTGGGTAGGTGCAATTCCGGGGGGCAGCACTAAGCCGCTGTCATCGCCGTGTACCATGATGATCGCGCCGATAATTCTGGTGGACATACCCCAGGAGGTCTGGTGAACATACTGCAGGGTATTGTTCTTATCCGTATATTTAATGTCAAATGCATGTGCAAATCCATCGCCAAAGTTATGGCTGGTACCGGACTGCAGCGCCTTGCCGTCATGCATCAGCGCCTCGATGGTATAGGTAGCATGGGCTCCTGCAAACTTCTCCTTCTCGGATTTGCGTCCTTTAATCATAGGGATGGCAAGTACTCTCTCACAAAAGTCCGCGTACACGTTAAGCATCTGGATGGTTCTTTCCTCTGCTTCCTCTGCGGTAGCATGTGCGGTATGACCCTCCTGCCATAAAAATTCCATGGAGCGGAGGAAGGGTCTGGTGGTTTTCTCCCAACGAACGACGGAGCACCACTGGTTATATAACTTCGGAAGATCTCTGTGGGACTGAATGATCTTGGAATATAAATCGCAGAACAGGGTCTCCGAGGTAGGTCTGACACACATCCTCTCCTGAAGCGCTTCTCCGCCGCCATGGGTTACCCAGGCAACCTCCGGTGCAAAGCCTTCCACATGATCCTTCTCCTTCTGTAATAAGCTCTCCGGAATAAACATGGGCATATACACATTCTCCACTCCGGTCGCTTTAAAGTCGGCATCCAGCTGACTCTGGATATTCTCCCAGATCGCATAGCCCAGAGGACGTAAAATCATACAGCCTCTGATGCTGGAGTACTCAATTAGCTCCGCCTTCTTTACAACATCCGTGTACCACTGGGCGAAGTCCGTTTCCATTGAGGTAATCGCCTCAACCAGCTTCTTATCCTGTGCCATAATTCTCTCTCCTTTAAATGATTTACGATATTTCTTACTTCTGACCTCATTATGCTGCCATATACGGATATTCCGGCTTTCAATATTCTAAGCAACAAAAAAGCCCTTCTATCCGCAAGGGACCGAAAGACTCGGCGGTACCACCCTAATTAACTGCCGGTAATGCTGACAGTTCTCTTTGTCATCGTTAACGCCAATGCTACGTTGTATTTCGGGGAGTTCATCTGCTCCTTTCATACAAGGCTCCGAGGCCGGTTCAACAAGATCAGTATGAGAAGCTCTCACCGGTACTTCCCTCTCTGGGATACGATTCTTATCTACTATTCCTCTTCAACACCAAAATAAATTGCTTAAGTTATTTCATTCTATGCCAGATTATCATCTTTGTCAAGGGGCACGGATTCACATCTTATAATCCATAGTATTCGGCCGAAACCATTCCAGTCCCTTGTTCCGTTTAATTTTATGATTGACAATACAGCCTCCCATCAGTATAATCCCCGTAACTTAAAAACCAGTTGTTTTGATTAACCATATCGTTAATCAAAACCAAAAACAGGAGGAACTTTTATGAACTTTAAGGTTTTACGGGGTACACTAAAAAAGGATCTGCTGACAAAATTCCGGGCGTATCCCATCGATTTCTTCATTGGTAATGTCTTAACATCCTTTTATACCATTTTGGGTGCTTACCTGATGTATAAGCTGCTGTTTGAAAAGAATATGGATACAAACTTTACTTCCTTCGCCGGCACCAATGACTATATGAGTTATGTTCTGACAGGCACTTTGACCTATATCTTTGTCGTAAGAACCTGCCTTAATGTCAGCAGAAGCTTAATCACAGAATTAAGGGAAGGGACTCTGGAGAGCCTGATGCTGGCTCCTTTTCGCAGAGTAGAGTACTTTCTTGGGAATATGCTGGTTCAAACAGTGACAACAACCTTGGAGGTGCTCCTCTCCCTGCTGGTTGCTCTGCCCTTCGGCGTCAGCTTTACTCATTTTAATTTATCGGGATTTCTTGCAGCGGCAATGGCTGCGCTTTATTCCTTTTTTGGGCTGTCCATGTTACTCGGTTGTATCATGCTATATACCCGGGACACTTACATATCCCAGAACACCCTGTTCGCATTCTTGTTCCTGGTCTGCGGAATTACCTTTCCGACACAGTATCTTCCCCTATGGCTCAGAGGCATTGCAGATTTTATTCCGATTACCGGTACAGTAGCACTGATTCGCAATTCTGCGCTGCTGGGGATGGGAATCGGTTCTTTGGCACCCTTGCTATTCAAGGTTTTGGCCTTAAGTACAGTCTATCTTCTGACGGGCTTTCTGGTTATGAGAAAATGTGAGCAGTCGGCACTTGAAAAAATATTCGGTTAAGGAGGCTATTATGATCAAAGCAGAACATTTAAAAAAAACCTTCCAGGTAAAGGCAGGTAAGGGATTAAAACGGGAGAAGAAGCTTGTGGAAGCAGTAAAGGATGTATCCTTGCAGATTGAGCGGGGAAAGATTGTCGGACTGCTTGGAATTAACGGTGCAGGCAAGACGACCACCATAAAGATGCTGACAACTCTCCTTGCACCCTCCTCCGGTACCTACTTCATGGACAACGTTGATGCGGTGAACCATCCGATGGAGATAAAACAGCGGATCAATATGATTGCCGGAGGGGAGCGGATGATCTACTGGCGCCTCACCGCTTATGAGAACCTGTGGTATTACGGTCAGCTTTATAATGTTGCAAATGCCGTATTAAAAGAAAGAATTAATGAATTATTAAAGCTTGTGGGCCTGGAAGGAAAGCATAATATACCGGTAGAAACCTTTTCAAAGGGAATGAAGCAACGACTTCAGATTGCCAGAGGGCTGATCAATGATCCGGAATATTTATTTCTGGATGAACCCACCATCGGCTTGGATGCCGTTGTGTCGCAAGAGCTGCGCGGTCATATCAAGCATCTCGCCAGGGAAAACAACAAAGGAATACTTCTGACCTCACACTATATGAAAGAAATCGAAGAACTCTGTGATTATATTTACATTCTGAACGATGGTGTCTTAATCAAGCAGGGAACCGCCAGGGAGCTGGCTGCGGATACCTTTCGCCGGAAGAATTATGTATTAAAGCTTTATGAGCAAAAGGATAATTTATTGTCCAGCCTTGACGATAACCTGAAACTTTTTGACCCTACTGTCCGGGTATATACGGATAATGACCGTATCATCATAGACAGTAATGAAAATATCTCGCTGGAGCTGTCTAAGCTTTGTACTCAGGAAGGCCTGTTCATCCGGGAAATGTATGAGCGGGAACCGCAGCTGGAGGATACGATAATTAAGCTTTCCCGGGAGGTGTCTGCATGAAAGCATTTCTAAAAACACTAAATGCCGAGATAAAAAAACAGCATAGGAACTATTTTTATTCCAGAACAATTTACATCTCCTTATTCCTATGGCCTGTACTGAGCTTTATCACAACCAATTACAGTTTTAAAGCCTTTGATCTTACCAAGAGTAGAATACCTTACATTACCCCGGATAATGTGGTAGTATATCTATTACTGGGATATATGTGCATGAGCTTCTTCCGGTCACTGGTACAATCAGCCTGGCGCTTCTCCTTTGAACGGTTTCACGGAACATTGGAATTAATATTTCTATCCCCGGGAAACCGGGCAGCCGTCCTGCTTGGCAATGCGGTGTCCTCCTTGTTTGAGAGTGTTGCTGTTATTGTTGTATTTACGGTTTCCGTTCTGGTCTTAAAAGCCGAGGTATTAAACGTACAACTGCTGCCCTGCATCGCAGTGTTTCTTCTTGTGACCTGCATGGCTGTGGTTTGGGGAATGTTTCTCAATTCCTTATTCTTATTCTCACGGGATACAAACTTTTTATATACCGTTTTAGAAGAGCCTATGGAGATTTTCTCCGGCGTGAAGGTTCCTGTTACCCTATTCCCGCTTTGGGCAAAGGTAATCGGTGCCGTATTCCCCCTAACCTATGCCATTGAGGCTGTCCGAAGAATTATGCTGATGGAAAGCTCCTTATATGAGGTGCGTACTTTTATACTAATCGGCCTTGTGATCATTGTCGTACTTCTATTTGCCATCAGCAGAATCCTGCGAATTGTTGAAAAGCATATCCGGGTAACCGGAAACCTTACGTTATTTTAGGATCCTCTAATCAATGAACTATAACATTTATTAAATAATATTTAACGGAGGCAGGTATGTACATCGGTTTATGCTACGATAAGGAAATCCGGGGAGAATTCAGCTATTCTTCCCTATTTGAGATGCTTGCCTCCATGCATGTGATTGTAAAACCGGAGCATCATCTGGATAGAACACATTGGATCCAGAAGGTAATGGCTGATCTTCCGGAAGAGCTGATAGAGGCAATCAGAAATTTAGGCGACATTACAGATGAATGGCTAATTATTATGGACTTTACTCATGAAAGCCCCTACGCCGATTTGAACATCCCCGATGTTCTGGCGGAGCTTGATAAGCTGGATTTGTCCCGGTGGAGCGAGCTTTTTCGCCATTATAACAAGAGCATCACACAGGAAGAGAAGAACCATATTGTCAGTGTAATGAAGGAATATTATGAGCTTCTTTTCCAATATGAGATTGCTTATCTGCAGCCATTTTTAATTCGTATCATGAGAAAGGAGCTGGAGCGCTGCAAAGAAGAAGGGCTCTTCCAACGGATTAATCAATACCACCAACGACTCATTGCGGATCATAAGAATATCATATTCCTTAAGAACAAGGAATACCGCTATAACCCTGCCGAATTGAATAAAATTGTCGTCAGGGCCAGTACTTTCATCAGCCCGCACCTGTTAATGCATGAGGAAATGGGTACCTTATACATCACCATGCTGGTAGCGGTGGAGGAAAAAAAGGATATTGTTCCCTCAGATTTAACCGGCCTGCTGAAGGCGCTTTCCGACGAGACCCGTCTGCAGATTCTCCATGCGATACACAAAAAGCCAGCTTCCACCCAGAGCCTGGCCATCAGACTTAAAATAACGGAGGCCGGAATTTCAAAGCACTTAAGGATACTGCATAATGCAGGTCTGGTCAGCAAAAAGAGACAGGGAAATTATATCTTATATCAACTGGAGAAAACAGCCGTTGATTTTCTTCCGTATAGGCTATATGAGTACATTCTGAGGTAACAAAATGCCAAGCTGAAACGTCGTAATTACGTAACCTGCGCAATACAACCTGCTTGACATTTTGAAGCTTCTTTATTCTATCAGCCTGATCAGCCTGCTCTCATGCGGCTGCAGACAGAAAGCCATAAACGCATCATAGTGACCCAGTTCTTTCTTGCTCCAGACATCTACGGCCCTTTTCTTATCCCTTATCCCAAGCTCCTCTAAGATCACTCCAACCACTCTTGCTTCCTCATTCAGATTAAATAATCCAAGATAAATCTGACCTTCCCTGCCTTCGGCTGCCCATACCGGACAGTCATCCCTTCTGGAATGCTCACGATTCTTAAGGGAATGCTGATTGATATCAATCACCTCCTGATTGGTGATCAGTCCAAGGGAGAACTCATCCAGATCTGTCAGCTCGCAGCCTAAGACCAGCGGAGAGCGGCTCATGGCCCATAAGTTCATCATGGTATACTGTTCCGTCCCGGTAAATCTGGTAAATCGCGTGGGGTTATAGTCCGCATTGGTGCGCACACAAAGATGGCCGATGGGAATCATATCCGCATCGGGAAAATGCCCCGGCCCCATATATGGATTCCAATCCTTCATCAAACCAAACTGCTTATAGAGAAGCCCCCATTCATCCCAGAAGTCATTGGAGACACGCCATAGATTAAGGTTCTCCACGCAATGCTCTGCCGCCTCCAAAGGGGTGTCCCCCGGAGAAGCGGAGAATACAATTGCCCTCCCGGATGCATCAATTGCCCTGCGAAGCAGCTCAATCTCTTCCCTGCGGTAGTTCGGTGCAGCCAGATCGTCCACCTTTATGTAATCAACTCCCCATTCACAGTACAGCTCAATCAATGAATCATAATAAGCCTGTGCCGTCGGCTTTGCCCTGCCGGAAGAATCCCTTCCGGTATTCATTCCATACATATCCTGATTCCATAAGCACACATTATGGCCGTCTGCAGCGTCTCTTGCCGTATCATCCGTTCCTTTCACGGGCGTGTTCTGATAGACTGCCTGTCTGGGGATCCCCCGCATGATATGAATTCCGAATTTTAATCCAAGAGAGTGAATATAATCTGAGAGCGGACGAAAGCCTCTCCCCTCCTTTGCGCTGGGGAAACGATTCACCGCCGGAATCAGGCGCCCGTACTCATCCATACAGAGAAGCGCCAGATTGTGATATTCGGTACCGGAGGCCTGGGGTTCATACCACTGGATATCTGCTACAATATATTCCCAACCGTATTTTCGCAGATTCTTAGCCATATATTCGGCATTGTTGCGAATCTCCTGTTCGTTGACACTGGCGCCGTAGCAGTCCCAGCTGTTCCAGCCCATAGGAGGAGTGAATGCAAATTCGTTCTTCATGAGAATACCCTGCCTTTATTTAATTTAATAATTTAGTTTTTCACTTTTCATTATAATTAATTTGCTCCGGATTTTCAACCTGTGTTTTCTCATTAATTACATGATAAATGGTACTGATAATGATCAGACCGATGGGACCCAGCAGGAATCCTGCAATTCCGAACAGCTTTACTCCTGCATACATGGCAATCAGCGTGAACAGAGGCTTTACACCAATTCTGTTGCCGATTAGCTTCGGTTCCAGAATTTCACGAATGATCTGACAGACCAAAAAGATGGTCACAAGAATCGCTGCCTGATAAATATTACCGTTCACCAGCATAACAATTGCCCATGGTACCAGTACGATACCGCTGCCAAGCACCGGTAATGCATCCATGATTGCAATGCCGATACCGATCAAAAAGGCATAGTTATTCTTAAGCAGGGTTAGACCCAGGACACAGATTACCGCAATGATTACCATGATAATAAGCTGGGAGCGCAGATAGGCGATACCGGCATCGGACAGCTTCTGCGTCACTCTGTGGATATCCTGATAGGAGCTCATTTTCTCAAACCGCTCTCGAAGCTCCGGCAAATCCTTTGCGATTAATACTGCCGAGACAAATATGATTAATAGAAGCCCAAAGAAGCCTATCACCCAGATCGTTATGGAAATCGTATGCTCTGTCAGTTCCGGCATCAGATTTGCTTTTATCCTGTTATAGCCGGAGAGCAGGTTCTCATCAACAAAGCCGCGAATAGTTCCCCCATCCAGACCGAACATGTCGTCGCAGCCCTTACAAATATGATCCAGCTTCTCTGCAATGGCATCCATATAAACCGGAAGATTTTTGATAAATGCAATTGTCTGCTTTACCAGGATATTAATCAAAAGACAGATGCTTGTTCCAAAGACAGCAACCAGAAGAAGCAGTGAGGCTGTCCCCCCCAGTATCCTTGGTATCCGCCAGCGCCGGTTAAGGCTCTCCGTCACCGGACGAATAATCCAGGCAAGGAAATAAGCAATCAGAAAGGGCAGCACCAGACCCAGCAGAAAACGAAAACCCAGATATACGCCAAGCGTGATAAGCACCAGCAGAATCGGACCTTTTATTTTCGCATAAATTTTCTCTGCACCCTTCATGCAAGCCACCTCCTTTTGGTATAAACTACAGATCAGGAACCGGATCACTCTGCTTATTTCGCAAAAAAGAGAATTCATCCTTAGATGAATTCTCCTGTATCTATTGTTTGCCATTCTGTTATTATAATCCTCGGAAATAACTTGTAAAAATGTAGCTAAAATTATCATAAATTAATAGATTCAACCAAGGAAAATGAGGAAAATTAAGGTTTCACCACCTCGATGGGTATATAAGGAACCTTCGCAAGATAGGCTGCTTTCGCATGCTCCATCCCATTAAGAACAATATAATCATCCTCATTCTTTGTTACCAATACCGTTGTATCTATCATGCTGGGTTCCTTCTCATAGGTTTTTACCAGTGCTTGAAGCTCTATCAGATCCTGCCCGGTAATATCCTCCTCCCGAACCAGACGCTTGGGTGATACCAGCATTTTGGAAGTCTCGGCAGCATTCTGAGTATATGCTTTCTCATATTCTCTGGCTTCCCTTAGAATGATCTCTACAATCTGTTCCGGTTGGCAGTAGGTACTGTCAATGACCAGGTTATAATTGGAGAAGTCCATATAGTTTAAATTATAGATGTCCTTATAGCGGTCCTTTTCCGTCAAAGCGCGTTCTGCCAGGAGCTTTCTGGCTTCCTCAAATGAAGTATATTTCTCCTCCGCACCTCTTTGGTCGTTCATGACACGTTCTGCTGCCACGTCTAAGCTGACCGATACAAACACCTTAAAGGAATGCTCTACAAAATGCCAGGCCAGCCTTGAGTCAAAGATAATATCCTTATCCTTATTCTCCCGTGATATTCTGGCTGTCTCATCATCAATCATTTTGTCATATTTTTTGTCAGAGCACATGAACTGATTTAACTCCAAGGTCGTCATATTCATCTGTCTGGCAAGCTCTCTTTGAACCTTGCCGGTCGAATATATTTCAAACTGGTATTTTTCATTCAGCAGCTTACATAAGGTGGACTTGCCGCTCCCCAGATTACCTGTCATCGTGATATGCATGAATTATCCCTCTCTTTTATCCAAACGCTATTTTTAATATAGTATTATAGACGATACCGGGTAAAAAAACAATATTAATGATTGTCTTTATAATTTCCTTCAAGGATATATCCGCATAACGGTATCTGCTATAGCCTAATGGAACAGTGAAGGCTGCAGCAGGATCAGCTTTCCTCCCAGCTGCCTGGCCTCTTCCTTATCATGGGTCACCAGCAAAACGGTCTTTCCTGCTGTTTTCTGCTTGACATAGTCGATTACCTGCTGCTTTAAGGCATCATCCAACCCCTTGAAGGGCTCATCCAGGATGACAAACTCACTCTGCGCCAGCACTGCCCGCACAATGGCAACTCTCCTTCGCATCCCGCCGCTGAAGAGGCTGACCGGTTTATCCTGATAACGATCAAGCTCCTCCTCCAGACCGACCTGCTGAAGCTCTCCCTTAATCTGCTCCTTCGTGACACTCTTATCGCATACCAGGCCGATATTCTTTATGGCATCCCAGTGCTCAATCAGCCGGTCCTCCTGAAATACACCGGCAATCCGTCTGTTCTTCAATCCGATGACCTCACCTGAATCAATCGAAAGAAGTCCCATAAGAATATTGATGATCGTAGTCTTACCGCTGCCCGAAGGACCCATGAGGCAGCTTGGCTGTCCTTCAGGCAGGCTGATATTGATATGGTCTAATACCTTATTATCGCCAAATCGCTTTGATACTGCCCTGAACTCTATATTCATACCGGCCTCCTCTCCTGATGCAGCAGCCGTAAGATCAGCATGGCCGCTTTTTCATAAAAAATGCTGATCAGAATAATTACTACCGCCCAGGCCAGCAGCTCCTTTGTCATTACATAAAGCCTTGCCTCATACAGCCGTTCCCCGATGGATTGATTGGAGTTGGCAATAACCTCAGTTGCAATGCCCGCCTTCCAGCCAAAACCGATCCCAACAGACACCGCATTCAGAAAAAACGGCTTGACCGCCGGAATATAAATAGCTTTCACCTTTTTCCAGACAGTTAAACGGAATACAAACGCCATCTGAAGCAGCTTCTCATCAGTTGATCTTAATCCCTGCAGCACACTGGAATAAATCATTGGCAGAACCATCATATAAGCTACCAATATGGATAAATTCCGGGGATGAAGCCATAGGAGCGCAATTATAATAAAGCAGGCCACCGGAATGGTTTCCATGATTTTGATAGGCAGCACCAGCAATTCCCTGATCCATAAGAGCCGGTGCGCTGCCGCCGCAAAAACAGTTCCGGTCACTACTGCAAGAATACATCCAAGCAGAATTCTCAGGGAGGAATATACGATCGTCTGCCAGAAGTCAAGGGTTTGCAGCAGGCCAAACAAGGTGGTAAACACTGCGACAGGAGAAGGAAGTAAGATCTCTTCATGTATGCTTAGACTGAAAAGCTCCCAGACGATGAGCCAAAATACCACTGCAAGCAGTTTGCGAAGCTTAAGGAACATAATAGAAATCATCCCCCGGAAGTGCTCCGCCCACAGACTGCGGATCCTGATTATATAAAGCGGTCAGATATCCGCTCACCTTCGCTTTCATATCCTCCCCTTGTATCATGGTTATATTACAGAAGGGAAGCGCCTTCTTTATGACGGCCGCCTTGAAGATATCGTATTGCTCCACCAGGGCAGAGGCCGCATCGATATTCTCATTTACATAGGTTGTGGAAGCGGAATATTCCTGAAGGAAGGTATCCACAGCCTCCTTATGCTCCTTAAGAAAGTCACTGTTTACAACAACCACGCCGGTTACCACCGAGCTGCCATCCGCGCTCACCGCTTCCCATTCCTTTGCCACATCAAGAGCGATCCGTACCTTATCATTATTCATCATAACGGTAGTCACATAGGGCTGGGGCAGCATAGCGACCGCGTCGGAGGACTGGCTTAAGATTGCTGCCACCTCGGTAGCCTCTGTCTTATATTCTATGGTTACATCCTTCTCCGGATCAATTCCGTATGCACTTAAAAGATAGTTCAGGGTAAACTGCGGCGTGGTGCCTTTTCCTGTGGAATAAATCGTCTTTCCCTTCAAATCCTCAACCGTATTGATTTGATTACCGGTTTCTATCACATAAAGAACACCCAGGGTATTGATGCCCGCCAGTGTAATCTGCCCCTTTGTTCTATTGTATAACACGGACGCCAAATTACACGGAACTGCGGCAATATCAAAATCACCCTTTACTAATCCGGTACTGATCTCATCCGCCATTCCCGCAATGGTAAACTGATACGTATTCGCTGTTGTACCTGCTTTGGCATCCTCCATCAGCTTCACCATACCGATGGCTGTCGGTCCCTTCAAAGCTGCTATAGAAATATCTATTTTCTCAGCAGGCTGAGTAACCTCAGGCGTAGGAGCAGCCTCTTCTATTGCCGCAGTTGGAGCAGCCTGTTCCTGTGCCGCAGTCGGCTCCGGAGTAGCGGTAGTCTGCGGCTTACCGCCCTCATTAACAGAATTATTAGAGCATGCCGACACCACCATAAGACACAGTATAAATACGATCATAAGTTTTAACTTTTTCATTCTTCAACCTCCTGATTCTTGCTTAATCTATTTCTTCGAGTAAATTGTCTTAACACTGAGTCCCTTAATCATACCAAGCTTCCCCGCCAGGGAGCTGATGATATCCGCCTCCGCATTCAGGACCACGCTTATAATATTAATATTTTTCTCCCGATACGGGATACCCATTCGCCCCAGAATATACTGCCCATATTCATGAAGCAATCCATTGAGCCGCTCCACAGCCTCCATATCCTCCACAATAATTCCGATCAATGCAACTCTGGTTTCCACAATGCCACCTCCTATTCATACTCTTATCCACAGAATACTCAATTAAAGAGCAACTTACACCTTTTCCAAAAAAAATCCCCGTGCCTAAGCACAGGGATATCTGTCAATCACAATAAAATTGCCTTACTCTTCGGAAACCGTCCCGTCAGGGCAATTTAGATTCTCTCCTATGCCTTTCCATCAGACACCTTTTGAATTGGCTAGGATAATTTTAACGCTTTGTTAATATATTGTCAATGATATTTAAAAAAATGAGTGCCGCAGCACACCCATTTTTCATTTTTTCGTACTAAACCTTAAAACGGTAACCAACGCCCCAGATCGTCTCTATATATTGAGGCTTTGAAGTATTATATTCAATCTTCTCACGAATTTTCTTGATATGAACCGTTACGGTTGCAATATCTCCAACGGACTCCATATCCCAGATCTCTCTGAACAGCTCCTCCTTGGTATAGACGCGGTTGGGATTTTGTGCAAGGAAGGTCAGCAAATCAAACTCCTTCGTCGTAAAGATCTTCTCTTCGCCGTTTAAGAATACCCTTCTTGCGGTTTTATCGATCTTCAGTCCGCGGATCTCAATCACTTCGTTCTCCTTCAAACCGGAACCGATCAATCTCTCGTATCTGGCCAGATGGGCTTTCACACGTGCGACCAATTCACTTGGGCTGAAGGGCTTTGTCATATAGTCATCTGCTCCCAGTCCCAAGCCACGGATTTTATCGATATCATCCTTTTTCGCAGAAACCATGATTACCGGTATATTTTTCTGCTCGCGTACCCGCTTGCATATCTCAAAGCCATCCATTCCCGGAAGCATCAGATCCAGAATCACCAGATCAAATTCCTCCTCCAGGGCGCGATTGGCGCCGGCTGTCCCGTCCGTCTCAACTTCTACTTCAAATCCGCTTAATTCCAGATAATCCTTTTCCAGCTCCGCGATCGCCAGCTCATCTTCAACAATTAATAACCTTCTCATAGGAACTCCTTTCTATTCAGGTTTATTTATTTAACACTCTTTCTTAAGGTAAACAGGATGGTCGTTCCAACCCCCAGCTCACTCTCTGCCCAGATCTTCCCCCCATGGTCTTCAATGATTTTCTTTGAAATCGCAAGTCCAAGGCCGCTTCCTCCCTTTTTGGAGTTGCGGGAAGCATCCGCACGGTAGAAGCGTTCAAAAATATAGGGAAGATCCTGCTTCGGAATACCAACTCCGTTATCCTCTATCTCTACCTGCACACAGGAACCAATATCAATCAACCGCAGCTTTATGATACCCTTCGGCTTATCCATGTATTTTACTGCATTTCCAATGATATTATTGATAACCCGCTTAAACTGCTCGGCATCTGCAATTACCTTCGTATCCTCCTGTATTTCATTTTTCAATTGTATCTCAATGTTCTTAACCTCAAGGTCTAGGCTTACCTCTTCCACACAGTCGTTAAAACAATCCGTAATATTAATATCCTTAAAGGTGTAGGGTACCGTATTGCAATCAATCTTCGTATAAAATGACAGTTCATCCACCAGGATGGACATATCATTTGCCTTACTCATAATGGTCTGCAGGTATTTCTCCTGCTTCTGGGGCGTATCGGCGACTCCGTCCATCAAGCCCTCCGCGTAGCCCTGAATTGCGGTCAGCGGAGTCTTTAAATCATGGGAGATGTTACTGATCAATTCCTTAATATCCTCTTCATACTGAAGGCGGCTTTCAATCAATTCCTTCAGTCTGATTCTCATCTCTTCAAAGTCTTCACAAAGCTGACCGATCTCGTCCTGGGTCTCCGACTCAACCGAGTAATCCAGGTCACCTTCCTTAATCTGATTCATACCGATCCGCAATATATTTAACGGCCGCAGGATACTTCGGTAAATCCAGAGCATCAGGATCAGCGCAGTCAGAATCAGCACCATCAGGAAGGATATCACGCTCTGTGATAGTAACGACTTAATCTGCGGGAATAATGTATTCAAATCCGTGATCACAAAGATGGTTCCCTCTGTCCCGTCGGAAAAGTAAAAATCCTGTGCCTTTACCAAAAACGGGGACTTGCCTCCGACATACATCCCTCCGTCAACATCAGTATTATAAAGGCCGAAGGTTTGCAGATTATCCTTCACCAGTGCTAATTTCGCCTGATCTCCGGTATAAACAAATTCATTGCCTTTTCGAATTGCAATAAAGGAGTATTTGTTGCGAAGCTCATCATTCCAGTGTTCAATATAAGTCTGATCCTCTAATTTCTCCGGATCCTTTAAAGCCGCAAGCTTTATCTCATTATAAATTCCCCTGGTAACACGATTAAGTATCTGGATAGGATTTGTAATAATCTGAAGGGTATTTGCATCCACATCATAAGACTGCTGGATGGAATTCGTCTGAAAGCTGATAATCGTACCGGCTGCAACGGAAAGCAGCATGATGGGCATTGCGATCATTATAAAAAATGCAGTTATCAGCCTGTCCTTCAGTCTCAAGAAAATTCACCGTTCCTATCCATAAAAATTTATAAAAATCCATCTTACATCAGTATACATAAACATAAAACATATTATGGCCGTCCACCGGGATCGTACATTTGTAAGTAAGCTTACAAATATACCCCTGCTTTTATATTATATCATGAATAGGAAGAAATTGTTCATGAACTCCGGTTCTCTGCTTTCATTGTATCATGTAATACTATAAAATGCACAGAAAATAACTCTAATTTTTCTAAACTTTTCATGAAAAAATCAGTGGCTTTTCTGTTAAAGCCACTGATTTTTACCCTGTTATTATCTGCTGTTTTTTGCTTAAAGATACTTCTTTAATTCCTCTGCCTTGTCAATACGCTCCCAGGGAAGATCCAGATCCAGTCTTCCAAAATGGCCGTAGGCTGCTGTCTGCTTGTAGATCGGTCTGCGCAGATTAAGCATCTTAATAATGCCTGCAGGACGAAGGTCAAAATGCTTACGAACGATCCTTACCAGCTCCTCCTCAGAAAGCTTTCCTGTTCCGAAGGTATCCAGCATAATGGAAGTAGGCTCTGCAACACCGATGGCATAAGATATCTGAATCTCACAGCGGTCCGCAAGACCTGCCGCTACAAGGTTCTTTGCAACATAACGCGCCGCATAGGATGCGGAACGGTCTACCTTAGTGCTGTCCTTGCCGGAGAAGGCGCCGCCGCCGTGTCTCGCATAGCCGCCATAGGTATCTACGATGATCTTACGTCCGGTTAATCCGCTGTCCCCGTTGGGTCCGCCGATAACAAAGCGTCCGGTAGGGTTGATAAAGAATTTGGTCTTATCATCGATGAGTTCCTGAGGCAGTACCTCGTCTAATACATATTTCTTAACATCCTTACGAAGCTGCTCCGTGGTAACCTCCTCATTATGCTGTGTGGATAAAACCACCGCATTCAGATGGATGGGTCTGCCGTTTTCATCATACTCTACCGTAACCTGGGACTTTCCGTCCGGACGAAGATAGCTTAAGGTTCCGTTCTTCCTTACCCTGGTCAACTGTCTTGTTAACTTATGTGCCAATGAGATGGGATAAGGCATAAATTCCTCTGTCTCATTGGTTGCATAGCCGAACATCATTCCCTGATCGCCGGCGCCGATCTTTGAGAGCTCCTCATCCTCTGTCGTATGTTCCTTAACCTCAAGTGCTGTATCCACACCCAGTGCAATATCCTTGGACTGCTCATCCAACGCCACGATAACACCGCAGGTATTTGCGTCAAAGCCGTACTCGGAGCGATCATATCCAATCTCCCGGATCGTATCTCTGACAATCTTTTGAATATCAACATAGCCTTCCGTGGTGATCTCACCCATAACAAGCACCAGACCTGTTGTAATTGCCGTCTCACAAGCAACCCTGCTCATGGGATCCTGTTCTAATAATGCATCCAGAACCGCATCCGACACCTGATCACAGATTTTATCCGGGTGTCCCTCGGTTACAGATTCTGATGTAAATAATCTCTTCTGCATAATATCCTCCTTTCAAATTCGAAAAAAAAGAAGTCCGCAATATGCGGACTTGATAATAAAGTTAATCAAATCCTCTTATTGTTCGATTACTCGCTCAGGTTGGCACCTTCCAATACTGGGGTTGCCGTGACTTCATAGAGCCTTTACTCTCCGTCACTCTGAATAAGAGAAATGTTAATGTATGAAATTGTCGTAACATGCAACATTAGAATATAACAAAAAGCAAGCCTTCGTCAAGTGAATTTTTCATTCTTCAGAAAATCAGCTTACCTTCAATTTAAATCTTCTGATTGCCTTCATATCGGCTGAATCCACTTTTACCATTAAAGCGCCCAGCTGCTGCATCTTATCTTCAAAACGTTCATAGCCGCGTTCAATAAATTCAATATTCTCTACTACGGTATATCCGTCTGCCATCAGGCCGGCCATCACAAGCGCGACTCCGCCGCGAAGATCCGGAGCAGTTATGCTGGCACCGGTGAATCTTTCGACGCCTTCTATAATCGCCGTATTGCCTTCTACCTTAATGGAAGCACCCATGCGGGTTAATTCGTCAACATACTTAAAGCGGTTTTCAAAAATACTTTCCGTCACAATACTGGTTCCTTTGGAGATTGCCAAGAGCGTTGTCATCTGGGGCTGCATATCGGTCAGGAAACCGGGATAAACCAAAGTCTTCACATGGGAATTGCCCAACCGTCTGTCGGCTTTCACACGGACCGCATCATCAAATTCCTCCACCTGTGCGCCGATCTCCAGCAGCTTCGCTGTAAACGCCTCCAGGTGTTTCGGAATAACATTTCTAATCAGGATATCCCCTTTTGTGGCAGCTGCAGCAAACATAAAGGTACCAGCTTCAATCTGGTCCGGTATAATAGAATATTCACTTCCATGCAATTTGGGTACACCTTTGATACGGATAACATCCGTACCTGCCCCCTTGATATTCGCGCCCATACTGTTTAAGAAGTTAGCGACATCTACAACATGCGGCTCCTTAGAGGAGTTTTCAAGAATCGTCTGCCCCTCTGCAAGGCAGGCAGCCAGCATAACATTAATGGTTGCCCCTACACTGGAGCAGTCAAAATAAATATGCGCACCGGCGAGGTTTTCCGCCTCTGCGCAAATCATACCATGTTCAATCTTAACCCTTGCACCGAGAGCCTCAAATCCTTTGATATGCTGATCAATGGGCCTGCTGCCGATATTACAGCCACCCGGCAGGGCCACCTTGGCTCCCTTGAATTTACCCAGCAGCGCCCCCACAAGATAATAGGAAGCACGGATTTTTCTGACATAATCAAAATCAACATCTACCGTATCAATTTTACTTGCATTAATCTTAATCGTATTACGATTGATGCGGTCAACCTTGGCACCAATGTCCTCTATTGCCTGTAATAATATATCTATATCTCCGATGTCGGGTACATTTTCTATTTTAACAGTTTCGTCGGTCATTACGGCCGCAGCGATGATCCCCAGTGCTGCATTTTTATAACCGCTGATCGTTACCTCTCCCACAAGCGGCTTTCCGCCTTTAATAATATACTGCTCCATTGCACACCTCTATAATTTTATCGAACTTACGTTGTTAATATTGCATATAAAACTAGTTAATATTTTGTTAAATTTTTATCGCTACTCTGATTATACCACAAAGTTATGGTTTGTAAATACACATTTTTCCCAGTCTCCTTTCCATATCATGCTAATAAGAAATATTGCCTACACGCTTCTCATACTTATATTTTAAGTAACAAACGCTTTTATATGCGTTAAAATTAATATAATACTGTAGGAAAATACACATGATTTTACCTTTGAAGCCGCTTGTATCTAAATAGTTGAAGTTTCAAATATTTATGCTATAATGTTACTAAATGAGACTTATTATAATCAGTTTCAAACCAATTTGCGGATAACCTTTTAAATATACAAGCGATATGGATGGAGATGATCTTATGGCTACCAATTATTTAACAATTGAAGCAGTAGAAGGCAGTGTAAAAAACCGTGTAAAGCAGAGTCTAAAATTTAAAACCGGTAATTTCGTTTGGAGGATTAAATTCACCGCACCACTCAATCCCTCAACCGTAAATAACCGCAACCTGTATGTAACCTCACTCAATATGGTTCCTCTGGCCACAAACATACGTTATAATACGGTGGATAATTGTATTGAGATTGAACCGCTTGCTCCCTATGGTAAAAATGAGTCCTATCTGCTCCACGTGTCCTCCAATGTAAAATCAAAAAAAGGACAAAAGCTTCCAAACGATATTACAATTCAATTTAAGCTGTAACTTATCAGGTTGTGCCAAGCGTACCTGTACGCCATGATGATGCAGGCACAACCTTTTAATAATTATATTATTCCCTGCGAAGCGCTTATGTTAAATCAATTCGGTTTTTAAATAAATCCACCAATTTCGGATTACCCATGAAAAGCTTCTCTGCATCGTTCCGATTATCTTCAAGGATAACCGCTATATTTTCCCATAAAGTATGACATAAATCAATCAGACCATCTATGGCAGCCGCCTGCAGATTACCTGCATGCTCAACTACAAGACAGCAGTCTATTAAAGTATCCTTCTTCAAAGAAAGATCAATTGTATTCAGCTTCTGCGCATCAATCTTTGCAATTCTGGAGGATCTTAATCTTCCTGTCTCATACAGAAACATGGTAATATCCTTCGCCAGCGAAGTCTTGCCGGAGCCGGTCTCGCCGGTAATTATCAATCTGACAGGTTCACCGTTCTCATCAATGATATCTTCCAGCATCTCCACGATTTGTGTTCTTATACCGGCATCAAGCAGAAAATCACCAAAGATTGCGTTCAAATCAAGCTCAAGTCCTTCCGCTATGGCATTCAGTCTGCTGTCGCATTCATCGGTATCAAGGATAGCTTCTATCCCTTCAATCCGGAATTCTTCTATGTATTCCTCTGCAGCCACAGACCCTGTCAAATCATCGTCTTCCATGCTGATTTCTGCCGGCATGGAATCCACGGGTTCGTCTTCCATTGTTTCCGAAGCTGCTTCTATGTATGTTTCTTCCTGGCTGCTAAAGTCTTCCTGCCTATGGTCATCCGCCGGCTCATTTTCCTGTGTGGCAATTTCATTATTATTCCCTGCCGCTCTGCGCTTTAAGTCCTCCATGATTCTTTCTTTATCCGTTTCACCGGAAAAATATGACTTAAGTATCTTGGCTTTTTCCACATAGGGACCTTCGCCAAACCATAATATAATGTCGGAGCATTCCTTGATACACTCCTTATCCATACCTGCCTTGTAATAGGTCTTGGCCAGCTCATATGCCCATTTTTCCATATATTCCGATGTTTTTAACGTCTCCAGCGTCTCAATCAGCTTTTCATAGGGTACGCCCTTAAGCTTGTCGATTTTATACCGGAAGATATACTTATAGAAATCCCTCGGAGCAGCCTTTTGATACTCCACAAGGTAATACTGGGCATCCTCAAGACTATTGGACTTGATGGACAGATCCACAAGCTGGTACAGTGATTTTCTGGTTTTTGTTTTTTCATATATTTTATGATAAAGCTGCGCCGCTTCCTCGTATCTTTCGTTTCCTGCATAGACCTCCGCAATCAGGCTTAGGTCTGACATGTTCTTGATCTTCTTTATCACAATCGTTTCCAGAATTTTCATTGCTGACTGCAGATCGTCTTCTTCCACGCGTCTGCGCATTGCTTCTATTTTGACAATGTTATCATAGCTTCCCATGTTACAACCTCCTTTGTAAATTCACCATCACTGACTGCAATTATCTTAGGTTTATTTTTCCTTTTTTTATTTTTCACTATCTCTATAATACTATCATTTCTCATTTAATAAGACAAGTGCAAAGCACTGGAAACTGTACAAACATCACGATGTATGAAAAGTTGCCTTAAGCAGTGATTGACTGCTTAAGGCAACTTTTCGTATTATTCCGGTCTCTATGTTTCTTTATGGTAGGTCAGTGTATCAGCAAGCTCCTGGGTGATCTCGATATTATCCTTTTGCAGCATACGATATCTGCCTTCAATCTCTCTGACCTTCTTCTGCTTCTCGCGGTAAAATCTTGCCATCGCCTCTTCAAATGCCGGCTGAAGCTTAATTTGATCACGAATCTCCTTTGCAAACGGACAATAGGTGGCCATCATTTCCCTGACAGGTTTATTCAGCTTCATAGCACCTGATGCCTCATAATGGATCCATTGTTCATAGTCAATGACAAAGATCTCTCTGTTATTGTTACGGCCCTTTTGGATCTGGAGCTTGATTCTCTCTTTCTTTTCCTCTGAAAGCTCTTTATTCTTACGGTAGAATTGGAGATAGTCGCTATATTCGGAGGTAAGTGATTTATGCTGGATATCATTCCATGCGGCGCCCTCAATGGTACGGCAGAGCTCCCAGCGGTATCTGCCGAATACCTTAGTAAGCAGCACCTTCAGATTAATCTCCGTAAAGCTGGGAAGCAGAAAGCGGGCGGGTGTATCACGGCGCTTACCGGAGATCTCCTGCCACATAATTCCGTTGAGACCGATGGTTGGCATCAATACGATGTCCGGATATACACGCTTTATAATGTATTCCTTTACGATATTTTTCTCCTGATTGGTGTAAAGAAGCTCGCGATCGAATACCGAGTAATCGATTTTCATGATTGCTTCCATAGTCTCTACAATCTTACCGGGTGTCACATAAAACTTCTCGATATTACTCGACCACATATCCTTATGTAATACAGGTACGAAGCTGGTAATCTGTCCATTGACCGTACGATTATTCATACGGAACATATTCTGGACCTCATATTCAACCTTCTTCTTTTGATCCGTAAGCCGCTGCTGTGCTTCCTTCTCGGTAATTTGATTTTGCTTACGGAGGCTTGTTACATTTTCATGATATTCCAAGTCAAATTCATTCTTGGAGGGCTCTTTCCTGCCTTCATAAATCATTGTCAGCCAAGTCTTAATATTATAGATACCGACCTGACTCAGATTTTTTTCATCCTCTTTCAAAAAATAAATGGAAAGCAGCTGATCGTTGGTCAGAAGCTTCTCATCTGCAAAACCATACTTAAGGAACATGTCCACAATACGCGGAGGTTTCTTCTCTTTTACGGCTCTCATAAACATGGGGAAATAAATCTTGTAGTGATTATCTGCAATTTTTCTTCTCATGCTTCTGACATGGTCATCTGCTGAAGTTTTATCCTTAACATGAACAAAATCCTGCATGGCCGTGTTCATTTCCTCGGCAAGGCTGCCTTCAATCCCGGCATAGGCTAAAAGCTTTACAAAGCTGTCCTTCATCTCTTCCAAAGCATTTTGGGTATCCTCTTTGGAATATTTCAGCATGGTCTCCGAACTAACTTCACTTCCTTTGTTCTCACTGAGCAGAAGCTGATAGATCTCCTCCAGCTTCTTGCGGTCAGCCTTAAATCTCAGTCCCAGATAACGCTCGGTAAATACCTCCGCCTGATTAACCTGCTCCTTAATATCATCTAACAGCTCCATGATCTCGTTACCGGCACCCGTTGTATTATCCATTGAGATTGACATCTCTGCTATCATACGGTAGAGGCAGGTTTCACTGTCATCAAACAGGCATTCTGCCAGAGAGATATATTCTGCAGCCAGATCCTTCAGGGTCTCCATTTGCTGGTTCACGATATTTACCTGATCCTCAACCTGGTATTGTGTTATGGCATTGCCATAAGAATAGAAGGTCTTTACCACCTCCAGGGGCAAGCTTCTGCATTCGGTATAATATCGAATTCTGTCTGAGATAAGCTCCAGATCTGTTTCCGCCAGCTCCAGCTGGGTAAACCGTTCAGAAGTTCTTGCCTTAAAGCCTCTGCGTGATGCCATAGCCTGATATTTCATATAGCTGTCGGTCAAATACTGGCTTAATGCCTCCCTGTTCTTGATCAACCCCTGATAGATCTGATCAAGGTCATTAATCAGCTTATAATAAGATGCCACCATGAACCCGTGATAATCCTTATTTACATTTAATATTGCTTCTATCTCCTCAATCCGGTTAATTGGAAATACATATAAAAGCAAGTCGTCACCGGCCATATAAGTGCTGTTATATCTTCCAAGATACAAATCATTCAATCCCAGAAAGGATCCGGAGCCTGCTACAACCTTTGCTCCGTCGTTATATATCATTATACGGCCTTTTACGATCATTCCTATACTTGTAACAGGTTGTCCCTCCGTATAAATGATGGTACCTTTTGAGATTTGGTTTACTGCGTTTGGATTCATTTTCAATTCCATGTCTGCACCACCTAGTTTAGCGTTTTCTTCAGTTATAGGCATATTATATAACAAATTTATAGATACAGGAAGAAGAATGTGGCGTATTTCAGGCTTTTAGGACAAAATGCTTATAGGTATCTTCGGTACCACAGGCGTCGCCCAAATAATAAAAAAGGAACCTTTCAGCAAACTTGCAAAATGTTCCTTTTATTACCTGTTCTCAGTTTTTATTTTAATATCCGTGCGTTCTGCTTCGAATGCTTACCATAAGCGTTACCCTTACAGTTAACTCGGTCCAGGCAGCCTTACGGCACACAAGAGGTTTCGCTTAGTGCTGCTTCATTCCTGACCTGACACGGTTCACAAATTCCTGTTGCGTAAGACCCAAACGTCAACATCACTTATAAGGGGCGGCCCTACAGTAAGTCACCCTAGGCAGAACATCACCCCTGCTGTAGCGGATTGCAGGTACAGGGCACCGCTATCTCCCCGGCTGCACGGAAATTTTATAACAATTTTACGCGCTTGTTAACGCTGCGCTGATGAAAGCGTTACGCTTGATAAAAGCGCCGCTCCTGATGATAAGCTGCTCTCCTGTTTAAGAGCTGTATGCCAAGTATATAGCATACCGGAGAGGTTTGTCAACCCTCAAGCTTTTCCTTTTCCTTCTTATTTCGTATTCGAAGATTTTTAAAGAATTCCTGCAGTACTTCGGTGCATTCCCGCTCCAGAACTCCGGTCTCAAGCTCTACCTGATGATTAAATTCTTTCATTTGTAACAGATTTAAAATGGAACCGGCACAGCCGGCTTTGGGATTCATGGTTCCGACCACGACTTTTTTGATTCGTGCCTGTACAATCGCACCGGAGCACATCTGGCAGGGCTCCAGGGTAACATACATAACACAGTCCTCCAGGCGCCAATCCCCCATCGCTTTGCTTGCCTTTTCAATGGCAAGCAGTTCCGCATGGGCAAGCGTGGTCTTCTTCGTATTACGTTTATTATATCCTCTGCCAATGATTTTATCCTGATAGACGATTACGCAGCCAATCGGGACCTCTCCCAGCCGAATTGCCTTCCTTGCCTGCTTCAGTGCTTCTCTCATATATTTTTCATTCATCTTGTTTCAAGTTCCTTTATACTGGACTAGTACCCTGCGATTTGGTATAGTAATCCTATGAATTTGTCTTAACAATTCTATCATAACATAGATGAGGTGACAATATGCAGATCCATGGCTTTAATAAAACAACGCTGCTTGATTACCCGGGGCATCTTGCCGCTACCCTGTTCCTGGGAGGCTGCAATATGCGCTGTCCCTTCTGTCACAATGCCTCCCTTGTAACCAGTCCCGGCTCTCAGCCAACGATTGCTGAAGATGAGGTTCTCAGGTATCTCACCAAAAGGCAGGCGATCCTGGAAGGTGTCTGTATTACCGGAGGAGAGCCTACCCTCTATCCCGGCCTTCCTGAGTTTATTGGTAAAATCAAGGCTCTGGGTCTGCAGGTCAAATTAGATACCAACGGAACGAATCCGGTGATGCTAAAGGCATTGACCGAGGATAAACTGATCGACTATGTTGCCATGGATATTAAAAATTCCCCGGAGAAATACGGCTTGTCCTCGGGCGCAAACAGCCACCTCCTGAATAAGGTGAAGGAAAGCGTCGCATTTATATTAACCGGTTCTATTGACTACGAATTTCGTACTACCATCGTGAAGCAGCATCATACAGAAGCAGATATGAACTCTATCGGAGTCTGGCTTCAAGGGGCGAAAGCTTATTATCTGCAAGCTTACCGTGATTCCGAGGATATCCTTCAGCCCGGCTTAACCGGTCATTCCAAAGAAACAATGGAGACATTTAAAATACTTTTGTCTCCAAAAATAGAGCATGTCTACCTGCGCGGTATAGATTAGGAAAGCGAGGTTTTAAAATGACAAAGTCCTATGAAACGGAACGTCTTATCATAAAGATACTGAATAAGGACGCCGCCCCCATGGTATTGCCTTTTTTTAAGGACAGCAAGGAACTGTTTGAGCCTTGGGAACCGGCGCACAGCCATAATTTTTATACCTTACCCTATTTGAGAGCATTTCTGACCGCAGAGCACAACCTGATCGCGGAGGGTAAGCTGATCCGCTATTGGATGTTTCTGAAGGATAACCCCTCCGAGATTATCGGTACTGTCTGCTTTCAGAACATCCTGAAGGAACCCTATCACAGCTGCTGCCTGGGCTATAAGCTCAGTAACCGACATCTGCACCAGGGCTATGCCACGGAAGGTGTCAGAAAATGTATCAAAATAGTATTGGACGAATATCATATGCATAGAATCGATGCTTATATCATGCCAAATAACACCGCTTCCCTCGGGGTGGCCGAGCGTCTTGCCTTTCATAAGGAAGGCATCTCTTACTCCTATGCCCGAATAAACGGTGTCTGGACCGATCATATACACTATGCTCTCATTAATCCCGCAGATCAAACCGATTCCCAGCCGGTACTTAACCCGGCAGATTAAAAGTTGACCGGCATATACCAATATCCAAAATCCCCCTGCCGTAACTCCCTCTTGCGGATTGGCTTAAACCCGTCAAAGCCGAACATTCTTGCCATAAAACGTTCTCTGTTATGATAGATTCCGGGTACTCCAAGGATATAGCGGCACCCGAAGCGATCCTTCAGCTTGGCAAAGATCAGGTGATGATAGCAATAATATCCGTGCACCAGAAAGCTGTTATTACTTAACACCCAGAGCTCCTTCGGAAGCATTCCGATATCCTTGGGTTCGATTTTCGCACAGATTAAAATCTCATTATCTTCAAAAGGATAGATCCTTGGAAATTTATCAAAGATATTCGCTGCAGCCTGAGGATCCGGGATATCCGCCTGCCCCTGTCCGGCATCTGCCTGTTCCCAATTCTGCTGCTCCTGGTACTGCCCGGCCTGCTGCATCTTCTCATATACTGCCTGTTCATATACCGCTTGTTCCTGGCCGATATCTTCCTGATCGGTATATTCCTGGCCGGCATACCCTTGGCCGGTATACTCCTGACCTGTATACTCTTGACCGGTATACTCTTGACCGGTATACTCCTGACCGGTATACTCCTGACCATATCCCAGCTGACTATATTTTTCCTGGTCCCCGGTAAGCTGCACCTCTGTAGCCTGCTCTGCTTCTCTTTGCTCTGTCTCAGTCAGTACTGCTTCTTCTGACAGCACCGCTTGTGCCAACTCCCGGTAATTCTGCTCCGCCTCTTCCGCCTCTGACTGCAGTATTGCTTCCTGCTCAAGCAATATATGCCCTGCGCTTTTTGCAATACGCTCCGCCTGAAGCTTTATATCCGCATCGTACGCCAGCTTTACAAAATCAATTGTCTGCACAGAAGCAAAGGCTTCAGAGTCTTGAAGCCGCTCAATAATCTTATACCCTCTTGGAAGCTTATATTTAGGGATCAGAAGCTCCTCTGCCAGAGAGAGCTTTACTTCGGTCTTAGGCTTCGGCTTTAAGGCCTCAATCACGTCATCCTGGCTGATCGTTTTATTATCCCACTCCGTAGCGAAAAAGACACTGTCATTTAAAAAGAGCAGCATACCTCCCATATCGGACAGGCTGTACCCTGAATTCATAATATTAGCTTCATTGGCAGACAACTTGCTGTCCATCACCTGATTCTTTAACACAGTGTCACCCAGGTAGATAAGCTCCATGCCTTCTTCTTTCCTCTGGATTAAGTAAGTGGGGAAGATACTGTCCAGCTGACCAAGTAACTGCATATGTAAGGTTATTTTACATTGTCCTTCTTTCGCTTCTATTCTGGCAAAACCAACATTCTTTTTCTTCACTCCATTTTCATATTGATACATGTAAGAAACCATTCTTTTGTAATCAGTCATGGTCATTCCCTCGCTTCCTATATCCAATCTGCTTGTTTCATATTCTATTCAATATATTCCTTGGGAAGCAGCATTATACCTCCCAAGCGATTCACAGCGGAATAATATAGAGAAAGACAGCCTGCTAAGAAAAACTCTTACAGGCTGTCCGGCGTATTTCCAAATATTTTGTTACTTAATGTTCCTGGCGAGTTAGGAATAATGCATTGGCCAGTGCGGCAAACTGCTCCAAAGTCAGGGCCTCACCACGGATGTTCTCCGAGATATCCAGAGAAACAAGAGCATTTGCGATTTCATCCTTGCGATAGGGCAGCTCCGGAGAGTTATTCAACCCGTTCACCAGAGTTTTTCTTCTTTGATTAAAGGAGGCCCGTATGATTTTAAATAGCAGGCTCTCCTCCTTAACCTCCACCGGAGCTTCCTCATGAAGGGTCAGGTTGATGACTGCGGAACCGACATTGGGGCGGGGCATAAAGCAGTTGGGCGGGACATTTGCCGCAATATAGGGCTTCGCATAGTACTGGACTGCAAGTGACAGAGCACCGTAATCCTTGCTGCCCGGCGCCGCCTGCATACGGTCCGCAACTTCCTTCTGTACCATCACCGTGATATTTTTAAGCGGAAGATGCCGCTCGAAGAGATCCATAATGATGGGTGTCGTAATATAATAAGGCAGGTTGGCCACCACCTTGATGGGCTTTCCCTGGTTGCGCTCCTGAACCAATGCATTCAAATCCAGTTTCAGAATATCGTTGTTAATGACCGACACATTACTGTATTCCGACAGAGTATCCTCGAGAATCGGTACCAGCATTCGGTCAATCTCCACCGCTGCGACCTCTCTGGCATTTTCACAAAGGTACTGTGTCAGGGTACCGATACCCGGCCCGATTTCCAGAACAAAGTCATCCTTTGTAATATCCGCTGCCAGAATGATCTTGTCCAGAACATGGGTATCAATTAGGAAATTCTGACCGAATTTCTTCTGGAATACAAATTTATATTTATTAAGAATCTCTATTGTGTTCTTGGGATTACCCAGTGTTGCCATGCTTTTCCTCACTAATCTTCAATTATTTCATAATCCGTTTGAATAAATTTCTTTCCATTGGGCAGCGGAATCTCTTCTCTGTATAACTTTACATATCCAATTCCAGCAAGAACATCAGATAATTCCTTTTCCTCCATCTGATGATGCACCTCCGGGACCCTGTCAAACGCATGGATATAAGGTGATTCTGATACAAAGCCATCCTGCTCATTTATTTGTATCACAACGGAAATATACTTCGGAGATATTTTCTTCATATGATGTACAAAAGCATCGTAGCCAATATACTCCACAAACAAATTTGCAATCACCAGTTCTGCCTTTGGAAGGTTAACCTTCTTATTGTTTAGATCCGCACAAACCGTCTCAAAATGACCGCTCAAATCCGGATATCTCTGTCTGCAGGTTTCTAAATACCCGTCATTAATATCAACCCCATATACCCTGTCAATTTTTTGTGTCTCAATGTGCTCCAAGCCATTCCCGCCTGCAATACCGAGAATCATCACACGGTTAACCTTGTAACTGTACAGTTGCTTTTTCATGATCCTATTTAATATCGGCAACTGTTGTACCGTTTCCAAACTCATATGCTTTTCATATATATCCAGGGGAATCTCTAAAAAAGGATTACTCATTCCTCTTCCTCCATAGTATGAAATATTAGCCGGTTACAGCAGATCAACCAAAGTCTGCTCTATTAATCGGCTGCTATGAAATACGATAAAAGCGCTTCGCATTCCCTGCTGTTACCTTAACAACCGTATCATAATCGATTCCTTTCAGCTGTGCAATCTCTTTTGCAACATAGGTAAGATGAGTAGAGTCATTGCGCTTTCCCCGAAACGGCACAGGAGCCAGATAGGGGCAGTCTGTCTCAAGCACCAGCTGCTCCAGCGGTGCATAGGTCACGACCTCCTTTAGCTTTCTGCCGTTGGTAAAGGTTACGACACCGCCGATCCCCAGGTAAAAGCCCATATTCAGGTACTGTCTTGCCTGCTCCACTCCATAGCCGAAGCAGTGGATAATCGCTCCAATCTCCTCCGCCCTTGCATCCTTTAACATCTGATACGTATCATTTGCAGCATCCCTGCTGTGGATAACAAGCGGAAGCTTTAATTCTCTTGCCAGCTCAATTTGTCTTTCAAACCATTTCTTTTGTGTGGCCGGGTCCGAGGTATCCCAATAATAATCCAGTCCGATCTCGCCGATGGCTACATTCTTGGGATGCATTGCCCGCTCCTTCAGCCATGCAAAACGGTCTTCATCCAGCTCGTTCGCCATCTCCGGATGAATCCCCACGGCTCCATAGATATACGGATAACGGTCGGCCAAAGCCAATACCTTGTCCACTGTATCAACCGCCGAACTAATATCTACAACATACCCGATGCCTTTTTCAGGCAGACTCCCAAGCAGCTCTTCTCTATCAATATCAAATGCTTCGTCTTCATAATGTGCGTGTGTTTCAAATATCATAGTTTAGCCTCTTGTCATAAAATACTTTTATAATATATGGTTACCATTGTACAACAGCTTAACCGTCTTTTCATTCCAAGGAAAACAAACAAGTTATTTTAACAGTTATCGCTTTATAAATCAACCAGCTTAATTATTTTCTTTTTCTGCTAAAGATTCTCAATATCCTTAAGAATAAATTAATAATATCCAGATATAAGTCAGCTGCACTGTCAACTGCATTATTAACCGTCTTTTGGTATTGATTTGCCATGGACCAGTCATAACCAATGTAGCCGCAGAAGATTAATACGACAATCCAGTCAAAAATCCCTGCATTAACTCGCAGAAATATTGTCATAAGAGGTTCTGCAATTATAACCGCTAGTAAAGAAATCATCAATGTTGTTCTTAAACTTAAAAAGAATTCAGGAAGTATTGTACTTGATACCAGCATAATGATTGTCACTAATGTCGTAACCAAAAATGCTCTGAATATTAATCCTGAATCAACTTGGGATAAAGCAACTGACAGCAGTATACCTACCGGAGCAACAATAAGATTATATCCGATAAAACTAACAAAAGCATTTTTAGAATCATGTACTAACAGGGTACCTGCAATACAGCTGCAAAAGTAAGTTATAATTATAAATTTAGCATCTAATTGTACGATTTCATCCGTAAAAAAGTAGCATGTTATAGTATTAATTAAAAAACCCCATAGCAGTACTCCTCCTATAATCGCATTATAAGCCCTATCACTTATTATTACTGCATCTTTGTTAAAAACCCGTCTTGCCGCTTTTGCTTCTTTCGTACTTAAATAGCCATTTAATGAATCAGCCATAATTATCCTCCTCTTTTGTATGATAATGGTTAGTGGGAACCAATACCCGGATAACAATTTTAACTGTTTATCAGCACTGATAAACATAGAAATATTATACAATAGCTTGACCGGCATTTCAAAGACATTTATTTTTGCCTCAGACCTATCCATAACCTCATGGCCTGCTCTTTCCTATAATTGAATAAGACCACCTGATGCTCTTTACAACAGGCGGTCTTACCTCTTATTCCACTGTAACCGACTTTGCCAGATTTCTTGGCTGATCTACGTTAAATCCGCGATGAAGGCAGGTGTAATATGCTAACAGCTGCAATACCACTGCTGCCGTAAATGGTGTAAAGCAGTCCGAAGTCTTCGGCAGGGTGATATGATAGTCATAAGCAGATGCTTCAACCTTGGCTTCCCCGTTGGTTATCATCACCACGAAGGCTCCCCTGGCACGAACCTCCCGCACATTGGATACCATCTTGGTGAATACTCTGTCCTGGGTTGCAAGCGCCACCACCGGTACCCCTTCGGTTACCAGGGATAAGGTACCATGCTTTAACTCTCCCGCGGCATACGCCTCGGAGTGAATATAGCTGATTTCCTTCAGCTTAATGGAGCCTTCCCAACACAGGGCATAATCTATTCCACGGCCGATAAAGAAAAGATCCTCTTTATCCACAAGATGCTTACAGATATCATCAACCGTCTTATCAAAGGTCAGGGTTTGCTCTATGGCAGGGATGATCTCCTTTAATTCCTTCATATACCCCGCGCATTCCTCCTCCGTAATGGTTTTTCGTATCAATGCAAATTTAAACGCCAGCAGATACAGACAGGACAGCTGTGCCGTATACGCCTTGGTGCTTGCCACCGCAATCTCCGGGCCTGCATGGGTATACAGTACATAATCGCTCTCTCTGGCGATAGTAGAACCCTTTACATTCACCACAGACAGAGTGGTTGCTCCGGCTTCCCCGGCGATTCTGAGTGCAGCAAGCGTATCTGCCGTCTCACCGGACTGGGAGATTAAAATAACCAGGGTATTGTGATCCATAATCGGATCCTGATAACGGAATTCCGATGCGATATCCACTTCTACCGGGATACGGATTAATTTCTCTATCATGGCTTTACCGATGAGACCCGCATGCATCGCTGTTCCGCAGGCTGTGATGATAACCCGGTTAACCTTCTCAAAAATTGAATCGGGTATACGGTCTGCTTCAAAGTCAGGAATACCGTTCTTAATGATTCTTGGCAGGATGGTGGAGCGAACAGACTCCGGCTGTTCATAGATTTCCTTCAGCATAAAATGAGGATATCCGTTTTTCTGGGCAGCAGTAACATCCCAGGTTACATGAAGCATCTCCGGCTCCACAACTTTGTTATTAAAATCAGTGACTGTAATTTTATTCTTTGTCAATTTTGCAATGTGCCGCTCGGGCAGTACAAAGTAATCCCTGGAATAATCCATCAGTGCCACCAGATCCGATGCAATAATGGAACCGTCCTTTCCGTTGCATGCTACCAGCGGACTGGCGTTACGAAGGGAGTAGATTACCTCCGGTTCATCCGCGAACAGAATGCAGAAAGCGTATGCTCCCTCGATTCTTTCTGCCGCCTTCCGGATCGCCGCAAGGGCATCCCCCTCATAGAAGCTGTCAATCAACATCGCAGCGATCTCCGTATCCGTCTGGGAGACAGGATACCTGCCGGTTGCCGCCAGCTCTACCTCAAGGGCATGATAATTCTCGATAATTCCGTTATGGAGAAGGGTGACCCTGCCACAGGTATGGGGATGCGCATTGATCTGCGTTACCCCGCCGTGGGTAGCCCATCTGGTATGGCCAATGCCGCAGGTTCCCTTTACTTCACTGTTCTTTGCTGCTTTATCGGCAAGGTCAGTAACCTTACCTACCGTCTTTATCGTATGCACCTCACCGTTATCGCATAGCGCTATACCGGCGCTGTCATAACCGCGGTACTCCAGCGCAGCAAGGCCTCCCAATAATATATTCTTAGCTTCCCTGCTTCCGGTATATCCAATAATTCCGCACATAATAAGCCTCCTACTATTAAGTTAATAATAGTCAAAGCATACCAAGGGACAGCGTGATAAAGCGCCGAACCCCGGAGGTGTGCCTTGACACTGATCTATAGTTGATGAATTCACAGCACAAGAAAGCTTTGCAGCATATACAAAGTCAGGCTTGCACCTAATTCATTTTCCTGGTCATGCCGCTGTTGTTTTATCGTCACCGATAGGTTTTGTCAGCATGTTACGCATCCAAGACTACGAGAGAGCATCCGCCGAATTCTTCGCTAACTCTCTACCTCGTTAACCTTCCAATTGCTTACCCAAGGAAGGTACATGGCGCTAATTTATACATTTCTGTAAGACAGATCCTGGGTTGATCCTGGTGTACGGGTTCCGGTTATCACAGTCACATTCCATTCTATGTAGCAGCCCTCCTTTTTGTTATTCTTATGATGATCAAAATCAATGGATATGAAAAATGCGATAAAGCTATGGTATCACAAAAATCACATCGTGACAACCATCTATTCCTTCCGGAATCAATTCGGTTGTCCGATGTGACTTCACTCTTCTAACTATTATTTAAACTTCCCTGAACTTGTTATTCTGCCTTCCGACGCCTTCCTTTCTCACATTGTGATTCTGATTCTGGTTTTCAGGCTTAACGGAATTGGTAACCGTATTGAACTTATCCTGTTCCTTCTTTTGATTTAATTTCTCATTCTGCTTCTGATCCATATGCCTGCTCCTTTCAATTCTGCAAAAACTGATAGGATTAGTATGAACCTTAAGCTTAAAATAATTCTAAAATCGGTATACGATGCCTTTTTTAAAAATAATTGAAATGCTTTGCATCTTCAGCAATTTCCTTCATAGACATATTTCAAATTCCTTCGTGCAATCTCTGCCAGCCGATAGACTTTCTCTACCGGTGTAGCCTCCCTGTCCTGCATCCTCCATCTGGGAAAGAAGCGTGAGATGTGAAGCGGAATATCCGGCCGTATTCCCGCCAGCCAGCCTGATAGCTCATACATTTCCTCCTCCGAGTCATTCTCGCCCGG
Organism: Bacillota bacterium; assembly: GCA_023409535.1. Taxonomy (GTDB): domain Bacteria; phylum Bacillota; class Clostridia; order Lachnospirales; family Lachnospiraceae; genus Mobilitalea. The sequence goes on from JAEYGZ010000038.1 coordinate 299,296, forward strand.
AATGATTAAGGTAGTAACCTCCACATGACTTTTTTCGGCTGCCAGCGCAATGGCGCTCTTTACCGCACCCAAGTCTCCGCGCAGCTTACGGTAAAAGGGTTCCGTAAAGCATTTCAGATCAATATTAAATGCATCCATCAGCGGTAGCAGCTGCAATAAGGGCTCTTCGCAGATATAACCGTTGGTCACCGCCACATTTTTCAGTCCGCTTTGCTTTGCATAAGCAGCACAATCCCTCACAAATTCATATCCGATCAGGGGCTCATTATAGGTATAGGCTATACCGATATTTCCCCTGTCACGAAGGGCCAGTGCTTTTTCCACCAGCTCTTGGACCGTGATCTCCTGCGTCTCTATTTCTTCGCCGCTTACCATGGAGATATCACAGTTCTGGCAGAAGGGGCAGTTCAGATTGCAGCCGTAGCTTCCGACAGACAGAATTCTGCTTCCCGGATGAAAATGATACAGGGGCTTTTTCTCTATGGGATCAAGGGCCATTGCCGTCACCTTTCCGTAATTATCACAGAGAACCTCTCCTCTTACATTCCTTCTGGCCTTACACAGTCCAAGATGTCCGTCCTCAATCCTGCAATGATGGGGACATATCTTACACTCTGCTTTCATTTATACCTCACCACCTCAAAGCGTTCCAGAGAGATCTTCTCATTATCATAAATTCCCGCTTTCTTTCTGGCAATGGATACCTGCTGCTCCACCGTATCCACACCCTCCAGATTAGGCAGCAGTAAACCGCGTTTTCTGCCCGCTGATACAATCACACCGTAGCGCTTTACATCCAGCTCCTCCATGGACTTGACAGACTCGGTATCCCCCAGTACATCCACACTGTATACCAGCTCGTCCAGCTCACTCGCCGACACCGGAGGAAAGCGGGGATCCTCCTCCCCTGCACTTACGGCATTACGCAGGATCTCCTCTGCTATATTGTCCGTCACCGGGCTTATGGTACCGATGCAGCCGCGCAGGCTGCCGTGCTTCTTTAAGGATACAAATACCCCTGCCCTGCGCTCCGTCATCTCCTGCGGAAGCACATCCGGAAGCTTCACATACTCTCCTGTGGTAACATAGGTCTCCAGTGATAACCTTGCCAGGCGCACATGGGGATCCTCGAGCTTCTGATGTTCTCTGGCAAGCGCCTTTTGCTTCCGCGAGAATATATCATCAAAATTACGGTCTGTAACCGCTTCTCCCGGCTTAAACTCACATACGGCATACCCAACGCCAAATGGTCCTTCATAGGACAGAAAATCCGTCTCTACGGATCTGCCGCTTAATGCACCCGCCAAAATGATAAAGGACCTGAGTCCGCATTCGGCAGCCGCTTCACAAAAATCAGGATTAAGCTCCAGAAGACTTAAAAAGTCTCCCTCCTTCATCGCTTTTGTTACCTGCTCATCAAACTGGGGACCTTCCTTTGCAAAGCCATAAGGCCCGTCCTCCTTTAGCTTATGAGACAGATCGCCGCTGGCTACCAGAACTATTCTCCGGTTTAGCTTCTCTGCAGTTTCTGTAATACATTTACCAAGATGATAATGGGTGGATATTGATAATCCTGACAGTCCTGCCCGCACCAGTTTATATTCCTGACAGACCTCGTTGATATAATATAGCGGGACCATTGTCCCGTGATCCAGCGCCGGATTCTTTTCGCCCAGGGTACCTGCCTCAACCCCTTCACGTTCAGCACAGGACTCCAGTGCATTTACGAAGGCTTCATCGTACTGCACTTGTATGGATACCTTGCCCGCTCCGAAATTTCCGAAGTTTCCCCTTGCCGACTTTCCGGGAGAGATATGAAAGTAATCTGAATACAGGATGGAATGCGGTGAGGTTATGACGATTGTATCCGGCTTTAGGGCTGCAATCCGCCTGGCAGCCTCACGATAGCTGTTAACTGTAGCAATAACTTTATTCTCCTCGCCCTTGCCGACTTCAGGGATGATTAACGGCGGATGAGGGACAATAAACGCACCGACCAATGACATAACAGTACCTCCTAATGTTGTTCTTAAATATTTCCATAGGTTTCCTCTATTATACCCTATTTTATTTACCGCTGCTGAAAGAAAATAAAATATTTGATTTAACTTATAAAATTACGAAAAAAGGGCGTTGCAGAATTATCTGCCAAAGTCAGCAGATAAATCTGTAACGCCCTGAAGGGATTTATAGATTGGCCGTTATTAAAGCATCAATTTCTCAATTATCCTTGCAGCAAGTTCATTGTTATCATTTGTATGCCCATGCTCTTCCTCAAGGACCTCAATTATCTTGACCAAATTCCGGATGCTTTTCTTCTTCATCACCAACAGAGTTAATACCTCCTGCAGCTCAAAAAGCGATATTTTCTCCGGTATGACGTCCTTCACCACCGAGGGATATTTCTCTGTGACATTATCAATCAGGATTTGAATCATCTGATGGTTCACGATCTTGTCAAAGTGGTCTGCGACAAGTAATTCCAGCTGCTCACAGAGCTTATGAAAGCTAAAGCCCTCAAGGGTCTTAAGCGCATCAGCAAACAGAGGCCTGTCATAGGACAATATTCTGTATTCCAGAGGTTCCAGGGCAGCATTATCGCGAATTCTGACCAACGGCAGCAGAAAACCGTACTTTTCCGCCATAGTCTCTCTCAGGGAGCGTATTTCCGGAAACTGCGAAGCATGTTCCTGGGTTAACATGTCGGTAAAGCCGGTGCCGGTTTCAATTACCAGCGGTTCCGCAAGCACCTTCTGTAACAGCAGCCTGGCGGACTGCTCATCATTATTCTCCGTAATCCTGGCCTTGCGCCCGTCTCTATGTAACAGATAATCCGCGGTACAGCACAGCACCTCACAGATATGATATAGTAAATCCAGATCCGGGTAACTGCTTCCTTTCTCCCATTTTGATACTGCCTGCGGCGTTACACCGATTCTTCCCGCCAGCTGTTCCTGGGTAAAGCCTGCTTCTCTTCTTGCTTCGGTGAGACGCTCACCAAAATAGTGTATTTCCATAGTTTCATTTGCCTCCTTTGTATTTTATGTAACTATAATTTCTGTAATAAGTTTAGCATAAGGCAGCCTCCCAGTAAAACAACATCTTCTTTACACCGGCCTCAACGGTTGGCTTATTAAAAAACCAGATTTGTCATAATGACGCTGGCGAAAATCCCTGACAAGGTTGCTATGATACATCCCAGCAGCGTATATCTCGTCTTTCTGACTCCTGCCGCCATAAAATAAACCGCCATGGTATAGAATATGGTCTCAGTACTGCTCATCATAACGGAAACCAGCCTGCCCAGATAAGAATCCGGTCCGTACTCTTTAAAGATATCAAGCACCAGGCTCGTAGCCGCCGAGGAAGAGAACATCTTTATAATAGCGACCGGAACCAGCTGTGATGGAAAATGCAGCATGTCTGTCAGAGGCCTGATCAGATCCGAAATGATATTTAATGCTCCGGAAGCCCGCAGAATTCCTATGGCGACCATCAACCCGATTAAGGTAGGTAAAATATCAAGAACCACCTTAAAGCCGTCCTTGGCCCCCTGAATGAATTCATCAAAGATATTTGTCCTTGTGATGAGACCGTATCCGATGATATAAAAGAAAATAAACGGAATGATATAATCAGAAATATATAATAAAAATCTCATGGACTGCTCCCTTCTACTTGATACCTCTTAAACTGCTGACTTTTCTGGCGACCACCGAGAAGATCAGCCCGACACAGGTGGAGAAGATGGTCGCCGCCAGTCCGGCACCCAGAATCTCTGCCGGATTCACCGAACCGTATTGACTTCTGTAGGCGATAACATTAACCGGTATCAGCTGCAGGGAAGAAATATTTATAATAAGCATAGTGCACATATCACAGCTTGCCACATCCGAATCCTTATTCAGCTTCTTTAACTCCTTCATGGCCATCAGCCCCATGGGTGTGGCTGCCCAGCCTAATCCCAGGATATTGGCGATCATATTAGAGGCAATATATTCATTTGCTATATGACCTCTTGGTATGCTCGGATAAAGAAATCGCAGCAATGGCCGAAGTGCTTTTGTAAAAGCTGCTACCAGACCGCATTTCTTTGCTACCTGCATGATGCCCGTCCACATCGCCATAATCCCAAGCATTGTGATGCAAAGAGATACCGCTTCCTTTGAGGAGTTGATCGTCGCTTTACTGACCTCGTCGATTTCTCCCCGGAGCATGCCGACGGTAATACCAAGTACAATCATAATGCCCCACAGATAATTCAACATGATATTTTCCCCTTTCCCATGGTTTGTTGTCGAAACTTTCGGTAATAATTCTCATTTTCTAGAAATTCTAATTAAGATTAGTTGCCTATTATAACTATATTCCTAATTTTGTAAGACATTCCTTCTCTTTATCGTAAATTTTGGTATTAAGTGCTACCCATTTACATTTATTGTTTAAATTGTGCTATGTTTTGACAATTATTTATGTTGACTTTAAAAAAATCCTATGATATCTTAATAAATGCTATTACAAATAATGTAAGTCAGACTGCGTTCTGACGGACAGCCATGAGTAATACAAGTTTATTCCCCAATACACTTGAGAAAAGGAGGCCTACTATGAAAAGTACTGGTATTGTAAGAAGACTTGATGAACTTGGAAGAATCACTCTTCCCATCGAGTTAAGAAGAACCTTGGATGTAAGCGAAAGAGATCCTCTGGAGATTTTCGTTGATGAGGGCAGAATTATTCTTCAGAAGTACGAACCCACTGATATTTTCAACGGCAACAAAGATAATCTGCTTGAATATCAGGGAAAGAAGATTTCTAAGGACACAATCGTAGAACTTGCCAAGCTTGCAGGCATAATTGAGTAATTTCATTTATAAAAGTTCTCGAGCGTTCTTGCCGAACGTAAATACTTAAGACATGCTTAGAGCATGAGCATTCCGAGGAATGTACGCATATCGAATATGCCAAAGAGCGGCTGCAATGGTGATGCGAGATCACCTTGCAGCCGCTCTTTTCATAAATCATATATTATTTACTTAACAAAATTTTTGACTCCCTCCGTTTGATCCGGTTTCTCATCGGCATTATAAGATTTTTTATCTGCTTCCACGCCATCCTCATAATGAACCTGCTCCATAATACCACTCTCTAATGCATTATTATAGCTGCCGCTTATTACCGTCTTATCCTCATAGGTCTTCCCGTCATTCTTCTTCAGAACCTTCATCTCGACTGTTTCACCGGCACCATTGGGAATATTGTTATTCCATTCTCCGTCATAATAATAGTATCCCTCACCGTAGTCATTATTTGTCCTGATCAAATAAATTCCGATACCTTTTCTTGTACCGCCGGTGAAATCCCCGTAATAAATCGTAGAATCATTGTAGATTACCATTCCCAAACCCTTTGAGATATCACCTTCTCCTGTACCATAATAAACAGGTGCACCTACTGCGATTTTCTCTTGATACTCTTTGGTGTCCATCACTGCCAGAACACTGTCAACATCCCTGTCAGCCAAAGCGACCGCCAAACCGGTGAGCATATTATTTCTTTCCTGTTTCTCTTCCAGAAGCTCGGTGGCCGTATCCAGCAGCTCCTCCAGACCATTGTTCTCTATCTTTAAAAGCGCCTCTTTAAGCAGCTGCACCGCTTTATTGTAGCTGCCCTGGTCAATATAAATCTGGGCCAGTGCATCATATGCCTTAGCCTCAGAGGGAAGAAGAAGGATAGCCTCTTTATACTGAGTAATACCATCCTTATAGTTTTCCTGATAGATGTATTCCTCTGCCTGCTTAATCATCTCGTCGTACTGCTTCTTCAGGATACTGTTATCGATTGATGTGAGCATTGCCTCTAATTCCGGGCTTTTCGTCACATCAATTCCTTCCATGATCTGCTCTCTGGCAAGATCATACTTCTCCTGCATCATATAAGATTTTGCTATGCCCTGGTAGGACGTGGCTTCCTTGCTTTTAAGCAGCTTTGCCTTGCCATATTCAGCAATTGCCTTATCATACTCCTTATTTGTAAAATAAACGTCTGCACGGGAAACAGACTGAAGAAATTCATAGTCCGTTTTAGCGGCCTTTACTTCCTCAATCTTATTCTTTACCTTATTGCTTGATAATTTCTCATAGCCGGAACGTAATACCTCCAGAGCCTTATCATAATCATTTAGTCCAACATAAGCCTGGGCAAGGCCTATGGTTAAGGTCTCCTGATCACTTCCCTTAATGGCCAGCGCCGTCTGATAGGCCTTGACGGCCTGTTCATAGCTCCCTGCATTCAGGTAATTCTCCGCCATAACAGCCTGCTCTACAAACTTTACGCCCTTTGTCGAACTACTGATAATAATCAAAACAGTAATAATTACTGCAGCCCCCAGAATAGCCCCAACCACTTTTCTCTCTTTTGTTCGAAATATACCGCGGTACATTATTTCACCTCCAAAAGACAGTCATCTCTTCTCCTCACGGTTTGCCGGTCAGTCTGTCTGACCGGTTCCTTCTTTCATAAGCCTCTGATAAATGTCTCTTTTACTGACTCCTCTGTCCTTCGCGACAGCCTTCATTGCCTCCTTCTTATCCAGTCCCTGATCGATATAGATTCTCATATGCTCTGTCAAAGCAACAGCGCCCCATCGCTCCTGCTTCTCCTCCTCGAGCTCATGACTTGATCTACCCTCAAGCACCAGTACATATTCCCCTTTTGGTTCCTGTGTTTCAAATACGGTAATTGCCTCAGAAAGTGTAGTCTGCCAGACAGTCTCATGTAATTTCGTCAGTTCTTTTATAATTGAAATATTACGGTCTCCCAATACCTCCTTAAGTTCCAGAAGAGTCTTTCCCAGCCGGTGCGGAGCCTCATATAATATAACCGTTCTTGTATCATTTTTTAATTCATTCAGTACCTGCTGCCGTTCCTTTTTGTCCGTCGGAAGAAATGCCTCGAAGCTAAATCTTCTGGTAGCTAAACCCGACAATGTCAGCGCTGTTATTGCTGCACAGGCGCCCGGAATAGAAGTTACCGTAATCCCTGCCGCATAAGCCTGCTTCACCAGCTCTTCCCCGGGATCGGAGATACCCGGAGTCCCTGCATCCGTGATCAGCGCTATGTTAACCCCCAAGCCTAACTGTTCCACCAGATACCTGGCTTTCTCCACCTTGTTGAACTCATGATAACTGGTCATGGGCGTCTTTATCTCAAAATGATTTAACAGCTTTATACTGTGCCTGGTATCCTCCGCAGCAATCAGATCCACCTCTTTTAAGGTGCGGATCACCCGGAAGGTGATATCCTCCAGATTACCAATCGGTGTTGCACATAAATACAATATTCCGGACATCGCTTCGTCCTTTCTTTGTCATTTCGTTCCTAATATCCATAAATGTCATAAATCTCATCCGTATACACCTTCGGCTCCTTATATACAACCAGAGGGGACTCCACCTTAAGCATGGATTTTGCGCCCTTGATACATTCCAGCAGAACCATATTAGGTTCCTTGTCAATATAGGGATATACCAGCTTCATTCGTTTTGGCTCCAGCTTATACTGCGTCAGCCGGTTCATAATCTCTACCAGACGGAAAGGCCGGTGTACCAGATAAAATCTCCCGCCCGGCTTAAGCAGCCTGGCGGTTTCCCTGATCACATCCTCCAGGGAACATAACAGCTCATGGCGGGCAATGGCTTTCGCATCCCCCGGATTGATCAGACCATGTCCGCTGTTCATATAAGGGGGATTGCTCGTAAGGACGTCAAAGGAAGCCGGCCCGAACAGGGTGGAGGCTTCCTTGATATCTCCGATGACAATATCAATTTTATCTTGCAGTCCGTTCATGGTAACGCTGCGTCTTGCCATATCAGCACTATCCTCCTGGATCTCCAGTCCGGTAAAATGCTTTCCCTCCGTCTTTGCCTCCAGCAAAATCGGTATAATCCCTGTTCCTGTGCCCAGATCAAGCACCGTCTCACCGGACAAAACCCTGGTAAAGCCGGATAGCAGCACAGCATCCATGCCAAAACAAAATTTCTTCGTATTCTGTATGATTTTATAATTATTTCTGTTTAAATCGTCCACCCGTTCCCCGGGCTTCAGACCAACCTTAATCTCATCATTTTTATTCATCATCCAGCAGGGATTTTCCTTCTCTCTTCTCCAAAAGCTCCAGTACCCTTAATTCCTCATCCTCAAAGGATGGCGTTCTCTCTTTACGCTTTCTCTGCTTAAACCGAAGGTCCTCCACCTTATATTCACGAACTTCCTTCTCGTCATTTTCCAGGGTTACAATCACCTTAACCAGCTGCTTTAGTACACTGACACTTTGCACCTCGCCTCTCAGGTTGTCCTTGGTGGTTACAAAGTCACCGACGCCCGGCAGCTTGCTATTTAACTCTTCGTATGCTTCTTCCTCATTCTTTAAGCAGCACATTAATCTTCCGCACACACCGGAGATCTTGGTGGGATTAAGCGACAGATTCTGCTCCTTTGCCATCTTAATGGAAACAGGTGCGAACTCGGATAAATGGGTATGGCAGCAAAGAGGACGTCCGCAGATACCGATACCGCCGACAATTTTGGTCTCATCCCTTACACCGATCTGGCGAAGCTCGATACGGGTCTTAAATACGGAAGCCAGGTCCTTCACAAGCTCTCTGAAGTCAATTCTTCCATCCGCTGTAAAATAAAACAGAACCTTATTATTATCAAAGGTGTATTCTGAATCAATCAGCTTCATTTCCAGTCCGTGCTTCTTTATCTTCTCCAGACAGATCTGAAAGGCTTCCTTCTCTTTCTCTTTATTGCGTTTTTCGATCGCATCATCCTCCTCGGTTGCCTGGCGGATCACCGGCTTAAGGGGTTGAATGATCTTATCATCCTCTACATCTCTGGGACCAAGAACTACCGAGCCGTACTCAATGCCCCTTGCAGTCTCTACGATCACATTGTCGCCTTGTTTCATATTAAAACCTGCAGGATCAAAGAAATAAACCTTACCTGCCCTGCGAAACCTTACACCAATAACATTAACCATTACAATTCTCCTTTATTGTAAGTAGCATAAGCTCGATGGCAATATCAAAGTTAACATTTGCCTTTAACCTTATTTTTGCCTTTTCCATCGCGCTTATGATATTTTCCACATTTTCATAGCTTCTTTTGTTCGCCTGCTGTTTAATAAAGGTCAGCTCGTCCCTGTATAATAAAAGATTCGGGTCCATGGTCGCCTTATACATGATGACATCCCTGTACCACAACATCATTAAATCAATATAGTCCTCGATTACCGGCTTATTCGCACTTAAAAACTTGAGTCCGGAGACCACCTCATAAAGCTCCATTTCATCAATGTATTTCAGGATATGGAGAACATCCTCCTTCATCTTTTCAAATTCCTCGGAAGATGCGTATTTAATTGCCTTGCCTACGTTGCCGCTGGAGAAGTCAGCCGCCATCTGCGCCTTATAATCCGGGATATGATGGCGGGTCATAAGAAATTCTTTGATCGCAGCTTTATCCACGGGCTTTAAGTTCAATACCACACATCTGGAGAGAATTGTCGGCAAAATTGCTCCGATATTACTTACCAGAAGAAGAACAATCGCATATTCCGGCGGTTCTTCCATTGTTTTCAGCAATGCATTCTGAGCCTGCTCCGTCAGCTTGTCCGCGTCATCGATCATATAAATCTTATATTTACTGTCATAGGGCTTCACTTGTATATCGGCATTTACCTGAAGTCTGATATCATCAACTCCGATACTTACCTTCTCATGAGTAACACGTATAATATCAGGGTGATTGCCGGTATCCGCCTGCAGACAGGATTTGCAGCGATTGCAGGATAGAATACCCTTCTCTTCACACTGCAAAGTCTTTGCAAATGTCTCTGCAAGCAGCTTCTTACCCATGCCGTCTTCCCCATGGAAGATGTAGGCATGAGAAACCTTCCCTGCACTGATTGCATTTTGAAGATGCTGTATAATACTTTCATGGCCAATAATCTGCTCAAAGCCCTGCATGTAAATCTCCAATCTTACGAAAACCCGTAGCTCATTGTATTAAGTCAGGATATCCAGCAATAATCCTCTGATTTCATCTATTTTATTCAGAATAAGCATATGATCCTTCTCATCCTTGATCAGCTCTGCCGCCAGATCATCCAGATTCTTGTCCACCAGCTTGATCATGGTATATACTCTATGTCTTCCCTTCTTATCAAGAAAATTCTCTCTCGAAAATTTGTGGGAACGGTTTACGATCTCGTTCATGAATTCCCTGATCAGCTCACGATAACGCCTCATATCCTTAACGTCCATGTGCTTGGCAATTTTTTTGCCCCAGGTTGAGATCTCGTTTAACATACCGTTCAGCCGGTTCTGTAAATCCTGCTCCTCAATATTTGATATTAGGGTAAACTTAAAGGAGCCATCTGCTTCAGGCACAGGCGGCTTATGCTCAATCTGATTGATTGCTTGCATCTGGTTTACTTTAATATCCATAGTCTTTCCTCCGGGTTTATTACCTAAGAGAATAATACCACATTTCTTCCCTACATTACAGCAATTTTTTTATATCCTCCAATACCTGGTAAATACAGATATTTGCATCAAGGTTCTGATACCTCTTTGTTATATTGCATCTGGCAATATTCTCTTCACAAAAATCCTCTTCATCCGCAAGGTAACGCCGGCACAATTCTGCATATTTTGGCTGTTCCTGCTTAAGTTCACGCTTGAGGGCACGCATGAGACGCACCCCGTCTTCCACCTCGATGTAGATAGGAACAACATGCTCTTCCCCGAAGTATTCCCTTATCTGCAGATAGGTTTCCAGGGTGCCGATCATCAGATAATTGGCTTCCTCCAGATTGATCTGTCCGTCATTAACGGTAAAATAATGCCATGTCCCGTGAACCGTCTCGTAAGCTCGATGCTCAATGATCTTATTCTGCTCCTGAAGCTCCTTTAATCTGTTCTCATCTACAAAATAATATTCCACTCCGTCCGCCTCGGATTTGCGGATAGGCCTTGTGGTATACATGACCGCTGTTTTTAAATTAAGCGCCTCTTCCTCCAGCAGCCTTTTATAAATGGTATCTTTCCCCGTAGCACTTTTACCCATAACGATAAAGATTTTAGACATTCTATAATTCCTTTCCTTATCCTTAGCATTCTGATCTTACCTCTATACTTGAATCTTAGAATCAGTTTGTACAGCGTGCAAGCCGCACGCTGGGACGACGCAGACACAAACTTCCAAGTGTGAATTATTCTTTTCAATAATTCACACTAACTACTTCAATTTTATCCTGAAATTCGCCGTTTAAACCGGTGACGGATATTCCATCCTTTTTCGCGCGGCCGACATAGTCTATCAGTTCCTTCTTAATAACCTCTCCGGGGATCAAAACAGGTGTCCCCGGCGGAAACAGACAGACAAATACGGCACTGATCCTCCCGGCACTTTCCCGAAACGCTATTTGCCGTGTCGGTGCGGTCCACGCCTCACTTGGCAGCATCACTGCGTCCTGCATTGCAGCTTTTTCATTCACAGCCGCGGTCTGTTCTGCCGGAGGATCCTCATACTCAGCCGATACCGCAAGCTGCTCCTCCTCTATCTCAAGCAAGGCCTTCCCTAACCGCTCAAAGCCTTCCGGTGTATCACAGATACTGGTCATACCCAGCACATAGTCCGGTGCACCCATTTCCATCTCAATGTGATATTTCTCCCTGAGAAGCGCTTGAAGTCCATGCCCGCTCAGCCCTGTCCCCTGCGTCGAGACCGTAATCTTGGATCGATCCAGTGCATAGATGCCGGCTGCCCCTATGACCTCCTGCGTAAGCAGCTTAAATCTCTTCAATCCCTGCAGAGACCGATAGAAGCCGGTAAGCAGCCTGTCATATTCCCGGAACAGCTCCCCGGCATTGTTCTCAAGAAGATGAACACAGCGGTCTATTCCCGCCATTAATACATAGGAGGGGCTGCTGCTTTCATAGATCGCAAGGTATTGGCTGACCCTGTGGTCCAGCGTACTGTCATTGGAGTGGAGAACGGCAGACTGGGTGAATGCCGGCAGAGTCTTGTGAAGACTTTGGATGACCAGGTCCGCCCCTAAGGTTACCGCACTTTCCGGAAATCCGGAATGAAATCCAAAATGTGCCCCATGGGCTTCATCCACCAGCAAACGTGCCCCATACCGGTGTACAATCCCGGCAATCGATGGAATATCCGATACCATTCCCTCATAAGTGGGTGAGGTAATGACAACAAGCTTAACATCCTGATGCTTTATCAACGCCTCCTCAATATCGGAAGGAAGAATTCCACCATACAGGGGTGATTTATTAATTTTTTGTGGATAACAATAGACCGGAACGAGTCCCATGAGGATAACCGCATGATACACCGACTTATGGGAATTTCTTGAGATCAAAATCTTATCTCCGCGATTTACACCGGCCGAGATTCCCGCCAGAATTCCCGCAGTACTGCCGTTCACCAGCGGATAGGATCTCCCTGCTTTATATAACCGGCTAAGCCGCTCCGATAACGATAACAGGATCCCCTCCTGCTGATGCAGATTATCAAAGCCCTCAATCTCCGTAATGTCAAGCGCATATGGATTTCCCATGCTGTTAAGCCTTGTATTTCTCTTATGCCCGGGCATGTGCATCGGATAATAATCTTCCTTACTCAAGGCAACTAATTTATCATATAGTCTCTCCACGTCACTCTTGCCTTTCTGTTATCTAAATGGAATCCTACCGCTCCGGCAGCTCACTCCGGCGCTTTAAGCGAAGGGTCTCCTTTTGATATTTCTGCTGATACATCTTAGAATCGGCTGTAATCAGACAATCCTCAATAGAGGTACTCTCTGTCGGCCTTATCAGAGTCCAGCCATAGCTGACATAAACTCTGTATAACAGATGCCCGTCCTGGTTATGCATATCCAGCTTCTCTTCAAAATGCCCAATGAATTCGCTGATTTTTTTCTGATTATAGTCCATGCCGATGACAACAAACTCATCCCCGCTGATCCGGATACAAATCTCATTATCTCTGGCCGCATAAAGAAGCGCATCTGCCACTGCTTTGATTGCCAGATCTCCAAATGCATGTCCGAAATTATCATTGATATATTTTAATTTATCCATATCTGCCGAGAAAACCATCAGCCTGTTCTGCTTTTCCATGCATTGCTTCATATATTTTCCCGCAAGCTGGGATAATGCCCGCCGGTTATAAAGGCCTGTCAGATCGTCCTTTATGTACATATCCTCCAGCCGGTTGACAAGCCGCCCCAGAACATTGTGAATTCTGATATTCTCCAAAGCATTGCAGATATTGATCAGCCAGCCCTGATAGGAAGCCTTGTAAATACCGCAATCATAAAAGCTGATGGCTGTATATCCAAAGCAGATTTCCTGATAATGCAGCATGTTGAAGAAATAAATCTGCGGTTCGCTGCCCATATGCTCCGGCGGAAGGAGATTCGGTCTGTAAAAGTGTGCCTTCTGCAGCCATTCCCCGTTCTTCATTCCGACCTCCATGATCATGTCGTCGCTTTCCGTGCTTCCGGTCCGGTCTTCACCGCCAAAGAGCTCCCAGTCCTTATAAAGGCACATGTAAAAGCTTGCAAAACCATCATTCATGTAGGTATAAGAAGCAAGCTTACGATCCAGCTCATCAATTGTCTTAATTCCGGTTAATTCGACTGACATAAAAGCATTATTGGAGATGGATTTATCCTTCCCTTCCAGCTCCCTGATAATGCGATTGCTTCGGGAAGCACCGGCCTCCTTGCTGCTGCGGGGTTTACACCCGCAGGATTCCCTCCAGGCGGTAACCGTATTCATATACGTATTTTTCTCCTGTGAGATCCCCTGATTATGCATAAATATTTTATTCACCGCCTCTATCCCCATCTCATATACGGGTATTCCTGCGGTTGTAATGGAAGGAGTAAAGTCCTCGGTGATTCCAATATTATCACAGCCTGAGACCGCAATCTCTTCCGGAACAGCAATTCCACGCTCTGCAAGCGCATTGCAAACCGTTATCGCCATATAATCATTGGCACAAACAATCGCCTCGGGGCGCTTATCCGGATCCTTCAGCCATTGACTGACTGCATCATAACCTGTGAACTTCCAGAAGTCACCGAAATAAATCTGGTCCTCTTCCGCTGCAAGGTTATGCTCCTTCATTATGCGTTTATATGCTTCCAGACGTTCTATGGAAACCGGATTATCCTTGGGTCCGGTCAAAAAATGAATTCTCTTAAAGCCATGCTCCGCAATAAAATGCTGCAATATCTCGTCAAGTACGGAGGAATCATCAATCAGTACATTATAGTAGTCCTCTGTTTTCTGTCGGACGCTGACCACCGGGCAGTTTGCGTAACGGCTGATACACTCCCTGATGCTCTTGTCAAAGCCCTGGGCAAACATCGTATCCGGCAAAAAAATAATTCCATCCAGATCCTCATATTGAGGCAGCATCGCTATGCTGCGTTCACCGATTTCATACTGGAACTCTCCATATCCCAGAAAGTTTGCAAAAAATGCTACATTGTACCCTAATTCCTTCGCCCTCTTACAGATACCCTTACTTAATACTTCCTGAAATTCCTGGTGTACCTGTGTTATAAATACGCCAATCGTTTTTCTTTCGTTCCCAAACATAGTATACCCCCGTAGACCCCCACTATCTCCGTTGTATCTTAGTTTTCTTACTGGTAACTAAAGTTACAAAAACCATGTTGTGTTATGGCGGCATAACCTGCCTGCACAATAACAATACAGGGAAAGCATGCTTTTGGCTGCTATTATTGTGTAATCAGGACACCTCACTTTGATGTGTCTCTTTGAACCCCTTACATAATTACACTATATAACAAATTGTTATGAAAAACAAGATTCTCGTCGTATGAATGCATCATATATCCTCTAAAACGACAAATTAACTGACAAAATTGAGGCTGTTACATTCAATTCTGCAGCAGCCTCAATAAGTATCCTCAATTCATATTCGGTGTAAAAGGTCATGCTGCTTCTGCAGCATTGACTGATTGTACTTCTGTCCTATTATGATAATATCATACGGTCATTGGCAAATTCGCCGCCGCTGACCTTCTCAAACTTTTCTAACAAATCGCTAACCTGAAGCTCCTTCTTCTCCTCACCGGATACATCAAAGATGATCTTACCCTCATACATCATAATCAGCCGGTTGCCATATTGAATTGCATTCTTCATGTTATGCGTAACCATCAATGCCGTCAGGGAATTGGCGGTGATAATCTGCTCCGACAGCTCCAATACCTTCGCAGCAGTTTTAGGATCCAGCGCTGCCGTATGTTCATCCAGCAGTAATAATTTCGGCTGTTTTAAGGTCGCCATAAGCAATGTCAGCGCCTGCCTCTGCCCTCCTGACAGGAGTCCAACCTTGGTGGTCATTCTGTTCTCCAGGCCAAGATCAAGCATCTTAAGCTTTTCCCGGTAAAGCTCCTTTTCCTCCTTAGTGATACCCCAGCGGATTCCTCTTTTTTCTCCCCTTCGGAAAGCCAATGCAAGATTTTCTTCAATTTCCATATTTGCCGCTGTTCCCATCATAGGGTCCTGGAATACTCTTCCCAGATATTTAGCCCGTGCATGCTCAGGTAAACGGGTGATTTCCTCTCCGTCCAGTGTAATCATTCCTTCGTCCGGCAGGTGAACCCCGGCAATCATGTTGAGCATGGTTGACTTTCCTGCACCATTGCCGCCGATCACAGTAACAAAATCCCTGTCCTTAAGCTCTAAATTCAGATCTTTAAGTACCAGCTTTTCATTTACCGTTCCGGCGTTAAAGGTTTTATATATTCCCTTTAATTTCAGCATCCTAGTTGCCCTCCCTTCGGACAATTCCCCTTTTTCTTTTCAGAACGGGAACTGCCAAAGCAAGCGCTACCACTGCTGCCGTTAATAATTTCAGATCATCCGTATTTAATCCTAATTGCAGAACCACCGCAATAATGATTCGATAGATCACCGCACCGATTACAATAGCTGCCAGCTTCTTTGCAAAGTTTTTCACTTTGCTGAACAGCACTTCACCGATTACAATGGAAGCCAATCCAATTACAATGGCGCCGACACCCATATTGATATCCGCAAAGCC
Source organism: Bacillota bacterium (assembly GCA_023409535.1). GTDB lineage: Bacteria > Bacillota > Clostridia > Lachnospirales > Lachnospiraceae > Mobilitalea. Next base: position 315,469 of record JAEYGZ010000038.1, read on the forward strand.
CTGACTCTGAGTAACAAGCGCACCGGACAGAGCGATCAGCCCATTACTGATCATTAAGCCAAATATCTTTGTTCTGTCGGTATTCACTCCCTGTGCCCGAACCATAGCTTCATTATTACCGGTAGCACGAATACAGCAGCCGATCTCTGTGCCGAAGATCCAGTATAAAAATACAATTACAATAAAGATACATATAATACCAACCCCCATATTAACCCAGCTCTGCAGGGTCGAATCCTTAATTCCCAAGTCCTTGGCTGCCGGAAATATATCCTTAAAGATGGAAATAATCGTGTTTTGTCCAAGCAATGAGGTCATCGCCTGCCCCATGATACGCAAGTTTATGGAATACAATACGAACATGGTAAGAATACCTGAAAGTATTGCCGGTATCTTAAGCTTTGTATGTAATATACCCGTCAGGCAGCCTGCTGCCATTCCTGCCAATATGGATACCAACAGTGTCAAGAACGGATTCCAATGCTGGTGTACCATCAATACTGCGCTGATACTGCCTCCTAAAGCAAAGCTGCCTTCACAGGACATATCAGCAAAATCTAATATCCGGAAGGTAAGAAATACTCCCAGGGCCAGAATGGCCCAGAGCAATCCTTGCGCCGATGCCCCGAACATTGCCATAACGATATTCATAACCGATGTTCCTTTCCTGCCGCTTATTCTGTCTTCAAATCATCCGGTATGGTAATGCCTAACTTTGCAGCCACTTCCTCGTTAACCTTCAGTGCTAACTGGTCCTCGGGCAGGTATTTGATCGGCATGGTCTCTGTCTTCGCCTTTCCTTCCATAATTTGAACTGCCTGCTCCCCTGTCAGATACCCAAGCTTATAGTAATTAATACCGATAGTTGCAAGGCCTCCGTTATCAACCATTCCCTCTTCACCGCAGATTACCGGGATACCGTTATCATTAGCTACCATGGCAACAGTCGGCATACCGGAAGCGATGGTATTATCGGTAGGGGCATAGATCGCATCTACTTTTCCTACCAGAGATTGAACCACCTGTTGAATCTCATTGGTATTGGATACGGTTGCATCCATTGTTGTGAGACCGTATTCCGCGGCGGTTTCTCTTGCAAGGTCTGCCTGAATCTTGGAATTACTTTCACTGGAGCTGTAAAGAATTGCAATATTTTTAGCAGTTGGAACCAGCTTCGTTAAAAGCTCAATTTGTTTATCAATGGGCGTTAAATCCGAGGTTCCGGATACATTTCCTCCCGGAGCGTCATTGGATGCAACCAGGCCTGATTCGGCAGGATCCGTAACCGCAGTAATCAGAATTGGTATATCCTTGGTAGCATTTGCTACTGCTTGGGCGGAAGGAGTCGCAATTGCCAGGATGAGATCATTGTTATCATTAACGAGCTTTGTTGCAATGGTATTTGCAGTAGGCTGGTCTCCCTGTGCATTCTGATAATCAATCTTAATCTTCTCTCCGTCTATGTATCCTGCGTCGGCCAAAGCAGCCACAAAGCCCTGATAGCTTGCATCAAGCGCCGCATGGGTGACTAACTGGTTGACTCCGATCTTAAATACCTTATCCTTTGTACTGCATCCGGCAAGTGATACGACGGATAGGGCCACCACCAATGTGACCGCCAAAATTCTTCTAATTTTCATAATTACAATCCTCCTCGATTATAAGTACAAGATATCTTTTTAAAAGCGTTACTTTATGGCTTTAAAGCTTCAACGCTTTTAATGGATAAAGTGTACTATTAAAAAGGCTTTTCGTCAATACTTTTTTCTTCCAGAGGAGGAAGCCTATGGCGGTAAAACTACCTAGAAGTATAAATTTTCACAACCTCCGGTCCGTGAATATCAAGTACCTCAAAGGCTTTAAACTCAGTTCCCTCAAAGATCATAACGGCAGCAAAGGGCATGATGTTTACAATTCTTCTAAACTGATTCAAATTAAACTCCTTATCAAAGTAATTTAAAATCGTGCTGATGGCTGTTCCATGAGAACCGATTACAATATTCTGACCCCTATACTCTGACACATATCGCTTCAGCGCAGAGACAGTACGGCTTTGTACTTCCTTCAGGCTCTCCCCTCCGCTCAGCTTATGGTCAAAATCCTGCCATTGTTTTGCTACAAAGCTCCAATAATCATCGATCCACTCCGTATCGATTGCCCTTTCACGAAATTCAGGCGTTCTTTTTATCGGCGTCTGATTAATCTCCGCGAAATCCTTCACGGTGTCATAAGCCCGCAGATACGGACTCGAAAAGACATAATTAATCTCTTTATCTCTTAAGTATTTGACTACGTACTTACAGCTTTCCCGTCCCTTATCCGATAACGGCCGCTCCATATCATTATGATTTGTAAAGTCCGGTTCAGCATGCCTGATTAAGTAAACTGTTGTCATTGGTATATCCTGCTGCGATATTTTTCGCCCTTCCATTTGTATTATTTTCCATATATTGGACCAATTATAGCATAAAAATTCCTGCATGGCTATATTATGCAGCCATGCAGGATAACATTTTTTCACCGATTAACCTTGTAACTCTGAGCTAAGTCCCATTATAAAAATCTTTTTTTAATCTCCTCAAACTTTTCCGTGGTCATCAATGCATCCCGATCGATATCCTTAAAGGTCACTATGTAAGTCCATCTGCCGTAAGGCTCGATTTTCTTAATTTGTGATACATTGATTAAATAGGATTTGTGGCTTCGCATGAACTGTTCCGAATCAAGCTTTGCTTCAATATCACTGATACTCGCTGAGGTCGTAAAGGAATCCTTTCCGGTATAGATGACTGTACTGTTGTTCTCTCTCTGAATGAGAATAATGTCACTGATATCCACAAAGCTCATGCTTTCTTTTCCCTTTACCAGTAATTTCTCAAGACCACGTTCATACTTAATGATTTTATCCAGATGCTCCATCTCCTCCGGTCCCTGTAAGTTCTTAATGCGATCCAGCGTCTGATAGACACGGTCTACAGGAAAAGGCTTTACCAGATAATCAAAGGCATATACTTCAAATGCTTCCGACCTGTACTGCGAATGAGCCGTTGCGAAGATAAGCTTTGCCTTGGGATCCAGATCAGAGATCACTTTCGCACATTCCAGCCCGTTTGTATCCTTAAGCTCAATGTCAAGAAATACAACCTCTGCCTTCGTCTTCGTATACATAGCGATAGCATCCGTTTGATTATCACATTCACCGACCACCTCAAAGCCCGGTCTGCTCTCAATAATTTTACGAAGCAGGCTGCGGATGCCATCTTCATCCTCCACCAATAAAACCTTAACTGCCATACTGCCTTCTCTTTCTTCGCTTACATACCGGCTCACCTATGATCTCAGACCATATAATAGCTTCCTGCAGATTTTTTTTCGTAAAATCATAGGGATTGTTCTGCTTATCCTCTCCCCCCGGAGTCAGAAACGAGACTTCTACTTCAACAGCGGGCTCCTTATTTGTACCGGCATCGGTCGCTGACTTCTGACCTGCTGCCGTCCTGGCCTGCACCGGCCGGGGCTTTGGCTTAATCTGTGAATCAGGCGGTATCAAAGCATCTTTGATTGTTTTCTTTATTGATGTAAAGTCAATCTTCGTCGGCATATTATTCATAGGCATTCACCTCATTTACTCAGCGCTATTTCATATCCTTTTTATCGTCTACAATAGGCTTCTTTGCTGTCTCGGAGATCTTCTCCCGCATCAAGGTATCCGCCTTGACGTTCTGCATATCATAATAATCCATAACCCCCAGCTTACCTTCTTTCAGAGCATATGCCATTGCTTTTGGAACATCCGCCTCTGCTTCAACAACATAAGCACGCATTTCCTGTTCTTTTGCAACCGCCATTGCTCTTCTCTCCTCGGCCTTTGCCTGGGCGATTTTCTTATCCGCCTCTGCCTGCAGTGTCTGTAATTGCGCACCGATATTTCTGCCCACATCAATATCTGCGATATCAATGGATAGAATTTCAAAGGCAGTACCGGAATCAAGCCCCTTACTTAAGACACGCTTTGAGATATCGTCCGGATTCTCAAGTACTTCCTTGTGAGATTGCGCCGAGCCTACCGTAGTTACAATACCTTCACCAATTCTTGCAAGAACGGTGGCTTCTCCCGCACCGCCAACCAGTCGCTCCAGGTTCGCCCTAACGGTTACTCTTGCTTTTACAAGCAATTCTATACCATCCTTGGCAACAGCGGATACATTGGAGGTTTCAATTACCTTCGGATTAACACTCATTTTTACCGCATCAAACACGTCTCGTCCGGCCAGATCAATGGCAGCCGCTTTTTCAAATTGCAGGTCGATGCCGGCTCTTTCAGAAGCTACCAGTGCATTTACAACACTATCTACATTACCGCCGGCCAGATAGTGTGCCTCAAGCTGGTTTACATTTACCTCCAGACCTGCTTTCGTTGCTTTAATTAACGGAAGAACGATCCTTGACGGAATAACACGTCTTAATCTCATACCGATCAGGTTAAATACGCTAACCTTAACGTTTGCTGCCAGGGATGAGATCCATAAACCAATCGGTACAAAAGTAAAAAATAAAACAATCAATAAACAGATGATACCAATTAATATTACTAATCCAATTGTTTGTGCCATAAATATACCTTCTTTCTATGTAATTATTATTCGCTACTTTATTGCCTTCACAATCAGTTTGGAGCCTTGAACCTTATAGATCACAAGCTTTGTATCCTTTAAGATATACTTACCTTCCGAGATGACGTCAAATTCCACTCCGTCAAAATCAGCCGTTCCGGAGGGTCTTAAATCAGTAATAGCTATTCCCTGTTTGCCCAATAAATATTTCAGGTCGTTTGCACTGATAAAGCCTTTTTCTTTTTTCTGCTCATCCTTTAATATCAAAGGTGACCTTAGCTTTGCCTTTGACAGCAGTCCAAGAATAATGGCAAACATAATTCCAAGTAATGTAAGAATCACCAGCGCAATAACCGCTCCTTCCACAAAGGAATCCGAGACAAGAAAAATTGCAACAACAAGACAGATGATTCCGGCCACACCAGGAACGGAAATACCCGGTATTATCATTTCAATACCGACCAGAATGAAGCCGGCGATAAAGAGTATGATCGCAATAACAAGAGCTGTTTCCATATCAAATATCCTCCTTTCATAAGACCTGAGCATAAAGTATACTTTTGATATTACTATACTCCGGATTCCGATAAAGGGAATACATACTCTCCAAGTTATGCATCTTTCTATCCAGAATGTCATTCCAAGGTTATGAAATATCATGAGAATAATTATAATACTGTGTCAGGCTCATACAGCCTTTGGCAATTCCAGATAAAAGCTGGTCTTCTCCTTATTGGAAGTCACCTGGATCGTACCTCCTGCCTCCTTAACAATCTGAGCCACGATATACAATCCCATCCCATGATCCTGCTCTTTTTTTGTCGAATAGCCTTGTTTAAAGATATTTTCCAGTTGATTCTTTGATATCTCCGGTCCGTTGTTATAGATCAGGAAGGTATAGAACTGCTTCTCTTCTCCGATTTCAACACATAGCTTTTTATCCGTCTGTTCGGACTCCGAAAGCGCGGTAATGCCATTATCAATAATATTTGCCAGTACCTTGCATAAGTTCCAGGGTTCCAACGGCATGTTTTTCAAATCGGATTTTATTTCAAGAAACAAATCAATCTTTTTCTGCTCCGCCGCCTGAGCCTTGGCCTGCAAAAGTGCATTGACCACCGGATGGGCCGTCTTCAGGGCTTTGCTGATCTTCATGATATCTTTGAATACCGGGTCAATATACCGTTTTGCTTCCTCGTACTCACCAAGCTCCATCAGTCCGTATATTACCTGAAAATGATTGAGATAATCATGCCTTTGGGCTCTCAGTCTGGTATTCAAGTCCTCCAAATCCCGAAGACTGTCTGTGAAATTATCTTCCTTATACCGGCTTGCAAAATAGAGTCCCAATATTGTTATAAAAGTGCTGAACAGCATTAATCCAAGCGTCAGATATACATAGATACTGATATTATCCATGAGGGTATTTCCAAGAACAATCCATATAATTAAGCCCAGAAAAAACTGCAGGAGGTTAATTATCATCAGTCCGACTACCATCTTCTTAACACTCATGCAGAATTCCTCCCGGCCTTTGTAATATATTATCCTTATTTTATCTTTCGCCTGATCCCATTATTTTTTCCTGCAAGCAACAGCCCTGCTCCCATTATAAGCGCGGCGCCTGCCCAGACGATGCTCATATCTTCCTCCCCTGTCCTGGGAAGGATGGATTTCGCCCATTCTTCATTATATAGCTTCATATAATCCGTTATGATGGTGACTGCTTCCTGTCTCATATCCATAGTAAGCTCGCTGTTGTTTAAAATTGGCCGGATGCTTAAATCCCACAGATTCTGATCCATATGGCTCATGGCATCTGCCAGCGCTGCGATGATCGCTGCCGTAAAACTGCCGGGAAGCTTTTCTTCTGCCCTTTTTAAATAATCCGCTGAAGGATTCGCCTCAAAATAATAATCCAAGGTCCTCATGTAACCGATACAAAAAAGCTGATCTCCGCTCAGAATATCCGGGTCCAGGCCTTCAAAGGTGGTATCGTATATGTAATCAATATAAAGTTCTGCGTTGTGCTTATTCTCCGGTCCCCAGGAAAGAGCGTTGATCACCGCAGCTTTTATATCGATGGGATTTGATTCATCTGCAAGGAAATCCGCAATCTTTTGATTGACCTCGCCGCTTTCCGCTGCTTCACTGACGATTGCGACATCCGCATAAGCCCTGTGAAAGTCTGTAGACGTGATAGGCGAATCCGCCTGAACTGTCTTTGGGAATAAAATTACTCCGATGATGACGCCGATTCCTGTAATCCACTTTTTCATAATAGCCTCCTTCTGAGTATAAAATATAAACTTGTCCCGATCATCGGGATACACATTTATATTATACATCAAACGGAGGAAAATACTACCTTATTTTGTCTGCCTCCAATATTCCATTGAGGAAGGTATGGGGATATTGGGCACCGCATTTATTACATTCGATATAGGTCTTACTCTCCTTTTGTTCTCTCCTGTCATATAAGTAAGACGCAAATTCCTCCGAGTTTTTAAGCCCCGGGGCATCCTGGTCAAGAACATAGGAATACACATAGCTGGCTTCATATCGAAGCGTCATATTCTGATTATTGCAAATTGGGCATCTATATATCGTTTCATTCATTTTATTGTCCTCCGGTATATTCTTTCCTCTTTTCTTAGTATCACATGAAATCCAAAAAGATATGTAAAGAGAACATCAAAGATTTGATTTGCCTCGGAAAAACACCTTCAAAAGGGGATTATTATTAACTGTTAACAATAATTTAACTTATTTTTACTATATTTCAAGGAGGAAGTATTATATACTGATATTGATCATAAAATGCTTTGCGGACCCTATTGAATCTGCAAAAAATTGGTGTTATATTATAACTATGGAGGTGGTTATTATGTTTAAGAAAGATAATAAATCTGAATCTTCAAAGAAAGCAATTAAGAAAATGAATTCTATGTCTTATGATGAACATTTTACCAGAACTACCGATTCTATCGATCTTGCGAAAAATCCGAAATTTGTTGATCTGGGGGATGGTACATCACCCCGGAAAGAAAGCGAGCTGGAAAAATTCACAAAATAATAATATTAAACTTAACTAATACGCTGAAAGAAAAGAGCTGCTTCCCCCACGAATTCATTTGTGGGGAAACAGCTCCTTTCTTATAGCCGAAAATTATAAAAGCAGATCTACTTTAACTCCCCTGCCCTGATTCCGGCAATATCCCGATAGGTAATCATCTTAATCCCGGCGTCCTTAAGCGCGTAGCGGTAATCCTCATCCTTCATCAGCTGATATTCATGCACACGCCTCTGCCAGGTGGGATTAATGAATTTAATTTCTTCTGTTTCAAGGGAAGGATGGATATAGGTTTCAGAGATACCCTCCGGTAAATGATACATTTTATGGATCATCATTTGCTTAAAGCTCTCATAGGTTTCCCCCTCTTCCGGCGCATACGGATGTGTCAGCAGATAGTCCGGCGTAAGTATTCCCAGTGCATCGGCCTGATCGGCAATCCTCTTTATGAAGGCCAATATCTCAGGAGAATCAAGCGGCCCTAATATGGCGTCCTCCTTGAAATAATTGCGGAAAAACCGGAACGGTAATTTACCGTAGCGGGAACAGTATTCAAATACCGTGGGAAGATAGCATTCGCCTTCCAGCCCATACAGGCTGCCCATATGATTATCCACGTGGGATAGCTTTAGACCGTAACCAAGACATTTCTCAAACTGCGCTTCAATCTCCTTCTTCACATCCTCTGTCTTTGCACGCGCCAGAAAATCAGCGCAGCCTGCATATAAGAAGCCCTTTTCATCCTCCAGGGAGGCCAGGCGGGTCAGGCTTCTTGATTTCATATTCGCCCATTCGCTGGTAAAGGTAAGGTGCAAGCCGACATTATCAATCTTATTGCGAAGGCACCAGTCGGCTGCTTCCTCAAACCCGGGTGCAACCGGCATGATGGTCGCCGAAGATATCAAATGGTGATCCAAAAGTTCAAAGATCGCTTCATTTACGGATGTACATTGACCAAAATCATCTGTGTTCATGATAAGATAACGTTTCATAAAGCATCCCCCTATATAATCATGTATGCAGTATTCAACTGCACCATTGTGTCTTATCTAAAATGCTACTTGTTATGTATTGCCACATGATTGGTTATCAGGAAGCGCTGCTCCGGTGTTGCCGGATGGCTTTGAGCCAATTCCAGCGCCCAGATAATCGCTCCGGTGGCCGGTATTACCTCCAGCATAATCGGTTCTATCAGATTACCGGAATACTTTTTAACACATTCTTTAAAATGTGTTATCAATAGCGGACACCCTGATTTAATCCAGACGGACCCGGCAAGAATTACCTCCGGAATATTTTTAAAATGCAGCGCCGACATACAGCCTGCAACTGACTTTGCCAGCTGGTCTGCCACTTCACGGACAATATCCTTTGCGACTTTATCTCCTTCATTCGCTGCTGCAAATAAGAGCATTAATATCTCTTTATCAAGCTGCCTCTGATAGTAGAATTTCTCACTGATCGCATTCAGCAGTTCATGTGGATCACTGATCTCAAATAATTTCATAATCCGTTCTGTCAATACCGTACCGGCTCCGCATCTGAAATAATAATCATATACAGCTCTGACGGCCATGCTTGCTATGAAGCCTCCGCCTGCGCTGTCCCCTGTGGCATAACCGATCCCGCCTATTTGAAGGATTTCTCCCTTTTCATTCATACCGGATACAACCGTTCCCGTTCCGTTGATTGAGCAGATTCCAATCCCTGAAGGACAGCCTGCCTTAATTCCAAGAACGGAATCATTGGTCACAGCGAATTTTTTTATGCCTGCTTTTTGTAATATCTCTGTTATTTTTGTAAGCTGTGAAGGTGTATCAATCCCCGCCAGTCCAAAAGCTGCTGCTACCTGGGATTTTTGAACGGAATGCTTCGCCAGTAATGCTTCCAAATCAGATAACATGGTTTTCTCAACTTCCTCAAATCCGCCGGGTAATACTTCATGGCTTCTGCTGCCGACCCGGAGGGTATCAACCCATTCTCCCTCTGCAGTAAAGAGCAGATAATCCGTCTTTGTACCTCCGCCGTCCACTCCTATCAGGTATTTCGTTTCCATTCGCATTCCCCTTTAATTAAATTTGAACTGCGGAAGATAAGCCTTATGTGCCTGCTTCATCTCTTCATAGCATGCCTTTGCCTTATGATAATCTCCCATCAGCGGATGAATTAATAATGCTTTCATCGCCTCGCTGTCATCTCCGTGAAGTGCAGCCAGCACCGTATGGCGCTCATAGGCTTTTACTGTTTGCATCATATCAATGACATGCCGGTTTTTAAAATTACGGATCGGAACAGGCGTTACCCCATTCTTCCCTACGATTGCTGAAATCTCTACCGAATCATCCGGGGCCATAAATTCCAATGCATTCCGGTTTAATATATTTACAACATGAATCTCCTGCTTATCGTTAAAAATCGCATCTACCAATGAAATAGCAGCCTCCGAATAACGGGCTCCGCCCCGTTTTTCAAGCTCCTTTGGCTTTTCAGCCAGGGATAAATCAGAGTATTGGGCAAGCAGCTGTTCTTCGATTTCCAGGCAGACCTCACCGCGGCATTTCTCTTCCTCCATAAGATGCTTTAATTTATCTTCTCTGAAATAAAAATATTCAAGATAAGAGGAGGGGATGGCTTCAATCGTCTGGATCAGTTCCGGGCTGAAGCCCTGCAGAGGGATATTTTTCATTCCCTGACCCTGGACTCCCCGGGACAGTGCTGCTTTAAACAGGTCTTCTTCTCCCTTTTTTATACCTGTGATAAAGCTAAGATGATTAATACCTACGTATTCAATCTTCAGCTCCTTAACGCCCAGAGCATTCTCCACTCCGGAAATCATATTAATAGGGCAATTACATAATCCTATGCTTTTAATTTTTGTATGATTTTGCAGCATTTGCGCTAAGATGCCGGAAGGGTTGGAGAAGTTAATCAGCCAGGCCTCCGGACAAAGCCGCTCCATCTGTTTTGCGATATCGTAGATTACCGGAATGGTACGCAATGCTTTAAAGAAACCGCCGATCCCGGTGGTCTCCTGGCCAATCAGCCCGTATTTAAGCGGTATTTTTTCATCAAGTATTCTGCACGCTAATTTTCCTACCCTGATCTGCGCCAGAACAAAGTCTGCCTGCTCCAATGCTTCCTGAAGATTTTCTGTAAGTACGGTATTTATCTTAAGTCCTGCTTTTTCCACCATTCGTTTGCTTAAGTTTCCGACGATCTCCAGCTTTCTTTGATCGATATCCATCAGATACAAGTCGGTTACCGGAAGGGAAGAACAGCGCAGTATAATCCCTTCGATCAACTCCGGTGTGTAGGTGCTCCCCGCACCGATGATTGTTAGTTTCAATTTTGACATAGCGAATCTCCTTTTTCATTATAGTTTTGAACATGGTTTATCGTTAACTGTTAATTTTTCTCCGTCTGACACATGAATAAATTTCGTAATCTCCTTAAACTAATTTCTTCATCGTTGAATCTTTAATCATAATTTTAGGCGGAAATTTCATTGCGTAGGCTCCCACCTTCTGTTGATCCAGCAGTGCCATCAGCTGTTCGACCGCACATTCCGCAATTTCCTCTGCCGGTTGTCTTACCGAGGTGATATGCGGTTCATAGCTATTTGCCAGACTGCTGTCATCATAGCCGCAGACCGATAAGTCCCGGGGTACTTTTAAGCCAAGATCCTTCGCTGCATTGATTGCTCCCAGCGCGATATGATCATCAAAAGCAAAGACTGCGGAAGGAAGACTGCCTTCTGCGTTCCATTTCATAATCGACTGATAGCCGGTCATCTGGTCATATTGCCCGTATTCCATGGCAAAAGGTTGCAGGGAGGCTTCCGTCAGTGCCTTATATGCCCCGATCTGCCGCTCCATCGTGGATAATGCATAAGCCTTCGCTCCAATCAATCCAATCTGTGTATGTCCAAGCTCTATCAGATGCTTTGCAGCTAAATACCCGCCGGTTACGTTATCTGTCATAATTGAAGTGATATCCTCATTCATCGTCTGGTTATCAATCACCACAAAGGGTAATTTCCTGGTTTTTAAGATATCGATATAATATTTTTCTTTGTTGGGAACCATTAAAATGGCTCCGTCTACCCGGCGCTGGCCGAGAAAAGCCGTATTAAAGGTATCCTCCTTGCCGTCACACATGGATAAGGTCAGTAAAAATCCTCTCTGCAACAGCTGTTCATTCACTTCTTTAATAACACTTCCAAAGAAATCATCACTGAGATCAGATACAAACATAGCAATGACAAATGTTTTTCCTGTTGCAAGAGTTCTTGCAGCCGCACTTGGAACGTACCCAAGTTCTTCAATTACCTCCTGGACCCTTCTGCGGTTGCTTTCCCGGACATTCGGCGCATTACTGATTACTCTTGAGACAGTAACATAAGATAAGCCTGATTTTTTCACAACATCTTCTATGGTTACCTTCATGAATTCCTCCAATACTATATACGCATATAATTTTGTCTGTAAATAGAATACACCAATTTTGTTTTCTATGTCAATAGCTGTGTTTATTTTATAAAAAATTATAAAATTATATTGATTGTTTATGAATTATCTTATATTATAATGACATAAGTATATTTTTTATTACAAATGTATATGCGTATATATTTTATAGGGAGGGTTAAATGAAAAAGCCAATTTCAGAACTTACAACTCTTGGAGAGCGTTTCTCTTATTCGGGGTATTTCTTTGGACAAAATATCTTCTATACGCTGATCGGCACATATTTAATGATATATTACACGGATGCACTTGGTATCACAACCATCGCCGTCGGTACTCTTTTCTTTATTGCCCGTGTATGGGATGCCGTTAACGACCCGATTATGGGTATCATCGTGGACAAAGCCAAGTTAAAAGGCGGTAAATTTAAGCCCTGGGTGAATATCGGTATCTTCACAATGCCCATCTCAACCTTTTTAGTATTCATACAAATTAATGGCTCCATGCAGACGAAAATTATATATGCTTACCTTACCTATATTCTGTGGGATATGCTTTATACCATGAGCGATGTTCCGATTTACGCTTTGTCAACCGTCATGACTAAGGACAGCAATGACCGCGTCAAGATTATAGCCCTGGGAAGAATTATGGCTTTTCTGGGAACTTTGGCAGCTACTGCCGCAACCATCCCGGTGATTCATAAAATGGGCTGGACCCCCGGTGTTCTGGTTCTTTGCCTGATTGGTATGCTTACCATGCTGCCTGTTAAGTTTAAAACCTATGAACGTGTAAAGGATCAATCCGCTGAAAGTCCCTCCTTAAAGGTCATATTTACGTCCATCCTGAAGAACAAATACTTATTAATCTTTAACTGCGCTCTGATCTTATGCAGTTTAACCAATACCCTGATGCCTTCCCTTACCTATTTTGCAAAATACAATCTTGGCAATGAAGGCCTCATTTCAGTGATAACCTTGGTTGCAATGATCCCAAGCTTATTCGTACCCCTATTCCTGCCCCGACTGGTTTCAAAATTCGGCAAAAAATTCTTATTTTTAGTCAGCACCGTATTCTTTGTACTGGTCAGTATCATTTCTTATATAGCAGGATATCAGAATTTAATCACCGTCCTTGCTTTAACTGCACTCAGAGGGATCGGTTATTGTATCCCAATTCAGTTAACAGGCATGTTTACCGTAGACTGCGTCGAATACGGAGCTTATCAAACCGGCCGCCGTACGGAAGGGATTACCTTCTCTGTGCAGACCTTTACTGCGAAAATGACCAGTGCACTCTCCGGTGCGACCAGCAGCTTCCTTCTTGCTTATTATGGTTATCAGGCAAATGTAACCCAGACTCCGGAGACATTGAACGGTTTATTCAAGATGTTTACGATCATTCCTGTCATTGGATATGTCCTTATGTTCGTAATTATATTCTTCTTTTATAAGTTAAAGGAATCTGATGTGGAGCTGATGATGCAGAAAACCGTACAATAAATTCCCAATCTGTTTCTCTATACAGAATAAAGGGAGCTGTTTCTCCATTCATTGCTTAATCAGCGGAGAAACAACTCCCTTTTTACAGTATAAAGCCTTATCTTTCAGGCATTTCAACAGGTACTGCCGGGGTTGCTGTGGAAGGATTCGGGTTGGTTATCTCAGAGCTGTTATTGTAGCTTGTATCCTGCTCCGCCTTATCCTGGGGTCCATTATTATTTTGTGCGGCTGAAGTGTCTCTATTCTTCTTTCGATCCATCTGTATCGCTCCTTTCTTATCTCTAGTATAAGCAAAAGTTATTATTATAATCCTCTTTCAAAACAGCCGGTTCCCGTATAATCAAATATCACTCTGCCGCCCGTTGTAAATCGATACCGAATTCGTGCGTCAACGCTTTCATATACCTTGCGCACCATCTTTCCCTTCACCGGAGCCAACAGGCAATTCTCAAATTTCTCGAGAATACTGATCTTCAATTCGTAGCTTCCCTGCCGCAGCCATAGTTCATTTTCGGTGAACCTATGAATTTTAACGCCCAGATAAGTCGCAAACCGATATTCTCTTCCTTCAAAATATACCACCCCGATACAACCTCGAAAGGAGATTCTGCCTCCAATCAGCACTGTTGCCACAGATACCATGACCATGGTTGGCCGGCTTCCCAAAAAGCTGCACTGCGTCCAGAGATAATTGCCGGGAAATCCGCTTCCCCTGTCTCCTTCCACATATCCCATGCCGCCCTGAAAGGAGTAGCTTGTCCCGTTAAATATCAGCTTCCCGTCTATCCTGTGTGCCAGGCTGTAGACACTATGTCTGCATTGCATAAACGGAACATACCGGAAGGGTCCCATGATATCATATCTTAATGGTGTAAAAGACGTAAATTTCAGTTTTCCGAATGCCTCTATCTTTTCCGTTTGAATATTGATTCGAATTCCCTGCTCTGAAAATCTATTCTCACCGATCCCAACCGCAAGTCCGTGTCTTGCCTGTATAAACTGATCCCTTGGATAAAATATCTGACAGGCTTCCTTCGAGGTGATAATTTGAAGTGAAGCCGAGGGATTGCCCGCTTCATCCGTATGATATGCGGGGATGAAAGAAATAATTTCATTGTCTGATTGATTCTTAAAATACCAGCCTTTAAAATAATTACGTTTCTGTTGTAACAGAATTTTTACCGCCTTCTTCCTTCGGAATATTAACTGCCATGAACTTTATCCAATAGGATTGACGAAATTTTGCTGCCTATACTATAAAAAGTTAACGAATAAAAAGAGGGAGCGTGCAGAATGTCATCTCTGCAATACCCCCTCTTGATTTGTAGGCTGTAATTAACTTGCGGTCTCTCTGGATATTCTCCAGATAACTCCGGAATTTGGAATTAGCCTTCCGGGCGAATCCCGGTTTTCTATTCCTGCGTCCAGCACATACATCGAATTATCCGGCCCAAAGGCTACGTCGATCGGTCTGCCGAGTCCTCCCTCCTGCGAGATATACGAAGGAAAGCCGGTCTGATTAATCGCAAAGGTACTCACTGTTCTTGTTCTCATATCAATCCTGGATACTCTGTGCCCCGTTCCGGCAAAGGAGAGATTTTCATGAGCGATTTGCAGACCCATGCTTCCATATTCCGCAATATATACATCCCCATAGGTACCAAAATTAACATAATCAAAGGCAAACCCCATAATATTGGCATTGGAAGGGAAGGTTGCCAACGGAACAGGTGGAGTATTCGGTATATTTTTAATCAACAGCTCCGGTGTAACTCCGCCTTCCGGCGCAAACCTCGATTGATCCACAGGATCCCCGCCGGCATAATCCGGCCAGCCATACCATAGTCCGGGCGTAACGGTAAAAAACTCATCCGGTGCATTTGCAATCGGCCTGCTTCCCCTGTTATCATAGCTCATATTGGCTGTATAAAGCTGGCCGCCTTCATTAAAGTCAATATAAAGCGGATTACGAAAGCCCCAGGCATACTGCTCCAGCATCGTTCCATCCAGATTAGCCATCAAGATGCTTCCGGAGGCCTTTACAAAAGCCTTTCTGATCTCATTTGGTGCATTTGCATTGCCAAAGGGTGAGAAAGCACCTGTTAATACCCTCTCTCCGGGAGCAAATTGATTATAGATATCCCTTGATTCAAAATTCTGTCCGTTCAGAATGATGTATCCTCCCGTAAAATCGCAGAGCATCGGGTGTGTCGGAAGCCAAAGATTATCATTTCCCACCACGGCTGAATTTGTCACCGTCCCCTGTCCAAATAACAGCTTTCTCCGGTTTGGACTAAAGACAACTTTACCGTTATAATTATCCCCATTGCTTGGCAATAAGGTTATAATATCCGCGCTGCTTCCATCTCTGGCAACTCTTGTGATACGGCCTCTTTGAGATACATAAAGAACTCCGTTTAAGTAATTTACACCAGTTACCTGGGAAGTAAAACCTTCTGCCATGACTTCAAAGGATCCGTTTGAATATCTCAATATTCTTGGATTACCGGAATACTCGCCCGATTCAGCCACAATTAAAGCGCCTTCCTCGGTAAATATCATATTTACGGGGGCATTCAAGCCATAGGTAAAGACCTCAACGCGATATCCCGCTTCGACATTAATATCGGCCGGATTAAGATATCGTTCCGTATAAGTTTCATTGGTGCTGTATGCCTGTATTCCCGAAAAATCATCTATTTGCATAACATAAGCCATCCTGAATGATTATATACTTAAATATATTCATCATGCGTTTATATATACGCAAAATGATCGGGATAGCCTGATAAGAGGAGTCGCCTATGGATGATTGTGAACTTATCTTTTTTATTACCACAGTAGCCTGTGCAATTACAAAATGCTTCTCAGAGGATGAAATCAACCTGCTGGCGGTGGGCTTTACACAGTTGGGTGATACCCTGACCACCTACCTGACACAAAAGGATCTGCGAAATAGGAATAATAATGATAATGCCAATAGTGATGAAGCTTAAGCTTATATGATTTTGGTTATATACCACCTTCCTTCCTTTTCTCTGACAAATATAATATTGGAATATAAAAACACTATGAGAACAATTATTCTGAGGTGACCCCTAAAAGTTAGACCTAGAATCTAACGATTGGAGGTCGGTTCATTCCCATAGTGTTTTTGTTACATTATTAAGCCGGTTACTTATCCGGCAGGCATAAAGATATCATATAACTGCGTAAGCTTTGTGATGGTATAAGTACTTTGTATTTCCCCGGAATAAGGCTGCGCCTTTCTGTTCATCCAACAGGTATCAATACCTGACTGAAGGCCGCCTTTGATATCGGAATTTAATGTATCCCCGATAATCAGTGCCTCCTCTTTATCAAAATCATTAACATGGCTTATTACGTAATCAAAAAATTCCTTTGACGGCTTTTGAAATCCAATGCTTTGTGAAGTAAAGACATCTTCGAAAAATTCAAATAAGCCTGATTCCTTCAACCGCTTTATCTGGGTCTTGGTTACACCGTTCGTAATGATAAACAGTCTGTGGGCTTTTGATAAACTCCGGCAAACCTCCAGGGCTCCTTCCATGAGCTGACATCCATTCCCCAGAAGCTCTCTGTAGATCCCCTCCCACGCTGCACCATCCACATCCACTCCCAGTCTTAGCATGGTTTCTGAAAATCGTGTATTCAGCACATTCTCTAATTTACGATTACCGTTTTCATAATCGGCCCACAGCTGCTTATTAACAGAATGATATATCCGGGATACTTCCTCCGAGAAATGATATCCGTGCCGCTGAAATAATTTGTTCAGGGAATCGGCTTCATTTGCACCAAAATCCAATAACGTATCGTCTAAATCAAATAAAAGTATTTTATAATTCACACTAATCTCCTTAACGATAAATTCATCATAACTTAGCTTCCTAATGCAACTGTAAATCAATTATAACAATTTTGCTACGAAGAAAAAAGCCCTAACCCACAGCTCCCATGTCTGCAAATTAAGACTTTGTAAGTGCGCCTCCAGGGGCTCGAACCCTGGACACCCTGATTAAGAGGACTTAGACCCATACGAAATGAAATCCCCAGCCTTGGCAGGTTCGGCTTACCAAGGTGAGGTTTCTGAGGCTCTACAGAAGGCTCATGGCGTTCATTTGGGTGTTTCATTCCCATATATAATGTTTATCTCTGATACAGCCAGTACTTAGAGGGAAAAGCACGGTAAGGATTGATTTAAGTTAAATATTATCTTGCATTAATCATTATTAATAAGTATTTAAAAATCAAGCTTAAGGTTCCTTGACACCCTGATATTAATAACTATAAACTACTAATTTTATAATCCAAGAATCAATTTCTTTTTTTGCTGAAACTCTTCTTCCGTTAATATCCCCTCATCTCTTAAAGAAGCTAGTTTCTTAATCTGTTCCGCTTCAGCATAGACGTTCATTTGTGAATTATTAGAATTTTTATCAATTAACTGTCTTTTTGTTATTTCTTTAGCAATACTTTTTTCTTTTTCAGGGATTAATTTATTTAATGTATGATAATCCTTATCTAGGAAAACAAATTTGTCCTCCTTGTTTTTTAACTCTAGTACAGTAACAGTTGTTGTTTTGTGTAAATCCATTTCATCATCATCAAACATGTTAGCTATTGCAAACGCTGTTCCAAGGACAGGAATAAACGAGACCGCAACACCTGCAACCCCAGTAGCAGCTGCAACCGCTACTTTTCCTGCAGATAGGCTATCATAACTAACTAAGGAAAATTTCTCAATTTCCTTTACCTTCAATGATACTACTTTTAGATTATTGATAACCTCATCCGTAATCTTTTTATTATAATTTAATACAAATTTAAGGGTGTCATTCTCTCTCCATATTAAGGTGGGAATTTTCTTCTTTTGTTCAATCCTTGTTACAGGGAAATTTGTAGAAACCTTTAGGTCTTTCAGTTTGCTATAAAACTTCTTCTTTATAATCTCATTATCAATTTTTGTATTTAATTCATTTATCATGCTTCTCCAACTCGAACCATACATACACTTAGCAAGATAAAACCTAACTCTCTTATCATGCATTGTTTCAATTCCAATTTTATTAATTGCTTCATCAATCGTTTTTATTTTACCGTATTGAGCCTGGACTTTCACATAATTTTTTTCAAAGACACTTTCGTCTATTAATACATATACACTTATCCATTTATAACTTTCACTTAAAACCTTATCCGCATTCTCTATGTTAAAAACCAAGCTTATAATAGGTTCGATTACATTTTCATTAATAAAGCATACTTCTTTGCTTTCTTCTTCATTATTCACGATCTGCCTAATGAAACTATCTTTATCATTTTCATACATAAACTTACTATTAAATAATATATCCAATTCAATAGGCTTTAGATCACTTATTATGTACCCTATAAGTCTTTGATATATTTCATCATTCAAGCCATTTATATAATCCCTAATTACTACAGATACACTATTATTAAAATCTTCAACGCTTTTCTTTGTTTCAACCTTATCTTGCACCCGTTCCTCAATGTTTTTCATGGCACTATTTAAAGCAACTCCTGATATTTCTACAGCTTTGTTAGTAACTTCTCCAGCCTTCTTTAATAAATTCTTGAAATCCATAAAAGCTCCTTTCTTTTCTCTACACTAAAATCGTAATAGCAATTTACCAACTAACGCATTTATCATTAATATATCATATCAAACTTGCTTATGCAATTATATAGTTTGCATATGCATTGTTACACATTGTTTATTCCAACAGCATTCATCGTTAGAATATTCTAATAAAGGGGTGGATGTAGATATGAACAGTAAAAGGAAACAACAGCATATTCAAATCGGACTAAACATAGCATATTTTCGTAAGTTGAAAGGAATGTCACAACTACAACTTGCGGAAGCCATTGGAGTTAGTAGAACTCATTTGAGCAATATTGAGGCTCCAAATATGATTACATCTATCTCCCTTGACAAATTACTTGATATTGCAGATGCCCTTGATATAAATGCTAATGAATTACTGATTTTCCATAAGCTTTAGCTTGCTTTTCATACTAACCTGATTAACCTTAAGCTGATATTCCATACATTTCAACATTACCATAATAGATGTCATAAGTCGTATGCTGGCAGCATAATAGGCAGTAAAAGGAGACTTTTACTGCCTATAAATACAAGTAATATTCCCTTTTAGTTGTTTACCACCCTTCCAAACAGCTCATCATTGATAATTTGGGCTGTTTTTATTTTCTGATCTTTATTAACATGGGTATATAGGTTTAGCGTAAGCTCAATTGTTTTATGACCCGCACGAATCTGGATATCCTTTGGATTTAGTCCCAATGCAACCATTCTAGAAATAGCGGAATGCCGAGTACCGTGCAATTTAATATGTCTTATACCATGCTTTTTTAATGTACGTCGCCATTTCTGGGTCATGGAAGATGTTTCATATGGACTTCCATCAGGTTTACAGATAATCAAATCATTATCTTGATACTCACTGCCCAACTTCATCTTATTAAGCTTCTGCTGAAGCTTTTCTTTCTGTAGTAAGTTTAATGTGTATGATGTTAATATCATATTTCTCCTACTACTATCCGATTTAGTGCCATCCTTAAACTTAGACCCTTCCAATGTCCGTATGTAAGTATTACGAATGGTGAATTCACCTGTTTCCAAATTCACATCACTCCACCTTGCTCCCAGAAGCTCAGACCGCCTTGCCAACGTGTCAAATAAGAATGCAATGACAATCTCCATATCCGTACCCCTTACTGCATTGAAAAGGCGGATAATTTCTTCTTCCGATAACACATCAATTTCTTTCTTACCTTTCGAGGATTTTATTGTCACTCCTTTCAGCGGATTCTTCTTAAGGTATTCAATTTGCACCGCTTTATTAAGAGCAGTATTAAAAACTCTCTTAATGTGTTTTAATGTTTCCTCCGCCATAGATTTCTCACTGAGCGGAGATTTTACACCCCATGCATTCATTACCTTCTGAATATCAAGCGTATTTAATGCCTGAAGCTTTTTCTGTCCCCAAAATGGAATTAGGTAGCGATCCATGATGTCTCTATAATCCAGTATCGTGCTATCGCTTCTCTGATTAATTACATAGGATGCATACCATTCTTCAAGGTAATCAGATACCTTCATTTCACTTGGAACGATGAATTCGTTGTTCAAATAATCAGCTTTCATCTGAATTAATAAAGCCTCTGCATCTTCTCTGGTATCTGCTTTTTTATATGGCTTAATCTGCTTGCCGTTTTCATCTTTACCAAGGATAACAACAGCTCTATAGTGAGTTATTTCACCCTTACTGTTTTTTCTGGCCTCCACATGCCCTGGCAGTATCTTTCTTCTGTTAATCATTGGGTTCTCCTCCTTATGTTGTTTATTCACGTATATAATATACGTCTATAAAATTATTATTTTCAGTTTTCAAAAACATAGCCCAAGTAACGGAATAGTTCATATTTACTAATCCTGTACCCTCTTGCGCCATCATCAGTTACAGGTAGTTTACCTAGCTTTATTAGCTTTAGTGTCGTTTTATAGCTACGTTTAATATATGATGCAACTTCTTGCACCGTCAGCAAATCATCTAATTGATTTAAATCCTGCATTGTTTGTCCTCCCCCTTATCCACAACCGCCCAAATAAAAGGCAGTTGTGGCTTTTATTCTACATCAATTATGATTGAATATAACTTTCTTCTCTTTGATAAAGTAATTATTAATCATCTTATAGTAGCTTTCTACTTCTTGGTCACTTTCAAGGATACTTATAACTTTCAAATCGGAGTAGAGCATATGAAAATCAGCTTTACTAAGATCAAAGACTGACCATAGGACTATAGTACAGTCAAAATATAAGTTATCTGTTATAAAATCCAGCATTTCAGTAAGCTTACAATTGCTATTCCATCTATCCCTGTAGGATTTAACAATCTTCTTATTATTCAATGCTTCACTGTAATACCTTACTTCTGAAAGGTAAGTTTGTAGTTCTGAATTAAATTTTTCATAATAAATATAAACACACTTATCCATCTCAGCTTCAGTTTCTTCAAATATTTTTTTATAATCTTCCATCATCACTAACTCCTTTGGATTGAATGTCTTTTTATACTTTTTTTTTCGTAACAGTTTTCTTACTTTCTTCATCTTTCTTTTCAGAAACATCTAAAACTCTGATTATGTAGCCTTTTACGTAATCTCCATTACCTGTTATATCAAAATCGCTAATACGTCTGTCACTTTCACATGCTAATAAACCACTCTCCTTTAATTTACCTGATACTATCTTAGGGTCATTAAAGCCGCCCTCGTAAATGATTTTATCAAAGTATTTCTGCATTATTTTTATCTGCTTTGAAGCAAATCCTCCCATTTTGATGGCTATTGGATCAATTTCCTCTATAACGCCCCAAAACTCTGTTGGTACAAAGACAGGAAGATCTTTGGGGTTTTTGGCTGGCTTTCTGAATTTACTACTATTAGCAAAGACTGATTGCAATAAAAAATCATAAGCCCTGTTACCTATATCCATCTTCTTTATATCTTTGACCTGGTTATGTGTATCAACAAATGCAAAAATTTCTTCCAGGTTAAAATCAATTCCTAATGCCTCTCTTGCTACCTCGACCCCTGTCATGATTACAGCGAGCTTCTTTGCAAAGCGGTCAATAAAGCCATTCATATTGTCTTCCTCTTTTGCCTTGGTAACGAATCTACTTCTCCAGTAATCATACCTTTCGAAAATCTGATCTTCTGAGCCATCGTTGATTTTATCAAGAAGGTATTGTGCAATCTTCGGTATTGCATGTCCGTAATTATTATGAATGACGCTCTTTATCTCTTCCGCTGATTCAGCATCATTAGTCCATACCACGCCATAAAATTCTAAACATCTTAAATAAAGACCCGTATTTTGTTCTGCACCATTTAAAATGGATGTTTCTGTAGTTATAATAGCTGTTGTTGAAAAATAACCTGGCTCCTTTCTCGTACAATCCTTGTTTAAACGTGCTTTCTCCTTACCTTGACTAACTGTGTAGATAAGCGATGTAAAGTTTTTCGACTTGCTCAGGCTTGCTTCATCAATCAGCACAGGATAACCGCTATTTTCAGACAACGAATTAATCAATGCATTTTCTGTAGACAGAAAGGTTAAAGCAAGCGAGTCCTTGTCAAAATCGGGATAACAACCCGTAGACAGTGCTAAAAAACCACTTGTGCTTTTTCCCGTAGTACTTTCACCGCACATCGATATGATGATATTCTCAACATCTCGCTTTCGCTTGAGAAAGTCCAATAATACAGCCGAGAATCCAAACGATAAAGCTGCTTCTAATCTTTCATTCCCTAAAACACTTTTTTCTACCATCGCTTTCCATACACTAAACTTCCCTGTTGGTTTGATAGCTAATTGACCTTTATATTTAGCTTCAAACCCAATACATTTATACCCTTTAAAAATAAGGTTCTTTTGGAAGTATCCCCATCCTATATTTTCATAGCAAAAATCAACTATATCTGGAGATTCTTGATTCTCTATCACCTTAATAAGTACCGGTGCTGAGTCTTTACTGACTTGGCATCCATGTTCTGCCAGTTTTAATATGCCTGTTTCAGTCAAGTCACCTCTGTTAAGATCAACTTGAATATTTAGTCCAGCACCAGTATTGAAGCTTAGCTGCAGAATATTTACAAAGGTATCAATGTCTATCTCTATCCTCTCAAGAATCATTTCGGAACCCAATTCGGTGAATCCTATGCAATTTCCTTTTCTATCGTAATTTTGATATCCATAATAACCATTTCGATTTTCAACATTGGGATGATCCGATTTTAATACCGAACCTGGTTCAGCATCATATGCCTTTACATTTCTCCTCATATAAATTCCTTTCTTGGGTAGGATGACTAGCATCCTACCCAATATCAATTTTTTATTTACTAATCATTGCAATTGGTTCATCAAAGGAATAATCGTATTCTATCTTGTAAAAGGTTATTGATGTTCTTCCTTCGAAGTTTAAACCCAGCTGCTTGGTAATCTCCTTGACTAAAGCTGCAGAATAAACAATATGCTTTGCACCTTGCTTCTTAAGCTTAAACACCTTTGTTTGTCCGGGGATATTCTTACCCATAAGTAATTTATCCGGGGTAAACCCTATATGCACTGTGTCAACTAGTCCCAACTTCTGAAAGACTTCTTCCCCAAAGCACCATCTTTGACCAAATTTTCCGCCGTCAACCAAAGTTGCGACCCCTGCTTCTCCGAAGGGTTTTTCACTACTCTGGCTAGTTGCAAGTATAATTTTTCCCTCATCAAAGAGTTTCTTAAGTGGTGTATTCTTAACTTCTTCCAGATAATCTTCAACTTCTTTAGGAAATGCCCCTGTTGACTGAGCATCCACAGTATCCGCAGTATCTCTTTCGTCTGATATATCAGATTCGTCATCAAATAAATCTTCTTCCTCTGCGATATCTGTCTCCAGCATATCCTCTTCCTCCTCCCAACAATCGTCGTTTTCTACAACTTGAACTGCTCTCTTATTTTTTACCGTCATATGTAATGACCTCCTTTAAAATAGTGGGCGGAATTTTTATTTCATCTATGCGAAATATAATACCCCATTCCCCAAACATAGAATAACATATTGCTTTAAAGAACTATTTGTTGTATATTGTTGATATATCATTACTATTAGTTCTATATCGTTTTTGTTTTGAGAAGTCGATAGTCGCCAAAATGAAATCAAAACCAATAAATTGATGTTAATATCCAAAAAGCATGTCAAGTACTTTTTAAAAAAAAAATTCGTAAAATTTTAAGGAGGTTGATTATGATAAAAAAAAATGGTGTTAATGGAAGATCTAGCAATGAAGAAATTTCTACAAGAAAGAATTTTATTAAGGAGATATTAGACGCTGACTCAGATATTACTATAACTACGTTAAAAGCTATGCTCCGATCAAGACTTATTGAGAATGGCATAGGTGAAGATAGTATAAGAATTCCTACTAATGAAACACTTAAAAAGCATTGTTTGGCAGTAGGATATGAATATAAGGACAGTAAGTTTTTCATAAAAAATATAAAATCAGAATATACCAAGGTTATAAGCAATATTTTTAAAGATCAGCTAAAGGAAATTAGTGTAGATTATAAAAATGAAACTTACATTTTTTATCCTTTTATTACAACTGTTCATGACCGCAAATTTAATTCAGAAACGAATACACATAGTATTGAAATAACTGAAAAACCAAATAATTCAAACTTCGAGCAGTATTATAACGAATTGCTATACGAAATGAGCAACTCCATTCACACTGATTTTGATAATATTCAAATTACAATTATTTTAAATTCACATAAAAATGAAAATATCCTATCTGAATTTTTTTATAATATGCTTTTACATAATATTTCCTATATTTCCATTAATTTAGCTTGCATCCAACTATATTGTAAAAAGCATGATCTGGATAACATTTTTAATTTTTTATATGGTGTTATCCCGGATACTATAGAGATCGATTCATTATATACATATAAATAACATCCTGTATTTTGGCTCATTTATTTAAGAAAAATGATATTTGGTTTTAATTATGTTATCCTACACCTATCACTTACAAAGGAGGAACTTTAACATGCCTATAGACATTTATGTTGATGGTGAAGAAGACGATGAAGACTGCGGTAACTGCGAACAGTAATTAATCCATCTAAACCCCGTTTTCCCGCCCAATCAGCGGCTTTTTGAAAGTTCTTTGGAATGCATTCTTCAAAAACCCGAAACTCGGACGGGAAAACGGGGTTCAATGCTATTTACTTGCTTTTTTCGTACGGGTCATTCCATTGGATTTTTTACCTGTCTTGCTACAGCAGTATAGTGTTGTAGCAAGAGTTACCCCTCCTACGATTGATTCAACAATAACATTTGATACCACAGTTGCAAATAAGCCTAGAAGCATAGCTTAACCTCCTCATAATAGAGTTTTAATCAATCATTGTACTGAGTAGCGAAGATTCTTAGTAGCTTATTCATTGATCTCCTTACCTTTCTGTCATTCCACTTGTCTATAAACGATTTTAACATCCAGTCTGGTATATATTTCATAGTCCCTCCTTATATGGTGCTGGTTAATTTAAACGGTCTTTATAAATAAGGGTGAGCGTGTAGTCACTTGATAAAATAAACACTTGATTATACCACTGGTATTTATCGTTACTTTTTATGTCTTTATCCCTTTCAATAGGCTCGGTAAACTCTGCCATATCTGATGATACTCCATATCGTGACAATAGTTCCGCATATTCCATGCTTTCATTGACAAGTCCAACTGGTTGGATACAAAGATATCCACCAAGGTCGCTATCTGGATGTCTGTTGTCCCCATAATGTTTAGCTAAAATGTTGATAGTATCTGATATTGACTCCATAACCTTGGCAGGCAATTCATGTTTACCTAAAAAAGGGTTAATCTGCTTTAACAGATTAACCTGACTTTTATTCCATATCTTAATCATTAAAGCTCCTTTCAAAATACTCATCTCTAAGAAATCATACTTCTTAGAATTCGCAAGACACGCAATCAAACGGCTTTTTTCTTACTTCCATTCCTTTCCATCATGCCCTCATCCTTCAAGCCCTTCTGGGATGGAATAAGCGAAGCTCCTGCTCCACCAAAACCAGACGGTTGCTCCACCTGAGGAATTCGGTAGGGTTTCAGTACCCATTTCTTGATCCTCATTGCTGCAAAAAGTGGGTGCATGGGTGAGCAGTCATGGGAATTTGCCTCATCATTAATTTCAACCAATATCTTTTCGTAATCCTTCAGCAAATCATTTAAGAGATATTTTGCATTCTCTACCACTTTATTTCCGATAAAGCTATTACCATACCCAACCAGGATATTATCATAACCCCTTTCCAATACTTCTTTGATATACTTGAAATTGATATCTGCATTATCTGTTTTTGATGGGATTAGTTTTGGCATGATATCCGGAAACAAATTCAATATAGTTATTTTTGAGTATACCAAGTCACCTGTACTAAGCCTGGACACAAGATTATTTACTGTAGCATCTGTCTCTTGAACCTTTCTTGTTGCCGCATTCAGCATTATTACAGCAATTGATTTCCCATTCTTAAAGGGTTTAAACTCTTTTGTCAATTCATATCTTTTTGTCTGATCCTCGCTAAATACTGCTGTTGTTTCAAGAATTACTGATTCCTTTACAATTCCGTCCATCCTTTACGCTCCTTTCAATTGTTTTTCACCAAATAGCCATGATATTACTCCAGTATCAATAAAATTACTAATGTTACTGCTGCGGAACCTAAAAACCATCCAAGATGCATCCTTCTTCACCCCCTATAAATCAAAAAAGTTCAATACCTTTTTGGCATAGAACAATTACTTAGTTATATATAATTAAAATGATTATATACAATGCTCAGATACTTGCAAATAAGATTCTGTAGCGCAACATTTGAGTAGTTTCTTAAAAATCGGTATATTCAAGTTCTTGCGATTGAAACGGTAGCAGAATTTTTTCTTCCTACTATTTATTTGAAAATATGACCATGCAAAGTGAAAACCCTCTTTGATTAAGAGGGTTTCAGACTGTAGACAAAGTAAATTATGCTATATAGAACTGTATATCATGTGAATAATTATATAGTGCTTTATTTTTAATTTTTATCTGCTATAATTAAATAAATTGAAATTTTGTTAAGCAATTGTAACTGTAGACTATTTAATTAGTGGAGGTATGACAATGTCTAAAAACTCAAATGGTCTTGTTCCTAGTGAAGGGAGTACACTACCAAATGTCCCAAATATGAAAGTAGATAAGGACAAACTGGGTCGGCCTTATGCAAAAGTTGAAAATGAAAATGGTGATTGGTATAAGCAAACAAAGATGAAGAATGGAAAAACAAAAAGAGAGATGGTTTCAGATAAATAGTTTTTGGCATACCGCCGAAGGTTAATACATTTGTAAATCCGTTACTTAGAGTACCGAAGGGGCGTAACGAAGTTTTATATGCCTTAGCCTTCGGCGGTGTTTAATAAGTATTTTCGGAGTATAGGGCTAAAAATCGAGTAATGCAATAAATAATATATTTATATACAAGAGGCTCAGATAATCCTCTTTCTTAACACCTTTATTACAGGCAAAGAAGATTTTATTCATTTCCATTTTAAAATTCACTTAGGAATTTATGAGGATTGTATATAATCATTATAATTAAAATACCCCTCTCTCCTTTAGTGAAATATAGCTGATGTCAGTTATAATAAGATGGTCTAACATTATTAACCCCATTATTTTGCTCGCTTCATTGATACGCTTAGTTGCATTGATATCCTCTGTACTTAATACTATTTCGCCTCCCGAAGGATGATTATGGCAGATAATAAATCCATAAGCACAACATAATAGGGCTGTCTTAATAACATCTTTGGGTGATAGTATTGTACATTCTAATGTTCCAATACTAATTAGTTCAATCGCAATAGGTTCTCTCCTTGCTGTCAAATACAATGCAAATAAGTATTCCCTGTCAAATTCTTCATATACCTTTCGTAAAAGGCTGACTGCATCATTAGGAGTCTGTATGGTACGTCGCTCATACAGTATTGATGTTTTGCGTACTAGCTTTGTTTCTACGAGTTGGATTCTCTTTCTTGGTGAATCTGATCTTACTTGTAACCGAATATCAGAGAACTTTTTAATAGATGAATGATTAGAAAGATATTCAAATTCTTCAGACATAATTCTTCCCCCTAATCTGGTTTCACTATACGGAATGTATTCCTGGACAAATCATAATAATATATTTCATTTGAAAGGACTTCGTCCTCTGCCACTTGTGTTAGGTTCACTTCTCTAACCATATCTCTTAGATTTTGCGCCGATAGATTACTATTCGTTAGAATTAGGATTACTTCATGAGTAGAACTTGGCAGAATATAAAAATCAGATTCATGTTCCAATGCAAAATTCTGAAGAACATTTGGGTAAAGAATGGCTCCTGCACCATTAATTCCTCTGGTATTACTTAATACATACATCTTTGCTTTTTTCTCCGAGTCTATGGTTTCGTTATAATTGTTCATAAACTGATCAAAACCCAAATTATCGTACTTGGTTTCTGTTTCTGAATGCTGACTTGATATGATATCATATACTAACTGATTCATATCTTTAATAATCACAGGAAAAAGTATGGGTGTATTACCATCTGCCAAAGCATCAAGCTTCTCTTTGTCCATCCCCCAATGGCTCAAAAGCTTATTTGTAATCATGATAGAGGATACACTCAAATTATCTGTATTAAGATTTACATAATATACCTTTGCCAGGTCGCCTTCAATAATCCTGTGGGGAACCTCTTCCAACCAATTTTTGTTCATGCTCCAATTGATTAATCGGTATACAATCTTATTTGAGACAGATTGTATATCTGTTATTTCAGATAACACCTCTTTATCATTCTTTGTTAGCGATTGATTAATTATCTGATTTGCAATATCCGTTAAGGTCATTCCCAGAGAAAGGCTTTCATAATACTGCTTTAAGTAACTACTTGAAATAAGCCTCGATATTCCATTACCTATGACTATTGCATCATTCTTCTGATTATTATTGCTAATCACTGGACTCACTTTCACCTCATACTCACCTGCAAGCATGGTATAAAGATTACTCTGCAACTTTTCTAAAAACTCTTTGTAATCCATTTAATCATCCTCCTTTGCACATAAAAAGAGCCAATACCTTTTATTGAGGCATTGGCTTATTTACTTATTACTATATAAAATTATAATATATCTTTATAAAATCTATCATTACATTACAACTCAAAAGTCACAATAATTTTTCATTTCATCAGACCACCTAAGATAAAACTGAAAAAAGTCATCCGTTATAAATAATCTTTTATCTCTATATGAAAATACTTGAATATTCGTATCTGCTTTATTTAGAATACTCGGTAGCTTAGGTATACAAGCATTTATTGATCCTTGTTTCATAACACTATTACCAAGATTTCTAATATGTGCATAAAACTCACGATTCGTAATGCCCCTATCTGATATTTTATATTTTTCCAGTACTTTTAGCGTCCAGATATATGTATCATTTTTATTACTTGCTGTTCCATTGGATGCTATACTATGAATTACGTTTTTGTATACTTCATCTTCTGAATGTGCTAATAATTTACATGCCTTTTCTACTGTATTCAATTCATCAAAAAATTGTTTTATTGCCAGTGTTCTTTCTATATTTTTAATAATACATATATTTTTGCAGATTGCCTGGGCTATATAGGCTTTATGCTCGGATTCCTTAACAATCATATTTATCATCTTATCTGAAAATGATATATTTAATTTATTGCATCCCAATTCAATAATATCTCTTATATTTTCATCTTCAAAATTAGATATATTAAAAACCTTGATTCTAGCTTTGATATCCTCCCTTTCATTAATTACTAAAGGAACTTTATTATCGATTCCTACAATAACCATTTGAAGCTTTTCATCTGCTAAAGCTTTCAAAATATGAGAAAATGACTTTATAAAATTGTCGCTTGCAATATGAAAGTCCTCTATAATAATTATTTTATTTGCCGGCTTTAAACATTCAATTAGTTTATTAACATCTATCTCTTGCTTACCCATTTTCTGGTAAATATTAGAGGTTTCATTTTCACTTCCCATAGTACCATCGACATTGCTTTTTATAATTATTGCATTACCTTCAATAGACCCCTTAATCTCTTCTGACGTAACCTTTTTTTCCATTTTCTCTACTAATGTATATACTTGTAACTTATCTACTATTATATTTATAAAACTATCAAGTGTTGTATCTTTTGTTATTTTTATCTCAATGTTTTCTTCACTATTAATATACTTCTTCCACAAACTAGTTTTTCCATTTTTTGAAGATCCAAATAAAAATATATGTGTTCCTCTGTCACCTATACAAGATTTAACATTATGATCTATATTATTTCTAATAACATAGGTATATTCAGGAAATCCCGTTAATACAAAGACATTATTTAAATTAACAATCTCTAAATCTTTTGTTCGACCCATGCTTTCCTCCAACTCATATAGGTTTATATACTTTTATAATTCATTATATGTTTTTATATATTTTACCATATGTATCTCCTAATTCAAGCATTTATTTTATTTAACCTTTTATTTCGTGGCGCTCAATCGGGCGCTCTGTTTACTTCTTCTTACTTCTCATATATTCCACTTAGTTCCACCAAACTCCATTCCCAGAGTTTTCCACCCTGTTGTCCACCATCATTCTCACAGCCAGCAACAATCCTCTTCTGCCGGATTTTTTGCGGTCAGCCAATCCATTCCCCATCCCAAGAAACTCAAATGCAAACAAGCTTCTCCCCTCGATGTCCTTTCCATAACCCACTTACATTTTTACGCAACAAAAAAGCCCTAACCCCACAGCTCATATGTCTGCAAAATTAAGACTTGTAAGTGCGCCTCCAGGGGCTCGAACCCTGGACACCCTGATTAAGAGTCAGGTGCTCTACCAACTGAGCTAGAAGCGCTTGTGTTTTATAATTTCCGAACGCAAAAGTTATTATATATAATACAGAAACAAATTGCAAGCATTTTTTTTATTTTTTTAAAAAAATTGATAAATCATTATAATTTCCCATATTTAAGGGAAGAAAGCCTTATATTCACCGGCTTTTCTTCCCTTTTTTACATTTTATACCCTATCACTTACTTATGAGCTTCCAGCTTTTCCACCAGGGATGTCTTAGGAACCGCACCTATTATCTTATCAACCACTTCCCCGTTTTTAATAACCAATAAGGTGGGGATTGACATTACACGGTACTTCTCAGCAGTTTCCGGCTCATTATCAACATTCAGCTTTCCGATCTTATATACACCTGCATATTCCTCTGCAAGTTCAGCGACAATAGGCGCTACCATCTTACAGGGACCGCACCAGTCCGCATAAAAATCCACCAATACTGGAAGCTCTGATTCTAATGCTTCTTTTTGAAAATTCACATCCGTAAATTGAAATGCCATGGGTTTTCCTCCATTCTTCTCCTGAATTACATTCCTTCCATCCAGGAATTCATCCTATCGTTAATAAGTATCTCTACAAATGATTTTTTTTATGTTTGGATAATAAGATATTATATCATGAACAAAAACCTGTTCATGATCCCGCTCCGCTTGTATATTGGTAAGCAAGCTTATTATATACTTACTACGTTTATATTATCTCATCTTATTTTGAAAAATACAAGCCCGATTACCTCGGCCGTTTTCTCTTTTTCTTCGGCCCTGTATTCAGTATACCGGATACCTCGTCCCAGGATCGTTTGAGCCTGAATATTTTTCTATCGATTTTTGGATTCGTACCGGTAAACTTCGCAGCAGTTTTTCTCCAGCCTTTGGCCATAGGATACACCCAATTCAACTCATTTTTATCATAGTATGAAGATAGCCGGCATTTAGTCCCTGTCTGTGTGAATTACTTCCGGTACGCCACCAGTCTGTGGATTGGATTACCCATGGCTGAAAAGCGTTCTTCATATTCCGTCATGAAATTGCCCTGCGCATATTCGCTATGATGAAGGTCATAGGTAACCTCCTTCAGCTCCCAGCCTGCAATCCCTGCCTCTTCCACGGAAAAATCAAACAAAACCCGGTTATCTGTCTTAAACATAACCTCTCCGTCCTTTTTCAGGCACAGGTTATACTTCCCTAAGAATTCCTTTGAGGTTAATCTTCTTTTGGCGTGCCGGTCTTTGGGCCAGGGATCACTGAAGTTTAAGTAGATCCGGTCGATCTCCTCCGGAGCAAAGATATCGTTCAGATATTCCGCATCAAACCGTATAAAATACAGGTTGGCCAGCTCGGTCTTTTCCCTTTTCTCCAATGCACGAAGAAGAACACTGGAATATTTCTCGATACCGATATAATTTATCTGAGGATTGGCAGCCGCCAGCTGCATGACAAATTGGCCTTTTCCCATGCCAATCTCCACATGAAGGGGATGGTCATTCCCAAACAGGGTATTCCATTTCCCTTTCATGCGCTCCGGTTCGTGAACGACATAATCGTTAGCAGCTACCGTCTCTCTGGAGCCGCTTATATTTCTAAGTCTCATGCTTACCTCCATGATTTTGTGTTGTTATCTTCTTTGCAGAATTGTCTGCTTATCCAGAACATTATAGATTCAAACAATTCATCCGTCAATTCTTGTCTTCTGAAATCCTTTCCTTGTCACTTCTCATAAAGTTCACAAAATTGTAAGTTTATCTTATGGCTTCCATGTAGTATACTATAAGATATTAATATTGGAAAAAGGAGACGGGTTTTGATGAAGGTTATTGCAATTAACGGAAGTGCCAAACCGAAGGGGAATACTTATACTGCTTTGAAATTAGTCTGTGAGGAGCTTGAGGAGCAAGGCATCGAAACAGAAATCATACAGGTCGGAGCTATGGAAATTAAGGGCTGCATCGGGTGCGGCCGCTGTGAAAACGGTTACTGCCGATTTTCCGATGAGAAGCTTCGTGATATTGTAGATAAGATACATAATGCCGACGGCCTGTTACTTGGTACTCCTGTTTACTATGCAAGTATTGCAGGGGGTATGAAGAGCTTTCTCGACCGTCTTTTCTATCCCAGCCGCGGTCTCATGCGTCTTAAGGTCGGTGCTGCAATTGCCGTGCCCCGCAGATCCGGCGGTATGACGACCTTTGACCAGCTAAATGATTACTTCCTGATCTCCGAGATGATGATCGCTCCTTCTTACTATTGGAATGTAATCCATGGGGGCGCGCCCGGGGAGGTATTACAGGACGGGGAAGGGGTCAGCGTCATGAAGAATCTGGCCAATAACATGGCCTGGATGCTAAAAATCAAGGAATACGGCAAGGACGCATTTCCTGTACCGAAAGCAAAACCAAGGGAATGGACGAATTTTGTACGGTAAATTTCATCAGGATCATTGGTTTTTATGTTTACAATAGGATAACATCTATAGTAAAATAATATCAAATGTATCGCAAGGACATACTTTCACAAGACATAATTTTGTATTCGTTGGTTATCCTACCCATAGAAATAAAAATTTATATCATCCCCATCCCACAGATGGGGATGAATATTACTATGTCTGTGCTAATTGTGCAGAAGCTATAGATTTTCGTATTTTTCAGGAAGGGCTTGATGTAATAATGAAACGAACTTTATCCGCTTTTTTGTGTATTATCATATTGTTTTTATCACCGATATTTTCTGCTGCAACGGCCGGTGCCGCCGCCTCTGATGAGACTCAGTGGCCGGGAGGACCGGGTGTGTATGCTGATTCAGCGATAGTTATGGAGGCTTCCACCGGATTAATTCTTTATGAGAAAAATATGGATGATAAGAATTATCCTGCGAGTATTACGAAGATTATGACCGCCCTCCTTGCAATCGAGAACTCAAGTCTCGGTGAGATCGTAACCTTTTCTAAAAATGCTGTATTTGACGTTGATTTAGAAAGCAGCCGAATCGGTATCGACGTAGGTGAACAGCTTACCATGCAGCAATGTCTGTACGGAATTCTTCTGGCATCTGCCAACGAGGTTTCCTATGCCGTCGCAGAGCATATAGCGGGCAGTGTGGATGCCTTTGTTGATATGATGAATAAGAAGGCCAAAGAGCTCGGCTGCACGAATACCCACTTTACAAATCCTCACGGTCTTCCTGATAATGACCATTATACTACCAGCCACGACATGGCACTAATCACTCAGGCCGCCATGAAGAATGAAACCTTCCGTAAGATTTTCGGAACCCGTACCTATCAGATTCCTCCGACGAATATTCAGCCTGAGGCAAGGCCTTTGAGCAATCATCATAAATTTGTCTTGCAGGATGGTCATGAATACGACGATGCCATCGGCGGCAAGACCGGTTATACCTCCGCCGCCAAATACACTCTTGTGACTGTAGCAAAGCGTGGGGATCTGGAACTGATCTGTGTCATCATGCGGGAAGATACCTCGAAAAACCAGTACGGGGATACAAAGAAATTATTAGATTACGCCTTTGATAACTTCTCCATCTATACGGTTGCCGATTTGGAATCCACTCAGGTGCTTAGCGAATCCCCCATGTTCACACGCTATAATCCTTTGTTAAGTAAGGCTTCTTCTCCCCTTGAGATTGACAAGAAGGGATTTCTTATCTTACCCAACTCCGCTTCCTTTGAAGATGCTGCGCGGGAGGTAGAATTCTTTTCTCCCGGTCAGGATCAGGCTGCGGCAGAAACCTCAGCAGTTTCCACAGCAGTGCAGAATATCGTCGGTGAGATTTCCTATAGCTACGGCGGAAAATATGTTGGCGGTGCCAATATTTTATATAAGGCAGACGATACGCTTCGCCTTGCACAAAATGAGAATCCAAAAAATAATCCGACAACAGGCCCGAAGGAAACTATTTCGGAGAAGGCGGAGAAAAGCAGCCTGCGACCCATTATCCTTGGCAGCATCATCGGATTATTCGTATTGATCCTTCTTCTTTATTTTATTTTGGTGGAACGCCCCAGATTAAAGAGAAGAAGTGCATATTATAAGAAACGCGCACGCCGCAAGCTCTATCGGGACGATGACTATCTCAACCTGTAATTGAAAGATAAACAGCAATCATCTACTGTCTAACAGATGCAAATAAGGATGCAATTTCATCTGTGGTCAGGTTCTTATTCGGATCATCATAGAGCGGTATAACACCTGGATTTGCAGAAGTAACTGACTCGGAGGTTAAATCTTCTTCCTGGAAGAGTTTATCCTCCGGGTTTATTTTTTCTCGCTCATTTCCATCCAGACGATGATATAGCTTTGATAGAAGTTCCAACAGCTCAGCCCTGTTACTGCCTTCCTGCACTGCCGATATAATTTGTTTTGTGTTTTCTTTATTATAATTAATTTTATAGTTCAAGGCATTCCTCTGCCCCTCTAAGGCTTTTTTCTGATATTCCGTTATCAGCTGTAATGCACTTGCCGTGTTATTCTCCATGATTTCCATCCGCGCCAGAAGTTCTGTCAGCTGATTTGTTACCTCTGCGGTATCTTTCTTGGTCGCAGTATAAACGGCCTTATGCAGATTAATGATCTCCGTGTATTTTTGCATGAACAGGCCGCGAAGCGAGTCCATCCAAAGATAACCGGTGATTAGCACAACAACGCCAATCCCAGCCACACTGATTAAATCCTCCTCGACTCTTTGAATGAAATAAGCCTCTGTGACAATCGCAGCTAAAAAGCAAATACTGAAAAACATCAGGTTTAGTCTCTTCTTCATAAGTATTCTCCCACAACATCATGCAGCGCACTTTATTTTCGCCATATATTCCTAGCCACTATTATATCGACATAATATCACAAAATATTTAACATCCTATAGAAAGGTTCAAAGAACCGTTCTGGAAGACGAAAAATCGAGAGAAAACTCTCTCGATTCTGTCATTACAATTTTATAGGATATCCGCTTCTTCCGGCAGATCCGGCTTCTTTGGCAGCCGTACCGTAAATTTTGTACCCTCAGAAAGCTTACTTTCCAGTTCAATAGACCCGTTATAATAATTCACAATATGTTTCACGATGGAAAGTCCCAGGCCTGTTCCTCCCACTTTCTTGCTGCGTCCTTTATCTACCCGGTAAAAGCGTTCAAATACCCGCTGTTTAGCATCCTCAGGTATTCCTACTCCGGTATCCTCAACCATAATTATGATATCATCCGCATCTGTTGTAACGGTAACCTTTACCTTGCCCTGCGGTTTGTTATATTTAATCGCATTGGTAATCAGATTATTGAAAAGCTCCCGAAGCTGCTGGGTATTTGCATATAGGGAGATCGGTCTGCAGTTCATATCGATGCTGACCTGATATTCCTTTGCAAGAGGCTCTAAAGAGGTACAAACCTCGCGTACCAGGGGAGCCAGCCTAACTTCGGACAGGGTAACCTCAGCTTCCTTGGTTTCCAGCCTGGAGATCATAAGAATGTCCTCAATCAGACTGGTCATGTTCACAGTCTCTTTCTTAATTCTGGACAGAAAATCCTTCTCCATTTTTATATCTGTAACCATGCCGTTTTCCAGTAATTCCAGATAACCTCTTACTGAAGTTAAGGGGGTCTTCAGCTCATGGGATACATTTGAGAAGAATTCCTGGCGGACCATACGCTCGAATTCAATGCGGTCCATAGAAGCCTTCACGGCTTTTCCCATCTCAAGGACGGTATCTGCAATCACATTCATTTCATTATAGTTATAGCGCTTAAAATGAAATTCCGGATTCTTTTCCTTAAGCTTTAATAATTCCTCCGCGATTTCATTCAGCGGCCTCGTCACCGACGCAGAAAAACGGCTTGCAAGAAGTGTTGTTAAAAGAAGAGCAATTCCGATACTGATGAGTATTGCGGGAATTAAAATTCCGATATATTGCTCCAGACCGGAGAAGGGCACCGCCATACGGAGTATATACTTACCATTTTCAGATATGGCAGCAACATAAAGCAAATTCTCATGCAGGGTATCTGAATTACGGGTGGAATAACCAATTCCGCTTTTTAACGCTTCCTTTACCTCTTCCCGATTGCTGTGGTTAGCCATTGTCTTACTATCTGTAACATCACTGTCGGCAATTACTGTCCCATCAAGTTCAATGATTGTAAAGCGGGTTGTTTCATTTCCCTTAACCTGCTTTAATAAGTCTACCTGCTCCTTTAAATTACCCTGATAATCAAGACCGTGATCCGCGATCCGGACAGAATAAAGCATGCTTTCCTCTGCCCGCTCCAGCAAAATATCACTTATGGTGGCACCAAAAATGCTGCCGCTTAAAATAAGCGCCAGTGATATAATTAATATGAATCTTTGAAATATCGCTCTCTTCATGTCAGCTCCGAAACCCTATTCTCTTCTTAGTCTTCTGTCTTTGTAAAGCGATATCCGACACTGCGAACGGTTTTAATTCTGTCCGTCCCTATCTTACCCAGCTTCTGCCTCAAGGTACGAATATGAATGTCAAGGGTTCTGGATTCTCCGTCATATTCATAACCCCAGATTTGATTCAGCAGCTCATCCCGGCTGACAACCCTGACATCATGCTCTATAAGATAGAGAAGAAGCTCATACTCCTTATAGGTAAGCTCCACAGGCATTCCGGCATTGCTTACTTCCCTGGTCTGAGGATTGATCTTTAAGGTGTCGATTGAAATAATATCATCCACCTCTTCATTTCTTGACCTGCGCAGCAGAGAACGGATTCTTGCCGCAAGCTCAAGTACACCGAAGGGTTTTGTAATATAATCGTCTGCTCCGACATCCAATCCCATTACTTTATCCAGCTCCTTATCCTTTGCCGTAAGGCAAATCACCGGAACATTCTTTAGCTGTGTATCCTGTCTTAGCATACGTATTGCTGTTAAGCCGTCCATACCTGGAAGCATCAGGTCAAATATGGCCAAATCCGGCTTTTCGTCCTTCATGTCCAGTAATGCCGGTTCCGCTGACTCATATGCCTTAATCTGATAGCCGAACCCCTCAAGTGCAATCTTAAGGAGCTCTCTGATATTCTCATCGTCCTCAATTACATAGATTCGTTCCATTTTGCACCTCTCTTCATCTTAATGTTATGACTGAATAACCTGGTCTGCAGGCAATATCGTCTGAGCTTGCCTCCGCTGCTACAGAATGCGGATATTGTTTACAGATCCTGTTTCATGAAACTCCGTCCACTCACAGATGTTTACCGCATGATCGCCGATTCTTTCAAAATATTTTGCTATCATCAGAATATCAACGCATTGATCCACATGCTCGTTGGTGGATCGAAGCAAGCCTGCAACCTCTTCTTTCACCTTATCAAACAGCTCGTCGACTACGTCGTCCCTCTTCATGATTTCTTTGGATTCTTCAACATTAACCGATGTAAATGCATCTACCGCATCATGCACCATGGCTTTTGCCACCTTGCCCATCTCCGGAATATGCTTCACTAGATCATAAACCGGTTCTCTTCTCTCTCTGATAATTAATTCCGCAATATCCGCTGC
The DNA here is from genome assembly GCA_023409535.1 of Bacillota bacterium. Lineage (GTDB taxonomy): Bacteria > Bacillota > Clostridia > Lachnospirales > Lachnospiraceae > Mobilitalea. The sequence continues at coordinate 354,302 of JAEYGZ010000038.1, forward strand.
ATGATCACCGATGCGCTCCATATCTGTAACAACCTTTAATGCGGTGGTAACGATTCTTAAGTCTCTGGCAACCGGCTGTTGCTTTAAAATCAGGGAAAGGCATCTGGCCTCAATGGTTTTCTCAATATCATTTATATTGCGGTCCCCTTCAATAATTTCCTTTGCCAAAGCTTCATTCTGTGTTTCAAAGGCCTCAAGCGTTTTTTCTATAGCAACTTCAATGAGATGTCCCATTTCCGTCAAATTATCCTTTAGTAATTGCAGCTCATGTTCAAAGCTCATTCTGGCGGTCATATCATTTCCTCCTCTACGATAATTATAATTTATCCTATAATCTATGTCAAATCATGGCATCAACCGAATCTACCCGTAATATAGTCCTCTGTTCTCTTATCCTCCGGTCTGGTAAACAAGGTATCCGTCGCTGCAAATTCAACCACTTCACCCACCAGGAAAAAAGCTGTGTAGTCAGAGATTCTGGCTGCCTGCTGCATATTATGGGTTACGATGGCTACCGTATACTTTTCCTTCAGATCAGACATCAGGTCCTCTATCTTCAAGGTAGAGATGGGATCCAAAGCGGAAGTAGGTTCATCCATCAACAGAATCTCCGGTTCAACCGCCAGTGCCCTGGCAATGCAAAGCCTCTGCTGCTGACCGCCGGATAACCCAAGAGCAGATTTCTTAAGGCGATCCTTCACTTCGTCAAATAATGCTGCTCCGCGTAAGCTTTCCTCAACAATCTCATCCAGCTTGGTTTTGGACTTGATTCCATGGATTCTTGGGCCGTATGCCACATTATCATAGATGGACATAGGAAATGGATTCGGCTGCTGGAATACCATACCGATTTTTTTACGAAGCAGTGTGGTATCCACCCTGGGGTCATAAATGTCTTCTCCGTCCAGGGTTACCAATCCTTCAATTTTTACTCCCGGAATCAGGTCATTCATACGGTTTAATGTCTTCAAGAAGGTTGACTTACCACAGCCGGAGGGACCGATAAATGCTGTAATTGATCTTTCTTTAATATTCATATCCACATCTTTTAACGCATGATTCGTTCCGTAATGTAAATTCAGTCCTTTAGTTATTATTTTATCCTTTATCATAATTATCCTCAAGCCTTTCTTTCCCCGTATCGTCCTCCGTACAGGTATTATTTTAGCGCTTATTTACATTAAATTTATGTGATAAAAATTTCGTCAGGAAATTGATCCCCAAAACAATCACTAATAATACAAATGCAATTCCAAAAGCGTCACTATATTTAGCCTTCTCCATACTTAGATACATCTGTATGGTCAGCGTTCCTCCGGGCTGAAGGATTTTCTCCAATAATCCCTCTCCGTATTGTCCCAGCTTTGGCAATAAATACCCGCTTCCTGCCGTAAATAATAAAGCAGCGGATTCCCCCACAATACGGCCGATGGACAGGATGATACCCGTGATGATACCGGGCATTGCGGAGGGCAGGAGTATTGTTCTGATCATATACCATTTTGTCGCACCTATTCCCAACGCACCGCTTCGGTAGCTGGAAGGAACCGTTCGAAGTGCTTCCTGCGTATTTCGTGTGATTAATGGCAGAACCATAATGGCCAGAGTTAAGGAACCTGTCAATACGGAAAAGCCTAACTTTAATGTGATACCAAAAAATACATAGCCGAACAATCCAAATATAATGGAGGGAATTCCGGAAAGTGTCTCCGTTGTAAACTCAATCAGACGGACAATTCTGCCTGGTTTTGCATATTCGTTTAAGTAAATCGCGGCGCCTACGCCAAAGGGGATAGCAATCATTAAGGTAATTACGATAATATAAAGGGTATTCACAATATTTCCGGCAATACCGAAGGTTCCTTTTAATGTACTTGGCACATTGGTAAGAAAAGCCCAGTCAACGGAGGATATACCACGGATCGTCACATAACCGACGATAACTGCGAGAATTATGATTGATATGGAGGCACAGAAATAAATAACTGCAAGAATCAAAAAATCAAGCGGTCTTCTTTTTTTATCATAGATACTTTTAGCTGTTGGCATCTTTTTTTCCTCCCTTCATAACTGCGCTTAATATCAAATTTATAATCATGATGAAGGCAAATAAGACTAGCCCGATTGTAAACAATACCTGCTTATGCGTATCTGCAGAATAAGACATTTCGCTGACAACTGCTGTTGTTAAAAAGCGTACGGAATTAAAAGGCAGCGGAATATTTGCTTTATTACCGGCTACCAGACTGATCGCCATCGCTTCACCGATCGCTCTGCCCACACCAAGTACAATCGCTGTCACAATACCGGATTTGGCGGCCGGAATAATTACCTTAAAGATGGTCTGGATTTTCGTTGCGCCCAGCGCCAGAGATGCCTGCTTATAATGCTCCGGTACTGCTTTTATGGATGATTCGCTGACATTAATTACGGTTGGTAATATCATAATTGCTAATACCAGTACAGCGGAAATCAAATTAGAACCACCCGTAAACTGATGCGTAGGTGAATCTTTAAAAATCAATAATTCTATCTTATAAATAATAGGATTTAAGATCAAAATACCAATCAAACCATAAATAACAGACGGGATGCCCGCCAGCAGCTCTACTGCGGGCCGAACGATTGCTGCCAATGGCTTCGGAGCCGTCTCTGCCAAAAAAACCGCCGTCATCAATCCGATGGGAACGCCGATCAAAATAGCCAGAGAGGTACCAAATAATGAGGTAAGAATAACATATAGAATACCGAATCTGGGCTCTGCGGCAGTAGGCATCCAAACGGTTCCAAACAGTATCTCTTTCAGACCGACCTTAAAGATCGCCGGTGTACCGCGGATAATCATGTATAAGGTTATTGAAAAGACCGCCAAAACCGTAAAAAACGCACACGCGATAAAAATATAAGCCGCCACTTTTTCTACCGTTTTCTTCGTCTTATAATTTCCTATAATGGAGAAAGTTTTATCTCTCATAAACACTCCTTATTGAACCATATGTTTAATAACAGCTTTAGGAAGAACTACTCCTTTAAGAGTAACTCTTCCTCCAGCATAATTTTTATGAATGTTTTCCCTTTTCTTTACGGAAGAATTAATCCTACGCTTTTAATTAATTCCTGACCTTCACTTGACTTAAGGTATTCAAAGAATGCCTGAGTTGTTTCACTCTGAGCTGAGATCTCGCCCTTAGTTGCCATAACAAAAGGTCTGCTTAAAGCATAGGAACCTGCCTTAATATTCTCTTCCGTAGGCTCTACACCTTCCACCTTTACTGCAGTTACGGTATCATCAAGAATATCTAAGGATACATATCCGATTGCGCCGGGTGTGGAGCTAACTTTAGCTAATACACCGCCGGTGCTGTTGATTTCGTTGGAGTATGCTGCCTTGTCAACGATTTCAAGAAGCTCTTCAAAAGCACCTCTGGTACCGGAACCTGCTTCTCTTCCGACTACTACGATAGGCTGATCAGCGCCTCCCAAGTCCTTCCAGTTTGTGATTGCACCGGTATAAATCTGAGCTAACTGATCCTTGGTAAGATCTGCTACTGTATTTGCTGTATCAACGATTACTGCAATACCGTCAATTGCTACGATGTTCTCTGCAAGTCCTGCGCTCTTCTCAGTATCCTTCAGGCTTCTGGAAGAGTTACCTATGTCCACGGTACCTGCGGTTACTGCTTCGATACCGGCGCCGGAGCCTGTAAATTCAGCGGTAACAGTTACATTAGGATATTTAGCCATAAAAGCTTCTGCTGCTGCGTTAGCAAGCTTCTCCATAGAAGTTGAACCACTCATCGTTACGGTTCCGCTCAAATCCTGAGCAGCATCTTCGGTATTATTATCTTCAGGTGTGGTGTTGCTGTCAGCCGGAGCCTGTGTTGCTTCTGCGTTACCGTTATCGCTTGTGTCGCTCTTCGTCGAGCAAGCGCTGAGTGCACCTACAACAAATATACATACAAATAATAAAGCTCCAATTCCTCTAAATCTTTTTTTCATCATCTTATCTCCTTCTTTTTTCTTCCTGTTTACAATAATAAATTAACATGTTATAGCCTCTCCAGATACCATAATTCTGTTCAGTTTTTGTAAAATCTATGTAAAGCGGTATAATAAAGTCGGTTTCTGTATAAATTATTATGTTTATTTATTGTCAGTATATCCGAAAATAAGTATAATTAATTATCGCTTGATAGATATATGCATTAGGAGAAAGTGAGGACAGATATGTATAAAAGTGAAGAAATACGCAGATTAGCTCCTGAGATGGATCCGCTCCGTTTAGGAATGGGTTGGAAGCTTACGGATCTGAATAAACCGAAAATTATGATTGAAAGCACCATGGGTGACAGCCATCCGGGAAGTGTACACCTGCTGGAATTTGTACAATTGGCGGCAGAGGGAGTCAGTGAAGCCGGCGGAAAAGCCGCCCGTTATTTTACCACGGATATTTGTGACGGTATGGCACAGGGACACGATGGTATCAATTATTCCTTAGTCAGCCGTGATATGATTGCTAATATGGTAGAGATACATAATAATGCTACCCCCTTTGACGCCGGAATCTTTATCGCCAGCTGTGATAAGGGACTCCCAGGTCTTTTAATGGGGATTGGACGTACCAATCTGCCTGCAGTGGTAATCCCCGGAGGTGTAATGGAAGCCGGCCCTGATTTGCTCACCCTTGAACAGATCGGCATGTACAGCGCAAGGTGTAAGCGGGGTGAGATTACCGAAGAACAGCTGGATTATTACAAGCATAATGCATGCCCTTCCTGCGGAGCATGCAGCTTCATGGGTACGGCAGGAACCATGCAGGTTATGAGTGAAGCCCTGGGTCTTGCCCTGCCGGGAAGCGCTCTCCTTCCGGCTACCTGCAGTGATTTGCGTGACGTTGCTAAACAGGCAGGCTTCTATGCCATGGAATTAGCACACTCCGGTCTGACCGCCAGAGATATCGTAACCAAGAAAAGCTTTGAAAATGCTATTATCGTCCATGCCGCAATTTCAGGCTCCACCAACGCACTGCTGCATTTGCCTGCCATTGCTCATGAGTTTGGGATTCCTATTGATGCCGACACCTTTGAACAGATCCATAAAGATGCGCGTTATATCCTGGATGTACGCCCCGCCGGCCAATGGCCCTCGGAGTATGTATATTATGCCGGAGGGGTTCCAGCCATTATGGAGGAGCTGCGTGGCTTACTTCATTTAGATGCTATGACCGTAACCGGTAAGACTCTGGGTGAGAATCTGGATGCGCTGCGTGACAGCGATTATTATGAGAAATGCTCCCTGTATCTTAAGAAAACCGGGTTAAAGAAAGAAGATATTATCCGTCCCATTGATAATCCCATAAGCGATAAAGGTACCATTGCACTTCTGCGAGGCAACCTGGCACCTGAGGGTGCCGTTGTAAAGCACTCTGCCGTACCGCAGGAAATGCATCAGGCAGTACTGCATGCACGTCCTTTTGATTGTGAAGAGGATGCTATCGCGGCAGTACTGGCACATGACATACATCCGGGAGATGCGGTATTCATTCGATATGAGGGTCCGAAGGGGAGCGGTATGCCGGAGATGTTTTACACGACGGAAGCAATCGCATCGGATGAGGTACTGTCTAAATCCATCGCTCTCATTACTGACGGCCGTTTCTCCGGTGCAACTAAGGGTCCGGCAATCGGTCATGTATCCCCTGAGGCGGCGGAAGGCGGTCCTATTGCCCTGGTAGAAGAGGATGATTTAATTGAGATAGATATTCCAAACAGGGTTCTGGCGATTGTGGGGGTAAAAGGAGAACGTAAGTCCTCCGAAGAAATTCAGGAGCTTCTGGATCAAAGGCGCGCTGTATGGCAGCCTAAGCCTGCCCGATATGCAAGCGGTGTGCTGAAGATATATTCGGAACGTGCTGTTAGTCCCATGCGGGGCGGCTATATGATGTAATAGGAATGTAGTGAGCATATTGTAAGCCAGCTTACAAATATGCGGACGAAGCGAAAGATCACGACTATGCTTTTCATTCATGATATAGAATTGAAAAAGGGTTGTTGTAAAATAATTGCGAACGCAATTAACCTGCAACAACCCTTTTCTATAGATGTTCCCAGCAGGAATCGAACCTGCAACTGAGACTTAGGAGGTCCCTGTTATATCCATTTAACTATGAGAACACTGTTTATCTCATTCCTTTCGGAAGTGAAATCATAAACACAGCGTATTTATTCTACTATGTCCTGCCTGCTAAGTCAATAACAAATCTAGATAAAATCAATCCTTTGCCTGCTCAGAAAAGCCGATACTGCCCTGCATCCACAGATTACCCTTGAATCTTCTTCCAACCATAGGTTCTCCAAGCAAATCTTCTTTATTAATGCACAGACGGAAGGTAATGTCATTACATACCAGCTGCATATCATAAATTTCTTCCCTGGTAAGACTGTTCACGATAGTATTGCACTCCAAAATTGTAGCAATTACACTGTAATTATCAGACTCCGACCCAAAGGGAATGAATGAGGTATCCACGATGGAATAGATGTCTTCCTTCTTCGCCCTTCTTGATATCATTGCATAGGTATCAATATCATCAATGGTCAGGCTGTCAATGGCGTCCTGATTTCCTTTCTTTGCTTCCGCAATAAGATTATTGCGGTACTTTGTCTCCGCGCTGATGTTGCGGACCTGAACCTCATCCATTTCAATAGGAAGCAGAATCTTACCCTCCAGGGATAAGGCCGCCAGTGTGATGGGAAAAGAAGTACCCATGGGCATATTTTGATTCTTCTTTTCCAGATATTCAATGACATTTTGTAAATAAAAAATCAGGGAAACCCCTAACCGGAAATCATCACACATACCGGTGTATGCTTCCGAATCTACTCTTTTATTAATTCCCACTTCTTCCCTTGTACTAATCGCCTGCCCATAGATCACAGGGAAATAATGATCCATATGGAATTTCTGGTTCTCATCCATCTCTCCGCGAATCGTTATTCCTATTCCATCACCATATTCCATAATAATTTCTGTCAGACTGTTATTGCTTAGCTGCACGGAACGCACCTTTACCGCATTTTCTGTTATGCTCTCCAATAGCTGATTTAATTCCATTCTATTATTAATATTCGAAAATCCTATTGCTCTCAGATAACTATGCATATTACCTCCACTGCGCCACTGACTGGCGCTGCCGGTTGCTTTACTATATACTACGTGTTTCTAACACTTTTGATGTAATAATTATTTATATCATATTTTAATATAATACGCAAGCATCCGCATACGCGATACCTGTGAAAATTCCAAACATCCACAGAATTCAGAAGTGAAAGGAAGAAAATCCACAGAAATTATTTTTTATCCACAGCGGATCCGCCCTCAGTCTCGCCGCAGGAGGACTGCTTTGTATAAACTTTATATTTTTCAATCGTTATCCTGTGAATTTTTGTTTGTTATTTTTTTAACAAATCTATTTACAAAGATATTTTCTTCTGTTATATTCTAGATAACCGAATGTTAATATTTTAACAATCAAAAAGGAGGATATCTATGTCAAAAGAAATTTTTCAGCCCACACCAAAAGAACATGTTGACCTCTTAGTGAAAAATGCTCTTGTTGCCTTAAACGATTTCTTATCACTGGATCAGGAGACCGTTGATCATATCGTTCATGAAATGGCTCTGGCAGGACTCGCTAAGCAGCAGGTACTGGCAAAGCTTGCCGTTGAAGAAACCGGAAGAGGAATATATGAAGATAAGATTACGAAGAATATTTTTGCTACGGAATATGTATGGCATTCTATAAAATATCAAAAAACGGTCGGTATCATCGAAGATAACGAAGAAGAGGATTACATGATCGTAGCCGAGCCCGTAGGCGTTGTTGCCGGTGTAACACCGGTTACCAATCCTACCTCAACTACTATGTTCAAATGCTTAACCAGTTTTAAGACCAGAAATCCTATTATCTTTGGCTTTCATCCCAGCGCCCAGAAATGCTCCATGGAAGCGGCGAAAACTCTTTATGAAGCTGCTTTAAAGGCCGGCGCACCGAAGAATTGTATCCAATGGATTGAATATCCCTCCATTGAAGCTACCAGAGAGCTGATGAACCATCCGGATGTCTCTTTAATTCTTGCCACCGGCGGATCCGGTATGGTGAAGCAGGCATATTCCTGCGGTAAGCCTGCACTTGGTGTCGGCCCTGGTAATGTTCCCTGCTTTATTGAGAAGACTGCAAATTTAAAACGTGCCGTCAATGATCTCGTCTTGTCAAAATCCTTTGACTATGGTATGATCTGCGCTTCCGAGCAGGCAGCCGTCATTGAGAAGCCTGTTTACGATACTGTTGTTGAATTGATGAAAAAGGCCGGATGCTATTTTGCAACAAAGGAAGAAGTAAAGCAATTAGAGCCCGTTGTAATCAACCTTCAGACAGGGGCTGTAAATCCTGCTATCGTCGGGCAATCCCCTGCTGCTATTGCAGCAATGGCCGGTATAACTATTCCGAAGGAAACTAAAATCCTATGTACGGAGCTTGACGGCGTAGGCCCGGAATATCCGCTCTCCAAAGAAAAGCTGTCACCTGTACTTGCCATCATAAAGGCGAAGGATCTGGAGGAAGGCTTCCGGTTGTGTGAAAAAATGATCGACCTTGGCGGCCTCGGCCATTCCTCTGTAATCCACTCCAATGATAATGCTGTGATAAAGACCTTCTCAAGCAGAATGAGAACCGGCCGGATTCTTGTCAACTCCCCTGCTACCCATGGCGCTATCGGTGATCTTTACAATACGAATATGCCTTCTCTGACCTTAGGCTGCGGTACGTATGGCGGCAATTCCACAACGCATAATGTCTCCGCCGTTGATCTCGTAAATTATAAGCGTGTTGCAAAGAGGAGGGTAAATATGCAATGGTTTAAGGTTCCAGGTAAAATATATTTCGAATCAGGTTCAATTGCTTATCTCTCAAATATGCCCGGTATTACAAAGGCTTTTATCGTTACCGATCCGTCTATGACGCAGCTTGGCTATGTCAATAAGGTGCTGTATCAGCTGAGAAAGCGTCAGGTCTACGTTCATAGTGAGATCTTTGATCAGGTAGAGCCGGACCCTAGCCTTGATACCGTACTCAAAGGTGCGGCAGAGATGAAGAAATTTCAGCCCGACGTAATTATTGCTCTGGGTGGAGGTTCCGCAATTGACGCTGCCAAGGGAATGTGGCTGTTCTATGAAGATCCGGACGCCGACTTCAAAAATATGTCCCTTAAGTTTTTAGATATCCGTAAACGTGCTTATAAATTCCCTGTCCTTGGTAAGAAATCACAGTTTGTTGCTATTCCTACCACCTCAGGAACCGGATCAGAGGTAACCTCCTTTGCTGTTATCTCTGATAAACAGGAGAATAAAAAATATCCTCTGGCAGATTATGAGCTGACACCGGATGTAGCCATAATCGATCCTGATTTTGTAATGACCGTACCAAAGAAGTCAACGGCCTGGACCGGACTTGATGTATTGACCCATGCTCTGGAAGCTTATGTCTCTGTTTTGGCTTCCGACTATACGGATGCTCTTGCAATACACGCAATCGATCTTGTGTTTAAGTATCTGAAAGAGTCCTACGATAAGGGTGCTGAAAGCCCTCTGGCCCGGGAAAAAATGCATAACGCTTCAACCATTGCGGGAATGGCCTTTACTAACGCCTTCCTGGGTATCAATCATTCCTTAGCCCATAAACTGGGCGGCGAATATCATATTCCGCACGGCTGCGCAAACGCCATTTTATTACCGCATGTGATCCGTTATAACGGCGTAGAGTGCCCTACAAAGTTTACTTCCTTCCCGAAGTATGAAAGCTATATTGTCGGAGATAAAATATTTGAGTTAATGAAAAAGCTTGGCAAAAATCCAAAAGACAAAGCAAGTGCCGTTGAGATGCTGGCCGCAGCAGTAGAAGAATTAAACAGACAGCTTGACATACCGGCAACTTTACAAGAGTATGGAATTGATGAAAAGGACTTCTTAGAGAAACTCCCTGTACTTGCAGACCTGGCATTTGGAGATCAATGCACAACGGCTAATCCCAGACTTCCTCTTATCTCTGAATTAGAAGAGCTTTACCGGTTAGCTTACTACGGGAAAGGAAATGTTCCCGTAAAGAAGAATTAATTCTAAGTAGTATAGAATAACATTTAAAAAAGTGGTGCTGCAAAATTCACTCCCTGCACTATGGGAATTAATTCTGCAGCACCACTGATAAGTTACGCCATAAAATTCGAACTGCTTATCGCTTGGTCCAGAGCCTTTCTTTCATCATCCGATAACTCCAGGAAGGATTCACCCTTAATGATTTCCTTTAGATAAGTATAGCAGCCCTCTCTGCTGCTGTGTACGGAATTAAGAAGAATACCATTATTATTCTTATCCAGCAAGGCCAGAACAAAGCTTAATTTTCCGCCCATTTCCTTAAAGGCATCGTACTTTACTACTCCAACTTTTTGGTAAGTAATCAGAAGATTCTCCTTTACCTTAGCGAGTTCATTATGCAAATCCCTTACATCTTCTTTTAATTTATCAATATCCGCAAATCTTGCGATAATCTGTGCTTCCAGGTTCTCTCCGCTTGCACCGGTCATAAATTTCTTGTATTTTTTCTTAAGTTTACCCTGCTTTACGGACAATATAATAATCCATAATACCAAAAGAAGGGATACTCCTGCCAGACTGAGCAAAATATAATCCGAATAATTACCTATTATCTCTGAAATGTTCATTTAAAAATCCTCCATTAGTACCTTTCATTAACAAACTTTTTCTTGTTTATTTTAACGAATCAAACAACTCCATGATTCGTTCCAATTCATCCTTAGAATAGTATTCTATCTCGATGGAACCCTTATTATTGCTTTTATTATGAACAGACACTTTAGTGCCCAGAATTCCCCGTATTCTGTCTTCTAAATTGCGATAAATAAAATCATTCTCACTGGTTGCCGCTATCTCTTTGTGAGGCTTATCCTTCATTAGATTCTTGATTAATTTCTCTGTTTCTCTGACACTAAGCTTCTCATCAAATAGTTTGCAGGCGATCGTATACTGTTTCTCCGGATCCTCAATCGCAAGCAAGGTACGCGCATGACCGCTGGAAATCATCTCATCAATGATCATCTGCTGAACCCGCTCGTCCAACTTAAGCAATCTCATAGAATTTGTTACTGCCACACGACTTTTGGATACACGCTCAGCAACCTCATCCTGTTTAAGACTAAACTCCATAATCAATCTTTGATAGGTCTGTGCCTCCTCAATCGGATTTAAATCCTCTCTCTGTATGTTCTCGATCAGCGCTATCTCAACAATTTCCTGTGGACTGTAATCCTTTATAATGGCCGGAACTTCCTTTAACCCCGCTAACCTGGCAGCGCGCCATCTTCTCTCACCGGCAATGATTTCATATAACTTACCTTTTTTTTGAAGTATCAATGGCTGTATAACACCATATTGCTTAATGGAATCTGCCAGTTCTTGAAGCGCATCCTCATCAAATTTCTTTCTGGGCTGCGATCTGTTAGGTTCAATATCTCTAATATTTACAAATGTTTCACGTGAAACATTTGTATTGCTTTCCTCAATATTTTCAATAATCTTCTCAGGAATCATGATATCAAGGCCCTTACCTAATCCCTTTTTTACAGCCATAGTAACCTCCTTCTTTCATACATACGGACAATTATTTCTTATTTCGATATTTTATTTCTGCAATATCATTCTTTGCATATGCGTCTGCTTCATCCTTTTCAATTACTTCTATCGCAAGCTGACGATATCCATCTGCTCCGGCAGACTTCGGATCATAAAGATTGATCGGTAAACCATGACTTGGAGCTTCTGCCAGGCGAACATTTCTAGGGATGATTGTCTTATAGATATTCTGTTTCAAATTACTCTTTACATTCTCAACCACCTGTAGAGATAAGTTAGTCCTTGCATCAAACATTGTAAATACCACACCTTCTAATTCCAAAAGTGGATTCAATCTTTGTTTCACTAAATTAATTGTATGAATCAGCTGCGTTAATCCTTCTAATGCATAGAATTCACATTGAATAGGAACCAAGACAGTATCCGCAGTTGTCATTGCATTTACAGTAAGAGAATTTAACGATGGCGGACAATCAATAATAATAAAATCGTAATCCTCTCTTATTGCTTCAATATGACTTTTTAATATGTACTCTCTATCCTTAACTCCGATTAATTCAATTTCTGCACCGGCAAGATTAACATTAGACGGTAAAATATCCAAATTCTTAATTGAAGTATGAATTTTACACTCCTCAAAGGAGCATTCTCCAATGATCATCTGATAAATAGTGTTTTTTAAATTATTCTTCTCAATCCCTAAGCCACTTGATGTATTTCCTTGGGGGTCAATATCAATAGCCAATACTTTCTTTTTCATTTCTGCTAAGCAAGCCGACAAATTAATTGCTGTAGTAGTTTTTCCTACTCCACCTTTCTGATTTGCAATTGCAATAATTCTTGCCATAGGACCCTCCCATCTATTAATCCGCTCACGTGACTATTGAATATTATAACACTTAAATCTAATTATATCTATACCTATTCTATTGTTTCACGTGAAACATTTGCTTTTCAAAAAAATAGGAATGTTTCACGTGAAACATTCCTACCATTAAAACTTTAATCTTTTAACACGTATTGATTGCCATTATTCTTTAATTAGAACAGATCCACCAGATTATTCTTGATCGCATAAACAGCAGCCTGGGTACGGTCAGATACATTTATCTTTTTAAAAATATTTGACACATGGTTCTTAACCGTTTTTTCACTGATAGCTAACATATAAGCAATTTCTTTATTAAATAATCCCTCTGCTAAAAGCTTTAATACTTCAATCTCTCTCTTTGTTAATGCATCATCTTCGCTGGAAAGACTATTTTTTTCTTCCAGCTTAAGCTTAAGAATTGGAGCTAACTCGGGCTGGATAAAAGACTCTCCTCTGTGTACGCAATAAATAGCTTTCTTCAGTACAGAAGAATCTGAATCCTTTAATACATATCCATCTACGCCAATTTCAACTGCACGCATCAAATACTCAACTTCATTATGAATTGTCAGAATTAATACTTTCACTTTTCTTTTGTTCTCACGAATATATTGTAGTACCTGTAAGCCGTTCATGTTAGGCATATTGATGTCAAGCAGTAACACATCTGTCTTGGTTTCGTCAAGTAAATCAATACACTGTCTTCCATTGCTTGCTTCGGCAATTACTGAAATATCACCATCTAACTCCAGTAATTGTTTAATACCTTCCCTTACCATGGAATGATCATCTGCAATCATTATATTTACCGGTTTACTCATCTTTTTCCCCCTCGTATATTGTTAGTGGTACAGAAATAGTTACTATGGTTCCCTTTCCTTTTTCAGACTTTAATTCAACTTTTCCTGATAACAGTGAAATACGCTCCTGCATTATAGATAATCCAAAACTGGAAGTATGTCCTTCACCTTGTGATGTATTTATATCAAAACCTGTACCGTTATCACGAATTGCTACAGTTACCTTGAGATCTTCATAATTAACATCGATATTGATCACTGTAGCATTTGCATGTTTTATTACATTATTACACGCTTCTTGAATAATACGGAATAGGGTTAATTTTATAACCGGTAAGATTTCTTTCGTTTCTTCATTGGAGTGTACAATTACATTGATATTATTAAAATCCATGAGACGGTTTGCATAACGCTCCAACGTCACCGTTAACCCCAAATCATCTAATGTCATAGGTTTTAAGTTGTAAATAATACCTCGCATATCATTAATCACTGATTTTATCGTGTTTGACATAGAAACCAGCTCTAGCTTGGCACGTACGGAGTCAATGTCAATCAGCTTGTTACATAACTCTGATTTATGAACCAGGCTTGTCAGGCTTTGTACCGTTGAATCGTGTAAATCCCGTGCTATTCTCTGCCGCTCAATCTCCTGTGCCTCCAAGATACTAAGCCCTTTGTCATGAAAACTATTCCGGGTGTCCAATATAATTTCCGTATTACTCTTCTTATCTTTCTTCTGCTCTGCCTGGTCGATTGAGTTTAAATATTCGATGGCGCCCTTGAGACCTGAAATCCTTGCACTAAGTCGTTCTTGTTCTTTTTTTAATTCTCTTATCTCTTTCTCAATCTTATTAATCGAATTAGATAACTTCTTACCATCTTGTATCTTATGATCAGTTATCTTAATTCCTTCTATAATCGTACTGCTAATCGGCTTTATCTTATCAAATTCCTTCTCTTTTTCCAAAAGCAGATTCCTTCGGGTATTTAAACGAACCTTGACCGTATAAAGCTTCTCCTCATATTCCGTTGCAAGTGCTTCTAATAATATATTAGTATTTTCTTTTTGCAAAGAACTTTTTTCTTCCTTTCTTACAACAGAACCCTTATTTGTATTTACTTGGTTATTCATATAGCTGTCGTACATAATATAAGCTCCCCATATATACTTCACCATGCGTATATTGCTTTTATCTTCGGTAATATCAGCCACCGTGTTTTGCCATATAGTGGCAATAACAAGTTCTTATAATTATTATTCTGGACTTTAACTATGTCCCGTTTTTCGAGATGTACAGCATTATTACATAACTTCTGATAACTTATATTATCGGAACTAAATCATATTCCGATAATCGAGGTTCACGGCGTAAGTACAACGCCTTTTATCAGAAGTTTGAAATACAACTTCTGATAACTTATATTATATAGAATAAATCAATACTAATATCATATAACATTATTTGTTATTTTAAAAGAGTTTTTCTTCAAATTGCCCTTATTTCCTACATGGATAGATAAAATTCTCACTATTTATAATTAATTTATTACATTTTATTCCATTTATGTTTTTATCCCACTCCGTTTTTCGAAAACCGACTCTTTCAAAAAAAGGTGCCACATCAACCGGCACCATACAATCTACCTCCTTAATACCGGAAGTAAATGCTTTGTTTAACAACAAACGGACTATAAAATCTCCATATCCTTTTCTCCTGTATTCCTTATAAACTCCGATATACTGCAGCTTACCGTTTTCACCTTCATAATCAAGCCTTCCCGCTGCAACTGCCTGGCTTTCCTTTATTCCCTCATAAACAATTGCATAGGCTGCCACATTCTCATAAGCACCCAATACATCTTCCTTTTGATACTGAAGCTCCTTCACAAATAATTCTTCCAATACATCCAGCGCTTCAGACCATTCCTTCCGCTCAGTTACTATTTTTCCGTGAATCACGATAGTCTTCTCCATTCTAATCTCTTTTATAACAGCGATTACAAAGGTTCCTTTGAGGGTTTCCCCGTACTTCTTGGATATCCTTTGGGCGTGTTAGAAACCTTTTTTAACACTATAAAAATCCGCTCCATATCCGTTCCGGGTAAATTAAAATTATCTACCTTCTCTTTCTTCGCCCCCAGCAGCTTAATTGCATTTTCTGCTTCCAACAGTTCTTCCTCCGCTTTGCCGGACTTATAGGAAATAAATACTCCTCCCTTTTTTACATAAGGAAGACAATATTCCGATAAGGAGGACAACTTTGCCACTGCTCTGGAAACACATATGTCATACTGCTCTCTGTAAGCAGGATTCTTACCATAATCCTCGGCTCTTCCGTGAAGTGTTTTAATCTTATCCAGCTTTAATTCAGATATAACCTCTTCCAGGAATACAAGTCTTTTATTTAAGGAATCTAAAAGAAGAACCTCCAACTCCGGAAAAGCGATCTTAAGGGGAATGCCGGGGAAACCGGCACCCGTACCGATATCAATGACCTTCTCCTTTGAAGGTTTCATAATTCTTATTATGGATAAGCTATCGATAAAATGTTTCGTAATTACTTCTGAAAAATCCGTAATCGCCGTAAGGTTCATAACCTTATTACGCTCTATTAACATTTCATAGTAATCCATAAACTGCTGCTTCTGACGGTCGCTCAATTCCAGATTGATCATCTCCAGTGCAGCTTCAAACTGCCACATCATTGGATATTGTTTAAAATCCATCGGTCCTCCATTACTGCCTGTTTCTTTTTACTTTTCCCTACGTCTGGCGTAATTTAATTGTGTCAGATAAACCATCAGTACTGAGATATCTGCAGGTGATACCCCTGAGATTCTGGAGGCTTGTCCGATGGAAACAGGACGAAACCTCTCCAGCTTCTGCCTGGCTTCTATTCTCAGACTGGGTACATCCATATAATTGACATCTTCAGGAATACGCTTGTTCTCCAGCTTTTGAAATTGATCCACCTGATGCAGCTGACGCTTGATATATCCATCATATTTAATATTAATATTTATCTGCTCAATCACTTCTTCAGATAACGGCTTTCGTTCCGTATCAATCGGCTCAAGAAGCTCATAGCTTAGCTCCGGCCTTCGTATCAGCTCTGCCAGCGTAGTGGCGGTATTCAGGGGAGAACTTTCCTGATTGATAAGAAATTGCAGAACTTCCCTGGTCGCACCGATTGCCGTATTCTCAAGACGCTTCATCTCTTCTTGAATATCCGCTTCTTTTTTAAGCAGCTTCTGATATCTTTCCTCCTTAATCAGGCCGATCTCATAGCCCTTCTTTGTTAATCTCAGATCCGCATTGTCCTGCCTTAACAATAACCGGTATTCTGATCTGGAGGTCATCATACGATATGGCTCATGTGTTTCCTTTGTTACCAGGTCATCAATCAGCACGCCGATGTAAGCCTCCGATCTGTCGATGACAAGCGCTTCCTTCCCGAGTACCTTTCTTGCAGCATTAATACCCGCTACCAGTCCCTGGGCAGCGGCCTCTTCATAGCCGGAGCTTCCGTTAAACTGGCCTCCGCTGAATAAACCCTCCATCTGCTTAAATTCCAGTGTGGGCGCTAACTGCATTGGATTTATGCAGTCATATTCAATTGCATATGCATTTCGTACAATATTAGCATTTTCGAGCCCGGGAACAGAACGGTACATCCGGTACTGGACATCCTCCGGCAGCGAGCTTGACATACCTGCAATATACATCTCATTGGTATACAAGCCCTCCGGCTCAATAAATACCTGATGCCGTTCTTTATCTGCAAATTTCATAACCTTATCTTCAATAGAAGGACAATAACGTGGCCCAACTCCCTTAATATCACCTGCATATAAAGGAGATCTTCCGATATTCTCACGAATGATCTCATGCGTCTTCTCATTGGTATAGGTCAACCAGCAGGAAATCTGTTCCTTGTTAAACTCCTCCCGGCTCGTGGTAAAGGAAAAGGGTACAATCTTCTCATCACCAAATTGCTCCTCCATTTTGGAAAAGTCAATACTTCTTCTGTCAATTCTTGCAGGTGTACCGGTCTTAAACCGGTACATCTCAATTCCTAAGCTCTTAAGAGAATCAGTCAGATGGGTAGCAGCTTGTAAGCCGCTCGGCCCGGTAGCATTGACTGTCTCACCGTAAATACAGCGCGCATTTAGATAAGTTCCCGTACATAGAACCACCGCGTGACAGGGATAAATTGCACCGGAATAGGTCATCACACCGCTGACTTTATTTCCTTCGGTTAGAATCTGTGTTACCTCAGCCTGCTTAAGTGTCAAATTCTCTGTATTCTCAAGAATCCTTCTCATGGACTTTGAATATTCCTGTTTATCTGCCTGTGCGCGAAGGGAATGTACGGCAGGTCCCTTGGACACATTCAGCATTTTAGACTGAATATAGGTCTTATCGATATTCTTACCCATCTCCCCGCCCAATGCATCGATTTCGCGTACCAGATGTCCCTTGGACGTTCCTCCGATATTCGGATTACATGGCATCATTGCAATACTGTCCATGCTTATGGTAAACAACAATGTTTTTAAAGATAATCTTGCACTGGCAAGTGCTGCTTCACAACCGGCATGACCTGCCCCGACTACGATGACATCATAACTCTCGTAAATATATGACATAAAATAACTCTATCCCTTTCTAAGGTAAACCCCAACCGATAACCTATCCTTTGAATTAGCCTGTATCCATTTATTTTCCCATGCAAAATTCCTGAAAGATCATGTTAACAAGATCCTCTTCCACATTTTCACCTATGATTGCACCAAGTGCTTCATATGCACTCATTAAATCAATGGAGTAAAAATCCTCCGGCATTCCGGCATCAATGCTTTGTTTCACAAGTCTCAGACCTTCCAGTGACTGCGCAAAGGCTTCCTTGTGACGTTCATTGGTAATATAGATATCTTCCTGTTGCGTTAATTCCCCTTCAAAGAACATATCCTTAATAATCTGTTCCAATTCTGCAAGCCCTGTTTGTTCTTTTATGGAAGCATAGATAACCGGATGACATGTTTTTGATCTGATTTCCTCCCTGCTGACCTGAGGCTGCAAGTCCGATTTATTTAACAATAAAACTGCCTTTTTATGGTCAATCAGTTCAAGTATGGATTCATCATTTTGATCCAGTCTGGTCGAGGAATCCAGAACATAAATTATCAAATCTGCATCCTCAGCGATACGGATTGCCTTTTCAACCCCAATTTTTTCAATGACGTCAGCAGTATCCCGTATTCCGGCCGTATCTATGACCTTCAGCAAGATCCCGTTCAGATTAATTATCTCCTCTAAAGTATCCCTGGTGGTTCCTGCGATGTCGGTAACAATAGCC
This sequence comes from Bacillota bacterium, assembly GCA_023409535.1. Lineage (GTDB taxonomy): Bacteria > Bacillota > Clostridia > Lachnospirales > Lachnospiraceae > Mobilitalea. The sequence continues at coordinate 373,042 of JAEYGZ010000038.1, forward strand.
CGCTCGTCTCCTACCAGGGTATTTAATAAACTCGACTTTCCTGCATTGGGCTTTCCCAGGATAACTGTTTTTATTCCCTCTTTTATAATTCGGCCATTCTTTGATTCCTTTATGAGCTGTTCTATCGTCTTAATCTCTTGATTCAAATGACCGCCAAGCTCCTCATCAAAGCCTTCCAGACTAATATGCTCCGGGTCATCCAGTGCAGCTTCGATAAATGCAATATCACGAAGGATCTTCTCTCTCAGCTCCGCAATTAGCTCCCTAACCTTACCTCTTAACTGTTTCATGGAATTCTTAAGTGCTAATTCATTCTTAGCAGATATGATATCGCTTACTGCCTCTGCCTGTGACAAATCTATTCTTCCATTCAAGAACGCTCTTTTTGTAAACTCTCCCGGCTCGGCAATTCTTGCCCCATTTTTTAATACTGTCTCAAGAATCCTTCTTGTCACGACAATACCTCCGTGGCAATCTATCTCAACGATATCCTCCCTGGTATAAGTGGCCGGCGTCCGCATAATTGCGACCATAACCTCATCAATGACTTGATCCTGATCAATGATATAACCATAATGAATGGTATGGCTCTGCTCTTCTGATAATATTTTTTTACCGGATTTAGAACGATAGATGCGATCAATAACAGCAAAGGCTTCCTCGCCGCTGATTCGGATGATACTGATTCCTGCGTTACTAAGTCCTGTTGCTATTGCAGCAATGGTATCTGTTTTCATGCCATACCTCCTTATAGATTAATCCGCTGCGGATTATGAACTCGAAGGTATAACCTTCTCGTTCGCGTTGCACTTATCCATAAAATCCAGCACATTTATTCAAGCAAGCTCGACAAATGCATGGATTTCATGGACTAATCCGCTTACCGCGGAAAAAGGTGTCTTAAAGTATGCTCTACTTTTAAGACACCTCACTATCACATACATTCAAGTATACCTTAGCATACTCTTTTCCGATCTCTTATCGAATTTGACCCAAATCGGTTATACGGATTCAACCGGCTGGTCCTTCTTCTCTTTACTTTCTTTGTATTTCTCGTAATCCTTCTTGTAATCCGTGCTATAATTTTTATTATAACCGCTGTTACTGGTATTGTAAGGTTTGTTATACCCCTTGAAGGTATTACCGTTACCGCTGCCATGACCATGACCGTATTTGTTATCCTTACGATAATTATTTCCTGCCGGTTTATTATTCGGCTTTGAATCACGTATGGATTTCTTAATATTGATTACAACCTTTCGGTATGGCTCTTCACCTTCGGAATAGGTTTCAACAAATTTATCATTCTGCAATGCAGAGTGAATGATTCTTCTTTCATAGGGATTCATGGGTTCCAGAGATACAGGCTTTCTTGTTCTCTTAACCTTATAGGCAATATTCTTTGCAAGATTTTCAAGCGTCTCTTTTCTTCTTGCCCTGTAATTCTCTGTATCCAGCTTAACCTTAATATAATTTTCACTGTTCTTATTTACAACCAGACTTACCAGGTACTGCAGGGAATCAAGAGTTTGTCCTCTTTTACCGATTAACACACCCATCTCGTCGCCATCAATATTGATCTCAACGGTTGAATCTTCCTGATTATAGCTAACCTCAACCAGTGCCGCAATTCCCATTGCAGCAAATACATCTGTTAAGAATTTTTTGGTGGTACTCTCTGTGGTCATTTTTACTCTGGCTTTAATCTTAGCAGGTTTTCCGAAGATACCCAAGAATCCGGCAGACTCCCTTTCCAAGACCTCGTATTCCATATTTTCTATCGTAGTGCCTAACTCAAGCATTGCATTTGTTAAAGCTTCGTCAACTGTCTTGGCAGTAAATTCTCTCCAATCCATATTACTTGTCCCCCTTATCAATGCTTCTGTTCTTAAGAAGGTTCGCTATCTCTGATATACTCTTCGCTCCACCGGAGGTTGTAGCCTCGTTCGGTTCAGAACCTGTTACCTCCTGTGTCTTACTGCTTTCGCTTGTCACGGTAGTCTTTGCCTTATCAGATACAGAGCTTTCAATTGATCTTGTTTGTCTCTTTGCTAATTCCTGCAAAGAAGTACCGGATGCTGCTGTCTGCGTCAAAGTTTTTCTTCTCTTTGATGCCTTTGCAACATTCTTCTCAATTAACTTTTCTACATCAATACGATCCATATATTTATTTACAAAGAACTGCTGAATAATCATATAAACGCTGGTAGCAATCCAGTAGATACCGATACCAATGGGGAAGGTAACACAGAAGAAACCTGACATAATCGGCATTACGATATTCATGGACTTCATCATATTTGCAGAAGGATCTCCGTTATTTGTCTTGGTCTTAACCTCAATCTGCTTACCCTGGATAAACTGCAGCACCATGGCTACAATCGGAATTATGATTCCTGGAAATCCCCAACCCGGCGGGTCAGCGATATTAAATCCTAAAAAGCTATTGACCTTTGCTATATTTCCGGCAGCACCGCCAATAACATTGGATATGGTAGGAAAGCTGGTGGCTAATTGATTCCAGTGATTGGTGTCAAAGTGTACCAGTGCATCAATCACCAAGTTTACAGAAGAAAAATCATTCTTAGGGGAGATACGGGTTATCCCCTCTGACAATCCCTTTAAAATATCTGCATACTTATCAATACCAGTAATACTTATTGCTACTGATTCATACAAACTCTTAACGGATCCTACATATGCCGGTATATTATTAATTACAGAATATAATGCAAACATAATCGGCAGGGTGATTAGTAAAGGTAAACATCCGGAAGCTGGATTTGTGCCGTATTTCTGGTATAGCGCTTGGGATTCCTCTTGTTGTTTTCTTAAAGAAGCTTCGTCCTTCTTGCCTTTATACTTTGCCTGAATCGCCTGAAGTTCCGGATTCATGCGGGCGGACAGCTTCGAAAATTTCTGTTGTTTAATGGTTAACGGGAGCATTAAGGTTCTTACGAAAAATGTAAATATAATGATGGATAATGCAATATTCTGAATGCCAAATAAATGAAAAAACATATAGATGCCATTCATAATATAACCTAATATGCTCGCTATGGGACTTAAGGGTCCTCCTGCTTTTGTCAATAAAGCTACTAACAATGTTTTTCCTCCTTAGAGCTGCTATCCTCTGATAATTATAATTCACCTGCTGTGAATCAGTCTGATGTGAAAACAAAATTCATTTGAAACATCTTTTCACATTTAAGGTACGGGGTCATATCCGCCCTTATGAAAGGGATGGCATCTCAATACTCTTCTCACAGACAAATACGTTCCCTTGAGTACTCCATACTTTTCCAATGCTTCCAAAGCATATAAAGAGCAGGTAGGTGTATAGATACAACTTGGTGTTCTTTTAAGAGGAGATATAAATTTACGATAAAACTTAATCATCAATATCAATATTTTCTTAATAACAACCATGCCTTTCCAGATAACTGCAAATTTGAACCTTCGGATGCAAATTCGCGTGTAAAAATTCTGATTTTCACACTGATTACTTTCTATACCCCAAGTACCTTACATCTCTATGTCAGTTAGATATTGCTTTGTTCTTTTCCGATTTTATGAAGTCTCATTAAATGTAATAACGCACTTTCAATCTCACTGTAATCTTTTTCTCTTGCACCTGTTCTTGCCACGACGACAATGTCTAATCCGCGCAAAAAGCTATCCTCCGATAGTCGATAGCTCTCTCTGATCAATCTTGTTATTCTGTGTCGTATTACACTATTTCCGACTTTTTTACTGACCGATATTCCAATTCGGTTAGTTTCTGCAGTATTACGTTTGACATACATAATCAAATATTTATTCGCATATGATTTCCCGGTACGGTAAATTTCTTTAAAATCTTCATTACTCTTAATACTTTGTGTTTGCTTCATTTTAAAGTTACCTTTTCACGATAACAAATTAAACTATAGAAGAAAAGGCCACAAAATTGCGACCTATGCAGATAACTTCTTTCTTCCTTTTGCTCTTCTGGCGGATAATACTTTTCTTCCGTTTGCTGTAGCCATTCTAGCTCTAAAACCGTGTACCTTAGCGTGTGATCTCTTTTTCGGTTGGAATGTCATTTTCATTGCTCTGCACCTCCTTCTTAAACTGCACCGATCTTTATGATTAGCGAATTTTATCTTATAAAAAACTCATAACAAGCACGGATTTCACAATACAATCCAACTCGTATGGTATTTTGGAATATCACGTCTATTATATGCCAGGTAGCCTGTTCCGTCAAGTAAATCTTTTCTTCCAGGGCTTGGACAGCATCTCCTCTATGAGCTATTTCTTCCTTATTTATATAGCAAATGTTGATAATTATTATTCTTATGTGGATAAGTTGTTATTCATCCTGCAAGTTATAATTTAAATTCATGATTCTATACACATTTTCTGCTTGTTTATAATGTTACTTCCTTTATCCACTCTTCCACAGAATGACGAAATATAAAGTATGGCATATTAACCATTGAAAAATTACCTAATTTGTTATAAGATATATCTATTGAGTATTAATGGAGGCTACAATGAAGAATTTAATTCAATCTAAATGGGACGATATTTTGAAATATTTAAGATCAGAATATGGTGTAACGGATGTATCATATAATACCTGGCTAAAACCGCTGAAGATATATGATGTTACCGATCACGTAATTACTATTCTGATTAATGATGAACGTATTGGACCTCCAAGTATCAATGTAATTCGTAACAAATATGAGTTATTATTAAAGGTTTCCATTGAGGAAATCATGAATGAGCCCTATGAAGTGAATTTTGTTCTTCAAAGTCAGATCGATACGATTTCCATAGAGAAAAAGCCGGAGCCGACGGCAGCGGCTAAAAAAAATAGCAATCATACCTTCTTAAATGCCAGATATACCTTTGATACCTTCGTTGTAGGCGGAAATAATGAATTTGCCAGAGCAGCAGCCTTGGCCGTAGCAGAGAACCCGGGGGAGATATATAACCCTCTTTTTATTTATGGTGGTGTTGGACTTGGCAAGACTCACTTAATGCATTCCATCGCTCACTTTGTTCTGAATCAAAATCCGGATACCAAAGTATTATATGTTACCAGCGAGAAGTTTACCAATGAATTGATTTATGCAATTCAAAAGAACACAACAAGTCAATTCAGGGACAAGTACCGGTCTATTGACATATTATTAATTGATGATATTCAGTTTATAATAGGTAAGGAGAGTACTCAGGAAGAGTTTTTCCATACCTTTAATACATTGCATGAATCAAAGAAACAGATTATTATCTCCAGTGACCGGCCTCCCAAGGAAATGCTTACTTTAGAGGACAGGCTTCGGTCCCGCTTTGAGCATGGACTCCTGGCTGATATTCAGTCTCCGGATTATGAGACAAGAATGGCAATTCTTCGCAGAAAAGAGGAGCTTGACGGTCTTAAAATTGATGAAGAAGTCCTTCGTTATATTGCTACCAATATTAAGTCCAATATTCGAGAGCTTGAGGGAGCTTTAACTAAAATTGTCGCTTTTTCAAGACTGAAGAAGAGAGAATTGAATATCCTATTAGCAGAAGAAGCATTGCAGGATATTATTTCTCCTAACGAAAAGAAAGTTATAACCGTTGAATTAATCGTTGATATAGTTGCAGAGCATCATAATCTTACACCTGCTGAAATCTATTCCAAGGATAAGAGCAGGAATATCTCCTATCCGCGGCAGATTGTCATGTACCTGTGCCGCAGATTAACCGATCTGTCTGTAACGGAGATAGGAAAGAGTCTCGGCAACCGTGATCATTCCACCGTATTGCATGGTTACGATAAGGTGGCAGGTGATATACAAAGTGATATCTCTTTACATAACACCATTGATGTTCTCATTAAGAAAATCAATCCGGAATAAGTTATGTTAATGTTCTGTTGATATGCTGTTGATTAATCGTTGATATGCTGTTCTTAACTTAATTTACTATAATTGTAAATGAATAAAATTCCATTCCTTCCACAGGGAAAGGAACAGAATCTATCCGGTTTGTAAAGTATCGCAGCCCTTGATTCTTAAGGGAAAAGTGCAGATATCAACAAATTCACGGCTCTTATGATTAAGATTACTAAGAATCTTTTATATTTTTATATATTGTATGCGAAGGGGGATTATCCACTTATGAAAATCCATTGCCAAAAAGCGGATCTGTTAAATGGGGTTAATATTGTTCTGAAAGCGGTACCTGTAAAATCAACCATGCCGATTTTAGAATGTCTTATTATAGAGGTTACGGAAGGATGCATTAAGCTGATTGCAAATGATATGGAGCTTGGCATTGAAACCCTGGTAAAAGGAACCGTACTTGAAAAGGGAACCGTTGCCTTAAATGCTAAAATATTTTCAGAGATTGTCCGCAGATTACCCGAGAATGAAGTAAGTATTACAACAGACGGGAATTATATGGCGGAAATTATCTGTGAGAAAGCAAAGTTCTCAATCTCGGGAAGATCAGGGGAAGAGTTCCCAAGCCTTCCAAAGATTGAAAAAGAGAATGCATTGGTGCTTTCCCAGTTTACGTTAAAAGAAGTTATCAGACAGACCGTATTTTCCATTTCAGATAATGAGAGTAACAAGATTATGACAGGTGAATTATTTGAAATCAAAGGAAACGAGCTTCGTGTGATTTCCCTGGACGGTCATAGAATCTCTATTCGTAAAATTTATATGAAAGACACCTATGAGAATAAAAAGGTGATTGTTCCCGGAAAGACCCTGAACGAAATCAGCAAGATTCTTTCAGGAGAGGTTTCCTCCATGGTAAATATCTTCTTTACGGAGAAGCATGCGTTATTTGAATTTGATGATACTGTAGTATTAACCAGATTAATCGAAGGCGAATATTATCGTATTGACCAGATGCTTTCCAGCGATTATGAGACCAAGGTGACCATCAACAAGAAGGAGCTTCAAAATTGTATTGAAAGAGCCTCCCTGCTGATTCGTGAAACAGATAAGAAACCCATCATTATTGATATTAAGAATAACAATTTTGAACTCAAAATAAATACCGCTATCGGTTCTATGAATGAGGAAATCGATATTACTCTGGAGGGTAAGGATATTATAATCGGCTTTAACCCGAAATTCCTTCTGGATGCTCTGCGTGTAATTGACGATGAGTCCGTTGATATTTATTTGATTAATGCAAAAGCACCTTGCTTTATCAGAGATAAAGATCAGTCATATATTTATTTAATTCTGCCGGTAAATATTAATGTTACCGCCTGACCATGCGAAAAATGCATTTACACGGATGAAGGCTTATCTGCAATAGAAGAATAAAAAAATGGAAACATTTAAATTTCATTTTTCAATTCTTCGCCAAATATGAGAAATCAGGTGACGAATACTATGCATCAAATTAAATTAAGGGATGAATATATTAAGCTTGGACAAGCATTAAAGGCTGCCGGTCTGGTGGATTCCGGAGTAGGGGCTAAGGATGTAATTATTGATGGCATGGTGAAAGTAAATGGAGCGGTTGAGGTTCAAAGAGGCAAGAAGCTTCATGACGGTGATCTTGTTGAATTTAACGGAGAGCAGATCAAGATCGTAAAATAAAATGAATTGAAAAGCAAATTCACTTTTCATGAATAAAGGAATGTTGGTGCAGGCATGATTGTCAAGTCATTGGAACTTAAGAATTATCGTAATTACAGTGATCTTAGTATTCTTTTTTCCAGCGGAACCAATATTTTATATGGTGAGAATGCCCAGGGAAAGACTAATATTCTGGAGGCGGTTTATCTTTGCGGAACAACAAAATCCCATAGAGGAAGCAAGGATAAGGAAATTATTCGCTTTCAGGAAGAAGAAGCCCATGTCAGAATTATTCTTGAGAAAAATCAAATTCCTCACAGGATTGATTTACATTTAAAGAAGAATAAAGCAAAGGGAGCTGCCATTGATGGAATCCCGATAAAAAGACAAGGTGAATTATTTGGCATGCTAAACCTTGTGTTTTTTTCGCCAGAGGATCTTTATATCATTAAAAACGGTCCGGCGGAGAGAAGAAGATTCCTGGATTTGGAACTATGTCAGCTGGACAAGATATATCTGAACAATCTGGCCAATTATAATAAAACCCTGGCACAGAGGAATAATTTACTGAAGCAGATTGGTAATAACAGGAGTTTATTGGATACACTTAATATATGGGATCAAAAGCTGATGGAATATGGCAGTAAGGTCATTCGTGCCAGGAGAGAATTTATTCTGAATTTGAATGCATTGGTTGGAGAAATACATAAGAAAATTACTGCCGGTAAAGAAGTACTGACGCTGCAATATGAGCCGAATGTAACGGAAGCAGACTTTGAAAGCAAATTAAAAAAATCCCTGGATAGAGACCTTGCCTTAAAAATGTCCCATATAGGACCTCACAGGGATGACCTGTGCTTTTTGCTGGGAACTGTCGATATCAGAAAGTACGGCTCCCAGGGACAGCAAAGAACAGCGGCATTATCCTGCAAGCTGGCGGAGATAGATTTAGTGAAGTCAGTCATCAAGGACAATCCTGTATTATTGCTGGATGATGTTTTATCAGAGCTTGACAGGCAGAGGCAGACACAATTGTTAAATAGTATCGGAGATATCCAAACGATGATTACTTGTACCGGACTGGAGGAATTTATTAATCATCGGTTTGATTATAATAAAATATTTCATGTGGTTGATGGGACAGTAACCAACGATAACTAGTTCAAAAGTTAACTGATATCGTCACGGTAATTAGTTAAAAAGCAAACTAATCTTGCTTTGTTTACTGATCTCGTCGATAAAATGCTTTATTGGAGGAAAAAAAATGAGTAACGAGTATGGTGCAGATCAAATTCAAATATTGGAAGGGTTGGAGGCCGTAAGAAAGCGGCCCGGCATGTACATTGGCTCTACTTCCTCCAAGGGGTTACACCACTTGGTATATGAGATTGTTGATAATGCAGTAGATGAAGCCTTGGCCGGAGTCTGCGATACGATCGATGTCACAATCAATGAAGATAATTCGATTACAGTAATCGATAACGGAAGAGGTATTCCGGTCGGTATCAATCAGAAGAAGGGAATCTCTTCGGTTGAAGTCGTATTTACAATTCTTCATGCCGGCGGTAAGTTCGGTGGTGGAGGATATAAGGTTTCCGGTGGTCTTCATGGAGTAGGAGCATCTGTTGTAAACGCACTTTCTGAGTGGCTGACGGTTGAAATCTGTGTTGACGGTAAGAAGTATTTTCAGCGCTATGAGAGAGGAAAGGCATGTGACAGCTTAAAGGAAATCGGTGATACGGACCGCCGAGGAACCACCGTAAGCTTTCTGCCGGATAAAGAGATCTTTGAAGAGACAGTATTTGATTACGAGGTATTAAAGCAAAGACTTCGGGAAATGGCCTTCTTAACCAAGAATATAAAGATTATTCTTCGGGATAAGAGGGAAGAACCCATGGAGAGAGAGTTCCACTATGCCGGAGGTATCAAGGAGTATGTGGAATACCTGAATCGTCATAAGGATCCTTTATATCCTGAGATCGTATACTGTGAAGGAACCAGGGATAATGTGTATGTTGAAGTGGCAATGCAGCACAATGGTACGTATACGGAGGGCTGCTACAGCTTTGTAAATAATATCACTACGCCGGAAGGCGGTACCCATCTGGCAGGGTTTAAAAATGCCATTACCAAAACCTTTAATGATTATGCCAGAGCGATGAAATATTTAAAGGACAGCGATCAAAATCTGACAGGTGAAGATATCCGGGAGGGCTTAACAGCGATTATCAGCATTAAGATATCTGATCCCCAGTTTGAAGGACAAACAAAGCAGAAGCTTGGCAATACTGAAGCCAGAGGTGCGGTAGACAGTATTGTCAGTGAACAGCTGACCTATTTTCTGGAGCAGAATCCTCAGGTAGCCAGAATGATTTGTGAAAAGGCCGTACTTGCACAAAGAGCAAGAGATGCCGCACGAAAAGCAAGGGATCTGACCCGAAGAAAAACTGCCCTGGAGGGAACAAGTTTACCCGGTAAGCTGGCAGATTGTTCGGAGAAGGATCCGTCCAAATGTGAAATCTACATTGTAGAGGGTGATTCTGCGGGAGGTTCTGCCAAGACGGCAAGAACCAGGGCTACCCAGGCGATTCTTCCGCTCAGAGGCAAGATTCTTAATGTTGAGAAATCAAGACTTGATAAAATTCTTGTGAACAATGAAATTAGAGCGATGATTACCGCTTTTGGTACCGGTATCTCGGATGATTTTGATATCAGCAGACTGAGATATCATAAGATTATCATTATGACCGATGCCGATGTTGACGGTGCTCATATCAGTACTTTGTTACTTACATTCTTTTACCGGTTTATGCCTGAGTTGATTAAGCAGGGATATGTCTACCTGGCACAGCCGCCCCTTTTTAAGGTGGAGAAGAATAAACTGGTCCGTTATGCTTACAGCGATGAGGAGCTGAATCAGATATTGCTTGAAGTCGGCAGAGATTCCAACAATAAGATTCAACGGTATAAGGGACTTGGCGAGATGGATGCGGAGCAGCTTTGGGAGACAACCATGGATCCGGAGCGGAGAATCCTGCTTCGTGTCAGCATGGATGAAGAAGAATCCTCAGAAATTGATGTTACCTTTACAACATTGATGGGAGATAAGGTTGAACCGAGAAGAGAATTCATTGAAGCAAATGCTAAGTATGTAAGGAATCTTGATATATAAATACAATTAGGATAATGTAACCTGCGGTTACACCGATAACAAAGTTTTCAGGTTCTAAAGCTGTGAATTCTTGAGAACAGAAAAGAGGAAAACAATGGATGAGAATATCTTTGACAAGGTGCATGACGTCGATCTGAAAAAGACAATGGAAAACTCGTATATCGAGTACGCCATGTCTGTTATCGCCGCACGCGCCCTGCCCGATGTTAGGGACGGTTTAAAGCCGGTACAAAGAAGAATTTTATACGCAATGATCGAGCTGAACAATGGTCCTGACAAACCGCACCGTAAATGTGCCCGTATTGTCGGTGATACCATGGGTAAATATCATCCCCATGGAGACAGCTCTATCTACGAGGCATTGGTAAAACTGGCACAGGAGTTCTCCACCAGATACCCCTTGATTGACGGTCATGGAAACTTTGGTTCCGTGGATGGTGACGGAGCGGCGGCCATGCGTTATACCGAGGCCCGCTTAAGTAAGATTTCTATGGAGATGCTGTCCGATATCAATAAGGACACCGTTGATTTTGATCCGAACTTTGATGAAACAGAAAAGGAACCGAGGGTATTACCTTCAAGATTCCCGAATTTATTAGTAAACGGTACTTCAGGTATTGCGGTAGGTATGGCCACCAATATTCCGCCCCACAATCTTCGCGAGGTGATTGACGGCGTTTTAAAAATAATTAATAATCATATTGATCATGATCGAGAAACAGAGATCAATGAAATACTGGATATCATCAAGGGGCCGGATTTCCCCACGGGAGCTGAGATTCTTGGTACCTCCGGTATCAATGAAGCATATCGCACCGGTAAGGGTAAGATCAGAGTACGTGCGGTTACGGAAATTGAACCCATGCAGAACGGAAAAAACCGTATCGTTGTAACGGAGCTCCCTTACATGGTGAACAAAGCCCGCTTGATCGAGAAGATCGCCGAGCTGGTGAAGGATAAGAAAATTGATGGTATTACCGAGCTTCGGGATGAATCAGACCGTGTGGGAATGAGAATTGCCATTGAGCTTCGAAGAGATGTGAATGCTAATGTTATTTTAAACCAGTTATACAAGCATACGCAGCTGCAGGAAACCTTTGGTGTAAACATGCTTGCCCTGGTGAATAACGAACCCAGAATCCTCAATTTGCTTCAGATGCTAAACTACTATCTGCAGCATCAGAAGGAAGTCGTAACCAGGCGAACCATTTATGATTTAAATAAAGCAGAAGAGCGTGCCCATATCTTACAGGGCTTACTGATCGCTCTTGATAATATTGATGAGGTTATCCGAATAATCCGCGGATCCGCCAATGTTGCTGCCGCAAAGGAAAAGCTGACAGAGAGCTTTGGACTGACGGATGTACAGGCCCAGGCTATCGTGGATATGAGGCTTCGTGCTTTAACCGGTCTGGAAAGAGAACGGCTGGAAGCCGAATATGCAGAGCTTATGGTTAAGATTGCGGAGTATAAGGCGATCCTTGCAGATGATAAGAAACTGTTAGGAGTAATCCGGGAAGAGATTACTGTTATCCGTGATAAATTTGGCGATGAGAGAAGAACAAGCATTGGCTTTGATGAGTTTGATATCTCCATGGAGGATATGATTCCTAACGAGAATACGGTTATTGCTATGACCAGGCTTGGTTATATCAAGCGCATGACCATCGATAATTTTAAGAGTCAGCATCGCGGCGGTAAGGGTATTAAGGGAATGCAGACCATTGAAGAGGATTTTATAGAGGATCTTTTGATGACCACCAATCATCACTATATTATGTTCTTTACCAACAAGGGAAGGGTATATCGTCTGAAAGCCTATGAGATTCCGGAATCCGGAAGGACTGCGAGAGGAACGGCAATTGTGAACCTGCTGCAGCTGTTGCCGGAAGAGAGAATTACCGCTATTATTCCTTTGAAGGAATATCAGGACAATCGTTTCTTGTTCATGGCAACTAAGAATGGTATTGTAAAGAAAACGCCTATCCGGGAATATGAGAATATCAGAAAGACCGGTCTGCAGGCAATAAGCTTAAGAGAAGACGATGAATTAATTGAGGTTAAGACCACAAACCATAAGAAGGATATTGTTCTGGTAACCAAGAATGGCATGTGCATCCGGTTCAATGAACACGATGTCAGACCTACAGGCAGGACATCTATGGGTGTCATTGGTATGACACTGACGGGAGATGACGAAATTATCGGTATGCAGCTTAATACCCAGGGACAATATCTGCTGTTTGTATCTGAATATGGACTGGGCAAACGTACCGAGATGGAGGAATTCACAGTACAGCGCCGCGGGGGTAAGGGTGTAAAATGCTACAAGATTACAGAAAAGACCGGTGATGTCATCGGTGTTAAGGCCGTTGATGATGAGAATGAAGTTATGCTGATTACAAACGAGGGCATTATCATACGTATTGCTGTCAGTGATATTTCCATTCTCGGAAGGATTACCTCCGGTGTGAAGCTTATGGATATCGATGCCCAGATGAATATAAAAGTAGCTAATATGGCGAAGGTAAGAGAAAGCAGCAATATAGCCACAGAGGATGAGCTGATCAAGAATCTGGAGAAAGAACTGGATGAAGAAAACCAGGTGATTGAAGCGATTGAATATTCGCTGGAGGATTATTCCGAAGAGGATGAATTGCCGGAGGATGCTTCAGACGATATCGAAGAAACAGAAGATTCTTCCGAGAAGAGTGAAGAATAGGAAATGCTTGTCAGACCCGTAGCATAAATATACAGGGAAGAAGGAGCAGGCATGAGAACAATAACAACAGATACCATTATTCATAACATAAAGGAAATGTGCATCGAAGCCAACTATAAGTTGGCTTCTGATGTAGAAGAGAGAGTTAGAACAGCCAAAGAGGTTGAAGAATCCAGGATCGGAAAGCAGATTCTTGATCAGCTTGGTGAGAATCTGGATATTGCGGCAGAGGATAATATACCAATTTGTCAGGATACCGGGATGGCAATCGTTTTTGCGAGAATGGGACAGGAGGTCCACATCCAGGGAATTCCTCTGGAGGATGCCATCAATGAAGGAATTCGTCAGGGATATCAGGAAGGTTATCTTCGGAAATCTGTAGTAGGAGACCCTTTACTTCGTGTAAATACCAGAGATAATACACCGGGAATTATCCATTATGAGATGGTATCGGGAGAACAGCTGGAACTGACAGTAGCACCAAAGGGCTTTGGAAGTGAGAATATGAGCAGAGTTTATATGCTGAAGCCATCCGATGGAGCAGAGGGCGTAAAGCAGGCCGTCCTTGAGACAGTAAAACTTGCAGGACCTAATGCCTGTCCGCCGGTGGTGGTTGGAGTAGGGATTGGGGGAAGCTTTGAAAAATGTGCATTGCTAGCCAAGAAGGCATTAACAAGAAATATGAATTGTCCGTCTCCGTTACCTCATATCCGGGAGCTGGAAGAAGAGCTGCTTCATAAGATTAATCAGCTTGGTATCGGACCCGGTGGTCTGGGCGGTAAGGTTACAGCGCTTGGAGTGAATATCGAAACGTACCCGACACATATTGCCGGGCTTCCGGTCGCGATTAACATTTGCTGTCATGTTAACCGCCATGTGAGCAGAATATTATAGGAGAGGCATGGGTAATCTATGGATAAATTCATCACGACTCCCTTAATGGTACAAAAGGTGGAAGAGTTGCAGGCCGGTGATTATGTCTATATTACCGGGACAATTTATACGGCGAGAGACGCAGCCCATCTGAGGATGTATGACACGATGCAATCAGGGAAAGAGATACCGATTGATTTACAGAATAATATTATTTATTATCTTGGGCCGACACCGGAACGGGAAGGCCAGGTAATCGGTTCGGCAGGACCGACCACCAGCAGCCGGATGGATAAATATACCCCATTATTGCTGGCCCACGGCCTGAAAGGAATGATTGGCAAAGGCAGACGCAGTAAAGAGGTCATAGAAGCGATGATCAGAGAAAAGGCAGTATATTTTGCAGCAGTAGGCGGCGCAGGAGCTTTGTTATCAAAGAAAATAAAGCAAAGCCGGGTCATCGCCTATGATGATCTGGGTACGGAGGCTATCCGGGAATTATATGTGGAGGATTTTCCGGTGATTGTAGTGATAGATTCCCAAGGCAATAATTTATATGAAATTGTCATGCAAAATTGTTGACAAAGAGAAGGTCATTTGCTATACTAGATAATGCTTCTGTGAGTCTGGCAGAAGGATAAATTGAATAGAACTTCTATAAGTTCAGTTTCTGGAGAAATACTCAAGAGGCCGAAGAGGCGCCCCTGCTAAGGGTGTAGGTCGGGCAACCGGCGCGAGGGTTCAAATCCCTCTTTCTCCGTTACCATTTTAAGTGAGATGCGTATCGTAATGGTACGCATTTTTTGTTTATTTTGCGTAAATTTTGTAATAATCAGGCGAAAGGCTATGCGATTTGTTAATGTGGTAAATAATGTAATGCGGGTTTATAATAATACCATAAAAGAATTAATTTTGATACCTGTTCCGGTCTGTGAAAGGGGGGATTTCTACGGAGAGTATCACCAAAATGAGATTGTCGGAAAAGAAAATCAAGGAACTGGCAGTTGCTAACTTTGGAGAAGGAATCAGAGAAATAAGTGTGCTGGAGAAAAAGGGAGGCATGTTTAACAGTGCTTATGAGGTATCTTTTTATCTGGGGAATACTTCGGAATTAGAGGAATTTGTTCTGAAAGTTGCCGTTGCTCCGGAAACAGAACTGCTGACTTACGAGAAGGATATTATGAGGGCGGAAGTAAAAGTCTATCTCATGTTACAAGGTATGGATATTCCGACTCCGGAGATCATTAAATATGATTTCAGCCGAACGTTACTTCCTTGTGATTATTTCTTTATGACAAAGCTGCAGGGAACCTCTTGGAATATGTTCAAAAAAGAAATATCTCCCGAGAACAGGAAGCGCCTTATGGAGGAATTGGGCAGATATACGGCCATGATTCATTCCATTCACGGCAATAGATTCGGCTACATAAAAGAAGAGGAGGGATTTTTATATCCTGCCTGGAGCGAAGCATTCGAGTCAATGGTGAATCACTTAATTGCAGATGGAATAGATAGAAAGATTAAGTTGCCCTATGGGAAGATTCTTGCAGCAGTCGAGGGAAGAAAGAATATTTTAGATGAGATCGAGACGGCTCAGCTGGTGGACTTTGACCTATGGGCAGGAAATATCTTTCTGCTTGAAACGGAACAGGGGTATGAGATTGAAGGAATTATTGATTTTGAGAGAGCATTTTACGGAGATCCGTATGCGGATTTTGTTTCTTCCGTATTACTTTATAAGGATGTTGAGAAAGAAACGGCATTTCTTGAGGGATATAAGAGACAAAGCGGCAGGGAGCTGACCTTTACAAGCAATGACCGCGTCCGGTTAAAACTATATCGAATTTATTTGAATATGATTATGGTAATTGAAACCTATCGTTATAATAAGGCCTATGCGGCACTGATGAAGTTCTACTGCAGGTGGCAGATAAGGAAGGATTTAAATTCTTTAACATGAGTGAAAAAACAGTTGACTCTTGGGTAACCCAAGAGTGTAGAATGAATTCAGACGTCAGGGGTGCACACCTGTATCAGCCTGTACTTAGGAGGAAATAGATGTTTCGGATTGGTGAATTCTCAAAGCTAAGCGGTTTGTCTATTGATACTCTGTATCATTATGAAAAAATGAAGCTGCTTATACCGGGTCAAATTGATAAATTCAGCGGTTACCGTTATTATGAAGCTGGTCAGCTGGTAACCGTGAATAAAATAATGGCATTAAAGGATGCCGGATTATCCCTTGAGGAAATTTCTGCGGTTTTAAACAAGAACCTCCCAATCTCTTCACTCCTTGGACTGTTGGAGAATAAAGCGGTAGTCATAGAAGAGGAGCTGAATAAGGAAGCAGACAGGCTGGAACGTCTCCGTACAAATATTTTTTTAATAAAGAATGGAGGCATACCCCAAATGAATGAAATAACGATTAAGAGAGTGGAGCCGATTTATATGGCAGCTATCCGAAGGTCCTTTCATAGCAGTAAATTTGACGAGGAACTTACGGATATGTGGGAAAGAGTAAATGAATATATTGACCGGAAAGGTGCGAAGCGTACTGTTCCGTGTATGATGCTTTATCATACCGGCTGGTGGGATATGGATGATACTTCAATGCTGGAGGCGGAGGTTGTCGAACCGATTACAAAGAAGATTCAGGGAGATGATCAGGTTAGCGTATATGAGCTTCCTGCAGTAGAAAAAATGGTTTGCATTGTTCATAAAGGTCCATTTGCAACAATCGGAAAAACCAATGAAGCATTATTTGATTGGATAAAGCAGAATGGATACAAAAGGACAGGAGCGATCCGGGAGATATACCATAAAGGAGAATGGATGACGGATGACCCGGAGGAATATATTACGGAGCTTCAGATACCGATTGAATAAGCAGGATAGGAAAATACCTTAAGCGAGTAAATGGACTTTGCAGGAATAAGACCGGCTCCGGATAAGAAAAGGAGCCGGTTCCTTTTGATAGTGGATCTATAATAATAGGATCGGCACTAGGATCGGCACAATCTCGTGAGCAGTAACTTATATAATAACCACATCGGATTTCAAAGATAAAATAAAGCAATAATTTATATAATATGGTATAATTACAAAACACACTATGGTAATTACGTCTTAAACATACAGGGTAAGAAAATATAGTAAAATGAATAGGGGTTGAGCCGGAACTGAAGGGAGGTGCGGTATGAAAAGAAAAAACAGGAGCATAAGAATTCTGTTTATAATGCTGTTTTTAACAGCATTACTGTTCGGCTGCAATAATGAGGAGAGGGGTAATCATGATCCGGAGGCACAAGTCTGGGAACAGATACCAGAAACGTTAGCGCCGGACAGATCAATAATACCGTTGCCAACAGCAGAACCGACTGCTGCGCCGGCTCCAACCGAGGTACCCGGGATAACGACGCAACCAACAGCGCAGCCATCAAAAACGGGGGATAAGCTTCAAGAAATCAGAGATATCCCTTCTTCAGAATTGGTGAAAGAGAAAAAAATCGGATGGAATCTTGGTAATACCATGGATGCCACAGGCGGCGAGGGCATCCATTCGGAGCTATCCTGGGGAAATCCGTTTACCACAAAGGAGATGATTGATACTGTGAAGGCTGCAGGGTTTAATACTCTTCGAATTCCTACCACATGGGAGAAGCATTTGGGACCAGCGCCGGATTATCTCATTGACAAAGCCTGGCTTGACCGTGTTCAGGAGCTTATTGATTATGCTGCTGAGAACGATATGTTTGTTATATTAAATTTGCATCATGAGGAATGGTATCAGCCGTTCTACGACAATGAAGAAAAAGCGGCAGATATGCTCGCTAAGGTTTGGAAGCAAATAGCGGACGCTTTAAAAATTATGAGGAACACCTGATTTTTGAAAGCATGAATGAGCCCCGGCAGAAAGGAACCAACTTTGAATGGAACGGTGGAAATAGAGAAGGCTGGGATGTTGTAAACAGGCTGAATGCAGCTTTTGTCAAGACTATCCGCAGCAGTGGAGGAAATAATCCGTTAAGACATCTTATGATACCGCCTTATGCTGCAACCTCAAGTATAAATGCCTGGAATGACTTTATCCTTCCCGAGGATGATAAGATTATCGTATCCATACATGCGTATACTCCCTATAACTTTGCCTTGAATACAAGCGGAACATCAAAGTGGAGCATAGAAAATGCAAGTGATACCGGAGAGATTGACTATCTGATGGATCATATTAATCAATACTTCCTCAGTAAAGGGATACCGGTTATCATCGGTGAATTCGGAGCAATGAATAAGGATAATACAAATGACCGAGCTGCCTGGGCTCAGTATTATGTCAGTAAGGCAGCAGGATATGGGATTCCCTGCATCTGGTGGGATAACGGCGCATTCACCGGAAGCGGAGAGTTGTTCGGCTTGCTGGACAGAAGAAATTTAATCTGGCATACTCCGGAGGTTGTGGAGGCGCTGATGAAGGGATTAAAATAAAAAAACGGAAAATCATAATAATAATCTTAATGGTTATGAACATGGTATATCAAAGGAGGATAATATGAGCGAGCTAGATGTAATTCAGAAGACGAAGGTTCCGGTGACACTTTCATTATTAGACAGAGACTTTAAAAAATTAGGGATCGATAAGGGGGATATCATATTGGTTCACTCTTCTTTATCAGCAATCGGCTGGGTATGCGGAGAAGAAAGAACAGTTATAGAGGCACTCCTTGCAGCAGTCGGGGATGAGGGAACCGTCTGCATGCCGGCGCATTCCAGCGGTAATTCCGATCCGGCAGGCTGGGCTAATCCGCCGGTTCCGGGCGAATGGAATCAGGTAATCTACGATTCCATGCCGGCCTATGATCCGCAGATTACACCCACAAGAGGGATCGGTAGAATTGCTGAACAATTCAGATCTTACCCCGGAACATTGAGATCGAATCATCCCCATACTTCATTTACGGCAAACGGAAAATATGCGCAGGAAATCACGGAGGGACATATTTTGACACCCCAATTTGGTATGGGTTCGCCTTTGGGTATGCTATATCAGCTTGATGCCAAGGTATTATTACTTGGAGCAGCGTATGCTTCCTGTACATGTTTCCATATGGGAGAAGTGCTCTGCGGTAAAATACCAAAAGTAAGGCAAGGTGCAGCGATGGAGGTAAACGGAAGCAGGGAATGGGTCTGGTTTGATGACTATGAATATGACAATGATGATTTTATATTATTGGGGAATGATTTTGAAAATGAATTTGAGGTTATAAAAGAAAAAGCAGGGAACGCGGATTGTAAATTATTCGGTATCCGGGCAGCAGTTGATTATGCAGCAAAGTGGCTCGTAAAGCACCGTTGATAAAAGTGCAGCTTGTGTTGTCAGATAATAATCAATAATATCGAAAGCTCTTTCATTATAGAGGAAAGGGGTCCATTATAATTTGATAAATTGTTTAAAAAAAATAAAAAATTCAAGCTAAAAAGTTGTTGACAAAGGTATATGCATGTGTTATCATTAATTTTGCTGACGCGTTAAAGAAATAACGCAGAAAGCGCAATGAACCTTGATAATTGAACAGTGAAACAACCCTGAAAATTCTAAAAATATGAAGTTCCACATGGGCTTCAAAAATAGATTTTCATTAAGTATATCGAAAGATATGCAACGAACCGTATCGGTATGATCGGCCATTGATGGCGGCTCATATGGATACACCACAAAAACAGTAAAGATAACAGGATGCTTAACCAGTGAGTAACATCACAAATTGGCTAACGTTTATCTGACTGGATCAAAAACTTAAACATGAGAGT
>JAEYGZ010000043.1 GCA_023409535.1 Bacillota bacterium
CATTTTCTGTAAGGCCATTATACTACTTTTTTCTTACTAATGAAACTGATCAAGTGCTGATAAAATGGAATTAAATCTTCATACTGGAATTTAACTTTTCACTGGAATTTAACTTTTTACTCAACCGACCTATACAAGGAAGGGACTAAATTATAAATAAATATGCATTATTTATTTTCTTATTATATTTATTTTTCTATAATCATGCATTTTTAATTTATATCTTTTTGATAAGTATTCCCGGAGGTGGTAACACCTACTGTCCAGACTAAGGAAACCACATTTGTTAATCTACCTTCTTAAGGTTTCATACAACAAGAATAATCAATGAATTAAAAATTATATTATTAAAGAATAAACAAGACAAAGATAGTATAATACCAAATAAATAGACAGATAATTTAGATGAATAACCCTGTTTTATATGTAAAATTTATATTAATTCAAAGAAAGGGTGATTATTTGAGAAAAAAATTTATAGTTTTCTTATTTTCTCTATTTTTAATTGTTTTTCTTAGTGATGAAGGCATTACTGAAACAGATATGATTTCTAATAATATAACTAATGTTATCAATATAGATGAGCATTCAGACAAACAACATGATTTGATATATCGCAATTATGGTTTAAGTGCTAAATTATCAAGCAATTCAGATCTTAAAATTTCTCAACTTGATTTACGTTTAAATGGTGAAAATGCAATTATATGTGTAATTAATTTAAAGAATAATGAAGTAGTTAAGTTAATAGATTACCAACCTAACCAATATATTTCATATACTCCAGCTTCAGATGGTGTATTCAAAATAGTTGCTTATATAAGTAACGGTGAAATAATAGATTTAACTCCATTAACACAGATTAAAACTGAATATTCATTACAATAAATATAGTGTGATGCTTATTTAAAGGTCGTTTCAAAATAAATTTTAAGATTCATATTGATTTAACCAAAGTAAAGTGATACCTTTTAGATAAATATTGTAAAATTATGTGATAAAATACTACCATTCTATAAACTGCATTGGAGGAACTATGGCACAGATTCTCGTTGTGGAGGATAATCCTGATTATCGGGAACTCCTTCAAAATTTTTTAGAAAGCGCGGGTTATTTAGTTACCATCGCTGAAGACGGCGTTGAGGCATTGGTTATAGCTAAGCAGCAAGCTTTTGATTTGGTACTGCTGGATATCATGCTTCCAAGAATTGACGGATACGGAGTATGCGAGGTGATTCGCAATGAATCAAGTATCCCTATCATCATGTTGACTGCACTGGACAGCGAGGCTCATCAAATTCGCGGTTTTGATTTACGCATTGACGATTACATAACAAAGCCGGTATCTATGCCGATTTTACTTCATAAGGTGGCGGCAGTGCTGCGCAGGTCATCTCCTTCCGATGTGAAGCATCTCGTTTACCGAAACATTATCCTGGATATGAATAGCCACAAGGTCAGCATTTCCGGAAAGCTCATTGATTTTACCCTTCGGGAATTTGAAATTCTGCAAGAGCTGCTGCACACACCTAACGAGGTAGTTACCCGTAAAATGCTTCTTTCAAAAATATGGAGCTATGATTTTTATGGTGATGAGCGTATCGTTGATACTCACATAAAAAATATACGTAGAAAGTTAGGGGCTGAAGATTGCATTGAAACGATTCGCGGCGTTGGTTATAAATTACAAAAAGAAAATTAACGGAAGCCTGACTGCCAAAATATTCCTCGCTCTTCTATCTCTCCTTCTTATCATCTATGCGATCACATATACTTCAATCAGCTTGTTTTTTCCGTTTGTAAATGAAGGACAAACCCGTAGAGAACTTGATACCAGTTCAAAAGCTTTGATTGATCAGCTGCGGCAATGCCCCATTTCGGAAAGCGGAGGACTGTTTGCGCACTTTATGCAGGATACGGGTGATGATTTATCTTTATTGGATGAGAACCATAAGCCGATCGATCTATTCACTTTTAATATGGTTGATAAAATAATTCAGCCCGGGCAGGAGTACCCTTTCCGTTTTGCCGGTTCAGACAAGGAATATATCCTGATCGTACAGTTCAATCCCGCACGTTCAAAGCAGATCATAAGTGCCATACGGAGAAGTTTATCCTGGATCGGAGGATTGATACTGACGATGTCATTATTTGGTGCCTTTTTCTTTTCGCGGTATACAACCCATCCCATTGTTCGAATGAGCAAGACGGCAGCCAACATCGCGGAACTGGATTTTAGCTGGTATTGCCCCGACCTGCGTGAAGACGAGATCGGTGTATTGGCCAGAAGTATTAACGAACTATCTGATAAGCTGAACGCCGCGCTCTCCTCGCTGCGCCGCCAAAACTCCTTACTTGAGCATGAAATAGCGTTTGAAAAGGAACGTGAGCGTAAGCGGTTACTCTTCTTTTCAGCAGTATCTCACGAGCTCAAAACACCAATCGCGATAGTGATTGGGCAGCTTGAGGGTATGCTGGCTGGAATAGGCGTATACAAAGACAAGTCTAAATATCTTGCGCGGTCAGCTGAAATTCTCCGCTCGCTGGACGGATTTATAAAGGAAATTCTTTCGGTTTCTTATATTGATATCGCAGATAAAAAGTTGCATGAAACGGTTAACCTCTCCGATGCGTTAGAAGCTGCGATTGGGGATAGTCACGATCTCATGGAATCCCGCTCTATCAAGTTAAAAAAGGAAATTGAACCTGATATTTTTATAATGGGTGACACGGCTATGCTTAAAAAAGCACTGGGAAATGTACTCGGCAACTCCGCTGTTTATTCATCCGAAGGTAGTCCGGTTACCGTCCGGCTTGTGCGGAATCAAAACAAAGCAGCTTTAACCGTAGCTAATGGCGGAGCACATATCGCCGAAGAACATCTGCCGCATCTTTTTGAGGCATTTTATCGCGCAGACAGGCATGCCGGCGGAGGATACGGGCACGGAAGCGGTCTCGGACTGTATATAACCCGGATGATACTGGAACTCCACGGCGTAACTCATACGATTGAAAATTATGACGAGGGAGTACTATTTACCGCAGTATTTAACATTGTAAAAACTCCATACAAAACACACAATTCTCCATCCTAACTCCATACGGTATCTGATATGATGATCGGTATGATGAACGAAAATAGGAGGTATGCGATATGCAAATTGATGTGAACGACATAACGATGATTTACCCTTCCGGCAAAAAGGCACTGCAAAATATTACCGTACATATGGACAGCCCAAATCTGCTGGGAATTCTCGGGCCAAACGGATCGGGTAAAACCACGCTTATGAAACTGCTTATTACAGGGTTAATTCCGACGAAGGGTGAAATTCTTTTAGACGGGAAAGCACTTCTTTCGCAGGAAAAGCGCTTAAAATCTATGCTCGGTTATCTGCCTCAAAGCTTTGGACTATTCGATGAACTAACCGTATGGCAATTTTTAGATTACATGGCAGCTCTGAAAGGTATCAAAAACAGGCAGGAAATCAACAGTGTGTTGGAACGCGCCAACCTGACGGAAAGTAAAAAGGTACGCATTCGAACTCTTTCCGGCGGGCAGAGGCAGCGGGTGGGCATTGCGCAGGCCTTTCTTGGTGATCCGCAGATTATGATTCTGGACGAGCCTACCGTAGGGCTTGATCCGGAGGAACGTGTTAAGTTCCGCAATATCTTTTCGGATATGGCGCAGGACAAAATCGTTTTGCTGTCCACCCATATCGTTGAGGATGTGCAGTCGATCTGTAACCGTGTACTCGTTATTAACGATGGGTTGATTCTGTTTGATGGTGATCCCGCCGAACTAATCCTGCAAACAAAGGGGCATGTGGGCGTTTATTTATCTAAATTGGGCGATCCTGTCCCTGAAGGCTGTCAGATGGTTTCCAAAATCAATATTGCCAGCGGCATCCAGTGCCGAATTGTGGCGGAAAGGCTCCCGGCCTTTGCCGAAAGTGTCGAACCCACGCTGGAGGACGCCTATCTCTATCGCATTGAGAAAGGGGCGGACAACCAATGAAGTTCTTTTCTCTCTATCGTGTAGAACTGCGGCGGCTTACCCTGTCCAAATTCGTGTGGGTGATTGCGGCGCTCAGTCTGTGCGGCCCATTATTTGGTTATACAATTTTTCGGCAGGTTTTATTTATCGGTACCATGACGAACGAATATATCGCAAATCCGGTTATGGCCGGCGCAGTTATCGGCGCATTGCTATGGGCGATACTCGCACTGTTGGAATCAGACCGCGTCTACCGTGCAAGAACCGACGTGCTGATGGACTCAGTGGTCTCACCGATACGTATGGCACTCATGCGGATGCTCGCCCTCCTTACGCTTTCGTCGATAACGGCACTGATTTGTGCACTCGTCTATTTGCCATATACCATCCATCAAATCAATTATCTATTTGACGCAGGACTGTATGCTGACAGCTTCCTCATCCTGCTGCTTCCGACCTGGTGGATTTCCATCCTGTTGGCTTCGGCACTTTATCAAATCACCCGCAGGGTAGAACTCTCCGGATTGTTTTTCGCAGGTTTCGTCTATTTCAGCTTCAGCAATTACATGCTGAGTAATTACTTTGCTCATTGGATTAACCCTATTATTGTCAGTTTTTCAGACGGCTTTTCCAATGCACTCATCCTGCGGATATCATTCTATACACGGGTTCTTTGGTTAGTATCAGCAGGCGGAGTGTGGGCATTCTCACTGCTCTGCATCCGTCGATATCAGAAAAGATTGCCGGGTTCGTTTGTATGCGGTCTGAAGAAAGTGTATCTTCCGCTTCTCTCGGCTGCGCTGCTGTGTGCGGGGGTGATGCTGTGGATATGGCAGCCCTTTGTCAACCATGCACCGTATGAATGGAATAATGATTTCTATAGCTCCTTGCATTATTCTTCCAGCGAAGTCACTCATGCTGCGTACAAATTGTCCGCCGGAGCGTCGGGTATCGTCAGCGGCAGAGCTGTTTACACAATCAATAAAACTGATAATTTGCAGGAAAGTATCTGGCTTGATCCCGGCTACCGTATCTCCGGCATAACCTGCAATGGCAAGAAACTGGCCTTCCATACACTGGACAACGATATCAATGAATTTCGGGAAACGACGTTTACTATCCCGGCGGGGAATGATGAGGCGCTTATTATCCGGTACCAGGGGATGCCTCAAATGTTACGTTGTTTTTTACCGGTTTCTTGGGATAACAGCAGCTCCGAGGACTATGTCTCCCTCAACAATGCCGCTACTGTTCCCATGTTTACCAGTTTCCATCTCCCGGCACAGTACGATCTTGAGCTGATCCTTCCGGAAAAACTCACCCCCATTGTAGAACATAAATTATTGGCAAATTATACCCAAAACACCGACCGTACAAGAACGTGGACGGAAACAGACTTACAGGGTTACCTGAGCTGGATTACGGCATGCGATTACGCAAGCGTGCAGTTTCAGGCTGCCGGAGCGACGATTGATCTTCTATACAGTAAAAAGTATGATCAAAATATCAAAAAATATGATATCCCGCAATCAATTGCAGATGTAATGAATTATTGCACCGCACATCTGGGACCGCTAAGTTTTGTAGATAGCGGTAAGCTTCTGATGGTTCAGCGTGCTTCTTCCATCGCAGGCGGTGGCGGCAATGCCGGGGCAGGATGGGTAGAGTGGACCGAAGATATATTCACGGAGAAGAATCTGAGCGATCCGACGAAGGGAGCAAGCGCGGCAGAAGTGTTCGCGCATGAGCTCATCCATGAGTGGTGGGGCGGTTTGGGCGTGTACAGCCAGGACGACGGCCTTTGGTCGGACGAAGGCCTGGATGTCTATACAACCTATCGACTGATGAAGGAAAAATACGGAGCACTTTACGCTCAGAAAAATTATGTGGATGTTTGGCAAGCTGCCGTGGACGAACAAGATCGCGGATACTATTACCGTCATCCGGAGATGCTGAGTAAGCTGCCCGCAAAATATCAGGCGGAGTTACAAAATAAGGCAATGGGAATCAACAGATACAGCCGCATGCCCCTGATGATTCTCAAAGCGGAACAGCTTGTTGGCGGAGAAGCTAATATGGACAAGATTCTACAATCCATCCAGCAAAAATATGCACAAGATCCTAACAAATATGCCAATCCGTTCACTTATCAGCAATTCTTGGACGCTTGCGGTTTGAAAGAGAGGGATTTGATCCTTGAATAAGATTTTTAAATATGAGCTTAGAAGACTTGTTTGGAACAAGTTTTTTATCGGATTGATAATTTTAAACGGTGTTTACGCATGGTTTGTCCTCAAAACAGACACAATCGCAGGCGTGGCCTATACTGCGCCCTTTTCGATCTGGAGCTTTGGAGCTTATGTATCTTCTGTCCTCCCTTATTCCATTCTGACCGTGTTATTTTTGCTTTCGGTTTATTATTCAAAAAAGGAGAAACAGGTAGAGATACTAACGACGGCAACCCCAGTGAATAAAATTCGTTACGTTTTAATCAGAAGTGCTGCCGTAGCGATTTGTTTTCTTACGATCAGCGCCGTTATATTTGCTCTTGGCACTTATTTTTATATAACCTTCTTTGATTACAGGAATTTCGTCCCATTCCTGCTCCCTTTCGTAATGATAGTGTTACCATGCTTATTATTTACCTTAGGGATTGGTCATATGGCGGGGCGTGTCCATCAAGGGCTCCTATACGCGTTTATGTTCCTCGCGCTTATCATAGGCTTCGCCGGATTTGGCAGAAATTTCGATTTCTTTGGGCATTGGTACTTTGTCAGTTATCCGCTATCCCTGCCGGTTGGAACAGACGGAGAACCAGCCTTTACGATCAGCGCCGGATTCTGGACAGCACGGTTAATCTACCTTGTAATAGGGGGCGTATTGATAACCATCGGGATTCATGCCCAACAGCGAAAATCAAAAAAGGCATAACATAACAATGCGAAGTTGTATTCAATAAAAAGCAGTTCTTGGTATGAGTTTTAAGTAAACATCATATTTTGAACTGCTTTTTTTAGTTTCATTTGGATGAAAAGAGATACCGTTATTTATCTCCCCAGGCTTTCAGCACCGGTAATTTACATTTTGACGTAATCCACTTGAGGAAGAACAAGCATGCTATTCCCAGCAAGCTGGCAGCGGTACCTCTTAAGAACGCCATCGTATCAAGTCCGTTATTTGAATTGATATGCAGAATATTCTGGATCGTATTCGCTGCAAAGTGTGCTGCAATCGATGTCCACAGACTGTTCGTCATTTGGAACATAAAGCCCCAGATAAAGCCAAAGGTTACGGTCCCAAGCATAAGTATCAGACCATTCATCAAAGCGCCTGCCAGACTCTGCTCCCCTGTTAAAAAGCTCTTCAGCGGCCATACCAGATGCCAGATGCCAAACAGGAAGGCTTGAAACAGGTTGGCTTTCCAAAAAGTATAACGGGTTTTAAAAATCGGCAGGAAAACGCCCCTGAAAAGTCCTTCCTCCATAAGCGCATTAATAATATTTCCTGCGATGAGCCATATACCAAATAAAATTCCTCCATTTACCCCCTGTTTCGGATCAATTGCACTAAACAGTAAGCTTGGGTTCTGGTTGCCGGATTGAAGAATGCAATACTCAATTGCGTAAGCCAACAGATAAATTCCTAAATTCACAAAAAATCCAAGACCTATGCAAAACCAGAGGTTTTTCTTATGTAAGCCTATCGAAGAAAAACGCTCCTTTATCAGAACGATGAACAGGAGGATCAAGAGGAAGCCAAGTGTCTTTGAGACAAATATTTCACCGAATAATTCGTCAATCTTTAAAATAAAAAGGTCGTTCAACCGTAATAAAAACGCAATCAATAATACGAGAAATGCTGATAATATGGGATTCTTTTTAAGATAACTAAGCATATAGCGCCTCCATTTAATCCAATCATGATTTAATATTATTTACTGTTTTCGCTCTTTTAGCTGTCTGTTAATATATGCAATATCTTCATTCAGTCTGAAAAGGTTGATAAAATAGCTTATGAAATAAATCACTATTCCCATAAGAACAATAACCCAGATCGGTGTACTGTTATACCAGCGGAATAGGAAGCCTGCCAGTATAAGTATGAAAAGGATAAACCCATTTTGTAATAATACTTCCACCATGAAATACTTGCTTTCTATCTTCTGGAGGAATATCATTCCGATCTGAATAATAATATTCACGAGAAGGCATTCATAAACACTGCTTACCAATAGGCATTCAGCTTTAAAACATGTTGCAACGACAGCCAGTACTATTAATGTCAGTCCTGTGGTTGCCAGTGTATTTTTAATTAGTTTCTGCATATGACTACCTCTCCTGTAATTTAGTTTTAATATCTGCTATGTACTTCCGTGTCACAGTAATACGCTCGCCATTCATCAGCGTAGCCTCAATATGACTGTTTGCCAACGGCTTAATACTATCCAGCACATTAATGTTTACGATACAGGATTTGCTTATCTGTACAAAACCCAAGTTTGAAAGCATATTGAGCAATTCATATAATCGAAGTTCCGTACGATAAACCGATTTCTCGCAATAGACATATGTCTTTTTGTCAACGCTCTCAATATAATAAATATCTACAGCGCTGATTTTAAGCTGCCTGCTGTCGTCACGGCAGTTTATAGAGCAGTCCGCTGATTTAATCAGGGATATCAAACGATCGACAGTATGATTCTTCCTGGCATATTTTATCAATACTTCTATTTCTTTTTGTGCCAGGTTTTCTTCTAACTTAATTAACAATATTGTTATCCTCCAGTATAGAAATTCTGTTCAAATATGCAATAGGCATCGGACTGACATACAAATATGGATTACTAAGATACAAATTATATCCCTGCCTGTAATTCAATTCAAAAATCAAAAGCTTTATCTGTTTCACATGGGTATTTATTTCATCATATCATAATCTGTTATAAAGTACCAAATAATCGAAGTAAAGGATCGAAAAGAAATGCATCTATCGGAAGCTCCTCCTAATGCCCGTCTCCAGACATCATAAGTTAGTTTCTGATAGATGCACTCTAATTACATATCTATCTCTTCAAAAATGTTGAAATGTTGTTCCTTATCTCATATGATTCACTTATAAAAACAAGGATATAGGCAGAAATAAAGCTTTCCTCTTATGCTGCCTCAAACTGGCTGTTATACAATTCTGCATAAAATCCATTCTCGGCAATTAATTCGTTATGGCTGCCGCTTTCGATGATATCTCCATCCTTCATTACAAGAATTAAGTCCGCGTTTTTAATCGTTGATAACCGGTGCGCTATCACAAATGAGGTTCTTCCGACCGTCAGCTTATCCATTGCAGCTTGAACGATACGCTCCGTACGGGTATCCACAGAGCTTGTTGCTTCATCCAGAATTAACAAGGGTGCATTTTGAATCATTGCTCTTGCTATGGTAATCAGCTGCTTCTGCCCCTCTGAGAGACCTACCTTATCATTCAAGACCGTATCATATCCGTCCGGCAATGTCTTGATGAAATGGTGCAATCCTACGGTCTTGCAGGCTGCCTTTACCTCCTCATCCGTAACTCCCTGCTTGCTGTAAATGATATTGTCCTTAATCGTTCCTTCAAATAGCCAGGTATCCTGCAGAACCATACCAAACTGTTCATGTACGTTCTCTCTCGGTACCTGATGAATCGGAATTCCGTCGATGCGGATTTCACCGCCATTCAGCTCATAAAATCTCATCAGCAGATTTACCATTGTAGTCTTGCCTGCACCGGTTGGTCCAACAATCGCAACCTTCTGCCCTGCTTCCACCTTGATTGAAAAGTTGTGAATAACAGGCTTCTCCGGGGAGTATCCGAATTTAACATTTTTGAATTCAACATCTCCCTTGATTTGTTTCAGACCATTTCCTTTCTCGGTCTCCTTCTCCAGCTCTTCTTCCTCAAGGAACTCAAATACGCGTTCACTGGCAGCTGCGGTTCTTTGCAGGTTATTCATCGCCTGGGCAATCTGCGACAAGGGCTGTGTAAACAACCGGATATACATCATAAATGCAACAATTACACCAAAGGAAATCGTACCGTTCATTGCCAGCGCCGCACCTACTACGCAAACCACCACATATCCCAGATTACCCACAAAGCCCATAAGAGGCATCATCAAACCTGACAGGAACTGAGATTTCCATGCACTCTTATAGAGGCTTCCATTGATTTCTTCAAAGGTTTTTCTGGCTTCTCTGCTTCCGTTATAAACCTTTACCACATTGTGGCCTGCATATATTTCCTCAATATGTCCGTTAATACGGCCCAAATCCGTCTGCTGAGACTTAAAGAATACCTGTGACTTCTTCATAATAACCGTCATCAGTACAAATCCAATGAGGCTGGCTCCTATTGCAGTGAATGCCAAAATCCAGTTATTATAGAACATCATAATGAGCGATCCCACAAACATTGTGATAGAGGTAATTAAGGTTCCGACACTCTGATTCAGTGTCTGTCCGATTGCGTCAACATCATTGGTAACACGGCTAAGTACATCACCATAACTGGTAGAGTCAAAATATTTTAAAGGCAGACGATTCACCTTCTGTGAAATATCAGCTCTCATCTTCTTGGAGATAATCTGTGTTACGGTTGCCATAATATAGCTCTGTATTATATTCAGCAAAAATGCTGCTGCATAGAATAGTACCAGGAACCATGCAATATTTGCTACGGCATTCAAATCGATGCTTCCAATGACAGGGACTCCATTTATTAATGCCGGAAGTCCCTTCATCACCTCATTGGTCAGCTCCTTGAGCTTATCGGGTCCGATTATCTGAAGAATCGTTCCTGCCGCTGCCGCAACTAACGCAATGATAATTACCGATAAATAGTTTTTGCAATAGTCTATTAATTTTGTCATCGTTGCTTTAAAATCCTTGGATTTCTCACCCGCTCCGGCCATACCCATAGGTCCTCCTCCCATGGGTCCTCTGGATGAATTTTGTCTTGTATTACGTTCACTCATGATATCAACTCCTCTTCACTTAATTGCGACATGGCTATTTCACGATAAACAGCACAGGTATTTAACAACTCTCTATGGGTACCCTTTCCGACCATTTGTCCTTCTTCCAATACGATGATCTGGTCCGCATCCATAATTGTTCCGATCCGCTGGGCAACAATCAGACTGGTCACTCCTGCCGTTTCTTTTTTGAGCACGGAACGAAGGATCCGGTCCGTCTTGTAATCCAGAGCAGAAAAGCTGTCGTCAAAGATATATATTTCCGGCTTGCGACAGACCGCCCGGGCAATGGAAAGGCGCTGCTTCTGGCCGCCCGATACATTGGTACCGCCCTGGGCAATCGCTGCGTCATACTGCCCTTCCATTCTTTCCACGAATTCCGTACCTTGCGCGATACGTACCGCGGTTTTGATATCCTTGATATCCGGATCCGACGTACCGTTATCTCCATAACCGACATTGCTTGTAACCGATCCACGGAACATCACTGCCTTTTGCGGAACATATCCGATAATATTATGCAGGGACTCCTGGGCATAGTCTTTGACATTGACGCCATCCACGAGAACATCACCCTCAGTCGCATCATAAAATCTCGGTACCAGATTGATCAAAGTGCTTTTACCGCTTCCGGTCGAACCGATGAAAGCAACGGTTTCTCCCTTCTTAGCCGTAAAGCTGATGTCCTGTAACACATAATCCGAGGCACCCGGATATTTGAAACCTACCTTCCTGAATTCAATCTCTCCTTCCGTTCCCTCCTTACCCTTGCTAACATGACCGTCCAGTATCGTAGGTTCCGTTTCCAATACTTCATTAATACGCTTTGCGGAAACTGATGCTCTCGGCCAAAGTACAAAGATCATGACAAGCATCATGAAAGACATAATTACCTGAACCGAATAGGAAGAAAACACAACCATATTGGAAAAAAGAGATAAACGTCCCGCCGCATCCGCTCCGTTAATCAAATATGCACCGATCCAGTAAATTGCTAAGGACATTCCGCTCATTAACGCCGACATCATCGGCATCATCACCGCCATACCGCGATTGGTATACAATTGGGTTGATGTCAGCTCATCATTGGCTGCAATAAATTTCTCCTCCTGATAACCTTCTGCGTTATAAGCACGAACCACCCGTAAGCCCGTCAGGTTTTCCCTTATCACTCGATTCAGATTATCTGTCAGGGTTTGCATCTTTTTGAATTTCGGCATGACCAAAAGCATAATAAGAGCTAACATTGTCAAAAGAATTGCTACTGCTATTCCCGTCGCGACAGACCATTCAAACCCTTTACCGATGATTTTAGTCAAAGCCCATACCGCCATGATCGGTGCTTTAATCATCATTTGAAGTCCCATGGTGATCAGCATCTGTACCTGTGTGATGTCATTGGTTGAGCGTGTAATCAGACTTGCGGTAGAGAACCGGTTTATTTCTTCCATGGAGAAAGAATCGACCTTCGTAAACAGCTCACTGCGCAGCTTCTGAGAGAATGAGGCTGCTATCCTTGCCGCAAAGAAACCAACAATAATTGCGGATACAAGGCTGCCCAGCGCACAAAGAAGCATCTTGCCGCCGGCTAGCCAGATGTCCGATAATTCACTTCCCGGTGATTGTGTTAAGGTTGTAATCTCGGACATGTACTCCGGAAGCTTCAAATCCAACCAGACCTGGACTACAATGAATACCAGACTGACCAATGCCTGCAGCCATTCTGCAGCCTTCAATCGTTTTAAAATCTTAAACATAAGAACATCCTCCTTTTATCTAACATAATTACTTATTAACATTACTACTATCTAATACTATTAGCTATTGTACCGAATAAATGCAGTCACTGTAATGTAACTGCATTTATAAGAAATCTTCCGGATTTCTCTCTGCCAGCCTTCCTGTAATGCGGACATATTCCTTCGCATCATGCTCTCCCAGGTATTGGAGCATATTTGTCATTGTTTTCATTATCATCTGGAAATGCTTCTCCACCTGTTCCTTCCCGGCAGGAGTTATCTCCACCAGTATTCTTCGGCGGTCATTGACATCAATCTTACGTGAAATCCAACCTTTCCCCTCCAAGCTGTTCAAGGTCGCTGCGACTCGTGCGGTACTAATTCCGATCTCGTTACTGATCTCGCTGGGAATCACATTGTCCTCGTGCTGATGAATGTAATTAAGTACGAAAATCTCACCATGCATTGATTCGCTGATCCGCTTTTCAGGACTCCGCTTACGCATCCGGAACATAATCTCCATGAATTCATGGGCTAAGCCTGCATAATCCATTCAAACACCTTCTTTAATTATTAATTGTAATCAATTATCTAACACTGTTAATAATATACCCTGTTAGTATCTTTGTCAACAGTTATTTTATGTTCTTTTTCGAAGCCGAAACTGTCATAATCCGCAATGGTAAATCTATGATAAATTGCATGACAATCTTCAAATTTGATACAATACCGGTATGTATCAGGGATCCCATCCTTAAAGTAAATCAAATAATCGAATTCACCATGTGTAACCTTCTCACAAATCACCTGATTGGAGTAACGGTTAAATACTGATAGTATATCATCGATACTGCAATCCTGAGCGCCTATTTTATCGATGAATTCCTTTAAAAAATATCGGTCCTCCACCTGTTCATGAACATAGACTACTCCTTTTTCAGGAATTACAATGCAAAAGCGCCTATCCTCACAGGAATATCGCAGTTTACCGAATTTTTCTTCCGTATAATCACAGAAACCATCAAGGACCCTTTTAAGTTCATTTATAGATAGATTGACATTAAGTAAATTATCCAGGGATTCCTTAGGATAATATAATCTTATGGTTTCTTTCCTAAATCCTAATTTAATCTCCTCTTCCTTAATAACATCAATAATGTTTTGTTCCAAGGACTGAAAGTCCGGCCTAAATTGATCAGTCATTATCTCATCTCCGTCCGCAGTGTCTTCCGAGCTAAAATTGGTTATCATAAATTCATTCATAAATGAGCAATTATTCAACGATTGCTGAAACTTTATTATAGTTGAATAATCGCTCAATTGTCAAATCATTTATAGTTTTTTGCAGTTCATGTTGTATACTTAATTTAATATCCATTCTGCCTTTACTTCCCCGGCGATCCAGGGAATAACCGCAAAATCACCGTGAGAATGCATAGCAACATTATTTATCCATCGAATTTCACTATTTGCTTTAGCAGATAACAACGCGTTGGTCGTATTACATTTATATAGGGACGCATTAATAACCCACCATTTGGCAGTTATTTCAGCCCGATGTAAATCCTCTTCCAGACGCATGGCCTCATAAACCGGAGTAGCCTCAGCCAAGGTTACTATAATTACCTCCGTTTCTTTTGGATTACGAAGTCTGGGCAGTAATCTTTTGACTGAATCCGGTATATTCCCTTTGGATCTTTGTATCTCTTTATAATAACTCTGTGTGGAATCAAGGAGTAAAAGTGTATGCCCGGTAGGTGCGGTATCAATTACAACAATTTGATTCTCCGCTTTATCTACGATCTCCGCAAATGCCCTGAATACAGCTATTTCCTGTGTACATGGTGACCTTAAGTCCTCTTCGATATATGCAATATCAGCCTCCGTCATAGTTTCTCTGGCTTTTGCCAGGATTTCCTCCTGATAGCTTTTTAATTCTGCCTTTTCGTCTATGCTGCTCATCGTAATACTTTCCGACTCATTGATAACATACCTGAGATGTGCGGCAGGGTCTGTTGTGGTCAAATGCACTTTCTTACCCCTGGCGGCAAGGCCCGATGCTATCATGGCAGCTATCGCCGTTTTACCTACACCACCCTTCCCCATGGTAAAAATGACCTTCTTTTCTGACTGGTACAGGTCTTGAATTACATCCTGCATCACCGGCATTGTATCAAAACTTAATGTCTCAGCATTGAATTGATAATTATCTTCTGAAAGTAATGCTCTGACATTCTCCACACCTATTACATTATACGGTCTTAATGGAACGGTATATTGAGTGATATCTTTCAAACCGGCAGGCATGCTCAATAAAGCGCTTTGCTGCTTATGATACAGACCTGATGAAACAGTATCATCAAAGGTAAGTAATACTCCGTTGATAATCATTGCCTGGTTCTTAACACCGATATCGGAAAGTTCCTTCGAAGCTCTTTCAGCCTCCTTTAGCGGTGTTTCCTCCGGACGCGATACCAGGATAAGGGTTGTCAAAGCTTTATCCGATAAGGTTCTTACAGCTTCCTTGTATATCTCCTTCTTATCTTCAAGTCCGGATAGCTGCCCTAAGCAGGAAGCTCCATGCGTACTTTCACTGATAAAATCACTCCATGCCGAAGGGAGCTGAAGCATTCTCAATGTATGCCCGGTCGGCGCTGTGTCAAAGATGATATGGTCATATTTCTTTTTTACTTCTTCGTCGGTAATGAACTTTGAAAATTCATTAAAGGCAGCGATTTCAACCGTACAGGATCCGGATAATTGTTCTTCCATATTGTTTATAGCGGAATCGGGCAATAAACCTCTGTAAGGAGCGATAACGCTTTCCCTGTATTCCGCCGCTGCTTTTATCGGGTCCAAATTGATGACTGCCAGATTCGGCACTTCGGCAATAGGAAGGCCTTTATTATTCAGCTCCCTGCCAAATACATCCTGAAGGTTTGATGCCGGGTCCGTGCTGATTAACAATATTCGCTTTCCGCTATCTGCAAGAGAAACCGCCGTCGCACAAGCCATGGATGTTTTACCGACTCCGCCCTTCCCTGTATAAAATAAATATTTTGTCAGTTCCATTTTATTCGGATCAAATTTATTCATATACATAATCCTTCCCTTGGATTAGCAACATCCTTCAGAGCAGCAGCCCTCAGAACAGCAGCAACCGCCACCACAGCATTCCTCCTCGGATGCTTCGCAATCACATTGCTCTTCAGCCTGTTGACTCACAGTATAACTCAGCGGAATATTGAGCAGTCCCGCAAATTCCTCATTCTTTGGATATCTCCCTCTGATAACGATTTCACCATCGAGAATGATTACCGGTAAAGCCTCTACGCCATTTGTTCTTATAAAATCAGTTACAGCTGTATTCTTTATAAAGTCCTGCGGTGAATTAGACAAATTAAATCTTTCCACCTTTACACCGTTCTTCTCCATGGTATGCAAAACGGTAGAAATTCTCAGCAGCTCCGGATCTGCTTCTACTGCGCATACTCCTGTCGGGCAGCACATAGCCGGCTCAAATATCTCTAATTTACTCATAATTAACCTCCATATGATGTTATCTGATTTTTACTATTTTTAATTTACTTTTATTTGAGAGACCTTCTTTTGAAAAAGCTTATTCTTCAGGGGGAGTGCAATATTCACGAGCATTATCATTACCGGCACCTCAATAAGCGGTCCGATTACCGCAGCAAAAGCCTGATCTGAAGAAATGCCGAAAACTGCCACTGCTACTGCGATCGCTAATTCAAAATTATTACTGGCAGCTGTAAAGGATAAGGTTACCGTCTGTTCGTAGGATAGCTTCTGCTTATATGACATAAAAAAGCTCGCAAAGAACATGATGATAAAGTATAACAGCAAAGGAATCGCAATTCTTATAACATGTATCGGCAGGGCAACGATAAACTGGCCTTTTAATATAAACATCACAACAATGGTATAAAGTAATGCAATTAGCGCGAGGGGCGATATCTTAGGTATAAACACCTTTTCGTACCACTCACCGGATTTCGTCTTTACTAAGATTATTCTTGTGAAAAACCCTAATGCAAAGGGTATGCCAAGATAAATTAATACGCTTTTCGCTACCTCCCAGATCGAAATATTGATGACCTGGCCTCCCCAGGATAATCCCAGCCACTTCGGTAATACCGTAGCAAATAAATAAATATAGACCGAATATAATAATATCTGAAATATTGAATTAAGGGCTACCAGGGCAGCACAGTATTCAATATCCCCCTTCGCCAGAGTGTTCCAAACAATTACCATAGCGATGCATCTCGCCAATCCGATGATTATCAACCCGATCGCATAGTTTGGCATATCACGCAGAAGCAAGACGGCAAGGCCAAACATCAGGACCGGACCAACTATCCAATTTTGAATCAGAGATAGAAGAAGCACTTTTTTATTCTTTGTTACTTTACCCATCTTATCATACTTAATCTTTGCAAGCGGCGGATACATCATAATAATCAATCCGATCGCGATCGGCCATGAGATTGTTCCTGTACTCATTTCCTCAAGTGTTTTTGCCAGACCGGGAAAAAGATATCCGCCTAATACCCCTAATCCCATAGCAATGAAAATCCATATGGTTAAATAGCGGTCAAGAAATGATAATCCGGCTCTTTTCTTTTCATTCATATATCAGTTATCCTCCAATTATTATAAGGCTGCTTTCCCAACCTAATGCGGATATCTGCCGAGGGTACAAATACTCATTCCGCGGCAAATATTTTTATTTTTAATATCCTCCTGATAGGTCGGGAGCTCTTGCAGCTTATCACAAAGATAGTTATAAAGCTCCTTGTGGTTTATTATAAACTGTTCGCTCCATCGATAATAAGTCCACTGGGCTTTTTTGCAGCTTAGCAGAATACCGCTTTGTCTGAGGATGTTCAGGTGCCTGGATGCATTGGATTGTGTCAAATTCAGACTTGCTTCAAGCTCGCAAACACACAGCTCTCCGTCAAGCAGGATAGATAAAATCCTCAGTCTGCTTTCTTCCGATAGTGCCTTAAATAGATCAACCACCTTCTGCCCTCCATCCCTTTATGCTTATATGCCTATATATTCATATGCATTATATGCGGAAGCATTACAAATGATTACACGATTACTCCGTGTTTTGCTTACCGTACTGCTTAAACCCGCCGGACAAATTATATACTTCTTTAAATCCATGATTGATGAGTATATTCTGTGCAGCATTTCCGGTAACACCTTTATTGCAATAGGTTACAGCCGCTGCATCAGGATCCAGTTCACCGATTGAATTTCGCAGATTAGCATGGGGAATATTAATGGCGGTTTTGGCATGCGCTTTATTAAACTGTGCTGTTACCCTTGCATCAATCAGTTCATATTTCTTACCTGATTTAATAAGTTTCTTTAACTGATCAGCAGTTATTAAGGGGCGGTTCTTATGAATGGCGTTATCCAAGATCATTCCCGTATACATGACCGGATCTTTCGTTGTAGAAAATGGCGGTGCATAGGCAAGATCCAGATGGAACAGATCCTCAACTTTGGCTTTAAAAGTGATTGCAGTAACAAATACATCAATCCGTTTATCAACACCCTCATAACCCACAATCTGTACACCCAGCAGTCTTCCGGTAATTTTATCTGCGATTCCCTTAATGACCATCTCCTTGCCGCCCATGTATTCCGGCTTATTCGGTTTAATATTATGGCAAACGGCTGCCTCATAGCCCTGTTCCAAGGCTTCACGCTCAGAGAGTCCGGTTTGAGCCACTGTCACATCAAAAATCTTGAAAATTCCTGTACCTAAAACCCCTCTAAACTCCAAGTCGCCGCCTGTTATACTGTCACCGGCAATTCTTCCTGTCTTATTCGCGGTTGATCCTAATGGACGATAGACCGGTTTACCTGTTATAACATGGAACTGCTCGGTACAGTCACCGCAAGCATAGATATCCGTCAGATTTGTCTGCATCCTGGTATTCACACGAATTGCACCGGATATCCCCAGCTCTATTCCAGCTTCAGCAGCCAGTTCCGTATTGGGCTTGATACCTGTTGATACCAGAACCAAATCAGCTCCGATTTCTTTACCGTCCGATAATATTACGCTGTCATGTGTAATTTCAGCAGCAGATGCACCTACATATACCGTAACACCATTCTTAACAAGATGCTCCTGAACATAAACTGCCATATCCTGATCTAATCCCGGTGTTACCTGGGGCAGCCGTTCCAGTAAAGTAACATCCATTCCAAGCTTCTTAAGGTTCTCACATACTTCAAGACCGATGAACCCTGTACCGATTATCACTGCCGACCGGGGGTGATTTACATCAATGAACGTTCTTATCCTGTTCATATCGTTAATAGTTCGAAGGGTAAAAACATGCTCACCATCCACTCCCTTTATAGGAGGCATGGCTGCTCTTGCACCGGTGGCAATTATGAGTTTATCATAAGAAGCAGCAAATACTTCTCCGCTAACCAGGTTCTCTACCATAATGCTCTTTGAATCAGGTGCGATGGAGAGAACCTCATGTAAGGTATGAATATCAACGTTATATTTTTCTTTAAAGAACCCAGGATCCCGCGGAGTCAGATCCTCCGCGTTTTCGATTTCTCCTCCGATGTAATATGGCATTCCGCAGCCGGAATAAGATATAAAACTATCCTTTTCATAAATCAAAATCTCCGCATCTTCACTATTTCTTCTGGCTTTTGCAGCTGCTGATGTTCCGGCTGCAACTGCTCCGATGATAATAATACGCATGGTATCTTCTCCTTCCCGCTCAATCGCAAGAGCATCTCTCGTCACTATTGCTTTGTACAGGTGTATCCATCATTCTCGTTAATAAAGCATGCGCCGGTTCACAACCACTATGATTGACCGCATAAAACATCCATTTCCCATCTCTTCGGCCGGTTACAACTCCAGCCTCACATAAACTTTTCATGTGGTGGGATAAGGTTGATTGGGAGATATTCAGCTCATCTAAAAGCTGGCATGCACACATTTCACCTCCCAAAAGCATCTCAACAATCATCAACCGGTTCGGATCACAAAGAGCTTTGAATACTGATGCTGTTTTACTAAATTTATTCTCCAATTCTTTCACCTCATATCTATAGATATCGATATGTTTATTATAATTATCATATCGATATCCGTCAATATGTTATTTGAAAAATTGTTAAGCCACCGGCTTAGCCGGTGGCTTTGACTTTAACCCTATAAGATGACAGAAACCCTTTTTTACAATTTGCCCACCCAGTCTTTATGGGTATCATTTTTTAACGCAACCGGTATAGTGTGTATTGGCGCTGAGATAGAAATAACCTGCCCACCCTGATATTTTTCCCCTGTATATAAAATAGTCCATTCTGCTCCGCAGGGCAGATATATTTCGCGCGAATCTGCACCCTGATACATAATTGGTGCAACTAATAAATCCGGTCCAAACATATACTGATCCTTTAAGGACCAACAAACAGCGTCATTTGGAAATTCATAGAACATCGTCCGCATTACTGGTGTTCCATATTTATGTGCCTGTTCCATGAGATCACGTATGTAAGGGCGCATAACCTCTCTGAACTCTACATATTTTTTTAAAACCGGATATATTTCATCACCAAAGCTCCAAATTTCATTGTCCGAACCAGTAAAGAGTGAAATGCTCCCATTTTGACGATGAACCGGTATATCGGAAGGCTGGCGATCTCCGTGTAAACGCATGACCGGGCAGAACGTTCCCCATTCAAACCATCGCAAAAACAATTCCTGAAAATCCTTATTCGAGGGATTTCCTCCATGAAAACCTCCTATATCAGTTGTCCACCATGGGATTCCGGCAATCCCCATACTAAGTCCGGCGCAGAGTTGTTGACGAAAGGTTTCAAAATTGCACATGATATCACCAGACCAAACCAACGCACCATAACGTTGACTACCCGCCCATGCACAGCGAACTAAATTTACTATTTTTTGCTCGCCCTCCTTTTGCATTCCCTCAAAAAACAACTTTGAATACTGCTGTGGGTAAATATTACTGACCTGCAGAGCCGACCCTTTAGCGTACCGATAATTATGAAAATGGTATTTTCCATACTCGGGCTCTGCTTCATCCAGCCAGAACAAGGTAACGCCTTTATCTAAATAATTCTTTTTGCACTTCTCCCATACATACTCCTGAGCTTCCTCATTGGTGGCATCTAAAAATACACTGTCACCGCCGAATTGCATCTGCACTGGAATTCCTGCATCTGTTGACACTAAATAACCGGAATTTTTCATTTCCTTAAAATTTTCGCTTTCCAGCGATATCTGCGGCCATACGGAAACCATGAGTTTAATCCCCATCTCCTCCAGTTCTTTACACATCGCTTTTACATTTGGAAAAAATTCTTCTTCAAATCGAAAATCTCCCATTTTAGGCCAATGAAAAAAATCGCACACTATGACATCCAGAGGTATATTCCGTTTTTTATGCTCTTTGGCAACATTTAATAATTGCCCTTGATTCCAATAACGCAGTTTACTCTGCCAAAAACCCATTCCATACTCCGGCATCATCGGTACTTTTCCAGTTGCTGCCGCGTAGTGTTCCTCAATTTCAGACGGTATATCTCCGGTGGTTACCCAATAATCCAGCTGTTTTGTGCTTTCAGCATACCAGGTAGTTTGATTCTGGGCAAAATTAGCTCTGCCGACTGCAGGATTGTGCCATAAAAACCCATACCCTTTACTGGAAAGTATGAAAGGAATACTGACTTGTGAATTTCGATGGGCCAATTCAAATTCACAATTTTTAATATCCAAAGTCTCCTGCTGATATTGTCCCATCCCAAACAGCTTTTCATTAGGATCAGCTTGAAATACAGCAGTCAGGCTGTAATCCCCTCCAGTAACAGGGCGAAAGTTTCGGGCTACTCGCTGCAGTGCTCCCCCTGTTGTTTGTTCTTGAAAAAGAAGTGATCCATTCTGATTGTAAAAACTAAGATGTAAATGATCCGGCCAGCCTTTGCGAACGGCTTTCACTGTCAATTTTCCAACTTGAAGACTTGCCTGATCTTCTTCAATCGTAATACACCCTTCTGTTTCTTTTGCAGGTGGCAGCAAAGCCCAATCGGTCAGAACAGGCGGCGACATCATGGAAGAAATTACTCTAACATCATTCTTGCCCCAGGGGCAGAGGTAGATGGTTTCATGTTCAAGACGGCAAATAAGCATGTTGTTGTTTTTGCTAAAAGTATTCATTTTATTATAACTCCTCAATTTCTATCCTTAAATTTATGTCTGTATTCCCTCGGAGTACATCCCTTGCTTTTTTTGAACTCCTGAGTAAATCGGTTTATACTGGAAAAACCTGTTTCCTCGGCTATACAACTTATCTTTTTATCACTTTGTTCCAAAAAAACCAAAGCACGTAGCAGCCGATACTGGTTGACAAATTCCATTGGCGTTTGCCGGAACAATTTTTTAATTGATCTGCATAGATAGCCTTCACTCATGTTTACGAAAGACGCTAAACTGATCAGCGAAAATGGCTCTTGATAATGTGCCTGAACATATGTAAAAAATTTTTGCACCCATTCACCTGCGTAATGTACTTCACTATCAATATCTAATAACTGCGTATTTTGCTGAATCATTTCAGCAAAAAGTTCCATTAGCTTGGCTTTAATACGAAGTTCATACCCAATTGGTTCGTTGATATAATTCTCCAAAATCAACGCAAGTAACTTCTGAAGATCAGCGGTGTGACTTTCTTCATTATTGAAAATACATGGCAGATCTTTTCCCTTTAAGAAGATGTGAGAAAGATAGTTCTGTTGTATCGCATCATTTTCAAAACTGGATAAAAAGTTGATATGTACTAAAAAAGCGTAAAAATCAACAGCTTCCACCGACATTTTGGCTGCACCATGAGGTGTACCTGCCGGAATCAGGATAATATCACCAGCCTGAATATCATAATTTCCTCTTCCTACCTGCAGGGAAAGCCTGCCGCTGTGCAAATAGAATATCTCCAGTTCTTCATGCCAATGGTAGATCAGTTTCGCATCTTCCCAAGGCTGATATTGTGTTCGATGTATACTCATTCTAAAAGAGAGCGTACCGTGGGGAAAAATTTCCCTGCCATCATTTCCAATTCTGTATGGATTGTTTATGTCATTGCTATACTCCAATGATTTTTTCATATAAAGCACCTTTAACCTTTCAGGGCACCAATCATAACACCTTTCTCAAAATATTTCTGTATAAAGGGATAAATACAAAGAACAGGAATGGTGGATACTATAATTACCGCAAACTTGATTTGATCTGCATATTGTTGTGCATAGCTGCCAGCTCCGGCTCCGGCCCCGCTGCCGGCTCCGCCGGCAAAAGCTTGATTTGAGAGTAAAATATTCCGTAACACAATTTGCAGCGGCTGATATTCATCCTTATTGATATAGAGAAGCGCATTAAAAAAGTCATTCCAATGTCCAACCATATAATACAAGAAGATAACCGAAATAACCGCTTTGGACAAGGGAAGGACTATGGTGAGAAAATAACGAAAATGACTGCTACCGTCCAAAACAGCTGCTTCATATAAATCCTCCGGAATTGAGTTTTCAAAAAAAGTACGTGTTATAATCATATTATAAACGTTAATCGCTCCAAGCAAAACCATGACCCAGGGTGTGTCAATCAATCCTACCTTGCTTACTACCATATAGGTAGGAATCATTCCCCCATTAAAAAACATTGTAAACACAAATATTGGCATTAACCACTTTCTGGACTTGAAGCTTTTTCTTGAAAGGGTATAAGCAGCCGGTAGAGTGACAGCAAGATTTAACAACGTTCCGATGACAGTATAAAAAATTGTGTTCAAATATCCCTTCCAAATTCGCACGTCCTCCATAATTTTTTCATACCCATAAAAATTTATTTGTCTGGGTATGAACAATACCCGACCCTGATTGACCAGATTCGAACTACTAATGGAAGCAATAATAATGAAGTAAAGAGGATAAGCCACTAAAAGGAAGGCAAGAATACTAACCAACACGACTACTATGGAAAACAAACGATCTGACCAACTCATAGACCGGAATTTATTTGTTCTGCTCTGCATCAAAATTCCCCCTTACATCAAACTGACGTCTGAAACTTTTTTGGAAATAGAGTTGGCTATCAATAAAAATATAAAATTGATGAAAGTATTGAACAAACCAACCGCCGAACCAAAACTGAACTGACTTGATTTTAATCCCACATTAAAAACATAAGTAGAAATAACTTCTGATATACCCTTATTCAGATTATTCTGCATTAAAAAGGTTTTCTCGAAGCCCACGCTTAAAATATTTCCCATATTCATAATTAACAGGATGATAATTGTAGGCATAATAGACGGGAGCTCTATATTCCACACAATCTGCCAGCGATTAGCCCCATCGATTTTGCAGGCATCATAAAGCTGTGTATCCACGGCTGAAAGGGCCGCAAGAAAGATAATACTATTCCATCCGCAGGCTTGCCAGATTCCAGAAATAACATAAACCGGTATGAAATAAATAGTATCTCCCAGTAAATTCGCCGCTTCTGGTATAATTCCAATTGTTTTAAGCAAGTCATCCACCAGCCCTGTCGTAGGTGATAAAAGAATGTTGATAAGAGACACCAGCACAACAGTTGAAATGAAATAAGGTAAATAAACGGTTGTCTGAACAACTTTCTTAAAACGTTGGCTACGTAATTGATTAAGAATTAAAGCCAGAAGAATCGGCATAGGAAAGCCAAATACGATTGTAGAGAATGAAATTAAGAAAGTGTTTTTTAGTGTCGGCAAAAACATTGGGCTGGAGAAGTACATCTCAAAATA
Source organism: Bacillota bacterium (assembly GCA_023409535.1). GTDB lineage: Bacteria > Bacillota > Clostridia > Lachnospirales > Lachnospiraceae > Mobilitalea. Next base: position 24,622 of record JAEYGZ010000043.1, read on the forward strand.
TTTAAGTCCGGCCCAATCCCCCCCAGCAATTCCAGCTCCAAATTTAAAATCCCGAAAGGCTAACTGAACGCCATACATTGGCAAATAGTTAAAAACAATTAGATAGACCAATGCCGGTAATATCATGACCCAAAGCTGCCAGTTTTTCAGCCGGAAGGTTTTCTGAGTTAGAACGGTCAAAGAACGTTGTTTTGATTTCATAGGCTCATCTCTTTCTAATGCAAAAATAACAAAAATCCCGCTCCCTCAACACAGAAGGAGCGAGGATTTTTAAACAATATAGTTTCATTTAATTGTTTTCAAATATTCTTCAAATGCATTTTGGCGAATTTCAAGATTTTGGGTTAATCCGGCCTTATATACAGCATCCACATATGCCTGCCATTCTGCTTCTATATCGGACTTTTTCGTCATCCATATTGCCCATTGCTGTTCCGTAATATTTGAAATGTTAGCCTGATTCATAGCCAGGGTATTCGTATCCTCTTCTGAGTATTTAATAAAGGACTGAGGATAACGATTCGTTTTTTCATCTACTTTATTTGTATAATCATTATAAATTGACTTCTCCTGCAGAACTTTCTGCATATCACTTCCCAACTTAAGGGATATGCCATCCCTGATATAAAACGGTCCGTTATCTGCAAAAGTATTTGTCCATTTCCATGAACCAGGATCCAGGGAGTCATCTGCCGGAGGTAAAACGCTGTATGTACCGTCTCCATTATCCTGAATGGCCTTGTCAACATCATTCATTCCACCGAATAAAACCTGCATGCTGACTTTTTCATCATAAAATCCATCTATAAAACGCATGGCTGCTTCTTTATTTTTACATTGAGCACTTATAGAAACTTTATTAATACCATAATTCTGACTGTACAAATCATTTGAGTAAACTACTGTTACCTTTGAATCAGCATGCTGTTTCAGAGGCGCAATACTGATATATTGACCCGCCAGCTCATTCCCAAAGCGATCTCCAGATTCCCAGCCAAAAGTAAACCCTACCTTCGCTGCACTTCCGTTACCTCTTGCAACAGACTGGTATTTGGAATAATCCTGAGTCACAGTTTCAGGATTGATTAAACCTTCCTGATATAAATCCTGTAGGAAAATCATAAGAGTTTTAAATCTTTCGTCAACAAAATAATTCTTTACCTTGCCATCTTCTGCAAAATACCCGTCAGCCGCTTCATCTGTTAACTGTAAGCCTAAACCTCCCAACATTTGCTTTGGAGAAAACAACCAGTTCATCGGGTTAAAATCCATCGGAATTTCATCATGTAAATCACCGTTTTCATTCACATCGTTATCGCGGAATGCAATCAGAACCGCTTTGAGCTCATCCCAGTTGGTCGGCACCCCCATGTTAACTTTATCCAGCCACTTTTTATTAATAAAAGTGGTAGAAGTGGCGGCCGGCCAAAGACTTTTATACTGAGGAAGACCATAAATTTGACCATTCTCTTGTGTAACAATACTCTCCAGCTCCGGTTTGTCCTTAAACATCGTCTGAATATTAGGCGTATCATCACCAATTAAAGGCTTGAGATCTTCAAATAATCCGTTATATTGAATATAATCTGCATTTGTTGTTGCATTAAACAACAAGTCCGGAATATCTCCGCTCGCAAATAGTGTTGGCTTTTTTTGATCCCAGTCCGCGGAAATCTGTTGCCATTCTATCTCAACCCCGCAATCTTCTTCCAGTTGTTTCAGCCATTCCATGTTGTTAACGTCTTGTGTCAGCGAATGCTTGTTAAACAATGCAGTCAATTTAACAACTTCACCTGTTCCTTTCGCATTTTGAGAAGCATTATTGCTGCTTCCGGATGAATCCGTATTCTTGTTTTGTCCACCAGTACAACCGTTAAGCAAAAATACCAAAACCATACATGTTAATAATAGACTAACTGCTTTTTTCATAATTTACCTCCACTTTTAAATTGCCAACCGCATCAATATGTAACTACATTCAGCCGATACAGTTTATAGTTTTTGTGCACTTTTCACGATTTTATTATAACAAAAGCATTTTTTCTTTTCTCTATCGAATACTGACCAATTTTCATTAAATATTGACCAGTACAAGTGAAACTTCTCTATAGATACAATAAATATATTCTTATATTTGCTCTTATTAATTCGTTTTAGAACCATCGAAAGAAAGCCTATTCAGGGTGCTCTTATGAGATCTCGGAATAAGCTCTGTCTAATATTTTTAATATATTATCTCTTTCGTTAATGCTAATCTTATCTCCATATTTCCTTTTTCGCCGGTATAAAACAATAATTTGCTTCCGCCGTAATTCTGTCAGTTTATCCTGAAGTTATTTCATATAAACCATGATTGTCTCATATCATATAGCAAGTTCAAATATATCCCAACGGGAGGAAATTATGGATTTTCAACAGAGTCAGACCTTTAGAAACCTGCAGACTGCTTATGATTGGGAAGTAAATGTCAGCACAACCTATTCCATTTATGGTGATACGGCAAGGGAGGAAGGCTACATTCAAATAGGTGATATCTTTGACAGGATCCAACGTAATGAAAAAGAGCATGCCCGAATTTGGCTGAGGCAAATCAATAACGGTACCCTGCCAAACACCGCGGAGAATCTCCAGCGCTGTGCCCAGCTGGAGCTATATTCAGGAAATGAATTGTATCGGGATTTCGCCAGGGTTGCCACCGAGGAAGGTTATGATGATCTGGCAGCTTTATTTAATGGTGTGGCAAATATTGAATTAAATCACAATAGCATATTCACACGGTTTTTAAATGACGTTCAAACAAACCAGGTATTCTGTAAGGAAGAACCGACGACGCTATGGGTATGTATGCAATGCGGGAATATCCTAAGCGGCGTCTGCGCCCCGGATGTTTGCCCTGTCTGCGGATTTCCGCAGGGATATTACCGGCTATTTGACAGTAATATTGATTGATAGCTGCTGTCGCACCGGCCATAAAGGTTATTGCATAAAATCCAGTACACCATGTATCATAGCGGGTAAAATAATATTCTTATTACGTGTATAGATAAAAATAAATATGAGACTGCCAACAATCCCTCCTCCAATTTCACTCAAAATTGCCGTAGTAATCGGGTTTCCATTCATTATAATCCTCATTGGTGCATGCATTATCCCAAACAATGCCCCGCTTAAGATAGTCCCGCTGGTTCTGCCAAATAAAACGACTAACCTCGGCCATATAAATCCTCTAAATATGATTTCCTCACTAAATCCTAAAAGGAGCACATAAAAAAGTAAATCTGTTATTATAGTATCGATAGCACGACCGTTTACGATATGAATGATAAAAACGATAGTACTTAAGGCAATACCTATTCCAATTGACTGAATAAATCCTTTTCGCCTTATTCCTATTGTTGTCAGAGCCTGTTTTCTAACTCTTAAAATTATACAAATAATAATAACCGGAATTATGTAAAAGCCTGTGCCTATTGCTAAACGCTTTAATTCGATCGGCATTTCTGCTTGTATCATAAAGCTCTTAAAGTGTTGAATATATGGAAACGAACACAGAAAATAGATGATAAAAAATATAAAGGCGATATACCCGTCTTTCTTTTTAATGTCATCAAATATTTCCGCTGGAAAAAAACTTTTCATATATAATCTCCTATTCGCATTTTATATTCTTTTGGATACTCTTCCTTTCATGTTATTATACATCAAAAGCATTATATCTACCATAATATTCCATGAGTAACTCTATCTAAATTCATAAATAACATTCTTATTACTGCAAACACCGGCAGATAATACTCGATCCTATGTAATATTTTATTACAAAAATGCCTGCTCTTTGAGCAGGCATCAGAAATGCAGGCAAGGTCAGTTTTCCTCTTATAGCAGTGCATATTAAACTAATAAATATGTATTCTATATTTTGGACTAAAAGTTTGATATAATTAGTAAACAAGAATTTTAGAACAAATTATTTGTAAAGATAGAAAGGGGTGTAATCTTTGAAAAAAGCAATTAGATATATTTTTGCCGGAATAGTTTTTAGTGCATTTCTCTTGTTTATTGATGACTCCGGGGTAGGTTTTAAAGGTCATATCGCCAAGATAAAAGAATGGGCAAACAAGTAAAACAAATCTGCCCATGGTAGCATAACTCAAAGTTTATAAATAACAATTAAAAAGGTGAATTGTAATAACAAAATGAAAAATCTCCTGTAATGGCTGACTGTCAGGCAGGAAAAATCGACTCCAGAAAGTATTTATGCACCCTGAAATCCCCGGTTAATTCAGGGTGAAAGGAAGTCACCAGCATATTACCTTGTTTGGCTGCAACAATATGATTGTTAACTTTTGCGAGAACTTCAACACCGTTTTCAGTTGATACACTTTCAATATACGGCGCCCGAATAAAGGTCATTGGTATTTCACCGATACCGCGAAACGCTGCAAGTGTTTTAAAGCTGCCCAATTGCCTTCCATATGCGTTCCTTTTTACCGAGATATCCATCGCTGCAATATGAAGGCCGGCATCATTCGCTATATTCTTTGCTAAAAGTATTAATCCGGCACAGGTTCCGAAGACCGGAAATCCTTCGCAAATCATTTGCTTTAGCGGCTGAAGCAAATCAAGCTCTATCATCAATTTGCCCATGGTAGTACTTTCTCCGCCCGGCAGGATGATTCCATCCAAAGGCCGGCCGATCAAATCTGATTTTTTTCGTATTTCAATACTTTCTATGCCAAGTTTTTTTAATACATCTATATGCTCTGCAAAGGCTCCCTGAACTGCCAATACTCCAATCCTTTTCATATCAGCTAATCTGCCTCCCTTGTAAGTTAATTATTACTAAGCGCGTATCTATATCTGTACGCTCTGATAACTGTTCACACGAACTTTTCAATATAAATTATTTTATTTTCACGTCTACTAATATACCTGCATCTTTGAGCCGGTTTATACGGCGTGCAAGCCGCACGCTGGGATTTCGCAGGTAAAGCCTTTCAAGTGTACATTATACTTCACATTATATCCCCCGCTGCGCCATAAGAATTTCTATCTCATCTTCGTTTATTCCAACCATTGCTTCACCCAGGTTTTCCGATAATGCTGCAAGCATATCGGGATCGTTATAATTGGTAACAGCTTTTACAATTGCCTCGGCACGTTTCACAGGGTCTCCTGATTTGAAGATACCGGATCCCACAAATACTCCTTCTGCTCCCAACTGCATCAGCAAAGCAGCATCCGCCGGTGTAGCTACACCGCCGGCGGCAAAGTTCACGACCGGGAGCTTGCCGCAGGTATGTACATTCTTCACCAGTTCATAGGGTACCTGTAATTCCTTTGCAGCCACATATAATTCATCCTCTCTCATGCTCTGAAGCTTTCGAATCTGCTGCATGATCAGCCTTAGATGACGTACCGCCTGTATGACATCTCCTGTCCCGGGTTCTCCCTTGGTTCGTATCATGGATGCCCCTTCCTGAATTCTTCTTAAGGCCTCACCCAAATCCTTTGCACCGCATACAAAAGGCACCTCAAATTTCGTTTTATCGATATGATAGGTGTCATCTGCAGGTGATAATACTTCACTTTCATCAATATAATCAATCTCGATTGCCTGAAGCAGCTGTGCTTCCACAAAATGTCCGATTCTTACCTTAGCCATGACAGGAATGGATACCGCCTGCTGAATCCCCTTGATCATCCCGGGATCGCTCATTCTGGATACTCCCCCCGCTTTCCGGATATCCGCCGGTATTTTTTCCAAAGCCATGACAGCACAAGCTCCGGCTGCCTCCGCAATTTTTGCCTGCTCCGGGGATGTAACATCCATGATGACACCTCCCTTTAACATTTGAGCCAAATTCTTATTTAAATCATAACGGCTGCTCATAAAGCTTCTCTCCTTTTCTCTGCTTGACGTTTCTTAAAATTTGCTTTATTATATTACAAATCTGAACGGGTCAACAGTATCAGAATTGATAAATTTAATGGTATCAGTTTTGCTTGCACCTATGGTAATAATCATTAGAAAGGCGGACGTAAATGGACACATTGGCAATTAATTTGAATTCAGCAAGCAGCTTACCGCTTTATGAACAAATCTATATTTTTATTAAGTCAGAGATACAATCAGGGAGAATTCCCCCTGGAGCAAAGCTTCCCTCCAAGCGTAAACTGTCCTCCCATCTTAAGGTCAGCCAGAATACCATCCAGGCCGCCTATAATCAGCTGATCGAAGAAGGCTATGTTACCCCTGAGGAACGAAGAGGTTTCTTTGTCTGTAAACTTGATCAAATCCAAAAAATGAACTTGACGAAGGAACCGGAAGAAAAACAGGAGGATGCTTTGCAGCATACGATCGCTTTTGATTTTACTTATAACGGAGTAGATAAGCCAAGTTTCCCTTTTTCCGTCTGGAGAAAATTAATGAAGGATGTAATAAATGAGAATGATTCTGAGCTGCTGCAGACCGGAAGCTCCCTTGGCTCCCCGCAATTAAGAGCTGTAATCGCGGATTATCTTCATCAGTCCCGGGGGGTAAATTGCAGGGATAACCAGATTATCATCAGCTCAGGAACCGAAGTAATGTACCAGCTGTTAATACAGTTATTTTCAAGAGATACTGTATTCGGTATCGAAAATCCCGGATATCAAAAGCTTAAACAAGTATTTATCAGTAATAAAGCCAATGTGAAGGCGATCGGAATTGACCGCAGCGGTATCATTCCCGAAGAGGTCCATAAAGCAGAAGCAGATATCCTCTGTATTACTCCCTCCCACCAGTTTCCCACAGGTGAAATCATGCCCATCAACCGCCGCCTGCAGCTGCTTAATTGGGCAAATGAGCAGGAAGGAAGGTACTTGATTGAGGACGATTATGACAGTGAATTCAAATATAGTACCAAGCCTGTTCCATCCCTGCAAGGTCTTGATACAAACGAAAAAATTATCTATATGGGTTCCTTTTCCAAATCAATATCACCTACGATCCGCGTCAGCTACATGGTTTTGCCGGCACATCTGATGAAGCGATATCAGAAACAATTATCATTTATCATATGTCCTGTACCGATTATTGAGCAAAAGGTTTTATACCATTTTATTAAAGATGGGTATTTTGAAAGACATTTAAGTAAAATGAGAAACATCTATAAGAAAAAGCGTGATGTATTGGTAACAGAAATCTTGAATCTTAATAAAGGGATTGAAATCCTGGGTGCGGATGCGGGCCTTCATTTACTTATCAAGGTTCCGAACGGCATGTCCGAAAGCCAGCTTATTCAATCTGCAAAAAATCATGGAATCAGGGTTTATGCGATATCAGAATATTATTATGATAAAAGCTTGATAGATACGGTGTCTACGATAATGTTGGGCTATGCCGTAATTTCTGAAGATGAGATCAGGAAAGCCGTACAAATCCTTAATTCCATATGGTTTTCCTGTAACTGACTGATATACGCTGCACATAAAAAGGTCGGGAACAGCATGTCCCGACCTTATAAATGACTCTATATTTTCGTCCTGTTATGAAAGAATGATATTAACTGCAGCAATAATAATTATTATCCAGACAACTAGAATAGGGATGGCATAATACCACTTTTTCGGTTTCCCATTTTCCCATATTTCTTCTGCTTTGATACGGCATTCCTCAAATACTCCTGCAGGGATCATCTTTATTGTTAATGCAATTAATGCCGGGAGTATAATCACGTCATCCAAATATCCGAGTATCGGTATAAAATCAGGAATCAGATCAATGGGCGAAAGTGCGTATGCTAAGGTTATTCCTGCCAATATCTTTGCGTACCATGGGGTCGATTTATCTTTCAGAGCCAGAAAAACTGCCGGAATATCCCTTTTTAGCTTTTTTGCTCTTTGCCGAAGCTTTAATTTATTTAACATTCCATTAATCCTTCAAAGCAGCAGCCGCTTCTTCCTCGGTATCAGCAAAAACAAATTTATATAGTTCAATTCTATTCTTTTCCCAATCTAAAACGATGGGATAGGTAATTCCATTATATTTCTTAGGGGCATCAAAAGCTCCGTCAACCGGAATACGGAAGGTATCTAATGACGTCATTTTATTCTCAACCACATCCGACATCGCTTTTTCTATCTGATCTTGTGTTAAGTTTGTTGTCACATATCCCAGGCCTTCTTTTGTGACCGAAAGAATTTTCAACAGGTTTTTGGGTGAGGTATAGCTGTCAAATATGGCCTTTAAGGCCCTTTGTTGACGTACAATACGACCATAATCGTTATTTGCGCCGCCCAGCGTCTTCACCTTTCGTACGCGTACATAACCCATTACCTGATTACCGTTGAGATGATTAACACCTTCTTTTACATTACGATATTTCTTTTTCGATATGTAATTAGTGGTGTTAAGATACTTTGCTTCTTCTTTTCCAAGCTCGATTGTTACACCGCCTACCAGATCGACTATTTTCTCAAAGGATTTAAAATCAACAGATACATAACCATCGATCTGGACCTTATAATTCCTTTCCACCGTATCAACCAGCAACCTCGCTCCACCCCTCGCATAAGCGGAATTCAACTTATTCGGTTTATATCCCTGTATATCAACATAGCTGTCTCGCAGCAGTGAGGTGAGCTTCAGGGTATTGTCTTTGGTATTAATGGAAGCAATCATCATTGAATCGGTATTTCTTGCTCCTCCGAATTCTTCGATGCCAAAGATCAGATAATTCGTAACATAATCTTCCTTCCTGGCTCCATTGGCATGCGCCGTATCACCGGCTTCTTCATATTCCTTGATAATTTCTTCATTGTTCATATTATGAAAGGCAAAGCTGCTTGCGGATTTATAGATAAGACTTCGTCCGGGCTTTGTCCCAATGATTAATACAATCAGGAGCAGAAGTGTCATTACTATAATACCGGCTATTTTTAAAGCCCGATGTTTTTTCTTCTTTCTGGAAGGAGTCCTCTTTGGAGGCTGCGGAGCGCTTTCCCGCTCATTCTCAGTTTCATTCTCATTCTCATTTTCATTCATGATATCAAGTACCTGCTGCTTTAGTAAATCTTCTTCGTATCTATTTGACATTTTATCACCATTTCCATATTTTTTATAAACTTTATCAGGTTATCTACCCTTCTAATTATTGACCATAAAATGCTTTCTGTCAACTTATAACGAATTATCTGTTTTTTCCATATATGTGATAAAATATATTAATCCGCTAATAAATAAGGCTTTGCCAAATCATAATAACCTTTTGACCCTATGGAAATAGCTTCAAAGTATTGATTCTTTAATTCATCTTCTTTTTGCGCCGTACTCAATTGAAGAAACCATGGTTCATTCATGGTTTCTTCTTTAAATGATGTGCAGATACTTATCCGGCATACCTTACTTACTGGATTTCATAATTTCTCCCTGTTTATTTATCAAAATATCCCAAAATTCTCACATAATTTTCAATTAATATAGCCTCCAAAAGGTCATTTTCGCATAAGATATACAGATATTTCCTCAAAATCAATCATATTACTTATTAGAAAGTTTGTAAATATTATTCATGATCTTGTTAAATAAATAATAATATGGTGACAATAAGGAAAATAAATGAAATGAGGTGACATAATGGTAGTAAATCACGGAGCAGCAGCTAATACTGCACATATCACGAAGACCTTTTATAAAAATCTTTTGCGGAAATTATTCACCACGACCTGCAAGATCCGTTTCTGGGATGGGGAAGAAATTAAGCTTGGTAAGGGACGCAGTAAATTTACAATCATATTTCATGAACCCCTATCTGTATCCGATATCATCTCCAGTCCATCGGTAACTCTGGGTGAAGCATACATGCATAAAAAGCTTGAGGTTGACGGCAGCATCCGGGACGTAATCGAGGCATTATATAATAATCCAAACAGCTTTTTAAGGTATAAAGGCAAGTTAAGCAAGCTTGTTAAACCGGTTAATAATTCTATTAAAAACAGCAAGGATAACGTCAGCCATCACTATGATATCGGCAATGATTTTTATCAGTTGTGGCTGGATAAATCCATGACCTATTCCTGCGGCTATTTTAAGACAAAAGATGATACCTTGGAACAAGCACAGATAAATAAGGTCGATCATATCCTAAAAAAGCTTGATCTGAAGGAAGGGAATACCTTACTTGATATCGGCTGCGGATGGGGAGAATTGATTATTACTGCGGCGAAAAAATATAAGGTCCATGCCTTAGGCGTTACCTTAAGCTCCGAACAGATGGAAAAAGCCAATAACCGCATTAAGGCAGAAGGGCTGGAAGATCTTGTTGAAGTCAAGCTTTTGGACTACCGCCACATCAAAGACCAGCAGTTTGACCGTATCGTCAGTGTAGGAATGATTGAACATGTGGGGAAAGACTATCTTCATGAATATTTTTCCGTAGTCAACCGCCTGCTGAAGGATGGCGGAATATCCCTCCTGCACTGTATTACAAGCATGAAGGGAGGAACCAACCGGTGGATTGATAAATATATCTTTCCGGGCGGATATGTTCCTTCCATCCCCGAACTGATTAACCATATTACCAAGGAATCCTTCCACTTGATTGATGTAGAGAGTTTAAGAAGGCATTATTGCAGAACACTGGAGCACTGGGCGAATAACTTCGAGAATTCTATTTCAGAAATTGAAAAAACAAAGGATGAATCCTTTATACGAATGTGGAGACTCTATTTAAACTCCTGTGCCGCATCCTTCCATACAGGAAATATTGATATTCATCAGTTTGTTTTTTCCAAGGGATTGGCTGACGAACTTCCCTGGACCAGAGATTACCTGTATCAATAAGCAATCGTTCCCAAGGGGTTGTTGCAAAGTGCCTTTCAACATCCCCTTATTTCAGTTTTATTTATGCCATAAGCTCAGAGATTGCCTCTTCCATACTGTATAAGCACTTTTTCTTGCCCATGATCCACCTGGCAGCATACAGCGCTCCTTGTCCGAAGGCTCCTCTGTCCAGGGATTCATGCTTTATCCGTATCGTTTGATTGGGAAGCCCGAAGATAACCTCATGGGTACCGACAATCCCACCCGCACGGATAGATTTTATGTGGTCCTCTCTGTCCAGCCCCAGATCGTCGGCGATGCGCAATGCGGTACCGGATACACTCTTCTTCTCTTTAAAATGCTCTTCCACAATATCTATATCCGCATCCGGTATAATCTTCTTCAGTAGCTTGGTAGCCTCAATCAGGAAGTTAATTCCGACGGTGATATTCGGTGAATACAGTACTGCAGTTTCTTTACTCAGTTCCGTCAGCTGGCGAAACTCCGTCTCACTGTAATCGGAGATGGCAGAAACAATACGAATGCCGTACCGGGCTGCTTTTTTATATTCCGAGACAGAGCTTTTATCGGAAAAGTCTACGATAATATCAACCATATTTTCTTCAAAGAAGTTCTCGACATCGATATGCGCAATGGAATAGATTTTTCCTTCCTCGTAGGGTAAGCCCAATACGCGGCTTGCGAAGCTGCCTTCCTCCTGCATGGACTTTCTGATTACCCAGCATAATTCAAACTCCTTATCCTTCAGTATCTCCTTCGCTACTACGGAACCGGTCCGTCCAAACCCAAATAAACCAATTCTAATCCTGTTCACACTATATTCCTCCTTTTCACAGTAATATCCCTATAGATACAGACAAAAAAAGCTACAGAGAAATCCCTGCAGCCTGGTTTTATTGAATACAATAAACTAAAGTATAGCCATATACCCTTTAAATTTCTCTTCTTACACTTACGAGATTAGCTGACGGATTCGGATCGAAAAGATAACCCTGCACAAAATGTGATTCACCCCAAATAATTGGTTCTCCCGCTCCATAAATGGATTCAGTGTGTATTCCTTTATTCAGTTTTATTACTTGTATTCTATCATACAAGCTCCATTATATCAAGGAAATAGAAATTAATATTTATGGCGGAGCTCATAGTTTCTTGCAACCTTGTTCCAATCCACTGCCTCGAAAAATGCTCTCACATAATCGGCCCGCAGATTCTTATATTTCAGATAATAAGCGTGTTCCCAGACATCAATACCCAGGATCGGCTGCCATACTCCCTCCGTCTCCAGTAAAGGATTATCCTGATTGGCACTGGCCATAATCTGCAGCTTGCCTTCCGCATCTGCCGCAAGCCATGCCCAGCCGGAACCGAACTGCCCTATTGCCGCTTTGCTGATTTGCTCCTTAAATGAGGCAAATGAGGAGAATGTATCATTGATTTTATCCGCCAGTACACCGGAGGGTTCTCCTCCTCCATTTGGTGCAAGGTGATCAAAATACAGGTTATGGTTATAGAAACCGCCTCCGTTGTTACGGATAACAGTTTTCGTATCCTCCGCGGCACTCTTTTTCCAGTTAACCAGAACATCCTCAATTGATTTTCCAGTGATACCGGCCTTTTCAGCGGCGTCGTTTAAATTCTTCGTATATGCTGCATGATGCTTTGTGAAATGAGTTTCCATCGTCAAGGCATCAATATGTGGCTCCAGCGCGTTAAATGAATATGATAATTTGATTTGTTCAAACATAAGCAATTCTCCTTTCAAAGAAACATACCTCAATAAAATGATAAGTAAAATCTATGGTTAGTTATAACTAACCTCCTTGTAATTATAATATATCACATGATATTCTCATTGTCAACACAATTTATATTGTATACAATTTATTTGTATAAGATCATTGCCGTCTGTAATAAAGGAAAGGAGAGTGCCGCAATCGTCACCCTCCTTTCATAACCCGATACGAACTGCCGCTATTATTTTTGTCCTTTAATCACAGCCTGTCTTTCGGATGGCTTATGCCTACTGTAAGGCTTTTCTGGCATTCTTACTCTCTTCTTTGACCACTCTGTCATAACGATAGGCAGAGCAAGCCAGTCCGGCCAATATCATATTTGTTGTGATACTGCTGATTCCTTCTGAGATAAAAGGAAAATTACAGAACCAGCCGAACTGGTACCCCAGATTTCCCATAGTATACACTATCATTTGCAGTATCAGCGCTATCATGCAGGAAAAAGCTATGACCTTTCCCATTTTATTCTTGATCATAACAACCATTCGGATTAACACCCCATATGCGGTTAATATAATCCCCATCAGAACAAAGGCCGGAAGCCACCCATATTTTAATATCCAGTATGCAATTCTGTAATCATTTTGATAATGCTGCGGCATAATATTTTCCAGCTTGACACTCCCGGCATCAACAAATTGCATCTTATATTTATAGTGAAACGCATCAATATTGTCAAAATACCAGTCATCCGTATAATAGCCCATCAGCTCCTCCTGGGTTAGATTGACTGTTCCTGTTATTTCCGCTTTGTTTAACAAGCTTTTTATTAAGACACTGTTATAAGCATCATCCCAATAGTCCTGCGCTACCTTTTCCGGATAAAAACACTGTTCCATCATATAAGTCCAATCTCCTCGAAAGGATACTGCAAATATTGCGGTTACAACTCCCAGACTCAGCATCCAGGCAAACAGCTGGTTTCTGATTTTTCCTTTCAACATTCCTCTTACAATCATGTAGAGCAATGCAACGTATACTGATAGAGTTAATATCAGATTGGCCGTCAAAATATAATCGTTTACCAGCCTCGTTGAAATACCTATGATACTGGCAAGCAATCCTGTGATTGCCAGGAATGGTATGTACTTTTTATTTCGATTAAAATAGATAATTACAACAGCAGCCGGAATACAGAGTAATTCCGCTGCAAATAGGACGGATATGCTTGTCAGCCAAAATGGTATATCCGATATCATTTGCATACGCAAAATCAGAAATACCAGATATAACCCCCATATTCCTATAATAGCAGCTAAAAATTTTTTACTGTGCTTTACCAGCTTCTGATAACCAAAGTAATATACAATGGTAAAGACGATGAAGCCAAATAGGAAGTAGAAAATGCCGGAGAACCAAAATCCGCTGTCTGTAACCATCATTAATCGTAAATTTCCCAATAATCCGATTGCTAATAAAGCCATAACCAGATGAACTGCCGGTTGATTCTTTTGCAGCTTGCGAGCTTCATTTAAGCGAACTCCGATCTCAACAGCATCCCCCATTTCTTCGGCAGCCTTATCCCATGCTTTTAAATCATCCATTCCCTGACTTACATATTCTGCTTTTCTGTCTTCCATATGTGCAGCTAACTCTTCCTTTATTTCATCCCTCACCGGTTTATATTGTATCTGCTCGGCCACATCCTCAAGAAATAATTCCGCTTTGTTAGAAGCCCCATGCTGCTGTTCCATATTCCCTGCCTCCAATCACATGATTTACCGCTTTCTGATAAACAGCCCATTCTTTTGTCTTATCCTCTAAGATTCTCAGTCCGCCTCCGGTGATATGGTAATACTTGCGCACTCTTCCTGTTTCAGCTGCTTTTTCATAGCTTTCAACAGCTCCTTCCGTTTCCAGCGTGTGTAAAACAGGATATAAGGTCCCTTCCTTTAATGAAAATACATTTTCACTTCTGGCCTCCAGCTCTTTTATCATCTCATAGCCATACCTATCCTGCTCTTCCAGCAGCTTAAGGAGCAGCATCGATATACTGATGTTCATAAGCTTTTTATCCATATTCGTTATTCTCCTTATACCTAGATTTGATAGGTATTATTATACCTAGGTTACCTATGTATGTCAATCTATTTATTTAACGAGCCACATAATTTAACCTGCTTCAACTCCTCTTCGATCTGTCACCTGCCCGTGACTTAGTCACACACAGGAATGTAAGTCAGGGAGGTCTCGGCATATGATGAACTATAATTAATCATTGATAATTAATCAGGAGGTAAATTTATGAGTGATCTTTCATCAGCATCTTGTTACAGAGGAGATAAATGCGACAATGGCTTCAGTCCGATTTTCTTAATTCTTATTCTATTGCTCTTAGGCGGAGGGGATAACGGCTTATTCGGAGGCCTGGGATGCGGCGACGGCTGTGGCTGCAATAATGGCGGTTTGGGCGGTATTTTACCAATCATCTTAGTACTATGCTTATGCGGCGGAATCTTCTAAAGACGAACACAAAAGAGGCATACTCCAGGTTCAAAGCTTCAGCAATGCAATATAAGGGTATATTGCAAAGGATCGATTTTCTTCTATACTCATTTCATAAAGAACTTACACTAAATATTTCTTCCTTTTTCGGGAAATATGAAAAAAAATGTATCCTTCTGTGATATAGTTACAAAAAAAGACGTAATATAATCAGCAAGCTGCATATGATAGTCTATAATAATTAATTAGGAGGCTCTATTATGAGCGATATCTCATCAACATCATTTTTTGGCGGTTCCAGAGGCGATTGCGGTATTAGTCCGATTTTCTTAATCCTTATACTATGCATGTGCGGAGGCGATGGAGGAGGTTTATTCGGCGGTTTCGGCGGTAACGATTGTGGCAACAGTGGCGGTGGGTTAGGCGGTATCTTACCAATTATCTTAATTCTTTGCTTATGTGGCGGTTCCTTCTAATATAACAATATAAAGAGAGGGGTTGTGTATCATGAGATACAACAATCCCTCTCTTTATGTATAAACTCATCTCTTTACTCTGTCCTTTGTACGGCATATTCATCCCTGTTATCATCGCTATGTAATGCCGGCCTGTGAAACGATCCTTTATTCAGCTGAACTGCTTTTCTAAACAGAAAGCTTCCAATAATAAACAAAATTGCAATTGTTCCGACCCCTTTATTGATACTTCCGGTCAGTTGGGAAACCACACTTACGAGAATTGTACCAAGAAAGGAGGCACCCTTTCCGCAGATATCCATGATGCCAAAATACTCACCGGACTTGTCACTGGGAATAATCTTGGCAAAATACGAACGGGATAATGCCTGAATTCCGCCCTGGAACATTCCCACACATACCGCCAGAATCCAAAAATGCAGCTGGCTATTCATAAATATTGCAAAGATCGATATGCCAAGATACGCAATGATACATGCGGAGATTAGAATATGTGCATTGAATTTCTGCGCCAGTCTGCCAAACAGGATCGCAAAAGGAAAAGCTACGAATTGTGTGACCAGCAGTGCCAGAAGAAGTCCCGTACTGTCAAAGCCCAGTGCCTTGCCATATGCCGTCGCCATATCAATTATCGTGTAGACGCCGTCAATATAGAAGAAAAATGCCAGCAGGAACACAAATATATTCTTCTCTTTTTTTATACTTCTCAGCGTGTTCCACAGCCGGCCAAAGCTATTGCGGACCGCATGTGTTCTTCCTTCCACGTAATATTTCTGCTTATAATTTCGAAGCAGGGGTGTTGATACTCCTACCCACCAAACCGCAACAATCAGGAATGCAATCATCATGGATGCTTCCATGCTAAGCCCGATAGCATCGGCACCAAGTACCAATCCAAGACATGCGATAAATGGAATGCAGCTGCCGATATAGCCCCAGGCATATCCATTGGAGGAAACACTGTCCATCCGATCTTCCGTAGTGACATCAGTTAGCATGGAGTCATAGAAAATCAAGCTCATGGAATACCCAATCTTCGCTGCCACAAATACTCCGATAAAGACCAGCCACTGGGTTACAAGACCCAAAGCCGCACAACCGGCTGCTCCGATGATGATGCTTACAAGGAAAATGGGCTTCTTAAAGCCTTTGTTATCCGCAATTGTTCCAAGGACCGGTCCCGTCAGCGCTACCACCAGTGTTGCCAGGGAGGCTGCATAGCCCCAATATGCAAGGTAATCCACCGAGGATTGCTTCTGCTGTTCGGACAAATAACTGAAGTAGATCGGTATAATCGTTGATACCAGTAAAGTAAACGCGGAATTCCCCACATCATACATGATCCAGAACTTCTCAAGCTTTGTAAACTTCATTGAATACACTTCTCCATTCCCTGACTCTCGTACAGTGATTATTTTATAGCTTCAACAGGATATGCCCCATCGCCTATGTCGCTTGCTGCCGGCTCCCTGGAACCGAAGGTCAAACGATATCTGCGGTCCAGACACTTCCCGCCGAAGGCGCATTCCTTATATTCCTGTATCAGCTTGTTAGCCTGAAACACTGCATTTCCATATAATCTTTTTAATTTCTTGGTACTGTCGTCACATTTTGGATTGGGTTTATAGTTTACAATCAGGCCATGCATCTCCTTATAATTACCGCTGACCGCAAGCAGTGCATAGATGAAATAACGCTTCATTCTATGAGGTGCTATCAGCAGTTTATTGTATGACTTCATGGACTTTAAGGCTTTTAATATCTGGTCCGTTGTAATCCCGTCAAAGAAGGGTGCTATGATATCTGCATACTCCGTCTTTGGAAGGATATGATCCGTTAAAGGATGCGTAATGGGATAAAAGCCATCCTCGCACATCAGATCCCGGTCGAATTCAACTTCTATCTCAGTATGGCTGATCCTGCTTTCTTCTATCTTCTCATCAATATATCCATGACATTCGCTATCCAGGGCGAAATGGCATAGGAAGCCATAGATATAAGCCAGATACGGCCCAGGTTCTTTCTGCTGTACTATTACTTCACCGGAATTTTGAAAAAAACGGATGGCTGGTTCCTCATGCATCCCAAAGCCCGTCTGATTTACCCTGTTTAAGGAAAGCGGCTTGTAATAGAATAAAATATCCGGTCCGTGAAGTCCTATATGGAACAGCTCCTGATAGGGCTCTATTGTTTTCTTTAAATGCTCCGGAAGCGTATAAAGAACCTCCAGCCCAAAGCGATAATGCGCATATGTAGACGGCATTGCAACACCTCCCATGTATCTGTAATCGATCTGTCAAGTCATAGAAATAATATTTTTAAAATACTCCCTGCAATAAGTATAAAGCAACGTATGTAAAGTCCACTACCGCTTCCCTGCAAAGAACATGTAAAATTTTTTTGGAAATATTAACAAGAAATACGGTTGACAAATCCATTTTACTGGAGTAAAATGAAATCGTAGTATTCTACTGGAGTAAAATGAACTTGGAAAGGGGTTTGTCAATGCAAATCAAATTATTTGATTCAGAACTGAAGATTATGGATGTCCTTTGGAAAAACGGTGATTCCACCGCCAAGCAGATTGCGGAGATATTGAAGGATCAGGTCGGCTGGAATAAAACCACGACCTATACACTGATCAGAAGATGTATTGAGAAGGGGGCAATTGAACGTGTGGAACCTAATTTTGTATGCCACCCTCTTGTAACTGTTGAACAGGCCAGAGAACTGGAAACAACGGAGCTGATCAACAAAATGTATGACGGTGCTGCCGATCAGCTTGTCGCTTCCATATTAGGGCGGAAAAGCCTGTCTCCTGAGGAAATCAAACGGCTAAAGCAGCTTGTTGAGAAGCTGGAATGAGGTGATGGCTATGACAGTATTGGAAATAAGCCTTTCGGCAGCCATTCTCATCCTTGTGATTGTGATCATCCGCACGCTGGCACTTCACAGGCTGCCTAAAAAGACATTCCTTGTCCTTTGGGGTGTAGCATTATGCCGGCTGCTGGTCCCCATTTCCATCCCATCGCGGTTCAGCGCTTATTCGCTTGTGAACATGCTGAAAGATAAAGGTTCAGGGATAAATACCCCTAATTTTGTAACGGCTATACCCGATATTGTATCGCAGGCCGGCAGGACGGATAACACATCATCGGCAGATATGACAGCGGCAGCCATAACCGTATCACCCATTATAGCGGTATGGATGGCCGGTCTGCTGGGCTGCGCCCTATTTTTCCTCGTCACCCATCTTCGCTGCCGCAGGGAATACAGGACGGCGCTGCCGGTTGACAGTGAATTGATCAGGCAGTGGCTTTCTGAGCATCCGACAAGACGAAAGATACAGGTCCGGCAATCGGATAAAATAGCC
>JAEYGZ010000044.1 GCA_023409535.1 Bacillota bacterium
CCCCGAACGCGCAACCGGCATTGCAGGCGGTGATCAATCGCCCGCGCGATCTCACCCGTAAAGGGCTGGTCGAGCTACAGGAGTGGTTTGACCGCCAGCACTTTGAGGAATCTTCCCTGCGCAAAGCGTGGAAAGAGACGCGTAATGAAGATATTGCCGCCCGGTTGATTGGACATATTCGCCGCGCTGCGGTGGGCGATGCGCTGAAACCGTTTGAGGAACGTGTCGATCACGCGCTGACGCGCATTAAGGGCGAAAACGACTGGAGCAGCGAGCAATTAAGCTGGCTCGATCGTTTAGCGCAGGCGCTGAAAGAGAAAGTGGTGCTCGACGACGATGTCTTCAAAACCGGCAACTTCCACCGTCGCGGCGGGAAGGCGATGCTGCAAAGAACCTTTGACGATAATCTCGATACCCTGCTGGGCAAATTCAGCGATTATATCTGGGACGAGCTGGCCTGACACGTATACACTTCATCCTTCAGGCTGCCTCTGCGTTGGCTGCGCTCGTTCACCCCGGTCACGTACTTCTGTACGCTCCCGGGGATTCACTCACTTGCCGCCTTGATGCAACCTGAATGATTTTGTGTATATTACCCTCGGCAATTTATTCTTATGCGGCCCAATAAATTTGGGCCGCTGCTTAATTTACGGAACTCCCAATGAACAATAACGATCTGGTCGCGAAGCTGTGGAAGTTGTGCGACAACCTGCGCGATGGCGGCGTTTCCTATCAAAACTACGTCAATGAACTCGCCTCGCTGCTGTTTTTGAAAATGTGTAAAGAAACCAGACAGGAAGCGGAATACCTGCCGGAAGGCTACCGCTGGGACGACCTGAAATCCCGTATCGGTCAGGAGCAGTTGCAGTTCTACCGTAACCTGCTGGTACATCTGGGCGCCGACAATCAAAAGCTGGTGCAGGCGGTGTTCCAGAACGTCAACACCACCATTACCCAGCCAAAACAGTTGACCGAACTGGTCAGCAATATGGATTCACTGGACTGGTACAACGGTGCGCACGGTAAGTCGCGCGATGACTTCGGCGATATGTACGAAGGGCTGTTGCAGAAGAACGCCAACGAAACCAAGTCTGGCGCGGGTCAGTACTTCACCCCGCGTCCGCTGATTAAAACCATTATTCATCTGCTGAAACCGCAGCCGCGTGAAGTGGTGCAGGACCCGGCAGCGGGTACGGCGGGCTTTTTGATTGAAGCCGACCGCTACGTTAAGTCGCAGACTAACGATCTGGACGACCTTGATGGCGACACACAGGATTTCCAGATCCACCGCGCGTTTATCGGCCTCGAACTGGTGCCCGGCACCCGTCGTCTGGCGCTGATGAACTGCCTGCTGCACGATATTGAAGGCAACCTCGACCACGGCGGCGCAATCCGTCTGGGCAACACTCTGGGTAGCGACGGCGAAAACCTGCCGAAGGCGCATATTGTCGCCACTAACCCGCCGTTTGGCAGCGCCGCAGGCACCAACATTACCCGCACCTTTGTTCACCCGACCAGCAACAAACAGCTGTGCTTTATGCAGCATATTATCGAAACGCTGCATCCCGGCGGTCGTGCGGCGGTGGTGGTGCCAGATAACGTGTTGTTTGAAGGCGGCAAAGGCACCGACATCCGTCGTGACCTGATGGATAAGTGTCATCTGCACACCATTCTGCGTCTGCCGACCGGTATTTTTTACGCGCAGGGCGTGAAGACCAACGTGCTGTTCTTTACCAAAGGCACAGTGGCGAACCCGCATCAGGATAAGAACTGCACCGACGACGTGTGGGTGTACGACCTGCGGACCAATATGCCGAGCTTTGGTAAACGCACGCCGTTTACCGACGAGCATTTGCAGCCGTTTGAGCGCGTGTATGGCGAAGATCCCCACGGCTTAAGCCCGCGTACTGAAGGGGAATGGAGTTTTAACGCCGAAGAGACGGAAGTTGCCGACAGCGAAGAGAACAAAAATACCGATCAGCATCTGGCTACCAGCCGCTGGCGCAAGTTCAGCCGCGAGTGGATCCGCTCCGCGAAATCCGATTCGCTGGATATCTCCTGGCTGAAAGATAAAGACAGCATTGACGCCGACAACCTGCCGGAGCCGGATGTATTAGCGGCAGAAGCGATGGGCGAACTGGTACAGGCGCTGGGTGAACTGGATGCGCTGATGCGTGAACTGGGGGCGAGCGATGAGGCGGATGCACAGCGTCAGTTGCTGGAAGAAGCGTTTGGTGGGGTGAAGGAATGAGTAAAAATTGGCAAATATGCCAGTTGGGTGATGTTTTGACCCTCATCAATGGCAGAGCATATAAGAAAGAAGAAATGCTCACAGAAGGTGTTCCTATTCTCAGAATTCAAAATTTGAATGGAGGGAATAAATGGTTTTATTCCAACTTAGAGCTACAGGAAGATAAATATTGCTATAAAAATGATCTCCTATATGCTTGGTCAGCAACATTTGGTCCATATTGGTCGAAGTGGGATCATAAACTAATTTATCACTACCATATTTGGAAGATTGAAACATCCCCTGCACTTAATAAGCAATTTGCTTATTATGCATTATTGAATATTACAGAGGCACTTAAAGCATCGGCTCACGGCGTGGCAATGCCACATATTACCAAAGCTGGAATGGAGGCTTGGGAAATACAACTTCCTCCAATTTCAGAACAAAAAATCATCGCTGAAAAACTCGATACGCTGCTGGCGCAGGTAGAGAGCACCAAAGCACGTCTTGAGCAAATCCCACAAATCCTGAAACGTTTTCGTCAGGCGGTGCTGGGTGCAGCGGTAAGTGGAAAACTAACTGAAGACTGGAGAGATAATTCGAGCCTGTCTGGGTGGATAGAAGGCAAACTTGGGGAATTTATAAAAAAACCAAGTTATGGAACGTCATCTAAGTCTAATAAAGAAGGACTCATTCCTGTATTAAGAATGGGCAATCTTCAGGGCGGAAAATTGGACTGGACGGATCTAGTCTATACTTCAGATACCATAGAAATTGAAAAGTATAAACTTGAGTACAATGATGTATTATTCAATCGTACAAATAGTCCTGAACTTGTCGGGAAAACAGCCATATATAAATCAGAGCAACCAGCTATTTATGCAGGTTATTTGATTAGGGTTCAATGTTTACCTGATTTAAACCCTGACTATCTTAACTACCATTTAAATAGCATTTTGGGGAGGCAATATTGCTACTCAGTAAAATCTGATGGGGTCAGTCAATCAAATATTAATGCACAGAAATTAATTGCATACCCAATAACTGTTCCTCCACTCCCCGAACAACACGAAATCGTTCGCCGCGTCGAGCAGCTCTTCGCCTACGCAGACACCATAGAAAAACAGGTCAACAACGCCTTAGCCCGCGTTAACAACCTGACGCAATCCATCCTGGCAAAAGCGTTCCGTGGTGAACTCACCGCCCAGTGGCGGGCCGAAAACCCGGAATTAATCAGCGGAGAAAACAGCGCCGCCGCGTTGCTGGAAAAAATCAAAGCTGAACGCGCAGCCAGCGGAGGTAAAAAAGCCTCGCGTAAAAAATCCTGATCATTATTTTCTGGCGCACCTTTCCGGTGCGCCTTTTATTATTTCACGCCAATCATAACTCACATAAATATATTTAAATCATTCCAGGAACTGACCATTTTATTCTATTTTTAGCTGGATTTTCCCTGTATTTACTGATGATATATCCAGGTATTTAGCGCGGTGCGGATGTGCGCCAACACACCCGCACCGCTCATCACAATCACTATTTATGGAGAATAGTAATCATGACTGACACGCATTCTATTGCACAACCGTTCGAACCAGAAGTCTCTCCTGCAAATAACCGTCAATTAACCGTGAGCTATGCGAGCCGCTACCCGGATTACAGCCGTATTCCCGCCATCACCCTGAAAGGTCAGTGGCTGGAAGCCGCCGGTTTTGCCACCGGCACTGTGGTAGATGTCAAAGTGATGGAAGGCTGTATTGTCCTCACCGCCCAACCCCCCGTCGCCGAAGAGAGCGAACTGATGCAGTCACTGCGCCAGGTGTGCAAGCTGTCGGCACGTAAACAGAAGCAGGTGCAGGAATTTATTGGGGTGATTGCCGGTAAACAGAAAGTTGCCTGATACATTGACCCGGTAGCACCAGTGCTACCGGGTATTATTCGCCGCGTTATACCAAGGCGCTCTCCATTTGTTTTTCAAATGCCTGACGAATTAATCCCATAATGTAAGGAAGTTGTGCGAGGTCGCTGAAACCAATTTCTACATCGCCATTACCC
>JAEYGZ010000041.1 GCA_023409535.1 Bacillota bacterium
ATGTGGAATCGTCGTTCCAACTTTAGGAACATATATCAACTTTTTCTTTGCATCTTCAATGGCTTTTCTTACTGCCTCAGGAATTTCCTGAGCTTTTCCGAGGCCAACGCCTACAATGCCTTCGCCGTTTCCGACTACCACGGTAACGCTGAATCTGAAGTTTCTTCCGCCTTTTACAACCTTGGCAACACGTCTGATGTTAACGATGGATTCTTTTAAGTCAAGCTTGGATGCATCAATCATATTCTGTCGCATTCCTTTTCTCCCTTCCTGTTAGAATTTCAGCCCGGCTTCACGCGCACCGTCAGCCAGTTCTTTTACTCTTCCGTGATATAAGAATCCGCCTCTGTCAAAGGCAACCGTTTCAATTCCCTTTTCCAGCGCTTTCTTTGCAACAGATTCTCCGACCAGCTTTGCAGCCGCCTTGTTTCCGCCATAGGCAGCCTGTGCCTTGATGTCCTTGTCAAGGGTGGATGCAGCGGCCAGCGTAGTTCCGTTAACATCGTCTATGATCTGAACAGAAATATTCTTAAGGCTTCTGAATACGCAGAGCCTCGGCTTTTCAGGGGTCCCGGAAAGGTTCGTTCTCACTCTTTCGTGTCTTGCCAGACGCCTGTCGTTTCTACTCTCTTTTGCCATTTATCTCACTCCTTTCTACTTCTTCTTAGCACCGGCCTTGCCTTCTTTTCTGCGCACTATTTCGCCAGCATAGCGGATACCCTTGCCCTTGTAAGGTTCAGGCTGTCTCCACTTTCTCACGTTCGCCGCATAATTTCCGACAACTGCCTTGTTGATCCCTCTGACGATGATTTCAGTCGGGGTGGTCACCTCGGTCTGAATTCCCTCGGGATCTTCCATTTCAACAGGATGTGAGTATCCAAGGTTCATTACGAGCACGTTGCCCTTCTTTTCCGCCTTGTATCCAACACCTACCAACTGGAGCTTCTTTTCAAAGCCTGAAGTAACTCCCGTTACCATGTTGTTGATCAGGGTTCTGGAAAGGCCGTGGGCCGATCTTGCTTCTTTGGCATCAGAGTCCCGGCCTACCGTCAGTACTCCGTCGTTTATTTCTACTTTAACTAACTTGCTGATCTGCTCCTGCAGTTCGCCTTTAGGTCCTTTTACAGTAACCACATTGCTGTCGCTTACCTTAACCTCTACGCCGGCAGGGAGAGCAACAGGTAATCTACCTATTCTTGACATTTTCGCATCCTCCTACCAAACATAACAAATTACTTCGCCGCCTACGCCAAGCTTTCTGGCTTCCTTGTCGCTGATAATTCCATTGGAAGTGGAGATTATCGCGATTCCAAGTCCTCCGAGCACCTTTGGCACCTCGTCGCTTTTCGCGTAAACTTTGAGTCCGGGCTTTGAAATCTTCTTGATTCCGCTGATTACTCTCTCTTTATCGGCACCATATTTCATCTGGATTCTGATGATGCCCTGTTTATTGTCGTCTATAACGTCAAACCCTCTAATGTAGCCTTCGGAAGCTAAGATGCCCGCAATGGATTTTTTCATCTTGGACGCAGGGATCTCAACTGTCGCATGTCCTACAGTATTGGCATTTCTGATTCTTGTTAGCATATCTGCTATAGGATCTGTCATGGTCATTTTTGAAGTACCTCCTTCCTATTACTTTCGTTTACCAGCTTGCTTTCTTAACGCCTGGAATTTCGCCTTTGTAAGCCAGTTCTCTGAAACAGATACGGCATATACCATACTTTTTCAAAACAGCATGGGGCCTTCCGCAAATCCTGCATCTTGTATATGCGCGCGTTGAAAACTTAGGTTTTCTCTGTTGTTTTACTTTGAGAGATGTCTTTGCCATTTGTTCCCTCCTACTTCTCGAACGGCATTCCCAGGAGTTCAAGGAGAGCCTGAGCTTCCTCGTCCGTCTTTGCCGTTGTGGTGAATATGATATTCATGCCTTTGATCTTATCTACCTTATCAAAGTTGATTTCAGGGAAGATAAGCTGCTCTTTGACGCCCATGGAGTAATTTCCTCTGCCGTCGAATGAGTTTCTGCTTACTCCTTTGAAGTCTCTTACTCTTGGAAGAGAAATGTTGAAGAATTTGTCGGCAAATTCGAACATATTGTCTCCTCTCAAGGTCACCTTAGCTCCAACAGACATTCCCTGTCTTAATTTGAAGTTTGCGATGGACTTCTTTGCCTTTGTGATCACCGGCTTTTGGCCGCTGATCAGTCCAAGCTCTTCAACTGCTGTTTCCATGAGCTTTGTGTTATCCTTCGCTTCGCCAAGACCCATGTTGATAGTGATCTTCTCCAGCTTCGGCACTTCCATGACATTCTTATATTTAAATTTTTCCATTAAAGCATTGAATACTTCGTTTTTATAAGTTTCTTTCAGTCTAGCTGCCAAGTTTGTTCCCTCCTTTCAAACCAATTAGTCCAGAATCTGTCCTGTTTTTTTGGATACTCTCTTCTTTTCTCCGTTCTCGAAAGTATATCCGACCCTTGTCGCGGCTTTCGCCTTTGTGTCGTAGAACATGACGTTTGAAACATCGACGGGACCTTCCTGATGCTTGATCTCGCTCTTCAGCTTTCTCGTCTGCTTCTGATGCTTGGTCTGAACGTTGATTCCTTCCACGATCACTTTATTTTCTTTGGGCAGTGCTTTCAAAACCTTGCCTTTTTTGCCTTTATCCTTGCCAGTGATGACAATCACTGTATCGTCTTTCTTAATTTGCATCTGTACACCTCCCCACTAAAGTACTTCTGGTGCCAATGACACGATTTTCATAAAGCTTTTTTCTCTAAGTTCCCTTGCTACTGGCCCGAAAATACGGGTTCCAACAGGATTCTTATCTTCCTTTATAATAACCGCCGCATTCTGATCAAACTTTACGTAGCTGCCGTCTACTCTTCTGGCGCCATGCTTTGTTCTTACGACAACAGCTTTCACTACGTCGCCCTTTTTAACAACTCCGCCAGGAGTCGCTTCCTTAACGGCACATACGATTATATCGCCTATGTTCGCATAATGACGGCTTGTGCCACCCAGTATGCGGATACACAATAATTCTTTCGCGCCTGAATTGTCAGCTACTCTTAATCTGCTTTCCGGCTGAATCATGACTGGTGCCTCCTTTACTATTTAACTTTTTCCATTACGTTTACAAGTCTCCATCTCTTATCCTTGGA
>JAEYGZ010000018.1 GCA_023409535.1 Bacillota bacterium
TTACTTCTTCTTATGCAGTTTTGGTGCGAATCAGGTAGTCAAAAGCACTCAGAGAGGCTTTGGCACCTTCGCCAGTGGCGATGATGATCTGCTTGTACGGAACCGTCGTACAGTCACCCGCTGCGAACACGCCTTTCACGTTGGTTTCGCATTTCGCATCAATGATAATCTCGCCCATGCGGTTACGTTCGACTGCGCCTTCGAGCCAGTTGGTGTTCGGCAGCAGACCAATCTGGACGAAAATACCGGCCAGTTCGATGTTGTGAATATCGCCGCTGACACGATCTCGATATTCCAGACCAACGACTTTGCTGCCGTCGCCTTTCACTTCCGTGGTTTGCGCATTCAGAATAATGTCGACGTTTTTCAGGCTGCGCAGTTTGTCCTGCAGAACCTGGTCGGCTTTCATTTCTGGCGCAAATTCCAGCAGCGTTACGTGCTCAACGATACCCGCCAGGTCAATTGCCGCTTCCACGCCGGAGTTACCGCCGCCGATAACCGCTACGCGTTTGCCTTTAAACAGCGGGCCGTCGCAGTGCGGGCAGTAGGTCACGCCTTTGGTGCGATACTGATCTTCGCCCGGAACGTTCATGTTGCGCCATTTTGCACCGGTCGCCACGATAATGCTGCGTGCTTTCAGTACCGCGCCAGAAGCTGTTTCAATCTGATGCAGACCACCTTCAACTGCTGCTGGGATCAGTTTGCTGGCGCTCTGGCTGTCGATCACATCAACGTCGTATTCATCAACGTGAACTTTCAGTGCGCCTGCCAGCTTCTGCCCTTCAGTCTTCGGTACAGAAATGTAGTTTTCGATATCAACGGTATCGAGGATCTGACCACCAAAACGTTCGCCCATCAGACCGGTACGGATGCCTTTACGTGCGGAGTAAATTGCTGCCGCTGCACCCGCCGGGCCGGAACCGACGATTAATACGTCATAAGCATCACGCTTGTTCAGCTCTTCTGCCGCACGTTTTTCCGCGCCAGTATCAATTTTGGCAACGATTTCAGTCAACGTCATGCGGCCCTGACCAAACTCTTTCCCGTTTACGAACACTGCCGGAACGCCCATCACGTTGCGATCGGTGATTTCGTTCTGGAAGGTGCCGCCGTCAATTGCAGTGTG
This sequence comes from Bacillota bacterium, assembly GCA_023409535.1. Lineage (GTDB taxonomy): Bacteria > Bacillota > Clostridia > Lachnospirales > Lachnospiraceae > Mobilitalea. Next base: position 1,127 of record JAEYGZ010000018.1, read on the forward strand.
CTTGATGCGCGGGTTCAGTACGCTCATCAGGTTCAGCGCCTGCACCACGTCCGGGCAGTTGTGGCAAGAGAGCGAGTAATAGGTTTCGAATTCAAAATCACCGTCAATATGGCGAATCTGCTCCAGCAGAGACTGCGCTTCTTTCGACGGATGACCACCGGTCCACAGCAACGCCAGTACCAGCGAGGTGAACTCGTGGCCCAGCGGGGAGCCTGCAAAACGTGGCCCCTGGTTGGAACCTGGGTTGGTGATCAGGAAAGACGGCTTACGCACCGGCAAGCTGTTATCTTCTTTAAAGGTGACTTTGTCTGACAGTTCTGCGATTTCAGCCAACAGTTCCTTGATTTCTGCCGATTTAGCGCTGTCATCCAGCGTGGCAATTAACTCAACAGGCTTGGTCAATTTCTCAAGGTAAGCCTTGAGTTGAGTTTTCATATTTGTGTCGAGCATGTTTATCTCCTGGGCTTTAAACATCATCATGCAAGCGGCCTCTGCGGCTACCTGGATGCAGCTTGCATCATGGTGCGGGGAAGAAAATCGGATGCCGCAGCACCCGAAGAATTAGGTGAATTTCCGAAGTATTTCGCGTCAGAGCAAGGCGGCTAGCCTGTGAATCCCCGGGAGCTTACACAAGTAAGTGACCGGGGTGAGCGGGCGACGCCAACGCCGCTATGGCGTGAAAGACGAAGGAAATTTAGATTTTACCAACCAGGTCCAGAGACGGAGCCAGAGTTGCTTCACCTTCTTTCCATTTAGCCGGGCAAACTTCACCTGGGTGAGAAGCTACGTACTGTGCTGCTTTGATTTTACGCAGCAGGTCAGACGCGTCACGGCCAATGCCTTCAGCGGTAACTTCGATTGCCTGGATGATACCCTGCGGGTCAACAACGAAGGTCGCACGGTCAGCCAGACCTTCATCTTCACGCATGTTGTCGAAGTTACGGGTCAGGGCGCCAGTCGGGTCACCGATCATCGCGTATTTGATTTTCGCGATGGTTTCAGAGCTGCTGTGCCACGCTTTGTGGGTGAAGTGGGTGTCGGTAGAGACAGAGTACACGTCTACGCCCAGCTTCTGCAGTTCATCGTAGTGATCGGCTACGTCACCCAGTTCGGTCGGGCAAACGAAAGTGAAGTCAGCCGGATAGAAGAAGAACACGCTCCAGCGGCCTTCGGTATCTTTCTCAGTGACTTCAATGAATTCGCCGTTTTTGAACGCCTGGTTTTTGAAAGGTTTAATTTTGGTGTTAATCAAAGACATCTGTACTTCCTCCGTGTTTTCGTTGAGATGTAAGGTAACGAACTTTCGCTACATGGGCTAATGCGTTTGCTTTATCAAATCAATCAGCCATACCTAACAACCCGAACAAGACAACGTGATGAATTGAATTAACGAAAAGCCAAAAGTAAAAAGGCCGCCCTGGTGGGCGGCCCTGATACCTGAACTTTCCACAGGAACTTTCAGTGCCAGTGAGACTGGCGTTGCGTTGCGCTCTACATACCTTTATATCAAGGTCGTTACAGCCCCCCGATTACAGCACTCGTGTCGGGACAGGGCAATGGATTGAAGGGATAATCATATCTATGGCTGTGATAGGTTTTACCAAACTAAGCATTCCCCATCGCCGCTAATGCTCACGCCAGTAAAAATAAAAATGAGTGATAATTACTTGTCCATATATAGATCTGACTATTTTTATTCAGTTCTGTTTTCTATTTTAAAGGTAAAAATATCTTAACCATTATTGAAGTTCTATTTCATTAATCTACGTTCGTGATATATTAAGTTGGTTTTCAATCATAATTAAGCGAACTAACCATCAAGGATGGTAAATGGTTACGTTCCTTCTATAGTTATCAGTGATGTGATAACGCAACGCAGCACACTCAGGATGAAACATGGCAAATCTTTACGACTTAAAAAAATTCGATCTCAATCTGCTGGTCATTTTCGAATGCATCTACCAACACCTGAGCATCAGCAAGGCAGCAGAAACGCTCTACATAACGCCTTCCGCGGTCAGTCAATCCCTGCAGCGGCTGCGTAACCAGCTGAACGATCCGCTGTTTATCCGTTCGGGAAAAGGGATCACTCCCACTACCGTCGGGGCAAATTTGCATCATCATCTTGAGCAAAACCTCAATCAGCTTGAGCAGACCATCAACATCATGCATGGCTCATCGCTCAAAAAGAATTTTGTCATCTACTGCCCGCAGGTTCTGACAACTGACAATCTGCTCAGCCCCATGAAGCTATTGATGCGAGAGCACAATTATGAAATAGAGCTTCATGACATGCTGCTGTCCGCGGATTCCGCAGAAGACCTGCTTGCCTACCGCAAAGCAGACTTAATTTTCTCCATTGCGCCTATCAACAATCGCTCAATGGTGTGCGTTCCCTATGTTAATTACCGAATGATTCTGGTGTGCAGCCAGGATCACCCCCGCCTACAGGAGACCGCTACCCTGGAAGAGCTGCAGAAAGAGAAGTTTACGATCTTCCTGAGCGATGAAGCGGGTGTGAAACACTATCAGTCAAAGACTGAGGAAGTGCATGCCGACAGGACAATCGGTTTTCGCTGCGACTCTCTCTTTTCAATCATAAACATGATCAGCGCATCGCATTTAGTGGGATATATCCCGGAAGTCCTGTATGAAAAATACCGTGACGTATTGCGACTGAAAAAAGTGGACGCCCCCTTCATGCTGCCACAAATGGAAGTCTTCATGGTTTATAACCGCTCAGCGCTTAACAGCTCGGTTTTCTCGAGGTTTGTTGAGCAGATTACGCAAAAATAAATCCGAATGGCTGTGATATTTACAGCCATTTCTCTCTTCAAAATATAACCCTCATTTATAGATAATAAAAAATCTGCCTTTTTTGATTTACCTGCCTTTATTTTCACTACTATTATTCTCTCTCCTGCATTGACATGAACGTCCGGTATTTATTTCCAGGAGGAGTTGCCTTTGTCAATTTATAAGCATCCACTTAATCAAAATGTCCTTGACGCTGCGACAGAGCGTATAACATGGACGCTTGAGAATCTGCCAAGGGTCTGTGTTTCATTTTCTGGCGGAAAAGATTCCACCATTATGTTCCATTTAACGGCCCGACAAGCCCGAAAAATGGGAAAGAAAATCTGTCTGTTATTTATCGACTGGGAAGCGCAGTTCACCTGTACCATTCAGCATGTGAATAACATGATCGCACAATACGCCGATGTGATTGAAAAATGCTGGTGGGTAGCGCTCCCGTTGACCACGCAAAATTCACTTTCACAGTTCCAGCCCGAATGGCAGTGCTGGGAGCCGGGTAAAAACTGGGTACGCACGCCCCCTGAAGAGGCGGTAACCGATCCAGATTACTTCTCGTTCTACCAGCCCGGCATGACCTTCGAGGCCTTTGTTCGTGAATTTTCCGACTGGTTTGCCAAAAGGCGCCCGGCAGCAATGATGATCGGCATTCGTGCCGATGAATCCTACAATCGCTTTTTGACGATCGCTAACGCACGAAAGCAGCGCTTTGCCGATGACAAACCCTGGACCACCGTCGCCCCCGGCGGGCACGCCTGGTATGTCTATCCGCTTTATGACTGGAAAACCGCCGATATCTGGACCTGGTTTGCGAAAACGGGCGGGTGCTATAACCCGCTTTACGACCTGATGTTTCAGGCTGGCGTGCCGCCGCGCTATATGCGCATCTGTGAACCCTTTGGCCCGGAGCAGCGTCAGGGATTGTGGCTCTATCATGTTGTAGAGCCCGAACGCTGGGCGGCGATGTGTGAGCGGGTAAACGGCGTGCACAGTGGCGGGGTCTACGCGGGGCAGGACAATCATTTCTATGGCCACCGCAAAATTCTGAAACCCGACGCGCTCAGCTGGCGGGAATACGCCATGCTGCTTCTCGACAGCATGCCGCACACCACCGCAGAACATTACCGCAATAAAATCGCGATCTATTTGCACTGGTATCAGAAGAGAGGCATGGCCGATATTCCCGACACCCAGGAGGGCGATATCGGCGCCAAAGATATCCCGTCCTGGCGACGCGTGTGCAAGGTATTACTCAACAATGACTACTGGTGCCGGGCGCTGTCATTCAGTCCGAACAAACCCAGGCATTACCAGCGTTACAGCGAACGGATGAAATCAAAACGCAAGGAGTGGGGGATCTTATGCAGCAGCAATTAATTAACGAGATGAAAAATTATCTTCAGTCTCTTCCCGAAGATAAACGCATTGAAGCCATTAACGCCTTTCGCCAGGCTATCCATGAAAATAGCCCTTTTCGCGAACAGCCTGTCGACTGCGTACTGTGGATCAAACAGGACGAGATTACCGCGAACGATTACAACCCCAACAACGTTGCCCCGCCGGAAAAACGGCTGCTCTGTAAATCCCTGGAGATGGACGGTTTTACCCAACCCATTGTGGTGACAGAAAGTGAGGCCCGGCATTATGAAATTGTCGACGGCTTCCATCGCCATGAAATTGGGTCCAACCGGGCGGTATTAAAACGCCAGCTTAAAGGCTATCTGCCTGTCACCTGTCTGCGTAAAGAGCGGCAGAAAAAGTTCGACCGGATAGCGGCCACCATTCGTCACAATCGGGCGCGCGGCCGCCATCAAATTAATGCGATGTCCGATATCGTCCGCGAGCTGGTGCAGCTTGGCTGGGACGACGAGAGAATCAGTCAGGAACTGGGAATGGATAGCGACGAGGTATTACGCCTCAAGCAAATCAACGGTCTGCTGGAACTCTTTGCAGACCGCCGTTACTCAGAAGCCTGGACGGTCAAATAATCAGAGCGCGTTAAGACGCTCTGCCGCCGCCAGCAGCGTCGATTCCTGTTTCGCAAAGCAGAGACGAATCAGCTTATGCGGGAAGGGATCGGCGCAAAAGACGGATAACGGGATCGCCGCCACGCCCACCTCTTTGGTCAGCCACTGGCAAAAATTGACGTCGTCCAGATCGGAAATGGCGCTGTAATCGGCCAGCAGGAAATAGGTGCCTTCACACGGCAGGATCTCCAGACGGCTCTGACTCAGGGCACTCACAAACCGATCCCGGCGTGCGCGGTAAAATTCGGGCAGCTCACGGTAATGCTCAGGCTCAGCGCGCAGCATATCGGCCAGCGCCAGCTGGGCAGGCGTGTTCACCGCAAACGTCAGGTACTGGTGCACTTTACGCAACTCCGCGCTGATGGCCGCCGGTGCCACGCAGTACCCCACCTTCCAGCCGGTCATATGATAGGTTTTACCAAATGACGACACCGCCACAGCGCGCTCGCGAAGCTGCGGATGGGCCAGCACGCTGACGTGCCCTTCCCCGGCAAAGCAGATGTGCTCATACACTTCGTCGCTAAGAACATAAATTTCACGTTCCGCAATGGCCTGCCACAGCGCGGCGAAATCGCACTTCTGCCACACCGTCGCCGACGGGTTGTGTGGTGTATTCAGAATGACCAGCCGGGTTTTGTCGCTCAGCAGCGCAGCAAACGCCTGCCAGTCGGGGCGAAAATGCGGCGGCTGTAATGCCACGCGCTTCACCACGCCGCCGGACAGTTCGATGGCAGGCGCATAGCTGTCGTAGCTTGGGTCAAAGCAGATAACCTCATCGCCCGTGCGAACCAGCGCGGTGATGGCCGCATACAGTGCTTCGGTCGCACCTGCCGTCACCGTAATGTCGCTGTTGGCATCCGGTTGATAGCCATAGCATTCCGCCGTTTTATCCGCAATGGCGTCACGCAATGCCTGCACGCCGGTCATCGGCGCATACTGATTCGCCCCCAGGGCAACGTGCCAGGCCAGACGCTCCTGCAAATAGCCTGGACCATCAAAATCCGGGAACCCCTGCGAGAGGTTAATGGCGTTGTGCTTCTGGGCCAGAGCGCTCATCTGCGTAAAGATAGTGGTGCCCAGCTTGGGAAGTTTGCTTTGCGGAATCAATGCGTTATTGCTCATTGTGGGGTGCCTGCTTGTAATACTTATGTTGCTGCCACTATAACACGATGTTAGCCTTTGGCAATCAAGACGCTTAGACGTCTAAACAATATGAATATTCCTGACCGAGAGGGTAAAAGGAAATGACAGACAACCTGCAACTCACGCAACTGGTCGAAGCCTGCCGCTGGATTGGTGCCAAAGGCTGGGCCCCCGCCACCGGCGGTAACATGTCGGTACGTCAGGATGAAAACCTGTGCTGGCTCAGTGAATCCGGCAAAGACAAAGGCAGCCTCACGCCGGATGATTTTTTGCAGGTGGAGATCGCCACCAATCGCGCCCCCTCTGGCCGTAAACCTTCGGCCGAAACCGGGCTACACACGCTCATCTATCGCCTGTTCCCGGAGGCCAACGCCGTACTGCACGTCCACACGGTGAACGCCACGGTGCTCTCGCGGCTGGTGAAAGAGGCGGAGCTGCACATCAGCGGGTTTGAGATGCAAAAATCCCTCACCGGGCAGACCACGCATCTGGCTACGGTTGCCATTCCGGTATTCGATAACGACCAGGAAATAGACGCCCTCGCTTCGCGAATCGCCCATTACGCGCAGGAGCGCCCGCTTAATTATGGTTTTCTTCTGCGCGGCCATGGCTTAACCTGCTGGGGACGTGATGTGGCCGAAGCCCGCCGTCATCTGGAAGGATTAGAATTCTTATTTGAATGCGAAATGCGTTTACGACAACTGGAGAAGATATGATTCGCGCGATTGTGACGGATATTGAGGGAACCACCAGCGATATCCGTTTTGTCCATGATGTTTTGTTCCCTTATGCGCGTGAGCGTCTGGCGGCCTTCGTCACCGCCCAGCAGTACGCCGAGCCGGTCAAATCGATTCTGGACAACCTGCGCGATGAAATCGACGCTCCGCACGCCAGCGTCAGCGATCTTATCGAGACCCTCTTCACCTTTATGGATGAAGACCGTAAATCGACGGCGCTGAAGGCCCTGCAGGGAATTATCTGGCACGATGGTTACGTCAACGGCGACTTTACCGGCCATCTCTACCCGGACGTGCTGCCGGCGCTGGAAAAATGGAAAGCGCAAGGCATTGATCTCTATATTTATTCCTCTGGCTCCGTCGCTGCGCAGAAACTGTTATTTGGCTACAGCGATGAAGGTGATATTACTCATCTGTTCAGCGGCTACTTTGATACCCATATTGGTGCCAAGCGTGAGGTGCAGTCTTATCAGAATATTGCGGCGCAGACGGGCATCGCCCCGTCGCAGATCCTGTTCCTGTCGGATATCCATCAGGAGCTGGACGCTGCTGAACAGGCCGGTTTTCGCACCCTGCAGCTGATTCGCGGTGATGATGACGGCGCAAGCCACCATCATCAGGTTCACCAGTTCGACGAGATTAACCCGGAGCAGATCCCTTCATGAGCGCATTAACCATTTATTCCGATAAAGACGCCAGTAAGCACCTGTGGCACAGCACCGACGCCGCCGAGATCGCCCAACAGCTCAATGCCAAAGGCGTGCGTTTTGAACGCTGGGTGGCCGACCGTGATTTAGGGCGCGACCCTGCCCCAGAAGTGGTCATTGACGCTTACCAGCATGCCATCGACAAGCTGGTCGCGGAGAAAGGCTATCAGAGCTGGGATGTGATCAGCCTGCGCGCCGACAACCCGCAAAAAGAAGCGCTGCGCGCCAAATTCCTCAACGAGCACACCCACGGCGAAGATGAAGTGCGCTTTTTCGTGGAAGGCGCGGGATTGTTCTGCCTGCACATTGGCAATGAGGTATATCAGGTGCTGTGCGAGAAAAACGACCTGATTTCGGTGCCTGCAGGCACACCGCACTGGTTTGATATGGGCTCAGAGCCAAACTTTACGGCCATCCGTATATTCGATAATCCGGAGGGCTGGGTGGCGCAGTTTACCGGTGATGCGATTGCGGAAGCGTATCCGCGTCTGGCATAGGTGAAAATTGCTCCCTCTCCCTTTGGGAGAGGGCTGGGGTGAGGGGGAACATACCACTCTGGTGGTCATTCCCGCAGTCAGACATTAGTTAAATGCTGGCAATAATCCTCTGCACATCTGCCCCAACCAATTTTGCCAAATGCACAAACTCCACCACATCTAACCTGCGTTCACCACTTTCCACTTTAGCGATAAACGACTGCGGTTTCCCCAGCGCCTCCGCAAGCTGCGTCTGAGTAATCCCTTTCTCTTTACGCGCTTTCTTCAACGCATTGATAACTCGCTGGTATTCATCTGAATAAACTGAGGCCATTGTTCCGATTCCATACAAATATCCTGAAATCGAATATCCTCCCATTGCGTTTTTATCCCAAAACAGGATAATTGAGCCCGTAACGAACTTACGTAAGGAGGACACATGCGTGATAAAAACTGGCATCCTGCCGATATCGTTGCCGCGCTAAAGAAACACGGAACAAGCCTGGCAGCCTTGTCACGTAAGGCTGGACTATCATCATCTACACTGGCAAATGCGCTTTCCCGGCCATGGCCTAAAGGGGAATGGCTAATCGCTCAGGCGCTCAACATCTCGCCTGAAGTGATATGGCCGGAAAGATATTTTGATGAAAAGGGGACACCCATTTTTCGTCAAAGAAGGGCGACAAGAAAACGCCCCCATCTTTAACACTATCACCGTATACTCCCCCTCACCCCAACCCTCTCCCTCAGGGGAGAGGGGGTCTGAGAGACTTCACATACCCCACCAGCTGATCCAGCACGATCCCCCAGCCTTCATGGAAGCCCATCTGTTCATGCTGCTCACGGATTTCTTTCGTGGGATGGCGCGCAATCGCCGTATAGCGGGTTTTGCCCTCCCCGAGATCTTCCAGCAACAAAATCGCCGTCATAAACGGCTTTTCGGCCGGTTTCCACCCTTCGGTATAGCCGTCGGTAAAGACCAGCTTTTTGCCGGGATCGATTTCCAGGAAAACACCTTTATTGTCCATTTTTTGCCCGTCCACGTCGAAAACGGTATTGAACCGTCCACCCACGCGCAGGTCGAGGTCGCATTCGGTCACTTTATGGGGGGCAGGAATAAAGAAGTTTTTGATGTGCTCTGGCGTTGTCCAGCAGAGCCACAGCAGGTCGCGCGGTGCATCCACCACGCGTTCCAGTTTTAAGTCTGTTTCGGGATCGAGCGTCACGATGTTGTCCTCTCAGGGGAACCCCTTACAAGGATAGCCGGACTCAGGCGAATTTCCCCTTTGCTACCGCTTCCGGCGTGACCACGCCCGTATCCAGTACCCAGCCGCTAATCAGCGAGGCTGGGGTGACGTCAAACGCCGGGTTGTAAACCTGCGCATTTTCCGGTGCCCACTGTACCGCGCCGAAGCTTCCCGCCACGCCCGTTACTTCACTGGCCGCGCGCTGCTCAATCGGGATCGCCTCACCGTTCGGGCACGCCGGGTCGAGGGTGGTTTGCGGGGCGGCGACATAGAACGGAATGCCGTGAAATTTCGCCAGCACCGCCAGGGAATAGGTGCCGATTTTGTTCGCCACATCGCCGTTGGCGGCAATACGATCTGCCCCCACCCACACGGCATCCACCTCCCCTTTTGCCATCAGGCTGGCGGCCATGGAGTCGGTAATCAGCTGATACGGCACGCCCAGCTCGCCGAGCTCCCACGCGGTCAGCCTGCCGCCCTGCAGCAGCGGACGGGTTTCATCCACCCAGACGTTGCTGACGTTGCCCTCCTGATGTGCGCGAGCAATAACACCCAGCGCAGTGCCGACGCCTGCGGTTGCCAGACCGCCAGTGTTACAGTGGGTCAGCAGGCGGCTACCGGGCTTCACCAGCGCGCTGCCCGCTGTCGCAATGGCGTCACAAAGCTGCCTGTCTTCGTCAATCAGTCGCAGAGCTTCCGTCACCAGCGCCGGAACGAAATCTTCCTGCCAGAGCGCCTGCTTCATGCGGTCGAGATTGTTCATCAGGTTGACCGCCGTCGGGCGGGCAGCGCGCAGCGTTTCCAGCGCCAGCGCCAGCTCGTCGCGGCTTTTCCCCTTTTCCGCCAGCAGCGCCAGCAGCAGACTTGCAGAGAGACCAATCAGCGGCGCACCGCGCACCCTAAGGGCGTGAATATGCCCCACCAGCGCCTCAACCGTTGAGGCGTCAAGCCAGCGTTTCTCCTGCGGAAGGGCCTGTTGGTCGAGAATAAAGAGCTGATTATCCGCCACCCGCAGGCTGGTCGTCTGTAATGTCTGCATGTCGTTAATTCCCTGTTGCGTTGTTGTAGCACATTGTGTCAGGATGAAATCCAGATGTATAGACGTCTAAATGTCTTTATTCGCAAATCAGTGAGGAGCAGGCAATGTCGCAATACCGTACCTTTACCGCCCAGGATGCCGTGGAGTATGCCAGGCAGTTTGGCGGCCTTGATAATCCATCATCACTGGTAGAGGCGCAGGAAGTGGGCGACGGCAACCTCAATCTGGTCTTCAAAATTTTCGATGCTCAGGGCGTGAGCCGCATCATCGTAAAACAGGCGCTGCCATACGTTCGCTGCGTCGGTGAGTCCTGGCCGCTGACGCTGGACCGCGCCCGTCTTGAGGCGCAAACGCTGGTGGAGCATTACAAGCACAGCCCGCAGCATACCGTGAAAATTCATCATTTTGACCCGGAACTGGCGGTCATGGTGATGGAAGATCTCTCCGACCATCGCATCTGGCGCGGGGAGCTGATTAAGAATAACGCCTACCCGCAGGCTGCGCGTCAACTGGGGGAGTACCTGGCGCACACGCTGTTCCACACCAGTGATTTTTACCTGCACCCGCACCAGAAAAAAGCGCAGGTTGCCCAGTTCATTAACCCGGAGATGTGCGAGATCACTGAAGATCTGTTCTTTAACGATCCGTACCAGATCCACGAGCGCAACAACTATCCGGCAGAGCTGGAAAACGATGTCGCCGCCCTGCGCGATGACGCCCAGTTGAAAATTGCCGTGGCCTCCCTGAAGCATCGCTTCTTCTCCCACGCCGAAGCGCTATTGCACGGGGATATCCACAGCGGATCGATTTTCGTGGCCGAGGGCAGTCTGAAAGCAATCGACGCCGAATTCGGTTACTTTGGCCCGATTGGGTTTGACGTGGGTACCGCCATCGGCAACCTGCTGCTGAATTTCTGTGGCCTGCCGGGGCATTTAGGCATCCGCGATGCCGCTGCCGCCCGGGAACAGCGTCTGATCGACATTCAGGCGTTATGGAATACCTTTGCGGAGCGCTTCCAGGCGCTGGCGCACGAGAAAACCCGGGATGCCGCGCTGAGTGCGCCGGGCTATGCCTCTGAATTTTTGAAAAAGGTCTGGCGAGATACCATTGGTTTCTGCGGAACGGAGCTGATCCGCCGCAGTGTGGGGCTGTCTCACGTCGCGGACATCGATACCATTCAGGACGACGCGATGCGCCACGAATGTCTGCGCCACGCCATCACGCTGGGTAAAGCGCTGATTGTGATTGCCGATCGCATCGACAGCGTGGAAGAGCTGGTGGCAAGAGTGCGCCAGTACAGTTAAAAAAACCTCCCTTTCGGGAGGTTTTTGCATCAGTTTTTGGTGAGCGTGGTGGTCACGGTGTAATCGAGAGACCACGACGAATGCCAGTCTTTACCGGCAAACTTGATATCCCCACGGTAAACCCCGCTCGGGAGATCCGGGTTATCGGCCTCAACATACTTAAGGCTGGCGCTATAGCCTGTGGTTTCCCAACTGCTACACAGAACCGCCACATTGAACGGACGGGTGGAGCAATCCGATCTGCGCTGCGCGCGAATCTTCACGTCCCGGGTATTGCCTTGTTCGTCCTTCATCGGCACGACAAGCGTGCTGTAACCTTCGGCGGTCCATACCAGGGACGTCGGCCCCTGCGTACTTCCCGTTGCCACAAACCCAAGCGAAGGGAAGCCAAATATTGCGCCCGTACTGAATGCGCTTGTCGAACCGGTAACGCTCCACATGGCTGAATAGCTGGCAATAAACACAACCGTTTGATCGGTTTTAGTGGTGTTATTACTCTCTGCACTCACCTTTGCCGTACCGGTATCCGGGCCACTCAGCTTCACGGTCGCCACGCCGCTGCCATTGGTCACACTGGTTTGCGCTGAAAGGGTATTAAGCGTGGTGTTCCAGTTGACCGTCGCATTTTTGACGGCATTACCGTTTACGTCTTTCACCACTGCGGTGTAGGTAATGCGGTCGGTGTTGACTACCGCGTGGTCAGAACTGGCCTTGAGGCTCTCAACCCTGGCGGTAGTCGCATCGCCAATAAATGTTACCGGCTCCGCGTTTATCGCCACCGTTGAACCGACAACTGTTGCGCTAACCGTTGCCGTTCCGGCCGTTGTCGTTGACGCCGTTACAACCGCCTGACCCGCTTCGTTGGTTTTTGTGCTGGCGCTGGCAAGCTTCACGCTGCTGTTATCTACACGCCACGCCACATCCACACCGCTAAGCGGGTTATGGTTGGCGTCTTCGACGGTGGCGGTCCAGCGTATGGTCGCGTTCCCGTCAGCCACCGCCTCTTTTTTATCCGGACTCAGGCTCGTAAATTGCGCTGTCGCCGGATTACCGGTCACGGAGAGAGTAAGCGTCTGACCGCTACCATTCACCGTCGCGGTAACCGTCATGTTGCCCGCTTTGCGCGATGAGAAGCGCGTTTCAGTCTGCCCTTGCGCATTAGTCATTGCTGAAACGGGTGTCAGGGTCACATCAGCCGCATCACTGCTGCTCCAGTTAACGGCAACGCCTGGTACAGGGTTCTGATGGCTATCCACCACGGTTGCGGTTAACAGTACGGTATCGCTGTCAGCCACAATGCCGGTCGTTTTATCCGCCGTGAGGGTAGCCAGCTTTGCCGTGGTGGTGTCACCGGTGAAGGTCAGTTTTGTCACGCGTAACGTGTTACTGCCGAACGTGGCCTGAAGAGAATATTCCCCCGCGGTTTCAGAACGTAAGGTCACGCTCGCCTCACCCGATGCATTCGTCACGCTGCTCGTATCGGACAACGTCGCGCCGGAAGGGCTCACCGCCCAGCCAACCTTCGCTCCGTCAACCGGGTTGTCATTGGCATCCACAACGGTAGTGCGCACGGTGATACCGTCGGTGCCATTGGCTACCGCCGTTACGCTGTCGGCGGCCATCTCCGTCATTTTCGCGGTCGTGAGATCGGCCGTGAAGGTTGCGCTGTCAGCACGAACGGGTGCGCTTTCAGCGGTCTGAGCCGTGATTACAACGCTGCCTGATTTCAGCGAGGTAACCACCAGCGAGGCATTGCCCTGCGCATCCGTCCGCGTACTGCTGGCGGCGAGCTTAACGTCTGGGTTATCTGCCGACCAGTTAACCTCTACGCCCGAAATGGCGTTACCCTGCAGATCGCGCACCTGCGCCGTCCAGGTAATACTGTCGCTGCCGTTGGCCACGGCCTGTTGCTTATCGGCCACCACGGCGGCGATACGCTGCGTGCTGGTGTCAGCGACAAACGTTACGGCTTCCGCTCTCACCGCATTCTGCTGATTTACATCGGCATAAACCCAGGCAACGCCCGTTTTTGCTGACGACAGCGACAACGTGGCGTTTCCGGCGGCGTCGGTAACCGAGGTTTTGCTTCCTGCGGTCGTGCCATCTTCCCGCTTCACCGTCCAGTTAACCGTCACGCCTTCAAGCGGATGATTGCTGTTATCTGCGACCTGCGCGGTATACGTTACGCTGTCGCTGTTATTGGCAACAATGCGGGTTTTATCGACATTGACCGATCTCACCTGTGCGCTGGCGCTGTCCGCAACAAATTTTAGCGTCGGGGTAGAGAGCGGGTTACCGTCCGCCAGTTGCGCACTCACTGTCGTCGCAACCACGTCACGGCTAATGAGTTGAATGCTGGCCTGCCCTTGTTCATTAGTGAGGGTGCGTTCAGCAGACAGCTGAACCGCAGCGTTATCCGCTGTCCATTTCACCTCTTGCCCCGAAACGGGATTGCCGGACCGATCGACAACGCTTGCCACAACGACAATTGGCGTTACGCCGTCTGCCGGTGCGCTTACGGTCGACGGACTGAGTGATGCAAGTTCCACAACCTCGGACACCGCCTCTTCAGTCACAGAGGCGGTAGCAAGCTTAATATTGCCGTCGATGAACGTCTGAATGGTGAGGGTGGCAGGCGCGGTTCCGCTGATAAGCGTTGCGCTGTATACGCCGCTGCTCGTTTCGCGAAACGCGCTTATTTGCGGTGCGACAGGCGCCGCGGTGCCTGTAACGGCATTTTTCAGGGTGATCGATGCGCCAAGACGCTCCGATAGCCCGGTTGCAGCCTCGCCGGATGCGGTTTTTAGCGCCAATGTTAATACCGACTGACTGGTGCCATCCGCCGGTAAGCGGGACGGAGACGCCGTCAGGCTGGGCTGCAGCGTGGTCACGTCCATGCCGTTTACGTTCACCGTCATCCGCGCGGTATCAGAAGCGTTACCGTGCTTATCCCAGGCCGTTGCGGTTAACGTATACGCGTTGGAACCGCCATTTTTCCAGGCTGGAAGCGTAATCACCACCTGGGCCGGATCGGCACCCGGTGTGATTTTGCCGCCGTTACGTATCAAATTGTCACCCTGCCAGTCGATGCGTTCGAGCCCGTATTTCGTTTTAACCTTCGCGGTTACGGTCTGGCGGGCATTTTCATTCCCGGCAATGTTTTCTGGCAGTGCGAGCGAAATCAGCTCCTGCTTACGGTAATCCAGGACAATATTGTTATTACGATCGACCAGCTCCTGACGTGACCCCAGCAGCGTACGGCGTGCCCCCACCTGGTCCGCATCAAGCTGCGTGCGCAGCGGCACGCCCGGCGCCCAGTTGACCGCAAGGTTAAACTGCGTATCCGATGCCTCGCCTTTACCCATTTTTTGGTTTACACCCAGGGTAACCAGCGGAATGGGCGTATAGCTCAGTCCAACGGTTACGGCGTAAGGATCTTTCTGACGATCGTCCTCATCGTCACCGAAAAGCCCGACGTGCTGACCATAGTATTGTTCGTAGACGAGGTTCGCCCCAAGCTGCGGATAGGCGGGAAGATACCCGGTTGCACGCAGGTCAAAGCCGTTCGCCACGCGCTCGTCATAATCGCGATAGCGGGACGAAGACATCCAGTCGCTTAAACGGTAGTAGCCGTTGGCTGAAAGACGCAGATAGTCCCAGCCTAGCTCGGCTCCAACACCAAGGCGCTGATGCTGATTCGCCGAAACCTGGCGATCGTAAAAGGTATTCACGCCCCACATCCATGCGGTATTAAATTCACGGTAGCCAAACCCGACATTAACGATATTTCTGTCGTCGTGACGACGGCCACCCAATTGGGTGAACACCAGCGACGTTTTTTGCTCGTATAAAGGGATAAGCAGATCTAACTCCGCGTCCTGAATGGAAAAATGCTCATCAGTACCGATATTCAGACGCGTGGTACCAAATTGATTTAACCAGGACTCAATTTCCTGCGTGGCGGTATTTGTTGCCTGGGACGTAATTGCGCTGGCGACAGAACGGCCACTGCCGCTCTCCAACAGTGACCCCGCCTGCACGGCGGTTTGTGCCACTACCCGCTCGGTGGTTTGCGGCTCGGCTACCTTATCCTGCGCGGCGACGGGCGTCGCGCCCAGCGAAAATAACGACGGCGGAAGGAGTTGCAGTGCTATTTGCAACCAGGCTGCACATTTTTTCAGGCTCATTAAATTCATCCTTGAATAAAAAAAGAGCCATAGTACGTATCAGGACTTAAAGATAAAGTCGGCGCGTTTATTTTAAGAATCTATAAATATAAGCATTCACCTAATAAATATATTTCAGTTCCCCATTCCCTTTCAGCCCCAATATTCAATCACCGACAACCCGCCGTTATAATCCGTGCTGTAAATAATTCCCTGCGCATCCACAAAAACATCACACGACTGGATCACCTGCGGGCGATTCGGGCGTGTATCCATCATCCTTTCAGGTGCAGCAGGTACCAGCGCCCCCGTTTCCACCGGGCGGTAGGGATTCGAAATGTCATACGCACGCACCCCTGCATTCTGAAAGGTGGCGAAGATCAGCGTGGAGCTGACAAAGCTTCCCGGCCGGTTCTCGTGCAGATTATGCGGGCCGAAATGCGCGCCTTTCGCCACGTAGTCTCTTTCATCCGGCTGCGGGAAGGTGGAGATACTTACCGGGTTCGACGGCTCGCGGATATCAAACAGCCAGATGAACTTCTCGCCGTCCTCCTGGTTGTCGAGCACCGCTTCGTCGAGCACCACCAGCAGATCGCGGTCCGGCAGCGGCAGCGCGGTATGCGTCCCGCCACCAAACGGCGGGCTCCAGTTGCGGTGGCTAATCAGCTTCGGCTGAGTGCGATCTTTGACATCCAGCAGCGTTAAACCACCGTCACGCCAGCTGCCGTATGCCGTATCCCCGGCAATAATGGCATGATGCAGCGCGTAGCGTTTGCCTTCCGGCCACTCTGGCCGTTCACCTGCGGCCTGGTTCATCCCCGGCAGCCACCAGCGCCCTGCCACTTCGGGCTTACGCGGATCGGCCAGGTCGATGGTCAGGAAGATATAGTCGGTAAAGCCGTCGATCAGCGCCGACACATAGGCCCAGCGACCGCCGACGTACCAGATGCGGTGGATACCAATGCCATGTAACGACAGAAAGCCGATTTCACGCGGCCTGTCCGGCGTGGAGATATCAAATACGCGCAGCCCGGCGCTCCAGCCTTTGTCCTGCACGTCGCTGACGGTCTCCCCCACCTGACGGGTGTAGTAGACCTTTTCATCGGCGAAACGGGCATCGGCAAACAGATCCCGGGCGTTAATCACCAGCAGTAAATCGTCGTGTGCCTGCAAATGCACATTCCAGGTGCCGGGCGGCGCAGGTATATAACCCGCCGCTTTCGGGTTTTTCGGGTCGCGCACGTCAACAATCGAAAAGCCCTGCGACACCATATGGCCAATATACGCATAACCGCGGTGCACCATCAGCTGCACGCCGTCCGGGCGACCGCCCTGGTCGCTATGGCCAATCAGCCGCATATTGCGGCTGTATTCAGGGGTGGGTAATGTTGTCACCTTTAGCTCCTTTCGCCGGGTGGCGGCTGCGCCTTACCGGGCACTATTTTGACTTCGCTTCCAGCGTCGCAAACCACGGCGCAATAAAGTCTTCGGTCTGTCCCCAGCCCGGAATGATTTTCCCCAGCGACGCCACGTTCACCGCACCCGGCTGGGCGGTCAGCAGCGCCTGCGGGATCGCCGCTGCTTTAAAATCATAGGTCGCAGGCGTCGGCTCTCCGGCAATCTTGTTAGCGATCAGACGCACGTTAGTTGCCCCAATCAGCTTTGGATCCACCGCCACGCTCACTGCCCACGGGCTTCCCGGCTCGCGCATCAGCTGTAAATCCTGGTTGGAGATGTCGATGCTGTAGAGCTTGATTTCAGTGCGGCCATTCTCCTTGAGGGCTTTATACGCCCCCTGGCTGAAGGCGTCCCAGGTGCCCCAGATAGCGTCGATTTTACCTTTCGGGTATTTCGCCAGAATTGCCCCGACCTTGTTGGCGGTATCGCCCTGCACGTCCGACGACACCGCGCCAATAGACTCCAGCTCTTTGATATTCGGGTACTGTTTCTGCAGTTCCTTATACGCCGTCTGACGACGCTCCATCGGCGGGAAACCGGCGACCCACAGCTTGACGATATTGGCCTTGCCGTTGAAATCTTTCGCCAGCTGGCCGAAGGAGAGATTCGTCAGGGAGGCATCGTCCTGCTGGGTGACCGTCACGCCTGGGATCTCGCCGTTGACGGCGGTATCAAACACCGAAACCTTAATCCCGGCATCCACCGCCTTCTTCACCAGCGCGGTCGCATACGGATCACGCCCCTGAGAGAGAATAATCCCGTCATATTTCTGGCTGATCGCCTGATTCACAAAGTCCTGGAATTTTGCGTCGTCACCGTTGCTTAAAAAGGTGCTGACCTTAAAGCCAAGTTTTTTCCCTTCCTGAATCGCCCCGGCGACAAACTGCGTGGTGTTGTCATCCGAGCCAAGGTTGCGGATCACCGCAATGCGAATGGGGCCGTCGTGGTTGGCAATGGCCGCCGGAACCGGTGCAGGTGTGGCCGCAAATCCCGGCAGAGAGGTGAGTAACCCAAGAGCCACCAAAGAGAGTGCAATCTTTTTCATTTTTTATCCCGTTGTGTTGTCAGCGTTTTTGTATGTAAGTAATCGCCAGCGCCACGGCAAGCACCAGCCCTTTTATAATGTCCATGGCGTAATACGGTACGGAGAGCATCACCAGCCCGTTCGACAGCACGCCCAGAATGACCGCCCCCACCAGCGTTCCCAGCGCGTTCGGCTTGCCGGAACCGGCCAGCGAAAAGCCGATCCACGCTGCCGCCACCGCGTCCATCAGATACCCGCCGCCCGCATTCACCTGCGACGACCCAATGCGCGAGGCCAGCAAAATCCCGCCCAGACCGGCCAGCAGCGAGGCAAGCACGTAGGCCGCAACCTTGTAGCGCGTGGTGCGGATGCCCGAAAGGCGCGCCGCCTCCGGGTTGCCGCCGATGGCATACATGCGCCGGCCGTGGGTGGTCAGTGACAATCCCAGCTGTGCCAGTAGGGTCACCGCCAGCATGATGATGACGATGGTCGGCACCTGCCCCAGCAGGCTGAACGCCGCCGGAATGGTTCCTTCCGCCATATCACCGCTCGGCAGCACCATGTTTTCGGTAATCGAGCCGCCGTAGCTGTAGGTCATCGCCACGCCCTGAATGACGAACAGGCTGGCAAGCGTGGCGAGCATGTCCGGAATACGCAGAATGACGATCAGAAAGGCGTTAAACAGCCCGACCAGGGTACAGAGCGCAAGGGTGATCACAATCGATTCGGTGGTGCCGAAGCCGTGCCAGACGAAGAGCGAAATCACCAGCGCATTCGCCAGCGACGCCGTGGAGCCAACGGAGAGATCGAACCCGCCCACGGTGAGTGAAATCGATACGCCGATGGCGATCACCGTCACGATGGCGATCGAGCGCAGAATGTTGATGATGTTGTTCGGGTCGAGGAAGCTGTCCGACGCCAGGCCAAAAACCACCACCAGCGCCACCACGGTGAGCAACATGCCCCACCTGTAGAGAAAGTCGAAAATCTGTTGACGGCCAGACGCCGCCGCAGTCACTGAAAGGGCTTTGCTCACGACGCCGTTCCTCCGGTTGAATAATAAAGTAGTGTCTCTTCACGGGCCTCGGCCCCGGGGATTTCCGCCACGATGCGTCCGTCCCAGAGCACGCAGATGCGGTCGCACAGCCCTACCAGTTCGGCAAATTCGCCCGAAGCGTAAATCACCCCTTTGCCCTCGCGGGCCAGGCCGTCGATCAGTTGAAACAGATCGGTCTTCGCTTTGACGTCAACGCCCTTGGTCGGCTCGTCGAATATCAGCACGCTGGCGTCATTGCGCAGCCATTTGCCAATGGCAACCTTCTGCTGGTTACCGCCAGAAAGCCGACGTAAAACCTGCCCCGGCCCGCGTGTTCGCACGCCGACGCGGGCAATCACCTCTTCCGCCCAGCGCCACGCCTGACGATGACCAAAGAGACTCCAGCGCGAAAAGCTGTTATCTGCCGTAACGGCCAGGTTCATGCTCACCGGCTCGTCGATGAAAATCCCCTCCTTGCGTCGCTCCTCCGGTACCAGCGCCAGCCCGCGCAGCACGGAATCGGCCGGATCGCGCGGTTTCCAGGGC
The DNA here is from genome assembly GCA_023409535.1 of Bacillota bacterium. Classification (GTDB taxonomy): domain Bacteria; phylum Bacillota; class Clostridia; order Lachnospirales; family Lachnospiraceae; genus Mobilitalea. The sequence goes on from JAEYGZ010000018.1 coordinate 20,851, forward strand.
TGATGATTGAGCTCGCCACGCTCCACCCGGCTTTTGCTGGCACCAAACAGCGCCTTGCAGAGTTCGGTTTTGCCTGCGCCCGCCAGCCCGGCAATGCCGAGGATTTCGCCTTTACGCAGATGCAGGGAGATATCTTTCAGCAACGCGTCGTCGTGCAGCCCCTCAACCCGCAGCAGCGTCTCGTCGCTATGCACAGGACGTGCTGGCGGGTAGATATCGCTCAGTTCGTGGCCGAGCATCTTCTCGACGATCGCTTCACCGCTGAGATCCGCCATCGGGCCGGTCTCAATCAGCTTGCCATCGCGCAACACCGTTAAGGTGTCACAGATGGCTTTCAGCTCATGAATGCGGTGCGAGATAAACACCACGCCAATGCCCTGCTGCTTTAAACGCCGCACCACCGCGAACAGGCGTTCACTGTCGTGGGCATCCAGCGGTGCGGTAGGTTCATCGAGGATCAAAAAACGGCAGTGATGCGACAGCGCCCGCGCCAGCAGGATCTGCTGTTTTTCAGCCAACGAACAGCTGTCGATGGAACGGCGAACGTCCAGCGTAACGTCGAGCTGCGCCAGCGCCTGCTTCGCCTGTTGACGAATAGCACGCCAGCGGTAGCGATGTCCCGGCTGCGCCAGCTGGTCGAGCATGATGTTTTCAGCGATGCTCAGCCCCGGAACCAGCGCCACGTCCACTTCCTGCTGCACAAGGTGGATCCCCAGCCGTTTGGCATCGAGCGGTTCGCGGATCGTCACCGGCTGGTTATTAATGCAGATCTCCCCCTCATAGCGATCGTGCGTTCCGCACAGCACCGCCATCAGCGTCGATTTCCCCGCGCCGTTAGCCCCGGTCAATGCATGCACCGATCCGCCGTTCAGGGTAAAGTCCACGCGCGACAGCGCCTGAAAGCCGGAAAAGGCCAGGCTGATACCGCGCATCTCAAGGCGACTGGAAACCATCCGCGTAGGATCCTCATTAATAGTTTGATTTATTGAATTTTTCACAGCTCCGGTTGACTGACAACGACAGAAAAGGCATAAGATAAAGCCAAATATTATTAGCCATCCGGATGTCCAGACATAACATCGGGTTAGCGCTTGCTAAAAAAGGACAACACCATGAGCAACACCGATATCCGCGTCGTTCCCGGCCCGGCGAACTACTTTTCTCATCCCGGAAGCCTTGCGCATCTGCATGACTTCTTCACCCCGGAGCAGCTTTCCCGCGCGGTGTGGATCTACGGCGAACGCGCGCTTGAAGGCGCTCTTCCCTACCTGCCGGAGAGCTTTGCGGCCCCCGGCGCAAAACACCTGTTGTTCAAAGGCCACTGCAGCGAGCGTGACGTCACCCATCTGGTGAATGAATCCGGCAGCGAGGCGGCCGTGGTGATTGGCGTTGGCGGCGGAGCGGTGATGGATACGGTCAAAGCCGTGGCGCGTCGTTTGGGCGTTCCGTTCGTGGGTATCCCGACTATCGCCGCTACCTGTGCGGCATGGACGCCGCTCTCCGTCTGGTACAACGATGCCGGGCAGGCGCTGCAGTTTGAAATTTTCGACGATGCCAATTTCCTGGTGCTGGTGGAGCCGCAAATCATCCTTAACGCCCCGGCGGAATACCTGCTGGCTGGTATCGGCGATACCCTGGCGAAGTGGTATGAAGCGGTTGTACTCGCACCGCAGCCTGAACACCTGCCGCTGACCGTACGTCTGGGGATTAACGGCGCGCTGGCTATCCGCGACGTGCTGCTGGAACGCAGCGAGGACGCGCTGGCTGACCAGCAGCGCGGCGAAGCAACGCAGGCATTCAGGGATGTGGTGGATGCCATTATTGCCGGTGGCGGCATGGTCGGTGGGCTCGGCGAACGTTATACACGCGTGGCGGCGGCACATGCGGTGCATAACGGCTTAACTGTCCTGCCGCAGACGGAAAAATACCTGCACGGCACCAAAGTGGCCTACGGCATTCTGGTGCAAAGCGCCCTGCTCGGTCAGGACGACGTGCTGGCGCAGCTTATCACCGCGTATCAGCGCTTTAACCTGCCGACCCGGCTTCGCGAGCTGGAGGTGGATATCAACAACCGTGACGAACTGGACAAGGTCATCAATCACACCCTGCGCCCGGTGGAGTCGATTCACTATTTGCCCGTGGCGCTCACACCTGACGTTCTGCGCGCGGCGTTCGAGAAAGTGGAATCCTTCAGCCGTTAAACGCGCCGAGCGACTATACCTAATGATGATTCTCACCACTCTCGCAACGAGGTCATCATGCAGATCGATTTAACAGGTAAGAAAGCGCTGGTCACCGGCGCCAGCCGGGGATTGGGCCGTGCTATCGCGCTGTCGCTGGCACGCGCCGGTGCCGATGTGGTTATCACGTATGAAAAGTCAGTCGATAAAGCCCAGGCCGTGGTCGATGAGATAAGCGCGCTGGGGCGGCACAGTGAGGCGGTTCAGGCCGACAGCGCCAGTGCAGAGGCTATTCAGGACGCGGTCACCCATGCGGCGCGCACCCTCGGCGGGCTGGACATTCTGGTCAATAACGCCGGTATCGCCCGCGGCGGCCCGCTGGAGTCCATGACGCTGGCGGATATCGATGCCCTGATTAACGTCAACATTCGCGGCGTGGTGATCGCCACGCAGGAAGCGCTGGTACACATGTCTGACGGCGGACGCATTATCAATATCGGTAGCTGTCTGGCAAACCGCGTGGCGATGCCGGGTATCTCCGTCTACTCCATGACCAAATCCGCGCTTAACTCCTTCACGCGCGGTCTGGCGCGGGATCTGGGGCCCCGCGGTATTACCGTGAACCTGGTGCATCCCGGCCCGACCAACAGCGATATGAACCCGGAGGACGGCGAACAGGCAGAAGCCCAGCGTCAGATGATTGCCGTCGGTCATTACGGGCAACCGGAAGATATCGCGGCGGCGGTCACCTTCCTCGCCAGCCCGGCCGCCGGACAGATCTCCGGTACAGGGCTGGATGTGGACGGCGGTTTGAACGCCTGATCGCACATTTTCTGCAAGCCTCTGTCGCCCGGCAGAGGCGTTTTCGCACCGCCTCGACGGTTTGCGTTTTGCCGCTTACTTGCATTTGTTCTCCGCTCTACAGTAGCCCATAAGAAATTCGGAATTTATCTAATAGTCTTATTATTTCCTTATATTTTGTGTGGGCGTACAGTGGAGGTACGGATGAAGATTGTCTGGTCCAATGGGGCAAAGAAGGCATTTTTAAAGATTGACGAGCGATATCAGCGTCGCATTGAGTTGAAGCTTGTTGAGCTGGATGACCGCTCGGCTCCCCGGCCCGATATCAAAAAAATATCGGCGACAGAAGATCACTACCGGCTACGCGTTGGCGATTACCGCATCGTCTATACGCTTCGGGACGACCCCGATAACCATTGTTATGTTTTGGCCGTTAAGCGCAGAACATCAACAACTTACCTGCACGAGGAGAAAGCCACCTATGGCTGTTCAGCTAATTAAGGACGATAACGGAAAAACGCAGTACGTGGTTATTCCCTATGATGAATATTTTCGTATGTGCCTGCAGATGGCGGAAATCGACGACGAAACCGACGACGATCTGGAAGATATTGAAGTCGAACACGATGAGCTGGATGACGTTGAACTTCCAGGTGAGGTTTGCAGCATCATGACCTGGCAGAACGTCAGCCTGCAGGCCGCCTGGCGCATCCTGCGCGGCATGTCCCAGCAGGAGGTGGCAGAGAAACTCGGCATCAGCCAGTCTGCCGTATCACAGCTGGAAGCGCTGGACTCCCGTCCGCAAAAGCGCACCCGTGAAAAGCTGGCGGCGATCTACGGCTGTAAACAGGAGCAGATCAGCCTCTATTTACCGAAAGAGGGTTAACAGCACTTCGCTCCGCCCTTGCCGCCGTAACGGGCGTCCTGACGATCGCGGAAAAATTCGTCGTAGGTCATTGGCGTCTGGTCCGGATGGTTGACGCGCATATGCTCGACATAGTTGTCGTAGTCCGGCACGCCAATCATCATTTTGGCGGCCTGGCCCAGGTATTTACCTGCTTTGGAAAGGGTGTCGAACATAAGTCATTTCTCGTTTGTTTCCCTCACCCCGGCCCTCTCCCAAAGGGAGAGGGAGGATAAGAAATGTAGGCCGGGTAAGCGCTAGCACCACCCGGCACACAGGTTAATGCGCCCCTTTGGCCTGGGTGACAATCTCTTCCAGGTTCTCAGGCATCGGTTCATACGGTGTCTCTTTCGCTGTCGGCTTGTCTTCTTTCAGCGCCGCCAGCGCGGTCTTCAGAGAATACAACGCCAGTACCACGACCACCACCATAAAGAAGATGGTCAGCCCGGCATCCAGACGGTTGTTAAACACCAGTTGCGACAGCTGTGATTCCGTATACTGCGCCGGGATTTTACCGCTGTCGATCATCGCCTGGAACTTATTGGCAATCGCCAGGAAGCCCACTTTATTGTCCGGGCTGAAGGCTTTCTGCCAGCCCGCCGTCAGGGTACAAATCAGCAGCCAGGCGGTAGGCAGCAGTGCTACCCAGGCATAACGCTGGCGCTTCATCTTGAACAGCACCACCGCACACAGCATCAGCGCCATCCCTGCCAGCATCTGGTTAGCGATACCGAACAGCGGCCACAGCGTGTTAATACCGCCAAGCGGATCCACCACGCCCTGATGCAGAAAGTACCCCCACGCCAGCACGCACAAGGCCGTTGCCAGCAGGTTCGCCGGGAGCGAATCGGTACGCTTCAGATTCGGGGAGATCACACCCAGCAGATCCTGCAGCATAAAGCGCGCCGCACGCGTCCCCGCATCCACCGCCGTCAGAATAAACAGCGCTTCAAAGAGAATGGCGAAGTGATACCAGAACGAGACATCCATCAGCCCGCCCAGCGCACCGTGAAGTATGTAGGCCATGCCCACCGCCAGCGTAGGTGCGCCACCCGCGCGGGAGATAATCGACTGCTCGCCCACTTCACTGGCGATACTCGTCAACGTATCCGGGGTAATGGCAAAGCCCCAGCCGCTTACCACCTGTGCTGCGGACGCCACCACGTCGGCGGTGCCCGCCGGAGCCAGAACCGCCATCGGGCTGTTCATCGCGAAGTAGACGCCCGGGTCGATAATGCAGGCAGAGACCAGCGCCATGATCGCCACGAAGGACTCCATCAGCATGCCGCCGTAGCCAATCAGGCAGGCCTGATTCTCATTCGCCAGCATCTTCGGCGTGGTCCCGGAGGCAATCAGCGCGTGGAAGCCCGACACCGCCCCACAGGCGATGGTGATAAACAGGAACGGGAACAGGTTACCGGTCCAGACCGGGCCGGTGCCGTCAATAAATTTGGTCAGCGCAGGCATGGTCAGGGTCGGGCGCATAATCAGAATGCCGATCGCCAGCCCGACGATGGTGCCGATTTTCAGGAAGGTGGAGAGGTAGTCACGCGGGGCCAGCAGCAGCCATACCGGCAGCACCGCCGCCACGAAGCCATAGCCCACCAGCATCCAGGTCAGTTGCACGCCGGTGAAGTCGAAGAACGGTGCCCAGGTCGGGCTTTCCGCCACCCAGCCGCCGGAAATAATGGCGAACACCAGGAACACCAGGCCAATCACCGACACTTCACCAATGCGGCCCGGACGCAGGTAGCGGATGTAGATCCCCATGAACAGCGCCAGCGGAATGGTAAAGGCAACGGTATAGGTTCCCCACGGGCTGTGGGTCAGCGCTTTCACCACGATCATCGCCAGCACCGCGAGGATGATCACCATGATCATAAAGGTCGCGATCAGGGCGATCACCCCGGCCGTGGCTCCCATCTCCTCTTTCACCAGCTCACC
>JAEYGZ010000021.1 GCA_023409535.1 Bacillota bacterium
CCACCGACAGCTTCGCAGTATTGTTCAGAAATCGTTTCTGGTCTTGTAGGAAAATCTTTTTTCATAATACTCTACTCTCCTAATATTTTTAGATTTTGGCTCTCTTTATTTTACTATTCTACCACAACAAACACGACAACAGTATGTCTTGTTTGTTTGCCGTAGTTTATATAAATTTATTTCGACCCTTGCCCTTTTTCTTTTTCATTCAAATGCCCCTTTCTACATTTGCATCTATTCCCTCTGAACATAATCTATTAGCAAACTCAAGTATTTTGTTTTCAAATACCAGATTATCATGACTAAAAGAAATAAATTCCTTCGGGTTATTATTCATTTTTATACCCTTTTCTTAAGTATGATAAATAATAACTTATTTTTTCCACTCTTTCAATATAATGTATTTTTGTCATACTTGCCATAAACATTTATAAAAAACATATTTTGGTTCTGTAACTATGAATCATGTTTTGAACTTTATTTTTGTTATAAATCTACTCAACTATATCTACAAAAATGAACTTTATTCTTTATAAAAATAAAGTACAAAACAAAATAAAGTACATTCTTTGAAAAATGTACTTTATCGCTCTATTCCTTATATAGCAAGGATTTCATCTATTTAATTATAAAGTACACTATTTTTAAGTTATAATCATTACTGAAAATTTCAAGAAAAATAACTAAATTATGAACTTTATTGTTATGAAAACTTAAAATAAAATATTATTAATAATTAATAAAAATGAATTTTTATATTTAAAATGCTCTGATAGATAATAATATTAGTTTATGGACATGATAGAAAGCGGGATATAATCTCCCTCCTTTTCAGTTCGCAATTGTTAAAAAAGCGAACCTGCCACCTCATGAATAATGATTACCGTCTACATTTTCTTTTTATGATAGCATACATTATTGTAGGAAAGTCTGGCTCAATTGCTGTAATACCACTGTTGAGCAAAGTTAAGTTGTTTTCTGTTATCTCCTTTGACAAGGTATCAAAACTGACCACTCTACATGATGTTGCCGCAATGAATAATTCTTTACCTGTTGCTTCATGTGTTCTTTTTTGTAAATCAAAAGCCTGAGATATATCAGTTTTTCTTTCTTCCATTCCATCACCAATGGTGCATATTAAAGCAATTCCTGTTTCACTTAATTGATTATAAATAAACTCATAAAAGGATTTTCTATCTTCATCTTGAACCAGCATATGAATAACGGCAATAGCATAAATAAAATCAAATTTTACTTGAAGGCTATCGGTCAAACAATTTAACACTTGAAAAGAATCTGCATTGTCTGGATAGCTTTTTTTGCAATAGTCTATCGCTGTCGATGAAATATCAGTTGCTAACACGTTAAATCCATCTTTAAGCAAGTAATGAGCATCTCGACCTTCCCCACATCCAATTTCAAGTATTTTAATTTTACAATTATTAAAATAATGATTAATAGTATCAATTACGATTTTAGAATTGTTATCAGAAAACCATGTAATGGAATTTTTATGGACTTGTTTGTATCTATCATCATATGCTTCATAATACTTCTTTGTTTTTTCCATACCTATCCTTCCTGCTTAAAATATATATTATTACTTCACTTTTTAAAACTATAACGAACTATCAGTATGATAATATTATACATTGCTTGTTTGCTTAATAGCAATATCTTTGTAACAATAAGGTACTTGTTGGTGTGCTTCATGTTCAGCATGCTTTTCTGTTAGTCAAGTGTAAATTATTGACATAGTACAATGGATATGATATACTTCAAAATAATTAATATGAGAAAAAGCGATGACGGAAACAAGTAGCATATTGAAAGCATCCAGAGAGAGCATCATTTGGTGGAAGATGTTTATGCAGAAAGTATGTGAAAACCATTCTAGAGCTGCAATGCCCAAAGTAGATGTAAGTATTGTCGCATACCTGCGTTAAAGGTTAGGATTTGTTTGAATCTGAAGTTAAAAATCAAGGTGGAACCGTGCAATTAAGCACCCTTAAGATACATGTATATGTGTGTCTTGATGGGTGCTTTTTCTTATGTTAATCAAAATTATTTTAAGAAAGGATTGATTGATATGAAAATCAGTATGAAGGATGGTTCCATCCGGGAAGTAACATTTGATGAAGAGTTGGGAAAGAATGCTTTTCGTCACACAACAGCGCACATTTTAGCTCAGGCGGTAAAGAGGTTGTATCCGGGAACAAAATGTGCAATTGGTCCGTCTATTGAAGATGGATTCTATTATGATTTTGAATTTGATTTTGAATTTTCTGCTGATCAATTTGAAGAAATCGAAAAAGAGATGAAAAAAATTATCAAAGAAAATTTGCAGCTTAGACACTATTCGATGGGTAGGGAAGAAGCGATTGAAATGATGGAGGCAAAGGAAGAATCATATAAAGTTGAACTAATTAAGGAATTGCCGGAGGATCAGCAACTAAATTTCTATCAACAGGGCGAATATGTTGAGTTATGTGCAGGACCGCATGTGGCATATACAAGTTCTATAAAAGCTTTCAAGTTATTATCGGTCGCAGGTGCGTATTGGCGCGGTAACGAGAAAAACAAAATGTTGACGAGAATTTATGGAACATCCTTTCCAAGTAAGGAATTGCTAGATGAATATTTAGAGCGTTTGGAGGAAGCAAAAAAACGCGATCACAGAAAAATTGGAAAAGAATTGGGCTTATTCACCCTTATGGACGCGGGCCCGGGCTTTCCGTTCTTTCTGCCGAAGGGCATGATTTTAAAGAATCTGTTAATCGATTATTGGCGAAAGCTTCATCGTAGAGAAGGCTATCTTGAAATCTCCACGCCGATTATGTTAAACCGTGAACTTTGGGAAACGTCCGGCCATTGGAATTACTATCGCGAGAATATGTACACCACGGTCATTGACGAAAAGGACTTTGCCATTAAACCGATGAATTGTCCGGGTGGTATGCTGGTGTATCAAATGGAACCGCACTCCTACAGAGAGCTTCCGATGCGCATCGGCGAGTTGGGTATAATTCATCGTAACGAAAAATCCGGTACCTTGCATGGTCTTATGCGAGTACGCTGTGCAACCCAGGACGATGCACATATCTTTATGACGCCAGAGCAAATACCGGCGGAAATCAAAGGTGTAGTAAGGCTTATTGATGAATTTTACTCGCAATTCGGCTTTTCCTATCACGTGGAATTATCTACCCGCCCGGAAAACTCCATTGGAAGCGACGAGGATTGGGAACTGGCAACGGCTGGGCTGAAAAATGCACTGGATGATTTAAAGCTTCCCTATGTTATCAACGAGGGCGACGGCGCCTTTTACGGTCCGAAAATCGACTTCCACTTAGAAGACTCCATCGGAAGAACGTGGCAGTGCGGCACGATTCAGTTAGACTTCCAGTTACCGCTGCGCTTTGCAGCAGAATACATCGGTCCCGATGGCGAGAAACACCGCCCGATTATGATTCACCGCGTAGTCTTTGGCTCCTTGGAACGCTTTATCGGTGTATTAATCGAACATTTCGCCGGAAAATTCCCATTATGGCTATCGCCGGTTCAAGTAAAGATTTTACCAATTTCCGATAAGTATGTAGATTATGCGGCGCAAGTAAAAGAAAGTCTAATAAAAGAAGGACTTCGCTGCGAGATTGATGAGAGGGATGAAAAGGTCGGGTACAAGATTCGAATTGCCAGACTGGAAAGAGTTCCTTATATAGTGGTCGTTGGAGAAAAGGAAGCTGAGGATAAGAGTGTTTCCGTTCGAAAAAGGGACGAAGAAGACTTGGGAAAAATGCCAATAGATGCCTTAATTAAACTATTACATGATGATGGAATTGATATGCCGTAAAAGAGGAGGATGCAATATGCGATAGAATTATATTATGATAAAGAAACAGAGAATAAACTATTTGATTTTTCCAGTTTTTAAAATTAGATAGTTGTAGAAAAAGAATACCCTTCCATTCTTTTCAAATGGACGGGTATTCTTTTTCAAAACTTCCAAGACATAACCGGCTACGGTAATCTTCAGGTCAGTGGGCAGAGTCTCAACCAAAGTCTGAACCGCGACATCTACCTTTATAATTACTCGGGGGAGGGAACTATATTGATGATCAGGGGCATTGACTGGGGTGAAGTATTCTCGTCATCGAATGCTGTGACTGTGTACCTGTACTCTACGCCGGGTTCGATGTCCTCGTCAAGATAGCCTACATCTATAAAATCGCCAAGCTTAATGCCGTTGCGATATAGGGTATACCCAGTGGCACCCATCACGGGAATCCAGTCGATGTACACACTGTGGTTGTTAGAATTAAGCGCGGAGGGGCGAGCCGGGGTGCGTGCAGCTATGGTCGGGATGAAGATATCGGTTGGGTAACGCGAGTAGTTGGCCATGAACTGAGACTGTGGCTTGGGCACTCCGGTAATGCCGTCCGTCAGATCATTCCAGCCGTTGGAATATAGGAATATTTCGCCGTTATCGTTGTAAGCAACAAGCTCATCGCGGGCATCGCCGCAAAGATCCATTGCCATAAAGCGATTGTCGACACCAGGCAGTTCGAACAGCGGGTTGAAATAACCGTCATAGAGTGTCGGGGGTTTATCCAGATCCGGGTTACGGCCTATATTGTAGTATCCGGAACCGTCCTCGCCCGGGTTAACGTAAGGAGTAAGACTCTGCGCCTTATTGCCGTTTCTGAAGAATGACGCGTTCAGCGGGGCGTAGGTGCCGGTCCAGTTGGATACGCGGATGACGATGGTGCCGAAACCTTGATAGTTGTTAGGTTCCTTGTATAGGGTATCACCATTGGAAGATATCTCGAACATGCCGTCATAGTCGTGTGTTGTTGTGTTACGCAGACGCCTGTCAAGGCCAACAATCTCCAGCCCGGACGTTTCGGTACGGAAATCGGCCAAAAGGACAGACTGCGGCTCGCGGGCTACGTTGTTGCCCCAGATGAATTTGCCGTCCCAACTGTAGCAAAAGGTAGAGACACCGGCTCCGCCGCCGCCAAACACTACTTCAAGGCCATTGTCCGGGTTGCCGTCAACGTCACCCACCTGGATGGTGTCAACATGGTCGGAGGCCTGCCACTGCTGTGTTGTGCCGGGGATGTATATCGGGTTGCCTTCCGCATCCACTATCATGGTGGGTATGTACCAGAACACGGAGCCGTCGGCCTTAAAGACCGTATAGTTGGAAATGATCTCGTCGACGCCGTCGCCGTCAAGGTCGACTGCCAGAGGCATATGGCCGGTCAGCGTCTGAGAGTCCGTCTGACCGGATTGTCTTGTGGTATGGCGCCATTTGTATTCCATTACAAATTCGCCGTCAAGGTTGAACATCTCAAAGGCCGTGAGGTTCTGATAACGCCCCTTGAGGGTCACGAACTGGCGGACACCCTTCTTGCCATTGACTATGCGTCCGTCAAGATCAGCGAAGACCAGGCAGTCGCCCAGGCTGTTTACGCTGTCGATGCCGCTGCCGGTCGAGCTAAGGCCGGGCACGTTCAGCTCCGACAAGGGCTTTTTGCACTCATTGCCTTTGGAGTCCAGCTTGACCTTACCTGTGCGGCCGTCCAGGATCACGAAGAAAGCGCCGTCGTAGTCCGCCCCTCTATCCTTTTTGGGGTGACAGATGGCAACCACTTCGTTGTAACCGTCTCCGTCCACGTCGTAGATATTGACTGGTTCGTCGGAGCTGGTTCCGGTGACGCCTGATCCGAACCCGTCATAGTCCGGATCAAGGGTGAATTCCCACAGCACCTCACCTTCGAGGTTGTAGGCGATCAGTAAGTAGAGTACGCTGCCATTTAAGGTGTAATTGCTCTGCTTGCTGGTGTTGCAGACAAGTATCTCTGTACGGCCGTCGCCGTCCAAATCGCCTAAGCGCAAGCGGCTGCCCTTAGTCTTGACATTGAACCTGTTCAGCAGGACTGCTTCGTTATTGGCCAGCATGATAAAAGCTTCCTTGGTTGGCTCGCTCTCTCCGAACTCGTTTACGGCGGACACCTTGTACCAATAGTCGTGTTTCGCTTCGACAGCGGCATCGGCATAAATAGTGGCAGTGCCGGTTGTCTGCCCGATGGATGCCCAGTTGTTTTTACCCGAATCGCGGCGGTAGATATTGTAGTGGTCAGCCTCAGGCACAGCGTCCCAGTTGATTGTTACCGAATCCTGAGTGACTGGAGTGAATACGATACCGGTTGGTGTCTTGGGAAGCTTGTCCGACGCCGCCGATATGGGTATGAAATCGATGGACGTCAGACACATTACCAGTACGAGCGCAAAAGCTGCTTTTCTTAAAATCCTTACCATTTTTGATCCTCCTTTTTTGCCTATGATACAAAATTATATAACATAACAGCCAATTGTCAATATTTAACATTTCTGAAAATAATACAAAAAACAATGAAATAGCAATCAAATCAATTTTTCTGGCTTGAGTCTGCCCTGTAATATAAAAAAACGACAGATAGTATATTAAAACTATTGTCGCTTTTTCATTTTTATCTTTTTTATATAAATGACAAAATGTAATTACATATAGAAATTATCTGGGTACGAAGTATTATCACATTACACCGGATGCCGCCCCAATTGGACAAGATGGGCCGTATTTCTTTATCCGGATAGCAGTACTTCGGGACAAGTTCGAGGTGTTGACCCGAAGTGACAGGGTTCGGGGAGTCTCCCCCAACAAGCAATTTTTTGTAGGTTCACCCTACAAAAAATATATAACTGCGGCCACAGTTGTCCTGCTTGCCGTTTAGCGAAAAGGCTATTTTACAGCTAATCAAACAAAAATACTTATAGAAAAGAATAATCTACTTTGTATTTGACATCATTATTATCATATGATAATATTCTTATATGATAATGTTGATAGGAGGTTGTTCTATTGAATGATAAACTAATGAAGTGTATGAGCAATCCGGTCATGCTTAGGTTATTGCTTGAAATCCAGGAACAAGAACAGACCACTGCAAAAAAGTTGTCCGAAGCCTATACCGATATACCGAAGGCTACCTTGTACCGTTATTTAAGTCGTATGCTTAATGATGGTGTTCTAAAGATTTTGGAGGAAAATAAGATTAGGGGTACGGTTGAAAAGGTATATGCTCTTAATTTCGCTCTGGAAATTAACAAAGAAGATATGCAAAAAGAAAACGCAGGTGAAGAATATTTACGAATATTCACAAAGTATTCGATGGGATTATTGCGCGAATTTCAAGAATACATAGAAAGAGATGATATTGATATTACCGCCGATGGTTCAGGCTTTTGGTCAACTCCTGTGTACCTGACAAAAAATGAACTTGAACAAGTGGCAGCAGAGATACGAGCCATCTTGAATCCCTTGCTTGCGAATACGCCAACGGAGGGAAGAAAGCTACGCAACATAGGTGTTGTCGTTACTCCCCCAAAGAAAAATGATATATAATCTGCTAAAGTTTTGAATAAATGCAACATCCCGAAAGGGGAAAAAATTATGAAATCTAGGCTTAGTTCATGTATCGCAGCACTTATATTGTGTGTTCTCATGCTTTATTAGTACAGCAACAGCATGTACACCAATCAATAATGAAATGGAGGCATCTGATATGATGGATAAAAATCGTGAAAGCTATGGAATGCAGATGGAAGAATTAAGGGAGAAGTATAAGCAAAATCCGATGGATAAAAAAATAGTATTTGATTATGCGGAAAAACTGTTTCAATTAGGAAATTTCGCAAAATCAAAAGATATACTGGAAGCATTGCTGTTGCGTGGTTTACGTCAGGAAAAGCCCTCTCCGAAAGAGCTATGCCTTTTGGCGCAAATTGAGTATGTAAACGGAAATTATTCAGAGGCAGAAAAATTATACGAAACACTTGCAGAACAATTTCCCGAATTTAAGGAAAAAGCAGAATATGGATTAGAATTGGTCTATTATCAAACAGACCAATTCTTAAAAGTGCAAAATTTATCTATCTCTTCTAATGCTAAATCCGGCATCGGAGCAATGATGCGAGCTTTTGGAGATAGAAACCCTTATCAGGTAGAATGGATTGAATTAGATAAAACAATCATTCCTTTTTTAAGGACTGACCCTCTTCCATTAATACAAGCGAAAATAGAAGGTCAGTTGTATACTTTTTTAATTGATACCGGCGCTGCGGATACTATTCTTGACAGTTCAGTAGCGTCGTCTTTGGGAATAAAAACAATAGCAACGTTTGAAGGAACATTTGCCGGGGGCGCAACCGCTGAGGTTGGTTATGGAATTTTAGATGCTATCACGCTGAATGGAGTAACAATTAATTCACTTCCTGTAAGTCTACTCCCATCTGAAACAATAGAAGAATTTGCCACTTTGTTCAATAATGAACTTACAATAAGCGGCATAATAGGGATTGGTGTATTTAAGCAGTTTCTGGTAACAATGGACTATCCGGCCGACCAGCTGATTTTATGCCCCAGAGGCGGGCAGAGTGTTGTTCATAATGGAAATGCGATAGATATGCCATTCACACTGGCATCGACCCATTTTATGATTAGCGAGTGTGAAATTAATGGAAAAGAAATGAATGTTTTCCTTGATTCAGGGTTAGCTATTGATGTTGAGATTCTTTTGCCGAATAATGCATTGCATTATACTAACATTCCAATACCTGCTACCGAAAGCACAGTCGGAATTGGAGGGGCAGGAATTACGGAATTACAGATAGGCTATTTTAATGTAGATACATTCAAGTTAGGTGTGCTACCGGAAGCAAAAAACATAAGTGGACTATCTGGAATTTTCCCTGAAGATTACTATTTTGACAAAGAAATTGGCTTTTTTATTGATGCTCTCATAAGTCATAGTTTTCTGAGGAATTACAAATGGACGATAGATTTCAATTCTATGAAAATGACATTCAGCCAATAAAAATCGAAATTATGTGACTGAAGTACTCTTGTACTTGTCTTTCTTTCCAAATGGAAATAACTGCATATCGCCATGTTTTATTGTTTGCACTTTTCCTTAAATTACGGTAGGCCGCTATGGAAACCAGAAAAGTTTCCGATGATACTTCTTAATTCTTGCGCTGTCATTGTAAAGCTCTCTCCTAATAATTTTTTGTATTAAAAAGCATTAGCTGTTTATAGTTTATTTCCATAATCTTATCCTCTCCTTTAAATTGGAATTGAACAAAATCGCTGCGCGATGGCTGACCAAGGCTATGGTGCAGCGATTTTGTTCAATTCCTGTTTATTGTTGTTTCTTCAATAAACCGCTAACACAAAATCAACTTATCATAATTCATAATTTATCATTACAATGAACTTTCTTGTAATACGAAAAATAATCAGGTATTCGAATATATGCGCGGATGTGTTCATCTTTGTTTCGTTCGAGGATACGAGAAATATTGTCGTTATACGTGTTGCCTTCTGCTACAATAATGGTATATGTCTTGTTCTCCATAACAATGCCGATATGATCATGCTCGAGGTTAATAAAAACTCTGTCATATAGGACAATATCTCCAGATTCAGGGATGAATTTCTCATCACTGCCAACATGATACTCAATTCTTTTATCACCTACGGCGAAATCTTCCCAGCCACCACAGCCAGCAAGACTACATGATACACACTCATCAGGACTATATGGAAATAAAAATCCAGCCTTCACGCAGCAATAATAAACGAAACCCGCACACCAATTTCTATCTGCTTGCTCAATACTCCATTTTGGAAATAAATCAACAATCGGTTGAATATTTGCTTTCTCGTTTAGCAGCGTCCCATGGAAAGGCCGCAATGCTTCTGTTTTTGCTATTTCTGCCAGCTTTGCTCTGGTGCACATAATAAGCTCCTTTCCAAACCAGAAATGCAAGTTATTTGCTCCGTAAGATTATATAAACATTCAAAGCGTTAAGTGTATAGTGTCTCATATAATAATGCTTTTAAACATTTGATATTATCATTCCAGCCATTGGTCAGCCTGATGACCTCCGCTCCCCCAACGCGGATGATCCAACTGCCAAAGATCATCGTTGATATAACCTGCGGCAGACAGCGCGTCATCAAAGCTGTCTTCCTGTATAACGTCGTCCCGTACGATTTCCGTTTCCCCATTCATAAGCTTATCTTCTATAAAATGATACCCCTTATTTGTCACTTCATAAGACAAACTATTCGTAACCACGAACTCATCGTCAATAAACTGATAAATCCCCCACTCTTTATAGCTCGCGCCCGAGCCTCCGGTTGAGTAAATATATTTTTTCTCAGGGTCAAGCGCCGGATTGTACATATTGGCAAATGTTTCAGATTTGACAAATGACGACGTTTCCGGATTCCATAGCCAGCAATCATACCTCGCATTTCCATGGGCGCCGCTAAAGTCATTCAAGATAATCATATCTTTATATCCGTCAAAATTTACATCTGTAACATGCAGACCCATGGTGTCCATCATTTGATTATAAACAGCGTTTCCGACCACCTGATCCAAAACAGTCTGTGAAAAGTCCGCCGAGAAGATCGGAAGACTGTTTTCATCATAGACCTCCAGGCCCATAACATAACCTCTCGCCCAGTCGTCCGTCGTCTGCGTCATCCCCGCAGCCACAAAACGGTATTCCGGCATATCTTCATGCAGACGTGCGCTGATTTCATAGGTCACATCCTTGTACACATCACTGTCCAAATCCGCTATAAGCTGCTTGTCACTGCCGTCTATGTTCATGGAATAGATATTTGCTCCGGTTATCGTATAATAAATCCGGCTATCCCCAACAACGAGCCACTCTGCGCCATCGTCGGACAGGTGTTTCCTATCGCCGCCCTCCGTATTTATGCTGTAGATTTTCTCCTCATTTCCATTTTTGTAATAAATCCGGTTATCAACCACATTTACGCTTAACGCATAGTCGTCGTTCAGTTTGTGCCTGTCGCTGCCGTCGGTTTTGACGGCATAAAGTTTGGAGCCGTCGTTCTCATTATTATAATAAATCCAGCTGTCCGCCACAAACATAAGATATGGATTGTCATCGGTCAACTTTATTCTGTCGGTTCCATCGGTTTTTACGCTGTAGATACCCTTGATACCGCTAAGCTCACCGGAATAATAAATCCGGTCACCGACCACATTCATATACAAGGGACTGTCGCCATTCAATTTTTTTCTGTCACTGCCGTCGGTATTCATGCTGTAAAGCATAAAGCCATTATCCGTATTGCTGTAATATATCCTGTCGCCGATGACATTAATATTCCCGGAATCATCGTCGTTCAGCTTTTGCTGCCCGCTGCCGTCGGTATTCATGACGTAGATCTTCATCCCGTCTTTTCCGTTTTGGTAATAAATCCGGTCACCGGATACATAGAACCAAGGCGTCCAATCATTGTTAAGCTTGCGGTTATCACTGCCGTTGGTATTCATGCTGTAAAGTATTCCATTATCATAGCTGTTAGAATAATAAAGCTTTTCGCCTTGAATCGCACAATTTCCACAGTTATTTACAACCTTTGATGTGATTGCCGGAGTGCTTGACGGTGTAGCTTCCGGTTCCGGCGTTATTGAAGATGGGGACGGTTCGGCATCACTTGCTTCAATTTCCAGAGTATTCGTTACTGCTTCTCCAGGTTTCCCGCTTTGCGTCCCGCAACTGCTGAAACTCAAAATAGATAAGAGAACGATAAAAATAATCAAACTTTTTTTCATAACTGCTCCTTTTCCATAGAAAGGGCCATCATGGTAACTATTGCATTGCATCTTATAAGCCATAACGCACTTTCTGCATCTTATCTCCCAATGGCGCACGAATTATAAATATGAAGTGCTGTAACCTCTCACTCCTATTGACGCAGAAAAGAATGATACAGCGTACTATAAATATAGCATAGATACATACCATGTATACAATTGGACCATTTTCTGTCTTAATTTGTCATTTGAATATATTATACATCTTTTCATCTGTTTTTTCCATATTTTTCAATCATATCGGAAACTATAACATGATTTTAATAATATCTACACAAAGCAACCAATAGTTGCCGATATAGTTGATTGATATTCACTAAAACTTGTTTTCTATATTTCCGACAAATCTGCCAAATTCTTAGTATAAACAGCTACTCCATGGATTTAGAAATAATATCGTTTATTCTTAATTATAAATTTATGCTTATCCTATACCATTGCTCGTTCTACTATTTCTGAGTTTTTTTAACGGCATCTATAAATGCAATCGGATTTATGATATTACTTCCATCATTCGCTATGGAGCAAGTCTCAAAGAGAATTTGAACGATCTGAGCATTGTCTAAAGTCGGGTTAACCTGCCATCCCAACGCCAATACTCCTGCTGCATAGGGTATCCCCCAACTTAAGCCACCCTGTCCGGTATATTGATAGGAAGGGGAGCCTTCCCAATATTCTTCGGCAACTGTTCTATATGAAGTTGGCACGCCAATATTGGAAGATGGAATTACATAGGTCGATGTAGGAAATCCTCCTGTACACATAGCTATATTATCGGGATTCTCCGGATTATAAAATGCAGGAGCAATAATACCCGTGTCTTCATTGTTTCGGCAATCTAATACCAGGATTCCTTCATCCTGCGCCGCAAGAACAGCTTCATCCCACATATTCAAATTACTTATAAATGGAGATCCATTCCCTGAAGGAGCTGCTGATACTGATACAACATGAATTTTTTCTCCTTCCGGCAGTTTTTTATTTTCTTCTATAATCCAATAAAGTCCTTTTGCATAAAACTCACTATCTCCTTTCCATGATGGTGCAGCGGCGAAATAAACCTTTGCGTCCGGTGCCACGCCGATTGTATTACCGGCCAAAATACTTGTAACAGCCGGAGCGTGCATTGATCCGCTATTTGCCGGCTGCCCGCAGCCTGTATCATAGTATTCTGCTATTTTACCATCAAACTCCGGATGATGAAGCAAAAGATTCTGGTCAATAATCGCAACATTAATGCCTTTCCCTGTAATACCTTCTTCGTGCAGTTCTCTGATGCCAAGTCCGGGATCTTTACCGTTATTCATAATTTCATCCTGCAGTTTTTCATTCCCCTTTAACACTGTGCCTTCGTTAAAAGTAAATGTAATAATATCCTCCGAACTATATTCATTTTCTTCAAATATTCCTTCTTCATCAAATATAGCTCTTATATCATCATACGGTTTAAGAGAAATATCTATCTCTTGTTTGTCATTATTTGCCGATGATATATCCGTCTGCGCTCCCAATGGTGCACTTGTTTGTTCTGCAGGTGGTTCAGCAGTCAAAATCTCGGTTGGGGTATCACTGACGGCTGTTGCAGAGCTATCGGAATTGGTGTTACCGCTTGTGTTTTCTGATTTACTACAAGCAGTTTGAAATAACAGTAACAAAGCGACAAGTAAAATACTTAACTTTTTCATTCTCCACTTCATCTTTGATCCCTCCGTCATATTTTCTCGTTCTCTTTTGTTATAAATGTTTAGTTACCCTTCTTCCGTGAGCGCTTGACTAAAATCAATATCTAAATATTACCATTTATTCTGCAGTAAATCAATATGGCTTATGAGGAAAGGCCGAACATAAATAGAGATAATTATACTAAATATACTCTTGTTAACGGCCTTATTTCTGGCCATTTTTGAAGCAACCAGAAAAATCGGATATTCCTCTCAGGGAGCTGGGAAAACGGTGAGACCGACCTAATCATACCCCAATTTATTAAAAGATCATATCTGAAAAGCTGATAACCAGTTTTTCAGATATGATCTAAGGACTTCATAAATATAAACAAAGTAATAAATAAAGTTCTTATTGTTTCGACGACTATAATGCATAAGTTATAAAATTTTCTAGCTTTAGGATCTCATCGAAGGAAAAAATAATAGATTCCGATTATTGCAGCGAATACCAACACCTCGAATAGCCAGTACCATTTAAACCGGCTTTGCTCTTTTGCTTGGACTTTATACATTTTCATAGCTAGTTTATCGGAAGCATCTTTTAATTCATTATTAAGCATTGAATATATTACCTCTTGCTCCGTTTCTTCACCAGCACTTGCTCCAACAGGAATATCGATTTCTTCATTAAGTAGAAAATCAGCAGTAACATTAAATAGTTTCGTTAACTGAATAACATTTTCTGTATCCGGTATAGATTCACCCAATTCCCATTTTGAAATTGCTTGTCTGGACACTGTGATTTCTGATGCTAACTGCTCTTGCGACAACCCTTTCGTTTTTCTAAGATAGAGTAACTTTTCACCTAATGTCATAAAAACCTCCTTGTTTTAACTTGTTTCAATGACCTGAGCATAACATCGATGACGGTTGCACTCCACCGTATAAAACTGGAAATTAAGCAACTCGAAGTTGCAATACCTGCAAATACCAAAGAATACAAATTGTATCACAAGATAGATTGCTAATACCAGAATCTATAAATCGTTAAGCTTACTGTTGAGATTGTATTGCAATAGTTCACTTATTCATTAATTAAGTTAAAATACGCTTTATTTCTTCATAATAGTTTGGTTCTTCGGGGGTCTCCTTTTACATCGCTATAACAATTCCATGCTCTGCGATACCCAATACTGCTCCGGTATACCATCGGATAGTTTTAACCGTAAGGATAAGATCAGCCCCATAATAAGATCAAATCCATTTTGAAGTTATTACTTTTTATATTTTAAATATAGTCCAAATAATTTATTTAATAAGTATTTAATTATGATACCATCCAATAACAAAACAAATAAATCAAATTTATAATAAAATTTTTGAGAGTTTGAAATGCACTCCCATAAATTTGAAATATTTTTAGGAAAATAGAACTCTATCCATGTAAACGGTAACCCGCCTGAGAAAGTGTTAAAGTCAGGAAGTATCTGCGTATTGATTTTAATGCCGGTAAAACATGTTAAGATCAAGCAAATTATGCCCGATATTATAAGCATTCCATAATGTTTTTTATTCGCTTTTTTAATAACCTCATCCATCAAATTATATACCTCCCAATTGGTTTTATTGATTGCATGATCCGTGCTGAACATTACTTCCCAAATACTAATCAATAGACTGTACAATACATAGTTTACCGTAACTTGGATTTTTTCTGTTCCATTCATAGGTAATACCATATTCAGTACCATCCGTTTTCAATACATCTAATACGATCATCGGACAATCTAATGTTAAATTATATTCGTCTGTGTCAATAACAATTTCCATCTTATCTTTATTAATTCTATCAATGTTTGTAACAAAGGATGTTGTTACCGTCTCATATTTATTGAATAGGTACATCGTTTGCCCAATGCATAAAACAAACAGTAAAACACCTAAAAACATATGCGGTTTTATATTTTTTTCTCTTATCATTTTTAATACCAGGGATACTAGCCATACTGCCGTTATAATAATACTTAGCAATGGTATCGCCGACATAATTTCGTGTGTATTGTAACTAAAAATTGTATAAATCCCATATCTTGACATTTCAGAATCGCAAAGGTAAAGTATCCAAAAAATTAATCCCGTCAATAGTACAAGTACCCTTATGTTCTTCTCATTCATAAATTCACTTCTCCCATTCACAAATTAGAATTGTTATTGTGATTTTTTCCTCCTTTGTTTTACAATAAAAACGATTGTAGCAATTAATGCTGTAAGAATTAAGATATGTAAGATGGTATGATATACATCCGGAATATATCTTGTTTCACCTTCTGTCCATTTCAAGGCATTCTTAAAATATTTTATCATGCCTTGTCCTTTTCCGGCAATCGTAAACCATTCATGACTTAAAAACTGCGTAATAAGCCATATAGACAGCCATGCGGACAAAACATATTTTCCGATTCGCTCTTTAAATATGTAAGTCAGGAAGGCTAATAAAAAAATCACGAAATAAATTCCATCCTCTCTCCAGGAACGAGTAACAAGATATTTATTCTCAAAATATATACCAATCATATCAAGAAAAAACCATAGAAGCAAAACAGCATTGGCTGCTATGCTATATTTTTTGTTAGGCATTATCTCTTTTTGCATAATATCTTCTCCCGTATCAATTCTGTTCATTTCTTTTTCATAATACAACCCTGGCAGAACTTCAGTGTGCAACCCTGTATTTCAAGATTCACTCATAATAATTTCATATTACAGTAACTGCAATGTTTTCGCGATATCCGGAAAATCATTTACCCAAATTACCTCTATTCCTATGCGGGAAAAGTGATTAGCTGCAACCGTAAGGTCTGTAGCCGTCATTGATCCCTTCGTAAGTACGGCAAAGTGCGTCTTATTCTCTTTCTTAGTCATCTCAAGCAATCTTCTGATATTAGGATCAGCTAAGCTGCATCCAACAAATAAGCATACGTTTTCCCGGAAAAATGACAGCTGGCTTGATATCTGCCAACTGTATGGCTGATTATAAAGCTCATTATAATTTTCTTCCGTCAAATAGATAGACCTTAAATACTTAGGATTCAAATAAGATTTTGCTTTCACATTCGGCATAAAACCGTGTACATGATAAATGCATAGCTTATCGTTAACGGAACAATCAGAATCGTAAAGCGTATTATATGACACCCCTTGATCCTCTAAATACTTCTCCAAATACTCATCGAAATTATAGGTAAGGACGCGAAAGTGTTTTTTTGTTTCGCACTGCTTAATAATTCGCGCCAATTGATAGATTGAGAAGGAATTATCAATGGATTTTCGGCTATCATACAAACCACTGTGAATAGCCCAA
The DNA here is from genome assembly GCA_023409535.1 of Bacillota bacterium. Lineage (GTDB taxonomy): Bacteria > Bacillota > Clostridia > Lachnospirales > Lachnospiraceae > Mobilitalea. The sequence continues at coordinate 16,776 of JAEYGZ010000021.1, forward strand.
AAATAGTCGTTATCTGTTTTGTATAATTCCTTGCACAGTTGTGCAGTTATTATGCTGGAATTCCCTATCTTTTCACACAATACATCGCTATTATCAATGACGCCTTTTATTTCTAGTTCTTTTTCAAAATACTTCAGTATATCCTTCCAGCTTTTTGCCCCCGGATCAATTGAGACACCTGCACCAAGCACAAGTGCAAAGCAATCATTATATGTAATTATTTCTTTTAATATTTTTATGTTATTGTTGCTTTTTTCCAGAAAATTCTGCTGGGTAATATCAGGTATATAAGCCTTATCCGGTAATTTATACTTATTAATTGCATTGCTATAGTCAATGGGATACTTTTCAATCCAGCCATCGACTACACCTTTGTCCCATAATTCAAATCGTATCCTCTGGGCTGATGTTACCGTATCGTTATTATAAAACAACCGGCGGTCACAAATCGTATTTGTGACGATAACTACAGTTGCCTCCGTATACATCTTTTCATTCTTCATTCGATTCAGTACAGCCTTTTGAACGCTGGCAGCTTTGGTTGAAAGAAGGTTGAATTTATATTCAAATATCACCAATCCATCTATCTGACCAAAACCCAGAGGTGCTATTGCATCAAATGACACAGATCCGGGTGTTTCCGGAGATATATCCTGCGGCAATATTGCATCAAGCACAATTTCCTTCTTTTCTGAGGCTGCAATTTGCCGGAGAACAGAAGATACGAATATTTCAAAAGATTGTGCCGTAAATTGAGACATTATTTCCTTCATATATGATCTCCTTCGCGTAACTGCCTCATGATCCTCCGATTTACCCATTCCATATCATACCATTATAGACTATAAATCTCCAATTTACAAATAAATGATATTCAACCTTCTGCTTGATTTATGGTATATTCCAATTCATCATGTGTATAAGAAAAAATTTAGCTATAAAAAATGACATTTATTTTAATAAAAAATGTCGTTTCAGACTGTTGATAAATATGATTATTTTAGAAATAGCATTAAATATATGTATATAAATAATCGCTGCTATATTTTTATACTTGGTTATGGTATTATTTAGTAAATCAGAATTTATTACACAGCAAGAAGGAATAATTAAAAATGGAAAACTGGTTTACACTTGATCAAATTGATACAGATACTCACATTATCAGCGAATATCGCCATTGGGAGGAAACGCACTGCTACCTGTTAGAAGGTAGAGAGCGGTGTTTGCTTATTGATACCGGGCTTGGCATCTGCAATATTTCCGAAGAAGTGAAAAAGCTGACGGACAGGCCGGTGGCTGCCGTGGCGACACATATTCACTGGGATCACATCGGCGGACACGAATACTACCCAGATTTCTACGCCCATGAGGAGGAATTAAACTGGCTGAATGGTGAATTTCCGCTGACGATGGATACTATCCGAGGTATGGTCATAGATCGCTGCGATTTGCCGAAAGATTATGATGTTAATACTTACAAGTTCTTTCAAGGAATACCGACGCAGGTGCTACACGATGGCGATACCATTGATCTGGGTGGGCGCGTGATTACTGCATTGCATACGCCGGGCCACTCTCCGGGGCATCTATGCTTTTGGGAACCGCAACGCGGATATTTATTTACCGGCGATCTTGTCTACAAGGACACTCTGTTTGCGTACTACCCTTCCACCGATCCGCAGGCATATCTTGTGTCGCTTGAAAAGATTGCGGTACTGCCCGTGAAAAAAGTATTTCCGGCTCACCACAGTCTGGACATTCAGCCGGAGATTCTGAGCCGTATGCGAGACGCTTTCTGCCAACTGAAAGTCGATGGCAATCTACAATCATGGTAGCGGTACCTTTGATTACGGCGATTGGGCTGTTTGGCTGTGAAAATATAATCTACTTCCCATTATGTTTATAAACAGCTACTATGCAATAGATAAGTAAGGAGGGTTTACGCATGCTAAATGAAGCAATGAAGAATTATAACTTCAAACATCCCGAGGCTATATTAATACGTCATAATGAAAATATGACATATTTAGTAAAGGATGATAATCAGAGGTTTCTTCTTCGAATCCATAAAACAGTCGATGGCTTAGATCTTTCCGCATTTTACGGAAACATTCAGCGACAAATACGTATAGATAGTGAAATTGAGCTACTAAACCTGTTGCAAACGTCTAGAAATCTAAAAACACAATATCCAATCAAGAATAAATACGATGAATATATCACATATCTTGAAGATGGAGTTCCGGCAACATTACTTTCCTGGCTTGAAGGAGAGGATCTGCAAAAAACGGTTATTACGGTATACTGCATCACATCATAACCAAAAATTTCAGGACGAAAAATTTTTACAAGCACTTGATCGGTGGTGTGATACGATCTTGACTCCATTCATCATGAGTCTTAAGCAAACTGAGTAGTTTATGAGTTGCCCATTATAAAAGAAGATCAATTATACGAAACAGACAATCAGGAATTTGATGGCGGGTTTATCTATGAAAACATCAAAATTGACAGTCATTGGTTTATTAATTTGTCTTAGTTCTCTTTATTTCATGAGTGATGTTTGGCTTGCAAATAAGGTACTTGAAGTTATACCGGCTATCTTAGTCGGAGTGTACGGATTTCCAATTGGCGTAATTATAACTGTGATAGGTTTATTCAAAAAGGAAAAGAACTGACAAATTAGAAGTTATAGTGTAGATTATTTATAATAGGAGGTATTAGCGTTATGGATGATGAATTAAAAATCAAAATGTACTCATTTACGGTGGATTGCAAAGACCCGCATGAATTAGCAAAGTTTTATGCGGCGCTGCTTAAATGGGAAATAATGTTGATCGATGAAGCCTGGGCATGTGTATACGCTCCAGGAACCAATCAGGGAACCTATCCTTGTATATTGTTTCAACAAAATCCTGAGTATAAACCGCCTGTGTGGCCGGAAGAGCCTGAAGCGCAACAGCAAATGGCACATATGGATTTCGCCGTTAATGATTTAGAAAAAGCAGTTCAATATGCAATCCATTGTGGCGCAGCAATCGCAGATGAGCAATTTTCTGATAATTGGAGCGTTATGCTTGACCCCGCCGGACACCCTTTTTGCTTATGTCAAATGAAATCAATTATCGAGAGTGCCCATTTTGCATTGTTATAGAAAATCACAAAAACAACAAAAGATTTAGTTGTTTTTATTTGCCGATTTGGTAAGATAAGTTATTCGTATAAATGGAATATGGAGGTATAAAATGAAAATCACGTTCTTGAGTGCAGAAATTGAAATAAGCGATTGGAATCATAAGTTAAAAATAGCTACTATTATCTTTGCAGCTATTACGGCAATTTCTTCTGCAATTCTGTTATTTACAAAAGTCGCAATACCAGGGTTAGCACCTATTGCATTCGGCTGTACAATGCTATTATTAGGTGTCAAATCCTTTAATGTCTATTTCAAAGGGCAGAAAAACAAATTATTTATGCTGACGGGGATCGTTCTTACGCTGATTTTTGCATGCGGATTGTATCTTGGGGTTAATCAGGTTATTACCGAATTGATAACAGCAATCGGATTATGAACATGTTGAATGCTGCGTCTTCTTGCCAGAATACTCAGCCGGTAAATTCCAGTTTAAGAATTTAAAATACGATAGTAGTACACCTCAAATGGTTGTACTACTATCGCATTTTAATATCCGAATCAATTATGGAGCAGCTTCTTAATTTCCGGAATACTGCATCCCTGTCTCTTCAGTTCCTGGATTTCATTAATCCTTGCAACCGTCTTATCCCTTGGAAATCTCCGTGTCAGCTTCTCCTCTTCCTGTTCAAAGGGCAGCATTCCCTCCTCTGTGTAGAACTTCAGGGTGCTGTACCGGCTTCCGGTAAGCCGGACCAATTCTCCGATGGAAACATATTCGGACGCTGCTATCTTCTCAAGGGAGCGCTGTCTTGACATCTCTACGCCCTCCCTTTATATCTGATAGCGGCGAAGACGCATGCCATGAATCGGAATCTTTCCCATAATTGCATCGGCAACTGCTTCATATAAGACGTTATCTATCTTCAACAAAGGTACCACTCCCGCACGGAGCACGGTAACTTCATGACCGTAATTCTTCAGGCGCTTCAGCACGTCCTCCAGACGCTTCTCAGGGCTGGAAAACATGGCTTCCGTATCAATAAACACCGATTGGGAACGTTCAATTAACGGAAAGTCAAAATTCAAACCCGTACCGACAGGCGTACTCATGATCTGTTTTTTAAAGGACAGAAAATTCTTTGCGGCAATCTCCGCCATATGATGGATACTAATCTCAAACAGCTTCTTAGCCAGCCCGTTGCTTTGATATTGTTCATTAAAACGGAGCAGAACGTCATCCAATTCTTTTTTTGAAAATATATCGTTTAGGCAAGCACTTTCCCGAAGAAGCCAAAGCTTCGCAATGTCTTCGTCCGTAAGCTTACCCCCTTCTAAAATTTCACTTCTGATTCCCTCCGTTTGCCGGCTGTATTCCAAACTATTGCTTCTATATTCCCTCATGGTGATATCCGCTGTTACATACAATAAATCACACCCTAAAAGATTCGGAATTTCCTCCAATAGATGAATTCCTTTTAAAGAACTTGTTATTGCCTGCTCTACTTTTTTTAAGCTTCTGCTGGGAAGCGCCGAAGCTTTCGTAAGCCACCAGGCAAAGGTCCCCTCCAGGCTGTCCTTCTTCTTAAATAGATGCTTCAATACCTCTTCCTGATAAAGAAGCAGATCCGTCTGTCCAAATACCTCTCTGTTAAGAATTAGCTGCTCTTCCTTCTCTGTAAAACGTCCCTCCAAATAAAGCTCCAATATGGCAGCTGCCGAGATACAGCGAAGCGCCATCTTTTTTGCCGTTGACATATGCAGACTATCCAACGAATTGAGGGATATAATTGCAAAACCCTGAGCTAATGTTAAATCCTCCATATCTATGCATCCTCCTGTAATAAATATGCTTATTTGTAATCTTACTGCCTCTTAATTCTTAATCATATATTACTTATTACATATCACTTACTACTTACGATTTAAAAATATCATATTATCCGAAATTTGTAAAGAGTCTTTTTTATTTTTTCTGATTTTCCCCTGTTTATTTTAAAGTTTGGCAACCACAACGCTGTTACATAATAATTATTTTGTTCAACAACCTTTCAATAAAATTTTATTTTTTGCCATATTTTACATTTATAACCTATCCGGAGAGGTGAAATGATGAATACCATCCAAAGACGTTACGAATAATAAATCGATGGCTTAAGAAGATTTATGAAAAAGAGGCGAGCATATGTTTATACCCAAAAGAATTATATTTGAAAAAAATGCGCAAAACTACCCCATTGGTTCCCATATTTATCAAAGCTTCCGAACCCGGAATGACATCGAAATAATTGAATTAAATAATAATAAAATAAAAGATACTATCCCCGGTAATACTCCGAAGGATTTTCATCAGGAGGGCAAAAACACCTTAGTGGTGGGAATAAAGACCGGATTAAAATTTCAGTCCTGCAAACCCTCGGCTCATTACCAGCTCCCGCTGCTATCCGGCTGTATCGGTCAATGCCAGTACTGCTATCTGAATACCAACCTGGGGGATAAGCCCTATATGAGAGTCAATGTAAATGTAGATGATATCTTAAATCAGGCAGATAATTACATTCAGGAAAGGCTTCCTGAGATAACCATCTTTGAAGGCTCTGCTACCTCGGACCCGGTACCGGTAGAGCCTTATTCCAGTTTATTAAAAATAGCCATTGAACATTTTAGTAAATCGCCCAGCGGCCGCTTTCGATTTGTTACAAAATTCACTGATGTGGATACCCTTTTAGACTTGGATCATCAGGGGCATACCGAGATTCGCTTTACCCTTAATACAAATAAGGTAATTCAGGATTATGAAAGACGTACACCCTCTCCGGAAAAAAGAATTGAAGCTGCAAGAAAAGTAATTGCAGCCGGTTATCCCACCGGTTTCATAATCGCTCCTGTTTTTCTTTATGAGAATTGGAAAGAAGATTATAAAAATCTGCTGCTTCAATTAAATGATAAGCTTCCGGAGCAGCTTGCCCACCCTTTAACCTTTGAGATCATCTCTCACCGGTACACTCCCAAAGCAAAGCAGGTAATCTCTGAACTATATCCTGAGAATCAGCTTCCAATGCAGGAGGAAGAACGAAGCTATAAGTTTGGTCAATTCGGTTACGGAAAATATGTTTACCCGAAAGAGTCTCTGGAGGAGATAAAAACCCTGTTTCAGAGTGAAATAACAGATATATTTAAAAACAGGGAAGTTGAAATTAAATATATTATATGATTGTTACACCGTTTATTCTTACTATTCATATATTGCCGCATTAAATATAATTCTACACTTAAGCTTTACACCATAATAACAGGAAGTTCTTCATTATAAAAAACGACATTTGTTAGTAAAGCAAATGTCGTTTTTAGGATATGGCCAGACTTTAATCAGGCAGGATTTCCACCTGTTCGGTTAATTGCCCTTCCCTGGGTGCACAACTGGAGTTTGACCTATCCCAATTATACTCATTAACCTCGCTTAAAGCTCGTACATCACGGATTGATAATTTTTCACATAGCAGCGGAAATTTGTTCTGCCACGCTGAATAACCTTATGTCCCTCTTCCTCTAACTTTATCTTCTGAGCCAAAACACCTCCTGGATACTTTTCGTTAAGCTCTCCATTTGCTTTCAATGTTCTCCAATAAGGCGTCTTATCATTATCACGCTGCTCGCTTGCCCATGCAGAGATAGAGACAAATATTCCGGCTGTAATAGGGTCTGTAAAGCTTGCATTATTGATTTTCGCAAAAAATTCTCTTATTGCTCCAACTGTGATAATCTTACCTTCAGGAACTTGTTTCATGATTTTATCGTACTCAATAGGCGGCGCAAAAAACATTCTGCTCCCACCATACTTTTTAATACTCGCCTCATCCGTTATGGTTTGGATTTTCGGCATGTCTTTACTATTTTGCAGCATAGCATTGAAATCTTTATTTTGTTCATTTGCCATATGGAACACCCCGCTTTCACTATATATGATAGCACTCTCTGCTTTTATTGCAATGAGACGGTTTTAGCATTTTGACTTCGGATTATGCTCATAGCAGGGACTCACTCTATATGTTTTAAGTCTTCCTTGTCAACGCTTCCGGAAACTCCCGAAGCCTTAATCTGCCTGTTTTTAACTGTGTAAATATACGTTGCATCCGGTTCGTCAGCATATCGAACCTGTATGGTCCATTCATTATACGATAAGATAATATTTAAAAAGGAATGATTAACCTCAATACTTCGGATTTCCTCTGTAGTATAGCCTTTATCCTCAAGATGTGCCCACATAAGCTTTTCTGTATTCCTGGTTCCTATAAAAATATAAACGAAACCAGCTAACACGATAACAGTCAAAATACAAACAGCTATGAGAACTCCTTTTCTTTTCATTTCATCAACCTCCTATTATATAATACTCCATGGGTGTAAGCAGCAAACGCAGTTAACCGTTGACTGCCTGCATATCTATTTGCTCAATTTTTCAACCGTAACCGCTATTTGTTCTGCCGTTGGCACCTGGTCAAAATTGATGCGAACAATCCGGCTGCCCCAACAGAGGACGTATTCACTCATTGCCTCCTCCTGACGATATAACTGATAAACCGCGTCAGCCTGCCATGCGGGGTCATTCGTCTTCCGAAAATACCTTTTAAATTCTTTCGGAATATCCCGTTCATAGTTATACTCGTCCAAATAATTATTTAGGCAAAGAACAAACAAGACGGGCAGTTTAACCTCGACAATCGAATATCTCAAAACGGGAGCCTCTTGAGCATCGGGGAAAGAGTCTTGACTTGCAAGATACTGTGTCAGAAGAAAGGACTCACTCGCCGTCCATTGATAGGAGTAGTGCTCATAATCTACTTCCTGTAAATCTTCAACCCTCAAAGGCAGCGGATCGCGGTAGATATCCCAGGTATGCGTGCTGCCGTTCGGCAGGGTGGTAGTATAAGTCTCAACCTGCTGACGATTATCAAACCAGCCGGCATTCACTCCATAGACAATACCCCAGGCCATCGCACCTGTCAGAGCGAAGGACAGAATTACGCTGGAAATGGTTGTGACAGTCAGATTGACTCCCCTGGAAGCCTTGATTCGCTTGAGGGTATTCTTAATCATTAATACCAGGATAATTAAAACTGTTGCATTTGCGATTCCCCAAATTCCAATCCAGCCAAAGTTTTGCGCTAATATAGAAAACACAACCAGAACAATTGCAATCGTTGGCAGAAGCCACATGAAACAGTATACTTTCCTATAGGCGTTGCTGCGTTCAACACAGCCTTCTCCCATACTGACAGCCTTTCTGGACCTAAAGTACCAACCAGCATATCCAATTAATGGGATCAGCATTTGAACGGCAATGATAATCCACGCCACCACCATGAAAAGAACCGCATTGCTTGACAGCTGGCCAACCGGATCATTGATAATTGTGTGAAGCTGAAAAATCATCTGGAACAGGGCCAAAAGCAGAATTAACACACTGCCGGGAAGGAAGTTTTTCTTCATGGCACTGTGAATTGCTTTTAGTTTAACCGCTTCCTCTGTTTCAATCGGGATCGGGTTTTCCCGTTCTGTGCAAAATATCTGCATCTGCGCCCACTCAGCCACAAGCTTCCATCCGGCATCCTTGCAGTATTCATGGAAGGTCTGCTGATTTTCTGTCGGATAAGGATTAAATTCCGAAGCTTCGGAGAAATAGGTAACTGTATAGGTCAGCATCTGCGGTTCTGTTCTTCGGTACTCCCAGTAAAAACGGGTGATTTTATGAAGCTGCCAGCCCTTCGCAGACATTTTTTCCAGATGGGCTTTAATCCCTGTGTAGTCATAGAACAGAAACTGTTCCAATCTACGCTTTGTTGCTTTCATTAGAAATACCTCCTATATCTATCACAGATTGGCGATAGTCTGCCGCCAATGTCATCAGACGCTGATACTCCGCCTCAAGCACCTGCATACCCGTATCGGTGATCAAATAACTGCGCCTGCGGCCCTCGACCTTGGTTTCACGAATCATGCCTGCTGCCACAAAACTCTCCAGAAGATTGTAGAGAGTACCAGGACCGACAGCAACCCGTCCGCCAGTCATCGTACAGACCTTTTCCATAATATCCATACCGTAGCATTCAGATCGTAAGCAGAGCAGAATATAAAACATCTGCTCGGTCAATGTTTGAAACTTCTCTCTTGCCACATCCAATCCTCCTTTCACGCATTATCGAATATCGCTAATTCTATTTACAGTATATTATCGAATATCGTTAATGTCAATAAAAAAATATCCACAGAGGTTTTCTCTGTGGAATATAAATTAACTACTATTAGTCAGCATAGCTCGATGGTTTACCCGCTCTATCTATTGCAAGGATTATCCTTCGCATTTGGTTTCTAATTACATCTATATTATTGAAATTCATTCTCATGTTTTTTAAAAAAGTCATAATAGGCACGTACATTTTCCAAATTTGTCCAGCGTTCTATGGTGGCAGGATTCTCATCAAGATTATAAATTTTTGCCCAGCGCATGGCAAGCAAAAACGGCGAATGGGTTGATATAATAAACTGACACCCAAAAAATCGTACCGACTCCTCAAGGAAGTTCATTAATTCCATTTGACGTTTTGGAGAAAGGCTGTTTTCCGGCTCATCCAACAAATAAAGTCCATTTTCTCCGATTTTTTCTGTGAAGTAAAAAAATGCGCTTTCCCCATTGGAATATTCACGTACATTATCAATTAATTCACTTCTGACAAAGCGTGACTGAGTTTTACTTCTGGCCTTATTGACCTTTTTCAGCTGTTCATAATCAGCAAAGGATCTCATTTGAAATTGGGAGTATTTCACATCCAGGTATTCATCAAATAACTTTTCCCGTTTTAAGTCAATTCCTTCGTTCATATTACGGATATTCAACATATAGTCAAAAACATCATCACTGGTGATAATTCTGCTGCTTTGGGGAATGTCCTCCTCCGTATTTGCGTGACATAGTTTGACATAGTCCGGAAAAAAATTAGATTTATTATAGATTGTATCACGGCAGATGCCCGTCTTTTCCGCAATAACATTGAGTGCCGTTGACTTTCCCGAACCATTGCCTCCATATAATATGGTAACCGGTTCAAAATCGAGCCTGTCAAGATCATGACGGGATAGTATCTGAAACGGATAAAACGAGTCATAGCAGGTTCTTTGGATACTTCGGAAAAAATCAAATTCCATGTCACCACTCGGGAAGGTAAAACTATTTAAATAAAGCATTCTATTCTCCAATCTTATCTTAGCACTTCCAAGGCAAAGATTAAAACTTGTGGTACCCTATCCTACTGTAAGCCAAACTCTGATTTGAGCATACCGGCAATTGCTGCCATTTCTGCATCTTCGCCTCTTTTTAAGGCGATCAGCTCAATCGTCCGATGCCTCCAAATGACCGGCACTTTTCCTGAGGGCAGTGGTTGTTCGTATTCTGACGGATGAAAGTAGTCTTCTACAAGCAGCTTAAGCATATAGGGCATGATAAAATTTATTCTCATGTCATTCGTCGGTGCAATATCACACCATTCTGTGCTGAGTTGGTTCCAACTTCGTGTTGAGCTATCCTGAACCATAAAAATTCTCCTTTCGTACTTCTATAAATTAATTGCTATTTTTAGTATACAAAACACTACTAAATATTTTAAACCAGATCACAATATTTTTCCATTGTTTTATGTGCTAATAGCAGCGAGAAAGGATGCGTGATCCTGATTGATGATCAGCATTTGCGAAATGATATTTATTATTAAAAATAGCATTAAGTATATAAAGATAAATATCCAATGCTATATTTTTATACTCATATGTGGTATCATTTGATAAATTAGGAATTTATAAATGAAGTAAATTGAATCAAACAATTAGGGGAAGGTGCCATGGTTAAGAAACGCAGATGTAGAATTACAGTTATCAAGAAAGAATGCTTTGCTGATTTACAGGAACAATATCTGGCTGATCCCAAATCCGGACCATGCAGTATATTTGAAGTAGGACAGGAATTTATACTTGAACGAAGCGAAGAGCGTGATGACTTCTGGCATATGATGGATGGCAAATTCTGCTCAGAAGCATGGGATTGCATAAGCCGCTATGTTTATGCCGCACTTCAAGGCGGTTCAATTATGGAAGGATGGACGAAGGATGAAAAAATGATGATTGCCTGCTGTAATGATGGAACAAGACCTGTGATATTTAAAATAGAGAGACTTGATGTTGAGGAAAAAAATATGAGCTGATGATTTTTAACTATCGATTAAATCAACTAATTACAATTTAACAACGTATGATTTACGAAAGGCATGGAACTCCTCATGCCTTTCGTTTGTATCATTATTCCATCTTTGCATAATATAAAATTCAAAAGTTCTACCGTCCGATAGAACAGCTTTGTGCTGTTTTACTTTAACCTTTACCGAATTATTTATAATATTTTTACCTGATTATCGTTTCCATACTCCCCTGCCATTCGTTCCCACTAAGGTTTTCTTACCGCTGATACAAAAGGAATATACATCGATCCCATCCAGCCCTGAATTATCCTCACTCCAGCTGCTTCCGCCATTTGTAGAGCCAAATACTCCGCCGCCATAGGTTCCGGCAAGGATGGCATTGCCGTTAACCGCAAGGGCATCAATATTCGTATTGCTAAGCCCTGAATTAACCTGGATCCAGCTTGCCCCATGATCTTTGGTTAGAAATACCCCGTCACCGGGTGTTGCTGCATAGAGCTTCTTACCGCTCCTGGTTAATGCGAATATCTGATTGTTCGTTAAACCGGCATTCACCGCCGTCCAATTCGTTCCGTTATCCTCGGATAAAAATACTCCGCCGCCAAAGGTTCCGGCGAAGATGGTTTCACCCTCTGCGGCAAGTGATCCGACATAGGCATTTGTCAGACCGGAGTTAACAGGGCTCCAGCTTGTATCGTTATCCGCCAGGAGAAAGATGCCGCCGCCCAGGGTTCCGGCAAAGATATCCGCACCCTTGACAGCCAGTGAATAGACATATTGATTGGACAGGCCGGAATTAACTTCTCTCCAGCTAGCACCTCGATCGGAGGATAGAAATACTCCCCCGCCGTTTGTTCCTGCAAAGATCTTATCCTCCTTGATGGCAAGGGTGAATACATAAGGATTTGTCAAACCTGAATTCCTCTCTCTCCAGGTATCACCGTCATCCTCAGAAAGAAATACACCTGCCCCGCTGGTTCCTGCATAAATAGTTTTGCCGTCTCTGGCAAAAGCACCGACATGCGTATTGGTCATTCCGGTGTTGATTGCCTGAAAGCTTCCACCATGGTCGGCAGAGTAATAAATCCCGCCGCCATTGGTTCCAACATATAGACCAGCATCATCAACGGCCAGCGAATAGACATAAGTATTGGTGATACCTGAGACGGCCCGCCTCCAGGTTACTCCGCTGTTATCGGATACATATACGCCATCTTCTGTTCCGGCATAGATAAAATCATCACTTGCAGCAATGGAGTAGACATATTTGTTTATCAGACCTGAATTAATTTCCTCCCAGCTCTTGCCGTTGTCCTCGGAGCGAAATATACCCCCTCCATAAGTACCGGCATACAGTACTTTGCCGCTCCTGGCTAGAGCGTTAATTTGAGCGATATCTAGACCTGAATTAACCGGCTTCCACCGGTCGCCGTTATCAGCAGACAAAGAAATACCGTCCTCGGTTCCCACGAAGACATTTGTTCCATCGGTGACAATAGAATTGACATTCAAAGAGGTCAGACCTGTATTGACAGCCTTCCAGGTAACACCATTGTCTATGGACCGAAATATACCATTGCTGGTTCCTGCGAAGAAATTCTCTCCTTGTATGGCAAGGCAAAGTACGATGGTATCCGTTAAATCCGAAGCTGCCGGCTTCCAGCTATCCCCGTTATCAGCCGAAAGAAAGATACCGCCGTTTGTTCCTGCGAAAACAGTGCTTCCGCCGAATGCCAGCGAATAGACATTTTTGCTTGTTAATCCCTCATTTACCGCTTTCCAGCTTACCCCCTTGTCTTCGGAAAGAAAAACACCTCCGCCTTCGGTTCCGGCAAAAATATTGTCACCCTCGATTACAAAGCAATGAATATAGCCGCCGTAAGGACCTTGGGTCTGCACCCAGGGCACTGGGGAAGCCTCAGGAATAAACAGAAAAGCCGCGATGAAAAGGATGGGTATAAGTAATAACAAGGATGTCAGCAATCTGGACCGGTTTATCTTCTTCATGATATCCCCCCGTAAATGAATCCTCTATAATATAATTGCTTATTTCAGTGAACTTCCAGAAGAATGATAAATCTATCGTAAATCTGCTCATGCCCGGTGAACAAATAACGGCCGCCCGCATAGATACAGGCGGCTGTTATTACAATTATGAATTTAATATTGTGCGAAACCAAGACCTCGGTTCCGCAGGTTCTGGGCAATGGTGGCTATCGCAGAATTGGTGGTTTGATATCCGTCATGCATCAAAGAGTTACCTCCGCTTTGCAGACTGTTGCAGGCATTGATGATTGCCTGTGTGCTGGCACCGTTCCAGTCCTGGGTATCCACATTCGGACTGACAATCGACAGCCCAAGAGCCGAGCATGCCTGCTGGATCGTGGAATTGCTCTCAAGATAAGGCAGCCGGATTCTTGTAGGCTTTGGTTTACCGGCATTCTGGATCGCCTGGTTGCATTGCTGAATATCATTATAAACCTGCTGATAGCTCCAGCTGGTCATATGGGAGTGGGTCCAGGTATGGTTCTGCAGGCTGAAGCCGGAATTTAAGTAGGCATTCCAGCCCGTCTGGTTACTGCTGATTCTGCTGCCCCATACAAAGAAGGTTGCATGGCTGACGCCTGCGCTCTTTAAGTTATTAACCAGTGTCTGCGAGGTTCCGTTATTCGGGCCGTCATCAAAGGTCAGATAAACGCTCCCGCTTGCCGGAGGCTGCGTAGGAGTTGGCGTCGGAGTCGGGGTCGGATTGCTGCCGCCGCCGCTGACCTCCGCATAATCCACATAAGCATCCCAGCTTCCGGTATCATTCGTCACGATAAGCTGAAGCGCATAGCTACCCGATTGCGGGGTACAAGTGAAGGATTTCACTGTTGGAGTGGTTCCGGTAAAGCTAACCCTGCCCATTTCATATCCATTCATTCTGACAACTACGGTAGCGGTATTAGAATTATTGGAAGCTCCCCTGACACTGACAGTAACCTGGGTGTTATTCCAAGTAATATTACCGGTTTGGCAGTAATCATTATTCGCATATAACGCCGCTCCTGAAAACGGGGAACTGATCCGCCCGGCATACTGGCCGCCTAAGGTCATATTCTCACATTCATATCTGTCGGCACTATATGCTTTCGCTGCAGGAAATGCAATTGCAAAATACATTAAAAGTGCAAGAAATAACCACACTTTTTGTTTCATTGGCATTCCTCCTTTCTGAATGAAAAATCTACGCATCACAACTCGGAGTTGTCAATCAACATTACTATAGACAGACAAGAATCAATGCCACCACTGAGCGCGCCGGCATTTGCTGATTCTTATGTATAGTATTATATTGGTAAATATTTACATTAGTATAGTAACACAATTAATTATTTCGTGCAAGCTATTCTTTACCGGTTCCATATACTTTTCAGCGCAACGATCTTAATTTTCTCAATTACAATCTCGTCCTCATAGGCCTCAATCATAAACTTATTATTGGAATAATCCGGTATATGCCCTACTGACAGAAAGGCCTTTCCTTTATTCAGGAATATCTCAAGATTATTCACATCCATAAGCATCCGGATTTCGACACTTTGATCAAAGCACTCCAATGGTGCCGTATCATCAAGGCAAATGAGCTCATTATTCCTCAGATCCCCATGAAGCTCAAGCCCGAACAGAGAGATACCAAATCTGCCCTTGGAAGCACCGGATAGCTCAAGTTTAATATCATAAAGCTTGCCGGTCAGCAGCATGCTGTATCCTTGCGAACGAGTGACTTTGACCTTTGCATCATAATAACCCTCACCATATATGTTTTCAATTTCTCTGACCGGATAAGCACACAGGCAGGCTTTACCCGAGAAGGTCTGCAGCTTCATCTCGCAGGGAAAATTCATTGACATATGAAACGGTATTGTTGGCAGTTCACCTCTGTTCCACCCAATTCTGAGCCTTCTTCCATCCTCTGCGGGAATGTCGGACCAGGTCTGAGCAGCATAGCTGTCTCTGCTGTATTGCAGCTTTTTCTCTTCAGTTTCCGGATGAAATCTCTTACCGTCAAAGCTCCCGATGAGATACCGGTCGGATGCTCCGGACAATATCCATTTGATATTACCCTGATTACCGTCTACAGGAAGAGGATAGAAATCAGGACACTCCGCGTCCCCTGCAAGCCGGATTTCATGCATCTGTTTCCAGTCCAGAAGATTATGCGATGTAAGCAGCAGATACCTGCTGCCGCTCAGATAAAGGAGCATAACATAGATATCATGTTCGGAATCATAGATTACCTTAGGGTCACGGTTCTCCTCTTCAAGGTGGGGGATGATAGGATTGCCCGGGTACTTTTGAAAGCTGCTTCCTCCGTCAGTACTGTAGGCAAGACACTGGGTAAAGGACTGTGACCGTGACAGCTCCGCATCCGTATTACCGGCGGCGGTATAATAGAGCAGGATCACATCATTCTCATTTTGCTTTAAGCCGGTCACATTTGCGTTATCAACGATGGCACTTCCGGAGAACATCGTCCCCATTTCATCCGGGTACAGTGCAGGTTCCCTCTCTTCCCAATGGACCAGATCCCTGCTGGCTGCATGGCCCCAATGCATGTTACCCCATTTGCAGCCAACCGGGTTGTGCTGATAGAACATATGATATACCCCTCTGTAATATACAAGCCCATTCGGGTCATTCAGCCAGCCTCTTTGCGCAGAAAAGTGAAATTCAGGGCGGAATATGCCTGTATAGCTCTCTTCTACCGGGTACTTTGAATCCGACTTCTTTATCTCCAATGTTAACTCAGGCTCTGCCGCAAGGGTCAGCTCTTTTCCAGCAAACCGCTGGATATTAAGATAAAACTCGGTATCAGGATGAATAAAATCCAGCTCGATCTGAAGATCGCAGATAAGCTTGCCGTTCTCATAAAATTTCAAGCATCTCTTCTCCGCTTTGTGATTGACCGGCAGAATGATATATTTGCTGTCGCAATGCAATATCATAGTACTTATCCTCCATATGTGTTAACCTTCCTATTGCTGACAATCCATATTAGTTTTTGATACCCCTGTCAATTAAGAGCTTTATGAATAATCCGCCCTGAACGCTCCGGTGCTGGAAGCCGATCTGCTTTGCGGTTACTGTATCATACCAGTCAGTCATAGGCACTCTTGATTCTGATTCATGGTAAGCCTTCCACAAAGGGTCAACCATCCGCTCAAATTCCTCTTTCTCCTTCATCATTGAGGCGCTCCAGACAAGCCAGTCGGATTTGGTATAGGCTGCTCTGTTATCCAGCGGCATACCATATTCGTTCGTATGGCTGAGATAGCTCTTCAGCTCTGCTGCCAGAATGTCCCCGGCAAAGAAATCCGTACCGAATATCCTGTCCCAGATCAGATTATATTTCATGCTGAAGGTATCCGGCTGATCAAAGGTTAACTTGAAGGTGCCATCCTCGTTAGAAGCCCGTTTGGTCCAGCTCTTCGCCATATCCGCCGCAGTCTGAAGATAGCCTGCACCCTCCTCGCCGTTCCCTAGCTTCTTAAGGATAATTCCAAAGCTTGCAATACCCATGATTGCTTTCGCAGCCAGATTACAGTTATGGGCAAGGTGTCCTGCAAAATCATCCGTACAGAGCTGATTCTCAGGATCTGTGCCATGACCTGCAAGATATTCGGTCCATTGCTTCAAGGTCGGCAAGTATGCTGCCGCAAAGGAAAAATCACCGGAGGCCAGGCATGCCGCAGCTGCAGTAACAAGCATATTACCGCATTCTTCAATAGGCATCTGGTCATCGATTTTCGTCCCTCCGCCGTATACCTGTCCATTCAGGATCGGGTAGGTACCCACATCATGGGGAGCAAAGTCGTGATACCATACCTCCGTTGCCGCATATTTGAATACCGGACGCAGCATACCCTTGACCAGCTCAGGATTATATAATAGGAATAACGGTATGGAAGGATAGGTTACATCGACGGTTGCGGCACATGCATTGCTGAAGCATTCCTTAGAAATAAACAGCAATTCCCCCCTGGTATCCTCACAAAGCTTATGGGCAGCGATCACCTGGCGGTAAGCCAGCATGAGGAGCTCCGCATATTTTTCACCGCCGCTTGTCAAAGCCGACTGGTACAAGCCATCCGAGAAACGGTTGCAGCGTCTTACGATCTCCTCGTATTCCTGATAGGATTTAAGGATAATCTTCTTAATATCCTCTGATTCCTTCGTCCAGTAGCCCTTAAGATTATCTCCGAAGTATTGGAGGCAATAGATGTCATCGTAAGCAAAGGTAAATAATGCATGACTTTGACCGGCTGTGTCAAGCCATACACTTGCTTCCAGGCAGGTAGCTTCCCCCTGCTTATGCACCTGCACTTCAGGTGATCCGTATTTTGCTGTCAGGTAAACATACCCCCAATTGATACGTACATCATCCCCCAGCTTCCCTAAAACCGGCTGAAGTGTGCTGCCCATCCTTGCACCTGCAATTTCCTGATCCAGGGAGAGGATCTCACCCATGGTCGGGTGCTCCTGACGGGTATCCAAACAAACATCATCTGTCACATGAATGCTGATCTTCGCCTGTTGCGAGGTATGACCGAGCCCGCGAATTTCAGCCTTCAGATAGGAAACCGGACGGGACAGAACCTTCAGATCATCAAGCAGCAGAGGTGAGGTAAAGGTAAGAACTAATTCAACCTGTCCTGCGGTAAAGGTGTAAACCGTTGATAAAGCGTTGATTTCACAGCTTGTCTGAACCATTTTTGCCGCATTTTCCTTACTTCCCAGGAAAAGATATTCCTCTCCGCCAATCTGCAGAATACCGGTAATGGCATTGGGCTTTCCGGTCCAATGAACGGTCTCCCCGTCATTCAATCTGTCGTTCGCAGACCAGATACTAAAATATGGATCAATTGTGATAAGAGGTGTTGCAGGTGCTCTGAGCTTCATTGTCTTCCTTCTCCTTCAATTTGAATATTATAATTTACACTATTATCATATAGCAGATCAGGATTTCATAAGCATGCTTCTTACACTAGGGATGTTATTTCCGTCACATTTCGAAACATGCCCGGCCTTACCGGGCGCAAATGTGAGAAGTTGAAGGAAGAAGTTCAAGATGAAATTCCACTGGATTTCATCTTGGAGTTCTTCCTAAAGCGTAAAGCTTTCTTTACACTTTGAGATTCTTGGTATTTTCAAAATCTCTTTCACACTTAGCTATGGACTAATCTGCTTCTTAGGTATATTATATTATTATAAAATCAAAGAATAAATCTATTTTATATGCAATAACGTGAGGAATATGATCATGAGAGAAGAATTTATTTATTGTCCTTCCGAGAACTGCACCGATGTCCTATGGATTGATCTTGCCGGTAAATCCTACTGCGACGGAAACTACAACATCACCAGACAAAAGTCCGATTCATATGTATTGGAATATGTACTAAAGGGTACCGGAACCATTATCCACAACGGACACAGCTACACCGCCTCCGCCGGAGAAATGTATCTTCTTCATAAAGGCGCGCAGCACCGGTATTTTTCTTCCAGGGAAAATCCCTGGACAAAAATATGGATGAATCTAAAGGGCACACTGGTAGAACACCTTTTGCAGGTATATCCCCTGGAACAGGTTGTGTATCCCGCAGACAATCAGATCATGGACTGTTTTCATGCCTTTCACCAGGAGCTGTCCTCAGGCAGACCTCCCCAGGAAATTCAGCAAAATTGTGCTCTTCTGCTTCACAGAATAATATCAGCTACCTATTTCAATTCTCTTTCCATGCACAAGCAGAAGCCGGAGGATGCATTAAAGATCAAAAGATATCTTGAGCAGCATATCCTGGATGCCGTAAATTTGGAGGATTTGTGCAGTTATATATTCAAGTCAAAAGCACAGGTCATACGACAATTTAAAAAAGCGTATGGCATGACACCATACGCCTATCTGCTTGATATTAAGCTGCAATACGCCAAAAAACTCCTGACCCAGACAACTCTTCCCGTGAAGGAGATCGCGGCAAAGCTGAATTTCGCAGATGAACACTATTTTTCAACCTATTTTAAGCAGGTTGAGAAGGTTTCCCCTTCCTGTTTCCGTTCAAATTCCGGCGGTTAAGATAACTCATCAAATAATTCGTATTCCTTATCCTCCGTGATATACATGCGTTTATCCCTGGGCAATCCAGCGGTCTACCACCTGCTGGCGGTATTCCGCCGACAAGGATTTGAAGAAGGCACTATAGCCTGTCACCCGTACCACAAGATCGGGGTATTTGTCAGGATCCTTATGTGCTTCCAGTATCTTTTCCTTGGATACCACATTGATGTTCATCAAGGTACCGCCCATATCGTTAAAGGTCTTGATATAAGCCTTTATTAAGTCTCTTCCTCCCATTTCCTGCGCAAGTCTGCTGTCAATATCGATCTGCAGCGGCGTGGAATTACCCGAGACACAGGTTACCGCTGCAACAGCATTGGCCTTGGCCGTGGGTGCGGTACCGCCTCCCGGCAGGAAGCCCGGATCGGGATCAGCACTGTGTGAGATAGGATCTCCGTCATAACGTCCGTTGGGTGTGGCAGGAAGGTGCTTGCCATGCATGAATACCGAGCCGTGGGAGAAGATTCCCGGCAGTACCCGATGTCCCTTTTTGGTGGGTTCTCCGCCCATGAGATCAGAATACAGGTCCGAGATTCTCTTTGCCCAGGCATCTGCTCTCGTATTGCCTGCGCCATACCGGGGTGCGCTCTTCAGCATAAGTCGGATTCCCTCCGCCTCTGAGAAATTACTCTTAAGCACAGTGTGAAGCTCTTCCCAGGACAGCTTCTTCTGCCTTTCCACAAACTCCTCGACTGCCGCCAAGGAATCTGCCGCGGTCGCAAGGGCGGTTGCATCGCAGGCCATATTAATCAGATCTACTCCGCCATGGGACATATCCACACCACGCTCGATGGGACCATGGGCAAATAGATTCAGAACAATCTCCGGCTTATTCAAATGCTTGTATTCCAAATGCCAGTCCAGGCCATCCTTGATAATCTCGCAGCAGCTTTGGAGATGACGGGTATACCGTTCCCACAGCTTCTCTACGGATCTCTCCTCCCCCGATGCCATCATGTCATCAAGGGCCAGAAGCAGCGGCTTAGCCAGACAGATCCGGGTTACATCCTGAAGGCAATATTCGATACCTGGCAGCGCCGTCCAGTTGCAGCCTACCTTGGCACGCATCCTGGCTAGGGCTTCCGGGTAACCGTTCTTCATAAAGCCTTTATTTAATCCGCCCGAACAGGAATAGCAGACACCGGTTCCATCTGCGAAGAGATATTCCACGCATTTATCCATCAGCGCTTCATTCAGCCGGTCATGCACCCGGAATGCAATATTAGACGGAATATTCAGCCGGTGCATACCCTCCAGGATAAGAAACGACATCCTGCTGGCAATATCGTGCCCGTCCGCAGGATTTTCACCGCCGATCTGGGAGTAATGAGTATCATTAAACAGCAGGCAGGCCGTATACCATACCACCTCATCGTCATCCGTGATCCGCCCTGCGGTACGGTCAGCCTCATAATAGGTTCTCAGCAGCTCATCCAGCTGACCCAGGGAGCCATTGGTATAATACATACGGTCAATGCTCTGAAACCAGGTTAGAAACTGCATCGCTTCTCTAAGGGTCCGGGGTGGGTTATCGATAAGCCATTCATTCATTTCAGCAATCTCCAGCAGGTTCTGGCTGAGGAAGGGATCCCTCTGGGCAGCGGCTTGCGCTCTGGCATAGTCCGCATGCCTGCGGATCCAGTTCTGGGTTGCGAGGATCACCCTTTCTTCCCCATCGTAGAATTCCGACGATTCCGGCTTGTTGAATTCCCTGTAATACCTTATTTTATTTAACAGTCCGCCCCATCCCAGGTCAAGACCTATTGTTAAGTCTCCGCCCACATGGTTCATGGCATAAATTCCGCGCATCTGTATATTGTATTTCCGGCATTCCTCTTCAACCTCATCCAGGCAGTGCCCGGGACGCCAGGGGCCGTTCACATCGACAGCGCCTGCCCATGCGCCTGCAAAGGCACTCATGGGGTGTATGTATACCGGATGTGCATCCAGATAATTGGCAAAGGTTTTGCTGACAGCTTCCATTCCGGTACAAAGCCCGCTCTCCTTCTCCAGTACTTTTTCATAGAGGATGGGAGAAGGGAAAGGAATCCAGCCATGGTCGTCATTGTCATAGGTACCGTTACGGTTTATTTTTTCCTGATTGAATTCCAGCTTTGTCTTTCGTATGGATTCAATTCTTTCGTTATAGGATGGAACAAACATTGATACAAGCCTCCATTTTTAATAATCTGTCAATTGTGATTAATATAAATTCCCTATGAAAACATACCGGCTTGAACCTGTTTAGGCCAAAGCCGGCACAGACACAAGCTTTCAAGTATGAATTATGCTTTTCAATAATTCACACTGCCTTCCGTATTAAGCATGGATATATCCGGTCTCCAGGTTAAATACATTAATATGTCTGGCAGCGGCTCTCTCCAGCTGCTGTATCCGCTCTTTTTCCGGCGTGTAAAAAGGATGGTCATATTCCAGGCCAAGCGCGTCATACTTTGCCTTCCCCAGCCCATGGTAAGGAAGCAGCATATAATACACCAGATGGGATAGCTCCGACAGGTAACCTGCAATCTGTGCAATCTCCTGCTCGGTGTCATTCACCGATCCGACCACCGGTGTCCGTACGATAATGGGAATGCCCCTGGTATCGAGGGCTTTCAGATTATCCAGGATCCGCCTGCGGTTCCCCAGAATCAATTTCTGATAGATCTCTTCCGAGAAAGCCTTTATATCATACATGACAAGGTCCAGATCGGGTAAAAGTGCCTCCAGGTGTTCAAAATCATAATTTCCTGCCGTCTGAAGGGCAGTATGTATTCCGGCTATCTTACATTTCTTTAATATTTCTCCTGCAAATTCATATTGCAGTACCGGCTCTCCGCCGGACAGGGTAATTCCGCCGCCGGAACGCTTATAATAGGGTTCATCCATCCGCAGCTGCTCCAGGACTTCCTCCGCGGTAACCTCTCTGCCGGTCATGACCAGGGCCCCTGTATAACAGACCTCTGTACACAGTCCGCAGTGATTGCAGCTGCTTTTATCAGCCGCATGCCTTCCATCCTCTATCCTATGGACTCCCCTGGGACAGACGGTAACACAAGTCCCACAGGCAATGCAGCGCTCCGGATAGAATTCCAGCTGCGGCATTCGGGTAAAGGTCTCCGGATTATGACACCAGGCGCACCGGTTAGAACAGCCCTTTAAGAATACCGTTGTCCGTATTCCCGGTCCGTCATGAACCGAGAATCTCTGAATATCCGTAATAATTCCTTTCATAATCAGTCATGCCTTTCTGTGGAGTCAACAGGCTTCATCCTTTGATTCCGGCAGATGCAAAGCCCTGAATGATATATTTCTGGAAGAAGAGGAAGATCAGAAGCGGGGGGATAATCGACACACAGGACAGGCCGAAGAGCTTCGGGAAGTCCCTGTCCCCGCTCATTTCCATCAATGAGGTTGCCAGCATACCCAAATAAGCCGGCAGCGTGGAATCCTTGATCCGGTTAATATACATAAAGGGTCCCAGCCAGTCGTTCCAGGTGGACAGTGCCGTATTTGCTGCGATTACCGCAATGATCGGCTTCTGCATGGGGAATATGATCTTGATCATGCTATACCAGAAGTTACAGCCGTCAATCTCGGCGGCTTCTTCAAAATCCTTGGGAAGCGACTTCATGGACTGCATGAACAGGAATACCCAGATCAATACATTCCAGCCAATGGGAAGATAAATTGCCAGCGGGTTATTGATCAGACCATGGCCTCCCATCCCCATCCAATTGTTACCGCCTGCAAAGGGAATCTTGGACATCATAACAAAGGTTGGAATCAAGGTCATAACGCTGGGAATTACTTGTGAGCAGACAATGAAAACAATAAACACCCTTTTTCCTTTAAATTCATACCTGGCCATTACATATCCAAGCAATACCGCTATGGTCACAATCCAGAAGGTATACCATACGGTACGGTAAACAGTGTTGAGCAGAGGCTGGATACCCGATTTACTAAATGCATAGGAGAAATTACTGAAGTCCGGTGTTGTCGGAATCGGAAGTAATTTTCCCATGTTGGTGAATTCGGTTTTTTCGTTCAATGCGCCCAAAATAGAGTAAATAAACGGATATAGCATGAATAGGACAAGAACTGTCATTCCTGCTACCCATATAATTTTTCCAACTCTTATCAATGCCTTCTTCATTCATTATCTCCTTTCGAAACGATTTTTAAGGACAGGAGTGCTATGAAGATTGTTACAATACCCAGTACAGCCGAAGAGGCTCCTGCCATACCCATATTGAAGCTGACCACGCCGTCCCTGTAGATCCGGTACATCAAAACATCTGTCTTTCCGTACGGATTGCCGTGAGAGATCAGCATGACAATATCAAACATCTGCATGACACCGATCAGACCGGTCAGTATGATATAAGCCGAGATGAAACGAAGTCCGGGAATTGTTATATAGCGGATCTGCTGCAGCTTGCCTGCACCGTCAACCTTTGCCGCTTCATAGAGCGCCGGGTCAATGGATTGAAGTCCGCCCAGCCAGACGACTGCGGTTGGTCCGATGGTACGCCATACATAGAACACAACGATCCAGAATACCATCCAGAATTGACTGTAATTCCAGATAACCGGTTCCATACCAACCGACTTAAAGAACATGTTCAACCCGCCGTTAAAGGGGTTGAGCAGCGCAATGAACACACCGGAGGTTACTGTCACTGCCGCTACATTCGGTACATATACGGAGGTACGGAAAAAACCCCGTAAAGGATTCTTAATATTTAATGCCAGGGCCAGCAAAAAGGAAAGCACCGTATTGGCAAGGAGGCACAACCCTCCCATCCAGATTTGTCTCTCCAGCAGGATTAAATAATCCTTGGAAGAGAAAAATGTTATAAAGTTCTTCAACCCGACCCATTCCGGCAAACCATTCAGTGCGTTAAAATTGGTAAAGCCCAGGAAAATTCCGATTACAAGCGGTAAAAGGCTCCAAATTGCCATATAAGAAAAAAACGGTACAATAATCGCATACGCCCTGCGGCTCTGCCTTTGCTGTCTGGTCAGGATACGTCTCTGTCTACCGGCTGCTTCCATTTCAACACCCCTTCCTATTTATTTTATTTGTCATCATATCATTCTATTTGATCTGTAGATTTCGCTCTTACTAATTTTGTTTCGGTCAGACCTGAGATTTCCCTTTCCCATAAAAACACAGGGTTGTCGCATAATAGCTTTGTTAAACTTAATTGAATTAAGCTATTTTACAGCAGCCCCATGCCTTTCTTCTGCTATTTCAATAAATTTTCTATCTCAGCCTGCGCCTCAGAGCAGATTCTGTCAATCGGATCATTGGTCATCGTCGTACGGGCAAGTACCTTGGTATTAATGATTTCCCAAACCTGGGCATCATTTTTATCAAAGGTGGTCAGTCCGCTTACCGTGCCGCCCTTTAAAGCCTGAGCAGCTGCCTTCAGGGTGATATCTTCGGGATATTCCGCATCGCTGTCAATGTACTTATTTAGAGCGGAAGGGGTTCCTTCCTTTAACCAGAACTTCTGAAGCTCATCATCCAAAAGCACACGGATCAGGTTAAAGCAATCCTCTTTGTGTTCGGCAGTAACAGGAACGCCAACATATACCGCACCTACCATACAGTTACCTTCTACTCCGCCCTGAGGTAACGGAAGCGCAGTTACACCCCAGTCATATCCGTTTTCAATCAAGGCTGCTTTCTGCCAGGAGCCGTTTACCGCAAAGCCGATGGTTCCCTTGTCCTTATCCTGGAATTCGCTCCAGAGAGGACCTTCATCGCTGTTATTTCCAAGACCTGCAGGGAAGTTGGCATTCATCTCTCTGATAAACTGCAGCGTCTCCTGGAGCTTGGGATCAGTTAAATTAATGGTTGTTCCACCGCCGAAGTCCACGCCCATCTGACGAAAGAATGGTGTTGCACGAAGAGATCCGCCCGCATGAGGGAAGGAGGGAACGCCGCCGCCGAATACCTTACCGTTACCGCTTGCTGTGATGGCGCCTGACATCTGCTTCCATTCCTCCCAGGTCTTCGGAGGGTTTTCCGGATCAAGACCGGCATTTTTCATTAAGGTCTTATTATAGAACAACAGGAATACGGAGGACTTGTAAGCTACGGATACCGGTCTTCCCTCTTTATCATATAAGAGGAAGGACGGATTTACCTTATCTACAATATCCTGGGGCAGAGGCTCAAGCATGCCGGAGGATGCATAAACCGGCATAAAGGTCTCACCTGCCACAAGGCTGGGCGCGGTTCCTGAGAGGATCAGGGCGCGCTGTTTCTGATCCAAGGTCTCAGCCCATCCCCAATCAACATATTCCATCTCATAGTTGGGATACTCCTGGGCGATTTTATCTGTAACTCCGATATAGAACTGAGCCGCCGGCGGCAGATCCGTACCGTTTTTTGCTGCGTTATCCTTCTCAAGCTGGATTTGCTCCTCGGTAAAACCGGTTTTCGGAGCGATCAGATGAATCTTCTCGGTGGATGTCTGTGCACCCTCGGTTGGCTCTTTTGCCCCATCCTTCGTGTTGCTTTCCGCCGTATTACTTTGGTTATTGCTGCCATCCTTTGTATCAGCTTTCTGCGCCCCACACGCAGTCAGTGTAAGAGCCATAATGCAGGCTAATACAGTTGCAATCCATTTTTTCATAACTCATTGTCTCCTTTTCTTGTTTTTTTCCGCCACTTAAAATAAATTTGGTTTATTCCTCCTTCTCCACTTTTTCTCCTCCCCCTCCTTTCAACCCTAATACCTTTTACCGCAGTTCAGCTTGCGATATCCTGACGGTTGATACCGCAATTAAAATAGTATTTTTAAGGTGTGGATCTCGAAGGGCTTAAACATAAGACTTACTCCGTTTCCACACAACTCAAGAGGAATCTGTTCCTGTTCCATCAGGTCCGCCAGCCAAAGCTCCTTGGGCGGCAGGCCCAATGTAATCTCAGCTGCTGCTGTCGTACCATGGCATTCATACAAGCGAACGATGATATGACTGCTGTCTTCCGCCTTCTTAATGCTTTCCACAACGATGTGCTCGCTGCCGGCCCGGATGAAGCTAAAGTCCGTAGCGGAGGCTGCGGTATGACCCATCTTCCGGGATTGCAGCTTCAGCGGCATATTCAGTTCATATGCTGCCTGGTTCACTCTTCCTGTAACTTCATTGCCTGCATGAGGATACAAACTGTAGGTAAATTCATGTATGCCCTGGTCGGCAGCCTCATCAGGATATTTAGGACTTCTCAGTAAATTTAAATCCAGCGTATTTTCATTCACACGATAACCGTATTTACTGTCATTTAGGAGTGCAACTCCATAATCGGCTTCTGATAAATCCACCCACTTGTGGGCACATATTTCATATCTGGCCATATCAAAGCCGGTATTGCCGTGGGTCGGACGCTTCACGGAGCCGAACTGAATATCACAGGCGGCTTCCAGAGCTTTTAACTGCAGCGGGAAGGAGGTTCGCAGCATCTTCTGGCTTTCCTGCCAGTCGACCCTGGTCACAAAATCCAGCCTGCGGCTGCCCTGTGTCAGAATAATCTTCTGCTCGATCCGTGAGCTGCCATACCGGTAGCTCTGGAGCAGCTGTCCCCTGGGGCCATCTACGGAGCTTTCAGAAGAAATCAACTCACAGGATGCGGACGGTCTTTGCTGGTATTGAATGGAGAAATCCCAGGCATCGCCTAAATCATGATAAACTGTCAGCTTATTCCCCGCCTGCCCGGGATCCAGAATCTCACGCTTTTGTTCCTTATCATAGATAGACCGGATGGAACCATCCTGATGAAAGCTTACCAGAAGGATATCATTCTCCAGACTGCTTTGCGCTGCCTTAGGATACTGGCTGCCTGTCTCATAATGCCTGCACATTTCTTTATCCACCAGAGTATATCCCATAGGTCCGGCATCAATTTGAATCCAACCTTCTTCAAACCAAACCCATTCTTTTCTTCTCCAGGATAAGGGATTGAACAGAAAGGGAGCACATAAATCAAGTGTTATGTATGCCTCCTCCAGCATTGCGTCGATTTCTTCCTCCATCTGTGCATACCGGCTTAGGGATTCTTCATATACCCGGTGGATGGAGGAGCCGGGCAATATGTCATGGAACTGGTATAACAGCAATTCCTTCCACAATGCTTCCAGCTTACCAGCAGGGTAGGTATAATCTTTCAAAAGCTGTGTCATCACCGACAGAAGCTCCAGCTCCCGAAGCTTGATTTCCAGCTTTCTGTTATAACGCTTGTTTCTGGCCTGGGAGGTATAGGTTCCCTGATGCTTCTCCAGATAGAGCTCCCCCTGCCATTTCTTTAAATTCTGCCTTTTCCGGGACAATCTGTCGAAGAATTCAATGCCGGGCTCCTGCTTTACCGGAATAAGCCCTGCCAGGTTATGCTCCCTCTTAAGCCGTTCCAGATGCTCTTCTCCCGGTCCTCCTCCACCGTCACCGATGCCAAAGAGCATCAGACATTCGTCCGCAATCCCTTTGTCTAAATATTCATCCTCCGCCTTGTGAATGGAGGTTGGTGATGCGGCGGAATTATAGGTCCCCTCCGGCGGCATGTGGGCCAGAACCTCACTTCCGTCAATCCCTGCCCATAAGAAGGTATGGTGCGGAAATTTATTATAGATGTTCCAGGACAGCTTGATGGTCATAAAGTAATCCACTCCGGATTTCTTCAGCAGCTGCGGCAATGCACCCGAATACCCAAACACATCCGGAAGCCAAAGTACACGCATCTCACGGTCAAATTCCTGCTTAAAAAATCTTATTCCATAGAGAAGCTGTCTGACCAATGCTTCCCCGCCGGGCACATTGGTATCCGATTCTACCCACATGGCGCCCTGGAGTTCCCAGCGTCCTTCCTTGGCCCTTTGCTTTATCTTCTCATATAGCTCCGGATAATCCTCTTTCACCCACTGGTATAATTGCGGCTGACTGGCGCCGAATACATAATCCGGGTACCTCTCCAGCATCCTCAGTGCGGTGGAAAATGTCCTTGCCGCCTTTCTCCTGGTCTCCCGAAGGGGCCACAGCCACGCCAGGTCAATATGCGCATGTCCGATTGCGCTGATGGATAAGGATGCGTCCCCTCCTTTTTTCTCCAGCTCAACAGATAATATCTCACGTGCGAGTCTCGCTTCTTCCTCTGAGTATTCATTCAAAACCAGAGACGCATCGTTCAGAGAATGCATGATACTATGTAATCTTGCACTGTTTTCAGGCAAATTATGAAATAAATCAAGTAAAACTTCAAAATCATAATACAACTGACGCATCTGTTCCCCGCATACGGCAATATGCGCTTCCAGCAAACGTCCATGATCTTTATATTTGCCGAAAAGATCATTACACCCTGCGTCTGCCCAAAGATCGATGATCTCGCCGCCTTGCGCAGAATTCGTAAGCTCTACGACTCTTTTGCCGGGCTTTCCAAGGCTTAAGTCAAATTCCGAGCTGACATTCGTCAACCCCTGGACAGGACAGCCTTTCGCATCAAACAAACAAGCTTCACCGCTGATATCTATCAATAAAACAATCTTTTTACCGTTAACCTCCCGGGGTATCTCCCCTTCAAAATGAAACCAGGCACAATCCCAGATCTCTCCCCAGCTGTCTCCGATTTCGAGACTCTTTCTTTCGCCGCTGCACCGCTCTTCAAAAGGAACCGGCTCTTTGGTCTTCCATATGGTTATCTTTAAAGGGTGTACCTTTCTGTAGACTGCTTTCTCAATCGCGCCCAGTGTGTTTATCAGATCCTGCTTGATCTCTTTTATAGGATACGGCATATTAGTTCTCCTTGCATGCGAATGCGTTATGTAATAATATATATCTGTTGATATATTATGTATATTAACTGATATATATTATAATATTCTATATCAGTTAATTTGTCAATATATATTGCTTGTTTTTTTATGGAAAAGTCACAACGAACAAAACGTAATCGGCTCGGAAACCATCAAATTGATGAATAGTCTTGAGACGCGCATGAAAGTCTTCCCTTTTCCCGGTGGAAGCGCAATAAAAAAGGGCCCCAAAAGGACCCCTTCTATTATAGTATATCAGAATATATATCAGAACATTGCTGCAAACAAGAGACTTTATGAATTTATAACTTCTGCAACACTGTTACGCTCCACGATTTCGGTTTTAATTCTGATGGTTCTGGGAGGAGTATTACTGTCGGCCATCTTATCCATCAGCACTTCCACCGCCAGAACACCCAGTTCCTCCACCGGCTGCTTCACTGTTGTCATCTTCAAAGGAATATAACTAAGGATTTCGTTATCCGTAAAACCGATAATGGATAAATCCTGCGGTATCCGTCTGCCAAGCTCCATGGCTGCATAATAAAGATATACCGCTATGTAGTCATCAGCACAAAATACTGCCGTCAGGCTTTCATTGTTCGCAAGATAATCCTTAAGAACATCGACAAATACCATATTATCGCTGGTCTGGACGCTTTCGCTGCGAATGCGCTTGTTGGCTTCCATCATCCCCGCCATATATCCCTGATATCGCTCTTCACGGCTGGTTACATTGGAAATACTCTTGGAGATAAATCCAATCCTGGAATGCCCCTTTTGAATCAAATAGCTTACGGCATCCTTGGCACCTTGAAAATGATCATGGCAGATACTGTCAAACTCAATTTCCTTATAAACTCTGTCCACAATCACAATCGGATAATTGCGTACCTTATAATTCAGCAATTCAATACCGCAGGTGTTGTTATCTCCCGGAAACAAAATGACTCCCTTGATCTCCGGTACCTTTGCAACCTCAGCCAGAAGCTGCTCTTCCTTTTCACTGATTCCGTCGGAATACTTCACAATCACATGATAATTGTAATCCGCCGCCGTCTTTAATATCTCTCTTACAATATTTCCGCAATAAGAATCAAGCTTGGGAATAATAAGAGCCAGATAGTTTGTTTTGATTGCGGAACTGCCTGATACACTGTTCTGAACGTCCACCATACTGCGGATTTTATTCAGATCCACATCAGCCAGAAAGCTTCCCCTTCTGGGAATTCGGTATATGATATGTTCCTCCGCCAGGGAATTTAAGGCCAGCTTGCTTGTCATTTTGCTTACATCACACTGATCTGCGATTTCCCCCTCTGAGGGCAGCAATTCATTGGGACCAATCTGTCTTTCAATAATTATTTTCAGGATTTCATTCCGGACCCTCTTATACAGTGCATCCGAAACGCTCCCCCGTCCTGCTTTTCTTTCCTCTGCGGATTTGCTCTTTTCATTCATTCCTTCACCTACATCTACAGTATTTTTTGATATATAATATATCATTGATATAGATTATACCAGATGATAGGTAAACAATAAATACTTTTTTCAAAAAATTTCATAATAATGGTATATTTTACGGTATAAGCAAAACCTTCTCCCAGGTTTTCCCGCCGTCTACCGTCCTGATCAGGTATTTATCCTCTCCCGGATAGCCGTTGCTGACAGCCCAGCCTAAAGAAGCGGAAACAAAATCCACATCGTTTGAATTCACAATATCTGCTTCTGATCCAAGCATATTAAAATTCTTACCGCCATCTTCAGAATGCAGCAGCCCACCGTCGATCGGTCCGGCACCGTTATGCATGGGTATCCACAGAACTTCAGGCGTTACAGCCTCAACTTTCTGGGCATAAGGTCTGCAAACACTTAGCTTGCTTATCCTGTCCCATTGTATACCGCCATCCCTGGTATGATATAATTCTCCGTCAAAGGTTCCGTAATTGCAGGTCAGAAACCATCCGTTCTTCGCATCTGCAAAGGAAATACCGATCGTCTCATTCCATTCATTTTTGCAATCCTCCGAGAACTGCTGCTGCCAGCTCCTCCCTCCATCCGCCGTATGAAACAGAGAGACTGTATAATGATTGGATGAATCCGCTGCAGTATCGACCTTGGAACTCCCACCTGTCTTTATAACACCGCTGATCCAGCCCTGTGTCTCATTGGCAAAGAAGACATGCTCCGCAGTAAAGCCCGCCGCCATACGCTCCACAAGGTTCCAGTTTTCTCCGCTATCTTCCGTCCGATAGACCTGTCCGCCGATGACCGCACAAGCACTTCCTTTATCATAAACTGCAATCTCACAGCTGATTCCGTATTCTGCACTGCATGAGTACTGAAGGCTCCAATTTTTACCTCTGTCCGTCGTCCGAAGTATCTGATAGGTTACTATTGAGCCATCTGATAGGCCCGGATGCCCCTCTAATGCGATTGCCCAACCAACCTCAGGATCTGCAAACGCTGCTTTCTGTAAAAGACAGTCCTGATTCTCATAGGTTTCCCAATGTGCTCCGCCATCCGCAGTATGAAGCAGACTGGTCTTATTCCGTACCAGCGGATCATTATAATTCCACAGGATTACCCATCCGTTCATATCATCAAGAAAATCAAGAGAATATAAATCATAATCGTACCGGCTATCCTCTGCCGCCTGTGTCGGATCGATTATCGGTACTGCGGTTGCAGCTGCCGCCGGGACAGCTGTTGCGGTTATAACCGGTGCAATTGTCGTAGTGACTGCAGGCGCTGTGATCGTTGGTGCTGAGATAGTATCAGCGTTCAAAGCAGCTATGATGGCCATACCGGCAATCAATACTACCACTGTCAGAAGCTTGTACTTTTGAAGAATACGAATAAACTTATCCATAGGAACACCTTCCTTAATAATTGTATCCCTATTATAGCACACTCTATTGCCAGAGAAAGTTATCCTTTTATTGTATTCGTAAATAAAAAATGTCTTACCTGATTTTTCCTTCTTCAGTCTCTGCCTTATTCACAAAGTCCATATTATAGCGTACAGCACCGTGGTCCTTCATTACCGTGCCTCTTGTGATGCGGATTGCCAGAATAATGCAGTTTTCATTCTGTTCATTGTTTGCGAGGTCGTACCATTTGGCAAATGCTTCACGAAGTTTCGTCCTTAGCTCAGCGTTTTTCGGGTCTAAAACCCATCCGAGGTTTTCGCCAATTCCATTTCCGGAAAACCATTCGAAGCAAACCGTAAATGCAACCTCTTTATTTTGAGCTATCTGCTGCATTTTAGTTGAGCTCGCCCAAGTAGTAACATAAAACACACCGTCTTCATAATAGGCGTCCACATCACGTACATAGGGACGGGGATTTCCGTCAGCGTTCGGTTCCATCGCGATGGTTGAGAGAGAAATGATATTATCTTTTCCGTTTCCGCACCTTTCCTCGATTAATTTAATTCCTTCTTCATACCTGCTCATTTTTAACTCCTCCTACCCAATTTTTCATTATAATAGCATGACAAATCAGACAACAACGTGTCATATTTGAAACTATATTTTTTATGTTATCGTCAAAGCGCAAAGCGTCAAGCACTCGCCCATCGTAACTGCAGAATGATATTTTATCTCCTGCTTGCATAGTTATCTCCCATACCTAATATAAATTTTCTGCTCTTACATGATCCGACAAATGTTTATCTGTATTATAACATGACTGATCTAAAAAAGCCATCAACATAACGAATGTGAACCGCTCCCATTCGTTAGATTTTGATAGGTACCCCTTTACCGGACAAAACCAGTAAAGGGGGTACCTATCATTTTGGTCTAACTTTTTGGGGTCACATCAATGTCGACAGCTCCTTTATTGATCCAATTCAATTTCTAAAAGTAGTTTCAGTTGCCGGAAGAACTGCTGTTCGAATTTTCGCCCCAGTTCGTTCTGTCCGGACTGCCCTGTCCTCCCATTCCGCGCTGGCCAAAGCCTCCGGCTCCTTGTTCACCGGCACTGGTGGAGATTGAAGACAGGGTAACCTCATAGCTTTGATCTCCGCAGGTCAAATGATAAGTCACACCCTGCTTCAATTCAGGCGAACTGATCACAACAGACTGATAGTTTTTCGTCGGTACAAAGGATACCATCTTATTTCCATCGGGATCCGTCAGGGTAACCACCTGATTCGCTTCCACAGCTGCTGACAGATTATATAATAAGGAATACTGGGTTGAGGTGTCGGAGAAACCCATTGCCATACCCGCACTTCCCGCAACCATAACCGTACCTCCGGTAATCTCTCCCGTACCGTTATAATCCAGACTGCCATTTCCGCTCATGGTAGGTCCGTTAATGTAAAGCATTCCGCCGGTAATCTTAAGAGAACCATTGGAATCAATTCCGTCCCCTTCCGCATTGATTGTAATCGTACCGCCGGATATCTCTATATAGCAATCTGTATTATTCCCCATGTCGCCGCCAAAGCCGCCTCTGCCCATATTACCGTCCGGTGCTCCGCCTGCAGGCATCCCGCTTCCCGGTCTCCGTCCTGCAGCATTTTCATCAGCTGCAGCACCTGCAGATCCGTTTGCTGCATCCTCCACAGTTGCGCCTGATGTAATATCTGCAGGCACAGTTGTATCAGTATCTGCGGATAGCTTATCCGCACCCTGGGTGTCCGGCACAGTCTGAGTATTCGGAGCTGTCTGGGTATCCGGCACAGTCTGCATATCAGGTATTGCCTGCGCCTCTGCCGAGGTAATGGCACTTGCCGCATTCAATCCGTCATCCTGCGAGGTGATTGCAATCTCGCCTCCGGCAATCATGATTACCGTTCCTTCAATCCCCTCCTGGCAATTGGTAATGGTGACATTTCCGCCGTTAATATATACATATCCCTTGGTACTGTCCTCATCATTCTTGGACTGTATACCATTTCCCTCCGCGGCGCTTAAGGTAAAGGTACCATCCTTGATCTTCACACAATCCTTTCCGTTTAATGCATCCTTTACCGCGGTAATGTTGTAATTGCCTCCGGTAATGACCAAATCATCCTTTGACACAATTCCATGCTTATAATTGGCTGTAATTGTCAGCGTTCCCGCACCGTTTAGCGTCAGATCCGCTTTGCTGTAGATCACACCGTCCACAGTATTGTCGTCGGTTTGAACATATTCCTTGCCGTCTGCTAAGGAATTTTCCGTCCCTTCCTGTAGTGTGAGGAATACCTTGTCTGCACTCTTGATATATACCGCAGCCTGATGGTTATTCGTTATATCCACACCTTCAAATATAAGCTGTATCTTATCCGAAGCTCCCGCATCAACAATAATCTGCCCGTCTGACAGGGTACCGCTGATCACATAGCTGCCTTCCGATTGGACCGTCACCAAGCTGCCCTCAGCGGATGCTCCGCTGCCCGACACCTCAATACTGCTGTCTTTCAGAGTAATATGAGTCGCCGTAGCTTCCTCGTAACCGACCTCCAGATCTCTTGCAGTAAATTCCGTATCCACCAGCACCTGTGAAACGGTCAGGGTATCAGATGAGCTTTCTGTCGGCTGCGCATCCGTACCGGTCTCAGCCTGGGTATCCGTCTTTGCACTGCAGCCGGTAAGTATCAGCACGGTCATTAACAGCATTGCCAGAATTTTATTTATACTTCTTTTCATTTTGTCGCCTCTCTTTCATAAAATTTACTTCCTGCATGGCTTTCCTACAATTCCTCATTGCCAAAGGTAACTCTGCCGCAGGTAATTTCAAGATTACCGTTTCTGCACCGCAGTTCGTCGATAAATTGCTTTTCCTCCAGAGGGTTCTTAAGCCTGATGCGGTATTCCAGCTTAAACAGGCTTCCCATATTTGTAGTTCTTGCTTTGATAAGCTCGGATTTACTGGTGTATCTTGAGAATAAATCATCAAACACTCCCATATAATCAAGTCCCTCGGGAATAGTTATTCTCAGCTCCTTTTCCTTTTGCTTCGGTTCACCGAAGCCCGTGATGTGATACAGCACACTTGCTCCGATCATAATAATCACAAACAGGACCGCCGCCGTGATATATCCGGTGCCGGTGGCAAGCCCCACCGCCATAGACAGGAAGATGCTGTTGATCTCCTTGGCACTGCCCGGAATGGAACGAAAACGCACCAGGCTAAACGCACCCATAACAGCGATTCCTGTTCCAAGATTGCCGTTAACCAGCATGATTACCATCTGTACAATCGCCGGCAGCAGTGCGATCGTTATAATAAAGCCCTTGCTGCTGCTGTTATACCGACTGTGGACCCAGGCGATAGCCGTTCCCAATACCATGGAACAAAGGATACAGATTAAAAATGTATGGAAGGATAAGGTATCTGATATTATTGAATTAAGCATATAATATATCTTCCTTTCTTATTTCTTCTTTCGTTGATATTGACTGCAGGTAGCCCATTCCGTATTTGGAGAAGGATACCGGATAAATCTGAAGCTCATCCAGAATATGCGTAAGCCATACGGGCATGGCCCCCGGAATTTTGATTTCCATGAGGTGCTCTTCCTCTCCTAACATCGGCTTGCCCCAGTCTCCGCGTTCCAGCCAGAGTTCTTCCTCTCTCCAGTGTATCTCCCGGTCAAAGGTAACCCGAAGCTCCGGATTCGTAATTCCATACATGGCTATCCTGCGGTAAGATATATACATGGAGGGTACAATTTCCTGATAATATTGCAGAAAATAATCAATCTCCCTTCCTATCTGAGTCGCACCAACCATGGGTACTTCCTCATATAAATACTGCTCTGCCTCATTAAGCTCCAGATTGATACGCCGTTTATATACGACACCTTTGTATTTCTTCTTCAGCTCAATAAAAACCTCATCTCCGGCCCTCGGAGTTCCGTAGCTTCGTAATCTCAGCTTCTCCTTATACACCGGCTTCTCCAGGGAATTTCGTATCAGCAGGTGATTTGGAGTGTCAAAATACACATTACAAATGGTAGCCTCTCCATAGGCATCTGCTCTGAGATAATCCTGAAATCTATACTTCAGCTGCTGATATTGCAGCTCATTCATGAGATACTTTTTCTCATACCTTTTAAATGTTCCAGCGTTCATACCCATTCTTACCTCCATCGTTAACTGCTGAACTCATTGTATCTTGTCTACTTTAAATGAACTTTAAACTTTACATTAAAATTAATACACCATTGAAGGAAGCAAAAATTCATTACAAGGTTAAGTACGTAAAGCTTCTGAAATAAAAAAAGATACCGGTATCAACCAGTATCTCTTGGGTGCAAACTTTGTCGGTATTCCTATGGTATAAGATTCCTGAAAATCAATAATTTTACATAATATAGTTATGTCTACATATTCTGTTGTAAATTTTGTCTCTTAATTGTACTTGGACCAACGCCCTTTTTTATAACTACAGCTTTACCGTAAAACAGATGGATCTGCCATCCTCACTATGCACGGATATCCTTCCATGATGCGCCTCCACAATCGACTTGGCAATGGAAAGACCGATGCCATATCCTCCGGTCTCTCTGGATCTTGAAGCATCCGCCCGGTAAAACCGGTCAAAGAGCTGATCCAGGTGCTTATTCTCAATAAAATCCGTTGTGTTATATATCTCCAGCTGGGGGCCTTTTCTCGCCAGGAACAGGGACAGCTGTATTTCACCATTTTCATTGGAGTACTTTAACGCATTATCCATTAACGTGGATACCAGCTGTCCTATGAGATCAGCATCCCCGTTCAGCTTCAGGCCAGGCTGAATGTTAATAAACATCCTTTTATTCTGGGCTTCCGCCATGGCAGCAAAGGAGCTTGCCATATCATATACACAGGCACTTAAGTTAAATTCTGAGAATACAACCCTTGCATTTCCCTCCTCCATCTTGGACAGGGTCAGTAAATTCCTTACCAGCTTATCAAGCCTTGCGGTCTGATTGCGGATACTGTCAATCCATTCACTGGTTCCTCCTGCCAGCTCCAGAACATCCGCATTTGCCGATATAATGGCAAGCGGTGTCTTAATCTCATGCCCCGCATCGGTAATGAATTGCTTCTGTTTCTCTATGTTCTCAATGATTGGATTGACTGCTTTTCTGGATAGCAGGGATACCAGTATAAATACCAGTAACAGCGTACCAAGCGCAACTGCAAGCGAGGTCAGTAAGTAATAAAACATCATCTGCAGTTGATCCCTGCAGTCCATAAAGATAATCATGGAGCTGTTTTGATGCTCTGTCAGCTTATATTTATAAATGCCCAGATAACCGGTCTGCTTTCCGCCTTCCACAACCCTGCCTGCATAATCCAGCGCATCTGTGGAGCTCACCGCCGAGATATGGCCCGTATCAACCCGTCTGGCACTTTGATCCTCATTCAATTCAACAATAAAATATCTGGTCTGAAACGGTGTCTCTTCATTCAGATTACCGTCAAACAGCGGATCTCTGGGCGGTTTTCTTCCGTTATCAAACACCGGAAACTTTCCCTGGTTATCCGCTAATACCTGTAATGTCATATCCGCTTTTTTATTCGTTTGGTAAAAATTGAGACCATTAATCACGCCAAGTAATAAAACCATAACCAGGCTCAGGGAGAGCATGGTTATCATAATAAATCGCCGCTTTAATTTATTGATCATTCATTTTCCTCCAGTGTATAGCCGACGCCCCTGACAGCCCTCAGCTTAACATTGGCATTTAACACCTCAAGCTTCTTGCGCAGGTAGGACACATTTACCCAGACAACATTGATCTCTGCTTCCGCATCATAACCCCAGATGCGCTCCATAAACTGCTCCGTAGAGATAAGCCTTCTGGGATTATTCATAAGGAGCTCCAGCATCTGATATTCCTTGTTACTTAAACGCAGTATGGCAGTTCCGTTAGACAATTCACAGGTATCTTTATTCAGGCTGATATTTCCCAGGGTGATCGTATCCGGTGTAAATTCAGGTTTTCTTCTTGTCATGGCACGGACTCTTGCCAGCAGCTCTCCCATGGCAAAGGGCTTACTAAGATAATCATCAGCCCCCTTATCCAGGCCGAGAATCTTATCCTCCGTCTGAGATTTGGCAGTCAGCATCAGAACCGGGGTAGCGATTCCCTGACTGCGCAGCTTCTCCAATACCTCGAGACCGTTACGCACAGGCATCATAATATCCAGTATGATAACATCATAAATCTGTGACAGGCCGTAATCCAGCGCATCCGCTCCGTTATAAACAGCATCCACGGAATAATTATTATGCTTTAATATCGCCGCCAAAGCATTGGACATTTCCTTTTCATCCTCAGCCAGTAAAATTCTCATCCATGTACCTCCAAATCAACTCAAACAAATATGAAACCCTTTCTTAGTTTGAGGATAAGCAAATATAATTATAAGCTATGGTAACATAATAACCTTAAATTTAGTTAAAATCAAATGCGTGTGCATATAAAATAATGGGACGAAATATCATATATAGTTTCGTCCCATACCAATTTATTTTAGCCTGCTATATCCGGTACAGATTACCTTATACCATGTCGGCAGGATAGATATAAAACGGCAGCGGAAACCAGGTCTTCAGGTTACGGGGAAGCTGATTGCGAAGGGGTGAATAGTTCTGAAACAAAACAGACATGGCTTCCAGATGGCTATATTCGTAATCCGGTGTCAGCCGGGTATCCGCAACCGTCACTGTATTATTCTTCACTTCAATATACAGCTGCTCTTCCTTCTTCTTTCCATGTATCAGCAAGGTTACTTTACCGTCCTCCAGTACCTCGTAAACTGCCTTAAGCTTTAAATATGCCTCAATCACTTTTTTATAATTGAATACCGTGAAATTTTCCACCGTCTGAATCGTTACATTTTCCGCAAGCTCAGCGATGGAATCAATATATTCGCGCTGAAACTCCGGTAATTCGAAGGTGACTCCATCCTTCATTTCTGTTGAAGCAAATGCGATGACAATTTCCTTGATGCGGACCGGCTGTGTAAGAAGAATTTCCTTAACTGACTTATCGTATCGCACAAGATACCCTGCAAAGCTCCCTGCATCATAGATGGAATAGACCGTTGCCTGCCAGCTGCGAAGAATGTCAAGCAGCTTTTCCGAAGCCCGGTAATAACGAAGGGGCTGCTTACTCTGCAGTTCGTCTATCTCACGAAGCACTCCGGTATCCTCTTCCTTCACCTGTTTAAACTGGTAATCACCATCCATAGTTATATTGGCATGCTTTACATTTGCCTGATCCAGCCAGAGACAGTATTTACTTCCTGCCATCTCATAGGAGAAATAAGCATAGCGGTTACGTCTGCCGGAAAGTACGGAAAAATCAACCTCCCGGGCAAACATATCCTCCACAGCCATGTTCATGAGTTTTTTCATATAGCCCTTGGATCTGCAATAAGGATTTACTGCAACATTTCCGATACCATAGAAACTCAGCGGCGTATCGCCAACCGTAGACTCCCCGGGGTAGGAACCCACTGCAGCTACAATTCGGCCGTTTTCCAAGGTAATATAATTTGCTTCACAGGGATGATATTCCTTTTTATAAAGCTTAGGCAGTGAACGGTAGAAATCATTGTCCGTACCATTCAAATGAAACACATAATTAATGAAATCAATCAATTCATCCTGCATGGAAGCATTTCCTTTTACAAATTGAACCTGTAAATCCTCAGCCATGTTTACTCCTCCTATGAACTATAATTATATTCATTCTACTATTGTGAAGGTCTTTGGTAAACAAAAATATACCTGTACTTCAATTGAATTGCATGTTTACACCTCAAACTGACTCTCATGCCGCTGAAAGAAATCCATTCTTGGCTCAAGATATTTTAAGGTATGGTTCTCTTTCTCCTTAATCAGTGCATTTAACGGCTCAAAAATATAATCCCAGCTCCAAAGCTCATTTCCAACTTTGAGATATTCCCGTACCATCTCGCAGCCGGCAGGCGCCAAAGGATGCAGCAGGGTGGCCGCAGTACGCACTGCATGAAGGGTATCGATCAGAACCTGCCTGCGCAGTGTATCATCCTCACCAGTGTCCGCAATACGAATGTTATTCACCCAATATTTATTCATCGTGCGGATATAGGTATCAAGAACATCCGTCAGACGATGAAATTCATGTCCGTACATATGCCGTTCAAAGGTCAGTATCGCCTGTGACGCTTCCTTTCGGACCGCTTCACTTACCTCACCCTCAGGTATTCTGGAAGCATAATACTTCTGTGCGGTATAAAAGCAGGAGCGGATCATCCGGTTAAAGACATTGGTTAGCAGATTCCCCTCCTTCACCACACCGTCCTGGCTGTCATCCTTCACCTCCATTAAGGCCTTTGGTTGAAAGCTTACACTTTTGGTATCCAGCCCCAGACTGATAAAATGCATCCGAAGCTGCTCGGAGGTATAAAAGCTCAGCAATTCCTTCGCCATAGGCGGCTTTACAGCCCCGCTGCTGCTTGCCTTCTTATCCATGAACAGAACATGGTTATTGGTAATCAGATGCGGCAGAATGAATTCTCCTTCCTCAGGCTCAACCTTCGGACCATCCTCCTGAAGTGCCATGAACATTCCCATCTCCGCAATTCCATAGAAGTATATATTATCTTCCCCGATGAATTGATATACATTTGCCTCCTTGGAGCACCACCATTGTCTCCACTCCTCAGGCTCCTTATGAAGACTCTCCAGATAAGCTCTCGTGAAGGAGATGGGAGCCCATAAGGATTCCGGCCATACCCAGAAGGTTAGATTCTGCAAATCTTCTTTCTCCGGCACTTTCACGCCCCATTCGATATTACCGGTCAGGCGGAAAGGTACCAAGGTCTTGCCGGTCCGATAATAGATTCCCTGTGCGCTTAATTTCTCTCTGGCCAGGTCTCTGTCACTTAATGATGCAAAGACTAAGGTAATTGAAGATTTATTATTCTCCTCCAGAGTTTCATGAGCCGGAAGGTCCGAATTGATCCTCTGCAGCAGCTCCAGCTGATTCTTCTTTACATAGATTACCGGTTTCTTTAAGAATTCTTCCATGGCACTTAACTGGTATCTGCGTGAATTCGTATACTTACGAAGATATTCTATTCTCCGGGCCAGCAGCTCTCCAAAATCCTCCAGTCGAAAATACCAGTTGGTGACATCAATCACCTCCGGCGTCCTGCCGGATAAGGTGCTCTTTGGATTAATCAGCTCACTTGGCATGTATTGATGCCCAAGCGAGCATTCATCCGCATAGCCCCGTTCCGAGCTGCAGCCCTGAATAGGGCACTGCCCCACAACCTGACGTCCATTGAGAAGCACCTTATAATCCGGATCATAAAATTGCGGTGTTGACAGCTTCTCCAGAAACCCTTTTTCATATAGTCCTTCAAATACCTCTCTGGAAACCTCATTATGAATCTCACCGCTTCTTCCAAATGCCGAGGTTCCGTACAGATTCAGGCTGATTTCATATCGGTCAAGTGTTTCCTTTTGTTTTTTATGATTTTCACAGACATACTCTTCAATGGTAAGATTACTTCCTGTCTCCTCTTTTAATTTACGGTAGCTTTCCAGAATCGGCGAACCGTAGCAGTCTGTTCCTGAGACAAAGATAACATTCTCCTCACCGATACGGTCTCGCAAGAACCTGGCAAATACATCGGCATGAATAAATACGCCTCCAATATGTCCAAAATGCAGCTCCTTATTCCCATAGGGCATGCCTGCCGTAATTACCGCCCGCTTGGGAAATACCGGTCTGTTGCTTTCTCGTCCTTCCATAAACGCTTCCCTTCCTCTCTCTCATGATATTAGATTTGGCAAATCATAATTTTCTGCAGAGGAATTGTAAGGTTTATGATTTTACGGTATCCCTGTTCAGAATACCGAAGCATAAAAAACGCCCCTGCAAAAAAACCTGCAGGGGCGATATCCATCTATCGCGGTGCCACCCTATTCATTAATATGTCACCATATTAATCTCTTCGAGTACAATCATACTCTGGTTCTGTAACGTGAACTTACGTCATAGCATCACTGATCCGGCAATTCCGGATAAGATCCGTATGCGGCTCCGAGGCTTGGTTCATTATATGTCCCGTTATTCCTTCTCAGCTGCCGGAATTCTCTGTAGACCGCCCATATAATTACTCTTCTCATCATTGCCTTTAAATTTTTAACAAGTATATAAAATCCGGAAGAAAAAGTCAAGGGCCTAGTGTGAATTATAAAAACATAATTCACACCCGATAGTTTATGCCTGCGTAATCCTCGGCATAAACTAATTCAAGGGTAAGATATATCAGGCCTAGTGTGAATTATAAAAACATAATTCACACCCGATAGTTTATGCCTGCGTAATCCTCGGCATAAACTAATTCAAGGGTAAGATGTATCAGGCCCAGTGTGAATTATAAAAACATAATTCACACCTAATAGTTTATGCTTACAGCCATAATTCCGGTATCGGTCTTATCTGTGGCATCGGTATAATAGGGAACGATAATAAAGTTACCGAAATGGATCTCATCGGACACCATACCATTGCTGTTCTTAATCTCTTCAATGTATTCGT
This sequence comes from Bacillota bacterium, assembly GCA_023409535.1. Classification (GTDB taxonomy): domain Bacteria; phylum Bacillota; class Clostridia; order Lachnospirales; family Lachnospiraceae; genus Mobilitalea. The sequence continues at coordinate 59,668 of JAEYGZ010000021.1, forward strand.
TCAAATCATCATATTCCTCAGACATATATCTGGTTGCAATACTCCAGAGGGTATCCCCCTTCTTGATCTCAATACTGGTTACCAGCTTGATCCGCTCTCCCTCTCTCTGGGCTGTCACTGTCTTAGTAATAAAAAGAACAGAACACAGCAATATAATAAGCAGCAGCCCTGCACCGATAAACCATATTTTCCTCTTATTCAGCTGATAATATCCATTCTTTCCTGCAATCTGGTAAACCGTTCTATTCATCTTCCATGCCCTCCCAAGAATTATTCTCTTCTGCGCTAACTCAAGATTATCATCAATTTTTTTCATTGTAATATAGGTCTGGGTCATCTGATGTCTCATGAAAAAATTTTTCTGTCATTTTTTCGAACAAATGATACGAACATTTGTTTCATTAATTTGATTATACAAGGGAAACATATGTTTGTCAATATGAATCTCGAACATATATTCCTTTTTTTATATTTCAAAACGGCTCTAAGAAAAATTCAGTAAGGCGGCGTAAAAAATACATCCTGAAGACTGCCGGTACTTTTCGCTGAAAACCGGAAGTGACAAGGATGTATCCGTATGAACTATATGAATTTATAGAGCTGCACGAATGTGCAGCTCCTCTGACGGTTTTGTGATAACTCTTCTGACGGTTGCCCGGCTTGGTAAAGTAATTCCTGCTCCAACAAAAAAACAGCTTCGGCGGTCAGTTAGAAAACATCCCGAGATACCTCTTGGCAGAGCATCCCTGCCTGCTGCAATAATACAGCTGTCACACCACATTCCAGCAGTACAATCAGATCAGCCCTGCTGTTCTGCCATTACCTGTTTCATTATCGAAGGTTTCTTACCCCGGCTATCAGCGGTATGCTGCAGGAATCCAAATACGCATCTCTCCATATCCCCGGTTATCCCAGGCAAAGTATGGGATAAACCGCATTTTCGTACTTTCAAGTCCTTCATAGCGGATCGTGCGGTACAACTCCTCCCTGTCATTCTGTGCTCCTTTCCTCCTGAAGCCATTGCCTTCCAGGGCCACAACCTCTCTTCCTGCAATCTCAAAAGGCTGAGGTTTTAAATCAGCATTCAGATCAAGCATCAGGTCATCCAGGGTTTCCAGGCCGGTATCCGGAGTTTCCATACAATATACTAGGGGACCTCTCTCCACCGCAGCCTGGTTTGCTGTTTCTTCTACCAGAGTATGTGCCTGCGTAAATCTGACGGGCATATCAAAAAATACCTCAACCTCCTCGCCTTCCGCTGCGGTAACAGTAACCTTAAGATACCCTGCCGTATCCTTTTTACCCAGATCATAGGTCTTACCGTCTGCCTTTACATAGCCGCTTTGCGCCCATGCAGGAATACGGATCTTAAGCTCCGCCGTACCCTGGTTCTTTACCTCACGGAAGGTAAAAGCAATCCTGCCGTCATAAGGATATTGTGTTTTTTGTTCCAGGATAAATTCAGCTCCGTTCTTTAACCGGAAGCCGGCATCATTGGCACCATACATGCCGCACCAGATAGTATTTTCTGAAGCGAAATAGAAGTATTCTCCTGCCTGTGTCAGTGTTCTCGCAATATTCGGAGGGCAGCAATAGCTCAGGATATATTCCGTTCTTTCCAGAGGCCAGATTAATTCATAGGGCAGCTTTTTCACCCTTCGCAGCATATTTTCATAAAAATATTTTTTTCCGTCCAGACTGACCGCTGCAAGATTGACATTCAGCATGGCACGCTCCAGCCAGTCCATATACTCCGCTCTGGGCTCAATCAGGAACATACGGTAGGCCCAGAGGACAAAGCCTACACTGGCACAGGATTCATTATAAGCGGTGACATTCGGAAGCTGGTATTCATAGCCATAGGCCTGGTGGACAAGCTGATGCACAAAGAAATTACCATAGGGAGAAGCTCCGTTATATAATGCACCGCAGCCGCCCGTAATATAGATCTTCCGGTCAATCAGGTCCTGCCATACCTTATGGAGCATTGAGAGATATTCCTCATCCCCGTCTTCCGCATATAGATCCGCAACACCTGCATACAGGTAATTGGCCCTTACCGCATGACCAATTATCTTCTCCTGCTGCTTTAGGATAATCCGGTCCTGGTTATCGTCGGAGCCATCCTGAACCGAGTCTCTCAATTCAATTGCCAGCTTCGCCAGCTCCAGATAACGTTTCTCCCCGGTAGCACGGTACATTTCAATCAACCCCATATAGTGGGAAGGGCATACCGCCGTTTTTACCTCTCCCTTTTCCCGGGCTTCCTTATACAGCTTTTCCAGATAACCGGCAGCTTTGACGGCAACCTTCATCAGGGAGGTTCTGCCGGTAACTCTCACATATAAGCAGGCAGCCGTAAATAAATGACCGAAATTATAGATTTCAAAATCATTCACATCACCCATCCTGGATACGCCATTTCCGGTTCTCTCACCGATAATCTGCTTTGTGGACAGATAACCGTCCTCCAGCTGGGCTTTGGAAATCAGATCGCAATAGTCCTCCAGCTGGTCAAGGAGCTTCCGGTTTCCCGTAATCTCTGCGGCATATATGGCAGCTTCCATCCATTTATAAAAATCACCGTCTCCAAACACCGTGCCGTCATGCTCTCCCTGTGCTTCTCCCGCACAGATACGGAAGTTTTCAAGCACATGGCTGATCTCCTTGTCTTCAAACATGGACTGCAGGTGGGGTACCGTATTCTCTGCGGTATTCTCTACTACCTCACGCCAGAAGCCTTCGGTGAATTTAATATTTTTCTGGTCCAGGGGAACAACCTTGGCATAGGGTGATTTTCTTGTATCCGTAAGCATTTATAATACCCCTTTCTTCTGTAACGCCTCTTTCAAAGCCACGGCGCCAAATCTCGGACTGGACAGCACCGGTTTTTGACAAGCTTCCTGGATCAGCGCTTCACAATAAGCCATGGAGCCCTGGCAAAACAGGATAACATCAACCTGGTCTTTGAGCTCTTCCGCTTTATCAAGCATAAGCTTTTTAAACTCCTCCTGATTCAGTCCGAAGGCTCCTTCTATCAATCCGTCTACCAGTACGACATGCTGATCCATCTCACGGGCTACACGCTTTATTGTGTTTTTCGTAGGCTCCAGGGTTGTGGAAAGTGTAGCAAGTACACCGATACGTTTGCCGAGCCGTACCGCCTCCCTGCACATGTCCTCATCAATTCTGACAATGGGTACGCCGCTGTATCCGGCAAAATCCTGAACCGCATCTGCAACCTCGCCCACAGAGGAGCATATATTTAAAATAGCATCCGCCCCGTCCCTGATGGACTGAACAAACATCTCGACCAAAAGTGCTGCAGCCTCTTTCGTTACATAGCCTGCTTCCCTGGTTTTGGCCAAAACCTCAGGATTCTGGTACATCTTAAGTTCCGCAGCCGGCCCCACATTCTTCTTTACTTCTGTCTCAACCATCTCGATTAACTCCGGTGTAGTCGATGTATACACTAATCCAATTTTCATACGAATCCCTGTATGGAGCTGTTGCAAAACAGCATCAATGCATCCGTTTCTAATACACAGCAAATTTATCTGTTTTGCAGCAGCTCCCATACGCTCCTTTCTTTTTAACCTCAATCTAATCACCTTTAGCACTTTGGGCACTCACAATGATCGGCAGCCTGCATGCTTCAAAGGAGTTCCCCGCCACAGTGCAACAGCTTTCTGACTTCGGAGGGGGAAGCAGGCTCCATGTCCATTGCATAAACCAGCTTCGCCAGCTTTTCTACTAATTGATAATTATTGTCTGCCTGCTGCGCCTCACTTAAATACCGGCTGTCCTCGAAGCCAATCCGGACTACGGCGGCTCCCAGGGCAATTGCCGCTGCGAGGAAATTCCAGTTATCTCTTCCAAAATGTGTCACGCCCCAGAGACAGTCCTTTGGCACAAAGGATTGAAACGCGGCAAGCGCTTCCATGGTCGGCTGCATTCCGCCTTTATGCCCGAATACCAGATTAAACAGCACCGGATCCCGGAAAGGGCATTCTTCTCTTACCAGCTGTATATTACCTATCATTCCGATATCGAAGACTTCAATCTCCGGAATGACCTTCTTTTCATAGCACCTCTTAGCGCAATAGCGGATATCGTCAAAGGAATTGCAATAAATTGCTTCTCCGAGGTTGGTTGAACCTCCGTTTAAGGATGCGCTTTCTGCCCTTGGATAATTTAGCGGATAGCATCGCTGCGCAATATTCATCTGTGAAATTCCGCCGGTGGATACCTGCACCACCACATCCCTTTTATCGAGTATCCGGTCAAAGGCCTCTGATATCACTGAGATATCCGGCGTCAGCTTCCCTTCTCTTGTCTTGGAATGCAGATGGCACATTCCTGCTCCCATATCAATGCATTTTGCCACATCCTCAGCCAGCTGCTCCGGAATCAGCGGGTCCGGGCCTGCAACCGGTGCTACCGAGATAATTACCTTTTTCTTCATTCTAATAACCACGCCTTTCTTCACAAGAGCTCTTCAATTACTCTGCGTAAAGCATCATGTTCGCCCACATTTCCGGGGAAAATAATATACGGTATTCCCGGAAACCTGCTGTCATCATCGGTTTTCCAAACAGGTATCCCCGGTAAGACCTGCCCCAGAACATAAGCCTTGCGCACATGCAGTGCTTTTACGCCAATATCACTCGAGGTAATGCCGCCCTTAGCAACGACAAATTTCGGTTTCGCAGATAAATTTTGCACCAGCTTCTGTACTGCCTCGGAGATCTTGACAGAACGAAGCAAAGCATCTTCCTTTGTGTCATTTTCCAGGGTAAGGAGTGTCCGCCCGGTGTAGGTTACAACGGTTTTTCCATGCTCGATATACCTGCTGCTTAGCTGAGTGATGCGCTTTACCTCCTCCTCCAGTTTGTCTTCCAGTACCAGATCCGATTTAAATTCAAAGAATACAAGCTGCTCCATATGCCTCAGGGCTGACAGCTGCTCCGTGGTCTTGGCAGTATAGGAGCCGATAACGACGATTCCTCCCCGGCCGCTCTCCTCTGTAATCATATCCGCCTTTTTAAGAAGCGCCTTTTCAGAGATGCCGCCGACGGCTCTTACAAAGTCAGCGGCGGTACGAAGCAGAAAGTATTTTCCTTTCCTGACGGCACGGTATAAAGCCACACCAAAGACTTCCAAATCCTTTGGTTCAATGGCATTCACAATCACCTTGCCAAATCCGGTTACGCCCTCAAGTACTTTTTCTATGGACGCCAGACTTGCACCGCGAACCTCCTCCAGGCTGATTGCCGCCACATCCCCGGATCGGTAGGTACCCATGTTTTTTTCCTCAATGTATTCACATAAGTCTGACTTTGTATATCCGAAGGTTTTATCCCTGGCAAATTCCGTCTCGGCAGCCGGTACTAATTCCTCTCCATACTTCACATAGTGGACATTATCTATGGTAAACCTGCCTCCGGCCTGAAAAAATGGTATCAATATTTCTCCGTCGACCCTGATTCCCTCACCATGCTCAAGCTCCTCCTTAAGAAGCTTTGTTTCCAGAGGATAATGTCCTCTCAGGGTGGAATCACTTCTGCTGATGATCAGAAATTTCCTTCCGGTCTGCCGGGATGCTTTGATTACATTTTGCATGATCTCCCTGTGAAGCTGTGTTGTCTGCTCCTCAGTGAGTCCCCGGGAATTCGTCAGAAGATAGAAGAGTCTTTCCTTCTCCATAAATCCCTGCAGGATGCTTTCATAGCTCCAGTCTGTATAAACATAAACGCCGTGGACCGTCTGCACTCCTGTCGGGTCATCATCCAGCACAACCAGCTTTAAACCGCTTTTCTCAATCTCTTCCTTCAGAAGCTGTGCAATATTTTGACTGTCATACGCACTTTGCTGATATTTATTCTTTATTTCATTCCATATTAAATGTTCCATGTTTTTCCCTGCCTTACCTATGATATAAACCGAAGTCAACAAAGCTGTATTTCCTCACAACAAGACGGACGGGCAAGCGAAATGAGGCTCCGTAACGCCGCATCAGGCATTTTATATCTCTAAATTTAACATAAAGTCCCCTTGATTCACATGAATTATTTTCAACGCTTTATGGAAATTCTTCAGTTTTTCCGGGCTCAGCCTTCTTGAACCACCAATACAATATCCTCTCCATCCTCTCTTTCCGGCGGAAGGAATGCTGCCTCCTCCATCCCCGTTACTTCCCGGAGGAAGCTTCTTGCTCCTGTCACCGGATCAAACCAGTATGCAGAAAGCTTTTTTCCATGATATGCCTTTAAAGAAAGCCGCAGTTCCCTGCCGGTACAGGTATGAGCGAACAGAAAATCCTCACCTGCAAAAACGCTGATACGCTCATACCTCTCCCCCTGCCCCGACAGCAGATATTCTCCGGCAGGTCTTCCGTGGATAAAATCCACGGAGGTCATCAACCCTGCAAGGTGTCCCATCTGAGCACCGCCAGGATGATGGAGCGCCTCCCTCCACAAGTGTTTCACCCCAAATGCACCTTCTCTGGACTTGTCGCCATAGAATTGCATAATAGCGTTGTGTCCGTAGGTGTGGCCGGCTGCTCCCGCAAAAACATTCCAGTAGGCATAACGCCTGACATCCGCAGCTTTCCAGTAAGGCTGGGTCTTGTCATGAAGCCCCTGCAGAATCCACTCATAGGAAGGCTCTCCGTCCAGGACGGGCTTGTGTGGGTTCCTGGCCCTGTCCCTCTCCACATACCGCCAGCAATCCTCACCAAAGCACCCTTCCGCACCGGTGTTGTCATCCCATGCATCAAGCCGGGTCTGCTCATACCTGCGGTGTCCGGACTGGAACAGATTAAAATCCAGCCAGCTCTCCCTATGGAACCACTGGGAAGAGCCGGTCCGCCCAAAGGGATGGTAGCCCACCAGGCGCTCCGGACGGTCCGCCTTCATCCTCCTGCCCATGGTACAAAAGAGCTCCGGATTTACATCGCCCCGGACATCACCGCCCACAATCCATACGATGTTTGGACAATCATGATAGCGTTTCAGAATAAACTGCAGGTAAGTCTCCAAATTGCCGGAATTCAAGTATCCCTCTTTTACTATGCTGCTGCCCCACACCGGAAGCAGCCCCATGTAGAGTCCAAATTCCTCAGCCATTAATATCACCTTGTCCACATGCTCCCAGAAGGCTCCCCCGGTATTGATCCTTTCAAAATCTCCGTCTGTCAGCGCGCTGTCTCCTGCCAGATTTTGCTGGCACGGCTTATGGATAAAATCCGCCAGGATAATATTGTAGCCCAGCTCCTTCCGGTTTCTGAAATACGCATAGGTATCCTCCAGGCTAAGCTGGTGGAACAAAAGCCATGCTGTATCCCCCATCCAGAAAAAAGGTGTGTCACCGCAGCTGAAATATCTTCCGTCCTCTGTTACCTTCAATTCGCCCTCTTCCCATGGCTTGTTGTATTTCTTCCTGATTCTGTCCATGTTATCTCTCCTTCCCGCATTATAGGCATATAGTAAATCAATCTTATTGCCTGTTGCTTTTCAGCATATACTGATGCGGCCCTCTATCTTCACAGAGGGCCGCATCTCTTCTTTGATTTAGTGTTTTATTTGGTATTCTCCAAGTAAGCGGTTATCTGAACCTTCACTTCATCCATAATCTTCTGCACACCTGCCGCCTCAGCCTGCTTGTTAAATTCAGCCAGAGTTCCCTCGACATCCTCAATCAGACCCAGATCTAATAACGGAATATACTGGGTATATACGCTTTGCAGATTGGCAAGCTCATTCTTTACATTCGTATCATCAAAGGAGAATGCTGCAGTAGGTCCTTCCAGGGCCTTTGCAGACCAGACCTTTCCAATCTCCACCTGATCCGCAAAGGTATCTTCCCTGGTCATATCATACATAGAGTTTTTAAATCCCCAGGAAAAGCCGTTCCCGTAAGGATTCCTGCTCATCTGTTCTCCCGCGGTCCATACGCCGTCGGATACGATATTATAGTGTGTGCCTTCAATCCCATAGCGTACAAGACGGTACAGCTCCTGATCAAATTTCAGCAGATCAAGTGCCATGAATGCACGATCCTGATGTTTAGAATTGGCTAATACAGCCACGCCGTCACCCGTATAAGCAGCAAAGAAACGATCCGCCTCCGGATTCAGGTCATATACCTCCGGCTTCCATTCCGGATGATTCTTTTCCGCCTCAGATGCGACGGCTCCCACCGTACCGAGATTCTGAGTAAAGGAAGCGCTGGTTCCGTTCAGGAAGGATTCTTTTACATCCGTGGCATTGGCAATTGCGCTTTTAGACCAAAAGCCCTTGTCGGCCCATTCCTTCATAAGTTTTGCATAGGCCAGATATTCGTCCGTTCCATAGATCCAGAATAAATCATCCGCTGTTATGCCATCCGAATACTTATAGGAAAAGTAGTTCATTATGGAGCCTTCGATTCTAACCCAGTTATTCTCGGAATACAGCTCAATTAATTTGGAGGTATCGTTATGCTGTGAAGCATTGTATGCAAAAGAAACACCGGAATCCGGGTCATTTGCAACCGCCGTATAATAGTTTTCCAGATCCTCCAGATTTACCAGTCTGTCCAGGCCGTATTTTTCCCTCAGGTCTCCGCGGAGCACAAGCGCATTCGCATTTACGTTAGCCATATTGCAGGGTACGAAATATATCTTGTCTCCGATCTTGGCCTGCCCCCAGGAGGCCTCTGCCTGATTCTCCTTATGCAGGGGCATGAAGTCGGTCAGAACCTGATCGGTCACTTCCCCGAAGGCCCCCTTGTTGGCCTCGGACTGATAGAAGGCCCAGGTGGAGGTATAAATCAAATCAATATCCTCCCCGCCTGCTATGGTCAGTGCGTATTTGGTGGAATAATCACTAAGCGACATATTCTTGAGTGTCAGGGTTGCATTGATCTTTTCCTTTAATACCCCATTAATCTTCTCCAGCACCAGATCCTCATCCTCTGTTTTATCCCCGATAAAATACATTACCAGCTCCACCGGTTCAGATACATCCTGTCCGTTATAGGTCAATACCGCATCCCCCGAAGCACTGTCTTGTCCGGTCTGGGTTGGCTGCTTCTCTTCTCCTGTCTGTTCCTCAGGCTTTTTCCCTCCGCTGCAGCCGGTCAGTACCGATAAGGCCAGTATTCCCACCAGCAGCAGAGCCACAACTTTTTCTACCTTCTTCATAACTTAAATCCTCCTCAGCTTTATTTTTGTTAACCTTTGACAGAACCCAGGGTCAGACCTTTTATGAAATATCTCTGCACAAAAGGATATAATAAAACGATAGGTCCTGTTACAACCACTGTTAAAGCCATTTTCATGGACTCGATGGGCACCGTATCCACCACAATACCCGATTCTTCCGCAATCATGCGAAGTGCTTTCGCATCATTAATCAATTTATAGAGCTGGTACTGCAAGCTATAGAGCTGGTCATTGTTTATGAACAGCATGGAATTGTACCAGTCATTCCAATAAATCAGGGCGGTAAATAATCCGATTGTTGCAATCACCGGCTTGGACAGGGGCCAAATCAGCTTAAGGAAAATTGAAAAATCTCCTGCGCCGTCTATTTTAGCCGCCTCCGTCATTTCAAAGGGGATTCCGGCCATGAAGCCCTTCACCAGCAAAATATTCCACACCGACACCAGCCCCGGCAAAATCATAGCCCAGACGGAATCCTTCAGATGCAGGTATTTTACACACAGGATGTACCAGGGCATCAACCCCCCGCTGAAGAGGGTCGTAAAAAAGTAAAAGAAAGAAAGCTTATTCCTCCACTCAAAATCCTTTCTCTGCAATACATATCCTGCCATGGTATTCAGGAATACGCTGAAAGCTGTTCCCGCCACTGTCACAAATATGGTTACCCCATAGGCTCTGATCATTGCCATGGGACTCTGGAAAATTGTCCTATAGCTCTCAAAGGACCATTCCTTTGGCCAGAAGCTGTAGCCATTTCGTATGATATACGCTTCCGAGGTAAAGGAAGAACCGATTACGATCAGAAACGGAACCAGACACAGTATGGCAAAGAAGAAAATCAGGGGATAGCCGATTGCTTTAAAACATAAAATGTCTTTGGGCATATGTTTTCTTGCGGCATCCTCCTTCGCAGGTTTCTTTAATCTGTTCATCCCTACTCCTCCTGTCACCCGGCTCTTCAGGAGAACCGGCTTTTGTTTTCTTAAAACAGCGAATAATTTTCATCTTTTTTCTTTACAATCCAGTTGGCTACCAGAATGGTAATAAAGCACAATACCGATTGATAGAAGCCTATGGCTACCGTCTGCCCCACATCGGTAGCGGCTATGGTCATCCGGAACACATAGGTATCAATGACATCCGTCTTCCCAAACAAGGCTCCGTTCTGTCCGACCAGCTGATAGAACATATCCAGGTTGCCCCTGAAGATTTTACCCAGTGCCAGCAGCGTCAAGGTAATTGCCGTAGGAACAATACCGGAAAGCGTTATGTACCGTATCCTTTGGAAAATATTAGCTCCATCTATGGCCGCCGCTTCCTGCAGGGTCGGATCTACTCCCAATATAGCGGCCAGATAAACTACCACGCCATAACCTACGCCCTTCCAGGCAGAGAATGCTACAATAATAAGCGGCCACCAGCCGGACGCTCCATAGAAATTCAGCCTGTCAATTCCCAATCCCTCCAGTATGCCGTTCAGGGTACCTGTCTCATAGGACAGCAGACTGTAGGCAATCGAGCCCACAATTACCCAGGAGATAAAATAGGGCAGAAAAATAACGGACTGTGTCAGCTTCTTCAGCCTTTTTCCCGCCATCTCACTTAAGATAATGGCAATCGCAATTTCCAATACCGTATTAACAACAATAAATGCCAGATTATAAAGGGCGGTATTCCTGGTAACACTCAGCGCCTTTCCCGATGCGAAGAAAAACTTGAAATTGTCAAGCCCTACCCAGGGGCTTCCAAAAATACCATCCGCATAATTAAACCGTTTGAAGGCCATTACCAATCCCCCAATCGGCAAATAGGAGAAAATAACTACCAATACCGCGGAGGGCAGCAGCATGAGAAGCAGCGTTTTATACCGGAAAAGCTTTTGAAAGAAGCCCTGCTTTTTCTTTGTCTTTACCTCCATCATAAATTTCCTCCTTACACATTTTGTATTGTTTTAAATAGTGGCAGCCTGGTTTGTGCCTTCATCATGCATTTCATCTTCTTCACTATTTCTATATACTTTGTTTACTTGTCTTCCGGAATTCCTATGTTTATACATATATTTTACTAATTATACTTTTGAAGATAAATCGTAAACTTTTCATATTGCATAGTAAAATCTTAAATACACAAAATTCCTTGTTCACATTTTACAATCAGACCGGCAAAAGTCTTTCTATGACCAGCGTAATAAATATGAAGTGCATATATATTCATCTCATAGCCATCCTCCTGTCCATTTGCCGGCAAATCATTTCCTCCTGACAGGTGCCTATATTCTGCTGCTCACTCCTCCATCTTCCCTTTCCCTATAAGGTAAGCAGATCGTAACCATAGTCCCTTTCCCCTTTTCACTGTTGTAAATAAGTCCAAACTCCGGTCCGAAGAGAAGCTGAAGACGCCTGTTGACATTACGGATCCCATATCCGCTGCCGGAGGAGGACCTTGCCCGGTCAGGCAGGCACTCCAACCGGTCCGGTTCTATTCCCGCTCCATCATCCTGTACATATAAGTAAGCCCTATCCTCTATTTTGCTTCCCCGGATACGGATTTCACCGCTTTTATTCTTTTTTTCAAGAATTCCGTGAATAATTGCATTTTCTACCAAAGGCTGGAGGGTGACATTTGGTATGCTGCAGCCGAGGATTTCTTCGTCTACTTGAAGCTTATACTGAATTTTCCCGGAAAACCGAATTGATTCAATATCCAGATAATACCTTACATGCTCCAACTCCTCCTGAATAGTCATAAGCTCCCTGCCCTGATTTAATGTCAGACGGTAAAATTTTGAGAGGGAAACAACCACAGAATGAATATCCTCGGTTCGCTTGCCATATCCCAGCCAGTTAATCATTTCCAGGGTATTATATAAGAAATGCGGATTGATCTGGGAGTGGAGAGCCTTCACCTCGGCACTTTTTAATTCCTTACCCATTTCATATTTTTCCTTCAAAAGAAGATTGGTCTTTTGAACCATTTCATTATAATTATCATAGAGGATACCAATCTCATCCTTGCTGTGATTTTCAAGGCGGACATCCATATTTCCTTTCTTGATTTCCTGCATGCTGTCTACCAGATTGGAGATACGCTTTAATATTCCGGAAATAAAAAAAGAGCCGATAAAGTAAGTGAGAATGCCAAAAATGAGTACCAGACCCATAATCAGATATCTCAGCCTGCCGATACTCTCCATAAAATCCCTGCGGGGGATTATCGTAACCATGCTCCAATCCGTATTGTCAACCATGCTTTTCCTGTAATAAATCTCATTGCCGTTCAAACGGTCCGTCTCCAGGGAGCTTTTATCCCCTCCTCCCCAAGCCGATTTATCAGGGATGTTTTGTAACATTCCATACTGCTCCATTAAGATTTCATCCGAACAAGCTACCAGAACATGGTCGGAATTCACAAGATAGGTTACCGAATGGCTGGTGGGCGTCGCCTTCTTAAGAATATCCTCCAGATCATTTTTTGCCATGTCAATCCTTACAATACCGACCCTTCTGCTGTAGTGGTTCCGATCCACAATATCCCTTGCCAGGGCTACATACTTCTCCTCATAATCCTTTCCCAGATACTGCCCCGGACTAAAGTACAGGGTGTCCTCCTGTTTCTTTCCGTACCACAGAGCATCCTCCGCATCCTGAAGCCCATAGAGCAGGGACTGGTCATGGGAATAAACGAAGGAATCATCCACATATATTTTAATATGGTAGACATCATTTTCATCCATCGCCTGGAGATAGGAGCGAAGGGTATTCATATCCGCAAGCTGCTGATGTATGGTATAATCCTCGCTTTTCCTGGTGAGGATATCGTTGATTTCCGCATTTAATGCCACTACATCCGACAGCCTGATGGTACGGTACAGCTTATAATTAAGAAACGACAGGGATTGTTCATACCCCTGCCCTGCAGAATATTCCATATTATCCAATAATCCCTTTGTCAAAAACTTAATATTTGCCATTGTAATTACAATCAGCGGAATGATAAACATGATCCCATAGAACAGCATGATTTTATATTTTAGCTTCATAATCCCCCCGCACTTCCTTGTGTGAATTCTTATAATCCATCGGGGTCGAACCATAATGTTTCTTAAAGCATTTTATAAAGTAATTGCTGTCCGTAAATCCTGACAGCAAAGCAACATCTTTAATACGGTGCCCCTTGTGAGCGTTCAGGTATTCTTTTGCCCAGACTACACGGCAGTCTATAATATATTGATTGATTGTTATCCCTTTTTCCCGTTTGAATATAAGACACAGGTATTGCTTGGTAAGATGGAACCGGTCGGCCAGTACCGTCAGGGACAGGCTATTGCACTGGCAGTGCTCCCTGATATACTGCTCTACTTTATCCGCCAGAATGGAGCCGGATTCCCAGCATAGTCCCTCACTTTGTTCCATTTCCTGTTCTATTCCCAGGTGTCTGCCCTCGTATTCCTTTTCCAGGAACCTTCTTCTCTTTTCTTCCTGCACCTGCTTTACTGCCTTTTTCACTGTCTGTATGATTTCCCCCGGTTCAACGGGTTTTTCAATATAGTTGACCGCCGACAAAACGATGGCTGATTTTAAATATTCCTTGTCGCAAAAACCGCTCATGAAAATAAAACAGCAATCCATCTGTTTTCTGATTTCAAAGGCCATCGTGATCCCATCCATATGGGGCATTCTGACATCCGCCATAACGATATCCGGACGGCAGGAAAGAGCCTTCAAAAGTCCTTCCTGCCCATCTTCCGCCGTTTGTATATCGGTAATTCCGATTGCTTCCCAGGGAATATAATTCAGCACACCTATTCTCGTCAGTTCCTCATCCTCCACTAATAGCAGCTTCATACTCTTCCATTCCTTTCCAATGCGGACCGGAAGGCTTATATCCCACGCCTTCCGATCCGGGTTTCTCCTATTGACAGGGGGTCAATCCGTCATACCGGTTAGCTTCATGCTGATAAAATTGCTGTACCCCTCCTGAATAAGAATAGGAGGCTTGCTGTAATTGCCCCAGGCGATATGGGGATAATTATACTCATTGTTTATGATAAAGCGGACAGGCTCTTCCATTTCCCTTCTGATAATCCTCAGGTAGTCGATCACGATATAATAATCTCCCGCATCCTCGGCCTTGTCGCCGGATACCTCAATCCGGAGGGTATGCTCCTTAAGGGGAAGGCCGGTGATGGAGTAATGTGGCAAACCGTATTTCTTATCATATCCTGCGGCAGATCCGGGAAAATCAACGCCATTCACTCTCTGATTGACGGCGGCATCCATCAATTCTCCGTCAACATATACTTTTGCAATCCCATAAGTGGTATCCGCAGGCCCATACCAAACGGCACCGGTTCCGGTAAATGTGCATTCCGCATAAGCCCCGGCTTCCTTGCTCCACATCTCCGTATGGTTCAGGCTTCCGCTGCAGTCCTCCATTGCAAACCAGGTTCCACGGTAGCGGATCCGCTCATCACGGTCGGACAAAAGCAGCGCTTCCGGCTCTGCAATTTCAAGCCTTACGGAATGACTTCCGTCGGAAATAGCCTGGATGGCTGCCCCGGAGCCTTCTGCCGAAAGCCTGGCACTGTAGATATGCTCCTTCAGACTTCTGAAATCATTGGTTCCTTTATAGTCCACATCATACCTTCCGTTCAGGATAAAGCTCTTCATCTCCTCTGACCAGGAAATCTGCGGCTTCTCACCAAAGACGGAGCCATCACTTCTTCTTTTTGCCGTACCCTCGCATCTTGCAATATGATCCTCAGGATAAATATTCCATAAGCCCTTCCGCTTCCACCTCAGGGTATCCATTGCAGGGTGTGCCAGATAAGAAACGCCCAGCTCATCCAGGCCGCCGCAGTCAACCCCTACCCGGAGCTTTATCTGCTTTGGCATTTTTACAGATAAGCGGTCAATCCGGTATCCGGTATCTATTGTTCCATCGGGCTTTACCGTTATGAGGAAGGTGACCTCCATTTCCCTGCCGTAACTGCCTGATATGGTCAGCTTCACATTATCCTGATCCTTTTCCGTAAAGAAGGTCTTCCGCTTCCAGTCTCCAAGCCGGATATAGGGAACATTCAGGTAAGGTCCGCCGATCAGCACAGGCTGACCTTGACAGGAGGCGTCGCATAGAAGTCCGGATTCCTTATGAAAGCTAAGCCTGAACTCCTGACCTTCAATAACGACTTCCCTCTCCCCCTCCTCACAGGTGAGTTTGCCATACGGTCTGCTGATCCCTTCCCCGGCCTGATCAACAAGAAGTTTGTTAACAGGAAGTCCATTAACAGAAAATCCGTTAGCAGGAAATCCGTTAATAGGAAATCCGTTAATAGGAAGCAGGAATTCATCTACTTTATTATGAAACGCATCATAAAATACCAGCGCCAGCTTTGAAGCCGGATCTGCGGCTGTCTGACCAATTTCCAGTCGAAGCATTCCCGTTTCCCTCGGTTTAGCCTGAGGACCCATGAGTATGCCCTTGGCATCTGCGTATTCCCATTCCACCCGTACTTCCGATAAGTCGGTATGGCAGAAACGGTTTTCGATCTCAACAGATAGAAAGCCCTCCTGGTAAACCGCTTCCTCTCCGGGAAGCACAATGGGGGAATAAGCCTTCCTTGTCATATAAAACTCCGGTTTTCTTCTTCGCCAGACATCGATGATCCCCCATTCCAGACAGGTATTTCCCCCGCTGTATACATTAGTCTCATCAATGCCGGCCCAGATAGCCCCTCCGAGCGCTCCCTTCGTATTCCAAATCTTATCCCAGAATTTCTTGATGCTTTCTCCCCAGAAATTACGTATATTCGGATCTCTTCTGTGCTCCGTGCGGTTATAACAGGGGATATGGGCATATTCGTCATGAAGCACCGGGCTGTCATAGCCGGGGGTATAGCCCACGCTCACATTATCACATTTCCTGGCAAGATCCTCCTCCAGGTTGGAGTAATGGATGCTCCAGAGATCCACCGCCTCATGCTCCTCCCTCATTGTCATCGGGTAACTGAACTTTGTGGGACGGGACGGATCCATCCGGTGCGCAAAACGGTTCAGAAGGTCAAAATTATAGCCGCCGAAGGACTCGTTGCAAAGGGACCAGATCAATACGCAGGGATGGCTGTAGTCCCTTGCCAGAACCTCTGCAAAATGAGTCAGATAACGCCTGGTTTCCTTCGGGTCTCTCTGGGTATAAGGCAGTGTTCTTGCAATAAAGGCCAGCGCCAGTTCATCCTCCACATAAATTCCTTCTTCGTCGCAGCGCTGCAGGAAATATTCACTGGGCGGATAATGGGAGGTTCGGATATAATTGCAGTTTGCCTCCTTGAATAATGCCACATCCTCGTCAATCAGCTCTTTGGTCAGGCAGCGTCCATGGAGCGGCGAAATCTCATGGCGGCATGCGCCTCTCAGCTTAACCTCATGCCCATTTACAAAAAGCTGATTCCCGACCCGCCTGATTTCCCGGAAGCCAAATTTATGTTCTATCTCTTCTATGATTTCCTCCTGCCGGGAAATACGTAATCTGAGCGTGTACAGCCAGGGATGCTCCGCATCCCATTTAAGCGGATTATCCACAGGAATATCAAGGCTTCTGTACCCATCCTCCAGAGCTTCAGCAGGGTTTAAATCAATTTTCTTTACAACGGTTTGGTCTGGTGCAATCAGAAAGGCTTCATACCGGTAGATATCTGAGCTGTCTTGCGCTGCAAAGAAAAGCTTCAGCGTACCGTTCCTATCCTCCCTGTCAAATACCGTGGAGGTATGAACGGAGGTATAATAATTCTTCGGCAGAACGTAGAGCAGGACACTGTGAAGAATTCCGCCATGGTTAAAGGAGCTTACCTGATCGGTAACATCATCAAGGCAGACGGTAAGGACAAACTGCTCCTTTCCCTTTATCAGGTCAGTAATATTCAAATTCCAGGAAATAAAGGCATTCTCATGCTCCATGGCAAACTTACCGTCAATATATACCTTTGCAAAGCCGTTAACACCTTCAAAGCGAAGTATGTAATCACAGTCTGTTCTGATTTCCTTCAGGCAGACCAGTTTTTTATATACGTACTTTCCCACGTAATTCTTTATTTTATTGCGGTATGCTCCCATATCGGAGGGTACGGGAATCTCCTCCCAGGTATGGTAGGAGGTATCGAAAGAGGTCTCCCCGGATACCTCCCCTGCAAATTGCTCCGGCTCTGCCGTATGCTTAATCTTCCAGCTTCCGTCAAGCACCAGCACCGGCTCTGTAATTCCTTTACAGAATAACGGCCTGGGTACCAGGTGTCCGATTTTTGGTTCCTCATATCTGATCTTCATAGGCTTCCCCCTTCTTTCTGCCTCTTTAAGCAAATTTTATGGCTGCCATGGTAACCGGAATCAAAGCCCACCTTATCCCTCATATAATTGCCCCGTACCAGTCTCGCATAATTAAAATCATTATTGATGATCAGCTTCGGCGAAGCGGAATAAGAATTCCCTTCCACCACCATATAATCCAGAGATACATAGGTATTCTGGGCTCCTGTTTCCTTCTCGCCCAAGACCTCCAGCCGCAGGGTGTGCTTCTTTTCTTCCAGTCCGGTGATTGAAAACAACGGGATCCGGTATCTTTTTTCATAGCCTCTGCTCATTGCAGGGAGATCCACCCTGGAAAGATACTGGCTGATTCCTTCTTTCTTTAATGCTCCGTCCACATAAACACTGCATTTTCCATACAGCATATCGGTGGGTCCGTATACGGCAATACCGCTGCCGGTGAAATCAAGCTCCAGATAAGCCCCTTTTTCATAGCTTAAGGTTTCCGTATCGTTGAAATTTCCGCAGTAGTCATCCATCTCGAACCAGTTTCCGGTGTAGCGGATCCGGTCATCCCGGTCATCAATGACAGAGTCCGCATCCGGCTCCATCTCCGCCCGGACGGAATGCGTTCCATCGGAAAGGATCCGTACCCCTGTATCCGTGTCTGTATTTACAAGCTCAGCCTGATAGATGTTGTGCTTCATGCTCCTAAAATCATCCCCGTCCCGAAGTCTGGCAACGCCCTTCCTGCGTCCGATATGATCCTCGGGATAGCAGCTCCATAAGCCCTTTCTCTCCCAGGAAAGCTCCTCATATCCGGGGCAGAGCCTATACCAGACACCAAGCTCATTCAGCCCGCCCGGATCCATTCCAATCCCGGCCTTTACCGTATGAGGCATGGGCTTTGACAGGGAAAGGATATTGCAGCTGGTTTCGATCTCTCCGTTCCTGTACAGGGAAAGCTCAAAGCTTACCTTACAGACAGCTCCGTAAGCTCCTATAAGAAAAACACGGGCTCCCTCCTCCGTAAGACCGGCTTCCAGGTGCAGTCCCATCCACTGCTCCAGCTTCCATCTGGTTGTCTGCAGATGTGGTCCTTCCGATATAATCCGGATACCGTCCGCCGAAGCATTCGTCATCAATTTTGTGGCCTTCGAGAACTGATACTTGAAAATTCCATTGTCAACGGTCAGTTCCTTTTCGTCCTCCGCTATGGAAAACTGCGGATAATTCCCCTTTACGGTGAACTCTGCCCTAGCTTCCTCCCCAAGGATTGTTTCAAAGACAGTTCTTTCCCGATACAGGAACTCCAGAGTAACCGTATTGTTTTTTTCCAGGATGACCGGAAGACTTAACCTCTCTTTCTCGCCAGGTTTTGCACTTACCTTAAGCACTCCCTCCTTCCCCCTGGAGGACCACTTTATATTAATTTCACTTAAATCCGTATGATTAAACCGATTCTCAACCGTAACCAGCAATTCCTTTTCTTTCTGTTCGTACCCGGATACAATCACAGGTGCATAGGCCATTCTGACATGATGATATTCCGGTTTTGGCTGCCCCCAGGCATTTAGAATTCCCCAGTTGAACTCCTTCAGCTTTTCAGAGAAGCTTCCATCCTCATCAACTCCTGCCATGATGGCACCGCCAAGGCATCCCTTTGCCGTCCACATCTTATCCCAGTATCTTTTGATGCTCTCCCCCCAGAATTCGTGGATACCCGGATCTTTCGCGATCTCATCCCGGTTATAACAGGGAAGATGGGCAAAGGCATCATGCAGTACCGGCATCTCATAATCCGGCGCTGCCCCTGTTGCATAGCCGATCGCATTATCACTTCCATGGGTATGGAAAATAACCATATGGTCAAAATGCTCATTCAAATCAAGCTGATAGGACACATAGGCAGCCGACCAGACGTCCATCTGGGGTTCCTCCTCGGGAATTGTCATCGGAAAATGGAAATTAACCAGGCGGATATCATCCAACTCCTTCACCTGGCGGTATTCCTGACGGAAATTATCGCCCCAGGTACTGTCACTTCCGAGAAGCCATAATAAAATACTTACATGGGATCGGTCGCGTACCAGCATTTCCCTGAGCTGCTCCAGGTAACGGTTTCTAAGCTCCGGGGCATTCTGGGTGGCCGCTATGCTCTGTCCTACCTCGCTGACTGCCGCCGTTTCTTCCACATAGAAGCCCATTTCATCACAAAGCTCCAGAAATTTTCTGCTGAAGGGATAGAAAAGCCCCCGGATGTAATTAATATTGGCTGCCTGAAAAAGCTCCAGCTCCTTCCTTACATCCCGTCCCGGCTCTGCGGCAAGTGGTTCCCGGTAGCAGATGCCGCGTAATTTCAAAGGCCTGTGGTTCCAGTAGATATTGCCGTCCCTGCTCTCCAGATGGCGAAAGCCAACCATCCGGACTGCTTCCTCCAGTACCTTCCCGTTACTTTTCAGCACCAGACAAAAGCGGTACAAATTTGGATGCTCGCTGTCCCACAGCCTTACCTCCGGGCATTCTGCGGAAAAATCACCGCTGTCAGAGGTGAACAGCTCCCCTTTTCCAATGCTCTTGCTGAGAACAATCTTACCCTCCGGATCCTTAAGGACTGCTTCCAGTTCATCCGCCAGATGCTCATGATTTTCCAGGGAATACTGTACTGTCAGCTGCATGCGGCCATTCTCATTCTCCTTCGTCTGAACATTAAGGCAGCTGATATAAGCCTTCGGCAGAGCCACCACATAGATACCGCGCAATATTCCGGCGGTCTGGTACGGACTCAATTCCCCTTCCCTGCCCTTCAGGATAAGGGTGAGCGAAAGCGTCTCCTTCGTCTCCGTCTCCTTTGTGATGTCACAGTCCCACTGCGTATAGCTTCCGTAATGACGGCGGATTTCCTTCCCATCCACAGAAATCTGTGCCTCGCAGCCGACGCTGTCCATCAAAAGCCGGATACCGTAACCCCGGAACTCCTTCGGAATGATAAGCTTCCCCTGGTAAATCAGGCTTCCGTCCTTCTCTTCCTGCTCGGTCCATCGGATGTTTGCTGCCTGAACCGGTGCTTCGAGCTGCTCCGTCCTCGCCGGAAGAGGCGGAACTAATCCGGCGTAAGTCATTTTCTCCTCCATTTTTCCTCCCTACCTTTCGTATAGTTCAACCCTTGATAAAATCCCCACGGGTCTTAAACCGTAGCTTTCACTCCATTCGCTGCCTGTTGTACGGTAGGAATCCGGACCATACCACATATACTCCTCGTTACAGTTATGAAGTGTTCCAAAACCGTTAAAACGGTTGCCATAGAGTATGATATCCAGCTTATGCCGACCCTTCTTCAGCTTACCCAGCTTTAACCTGTGCGGTGCAAAGGCAATCAGCCCCCTATTCTCGCCATCAAGGCAAACACCCAGCACAGGAGAAGAGAAATGCGGAACAGCGATCATGACCTCCTTCTCCTGTGAAGCAGCTTCGATATCAAAATGATAGGTAAGGTTGCCTGTATAGAAAGGGAGTCCCTGCCTTGTGATATCACCAAATTCCAGCTTTGCGGGAGCCTCTGTAAGGACAGCCGAAGAGCCTCTGACCGCAACCCCGAAATTGCCCAGAAGATATAGGTTTTCCAAATTTGTTTTTCTCCAGAACGGGATTTTAAGTACCAGGTGATTGATGCCCTTCTTTATTTCAGGCAGCGGAACCGTTGTGAGGAAGGCATCCACATAATATCCGGTTTTGTTTGCTGTTACTCTTTCTCCGTTCAGCGTAATTTCCGCATTTTCCGGCCGTTCCATTGCAAGCTGTGCATCCTTTACTTCCAGCTCTGCTTCAAATTCATAGTAAAGGGTTACAAAATCCTTGATATCCTCTTCATCCGGAATTCTCCAGGGCTGCTTGTAGGCATCCTGCCTGGGCGGCAGGCCAAGCAGGGTACGGATTTCATTATCAATCCTTAAGATTTCATTTCTCGGCTGTATTTCACCGTCATTGAACTGGTACCTTGCATAATCCAGAAGCATTGCATTTGGTTCGGAAAGGGTAAAGCCCTCCGGATGGTAGAAGGATTTCGCGTTATGAAACTCTGGTTCTATACCGGTTACGCCAGGCTCTTGCTCCTTTGTCCCTGCCTCATCCTCCTGATTGCGGTCCATAAGCTTAAGAAGCAGGCTGTCCTCCGCATAGAGACTCATTAGAAACAGGGTATCTCCATTTTTGTGTTTAACCGGCAGCTCGGCCTTGCTTCCCTCTAACGTATCATAGAGGAAGACCCGGTAGGTTCCTTTTAAACGCAGCTGATACTCCTCCGGTATGTCTACGCGGTTTTTCTTCCGGTTTACATGGCAGATAAACAGCCATCTGCAGTTATTGTCCCGGCGCAGCTGATAAAACAGATTATCTGACAGCTTTCCGTTCCTGCAGCGTACTTCAATCAGACGGTCTTCCTTCAGGGAATTTAAAAGCTCCTCCCTGTTAAAGGAGATTCTGACAGAACGGTCGGCCAGCTTCCGGGCCCGGTCTGACTCTTTAGCATCCACAAGCTTAGGGACGCTTCCTGCAAAGATTACTTTACCGCCCTGCAAAGCAAAGGCCTCCAGCCGTTCCAGTGTGGTACTGCGGATTATTCTGCAGTCCGGGACGAGGATGGTATCATATTCCATCTCTCCCACCCGGAGCGGCGCTCCGGGCGCGGCGCACTGCTCCGGCAGAAGAGCTTCGGATATCAGGTCAAAGTCAATCATGCCGTAGAGCAGCCACTGCATCAGGTTCTCGTAATTCGCATCCAGCTGGTCCCGTATTGTCTGCGTCTGATCATTGGGACCATAGGAAATCCAGAAGGATTCAATGGGGTGGATGACGCCCACCTTTACAACAGCCTTCCCGCGGGTCAGCGCCGTATTTACTCTGGCGAAATGATCCTCTATGTAAGAATAGGTTTCATACCAGGGAGACTGGTAGCTGATGGATGCCGGCCAGTCCCTTTTCGCTTCGCCCTCCATGGACATAAAGGCAAGATGCGGTGTCCGGATGGTAACTCCAAGGGCCGCCTGCCAGTCCCCCTGGAGCTTATGCCCCTTATAGCCGTAATCCCAATGGGTAACACCGTAAAGCTCGCTGATCACGCCCTCCCTGCCCTTCTGTCTTGCCACACTGACCGCCTGTTTTGCCGTTGACAATTCCTTCTGGTCACAGAGGATGTCGATTCCCGGAAGCTGAAAGCTGCGGTAGCAGCGCATCGCTTCCCCCAGGGCAAGGGTCTGGGAAAATAAAGTACGTTCCGAAAGGAAATGTCCGGTCAGGGCGATCTTATGGTTCTCACACCATTCTCCGAGGGTATCGGAATAAGCGGATACGAAACGTTCTGTCAGATGATCATGGTAATGGTACCGGTGACTGGATATCTTCCCGTCAGGAAGCTCCCATAAAAGTTCCGGCAGTACATCAAGCAGCGCCACCCGGTACCGCGCTTTGAAGGTATCGGAAAAATCATCGGTATAGGCCAGGGTTACATCCTCTTCAGATTCCGCAAAGGGCAGCGTCATCTTACCCTTTACATGGGGCTCATCGGTAAAAATAGCCGGAACTGCTTTGCCAAACTCATCACCGACCGTCCGGTAATACTGCTCATGGGTGACTTCGATAAAGCGCTCTACCGCCTTTTTATTCAGGGCATCAAGATAGGTCTGATCGTTAAACCACGGACTTTCCTCCGCAAGTACCAGATAGGCATACCAGATTCTGCCGCATCCTTTTTCCTCCTGCCCTGCCGCAGCTGCCTCCTCTAAAGAAAGGCGTCTGTAGCGGGAAAGATAACCCTTCTCCAGAACCACCTCATAAGCCGTTACATAATAGCCTGCCGGCTTATTTCCGCTTTGAATCTGGTGAAGAAACTCCTCTCTGTCTTTACACATTGCAGCTTTTTTATTGCGGCTCAGGACAAGATGCCTGGAACGGAATTCCAAATTCTCCGTTACAATACCGCTTGCCGCACCGGAGGGATAACGGTCCTCGTCATAGAGCCAGGTCAGCATTCCCATTTCTTTCGCTTTGTCACAGGCATACCTGACATATTCCAGATACTCCTCTCCCATATAAGGAGTCGCAAGTCCTGTACGCGGGTGGAGATGTGCACCGCCAAAACCCATTTTTTTAAAGACCTCCAGCTGTTCGTCAATCAGCTCCTTCGTGATCTTACAATTCCAGGACCAGAAAGGCGTGCCGCGGTATTCACTTGCCGGCTGACGAAACAGCGCATCGCTCAGTTCCTGCTGATTTTTATTTTTATATAACATAATAATAGCCATACCTTTCATCAAAGCCTGCAAACTTTGAGCAGCAGGCACATATTTACGTGTTAACGTTTTCTTTTATCACTTCAGCGAGGGATGAACTCGTGTATACACCCCAGTGAAATTGCGGGCCGACAGACTTACATCATCGGGCGGAAGCTTAAATACAGCTGCTTCACAGAAGCCTCCCGCTTCATATTGTTGATGAAGTGGTGGGTAATTTACTTTGAATCACAGCCACATCAAAGGGTGCAAGGGTCAGCATCTCTGCCACTGTTTCGCCGGTAATAAGATTCCTGCCCGGCTTAACCTCTGTAAGCGTTTGAATCTTATCACTGAAATTCAGATAGAATTCAAAGGCTCCTTCGCTTCCTGAACGGCTGTGGTATTCCACGCCCTCCGGAAGGGGAACTGCTTTTATCCCCGCCTGTTCCCAGAGCTTTTGAAACAGTGCCTCCATTCCGCTCTCCTCTATCCTTGCTCCGACGTAATAGGCATATCCTTTCCCATATGCATTGACCGTTACGGCAGGAGTACCGCAGTAGAAATCCCGGGTATATTCCCCGAGTATCCTTGCCGTCTGCGGTTTTATGATTTCACAGTAATCAAAAGCACGGTAATCAGCATCAATGAAATCCTGCCGGAAGGAGACTGCGTTCGTATCCTTCGGATACAGGGTATCAATTTCCTCCGTATATAAGCCAAACAGCTCCGTCAGGCCGTCACCGGGAAAGCCTCCCAGCCAGCACAGGGTATTTTCATTTACATAACCCGTCAGGTAGGTCGCCATAAGGATGCCGCCATTAGCCGTGAATTCCTTCAGTCTGCCAGCCACCCCCGGCTTCAGCAAATAAAGCATCGGTGCCACAAGCACCTTATAATCCGTAAAGTCCGCATCGGAGGATATCACATCCATTTCAATGCCGTTCTTTATAAAAATCCCATACAGGGTACGGCAGGTTTCCTCATATTTCTTATCCTTACTGAGTCCTGCCATATCTTCGATTGCCCAGCGGTTATTCCAGTCAAAGATCAGGGCAGCCCGGGGGTTCACAATGCTCCCTGCAACGGGCTTCAGCCGTTTCAGGAGACCTCCGACCTCTTCCACTTCTTTAAATACTCTGGTATCACTTCTTCCCAGGTGGTCCATAACGGCTCCGTGGTACTGTTCATATGAGCCTCTGCCCTTTCTCCACTGGAAATACCCCACCATATCGGAACCGCAGGCTACTGCCTGGATGCAGGACAGCTTGTGGGTTCCCGGCCGTTTCAGCTTATTATAGGGGTGCCAGTTGACAAGGCTTGGTACGCTCTCCATCAGAAGAAAGGGCTTATCCTTTTTAAAGGAACGCAGGAGGCTATGGTCAAAGGAAACCGCATTGGCAGTCTTTACTGCCGCTTCGTAATCATTCTCCCATTCCGGGTAGCTGTCCCAGGAAATAAGATCCAGCTCCCTGGCCATAACGGAATAATCCAGGGTTTTATAAAGTCTCATGAAATTAGTTGTAACAGGAATATCCGGCGTGAATTTACGAAGGAGTTCTATCTCAAATTTCATATAATCCGTCATATTCCAGGTATTAAACCGTTTCCAGTCCAAATTGAGTCCATGAATGGAGCTTTCCCCGTTTGCATAAGGGGGTTCAATCTGGTCAAACCGGTTAAAGCGGTGGCTCCAGAAGGTGGTCCACCACTCCTGGTTCAGGTTGTCGATCTTGTCTTGATATTTATTCCTTAAAAATTCCCGGAAGCGGTCTCTGCAAAGTTCACAATAGCATTCACCGCCCAGTTCGTTGGATATATGCCATAGAAGCAGCCCCGGATGCTTTCCGAATTTCTCCGCCAGCTTCTGGAGCATTACCCCTGCCTTCTCCCTGTACTTTGGCGAGGACATGCAATGGTTGTGGCGGATTCCGTGATGGTTGCGGACTCCGGCAGGACTTACTCTCATGGCTTCCGGATATTTCTCATCGAGCCAGGCCGGTCTCGCTCCGGAGGGGGTTGCCAGTATGGTAAAGATACCATTCCGGTAAAGGTTATCCAGGATGCTTTCCAGCCAGTCAAAATGAAATTCCCCTTCCGACGGTTCATAGACCGACCAGGAGAAAACGCCAAGTGTAACCACATTCACTCCCGCCTGTTTCATAAGCCGGATATCCTCTTCCAGGATATCCGGACGGTCCAGCCACTGCTCCGGGTTGTAATCCCCTCCATGTAAAAGTTCATCTGTTTTCTCAAATAGTGTTTTTGGGTTCATAAGAGTCTCGTCCTCCTGATTTTATGATTTGCATGGCAAATGGGCGTTTAGGTTGTAATTTAGGCTGTGAGATGAATATGAGTGCCTATACATTCATCTGGACTTGCCTTTAACCTCTCATAATTACCAAATGCAGTCAATTATGAGAGGCCCGGTCTGCGCCATATGAATGTATAGGCACTCATATTCATCGCGCTATTTATAGAAAAGACTTTTGCAGGACAAATCTCCGTATGTATTTAGGGCTGTTTTTTTAATACGAGCACATCCCTTGCCCCAATGGCAGTCTGTCCGCTTACCGCTTCACCGGTCAGCAGATTAAGCAGAACATCGTTTCCAAAATCCACCTTGGCAGCAAAGCTGTTATGATTAATGGCA
The DNA here is from genome assembly GCA_023409535.1 of Bacillota bacterium. GTDB lineage: Bacteria > Bacillota > Clostridia > Lachnospirales > Lachnospiraceae > Mobilitalea. Next base: position 86,089 of record JAEYGZ010000021.1, read on the forward strand.
AAGACAACACTGTTCTCTTCATTTACGCGATTTGTTATCTCTATATTGGCGTCGGAGGGATAAACCGGCCGGACACCGGCATCTTCGCACACCTTACCGAAGAAATCGGCAAGAAAGACATCCTCCGGCTGGGTGCCGATATAATATGCCTTACCCTTACCATAGGAATTTACGGTAAGGCAGGGGCTGTTCTCATAGAACTCCCTGCCGTATACTGCTAAGGTCTCTGCCGTATTGGTGTGCAGGATATCGCAAAGGAAGCCGCACTCGTAGCTTTCCTTTAATCCGTCAGCAGCCCCGGATACCAGCATCCGGTTACGCTCCTCCGGATACAGTGCGTCCGTCTCTTCCACCCAGATACCAAGGACATCCTTTAACCTGCCGGGATATTCCCCGAAGATGCAGCGGTCATTTTCATCGGCAAGGCCGCTCATGGTTGTGGCTACAAAGGTGCCGCCGTTTTTCACGAATTCATTGATCCGCTCCGCTGCCCCTTCCTTCATCATATAGAGCATGGGCGCTACGATCAGGGAATAGCTGCTTAAATCTGCGTTTACATTCAGGATGTCAACGGGAATATTCTTGTCAAAGAATGCTTTGTAATAGCCGGATACGATCTTAAGATAGTCCATATCCTTGCTTGGTCCGCTGGACAGCTCCAGTGCCCACCAGTTATTCCAGTCAAATAAGATTCCGGTCCCTGCCTTAATCCTGCCTTCCAGAAAAACATCCCCCAGCCGGTCAAGCTCGCTTCCCAGCTGCGCACATTCACGGAAAACCCTTGTATTGTCATGCCCTGCATGAGTGATGACAGCCCCGTGGAATTTCTCCTGGCCCGCAACAGACTGGCGCATCTGGAAGAACATGCAGGTATCCGCCCCGTGGGCCAGTGCCTGGTAGCTTAGCAGCCTGACTTCACCCGGGCGTTTTAATTTATTATAGGGCTGCCAGTTCTGCTGGTTCGGGGACTGCTCCGTCATCATATAGGACCGGCCTCCCTTCAGTCCCCTCATGATATCATGCTTCATGGCAACAAAGCTCTTATCGTCCTTCGGGCTCGGATAATTGTCCCATCCCACAAGATCCATTTCCTTAACCATCTCAAACTGATCCAGTTTTCTGATATAGCCGGACATATTGGTGGATATCGGCACATCGGGAGTATATTGCTTCAACACCTGATATTCATTCCGGAAGCATTCCCTGGTTGAATCCGTCACAAAGCGCAGGTAATCCAGCTGGATGGCCGGCTGATAGCGGTAATCGTCATTCAGTTCGGTGGGAAGCATGATTTCCTCAAAGCTGTATACGGTTCTTCCCCAGAAGGATGTATTCCAGCGTTCGTTCAAATTTTCAATGGTCTTATAGCGCTTTTTCAGCCACCTACGAAATTTTGCCTGACAGGTCGGACAATAGCAGTAAGTGCCGTATTCATTGGCAACATGCCATACGGCAAGTGCAGGATGCTTTCCATAACGGAGTGCCATTTCTTTGGCAATTGCAGCGGCACGTTCCCTGTATTTTAAGCTGTTTACACAGAAGAATACACGCATACCGTGAGTTCTCTTTCTGCCCTGGATATCTACGGGAAGCACTTCCGGATATCTTGCCGAGAGCCATGCCGGCTGGGATGTTGTCGGTGTTGCAAGACATACATGGATCTTATTTTCCCAAAGCTTATCCAAAATCCGGTCCAGCCATTCAAAATCGTATACCCCCTCCTCCGGCTCCAGCTTTGCCCAGGAGAATACAGGGAGGGTAACCAGGTTTATCTTTGCTTTCTGAAACAGCTCCATATCCTGCTCTATGGTTGCATCATCCCATTGATCCGGGTTATAATCTCCGCCATAGTAAATTTTTTCTGCTTTTATCATAGTTTCCTCCAGATTAGTTTTTGGGGATGCTTGATCAAGCATCCCCTGAATGAAAGTATTTTGAGATAATTATTTTCCGATAGAGGAAAGATCCGAATTGTCCTGAAGCATCTTCATTTTTTCGTCGAAGTCGGAAACCTGGCTCTTAACACCCTCCACATATTGCTGCCATGCGGCATCATCATTAATATTTAGTTTACCTATGATGAACTTTAATGCATTCTCTCTGGCGAATAATTCACAGTTTGTAGTTAACTCGGCTTTCTCGGTAGCCTGCTGGTCTGTCAGGTTCAGTACCGGAGGACGGTCAAAAGGAGATACGGAAGCCTGCCCGCCGATCTTGCCGGACTCATACCAGTACTTGCCCTCATAGTAGCCATCCGTAGGATTCCACCAGGGCTCTGCAGGAATCTGTTCTGTCATAGCCTCAAAGGTCAATGGTGTAAAGGGAATACCGGTACGGCAAGCGGAAGAGGACATGATACCATAGTCAGCTGCCGCCTGTACGGGATCTTCCGCCTTTAGGATCACATCGGTAAAGCTGTGGTCCCCGCCGGCATCAACGGTATAGGTTTCCTCCTTAATACCCCAGTTCATCATTTCGATCATTTCATCGGAGTATTGATAGTCAATCATCTTGACAACCCACTCAGGATATTTGGTATCTGCGGAGATAATGATACCCATACTGTTGCTCAGGGACTTTCCAGGCTGTCTGGAGCCCCACTTCCAGGGTGTACCATATTTGGAATTCTCAGGAAGGAAGGCCAGCCCCCACTGCATGCCGTCAACCGTAGACTGGGTGTTCCACATGCGGGCCATACCGGACCAAAGGGTGGGCTGAATTACATTGCTTCCTTTTACCGCTTTTTCCGTCGCGGCAGCCGAATCATCCGTACTGAATTCAGGATCAATATAGCCTGCGGTATATAAGCTGTTCAGGTATTTTAACATTTCCCTGAAATTATCCTCGATAGGACCGAAGGACCACTGTGTCCCGTTCCAGTAGGTCGTATCCCAGGTATGGAAGCTGCCTACGAAACCGCGGTAGAACGCATAGTTTTTATCAGAGTTGGACATAACATATTTTGCATCAATTTTACCCTGATCAATTAAAGTCTTAATGTCACCGCATAATTTTGTAAATTCATCAAGGGTTGTGGCGGGTTTTAAGCCGAACTGATTCAGTAAGTCGAAACGATAAGCATATGCGGTAAAGGATTGCGCACCTTCAATATTTTCCGGATTTACAAAACCATCCATGAAGTAATAGGCGGAACCATTGGCATTGAGTGCATATTTCTCCCCGCCGTTGGTACTCTCGATAAACTCGGGATAATATTTCATGTACTGTTTGTACTTGGAGATATCAAGTACAACACCGTCTGCGCCGTGTTCATTTACCAGCGTTCCCTGTGAATAGGTAGCTACGTCCGGAAGGTCGCCTGACTGAAGCAATACGGGCTCATTTGTTTTATAATCCAGCCAAGGTGTTATATTCCAGGTAATGTCCAGCTTGCAGCCCAGATAAGCTTCCATCATTCTTTGCCACTCTTCCTGCACTTTTGTTCCCTGGGCATCTGTGGCAAAGTTAGCCGTATTAACCGTAATGGACAGCGTATTGTTTGGTAATTCAGGCAGCACTGCTTCCTCTGCATCTTGTGCAGGCGCGTTTGTTGCTCCCTCCGTTGTTCCGGCATTGTCAGTCTGCCGGGTGTTGTCTTCACTCTTACTTTTACAGCTGATAAAAAATGTCATACACATAACCGTCAGCATAAGTAAGGCGAAAAATCTTCTTTTTTTCATAGTTTTCTCCTTTCTAATCTCAATCATATTTATGCGATTTCTTTTGCAAAAAATCTGTACATGAGCCTGCCCTTGCCGGACAGGTCCAGGTAGCTCTAGCCTTTCACCGCCCCAATCTGTACGCCCTGTGCAAAATGTCTCTGAATGAACGGATAAACCAGCAGGATCGGCCCGATTGTTGCTATAATACAGGCGTACTGCACATTTTTCGGATTAATAATGCCCTTTTGCATCATTTCATTGACACCATCAAAGGTTCCGCCCGCCGCGCCCGAAGCAAATAATATTTGACGTAAAATCATCTGGATCGGCTGTTTTGTATTATCTTTAATATAGAGCAGCGCATCAAAGAAGTTGTTCCATATTGCTACCGCAGAGAACAAACCAAAGGTAGCATAAAGCGCTTTGGAAAGCGGCATATAGATTTTGAACAGGATCCTGAAATTGCTTGCACCGTCAACCATGGCTGCTTCCCGTATTTCCGATGAAATTCCTTTGTAAAAGGCCCGGTAAACGAAGATATTATAGGCGGAAACCGCATTCGGAAGAACCAGCGCCCATACGGTATTGATCATATGAAACTTCTGTACCGCAAGATAGGTTGGAACCGTACCGCCTGAGAATAACATTGTGATCAATAAAATAATGGTCAGGGGTCTTCTGAATACAAAATCTTTGACCATCAGCGCATATGCCATCATGGAGGTCAGAAGCAGATTGACAGCCGTGCCCACAACTGCATAAATAATCGTATTTTTATACGCAATCCAGACATTGTTCTGTCCGAAAACAATTTCATAGCCTTTGAAATTAAATTCTTTTGGCCACCAGGTTACGGTACCCATACTTATCATCTTGCTGCTGCTGAGCGAAATAGCTATGACATTGATGAACGGATAAATCATGATAATTGAAATACCGATCATAAAAATCGCAAGAATAACGTCGAAGGTATAGCTTCCGATATGTATCCTATTCTTAGTTTTTTTGTTCTGTCTGTTATCCATCTATATTACCTCCATGCCTTCCTTTACCACAGGCTGTTTTCCGGATTAAGCTTTCTTGTAATGGTGTTCGAGCCATATACCAGAATCATGCTTGCGATTGATACAAATAAGTTAACGGCCGTCGCATATTCAAATTGGCCTTGCAGAACACCAATCCGGTATACATAGGTGCCAATCACATCAATCAAGCTTCTGTTCGTATCATTCTGCATTAACAATACCTTGGTATAGTCTGACTGAAGGACATTCCCGACATTGATAATCAGCAGGATTGCGGTCGTGGGCATGATGGTCGGCCATGCGATGTTCTTAACCTTCTGCCAGCGGTTTGCACCGTCGATATTTGCAACATCATACAGGGTGGTATCAACATTGGATAGAGCGGCCAGATAAATAATGGAACCCCAGCCCATTCCGTGCCACACCGCAGACCCCACATACATAAGCAGGAAGTATTTATCGCCTTCGTTCATATTCGTCGGTACAAGTCCAAAGAAGTGACGGATAACATTGAACAAACCATCCGTGGAGCCAAAGCTGTTCAGCATACCGGCAATTACCACTACGGAAATAAAATATGGGATGTAGGAAACTGTCTGTACCGCACTCTTGAAGAACTTACCTCTTAATTCGTTCAGCAGGAGGGCAAATATAATCGGAGCCGGGAAGGTAAACAGCATCGTAACGACACCGATCTTGACGGTATTCCAGATAAGACTTCCGCAATCCACGTAATTGAAAAAGCGGATAAAATTATGAAACAGCGGTTCCTCCCAGGGGCTGCCCCAGATACCCATTTTCGTTTTGTAATCCTTTAAAGCGATGAGAATTCCATACATGGGATAATATTTAAATAAAGCGATGAGAAGGGTGGCCGGTAACGCTAAGATAACCAGCTCCTTCTGCTTCCATGCCAGTTTCAAAAATCTGTCCATTCTCTGCCCAACCGGTAATTTGGAATTCACCGCTTTGCTTTTTTTATTCTTCATACTTATTTTCCTTTCCAGTATTGTTGGCAACCGCTTATCACCTGCCTCGATTCATTAAAGTGTGTGCCGCATACACTTTAACCAGAGGGTTTCTTCTGCAATGAGATAATTATATGGTACATTTCCATAGTTTTGAATGTAGATTGCTTATACTTTTTATGCAAAATCTTCATACATTTTAAGACTGATATAATTTTTTTACATACTGTTTTATAAAAATTACATATCCATACCTCCTGAAGCGGGAACGCACCTTCCGCCCGATCACTTTTAATTAATAAAAAAGATGACCTCAACTGCTATTTTGAACAATTAGCAGAAAAAGTCATCTTTCTAAACAATACTGTCGGATGATCAGTTATTTTTTAAGAGAAGCTCGGTAACTTCCCTTAAGGTCATGTCATTTCCTACATTTCCCGGAAAAATAATAAAGGGAATGTCGGGAAATTTACTGCTTCTATCCGTCTCCCATACCGGAATTCCCGGTTTGACCTGGCCAAGTACTCTTGCACGCTTTACCTTCAATGCTTTTACGCCGATATCACTGGAGGTATTGCCGCCTTTTGCCAGAACAAAGCTTGGAGTCACCGTTAATCTGCCAACAATCTGGCATACTGCCTCCGACAGCCTGACAGACCGCAGCAGCGTATCTTCTTTTGATTCTCCCGCAATGTTGTGCAGGGTCCGGTTGGTATAAATTACTACCGTAATTCCTTTCCTGATACAGGTTTCCGATTCCTCTGCCACCCGTTCAATTTCTCTTTCATAGCCTTGGGGCTCCTGGGAATACTCCGGACCAAATTCAATTAGCCGGACATTTTCCAGCCCTTTCAGCTGATCCAGCTGCCTGGTCGTCTTTTTTGTATAGGAGCCTACTACGATGATTCCCCCGGTGGAACGGTCCTCTTTGATCATTTCTTTTCTGGTCAGCAAAGGTTGATCGCTGATCCCGCCCAGCACTTTGACAAAGGAAGCCGCACTGCGGAACATAAAATTGCGTCCGGACGCCATCGTACGGAGCAAAGCAATGCAAAATACCTTTACATCGATGTAATCGACAGCATTGACGATGACTTTAGTAAAATCTCCTGCGGAGCAAAGCAGAGAGGTTATTTTATCCAGCTCCATACGCCGCAGGCTTTCCAGGGAAATGGATATGGTATCCTCAGCCGTATAGTCACCATTTGTCTTTTCTTCAATGTAATCACATAGATTCGAGGACTGATACCCAAAGGTCTTATCCTTTGCAAACTCTGTCTCACCCACCGGAATCAGGGTTCCTCCTTCATCTACATAATGGATGTCATCTATGGTATACCTTCCGCCTTCCTTAAAAAACGGAAATAAAATCTCACCGTCAATGACAATGCGGGATTTACTTTCCACCACTTGCTTAACCAGCTCGGTTTCCAGAGGATAATGTCCCCGCAGCGTAGAATCGCTCCGGCTGATAATCATAAAGTCTTTTCCGGTTTCAAGCGCTGCATTTATTACATTATTTGTTAATTCCAGATGGAGTTTTGTTGTCTGATTGTCCGTCATAGCTCTCGAATTCGTCAGAAGATAAAACATGGAATTATTGTCCAGCAGTCCATGCTTGATACTTTCCACCGACCAGTCCGTATATACGAATATGTCGTGGACAGTCTGTATCCCGGTAGGATCATCGTCCAGCACGACAAACTTTTTTTGATTTTTACTCTGTTCGACTTCCAATAGCTTATCTATCAGCTTTTCATCCGGTTTCAGCTGTGAAAGTCTTGCATTTACCTCATCTAATAACATGCATTCGCCTCATTTTTATCCAAATTATTTTACCGCCCCTGTTGCTGCATGAAAATTATAATACCAGCTTCCTTTTATTACTGAGAATAAAGTATATTTTCTTATAAAATAGCATATTTAGTTATAAATTCCCATGAAATATTCTCATAATCGTATGCATTTTTCTCATATTTTACCAAAGGGTTTATTCGATGCCACCGCTATGGTACGAAATTCACCAAATACCTCGGTTGGGTCATTTTTCTGGTACGGCCTTGTCGCACAGTAAAAATGATACAGCCTGTCGTTATAACAGAAAATAGAAGCCTTATGGGCATGGTTTTCATCAATCTCTCCCGGTTTTCCATGACTGATAATCGGAAGCTCAACCTTTTCCCAGTCAACCAGGTTATCCGAGACAGCAAGGCCTTCCTGAGCATGTCCCTGATCGTAGCCAAAATAAAAATTCAGCCAGCAATCCTCATCCTTAACAATATAGGGATCGGACAGAAAACGGCCGTCCCAGGCACCCGGGGTTACTCTTAATAAGGGGTTGCCCGCACAGCGCTCCCAATGGATCAGATCCTTTGAGCTTGCCATACCGGTCTGTTCAATCCATCTTTTCTCCGTATTTTTCGCATTGTAGAACATATACCAGGTATCCTCCTGGTTAATGATGCAGGCCTTATATAACCCCCCTTTTTCCCAGTCCTTTCCGTCCTCCCAGGAAAAAACAGGTGTATCCAGACGGTGCCAGTCAAGAAGCGCTTCATCCTCTGTCCAGGCCAGGCTGATCATGGCAGGGCCTTCCTCATAACCGGCCGACGGGTAGGAATGGTATACCAGCCAGTATCTGCCGTCTATCTTCTTCAGCCTCGGGGTATCATATAAATTATCACTTTCTTTTATCATCCAGGTAGCAGCGGCTCCGATCCTGTCCCAGCGGCTGCTTTCCAGATCCCTTCCAAGTATAATTCCTTTGTGCTCCCAGCGAAGCAAATCCTCACTGACTGCAAGTGCCGACTGATATCCCTTTCCGTCATAGCCCGTATACAGCATATGAAACTGATTATTATGCAAAAATACAAAGGGAATATCGACGGATTTTTCATCAAAGGCACCCGGTTTTCCTGAGCCGGTAAGTACAGGTTCAGGATACTTGTAGGGTGTCAGATATGACTGTATACTTCTATCATCCAATGTTATCATGCTTAACCTCCATTATATTAAATATCCGCCTCTGTTTATCTTCCTGTAATGCGGATCCTATGCTCGCCGGAACCCAAAGGCAGCTCGGTTCCATCAAATTCATTGACAAAAACACCTGTGGTATTGGGCGGGATTTGGATTTTCACCGCAATATCCTCATCCTTCCTTTCCCAAAAAACCGATACCTTTCCGTAGGGATGCATTGTCCAAGCATTGACATAATCGCATCCTATCGCAAAATGAGGCTTAATCTGAATTTCATCCAGGGCTCCGCAGCTGCGCACTCCGTTGATTCCGGCAAGGCCGCAGTAGAACCATTCCTCGATACTGCCCAGCATAAAATGGTTCTGGGACCCATGAGGTCTGTCCGGCCGGGGTCCATCCCATTCCTCTGCCAGCGTTGTAGCTCCGCATTTTACCTGATAGCCGTAGCCCGGTTTGTCCGTTATATTGGTCATAGCATTGATGATATCGCTTTTACCAAAGCTGGTAAGAGCCTCCATCACATAGGGGTGGCCGATATCTCCGGCTGTGGTTGCATATCCTCTTGCTTTGATATCCTTCACCAGATAATCCAGTACCTTCTGTTCATTTTTCTTATCAACCAGGCCAAGAACAAGACTCATGGCCTGTGCCGCCTGGCTTCCGGTCGCGCAGCGCCAGGTCTGACTGTCAAAGAACTGCAGATTATATTCCTCATAAACGGATTTTTGCAATTCATGATAATAGGCTTCATCCTCCTTGTTTCCCAGCAGCTTCGCCACCTTCTCCATAATTATGAGATCATAATAATAAATGGCAGTTGCAACCACCGGAACCGGTGTATTCTGGGAATGCGGCGTATTCGGCCCGATATCAAGCCAGTCTCCCAATCCATGATGAAGGACATGGTGATGGGTTTTCATTGTTAAATAGTCCAGATATTTTTTCATCACCTCATAATACTGCTCCAGCAACGTAGTGTCACCATATCTGAGATAAATGTACCAGGGATTGATGATGCAGGCACTTCCCCACTCCGGTGAATCGATAAAGCCCTCGTGGTATCCGAAAATGACATATTCCGGACTGATATCCGGAACCAGCCCGTTTTCCCGCTGGGCATCCTTTATGTCCATTTCAATCTTTTTATACAGGTTATGTACATCATAATTATACATAATTGCCGGACCGATCAAATGCGTCTGTTCAAGCCACGCAAGCTTTTCCCTGTGGGGACAGTCTGTCAGGTAGCTCTTCATATTGCTCAGGATGGCCTGCAGGATGATCTGGTGTATCTGATTGAATAAGGCATTGGAGCAGGTAAATTCCCCATTTAATTCTACCTCCGGATAGATAAATTCACCCAGGATGGATTCGATGACAGGAAGGTCCTCCCTGCCGCCGGCATATTCCTTCGGAACCGCTCCTTCCACCTGAAGATAGCGAAAGCCCGTATACGTAAATTTTGGCGCGTAGGTCTGAACCTCCCTGGTATTTAAAGTATACTTCCAGTGATAGCCCCTTCCGGTAACCCTTTGGTCCGGTTCCCCTTTGGCATTCAGGAGTTCACCCGGCGTCATGGTTACTGCGGTTCCGCAATGTGAGCTCTGTGCTTTCAGGGTAATTCGGGCCCACCCGGAGAAGTTTTGCCCAAAGTCGTACAGATAAACACCGGGCCTGGTTTCTTCTGTTTTCACTGGCCGATAGGTCTGCATCACCTTAACCGGAGGGATATTTTGCGCCACCAATCTGCCTTTCGCAGGCTCTGCCGTAGTAACCTTTTCCCAGGTACCGTCCTCTGCAAAGTCTGCCCTGCAAAATTCCGGCTGCTCCAGTCTCCCGTCATAATCCTCACCGCCGTAGATACAGCAGAAACGGATGGGACCAGGCGCCATTTTCCAGGATTCATCGGATACGATTTCCGTATTGGTTCCATCGGTAAAGGTTATATTCAGCTGTACCAGCATTTTGCACTTTCCATAAGAGCGTGCAAAATACACATAACGTCCGCCGGGCACATTGTACATGCCATCCCCAAGAAAGACACCCATTGCATTCTGACCCGGCTGCAGCAGCTTTGTCACATCATAAGCACAGTACAGGGAGGTTTTCTCATAATTTGTCCAGCCCGGCTCCAGCTCATAATCGCCGACACGGCTGCCATTGATGTAAAACTCAAAATGTCCCAGGCCGCAGACATACAGCTTGGCTTTTTTAACCTGTTTGGTTAAACCGAAGTTTTTTCTGAACATATGGTACTCATGATCGGCGACCTCACCAATCCATCTTCCATGCCAGTTCTCCGGCTGCTTAAGGGCTGTTTCAAATCCGGCCCTTTCGCTGGTAATTACCTCTTCCGATTTTAACGGCTTTACAGCTACGCTCCAATAATAGCATTCATCAGGCTTAAGTTCCGACCCTGTATATGGTATATTTACCATTGCCGAAGAAAGAACCCAGTCCGTATCCCAGATAATTTCATTTTTTAAGCCCGGTTCTTCCTGTCTTGATACAAGAATACGATACGCTCCCTGCTTCCAGTCTCTCTCATCCGTTTCCATTTTCCAGCTAAAGCATGGATTCCGGCTTTCTATCGCAATCGGCTGTATCTGGTTATCCAGTTTCATATCTCTGATCTTCATGATCCCTGCTGTCCACCCTATCCCGACCCCGGTATTCCTTTCATACTTATGTCGATTATTAGTCACAAGCGAATTCGACAATTCCTCTTGTATCATGTATTTTTTTATTATATGGTATAATTGAATAGGAATGAATGTAGCATCCTTATAACTTCTATGCATTTTTTTAATAGTTTTCAAATAGATATAATTTTTTTACATATCTTTTTGTAAATATTCCATACTTACAAAGACCAATTCGTTGTACTATGAAAGCAGACTTGGAGGAGACGCAGGATGAAACGTAAAATACTTCCATTAAAAAATATCATATTGTATCTGATCGGATCACTGGCAATCAGTATTCTTATCATCTGCCTGTACAGTGTCCACTCCTACTATGAGCTTTTGATCAGCACAATCAAGAACAATCAGGAGCTATACTCAAGACAGGTGGTTCAATCTACAGAAAAAAATCTGAATGATATACAAAACATTACTTTAAGCGTCGCTTACAACCAAACTGTTCAACGTTATCTGGTTGAAACGGATACCGAGAATAAATTTAATTTATATCAGCAGGTAATCAACCTTTTAAATAATACAAAATCATTAAACAACAGCATTCTGGATATCGGCATAATCGGTGAGACCGGTAATTTTGCGAACCTGGTGGGTGATATGTCCCTGTATCAGTCCCGGTACGAAGAAGCCTCCCATTCGGACAGTTCGACCATTCATTTTCTCGACAAAGCAACAATACTTGTTGACAGCTCCTTTTACGACTGCCAGGTCGCTGCATTTCCCCTATACAAGCTGTCAACGACCTCTTCCCAATTTATTGGAGTTTTATTTATAACAATTAATCCTACCACCATCCTTGGAGATAATTTATTTAACAACAGCTTTGTCCCGACTGATCTAATGTTCGTCAACTCAAACCGCCAGCTTATCATCGGTGACGAGGCGCTTTACGGCAAAATCCAAAAGACCATGCCTCTTACGGATAACTTTAATATCAGCAGCAATAATGAAATATATATCTGCCGCAGGTTTCATGTGGATATTGCGGACGGAACCATTTATACGCTTGTTAACCAATCCTCTTACAATAAGAAAATTATAAATATGCTGCTGCCCCAGTATCTTTTAATTCTGGTGGTATTTCTGGTAATCCTGATTATCTTTCTTGCTTTTATGAAAACCATAATGAACTCCTTCCGCCAGTTAATGAACATCATGAACAAAATCAGTACCGGAAAGCGGAAGGCAATGAAGGAACGAATTACGGTTGATTCCCAGAAAAATGTCTGTCTTGAGATTTATCTGATTGCCAACTCCTTTAATGACATGATGGATGAGATTACCAATCTGAATTATGATATTTTCGGTTCCTATACAAAAATGTACGATCTGGAAATGAATAAAAGAAAAGCGGAGCTTGCTTATTTAAGAAGCCAGATCAATCCTCACTTTCTTTATAACACTTTAACCTTGATCTGCGGTATGGCTTCCGAAAATAACTCGGAAGGAATTATCGAAATAACCCAGGCCCTGTCTCGTATCTACCGGTACAGTATAGGCAATGATATTGTTGCCTTAAGACAGGAGCTTGAAATTGTAAAAGCATATGTAATGATACAGATGACCAGATTTGAAGACCGGTTTACCGTAAATTACGATATCACCGATGATGTTCTGGATGCTTTAATTCCCAGAATGATAATCCAGCCCCTGGTTGAAAATGCTGTAAAACACGGTCTTGAAAAATGCTTAAGAAAAGGTAACCTGACCATCGGAGGGAGAAAAAACTATACGGATAATACCTTAGTCTTATGGATCTATGATACCGGCGTCGGTATGACAGCGGAGCACCTGGCTTCCCTCCGGCAAACGCTTTCGGAAATGACAAGGCAAAACATAGGTGACGGGATAAAATCCTGTATTTCCGAAACGGAAAACAGTATCGGTCTTACCAATGTCAACAGCCGCATCGCTTTATATTATGGGGAACCCTACCGGCTGCATATTGATTCGGAAGAAAATATAGGAACAAATATTCAGATAAAAATTCCTTTCGCAGCCAATTAAATTAAAGTTCCATTCCAAACATTCATACCCCCATTCTTATTTTCAGGAGAAACTGTATGTATCGTGCGATTATTATTGATGATGAAAAATGGGTTGTCCGCAGCTTGGCTTCCACCATTAAAGACCAGGAATACTTTGAGGTAATCGGTGAAGCATATGACGGTTCAACCGGACTGGAGTTAATCAAACAATTGAAGCCCGACTTAGCCTTTGTCGATATTCAGATGCCCGGAATGGGCGGCTTGGAATTACTCCAGACTGTAAATGAAATGCATTCAGGAATACTGTTTATTATGATCAGTGGTTATGCCGAATTTGCCTATGTTCAAAAAGCTATGTTTCACAATGCCATTGGGTACTGCTTAAAGCCATTTTCCAAAAGTGAACTCCTGGATTCCCTTCAGAAGGCTTATCACCTTCTGGAAAGTTCCTCTAAGGATATCATAAAAAAAACAGACGACAGCGGCGAGTACAGTTTTCGGCAGATTAAGGTTGATAATAAAATGGTTCAAAGAATGCTGGATTATACGAATGAACATTATGCCGAGGATATTTCCATCCAGAATTTGGCCGAGCTATGTTCCATTAATCCCAATTATGCAAGCCAGCTGTTCAGCCAGGAGGTGGGGGAAACCTTCAGTACTTATCTTACCAATTTACGAATTGAACAATCCATATATTTATTATCCCATACCGATTTATCCGTTGCGGTAATTGCTTCACAGGTCGGCTACCGCGACTATTTCTACTTTGCAAAAGTATTTAAAAAGATTACAGGTATCACACCCACTGCGTATCGTAATCACCCGGAGCAATGCTGCTTTCCAAAATAAGCGGATCCGTACAGGTCTAAGAATCGAACAGGGAGGTAACCTCCTGGGCAAGTTCGCTTTTATAGGTTTAAATATCGAACAGGAGGTAACCTCCTGGCAAGTTCGCTTTATAAGGATAAATAACGTACAGGAGGTTTTGACTATGAAACGATTTCTTTCCGCCATTCTAATCCTGGTTCTTCTTGTCAGCGGCTGCAGTAATGTCCAAAATAATCAGGAGCAGGATACGCTTTCTCTTCCGGCTTCCATTAAAAATATAGAATTTAAGGACCATCTGAATATCAGTGTTGCTTTCTGGGATATTCAGGACATGGTTGCCGGTGAAAAGGAGGATGCTCTTCTTAAGTTTATTGAAAGAGTCTTTAACGTAACCTTTGAGCCGATTTCCGTAAGCTGGTCTGATTATAAGGAAAAATATCAGATCATGAGCGCTACCGGCAGTCTTCCGGATATGTTTGCTAACCTTACGCTATCCTCCTCCGATAACAATTATTCGTCCAGTCTGAATAATTTGATTTTATCCAATTCCATCCGGAGTCTTCCGGAGGATTTATCAAATTATCCCAACATCAGGGACATCATAGACAAATGCGGCAATATCCAGAGCAACGGCCTAAATTATGTTATTCCAAGAATTTCTTTTCAGGATAAAATACTTGGCTCCTCCGATGCCGCAATGCTTGTCCGTAAGGACTGGATGAAAAAGCTGGGGCTGTCACAGCCGGAATCCCTGGAGGAATTCATCAATCTTGTCTGTGCTTTTGCCAATAACGATCCTGATGGGAACGGCAGGAAAGACACCATCGGCTATAACGTGAACAACCGGATCGCACTTGGTAAATGGGTGATGCTCGGAATTGCTCCGGAATGTAATGTTTATAACTGGATTAAGACGGATCAGGGTTATCTCCCCTCCTTTATTACCGATGACTTTAAGAAAGTAGTCGCAGCTTACCGTACTTTATATAAACAAGGCGGGTTGGATCCTGATTTTTATACCAAGAAATCCTCTGATGCCGTGCATGATTTTGCAAGCGGTAAACTGGGGGCTCTGGAATATAAGTCCTCACCTTCCTCCATTATGGAATTAAAATCCCTGTGGGAGATGTACCAAAGCATACCCTTTGAAGACAGCGTGGATGTCCTTCCTATTTTCCCGGCCGACGACGGAAAATATTACAGCAATTCCAGCCGGATCTTCTGGTCAGAAACCTTATTCTCCTCCAAAGTGGAGGAGGAGAAAATGGAGCGTATCCTTTATATCTATGATTATTTATTATCCGAGCAGGGCCTGGAGCTGGTGAAATTCGGCATTGAGGATGTAGATTATAAGAAGAAAGATAATGAATACCATTGTCTGATTGATACGGACCACCAAAGCCTGATTACGGTCCTGATGAAGAAATATCCGTCACTTACCCTGTTCGCCAATCTTGCAGCCTGGGGAGGCACCTGGGATGATTTTGAAGATAACGAATTAAATAACCTGCGTTATGGTGAGTACGCCATGGAATTAGCCCGGAAGGATATCCTATGGAACCAGGAAAATACGATCCAGGTGGACCGTCCCTATGATTTCATGCTGATGCCTAAGGAAACCACCGATTATTTCAATACGGAAACCGTTACCGATGATTTTACACGTGTAATCATCGGCAAGGGGGATCCCATCACTATGTGGAATCATATCGTAGAGGGTTATTATGCTAATGGACTTAAGGATTATATAGACAGACAGAATGAAAGATTCAAGGATTTCTCCGGCAAATAATCCTTGGGCAATAACATCCTCAAGCAGACAAGAAAAAAGACAGAAAGAAAGGAAATTTTTCCATGTTTGGCATGATTATTGAATCTGGTTTAACAGATTGGCAGATTATACAGCAGGAGAAGGGATACGGCACCATACATCTTACCGGCACCTTCCAGGTTCCGCAGGCCGCCCTGGAGGCCGGCACAGAGACAGCCTATCCGGTGATCCGTGTCTTAAGTGAAGAAGATAATTCACAAATCCTCCCTTGGATGAGAGCAAACCGCTATCCCAGGGGAGATGGAAGAAGCGGTGCCTGGGATGTCACCCTTGAGATACCGGCGGGAGGTCTTTACCGGATTGAAACCGGCCTGGATACCAAAAGCACGAAACCGGATCTTGGCTGGATCTTCCGCGGAGATGTAAGGCTGCATATCGGTATCGGTGGTATTTTTAT
This sequence comes from Bacillota bacterium, assembly GCA_023409535.1. Lineage (GTDB taxonomy): Bacteria > Bacillota > Clostridia > Lachnospirales > Lachnospiraceae > Mobilitalea. The sequence goes on from JAEYGZ010000021.1 coordinate 102,472, forward strand.
TATTGCCGGACAGTCCAATTCTTCCGGCTACGGAAAGGATCCCGCCTGCGATGCTCCGGATATCAACGTTCATTTACTGCGTAACCGCGGTTCCTGGGATCTTGCCTGCCATCCGATCAATGAATCCACCTATGCCGCAGACAAAGCAAATGTAGAAATGGGCGTTTCAGGAACCTCTCCCTATCTATCCTTTGGCAAGGCTTACCACAAAACGACCCTTTATCCCGTTGGTTTAGTCACTGCCGCCCTTGGCGGCTCACCCATCAGCAGGTGGGACGTCAATCAGCAGGGTGATTTGTATCGGAATATGATTGAACGAATCGAGGAATGCGGAGGCAAAGCTGCAGGAATCCTCTGGTACCAGGGCTGTTCCGATACCACACCGGAGCTGGCTAAGGATTATTATGCTAATTTTGAAAGACTGGTAAAGGAAACCAGAAAGGATACCGGCTGTGAGCTTCCCTTCTTTACCTTTCAGCTGAACAGACAGATCAATGCGGATTACAATGAAACCTGGGGTATCCTGCGGGAGGCACAGCGCCTTGCCTCCCATCATATCCCCAAGGTATATATCCTTCCTACCCTCCACTGCTCCATGTCGGACGGTATCCATAACAGCTCCCACTCCTCCATAATGCTTGGAGAAAATCTTGCAAAGCTATGTACAAGCGTTCTGCACCACAGGCCTGAATACTTCGCACCGGATATCTGTGATGCAGTAGGCAGGGACCACGTTCTCCGGATTGCCTTTGCCAATATGAGACGGGGATTTGTTATCATAACCAGGGATCCGGGACAGGCCGGCTTCTTAGTGAAGGATTCTGCCGGTACGGCAGCCATTCGCTCCATCGCCCCGGATCAATCTAATCCTAATGTCCTGGAGCTGATCCTTGGGAGAGCTTTAGAAAAAGAGGCAACGATATCCTTCGGATGGGAATCCGATCCCAGTCATATTCCTTTTCTGGATGAAGTAACTTATATGCCGCCGCTGGCTTTTTATGAGTACCCCGTCCGGCTGCAGCAGGTGCTAAACGATTAATCTCCTAAAACAAATCTATGAAAACAAATGATACAAGTAGAACAAACAGCGAAACGGAGGAATTTGTATGTCAAACCTATCATCATACTATTGGGATGATCTAAGAAAGGAAGTGCCGGAATGGTTCCGGGATGCGAAGTTCGGTCTCTTCTTCCATTGGGGTCCGTACAGCGTCCCGGCGTATGAGAACGAATGGTATTCCCGCAATATGTACGCAAAGGGACTGTCCCAGAATCTTCATCATGTGGAGACCTACGGTCCATTGAATGAATTCGGATACAAGGAGTTTTATCCGATGTTCAAGGGTGAGAAATTTGATCCGGAGGAATGGGCCGATCTGGTTGTGCGTTCCGGTGCAAAATATGCAGGCCCGGTTACCGAGCATGCGGATAACTTTTCCATGTGGAACAGTAAGGTAAACCCCATCAACTGCATGAATTACGGTCCGAAACGGGATATCACCGGAGAATGCGCCAAAGCCTTCCGCAAAAGGGGGATTAAGGTACTGGCTACCTTCCATCACCAGTGGCTGTGGGGCTGGTTTATGTCAACGGATAACGAGGCCGATGTCTATGTTCCGGAAAATGAAGTTTACTATGGTAAGGCGCTTCCCCTGGAAACCAACCGTTACGCTCCCTACCGCCTTCCGAATGATGATTTTAACATCGCCTGGAGAAATAAAGTGATTGAAGTAATTGAAAAATATAACCCGGACGCCTTATATTTTGACAGCCGCAGCAATATTATTAATGAAAGATACCGTTATGAGATGGTCGACTACTATTATAATATCAGCAGGCATACCGAAGGCATCATAACCTACAAGCAGGAGGATTTTCCCCCCGGTATCGGTGTCTATGATATCGAATGCGGACGCTTCTCCGAGGCAAAGCCATTTGCATGGCAGACAGATGACCGCCTTGAGGATAATATTACCTGGTGTATGGTACAACGTCCGAACTATAAATCCGGCACAAAGATTATACACCAGCTCTGCGATGTGGTGGCAAAGAACGGCAATCTCCTGTTAAATGTGGGTCCTTATGCAGACGGTTCCTTCCATGAGGCTGCCAAAAAAAGCCTCTATGAGGTAGGTGACTGGCTGAGGCTGAACGGAGAAGCGATCTATGAAACCCGTCCGTTTTCCGTCGCCTGTGAGGGTCCGACAGGCGTTCAGGATGCCAACTATGACGTTAACCGCATCAATGACCAGCTGGAGAAAGGCCTTGCCAGCGATATCCGCTTAACCTCCTTCTCTTCCCGGGATTTCCGTTTTACAAGGAAGGGTGATTGCATCTATGCCATCGCCCTTGGCTGGCCGGAGGACAGGAAACTGAATATTCGTACCTTCTCTAAGACCGGACCGCTGCCGAATATTAAAAAGGTGACAATGCTTGCAAATAATACCCCGATACCATTTACCCAGACAGAGGATGGCTTAGCGCTTACGCTTCCGGAGCAGAAGCCCTGCGAAGCTGCCTTTGCCTTCCGTATTGAAGCATAGTTAAGAAGCGACCGATCAGATGGTATACATGGCGTACAGACAAAATGGAGCTGTTGCAAACTGCGGCAGCTCCATTTTCTGATTCCTATCAAGTGCGCTTCTATTTCCTTTGCTTCATCCATCGCGGTGTTATTTAACTGCTTTTTCTGAAGGAACTAGCCATAATATTCAATTACCGGTTCCTTCGCAAGACCGGTAGGCTTTATCTGCACATGGGATGAGATCTGATCCTTCACCCTCCATACAAGGGTATTGGCAACATCAATCACAAGCTCGTTCACACCGTCCCTTATATATTCGGTTATATCAACCCTTTCCGGGCTTTCCAGCACAACCCCGGCGCTTGTTCCGTTGATATAGACCTCGGCACAGTCTCCGACTGCAGGAAGGTAAAGCTTAATGGTCTTACCGGCTGACCTGTCTGCCTTCAGACTGCCCTGATAACGAAATATACCGCTAAAGCTGGTTTCATATGCGGGACCGTTGAGATTCGGCAGCTTCTCTCCCGCCTTTAAGATAAGCTTCTCCTTAAATTCCTTGCCACGGTTCGTCTCCAGCTCCCATACCGTCCAGTCACATGATACCTCCTGGCTGGCCAAAAGAACCGGAGCCGGTATCGCTTCCGTCCCATGGGCGGGCTCCAACAGCAGCACCTGTCCGGGTTCCAGAAATAGTCTGAAGCTGTTATCCTCCACAGACTGGCAGGTTACTTGGTTTGTTACGGCATCATAGATACGGATACTGCTGCAGGAGGTCTTATTTAAGTTAACCCTTGTATCAACAGTATCAAATACGCTTTCATTAAAGAAGTAAAACAGCTTGCCATCCTCGTGCTCATAGCAGAGGAAACGTAAGTCCGGATATGCCTTCTCGCAGGTAATTTCCGTTGCACCGCAGGCTCTTACTTTATCCGCCAGCTCCCGGAGGGATACCGGTTCCACCAAAGTCCGAAAAGCCTCTCCCAATCGTCCGCCCTCCGTATCAAATTCCGGCATTTTACCCACAGCAAATATTTTTAATCCGGCGTTCCCGGCCTTTAATACAAAATCAACCGCTTTCTTCGGCAGATAATCACAGCCGGGTATAATGAAAGCCTTGTAATTCTCCCCGTTAATGGAGAAGCCATTCGAATCAAACGTTACATACTGCTCCGACAGAATATCCGCCGGTACAATATCCAGATCCAGCTGCTTCTCCAGCAGCGCCCTGCAAGGCTCCTGAAACAGCATTGCTCTGCCGCCCGTCCACTCAGATTCGGCCGTATACAGCACTGCCGCGTCGGAAATATGCGTTCCGCCGTTAATCAGATGGCAGATACGGTTCATATATTTCATAAGAATTTTAAAATAGGGATACTGCGGATTATTCCCCCTCGCATAAAAATGGGGCGGACAATCCCTGTCCGGGAAGAGCATGGAGAAGGCATGGGGTACGAAATGGTTAATTCCCCGTACCAGCATATGGTCCGTCAGCCATTTCATTGCTGATATACCCGTTGCCCAGCCATAGTTACCATAAATCTCGCAAAGAGACCTTCCCTTTTTCATGGGATCGATATGGGCAGCCGAACTCCCCAGCTTTGCAAGGGCATAATGAAAAAACTCTCCGTCTCCATCCCATTCAACCCATTGGTGAATCTTCTCCGTATGCCCCGGAACAATCTGATGATGTACGACATCAACGCCTGCCCGATGCTGGCCCTTCATTTCACGGTAATAATGTCCGATGCTGCAGCCAAGCCGCATATGGGCATTGTCATCCTCTATGATATGTCCGATATATTCAATTCCATGCTCCTGACACCACCCGCCCAACTGACCGGAGAAGCATTTATGTACCAGTTTTGTTACCTCGTCCATATATCCGCTGCGAATTCCGGGTGTGGCATCTCCCATGGAAAACCATAGTCCGGGAAGCTTAGATGCGAAATCCTCTCCCCACCTTTTTCTTAACGTCTCCTCCAGTTCATCACTCCAGGGAAGCTTTACATTCTTCTTACCGAGCTTTTCCTGAAAATCATAGCCCGGAGTATTGCCAAATTCCGGTTCATCGGAAAAAAAGCCGGCAAAGGTGTTACCAAATTCGTCTCCATAATGCTGAAAATGGGTTTCATAAACCTCATCAATCAGTACACGGACAGACCTGGAATCAATCAAATTGATATAATTTTCTCTTCCTCCGCGCAGCTGTGTGGTATAAAGAACAAAGACCCTGTATCTGCCTTCCGGGAGGTCAAAGAAAACAAAGCCGTCCCTTGCACTCGGAGTCAGGTCAATGATATGCCGGGGATCCAGCTCCGTGGTATCTCCGGCCGTTCTCTTCACGGCATAAACCCCCAAAAGCTTCCCATCCGTCCCAAGCATGGGTCCGTAAAGCATCGCCTGATCCTTTGCCGGACCCAGAAAATCAAAATGCCGGTCTGCAAGATAGGTTTTCTTCAAATCCGGATATTTCTTCTCAAAGGCTTTGTTCGCATGTCCCGTTGGGAATTTGTCATCATCCAGAATCCAGATGCGCATGCCGCGCTTTTTTGCCTCCGACATAATAAGGTCTACATTATCCCACCAGACAGAACCGCAGAAGTCGGGATGGGGTCTGGATTCCAGACATATCTCACGAATTCCGCACTCTTCAATCCTGTCAAGCTCTTCTAATATCAGATCCTGGGCTTCCCCATGCATCCAAAGGAAGGGTAGAATATAATTGCCTCCCTCATTTTTTAAAACTTCGTCCAGTCTTTTCATAAACATGCTCCTTCTGCCATTGCGTATTAAGGGAAGGCATTCCTGCTGCCCCCCGTCCGGTTACCGTTATGACAAAGATGTCCCTGCATAACTTCTCATGTCCGAGGGATATCTTTTCTCAATTTAAAAATATCATAACCGGAAGGTTATTTGCATGAATTATTCTCAACGAAGTATGTAAATTTCTTATGTTATAAGGAAACAATGCAGACAATTCATTCTGCACCATTATACCAAGTGTCAGGATGTCAGTACACCGGCTACTCCGTTCGGTTGCTCAGCCTCGTAAAATAATCCCTGAACCAACAGAAAGCATCCCTGGCGATCAGATAGAAAACCGGCATCCCGAGATACCCTCTTGGCAGAGCAAACACCCTGCCCGTCTGAAACAGCGCAGCTGCCGCAACACATTCTGCCAGGGCAATCAAAAGCACCCCTCCTGTTCTGCCGGTGCCTGCAAAAAGTATTTTTCCATGAGCAATGAATACGGTCATTCCAAGCATCGCCAATCCAATGTAGAAAATACAGCTTGCGGTATACTGCTGCAGCAAGATATCCTTTTCGCTCGGTGCCAGGTTGGAAATCTCCTTCCTCCATTCCGAAAGAGCCGCCACTTTTCTGCTCCAGAAGGAAAAATCCGACCATTTCGTAGGGATGAGCGGCCGGGGGATATAGAACTCAAACTCCATCAGCCAGGAAAGCAGCGGCCATAATGTCACAAGCAGCAGAAGCAAAGCCAGCACCTGCCCGGGAAGCGTTCTCCGTTTCCACAGTACCCTAAGCAGCTCATACAGCAGACAGAACCCCAGCAGCCATGCAGGCAGACGGTACGACAGCTCCAGTAATTTCGCCAAAAGGCTGCCGTCGATTACGGTATAACGGTCCGCCAGGTCATATTGCCGTATAAAATCCCCGGAAAGCGGTCCGCCGTTATCCTCTTCCGTAAAGCGAAGCTCCAGATTTGAATAAACCGTTCCATCCTCATACTGTTCCACCAGGCATACCGGCTCAGACGACCGCAGGATGCCTCTGACGCAGTATTGTCTGCCCTGATAGGTGAGCAGGTTCCCTACCGCATCTACCGTATGGAACAGTTCATAGGCCGTATGCCGGTCGATGAGACAGCCCTCGTAGTCATCTGCGCCGGGGATACTGCCGCCGGCCAGTTCCGCAGGATATACCTGGTCCATAGCGCCGTATACCTCGATCAGCTGCACGGTGGTGCTGGTATAAAGCGCTTCATTTTCCAGCTTCTGATCCTCCAGGCGGTTCCAGGCCGATACCTGCAACAGCTTTTTATTTTCCTTCTGTGCCTCTTTTTTCACCGCCTGCTCAAGTACACGCTTCGATACTCCTGTTCCTTTGATCCGGATACCCACCGACGAATAATGCTCCCTGATATACTGTGCGTAATAAACAGCATTTCCCCACAGCACAAAAATCATGACGGAAAGCAGAAGGAAAACTAATATTCTCTTTGAACTGTTATTCATTGCCTTCATTGACTCGAACCCGGTCTCCCTCCTCGATATTTTTACTGCTGCTGACTATGATTCTCTCCTCCCGGCCCAGGTCTGCTTCTATGGCTGCCGTTTGAAAATCCTTATCCAGCACAGTAACATTCCTGCGGTACGCCGTCAGCTCCCTTCCCAGGACGGTATTACTTTCTCCGATCACCAGAACATAATTTACTCCGCTGGCATCCGATCTTACCGCCTGCATAGGGATTGTCTGCCGGTACTGCTCCGACTTTTTACTTACCGAGAAGGTGACCGGAGTCCCCGGCGTATACTCTCCTTCCGGCAAAATTGCCGTAATCTCAGCCACACCCTGAGCATCTACCGGACCGATGCTTTCGATTTCCGTGATAATATTCCTACTGCCTTTATTCATAAATCCGATGCTTATTTCGTCTCCGATCTCAAGCCGTTTTACCTCATCTTTGGTTACCTTGGTATAAAATTCATAGTTTTCCAGGGATATCGACACCTTTTCTGCTCCCGTTGTCTTGCTCCCCACCGCTAAGTCGTTATGCAGCAATATTCCTGATACGGAGGCATACACCTGTCCGTCCCGGTCAAGCAGCTCCTCTATCTTATCCACAGCTTCCTTTTTCTTCTTACTATCCAGTTCATATAACCTGGCATCCAGCTGCTTCCTCTGCTGCTTTGTATTATTTGCAGCAAGGGTCTTGACATCCTTCTCCTCCGCCTTTGTCAAATTCATTTGCGCATCCTCCACACTTCTTCTTGCGGCCTCCATCCGGCTTTCCTGGGCTTCGGCATCCGCAGTGTAATCATAGGTCCCGTCTGTAATCCGGTCAAAGGTCTCCTGTGCCTCATCGAATGCTTCTTCTGCCGAAGCAGCTTCCTCCTCCGCTCTTTCCAAATTCCTGTTCCATTCCTTTGTGAGCCGGGTCAATTCCTCCTGTTTACTATCAATCAGCGCTTGCGCTTCCTTGATTTTCTTCGACTTGTCTTCCTTCTCCTGATACAGCAGGGAAAATAAAGCACTATAGGTACTTGTGATCTCCGGCTCAGCTTTGCTTTGAACGGCAGCTCCATAGCGTAAGATTGCTTTGCTAAGCTCGGCGTCCTTTCGGGTAAGCTTATCCAAAGCCTCCGCCGCGTCCTGATATGTACGGATACATGCCGCTTTCTGTGCGGTAGCTATCCCTCCGCCGGATTCCGCCGCACCGATAAAAATCAGGAGATAATCTTCTTTTGCCCGCGCCAGCGTCTGCCGTGCCTTTTGTACCTCCTCAACATAGCTTTCATAGCCGTCTTTCCCATAATACTGTATAAAAATATTTTTTTCCGCTGTTGAAATCGTATCGGCGGGAGCGGAAGTCTGCGTATCGCGGGTCCCCTCAAGGGCTCGGTCCAGCATACCGTAAAAGCTATCATTGATACTGTTCAGCATTTTGTAGTAATCCTCATCCGGAAAGGATAACTCATCGGCGATATCAGAACTGTCCCTGCCGGCATCACTGTCCGCAGGCGGTGCAATCAGCTTTATTGCACTGTTCAATGCTGCTGTTTTATAATCTGCAAGCACTTTCTCTGCCATTCTTTTATCCTCATATAATTCATCCAGTGCTTCTTCCGCCTGAGTCACTTCCTTTCCTGCCTGCTTTAGGGCATCCTTGCGATCCTCTTCTTTCTCTGTTTTCTCCCTCTGAGCATCCGAACGGGCTTCTTCCGCAGCATCCAGCTGCTTCTCCTTCTCTTCCTCTATCTTCTTTTTTGTTGCATCCAGCTCCTGCCCGGCCATGACCAGATCCTGCTTTGCCCTCTGCAGACTGACGCTTGCAGCCTGTGCTTCAGAGGCTGTATCACCAGCTTCATAGGAAAGCATTTCTTTCTCCTGGTTAAGCTCCGCAACCGTAAGTTCATCCTCCAGGTTTTCCCTGACCTCCGTCAGCTCCCGGATGTCATAGGTAAATAATAGGTCTCCCTCCTTCACCGGGTGCCCTTTGGTCACGGCGACCTCCTGAATCCTTACTCCTTCGTACAGGTCAATATATTTTTCAGCATTTGCTTCAATTGTACCGTTTCCGGTAATCTCATAGCTTAATACCCCGCCTTTTCCCTCGCCTGTTACTACTTTCGCAACCGTAACCGTATCCGCCGCCCTGGATACTGCGGTAAGTAACAGCATCATCACAAAAAAGCCGATCAACAGCCGTTTTGCCAGATCCTGCATTGATAATTTTCTCTTCTGGGGCTCCTTTGTTAATTCATACAGGATGCGTTCCTTCCACTTTCCCATAGCTTGCCTGACCTCCTGAAATTCGTTCATTTTATTCTTTGATGCCCGAAGCCACGATCCCCTCCTCAATATACTTTTGCCCGAACAGGAAGAATAATAATGCCGGCGTCATCGCTGCCACCGATGCCACCATGGCAACTCCCAGCTTTTCGGCAGCGATATCCGGCAGATATAAGGATAACGGCCATAAGGCTTTATCCTTCAGGAATGTAATCGGCTGTTCAATCGCATTCCAGCCTTCCAGAAAGCCAAGAACAAAAACTGAAACCGCACCGGAGGATCCCATAGGAAGTCCGATATGGAGAAATATTTTCACATCACCCGCTCCATCCATCTTTGCCGCCTCAATGAAAGAAGCCGGAATTGCTTTAAAGCATTTTTCCATAAGAAACACCGGAAAGGTAGAAAATATCGTCGGCAGGATCAGTGCCAGATGTGTATTCATCAGCCGGAGCCGGTCCAGCACCAGATAGCCGGAGACCATCGTGACCTGAAAGGGCATAACCATAAGTACAATATACAGAAGAAACAGCACTCTCCTGCCTCGAAACCGAAATCTAGCAAAGCCCCAGGCTGCAGGAAGTGCAATAAAAAGCTGTCCGAATATGCCCGGAAGTACCTGAAAGCAGGAATTCCAGAACATGTGAAAGAAATTCGGCGTATCCAGGAGCAGCTCCGCATAAGGTTTCATTGTCGGATAGTCCGGTATCAAATGCCAGCCGGCATATCCCTCCCGGTAACCAAGCACTGCCCCGATGCTTTCCGTCAGCTCTGCCGTTCCCAGAAAAGAACCGGTAATCATCATCCACAGCGGCAGCCAGATCAGCAGCGAGATCAAAAACAGCAAGCAGAAGGAAATTCGGCGTAATCTTTTCATTCTTCCTCCATTCCTCTGCTCCCAAGCTTCTGTATCAGCAATACAAACAAAGTGAAAAGAACGGCGAGCAGAACAGCTGCGGCACACATTTTCTGAATATCCAGCGCCATAAACCAGTTATTGAATAAATGCTGCAGCATATAGATGCTTTTATGAGGATAACTGCCCGCAATCAGATACGCTTCCCTGAATACCTTGAAGGAATTCACCAGGGACAGCACTGCGGCAACATAGAAGGTTGGCAATAATCCCGGCAGTGTGATATGACGGAACTTTTTCCATGCCCCTGCGCCGTCAATGGACGCCGCCTCATAAAGGGAGGAGGATATGCCGCCAAGGCCTGTCAGCCATAATACGGAGTCATAGCCGGTATTTTTCCATAGGTAGCTGAACACCAGGACAGGAAAGGCACATTCCGTATTCATCCAGTCCGTCGGCTGCATGCCCAGACTGACAAACAGATGATTAAGCAATCCGTTGTTGTGAAAGAATATCTGCCACAGCAGCGCGACACAGGCAACCGGAATTGCCATGGGAATTAAGAACGAGACCTTAAAAAAATCACCGGCCCCCTTCTGTCCAAAGATAAGGGCGGAAAGCAGAAGACTTATGATTAACAGCAGCGGAATACAGGTTATGATAAAACGCCCCGTATTTATAGCCGCCAGCCGAAAGGCATCATTTTGCAATACTGTTGTAAAATTATCAAAACCCACAAACATGATGCCCATTGCATCAAAGAAGGATCTCCTCACCGCATCCAGAAACGGAAGCAGAATAAATATTGATATGCCGGTAACGCTTGGCAGTAAAAACAACCAGGCAGTTCTGGTTTCTTTGCGCTGAAGCCTTGATGCTTTCTTTTTCAAACCGCTGTCACCACTTTCTGTGTTAAAATTAAATACCCATAGTGTACAGCACACTAGCGGCAGGCCTTGTCCCCCTGCCGCTTACGATCACACGTCAGGGGCATTTTTTCTGCTGCTATCGTATCAAAGAAATCTCTAAAAAACCTTAAGTTTTATCCATGAAGAAAATTCTATTCATTAAATTGATCGGAATACCATTACCTTTAAGAAATTCTTAAGATTAATGACTCAGTTTCGCCTTATAAAGTTAATAGGATAAAATCGGTAATTGTCATTCATATTAAAATGTGAGGCGAAACATGAAAAAATCAACAGAAAAAAAATAAGAGTCGTTTTATCCTTATAATAATTTGTATCAGCTTGCTTTTGACAGCATGCAAGGAAGACCCGAATGCAGAAGCCGGCGGAAACGACATATCATCCGCTCCTGAGGTGCCTGAGGTTACGAGTGGGACGGATATTATGGTTAATTTAGATACTATGAAACTTTCTGATTTTCTTAAGTAAAATACAGATACCTTTTACAATTTCAGAGCATGCAAGCATACTCGGCACAAACTAATTCAAGGAAAGGCAAGTTATTAGTATGAATAAAAAGCATAATTATAAGTTCAAATTTCTCATTTTACTTGCAGGTGTAACGGTATTATTTGCTCTTGCAATGATTTTATTACCCTTCCTTAAGCCACCGAAAGAACCATCCCTTAATGCAACGATTACCCCTGCAGCAGAACCATCTCAGACCCCATCAGCGACGCATCCTGTTTCTCCTGCAATAGCACCATCAACAACACCTGCAATAACTCCGACATTAACTCCAGAAATAACACCTGCAATAATACCATCCGCCGGAATTACACAATCCCCTGACTCCGGTCATGGGACAGCCACTGTGACACCTGCTCCGGCTGAGACCTCCTTCCTGAAGGTTCACTTTATTGATGTTGACCAAGGGGATGCCATTCTTATTGACACAAACGGTCACTATATGCTGATAGATGCCGGTCAAAATGATAAAGGGGCAACCGTTGTAAAATACCTTAACAAACTTGGCATAAAAAAATTGGACTATGTGATAGCTACCCATCCTCATAATGATCACATCGGAGGGATCGATACGGTCATTGATGCGTTTCCGATAAATAACCTCATCATGCCGGCCGTCACCATTGATTCCGAAACTTACCAGGATGTTCTGAATGCGATTGAAGCTAAGAAGGTTAAAACCACAAAAGCAAAGGTTGGAAATAAATACAATTTAGGAGATGCTTCCTTTATCATAATCTCACCAAACGGAACGGGCTATGATTCCTTAAATGATTACAGTGTTGGAATTAAACTCACCTATGGTGCGAATTCGTTCCTTCTCGCAGGTGATATCCAGGAAACCTCGGAAAAGGAAATGCTGGAGAACGGAATCGATTTGTCGGCGGATGTATTAAAGCTGAGCCATCATGGTTCTTCAACCAGCAATAAGAATAGTTTTCTGGATAAAGTGGACCCGGAATATGCTGTTATCAGCGTTGGCACAGGTAACAAATACGAGCATCCCCATTCGGAAACCATGCAGGCAATGAAGGACCGGGCTGTTAATGTATACCGAACGGACGAACAGGGTACGATTATTTTTACCTCAGACGGCAGCGCTATCACCGTAAATGCAGAGCCATATATAATAACAACCTCCGATATCACTTCGGACGAAGCAGAAAAAGCCGCAATTGCAAAAGGATATTAGTTGAATGATAACTTCCGTTCAGCACGGAAAGCGGACTGCAAAGGTTGCCCCGCCCCCCGGCGTATCCCGGAGGATAATTTCTCCCTGATGAAGCTCCGCCAGCTCTTTCGCGATGCTAAGTCCCAGCCCGAAATGCTTTTTTGCATTGCGGGACTGGTCCCCGCGGTAAAAGCGTTCAAATACATGTTTCTTATCTTCATCGGAAATGCCGTTTCCGTGATCCTCCACTTCAATCACAACAGAGCGCTTTTGGTGATAGGCACGGAGCGCAATCCTGCCTCCGACCGGTGTATGACTCAGTGCATTATCCACGAGAATCGTCAGAATTTGCTTGATCCGTTCCCGGTCCCCGTTAATTTTATATAGCTCTGACTCCGGCAGATCCAGTGTTATCACAGCCCGGTTCCTATTCAGACAGCTGCAGACCATATCGTAGCATTCAATCAGAAGGGTGTCCATATCCACCTCTTCCTTCTGCAGCTTCCAGGCCTTCGCATCGGCTGCCGCCAGTAGAAGCATATCATTAATCAGTCTTGTCATCCTGTCACACTCCCCCTCCACATGGGGAAGAAACTGTTCCGCCTTCGAGAGATCCTCCCGTATCGATGCAACCCCGGTCTTAATCACCGTAAGGGGGGAGCGAAGCTCATGGGAAGCCGCCGCAACAAAAGCATTCTGCTTCTCCTGCCCTTCTTCCAGAGGTTTTATTACCTTACGGATATAAAGCGTGCTTATCACAAATAAAGCCGCTACTCCAATCAGATCAAGGATACTATATAAAAAAATCCTTACGGTCTGTGCACCGGTCTTTGCGCCGTTTCCTGAAAAAGCCATAATATTCTGCCAGCCGCCGTACTTGGGAATCAGGGCGGCAAAGCCGAGATAAGAACCGCCTGTATCTGTGTTCAGGATGAGAACCGGAGTTTTCTCCACTTTCGAATACAGGGGTCTGCGGTCAAGCCGAATACCATCCTCAGCAGATTTTTCCTTCAGCCGCTGAACAAGCTCCTCCGTAACTGCTCTCGTTTCCAGCCTGCTATAGCCCGAAAGCTGCTTTCCGTTCTCCTCCACTATGACGATAAAGTCATTCTCCAGCTGCTTTCGAAGCATCCATGCATTATTGATGATATTATCAGAACCGACCTTCTCTATGATCTGCTCGGCATTCTTTTGGAACAGCAGCTTCTCCTGTTCATAATTCTGACGGTAATTTAGGATGGATATCCCTGTAAGAATTACAGTCAGTATTACACTGGAGGTAATTCCATACAGAAGTATCAGCCTGAACTTTAACTTTTGAAACATACTTCCCTCTCCCATACATTTACAAGTAAATACTACTCCTTCAGCTGGTAGCCCACACTTCTTATTGTTTTGATTGTTGCATGACTATGGATCAGTTTTAATCTTTTGCGGAGAAAACAGATAAAATTATCCAGATTTCCATCGGTTACAAAGCTGTCCGCACCCCAGATGCGTGTCAGCAGCATCTCCCGGGTTAATATCTGCCCTTTGTTTTTTATAAAAAACGACAGAAGGTCACCCTCTCTTCTGGATAAGCCGCAGCCTTCACCGCTTCTGGTCAGCTGCATGGTTCCGGCGTTAAAGCAAAAATCAGAAAAATAGAAGCATTCAAAATTTTCTATCTTCACAGGCCTTCTTGATAAAGCACGGATTCTTGCCAGCAGCTCCTCCATATCGAAGGGCTTCGTCAGATAATCATCCGCTCCGGTGTCAAGGCCTTCTACCCGGTCCTTCAGGGTATCCATAGCGGTCAGCATGATTACCGGAGTCGTTATCTTACTTCTCCGAAGCTTATCCAGTATGGTAAGTCCATCCGTTCCGGGAAGCATCCGATCCAGAATAATGATATCATAAATTTGCTTCTCCGTATAAAACAGTGCGTCCGCACCGTCATTGCAAAAATCTGCCTCAATCTTATTCTTCTTGAACTGATATTCCAAAATAGAACACAATTCCTTGTCGTCCTCGATGATTAAAAGATGCATTCCTTACGGCTCCTTTCCCAATAAAAGACTCCTATCCATTGTCAGATTGTGGTATATTAGGAATAAAAATTTAATAATTATATGCTCTATTTTAAGGTTGATTAGAGATAAGCACTTTATAACATATTTGTAAGGTTTATGCAATAACCATTAATTTAGAATTGGAAAGGAGCTTGAAATGAAAGCGAAACAAATCATTTGCATTCTTCTGGCATTTAGTTTAATCTTCTCCGGCTGCAGCCGGAAAACTTCCGAGGAGACGGTCCAAAATCTGAAGGGCCGTTATGTCGAAAAAAACATTGACCTGCCGAAGGACATGACTGCTGACAGTATGATGCTGATACAAAAGGATAATAAACCCGTTCTTTACGGCTTTTTAGATAATCCCATTACCATTGCCGGTTATCAGCTGAACAGTGACGGTACCTGGACCGAGATTACCCCTGCCTGGCTGAAATCACTGACCTCACTTCCCGAAGGCTGGAGTTATCGGCCGCAGTTAATGGAGGATGCCAATGGATATCAATATTTGTATTATAACGAGTTAATTAATGGTAATCTGAAAGGAAATCTGCTGCGTTCTAAGGATGGAACCACATATGAAGTCATACAGCCCGAAGGCTGGGATGATACTAATCCGGATTATGGTTTTTATCATAACCCTTCAAAAGTTACCGTTCTGGGGGATGGCACGCTTGCCGCTATTTTTTATGACGGGGAAGTGATAACCTATGATAATACGGATTATAAGATTAAGAATACCATTTCCGACCGCCGCTATCTCAGTGAATTCATATCCTCCATGGGAAATGATCTCATCCTCGGTGAATCTGATGATAGTTATACGGTGAATGGTATTGATGTCTATCATCCCGGGGATTTAAGCAGTACCAGCTATCCCTTCGAAGCAACCATTAATTCTAATGTATACTGTGAAGCCAACAGCAATATGGACCTTCTTCTTTGCAATGCAGACGGAATTTTTAAATTGGAGAACGGTACCTCAGTTTGGAATACCGTACTTGACGGCACCCTGTCCTCACTTTCGATGCCCACCCTGTGGCTTGCCGGCTTTACCTTTGATTCCTCCGGTAATTATTATGTTTTGTATAATTCAGATTCCCGATATTCCATGAAGCGATATGTTTTTGACGAAACAGTTGACAGCC
Source organism: Bacillota bacterium (assembly GCA_023409535.1). Taxonomy (GTDB): domain Bacteria; phylum Bacillota; class Clostridia; order Lachnospirales; family Lachnospiraceae; genus Mobilitalea. Next base: position 118,192 of record JAEYGZ010000021.1, read on the forward strand.
TTCCGGATAACGAGCTAAACCTGTACTCCCTTACGGACAGCAATATTCTGAGACAGGCCGCAGCCGTATTCCAGCAGGACCATACGGACGTCAAGATTAATTTCAACATAGCCATGACCCCGGAGGAATACAGGACTGCCGATACGGCTACAAAGGAGGATTATATCCGTGCATTAAATACGGAGCTCATCGCAGGCAGTGATTATGATATTCTCGTACTTGACGGTCTGCCTGCCGAAGCCTTTACCCAGAAAGGGATTCTGGCAGATATGAGTGATCTGGTAAGTCCCATGGTTGAAGACGGTACATTATTCGGGAATATCATGGGGAATTATACGGAAAACAGTAAAATATACATGGTTCCCGCAAGGCTTTTTATTAACCTCTTATTCAGCAGGACAAAGGATACAAAACAGCTGACTACCGTAGATGCTTTGGCAGAATATGCCGCTGCCAACAGAACCAGACCCCTGTTTGGCAATATGACAATTGAAGAGCTGGTGAATACCTTTACTCCCTACCTGAGGAAGGAAATCCTGAACAGTGACGGAAAAATCAACCGGGACGGCCTGGTCAAAGCACTGAATAATTTAAAGCAAATCAGTGATAACTGCGGGATTGCAGAAAGCAATGATAATGCGGAAATTGGCAATAATCTTTGGAATCTTAACCGGGGAATCGATTTATACCTTGATGCGCAAATGGGCTTTCTGGATGCCATGTATGCCTTCGGCATGGTTACCCATGTAAACGGGTGCTATGCTTCCTTTGAGAATTCCTTTACTCCGGGCTGTGAACTGGGAATTAACAGCAAAAGCAAACAGCTTGAACTGAGCAAGGAATTCATCCGCACGGTATTGTCGGAGAAGGTGCAAACGAATGATCTGTATGACGGCTTTCCAATCAATTCCAGGGCTCTGACTGCCGTCTCGCAGCTTGACCGCAGTAATTACTCTTCCATCGCTTCCGTAACAGACGAAGACGGCGGCGAAAGCAGGGTTACCTTTGAAGCATTGGATCAGGCGCAAATAAAGGATGTTGTAGATATCTGCTCCGCAGTTACAGTCAAAATCACCGCTGACGACTATATTGCTTCCGTCATAGCACAAAAGGCAAAGGATTTCTTAAGCGGCAGCCAAACGGCCGGTGATGCGGCAGACGCAATTATCGCAGCGCTTGATGTATACCTGTCGGAGTAAAATATTGATCTGCCTTCGTCCATCCATGGATATCAGAAGAATGTCAGGAACATATATTCCATTTTGCAAACATTTTTTCGTTTTTCAGAACATAAGTTTTGCATTTAATCCGGCGATATGTTATAATATCTATGAATTAGCAGATTAGTCCAATTATAAATTCTTAGTCTGCAGATATATATCGAATATTGAATGCTATAATGGGAAATGGAGGCTGATAAGAACATGGGATATGGTAGAATTAGTAATAAACAGAAAGAAATTCTTGAATATTTAAAATCTCAGATCATTAATAAGGGATATCCGCCGGCTGTCCGTGAGATTTGTGAAGCCGTAAAGCTCAAATCGACCTCATCCGTGCACTCTCATCTTGAGACCTTAGAGAAAAACGGATATATCCGCCGTGACCCGTCCAAACCGCGTGCCATTGAGATCATTGATGACGAATTCAATTTGACCAGGCGAGACCTCGTGAATGTGCCTATCGTCGGTACTATCACTGCCGGACAACCGATCCTGGCTGTGGAGAACATAGAAAGTTATTTCCCGATTCCCGCAGATTATATGCCGAACGAAGACACCTTCATGCTGAAGGTTAAGGGTGACAGTATGATTAATGTCGGAATTTATAACGGCGATAAGATTCTGGTTCAAAAGCAGACCCATGCAAAGAACGGGGATTATGTGGTTGCTTTACTTGGTGAAGAAGTGACCGTAAAGACCTTCTATAAGGAAAATGGCTACTATCGTTTGCAGCCGGAGAATGATACCATGGAGCCGATTATCGCAAACGACCTGAATATTCAAGGTAAAGTTATCGGACTTTTTAGAATGTTTTTGTAAATAATAATTTGCACAATTAGCAGATTATATCAAGAGAAAAACGCATGTTTACGAGCTTGCTCGCTGAAACATGCGTTTTTCTCCGTTTGCCCGGTATGAGCGAACTATTAGATACTCAATCCGCTTATCGTGTATTGTTTAGCCTATTATTCAAGCTCTTCCTTACTGATGGTCTTGCCATCCCTCCAGATACGCTCAAGATTATAGAACAGGCGATCCTCCTTAGAGAATACATGAACCACAACATCACCGTAATCCATCAAGATCCAGCTGGCTGATCTTACACCTTCAATTCTCTTGGGTTCAAAACCGCTTTTACCCAAAACCTCTGATACAGAAGACACCAGTGCATCCACCTGGGAAGAATTCGTTCCGTTTGCTATGATAAAATAATCCGCAATAATGGATATATCTTTGATTTCAATTACGGTGATGTCCTCACCCTTTTTCTCTTCCAGTGCATGGTAAGCCAATTGCACCATTTTCTTCGAATTGTCCATGAACAATCCCCTTTCGATTATGATAACTACTTCTAATATTCATACGAACAGGATATTCCTGTCTTTGATCATATCTTCATAATAATGGAAAGTGTCCACTGTCAAAGTATCAATGACAGCCTTTGTTTCCTTCAGATAATTCAACATATTCTCAAGCACAAGAAATGTAGCAAGATCAATATCGGAATAAGCAGCTTCCCGCAGCAGAGTAATCCTTGGAAGCGGTTTGCGGTTCGGCTCAATATAGTCTGCGTTGAAAATGATTTTCTCCAGCAGGGACATGGCCGGATGACCTGTGGTATGATAGGTGATTGCAGATAAGATTGCAGGATCTGTCACGCCGTATTTTTCCCTGGCAAAGGCTGCCCCCACCTTTCCATGCAGTAAATAAGGACATTTCCTTTCTACTTCCGATACAGACAGGCGGCGCTCTTCACATTGCATAAGTAACTCTTCCTCCGGCAAATCCTTTGCACAATCATGAAGGATTCCGGCAATGCTTGCTTTCTCAGGAGGATAGCCAAAAATCACTGCCATATCGCAGGCAACCTCTTCGACTCCGACACTGTGCCGGTATCTGGAAGGCTTCAGTGTTATTTTCATGCTGTCACGCAAATGCTCCAACTCCATGCTTGTCCTCATTTCTGCATTGCTGCGGCACATTCCTATGCCGCCTATACAATACCGTAAAGCTGCTTTTCTTTCATATAAGCGATGACCTGGTCGGGCAGATAATACCTCAGCGTCTTCCCCTCAGCCAATCTTTCACGGATATCGGCGGAAGAAATCTGTATTGTGGGCATCTGTATCAACCGGATATCTGCATGATACTGCTCTGTAAGAAACTCTGCCTGCTTCTGCAGACGTTCCTGTACTACATGGTCTCTGCCTGCAGCAATCACCGTACATTGGTCAAATATAATCTGCGGCTTCTTCCACTGATGCATCATAAAAAGTGAATCCGCCCCTACAATAAAGTAATAGTGCGTGTCGGGATTCTCGGCGGTCAGTATGGTTAACGTGTCTGCCGTATAGGTAAGGCCTTCTCTTTCTAATTCCAGCGTCGATAGTTCAAAATGAGAATTATCTCCGATCGCCAGCTCAATCATATCCACACGCTGCTCATCTGTAACCATATCCGGCTTCGTTTTGTGCGGAGGATTTTTAGAAGGCATAAACAGGATCCGCTCAAGACCAATCTGATCAAAAGCATTCTCCGCCAAAAATAAATGCCCATAATGAATTGGATTAAAGGTTCCGCCCATAATTCCTATCTTCTTCATAAGCTTCTCCATCCCCATATCAATATAATGGTAATCAGAGCTCCTTGTTTTTTGACTTCTTTTCTACCGGCAGCTCGATCTTTTTCTTATCCTTTGATTCACGGTAAAGAACGATCTTCTTACCAATTACCTGAACCACCTCGGAATGAGTTCGCTCTGCCAGAATCCCGGCCATTTCCTTCGGATCATCCATGCAGTTTTTCAAAACATTTATTTTAATCAGCTCTCTGGCTTCCAGTGCCTCTGAAACACCCTGGGTAATCTCCGGAGTTAACGCCGATTTTCCGATCTGATAGATTGGATCAATGGTCATTGCAAGACCTTTTAAATAAGCTCTTTGCTTTGTCGTCATCTGTATCCACATCCTCCTTTACATAAAAAATAGAATTTCAATGTCTAGATGAAGGAGGTTGCCTCCTTTTACTTATAATAATCGAAGCTTAAACCATACATTCTTACGGTATCGCCTTCCTGTATGCCAAGCTCCTCCAGCTGATCCAGAATGCCATTCTCCTTTAAGAACTTCTGGAAGAATTCAAAGCCCTTCTCTGAATCAAGATTCGTGTAGCCAAGCATTCTTTCAATCCTGGGGCCTTCCACCACGTACTGATCGTCTTCCTTCCATACTTCAAAAGGCTCATTGGACTGTGCAAGATCCTCAGGGAAAAATTCCTTCTCAAATACCACCGGCGTGTTGTCCAGCTTCTCAAGCATACCCTTCACATGATACAGCAGCTCCTTCATTCCTTTTCCGCTGACAGCGGAGATAGCAAATACCGGCATTCCTTGCGGTTCAAAGGTTTCACGTATTGTCTTCAGAACTTCCTCCGCCTCTTCCTCCGGCATCACATCTGTTTTATTTGCTGCGATGACCTGGGGGCGCTTGGCAAGCTCGGGATTATACGCCGCAAGCTCGGCATTAATGGTATTGATATCCTCTATCGGATCTCTGCCTTCCGTAGAAGCTGCATCTACCAGGTGAATAATCACCTTGGTCCGTTCAATATGCCTCAGGAATTCATGTCCAAGACCAAGTCCCTCGGAAGCCCCTTCGATTAAACCGGGAATATCCGCAATAACAAAACCGCCGCCCTCCAAATCCACAACACCAAGGTTGGGACTTAAGGTTGTAAAATGATAATTGCCAATCTTAGGCCTTGCATTGGTAACCCGGGATAAAAGCGTTGACTTCCCCACATTCGGGAAGCCCACCAGACCCACATCCGCAATTACCTTCAGTTCCAGAAGCACATCCATTTCCTGTGCCTTCTGTCCGGGCTGTGCATATTTTGGAACCTGCATGGTAGGCGTCGCATAATGCTGGTTTCCCTTGCCGCCTTTGCCGCCTCTTAGCACCACTTCCCGATTGTGTCCATGGGACATATCTGCAACTACCTTACCGGTAGTTTTCTCTTTGATTACTGTGCCTGCCGGAACCTTAACGATCAGGTCCTCGCCGTCCTTACCGTGGCAGCGCTTCTTGCCGCCGTCATCTCCGTCCTTGGCACTGTATTTGCGGATATAACGAAAATCGGTAAGGGTGTTGAGACCTTCATCCACCTCAAAAATCAAATTGCCGCCACGGCCACCGTCACCGCCGTCAGGCCCGCCCGCAGGAACAAAAAGCTCCTTTCGAAAGCTCACATGACCGTCGCCGCCTTTACCGGACCTGATATGAATTTCCGCTCTGTCTGCAAACATTATATCACCTCTTCTAAATATAGTATAACCCCAAATTCCGTTAGTTAAAGAATTTGGGGTTATTCCTGATCGTTATTATTTCGCTTCTACCGGGTAAACACTCGCTTGTTTCTTATCTCTACCCTTACGTTCGAACTTCAGAACGCCGTCTACTAAAGCAAATAATGTATCGTCGCCACCGCGTCCAACGTTAATTCCGGGATGGATTTTCGTTCCGCGCTGTCTGAAAAGAATATTTCCTGCAAGAACAAATTGACCGTCTGCTCTTTTTGCACCCAATCTCTTGGACTCGGAATCTCTACCGTTCTTGGTAGAACCAACACCCTTTTTATGAGCGAAAAATTGAAGGTTCATTCTTAACATATTCTACACCTCCTAAAATTCAAAATCAATATGAGTCACAACTATGCTTTCACCTGAGTAAGCTTAATATACTTCCGGGTATATTCCTCTTCAATCCCCTGTAATCCCAAAGCCAGGGAGCTTAACAACAGATTTGAATTATTACTCATGGATGAAACCAAATGAAATTCTATATAACCATCTTTCTCGTCCTGGTCTAAGGAAAACCGGTCGGAGGTAAAATTCTCAATAGAATTTATAGTATTGATTACCAGTGCCGATACCGCCGAACAAACCACATCACTTCCGTATTCGGAAAAATCAGCATGCCCTGCGATGCGAAATCCGGTAATCAGATTCTCTGCATTTTTATATATGGATACATTAATCATATCACATCATCCTGTTATGCATTGATCTTTTCAATCTTAACCTTGGTAAAGGGTTGTCTGTGACCATTCTTCTTGTGATATCCAGACTTTCTCTTGTATCTGAAAACAATAACTTTCTTGTTCTTGCCTTCTTCTACAACAGTTGCAGAAACCTTTGCGTTAGCTACAGTAGGGTTACCTACTACTAATTCGCCGTTGTTCACTGCAAGTACCTGATCAAAAGTAACAGCTGCTCCAGCTTCTAATCCGAGCTTTTCAACCTTAATGATATCGCCTTCCGCTACCTTGTACTGTTTTCCACCAGTTGCAATAATTGCGTACATCTTGGCACCTCCTATTATCATTACTCGCCAACTATGGTGTCTGTTCCTGTACTTCATTATTCATAAATGAAGATTTTGGCACAGAGCTTGAACCTCGTTGTGCGGCACACTAAATTAGTTTAGCATAGCCAAGTATTTTTGTCAAATACTTAATTTTATTATTGAGCTTCTTTGCATATTTAACAGGGGGTTTTTGAACCTCACTCTTTTGAAACTTTATGAGTAATGTAATTATTAATGTCATAAATGTGTGCGAAGATAGGTGAATTTAATTACGATATATATCAAAAAATAATTAAATCATTCGTCCGTATCGTTAATTTTTTTTATAACTCTACATGCTATTTGCAAATTCTTTCCTCTAATATATATTTCTCTGTACACCATACCACTGCTATAATTATATAGTTTTACAAGAATAATATCATAGCAATTAATACTTCCAACCTCGACAGAAGTTATTTCTGAATTCGAGTAATCGCTGTCTTCATGACAAATATAATCAATTCCTGTCACACTTACTTCAACCTCAACTTGGTCATCCGCACTAATACCTTTGATATTGCAATTATCAATGTTCAATTCACTAAGCAATTGTACAATAATTATCCTTAGTACTCCTTTTGTATCATAACAAACGTGAGAAATATAACTGTCATGAAAAGAGTTTCTTTCAAAAAACTCATATACAGTCATAGATTACTTTTCCTCCCTCCATTCTTAATTTGGATATATATGCGATGGTTTTGAACCATTACGTAGTGAATTTCCATTTTTATCAAGATATCGGATTATATCTATGATAGTGTCCTTTCACCATCACCTGTTTCATCATATCTTACCTTTTTACCTGTCTTTGGATTTTCATATGTTCTATTTCCTGATTTATCTCTAGGGTTAGTTACATCTTTCCATCCTTGCTCAACTAATTCGCTTGGGTCTTTGGGATAAGTACTATCTCCCATCATAGATGTGAAGGGTGGTTCCCGCTCCATCGGTCATGGTCATCAAGTAAACTAAACAAGTGCAAAATCATAGATTACATCTGAATAAATAATAATAAATCGCTCCAAGAATAAAAATGATACTTGTTATTATCATTATTATTTTAGTGGTTTTTACTGAGAACTTCCCAAATGTGTTCAATCTAATCCATATACCTAAATTAAGTAGAGACAAACCAAGCAAACACAAAGCTAGATATGTTAATATGTTCCACAACATTATCACCACCGATTTATTATTCTAATGATTTAGGTTCTTAGTGGCCACTATTCAAAATATATTCTGTTTGATAATTCCTATAATACTATTAGGTACTAATCCATAGTAGTGACATCTGTAAATAAACAAATAAATATATCAGCTTCACCTTTATTACAAAACTCTGTTTCGATATTATCAATTTTATAAGAAAGCTCTTTCTTCTATAGGTTGCTATATCCACGCTCTTTAAAACATTTCATAAAATAATAGACCTTCTCTTCATTAGGAAGTCTAAGATAGAACCATAAATTAAATAATTAATTTTTTAGTCCTATAATAACACACTTTAAATCTTCATGCGTAATTGCAAAAATCCATTTAAATGTTATGTCAAAAATATAAGCATCAATATCTTCCCAAGGCTCTAATCCATTTATATATTTACAAATTTCTTCAAATGTTGTTTTATAAACTTCATTTTGCCTCTCCAGATAAAATATTAAATTATTTGAATTAGAAATTTCTAATTTTATAGCATCTTCAAATTCTATACAAAAGGGGTTAAGCCTTAAACAATTCCATAGCCGATTTGTTTTGATATCATATTCTCTAGCAAATTTTTCAATCAGCATATTTTTACAATATGCTGACCTCTCATCTGATAACTTTTTTCCATATGTATACTCAAACATTTTATACCCTCTTTCATGCTTTGTGCATACTCAGAAACTCTAACACACATGTTCATAATTTTATGCATACCTATCAAAACCGCCCGATGTATCGTGGACGGCCACGCTTACCGCTGAAAAAGGAAGTCCTAAGCGGATTCACAACCGGAGCTAGATTATGTCAATACTTTTGAAAGTATAAAAAAGGCCACATCAGTCGAAACTTCGTGACCTTCTTGCTTTATGCCCTACGAGTTGTAAGACCGTCTATATGCCAACTACTTTTAATGATTTTTAAGTTTTCCTTATCTTCAACTGGTAAAGCAACGATAGAATAGACTTCTTCACTAAGCGCTTGAAATTCTATCGGTGAATACTGAATTTCTGCCTCATTATCACAAATGGCATATTCAAAAGCAGAAACTTCATATAGTTCATTTAAAAATTCAATAATTTTATCTGTTATTTTATTAATAATTTTGCTTGAACCAATTCCTATCAATTCTTCTTCGCCTATATCTAATAATAATCCGAAATAATTTTTGGCCTTTTCTACCCGTATACAAACATTTAGCTTTTGTATACTAAGTATATTGCATATCATATGAAGTTGCCCAAAGTATCCATTACATAGAGAGGAATAGAAATTATTTACACCTTTATTATCTAGGCTATCTTCTTCCCATTCATTTCCTTCTTCATCTTTACTAAACTTAAAACTGTTGATACTTCCATCATGAGAAATTATGTAGTTAACTACATTTCTTAATTCCCTTTCTAATCTATCTCCTGTGCCGTTATAAACAAGTCCGATTCCTATATAACTTCCCATAGTATATTCACCTCAAGTTATTTTATTTTTGTACCATTTGCCAAATGGAAATTTATTTGGTCAGAACTAAATTTCCATCCGCCAATATAATTGCCTGACAAGTCTGTATAAGCTCCAACACTAGTATTTTTATTAATGTATACATTAACATCCTGTCCTCTATAAGTTGATATATAAACATCGGTTGCAGTATTTATGTGATTTTGAATCGCTTTCTGATATGCTTCTCCAGTTGCCTTACTCCAATTACCAGTTACACCAAAATCACCCGCATGTTTAAACTCATGTTGCAATTTACTTGTAGTAAATGATGTGCTTGGCAATTCAAAAGACTTACTCGTTCCCTTTAAAGCCTTGCTGGCAGTCCTTGCTGCATCTACTATTTCATCAGCAAAGTTACCGGCTGCATCCAATCCCAGGGCAAGCACATCAGTTGCTAATATCCACTCATCACCATCTTTATAATCCAATAGGTCTTTTACAAAGGTTGCTATATCAACAGCATCAGCTGCTGGATAAAGGGAAATCAATGCCGTATATAGCTGTACCCCTCCGTTAAAGTAGCTTAATAATTTACTGTAATTATACGTATAATAATCTTTCGTATAATCCGGATTCTGATACCGGGGCTGCCTTAACATATTATCAAGTGATGCATAATAATTGTCCAAGCCTTGCTGTGTTGTTATTCCTCTTTTGACATCGTTTTTATGCATATTTTTCAAATTAGATACCATCAGATGTGAATATGTTCTATTATCAATCACTCCGTTTGTATTTCTAATTTTATTATTGGCTTCATATGAGACAAGCAAGGCGGCTTCCGCGCTAGTGAATTTACCGTCTACCTTTACATTGTATCCTAAATTTTTTAACCACTGTTCACTTTGTTGAACGTAAGAACCGGCAGAACCTACCTGGATATATGGTGTTTTCACAAAACTTGCATTAATAAAATAATCTACTTTTAACTTTTCTTTGACATGCCCTGTTGGATCAATATAAATGATCGGGTTATTCCCACAGTAGATATACAGATTCAAACTCAGCGGATCCTTCGGGTCTCCTCTATAGGTATCCATCTGCAGGAATCTTGCTGTTACCGGATCATACATTCTGGCGTTGATATAGTACAGGCCTGTTTCCTCATCATACTGATACCCGGCATAGAGAATGCTGTTGTCCACGTTTCCGGTGCTTTCCTGGATATTCCCGAAGGCATCATAGTAATAGGTTGCTGCTATGGTTCCTTCCCTTGTGATCAGTGCGGTTACATCGGCATGTCCGTTATACAGGTACCGGTATTCCTCTGTATCTGCCACTCTTACCAGCAGGTTTGTTCCATAGATGCTCCAAGCCTTCTGGCTGCCGTTTTCATATACCTCCAGAACTACCTTATCATTTTCATAGAGGTAATGGGTCTTCTCTTCGCCTACATCCTTCCCTGTCCGGTATCCTTCCGCATTATAGGTATTATTTATAACGGTGCCATCACCGGTAACAACCCGAATCAACTGGTTATGTACGTCATAGGTGTTCCCTGTTGTGGTTACGGAAGATGCCGCTGTTATTGTCATCGTCAGCTGGTTTCCATTGTTATCATAAGTATAGCCGGTTGTTTTGGTAAGTACATTATCTACCATTGTGGCAATATCCGTCAATCTGTTTCGATTGTCATAAGTATAAGTACTCACAGATGTCATAGGATTTCCGGACACAGTGTTCCTTATTACAACTGTCTCTTTCGTACGGTTACCGGCCTCATCATACTCATAGGCTGTGCTTCTGCCGGCCGGCTCAGTGACTGTGAGCAGGCGGTTCAATTCGTCATAGGTATAAGTAGTAGTCCCTTTCTCCACACCACTGATAATCTCATGCTTCGTTAACTGGTTGCCCGCACCATCATAGGTGTAGGTATAGCTGTCCAGAATACTGCCGTCCGCTCTCTTATTGATCAGGGTTTCAATCTGATGATTGGCGTTATAGGTATATTCTTCTCTGGTTCCGTCATTATAGGTAACACTTTTTCTGCTTCCATTGGTATAGTAAGTATAAGTAACCGTATCACTTCCTGCGATGACCTTAGCCAGACGGCCGGTTTTATCATATTCTTTTACAGTGATGTTGCCCTTCGGGTCCGTGGCTCTTTCCCTATGGCTGCCTGCCGGAGCATTCTCTGTCATGTCATAAATGAAGGTTACTGTCCCAATCTTCGGTACGGTTTTTGTCAGGACTCTGCCCAGCTCATCATAAGTACGGCGGGTGGTTCCTGTTCCATCGGTCATGGTCAGCATATTTCCGTTGGCATCATAGGTGTAGGTGTATTCCATATCTCCTATACTTCCGGCACCCTCTGCGGTTTCTGTCAGAAGGTTTCCATGGATGTCATAGGCGTAGGTTACAGTACTGCCGTTCTTGTCGGTCTTTTTCTTTATCTTGCCGTCGACATCATAGGTATAGCTTTCCTCTGCTCCTCCCGCATCGGTCTCTGTCTGGAGAAGGTTGGCCGCGTTATAGGCATAGGTAACGGTATTTCCCTTTCCATCCTTCTTTGTCAGCATGTTGCCGTTGATATCATAGGTATAGGAGGTTGCCTCTCCTTCGGCATTGGTTACCTTAACGAGGCGGTTCAGCGCATCATATGCATAGCCGGTAACGTTTCCGTTGCCGTCCGTCTTCGTCGCTATATTGCCCACATTATCATAGGTCTGGGAGGATCTATTGCCTTCCGGATCTGTGGTGCTGATCAATCGGTTATTCTTATCATAGGCATAGATAGTCTCATTTCCCAGAGCGTCGATTGCTTTTACCTGAACGTGATTGTTGTTATATTCATACTGTTCTATTGTAATACCGTAAGGATCCGTCTCTTTCACCAGACGGTTTAAGCCATCGTATTCCTTTGTGCAGACATTGCCCAACCAGTCGGTTGTAGTCAACTGGTTTCCGTTCTTGTCATAGGTATAGACAGTTGCTTGCTCTGTTTCGCCAACCGTCAGGCTGGTTCTTACCAGACGGTTTAATCCGTCATATTCCTGCTCCGTGATAACACCATTGGCATCGGTGGTAAAGCGGAGATTTCCGTTCCTGTCATAGGCATTGGAGACAGTAATGCTCTGAGTACCGTCTTCCTTCCGCTCAGTCCGGGTCAGTACCTGTCCGTTATGGTTATAGGTTACAATAACCTCTCTGCCCTGGCTGTCCTTCTGGTATGCCTGCCGTCCCATTTCATCATATTGGTATACTGTCGCATCGGAGAGGATGGAGGTATCCCCCGGAGTGGTTCTGGTCTTTACCAGACCGAGGCGGTTGTAGGTATATGTGGTTGTATTGCCGTTACCGTCTGTCTGGGTCAGAATATTGCCCATAGCATCATAGGTTGTCTGCCCGATGATACTTTCCGTGGTATCCGTTACCGTCGTTTTGGTCAGCCTTCCGGCATGATCATACTCGTAGCTTAATACTATGCCCTTTTCATTGATCTCGGATATCTTCCTGCCTGCCGCATCATAGGTGTATCTGACGTCATAAGTAAGACCATTATCTCTTGATACGGGTGTCAGTGTTGTGATCAATAAATTTGCATCATTGTAGGTATGTATTGTTCCGTAACCGGTATTGATTTTATCCGCTATGGTACTGCCGGTGCCGCTTTCATAGCCGAGGGCATCCAGCTCTTTGATCAGGTTGCTGTTTTTGTCATATTGGTATGCCTTCCCATGAATGGTTCTCCAGGCTCCGGCTGCTTTATCGTAATAGATATCCTGCTCCAGGATGACCCGCCCCATGGCGTCATAGGTATAAACCGCCCGGTTCATGCCGGTCAGGGCGGTGTCTTCCTTGTAATTCCCGGGAGTTACCGTCATCGTCAGTCTGCCCGCATTATCGTAATCGTATGCTGTTACTCCTCCTTCGGCATCCACCTTTTTAACCAGAAGCCCCCTTGCGTTATACGTGTTCCGGGTGGTGCTGCCGTTGGCATCGGTGGTACTCAGGACATTTCCTGCATAGTCATAGGTCGTAGAGGTAGTGATCTGGGCAGGATGGCCGTACTCATCCAGGCCCTGCACGGTCTGTGCAACGGGACGGTCAAGATCATCATATTCATACGCCGTCATAGTCCCGTCCGGTGCTGTCATGGTCAGAACATTGCCGTTGGCATCATAAGTATAGGTAGTTACAAGCACTGTTTCACCAGAGGATACTGTATTGCCATAAATGTCATTAGAGTCGACATATTGGGACATGGTTTCTACTTTGCCCAAATGGTTATACATATACTCGGTCACCTTCGAGGTATCTTCATTAAAACTAACGGACTTTCTGATTATATTACCGTCCGCATCATATTGATAAGTGGTTGTTCCGCCTGCAGGATCAATTTTAGTTATCACACGATTATTGCCGTCATATTCATAAGAGGCAGCAAGTAATACATATGGAGTCCCCCATAAGGATACACTCTCGGTGCCGATGATCTCTGCTGTCTTGTTACTGTTCTTATCATAACTAACAGCTGAATAGGTGTATTTGTTATTCTCAAACGGAGTCCACTGTTTTACCAGCCGGTTAAGACCGTCATAGGTGTAATAAGTGGTCTTATCCCGGGCATCCGTCTCAGAATATATTGTACCATTGGTGTTATATACGGTTATTAGAATTCCTCCGTCGGGATTAACCTGTTTGACAAGTCTTCCGGCATAATCATATATATAAGTTGTAATAGCCGTCTCCGTTGAATTCAAGGCCATCTTTTCTGTCTTTTGCGTCTTCTTATCCGACAGGATGGCATAGGAATAGGATTTTAAAAGTGTCTTAGGGCCACCCGCAGAATTCTGTACATATTCTGCTATGATCCTGTTCAGAGTATCATATTCATACCAGTAGATACAGCCATTTGGCTCTGTCTCCGATTGAAGATTTCCGTAGATATCATAGGTATAAGCTGTGGTGTTCCCTTCCGGATCCGTGACTGTTTTAAGCTCTCCGCTGCTGTAATATTCATATCGGCAGCCGACATCGCCCGACTGTGCGGTCTGACTGATATTCGGTGATATTTGCTGCACCAGCCGCCCCATCTTATCATAGAAATACAGGGTAGTCTCTCCGCCTGCCGATATCTCGGATTTCAGATTACCGTTATTATCGTAGGTATATCTTGTAAGCTCTCCTTTCGGTGAAAGAGTGCTTATCATCTGCCCGCCGGGGTTATAGGCGTATTCTGTAATATTAGCTTCGGCATCTGCAGAAGTTTTTACATTGCCGTACGAATCATAGGTATAGGTGGTTATGTTGCCTTCCGGGTCTGTGACACTCATAACCAGCCCTTTGCAGCCATAAACACTATCATTATAATAAGTATATTCCGTTATGGCATACTTCCCCTGGTCCTCTGCGGAAGAGTATGCATCTGTACCGTTAAGAGGACGAATTTCCTTTAACAAATAAGTGCCTGTGGCATCATAAATATAATAGGTATAATTTCCGGCTTCCTCCCGCTTACTGGTAAGATTGTTGTTTAGATCATAGGTAAATAATTGGTAACTTGCATCTGGATTGACTATCTTGATTATATTACCTCTGTCATCACGCTCATATAGGGTAGTATTACCGTTTCTGTCAGTGGCAGAGGATATCTCACCATATTTATTTACACCGTCATCATCAAAATAAACCGTTTTTGTTGTAATACCCTCGGAATCTACTGTCTCTGTCACACTGTAACTGGAATCATACCGTTGAGTTGTAGAATTACCGTTGGAATCCGTTATCATTGTATTACCATTAACAGTATCATAGGTATAAGTATATCGATTGCCATAGCTATCGATGATGTAATCGACCTTTACATACTCACCTGTGGTATCATAGGCTACCGCTTCGATCAGTTCATTATTATCGTCCCTTATCTCCGACAGATATCCGGCAGAATCATAGGTATAAAGTGTCACGCTTCCTTCCGGATCAATTACTTTGGTAAGGAAGCCATCCGTATAAATATACTGTACTGTTCTCTCCTGATTATCCGTGATCCTCGTTAACAGGCCATTTTCATAGGCAAATGCATAATTTCTGCCGGCATAATCGGTGAGGCTTAACGGTTTGCCCTCAGAATTGACATTGATTGTAAGGCGGTTGCCTTCCCTGTTTTCCATCCAGATCAGGTATCCGTCGGCATTAAAGCCATACTTTGTCTGATCCTTCATGGTTAATAGGTACGTTCCGTCTTCCTGCTTTACCAAAGTATTTCTTGAGAAGCTGGAGGTGAAGGTTCCGTCCTGATTTAGCGTAAAGGTTTCCTGACTGCCGTCAGGGAGCTTAACAAGCTTGATACCTTCCAGCTCTTCATGGTCCGTAATCCTGCCCTCATAATTGAACGTCCATCCTTTGCCAAGTATTCGTGCTGCATCCATATCCTGGGAGTTATAGGTTCTTGCAAACGTTAACACATCATCCAGGCAGTTCACACTCAGGTCAGTGAATTGCTTGGAATAATTACCCGTGGGGGAATAATTGCCTTCTCCGCTTGACAATTTATTTGATAATAGCAATTCAGATCCCAGATATGGAGTGTATATAACACGGATATCTTCACTATCGTTCCATTTAAACAATATGATTTTCTCACCAGGGCAATTCATTTCCGGCATGATGATTGGAGGATAATCACTATTATCTCCAGGAACGGCTATGCCAAATCCCGGTCCGTAAACTGAATTCCAGTAATTATATGAAAGGTCTACCTCCGCATAATCAGTGCCAATATCGATATATACTGCAGCAATACCATTATTCTGAAATGAATTATACTTTATACTTATATCCGCTAGAGGTTCATCATTTATACTTCTTATGTATATACCATACCAGCAACTTTTAATTTTGGAATTATATAGTTTTAAATTGGTATTTAGAATATCCATGCCTATCTGTGCATATTTTAAATTCAGGTAATTGGCACTCAATTTCCCACCATAAGAAGAAATTCCTAACCAATACAGGAATTCATCCTCTATCCCGCTTCCACCATATTGTGGATCGTAATATGAGGTCAAAGTGATGGGATTTTCTTGCGTTCCCTCGATATTCAGTTTACCATCGGCATCAATAAAACCACCATTTTCAAATAGGAAAATAACACCGGGAGATATTGTTAATGTACTGGTGCTTGTTACATAAATATTAAATGTAACATAAGTATTTTTAGGAATTACGATATCATTTCTGACATATCCAAATAAAAAGATATGATCCGAGATATAATTTCCATCAAAGGTATTATTTACCAATTGTATGAGAATCTCTGAATTCTTTATACCTTCAAGATTAACCTCTACCGGATATTCTCCGTTATTTTTTATAACGTTATTCTCAATATTCAATATACTGTTGCCGGAATCATATATACTGATACCGGAGGATGAAGCATTTTCAATCAAATTATCCCTAATTGTAATTATTCCAGTATTGACATTGGAAGTGCCGATTCGACTTGCTCCTCCGCCTCCCGATGATGATAATCTACCGATACGAATATTATCTTCAAGGGATGATCCATTGATCGTTGAATTGAGTATTGTTACATCATTGCCCGGTATAATTACAATACCGTTTTGAATAAAACTGTGTATTTCAGAATTATTCAAATAAACAACACCCTGTGCATATAACGCACAATGAATTTCGTCATATTCAAACCCATAACCCCCATATTTAATCTTTATGTTGTCACCCCTGAATTCTCCGGTGCTTTCAATATTTATTCCATCCCAGTAATCCTCGGCTGCTGCAATCCCGTTTCCGCCGTATTCCGTATCCTTCATTGACGAAAATATGATGTCCTTTTCCGATGTTCCCTCCGCCGTCATTCTACCGTAGACATCAATATAACCATAAGTGCCAAGCCCCAGCATTACGGTTCCGGGTAATATACGAAAGATGTATTCATCAGGAACGGTGATCTTCCCGAATGCATAACGATTTTCATTTAACGTAATATCTGTTATCAATTCGCCATACAGATAGACATCATCAGTAAATTGGTTGCCGCTGCTGCTATTATCGTATATACCTGAAATCGCAACAGACGACCGAACACCTGATAAATCAATAATAATCGGACATTCTGCATTATTTTCGATCAGGTTACCGGTAACAGTAAAATCACTTCCTCCCATGCCATAGATACCAATACCGGAAGCGGAGGAATTACTTATTGTATTATTTACAATTGTAATAGTTCCGGCATCTTGTTCTTTTATAATTGCGATGTTATCATACTGTGATCCCCGGATGAATGAATTTTGTATTATAATATCTTTTCCGGAGGTTATTCGTATTCCCTGCTGTGCTGATGCGTCTATCTCAGAATGGTTTAGGGATAATTTCCCCTGCACATATAATTCACATAAGGTGGCAAAATCCTCCTCCGAGTAATAGCCGCCGTACCTTACCTTTATGTAATCAGCCGTAAGCTCTCCGGTATCATTGACCGTGATTTCACGCCAGCAGTCTGTCGCATCATTCACTCCGCTGCCGCCGTATTCCGGATCTTTCTCGGAGGTAAAGACGATGGGAAGCTCCTCGGTACCCTCCGCAACCAGGCTTCCGGCAACAACCATTTCTATTCCCGGGGCAAACTTAATCAGTGTTCCCGGTACGATTTGCAGCAGTGTGCCCTGAGCCACCGTAAGATTGCCCTGGACATAATAATATCCGTTGGATTTATCCCAAACCGTATTCTGATTTATCGTCCCTTC
This sequence comes from Bacillota bacterium, assembly GCA_023409535.1. Lineage (GTDB taxonomy): Bacteria > Bacillota > Clostridia > Lachnospirales > Lachnospiraceae > Mobilitalea. The sequence continues at coordinate 136,243 of JAEYGZ010000021.1, forward strand.
AGGAATCACAACATACGGAGCCTTTAATATAGAGTCACTCCATAATCCTTTCCTCTCCCCTGCTACCGCTCTTACTCTATAATTATTTACGGTAACCGTGTCTATACCGTCATGGGTATAGGATATCCCTTCAACAATCCCAACTACGGTTCCATTAATTTCAATTTCATAAGTCAATGCTCCTTCCACCGCATCCCAGGTCAGCTCAATCGTTGTATTATCAATAATGGATGCAGTGAGATTACAAACTTTACCCGGAGCTGTCATTACGGATGTACTGTCGCTCCAATCGCCGGTATCAGAGCCGTCAATCGCTCTTACCTTATATTCATACAACGTATTCGGAAGAATGGGAGTATGAAGATAGGTGGTAACATTGCCTACATTGATTACTTCTCCGTTAACGCTGAGCTCATATTCTTTTGCCCAGGGGACTTCGGTCCAGGATATCATCACATCTGTCTCACCGGTGATTGCTCCGGTAATGGAAGGCCTCTCCATCAAAATCATGTAGAATGCCGCTTCACTTGCTTCCGAAACATTACCTGCCTCATCCCGCGCTCTTACCATGAAATTATATTCCGTACCCGCTTCCGTATCCATAACGGTATAGGTAGTTTCACCTGTTGTAGAACCAATCAGTATCGAATCCCTGTAGATATCATAGCCCGTCACTCCCACATTATCCATAGAGGCATCCCAGGAAATAATAATGGATGCTCCGGATACTGCTGCCACCACATTGCCCGGGGCAGTCGGCGCCTGGATATCCGGCAGCGCCACAGTTTCTGCGTTATTAGCATTCGGTAAATTATCTGATACCTCTTTATCCGGTACCGTCGGGGCCTGAGCATCACCTGATGTATCATCCGGAATTACGGACACAGGAATAGACGCCTCCGACAGATTACCGGCCGCATCGTAAGCCCTGATTGTATAACTATAATAATCCTCCCTAGTCAAGAGACTGTCTGTATAGACCATCTCTTCAGATGTTCCAATTTCAACATTATTTCGATAAATACGGTAACCTATGACTCCCACATTATCGCTTGAGGGAGCCCATTCCAGATCAATTACTGATCCCGAGATAATTGTTGCTTTTACATTCGCCGGTACCGCCGGGGCCTGAGTATCTGCCTCGACTGTATCCAGGACCTCAAAACTTTTTACCGCTCCTGATTTATCTGCTGCACCGGATAGAATGATATCTTTCTGTGATTTTTCATTTGATACCCTCTCCCCTGCAGTATCAGACTTAACCGAAAACGCATTAACTTGCGCATTCCGGATATCAGCCGCTTTTGATGAAATACCTTCCTCTTCAGGATAATTCGCAGGCGCATAGGAACCGGCATATGCAACATTCTGCTTAATAGTTACTAAATCCGACGATACAACTGACTCGATGACCGATACCAGAATAATAAATAAAGCAATTAATTGCTTTATTCGTATGTAATATATTGATTTATGTGTATATGATGTTATTAAATTGAAGAATTTTGAAACGATTCTATTGCATTCTCTATTATTTTTCATAAAATCCTCCTTATTATTCCAGTATTATCTTTATATTACCTTTTCTGTAATTTATTGTATATGGAGCTTATTTCCCATTCGCATACAGCAATAACAATGGAGGGGGTAAGCACCGGCTTACCACTGTTAGATCAAGCACTGCTTCCAGGCATAAAAAAAGCTCCGCAGTACGGCATAAATGCCGGTCAGCAAAGCTTTTCCTCTGGTGATCAATTTTCAATACCTCAAATCATTCTCAAGATCGACTTATTTCTTCATCAACCTCTTTCCGCTGATCTCATCCACGGTCAGCTCCAGTACTTCAACCATCTTCACTGCATGCTCCGGGAAGCTGTATTCCTCTTCCTCATGATATTGCTGCATCAGTATCGTCAATGCCCTAACCTTCTCTTCTTCCGGAAGGGCACGCAAAACACCGTTACCGCAAACGCTTTCATATTCCATGGTACAGCTGGCATCGTCCCGGTATACGAGATTATGGGAGCAATCCATGGCAAATGCCACATTAGGGTTCTTCTTCATCAGCTCCAGCTTTGTACCTTCCTTCGCACAATGAAAATACAATTTGAACTTATTCCCATCATAGGCTACACCAAAGTTTAAGGGTATCACATACGGATATTTCTCATCGTAAAAAGCCACATGGCAGGCATCGCATTTCTTTATAATTTCGTGAATTTCATTTAAATCTGTAATCTCTCTGTCTTTTCTTCTCATTCTTGCCCTCCTGCGGTATCCGTTATAATTTTGCATTACTACCTGAAGCACATAACTTTTTCAGCCATCACATACATTTTTTATGCATCACATACTTTTTTTCATACATCTCCACTTTTTTCATGCTTCTGTCCTGCAGTAACTATGCTTCACCAAAAGAATTAATTTTATTGCCGTCGGTAAACAAATAAGAACTGGCATTACATCAATATTATCACCTGAGCCAGTTACTGTCAACGGACAGCCAAATCGTCCTACTTCAGCTGTTCTGTTCCATCCGGGGTACGCCGGTATCGCCCGCCATACGATAGCATTCCTGATAAGCTGCCTCCTACATACCGATCATATCAAATGCTTCATAGGAAATATCCACCTGATAATCCTTCTTCGGATTTGGATATTTGATCTGTACCGATTTCAACCGCTGACTGTAATACCAGCCGTACTCCGCCGCTTCAAATTTTGCACGATGCAGATAATGGGGAAGCATCCTTTCATCAACCCTAACCACGAATGGGGCCTTTTCAGGATGAATCATATCCAGATACATCCGTTCAACCTTCGTCTGATAGCTGCCCTCCTGTACAAAGCTGAGAATAGTATGAAGCCCTGCTTCCATTGTGATTTGTGTCTTAAGATAATCCCCCTGCTGATAATTCAGGGTAATACCGTCATCCTCGTATAAGGTAAACGCTCCGTCATGAGTATCCGCACAGATCAGGCAGATTCCATCCTCCTGCTGCGTCTGCAGATTATTTAGCTGATTGAGCGCCATGGGCACAATAGCACCGCCGCGGACAAATAACGGAATACTGCTTAACTCTACCGGAACGGATATGGTTTGTCCGCCTTCATACGACGTTCTTGTATAAAAATCATAAAAGCTTTCCCCTTTCGGCAGATAGATCGATCTGGTCTGCGCTCCCTTGTCCACTACAGTTGCGACGAACAGGGAATCTCCCAGCATAAAATCCACTCCCTCTTCATAGGTGGCCTCATCCTGCTGAAATACACTGAACACGGGCTCCATGATAGGCAGACCGGTTTCATGGGCACGTTCCATCAGGGAGTACAGATAAGGTACCAGGCGGTACCGGAACTTGATTGCTTCTCTTATATATTCGGTGCAGTCCCCATACATCCAGGGCTCTGTCACAGTATTATCCGTATTCACGGAATGGACGGAAAAACGCGGCTGGAATATTCCGTTCTGTATCCACCTCACCAGCAGCTCGCGCTCCGGTGACGGTCCATAGAAGCCTCCCACATCACATCCCTGATTGGCGGCCCCGGAAAGGCTCATTCCTAAAATGGTTGCAATATTATACCGCAATGACTCCCAACAGGTCAGATTATCCCCCGCCCAGGTCTGTGCATACCGCTGTATACCGGCATGTCCGGAGCGGCATACGATATAAGGCCTGGTATTTTTATGCGTTTCAAGAATAGCTTCTTCTGTAATCTGGCACATGATATTTGACATAACGGATTTTAATTGACCTATGGTTCCGCCTTTTCCTTCAAAATCACAGATACAATCCTTATCCACCAGACTGTCATATTCACAATTATCGTTCCATACGGAATTGGTGCCAAGCTCAAGCACCTGCTTTGCTAACAGCTCTTTCCATACCTGACGGGCAGCGGGTTTTGTGAAATCCGCAAAGAGGCCTTTTCCTCCCCACCAGGTTCCGATACCATCCCCATCCCCCCGGCTGTTCTTCACAAAAATATCTGCCGCCTTCATCTGCGCAAGCTCCGGATGGACCAGCAGGATTCCGGGCTTCACATTGGGCGATACGCAGATTCCGCGCTTCTTCATCTGAGTAAAGAAGTCCCTTGGATCTTTAAAGCGATTCGTATTCCAGGTAAATACACACCGTTTATTGCCTTCCACTGTCTCCTGCATGGTGTAGCCGGAGGATAACTGAAAGCCATCCACAGGAATTCCTTCTTCTTTTGTTGTATCGATAAACTCCAGGATCGCAGTATCACAATCCTTCTCTAATTCCGGATAATACATGGAGGACCCCAGATACCCCAGTGCATAGCGGGGCAGCATCGCCGATTTGCCGGTGAGGTCGGTATAACGCTCTATTACTTCCCGAATCGAAGGCCCTGCAATGAAAAACAGATCGATGTCTCCTCCGTCGGTACGGTACCGGCTGTGGGGCTTCCAGTAATTACTCTTCTCCCGCCCCATATCAAAATCACATTCATAGGTATTATGATAGAAATACCCCACTGCCTTTTTGGTTTCTTTATTCAGCTTTATGTAAAAAGGAATATGCTTATACAGTGAATCAGTCTCCTTCGGATTATATCCCATGGCATCCTTTGGACTCATGGACAGGAATTTATTTGCTTTATTAATCCTGCCTGTCTTTTCCCCAAAGCCATAGAAATAATCTGAAGCTGACAGCTCACTGGTATGGATACGGCGGCGGTTGCTGTCCTCCAGATAAGCCAGGTCGGCGATATCCGCATGAAGCTGCGTTCCCTCATTATCATAAATGAGAATACGAAATGCTTCTTTTTCAATCACAACCTTCAGCTGCTCCCCCTGCAGCACAATATATTCCGGAAATTCCGTTATCATCGCATCGGCAGCCACCGTTCTTCTCCTGTAGCCCTTCAATACTTCATCCATCCTGTCTTCCCAGGCTGTCAGAACCAGACTGTAGGATTCCTCTGCAAATTCCTCATCAAAACCGGCACGAATACGTACAATGGAGTTCGTTAAAAACCAAATGCGCAATTCTACCCCGTCCGTCCTTATACGAAAAAAATCATCCTGTTTCTCCACTCCATATACCCGTGTACATATCTTCATATCAACAACCATACCTTTCTTCTAATTCCCCGCATGCTGTTTGCGAGTAAAAAAAGAGGACGGCAGAACCGTCCCCTTTCCCTTTCAAATAGTGATACTTATTGAAGTTCCTTTAAAGTCTCCGTAATCAGAGCATCTATATTCGTTAAGTAATCGTCTACGCTTGTTTTGTTTGCCAGCACGTCAATCAATCCGTCCCTGATGTTATTTTGAACTGCGCCTGTGAATGCCTGATAACCCCATTCTGCTCCGGGCTGCTTGCCGGTTGCAGCCAGCTCGTCTGAGAAAATAGAGAAATAATCAACACCAAAATCATAGTCCAGTTTTTCATTTCCCTTCACCTGTGACAGATAGCTGTTTTCCTGACAATATACCGCATTATTCTCAGGCTTGGACATCCACTCGATAAACTCTGCTGCTTCCTTTTCAACCCCGGTACCCTGGAAGGCTGCAAGATATTTACCTCCGGGAACGCTGGAGCGCTGTGCCTCCTTCGGAAGATAGGTAACCCCCCATTCAAAGTCGGTAATCGCTTCTTTATAATTGGCAATCATCCAGCTTCCTGCAAAATGCATGGCCACCTGACCGGTACGGAACAGGTTGTTGGGATTCTCAGAACCCAGCCATACAGAATCCGGGATAATCTTTTCATCATGCAATTCCTTAAAGAAGGTTACCGCTCTTCTGGTAGCCTCAGTATTGAAATTGGAAGACTTAAGATCCTCAGATAACATACTGCCGCCTGCCTCGTAAAGCAGGGTGGTAAATCTCTGCGGGGACTTATCATAAACAAGTCCGTATTTTACACCGCCTTTTTCCATGACTGTCTTCATTGCTTCTTTCCATTCATCCCAGGTCCAAGCATTCTCCGGGGATAACGGAACGGTTACTCCGGCCTGGTCAAAGGCTGTCTTGTTATAAATCAAGCCATTGGCAGTGACATCCATGGGAGCCGCAAGTACCTTGTCATCATACACAAACTTCAGACCTTCCCCGAAGCTGTTCACAAATGCGTCCTTATCGGATACATAAGCGCCAAGATCCAGAAGCTGGTTCTGAAAAGGTCCAAGGTTGGTGAGTCTTGCTAATGCCGGTGTTTCCTTACCGTTAATCATGTTCTTGATCTTACTTTCCAGATCTGCGTAAGGGACTTCAACTAATTCAATCTTAATGTTCTTATGCTCTTCCATATACTGATCGGCAAGACGCATAAAAGACTCGCCTTCTTTTCCATCACTGAACCAAACCACATCAAGAGTCTTAACTTCATCCCCTCCTGCCTTTGAACAACCAGTCATCAACCCCATTATCATGATGGCTGTTAATAATAAAGCTATCAATTTTTTCATAAGTTACCTCTCCTTTTTTCTTGATACAACCATTTTATCAGTTATTTTGCATGATTAATTTCAAAATAAGGTAAAAAAATCAATTAATATTGTCATTTTTCTCTTTTGCATATTGTTTTGGTGTAATACCGCTGCTTTTTTTGAATACTGATATGAAATGACTGTCACTGTTATAGGATAGATTAATGGCTACATCCGTAACCGAATACCCTTTTTTCAGCAATGACTTTGCTGCGTTAATTTTCTGGTTGGTGATATACTGGATAAGTGTAAACCCTGTCTCCTTTTTAAAATAATGACTGAGATAATAGCGGCTGATGTAGAATTTCTTTGCAATGTCATCCAGCTCCATCCTCTCTTCCACATGGGTACTGATATACTTTTTAATCTGTTCAATTCTTTCCCTGTACAGAATCGGATCCTTAAATTCTACATCGGTTTTTTCCTGATTGATATTTTCCACTGCACTTTCTATGTAATTTTCCTGGTTCTCCTGTTCCTTCATAAAGAATTCATACATCTGGTTAATTGTCATGATCAGCTCCAGGATGGAAAGCTTCAGCTTCACACCGGACAGGTCCTCCTTACCGGTATTGATGTGTTCTTCTATTTTGCCTAAGAGCTTCTCCACCTTCGCCTGATTACATTCGTTCAGATGCAGCTTATGAACAAAATCAGCTGACCTGTTCTCAAAAAACATAGTAAAATCATAATCAAATGCTGTTGACATGTGCTGAAGCAGCTCCGGTTCAAACATCAGTACATAACGGTTATGAGGCTTTCCGGCAGCACCGACGGTCCGGTGATATTCCTTATTGTTCAGGAGGAATAAATCGCCGGCATTGACACTGTAGGAGCGGCTCCCCACCTCAAGCGTCGCACCGTCATTTAAAAACAAAAGAATTTCATACTGATTATGAAAATGAAAATCCTGCATAGCCCAGTTTTGCGTGCTTCCATGAAAATAGTAAAGTGATTCGAATTTTTCAAAGAATACCCGTTCCTTAATTTTCATATCAATTCCTCCATACTGCCAATGCAGAGTAAATTATTTCATAATTCACTCTGCGAATATTGGGATGTGAACGCTTTGCTTTCGCATTGGTCAGACACAAATTTGCTGTTCACACTAACCAGTAGTCCATCATCGCTTCCTGCAAATATAAAATCATCAGTGCCTGTCCGTAAGTCATGGGGCAGCAGGGAATTTCCTTATAAAATTCCTTTGAATTGCCGATGGGAGTTCCGTAGGAGACATTCCGTACCGTTCCGTCCTCGGAGATATAGTCCGTAATATGTAACGCTGCCTTTTGTATTAACGCTTCATACTCCTCCTTCGCAAGGATACCGGTCCTGACCCCCTGCATGATACCGCACAGGAATGCCGCGCTTCCGGATATCTCAATATAGGAGCTCTCATCATCAACCACCGTATGCCAGAGTCCGGTTTCCCGGTCGGCATATTGCTTTAACGCCTTTGCCTGTGCCTTCCATACGCTTAGGAAATACCGTTTCACCGCAGCGTCAATGGATTCCTCTGACAGCAGCTCCATGATTGCTATGGTATACCAGCTGTTGCCCCGCGCCCAGTGAACTTTTCCGTAATTGTGATTATAATTAAAATTAAATCCATGGAAGAAAAGACCTTCTTTTTTATCAAACAAATATTTAATATGATTAAGAATTTGGTAATTTACTTCATCAATGCAATCTTTTCTATTAAGAATCTTACCCGCTCTCGCTAAAAAGAGCAATGTCATAAAAATGGTATCGATCAGGATTTCCCCATCGTTGGGATTTCCGGTAATCATATGCTGGAAGCAATCATCCCCGGTTCGGATCAATTTCTTGTCCTTCATGATCCAGTCTACCCATTCTTTGATCAGCGTCAGATAATTTTCCTTGCCTGTCTTCTCATAAAGGAAGGTCAGGGTAAGCATGGGAGCAGTGGTATTCACATTTTTCTCCAGGATTCCCTCACTGATCCGCGCATCAAACCACTGCAGCAGGAAGTCCAGTACCTGCTCCTTCTTACTGAGGGTATAATATTTATACAGACCAAAGATCCCGACCCCCTGAGGCCACTCCCAGCAGTCAATGTCAATGAGACTGATGGGGAACTTTTCTTCCATGCCATTGTTCTTTAACAGCATCATTCGATTTGCAACCAGATTCAAGGACACATCCAGCTCATTCCGGCTTTTTACCATCGTTTATTCTCCTTTAAGCTCCAGTATGCCTTCTACCGGCAGCGGGTACTGGTATATTTTTCTTCCGTTGACATAACACTCATTCTCCTTATCTATGGAAAAGGTCTGTGCTCCATCAATGACAGTGACCTCCTTGCAATCATTCATTGTTACCCGGATTCCGTCAAATGCAGTAAAGAAGTCTTCCAAATTCTCATACTCACAGCTGCGTGCCACCTTAATCACCCACACATTCTGCCTTCCCTGGCTGACAAATTCCCGGTGCCTGCAAGGCCCGCTCTCCTGCATCAAAAGACCGTTCATGGCCTTAATGCCGACATAGCCTTCCTCCTTCTTTAAAGCAATCGCATGGGTTTCCCCCATATACTGGTCAAATTCCGCCAATGGAGCATAGGCATGGGTATAGTCAATCCTGTGGGACGGATCAATATCATATTTTAAGATACTGATATTCTGATATTGCATGCCCATTGGCAAGCTTCCGTTCCCTGCCCAGAAATTCGGTCTTCCGCTTCCGTAAGGATGAACCTCTCCCGGATGGTTGACGAATACCTGTGCCAGCTCATCGATGGTTGCCTGAACGATATGCTCCTGATAGCCGGGCCGAAACGGCTTAAAGCCAATTGCAGTGGACAGGAGAACATCGGCATTCTTATAAAGATACAGATTAACATGCTTCTCAAAGCCCTGTGTATTCTGATGAACCAGCTCCCTGGAACCGGTAAGCTTAAGATATCTCTTATATTCCTCGGGCGCTTCATAATCTCCGAGAATTAGGGACAGATATCCGATGGGACCTCTGGTCAGATAACCTGCATTATATGCCACATATAAGACACCTGTGGTACCTGCGTTATAATTTCCCTTCAGTTCCTTCTCATAGGATCTGCCAAAGCTTGTCATAATGGCTCCTTTATGCTCATTGATGCTTAAGGCATAGAAAATCATATCCATAGCTTTCTTCGCCTTCCTGTGCATATCGGAGTTTTTATCGGTCATATTATACAACGTTCCCAAGCCCAGAAGATCCACCGGAATATACGCGTTGGAATTCCATTCCGTAATAAACTCCTCAAAGAAATGTTCAAACCAGTCCTCCAGCAGCCGGATCGCCTTTTCCTGCAGCTCACTGCCTGTATTTCCGCTGTTGGTAAACACCTCCTCCGGAAGGGACTGCCCGGCAAGATACTGGCAGATATGGAACAGCAGCGCATGATTTTCACTGAAAAACCACATGACATCATCACCCGGCTCATCGATCCAGTACCGGTAATTTCGCATGGTATCCTCAATTTCAGCTTTTAATTCCTTTGATATCAGATGGGAAAAGGTCCGATAAATATATAAAACAATGATAAAATGAAAATCAGAACAATCCTGGCGCTGCCTTACCCCATCCAGTTCGCGGAATATCAGCTGCTGCGCAAATTCATAGTTTCGCCCGAGCTTGAATAATACGGCTGACTTGTATACATTATCTACTCCATACTGAACCACAGTTTCCATGGCATGCCGTTTTCTGTCCTTAAGATGCCTCTCATTCACCCTGAGGAAATCTTCCCGTACCAGCTGGTTGCCGATTTTACGCTTCAGCTGGATACCGGCAAGCTCCGCCTTCACCGTAAAATAATAATATCCCGGAACCAATTCGTCCGAATGCAGCAGCTCCAATATCTTTTGGTCCTTTTCCAGCCGGTAAGGTCTGGTTTGTATCAGCTCCCACTTCTTTTCCATCTTTTCAATAAACTCACCCGGCGTAATGATCACCTCCAGCTTCAGCGGCTGGCCGCAGCTGTTAAGGATCTGCATTTTTACAGGTTCACTGATGTAGGCTTCCTTCTCAAAGCAGATCTGCTCCAGCATTCCTTCTATATTCTTAAGCTGCTTCACCGGAACATCCTCTTTGACCGGGAGCAGAATATTCAATCTGCTTTCACCAATTCTTCTGATCCGGAAATAATAATCCGTATCCCGTTCCGCCAAATCATCCAGGCACAAGACAAACTTATTCTCTCCCTCTTTCAGATCGATGGAAATCCTGGTGCTTTTCACCATATTCCTGGTAAAGGGGGCAAAATCCGTAATCAGCCTGTCATTCACCCACAATGTCAGACCTCCGCAGGTTGTCAGCTCAAACTCAACGGTTTCCTTCTTTTCAGCCTTTATGACTGCGTAGCTGTAGGACCTTAAATAGGTAGGCGTATAATAAAAGCCTGATTCCTCATAGCCGATATTCCCAAAAGGAAAATACAGATGAAGCTGATTGCTTTCTCCGAATACACTGATCCCGTCCTGAGGACCATAGCTGCTTAAATCTATATACGGCGGAAGTTCTTCTTTACGGCGGGCAATAAATTCCTTCCGGCAAGGGTTCTCATGAATGGAAAAGCCATATTTCAACCATTCATTTACCTTCCCGTTTAAGGTAGCTTTTGTGAACTTCTGAGCCTGTGTATAAATTCCGGTAGTCACAAACCGGTTAATAAATCCTTCCGCATATAACGGATATTCAATATATTTCATAACATCCTCTCCCCTTTCCTTAACCTTTTACACCACCGGCGGTAATACCGCCGATAATATATTTCTGCAAAGAGATAAATACGATAATTACCGGCAGCATGGAGATTACCGACATAGCCAGCAGGCTGTTCCAATCCACCGAATATTCACCTGAAAAGTTTGCCAGAGCCAATTGGATTGTATAGATCGACTTGTTGTTAATTACCAGCTTCGGCCACAGATAGTCATTCCATCTCCACATAAAGGAAAAGATACAAAGGACGGAAATGACAGGCTTTGCCAACGGTACCATAATCCGAAGAAAGATATTGGTTTCCGTCGCTCCGTCAATTCTGGCTGCTTCCATATAAGCATCCGGAATTCCCACGTAATACTGCTTTACAAGAAATACTGCGGTAGGCGACGCAACCGCAGGAATAATCAAGCCCCACAGGTTGTTATACAGGTTGGTAGCCACAATTACCTTAAAGATCGGGATCATGATTACCTCTAGCGGCACCATTAAAGTGGCCAGTACAATACCAAAGAGGATATTCTGACCTTTAAACTTATATTTCGCAAAAGCGTAGCCCGACATCACATTTACCACTACCGTAAGGAAAGTCGCAACAACACTGACGAAGACCGTATTGAAAAAATACCTGGTGAAATCACCCTTTGTCATCGCCAGAACATAGTTATTCAAGGTCGGATTCTTGCCGAACAGACTTGGCGGCCAGGAGAACAGCTCTCCTGCAGTTTTAAAGGAGGAACCGATCACCCAGAGGATGGGCATCAGGAATAAAAAAATCAGAACAACCAATAGAATGCCGATGAAGATACTCCAGACAGACAGCTTTCTCTTCTTAGTTAACATCCTGTTCACCTCCCTTATTGAGCTTGAACTGAAGGAAGGTAAGAACAGCAAGAATAGCAAAGAGTACGATTGTCATGGCACTGGCATAACCCATCTGGTTCTTCTCAAAGCCTGTCTCCTGTATCATCTGCACCATGAATTTTGTGGCTCCGGCCGGTCCGCCCTGGGTCAAGGCATAAACCAGCGGATAGGTTTTAATCACTGTAACTGTAGATAATACCAATACCAGAAGACTGGTAGGCTTTAACAGCGGCAGAGTGATATAGCGGAATTGCTGCCAGAAGCCGGCTCCGTCAATATCGGCGGCCTCATAATAAGTCTCGGAGATTGCCTTAATACCGGCTATAAACATTACCATATAGTAACCGGCCATACTCCAGGTGGTCACAAAGATAACGACTGCCATAGCCGCATGAGGATTAGTCAGCCATTTTACCGGTGATTTTCCCATGGCGGTCAGCAGATAATTGATTACTCCAAAATCCTCTCCCAGCAAAAATCTCCAGGTAAGACCCACGATAATACTGGAAATCATGGTCGGCCAGTAAAATACCGCCCTGTAGAAATTACTTCCCTTAATGCCTCTGGTGAGCAGCAGGGCCAGCATCAATGCAGATACAAAAATTGCCGGAACCGAAATCAGCGTAAAAAACATTGTGCTGAAAAACGAGGTCAGGAAAGCTTCATCTCCTATTAATTTTATGTAATTTTTCAAGCCCACGAATACCTGTGGATTCAGTCCGTCCCATTTTGTAAATGATATCCACAGACCATTTAAAGCAGGAAAGAATAAAAACAATCCAAAGATTGCCATCGCCGGTATTAACAGCAGATACGGAAATATTTTTTGTTCAAAACTTTTCAATACTACACCGCCTTCTTAATTTTTAAATTAATACAACTTGAACAATTACATGCTCATGATTGTTATTTCGTTTACATTATATCACGAATTATTGCTGTGATATTTCATATTCCTATACAAATATAACAGATTCTTGTCATTTGAAGGCCCATCCTTAAGCAATATTTCCGGACTAAGCCAATAAAAAAGGACAATCGCAAGAAGCTGCAATTGTCTTTTCATACTTTGTCTATTCTGCCACATCACACAGCACGGCATCTATATAGCTGATCAAGGCTTCTCTGGGGATGCAAAGCTGGCAGCCCCGGATACCGGCACTGACCGTTATCTCCTCAAATAATATGGCCGTCTCATCCATATAGGTGGTGAATTTCTTCTTCATTCCGATGGGGGAACAGCCGCCGCGGAGATAGCCGGTGGTATTCAGCAAATCCTTCACCGGAAGCATCTCAAGCTTCTTGTCACCGATGACTGCGGCAGCCTTCTTTAAGTTCAGCTCCAAATTCACCGGGATGCAGAATACGACGATGCCCTTCTTTTCGCCCTTGGCAACCAAAGTCTTAAATACCTGCTCCGGCGGCATGCCAATCAACTCCGCTACATGCTCGCCACCCAGATTATTCTCATTCACTTCATATTCCATCGCTTGATAGGCAATGCCCGCCTGCTCCAGCAGACGCATCACATTAGTCTTTACCATGCTGCTTTCTTACCTCATCCAGCTGTTCATGCAGCGGCTTTCGTACCTTTTTTCTGGTTACCTCAACCAGTCCCAGTGTAGTCATATCCACCAAAGTTGTCTTTACCGGATCCTTTTTAAAGTATTCTGCCAGCTCCTCCATCAGAAGCTCCTTGTCCTTTTTCAGCTCCATATCGATGAAATCAATAATAATGATGCCTGACAGGTTGCGAAGCCTGATCTGCCTTGCAATCTCCCTGGCCGCTTCCCGGTTCACCTTAAGAAAGGTTTCCTGGACCTGCTTCTTACCGGCTACTGCCTTACCCGTATTTACATCGATTACTGTCAGGGCTTCGGTGGGCTGTATCACCAGAGAACCTCCGGATTTCAGCCATACAAAAGGGCGAACCGCATTATCCAGCTTCTCATTTAATCCGTAAAGACTTGATAAACTAAGCAGCGGATCGGAATAATACCGAAGCTTTCCAAGGTCCTCCGGCTGATAGACCTCCAGATATTCCTTCATATTCGTATACAGCTCTTTGTCATCCGTGATGAACTCATTGACATTATCCGTATAGCTGTCACGGATATCACAGATATAATTCGGCGGAGTCTTATATAATAGGGAGAAGCGGCGCTGATGCACGCCAAACCGGCGCAGCTCCTCATAAGCACCGGTGAGCCTGTCCATCTCTGCTACAATCTTCTCCTCGGATACATATGCCGCATTGGTTCTTATGATAAAGCCATAATCCGTATGAACATGCGCTTTGGCAATATTCTTAAGCCTGCGGCGCTCTGCCTCGTCGGTGATCTTGGAAGACACCCCCACTGCCGGTTTCCCATAGGTCAGTGCCGCAAACTTGCCGGTAAAATTAAGGTTTGCACTTACCACCGGAGCTTTGGTCTTCACATCCTCCTTGGTAACCTGAACAAGAAGTTCATCCCCGACCTTAACCTTTGCTTCCATCAGCCCCGCTTCTTCTTTGTTATATTCCTGTGCCATAACCATAATCGGATATTGATTTTCACCCATGGAATAATAACACATTCTGCCTTCCGCAATTTCCACAAAAGCCGCATTAATATTCTTTAATATGTTCTTCACCTTGCCAAGATAGATATTCCCCAGGATACCCGCCTCCTCAGAGGCATTCAGGGATACCTGAACCATATCCTTGCCTTCAAAGGAAGCAGAAATTATGGTATTCTCTTTTTTGGTAATGACCAGCTTACTGTCCATTTCTGCTCCTTTCCTGTCCTTTTCAGTAATTCCGCTATGATTCTGATACTTGTTTTTAATGATATTAAATGTGCAGATGTTTTTACCGCTCCACCTGATCCAGTGCTGCCAGCTTTCCGCTGTCCGGGCTTCTGGTGTAAACCTCAAGCCGGTGTACCTGCCAGGCTAATTTCTCATATGGCTGTCCGATAAATTCATAAAATGCTTCCATGACCAGCTCAGGCTTCAGATTCACCGAGCTTCCGGTATCCAGCTGAAGGTATACCCTGATCCCCGTTTCATAAGCATCCGCCACACTTGCCGGTTTTTGACCATATCCCGCGAACGCCGCCGTGGCTGCATTAGCTGCGCTTGCTGCTGCGGATTCGGTCGTTGTATTGGCTGCAGTCGCTGCTTGGGCTGCGATCGTCAGTTCCTGTGTTAAGGTTTCTATCCGCTTCGTCTCATATTCCGCCTCATCAAAGGCTGCCAGAGTAATCATCGGCTTAATATTTACCGCCTGTTCACTGGTTTTGGTTTTCTTATCAATTACGATTTCCTGTTGATTTAGGAATTCAAGAAAGGTTTTTGCAAACTCCTTCCGGGATACAATCCGGTCACTCACCAGATATCCGTCCTTTAAGGAAACCAGATAGTCTGCGGAAGCTACCAGAGACATTGCCGTTACATTCTTCTTATTTTCCTCGCGCTCCAGGAGCGGATGAAAGCCAACCGCATGAAAGCCCTCAGTCATGGCTCCATTTATTCTGCGAAGCATTTCCTCGGGAGCTTCACCGGAGCGAAGCTCCACATCCACATACTCCGCATCACTGGTCAGACCCACACCGAGAGGTGCCGCAAAGGACATAATCTGATGAGGGCTGAAGCCCTTGGTATATTCATTATCGATTCCTGCCCGGCGAAACATCTTCTGAAAATACCGCATCACATCCAGATGCCCGACGAATTTCATAGAACCGTACTTTTGAAATTTTATTCTTGCCTTCAAACTAATCTCCATTCTGCCGAAACACCGTGTGAATTATGCTCTTCAATAATTCACGCTACTCAGCAATCCCTTCTTCAAAGCAAACACCGCCGCCAAACTCCTTGGCACCGCAGTTCGCACAACCCAGTCGGCAGTTTGGTGTGACTTTTTCAGCGAGAGCTCTCTTATATTCCCTCAGAAGAAATGCCTTTGTCACACCCACATCAATGAAATCCCAGGGAAATATCTCATCCTCAGATCTCTCTCTGCTATTGTAGAAAGCCATATCAATACCATTCTCTTCAAAGGCCTTCCTCCATTTATCATAATCAAAATGCTCCGACCAGGAATCATACAAACACCCTGCCTGATACGCCGCCAGAATTGCCTTCGCAACCTTGCGGTCACCTCGGGCAAATACACCCTCAAGCTCAGTCAGCTGAGCCTCATGCCAGCTGTATTTGATACTCTTTTGATTCAACTGTTCCTTAATTTTAGCCTTGAGGAAGCGCTGACGCTCCAGATATTCCTTACCGGTGATCATTGCGGACCACTGGAAGGGGGTAAAAGGCTTCGGCACAAAGAAGGAGGTACTTGAGGTGATACTGACCTTACCATTACGCTGATCCTTCGGTATGGTATAATATTCTCTTGCAATGAGGTCGGACAGGACCGCGATACCTTCGATGTCCTCCAAGGTCTCCGTGGGCAGCCCCAGCATAAAGTAAAGCTTCACCCTGTTCCACCCGCTCCGGAAGGCTTTCATGGCACCGCCAAGAATCGCTTCCTCGGTAAGACCCTTATTGATTACATCACGAAGTCTCTGGGTTCCCGCCTCAGGTGCAAAGGTCAGACTGCTCTTTCTCACATCCTGGACCTTGCTCATGACATCCAGGGCAAACGCATCAATCCGCAGGGAGGGCAGCGAGATATTTACTCCCTTTGTACCAAACTCATCAATAAGAAAATATACCAGCTCCTGCAGGGAAGAATAATCACTGGAGCTTAAGGAGCTTAGGGAAATCTCCTCATGACCTGTTGAGGAAAGCATCTCATAGGCACATTTTTTCAGGTAATCCAGGCTTCGTTCCCTGGTTGGACGGTAAATCATACCCGCCTGACAGAAACGGCAGCCCCTGATACAGCCTCGCTGTATCTCAAGGACCACTCTGTCCTGAGTCACCTTAATAAAGGGAACCAAAGGATTAACCGGATAGCAGGTATCGTTTAGCGCCATCTCAATCTGTTTTTTCACCCTGGCAGGAGCACCCGGATAATTTGGGATAAAGCGCTCAATGGTACCGTCTTCCTTATAAGCCACATCATAAAGGGCAGGCACATACATACCTTCAACCTGAGCCACGCGTTCCAGATATTCACGTCTGGATTTGCCTGCCTTCTTATATTCCTTATAAGTATCAAGAATTTCCCCATAGGCCGTCTCACCCTCGCCAATGTAAAAGAAATCAAAGAAATCCGCAATCGGCTCAGGATTATAGCTGCAGGGACCGCCGCCGATCACAATGGGATGCTCCTCGGTACGGTCCTTGGCCAGGAGCGGTATTCCCGACAGCTCCAATACTTGAAGAATATTGGTGTAGCACATCTCATACTGTAAGGTGATTCCCAAAAAATCAAAATCCTTTACAGGATCCTGGCTCTCTAACGCAAATAAAGGGATTTTACGCTCCCTCATAATCTTGTCTAAATCTACCCAGGGGGAATAGACACGCTCACAGTAGGTATCCTCCCGACCGTTAAACATATCATAAAGTATCTGAATTCCCAGATGAGACATCCCAATCTCATAAACATCGGGAAAGCACATGCAAAAACGGATATCGACCTTTGTCTTGTCCTTTACCTTCATGTTCACTTCCCCGCCGATATACCGTGCAGGTTTTTCTATGGTTAATAATATCTCATCGGATAGTGCAAGTTTTCTCATTATATAAGTCCTTTCCTATCATTTCCGTAAAAACGCAAACAATAGTAATGCATCGGAATTCTCCCATACATTACCTGCTATTGTTGACATCTATCACGTATTATAACTGATATAACCGGAAAATACAATGAAACCCGCTAAGATTATACCGGGATTATGCAGGTATATGCTTGTTGATTGAAAAAATTGAGCATCCATTCTTACCACCCAATTTTTTCAATCTTCTTTTCTTAACCAGGTAATGAACTTATTCTCTAATTCTTCAAAGGTATCCTTACCTGTGACATATTCCTGGATTGTATCTGCGGAAACCTGCCCAAGCTTAAGATCAAAACGATCAATCAGGAATACACTTAAAAAGATTATAATCGCACAAACCATTCGAATGACCAGTAATCGAAAGGCCATAACCTCCTGTTGTGACTCCGTATCATTATCCGCCTGATTCTGTGCATCATTATGAAACAGATTTAAAGACTTGGATTTTCCTGTCTCAACCGGCTCCGTCGTCTGCGGCATCGTGTCCAGATAATAACTGTCATAGGCTCTGGCTGTACTCTGGACAGTACTTAACTGTCGTAAACAGGATTCTCTTGCCTGCCGTATGTACTCTGCCCTGGATATACTGACAGGGTTCGAGTAGTCAAAGGATACAATCGGCTGCTCCTCCGAATTGGATAGCTGAGTTAAGTCTTCTTTTGTTCCGACCAGCGGAAGACTATTGGCCAGCTGTTCTTTATCATACAGCCTGCCCGTCATAAACAGGCTCTCGTTCAGATTGTTCGATAAATTCTTCTCAATCTGCTTTACCATCTTATCTTCGATCATTTTATCCATAGGGTACCTCCTTTCCAATATGGAAGCTTGTTTCATCTGATTCATTATATTGTAGTCAGAGAAAACATATGCCAGAGAATACCCTCTTTATTCCTTGTTTTGTTCCCGCTTATTCGTGCTTCTTACTGCTTATTTTTTGCACCAATCCTTATCTGTCCTTATTTATACTTATCTATTCCTTATATTCATATTTAATTTATTCCTTTTTATTTCCGGTCCTCTTCCTGCATCAGCTCATCCATCTGCTGCCTTGCTTCTATCGACATGGAATCCAGTAAATAATTCCGGTCCCCTTTTTGCCTTCTCTGATATTCCTGATTCATTCTTTCCTTTGCCCGGGCCATCTCCTCCTTAAGATCCCTGGCAGATAATAAAGCACAGCCCGCGCCTCTGATGATGATCTGCTGTAAGCCGTCCGAGGTAGCTACCGTAATATGATATTTTCCCCGGTTTTCATGAGCAAATTTCTCAATATACTGGTCTGCCGTCTGAGCCTCTCTGGTATACACCATATCAATATTGTGATAGCTGATTACCTCCTCCGCATGCCCCTGCACACGGTAAGCATCGAAAACCACAATAATCTTACATTTACGAAGTCCCTGATAATTGCACAGTTCATCCAGGAGCTTCAATTTAGCGCCGTCCATATTCTCCTGGGCAAGCTCACTCAGCTCCGGCCAGGCAAAGATAATATTGTAACCGTCCACCAGCAGATATTCTTCTTTGGTCTCACTCTGCCTGCTATTATGCACCGTCGGTGTATAATAGCTTTCCCGTGCGGTTTTTGTCCGCTTCCATTCAGACTTTCTTCCCTGGTTCGCATAATAAGTGCTATTAATAATCCGGTCTATCTCTTCCGGACTGATCCATTCCTCTTCTTTATAGGACGGTGTAATCGGGGTGATTTCCTCCGGCAGCTCTGCTTCCTTCTGAAAATATCCTTCCACATGCATATGGTTTTTCACCTCATACCAGGGTACCGGATATCCTGCTCCGTGAGAACAGAATACGGAGCCTGTGGGATTTGAAAAATCTCTTTCCGCATCATACCCAAGCTCTTCTATAACCTCTGCAAAATTGTGGCAGGGCTCATAACCCTTCAGGGTGCAAAACAGCCTTCCGAGGCCCTTTGAATATGCAATGACCTCCTGCTGATAATTTCTCATGGTAATGACCGGGGCACTGCCCGCGAGAACCACCGTACCGCCGTTGGTCTGAGAGATCTCACAGGTTCCGGACATCTTTTCAATATCTGTCATGGCTCTTCCTACCAGCTTCTCAGGCAGCTCCAGCTGAAAGGAATAATAGGGTTCAAGCAATAAGGACTCTGCCTCCATCAATCCCTGGCGCACAGCCCGATACGTGGCCTCGCGAAAGTCACCGCCGACCGTATGCTTGATATGTGCTCTCCCGGAGATCAAGGATATTCTCATATCTGTAATAGCCGCTCCGGTAAGCACACCTTTATGAATCTTCTCCTCAAGGTGGGTCAGAACAAGCCTCTGCCAGCTCTTTGCCAGCACGTCCTCACTGCAGTCCAGCATAAACTCCAGGCCGCTCCCCGGTTCTCCAGGCTCCAATAACAGATGTACCTCGGCATAATGACGCAAAGGTTCAAAATGCCCTACACCTTCCGCTGCATTCACTATCGTCTCTTTATATACAACCTTTCCGGAATCAAAGGTTACCGATACACCAAAACGGCTTAGTATCAGGCTCTGCAGAATCTCAATCTGCACCTCACCCATAATCTGTGCCTGCAGCTCCTGAAGCTCCTCCTCCCACAGAATGTGAAGCTCGGGCTCCTCCTCTTCCAGCTGGCGAAGCTTTGGCAGCATGATCTTGGGATCACAGCCCTCCGGCAGCTGAATCTGATAAGAAAGTACCGGCTCCAGGATAGGGGAAGCAGAAGTCTCCTCCATTCCCAGGCCTTCTCCCGGTCTTGTCTGATTCAGTCCCGTCACTGCGAATACGGAGCCTGCCTCTATCTCATTCACAGCCTCATATTTCTGACCGGAGTATATTCGAATTTGATTGACCTTCTCTTCCCAGCTGCCATTGGTTAAGGCGTCCTTCACCTTAAGTCTTCCGCCGGTAAGCTTCATATGGGTCAGACGAACTCCCTGCTCGTCTCTGGTAATCTTAAATATTTTTGCACCAAATTCTTCAGGATAGGAGGGAAGCAGAGCATTTTCTGCAAGTCCTTGCAGGAAGGCTTCTACTCCGTCAAGACGCAGAGCCGAACCATAATAGCAAGGGAATACCTTTCGCTCCCTGATGGCAGTTTTAATCTGCGGCATACTGATCCGTCCGTTATCCAGGTATTCCTCCATCAGTGCTTCATCACACATAGCCAGCTGATCATAAAAATGGTCCGTATCCGTCTGTTCAAACTCAATACACCCATCACCGAGCATACCTTTGATTTCTTTCATCAGCTTGCCCCGATCCGCACCGCTTTGATCCATCTTATTGATGAAAAGAAAAACAGGAATCCGATATAGCTCCAGCAACCGCCATAAGGTTCTGGTATGTCCCTGTACACCGTCCGCACCGCCGATTACCAGGATGGCATAATCCAGTACCTGAAGGGTACGCTCCATTTCTGCTGAAAAATCCACATGCCCCGGAGTATCCAGCAGGGTAATCTGTATATCACCCAGTACAAAGATAGCCTGCTTTGAAAATATCGTGATTCCTCTTGCCCGTTCCAGCTCATAGGTGTCCAGATAGGCATCCTTATTATCTACTCTTCCTAATTTACCGATTTTTCCGCTCAGGTAGAGCATGCTCTCGGACAGGGTTGTCTTACCGGCATCCACATGCGCCAAGATTCCAATTACTAATTTATTCATAAACTGTTGTCAATTCCTTCGTGTTCAAATTATACCTCATCCACCATCCGGTAGCCTACCCCCACCTCAGTCACGATATACCTTGGTTCTGCAGGATTGGCTTCAATTTTACGCCGGATATTCGCCATATTTACACGCAGCGTCTGGTTTTCATTCAGATACGGTCCCCAAATTTCTTTTATGATAAAATCATGGGTAAGTACCTTTCCGACATTCTTGGACAGCAGCACAATTATCTTATATTCAATGGGCGTCAGATGGATTTCCTTATCCTCCACCTTTACGATCCGCTTCTCATAATCAATAAACAAGCCTCCGATAGCTATCTTATCCGCTTCCGGATGGCTCTCCTCCTGGAGCTTCTGATTATGGCGGACAGCAGTACGAATTCTTGCCAGCAGCTCCGAGGTCCCAAAGGGCTTGGTGATATAGTCGTCTGCTCCCAGATCAAGGGCTTCCACCTTCTCCCTCTCATAGCCTCTGGCTGATACGATAATAATGGGAATATTACTCAGTTCCCTGATCTTCTTCAATACCTCAATTCCATCCATATCAGGAAGTCCCAGGTCAAGAAGAATCAAATCAGGACAATGGGTACAGGCAAGCTTCAAAGCTTCCTTTCCCCTGTCTGCTCTGATCACACTATAATTATTATGTGTCAGCACTGTTGAGATGAAATTGCTGATTGCCATCTCATCCTCAACCAATAATACCAATAACCGGTTATTCATTCTCAACCCCTCCTAACGGTAAACTAAACCGGAAGACAGCTCCGCCTTCCTTACGGTTGAAGGCTTCCATCTTACCCTGATGTGCCTTGATAATAGACATACAGATGGATAATCCGATGCCCATCCCTCTGGAAGAGTCCGAAGACCGCTTTCCGTTAGGCACATAAGTTTCAAACAAATACGGAAGATCCTGCTCCGCAATCCCCTCTCCATTGTCACTTACTTCAAATACCGCCATAGCATGTTCCTCACGCAAGGTAACATGAATGATGGTATCTCCGCCGGAATGCTTTATGGCATTCTCAATCAGATTAATAATTACCTGTTCAATCAGCGTCCCGTCCATAGGAACCATTAACAGCTCCTCCGGCACGGTTACAATGATTTTATGCTCCGGAAATCTCTTGCGAATTCTTCCGATTGCCGCGGCCACAATCTCTTCGGCAGCCTCCGGAGTCTTTGTTACATTGGCGGTATCCTCGTTAATTCTGGTAACAGACAGGAGGTTTTCCACCATTCGGATCAGCCACTGGGAATCGTCCTTAATATTGGAGATCAGTTTTTCCTGGGTCTGTGCATCCAGGGAATTCTTATTCTCCAGTATTGCCGAGCTGGCTCCGAGTATTCCGGTCAGCGGAGTCCGCAAATCATGGGAAATAACCCGAAGCAGGTTGCTCCTTAGTTTTTCCTTCTCCGATGCAATCAGTATTGCACGCTGCTCATCCGACAGATGCTGGCGTTCAATCGCCATTGCAACAAGAGAGCCTATTCTTTTTAGATATGCCCTGTGATTTTGGCTTAACACTGTTCCGTTATTACAGGATACTCCGATAACACCAAGTACATTTCCCTGGGAAACCACCGGCATATAATAAGCCTTCGCCTCCATAAAGGTATCGGTTCCGGCACCGGCCCGCTTCTGATTAATAAATACCCAATGAGCTACCGCCCGTTCCTTCTCCGACTGGAGATAACTGCCGTTCTCATCTCCCGGGGATAGGGTAACCTCCCCGGCATCCCCATTGATCGGATCGTTCATATAGAAAATGATCGAACGCTCAAATATTTTAGTAATATAACCTCCCATAACCTTAACAATATTATCAAGGCCTCTGGTTATGAGAAGCTTTTTATTGATTTCATACAATACCTCAATTCTTTGCTCCCGATCCTGGGCCAGCGCAGCCTGTGACTTGATCCTGTTGGTCATGGTACTGGTAATTAGGGCTGTTATCAGCATTACAACAAAGGTAATGGGATAATCCCGCTGATAATAGCTCAAGCTGAAAAAGGGCTCCATGAAGAAGAAATTATCCACGACTACGCAGGATACCGAGGCAATAATTCCATAGATATATCCTGAGGTTATTTTGGATACCACCAAAACAGACAAGATATACAGCATAACAAAGTTCTGATTTCTCACATCGAACTTTTCCAGGAGGACGGATATAATCGTGGTGATAATCAGAATAAACAGTGTCTTCAATGAATCTCTCCAGGTTACGGACACCCGCCTGCACCGAAGATGCTTCTTAAGCATACTTAACTTTATTTTAACCACGCTGTCAGGAATAATGTGAATCTCCGTATTCTCCAGAAGAGCGATCAGCCTGTCCTCCAGGTCATCCTCTACCAGACTTTTTAAGGTCTTCTTATTCCTGCTCTTACCGATAACAATGTTGGTGATACCGGACAGCTTGGCATACTGCGCTACTGTCTGGGCGATGTCATTGCCGTAAAGGGTAGTTACCTCAGCTCCCAATTGCTCCGCCAGCTCGATATTCGCCTGATATCCCTTCTTAATCTCCTCACGGTACTGGTCGTTCTCGTCGTTTTCCACATAAACGACGACCCAGGGTGCATGAAATGCCTCTGCCAGCCTGGCAGTCCAACGGATGCACCTGGCGGAAGAGGGTGAACTGCTGATACATACCAGTATTTTGGTATTGGTCAATTTATCCGAAGGAACACCCTCCGATTGATTTAAATTACTGATCCGGTCCGCCGCCTTACGCATGGCAATTTCCCGCAATAATCGAAGGTTTTCACGGTTTAAGAATTCCTCTTCCTCCGATCTTGTGTTACCATTCTCAGTCCCCTTGTCTAAATGTCCTTCCGCGGTTTCGATCCGCCGAAGAAGTTCATCAGGCTCCATATCAATCAGCTTCACCTTATCGGCATGATCAAAGATATAATCAGGCACCGTCTCTGTTACATAAACATGGGTAATGCCCTGAACAATATCATTTAAACTTTCTATATTCCATACATCAACAGTAGTAGATACGTCGATCCCTGCATTTAAAAGCTCCTCAATGTCCTGATACCGTCTGCGGTTACGGACACCCAAATGATTGGAATGCGCCAAATCGTCCACTATAACCAGCCTCGGTTTACGTTCCAGTGCCATATCCAGATCAAATTCCGTGCATCCTTCCGACCGGTCACCTACACTTTTTGCGGGAAGAATGGGCAGACCCTTCAGCAGCTCCATGGTACCCGGGCTGGTATCGGGACTGATATAACCGATTACGACATCGACTCCGCTCTGAAACTGTACCTTGGCATCATCCAGCATGGCATAGGTCTTGCCCACACCGGCTGCATAGCCAAAGAAGATCTTCAGATGTCCTCTCGGTATTTTATTGTTCTGCGGCTCATCGTAATCCTTCATATGCTTCTCCCGGGGTAACCATAGAATCGTTTATCATCCCGGTTCTCCTCTAATCTTTTAAATATTTTACAGCAATTTGGGTTCTATGCTCAAGACCTGTTTTCTCCAATATGGTACTGATATGGTTTCGAACCGTTCCGTTGGTCAGGTATAGTCTTTCCCCGATTTGCTTATTGGACAGCCCTTCCGCAATCAGCCGAACGATTTCCAGCTCTCTCGGTGACAGCAGCAGTTCAAAGAAATGGCTTCCGGACTGCAGCGTCGACACCCTGCTGCGTATGAATTCCAGGATATCTGCCTGAAATACCGTCCCTCCCGAATGAATAACACGGATCGCTGAAAGAATCCGGTCAGCAGGACTGTTCTTAAGAATATAACCGTTAATTCCCGTTCTTAACGCGCGAAGGATCAGATCCGGCTCATCAAAGGTCGTCAATAATAAGGGGAGTGACAGCTTCTCCTCCAGTATTCTCTGTGCTGCTTCAATTCCATCCATTCCCGGCATGCGTATATCCAGCATGACCACATCCGGCTTACTCTCCCTGCAAAGAGCAAGAACACTCTTACCATCTGTGGCGGCACCAAGAAATTCCAAATCCTGCTGTGTCTCAATAATCATTTTTAAGCCTTCACGAATAATAGCATCATCATCCGCAATCAATACCTTAATCATACTACCTGCGCCCCTTTCTGTACAGATGTAATTGATCAGTTCAGATGTCCTTCCTCTGTCAGAGGTATTACATCTGTGAGATGCACAATATCTGTCAGTGCACAATATCTGTCAGTGCACTATATCTGTCAGTGCATTATATCTGTCAGTGCATTACACCTGATATCCCTAGTAAGTAAATATATTAGTTACGCCAAATCCTTGCTCATCCTTGCGAAAGAAGCATCTGCCGCCTGCACTGATCGTACGTTCTTCAATCGCTTCCAAACCCAGCCCTTTCACAAACGCTTCCTTACCGGTACCGTTATCCTTATATTCCACCTTGATTATCTTTTGAAACACATCAATACTTAATACAAACCGGTTTCCATTGGAATGCTTCAAGGTATTGGTCAGACACTCCTTCAGATTATCATGGATGCAAGCCCATACATCGAGACTGATCCTGTCCATATCACCGGAGGTCTTAAGCTCTGCCGATTTGCTATAATTGATCTTAAACTCATTCAGTACGGCAGAGATATCATTTAAACCAATCAGGTAATGCTCCACCCGTTCCTCCCGCAAGGCGGTTCTTATCTCATCCACACCGGAACGAAGATTAGCAATGGCCTTCTTAATACTTTCCTCCG
This sequence comes from Bacillota bacterium, assembly GCA_023409535.1. Lineage (GTDB taxonomy): Bacteria > Bacillota > Clostridia > Lachnospirales > Lachnospiraceae > Mobilitalea. The sequence continues at coordinate 162,386 of JAEYGZ010000021.1, forward strand.
CCTTCTCCCGGTTATCCTTCATCACCAGCAGGGCAGCCTCCAATAAGATGATACTGCCTGAGATACCGTGGCCCACCTGGTCATGAATTCTTGCTGCGATCCGGTTTCTCTCCTCGGCGGAAGCAGCATATTTTATAGTCTTAGACAGGCGCCTCACATCACTTACCCTGTCACTTAGCTCATTCAGCTTATCCTTCTGCTGTTCATTCAGCTCCTTCAGTAAAGTAAGCCTGTCCAGAAGATATCTTCCATATAGCAGCAGGAGTAATAACAGGATTGTGACAGCAAAAGACAGCATGGCAGGCGGATATATCAAAACAGCCAGCAGTGAAATTACACTGAGAAAGACATAAAACATCCCTGCTTCCACTGTAGCATCCAATAAATGCGCAAAAAGTATGATGCATAGCGGAAACAGTTCTGTAAAGCCGAGAAAAAAGCAGGCAATGAGACTAAGAAGAATTGTAATACGCGTGAAAAAGAGGCTTCGATGAAGCTGCCCAAACAAAAGCTCCAGGATAAAAACGCAGATAAAGCTGAGTGCCGCTATTACAGCAACTGTAATACCGGCCTCAGCATATAGAAACAACAGGATTGATGAAAGGGCTGCCGCTATTTTGGTTATAAAATAGAGGAACGGCTTTTCCTTATCCATACTAAGAACCAAACCTTTCTGATATCAATGCTAAACGCTTAACTTTTCTTATAATCCTGTGCAAATGCAACCGCTCCTGTCAGGAAGGTTAATACGATAAATAAGCATAGGATGATGATGTTGGGAAGAATTACTGCATGGCTGTCTTCCTGCAGCCTTCTTAAGGCATCCATGAACCAGTACTGCGGTATAACCCGCGCCAGCTTCTGAAGAGTTTCCGGCGCCATGTCAATGGGAAAATACGCTCCTCCCAGAATGCAGCCTACTGTGGAAAAACCAATAATGCCTGCAAGAATTGCATTTTTGGATTTTGTTACCAAAGCCACTGTCATGGAAAGGCAAAGGGTAAATAAGGAGAACAGGGACATCAGCAGTATTACCACCAAAATTGATATCCCGATCTTTATCTCATTCAGCCTTATATACAACATAAATATTACAATTTGTACGGCATATAACACCGCACCAAAGATACCCGAACCTATGAGGTAATGCACCGGTTTTACAGGTGTCAGCTGAATCCGCCGAAATACACCGGATATGCGGTCATCATCCAGAAGATTAGCAATCGCATAGCTGATGATAAATACAAACATTAAAAAGAAGCCGACGGAAATAATAAATCCGCTCTTGTGCCTCAGTTCTGTCGTATCCAGCTCTGCTGCCGTATTTCTGGTGATCGTAATATCATTTGTGTGATAGTCCTTCAGCATCCGGTTAAACTCTGTGTCGTTACCGCCTGCTCCTGCTGCCAGATTGCGGATACTGCCCAGGTAACTGTTAATATAAGCCTCCGCAAATACGGAATTTTCATAATCATCCAGGGAAGTCACAATAATCTCCGGCTTTTCTCCCTCCAGCGTATTGCTATAAAAGCCCTCCGGTATTTCTATTATAATGGATATCTTCTTATCAATCAACAGCATGGACAGTTCCTCATAGGTATTATTTTCAATCAGCCGATATTCCAGCTTATCGGTCATGTACCGCTTCATATCCTCAGACAGACTGCTGTTGTCATAATCCAGCAAACCCACCCCCACCTGGGCTGTGGTTTTATCCGCAACCATTATTCCTGTAAAATATAGTGCCGCACACAAGACTGCGGCTCCGAAAAGTGACATTACCACCGCAAAGGAATATCGCTTTATATTCGTTGTTGTTAAAATCCAGATATATCTCATAATCTCCTCCTTCATATCCTGCAATTTAGTTTGTACCGAGCGTGCCAGCACGCTCTGATGACTGCAGGTACAAATGATTAAGTGTGAAAGATCTTTATTTTTCACACTGCCTCTTTACGGTTGAATAGAAAAGCTCCCGCTGCCAGGGCCAGAACCGTTACCGCCAGACATCCAATGATTATTTTGTTGGCCGTATCATAGCGGCTGAACACTGCCACCTCAAAGGCCGCCTGCTGGAAGATATAATTAGGCAGCAGATCACTGACGCCCTTGATATGGAGCTCTTTGGAATAGGTACCTCCAAAGAACAGCATAACCCAAACCACCGGCATGATTATGGAGGACGGTGATCCCTTGATTCCCAGACCTATCACCGCACCAATGGAAATCATGCAGAAGGTAATTACAATGAACATCAGGAACAGGTAAAGATTAGCTTCCATAGTCGCACCGTAATGCGCATGGAAGATCAGGATACTTGCACCCATAATGATGGTCACCTGCAGCAACGTCTGGGGCATCATCCCTGCCACCTTCTGAAGAAACATGGATACTTTGCTTTGGGGAGCCATAATCAGGCGGTTGATTGTCTTACTCTCCTTCTCCGAGGTAAAGGCACCGGCTCCAACCATCATACTCATAAAAGCAATCATGACAACCATAGCCACAGCATAATAATCGATCATAGATCTGTTGACTCCCAGGTCCTTCTGCCTGGTATAGCTCTCCTGCGTCATACTTAGGCTTGACATCCTCTGAGGGGAATTCTTCATTACAGCAGCAATTGTCATACTATTCTGGGCAAAGCCGTTTAAGACGGCTTCCACCGTGCGGTTCTGAATCATATTGGTACCTTCATAAATCTGTACCTGAAGGGGAGATCCGGTAAAGAGAACCAATGCCGTTATCTTATTCTCTCCCGCAAGCTTCCTGGCGGCTTCCGGCTGGTCGGTCTGTTCAAAAAAGATATGACTGCCGTCGGAAACAGACTCAGCAAAGCTTTGTATTGCCGCCACGGAAAAGGGATCCTCGGTATCAATAACATATTGGACCTTAAGCTGACCGATCGCTTCGTCCGCTATATCCGTAGAATTAAGCAGGTTACCCAGAAGGAATACCAGGATAACCGGAAACAGAATAAAGAAAAAGAGATAAATCTTTTCTCTGACGAATTCTTTCGTCTCTTTGATTACAATATTAAACATATTATCTGCCCTGCCTTTCTTCCCTTAAGCTCTCAGCTCGTGTCCGGTCAGAGTTAAAAACATGGTATCCAGATTCGGTACCTCCGACCGGATATTGAATACCGGCATACCAAAGCTTAAGAACTGCTCCAGAATCTTTGAAATGCTGTTCTGCCCGATGGTGATATCAATCCTGACGGTATTATCATTTACTGCTACCGCCTTGACATCGGGCAGGGTTCTTAATTTCTTCATCATCTCTGTTTCACCGGCGCCCGCCATGATCTTCGTCTCGATATATACCGACTGCACATCCGTCACCAAGGATACCAGCTCCGGTCTCGTACCGCAGGCGATTAACTGCCCCTTATCGATGATGGCGATCCGGTCACAGATCTCCTCTACCTCATTCATATAATGTGAGGTATAAATCACTGTTGTACCACGGTCTCTTAATATTTTAATGGAATTGAGAATATGCTCCCTGGATTGTGCATCTACGCCTACTGTCGGCTCATCCATAATGATCAGCTTCGGCGCATGGGCAATACCGCAGGCAATATTTAACCGGCGTCTCATACCGCCGGACATTTTCTTGGGTCCCATACTGCTGCGATCCGATAATCCCACAAAATCCAAGGCCTCCTTTGCCATGTCTGTCAGCTTCTTTCCTGTCAGTCCGTACAGAGAGGCAAAGAATTTGACATTCTCCAGTGCGGACAGGTGTTCATAAACTGCAATATCCTGGGGCACCATTCCGATGATCTGCTTGATCTTCATCTTCTCCTTACGGATATTATATCCGCCGATTTCGATCTCACCTTTATTCAAATCGGTTAAGGTGGTCAGCACATTTAAGGTAGTGGACTTGCCTGCTCCGTTGGGGCCAAGCAACCCGAAGATCTCGTTAGCCTTAACCTCAAAGCTGAGGTTATCCACCGCGCATAGCTCTCCGTATTTCTTCGTAAGATTTTTTACTGTAACAAATTGTGACATAAGCTCCTCCTTTTTATTAACACGCTTCTATTATGTTGACTTCTACCCTTTAAATCGTTTGTACCGGGCGTGTCTGTACGCTCCGGTGACTGCAGGTACAAACTTCCAAGTGTGAATTATGCTTTTCAATAATTCACACTAAGCATACACAAAATAAAGGTATTACGGAAGTGACGGAAGTTACAACTTTACCATGACAATTGTCATTACCCGAATAAGGATTGAAAATAACCTGGTAATCATTTATAATGTCTTTAGTTAAAAACTGATGAAATAGTAGGAGGAAAACCAATGTCGACCAATGTTTATGACATTTTAACGGAACGTGGATTTATCGAACAATGTACTCATGAGGAGGAAGTTCGTGAAGTATTAGGAAAGGAATCCGTTACCTTTTATATAGGCTTTGATGCTACCGCCGACAGCTTAACGGCAGGACATTTTCTTACGGTTATGGCTATGATGCATATGCAGCGTGCCGGCCACAAGCCCATCGCCCTTCTGGGAGGCGGAACCACTATGATCGGTGATCCCACCGGCAAATCCGATATGCGTACCCTGATGACCATTGAGACAATCCAGCATAATGCGGAGTGCTTTAAGAACCAGCTCTCGCATTTTATTGACTTTCAGAATGACAATGCAATCATCGCCAACAATGCGGACTGGCTGCTGGATTTAAATTATGTGGAATTTTTAAGAGAGATCGGAATACATTTCTCCGTGAATAAGATGTTAACCGCAGACTGCTACAAGACCCGTATGGAAAAGGGTCTGACCTTCTTTGAATTCAATTACATGCTGATGCAGTCCTATGACTTCTGGAAGCTGAACAAATTATACAATTGTACCCTTCAGCTGGGCGGTAATGACCAATGGTCCAACATCCTGGGCGGGGTTGACTTAATCCGCCGGAAGGAACAAAAGCCTGCCTTCGGCTTAACCTTCAAGCTGCTGACCACCAGCGAGGGCATCAAGATGGGTAAGACCATGAAGGGTGCCGTCTGGTTGGATCCGAACAAGACCTCTCCCTACGAGTTCTACCAGTACTGGAGAAACATCGAGGATGTTAAAGTGGAGGAATGTCTTGGTCTCTTAACCTTCCTTCCTATGGACGAAGTAAGAAGACTTGGAGCCTTAAAGGATGCCGAGATCAACCATGCAAAGGAAGTCCTTGCCTTCGAGATAACGAAGATCGTACACGGGGAAGAGGAAGCAACCAAGGCGCAGGAAGCTGCAAGAGCATTATTCGGCGGCGGTATGAAGTCGGAGGATATTCCTACCACTACCTATCCTGCTGCCAGATTTGCAGAAGGTATTGACCTGATCACCATGATGTGCGATACAAAGCTTGCAACCTCCCGCTCCGACGCGAGACGTAATATCGAGCAAGGCGGTGTAACAGTGAATGAGGTTAAGGTAACCGACTTTGCCAGAGTATTCACCGCTGATGACTTTGACAGTGACGGTGCTCTGCTGATTCGCAAAGGCAAGAAGGCATATCACCGCTTTATGGCAGAATAGATACCCTGATATCTGACAGAATGGCATGTAATAATCCGGATTAACGGCATGTCAGCAATAGGTTTAAGGCTTCAAAGGAACCTGTAAGATCTATCATAACAAGTAAGATCTATAATAATATGAATGGAGTTGAAACTATGCCATATTGTCCAAAATGTAATGCAGAATATCAGGAAGGTTATACCATGTGTGCCGATTGTAAGGTTCCCCTGGTGGACAGCCCGGAAGCGGAACAGGAAGCCGAGTTACTGATGCCCTTCTTTCAGGCTGAGGATAAGAAAATCGCGGATAAGCTTTCCAGCTACTTTAATTATTCCGATCTTCCCTCCGACGTATCCTATGATGAAGAAAATGAGCTTTATATTGTCAGCATACCGCCAAAAGCAGAAAAACTGGCAAAGCAGCTGTATCAGGCCTTCTACTTTGTAGAGCGGGAAAATATCGCCAACGGAGTTTATCGTGACGACAGGCCGGAGGAAGCTGCGGAAGCATTAACGGAGACATCCGAAGGTACGGAAGAAGAGGCTGAAAAAGATACTGAAACGAATGCAGCTGAAGATACTGTATTAAATGGTGAGGAAGCTGAGTTATCCGAGGCTTCAGATGGTCCTGAGATTGAGTACTATGAAGGCGAAGAAGAATTTGCACAAGAGGAAGACACGGAAGACTCCCTGGGGAAGGAAACACAAAGAGAAGCCTCAGCCAGGGAAATTGCCGAGGAAGAGCTCCCTGAAGAGGAGGATCCTGATTCCATCAGACATACGCATGACGGTTCTACTTATGTTATGAAGGAAGATAAATATAAGGACCTTACCGGTACCGCTTGGATCTTCTTACTCTTTGGTGCTGCCGGCCTGGTTTTTGTATGCCTGAATGTATTCGGGGTTATCTCCGTATTGAGCGGCTGGCTCTCAAATAGTTTCATGACCGCCCTGTTTCTCTTTTTCCTGTATGTTGCCGTCAGCACCAGAAGTAAGGCAAAGACCATTAAGACTGAGATAGATACAGAAAATAAGCTGACTGCTGAGATTAACGATTGGCTCAAGGAGCATTTTACTGAGGAATTCATAAAAGCAAACTATCAGGAGAATGTGTCCGAAGAATTAAACTATATGAAGCTTACGGAAACGATCAAGGAAATGTTACTTACGGAATTCGGTTCTCAGAATACGGCATATCTGGACCGATTGATTGAGGATTATTATAACAATAATATGGAACAGCCGGTACAAGTATAAATGACATAAATCCGCTGCAACAGAAAAGCCCAAACAGATACAAGATAATTGTCTGTTTGGGCCAATTTTAATTGTCGACTCTTTATGCCTAACAGGTTGACAATTGGCATGCCTATGGTATACTGAAACCATCCTATAGGAAAGCTTGCAGATTTTGAAGAAGGTATGGTTTTATGAATATGGAACTGAAGCATCAGGTACTTAGAATTTTGGAAGAAAACAGAGGTAAACCGATAAACGGTGCAAAGCTTGCCGATGAGCTGTTTGTTACCCGCAGCGCTATCTGGAAAGCAATGAAAGCCCTGCAAAAGGATGGTCACCGGATAGAAGCTGTTACCAATAAGGGGTATACCCTGCTCGCACAGAATGATATCGTTACTGCAGAAAGCATTGCTTTATATTTAAGAGGGACTGCTGCCGAGTTTTGTCTCGATGTCAGACACAGCGTAACCTCCACCAATATCCTGGCAAAGGAGATAGCCGCACAAGGAGCGAAGGAAGGTTCTGTGATTGTAGCCAGAGAGCAGACCCAAGGACGGGGCCGCATGGGACGCAGCTTCTACTCCCCCGGTTCCTCAGGCATCTACTTTACCATCATCTTAAGGCCCCAGCTTAATCTGGAGGATTCCCTGATGATCACAACCGCCGCAGCGGTTGCCGTCGCCAAAGCCATCGAGACAATTGCTCAGGTTAAGGCCGAAATCAAGTGGGTCAATGACATTTTTGTCGATGGTAAGAAGGTGTGCGGTATCCTCACGGAAGCCTCCATCAACTTCGAAAGCGGCGGTTTGGAATATGCGGTAGTCGGGATCGGTATTAATATATCGACACAGGATTTTCCGGAAGAAATATCCCAGGTTGCAGGCTCCGTCTTCGGTGATAAGCCGAAGGACGCTACCACCACCTCCCAACTGGTGGCTGAGGTTTTGAACAATCTGTCTGAATGTATGAATTCCCTGACGGATAAGAAATACCTGGAGGAATACCGCAGACGTTCCTTCTTAATCGGTCAGGAAATCCTTGTCTTAAAGGGTAAGGATACTCTGCCTGCCAAAGCAATCGATATTGATGAGAAAGCCCGGCTGGTGGTGGAGTATGAGAATCATATCATAGAGCCTTTAAGCTCCGGAGAAGTCAGTGTGAGAATTAAGAAATAAGCTAACTGATATAAGCTATCGGAAGATGTACTTTATCTTCCGATAAACGGCGCTGTACTTGCGCCGTGCATCTCGTTTATCGGAACATGATTTTAGTTCCGGTAATATAAATTATAAGAACATCATTCTTCGATATTCAAGAATTAGAGGAAAGGATAATGTAACAGGCGGCATTCCTCTGCCGCTCTGCTGCTGGTATATAATTATGAATGAAATTAATGCAACACCCAAAAAGGGAACAAGGATAAATACAAAGGATCTGGTGATCATCGCAATGTTCACAGCCGTCATCTGTATACTGTCCCAGATCTCTATTCAGGTTCAGCCGATTCCATTTACCCTGGGACTATTTGCGATATTTCTGACCGGTGCTATGTTATCGCCCCGGAATGCCCTCCTGGCGGTTCTGGTCTATCTTCTGCTGGGTACCTTTGGCCTTCCTGTATTCGTCGGCTTTAAAGGCGGCCCGGGAGTTCTGGTTGGTATGACCGGCGGTTATCTGATGGCATACCCCCTCATGGCATTTATTACGGCTCTCAGCTATAAGCTTGCAAAAAAGTATAAAGTAATTGTCCTTGTCACCGGCATGGTTGTGTCGCTCCTGCTCTGCTACCTGATCGGAACCGCCTGGTTCACCTATATCACGGACAACACCTTTTATACGGCGCTGACACTGTGTGTATTTCCGTTTGTTGTGTTTGACGTAATAAAAATTGTTCTGGCTGTTTCGTTAAGTACAGTACTTCGGGCTGTATTAAAGAATACTATATAAAGGAAACCCATACTATTTTGGAATATGGCCATAAAAAATACAAGTGCTTAGCAGATGACGGATCAAGCTGCCTGAACACTTGTATTTTTTATTGGCTATAAAGAATTCTAATTCAAGGTCTTTCTTATAGAAGTATTAGTTTATTCCGTTCAGTTGTTTTATAATTAAGCTTATGTCAAATGCTTCAAAAGTAACTTCCTGACTAATTCCATCAGATATAATAACAAGTGTTATAGAGGTATTGGAAACCTCCTTCGCTTTTTGATACAAAGTCATCTGATTACGATAATCGTTCATCATATCATAAATTATTTCTCCCGCTGCTGTAATGCCTGTTTCCGAAATATCTATCTTGCCTTTGCATGTGCTGTTAATAATATATTCCTTTAACGCTTCCGGGAAATTATCCTTTACATCAATATACGGGATAAATGTGAGAAAATTTGTGGACACACCTATACTGGTGTTAATATTGACCAAATTATTCTCAGACCACACAAAATGATATATCGGTTTGCCGGAGGTTTCCTCTATGGATACTCCTGAATATAAAAACGAAGTTGAATATCTTTGCTTTAGTTCTATGCGGATTCTCTCCAGGTTATCTACATCCTTATAGATTGCATCCAGTCCTGCATTGATATTTGCTTCATCAGCAGTGGTAAATTTGATTCTCTTTTGTATCTCTCCGTCTATAACCGTTATTGTGATATCCGTATTATGTAATTTCGTATTGTGATATAACTGCAGCTCATTCTCGGTATCCTTCATAATATCTGTTATTAATTCTCTTGCTTTATCCGGAGTCCTATTGGTTATATCAATTATTCCATCATACTTTTTATTCAATATATATTCTTTAACAGCCGCAGTGAAATTATCAATTTCATACCAACTGTAATCAAAGGGATAAAAATAAGGCATTGCACCATTGGCCCATCCGGTACCCACATTTATCGTTACTGCTTCATCTGCTTTCCATCTAAAATGATATATTGTCCGTTTGGTTTTCATACCGATGCTTTTATTCACATATTCAAAGGAAGTATTATATTTTTTATTAAACTCCTTTTGCATGCGTTTAATGTTATACTCATCACTGTTCAGCATCGATATAACTACCGCCGATATAATGGATAAGCCAATCAATATGCCAGTGGATAAAATAAGTATTTTTTTGCGCATTCTACCTCCATTTACATAACTTAGTGCAATATCTCCCTTGTCCGCGTTAATATCCGTAATACCCGATCCCGTAAACCTCCTCAAGGTCTCTTCGAATAGAGGATTCATTTGCTGACCAGAACTCTATCTCTTTCTTTCTCTTGCCGTTTATTACCGTAAGGATAAACCTGGTATCAAATATAGCTCTCTTATGATATGGCTTTAATTCAGCAATTAAATCCTCCATAATTCTGCTAATAATATCGGATGCCTCCTCAATGCTCATATCGGTTATATTAATTAGTCCCCCATATTTCTTATTTAATATGTATTCCTTCATTACTTCAGTGAAATCATCGTATTCATACCATCCAAAATCAAAGGGTAAAAAAGGAAAAACAGTATCTCTGATCCATCCTGTTCTTACCTTTATAACAACACTTTCATCCATTGTCCATTTGAAGTAATAAAAGGGTTGGCCTTTTTCATTAACCGTTTTTTCAATATACTCAAAGGATGCATTGTATTCCGTACCAAGTCTGTCTCGTATCTGTTTTATGTTATAGGTATCACTATTAAAAACCAGGATCACTATAGCAATCGATAAGATTAGAAAAACCGATACACTCAATAATATAATACTCTTTTTTTTACGCATAGTTATTTCCTTCTGCTTTATTATGTAGAATCGCTCAATGCTATAAATCAGTCACATTATTTTTATAAATTGCGCCGGAATCTTATCTGCCAGCCATATATTATCCTTACCATGATAAAATTTAATCCCATTATTATAAGCAAGTCCCGCGTTAATTACTAAAATCACCGGATTTTTATCTCTGCGTTTACCAACCGTAATAGCTGTGTCAATTTCCTGAGATAAATGAACATACTGTCTGGATCCAGGTAATAGTCCTTCCGACATAATCACATCTGCAAATCTATTGGCAGTACCATGATAAAGAATTTGCGGTGGTAGGCTCTCTGCTTTAATAATCCTGGTCGGAACAGAATGTCCATAAAATGCACGAATTTTGTTATCCATAATTTCATGCCGTTTTTTCTCAGATAAGTCTACCATCGATTTGATATCTTCTATTCTAAGTTCACTCCATTTTTCAGAACATTGTAATGCATCAAGCAGTTGAGTTATAGGAACCCACCCCTCTGCATCCAATTCAAGCTCATATTCCCATGGAGCATGTCTGAGAGCATATGGTATTTCTTTACTTAATTCTATATAATCCATTTATATTGCCTCTACTTCTATAATTAATAACTTTTTGTTATGAATTGAAGGGGTTTTATTGACCATCCCGCTTATTATACAATACGCGAATTAGATATGATTGTAATGGTATATTGACAGTTGTCCAGCTATATCTTTCTTAAGATCATATATGATCTGTGTCGCCTGATTAATATCAATATTCGTAATATCTAATTTTCCACCATAACTCTCATTAATTATATACTTCTTAACAGCATCAAAAATTGTCGGTAATATATCTTCAAATGTAAAAAGGAATAAATGGAACTGGCGAATCCATCAGAAGCCGCTGTTAAAAATGGTTAAAAATACCCTGTCTATTTTACACGTTTTATGCAAATCTAGTTTGAGAAAAGGTCATTCCTTGAGTATTACTTTAACAAGTAGATCATGTATCGTTCCTTTATTGGATGAATAAAATAATACATCTTCACTATGATTTTTATAAATAATTTTCAATGTAATCTCACTAGTATACGCATATTTCGATTTATAGTAATGAGCTAATTGTTCAGCTATATCTTTCTTTAGATCGTATATACGCTGTGTTGCCTCATCTACACCCATATCAGCAATATCTAACTCTCCTTTATTTTTCATTGACTATATATTCTTTTACTTCATCAGAAAAATTATCAGTTATATATCTCCGAATATGAAAGGGTAAAAAGGGAACTGGCGATTAAGATCGTATCAAAGGTCCATTCTAAATTAGCTCTAACTACTATTGAATCATTCTCTTTCCATGCAAAGCAATATATAGTTTTCCATCATCATTCCGATATTTTTCTATATATGTAAATGCCGTTGCATACTTTCTATTAAACTCCTCCTGAATTCTTTCAATATTATTTGTATCGTAATTAATTAACTTAATAATTATAGGTACAATTACCAACATAAGTAAAAAAATTGCTATTGAAATAAATAAATACGACTTTCTCATTATATACCTCTAGACAATTTAAAGATTACCTTCCCAAATAATATCATATTCTGGCAAAATTTCTTTTAACTCATTTATTGTTTCATATTCTTTTTCAATATAAAAATCATTTTTTATCCTTAATTCTTCTGGTGTTGCTAAATCATTTAGTAATTGGACATCACCTAAATCATAACCTTCGTAGCTAATATATTGAACTTCCTCCATAATATAAGCCCTTATCAATCATCAATTTATAACACTTAAAACCATATAATAACCAATAATTATTATTTAATCACTGATTATTGATTGTAATAATCACATTATTTAAGCTTACAGTACCATTTATAGCTTGCGAATCTAATCTTAATATTTCTAATTCATTTATATAACCATCAACAATATGAAGGAGAAATTGTATAGGAGTACTCTCTCCATCATTCGTTAGCATCTCAACAGGAACCCGAACATTATACATATATTTAGGTAACTCTTGATCCACAGAAATTAAGATTGACTTACATCCACAATCACAATATCCAATTACTTTAGCATTTTCAATTTGATTAATAAGTATTTTTTTATCCATCACGTTTGTACTTAGCATTTTTGATAATATACTTTGTTCCTCCTCAGTAAATATGCGAGGTTTAGTCAGCATAACAATCATTTTATTATCTTGCATAAATTTCCTCCAAAATTTATTAGGATAATACATCCTATTAATATTCAGATGGTTTTTGTTCTTTCTTCATCTTCTGATTGATAAGGCGATTGATGAAATAATAAATATACAATGATTACCATAATAAATCCAATTAATATTATAGCAAGAAGATACCCATAATTCTACCACAATATACATTTTATACCATATTATCCCATGCAAACATGTCGTATTTGGAAAAAGGTAACAAAAGAACCTCAAAATGTCGCTTTTACAACATTAAGAGGTCCATTTATGATTTATCTTATCATATGGTCAATTCATTACAACAATCTACATCGGTGCAAACAGCTCCTCCAGCTCTTCTCTGGATAAGGAATTAATAAATACCTCCTTTGAGCTGATAATGGAATCCGATAATTCCTTCTTCTTTCTCTGCAGCTTAAATATCTTCTCTTCTATAGTTCCCTTGGTAATCAGCTTCATCACATGAACCTTATTCTGCTGTCCGATACGGTAAGCGCGGTCCGTCGCTTGATCCTCCACCGCGGGATTCCACCAGGGATCATAGTGGATAACCGTATCTGCTCCGGTTAAGTTAAGACCTGTTCCGCCTGCTTTCAGGGAGATTAAGAATACCTTTCCTTCTCCTGCATTGAAGCGCTTAACAAATTCATTACGGTCCTGCGTCGGCGTCGAACCCTCCAGATAGAAGTACGGTATATCCAGGTCCTTAAGCTCACCCTCAATGATTCGCAGCATGGAGGTGAACTGTGAGAACACCAGAATACGGTGATCGTTGGCAATTGCTTCAGGTATGATTTCCATCAGAAGCTCAAGCTTTCCGCTGCCCCCCTGGTAGTTTTCCAAGAATGTGGAAGGATGACAGCAGATCTGGCGCAGTCTGGTGAGTGCCGCCAGGATCTTCATCCTGCTCTTCTCCACACCGTTTTCCGCAATCTCTGAATGGATCTCACTTCTGATATTCTCCAGAAAGGACAGATATATAAGCTTTTGTCCCTCGGACAGGTCAGTCAGCATCTTCGTCTCATATTTGTCCGGAAGTTCAGTGAGTACGTCCTTCTTCATACGCCGCAGTATAAACGGCTCAATGTGCTGGTGCAGATCCGTCAGCGCCTGGGCATCCTCCTTCATAATGGGCTTCTCATAGAGCTCCACAAACCGGGAATGGGTATACAAATATTCCGGCATGATGAAATCAAAGATGGACCAAAGCTCGGACAGGCTGTTCTCAATAGGTGTACCTGTCAGCGCATAACGGTGCTTTGCTCTTAACCGCTTTACAGACTTGGCATTCAGGGACGAATCGTTCTTGATAAACTGTGCTTCATCTATAAATACCGTATGGAATTCCAGCTTTTCATACGAAGAGATATCCCTGCGGATTAAAGGATATGAGGTAATTAATACATCATAGTTCTTATAGCCTGCGATGGCCTCCTGTCTCTCATTCGGCGTTCCGGTGATTACCAGAGCTTTGATAAACGGAGCGAAGTTCTCGATCTCATCCTGCCAGTTATAGATCAATGAGGTAGGACACACGATCAGATGATGGGATTTGTTACCCTTCTGCATCTCCGAAGCAATGTAGACGATGGATTGCAATGTCTTTCCCAAGCCCATATCATCTGCCAGAATTCCGCCCAGTTCATTCTCTGCCAGAGTTTTTAGCCATTTATAGCCTGTCAGCTGATAAGGTCTTAAATTCGCCAGTATTCCCTTCGGTATCACATGCTCTGTCCTGGAGGGATTTAAGATCTTCTCTGTCAGCGCCATGAAATCACGGTCTCGTTCAAATACAAACTCCTGATCGGAGAAAGCCTTATCCAGATATAATGCCTGCTGTTTATCCAGCAGCATGGTATGCCGCTCCTCGGCGTTAATATCCTCTTTCATACGCTTTTCCTTGACATTCAGGGAATTTAAGATATGGGAAACCTCGTTGATGGTCTTATCCTCCAAGTTAATAAAGCTGCCGTTCTTCAACCTGTAATATTTCTTCTTTACCTGATAGGAATGAAGTAATTCCCGCAGTTCGTCCCTGGGAACCTCATCGAAGGATAAATCCAGCTCCAGCATATTAAATTCAGAATTGACCCGGACACCTGCCTTAAAGCTTCCCGGCGCACGAATACCAAGGCGTCTGAAGTCTTCCGAGTAGAACAGACCCGCTTTATCCTCCAGCTCCATGACTCTTCCTGACAGAAAATCATAGATTTTATCTTCCTCCTTTAACAGATAGAAATTCTTATAGGGCACGAAGCCAAGCTTTAAGAGTTCTGTAACAATCTCATCCTCACGGTCTCTCTGTCTGACAATGATGTAGGAGCCGGCTGCCGCATTTGCAAAGGAGTTGAATTCATAGTCTCCATATTTATATTTTAGTTCTGCCTTGATTCCCATCTTGTACTTGTCGAAGTAAAGCTTCGCTTCCATGTCACAGGTGATATACCGGCTCTTTAACTCCTCCGGGATATCTAACAGCATGGTCTCTGATATTCGCGGAAGGACATACTCCAGAAAGCTGGTCTTATTATCTCCCCGAAAGGACAGAGGTTCCTTATCCTTGCCGAGGCTGTTATAAAAGGGCTTATAGTTACGGATAAATTTCTTATCCGGCAGATAAATTGCACCGTCAAAATACAGCAGCTCACCGGTCTCTGTCAGGGGCAGCACCGCTCCCTTTCCCTGATAGTCCACCGAGATGGTATCCTCCTCCAGAGACAGCTGATACGAAATCACAGGATTACCGGTGACAAAAACCACATCGTTATATACCTTACCATACAGCTCCAGAGTAAAGCTAGCACCATCCAGAATACCCAGCAGCTTTACCAGCATGTTTTTCGTTATGAACATCTGGGATTTTGAAAATATTTTAGAAAAATGGGTACTGTCGATTACCTCCTGAATCTCGTAGATCCCCAGCAGATAATCCAGAACATCCAATGAAATTTTATCAAAGGTGCTCTCCCCGTTGACATATTTAAATTCCTTGCCGATGGCAAAGCTCTCACGATGATAGATGTCTGAGAGGAATTTTTTTATGGTTTGAATCTTATATTTGCGGTTGCTGCCGCCCCGCAGGGATACCAGGGCACGACCGCTTTCTCCCTTCAGTATGGAGGGAATGGTAACGATCACCTCTAATTGAAAGGTCTCGCCAACTAAAACCGTATCCTCCTGGGACATGAAGTAATCCAGGACCTGCATTACCTTACGCTCACCCGGATTCTTGGATTCCGAGAGCAGGGATCGCTCCTGATACTTCAGGACAAATAATAATGCCGCCACTACGTGCTTGCAGGCGCCCTGATCCTTCAGTCTGGAAGGACAATTACAGCTGTAATCAAAGGATCCGTCCTCCTGTTCGTCAATGATGACAGAATAATTATAATTTCCTTTTACGGTCAATCTATATTGTTTATTTGTATTGGAATAAGTCGCATTTGTGATCCGGTTATCCTTGTAATACTGGAGTCCCCGGGCATAAATGGTATCATTGGATGCTAAATTTCGTATTCCTGTACGCGAAATCTGTATCATAGTAATTACCTTACCTTTCAAAGGAAGTTTGCACCGAATTTTATGACGGAACAAACGTTACGTGTGGACTATACTTTTCAATGATTCACACTGCCCTTCTCTAACTTGTATCCTATTATTATAACACATAGCGTAAGAAAAGTGTAAAGTATTTCATGAAAAAACAGAACAAATCTGATAATATCAAAACAAGAGTCTGCCGCAAAACAGCAACCATAATCCATGACAAAAGGATCGAATACATCATGCATTCGATCCTTTTGGAGCAAATTTATTTATTTTGCAATGGTCCCTTGTTTTTACGAATGTGCATCTCCGATTTCCAGAATGTGACCGTCCGGATCATAAACTCTGATTACACTTTCTCCCCACTCATGTTTATGTATATCATGGATAAACGGAACATGATTTGCCTTTAGTTTTTCACTGTACCCCTTCAAATCCGATGTTGTGAAATAAAAATCCACATTATCGCCGCCCATCTTCTCCCCATGATAAGGCTTGTTAATATATTCATAAAACAGATCCGCAGAATGAATTACAAAATTATCCTCAAAAAAAATAATATTATCATATTCCTTGCTAATCTTGAGACCGATACTATTGGTATAAAAGTCTCTGGATGCTTTGATATCCCTTACCAGTGCAATACCATTTCTAAATTTGATTTCCATATTCCTTCCTCCCCTGTTCAAATTAATTCATATTATTTTATATTTTTCCATCCCAAATCACTGATGTCTTACTTATTATACCAATTATAAATTGTAAATTCAATTGTACCTTGTTACTAGATTGGCACACAAATGCTTATCCGCTTCAGGTCATGATCAAGACAAAAAAGAGAGTATCAATTCATTGACAATTGACACTCTCTTATATATTTAATATTTTTCTTCTCATATTATTTCGTGTAGCAAACTTACGCTTTCGGTGGATCGTACCATCCTTTCTTACATATTTTCTTATGAGGTGTATCATCTTATCTCTTCAAGGGACTCACCGCTTTCATTTGAATTAGCCAGTTGGCTATTGTTATCTTCTGTTCTTTTGTTATGACTTTATTCTACATTATTCATTATATTTTGTCAATACTATTTTCAGATAATTTATATATTTTATTTTTATTATCTGTTATCATAATCTCGTAAGCATTATTTGCCATCTTTTAGTTGTTATCGCCCTTATTTAATTACACATTTTAGGAATAGATAGACTTTAATTTTATGATTGTAAATTCTATGTAGGTATATTAAAATAACTAGTTAAAGACAAGTCATTACAACTTAATCAATGGAGGTATCTATGAGACATATTATCAGTCCGACTGACCTTACTGTTTCTGAGCTTGGCGAGCTTCTGTCCTTAGCCGAAGAAATCATTCAGAACCCAAAGAAATTCGCCGATGTATGCCGAGGCAGGAAGCTGGCCACTCTATTCTATGAACCAAGTACAAGAACGAGGCTTAGCTTCGAAGCCGCAATGCTTAATCTTGGCGGTAATATATTAGGCTTTGCATCCGCAGATTCCAGTTCAGCCGCCAAAGGCGAAAGTGTTGCCGATACAATCCGGGTTATTTCATCTTACGCAGATATCTGTGCGATCCGCCATCCCAAGGAAGGCGCCCCCTTAGTTGCATCTACTTATTCTTCTATTCCTGTTATCAATGCCGGCGACGGCGGTCATAATCATCCCACTCAAACCTTTACCGATTTATTAACCATTAAGAATCTCAAAGGACGATTAAATCATTTAACCGTTGGCTTTTGTGGTGACTTAAAGTTCGGCCGTACGGTGCACTCCCTGATTCATGCCCTGGCGCGCTATGATCATATCCATCTGGTGCTGATCTCACCGGAGGAGCTCCGTATTCCTGCTTATCTGCGCGATGAAATCACAAAATCAGAGAAGGTTACCTTTGAGGAGGTAAGGAACCTGGAACAGGCAATGCCAAAGCTGGATATCCTATATATGACTAGAGTACAAAAGGAACGTTTCTTCAATGAAGAGGATTATATCCGCTTAAAGGACATTTACATCCTGGATGATAAGAAAATGACCTTGGCGAAGCCGGACATGCTGGTGCTTCATCCCCTTCCCCGTGTGAATGAAATTGCGACAGAAGTTGATGATGATCCCCGGGCTGTTTACTTTAAACAGGCACAGTACGGTGTCTATGTGCGAATGGCTTTAATCATGAAATTATTAGAAATCGTATAGGAAAGGACGGGAAGGCTTCATGTTAAATATCGGTGTACTTAATCAGGGAATTGTAATTGACCATATCAAGGTAGGCGGGGCAATGAAAATCTACTCCTATCTTGATCTTGAGAATAAGGACGTCTCCGTAGCGATCATAAAGAATGCAAAAAGCAATAAGATGGGTAAAAAGGATATCATCAAAATAGAAGGTACCCTAGAAGATCTGGATCTGGATATTCTGGGCGCTCTGGATCACCAGATTACCATCAATATCATAGAGAACGGCGAAATCATCGAGAAGAAAAATCCTCAGCTGCCGGAGCAGGTATCCAACGTACTAAAATGCAAGAATCCCCGCTGTATCACCTCCGTTGAACCCGGTCTTGTTCACTCCTTTAAGCTGACCGACCGGGATAACGGAGTATACCGCTGTATGTACTGTGAACAGGCCTTTGACAGGCGTTAAGATGCTCCCGGTCATATTATATTAGCCCTGAGTACGTTTTTCTGAAAGTAAAAGCCTGCCCTGCCCGGTATTTTCATCTTACCGGAACCGGGCAGGCTATAATAGATTTTTGACTTACCACAACCTTAAGAACGTACTTATGGGAATTTATTTCATTAAGCTTGCTGCTTATTTTTCAGACAATATTTAAAAATTTGCCCTTGCACCAACCACATTCCAGTTGATATTTCTCATGAAATTCTCGATATATTCCGCCTTATTATCCGCATACTGCAGGAAATACGCATGCTCATATACGTCAAGCACGAGAATTGGCGCGGAATAAGCGATATTGCCAAGGTCATGCAGGTCAAGGCTGATATTACGAAGGCGCATGCTTCTTTGGTCAAAGCACAGAATAGCCCAACCCCTGCTGGCATTGGCCGTCGCGATAAAATCCTCCTGCCATTCGCTCAGGCTTCCAAAGTCCTGCTCTATCATCCCTCTGGTCACATCATTCGGTGATGGCGTATTTCCTCCGATATTTTCAAAATATAATTCATGCAGAATAACCCCGTCAAGGGCATAGGTCTCGCCGCGCTTTAATTCCCGGTACCAGCTGAAGGTCGCATTTGCCTGATCCCTTTGGGCATCCCCTTGCTGAAGGATCGCATCAATCCTGTTGATATTCGTAACATAACCCTGATATAACCGTATATGCGCATCAAATTGCGTCTGGTTTACAACTGTAATATCATTCGTATAAGTAAATGGTATTCGTTCAATCATGCTAAACCCCCCGGATATATTGAATTGCTTGGAAATTACTTGTACTATTCGCTATATCATACGAGAACCATTCTCATTTTATGCAAAATATTTTTAGAATAAGCCGGTTATTTTACCGTTGTCATCCAAATCAATTCCTTCCGCCGCGGGTACCTTAGGTAAGCCGGGCATGGTCATCACCGTTCCTGTTATCGCCACAACAAAACCGGCACCGGCAGAAACATATACCTCACGGATATTAATATGAAAGCCTTCCGGTCTTCCAAGCAAAGAAGCATCATCTGACAGGGAATACTGATTCTTGGCCATACAAATGGGAAGCTCCCCATATCCCAGTGCCTCAATGGTTTTGAGTGCGCTTTCTGCGGCAGAATCATAGGTTACACCGGCTGCACCATAGATTTCCTTCGCAATGGTTTCAATCTTCTGCTTCAGGGAAAGCTTCAGATCATATAATGGCTGATACTTACTTTCCTTTGTTTCCATGGTAAGCAATACCCTCTTTGCAAGATCAAGACCACCTTCACCGCCCTTCTCCCACACCTCACACAGAGAGAATTCACAGCCGCGGCTTTCACAGAATTCCTTTACAAATGCAAGCTCCGCATCCGTATCCGATACGAATCTGTTTAGGCTTACCACAACCGGAACGCCAAATTTTTGGAGGTTCTCAATATGCTTTTCCAGATTTACGATCCCCTTTCCCAATGCCTCCAGATTCTCTCTGGCAAGCTCTGTCTTTGGGATACCGCCATTGTATTTTAATGCCCTTATCGTTGCCACCAGCACCACCGCATCCGGCTTCAGCCCTGCCATGCGGCATTTAATATCCAGAAACTTCTCCGCACCCAGGTCGGCACCAAAGCCAGCCTCCGTCACGACCACATCAGCCAGCTTCAGTGCCGTCTTTGTTGCCCGCACACTGTTACAGCCATGGGCAATATTGGCGAAGGGTCCCCCGTGAATGATCGCAGGTGTATTTTCCAGTGTCTGGATCAGGTTGGGCTTTAATGCATCCTTAAGAAGTGCGGCCATAGCCCCCACCGCATTCAGCTGCTTTGCCGTTACCGGTTTGCCGTCGCAGGTATAGGCAACAACTATTCGTCCAAGCCGTTCCTTCAAATCCTTTCTATCCTCCGAAAGACAAAGCACCGCCATAATCTCGGATGCTACGGTTATAATAAAATGATCCTCTCTTACCACGCCGTCCGCCTTACGCCCAAGTCCCACGACGATATTGCGAAGAGCTCGGTCATTCATGTCCACACAGCGCTTCCAGACAATCTGTTTCGTATCTATCTGAAGTGCGTTACCCTGCTGAATGTGATTATCCAGCATTGCCGCAAGCAGGTTGTTCGCTGAGGTTATTGCATGAAAATCTCCGGTAAAATGCAAATTCAAATCCTCCATGGGTACCACCTGCGCATTGCCGCCTCCGGCCGCACCGCCTTTGATTCCAAAGCAGGGACCGAGGGAAGGCTCACGAAGGGCAATGACAGATTTTACGTTCATCAAACCAAGTGCCTGTCCGAGACCAACGGTGGTCGTTGTCTTACCTTCCCCTGCAGGAGTGGGATTGATTGCCGTTACAAGCACCAGCTTTCCGTCCGGATTATCCTTTATCTTTTCCCACAATTCATCGGAAAGCTTTGCTTTATATTTGCCGTAGAATTCTAAATCATCCTCTGATACAGCAAGCCGGCCCGCAACTTCCTTAATATGCTTTAACTGAGCTTCCTGTGCGATCTGTATGTCTGACTTCATTTGTAAACCCACCTTTCATGATAGATAAAACTGATAAGTATGCTCAATCAATAAATCTATGCTGCTGAAACAGCTGACTCTTTGACATGATACTCCTGTAAATAAATTGTAGCATTAATCTCGTATTTCGCAAGTGATCCGTAAGAATTCATTTATTAATTTTGGTTATCAGTCCGCCTGCTATTGATAATAATTAATCCCCTTCAGCGAATTAAAGGAAAGAATCAAAAATCTCTTGCCTTTTAAAAAGTAACAAGTGTATACTATTGATTATTCTTATGAATCAATTCATTATCGATTATAACGGCGCTTAACATAAAAGACTGATAAAGCTTTGTTAAAAGAAAGGATGTTTCCCATGCGATACACTACTGTGATTTTTGATTTAGACGGAACCTTACTGAATACTCTGGAGGATCTGCGTGACAGCCTGAATGAAGTTCTTAAACAGATGGGCTATACACCAAAGACCATCGAAGAGGTAAGGCGTTTTGTCGGCAATGGAGTCAGAAATCTGATACGCAAATCCGTCCCGGAAAGTGTCAGTGAGGATGAGCTCACTGCTATTATGGAGATATTCAAAGAAAATTATGAACATAATATGCAGAATAAAACCCGTCCCTATAACGGAATTATGGAACTTCTTCTGGATTTAAACCGATATAATTACAAGCTTGCCATCGTATCCAATAAATACGATTCTGCTGTAAAGGAATTAGCCAAAACCTATTTTGGCAATCTTATCCCGGTTGCCATTGGCGAGACACAGGAGATTAAGAGAAAACCGGCACCTGACAGTATTTTTGAGGCGGTGAAGGAATTGGGCTCCGATCTTGATCACACCGTACTGGTTGGTGACTCCGAGACTGATGTACAGACCGCAAGGAATGCCGGTATTCCCTGTATTGGTGTTACCTGGGGCTTTCGCAGCCGTGAGGTGCTGCGTACAGAAGGTGCAAGCTATCTGATTGACACCCCACGGGAACTATTGACGCTTCTGTAATTGACAGCAGCATTTACATACATGCATATAATACATGTATATATTACCTTTATAAGATAAGTTTCTTCACCCTAAATAACACCTGATTCTAATATTGTAAAGCTCTGATTTTCACAATCAATCTCAGCTAACGCCCCATAGGGCAGACAGAATTTCGGCTCGGTATGTCCGAAATTCATATTCACCAGAACCGGGAGATCCTCACGGTTATATTCTTTCAGAATCTTCTTAATCACCTCATTATATTCATGATAAAAGGCTTCATCCTGAGGCTTCCCAAAGATCATTCCCCGTACCCTGCCAAGAATACCTTTGATACCCAGAGTTCGAAGTGCAACTTCTACAAACCAGACCGGAGGCTTATCCTCAGAGGTTTCAAAGAATACGATGGTATCCTCAAATTCCTCCGGCTCAGGGAAAAGTTTAGTCCCCCTCAGCATATCAAAGACCTCCAGGCATCCGCCCAGTAATCTTCCCCTGGCTTTACCCAGTCCCTGTAACAGTTCGTAACCGGTATTCGGCTGTTTCTTTCTTGCGGTATTTTTATTCGTAACTAACCAAGGCAGATATTCGCTGGTCCACTCCCTTGCAGGTTCAATCAGGCCGACCGGATCCTTTGAGAACAACGTTCTGTTTATATATTCCACCGTATAGGGATCCATCGCTACATTCTCCGCAAAATCCATCAGAAGTGTAGGCCCGTAGATACTTGAAATACCAGCCTTATTACAGATCATATGGGTTGTTGTGGAATCCGAATAACCAATAAATACCTTAGGATTGTGATAGATCAGCTCATAATCAATATAGGGCAGCATTCGGATGCTTTCAATCCCCCCGATGCAAGCAATGATTCCCTTAATCTCAGGGTCTGCAAAAGCCTTCATCAGATCCTCCGCCCTTTTTTCCGGATGCTGATAGATATACTCTGATCCGGCCAGGGTATGCTCCATCTCAATTACTTCCAGCCCAAAGATTGTCTGCAGCCGTTCCTTTCCCTGCTGATAGCGCCAGCGCAGCTCTTCATCCCCTGCGCCTCCCCAGGACAGGCTGACTGTCGCAACCCTGTCTCCTGCTTTCAGCATCTGTGGTTTTCTCAGTACTTTCATAGATACCTGATACCTCCGTTCAAATAATTTACATGTTATTTTATTTGCTATATAAAATATATCTTTCCATCTATACTTAAAAACCCTGTTAATGATTTATCCGGAGGCTAGAACTCTTTTCATAATATACTTCAGATATCTTTCAACAATATTGATATCCGCACATTGATAAAGCATCCTGGAACCAACCACATCCTCAATCTCATTAAAGATGAGTTCTCCTGAATCGCCGATAATAAAATCGATACCCACCAGGCCAAAATCAAACTCCGCAATGATGCGGTTAACAAGATCCGTTTCCTTCTGTGACAACCGGTATAAACTTACCTCTCCGCCCAAAGAAAAATTTGACTTAAAGCCCTCCCGGGCAGTACGAAGCACCGCCGCAATAATCTCTTTACCGATGACATAAACTCTCAAATCCTGATGCCTGCTTCCGGTCAGCGGCTGGACAACTGCATCAGAACCCTTCATACCCTCAACAATTCTTTGCAGCTCATTACCGTCAGCTGCCGCCTCCCCGGAAGTCAGGAATACCTGACTTCCGCCATGTCCGTCCACAGCTTTGATTACTGTAGGAGCATGCACCTGCGACAGTACTTCCCCGAGCTGCTCCTTCTGAAAGAAGCTCGTATCCACCATTGCTATTCCGGTCTTCGCAAGATATTGGCAGGTTCTTGCCTTATCATTACAGATTTCCGATACCATGGAGTTATTAAATACCGGTATTCCCATCCTCTCCAGCTGTCTGCTGAGCAACGGATAAATGGCACGGCAGATTGCAAAATCCGGCATGTCAAGTTTTTCTTTTTGGTGCGTTATAAACCAATGATTATTACGAACTCCAAACTCCAGCTCCTCTACAAGAAGAAGCTTGACATCAATGCCAAGCTTAACCCCTTCCTCCCTATAAAACTGAATATATCTTTTGTTATATTCAGCACTCTCCCGATAATAGATTAACCAGGCAATCATCGAAACACCGCTTTCTTATTCCTTCCACTGCAGGAAGCATCCTTTGATCACATATGTCCTGTTATCTTGTTGTTCCTCACATCAGTCTAGATTTTATATACGTTATAATTGCATCCGCCGCATTGACACCGGTACAATCATAGATATTCTTAAAATGTGCATTTGAATTAACTTCACAGACAATCGGCTCCTCTTTATCACCAAAGAGGAGATCGACTCCCCCAAAATCAAGTCCGAGGATCTCACAGCATTGCACCGCCAGGTCACATTGCTGCCTACTCGGTTCATAGGCCTTCATCCTCCCGCCGATGGAAAGATTCGCCCGGAAATCACCATTGTCCGAATACCGGTACATTGCGGCAATTACCTGGCCTCCCACGACCTGCAGCCGGATATCCCTGCCAAAGCTGCTCCTGACAAACTCCTGGAACAGAACAGGCTTAGCACCCAGCTTCTTCCGCTGTTCCCTTAACTCCTCCAAATCCTCCACCAGGTATACCTGCTGGCCGAAGGATCCAAAGCACTCCTTCACTATCATTGGAAATCCCAATTTCTTCGCTGCCTCATCAAGGAAATGATCATTGGTATAGCCAATATTATCAAAGGTCATAGGTGCAATCACAGTTCTTGGCATTGCAATTCCCGCGGTCATCAATGCAAGATGAGTTAAAGCCTTATCATCACAGGCCTCAATAGCTTTCGCACTGTTAAACACCGGATATCCCAGCTGTTCCAGATACAGGGCAAGCTTTACATCCTTGTCCCAGAACAGGATAAAATCCGCGAGCTTCCGGTCATAAGTTCCGCCGATATCAATCAGCAGCTGTGCGTTGGTCATTCGCTGCATTTCAATATCCTGTTTCCCTGCCGCTTCTAACAGCCAGGAATGAATTTCATCAAATTTATTTGAATGTAAGAATTCGTTTACAACCAGTATGCCTTTCATCATTATTCCAGCCTCATATACAAGATCTCAATTGTGTTATTGTTAGTACTCCTCCAGATACTGCTCAAACTGTTCCTCTGACATCAGTATTTTTCTGGGCTTGGTACCCTCCTCCGGACCCACAACACCGGCCTCGGCCAACTGATCCATAATACGTGCAGCACGGTTAAAGCCAATTTTATAAACACGCTGGAGCATACCGATGGATGCCTTGTCCTTCTCAATGATGAATTTACCGGCTTCCGCAAAATATTCGTCCCGTTCCTCACCACCGCCCGCCATAGCAGCATCACCAAGCTTGGCATTATTAATCTTCTCGTGAATGTCATCATTATAGGTTGCTTCGTTATTATTCTTCTTTAAGAAATCCACCACGGAGCTTACCTCTTTGTCAGAAATGAAGGCCCCCTGGATACGAACCGGCTTCGGATAACCCGACGGGAAGAACAGCATATCCCCCTTACCCAGCAGCTTCTCCGCACCGCTTCCATCCAGGATTGTTCTGGAATCAATGGCTGAGGATACGGCAAAGGCAATTCTGGATGGGATATTCGCCTTAATCAGACCGGTGATAACATTTACCGACGGTCTCTGGGTCGCGATGATCAGGTGCAGTCCCGCTGCTCTCGCCATCTGTGCCAGGCGGCAGATTGCATCCTCCACTTCTCCCGGAGCAACCATCATCAGGTCTGCCAACTCGTCGATGATAATTACGATCTGGGGCAGTTTATGACAATTCTCATCCTTCAGATGGGCGACCCCGGCTGCCTTTTCATTATAGCCCTTTAAATCCCTGACTCCCGCATCAGCGAATTTCTTATAGCGCTCGGTCATCTCCATAACTGCCCAATTCAGTGCCGCAGAAGCCTTCTTCGGATCGGTTACCACAGGAATCAGAAGATGCGGAATACCATTATATACATTAAGCTCCACAACCTTAGGATCCACCATAATCAAGCGTACATCCGACGGTTTGGATTTATAGAGAATACTCATCACCAGTGTATTGATGCATACGGATTTCCCCGAACCGGTTGCACCTGCTATGAGCAAATGGGGCATCTTCGCAATATCGGTGATAATTGTCTGTCCGCCGATATCCTTACCTACCGCAAATGCAAGGTCTGAAGCATGTCCGGTAAATTCGCCGCTTTCAATCATCTCCCGGAAGGATACCATGGAATTTTCTTTATTGGGAACCTCGATACCGACCGCTGCTTTTCCCGGAATGGGAGCCTCAATACGGATATCGGCCGCCGCCAGATTAAGCTTGATATCATCTGCAAGGGCCGTAATTCTGCTGACCTTCACACCCTGCTCCGGTTGAAGCTCATAGCGGGTAACCGCAGGTCCGCAGCTGACATTGGTGATGGCAACATGTACTCCAAAGCTCTCTAACGTACTTTGCAGCTTCATGGCCGTTTCCTTCATGGAGCGTTCCGGGGACCCGGTTTTGGACAGCTTTGGTTTCGGTGCGGACAGTAAATTTACCGGCGGGAATATGTACTCCTTCTGTTGGGGCGCCTGCGAGATGCCAAGATCTTCTACATCTGTAGTTGCCGCATCTCCTTCAGATACTTGTTTGGGTTTATCAGCCTTTTTATGTACTACAGCTGTATCATGAACTGCCTGCTCCGTCACCGGAGCTTCTGTTTCTGTCTCTGACTCCTGCTCATGCAGGCCAAACTTTTCCCGAAGCTCCTTTTCATATAACGGCAGCGGTTCTTCCTGCAGCAGGTCGCTGCCCTGGAAACCAAATAAAGTATCCTGAGGTGCCGTCTCTTTCTCCTCAAACAGCTGATGAAAATTCATTTCCTGCTCAGCTTTCTTATCCTCCTTCTTCTGCTTCCTATCCATGAGATTTATGATCGGAGTTTTGCTCTGAGAGGATGCGGCAGACAGTTTGCCTCCCTGCGCAGCCGGCGCCTCAGGATCAAGGACAAAGGTCTTTGGAGGCCTTCTGCCGGAATCAGGCGCATTCGGCACCCCAATTTGTTCCTCTCTCATATCTCTGCGAAGCTTCTGATACTCCTTGCGTTCGGCAAGAGAGCTTTTGCTCTGCTTTGCAATATAGGTAAGGATTGCCTTGCCGGTAATCACAATAATACAAATCAGCATGACAGCAATGAGTATGATATAAGTCGCAACCGTATCAAACAGGCCGCAGAACAGCATCACCAGAAGTCCTCCCAGAATACCGCCGCCGCTTCTGTAATTCGTGGAATTCATATAATATTCGTAAATTTTTGTTTCAGGATTGTAAGCATGAGCAATTAATTCAATAAAGGCTGCCAGTACCACGAAGAATACAATGGCGCTCATGATTTTACGGCCTGCCCGTTTATTTCCCAGGTTTGAAATACGAAAGGCTGTAATAAAGAAGATGATAAAGGGTAAGATATAAGCCTCAACACCGATCATTCCAAAGACAAAGCTACTGAAGAAATGTCCCACCGCACCGCTTAAGTCAAAATTACTTAAAAAGAGCAGAATCGAAATTACCAGTGCAACCACCAGCAGAATCTCATCCTGCATTGCACCGTTTTCCTTCACCCTTTTCTGGGTTTCTTTATTATATTTTTTCTTTCGTGTCTCAGTCGTTTTTTTCGTTTTCTGTTTTGGAGCCATCCGGGTGGTTCCCTCCGTTTCTGCAAGAAGTTATAGCCATTACATCCAAAATTTATTATACCTTTTATAAAAATGTAATGCAACCTCTTTGATTCAGGTGTCAGACTTATAAATCTTTCCCGGTACATATTCATCATTGAGATAATCACTCATATCCGTGGAATTCACCCGCTCGATGATATAGTTTTCTCCCTCTCTCCGGGTGAGCACCCTGCCATGCTTTAAGGGTACATCCCGGTACTCCAGCTCTGATTCATTCTTCGGTTTTTCCTGTCTGATATCCGTATAGCTTAACGGTCTGGCATAGATACGTTCCAAAGGCATAACTGTATAAAGCATAGACTATTCCTCCTTTGCTCCGCTGTTTATCTCTTTATTCTCCACATGGTTATTCTCTTTCGCTGCCTTTTCCAGCATGGCAGCTTCTTTCTCCTCAATCATCTCATTGATCTTTGCAAGGGCTTCCTTGATACCGCCCACTCCATCAATGATTCCCTTCTTCACGGTTTCGTCTCCTACCAGAATGGACCCCACATCCTTTGCAAGCTGGCTGGTATCCAGCATCAACGCACGGAAGCTGTTATAATCAATTTTAGAATGTGCAACCACAAAGTTTATAATCCTGTCCTGTATCTTCTCAAAGTATTCAAAGGTCTGAGTAACACCGATGACCGTTCCATTCATTCTGACCGGATGGATAATCATGGTAGCACTTGGGACGATATAGCTGAAGTTGGCTGATACCGCTAACGGAACCCCGATGGAATGGGAGCCGCCCAGTACCAGTGAAACCGTCGGCTTGCTCAAAGAAGCGATCATCTCCGCAATGGCCAGGCCTGCCTCTACATCTCCGCCAACCGTATTGATTAAGATTAGAAGTCCGTCAATCTCCGTACTGTCTTCAATGGCTGCAAGCTGCGGTAATACATGCTCATATTTAGTGGTTTTATTATGCTGGGGCAGACACTCATGTCCTTCAATTTCTCCGATTACAGACAACAGGTGTATCTTATGATCACGTTTTCCGTTCTCAAGCACGGTCTGACCGTATTCACTGATCTTTTTATCCTTTAAATCCTCATTTTCCTTGGTCAGATTCTCCTGCTCCTGTTCCTCTCTGGGATCATTTTCACCATTTTGCGGAAGATCCGAATTATTATTTACTGTGTTATTTCGTTGCATGAGTTGGCCTCTTTCTGTTTTTTCTTTTATTATGCGACGAGATAACTTTTTTATGCGACAGGATCGCTTTACTTCCAGTATACCTTCATATTTTTCTTATCCAGATCCAGTATAAAATCCCGTTTTATTTCAAGAAAATATTCCAGTTCTTTCACTATTTGGAACAGCATCGCACGAGCTTCAAATTCCTCTCTGGTAACCGGAAGCGCTTCCGTCCGAAAATGCTCCAGCATCTTCTTCAGTTCGATCAGTAAGCCCTCCGCATTATTGCGTTCATGGAAGGAGGCTGCGATTTGCTCCATAAATTCTGCGATTGCCCGGGCTTGCACGGGAAAATTACCGATTTCCCCGATCTTATCCGCAACACCCTTTAATACTCCAATCTGTACCTGTCTCATCTGTAAGTAGGAAACAAGATATCTGGTATCCGTAAGCAGCCGGTTACCGGCCTCTTCATAAGCATTTTTCAACAGGCGGTCAATTAAGCGCTCCAACTGCAGATAATTAAGGGGCGTTTGCTCCTTCAGAAGCAGGCTGCCAATGCTGCGAAGTGTCTTTTTCATCTCTTCCTCCAACAGCAGCTGCTCCTTACGAATGAGCTCCTTGTTACGCGGCATGATCAGGTTAAGAACAACACCAATTCCCATGCCTAATATCAGCAGTCCTGTTTCATTTAAGATCAAGGACAATTCCATGTGGCCTTCATTGAGAAAATGCGTCGCCAGCACGGCATTCATGGCAATTGCATCCTTTAGCTCCAATACAACGCAAAGTGCAACAAAGAACGTCACAAATAAGCCAAAAGCTGCCGCACTATAACCGACACTCTGAAATATCAGAAAGGTCAGTCCCGCCATAAGAATAAAAGCCCCTAATCTTTTCAGAGCTAAGGATAAGGTTTCTCTTCTGGTATTCTGTATGGTAAGCAGCGTTATGATTCCCGCGGAAGGACTGTAGGACAATCCAATGATATTAGCGATCAGGATTGCGGCGGCGGAGCCTATTCCGGTCTTTAACAGGAATAATAAATTTATCGATTTTATTCTTGCCCTCAACATGGATATCCTCCCTCCTATCTATCCTTATTCAGTAATGAAAGTAACTCTATCGTCTCTGACAGGCTTATAGGATAATACCCTGCAAAACAACATTGTTAAGCCATAGCTGTCCTGCAGGATAATACCCTGCAAAACAACATTATTAAGCTATAGCTGTCCTGCAGGGTATTATGAATTATTTCTCGTTATTTTCAGTTACTTCAATCTTTCTGATTTCCTTTGTTCTGATCTCCTTGCAGATATTATCAACAAAGGCCTTCAAAGGCTTCTGACCTTCATCGCCAAGGAAACGGCTTCTCACAGATACTGCGCCTTCTTCCTCTTCCTTCTGTCCAACCACCAACAGATAAGGAACACGGTCAAGTCTTGCCTCTCTGATCTTATAGCCGATCTTCTCCGCCCTCTCATCTACGGTTACAAGGACATTGTTTCGTGCAAGCTCTTCCTTAACCTTCTTTGCGTAATCGTGATATTTCTCAGAAATCGGTAATACTCTCACCTGCTCCGGACATAACCAGGTAGGGAATTGGCCGGCATATTTCTCGATCATCCAGGCAAGGGTTCTCTCATAACAGCCCATGCTGGTTCTATGGATAATGAAAGGACGAACCTTCTCACCATTCTGATCCACATAGTACATATCAAACAGCTCGGCATTCAACTCATCCCACTGGATGGTAATCATGGTGTCTTCCTTGCCGTATACGTTTTTAGCCTGAATATCCACCTTCGGTCCATAGAATGCTGCTTCCCCGTCCGCCTCGGTGAACGGAATCTCAAGCTCCTGCAGAACCTTACGAATTCTTCCCTGGGTATTCTCCCAAACCTCTGCGGTACCGATATATTTCTCCTTATTGTCAGGATCCCACTTGGACAGGCGGTAGGTTACATCTTCCTCCACGCCTAAGGTTTTCAGGCAGTATCTTGCAAGATCAAGACACCCCTTGAATTCCTCATCCATCTGGTCGGGTCTTACAATCAAATGTCCTTCGGAGATTGTAAACTGACGTACACGGGTCAAACCATGCATCTCGCCGGAGTCCTCATTACGAAACAGAGTTGAGGTCTCGCCGTAACGAAGCGGCAGATCACGGTAACTTTTCTGACTTGCTTTATATACATAGTATTGGAACGGGCAGGTCATGGGGCGAAGTGCAAATACTTCCTTGTCAACCTTCTCATCTCCGAGAACAAACATACCATCCTTGTAATGGTCCCAGTGACCGGAGATCTTATACAGGTCGCTCTTAGCCATCAAGGGAGTCTTGGTTCTTACATAGCCGCGGCGCTCCTCTTCATCCTCAATCCATCTTTGCATTGTCTGAATGATCTTGGTACCCTTGGGCATCAGCAGCGGAAGTCCCTGACCGATCACATCAACGGTTGTGAATAATTCCATCTCACGTCCAAGCTTATTATGATCGCGTTTTTTAATATCTTCCAGATGCGCCAGGTACTCTTCCAGCTCGGCATTCTTGGTATAAGCGGTACCGTAAACTCTGGTCAGCATCTTGTTCTTTTCAGAGCCTCTCCAGTAAGCACCGGAGGAGGAGATCAGCTTAAAGGCCTTAATATTTTTTGTATTCATTAAATGCGGTCCGGCGCACAGGTCAGCAAAATCACCCTGCTGGTAGAAGGAAAGCTCAGCATCCTCAGGAAGATCCTCAATCAACTCCACCTTATAAGGCTCACCCTTCTCCTGCATGAAAGCAATTGCTTCTGCCCGGGGCAATGTAAAGCGAACCAGATCGGCGCCTTCTTTGATGATCTTCTTCATCTCTGCTTCAATCGCATCCAATGCGGTACGGTCAAAGGAAGGGATATCAAAATCATAATAAAACCCTGTATCGATGGAAGGTCCGATGGCCAGCTTCGCCTCAGGGTACAGACGCTTCACCGCCTGGGCAAGCACATGGGAGGTAGTGTGGCGGTATGCCGCCTTACCTGCATCATCGTTGAAGGTCAGTATATTCAAGCTGCAATCCTGATCCACCATGGTTCGAAGATCCGCCACCTTACCGTTTACCTCACCGGCACAGGCCATTCTGGCAAGACCTTCGCTGATATCAGCTGCGATTTCATAAACACTCATTGCTTTGTCGAACTCTTTAAAAGAGCCGTCTTTTAACGTAATCCTCATTGTAATCTCTCCTATCTTAAATTCTAAAATTATTAATATCCTCTGCTTAACATGTAATTTAACGCTCCAGGCTAAGGTTCCAGTCCGTATCTGCAGCATTGATTACAATAAAAAAACTCCTCACTTCCGATTGCAGCTACTGCAATTCGAAAGGGACGAGCATATCATACCTCGCGGTTCCACCCTTATTAGTAATCGTCTTATTCCTGCTGCGATTCCATCTTAATGCCTTGATACTTCACTTAAGACAGGATGCTTCATTTACGAAACGATACTCAGCTTCATTGGATTGATAACGGAATCACCGGACCGGATTGGGGTCACTCAGAGGCGGTCTTCCCATGCTTCCTAACAAGATATTCTCACCAATTCATATCTATCTCTGGGATATTCTGCACAGTACTCTTCTCTTCAAGGTTTTAAATATTTGGAATAACTCAATTATAACACGCTTAATTCGATTGTCAATCCCTTTTCCCCGTGATACAATGAATATCAATTGGTTCGTATTACACAGGAGGTATTCTATGTCATTGTATACATTAAACAATCAAATATTAGCAATCCAGGTGGCGGATCAGGGAGCAGAACTGATCTCAATCCGAAATCATAAGACCGGAAAAGAATATCTGTGGAATGCCGATCCTGCTTACTGGAAGCGCCACGCTCCTATCTTGTTCCCAGTGGTGGGAAGCTTAAAAGATAAGTCCTACACCTATCAGGGTAAGAATTATTCCATGCTGCAGCACGGTTTCGCACGCGATATGAAATTTACACCGGGAAGCCGCACCGGGGAGGAATTATGGTTTTATTTAGAGGACACCGGGGATACCAGAAGGGTTTATCCCTTCCGCTTCCGTCTGGAGCTGGGATATCGCCTGGAAGGGGACACGGTCACCGCCCTATGGCGGGTGAGTAATACCGGGGACTCCACCATGCACTTTTCCATCGGCGGGCATCCCGCCTTCCTGCTCCATCCTGAGAAGCAAGCCGGTGACCGGGCTATCCCCTCGCAGGAGCTCTGTTACTTCCGGTTTGATACGGAGAAGCCTCTTCATTATCTGCTGGTGGATGACAATGGCCTAGAGGTAAAAAAGCCCTTTGAAGAGCAGCATATTCTGAATACAGAGCGAAGCATTTATCCCATACATCCCCAGCTCTTTGACCACGATGCCTTAATCATCGAGGACCACCAGTGCCATCAGGTCTCCCTGTTGGATTCCTCCCGGGAGGCATATCTGACAGTCACTTTTGACGCGCCGCTCTTTGGCTTATGGTCCCCCGCCGGCAGGAACGCTCCCTTTGTCTGTATCGAGCCCTGGTATGGCCGCTGCGATTCCGGCAGGTTCGACGGAACCCTGGAGGAGCGGGAATACAGCAACCGTTTAGAGCCCGGCGAGGTTTTTGAAGCATCCTACCGTATCAAAATTCACTGAGTTATTCCCCGTTATCCTGCAATTTCATTCCATAAGGGGATGGAAGGGACTGCGCCTCTGCGGCCCACTGCCGCAGAGGAAGCTTGGGATGCTATCTGAAGACTTTCTTCCACACTGTAAGCCTTCGCTCTGGCAGCCAGAAAATAACCGGTAAACGTATCACCCGCCGCCGTCGTGTCCACTACCTCCACAGCGACCGCCGTCTGCCGGACCACCCGTCCCGCACAGGCATAAACAGAGCCCTTTTCTCCCAAGGTAAGAATGATTTCTGCATCCGGAAAGCGCTCCTTCATCCTGTGAAGGATTTGCTCCGGCTCCATGCTTCCCGTCATCTGTTCTCCTTCCACCTCATTCAGAATAAATAAAGAGATTTTGTCCAGGTTGTAAGTAAGAACCTCCGGGGCAAAAGGCGCGGGATTAAAGATGATCCTCATTCCCCGCTCCGATGCCCTTTGAATGATATAAGGCATCTGGTTGATTTCATTCTGCAAAAGCAGCTGATCTCCTTCTCCAAAATGCGCCAGTACCTCATCCACATAACCTTCGGTAAATTTCTGGTTGCTGCCTCCGTAGAGCACGATGGAATTCTGACCGCTTTTCTCCAGCTGAATGACGGCATGGCCGCATTTTCCCTGCGCCTTGCTAAGGTAATCGCAGCACACGCCGTATTCCTCAGCCGTTTTTCGCAGCAGCTCCCCGTCTTCTCCCAGAACCCCGGCATGCCATACCCTGAGTCCGGCCTTTGCCAGCGCAATAGACTGGTTGAGACCCTTACCGCCGCAGACAATATCCATTCCGGCAGAAGCCGTTGTTTCGCCCGGCTTTACGATATGATCCATAGAATAGATGTAGTCATAGTTCAGAGAACCCATTACTAAAAACTTCATTCCAACTCCCGTCCGCATATCACATTAACGATATTCCCGTTTCCCTGCATAATGCACTCAATTCACTTTCCAATGCCCGGATCTCTTCCGCCGACAAATCCATCTGGGGAGGCCGCATTCCGCCCACATTAATCCCCCGCAGCTTCAAAGCTTCTTTAAAATAGGACATATTGCTTCCGCAGCGCAGCAAATCACTGAATTTGACGCATATCTTCTGCATCTGCTGCAGTTTCTCCCGGTTCCCTTCCTGATATGCCTTGTATACCGCCACAAAGGGCTCCGGAAAAACACAGGCAACGCCGGAAACGGTCCCCTCGCACCCCATTGTCAAAAGACTTGCGAATATTTTGTCACAGCCGTGCAATACGGAAAAATCCGGGATGGACAGGTATTCTACCGTGCGCATCATATCCGCATAACTGTATTTTATACCAACCACATTAGGGCATCGTTCCGCAATTCTGGATGCCACACCGGCCTTCAGATCATTGCCGGCGCACTGCGGGATATTGTACAGGTAAATCGGGAAATCCCCCGGGACGCATCGTGCCAGGGAACAGTAGTATTCTTCCATCTCCCTGTCATTCACGCTCAGGAACATCGGCGTCACCACACCTGCCCCGTCTGCGCCGATCTCGTATGCATGCCGCAGCAGCTCCTGTGTATCTTCCTGCTTCATGGCTCCGCAGTGTACAAACACATTGGCTCTTCCTTCCGCTTCCTTTACCACGGTCTGCGCTATCTTTTTTCTCTCCTCCCGGGAAAGGTGTACCATTTCTCCCGTGGTGCCACAGGGATACAAGCAGTGAACGCCTTTTTCCACCAAGATGCGGGTCAGCCGGGCCAGTCCTTCATAATCCACTTCTCCCCGTTCATCAAACGGGGTTATCATTGCAACCGTCACACCGTATAATTTTTTCATTTTAAATCAATACTCCCTGCCTTCTCAGTTTCTTTCTGACTTCCTCCGCATCTGTTTCCCGCAGCTTTTTCCGTTCCAGAACAGATACCGCCGCCGCCGCACCGGCTGCCTGCCCCACAAGGGCGCAGGACGCGATATAATGGATTTTCCTGCAGGCCGGCTTTCCCGTCACCAGAATACCTTCCAGTCCCTTCGGAATCAGGGCTGCCAGGGGAACATACCAGCCTCCGGCGCTCTGTCCGCTCATGGGATGTCCGAGGATTTTTACAATACCATCCTCCCTGTCCGTTCTGCCGCTCCTGATCTCTTCCTCCGTAATCGTATACTCCGTAAAGTCGGACGCTTCCATCGTCTGGTGGTATGCCTTTGAAATATTAGCATAGGTATCCAGAAGATGTGCCTTCTCAAATCCCGGTATGTAATTCACAAAAAATTTATGTACCAGCCACTGCTGTTTTCTCGCGGTGCAAATGGCCCCGGAAAACTCCAGGGGATCAGATACATCCGTATTGTGCAGTACATCGTCAATAGCCCAGTAGGCACCCATGGTGTCCCTTTCATAGAAGAACATCAGGCAATCGCACATTCTCTGAACCAGCATATATTCGGGGTGCTCCCGCACCGCCTTCTCCAACGTCTTCATAAAGCCATGAATTGCCAGCGGATTCCCTTCCTTTACCAACTTGTCCATCACATCCGGATCCGCCTTTGTTCCTACCATGGGGCGCAGAAACCATTCCTCATCGGTCCTTCTTATGTAATCGATCACCTTATGAATATCCACACCCGCGACCCTGGGAAGCGTTCCCATATAAGCCTTCGGATAAGCAAATTTCTTTCCCGCCAGAGCGCAGACGGACGCACCTTGAGTAGTATCCACAACTCTCTCGCTCAGCACTGCGAATTTCTCAAATTCTCCTTGAAGTATCGCACCCTTAACGGCGGCGCCCTCCATTACCACATCCACCACCGGCATGCCCACTAACAACTGCACGCCTGCTTCCTCCAGCTCCTTCATAACAATATAGCGGTACGCGTTGGGATTTATAAACTGGTCGTTAAAGGGATTCATGAATGTGCCCGTGTCAATATAGGGAATATAGGACTCCAGCCCCATTTTTTCCAGGGTCGGCAGTATGCCTTCCTTCTCCATCGTTTCCAGGGATATTCGGTCAAAGAACGTATCGGAGCCGCCTTCCTTAATGATCTCCCATAGGAGCTTCCAGGGGTATCCCGCTACCACGAGATGTCCCTCCCGGTTTACAAATCCATCCAGCCCCCAGGTATCAATTTCCGCCGCCTGGCCTCCGAGGACCGCATTTTTTTCCGCCAGTGTTACCTTCAATCCTTCCGCAGCCGCGGATAAGGCGGCACAAACGCCGCCAAATCCTCCGCCCACTACCAGAATGTCCGCCCGGCTGATTACCTTGATCTTTTGGTCAGCCTGATAATGATGCTCTGTCATTAATTATTTACCTCCTGAAAGCGTTGTTCCGCCTGATTTGCTATGTCCACTTTTTCCTGTGCACCTAACTCAATCAGCTTCTGCACAAAGACATTCCATTCGTCAAAAGAACGTTCGCCGCTGACAAATTTGTTGATCTCCGTCTTGCTGTAGTCCAGATACCTCTGATTGATTTCTGTAATTCTCGCGGCCTCCTCCGTAGTATAAGGGGGCTCGATCGGCTGCTGGATTACATCGTCCATGTGATCCTTGTACACATTATGAATATTTTCCCTCGTCCAGGCCTCCGCACTGGTGGATTTGAATGCAGCATCATAGTTGGAGTACCAGGACATTGCCATGAAGAGGTCGCCGATTCCGATTTCGGAGCCTGCCTCATAAGTCGGGTCGCCGGTTCTTGATTTATATTCCTGTACAATACTGTCTTTGAACTTCGGCTTTCCTTCCACCATATCATAATGAACACCTTCCACACCGTAATTCATCAGGCGGCCGCCTTCATCACTGTAGAGCCAGTTTACGAATTTCATGATAATTTCCGCATTTTCCGTATCCGCGTTGATGCCCCATACGTTGTAATAGTTGTTGCTGTGTCCGTAATTTACGGTTTCCCCCTGATCATTTGCCAGGAACATCATCGGTTCCAGCTTTGCATCGGGATCGGTTTCTCTTAAGGTCGTGTTCAGGGTATCCAGGAAAACCGGATTATCATAGTAGAATAAATATTTGCCCGTAGCCAGTCCTGATTTCCAGTCATCCGCAGAGGTAATCAGGTATTCATTATCCAAGATTCCGGCTTGGTACATTTTATGGATATACTGGAGCGCTTCCTTGTAGGAATCCTCCAGGCAGCCCATATGCCATTCCCCATTCTCATCCTGGTACAGGCCATAATCGCCGCCCAGTCCCTTGATCGGGCTCATATAGTTGAACAGCAGCCGGTCATCCCCCCTGCTTCCGTAGGCAATGGAATTGGGATAGGCCTTCGACAGCTCATCCAGTACATCATATAATTCATCCCAGGTTGCGGGCACCTCCAGGTTCTGCTCTTTCAGAAGGTCTGTACGGATACAGGGCACGGAGCCTTGTTCCCAGTTCTCGTCCCTGCGCAGCTGCGCCAGGGTATATATACCACCATTTACCTTATAACGGGACAGCTCCGGAATATTTTTATAATCCTCCTGGATATTAGGCGCATATTGCTCGATCAGGCTGGTCAGCTCCAGCAGACAGTCGGTGCCTATCACATCGCTTGCATTCCCCCATATTGCAAAAAGATCAGGAAGAGAATTTGCCGCAAGCAGGGTATTCATCTTTGTTTCGTAATCGGAATAAGTGGACACCTCCAGATTGATATTCAGATTTTCCTTCATCCATTGTACTGTCGCACAGTCAGGATTATAGGGCTGCAGACTGTTTTCCGGTCTGGCGAAGGTGATCGTTACCATTTCATCCGTGAGCCAGGTATCTTTTTTTTCCTGAGCCGTATTATCGGCCGTTGTATTGCCAGCCTCCTCTTTTTTATTCTGCGCACCTGTGCAGGCAGTCATTCCCGCCAGGACCATCGCTATACATAACCATGCCAGCGCTGTTTTCCAACTCTTTCTTTTCATAAAATATAACCTCCTTTTTTATACCTTTCACATTTTTCAACAGATATACTTACCCTTTTACCGAACCAATCATTACCCCCTTTTCAAAATATTTAAATATAAACGGATAAATGAGTACCAAGGGCAGTGTCGTCACGGCTGTTACCGCATATTTAATGGATTTTGTATCCACCGGCACCGCCAAGCTTCCCTCTGAGGACGCCGCATAGGCCATTTCCGTTGTGGAACCGTCAATTACAATACTTCGCAGCACCAGCTGCAGGGGATAAAGCAATTTATCGTTCAGAAACATCAGCGCATTATAGAAAGCATTCCAGTTGGAAACTCCATAGAAAAGGATCATGGTCGCAATAATCGGCTTGGAAAGCGGCATAATAATTCTTAAGAAAATAATCCAGTCG
Source organism: Bacillota bacterium (assembly GCA_023409535.1). GTDB lineage: Bacteria > Bacillota > Clostridia > Lachnospirales > Lachnospiraceae > Mobilitalea. The sequence continues at coordinate 201,657 of JAEYGZ010000021.1, forward strand.
TTGGCGCCGTCAATATATGCGGATTCTGTCAGCTCGTAGGAGATGGATTGGAAGAAGGTTCTCATTACAATCACATTATATACGCTGATACAGGACGGAAGCAGCACTGCCCAGATGGTATTATACAGGTTCAGATCTGAAATGGTCAGAAACAAAGGTATAATGCCGCCTGAAAAAAACATTGTAAACAGAATAATTGCCGTAAAAATCCTTCTTCCATAAAAATCCTTCCGGGACAGCGGATACGCACAGAAGGCAGTAAGTGCCACGCTGATCAGGGTTCCCGTCATCGTATAAAAAACACTGTTAAAAAAGGATCTCACGATTGCCGCGTTCTGAAACACAATGGAATAGGCATAGGTGGTAAAGCCCTTCGGATACAGCACAACCTGGTTCGCGCCGACATAAGCCCCGCCGCTGACAGAGTTAATATAGATGTAATACAGCGGATAAATGGCAACCACGCTGATGAAAACCATGAGAACGGCAAGAACCGCGTCAAACAGCTCTATTTTTCTTCTTTTCATGTAAACCTTCTCCTTTAAAACAGACTTGTATCATTCAATTTTGATGTAACAAAATTCGTAAGGCCCAGGAAGAACAGGCAAATCACTGATTCCACCAGGCCTACGGCGGTGGCATAGCTGTATTGCATTCCCTGCAGACCTCTCCGGTATACGAAGGTGGATATCACATCCGAGGTATTATAAGTATTGGAATTTTGCATCAACAGCACTTTATCAAAGGATACCGTCATGATGCTTCCCATCCTCAGGATAAACATAATTGTAATGGTTGCCGCAATGCACGGCAGTGTAATATGCCAAAGCTTTGTCAGCCGGCTGCCTCCGTCCATTTCGCAAGCCTCATACAGCTGCGGATCCACCCCGGAAATGGCTGCCAGATAAATAATGGCACCCCAGCCCATTTCCTGCCAGATATCGGAGATCACATACAGAGGGCGGAACCATGAAGAAGCAAGCATATAGGATTTCGCTTCCCCTCCCAGCGCCAGCACGATCTGATTTACCAGGCCGTCCTTGGAAACCAGCGTAATCATCAGGGACACGGTAACCACCACGGAAACAAAGTGCGGGAAACAGCAGACCCTCTGTACAAGCCCCTTCAGCTTTCCGCTTCTGACCTCATTAACCAGCAGCGCAAAAATAATCGGTACCGGAAAGCAAATTAAAATCTGCCAGAAGCTCAGGGTAATGGTATTTTTAAAGGCATTGATAAAATCAGGATCCGACAGGAACAGCTTAAAGTATTTCAGCCCGGCCCAGGCGCTGCCCATAATCCCCTCCCTGACCTTATAATCCTTAAAGGCAATCAGAATACCATACATCGGCTTATATTTGAATAGCAGAAAATATACCATCGGCAGCAGCAGCATCGCATACAGGTACCTGCTCTGATGCAGCAGCCTCCAGCGGCTTCCCTTCCTTCCTGCGTTCTGTATTCCTTCCCTCTGCATATAACTTCCTCCGTTCTTTGACACCAAACTTAACTCCTAGCACAGCATAGCAAAATATACCTTGGCAAACTATATAAAATTCCGATGCTTTATGCAAATATTCCGTCATCGTTTTTACTGCTTTCTTTTCCATCGTCATTTTATATATTTTTTTAAATTTATATTGATTTCTTTTATTAAAAATAGTAGATTAAGTATATTCTGCAGTAACTTACATAAGGAGTCCTGCGCCATGCCAAAGATTACCTATTTGATTTCATCCTGCCAGCACCTGATTCGGAATCTGTCTATGAAATACAAAATACAGCTGATCTCCATCTGCGGCCTCATCCTGCTGGCTGTAGCCTCCGTTTTTATTACAAACATTCTTCTGCAGAATTATAACAACCTGCTGATTGATTCTGTCAGCGCCTCCCTGGACTATGCCAATGAGGACCTGACGGAAAAGCTGGACAACGCCTATCAGCTCTCCTACACGATTCTGGCTGATTCCAGCCTCCAGCAGCGCCTGTATGAGCTGAAAAATATCTCAGGGACAACAGAACGGGCGGGATACTACACCCAGCTTAACAGCCGGCTGCAATCCTATTATCTGGAGCATCAGAAGGATTATATTTCCTATATCAGTCTCTACACGGATGCTTTTACCTGTCACACCAGCCCCAAAAAGGCTGGCGGCCTGAACTCCTCCCAGATTGAGGCCATTCTTTCAGCCGCTCACGAAGAGCATGGCAAGGCTGTCTGGATTACCGACTATACCTCCGGGCATGGCCTGATTCTGACACGGGAAATCCGCCGGTACCAGAATCTTTCCCTGGAGACTCTTGGCACCATTGTCATCTGTATTAACCTGGACGGAATGCTCAATAGTTGCCCTATGTTCACCAGCTACGATTCCTTCTATTATCTGATCGAGGATGAGCATCGGCAGATTATTTACAATTCCATCGGCGACACCATTACCCTGCCCTCTTCCCTGTTTGACAGCTATGCTGACAGCTATAAGCTGGTAAAGCTTGATCATCACTGGTATTTCTCCATGCGCGGTGAGCTTTACCAAAAGGGATGGCATTATACCTGCCTCGTTTCCTATGACAGGATTCACAATACCTTGCGCAGTTACAATCTGATTTCCTTTACTCTCATTCTGTGCTGCGGTCTAATCATCGTCCTGGTATCCCGTTATCTGATCCGGACCTTTACCAGACATTTTGACTACCTGATTCTAAAAATGAAACGTTTCGGGGAATCAAAGGACTCCCTCACCAATTTTGAGCCTGATTCCCGATATGGCTACGAGAACCGGAAGGATGAGATCGGCATGCTGCACCAGCAGTTTGACCACATGGCATCCCAGATCTCCGAACTGGTAGAATCCAATTACACCAAGGAGCTTCTGGTGAAGGAAGCCCAGCTGAAGGCCCTGGAAATGCAGATCAATCCCCACTTCCTTTACAATACCCTGGAATCCATCAACTGGCGTGCCAAAGCGATCGGAGCCTCTAAAATCTCCCTCATGGTGGAGGCGATGGGCAACCTGTTTCGGGCTATTTTAAGTAAATCGGACGATACCTTTACCATTAAACAGGAGCTCGCTCTGGTCAGCGACTATCTTACCATTCAAAAATGTCGTTTTGATGCCAGACTCTCCTACCATATTCTTACTAATTCTTCCCTTGACCATGCCCGGGTACCCAAGATGATCATACAGCCGCTTGTGGAAAACGCCGTTTCTCATGCCATGGAAACTCTGATAGAAGAATGTGTCATCGAGATTGCCATTCAAAAATCGGAGGACAACCTGCACATTTTCGTAAAAAATACAGGTTCCCAATTTGAAGAGAACCTGCTGGAAAAATTAAAGAATAAAGTAATCAAGCCGAAGGGCTTCGGCATCGGTCTTCTGAATATCGATAACCGCGTTAAGCTTATGTTTGGGCCTGTCTACGGTCTTAAACTCTATAACGAGGCCGATATGGCCGTTGCCCTGATTAGCTTGCCTTATACCACTGAAAAGGAGATCGGATATCCATGCTGAAGCTCATTGTTGCCGATGATGAATCCATCATCAGGGAAACCATCAGTACCATTATCGACTGGAATTCTTTGAATATTGAACTGGTCGCCGCCTGCAAAAACGGGCCTGAAACCTATCAAATGATTCTGGAGAAGAAGCCTGATATTGTATTAACCGACATCAAAATGCCCGGCATGTCCGGTCTGGATTTGATCGCCAAGGTGTCGAAAACAGATTTGACCATAGAATTCGTTATCCTGTCCGGTTATGCCGATTTTGAATATGCGAAGCAGGCGATCGTCTACAGGGTTTCCAGCTATCTTTTGAAACCCTGCAATGAAAATCAGATTATCGAGACTATGAAAAGAGCTTCTGCAGAAATAATGAAGCGAAGAAAAATCAAGGAATTAATTCCGGAGACCGTCCTGGCGGACCGAAAGGGCTATACGGAATACAAGGAGTATATCAATAATATGCTGGATTATGTGGACGGTCATTTTTCAGATTCCTATCTCTCCTTAAAATGGATCGCCGCCAATGTACTGTATATGAATGTAGACTATCTAAGCAAGGAATTTTATAAACAGACCGGACAGAAATTTACCGATTATCTGACCAATATCCGCATTGCAAAAGCAAAGGTGCTGCTTCAGACTACCGGCTGCGAAAAGGTGTATGCGGTTGCGGACCAGGTGGGCTTTTCCAATAATCCTCAATACTTTGTCCAATTATTCAAAAGCGCCACGGGTCTGACCCCCAGGGCTTATGCCAGACAATTCCACCTGTAGCCGCACCCGCGCATCTGTATTTCTTCCTTTGCCAGCTCCTGAAGCCGGTACCTGACCTGTCTTATTTTGCTGAGGGCAGGAAGGGCCGCAGGGTACTGGCAACATTATTCACCGGCATGGTTTGAAGAACAATCTTGCCGGGTCCTGTTATTACGGTATTAAAGAGTCCTTCCCCGCCCAGCAGCATATTCTTAACTCCCGGAACCGTATGAATCTCCATGGAACAGGTATCACTCATTGCTGCCAGATAACCGGTATCCACTACCATCTGCTGGCCTGCCTGTAAGGTATACTCCACCGCATAACCGTCAATCTCAATAAATGCAACACCCTGTCCGGATAATCGCTGCATAATAAAGCCTTCTCCGCCGAATAATCCCGCGCCGAGTTTCTTCTGGAAATGCAGGGACAGCTCCACTCCTTGTTCCGATGCCAGGAACGCGGACTTTTGCACGATCAGGTTATTGTTCGGAGCGATCTCCACCGCACGGATGGAGCCGGGGAAGCTGGAGGCAAAGGCGATTAACCCCTCTGTACCTGCTGCCGTATATTTGTTTTGAAACAGGGAATCTCCCGAGAACATTCTTCCCAGGGCTTTGCCAATGCCCCCGTTCGTAGAAGTTTCCATCTTCATATTCGGACTCATCCAGCTCATGGAACCTCGTTCCGTAACCAGAGTCTCACCGGGATTCACATGGCAAATCACTACCGGCAACGGTTCGCCAAGAATTTCATATCTCATATAAACCACCATACCTTTCTTCTCAGTCTGCAAGCTTTAGCTGCGTTGCAGCGTATTTATATTTGTACATGGCGTTTACGCGCCAGCCAATACCTTCCTGTCTACTTCCTGCAGATTGCCAACCAGGGAAATGGAGGCTTTTGACACATTTAAGTACCTATTTGCGAAATCAATGACCTTCGTACGATTCACTGTTTCGATTCCTGCAATCAGTTCCTCAAGGGGTACGATACGCCCTCTGTTCATCAGTGCCTTACCATTCGAATTCATTCTGCTTTTTGCACTTTCGTTTCCAAGAATCAGCTCCGTCTTGATCTGCTCCTTCGTCATCGTTAATTCCTCCGGGGTAACACCCTTTTTCTTGATATCTGCGATAATCTGATAGATCTTCTTCACAACAGCGGCGGTCTGGGACGGATTCATAGCCGCATAGATATGAAATAATCCCGTCTCCCTGTATGAGCTTCCGTAAGAATAAATGGAATAGGTCAAACCGCTGTTCTCGCGTATCTTTTGAAAGAGCCTTGAATTCACGCTCCCGCCTAAGATCGAATTCAGTACGGACAGGATATATCTTTCCTCAGACAAATAGGATATGCAGTCAAAGGCAATATTGCAATGAAGCTGTTCAATATCCTTATTCTTTTTGCAGACCACCTTATTATATTCCGGCTTACTAAGCTCACCGGGCTGCTTAGTGCCTTTTTCCTTCACACCGCCTAACTTTTCTTCCAGAACCTTTAAAATCGCAGTTTCATCAAAATTACCTGCAACCGAAACAATGATATTCTCCCCCACATAATAGGTGTCCATAAAATCACGGATCTGCTGGCCGGTTACTCTGCGCACCACCTTCTTAGTACCGGAGATCATATATCCCAGCGGATGGTCCTTCCAAATCCTTTGCTGCAGCATTTCATGCACCAGATCCTCCGGAGAATCGTCATACATATCGATTTCTTCGATTATGACTCCCTTTTCCTTTTTCAGCGATTTCTCATCAATCAGGGAATTCTTAAGCATATCCGAGATAATATCAATGGCAATCGGCAGATGCTCGCTTAGCGTGGTGGCATAATAGGAGGTGCATTCCTTACTGGTAAATGCATTCATATTTCCGCCTATTCTGGCCATCTCATCTGCAATCTGCTTCGCACTGCGGGTCGTGGTGCCCTTAAAGAGCATATGTTCAATGATATGAGCGATACCGTTATTACTTTCGTCCTCGTTGGCAGAACCAACATTAATCCAGACACCGAAGGATGCACTCTGCAGGTATGGTAAAACTTCGGTCACTACTCTAATCCCGTTGGATAACTGATTAATTCTTGTCATATCGGCCCCTCCTATCTTAATGTAAATTTTCCTGCAAGCCATTCAGCCTGCGTTAATATAATCGTAACCCTTTGCTGCCATTTACAGGCATAGTATAACCTTTATAAATATATTGTGATAGATTGCAAAATATTTCAATGCAACCTTAATTTCATTATAATAGATTTTACCATTTTTTCAACAAACAAAAAATCCCGCGAAGCATCCGCATGAAACAGCCTCTATTTCCTGTCAGCCATCCGCTATGCTCCGCGGTATTTATTCCGCTTAATAGTATCAAACAACAAACGAATTAATTCCCTAAACGGTTCTTTAGCTCCTGAATATTCTCCTTAAAATCAATCCCAAGCACAACCGTTTTATCAATCAGCATATTCTGATAGGAGCCTTCCACCGGGATGTTTACTTTTCGTATTTTATAATCCGTATAGGATGGGACATACAGCAGCAGAGCTATCATCTCACTCTCCGACAGATTTGTCGTCACCTTGGGTAAAATCACATCAAATAAGCTGTGCAGCTTCGTCAGATCATAACTGTTTACCTGATTGTGAATCGCTTTCATTACTTTATCCTGGCGGCCACTCAGCTGGGGGTCGGCCAGCTGCAGATTACTGTTCCAGGAATAAGCAAGCGCCTGCTTTCCATTGAGATGACGGTTTTCTGACTTCTTTATGAGATCTGTATCGGTATCTTCCCCTAAAGCTGCATTCAGCTCCCGGATGTATGTGTTAACCTCATCAAGATCATTCTTTGTAACCTCCAGAGAGATACCGCCGATTGCATCAATAATATCAATGAGGATAAAAACATCTACCTGAATATACCGATCCACCTTCAGCTTGAAATTCTTCTCCAGCGTATCTGCAAGAAGCTCTGCACCTCCAAGAACATAAGCCTCCCCCAAACGATGGTTGCCTTCTCCCGGGATTTGAAGATAAATATCCTGCACGAAGGAGGTAACCGTAACCGCCTTCTTTTCATCATCAATAGACAGTAAAGCCATCGCCGTAGAATCATCATTTAATTCCAAATTGCCGTTTCCGCATCCTATGATTAAAATGTTCTCCTGCCCACCGATATCGATGCTATCCCCTGCTTCGTAATTCTCTTTTATTTTCTCCTTAAGGACATTAATATCATTTTGCTCCAGGACAATATCCGCAGAGTCTTCCCCATCAGATGAACCTGCGTTCAAGTAAGGGTAGATATAGGTGGAATAATAGGAATACGGAATAAACGCACCATTGTAAGAGGAGGCATAGGCAGAATTCTTATCCTGCAGCTCCTCCTGAACCGGTCTGTCTTCCTCCGGTAACTCAGCAGCCTCACCGGTCTCCACATAAGGTGCAGCTTCCGCCTCCTGATCCGGTGAGACAATATTGACTTTACTGATGTAATCATGCATAAAGAAATATACCGACAAGCCTGCGGCAACTACCAGCCCGGTTAGAATCAGGTAAGCTATTCGAACAATTTTCAAGAATATAACGCTACGATTTTTTTCCTTCATATAGTACTCCATTCTGCCAATATCATTATGATCATTCCTCTTAATATGGTTTCACCGGATTCAAATATTATCCATAAAAATGCCCTGTAATTTACAAATATCGTAGAGGAAATTCGAGCGAATATAACAAAAGGACTGATACCCGGTATATCGCATACCCGGGTATCAGCCCTTTCTTTTATTTGGACTGCGGATTAAAAGTTTTTAATCCGCACTTCATGATACAATTCTTACTGAGCATCCTTGATGCTGAAGCTTACTCTTCCCATCTTATCAGGACCAAGGCATACCACCTTAACTACATCACCTAAGGTAAGAACATCCTCAACGTGCTCTACTCTGTGCTTCGCAATCTTGGAGATATGAACCATGCCCTCTTTACCGGGAGCAAACTCAATGAAAGCACCGAAATCCTTAATGCTTACAACCTTACCGGTGTAATGCTGACCCTCTTCAAAATCGGTTACAATCATCTTTACCATATCAAGTGCCTTCTGAATGCTTTCCTTATCCACACCGCATACAGATACGGCACCGTCATCGGTAATATCAATCTTAACACCGGTCTGGTCAATGATAGCATTGATGGTCTTGCCTCTCTGACCAACAACCTCACCGATCTTGGAAGGATCAATCTTAATCTGAACGATCTTCGGTGAATAAGGACCAACCTCCGGTCTGGGCTCAGCGATTACAGGAGACATAACGTCATCCAGAATATAGGTTCTTGCTTCCTTGGTTCTGTAAATTGCCTTCTCGATAATCTCTCTGGTTAAGCCGTGGATCTTAATATCCATCTGGATTGCGGTGATACCCTTATGGGTACCTGCAACCTTGAAGTCCATATCGCCGAAGAAATCCTCAAGCCCTTGAATATCAGTTAAAATAATATAATCATCATCGGACTCGCCGGTTACCAAGCCTACGGAAATACCTGCCACCATGGCTTTAATGGGAACACCTGCAGCCATTAAGGATAAGGTGGAAGCACAGATACTGCCCTGGGAGGTGGAACCGTTGGACTCCAGAACCTCGGATACGGTACGGATTGCATAAGGGAACTCTTCCTCGGTAGGAAGTACCGGAACCAATGCTCTCTCAGCAAGTGCGCCATGTCCGATCTCACGTCTTCCGGGACCTCTGGAAGGCTTTGTCTCACCTACGGAATAGGAAGGGAAATTATAGTGGTGCATATATCTCTTGCCGGTCTCATTCTCGTCAATACCGTCCAGTCTCTGAGTCTCAGCCAAAGCACCCAAGGTGGTGATGGTTAATACCTGCGTCTGTCCGCGGGTGAACATACCGGAACCATGGGTTCTGGGTAATACGTCAATCTCAGCGGCAAGTCTTCTGATCTCAGTAACCTTTCTGCCGTCGGGACGCTTCTGATCCTTTAAGATCATCTTACGAACGGTTTTCTTCTCAAATTTATAGATTGCTTCCCCCAGTAACGGAAGCCATTCCGGATGAGCTTCTTCATAGCGTGCCGCCAGACGGTCGGTGATTTCTCTGATATTTGCTTCACGAACCTGCTTCTCATCGGTAAATACAGCACCCTCCATTGCTTCGGGAGTAATGAAATTAACCATATCCTCGTATAAATCCGCAGGAGTATCGCAAACGATATAGTCATGCTTCGGTTTGCCAACCTCAGCTACGATCTTATCGATAAATGCAATGATCTGCTGATTTACTGCATGCGCAGCAAAGATTGCCTCAATCATCTTATCCTCAGGCAGCTCATCAGCGCCTGCTTCAATCATAATAACCTTATCCTTGGTGGAAGCAACGGTAAGCGCCAGCGTTGACTTCTCTCTCTGGGCAGAAGTCGGATTGAATACCAACTCGCCATCTACCATACCTACCATTGTAGATGCGGTAGGTCCGTCAAAGGGAATGTCTGAGATGCAGGTTGCGATTGCAGAGCCCAGCATTGCAGTCACTTCCGGAGAACAGTCCTGGTCCACGCAAAGCACCAGGTTATTCAGGGTTACATCATTTCTGTAATCCTTCGGGAATAACGGTCTCATAGGACGGTCAATTACTCGGGAGGTAAGAATAGCATTCTCGGAGGGCTTGCTTTCTCGCTTAATAAAGCCGCCGGGTATTTTACCGACCGCATACAGCTTCTCCTCATATTCCACGCTCAAAGGGAAGAAATCAATGCCTTCCCTGGGTTTACTGGAAGCGGTTGCAGTAGATAACACAACGGTATCACCGTAATGCATCATAGCAGCACCGTTTGCCTGTGCGGCAACTCTTCCCACATCAACGGTCAGAGTTCTTCCCGCCAGTTCCATCGAAAAACTTTTGTACATAGGTTAGTCTCCTTTTCTAAATGAAATGTAATATAAAAAGCATTAGAGCCGGAGGCACCGAAACAACTGAAAAATCTATCGAATTCTATCCCGATCAAGCTGCTGCGGGCTTCGGTAACCTTTTCAGAAGTCTCGGGATGTCCTCCCGTTACTCTAACTCTAATATTATAACATTATTATTCCCAATATGCTACCGTTTTTTTCATGTGAAAATCCTACTAATTACCATACCTGACTACAGAGGATCGTTGAGAATCCATTCGGAACGGTAAAGATACAGGGATGAAGGCAATAGCCAGACAAACAGAAGAGCTATCTTAACTAACTTACTTCTATGAAATGAAAATTATATGATGATAAAAAACTCGGTTTTCGCTTTCACAAAAATCGAGTTTTTTACATCCTACAGACATCTGATTGCGTTACAACGGGCACGGATGCCCATTCGCTCAACAGTTACAGGACTTTCTATTTTTAGGTAATATACAGTAAAACATCACCGCAAGGACAAAGCAAACAAATTATAAAAAGGTTAATTTGCTTCACTATTGGCAGCAGTAAGTAATTGACCAGGATCCTGACAGGTTGACGAAAACTCCTTACGGTACCCCGCTTCCTCCGTTTTATTTGCCCATACAAAGTGTCCCGGTAAAATCTCCGCGAAAGAGGGGGTATCGGTGCTGTAGTCATGGATTGATTCATCATAGACGATCAGCTGCTTGTTCCGCTCAATCTCAGGATCCGGAATAGGCACAGCGGACAAAAGCGACTTGGAATACGGATGAATGGGATGCAGGAACAGATCCTCTGTTTCCGCCAGCTCCACGATTGTCCCCCGGTTGATGACTGCGATACGGTCAGAAATAAACCGGACGACAGAAAGGTCATGTGCGATAAAGAGGTAAGTCAGATCCTTTTCCCGTTGTAGCCGTTTCATCAAGTTCAGCACCTGTGCACGAATCGATACGTCCAACGCGGAAATCGGTTCATCAGCAACCACCAGCTCCGGATTCATTACCAGCGCCCGGGCAATACCGATCCGTTGACGCTGACCGCCGGAAAATTCATGCGGATAACGGGTCAGATGCTCAGGAAGCAGACCAACCTCCGAAATCATATTCGTGATCTTATCCAGTCGGTCTGCATCATTCTTATATAAGCGGAAATTATACAATCCTTCCGAGACAATATACTCGATTGTTGCCCGCTCGTTTAAAGAAGCTGCCGGGTCTTGAAAAATCATTTGGATACTTCGGATGATTTCCTCGTTTTCATTTCTTGATAATTTCCGATTAATCTTCTTCCCTTTAAACAGGATATCCCCTTCACTCGTCTCCTTCAAACGTACGATAGCACGGCCGATGGTTGTCTTACCCGATCCGGATTCTCCCACAAGGGCAAATGTTTCCCCTTTGTAGATGTCAAAATTGATATTATTGGCAGCTACAAATTTTTTATGACCTTCGCCAAAAGAGATCTGGACATTTTTCAGCGATAGCAGGACTTCTTTTTTATCCTTGGTCTCACTCATGGGAATCCTCTCCTTTCGGCAAATATTTATTAACCCCGCTGTGACTGACCAATGCTTTCATTTTCTCATCCAGATTACGGATCACTTCCGGCATCTCCACTTTGGGAGCCCGTGGATCCAATAACCAGGTTTTGGCCGCGTGGGTCGCACTTACGGGGAAGAAAGGGGGTTCCTCTTCAAAATCAATATCCATCGCATAAGGGTTACGCGGCGCGAAAGCATCTCCTTTTACTTTATGATATAAGGAAGGCGGTGTCCCGGGAATGGAGTACAACACCTCCCCTTTCCTTCCCAGTTGGGGCAGAGAAGACAACAAACTCCAGGTATAGGGGTGCTTTGCGTCAAAGAAAATTTCTTCGACCGTTCCGTATTCCACGATCTGACCGGCATACATAACCGCGACCTTATCCGCGACAGATGCCACCACCCCAAGGTCATGTGTAATATAGATGGTGGTAAACCCATAGTCTTTTTGCAGACTCTTAATCAGGTCCAGAATCTGTGCCTGGATTGTAACGTCCAAAGCAGTCGTCGGCTCATCACAGATTAGGATTTTTGGACGGCAGGCCAATGCGATTGCGATCACGATCCGCTGACGCATCCCGCCGGAATATTCAAATGGATAATCATTGAAGCGTTTTGAAGCGTCAAGGATTCCGGCTCTTTCCATCAGTTCGATGGCGATCTGTTTGGCTTCTCCGCTGCTTTTCTTCTGATGCTTCACAATTACTTCCGTAATCTGTGCTCCAATTGTCCGAATCGGATTCAAGGAGGTCATCGGATCCTGGAAAATCACAGCAATCTGAGTCCCTCGGATCTTCTCCCAGTCTTTGTTGCGTTTCAGCTCCGTCAGATCCTGTCCGTTATAAATGATATGGCCTTGCTCAATATACCCATTGGAATCCAGCATTCCGGTGAAGGTTTTCGTCAGGACAGATTTTCCTGATCCCGATTCTCCGACAATTGCCAGTGTTTCATTCTCATTCAGGTCAAGAGACACGTTTCGGATCGCTGTCAGAATGCGGTCGCGTACCTTAAATTTGACCACAAGATTTTGTGCAGATAAGATTGGTTCTTTTTTTATCGTCATAGTTTCCACCTCACCTGTGTGTTCTCGGATCCGACGCATCCGCTAAGGACTGACCCACGATATACATGGACACGGTCACTAAAGCCAGCACGACGACAGGAATCCAGAAGAGATATGGATAATTGGTAATATTCGACGTATACTTTGCGATGACCCTACCTAAGGAAGGAACATTCGCGCTTAACCCGACCCCTAAGTAGGAAAGAAAAACCTCATAGGAAATGAAGCTGGGCATGCTACGTGAAACATCTGTCACAATCACGGAAACCAGGTAGGGGAGGATATTTCTGGTGATCAGCCTTACCGGTCTTGTTCCCAAGGCTTTAGAAGCCAGATTATACTCGCTGTCACGCCGAATCATGACCTGTACACGGATAAAATACGCAGTAGAGATCCAACTGGTTGCACACATAGCAAAGAGTAGATTCCAAAACCCGCTGCCGAACGCATAAGACAAAACGATTACGATCAGCAGCACCGGAACATTGGACACAACATTATAGATTTCAAGCATAACCTTATCCACTGCTTTTGAACTTCCCCAGATAGCACCGACGATCACTCCAATGACCGTGGTGATCAACGTAGCCAGCACGCCTACTGCGATAGATGTCCGAGCACCTGACCAGACAACATCAAACAACGATTGTCCATTGGCATCGGTACCGAACCACTGCCCCGGGGATGGCCAATTGTAGCGCGCTTCGAAATCATTGATGCTTTCCGTATTCATGAAATCATAACCGCTGAACAATGGTTGAATAAAGGAAAAACCCATAATGATCAGCATCAGTACCAGCATCCCGATCGCTACTTTACTGCTGAAAAATTGTCGGGCGACGGAGCGCCAGTAGGAATAACGGGGGGCGTCGATCTTTTCAGATGCGCTGGTATCCAGCGTTACAAACATAAATTTATCCGCTGTGTCCTTATTTGCGGTATTATATACTTGTTCCATCCTAATGTGCTCCTTTCTTTACCGATAAATTGATTCTCGGGTCGATAATTGTCATTAATATATCCCCAATCAGAACAGAAAGGATCGACAACGTTGTAAAAATAAAGACAAGACCGATAACCATAGAATTATTGTACGCCTTGATTGCGTCCGGCAGCATCTTCCCCATTCCTGGAGCGGCAAATACTGTTTCGGTGATAGTCGCCCCAGCGATGGACAGGATAACCGCTCCCGGAATGTAGTTGACAATCGGAATCAAGGCATTCTTAAGAATATGCTTTCGGGATATCTCACGCTCGGACAATCCTTTTGCGCGGGCAAAATGAACATAATCCGACGATGCCTGATCGATCATATATCGGCGCACCCATATCACCTGGCCCGAAACAGAAAGTAAGCCCAGAATGGCCGTTGGCAAAATATAGGAACGGATATCCTGTCCACCCAGCACCGGGAAATCCGCCGGCAAGCCAAATACAGCATTGCCTATAAATCGGAAGAGATAGATAAACGCAAGGCTAGGAACGGAGATCAAAACCGTCACAATAGCAACACCGATGCGATCTCCCCATCGTCCTTTGTGCCGTGCCATAAATACGGCGGCGGACAGTCCGATTACATAGGTGATTATTAGAGCAATGACGCCCATAGACAGCGAGAGTTGAGCCATTGATGGATCCTGATAGTTATTGGTAGTCAACGTATAGTTATCATTGAACCGCTCCCTCTGCAGACGATCGATTTTGGCCGATGGCTGATATTGCCTGGAATAAATATTGATCGGTGAATTCTCCGTCTTCCCTGTTTCAAAGGTGATCTCCCGCGAAGATGTCTTACCTTGCCCGCTGAATATGACGTCCATCACTCCCCTGCTCTGGAAAGTCGGATAGGAAATTCCCAGATTCAGATTGATTATATTTTGGTGAATGAACGGAAAAGACGAATTAAAATAGAGCAGATATTTATGCTGCGTGCCGGAACCTGTCAACGTAAATCCGGCTTCCGGAGTGTTCTCAAAGCGGATATACCGTGGCAGGTCCGGATTATCCGGATCGTGAATCTTCCATGGGTGGTCTATATCGATAATATTTGCATAAAAGCGCAATACACGTTGAAGCACCGGAATTTCACGAGTAGCATAATAGGTCTTGGCCACAGGCAATTGATGAAGCTCCCATCCATCCTCCCGGTTCTCTTCCTCCCATTCCTGTATGGCCGCTTCATCCATGCCTTCCATGATGGCATCGAATTCCGTGCCTTCTGTCTTCCCTGTGATCCGCTGCGCGATTTCGTCAAGCTGCATAAAATCAATATATCCCATCTTGCGAAAAACTGTATTTTCGTAATTTGTCCGCTTATCCGGATCCCCCTTCAATCGACTGTAGGCCGGGTCCCCGATAAAAATACTATTTCTCGGAACCAAGGTGAAAATCATCGCATAGGCGACGGTTGTCACCAGTATAATACTGATCAGAGAGCGTAAAATTCTAAAAAAAATATATCTCTTCACATTTTTCCTCCTGCCATAACAGAAAAGGGGTTAGTACCTAACCCCTTTTCTGTTCATTTATAGGGTATTTCTTTCTATCAGCCGCCTAATCGGTTACTTCGCCATTGCCGCACGAGCTGTATTCCATTCGTTCTTGGCTGTTTCATATTGATCCTGTGTAACCGGTTCTGCCTGCAGTTTAAGATATTTAAACTTGCGATATGCAATACCGGACCATCCATAAGGCTGCGTAAAGGGGATAACCTTCGTTACACGAGGGCGTCCGCCGTAATTGAAGGTCGGAACCTGAAGGGCATTGTTCAACAGCCATGCTTCCGCGTCCGCATAAGCCGTATACCGTTCGTTCAATTGATCTTCCCCTGTAATGGCGGCGGCTTTATCTAACAGCGCATCATAGTCGGTCAGCTTCAAAGCCGCCTTTGCACCTGCGCTGGTGTCTTCCCCTTCTACCAGATCCGTACCGGTCAGACCAAGAGTGGAAAGCATGTCGCCTGTACGGGAGTTGTAGATATTCAGGTAAGTAGCTGGGTCGTTATAGTCAGGACCCCAGCCGGAAGCAGTTGAGATATCAAAGTCGCTGGCGGCACCCGTCGTCGCATAATAAGTTGCGGCGTTGAAAGGATCCTCAGCCAACAGCTGGATGTCAATCACAACATTATCAGTGCCCAGCGCGCTTTCAATGGATTGCTTCAATGACTTCGCCTGGTTAACGAGTATCTCAGAGGTTTCTAACTCCGGCAGATCAAGATGGATCGGGAACTTCACACCTTCTGCCTCCAGCGTTGTTCTCGCCTTGTTTATGTATTCCTTTGCTTTTGCTGCATTATAATACGGATCCTGACCGTCGCTCAAGTCGATACCGCCAAAGGCATCGCTGTCCAATGCGGATAATTTATCAGCAACCGTCTTGCCGTAATTTTCGCCGTTAATCTGTAAGAACTGCGGTGGAATCAGGGCGTTACGCAGACGAGCAGCCGCCGCTTCATCACCGACACCTTGCGCGCTGTAGGACGTGCGGTCAAAGGCAAACAGAATTGCCAGACGGAAATCGCGGTTCATGATAGCCGCAGCCGTAGAAGATTTCTCTTCATCAGTCGTTTTACTGGTATACTCATATGCCACACGTGCAAAATTGAAAGTCATGTTGTATGTCGTCCCATCAGTCTGACTGAAAACGACGCCATTTGGATAGGCTTCGGTAACCTTCGAGAATCCTGCGGAAGTTGGATAAACCACGGCCATGCTTAACGTCCCTTCCTGGAATCGTGCAAAGAGACTGTCAGGGTCGCTGCCGTCATAATAAATTAGTTTCATCCCATCAATAAAGACGTTACCTGCATCCCAGTAGTTTTCATTCTTCGTGAACTCGATTACGGATTTCGCCGTATTGTTGGTCAGGATGAACGCGCCGTTGTAAAGGATAGAGCTCGGGTCCGTGGAACCGAAGCTTTCACCCTGCGATGCCAGGAATTCAGCGTTGATCGGGTACAATATGCCATACGTCGTCTTCGAGTTCCAGTAGGGTTCAGGTTGATTCAACGTATATTCCAGAGTGTAGTCATCAGCCGCTTTCACGCCAACCGTACTAAAGTCCGTCGTCTTCCCGTCAACGTAATCCTGCAGGCCTTTCACACTGCCGGCAACAATATACAGTGTTTCCGATTCAACGTCGGCCGCGTGCTGCAAAGCGGTTACCCAGTCCTGAGCAGTAACTTCGGCATATTCGGTTCCTTCGCTGGTTACCCATTTCACACCTTTGCGGATGTGATAGGTGTATGTCAGACCATCAGCGCTGACTTCCCAGCTTTCTGCAAGAGCCGGGACAAGGTTGCCCAATGAATCATTTTCCATCAAGCCGTCCACACAATTCGTAAGCTGGTCGCCATTCGACGTCCTCATTGAGAATGTATAATCCAGATTATCAATGTCCGTAGTATACACGTAAGTGTACATTCCGCCGACGCCTGGGTCCTCAGAACTCGCTCCACCTTCCGGAGTTGTAGTATCCCCACTGGCGGCTGCCGTCGGTGTACTTTCCGTACCCGGCTTATCTGTAGGGGTAGTTGCGTCAGTATTGGTCCCTTCTTTACCTTTACAGCCAACCAGTGCAAATACCATTGCCAGAATAAGTAATAATGATAATGCTCTCTTCTTCATAGATCTCTCCCTTTCATAATAAAATTTTTATAATAACCGAGAGTATAATAAAAAAGCCTATAAATCAGGAAGTCACGAACTCCTAATCAACAAGCTTCTTCGCCATAGCGCTCTCAAATTATGTCGATATAAATGTCGATATAAACGTCGATATAAAATAATAATTGTTATTATGTATTACTTTAAAGTATTCGCACTTTAAACAGTTAAATTAAAACATATGCATATTATAATATCAAAATATTAACCTTGTCAAGGTAATAAATTCCATATTTGTATTAAATTTACTAATAATTGAAATAATAAGTCTGTTTATACCTATCTACTTTCATGATATTGTTTATAACACTATTATTACCAATATGCTATCGCTTTTTGATATGAAAATTATACTAATCTGCAGATCTCTCTTAAAAAAAGATTGTACCAAGCGTACAAGAACGCTTGGTACAATCTATGAAGTGCAAACTGCGCTTCTTAATAATTTACAGCTCTTCACTGACAATATTCCTTAACCATTTCTTCTTCCTGTAACGCAGGTATCCAAGCGTTAGCTTATAGACCTCCTCAGCCAAAATCATGGTATAGACGATATTTACAGGAAACTTCCATACCAGTCCCCCCAGAACCGCCATCGGAATCCCGATCAGCCATACACTGCTGACATCCAGGAATAATGCTGCTCTGGTGTCTCCGCCGCTTCTTAGGATGGCAACGATAATCAGAGCATTCGTCATACGGATTGGCATGCAGAGGGCAAAGGCGGTCAGACACAGCCGGATATAATCGTTCACGGCAGGTGCCATGCCAAACAGGCGGATTATGGGCTCCTTGACTGCAAAGGTCAATGCCGCTCCAACGACTGTCAGCATCAGAATCATAACCATATAATGCCTTGCATGCTCTTCTGCTCTGTCCAGCCTGTCGGCCCCCATCTCATTTCCAAGAACAACAGCTGCCGCATTGCATAATCCAAAGAAAAATACCAGAATCAGATTCTCAATCGTACCGGTTATCGTCGTTGCGGCTACAGCCGAATCTCCCATTCTGCCATATACCAGCGAATAGATGGTTATACCAAGCCCCCACATAAACTCGTTTGCAATGACCGGTGAAGCGGTATGAATATACTTACTCACAAATGCCCGGTTAAGAAACGGCTCTTTGTATATGTGCTTCTCATATTTTGCGTGTATAAAATCGCCGATACTGCCGTCCCCTGCCTTTTTACGAAAGACGATAAACAATAGCAGACTGCATTCCGCCAGCCGGGCAATCAGGGTAGCCAGCGCGGAGCCTGCCACTCCCATCTCAGGCATACCAAAATGTCCGAAGATAAATACATAATTCAGGAATATATTTATGGCAATTGCAAGTGAGGTAATCAGTACCGGAAGCTTTACAAAATGCATACTCCGCAGGATTGCCACAAAGCTCTGAGTTATTGCCGTCAGCGGATAGCTGATAGCAATGACGGACAGGTAAAGCGCTCCAAGCGTGATCGTCTGCCGGGACGGCGTAAAAATACGCATAACCAGCCTGGGAAAAAATAATCCGGCTGCTGCAAATACCAAAGAACCTCCTACGGCAATGAACAGGGAAATCTTAAGCACTCTGCGGATATTCAATAATTCCCGCCTGCCAAAGTACTGTGATGCCAGAACGCCGGAGCCGCTGCTGATCCCAAAGAGCAGCAAAGAGAATACAAAGAAAACCTTATTCGCCAGACCGACTCCTGCCACTGCTGTTTCACCAAGGCTGCTGATCATGACCGTATCCACCAGGTTAAGCAGATTGCTCAGCAAGTTCTGCAAGGCAATTGGTACGGTAATGGCAAAGGTTTTTTGTAAGAAACTCTTATCCTTCAGTATGTTTTTAATCAGTTGCATGAAATAATTCCCCCAAATAATTCTGCTATGTAGAACAACACTAATCTGTATATCAATAGAATGGGCAGATCAGAAGCTTAAATGCTTCGCCTCCTCGAACCTTCACAAAAAAAGCTGTCCCACGATGAGCACAAATGGCTATAACATGGGACAGCTTAGCAATCAACATTGATTCTTACTATTTTCTTAAACCTAAACGTTCAATAAGAGTACGATATCCTTCGATATTGGTTTTCTTTAAGTACTCAAGTAAGCCTCTTCTTTGTCCAACCATCTTAAGAAGACCACGTCTGGAATGATGATCCTTCTTATTGTTCTTCAAATGCTCTGTTAACTCATTGATTCTCTCTGATAAGAGTGCAATCTGAACCTCCGGAGATCCTGTATCCTCAGGTGTTCTTCCGAAATTCTTGATGATTTCCTGTTTCTTGTCCTTGCTGATCATAGTAAATTCTCCTTTCATGATGAACGCCGAATACTAAGAAAAGGGTCGGAGTGTCCCAGTTCTGGGTATTGGCTTAATTACACTAACGTAGTGTAACATAATCTATGCTTATTGTAAACATTTTTTTGAATTATATTTCACGGGCAAATCCGCTTATCGCGCAACATCGCTTTGGTCGAGCAAATTACCGCAGGTTACAAAAACCAGCGCCGTTACTCCCAGACATATGATTATAAAAGGCAGCGTACATAAAAATTGCAGTGCACTTGGCAGAAAGATGGCAGCCACTACGGTCAGGGCAATGGACGGCCCCATAATCGCTACTAAAAGCAGCGTGCCAAGAAGCATTTGTACCAGTTTGTTAGGCTGTCCGCCAAGTACCCTCTGGTATAATATGGTCAATGCCACAAATACGGCGCCTGAGGCAGTATAAGCAATTGCCGCAAAGAGGTTGTGGGGTGAGATAATTCCGCTTACCACGGTATAAATCAAAAACATGCAGATGCCATCCACACCATGCTTGATCATTGAGGTTAAGGAAGCTGCAAATACCTTTTTAACAGAGGCTTCCGGTATCAGATAAATGTATGGCTTGCTCAGCTCCTGCTTCATTCTTCCCATCATGGAGAAGATAAACTGCAGATAGACCGCAGTACCGAGAATGGCATAAACCGCCGGTGCAGGCGTCCCGAATTTACCCATATAGTATCCCGCAGCGCCGGCGCCGGCCACAATAAATATGGTATACAGATCGATAAATATAATTTTGCTTTTACGCCGCATCTCAAGAAGCTGCTTATACAGCAGCGTATAAGCTCCGCTTCCCCGATTGATACCGATATCACTGTCCTTCAGCTTATTTTTCTTCTTTCGCTGTACCGGAAGATTACGGCCTTCCTTCTTGGCATTCAGGTTGTTGTAATTTGTTTCCGTCGAAACCAGAACATCCTCATAATAATCTGCTGTGCCTGTGGTCAGCAGAAAAAGTATGATACCGCCGATTCCAAAAAACAGTCCCAGGCCAATCAGTACCGAGAATAAGGCTCCATGCACAAGTCCCGCAAAAACCATCACGGTCCATCCGGCAATGGGAATATAGCCAAACCAGCTGGTATCTGCCAGGTGAAATAATGCCTCCAGAATATTGATCTGCTGCTGCTTTTGAATCAGATAGACTGCCCCGGCGACCCCGGCAATCATAAGATACATCAGCATTGCAACCAAACGCTTGCGGTTTGGATTGCCATTGGAAAAGATATAAATTCCGATGGATAAGAGCTGGCAGAATAATACCAACAGCGCAAAGACCAGAAACAATAAAATCAATTCCCGCAAACCGTAACCAAAGTTTCTCAGATTACCGAATTGAAACAGGATAAAGAGAGAACCCAGCATGGACTTCCCGGCAGTACTCACAAGGCCATAGATCAGTATCTTCTTCGGTGATATAGGTGCCACAAACATCAGACCAACATCGGGCATGGTAAAAAGAGTGGAACCGGTGGAAAGCCCGGTATTCGTAAATAACCAGAGATAAAGCAGTCCAACACCAAACAAAATCAAAAACAGAATTCTCTCGTCAGCCAAGCGCATGCTTGGAGACTGGGTGCCGGTAAGCATCAATATGACAATTGAAAAAAGAGCCATTGCAAAAATAATGATATAGAGAATCAGCATTCCAGGTTTTTTCTTTAAGGACAGAATGCGATTCTTAAGATTCATGATAAACAAATATGACAGAGCCCTCATGCTTATTTATCTCCCTCCGTTATCTTAAAGAACAGTGCCTCCAGATCCTCACCTGAGCCTTGGATCTCCGATCTTGTTCTTCTGGCTGCAATCCTGCCGTTTATCATGATATTGGTGCTATCCCAAAATTCCGCCACACTGTCCAGCATATGGGTACTGATTAATATTGAAGCACCTTGATTGCGCAGCTCGACAACCAAATTCTTTAATTCCTTAATGGCATGAGGATCCAATCCCACCAGGGGCTCATCAAACATAATCACTTTTGGCTGGGGAAGCAGACCGCAGCAAATACTCACCTTCTGCTGCATACCTTTGGACAATTCCACACCCAGCTTTTTCTTCTTATCCTCCAGCTCGAAGCGAACCAGCAAATCCTCGGCACGCTCCTTCCAATTATGAAGGGAATACGCTCTTGCAATAAATTCCATATGCTCCCATACGGTTAGCATATCATACAGCGCAGGCATCTCTGCAATATAACCTAACTCACGCTTTGCCGGCAAGGATTTATTCGGATTACCGTTAATAAAAATATCACCCTGGAACTTAAGCAGTCCTGCGATGCATTTGATAATGGTGGACTTTCCGGCTCCGTTCGGCCCAAGGAGAACGGAAATCTCCTGCGGATGAATATCAAAGCTGATGTTTTCGTTGGCAACTAATTTGCCATAGCTCTTCGTAACATTTCTGACAGATAACATATACTACCCCCAAGATATTATGATAAACACTTTTATACGCCGGTATATCTTATAACCTCACGGAAATTAGCGTAATTTTCCATCAGTATACTATAGAATGGCAGGAATTGAAATACCTTTTACCCAATCTTAATATAACCGTAATATGTACTTAATTATCAGTGCATTACGAATTTTTCTCAGGTATGAAGCAATAGATCGGGTTGGTAATTTTCTATCTAATTAAAAAAGCTGCTATATCACATAACAGCTTCTCCTGACTTTATTTCTGAAAATATCTCTTTGCGATTATTATGTCCTCCCTCATCTTCTGCGTCAGCTCCTCCAGGGATCCGAACTTCAGCTCGGGACGCATATAATAAAACAGCTCAACCTCAATCATCCTGCCATACAGGTCATTGTCATACTCAAAGAGAAAGGTTTCAACCCCGATGTGATCTTCCTCCCCAACCGTAGGCTTATAACCGATATTGGTCACACCCTGATAATAGACTCCGTCAACCAAGGTCTTTGATGCATACACTCCGTTGGGAGGCAGAAGCTTTGTCGATGCCGGAACCTGATTGACGGTGGGCATGCCGATGGTTCTGCCTATCCTTCTTCCATGCATCACTTCTCCCCGGATGGTATAAGGTTCTCCAAGCATTGCATTGGCAGACTCCATATCTCCTGCCTTCAAGGCATTACGGATGGCAGAGCTGCTGATCACTTCCCTCTTCCAACGCTTTTTTTCAATGGCGATTACCTTATAGCCGTAAACAGCTTCGTATTTTTTGAGAAATTCCACGTTGCCCTGCTTTTGATATCCAAAGCAAAAATCAGTTCCGACAACAATCACCCTGGCATCCAGCTTTCCAACAAGGATCTCGCGAATAAAATCCTCCGGCAGCATGGTTCTGGTCTGCTCCGTAAAGGGATAGGAAATCAGTACATCTACCCCGGAATGACTTAAACGTGCTACCTTTTCTTCTTCCGTATAGATCAGCTCAAATTCCTTATCGGACAACAGGTTGCCCGGATGCATCAAAAAGCTGAACATCACGGAGGTTAAGCCCTGTTTCTTATAGTCAATCACCAGGTCAATCAACTGCCGGTGTCCCAAATGAAGCCCATCAAACTTGCCTAAGGTAACTGCTGTATTCTTATATTTAAAATCTGTATTCCCAGCTATATATTCCATAGTTTCCTCCAGATTTTCTTTCCATTCATCAAGTGCATCCATCAATAGTTAAATTGTTTCAGCCTAAGTTTATAGTGATACCTGTCTATCCATTTATATATGATTATATCACTATGCTACAGGAACATCTTCACCGGCATATAGCAGCCCTTTTCCATATCATAGCGGTATATTCCGATAAAGCAATCCTGTGAATCATATACCCTGACCTGTTCCCTTGACTGGCCCGCCGGATGCTCCTCCGGAGAAAATGCATTTCCGTTATGAACCAGCTTGTCAAATTCCTGCCTGGTAACCAGCTTTGTAAGCTCTGCAAATACCTGATCTATTGTCAGAACATGAGGGGCCAGACGCTCCTCCCTGACTAACGACTCAAGCTCAGCCAGCTTAAGTGACCGGTCCACATGAAACTGTCCGACTGCAGTCCGTTCAAGGTGCTTCATAGCACAACCGCAGCCCAGCCTATCGCCAATGTCGTGCAGCAGGGTTCTGATATAGGTCCCTTTCCCGCAATCAACTTCAACCGTAAACTCCTGTGCATCCTCATCAAAATCCAGCAATCGGATCGCCTTAATATGAACCGGACGCCGTTCCCGCTCTATTTCAATTCCCTGCCTCGCAAGCTCATACAGCTTCTTACCATCTACCTTAATTGCGGAATACATGGGAGGCAGCTGCAGATATTCGCCGAGGAAGCATTTTATGTTCTCTTCAAGCTGTACAGCCGTAACTGTAAGCTCCGAGGTCCGAAGTACAGTTCCGGATATATCCTGAGTATCTGTTGTTATACCAAGCTTCCCGACCGCGATATAGGTCTTGTCTTTATCGGTAATCATGTCAACCAGCTTCGTTCCTTTCCCGACGCAGACAGGTAATACACCTTCCGCATCAGGATCCAGAGTTCCGGTGTGACCGATTTTCTTCATCCTTAAGATACCTCTCATTTTCGCAACAACATCATGAGAGGTATATCCCTTTTCTTTATATACATTGATAATTCCGTCTATCAAATTCTTCGTCCCCTAACCTAAGATCAACGTAACACAGCCATCCGGGCATATTTTATCCCGATGGATATTAAGAGTGTTCTATTCCCAACTCTTTAAACTGTGCCTCTACATGAAGGGCAATGTTATTAATGACATCATGAGCCGAACCATGCATGGAACAGCCCGCAGCCTTAATATGTCCGCCACCGCCGAAATAAACGGCGATGCGGCTTACATTTACCTCTCCGTTGGACCGCATGCTGACCTTGAATTCGTGCAGCTCCGTCTCATAGATAAAAATCGCAACCTCAGTCCCCTTGGTTAACCTGAGCTGGTCAACAATACCGTCAAGATCCGAGGTAACAGCACCATAAAAATCAAGCATCTTATGGTTAATGACGGCGACCACTACCTTTTTGCCAAGAAGCAGCATACTCTCCATCAGGCAGCGTCCCAGAAGCTGATTCTGCAGATAAGTCTTTGAATAGAAGGATTCATCGATCAGAGCGGAAAAATTAATTCCCTTGCTGATGAGTCTGCCTGCAATTTGCATCGTCTTCTGTGAGGTATTGGAATGCTTAAACACACCGGTATCATGAATGATACCCACATATAAGGATTCTGCAATCTCCTTGGTGATCTTGTCCTCATCCATTACTGAAAACAGAACCTCACAGGTTGAGGATGCATCGGCCACCACATGGTTTATCCTTGCAAATGCCTGATTACTGATGTGGTGGTCAATATTAATTGTTTTCTTCGCTTTCTCAAAGAATTTGACTGCCGGCCCCAGACGGTCAAGGCTTCCGCAGTCCAGAGAAATAAACAGGTCATATTCTTCGTCCGTATCATAGCTGCGCTTGATTTCATCAAAGCCTGTCAGAATATGAAATTCATTTCCCAAGGGCTCCTGAAGATAGACGTCTACCCGGGTAAGTCCCAACTCCTCACTGTTTCCCTTCAGATACTGATATAAAGCCGTACATGAGCCGATGCAGTCCCCATCCGGCCGGATGTGGCCTGCGATGGCTACCTTCTTTGCCCCGGTTAATTCTGCATTTATTTTATCCATCGCATCCTCCCCTTTGGAAGCCTACTCTTCCTCCTCAGTCTCATCGAATTCTTCTGTCTCATCCTCATCTGATTCATCACGTGAAATATTTTTGTTCACTTCATCTATCAAATGGGACATATGAACGCCATATTCAATGGAGCTGTCAATGACAAAGGTAAGCTCCGGTGTATTACGAAGGTTCAAGGTTCTTGCCAGTTGTCCCCGCATGAAGGATGCAGCACTTTTTAACCCCCGGCGGGTTGCTTCCTTTGATTCCTCATCGCCAAGTACACTGATATATACCTTTGCCGTCTTCAAATCAGGAGAAACCTCAACGCCTACCACAGAGGTCATCGGATTAATCCTGGGATCCTTGATCTCCCTGCTGATTAAAGTGCTCAGTACCTTTTGTACCTCACCGTTAATTCTGGTGTTCTTTATACTGTTTTTCCTCATGAACTTCCTCCATTCTGCCGAGAGACAATCATTGAGCAGGAAATCTACCGCGGAACCTCTGCCATAATGTAGAATTCAACCTTGTCGCCTTCCTTGACATCATTGAACTTCTCAAATACGAGACCACACTCATAGCCGGTCGCAACTTCCTTGACATCATCCTGGAATCTCTTTAAGGATGCCAGAATTCCATCATAAATCTGCTCATTGTCTCTGTATATTCTCGCCTTGCTTCCTCTGATTACCTTGCCGTCAAGTACATAAGAGCCTGCAATTGTGCCGACACCGGAAGCCTTAAAGGTCATACGGACTTCTGCATGGCCGATGATTCTCTCCTCAAATACCGGATCAAGCATACCCTTCATGGCAGCCTCAACATCATTGATTGCATTGTAAATGACACGGTAAAGCTTCACATCCACCTTCTCACGGTCTGCTGTTTCCTTGGCTGCGTTATCAGGCTTTACATTAAATCCAATGATGATCGCATTGGAGGTGCTTGCCAGAATAACGTCCGACTCATTGATCGCACCTACACCGCCGTGAAGCACACGAACTGCAACCTCATCATTACTCAGCTTCAGAAGACTCTGCTTCATTGCTTCCACAGAACCCTGAACATCCGCTTTGATAATCAGGTTTAAATCCTTAATATTGCCTGCCTGAATCTGTGAGAACAAACCATCCAGGGATAATTTTGCCTTGGTATCTGCCAGGAGCCTTTCCTTGCCCTGAGTCAGGTAAGCTTCTGCAATTGTTCTTGCTTCCTTCTCATTTACAGTTGCGAGCAGAGTCTCACCTGCATCCGGAACTGAATTGAGTCCAAGTATTTCTACAGGTGTAGAAGGAGTAGCTTCCTTCACTCTTCTTCCCTTGTCGTCGTTCATGGCACGAACCTTACCAAAGGCAGCGCCTACTGCCACGTTGTCTCCAACCTTAAGGGTACCCTTTTGAACAAGGATGGTAGCCACAGGACCTCTTCCCTTATCTAACTCTGCCTCAATAACAATACCTCTGGCATTACGATTTGGATTAGCCTTTAACTCAATCATCTCCGCGGTAAGAAGAATCATTTCAAGCAAATGCTCGATGCCCTCCTTAGTGTGTGCAGATACAGGTACAAATATCGTATCACCGCCCCAATCCTCAGCGATTAATTCATATTCCGTTAATTCCTGCTTTACACGCTCGATATTGGCACTTGGCTTATCTATCTTATTAATTGCTACGATAATCTGAACACCTGCAGCCTTGGCATGATTAATGGCTTCAATGGTCTGAGGCATTACTCCATCGTCAGCAGCTACAACCAGGATTGCAATATCAGTAGATTTTGCACCACGTTTACGCATTGCTGTAAAGGCCTCATGTCCGGGAGTATCCAGGAAAGTAATCCTCTCCCCATTCACCTCTACCACATAAGCACCGATATGCTGTGTAATCCCGCCCGCTTCTCTGGAGGTGACGTTGGTTTCACGGATTGCATCCAATAAGGAGGTCTTACCATGATCAACGTGTCCCATAACGCAGACAACAGGAGGACGTTTCTCCATAGTCTCCTGAGCTTCTTCCTCTTCTTTCAGAAGTTCCTCAACTTCATTTACCTTAACTTCTCTTTCGGCGATTATCTCATATTCTAAAGCAATCTCTTCTGCTTCTTCAAAGGTAATCTCCTGGTTTAAGGTTACCACCTTACCCGCCAGAAAAAGCTTCTTAATCAGCACAGCCGACGGCTTTTTCATCTTATCGGCAAGCTCCTTGATGGTTAAAATCTCAGGAATTGTAATAACCTTGATTTCTTCTTCCACCACCTGAACCGGCTTAGGCTGTATAAACTGCCCCTTCTTCGGAAGAAGCTTTGTCTTAACTGCATCCTCCTGTTCCTCACGGGTTAACAGAACCTTATCCTTATAGCTCTTTTCCTTATTAATACGGTCTCTATTCCTCTTGTTATTGTTATCATTCTTCTCAGCTACTTTTTTATCCAAAATCTGCTGGTCAAAATTCTTGCGTTCACCGGGTCTGCTGCCGGCAGGCTTTCTTGCCTGGGAACGATTTCCGTAATTCGGCTTGTCATCGTCATCCTTGCCGCCCTCTTCAAAGCCGCGTGGACTATAGCCGCCGCCCGGTCTCGGACTGTTGCCGGGTCTTGAATAACCACCCTGGCCGCCGTAATTGCCTCTTCCCTGCTGTCCTCCTGAGGAATATGGACGGTTTCCCTGATAACCGGAGCCTTGAGGCCTGTCGCCCTGGGGTCTGTCTCCCTGAGGTCTGTCACCATAGGGTCTTCTGTCCCCTTGGGGTCTCTGGCCCTGATAGCCGGAACCGGTACGCTGACCGTCACCATAAGGTCTTTGCTGCCTCTGATAACCGCTGCCGCCCTGATTATTCTGATCATAGGGTCTGCCTTCTCCCTGGGGTCTGTCACCATAGGGTCTTCTGTCACCCTGGGGTCTCTGGCCCTGATAGCCGGAACCGGTACGCTGACCGTCACCATAAGGTCTTTGCTGCCTCTGCTCGTAAGGTCTGCCTTCCCCTTGGGGCCTGTCATTATAGGGTCTTCTGTCTCCTTGAGGTCTGTCACCCTGGGGTCTGTCTCCATAGGGTCTTCTGTCACCCTGAGGTCTGTCACCCTGGGGTCTATCTCCCTGGGGTCTGTCTCCATAGGGTCTTCTGTCACCCTGAGGTCTATCTCCCTGCGGCCTGTCTCCCTGGAATCTCTGCCCTTGATAACCCGAACCATACTGGCCCTGACCCTCTGATCTTTGTGGCCTCTGTCCCTGATATCCTGAGCCCTGTTGATTGTAGCTTCCCGACTGGCCGGCATTTCCCTGTTGACCGTAACCGGTTTGCTGGCCACCTGCCGGACGGTTATATCCATCCTGACGAGGTCTTTGTCCCTGATAACCGGAATTGTATTGTCCGTTTGAACCGCCTTGCTGATTACCCGCCTGACGATTACCCTGATAGCCTTCCGTTCTCTGGGGTCTGTTTCCCTGTCCTGACATATCACTCTGTCTCTGGGGTCTGTTTTCTGTATTATGTGAGCCCTGATTACCCTGACTCTGTGTACCTTGCTGTCCTGCGACACCTTGTTGTGTCTGCTTCATCTGGTTCTGTCCTCCTACCGGTCTCTGTGCAATATTCTGATTAGACTGTCCCGGTCTTATTCCTGCCTGCTGTTGTCCGCTGACATGCTGCGCGCCTGCCGTTTGTCCGCTCACCGGCTGCTGCCTGGATCCCGGCTGTTGTCCGCCTGCCGGGCGCTGTGCGCCTGTGTTTGGACCGCCTTGGGGCGGCCTTGGCGCACTCGTTTGAGGGCTGCCCGCCTGGGCGGTACTCTGCTGACCGGCACCCACTTGGGTGCCACCCGTTTGAACCGCACCCGGATGGGTATTGCCCTGCTGGGCGCCACCTTGATTGGTATTACCCTGACGGGCAGTATTTTGATGGGCACTGCTTTGCTGGGCTGGCTTATGCTGGGCCGGCGGCTTTTGCGCCACCGGTCCCAGTGCCGGAATCTGCGCACCCTTAATAAAATGGTTTTTGATCACCTGAACTTCGTTATCCTCCAGATTTGAGCTATGAGTCTTCTTGACACCAAAGCTCTTCTCCAGATAATCAAGAATGTCCTTGCTCTCTATTCCATTTTTGACCTGTCCGTTTATTTCATTTTTCAGCTCAAATATTTTCATTTTTGCCATACTTACTACCTCCGTTAATATCCTGCATCATTTTCAATTGCTTATCAATTGCGTCTGCCAAGCCTTTGTCAAGCACCGCTAAAGAAGCTCGAAATTCTTTACCCATTGCATGACCCAAGTCGTTTTTGATACCAAAAAAGTAAATTGGCACATTATAGTAAGTACACATGTTGGTAAACATTTTCTTTGTATTGTCAGATGCGTCTTCCGCTACCATGACCAAAGCAGCTTTATGCTCCTTGACTGCTTTCTCAGTAGAGAATTCGCCGCTTGCAAGCTTGCCTGATTTTGTTGCAATTCCTAACAGGTTATACACCTTCTTTTCTTCCGGATTCAAGCAAAATCATCTCCTTCTCCAATGTCTCGATCAATTCCTTTGGAATGCTTACCTTGAGAGACCGTTCCAGACCTTTTGTCTTAATCGCCTTCTGCAGGCATTCTAAAGTACAGCAGACATAAGCGCCTCTGCCATTCTTCTTGCCGGTGGCATCGATCACGATCTCCTCCTCAGGAGTCTTTAAGACACGGATCATTTCTTTTTTCGTCTTCATTTCACCGCATCCGGTACACATTCTTAATGGTAATTTCTTCGCCATCTATTTTCACATCCTTCTGTCCTCAGGCAACCGTTGCATCAGCCTTTGAATTAATACCCCATTATCTGGGATTCGCTCTTGATGTCAATCTTATAGCCGGTCAGCTTTGCCGCAAGTCTTGCGTTCTGTCCTTCCTTGCCGATTGCAAGAGATAACTGATAATCGGGCACGATAACCCTCGCACTCTTTTCTGATTCCTCAACGGTTACGGATACTACCTTTGCCGGACTTAATGCATTCTCTATCAGCTTGGCAGGATCGTTGCTCCAGTTGATGATATCAATCTTTTCATTGCGAAGCTCATGAACAATTGCATTTACTCTGGCACCGTTTAAACCGACGCAGGCACCAACCGCATCCACATCCGAATTATTGCTCCATACTGCCATCTTGGTTCTGGAACCGGCTTCACGGCTGATGCTCTTAATCTCTACGGTTCCATCCTGAATCTCGGTAACCTCAGCTTCAAACAGTCTCTTGACCAGTTCGGGATGGGTTCTCGATACTGTAATTCTGGGGCCTTTGGTGGTATCCTTTACCTCAAGGACATACAATTTGATACGGTCCGTGGGGCGGAATATCTCACCGCGAACCTGCTCATTTTCTGTAAGAATTGCATCCACCTTGCCCAGATTAATGCTGACATTGCCGCCGACATAACGCTGAACGATACCGGTTACAATGTCCTTTTCCTTGCCGCTGTACTGATTATATAAAACCTTTCTCTCTTCTTCACGGATCTTTTGAACAACCACCTGTTTTGCCTTTTGCGCAGCAATACGCCCAAAGTTCTTCGGTGTTACCTCAATTGCGACAACATCGCCGAGCTCTTTTCTGGCATCCTTCATCTGGGCCTGCGCCAGGCTGATCTGCATAACCGGGTCGGTAACCTCTTCTACGACTTCCTTCATTGCAAATACATTAACCTCGCCGGTGACTCTATCAATATTCACTCTGATATTATCAGCTCTGCCATAATTATTCTTACATGCTGCAACCAATGAGTTTTCTAATGCCTCAAGTAAAATTTCCTTACTGATATCCTTTTCCCTCTCGATTTGGTTTAAAGCTTCAATGAGTTCCCTGTTCGCATCCATTTTGCATTATATCCTCCTTCAAATAATTATAAATTTGCCTTAGCTCATATTTAGGAGGATAATACATCCTCCTTCATGAATAAAAGATTTTTCACAGCTTTATTGGAGGATGTTATCCTCCCTTCAAATGATTATAAGTTTTCTATCAAAAATCGAACGTCAGCCGAACCGATGCAATCTCCGCTCTTGGTATTTCCATCGTAGTTCCGTCCTCCAATTCCAATATCAGCGACTGGGCATTATAGGTATGCAGCAGTCCCACAAAATCCTTCTTTTTATTCACTGCTTTATAAAGCTTAACCTCGACTTCTTCTCCGATACTCTTCTCAAAATGCTTATCCTTCTTGAGCTGCCTGCCAAGCCCCGGAGAGCTTACCTCCAGCACATAAGAATCTGTGATAAAATCATGCTGATCCAAAAGGTCGCCCAGTTCCCTGCTTACCAGTACGCAATCATCCACCGTGATACCGTTCTCCTTGTCAATATAGATTCTCAGGTACCAGTTTCCGCCTTCCTTCACATATTCCACATCATATAATTCGAAATGATTCTTCGCCAGTATCGGTTCCAACAGCTGCTCTGTTTTCCGCTCATACTCTTCATGCTTTGCCATATATAACCTCCATGCAATCCTATCTAATGAATTCCGTTTTTACCACTTAACAAAACAGAAGAGTGGACTTTCGTCCACTCCTAATATCAGTCTTATCATTTCGCAACATACACATTATAGCAAAGGTCCGTTTAAATTGCAAGGGGAATTTTTCTTATTAAATTCTTTTCTTCAATTACCTGCCGGTAAGTCTCCATTAATCCGTCAAATATCTTATTCCAGGATCTGTTTACCGCATATTCCCGGCCATTTTTACTCAGCTCTGCTCTCAGCTTTGTATCCTCTAAGAGGATTGCCATGCATTTGCCAAGATCCTCAGCGTTTCTTGAAGTAAATTTTAATCCTGTATACCCGTTTTGAATCGTTTCCCCCACACCGCCGGCATCCGCACCGATCACAGGAATCCCCGAAGCCATTGCCTCAAGAACAACATTGCCGAAGGTCTCCGTAGAGGAGGGGCAGACAAAAATATCACAGGAAGCATAGATTTGCGCAAGCTCTTTTCCCCTTAGAAAGCCGGTAAAGATCGTATCTCCGGGAAACATCTGCCTGCATTTCTCAAGATATGGGCCGTCTCCCGTGATAACCATAGCTGCTTTTGCTCCAAACCTTTTATGAATGGTATGATAGCTGCTGCTTAAGATATCGAGATCCTTCTCATTCGACACCCTGCCCACATATAAAAATGCAAGCTTATCGGCAATCCCTAAGTCCCGGCGCAGCTGCCCGCTGCGGTGTTCCGGCTGAAATTGACCGGAATCTATGCCTCTGGAGAATATCTTCGTATTTCGTATTCCCTGGCTGTAAAGAAGCTCTCTGGCTGCGGTTGACGGACACAGAGTAAGATCATTCTGGGTATGGAACCATTTCATATAGGACCAGATGGGCTCCTTCAAAAGATTTATTTTATAGTAATCCGTATATTGGGAAAAATTCGTTGTGTAGGTTGATATGGTAGGAATACCATGCTTTCTTCCATAGTTCATTCCGGCAATACCCAGGTTAAATTCATTCATAACGTGGATAATATCAGGTTGAAACCCGGAAAGTATAGAATTGATCCGATGGGCATTCGGAAAGGTGATTCTGGATTCAGGATAAAATAAAAACTTGATGCTGTAAAAACGTTCTGTGTTATGGTCAGGAACATCGGTATCGTACTTCGGGACAAACATCTTATATTCGATGCCCTTCTCCTCGTAATACCTGACAAGCTTGCTTAAGGTGTTTGTGACACCATTGATCTGAGGCAGATAGGTATCTGCAAATAATGCAACCTTCATACTATTCCTCCTTCAACTCATACAATTGTCTCTATACTAATTGTACTGTGAAGAGGAGGAAATAGCTTTAACTGTGCGTTAATTGTTATTTATATTCTTGTAAAATTTTCGCGGAGCGGTCCTTACTGCTTATATGTGATTAAACCGCTGCAGAAACTCCCTGGTTCTTCGATTGCTTGTGCTTCCAAATACTTTCTCAGGAGTACCTTCCTCCACAATGGCCCCTTCGTCCATAAAGATCACCCGATCCGCCACATCCCTGGCAAAGGACATCTCATGGGTTACGATTACCATGGTCATCTTCTCCTGTGCCAGTGCCCGGATCACCTTAAGGATCTCCCCTGTCAGCTCCGGATCCAGTGCGGAAGTGGGCTCATCAAAGAATAGAATACGGGGCTCCAGTGCAAGCGCTCTTGCAATTGCGATGCGCTGCTGCTGCCCGCCGGATAATTCCCCGGGATATGCTGCCGCCTTGTCCTTCAGATTCATCTTATCCAGCAGCTCCAAAGCCTTCACCCTGGCTTCTGCCTTCCCCGTTCCCAACACCTTCCTCTGAGGATCCATGATATTACAAAGCACACTATAGTGCGGAAACAGGTTAAAATTCTGAAATACCAGCCCCACCTGGAGAATAATCTCGTGCAGCGTCTTTACATCCGCATACCCGCGGCCTGAGGCCGTATCCACCATTTGCTTTCCGCAGATCTCGATGCGGCCGCCATCCACCCGCTCTAACTGAGTCAGACAACGAAGCAGGGTGGACTTCCCGGAGCCTGAAGGCCCAATAATCGCCACGACCTCCCCTTCCCTGACTTCAAGGGAGATACCCTTTAATACTTCTGTTTGTTCAAACCTCTTATATATCTTATCCGCCTTCACAAGCATGATCTCTTCCTCCGTCAACTGTGATAGTAATCCAGCTTCTTCTCTATGAATTTAAAGGAAAGTTCAACCACTGTATTCATAATGAGATAGAATAGCGCCGCTATAATAATCGGTATCGTAGAAGCATATTTAGAACCTGTGGTCGACGCAACCCGGAACAGCTCAACCACAGCGATCACTTGCGCCAGTGAGGTATCCTTAACCAGGGTCATCAATTCATTTCCCGTGGCCGGAACCACATGCTTCACCACCTGCAAAAGGATGATATGAAAGAAGGTCTGCAGCTTCGTATAGCCCAGTACCTTGGCCGCTTCGTACTGTCCCTTGGGAATCGCAGCAATGCCCCCTCGAAAAATCTCACCAAAATAAGCCGCATAATTGATGGTAAATGCCAGAATACATGCAGTCATACGATTCTCATAATTATAGCCGAATATGTAATATGGCCCGTACATAAAGAAAATCAACTGTATCATCAGCGGTGTCCCGCGAAAAATCAGCTGATAGATTCTGGTCGGAAAACTAATCAGTACGAAGCGGCTTTTTCTGGCAAAGGCCACCAGAAAGCCAAGAGGGATAGAAAAAATCAAGGTAAGAAAGAATATATTCACCGTTGTTCCCGTAGCCGCCAGCATATTGGGAATCAACAGATCCAAGGGTACATTGTCAATTGTCATAAATCCTCCGATAAGATCTTAATTCTGCAGCAAGCACTCTTTCCCCTGCTAACACTTTACCATATTACCATAGCGGTGAGGTCATTTCAATAACAATTTGAATCCAATGACCCAGGCGGCATATTATCTCCGACTGGGTCATTTTAAGCATGTTTCATTTCAGGTTTTATTAATCGAGTGAGTTGACGGAGCCCGGTACTCCCAGGAGAAAGCCCTGTGCAAGGGTAATTCCTAAAAATCTGGCCATATCCAGGTCATCCTTTGTCTCAATCCCCTCCAGTATTAATTCCGTACTGCCGGAAAACAGGTTCAAAAGGCTTTTTATTACCCTTTGCTTTTGGATGCATTCCGACAGCTTCCGGGCATAATACCGATCCACTTTAATATAATCGGGATGCAGTTCAATCCATTGCTGAAAAAAGCTGTATCCGTTGCCTAGATCATCAATTGCCAATTTAACACCCCTTCTGCGAAGCTCTGCGATGATTTCTTTCAGCCCTGTCCAATCCTGTATAGGCTCGTTCTCCAGCAGTTCCAGGACAATCGGTACAGTACCGGGAATGTTACGCTCCCACTGGGATATAAAATCCGCTTCCAACAGGGTGGCAGGGTAGACATTAACAAACAGAGGCCTCAACAGCTGCACTTGCTCCATATAGCGGGTGACGGCATTCCTGACAGAGATCAAATCCAGGATATCTCGGATGCCCTGGGCTTCGGCGCACAGGAAGATATCGGCGGGGGATCGCTGCCGCACCGCATCCCGCAGCAATGCTTCATGACCTATCACAGTGTTATTCGTAATATTGCAGATCGGCTGGTATAAATGGGTAATGGAAGCTCCAATACTGCATATTTCATTCCAGCTGACCTTCATTAATATTTACCGAATTCCCTGTCGCTCAATGCAATCTTTTTTTCTGCCCCCTTGCCGTCCCAATTCCCTTTTTCAGTCTCTTCCTCCCGCTGATTAAAATCGCTTTTACTTTTTGAGGAAAGATTGTCGAGCATTTTCAAAACTTCCTGGCTCATGGTATCGTATCTTCCATAATTATCACCTAATTTTCTCAGCCTGAACTTTGCAACCATTTCCTTCAGCATTGCAGCCTGGCTTGAAAGCTCCTCACTGGCAGCCGCACTTTCTTCGGAGGTAGCCGAATTGCTTTGTACCACCTGTGATACCTGCAGGATCGCCTGATTGATCTGGCTGATGCCTGCTGCCTGCTCATTGGACGCAAGAGCGATATCATTGACTAATACCGCTACCTGATCGATGCTTTTCACAATATCATTCAAAGCTTCTGCTGTATCCCTTGCAATCTTTGTGCCTCCATCGACCTTTTTTATGGAGCCTTCGATCATTTCCGCGGTTTCCTTGGCAGCGCTGGCAGAACGTGCAGCCAGGGTTCTGACTTCCTCTGCAACCACGGCAAAGCCCTTTCCGTGCTGACCGGCTCTTGCCGCTTCCACCGCTGCATTGAGTGCAAGAATATTGGTTTGGAAAGCGATATCATCGATCACCTTGATAATCTTATAGATATTGCTTGAGGACTCATTGATATCCTCCATGGCCGTAAGCATCTCTTTCATCTGTGAATTTCCCTGCATCGCATTTGTTTTGGACAGCTCTGCCAGCTTGTTCGCCTGGTCGGCGTTCTGGGCATTCAGCTTTGTCTGGGAAGAAATCTCCTCTATGGATGCCGACAGCTCTTCGACAGTACTTGCCTGTTCCGTAGCTCCCTGGGAAAGGGCAATGCTGGAATCCGACACTTGCTGGGAGCCTGCGGCTACCTGCTCTGATGCATTGTTGATATTGGTCATGATCTCATTGTTCTTTTCCACCATCTCGGCTAATTTCTTGCCAAGGAGGTCATTCTCCGAACGTACCTCTACCATAACCGTCAGATCTCCGGCAGCAATCCTTTCCGTGGTCAATGCCTGCTTCTTGATATTCTCCACCATACCTGCAAAGGCTTCTGCCAACCGTCCTATCTCATCCTCCGTATCCGCGGTAACATTAACATTGACGTCGCCCAGGGCAAGCCGGTCGGCAGCCAGTACCATCTTGTTCACCGGTTTGCTGATCATTCTTGAAATAAATACACCAAGAAGGATGGCAATGAATACACCGCCTGCAACAACAATAATCATCGTCACTGTTGCCGTCATCGCTGCCGCGGTGTTGGAATCGGATGCCTCCTTGGCACGCAAGGTTTTTAACTCCATCAGACTATCTGTTGCCTTTTGCATGTTATCCGCAATTTCCTGTCCTTTGCTGCCCATCATTAAATCAAAGGCTTCCTCCGTCTGGCCCGCCTGTATCAGATCAACGATACTGTCTCGAAATGGTGTAAACTCATCCAGGTTTCTGCATAATTCATCAAATAACGATTGCATATCCTCTGTTCTGATGCCCTTTTGAAAATTAGCCTTACTGATCTCTATCTGTTCGTCCGATGCCGCAAAGGAATCAATGATGGTCTGTCTTTCTCCGGCATCCTCCTCCAGATAGAGGTCACGCATACTGACCCGCTCTCTCAGGTATGTCCTTGCGATATTTGCCAAATCAGGCATTGTACTGGTATGTCTTTCGTACATATCCGTATCCAATGCATTAATTTTCTGTATATTAATAATACCCACAACTCCCACGACACCTGCAATGACGGCTACAATAATAAATCCGATGATCAGTTTTGCCGCTATCTTTAGATTCTTATACATACGCATGATTTTGTCTCCTTTATCTTCTGTTCTTATATCGCTTCGTTTATTTCATCCAGTTCCTTTTCCGCAAGCAGCTGTTCACAATTTAATAGCAGCTTTACATCATTGCCAACCTTACCGATATTCTTAATAAATCTGTTATTCACCTCTTTATTCATTTTGGGAGGCTCTACGATCGCTTCCTCCGGAATGTTAAGAACCTCGGCCACACTGTCCACGATCAGACCGATAGGTGTATTCATAATATCAATTACGATGACAGAGGTTCTGTCATTATACTCCTTTGATTCCTTTTTAAAACGAAGCCTGACATCCATCACCGGAATAATATTTCCCCTCAGGTTGATGATACCCTTGATGTATTCCGGAAGTTCCGGTATCTCGGTGATGGTCTGTATACCGACGATTTCCGTGACATAACGAATTTCCAGACCATAGGTCTCCCTGCCCAGAAGGAAAGTCAGATATTTGCCGCGCTGCGTATCCTCCTCCTCTATTATGCCGTCCAATAACTCATTCATAATTTCATCTCCTTTCCTTTTACGTATTCTGCAAGTCTGCAACGTCTAAGATCAGACTGATGCCTCCGTCACTTAACAATGTACAGCCGGACACCCCCTTCGCTTTCCTGAAGCCCTTTATGTATTCAGGCAGGGATTTCACAACGACCTGCTGCTGACCGATCAGGCCGTCTGCAAAGATACAGAGCGTTTTGTCCTCATCCTCCACCATTAGAATCATTCCTTCCGATATGTCGGTAACCGATGTTTCCACCTTGTACAGCTGGTGCAGCCTGATAATCGGATGACACGCATTCCGTGACAGGAGCATTTCAATTCCTTCCGGGTTGGTAAATACATCCTCCTCCTTTGCTTTAAAGGCCTCTCTGATGTTAATGATCGGGATGGTATACCGTGCATTCCCCACACGGATGATCATACCTTCAATGATCGCCAGTGTCAGCGGGAGCTTCATCGTGATTACGGTTCCCTTATCACGGACACTGTCTACCGTTACCGTACCTCCGATTGCCCCGATATTCTTTGTGACCACATCCATGCCGACACCCCGGCCGGAGAACTCCGTTACTGTCTGGTTCGTTGAAAAGCCTGGCAGGAAGATACAGGAGTATACCTCTTTATCAGAGATTTCGTTATCAGGACGGCTGATCAATCCAACTTCCCTCGCCTTGGCCAGTATTCTGTCCCGGTCCAATCCCTTTCCGTCATCCCTGACCGAAATCAATACATCTCCTCCGGAATTTCTTGCCTCCAGTGTGATCACAGCCAGCTCCGGCTTTCCCTTGGCAAGCCTCTCCTGCGCCGGCTCGATGCCATGGTCAATGGCATTCCGGATCATATGCATCAATGGATCTGAGATTCTTTCGATAATGTTCTTATCTACCTCCGTCTCCTCTCCTACAATCTCAAGCCTTACCTTCTTGGACAGCTTTCTGGACATATCCCGGACAATCCGGTTCATCTTCTGAAGCGTTGCCGAAATAGGTACCATTCGGATTGACATGGCAACATCCTGAAGCTCATGGATAATTTTGCGGTGCTGCCTTGCCGCTTTTGCATAGAAATCCGAAGCCAGATCCTCCAGCTTCGTACTTCGGGTAAGCATGGCTTCGGAAACTACCAGCTCTCCCACCAAATCCATTAACTTATCCAGCTTTGATACGTTTACGCTGATAATGCTCTGGTGGGACACAGCCTCAGGTATCTCCTTCGCTTTCAGCTCCGCCTCGTCCATTACCCCGCCTTTTTCTTCAGAGGATTGGGCAACCTGTTCCTGCTTAAGCTCCACAAGCTCCAGATCATTCAGAAAAATCGTCTTGGAAAAGAACTCATTCATCTTCTCATAAGAGCTGTCTGCAGCGAACCACAGCTGAAAACCCTCTTTTTGAATCGTCTGTATACTGTCCTCCTCCAGGATATTCTCAGGGAGATAGCTTATGCTGTGGGCAATATTCTTCAAATTATGTATGATATTGAAGGCCCGCACATTCTCCATCTTACAGTCCGGATCAAAATACACCACCGCCTTGTAATGCCGGTCATAAGCTTCCGCTTGCTGATCTTCCTCCTGTGAATGGGCAAGGAATACCTTAAGTTTATTTACAAGGGTACCTGACTGGCCATCCGGAAGATCACCGTTTTTAATTTTCTGCATTTCAATTCTGATAAAATCAATTCCTTCCAGAAGCACATCCGACAGCTTGGAATAATCGATAATAACAGAATTATCTTCCCTGAGAAGCTGGAACATATCCTCAACGGCATGTGCCAGAGAAGACACTTCATGGAACTGCATCATAGCCGAAGATCCCTTAATGGTATGCATAATGCGGAAGACTTCACCGATTGCACCGGAAGAATAACTGCCTGTACTCTCACAGTTGATAATAATCTGTTCCAACTGTTCCGATAACTGCATGGTTTCAAAGACAAATAGATCAAGCATTGGCTCAAGTTCAAAGTTAGACATTCAGATCACCCTTAGTTTTTATTTTGCAACATCAAGATTGCAGTACACCTTATTACTTTATGTAAATTCATGTAAAACAATAATGTAACAATTTAGATAAATTGTTACATTATAGCCAACACTAGAATTGCGTATTCTACCGTATTTCAAAAAAAATAAAAATAAATTATATAAAAATAACTTGCAAATGCATGTAACATTTCATAAGATATATGTATAAATTGTTACATAGATGGAGGTAATCTTATGACAGTGGAACCAATCAGAGATAAAGCAAAAATAGGACTAATGTATCAGTTTCTATCCGGAAAAGACACAAAATATGGGTTGATTTACAAATTCGGATTGAACACCGGGTTACGAATCAGTGATATTCTGCCCCTTAAATTGAATCAGATATTGAATAATGACGGAACCTTTCGGGAGTATCTGGTGATCAAAGAGAAAAAAACCAATAAGGAAAAAAAGATTAAGCTAAATAATGCCCTGCGGAAGGTAATTGTATCTTATGTTAAAGAAAGCCATTTACAATATGAGGAATACTTATTTCCCAGTAAAAAAGGTGAGCATATCGGGCGAATACAAGCATACCGTGTTCTGAAGGAGGCGGCCGACCTGATCGGAATCGAGAACTTTGGAACCCATAGCCTGCGAAAAACCTGGGGTTATTGGACCTATAATATGTCAAAGTATAATATAGGGTTAATCATGGATACCTTCAACCACAGCTCCCAGGGAATCACGCTCCGTTACATCGGAGTAAATCAGGATCAAAAGGATGAATTGTATTCCCTTGTCCAATTTTAGGAGAAAATGCTTGCATAATAATGTCAGAAATGGTATATTATTGTCGAAGTCTCTTATACAACAATTTATCTAAATTGTTTCGTGTCATGAAAAATCCCCTGTTTGCCGAATTTTTATCAACCAAGTTATAATATGGTATATTTCACAATAAAAATACCTCCCTTGAGTCCGTTCATCGGCCAACAAAGGAGGTGTTTTTATATATCCTTATAAAGATTTATCAATTCTATTACATCATTCATTCACTGCGCTCAGGAAATCAACTCCATCCATAATGAAAGTAAAATCCGTTCCCTGGGTATTATAGAAGACGGCATCCGCTCCGTTAACCTCTTTCTGATAAATTACCCCAAAGTTCCACTCTTTAAGACCTTTGACAGCCTCTCCGGTCTCTACTGCCACCGGTTCGGAACCATTGATTGTATAATACAGCGTACCTGTATTATTCTCATAATCCTTCAGAAAGAACAAGGTATCTCCCTTTTGGTTCAGCGCCATGTTGGATACATTCTCACTTATGAGATGCTCTTCTCCGTTCTTTGCACGATAGTACAGCTGCCCATACTTCACAAAATATATCCGGGACAGATCCTCGGATGCTCTGAATAGCTGAATATGATCTGTCAGAACAGTACTTTGGCGGGAACCTTTGAGGTCTGTCATTTGAATCAAATCATTCTCGATACTTTGATAGAGCAAACTGCGGCCGTCACGGGAAAGTACAACCTTCCTCCCGTCAGACGCTGAAGCCAAGTAGGTATCCGCCCAATTCTCGTCAATGATATGAACATAGGAGGCGGAATCATAAAACATCTTATTTCGGAAGGAATCAAATCCATAATTAATTATTACTGATCTCTGCCAGTTTATTTCGTTTGACGGTGTGATGAAGGAAGTAATATTGTTCGTTCTAAGCCTGCCGGGCTTTCCGCCCTTCACACTTATGTAATAACTGCCACTGTCCAGATACATAATTTCCGAAAGATCTTTATTCGTATAGATGGGAAGTGATACCTGCTTTGATAACAGTGTACTCCTTCCATCTCTTTCAACATATAGATTTAATGCATTATCCTCAGCATACTCTATGTAGTAAATGCTATTCCCATCCTGAGAGATCATCAAAATTATTCTTTGATCATCGTAAAGAACCGGCACACCGCCTTCCCTGATAATATAGGATCGAAAGGTCGGTAAGTTATTTTCCATAACCATGCTCCCGGTATTATCAATCTTGTAGGTAATATAGGATATCATCTTCGCCCCGGATGATACATTAAGCATATCAAAATTCATATCTTCCCGATTATCAATCAGGGTTTCTTTCTTTTTTGCCACATCATACAAATACAAATAACTCTTGTTTAATCCGCCGCGTCTTGTAAAGAGAACATATTTCCCATCCTCCGATAAACTGCTGTTGGGGACTACGGAATCAAAGTCACTCACCATATTCTTATTCACATAGGCCTCATAGGAAATCATAGGATCAAACAGCAGTGCTGAGGTATGGTCCCTGCTGTAGCTTTTGACTCGCATGGAACGATCCAGCTTGGCAACCATATTTCCTTCTGAATCAAATACATAGGTTTTCTGTTTGCTGTCATCGGAAAACACCTCAATCGCATCCTTTGCGATATGGCTATACTCCGCAGCTATTTTACTATTCCCAAGGAACAGGTATAAGCAGACCACCATAATCACTCCCGCTGCTATACCCAGGTAGGAAGGGCGGAATATCCTGTGCGGCCTTTCCTGTGCTGTTGCTTCCTCCTGGTCCGGCAAATTCTGATTAAGTCCCTGGTACATATAATCTGAGAGACTTTGAAATTTTTCTTCCTTAGCCTCTTTGGGTATCGGTGAGACAGTACCAATTACCTGCGCACTTTCATATTCTGAATCCGGCCTTGAAAACCCAAGCTCTTCATTCTCTGGCATACTTCACCCCCCTTTATTAAATTATAATCTGACCGGAATTATATGTCAAATTTGTTCTGTAAATAAGAAAAAACAGAAAGAATCCCAAGTCATTCAACCTGGGATTCTTTCTATCATTTTGTGAGGAGATCTATTCAATAGTAGTAATATCGGCACCAAACCATTTTTCAGAAATCTCGGCAACCTTACCTTCTGCTTTCAAATCACTAAGAGCTTTATTAACCGCATCCCGAAGTGCTGCCTCACCCTTTCGAAAACCGATTGCATACTCATCTGCCAGAAGGGTCTCACTTAACACCTTATAATCCTTGCCAAGCTCCGTAATCATATAATTGGCCATAACCGTATCCATTAATACTGCGTCAGAATTGCCAGTCTCAAGATCCATCAACGCCATATCGTATTTCTCAAAGGGATTAATCTGCCCGACGGACTCACGGAACGCTTTATTGTCCTCTGCATTCAATGCCTCTTCAGCTGAGGAACCGCCCTGGATTGCCAACTTCTTTCCTGCCATATCGGCCATGGATGTGACTCTGCTGTCACCGGTT
Organism: Bacillota bacterium; assembly: GCA_023409535.1. Taxonomy (GTDB): domain Bacteria; phylum Bacillota; class Clostridia; order Lachnospirales; family Lachnospiraceae; genus Mobilitalea. Next base: position 244,927 of record JAEYGZ010000021.1, read on the forward strand.
ACCACCAGGGAAATGTTATTCAGTAAATAGGTTTGAGACATCTCCAGGTTAGCCTGGCGCTCCGGAGTTACGGAAAACCCGTTCCAGATACAATCAATATTCTTGGTTGCCAGCTCCTGCTCCTTGGCTGTCCAGTCAATGGGCTGAAGTACCAGTTCCACACCAAGCTTCTCACATACGGCATTGGCCAGATCAATATCAAAGCCTGCAATCTCATTATTATCATCCCGAAATCCCATGGGCGGGAAAGAATCATCAAGACCCAGGATTAATTTACCGTTATCCTGTATGTATTGCAGGGAAGTATCATCACCGGCACCATCTGCATCTGCATCATCTGCGATCCCGGAACCGCTGCCAGCCTCCGTCCCAGCCGGCTCCTCCTTGGTTCCGCAGGCAGTAAGGCTGAAAGTGAGGATCCCGAATATAATCAAACTTACTAATTTCTTCTTCATTTCATAATATCTCCTTTAAGACTTTTCCTTTTCATGCTTTTAATGCTTTTGTTTTAAGCTTTTTGTTTCATGCTTTTTGTTTTTTCTTTTAAGCTTTTTTTATACTTATTGTTTTATGCTTTTTCTTCTATACTTTTTTATTAGATTTCAATACTTTCTACTATATTTAAACCGCTTTTATCAATTATCACTTTACCATATTACCATACGAAATTAGATTATGCAACCCTTAAGTTCAGGTATATATTTACATTAACAGGCATAAAAATACCTCAGATCTCCTCTTGTAACAGGATATTGACCTGAGGTATTGAATAATAATCAAGAAAACCAGATTTATATTGCTCCGTAAATAATCGACCGGAGCTTACGAAACATGGTAGGGTTTGTTCCGCCGGCGCGCTGTATCATGTAAAGCATAACCAGCTTCTCTTCCGGATCCACCATAAAATAATTACCGGTCCAACCATCCCAGCCAAATTCTCCGACAGAGCCATTGCTCCCGGCTGCTGCCAGGTTAACCATACTTCTCATAAGATTGCCGTAACCATATCCTCTTAACGGATCCCAATCAAAGGTCACAGCCTGAGACAGTGTCAGTTGAGACTTCGAGAGATAGGATATTGTCTTACGGCCAAGAATGCGAACCCCATGATAGCTTCCGCCATTGGCCAGCATCAATGCAAACCGTGTGTAATCCTCCACCGTAGACACCAGGCCTGCACCACCGGATTCAAACCCAGGGGGTGTCCGGTAATCAAAGATGGCAAGCATATCACCTGTGAATGGAACAAGCTTCTTCAAATTATTTTTATACTCATAAACCTGAGCAAAACGGTGCAGCTTCTCCAGAGGTACATAAAAGCCGGTATCCACCATACCAAGGGGGGCAAATATCTCTTCCTTCAGAAATATTCCAAAGCTGCGGCCGGAAACCACTTCTATCACCGCTCCCAGAATATCTGCGGACGCCCCATATCTCCAATGATCTCCAGGTTCAAATTCCAATGGAACCTGTCCGATCCGATTGGCAAAATCAACGGTACTCACCTGCTTGCCCTCATGATATGATCTTTCCACATCTGCAAATAAAGCCTGCATTTTCCTGCCGACCTCAAAGCTTTCATCCGGATACACAATACCTGAAGTCATATTCAATAAATCCTTCACAGTTACAGGATTTGTTACAGGAACGAGACCTTTCTCCGTCCATATTTGCTGATTTTGAAAGCCTTCCAGATAATCAGACACCGGGGCCATCAGATTTAATAGGCCACGCTCATATAAGATCATGGCAGCAACTGCTGTTACCGGCTTTGATTGCGAGAAAAGACGGTAAATCGTATCCTTTGCGATATTGATATTCTTCTCAATATCTGCCAGTCCCACCTCATCCTGATAGATAATTTCATTATTCTGAAGCACGCGAATTGCCGCACCGCTGATCTCACCACGGTTAACCTCATCCTGAATTATTATGCTGAGCTGCTTTAAGTTTTTTAATTCCATGGTTTCCCCTCTGCTTCCTTCTCTTACCCCAAATAGCTATTTCAGCTGAATCTATCATCTTAAAATTTTAATTTTCATACAAATCCCTGGCCGCGGCCTCCATAAGAAGAAAAAAAGCTTGCCCCTCTGCTGCAACCCCCGAGGAATTAAACTGCGGCATTCCACAGACTCCTCTTACAAAACCATACGCGTCCACCTTATTATATGCGGCTGCCCGGGCCTTATCCGCAAATTCCAGATAGAAATGCTCCAGATACCCCGCCTTCACTCCGCGATAAATAGAATAAGCGGCCATCTGCCCAACATTCGTCTCAACAAAGGAGTCCGGGTTGTCAAGGACATCATGGAATAAACCATCCTCCCGCTGAAATTTAAGGCAGCCATCTAACAAATCCTTCACATAGGTGACAAGATACGCTTTCTCCTCCTGATGCTCCGATCCAAGCATACCGATCACCCGGGTAAGACCCGACAGTGCCCAGCCATTCCCGACACCCCAGTGATCCGCCCTGCCAAATTCCTTCTTCCCGTCATGCCAAATATGGGAAAGTAACTTCTTATCATTATCATATAAATATTTGCGGAAGCTCTTAATTTGCTTCATAGCTTCTGCCACATCACCATATTTACATAAAAAAGGAGGTGCCATATAATAAGCATCCACCCAGATCTGTTCCTTCCCCCACTCCCCGTCAAAGTGATGAAGGACTCCATCCTCCGTTCTGGGAGCTTTCATTTTTAAATATTCGTAAAGCTTGCGGGCTGCCTCAGTCAGATGCTCTGAGTTTGTGCATTTCGCAACTTCAATCAGGGCTTCTCCGATGGCAGCAGGGTCAGTTACCGCTTCATTCGTAATCATTATCCCAACACGACCATCCTCTGCATTGCGCATCACCGCTGCCTCACACAGACGGATAACCTCATCTGTTAAGCCCTCCAGTTCCAGAATAGTCTGAGCCGCACAGCCCTGCTCCCACTGAAAGCGCTGAATACATAACATTGCCGACTTCACTTTTTGAAGCATCTCCGGATTGGATCTTATGCGTATACTCATGCTCCTATACCTGACTTTCTCCACTCTTCTGTTCAATCTTATCCCGGAAGGAATTACTGATAATTCGAATTGCTTTATTATAATTCTCTATCTCCACCTTATCATGGATTCCACCGAATTCCCCATCCAGGGTCCACTCAAGCTTCTCCGAGGTCAAGGTCAGCTTAGGCGTTTGAATATAATACATATAATTCTCATTGATTTTATAATTTATCAAGGAACTGACAATCATCTGCAGATCAACCAGGTTCTTGGGCATCTTAATCAACAGAAGCTCAAGCAGACCATCATTTAAGCTGGTCCTGTCAGAATTTAAATTCTTAAAACCCCCAATATACAGAGAGTTGGTAATCAGGCCCACCAGCAGGTCCTCTTCGATCACCTTATCATCGTATTGCACCCGGACATGCTTTGGCTTCAGTTCAGACAGCTTCTTAATTCCCTCCAGGTAGTAGGCCAGATTACCGATGATGTTTTTATTCTTCTGGGAGGTGGTGTATGAAATGTCGGTAAATGCTCCAAAAGCAGCTACATAGATAAAATATTTATCATTCAGCTTACCGATATCCATCTGGAAAGGGCGGCCGGTCAGAACAGATTTTACCGCCTGCATAATGTCACGACTGATCTTAAAGCTATGCCCTACGTCATTCATAGAACCGGCAGGAATTAATCCGATGGGAACGGATCTCCCGGACTGAAGCATGCCGCAGACAATCTCATTTAATGTTCCATCCCCACCCGCACACAATAAAAGGTCATAATGCTCCTGATCATTCATAAGGACCGTGGTCGCGTCACCCTTGCGCTGTGTGGGATATACCTCTACCTTATATCCATGCTTTACAAAGGTGTCAACAATATCAAATAATTTGCTCTTCACTTTGCCTCTACCGGCAGCGGGATTGAATATAAATAATATCTTCTTCATAGGGTTGCCTCCGACAAGTTACCATGACAAATTATACTTAACAATATATATTTATCAGTATTTACTATTATATATTATTTTCATAATATATTTTTTACCATTTTATATCTTTCCATAGATAAAATCAATATCACTATTTTTGTATAATGGGGCCTTCACATCCTTCTCTGATAAAATCGGATTCTGAATGCCCCAGTCGACGCCAAGCTCAGGGTCGTTCCAGAGTATGGAACGGTCCGCTTCCTTGTTATACAGATTGTCCACCTTATATAAAAATTCCACGTCATCCGTCAAAGTAAGATATCCATGCAGAAAGCCTCTGGGAACCAGCAATTGACGGAAATTCTCTGCCGTAAGCTCTACTGCAACCCATTTTTTATAGGTTGGAGAACCAACTCTTACATCTACTGCCACATCTAACAATGCTCCTCTGATGCATCGCACCAGTTTTGTCTGTGCGGCGTCACCTTTTTGAAAATGCAAACCGCGAAGGGTTCCCTTTGCAGCATTATAGGAATGATTGTCCTGCACAAAATGATAGAAAAGTCCGTTCTCTTCCATCGTTCTTTGTGACCAGCTCTCTAAAAACCAGCCTCGGTGATCACCGAAGATCTTGGGCTCCAATATGTATACATCTTTTAAGTCGGTGTGAATAATATTCATAGCCTATATGCTCCCGTAATGTATATAATCTTCATAGTTTACATATTTTATATGATTTTAATGCTTTATAATCAACTAGTTTTTATTAATTTTAATATAGAATCTTACCCTCTGCAACTTTTCTAAGATGTTGACCATAAATAGACTTACCATAGTGTTCTGCTGCTTTAACAAGCTTATCCTTGGTTATCCAACCATTAATATATGCAATCTCTTCAATGGCTGCAATCTGGATTCCCTGACGGGTTTCAATAACACGAACAAATTCCGAAGCATCACTTAAAGCATCCATTGTACCGGTATCAAGCCAGGCATAACCTCTGCCGAGTGTTACAACATTTAAGCTGCCTTCCTCCAGATACATGCGGTTTAGGTCCGTGATTTCTAGTTCTCCTCTCTTTGAGGGCTTCACTTTCTTTGCCAACTCACATACCCTGTTATCATAAAAGTATAGACCGGTAACACAATAATTAGACCTCGGATGCTCAGGTTTCTCTTCAATAGAAATCGCTTTACCGCCGGCATCAAACTCAACAATACCGAAACGCTCGGGGTCCTCAACATAATATCCGAATACGGTGGCACCGTTCTTTTTACTTGCCGCTTCCTTCAAATGCTTGGTCAAGCCGCTTCCATAGAAGATATTATCTCCGAGGACCATGGCACAGGAATCACCGCTGATAAACTCTTCACCAATTAAGAAAGCTTGTGCTAGTCCATCCGGAGAAGACTGTTCTGCGTAAGATAGTTTAAAGCCATAACTAGAACCGTCTCCAAGAAGTTTTTTAAAATTCGGTAAATCATGCGGTGTCGAGATAATTAGAATATCCTTAATCCCAGCTAACATTAACGTGGAAAGTGGATAATAGATCATCGGTTTATCATAAACAGGTAATAGCTGCTTGGATATTACCATTGTTAACGGATATAGGCGTGTGCCGGAACCTCCGGCGAGAATGATACCCTTCATAAGTATTCTCCTATAATTTATATATAATATAGGCGTTTGCGAAACGCCGTAACCCATTGATTTTACTGGGTTTACGCTGATCTTTATATTATTTTTCTCTTCGCAAAATGATATAATATAAGTGACCAAACCAATAAAATACCATTATGCGGAGGAAAATTTAATGACTTTTTATTCCCAACTTTTACTTTCTGATCTAGGACCCTCCTCTTTCATGGCTGACAATATATATTCATTTGCCTCCATGATGACGTCCGACTTCAGACGTTTGCGAAACAGAACCAGTGTGCTTGCATCAATCGGTGGTTTTTCCTGATATTAGAGAAGACAGGTAAAGTACTGATAATACGGGTTTTCTGTTAATTATTCTACCAACTCTCTGTAAGAATACTGATATTTTGTCTGTATAATCAGAGAACCAATGGCCAGACGGAGTGGCTTAGCCACATTTCCGTTTTTACCTTTGAACAGCCTCGCATACTTGCGCTCGAACTGCTCCCACGGAATTAGATGCCGCCATTTTGATCCATCTATTGTTAGGATCCATATGAAGCCCTAACGGTTAGTTGAAACTCAGAAAATTACTTTATGAATTATCAGTAGTTTTATACACGACTTTTACCCCTCTTCACGGTAAAATATTCATTAATAACTGCAAAAAAAGATATCGAATTCTTTAAATTTCTTGCTTATATTTTACCATAAAACATCGCAAAAGTCAGTAAAATCAATGACTTTATATCTGCTCAGCAGACACTAAATAAATATTTGTATTGAAAAACAACAATTTTTTAAGATGTGCCTGAAAGCATTTTTACTCTTTATATAAAACACCTGTCAATAAAATATAAAGAATCCTAACAATACATTAACATCTTTTATCCATCATAAACTACAAATAGTGTTCCATTCCTCGTTTTCTTAATTGATCTACTATTATCTTAACATCTTGAGCCTGATCTTTATTGCATACAAGTATTGCATCCTCAGTTTCAACAATAATAAGATTTTCAATTCCCAAAGTTGCAATTAGGCGATTTTCAGCATATAAAATGCAGTTTCTGGTATTTATATTTACTTGTTCTCCTTTAATTACGTTACCACTATCATCTACATTATACAATATTCCTAGCATGTCCCAACTTCCTACATCATTCCATCCAAATTCGCCCAATATCACAGCGACATCATCAGATCGTTCCATTATTCCATAATCAATCGATACACTTGGAATGCTATTATATATGCTTTGAATTATATTATATTCCTCTGGGGTTTCCATCGCATTAGACATTACTAATAGATGCTGATATACTTTAGGTAAAAATCTCTTGAAATTCTCAATTATTATTGATGCTTTCCATATAAAGATACCGCTATTCCATGCATATTCTCCAGATTCGACAAAATGCTTAGCCATTTCAAATTTCGGCTTTTCAATAAATTCTTGAACCACATGCGCTTTCATACCACATTGATCAGAATATTTAATATAGCCATAACCTGTAGATGGAAATGTTGGCCTGATTCCTATGGTAATAAGTTTGTTGCTTTGTTCCGCGACCTCGATGGCATCTGTCAATACTTTATGAAATTCTTGTGTATCTTTTATATAATGATCAGAAGGGAATATACACATAATTCCATCCCCATACTTCTTAAGTACCTTAATAGCAGCATATCCGATACATGCTGCTGTATTTCGTGCACAAGGTTCTCGTAAGATATGTTCCGCTATGATCCGATCTTGCACTGAAGTTATCATCTTTTCCGCTTGCTTTTCGTTTGTTACAATAAATATGTTTTCATTATTAATTACTTTCGTAATACGATCAATTGTTTCATTAATCATTAAGCCATTACCGCTTAGATTCAATAGTTGTTTTGGTGTATTCTGTCTACTTAATGGCCAGAATCTGGTACCTCCGCCTCCTGCCATAATGACTCCGTATCTATTCATTAGAAATACTGCCTCCTATTCGTCGATATGTTTAAGATACCATTCAAAGGTCTTTCTAACACCTTCTTTTAAACTTGTTTCACTTGTATATCCCGCCTGCTTCAGTTTGGATATATCTAGTAGTTTTTGAGGCATACCATCAGGCTTAGAATTATCAAAAACAATACTTCCACCATATCCAACTACTTCACTTATCAGATAAGCTAATTCTTTTATTGATACATCACTTCCTGTTCCAATGTTAAAGAACTCATTTCCGTTATAATTCTCGAACAAATACACGCATGCATCTGCAAGATCTTCACTAAACATTAGCTCTCTTCGTGCATTACCTGTTCCCCACACTTCGACAATAGACCTTTGATTTATTTTTGCTTCATAAAATTTTCGGATAAGTCCAGCAACTACATGAGATTTCTCGGGATGGAAGTTATCCCCGACCCCATAAATATTGCATGGCATGACACTTATGTAATTCGTATTATATTGCTTATTATACATCTCACACATTTTCATGCCTGCGATTTTTGCAATCGCATACCCTTCATTTGTTGGCTCGACTTTACCATCAAGAAGATACTCCTCCTTCATAGGCTGAGGAGCCAATCTTGGATAAATGCATGATGATCCTAGAAATAAAAGTTTCTTTACATTATGTTTATATGCACTATGTATTACATTGCTCTGAATCATTAAATTATCATATAAGAATTCTGCTGGAGCTTTTATGTTTGCCATTATCCCCCCAACCTTTGCTGCCGCTAATATTACATATTCTGGTTCTTCTATATCAAAATATTCATCAACTGCCCTTTGGCATCTCAAATCAAGTTCACTTGAATTCGTCCCGATAATATTGTTATATCCCCGATATAATAACCTTCGTTCAATTGCCGAACCGACCATCCCATTTCTACCAGCAACTAATATTTTAGAATTATTTTTCATTATGCTAGTCCCTTCTTCAATATATCAATGAAATAGTCAATGTAGATACCGTTATCCCTGCTATGGTTACCTATAAAAAATCCATTATCATGGATGTCATTTGCATTTTTCAAATCACCAATAATAGCATAATCCATATATCTAATTGCTTGATTTCTAGTAAAATTACCTGCAACGATAGGTCTTACTTCAATATGATTTTGCTTCAGTATTCTCACTAATTGATCACGCTTACCAATGTTATCTTCCTCCAATATCATGGCAAAGCCAAACCAGGAAGAAACTCCAACCTCCTGTTGAATTCTGATCCCATTAATTTCTTGGATTTTCTGTTTAAAATATTGAGCATTTTTAACCCTTTGTTCTACAATTCTGTCTAATTTATCAATTTGCTCTATTCCAACAGCCGCTTCCATTTCCAATGGTCTAAGATTATAACCAGGCATAATAAAATTAAAACTTTCATAAAATTCATCTGTATTCTTTTTATATATTTTACTATTCTCAGGCAGATTTCTCGTCCAACCATGTGCACGAATGCTAAGTAAGTAATGATATAATTCTTCATCATCTGTTACAGTAACCCCGCCTTCCATAGTACAGATATGATGAGAATAAAATGTCGAGTAAGTTCCCAGTAATCCAAATGTTCCCAATGGCTTATCATTATATTTGCCACCCAAAGCTTCACAATTATCTTCAATTAAAATCAGATTGTGTCTATGGCAAATCGCAAGTAATTTATCATATTCATTAGAATTGCCTAATAAATTAACGGCAAAAACTGCTTTTGTTTTTTTAGTTATTGCGGCTTCAATTTGATCTATATCAATATTTAAGGTATCTTTATTTATATCAATAAACTTAAGAAAAAGATTATACTGACATAATGGGAAATATGTAGTACTCCATGATACAGAAGGAACGATCACTTCATCATGCTCAGATAATTTACCCGAATATATCAAAGCTGCAATGGCAAGTAAATTAGCAGAAGAACCCGAATTAGACATTACTGCATACTTTGCTCCGACCTTATTTGCAAACTTCTTTTCAAATTGTTTTACTTCTTCCCCCATTGTAAACCTGTTCGACCTAATAACTCGATTAATGGCATCCAACTCCTTTAAATCCCAAGTGTCATCTGATAATTTATATTCTATCATATAATAATCCCTTTCCTAATCAAATTCTTTGCGTATTCTTTCTTCCCTCTCCACTTTTTTGATGTCATGATTAACCATTATTTTCACTAATTCTTCGAAATTTGTTTTTGTTGGATTCCAGCCAAGCAGCGTTTTAGCCTTTGTTGGATTTCCTAACAATTGATCTACTTCGGTTGGTCTAAAATACTTGGGATCAACTTCAACAAGCACTTTACCCGTATCTTTATCAATTCCTTTCTCAGTAACACCTTCTCCTCTCCATTCAAGCTCTATTCCAGCTTCCTTGAAAGAAAGTGTTGTAAATTCTCTTACTGTATGCATCTCGCCGGTTGCTATCACAAAATCATCCGGCTCTTTTGCCTGTAACATTAACCACATGCATTCTACGTAATCTTTTGCATACCCCCAATCACGCTTTGAAGACAGGTTTCCTAGATATAATTTATCCTGAGTTCCTTTTTTAATCCTGGCAGCAGCAAGAGTTATCTTTCTAGTGACGAACGTTTCCCCACGCCTTTCTGATTCATGATTAAAAAGAATTCCATTTACAGCAAACATATCATATGCTTCTCTATAATTTTTGGTAATCCAGAAGCCATATAATTTCGCAACTCCATACGGGCTTCTGGGATAAAATGGTGTTGTTTCACTTTGAGGTATCTCCTGAACCTTGCCAAACAGTTCTGATGTTGAAGCCTGATATATTTTCGTTCTCTTTTCATAGCCAAGAAATCTTACCGCTTCAAGCAATCTAAGAGTTCCAACACCATCTGTATCGGCTGTATACTCTGGTACTTCAAAAGAAACTTTCACATGAGACATTGCGGCCAAGTTATATATTTCATCGGGCTTAATTTCTCTTATTAATCTAATTAAGTTAGTTGAATCTGTCATATCTCCATAGTGTAATTTGACTTTAACATCATTTTTCATATCTTTCATGAGTTCGTCAATATAAAGATGCTCGATCCGTCCAGTATTAAATGATGAACTTCTTCTAAGTACACCATGTACCTCATATCCTTTTTCTAATAAAAACTCCGCTAAAAACGATCCGTCTTGACCTGTAATTCCTGTGATTAATGCTATTCTTTTCATTATTTTGCCTCCATATATCCTGATAACATATCATAAATTTCGCAAATTATTTTACTCTAAACTTTACTTAGTCACAAATATTGACTTTAACTTTATATTTCTCAACTTATAAATTATTAACCAAAACAATCTTAGGCTTAACGGAATTCACTATTGATAGTGCCTTATTATAAAACCAAACCAATCTTGGAAAAATATGCTTCTACCGACCTATGGTACATATTAATCCTTTTTATACCAATATTCTTTAAGAAAAGCAACTAGTATGGCTATTGCAAAACCAAACATAGCCCCGATAAATACATTTTTCACAAGATTGGGACCAGATTTTGATAATGGTATCAAAGGTTCTGATGGCATGCTTATATAACTATCAAAAATATTTATAAAGTTATCTTCTAATATTGTAAGATTGCCACTTTGATAATAATCATTAATGTTTTTCTGCGTAGCATTCAGTTCCTCAAGATATTCATTACCTAATGATAAAGAATTTTCTAAACCAGAAATTTCTTGCTTATAATTAATAATATTCTTTTCAATTTCTATATAATTGGGATTGATTAAGTTCTCAATAACTACAAAGCTGCTATGATTTACATCTTTTTGTAGCTTATTAACTGCATCATCCTGATTAATTGTCTGAGATGTTATTTTCAAAAGCGCCTCATTTTCAGATAACAATTGTTTCTTTGCATTCATATCTTCAGTAAATTTTTCCGACTTTACTTGAATATCACTAATAAAAAAATTAACAGCCCTTTGCGTTATCATAACTTCCACAAATTCTACATAATTATTATATAATGACTGCGCTAATAATTTCGCTTCTTCGGGACTATTGGCTGACACGCGAACATTAAAACTATTTTGTTCTGCATCAGCAGCAATACTAGAATTCGAACTTATGCTAATATTACTTATTAAGTCCTCAACAGTTACCTTTTCGGCATTTTCCATATCCTTTATTGTATTATTTAATACATCACTATTGGTAATTAAATCTATGTATTGTTGATTCATTGTAAATGGCATAGGATAATCGCCATATTTTGTTGTATAAGTTTCTGGCATTTTAATCAATATATTTAAGTTTGAATTATAAATTGGTTTAATAATAAATACACTATATAGACCAGTCAAAATTGTTGTTATCAATACTATACTTATAATGATAAATTTTTGTCTCCATAAAGCTCCGAATATATCTTTTAAATCAATATCTGAAGCTGATGTTTGTTTTCTACTTTGATTTATATCCATAATTTTCTCCATTCTGCCTCTGGCGGCAACCTAAATAAATAATGACAGACTATTAATCACAAATAACCAATTACAATTTCATTCTAATGCTTTATATCTACTAAGAAACTCTTTATATGACATTAAATTTTTATCGCGCTCAGAAATTATAGGATTATCTATTCCCCATGTAATTGACAGATCTTTATCATCCCAAATAATTCCTCCATCTGACCCCTTATGATAATTACCTATACATTTATATGATACAATTGAAGAAATTGATTGTACACAAAACCCATGTGCGAAACCCTTAGGGATAAATATACTAGTTTTATTTTCTTCTGACAGAATGAAACTCTCCCACTCTCCAAAAGTAGTAGAATTATATCGCAAATCGACCACAACATCAAGAATTCGACCGGTTATTGCACGCACAAGTTTAGCTTGAGGATTACATGTTTGAAAATGTAAACCACGAATAACATTTTGATATGAAAAGGATTCAAAGCTTTCTGAAATATTAATATCAAGACCATTTTGCAAATACAAATCCTTTTCAAAATCTTTAATGAAATATCCTCGACTATCCTCTGATGAAAATGCTTCAATCAAATATACTCCTTTAAATTTTGTTTTCTCAAACTTTAGCATTCCATCATTCACCTCCTAGCTTAAATCACTGTCTTTTATCCATTGCATAGTTGTCCTAATACCTTGTTCAAAAGATATTTCTGCTTCGAATCCAAACTCACTATATAATTTATTGGTATTTAATTGATTATAATTTAGCGATGCTCCTATAAAAGGGATCTCTCCAAAGATTAAATGCAAATCTTTATTAACAATATCCCTCATTCCAACAATAAAGTTTTTAAGTGACTGTGGCTTTTGATTCCCAATATAATAGCTGGTATTCGATTTTCCATGCTCACCAATTAAATAAAATGCTTTCACAGCATCAGTTACATATATAAAATCATACAACTGATCACCTTTTGTAAACTGAGCCTTTTCACCTTTTAGGAACTTTCTAATAGTTGTATTTATTAATCTAGGTGATTCTTCACCAACACCGTATATGTTTGAAATAATAGCTGTTATATATTGTATTTTAAGATTCGAAGACAATGTTTTAGCCATAAAATCTGCCGTTAATTTCGCTGTACTATAAATATTCCCCATCCCTGGAAACACATCGTCTAATGGTAAATTTTGCATGGCTTCGTATTCCATAATGCTTCCAGCATAAACAAATTTCGTACATCCCATTGTAGCAGCTGCTCTCACTGCGTCACACGTAAATTGAACATTGCTTAATTGCATTTGTACATTTGCTCTGTCATCTCCTGAAGTGCCAGCCCATGCAAAATGATAAAATACATTTATATCCTTTTCTTCTATCATAGATGGCAAATTAGCAATTTGCTCCAAAGGGCATACTACAATAGTAATATTATCTAATTGCCGAAACAACGGAATAACTGCTTTTTCATTTCGTACAACAGCAATTATCCGGATATCTTTCGTCGTGAGCTCTTTGATCAACCATTGTCCTAAAAAACCATTTGCACCTGTTATTATGACTTTTTTCATCTTACAGCTTCCTTAATCGTTTTAACCATATAATCTATCATCTCATCAGTCATTCCTGGATATAATCCTATCCAGAAAGTATTATTCATTATTTTATTTGTTATTTCCAGATCTCCAACCACACGATACCCTTTACCTTCACTTCTCATGTTGTCGAAACAAGGTTGTTTGACAAGATTTCCCGCAAATAGCATTCTAGTCTGAACACCTTTATTTTCTATATATTGTACAACCTCATTTTTATTTATTCCTTCTCTACAAGTGATAAGAAAGCCAAACCAACTTGGTTTAGAATTTTCGCATGCAACGGGTAATATTATCCTATCAGACAGATCTGATAATCCTTCTCTTATTCTATTAAAATTATATATGCGTTTCTGTACAAATGAAGGAAATTTAGCTAACTGAGCACAGCCAATAGCCGCTTGCATATCAGTTGCCTTTAAGTTATATCCAAAGTGTGAATATACATATTTATGGTCATAGCCTATTGGTAACTCACCGTATTGTTTGTCAAATCTATGTCCGCATAAATTATCCCTTCCCGATGGACATATGCAGTCCCTTCCCCAATCTCTAAAGGAGCGAATTATTTTATGCAGAATGGGATTATTAGTATAAACAGCTCCTCCTTCACCCATAGTCATATGATGTGGCGGATAAAAACTTGATGTTCCTATATCGCCAATCGTGCCAGTAAATCTTTCAACCCCATCAAAATTATATATTGTACCTAACGCATCACAGTTGTCTTCTATTAACCATAATTTATTTTTATCGCAAAAAGATTTTACTTTATCCAAATCAAATGGATTTCCAAGTGTATGCGCTAGCATGACCGCTTTCGTTTTATCTGATAAAGCATTTTCAAGTTGATTGGCATCTATATTATATTGTGGTATTGTGATATCGACAAATACTGGTATAGCTCCATATTGTATAATTGGTGTCACAGTTGTAGGAAAACCTGCAGCTACCGTTATGACTTCATCTCCCCTTTGTACTTGCCTATCCCCTAATAAAGGCGACGTTAAGGCCATAAATGCTAATAAATTCGCCGATGAGCCTGAATTTACAAGTGAACAAAATTTAACCTTCAAATAATCAGCAAAATTCTTTTCAAATAAATCTGTATATCGTCCTGATGTTAGCCAAAACTCTAACGAACTATCAACAAGATTTACCATTTCCTCTTTTCCATAAAATCTAGAAGCATAAGGTATTCTATCTCCTTCATTATACTGTTTCTTATTGTGATATTCTTCACAATATTCTGCTACCAAATCAAGAATATGTTTTTTAGCTTCTGCCTCTGTATAATTATCAAACATCTATTTCAAACCTCCTAAAAATTCATCTATCTGTATATCCATAATCGCACTAATATCGCCATTATCCAAATATACCTTTGTCCATTCAACTATTTTTTCAATTGTTGTTTCAATATTCCATCTAGGCTTCCACCCCAAATTCGTTTTCAGTTTGGAGCAATCCAACTTAAGTATATTTGCTTCATGAGGGCCGCCATCATGTCTGTTCAACCAACGTTGCTTATTCCCTGTATAAGCTTCCCACTTTTTACAAAAGATTTCAACAATTTCACCTGTTGTAACACAATCACATTCATCAGGTCCAACGTTATAGCTATCCGATATACTAATATTGTTATATTGCTTTTTTAATATAAGTAAATAAGCGTAAAGTGGTTCAAGTACATGCTGATATGGTCTTGTTGAAAAAGGATTTCTTATTTCTATGTCTTGATTATTTAATATAGCCCTAATACAGTCTGGTATAATTCTATCTTTTGCAAAATCACCACCACCAATAACATTTCCAGCTCTTGCTGTCGATACTGCCACCTCTCTATTATAAAAGAATGATCTTTTGTAGCTATTAGTCACGAGCTCTGAGCAAGATTTACTATTAGAATATGGATCATGGCCATCTAAAATATCATTCTCTCTGTACCCCCAAAACCATTCATTATTATGGTACACCTTATCAGTAGTTACATTTAGAAATGATTTTACACCCTGATAATTACGAATGCACTCTAATAAATTAACAGTTCCCATCACATTAGTTTCATATGTATATCTCGGATTTATATATGAATCTCTGACAATAGGTTGTGCTGCTAAATGAATTACTATTTCTGGCTGTGCTTTACGAAATGCGTTAAATAGGCTTTCATAATCTCTAATATCCCCAATAATGGAATTCATATGTTTCTCAATTTTACTTATATCAAATAAACTGGGATTTGTAACTGATGCTAATGAATAACCTGTAACATTTGCACCGGCATTAATAAGCATCTTACTTAACCATGCACCTTTAAAACCAGTATGACCAGAAATAAATACATTCTTATTTTTATAAAATTCCATCATATTTATTACCAAACCTTCCATGGTGCATTTCCATTGGACCACATATCTTCAAGTAATTGTTTATCTCTCATCGTATCCATACACTGCCAAAACCCATCATGTTTGAAGGCCTTCAACTGCCCCTCAGAAGCGATAGTTTCTAATGGATATCTTTCAAAAATACAATCATCACCATCGATATAGTTGAATATTTCAGGATTTAAAACCATGAAACCACCATTAATCCACCCACCATCTTCTTTTGATTTTTCTTTAAAACGTCTAATACTATCCAAACCATCAATATCAAGCATACCAAAGCGTCCGCCTGGTTGAATTGCTGTAATAGTTGCCATTTTCTTATGTGATTTATGATAATCAACAAGAACCTTTATATCTACATTAGAAACCCCATCGCCATATGTCAACATAAAAGGTTCGTTTCCAATATACTTTTTAACTTTTAATATTCGCCCTCCGGTCATAGTATTAAGGCCAGTATCAATTAAAGTTACTTTCCATGGTTCTGATGAATTATTATGTACTATCATTTTATTCTCTGATGTGAAGTCAAATGTAACATCTGACATATGTAAGTAATAATCTGCAAAAAATTCCTTTATAACATATTGCTTATAGCCACAGCATATAACAAAATCATCAAAGCCATATGACATATAATACTTCATAATATGCCATAAAATAGGCTTTTCACCTATCTCTATCATTGGTTTAGGTATCAAATGGCTTGCCTCACTTATTCTGGTTCCAAATCCTCCGGCTAATATAACGACTTTCATTTATTTATCTCCTTAATAATATTAATTATATCTGTATAACTACAAAAGATTAATTATCTCTATCTAAATATTCATTTAAATAATAATTTCTATCAATTATCTTGTTAGTATGCTTTTCAACTGCATTAAAAGAATTTATCAATTTACTTTTTAAATTACTGATAACTTCATTGTCATAATCTGCATATTGAATAATGGTCTTTCGGATATCTACATATTGTTTAATAAAATTATCATCAAACCATGTTTCAAATTCATAATTATTGCCATCAATAATATTTCTTACAAACAAAAATTTTTGTAAGATGATTACAGGATATTCCTTTAGAATTCTAGGCCAAAGTTCTTCATCAGGTGAATATGGAAACTGATTGGAAAAGATATAATTTGTCCCTAAAAGTCCCAAATTAAAAACTACCCCACTACATGGTATGGAAAAATCGTTCAATACATAGTTTTTAATATCATTTATATTATAATAATTTATTCTATTTGGTAAAATATTTATAAACTTCTTAACAGCCTTTTTAATAAAACTATTATTCGATAAAATTGTTTTGCATGCCAAAATCGCAACTTCTGGATATCTCCTTAGTATTTTGGAATAAATTGTTAATATATTTGGCATTAGGACATCATCATCATGATTTATAATTAAATACTTTGATTTACATGATTTAATACATTTGTTCCAATTTTCTACCATTCCTATATTTGTATCGTTAACTTCGTATCTTATATTAGATTTGATTTTTTTAATCGAATTTATTATTTTATTTGTATCGTCTGAAGGCTGAATAAAGCATAAAATTTCATCAATATATTTTAAATCTAATTTATCTATCGATTTCAGCACTTGCTCAAATTCCGGCTTATATTTATAGATTGGAATTGCTATTGTAAACATAATATATATCCTCCTTTTATAATGATGTATTATATCTTTATACCACTACGATAACACTCTATATCAATCATAATTTTGTGATAATCGCGTTTATTTCTGCTTTCTCTCTAACTTCATCAAATTCTTTTTGATATAGGTTAATAGCAAATCAATCACATATAAAGCCATTTGAATTTTAAGTATTATACATACAATTGTATACGCGATAACACCCACTAAAATATCTATCATCAATCGTAAAATCAATATGACGTTTTTTTGAATCAATACTCTATCCAGCAAGTATACAACTATTCCCATGGTTAACGCTGATAACAAAATTTTAATTATATTTAAGATTTCCGATTTAACATTAAGTCCAGGCAGCTTTTTACTTAGGCTCATAAACATAAGTATACTTATAATAATACCCGCAATAGAATATGCCATAGCAATACCAATATAACCTACAAATTTTGTTAATATAAGAACTAAAACTATATTTATTCCTATACCAATTACGCCATTAAGCATAGGCGTTTTCGTATTTTTAAGTGAATAAAATACTTTTTCTAAAAATCCTCTTAAAGAATAGCCCACTAAGCCAATAGAATAATAAAAAAATGCATATGTTGTCAATGTAGTAGCTTTTTCATCAAACAGTCCTCTTTCGAATATAAACATGATAAAAGGTCTGGATAATACCAAAAATCCCACAGTAAGTGGTATTGTAATAATCACACAAATTTCAATTACTCTGCTTACGATAATAATTAGATTTTGATATTCCATATTAGCAACTAATCTAGACATTATAGGATAATAAACTGTTGCAAAAGGTGTTACAAATACAATCATACAAGCTGCTACTATTCTCATAGAATATGTTAGAGCAGCCATTTCACCATCATTAAACGAAGAGGATACTGCTGTATTAATTAAATCACTGATTTGCCCGGCTGATGTTCCAATTATTACAGGAAGAACTAATGAAAAAACCATTTTCAACTTAGGATCATGAAGCGTAAATTCATATTTAAACTTATACTTCTTTTTCAACAGAGCAAACGTTTGTATGGTAAGAATTATTATATATGCTAAGATATTAGCAGCACACAGACCAATAACATTAAATAAATGAAAACCAAACAACATATACATAATTAAAACAAAGTTTGTTATTAATCCGACAATTGCTGTTGTCTTAAATTCTCCATAAGATTGGAGTATTCCGAGCATAAGATTTGATAGTACTGTTAGAATAGTCAATGGCAGCATAATTCTTTGTAATAACACTGCAAGTTCATATTTTTGTCCTTCAAATCCATAGAATAATATTCTGGTTAATTGAGGAGCCAGCAATTCTCCTAACAGGATTAATCCTATACCCAAAGTGATTATCAAAGATAATATTTTATTTGAGAATGCTTCTGCATCACTTCTTCCGCTATTTTCAGAAATATCATTAAATATGGGTATAAATGATGTTGAAATTGCCGCACCTATTATTCCAAATATCGTATATGAAAGGATATTGGAAGAAAGATATACATCTGATTGCATAGTAGCCCCTAAGTTTTTCGCAACTAGTATATCTCTCACAAACCCAGATAAAGCACTTATTATGGTTGAAATCATTAGTACTGATATATTTTTTCTGTTTTTTTGACCATTATTGTTCATTAAATATGCCTCATAATTCTGATCATTATTTTATTTATTTATATGTTGAATTAAATTTAGCATCTTATTTTGTATAATTTTCTTACTTTGTTTTTCCTTAAATATACTTATATTTCTTTTTAATTCTTCATAATCAATACTTTTAATAAGATCTATTATTTCACTCATATCATTATATATAATTCCTATTTTCATTAATTGAAATTGTTGAAAAAAGGGTGTAAGTGGTGCTATTATTGGAGTATTATTATATATTGCATCTAAAAACACTCCACTTGTTATATTCTTATAAATATTTATATCATAAGGTAAAATAACAAATTTGGCTTTTAAAATCTCATAATGATATTCATCATTCTCTAAATACTTATTTACGATAGTTATATTTTTACTATTATTGGCATAATGTAAAATTGTATTATAATATATATCACTGTAGAATTTCCCAATTATTCGTAAAGAATAATTAGTGTTACTCACTGCATTCATAATGCCAATCAAATCTTTAGCCTCATTCATGGTTCCTATAACTAAAAAATCTACTTCTTTATTTTGTAATATATTCTCTCTGTTTCTATCAGAATCGTAATAGAAATCCGGGATAAATTCCCTGCTTTTCAAATCATATGTATTAAACTGTAAATTCACCTTCTCATTTGCAAGCTTGAAGATAATTTTTTTTAATTTTCCAGTAAAAGAATTCATCGCTAAATAATTGTTAAAATTAATTGTAATAATTTTTCTTCTTTTATTACTAAAAATAAGATATAAGAACAAAGTGATATCGGTATTGACAAAAAACAAAATACCATCGTTTAGGTTAAAAATTTTTTTTAAATTCTTAATTTTTTTTATTAAACTCCTAACTCTATAAAAGGATTCACTTTCTTTATCACTAATATCAACATAATAATCTAATTTAATATCAATTTCAATTTTATTTTCGTAAATTAATGGAACTGCATTTCTTACCCTATATTCTCCTCTTAATAAATCATCTACTTGTTTAATTGATTTTAGCGGATGCCCAATCGGCTCAGCATTATATGAATTTCCAATATAATCTATAATATAAATCAATTTATCTGCTTCCATTAATTAATTCACCTTTATTCTTTTTATTTTTATTGATATGCTGTATCATCAGAACTATCGGCTTGGCCTAAAAAAAACGATTACTATTCTCCTCATAATAAGTTGGTAAAAACATTAATATTATTAATACATTATAGATAGTTCCCAACATTCCAACTGCAAACAAATATATAAGAATTATAGAAAACGAAACAATATACCTTATATCCAGCTTAGGATTTATAATCTTATAAAGTGTATAAGAATAAGATAATCCACCAGCTAAGCCTAAATTGGCTAATAATGAAACTATTGCAGAATAAGTTGTAACAGTTCCAAATCCTATTCCAAAAATAATATTACTTAAAAATGCTTGCATACTTACATAGATCGAATAGGCTCTTACATCAGAGGACGATCGCAGATTCATGTCATTAATATTCAAATTTAGAAATCTATTGAACTTATCAATTGTTAGTGATAATAGGGCATTTACATCATTATTAATCATTAATATGAATAATAATAAAAATACGGTACCACAAACCATGTATATTTTAACTTTTCTAGTTAATCGATTTGTAATTTTATTACTAAAAACAAAACCCATCATTGAGAAAGGAATACATAGAATACAGGAGGAGGATGTTGTTAAAAATGCAATAACCCAAGAGATTCCAATAAAAACATCACTGATTTTATAATTTTTGATATACAAAGAATATAAAATAAGTAAAATGTATACCAAGTGACTAGGTTCTTGGAGTGTCCCCATAAGCATATAGGCTCCACCTCGCTGATAGCTTGTAACTACTACTGATTCACTATTTTGACCAAAAATTAAAAAGAGAGAATTTCGGAACAGTTGACCATATCCGTTATATGTAAATATGAATTCAATAATTATAATTACAAAAAATACTTTTGTATATAATAAAAAATACTTAATAAACCTATCAAGCTTCTCTTTTTTAAAGAAACCATAATCTAATAAAATAAGAAGATAAAAAATGAATATAAATAGATCAAAAGTTCGTACTATATTTCTCGATGTAAAATATGGAGATGTTAACGGTTCATCTCCGATAGTACTTCTTCCTATAGCTACATTAGTAAAAGAATTTATTTTAAATATAAAAGTTATCAAAAACCCCATCATTATAGATATATACAATATTACAATGGGTGTAAAATATTTTTTATCAATAGCCACTGGTCTTTTGCTTTTTAGTATATAAATAAGAATAGTAATGGGCATAAAGAATCTATAATAATTAAACTCAAAACCTACTATTCGAAAAACAAAACCTATATCAATAAATAATGAAAAAATTATATTTAAATTTATAAGTAGAAACATTATTTTTTCTTCATCACAAAATATTGCCGAAAGAAGAATTATAACCATTAACAAAATACCAAAAACAGTAAAATCGATCATAATATTATTACTCCATTATACGCATCTATTTTCTTCATCAAGTAAAATAATCTAGAATTATGTCTTTATTTTTTTCAATTTTATTTCGGTATTCAATATTTATAGTATTACAAGCTTCAATTTGCATATTTTTCTTTTCCTGATCTCTTAAGTTAGCATATCGGTCAATTGCCGTTTTTATACTAGCAGCATCATTGGATTCCATAATCAGTGAATTAACACCATCTTTAATAATTTCATATGCAATACCTATACTCATCACAGCAATTGGAGTACCACAACTCATAGCTTCAATAATAGGCAATCCAAAGCCTTCCATATCATCACTCGGAACTACTAAAATACCAATTTTATTATAAAACAGCTCCATTTCTGATTGTACATTTCCATCAAAAACCTTGTCAAACTTATCTATATATTTCGGTGGTATCTTCCGACCTATACAATAATAATGCATATCATTTCTGCGATACATGTCCAAATAACTAATAAAGTTTTCGATTTTCTTCCACTTATTGGGTCTATAAATTAATCCTACTGACATAATATCCTTCAAGTTTTCATTTCTTTTAAATTTTGTCAAATCTATATTATTATATAATAATTTAATTGTTTTATTTGTATGTCTGCTTATCTTTAATTCCAAGTATCTACATATAGTAATTAATTCGAAACCGTCATAATTATATGTTTTAAACACTTCTTTACTATTTCCATTCCAAATTTCATATGCTTGAATTAAATATTTCTTCTTCTTTACTTCTAATTTATTAACAAAAACAGCAGTTTCCCACCAAGTAGCAATATATTCATCATAATTTATCGGTATATGATTTAATGTAAATACACGTTTTAAATTTACTGACTTATATTTATTTAAATATTTCTTTTTATTAAACGATATTAAATTAAGCGGAATCCAACCAATCATCTTAATAAAATCATATGGTTTCGTAAATCTCCAACCGTTAATATTTGGAGTAATAATTGGATATACAACATCAACTTTATATCCACTCTCTGATAATACATTAGCAATATTCATTATAATAGGCATTCCACCTGAATTTCCTATTGTTGGTACAACAAAACAAATCTTCAATATTTTCACCTCTTAACATTCAATCTAATTTTTATATGAACTATCCCAATATATCATCTATCCATTGTTCAATCGAATATTTCTTATAAATATCATCAGCAATGATTTGATAAGAAGAAGTCAAAAAATCACTTGATATTACAATATTTTCTCTATCAATAATAAGAATATTTTCAGGATTATAAAAATCATACTCTTTTATATTCTGATTTGTAGTAATTAATTTTTTATTCATACCTAACATTTCAATCGTTCTAATAGTTAACCCAGATTGTTTTGGATGCTGAATATCAAGGACAATACGGGTATCGTCGATAATTTTTGATATTTCTAAACTCGATATTTTTTGAAATTTAAAATTCTCAACTGCTGAATTTCGAAATTCTTTTTTAATAATCTTATAAAAGAAATATGAGAATTTACTATGTAGATAACAATAAAAATAATATTTCATTTTACTATCATCTAAAAATTGTTTTACATTCTTAATTATGTTATACCTATCAGAATGGATAGTACCTATAAAGCTTATATCATATTTATATTCATATACATCTTTAATTTCCTTCATATAACAATCGAGATAAAATAACGGTCGAAATTGCATATTATATACAATTGCATCATTTAAATCAAATGTAAGGACTCTATCAAATTCTTTAATCTTATTTTTTATGCCTTTTATATTTCTAATAGAATCATATAGATATAAGCAAAAAACAGCATTAGGATAAGTATCTCTTAATTTATGTATAATCGAAACTGATAACATATCACATTTTATTACAAAAACATAATCATAAATTTTGTTTCTATTTTTATTAATTATATTATTATAATACTTTGTTGTCTTCAAGGAAAAAAAGCTTGGTGATATTTTTAATAAAGCTCTTTCATAAGACTTTGTTATTGATCTCTCATCATAGCTATCAACAACAGCTCCTAATTCTCTCATTTTGTCAGCAATTTTATTCTCATATCCAAAAAATGCGGGTGCAATAAACAGAATCCGTTTACCAGCTAAAGTCCTCATTTATATAGTCCTTTCATCTTCATTTCATCTATTGAAGCTTCATATCTATCAGGCTCAATTTCTTGACTTTCTACCCAATTAACAAAGTTTGATATCCCTTGCTCAAATGAGATTTTAGGGCTATATCCAATTAATTTATTAATCTTTACTAAGTCTCCAAGATTGTGCCTGATATCACCCAACCTATAACTGCCTGTAATATTGATGTTTATATTTGAGCTATAATTTTCTTTTAAGAATCTGGCAACTGTAAAAACGTCTGTGCTTTCACCTGAACCCACATTAAAAATTTGATAATTCGCAGCATCATTTTCCATTCCCAGAATAATCCCATCTGTAATATCATCAATATATACAAAGTCTCGACTTTCTTTTCCATCTTCAAATATATTAATATCATTTCCATTTTTAATTCGAGTTGAAAATATTGATAAAATACCAGTATAAGGATTCTTTAATGATTGACCTGGTCCATAAACATTCTGGAATCTAAATGCCACAACGGGAATTCCGATTGATCGGCCGACCAATAAACATAATTGTTCTTGAGCCTGCTTTGTAAATCCATACACTGATGTTGGATGTAATTCCGAGCTTTCATCAGTTGGAAGCACTTCGACATTACTATGGCATATCGGACACTTTACTTCATAATCGCCTTGGTCCATATCACTTTCAAATCGAGATAATGGATATACAATCCCATGCTCTTCACAACTGTATTTCCCCTCACCATAAATAGCTCTTGATGATGCAATAATAACTTTTTTTACATTATGTGCTTCATTGGTTAAAACTTCGAGCATTTTGGACGTTCCGCAAATATTTACATCAACATATTTGCTTACCTCATACATTGATTGGCCTGTCCCTGTTTCTGCAGCCAAATGAATTACTATATCTGTACCATTCAAAACATTTTGCCAATCAGAATAACATGTAACATCTCCCTTATAAAATTCAACTTTATTTTTTATAAGTCTATATGTATAAGAACTTGTGGGATTATCGCCATGTATTTGTGGGCTAAGATTATCCATAACTATAACCTCATATCCCATATTAATTAATTTTAAAGATAAGTTGCTTCCTATAAAACCTGCACCACCAGTAATTAGTACTCTCATAATCAAAAACTCCTCTATTTATTATCTTAATATAATATTATATGAATTTACACACAGACCAACATTAGGGAAACATTAATTGAAAAAATACATATTTACTCTTCTGACAAAAAAATACTATCTTCTAAGTTTACATAATCGCAGATATCAACCTTCTCGTACACTAATGTTCCAAAAACTTTCTTAATCATATTAAAATGCATTATGACTATAAGTGGATTAAACATTTTAGTTAAATAGAGCTTTTTCCCATGGACTTTCGCTATTAAATTTACCATATTTGATGTATTGATATACTCTGCGTTTTGTGGTAGATAGAGACCGCTATTTGTTTCATCTATCACTTTTTTTATAAAAAGAACTAAGTTTTTTATATAAATCATGCTTCTTTCGTTATTAATCGACGGAAATATAGGCATTTTTTTAGCGTATTTTGATAGGCTTATATAATTACCCTTGCAGCCTTTTCCGTAAACCATAGGAGGCCGTAGTATTACAACTTGGAAATTATCATCACACAAACGAAAAATTGTTTCATCAGCCTGGAGCTTTGATTTACCATAGTTAGTAGAGGGACATGGCACTGTATTCTTTGTAATAAATCCAGTCTCAATACCATAGACACTCATAGAACTTAATATAATAAACTGTTTTACACCTTCTGTTTTTGCTTTAGTTGCAGTTTCAATAGCTAGATCCCTATTAACTTCATAATATAAACGCGAATTCTTTTTCGTTTCTTTTATATGTGCTATGCCCGCAACATGAAAGACACAATCATATCGAGAAAAATCGCTATTTCTCCATGTATCTTCAATCATGTCAATAGTATCAATGATATATTCATCTTTAAAATCACTCATTATATCATAAAATGATGTCCCTATATAACTATTTGCACCGGTTATTAATATCCTTTTCATTAAAGTGTATCCTCTCCTTTTGGGATATGCTTTGCTGCAGCGAGTTCATTGCTGATACTATTCAATGCTCCTGTACCGCCTTCAACTACACCCTCATGTTTCATAATACTAAAAACAGTATCGACAAAGCATTTACAATCAAATAGAAAATTCATTTTTTTAACATATTCACCATCGAGCTTTGCCTTATCCGGAATCAACAGCTCATCTCTGCCATTTATTTGTGCCCACCCCGTCAATCCAGGTAATACATCATTTGCCCCATATTTATCACGTTCTACTATGAGATCATATTGATTCCAAAGTGCAGGCCTAGGCCCGATGATGCTCATATCGCCAACCAGAATATTCCATATCTGAGGCAATTCATCCAGGCTACTCTTACGCAGGAAACGCCCAACTCTTGTTATGTATTGTTCCGGATTCTCCAACAAATGAGTTGGCTTATCCTTTGGTGTATCTATTTTCATAGTACGGAATTTGAGAATATT
Source organism: Bacillota bacterium (assembly GCA_023409535.1). Lineage (GTDB taxonomy): Bacteria > Bacillota > Clostridia > Lachnospirales > Lachnospiraceae > Mobilitalea. The sequence goes on from JAEYGZ010000021.1 coordinate 271,454, forward strand.
AAAATGCTTTTTATGCTTTCCTACTCTTTTTTGTATAAATAACACCGGACCTTTTGAATCAAGCTTAATCGCAATAATAAGAATTATGAATACAGGCAGTAATACCAAACATCCGATAAATGCAACGATAAGATCAATAGCTCTTTTCACATTCTTATACATAAATACCTCTTTTATTTTCTTAAATAGAAATAAAATAATACTATACTTTCTTAATTGTGTATGTAGGAACAATTTCTTTAACTAATTTCCTGATTTCTAACGGTTCCACTATACAGACATTCTTAAGCTCTTCCAACTGCTGCAGGAACTTGTCCTCATCAAAGATGATCGGCTTTCCGATATGTATCAGCTTGTTCTCGGTATCTTCCAACCCTTCCTCATCCATCAACAATTCTTCATACAGCTTCTCACCAGGACGAAGTCCCGTAAACTCAATCATGATATCATCATTTGGCTTATACCCTGATAGTCTTATCAGGTTCTCGGCAAGATCAAGAATTTTAACCGGTTCTCCCATATCCAGTACGAATATTTCTCCACCCTTTGCATATGCTCCTGCTTGAAGTACCAAGGATACTGCTTCTGGTATAGTCATAAAATAACGAATAATATCCGGATGGGTAACAGTTACAGGACCCCCCGCTGCTATTTGCTTTTTAAATAATGGAATAACACTACCGTTTGAGCCTAGCACATTACCGAAGCGTACTGCTACAAATTCCGTCTTAGAACGATTATTATAGGTCTGAATGATCATCTCACAGATACGCTTGGAAGCACCCATGATATTTGTGGGGTTTACTGCCTTATCAGTTGAGATTAAGACAAACTTTTCAACACCGTAAAGATCAGCCGCCTGAACTGTCTTCCAAGTACCGAGAACATTATTCTTTATCGCTTCATTTGGACTATCCTCCATAAGAGGTACATGCTTATGAGCAGCTGCATGATAAACGATTTGCGGATGATATGTTTTAAATATGTAATTAATTCTTTCAGTATTACGGACTGATGCTATTAAAACCACCAGATTTAATTCAGGATAATTCTTCTTTAACTCTTGTTGAATATCATAGGCATTATTCTCATAGATATCAATGATAATTAGCTGTTTTGGCAGCTTTGCTGCCAACTGCCTGCATAACTCACTGCCAATAGATCCGCCTCCACCGGTAACCATAATAATTTTATCTTCAACATATCCCATAATGGAATCAAGGTCAACCTTAATGGAATCTCTGCCAAGCAAATCCTCAACCTCAACATTACGCAGGTTACTAACGGATATCTCATCATTCATAAATTGATAGATACCGGGAAGTATTTTGAGTATACAACTTGTCTGATTACATATATCAACAACTTCCTTAATAATTCTTTTGGACACTGACGGCATTGCTATGATTATCTCATTAATCTGATAGATATTAACACAATCAACAATGTTATCCCGATTACCGGTAACCTTAATTCCATGGATATAACTTCCCTGCTTAGCAGGGTCATCATCGATAATACATTTAACCGTCTTATTACTGATATGTTCACTTGTATTTATTTCTTTAATTATCGCATTGGCTGCATTTCCACCACCAATGATCATAATATTATTTACATCTCCCTTAACCTGCACACTGCGCATAAGAGTACGTACAAACCGGTAGGAAAAACGCACTCCCAGCGTTAACAGTAGTAACATTCCTCCGTAAAGAAAATGATAACTTCTCGGAACAGGGTAATGGAGTATATTTAGACCGGCAAATTGAAGCAATGTTGATATGACACAGGCAGTAAACACATTCTGCATCTCCAATGCCCCTGCATACCGCCATAGACTGTGGTAAAGCTTCAACAAATAAAATACAAGTAATGTAGCCACAATATTTATTGGTAAATAAGACCATACCGATTCTAAGAATCGTATCTCCACTTTACTAGGCTCAAGGTTATACCGAAATAACAACCCCATCCCACTGGATATTATAATCATTACGACATCACAAAATAATAAAAATGACCTTCTTACTAACAATTTCTTATCTATAATCCTCTGAAGCATATATCTGTTCCTCCGCATATCTTACGTATAATCATCAATGCCTTACTATAATTTATAGTCCTTATTACCTATTAAAATTGTATAAATGCATAAAAAGAACCCTATACAATGAGAAGCTGTCTCCCGTATAAAGGCTCTTCCGGTTAATTTTTATTTTCCTGCAAGCAGCCATTCATTTTTTCATTGTACGCTGCCATACGCAACTTAAAATCATCTTTTAATCTGTTGCGTTCCTCTTCCGACATGTTTATGTAGGTTTCATATTTCACGTCACAGTTCATCAAAGTTGTACCGCAATGGAAGCAAATGGCATCTGGCTTTCTTGACACCATTCTAAAGTTATAACATTTCGGGCATATGTAGATTCGCAGCATGTTATCACCCCTCCTATCCGTTGCTGAATTTATTATACTATGTTTGGAAAGGAAAGTAAACCTTAAATGAGGATTTTGTATTTTTATGTATTATCAGTTAAAACAAAACAGAAAGCCACTATTAAATATAGGAAATTATAATAAATTACATTGATTTTATCAAAAAATTATCCTAAAATAATTAGGCAACTATCCTTTCTAAAACCTTACCGAAAGTGAGTATATGGTATGACAAATAGAACCTTGTATTTAGAATGCTACTCCGGTATCAGCGGCGATATGACCGTGGCTGCCCTGCTGGATCTGGGAGCCGATCAGAAAGTACTGCTGGAGGGCTTAAAAAGCCTGAACGTAGAAGGTTATAAAGTCGTTATCGGGCGACGTGAGAAAAACAGTATCGATGTTTGTGATTTTGATGTTATTCTGGACGATATGGAATATGGATTTGATTACGACCTTGAGAACAGTCAGGAGCATTCCCACAATCATGACCCGAACCATGTTCATCAGCACGCAGACAATCAAGAACAGGAACATAGCCATGACCATAATCACAACCATGATGACAGCTATAACCATACTCACACTCATGATCATAATCATACACATGCCAGCGATGATCACAGTCATTCCCATGACCACAACGGCCACAGTCACTCCCATACCCACGATCATGCCAATGAAACCGCTTATTCCCCTATTCAATACGGACATCATGATCATCGAAATCTTACCATTATAAATGATATTATCGACCGCTCCTCCATTACAGACAATGCCAAAGCCATTGCCAAGCGTATCTTCTATATTGTAGCCACCGCTGAATCTAAGGCACATGGCAAGCCTGTTGAAGAAGTGCATTTTCACGAGGTAGGAGCCATTGATTCCATCGTTGATATCGTTGCAGTGGCAATCTGCCTGGACAATCTTAACATTAAGGACGTTGCGGTATCAGAGTTGTATGAAGGTACCGGCTTCATCCGATGCCAGCATGGCCTGCTTCCTGTTCCGGTTCCGGGTGTGATTAATATCGTTTCCGAGCATAACCTAACGCTTCATATCACCAATGTTAAGGGGGAGCTTGTCACTCCAACCGGCGCTGCAATCGTTGCTGCCATCCGTACCAGGGAAGCCCTCCCCAAGGATATGAAGATATTGAAGGTCGGTCTCGGCGGCGGAAAGCGTAAGTATGAAGGAGCCAGCGGAATTTTAAGAGCAATGCTAATTGAAGACATAGCAGCGTCTATGTCGGATTCATCCATAGCTGCCACATCTGCCGCAACCTCCATGGTTGGTACAGCTGTTGCTGCAACAGCTTCCATCCAGGAAACTGCCGCTTCCGACTCAATCTGGATTCTGGAAGCAAATATTGACGATTGCACCGGTGAAGCATTGGCTCTGACTATGGAGTTATTATTCAGGCAGGGAGCCCGGGATGTTTATTACACCCCCATCTTCATGAAAAAGAACCGTCCTGCCTACCTGCTGGGCGTCCTCTGCAGTAAGGATAAGATTGCTCAAATGGAAGATATAATTTTTATAAATACTACTACCATCGGTATCCGCAGACACGAAGCCTTTCGGACCATGCTGGACCGTAAGATAGAAACAGTAACGACCGATTATGGCCAAGCACAGGTGAAGGTATGCACTTATAAGGACAGGAAATTCTTCTATCCTGAATATGAAAGCATAAAGCAGCTATGTGAGATCTCCGGTCTGGATTATATGACCGTGTATCAACTGGTTCAGACAACCGCACAGCAAAGCCTTAATCACACAAAATAAAAGTAAAATAACAGCAAAATAAAAGGAACGGGGCTTTCCTATCTCACTTTGGAAAGCTTTCGTTCCTTTTGTATGGATCTCCTTGCAGGCAGAACGGCAATTCCAGGCCTGCTTCCTCAAGAAGTTCTTTATTGGTAAGTATTTCTCCGGCAGTCCCCTGGGCAAATATCTCGCCGTCCTTTAATACGATTACCCGGTCACATAACTCCAGTGCCATATCAAGATCATGGGTTGCAATCAGCTTAGTCACCGGCACCTCCCGGAGTAACTGAATTAATCTTCTTCTTGTTCTGGGGTCCAAAAATGAGGTCGGCTCATCAAATAAGATAACGGAAGGCTCCATCACCAGGATCGTTGCAATAGCAATGATCCTTTTTTCACCGCCGGAGATCCTGCTGGAACTCATCTGTTTCAGACGTTCAACTCCAAGCTCTCTCATGATTGCGTCAATTTTCTCTTTGATCTCCTCTTCGGATTTTCCCATATTGCGAAGACCAAAGGCTATGTCATCATATACATTTGCCATAAACAGCTGATCATCCGGATTCTGAAATACGACACCGATCCGCTCCCTGATTTCCTTCAGGTTCTTTCTGTCAAATTCAATCCCATCAATTGCAATCCGTCCCTCACTGGGCAGAAGAATGCCTACCAGCGACATAAGAAAGGTCGATTTGCCGGCTCCGTTTGCACCGATCAAACCTACCGTTTCACCGTCTGCAAGCGTTGCACTCAGCTTCTTAATCACCTTGTTCTCTTCCTGGTATCCGACACTGATGTTCTCAATCTGCAGCATACCCATCCTCCGCTCTATACAAATAATTTTCCGATAATTTCACTGATGTTAACAAAGCGCATAGCAATCATTAAGGCTGCGGCAGCAAACAGAAAAATCATACTGCTTAACCTTATCTTCTCCTGCCCCGAGAATCTTATCCCGCCTTCAAAGCCTCTGCAGCGCATGGCATTATAAATGCGTTCCGCCCTGTCAAAGCTTCTTAGAAGAAGCTGTCCCAGAAATGGTCCGGTATGCACAAGCTTAATTCCCTTTTCCTTCGGTGCACGAAGAAGATAGGCATGATACATCACCGAAGCTTCCTCCAGCAGAACCTCAAGATAACGAAAGGTCATAGTGATCTGCAACACAAAGATCGATGGAAGATGCAGTCGGACCATCACATAAATCAGGTCCTTCATGCTGGTTGTCGCAATCAGAATGAGCACCGCCATAACAGTCAACGCTGTTTTCATTATGATGGAGATGAATGAAATCATCCCCTCGGTAATCACTATATTGCCATACTGCAATATCTCAGTCCGGTTAAAGATCACATTGGACAGTCCGGCAAACAGTGAAAACGGCAATGCAGCCAGTAACCGCCCGATGAGCGGCTTTGCGGGGATTTCCCCGAAAGCCATCATCAGAACCGGATAGAACACATATGGAATTAAGCCGCTTACCTGATTAGGAGCAAAGGATATCACCAGAACGAGATAAATACCTGTGATGATGAATTTAACAAAGGGATTCAATCGATGAACCGGCGTATTTCTGTTCGCTAAATCCTCCAGGGTTGTTAAGGTATGAATTGATTTATGAAACTGCGACATAGGCTTCCTTCTTAATTATGTTATTCCGTTGCGGGTTTTCTTATTTTTTTTAGGATTGTGATAATGCCTCCCACCAGGGTTGCCAAAATCAAGGTAAAGATACCACCGACAATTCCCGATACACTGGTACCGGCTTTTTCACTGCCTTCTGATTTAAAGGCATAATCAGGAAGAATTGCCGTATTTTGCTGCACCTTTTCCACCGCCGCATGAACTCCCGAATCAGTACTTAATTCTGTGGTACCTGCCACCTTTTCCATGGACCATTCCAGTCCGTCGGGGTTAGAGGAGGCAAACCAGGAGAAGATTCCTCCCACCAGCAGTGCGGCAACCGTCATAATAATCAATACATTCTTTCTTGAACCGGCAGCTGCATTCTTAAATCCCAGCGCATCCTCCAGAACATCCTTTCTGATATTATAGATAAAGCATAATACTGCCGCTGTTGCAACACCTTCAACAATACCGATTGCCAGATGAATCGGCTGCATCAATGCTACAAAAGACGTAAAAGGCAGTTCTGTAATACCGGAAGCCAAGGTCTCCAGTACAACGCCGAAGGCCCCCAGCTGCAGACCGATGATTACGGATATAACCGCCGCCGCTGAAATCCGTCCCGGCGTCAGCTTCTTCTTAAGCATCGGTTTGTATATGAGCGGGTAGATAATGAGACATGGAATAACCGCCATATTAAAGATGTTACAGCCAAGCGCCAGCAAGCCGCCGTCCGCAAAGAAGAGGCACTGGATCAATAAAACCGAGGCCAGCGTAATCAAAGCCGGAAAAGGCCCCAGCAGCGCAGCCAGCAGAATACCTCCTCCGATATGTCCGCTGGAACCGGTTACGGGAATCGTAAAGTTAATCATTTGCGCTGCAAATACAAAAGCCCCCATAACTCCCATCATGGGTATTTTATTACCTCCCAGCTCTACCTTATCAATCTTTTTAATACTATAGCCGATTGCACCGGCTGAAGCAGCCGCCATCGCCCCGCCGACTGCAACGGATAATAATGCATCTGACATGTGCATAAACTATTCCTCCTAACTATTATTTTTCATAAAATACTTCAAAATATTAGGTTCAGGATTATTTTTCGCTAATTCCCATCCGATTAATTTGAGTAGCGATATACCCGGCGCCAAAGCCGTTATCAATATTCACCACCGCAAGCCCTTCCGCACAGGAATTCAACATCGTAAGTAACGCGGATAAGCCTCCGAAGCTTGCACCATAGCCAACTGAGGTGGGCAGCGCAATTACCGGCTTATCCACAAGACCGGCTACCACGGAGCCTAATGCCCCTTCCATTCCGGCAACCGCAATGACACAGTTCGCCTTGCGGATATCCTCTAATTGGGACAGAAGTCTGTGAATACCGGCAACCCCCACATCATAGATGCGAAGGACATTACTCCCGAAGAATTCCGCCGTCTGGGCAGCTTCCTCCGCAACAGGAATATCAGAGGTACCGCCGGTACAGACGGCAATCAAGCCACCCCGCTCCTGTTTCTGATTACGGATGGCAAGTATTCTTGAGAGTGGATCATATTCCACCATGGGAAGGACTTCCCTTACACTCTCAAACTGCTCTTTTGAAGCCCTGGTACCAAGCACGTTGGTATCGCGCTCATAAAACCGCTGGAAGATATGAACCAGATGCTCCGTAGATTTGCCCTGACAGAATACAACCTCTCCAAAGCCTGACCGAAGTGACCTGTGATGATCAAGCTTAGCATATCCAAGATCCTCATAGGGCAGCTTCTTCAACAATTCCTCAGCTTCCTGAAGACCGACTTCATCCTTCTTAACCTGTTCCAGCAGCTTATGAATATCCATAGTAATAACCATACCTTTCTTCACACGAAGTACATGCCCTCTGGGCATAATTCTTGATGAACAGCCCCTTTTACCATTTTTCAAAAGGCTCACACGCCTTTAGTGAGACTATTGGCTCGCATGCCTTTAGTGAGACTATTGGCTTACATGCCTTGTCACGAGACCATTGGCTCGCATACCTTTCGGAAGACTATTCATACTAACAAAAGCATAAAAAATCATGAAAATACAACAGCCATTCTAGACCGTCAGAATCTTCATGATTCATCAATTCATGATTATTTTTATTCTAAATTATGTTTCTTATCGTAATCAAATTACAACTTTTCTCCTGACCTAAGCATCCTTCTGGATGTATTCCCGCCTTCATGACGGAAAAATTCACTATTACTAGAATACCACATATCATACATTCGTCAAGCTTTCATTGAAAAATAATATTATTTTCGTAAGTTATCCTAATCTATCTCACCCAGGTATTCCAGAACCTGCTTAATGCAGATATCAATATAAGTCTCCACGGTTGCATTCATCTCAAAGGCGATCATAATATTACATCGGTTTAAGGGAATCAAAAACTTACGCGCCGGACTGGAACTGACTGCTACCGCTATCTCTGGCGTCAATTCACCCAGCATGGAATTGGCTGCGATAATCGCAATTGGCCCCAGGATCAGATCCGACTGTGCAGCGGTTCTGACAATGGCATTCTGTCCCGTAGCCCCGATGTCTGCCCCTGACTTAATCATATTATTGGTCGCTGTTGAATTGGTTCCAAGAGCGCAGATCGTTATCCCCGAGTCCTTGTCAACTACCTTGCGCAGCTTACCGACCAGGCTTCTGCCAATTCCGCCGCCCTGACCGTCAATGACTGATATCATGATTTCTTTCTGTTGCATGAAGCTTCCCTCCCCATTCAAAAGCAATTAAAATCATTAGCAATAAAATTCAACATAAAAAATTTTATAAAAAAACTTAGAAAACGTAACTTCCCAGCATGTAAAAAACCACTTTCATCATCTCTGAAAGTGGCTTACTTACTGTATTTCATAACTAGCAGCTCGTAGGGGAATCGAACCCCTGTTTCCGCCGTGAGAGGGCGGCGTCTTAACCCCTTGACCAACGAGCCGTAAGAACAATATTTATAATATACTATAGCCTACCAAAAAGCAAGTACTTTTTTAAATATTTTTAAGTTAATTTTTATGCTTTTCCAATTTTTTATACTAATTGAATTGTTTTGTCAATTAATACATTTAATTAACAAGGAAGCTTACCAAAATAGCAAATATCTATTCTGGCAAGCTTCCCATTCCTATAATATTATCATTACCGCTACAGTATCATTCTTACAAGAAATCCAGCAATGACATCTGGTTGGATATAGGCAGCTCCCCCATCAATCCCATTTTCGCCATATTATCCACCACTGTTGAGCTGACCTTGCAGCGGATCTTAAAGTCATCCCTGGATAAGAAGGGGCCGTCCTTCGCTGCTTCCACTACCGCATCTGCCGCCTTATCTCCCAATCCGTCGATGGTACTTAAGGAGGGCATCAGCTTTCCGTCAATGATTTGGAAGGCATGCGCTTTGGCGTTATAAATATCAATGGGCAGGAAGGCAAAGCCGCGGGCGTACATTTCCTGAACGATACGCATATCCTTAAAGGTATCCTGCTCCTTCTTGCTTAAGGTGTTACTGCGGCGGGTATAATCCGCTATGTGCTGCTCCAGGACATTTCTGCCCAGACACATCAGCTCATAATTGAAGGCTGAAGCACGGATGGAGAAATACGCCGCATAGTAAGCCAACGGATGATATACTTTAAAATAAGCGATACGGAACGCCATCATAACATAGGCTGCCGCATGAGCCTTGGGGAACATATACTTGATCTGCTTGCAGGACCAGATATACCAGTCCGGTACCCCTGCTGCCAGCATAGCCTCTTCCATCTCCGGTGTGAGGCCCTTGCCCTTGCGGACACTCTCCATGATCTTAAAGGACTGGCCCGGTTCCACACCGGTGGCAATCAGATAGATCATAATATCATCACGGGTACAGATTGCGGTATTCAGTGTACAGGTACCGCTCTGGATCAAGGTTTGAGCGTTATTTAACCACACGTCGGTACCATGGGACAGACCGGAGATGCGCACCAGATCGGAGAAAGACTTTGGCTGCGTGTCCTTTACCATCTGCATAACAAAGTCCGTACCAAATTCCGGGATACCAAGGCAGCCCAGTTCACACCCGTCAATATCCCTGGGGGCGATGCCAAGGGCACCGGTATCATGAAACAGCGACAATACCTTCTGGTCGTCCAGGCGGATTTTCTTGGCATCCAGTCCTGTCAGATCCTCCAGCATACGAATCATGGTCGGATCATCGTGCCCAAGAATATCAAGCTTCAGTAAGTTATGGTCGATGGAATGGTAATCAAAATGCGTTGTAATGGTCTTGGTAGTCATATCGTTGGCAGGCCTCTGAACCGGTGTAAAGGAATAAATATTCTCTCCATGGGGCAATACAACAATACCGCCCGGATGCTGTCCTGTAGTTCTGCGAACGCCCACACATCCCTCTACAATGCGGTCTATCTCTACATTTCTCTTATGAATACCTCGTTCTTCAAAATAATTCTTTACATAGCCAAAGGCTGTTTTATCCGCAAGGGTACCAATGGTGCCCGCGCGGAAGGTATGTCCCTCCCCGAATAATACCTCCGTATAATCATGAGCCTTACTCTGGTATTCCCCGGAGAAGTTAAGATCGATATCCGGCTCCTTATCCCCGTAAAAACCAAGAAAGGTTTCAAAGGGTATATCATGTCCGTCCTTTGCCAGGGGCTGTCCGCACACCGGACAGTCGCGGTCAGGCATGTCACAGCCCGAACTTCCGCCGTACTTCTTTACCTCCTCCGAATCAAAATCGGAATAGTGGCAATTGGTGCAATAATAATGGGGAGCCAGGGGATTAACCTCTGTGATCCCTGCCATCGTCGCTACGAAGGAGGAACCTACGGAGCCTCGGGAGCCTACCAGGTAGCCGTCCTCATTGGATTTCCATACCAGCTTTTGGGCTATAATATACATTACGGCAAAGCCGTTATTAATAATAGATTTTAACTCGTGCTCCAATCGTGCTTCTACCGTCGTGGGGAGGTTCTCCCCATACATCGAATGGGCTTTATCATAGCAGATGGTTCTTAGGTTCTCCTCGGAATTCGGCAGCACCGGAGGACATTTATCCGGACGAACCGGGGAGATCTTCTCGATCCTGTCAGAGATCAGGTTGGTATTGGTGATGACCACCTCCTCCGCCTTTGCCCGTCCAAGATAAGAGAATTCCTCAAGCATTTCCTCTGTGGTACGAAAGTACAGTGCCGCCTGTTCATCCGCATCCTTAAAGCCCTTGCCCGCCAGAATAATTCTGCGGTAGACTTCATCCTCGGGATCCAGAAAATGCACATCACAGGTGGCAACCACCGGTTTATTATATTCTTCTCCCAAAGCAACTATCTTTTTATTCAGCTCTATAAGATCCTCCCTGGAGTTGACATCCCTTTCATTCTCACTTCGGATTAGGAACTCATTATTACATAAGGGCTGGATCTCCAGATAATCATAGAAGTTCACAAGTCTGGCAATCTGATCATGGGGCTGATTTGTAAGAACCGCACGGAAGATCTCTCCTGCTTCGCAGGCAGAGCCCAGGATGATGCCTTCTCTGCACTCCATCAGAAGACTCTTGGGAATCTTCGGTCTTTTATTAAAATACTCAATATGGGATAAAGACACCATCTTGTACAGGTTAACTCTTCCCGCATCATTTTTCGCAAGTAAGATTGCATGATAGGCGGGAAGCTTTCGGATCGCTTCCGCTGACATCTTCCCCAGCCTATCAATATCGGATACCAGGACTACTTCCTTCTCCGTAAGCATAGTACAGAATTTTAAAAAGATTTCAGCAGTTGCTCCTGCGTCATCCACCGCACGGTGATGATTCTCCAGGGATACCCCCAAGGCCTTTGCAACCACATTCAGCTTATAGCGGCTAAGCTCCGGAAGCAGAATACGGGATAAGCCAACGGTATCAATCACGGTAAAGTCCGTTGTGATTCCCATACGCTGCGCATTCTTCTCAATAAAACCCACATCAAAGGAAGCATTATGCGCCACTAGCATACACCCTTCGCAAAAGGCTAGAAATTCAGGCAGTATCACTTCAATGGTTGGCGAACCGATCACCATATTATCATTGATAGAAGTCAACTGTTCAATCTCAAAGGGAATGGGCACCTCCGGATTGACAAAGGTACTGTATCGGTCCACAATCCCACCGTTCACTACCTTCACGGCTCCTATTTCTATAATTCTGTCCTTGGTCTGGCTAAAGCCGGTGGTCTCTATATCAAATACCACAAAGGAATCAGCCAGGCTCTGGCCTTTGACATTGGTAACTACTTCTTTTAAGTCGTCCACCAGATAAGCTTCCATTCCGAAGATTACCTTAAAATTCTTTGCCCGCTTTTGCTCCTCCTCATCTGCATAATCCTTTGGATTAAGCGCATGGCTGGCATCAGGAAAAGCTTGCACCACACCATGGTCCGTTACCGCGATGGCACTGTGTCCCCATTTGAAAGCACGCTTTACCATGGTCTTTACATCCACCACAGAATCCATGTCACTCATCATGGTATGGGCATGGAGCTCAATACGCTTTGCAGCTGAATTATCCATCCTGGAAGAGGTAAAATCACTGCTTAACTTAATTCCCGCCACGGAGCCTATGGTAATGTCTCTTTCATAGGTATCCATCTGGGCGATTCCCTTCACGATGTAATAGCCGCCCGGCTTAAGCTGTCCCATGATCTCATCGACTTCAATCGTTTTCGCATATAACTTTACCTTGACAGAATCCGTAAAGTCCGTAACTACAAAGGTAATAATGCTTTTCTCATTACCGATGGTTCTTGTGTCAGGCCTAATCAGCTTACCGCGGATCACTACCTCGCCAATCTCTCCTATGATATCGCATATGGGAATTGTATTACCGTCAAAATTCCTGCCATAGATTACGGAAGGATCGGAGGGCAGCTTACGATAGCTTCCTTTTCCCTTATCATAGGCACCCTTGCCTGCAGCCGGCCTGACAGCTGCCTTGGCAGGTTCCGATTTGACAGGTGCAGGTGCCACGGCTTCGAATTTCACTAACCCGGGGTTCACCGCTTCCCCTTTTACACTTTCAACTTCCGCTGTCTTCCCATTCCCTGCCTCACCTTTTACTGCCTCAGCTTTCTTCCGCTCTAGGCCGGCAGCATAATCGGTACCGGCACCATTCTCCTGAAGGAGCATAGGGTCCATAGCCGCAGCATAGGTTTCCTCCGGGTCATAGGATATCTCCAGGGAATAGCCCTCCTCTGCCGCTTCTGCCCTTGACATCTGAAGCATCCGTTTTCGATATAACAGCTCCTGATCTTCCTGCTCCTCAATTGGCTCTATGTATTCGATCTTCACCTGAACCGTATAATCAAACCGTTCCTGAAACATGGTCTCCAGGTAATCCTTCAGCTTGGTCATCTTGTCCTTCGTGACACAGCTGTCTGTCACCCGGATTTCGATCTTCATCTCCTCGATGACAACCTCCGCACCGGAAAAGATATGATAGGTGACGACACTTTCCTCTCGAAGCTCTTCAAGAATACTGTCACGGTAAATCGGATAGAGCTTGGCAAGACTGTACTGGGCGGAAAGCTCAAAGCTGGGCTTAAGTACGGCAGTATTGCCGGTATGTAAAAAGAGCTGCCTGTTCAGCAGATCTTCCATTTTCTTAATATATATCCTGCTGATCAGTCTCGTACTCGTTATGCATACATAAATATTCTTATTCTGCCTGGAAGCAATGATTTTGATAACCTTCACTTCACCATATAACTTTTGTAGTTCCTGATCAGCCTTTATCTGGTCAAACGCTTCAAAAAACAACATACCAACAACCCCTTTTGACGCATCCTTTGTTACAGGATCATTCTTTCCAATTTAATAATTCGTACCGCAGCGCTTCTAACAGCTGGTCCTCCGGTACCTTACGAAGAATCTCACCCTTTTTGATAATCAGACCTTCTCCTCTGCCCCCGGCAATTCCGATATCTGCTTCTCTTGCCTCGCCGGGCCCGTTGACCGCACAGCCCATAACAGCTACTTTCAGATCCAGGTCCATATCAGCAACCATATTCTCTACCTCCGTAGCCAGCTGAATCAGGTTAATCTGAGTTCTGCCGCAGGTAGGACAAGAAACCACCTCTACGCCTCCGGTACGATATCCCAAGGTCTTTAGGATAAGCTTGGCTGACTTGATCTCCTCCTCGGGATCTCCGGTCAGGGATACGCGAATGGTATCACCGATGCCCTGGTGTAAAATGATGCCCAGTCCCAGGGCTGACTTGATATTTCCCGCATTGACTGTCCCTGCTTCCGTAATACCTACATGAAGCGGATACTGAGTCTGGGATGCGATGAGTTCATGGGCCCTCACACACATCATGACATCGGAGGATTTGATGCTGATTACCAGCTGGTCATAATCCATATCCTCAATACGCTTTACCTTATCCAGAGCACTTTCCACCAATCCTTCCGCGGTGACTCTGCCGTACTTCGCCACAATTTCTTTCTCAAGGGATCCGCTGTTGACACCCACACGAATAGGAATATGACGTTCCTTCGCCACAGTAACCACTGCGCGAAGCTTCTCTTCATTTCCAATATTGCCGGGATTAATTCTGATCTTATCCGCGCCATGCTCCATAGCAGCAATGGCAAGACGGTAATCAAAATGGATATCCGCCACCAGCGGAATTGATATTTCCTTTTTTATCTCCTGTAATGCAACGGCTGCCTCCTGGCTTGGAACCGTGCAACGTATAATATCACAGCCCGCCGCGGTCAGACGTTGAATCTGCTCAACGGTTCCTTTGACATCCTCCGTCCTGGTGTTGGTCATTGATTGAATTAAAATCGGGTTGCCCCCGCCAATCACCCTGTTACCAATTGTAATTACCTTTGTATTATCACGGTACATAGCACCTGCCACCTTTCGTAAAAACATCCTGCCGGATGATCAGGTAAAGATATTCCTGATATCATTAAACATAACAAATACCATGAGTAACATCAATAAGGCCATTCCTACCATATGAACAACAGCCTCCTTCTCCTTGGGCACCGGTTTCCTCCGAATAGCCTCAAGCAGAATAAATACAAGACGTCCGCCGTCCAATGCAGGAATCGGCAATAAATTCATGACACCCAGATTTGCACTGAGCAATATGGTAAACTGCGCCAGGGATAATAATGTGGTATGAAGCCCGTAGCTTTCAGATTCATCTACGATGTCCCCCACCACATTGACAATACCAACGGGACCGGACACTTCCTTCACGCTGATCTTGCCAAGGATAAGATGTCCGATGCTCTTGATGGTATTCACGACATTTAGCTTTAATTCATAAAAACTATATTTAATCACTTCTAGAGGCGAAACTTTTTCTCTGTATGGATTATAGTTAAAGCCCATAAGATAGCCCGACTGTTCATCCACATATTCAGGGGTTACGGTAAAGCTCTTCTTTTCTCCATCACGAAGCACGGTAATGTGAATCGGTTTATCTGACCTGGGATAAAAGTAAAAATGATACACACTCTCTCTTGTCATATGAATCTGCGCACCATCAATTTCTGTGACCAGATCGCCCTTCTGAAGACCTGCAACTGCCGCAGGGCTTCCCTCATTGATCGCTGAAATATAGGGTTTATCCACGCCTACATCTCCGAGGATGATTAACGCCAGTACAAAAGCCAGAATAAAGTTAAAAAATGCCCCTGCAAAAAGTGTGGAGAATCTCGCCCAGATCCCCTTCTTATGAAATGCTCCCTCATCCTCTACTGTCTCATCCTCACCAAGCATCAAACAGGAACCGCCAAAGGGTAAGAGCTTCAAGGAATATCTGGTGCCCTTACGCATAAAGCTGGCAAGTCTCGGACCCATTCCAACAGAAAATTCTACGACAGTAATGCCATTTGCTTTTGCTACAAGAAAATGTCCTAACTCATGAATAATAACAACAATGCCTAATATTAATACTGCTACAACAATATTCATAATAATATTCAATCCTTTCCAAGTCTCCGAATTGCCGGTACCCAGCTGTCAGACACACAAGGTATGCGTGACACACACGGTGTTAACTGACCGGTCATAATCCGGATTCAATAACGCCTCTTACAAAATCATATGTTTGTTGCTCGATGTTCAGAATGTCTTTTAAATCCGGGTTCTGAATTACCTGATGCTGCTTCATGGCCTTCTCAATCAGATCAGGTATGGTTAAAAAGTTGATATTGCCCTTTAAAAACTCCGCCACAGCCCATTCATTGGCGGCATTAAAGACGGTTGGCATGCTGCCCCCGGTTCTCCCCGCCTCATAGGCAAGCTTTAAGCCATAAAAGGTTTCCATATCCGGTTCCTCAAAGGTCAGCTGTTTCAGCTTTGTAAAATCCAAACGCTCCCCGGTAAGCATTGGCATCCGCTCCGGATAGAACATTGCATATTGAATGGGAAGCTTCATGTCCGGGATCCCAAGCTGTGCAAGGACACTGCCGTCTACATATTCTACCATGGAATGAATGACACTCTGCGGGTGAATCACAACCTGAACGGCGTCCAGACTCATATCAAAAAGCCAGGATGCTTCCATTACTTCAAGTCCCTTATTGACTAGGGTCGCAGAATCAATGGTGATTTTCTGTCCCATGGCCCAGTTAGGGTGCTTTAAGGCATCTCCGGCTGTCACCTTCCTCAATTCTTCTGTTTTCTTTCCGCGAAACGGTCCGCCGGATGCAGTCAGAAGAATCTTGGAAGCCTTCTTCTTATCTTCTCCATTCAATGCTTGAAATATAGCACAATGCTCACTGTCCACCGGCAATAATTCAACATTCTTTTCTTTGATTAAGGGCATAATAATATGTCCGGCGGTCACCAGGGTCTCCTTGTTGGCCAGTGCAATATTCTTCCCGGCATGAATGGCCTCAATGGTGGGACGAATTCCGATCATTCCCACCATAGCCGTCACAACCGTATCTGCTTCCGGTTCTGCCGCACATTCCAATAGTCCTTCCATCCCGCAGGTTACCTTCACCGGCAGGTCCTTGATCCTTTCTTTCAGCTGTGCCGCTTTCTCTTCCCGGAATACGCAAACAAGGTTCGGCAAAAACTCGCGAACCTGTTTCTCTAAAACTTCAATATTACTGTCTGCCGCGAGGGCGGTGACCATTAATTCATTCTTATGTTCTCTTACAATCTCCAGAGTCTGTGTTCCAATGGAACCCGTAGACCCAAGAATGACCAGCTTCTTCATGTAAATAACCATGCCTTTCATAAAACCTGCAAACCATAAAATTATCTGAGCAGCACCGTTAAATAGTATACAATAGGTGCGGTAAAAATAATACTGTCAAACCGGTCCAGTATTCCGCCGTGCCCGGGAATTAATGTGCCGTAATCCTTGATATCATGATTACGCTTTATGGCAGACGCAGCCAGATCTCCGATTTGGGAGATCACACTGGAAGCAGCGCCAATGATGGTAAAGGCTAACTGCGGATTATGAATTCCGGTGATATGTCCTCTGAAAATACTCGCATAAATCAAACCGATAAGAGCAGCGCCAACGATACCGCCAATGCTTCCTTCGATGGATTTCTTCGGGCTGAGTTTTGGGGAAAGCTTATGCTTTCCAAAGAGCACTCCCACACAATAGGCGCAGGTATCGGAGCCCCAGGCTCCGATGAAAATCAGCCAGACAATCCATAAACCGCCTTCCAGAATACGCACCTGATAGATAAAGGAGAGCATTATACTCACATAAAACAGTCCGAAGAAGGAAACCGTAATCTGTTCCGTTGTAAACTTAGGAAAAAGGAATACATAGATCACCATCAAAAGCATCAGGAAGCAAATAAAAAGAAACAGCTTGTAATCGTCAAGACCAAAAAAGAGCAGGACATAATAACCCAGGCATGCAACATATCCCAACAATCCCGGCAGTGCCCGGTCTATCTTTACAATCTTATACAGCTCGCTTAGTCCTATGAGGGAAATCACAAGTAAAACCGCAAATAATATGTTCCCTCCCAGGACCACAACCGCGATTGTAATTGCCAATAATATGATGCCGCTTATTAGTCTTGCTCGAAACATAGTGATCTCCATCCACATCGTAAAAGTTTATTTGAGGATATTTCTTATACCGAACCATACCTTCTGGTTCTGCTGCTATAATATTCAATTGCTTTGATTAATTCTTTTTTATCGAAATCCGGCCACAACACCTCCGGAAAATAAAATTCCGTATACGCAAGCTGCCAAAGCAGGAAATTGGAAATGCGCTGCTCTCCGCTGGTACGGATCAGTAAATCAGGCTCCGGAATCCCCCGGGTATCCAGATATTCGTCAAAAACATCTTCATCTATTTGATCAATTTTTGTTTTATTCTCTTTGATATCCTTCGCCAAGGCTTTCACTGCCCGCAGCAGCTCATCCCTGCCTCCGTAATTAATTGCAACCTGAAAATTCAGACCGGTATTGTCTTTGGAAGCATCCTCAAGCTCTGCTATACTTTTCTGAAGTCCATCCGGCAGCTTTGAGGTATCACCAATGATACGCACCCGCATATTATTCTTCGTACTGGTTTTGACACTGGTCTCCAAATAGGACTGTAGCAGCTTCATCAATGCGTCTATTTCTTCCTGGGGACGTCTCCAGTTCTCTGTAGAAAAGGCATATACGGTAAGATACTTGACCCCCATATGATAAGCATCCTCACAGATTTTTTCCACATTCTTGCTTCCCTGGACGTGTCCGAAATTTCTTGGCATTTTCTTCTTCTTGGCCCAGCGTCCGTTGCCATCCATGATGATTGCTATATGATTTGGTATTTGTAACTCATTCTGTTTCATTTCTTTTCTCCAATTTCATCAATACCATAAAAAAGGGTGCATCAAAGAACCTTTCACTCCCCTTACATCCGCCTGTCATGAAAAATACCTTTGATCCACCCTGATTTTTTAAAGACATCTACGGAATTAAACCGTAAGAATTTCTTTTGATTTTTCTTCCATAATCCGATCAATTTCCAGAATATAGCGATCGGTAAGCTTTTGCACATTATCCTCAAGACCCTTAAATTCATCTTCAGAAATCTCATTGGCTTTATTTTGCTTCTTATAAAGCTCGTTGGCATCACGCCTGATATTTCTGATGGCTACCTTTGCGTTCTCCGCTTTCTTCTTAACATCCTTTACAAGATCTTTTCTGCGTTCTTCCGTAAGCTCCGGGAAAACAAGACGGATTACCCTGCCGTCGTTGCTGGGTGTTAATCCAAGATCGGAGGTTAAGATCGCCTTCTCGATTTCTTTGATTAATTTACTCTCCCAAGGTTGAATCTGGATTACTCTCGCCTCCGGAACAGAAATGTTCGCTACGGATTGTAATGCGGAAGGCTGTCCATAGTAATCCACTCTCAATTTATCCAGAAGATGAGGATTCGCTCTGCCGGCACGTATGGTGGCATATTCTTCCCTTAATGTCTCCACGGTTTTTTCCATTTTAGAACTGAATTGTTCTAGCTTTGCATCCATTTTCATTCCTCCAACTATATCAACTGTTTTATCTCTCAATGACCATTCTGGTTCCTTTTGACTGACCCCTGGCTGCCTTAACAATACTCTCTTCTTCAGACAAGCCAAATAATAGAATCGGCATTTTGTTCTCAATACAAAGTACTGTTGCGGTAAGGTCCACGATGCCAAGCTTCTTGTCCAATACCTCCTGAAGGGAAATCTCATCATATTTCTTCGCCTGGGGATTCAGCTTCGGATCACTGTCATATACACCGTCTACTGCTCTTGCCATCAGAACGATATCGCAGTCAAGCTCCACCGCCCGCAAAACAGTTGCCGTATCCGTTGAAAAATAAGGATGTCCGGTACCTCCTGCCAAGAAAGCCACTCCACCCTGTTTCATGCAATCTGCCGCACTGTCTTTAGAGAAAAGCTTTGTCATACTTCCGCAGGCGAAAGGTGTGAAGACTTCAGTTGTCATACCCACATAGCGAAATATCTCTGATACATAGATGCAATTCATAACCGTCGCAAGCATACCGATCTGATCCGCCTTTGTCCGGTCAATCGTCTCGCTGGTTCTTCCTCTCCAGAAGTTTCCTCCGCCTATAACGATACTAACCTGTGTTCCATCCTCCACCAGCTGTTTTACCTGCTTTGCAACAGCAATACAGGTAGCTTCATCAAATCCGGTCTTTTTATCCCCTGCCAGAGCTTCTCCGCTTAACTTGAGCAGTACTCTTTCATATGCCTTCATACTTAATTTGCCTCCATGAGTAAATCTTCGTTTGCTGTCATTGTATCAAGATACAATTTACACAATTCAAACATTGACTAACGTATTGATACAATATATTGCTATGCATGTAAGCTTGCAGCAGCAATATATTGTATCCGGAACTTCGTATGGAATCTTTTGACGCTTTAATCAACATTCTATAATAATTTACCACAAAACAAATTGCATTACCATACCCAATCAAATTTATTTTGAACCATTCCGAGGCTTCTATGTATCCTCTTATGTCTGTTTATTCATGTTATCTGTCTATCCACGGGGAAGGGCTTATTCGAAGATATTATCCACATCAACGGAGGAATAGCTTAAGGAACAGAAGCCTTCAATTACTGCTCCGTTATTGATCTGAACAGATTTTGCCTTAATATTTCCCTTAATGATTGCTGTCGAATCAATGACAATCGGTCCGTTAATGTCGATCTCACCCTTGATCGCACCCGCGATAACGCCGCTGGTAGCAACAATATCACCGATCACTACGGTACCAAGGCTGACCTTTACGCTGCCTTCACTGGTAATGCTGCCTTCCAGACGGTCAGTATTTACATAAACCTCAGATGCGGAGGTATTACCGCTTACCTTACCGGTAATCGTCAATTTGCCGAGGCATTCCACATCTCCGGTAATGATACCGTTTACTTCCAGGGATCCGTCGGAGGAAATACTGCCGTTGATGGTGGTACCCTTTGTAATAACCGTAATATCATCCTCATTAGAAATTGATGCCGCACGCAGCTTTGGCTCCTTTACCTTTACCTCTGCTTCTGTCGTGGCTTCATCCGCATTTAATGCCTCTAATAACTCCAGATCTACATTATCTTCCATGTCTTCGCCCTCTTCTTCCTTTAATTCAGTTGTATTTTCATCGAATTCTTTTTCCTCAGGAACTTCCTGAGTCAGTACATCAATTTTCTCCTCTGAGGCTGCCTCCGCTAAATTCTCTTCTACGGTCTCTTCCTCCTCCATGGAATTCTCATACCCGACAAAATCCTCGAGCCATTCTTTCATTTTCTCGCTATCCGATACATCATCCGGAGTAATTTCGTCAGAGTCAAGCGTATTTACAATCTGCTCCCCTGCTTCCTCTTTCTTCCCTTCCTCTTCGGGCAGCAACTCATTCACTGCCTGTGATAAGTCTTCCTTGAAATCTTTAAAAAACCCCATTCGCTTACTACCTCCCTAATCCTGGTATTATTTGATTGTTTCAGCTTTAATCATTTGTATCGGAGTAACCTCTTTATCCAAAGGCAATATCTGTGCACCCTCTGATATCAGTACATCTAGTAATCCAGGCAATGAATCAACCGTAGCTTCTTTGTCCTGGGCATCATGCATTAAAACGATGGAATTTGTCTTGACCTCCACACCGTTAAGCACATTGTCGATCAACTGCTCTTTTGTATATGTAACGCCTGTCGCATCTCCATTCACTACGTTCCAGTCAAAATAAACAATACCGGCTTTATTTAAATATCGAATGAAATCATCCATTCCATTTTTATTGACCAGGTTGTCGCTTCCACCCGGAAAGCGGAAAATAGACGGCTTATATCCAGTAGTATCATATAACAATTTCCATAGTTTTGTAAAGTCCTTATCAAAATCTTCTACTGAATTATATATTCTGGAGTATTGATGGGAAAAGGAATGCATTCCCAAGGCATGTCCGTCCTCAACAATTTTCTTATAGATTTTCTTAGAGTAGTCATCGGTCTTTCCAATCACAAAAAATGTGGCTTTCACCTGATATTCATCCAGAATATTTATGATATCATCGGTATAAATGCTTGGGCCGTCATCAAAGGTCAGGTAGACCTTCTTACCGGAATAACGTCCGGCAGGTATGGTATCCTTTGCCGTGCTCTGTTCATCCGCAGGCTCTGCGGATGCATTCCTGTCTAACGGTAATAAATTGCTGCCGTCAGGCGGAATACCCTGCGCGGAGACCGGATTGCCGCCTGCTGCTATAGCAGGCTTTGCAGCTGCCGCAGCTTCTGCTGATATTGACTGCCTGGCAGCATCAACAGTCTCTGCAGGCCGCCCGGCATCACTTGACGGGTTAACTGCAATCTCTGCCGCATTATCCTTGTTAATAAGTTCATCTTTTTCCGCAGCGTAGGCATAATGCCCCGATTCTATATCATTCTCGGACAAATCAGTCTGATGATTCATTCGTAGCAATGCATCGACCTGGCTTTGCAGCCTGCTGACCTTTAATCCCAGAATAATACAGCAAATCGTCGGAAGTAAAAGCAGGATGATGATTAGTATGATAATCTCTATCTTCATTCGATTAATACGTTTTCTTCTATCTCCACAGCCCTTTGTACTGTTATCACCATCGGAAGTATTCGTCAATTCCTCTTGTTGCAAGTCCTCACCCCTGGTTTAATTTCTGATAGATATTTTACCACATTTTACATAGAAAGAAAAGGACTTGTTAGCGAGTATATCCGGGATAAATTGTGAATGCGCCGGATCAACTCCTCCCTGACTTCGGGCGGTTCCAGGCATTCGCATTTGTCTCCGAAACTTAATAACAGATTATATCCGGAATCATCCTCGATAAATGGAAGTAAAGCAGTGAAATAGTGTTCCTTATATGGTGTTAAACCTTCATTTCCACAATAATCTACAACCTTATCTCTTACAGATTCGTGAATAAGCAATTTGACCGTAATCTGTCTTTGATCCATCCTATCTGTAAATTCAGAGATAATAGACGGCACTTCCCGGGGTAAAAAGTATTCCTTTTGCAGGAGCAGATTTGACATCCTGGATAATTTGAACATACGAAAATCTTGTTTGTCTAAGCAGAACCCTTGTACATACCAGCTGTTAACCTTTAATATAAGCTTATTCGGCTCAATTTCGCGCTTGCTCAACCGTCCGTTTCTATCGAAATACTCAAAGGATATCAGTCTTTGTTCCTGCAGTGCATCATTTATTTGATTAAGATAAGACTGCAGCCCAGGATTGCCTCTCCACGGCTGCAAATCAATTTGGATTTGATTTGTTTTTAATTGTATTTCATTAGAGCTTTCTGATGGGATAAGACTTTGTACTTTTATAAACGTATTAATTATTTCTTCCCTGCTCAAAACTGCAGAAACACTTTCCAACCCTCTTAACAGTGTTACAATATCAGTGCCAGCCCCTTCGGATGGGCATATGCATGTTCGCAGTAAGAAAGCAACGGTTCACAAAAGTGAATTCTCTATTGAAGATGTCAAGGACCTATTTCTATGTCAGATTCCGGGATTTGATAAAACGCTGTCTGTAATAGGTAAGCTTCTGGATGTCTATGAAATTCATGTCAAAGAGGCCAGTGTTATCTTAGGGCCTATGCAAACAGGTATCGTTACATTTTAGAATCAGGTAGGAGGCAGATACTTATTTTATCTGCCTCCTACCTGATTTCATATGATTTTGACAGCATAACTTTTATACTGTTTCGCTGTTGCCCTGATATTCCTTTCCTGTGGCTTCCTCTGCGACAGCCGCCTCGTCTATGTCTTTCCGAAAAGGCTTCACAACCGTATTGTCAAGTGATACACCCAGTTTCTCCATTGTAATAAATTTCAAGAGCGTCTCCACGATACTGCCACCATTTCCTGTATCACCGCCACCGGCTCCCATATTCACCATTGTCTTAGGTACAATGTCAACCTTGGCATTTTTGATTGCATCAGACAGCTTATCGGTAATTTCCTGAATGACACGGAACTCTGCACCGCCGTAAGCCTTTACCTGCGCATCGATTGCCTTTGCCTTCGCCAGACCGACATTGCTTTCCTTCGAGGCTTCCGCCTCGCCCTCCAGGGTAATTCTGGAGGAATTCGCCTTGGCAAGGGCAATAATCTGATTTGCTTCCTGCTCGGCTTTACTTGCCAGCGCGGCACCGCTATTGCGCTCAATGTCAATTTGTATCTTAGATTTCGTCAGGTAGCTCTGCTGTTCTGCAATTGCCTGGGCTTCACGCAGGGATTTCTCACTTACCGCAGCAGATTGCTGTTTCTGATAGGTAATCTTCTTCTCTTCTGCAATCTGTCTTTCCCTAAGCTGGGTAAGAATATTTTCAATCTGCACATCTGAGGTAGGTGATTTTGGCGTACCGATCAGTACTTCCTCCAGCTGAAGATTATATTTATGGAATTTTTCCATCATCTCACCCAGCGCTTTTTCTCGGATTTCACTTCGTTCCTGAATGAGTTCGATTAGGGTCTTCGTCTGGGCAACATCTTTAAAATATGCGCTTACCAGAGGGTCAAGGGACTGGTTGACCAGCATGTTGATGTCCCCGAAGCGCTGGATAACCCAGGGCGCCTGCTTATAATCGATATGCATTACCACCGACAGGGGCAGGGATGGCTCAAAGGCATCCTTTGTAATAATATCTACCTCCGTCAGATTTTCATCGTATTTATGGGACCCGACCTCAGATTTGTTCCACTTTAAGATAATATTGGTTGTCGGTACAAGAACTACTCTGCCTGCGTCCGTATTAAAGGCATATTTACCGGGCATCAGAGGCTTTTCTAGAACACCCTTGCAGCCTTCACCAACCAGTTCCCCATGCTTGTAGCTATCGCCGGTGGTATCCTTGCCTTCCTTACCAAAGAAGGAAACAACAACTCCTACAAAGCCAATGGGAACAACCGTCTTCGGGCGGAATTCCACCGTAGCGTACAATCGGTTGATATAATAGGTACCGTCGGTCAATACCTGAATCTGTTTACCGCGTCTTCCTCCCAGTTCCAGAAATTTCTCAGGATCCTGAAAGCTTGCATGTGCTTCTCCCACATAAGGAGCGATAATTTCTCCTTCCTGAAGAGAAGGACCGTCGTGTACCGTAACAATTCCCATTATATCGCTTACTTCCGTCCCCTGTCCCATAATGATTACCGGACTGAACGCATTGCGGTCCAGAAGTGTTCTCTGCATGGATGTCAGCTCCATGCGCTCACTCTTTGAGCTATTAAAGACTGCTTTAATGTCCGTAGGGGTGATTACAATGAACTGCGCCAGATTAATCGCATAGGTACCCTCTCTCAAAATACCTCTCTGAGGACCTCTTTGTCCGCCATTTTTCAAAAATCCTGTTACATCCTGGAAATTATTTGCCTCAGTAATCACCTTGCCCAGGGTCTGGGTCGGCTCCAGCGGTTTACCGTCCCTTGCGAATATGTAGGCAATCTGCCCCTGAGGAATCGTAATTAATGGGTATTTGTGAATCTTATACATTAATGCCGTTTTGAAATGAATACCACCGCGAAGCAGTCTGGGCGCATAACCGGCTTCACCGTTTAATGCAATAATGGAATCCTTTAAGGATCCCTTAAAGCTCCACCATTTTTCAACCACTGCTACCTGGTCCGAGGAAATAACCCTAAGACCCAGAATTACAAAAATCAAGAGATAAATACCAATTAGAGCACCTGCACATATACCTAGCAACCAGTATAACTCCATTTTCCCTTTCACTTCTTTCTTTATATTTTATAATCCAGGCTTATATGTCCATACGACCATATAACTCTTACCTAAATATACGCCTATTCTTGTAAAAGTACAACTGGGAAGTTATCTTTGCCTAATCAGATAAATGATGTATAATATAGAAAAGATACGCAAAGGAGTGTAAAGAATGGCAAAGCCATATTTATTGGTGGTCACAGGCAGGCCGGGTTCAGGGAAAACAACGTTGGCTAAGGAGCTTGGCGAACAATTTTTCATGCCGGTAATAAGTCGGGATCAACTGAAAGAGGGATATGTACACACCTTTGGGAAGCGGCATATGGCTCTTCCGGATGACACCAACAAAATTGTTACGGATATTTTTTTCGAAACGCTCCTGAGTATGCTGAATAATAACATATCCTTGATTGCTGAAGCTGCGTTTCAGCATACAATCTGGTCAGCCATGCTTGAGAGATATAAAAGTATAGCCAGAATATATATTTTGATTTGTCAGGTTGACGGCAAGGTCGCACTTGACAGATTTATAAGACGGGGGTTGGATAACCCCTTCAGAGAGTATTTCCATGGAGACAGAGGCGTCAACCTTGCCAGGCAGGGCGTGGCGCTGAGTGTAAGTCCTTATGAAGAACCGCGATTTGATGCGCCGACCTTCCATATTGACACTTCAGGGGAATATAACCCATCCATCAAAGAATTGGGCAGGAGAATTCCCGGGCTGACGGAACTATTGTAGCCTCCATCTCTCCTGAGAAAAACCGTGATATTTTATAGATTATTTACGCTTTCTCAAAACAAAAAACCGCCAGAAGCTTAATGTTTCCGGCGGTTAAGCACTATTTTATGAAATTAATTGCCCATCTGTCTGCAAACTAGCGGAGCCTTGGCGGTCATCTTTTTCAATTTTAAACCTTCTTAATATCTTTGTTTGACAGAAAAGCATCCCGATTTAAACTAAGAGCTTTGTTTAACTTTTATATCAAATTACGATATTCTCTTCTCCCATCTACAATAGCATAAATAATAACCAACTTCTCTGTCTCATTTATCTTATAAAAAATAAGATGTCTTTCAACAATCAATACTCTATACCCTTGCTTTTTTAAAATCGAATACTTGGGAGCACTTCCCGACTCCGGGAACTCCTGGAGACGATTAATTGCTGTTTCAATCTTATCTAGATATCCAAGTGCAATATTAATATCACCAGAGTCATCTGCAATATAAAAAATGATTTCGCGAAGCTGCTCCTCTGCTTTATCCGTTCGTAATATTTTACGCTTCATCCAACTTTCCGCCTTCTTTGAAAGTCTGCTTCCTTTCCAGTAAGGATGTACGAAGATCATCAAACGAATCCTGAATTGGTGCCATTCTTCCATTTTTCACATCATCTTCCGCCTCTGCAAGTGTTCTGAGTAATTCCAGTTCCGATTTCATCTGATAGTAATCGCGCAATCCAAGAATAGCTGTATCACCTCGTCCATTTACAGTAATAATAACGGCATCTCTTGATTCTTTGCACTGTTTGGAGATTTCACTGTAATGATTTCTTAAATCTGCGGATGGTCTGATTGCTGCTTCCATGATATCACCTCATTCCGATATTTCCATAGTCATATAATATCATAATATGACTATTTCATCAAGCTATTATTCTTATTATTGCATTAAGCAAATAGCGCAAAGTAAATAAACATAATGGGTAGTTCGTTTACTCTGCAATTTAGAATTTACAGAATTCTGCTATAGATCCAGTTTTTTTTCAATGCATACCAGATTTACTTCCGATATGCCGTTGAAAACGCACGGGGTAATGCCAATTTCTTTATATCCGTAATTCTTATACATTGCTCGTGCACGAGAATTTATAGCATTCGTATCAATTCTTAAGTAAGGGCAATTATTCTCTCTTGCATATTTCTCATAGAACTCCACCATCTTCCTTCCGTAGCCGTGTTTTTTCACAGAAGGTTCCACCACAAGGGTATGCATCACCATCACCTGGTCATCAGCAGCAGGGTATTCCCACTGACAGTTCTTATATTCAGGAACCTGCTCCTTGTTCAGGCGCATTACGGCGACAATCTCTCCACCTTCTTCCATAACAAATAGATCATCATTTTCCAATGCTACAACAGCCGTATTCCTGGTTGGATATACACCTCTCTGCCAGCCGATGATACATTTACCCTTCTCTTCTTCCTCGATAATATGTTCAAAAATCAGTGCTACCGCATCGATATCATTTGGAGTTGCTTTTCGTATTATATTCATGCCTGTACTCTCCATTCAAATAATTGCATTTTAATTAGGGATAGTCTACACTCGTTGCATAGATATCAAGTACTTCACTTACTACTGGGCAAATATGTTTATGAACCTTCCGGCTCATTATAGGCATACCAATCCGATTCCGGCAACCCCAACTCGCGCAAAATACCATTTAGATAGCCAATGTTATACATGATATGTCTTATTTGCCCGATAATTACATCCGCATAAGTATATTGTGGATTATTGTCATATACTGAAGCACTCAATTTTTCGTCATTCAGATTATCAAATAAGCAAGTAGTTTTCATTTTTATTGCGTCAAGGTACTCTAGCATTTTGTCTTGCGAGATAAATAACCCTTCATAGTCATCTGCATACAAGTCGGTAGTATAGGCATCATCAAAAATCATTGTACGCCAGTCACTATCATCATACTTCTCACGCATCCAGAAATCAATAAAATAGACATAATGAAAAACCTGTTGCCAAAAGGGCACATCGTTATAGGATGCAGACCAGATTTTTTCCGGACAAACCTTTACAAGTGTATGCGCCATATGAAATGTGGAGTCAAACTGGTTTCGCAAAGCCTCTGTAATTACCCTATCCATAATAACCTCCTGTAATATATAAATAAATTAATGTTCATCTAAAATCGACAAATTCCTGTATGCCTAAAAATAAGCCTTACTTCATTTCGACTTATAATAATCGCTTATAAACATATTGGGAAAATCAACTGCCCTACAGATTGGAAGTTACAAACTTTGCTTAAAATCCCAACAGCAGGATCTTATAACGTAGACAAACTGATTTTAACCTTGATAGAATTTACTCAATTAAATATCATTAATCTAATATCCAAGCTTTTCATGAATTAAAATAACTTCATATTCACTCCCTGTAGGTTTCTCCCATAGTACAGAAAAATTTCTGCATATTCTCTGCGGGCTTTTACAATCATAACATTTATCACCCTTTATCGCACAAGGCGTTTTTACTCCTAAACGTTTGGCATTAAGGGGTGCAGCTATATTTCTTGCTCTATCTAAGGCCTCTTCATAACTTGAAGCTATTTTATTTTCACCAATAATTAAATAAACTTTATCATGTCCAAAACTGATTGCAGATACACGATTTCCAGTATTATCTATATTGATGATTTCTCCTGTTTCGGCAATTCCATTTACAGAGGAAATATAATAATCTGACAGATTTGCTCTCTTTCTTGCTTCCATGGCACTCATGTTTTCAGGTAATCGCATATGCCAATACACATCATTATGAGACACCAGTGCATCATACAGTTTCATTTCTTCTACAGTAACTGAACCTCCAATTCCAATAGTTCTATCACTCAGTTGCTTAGCTAAATGCTTAGTTGCTTCTTCTGCATCATTAAATTCACTTACGGTATATCCCAAGCACTCTAGACTGTTTTTGAGTTTTGTAAATTCCATTATTGTGGCGCTCCTTTTCGTACTAGTTTTCTTTTTTATTAAAAATGCAATATGGTTGGCAGCATAATCCCAAATTATTTCTTTGTCTTCATCAGTAATTTCTTGAAATCATTATTCTCAATGGAATTACCACCTGAAGAAAAATTACTTGCCCAAATTCTAAACTGGGTGCCTCGTAATGATTTCACACGATAACCTACAGAGATAATTGCATCTAAGTTATAGTGGTCTATAGAGAGCCAAACGGTATCATTATCAAAAGTGGTTTCCATTTTCGTCAAACCATCCTCAGTCTGATACATTACAATTTCAGAGTTCATGCTCATAACTCCCACTTATTTTCTTTTATTATACATGTTTCACCAAAATATTTCCATTAATATTTAAAAGGAGGTTAAGTTTATAGGTAATTATATCTACCTATCTTGATCTCCTGATTAAATATTTACAAATTATTATGTCTTCTTATTTTTGTTTATTTTTACCTACGCCTTTTACCAACTTCGTCCGGAAAGCCTACGATATTTTATGATAGTTCATGATACTTTTCCAGATATAGAAAAACCGCCGGAAACACTGGGTTCCTGGCGGTTAAACTTCAATCTGGATGTCTTCATCAGTATTATCAACATCTCTATATCCGAACAATCTGCATAGAAGTTGTTTCATTTCATAATATGTAGCCATTATTTCCTCCTGTGCTATTAGTTTTAATACTTTTCATAGAATATAAACTAATGCTATAACACCATATGCTAATTATCTATGTAATACACCAACATATACTATTCTAATACTGAATTATAAGCTTCTATTACTTCATCTATATTCTGAAATCTTTTCTGTTTATCCGAGCTTAAACCCTTATGTACAAAGTCTTTTAAACTTTTATTAGAGATTTTTTCCGTATTAGTTCTTCCTGTCATTATAAAAAACAATAATCTTGTTATAGCATATGTTTCATGTAGAATTGTATAATTAGAAAAGCCCTCTAGTCTAAGTTCTGGATCATTAAAATAACCCTTAAGTTCGGAACTGATACTTGTTAAATTACTTTCTGGCACTTTAACCAAACCAAAATCCGCTACCTTTGAAACTCTTACATCTTCATATATTTTTATTAACACATTTTTAGGGCTAATATCTCTGTGCAGTAAACCTTTTGAATGAATATATTTTATAGCTCTTAACACCTGATTAGCAATATTTTTGCGTTGTGTAAATGTTAATTTGCCATTATTCTGAGAAATATATTCATCTAAAGTAAAGTCCATATATTCCATGATGTATTCATTTCTTTCATCATTATAACAGAACACATCCACTACATAAGGTGAATTGAGTTGTTTCATTTGATCAAATTCTTGTTTGAACCTTTCAATCTCTTTAATAGATAGTTCTTTTTTTGCACGTTTTAATATAAAAGTACGCTTATAAAATTCGTCATAATATTTATAAACATGAGCATAAGAACCTTGTCCAATTAGTTTTAGATCATATGATACATCCCAATTATGTATTGGAATATCTATACTATTTTGCGAAATATCACGCCAACTATAAACATTTCTACCTGATATATGACTAGATTCATATAATTCATATCCATCCGGTAAAAGTAATTCGTTAACTTTTTTAAGGATTTCTCTCCATGACTGACTTTCATTTCTTACAAACGGATGGAATATCTCACATAGGAAATTTAATAGAATATCATCATTTCCTTGTATCAACATAAATCGATCATCACTAAAGACCCAATTCGCATCCCAGTCATCATTATTTACTGTATGTTGCCTAATATCACCTAAAGCATTCTTGTATCGGCTATCATTTGACCTCATATTATTCAGATCATAAATTCTTAATAAAAACTCGATTTCATTAAGACGACCATGATATGTAATAATATGTTTAAACAAATCATCTTCAAAGCCATATTTAATGAGATCAAATAAATCTCTCCGTGTAATTTCTGTTATCCTTTTCATTATTTATACACCTTCTTTGCAGATAATGTAAGCTATTATATAAATAATTAGTAATTCGCCTTTGTAAACACTTGCGAAGTAAAATTAATTTCCGAAAAATCATTAACACTTAATAAACATGTTGGGAAAATTAATCATTTTTCATTTTCGCATAGTCTACTCGCTGAGCTACAAGTCAAAAAAACATCTCTTCCAATTAATTCATATAATAAATCATTCATGATTTTCTGAAGACCAATTTTCTGAAATACAATAATCTGCAAGGCCATTGATTAATATCCACGCGATTTTTTTCTGATTTCATCTTCGATTTGTTGTCTTTGAGACTTTCTATCTAGCTCTTCAAAATTATACATTATTAAATCTCCTATAAAATGGTTTACCATATAGATTTTTGTAATTGAAATTCATATACTTAAACTTTTAATCCTATAGACATTGATGAGAAAAAGTTAATTATAAAGTCTTTTAAATTCATCGAGAGCATAATTATCAGTCATACTGGCTATATGATCACAAATAACTCGCATTAGTTTCAATTTATTATCTACAGTTTTGAATTTTTTTGATTTATATAAGTCAACAAATTTCGTTCTGATGATACCTTCACCCTTGGAAGCCAGAGTGTTCATAGCACTTTCTTTAGATTTATATTGTTCAGTACTAATAAGATACTGAGCTATTGAATGATTAGGTAATTGCTGTGGGTTTGCATAATAAGCTTCAAATAATTTCTTAATAATATATTGTCCTTTCGTATTCATGCACTGAACAGTATACGAATTATGTACTTTCATTGCAATTGTTTGTGAATATTTTCTTAAATGGTCAAAAATATCTGTAGGATTCTCAATTGAATCATATGATATAGCTTTTCTTATCTCATCTTGATCAGGACTGTTTTTTAAGAAAAAATCTAATTTTGATGATTCATCAACTGAATACTTCTTTTGTAAATATGTTAAGTTAATTAAAGAATATTCAATTATATTATTAACCAAAGTGTTTACCACAACTTTCGAAAGTAAGATAATATATGTTTCATCATCTATATTATTTGAATTCATTTTAGCAAGTGTGGATTTATCCTCATCAAGCATTATATTATATAAATTTTTCTTAACTGTATTATACACTTCTTGTCTTGTCATAGCATTACCTCGAATTGCGTCTTCAAGATCATGATGCAATTGAGCAATTTCATCTGCTTCTGCTACAACAAAAGCTTCAAATGACCATGCTACACATGACGGATGATCTTTAACTTCATAGTAGCTTTTGTATTGTTCATATACATCTGGTTTTAGCACAGAAATATTCATTTTCTTCTTTGAATACTCTGCTGATGAATGTCTTTGCAATCCCCAGAGCGTATAGTTTGTTAAGTCTAATCCAGCATCTCCATAGATATTTTCCAATGTCACTGCCATTCGAACACTTTGTAAATTATGTTTAAAACCATATGAACCTGAGATAAATGGGTTGCTTGCATCCATAGGAGAATCTTTTATATGATTATCATCATTTTGTACCATCAATTTATGAAGCATTTGTTCTCCTGCATGTCCAAATGGTGTATGTCCTAAATCATGACCTAATGCAATAGCTTCTGTAAGATCACGATTTAAGCCTAATGCCTGAGTAATTGTAGATGCTATTTGAGATACTTCAAGGGTATGAGTAAGTCTATTTCTTTGGTGATCATTAGAACCTGATCGATAAATTTGAGTTTTACCCGACAGTCTTCGAAATGACTTTGAATATAAAATTCTATCCCTATCACGCATAAACATTGTTCTATATTTTTGAGAATAATTATCACGACCAGAATATCTCTGGGCTAATTCTTCCGGTGCTGTGAACAGTCCATACACCTTAAGTCTTATTCCATCATCCATATATTTCTCCTTTTAGTAATCATATTCTTTCTATCTGCCAACTTCCCATTATTGCTATTATATGACTTACCTATCTTTTCCTTCCCCATACACCTTTATTTCTATATCTTCTAAAGCCTTTATATAATCTTTTTCAGCCATGGAAACATCATCCAGATGCAACGCCTTATACTTCTTATATTCTTCCTTTGCCTTAAGTTCAGCGGTCTTAGCACTAATCCTTCCGGCATGGGTAAGAATCTCATGCTTGGACAATTTCAGAAATCCATCTAATGTTTCAATCCAATCTGACATATGCATTGGTATTCTTCTACGAGCCTGCATTTCTGCAAATTCAAGATAAGCAGAAACAACACTGTTTAACGCAGATAATTCTTCTTCAGTACAATAGTT
>JAEYGZ010000040.1 GCA_023409535.1 Bacillota bacterium
CGTGACTCATAAGAAAACTAACGACTTTCGGCGGCAGGCCGCTCAACACTTTTGTCAAAAAATCAAGTTTTGAGCCCTTTGCTTTCAAAACAGGGATCATTTCTTTCAAGTTCCGGCCTAATCCATCGAGCGCTTCGCGTGAAGAAATTACTTTTTCAAAACTGCCGCTTTTTAATACTTCGATTTCCATAGCGGCGTTAAAGGCGAAGTGATTCCAAAGCCAACTTTTTGCATCCTTTTGAATCATTATCTTGAAGCCTGCCCCAACAAAAAGCTCGCGAACCTCTAAATCTCTTTTGGTAGGCTCTGGTTCAAATGCTCCAAACTGAACTGTCTTGTAAAGCCCACCGTAAAGAGTGTTTCCTTCAAACCCGCCGCCGGCACCGGGGAAGCCATAAACAATTTGACTGAGCGGAATCGGTTGAACAGCTGATTGAGGGTCTCGCCAAAAGTTATTGAAAAAAAGAACCGTTGCATTTCCAACTCGCGGCGCAAGGTATTTTACCGCACTTGATACCTGCTCGGGATTGACGCTCATAAAAATGAGGTCATAGTCGTGATTTTCGCTTATTTCTTCCTGTGTTACAATAGGCCATTTTTCTTTGACCAGCCGGTCTTTCTTGCTTCGCCTTGCATCCCATATTTTTAAGTTTACATGTGAGCCATATTGTGCCTTTCTACCTTTACGAACATAAAACTCAACGGTATGGCCCGCATTTTCAAACGCCCAGGCGTATTGTGTTCCTATGACACCGCGGCCCAAAATTAGTATTTTCATAAAACATCCTCCACAATGATCACGTGTTGACTTTTCAACACGTGTTTGATATTCTAAGCATACTGTTTGTGGAGAGAATTTCAATAGTTACAATTGTTCCAACTGTTGATAACTCAACACATTGCGCTATTTTGTTGAATATCTGGAGGGAAACTTTGTGGATAGAAGAATACAAAAAACAAGGCAGCTGATTATGAATACCTTCATCGACCTGTTGGCTGAAAAAGGATTTGAGAAAATAACCATCAATGACATAGCCGAACGTGCAGACATAAACCGTGGGACTGTTTATCTGCATTACGTGGATAAGTTCGACTTGCTTGACAAGTGTATTGAAAGATATGTTGAGCTGCTGCTAAATCACTGTGCTAACAGTACTGATACCACTCTAAAAGCAAGCGCGTTTCAAAGCGTATTTGAATATTTGGAGAAAAATTTTACAATATACAAGTTGCTTCTTAACAAGGAGGGCTTTGGATTTTTCCGTAGCCGCTTATATACCATCATTGCGCAAACAGTAACCGAGGTTATCGGTATAAAGTCAGAAAACAACGCATTTTCAAATGATGTAACTACTCATTTTTTGGCTTCTGGGTTTATAGGTGTATTGGAATGGTGGATCAATAATTCTATGCCCTGCAATGTTCAGGAAATTACTGAGCAGCTTATGTTTTTGCTGGAACCATACACCAGGCACCTTGTATCACGTTAAACTAATTTGCTGATAAAATTTTTACTATTAACTTGAACATCTTTTTTGTCCACTTAAGGCATGTGGAGTGCTGTGTTAGGATTGAACGGGTGAAATGCATAGGAATAGAGGGATGCAGATGATTCGTAAAGCAGATAATTTAGTGCGATCCTTGAGCAGATAATAAAGATATTTAAAATATTGAGCTTCATAAGAGAAGGGAGTTCACGCTATGGCTAAAAACGATAATATGCTGGCAATTCTGTGGATGCTGAATTCAGGCGGAAAAATGACCGCAAAACAAATATCCCAAAAATTAGAAATAAATATAAGGACAGTTTATCGGCATATTGATGCACTATGTGCCAGTGGAGTGCCGATAATATCCGACCCAGGTCATAATGGCGGGTATAGCCTGCTGAATAATTTTATCAGAGCACCTCTGCTATTTGATATGGAAGAAAAAAAGGCGCTCCTTCATGCTGCTGTTTTTGCAAAAGAAGCCGGATACCCTTTGAGTGAAGCATTAGCCAATGCAACATCAAAGTTGAAAATGTATTCGAATCAGGAACAGGAAAGTATACTTAACCGTCATTTAGCCGGATTTGAAGTTATAAACCGCATGGTAAACCCTTCCGTTCAGCTGATGTTGGCGGAATTGGAGCAGGCTGTAGCAAACGAATTCTCTGTAGAAATTGATTATCGTACAGGCCGTGAAGAACAACCAAAGAATAGGATGATAGACCCCTATGGATTGGTTTACTGGAACAATAAATGGTATACGGTTGCATTTTGCCACCTAAGGAATGAAATACGAAGCTTTCGGGTAGACCGGATTTTACAAATCAAGTGTACTCAAGTAATATTTAAGCGTCCCGAAGCTTTTTCGACCCGTGAATTTTTTATGAAAAACCTGTTACCTGATTTCGTGGGTAAGGAGGGGTTAATTTCTTTAATTATCGAAGGCAGGTCAGAGACGCTTAATGAACTATGCATGCATTGGTTTTTAGGGCATCATCTGAAAGAGCGAACATCTAATCAGGCCATCTTTTTATTTGAGAAAAAATCAATTCATATTTATGTCCCTTATTTTCTCCTATCCTATGGTAAATCCATTCAAATAATCGAACCACAGAGTTTGAAAGAAAGACTTGTTGCTATTGCATCGGAGTTAATGGAATATTATCAACTTTAACAGCTTCACTGACAGCAGATGTCAGTGAAGTTGTTTTATAATGAGGATAGTCACTGATTACCGGTAGTCGGTATTCCCTTGATGAATAAAATAAGGAGAAATTGCAAAATGAATAATACGGTATATCTTTATGTGTTTGACACAATGTCAGACTGGGAAATAGGTTACTTAACTGCCGAGCTGAACTCGGGAAGATATTATAAAAAGGGACTTGACCCATCAAAAATAGTGACTGTTGGAATTGAAAAGACGCCGGTAACAACAATGGGTGGATTGAAAATACTGCCTGACATCAAACTGGATGAGTGCAGTATTAAAAGCACAGATGCATTGATTTTACCTGGTGGAGATACATGGACAGAAGCAATGCACCAACCCATCTTAAAAATCGCTCGGAGGTGTTTAAAGGAAGGTGTATTGGTTGCAGCGATTTGTGGTGCTACCATGGGACTTGCTCAGACAGGATTGTTGGATTCACATTGGCATACAAGCAATGATCTGGAATACCTTAAAATGATCTGTCCCACTTACACGGGCGAAAAGCATTACAAAATGGAGTCGGTAGTAACTGATGGAAAATTGATCACCGCATCTGGAATAGCTCCGTTGGAATTTTCTGTACACGTCTTGAAAGCGCTGGGTGTGTTTTCTTCAAAAACATTAGATGCCTGGTATAGTCTTAATAAGACTCATGAATCCAAATATTTCTATGAGTTGATGAATTCAATCCAATAAAGATATAACCATAAAATTGATATGTTATGGTCATCTAAAGGAAGAATAAAAAATGAAATCCTACAATTTTCTCCATTACATTTAGGGGTTTTAAGTTAGATACGATCTTAATAAGTTTGTACTTTAAAAGTCCGGTAAATAAAAACGCCGGGATATATATGGCACGGGTGAGGCAGACCCATTCCCATCGGTTATAGAGCGTCTAAATACGACTGGTGAGGCGCCCATCTTATCTGTCGATGGCGAGAAATTATATGCAGGGAGTCTTATACAAGGAACCACCATTACAGAGATTGACAATAAACCGCTGCAAGGAATTATTCTTCATTCGTCAGGCGATGGATATAGTGGCCCTATAGATGACCGAGAGATTCAAACAATCTATTGGAATGGAGACGGGTGGATCATTTTGGAACGATCAGAAACAAAACATAATTAAAAAAGCATTGCTCCCCCTAACGCAAGAATTGATTCAGAACTTATAAAACTAATAACCATGGAAATATTATGTGATCTGATGTAGAATTATATTCAAAATACAAAATAATATAAAGAAATTTAAAGCCTGCAACTTTAAATATTTGAAGAACGAAGCAATTTTATGACAAGAGATGGGGAAACTGTAATGGTATTTTCGAAAAGAGACTATAAGTCTTCTGACGTACTGCGGCTGGCATTTGAGGCGTCTCCTGTGTGTACGGTGTTTCATGCGCTATTATCCGTTACCTATGCTGCCTTGAAGACAGCAGTTTTGGCATTGACAACGGCGAACTTTGTTGACACTGCCACCCAAATACTGCAAGGCACGCATCCACAGGGCGACATTTATTGGCCGCTGGCACTGCTCCTCCTGACGCTCGGAGTCTTTACTACGATTGATGCAGTGACCCAGCTCCTCAGTTCACGTATCAACTTAAACCTTCAACGCAAGCTGAAGCCCACGGTGGTTGGGATTCATGCCGCACTGGACTTTAAGTATATCGAGAACGCTGAGAGCTGGGAGCTTATTTCGCGTGTATCCCGTGACCCGGTAAAGTCCATTATGGATGGCTTCAGCGCTTTTATGCAGCTTTTGCAAATCATTATCTCCATCTCCTCAGTCATGCTTCTGATCATAACACAGGTATGGTGGGCGGCGCTGGTTATCCTTGCATTCTCCTCCCCTATGTTCTGGCTGTCGCTGCGCGCGGGCAAAAAGAACTATCAGGCCGGGCGCGAAGCCGAGAAATTCAACCGGCGTACCGACTATCTGGGTGAAGTACTGACCGGACGTGACAATGTGGATGAGCGCACGATCTTCGGTTATGGCGATGAGATCAACCGCAAATGGCAGGAGCAGTACAAAGCCGGACATATTTTACAACTAAAGGTGACGGCTAAATCATTTCTGATTACCAAAGGTTCCAGCATGATCATCGCTCTGATTGCCCTGCTCGTGGCGCTGACGCTAATCAGTCCGGTGGTGAGCGGTCGGATGACAGCAGGTATGTTTATGGGTATCGTGGGCGCGGTGTTCAGTATGATCCAGCAATTGGGCTTTCAGCTGGCACGTTCCCTTGAAAGTATTTCACGCGCAGGCGAATACATGAAGGATCTGACCGCGTTCACTCAGCTCAGCGCAGCCAAAGACGCGCTCGGTGAGCCAGACGCTCAACCGATCCCATTTGAGTCATTAGAGTTTCGCAATGTTCGCTTCCAATACCCCAGCGGTGACCGCCTGATACTGGACGGGCTGTCCTTTAGATTGGAGGCCGGGCGCCATTATGCCTTTGTTGGTAAAAACGGCGCGGGCAAAACAACGATTACGAAGCTGCTGACCGGACTATATACCGAATACGAGGGCGAGATCCTGATCAACGGAAAGGAACTGCGCGATTATTCTACCAGTGCTCTCAAGGCACTCTTCTCAGTGGTGTATCAGGACTTTGCAAAGTACTATATTTCTGTGAAAGACAATATATTGCTTGGTGATATCCATACAAAAGGGAAAGAGGCACAGGCAGCACATTTGGCCGGTCTGGATGAAACCATTGCCGGACTGAAGCACGGTATTGACACCCCTCTGGGCAAAATATTGGAGGGTGGGCAGGATCTTTCCGGCGGCCAATGGCAGCGTGTGGCCATTGCCCGGTCTCTGATTAGCCGCGCCCCTGTTAAAATGCTCGACGAACCCACCGCCGCACTTGACCCGATCAGCGAGAGCCGGGTGTACGGCGATTTCGAAAAGGTGATGCGCGGGAAGACAACAGTGTTTATCAGTCACCGCCTCGGTTCGACTAAGCTAGCCGACGAGATTCTCGTGATTGATGATGGGAAGATCATAGAGCGTGGCACACATGACGCGTTGATGCAGATAAATAGACAGTACGCCGAGATGTTTGAGGCGCAGAGGGAGTGGTATCAATGAGTGAGCAAAAAACGAAATACTCTTTTTTCAAAATACTGCTGCGGATTATCCCGATCCAGTTTAAGAGCGCGCCATGGAACTGTATTATTGAGAACACACTTGCAATTGTTCATGGAGCGTCATTATCACTCTCCGTTATCGCAACACAGTACCTGTTTGATGCGATTACCAATGCCGCAACAGGGAACGCAGGCTTTGGGGATTGCCTGATTCCGCTGCTTATTTTGGCGGGAGTAACCTTTGGACAGCAGATTATTAACGGCGTACAAAACTTTCACGGTATCGGCATTCTTTTGCCGAAATCAGCAGGGGGTCTGACGGATCTTCTTCACCGCAAACTCCAGCGCATTGACCCTGCGCAATTTGAGAATACAGATTTTCTGGACGATTTGAATAAAGCCCGGGAAGGCGTTCGCGCAATTACGATGTTTTGCATGGTTGCATTTGTTACGGTCAGCTTTTACGGCGTCTATTTTCTAACAATCGGCACATACCTGTTTCGCTTAAAGCCGATGCTGCTGATTACGTTGCTGTTGGCCTTCCTCCCTGCGATATCGGCGCAGATCGTCCGCGCTAAAGTGTTTACGAAGCTGGAAGACCAGTGCGCTCCACTGCGCCGTGAGTACGAATATTATCAAAAAACTATGTGCGACAGGGAATATTTCAAGGAGACCCGCGTGCTGGGAGGATTTCAGTTTTTTCACAAGCTGTTTACCGAGACTATGGAACTGCTCACCCGTAAGCAGTGGCAGGCTGAACGCAAAACCGCGCTGTTACAGCTTGCGCTTAACCTCACTACCTTTGCGGGTATGGCACTTTCGGCCTATATCCTGTTTACGGCGACGATGGCGGGTGAGATCTCGGTTGGTGCATTTGCGGCAGTGTTTACGGGACTGGGGAATATCTTCGGCATTATGCAGGAAATTGTCAATCAACACATCGGAAGCATGAATAGAGATATCGGCAAGGTTGTCAACTTTATCCGCCTGCTTGATATGCCGGAGAAAAGCGGTACGGAAGGCTCACCGGACTTTACCAAAGGCATCGTTGCAGAGGACATCAGTTTTACCTATCCCGGCAGGGAAAAGCCCGCTGTCAGGAATGTGTCCTTTACCCTCGCGGATGGTGAAACGGTTGCTATTGTCGGAGAAAACGGCGCGGGGAAGAGTACGCTTGTGCGCTTGCTGACCGGGATTTACCGCCCTTCGGATGGGAAGGTGACGGTCGGCGGATTGGATACGGCCGAGACTGCCCCGGACTGTGTGTATCGGGGCATATCAGGTGTGTTCCAGAAGTATCAGCGATATAAAATGACACTTGGAGAAAATGTGGCTGTAAGCGATACTCGGGCGAAAATCGATACCGCGAAGATCAACGCCTCACTCAAAGAAGCCGACGCGGAACTTGGCAGCGATATCAGCCTTGAGACAATGCTTTCGCCGGAGTTTAACGGCATTGATTTATCCGGCGGCCAGTGGCAGCGGGTGGCGATTGCTCGAGGACTATACAGGGCGAATGGTTTTATCGTGCTGGATGAGCCGACCTCCGCCATTGACCCGGTGGAAGAAACACGGATTTATAAGCAATTCCAACAGTTGGCGGAAGGTAAATGTGCTGTCGTCGTAACGCATCGCCTTGGCTCTGCCAAACTGGCGCATCGTGTTGTGGTGATGGACGCCGGAGAGATTGTTGATGTCGGGACGCACAACGAATTGCTGTCTCGTCCCGGAAAATACTCCGATATGTGGGCGGCACAGGCACAGTGGTATGATAGGGGACAATAAAGATGCGATGTAAATCTTTGGAGCCTGCGATTATTCAAAGAAGTACGGCTGGAAAGAAAATTGCGAGATATCATGGCTTGCAGTATTTACTAGGGTAGATCTGAATAAATAAACTGCCGCCAAGGCCTCCATCAGGTTCAAGCGGCATCTTTTTTATCTCTTCAAGATATTGTGAGGTTGGAGTCCTGTTGCAACGTTAAAATCATTAATGATTGAAAATGAGTAATAACCTTGAGCGTAAGAGTGATTTTGCTTTTGCGCTCTTTTTGTTTCCCCGCATAGGCGGGCTCTAAGGGAATGTGGCAGTAATTAAATTATCCCTTGATCTTTTCTTTTTTCACTTTTTTATCCAACATAAGTACAATATTCTTATATAGCTATTGAAATATGTACGGTCACCTCTCTCAAAAAAGAAAAAACACTGTATTTTACAGTATTTCGAACAGTACAAAATTATTGAAAAAGAAAAGACAAATGTTCTTGTTATAGATAAATTTATTTCCTATACTGTGTTTTGCAAAGAAAATTTGCAAGATACTATCAATAAATGTATTAGGAGGAAAAAGGGTTTATGAAGAAAAAAGTATTAGCATTATTACTTGCTTCCTCAATGATGGCTGCGTTGGCAGCCGGTTGTGGAAACAAAACAACAGAATCAAATGAAAACAAAGCAACAGAATCACCAGATTCAACTGCAGGTATAGAGGGAGAGTCTGCTGCGACAGACGGACCGATCACTTTTCCGCTTGCTGAGACAAAGGAATTCTCTATGTTATGTGTTATTAATGGAGATACGCCCATGGATGAGGTCGACGCATTTCAATACCTGAATGAACAGAGTAATATTACCTTCGATGTTAACAGTGTTCCAAGCGAAGATGCAGCGGAGAAGGAAGGATTGATTCTTGCAGCAGGGGATTATCCTGATGTTTTTATCTTCTCAAGTCTTCAGAAAAATGATATTGAAAAATATGGTTCTCAGGGTGTGTTTATTCCATTAGAAGATTATATCAAAACGCAGGCTCCTAATTTGACAAAGCTTTTGGATGAAAGAAACCTTTGGCCGTATATTACATCTGCGGATGGTCATGTGTATTCCATGCCGGCATTGAATACAGGCGCAGAGCTGGAAGCTGGTTTTCATGTTTGGTTAAATTATCAGTGGCTGAGTAATTTGGGATTGTCAGAACCTAAAAGTTTGGAAGAGCTCTATAATGTATTGGTAGCATTTAAAGAGCAGGATGCCAATGGAAATGGAGATTTAGGTGATGAAATTCCGCTCTCCGTACCGGATGGAATGTCATATTTAAAGAACTACCTTCCTT
Source organism: Bacillota bacterium (assembly GCA_023409535.1). Taxonomy (GTDB): domain Bacteria; phylum Bacillota; class Clostridia; order Lachnospirales; family Lachnospiraceae; genus Mobilitalea. The sequence goes on from JAEYGZ010000040.1 coordinate 8,916, forward strand.
ATTTTGGATACAACTTAGATTCCAATACATGGCTTGCTAATCAAGACGGCAACCTTGTGTATGTGCCTACAGAGGATGGATATAAGGAGTTTTTAAGATATTTTACCAGATTATACAAGGAAGGACTGTTAGATTCCTCCAGCTTTACACAGAATTATGATCAGCTTGCTGCACGGGGAAGCTCAGGAGATATCTTGGGAAGCTTTAGCGCACTGGCATCTTTTCAGTTTGTAGGACGTGAGCAGGATGAAAAATATCAGATTCTTACACCTTTTGAAGGACAGGCTTATCCTCAGTCAACAGGCATTGGTCAAGGCAATATGATGATAACGGATGCATGTCAGGATCCGGCAACCTTGGTTGCATGGGCAGATCAGCTTTATACGCAAGAAGGCGGAGCGTTATATTGGCTTGGTGTAGAAGGAAATTCTTATATTGTGAATGAGGATGGAACCTGGTCATGGAATGTAGGAGGCCCCATCGGAGATGATACTTCAACCATTCGTGAAAAAGGAACATTAAAATATCAGACAGCATTTCCTGGTGTTCAGCCTGATTTCTGGTTTACGGGAATAACAGATCCTGATGAAGCCTATTTGATTACTCAGCGTTCCAAAATGTTAGATTATGGTCAAATTACACTTCCTGCCATGACATATTCGGTAGAAGATACAGAAACCATAGCCACACTAAAGGCAGATATTGACAGCTTCATTGACCAATATGGCGCACAAGTAATTACAGGTGAAACGGATTTGGATTCCAGCTGGGATGATTATGTATCCAAAATGAATAAAATGGGAGCATCTGAATTATTTGAAATTTATAAAAAAGCTTTTGATAATGCCGAATAAGTAATAAGGTTCGAAAGGGTATATTTGCAGATAAACAACCAATGCCAGATGCTTGTAAGAGGAAGGTTCGTCTGGCATTGGCCGCTGCAAGGGGAAGAAGGAAGGAGATTATGAATAAACGTGACTAAATCACCTGTAACATATGTTGATACGAATAAGAAAAAACGCCGGTCAAAATTGGCTCAGCCTCTCTGGAGCAGACTTGCGGATGATTTAAAAAAGAATTGGATTCTGTACGCGATGATCTTTCCGGTTGTCCTGTATTTTGCCATTTTTGCTTATGCACCTATGAGCGGAGTCCTGTTAGCATTTAAGGATTTTAAGATAAAGCTTGGTATTTTTGGAAGTCCCTGGGTTGGATTTGACCATTTTGAACGGTTTTTTAGCAGCTTTAATTTTGAGTTATTATTAAAAAATACAATTGGAATCAGTTTGTACTCCTTACTGATAGGATTTCCCGTTCCGATTATTTTTGCATTGCTCTTAAATTATTTAATATCAAAACGTCTTAAAAAGGCACTTCAGATGGTTTCTTATGCGCCATATTTTATTTCTACGGTTGTGATCTGCGGTATGCTTGCTATTTTTATGGACAAGAATACAGGGGTATTCAATCAAATTATTGTGGCATTAGGAGGAAACGCGCAGGACTTTTTAAGTAGGCCTGAATATTTTAAAAGTATTTATGTATGGAGCGGAATATGGCAAAGTATGGGGTACAGTTCGATTATATATATTTCCGCATTGTCGGGTGTAGATCCCACAATGCATGAGGCAGCCATTATGGATGGCGCTACAAAGGTACAAAGGATAATACATATCGACCTTCCCAGCATTAAATCTACGATTATTATGCTGCTTATTTTGCAGCTGGGGTCTTTGATGAACGTAGGTTTTGAAAAGGTCTTTTTGTTACAGAATGATTTGAATATGAGCGCATCAGATGTAATCAATACCTATGTATATAGAGTTGGTTTGGTTCAGAATAATTATAGTTATTCAACTGCAGTAGGGCTATTTAATTCTGCAATTAATATGGTGCTGGTGATTGCAGCTAATCAGGTATCAAAAAAATTTGCCAATGAAAGTTTGTGGTAAAGGAGAAAGTTTGAAAGTACCTTTCAAACTATTTATTGGTGCATATCACAAGCGGGCTTGTGATATGCGGAAGGGTGTAGATATGAAAAACATTAAAATAGCTAGAAAAAGAATCATAGATCCGGACACAGTGTTTGATGCGGCGAATTTACTGATTATGTTAGCACTGCTGGTAATTTTCACATGGCCTTTGTGGTTTGTACTCATTGCATCCATTAGCGATCCGGCACAGGTATGGCAGGGGAATGTAATTCTTTTACCCAAAAAAATCACATTAGATGCGTATAAAGAAGTGTTAAATTATAAGACCATTTGGACAGGATATGGAAATACGATTATTTATACTGTGTTAGGTACTGCAATTAATATGGTATTAACGGTATGCGGTGCTTATCCCTTGTCAAGAAAGGACTTTGTATCCCGAAAATTTTTTATGATTATGTTTATGATAACCATGTATTTTAGCGGAGGACTGATTCCTACCTACTTAGTAGTGAATAAACTGCATTTAATAAATACTGTTTGGGCAATGGTAATTCCCAATGCAGTCTCTGTTTTTAATATTATTATTACCCGTACTTACTTTATGAACAGCATACCGGATGAATTATTAGAAGCTTCTCAGATAGACGGAGCGAATAATGCACAGTATCTTTTTAAGGTAGTGCTGCCGTTGTCGAAGCCGATCCTGGCAGTAATCATGCTGTTCTATGCGGTTGGTCACTGGAATGATTTTTACTCTGCACTTATTTATATTAATTCACAGGAATTATTACCGCTTCAGTCTATTCTCAGGAAGATTTTGATGTCTGCGCAGATGACCCTGCAAATTACCAGTTCCATGAGTCCTGATGAGATAATGCGAAAGACCCAGCTGGCACAGACTTTAAAATATAGTTCAATCATTATATCCACAATTCCGGTTTTATGTCTTTATCCTCTGGTGCAGAAGCATTTTGTAAAAGGCATTATGATTGGTTCGGTAAAAGGATAAGTTGAAAAGGGCGGAAGAGTGCAGAAGATTTTAATGGAGAACGTTATGAAAAATATACATTGGATACAAGGGGATAATCAGTGTGAATCTCCTCTTTTTCGAAGGAGCTTTTTTATACCGCAGGCAACCCGCTCCGCAAAGATAGAACTATGCGGGTTGGGATATTTCCTGTTATTTGTAAATGGAAAACGAGTGGGCGAACAGGAATTCATGCCGGCGATGACGAATTATACTTCCCTGCTTGGCTGTGAAACCACCTATCCGGTGTGGGAGGAAAGAAGAGAATACCGTTGCTTATACATGACCTTTGATTTACAGCCTTTTTTAAAAGCAGGAGAAAATGTGATAGGGATTCAGCTTGGGAATGGTTGGTATCATCAGACCCAAAGAATAGACGAAGGTAAAATGATATTTGGCTTCCCTAAATTAAGATATGAGGTTACGATAGTTCATGCAAACGGGGAAGAAACCTTTTTTGAAAGTAATTCAGAAACCTTATGGAAACCCAGTGAGGTGGTAAAAAATAATTTATTTATCGGAGAAACACATGACTTGAGATTATTGCAGGACAATTGGTGCACCCATACGGCTGATTTGTCAGACTGGAACCCCGCAAGACCGGTTCATGGACCGGAGGCGGAGCTTACACAGCAGGAATGTCCGCCGGACCAAGTGTTACGTAAAATTCAACCTAAATTGTTGGGGATATATGGAAATGGAAAACGGTATGATTGTAAGGAAAATATAGCAGGCTGGGTGAAGCTTCGCTGTATAGGGGAAAAAGGGGAAAAGATTGTCGTCAGACATAGCGAAGAGCTTACAAAGGACGGTCAGGGTCTGGATTTTGCATCGGCAGGAGGAAGCAAACAGATACAGGAGGATTGTTATATCTGCAATGGCTCTGTCATGGTTGTGCATCCTAAATTTTGCTGGCATGGCTTCCGTTATTTTGATGTGGAAGGACCGGGAGAGGTGATCTGCGCCGAGGTAGTATGTACCAATACGGCGGTCATTTCTTCCTTTCAGTGTTCTGATCCTGTTCTAAACTGGCTTTACCATGCTTATATACGAACGCAGATCAATAATTATCATAATTGTATTCCATCTGACTGCCCTCATAGGGAGAGGCTTGGGTATACGGGAGACGGACAGCTGACAGCGGAAACTGCCATGCTGCTGCTGGATACGAAACAGCTTTATGAAAAATGGTATCAGGATATCCTGGACAGCCAAGGAACAGATACAGGGCATATTCCCCATACAGCACCTTTTCTGGGCGGAGGAGGAGGTCCCGGTGGCTGGGGGTGTGCGGTTTATGTTATCCCCATGAATTACTACAAGGTATATGGAGATCCCTGTTTGCTGGAGAAAGGCTATCCTGCGATTATTCGGTGGCTGGGCTATATGGATGAGCATTGTGAAAACCATTTGGTTGTTCGGGAAGAAGCAGGGGGATGGTGTTTAGGAGAATGGTGTGCCCCTGTGTCAGAACCGGAGAAATTGCCGGAAGCGTTTATTAATACTTATTTTTATATACAGGGCTTGCAGGAATTGAAGCACATAGGAGAGATTTTACACAAAACACTGCCGGCATGGGTGGATGAAAGAATTCGGCTGTCCAAAAAGGCGTTTGAGGAGAATTATTTTAATCTGGAAACAGAAGATTTTTGCAATGGTATAGGAGCGGCAAATGGGTTTGCTTTAAGTCTTGGTTTGGGCACCGCCCAGACAAAACAGAATCTTGTGACAAGGTATCAAAGGCTGGGAAGATTGGATACAGGAATTTTTGGAACACCTGTTTTAATAGAACAGCTTTTTCGTGCGGGGGAAGGCAATCTTGCATTTGAATTACTGACGAATGACAGTGAGATATCCTTTGCACATATGATGAAAAACGGAGCCACTACCTTGTGGGAAAAGTGGGAAGGAACAGAATCCCACAATCATCCTATGTTTGGCAGCGTAGTAAAGCTGCTGTTTACTGAGATTCTTGGGATCAGACAAAAAAAGGGAACCTGTGGATTTGAAGATTATGAAATAAAACCCGCAGAGATTGGGGCTCTTACCTGGGCGGAAGGAACGCTTCAGACAAGGGCGGGAACCATCTCCGTTAAGTGGAACCGTGATATAAACGGAGTAATCAAATTGGAAGTTTTATAAGGAAGAGGTGTGTATGATAGACACAGATAGGAGCAGCAATGAAGTTTCCGGACCAGTTTATTAGTGCGACAATGGAATATGCAGATTTTGGACACCGAGTGCCGGCGCCCTATATAAGAAAGAAATTTACACTGAAGGCTGCCCCGCAAAAAGCGGAGCTTCTAATTACCGGCTTAGGGTTTTACCGTGTGTTTGTCAATGAGACAGAAGTCACCAAATCAATCCTGGCACCCTACATCAGTAATCCGGATGACATAATTTATTATGATTCCTATGATATTCAAGCTTGTTTAAAAAAGGGTGACAATGTAATAGGAGTTATCCTTGGAAACGGAATGCAAAATGCTTATGGAGGATTTGTGTGGGATTTTGATAAGGCTCCATGGAGAAGCGCTCCTATGACAGCTTTGCGAATGGATATTGAGCTGGAGGGAGGAGAGCGGGTTTCCATTGAAAGTGACCCTTCTTTTCTTACCCATCCTTCGCCCTTGTTGGAGGATGATCTTAGAAGCGGTGAGTATTATGATGCAAGGCTTTGCATTAAGGATTGGTGTTCCTCTTCCTTAGAGGAAGATGCTTGGAAGCCGGCCATAAAGGTAATGCCGCCCCGGGGAAAAAAGAGACTGTGTCAGGCATCACCGATTAAGGTATATGAAAAACGGAAGGCTGTCACAATCATACCCTATAAAGAAGGCTATCTGTATGATTTCGGGGTGGATATGGCAGGAATCTGTGAATTAAAAATCACAGGAACACCGGGACAAGAGATTCGAATATTTTATGGAGAGTGGTATCATGACGGTATTCTTGAAAAGAAAAATCTGATGTTTCCGGAGTATGCTTCTCCTTATATTACTAATGTACAGGAAAGCTGTTACGTATGCAGGGGGGATGAAGAAGAAACCTACAGACCATATTTTACTTATTATGGGTTTCGATATGCTTATGTAAGAGGAATAGACCCGGAGCAGGCGACGGAAGAATTGCTGGTTTATCATAGCATGGGCGGAGATTTTGGGGAGGTAGGGAGCTTTTCTTGTTCTGATGAAATTGCCAATGAGCTGCAGACAATGACCAGAAGGTCTACTATTTCAAATTTTTTCTGGTTACCGACAGATTGTCCCCATCGGGAAAAGAATGGATGGACCGGAGATGCTGCACTGTCAGCCGAACATATGCTGATCAATCTTTCGGTAGAGGCTTCGCTGCGGGAGTGGCTGCATAATGTGGAAGAGGCGCAGGCATCGGATGGCGGATTTCCTGGAATTGTGCCTACCGGAGGTTGGGGGTTTGGCATCGGACCGGCATGGGATCAGGTGATCGTTGAGCTTCCCTATTGTTTGTTAAGACTGCGAGGAGACTTAGATACTGCAAGAGAAGCGGCACCTTCTATTTTCAGGTATTTATTCTATCTTTCCCAGATTAGAAATGAAAGAGGACTGGTGGATATCGGACTTGGAGATTGGTGTGAAACAGGAAAAAGCGGAGGCGGTCATAAAGCGCCTATCGAAGTTACAGGTACTGCAATCTGTGTACATTTATTGGCAGAGGCAAAGCTTTTGTTTCATAAATTAAACAGGCAGGCAGAATATGATTATGCCGACAAGCTCTTTTGTGAAATGAAACAGGCATTTCGCGAAAGGCTGATTCATTTTCCCACAATGACAGTGGCGGGAAGCTGTCAAGCAGCTCAGGCCCTGGCTATTCATTACGGATTATTTAAAAAATCGGAAAGACCGGCAGCTTTTTCAAGGCTTCTTGAAATGATTCATCAAAATCAAAATCATATGAATGCGGGCGCTTTGGGTTTAAGGGTTCTGTTTCATGTTCTTTCTGATTACGGCGAGGCGGATCTGGCATATGAAATGATTACAAGAAAGGATTATCCGTCATATGGGAATTGGATTGCCAGAGGTGCAACTGCTTTATGGGAAGATTTTTTGCCGCCTGACGCAGAGGCGCATTCGCAAAATCATCATTTTTTCGGAGATATCAGCAGTTGGTTTATACAGCGTGTAGGGGGAATTGTTCCTAATCCATACATGGAGGATCCAGACTATATTTTGGCAGCACCTCATTTTATTAAGGCACTTACCTATGCGGAAGCATCGTACAGGACACCGTCCGGCAGAATTTCTTTACGCTGGGAGCGAATAACGGATCGTTCCATAAAAGGAATGGAATTAATTGAAATAATGATAAATTTGTCCGATGTGATAAAGGGCATAATTTGTTTGCCGAAAGGATGGGAATTTGAGGATGGTTTTTGCGAAAAATCCTTAGAAGAGGGAAGATATCGATGTAGATACATGGAGTAACAGGGAAGAGAAAAATTTGTGTTCAAGAGGGAACAGCATTTGCTATCAGAGAAGTCATGGCATATAATTTTGTTGGTAAAATAAAAATGGTATAAGGTGAAAGTGGAAAAATACATGGATGGAATCAGAAAACGTTTTAATAAGATTAATTACCTTACCCTGCTTAAATATTTCTTGTCTTACTTTTTTCTTCTCAGTTTTCTTTTGATATGCTTTTTCTTTGCATTCAGAAAACAGCTGGAAATGGTATATTATACCGCTCGTGATAACAGTATACAGGAAAAACTTTATTTATTTCAGCAGAATTTTAATAATGATTTGGATTATGTATTAAACATACATTACAATCTATGTAATAATACAAACCTTAAAATGCTGCGCTATTCTCCGGATTCTTCCTGGTACAGTTCCTTAAGCATCAGAGATATGCGTGGATTTGCCGGTGCCAATCCTCTTGTATTAGATATTATATATATTCAAAAGAATGGTGGGAATATACTTGCCTGTAAAAACTATGTCTATGAATCAGGAGAGGAATATTATTTTCTGATTAATCACAAGCCCCTAAAAATTCCGGTAGGGAAATATGGGCATGATAACAACAATGCAATGGTTTTCCTTAAAAATGAGGAACGGCAAATGCTGCTTTTATTCCCCCAGGTGGCAAGTAATAAATATGATTTGTTTTATGTAATTGATGCTGATGAGATTATGGCAAGATTTAATAATATGTTATCAGTAGAAATATCCACTGTTTACTTGACGGATGCAGAAGATAATATTATATCGGCAATCGGTGATCAGAGTGTTCCTCCGCTTTCCGCTCGAATAGATGCATTTAAACTTCAAAAAAGCGATGAGGGTAATGAAGTAATTTATACCCTTCCCCTTCATTCAAATTTGTATTTGACCGTATGTGTTTCAAAGGACATGCTGCTTCAATATGCCAGCAGGGCATTTATTGATATGTACTCGATTTTTGTGGCAATTGGCTTTGTAGGCTTTATATTTATTCTGTTTGGGATGAGGCTTACTTATTTGCCGCTGCTTCGGCTGAGTAAAAAAATTGTAGGTGCTGCCGGGGATAACAAGGGATTGGAGCTGCAGTTGGATGCTGCTTTTTCATCAGCATTACAGGAACAAAAAAAGCTGCAGGAAAAAATCAACAAGTACCATAACCTCATGAAGGAATCTATTCTGGATACCATTGTAAATGAAAACGGAGAAGAAATAACGGCAGAAAATATAGACAGACTTTTTAATGGGGAGCCCGGCAGTCTGATGTTTGTAATCAAAATAGCTTCCGCTGGGCGTGGAGTGGGGATAGCGTCAGTTGCTAAGAATTTTCAGAATTTTTTCCTTGAAACATTTCCTAATAATGATTCTTTTTGTATTCGATTGGATATGACAGCAGAATACTGCTCCTATCTGATTTATTACGGAGGTAAGGATCAGGACAAATATAATGTATTAAAGTATTTGCTCAATGATTTTTATAAAGATTCTGAATGCAAAATAACCTTGAGCAATAGTTCTTCCTCGCCACTGGATATTCCCAGCCTGTATGCAAATGCAACTCAGGCTGAAAATTACGGGGGAGAGAATCCTATTGTATGTTATGATGAACTGGATATCCGTAATGATAAGATCTATTTATATCCTTATCGGGAATTAAGCGGTTTTGTATCCCTGCTGCATCAGCTGAATTTAGAGGAAGCAAAAAAAGCAATACAGGACTTTTTCTATTCGCTGGATCAATTGGAATTTCCGGCTTTTTATTCCAGAAGTGTATTGACAGAAGTATTGACGACGATTATAACCAGCATGAATCAGCAGAACATTAAATTCAGCGCCTATAATAATATATATTTTGAGTCTCTTTTCTATATTAGAAGCTTTTCTTATGAAGAAAAAAGCAAGGACATTTGCGGTCATTTTATTTCACTCATAGAGCTGTTTCAAAATGAATTGTCCAATCTCACAATTAAGAGCAATCAATTGCAGGATGTTATTAATGCTTCCTTTACTTCATCGGATTTATCGGTGGCGATGCTGGCTGATAAATTCCATGTCAGTATTGCTTATATAAGCTATTTGTTTAAGAAATATTTTAATGAAAATTTTTCGGATTATCTTTGGAGATTACGCGTTGCAAAAGCAAAGGAGCTGTTAAGAAACACGTCAAAGCCAATAGAAGAAATCTGTATAGAGGTGGGTTATGAAAATGTTTCGAGTTTTCGGAGAAAGTTTAAAAAAGAAGAAGGAATGACGCCTTCTCAGTATAGAGAAGATGTAAAAAGTCACGAGACATAAGGAACAATTGCAGAAAAGGAACGGGAATAAGATTGAAAGAAGTACGCTTTCAACCTTATGCGCAAAAAATCATGCGCGGGAATGGAGAAAAATGAAAGAATTACTGGAAGAATGGAAGGATATTTTACAGGAAAAGTTAGATAACGACGAATTAGCGGGAGCCAGTCTGCTGCTTCTGAAGGATGGAGAGGAAATCGGGTGGCTGGGCGATGGATATGCAGATAGAGAAAAGAAGGTCAAAATTGGCAGAGATACTATTTTTCGTTTATATTCCATGACAAAGCCTGTTACAGCCACAGCAGCTATGATACTGGCGGAGAATGGCCAATTGGATGTAAAGGCGCCGGTGGGAGATTACCTGCCGGAATTCAAAAATTCCAGTGTCTGGTGCAAGGATCATGGGGAAGCAGCAGTGAAACCGATATTAGTTGAAAATCTCCTGTCTATGACATCCGGATTAACCTACGGTGATGAAGATACCGTTACTGAATTGGCAACCAGAAAGCTGTTAAGTGAAGCAGAAGAGAGATTGTTTTCAGAAAATCCCATGAAGACCTGTGAATTTGCCGCGCGTGCCGGAGAAATCCCCTTGCTTTTTCAACCGGGTACCTCTTGGAAATACGGAATATCTGCAGATATTCTGGGAGCGGTAATTGAAAAAGCGGCACATAAACCTTTTGGAGAAGTTTTACAAGAAAAAATATTTGAACCGCTGGGAATGAAAGACACAGGATTTTATGTTCCCGCAGAAAAGCGTTTTCGACTGGCAAAAGCCTATGAAAAAAGTGAGGACAATACACTCGTGCCATATGAAGGGAGCTTTCTTGGGATACGGAATTCCATGGATCGAAAAGCCGACTTTGAATCGGGAGGTGCCGGACTGGTATCCACAATAGAAGATTATGCTAAGTTTGCCACGATGCTTCTGCAAAAAGGAAGCTATGGAACGGGCAGAATTTTGAAGCCGGAGTCAGTAGACAGAATGCTGGAAGCCGGGTTGACCAAGCTGCAGAAGGAGGCATTCCAAGGATGGTTCGGGCAGAAGGGGTATGAATATGGGTGGCTCATGCGAGTTCTGCAGAAACCGGAGTTAACACACTTGCCAGGTCTAAAGGGGGAATATTGCTGGGATGGGTGGCTTGGCTGCTATTTTATCAATTACCCGCAAGAAAAAATGACCCTGTTAATTATGCAGCAGCAAAAAAATGGCGGAGACTTGACGTTGCGGGTAAAAAAGGCACTTGTACAGTATCAGACGACACTTAAAAATTAATTGAATAGGAGAAATGAAATGTTTTTTTCAAAGGAAAAATTTGAACGGCGTGCGCAGGAGTTAGAAGGCTGCAGATGGATTCAAATGGAGAATATAGAATGGTTTTACAAAAAAGAAAGCGATCTTGGTGCGGAGGTACATACAAGCTGTCCCCCAGCATTTACAGAGGAAAAGATGAAGCTTGGAGATGAATTTGCAGGAAGGGATCGCTATATTTGGTTACAGAAGGAAATTTCCGTTCCGGAAAAAAAGGATGGCTGCAAGGTAATCGGATACTTTAATTTCGGAAACACAGGGGGCGGCGGAAACAGTGGATTTGAATCCCTTTTATACATAGACGGACATCCTTACCAGGGAGTAGATACGAATCATAGAGAAGTGATATTAACACCCTTTGCCGGACAGAAAATTCTTCTTACATTTTTGCTGTGGACAGGTCTGGAAGGAGGGGGTCCTGTCAAAAAGCAGTATCATAGAATTGCGGAGGCAAAAATCGGTTATCTGGAGGAAAGTCTGGATGAGCTTTATTATCTGGTTACGGCTATTACAGAAAGCTTATCCTATCTTGCGGAGGACAGCACCAACCGGATCGAGCTGATTAAGGTACTGGACAGGACGCTTGGTATTTTGGACTGGGATGAAGACCGGATACAGGAAACAGGAGCGGAGGCGGTTGCTTACCTGAAGGAAGAACTGGAAAAAATGCCAAAGGACAGCGATGTTACTGTTTATGCCATAGGGCATACGCACATAGATGTATCATGGCTGTGGAGACTAAAGCATACCCGCGAAAAAGCACAGCGTTCCTTTTCCACCGTATTACGGTTAATGGAAGAATTTCCTGAATATCATTTTTTACAGACACAACCCCAGTTATATCAGTTTATGAAAAAGGACAGTCCTGAGATCTATGAAGGAATAAAGCAAAGAGTGAAAGAGGGACGATGGGAAGCAGACGGCGGTATGTGGCTGGAGGCAGATTGTAATGTGACATCGGGGGAGAGTCTTGTCAGACAGTTTTTGTATGGGATTCGATTTATTGAAAAGGAATTCGGTAAAAAGTGCCGATTCTTGTGGCTGCCGGATGTATTCGGCTACAGTTGGGCGCTGCCTCAGATTATGAAACTGTGTGGTCTGGATACCTTTATGACTACTAAAATCAGCTGGAACCAATATAACACGGTGCCTAATGACCTGTTTTGGTGGAGGGGAATAGACGGCACCGAAATGCTGACCTATTTTATAGATGTGCCGGCACCCGGAATGTCAGTAACCGGAAGAGGTTCTACTTATAATGGAACAATTACGCCGGAAACTATTATGGGTACCTGGCGGAAGTTTAAGAATAAAGAGATCAGCAAAGAGGTTTTGATTGCCTATGGTCATGGAGACGGGGGCGGCGGTACCACCAGAAGAATGATTGAAAATACCAGAGCCATTCATAAAATTCCGGGAATGCCCAAGATCAAAACTGCCAATGCACAGGAATTTTTTGAGAAAATCCATGAAAATGTTAAAAAGGCAGATGGTTATGTACCTCTTTGGGATGGTGAACTCTATCTGGAATATCACAGGGGCACCTATACTTCTCAGGCAGGTATAAAACGCAATAACCGTAAGATGGAAAATGCTTTGGGAGAGTTGGAATGGCTTTTTGTACTTTCTCAAATGGCAGGAGGAGTTTATCCGGTTGACAGAATTCATGATTGCTGGGAAACTGTTCTGCGGGATCAGTTTCATGATATTATTCCGGGTTCTTCTATTCATGAGGTTTATGAAGATACCGCCAGGGAATATGAAACGCTGTGGGAAGAAGTAGCGTATATGCAAAAAGAGGCAGCCGGTATTCTGTGCGGCGAAGAGGAGGATGCCTTCAGCCTGATGCATTTTGCAGATATAAACAACAGGGAGTTAGTGCTGATTCCTGAAAGCAGAGAGGGTATTTTCACCAATAACGAGGGAGTACCTCAGGCAGCACAAAAATCCGCAGAAGGATGGCTGGTAGAAACAGAAATAGAAGCGTTGTCAGCAACTCTGATCCGCTTTAAGGAAGGTGAGTCTAAGCAGCTGGAAACACCTTTTTCTCTGGATTTGGAAAGGCGTTGCCTGGAAACTCCCTTTTATAGAATTCAATGGGAAGAAAGCGGTGCTCTCACCGGAATTTGGGACAAAGAAAACGTTAGAGAGGTGTTAAAGGGCAGAGGCAATGTGTTGCGTATTTATGAAGATAAGCCCATTAATTTTGACGCTTGGGATATCGACATTTACTATGGACAGAAGTATGAGGATGTACCTGCCTGTGATATTTGCTGTGCAGAGGATGGACCGCTGCGTATGAAACTCTGCTGTACGTACCGTTACCGTACCTCTCTTATTGAGCAGGAGTTCACGGTATATGCCAATCATCGCCGAATTGACTTTGCTACCAGGGTGGACTGGCATGAAACGCATAGACTGTTAAAGACTTTGTTTGAAGTAGATATTCGTGCAACGAAGGCTTCTTATGACATTCAGTTTGGGTATGTGGAAAGACCTACCCACTGGAATACCAGCTGGGACTGGGCTAAATTTGAGGTCTGCGGTCATAAGTGGGCTGATTTGTCTGAAGCAAATTACGGTGTGAGTCTGTTGAATGACTGCAAATACGGCTATGGAATCAAGGATAATGTGATGGGACTTTCCCTCCTGAAAAGTGCAAAATATCCCGATACGGAAGCGGATATGGGAGAGCATTTCTTTACCTATGCATTGCTGCCCCATGAAGGAAGGCTGGGACAGGAAACATTTACGCAGGGAATTATGTTAAACCATCCGGTACTGTGTGTACCGGGAGCCATAAAGAAGCAGATAGGAAGGTTCTTAAAGAAAAATTGTGATGCTGTAAGAATAGATGCTGTTAAGCCGGCAGAAGATGGGGACGGATATGTAGTTCATCTGCATGAAAGCATCGGAGGAAAGGCTTCCGTTGATTTGACCTCCGATTATGTCATAAAAGCATATGCACCTTGTAATTTGCTGGAAGAATACAGCGAAAAGATAGAAGGAAATACAATTCATGCTGAGTTTGGTACCTTTGAAATCAAATGCTTCAGGATTTGGATGGAATAGTTTTACTACTCCGCCCATGCCATAATTCTGCTGCAAAAAGAAAAGCGGTTAAATTTGTTTAAGATAAGATTATTAAATGTGTTAAATTAAGGACATGAGAGTAAAAATTTCATGTCCTTTTTTAATACATGAGATTTTCTATATTCAATAAATGAATTTTTAACTTTGCATTGGAATAAAATTGCTAACATGCTAAAATGAGTAAAAGAATAAGTATAATTGAAGAAAATTGTATAGAGATTAGCTTGTAAATTTAATAATAAGAATTATGCTCAAAATCCATAATAAGCAGTTATTATTTGGAGGTACAATGGAGAAGTTCGTCAAAACAATTGACTATTTCATATAAATTGTAAGTTTACAGGAATTAAAGGAAGTGGAGTTGTATACAGATACAATTCAGAATATGCTTCAGAACAATGCGACATTAGAACAGAGATTATAAGCTTAGAGCTGATGAAGTAGAGGAGGAAGCCAGATAATGTTAGAGTTAGGTACAAAAGCACCGGCATTTTCATTGCCGGATCAGAATGGACAGCTGCACACATTGGAGGAGTACAAGGGAAAGAAAGTAATATTATATTTCTATCCAAAGGACAATACTCCGGGCTGCACCAAGCAGGCTTGCAGCTTTGGAGAGTTGTATCCACAGTTTCAGGAAAAGGGAGCTGTGGTTCTTGGAGTGAGCAAGGACAGCGTGGCATCTCATAAAAAGTTCGAAGAGAAGTATGGACTTCCATTTACATTGCTTTCTGATACGGAACTTGCTTGTATTCAGGCATATGATGTATGGCAGGAAAAGAAGAATTACGGTAAGGTTAGCATGGGAGTGGTTCGAACCACATATCTGATTGATGAAGAGGGGATGATTGTAAAAGCCTTTGGTAAGGTGAAGGCAGAGGAGAATCCGGCGCAGATGCTGGAGGAGCTATAGAATATGAAGATTATGATATCTCCGGCTAAGAAGATGAACGTGAATTCGGATTCTCTTGAGGTTACCGGAGTGCCGGGATTTATTGAAGATACTATTATTTTAATGCATGGAATACAGTCCTTATCCTTGTCAGAGGCAAAAGCATTGTGGAAATGCAATGACAAATTGGCTGAGTTAAACTATAAGCGCCACAAGAATATGGATTTGCTGCGTAGCTTGACACCGGCAGTGATAGCCTATGAGGGATTGCAATACCAGCATTTGGCGCCGGGAGTGCTTACAACAGAGGCACTTTCATACATATCAGATCATTTGCGCATTCTGTCAGGCTTCTATGGAATACTGAGCCCTTTTGATGGGGTAACACCATATCGTCTGGAAATGCAGGCGAAACTATCAGTGAATGGCTTTAAGGATTTGTATGATTTCTGGGGAAACCGGTTGTATCAGAGTCTAGTGGATAACGACAGGATAATCATTAACCTGGCTTCGAAGGAATACTCACAATGCATCGAGAAATATATCACACCGAAGGATCGATTTATTACGATTGAGTTTGGTGAGGTTGTGGAAGGAAAAGTGAAGCAAAAGGGAACGCTGGTGAAGATGGCTCGCGGTGAAATGGTGAGGTTCATGGCAGAGAATAACATTTCCAATCTGAATGGTATTAAGGATTTCCATGAGCTCGGATTTGCTTATTCCAAAGATCTTTCCAATGCAGCGAAATACGTATTCATAAGGTGAGGTGATTAGTTATTATGAAAACAAGAGAAGAGGTATTAACCTATTGCCTTAAATTTAAGGATGTATACCAGGATGCTCCCTTTCATGATGATAATTGGCAAATTGTTCGATATCGAAAGAATAAAAGGGCATTTGCATGGACCTATGAACGTGAAGGTAATATCTGTGTGAACATCAAGGTTGATCCGGATTGGAGAGATTTTTGGCGTCAGGCTTATAAATCTGTCATCCCAGGATGGCATCAAAACAAGGAACATTGGAATACCATTATCTTGGATGGTTCTGTTCCGGAGGAGGCTATTAAAAGAATGATAGCGGAAAGCTACGATCTCATTGTAGGAAGGAAAGTTGAAGGATAACGAATTGTGGATCAAAGGGAAAGTAAGACGGGTTGACCATTATATATAGTAATTTTAAACCGGAAAATGAGTAAAAAATGAGGGCCAAAGATGTAAGTTTTTGGCCTTTTTTTAAACCTGTTTTCATAGACGCAAAAGGGTAGTTGAAGGGATGTATACTCCTAAAAGAACTATTTTATGCAGAAAATTTGAAGGCATCAAGACATTAATTTTACATCAAATATTTTTCTTTTATACCAACACAATGATGACATAATGGTGCTTACATTGTGCCGGTATAATTAAATAGCAGCATTGCAGGATCTGTCAGACCATGCCAATGCTTCCATGGAGTACAAAGATATCTCCGGGACCAATCAGTATATCATCAGATTTTATACATTCGTATGTCGGATAGTGGATTTACACTTTCTTTGAGTTATATTACCATTAAGAAGTCACAAAGATACTATTGATGTATAGGGAGGAATACGATGAAAAATAACAAAAGGATTATGGCAATGATTTTAACTTTAATTTTAGCCGTATCTATGGTTACCGGATGCTCGAAGGGTACTTCGAAGGAAGAGCCTACCCCTGCACCGGACGCAGCTAATCAGACAGAACCTGCAAAGTCGGAGGATGCCACTAAGCCGTCAGAGAAGACCAAGGTGGTAATATGGTCAAAGGACAGACATGATGCGGATTTTATTACACAGAAGGTAACAGAGTATAATGCGTCCAATACAGATAACATTGAAGTAAACTTTCAAATCTACACGGAAAACTATCAGCAGGCCATCGAGATCGCTTTCCAGGCCGGCGAAGCTCCGGATGTATTTTCACAGGAGGCGAAGGTTTACGAAAGCTTGTTAGGGAGCGGCAATCTGGCAGATCTGACACCGATGATGGATGAGGAATTTTTAAATGTTTTTGGTTCCGCCATCATACCCGGTTTGAATCAAATTGACGGAAAGGTTTATTACATTCCGCTCACCGGCACAACCGGCCGACTGTTCTATAATAAAGATATTTTTACTAAGGCAGGGATAGCAAATCCTCCTGCCACCTTTGAAGAAATGATAACGGATGCAAAACTCATTACTTCCAAGCTCTCGGGAGAAGGTATCTATGGCTTTGCAGCCAATCTCAAGAACCCTGCATCTGCATTTAACCGCACTATATTATATCAGGTAGAGCGCCAGCTGGGATTGCATCATGGTTATAATTTTGCAACAGGCAAATACGAATTTGCCGCGTATGCAGACTTAATTAATCTGTGGAGGGAATTATTATCACCGGATGCTGCCTTCCCCGGATGTGAGTCCCTTGATATTGATCCATTAAGAACACAGTTTGCAGCCGGCAAGATTGGTATGTACATCTCCTTTACCCATGCGGAACCGGGTGTTTACAAGAATCAGTTCCCGATGGAGCAGGAATGGGGCTGCGTGCAGATCCCGACAATGGGTGGAAAAGTAGTAGGTGCACAGCGCTATGAAGCCAATAGCGGCATGCTGTTTAATACAAACAGCGAGCATTTGGATGCAGCATGGAAAGCTTATACGGCAATCTATGCTAACGTTGAAAATCAGGTTGGATATTATGAGAATGGTTTGGGAATCAGCACCATTCCCGCAGTTATTGAGAAAGCAAAGCCTGCACAGGTTTATCTGGATAATCCCGCCTTGCTGATCGGTGAGACTGATAAAATCTGGCCTCTTAATCCTCAGGAGATGAATACTTCAACCTTTATCCTGGAGGGCCTGGATGATAATGCAACCTTTTTCTCTTTGGTCTATAGTAAGGACGATATTGCCGAGGGGTTAAAAAATCTGGAAGACAGATATAATGCAGCTTTGAATGCCGGTGTTGAGGAAGGAACCTTTGAAGCAACTGTTATTCCGGGATTTGATCCGATGAATCCTTCCAAATAACCAACAAAAGAAAATATAAGGTATTTGTGAATGAAAAGGGGCACTGTTCATAAGCATGTGCCCCTGTTTTTAAGAAGGGAGATTAATGAGTTGTATGATAAACATAAGAATATCGTCACCAATGGTTAGAAGAAAGTTGAAAGAGAATATACAATCCTATAGTATGCTTCTCCCGAATTTAATATTGTTTATTGCCTTTTCTGTTTATCCGTGCTTATGGACCTTAAAATATATCTTTTATCGGTATGGGGGCTTCGGCTCGCAGCCTCCGAAATTTATCGGACTTGATAATCTTATCAGAGTTTTTCGCGACGATTTGTATTGGAATGCTGTTAAAAACACTTTGGTCTATGCAGGAGCGAAGATATTGCTGGTCATTCCTTTGGCCTTTTTACTTGCTTTAATGTTAAATAGGAAAAAAAGAGGTAACGGTATCTTGCAGAGTGTAATATTTGTGCCTACCATCATGAGCGCGGCAGTTATGGGACTGGTATTTTATCTGTTGTTTAATGTTTATAACGGACAAATCAACCATTACCTTTTGGATTGGGGTATCATTCATCAACCGATCAATTGGCTTGGCAAGGATCATGCGATGGAGACCTTGGTTATTACAGCGGTATGGGGCGGTATTGGTAATTATATGGTTTATTTTATCGCCGGACTTCAGAGAATTTCAGAAGAGACTTTGGAAAGTGCGAAAATTGACGGTGCGAATAGATTACAGACGATTTGGTACATCACAATTCCGATGCTGGGGCCGATATTAAAGATTATTTTAATGATATCCATAACAGCAGCATTTAATGATATGAGCAATGTAATGGTTCTTACGGAAGGAGGTCCCGATAATTCCACTATGGTTATGGCTTTATATGGGTATCAGTACTTCTTTCAGATCAATGCCAGCAGCCTTACGGTGACCCAATATGGATATGGAGCAGCAGTCAGTATTGTTTCGGCATTAATCGCCGGAGGTATTACAGTGTTATATCTGCTGGGATCAAAAAAACTAGATGACGTATACTAAGAATGGAGCACGACATGGAAAGAAAATTACTTAATCGTTTATTAGGATTGATGATCCTGTTATTTTTAACCATCATGGTTGTGTTTACAATCTATCCGATCTTGTATGCTGCATTCGGTTCCCTCAAAACCAACAGTGAGTTGACGGCAGGCGGCAGCTTTTTCCCACAGAATGGCTGGAAATTTGACAATTACCGGCGGGCATTTGTTCAGGCAAACTTCTCGCTGTATACAATAAATAGCATTATTATCAGTGGAGCTACCATGATTATTGCTGTGATAACCTCATCTTTGGCGGGGTTTGTCTTCGCCAGAAGAGAGTTTATAGGTAAGAAACTTATTCTTGCTTTATATGTCGGATTAATGTTTGTTGCATTAGGGTCTGTAACCCTGTATCCGATTTACTCTTTACTAATCAAAGTAGGCTTAAATAAGAGTATCGTTGGGTTAATCCTTGCATTAACCGGCGGACAATCTACCAATGTTTTATTAGTGATGGGATATGTCAAGAGTATTCCGAAGGAACTTGATGAAGCCGCAATCATTGACGGCTGTTCTATCTACGGGATTTTCTTTCGGATTGTCAGACCGCTCATCACACCAATTATGGCGGTGGTGGCATTATTCACTTTCCGTAATTCCTGGAATGACTATGTAACAACATTGGTTATGAGTATCTCCATCCCTGCGCTAAAGACCTTAACCGTTGCTGTCGTACAGCTTAAGTATTCCATGAATTCAGCAGCGGAATGGCATATCATGCTGGCAGGAGCTTCGATTGCAATCCTTCCTGTTCTAATTATATATTTCTTTGCCAACAAACAATTCATATCCGGATTAACAGCAGGTGCAGTGAAGGGGTGACCTATGAGGAACACTGATTGTTTTTAAGTATAATCAACTTATCTTCTATGTTATACTTTTCATTATACAGAGTGGTTCTTCGAAACTTGGCTCTGTCAATACGCCGGAAGGTTGTGGGTCGATATGCTTACTAATGCAAAAATCAGATCTAAGATTATCGTGCTATGCGTCAGTATTATTATCATAAACAGCAGTGTGACAGGATATCTGTACTATAACTATGCCTTTAAGGACACACTGGAGAATACTTATGAAAGCTCGGAGGATATTATATATCAGGTTAATAATTATCTGACAGAAAAGCTGTCCACGGTCATTCGTAAGGTACATGCCATGTTTAATAATGTATCCTTTACACTTCCCTTAAGCAATTACCTGAATAATCCCAATGGTGAAAATTATACGATAATGCTGGGTTGTGCAGCAGATTCACTGACAGAACTATATCAGGGTGATAAATTCATTCACTCGGCTTATATTTCCACGAGATACAGTGATTTTAATAACTTTGTACGGATCAAGGACCGTGAATTCAGTTTCAGGGATTCTATCTTTTATAAAAGCTTCGAAGAAGAACCTGCCAGAACCATAGCCTGGTTTCCGGCTATGGAGGATCAGATATTTGTTGGAGATGAGACGGTAATCCCTGTGGTATTCCGCTTTCAGATCACCGGAAGCAGGGAGAATGTCTTCCTTGTCATAAATCTTCAGCAATCTTCTTTCAGCAATTACTTTCAGGAAAATTATGGCTCGGTGGATAAGCTCTTTGTCGTCGATGCCTTTGGGAATAATATAGTAGATTATACAGAAGATGAAAATGATATCTTTGATTATTTTAAAGAGGACCTGCCTGAGAATAAAAAGGCGGTATGCGATACGATCACTCGTAAGGGAGAGGAATATCTGGCTTCCTATACGAACATTAAGATGAACAGCTGGAGAATGTACAGCTTAAAGTCTACCGCAGACCTACTTGGTAATCTGGGATCTCTGAGAACCTTTATTCTATATATATTATTGTTGGGGATCCTTATTAGTATTATCGTGATCGTATTATTGGCCTTCAGTATCACATCACCGATTAATCAGTTGGTTAAAATTATGAGAAAAGCCAATCAGGAGAATTTCCGTGTTGAATTTCATTATCCTTACCGAAATGAAGTGGGGGATATGGCAGACAGCTTTAACTATATGATCGGTGAGATTAATCATTTGATTACCGAGCTGAATATAACGATTGAAGCACTCAAAGAAGAGAAGGAGATTGTGAAGAATGTCCAGAAGCAGAAACGGATCGCTGAACTTAAGGCGCTGCAGGCACAGATTAATCCGCATTTTTTATATAATACCCTGAATGCCATAACCTGGCAGGCAGCGGATCAGGGTGCTTCAGAAATCAGCATACTGTCGAACTCTTTGGGTAAATTCTTCCGGTTAAGCTTAAGTAAAGGGAATGAGATCATTACCATGAAGGATGAAGTGGAGCATGTCAGAAGCTATCTTGACATCCAGCAGATCCGTTATCGGTCAAAGCTGACTTATCAGATTGATATAACATCGGAAATCTATGAAGTTCCCACGATTAAACTGATTCTGCAGCCACTGGTTGAGAATGCCATTTATCATGGGGTCAAGCCCAAAGATACGGAAGGATACATTCACATTTACTTCTCTAAATATGTAGAAGATAATGGGATTACCGTGTTAAAAATATGCATTGAGGATAATGGGGCAGGCATAGAGGAGGATAAGCTTGCAGTCATAAACAAGTCTCTGATGGACGAAGCTTCTGTTCAGAAGGAAGGGTATGGGATCTATAATGTCAACGAGCGAATTAAGCTATATTATGGGGATGCGTATGGCTTGATGTATGAGAGCAGATTCGGTGAATGGACAAGAGCAACAATACTGATCCCCACGCAGCTTATGGAGGTGGAATAACATGTATCGTATTCTGATTGCAGATGATGAGGCGGATGTCAGGGACTTAATTGCAAAAAGTATTAATCGGGCAGACCTCGAGCTGGAGGTGGTCGGCTGCGTGGAAGACGGAGAAGAAGCAATTAAGCTGGTGCACGAACTTAAACCGGATATTCTGATCACGGATATCTGTATGCCTAAGGTGAGCGGATTGGAGTTGCTTCAAGCAGTGAAAGATACAGGGATTAATATAAAGACAGTCATAATCAGCGGTTATGATGAATTTGCCTATGCCAGACAAGCCATGGAATTGGGAGTGACTTACTATCTGCTAAAGCCCTTTCTGCCGGAGGAAATGTTCGAAGTTTTGAGAAAGATAAGAGATGAGCTGGATAGTAATGCGTCACTGGTTAAGAATATGGAGGTCTTAAAGACACAGTTTGAAGACAATATTATCTTTATTCAGGAACAGTTCTTAAAAGAATTATTACGAAGCAAGCCTAAAATTAATCATCTGATAGAAGAAGGGAAGACAATACGGCTGGAGCTTGAGGCTAATTATTACTGCACAGGGGTATTAAAGCTGCAGTCAGATAGCGTCAACAATGTCTGGAATTTTAATAATCAGAGAAAAGTGGAAGAATTTCTGATTTTAATTAAGGATGAGTACTTTGACAATAATACGCGGACTTATGCGGTAAGCTTTCATGATAATCAGATTACAATGATATTTTGCAGCCTTCATACGGATGTTCTGGAGTTTTATACGAAGATCTGGGCAGGGATTGAGAAGATGAAGCAGAGCCTGTTAAAATATTATAACATCAAACTGGTGGGAGCACTGGGAAGGATCTATTCCAGAGCGGAGCAAATCTATGATTCCTATCAGGAGGCGCAGCAAGCAATCAAGATTATATCCTCCTCACAGAAAAGCATCCTTCCTTATGAGGAGACGAAGCATATCCTGGCCGGTAAAAACACTCGGACCATGGGAGTAAAACCGCAGGAACTGGAAGATAAATTAATATTAAATATAAGACTGGCGAGGAGGGAGAAGGCTTTGGCGGTGCTGGAGGATATTCTGCAGTATTATGAGAACTTTGTCCTGGACTCACCGGAATATGTGAATATCAGCATATTCGGTATGGTTTTCTCGGTTGATAATGCACTGCTTGAATCAGGCGGGTCCTTTCATATATGGCAGGATGAGAAGATTAAACAGTATTTTAAGGATCAGTTGAATTATGGAACCTTACTTGACACCAAGCTTGTTCTTGAGGATTACATATCCGGAAGATGTGAGGAATTTGCAGCTATCATGCTGAGACAGGGAGACAAGCTGATCTATGATATCAAGACTTTAATTGACCATAACCTGGCCAATGAAGACTTTAATCTGGAAAATGCTTCGGCACAGCTATTTTTTAGTGCAAATTATGTCAGGCAAATATTTAAGCAAAAAACAGGGGAAGGCTTTACAGAATATTTAATCCGCTGTCGAATGGAGAAGGCAGAAGAACTGCTCCGTGATCCGGCGAATAAGATACAGGACGTAGCGGCAAATACCGGTTACAGCTCTCAAAGGTACTTTTCCAGCTGCTTTAAGAAATACTATGGCTGTACACCTACGGAATACAGAGAAAAGGAGACATATCATGGCTAAAATGTTACCAATACTTAAATCAAGCAATACAATCACAAGATACCGACAGGGTAAACCGATCTTATCTGCAAAGGATATCCCATATAAGGCCGAGTGCATATTCAATGCGGGAGTAGCGAAATATCGCGGACAATATGTCATGCTATTTCGGAATGATTTCGATTACAACGGAAAAGGGGCTTTCGAGGGATGTGTTATCGGCTTAGCCTTCAGTAAGGACGGAATTAATTGGGACGTGCAGGATAAGCCCTTTTTGACAGCGGAGGACGTAGGAGATCCTGATGTCACGAAGGTATATGATCCGCGGTTAACTGTAGTTGAGGATCGCTGTTACATATGCTTTGCAGTAGATACAAAGCACGGACTGAGAGGCGGTATCGGTGTAACGGAGGATTTTAAGTCCATGGAGATATTGTCTCTGACAGCTCCGGATAACCGCAACATGGTATTGTTCCCAGAGAAGATCGAAGATAGATTTGTACGATTAGAACGACCATTCCCTGTATACTCAAGAGGTGGTGTGGACCGTTTTGATACATGGATGTCTTATTCCTATGATATGAGGTATTGGGGAGATACGAAGCTATTATTAGCAGTTGAGGATGTGCCCTTTGCCAATGATAAGATAGGTCCCGGAGCACCGCCGGTGAAGACTGACGCGGGTTGGCTCACACTATTCCATACGGTGGACATTGACAGAACACGCGGTAAGAACGGCTGGGAGGATAAGTGGCAGAAGCGGTATTGTGCAGGAATTATGCTGCTTGATCTGAAGGATCCGTCAAAGATAATCGGTATATCCAAGGAACCGCTGATTGCACCGGAAACAGAATATGAGACTGAAGAGGGGTTTCGTACCAATGTTATCTTTCCGGGGGGAATGATTCTTGAGGAGAACGGTGAGATTAAGATTTATTACGGTGCCTCTGATACGGTAGAATGCATGGCGACAGCGAACATGGAAGATTTGATAGCGTTATGTACATTACATTAAACGAGTATCAAGGTATCAGGTACCTCTGAAGCAGCACGAATAATCTCCGACAGTTTCGATGGTAAAAATAAGAAATGGGGGATGAGCAACGACCATTTGACAATATGGAAAATTATTGATATTATGAGTATAAATTGGCCTATAAGGTCGATTTAGGCTATTTGATTCCGGAGGTAAAATGCGTACAGAGCAGGAAATGTTTGATTTGATAGTAAGAATCGCAAAAGAGGATGAAAGAATTCATGCGGTTTTTTTGAATGGTTCAAGAACAAACCCAAATGCTGTAAAAGATATTTTTCAGGATTACGATATTGTATATGTTGTCGGAGAAACAAAGTCTTTTCGCGAAGATAAAAGCTGGATTGACCAATTTGGCGAACGATTATATATGCAATATCCTGAAGGTAACTCATTTTTCCCAGGTGATGTTGAGAATTGCTATGGATGGCTTATGCAATTTACAGATGGAAATCGTCTCGATTTGCATATATGCACATTAACACAAGCACTCAAATGTATTACTGAAGACAGACTTTGCAAAGTACTGCTTGATAAAGAGAAGTGTTTGCCCAACATACCGGAGGCAACCGATGAAGACCATTGGGTAAAGAAACCGACAGAGGCCCAGTTCCTTGATGCATGTAATCAATATTGGTGGTGTCTTAATGGCGTTGCGAAGGGTTTATGGAGAGAAGAAGTGCCGTATGTAATGGATATGCTAAATCGTGCTGTCCGTCCGTGGTTAATCCTTTTATTAGGATGGAAAATAGGATTTGATACAAATTTCACTGTCAGTATCGGAAAGTCAGGAAAGTATATGTATAGATGGCTTGAAAAGGACATCTGGAATACATTCTTAAAAACTTATCCTTCCGGAGATGTGAAAGAAATTTGGGAAGCGGTCTTTATCATGTGTGATTTGTTTGATCGTATTGCTAAAGAGGTATCGCATATTATGAGTGTTAAGTATAATGAAATTGAAGCAAACAACAGTTTAAAGTTTTTAAAAGATACCTTTGCATTACCTAAAGATGCCAAAGAAATATATAAATTATGAATACAAACTGTTTAAATTAAGCAAATGCTGCTTCAAAAAGAGGGAACTGTTTAAAATTCATACAATGAGAGGGAGAAGTAATGGTTATTTTAATTGGTGGAGTTAGTTGTACCGGGAAAACATTGATGTCACAGAAATTACTTGAAAAATATAAGATACCATATTTATCAATAGACCACTTAAAAATGGGGTTGATTCGTGGAAATAAATATTGTGATTTTACTGCAACTGACAAAGAAGATGAGCTTACAGATAAACTGTGGCCGATTGTAAAGGGCATTATTATGACCAATATTGAAAATGGGCAGCACATCATTATTGAAGGGTGCTATTTGCCGCCGGACCAAATTCGGAAGTTTGAACCTGAGTATTCAGAACAGATTATTTCTCTATACATAGGCTTTTCAATAAATTATCTTGAGAAGCATT
This sequence comes from Bacillota bacterium, assembly GCA_023409535.1. GTDB lineage: Bacteria > Bacillota > Clostridia > Lachnospirales > Lachnospiraceae > Mobilitalea. The sequence goes on from JAEYGZ010000040.1 coordinate 34,943, forward strand.
TCATTTCCGGAATCATTGAGCATAGAAGTGAGATGGAGCAAAAGGATTTATATGATGATATGAACCAAGATAATTTTATTAAGCTGCATACTAAAGTGAAAGAACGCTGTAGTGAGAATAATGCGAAGTTCTTTGAAATTAATGAAGACTATGAAGCAGAAATTAACAACGTATACACGTGGATTGATGAGCAGGTAAATGAAAAGCGACAGTCAATAATTTGATAGTTCTTGAGAGACGATAAAAGTGAATAATATCAATAGATTGAAGTCCTTGAGCGGACGATATACAGAGACATCGATGCTGTTACGCCGGTCGGCTGAGGAAGGCAGTTATGTTGATCTATTAATATAGATGATGGGAATCAGCCGAAACACCATGAAAAATGCACCTTCAAAGATTAGAGTTTGATATGTACCCCCTTTACTGGACAAAAGCAGCAAAGGGGGTACATATCATTTTTATGTCTAACATTTGGGGTGCATTTCATTAAGTCGTGGTCATGATTAGTTCTGTCTATAGCGACCGTGGTATTTGTTCCAGTGCTTCTTCCTTCGTAATTTCTCCGTAATTGGCACGCGCCATACATTGGATATACTTATCGCGCAGCCGGTATCCGAACAGCAGGATTAGGAAGGCGATTACCTGACCGATGGCAGGAACGATTGAGTTCAGGACCCATAAGGCTTCGAGTGCCTGAGGAGGCTGAACAGCATCCGTACCGCTGACGAAGCCGACAATACCGAGCACATACATGCCGATAGCGCTGGCTAGAGCGGTATAAACCTTGGATGCAAAGGTCTGCAGGGATACTGACACGGCGACAGAATTCTCACCGGTTTTAAATTGACCGTATTCCGTACAATCTACGATAAACATCGGCAGCAGTATTCCGGTTAAGTTGCTGCAAACGGACCGGAGAGTAAAGATAGTAAGATATGCACCCAGATTGGAATAGCCGACAACCGCCATAAGGATGCTGAATACGACTACGCCGCCGATGGATGTCATGTACAGATAGTACTTATCGATCTTCTTCGTCAGGGAAGGTATTAAACCGGCCAGAAGGATGGAGGGGATGATGCCCAGCAGTGCCGTTAAGGACATGATCTGGGGCCCGCCCAGGCAGTATATAGCAAAATATCCGCCTACAGCCAGGGAGGTATTGGATATATTCCCGATGATAAAGGATACTACAAGCAGCAGCAGGTATTTGTTTTTTGCAACAGCGAGCAGCAGCTCCCGGATGGAGGGAGATTCGGCTTCCGGTGCGGGAGCATGGCGCTCCCTGGCTACATGACCCAGAGGCACCATGGTAATTAGGGAGATCACCGACATGATTGCCACGGCGGGGAGCCAGCCGATGGTCGGGTAAAGCATCGGAATGAGGATTCCTGCACCCAGACTGCCTACAAACATCAGCACACGTCCATAGGATATAATGTTATTACGCTCCCGGATATTGGTAGTCATAATAGTAACAACAGAGAAGACCGGAATATCACACAGAGTATAGCTCAGGTCCCATAATACGTAGAGCATGCCGGCGAATGCAATTTTTACTGCCAGCGGCAGAGAGGTGGGGATTGCGAACAGTGCTGTGGTGAAGACAGGGATCAGGTAAGCTGACACCTTAAGCCATGGCTTGTACTTATCCTTTTTAAATTTAACTTTATTTATGATGATTCCGAAGATAGGATCATTGATTGCATCCCATACCTTGGCGATCAGGAAGACCGTTGCAACAGCAGTGGCCGGAATGGCAATGTCTGTCAGGAATATCTGAAGATAAGATGTGACGATAACGAATACCGTGAGTTGGCCGAAAAAGTAGACGGCATAGCTTACCCGCTCCTTTTTTGAGGTCTGGTACCCTGCCGATTGTTTTTCTAAGTTATCCATTGTTTTTCCTCCATACATTATATAGGATATTATCAGTCCGGTATAGTAAAGCTGCTCTTTCTATTTCTTATGCAGCAGGTAATACAGGACTCCGTAGACATTAGCATCCAGGGCAAGATTCCCTTGCTTTAAGTTGATCTGAAAATCTCTATGATCCAGGGCGACCATATCCAGAAAGCTTGAAACCTGACCCTGCTGAAAGTGCTCGGGGATTTCCCGCAGCTTGCGGCGGATGTTTTCCATCAGAACCGGCTGTTCGGACAAACCGCCTGTCACGACCGTGCAATCCAGATCCAGCAGCAGTGCGGCGTTATAGATGATCCCTGCGATTCCTTCACAATATGTATCCAGCATACCGACGGCAGCGGGATCCCCCTGGGCCACGAAATCAAAAAATCGCTGCCCGGTCATCTGATCGACAGGAATCTGTTGTATTGCTGCCAATTGATATAAAAGCAGCGTAAAGGTGGTGGTCATACTGGAAAGATCATATCTGCCATAGCCAAAGGCACTCAGCATACCAAAAAGCATCACTGCATTCAATCGTTTTCCCTGATATAGCTCACCATTCAAGATCAGGCCGCCGCCCATACCGCTGCCCAGAACGATAACCAACAGGTTGTCACAACCCTTGCCCGAACCCTTCCACCATTCACCCAGCGCAGCGGAAAAGCCGTCATTTAATACAACCACCGGAAGTCCTGTACGAGTCTCCATCTCCTGTTTCAGATTCACATCCTGCAGAAACTTCATGGTATAGGCCCGGTAGGTATCTTCATCCGGGTACATCCGCCCATTGGTGCTGATGGCGATCTCGTCCGCGCGGCCTTTGTATTTTGCGGCAATCACCGCCATATTGCTAAAATATGCTTCAGCTGATTCGTAATTGGTAGGAACGCTATCCTTTATGAGGATTTCCCCATCAACGGTCATTAAAGCATATTTCGTATTGGTAGCGCCGATATCAAAAACCAATTTTTCCATGCTTTCACCCTTCTTCTCTATAATGTCTCACCATTGCAAGCGATAACCTGTTTAAACCAGTCATAGCTTTTCTTTTTATATCTGGACATATCCATTAAATCGGTGTCGGTACGATTTACATAGATAAAGCCATAGCGCTTTTTCATCTCACCCTGTGAGCTTAGAATATCAATCGGACCCCAGGTTAAAAAGCCCATCAGCTCCACGCTGTCTTCGGAGACCGCAAGCTTCAGCTGTTCAAGATGTTCGCGGAAATAGTTTATCCTGTAATCATCCTCTATGGTACCATGTTCATTCAAGGCTTCATCTACACCAATACCGCATTCGATGGTGAATACCGGTAGGTGGTATCGCTCGTAGATCTCCTTTACGGTCAGCCTCAGTCCGACCGGATCGATGGTCCAACCCCATTCGGTCTGCTGCAAATATTCATTTTTCAGCGGATTTTGGAACGCCCGCATTAGACTGGAGGTTCCGCTGCTGTCTTCTTCGCTCTTAATTGTCAATGACATATAGTAACTGTGAGCCAGAAAATCCATCTTGGCCTGTCTGAGATACTCCAGATCGCTCGACTGCATTGGCGGGGTAATCCCTGCTGCTTTCCATTCAAAGAGCAGATCAGAGGGATACTCGCCATTTACAAGGACATCAAGGGTCTGGTAATTATAGCTGCGGCCTGCCTTTTGTGCCGCGAGAATGTCCTCTGGCTTAGAGGTGGCAGGATAAAACGGCATGAAATTTACCATTCCGCCTACCTTGGCATGAGGCGCATATTCCCGTGCCAGATGCCAGACTGCAGCAGAGGCCAGAAACATATGGTGAATACTGATCGCCTGAAGTCTGCTTTTTTCCTTCTGCGGAGTATCGGGAGGAAGCTGGAACAGAGTTACCATGGAAGCAGCATTCTGCTCGTTAAACGGAATATAATAGTTCACTCTTGTACCGAAGCGGCGGATTACTGTTTCCACATATTTTTTGAAACCTTCCAGGGTTTGCCGGCCGCTCCAGCCTCCGTATTTTTTTTGCAATGACAGGGGCATATCAAAGTGGTAAAGGCATATCACGGGCTCAATATGGTACTTTAGCAGCTCATTAATGACATTTTCATAAAAGCGAAGCCCTTCCTCGTTGACCTCTCCTTCTCCGTCCGGCAGGATACGCGCCCAACTGAGAGAGAAGCGGTAAGCCGTAAAGCCCATCTCGGCAAACAGAGCGATGTCCTCTTTGTACCGGTGATAAAAATCGATCGCTGCCTTCCAATCCGATCCGAACTTTGTTGTGCCCTGGGCGTCATAGGTGGTAAGCCCCTTGCCGCCTTCATTCCATGCACCCTCTGCCTGCATGCTGGATACGGAGCCGCCCCACATAAAATCCTTAGCAAATACACTCATTCATACCATCTCCTTTTTATTTTGTATGGTCAGACCATCGATGATGGAACCGCTGTCTGCGATTGCCTGACTGCATTGCAATTGTATCAGTTTCATTGTATAATTATTGTAAAATTTTAAGGTTATTATAATGATTATGAGGTGAAAACATGAGCAGGAGACAGGCTGAGCATGCAATGAAGCAAATGTTGATGTCTGGCTACGGACATTATTCCCGTGCGGAGGAGCATAAAATTATTATGGCCTTCCTGCAGGGGAATCCGCCTCAGCTGGATGGTAGGGGTTTGGGTGATATGAGGTTTACGGATAAGGCGGTAACCGAGTTTTCCCTGGCAGCACAGCCTTTAAGGGCGGTCAAGAACAGCCTGATCTGCTCCGTGGCTATCATGTGCCGTTATGCCGCCGATCTGGGGGCTGATGATGAAAAATGCTATGTGCTGAGTGACTATTATATCAATGAAATTGAAGCCTGTGCCGATATGAACAATTGGCACGTAATCCTGGAAGAGATGTCCAGGCATTATATAGACCTGGTACGCGCCGGAAGAGAGGCGAAATATTCCCTGCCGATTTGTCGGGCGATCCGGTATATCAATCAGCATCTGTATGAGGTATGCCGGCTGCAAGATGTTGCACAAGGGGTCAAGTTACATTCCAGCTATCTTTCTGCTCAATTTAAGGCCGAGACAGGTGTTTCACTCACACAATATATTAAAAATAAGAAAATAGATGAGGCCAAAAATCTGCTTCGCAATGCGGAATACTCTGTTTCTGAGATTGCAGAGATGCTTGGGTACCATAGCCTGTCTTACTTTTCTAAAGTGTTCCATCAAGTCAATGCCTGCAGCCCAAGAGAATATGCGATTGGTACTAATTCCGAAAGAATTCGCTGAGAGGAAGGAACTTATGGAAAGCACCTGCCGGGAACACAGTAAGCGATAAACAAGAAAGTACATAGAAAAAACCATCAACACTCAATTATATTAAAGGTTGATGGCCATCGGTATAGTTTATGAATTATTGGGATCCCATGGCATAGCCATAAGCCGTGATGCCCTTGAGGAGATAAAAAAGATGACATAGCATACGAAATGGATGAAAATTTAGTTAAAGCTTAAGCTTTTTCTCTAATATCACGGAAACGGCATCCAAATAGTTACCTTCATAAACAATCGTATTATTGACAAGCATAGTTGTTAAGCCGTGAATAAGACTCCATACGGCCAGGGCATCTATGGACCAGCCGTTTTCGCCGGCATTTTCATTTTTCCGGAGACCCATAAAAAGCTTTTTGAAAATCGATACAATCCACTTGTCGGTCTGGATGAAATCTCCGCTTTTTATTATGATGGGATCGTGGTGATCCGTCATAAATATGAATTTGAAATGTTCCGGATTTTCAAGCATGAATTTTACATAGAGCTTACTAACCTCCATAATTTGCTTTCGATAATCACCTTCGTGTTGTGCAAGAACTTCATTGATTGATGACGTGAACCTTTCCGAAACGCTCATCGTGATGGCATTGATAAGTTCCTCCTTATTTTTGAAATGCCGGTATGGTGCTGCATGACTGACACCGCACATGTCGGCAACTTTTCTTAAAGAAAAAGCTTCGAGACCGACGCTGTTCAGCAGTTGAAGGCCTTTTTCTATCATGTCTTTCTCCAAAAAACCATGGTGATATTTGCGTTTGTCCATAAAGATGCCTTTCTTGAAAATAATTTATTAAATCATAACATACAATGTTGACATTGTAAACATTGCCTGCTAAACTCATAGTATAAAGTTAATGGTGTAAACATTGTTTACAGGTGATGTAAATATCTACTGATTTAAAATGTAAAAAGAACATTTATAAAATAATTGAAAGAAGGTATGATTATGGATAACGTAAGTGTCGTTTACGCGACAAAAACACAACACTCCAGAAAGCTGGCAGAAGCAATAGGGAAAGAGCTTGGCGTTGAAGCAAAAAACATCGCGGAATTCCCCCAGCCTAAGGAAGCGGGCCTGCTCTTTCTTGTGGGGGGTATTTATGCCGGCAAGAGTAATCCTGAACTTTTATCCTACGCTGAAAAGCTTGACGCTTCCCTTGCCGCAAAGGTTGTACTGGTGACGAGCAGCGTGTCAACGAGCGGGCGCAGTCAAAGAGATCTTTGGGCGCTTCTTGCAAAAAATGGCATCGACATTGTCGATGAAATAACCTGTACCGGAGGATTTCTGTTTATCAAGTTCAGCCACCCCAATAAGCTAGATATCCAAACCGTTGCAAAAACGGCAAAGGGTATATTGGAGAAAGTCATGTAATAATGGATTTGTCGATACAGATGAAACAAAGTAACTAAGGGGGAATGATAAAATGCTAAGAATCGGTGAGTTTTCAGTATTGTCATCAATTAGTATAAATATGTTAAGGCATTACGACAAAATTGGATTATTAGTACCAGAGCATGTAGATCCAATCAGCGGATATCGATATTATGACAAAGAGCAGTTTGTACAATCGAATAGAATTGTGGCATTGAAGACAATGGGTTTTGGTTTAGAAGAAATAAAAGAAGCAAAATCAATGAACCAGTCAGAAGTTGAACACTTATTAGAAAATAAGTTGCAAAGTAAAAAAGAAGAAGCAAGACTGATACAGAATCAGATATTAAAAATCACCGAAGCAATGCAGTTGAATCGCGAAGAGGAAGAATATGCATTGTCTATTGTTACGAAGATAATACCTGAGATGTGGGTAGTAAGCTATCGAAAAAAAATTAATGATTTCCCCCAAGAAGGCTTATTATGGCAAATACTTATGAAAGAATGCGAAAAACAAGGAATAAAGGTATCAGAGTATGCGATGGCTATAGCGATTAATCATGGAATGCATGATGAGCACGATATGGATGTGGAGGTTCAGTTATCTGTTGAAAAGTCTCAGGAATGCCACGGAAAAATAAAAATATATAAGGTACCAGAATGCAAAGTTGCTTCCATTGTTTTTCAAGGAAGTTATGCAAAAATTAGTGCTATCAATTCCTTTATTGCAAGATGGATGGAAAATAATCAGTATGAAATATCGGGAAAGGTGTTTTCTATTTATCATAATTCACCGCGTGAAAGTAAGTCGGAAGAAAATTTTGTTACTGAACTCTGTTTTCCAATTTTAAAAAAAAGTATTGACTCTTATATTGTGTAAGGGTTTATCCTTTTCTTATGGCGCCGGAGAAATTCTGATATAAAGCTTTATGGAAAGGAGTATATGAGTAAAAGGTTGATTGAAATCAAACATCATTTGTGTGATGGCTGCTGTATGTGGAGTGGAATAGAGGATATCTATGTTACAAAAAGCGGAGAGGATGTGCCGGAAGCATTTTTCTTTGCACTAAGCAGTTACGGTGAGAATGTCTATCTGAAATTTCATGATCTTACTCGACCGGTGATGCTAAATGTCTGTGATGGCAGGACAAGGAAGACATATGAAAAAATTAAGGACGAAATCGGTTTACAGTATAAAATATCAGAAGGCAGAACACTAGAGTACGCTTTCAAATCTGTTAAAAGTGAAATTGATAATGGATGTCCGGTTATATTAGGTCCTCTTGATATGTATCATTTGCCATATTTGAAAATGTATCATAAAGATCATATTCCGATGCATTATGTTTTAATGGCCGGGTATGATGATGAGTGTATTTATCTATATGATTGTGGAAGAAAAGATATTCAAACGTTATCGTATGAGGAACTGCGAAGGGCATGGCAGATAGAAAAGAATGCGGTTGGTTATAAGAATGGCTTTATTCGGTTTTCGTTACCGGATAATTTACCTAGTGTGTTCGAACTTGCAAAAACCTGTTTCAAGCGGAAAGCTCAAGAACAATTAAGGAAAAAACCTGAATTTGTCGGAGTAAGTGCAATTCGTAAAATAGCGTTTGATTTTCCGAAGTGGAAAGAAGAAATGTCGCAAGATGTATTTAAGAATGCATTAATCGGTTTAACGGAATTTTTGGGTATGGTTCCAAAAGTCCCAAATAGGATACTTGGTATATTAAGCGAAGCAGAAGACATCCGTTATAAGGGTAATTGTGATAGACTTGGTAATGTGCTTGTTCTGCTTGGAGATAAATATAAATGTGAAGACTGGGTTGATGCAGGATGTTTATTTATGCAAAGCGGAGAAGTTTTTGAAAAAATCATATCGTATATTGTCAGCTACCTTTGTTATGGGAATGATACGTTGGAATTCATCCCAAAGTTGTTTTTAGAAATTGCCGATTTAGAGGAAAGTGCTTATAAACTATTACTATGATGCTGAAAGGCTGATAAATGAAGGAGCTTTGTTCACGATGGTATAAGCATTACTCAGTAGAACCTTCCCTTGATGCACTTGTTAATAATGAATGGTGTATGGGGTGGTATATGAGTCAGGGGACGGTTTGCAGAGCTCTAAATAATGGATACCGTCCTCTTTTATTTATTTCGTCCTGATATTAATCAGAGAAATCATCGCACTAAATCTGTTCATATTCATGAGGAAGGTTTAATCGGCATTTTCTTATCTCCTCAAGACATTGCGAAAGCATTTATTTTTTGCAGAAGTAATAAGATGATAACTATTGTATATGTTGTCGGAGAGCAAGAGGATTTATATGATGATCATATGAATCGAGATAATTTTATTGTACTTCAAACTATTTATAATATACTTGGCTCTTGATTATAGAAATATTATGTAATTCGGTGTAGTATTATTTTCAAGATTAATAAAAAACAGGAATTTATACAGTGGAAGGAAAAACAATGAGGATTGAAAAAGGATGTCTTAATGATATAGATGAATTGGAATGTCTATACAATGATTTAAATGATCACCTTGAAGCACATATTAATTTTCCGGGTTGGAAAAAGGGGGTATATCCTGTTAGAGAAACTGCTCTAAAAGGTCTTAAAGAAGGTGATTTATTTGTGGTTAAAAATGACAAACATATTGTAGGCAGTTTAATTCTAAGGCACGAGCCAGAGTTGGCTTATTCGGGGGCTGATTGGAAAATAGAGTTAGAAGATAAAGATATTTTTGTTGTATATACATTTGCTGTACACCCTCTTTATTTAAAACAGGGAGTAGGAAAAGCACTGATGGATTTTGTTATTCAATACAGCAAAGACATGAATATAAAAGCAGTTCGCCTGGATGTGTATGAAAAAAATACACCTGCAATTTGTCTTTATAAAAAATATGGGTTTCAATATATTGATACGGTGGATTTAGGTTATAGTGATTATGGTTTGGATAAATTTGAACTTTATCAAAAGCTTTTATAAATTCTTATTGATAAAAATAATGATTATAAAAATATTAATATTTTCTAATATTGATATTCTAGTAAATTAATAACTATATCAGCAGCATAGAAGTGTAATCTATAATGATGTCTCAGAGATTGCAAGGATAAAGTCATTGTTTCAAAAGGAGGTTAACAAAGAAGAATATATGAGTGCGTTAAAAAGAAAGTTGATTAATAGTTTGACTTGTATTTTTATATGTAGTATGGGTCTGCTTTTATTTACTGCTTGTAAAACAAATAGTCAAACCGAAGATTCTTCTAAGCAACCGGAAATCTCAGTGGCGGCACAGGACCGGCCAATTCCAAGTCCAGAAAATGTTAATGATATCGAGCTGCCTGATGCAAATGCAACTGAAATCCCCGTTGTATCACTAATAACTGCTGATGGACAAACGATAGCTGAAAGGTTCGATGTTCCTCAGGGATTTACGAGGGTGGACTCAGAAGAGGAATCTTTTGCATACTATCTTCAGAATTTGCCTTTAAAGCCAGATGGTACTAAGGTAAAATATTATGATGGCAGAGAAAAACTTCGAGATGTTTATTTGGCGGTAGTGGATTTTAGCTTAGGCGAAAGAGACTTGCAGCAGTGTGCCGATGCAGTCATACGGTTAAGAGCTGAGTATTTATATGATATGAAACGATATGATGAAATTCATTTTAACTTTGTAAGCGGCTTTAATGCTGCATTTTCAAAATGGGCTGATGGTAACGGCATATCTGTTGACGGAAATAATGTTTCATGGTATAGGAACAGTAATAACAACAGTTCGTACGAGAGCTTTCAAAAATATCTTGACATCGTCTATGCCTATGCATCCACTTTGTCTTTGGATAAGGAATTAATATCGAAGCCGTTAACGGATTTGGCCATAGGCGATGTTTTTATACAGGGTGGCTCTCCGGGTCATAGCGTTATTGTTGTTGACATGGCGGTGAATGAAAATACCGGTGAAAAAATCTTTATGCTGGCCCAAAGTTATATGCCTGCGCAAGACATTCAGATTTTAAAGGGTGACATTGAAAGTTCTCCTTGGTTTTCTGCAAGCATTGAAGATATACTGGAATCACCCGAGTGGACATTCAAGGTTTCCGACTTAAAAACTTGGGAATAGAGAATGAGAAAAGTGGGCTTTGAAGCCATGTATGAATTGATACACAGTCGGAATAAATGTCACGATTTACTAAAAAATAGATCTCAGGGCGTTTTTTAAGAGGATATTTTTCCTCCAAGAGGTTAACAGAATCAAATGTCTTCTTTTTTGACTACTCAAGGCATATAAAGCAGTGATATTGATGTATCTGGTGACAACAGTCACGCTATGGAACATATCAGTTATTTTATTCGTCTAATCATAAACCAATAAGGAAAGGGGAGTTTTTATGAATTTTGGTTTCATATTGATTTTAATATCCATAGCAACGATTATAATAACTTTCATATTAAATCTATTGTTTAAAAAAATAAGATATGTGAAATATATACCGGCAATTGTATTGTTTCCTTTTATGATATACAATTTTATTACCATGTATAGTGTAACAAGCGAGAGCTTTGAGTCATTGGGCAGATTTGTAATGGGGATCTTATTGCTAGCTGCGTGCGCAAGTTCTCTTATTGCTTCGATCACTTTTGATATTACTCATAGGATTATCGGTCGAAAGAAATAAAGTTATACATTTTCTCCGATAATAATATGATGTGTCAGCGCATAAGAAAATATTAATCGATGCTGGACATATTTGCCAGAACCTTTATTTGGCCGGTGTATCTCTGGATATGGGCGTTTGTGATATTGGCATATATGATTCAGGAGGCGATTGATAAACTCGTGCAATTAGATAGGGATGAAGAATTAATTATATACTTAGCAACCGTTGGTAAAAGAAAAGTAAATAGTGACGCTCATTTGATATTATATCATAAAGTAGAGTTCTGAACTATGGCGAACTTATGATACCGTAACGATAAATGTTATAAAATATAATGGAAGTGAACAATGATGATATTCGAAAAAATCAAACAAGAAATTATGGCTGACCCGATGAATGAATCCTATACAAAAATGGGAATCCCGCCATTATTTAAAGCTTCTGTAGATGCTCGCATTGCCATAGTTGGACAAGCGCCGGGACGTAAGGCGGAAGCAACCAGGTTGTTTTGGAATGATTTAAGCGGTGACCGATTAAGAGAGTGGATGGGAGTATCTCGCGAGACATTTTATAATACGAGTCGCATCGCTCATTTGCCTATGGATTTCTATTATCCGGGAAAAGCGAAAACCGGTGATGCCCCGCCTAGAAAAGGCTTTGCAGAAAAATGGCATCCACGTTTACTGGATGAGATGCCAAATATTGAAATCATAATTCTAATCGGCAGCTATGCACAGAAATATTATTTAAATAAAAGATGTGAGAAAAGTTTAACTGAAACAGTGAGAAATTTTCAAAAATATTTGCCGGAACATTTTCCATTGGTTCATCCTTCTCCTTTAAATCTTGGCTGGTTGAAACAAAATCCATGGTTTGAAAATGATGTTTTACCTGTTTTAAAAGAAATTGTAGATAAGAACTTATAAGGAAGCATTAACTGATTTAATGGCAAGTACCAATGACATCAATTCCATCAACTCGAGCCGGGTTGAAACTTGTGCCGGATTATATCGTTAAATAATGGGGTGATTCATTGAGAAGACATCTGCACATATATTCATGCGGATTGAGAACCTGGGAATGAAAACTATCATGTCCTTTTTTATTCAAAAATCCATTAGGTATTCATTTTATATAGATGCCGGAAAGCCGGATTAGACAAAGATTTAAAGAAAGCAGCAAAAGGAAAAATTGATATTATTATAGAAAAATCCATCAGTATATACAGTGAAAGCAGTAAGAGATAAAGTTGATAAAATCCATGTTTTTTGATATTTTTGTTCCGATTTACTACAAAGATATCAAAAAAGAAAAGGTTATTTTGAGGTAATTACTTGTGGTATAATAGGTATAAAAAGCTCGGAGCTGCTTGTTAGAATGAGTATTTTATCGATTGCCAGTAATGCCTCTGCATGGAGAGGCTATGAATACTTTGAAGGGAAAAGGGTTATCTCTTGGAAACAAAAAGATGAATATGAATTTGAGGGAGAGGTTGCCGGTAGCGAGAAAGAACCATACCATGTGGTGATTGATACGGAACACCCTAAAAAGTCCATATGCAATTGTCCGCATGCCGAAGGGAAAAAAATAGTATGTAAGCACAAAATCGCCCTGTTTTTCACAGTTTTTCCGAAAGAGGCAGACAGGTATATCGCTGAAATTGAAGAATATGAGAGAGAAGAGGAGGAGCGGGAACAAGAACGCTACGATCAGATCGTCAAATATGTAAAGAGTCTATCAAAGGAAGAACTGAGGATTGCATTGATTAATGCGCTGGTTGAAGCGGAAGAAGGAGACCGCTATCGTTATTAATGGAACAGATTTCCGTATATTCTTAGCGGTAATCTATGGGGAGTTTGCGGGCTGCATTTTGCCTGTTCTGATTTGCTTACTTATTATTCTGATAGAAGAAGGTGGCGTAAAGTGTTGAAAAGGTATCATACAAGTGACCTGATAAAATTTTTTGGAGTGCCAAGGGATACATTACGTTTTTATGAAGAAAAGGGCTTATTAAATCCTGTAAAGAATAGTGAAAATAATTACAGAAATTATGATATGTTTGATATATACAACCTAATGATCGTTGATTTTCATAAAAAGCGAGGGATGACAATTAATCAGATTTAGGATTTATTAAAGGAAAGTGATGTACAGGATATCCAAATCCTTTTGGAAAGCAAAAAAATGAACTTGTAAAAATGATATATGATGTACAGTGCATGTTGAAAAGAATTGAGGAAACACAAGAATTCAGCAGAAATCTTGAAAGTAATGTGGAACGTTATTTCGCGTCTTTGGCAAAACAGCTTAATTATAATTATTTGGGAACTATTTGCAAAGGAGAAGCTGCCGCAATCTATATGTTCCCCAATATGTTCAAAAAGGTTTTAAAGAAAATTAATAACTTAGGCAGAATATATGAACAAACACATGCCTTTAATCCAAAGATAGCTGAAGAATTAGGGAAACCATATAAATTATCAAAGTTCCAGACCTGTGTATTTCAGCTTTTCTGTGCTATAGGGCTTAATAATCTGGGCTGGCACAGGGCTTTAAAAAAGAATAATGCATTTGATAAACGGTTAGAAAGACCATTTTTATAATGATCAAAATAGAATCACTATGACGTCAAGGGGATGCCGGCTTCAAACGGCATCTTTTTTGCGTCCTCAAGACCTGTTGAAATGATGATAACGATGACGAAATATGGTTCGGAAGGCAAAAAGTGCTTTATCTAGATTTGATTGGAAGTTTCAAAATTAAACAAAAATGTCTGCTTATTGTCTTGGAGCATATTTGAGCTGATAGTATGATTGATTTGTCAAATTGATCACATGGATTGCAGCAACAATATTATTTCAAGAATATTTCTGAAAGAATTAGGAATAAAGGGGATATGAATAATGAATAAAAATGGCATTAAACTAAAAATCATAGCAGTAATCATTGGATGCTTATTAATCGATAATTTTTTGATTGCTAAATTATTCAAATCAAGTATTGTGTTAGCAGGCTTGCTTCTAATGTTACTAGTTTTTGCAGTATGGCTGTTTCTACGCTCTGTTTTTCATCCGATTTCTGATATTATGGCTCAATTGAACCGTTTAAAGAGCGGTGATCTCACCGTAGGTATGGAAAAATACAAAAAAGATGAATTTGGGTTATTAGCCCTAGAATTAAGTAACGCCGTCCAATATTTGCAGGAATCAATTGGCAAGATGAGTGCAGATTTTGAGAATATTTCAAATGCTGTAATAGTTCTGGCAAATGAAACTTATGAAGGGAACAAGAGTCTTGAGATAATTTCCCGCACAACAAATGAAATTGCCCAGGGATCACAGTCAATCGGTGAGATGGCCTCAGAAGCTGCCGTCCGTACAAGTAAAGTCAGTTTATTATCACATTCGACAAATACACAGATCGGAAATCTAATAGAAAATTCAAAGGCTATCAACAATGCTGCCAGAAACGGACAGGCGATTATTAACGAGACTACAACTGCGATTGATAATATAGCCGAAACAGCCAACGAAAATGGAAAGTTGACGAGGCAGTTAGCTTCGAGATCACAGCAAATATGCAAAATTGTAGCAATGATTGATCAGATTGCCGGGCAAACTAATCTGCTTGCGTTGAATGCAGCGATTGAAGCAGCCCGGGCAAATGAGCATGGACGTGGTTTTTCCGTAGTTGCAGATGAGGTTCGCAAGCTTGCAGAACAGTCCCAGAATGCAGCAAAACAAATCTCTGCTATAATTAATGAGATGGTAAATAGTATTGATATCGTGGTTCATTTATCGGAAAACAATGCCAAATCCGCCCTTTTAGGGAAAGAAAACATGCATCAGGCTTTATCAGGCTTTCACGAAATAATGAGGCAGATTGAGATTACGCATGAAAGTGTAAATGAAGTTTCTGCCTTAGCGATGGAAACGTCGTCTCATGCAACCGCCCTTTTGGATGATGTACACGGAGTAGCTTCGGTATCAGAGGAAGAAGCAGCAGCCACACAAACAGTTGCCGCCAGTGCGATGGAGGTGAATCAGTTAGTAGACGGCATCACGAAAGATGCTAAGAAGTTATCCGGATCGGTAGGAGGATTACAGGATAGCATAATTCAGAAATTCAAACTTCAAAATAAAAAAATTATTCGTTCCGCTCTTGTTCTCTCAGATCAAACTGCAGCATATGCAGGCTTGAAGAAGTTCTCGGAAGAATTAGAGAGCACAACTTCTGGACATTATGAACTTAAAATTTTCCATAGCGAGCAGTTAGGAAATGCATCACAGCTTCTCGAAAAAGTGATGAATGGAGAATTGGATATTGTTTATACCGGCACGCACCAGGTGGCAGTTATAGTAAAAGAACTTGCGATACTGGATTTGCCATTTTTGTTTCGCGATGAGCAAATGGTTGATAAAATATTACACGGTACCATTGGGAGAAAAGTTCTTAACATAATTGATAATTATGGATTTCATGGTTTAACTTTTGCGGAGGAAGGATTTCGTGATATAACCAATTCTAAACATGAAATTAAGAAATTTGAAGACTTCCGGAATATAAAAATCCGTGTTGCTAATCAGGAACTACATAAAAATATTATTAAATATTTAGGCGCTGAGCCGGTGACTCTTAATTTTAATGATACATATCAGGCTTTAAGGGATAAAAGGATTGATGGACAGGATATGCCGCTGGTGACGGCACAAGGCAACCACATACTTGATGTCCAGAAATATCTGACTCTGACACATCATTCTTATGCTTCATCGATTATGCTTTGTTCTAAGAAGCTATGGCAGGGACTGCCAAAGGAAGAAAAACAGCTGTTCGAGCAAATTGCTCATGAGAGTGCCAGGGTCATTTCTGAATATACGCGTAATAAAACAAAAGAAATACAATCAAAGCTTACTAATAATGGATTATTAATTACTAAGCTACCAGAGAATGAATTATTAAAAATGAGGGAAGCAGTTCAGCCAATTTATGGTCCGTTTAAAGTAAATTCAGATTTAAATGTACTCTTAAATGAAATGAAAGCATTGTCTGAATAAAAGTGTAAACTGCCATTAGGTATACCTGATGGCAGTTTATTTGTAATAGCGCATTTCAATCGTGAAATTGAAAAAATCAAAAAAGTTGTTAATAGAGTAAGATTTATGGAATACAAAATTCGTGATTACAGAAGATATATTTTTTTTATAATTGAAAGTAGTTATTCACAAAATATAAAAGTAATTGTTAATTAATATATCGCCATATCGTAGTGCGGCTGATCCCTAATTGCTTCGCGGCTTGACTTTGATTTCCTTTGCATTGTTTTATTACATAATTTATAATATCCCGATTGATTGCGTCTAATGTACGATTAAAGTCAAAGTTACTTTCAGCGATAATCTTATTTACTGGGAACTGAATACTTTCTTTCTCTATAAGTTGTGCTACAAGACTTGCCTGAATATAAGGAGTATCTGTCAGCATAACAAGTTCTGTAAGAACGCGTTTTAGTTGCATGTAATTTTGAGGCCAGGAATATGCCATTAAAATATTCATCGCCTCTGGATCTAAACCAATGATTTCTTTGGATTGATCAATATTCAATTTATTCAGATAGAGACTGGAGGAGGAAGGCAAATCATTGGTAAGTTCCCGCAAAGGCGGAGTATTTATTGTAATACATGGAAGGTAATCAATAAAATCGCGGGCAGGATCTTCATGGGAGTTTGCAAGTGTTGTTGAACAGGAGAAAATTAAGCGGTTCCTTTTGTGAAGATTCGTATCCAGAGCAAGCGTCAATAATTGTTTCCGCTGCAAAGCAGATAATGCTTGGATATTACTTATAAAGATTGTATTTTCATTATCACAAAGCGGTGAATTATAATTATTTATTAAGTAATACCAATGCTTTTGATTTATCAGTTCACAGTTGATAGAGATATAAGGCTTTTTAGAGAGATTGCTTTCAATATAGATTTTAGCTGCTAATTGATCCTTGCCGCTCCCTTTTTCACCTAATATCATTACAGGCTGAGTGTTTTGACAAATGCGATTGATCTGTTCGTTCATACTGCCAGCACCACTGGTAAGACTGTAAAAACTACTATAATAATAATTGCGCATTTCAAGTTCATCAGAAAAATGGATACCATATTTACTTCCACTCTGTGGAACTGGATTTGAGTCAACAGAAAAAATGTAATATTTATCCTGATCGGTATGAACGACATTTAGTGATACTGAATAAAGAATGTCATGGATCAAATGAAAAGATTTACAAAAGGATTCATTTTCTAAATTCGGCATTAAGTCAGATAGATAATTGATAATATGGGAATTTTCTTGTTGGTAATTTGTATAGGACAGTAGAAGTTTTCCGGATGGATGAAAAATAAAGTTGGAGCAGGATTGATTTTTTAACGTTTCCTGTAAAACAAGGTTTTCATTTTTGAGTTTCATAAAACCTTGATGAATACTTACAGCATTGTCAAATGCGGTCTCGATACTTTCGTTACCAGGAGTGATAAGAATTGGATTTAATCCGGCTTTTTTAGCAATGAGCTCTGTGGAGGCGTCACATAGTATAATTGTACAATTTTTATCTTTGAGCGAATCTAATATGAGAGAAATATCTTCTTTTTCCGAAACGGTAAAGATATCAATATCATATTGTAATAAATCACATAACAAATGGGCTCTACTGGTAACATCAGAGAAACCAACAATGGCAAAATGTCCGGAATAGTGTTCTGTTAGTTTGATTGCTCTTAAAATATCATACATTGATAAATGAATTTCTACAACTGGAATGGTTGTATTTTCCTTGATTTTTTTTGCTGTAGCGCCCAGAGAGATAATTGCGTCATAATGGAAGGCTGAATGCTTGGATACCTCATACTCAGCAAAGTCTAAGTCAACTGTGATAATATCGAGTATCATATCACTTCTTTTTTTTGCTAAATTTTGCATAAGGTTATGCAAACCTTCATAAGGTGCAATTCCCAAAATGCAGAGTTTCTCGTTCATATTTAAATCAAATCCTTTCGTTGCATCCCATATATTTGATATTTCATAATGAAACTATTTTAACATATCAAAAGAAAAAAAGCAAAAAAAAATCAAAATGTTTCATAATGAGACATATATAAACGTGGGTATCCTTGTTCATTTGGGAAGGAATAGATAGAATTATAACAAAAGAATGAGAAAAAGAGGTGAGTGAAAAGTTCATGATACGACTGCTAATCATGGCGGATGACTTTACTGGCGCTTTGGATACTGGTGTTCATTTAGTTACTCATGGTGCGAAGGTCCGTGTAATTACAAATCCTATGGCCGATCTTAAAGTATATGCCGAAGAAACAGAGGTTTTAGTTGTAGATGCAGAAACACGTCATTTGAGTGCAGAGAATGCTTACAAAGTAATAAAACAGATTACAGATTGTGCAGTTGCAATGCAGATTCCGCATTTGTATAAGAAAACAGATTCGGCGTTAAGAGGAAATATTGGAGCGGAACTTACGGCAATTATGGATGCCGCAGGTGAAAAGAAACTTGCATTTATCCCAGCCTTTCCTGAGATAGGACGTTGTACTGTAAACGGAGTCCAATATATAGGAAATATTCCGGTAGCTGAAAGTGTCTTTGGAGATGACCCTTTCGAAGCGGTAAAACATTCTGAGGTAGCAGATATCATACACGAGCAAAGTAATATATCTACGCATTATGCTTCAGTGGATGAGATGACGATGAAAGAAAATGGAATATATGTATTTGATGCGTCTTCACAGGAAGAGCTGAATACAATCGGAGAAAGACTTTTGGCAAATGATCAGCTATATCTTACGGCTGGATGTGCTGGGTTTGGAATCGTGCTGCCCAAGCTTTTAGGCTGGAAGCAGAGAGTGCAAATGGTTTTACCTGCCTTAGATAAGAAACTCCTTGTTGTCTGCGGAAGTGTAAATCCAATTACGATAGAGCAACTCGGATTAGCAGAAGAAAAAGGTTTTTACCGCTATCGTATCACACCTGAGCAGAAACTGCATGCTTCTGCTGGGGGAAGAGATGGCAATGCAGAGCTTGTAAAAGAACTTAAGCAGAGATTGGCAGAGCATCCTTACATGATCATTGACTCCAATGATTCTGATGGAAATGAATCGACGAGACAATATGCGAAAGCGCACAATATAAGCATTGAAGATGTGAGAGTAAATATTTCCAGTACAATCGGTCAGATCGTTAGCAGTTTGTTTGACTGTTCCGATTTGAGAACGCTATTGATTACCGGAGGTGACGTCTTAAAACAATGTATGGATTGGATGGAAGTATACGAAATGGAACCGATTGGAGAGATGGTTCCTGGTATTGTTCTTTCCCGGTTTACGAAAAACAATTGTAGTCGATATGTGATTTCAAAATCCGGTGGTTTCGGAGAAAAAACCTTAATTAACGATATTGTTAAAATAATTGAACGCTAAAACAGCATTGAATGGAGAGAAGAAAGATGGAATACCCGAAATTGCCTGGGTTAACCCCGGATGGAACCGTATATTACAATAAAGAGATGGATTTATTGGAAGCATTCCTTCCTACTGGAGGTTATAAAACCGCTCACGCACCCGCTATGATAGAGTTGCCAAACGGCGATTTACTTTGCTGTTGGTTTGCGGGAACCTACGAAGGTAGTGCCGATATCCGAATTATCTGTTCCTGTTTGCCGAAAGATGGTACCACATGGCTTCAGCCGGTTGATATCTCCGCTGATCCGACGAGAAGCGAACAGAATCCTTCTTTGTTTTATGGCCCCGATAATGCAGTATGGGCAATGTACACCGCTCAGCTGGACCGTCAGGCTGGTAAGGATAATATGCAGTACACAGCTGTCGTTCGCTGCCAGAAAAGTACAGATGGGGGAAAAACCTGGGGAGAATATGAAACCGTATTTCCGGAAGAAGGTACCTTTTGCCGACAGCCTATTCAAGTGTTAAGCAATGGCCGTTGGATTTTTGCCAATTGGTTATGTACAGATTCTATTAATGGTCTTTCCGGTGATCCGACTGCCTTTCGTATATCTGATGATCAGGGAAAAAGTTGGCGAATAGTTATGATGCCAAAGAGCAATGGACATGTGCATGCTAATGTAGTGGAATTAGAAAATGGCCATCTGGTTGCATTTATGCGTAACCGTGAGGCGTATCGAATTCATCGCAGTGAGTCTTTTGACTGGGGTGAAACGTGGAGTGATCCGGTGCCTACACCGCTTCCGAATAATAATTCTAGCATAAGTGCAATCAAGCTCCAAAGCGGGCGTATTGCGATTGCATATAACCCGACGTGTACTCCGGATCCCAAGCCTGGCAAGGCTGCATGGCCAGGGTTGCGCTGTCCGGTTGCTATCGCTCTTTCAGAAGATAAAGGAGAGACGTTTCCTTTGATTCGTTACTTAGAGAGAGGTGAAGGATACGAGGGAGAAGAAAATAGAACTAATAATAAACAATATGAGTATCCGTACCTGATACAGACTAAGGATGGAAGGCTTCATTTAGCTTATGCGGCATACACAAGAAAAGGAATTAAGTATGTGAGTGTCAGCGAGCAGGGAATTATTGGAAGCAAAAGAGAAAAAATTGGGTTGTATAACCCAACCGCTGCACAGAATCGTTAAGGTTAGAAAGGAAAAAGTATGCTTACACAATATAATATAAAAATGCCGCATGCGGTATATGGCGGTGAAAATGCAATCGATAATATTACCACAATTATTAAAAATAAGAAGGTAAAAAAAGTGGCTTTGTTCACGGATAAAGGAATTGAAGCCTGTGGGCTCTTCGAATTGCCAAAAGCAGCTGTAAAGGCTTCTGGCGCTGATTATTATGTGTTAGATGAATTACCTCCGGAACCATCCTATATGGCAGTGCAGAAGCTTGTAGATCAGTTTAAGAAAAGCGGCGCTGATCTGATTGTTGCCTGCGGTGGCGGATCGGTAATGGATGCGGCGAAACTGGCAAGTATATTAGTTACTGACGAGTATGGTGTGAAAGAATTGTTGGACAATCCCGGTATGGCACAAAAATGCGTTCCGATTGTGTTGATTCCAACAACTGCCGGTACAGGAGCTGAAGTTACTCCAAATGCGATTGTTGCCGTACCGGAAAAAAAATTAAAAGTTGGTATTGTGAATGAGGACATGATTGCAGATTATGTAATTTTAGATGCAAGAATGATCAAGAACCTTCCTCGCAGCATAGCAGCTGCTACAGGCGTAGACGCCCTGGCACACTGTATTGAATGTTACACGAGCAAAAAAGCAAATCCTTTTAGTGATATGTATGCATTAGAAGGCTTGGAATTGATTTTGAACAACATTGAAAAAGCTTGTGATGACCCGGATGCTATGGAAGAGAAAAACAGAATGCAGATGGCAGCCTACTACGGTGGACTTGCAATCACTGCTTCTGGAACAACAGCGGTTCATGCATTAAGTTATCCGCTGGGTGGTAAGTATCATATTGCTCATGGGATTGCCAACGCGATTCTACTTGCACCTGTAGTGCGATTTAACAGCGAGGATTCTGCTGTGCAGGAACGTCTTGCTAATGCTTATAATCGCTGCTGCCATGATGAGGTGAAAACTTGCAAAACTGCAGCAGAAAAAAATGCTTGGATGATTGAACGCTTAGAGGCAATTGTAAAACATCTGGATATCCCTACCAGTCTGAAAGAGTTTGGTGTTCCAATAGAAGATCTGGATGTACTAGTAGAAGCTGGAATGCAGGTTCAACGCTTGCTCGCTAACAATATGAGGAACATTACTCCGGAAAATGCCCGTGAGCTGTATCTGAAGGTAATGTAATTAATAAAGAACAGGAGAGAGCAAAGTGAAATTAATAGAAATTAAGGGGATTATTCCACCAATTATTACGCCAATGAATGAAGATGAGAGTATTAATCTTACGGAGTTACGTAACCAGGTTAATCGTCAGATTGATGGCGGTGTACATGCTTTATTCTGTTGTGGCACGAATGGGGAGGGATATATCTTAACCGGAAAAGAAAAAGAATTGGTCCTTCGTACTGTGGTTGAGGAATGTAATGGTCGAGTACCTGTTTACGCTAGTACTGGTTGTATATCTACCAAAGAGACAATCGAGCAAAGCAGGGTGGCGATGAAACTTGGTGCAGATGTACTGTCTATTATTACTCCAAGCTTTGCAGTTGCAAGCCAGAATGAGCTATATGAGCATTATAAAACAGTTGCAGAATCGGTGGATATGCCAATCGTGCTATACAACATTCCTGCCCGCACCGGTAATGCAATTATGCCATCCACAATTGAGCGCCTTGCTATGATTGAGAATATTGTTGGTGCAAAGGATTCCTCTGGTAATTTTACAAATATCTTAGAATACTTACAAGCAGGAAAGCAGAAAAAAAATGGAAATTTTGCAACTCTTTCCGGGAATGATCAACTAATCATTTGGACCTTATTGGCTGGAGGTACAGGAGGCATCGCGGGTTGTGCAAATGTGTATCCGCATGTGATGGCTTCGATATATGATTTGTTTAAAGAAGGAAAAATCGAGGCAGCAAAAGCAGCGAATGCAAGTATAGCTTCCTTCCGCGCCTGCTTTAAATATGGCAATCCAAATACTATTGTAAAAACGGCTGTTGCGCTTCTTGGCTATAATGTAGGCAAGTGTCGTGCACCATACAATCAGGTACCGGAGGAAGGAATTAAGGCTCTCAAGAAGGTTTTGGAAGAAAATGCTGTAAAGGGCATGTGTTAATAAAAATGTTGGATTAAAAAGATAGGAGGGAATGAGATGACTAAAAAGCCGATTGTTGGTATTACAATGGGTGATCCTGCAGGTAATGGTCCGGAAATTACTGTAAAAGCATTAGGTCATGCTGATTTGTATGAACGCTGTAATCCAATTGTGGTAGGGGATGCTAAAATCTTGGAACAGGCTGCTCGATTTGTGAATCGACCGGATATCAAAATTCACGTGTGTGAAAAGGTTTCTGATGCTTTATTTTCGTTTGGAACAGTAGATGTATTGCATTTATCACTGATTGAGAATGTGGACAGGTTTGAAATCGGTAAGGTAAGCGTCGAGGGTGGAAATGCAGCTTTTCAGTGTGTTAAAAAAGTAATCGAACTTGCGCTCGCTGGTGAGGTAGATGCTACCTGCACGAATGCATTGAACAAAGAAGCGATGAACAAGGCATTAGAGTATTACAATGGTGAGAAATCCGATGGTCATACTCATTTCGACGGGCATACTGAAATCTACGCAACGTATACCAAGACAAAAAAATATACAATGATGCTTGCGCATCATGATTTGAGAGTAGTTCATGTTTCAACTCACGTCTCTTTAAGAGAAGCTTGTGATCGTGTGAAGCAAGCACGTGTATTAGAAGTGATTGAAATAGCTGATAAAGCCTGTAAAGATATGGGAATTACAAATCCTAAGGTTGCCGTGGCTGGTCTGAATCCACATTGTGGTGAGAATGGGCTGTTCGGAACGGAAGAGATCGAAGAGATTAAGCCTGCGATAGAGGAAGCCAAGGTGCATGGCATTAATGCCATCGGTCCCATCCCGCCGGATAGCGTCTTTTCGGAAGCTTTAGGAGGCTGGTATGACATCGTGGTGTGCATGTACCATGATCAGGGACACATACCACTCAAAACAGTCGGCTTTGTGTATGACCGCGAGTTACAGAGCTGGAAGGCAGTAGAGGGAGTTAATGTTACACTTGGGCTACCAATTATTCGCACCAGTGTTGATCATGGAACAGGATTTGCTCTGGCTGGAAAAGGAACCAGTAATGAATTAAGTCTTGTGAATGCGATTGATTATGCCATATTAATGAGAAAAAGTAATTAAGTACTAAAAAAGAGGAGGTTTTGTATCATGTATGTTGCACCAAAAGTAAAACCCTTATGTCCGCCGGAGAAGGAGCCTCGCTTTGAGGATGTTCCTTATGCGGAGGTGGTTTTGGACAATGGGCAGCCTTACACTCTAAAGATGGATATCTATCAGAATCCAGATCAGACTGAGCCGGGTCCATGTATAATCTATATTTTTGGTGGCGGCTGGAGTTGGGGAGAATATAAGCAGGTGACTCAGAAGGCGGTTTACTGTCGAGATTTGGTCCGTCTGACAGAAGAAGGGTATACAATTGTATGTCCCGACTATCGATTGATTCACCAGAGTATTTTTCCTGCCTGCATCCATGATGTAAAGGGATGTGTTCGTTTTCTGAAAGCGAATGGGAAAAAATATAATATTGACCCTGATCGCATCGGCACATTGGGGAATTCAGCAGGCGGACATTTGGCAGCAATGCTCTCTATTGGGGGGAGGCAGCCTGAAATCGAAGGTAACGTAGGAGGCAATCTGGAATATGAAAGTACCGTAAAAGCAGCGAGTATCTTTTATGCTCCTTCTGATCTATGTAGCGCTATTGTGGCAAAAACAGCCATTATGAATAGCCAGATCAAGGATCTGACCGGTACTGAAGTGGATAATCTTAGCAATGATAATGCGGATTCCATTATGGCATTGGCTATTGGATATGTAGGACCTGGTCACAATATTAAATCACTTGGCGATTTGATCGAGAAACAGGATACTGCCAACCCGGACTGGAAGTATGTAGAGTTGCTGAAAAAATGCAGCCCGATTACTTATGTTAATGAAAACTGTGTTCCGGTGTGTTTATTCCAGGGAGGGCATGATCCATTGGTAGATCCGATTCAGACGGAGTCATTATATCACGCCTTACTGGGCGCTGGTGCTGATGTAATAATGATTTGTCGTGCCTATGGTGGACATGGACCTTCCCTGGGAGAAAGAGTTGACCAATTTGCTTATCAGTTTTTGAAGGATCGTCTGTAATACTTATTTAGACAAAAAAACTAAAACCGATAAAAAGAGATGAAAGAAAGGAAAATAAAAAATGACAACTCAAATGATTATCGCTCTTGCAATTGTTATTCTTATGATTGGAATGATTATGTCGGATAAATTCGCTTTTGGTGCACCACCATTAGTGGCGGCTTGTTTAATGGTATTGACAGGGGTTTCTACGATTAAGGATGCATTTGCAGGATTTATCGACACCAATGTAATTATGATAGCAGGATTCTTAGCAGTTATGGCAGGACTTCAGAAGACCAGATTTATGGGACTGATTCAGTCTGTTATGGCGAAGCTTGTATCAAAAGGTGGTTTTAAAGCATATGTTCTGCTGATTATTGTAGTTATGTTAGGTGCCAGCTTAATAAGCGGAACTGGTTTTTATGTAATGGTTCTTACCATTGCGGCAACCATTCCTTATAACAAGAGCTTACCAAATTCTAAAGTACTTATGCCATTAGGCTTCGCTACGTCAAGAGCTTTAGTTCCGATCAGTGTTGCTTTCTTCGTAGGTCTTGCAAACTCTCTTTTACAAACAGCGAATTATGAGGGTACTGTACCGATGGCTAGATTTTCTATCATGAGTTTATTCATGTCAGTCGGATTCTTGATTTGGGCATTGATTGCTTACCGGATTCTTCCGGTTCATGATATTAATAAAGAAAAGGATACTAAAGCTGACAATAAACAGGCTGAAGCTGCTGTAGTATTACCATTATGGAAAGAGGTTGTTACTTACATTGTATTCGCAATTGCTACTGTTGGAATGATGTATGCAACCAAGCTTGGTGAAATTGCATATATTCTTCCTGCTATCGGAACTGCAATACTATGTTTCATTCGCGTGTTTGACTTTAAGGAGGCACGTCAAAACTTGTTTTCTCCACTGGTCATCATGATGGCCAGCGTTATCGGTGTAGCAAGTGCACTAGCTAATACCGGTTTCACAACTCTGGTCGGTGATGCTATTGCAAAATCGATGGGTTCTAATATCAGTCCATTCCTACTTGTGCTAATCTTCTGTCTGCTTACCAGTGCATGTGCTACACTGACGGGTGCAAGCTTCGGTTCGCTATTTATCTTTGCGCCTATCGGTATTGCAACTTGTATAAGTCTTGGATTTAATCCGACAGCTCTTGCTGCTGCGATTACTGTTTCTGCCTGGGGCGGTGGATTCCTACCAATCGATGGACTGCCGGCAATGATTTTAGGTATGGGTAAATATAAACTTTCGCAGTTCTTCAAGTTTTCGATACCGATGTACTTAATCCAGATTATTGCATTGGCAATCGGTGCTGTGGTATTATTTCCAATGTAATCTGATGTAGTAAGTAAGAGTCAGCGGCGATGCTTGCCGCTGACTCTTACTAATTAACAATTAAGCATAGAGCTGTGGTCAGGGCTTCCGATGGAAACAGTCAGCTGTATAGGGACAGCCATTGTAGGTAACATCACTAACCCACAACATATAAAAGTTAACAGAAAAATTAAGAAAGGAAATTGTATAATGTATTTCCCTATATTTTCATTATACAAGGTAGTAGCATGATCGATATAATGAATGAAATTGTAAAGTTTTCACCATTCGGCGGGCAGCTAATCCTGGAACCGGTTGCAGGTACGAACAACAGTTTCGAAACCGTAGAGAACTCTGTATTCACAAGTGCCGGAAGAGATCGGGATATGTATTCCTTTGTCCCGGCTTCTGGATGCTATGATGATAAGCAGGGGCAGGTTCTCATGGTGCTTCGCGATGAAAATACAAAGGAAAGCGCGGAAAAGATCATGAAAGAACTGAGATTGGATGAACTTGCGGAGAAAAAACACTTTGTTCTATTGTTCCCGAATCCCCAGTATGAAGGCTGGAATTATGAACAGAAAAATGATATGGATGATGATCTGTCATTTCTGGTCAGATGCTTTGCGACACTCCCAAAGTCAAGGGGAGGTGTGGCAGGCTTCAACGGCATGATCTTCTATCTCGGTGTTTCCAAAGCTGCTTCCGCATTGCTGGCTCTGCTGAGTACAGAGCATCCGATTGACTGTTCCGCAGCTATGATGTCGAAGTTTCCGGAAGGTTTTGTTATCAGGGAAGGAAAGAAACAGCCGCAGGTCGCCTGGATCTATGGCCAAAACAAGGCTTTGGAGAATTATCTGAAGGATGTCAATCAGCCGGCATCTGAAGAGATAGTGAACGGGGTTAAAGTGTACACTAACGGAATTAACACAAATATCAGACACTTCGTGTCCGGTGCTGATTTGAGTGCGGAAGAAGTGTATAAAGCCTGGGATATGATGTTTTCTGAAACAAGAAGATGGAGAAACGATACATACGGAACATATCAAAAGCGCACAAACTTTACGGAAGAAGGATTTATCAGCCATGTCAATGACGACAGTCTTGGTGTCAACAATGGATTCAGACACACATGGTATGAATATGTTCCACCACAGCTCAGAGGAACAGATGAGAAAGTGCCGTTGCTGTTCTACTTCCACGGGGGCAATTGTATTCCCCTTTATGGAGCAGAGCAGAGTGACTGGCATCGAATTGCAAAGCGTGAAGGATTTATCGTTGTGTACCCGAATGCTTCCACGAAAAAGAGATGGAACTGCTGGAATGATGCAAATGAACCAAGTGACTTTGAATTTGTTATGGCATTAATAGAGCATATGAAGGAAGTTCATCCAATTGATAAAACAAGAATTTATATTTCAGGCTTTTCCATGGGATCTATGATGACCAATGCATTGGCTTGTGCCTATCCGGAAGTGTTTGCGGCAGCAGCACCGTGCAATGCACAGAATTTGGGCTATTTTAGAAATATCTATACAACTTTTACCACATTAGGGATGAAAGCTCCGGAAGGCATCAGTGAGGAAAGTCTTAATAAGATATCCCCTTGCCGTATTCTGGCGGATGAGAAAAAAACCAGACAGGATTACTGCATGCCGATTATTCAAAGCAGCGGACTGTTGGATGATTTGGGAATGAAGAGTGGCTGGCCGATCCGTGATGCAGATGATATATGGGTTCAAACCATCGACTTTTGGAAGAATTACAATCATATTCCTGTAACTGAGTTCCAGCACAGTGATGCATTTGAGACAGGATTAACTGCGGATGAATCACGCTATGAGTGTGAAGATCAGCGCTTCATTCATCATCGTTGGTACAGCGCTGATTCAGAACATCTTCCGTTGTATGAGTTTTTGGTGGCAAAACGTATGCCACATGCAGTGGATCTAAGACAATTTGAGATTGCCTGGGAATATATGTGTCATTTTTCAAGAAACACAGACGGCAGTCTGAACTATGTCCGTTCAGAATACAAAAAGAAGGAGCATACGATGGCATCAAATCATTACAGGGATTAACCCTGGACCAGCCTGGATTTTTTTGAATGGGTTATTGAGTAATAAAGAAAGGAATTTAGACACCGTGAATGATATTACTTCCACAATTTATTATTACATTTCAACAAAGGCTGCCTGTGATCCCTGTAAAACCATCTATCTTTGTGCACCAGGCTCTGCTGCTGCTTCAATAGAAGCTGCTGAGCAGTTTGCTGTGAAGTCCGGTTGGCAGGCAATGGCTGAAGAACAGGAAGCAATTCTTGTAGTTCCTACCGCATCGAATGGATGGAATGCAGAACCCATGTCCCTCTTGATGGACATCTACAATGAGACAAAAAACAGCTTCCATACCCGCAGTGGAGAGGCAATCTGGGGGCGCATGGGAAACCTCTGGTGTTGGGAGACGATCCTATATCTGGTAGGTTATGAAGACGGTGCAACTTTTGCGGGCAATGTATTGGTAAGTAATCCGAATATGTTTGCAGGGGTAGCCTTAGTTAATGGCATACCAAATGATTATTCTAAAGCATATGCGCTGTCTGGTCACTGGATGGTAAATACCGTCAGTGAGGATTATGCTGCGAAGAACAGTGAGATTCCTGTACATCTTTGGATGTTTGAAGAAAAGGAAGAAGTAGCTCAAAAAGCAGTAGACTACTTTGGAAGCAGTTGCTTCAAAGAGAATCCTGCAGAACAGGTTCGTCTTTTCGTAGGTGAGTATTCCTCAGAGGATACCAGACTCAGCCGTATGATTTTTGAAGAATGCTTCAACCATGTAATTCGTTGGAAAAATAGCCCGGATGGGACTCTTGCCATGGTAGACAGCAAGAGAGAGTTTTATGCAAATCCTCGATTTATCCGACATTCAGCAGTCGTAGGAGAATACAATTATGATTATTTTGTACATCTGCCTGAGGGTAAGACAGCGGATCAGGTTAAGGGACTTCCGCTGCTATTTACGCTTCATGGTCGCGGGGAGCCAGCTTGGATGTTCACAACAAAAAATGGATGGGACATATTAGCAGATGAGACTCAGGAGTTTGTCTTAGTATCCCCGGATTCACCTGGTAATATCTGGTTCGCGCTTCGCGATAACGAAGTATTCGAGAAAATAGTTACTCGGATGATTGAGGATTATTATATTGATGAGACACGTGTATATTTGACAGGTTTCTCTAATGGAGCCATGATGACCCGTGAAATGGCCTATTGCCGACCACATTTATTTGCAGCTATCGCTCCCAGCAATGGTCCGAAGTTCGATACACGTAGTATGCAGCTGATTGATTCTTCCAAGCCACCCAAGGAAACAGCACCAGAGGTATATCAGATGATGGAAGTGTTTGAACAGTCTGGATGGGAAATGCCTTGCGCCTTTTTTTATGGAGATAACGATCCGGCTGCAAATGCGCAGGAAAATTCAGCGCTTGAATTAATGCTACGGGTAAACCATTGTGAAGAGCATTCCTATGAAACATATACAAAGGATAATTACTTTACACTGGAAAAAGGATATAAAGAGGGGGAGCGTTTTCAAACAGAAGCATATTGTCAGGAAAATCAAGGCGATCGTGTCTGCATCACTGTGATGAAGAACATGCCACACGGTGCAATTGCAGAAGAAGCACGCTTTACTTGGGAGTTTCTGAAACATTTTTATCGGCCTAAGGGCAGCAAAAAGGTATACAAGGTTTCAACTTTGATATAGAAGAAATATAGATGGATAAAGACAGCTATTTGCCTATGATTATATAATATCAGAAGGAATAAATCTTAGAATTTATTGAAATAATGCCATTCGTTGTTTTCTGCTGTTGCAGAGAAATTTAAATTTCTTGTAAAGTGAACAGACTTCTTTGTGGAAGAGAGCTCCAGCAAAAAGAAAGAAGCAGTCGGTTTGTAATGAACCCCTAAGAATAGAGTTGTCTAACCTTAGGGGTCATTACAGTTTGGCTGCTTCTTTCTTATGTTCATAGATTAAATTTAACAGTTGTATTAGCTATAGTAAATAATCTGATACACATTTGAAAAGACGATATTATTAAAACAACTGCTTATCTCATAGTCGGCTGAGAAAGTGATTCGTGAAATGGTTTGTGAAAATTTGCAGAATTTCTATATATTCATTTAAAATATAGTATAATATAGAAAATCCTATCTAAAAATGTATTAAGCACAGCTATATTAACGGTTATTAGAGCGGATAAATCGTATCATGACCTGAGGCAGAAAGTTTTGAAGGGAGGATGGTGTTTCCTATGGAGAATTGGAAGGGATTATTCAGACCTCACATTTTAGAACGTGGGATGAATTATTATGAAATGGGATCAGTTAAGAACATACAGCAGACGGAGACAGGCTTTCGTGCTACTGTAGCAGGAAGTGAAAATTATGAGGTAGAGATAGAAATAAAAGATGGAAGAGTTAATGATATGAGGTGTAGTTGTCCCTATGCAGAGGATGGAAGCTACTGTAAACATATGGCAGCAGTATTATTTGAGAGGGAAGAGAAGGTCTGTGAGATAAAAGCAGAGGGTGAGACATGGCAGGAAAGATTTTTGGAGCCAAAGAAGGAATTGGCAGAAGTAATCGGTAAAATCCCGGTAGATGAGCTGCGAAGCATTCTAACACAGCTTGCTCAGGAAAATGAGAGTTTCAGGAATCATATTATGACCAAATATTCATCGTCCGTCAGTGAAATGCAGATGATACGACTGAAAAAAGAGATAGACAATATTGTTTACCGCTATTCTGACCGGAACGGTTTTGTTGACTGGCGAAAGGCCGGAGACTTTATTGCTGCAATGGAGAATTTTCTATATGATAATGTGCAGGAAGTAATCGACAAGGGAGCTTATATGCAGGCCTTTGAACTAACCAATATGTATTTGTTAAAATAGGAAGCCAGGATATGGATGATTCGGACGGAGGCATGGTGATGGTGGCGAATACCTGCTACGAGTTCTGGAAACAAATTCTGGAGAACTGTAATGAACCGGATCAGAAAAAAATGTTTCAGTGGTTTGAGAAACATCAGGCACACGGAACTGTAATCAATTTCATGGAGGATTTATATCAGTGATTTTTTAATGAATGAATTCCACGATAAGGGGTTACTGGAACAAAAACTTCGAATGCTGGATGAAAGGATAGCCGGAGCGGGAGAGAAAACAGACTGTGGTAACTTGTGGAGTGCTCATTATGACTATGAAAATAATATACTGAAACGCTTGGAGATCATGAGAGAACTTGATTATTCGGAGGAAGAAATTAAGGAGTATAAAAGAAAGAATCAAAGATTTTCAGCAATAAGAAAACTGGAAGTTGAAGAATGCCTGGAGCAAGGCGAAACTACTGAGGCAATTCGCATATTGAATGAGAGCAAGGTACTTGATAAAGAATATCCTGGTCTGGTGGCCGAATACAGCGCCAGGCTGATTGATTTGTATAGTATGCGGAGACAGCACAAGGAATATAAAGAGGAACTGATTTTTCAGGTTTTTTCATGCCGGCAGGACAAACTGGATTATGTGAACAGATTGAAAAGTGTTTGTGAGCAGGAGGAATGGGAAGTTCATAGGGAAGAGATTTTAAAAGGGAGAGCAGGATGGCAAATTAAATATCCTCTTTTGGAAGAGGAAAGAATGTATGAACAATTGTTAAAGGAGATTATTGCCGCGGATTCAATATTTTCATTGGATCAATACGAAAAAGTGCTGAAGAAAAGATTTCCGGAACAGATGAGAGATGCTTATACAGCATATATAAAAAAGCAGGCAGATGTTGTATCAGACAGGAAAAGATATAAAGACTTGATGAAGTATATGAAGAAAATAACAACTTATCCGAATGGAAAAGAAATAGCAGAGAATGTGGCGGCAGAATGGCGGGCATGTTATTATCGGCGGCCGGCGATGATGGATGAGCTTAGAAAAGTGGGATTTTAATATATGAAATTTGAGGATCTTTCAATGCAATAAATTGTATTATAGCTTGGGTAGAGGAGGAGCAAATGAGCAGAAGAAAGCCGCGAGTGCAATATTTATTGGATTCGGGAAATATTAAGAAGCTAAGTGATGAAGAGATCAGAGTTATCTTACGGGCAACAGATGAATTGATTGCTGCCGGCGGCAGAAATATGCTTGTAAAGATACGAAAGGGCTAAAATGATAAGAAAGTGCTTGACTTTTGCAAAACAGTCCCTTACATCACCTCAAAGATTATTAAAAAGGGCATTGTATGAGAAGCAATCCAAGAAATCTTATGGTATTCTTGTTATAAGGAGGTGTTAGATAGACACACATGGGAAGCAATACAAAAATTTATAGACTATATAGAAACACATACAACCGAAGAAATCCGCATTGAAACGCTTGCAGAGGTTAGCGCACCGGTATAATACCGCATAAAATCAATTCCGCTTAATCAGGTAAATAAGCCGGAAATATATCATGGTTTAACAGCACAAATATCGATATCCGATCAAATACCTTTGGGTGATAATAAATTAACAGCGCAACCATTTTCAGCCGAAAAATATTATAAAACAGCTTCATACGGTGTCTTTATGGTGATATGGGTAATACCTGTTCCGTTGGAAAATTCAGAAAAATGAGGTGATTCTATGGTATGGAGTGAGCAATATGATAGTGTTCATAAACCGACAGATGAAAATATCAGTACGTTTGTACGCAATGATTTATGGCAGGAGTTAAATTCTTATCTGCAAGAAACTTTTCATGCCCTGCCCAAAATGATGTATAGCGGTTGTTCTATGCAGAGAGGTTGGAATGTCAAATACCAAAAAAGAAATAAATCGCTGTGTACGCTTTACCCAATGTCAGGATATTTTATTGCACTGGTGGTAATAGGAATACATGAAATTAATGAAGCGGAATTTTTGATGCCATTATGCAGTGAATACACTCAAAATCTTTTTAAGCAGACTAGTTCAGGGTATAGTGGGAAGTGGATTATGATTGATGTAAAAAGCAAGGATATACTTGAGGATGTGAAGAAAATGATAGCATTGCGGGCAAATAATAGATAATTCCCCCTGATTCATATCAGCATTATTGACAAAGAATAAGAACATATTATAAATTGTCGCTTTTGTACGGAACTGTGTCGGTATGTCATGGAAAAACTGCCGTATCGGCAATTTATCCTGGAGGTAGCAGATACCAACCATATTGCTTACAGATTGTATAAAAAACTGGGTTTTTCAGAGTTTAAGCGAAAGAATGAAAAGCATTCAAAATTGAAAGGTTTAAATCAAAGAATTTATATGAACTGGTATAGATCAGATATAATGTAAGTCTTTGCTAACAAGGGATAACTAAAGCTACCTCAAAATGGGATAAACCTATTAGAGGTAGCTTTAATCGTAGTATTTTTCTTCGGTTTGCATCGCAGCTTCCTTAATCAAAAAAGCTAATACAAAAAGGATGGCCCACCGGATCAATAAAAACTGTATAATTTTGTGAATATTGTACAGAAGCCAAAGTGGCACCGCATGCCAGAATATGACTTTTAACAGCTTCTTTGTCATTTGGCGCAGCAGCGAAATCTAAATGTGTCATTTGTTGCTGCTTCCCTTTTTCATTTGGCCAAACGGGTGGAACATAGTCTTCTATCTCCTGAAACAGCAGGCATATGTGTTTATCAGGAGAAATAACGGCAAGCCATTCTTCATCAAACCGTTGTTTGTTCCATCCCAATAATGCAGTGTAGAAATCTGCTAACTCTTCTTGATTTGGGCAATCCAGTGTAACTGATGCAAAATTAATTGCAGGTATAGACATGAGCAGTTCCTCCTTAAATTTTAATTTATCTGCTATTTTTATCCTAACACATAAAATGATTTGCTTCCACTATAGTTAAAAATAAATAAAGATTATTTTAAGGCGATTTTCAATTCCTCCAAATCAAGCTGTCGCAAAGAAATAAATAAGGAGGGACACGGCTTTCTTGACAGGGCAGCATCAAAGCTCTATGATAAAATAATAAAGTGAAAGGCTTATTAAGGAGTTTTGATTGATATGACACAGTTTACCGAGGAAGTCCTTGTAATAATAAAGAGAATACCATACGGGAGAGTTATGAGCTATGGACAGATTGCAAGGTTTGCAGGAAATATTAGAGGCGCGAGGCAGGTAGTCAGGATACTTCATTCTATGTCTGAAAAGTATGATCTCCCATGGCACCGGATCATTAACTCCAAAGGCAAAATATCAATCACGGATGGAAGATCTGCAGCTATTCAAAGGGAACTTCTTATATCGGAAGGAGTAGAAGTATCTGAGGACGGATCCATAGATATTTCTATCTATGGAATATGAACGCAATGCTGCCGCAGCTTTTGGCGACAGAGTTATATTTACTCTTTACTCTGATAATTTAACCGGTTGTACCGGTATTAAAGTCACCGCTACTCGCTGCACATTTTTTTCTACCCAGAAATCTAGAATTATGGGCGGCTGTTTGCTAATGCCGAAATAATTACATCAGAGCTGCTTTCCTGCTTCTTATGGTTCGTTTCCGGAAAGAGATTTCACGAAGTTCCCGAGGAAGGTAACGGAAGGGCCGATTGTAAGTGCTATAATAACAGTTGCAATAGAAAGATGTTTTCCGGCCAGAATACCGATAAGGATTGCGCTAAAATCCCAGATCATTCTTATTACAAGGTATGGAAGATGAGAACGATGGCTGATAATGGTCGGTATGGCATCGTATGGGGCTTGCCCCATGTCGGCATTCATATAAAGAGCAACCGATACCAGAAAGGGAAGAAGTGCAATAAGAAAGGTAATCGTCCGGTATGGCTGAACAGAAAATATTATCTGCGGCAAGCAGCGTGCCCATAGGACACGGCAAGAATCACTGATGTAACCGATCAAAACCATGTTCATAATCGTTCCGATATTGATCAGCTTAGGTTCAAATAAAATCTCAGGGATAAAGAAGAGAAGATTGGCAAGTACCATACAGGTTCCGAAGGAAATCCCGAAACGTTCCGATAATGCAAGGTTCATAAAGGAGCTGGTGTCGGTACCAAGGTTTACTTCAATCAGAAAAGAAAGAAATACTCCCATTCCGACAATGCCTGCCATCATTAACCCAATTCTCTTTCCGACTTTACGATTGATTGATTTCATATCCTGTTCCCCCGCTTTTACTAATATAATATCACTAAACCTTATCTTTATATTAGTAAATAGTAACGGTATACTATTAGAAAAACGCCAAAAGGAGATTTCCTATGCCTATTTCCTCCAGTATAAGTTATACTGATGTTACAAAAAGAGAAACCAAAGCACATGGCTCTGTATTCTTTCCGGCAGCTTGCTATTTAGTTGATTTTCCGGAGGTGTCCGTATCCTGGCATTGGCATAGTGAGTTGGAACTAATTGTGGTGGAAAAGGGCCGGAGCAAGCTGTATGTTGGGGCAAGACAGTTCCTGCTGAAAGAGGGGGACGGTGCGTTTGTGAACGCCGATATACTGCACACCGCCAGGGCTGCCGATGAAAAACAGGGCGCCCAGCTTCATACCATTGTTTTTCATCCGCGTCTGGTTGGCGGAATAGAGGATAGTATTTATTGGGAGAAGTATCTGCATCCGTTGATCAATAATATTGAGTATTCAGTTCAATTACTTTCCGGAAGTATTGACTGGCAGAAGGACATTCTTGAAAGGATACGACGAGCCTGGATTGAGATTGCAACAGACAAACAT
Organism: Bacillota bacterium; assembly: GCA_023409535.1. Taxonomy (GTDB): domain Bacteria; phylum Bacillota; class Clostridia; order Lachnospirales; family Lachnospiraceae; genus Mobilitalea. The sequence continues at coordinate 71,229 of JAEYGZ010000040.1, forward strand.
GGATATGAGTTCAGAGTGAGAAACGATCTTTCCGAGATTCTGCTGCAATTAAGTGATCATCAGCAGCAGGGAATCATTACAATACCGCAGAAGGTGCATCGAAATGAGCAGCGCATGAAGCAAATGCTTAAATATATTCAGGATCACTATTTTGAGGCGATTCTTCTTGAAGATATCGCAGAAGCAGCAGCGGTCGGCAAAAGTGAGTGTCTGAGATGTTTTCGAGATATTCTTGGTATAACACCGCTCCGGTATGTTAATCAGTATCGTCTGCTGGTAGCGGCGCAAAATCTGGCAGAGACGGATCGGCAGATCTCGGAAATCGGAGATGGATGCGGCTTTACGGAGATGGGATATTTTGCTGCACAGTTCAAAAAGAAATATGGTATGACTCCGACGGAATATCGAAACAGGAAAAAAGAGAAAAATGAATAAGTTCCCGCTAACTCCGGTTTATGTCCATGGATATGAGATATTCAATGGCTCTGCCAGGACTTTACAAAGGTATTGATAGACAGAAGTATTAAAAATGGGTATAATTAGACTAAGATAGGAGGGCAAATTATGAGTGAAAAACGATACTCAATTGAGGAATTGAAAGAAATTATTACACCTATTGCAGAAAAATATCATATCTCTAAAGTTTATCTTTTCGGCTCATTTGCCCGTGGAGATTATAATGAGCTAAGCGATATAGATCTTCGGATTGAAAAAGGAGAACTTAAGGGGCTGTTTGCTTTGTGTGGATTTTATACAGAAGTGGAAGAAGCATTGCAAAGGAAAGTAGATATATTGACAACTGGAAGTTTAGCGGGTGCCTTTTTGAAGGAGATAGGAAAAGATGAGGTGATGCTATATGCGGGGTGATAGAAATGTGGATCTCCTGATGCATATTGTAGATTATTGTAATGAAATTAAAAACACAATAAAACGGTTTGGAAATGACTATGGAACTTTTTCTAATGATAATGTATACCAGAATGCAGTAGCCTTATGTGTATTGCAGATTGGTGAATTAACTACACATTTTACAGAAGATTTTAAAAACACTTATGATAAAATGCCGTGGAATCAAATTAAAGCGTTGAGAAATGTGGTGGCTCATAACTATGGGAAAATTGATTAGGAAATTTTATGGGAGACGATATCGAACGATATACCACATTTACAAGAATATTGTGACGAAATTGTAAAGCAGTTTGAAGCTATGTTGCAAGAAAGTGTGAATGAGGATGAAGAACAAAATAGTTTAAGAATGAAGTAACAATGATATGATGAAATCCTTAAACATCCTGCCGCCAAAGCCCCTCTAGGCTCAGGCGGCATCCTATTTATCCCCCTCTAGGCTCCCTGATGAAACCAAATCATAAAACAAAGGAGAGAAAACCATGATTATACCTTATCTTACCTTTAATGGGAACTGCAATGACGCGCTGAACTTCTACTGCACCGTCTTTCATTGCGACGAGCCAAAAGTCCTGCCCTATGGTGACTATATGCCGGAGGGGTCAAAGACGCCGCCTGAATTGCTGCGTACTTGGGTTATGCACGCCGAGATGGTCATCTGCGGTACGAACGTCTGGTTTGCCGATGATGCTGCGCCGCCTAAGAACGGCGACAACATCAAATTAACTGCCACGGTGCCTACGGGCAAGGAAGCGACGGCTGTCTTCGACGCGCTTTGTGCGGGTGGCGAGGTGACGCTTCCGCCGACCGAGACCTTTTACAGCGTATTCCACGCTGCAGTAACAGACAAGTTTGGTGTGAACTGGAATGTCGTCGCTGAAGAAGCACCGAAGCAAGCGGAGGTTTGATGATATGAAAAGTACGATTGATTTGCATATGCACTCTTACTACAGTGATGATGGTGAATTCAGTCCGGAGGAACTGGTTGAAAAGTGCAAATGTCATGATATAAAGATTATGGCAATTGCCGACCATAACTGTGTAAGGGCAAATGAAGCGGCGCAAAGAAAAGCGCTTACAGCAGGAATTATCTATATACCTGCTACTGAGATTGACTGTACTTTTCATGGGATCAATCTCCATGTATTAGGTTATGGAATTGACTATAACAGCCGTGATTTTGAAATAATTGAGGCCAATATTTCAGAGCAAAGTTCTGAGGCTTCGCAGAAAATGCTGCTTGCCACGCAAAGGCTTGGTTTTGACATCCGCGAAAGCGATATGGTTCCTTTGGCGGAAACTATGTATTGGGAGGATCGCTGGACCGGAGAAATGTTTGCGGAAGTCCTCCTGAATAAACCTGAATATAACAATCATCATTTGCTTCAACCTTACCGTCAGGGCGGTTCCAGAAGTGATAACCCATATGTGAATTTTTACTGGGATTTTTATTCACAAGGGAAACCTTGTTATGTGGAAATTGTTTATCCGCCGTTAGAGCATGTTGTTGAAATCATTCATAGGAGTGGAGGGAAAGCTATTCTCGCACATCCGGGTGTTAATTTAGGGGATAATAGTCAATTGCTCAAAGACATTGTATCAAAAGGAATTGACGGGATAGAAGCATTCAGCAGCTATCATTCTCCAGCGCAATCCGTTAATTTCTATAATCAAGCAAAAAATTATCATATACTTGTTACTTGCGGCAGTGACTATCATGGAAAAACTAAGCCAGAAGTTTTCCTTGGACAACATGGCTGCTTAAGCTCAGATGAGGAAATGAAACTATTCTTATCTGATTTATTTTAAAATAAAAATTAGACTGACACTATCTGTTGTACATTCACTTTAGAAGGGGATATGCATATGTTGGTTATTTTTCCGGATATGAATGGCTGAAGATTTTGGTATTTTTAAATAACGCAAGGCAACCCCTACGTCAAAGAATGCTGGGGCAGTCGGAGCCGGCAAAGCAGGAAGCGTTCACGGCTTGGCGGATGAGATGCCATGGATAGGATCCCTCGGGCGTTGTAGGATGTGAAGGTACAAATGATGATACCAGTTATTAAATTTAGTAAGGAGAAGGCTGACATATTGATCAATACATTAATCGTAGATGATGAGGCGGAAATTGTCGAGGTTCTCACCATTTATTTGAAAAATAACGGTTTTAATGTTATGGGTGCCTATGATGCCGAAACTGCATTGAATATCCTGCAGGAGGAAAAAGTCGACATTGTTGTGCTTGATATTATGCTTCCTGGAATAGATGGGTTTCAGCTTATCAAAAAAATCCGCAAAAATTATGATATCCCGGTAATGTTCTTATCGGCGAAGAGTGAGGATATGGATAGGATATACGGGCTCGGACTGGGAGCCGATGACTATATGGTAAAACCCTTTAATCCGTTGGAAGTCATTGCAAGGATTCAGGCCTTATTGAGACGTTACAGGCCGAACAATCGTGAACAGCCGGAGCATAACAGCAGGAAGTATATCGAATTCGGGAATTTTCGCATAGATTTGAACAGCTGTAAGCTTTATAAGGATAATCAGCAAATAGAACTGACTTCAATGGAATATAAATTGTTGATTTTTATGGCGTCGAATTCCAACCGGGTTTTTACGAAGCAGCAGCTTTATGAAGCTGTTTGGGGGGAAGAATTCAACAGTGATGAAAATATTATTATGGTTTATATCAGTAAGCTCAGGGAAAAGATTGAGGAGATTCCGCGTAATCCTCAATATTTTAAGACGATAAGGGGACTTGGATATAGATTTGAAAAGAAATGTGATGAAGGACAAAAAATCAATTAGCCGTTTTCTGCTTATCAATTCAATGGTGGTAATCGTACTTGCCGTGTTTATATATTATACGACCACGCTGGCAGGCAGGTTGGTTATAGACAATTTTGTATTAATGAATTTGAATTGGAAGGACTTTGGAGCCGAAAATACTTATACATATCCTTTTGATCACATAAATACCGGAAGTATTGAGGCGCTGGGCGGCTGGATAGAAATACTTGACGAAAATAAAAAGGTTATTTTTGTAAAAGGCAAAAAACAGGATAATATTTATCAGTATTATGAAAATCAGTTATTTGATTATTCTGTAATGCTTCATAATGATGCCGAAAAATATCCCTGCATATATAACATATATCCTGTTGAGGGTCCAGGGGGGAAACCCTATCTCTATATCATCAAATTTCCGAAAACATTATATCATACATCGATAATAGCTAACATAACATCGGTCATTTCTCATCCCAACGGTTTACATATTATAGTCTATGCAGCAGTCGCAGCGCTCTATTTGCTGATCTTCCTTGTTGCAATGCGCTTTTACAGCAAATTTATGGCAAGGCATATTAAAACACCGCTGGAATATCTCATGCAGGGTATTACAGAGATGGAAAAACAGAATTATAAATTCAGGATGCACTTTTATGCGGAAAAAGAATTTGCCAGCATAAGGGACGCCTTTAATAAAATGGCAGAAAAACTCGAAAAAATCAGGGATGAGAAACGGGCGCTTGAAGAAAGTAAGCACCATATGCTTGCGGAGATATCTCATGATTTGAAAACACCGGTTACATCTATTCTAGGTTTCTCCAGACTGCTGATGGATGGCAGTGTTTCCGGCAGTGCAGAGAATGAACGGTATGCCGGATATATTTATAAAAAATCAAGCTATTTAGCCGAGCTTATTGATGAGTTATTCCAAATCTCCAAGCTGGATGATGATAGCTTTAAATTTACTTTCCTTAAAGCGGATATTGCAGAGTGGCTAAGAAGGGTTGTGAGTGAGAGCTATCCTGAATTCGAGAAAAAAGGCATACTGCTTGATATAGACATAAGTGAGGCTCAAATAATCCTTGAATTTGACGGAACAGAGCTAAAAAGGGCCATAAACAACCTGCTGTATAACGAAATAAGATACAATCCTGAAAAAACTACCGTACAAATTAAATGCTATAGAGAGGTAAATAAGACCGTGATAAGGATTTCGGATAACGGTGCCGGTATACCCGAAGAAATAAGGGACAGCATTTTTCAGCCGTTCGTATCCGGCGGCAAAACAAAGGATAGTAGAGTCGGTACAGGTCTCGGGCTGGCGATAACCAAAAGGATAATCGAGAGACATAACGGCAGCATTTCTCTGAGATCGGATGAAGATAACAAGACCATTTTTACTATTGAGCTGCCCATAATATAAGCTATTGGAACTGATTTTGTTCCGATAATATAAGCTATCGGAAGTTGAATTTTACTTCCGATAAAAGGCGCTGTTCTTGCGCCGTATATCTCGATTATCGGAACTTGATTTTGTTCCGATAATATGAAATTTAAGGTTACATTAAGATTTGATTTATATGCCATAAAGATTACTCCGTTAAAATAGGAAAGGAAATATTCATAACTGTTTAATAGGAGAGAATAATGAGAATTTTTGAAACATTAACAATTATTGCGGTCATATTTTCGGCAGTAAATCTTATTTTTGTAAAACGGATGAAATTGGGCTTAGCATCATCAGCAGCGTCAGTTTTGTTTTGCATTGTGAATCTGATTTTCGAAGGATACCGTTCACAAATGGTTCCGGCATACCTTATGGTACTCGTATTACTTTTAATATCCGAACTAAATGCGCTTGTAAGACCTTATCATGTGAAGAAAGGAGTAAGGATAGCGGGAATATTCGTGCTTATACTCTCGTTAATAATTTCAATCGCCCTGCCCATCCTGCTTCCTGTAGTAAAACTTCCAGGACCTGACGGTTCCTATTCTGTTGGAACGGTGTACATGTCATTCACAGATAAATCCAGAAAAGGGATTTTTACCGACTCCGATCAGTACCGGGAGATAGCCGTGCAGATTTGGTATCCTGCAGATGATATCAAGGATAAACAGAAAGTCGCTTTTTTCCCTGACAGAAAGCTTGCTGCATATCTGGCGGAACGTTTGGGGATACCTAACCTGTTCGATCAGATTACATTGGTAAAAACGCATAGTTACCTGGAGGCCGGCTTATCGCAAAATGAGGCTGACTATCCTGTCGTGTTGTTTTCAGGCGGATATGGAGGCTTCGCGGCACAAAATACCATCCAGATGGAGGCGTTGGCGAGCCATGGTTATGTAGTGTTTGGCATATCCCATCCTTATGAGGACTTTGCCGGCATTTTCCCCGGAGGTAAACTGATACGTTTTGATAGCCGGCAAATGAACGCCTTTCAAAATGAGCTTTTACATATCGGCGACAATTATAAAGGCGATCTTTTGAGCCCCGATTTTGAAAAATATGCCATACGGAATTCTAAAATTGCTTATAACAGTGTGCATATTTGGAGCGACGATACCAGCTTCATCGCAGACGAGATAGAAAAACTCAACAGCGGAGAGATCAAAAGCATATTTCAGAATAAACTTGATACCTTCAGGATGGGCATATTCGGCCACTCTTTCGGTGGTGCGACTGCCGGACAGGTCTGCTTTGAAGACAGCAGATTCAAAGCGTTTATAAACATGGACGGCACACCGTTTGGAGATGTCGTGGACAATATAGTAAAACAACCCTTTATGATTATGACCGGAGATGCTGATAAGAATCTGATAAAGGCCGGTTATTCCGATCAGCAGACCAATTATCTAAATGTGACCATAAACGGTGCAAAGCATGCAGACTTCATGGACTTTACTGTCCTCCTGCCGTCTTTCAGGTATGTTGGGATGCTGGGAAGTATTGGAGGAAACCGTCAGGAGAAAATCATAAACGACTATGTTATTGCATTTTTTAATAAATATCTTAAGGGAGTAAGTGAATCGCTTATTGATGAAAAATTATCTCGATATAAAGAAGTGACAATTGAAACTAAGTAACAGCGTAAAAACTTGGTTTACCATACAATCAGGTTCTACCAGGTTGAAGAGGCATCTTTATTTGATGTTCAAGGCATGTAGGCCCAATAAATAAGCTATTTCTGTGGTTTTGATGTTTTCAGGCTGCAAGCCGATTGATTATGCATCCATCACCGACATCGTACGGTGGGAGAATAAACTAAAAAAGCGAAAGGGAGTGACACTTTATGACAAACGAGCGCGTATACAAGATGGCGTTTTCGACTGTCTACCCGCTACTTGTTCAAAAGGCTGAGCGCAAAGGGCGCACCAAATCTGAGGTTGATACTGTGATTTGTTGGTTGACGGGGTATGACGATTCTGGCTTGCAAGCACAGCTTGTGAAGAATACCGATTACGAAACCTTTTTTAATGAGGCTCCACAGATAAACCCGAACGCTGCCAAAATTTCAGGTGTGATTTGCGGGTACCGCGTCGAGGAAATCAAAGACCCGCTCATGCAGAAAATCAGGTGGCTTGACAAGTTGGTGGACGAATTGGCAAAAGGCAGGCCAATGGAGAAGGTTTTGAGGAGTTGAAGGTGAAGGGCTGATAAATTCGCAAAATGCACAGCGACAAAAGCTTAAGACTGAAGTTGATGATCAGTCTTGAGCTTTTTTATTCTATAGATACCTATCAGCATGTAATCGTTCCTCTATTTTTTGCATAAGAAGGGTTTCCATTCAAATTATTTCTGACTTTGGGGACCCGCTCAGCAGTCCCTTTTATCGTATCAAATTGCTTCAAAAAGTCCATTATCTCTTTGAGTGGTTTTTCTTGTCCATCCAATAACCATTTTCGCCAAATCGCGTATACGCCGGCTGACATGAAAGCTGTCCAATAACCGTCGCTATCTGCGGCATAAAATTTCTTTATTTCTTCTATGAAAATCCGCTGAATAATCGGCTCAAATCCTCGGTCAGCAGATGAGAGTAAATCATCGCCAAATGCGTTAAAAAATTTTAACTGGCTCTCAAATTTGGCAGAGACTTGCGAGCTTTGACGGATGATATCAAAGACAGCCGCAATCTTTGGCTGGTAATACTCGTATAAAATCTGCTCAAGTCCTTCAAAATTACGGTAAAAAGCCATACGGCTTACGCCTGCTCGTTTACAAACCTGAGAAACTGTCAGCATGGATAATTTTTCTTTCGATAACATTTGCAGCATCGCTGTCGTGATATATTCTTTCGTATCGTTTTTGATGATTTGTGCGTGCCTGGTTGCTGCCATTACAATACCTCCTTCACTGTCACAGATGATCGGCTCTGAGTTGATTTCGACCTGATGATAGTATATACTAATGGCGCATAGGTTACAAGTGAAACATTAGTTAAAGGAGGAAATTAAGATGGAAAAAGAATTGGTCTTAGTAACAGGCGGCAGCGGTTTTATCGCCGTACACATAATTTTGAAACTTTTGAATGGGGGATATCGCGTTCGGGCAACCCTTCGCACAATATCACGTCAGGACGAAGTCAAATCAATGCTCGCTCGAGGTGGTGTAACTGACTTTGTAAATCTCGAGTTTATCCAGACAGATTTGACCAGTGATAAAAACTGGTTAGAAGCTGCGGCTGGTGCGGCTTACGTTATTCATGTAGCATCGCCGACACCGGCCACACGTCCGGACGATGGCGATGCAATGGTTAAAATGGCTGTGGATGGCACCTTGCGTGTGATGAAGGCGGCGAAGGAGGCGGGCGTAAAACGTGTGGTCCTGACTTCTGCTTCCGGCTCAGTAATTGCAGGCCATAAATCTCACCCTGAGGTTTTTACAGAGGAAGATTGGACGGATTTATCAAGTAATATTGATGCGTATCAACGTTCAAAAACTATGGCGGAATGCGCGGCTTGGGAGTTTGCGAAGAAAGAGAATATGGAGCTTTCGGCTGTCAATCCGGTGGCGGTCATGGGGCCTGTCCTCGGCCAGGACTATTCGCACTCCAACCAAATTATCAATGCGATGTTAAACGGCAAAATGTCATTTCTCTTAAAAATGGGATTTGATTACGTGGATGTGCGGGATGTCGCAGATTTACATTTGCTCGCGATGACACGTTCAGAAGCCGCAGGAGAGCGGTTTCTTGCGACGGCAGGTGAAAATCTCACCTATAAAGCAGAAGCGAAAATCTTGCAGAAGTGCTTAGGCAGCGCAGCGAATAAAGTCTCCACAAAAGAAATGCCAAATTTTCTCGTGAAATTTCTTGCACTTTTTAGGAAGGATTTGCGTATGCCGGCAACATTCTTAGGCCAAAATACCGCCTGCAGCAATGCAAAAGCCAAAAAATTACTTGGCTGGCAGCCAAGATCAGCAGAAGAAGCAATCATAGCAACCGCGAAAAGCATGGTTGAGCTTGGATTGATTAATAAATAGATTTACGGCTCATGCGTTCCATAAAGATTTTCGTTGTTTACAAATCAAATGCTTTATGCTACAATAAAATCGTAACCGAATCGGTCACGGATAACTATTTAGATTAGTGAAAGGATTTAGACAGTGCTATGGCATTTGAAAAACTGGAAAAAGAAAAACAGAATAAAATAATCAATGCCGCCTGTGAAGTATTCGCAAAACATGGCTATAGAAAAGCATCGATGAAGGATATTGCCGAAGCGGCCGGAATATCGAAAAGTGTACTGTTTAAGTATTTCTCTGCAAAAGAGAATCTCTATAGGAAGCTCTTTAAGCTGGCATCGGACAGCATCAGGGAAGCGGACGATATTGTACTCATAGAGGGAGAAAGAGATGTGGATATGTTTTCGTTGATGCGGCGAAGGGCGAAGTCCAGACTCTCTCTGTTTAAGGAATATCCGTGGATTTACAGGTTTTCCTATACTGCAGCTTTCGATCCCGATTGCTTTGTCAGGGAGCTTGTTACCAAAGAGCTGGAGGACTATAAAAAATCGCATACCAAAATGAAAGACATTCAATGGAATGATGAAAGCACAACAGGCGAAATCGAGTATTATAAGGGATTGAGGGAAGATATTACTCCCGCAGCAGCGAAACAGATCATCTTATGGATCTCTCAGGGATATCTGGAAGAAAAGCTGTTTAAAGCTGAGATTGATCCGGATCAATTGGAAAAGGGCTATGCGGAATGGATAGACATCCTGGAGATTATTCTGAAAGATAATAAAAATTATGATTAATTCAACGGGAGGATGGGTGTAAAGAATGAATGATTTTCTTGAAAAGAAAGGTATCACGGGTGGAGTGGAGAGTGTGCCCGGGTTGAAACACCATGAGCTCAAGGTCTGTGGCGGGCCGTTATCCATCTATGAAGCAGGCGATACAGGAAAGCCAAAAGTTGTGATGCTGCATGGTGCGATGTATGATGAAGCAAGGTTCATATGGGATCAGATGTTTCCGTTTTTGAGCAGGGATTATCACTTGTTTGCGTTGGATACGCCGCGGCACGGAAGTTCAAGACCATGGGAAGGAAATTTGGATCATTCCAGGCTGATGGATATTCTGCATAATGCATTTAGGCTGTTAGAGCTTGATCACTTCAGCCTCGTAGGGCTTTCCATGGGAGGCGGCCTCAGTATCGAATATGCATCAATGTATCCCGATAACGTCGAAGCCATGGTTCTGTTTGAGCCCGGCGGGCTTGGAGACAAGGTTGATTTAGAGTTCATAACATGGTTATATATAAAAATGCCCGGGATGCTCAAGCTGCTCAACCGGAAATATAGGAAGAAGGATAATACCGCTATGAGGAAAGTGCTAGACTCTATTTATGTGGGTGGTTCAAAGCCGACCGACCCGGAGCGGTTGCTTCCAATTCTTATGGATGAAGTGAAAGGCAAGTATGACCATGAAGAAAATGATATGGATGACTGGCAACTGAATGTTATCGGACCCTTTCGACTTAAATGGAACCTTCTTGACAAAATTTCGTTAATAAAATGTCCGACACTGTGGTTAAGGGGGGCGGACAGCGTACTGGTGAAACAGCATGAGATGGAGAGAGCAGTAAAGCTGGCCACAGGCAGCGGAACAGAAGCTGAATTAAAGATTATACCAAATGCCGGACATATTCTGCCTCTTGAACGACCTGAGCAGGCAAATGCTGCTGTAAAGGCTTTTCTGGACAAGACCGCCGGTAAGAGGACACCGCTTATACAATAGAGGGAAGCTTGCGCCTTTGTCTTTATACAAGAGCCCAAAGGGTCTGCGATGGGTTCCGACCTTTTTAAGATTTTATAGCCCAACGTAATTTTGCACACCTGGCACGACTGTTGGAATTACATTCGGCTGCGGATGGTCGAATAGCCTCAGGAGCTATTTCTCTATAAATACCTTTACGATAGAAGTGCTGGAACGATTTTTTAACGAGGCGATCTTCGCCGGAATGAAAAGTAAGGATAGCTACACGTCCGCCTTCAGCCATTGCGGCAGGAAGCTTTTCCAGAAATTCATGTAACACTTCAAATTCATTATTGACATCAATCCGCAAGGCCTGAAAGCATCTTTGACAGGATTTTTTAATTTCATCGTTTCTATCTTTTTCCGGAATAAATTTCAAGGCATCCTTGATAATTTGTTGGAGCTGACTTGTTGTTCGTATGTCTGCTCCTTTTTTTAGTGCGGAAATTACGGCGCGGGAGATTTCTGCGGAATGAGGCTCGTCTGAATTTTCTAATAACATACCGTATAATTCGTCTTGTGAAATCGTTTTAAGACGATCCGCTGCAGAGATGCCTTTCGAAGGATTTAGCCGTAAGTCTAATGGCCCCTCGGTCTTATAGGAAAATCCTCTTTCAGGATTGTCTATTTGCATAGAAGAGACACCCAAATCTGCCAATATAAAATTCAATGGTCCCGATTCGAAAGTGATCTGGTCTATATTGGAAAAGTTTGTTTGCTTGATGGTTAAAATCTCCGGACCATAGCCTAAGCGCGCTAAGCGCTCCCTTGTGCGCGGCAATTCGATTGAGTCTACATCGGTAGCATATAAGTGCCCCTTTGTTAAACATTTAAGCATCTCTAAAGTATGGCCGCCATAACCCAAGGTTGCATCTAGTCCGGTTTGTCCGGGAGTGATTTGCAGGAATTCTATTATTTCTTTAACGCAAATGGAACGATGCATACCGGCAGGAGTACTGCCCTTTTGAATAACCTTTGCCACAGTATCAGAATATAACTCCGGCTGCAGTTCCTTGTATTTATCTTTAAACGCTTTTGGATGTGTTCCTTGATACCTGGGACGTCGTTGATGCTTTTGCTCTTGATTATCCATTCTTGTTTCCACCTTTTTAAATATCTATTTCTAATACATGCTTCAACAGCGTCTGTAAAATTGACGTTTTGAGTATTCCTTCAATCACATGATAGCATGATATCATGTTGATATCAAATACATTTCATAACAGCAAACGCATAATAAAAGAAGCTGTAAGAAAAATCAAGCCTATAGGGAATGGGAGTTAATAAATAGTTTTTATTGCATTGAACGGTATCCCCGTGTAAAATAGGCTAGTGCGTAACATCTAATCTGGAAGGTGTCAAGGCAGAGGACATTGGAATAAAGCAATGGATAAAAATTAAATAAGTGGTATAATGAGTATCGAATATTTAAAAATATATTTTAAGATTTTAAAGATTTGGCAATTTGATAGAAATAAATAATATAGTAGGCAAGGAGTAAATATGCAATTTAAAGAATTAAATGTTATACCGTCTATCTTAAAGGCTATAGAGAAGGAAAATTATACGGTTCCGACACCGATACAGGAAAAAGCAATTCCCTGTATATTAAGCGGTAAGGATCTCATCGGATGTGCGCAGACAGGTACCGGAAAGACAGCAGCATTTGCCATACCAACGCTGCAGCTGCTCAGTGAAGCTAAAGAGTCGGGCACTACAGAACGAAAAATACGGGCGCTGATTGTAACACCAACCAGAGAACTCGCGCTTCAGATTTATGAAAGCTTTTGTACCTATGGTAAATATACAAAATTAAGAGCTTGTGTAATCTTTGGCGGAGTATCACAAAAACCGCAGGAGGAGAATTTACAAAAAGGTGTGGATATCCTTGTAGCGACACCCGGCAGATTGAATGACTTGATAGGCCAAAAGAGAATTGATTTAAAATATTTAAAAATATTTATATTAGATGAAGCTGACCGTATGTTGGATATGGGATTTATTCATGATATCAATAAAATCATAGCCAAGACACCGGTAAATAAGCAAACCTTGCTTTTTTCCGCTACCATGCCGGCCGACGTCGCGAAGCTGGCAAATGATATGCTTAAGAATCCTGCAAAAATTGAAATTACACCGGTATCATCAACCGTGGATACCATAGAACAGTATGTATACTATGTGGATAAAAATAACAAAAAGGATTTATTGGTACACTTGCTAAAAGATAAGACCATAGTGTCAGCGCTGGTATTTACCCGTACCAAGCATGGAGCTGATCGAATTGTCCGGCAATTGTCTAAGGATAATGTGCCGGCGCAGGCAATCCATGGGGATAAATCCCAGGGAGCACGTCAAAGTGCTTTAAGTAATTTTAAAAATAAAAAGCTCCGGATATTAATTGCAACGGATATCGCCGCGAGAGGTATTGATATCGATGAATTATCTCATGTAATTAATTATGATCTGCCAAATATTCCCGAAACTTATGTACATCGTATCGGACGAACCGGTCGAGCCGGACTTGGCGGCGTAGCAATTTCCTTCTGTGATTTTGATGAGAAAGAGCAGCTTGCCCAGATAGAAAATCTGACTAGAAAACGATTAAATGAGGTCAAAGATCATCCTTACCCATTAGTAAATAATTTTCCGGCACCAAAAACCACACAGCCAAGAAGAGGTAAATCACCTTCTGATATATCGATACCGACGTATGACCCATCTCATAAAGCTTCACACAAATCCGTCGGGGCTCCGGAGAAGACTTTATCACAAACAAACTCCAGGCAAACTATTTCCAAACAAACAGGGGGCTCAGCTGATAAGAAGTATCGAATGACTGCTGATGGTACTCTGAAAGAGAAGAGGAGCTTTTCAAAATTTTCAAAGAAGGGTAAAAAGGAGACAGGTAATTATAAAAAGAAGAATTATCAAACATATTAAAATTCTTTGTTTTGGTATATTATCATAAAAATAAAAACACCCCCATCTCAGTACTCTGAACCGACCCCCAAAAGTTAGACCTAGAATCTAACGATTGGAGGTCGGTTCAGAGTACTGAGATGGGGGTGTCTTTTACCTTCACCGAATGCGGTACATTCACGAATGAGACCCTTAGGCGGTACGAATTATCAGGACTTAAGTATCAGAGTGTAATCCCTCAAAAACAGGAAATTATTCCTATATAATAGGCAATATTGGCGATTTACAATAATCCACTGAAGCTGTTAAATTAAACTATAATCTATTAAGGAGGTGAATATTTCCTTTTAATTAAGGTGTTGAATTTGTGTTAGCAGTGTATCCAATTGTAAAACAAAGCATTGAAAGGAGTAAATAGTATGAAAAAAAGTTTAAGAAAATTCCTGCCCTTGCTTCTTGTGTTGACTGTGTTACTTACCCTGCTTTCTGTGGGAACTTCAGTGGCATCAGCTGCCGGCGCCAAAAACTTTGTAGTATACTTTCCTAACTGGGGCATGTATAATTCTGCACATATGTCAATGAATGTAGATATGATCCCATGGGATAAAGTAACATGCATAAATCATGCATTTTTCACTGTTGATACATCTTATAAACTTGCTTCGACTGATGAATATGCAGACTTTCAGGCCACCTTCCCACACTCCGAAGGCTGGGATCCCGGCATGTTAAGGGGACACTTCGGAGAATATAAATATTACAAGGCACAGTATCCGAATACTAAAGTTCTTGTCTCAGTCGGCGGATGGACAAGAGGTGAAAACTTTCACGCAATGGCTCTGACATCATCAAGCAGAGCAACATTCATTCAAAGTGTCATAGATTTCCTGAAGAAATATCCATTTATTGATGGTATAGACCTTGATTGGGAATATCCCGGCGTTAATCGGCCTAAAGATCCTAATGACCAGTATGACAGGGGCTGTCCCGGAGGACCGGAGGACAAGCAGAATTTCACAGCATTGCTAAGGGAAATCCGCCAGGCGTACAATAATAACGGTATGTCCGATAAGCTTCTTACCATAGCTGCACCGGGAGGTTATGAGAAAGTTGATTTGACAGAACCTAATGTATACTCGCAATATTTGGACTGGTTAAATATAATGACATACGACATTCACGGAGCATGGGAGACAGTTACAAACCACCAGTCAGCAATATATAAGAATCCGAATGATCCCTCCGGGACTTCACCGGTTGATATTAAAAACAAATACAATACAGATTACATAATGAAATACTACAGGGATAATTTTAATATTCCTGCCTCCAAGCTTAATGTAGGTTCTCCTTTCTATTCCCGCGGTTGGAAAAATGTAGTTGCCGGGACAGGTACAAACGGCCTGTTTGCTACGGCCAGCGGTGCTCCAGTGGGTAATCTTGATGATCCGGGCAACCCTGGCGGCCAGAATTCCTATGCCCAAATGAAGGTGCTGGAAAATACTGCAGGCTATATAAAATACAGAGATCAAATATCTCAGGTTCCCTGGCTTTATAACAGCTCCCTGGGTATCATGTATACCTATGAAGATGAAACCTCTGCAGCCGCAAGATGTGACTATGTGAATAATAACGGCTTTGGCGGAATCATCGGTTGGGAAATTTCATGTGATACCTCTAATTTCGCATTAACCAATATAATATCCAACAAGCTCGGCATAAACGGTACTGCAACTGTATCAGCTCCAGCCTTTAGCCCTGCCGGAGGAACCTATTCGTCCGCACAGTCTGTAACAATTTCCTGTGCCACAAGCAATGCTGCCATAAGGTATACGACGGACGGAAGTGAACCCACTTCTTCTTCCGCTCAATATACGGGGGCTATAAATGTATCATCAACGACAACTATAAAAGCCAGGGCTTTTAAGGCAGGCATGAATGACTCAGCCACAGCAAGTGCCACTTATACCATAAATAGCAGTACTTCACAGGTGGCAGCACCAACCTTCAGTCCTGCAGGCGGAACCTATACATCTGCACAGACCGTAACCATTTCATGTGCAACAGCGGGTGCTGCCATCAGGTATACTACCGACGGCAGCGAGCCTACTGCCGCATCAACACAATACGCAGGCCCTATTAATGTAGCCGGTACTACTGTCATAAAAGCCAAGGCTTTCAAAACCGGTATGGATGACTCAACTGTGGCAAGTGCTGCATTTACCATTACCGGGCAAGAGGAAGGAGTTGACCTGGGTAATCCTGCGGGGGCTCCGGCCTCAGGCTCAATAAGCCATAATAACTGGGATGGTGATGGAGTATACGATATTACCATGAACATATGGTGGGGTAATAATGCAACTTCATGGACGGTATATGAAAACGATAAAATTGTACTCTTTAAAGCACTTCAAGGAAATTCACCAAATGCGCAGACAGCAGTTTATAGCGTAACGGGAAGAGCAAATGGTACCTATACCTATAGAGTAGACCTAAAAAACAGGTTCGGTACCACCTCAACCAATACCATAACAGTAAATGTTACAAACGGCGGTACCAATCAGGATAACTCGACTGTTGCAACACCAACCTTCAATCCCGCAGGAGGAACCTATACATCCGCACAGAATGTTACGATTACCTGTGCAACAGCAGGTGCCGCCATCAGATATACTACCGATGGTTCCACGCCTAATTCCTCCTCTGCGCAATATACAGGTGCAATATCTGTTACAAGCACTAAAACAATAAAGGCAATTGCTATAGCATCAGGCATGAACAATTCGGCTGTTGCGACTGCTGTTTACACCATCAGCAGCAGCGATTATCCTGTATGGGCACCAAATACCGCATATAATGCGGGAGCTATCGTGTCTTACAACGGAAACAACTATAGGTGTTTGCAGGCACATACCTCATTGGCAGGTTGGGAACCATCCAATGTTCCTGCATTGTGGGAATTAGCCAAATAAAATAAATAAAATTAAAGGAGGTTTGAAAATGATGAAAAAAATGTTTTCCTTAAAAACCCTGTTACTTATGGCAGTCTTTACATTCGCCCTGTCCACATTTTGCGCAGCCTTACCGGTAAGCGCAGCCGCGAGAGGAGCATGGGCTCCAAATACTGCATATGCGGTAAGTGATACAGTAACCTATAGCGGAAGTACTTATACCTGTCTTCAGGCACATACTTCCCTCGTAGGCTGGGAACCATCCAATGTTCCTGCTTTGTGGCAGCCAGGCGGCGGATCTACACCACAACCAACACCGCCGCCAACAACAAACGGAGTGATATTCTATGCAGATATAAACTATGGCGGAACAGCAAAAACACTTGGGGTGGGCAGCTATGTACTGTCTCAGTTGAATGCAAATGGAATTCCGAATGATTGGATGTCCTCTCTCAAGGTTCCAAGCGGCTGGACGGTTGAAGTATATGAGCATGATAATTTTGGAGGAATAAAATGGACCTATACTTCAAATTCTTCCTGGGTTGGAGACGCTGTCAACGATAAAATGTCATCGGTTAAGATTTATACCGGTTCACCAAATCCTTCAGTAACGAAGCCTTCCGAAGTTCCAAGCAACATCTGGACCTATACAATGAATGTGGACAATAAATTTGGTAAAGGCGGAGATTTTGCTCTATTGCTGTGTGCTGTCATCAAAAAGGAAAGCGACTTTGGAGCAGGTTTGCCAGGCAGTCCATCAGCCGGCGACGGATTGATGCAGGTAGAACCGAACACACGTAATGCCTATTTATCTCAATTCAGCTCGACATTTGGCCGTGCTTATAATCACAGCAGTGAACAAGATCAGGTATGTATGGGCGCTATGATTTTAAATGAAAAGATTGTTAGATTTGGCAACATATATAACGGTTTATTGCACTATAACGGAGGAGATTACTGGTATCCGGGAGCTACGGATTCTTATGGCCGCCCTATTCTGGCAGATCAATATGCAAATGCAGTTTACGCTACCTATAAGGGCTACGGGGGTAAGAACTAAGGCATGCTTTAACCGTTCGAGGTATAATTAAAATTGTTTGCATATAAAGAAAAGTCAGTTTACTATATTGTTATATCAATATGAAATGGTTTTGTCCCGGCTTGTTCTGTATTTCTTCAATAATGTTGGCAGAATACAGAACAAGCTCAGGGACATGCTCCTGGAAATACAAATAGGATAGCTTAATTATTGAGGCCCGAAAAGATACAATAATAACCGTAAACCAGCAGAGGAGATAATAATGTCCATGAAAAGGAAAGTTTTAAAAATAATATTCTGGTTATCTTTTGCACCATATCTTTTTTTGATAGTCTATTCAATTTATCATGCAATCTTCGGATATGATATGTACACTTTGATTTTTCGGGAATACATCCGGACCATATATGGATGGGATGCGTTTTTGAACGTTTTTGTTTGGAATGCATTTATACTGTGTGTTTATCCGGTTTTGCCAGTATGTTTATTATATCAAGTGATCTATTTTATTGTCTGGTTGATAAAAAGAATATTGGCCAATCGGACCTAATGTCTCATGTAAGAACGATTTCTTTACAAAACAATGTGAAAAGCACTCCAGATCAAACTACAGCCATGACAATATTCATTATACGAAAATGCTTTACAAACTGCTTCTGAAGAAGTTTGCCTGCCACCCCCCAGGTAATACAGCCGGACATGCCGATCAATGTATTGCAGATTACACTTACACCTAAAAGTAATCTTGAATTTGAGTAAGGAAGGATATAGCCGCTATAAATGGTAATAGCATAAAGGATGATTTTTACGTTCATAAACTGAAGTAAAAAACTTGTCCAAAAGTCACTTTTCTTATCTGTTATTTCTTCCATCGGCTTACTCATTAAAATATGAATCGCAAGCCACACTATGTATGCCGCGCCGATATATTTCAAAATGCCCGTCATTTTCGGGAGTACCCTGGACAATTCCATGGCCCTATGCTATGTTTTTGAGTGTTGCGGAAACGAAGAAGATTTAGCGCAATGCACCGTCATGGAAAGGATCTTTTGCATTGGCAGGAAGTGTTTCGCGGTTTTTATCATCCTAATTTATCGTGGAGAATTATGAGCATACTATGAGGCCTTTGTCAGCTGCCTGCCGGTTTCCGGCAGGCAGCTTTTTTATGCGGCAGTTCAATGGTTGTTATGGTATGCCATTGTTGTCATGGCCGTATGGCCTGCCGTTTACGCTGCAGCTTTCTGATTCACAATTTCATTGTGTATCTTTAACAAGATTATTGTTAAAACATTGTCACTATTGTTAATTGTATATAACGGATATCTGTTATAAAATGTATACATTATAAGGTGTTTATAAAGGAAATATCTAATAAATACCTTAAAATGTATACATTATATAAACCGACGGAGGTGAAAAAATCACGGTACCGTCAAGAAGGAGGATAATAAGGTAATGTTAAACAACCAAAAGGTGCAAAAAACTGCAAATGAAAACGAGAGGGCATCCCTTTTCGAGATTTTCGCTTATGGTCTGGGTGGGTCAGGCAGATGGCTGTTTAATAGTATAGCACTTGGACTGCTGAACTATTTTTACACAAATTCCCTGGGGATGTCGGCCGCCGTCATAGGCTCCATATTTATGTTTTCAAGAGTTTTGGATGGGCTGATCGGTGTGTCGATAGGCATATGGATCGATAAACTCAATCCGAAATTCGGTAAGGTTAAAAGCTGGCTTTTGTGGTCGGCTGTGCCTTTTGGACTTGTTACATTAGGACTTTTTACGGTACCGAATATATCGACCGCAGGAAAAATTATATATATCATCATTATGTATAACCTTATGACCAGTGTGTTTGAAAGCACATTTTATATTCCTCATCTTACCTTTCCGGCACTTATTACATCAGATTCAGGGCAGAGAACGCAGCTTTCGATTTCAAACCAGCTATTGGGAATGATCGTATCATTTGTTCCGAGTATGCTCCTCCTTCCTGCCATAGTTGCGGCAGGCAATAAGCAGTCGGACTGGATCAGGTATATGGCGTATATCATTCCGATTGGAATAATATTTATGCTGGTAGCCGCTTTTGGCTGCAAAGAGAGAGTACATCGACCATCTCTGTCTGGCAAGTCCGAAAACGAGCCCAAGGTAGGGCTTATAAAGATTTTAAAAGCGATGATGCAAAATAAATATTGGTTGATGGTTTTTGGTGTTTTTATATTCGACGCGCTGGGTAATCAATTCTTTGGTGCAACCGGCATTTATTATGCTCAGTATGTCATAGGCGATGTCAGCCAATACGGAAAAATCAGTTTAGCGTCCAGTCTGCCGGCGATATGTGCTCTTCTCCTTCTCGGTCCGGTAGTTAAGAAATTTCAAAAACGTACGGTTTTCCTTGTGGGAGCGTTGATTAAGTTTTCCGGACTGCTTATGATCGTCCTATTGCCGCCGACCTTTGCCAATCTGATTATTTTACGCAGTATAGCGGCCTTTGGAACGGGAATCACCTTTTCGGTTATGTATGCTCTTGTTCTTGATACAATGGATTACGGCGAATGGAAGACAGGCATACGCTTGGGCTCCACCTTACAGAGCGGGCTGAACGTAGGTATGAATCTTGGCGTAGGTCTTGCGCCAGGTGTTTCAGGATGGCTTATGTCCCTGGGCGGATACAATGGTCTGGCTGCCGAACAGCCTCAAGCGGCAATCAACAGTATTAAGCTGTGTGCCATTTGGGTGCCGGTGATTTTTGCAGGGCTGCTTGTTTTGACTATGGTTTTCTATGATGTGGAAAAAAAGACTGCGAAGATAACGAAAGATTTACAGTTACGCAGCTTAAACGTATCAGAAAATGCTTAATCAAACTTTGAAGGAGGGATTGTTATATGACGGATTGGCACATTATTAAAAGCGGACATCTAACAAGAAATAAATTTTGGGGCGAAGATGAAACAATCGCATATCATCCTTGTAATGCCACAACTACGGTGATACAGACCGGAGATTGCAATATATTGGTTGACCCCGGCAAGGCGGCCGATGAGTTGAAATTTGATTTATACACGAAATGCGGGCTGAAGCCTGAAGATATTGACATCGTATATAGCACGCACAAGCATTTTGACCACTGGATGGGTGTCAATGCATTTGAGAAAGCCGATTTTTATATGGCCGCAAAAGATCTGGCTTTTTTAAAGGAACGTACTGATCTATTGGATGGGGATAATGCTGAAACCATCAGACGGGCAAAACCCGCCGGCGGGAAACTCATAGATGGCTTTGATATCATAGAACTTCCGGGGCATACATCAGGGCTTGCAGGACTTTTATTTGAAGCAAACGAAGGCATGATTCTGGCTTCCGGCGATGCTGTCATGACGTATGAATTCTTTCGGGCAAAAGAAGGGTACTTATTCAGCAGCAATGCGGAAGATTCAAAAAAATCCATTGAGAAGGCTGCGTGTATTGCCGATTATATCATACCCGGGCACGGCAATTACTTTTCTGTCAAGGCTTATCCGTTTATAAATAAGTCCTTGGAAACTGAGATACATAAAACGGATGCAAAACCGTATACTCCGGGAGGAATCACTTTGAATACGCTTTTGGAAGAGATCCTGAAACTGGATGGTGCATTGCCTGTCGTCGAAGAGGCATTTGGAAATAAAATGTCTGCAAATAACATGATAATTTATGCCGACGTACCGATAGGAGTATTTGTAAAAACCTTATCCTTAGATAGCGGGAAAGCAGCAGCTATGATCAGGGATTTGAATGGACTAAAGGAGAATTAATATGGCTTGGTGGTTAAAAAATAATCTGCGAATGATACAAAATAATATCCGCGACATAGACGCAGACATGGATGTGGATTCTTATATAAAGACGCTTAAAGAGTTTGGAGCCAATGTGCTCCAGATCGGCTGCGGCGGGATCAGTTCATTTTTCCCCACGAAATTACCTTACCAAACGCCCAGCCCGTATCTGAAAGGAGACTTGATCGGAGAAGTAGTAGAGAAAGCCCACAAAAACGGTATTCGAGTGATCGCGAGATTTGATTTCAGCAAGACTCATGTGCGTATGCTGGAAGACCACCCTGACTGGTACTATAGGAAAGCGGACGGCTCCCCCCTGCTCTATCATGATACGGCCGCAACCTGTGTGAACGGGCAATATCAGCAGGAGCATTCCCTTGCAATCATCCGGGAGGTAATAGAGAAATATCCTGTAGATGGCATATTTTTCAATATGTTCGGCTATATGACCAGTGATTACAGCGGCAATTACAGTGGTATCTGCCAATGCGATAACTGTAAGAGACGCTTTGGAGAAATGTTTGGGGAAACGCTGCCTATGGTAGAGGATGAAGAGGATCCTGTGTTTCGTAACTATCAGAAATTCAAAGAAATCACGGTCGGTGAGATCCTTGAAAAGATCAGAAGAACGGCAAAGTCTGTCTCGGAGGATATCGCGGTAAGTACGTATACAGACCAGTCTGTGGACATTGTACGCAATGAATCAAACTCTGCCCTGGATAGAGCGCTGCCTTTTTGGATCTATAACAGTGCCGATAATGTAGGCTTGATAGAAGGCGGTTTTGATGATAAGATATCATCAAACTGCGCCATTAATGCGGTGGATCTGCCCTATAGATTTATGGGCGTCTCCAAGTATCTTAATCAAATCCGCCTGTATGGCGATATGGCGGCAGGCTCCGGCTTGGACTGGTGTATCATAGGCAGTTTTGAGGACTATCCCGACAGGGAGAATTTTGAATCGACCAGGGAGATATTTCACTTTCACCGTCGGTATGAAAAGTATTATGGGCATTTTGATCCTATGCAAAAGATTCTTCTTGTATTAGATGGTGAGGTTCACGGTGTAAATAAGGAATACCGCGGTCTTTTCAGAGCTTTTAAGGAGGACCATATACAGTTCAGAACCATGCAGATAAGCGCTCTGGAGGGATTTGCAAAGCGCACTGCGGGCGCGGGCAATCCATTTGACGGGTTTGACTTTGTCTTTTTGCCGGGAGTGAGAAAATTATCACCTGCAATCCTTGCATATTTAAACTCAACGACAGCTTGTGTCGTGGGGACGGGATTGTCTTTACAGTGCGAGCCGGATGCAGCAAGGCAGCTTTTTGGTATAAATATAAAAGAGACGGTGAGCGATGTGCGGGGCACATATCTTCTGACCGAGCCCAAGTCGGTGTTTTCTTCTTTTCCTGAAAAAGACTGGGTGTTTTTGGACAAGACCTATGGCGTAATAGCTCTTGAAGCCGGTACCACGGGCTTGCTGCCGAAGGAGGAGAAGGCCATGTTCGGACCCCCTGAGAGATGTTTTGGTCACAGGGAGACCAAAGAGTGGATGCTTGCCGCATCAGACGGCGGGAATCTGTATTTTCCATGGCACATCGGAGCGCTTTATTATCAATACGGTTATGACGAGTTTAAAAAGCTTCTGTATGATGCACTGGCGTCTGTAAAGCCCATACCGAGACCTATTGTGACCGATGCACCCGCTATGACAGAAGTGTTTTTCGGCAGAATATCCGATAATACCTATATGCTGCAATTAATTAATCTTACAGGCTTTAATGGTATAACGTTCTCTGGGCCGTTGGTAATCCCTGATATATCTGTAAAGTTCGCAGATATAAAACCGCAGGAGATAATATGGCTTTCGGGGAAAGGGGAAGAAAAGGTTAATTTGAACGGAAACGGTGAACTGAAATTTAATATTGACAAAGGTGAGTTATACCGGGCATACATCATTAAGGTTTAATGATATAGAGGAAGAAATAGAAAGCGAGGTTTGTATATGAATGCGGGTTTCTTGGACGACAATGAGAATTCAGGCAGTATAGGCTTGGTAGCCAGGAAAATTCAGGAGTTTATTATCGAAGGAAAATACCATGGAGGTGAGAAAATCACCGAAGCTGAGATATGCGAACTTCTGAATGTCAGCAGGACGCCAGTCAGAGAAGCCTTTCGGCTGCTGGAAAACGACGGTATATTAACACATCTGCCGCAAAAGGGAGTCCATGTGACTACGTTTAGTATGGAACGCATGAGAAATCTGTTTCAGATACGTGCCCATATGGAGGTGCTATCTGCCAAAGAAGCGGCATATACAGCTACACCGGAAGATATTGCTTATCTGCGCAGACTGAATGAGCAAATCAGAGATTATCAGCCGGGCAATCCTGTAAGAACCGATGATTTAGATCGTGAGCTGCATTACCATATTGCCAAGATCGGACGCAATCAGCTCATCGGAGAATTTATGGCCAATATACTCTCCAGATATCGGCTTTCAGCCATGAATATACCGTTTCAGTCGGAGCGGATCCCATATACTTTCAAAGAGCATGAAGACGTCATTTCCGCGCTTGAGCAAAATAACCCCGAGTTGGCGGAAGGCTATATGCGTGTACATTTTCAGTTTGCACAGCAGTCCATTGACAAGAAATTGGAAGCTTATCTTAAAGAAGAGCGGGAGAAAAAGCAAAGAGGGAAAGGGTGAAACCCATTGCTTGTGCCGCCGGTGGCGGCATGCCGGATAGTGTGCAGATAATTTAGATTGTGATAAAGATACCAGGAGGGATATCATGAAAAAAGTAGGTTTCATAGGTTTAGGAATCATGGGAAAGCCCATGAGTAAAAATCTCATAAAGGCGGGATATAGCTTGGTTGTTTGTGATTTTAATGAACAAGCGGTAGGAGAATTAGTTGCCTTGGGCGCAACGGCAGCAAAAAACGGCGGGGAGGTAGCCGCAGCGTGTGATGTAGTCATCACTATGGTACCCAATTCACCCCATGTCAGAGCAGCGGCACTGGGGGAGGGCGGGATAGCAAGCGGCGCTAAGCCGGGGACTGTTCTCATCGACATGAGTTCTATCGACCCTACAGAGAGCAAAGCGATAGGTGCTGAGCTGGCAAAAAAGGGGATAGAAATGATGGACGCCCCCGTCTCAGGCGGAGAGCCCAAGGCTGTTGACGGCACTCTTTCCGTCATGGCCGGCGGCAAGAGAGAACTCTTTGACCGGTATTATGATTTGCTAAAATACATGGCGGGTTCTGTGGTTTATGTGGGAGAGCTGGGTTCCGGCAATGTGGCAAAACTGGCCAATCAGATCGTGGTGGCGGTAAATATTGCGGCGGTTTCAGAAGCCCTTACCTTTGCTAAAAAGGCGGGTACGGATCCGGAATTGGTATTTCAGGCAATCCGCGGCGGCCTTGCAGGATCTACTGTCATGGAAGCCAAGGTGCCTATGATGCTTTCCGGCAATTACAATCCCGGCTTTCGTGTCGAGCTGCACATCAAGGATCTGAATAATGCGCTGGGTGCGGCTCATGCAGTTAATTCGCCTGTGCCTCTCACCGGTCAGCTTATGGAGATCATGCAGGCCCTCAAAGCGGATGGTTTGGAGAAATGTGACCATAACAGCATAGTGAAGTATTATGAAAAATTATCCAATACAAGTATAGTAAAAGCGCCCGAAAGCAGTATTTGAAGTGGGCATAATCAAAACATTATTGTTAGGTAATGAGGGAAGAAAGCTATGTACAATGACGCACAAGAGATAATAAAATCAGCGATTACTGCCGCACTGCCGGATACCGCGGTAGCAGAAGCGCTAAAAGACTATGATTTTGGCAAGGGCAGGATCGTATTAGTTGCCATAGGCAAGGCCGCCTGGCAGATGGCCAAGGCTGCATCAGATATACTGGGAGAGCGCATTACATCGGGTGTCGTTGTTACGAAGTACCAGCATGTCATGGGTGAGCTGCCTCGTATCATTTGCTGTGAAGCAGGACATCCAGTGCCTGACAGGAATTCATTTGCTGGCACTCAGAAGGCCATTGATGCAGTTCAGCACTTAACTGCAGATGACACCGTACTTTTTTTGGTATCAGGCGGAGGCTCTGCTTTATTTGAGAAACCGCTGGTATCGGAAGAGACGCTCACCAGTCTGACCAACCAGATGCTGGCCAGTGGTGCCGACATCGTGGAGATGAATACAATCAGAAAGCGCATATCAGCTGTTAAGGGCGGCAGATTTGCCAAGCTCTGTGCGCCTGCCAAGGTATTTTCTATCGTATTGTCAGATATATTGGGGGATCCCCTGGATATGATAGCCTCCGGTCCGGCGTATCCCGACCGCTCTACCTGTGAGCAGGCAATGGCAATAGCCGAGAAGTATAAATTGCAGCTAGATGATGCAACGAAAGAGTTGTTAGCGAAAGAGACGCCGAAATTATTGGACAATGTAGTCACTAAAATCACCGGCAGCGTGCGTCAGCTATGTGTCGCCGCATTCAAAGCCTGTGAGGAATTGGGATATACGCCTATTATATTGACGGACTCTCTGTGCTGTACTGCAGCCGATGCGGGCAGCTTTCTGGCCTCCATCGCACGATATCATAGTAATTCAGAGAAATCACTGGCATTTATAGCAGGTGGAGAGACCGTTGTGAGACTTACAGGTACTGGAAAAGGCGGTCGAAATCAAGAGATCGCGCTGTCCGCAGCCGACGGCATAGCAGGTCTTACCCAAACTGCCGTATTTTCATTTGGCTCGGATGGGACAGATGGCCCTACGGACGCGGCAGGCGGTTATGCGGATGGTACGAGTAAAGCGAGGCTGACCGGGAAAGGCATGGATTTACAGAGCTATCTGAG
Organism: Bacillota bacterium; assembly: GCA_023409535.1. Classification (GTDB taxonomy): domain Bacteria; phylum Bacillota; class Clostridia; order Lachnospirales; family Lachnospiraceae; genus Mobilitalea. The sequence continues at coordinate 97,795 of JAEYGZ010000040.1, forward strand.
TAATAATGACGCTTTCCACGCACTGAAAGCCATTAACGGGTTAATCATGACAGGACCTACCGGAACGAATGTAAATGATTTGTCGGTGCTGCTCATCAAGAGATGATAAGTTTATAGGAGATAATTCCTTTGGACAACCATTATTTTTGAGACAAGAGTTTCGAATGCGGTCAAAGGATCCGCCTCTATTGCAGTCGGGTTACCTATCATCTGTAAACGGTAAAAAATCAAAAAATACATGAAAGAACCTCATGCATCTAATCCGATTTACTTTTCCTTGGATTAGATTGCTGAGGTTTATTCTATGTATATGGACATGATTTCACAATGCGCCTGTATCGACGCTGATCTTTCTTGAAATAAATTTAAAAAAATATTACAGGAGGCTTGATATTTGTAATTTAATCATGTAATATATTTGTATCGACCCATGGTCGGTATTATTTTTGACAGATACCGACCATGGGTCGATAAACGTTAGCACAATTGAAGAGAAGGAGTGTAAAATGAAATTATTGTTGAAGCTTGTCCGGAAGGATTTTAAAAAAAACAGGGTTATAACAACTGCCCTGGCAGTATTTTTGATTCTTTCCGCTGTTTTTATGTCGGGCGGTCTGAGGGTTGCAGGTATCATGGTCTCTTCATTAAATGGTCTGGATAAGATTGCAGTTCCGCCGGAATACGTGCAGATGCACAAGGGAAAATATGACGAAGAAGCATTTATGGATTTTGTAAAAAAACAGGAAGATATAGAAGATGCGCTAGTAGTCAAGATGCTTGATATTAGGAATGGTCATATTGTCTACAGAGGAGAATCATTAGAAAAGTGTCTGATGGACAATGGATTTGTTACTCAGAATGTAAAATTTGATTATCTTCTTGACCAAAATAATAAAATTGCGGTAGTTCAGGACGGAGAAATCGGAGTACCGGTTTACTATGCGGAGGATTTAAACATAAAGGCAGGAGATACAATTACTCTCCGAGATGGGGACTATCAGAAAGAATTTAAGGTATCTGTTATTAACCGTGATTCTACAATGAATTCAGCTCTTTCCTATTCCAAACGATTTCTTATCAGTCAGAGCGATCAGGAGGAATTGGCTCTTCATATGGGTGAATGGGAATATTGTTTTGAATTTCTCTTAAATGAAAATGCATCCACTGCAGCTTTTGGAAATACATATATGGATGCTGGCATGCCATCTAACGGAGTGGCTGTTACAGCGGGGATTTTTAATATGATCAATGCTTTTTCTTATGGATTGATAGCGATTGTAATTATAGCGGTCAGTATTTTGTTGATCATAATGTCGGTATTATGCCTGTCTTATATTATACGGGCTACCATGGCAGACGAAAATCATTCTATTGGAGAAATGAAGGCAATCGGAATTCCAGGAAAGGAAATTGAAAAAATATATCAAATGAAATATACCATACTTGCGCTGGCAGCAGCGGTTATAGGCTATCTGGCTTCCATCCCTTTCGGAGATTTCTTTTCCGAAACGATAATCAGGTATTGCGGATATGGAAGCAGCCAATGGTTGAAATGGGTATTTCCTTTATTGGGAGCAATCCTGCTTAGTCTATTTGTAATGTTTCGGTGTCATAGGATTATCCGGCGGAATTTAAAGAGTACGGTTATGGAGCTGATACGCGGAGAAGAGAAAATAAAGAAAGAAGGTCACTATTCCCTTCCTTCAAAGGGATTTAAGTACCGTAACCTTATCATGGCTTTAGGGGAACTAAAATGTAAGCGGAAGGAATATGTTGTGATTTTTTTTATATTCGTATTTTCTTCCTTCCTGATTCTGCTTCCTATGAATATGAATAATACGATTGATCATCCAGCCTTTTTAACTTATATGGGTATTGGGGAAAGTGACATCCGTATCGATGTTCAGTACAGCGAGAAGCTGATGGAACAAAAAGAGGCAGCTATGGCTTATCTGGAAAAGGATTCGGAAATTGACAGATATGCTGTCTATCAGAATGGTTATGTACAGTCTCAGAATGCGGATGGAGAATGGGAATATATTCGTGTACAGAACGGAGATAATTCATTTTTTCCATTAGAATACCTGGAAGGAAATGCACCTGAAGAAAAGAAAGATATGGCTCTTTCTTATATGAACGCCGTTGATCTGGGAAAAAAAACAGGTGATTCCATAACTGTGACTTATCAGGGAAAAGAACTTATCTTTCGTGTCTGCGGTATTTATCAGGATATTACCTATGGCGGAAAAACGGCGAAGGCAGCCATAGATTTTGAGATTACGGATATAGAAGGTTATATGATTTATTTGGATGTTTGGGACGGCATCGATATTGATAAAAAAATTGCTGAAATGAGAACTGCCTTACCTGATAGTAAAATAACTCCTGTTAATGAATTTGTTTTCCAGACACTAAGCGGTATTGTGGAGAATATGAGTCTTGTAGAAGGTTCAGCGACAGTGATTTCCTTACTTTTAATTATTTTAATTACTATAATGTTTCTGCAGCTTATCACGGCAAGGGAACACAGTGCAATTGCAATCAAGAAAGCAATTGGATTTTCAACCCGGGATATTAGGGTACAGCTGGGAATCAGGATTCTTATGATCCAGTTCTTAGCAATTTTAGCAGGAACCATTCTTGCCAATACACTGGGGGAGGTTATATTTGCCGGAATGCTTTCTTCTGTGGGTGTCGCCAAAATAAAAATGTTGGTAGAACCGGTCCGGGCATATCTGCTTTGTCCGGCAGTACAGTTATTCGCAGTAATTATTACCGTAATTATTGGAACCAGGATGATAAGAAACTATCATATTAGAGACCAAATAATGGAATGAGGAGCCTGACCATGATTAAAATTGAACAGATTAGTAAGTCCTTTCAGGATACAAAAGTATTAAATAATATATCATTTGAAATTAAAAAAGGAGATTTTGCTGCGGTTATGGGACCTTCCGGCTCGGGAAAGTCAACCCTTCTGTATAGCATCAGCGGATTGGATAACATAAGTGAAGGCAAGGTAATGTTTGAAGGTGTGAATATTACCCTGTTGCAGGAAAGTGAATTGTCAGTGTTCAGACTGACAAAGATGGGATTTGTATTCCAGAATGCTCAAATGCTAAAAAATCTGTCTATTTTTGATAATATTATCCTGCCCGGACTTATAGCAAAGAAAGAGCCGGCAGAGAATATCAGAAAACGTGCATCCAAACTGATGGAACGGATGGAGATTACAGGAATTGAAAATCGTGATATGAAAGAAGTTTCAGGCGGACAGCTGCAGAGAGCAGCTATTTGCAGGGCTATGATTAACAATCCGGAGATTCTCTTTTTGGATGAGCCTACCGGTGCATTGAATTCGGAGGCTACCGATCAGGTTTTGGAAATTTTAGAAGATTTAAATCAGGATGGAATGACAATTATGACAGTCACACATGATCCAAGAGTTGCAGCAAAAGCCAAAAAAGTCCTTTATCTAAGGGATGGTCAGGTTGCTGCCTGCAAGGAATTTAAAACAGGTAATGACCGTGTATTAGAACTGGATCATTGGCTGAAAGGGTTGCAGTTTCCGTCAACGAACGCTGGAATATAATTAATTTATGTTGAAACACATGGAGAATTAGAAATGAATAGACCGAAAGAAAGTTTTGGGCTATAATATGGAAGGGCATAAATCAGAAGCATCAGGAACCATTTGATGTTTCGAAAAGAGGTTAATGTATATGAAAGCTATTAAAGATGGAGAAGAGAGAAGGAAGGAAATTCTGCTTACAGCAAGAAAATTATTTGTGCAGAAGGGATATGATCAGACTTCCATCAATGATATATTAAAAATCGTAGATATTGCCAAAGGGACTTTTTATTACTATTATTCTTCCAAAGAGGAAGTACTTGAAGCAATTATTATAAATATTGTGAACGAAGGAGCCGCCAGAGCAGAACATATTTTACAGGATGCATCCATCCCTTTATTAAACCGTATTGTAATGGCTGTAATGGCTCAAGCCCCTGAATTTGAAGGCGCTCATAAACTGGCGGAAGAACTGCATAAGGTAGATAATGCTAAATTAGAGCAGCAGTATCAAAAAACTATGTTAAAAAAAATGACCTCTGTTTTGGAAGGAGCCGTGAAAGAAGCCAGGGAACAAGATATTATTCATACGGATTATCCGAAAGAATGTATTGAAGCCATGTTACTTATGGGACATATGATGTTTGACTGTGATACCTTTGGATGGAAATCAGAAGAGTATCCGGTAAAGATTCAGGCCTTTTTATGTAATGCAGAGCGGATGTTTGGAACAAAAGAAGGAGAATTCCAAGCTTTTATGGAAATGTTTAAAAATTAAATGGTATCTTATCGCGTACGTTTATAATTAAATAAAATTGTAACGAATAGAACCTTCAAATGTAAAACACTTTGAGGGTTTTATTGCTTGCAATGGGGATATACCTCCAAGGGAGTATCAGATTCAAGGGCGCTGGATAAAATCAGCGTCTTTCTTAATATATATTTTGATTGACAAAAGATGGAATATCAATTATTATGTGACCAATACGATAAAATTCAGTCACATAATAAGAGAGCGGAGAAAATATGCCACCTATATTTACGTTGGAAAAGAGAGAAGAAATAAAAACACAATTGTTGGAAATTGGTGTTTCACTGATAAAAGAAAAAGGAATCAAAAAAATGACGATTGATGAAATCGTTGAACAGGCCGGAATTGGAAAAGGTACTTTTTATCATTTTTTTCTGTCAAAAGAAAGCTTCGTGTTAAGTGTAATACAATTCAGCAAAGAGAATATATACCGCTGCATTAATGAAGCGGTAGCTGTAAACGGCGGTATTAACAGAAGGAATTTTGAAGAGCTGCTTCAGAAGTTCTCGATTTCAGGAGATCATAATATGATCCGCTCTATGACACAGGAGGATGAGGAGTGGCTTACGAAAAAGCTGCCGCAGGAAATGGCAATCAATCCAGAAAAGGAAGACAGGATTATAGATACAATTTTTAGCCATGTGGTGGGGAAGCGTGAGGGAATTAATTATCATGTGATTGCCAATATAATAAAGCTAATGGCACTTGCTGTGGAAAACCGGCAGATGCTTCATCAGGATGCATTGAACGAAAATATTACATTATTGCAGCAACAGCTTTGTGACTATATTTTTGAAAAAGGAGGCAAAAGAGATGAATTATAACAGGAAAACGAACTTTATTTTTGCAGTTTTCGCTGCGATAGCAGGCCTATTGTATTCGGTTGCCGATTATCTTCTGGAATATTTACCTGGGAACAGCACGGTACTGGATAAATATGGGGTCGTAGAATCGGCATGGGGAGAAATGGCTGTGGGAAGGTTTACCGCTTCGTTAACAATTGCCGCAATGATAACACCATTTTTTGTTGCCGGATACCTATGTGTTTATCATCAAATGAGAACATCACATCCAAGGTATGCAAAAGCATTTATTGCAGTTACATTAATTGGAGGGCTTTCAGACTTCTTTATCCACGCAGTTTTATGTATCATGCCAATTGTCTATAAATCAGTATTTAATATTAGCGGACAGACAGCAGCTGTTACCGTTGTAGAGGATATGACTGGAAGTTTCATTATTCCGTTTTATGTATATTTCGGATTTATTTTTACAGGTTATATTTTATGGTTTGTCTATGCTTTTAAAAAGAATAGTATTTATCCCAAGTGGTATGCATGGGTATTACTGATAGCAGTCTTGATTGAGCTGGGCAGTTCAATGTTCGCCGGATTGCAGGTGCTTAGTATAGGTACATTCTCGAGATTGGAAATGACATTTTTCATTTATGCGGCAGTCACAGAATATAAGATCATGAGACAAAGAAGGGATAGTTAGTTTAGACGCCATCAGACCGGATCCGGAGAAAGTAAAAAAAATCAGCCGGAAGTACAATGCGGTAGGATATCATGTTTTTTCTTTGGAATCCGTACATGGTGCTGACGCTTATTGCAGAAATTTTGCTTCCTTATATGGCATCCCGGAAGAAGCTGCAACAGGAACATCAAGCGGTGCCCTTGGCTGTTACCTGTACCGTTATGGAAAAATCAACGAGGAGCAAGCTTCAAACATAATTTTTGAACAAGGTTATCCTATGAAAAGGCCATCCGAAATCCAAGTATCTTTAACGATAAAGGACAATGAAATTTCTGAAGTCAAGGTCGGAGGACGAGCGATGAATTTGACCTTAACGGAAGTCATAATTAATGTTTAATAAATGGAGGGAAAGTATGGATATTGAAAAATTCTACGCAAAGTGTTTACAAGGAAATGTTCTTGAAGCCATTGATTATTTAAAGTCTTTTGAAAGAAAAAGTAAAGATATTCTTGAGCTGGAACGAAAGTATATACATAGATTTATAGCCCAAGACGAGACTCTCAAAATCGACTCGGAAGACCCTTGGATTCAAGCAGTTATGAACTATTATTATAAATATTATATATCTGTTTTAACAAATAATGATGTACAAGACTCCGAAAAGCAGTTGACTGTTAGTCTAACAAAGCTTCTTATGGTTCATGAGGGCACAGATTTAGATGAAATCGAAACAAAATTGGAAAGTATCTTTAAAGAAAAAGGTTATTCTTTTTTAGGTGGCATAACGGCGCCTTATAGAGGTCCTTATATCTGGAAAACAACAAAGAAAGAAGATTTTCTTGTAGAATTGCCATGTGGGAATCAAAAGTTGACAGTATTTTTTATTTCAGAGTTTCTAATGTTGAGCTGGTTACATTATGCAACCTTCGGCCGGCATTACGCAGGTGGTTGGGCGAAAGAAGAAGGGATTTATTATGTTAATACGAATAATAAGGAAATAGATACGCACGCGGCTGATTTTCAGGTTTGGTTTCTAAAGCATGAAGCTCAGCATCTCAGTGATTATGCCAAGTATCCGAATTTAGAAGGAGCAGGTTTAGAATATCGGGCAAAGCTTGTAGAGTTAATTTACTATCCTGATACCTTTAGCAAATTAGAAACTTTTATTAATCAGTCGAAAAATGATAAGTCCTTAGCACATTCCTATGCAGCTTTCTTGATTATCAAAGGACTGTCAACTGTATTTTTTGACAAAGAATTTGTTGGAGAGTCAGAACAATGGAGAGCCTTTGATTCAAGTTCAATTTCTAAGGAAGCATTGAATTTATTTATGGAAAATGAACAAGCGTTAAGCAGAGAAAACTGTAAATGAATCCTTTGTGCAAGAGGGACCTCAATAAAGAGGTCCTATTTTTGCCCGGTAAATACGATAGACTAAACTTGGCTGCGCTCCGGGCTTCTCTTGAGGGTATGTACTTATCCAAAGAAAATTATATTCGTGTTCGTATGGTAAGTTTGGATGCAATTTGATAAAATAGTGATAAGTCTATCCAAACTTAATATCAGGAGGGTAACTCCATGGGACATATTACAAGTAAAGATGCCTATAAGAATTTAGAAGAAAGAATCAATTGGTTTACACAAGGGGCTCCGCCATCGGAAAGCCTGTATAAAATTTTGCAGGTCCTATATACGGAAAAGGAAGCCAAGTGGGTCGCACTGTTGCCGGTTCGTCCATTTACTGCAAAAAAAGCGGCAAAGATCTGGAATACCAGTGAAGGGAAGGCAGAAGCTTTTTTAGAGCATCTTTGCGGGAAGGCGTTGCTTGTGGATTCCTTTTATAAAGGAGTACGTCAATTTGTAATGCCGCCTCCAATGGCAGGATTTATTGAATTTGCATTGATGCGCACAAGAGGCGATATCGATCAGAAATATTTAAGCGAATTATATTATCAGTATATGAATGTAGAAGAAGATTTTGTTAAGGATTTATTTTACGCAACGGAGACACATCTTGGACGGGTTTATGTGCAGGAGCCGGTTTTGACCAATGACAACACCATTCATATTTTGGATTATGAAAGAGCAAGCCACATAATTGAGGAGGCAGCTCATGTAGGCCTTGGAACATGCTATTGCAGGCATAAGATGCTGCACGCAGGCCACCCGTGTGAAATCAATGCTCCGTTGGATGTTTGCCTCACCTTTGGCAATGTTGCCCGTTCTCTTGCGGAAAATGGGCAGCATGCAAGATTAATTGACAAGAAAGAGGCAATGGAGGTATTAGAACGTTCTTATGCAGCCAATTTGGTACAAATTGGTGAAAATGTCCGTGAGGATCCGGCATTTATTTGCAATTGCTGCGGCTGTTGCTGTGAAGCCTTGCAGGCAGCGAGAAAATTTAGCCCGATGCAGCCGGTGGCTACTACGAATTATATACCTAAGATTTCGAAAGAATGTGTAGGATGCGGTAAATGTGTAAAGGTATGTCCGGTATTGGCAATTTCCATGCAAAACAATAAAGAGGGTAAGAAGACGGCGGTGGTAGATCATGAGGTATGCCTGGGCTGCGGTGTATGTGTGCGCAATTGTCCGAAAAATGCCATTGAATTAGTGCGGAGAGAGATTGAGGTCATTACACCGGTGAATAGTACCCATAGATTTGTACTGCAGGCAATCGAGAAAGGAACCCTTCAGAATCTTATCTTTGATAACCAGGCATTTGCCAATCATCGTGCAATGGCGGCTGTGCTTGGAGTTATTCTAAAATTACCGCCTTTAAAGCAGATGCTGGCCAGCAAACAATTTAAATCCATATATCTGGATAAATTATTGTCAAATAAAAGTGCTAAAAGGCCGTAAAACCGTCTCAAGCTTCAAGTGGCATCTTTGCATACTCAAAGTATGCGTAGACGCGGAGACGGTCTGCTTGCTATAACATCTAATCTAAAGGAGGAATGCTGCTATGCCTGATGTGATATCGTGGCTCTTGGAGGAGGAAAACCCTGCGGTACAATACCGTACCAAGACGGAACTGCTTGGCGAACCTGCTGACAATGAAAAAGTTTTAAAATGGATAGATACCGTTCTGCCTGAAGAGTGGTATGAACGAAACGGATTATGGTACCGGTATTATATCACTGCCCTTGCCGAGTGCGGTTTAACCTGCGATGATATAAAAATCGGGTATGTTGAGAAGGCTTTTCATGAGCTTTCAAATTCGATTGATTGCAACTGCGGTGATTTTATGCTGCTTCGGTCGCTGGTGAAGATGGGGTATGGGGACGGAGAACTCATAAAACAGATCACCGGGAAACTCTGTATGCATATGCTACCTGATCATGGCTTTTTATGCCTTCACAGGGTAAACAAACTGAAATATACACCGAAAAGCTGTTACAAAGACAATCTTCATGCTTTGCTGTTTCTTTCCGAATGCAGCAAAAAAGGTATTGTCTGCGGCATTGAGAAAGAGTTGACAGATTATTTTTATAAACACGATATTTTTTATAAAAGCACAGATAAATCCACGCTTGTTTTGTATTCCCGTGAAGGATGGAGAACGATTGATACCTTTTATCCGTTTGAAGTTATGCGGGTCGGTTTACAAAATGTTATTGAAGCCTTTTGCGCGTTAGGATACGGAAATGACGAAAGATTAAAATCCGCGTGGGATATTTTATACAGCAAGAGAGAGAAGGATGGCAGATATGTTTTAAACGGGACTTTGTCAAAATCATATCTACCGAAGGAACGCGTTGGTAAGCCAAGCAAATGGATAACCTTTTATGCCCTTCTTGCAGAAAAAGAAAAACAGTTATGCAGTAAATAACAATAAGATGATAATCGTCAATCAGCTTCCTGGATGCGGCTTTGCTTAATTAGGAAAATTAAAAACAATGTAAACAAAAGTGTAGTTTCTGAAAAAAAGGGGCTACTTTTTTGTTTGCCTTATCATTGATTAGTATCTTAATAATTTTTATAGTAATTACAGCAGGTTTGAGAACTGCGCCTTAAAGGATATGGTCATGAATGCACTTTCGCATAATCCGGGCCGGCTGTTTTATTGAAAAGTATCAGAAAAAGAGATACAATTGAAATGGTAATGTGTGGCAATTATTAAATAAACAGCAGCTAAGGAAGGAGTCATATGTACAAAGTAATGATTATTGAAGATAATGACAGTATCCGCAGGGAGCTTTCGGTATTTTTGCAACAAAGCGGCTTTGAGACAATTACTCCGTCCGTATTTACCCGGATAAGTGATGTTATAAGAAGCAGCAGTCCGGATGTGATACTGCTTGATATTAATCTGATGGAGGAGGACGGGTTTCACCTGTGCCAAAGGATCCGGAAGTTTTCCGAAATACCGGTTATATTTGTAACCTGCAGAGAAAGCGAGGAGGATGAGCTTCGAGGCATCTTACTGGGAGGAGACGATTTCATACGAAAACCATATCATTTGCCGGTGCTTCTTGCACGTATCCGAAGAATCCTTGAACGTTGTGAAAAAGCACATGCATTGCATGCAGGTGACGTATACCTGGATGTACCGGCAATGAATTTAAGGACAAAGAATTATACGATAGAGTTATCGAAAAACGAATGCCGTATTTTATATTTTCTGTTTATAAACAGAGGAAGGACCGTTACCAAGGATGAGTTGATCGAAGCCCTATGGGAAAATAAATTATACGTTGACAACAATATTTTAAATGTTAACATGTCAAGGCTGCGCAAGCGCTTATCGGAGATTGGACTGTCGGACTTTATTAAAACCGTTCCGCAGGAGGGATATAGCATATGACTTTGATCCGGTATATACAGGATAAGCTGGTAATTATAATATTAAGTATGATTTTTGGATTTTTTATCGGGTTACTGCTCCTGCTTTATGGACTCGATCTCTTTATGATCGGTTTCATCTGGATATGCGGACTTCTTCTCTTCGGGATATCTCTGGGTATAGGATATTTCCGGCTTCAGGAACGTACAAAGCACTGCAATAAGATTATGAAAACACTTGAAAAATCCTATATGATCAGTGATGTGATTGCAAAACCGGACAGTATTCAGGAAGAAATCTATTATGAATTGCTGAAAACAGCCTGTAAATCAATGAATGATGAGGTGGAACAAAGCAAGCGAAGCCAGGCTGACTATAAAAGCTATATCGAGGAATGGATTCATGAGGTAAAGAATCCGGTATCTGCAATCAAGCTTATATGTTTTAATCATCCTGCGGAGGTGACAAAGCAAATCAGCAGGGAAATGGAGGCAATTGATTATTTGCTGGAGCAGGTACTTTACTACGCACGGAGCGAATTGGTGGAAAAGGACTATTTCATACGGAGCTTCAGCTTATCGGACGCAATTAATACCGCATTGCTGCGAAACCGGACAATTCTGCAAAGCTACGGCTTTACGATAGAGGATTCCGTTCCTGAGGTGTGGGTCTCCTCCGATGAAAAATGGGTAACCTTTATACTCAGTCAGCTTATCTCCAATGCGGTCAAATATCATAAGAATGATAATCCGGTATTAAAATTTACAGCAAAGAAGTCGGTTCATAGTATTTCATTGATGGTGGAAGACAATGGAATCGGAATATCGAAGGCTGACCTACCGCGTATTTTTGAGCGGGGCTTCACAGGCAGTGACCGGAAAAAATTGAATGCCACCGGAATGGGACTGTTTATCTGTAAAAATCTTTGCGATAAAATGGGACTGACAATTTCAGCCGAATCGGAAGTGAATTGCAGAACAAAAATAATGATATCATTTCCATGCGGACCGCTTACAGAATTGTAAGTAGACATGAAATCCTGAAAATGTTATTGTCTGTTAAATAATATTTGACAAGGAGGATGTTTTCTATGGAAAAATTATTGAAGGTCGAGCATGTTGTGAAGTATTACGGCAGTAAAAGTATGATTACCCAGGCTCTGGATGAGGTATCCTTTGAGGTGGAAGAAGGAGAGTTTCTTGCTGTCATGGGTGCCTCGGGGAGCGGTAAATCGACTTTATTAAACTGCATTTCTACGATTGATACGGTTTCATCCGGTCATATTTATCTGTCAGGTACGGATATAACCGCATTGCCCCGGTCAAAGACCGCAGAATTCAGACAACGCAATCTTGGCTTTATATTTCAGGATTATAATCTGCTGGATACCCTGACAATCGGTGAGAACATTGCGCTTGCACCGATGATCGGCAGAATGGAACGCAGGCAGATCGCTTCGAAGGTGGAAGAGGTGGCTGCAGCACTGGAAATTAATCATTTGCTTGATAAATTTCCATATCAGGTCTCCGGCGGGGAAAGGCAGCGCTGTGCCTGTGCAAGGGCGTTGATCTGCAGACCCGGACTGATCCTTGCAGACGAACCGACCGGAGCACTTGACTCAAAATCATCTGAGATTCTGCTGGATACTCTTTCAAAATTGAATAAAGAAAGAAATGCCACGATAATCATGGTTACCCATGATATTTTCTCCGCCAGCTATTGCAGCCGGATTTTATTCCTGCGTGACGGCAGGCTGTTTGATGAGCTTCAGAGAGGAGAAAAGAGCCGGTGGGAATTCTTCGGAGAAATATTGGATGTGGTTACGGTGCTGGGAGGTGGTGTGAAAGATGTTGGCTGAATTATCCATCCGCAACATGAAACGGTCTCTCAGGGACTACAGCATCTATATTCTGACCTTAACGATTTCCTTTACGCTGATCTATGCCTTTCACTTAATCTGCTATTCCCCGGATCTTATGGGACTAAGCGGGTCAATGGAGGATTTCCGGGAAGTAAATAAGCTGATCGCCATCGTCATTGTTTTGGTGATAGGATGGTTAATCAATTATATCATTCGTTATATGATAAAGCAGCGGGGAAAAGAATTTAGCATCTATCTGCTTCTTGGAATGAAAAGTAGGTATATTTACCAAATGTTTTTTGTCGAAAATCTATTGCTGTGCCTGGCTTCGTTAGGAATGGGCATTTTTTTCGGCACCCTGCTTTTTCAGATATTATCCGTTCTCATTATGAAGGTGTTTGAGGTGGAGTATCAGCCGGTTTTCTTCTTTTCGCTGAAAGCCTTGGGACTTACCGCGGCTTATGCAGCCGGCATGATGCTTTTGTCACTGCTTTCCAATAGCCGCAGGCTGAGAAAAATGAGCATTTATGATCTGATGTGCGCTGAAAAGAAAAACGAGGTACAGGAAGTTTATAAAAAAAGCGCCGGAAATATTCTCTTTTTTATTGTATTTTGCTTGATCGGATTGTTCGGACTGATTTTTATGTATTACATAACGGCGGTTGAACCGGAATTAACTACTTTCTCAAACCTGTTACTCAGTATTATAAGCGTTATTGTCTGTATCTACGGCTGTTATATCAGTATATCACCGGCAATGGTACGCCTATTCCTTTACGGAAACCGCAAATACACAGGAAATCGAATGATTATATTCAGAGCACTGGCAGCAAAAATGAATACAATGAGATTCACGCTGGGAAATCTTGCGGTGCTGATTACCTTAACCTTTCTCGCAGTTCAAACCGGAATGCTGATGAAGGGCTTTCTGGATGAGCTTTTTATCTCGAGAGCACCTTTTGATGTTATGTGCACCAGTGCCAACGAAGAAGAAGATTTTACTAAAATAACTGATTACCTGAAAGACCGGGAGGGGATACGTGAGAAATATCAATATCATATATACGATGTAGGTTCAGCTGACGTCGGCGGCTTTTTCCAGAGAGAAGTAACAGAATCAGACTGGGGCACCTATATGAAGTACAGTGATTATGCAAAGCTTAGAAAGATGCTGGGGTATAAAGAGCCGGTTGAAACCCGGGACGGGTACTTGCTGCATTGTGTGGAATATGTTAAGAATGAGGTATCAAAGCAGGATAATACGGATATGATCATAAACGGCAAGACCTATCAGCTGCGTACTATCAATACCGAAGGCTTTGGTCTTGAGGGAATGAATGGAGTTTATTTTGTTATTGTTGTCCCGGATGAAGCAGCTTCAGATCTGGGGGTAAACCATACTGTTATGGCAATATCAACAGTAAATGAAACAACGGAAACTACCAGAAGTAACATCGAAAAGCTGTTGGAAATAGCAATAGGGGAGAATATCCATGAAAGGCTGAGTGTAAAGGGAGGGCTAAAAGCTGATAACGTGACGGCTGTTCTTATCGTATCTTTTACCATGTTTTATATCGGATTAATTTTCGCTTGCGTAATGTCTGCAATCATGGCAATTCAACAGCTTGGCGATTTGATGAAGCATCGTCGCCATTATATGAGACTGTCTCAGTTGGGGATGTCCGGGGACCGTATTGATGGTATGATTCTGCAGCAGATGTTAATACATTTTGCGGTGCCGCTGCTTCTTTCGATCCCCATTTCCATATCCCTGTTCAATTCTATCGGCCATATTTTTAATTCCTATGTAAATAAATCTATGATGTTTCGTTATATGACCGGAGCGCTTCTTGGATTTGGAATGATATATTCTTTGTATTTTCTGTTAACTTATCTGAGTTTCGTAAAAGAAATCAAAAGAGATGTGGACGGAGGGCGAAATGATAGGTTATATTAGTATTAACAAATGAAAAAAATGATGGAGAGATTATAATGTATGATGTACTAATCATAGGTGCCGGGCCTGCCGGCAGCAGTGCGGCCAGGGAGCTGGCAGGTAAGGGATACAGGGTTTTGCTGGTAGAAAAGTTCAGGATGCCGAGAAACAAGTCCTGTTCCGGTATTTTAATTAAGAAATCAATTGATTTATTAGCAAAGTATTTTGGGGAAGCGGCGCCGGAGTATACGCAATGTACTCCTACGGATAACCGGGGAATGATTTTTACAAATGATAAAGGGAAAGAATACCGATATGAACAGGAAGGCTTAAATATTTGGAGAAGCTCCTTTGATCATTGGCTGGTACAAAAGGCAATGGAAGCCGGAACAGAATTTCGCGATGAAACGACGGCACTATTTTGTATTGAGCATCCTGAAGGGATCGAAGTTCAATTAAAGGGAACGGTTGAATACAGTGAATATGCAAAATTTGTAATAGTCTGTGACGGTGCGGTCGGTTCAATCAAACGAAAGCTGCTTTCTTCCAGGGGGAATTATATCACAACCTATCAGACCTTTAACAGAGGATCGATTGATTTGGATTATCATTATTTTTATGCTTATTTGCAGCCGATGTTATCAGAGTATGATGCATGGTTTAATGTCAAGGATAACTATTTGATTCTCGGAGTATCCGTGAAAGATACCGGAAATATTCCGTATTATTATACGCAGTTTCTTTCTTATATGGAGCAGCACCATAATCTGAAAATTGATAAGCAGGAACGGGAAGAAAAGTGGCTGATGCCGCATATTATGCCCGGCTGTCCGGTGGAATACGGACAAGGAAAAGTATTGTTTGCGGGAGAAACAGCAGGCTTTCTCAATCCTATGGGAGAGGGCATTTCAGCCGGATTGGAGAGCGGTTATGCTGCGGCGAAAGCGATTGAACAATGTGGTTTGGATAGCCCGGAGTTTAATATGGAGAAGGTCTATTCAGCATATCGGGACAATACGGCCGCATTAAAGAATTATATGGTCAGGCAATGGAACTTTGTTGCAAGTATGGCAGGCACATTTGAACATATGAGGGTTTGAAGGAGACCGATGCCGGAGGAGGATGAGGATATTAAGGAAGCTTCCGCAAAATGAAGCAAAATATTCGGAGCATAAGGAGGAGCGTACAAGATGAGCAATGAAAAATGTGACCTGGCCCATCCAAACGGAATCAAAGAAAAGAAAATGGAAGTGATAGACGGATACACGATCAAATACCACGCTAACGGTAAAACGATATGGTCTAAGGGCAAAATGGCCGATGACAACCCTGACGGTTATTGGGAGTGGTATCGTCCGGACGGCACGATAAAACGTTCCGGATATTTTAATATGGGAGAACCTGTCGGAGAATGGATTACTTATGACAGCAAAGGACAAAAATACAATTCGACGCTTCGCGGCGGTAATGTGAAAGCCTCTAAGGGTGATTGAGACACTCCTGTGAGAGGTCAAACAGGTTCTAGTGCTATCTCTTTTATAACCTTAAAGAACAGTGTAACGATTAATATGATAACAAATAGCAGATGAGATAAAAAATAAAGGAAGCTGGCCGCAAAAAAATTTCTATATGTAAAAAGATGAGGTAAGAAATCATGCCTCATCTTTTATTTTTGGTACAATCAGGGAAATTGTCTTATAGTGTTCTGCTTGCAAATGTTAAAACACAAATTTCATAA
Source organism: Bacillota bacterium (assembly GCA_023409535.1). Taxonomy (GTDB): domain Bacteria; phylum Bacillota; class Clostridia; order Lachnospirales; family Lachnospiraceae; genus Mobilitalea. Next base: position 113,975 of record JAEYGZ010000040.1, read on the forward strand.
GAATAGCAGCAACAGCAAGAATTACTCCTATAATTGAAATCACGCCATAGATTTTTACTGATTCCGGATCCTCCTTCTCTTTACGCAGTTTGGCTGCTCCGGCATAAAACATACCTAAACCGACAATTATAAATAAGGCAAATAATAACCATCCGCTCATTTTGTTTTCCTCCATTTTAATAATAGTGATGAATTAAGAATAACGGCGACTGAACCCACATTGTGTACCAATGCGCCGAGTACCGGATTCAGGACACCTGTGATGGCAAGAGCGATGGCGATAAAATTCAGCACCATGGATGCGGTAAGGTTGCCCCTGATGGTCTTCATTGTCTTCTTCGCGAGTTGCAGGAGATGAGGAATTTCCTTGATATCGTCGCCTACCAGCACGATGTCCGCTGCGTCTATGGCAATGTCACTGCCAATGCCGCCCATTGCGATTCCGACCAGGGCGCTTTTCAATGCCGGTGCGTCGTTTATGCCATCGCCTACCATACAAATTGACTCGCCCTTTTCCTGAAATGCACGAATTTTCTCCAGCTTCCTTTCCGGCAGGCAGTCCGCCTGTACATCCCGTATACCTGCGATTGAAGCAACACGAGAAGCAGCGGCTTCGGTGTCTCCGGTCAGCAGTATTGTCAGGACTCCAGTAAGATGAATTGCTTCTATCGTTCTCACAGAGTCAGGGCGCATGGTATCTGACAATACGATCATGCCTGCAACAACCTGATTCCTTGCAATATAGATAATGGTGGAGCCGTCTGTTTTTGCCATTCGTGCAGATTGCTGAAGCTTCTCTTGAATGGGGATTTTCAGCTCTGCCATCAACGCTTCGTTGCCTGCGTGAACTTTTTGCCCGGAAATTTGGGCAACAACACCGCGTCCAGCCAAAAGCTTAAATTCTTCCGGCTGTTCCGACAAGGCGCCATACTTTTGCCGATAGCCGGCGACGACGGCTTTGCCCAGTGGATGTTCCGAGCGTGCTTCTGCTGCTGCAGCCAGGGCCAGCAACGCTTGTTCATCTAATGCGGGATCAATACTATGTATCTGTGTAACGGCAGGCTTACCATAGGTCAAAGTACCGGTTTTATCAAAAGCGATACGCTTTACCTGCGATAGTCGTTCCAAAGCATCCCCTTCACGAATGAGGATACCGAATTTTGCTGCGTTTCCGATCCCGGCCATAATTGCGGTTGGGGTGGCAAGCACGAGCGCGCAAGGGCAGAATACAACCAGAATGGTAACGGAACGTATGATCTCACCTGTGACAAACCAGGTAATAGCCGCCGCCAATAATGCAATCACAACAATCCATGTAGCCCATCGGTCGGCAATTCCCACGATTTTAGCTTTTCCGGCATCGGCGGATTCCACCAGCCGGATCATACGCTGCAATGAGCTGTCCTCACCAACTTTCTGTGCTGCCATGTCAAAGGTACCGAATTGATTGACTGTCCCGCTGAATACTTCATCACCCTCATTCTTATCTACAGGAAGAGCTTCTCCTGTCATTACAGATTGATCGATGGAAGTCTGTCCCCTGAGAATGGCACCATCAACAGCAATCGTTTCTCCGGCCAATACGCGAAGGATATCCCCGATTATCACCTGTTCTGCAGGGATGATTTCCTCTATGCCATCCCGCACTATACGAGCAGTAGCAGGTGTTAGGTGAACCAGTTTTTCGATACCGGCGCGTGCTTTAGCCACGGTGCGCTTTTCCAGATAAGCTCCGAGGGTCATGATGAATGCCACTTCTCCGGCTGCGAAGATCTCTCCGATGACAATAGACGCAACAAGAGCAATGGATACCAGTACGTCCGCTTTGATGTCAAATTGGGTTACCAACCCAATGACAGCGCCTTTTACAATCGGAATACCACAGAACAAAATGGCTGCCCACGCCAGGTTAACCGGAAGGTTACCAATATGAAAAAAGCTGACGATCAATGCGGGAGCGGAAAGGATGAGGAAAAGTACGGTCCGTTTTTCCTCATCTTTTAGAAATGAGAACAAGCAAAACACTCCTTTCTATACCTATGGGGGTATGGGTACATTATACCCATAGGGGTATACATTGTCAATAAAAAAACAGTTGCTTTTCAAGGCAACTGCTTTTTATTATTTGGGTTCTTATGACATTCTTGAAAAGTGCTCAACAGCCTTGGAGAAATCTGCTATTGTCTTTTCAGCATCTCCGTGCTCAATGCCTTCGCGGACACAGTGGTTTAGATGCCCTTCCAGAATAACCTGTCCTACTTTATGCAAAGCGCTTTTTGCGGCGTTTATTTGAATGAGGACATCTTCGCAGGGGACATCCTCCTCCACCATTTTATCAATAGCCTTGAGTTGTCCCATAATTTTATTTAGACGTCTGTGTAAATTTTCTGAATCCATACATTGTCGCATGAGTCTGCCTCCTTTATACCCATAGGGGTATGAAAACACTATACCATTATTATTTTATACCGTCAACAATTCATAATTTGAGCTGCTTCTGATACTGTAGCCGTGGCATTTAATAATGAAAAAGGATGGGCACCGGCCGTTATGTTGTCAGGAAAAAGTCTGAAATAAATAATTTTCTTGTTGACAAATGAAGAGAATTGTCGTAATATGTTCCATAAAATTAAAACATATCAAACATACATGTTATGTAAACATTGCGAATAGGAATGTTGATATAAAAGAAAAATTGAAACTGAAAGCTTGGTTAGTGAAAAAACAGAAAGGAGAAGAAACAATATGGACGCTATTGAAGAAAAAATAATTCAATTGATTGATCAGAACAGGGATACCATACTGGAGTTTGGCAGGGATATTTATAACCATGGGGAACTGGGCTATAAGGAGTTTCGTACTTCGGAAAAGTTTATTGAATTCATGGAAGCGTTACGTATACCGGTGGTTAAAAATCTTGCCATCACAGGTGCTAAGGCATACTTAAACAAAGAAAAAGCAAAGAATGTATCGCTGGCTTTGATTGGCGAATTGGATGCTTTACGAATTCCTAAGCATGCCCATGTGAATAAGGAAACACAGGGAGCACACAGCTGCGGCCATCATGCGCAGTTAACCGGAGTGATCGGTGCGGCCATTGCTTTAACAAATGAGGAGGTAGCTTCGGCGCTGGACGGACAATTGATCTTTTTTGCGGTTCCGGCAGAGGAATATGGCGAGGTAGAATTTAAAAATCAATTGATAGAAGAGGGTAAAATCCAATATGGCGGCGGTAAGTGTGAGCTGATCCGGATCGGTGCCTTTGACGATATTGATTTAAGTCTGGCGCATCATTCCTCAGAGGCAGGGATTTCCTTTGGCAGCGGGAGCAGTAACGGCTTTGTTTCAAAGGTAATCAGGATCAAGGGTAAGGCAGCCCATGCAGCCGCAGCGCCCGAACGCGGAATAAACGCTCTGTCGGCAGCTTCCCTTGGTTTACAGGCTCTTGGTTTAAACCGGGAGACCTTTCGCGATGAGGATCACGTCAGAGTCCATCCGATTATAACAAAGGGCGGAGACTTGGTTAATGTGATCCCAAACGATGTTGTACTGGAAACCCTGGTTCGCGGCAAGACGCTGGAAGCATTTGCGGATGCTTCAGAAAAGACAGACCGATCCTTTAAGGCAGGAGCCTTAGCACTTGGTGCAGGATATCGTATTGAAACAATGCCCGGATATCTGCCCGGTCTGCCCCAGGTATTCCCCAAGGAGATTGTTGATGCCGCAAAAGAGCTGTTGGGGGACAAAAATGTAAAGGTTTCGGACGTTGATAAGCATGGCGGCGGTTCTTCCGATGTCGGTGATGTTCAGCATATCATGCCGGTTCTCACCTTTCATACAGGCGGAACGACAGGAGGCTTCCATCAGGTAGACTTTGATATTGCAGACGAAGAAGAAGCATATATCATTACCTCAAAGCTGTTCGCGCTATGTACCTATCGGCTTTTAAGGAATGGGGCAAGCCTTGCAAAACAGGAAGCGTCTTCCTACCAACCCAAATTTAAAAATAAAGAGGAGTACGTGGCTTTCATGAATCAGTTCAACCGCATTGAAGAAAGCGAATAGACTGCTTTTTATTACCCAAAAACATATTGAACATATATGAATAATAGGAGTGAATGGAAATGGGAAAAGAAAATTTTAAACTGGAAGGTTCCGTACCAAAAGAGGCTGCGGTGAACGAAGTCCGGAAGGCGGCCAGACAATTTGCACTCTTATATTTTCACTTCAGTAAAGTGTTGTATGACCGTTTTGGTCCGGAAGAGGCAAAGGAGATTATTCAGCAGGCAGTCTTTGAACAAGCGGTGGACCGCTCGGACCAATTGAAGGAGAAGGCGGCAGCACAAGGGTTAAAGACAGATACGGTAGAAGACTTTATTAAAGTCATTGATCTGCCGTTCATGGGCTGGATACCGGAATGGGGAGAGGACCACTGCCCATATGGCGAAATCTGGAGGGAATACATAAAGAAGTACGAATGGTTTAAAGAGATAGCCCCCTTTTACTGTGATGTCATTGATACAACAACGATTGAGAACTTCACCGGGCATCTTTCCCACAGAATACTCCAAAATGTTATATTAGAAGGGAACAGCTGTAAGCGGGAATATTTTGAAAGTGAAAAGGTGAAGAAAGGAGAGTTTACCTATGGCAAAAAAGAGTAGGGGAATCAGAAAGAAGTTTACACTGATTCAGCTGCTGCAGCTGCTGACGGTTATCGCACTTTTACTTTACATGCAGATTGCGGTTGATACAGGAAAAATACAAAAAGTGTTTTTGGCTACCCCTACCTCCATAGTAAAAAAGGGAATCGATGTGATTGTTGACGGTACGCTGTTACCGCATTTCATTATTACCATGGAAGAGGTTCTCGTTGGTTATGGTATTGCGATGATCGTCGGAATCTTTTTCGGGTTAATCTGGGTTCTGTTTCCTAAGGTAGAGGAATATATGGATATGTTTTGTGCCGCAATTATGGCGGTACCGAAGACTGCAATTCTTCCGCTCTTAATTCTCTGGTTTGGAATCGGGTTTCAATCAAAGGTTATCTTAATCTTTTTATTCGGTGTTTTTACAATTCTTTATAATACGGTTACCGGTGCCAAGCAGTGTAAAACAGAATACCTGAAGGTTGCAAGAGTGTTTCAGGCAAACCGGTTTCAAACCGTTTTTAAAGTAATCATTCCGGCTGCCCTGCCCTCCATATTTAACGGGTTGCGGCTGGCAATCGCCACCGCGCTGACTGGTGTGGTATTTTCAGAGATGCAGGCGGCAAAGGCAGGACTTGGTTATTTGCTCTCACAGGCACAGACATTATTAAATACACCGCTTATGTTTTTTATCATTATTCTGGTGACAGTTATTTCCGTATTGCTGGTAAAACTGGTTTCCATGGTCGAATACATGGTATGCCACAAGTGGAGGCGCGTATAGGGAATGCCCGGGAAAGCGGCTTTAATGAGTAATCCTCCAGGTGCAAAGACTTTCAGAGAAAAGCAGCGCAGGGAAGAAATATTGAAACAGATAACGACTATGAAAGAGGAGAATGATTATGAAAAGAAAGAAAACAGCACTTATTTTAGCATTTGCATTACTGGTAGGAATTTTAGCAGGCTGCAAAAATACCAACGGCACAGACACAAATAATGCAGCCACAGCCACAGTGAAACCTACCGATGGTGCCCAGGCTGCGAATGGTGCGGCAGAACCGGAAGCTACCGGCGAGGATTCCCCCGAGGGACCTGAAACAATTGTACTTCGTTCCAGCTTTGCACAGGGAATGACAGGTGCGGTAAATAATTTCGCCATCCAAAAAGGCTTATATAAGGAACTTGGCATTGAATTTGAAAATGTGCAGAATACGGAGGGAAATGCGGGCGTACTTTCCTTAATAACAAGAGGTGAAATCGATATTGCGGACGGTGACCCCAGCTCCTACATACCGGGTATCTATAATGGAGTTCCTGCAAAATTGGTAGGAAATATGTGGAGATATTCCGGCTGCTTCTGGTTAATTGCCAACAATGATATTCAGAGCTTCGAGGATTTAAAAGGAAAAACCATCGGTGCGCAAGGTGCGGCAGGCGGTATGAGACTTTCCGTATTGAAGATGCTGGAGAAGAATAATATCAACTCCGACGAAGTGACACTGGTAGCAAACGGAGCTTATCAGGATGCGTATGCCACCTTGCTGTCCGGCGAAGTTGATGCAACCATAATTCATAATCCCTTTGCGGCATTGGCGGAAGCAGAGGGTACGGGACATGCCCTTGGCAGAGCATGGGATTATATCCCCGACTATTATACCGGAACAATTATTGCCAGCAATACGATTATCCAAAATGAACCGGAAAAATTGCAGAGATTTCTAATTGCTTACTATCAGGTGCACGAGAAAGTCAAAAACGAATACTTTGATGAATTTATAGAATGGGCCGCACAGCAGATGAACACGACTCCCGAGATTATGAAAAAGGCAGTAAATTCAGAAATTGACGTATGGCTTGATTATCCGGTCATTCCGGTAGACCGCTTGGAAACAACCTTTCAATATTTAAAGGAATACGGTTGGGTTGAAGAGGATGTGGACTATTCCGATACTTATACCAATGAATTCGCTCAGGTTGCGGCGGATACCCTTGGACTGATAGATCCCGAAAAAAAATAAGTGAGGATGTAAAGCATGCCTACAATTGAAGTAAAAAATATCTATAAGTCTTATACCAGTAGCGACAGTCAGGAGATCCACGCACTGCAGGATATAGAGCTTACGGTTCATGACGGAGAATTCGTATGCATTGTAGGACCCAGCGGCTGCGGCAAGTCAACCTTGCTTGAGATAGTGGCAGGCCTTCTTGATGCTACCAGCGGTGCAATACTGCTTGACGGGCAAAAAGTGAATGGAACCAGCCGTGATATCGGTGTGGTTTTTCAGGATCCATCGCTTTTTCCGTGGAGAGTAGTGGAAAAGAATATTGCATTTGGAATGGAAATTGCAAATATACCGAAGGAAAAGCAAAAAGAACAGCTCTATAAATATATAAATATGGTTAATCTCAATGGGTTTGAACATAAGTATCCTTCCCAGCTCTCAGGAGGGATGCGCCAGAGAGTTGGAATTGCAAGAACACTTGCCATGGAACCCAAGGTCATTCTTATGGACGAGCCGTTTAGTGCGGTGGACCACTTGACCAGATGCACACTGCAGGAAGAGCTGATTCAGATTTGGGAGAAGGAGAAAAAGACCATTCTCTTTGTAACGCATGATATTAACGAAGCGGTTTTTCTGGCTAACCGCGTGGTACTCTTAAGCACGAGACCGGGGCAGATTCAAAAGATCTATGATATCCCCTTTCCGCAGCGGAGAAACCGGAATGATAAAGCACTATTTGACATTGCAGCACAGATCATGATGGACATTAATGGCAGCGGAAAGCAGATTCCGGCTGATTATTACGGCAACCTGTAAAGGATTGAGAAAGGAAGGAAGAGAGAATGTTTCGAGATACAAGTATGGATTATCTTACCGCTGATGAATCGAAGGAGATATGGAACAATAATATGCGGCTGACAGACGAAGAGTTTTTGGCGATGGATGAGGTGGAATTTCGCGCAAGAGTCAGGGAGCGTTCCCATCATACACTGGAAATACAGGTGTATGCAACTGCGTACCGCCATAAAAAGCTGGGAGAGAAACAGGCAGATTACACGAAGCATCTGCTGGAGCTGTGGATCAAAAGAGGTCTTTCAAAGGCTCTCCCCGAATATCGTTATGCGTCCTTTCTGGTAGAAGCAGCGGAAAAGCTCATAAGAGGAGAAGAGGTTGATCTGAGCGCATTTCAACCAACACCGGTAACTGAGGAAATGGAAGAGGCATTTTATACGATTGTAAGGGAACGGCGTTCCGTCCGTGAATTCACAGACCAGGAGGTGCCGGATGAATTGATCGATAAGATTTTGGAAGCCGGACTCTGGGCGGCACATGGCTGCAATGTACAGTCCATTCGTTATATTGTTGTCCGTGATAAGAATGAACCGGGCTTATTCAGAGGAAGCGATGTTCCGGGGGGGCCGGTGCATTTGGTGATTTTGCAGGATATGCGCTGCTACCGTGCCAATTCATTTACCCCGGTAAGAAATCAGCTTCTGGATGCGGGGGCCGCCGGTCAAAATATCGTACTTGCGGCACATGCGGTAGGCTTAGAGGGGGTATGGCTGACATTCAACGAAACAATGTGTGAACGGCTGAAAAAAAGGTTTGAATTGCCGGATTATATACGTCTCGTGACCTATGTGGACGTCGGTTATGGCGACCAGACGCCGTATGCTCCTCAAAGATGGGATGTAAAGGACACCATCCTGGGCAGATATTAATTATAGTTCTTACGGAAGGGCGAAGGGAAAGAATAGAGGAAGCATATGAATATTATTATCATCGGAGGCAGCCGTGGAATCGGCAAGGCGATTGCAAAGGAACTGATTCGTGACGGCCATCGTATCCTCCTAACCGGCAGGGATGAGCAAACACTTCAGGAAGCAGCAGAGGAGTTACAGGCAGATACTTTAATCTTTCCTATGGATGCGGCGCAGCCGAAAAGTGCGCAGCAGCTCCTTGCTTTCGTAAGGAGCAAAGAGTTTAAGGCAGACGGATTGATACTGAATGCGGCAAAATTTCCGGAGCGTAACGCACAGCGCTCGGTGATTGAGCCGCGGGCAGATGAACTTCTGGATATGCTGGATGCGAATGTGGTTGCACATTACCGTTTGGTGCAGACTTTTTTACCGGAGTTAAAGAAAGGAAGCAGAATTGTTATTATTGGATCCACGGCAGGTATTCGTAAGGACAAGGGCGGTATCTATGGAATCTCCAAATGGGCGCTGCGGTCCTATGCATATAATCTTCGGGAGGAAGTAAAGCCCTATGATATTGGAGTTTCCTTGATTCATCCGGGCGGCACCTTTACGGAAACAAGAAAAAAACAAGGAGCGGAGGATACAACGCTTTTAGAAACCTCTGACCTTGGAATACTGGCAGCAACACTGTTCCGGCTGTCGGGACAAGCCGTTGTTGAAGAAGTATCCATTCGGCCAATCATCGGCGATACCTATTGATACCAAATAAAACAGAGACTGCTGCACAAAAGATAAACAGGTTTTGTAAAGGATCGGGTGTATAACAATACAGCCGATCCTTTTGTCGATTCATATAAATCCGAAGTAAATCCATTCCGTGCGGCAACTCTTTTCAGGATATTGTAATGCTGGTTTAAAATGTGAGTGATATTGATCGGCACTTTTTGTCGAATTGAGAATATTATGATTATACGGATTAAAATATTTATGTCAAATTATCAGCTGTTATCTTTAAGCAGTATATAACTTATTTCTTATGCCGAAGTATTAGATAGAGGGGATAGAATATATGAAGAAGGAAGAATTCAATTATATGAAAAATACAATGGGAGGGCTTACGGATGTTCCGGGTATTTTGGTTGGAACTGCAGAGGACGAAAGCGGACGCACCGGATGTACAGTAATTATTTGTCCAAACGGAGCAGTTCCCGGTGTGTCTGTTGTTGGAGGAAACCCCGGTACAATGGAGACAGATAGTATCCGTCCGGGTACCAATGAGGATCCGGTTCAGGCCGTTCTGCTCACCGGCGGAAGCAGATTTGGATTAGCTGCGGCAAGCGGTGTAATGCGCTGGCTATATGAACGGCAAATTGCGGAGGTACCTCATGTACCGGCAGCTGTCATTTTCGATCTCCTCTATGCAAGGGGATCAAACCCGCCTGATGCGGCCTTGGGATATGCCGCATGTCAGACGGCAAATACAGGCCCTGTAAAAGAAGGAAATGTGGGTGCCGGTGCAGGGGCAACAATTGGAAAATTCTACGGAATACCAATGAAGGGCGGACAGGGTACCGCATCTATTCATATTCCCGGAGGTCCTGTAGTTGCGGCGTTAGCAGTAGTCAACCCGCTTGGAGATGTATGGAATCAAAGCCGTATCGTAGTCGGAGCGCAGCGTCCGGATGGTAAATTTGTTAATCAGACAAAATTAATGCTGGAGGGCGTACCGTCGCCGCTGTTTCACGAAATGAATACCACAATAGCTGTGGTAGCGACAACAGCACAACTTAACAAAGCAGAAACCAGCCGTGTGGCAACGCTTGCCCAGGACGGAATGGCACGGGCTATTTCTCCGGTTCATTCGCAGTGGGACGGTGACACGATTTTTTGCCTTGCAACAGGTTCTGATGCAGCTTACTATAAAGGCGACGCTGCTATCACAGTGATAGGAACTGCGGCTGCTGTAGTGCTTGAGAAGGCGATTATCCGGGGAGCGCTGGCGGCGCAATCGGAAATAGTCTCAAATTTACCTGAGTAAATATCAGAATTTATTTTCCTTTTATAGCCATTTATGATAAGATTTTAGATGTAATTTTTCCTGGACAAATATATGTATTGTGGATTATTATATCGAAGAGGCCGGAGCCGTCAGCACGAACGCTTTGAAGCTATAGAAACCTGGCTGTCAGGAGTATCAAAGCAAATCAGACAGATAAAACGGGAATAAACCATAGGATCTCATTAAGATATCAATAAAGCCAAGTGTAACAGGCATAACGGCATAAGCTATGAAATAGGAGAAGAACAGTAACATGAACGATTTATTACAGCGGAGTAAATTTATAAATTGGGTCATCATTGTGCTTTTAGCAGGCCTGTTTGTATTTGCCAATTTACCGATCATGATCATCACTTACAGCTATCTGGCGGTGGTGATGATGATTCGAACCTGGCTGGGAGGTTTTAACAAGGGGGCGAAGATCGGGCTTAGCATTGCATATGGGATGGTTGTAGCTATCCAGATTGTTTTCTGCGCGTTGGTTGTGTTTACTTTGCGGGGAACAGGGGTTATGTATTATCTGAGCAAGCTTTTTGCAGTTACATTGGTGCTGCTGCCCCTTGCTGTTGAACGCTTTGTTACGGTAAATAAAAATACGGAGTTTTACCTGCCTTCGGTAGAGGATATAGCAGCCGTCAGCTTTTCGGCAATGAGAAACAGCCAGGATAAAATTACGGAAATGATGAACAGTATCTCAAAGGCTGCCAAAAGTGCTTCGCCGGAAAATCTCAAAACGGTATTGGACGGCCTGCGCCGTCATAGCGCCACGCAATATATTAATAACGGCACATTGACCGGCGCATATTTTGATCATGCCAATGCCAGCCTGGAGGACCCGCATCTCTATATTGTTATTTCCAACACCGGCAGCGCTGCCAGTGAAATTATCTCTGTTTTTACACAAAAGCAATATAACCATGCTTCTTTGTCATTTGACCGTGACCTTGACACCATCATCAGCTATAACGGCGGTGCCAACGTGTATCCACCGGGTATGAACATAGAGACACTGGAACAGTTCCACCAAAAAGATGACGCATCGGTACTGGTATACAGCCTGCCTGTCACCAAACAACAAAAAAGTCTTATCATTAATAAAATTGCTGAAATTAACCGTGAAGGCAGCGCCTACAATATGATAGGGCTGATTGTGAAGCGTTCCTATAAACCGAACATTATGTTTTGTTCTCAATTTGTTTATAAAATGCTAAAATTGGCGGGAGTACAGTATTTCAACAAGAAAGAGGGTGAAGTTCGTCCCACGGACTTGATTGAATTGGATTATTACAAAAAGCTTTATTTTGAATATGAAATAAAATTCTAGTCAACATTTAACCTTCCTATCAGGAATGCATACATTATATTGTATCTTACAAGGGGGGCTAAATATGAGAGGTGAGCCGTCAAACAGTGACTTGCGTAATCTAATTATAGGTGTTGATCAAAAAATTCGCTTGCCAAACGGCAAATATGTAACTGCCATCAATTTTGACAATGCCGCCACCACTCCCATATTATATTCCGTTCTTAGGGAGATAAAGCATTTCGCACCGTGGTATTCCTCAGTACATAGAGGAGGAGGGTATAAATCAAAGGTATCGTCGGACAGATATGAACAAGGAAGAGCTGTCGTTCAGAGCTTTGTTAATTCCGATAAAGAAAGGGATATCGTCATATTTACCAAAAACACCACTGAATCAATCAATATTCTTTCCTTCGTCTTAAGCCAGCAAAAATACCAGCAAAAAGTGGTCCTTTCCACATGGATGGAACATGCTGCCAATGACCTGCCGTGGAGAAGCAGGTTCAAGGTTGATTATGTAGATATCGACAGGTTTGGCAGGTTATCCGTTGAGGATTTGGAGGATAAGCTTATCAGATACCGGGGCAGCGTCAAATTAGTGAGTGTTACAGGTGCTTCCAATGTAACCGGATACATGAACCCAATACATAAGATAGCGGCCCTGGCGCATAAATACGGTGCTAAAATCCTTGTGGACGGCGCACAGCTGGTTCCCCATACTCCTATCGATATGAAGTCGTTTGATACGGCGGAGCATATTGATTATCTTGTTTTTTCCGCTCATAAGATGTATGCTCCATTCGGAGCCGGCGTCCTAATCGGACCCCAAAAAGATTTTATAATGGGCAGGCCCTTTCTTCAAGGAGGAGGCGCCATAAGTCTGGTGACACACCAGCGCGTAGAATGGGATGAGCCTGCGGGTAAGGATGAAGCGGGGACGCCCAATGCCATGGGCGTGGTTGCTTTGACAGCAGCAATAAATACCCTTAGTACCGTAGGGATGAATCATATCTTTAAGCATGAAAAGGCTTTATATGATTATGCAATCAGCCATATGACAAACATACCCGGCATTAAACTATACAGCGATCCCTCCAGAGATGATACAATCGGTGTAATCCCCTTTAATCTTGAGGGGGTACAGCATCATCTTATGCCATCCATCCTTTCTGACGAAGCGGGAATCTCCGTCAGAAACGGATTTTTCTGTACACATCCATATTGTGAAAGGCTGCTGGGCTTAAGTAAGGAAGATATGAATCACTATTTTGAAGATGATGAGGCAGTGCTTCCCGGTATGGTAAGGGTTAGCTTTGGTTTATATAACAACTATAGTGAAATAGACAAATTCATAAGTATTCTTCGTACGATTGCTGAAAATAAAGATCACTACATCCATAAATATTTAAACAGCCTTTCTGTACAAAAAACCGGAAAGGAGCCCTGTCTGTGTCCTGATTCTCCCAACCGGGGATGCTAGGAATTTCTTTCATATTTATCAAAGCAGATCATTTAAATAAAAGCTGCAGCAATCAAGGGAACATAACAGAATTTTCCTCTCCTGTTCCCGCGTTTTCGGCGGAGCCGTGATACAGTAAAAATCCAGCCAGTCAAGGGTTTAAGAATGGAGATTTTGCGTCAGCAAAATACTACTCGGCCTTGACTGGCTGGATAGGCGTAGCGGCCTTATTCGCCAATTCTTGTTCAAAATATTGGCAAGCCTCAAATTTTCTACCTTGTTTGATTCGGCTCTGATGTCCACGACTGTTCTAAATTCGAACCTCGATAGATTCGACTCTGTTCATTGGATTTTTGCATGTATATATCCTCATCTGGATAGTAGCAAGTGTCTTCTCTTTCCTTGGTCCCAACATCTAAAATAACCAGATTTACATTGCCGGAATTATAAAATGTATGCGCAATATTTTTCCCTGCTGGTTTCGCAAAAAAATCTCCTTGCTTAACGGATTGTTCTTTTCCGTTTAATCGCAGAATACCACTTCCGGAAAGGATTATAAAAAACTCCTCCTGTTGGGAATGACTATGATATTTGGTACTGTTTGCTTTGGACGGAACAGAATCTATGTTCACATAAATTTTTTCACTGCCTGCCGCAGCACCTAACAGTTTTGTAACTAAGCCTATTGAATCCTGCCAAACGAATTCTTCCGGCATTTGCTCAACATTTTTAATTTCCATCTGTTTTCTCCTTAAATAATATAAATAACGCCTATGGTTAGCAGCATCAATTCAAAATCCGATTTAACTTACTTTTATCATTTTACCGCAAAGATTGAACCCTGTCACTTCTATTTCTCCTGCTTGCCTTTAGGTGATTTCTGCTTATTAGGCTGTTTCCAACCTTGTGGATATATGTGACGGGCGGTTAAAAAATATACACATGGATTAGTTTATCGATGAACAGACAAGTAAATGACCTATGCTACCGGCAGTTGCGTAGTATGCATCTATTCAGTTCTTTACTTTTTAAACGCTCATGGCTAAACTTTAAATATGCAAATAGTGAAAGGAGCATAATCATGGACTTGGGAAACAGGATAAAAAATGAACGTGAAAAATTTAATATGTCACAGGATGATTTGGCTAAAAAAATGGATATCTCGCGCCAGGCAATTTCGAAATGGGAAACCGGAAGCAGCTATCCGGATATTGAAAAAATTTTAAAGTTATCGGAGATCTTTCAACTATCTCTGGATGAACTGGTAAAAGGTGATAAAAGCTTTCAGGAAAATCTCATTAAGGAGGGAAGGAGTAAAATGTCCGGATTAACTATTTTAGGATATGTATTAATTGTATTGGGGGTTATTACAGGTATTTGGGGTGGAGGACAATACCCTGTCAACCTGATGAATCCGGATTTTATGTCGTTTCTGGTCGGCGGACTATATGTACTGACAATTGGAATAGCGGTGATTCGTAAGGTGCCGTCCTGGCTGATCTTAGGCGCCGTATTCGTGACCGGAGCTGCCACGATTGTATTCATGGTTGGACTAAAGATGGAAATATACACATTATTAGCAGGGATAGCCGTAATTTTAGGCTTTCTGTTGTGGCTTACCGGTCTTATTCGAAAGAGTAAGTTCTATAAGAAATAAAGGAATTTTGCCTAAAAGGAAACCGGCGCGGAAAGGAAGATTCATGAAAAGCTTAGTTAAATTTATTCCCAATAGCATCACGATATCGAGAATAGGCTTATCCATTCTGTTTATAACAAATGTGACAGGGCAATTTGTATACGGAAGGAATAATTTTATCAACCTTACTGTTTTATTTTTGGCTGTTTGCCTTACAGACTTCATAGATGGAAAAATTGCAAGAAAAATATGCTGTACTTCTGTAACCGGAGCTAAGCTTGATGTTTTAGCAGATTTATTTTTTATCGTGGCCTCAAATATAACACTGATCAGTCTTGGAATTTTACCGCCATGGTTTTTAGGGTTTATCATTTTAAAGTTTATTGAATTTGTAACGACATCAAATTTTATAATCAGATATCAATATTTATTTCATAAGAAGGTATTTATATTTGATAAGGTTGGAAGAATTGTGTCTGCCCTGTTTTTTGTTGTTCCCGGTGCAGCCTGTATTTTTCAGGTTCTCTCAGCAAGTATGGCTGAGCGTTTGATTAATTTTATTCTGTACACGATCCTGGCGGGTGGAATTCTTTCATCGTACCTAAGAGTTAAGAGCTGCTTAAGGTTGATATTTTCTAATTGATAAATAAAGAAAAAGTAAGCTGCAGAGGCTTTATTTTTTACAATACTTGGTTTATAATCAGGAAGAACTAACGATATGTAAATGACGGAAAATAATATAGCCCTATGATAATTTATTTTGACTTGGGGGATCTTACTGTGATTAAAGTATTATTTTTTCTGCTTTCCTGCATTTGTGGTTTTGTGTTGTTTAAAAAAGTAATACTTAATGCGAAAGACGGATACACGGGAAATAATCGTATATCCGTCATAATTCCTGCGCGGAATGAGAAGAATAATCTCCCCAATATTCTGACATCACTATGTGAGCAGACACTTAAGCCCTGGGAAATCATCGTATGCGACGACCATTCCACGGATGGAACCGGTGAGATTGCAAAAAGCTTCGGGGTGACAGTGATTAAAAGTCCGCCCTTGCCTGAGAATTGGACAGGAAAGAATTGGGCTGCTTGGAATGGATTTTTAAATTCCTCAGGAGATATCCTGGTTTTTCTGGATGCGGATGTGATATTAAAGAAAAAAGCACTTGAGGTTTTGGTAAATACCAGAGCGAAATCAAACGGTGTAATCTCTGTGGTCCCTTTTCATTATACCGGGAAATTGTATGAGAGACTATCCATGGTCTTATACCTTCTGGGAGTGTTTGTATTTACTTCCCCTTTTGAAAAGGAAAATAAAAACAAAGGTCTCTATGGGTCATGTATCGTAGCGGCAAGAGCTGATTATGAAAAAATAAACGGACACAGCGGAGTAAGCTATGTGCTTTTAGATGACTTAAACCTGGGGAAACGGTTCTTGAACTCCAATATTCCCGTGAAGAACTATATCGGGTACGGACAGGTCGCATTTCGTATGTATCCGGGCGGTATTCGGGGAGAGGTCGATGGTTTTGGGAAAGGTGCAGTTTTAAGTACCTCGAATCTGATGCCATCTACCATGATCTTCACGGTACTTTGGGTCTTAGGGCTTTTGGTCTCGGGTTTTGGGACTCCGCTTTTCCTGGTACTTCACCGGCCGGGTGCGGTTTTCTTCCTCGCAGGGTACCTTTTCTATCTGTTGCAGTTTTTTTATTTCCTTCACTATACCGGAAAATACGGATGGTTTATCCCCGTTTTTAAAATTTAAGGGCGGAAAAAGTAAGGCAGTTACCTTCGGTATTTGGAGTGCATTAACTAATTTCGAAGCCTCAATTGTCCTTGCCTTAACCTTAGCTATGCTTTCCTTATTTGTGAAGATTATCCGTAGGGGGAAAGGTTCGAACCGCTATATAGATGCAATAACAGCAGTCCTGGGCCTATTCTTATTAGGAGGTTTTTTGGTGCTTCGTGACTTTTCAGCTCAGCTTATATTGATTTGGATGCTGAATCTTTTGCTGTTTGTTATAACGAACAGAATTGCGCTGATGGAATATTCACGATATGTATTTAAGGAAAAAACCTTGCAGGATCCGTCTAAATTTAATCTGTAAATAAGCGTTGGACATGATGTGAAAGCAATTGAAAAAAAATCATAATGGGAAGGACTGTCTGTATGGATGGGATCCGTTAAAGATGAATAAGGAATTATTATTGATAAAAGGAGCTTGAACGATAATGTATGTATACTTGATGAAAAACGTAAAGCCTCTCAATGAGGAAATCGTAAAATGCCATGTTGAACATTTAAAAGAATTAAAGCGTCAGGGCAGACTTGTACTTTGCGGGCCTTTCACGGATTATCCCGGAGGAATGGTTGCTTTCACAGCGGAGGATTTGGCTGAAGCCACAAATATAGCAAAAGCGGATCCTTTTATTGCTTCAGGATGCAAAACTTATGAAATCAGGACCTTAGAGTTAGCGAATGAAGAAAATAATTATCTATTGCAATAAACTAAAAGGAAATTTAAGAACCCCTCTGTCTTCGATTAAGGTATATATGGAAGCGCCATCAATTTATCATAAATAGCGGAACTTATAAGGATCCCCTTATTGGTTTCGCTATTTTTTTATACGGTTCTTATCAGGAATTTTTTTCTTTCTCTATTGACATCACAATAAAACAATAGTATACTACATTACATAACTAATGTAGTGGTGAGGTGGTGAAGCGATGAAGATTGAAACCGATAGTTTGAAGCCAATATATCAGCAAATAGCAGAAGGTATTGAAGACGATATACTGAACGGATTGTTGTCCGAGGATGAGCAAGCTTATTCCCAGTATCAGATATCGAGACAGTTCAATGTCAATCCTGCAACGGCTGCCAAAGGTATCAATATGCTGGTTTCAGAGGGAATTCTGTATAAGAAGAGAGGGTTAGGAATGCATGTTTCTGTGAATGCCAAGGAAATGATCCAAAGCAAAAGAAAAAAAGTATTTATATCGAGCCTGCTATGGGAGCTCATAGCTGAAGCAAAAAAATTAAACATCGGCAAGGAAGAATTGAAGCTGATGATAGATGAATTTAAGGGAGGGGATTGGAATGAGTAATGTCATTGCTTGCAATGAATTGACAAAAACATATAAGAACAAGGCGGCTTTAAACGGACTTACCTTATCCATTGGTGAAAATAAAATGATAGGCCTGATCGGACGTAATGGTGCCGGTAAAACTACCTTTCTTAAGACCTGTGCCGGTTATATCATGCCTACGTCCGGTGAAATGAAGGTATTTGGCGGTAAACCTTTCGACAATCTTGATGTTTTATCCAACCTGATTTTTATCGATGAAGAGATACAATACAATTCGTCTATGAAGCTTGGAGAAATATTGAGTCTGGGAAAAATGTGCCACAGGAACTGGGATGAGGCATTTGCGAAAAAGCTGATTAAATACTTTGACCTGAACGAAAAGCTGAAATACAGGAAGCTGTCCAGAGGTATGAAAACCCAGTTCAATATAATCATGGGACTGTCCAGCCGATGTCCGCTGACCTTGATGGATGAACCGACGCTTGGACTTGATATGGCTGTGCGAAAGGAATTTTACAATATCATTTTAAAGGATTATATTGAGAATCCCAGAACTTTCATTTTATCAAGCCATCTGATGAATGAGCTGGAAAACATGCTGGATGAAATGATACTGATTCATGACGGAAAAATAATTTTCCAGAAGTCGATTGAAGCGCTGCAAAGCTATAGCGTCAGATTGAACGGCAGCCAGGAAATACTTAAGCCATTTTTGGATAAAAAGCAGGTACTTAATACAGAAACCTTTGGAAACAGCATGATTGTAGGAATTGTTAATGAGCTGACAGGGGAAGAAACGGCTTATCTTGAACAAAACAATGTAGATATAAGCAAGGCAAGTATCGATGATGTTTATATCTGGCTGACTAAAAAAGAAAAAGGTGGTGTGTTTGATGAATTTGAAGGGTAATAGAGCTATGGCCTTAAAGAGGTTTATATATAATGATCTGATTGATTCAAAAAAGCTATATATCATAGCTTCTGCGATCATTTTCGGAAATGTTATGCTTTCAGCTGTCATCAATGCTGTTATGGCTGGTTCATCAATTCAAAGCAGCAATGGCGGCGGGGCAATCGCTACCGGTTTTATAACAGCTGCCATTTGTATGATTATATCGGGAGTTGTTACGGCAGGAGCTAAGTATAGAAGAGAAGTGTTTGCATTCCCTATGGACAGATTGACATTTACCATTGGTGCCCTGTTAACATTCTATATAAATACAATAATCGTGCTTATGATCGCATCCGTCATATATTTTTTTGAAGTGCTTTTCTGTATACTGATGGAGACTGTAAATGAGAACTTCATCTATATCAACATTGTTACCCGTGAAGCTTTTATAGCAGGCTTTCTCATTTCTGTTCTGTACCTTGTTTTTATCTCAACGATTGCTTATTTTTTGAGTATTCTGGTAGCACGATTTAAAATGACAGCCACAATAGCAATAGGAATTGCTGCAGGCTTGATCTTCATACTTGCCTTTGGAATTCTGGGACCTTTTTTAAAGGATGTTCTAATGTTTTTCATCGGTGAGCAATCACCGGTTATATTAGGAGTAAAATTAACACTTCTTACGCTTATATTACAGTCCTTGAGCTATCTGACCATGAAAAAACTGGAGGTGAATTCCTAATGAAGAAATTCATATTGCTTCTTCTTACAGTATTTATTGCCTTCATACTTATATTGCCTGTATTTTCAGATGCTTCGACTGAGGATGGGGAAATATTAAAGGCATCAGCTATAAAAAAATCCAGCCGGTTTGAGATGAGAATGGAAGACAGTATCATACTTATAACAGGCAGGGATGGTAAAAAGCTTGAAAATATAGCGGTTTCAACGGAATGGCCGTGGATTCCGGCAATGCAATTTGAAAAGTACAGAAAGTATTTTATAGCAGGTGTATCAATTGATACCGACAAGCAATAAACCGGAAGCCAATGAAGCTCTTGGGTGTGAAGTAAGTTACCCAAGAGCTTTCGTATGTGGGAAGATATCGGCTGGATAGTTAAAAATTTTTTGACCTAAGTCACAAAATATTGAGTATGAACATTGACAAATAACAATATATTGTGCTAATGTAATTTACAAAGCTGGATTATTATAACGAAAAGTAATGCAGAAAGCTAAGGAGGAAATCAGTGTATAAGGAGTTTTTTAGTATGATAAAAAAGAACAGTCAAAATGAAGCAATTGTTATTGATGCCGTTGTTGGTGCAGGTAAAACGGTTTATGTGGAGATGCTTTCAAAGGAAATGAATATACCTTGTTTCCATGAGCCGGTGCAGGACAATCCCATACTGGACAGGTTCTATCATGATCGAAAGAGATACTCCTTTCCCCTTCAAATATTTTTTCTGAACAGAAGATTTAAGATGCTGAAGCAGGCATCTGAATTAGGAAAGCCAACACTCATGGATCGAAGCATATATGGCGATATGATATTTGCCAAACTGCTTTATGAAGAAGGAAATATGGAAAAGGACGAGTATTTCCTGTATCGTGATCTTCTGACGAATATGTTGGATCATGTGGAGGCTCCAAAGCTTATGATTTATCTGAAAATTGATACGGACTCTGCAATCGGGCGAATTAAGAAAAGAGGACGTGACTATGAGCAGATAGTGGAAAGAGAGTATTGGGAGAGACTCAATCGGGAATATGAGGATTATTTTTCGGAATATAACCTATCACCTCTGCTTGTTATTGATGCAGCCAGGTACGATATTATGCAAAATACCACAGACAAAGAAGCGGTATTAAAAATAATCCGCCAGAAAATTGATGAGATTGACAGTTTAAAAGGCTCCGATACCGGAGTGGATAAATTCCCGCTGGCATAGTTCAATGTTTTTAAGAGGTTGATGCCCAATTTTATAAAATCAGGTGTATTTTCAAACGAAAATACACCTGATTTTTATCATCTTGACAATGCAGCATAAATATATTATCATATAACCGACAGACAGTCGGTCTGTAGAAAGAAGATGTATCAATGAGAATAGTAAAAGAAGCTGAAGAACGCAGAAATGAGATACTTGACGCAGCAGATGAGCTTTTTGGTCAGAAGGGCTTTGACGGCACCAGTACAAACGATATACTCGAAAAGGTAGGAATTGCGCGGGGAACGCTGTATTATCATTTCAAATCAAAGGAGGATATTATGGATGCGTTGATTGACCGGTATGATATCCGCCTTTTAGATGAAGCGCAGGAAATTGCCGCAGACAAGAGCATACCCGTAAACGAGCGAATTGTACGTGTTGTATTGGCACTGAACATAAGCGGCGGAAGCGGCAAGGAAATTATGGAGCGCATTCACAAGCCGCAGAACGCACTCATGCATCAGAAAATACAAAAGGTCATAATAGGCGGTGTTACGCCGATACTGGCCGGTATCATCGGAGAGGGAATCGAGCAGGGCTTGTTCAGTACGCCGTTCCCGTATGAATGCATGGAAATGGTTGTGGTATATACGAATACCGTTTTTGACGATGATATGGTTCAAATGACCAACGAGGAGCGCACTTCACGCATACAAGCATTTGTTTTCAATGTCGAAAGGCTGCTCGGCGTGGAAAGCGGAAGCCTTACTTATGCTATGCAGATGTTTGGCAGCGGAAACAGAGGCAGGAATGAATAATACAGGTAAATCCTTCGGAAAATTTCTTCTTCTGTGGTTGGGTGAGCTTGTTTCCGCCATAGGAAGCGGGCTTACAGCCTTCGGACTCGGTGTTTATGTTTTTGGGCAGACGGGAAAGGCATCGGCAGTGGCACTTGTAACCCTGCTTGCGTTTATGCCGGCACTGCTTTTCGGTGCCGTGGCGGGTGTGCTTGCGGACCGTTATGACCGCAGACTTCTAATGGTGCTGGGCGACAGTCTTTCTGCGCTGGGAATTGTATTCATTCTGATTTGTATGCTTCGCGGAGAAGCACAGCTGTGGCAGATCTGCGTCGGAGTTGCGATAAGCTCGATGTTTTCATCGCTGCTTGAGCCCGCCTACAAAGCTACAATTACGGATTTACTTACCCGGGAGCAGTACACAAAGGCAAGCGGTCTTGTCCAGGCGGCAGGCTCGGCAAAATATCTGATTTCACCCATCCTTGCCGGCTTTCTGCTTATCATTTCGGGTATAAGGCTGCTGCTTGTAATCGATATCTGTACATTTTTTGTAACTGTTTTATCAACGCTTGTTGTACGAAACGGTCTTGCTTCAAAGAAAGGTGAACAGCCAAAATCGTTTATCCTTGAATTTAAAGACGGCTTTGCTGCTGTTTCTAAAAACAAAGGTGTATTCATTCTTGTGATAATGACATCGGTAATCACGTTCTTTCTCGGCTTTCTGCAAACACTTTCCACACCGATGATATTAGCTTTTTCGGACAGTTCCGCATTAGGAACGGCCGAGACCGTTGCCGCTTCGGGAATGCTTGTGACAAGTGTGATGATAGGAATATTTCCGATAAAAAGAGGCTATCTGAAAATACTCTCGATTTCACTGTTTTGTGCCGGAATATTCATGGCGGTATTCGGACTGAGGGAAAGTATTGTGCTTATCTGTATTTCGGGCTTCCTGTTTTTTGCAATGCTTCCCTTCGCAAACACAAGCCTGGATTTTCTTACCCGAACCAACATCGATAATGAGCTTCAGGGCAGGGCGTGGGGACTGATCGGTGTCATTTCCCAATTTGGATTTGTTGCCGCATATACACTTTCGGGTGTGCTGGCAGATTATGTATTCCATCCTTTGCTGCTTGAAGACGGCGCGCTTGCCGGCAGTGTAGGAAAGATAATCGGCACAGGCAGCGGCAGAGGAACGGGATTTCTCATTTTTATTGCAGGAGTGCTGTTATGTGCGACTTCGGTAATTCTGTATCACTTAAAACCAGTCAAAAAGCTTGAAAGCAGAGGTGATTTATGTATAGGAGAATAATTCGAGGAGATATGTTAAAGAGCAAAGCAATAACGCTGATTACTATGATATTTGTTGCTGCCGCAGCTCTGCTTGTTTCTCTCGCGGCAGTGCTGGTTGTTAATTTATCCGGTGCGATCGATACGTTAATGACTCAGGCAAAAACCCCGCATTTTATGCAGATGCATTCAGGTGTAATTGATACTGCGCGGCTTGCGGCTTTTGCGGAGGGCAGCAGTATCGATGAATTTCAGGTGCTTGAATTTCTTAATGTTGATGGTGCGCAGCTTGTAATTGGCGGAAATTCGCTTGCGGACAATGTTCAGGATAACGGCCTCAGTATGCAGAGCGAGAAATTTGATTATCTCCTGGATCTTGACGGAAACATTATAACGGTATCCGATGGGGAAATTTATGTCCCGATCTGCTATATGAGGGACGGCACCGCAGAAATTGGCGACAGGGCTGTGATATACGGAAAGGAATTTACCGTTGCAGGATTTCTTCGCGATTCACAGATGAATTCCTTGCTTGCTTCTTCAAAGAGGTTTCTTGTAAGCAAAAATGACTACGCAAAAATAAAGGATCTCGGGAGCACGGAATATCTCATTGAGTTCAGATTAGTGGATTTGTCCGATCTTGGTGCATTTGAAACCGCCTACACCCAGGCAGGACTGGAAGCAAACGGGCCGACGATTACATATCCGCTTTTTAAAACGATTAATGCAATTTCCGACGGACTGATGATTGCGGTTATCCTTCTTGTGAGCGTGCTTGTCGTAGCAATCGCATTTATGTGCATACGTTTCACGCTTCTGGCAAAAATCGAAGATGACTACCGGGAAATCGGTGTTATGAAAGCAATCGGACTGTGTGTTTCCGATATAAAGAAAATATACCTTGCCAAATATGCCGTAATTGCGGCAGCGGGATGTATGCTCGGATATGCGCTTTCCTTTGTGTTCAGAGGCATGCTGCTTGAAAATATACGGCTGTCTATGGGAGAAACCGAAAATGCTTCCTTTGCCTTGCTTTTCGGGATAATCGGTATACTGCTTGTGTTTTTTGCGATCATAGCTTATGTGAACGGCGTACTAAAGCGCTTTCGGAAAATATCAGCCGCAGAGGCGATCCGCTTCGGAACCTCACAGGATAAATCCATCGGAGCTAAGCATTTCTTACTGAGTAAGAACAGGCGGCTTGACACGAATAGTTTTCTCGCTGTCAAAGATGTCCTTGCAAGAAAAAGACTTTACGCTACAATGCTCGCCGTGCTTGTGATTTCAGCGTTTATCATTATTGTTCCGCAGAACCTGTACAGCACGATTTCCTCTAAAGGCTTCAGCACCTATATGGGAATAGGAAAATGTGATATACGCATCGATATCCAGCAGACCGATCATATTTCTGAAAAAGCAGCGGAAATTGCGAAGGTGATGGAGAACGACGGAACCATATCCAAATATGCCGTGCTTACGACTAAAACACTCAAAGTAAAGATGGAGGACGGCTCGGAGGAACGTATCAAAATTGAGCTGGGCGACCATTCGGTATTCCCCGTAAAATATTCCGTGGGCAGGGCACCCGCCGCGGAAGATGAAATTGCGCTTTCGGTTATGAATGCAGATGCGCTGGGCAAAAAGGTCGGAGATGTGATAACGCTGGCGGCTCCGGCGGCGGAGAAAAATCTCACAGTTTGCGGAATATATTCCGATATCACCAACGGCGGCAAAACCGCGAAAGCCGTTTTCAGCGATCCTTCAGCGGAAATTATGTGGGGGGTTATCTGTGCGGAGCTGCCGGATAAAGCTCTTGTAGACGGCAAGATTTCAGAATATGCGGATAAATTTGATTTTGCAAAGGTTTCAGGCATTGATGAATATATTACACAGACCTTCGGCCCTACAATAAGCTCCGTAGGAAAGGCCTCTGTTGCTGCAATTGCCGTTGCGCTGCTGATAACGGTGCTGGTTACTTTGTTGTTTATGAGAATGCTTGTCATAAAAGATAGATATTCCGTTGCAGTTATGAGAGCATTGGGTTTTACAGACTCGGATATCAGGCTGCAATATGTTGCGCGTTCGGTATTCGTTCTGCTTGTGGGAATTATTCTTGGTACACTTCTGGCAAACACCCTGGGAGAGGTACTTGCAGGCATGGTGATCTCCTCCTTTGGAGCATCTTCGTTTCGGTTTGCGGTCAATCCGCTTTCGACGTATCTGCTTTGTCCTCTGGTGATGGTATGCTCAGTGCTTATCGCAACTATTTTCGGTACCTCTGGCACGGGAAAAATAAAAATATCCCAAAATATAAAGGAGTAGCTTATGAAGAAGATTATTAGCAGTGAGAATATAGTGAAATCTTTCGGCGAGGGAGAGGAAAAGCGCAATGCGCTGGACGGAGTATCCGTTGAAATTAATGAGGGCGAATTTGTAGCGGTTATGGGACCTTCGGGCTCTGGTAAATCGACGCTGATGTTTGCACTGAGCGGAATGGATGGAGTTGACCGGGGAAAGGTTACTTTTGACGGCAGCGATCTATCGGCACTCAGGGAAAATGAGCTTGCCGGCATACGCAGAACAAAAATGGGATTTGTTTTTCAACAGCCGACTTTACTGAAAAATCTGAATCTCCTTGACAATATCATTCTGACCTCAATGCGCGACAATAAAAAAAACGCCGCAACGATTACCGAAAAAGCAAGAGCACTTATGAAAAAAACGGGTATTGCGGAGCTGGAAAAGCGTAATATTACCCAGGTTTCAGGAGGACAGCTTCAGCGTGCGGGAATATGCCGCGCGCTAATGAGCAATCCGAAAATTATCTTTGGTGATGAGCCCACAGGCGCGCTTAACTCAAAATCTGCACAGGAGATTATGAATATTTTTTCCGAAATCAACGCAGACGGTACTGCGGTTATGCTCGTGACCCATGATGCAAAGGTGGCGGCGCGGACGGAGCGTATTATGTTTATGCGAGACGGAAAAATCGTGAGTGAACTGCAGCTTCCGAAATTCACCGGCACGGATATTGACGACAGGATAAAAAAAGTCACTGTAAAAATGCGCGAAATAGGAATATAATTTATTCATAGCATGCAGAGACGGTTCTGCTGGATTGGAGAGGTAAGAATGGGAAATACGGACAAGTTTGAAATGATAGCTGATAAATATGACACTTCCGAAAGAATCCATATTGCAAGGGTATCATCAGATGCCTTTCGTGAATATTTTGTTGATACTAGGAGTAAGAATGCCATTGATTTTGGATGCGGAACCGGGCTTGTGGGAATGAACTTGCGAAACGATTTTAACTCGGTGCTGTTTCTGGATACATCACAAAATATGATTGATCAGATACAACAAAAGATTACCGGCTTAAATATACAGAATGCGGCTACATTATGCTTTGACTTTGAAAAGGGCAGGCTTTCGGATTTACAGGCAGACTATATTTTTATGGCTCAGGTGTTACTTCATATAAATGATATTGAGCTGATTTTATCAAGATTATATGAGGTTCTAAATGAAAGCGGACATTTATTGATTGTTGATTTTGATAAGAATGTAAAGGTAGTTTCAGATTTGGTTCATAACGGATTTGATCAAATTGAGTTAAGGGATCTAATGACTAAAATAGGATATAAGGATATTCAATCTAAAACTTTTTATACAGGAAGTAAGATATTCATGGGGCAGGATGCCTCTTTGTTTGTTCTCGATTCTCAGAAATAGTACAAACCAACTGTTCTGTTAGTACTAAATCAAGATGGAAGAATATGTAAATACATTCAAACCTTGTATTACATTGTAACAGTTCCTATAACAATATCATAAGATGACAATATGAGTTAACCTAATATAGAGAGGTATTAACCTTGATATCAGGCATGGGATTTATAAAACAATCTCTAGGGTTACATTTGTTTTTTGCAAGGATTATGAAAGAGCATTCATTATTCCTGGAAGTGGGATTTACACCAAGAGATGCTGCAATGGATAGGACTGCTCCATTGGCGGCAATTACTGAGGAAAGTTCACAGACAACTCAGGATTTGCGGAATTTCAAAGCGCAAGGCACACAGGGAATTCTTTCATGCGAAATAAAATCTATCATAATTCCGTTATTGGGTGATCATGTACTGCGTGAAGCAAATCATTATCTACGGTTACTAAAGATGTTTGAAATTCGCGGGCATTGGCAGCATGGAGGGTTATAATGACAAACGAATTACACTCGCATGGCTATAGTGGCTGCACAACCCTTAACAGCGGACATTTTCATGAATATTCGGGCATGACAAGTTCCGACCCTGATCGTCCGGGTCATATCCATTCTATGGCGGGAACAACATCTTTTAATGCAGGTCATGATCATAATTACAGGATCATAACAAGTCCTGCAATTTACGTTGATGGCGGTCATTATCACTACTACAGCGGCTCCACCAGCGTAGCCTTCGTACCTGACAGCCATATTCATTTTTTTGTGGGATATACGTCAATTTACACGGGCTGAGGTAGCTTTAAGTGTTTCTGCTGCGTCAAATGATTGGAATAGTAGCAATTAGGTTAGCTTCACTGACAAATTCAGTGAAGCTTTTTTATATTAAGCAATTTCTTTTGCCGCGGAAGGAGCTTAGCTCTGGCTTTATAACCGGGTTTTTTCGGTGGGTTGTGAAATGCTTTGACTTATCAGGTAAATAAGGCTATAATGTGATTGACCGATTAGGTAAACGATGAATATATTAATATAGGAAGGTGATATCATGCTTTCGAAATTAGAAAACTTGGAATATAAAAGACGGGATGCTATTTTAAACGCGGCATTGAAGGAATTTGCTGCGAAAGGATTTGATGAGGCATCGACAAATATAATTGCAAAAGAAGCCGGGATTTCAAAGGGATTAATGTTCCATTATGTAAATAGTAAAAATGACCTTTTTCTATTTCTTTACGATTACTGCACGGACTTAATTAATAAAGAATATTTTGAATTAATGAATTATGATGAAAGGGATATTTTTGAAAGACTGCGGCAGTCATATCTTCTTCAGCTTGAACTGCTGCAGAAGCACCCCTGGATTTTTGAATTCAATAAGGTCAGCACCATCACTAAGTCGGATGAAATCAACAGGGAATTGGCAGAAAGAATGAAGGTGAAACAATCATTATGCGATGAGACAATATTTAACTTAATTGATGAAGCTAAATTCAGAGAGAAGCTTGACATAAAAAAATGTAAACAGCTGATTATATGGGCGAATATCGGTTTTACGGAGCAAATACTGGAGAAAATCCGGAGCTCGGAACAAAATGAATTGGATTATGACATGATTGTTGCCGAATTAGATGATTATTTTATGGAACTCAGAAAAATATTTTACAAATAAAAATTGTGATGAGTGCAGTATGAAAATTAAAAGCGATTTTCACACCTTAATAGTTTGCAGTCTTTAATGGAAGGCAGGGTTAATTGATATGAAAGAATTTAACGATCCGGTAATCATCGGATTTCCGTTAAGAGGAGAGTGGCTGGCGCCCAACACTCCGGGGAAAAGAATCCCAAGTCATGGAACAGACCAATTGGGAGAGCGCTATGCTTATGATTTTTTACAGGTTGACTGGGCAAGAACAGGTAAGCCGTTTTATCGGGCAAATCTATTACAGTATCTCTTTTTTGGCGTTCCTTTAAATAAGTGTTATGGCTGGGGGCAGAAAATATATGCGCCTAGTGACGGTATAATTATCAAAGCCCAAGACGGCTGTAAAGAAAGGCCCAGAGCCCATCCCGCATCTGATTTGTTTGTCGCTTTAAAGAATGCATATACGTTTAACCCTGAAAAAAATAAACTTAGGTCTGTTGCCGGTAACTATGTTATTATGAAATGCTCTGATTATGTTTATGCCGCATTCGCGCACTTGCAAAAGGGGTCCGTTGCAGTATCGGCAGGCCAGGCTGTACGAAAAGGGGATATATTGGGGAAAGTTGGACATTCGGGCAATTCAACAGCTCCGCATCTTCATTTCCAGCTTATGGACAGCAGTGATCTGCGTTCAGCAAAGGGTCTCCCATGTGCTTTTGAGCAATATGAAATATTTCAGGAGGGTGAATGGAAAACAGTATATAGAAGCATTCCTTCTGACAAGGATAGAATAAGAGTAAATTATTGAGATGAGGTGTATATATGAGGATTTTTGAACTATTAATCATTGTCACAATGATAATTTCGGCTATCAATCTGGTTTTTCTGAAGCAAGCAAAGCTCATTTTCACATTGCCTGCAGCAACGGTATTGTTTGGCATATTAAGTACGATTTTCGAAGGCTACCGTATACAGATGCTACCGGCATATCTGCTTGCTATGGTTTTTTTATTGGTTAACGTAATCAAGCATTTCACAGGGAAGCGCAATAAAAATAAGATATTCAAAGCTGCCGGAATATTTTTACTTGTTTTATCAACGGCGGTATCGGTTGCCTTCCCGGCTCTGTTTCCCATCGCAAAATTGCAGGCTCCGGACGGAGAGTATTCCGTTGGGACTATGACTATGTCCTTTACGGATCAATCAAGAAAGGGTATTTTTACCTCTTCTGAGCAATACCGGGAGATTGCGGTGCGGGCTTGGTACCCTGCCGGCGACATCAAAGATAAAAAGACGGCCGGTTTCATTAACAACAAGGAAATGAGCGAATATCTGGCGCAGAGCATGCGGATGCCCAACCTGTTTGACCAGATGGCACTGGTAAAAACCCACAGCTATATGGATGCCGGAATATCCGACAGGCAGAGTAACTATCCCGTTATCTTGTTTTCCGGCGGATATTTGGGCTTTTCAGGGCAAAACACAATACTTATGGAAGTTTTAGCAAGTCACGGATATATCGTATTCGGCGTCTCACATCCATACGAAGATTTCGCCAGTGAATTCCCCGGAGGAAAAATAGTGCGTTTTAACACGCAGCAGGTAAATAACCTGCAAAACGAGCTTATAAGCATGAGCAAAGAATATCAGGGGGATACCTCCAGTGCGGATTTTATAAAATATCAAATCCAGAATGCAGAAATATCTAATAAAAGCGTACATATTTGGAGCGATGACCTTAAATTTATCGCGGATCAAGTTGAGGAACTTGCTAACGGCGAAATTAAAAGTATATTTGAAAATAAGCTTGATACATCCGCAATGGGCGTGTTCGGACATTCTTTCGGCGGCGCCGCAGCAGGACAGGCATGTCTGGAGGACAGCAGATTCAAAGGATTTATCAATATGGACGGTGCTCCGTTTGGAGATTCCATTTATACCATCATCAAACAGCCTTTTATGCTTATTAAGGGAGATGCTCACAGGGATTTGATTGAGGCAGGCTATGAGCCCAGGCAGACAAATTATATCGATGTCACCATAAACGGTGCCAATCATCTTGATTTTACAGATTTCACCGTCCTTCTTCCCTCCTTAAAATATCTCGGGGCGCTGGGCAGCATCGGTGGGGAGTTACAGGAGGAAATTCTTAAGGATTATGTAACTTCATTTTTTAATAAATATCTAAAAGGTACAAATGAGCCTCTGCTTGAGGAAGGACTTCACAAGTATCCGGAAGTGACGGTCGAATTAAGGTGAGAAACACAAGCCGGGAAGTGGGAATAGAGGTGAATAATGGAGAATAGAATTTTTCTTTTATAAGATGATTGCCGGGCGGAACGGGATTTGTTTTAACATTGAAGCAAGGGAGATATACTAACAATAAAGCTTTTATTTCCTGATATAATTAGATATAATAAAACAAATAATTGTTCAAAGTTAGATTAATTAAATCCAAAGGAGGATAAGCTGAAATTCGGATTGCAGTAAAGTGGAATGTCGATAATAGATCAGAAGAAATGCTACAAATGATTTTAAGGAGTGGTTTTATGATGGAGAGTACCAGTTATTATGTAATCTTGGGGATTTTAAGCTTAGGAGACTGCTCGGGATATGATATCAAAAGAAAGATAGAGAATGAAATAGGGTATTTTTATAAAGTCAGTAACGGTCAAATTTATCCGGTTCTGAAAAAGCTGGTAACACAGAGGAATGCTACTTACTTTACGGAGAAAAATGACGGAAAGCCGGATCGAAAGGTTTATGCGATTACAGATCAGGGGCTTGCCGTATTAAAGGAATGGTTGGAAATCCGTACGGAAAACAAGCATAATAATGAACTATTGCTGAAGATATTTTTCGGAAGCAATGAACCCATTGGCCAAAACATAAGATTAATCAATGATTTTAAGAAACTTAACCAAAAAAATCTGGACATATATAACAATATTTCGGAGTGTTTTAATTTGTCAACAATTGATGAGCTGCATGGCTTTTATAACTATTTTACTTTGAGGTACGGTCAGCTGATTACCAAAGCCTATATTGATTGGGGCAATGAAATAATCGGGATTTTGGAGGAATTGAAGGAAGCCAATGATCCCGATAGTATGAAAGAATAAGTAATTAATGCAAGTGATATAACAAATAAGATCAGTGAACGTTATAATTGAACCAACCCCCAAAAGTTAGACCAAAATGATAGGTACCCCCTTTGCTGGTTTTGTCCAGTAAAGGGGGTACCTATCAAAAATCTAGCGATTGGGAGGTCTTTTTTTATTTACAGGTTAATATTGACAGCATAATGTAATAGAAATATAATAAGTACAAAAGATATATGTCAATAAGACATATATCTAAAAGACATAATTTATAAAATTGACGGATTAGTAATAGAATGATTTCAAAGTAAGGAGGGGACTGTGTATGATAAGGAAATGGATGATGGTATTACTTATTACGGTACTTTTATTAAACATTACAGGATGCAGCGCAAAGAATGAAAATGCTCAAAAGGAAAACTCCCCAACAGAAGCTCAGCAAGAATTAACGGATGGTAAGGAGGAAAGTCAGGAAAGCCAGAAAAATCAAGAAAATCTGAATGCAGAACCGACAGCGGTACCTAATTATGAGACGGAAGAGGAAGGCGCATCCATTGTGTATATGACCGAGGACATAAGTCCTGAGGGATTAATGCGAATCTATGAGGCTCTGGGCAGGGAAGCAGACGGAAAGGTTGCTGTAAAGGTACATATGGGCGAGCCGGGCGGCAATAATTATCTTAAACCGGATCTAATAAAAGATTTGGTGGTTTCTGTCGACGGTACCTTTGTAGATAGTAATACCGCATACGGCGGGCTTCGCACCAGCACTGCCGCGCATATGCAGGCTGCGGAGGATCATGGCTTTACAGCTTATACTTCAGTGGATATTCTGGATTCAGAGGGCTATATCAGCTTGCCTATCGAAAATGGCAAGCACCTGACAGAAGATTTGGTAGGTTCCCATTATGAGAATTATGATTTTATTATGGTCATTTCCCATTTTAAGGGCCACGCCATGGGTGGCTTTGGCGGAGCAATTAAAAACATATCCATTGGCTTTGCTAATCCGCAGGGAAAGAATTTAATCCACAATGCCGGAACCAGTGATAAAAACAGTTGGTTATATGGGAGCTATGATCAGGATGCTTTTCTCGAGTCTATGGCAGAGGCTGCAAAGGCAATCATTGATAATGCCAAGGATAATATTCTGTATATTAATATCATGAACAACCTTTCGATTGACTGTGATTGTGATCCGCACCCGGCTGCTCCCGTGATGGAGGATATCGGTATCCTTGCATCCCTTGATCCTGTTGCACTTGACAGAGCTTGCGTGGATCAGATTTATGCGGCTGATGAAAAGACAAGTGCAACGCTGAGAAACCGGATCGAAATAAAAAACGGAACACATACGCTTGATTATGCGGAAGAGCTTGGCATTGGAATGCAGAAATATAATATGGTAAAGCTTGATGAGTGATATAATCAAACGGGAAGCCATCTATTTTTGGTATTATTTTACGATACAGTTCGGATTTATTTTTAAGTATTGGCTCATAGGAATTATACTGGGATCTTTTATTTCGGTCTTTGGCAAAGATAAGATACATACTTTGTTCGCCAGAATGCAAAATAGCCGTTGGGGAATATTGGGTATCATACCTGCGAGTCTGTTAGGGATAGCGTCACCGCTGTGCATGTATGGGACCATTCCCATAGCTGCTTCTTTTTCAGAAAAAGGTATGCGGGATGACTGGTTAACAGCTTTTATGATGAGTTCTATATTGTTGAATCCTCAGCTGCTGATTTACAGTACTGCGCTTGGAAAAACGGCACTGGCAGTCCGATTGCTGTCCTGTGTGTTATGCGGAGTAGTTGCAGGGTTATGTATTCATATATTTTATAGAAATAAGAAGTTTTTTAATTTTACCGGTTTCGGAACTGTTTCGAACAGGGATACGGATCCCAATATTCTATTACGTTTACTGAAGAATATAGGAAGGAATATCAAGGCTACCGGAATTTACTTTTTCATCGGTATTATTCTTTCGGTATTGTTTCAGCGTTATGTACCTGCCGGTTCCTTTGCCGGTTTCTTTGGAGACCACAGATTTGGAGTACTGATGGCAGCTACGATCGGTGTTCCCTTATATGTTTGCGGCGGAGGAACCGTTCCATTACTCAGCGAGTGGCTGCAGTCGGGTATGAGCATGGGAGCCGCTGCAGCATTTATGATTACCGGACCTGCAACAAAAATTACAAACCTTGGAGCTGTAAAGGCTATCCTTGGAGCAAAGCATTTTATTTTTTACATAATGTATGTAATTTTTTATGCATTTATTGCAGGTATCCTATTAAATTGGATTTTATAACAGAAGCGGATTGACTGTTTCATTCGTAATGTAGCATTCTGCAGTATGGAAAGTTATAGGACTTGCAGCTTTGGTTTTAGGTTGGGTGCCAAGACTGGGTAAAGTTATTTATGTATATCTTGGCTATTCCTTTGCATTAAATTACTTTGGCGGAATATTAGATTTACCGGAATGGTTTTCAAAAACAGCTGTCCAAAGCTGGATACCGCGAATGCCGATAGATAAATTTGATGCAACAATCTTTATAACTATGTCAGTAATCAGTATTGCTTTGATGATATTCGGCTATCTTGGATATCTCAGACGGGATATGGTTGAGGGTGCATAATAACCGAAGGAATCTATAGAATAAAAAAGCACGAAACTTGCTATTCGTTTCGTGCTTTTTTATTCTATATCGAAAATATCTTGATTTTTTATCAAAAACTGGGTAAAATCATCATTAGAAAATATTATTTATCATAAATGTAATTTATTATCCGGTTGGACAGGTAACTGTTTCAAGATTTTAGCTTAATGGGTGGAGAGCTTCGTATGAGTTTTCCGCCTTTTTATTTTGTTTAGAAAGGACGATTTCAATGCAATATTTTTTATTAATTCTGGGATTAATTATGATAGTCAGGAGTGCAGATGTTTTAATTACTTCAACTTCAAAAATTGCAAAGCGATATGGAGTTTCCTCCTTCGTTATAGGCATTACTGTAGTAGCTTTTGGCACAAGTGCGCCGGAGCTTGCAGTTGGAATTATCTCTGGAATAACACACACCAATCAATTAACGCTTGGTAATATCATTGGAAGCTCTTTATCAAATACGGCAATGATTGTAGGAATCTCAGCCATTATCATGCCACTGCAGGTAAGGGATTCCGTAGTCAGACGCGAAATCCCGATGCTAACAGGCATTCAGATAATTCTGACCATCATGCTTTTTACGGATGGAAGGCTGTCCCGTATTGACGGCGCCATACTTTTGAGCGGTTTTATTGGTTTTATGCTATATATTATCAAAGATTCGAGAGGCTCATTAAAAATAGATATTGATGCGGAAGGAGATATCGATACGGATGCAGATGGGAACCAGGTACCGCAGGAAATTATAGATGCCAAAGGCAAAGAAAACATGATTAAGCTGTGGTGCTTTTCTGTTCTTTCCCTCGTCGGTCTTTTCGTTGGCGGAAGGCTGACGGTTGGAAGCAGTACGAATATTGCTCATAGCTTAGGTCTGAGTGAAACTATGATTGGACTTACTGTGGTTGCTATAGCAACTACCATGCCTGAGTTAATAACCAGTATTATTGCTGCCGTTAAAAAGGAGCCTGATATCGTTTTGGGGAATTGTATCGGCAGCAACATTTTCAACATTCTGCTGGTTCTCGGTCTCTCCTCCGTCATATCACCAATTACGACGGAGGCGGCTCTTTGGCTTGATGTCTCTATTATGCTGATCCTCACGATTTTTGTTTTTATAGTGTCGTTGGTCAGAAAAAGAGTTAGGCGTGGGGCCGGTGGTTTTCTCTTGATTATTTATATTTCATATCTTGTATACAAAGTGATTACTGCACTTTAAAAGTTAATAATCAGCCGCACATGGGTAAAGCCGGTGAGGCTGATTTTTTTTACTGAGATACAATTCGAGATCATAATTCAGAAATATAGTGACAATATTTACAAAATATGGTAATATATGAATGGCTATATTGGTGAAATTACCTTAAACAATAACGAAATCAATGAAAAAGGATAGGTTCGTATGCTGCGCAAAAAATTTTTATCTATGAATCTGTTTGCGAAATTTATGATTATGTTATTGTTAATATCAATCCTCCCGATTCTATTAATTCAATTTATCTCATATAAAATAAGTACTTCTACTGTAGAGAAGCAGACGAAGGAACTGATTATGGCAAACCTCCAGCAATCCAGCAATAGTGTGGAGGATTTTTTTCATGCTTATGACAAGATTATTATGGATATTTATACTGACAGCAGTTATATTGATAATTTAAAATATATCAACGTCTGGGATTCCAAATATTATGATACGGCGAAGCATCAGATTGAGGAGAAGCTTGAAAATATCGTTTATGTATATTCAGAGATACTGGGAATTGCCATCGTCGGTTTAAATGGTGATGCCACCTTTTATGATACGGTTACGCTATCCGGAGAGGAAAGCTTTTGTTTTGATGTGGATCATATAAGGACAGATGCAATGTTTAAAGACTCTTTAAACGTAAAAAATGCTGTTTATTCTGGTACAATCCATAAGACGGACAGGAATTACGGAAGCAAAAAATTTTTTTACATAGCGCATCAGCTGACAGATTTCAACAATTATAAGAATGGACCGGTTGGAAGTATTATTTTGTGTATCGATGAAAATGCACTTCGCAATGTTTATTCGGCCGGTATGGATTTCAACTCAAATTTAACATTCCTGGTAAACCAAAAGGGAGATATTATTTCTTTCCCGATGGAAGCTTTCGTAGGACTGAATTTGTTCCAGGATTATCGCAAGGAGAGTATTGAAAAAGCAACGATAAATTTCTTTCAGCATAATAATTTTATGAATTCAAAGCGGTTGGAGGTGCATACCAGTAGTATTAAAGGCGGGGTGTTTACTCTGATTAACGTCCACAATTTAACCTATGCATTAAGAGATGTCCAGAATATTTCCATGATTATTATTTTAATCGGGATTTTGGTTGGTATGGCGTGCATTTTAATCTCCATGTCTTTTGCGGCAGGTACCGATAACTCCGTGAAGAAAATCATTCACGCTATGGGAAGAGCGGATCAGGGTGATTATGATGTCCAGTTATCCTTGGAGGGTAAGGATGAATTTGCACGAATTGCCCACCACTTTAACGACATGATAATCAGAATCAAGGAATCTAATCAGCAGGAAAGGGAAGCGCTGGTCCGGAAAAAGGATGCGGAAATCAAATCCCTGGAGGCACAGATTAATCCCCATTTTTTATATAATACCTTGGATGCGATTAATTGGGTTGCAATAGAACATGAGGAATACCATATAAGCAAGATGCTCATTCATTTGGCAGCCATATTAAGATACAGCATTCAAAAATCCAATGCAATCGTAACGCTGCAGGAGGAGCTGGAATATTTAAAAAAGTATATTTATCTGCAGCAGCAGCGGTTTTGTAATTCATTTCAGTACAAAATCCAAATGGATGACACCTTAACGGGCTGCCGTATCCATAAACTGCTGATACAGCCCTTAATTGAAAATACTATTGTACATGGCTTTCCGGGCACTACGGGTCAGGATGAAATACAAATAATCATTCAAAAGCAATACGATACCTATATTCAAATCCAGGTAAAGGATAACGGGAAGGGTATGCCCCGGGAGCTGACAGAAGCTTTTAACAGCTATGATTATAGAACAGATAAGGTTGAAACGAGCATAGGTGTGAGGAATGTAATTACAAGACTAAAACTATATTACGGCGACAATACTTGTTTTCATATGGATTCAAGCGAACAAGGAACAAATGTAACGATTATGGTGCCATATGAATTATAAGCAGCTGTATGCAGAGCCTGGCAAATGTATTGCATAAAGAAAACGATTGTGAAGCGCGGGCAGTGCGAAAATATTTCGTACGGCAGCTTTGTGTCTTCCGCTCAAGGTTTGCATGCGATGAGAAAGGCATGGTTATGATGATGCGTATTGCAATTGTAGAAGATGAACCGAAAACAAAGGAAGGGTTAATTAAAATTATCAATAAATTTACGGATTATGAAATATGCGGTATCGCTTCGGACGGATTGGAGGGACTCCGTCTGATGAAGGAGTTAAAACCTGATTTAATCATATCAGATATACAAATGCCCGGAATGGACGGGTTAACAATGCTTCAGCATTTGGAGCAGGAAGGCATTCCGTCAAACGCATTGATACTTACAGGCTACTCCTCCTTTGATTATGTCAGAACGGCATTGCATTTGGGTGTGGTGGATTATGTATTAAAGCCGGTAGATGTTGAGAATTTTATATCGGTACTAAGGAAAACGGAAGCTAAAATATTAAAAGAAAAATCCGAGAAAATTGATTTCGCACAGTTAATCTGGGATTACATGACATGTGAACAGGAGAAGAAGGAAGAATTAATTCGGCAGCTTTCAAAGCAATTACAGGTAGATGACGGTACGGCAGTCAATCTGTTTTTGGTAAAGCCGGATAGCCTTGATCAGGAAACCGTGGGTGAAATGCTTCATTGCATGAAAGATAAGTTAAATACCCTATGTGTAACGAATTTCCAGGTACTGCACCTGTCCTTATCCTATGGAATACTGGTACTAATCATAGATGCGGAAAAAAGTAAATTCATAAACAGGCTGTTTTCGATCCATATTTTACCTTGTTTAAATCAAATAGGCAGCTGCCATTGCAGTTATGCTTCCATACCTGGTCTTGCCGGACTGGAGAAAGCCATAAGGTCGTTAAAGGACCTTTTATCCTATGCATTTGTTTATGGCAGCGAAGTAATCCTGGAGAAACAAATGGTGGATAAGCTGGAATTTACCGAGATCAGATACCCTGAGGATTTGGAAAACCGTATTCGAAAAGAGATAATGTACGGAAATTATGAGAAAGCGTTAATGATAAGCGAGAAATTTAAAGAATTAATTATAGAAAGCAAGGGCAGACCGGAGTTAATCAGGGAATATACGGCAAGATTTTCTTCCGGTATTTATAACATTGCGAAGGAATACAATCCCCAGCCGGGGCCGATCTTAATTTTTCATTATTTTATTAATAACATTATTGAAAGTAAAACAAAAACAGATTTGATCATAAACTATAAAAAAATTGTCAACACCATACTTGCCGGTACGGATGAGGAGATGGATGTTGATAATTTAACCGTATTAAAAGTAATTAATTTTATCCGGGACAATTACAGTAAGGATATTACGTTAACCGAGGCTGCTACTCTGGTAGGGGTAACGCCGGAATACTTAAGCAAGCTGTTTAATCAGAAAATCAATGTTAATTTCGTTGTATTTATCAGAAACTTCAGAATCAGTGTTGCAAAACGTATGATACTTTCCGGAAAATACCGGATGCAGGAGGTTGCCGAGCAGGTTGGCTTCAGGGACCCAAAGTATTTTAATAAGGTATTTAAATCTGTCTGCGGCATTTCACCGTCAGAGTATAAGAAGGTAATAGTGTGAATAGCCCCGCAAAGAACATACGGGCCATTGAAAGAATAGCAAAAGCAGCTATTCTTCACGGTTTATGCCCAAAAGGCATGGGCGTTAGTGTGAATTATTGAAAAGCATAATTCACACTTGGAAGTTTGTGCCTGCGTAATCCTAGCGTACAGGCTGTACGCTGCCCAAACTAATTCAAGAATGCAGGTATGTTAAGTACGGAGGATTGGTATGAAACTGTTTCGAATCACCGTTATTTTATCACTGGGGGTAATCCTTGTCTTATTCTTTATTGCAGGCAATTATTACCGGGATAGCATAAAGAGGCCGCAGATGGCCGGCACATCAGCAGAAAGAAAAGTATTGCGGATTTTGGCTCCTTATGAAACAACGGCAAACAGCAGGATGCTGCAGGACATCGCAGGCCAGTATTCTATGCTTGAAGCTAATCCCAAAGTGGAAATCAAGTTTATCTCCAAAAATGATTTCAAAAAAGAAATCTGTATGAATTTGGATCAGGACCAGTTAGCGGATCTGATTATATGCGACAATTCTATTATGCCTGCGCTGATTAACCTGAATGTACTCAGAGATATCAGTAATTATATTGATGAGACCTCTAAGGAGTCCCATTATTTTTTAGGACAGTGGAACAATACCAGAAGCGACGGTAAATATTATGGGCTTCCATTTACCTGTGATCCCTATGTGCTGATATGGAATAAGAATTTATTTGCAGAGCATGAGGTTGACCTGCCGAAGAGCTGGGAGGACTTAAAGGCCGCCGCAAGAAAGGTCCAGGAAATCGGAATTAACGGAATCGGAATCGGGGCAAAGCAGCCGGAAGAAGTAACTGCTTTATTCATACAGCTGCTTTATTCGACCGGAGGCTCCATCCGGGAAATTAACGGAGACGGAGGCATGAAAGTATTCGAATTGCTTAATTATCTGAAGAACAACAAGCTGCTCCCGTCAAGATGCATCAACTGGAATCAGCTTGATTTAACCAACAAATTTATGGACGGTGAAGTTGCAATGATGATAAATAATCTAAGTGCCTTATCTGTTATCAAAGCCGGTAATGTTGATTTTGAGGTGGGAGTTGCAGCTGTTCCGTATGAAAAGAAAGAAAATTATATGTTTCATGGTAAAAATATAGGCATTTCGATTACTGCGGATTATGAAGCTTCCATTCGGTTTCTGGACTATATTACACAGAAAAGCATAGTACAGCAGATTGCAGATGCGACAGAAAGCATACCTGTACAGGTGGATGTTGAATACAACTTTGAAAATGACGGCTATGTGCTCAGCAAGGAGTTTATCCAAAAGCAGAAAGTACATGGGATAGCAAGAAGCTCACTTAATTCCTGGTTCGATATTTCAGCTGCCATATCGGACGGGATTTGCCAATTGCTCAGTGAAACGGATCCATCCATTCGAACGATCGCAGACACCATGCAGGATAAAGTGAGAATAGCCATTATCGAAAACTGAGATTAATAATTTACTCCTTTGTTAAAAATTTGGAATTGTTAGGAAAAACATCTGGGTGTTACGATGAAATTGTAACATATTAACAAATTCTAATAGAGGAGGCTATTTATGAAAAAGGCAATGCGACGGGTACTGGCATGCGTCGTGGCTACTGTTCTTGTGGCTGCTGCGCTTGCAGGCTGCAGTAAGCCGAAGGAAACGACGACCGGAAATGATAATGCTCCCGGTGTGACACAAAAGGCGGAGGATAAATCGGAGACTGTGACGGAGGCTGCACCGGCGGGAGAAATGACGGAAGTTGGAACGCCGAGAAATGAAACACTGATCGTTGAATGCCAGTCACCTACCGACACACCCGGACAATTTAATTCCTACATGCAGGGAACTACCATGGGCTTTGGTATTCATCAGCTGATGTCGGCGATGATGTGGGAGATTGATACGATAAAGGGTGAGCAGTTTGGCGAGGTTGCGGAAGGCATGCCCGAATCAAATGCTGATTTTACCGAGCATATCGTTAAGATTCGTCAGGGGATTAAATGGTCTGACGGTGAGGATTTAACTGCCGACGATGTTGTATTTACATTTAATATGATCATGACTAACCCCGGCATACTTCAAAATGAATATTACAATCAGGTATTCAAATCCGTTGAGAAGGTGGATGATTATACCGTTAAGGTTGTTACGAAGGAGTCTTTCCCGCGTTTGGCACAGAAGTTTGGGGTTACCATCTGGGGGAATGATTTAAGGATCGTTCCTGAGCACATCTACTCAAAGCAGACGGATGTTACCCTGTTTAAGGATTCGAATCCTGTTGTCGCCGGCCCTTACACAGTTAAGGCTTATGATGAATTAGGAAAATGGATTCTGTATGAACGCCGTGAAGACTGGCAGGCCAGCACAGTGGGCGTTGTGACAGGGAACCAGCCTAAGGCGAAATATGTATGGTTCCGGAATCTTGGAGATGATACAACCCGCCAGATGAGTCTGATCAATAACGAGGTCGATATCCTTTGCGAAGTTACACCGGAAATGCTGGAGGTTATGATTGCACAGAACCCGAATATCGCATGCTGGTATAAGGATTTTCCGTATGCCACCAGTGATGATCCCTGCTCAAAGGGTTTGCTTTTCTCCATGGGGAAAGGGGCTCCCTATGACAACAAGGATTTTCGTTGGGGTATTGCACTTGCAATGAATTTTGATGAGATATCACAGAATATATTCGACGGTGTCGGCCGTTCTTCACCGTTCCCGATGCTTACAAACACAAGTGCCGCTCAGGAGCTGTATGTGAAGCCTATCCTTCCATGGCTTCATGACCTCGAACTTGATTTAGGCGACGGTACGACTGTGAAGCCTTTCGACGATGGTTATGCAGAAAGAATCGCCGGCGTTCTCCGGGATAAAGGCTATGATATCCCCACAGATCACGAGGCTCTTATCGATATGTTTGGCGTAGGCTGCTGGAAATACGATCCTGTGGCAGCAGAAAAGCTGTTTATGAAAGCAGGCCTTGAGAAAAAGGAGGACGGATGGTATTTTAACGGTAAGCCATTTACGTTTAATATGACCTACTTAGCGGATACGGAAGCGCAGGCCGGCCGTGGTACCCAGGCAGCCTATGACCAGCTGACGAAATTCGGCTTCAAAATCAACCTTGCCAGTGAATCCAGTGCAACCTGGGATACCAATGGTTTTACCGGACAGTTTGATATAGCCGGATACTGGCCGACCGGTTTCATAACCAAAGATATTTATTCACAGATCAATGGCTGGGATGCCGATCTTATCGTACCCATCGGAGAGAAGGGTTCCGGTCAGTCAGGCCGTTGGAATAATGCCGAAGCTACCGAGATCATTCACGAACTGGCAAAGCTTTCACCGGATGATCCCAAATCCTATGAGCTGGGGTTGGAATTTTTCAAGATTTCAATTGAAGAGCTTCCTTTTATCGGTTTCCATTCCGGAGTTAAATTTGTTCCGACAAACAGCACTTACTGGACGAACTACCCAAGTGCCGACAATCCCTATAACGGTCCCTGGTGGTGGTGGAGCTGCTTTAAATATATAACAACAGAGATTACACCGGTAAATAAATAATAACCTGTATCTTGGTTTGGAAATAAAAGGCACTTTTAGCTGGATAGTTTGTACCTGCGAAAATCCAAGCGTACAAACGGTAAGCTGTACAAACTAACTCAAAGGTGCAGGCTGTTAAGTGGTATGAATTATTTATCCTTCCTACCAGTTATAAAGATATACTGTTTGCTGCCTGGCGGAACTCACCGGGCAGCAAGCAGTATAAGTATATCATCCATAAATCAACCCGGATAACATCTGATTATTATCTGATATAGATACTTATTAACCGAGTAGTCGTAAGGACTGCACCAATATAATACTGGGAGTGAATCCGTTGAAATTTCGCAAATATTTCGGTCTGAGGTTATTAACTTATTTATTGACCGTGTGGATTGGAATTACTTTTATATTTTTTATACCCCGTATGTTTCCCTCCGATCCTGTTGAGAACATGATCGGCCAGATACAGTCCCGTTCCGGTCAGATGGATCCTGCACAAATGGAGGCACTTCGTTCACAGCTCAGGGTTCAGTTCGGTCTTGAAGGATCACTGGTTGAGCAATACGGCACTTTCCTGTGGAAAGGATTATTTCACTTTAATTTCGGCCCGTCTCTGATGAGTTATCCTACTCCCGTCGGTGAGATCATCGGTATGTATTTGCCATATACGCTTTTTCTTTCGCTGACGACTACCGTTATCGCCTGGATGATCGGCAATATCATAGGCCTTCTTGCCGGATTTAGAAAAAACAAGCTTTC
Organism: Bacillota bacterium; assembly: GCA_023409535.1. Taxonomy (GTDB): domain Bacteria; phylum Bacillota; class Clostridia; order Lachnospirales; family Lachnospiraceae; genus Mobilitalea. The sequence continues at coordinate 157,101 of JAEYGZ010000040.1, forward strand.
CTCCAAGATTCTGGAGGGAATAGCCATATGCATTTATCCTGTTCCGTATTTTATTATTGCACTGGTGCTGCTGATTGTATTTGCATTTATTCTGGGATGGTTTCCTATTCAGGCTACCATAAACACCCAGGGAAGTTTTATGGTTTGGTTCGTTTCGCTTCTTAAAGCCTCTATTCTTCCGGCGTTGTCCATGCTGCTGGTAGGTACCGGCTGGTGGATCATATCCATGAAATCCCTTGCAGGTACCACCTCAGAAGAGGACTTTGTCCTTTTTGCCCGCTACAGGGGGATCTCTGAGGGTAAAATCGGTAAAAGCTATGTGTTCAGAAATTCGATTCTGACTCAGGTTACAGCGCTGGCAATGAGCCTGGGTGTCGTATTTGGCGGTTCTATCATGACGGAGATTGTATTCGGTTATCCGGGAGTCGGTTCTTTGGTGCAAAAAGCGATCCTGATGTCAGACTATAACATGATACTTGGCTGCATCACAATTTCAATTGTGGCAATATCGACTGCAACATTGATTGTGGATCTGATCTATCCGTTTATCGATCCGCGTATTCGATACAATTAGACAGGAGGCAGGAATTGTGAGGAGATTTTGGAAGAATGCGAATTTCAGGTTAAAAGCAGGGCTGATAATGACGGCAGTCTTTATTGTTATTGGTTTTGTCCTATACTTTTTACCCCATATCAATCCCTTTACCTTTAATTCATATCCGAGTAAGTTAAAACCTTCACCGGAACATTGGCTGGGAACTACCAGCATGGGGCAGGATGTATTGTGGCTTTTGATTGAAGCGATACATAATTCACTTTTAATCGGCCTTATCGTGGCTACCATCGGTACGGTTGCAGGTGTGTTTGTAGGGCTTCTGGCAGGCTTCACAGGCGGGCGGCTTGATCGGGTGCTTACCGTTGTAACAGATACTTTTATCATCATACCTTCCCTTCCGATCCTTATACTGATGACCTCATTTATGAAAGGAGCATCTACCGTTTTCATCATGGCCCTGGTACTTGCCATATTCGCCTGGGCCTGGCCGAGCCGTCAGATCCGTTCCCTGGCGCTTTCCATGCGGGAGCGGGATTTTATCCATACGGCGTGGTTTTCGGGAGAAGGTACCGTTCAGGTTATCGTAACAGAGATACTTCCCTATGCGCTTACCTGGTCCCTTTCTAATTTCATGAATGCGACACTTGCCGCAATCGCTTCCGAATCCAGTCTCGCTGTTCTGGGTTTGTCACCCGGAAATCTTATCTCCCTGGGAAATATGATTCAATGGGCAAGAGACCGTAATGCGATCTTTACGAAACAGTGGTTCTGGATCGGCTCTCCGATTTTAGCTACGGCTGTTTTATTTATCGGACTGTTCCTCCTGATCACAGGTTATAATGATTATTTGTCAATGAAAAGAGGGAGGTAGGAGATGATAAAAATAGACCATTTGTCCACCTCATATTCAACAATAGACGGACCGGTTCACGTGATTAACGATGTGGATTTTGAAATATTTGACAATGAAATTTTCGGAATCGCCGGAGAATCAGGCTGCGGTAAGACGACTTTATTAAAAGCCCTGTATGATATTATCGAGTTTCCTTTGATTGTGGATTCGGGGAAGCTTATCCTTAGCGGCGAGAAAGACGGAAAAGCCTTTTCCTATGAAACGGGCCAGATCAGAAAGACCTGGTGGAATACTATTTCTTATGTGCCTCAGGCAGCGCAAAGTGTATTAAATCCCATTGTGACCCTGAAAAATCAGTTTCTGGATTCCATTCCGAAAGCGGAGAAAAGGCGGGAAACAAAAGAACAAACCTTAAAGAGGGTTGCGGACTATCTGGAAGAGCTCAGTCTCTCCCCGGATTTACTGAAGGCTTATCCTTTCCAGCTATCTGGAGGGATGAGACAGCGGGTCATTATTGCCCTGGCTACGTTTATGTCGCCTAATATTGTCCTGGCAGATGAACCGACCACTGCTCTTGACGTTGTGGTCCAGCGGGGGATACTTATGATGCTCCTGCGTCTTCAAAAGCGGTTAAAGAACACGATGGTGATCGTAAGTCACGATATGGGCGTACATTATCAGATCACAGAACGTATGGGAATTATGTATTCCGGAAGTATTGTTGAGCTCGGTAAAACGGAAGATATCTTTGAAAGGCCGGTCCATCCGTATACGCAGATGCTGGTAGGCGCACTTCCCCGGGTAGGTGATAAGAGTCAGAAAACAGGCATACCAGGAAGGCCTCCCGCACTGACTAACCCGCCTCCCGGCTGCAGGTTTGCCCCTCGCTGTCCCAGAGCGACACAAGACTGCAGGGTATCGGTACCGAAGTTTCGTGAGGTGGAGCAGGGGCGTTTTGCAGCTTGCCATTTACTGAACAGTGGGGAGGGATAAGATGTCTGAAAAACTGTTAGAGCTTCAAAGAGTCAGTAAAATATTTCAAATCGGCGGAATGCTCAGTAAAAAGAAGCTTGTGGCTGTGGATGATGTCAGCATTGAGATCGATGCCGGTAACCCGGTGATATTTTCTATTGTAGGTGAATCCGGCTGCGGCAAATCTACCCTTTGTAAGATGATATTGCGTCTGCATAAACCGGATCAGGGTGATATTATGCTTTCGGGCAGATCATACAAAGACACGAAAGGGTATGATCCTTTTCAGTTCAGGCTGGACGTACAGCCGATCTTCCAGAATCCCTATGAAGCTTTTTCAATGCGTAAAACAGTGGATACTTACCTGTTTAATACCGCACTTCGATTAAACATTGCAAAAAACTATAACGAAGCTGAAAGATTAGTGGATGATACCCTGAAAAGCGTGGGTATGTCACTGGAGGTAGTAAAGGGCAAATACCCCGCCCAGTTTTCAGGCGGAGAGCTGCAGCGGGTGTCCATCGCCAGAGCACTCATCACCAGACCAAAGCTTATTATAGCCGATGAGCCTGTTGCTGCCATTGATGCATCTATGAAAATGAATATTGTAAATCTGTTTAAAGAGCTGAAGGATAAATATCAGGTTTCTTTTATCTATGTTACCCATGATCTTTCAACAGCCTACTATATATCGGATTATATAGCAACTTTGTATAGAGGCTGCCTGATCGAATACGGACAGGCAAAGGAGATCATGGACAATCCGGCACATCCGTATACGGAGCTTCTGATGAATGCAGTTCCCAGGATCGGTGAAAAGTGGAATCAGGAATTGGTAATGCCGGATACGGAGGACAAAGAATATGCAATCACCTATTGCAAATTTGCTCCCCGCTGCCCTTATGCTGCCGAGGAATGCAGAAAATCAAGACCGGAAATGAAAGCTTCCGCCGACGGGCGAAAGGTGTTATGCTTCCATCCGTTAAACGGAAATCAGCAAACTTCCAAGGTTTATTCGGTAAAAGGAGAAGTGTTTCAATGAATAAGTCATTGCGTTTGTTGCTGGCAGCTGTAATGCTTCTATCATTAACAGCATGCGGAAGAAGCCAGGGGGGATCTGACAAAGGTTTTGAAACAAATACCCCGCACATAAAAGAAACCGCTGCTGAAGCTGCGCCTGTACAATTTGAAGAAGCCGGTAATGACGCTGCCACAGCAGAAAAAAGTGTAATTACCGTAACTTTCAGGGATGACGGCCAAGGCGAAAACGGTATCTTATGGAAATGGCTGCAAACTGCTTATAACAGCTTTGACAAAAAAGACAGCTGCGAATTAAATATTGCACCGATCACTGCTTCCGAAGGCGATTATTTTGCTAAAATTGCCCTTTCCCTGCAGTCAGAAAGGACCGCACCGGACTTGGTAGCAGAGGATACCTTCCAGCTTGCGACAGACGTGGAAGCCGGATATCTGACTGCACTGGATGATTATCTGGAAGAGTATGCTGATTGGACGGACGGTTCCTATTATGACTCTTTAAAGGAGGGTGTTACCGCAGCCGACAATAAGGTGTACGGTGTGCCATACAATACGGACACCCGCGGCTTGTGGTATAACAAGGAAATCTTTAAACAAGCCGGTATGCAAGAAATTTGGGAACCGAAGAACTGGAATGACATTCTTTTTGCCTGTCAGACGATTAAGGAAATGGTTCCGGACGTTGTGCCCTTCTGGTGTAACAGCGCTGTTGCAACCGGCGAAGCGACCTCCATGCAGACCTATGAAATGCTTCTTTACGGAACCGGTGAAAGATTACAGGAGGAAGCTACCGGCAAATGGATTATATCCAGCCAGGGTATTCTGGATTCCTTAACCTTCCTGGACAATATTTATAAGAATAACTTCGGACCGCCGCTATCCAAGGTATTAAACGGTCAGGCCAGTAATACTTCTGCCAGGGAATATTTACCCCAGGGCAAGCTTGTCATATCCCTTGACGGAATCTGGATCACCGGCAATTATCTGGATACAGGAGCATCTACCTGGCCGGAATACAGCAGGGTTTTAGGATTTGCACCAATGCCTACCCAATATGGTGGCGGTACAGGCATCATTACACTGGCAGGAGGCTGGGCATGGTCAATTCCGTCTAAATCCGATAATAAAGATATTACAATGGAGTTTATCAAACACTTAATGGATCCGGAACAATACGTGGATGCTGTTGTGGCTATGGGCAGTATCGGAACAAGGACTGACATTGCGGATGATACAAAATATTCCTCCATGCCTTTTATCCAGACAGCAACCGAATATTTAAAGGGTGCCTCCTTCAGACCCAAGGACAGCAAATATTCGGCTGTTTCCGCTCATATCCAGACCATGGTGGAAGCCGTCGTATCCGGAACCAGCCCGGCGGATGCCATGGCAACCTACGGCGTGGATGTAACCCGTACCGTTGGGGAGGATAACGTAATCAGCAAATAGCTGTCAAGAGGCAGAGGGCAGCATCTTACAAGGATGCCTGCCCTTGCTTCTATGTAAGGACGCAGTGTACTTAATCTGATACCTCAGATGCTTGACACTGTCACCGTATTGATCCGATACTCAACCGCTTAATATAAAAGCTCCTTCTTTGAGAAGATCACATAGCTGATTTTGTACATAATCAGGTTCCAGACAAGTGCTATCACCGGAGAGCAGCACAGCAGGATAAATATAATTAAATCGGTAAAAGTAATACCAAAGAATCGCAGAAGCTCATAGGTACCAAAGCAAACGACAGCGGGAACGATAAAGGAAACCAGGGAAAGGATGCGGGCCTTTTCTGCACCGAACTTGAATAGAAGGGGGATGGATATACTACCAAAGATTTCCGCAATCACCAAACTCACCAAAGCAACAAACAGCAAAGCGAGGGGGCTGGCTATATTACTTAAATCAATTTTATGAATCAGGAGACCGCCAATGAAACCAATCACCAGACCGGAGAAAGCACCAATTGCAGAGAATATCAGCAGAACGATGAATTTGCCGGCCACCAGGTTTTTTTTGGAAATCGGGGTGATCATAGCGTATTTCATCCACTTGGAATGGTCGTCAAAGCTGAAGGTTGTAATAACCATCATGCTGCAAAGGACACCGCTGGTGATAATATAGGCTTCCGGACCGCTGTATGGAATAAAGAGGAAAGCGAAAACCAGCAGCATAAATAACATGGATTTCGCGTTATGCCCAATGTTATACAGATCTTTTAAGATTAAACTTTTCATTTTACCTGTTCCCCCTTTACATAAAGAAGAAGAATATCATCAATAGTAGCGTCATCCACTACCGCCGTCTTATGCTTGCGCCGGGCCTGTTCCTTATCGGCAACCAGTACATCCCACTGATAATCCTGCTTGCGGCAGGCAAGCATCTCTGATTTGTCTATTGTATCAAACAGCGCCGCTCCGCAGCGCAGGATACCGTAATTGTAACGGAGCTCGTCCTTTGGCTTGCAGAACAGAACCTTTCCCTCATGAATGAAGGTGATGTAATCGGCTACCTTCTCCAGGTCTGTTGTAATGTGGGAAGATATGAGGATAGAGTGGTTTTCGTCCTGGACAAAATCCAGAAAAACATCCAGAATATCGTCACGCATAATCGGATCAAGTCCGCTGGTGGCTTCATCCAGGATCAACAGCTTTGGTTTGTGGGAGAGGGCGGCAGCGATACAGAGCTTCATCTTCATGCCCTTGGATAAAGTTTTGATTTCTTTGTTAAGCGGGAGCTGGAACTTCTTTAAATAATCTGCGTATACAGCTTCGTCCCATTGATGGTAGGCCGCCGCCGAAATCTTACCGACCTTGGCCGGTGTAAGGGTTTCATAGAAGTTGATATCGTCAAACACCACTCCTATGTCTTCTTTGATTAACCTGGGGTTTGAAGAGAGCTCCTGCCCCCAGAAAGTGACGCTGCCCTCATCTCTTAGAATGAGATCAAGAATGGCATTAATTGTGGTACTTTTTCCGGCCCCATTCTCACCGACCAGTCCCATGATCGTACCGCCGGGAATAGTAAATGAAACATGATCCAGCTTGAAATCAGGATATTGCTTCGTCAGGTTCTCCACCTGTAAAATAGTTTCCATAGTCAGTTATTCCTCCTCCTGGTAAAACATAGTCAAAAGCTCAACCAGCTTACTGAGCGGTATATTGCCGGTGCGTGCAATCTCTGCTGCCTCCTGCAAATATTCTTCTGCTTTCCGCTGATGCTCTTCCTGTAAAAAGTCTTTATTCTGTGCCGATACAAAACTGCCTCGTCCTACAGTCGTTTCAATGAAACCATCCCGCTGCAAATCTTCGTAAGCCTTTTGTACGGTGATGACACTCACATGGATAGATTTGGCCAATGCCCGCATGGATGGAATTGAGTCTCCTGTCTGTAATTCTCCGCTCATAATCATCGCTTTCATCTGTGAGGTGATTTGTTCATAGATCGGCTTGCTCGTATTACTGCTGATGATGATTTCCACACAACCACTCCTTTGTACTATAATGTACTTATTGAACAAGTACATTATAGGCGGGCAAGATGCACTTTGTCAATAGAACTTTAAAAAAATTATAAAGATCAAAACCTGGCAGAAGAGAAACAAGGGCGGCATCTCAGACAGATGCTGCCCTTGTTTCTTTGTACGATAACATAGCCATCGGAAATTCTGATACGGTAATAAAGCTGCTGCAGCCCGCAAAATGATGGAAGAGCGCCGGTAATTCTATCGCTAATTCATAAAATATGCCTGGGCAGCGGAATAACCCTGGTAATACAGCTTCTGATAGGTTTCATCGTTTGGACTGACATTAAAATCGACAGGTGACAGATCAAGAGAGTCAATATTGACCGATCTGATTCTGTCCATGGGACTGCTGTAATATTCCTCTTGCTGCACACGGCCGGAAGTGTGCACCAGGCTCCATATGTAATCAAGAAGATTGTTGATGCGAAAAGTCTGTTTTCTGCTCATGAAGCGTACACCAAGCGTTTCCATATTCGCACCGCGGACCGGATCGGAATGAAACGCTCCGGAATCAAAGAGCCTTATGGGATAATTATTCAATACACCGCCATCACAATAAAAGTTATTTTGCCTGTTCCCTGTGATATCATACTGTTTTATCGTTATTGCTTCAAAGAACAGCGGGATGGACATAGATATTCTGACGGCTTCTGCTACCTCCATCGCAGGAGTGGTGTCAAAGGAAAATACCTGGCTGGTGCCGGCAGTCAGATTCGTTCCAGTAAGAAACAGCGCAAGAAAAGAGCGGTTGTCTTTGTGCAGGGAACTGTTTTGAAAATCCTCGAAGGTATAAGGAGGCTGTTTTTCATTGGTAAACTGGTCCGCAATTACCTTACGTATCCATTGATAGAAATATTCAGAGGAATACCAGCCATATCGTGAGATAAGCCTGTACAAGCAGATAAGATCATCAAGAGACAGTTCGCCAATGCTTGCATTATCCTCCGGAAGGATACCTGCACCGACGATTCCGTTTCGGTCAGGTATCTTACGGTAATTAAGGGATTCTGCAATAGATTTTACCTCCTCAAAAGGAAGCCTGAAACTGGTTATACAGGCTGCAATGGCTCCGGCAGACGCACCGGCAGTCCTCATAATATTATTCATAAGGTCATTCCGGGATAGATAATCAAGAACGCCTAAGTAGGCAATTCCCAATACCCCTCCTCCTTCGAATACCAGATTACTGATGTGTTTGACCATAGAATACCTCTACTGAAAAAATCAAGGAACAATTTCAAAAATAGTCCCCTGGTTACGATCAGCCACTCTCATAGAGCCATAGACCCCCAAATACAATCTGGTTTGGTCCAGATTCGTTCCCAGGCTGACATAATAGGAAGATGCAGTCCCAAAATCATAATCGGTTTCAATGATATGATAATCATTCAGCTTACAATCGGTTCTTATTCCGGTATAAGCTAAAACTCCTCTGACAGGCGGTGCAGTACCTTCATTCCGGGCCAAATCAGTAAATACGACATTTCCGGTTAAGCCGGGGATTCCATATCCCATATATGGCTGTACGCCTGTAATTGCAGTTCCTCCAAATTTATCGGGGCGGGGATCTTCATGAAAATAACTGATCAGAGGCTCAAGACGCAGTACCGAAGTTGTTATTGCCTCCTCGTAATGTGCAATGATTTTCTCATTCAAAGTCTGATTAGCAGCGCAGCTTCTGACAATCGAAGCAGGCAAGGCTCCCTCCCACGGCCGCCAGCCAAAATTAACAAAACCCTCCTGATCAGGCTCAGTTTGCATGGAGGAAGCCCTGACAAGCTGAGTAACCGGCACCGGCTTATAATCAACGAATGAAAAAACCGACTCTACCAGATGCTGTCCGACATTCCCGATGTATTTGATATACCGGTCATAAAACCTTTGAAACGAAATACCCGATATATTACGCACTCCTTTGGCAATCACCGTAAGCGTTTCCTGGACAGATGCGGGAAGCTCGTTAAAACGTGTAACAACGGGGGGATTATCATTAAATGTATTTACAGTAACATCAATTTCAATGATTTTACCGGCGATTTCCATATCGTTCTGGCTTAAATTAAACGGATCGTAGCCTGATCCGCCGTCTCCGGTGGTTAATACAAGCTTCCCTGTTTCGGGTGAAGAGTTTAGGCTGTTGACACCATTATGATTTAGAAATGGTCTTCTCAAATTCAATAAGGTACGTCGCTTATGAGGCTGCAAATCTGATGTTACAATCCATTCTTCCACGGTATCAATATGGTCATATTGAGTTTCTCTGTTTGTCCATTGCCTGTTTAGTGTTGCAGGGTCGCATGGATCAGGCGCAATGGGTACAGGAAGAATACCCGGGCCTTGTGTTCCGGCAACGGAATAGTGAAGATAAAACAGTCCGTTAGTATAAAATTCGGGATGGAACGCCAGTCCCAGCAATCCCCGTTCGTCATATCCGCCGGAAGAGGTACCGATTGCCAGAATTCGCGGGCGGATATCCAAAAAAGTCTCTAACCTTCCATCTCCTATGTAAAAGATCTCTCCGATCTGGGTTGCAATAAATAATCTTTCTGTTCTGTCCCCCGGAAGTATTGTTGTTTTTAAGACTGTGGGTAAATTTATATTGTTTATTAAGGGTTGTAAGCTTACTTTAACATGGATCAACGTCCTAACCTCCCTCTCATCGTTTTTCTATAAAATATGTTTCGAACTATTCTGTTAGTACCGAATTAAGGGCGGAGGGCAAATAAGCTGGAGCACGCCTGTGGCAGAAGTGCTTGCCGGTTTACGTGCGGAGGAGCCTCGTTGGTTTATAACCGCTTTGAAATATTGATCATAGCCGTAATGTTTTGCGGTAACTTTTTATTTGACAAACATTAAAAAAGATAATATATTATATACAAAGGTAATATATTACCTAAATGCAAGAGTATAGGAGTGGTTTTTTGATTAAAGCAGAACAGATGGAAGACAAGCAATATATTTTTGGTGCACTGTTTACGGTTGCTAACAGAATGGATACCCTTCTTGAGCGGGAGCTGAAAGAATTTGGGATTACGACGAAGCAATGGTTTTTGTCAATAATTATTGACAGCCTATTTGAGGAGCCTCCGACAATGAAAGAAGCAGCAAGAGAATCGGGAAGTTCTCATCAAAATGTGAAGCAGGTTGCATTGAAGCTTCAGGAGAAGGGTTTGGTTTCTTTGGAGAAAGATAAAAAGGATAGTAGGGTGACCAGACTGAAAATGACAGAGCAAAGTAATATGTTCTGGGAAAAGACACAGCCAAGGGCAATTGAATTTACGGAGGATATCTTTCGGGATATTGATCAGAACGATTTGGCAAGTGCCAGAACAGTACTGCAGAAAATATTTTATAATCTATCCGAAAGGGAAAGCAGAAACGGAAATAGGAATGATTAGACAGCAATACAACTTACAGAAAGAAATGAAAAAAGGGGAGTAAGTTAATGTGGAAATTTAAAAGATCAGTTAGTTTTCTTGTTGTTTGTATCGCTGTATTAGCAGTCATCTCTTGCCTTGCCGGGTTATTCTCCAACGGGGGCGGCGGACTGCATGAATTCCTGTCAATTAACGGTGAGACCGTTCAACTATATGGGATAGGGTTATATCAAAATGATTCGGTGTCCGTTGCCTCACAGGGGATTGCCTCAGACTTCGTAACCTTGATCCTAGGTATTCCGGTGCTTTTCATCTCACTGTATTTTGCAAATAAAAATTCATTCAGAGCAAGAATTCTGTTAACCGGAACCTTAGGATATTTTCTATATACCTATATGTCTTATGTGTTTTTATGGATGTATAACAGGTTTTTCATAATCTATGTAATTTTAATGTCCTTAAGCTTATATGCATTCGTTCTGTCAATGCTCTCCTTTGATATAGAAAAAATCGGCAGGCATTTCAAGCAGAAACTGCCGGTCAGGCTTTTAGGCGGTTTTCAGATCTTTATTGCCTGTGCCATTTGTATGTTATGGTTAGGCAAAATTGCACCATCTGTTTTTGAAGGAGCGGTACCTGTGGGGTTGGAGCACTATACAACGCTTGTGATCCAGGGCATGGATCTTGGCTTTGTTGTTCCTGCCGCCTTTTTATCCGGAATATTGCTCCTACGGCGCAGACCCTTTGGGTACCTGTTGTCTTCCGTTATTATTGTAAAAGGGATTACCATGCTGACAGCTATTTCTGCGATGATTATTAATATGGCTTTACATAATGTTACAATGAATCCGGTTGAAATGATTGTTTTTCCTGTGTTTAACCTTCTGGCAATCATGAGTTTGGTGCTGCTGATGAAGAATATTGAAGGAAAGAAGGATGGCCGATTGGGGAGCAATAATAGGATAGGAACACATAGTGATAAATTGATTTGAGAAGGGAGCAGAATATTTCTATGGAAACGAAACGACTCTATTATGTTGATTGGTTGCGGGTGCTGGTGGTTTTATCCCTGATTCCTTACCACGCTGCATTGACTTATCTGAGGTTTGGCACCGTCTATATCAAGGCGCCGGTATCGGGCCTTGCAGCCTTGCCGTTCCTTGCCGTTGTGGTACCTCTGGGAGACTTTTTCATGAGCTTACTGTTTTTCGCTTCGGGAATTGCCTCCTATTATTCCTTCCAAAAAAGGGGTAGCGGTGCGTATGTCAGGGAGCGGGCAAGGAAGCTGATGCTCCCGTTCCTGCTGGGATTTCTCCTTCTCTGTCCGGTAGTAGCGTACCTGCAGGCCCTTTACGAGGGATTTTCCGGCGGATTTCTCAGCTTTATACCGCAGTTTTTCGGGGATGGGATCATTTATTATCATGGGTATGGGCACCTATGGTTTTTATTTTACCTGTTTATCTTTTCCGTGCTGTGCGTACCGATTTTTAATCGATGGGTAAGGAAGGAAAGCCATATCAGGCGTATCGGCAGCTTTTTATCGAAGGGACACCATATGCTGCTGCCCCTAGGAGCGATCCTTCTTCTTGAATTATTATTGCGGCCCTTTTTCCACGGGGATCAGACATTGGTTTTTGATTGGGCAAACGACGCGGTCTATCTGAGTATATTTATATTTGGCTATCTGTTTGCAGCGGAGGAACGCATCCGGAATAAATTAAGGGAGTACTTCAAGCTCTCAATCCTGTGCGGCATGCTGTCACTGGCTGTGCTGTTTTATGTGAATGTCCGGTGGCAGGTGATGGACTCTGATGAAGTATACCTGACCCTGTTATGGGTGCTTGCCAAAGGAATCTATGAATGCTCCGCTATCATCTTCCTGATTAACGGCGGAAGAGTTTATCTTAATAAGAACAGCAAGGCAGTCAGATATTTAAACGGAGCCTCTTTTATGGTTTATATTTTTCACTTTTTACCGGTCACTTTTTTTACTTGGCTGTTTATCAAGCTTAAACTACCTATATTCATAAAATTTCTGCTGGTGGTGGTTCTATCCTATCTGGCTGTTTTCCTTATGTATGAGCTCTGGCGAAGAGTAGCGGTATTAAAGGAACGCATAAGCGGTAAAAGCAATAAGCATGGAAGATAGATCGCGGAGATCATACCAGAATAGAAAATCCCACCCTTCAAACGTTGGAAAGTTACAAGGGTGGGATTTCTAAATTTATAAACAATTACATTGTATCAATGCAGAAAGGATGTCCCTCCGGATCAATCATCACTGTCCATAGATCTGAGTATTGCTGTTCTGCTGCTTTTGCACCGCAGGATATGGCGTACTGTACCCATTCCTGATGCTCCTCGTTTGCGACGGCGAAATCAAGATGCAGCATTTGCTGCTGTTCCTTTCCGCTTTCGGGCCACTTTGGCTGGATATAATCCGGATTTTTTTGAAAACCGATATCAACATTACAGGTTTCAGAGCCAATAATAATGAAATCCTCCTTGTCATATCCTTTTTTCCATCCCAGTAATTTGATATAGAAATCGGAAAGGGATGCGGGATCAAGACAATCAATCACAACTTTGTCAAATTTGATAGTTCGCAACTTATTCATTTCTTCTCCTTTTCATGCTGCCCACGTTTGACACTATGAGAAGTGAAGCAAATGCAGGCATTTATTTAAAAACCACCTTCAAAAATCGCACAATGCTTTTCATAAAATCACATCCTTTCCATAGGTTAGTAGCAGTATAGCATACAAATTACTGGTTGTGAAGGGATCGTCTATTGACAAAGCGGTAAAAATGGAGTAACCTATTTATAGATACCCCACGGGGGTGTAGTATATAGAGAGGTGGAAGTTATGAATCAAAAATTTAATGTAACCGGTATGACCTGTTCCGCCTGCTCGGCGAGAGTCGAGAAAGGGGTAAAAAAGGTTAACGGTGTGCAGGTTGTCAATGTCAATCTCCTGACCAACAGCATGGCAGTCGAATATGATGATACGATAACCGACAATGCAAAGATTATACAGGCGGTTGCTGAAGCAGGATATGGCGCTACCTTGTTTGTAAGAGGTGCAATTGCCAGGGCAAAAGCTGAAAAAGCTGTTAATCCCATGGAAAACGAGATGAAAGAAATGAAATACAGATTAGTGATATCCTTTGTATTTTGGTTTCCTTTGATGTATCTTGCCATGCATCATATGCTGAAGGAATGGATCGGTCTTCCTGTGCCGGGATTTATAAAGGCGGCATTTCACGGTCCCGAAAATGGTATTACATTTGCTTTTACACAGCTTTTATTGCTCCTGCCCATCGTATATGTCAATCGCAAGTATTTTCAGGTGGGATTTAAAACCCTTGTGAAAAGGTCGCCCAATATGGATTCACTCATTGCCATAGGCTCCACCGCAGCCATAGCGTATGGAGTATTTGCCATATTTAAAATTGGTTATGGCTTGGGGCATGGAGATATGCACACAGTGGACCATTACCTGATGGATCTTTATTTTGAATCTGCAGGAACAATTCTGGCCTTGATTACACTTGGAAAATTTCTTGAAACACGCTCCAAGGGAAAGACTTCGGAAGCCATCAGAAAATTGATGGATCTGGCGCCGAAGACTGCATTTGTTATCAGGAATGGGCAGGAAGCAGAAATTCCGGTAGAGGATGTGGTAATTGATGATCTGGTACTGGTAAGGCCGGGGCAGAGTATTCCGGTTGACGGTATCATTGTGGAAGGTAGTTCGGCAGTGGATCAGGCTGCGCTGACAGGAGAAAGCATTCCTGTGGAAAAGCAGGTTGGAGACCAGGTAATCGCCGCATCCATTAACAAATCAGGCTTTTTCAAGTTTAAAGCACAGAAGGTGGGGAATGACACGACCCTTGCCAAGATCATAGAACTGGTGGAGGAAGCCAGCTCCTCCAAGGCGCCCATAGCCAAGCTTGCCGATAAGATCAGCGGAATTTTTGTACCTGTGGTAATATTGATTGCCATTGCCGCAGTGGTTATATGGCTTCTGGTGGGGCAATCCTTTGAATTTGCCCTGTCAATCGGCATTGCCATCTTGGTAATATCCTGTCCGTGTGCCCTTGGCCTGGCAACCCCTGTTGCCATTATGGTGGGAACCGGCAGGGGTGCATCCAACGGTATCTTAATTAAATCTGCAGAGGCTTTGGAGACTGCGCATACCATTAATACGGTGGTTCTTGATAAAACCGGTACGATTACGGAAGGAAAGCCCAGAGTGACGGACCTGGTTACCGCAAATGGTGTAACAAGACAGATGCTTCTGGAAATCGCAGCATCCATTGAAAAACCTTCCGAGCATCCGCTGGCTGACGCAATCGTCGAGGAAGCGAATAAGGAAGGTATTACCTTCAGAAATGTCGAAGAATTTACCGCTATTTCCGGAAGAGGTATTGTCGCCGTCATAGAGGGCATTGAATATATTGCCGGTAATCTTGCCCTGATGAAGGAAAGAAATATCGATGTAAGCACTCTGACCCAGACCTCTGATACTTTTGCGGAAGACGGGAAAACACCTTTATATTTTGCGGATTCTCAGAAGCTTTTAGGAGTCATTGCGGTGGCTGATGTTGTTAAGCCTACCAGCCGGGAGGCAACCTTGCGCTTTAAGAAAATGGGAATCGATGTTGTAATGCTGACAGGTGATAACAAAAGAACCGCGGAAGCCATCCGAAGACAGCTTAATATCGACAGAGTCATAGCGGAGGTTTTACCGCAGGATAAAGAGAGTGAGGTTCGAAGAATTCAGGAAACAGGAAGAAAGGTTGCGATGATTGGTGACGGTATCAATGATGCTCCGGCATTGGTCAGGGCGGATGTCGGAATTGCGATAGGGGCAGGAACAGACATAGCCATTGAGTCGGCAGACGTTGTACTCATGAAGAGCGATTTGCTGGATGCGGTAACCGCCATACAATTGAGTAAGGCTACCATACGAAACATCAAGCAGAACCTGTTTTGGGCATTCTTTTATAATATTATCGGAATTCCGCTGGCAGCCGGAGCCTTTTATGCATTGCTTGGCTGGAAGCTAAATCCGATGTTCGGAGCAGCAGCCATGAGCATGAGTTCGGTATGTGTGGTATCCAATGCATTAAGGCTTAAGTTTTTTAAGCCCGGCAAACAACCTGCTGCGAATATCTGAAATTCACAGCAGGTTGGGATTGGTTCGCCATAATAATAGCTCAAAATGCAGCTGCCCAAGGGCATGTGGGTTCGAATCCTGCTTCTTCCGCAAAAAAAGACATATTTTCCGCCAAGGGGAAGATATGTCTTTCTTAATTTCAGAAAACATGGTATTATAACCTCAAAACCGCTTAATACCTGGCAAAAGGCAAGCTGCTGATCAATTTATATAATGAGGATAATATGCAATGCAAGGAGGGAGCGAAAGTAGCTGTGGAAAAAAGATTATCAAGGAAAAGCAAAAAGACAATAAGCATTGTAAGCATTGTAATTAGTGCTGTTGTATGTATCTCCATTATAGGAAGTTCTTTTTTTTATGATTACATATGCCGTACCAGAAAGAATGTAGATTTCCAAGAAATAATTAATCATGAGGTGAAATCCTCAACTTTGTATATTGTTAGTGAAACTGCAACAATATCAGGAAACGACGAATCATTTAGCTATGGCACTGGATTTGGTGGCGTGGTTTTTTCTGAGGCCGATGGAGTATATTATGCACTTACGGCTCTGCACGCCGTAGACAACAATCCAACACACTTATATGTTCTCTCTTATGATGATTTAACATATAATGAACGCATTGCACAGCAAGAACAACATATAGGGTTAAGAGACTATTATAAGACTTTACCTATAGCAGAAGTGGTTTATTCTGATGAGGAGTATGATCTTGCTATCCTTAAATTTAGTTGCAGTGATTCTTTTGGAATATTAAATATTGCCTCAAACACCCCGGCTTTTAAAGATCAAGTTGCGATTATTAGCAGTCCATTGAATGAAGGAAGAAATGAAATCACTTATGGTACGATTATTTCAAAAAAACCAGTCAAATTTGGCGATGCAAACGGAGAGAATCAGCGATTAGTAATCAGAACATCCGCCTATGATAATTTCGGTAGTAGTGGAAGTGTTTTATTAAATAAGCAATTAGAAATAGCGGGGATTGTTTTAGGCGGTGGCCGTGATATCTTTGATAATTTCAGATATTCTTTGGTAATGCCCGCAAATGAGATAAATGATTTCATAACAACATGGTATTCAAGTAAAAAGCAATCGCTGTCTATGATGGATTAACTACAAAAATCTTTTTCCATTATTACTTCAAAGAAAGACATATCTTCCGCCAAGTGGAAGGTATGTCTTTCTTACTGGGGAAACGTGGTATGAGTGGTATGATGAATTCAAAGTTATTACATCACACAGATAAGCAGAAATTTGTAGTGTCCTGTTATACTCATAACCTCTATTCTTCTGGAATAACAATTTCGGATTGTGATTTTA
>JAEYGZ010000001.1 GCA_023409535.1 Bacillota bacterium
ATGATCTGCTTCCGTGGTCAGAAGAGCTTCCTGTATCATGTAAAAAACAAAAACCATAAATTCTACGCCGCCATCATCTGGCGGCTTTGTTTTTTGGTTGCCGGTACGTATGATTTACCGCTTACCTTTCATCTTTAGCAGTTATTTTATTATTCTTCATCTTTAACCTCCTCAAAATAAAATAAGTCCTCAAATTTCTTATCAAGTTTAATTGAAAGTATTAATGCTAATTTTGCTGTAGGACAATACTGGCCAGTTTCAATGGAACTTATTGTTTGCCGGGTCACTCCCGCAAGAACAGCGAGTTGTTCTTGTGATAAGTTTTTCTCAGCCCGCGCTACTTTTAATCGGTTCTTTAATTGAATATCTTCATTCAATCTATCACCTCCAATATAAATAATTTATCATACAATTACTCTTCTGTCAAGTATACTTGTCATTTCGATAAGTTTACTTGTCATGTTAATGTTGAAAATTTATTGACAGAAAAATGCTGATTAATTTTTTACACAAATTTACATTTAGCAGCGTATCCACTGTCATGTTTGATGTACACAAGTTACTGGAAAATTAAGTTCATTTATTTTGCTTAATATGTTATTATGTTATCAAAAATTGACAGACAGGGATTTAATAAAGATAAATTCAAGAGGATATCGATGATGAATTGTAAAATCACAGGAGGAACACCTGAAAATATATGAATTGCAAAAATCTATGTTGATTATTAAATCATAACAGGAGACATTCATGAACAGAGAGGAATTATCATTGCTGCTTAAAGAACATAGGCAGGAACATATTTTAACTTATTATGATAAATTATCACAAGATGATAAGGATAAGTTAGCTGCCCAAATTGAAAAAGTAGATTGGCGACTTATTAATCTCATACCGCAAGAAAATGCACAGCAAAAAAACGGTCGGTACGAACCCCTTGCTGGTGTGAGTATTGAACAAATAGAATTCAACAAAAAACTATACTATGATATTGGTATCAAGACAATTCAAGGTAGTAAAGTAGCAGCAGTGCTATTGGCCGGCGGACAAGGAACACGTCTGGGTTGTGAAGGCCCTAAAGGAATAGTAAACATCGGTATTTCAAAGGAAATCTTTATATTTGAAGTAATTTTGAAAAATATTTTAAAGGTAGCAAAAGAGGCAAATACCTGGATACCATTATATATTATGACAAGCATTAAAAATAACGAACAGACGATATCATTTCTGAAAGAACATGACTTTTTTGGATATCCGGAAGAATTTATAACTTTTTATATACAGGATATGACACCTTCGGTTGATAATGATGCTAAATTATTAATGGAAACCCCAAGCCAGCTTTCTCTTTCTCCCAATGGTAATGGTGGTTGGTTTTCGTCAATGGTTAAGGCAAATTTACTTAATGATTTACATGATCGAAAAATAGAATGGATTAATGTGTTTGCTGTTGACAATGTTCTTCAAAAAATTGCAGACCCTGTCTTTATTGGAGCAACGATTGCATCAAATAAATTTAGCGGAGCTAAAGTTGTTAGAAAAGCTAATCCTCATGAACGTGTTGGAGTTTTATGCTTAGAAGATGGTAAGCCATCTATAGTAGAATATTATGAAATGACTGATGAAATGATTAATGCCAGGAATGACAATGGCGAGTTAAGTTATTCATATGGTGTTATATTAAATTACCTGTTCCGTTTAGATAAATTAAAAGAAATAATCAAATTAGATTTACCTATTCATGTTGTCAAGAAAAAAATACCATATTTAACTGATGATGGGCGATATGTAGA
The DNA here is from genome assembly GCA_023409535.1 of Bacillota bacterium. Taxonomy (GTDB): domain Bacteria; phylum Bacillota; class Clostridia; order Lachnospirales; family Lachnospiraceae; genus Mobilitalea. Next base: position 1,794 of record JAEYGZ010000001.1, read on the forward strand.
GCCAGAGAAAGCTAACGGATATAAGTTTGAAGAACTTGTATTAGATATGGTTCATCTTTTCGATAATTGCCTTCCTTTTGAAGTTATCAGAGAAAATGAATTTGCTCCTATTAAAAATGCATCTGGAGATGATTCAATTAGTACTGCACAAAAGCTTCTCATTAATCAAGGATATATTTTATGACACTGTTTGGCTTTATGAAGAGATTTATAAAGATTAAGGAGACGTAGAAATAATGAGCTGTAAAATCATTGAAGTAACACCTGAAAACATACGAACAACCGGATTGTTTTGTACAAAAGAAACCAAATATGCAGCTGGTATAAAAAGAAAAGAACAATGGTATGAACAAAGATATTCGGAAGGTCTTCGAATTAAAATATCCGTAAATCAAGATGGTGTTAATACTGGCATGATTGAGTATGTGCCCGGGCAGTATGCATGGAGAACAATTAATGCAAAAAATTATACGGTAATTCATTGTCTGCAAATTTCTCGCTTACATACACATCAAGGCTATGGAAATGCTTTGCTAAATGCATGCATTGACGATTCAAAAAATGCGGATGGAATAGCTATTGTTACCAGCAGCAAACCTTGGGTCAATGATAAAAAATTCTTTAAAAAACATGGTTTTAAACAGGTTGATAAAGCAGCTCCCTACTATGAATTATTGGTAAGACAGTTTCGGGAGGAAGCCTCTCTGCCTTGCTTTAATACGGGATGGGAAAACAGAGCTTTAACATACGGAAAAGGAATCACTGTTTTCTATTCTAATCAGTGCCCTATCATTATAGATGCATTAAAGAGTATAGAAGAGGCTGCAGATGAATGTGCTCTGAATATCGCTTTTGTTGAGATTGACAGCGCAGAGAAAGCACAGAATGCCCCATTTGTATATGGGACATTTGGGATCCTTCTGAATGGACATTTCCTGACCCATAGAATTTTTGATAAAGATCGTTATGTAGGGATCTTGAAAAGCGGTGTGGTAATTTAGGAAAAGGTTCTTCTGATAAAATGGACCTTTTTTCATATTAATGATAGATGAAGCAAAGATTTTTTTATGGCAAAGATTATAATCAAATTACAAAAAGAAGGGAGTGAACAGCATGAAAGATGATTATATAAATAAAATCAAACAATGCATTGCATATATAGAAGCTAATTTGACTCAAAAATTATCAATTGAGAATGTTCTTGAAAATACATACTATTCCTATCCTCATTTTCATCGTATATTTATGAATATTGTCGGCGAATCTATTACCACTTATATTAGAAAACGTACTTTGTCATGCGCAGCAGAAGAACTGATAAAAACCCAAAAATCAATTATTGACATAGCGCTGGATTATAACTTTAGCTCCCAGCAGACATTTAATCGGGCATTTACCGGATATTTCGGTATTTCACCGCTGAAATACCGGGGAACCGGGATGCTGGATGATCTATATAAACCTTTTACTTCATCAGATAGTTTTTTTGAAGAATTGATACCAATTTCAGTGTCAATCGAGACATTACCTCCGATGCAAGTTGCTTCCTGCCACTCCTACGATGACAATGTACCCTTAAAGAGTAGCAAGCAAGAACAGGATAAGCTGATTTCAAAGGCATGGGGAAATCTGGTCCGATGGCAAATGTCATATGAATACCAAAAACAGTTCGGATCTGCAAAAAAATTCCCTGCAACATTAAAACTTGCGGATTTTATGATTGATAATAATCTGCATTTACCTCCGAATACAAGATATTTCGGATTTATAAAACCTCTTCCTTTTAATGAATTTGAATTTGGATATGAAGCGTGGGCTATGCTCACCGATCCGGACGATAGTGTAATATCAGAAATGCAAAACAGGAAGATAAACATAAAAGATTACGAGGGCGGATTATATGCAACGGCTGAAGCAAGCTATGGTCCTGATTCGAATCTTGACAGCGTATGGAAATCGCTGCATTGCTGGTTAATGCAAAATCAACAGTATAACTATGGGGAACATCAGTGGCTCGAAGAACATATTACCAAATCCGGGGAAGGGGGATTCCATAGCTTTAAATTATATATGCCCATCCACGAAATAACGGCAGTATTATATTGACTATTCCTATCTCTTATGATATTTCCTGTTCCAGGAACCCGCTAAGATTGATCTATTGTATGATGAAAAATTCAACACGTGAAGGAGAGGCATTGAATGAAAACTAAGAGGCGTAAAATCATCATTATTCTTGGTATTGTTTTAATTCTGCTGCTATTGATCATACCCTTTGGTCTTGCAGCTATGATTTACGAGGATAATTTCGGTGACCGCTATGAGACATATGCACCTATGGCGCGAAGCATCGATGAATTTGAAGGGCTAAACTTACATAGATATACTTTTGCTTCAAATCAGGGGCAGACCTTAGTTGGTTATAAATATTACAGAACTCTTGAAAATATCAAGGGTGTTGTGATTATTGCCCACGGTCTTGGCGGTGGGGGACATAACTCCTATATGGATGTGGCAGATTTCTTCGCTGCTAACGGATATGTTGTTTTTGCCTATGATGCAACAGGAAATGATGAAAGTGAGGGAAGCTCCGTAAGAGGAATACCGCAAGGCTTAACAGACCTGAATTATGCAATTCAGTTTGTGCAGCAAACCTCTGACTTTGACGGCCTGCCCATCGTACTCTTTGGACATAGCTGGGGCGGATATTCTGCCGGAAGTGTTTTAAACCTTCATCCTGAGGTAAAAGCAGTTGTAATAGCGGCAGGCTTTAACAGGTCTATGGATATTATTGAGGAAGAAGGAAAAAGAATTGCCGGTGACGGGATTGCTGCTCTTTTGCCGTACATTTCATTATACGAACGAATCAAGCTCGGAAAATATTCCTCTTACAACTGTATTGATGGTTTTGAAAATTCAGATGCAGGAGTAATGATCATTCATAGTACGGATGATGAAATGATTTCACAAAAAATGAGTTATGATATATTTTATGACCTTTATAAGGACAATCCACGATTTAATTTTGTGAAGTATGACAATAGAGGACATAACTATGTCTATTATTCTGATGCATCACGTGAGTATAAAGATGAGTTCAATAAAGGATTTGACGACTATGTCAATTCCCTGGACGGAGAACTTACAGCCGAATTAAAAGCGGCTTATTTAGACAGTCATCTTGATAAAAAACAATTGTTTGACCTTGATCAGGAGCTCATGGACAGCATTGTAAAATTTTACGATAACTACGTTAAATGACAATGCTTTACGGCCAGGAAAGTTTTTAATCAGCTTAGATTATGAAGGACTGAGTTTACATATAAAAAATAAATTAAATGGAACATTAGATCGGAGGTAACTGCTTTGAAAAAATTGATTTCCATCAGCTTCGTTTTTATTATAATGCTGACCTTCACTGCATGTGCTGACAAAACAGAACCGATTACACTTGATACTAAGACTATGGTTTCTGCAAATGTTTTTTAGAAGAATTCCGGAAAATCGAACTTAATGAGCAGATACCAGTTGCAATTATGGTACATGACAGCGGTACCAGTATGAAGAATTATTCCCCCCAGGACTTTTTTGATCCGTCAAGATTTGAGGGGATGGATTTCGTTCAGGCTGTTACTTTGACATTTTCAGATAATCCGTCATAACGGAAAACAAATACAGGAGGACATGAAGCTATTGAAAAAGGCTCTATTTATCCTGGCAGGCGCCGTTGCGTTAGCCCTCGGAACATTAGGTACTGTACTGCCGGTTTTACCCACTACCCCATTTTTGCTGTTAGCCTTCTATTGTTTTACCAAGAGTTCAGAAAAACTGAGCAAATGGTTTAGCGGAACCGCCCTATATCAAAGATATCTTGCAGAATATATGCAGACAAAATCGATGCCATTAAAGCAGAAATTAACCATACAAGTATTTGCAGGAGCGATGATCGCAATATCTTTTATCCTGATTGACAGCCTGGTTGTTCGGATACTTTTAGCCTTGGGCTTTTTCATTTATAACTATATTTTTATATTTAAAATCAAAACCCGCAAAAAGCCTTGACTTTGACGTCGTGTCGTACTTTATAATCCTTACGAAAGAAGGAGGTAATTATGGAAGAACTGAAAACAATAACTCAAGTCACAAAAATGTTTGGTGTTTCCACAAGAATGCTTCGTTACTATGAACAAATTGGATTATTAAAAAGTCGGCGGATGGAAGGTTATTCTTACCGGGTATACTGTGAAGGTTCCTGTCTTCGCCTAAGGCAGATCATAGTCCTGCGTAAGCTGCGCATACCCTTAAAGCAAATTGCCGTACTGCTCACTGATAATGACGCTTTAAATGCCATTGATGTATTCCTTGCAAATATCAATGAGTTAAATGCAGAAATTGATTCCCTGTCGACAATCAGAAATATTCTCACCAGATTTGTTGACGAACTGCGCTCAAAGGCAGGGATCAGCCTGAGATCCGATTTGCTTAATGATGCAACCATGCTTTCCATAATTGATCCTCTTTCTTTAACAAAAATTAATTTTAAGGAGGATAACACAATGGAAGATTTAAACAAGGCCAGCGAACAATTAAACAAATTAACGGACAGAGATGTACGAATCGTATATCTCCCACCGGCCGTCGTTGCCGCATACCAATATGTGGGCGATGAGCCTGAGATGCATGTTAATCAGGTGATTGACAAATTTGTACGCGATAAAGATCTGGTACACATAAAGCCGGATCTGCGTCATTATGGGTTTAACTCCCCTAATCCGGTTGATGAAACAGACTATCACGGCTACGAAATGTGGGTAACGGTCCCTGAAGATATGGCGATCCCTGAACCTCTGGTCAGGAAGCATTTTGAAGGCGGTCTATATGCTGCGTATATGATCCCCTTCGGGGCATTCGAGGAATGGGGACGCCTGGCTGAATGGGTGCACACCAGTAAAACCTATGAATACCACGGAAGTTCGGATCCAAGTAATATGTTTGACTCGCTTGAAGAACATTTGAATTATATCAATCATGTAGCTTTAGAGGATACTGAGCCGGAAGGATTGCAGCTTGACCTGCTGATACCGATCAAGGAAAAGTAATTAATCGTATTTTCGCATCATTGATTGTATAGGAACCTATGGCATTTAGCGCATAAACGCTAAGTGCCATTTTTATATCATTAAGTAAGCGTCCCACATTCTCTTTATGAGGTGAGATGAATTGTACAGAAATATCAGAACAACCGTTCTTGCCGCCTCTTGATATTTGAGGGAATATATGGTACTGTATTATTAATCAATAAGTATCACTAGAAAATATATGAAAGAAGGTGCTTACCATGGGATGTCTCCTATGTGAACGAATTGAAATGATTAAAGCCGGAACCAATCCTTATTTTGTTAAGGAACTGGAAACAGGTTATGTAGTAATCGGAGATCACCAGCATTTTAAAGGTTATACATTATTCTTATGCAAGGAACACAGTACTGAGCTGCATTTCTTACCGAAAGAATTCAAATTAAAATATTTGGAGGAAATGTCTCTGGTGGCCGAAGCAGTCTATCACGTATTCAAACCCGAGAAATTAAATTATGAGTTACTTGGCAATGGAGATTCCCATCTTCACTGGCATCTGTTTCCCAGAGTAACCGGAGATACGCCAATAAAGGGACCTGTATGGGTGCTGCCCTTCGAGGAAATGTACAGTGATAATAATCGTCCCAGTGAAGAAGACTTAGATAATATGAAACAAGCGCTTAAAAAGGAAATCGAAAAGTTATTAAGAAACTTATAGTAGTTAATGACGAATGTGGAGTTTAGTTCATTGGTACGACTGTATAATACTGTATAAATTCAGGAGGGTTACATATGGAATTCAGAATTATATCATTACCATCATTTAAGGCATCTTCCTCAGGCGTAGACAAGAATATTGATTTTTCCCCCAATGGTATACTCGGTAAGTTTGATGCCTATTTCTCAGCGATCAATCCCTCGCCGAGAGATAGCTTTATGCCCAGAGATTTCTTATTCCATGACAGCGAGCAACAAGGCTTTATATGGTGGTGGGCGTTAACCGAAGGAATGGACGATGGTGGTTATGAGCAGGTTGACTTTGATGGCGGTTACTATTTGACCTATGCATACAAGGATGGTGATGGTGAGACAAATGACCGTCTGTATAAGGAAGCATTGGAGTATATAAATAATAGTGATATCTTTACTCTGGACGAGCGTCCAAATCATTATATCATGGGGCACATTATCACTCCCGCCGAGATTATTAAAGCACAGGGCTGGGCTCAGATGGAGACATTAATACCAATTAAACTCAAATAGAAATCCTTGCGTAAAAATCTGGATTCATTTATTTATAATTATTAGTTAGAAACGAACGGAGAAACATATGATCAGACCTGCCGAAGTAAAAGATGCTTCCAGATTGGCAGAAATACTCATCTTCGCCAAGAGAACTGCATATAGATCAATCTTTAAGAATGATCCTGTTTCCTTTAATGAAATGCAGGTTCTGGACTTAGCCTTGTCCTTCCGTGATCAAACACATACGCTCAATGATCTGTATGTGTTTGATGATGGAATCGTAAGAGGTTTAATCAAATGGCGCAAAGAAGATAATTCAGAAAACCGTATCAGAATACATGAATTATTTGTTGATCCTTTCTTCCAGGGTCAGGGTATTGGAAGTATTATGATGAAAGACTGCATACGGCATTCAAAAGAACAGCATTCCAGACAAATCCTCCTATGGGTACTGGAAGAAAATAAGCCGGCAAGGGCCTTTTACGAAAGGCATGGCTTTCAATATGATGGAGTTCAGAGATTTGAAGCTGGGACCACCGCTAAATTATTAGAATACTCCTTAGAATTATAAGACGAAAGCCGCCAACCTTGGCGAGAGCAGAGTTGGCATTTTAGTAAATATTATAAATAGGCAGGTGATAAAAATGTATGAGCGTATGCTGGATAAATTGAATGAACCATCCATTGAAGCAATTCATAATTATATTGGTGAAGCCTCCGCTATACTCCTGAATGCCTTTGAGGAGACAATGAGGCTTCGTTATGAGCTAAATCGGGATTTGAAATTTCCCTTTGGAAATAATTACGGCTGGGGATTCAAATATTCGCATAAGGCCAAGCATTTATGCTATCTATTCTTTGAAAAAGATGCCATTACCGTCATGCTGCAAATCGGTGGCAGCCTGGTTCCTAAACTGGAGAACTTGCTGCCTGAATGCCTTCCAAAGACCAGGTATTATTGGGATAACCGATATCCCTGCGGTGACGGCGGCTGGATACACTATCGTATTCTAAATAAGGAAGAATTAAGCGATCTATTAAAGCTGCTGGCAATCAAGCAAAAGCCGGTTTGCGAATTTTAATACATTCCCGTTTCTGAGGATACATAAGCTCCCTTGTCACCGGATAGATCAAGCTTCAGTTCAAATTCGGAATACGGTATGATAATATCCTGAAAACCGGCTGCAAAAGGTGTCAGATCATATGGAGCATAATAAAAACCAATCCCCTGAGGAGTCAGATAAAAAGGTTTCCTTACAATTCACAGAAACACTTGAATACCTTACCAACATTGAATACAATAATATCGTAGCCAACAAATACCAGGGAGGCAAATGTAATTTACAATTTTTACACATATTAGTTATCAGTAATTTTCAGCACAATTATTATATGCGCAGAATCTGCGCAGGAATGGAGGTTACTATGAATAAAATAAGTAAAATGCTGGGGCTTATTTCCTTACTGTTCCTTTGCATTCTTATCTTTACCCCAAAGGATCATGTAAAAGCAGCCTCAAATGATTTCCTGATCAAGGACGGCGTTCTGTTATCCTATACGGGAACCGACAAGACAGTTACTGTTCCGGACAGTGTCACTGCCATAGGCAAGCGTGCTTTTTACAATAATTCAAAAGTAAAAACCATTGTTTTGCCATCCGGCATTACAACAATCGAAGATGAAGCTTTTGCGAATTGCTATTCTTTGCAGAAGATCAACTTACCGGATAAGATAAAGAGATTGCCCTACCGCGCATTTGCAGGATGCAATCAGCTTCAAAGCATTACCTTACCCAGCCAGCTAACCTATATTGGTGAGGGAGCCTTTTCCAACTGCTTCTCTTTGACGAAGATTACCCTGCCTAAGTCATTGAGCTTCATTAGCATCGAAGCATTTAATCAGTGCGGTAAATTAAAATCCGTCTCTATCCCGGAAGGAAGTAAACTCTATTACATAGCCAGAAGAGCTTTTCAGAACACGGGTCTGACCTCCATCAAGCTGCCCGAAGGCCTTACAACCTTGGGAAAGCAGGCCTTTCGTTATTGTTACAACCTCAGCAAGGTTACCCTTCCAAGTACTCTAACCGTCATACAGACAGAAACCTTTTCCTATTGCAACAAGCTTACCTCTGTTAATATCCCCGGCAATGTCACTGAGATCGGTGCTTATGCATTCCGGTATTGTGAGAAGCTGACAGGGATTAAGCTTCCTGTGAAATTAACCACAATAACAAAAGGATTATTTGAGGGCTGCCGGTCTCTTACAGGTATAACCTTGCCGGGAGGAATCACCAGAATAGAAGCCGGCGCCTTCGCCGGATGCAGTACAATAAAGAGTATTAATCTTCCGGATACGCTTCAAACAATTGAGGACGATACCTTCCGCGGTTGTTCCAAACTGGCTGCTATTAAGATACCGGATACCGTAACTTACATTGGCAATTACGCCTTCTACTCCTGCTCCTCCCTTACACAGGTAACCTTACCGGATACGCTTATATCCCTGGGTGAGATGGCATTCTCCGAATGCAGTAAGCTTACGTCCATTAAGCTCCCGAAGGGCATAACAAAGATTAGTTCTTACGCTTTCTCAGGTTGCACGAATCTTACCCAGGTAATTTTGCCGGAGGGCTTGACTTATATCGGGAGAAATGCCTTCAGCTTCTGCTACCGGTTGATGAATGTGACACTGCCTGCTTCACTTACCTTCATTGGAAACAATGCATTTGAACAATGCCATCAGCTTACTGAGCTTAATATTCCTGACTCAGTTAATTATATCGGCGGATATGCATTTGCAGATTGCGTTAATCTAAAGCAGATTCATCTGCCGCAAAAGCTGACCTCTATACCCGATCACCTGTTAAAGGGATGTACCTCATTGACTGAGATTACTCTGCCTTCAGGTATCACGGCGATTGGAGATTATGCCTTTGCCACCTGCAGAGCCCTGACTGATATCGTAATTCCGGAAGGTGTTGTAACCATGGGCTCCAGTGTATTTAATGGCTGCGCTTCCCTTGTGAATATATCCTTACCCGATTCCTTAGAAGCCATCGGCAGTAATGTATTCACAGGAACCGTATGGGTACGCGACAATGAAGCAGATCACATGGTAATTACGAACAATGGCTTCTTAGTAAAATACACCGGTACAGAAGAAGAGCTTATCCTTCCGGATAATATAACCTATATTGCACAATCCGTATTCAGGGACAATGGATCACTTGTTAAGGTAGCGCTGCCGGATGGCCTTAAGGCAATCTCCCGCTATGCATTTTATAATTGTTCCAGTCTGAGAGAGATTAACCTGCCGGACGGAATTAAGACGATTGACAGGTATGCTTTCAGTAATTGCCACAGCCTGACACAGATTAATTTCCCTGCCTCCCTGCAAAGCATCGGAGACTATGCCTTTTCTGACAGCGGGCTGCGTACCGCAGCATTGCCGGATTCCGTGAAAACCCTGGGTTCCTATGTCTTCAGCTACTGCACGAATCTTGAGGAAGTGTGGTTATCAGAGAACCTTACCGAAATAAAGGCTTACACCTTTGGATGGTGTCCTCAGCTTCGAAAGATCCACATTCCCGCTACGATCACAAAGCTGGATAAGAAAGCCTTCTATAGCTATGAGCTTGACGGCAGACAGACAATCTATTGCAGTCCATCCTCCCCTGCTTATGAATTCGCCCTTCAGAATGGATTTGCAATTGAGCTTGAATAAATTATCACCTTAAGCTTAATACCTTAGCAGATTTAAAAAGGACTTTAGTCAGCCCGGAAATGGATGGGCTGGCTAAAGTCCTTATAAATTTGTTATATGGATCCTTATCTGCCTTGCAAATGCATTATATTTTACGGCCTGTGAGTTCAGCTGCATTCATCTGCGCCAACACACCAAGCTCTGCTGCTTTGAAAGCATGTTCCTGTGTCATTGCAGTTTCGGTACGATTTAAGCAATCAAGAATCAGCTGTCCAAAGTAAGGATAACCTACCTGGCCGGACACCTCATAATGATATTCGCCCTTGCCGTTTGCCAGGAATACATGGTTGCTATCCTTGGAGGTACCTAAATTAATATATTTACGAAGCTCGATATAGCCTTCTGTTCCTAAGATAATGGTTCTTCCGTCACCCCAGGTTCCCAGACCGTCCGGAGTAAACCAGTCTACTCTGAAGTAGTTTGTAACGCCGTTGTCACCAACGATATTGCAATCACCAAAATCATCAAGCTCAGGATAATCAGGATGATTGTAATTACCGATCTGGCTTCTTACGACCTTACCATCCTTCACACCGCCATAGAACAGATATTGCTCAATCTGGTGGCTTCCGATATCACACAGGATACCGCCGTACTTGTCCTTCTCAAAGAACCACTGGGGTCTGCCCGGAGCGCCCAAACGATGCGGTCCGAGTCCGATGACCTGTACTACCTTACCGATGGCACCGTCATCAATCAAATAACCTGCATAAATCGCGCTTTCCACATGAAGACGTTCGCTGTAATATACCATGTATTTCTTATCGGTAGTCTTTACCTTCTGCTTCGCACGCTCCAGCTGCTCTAAAGTTGTAAGAGGTGCCTTATCCGTAAAATAATCCTTACCTGCATCCATAACTCTCATTCCAAGGTCACAGCGCTTGGAGGTAACTGCGGCACCGGCAACCAATTTAATCTCCGGATCTGATAATACCTCTTCCTCGCTGGAAGCAACCTTAACATTAGGGAAGGTCTCTACGAATTTCTTTACCTTTGCCGGGTCGGGATCATAAACCCATTTCAGATTAGCACCTGCTTCTGTAAGTCCGTTACACATACCGTAGATATGGCCGTGATCGAGAGCTACTGCTGCAATGCTGAATTCCCCGTCCTTCACCACCGGTGCCGGTTTTCCCTGAGGTGCATAGTTCATTCCGTCACTTTTTTGCATCATGTCCTCCTATTCCGCGCAAACCATTTCTGTCTATCATCTGCGCTTCTCTTTATTTTTTATAATCGCTTCCGACAGTGATTGTACTGTCCGCAAAATTCTCCACTGAAGACGTCTTTTCATAAAAATGCTTTACATTTTTCACAATACCTTCCGAAGTATACCAGGGATCCTCCTTGCTAAGAGGAAGTGTTACAGGTCTCTCCTCAAAGCCGGCTTTGTAAATAGCAGTAATCAGCTCAACTGTATTGCGGCCGCTTTCTCCTGTAATCAAAGGCTGCTTACCGGCTTCAACAGCGTTAAGCATATCTTCAATCTCGCCAGCATGTCCTTCGTGCTTAAGCTCGGACAATCCATTGTAAAAGGCTTCAATCTCTTCTTCCAGCGCCTTGTTCTCCGCAGGAAAACCATTTTCCTTGGAGGTAGATGCAAACACGCTCCAGGGTGCTGATATCTTGGCATCCGTTCCGTGGAATGCGATTGTCTGTGTCTCGCCATGGTGAACCACAGAGCTTGTAATTCTGGCCATTGCTCCGTTCTCATACTTCAATACTGCTACAGACACATCTTCTACTTCCGAATTGTCATGTGCTACGTTGCCCAGGGTCGCTGTGACCTTCGTCGGAGCCCCGCCCATCATCCAGTTCAGCATATCAATATGATGAACCGCATGATTCAGCGTACATCCGCCGGACTCCTTCTCCCAGGTACCGCGCCACCATAAATCATAGTAGCAGTGGCCTCTCCACCAGTATGAATCAACATCAGCCCATATAACCTTGCCTATTTTACCGGTATCCAATGTCTTCTTAAGGTTCATGATCGGAGTGCGGAATCTGTTCTGAGCTACGGCACCAAGGATCTTACCGGACTCCTTTGCCGCTTGAATCATAGCATCGCATTCTTCCACAGAGGATGCCATCGGCTTCTCACACATTACATTTATCCCTGCACGCAGAAAATCGATGCTGATCTCCGCATGAACATAGGGTGGTGTACAAACACTGATCATATCAATATCCGTGCGGCCCAGCAGTTCCTTATGGGAAGCATAAACAGATGCTTCCGTAAGGTTATATTGCTTTTTCTTCGCTTCAGCCTTCTCCGGATAGATATCAACAAGTGCTACGATACGGCAGCGATCCGGAAATTCAAGATACCCTTGAATGTGGCTTGCTGAAATATTGCCTGTGCCAATGATTGCTACATTAATCAAGTAAAATACCTCCCAACAAAGTTAATTAAATATACAAATATACTACACCTTTCCTCCTTTTTTGTATAGGCAGATTAGTATTCATTTACACTCAAATATTGCTGTCTTCCTTTTAAATTCCCCTATCTGAGCTAAGATTTCAACATAGACGAAAATATTGTATTCTATAAAATTAGTGTTATTTGGCGAAAATTTTAGCCATTTTATATGATAGCTGCCGGATAATTCATAGAAGCATCCATCACAAATATTGACATCCTGCAGGAACTATGTTACTATGAGCAAAACTTATATAAAAAAGGTTATGAAGAGATCAAGTAGGTATTGTCTCCCTGTTGCAGAGAGTCTCGGTTGGTGCGAAGAGATAACAGAAACAATAGCAGCAAATGTATCATTACATTTGTCCGAATAAAGCCTCGGAACCGCGTACCGACCGCATAACAAGCTATGCTGAGACTACGATGGGAGTGCCCATTACAGCACCAGAGTATCGCCGACAGGCTGTACTTGTAAAGTTCTGCATCGTGAGGTGCGGTTAAATTAAGGTGGTAACACGAGATTATGTCTCGTCCTTGAAGGAATTCAGGGACGGGACTTTTTTTATTCAAAAGGAAGGAGAATTTATTATGAGTGAAGCAGTACTGGAAGAAGCAAGAAGAAATAAGCTGGATTATGTGAAGGGGTACATTAATCCTTATCCCGAACGGTTTAAAAAAACACATGAAATCATTGAGGCGAAGGAGCTTGCAGATGGTACTCCGGATATACGAATTGCAGGCCGTATCTTATTCATCCGCAAAATAGGCAAGCTGACCTTTCTAATGCTGGCAGATATCCAAGGTAGAATTCAGGTTGCAATAAAAAAGGATGTGCTTGGAGAGGAAGTTTACGAATCCTTCGCAAAGAGCTTTGATATCGGCGACTTTCTAGGTGTCTCCGGTGAGATGTTCACCACGCAGACCGGAGAAAAGACAATACGGGCAGAGCAAATAACATTCTTGGGCAAGTCATTAAGGCCATTACCCGAGAAGTTTCATGGCATCAATGATATTGATACCTGCTTTCGTCAGCGTTACCTGGATCTTATTGTGAATGAGGATACCAGACAGCGCTTTTTGCTAAAATTTAATTTCATGAGAGAGGTCCGACGCTTCCTTGAGGATAATGGTTATATTGAGATTGAGACCCCTGTCTTGATTGATAAGCCCAGCGGAGCAACTGCCCGACCTTTCATCTCACATCATAACGCTCTGGATATCGATGTTTACCTTCGCATAGCCCCTGAGACTTATCTTAAAAGAGCCATCGTGGGCGGCTTCACTAAGGTATTTGAATTTGCCAGGTGCTTTCGCAATGAAGGAATTGATACAACACATCTGCAGGACTTTACAATGGTTGAAGGATATTGCGCGTATTTTAGCTATAAGGATAACATGCAATTCCTTAAGTTGATGCTGTGCCAGGTGGTAACGAGATTATTTGGCAGGGCTGAGATTAGACTGGGGGATCAGATCATTGATTTTGCCGGCGAATGGCCCATCGTGACTTTTCGTAATCTGCTCTTTACTGATAGTGGAATTGACATTAATCAATATCCTACTGCCAGTGCTTTACTCGCTAAGATTGAAGCCGAAGGAATCTCTCTGGATTCGGAAACACAGCCTCATTTACTGGGCAGAGGTAATCTGATCGATCTCCTGTATAAGAAGGTCAGCCGTCCTAAGATCATCTCTCCTACCTTTCTGACGGAGCATCCTACCGCCCTATCACCTCTGGCGAGGGCAAACGACGCTGATCCCTGGGTAGCAGACCGCTTTCAGTTAATTATTAACGGCGCGGAAGTTATTAATGCCTATTCCGAATTGGTCGACCCTGTCGAACAGCGGAACCGTCTGCTGGAGCAATCCCGGCTGAAGGCCGGTGGCGATGAGGAGGCAATGCCCCTGGATCTTGATTATATTACCGCTATGGAGTACGGTATGCCTCCCATCTCCGGCTGGGGAATGGGGATTGACCGTATCCTTCAGGTACTGACCGGAGAAGATAACATTAAGAATATGCTCCTCTTTCCCCTAATGAGACCGGTGAGTGAGAATTGACAGAGTTATTTAAATTAGACTCTGTATTCGTTCCCGGATAATGTCGTGTAATTGATTATAAAAATGATATAAATTTATAACTTGGAGGCTTGACAAACCCACCACTCATATTATATTATAGTTCTTGCGCACCAAACAAATTGGAATATGCGCGAGTGGCTCAGTGGTGGAGTATCGCCTTGCCAAGGCGAGGGTCGCGGGTTCGAATCCCGTCTCGCGCTTAATTGAAAAGTATCGCTAATCCTTATAAATCAAGGGTTAGCGATTTTTTGTTGCTTGAAAAACATGTATGCAGGATGTGTGCAACATCCTTTTACATACGGGGACCATTATAATGCCTTGTCCATATAAGCACGGTTCTTTTCGATTTCATTGTAATTGTAGATATAGGCTTTCGTTGTATCTGTATCTTCAAGGCTCATATATGCACTGATTTCCTCTAAAGGCCTGAATAAAAGATGTACACTTCTTGAATAATGTGTAATCCTGCACTTTTGCTTGGGTTGACTTACTATATTAGGAAATATACAATAAAAATAATCTGCCTGTGATTATATCAAATAAAGCACTCCAGATTTCCCAACTTTTAGATAATCATAAATTTCAAATAAATCAAATGGATTATGTAACGAATTAAGATTTTGTAACACTAATTAACAATGGGAGGTAAAACATATATGGATTCAATGGAGCAAATATATTTAAAATACGCCAATACTGTATATGGTTTTCTCATGACTAAGTCGCAGAATCCTGATTTAGCAGAGGAATTAACCCAAGAAACTTTTTGTCAAGCCGTCAAAAATGTTAGCAAATTCAACGGAAATAGCAGCGTATCCACTTGGCTTTGTGGAATTGCAAAGAATTTATTATATCAATATCTAAGAAAACAGAAACATCAAGTCAGTTTGGAAGAGTCTGAAGAAATACCCATCATCTCTGCAGAAACAGAGTTATTCTGTGATTGGGATAATCTTCAAATTTTAAAGTCACTTCATAGCTTGGAAGACCCTATGCGTGAAGTAATGTATCTTAGACTTATTGGTAATCTGACATTTGGGCAAATTGGTGAGATTATGGAGAAAAGTGAAAATTGGGCAAGAGTAACATTTTATCGTGGAAAAGAAAGAATTATTAAGGAGGTAGAGTTATAATGGAACATAAAATCCCCTGTAGTATGATACAGGATTTAATGCCTTTACATGTTGATGGGTTAACATCAGATTTATCTAATACCGAGATTGAACGCCACTTAGAAGAATGTGAGGAATGTAAAGCCAGATATAGTCGTATGAAATCATCTATAGAACAAAATAAATCAAGAAAACAAAGTAAGAATGAAAGAGAGTTAGATTATTTGAAGAAAATAAATATCTCTCAAAAACGTAATTTGATTATTGGAAGCATAATCAGCTTCATATTAGGTTTGAGCCTTCCAATTTTAAAGTTTACAGAGCCAATTATGAATACAATACTAAATGGCGGGAGGATGCCAGCTTATTATTCAGCCCGACTTAATTTAATTTGGTCTCAAATTTTATTTAAAATGATTGTTTCAGGTATAATAGTATTTTTATTGTACTTCATAATACGTATACTTATAAAAAAATTCAAATCCAAGTAGTACTCTCTATGTGTACAGTCTTGTATGCAGATAAATAACAGAAGCCGCAAACCTCAGATATTGGTAAATTTAGTTTACTTGTTTTGTTTGACGTGATATTATGATATTTAAAATTGATAAAGTTGTCATTGAATATGTGCACTATTTGTGCACATAAATCAGAAGTGGATGGAATCCCTTCTTTTCAGTATTGGTAGGCAGTAGTATATCAGAATTTAGAGGAATATGGAGATGACAAAATGAAAATACCGTTTTGGGAGGAAACATACAAGGTTGATGATATTTTTACCTTTGGTTCAGAGCCTAACAATACTATAATTGAATTTGAAACTCTATTTAACAAATCGGGTAATGTTCTTGATGTCGGCTGCGGTGACGGAAAGAATTCATTATACCTTGCAAAACAAGGCTTTTTAAATATTGATGCATTTGATTTATCGGAAAACGCAATCAACAAATTGAAAAGATTGTCCCGCAAAGATGATGTCCATATAAATGCTTGGGTTGATGATTTATGCAACTTTAGCTTTAATAAAACATATGACTTAATTTTTTCATTTGGAACACTTCATTTTGTTAATAAAGATAATTGGCATAAATTCATATTAGCAGCAAAAGAAAATACTGTGATTGGTGGATTTCACATTATGCAGCTATTTACTGATACAGTTCCAGCTTCACCGGACATTGCTCCATTTGCTGTCGGATTGGCTTCTGATGAAGAAATCAAAGAATTATATAATGATTGGAACATTGTTCAATTTAAGTCGTATGTATTTGAAGATATACATCCTGATGTTCCAATACATTTACATGCATCTAATAAAATTGTGGTTCAGCGAATGAAATGAGTGTTAAAATAAGCATGCCTATATCACCATATTCATTGATATTGTAAAGACCACATTTAGAATGCGTTACCGGATGAACTTTGAATGAATAATACACCTCTTCCTATTTGGCCATTCGACACAATAAGACAACTTTCTTCATAGGTTTGCATATACGAAAAAGAATGTTATAATGACTTGAAGTTATCTGATAGATTACTATAATAAGGAGGAATACCCGCTTTGAGAAAATATGTTATTTTTGCATAGCATTGGCTATTGCAATTTTATAAACTAAATTTGTTGTGGCCATTGCTATTCCTAATAGTTTACTATTTTTAGGAGGGCAAAATGGGCTATATAAGAGCGGAACAGGTTCTACCGCCTGATCTTATTAAATTAGTGCAGCATTATATTGATGGTGAAAACATTTACATTCCAAGGAAAGCAGAGAATAAAAAGGAATGGGGAAAGAGCACCCGGATACGGCAAGAATTACAGGAAAGAAATTTGTTAATTCTAACTGACCATCAATATGGCTATAAGACTTCAGATTTAGCAATGAAGTATTTCTTATCTGAAAAAAGCATATACAGAATTATACGTGAAACGAAAATGATATGGCGAGCCGGTTCAACATGAACCGGCTCAAATTCTGTTATAAAAGTGTTTGAGATAGATAGACAAATAGTATCATGATAGAATGGTTTTAGCATCAAGGAAAGGAAAGATATCTTATGACTACTCCGGCTTATTTTGCGTAGCGAAGGCTATTGCAAATATACTAAAATAAAAATGTAATAGCCTTTGCAAATCCCGAGCTAATAATAAGGAGATGCAAAATGAGCTATCAAAAAACACATGAATATGAAATCACCCCGGAAGAGTCTTACTCCATAATCCGCAATTGCTCCATCTGCGGATGTAAGTCAGTTTTTGTGAACACCAATAATTTCAGGGTAAATGCGAATGGGAATAGAATTGATGTATGGTTAATCTATCAGTGTTCAAAATGTAAACATACTTATAATCTGACAATACATGAAAGGCTAAAGGTTGATCAATTTTCATCAGACCATTTTAGAAGCTTAATGAATAATGAGAAAGAACTTGCGAAGAAATACGGAACCGATAAATCTTTCTTTGTAAAAAACAAAGCCGAGACAGATTGGAACAGCGTTAAATATCAGATTGTAAATATAAAGACCCGGCAGCTTGCTGCAGATGAGTCGATACTCTTCCACTCCGGTGATATTATTCAAATAGACAATCCTTGCGGATTAAAAGTCAGAAATGATAAAATAATCGCAGAACTATTCCATATTACACGAAATACAGCAAAGCAGCTTGAAGAAACCGGTCATATTAAAATATTAAAAAATAATCCGGGTTTGAGTATACATATTCTTAACCCAATCGACGCTTACCAAGTTTAAGCGATATGATTTGTATAAAAAGCACGCATCCATGCATGCGCAAGAAGGTCTGAGGATAAATAACAGAAGCCGTAAATCTCCTATTTAATCTGTATTTTCGGGTGCGGGGATTTGTTCAAAATCCCGTCTCACACTTAACTAATTTCCTCAGAAATCTTGAAAAGTCAAGGCTTCTGGGGATTTTTTTATAAATTGTCAAAAGATACACTGGTTGAGTAAAAAGTTAAATTCCAGTGAAAAGTTAAATTCCAGTATGAAGATTTAATTCCATTTTATCAGCACTTGATCAGTTTCATTAGTAAGAAAAAAGTAGTATAATGGCCTTACAGAAAATGCCCGGATTAAAAAACTGTATAGCAAACA
>JAEYGZ010000009.1 GCA_023409535.1 Bacillota bacterium
AATACCAGCAACGGTACTATTACCGATATTGATGGTAATTTCTCCCTTAGTGTTCCCGCCAATTCCACATTGGTATTCTCTTATGTGGGTATGACTTCTCAGGAAATACCCCTGAAAGGCAAAACAAAAGTTGAAGTAGTTATGGAAGACGATGCACAGGCTTTGGAAGAGGTTGTGGTTATCGGTTACGGTTCCGTGAAACGTAAAGACCTGACAGGTTCTGTGGCAACAGTCAATTCTGAGGTGCTGGCAGCTGTCCCGGTAGCCTCTGCAACAGAAGCGCTGCAAGGTAAAATGGCCGGTGTACAGATTACTACAACTGAAGGTTCACCCGATGCAGAAATGAAAATTCGTGTGCGTGGTGGTGGCTCCATTACAGGTGATAATACTCCTTTATTCATCGTAGACGGCTTCCCGGTAGAGTCTATCAGTGATATTCCTGCTTCTGACATTGAAGATATGACTGTACTAAAAGATGCCTCTTCTACAGCTATCTACGGTTCTCGTGGTGCAAATGGTGTAATCCTGGTAACTACTAAAAGTGGAAAAGAAGGCAAGTTAAGCGTATCTTATAACGCCTACTATTCCTGGAAAAAGATGGCCAAGACTTTGAATACACTGAGCGCAACCGATTATGTGAAATGGCAGCGTGAATATGCGTTGTTAAGAGATAACGAAAGCAAATTCACCAGCCTCTTCGGTAATTGGCAAGATGCGGATCTTTATGAAAATGCTCCTACCAATGACTGGCAGGATCAAGTGTTCGGACGTACAGGAAACACTTTCAACCATAACCTGACAATTAGTGGTGGTTCAGATAAGACAAAGTTCAACATGGGTTATGCTCACATGAATGATAAAGCCATCATGTTGGGTTCTTCTTTCCGACGTGACAACTTGAGTTTAAAACTCAATCATAAAGTGAATGATAAAGTTAGCCTTGACTTTTCGATGCGTTATGCAAATACCACTGTAAACGGTGCCGGTGCCAACGAAAGCAAGTCTGAGGTATCTTCAGCTGACTCCCGCATGAAGAATGTAATGATTTACCCTATGTTTAACTTCCCCGACTTGAGTGACAGTTATGACCCTGACTTTCAGTTGACGAATCCGATTACATCTGTATATGATACTGACCGCAAACAAAATCGTCAGACTTTCAACATGAATGGAAGCTTCTCATGGGAAGTCTTCAAGAATTTCAAGTTCAAAAGTGAATTCGGTTTAGACTGGTATTACAATACTGATAAGAAATATTATGGAACTTCTACCTATAATGCACGCACTAACAGTGTAGATACAGAAGGCGTTCATCCAATGGCTTACTTTGCCGATACCCAACGCAAAACTTTCCGTAACACCAATACGGTGAACTATGATTTTAAAAATATCATCAAGAATAAGGACCACAGTCTGAACGTATTGGTCGGTGAAGAAACCCTTAACAAGAAAAGTTCATTGAACGATGACCGTTTAAGCTTCTTTCCTATCAGTTTTACTGCCGCTCAAGCTTGGGCTTTGTCTTCGCAGGGTACTCCTTATAGCGTAAACAAATACACTAATGCCGACGATAACCTGCTTTCATTTTTTGGTCGTGTGAACTACGATTACCAAAGCAAGTATCTGGTTAGCGCCACTTTCCGTGCCGACGGTTCTTCCAAGTTCTCTAAAGACAATCGCTGGGGTTACTTCCCATCAACTGCCGTAGCATGGCGTATCTCTTCTGAAAGCTTCATGGAGAAGACTCATAATTGGCTTGACGATTTAAAGTTACGTTTCTCCTATGGTACTGCGGGTAATAACAATATCCCCTCTGACCAGACTTCTCCGGTATGGTCTTCTAGTTCCACTACCTGGCTTAATCAATTTCCCTCTTATTGGACTAGCGGCATTGCTTCAGGCCAAAGCGGATCTTATGCATCTAATCCCGACTTAAAATGGGAAACAACCATTACCCGTAATATGGGTCTGGATTACACTCTGTTCGGCGGCAAACTGACCGGTAGTTTCGAATACTATTGGAACACCACTAAGGATTTGCTCATCGCATTCCCAGTTTCCGGTTCCGGTTATGACTATCAATACCGCAACCTCGGTGAAACAGAAAACAAAGGTTTCGAGGTCTCTCTCACTTGGAACGCTATCAACACGAAAAATTATGGATTGACATTCAGCGGTAATGTGGGTTTCAATAAGAATAAAGTAAAGAGCCTTGGCTCATTGACACAGTACTCAGCATCTTCGGGATGGGCTTCAACCCAAATTCAAGATGACTACATTGTTAAGCCCGGTCATTCGGTTGGCGAAATTTATGGTTATATAAGCGATGGTCGTTATGAAGTAAGCGACTTTGAGGATTACTACGCCGCCGGTGAAAAATGGGTATTGAAAGAAGGTGTGGTTAATAATTCAAGTGTGATAGGAACCAGCTATCTTCGCCCAGGTGCTCTGAAACTGAAAAACATGAATGACGATAATGTTATTGATGCAAAAGACCGTACTGTTATTGGTAACACCAACCCCAAAGCCAGTGGTGGTTTCAGCCTTTCAGGTCGCGTATATGGCTTCGACTTGAGTGCAAACTTCACTTATAGCATTGGTAATGACGTTTACAATGCCAACAAGATTGAATATACTTCGTCTTATCAATATTATTACCGTAATATGCTCGATATTATGGGCGAAGGTAAACGCTGGACAAACCTCGATGCTAACGGTAACCTGGTAAATGATCCCGCACAATTAGCTGCTTTAAATGCCAATACCACTATGTGGTCACCTTACACCAGTTATGTATTGACCGATTGGGCTATTGAAGATGGTTCTTTCTTACGTTTGTCAACATTAACACTGGGTTATACTTTACCATTGGCCTTAACCAAGAAAGTAGGCATTAATAATTTGCGCTTCTACGCTACATGCTACAATGTATTCTGTCTGACTGGTTATTCAGGTTTCGACCCTGAAGTTTCTACCCGAAACAAGACAGCTCTTACTCCGGGAGTAGACTACTCTGCATACCCAAAGAGTCGCCAGTTTGTAATAGGTGTTAACTTGAACTTTTAAAAACGAAAGAAGATATGAAAAATATATTATTTAAATCTTTAGCAGCTGTCGTCCTTCTGGGTGGGCTGTCTTCATGCAGCGATTTCCTGGATCAAAGTTCTCCTTCATCCTTGGATGGCAAGAACATTTTCAGTAACTATGAATATGCTCAAGGAACCATAGCTAATATCTATCAAGAATTTGGAGAGCAGAACTATCGTGCACGTGCCATTTGGTATGGATACAATACGGATATAGAAATCTTCAGTGGTTCAGACAAAGCAGACGGAAAAGCTGATTTGGCAACATACAATGCCGGAGTCGGAAATGACCAGATGAACGTTACTACAGGTACCGATCTTTGGGCCAAAATATATGCTGCCATCGAACGCGCCAATCTGGCTATTGAAGGTCTTCGGGAAAATGCAGACCTGACAGATGCAAATATGAAGCAACTACTGGGCGAAGCTCTTACCCTACGTGCATTGCACTACGTGGACCTTATCAATATGTGGGGAGATGTTCCTGCCCGTCTGACTTCATTGAATGCCGATAATATGTATTCAGGACGTGAAGACCGTGATGTCATCTACAAGCAACTTATTATCGATCTGCAAGAGGCACAAAACCTCTGTGCATGGCCTAACGAACTTGATGCCACGAAAACAGTGGAACGCGTGA
The DNA here is from genome assembly GCA_023409535.1 of Bacillota bacterium. Taxonomy (GTDB): domain Bacteria; phylum Bacillota; class Clostridia; order Lachnospirales; family Lachnospiraceae; genus Mobilitalea. Next base: position 3,727 of record JAEYGZ010000009.1, read on the forward strand.
ACAAAGTCTTCGTAAAAGGTTTCCTGGCTCGCGTTTGTCTGCAAGCAGCAGGTTATGCTCAACGCCTTGACGGTGCAAACCGCCTAAGCACAGACCCGGAACTCAGCAAAGAAAAACTTTATCCTATCGCACTACAGGCATGTAAGGATGTAATGGACCAAGAAGGCAATTATGTAGCTTTGAAATCAAACTTCGAAGATATCTTCAACAACAATGGTATCTCTGGTGATATCATCAATGCAGGTAGCGAATCTTTGTTTGAAATCGGTTACAGCAATAACCCGGCACGTGGACGTATCATGTATACCTTCGGCATTAAGCACACTACTGCCGACAATATGACAACAATGCTTCAAGGTAGCCAGGTAGGCCCTACACCTACTCTATACTTCGACTATTCAGTGAAAGATTTACGCCGTGATGTGACTTGTTGCCCATTCCAGTGGACAAAGGGCGTACAAACTCTTCAGTCCTTCAAGAGCTGGAGTTTCGGAAAGTTACGTTATGAATGGACAAACCGTATGATTCCTTCCGGAAACGATGACGGTATCAACAAGCACTATATGCGCTATGCCGATATTGTATTGATGCGTGCTGAATTAGAGAACGAGCTCAATGGTCCTGCTGCTGCCGCTCCTTATCTGACCAAGATTCGTAACCGCGCCTTTTCTACTACCGACCGCGCTACAGAAGTTACAGCTTATGTTGCGGAGGCATCTCAAAGCAAAGAGAAAATGTTCCAAGCCATTGTTGACGAAAGAGCTCTTGAATTTGCAGGAGAACTGATCCGTAAGGCCGACCTTATCCGTTGGGGAATGCTAAAAAGCAAAATGGATGAAACAAAAGATAAGATGAACGCTATCGTAAATCTGACAGACTATGACTCCAAGCATCCCTATAGCCAGCTCTCAGGTCATGTCTATTATAAAATGAGTGCATACACTTGGACCCGTAACGGCATAGCAACTACCGAGCCCAATGCCAAACTGAACTTCTATGGTTTGAACTATGGCGAACTGAATCTTGATCCGGAAGGCTATACCGAATTTACCAATAGCAGTGGCGAAGCCTCAACCTGGATTAAAGATACTGCATTAGATGATGTTATTGACTATCTCTACGTGCGCGATCCGGATAAATATCAATATTGGCCAATCTTCAACGTCAATTTGAACGATAATCCTAATCTTGCAAATTACGAGTGGTATTAATTAACTAAATGATTAAACAACGATGAAAAAATATATATTATCAATTTGTACATTAGCTGCCATTTGCATAGGCTGTGTTACAGTAACATCATGCAGTGATCCGGATGATCTTAATGATTTGGTTCTTGACCGCATATTGTCGCCTACCAATATTACTGCACGCGTCTCTCAGGACGTAAATATCATTGTTAGTTGGGATGAAATGAAAGGAGCTTCCTCTTACGAAATCGAAGCTTATGCCGATACTCCCGACTACGGTCAGCGCACACCGGATGTGTCAGATGCTACCACTCTCACTCAGACTACTTTGACTAATCTGATTGGTGAGACAGCCTATTACATTCGTGTAAGAGCCATTGATGAAGACAACTCATCACGCACATCTAAATGGATCGAGATCATGCGTACTACCAACCCTGAGCAAAATATGAACAAAGTAAAGGCCGGTGACATCCAAAGCACAGCCGTTACAGTAACATGGACGCCGGGCATTCAGGCTGATGCTATCGTATGCACTCCTAGCGCTGCAAATTCTTCAGCTAAGACGGTGACTTACACTCTAACTGCAACAGACATCTCTTCCGGATCTGCTACCGTCACAGGACTTGAACCGGAGACAAGTTATAGAGCCACGTTGAAGTTAGGCGAGAAAACCCGTGGTTATTCTACCTTTACTACTAATTTGGATTTACGTGACGCTATCCAACTCACTCCGACAGATGACTGGGTGACTGCTATTCAGGACGCAGCGGCAGGTAGTAAGTTTGCCCTTGCAGCCGGTGAATATACATTGACATCAGCCAAGCTGCAAATCAACAATAATGTGACCATTGCCGCTCAGAACTCCGGTAACCTGCCGGTGATTAATACTTGTATTCATATCAACAACGGTTCTTCACTCTATCTCTATCAGGTAGTGATGGATGGCACCGGTACAGATGGAAGTCAGGCTATTGAATACAAAACAGCCGGAGGATTTGGCGATCTTATCATCAGCGGAAGTGAAATAAGAAATTACATGAAAGGACTTATCTACATCAACGTTGCAGCTGTAGCCAATACAATCAAGATAGAAAACTCCATCATTCATGATATCGAATGTTCCGGCGGTGACTTTATCGATAGCCGTAGCGGTGGTTGGAACAATCTTATCATCTCAAGCTCTACATTCTATAGCTGTTCTGCTAAGCGTGATATCCTGCGTGCTGACGATGCTTCAAGCAAGGTGAGTGCAAGTATGATAACTTCTATCGACAAATGTACATTCTACAATGTAGGTAATGGTAACGCCAATTACCGTTTCTTCTATCTGCGGTTCCCCGGCAATACCAATACCTTTACCAATAATGTTGTAGCCAACTTCGATAATACTCGCGGTTTTGCCAATTCAACTTCCGTAGGAGTACCCAGCTATTCGAACAACTATTACTATAACTGTAAGAACTTGACTTCACAAGCCGAAGGTAATACTCAGCCCAATTTAACATGTTTCGATACAGAAGGAAAGATTCTTGATAAGAATCCATTTGCCGATCCTGACAATGCCGATTTCACTATCACTGATGAACTCTTCCAGAGTTATGGATTCGGTGATCCTCGTTGGTATTAAAATATTTGAATCCTTAAAGTAAAAGAGGGTACGTCACTATACAAAGTGCGTATCCTCTTTTTCTTTTACCATTTTAACCCCGCCCCCTATACCATTATTATCATCATTTACTCCAAAAGGAACAATATTTCCTCCTCTTTATAGCTATAAACTTCTATTTTTGCATACACATAAGTACAAACCACTATTGACGGAACATTTAAAATCAAAAGAATCTATATCATGAAGAAACTCTTTTTAGTCTTCTCTATTTTAACTGCCTCTATAACTGTTATGGGGCAACAGCCTATTCCGGTTAAGCCTCGCATTCTTATCAGTACGGACATAGGTGGCA
>JAEYGZ010000026.1 GCA_023409535.1 Bacillota bacterium
CATTTTCTGTAAGGCCATTATACTACTTTTTTCTTACTAATGAAACTGATCAAGTGCTGATAAAATGGAATTAAATCTTCATACTGGAATTTAACTTTTCACTGGAATTTAACTTTTTACTCAACCGTCAATGGGTTATATATTCTCTTTCTATCATGCTTTGCTTGCAATTATTGTCACATGCATATCATGTATATATGCACCGCCATTATTATTTATATTTGTCAAATCTGTATATACGGGATAATAACATTCGTATATGGATTATTGCTCTCTCTTACATATTCCCAGCATTTTATAATAATATTTTAACCAGCCTTTAGCTTCTCTTACCGGCTTTTATCAGGGGCAATTCTGTCAGCCGGAGATTCGTACATCCATAAGGCAGGAAGGTTAACTCCTCCGCTTCATCGGACACCCATGACATGCGCGGTTTTGGTGCAGCGGAGCCATTTTCCTGGGACCAGTCGATTCTGACACCCTGGGCGGCTATCTTAACCGGCGCCTCCTCCGGTGAAAATGGTCTCTGGCCGACTGGATTATATATGGTTTTTATGCTCCTCCCCACATCCGTGGGATCAACCAGCAAACCATAATTCCAGGGTGTGGCGGCATAGATTTCATAATCGGAGTGAGGATATTCTCTTCCCTCCATATCTTCATGTATCCGAGCCCACCTCTCTTCAATGGCCAGGGAATAAATCAAAGGACCTCTGATCATCGCATAAAGCTGATTCGGCCGCTCAATCAATTTGGGGTTCATGGGCAGAGTTAATGTAAAGCTTATCTCCTTCTCCCAAATCCTGTCCAAAGTATAGTACCCATCACGACACTCCCTGCCTATTATTTTGGCATCCTCCTCTCCCAGGGCGATTGCCGCAGCTTCGCACCATTCAGGAAGCCGCATATAAAGCTTAAATCGTACCGCTTCGTCTGTCCGTACCGTAAAACGTACCGTCTCGCGAAACGGATAATCCGTCTCAACTAAAATACTTGCAGGTACACCGTCAATCAAAGTATCTACCAATGTAGGTGCGTAAGCAATGACAGCAATTCCATCCTCTGCACGAAGGCAGGTATTCATCGCGAACTTCGGCCAAGGCTGGCTTAAGTTTGAAGTACAGCAGCCAAAATTCGGTTCAAGTCCAAACAGGTTCGATTCCCCTCCATTGGTAAGAAACACAGGATTTTCCTGCCTTGAACACTCCACCTGGTTGACCTGCTGCACATACTGGTGCGTCCACATATCAGGACTGAAGGCAGCCGGCAGAGCATTATATGCCAGCAGCTCCAACCGGTCACCCCAGCCTGCCTTACCTGTGATCGAAACAAGCTGCTCCAGTGAATACATATATTCCGCAATCGCACATAATTCTGTTCCCTGTACAGGACTGATACCGGCCAGACATTCGTCACCGGTAAATGCACCGGTAACCATACCGTGGTACTGATCCAGTAATCTAACCATATCTTCTGCACTATGCAATTCCATCTCATTACCGGTCATTCTTGAATATAAAGCTCCGGATTTCAATGCCATGGCGATGTTGACCACATGACTCATCTGACTCCATCGTCCCTTTTGATCCGGTACCTTATACGGCCAATTCCTAAAAAAGCTGATCCAGTCAAAGCCTTGGCTATGAAGCTTGGACGCGAGATTTAACAGCCATACCTCCTCCGTCCGTTCATATAACCACCAAATAGAAATCAGACTTTCAAACCATCTGGCTTGCGCCCAGGAAAACAAAAGGCTATTATCGATATGCCGGTCCAGATACAGCAACGCTTTTCTTACAACATTCTCAATTCTGGGATCCTCAGTAATTTCCTGGTACTGTACAAGAACCTTCAGGATAAGAAACAAAGCCCATACATCATAACTGGAACGGTCCGCTTCATTGCAGGGGCAAATCCATCCGTCCTCCCGCTGGTTCTCTATTATAATATCTATGTATCTCTGTCCCCGGCACTTCATATCTTCATTATCAATCAGATAAGCAAGGGGCAGAAAGCCATCCAGCCAGTAGGGAACTCTTTCCCATCCCTCCCTGTCTCCCCCAATCCACTTGCTATCCTTGATATCCGGCCAGAACAGGTCCAGATTACCGGAGAGTCCTTCCGCTTGTATGATTAGCTGGTTTAAAAGCCATCCCTGCGGTTTGATTTCCCTGAAGTTCAGTTTTGTAAAAACCGGAAGCTTTAATTTTAAACTTTTCATCCTATCCCCCATATCTGCTATGATGCTGAAAGCACGTCGCACATTCTAATTCAATTGTCCGATGATTTCAAATTCTGTACTGCAATATCTGTTCAAACATTATAATATCGGATATAATTATTATAATAAATTGCAAAGACTGCACAGTACTATGCAAAAGGAGAATAGAATCATGCCAGCGATAAAAGGCGATTTTGTAAAGTTACAGATACCACCCTGGCCGGAATATATCAGCTCCAGCTACCGTAATTTTTATCAAAATGAAAAACATATCACCAGGATTTGCGATTTTTATGTTCTGATTTTTATGTTCGAGCGAACTCTCATCTTTACTGAGGATAAGAAGGAATGCGTCCTGAATAAAGGAGAATGGTATATTCAGAGACCGGGACCCTTGCAGGAGGGCTTAAGGGGGTCTCCCGCACCAAGCTATTATTACATACATTTTTATGCGCAGGGTATAATTTGTGATTCTCCGTCCGAAGAGGATTACTCAGATACATTGGATCATAACCTCGTAATTCTAAAAAAGCATGGCACCTTCGACGATAAACTCATGAAACCCTTATTGGACCAGCTGGATTTCTGTTCCAGGAATAAGCCTTTTGACAAGCTGACCCTCCAGTCACTGTTTCTTTCCATATTGAATACTATCGCTCTGCCGTCACAGCGGGAGGATAGTAACGGATTGGCACAGCAGATTTTTTCTTTTATTACCGAAAATTATAATGACGATATCAATTGTGGTATTATCGCAGATAACTATCATTTCTCAACAGAGTATATCAATCGTAAGCTGAAGCAGTATTGCGGGCAGACACCCGGACAGCTCCTGCAGTATACCCGTATTACAAAGGCAAAGGAGCTGTTATATAATACGGATCATACCCTGACCGATATCTCCTCCGCGGTAGGATATCATGATGTGACCGTATTTTATAAAGCCTTTCGAAAAATAACCGGCTCGTCTCCCGGCAGATGGCGGGAGGGGAGCCGCGGTATTCAGTAATGTTATTTTAAAATAATAGCAGACACTAAAAAAGTGCTGTTACAGAAATGTTATTTCATTCCTGCCACAGCACTTTTATTATCTTTTATATTATGCTACTTATTAACCAAAGATAGAGAAGCTTAAGAAGATTGTAGCAGTCAGGGAAGCTACCAGAGACACTACGGTAATCTGAGTGTTAATGGAAGGACCTGCGGTATCCTTGAACGGATCGCCTACGGTATCGCCTACAACACCGGCCTTGTGGGCATCAGAGTTTTTACCGCCATTATTTCCTGCTTCAATGTACTTCTTTGTATTATCCCAGAGACCACCGGAGTTGGACATGAACAATGCGAATAATAAACCGCTGATAATGTTACCTGTAATGAAACCGCCAATCGCCTGAACACCGCCGATGAAGCCAACAAGAAGTGTAGCGATAATAACCATTAAGCCGGCAGGAATTAATTCTTTGATCGCACCGGTGGTAGCAATTTCAATACATTTATCATATTCAGGAACAACGCCTTCCTTGCCTTCCTTCAGACCGATAATCTCTCTGAACTGACGGTGAATCTCTTCAACCATACGCTGTGCATTGCGGTCAACACCAAGCATTAACATCGCAGAGAATAATGCCGGGATCGCTGCACCGAATAATAATCCGAAGAATACAACAGGGTTGATGATATCAAAGCCTGTGATGCCTTCTACACCAAGCTCGGCTGCAGCATCATTTACCTCGCTCATGAATGCTCCCAGCAAAGCGATAACGGTAAGTCCTGCAGCACCGATTGCAAAACCCTTCGTTACAGCCTTTACCGTATTGCCGGCGCTGTCGAGGGAATCTGTAATCTCAAGAGCTTCCTCACCGAGATCTCCCATTTCAACAAGACCGCGTGCATTATCAACAATGGGGCCATAGGCATCGTTGGAGATAATCATGCCTACGATGGATAACATACCAACTGCTGCCATCGCGATACCAAACATTGCATAACCGGGTCCCAGAGGTTCACAAATCTTATACGCTGCAAGCGCTGACACACCGATACCGATCATGGACGGCAGCGCACTCATTAAACCATAGGAAATACCGGACAGGATAGTAAACGCCGGACCGGATTCGCAGGCTTTTGCAACTGCATGTACCGGAGGCTTCTTGTCATCGGTAAAGTAATCGCTGGCAATACCGATAATAACACCAACTACAAGACCGATTGCACTTGCTGCCCAGATACGCCATTCAAAATCAAATACGACGGTTGCAATTGCGGTTAATACACCATACAGAGCTGTGGTAACATATGTATTACTGTTCAACGCTCTGGTAGGATCTCCGCCTTCCTTCATCTTTGCGGTCATAACGCCAACGATGGAAGCCAGTAATCCGATTGCTGCATAACAGAATACAGTCGCTGCATTTGTGGTACCGCCCGCTGCTTTATCAATGGAAACTGCCATAACAAGAGCCGCTGCCATAGATGCTACGTTAGAGTCGAATAAGTCGGCACCCATACCTGCTACGTCACCAACGTTGTCACCAACGTTATCGGCGATAACTGCAGGGTTTCTCGGGTCATCCTCAGGGATACCAAGCTCTACCTTACCAACTAAGTCGGCACTGATATCCGCAGTCTTTGTAAAGATACCGCCGCCGGCCTTTGCAAAGAGTGCCATAGAGCTTGCACCAAAGGAGAAACCAAGAAGTGCTGTGGTATTATCTGTTATGAGAAGTACTAAGGAAACACCCAGTAAGCTGGAGCCCACTACAGCCATGCCCATAACTGCGCCGCCACGAAAGCCCGACATAAAGGAAGACTTAATTCCCTTCGTTGCGTTCTCCGCTGCTTTCACATTTGCGATTGTTGCGATACTGATACCAATCTTTCCCGCAATACCGGAGAATACGGTACCGCAGATATATGCCAGCGCCATAATGATATTCTCCAAAATATCACCTTTCCAGATTGGTTGTGGAAGGAATACAAGGATAAGAATTGCTGCTACAGAACAGAATTTTACCAGTGTTCTGTATTCTTTTGCCAAAAATGTGTTTGCTCCATTGCGAATCAGCTTGCTCACTTCAGCAATCCGCTTATTTGAGGAGGGTTGCTTTTCCACCCATTTGAACAGCCAAAAGGCAGCGCCAAATGCCAGAACAGCTACTACGATTGATACAATTTGGAAAAACAGTACGTCAAAACTCAAAATGCTCATCTCCCTTTCTATTTATTCAGCAAATCTGCAAAAAAAATTCGCTTTGTCATCAATACTAGCACGTTTGTCAGTTTTGTGCAATAGCCATCTGCATAAATATCTATTTATGTCGTTTTGCACATATTAGCTGATAATTTATTCCATATGATCTTCTATAATATGCATTGAATTATAGATGTCCTATTATTTGATATACAATATGACTAATGCAATTATATGCTATTGGGCATAATTACTCTAGGCTTAATTTGCTGGATTATTTATGAATATGCATTGACATGTCCCTCTAAAATGAGCTACAATTAAACCGATTTCATGACCAATCATGCTAAGGAGGACTTATTTTATGGATTTCTTATTGTCAGGTCTGTTGGCAATTACTTGGCAGCAGTGTGTAATGTACGTTGTAGGGTGCGTTTTAATCTGGCTTGCTATTGAAAAAGGCTTTGAACCCGCACTGCTCCTGCCCATGGGATTTGGTGCTATTTTAGTTAACCTTCCCTTAACCGGTGTTCTTAACCAAACCCTTGAAGGTGTCGGTGAGACACACGGTATCATACAGTGGCTCTTCGAAACTACGATTTCTTCATCAGAAGCATTGCCAATCCTGCTCTTTATCGGTATCGGTGCCATGATTGATTTCGGACCGCTGCTTTCCAACCCGAAGATGTTTCTATTTGGTGCAGCGGCACAGTTTGGTATTTTCTTCACCATCGTACTTGCTACAGTTTTGAATTTCAATCTGCGGGATGCGGCTTCCATCGGCATCATCGGTGCGGCGGATGGCCCGACCTCCATCCTGGTATCACAGATTCTTGATTCGAAATATATGGGAGCAATCGCAGTCGCGGCTTATTCCTATATGGCATTGGTTCCGATCGTACAGCCCTTTGCCATTAAGCTGGTTACCACCAAGAAGGAACGCTTAATCCGTATGAACTATAATCCGGGATCGGTTACCAAAACCACAAGAATTATATTTCCGATTATCGTTACCATTATCGCCGGCTTAATCGCTCCCCAATCCGTTGCTTTGGTAGGCTTCCTAATGTTTGGTAACCTGCTGCGTGAATGCGGGGTGCTCGGCAGCTTATCCGATACGGCACAGAATGCATTAGCCAATCTGATTACCTTATTGCTTGGTATTACCATCGCGTTCAGTATGCAGGCAAAAGACTTTGTCAATGTTCAAACCCTGCTGATCATGGGCTTGGGTTTGGTTGCCTTCGTTATGGATACCATCGGCGGCGTATTATTTGCAAAGCTCTTGAACTTATTCTTAAAGAAAGAGAATAAAATTAACCCTATGGTTGGTGCAGCCGGTATTTCCGCATTCCCTATGTCTGCCCGTGTAGTTCAGAAGATGGGTCTCAAAGAGGATCCTTCCAATCACCTTCTCATGCATGCCATCAGCGCCAACGTATCCGGTCAGATCGGTTCCGTAGTTGCCGGCGGCGTTGTTATCAAGATTGTATTAGAGCTTCTGAAGTAAGATTGCAGGCCAGTGTGTGAGAAACACACCGCAGGAATAAGAAAGGAGTATATCATGTACGAACAAAATATTATAAACGCTTTGGAAATCATGGGAAAGGGTTTACTTTCCATCTTCATCGTTATACTGCTGCTTACCTTTATCGTTATGCTGCTTGGCAAGATTACCCGCCGCAGAAAAAATGAGGAAGCTTCTGAGGATTAAAAAAGATTAGAGATACTTGATAAAATACAGCAAATAAAATGAATGGGAGTGTTGTTATTCCCTTTCGAAGTGTTACCTGCAGGTAACAGCTCGAAAGGGAATAACAACACTCCCATTCATTTGCGCTGTATGAATTTTCTAAAATCTCTAAGCTTATTATCCTAATGCCACATCAAGCATCATCATGACCGCAAAGCCAAGCATCGCTCCGATCGTTCCCACATTCGAATGATGCTTCTCCTGCTGCGCCTCCGGGATCAACTCCTCAACAACCACATAGATCATGGCACCCGCCGCAAAGGATAAGGCATAGGGAAGAAGCGGCTTCATGGCCACCACCGCATAAGCACCCAGAAGTGCGGCTAAGGGTTCAACAAGTCCTGATGCCTGACCGTAGACAAAGCTCTTCCATCTGGATAAGCCTTCTCTTCGAAGGGGCACAGACACCGCCGCACCTTCCGGGAAATTCTGCAAACCAATACCCAGAGCAAGCGCTACTGCACCGGTTAAGGAGGCTGCCGGGAAATTACCGGCCGCCGCACCGAAAGCAACACCCACTGCAAGACCTTCGGGTATATTATGAAGAGTAATTGCCATAACCAGCAGGATGCTTCTCTTCCAGCCTGTCTTTACGCCCTCCGGCTCTTCATCCGGTCCGATATGAAGATGGGGCATCAATACATCCACCAGCCACAGGAATGCACCTCCGGCAAGAAAGCCGAGAACTGCAGGAACCCAGGCTATCATTTTGGCCTCCTCCGCCATCTCGATGGCCGGATTAAGCAAGGACCAGAAGCTTGCCGCTATCATTACACCTGCGGCAAAACCAAGCATACCGTTTAGAACCTTTTTATTAATTGATTTGAATATAAATACTGTAGCCGCTCCTAAGGCAGTCACAAACCAGGTGAAGATCGTTGCACAAAGGGCCTGCATCACCGGATTTAAATTAGATAACCAGTCCATAACTTTTTCCTCCTTGTTGTTCAATTTTTAATCTTTATATTATAATACCTATCTTTATATCTATATCTATATCTATATCTATATCTATATCTATATCTATATCTATATCTATATCTATATCTATATCTATATCTATATCTATATCTATATCTATATGATAACGATTGATTTCAAAAAAGTCCAGACCGTGAAATAGAAATTTCAAGATGATGTTGAAGAAATATGTTTTAGCGGATAGATCACAGAAGGTGGGACCGCTGTTTACACAAAAAAAGCTGCTGTGTCCATGACCTAACATCATATTGACACAACAGCCTGATATATTTACATTACTTTTACTCTTAGATTTAGCTTGCGTAACGAACAGCCTTGTAGGGAGTTCTATAATACATATCGGTTATCCGGATACCTTCACTCTTGCTCTTAGCGGCGATTACCCGGCCATTGCCGATGTATAGGGCTACATGGTTAATGGTTCCGTTCTTACGGTAGAAGATAAGATCCCCGGGGCGTACATCGCTTACGGATACTCTGTTGCCGGAAGATGCCTGTTCCTTTGAGGTGCGTGGTATATAGATACCAAAATGCGCCAGTACCGACTGTGTAAAACCGGAGCAATCGGCACCATTGGTTAAACTTGTGCCACCCCATACATAGGGATTCCCTTCAAATTTCAATGCGTAGTTCACGATACTGCTCCTAAGTGATGAGCCGCTCTCAGAGGAGCTGCCGGAGCTTTTATTACTTGACGATGAGGAGCTGCCGGAACTCTTTGATGAGGAGGAGCTGCCGGAAGATTTTTTCGCAGAACTGACGGACAAGCTGCTGATGGATTTCTGTTCCTCTTTTGCCTTCTCCTCTTCAATGGATACTGCTTCGTCATATACCCGTTCCAGATCAACATAGCCTTTGGATACATATCCCGAGGTATCGCTGTCCACCGATATTTTTACCCAGTCGTCCTTCTCTGTCGAGACCTTATAGTCCTCTCCGAGAGGGATTAAGGTTAAAACGGTTGAATCTGCCGACGCCTTTTCTCTTACCTTAAGAGTTGTCGTCGTAACTGTTGCAGTCAAGGTTCCTGCTGTTTTGGCAAATTCCTCTGCCTTATTACCGGTCATCAGATAATCTGCCTTTATGTAACCTGTTACTTTGCCTGATTTAACCTTGTACCAGCCCTTTTCCTCGCTTAAAACGGTTGCGGCGCTATTTTTATATAGCTTACCTAATATTTTACCATTTTCACTGGCTTTATCACGAATATTAACATAACTGTCAACCTCTGCAAATGCCAGATCGGATTTCTTTTCTTCTGTTTGAAATACTTCAAGGCCCCCGAGTCCCAGATCTGCATTCAGCGGATTCAGATAATAATCAGACAGAAGTAAATCGATTCCGGCGATTGGTGTCTCCGATGCTTTGGCTGTGGATGACTGTCCGGCAAATGCCAATGTCCCAACCATCACACAAGCTGCAATCCTATGTACTGTTTTCATGTAGCCTCCTTATGTACGTCAATTTGTTACGTAATTGTTAAATATGTTACGCATTTATTATACGACATATCCCAGAAGAATGCATGTGGTATCTGTTGGAAATTTATTAACTCTATGATATCCCTATATTGCGAAAAGAATCCTCCAGGCACAGTGCTCCATATCCAAGAGTACGGTTCGGGTATACGGCCTCCACCCGCAGATGGCGTGCGCCGCTGATCAGATAAGCCTTCAGCTTCTCCGCATATAGAAACGGATCATTGCCCTGCACGATGCCCCACTGCATCAAAAGAGCACAGCTTCCCGTAACAAAGGGTGTTGCCATAGAGGTTCCGGAGCGGATGGCATACCCGCCTCCGGGTGCGCAGGAATTGATATTTACTCCGGGTGCTACGATATCCGGCTTAATCTCCAGATTCCTGGTGTACCCCCTCCCCGAAAAAGGTGCATAACTGTCCGTATAAGCATTGTATGCTCCCACAGTAATTGCCAAAGCCGCTGTAGATGGCACCGTCAAGGTTGTATATTCCGAGGGCAGCAAGAACCGTGTATTAGGATTCTTCACCCCTCCGGCAGGCAGCCACATATCAAAATTGCCCGTTACAATCCGGCGGGGTATCAGCTCAATCCTCCAAACGCCGGAATTGATATACCGTCCTGTGGGGATTAATTCTAAATATATTTCCTGCTGCGGATTATATGGCGTCGGTTCGCCGTAATAAAGCAGTATCTGTGTCTGGCCAATGGTAAACTGCTGTATTCCAAGGATCCTTGGGATTGGACCGACTCTGGTACCGTTAGGTGCCATGATAGCGATATCAAATTGATCATAATAATTCTTCCAAATCTGAATGTTCAGTGAAAATTCAAACTCGCTGACAGCAATCTCTACAACCGAGGTCGTTCCCATGGTAAGAATGCCGGCGGCATGATTACCGGTTGCCCCTTCATTCCCTGTACCAATAACAATTGCACTTCTCCAGATGGTCGCCACATCATTGACATAGCTCTCCAGCAGGGTTCTTCCGGTATGAGAGCCATAATTATTGCCAAAGCTGATATTAATGGATATCGGTATGTTCATTGCCATACCATATCGGATGACATAATCGATACCCATCATCAATTGCGAGGTTCTGGGAAAGGAATCTCCCACCGAACTTCCCAGCTTTACAATCAAAAGTTCACTTTGAGAGGCTACTCCCCGGTACAGTCCATCGCTTGCTCTTCCATTGCCTGCTGCTATTCCGCTCACATGAGTCCCATGCCCGGACAAATCCGTACTGGGAACAATTTCAAAGCGTTGGGGTATGGGTATCTGAAGTGCTTCATTGATCTGTTCTCTGGTATACAAGGTCCCGATATCGTATCCCTCCGGGGGATTCCCTGCAATCGTCTGATCCCAGATGGCAGCAATTCTGGTAGTCCCGTCCTCATTGCGAAAATCCGGATGAGAATAATCAATGCCGGAATCAATAATAGCCACAATTACTCCTTCTCCGAATAAACTATAATTTCCTGTTTGCAGCGGATTGATACAGGAAGCAGTCCGCCCTTCGTTTACCTCAAAGAATAAGCGTTTGGGCTTCTCTATATATTCGATCTCTTCATAATCGGACAGTCTGCTGATCAGATATTGAGGTACGGTGAGTATCGCATACTGGCTTAAGAGCTCCACCGCCGAGATCTGAAGCTCTTCCCTGACTCTGTCCAGGCTGCCGCTATACTTCACGATCAATTCCCACATATCCGTATCCGGCGTATACCCAACATTCAGATTCGTCGCCCTCTCCCTCTGGGCCTGTGTAACGTCAATCGCCAGATTTAATTCGTTATCAACCTTTCCGTTTTCTGCGCCAGCTTGCATTTCTACCCTTTCCGGTGTGAAATCCCTTTACCTCCTCACATTGTTTGATGAAGCTGCTCACATATTTTTGCGAGGTTGCTCGCAAGCTTTATATGAGCCTGTTCCCATGGCTTTATGTGAGGCTGTTCACACCACACTTCTTTCATTCTAATATATGCATCGTATTGTCAGGTTAGGAAAATTTAAATAATTTGTGGAAAGCACGCTTGACATTTTCAGCAGCAAATGTTATATTGTATATGTAAAGTTTACTTTCCATATTGTATATTCGATGGTGAAAGGAGAACGCAGTGAAAAACAAACTGGAGGAAATAAGAAAACAGCGAGGGATGAAGCAGGAAGAGCTGGCAGAAGTATTGGAAGTATCAAGGCAGACCATTGGCTCTTTGGAAAACGGACGCTACAACCCATCCATAACCCTTGCTTTTAAAATAGCCCGATACTTTAATATGAGTATTGAAGAAATATTTATTTATGAGGAGGAATGAATATGAAAACAAACAAACTTGCAATTCATGTTTTTCTGATGGTACTGGGGGCAATCATCGTAGCTGCCAGCGGATTACTGTTAAACAAACTGCCGGATAGCGTCATAGGTACGGGCTTTGGTATCGGTGCCGGTTTATGCGGAATGAGTATTGCCAATCTGATCATACAGCTTTATTATAAACGCCATCCTGCAATTAAGAAGCAAAGCGATATCGAAGCACGGGATGAGCGAACCTTAGCCATCAATCACAAAGCGAAGGCAAAGGCATTCGATTACACGATAAATCTATTGATGGTGTACCCATTCCTGATGATATTGGCAGATCTTCCCTTATGGCTGATATTCACCACCATTGGAATCTATCTGTTTGGCGCCGGCGCGCAATTCTTCTTCATCATACGCTATAATAAGGAAATGTAGGCAGCTATAGACATCAAGATAATATAAAATCACTTCACGGACAGGAGACAGCTTACGGCCTATCCGTGAAGTGATTTTTTATCCATACTTTACTCTTCCTTATAACAAATAAACGGCGTTCCCTCTTCTATATTCTCAAAAACAGTCTTAGCCAGGTAAAAAGGTGCGTTAACACAGCCATGGGTTCCTCTGGTTTTATAGATCTCCCCGCCAAAGGCGTATCGCCATCTGGCATCATGGAGTCCGATATTTCCATAAAAGGGCATCCAATAAGTTACCTTAACCTGGTAATTCGCCCCTACCAGATCTGCTTCCTTTTGCTTGTAATTAAGCATATATACACCCACCACCGTGCTGTTTCCCCTGTTGGGATTGCCGGTTACGACAGCTCCCTGGGTAATCAGCTTTCCATTCTTATAGAACCACAGGTGCTGTCTGGTCAGATTAATCTCCACATAGGTATCTCCAAGCTCATTTTCCCTTGGCAGCGCCTTCTGGGCATAGACCGGTTCTCTTGTGACTACATCTCCGCGGTTTAGATTAATCGTCAATTCCTTGATCTCCTCTTCACGGTCGATCTTCCAGCCATAAAGACCTCCCGTAACCTCCACCTCCCTGCCGGTGGAGGCTTTAAATTTTCTGGCCTTTCCGACGGTATCATATTTGTATGCCAATTCATCTATAAAGTTATTTACTGCAGTCTGGTTTATTACCACATTCAAACTATCATCAACCTTCAGCCAGCGGTTGATGACATTGCCGTCTACCAGTTCTATTTTATTCCCGAATTGATACGTAATCTTTGTCGATACATATTTATTCAGAAGCGCCAATGTCTTTTCGGTTTTTTCAGAGGCAGCGGTGAACCTGGGATTCTCATAACAATCGGCTTCATTTAGGTCCAATGCGGTTACGCCGTTCGACAATGCGGTTTTCACCGCATCATTTAACCTATCCTCCCGCAGCGTATTACCATATTCCTCTTCTATTACCTGATAGGAGCCCTTAGAATACCGGAACCCAACATCCCGCGGCGGCGTAAGGTCCGAATTCAGGCAATCCAATTCCTTAATTGCCTCTTCCAATTTATTGTTATCATAAGAATACAGATCTTTAACATGATAGCGCTGTTTACCGGTAAAAGCAGTGATCCACCGCAGGGACCGCTGAAGCTTATGTATCCTGGGTATATCATTCTCTGAATTATATTGCAAATCAATCTTAAGGCCATTGATTTCTTCTGTCATACCACCTCGCTCCATCAATTTCAACACATAATTGTTCCCATGCTCCTTCATGATTTTATCCGCATCCTTATAGGATTTCAGCGAGACATTTACCTCATTGATGATCGTATGGAAGAAAAAATGTCCGGAAAAATATAAGGATGCCATCAGATATAAGAAAAGTAAGGAAGCCAGGACGATAATTACCTGCTTCATAATTCCATTCCGGGAAGCTCTCATTACCTGAATGCCCTTCATACCGTGCAGCTCCTTCAATGCGCTTTTACACAAGCAATTGATTACTTAATCTTATGCCTGTATTGTGCGCGCCATTCCGCTATTGACATTCAAGTTACTTGAACCTCTATAATCCTTTCTATGTAAAAGGCTGTATGCAATAGGAAAGGAATGATATAATGGCAGTACGACAGATTAACCTGCGGCAGGAAATAACCCGTGAAGACGCGTTATCCATTGTCAGCTGGATGGAGGATCATGAAGTAACGAGATACTTGAATGAACTTGCGAATATTGCTGTTGAAATTAAAAATACTATCAGCAGAATGAATACAACCATTATGACACCGTTATTTAGCCGTAACGGCAGCTTCTATATGATATGCACCGGCAGCAATGATCCCATCGGCTTTCTGAAGCTGGTCCATAAAACGGACGAAGCTGAAATGGTGATCGTGATCGGCGACAGGCATCGCTGGGGATTTGGCTATGGCACACAGGCGATTCGCCACGGTCTTAATATGGCATTTTTTCACTGGCGCAAAACCAAAGTAGTCGCCAAGATCAATCCCCATAATAAAAGATCCATCAAAGCCTTTGAAAATTCAGGTTTTCAATTCGAGAAGGCACTGCCCCAATCCAAGCTGTACAGTATATCTCTGTCCGACTATATGATAAAAGGAAATTGAGTGAAAGGAATGGTTTTGCAACAATATGAAAACATCATTCTCTATTGGTGAAATATCAGAATTATTGGATATTCCAAAATCAACCCTGCGTTATTGGGAAAGCGAGGGTCTCATCAAGCTTCCCCGTGATGATATGAATAATTACAGAAGATATAATCCGAATTCCTTCTATACGATTTCAGATCTTGCGCATTACCGGTGCCTCAGAATGTCACTGCAGGATATGAAAAAGCTGCCCGGTCTGTCACCGAAGGAATTGGCCGATTCTATAAAAGCCCTGGATCAGGATCTGGATAAAAAGCTTCAGGAATTATACACAGCCAAGAATTATATTAATAAAAAAATGCAATATATTGAGGAATACGAAGAGCTGTGTAAGCATGAGTACCAAGAGGAGACCCCTGATTATGACCGCATTTATTCCTTCCTAATCGAGGATACAAAAGCATGGTCTATCTATATTAAAGAACAGTATCAGAGCATTCTGCTCTATCAGCCTGACTCGAACGAGATTGAGATGGGACTTGCCGTCCCTACCTCCAAAGCACACCCGGTCCTATGGAGCAGGAAGGATAACATCTCTTATGTCTCTTTTGTACTCAAGGTGGATTACAGCAATCCTACGGCAGATGCTTTCAAACCACACCTGAAATATTTTCAGGAAAATGGCTGTAAGGTCTCCTCGATCTTCGCCAGATATCTTTTTTCAGCCTGTGATGATAAATATTACGATTATTATAAGGCTTTTGCAGAGCTGCAAAATTAAGTCAGACAGAAATTTAACATAAAAAGCGGCTGTCTTATAACAACAAGCAGTACCGGGCACAATACGACTCCCTATCTTTCAACCTTTGTGTGGGGGATTTCGTATCGTACCCGGTACTGCTTGTTGTATAAAACAGCCGCTTTCTGATTTTACAGCCTTTACGGTCAGCTGACCTTCTGTTCAGCTTCCGTCTGCAGCTTGATTGCTCTTTCCAGGGCTTCGTCGATATTCTCACAGAAGTTTTCCGTACCGACCTCCTGATCAAAACCGGCTTTTTGCATCATCTTTAAAGGCTGTTCCTGAACATGGGAAAGGATTAGATTAATCTCCTTCTTCTGACAGGACTTAAGCACATGCTTTAAGGCGCGCAGCGCATTCACATCCATGGCCGGAACGCTTCTCATTCGAAGAATTACTGTCTTAACGTGGGCATCCAGAGAGATATTCATAAACTTATCCGCTGCTCCAAAGAACATTGGGCCATCGATTTCATACACCAAGGTTCCCTTAGGTACCCTCTTCTTACGGATATGGTCCGGATCTGCATCCTCTGAGAGGTCATCCTCAAGGTAGCTCCAGCTTTGTACTCCCGCCACCTCGGACATTCTCTTCATAAATAAAACCGCAGCCATCAGAATACCTACTTCAATCGCTACCACAAGGTCAAAGATTACGGTCAGCAGAAAGGTTGCCAGCAGCACGAGGATATCGCTCTTAGGGGATTTCTTAAGCATCTGTGCGAACTCCCTCCACTCACTCATATGATAGGCTACCATGAACAGGATCGCCGCAATCGTCGGCATGGGAATCAGCCTTGCATATGGCATAAATATCACAAGAATTAAAAGAAGTGTCACCGCATGCACCATTCCGGCAATGGGTGTACGGCCGCCATTCTTTGCATTGGCCGCAGTTCTTGCAATTGCCCCTGTTGCCGGAATACCGCCAAAGAGACTGGAGAATATATTGCCTGTTCCCTGGGCGATCAGCTCCATATTGGAGCGGTGGCGGCTTCCGACCATACCATCTGCGACAACGCAGGAAAGCAAGGATTCCACCGCAGCAAGGATAGCAATGGTAATTGCATCGGGGAACATTTTATTAATCATTGTTATATTAATACCCGGCAGGGAAAAGGTGGGAGGCTTTGAGGTAATCTCATACAGACTTCCGATGGTATTCACATCCATGCGAAATATTTTTACTGCGGCTGCCGCAATGATAACCGCAATCAGCGACGGCGGGATTTTTGCATTAAGCTTCGGCCACAGAATCAATATTATGAGGGACAAAGCACCGATGAGCAGTGCTTGAAGGTTGATTGTTGCAATACTTTTAACACAGACTGCTAATTTCTCCATAGTTTCCACAGGTGCAGTCTTTAAGGTTAATCCCAAAAAATCTTTGATTTGTCCGATAAAGATGGTTACTGCAATGCCTAGTGTAAAGCCGGTTGTGATGGTATACGGGATGAATTTAAGAAGCCTTCCGAACTTCAATAATCCCATGATAATCAAGAGAATACCGGCCATGACGGTTGCCACTGCCAGGCCCGGCATCCCGTCGTCAGCAACAATACCGGCTACAATGGTGGCAAATGCCGCCGTAGGACCCGAGATTTGAACACGGCTGCCTCCCAAAAAGGATATGACAAATCCGGCAACAATTGCCGTATAAAGCCCCCTCTCCGGTGTTACCCCCGATGCAAGTGCCAATGCGATAGACAGCGGCAGCGCAATGATAGCAACAATAATTCCGGCGATAACATCTTTCATAAACTGCTCTTTTGTGTAGGTTTTCATAACTGAAAACAACTTCGGTTTCAATTTCTCCATTCTTTTGTGCCTCCAAGTAATTAGACTCCAACACATAATATTAAGGTACGTTTTATAGAATATCAAGAAGAATTTCATAAAATTTTCAGATTTCCAACTAAGGTACTATAGAATTCGTGTATAACCCCGGCGTTTTCCATACTCAGCCGGGCTTCAACGCACAGGTACATACCGGAAGGGGGTTCCGGCCTGGATATTTCTAGGGAGACTTTCCATAATTTAATTCTAGAAATTTTAAATATTTCTGTTACAATATAAGAATAATTATGTAAACATTTGACTATCAGGCTATCAAGCTTCTCCTACCCCGTCGGTGAAGACTTGATTTTTTATCGGAGGTTGGTACATGAAAAAGATTATCCTGGTTCTGTCAGTCTGTGCTGTGTTAATTGCCGCAGGCTTTGCCGGAAATTACTACTTAAATCATACAAAGAGTGATATGACCTATCCTGCCTTTTTGCAGGCAATTGATCAAGATCAGGTTGAGACTGTGATACTGAAGGAGAATGCCGGTTCCTTTCAAGCAACCTTAAAGAACGATCCGGATACCACTTATACCGTACCCAACCCCAAGACTGAGGATTTTACGGAATTTTTGCTGCTGCATAATGTTAAGTTAGATTATGGGCAGGAAAGCGTCCCTATGACGATATTAAAGATCGTTCTGGTAGGTGCCGTAGTTGTCGGTGTCTTCTGGTTTGTTCGTAACGGCGGTAATTCCGGCAATCTTGTAAAGGATGCGAATAAACGCAAGCTTACAACTAAGTCAAATACCTCCCAGATTACCCTTGCCCAGGTGGCTGGTAATGTCGAAGCCAAATCCATGGTAGAGGATATCATCTCCTTTATCAAGGATCCTGACAAATATTCCAGCGTCGGTGCGAGAATGCCGAAGGGTCTCCTGCTCTACGGACCTCCCGGAACCGGTAAAACGCTGATGGCAAAAGCAATTGCCGGAGAGGCAAATGTACCCTTTTACGCCATGAGCGGTTCCGACTTTGTTCAGATGTATGTTGGCGTGGGTGCAAGCCGTATCCGCAATCTGTTCAATAAGGCAAAGAAGAGTGAGAAGGCTGTTATCTTCATTGATGAGATTGATGCCATCGGTAAAAGGAGAGCCAGAAATTCCTCTGCCAGCAACGATGAACGTGATCAGACCCTGAATGCGCTGCTGACAGAAATGTCCGGCTTTCATGATAATCAGGGCATCATCGTCATCGGCGCAACCAACCGCCTGGATACTCTGGATGAAGCGCTGCTGCGTCCCGGACGCTTTGACCGTCATATTGAGATCGGACTTCCCGACGTCAATGCAAGACTTCATATTCTATCCCTCTATGCAAAGAAAAAGCCCCTCGCAGACAATGTGGATCTGGAAGCATTGGCAAAATCAACCGTATATTTTAGCGGAGCGATGCTTGAGAATCTGTTAAATGAAGCAGCCATCAACGCAGCCAACGAACAGGGGGCCGTCATCCGCAAGGAGCATATCGACAGAGCCTTCTATACGGTAATCGCCGGTGCGCCCAAGCAGGACCGCAGCTATATTACCGAACTGGACCGTAATATTACGGCGTACCATGAGGCAGGACATGCCCTGATTACCACCTTGCTGCTGCCGGAGCATTATATCTCCAAGGTTACCATCATTCCCAGCGTGAAGGGGGCCGGCGGCTTTAACTTAAGCATTCCCAAGGATACCATGTTCCAGAATAAGCGCCAGTTAAGGTCCAATATTCAGGTGCTGCTTGCAGGCCGCATCGCCGAGGAACTGATCTTCGGAGAAGAGAATATCACCACGGGAGCCAGCAACGATATCCAGAAAGCCTCCCAGTTGATGCTTGATTATATGAATAAATTCGGAATGGATGAAGAAATGGGTCTGTTCAGCCTGGAGATATTTGGGGAAGGCCATGATAACCAGTTGATTGCGAAATGCAGATCACAGATGAATGCCTTATACGGGGAAACGAAAGAATTAATGATACAGAAGCTGCCGCTGCTTGAGAAAATCACCGCAGAACTGTTGGAGAAGGAATCCTTAAACGGCGAAGAGATTGAAAGGCTGTGTGCATAAGGGGTTTCCGGGCTTTCGTTTATAGAAGGTTTGATACAGACATTTAATTTAAAAATCGTAAGTATTAAACAAAGTGTTAGCATTAGAATATTGTTGGTATGTTTCATATCAGGCGATTAACCTCCATATTTTATAAGAAAAGGCCACTTATGAAGTGGCCTTTTCTTACTTATCTTTGAAAATATGCACTATATACATTTTTTACAGATTGTTAATAGCCGATCTGTTTACTTGTTAACACTTGTGTTTCAGAACTGCTCCCGCTATACGCCGTAACGGTAACTTGAGCCCTATAGGTATAACCCTTTGACACCTGCATGGTTTCAGAAAGAGTAAGCAGATAACTGTCTGCCGATTTACTCCAGGTTTTAATTGTAATCCATTGATTATTCACCAGACGCTGGAGTTCGGCAGAAATCGCAACACTGTTAACCAGACTGCTATATCCTGTTATGCTCCCATCTACGGCAGCTTGTCCCCCGGAGGATATACTTAAATTACAGCCGGCCCTCATAATATAAGTCAATCGCGGACTAACAATACCGGTCTGCTCATAGGCATATGCCGGTATAGACAAATTCCAGGCAATAGCAGCAAAGCATAAAAAACATATTAGAATCTTTTTAAATCGCATTTCCATGCCCCCTTTTTGATTTTACCATAATAACGAATCCGGAACCTTCTATGTGACACTTTTGTAAATATTTTCTATTTTTATTTTTTATTTATTCATAAATACTTTCAATCATTTTTATCAGCTCATCCTTCTTCATTGATGAGATAAGGCTGAACGCATAATGATCCTTATACCACATAAATTGATAGAAGCCCTTATTATAAAAATACTCCACTTCGATACCATTCACTGTTATATGCTCTATTTCAGTATCTTCCGTATCAACAATGATCTGATTATTGGTAATATAGGTCTGCTCATAAATAATATCTGTTTCCATGGCATTTCTATATATTGTAAATTCAGAACTATAAGTCTTTTCCGTTTCCTTCTCTGTGAAACCTTCCGGTATATATTGCGGCTGAATACTCTCGAACTTAATATCAGCCGGCTCCTCGTCAGCTTCAAAGGTAATGGAGGTAAGTTCCTTATAAATATTTTTCACTATATTAAAGAATCTGTTTCGATAGGCTTCAACACTGACGACTGTGGTAAATGAAATTAGAATGGCGATAAGCAGAATTACTGCGATACGTCTGCCTGCTAATACCATTGTATTTACAAACGGGCTCCGTCTATACTGTCGGATTACTTTTTTCATCTTATGTTCAAAGCGTATCGAAAACATATGTCTCAATTCCTGTTCAGAAGGCAACAGTTCGATCAGGCGGTGCTCTGCCAAAGGAACACATCGATAAAGCACCTCATCGGTAATATTCACATTACTCATTTATTATAATCCCCTCTCCAGAAGTATTTGCTTCAGTTTTTTCTTTGCCCGGGCAATTCGCTGTCTGACATTTTCTTCTGTTATAGACAGTATCCTGGCAATCTCAGCATCCGAATAGCCATGGCTGAATTTTAAGATCAATACCGACGAATAATTATGTGACAATGATGTAATAGCGGCAATGACCTCATTGTCCTCATAAAGATCATCGTAAGTTGCCGCCAATTCTTCCAGTTCATATTCAAACGCATCCAGGGAGATGATATTCTCTTTTTTGCGTTTTCTGTACATATCAATTGCAATGTTCTTGGTAACAATAACGATAAAGGATTTCGTTTTGTGACCCTCTGTCTCCTGAATTTTATCCAAATGATTGATAAGTTTGAGAAAAGCCTTATGTACGGCATCCTCTGCCAGATGTTTATCCTTTAAAATATCATTTGCAATATAAAACATTAACTGTCTGTATTTTAAGTATAATTGTTCAAATTTAGATTTATCCTTCTCATCATCAATCATTGCCAGATAGATTAACATGGTATCCTCCCAAGTATGATAGTTTGTTATATTAAAGTTTATATTTTATTATATATCGGCCGCATGGGAGTTTACAATAATAACCATTCTATTATTTTGCACAAAAAGAGACTGCCTTACGGCAGCCTCAAATGAAAAGCCTCATCCACTCTTATTCCTTTTACTGACCGTCATACAGAATAATGATATCCACCCGTCTGTTCTGACTTCGCCCCTCAGCAGTATCATTGGAGGCCACCGGACTGTATTCCCCATACCCAACCGCCGAGATACGGGTGCCGTCAACCTTTTCATGATCCACCAGGTACTCTACGACGTTCGCCGCACGCGCTGCGGAAAGCTGCCAGTTGGAAGTGTATTTATTCGTATCACGGATCGGCACATTATCGGTATGGCCTTCAATAATGATCTTATTGTCAACTCTGTTGAGAAGCTTGGCGATCTTACTTAAGCCATGCTTCATCTCTTCCTTCAGAACATCCTTACCGCTGTCAAAGAAAATATCATTCGTAAAGGTAACGGTCAGGCCTTTTTCAATCATATGCGTACCGGCATTCATACCCACGTCCATATCATCCAGAACCTGATTAATATCGCTTTGCAGTTCTTCCATATCTTTTTCTGTCTCCAGGCTTTCCGATGCAGCACCGGTAGGTGTCGGAGTAGGTGAACCGGTGGTACCGCTTGGTTCCTGGTCACCCGAACCGCTGCCATCCCCGTCCGGACTTCCGATATCGATGACATTATTTCCGCCGCCATCCTGTATCACACCGGCTGAACCATTAAAGATACTGGCGCCTTCTCCCATGGATTCACTCAGTGCTTCTGCCAATTGATCATATTTTGATTGGTTGACATTACTGATCGCAAATAACAATATAAATAGAATCATTAACAGCGTTATTAAATCCGAATAGGTGAGAAGCCAGCGCTCACTATTATCCTTCTTCTGTTTCTGCTTGTGTTGCATCTTCCAGGTATCCTTTCAATTGTTCTTTCATAAAGGCCGGATTGGAACCGCTGCGTAACAGCTGCAAGCCTTCCATCATCATGTTCTTTGCTAATACCTCGTCTGAATTGTATTCCTTAAGCTTTGTTGCAATCGGCAGGAATATAATATTTGCCGAGCCTACACCGTAAAGCGTCGCAATAAAGGCTACCGCAATCTTACCTCCTAATTCTGCAGGATTACTTAAGTCGCCGAGAACGTGTACCAGACCCATAACAGTACCGATTACACCCATCGTCGGTGCATATCCACCCGCAGATTCAAAGATTGCAATACCCTTCTCATGTCGGTGTTCCATATTAATAATTCTGGTCTCCAAGGCAAGCTTTAACACCTCATCATCCGCACCGTCAATAATAAGCCGTAAGCCCGCCTTCATGAACTCATCCAGTTCCTCAGAAGCTGCTTCCTGCTCCAGTGCCAATAAACCGTCTCTTCTTGCTATGGAAGCAAGATTGATTAAAGTGTTCAGAACCTCAGCACGATTGGATTTTTCGCTTTTAAAGGCTTTTACAAGAATCCTTGGTATATTTCTTAGCTGGGCACCCGGAAAGGATACGCCAACCGCACCAAAGATACCGCCAAATACGATCAACGCCGCAGTGGGCTGCAAGAGTGCTCCCACATGTCCGCCTTCCATCATAAATGCGACAATGAGTGCCGCAAAACCCAAAATCAAACTGACAATGGTCGATATGCTCATGGATTTATCTCCTTTGTATGTACTCTATTGAATTAATCTAATACCATTATATATCGTAATTCGACTTTTTCAATAGGCTTATAGTACATTTCATGAATATATCAAAGATTGCCGCTTACCCTTGTAATCCTCCAGACTGCTCCTGTATTGGGTATATAGCTGAAGGGAGGATGGCTTAGATATAAACCTATGTCAAGTATATACATCACCCCGTCCGGGCCGAAACAGAGATCAATCGGATGGCCAAATCCTCCCTCTCCGCTGATGGAAGAAGGATATCCTGATTTATTAATTGCAAAAGTGGTGACACTGCCATTGCTGATATCAAGTCTGGAAACCCGGTGACCAAAGCCGGCATAGGGTGTTGGCGTTCCGTCCATGGTGATACAGATGTCCCCATGTTCTGCGATATAAGCATCTCCATAATCACCAAAACTGGTATTATAATTAAAATCAAACCCCATAACACCGGAATGCGCCGGAAAGGTAGCAAAGGGAATTTGCGGGATGCTGGGATGATTTGTAAGTAAGAACTCCGGCTGCTTTCCCCCCTCCGGGCGAAACCTGGATAAGGTAACCGGCTCTCCTCCTGCAAAGTCCGGCCAGCCATACCAGGTATCCGGCTGAATCAGCAGAAATTCGTCCGGTGCATTCACGATAGGACGGCTTCCCCGGTCATCATAGCCTTGATTAGTGGCAAATAACCGAAAATTATGGTCAAAACGTACGCTTGGCGGAAAACGAAGTCCCCAGGCTACTAATTCCATTGCTGTCCCATCCAGGTTTGCTTTCAGAATACTTCCATTGGCTTTCACAAATGATTTTCTTACCTCATAGGGCTGATTTGGAACTCCGAACGGGGAAAAGGCGCCTGTTAATGTAGTTTCTTCCGATCTCACCAGCACATTTTGCGTCTCAAAATTCTGACCGTTTAAGATGATGTAGGTCCCTGGTGAATCACAAAGCTGGGAACAATTATAAATCCATGGATTATCCGTACCTACTACCCCAGAGTTCGTTGCTGTGCCCAGCCCCCAGTAAATCTTCCTGTCATTGCCAAGAACAACCTTGCTGCAGCCATAGTCTCCGGTGCTGGGCATGCCTGAGATAATCTCATACTTAGAACCGTCAGGCTCAACCACTGAGATATGACTGCTATTTGAGACATAAAGGTTCCTGTTAATCATGTTCATACCGGTTACAGGCGCTATAAAATCCGATGAAATCACCTGGAACTCTCCTGTGTGGTAACGGAATATCCTTGGTTCGCCGGAAAAATATCCCGATTCGGAGATAATAAGATCGCCATTGTTGTCAAAAACAATACTGTTTGGTGCGTCCAGACCTGTTATATATACATCAATTTGATACCCTACGGGTACATTAATATCAGCGGGATTAAAATACCTGTCATTATTCATACAACTCGCTCCGTGAAATCATCATTACAATATATTCAATCGAGTTGCAGATAAATACCAGTAATGGTGCGAATGGAAGTCTCTACTCCTGAATGGTTATCTGACTGCCTTATCATAGGCTTCACGAAGCAGCTGAAGCTGTTCCTGCGTCATCTCAGCCTTTGGAGAGTTGAGATCGTTCGTGTCACGATTTTCTACAATAAGGACGGAAGCATCTTTATCCAGGGTGTGGGTATGCCAGATTCCCTTCTTAACGTTATAAAACTTAAGAGGCTCCATGGCTACCGCATCAATCTCATTAATTTCCTCCTTGCTGCCGCCGCTGAACAGGGTACAATTGCCGCTCAGCAAAACAAATACCTCATCCGTCTCATTATGCTTTTGCATGGTCATAAGATTCTGAAGCTCCAGTTCCTCACAGTATCTAAGGATTGCGACGCGCCAGGTTTCAAAGTCAATCATCGGCACATAGCCTTCCCCCTTATAAGAGGTAATGTCAATATATTCTTTCTTCATCCTGATCCTCATTCCCGCATAGGCTCATCAATCAATCATCACATCATGCGGCCTATGCTATTGATATGTTCTGTTTTAGATTAGTTCCACAAGTATGATATGTTCCTTCTCCGAATCAAGGTCTTTGATAAACTCCCTGGCAATGCAGGCCAGGTTTTCCTTTTCCCGATACTTGATTCCATCGATTAAGATGCTTCCAATCCGGTAAGCACCGTATTCCTTCAATTCACTGTTTTTGTAACTGACTGTAAGTTTCCGGTCAGCAAAGAGGCAAGAGACACCCGCCATATGCTTTTCATCAAACTGCGACCGTACAAGCTTCGGTTCAAGAAGGAGATCACCCATATCACCTTTCACTCCAAACATTTCCGTCAGTACAGTCAGCAGCATCCAGCTGGCAGAGCCTGTCAGATAATGATACAAGCCCCTGCCGTTACTGCCGAAGTATTCCGGAATGCCCGGATAGATTCTGCTCTTTTCAAAATCACTGCTATGCCTGTATAAGGTATGGATCACCTTATAGCCCTCTTTAATAAAGCCTTTCTGGTATAACGCATAGGCGTACATTACCGCCATATGGGAGAATACCGCTCCGTTCTCCTTATGCCCGTAAGCAAAGCCGAACATTCTCCCCAAATCCTCCTTAATCTCATGAAAATCCGTATTCAGCTTATAACCGCCAATGGACTCATCATACAGATAAGTATCTGCAGCACGGATGATGTCCTTAACCTGCTGTACATCAGCTGTCCCTGACATGATGGCAAATACCTGTCCGGTCAGCAGCATTCTCACACCGCTTTCAAAATCTCCTTCCACTTGCCTGCCATGATTGTCGTAGTAGCTGTTAAACCAGGAAAGCCCTTCTTTATTTGTTATCCGTTCCGTATCACGAATATGCTGCTTCATCCAGGCCGCCTTCTTCTTAAGATTTGCTGCCAGCTCGTCACAGGAAAGTTCTATCTTTTCCCCTGATACCCCGCTTCGTACACTGTAGCAATACTTCTTAAGAAGCGCCTGCTTCTCTGCAATATCATCATAGAGAAGTGTATTATCCTCCAACAACAGCTCCAGCTCCGCAAACAAAGATATTCTTGTCATACCGGCTTCCTTAAGCTTTAACATCAGTTCAGCCATCTGCTCCAGATTGCTTGCGTAGACAGCTGTGAAGGCAACGCTCTCCCCGCGTTCCTTCGCCATATCCAGGGCATCGTTCCAATCCGCACCACGCAGTCTTATATGATTATGCTCTCCCACATCATAGAATGCAGCCAGATGCATGGTCAGC
Source organism: Bacillota bacterium (assembly GCA_023409535.1). Lineage (GTDB taxonomy): Bacteria > Bacillota > Clostridia > Lachnospirales > Lachnospiraceae > Mobilitalea. The sequence continues at coordinate 26,078 of JAEYGZ010000026.1, forward strand.
ATATGCTCTAAAATGCTTCCCCGATACTCACTGCCCTTTGCTGTCTTAACATGGTTTCCGTCCTCCGGCTTCCACCGGGGATCCTTCTCTTCCCCCCGAACTGCCTGAGGATCCTTAAAATAATAGTTGTCGGTTAACAGAATACCAAGATCACCGCTCTGCAGGATATAGAGTCTGGTGGTAATAAACGGCCATACTCCATGATCCATCCATACTCTGGTGATATTGTTACGATCCGCAATAAATTCACCGAGCCCTGCGCCGATGATGGTCGCATTGGTACCATCCACACGGACACCGCCAAAATTATTGATCAGTATCTCCTTTACACCGGAAGGATTCATTAATAACAGGGCAAGACAATCCTGCCACAGGTCCCTCCACCCGCGGCCGCCTCTGCCATAATCATGATGGGGCAGGAAGGAACAGCCATAGATTCTTCGCAGCATCGGCTGAAAGTTCACCCAGTGCATCCAGGAATCAAATTCCCTGGAACCGGTATGATAGGATACATTGATCTTCTCATCCCAGTAAGCTTTCGTCTCTTCAAAGGAAGCAAGGCATACTGCCTTTGTTGCAAATTTATGGGCAGCAGCCGCCAGTTCCTCCTCCGAAGCTCCGTAACCCAGAACCAGGATATAGGTCTTCGCTTCTTGGGCCGCCAGCGTTGTCTCCTCAAAGCAAATACCGCCAAGAGCCTCATAACCGTTTCTTTGGAACCCCGGCTTCACAGACTCAGTATGCCTTATGATTGCTTCGGGATTCTCAAAAGAGCCTCCTTCGCCGATATAATCCTCCACCACCGGATAGAAGCCCACCGGTGCCCTGCCGTCACCCTCGCTTCCGAATATCCCGTAAACAACCTGATTCTTCTGGTGTCCGCGTTCATCAAAGGTAAGTGTCGGATTAACAATAACTCCATATTCTGTGGTCCTGATTCTATGCAGCAGGGATGTAACATTGCGATGATCCCTGATGTTGTCCGCCGACCTGCCGTAGAAGGGGATTGCTGCCGTCGGTGACAGAGTCAGCTTCTGCGCTCCCTCATTGGTCAGCGTCACCAGCATCAGCTCCACCTGATCCTCCGTGCAGGGAACAAAGGAAAGAATCTCCGATTTGATTTGATAATTTGAATGATACCGGCTGATCTGATGCCACATGACACCGGCTGTCAGAAATGACTCCTCCTTTGATTTTGAGAACAGCTCTGCTTCCTGGGCTGCTGACCTGCCGGTGGCCGACCAGATTGCTTCCCCGTTAATTCTTAGCCAGAAGTTACGGGAGGATTTGTTATTATGTAAGTCCTCACTGCTGACAGGCGCCAGCAGGAAGGTATTCTGCCCCATCTTACTATCCCCGCCGAGGGTAGGAGTTACGCTCCCCATAACTCCGCTCTCATTGGCGATAGGAAAGTACAGATAGCCGGTAAGCTCCGGATTATTTAGCCTGAAAACTCCCCGTTCCTCTAGATAATGATATCCCTTCATATCCTTTTCCTTCTTTCTGCTATTGGTCAAGCCATGACAGCGGCTCCACCTTGCATATTTTTCTGTCATAGGTATAGAGGCCGTTCACCTCATCCTCCACATCGCACAACTGGGTATAGACCGTTGCCGAGAGACCCGCTTCCCACAGCTTCTTAATCTCCTCCCTGTACAGCTTCTGAAAAGCATTGTTTAAATCCTCCTGCTGGAAGAAGATCCGGTATCCGAATACACCCCAGGAAAAGGAATGCTCCGGAATATAACAGGCATAGCCTCCGAATTCCGAGAATACTACCGCTCGTTTTTTTACCTTTACCTTTAATTTATGAAAATAATTATGAATGCTTTCAAAATCCCCGATATGCTGGTCATACCAACCGCTGGCATGGTCAATAAGTCTGGTTGCATCCAGTTCCTTAATCAACCGATAGGCTTCCTTTGCATCAAACTGCCCCCAGGCTTCATTAAAGGGTACCCAGCAGGCAATACAGGGACTGTTATACAGAAGCTCCACCGTCTCGCGGCACTCCATACTCCATTCCCGTCTGCCCTCCGGATCCTCACGGGCAAATAGCCTATACCGCTTATCATTTAATCGTAAGAGAATACACGGAAGAAAGGTCGGTAAATAGCCCACCAGCAGCTCCTTGTAGGTTCCTCCGCCATTGACAATATCCTGCCATACAATCATTCCAAGACGGTCGCAATGATAATACCAGCGAAGGGGTTCCACCTTGATGTGCTTGCGAAGCATATTAAAGCCCAGACGTTTTGCCTGCTGGATATCAAAGATCAATGCCTCATCACTGGGTGCCGTATATAATCCATCCGGCCAGTACCCCTGATCCAGCAATCCATTCTGAAAATACGGCTTCTGATTCAGAAAAATTCTCGGCGTACCGCTGCTATCCTTCCTTATCTCAACACTTCGCATGGCAAAGTAGCTTTCTACCTGATCCTCGCCGGCGGTGATTACCAGATCATACAGGAAGGGCTGTTCCGGACTCCAGTAACGGCAGTCCCCCAGGGAAACGGTCAATACCGGCTGATAGGAAGTGACAACCTGCTTCATCTTTCCGTCTTCAATCACCAGGACCTGATACAGCTCCCTGTTTACAGAATTGGTATGCATATCGGCATTGGAAGCTTGACCAGACTGCATCGAAGAAGGCTGTTTGTTATTCTGTGCTATCTGGATGGTTACCTCTCTCTTTAGCACGTTTGGCGTGATTTTTACCGAGGTAATATACCTGTCCGGAACCCATTCATACCATACTGTCTGCCATATCCCGCTTTGAGCGGTATACCACAAGCCGCCCCTGCTAAGCTTCTGCTTGCCTCTGCTATGATAGGAGGTCTCGCTTTCATCCGTTACCATAAGGGTAAGAATATTCTCCCCTTCTTTTATATCCTTGGTGATGTCAATGGAAAACGGCAGATAACCGCCGAGATGCTCGGCAACCTCGAAATCATTCACCCATATCTCACAGCGCTGATCTACAGCTCCAAAGTGCAGAATACACCGCATTCCCGGATGAATACCGTTAAGCATAAGCTTTCGCTGATACCATAGATATTCCCCGGGCTGCAGCTGCCGGTTTACACCGGATAAGGGGCTCTCCGGAGAAAAGGGTACAAGAATCCTGCCTTCAAAGTTCTCCGGCTTCGCCGGATCCTTGGTAATACCGTAATCCCAATACCCATTTAAAATCGTAAAATTATCTCTTCTTAGCTGGGGCCTCGGATATTCCGTAAGCACCTGCTCCGGCTTAAGCGCTTCGCCCCATTTTGTATATAGCTGATGATCCGAACGCTGCGGCTTCTCCTTATATAATAAGGTTCTGACTGCATCCTTAAAGTTCATCATGGCACCCCCATAGTTTCTTAAGCTATTACTATACTATTCGGCTGCCATGAATATGAACACACAAGGATGAAGTTAGTGACAAAAGTCATGCTGCGAAGCAGCATGCACTGATTACAAAATTCCGGTTGCAATGGATCCGGCAGGCAATTCAAATTTAATCAGGTCACCGTTAACACGTATCAATACCGGCAGATTCCTCTCCGTCCGGTTCAGCGCCACAAGCGTTACCGAGTTATCGGTATTCTTAAAGGCTGTTACTTCCAGCTCCGCACAATACTTGGATAAACCGATTCTCTTTGCGCCGGGTTTGATATACCTGCTGAAATGCCCGATGTAATCGAAGGATAGCTTTGCTTCAAAGGTTCCTTCCGCCGTATCTACCATAATCGGCGCATCGCAGTGATTGCCTACATGATTCGGTCCGCCCTTCTCATCCAGGAAGATATTCCAGTCAAGGAAGGCCGTCATCCCTCCATTCAGGTTACCCAGGATATCATGGGCATACATCTGGGCGTTGCGCAGCTGATTGGTATCAAAACGGCTGTATTCCACACAGCCCTCAGAGAAGATCAGCTCTTTATCCGGGTATGCATCATGCGTAAGTCCGATGGCTTCAAAATGATCTCCGGAATACCAGTGGAATGCCACACCGTCAATCATGGAATCGGTCTCATCATCAATGATATCTCTTGCCCTCTCATACAGACGCTCCTTGTTATGATCCCAGATATCAATCTTAATCTGACCAAGCCCCTCCTCTGCCAGGGTTGGATAGAGATAGTCCCTTAAGAATGCCTTCTCCTCCTCAGCGGTATAAATACAGGAATCCCATTTCTGTGTAGCCAGAGGCTCGTTTTGTACGGTAATTCTACTTACCTTAAAGCCCTTATTCTCATATTCCCTGATATAACGGCAGATATATCTTGCCCAGAGCTTGCGGTACTCCGGCTTTAATTTTCCGCCGTGGACCCGCTCTTTGTTGGTCTTCATAAAAGCCGGAGGTGACCAGGGGCTTAACATAAGGTCAAAGGTGTCCTTTGCCTTCTCCTGTGCCGCACGAAGAAGCGGAAGAATATACTGCTCATCTCTTGCCAGGGTGAAGGACTTAAGGTCCGTATCCTCCGGATCATCCATAGCGGAATAAACTCCCAGAGAGAAATCGCAGCTGTCAATGTGGCTGCGCACCATATGATATGCATTTCCTTCTTCACCGAAATAATACTCCAGCGCCTTCTCCTGATTCTCTTTCGTCAGCTTTGAAAATGCATAGCCTGCTGCTTCGGTAATTGCACCGCCAAAGCCTAAGAAGGTCTGGTATGTAATCTCCGGGTAGAGATTAACTACATTCATCTCATCCCCCTTGAGCTCCTTTAATACCTCCACCTCCTGGCGGGTAACTTCTTTCCTGTTATTCTCGTAGCGCGTTGTAATTAACTTCATGCCGCTTCCTCTCTTTCCAATGGATCTGTTATTGTTTCTATGCTTCCTGTGATCCTGTTACTATTAATCCAGATAAAGATCGATTTTCTTAATCTCTTTCCTTCGAATTCTTTCTGCGGCCGCTCCTGTAATTCTGTTACCGGAGAATTCCTCTCCCGTATCAGAGACCACAATGCGCTTTGGCTGTACCGCACTGTCACCATAGGTTGCCTTACGGGCAGGATTGTGGTAAACCGCCTGACAGGAAGACAGCAGCGTAAAGGAGGCCTCACCATTCTCATCAAACATCCAGCCGGGCAGCTTCGGATTAAAGTTCAAGGCAAGCATCCCGTTCTCATAGGTAAATACTCTCTCGCCTACAAACATCTCAATCCACATGGTAACGGCTTCCGTAGTAGAACCGCTTAAGCGTGCCACATAACCCCTTCCGTGGATCGTTTCATTCGGATTGGCGGCAGACGCTAAGAAAGAGGAATTCTCAAGCGTGCTTCTTCCATATTCCTGAGGATTGCGAAAGGCCACCATACCGGTTCTGATATCCCCAAAGAACTGCTCATACAAACCAGCTCTGAGAACGGACAGCAGGTATTTATATTCCATATGTAAGAAGATGCTCTCCCGCTCCAGCCAGCCCGGGGTAAATGCCCGAATTCTGCCGTTCTCCATGGAAATATGCTCTATAGGAACACTGGTCTTATACATGCCAAGCTTCGCATCATATAATTCACTTTCCCTTACCTTACGATACAGCTCTTCCGCTTGCGGTGTACCCTTTAAGGAAGCCAGCAGCTTGGCCGGTCCTTCCAGAAAGGCCGGAAGAGGCTTCACCCGGAAAGCATTGACGGATGCCTTCGGTAAGCCGTATCCGCTGAGCACTTTATTGCCGTCCGGATCATATACGGGAGAAAATTCGACTGCTTCATAGGTAAAATACGTCGGTACAATTCCCTCTCCATACGTGCAGGCCTTTTTCACTCCCTCCTCCAGCTTATATAAGAATGCTGCCAGAAGCTCTGCTAATTTGCTTGCTGATACGACAGAACAGGTTCCGGCAAGTCCAAATCTAACCTGCTCCCGAAATTGCTCCCGCAGCGTTGTCGCGGCGTCCCAGTATTGAAAGTCGGACCAGCTGTCTGTCCTTGCCTGCTCCAGGGTGTGCGCCAGTGCCATGAGGAAGCTGTGCAGCTCGGCAGGAAGTTCGATCCGGATATCCTCTGTCATGATATTCGTACACTGAAGCGTATCCGCCAGGAAGGTTATCATCCGTTTCAGTTCCAGCGTCTCTGCCATGCCGCTTCCAAAAAGCCCCGGAAGACCGTTCATTGCATCATTCCAGCCCGGCTTTCCGCCCTCCATCTCAACACCCATACCATAGGGGTCTAAAGAGGAGAATTTATTCAAGATCAGGGTAAGCATCTTACCCGCCAACGTAGTACGGGCATATCCGCCATCCGCGGTCTTCAGCCAGTTGGTGCCCTTCTTCTCAAAACCTGCCTGACCCAGCTTCTCCTCATCATGTACCAGTGCGCCGTACTGTCTGGCCTCACCCTTCTTATTGATGACATACTTCTCACTGCGGGGAAGTACTCTCGCCGGGCTGTCATAGAAACGGTAGCTTGCATCTTCAAACAGCAGCTCCTTCCTCTTCTCCGGGAAGATACTCAGATAGCTGTCAACCAGGTCCATATTGTAATTCCAATGATCGCTCCAGTAGCCTTCTCCAAAGCCTGCTTCAATGTTTTGATCCGTAAGCCTAAGAAGCTTCTCCAGGAATTCATCTTCCTCCCCAAGCAGTCTCATTTGATCCTGGGCAATCCGGTTTGCGATCTGCCCCGGTGTAAAGCTGCCCTTATGTATCAGGTCCTGCAGTTTATTTTTGTTGTCTGCTGCATTTTCTACGGCAGGAATATAATCCTTTATAAGCTGCTCTGCAGCCTCCCTGTACTCCGGTCTTACAGTAAAGGTTGAGGGTCTGACCTCCAGGGGATTGTAACCGTCAATCTGTATGAGCTCATAGAAGGTCTTTACATTAAAATCTCCGATTTCCTTGCAGAAGAAGACATCATTGCGCCTGTTCTGGCTTACATCCCGGAAGTTGCCGTTCCCCTGGGAATAATATTCACCGGCAATGGAGAAGAAGTTATAATCCCTTTCAGGGTCCCCGTGCTTGCGGCTGAACAGATGCACCACGGACTTCCTGTTATCGTCTCCGAATACAAAGGGATAGCCGCCTCGCAGGAAATTATCCAGATAATTCTGCTCCATGTATTTATCAAATAACGGCTCACCGGAATGGGTTCTGATATCGGCCGTCAGCTGATCCGCCAGCTCTTCCGCCAGCAAATCGTTCTTTTCTATAAACTGGGGGGCACAAAATTCTGATGCCTTACGATTTAACTGTTCTATGGATCCGGCAAACCCCGTCAGGGACGTAAACTCATATTTCTCATGTGCCTTCAAAAGCGTGGAAAGTGGGGTAAAACCACAAGGTATCTTATTATAATAGCACTGTTTTGCCGCTGTGATCTCCTGTATGGAGCGCTGTAAAAAGCATACGGGATTTACCAGAGAGGTATCATAGTCAAAGATCGCTTCCGCATCATAGACCACCGGCTGCACCTTACCCTCCTGGATGCCCAGATAGAAATATCCCCCTTCAATATCCGATACCTCCGCAGAATCTCCGCTGGAGGAACGAAGGGTATAATAGGGTATGTTGCTGCCGGTATTATTCACCTCTGTCCAGCTCTTGAGCAGGTTGGACATCTCTTTATATTCTCCGTTTTTGATGCCGTAAGGAATAATCTTTGGCAGGCCGTCCAGCATCTCCAGCTGCTTTGCCTCCCGGTCCAGATTCTCGAGTGTGACTCTCCTGACCAGCGCGCCGATGCTGTTATGGGGCAGGACAAAGTATTTGACAGTAATTTTTAAACCATATTCCTGGTTGACTTCCTCTATGACAAAGCTGTTTTTATGAATATAAAAATTGCGCTCTGCAGATGGGTTCAAGCCCCGGAAGGGTTCAAAGAACTTCCCGTTCACCTTGAGGAAGGTTCGAAAGCCCTTGATCTCCGTATTTTCATAGGCAGTGTTTGCCGGGTTAAACTCCATGATCGCATTGCCTTTATTATGTATTCCAAAGCTGTTCACACCTTGTCCACGGTTGGTATAAAACACCCATAACGGGATGCCCTTCTTGCCGGCAAGGCCCGGCAGAAAGCTGGAAAAGGGGGGAAGCTTATCATAGTCTTTCATGATATAGACATCGCCCTCAAGCCTGTAATTATTCATAGTCCCTCCTAAGATTACATTTTAGAGTGAAAATAAAAGCGATTTTCACTCTGGTATTAAATTCTTACCTTGCACGTATCACGGATTACCAGATTAGGAGACAGCTTCGAGCTCCTTCCGATGGTGATATCCTTCTGCTCAATCAGACGGAAGAGCTCCGCTGCGCTGACTGTGCCAAGCTCTGTCACAGGGCAGTGAATCGTCGTCAACGCAGGATTGCAATAAGCAGACAGCATAATATCATCAAAACCTATCACACAAACATCATCGGGAACCTGGCAGCCTGCTTCGGTAAGCGCACGGATGCAGCCCCAGGCCATCTCATCATTGGCACAGAAGAAGGCATCCGGAAGTTCAATTCCCTTGAGTAAGAGCACACGCATCTCACTATAGGCCAGAGCCTCCTCGTAATATCCCCTTAGAATAAGGTTATCATCAATTGCCAGATGATACTTATTCATAATGGCTTCGTAGGCATGATGGCGGGCTTCATCGTCAAAGCTTACATTACCGTGGATATATCCGATCCTGCGATGACCTTGTTTAATCAGATATTCCATGGCCAATACCGCACCTTCATAATTATTGATCACAACACTGGACATGCGCTCCCCTGCATAATCCCGGTCAATAAATACAATCGGCAGCCTTGTTAATGCAATCCGTCTGACATACTCCTCATGCAGCCGTTCATTTAGTACAATGGCACCTTCCACACCGGAGGAGATGATCATACTGTAGATCTCCTCGCTGGTATTCTCGTTACTGATGTATATATTTAGCATATACCCCTTCATCTTACACTGCATATGGACTGCCTGAATCAGCATACGATAGAATTCACCCTGGATACTTGGCAGAAACAGGCCGATGGTATTCTTCTTATTCGACTTTAAGAATTTCGCATTCATATTCGGCACATAATTGAGCTTTTCCACAGCGTCCAGTACCTTCTGCTTTGTCTCCGCACTGACAATATCCACCTGATTCAATACATTTGATACGGTAGATATCGCCACACCTGCTTCTCTTGCCACATCCTTGATTGTTACCATAGTACACTCCTTACTCCTTGTCTTCTATGCTGTGATACACATTGCTATTATATATCTTATGAGCGGATACTTCAATATAAAATCATTTTTATTCATTGTTTTTCACTCATTCATTATGTAAAATGTATATAATTTATAAATTATTGAATAAACTTTTGACATTTTAAATAGTCCTTATCCGATAAATCGCTGAAATAAAATACTTTTATAGGCGGCGGCTTGATAAAATGCCTGATTACAAGATCGAAACGATTTTCTTCATAATAAAAATTGCAGAAAAGACAGGAATATCAGCCGGCGTTACCTTGCCCCCTGATTCATCCTGTCTTTTATAAAATTCAATAATCCATATTAACCAACATACCTGAATTTTTGAATAAGTTTGTACCGGGAATTTCGCAGGTACAAACTATTAAGCTTGGAAATTGCTTTTTATTTTCACACCAGCGTCCGCGCATGCGACTTGCCCGCATGCAAAAATTCAACGTGTGAATTATGCCTTTTATTTTACACTAACTGAACATGCCTGTATCTTTGAATAAGTTTGCGCCGAGGATTACGCAGGCACAAACTTCCAAGTGTGAAAATTGCCTTTTATTTTCACACTACTCCGCAATTAATTTATCTTTCTTATAGATATGTCCGATCAGCCAGCTATTTAAGAATTCAAGCAGATCCAGAAGGATTTCCTTCTGATCCTCGTCAATCTTCGTCGTATCGATACCGTCCAGCTTCTCAATAAAGTCCGCATGATCAACCTTCTGGGATAACAGCCGCTTATAACCGATACTGATCATATATTCCTCTTCATGCTGAAAATGATATTTTGTATAATCCTTCAGTTCCTGAATTACTTGAAGGATGTAGTCATATTTGTCAGGAATAAACTGATTCATAAGCAATTCATAAGCATTATTAGCAATAGAGAATAACTTTGCATGCTCCTGGTCAACAAATTCAATTCCGGTATAATATTCCTCTTTCATTTCATACTTCATCGGGAAGCCTCCTTTGTATCTTTGATATCTCTCAGTATACAGGATAAATCCAATATTTACAAGGTGTTACCGCAGAAACTTGTCAAATATTGCATTATCCGATCGAATTATTCCAGAACGCCTACCTGAGGAACATGCTGCAGCACACCCGGCATCGCCAAATGACATCCCATGAAAGCCTCCGTGAGATCCCTGCCCGCACTTTGGCCAAAATGACTTCCGCCTTCCCACAGCCTTGTGTTTGTAACATCATAAACAATACCGTTGGCAGCGACATAGGCCGGACGGCCATCTTCTCCGTCATAATAGGCCAGCTCTTCCACGGTAAATCTCCGAATTTCCTGGGGCGGTATGCCGGACTGTACCGGCTGCGGCACCTGTTCCGCAGGCTGCATCTGCTGCTTTCTTAATGCACGCTTCTCAGGCAGAGCAGCACTATTATCCGTATACAGATTGATCAAACCGTTGGCAGCCTCATCTATCTGCATCTGAAAATAATTCTTCTGATAATAGGATGTGGCAAATACCTGCATCTGACTATAATGGCTTATTTCCTTGATATATCCGTTGATTCTGCTCCTCATCTCAAATTCATCCACAGCTTTCCCTCCCTGAAACATAAAACTCCGGTACCTATCAATAATGTATATCAACAGGCTCCGGATATTATGCCAGAGTATCCTCAGGGAAAAGAAAAATTTGCATTCGCATACCAGTCTTTTAATACTTTCTCAGCCATTTTCAGATGAATATCAAAGCCGGTATCCTTTCCTGCTTCCTCCGCCGTATCATAGACCTCAGTCCCCCAATCCCACCAAAAGGCTCCGGCAAACCAGGGCTGACCGGCAAATGCTGTGAGGCAGGAGTCATAGTAGTTTGCCTGTTCCTCTTCGCTTCGTTCAATCTCCGTATGGGTGAAATCTCAGGGCATCATTGCACAGCCCTTGGCGCTGCGGCAACCTATCTCCATGAAGATGACCTGCTTGCCGAATTTCTCACTGAGCCTCTTCATATTGACGGCGACCCTATTCCATACCTGAAGCATATTCTCCTTCGTATCTCCCGGAATCTGGGCTGCCTTAAAATATGCACTGGTTCCGATATAATCCACTGCGTCAAACCACTCCACTTCCTCTTCTCTTCCGTGGTTTGTATTATATAGAATGGGTCCGGAGTAAATCCTTCTGACGTTCTCAATTAATTCGCGCCAATGCCCCTCCTTGCGCTCTGTTCCGCTCATCTCACAGCCGATACAGAACATCTCGCAGCCGGTATCCTCCGCAATCTCAGCATAATGGCACACAAAAGCGCCATAGCTCTCAAACCAGTTATTCCAGTAGCGGTCATTCCCCAGCATATCTGCATCCGGGAAGTCAATCCTTGCTCTCCACATACCGTCACCGCAGTTAATCACCGGCTTTAAACATACCTTCACACCGCGGTTATGGGCACGGTTAACAGCGAATATGATATCCTTATCCGTAATTGTGGTACGGTAATCAAACAAGATCTCCGTTGAGAAAAAGCTGTTCTGTACTACCGAGAACGCAAGGGCCATCCAGTTAATACCCAGGTCAAACAAAAGATCCTGCGATTTTATGGCTGCTTCTGTCCGGTATGCACCACGTTTTGATCTCCATCCGTAGGTAAATCCCTTAATCCACATATTAACTCCTTATCCTATCCAATCAACCCAGGTCTCTTCAAAGTTCGCATTAAGAAGCACTGCATTCTCCGTATCACCGTCAATCACTTCCCAAAGCCTTCTTACAGGATACCGTTATTCTTATCATCTTCGGCAGCACCGTCATTGGTTTTTACATAATCTACAATCTCATCGATGGTAGTAAAGGCCAAACCTACATAACTGTCCGCTGCACCATAATAAATTGCGATTCTACCTGTGAGAGCATCTGTAAGCGCTGCACAGGGGAACACGACATTAGGCACAAAGCCTCTTTCCTCATACCAGGCCTCCGGTGTGAGAATGAAGTTCTTGCAGCGGTATTTTACCATAGCCGGATTGTCGATATCCAGAATGCAGGCACCCATGCTGTATACATAGCCGTTACAGGTTCCTGACACACCATGATAGAACAACAGCCAGCCCTCGCTTGTCTCAATGGGAGCCGCACCGCCGCCAATCTTTAAGGACTGCCACCACTGTCGGCCTCTCGCCATTACATGCCTGTGCTTACCCCAATAAGTTAAATCAGGACTCTCACTCAGGAAGATATCCCCAAAGGGAGTATGACCGCTGTCACTTGGTCTGGATAATAAAATGTAATTACCGTCGATCTTTCTCGGGAAGAGCACGCCGTTCCGGTTAAAGGGGGCAAAAGGATTCTCGATTCTCACGAATTTTTTAAAATCCGTTGTCTTCGCAAGTCCCAGCGCGGCACCGTAAAAATCGGTACACCAGATAATATAATAGGTATCCTCCACCTTAATCAGCCGCGGATCATAGGCGTAGCGGGGCATAAACGGCTCATCCTTCTCATTCACAAAGGGAATACGGTCCGGCTCATAGGTCCAGTGAATCGCATCCTTACTATAGCCAAGGTAAAGATGAGGAATACCATCCTCCTGTTCTCCGCGGAATACCCCGATAAATTCACCGTTATAAGGTACTACCGCACTATTAAAGATACGTGCGACACCCGGCAGCGGATTTCTGTTTATAATCGGATTCTCTGAATATCTCCACACAGGTCCGATGCTGTCTGCGGGCTTCTCCTGCCATGGCAGGTTTGGCAAATTTCCTGTTATCATTGTTATTTTGCTCATGGTATGTTCTCCTTTGATAGAAAGATTAAATATTTCTCAATTCATTATTGACATTTATTCGCTGAACTTTCCTATATAATGTTGTGGTTAAAAGAAGCTATTCTCCTCCGTATGCTGACAGATCCGGCAACTCATCCAGGGTAATGACATGTTCACTGGTGTATACCTTCTTTAACATTTCGGTCTCAGTATATTGCTCGGATAAGGTGTAGGTATTATTTCGTACCAGGAATTCGCCTTCCCAGGTTCCGAAGTAAGACCACATGGCATGATCGCGTACCGCCAGGTCCGGATCAAACATGCATCCATTTTCCGTCATGGCAGCAATTTTGCGGGTATTACCGGTCCACTTCACCAATTCATTGAACTTGGATACCTGTGAAGTATAGACCTTCTCTCCGGGATAGATATCCGTTCCCACGATATCCACATATTCGCCGCCGGGATACCAGTCCTTATTCTGCCCGTTCCATACCCAGATTAAATTATGAATGCCGTGGTAATTCGTGAGACGGTCAAAGAGCAGCTGATAGAGCTCCTTATAGGGTTCCGGTCCCGAAGCTCCCCACCAGAACCAGCCGCCGCTCGCTTCATGCAGCGGACGCCACAGAATCGGTATCTCCATTGTCTGCAGCCTCTTCAATTGGAATGCTATGACATCAATATCCTTAAGCAGTAAATCATAGCCCTCAGTATCCTCTCCATTCATAATCCTGGCAAGGTCTATGTTGGTCCCTTCTGTATAAAAACCCTTCCACCAGGGTACTTCATCTGTATTAATCAGATATTTTTCCGGTGCATTCCAGTGCCAGGCAAAGGTCACAATTCCACCCTGGTCATCAAACTCCCGGGCGTAATTTACATCAAAGCTCGTTGATCCGTGGGCTGCTCTGGAGGGTGTGTACTCGATCATATCAAGTCCCAGAATAGCAGGATATTCGCCTGTGGCATCATGGATTGCCGTAAACTCCGCACCATTTGTTCCTCTGTCACCATATTGTCCGGAGATAATATATTCTCCGTACATATCAGCCAGATACTGCATCAGCCGCTTCGCCCGGTCTGTTGCCTCAGGGTCTGCAAGGGCGGCACCCACCTCATAAACGGCCGGATCTGCTTCAGGAGAAGCTGTTACAGTCAGTGCATCCAGGTAGATCCATCCCCAGCTCTTTGTCAATACCACCTGATGTTCTCCTGCGGTCAGATACACTCTTTCAACAATCGAAGCAGAAAAATTATCCCCGTCCACAATTGCGGCTCCTGCATTAACCCCGTCCACAAGCACGTTATTCTCCTTGTGTCCCGTATTACCTGCGCTGATAAAATTCAGGTCATAGGCACCGGTACCCGGTACCTCCACAATAAAGCTTACCGTATCCTCATCTGTGGTAAGGGCATTCAGATATCCTGTCCCGCCATACCCCTGTTTACTTGCCTCAATCCGGGTGCCGCCGGTAAATTCAGCATCCTCCGCTTCCAAGGTAACAGAAAAATTCCGGTCATAATTCGGATCCGTATCATCCTCTGCTCCCGTATCCGCAGCAGTTTCAGCAGCCTGGGTGATATCCGGCGCCGCAGTTATCCTTCCGGCAGGTGACAGCTTATTTTCTCCGCCTTCTGTTTCTTTACTGCTGCAACCTTCAAGTATATATATCGACAAAACTGCAGCAATTATTATCTTCCATCGTTTCTTCTTCATTGACCTGCCTCCGCCTCACCTCACTCAGTGCCCATTATTTGAAATTGCTTTTATTTAAATTCCTTTCTGTTTCTTCAGAAAGAAGTTATTTTCAGGTTCATAGCCTAATGCTCCAGGCCTTCCAGATCCAACCCAACCTTGCCTTAACGATCCTCACCCGGGAGGAGCAGAAGCTCCCCCGGATGATATGCTGCTTCGCAGCCATGAAACAAATTTCCTTTGTGCAGCTATCTCTTTCGCTATTATCATTTTTACAAATTACTTCGCTCCCCAGAAGGTATTCAGTGCATCCTGCAATACCGGCTTCGCCGACTCAACAGCCTGCGCTACCGTTGTATCCTTATTTACTACGATCGGCCACCATACGGAACCGCTGAAGCTGAAGCGGGGCTCCAGGCTTCCCCAGGGATCCAGCTTTAAGTTTTCACCTGTGGTATATGCCAGATTAACATCCTCCTCTGTGGTAAAGCAGCTCTCGAACCAGGTCGGATCATCCCTGTACTCCGTATCACCGTCAAACCAGTTCAGGAACTCCTCAAAGATCTGCAACACCTTGGTAGGCTCCTGAACACCGACAGGAACGATATACCAGTTGCCGGATACCGGGCTGTAAGCCTTGCCGTCACCGCTTGGTCCTGCAGGGTAAGGAACAATATGATAATCAAAAGGTAATTCCGCACCCTCTTTAATAGCTGCATCAACCTCCTGCTTTAATAGCCAGGCCTGGGCAGTCCAGAACATAACCTTACCGTCAGACCATGCCAGCAGGTTGTCATCCCAGTCGTCACCGTTCCAGGATCTTGCGGAACCGTCCACATTATATAAACGATTGATGAAATCAAGTGCTTCCGTTACCGGCTTTGAACTTAAGCCTTCTGTTTTTTCACCGGCAAGGGTACCGCCGTTATTCATCACAAGACCATTGACAAGGTCTGTGAAGACACCTCCGTAGCCGTATACATCCTTGGTTCCGTCATTGTCGGTATCCTTGGTCCCTGCCAGTGCATATTCCGCAAATTTATCCCAGGTCCACTCACCTCTTGCATATAAAGCCTGAGGGTCCTCCAGACCGAGGTCTGCGAGCATGGTTGCATTATAGCCTAAGAAGATACCGCTCTGGGGAAGGCCCTGCTCCTGGAAGAAGTAGGTTCCGCCAAGGGCTTCAAGAGGCTTCACTACCACCTGATCCTCGAACAGATCACTGTTCTCAGGGGCAATGGCAGTCAGCTCCTGGGCCAGTCCGTTGATAACCGCAGGAATACCAAACTGAAGGTCAGTCAGGTAAATATCGCACTCCGGCGTACCTGCTGTAATAGAGGTATTAATGCTTTCCTTGATTCCATCCCATCCAAAGTTAACAAATTGAATTTTACACTTGTATTTCTCTTCAATTCTTCTGACATTATCCAGCTTCATCTGAGCTGTTTCCGTGTTGCTTAAGCCGGGATCATCCGTGATTGCCGTATGATCACTTGTGTAAAAGTAATCCCACCAGACACCAACCTTAATGGTCCTTCCGCCGAAATCAAAGGCAGGGTACTTCTCCGGTTCCGGTGTGGGGGCAGGGGTAGCGGTTGCCTCTGCAGCCGGTGCCGCCGTAGGGGTAGCCTGTGCCTCGGTCGGTACATCTTCTTTGCCCTTGCAGGCAGCCATGGACAGTACCATGACAAGCGTGAATAACAGTGCGAATAATTTCTTGCTCGCTTTTTTCATCGAGTCCTCCTCCTTTATATTTGTTTCATTTATTTTAAGGTAGTAAGGGCATCAGCCTACGATACCGCTGCGCTCTACGCCTTCCATAAAATACTTCTGTAATATTAAATAAATAACCAGGATTGGCAGCAATACCAGAACCACGCCTGCAAATACATACAGCTGTGAGATCATCGGATCCTTTACCTGATCAACGAATTCAATGGTGGCCTGAATCGTTGACAGGCGGAAGGTGATATTTCTGTCAGAGGGTATTCGAAACAGTCTGGAGTAAAACATATCATTGTACTGCCATACCATAGAGAATACCGTAACGGTTACAACGGCCGGAATTGCATTAACCAGCATAATCCGAAAATAGGTGTACCACATGCCCGCTCCGTCAATGAAGGCCGCCTCCTCGATCTCCTTGGGCAGTCCCCGGAAAAACTGGCGGAAGATATAGATAAATAAACCGGAGCGCAGTCCTACACCAAAGAGGGTCATAAGCATCATGGGCGCCTCCGAAGACAACAGATTCGCCGGATGTCCAAGAAACATGCTTATCAGACCAAAGGGATCCCAATTACGAAAATGCGTATACAGGGGAAGCATGATGGTATGGGTCGGCAGCACAATGGTAATTACGACGCAGGCGAAGAAGAAGCCTTTCAGGGGAAAATCAAACCGGGCAAACCCATAGCCTGCCATGGAGGTGATCAACACCTGAACAGCTGTAATCACTCCAATAAATAATAAGGTGAAGCCAAGTGCCCTCCAGTAATCCAGTCTTAAATAAGCGATAGCATAATTCCCCATCGTGGGCCGAAGGGGAAACAGGAAGACCGAAGGGTTATACACATCCGTGGAGGAATAAAAGGAATTGCTGATAATACTGATTACCGGTCCCAGGATGATATAGGATATTCCCAGCAGGATCAGGAATTTAAATACCGAGAAGAGGATTGCTCTGGCTTTGTGAATATATCTGGCTCTTTTATTGATCAGAACCGTATCCTCCTTGAAGCGTTTCAGATAACAACCGACCTTCATCTTCAAAGCAATTCCTCCTTTCTAGTTATAATAGAATGTAAACTTGGTTATGATTGCACCGACAATCAGCAAAATCAGACATACAATCAGGGTGCTCAGCAGGCTCATGGCTGCGCTGAGTCCGTAATTAAAGGTATCAAAGGCTGCCGAATAAGCCATATCCACAACCTCGCTGTTAACAAAGGAGTCAACAATGGTATACACAACATTCGTGAGGATCAGCGGTGACACCATGGGGAGGGTCACCTTCCAGAAGGTCTCATAGGAGGTGGCTCCTTCAATCTTGGATACCTCATACAGGGATGGGGATACCGACTGCAGGGCTGCTATGAATATGATAATCTGAACACTGGAGGCTCTGACGATATCATAGATTCGGCTTACCAGACTGATAACGATATCCACCATTTTCATAGGCAATCCAAGCTCAATGAAGATACCCAGAAAATAATCCACATTTACACCGCTTGCGGCGCTCATTTCCGCAATGGAGGTGCTGGCACCGGTCTGGATCTGCTCCGTCGCCAGCTGCAGTGTCTCCAGCACCGCGCCTGACCCCAGTAAGATCGGCAGAAAGAAAATCGCCCGGACCATGGCCCTTCCTTTAAACCTTGTGTTAAGTAAGATTGCTATCAGCAGGCTGAAGAAGATAATAAAGAGCACATCCATGATATTATTCTGCAGGGAGTTCACCAGTACCTGGTTGAAGCTGGCATGCTGCAGCAGCGCATATTTAAAATTGTCCAGCCCGATAAAGGTTGCCGTATATCCGCCGGTCTCGGCAATATCAATCCGGCTTAAGGAAAACTGCGCCGTCAGAACCAGACTGCGTATGTAATACACCGCAAAACCGATAAACCAGGGAAGTATGAAGAGCAGGCCGGTAATGGCTCTTTTCTGCCGCAGGGTTAATTTGCTCTTTTTCATTTTGCAGCCTCCTCTACCCGATAGCTCTTGGCAGGAATTGTCTTTCCGTCCACTGTGGTCTCCGTATTGTTATAGTTAATATAAATGACTGTTCCATTATCGTAGGTTACCATTCGGATACCGCTGCCAAGGATTTCATGCCCTGTTATGGCGCTGTTCTCAACGTTTTTTAATACCTCGTTGGTCTTATGATAGATATCCGCCGCATCGGCAAGCCAGGTATGATACTGGGTGGTATAAAGCACATTCAGCGCGGAATATTTCATCTTGCTGGATTCCTCATAGGACAGAGTAAATCTTGGCGAAGAACCGTATTCTATCATTCGAAGAATGATTTCCTGCTTATCGTAGCTGTCGCTCAGATTAACCGCACCGGAGGTATAATCGATACTGCCGTGAACCACCATCTGGTAGAAGGGAATCTCCTCATCCACAATGTAATATGGGTTGTGGCCGGCCGGTACATTCTCCAGGTCTGTTGCATAAGCCAGCGAATACCCATTGCCGCCGCTTATCATCAGGTGATCCGCCGCCCCGCGGATTGCCTCCAGCTGACCCAGCACCACTTCTTTTGCCTGTTGCCGGTTGATGATATTGGTTCTTTTCTTGTCAGAGGAGAGGATATCCCCCAGGTCTCTTAAGGAAATCCCGGAAATATTAGCTTTATCCGCCGCATCCACAAATTCGGAAACATGGCGTACCAGGAATTTAGGTGATACGATGTTATATAAATTCCCCTCGTATCCCATGGAATTGGTCTGTCTCATGACCGCCGGATTCACTGCGCCAAACATCACAGGATAACCGGAATAGTACATGGCGCTTTCCATCTTATAATTAAAGTTATCAGCCTCAAAGCTTACCTTCTGGAAGGCGACATCACCGTAGAGCTTTCCTCCCAGCTCTGTAAGCTTTTCATTCAGCGCCTCCAGCTCCCTTCTGCCCCCCAGCTTTCGTTCCACCTTCAGCTTCTTTGCCACATCGTGATAATAGCCGCCGCCAAACCAGCCAAGATAATTCACACGAAGATTGGTTATGTTATTGGCGGCAAATTCATCTATGATGGTTCCTGCTTCTTCAAAGGTTGTCATGGGATAGACGCTGTGATAAGGTATGCCCAGGATACTCTGCTCCATCGTTACTCCGCCGATGATATCCAGGTAGAAGGGGATCTCCCTGGAAGCCTCCTTCTGCCCCAGCCCTCCCCGGGCTGCCAGATCCTTTCTATAATAGCTTGCCATACCGGTATAGCTTGCATCCTTCTCCTCAAGAAACGCATAGGTAACCGTAAGCTTAACATCATAAATATCCTTCTCCAGGGTAGGCAGGTCGGCGGAAACTCCTTCCACACCAAACATGGATACTTCCTCGGAACCCCGGATCAAAAAGGAGGGATATACATAGTTATAACTGTTGGTATTCCCCGCCACCTGGGCAATGAGATTGGCCAGGGTATCTCCCTGGGTAATCTCCGCCAATACGGCACTCTTTCGATGCTTGATGCCATAGACAGGAAGCCTTGCCTTCTCGGTGTTCTCAACTACCGTATAGGACTGGATCAGCTCATCCATACCATAGATATACTGGTTATAACGCTCCGTCTTCTTATGATTATTAAAATATATCAGGGAACCGGTTCCGTTAGGTACCAGTAGATATCCCTCTTCCATCGCGTCACCGGCACCAAAATAGGACAGTAAATCAATCCTGGCCAGTCTTCCGCTTCCGGTCTCCTTTATCTCACGGGCGGGAACGGATACCGCCAGTTTGTCGCCCTCCAGGCGATATTCCAAAGGAATCGTAAAGGTAGTTCGCTCTTTTACCTCTCCTCCTGCTGCCGAAGCAGCATCCTCATCAAAATCCGCCTGGGTATAACCGGCCTGCTCCACCAGCTTCTGCAGCTTGGAGAGCGCCACCTTACTGGCCAGGATACCGGAGGGAAGCTCCAGAAAGCCGTCTGCTGCGGTAGATTCCACATAATTATTGCGAACCGTCCTGGCTTCCTTCTCCGTCAGCTTGCTTAAGATTTTCTCCTGCAGGCGCGCCTCGGTAATCAAGGGAGGGACCAGCCCGGTGGGACTGTCCAGGTTACCTAACAGATAGGTATACCGAATTCCGTCATCTATGCTCTCCAGGGTGAACTGATTACGCTCCACGCTGTAATCATAGTTATACATGGTTACCTCGGTCATGCTGGAATCATAATAGGTAAGCATAAACTGGGAGTTCAGATCGATCAGGTTTCTTCCGTTGGCTAACGGATCCGACCCACGCATAAGCGGATTGGAGTAGGTTACTTCACCGGACCGCTTATCATAGACCGCCACCTCCGTGGTAGTTGTGTTGGTGTACAGCTTTAAGATATCATTTTCGGCAACCGGCACCATACCTTCAACTGCGGGATCACTGTCATCCAGTCGTACAAATTCCTTCCCTGCTTCAACCGTATAGGACCCCAGATACTTGCGATAATCCATGTAGAAGAAATAATTCAGGCACAGATACAGAGCATAGACTGCAATACCAAATAAGATTGCCGCAATTATGATCCACCTGACTTTTTTTGCTTTTTTCACCTTCCTCGCCCCCCTATACCCGTAAAATCAATTCCGTATAAGCACTGCGTAAGAACAGGTATACCTGATTAATCAGGGAAATCAGCAGCAATGCAACAAATATAATCAAAATCAGAGCTAAGAACGTCAGCAATAGGGTAAACAGTGTCTTGCCAAAACCAAAATTATGAACCGTCATGATACCGACCAACAGGAGTATTACAAAATAAAGAATCGATATATTCATCAGGATATAATAAATACTCTCCTCATCCGATGCGATAAACCAGGATAAAAGGGTCGCAGGGAGATAGGTTAAAATCATTGGCAGCATGGAGTAGCCGATGACCGTAAGGATATCTCCCCACCTGCCCTCTCCCTCCATCAAGCAGGTAATGGACCAATTTGCCGTTGCAAACAGGAGAACTGCCAAAAATACACCGACAACCTCCAGTCTGGTGTCCACACTCAGCGGATTCACCAGATTAACCACAAATCCGGCAAACCGGCGGTTGACGGAAAAGGACAGGCCGTAAAGGAATACAAATAATATCGCCAATACAACACTTCCTCTTCCTCTGTGTCTGATCTCATAGAAACCATCAAAGGGGTGGAGCATTACATAAAACGGATACCATAATTTTTCTTTCCTACTCATCCTCACCTGCTCCCTTCGCCTTTATCTTCTTTATCACTTTCCATATACCCGGAGCTGCGGTCAGCAGCAGCGCTCCGGTTAGAATATAGCCAAGATTGCCTTTTAATATCTCATCCCGGTATCTCTTAAAGGCGATGGAATAATATCTGCGGTCCATGCCAAGCTTAAAATATTTCAATGCATTTTTGTTATCCCCGGCAGCAAGCAATGATTTACCGATGCCCACATAAGCCAGCTCAAAATTAGAATCAAGCTTAAGCACCTCGTTCCATACCTGAACCGCCGAAGCCTCATTGCCGTCATAGCGTAAGGAGACAGCTTCATTGATCAGCTTTCCATACTGAGTGGGAACAAAGCTCATGATTTCCCCCCGGAAGGAATCAAGAACAAGGATTTTATCCCCCTGCGCTTCGATGGCGACAGGATTTTTAAAGGTTCCTTCCTGGCTCCCCATACCTCCGAAGATATAAAGGATATTTCCTTCCTTGTCATAGGTAAAGATACGCCCCCTGGTCATATCCACGACAGAAAAGATTCCCCTGTCCCGGTAAATAACATCTATGATTCTGGAGGCACCCGCATAGTCTCTGCCGATTCTCCAGTATAAATCTCCGCTTAATACGGAATTGCGGTTCTCCAGGGTACTCTTCTGGATAACATCCTGTCCCTTGGGGTTCAGCCTTCTGACGGATTGCAGTCCCTCCGCATCAATATTGGTGGCATAGACAAAGCCGTCCGGTCCCATATCCACCCCGGTAAACTCCGTGGGAATAAACTGCAGCTGCCTCTGTCTCTGGGCTTTGGTGGAAAGTCTTCGCCACAGCTTCTCATAGTTACTGATCGTAACCTTGATGGTACCGCTAAAGCCGGTGAAATTGGCATTCTCATCAAAAGCCATAATTCCCTGGAACATATTCTTTGCGATAACATAAACTCTGCCCGCATAATCCACGGTAACCTTTAAGGGTGCGAAGACAAAGTCCGCCGGAAGTACCTCGGAGGTAGGATTCTGAATGATCTTTAATAAGGAACCGTCTTCCTTCAGTGCCACCACACGAAGGTTATCCGTATCGGCGATATACAGCTCCTGGTCCGCTGTTACGTACAGCCCGGCAGGTGTCTTAAAGGTATCCCGGATTCCGTTGTTCTCAAAGCTGTCAATTACCTTCTCAAGCACCATATCAGGATCAAGCACCACAATACGGTTATTGCCCGTATCAGCGATATAGACTCTGCCGTCATCGGCGACATACAGGTCCTGAGGGTTCGTAAAGCTTCCGGTCCCCAGCTCCGCCCCTGAAAGATTCCCTTCCGGAAGATAGGCCGCCGGGGTATTGTATACATTATTCCAGTAATCATAATTGTAGGTCTGATAAGGAACATTGGCGTTTGCGGATGCCTGTATGCTATTTGCGGATAGCAGAAGGACGATAATCGGAATAAGATATAACTTTTTTCGTTTCATACTATACCTCCTATTCTTTCATACCCGAGGTAGTCATCGTCTCGATAATGCTGCTTTGACAGAGGATGAAGAAGGTAATCGGTATCGCCGCAATGATAAAGGTGACGACAGCTGCCGCACCCTGTCTGGCGGGTCCGCCGTTTACAATCTGAAGGAGGGCGTATTGCAGGGGCTTTAACTCCTCATCCCTCAGGAAGGCGCTGCCCGTATTCCCCCACATCTGCTGGAACTGCAGAACGGCCAGAGTGAGCCAGGCAGGCTTAACATTCGGCATAATGATAGTCCGGTAAATCTTATATTCACTGGCACCGTCAAGGCGTGCGGACTCAATTAAGGAATCCGGTATCTGCTCCATAAACTGCTTCATCAGGTATAATCCGAGACCATAGGCAAAGGGCGGCAGGATAACGGCCAGGTAGGTGTTGTTAATTCCAAGCCTGGATATAATCAGATAGTTTGGTATCTGCGTAACTGTCCAGGAGAACATCAGGGATAATACCACCATACCGAATAAGAATTTCTTGCCGGGAAACTCATGCTTTGCCAGCGGATAAGCCGCGAGAGAAGCAAAAAGCACATGTCCCAGGGTTCCGCCTCCTGTAATGATTACTGTGTTTACGATATATCTTGCCAAGGGTACCCAGGAATTCGACATCAGCACCACCAGGTCATAAAAGTTATCCGCGCTGGGATGGCGCACAAAGATGGTGGGCGGGTAACGGAACAACTCATCCAGAGGCTTAAAGGCATTATTGACTACCATGACCAACGGCAGCCCCATGAATACCGCGCAAATTGCCATAAAAATGAACAAGGTAACATTGCCTGCCATGGAACGGTTCAGTGATTTCTGCTTTCTGCCAAAGAACCTCCTTCCGGGCTTCCTATCCTCTCTTGCCATATTAGATTCCCACCTTTCTCAGAAGCTTCTGCACCAGCTTGTTGGAGCAGATCATCAATAAGAACAGAATGGTAGCAATCGCAGATGCATATCCCATCTCATACCGGATGGAGCCGTAATCCAACAGGTGCGTGACAATGGTCGTTCCTGCATTGTTCACGCTTGGGTTACCTGCCAGATTGATGGAAATATCCGCAACCGCAAAGGACTGGGTGATCTGCATTACCGCGCCGAACATCAGCTGCGGCTTCATGGAAGGAAGGGTTATGTACCAAAGCTCCTGCCAGCGGTTCTTAATACCGTCCACGGCACCGGCTTCATAGAGTGTCCTGTCTACGGTCTGAAGACCTGCGATAAAGGTTAAAAAGCCTGTTCCGAGACTTAACCAGAGCTGCACCACGATAAGCATGGGCAGTACATATTGCTCTGTTTTCATCCAGATTACCGCCGCATTGATCCAGTCCAGCTTCAAAAGAAAGCCGTTCAGGAAGCCGTAACGGTCGCCTCTCAGGATCAGGTTCCATACAAAGTAGGCGTTGCCGGAGATGGAGGGCGCATAGAAAATCAGTGTAAGAAGCGCTCTTGTCTTACCCTTGAATTCATTGATGATCCAGGCAAAGATCAGACACATCATGTAGCTGATGGGACCGGTAATGACTGCAAATATTAAAGTGTTTTTAATCGCGATTTTAAAAATATCGTCATCCAGAAATAACCGGATATAATTATCCCACAGGATGAACTTCGGCGGTTCCAGTACATTGAAGCTGGTGAAGCTAAGCGCTACGGAGGTCAGCACCGGCAATACGGTAAATAAGAAAAACAGCGTAAAATAAGGTGCCAGCATCACATAGGATGCCTTGCTTCTCTTTATTCTGTTACCTAAGGACCATTCGTTTTTCTGAATTGTGTTAGCAGGCAACTTCTTCATCTGACCTCTCTCCTAATCCTTCTGTTTTAATGGGGAGTCCTCCTCAGCAACGGGCAATCCGAACTCTGTTCTTTTGAAGGTGATTTCCTCATTGATATAGCGCACAAATTCTGTCAATGCCTCTCTGGGCTGCATTTTCTTGGTCCCCGCTGCAGTCACCACCTTATAAAAGGCGTTGTTGACATTACGCCATGCGTAGTATCCGCCGGGAACCTGGGGGATACCCTTCATCCATTCAAACTGCTCCTTCAGGGCTTCATAATCCTCGGAAGGCCAGGGCAGGCTCTCGAAGGCTTCGATATTCGCGGTAGGATAACGGGCTGCCGCACCCATGAGGGCTTCCATTTCCCGTCCATACTGAAGCTGTGTCTCCGTCGAGATCCACCATTTGAGGAAATCCCAGGAGGAGGCCTTATCCTTTGTCTGCTTCATAATAATTGCCGCAGAACCCGTACTGGAGACGCTATGATCCACGGTTTTGTCTTCCTTCACCGTGCCGGGAACCTTTGAAAAGCCCCAAAGGCCTTTGATATCCGGTGCCGATACCTGCAGCTGGTTATAAAGGGTATAATCCGCAATGATGATCGGTGCCTCACCGGTTCTGAAGCGCTGATCTACGGCCAGTTCCTTCTCCAGCTTATAATCCGTATAGAATTCGCAGTACTGCTTAAAGGAGCGTACCGCAATATCGTTATCCAGCTCCGCCTTTGTGGCATCCTGATTGTAATATTCACCGCCGTTCTGATACAGCAGCATGGTAAATACCTGCCCGCCCCCGGGAAGAGAAACATTAACGGGATCCACGCTGGGAAGCATACCAAGATCCATCTGATTCTTACTGAGTACGGAAAGTGCAATCTTCATCTCATCCCAGGTGGCAGGCACCTTTAACCCCAGCTCCTTCAGGATATCCTTACGGTAGAACATCATGAGACCGGTCTCCGTCTCCGGCAAAGCAAAGGTCTTGCCCTCAAATTCATAGGGTACCATGGCACTTTCCCGAAAGAGCTTCTTCGCCTCATTAAGATCTTTAAATTCCGACAGATCCACCACCGCATCACGCATACCATAGTTCATCGGAAGGTCATTCCCCACCTGAACAGCCACATCCGGGCCCTGTCCCGATAAGGTTGCCTGAAGCAGGGTACTCATATCCACCAGCTGGACCTTGACATTAATATTCGTCCGCGGGGTAAAGCTTTCATCAATCAGCTCCTTTAAAACATTGGCCTGATCACGCCCGGAGCCGATCCATACGGTGATGGACCTTGATTCTTCTCCCTCCTCGGCTACATTTCCGATGGTATTGTAGTCAATCCTGAAGGAGTAGTAAAGCGTCAGCACAGTGTGCTTTATCTTATCCCAAAGAGAGTTATGTACCTTTGGCAGCTCGGTATCCGGGGAATAAATATAGATAGTATCCAGTGCCAGAGGCTGCATCTGAACATCCGTAATCCAATTACCCAGCGCACTCAGATCCGCCTTAAAAGCTGCCAGATTCTTTGCAAAGCGTTCCACATCCTTGATCTTGTCATTTAGCTGCTCTATCATGGTACGTATGGCTGCTTCACGGTTACTGCCCTTACCGGCAACAGAGGTAAGCCGCTCGTTAATATCCGCCAGACCGTCCCTTACTGCGGTCAGTTCCTGTGCAAGTCCCGGAATATTGGCTGTGAGGTTATAATCGCGGTATTGATCCGGCTCCACGCCGGTAATACGGATAATCTTACGATAAATCCCATTCAGATTCTGCACCGCATGATAGACGTCATTGACAATCTCAGAGAAATCTCCCAGCACCACTTCCATCCTCAGGGTGTGACTGCCTGCCTCCAGATAGAATTTATAATCGTTTTTATTTTCATCCTCCAGAGTCATCCTCTGCCAGTCACTCTTATAGTGGAAGGGATAGTCGCTCATCTCCTGAAAGGGTACCTCCCCATCCACGGAAATCTTGCGGGAGGTGTAGATACCTCTCACAAAATTCTGTCTGGCATGAAGGCCGATCTGATAATAACCGCTCTCCGGCACATCAAAGTCCCATTCCAGCCATTGTCCGACCAGTCTCCAGCTGGAATTGCTTCCAATGGTATTATTCTTCAGCTTACTGGGACTGTAGGGGTAAACTGCCGGAGAGGATTTATCCTGGGAGGGATAGAGCATCTGAGAAGACTTGCGGTCCGCTTCCTCGGCATTCATCGTGATGAGATGGCCTGAGGTATTCCTGGCACCGGCTTTTTCCCAGGCTGCCTTTACCGTCAGGTAATCCTGAACCTCCCTGGCATTGCTTAATGTAATGCGGCGAAGCACCATGGGCTCTCTTCTGGAATACAGCGTGATGGTATGTGTTCCTGCGGTAAGATACAGCGCCAGCTTATCGGTAACATAACCGTCGCTGTCATAAAGATAGCCGGTGATCCAGGCGGGAGCTTCGGTCTGCCTGGGCTTTAAGTCATTGCCCCTGTTGTCCGTATCCCACTGGTTCACCGCATTGACCCATATTCTTGAGAATTCGATCAGATCCAGTTGATTGTATGGCTGGGAGCCATCTACGAAGATGCCTCTCTGAATGGAAGCACTCTTTCCCGATACCGGATAATAATCAACGGAGAGATCATAGAAGCCCTCCTCTGCCACTGTTACCTCATACTCTATCAGGCCCTGTTCTCCGGTATAGATCGATGTGCCCGCTATCCCTTCGTAATCTATGTATTCCTGTACGTTCATTCCTTCCGCACGGATATAGTCCTTCGCATCAATGACATACTCCTTGTCCGGCCTGCGGCTGGGGTCGTACTGAGCGATATAATCCTTGTAATCCGTTCCGCTGATACTCGAATCGCTTAACAGATCCTTATATTGATCAAGAGAAATATCTGTCTTCGCACTGATGATCTTCCTGCTTTCTCCGGTACCGGTAACACTTAGTGTTAAAATCAGCAGTATCACTGACAGACGACATAGACCATTGCCCCTGTTCATGCTGTATCCCCTTTCCTTCAATGATGCATAATAGTGCATATATTATTGCATTTTTATAGCCCATGTGTGCATTGTAGCATAGAATTATGCAAAATACAATATATCAATTTGTGAAATATATTTAGTTCAAAGAAGTATTGCACGTCTTTTCTATATAATATGCCGAGAATACCGGTAAATAGTATCAATGCAATTATATTGCATTACAGGAAGCATAATATGATCTGTCGGAAGCTCATCAAAGACCGCAAAAAAGGAAGCTGCAGTGAAAGCAGCTTCCTGAAATATAAACTTTATTCAATATTGATCCGGAAGATATTATAATACCTGATCTTGCTGTCTGTGTTTATTGGTGGATTGACGGAAGATTACCTCCACACCGATGAATACAACCTCCTTCGGGAAGGTAGGATTCTGAATTCTCCACATAAGCTGCTGTACCAGTCTGCGGCCGAGCCTCTGATTCCCCACCCTGACTGTGGTTAAGATGGGCTCTAACTGTGCCATTCCTTCGACATTATCATAGCCGGTTACGGCAACATCCCGGGGAACGGACAGGCCGCGGTTTCTTAAGCAGCGGATAACATCAAGGGCAATATCATCATTGGCACATACGATTGCTTCCGGTATGGCAGGAAAACCGGCAAGAGCCTTCTCAACCTCTTCCGTCTTATAGAATTTATGGGTCGGATGATAATTCGCAATGATGGCATCATTCTTCTCCAACCCCGCATACTCAAGGGCACTCAGATACCCCTGGTAGCGATCGTTGATGGTCTTGCAATAAGTAACATCGCCGATAAAGCCGATCTTCTCCATGCCTTGTGCAATCAGATCGTTGGTCATCCTTCTGACGCTGTTGCAGCCCTCGCATACCATAATATCGCCGTATTGGGCGAAGGCTTCAAGATTGCAGGGCCCGTCCAGAAAAACCACCGGTATCGTATGCTTCATGATCTGTTCAACATATTCATTGGTAAATACGCTCAAAATGATAATACCGCTGACCTCCGCCTGTAAGTCAAGAGGAAGGACCAGATTCTTCTCATCCTGCTCGCTGATGAAGTTGAACTGCAGCTTACAGCCGTACTTATTCAGCTCATCCGATATTCCCATGATAATGCTGTTCCAGAATACGGATATCTCGCGTCTTGTTAAGACCACTATAGTTTTTGTATCATCTATCTTATTACGAAGCTTAAATTCATTAAGAACAACCGGAGACAGCTTGGAATAGCCCATCTCGTAAGCCTTCTCAATAACAACATATCTTGTCTCATAGGAAACGGTATCGCTGTTGTTCAATGCCTTGGCAACCGTATTCCTGGATAAATTCAATTCCTTCGCAACATCCTGGATTGTAACTTTTTTCATAAAAATGCCCTCTCCGAAGTCCTCTATGTAATATTTTTGCACGAATAAATGCATAATGAAAGCTTACAACATTTCGGAAAATATATCAAGCATTATTTTTAATAATGAACCCAATTTGCCAACCTATGCACAATTGCCTATTGCTTTTTTAAAAGCGTCAGGTTTTTACGGATCAGGTCGCAGCGCTGCTGCACACATTCTACGGAGCGCAGCGGATCAGAGGGTGTGTGAAAGGTATAGTCAATCAGGCGGTCTATGGTGGTTGCGGCTGCATGAAGCCTGGTATCGGAAGAAGCATAGTAAATATAGACCTCACCGTTCTCCTTTGCAATCGCACCGTTGGTAAACACCACATTGGACACATCACCGACTCTCTCACCGCCCGCAGGAGCGATATAAAAACCGGAAGGCTCGGCAATGACCCTGGCGGGATCCTTTAAATCGGTGGCAAACACATAAATCACATAACGGAGCCCTGCTGCCGTATTACGTACCCCATGTGCGATATGGATCCAGCCTTTTTCCGTCCTGATGGGGACAGCACCGGCACCGTTCTTTGCTTCGGTAATGGTATGATACTTTCTTCTGCTGGTGATGATCTCTTCCTCAATGACCGCATTGGTGATATCGTCACAGAAGCCTGCGCCGATACCGCCGCCCGAGCCGGTCTCAAGGAAGCCGTCCATGGGTCTGGTGTAGAACATATATTTTCCGTTCACAAATTCCGGATGAAGCACTACATTTCTCTGCTGGGGTGATTGCAGAGTTTTTAAATTCCTCAGCCGCTCCCAGCTCTTTAAATCCTTTGTTCTCACAATTCCTGCCTCCGCAACTGCTGCCGAAAGCTCCGGATTCGCAGTATCCTTGCTCTCGGAGCAGAATACGCCGTAGATATAGCCGTCCTCATGCCTGGTCAGGCGCATATCGTATACATTGGTCTCATTTGCGCAGGTATCTGGTAATTCCACCGGGTAGTCCCAGAATCGAAATCCATCCACCGGGCTGTCACTTTCCGCTACACCAAAGAAGGACTTTCTGTCATTCCCTTCAATTCTTGCCACCAGATAATATTTGCCGTTCAGCTCAATAGCACCGGAATTAAATACGGCATTGACCCCAAGACGCTCCATAAAGTAAGGGTTGGTCTTCTCGTCCAGGTCATACTTCCAAAACAGCGGTATGTGTTCACTGGTCAGCACCGGATTCACATAACGGTCGTACATGCCGGTATAGACCGTGCTCTTTTCATTCTTTCTTGCGATCAGTCGTTCATATTTCTCCTGCTCAACATTATAATTGGGATGCATGGTATCTTCTCCTTCAATGATTTTCCGTAAATGCTGATAAATACTGATATCTAAAGGAATTAGAAGGCAATTCCCCGATTGATTACTTCAAAGCACATTCTTCCGTTATGGTAGGGGCATTTCCAGGGACCGACGATCTCCCTGGCGATGGGAGTACCGTCCTTATGCAGTTCGAAAAACCATTCGGAGCCTTCCCGGCGGTCAATCATATAAGTCTTAATAAAATCCCAGATCTTGCCCGCGCTTGCCAGATAATCACTTCTTCCGGGGTTCTTCTGGTAGCCGTTCAGAAAACCAAGGAGTGCTTCCGCCTGAACCCACCACACCTTTCTGGTATCCACCCTGCCTGCTTCACATTCGTTAAAGAGAGCGTCCTCGTCCAGAGCAACCGCATGGATATGATCCGCCAGCTCCCTGGTGATCGGAGTAATCTTTGCCTCCCAGACCGGATCCCCAAGAATTTCTGTGCCCCGGTCAAGAAGCCAGGACGCTTCAATATCATGGCCAAAGGAATTTAACTCAATTAAAGAATTCCAGTGATCATCAAAGAATACCTCCAACCTTCTTTTCTTCGGGTTGTACACCTTATCCGCAAAGAGCTCCAGCATCCGGCGAAGACTTTCGGCAATCCTGTCATTCCGGCCCACGCGGTAAAGCTCCGTATAAGCTTCAAACACATGAAGCAGCGTATTCATGGTACGCCCCGCCATAACACCATTCTCAGAAAGCTTCTCATTGGAAGCAGGACGGAAGGTACGGTCAAAGGCTTCCAGATACCCCAGCTCATCCTTACAGAAATGTTCAATTCGATCCGCCAGTGCATAGGCTAAGTCCAGTGCCTCCCCATCACCGGATGCATCGTAATAGGAAGCAAGACCGTAAACTGCAAAGGCTTGATTATAGGTATGCTTCGTGTCATCTGAAGGCTTGCCGTCATAGGTCACAGACCAGTATACCCCGCCGTTCTCCTTATCATAAAATGCACTCTTTAAGAACTCATAAGAATGCTTCGCATACTCCAGACAGCTCTGATCCCTCAGCGTCAGCCAGGCATTAGAGAAAAACCATAGAATTCTGCTGTTAAGGATCCCCCCCTTATCTGCCTCAGGGTGCAGGGTCAGATTGTAATCCATCTCTCCGTAAAAACCGCCATACCGCTTATCCTGAAAGCCTTTCCAAAAGGGGATAATATCCTGCTCCAGATGTTGTCTTATCTCCTCTGCCCTCATCAACATAACCCCTTCTCATGTTTATTATATATGTGATGTGATCAGCTCCAGGTCACCCTTCAGCAAATACTTACCGTATCCGTAAGGAAGTATAAAATGATCTCCCTTCTTAATCGGCGTGCCGTCGATCCATCCGCCGCCATGAATGACACTGACATTCAAAAACTTCTGATTCATCTCAAATTCCTGCTCACCCCGGAGCGTAAGCTTATCCACCGTATAGAAATCACAACGGATGAGCTCCTCCATCCTGCCATCCTTCAGGCAGGTAACGCTGCCGTCTGCTGTCTTATCCACATGGGGGCAGCGGATGACATCAATACTCTTCTCAATATGAAGCTCCCTGGGCTTGCCGTTCTCCAATCTGTCATAATCATATAACCTGTAGGTAATATCACTGTTCTGCTGGGTCTCCAGAATCATGGTGCCCTTTTTGATGGCATGCACGGTACCGGGTTCGATCTGGAAGAAGTCACCCTTTTGTATGGGCCGTACCTTGATCAAATCCTTCCAACGTCTTTCACTGATCATTTGCTTTAATTCTTCCTGATCCTTTGCATGATGGCCTACAACAATCTCACCATCCTTATCGCAGTCAAGAATATACCAGCACTCCGTCTTACCGAGAGAGCCGTTCTCCTTCACCCTGGCATAAGCGTCATCCGGGTGCACCTGGATACTTAAGTCTGTCTTGGCATCAATAATTTTAATCAGCAGAGGAAATACCTCTCCCTGGGCATTACCGAACAACTCCCTGTGCTTCTCCCACAGCCAGCTTAAGGTCTGTCCGCGGAATTCGCCGCTTCCTATGGTACAATCCCCATTCTTATGGGCACTGATTGCCCAGCATTCACCGGTGTGGTCCGAAGGGATCTGATAGCCGTATTCTGTGGCAAGCTTATTGCCTCCCCAGATCATTGATTTAAATACAGGTTCCAAAAATATAATATTGCTCATATTAAGTCCGCTCACTTTCCAATCTGCATTGACAAAGCTTATTATTTAAGTTATCGTTAACTTAACAATTTTATTGTAGGGTATGCTTTTTCATTTGTCAATCAAGATTTTAATCCTCGTTAAATTAGTTTCATTGCTGTAATATCTTTCTTGCTCCAATTACCTGATTGCCTTCACAGAATCCCGGTAGACAATCCGTCCGCTGATTACCTTTCTGCCATAATCCTCCGTCGGATATTTGATTCTTTTCATAATTGAGTTCACAGCCGCCTCCGCCATAGCCTCCACGTTGACCTCTACGGTAGTGATGGACGGTTCGCTCAAGGTTGCATAGATATAGTTATCGAAGCCCACCACAGAGATATCCTCCGGCACCCGATATCCCGATTGCTTCAATCGCTTAATAAAATGAAAAGCCACCTCGTCACAGTTACAGACAAAGGCTGTCGGCAGCTCCTTCGGCAGAATGATCTCCGTGAATTTACCCCTGTCATCGCGGTCGCTGAGCAACCAGTCCTCCCGAAGCTCCAGCTTATTCTGCTTTAAAGATTTGTAATAGCCGATATAGCGGTCCATAATGCTGGTGGTTGCATTGATATTACCCACAAAGCCGATCTTTGTATGACCGCATTCGACCAGATAGCTGGTGATCTCATAGGCACCGTAGAAGCTGTCACTGACAATGGTATCCACCTTGAAATGATCCTCCGTAAAATCCAGAAAGATAAACGGAAGCTCCGCAGCTGACAGTTTCTCAATATAAGTGCTGTTCATCTGCCCAAGAATAATCAAGCCATCCACCTTGCTGTTTTGGAGAATGTGCGGCAGCAAACACTGCCTTTCCTCCGCCTCCGAGACTACCTCAAGCATTCCAAAGAAGTGAAATGCCTGCAGATCCTTCAGGATTGCCTGATACATCTTTGCATAGAAGGCATTTTCATGCATGAATTGTTCCGCTACAATAACACCGATATTATAATTCATGCCTTCCTTCATACTTTTCCCGAGAAAGTTATAACGGTAGCCCATCTCCTCGGCCGTCTGTCTGACCATTTCCCTGACGCTGTCACTTACCCCTTCTCTGCCGGACAACGCCTTTGATACCGTGACCGTACTGACGCCCAGTCTTGCAGCAACATCCTTCATTGTAATACTCTTACCCATAGATTAATCCTTCCGCTTAATTATTTAAGTAATAAAGTTAATTATAACAAACTCTGGCACTAATGCAATTCTTAATCCGCATAAAAACAGCTGTTACCTGCAGATATTCCGTGCAAATAACAGCCTTGCTTAGTGTTTTACTCCGATCAATGCCAGAGCTTATAGCTTTCCTCTCTCATACTGCGCGGGCCACGTGACGGTATCTCTGACTTCCCTGGCTGCATTCAGCGGCCAGTAGGGATTGCGCAGCAGCTCCCTTCCAAGGAAAATCAAATCGGCGCGTCCATTTTGTAAAATCTCCTCTGCCATCTGCGGTGAACTGATCAAACCGCCGGCAATCACCGGGACCTCCGCATCCCTTTTGATGGTCTCGGCATAAGTTACCTGGTAGCCCGGATAAACCTTGGGAGCTACATTTACTACTCCGCCGGAGCTGACATTCACCATATCGATCCCCTGATCCTTCAGATATCTTATCATCTTAGCCAGCTCTTCGGCATGGTTGCCGCCTTCGGCAAAATCCTCCGCGGATACTCTCACAATAATGGGTTTCTCCCGGGGCCAGGCCTTCTTTACTTCCTGAAGTACTTCCATTAAGAATCTGGCGCGGTTCTCCAAACTGCCGCCATATTCATCGGTTCTCCGGTTGGTAAGGGGTGACAGGAATTCACTGATCAGATAACCATGAGCGCCATGAAGCTCAATCACATCAAAGCCTGCCTGGTCCGCTCTCCCGGCTGCCTCCCGAAAAGCTGCTGCAACCGTATGAATTTCATCAACGGTTATCTCCCTGGGGGTACGGTAATTTTCACTGAAGGGTATTGCACTGGGAGCAATGGATGGCTCTGCAAGTACCTCCGATTTTCTTCCTGCATGGGCCAATTGTATCCCCATCTTTGCCCCCTGGGCCTGGCAGGCTTGCACGATTTTGGCGAGCCCTTCCATCTGCCCGTCATTCCACAGACCCAGGTCCCGGTCCGTAATCCGGCCGCGGTTTTCCACACCGGTTGCCTCAAGAATGATCAATCCGGTACCGCCCACCGCCCTGGTGGTATAGTGTATATAATGCCAATCTTTCGCTTTGCCTTCTTCATCCGAACAGAACATACACATAGGCGCCATCACAATTCGGTTACGCAGGGTAACATTTTTCAGCTGATATTCCTCAAATAATTTTGACACAAAGATCATCCTTTCCTTATTATCATAAACCCATTATTTAATATTATAATGAACATTACCATATATTATCGGAACTAAAATCAGTTCCGATAATCGAGATGCACGGCGCAAAAGCAGCGCCTTTTATCAGAAGTTTGAAATGCAACTTCTGATAACTTATATTATCACATATTGATGATGTACATTTCTGTATCGTATCGAAGGATTGTTCCAATACAGTGATAAAAGCTCATCCTAAGATGAGCCCCGGCTATTCGTTACTGCTATCATATGCATTACTGATTTTTCTTCTCAGTGTAATCCGATTTTCAGAAATAAACAGTCCCGCCAGTGTAAGCACCGTACCAAATGCGGCTCCTCCCGTGATCTTTTCCTTCAATATCAGGGCGGAGGCAACTACCGTTATAACAGGGACCAAATAAATATACACGCTGGTTTTTACCGCGCCGAGAATCTTTAAGGTCCAGTTCCAGGTCACAAAGCAAAGTGCGGATGCTCCCAGTCCCAGAAATAAGATATTAAACAGATTAACCGGACGAACAAGCTCCCGAAGCTCAGGGTCAAATCCAAAGTAAAATAACGCAGGCAGCATTAGAAGCATACCATAAACAAAAATTCTTCGGGTCGTCTGTATCGTATTATAATGAAATTCGCTTATCTTTTTGGTGATGACAGAATATACCGCCCATACGGCTGCTGCCAGAACCGCAAGGATATCTCCCACCGGATTTACCTGCACAGTATCCGCGCCGCTGAAGCTCATGAGAAATATTCCGATCAATGCAACCGCAAAGCCCACAAAGAACTGCAGCTTCAGCTTCTCCCCGGATAGAAACAAATGTGCCAGAATCGCAGTAAAGCATGGTGATACCGATACGATTACGCCAACGTTAGAAGCAAGGGTATGGGTCAGTGCAATATTCTCCATAAGAAAATAAAGCGTCACACCGCAAAGACCTGCACCGATAAAATACAATTCCTGTTTTCTGTCTTTGATCTTTAGTCTGTGAGGATAAACAATGAAAAGTAATAAGAGGCCTGCAGCAAATCTGATAAATAAAATCTCTATTGGTGTAAATGCTCTAAGTAATATCTTTGTTGATATAAATGTAGTACCCCAAACAAATACGGTAAAAAAGGCCAGTAAATGCCCGGTTATTTCATCCTTCCTGTTCATATGCTTCCTCATTCATTTCCAAAGGCGGACTGGTTATTATTCGGACTGGATCTCTTCTCGATATTCGGAAATCTTCTCTCAATGGCCGCAAGGGATATCTCCACATCCTCATGGACCTCGTCCGGTGTAAAACAGCCGCAGGTTACCATGTCGCAATCTCGTATGGTATTCCATACAAAATTAAAGCCTACATAGGGAGTTACTCTTCCGGCTGCCATTGGTTTGATGGTCATCACCGGTTTTTTCGCCTGATGGATGATGGCACTGACTGTCTCTATCTCCACCTGCATCAAAAATCCCAGACAATTGTAGATCTGGATATAGGTTTCCACATCATAACCGTTTGCATCGCTATAGGTAATCAGCTCCGGCATATGTGCCGATAAACCCGGGATTAATCCGGCGTCGCGGATCATTCTGGTATAATCCTCCAGTCTTGTGATAATGCCCTTATTCTTATTCACAAGCTGCTCCACACAGGAGTGGTGAAGCAGGCAGAAGGCTGCGCCAACCTCAGCACTCTTTTTGATCGCCTCCAGAGCTTCCTTTCTGCCCTTGGCAGTATCATCCACATTAACCACCGGAGTATCAATCAGTATTAATTTCCTTCCGGTCTTATCCTGCACGTACTTAACCGCTTCGATCATCAGGGGCTGCTGGCTGATGGGTGCCATCAGAGTATCAATTCCATACCTCTGATACGCTTCAATCATTTCTACCATTTTATCCTTGGTGCTGTGGTATTCCATTATTCTGTCATCGGCAGCCTTCCCGCGGTGGCTCCAGCCCAGCATCCAGTTGGTACCGATAATCATTCTGGATAATGAAATCCCTGCCACTTCTGTTCTTGGAAACAGGCTATTCATATTGTAATCACCTCCCATGATATTTTTATCTATTGTATTGATGCATAAGCCCTTTGATGAAGCTCATTAATATTCTTCTCAAAATCAATTCCCAGAACCTCCATACCGCGAATACGCAAGGAAGTATAGGTATGCGCCATTGGAATAGACCATTGTTCTATATCGTAGCTGACGTAAGACGGAAGGGACAGCAGTAAGGTAAAAATCTCCCCTTCCGTAAGATTTGTGGTAATCTGGGGAAGGAGGATATCAAATAACTTCTTAAGCTCCAGAATATTCAAATCCTTTACCTGATTAAATATCTGCTCCAGGACCCGTCTCTGTCTGGCAGTTCGTTCAAAATCCGAATTTCCCACATAACGGTTGCGGGAATAACCCAGCGCCTGCTTTCCATTGAGCAAAAGTTTGCCGGGTGCAGTCAGAAAATCCGTCTTCTCCTCCTGTCCGGTGAGCAGATTAAGCTCTTTGATATATCTGTTGATGACCGGAATTTCCTCCTCGGTGACATCGATGGTAACACCGCCTACGGCATCTACCACCTCCATGAAGGAATAAAAATCTATGGATGCATACTTATCTGCCTTTACCTTAAAATTCTGCTCCACCGTATCCAGCAGCAGGTCCGCACCGCCAAAGGCATACGCCGCATTCAGCCTGTTATTTTGCTTGCCGGGAATCTCCAGGTAAATATCCCGCAGCAATGAGGTTACCGTGATTTTCTTCGAACTTTTATTAATAGATACCAGTATCATGGCATCGGAGCGTGCCGCTCCTCCGGGTTTACGCGAATCGCCGCCAATCAGCAGCACATTGAATACATTTTTATCATAAAGAACAGGAATACTGCCCTCCTGCAGATTACTTTTAATTTTTTCTTCCGCGGAGCTGACCTCTTCCTCGGAGGAATCCGGAATTGTCTTATCTTCCTCCGGCAGGAGGGCATCCCCGAGGTCATAATCCGCAAGCTCACTCCCGGGTCCCGGGGTCACAACGCCGGAATCTGTAACGATATTCATCTTATTGATATAGCCGTGAACGATAAAATATGTAACAGATGCCAAAACAATCAATACAATCAGGATAACGGAAGGTATGATAATAATTTTTCTCTTTAATAAGGGCTTCTTAGGCTCCATCCTCTTCACCTCACGCTGCTGATTGTATTTAACTGACTATTATTGGATTATATCCCATATCTGCCGTAATGTCCATAGCCGTATCCATATCCGTAGCTATATCCAAGTAACCCTGTCTTTACCCCATTTAAGACGCAGCCGATCATCCAGGCATCACTGCTTTCCGACAAATGATCAAGCCCTTCCAGGATATGATAGGCCTTTGAGAAATCCTGCTTAATCAGAAATACCACTCCGTCAATCAGCTTAGCCAGCTCGGAGGTGTCAGATAACAGCGCGGCGGGTGCGGTATCGACGATCACATAATCGGCAATCTCTTTCAGTTCCTTCAGAAGCTTAAACATTCCATAGGAACCGATGACCTCAGACGGACTGTCCACCGGTTTTAAACAGGGTATGGCAAACAGCTTTAATTCCTCATAGTATTTTAGCGCCGCGGTCAGATCACATTGCTTCTCCAGCACCTCTTCCAGCCCTACAGTCTCTTGTGCCGCCGGAAGCAGATATTTTATCATAGGCCGGCGAAAGTCACAATCCAGCAGAATTACACTCTTGCCGGTTTCCGCCAGTGAAATTGCCAGATTGAGGGCAAAGGTACTTTTCCCTTCCCCAGGAACAGCACTGGTGACCATAATTGTTTTAATCCGCCTTTCCTCTGCTGCCTTTTCAATCCTTGTTCTGATCTTACTGATGCTTTCGCGAAAGGCCTCCGGCAGTTTATCATTTTGGAGAGAGATCGCATGGTTCATTTTCTTTCTTCTCTTTTTAAACACTACCTCCGGCAAACCTCCGAGATATTTTATATTCGATAATTTTTCAATATCCTCAACCCTCTGAACCGTATCTCTGGTCAATGCATAAATAAATATAATCAGCGCACCTGCAATCGCTCCCGGAAGTATCCCAAGCTTTAAGCTTTGCCTGTAATTGATCCGATTTGACGGCTCCGCCGGCACCCCCGTCTCATCCAGCATGGTGAGCTTTGTGCTGCCCACAACCGCTTCGGCAATCCTGGGATAATTTTTAATAACGGACTGCAGGACATCATAAGCCCTCCGGGCACTGCCGGAGGAAACTTTGATGGTAAATATATTGGTGCTTTCAACATTTTCAGCAGTGATTGCTTCCGAAATATAATCAACACCCAGATCATCCGCAATAATATTTTTAAGAATGCCGCTATAGATGATATAAGGGAAGGTCTTTGACATCTGCGCCGCTCTCATACTCTCCTCATACATGCTTCCGTCAGAAACCGTATTTAAATTCACCGTGAAGGTGGCTGAAGCTGCATAAACAGGCTGAAAGCTTTGGTAGGCATAAGCGCAGCTAAGGAAGGCCGTGGCTGTTGTCAGCACAATCATCAGCCAGCCAAACTTCAGGATACCCTTCCACAGATCATTCATAAGCTTAAAAAGATCAATTGTATATTCCGCTTCTTCCGTTCCGTGTTCCTGCTCCCTCATCGCTCTGCCTTCCATCCGTCCTCCTGATACACTGGCTTTGAATAATATCCGTAATAATTCTTATAGGAATTGCTGTGTCTGTATCCAAATCCGCGTCCGGGCTTTCTGTTATAAACATTATTATAGATACATCCCAGCAGCTCCGCCTTCATCCCTGCCAGGGTATCAATTGCATCATTAATATATTTCGCCTTGGCATAGCTTTGTTTGACTACCAGTAAAGCCGCATCCGCAATATCCGCCAACAGCTCCGCATCAACGGATACGGAGACAGGCGGGGAATCTATGATGATATAATCCATTACATTTTTCAGGACCTCAAGCATATACCTAAAATCCCTTTTTGTGATTAAGTAAGAAGAATTCCTATAGAATTTGCTTCCGAGAAGCAGGAAAAGCCCGGAATTAACATCCGTTCGAAAGACATCGCAAAACTCCAGCTTATTCATCAAATATTCTCCAAATTCCTGTTCCGGCTTCGTCTCCTGCTGAAGAAGCTTGTACAGAGAAGGCCGGTAAAAGTCCGCGTCGATCAGCAATACCTTCTTTGACTTCTGTGCCAATGCCAATGCCAGGTTTGCAGCAACCGTTGACTTCCCCTCGTTCTCCAGAACACTGGTAATCAGCAGCACCTTACAATCCCCGGCAGCCGCTTTATATTCAAATTTTGCCCTGATTTTCTTAATATTCTCCAGAAAGGAGAAGCTGACTGTGGGGCTTGTAATAAGGATACTCTTCTTTTTCCGCAGCAGCGCTGATCGTAAGGTTTTATTCTTTCTTTCATGATGGATTACGCCGAACAGCTTCACATCAAGCTTTCCTGCAATATCCTTTTCATTTTTAATCGTATCTCTCATCACCGACAATACGGCCAGAAGTGCCGCCATGACACCCGTACCGGTCCAGAATCCCATTTTCATCATGGAGCCGCTGTTCTTCGGATTATCCGGGTACATGGGGACTGCAGGCGCTTCAAGAAGATCCAGAATTGCTTCCTGATACACCTTGCTGGTAACCGTTATATAATTATTCATGACTGCTTTCATTATGCGGTAGGAAATCTCAGGATCCGGTGCGGATACCGTAAGCACAAAGAGATTTGTCTCAGGTATGACAGTCGCGGTTATGTAATCGGGCAGCTCCCCGGCCCCGATATCCGCTGCTGCCTTTTTCCTGATGATGTCACTGGCAAATATGTTCGTAAGGCTGGTAGCGACCGTGTTGGCAGCCGTCAGGTTGTCATAGGTATTATTCGCCCCTTTTGAGGTTACGGCAAAGGTAGCATTGCAGGAATAGGAGGGCTTATAAATCAAATCGGATACAATATAAGTACACATTGCAGCAGCCAGTCCCAGGAATAAGATCATCCACCAGTCCTTCAGCAAATCACGCAGGATATCAAAAAAATCTATATGCAGCTCATCTGATTGTACGCTAGTCATATTCGCTCCTATTCTTCGCAGTTTTTAGGCAGCCCGGCTAATAAAATTCAACCTCGGCAGAAAGGTAGGCCGTATCTCCGGCGCTGTTTGTGGCCCGGAATTCAATGGGATAGCTTCCGCCAAGCGCTCCAAAATAATAATCCGGCTGTTCAAACTTAATCTGATCCGTGATATCACCGTCGATACAGTCCAGAACCTGAAGGTAACCGGTAATGCCTTGCGAAGTCCCCAAGGCAAATCGTAACGGCTTTAAGATGATAAACCGGGGAGGGGTATAATCCGTATAAGTCAGCTCCCTCACACACTTGGTTATATTATTGCTTGAATCAAAGGCAGCGTAGGTAATTAACCTTTTACCGGGGCCGATAAAATCAGAAACCGATTCTATCAGCAGGGATTTGGTTACATCCTGATCTACCCCATCAAAGGCTGTCACTCCCTGCAGTAATTCTTCCTCCGATGCTGTAACACTTACCTGAAGAGCCTCCTGATGATATTCTATCTCCGGGCCGATTGCATCCAGCTTCCTGCTCCCATAACCACGGTAGCCAACATAAGCGGCCGTCGATAGAAGGAATATGATCAGCACTGCAATTCGAAATAGTTTCATAACAGACTCCTTATGCCGGATACTTCTATCAACTCCTTATCTTCTATCACCCGCTTCGGGTTATCCCTCATGAGAATATCTGCATAAACGGAAGAAAAATGATTGCTGATGACATGATAAACCTCAAAAAGCCCTGGTGTTCTTCGCTGCAGCCCATGGGAATCACTGGCTACCAGGGATGCTAACCTCTGGTCTAAGAGCATAAATGCGGTTTCTCTTGCATTGCGGCCAAAGTTCCCCAGGATACTGCCCTTGTTCACCTGGATTGCACATCCCAACTCCACCCACTCTCCTGCAATCTCAGGATATTTTTGTATGATGGGATACCGTTCCGGATGGGCGATAACCGGACGAAAGCCCAAACTTAGGATTTCCTGCAGGAGAAAGGCTGACCATTCCTTATCGATGTCAAAACCAAATTCCATCAGAAGATATCTGGAGTGGTTCAGGGTAATTAATTTTCCCTCCATAAGAAGCTCCGGTACTTCCAGACTTCCGAACACCTCCATCCCCGACAGTATGGTGAGGGGGAGCCGCTGTTCCCTGACAGCATGCTCGAAATTACGAAAGTATCTTTCCATTTTGTCATCATAATAATTTTCATAAAGATAACCCACGTTGCAATGAGGTGTCAGAAACAAGGTATCAACCCCGCCGGCAACCGCCATCCGCGCCATCTGCAAAGCTTCCTCCACGGACGCCGCTCCGTCATCCACCCCCGGCAGTATATGTGTATGTATATCGATCAACTGCTTCACCTCCTTTATTCGTATCGAAAGCCACATCATGTCTCCAGGATTCGGTACTCATCCAACAGCTTTATGCGCTTCCTTCCAACAATAAATATTCTTCTGGCTTTAAAAAACATTTTGACCGGGCTCTTTTCTGCCGCCGCATAAACCAGCAACCGATGAAACCATGCTGCCGGAAGCAGGAACAGATGCTTTTCACAATAGGCATAATGGCCCTTCATATACTCATAGCAAGGAAATACGGCCTGCCATAAGGTAATTCTTCGGGCGTTCAAAATGGACTGCATTGTAACTAACCCCGATTTTTCCTGTCCTGATGCTGCCCGTCCGAACACGCCCGCTTTCATTAAATCTTCCAGCAATGCCCGGGAATGCGGCTCCCTTGCCGCCCGGTCCGGCGGGTATTGAAGCATCTCTTCTCTCAGGCCCAGATAATGCGCTCCTATGTCCAGGAAATTAAACAGCCAAACGCTGTATCCAAGCTCAGCCATTACCTGCCACAGATGT
Organism: Bacillota bacterium; assembly: GCA_023409535.1. Taxonomy (GTDB): domain Bacteria; phylum Bacillota; class Clostridia; order Lachnospirales; family Lachnospiraceae; genus Mobilitalea. The sequence goes on from JAEYGZ010000026.1 coordinate 69,032, forward strand.
TCCCAGGAGATCCGGTTCCCATAGCTGTTGCAATACATTACGATATCACAGAGTTGTCTGATTCCCAGTCCGTTGGTTATAAAATGCTTCACGGCATGCAGAACCAAAAATAGTAAATGCTGCTCTTCAGATAAGGTATATACTGTGATCCCTTCTATGGATAATGGAAGCGGCGCCTGAAATATATTCCGAAACAGTGCATTCCACCTGCTGAAATATTTGGATTCCGGCCGAAACAAGCTGGTATGAAGCTCAATATACAGGCCGCTCTCCGGACTCTTATAGGTTATTTCATATTGTGTGCCCATCCTCCTGTGTTCGATACGAACAAGGCCGGAGGCAATCAATAACCTGTCGGCGGCTTCAAAATCCTCCCCCCTGATCAGTACATCCTCATCACAGGACGAACGGTAATATGCATCCGGGTATAGCTGCCGGCATACCAGTCCCTTAACCACCAATGCCATGATACCGGCCTGCAGAAGGCGGCTGTAGAGCTTGATAAATTCCATGGTGCGGCGCAGCTGGTTAATGCTAAATCCAAGATACATATCCTGCCAGCTATAGACAAGCTCCTCAGGTAAAAGGGAAAGGGCATGCATCTTCGCCAGCGCATCATATATCATGGGTATAATCTGATGTATTCCTGCCAGTTCAAAGATCCCCTTCCAATCTGCATCCGATAAATCAACCTGCTCAATCGTACCTCCATGCATGGAATAATTTAATAAATATAGTAGCTGATTTGTTGTTTTATCCATCGTCGCCGCTCCATAAGATCAATTTTTTATTCCTCCCGAATCCTATTGAATTTACTTCTTGCCGTATGCTTTCTTCTAACCCTGCCAGGTAATTGATATAACCGGAGTATCTGGTCCCCAAAGGGCAGAACAGCCAGCCATACCTCGGATAGTAAGCGCCACCGAAAGGCATTACAATCGATTTCTCTGCCTTTACGGTATATTTTAACGGCCTTCGCAAGGATATCCCCGGTATTTACTGGTTCCTTCGGGCTCCGGCCTGCATCTCCGACGGTCTGAAAGCCACCCCCGGCTTTCTTTTGTATCCGGTGCAGTATATACTGACCGTTATTTCGCTGATACAGGATGATATCTCCCCGCTTTAAACGATGATTCAGGATACCCTGAAGGATTACCTGATCCCGGTTATCCGTAAGAAACGGCCGCATACTGTTACCGCTTACCGTAAGCTTTACCTGATGCCCCTGTTTTAAGGCTTCCCTGATTATTGTGAAAAACTCCTGATTGGATCCCAGTTGAAGGATTGGATTTGTCATATACCATACCTCCCATTCCCGGCCCGACATCTGTGTTCTGAAGCTTAAGTATCTTATCTATTCTATTCTTCAACACTTCCACTGCTTCCCGCTCCGGTCTGCATCGCAGCCTGATCACAGGAATATGCCGCACCAAACTGTCTATTGCCTGTAGGGTATATTCCGTCAGCAGCTTATCAAAGGAAGGCGCAAAGGCAAGCTGTATAAGCTCTAAAGCCCCTTGTAACGGTGTTAGCTGTTCAGCGATATTGTCCGGAGCTTGTTCAATAATTACGATTGCAGCAAGAGCGGTCCTGCGGTTTAAGTAATCTCCCGAGGAACCGTACCAGGGGGCTCCATAGGTATACCACCGGTCCTCTTCCCTGCGGCAAAGCGCTCTGTCGCCATTTAATATCAATACCTCTTCATACTTTTGCCAAAGCTTTGCATGTGTGGTCTTTCCTACACCGGAATGAGCACCTATCACAATTCCCGATCCTTCCCATTCCATAACAACCCCATGGAATAAGATACCTCCCTTATTCAGAATAGAATATGGAAAAAGATAGGCCAATTCCTGAAAGCTGTCCCACCCTGCGGTACCTGTTTGATCCGCAAGGAGCTGCCATCGGCTCCAGGCCTTTGATATCTCGTAGGCCAGCAGTATTCCTCCCGCCTTATCTCTTCGCAGCCAGAGATAATCACCGGAAGGGATCCGATAGATCTCATAGGGATATGGTCCGTCAGCAAAGCCCGCTACCGCAGGTGCATCCGGTATGCTTAAGCAGGCTGGGTTATGTATTGCTGCGGCAGGAATATCATAACTAATATCCGCGCCTTCTTCCGGGTCATCCTCATTGCAAAATTGCCTGACACAATCGGGTAAGGAATATTCCTCAGAAGACCTCCCCTGATAGCTTATATCAATGACATAACGTCCAACCGTCATTCTAAGCTTTGTATTCTCAACTAACTGCAGCATATTAATTCCACCAGGGATACCCCGGCCACGGCCAACCCGGAGGCGGGCAGGGGGTTGGAGTTGGACGCGGCGTTGGGGTAGCGGTGGGATGCGGCGCCCCTCCGGAAGTAAAGTCACACCGGATACCGATTGCTCCTGTATTTGCCAGAATATTTGAATTGGCAGCACCGCTGTACATATACCAGCTCCAATAGAACAATCCAAGCTTTGCACTCATTTGCTGCAAGATATTGCTGTTGTTATCTGCACAGCGCCTGTTTTTTATAATTAAACCCTCCCCGCCATCAGAGCGGCCATTAAAATTCATATCAAAAAAAGCTGAATTTGCCGACCAACAGCTAGATGCGATTTTTTCAAATAGTGTGATTTGCTGAAATGTCAATTTGGGTGACTCATAGGCATACATCTCTTTAACTCCTCCTCCATAATTTTTTCCAGCTCTGATACCACTTCCATCTCCATTTTATTTGCCAGCTTTCCTTCTCTGCATAGATACTCCGGCCAGCCGGACAGGGACCCTGTTTCAGCAAACCGGGTTGCCGGACATACGCAGCAGTTTGTACCGCAGCCGATGCATTTGTCGGGAAGGGGAGAATGCTTCACCTGCAGCGGAAACGCTTCCCAGGCATGCAGAAAGCCGTTAATAAAAGGATAGGTCCAGCAATCTTCCAACAGCTGGCAGCCTATTAACCTGCCATCCCAGGTAATCGCATAGGAATTCATCCCCGCATCGCAGCCATATAGCGTCTGCCCACCTGCAGAAGTATGAAACGGCCTGTTCCCGCTTCCTGTGTATTGTTCCCCAATGTCAGGCAGCTCACAGGGAATATGCTCCTGTATAAATTTGCGAAAGGGTGTAACAAGAAGCTCTATATTTCTTTCCTTTAGTAAAGCTGCATTCTCTTCGGGAGTGAGGCGGCAGCTTTCGGCATCGGAGATCCCGCCTCTGACAGGCTTTGTCACTATTCTGGAGAGGCTGAATTCCACATCCTTGCCCAGGCTGCGTGCCCACCCGGTTATTTCACTCAGGTCCTTTCTGTTATCTTTAATGATCGTTGTTCTAACTGACAGTATCGAAGGCAACGCCCTAAGCTGATGTACCCCTGCCAGCATCCTTTCATAGGCTTCGGCACTTCCGGTTACTCTCTCATAGGTTTCCGGAGACGCACCATAAACCGTAATACCAATCCTGTGCGGCGGATACCTCTCCAGTATTTGATAAATTTCGGGAGTAATCAAGGTGGCATTGGTATATAACGTAAGCACAAAACCCATCTGAGCAATCTCACGGTAAATTTCCTTAAAATCCGGATGCAGCAGCGGTTCGCCGCCGGTTAATAATAACCCGATCGTTCCTGCTTCTTTAACCTCCTGAGCCATGGAAATCCATTCTTTCTCATTTCTTTCCCTTCCCCCAAGCTCACGCATCCGTTTATGATCTATCCGAATCAGGCACATCTTACACCGCAGATTGCATCTGGCAGTAAGCTCGAAGGTACCGTTAAACGGAATTCTCATCATAGTTCCATACACCTCAATTCAGCGTAAACATCAGCCTGTACCAGGCTTACTCCAAAATCGCAGACCGGGCAAGCAGATTCACAAATTCCTTCACATCCGTTACTGCCAGTTCCATGTCTATCTCATATTCCTGCTGCAGAGCAATCGCCAGCGTTTCAAATTCAACCTCAGCATTTAAAAGCTTCCATAAAAATGCTGCTGACTCATTCAGAGTAATGACTCCGCTAAAGTCAGCAATATTATTCCCGATGGGAACAACCATATCAACACCCGCCACTTTTCTAAGTATAAAACCCTCTTTTATCTTCATACCCAATCTCCCGCCACCGCAAAACCCATCTAATTATTGACCGCCGCATCAAGCGGCATTTCTTTCACAATCTCATATATCTGTGTATGATCAATCCGGTATATCCTGTCACATAGGTCAATAATGCTTGGCCGGTGCGAGGTGAGGATACAGGTATGCGTTACACCATAGTTCAGGATGCTCTGTAAAACCAGTTTTTCCGTCTCCGTATCAAGTGCCGAAGTTGCTTCATCCAGCAGCAAAATCGGAGCATTTCGAAGTAAGGCTCTGGCTATGGAGATCCGCTGTACCTGCCCCTCCGAAAAATTGAAGCCCTTCTCTCCGACCTCCGTATCTATTCCCTCAGGTAAAGCCTGAATGAAATCATAAGCGCAGGCGGCTTTTAAAGCTAAGAACAGCTCTTCCTGCGTCGCCTCCGGCTTTACCAGACGCAGGTTATCCGCAATTGTTCCGGAAAATATGGAGTTTCCTTGGGGTACATAAGCAAAAAACCGTCTGGTAGCTGCTGAAACGGTAAACTGCGAATTGTTTTTATCAAACAACTTTACTTCTCCGCTGCCCGGATTTAATAAACCAAGAATAATATGCAGTAATGTCGTTTTGCCCTCACCGGACGGTCCGATAATGGCCGTCAGCTCCCGGGGCCTTGCGCATAAGCTGATATTACCCAGTACTTCAAACCCATGATAGCCGAAATTCACCTGAGACAGCCGTACCTCCAAATCATGGTTCTTTTCTTCCGGTCCGCCATTTTCACCGGCAGAAGCAAGTCTTTTCTCCCTGGGAAGTTCAACGACAGCCATGATTCTTCCCGCTGAGGTTGTCGCACTGATTGCTGCCGGAACCAACTCGATCAGGGAAGAAAAGCCTCCGGATAGCCCCCCGGATAATTGCAGAAATAAAGTCATGGTTCCATAGGAGATAAATCCGCTCCAGAGCCGGTATACACCCCAGCCAAAGGTCGCTAAACCGACCCCCATTCCAATGAAGGATAAAAAAGATGAGGTATATATGGAGAATAAATTATAATCCAATGCAAATTCCGAATATCTTTTTTGAACAGCCCTCAGCCTCTGCCCGAAGTAATTCAGTAAATCAAAGCTCTTAATGATCTGAAGGTTCTGAAAGGATTCCTCCTGAAATGCCATCATCTCACTGCTGAATTGCCTCATCTTCTTATTGTAATCTCTCATACGGGACATCAAAAGCTTTGACATCAGGAAGGTGACCGGCGCGCTAATCAGCGCGATTACTGCCAGGGTAGAATCATAATACACAATTATGATCAATATACCGATAAACTGCAGCGATCTTGTTACCAGGGACGGGAACCAACCAAGCACACTGTCTGCAAGGATGCCTACATCAGAGCCGAAACGGTTAAGCAGATCCCCGCTGTGATAGGCAGAGACAGCCTCCCAATCCGTACTCATGATTCTGTCATATACCTCTGCTTGAATTTCATTTTTCACTTTCAGGCTGATCCTGGCGGACAGCCTGCTGGTGGCAGCCCCAAGGATTGTATTGCCTAAGAACATACTGATCATCATCATAATAATGAATTTGATATTGGAGGAATTATGTCCTGTAACAGCATCAATCAGATATTTGGAGGCAACACTCCCGGCCAGCCCCATTGCGGTACCCAGAACCCCCAACCCGATATAATACAAAATTGCCCGGTGGTATTTTGCAACATAATGCATCAGCCACTTTACTTCTGACCACAATTGTGCAAGGGTATCGGTTTGAAATTTATTGGTAAGCAGATTAATAAGCTTCATAATATTGCTGCTCATACTTCTTATATCTTTTTGAATAGTACTGATATAATTCCTGCTTCGCATCCACCTTGTTTAAAACCGCACCCAGTATTTTGCAGTTACTCTTTTCCAACTGCTGCTTTACCTTCTGGGCAAACTTATAGCTTATGGCATTTGTCTCAATGACCATAACCACACCGTCACTGTATTCCGCAACTATGGCACCGTCGATTACGCTTCCGATGGGAGGCGTGTCTATGATAATATAATCATATTCCGGACGAAGCATATTTAACAAAGCAATAAAGACATCACTTCCCAAAAGCTCTGCGGGATTGGGAGGAACCGGGCCGGTAAAAATAATATTAAGATTTGTGATATTTGTCTCATAAAGCACTTCTTCCAGACTGTTCTGCCCGGACAGATAGTGGGTTAAGCCAAGTACGGCCTGATCCGGCTTATAGCGCCCGACAATAATTGATCTTCTCAGGTCCGCATCAATGAATAGAACCTTTTTATTGCTTTCAGCAAAGGAGTTTGCCAAATGAAAGGATATACTTGACTTTCCCTCGTTTGGCATACTGCTGGTAAAGCAGATCACTTTTATGTTTTTACCGCAAAATTGGATATTGGTTCTTAACTGCTTATAAGCTTCCTTTGTTCTGAAATCCAGTTTTTCGCTTTTCTCTAAGATTACCTGCGCCATCTAAATACTCCCCAGTTCTGCAACCGCGACCTTATTATCGCTCTTTTTTATTTTATGTCTTCTTTTCTTCTCTTCACTGATTTCAACGAGCGGTATCGTCCCCAGAGTTGTTAACCCCAGATATTTTTCAATATCCTCTGTCGACTTTATCGTATCGTTGAATATATATGCAACAATTATGATTACCGACAGTAATAATAAACCGCCGATCCCGCCCAGAATTGTAAGCTTCCCAACATTAGGGCCGGATGGTCTCTCCGGGAAATTGCCTTCCTCAAATATATTTACCTTCTTCATCTCCATGACATTTACCATATGCTCAGAGGAGACTTTTGCTATGGAATCCGCAAGTGCTTTCGCGGTTTCTGCAATGGGGTTTTTTACAATAATCTCTAATATCCGTGTGTCCTGCGGTGTTCTGACTTCAATCATTTTTGCCAGCTCTTCCGCCGTCATTTGCAGATTTAGCTGGGAAATCACCTGATTTAATACCGGTGTACTCTTTACCAGCACCATATAATCCTTTGTTAGTTGGGTACCTGTCTGCAAATCGGATAAAGTCATCTTTGTACCGTCATCATGAGTTATTACATAGACCTTCGTTGTAGATGTATATACCGGTTGCAGAACGAATTTGCTGAACAATCCGCATAATAGAGCACCAAGAAGTCCGGCTAACAGGATAAGCCACCATTTATGCAGCAGTACCATAAAAATTTCCTTCCCATCAAGTTCAAAATATTCATTCTCTCTCATCTTTACTGCGATCTCCTTATTTCATTTTGCCATATTATATATGCCTATCCTCCAGCATTGTCATCGGATTATCCCATAACAGAGTTCGCACCATCTTCTCTCCGTACCGCTTCTGAATGATATTTACCGCCTCCCCTATGCAGGGTACCCTCTCAAATGCTCCATGCGCATCCGTTCCAAGAAAGTGAACCCATCCATTTTTCAGTAAATGATGACAATATCGGACTTTGGGATCAAGTATTGTTCCGGTGATACTCGTAAGGTTTAATTGAATATATACCCCTAACTTAATTAACTCATAGATCAGGTGGGGATTCTTAACCAGACATTGATACCGTTCCGCATGGGCCAGAATCGGGATATATCCTCCGAAGATGCATTGATACAATCCCACTCTGATATGGTGAAAACTATCCGACGGATGAAATTCCACAAGAATATAACGGGTATTATCAATGGTCAATGCCAGGCCTTTTTTTAAATCTTCAAGCATTTCCATATTATAGAATAATTCACTCCCAAGTATGACCTGCAGACCGCCCGCCGCTTCCTCTATCAATCTGCTGACCTCTTCGTATACTGCTCTAAAGTGTTCCGCGGAGTACTTCGATCTTCCGGCCGTATAATGCGGAGTTGCAACAATGATCCGTATTCCTTCCTGCTGGGCAAGAAACAGCATACGCCGGGTCTCCTCCATATCCATGGCTCCATCATCAACCCCCGGGAGGATATGGCTGTGAATATCAAAGTATCCTTGCATAAAGTATCCTTCCTTGGGCCTGTTTCCTGCGTACCTTTCTATTATTTCGATTCGGATCACCATATTTTTCCATATTTAGAATTATATAATAGCACCATTTCAAATGCAACCGCAGTATGTAAAAAAGAGGAAAATCGATTGACCGATTTTCCTCTTTTTATACATTGTCCTATTTTTTTTGCTTGATTTCTTCCCGGAACGACAAATTTCAACCTTCCATAATTTCATTATCTAATATCTCATGAATTGTCAGCGGTCTGTGAGGCTCTTCCTCAAAGGAGCGTATTCTTTTTTCCATTACCAAAAGTCCCCACCATTGTCCGAACTTATATCCTGTTTTCTCATAAATTCCGACATTGGTAAATCCAAACCTTTCATGAAGGGCTATGCTGGTGCCATGAGAATAGGTAATCAGAGCATAGATTGTATAATAGCCCTGCTTCTGCACCAATTCAAAAAGCTTATGATATAACATTGTGGCAATTCCTTTGCGGTGTTCCTTTTCATCAATATAAACAGAGCACTCACAGTCCCAGTCGAAGGCGGCACGTTCCTTAAAGCGCGCACAATAGGCATAGCCAAGAATTTTGCCATCCTTCTCACAGACCAGCCAGGGAAACTGTTTCAGGACAGCTGCCATTCTCCGGCGAAATACTTCCTCCGGAACCGGATCATATTCAAAGGTGATCGCCGTATTTAATATGTATGGTTCATAGATTGCATAGACAGCGGTTGCGTCCTCAAGCGTTGCCATCCTGATCTTATATTCCTCACCGGCTTTATTCTTACTGATCCATTGTGCTGCTTCCATGCTTCTTATCCTCCTTTTTATAAAGCAGATCAGGATGTATACAGACCAATCTGCTTAGTTGCAAGAAAGAGGATCTTGTACAGAATACAAAATCCTCTTCTTTCTATTTATTCAATGTTATGTCTTACTTCTCCACATGATGGCAAGCAACCAAATGTCCCTGCTTCATCTCCAGGACCGGCTTCTCCTGACGGCAGATATCTGTTGCACGCGGACAGCGGCTGACAAAAGGACAACCCTTCGGTGTATTAATCGGGCTGGGAACATCACCGGATAAAATATGACGCTGCTTTTGTGCTTCCTTATCCGGATCCGGAATCGGTACTGCGGAAAGCAGTGCCTGGGAATAGGGATGAAGGGTATTGCCGTATAATTCATCGCTGGTAGCCAGCTCTACGATATTACCCAGATACATAACCGCAATACGATCACTGATGTACTTAACAATATTCAAGTCATGTGCAATGAATAAATAGGTTAAGTTCAGCTTCTCCTGAAGGTCATGCAGAAGGTTAATAATCTGTGACTGGATGGATACGTCCAAAGCTGAGATCGGCTCATCACATACGATAAATTCCGGCTCAATAGCCAAAGCTCTCGCAATACCGATACGCTGACGCTGACCGCCGGAGAACTCGTGAGGAAAGCGGTTTGCATGCTCTCTGTTCAATCCAACCAATTCCAAAAGCTCATAGACTCTTTCCTGTCTTCTCTTCTTGTCATACATTTTATGAATGATCATGCCCTCTTCGATAATGGAACCTACGGTCATACGAGGGTCCAATGAGGAATAGGGATCCTGGAAGATAATCTGCGCCATCTTTGAGTAATCAAACAGAGTATTCTTCTTGATCTCAATATCCTTCTTACCGTGGTATAATATCTTACCATGGGTAGGCGGGTAAATACCCATAAGCACCTTACCGAAGGTGGATTTTCCACAACCGGATTCGCCTACAAGACCAAGGGTCTCGCCTTTATAAATATCGATATTAACATCATTGACAGCCTTTAAAGTACCTTCGGATACCTTAAAGTACTTGGATACATGCTGTATTTCAACTAATTTGTTATTATCCTGTAAATTCAAAGGTGTTTTTTTACTCATTATGCTTCACCTCCGTCCTGTGCTCCCGGACAATCCTCATGATGCAGCCAACAGGCAGCCAGATGATTCTGACCTGCCTCAAACTGAGGCGGAAGCTCGGCTTTACAGATCTGCATACAATTCTGGCATCTGCTTGCGAAGCCGCAACCAACCGGAGGATTCAACAAATCCGGAGGAGTTCCGGCAATGGATACCAGACGGATACTGCGATCCATCTCTGTTGTCGGAAGGCTCCTTAACAATGCTCTGGTATACGGGTGGGCAGGACGATAAAAGATATCCTCGGCCGTACCTATCTCAACGATCTTACCGGCATACATAACTGCTACCCGGTCTGCCATGCTTGCCACAACACCTAGGTCATGGGTAATCAGAATAATCGCAGTGTTTGTTTTTTCTCTGATTTCCTGAAGCAGATCCATAATCTGAGCCTGAATGGTAACGTCAAGCGCTGTCGTAGGCTCGTCTGCGATGAGTAACTTCGGTGCACAGGAAAGAGCCATGGCAATCATAACTCTTTGTCTCATACCGCCGGAGAACTCATGGGGATACTGCTTTGAGCGCTGTTCCGGATTCGGAATTCTAACCAATTCCAATAGCCGGAGTGCCTCTTTGTGCGCATCCTCCTTGGAAAGCTTCTGGTGATGCTGGATAGCCTCTGTTAACTGCCTGCCTACCTGCATGGTAGGGTTTAAGCAGGTCATTGGATCCTGGAAGATCATGCTGACGTCCTTACCGCGGATCTTCATCATATCCTTTTCCGATGCCTTAACGATATCTTTACCAACAAGATGAATCTCACCCTTCGCAATACGAGCCGGAGGCATGGGATTCAATTTCATGATTGTCTGTGCTGTTACGCTCTTTCCGCAACCGCTCTCTCCTACGATAGCGAGAACCTCGCCCTCTGCAACATCGAAGGTGACACCGCGAACCGCCTTTACTTCACCGGCATAAGTATCGAAGGAGACATGTAAATCATTGACTTCTAATACTTTATTCATAGCTTTATCTCCTTAACTTAGGATCCAATGCATCACGTAAACCATCCCCTAATAAGTTAAAGGACAGCATGGTTAAACTAATGCAGATCGCAGGTATAATTAACTGGGTAGGGAACATCTGGAACACTCTGGATCCATCGTTCGCCAGAACACCCCAGCTGGCCAACGGTACCGGAACACCAAGACCGATATAGCTTAAGAATGCCTCAGTGAAAATAGCGCTTGGAATAGCTAATGTCAGATTAACAATAACCACGCTTAAGGTATTGGGCAACAGATGCCTGCCGATAATTCTGGCCGGTTTTGCTCCCATAACCTTAGCCGCAACTACATAATCCTGCTCTTTTAAACTCATGATTTGGCCGCGCACCAGACGTGCCATACCTGTCCATCCCACCGTAGCATAAGCAATTACCATGGTTAGGGCTCCAGGCTCTAAAACCATCATTAATAATACCACAATAATCAAGTATGGAATACCGGTGATAATCTCAATAATTCTCATCATAACATTATCTACAGCACCCCCTACATAACCGGAGATACCGCCATAGATAACACCGACAATAAAGTTAATAAATACCGCTGCAAAAGCGATAAACAGGGAAACTCTGCCGCCGGACCATACTCTGGTAAAAATATCGCGTCCAAGCGAATCCGTGCCGAAAATATGCATATGTCCGTCCGCCGAATCCGTAAAGAACATAGGGGCATCGGTATGTGTTAAATGCTGCTCACTAATCGTATATGGGGAAAACATGGGAACTAAAATACTCATTAATCCAATGAATATAATGATAACAAGACAAACCATTGCCGTCTTATTTCTTTTAAGACGATGCATCGCATCTCTCCAGTAGCTGGTACTGGGTCTGCCGATTTTCTCGGCATCCGATACATTGGCACCAACCCATTCAAATTGACTTTTCTCTATTTTGCTCATGTCCTCACTCCTTTGCATCCGCAAGCTTCACACGAGGATCGATGAAACCATAAGCGATATCTACAATAAGATTAGCAATTACCAGGAATGCCCCGTAAAATAAGGTGGTTCCCGAGATCATGGTATAATCCTGAGTCTGAATACTTAATACGAAGAATTTACCCATGCCGGGAACAGCAAATATATTCTCCACTACAAAGGCTCCGGTAAGTACTGCTGCCGCAATCGGACCAAGCACTGTGATAACCGGCATGATTGCATTACGTACTGCATGCTTCCAGATAATTTTCTTCTGGGATAGGCCCTTTGATTTTGCGGTTTTTATATAATCCTGGCCCAGTACATCCAGCATACTGGTTCTCATCAATCTGGATATCGTTGCCAATGATGCAAAGCTTAATGAGAATGCCGGCAATATCTTACTTGCAAAAGAACTCCAGCCTGTAATAGGGAAAATACGAACCCCGGTCCATTGAAACAGCTTCAGACCCAGGAAATATTGCAGCAATGCACCGATGATAAAACCGGGCACCGATACACCGATGATCGCAATCAACATTGTGATGGTATCCCACTTGGTTCCTCTTTTTACGGCTGCCACAATACCGAGTAATACCCCCATAATAGTAGCAAAAATAAGTGATCTGATTCCCAGATCAAATGAATATGGAAATGCTTGTGCTATAATATCATTCACAGGTCGATTATAATGAATAGAAAGACCTAAGTCCCCTCTGAAAACATCTTTAAAATACAACCATAACTGAGTATATACCGGCTTATCCAGTCCATATTTGGCATTCAAAGCCTTCATCGTCGTCTCAGGTATTTTCTTTTCACCAATGAACGGATCACCAGGCAGCAAACGCATCATAAAAAAAGTCAGTGCGGTTAATACTATCAATGTCAATATTGCATAAAAAATTCGTTTTGTAATATATTTAAACACATGCAATCCTCCCTTCTTATATTTTTTTAGACCTAGAAGAATTGCTGTCCTATATTACCTTTCAAATCAGGCCGCAAAAAGTAATATAGGATGACAATTCTATCATAGATCATTTTTAATACGTCAAGTACCGATATATTATACTATATAATAACACAATTGTCGTGTTCTTTTTCGTTTTTTTTCATTAGGGAATTACTGGGGAAGTTTCCGTTACATAAGGGAAGTGCGGGTTAAAGTTCAGCCCGCACCACCTTAAGTTATATTCGGGTCACCGAATCATATAATAGTCGTTAAGAATTACTTGTTTAATTCAACAAATCTGTAGTTCATATCCTGGAACGCAGTTCTGATTGCACCGGATTTGATCTTTCCGCTCAGGACATAATCTCTGGATCTCCAGTAAATAGGACCGATCGGAAGATCTGTCATAACCTTCTTCTCTAAATCTGTTAAATAACCCATGCGCTCTTTTGCATCCAAGGTTGTACGAACCTTATTCAATAAATCATCATAGGTTGCATCAGTATAGCTGCCATGGTTATTACCGCCGTTTGTCTCATACATATCAAGGAATGTCATCGGGTCATTATAGTCAGGTCCCCATAAAGCAAATACAATCTGGAAATCCTTATTGGACATTCTTTCCAGTCTGCTCTTGAACGGCATGGGCTCAACCTTAACATCAAGACCGAGATTTGTCTTTAACTGCTCCTGAACAAATGCAGTAGATTTAATTGCTGTATCGCTGTCATCACCAATCAGGGTAAGCTCAAAAGTATCAACTCCGAGTTCCTGCTTAGCCTTCTCTAAATATTCTTTTGCCTTTTCAACATCATATACGGGCTGTAAGGTACCAACCTCTTCACTGAACTTCTTCTCAAGACCGTTAAGCGCAGGTGAAGTGAAGGAAGTAGCAGGCTTTGAACCATTCTTCATGATTGCATCAACGAAGCCCTGCTTATCTACAGCATAGGTAATCGCTGTACGAAGGTTAACATTGGAAAGTGCGGGATCATTTAAGTTATACTCAAGGTAAGCAGTAGCACCGTCATCATAGGAATATACAGGGAAGCCTTCACCCTTTAATAACTTGGACTGGTCACCATTTACACCAATGATATCAACCTCGCCTGCCTTGAAGGAGTTCAAAGCTGCGTTGGAGTCGTTGATCATAACCATGTTAATTGTTTCAAGCTTAATCTTATCAGCATCATAGAAATCAGGATTCTTGGTAAGCACAATCTTGCTCTCATGCTCCCAGCTGCTCATTACGAAAGGTCCGTTATAAGCCATCTTGTCGGCATCCGTACCGTATGCATCACCAAATTCCTCGTATGCTGTCTCATTCATAGGAGCAAGCACACCAAATGCTAACTGGCTGAGGAAATAAGCGGTAGGATTCTCAAGAGTAACTTCAAGTGTGTAATCATCAACAGCCTTAAATCCAAGCTGATCTTCTCCAACCTCACCGTTGTTAAAAGCTAAACCGTTCTTGAAGATAAAGCCAAAGTATGAATAGTCAGCTGCAAAGGAAGGGGTTAACAGTGATCTCCACGCAAATACAAAGTCTTTCGCGGTAACTTTCTCACCATTGGACCACTTCATATCGTCACGAAGGTGGAAGGTGTAAGTTAAACCATCCTCACTAATATCCCAGGTCTTAGCTACGCCGGGAATAACATTGTCGTTTGCATCAAGCTCAACAAGATTCTCGATAACATGACGGATTACTGTGAAGGATGTTGTGTCTGTCGTTGTGATTGAATTCATTTCCGGGGGCTCAGAAGTGATGTTAACCGTAATGGAGTTCGCATCCGCTGTTCCGGGATATGCGCTTCTGTCATCAGACGCCTGCGTATCGGTACCAGCGCCCTCTTCTTTTTTGCCGCACGCTGTAAGCATGGATGCTGTCATTGCCAATACAAGCATAACGGCGAGAAATCTCTTAAATTTCATAAATATATTCTCCTCCTTTTTTGATATACAAAAAGGAAGTATATTGTTATACACTTCCTTAGTATATAAATGATACAAACATTTTAATACAAAAATTTATATTCGTCAAGATAAGATGTTATTTCCATATTCAAAATATTTTATAGCATTGTATCTTCCCGCATAACATTCTTTTTCGACACCTTTCGCCGTTTTATTCGTACTTTCCGCCGCTTTGTCGATTCACACTTCTTTCACGAATTCATATAATGTGGAATAGAAGCGTGAAAGCAAAAACTTTCACGCAGCAAGCAGGTGCCTGCGTCTTCCCCGGCACCTGCTTGGATGTATTTTTTGAAGGGAGTTCTTTATGTCTTCTGGATATGATATCGGAATCTTTGGTGGTGACAAACGACTTACCTTTATGGCCGTTTTATTTCTTGAGAAGGGGTTTCGCGTAGCAACCTACAGCACATCAGAACCGGTTTCCCATGCAAGATGCACCCCCCTGTCCTCATTGAAGGATTTATTTGATACATGCAGGATCCTTGTCGGGCCGATTCCATTGTCACGGGACATGGTGACAATTACTGCAGCCAATCCTCCGGAGGATCTGACACTGGCTCGTGTGGCCGATCTTCTGACAAATGAGCACTTATTCTTCGGTGGTTCCATTCCGCCTGCCCTCAGGCAGACTTGCAGCGAAAAGAATGTCTGCTGTTATGATCTGATGGAAAATGAGCGTATCACGGTACTCAATGCTATTGCTACTGCAGAAGGCGCAATTCTGGAGGCTATCGCCGGAAGCGACATCAACCTTCATGGCAGTAAATGCATGGTTCTGGGCTATGGACGCTGTGCCAGGGTTCTGGCCGCAAAGCTGAAGGCTCTGGACGCAAAGGTCCTGATTGCCGCACGTTCAGCCGAGGCACTGGCCAATGCGGAGGCTGCCGGACTGGCCGCTCTGACCCTTCCTTATATAAAATGCGTTATTAATTCCTGCCATTATATCTTCAATACGATTCCCTCCCTGGTACTTACAAAGGACTGCCTGGAATATGCAGATAAGAATGTAACCATAATCGATATAGCGTCTGCTCCCGGTGGCGTGGATTATGCTTATGCCGCTGAGCAAAAGCTGAATGCCAAGCTATGCCTTGGCTTGCCCGGAAAAGTGGCACCACGCACCTCAGCCGACATTTTAGTGACAGAAATCTGCTCGCTTATTAAAGAAAGAAGTGATTAAATGACGATCAGCGGAAAAAATGTTGGAGTGGCTTTTACCGGCTCCTATTGCACCTACGACAATGTATTCCCCCAACTGGAACGGCTGGTTCAGGAAAATGCAAATGTCTATACCATCTTTTCCGACCGTTCCCAGGTAACCGACTCACGGTTCGGCAAAGCAAATGATTTTATGGAAAGAGCGAAAAAAATTACAGGCAAGGACCCTATCATGACCATTGTTGATGCGGAAAAGATCGGTCCGAAGCGCCTGCTTGATATTCTCATTATCGCACCCTGTACCGGTAACACCCTGGCGAAGCTGGCGAACGCCATCACCGATTCTCCGGTGTTAATGGCTGCCAAGGGACAGCTGCGTAACGACGGACCCGTCGTTATCGCCATGGCAACCAACGATGCCTTAGGCAATAACCTTAAGAACATCGGACTTTTAATCAATGTGAAGAATGTTTATTTTGTTCCCTTCGGTCAGGATAATTATAAAAACAAGCCTTACTCCATGGTGGCACATTTTGACCTGATCACCCCTGCTCTTGAGCATGCGCTTGAAGGAAAACAGCTTCAGCCTATCCTCCTGGCTCCAAATTAATTTGAAAGGTATGATAATTTATGTGTGGAATAGCCGGTTTCTGTAATATAAAAGCGGATTATACAAGCGATTTGGCAAAATGGCATCATACGCTGGACAGAATGAAAGAAGTGCTGAGGCACCGCGGACCGGATGATACTGGTGAATTACTGACACCTGGAATCGGAATGGCGCATACCCGATTGTCCATTATCGATTTAAGCCGCGGCCACCAGCCAATCACAAAGCAGAAATTCGGAAATTCCTATACGATCATTTATAACGGTGAGCTCTACAATACCGCCGAGCTGCGGGATAACCTGATTAACCTGGGATATGTATTTCAAACCCACACGGATACCGAGGTTATTCTCACCGGCATTATGGCATATGGTGAGGATTTCGTCAAAGAGCTGAACGGCATCTTTGCCTTTGCTGTCTGGGATGAAGCAAACCGCATTTTATATCTGGCCAGAGATCATTTTGGGGTTAAACCGCTGTTCTATACCCTTCAGGATAATACCATTATCTTCGGCTCGGAGATCAAGGCATTATTTGAATATCCCGGCATTAAGCCGCAGATCGATGGGGACGGCTTATGTGAGATCTTTGGTCTTGGACCCGCCAAATCCTACGGCAGCGGTGTATTTAAAAATATCAGGGAGGTTCTCCCCGGCAATATACTTATTTTTGATGAACGCGGACTTCGGCAGAAGACTTATTGGGAACTGGCCAGCGTGCCTCATGAGGATGATTATGAAACAACCGTCGAAAAGACTTCCTTCCTATTATATGATGCAATCAAACGTCAGATGATCTCCGACATACCGATCTGTACCCTGTTGTCCGGCGGTATTGACAGCAGTCTGGTCAGTGCGGTTGCCGCAAAAGAGCTGAAGAAGGAAGGTCTTCAGCTTAGAACCTATTCCTTTGACTTTAAGGACAATGACAAGAATTTCAAGTCAAATTCCTTTCAGCCGACCCAGGATCGTCCTTATGTGGACATTATGATAGAGCATATCAATAGTAAACACACCTATCTGGAATGTGATAATTTTGATCTGGCAGATAATCTCTATCCCGCAGTGGATGCGAGAGATCTCCCGAATATGGCTGATGTGGAATCCTCTTTATTATATTTCTGTAAAAAGGTAGCCGCTGAGACAAAGGTTACACTGACCGGGGAATGTGCGGATGAGATCTTTGGAGGGTATCCATGGTTCCACAGGCCGGAGCTTATGAATCAAACCACTTTCCCCTGGTCCGTCAGCACGGATACCCGTAAGCTTTTATTATCCCAGGATCTTCTTCATACGATTGATATCGATGGATATGTCCAGTCTGTCTATGACCGGTCCGTAGCAGAAACTCCCAGGCTTGCAGGGGAAGGTCCTGAGGATGCGCGCCGCAGGGAGATTGCTTACCTTAATCTGAAATGGTTCATGGTGACCTTACTGGACCGTATGGACCGCTGCAGTATGTTCTCCGGGCTTGAAGCCCGGGTTCCCTTTGCCGATCACCGGATTGTGGAATATGTCTGGAATGTTCCGAAAGAGATGAAATTTAAGAACGGACTCGTGAAGAGTCTTCTGCGAAATGCGGGGAAAGGCTTGATTCCTGATGAAATTCTGTATCGCAGAAAAAATCCTTACCCGAAGACTTACCATCCGGATTATGAAAGACTGCTGGGCAGCCGTCTTCTGGATGTTCTATCTGAACCGAATGCACCTATCCGTCCTTTGATTGACACAAATAAGGTAAAGCAGTTCCTTAATTCACCCTCAGATTACGGAAAGCCCTGGTACGGGCAATTGATGGCCGGACCTCAGCTGATTGCCTATCTGCTGCAGGTAAACTACTGGCTCGAGAAGTATAAGATCGAGCTGGTTTAAGGTAACATGAGGAGGGAGGGATGTATTTATGAATGTCTATGTTGTGCAGCCGGGTGATACCATCGAAACCATCGCAGCCGGCTTCGGAGTTTCTGTCGATCAGTTAATACAGGATAATGAACTGGCTAACGCATACAGTCTGGTTCCCGGGCAGACAATTATTGTAACCTACCCGGAACAGGCCTATATCGTACAGGAAGGTGATACGATACCCGGAATTGCAAACTTATTTGGCATCCCTCAGATACAATTATTAAGAAATAATCCGTTTCTGGCAGGAAGAGAATATATCAATCCCGGCGAGCGGCTTGTAATCAGCTTTGGTATCCAGAGAGAGATTACCACCAACGGTTATACCTATCCATATATCAACATGCATACCTTGAATAAAACCCTGCCGTATTTGACTTACCTGTCCGTATTTAATTATACGACCGCAAGAAGGGGAGAAATCATAACTTACTATGATGATACAGATGTCATTCAGGCAGCACGGGAATACGGTACTACTCCCCTGATGGTGCTTACGACTCTGTCACCCACCGGCGAGCAGGACCTGGCAACAGCATATGATGTACTGTTAAATGATGCCTATCAGGAGCAGCACATTAATAATATACTGAATATCATACATGAAAAAGGCTATTACGGTATAAACCTGGTTACCGGCAACATTAGCAGCACAAATCTTTCTTTATACGAAACCTTTTTTTCGAACTTATCCGCGCGGCTGTTTAATGAAGAGTATCTGTTTTTCCTAACAATCAATCCTGAGGTGAATTATACTGAGGGTGAAGTAACCTTTCAAGAGATCGACTATTCCAGATTACAGCCTCTGGTCAGCGGTTTTATTTTTATGGATCTGGATTGGGGGTCCAATTACGGACCGCCGCTTCCCGTTACCTCCTATCATGCCATAAGAACCCATCTTGACTACGCCGTCAACTTAGTTACACCGGATACCACCAGCATTGGACTTGAGCTTCTTGGGTACGACTGGGAAATGCCCTATACACCAAGTGCCAGCAGAGCACATGCCCTGACTCTGGCATCAGCAGTCACTCTGGCCCATGATACCGGTGTACAGATACAATTTGATGAGGATTCCCAAACACCGTTTTTTAATTATAATCAGCTGGAATATGGTATCGAGGTGGCCCATGTTGTCTGGTTTGTCAATGGAGTGACCATCAATGCCATGGTAAGCTTAGTGGAAGAATATAATCTCGGAGGCATTGCCATATGGAATATCATGGTCTATAGCGCACAACTTTGGCTGATTATTAACTCCCAGTTTAATATTATAAAATATCTTCCGGTGTTATAAGTTCACCTGGAGTTTGTCTTTCATAACACAAGAAACCCCGGAAGCTGTTCGAGCGTTATTTTTAAGTTCGCAACAAAAAAGATCTGAATTTTCAGTTAAGATTATCGCTGAAAGTTCAGATCTTTCATTTATATAATCCTGTTTTTTGTTTTGCTTAGAAGATAAAATCATTTAACGTCGGATAAGCGCAATCCACTTATCATAAGTTGTTTGTTTTTCTACATATACATAGTCTAAAGGAGGTAGAAAAACCTATGAGTTTAGCAAGATTACAAAATGACAGCCCTGTTTATCAAATTCCGAAAGGACTTACTGACGCCGAAGTAAATCTTTCCCGTGAGAACTATGGCAGAAACCGTATTACGACGAAGAAACGACAGGGGTTCTGGAGCAGTTTCTTAGCAAGCTTTGGCGATCCGATGATTAAGATTCTGCTTGCCGCCCTCGCTATTAATATTTTATTTATTGCCCAGAATTCAAATTGGTTTGAATCTATTGGAATTGCTTTCGCTATATTGCTTGCCACACTAGTCTCAACAATTTCGGAATATGGAAGCGAGTCTGCCTTTGAAAAGCTCCAGGAAGAAACCGGTAAAATACAATGCCGCGTTCAACGTGCGAAAGGCCTGAAAGAATTACCAGTTGATGAAATTGTTGTTGGTGATCTGGTTCTGTTACAGTCAGGAGATCGAATCCCCGCAGACGGATACATGCTTCACGGAGAAATGGAGGTTGACCAATCGGCACTTAACGGTGAGAGTAAGGAAGCAAAAAAATGTTTCCTCCATGGAAACTTTGATATAACGAAAAAAAATGATTTTCTAAACCAAGAGCTCGTTTTTTCCGGTACAGTGGTATGCGCGGGAGAAGGCCTCATGAAAGTAACCGGCATAGGAGATCAAACATTTTATGGGCACATCGGCAAAGAAATCCAGGAGAAAACCCGTGAAAGCCCCTTGCGGCATCGTTTAAAAGTACTCGCTGACAGCATCGGAAAATTTGGCTATGCTGCAGCAATCGTTTCCGCATCAGCCTTCTTATTTAACAGTATTATCATCGACAATGACTTTAACCTTACAAAGAGTTACGAGATGATAACCTCCTGGCATCTTATATTTCCCATATTGGTCCAGGCCTGTACGCTTGGTGTAACGGTAGTGGTTATGGCTGTGCCGGAAGGCTTGCCGATGATGATCACAGTAGTTTTGTCAGCCAATATGAAGCATATGCTTAAGGATCATGTTCTGGTACGAAAACTGGTTGGTATTGAAACAGCAGGCAGCCTAAATATTCTTTTCACAGATAAAACAGGAACTTTAACCAGCGGGAGACTGGAGGTGATGCAGTTTGCAGATGGAACAGGCAGGACTTGGGACAGGAAGAATATGATAGGCCAGTGTACACCCTTATGCGGTATATTAAAAGATGCACTCATTTATAATTGTGCGTCCGTGATGGAAAATAAAAAAGCAATAGGAGGAAATGCAACAGACAGAGCAGTCATAGCGTTTGCCCAAAATCTATACGGCGGGCATGAACGCCTTCAGAGAATTACCCTGCTTCCGTTCTCCAGCGAGCATAAGCTCATGATGACTGCGGTTTCGGGGGACTGGAACGTAATCCTCGTCAAGGGTGCACCCGAGAAGGTTCTCCCGCATTGTACACAATACTACGATGCTATGGGAGGTGAGCATCCTTTTACCAACCGCTCTTCAGTTGAACATACGCTCAGTGAATATACCAGAAAGTCCATGCGGATCATTGCAATAGCAATCGCTCCTCCGAAAGCTTATCATCCTGAAAGACTGCGAGATTTAAAGCTGATCGGCCTTTTGGCCATTCGAGATGACCTTCGCCCGCAAACCTTGACCGGAATAGCTGAGGTACAGCGTGCTGGTGTACAGACTGTTATGATTACCGGAGATGCACGTGAAACTGCCGCTTCAATTGCCAAAGAAACAGGGCTTGTTCGTAAAGAATCCGATTTGGTAATTACTTCTGAAGAAATGAAGTCGATGTCCGATCAGGCACTGACAGAAATTTTACCGGATCTGCGCGTTGTCGCCCGGGCATTGCCTTCAGATAAAAGCCGCCTTGTACGAATTGCTCAAGCCCGGGGCTTGGTAACAGGCATGACCGGTGATGGGGTTAACGATGCTCCTGCGTTAAAATTAGCGGATATTGGTTTTGCCATGGGCAGCGGAACAGAGGTCGCAAAAGAGGCCGGAGATATTGTGATAATAGACAACCGCTTTGACTCTATTGCGAAAGCAATCTGTTACGGCCGCACCATCTTTAAGAGCATAAGAAAGTTCATAATTTATCAAATGAGCACCTGTTTGTGCGCAGTAGGCGTAACTGTCATCGGCCCACTCATTAATGTGGATTTTCCTATCACCGTGATACAGATGCTTTGGATTAATATTGTAATGGATACACTGGCAGGATTGGCTTTCAGCGGGGAAAAGGCCCGCCGGGAATATATGAATGAGGCACCCAAAAGCCGGGATGAGCCAATTATTAACCGGTATATGAAAAACCAGATTACAATCAACAGTCTTTATGCAATATTTTTGTGTCTGGTGTTTCTTAAGAGTTCCTTTTTTAAGGTGTTGGATTCACACAGCCAGCTGTATGGCCTGACGGCATTTTTTGCATTGTTTATGTTCTGTGCTATTTTCAGCAGTTTTAATGCAAGAACACATTGCTTTAATATTTTTTCCAAGCTTTCCGCAAATCCATCCTTTCTTTGGATTATGGGACTGGTCAGTATAGTTCAGGTTATGATTATATATTTTGGCGGCCAGGTCTTCCGTACAATGCCGCTTAGCGCAAACGATTTAATCACCATTATACTGTTGGCTTTCTCCGTGATTCCTGCTGATCTGGTGCGTAAATACTTCATCCGCAACAGCAAATATCTTAAGAGTACCTAGGCCGCTTCTTTCGGCAGTCTCTTTATCATATTTCTGACCCTAAGGATAACCATCTCCTACATAGACAGTTGAGCTTCACTTTGAGAAGCAGCCGGCTTTTCCATAGGAAATAAAGATCTGGAGTTCAGTAAATCTTAACTGAAACTCCAGATCTTTTCCTGTTGTTTAAAAACCGCTCTCAAAAAGCTATCGAGAACTTTCATATTAGCTATCTTATTAAATTATTTCTCTGCACCTGGTTTTTCGATTTCAGTTATGGCGCTCTTCTTCATGGGAATTCTGCAATTCTTGTTGTTGCCAAACTCAACGATAACGATCTCATCCATAACATCAATTACCACACCGTACATTCCGCTGGTGGTTAATACACTGTCGCCTGCTGTCAGGGTAGAAAGCATTAAGCTCAGCTTCTTCTGCTGCTTCTTCTGGGGACGGATTAACATAAAGTAAAGTAACAATCCTAAGAATGCCACTTCAGCAACTAAGATAAGCCAGGAACCTGAACCGCCGGCCGCATCTGTTGTTAAGAGTAAAACATTATTCATAATCATATTCCTCCTGATTAATTTTTCTATAATTCAATGTTATTCGCATTTAATCCTCGCTCCTAACAAATCCTTCGAGTCGCATTTTCTTATATTCCTTATAACGCTTTTCCCTGATCGCTGCCCTGATTTCCTCCATCATATGATTATAGAAGTACAGATTATGGAGGACCAGAAACCGCATTCCCAGCATTTCCTTTGCTTTCAGCAGATGCCTGATATATGCTCTGCTGTAATGCCTGCAGGCAGGACAGCCACAGCCCTCTTCTATCGGTCTGTCATCCGATTCATATTTTGCATTCATCAAATTCATCTTGCCGTTATTCGTATAAGCATGTCCATGTCTTCCGTTACGGGATGGGTAAACACAGTCAAAGAAATCAACCCCCCGGTCAACAGCCTCCAGAATATTTGCCGGTGTTCCCACACCCATCAGATACACCGGTTTATGAAGGGGCAGATAAGGAACTGTCTCCTCAATGATTCGGTACATCTCTTCATGGCTTTCTCCCACAGCCAGGCCGCCCAGTGCGTAGCCGTCCAGCTCCATCTCCGAGATCACCTTCGCATGCTCAATGCGGATATCCTCAAAGGTTCCTCCCTGGTTAATGCCAAAGAGCATCTGATGCCTGTTGATGGTATCCTCCAGACCGTTCAGCCTGTCCATCTCCGCTTTGCAGCGCTTCAACCAGCGTGTGGTTCGGTCAACGGAAGCCTGCATATATTCTCTGGTTGCCGGATGAGGCGGGCATTCGTCAAAGGCCATTGCGATGGTGGATGCCAGGTTGGATTGTATCTGCATACTCTCCTCCGGACCCATGAATATTTTTTTACCGTCAATATGGGAGTTAAAGTATACTCCCTCTTCCTTTATTTTACGCAGTCCTGAAAGGGAAAACACCTGAAAGCCGCCGGAATCCGTAAGTATCGGTCTGTCCCATACCATGAACTTATGAAGACCTCCCATTTGCTTAACCAGCTTATCACCCGGCCTTACATGCAGATGATAGGTATTGGACAGCTCCACCTGAGTTCCAAGCTCCTTCAAATCCATGGTCGATACCGCACCTTTGATCGCAGCCGCCGTTCCGACATTCATGAAGACCGGGGTATGGATGGTTCCATGGATGGTTTCGAATTCAGCGCTCTTCGCACTTCCATCCTGCTCGATTAATTTGTACATTATTTCGATATCCTGCTTTCTGTCTAACCTCATAAGGGAAGCTGACTGCCATATATGATACAGCGCTTCACTTTAAAAGCCTGGCACTATGCCATAAGCATTTGTATTTCCTTGGCTTTTAACATTACAAGTATACCCTGTAAAGCCTATTATTTCAACATAAATCTCTGGAGTTCATAAATAATTTATGAATTATCCGATGGACACAAGCTCTGATATTTCGCGGAGAGAGGGTCATATCCTGCAAGTCTTATTCTTAACGAATGATGATATTTTAAATATAATATTTATTGCAAAATATTAGCAAAATTGGTAGAATTAAATGTGATTATGAAATAACATTAGTAAGAATTGCTGCTGCCGGAGGTTTAATCATGTCTATTAAGAAATCTTTACGTATATTATTGATTATGACGTCTATGATTCCTTTAATACTTGTAGCAATTATAGCTTACGTCCTGCTGACCAACCGATTAGTAGAGACAAGCACCCAGAATATACTAAGGACGGCCCAAACCAGCAAGACCGGCATCGAGTCAATGATCGAAATACAACGAAGGGAAGTATCTCTTCTATCTCTTCAAGAGGATCTTATGAAGGCAGCCCAGACCAGCAATCGCGGGGGGCCAATTCCCCTTGATAACATTAATGCTCTCTTGCAAAAAAGGTGCAATACCCTGGATAGCTGCGAGCATATCTCCTTATATAATATTAATAATGAAATTATCGCCAGTTCTGATCCGTCCTTTATCGGAAAGGAAACCAAATCCGGACTTACCCTTTCCTATATGCTGGCAACAAAGTCAACGGCAATTGCAGTGGACGGTATCCGCCCATTTGTAAAAGATGGTAAGGTATACTATTCCATGGATATCGGCGCTCCTATTATTGATTCTGATCAGGGTTCCATCTACGGTTATATCATCAGTTCTTTGAATGTTTCCTATTTTGAAAAATTTTTAAGTCCGATCAATATCGGGGATACCGGTTTTTGTATTCTTCTGGATAAGAACGGGAATGTCATCTATCATCCGGATCGCCGCCGCATTGGCCTGGATATTAAATCAGAAAAGCTTTCGACCTTAGTTGAACACTATAATAAGGGACAGATAAGCTCCAGCGGCACCTTCCAGTATTACTTCGACCGGACAAGCCAGGTGTACGGCTACAGTGTCCTGCCAAAGCAGAACTGGGTCCTTCTGGTGAAGCAGGATCTTCCTGAGATCAGGCTGGTTACTACCATCATGATGACCATACTATTTGTCATCTGCGGTGTATTGTTGATTCTGATCATTATTTTTGCCAATTCCCTGGCACGCAAGATCTCTTATCCCATCATTGCCCTGCGCGATGCCATGCGAACAGCCTCTGACGGTGATCTTAACGTCCAATCCAATATCCGCAATAACAATGAGCTTGGCGAGCTGTCCAAAAATTTTAATAAAATGCTCCATATCATAAAGACAAATTATGAAGATCTGGAATCCATGCATGAAGAGCTTCTGGCCAATGAGGAACAGCTCAGATCCAATTATGACCACATTGAATTCCTGGCATATCATGATACCCTGACGAATCTGCCGAATAAGCTTGCTTTCCTTGATCATGTCAATGCGGTGCTGGCATCTTCTTCTCAGGAAGATAAAATACATGCGGTGTATTTTGTAGATTTGGATAACTTTAAGACAGTCAACGATACCCTGGGGCATGAATACGGTGATACCCTTCTGGTGAAAACCTCCCAAATGCTGACCACACTTATGGGTGGTAACGGAATGCTGGCCAGGGCTGGCGGTGACGAGTTCCTGCTATTCAAAGAAGCTATCTGCTCTATGGATTTTGCCGTGGAGTTTGCTTCCCAAATCCTTGAGACCTTTCGCAGTCCTGTGGAACTGGAGGGTGAGATTGTGTATGTATCCATGAGCATCGGCATCTCCATCTATCCGGAAAATGGTATTTCTTCGAAGACTTTAATCAAGAACTCGGATATTGCCATGTATAAATCCAAGGACACCGGCAAAAACAAGTTCACGCTTTTCGATAAGACCATGGAAGAGGAATTAAACCGTAATACAATGATTATTGAAGTACTCAGAAATGCCATTGAGAATGAGGATATCTACATACAATACCAGCCGTTAGTTGAACTGGAGACCAATAATATCATCGGTTTTGAGGCCCTTATGAGAATCCGTAACGAGCGGCTTGGGCAGCTGGCTCCCAGTGAGTTTATCCCAATTGCAGAGGAAAGCGGACTGATTATCGAGCTTAGCTCCTGGCTGCTGAAGGAGGCCTGCTTCTTCAATAAGAAGATCATTGACCTGGGTTACCAGCCTCGCTCGGTCTCCGTTAATATCTCCTCCGTCCAGATTAACCGCCCGGGCTTTATAGCAACACTGTCAAAGATTCTTGAAGAGACGCAGCTGCCGCCGCAGTATCTTGAACTGGAGATAACGGAAAGTACCCTGGTTTCCTCCATCATGGATGCTACCATGCTTC
Organism: Bacillota bacterium; assembly: GCA_023409535.1. Classification (GTDB taxonomy): domain Bacteria; phylum Bacillota; class Clostridia; order Lachnospirales; family Lachnospiraceae; genus Mobilitalea. Next base: position 96,054 of record JAEYGZ010000026.1, read on the forward strand.
TGAATACCCTTCAGGAGCTGGGCGTCAGAGTATCCCTGGACGACTTTGGAACCGGTTATTCCTCCCTTAATTATCTGACCAATATGCCGATCAATACCTTGAAGATAGATAAATCCTTCGTTGACAACATTACCACCAGCGAGAAGGATGCCCACATTGCAGAATCTATTATCCAGCTGGCACATAGCCTGGATATCACGGTGGTTGCCGAAGGGGTTGAGACGGAGGAACAGCTTGCCTCGCTGAAATCAAAGCATTGTGATATCATTCAGGGCTATATCTACAGTCACCCGCTTCATCCGGGGGAGCTACTGGAGATCATAAGGGATGACGAACTGGTTACGCAGTGTACGTTGTTTTAGGTAATAATTATCGGTGGCAAAGGGACGGAGACAGGTGTAACAACAGGAAGGGTCTGCGGGAAATCATTAGGCAAAATCGTGATAGCACTTAGCACAGAGAAGGCAGAAATAAAAAATGGTCACAACCTGAGGGGCGAGCAGCCATGGAGGGCTGCGAGAGGCGCTTTGTACACGGAGGTACATAAGCGCCGGCCCCGTAATCCTTAATCGAGGTAAATTCCATTTTTTATTTCTGCCTTTTCTGTGCTTAGTGCTATAGATTGCAGTCTCTGATTTTCACACGGACTACTTCAGTTCTTCTCCTGCTTCCCGTTCCTTTGCAGCATACATTATTACTTTAATGCCGCTCCTTCGCAACCAAGAACATTATGGATCTTGTGCTTAACTACTGCCTTGATGTTGTTTCTTGCAGGAGTCAGGTACTGTCTGGGATCAAAATGGGTAGGATTGTTGAACATATATTCTCTGATACCTGCAGTAAAGGCAAGTCTTAAGTCAGAGTCAATATTAATCTTGCAAACTGCCATCTTGGCAGCCTGTCTTAACATCTCTTCCGGAATACCGATCGCATCGTCCATCTTGCCGCCGAACTTCTTGATGATCTCAACATATTCCTGAGATACGCTGGAAGCACCATGTAATACGATGGGGAAGTTGGGAAGTCTCTTTGCTACCTCTTCAAGAATATCGAAGCGAAGCTGAGGCTTCTGACCGGGCTTAAATTTGAAAGCGCCGTGGCTTGTACCGATTGCGATTGCTAAGGAGTCAACACCGGTACGTGTAACGAATTCCTCAACCTCTTCCGGTCTTGTATAGGAAGCATCTTCTGCCTTAACTTTTACGTCATCCTCAATACCTGCTAATTTTCCCAGCTCACCTTCCACAACACATCCATGTGCATGAGCATATTCAACAACCTTCTTTGTTAAAATGATATTGTCCTCAAAGCTGTGCTTGGAACCGTCAATCATAACGGAGCTAAAGCCGCCGTCTATACATGATTTACAAATCTCAAAATCATCACCATGATCCAAGTGAAGAGCGATGGGAAGATCTGTGTCCTCCAGTGCCGCTTCCACTAATTTCACAAGGTATGCATGCTTCGCATACTTTCTGGCTCCTGCGGAAACCTGCAGGATAACAGGTGAATTCAGTTCCTTTGCTGCCTCTGTAATTCCCTGAACGATCTCCATATTGTTTACGTTAAAAGCGCCGATCGCATAACCGCCGGCGTATGCTTTCTGAAACATCTCCTTAGTTGTAACTAATGCCATAAACCCATCATCCTTTCCATATATGTTAAATTTTTTTCAATGCTCCATTTATTATACCATAAAATTACTCTTTGAAAAGTTATTTTAATATTTTTTTAGATTTGAGCTTCGGAAACCTTCCGGTCACTCTGTCGTATATTATTGTATAGCCTTATTTTAAGCTATCATGCCGCAGAAGCAAATACTTCCAGGAAAGGATAATTAAAATGGCAAAAATTAAAATCGCTATTGATGCAGGACACGGCAGTAATACTGCCGGTAAACGTACCCCACCGTTCACACAGTCCGTTGATGTCAATCATGACGGAAAAATAGATGTGAAAAAAGGTGTAAGTTACCATGAGCATTCTGCCAATGTGGGAATTGCCAGCCGATTATATCAAAAATTAGCAGCCTATGGCTATGATGTTATCAAGACCGGCTGGAATGATGCAAATGGAGAAAATGATCCGGACACACCGCTCTCAACCAGGCAGCAAACCATAAAGAAAAACAAATGTGATTATTCCGTCGCAATTCACTTTAATGCATATGGTGATGGCACCGATTTCAATTCGGTGGCCGGAGTCTGTGTATATATTCACAGTCAGTATCCTAAGGATTCAAGGCATCTGGCAGATTATGTGCTGCAGGAGCTAATTAAGGGAACCTCTCAGCAAAACCGTGGCATCCATAGTGATAACCTTGCCATGTGCAACTGTAAGACCATGAATACAAAAGCGTCTATTTTGTGTGAAATCGCATTTATGACAAATGAACAGGAAGCACAGAAATTGATGGCAAACAGCGACTTCTGGGAGGAGTGCGCCACAGAGCTTGCAAAGGGGATCAACCGCTACTGCAAATGCAACAATAAGGAGGAGCCCAATTCCAAAGGCGTCTATACTCTGTATCATACAGTGGTCGCCGGTGATACCTTATCAAAGCTGGCTAAAACTCATAACACCACCGTCGACAAGCTTGTTAAGCTTAACCGCATTAAAAATCCTAATGTGATATCCATAGGGCAGAAGCTTATTCTGCTTCAGTATAAGCTTTATACCGTCCAAAAGGGTGATACTTTAAGTAAAATCAGCCTGCAATACCTGGGGCGCGCCGACCGGTATCCGGAGATTATGGAATTCAATTCATTGGAGGATACCTTAATTCATACAGGGCAAATAATAAAAATACCGGTAGGTTAAGTATTTAATTCTATTACAGAAAAAGCATAATAATATTTGTTGACAGCTGTAACTATGTATGCTACTCTTTTTAAAAATCAGGAAAGCAGGTATCAATTATGGCAGCCCGCATCAATAACTATCTGAATAGGGACGACGACCAAATGCGCTTGCAGCCATGAATCAATCATAGGTGCAAGCACTTGACGTCTTGTGCCTGTGTGGATAAATAATACTGTTCTATTAACCACATTGGTAGGATTCTATAAGGATATCCTCATGCCAATGTGGTTTTTTATACCCATTTTTACCTTGAAAGGTTGTGATCTCATGCGACGTACAGATTATGTCGGCACCGACAGCGGTTATGTGTCCGTAAGAATTCTGAAAGCCAAGAAACACCATAAGTCAATATAATTTATAATAAGCTGATTTTACAGATAAACCGAAAGGATGATCCCATGAAAAACATTGATGGAACAATTGTGAATAAATTTACCGATGCTGCCGAGTTAGGAATGCATATTGGAGAGACAGTCAGAATCTCAGGGGCTTTGTACAAGCTTCGAATCATGAGCGGCTTCGCCTTTGTTATACTCCGAACCCGCAGAGCTTTGCTACAGTGCGTTTATACCCCCGATCACTGCAGCTTTCCCTTAGAGAACTTAGAGGAAGAAGCGTGCCTTATCGTAACCGGCAAGGTTATCGCAGAGGAACGCTCCAGCACCGGATATGAGCTGCAGCTTACCGGTATTGAGGTTTTATCCACGCCCAGTGAAAAAATGCCTGTGGTTATCAACAATAAGCAGCTGGATATCTCCCTGGATACCCTGCTGGATTATCGCCCGATTACCCTGCGCAACGAGAAGGAACGCGCAATCTTCCGGATACAGGAGGGACTTTGCAGGGGTTTTCGTGAACATCTGACCAGGCAGGGTTTTACTGAGCTTCATACTCCAAAGATCGTTTATGCCGGTGCAGAAGGCGGTGCGAATATATTCAGGCTGGATTATTTTCATCATGAGGCTTACCTGGCACAAAGTCCCCAGTTCTATAAACAAATGATGGTAGGCGTATACGAACGGGTATATGAAATCGCACCCGTATTCCGTGCGGAAAAGCATGATACCTCCAGACACTTAAACGAGTATACCAGTGTAGACTTTGAGATGGGCTATATCGACAGTTTTGAAGAGATCATGCAAATGGAAACCGGTATGTTGAAGGCCGCATTACAATTTCTGACCGAAAATTATTCTTATGAGCTTGCATTATTAAAGATCAGAATGCCTGACCTTGTAACTATTCCTTCCATCCCCTTTCATGAGGCAAAGGAACGAATCACAAAGGAATATCATCGCGAAATCAAGGATATGGAGGACTTTGAGCCTGAAGAGGAGAAGCTTCTATATGAATTGATCCTTAAGGAAACCGGAAGCGAATTTGTATTTGTCACTCACTATCCTGCAAAGAAGCGCCCATTCTATGCGATGGAGGACCCAACAGATCCCACGGTAACCCTAAGCTTTGACTTACTGTTTCGCGGTCTCGAAATTACAACCGGCGGGCAGCGAATTCATACCTTAAAGGAGCAGCTTAAGAAAATGCATACTAGAGATATGAATCCGGACGCCTTTGAAAGCTACCTGATGATTCATCAGTATGGTATGCCGCCACACGGAGGACTCGGTCTGGGTCTGGAGCGCTTTACCTCGAGGCTGCTGGAGCAAAGTAACGTCAGATATTCCTGCCTCTTTCCAAGAGATATCAATAGATTGATACCATAAATAGTAAGTTAGATTGGCAAAGGGACGGAGACAGGTGTAACAACAGGAAGGGTCTGTGGGGAAGCTGTTGACAGGATCTATCGTGCTAAGCAAAAATCAAGGCTGATATAAAATGCTATTTAGGTTGTCTAAGAGCTGCGGGCCGGCGCTTTATGGACTCCTGTCCAAAGCGCCTGAAAGTGCCGTCCTTGGCACTTTCTCCCTTAGATATCGCGCATTTTATA
>JAEYGZ010000006.1 GCA_023409535.1 Bacillota bacterium
ACGGACCTCTTAATTTATTACTTTAGTATTAATATTAATCCAACTCCCGCCTGTTCATCCGTCACGGATTACTTGGGATCGAAACCCTCACGGGAATTGTTGATTATCTTATTTCATTATTCCTTTACTTTGAATATTCAATTATTTAACGACAACTTTCACAGTCTCCTCGCCAACCGTAACGAATACGATACCGGCAGGTACAGCGATTGTAGCGTTATCGGATGTAAGAACAGTCTCAGCTACAGACTGGCCTAATACAGTACGTACATAAGCGTTCTGACCAGCAGCGCCTTGGATCGTTACGACACCGTTGCCACCTACTACAACGATAGAGGAAGCAGCATCTTCAACAGAACCGTTAGAAGTCGGAACGTCAGTACCTAATGTGAAGACCATAGCGATATCATTGTCAGCAGTCAAACCAAGTTTTCCATTCAAGGCATAAACATAAACTGTCTTACCATCAATCTTTCTTTGAGAAGAAATAACATACTCATCCTCAGAATCCTTAGCTAAAGTTATATTAAACTTGAACGCATCCAGTCTATCAGAATTTACAGTCTCACCATCAGACTCCAATTCCTTAACAACTTTTACAGCCTCACCATTTACGGTAGTAGCGATTGTATCAACACCCTCAAGGATAGCCGGACGGAAGATTACCTTAGTATCCTCTGTTCCTTCCAAATAATATGCCTCATTTGTATATTCTTGAGCAGAGCCTTCTACGAAATATTTCAAAGAATCCTGAGCATTGAACATGAACATTCTCTCAGCCGGTGCTTCTTCGCCTTCAGCAACCTCAATGCCTTTAGAGATATAGAATGAAGGAGTCTTAGCCTTGCTATCCGCCGTATCCAACCAGAAAATCATGCTTTCCGCAGAAAGGATACCTTCAGTGATACCATTCTTATTCAACTGATAGTTGATAGAACCTAACATATTGTCAAATGATGCGTGACGTGGTTGAGAGGCCAATGACGGGTTGAACGGATTAGCGTCCAAGATCTCAACGTTTGCGTAACCATCATTCAAGTCACTAGCTGCTACATAACGCTTCTTATCATAAGCTACAGTTAAATTTGTGCTATTAACGCTCGCAGTTTTAACCGCAGAAGTATTATCAATTGAAGCAGCATAATCAAGCGTACCCCCAGAAGTCGCAGCTAACGAAACCAAAGAATAACCGCCTGCGGCATTCTTAATGATAGCGAACTCTGTAGCGGCATCCTTTTCTTTATCAGTAGCAGCGGCAGCACCTAAATATCTAGCATCGTCACCCTTAACTTCCGTCGTACGCAAGATATAAGTTGGAACAACCAAAGTATCCTTATCCGCAACTCTTACAACCTCATTCTTATCATTTAAGTAAGCATAAGTATTCGTATTCAAGATGTAATCAGCTACACCTTGCAAAGATTTATCCAAAGTTTCAGCACCTTTTACTCTTTCCGGATAAAGGGTCAACATTGTCGCCTTCTCATCGGTAGAGACCTTCATACTCTTTTTATCATTAGAAAGAACTGCATAAAGAGTCTTGTCACCAAATACGTTCTTACCATTGAATGTCATCTTAAAGCCCTCGGCGATCTGAGTATCCGTGAATACTTTATAACCGTCCGTACGAGTTGTAGCGATCGTGTTGAACTTAACGGAAGTTGTATTCAGTGCTAAATCTTCTGTTACACCTTTGGAAGCTTTTTCATCTCCTTTGATTGTTACTTCTTCTCCATCATAAGTTGCTTTATCTACTTTATAGCCACCTTCTTTTCCATCCGGTTGTAAACGTAATACCAAATCCTCACCTGTCTCACGGTTTGTCAATGTAAAATTATATTTGCCATCAAAACCAGAAACGATCCATTGGGATACCGGCATCGTAAAATCCGCACTATTATAAGCAACCACTCTTAAACCGTCACCTGTAGCAGGATCAACCGTTAAATACTTATGGTACTCTGTTTGAGCGTTTGGCTTACCCTCAGAGCTCTTGTCCTCATCATTACTTGTAAAGTAAATATTTACCACATTCTCAGCGTTCTTCTTCAATAATACAGAAGCGTCAAGATAAGAATTCGCACCCAGTTGCGGATGGATAGGAGTATAGTTCGTTTTTGTACTTCCTGATAATACAGTAGTCACATAAGTCTTCGTATCAGAAACAGAAGGCTTAACCGCAGCTACATTTACATCATAAGATTTCCAAGTATTACCTTCTTTGACAGAAGGTTTCATCGTTAAAATCAACTTACCATCCTCATTAAAGGCATCTTTCAATGAGATCGTAAAGCTTGCGTTTGCACTAGAGTCTTTAGCAGCGACCTCACCTTTCATCCAATACAAAGCGTAACCTTCACCATCTTGTTTACCATTGATGTTGTAACGTTGAGTAGGATCCACGGCTAAGAAAGAGATTTCTTTTGCAGCTGATATGGCAGCTTCATTATTTGTACCATCTTCAACTTCAGCAACAAATGCTTCTACCTTCTTTGCGTCACCTTTCACAAAATAAGTACCTGTCTGGATTTTCGCATCCGCAGCAGTAATATCCGCACTAACAGTTACCGGAGTTACGGAATCAAACAAGTTACCAACCAATTCGCTAGTCGTATAATCGAAGGACAAAGTTGTACCTTTTGAATTGTATTCAGTCAAATACTCATCTCCGATCTCTTTAGCATAAGAGAAGGCCTGTAAATTACTACCAACCTCGCTAGCAGGCAATGCAGCCGTAAACAAGCCTTTAAATTTCAGCTTACCATCTTTTACAATAAACTTCGTGTTGAAGTCTGAAAGATTTTTCGTTGACTGATCTCCGGTAACGGCAGTACCATCGCCCTTTGTTATAACTTGGTATTCCTTACCATCAATAGTTACCCACAACTCGAAAGTACGAGAAGAGTAGTTACGGATCGTAAATTCGGCGGCAGTTTCATTCGTAGCAGAAGCAGTTGTAGCTGTTAAAGAAACAACTTCCTTATCGCCCTTCAATTTTAAGATATCACTACTCGTATACTTTGCATACAAAGTAGTATTTGACGCTCCTAAATAGAATGTCATGCCATTGCCCAAAGCGGTCTCTGTAGTTGTATAAGAAACAACGGTCTTGTCTCCAACAGCGGCATACGCAGCATTAAAAGCAGGTCCACCTAGCAGTAAACCAGCTGTTAACAAGGTAAAAATCCTTTTGTTCATAAATTCAAAATTTAATATTAATAATAGTGTTAATTAAAGTCCATCCCGT
>JAEYGZ010000024.1 GCA_023409535.1 Bacillota bacterium
AGGTGAAAGCCGCTTTCGGTCTGTAATCTTTCTCTGGTTTTGTAATCAGCGTAGCTTTACAAGCTATTTATATAGAAGCCGTCCTGCTTCCTTTCGTGTGGCGAAAGGAGGGGACGGCTTTTTATTGTTCTCATTTTAGTATAGAGCTGTTTCTTGTAAATATGCTGTTTTGTTTGTTACTAACAAATAGTTTCATAGCTTATTGGCAAATGATTTCATTTGTTGTCAGCAAACGAATCTTTTCCTCTGGTTGTTTTTAAGGGGACAGAACGATTGTAGGGTGGGCTGGCAAATTGTTTTCTATTTATTGATGTTTTAATCAAATTGATGTTGTTTCTTTATTTTATGTGATTATAGGTATTTCTCAATTTTGCATTATAGAATATTCTATGAATAAATAAGGAATGTAAATTCGTTATTCTTGCATATTCTTACATGTTTCCGGGCTTCTTATGCAGAAAAGGGTTACTACTTATGGACCATAAGGTTACTACTTATAGGTGATATCATTACTACTTACGGTCAAAAGGGTTACTACTTATGGGTAATGCACTTATTTGTATTGACTATTTCTCTTATAGTTGTGTTTTTAGGGTGGTGTTTTACTCTAAAAGAAGTGTAAGTATTTCGATATATTATTAATAATCTGTGGCTTGCTGAATTTCGTTTGTTTCTTTTTACCTCCATGGTCAGTTGTTCGGGAATAATGCATTCTCAGACAATTAGAAATGCAAAGTGTCAAAATGATAATGGACTACTATTTATGTTTCAACAGTTTACTTTCTCATTGGCTTTTTCCATGATTTGTTACTATCTTTGTTGTATTGAAACGAGAAGTTTAAAATAGCATGAAAAAACTGTTACCTGCTTTCCTGTTCTTCATATCATTTACTATTCTGCTGGGGGCATGTAGAAGAGGTTCTCATGCAGTCAGTTCTATTCTGTTATTGGCTGATTCGTTGATGCAGTCGCATCCTGACAGTTCGCTGCAATTGCTGGAAGCTATACCTGCACCGCAGAAGATGGGGAAAACAGATAGGGCATGGTATGCCTTGCTGCTTACGCAGGCGAAGTATAAGAATTATGTGTCGCTGGAGAATGATTCTTTAATACAGGTAGCTGTGGATTATTTTGAAAAGAACAGCGATAGAGAACGATTGGCAAAATCTTATTTTTATAGCGGGTGTGTGCATCGGGAGCAAGAAGACATATCTACTGCCATAAATCTATATTTGAAGTCATTGAGGACTATGCCGCAAGGAGGTGACTCGGTATTTTTGTCGATGGTATATGGGCATTTGGGAGATTGCTATGGAGAACAATATTTGAATTCTGCTGCGATAGATGCACATAAGAATGCTTATGCTCTTTGCGGTACCGCGCATATTGATCGGGCTTTGTATGCCTTGTTGAAGATAGGAGACAATTACCTGATAAAAGATGATTCTGATAGTGCTTTCATTTATTATCAGCAGGCGAAGCTTCTGGCTGATTCTTTGCAAACTTCTGCCTTTAAACCTCTTGTTTATAAAAATATAGCCGCTCTCTATAATGAGAGAGGAGAATATGAAGAGGCGAATAGTTATATCTCAGAAGCAATGAGAGACATAGAAGTGGAGGAAAGTCTTTATTCTATTTATTTCTTGAAGGGTGATATTATGAATCATTTGAATAAAAAAGATTCGGCTCTTTATTATTGGAATCTGGCTAAATATTCCTTTGATATTGAAACTAAAGCCTCTGCTTTTGATAGACTATTTGAATTAAACAAAGAGCAATCCCGCTGGCGAGAGGCTGCTTTGTGTGCCGATTCTTTCATCGTTTACTTTGATTCTATTCAAGCGAGTGCGTATCGAGCCGAAATTGGTGATTTGATGGATAATCATCAATTGGAAATCCATAAATACGCATTGTTGAAAGAGCATCAACTTGCAAAGAAAAAGATGATTTACTGTTTTTGGGGCTTATTTTTAGTATTGGCATTAATTTATATGTGGAGGGATAGATGTCGTAAGAATAAGTATATAGCTCTGCAAAAACAATTGAATGAGAATCGTGCGGAAATAATGATGCTGAGTGAAAGCTCTGCACCAATTGAAGAAAAAAGTGCAGAATTGCATGATCTGAAAGAAAAAAACTTGCAGATTTGTATTTCATTATTCGAAGCAACTGAGGGGTATAAGAAATTGAATGAGTTGAAAAATATGAAGCCTGGTAAACGCATTCTCAAAATTCAGGATTATAGGGAAAGGATTATTGGTGATATCCGGGAATCATTCTTAGATGTTATGAATAATTTGAGGGAGAATTGCCGTTCATTAACTAATGAAGATTTATTTTATTGCTTGCTGAGCCTGCTTCATTGTCCCAAAGATTTGCTTTTAGGTATAATGGATGCTTCTTCAGATGCTATAAAAGCAAGAAAACACCGGATTAAGGATAAAATGGATACTGTTCTTTTTGATAAGGTGTTTGGTTTTGATAATCAAAAACTTATGTGATTGACTCTATAGAGTGTTACTGTAAGTCTACATGAGTTTGTTACCTCTGTTACCTTTTTTTTCTTGATTTTCATAATAAAAATTTAGTTATTTGGAGCATCAACCAATTAATCTTATATATTATGAAAACAAAATTTTTATTCTTGTTATTGATAGGGATTTTATTATCAGTTCAGGTTGGGGCAGAATCTCAATCTATGAGGAAACGGATTATATTAAAAACTGCTACGAATACTTCTCAAGGCACTCCTCGTTCTGTAGATCCGGCTTCATGGATTATCGCTTGCTATGATGTTGAAGATAGTAAATTATTTATTGATATTCCTGTCCCATGTGGCACTTTAACTGTGAGCGTATCAGATTCTTTGACCGGTGAAATGGCTTACTATCAGTCGTACTTTGATGAAAGTTGTATAGTAGTAGACATGTCCGG
>JAEYGZ010000035.1 GCA_023409535.1 Bacillota bacterium
TTACCTCCAAATAATTTGTTGTTATTTGGAGGTAATAGTTGTAGAGCAGACTTAAAAAACACTTGCTAGGGCTCAGATATTAGTCGCTTTTAATGTTTTCATAAAAATTCATCTGTTATAATAAAGCTTCAATATGGAGTAAGAAGGAATTTTGACTATATATGACTTTCTAGGGTAAAGAGTATTACATGAATATTTCTTTTGTTTCACATTGATATTAATATGTTTTTTTACTTTTATAGTAACAGAATTATTATTGATGAATTCAAAATAATTGAATAACGACAATAGTTGAAAGAGCAATTACTACTGGCTTTGCAAAATCAGAAAGCAAGCGTGTGAAAGTGTTACTTCGAGTTCTGTCCCAGAAATACGCGAGATTGTTCCTGTTCGTAAGGATTCCTTTGTTGTAGCAGTTTCACCACTTCCCATCACACTTCATGTAGGAACAGCTACACTTGAAATACCAGATGGATACCGTCTGAAGCAATCACTGCTGTTCTGACAGCGCTCAAATCGATATGTCAGGTGGCATTACTTAGGCAAAGGAAATCCTAATCGTATGTGGCTATACCGATATGCGAAAATCAATTGACGGATTAGCTGCTATTGTTCAAGCCAACTATGGATTGAATCTTTTCGGTAAGCAACTCTTTCTTTTTTGTGGTAAGCAGCGGAATCGGATGAAGGCATTGCTTTGGGAAGATGTTGGCTTTGTCCTCTTATATAAGAGATTGGAAAACGGATACTTTCAATGGTCAAGAACCGCCGACTAGGCCAGAAATCTTTCGTGGCAGGAATTCCGGTGGCTTTTGGAGGGACTTGCAATCGACCAACCGAAAGCAATCCGTGAAGCAAAGCACGGTGAATTCTGTTGAATGAAAATGCCTACAAATGGCTTGTTTACTGGATCTTTAGCGATTTCCGAGGTGTAATAAACCTATCGAATCAGATAGGAGGAATACCGGAATGGACGCTAAAGATGCTTATATCGAAAAGCTTGAAAATACAATACGAGGTCTTCAACAGCAGGTAAACAATCTCACAGAGATGGTACTTCTCCTACGAAAAGAGAAGTTTGACAGTTCCAGAGAGAAGACTCCGGGGTCCCCCTCTCTTTTGTATACTATGCAGAAGATAAATAAATACTCAACAAAAAACAACTAACAGTTGATATTACAACAAATGATTGTTTGTTGAGTTTTATTCCTCCGTATCATACAATATAGCTACAAGTGCTTGTAAAAATTATTATAAGAACGGAGGATTTTTATGATTATAAAAATAGGTGAAAAAATAAAAGAATTACGTAAAAAAGCTGACGTGAATCAGGAAAGATTTGCAGAATATTTAGGTGTTACGGCACAAGCTGTGAGTAAATGGGAAGTCGAGGGCTGTTATCCTGATATAGAGCTTCTGCCGTCAATCGCTAATTTTTTTAATATAAGCATAGACGAATTAATGTGTTTTGATGTTATGAAAAATCAGGAAAAGATTGATATGATTATTAAACAAGCGGGACCTGAGAGGAGTAGAAATTGGTTTGACGGTACAGTAATTGAAATGTTCAGAAACGCCGTTCATGAATTTCCGAATAATTACGATTTGTTGTACTGTCTAGCGAAAACTTTATGTTTTACGAAAAAACCAGAAGAAGAGAAACAAAAAAATTTGAGGGAATCTATATCAATTTGCACACGCATTTTGAGTGATTGTACGGATGACAATCTGCGTTTTCGTTCGCTTCAAGTGCTAGCACGCGCTTATAAAGACATAGGTGACAAAGAAAAAGCTGTTGAAACAGCGAACAGACTACCGCTTGCGCGTGATTCACGTGATATGGTGCTTCCGGAAATACTTGACGGGGAAGCGAAATCAAATCAGATTGTTCAGAATATATGGCTGTTATCGGATATGTTTGAATATTTAATTGAAAATCTTGCAAACACTAAATATAAAGCTAACTCAGAAAAGAGAGTAGAACTATTTAAAAAACTCGTAAGTATTGAAAAAATACTGCACGAAAATAATGATTATATTTATGAAACTTTAAGGTTACGGGCAGTTTATTATTGGCTTTCGGAAGATTATTTAAAACTGAAAGATTATGACAATGCGCTTGACTGTATAGAGCTGTTTGCGGAATATAGTATAAAATTCGATACTCTACCGGAAGTATCTACTTACACATCGGTTATTTTTCAAGGTCAGACCTGTTCGAAATATAAAGACCTTGATATAAAAACCACGGCGTCAGGCTCAAAAGAATACTTAGTATCAAAAGAAATTTTTGCGCCGGTACGTGAACACGCAAGATTTAAAACTGTTATTACCGAACTTGAAAAGCATATAAAATAAGTATAATCTTCATTCGTAGGATAAGAACTAAAATAACAACCGACGTAATATTATCTTGCACCAATGTGTTTTCATATATTAATATGCATCAGATTTTATAAGATTGGCTTATTTCAACAAAAACAGGGCCTGCTATTTTGCAGGCTTGTTTTTATGCTTAAATGTTTTATTAAGCGTTATAAACAAGCTGTTTTCTGTTATACTTAAGTAATGTTGTAGATATTGTTGATAATAGAAACAATCAATCAAATTGACACTTACTTTTCAAGTTTTGCTTGACAGAGATCAACATCTCTTTTAAACTATAGATGAACAAATATTCATTCATAAAGGAAGAGATTATGCCAAAATCACCAGAACGTTGTGAAGAAATTAGAACAGATATGCGAAACAAAATCTTACAGAAATCTATACTTTATTTTGCTAAAAATGGATTTTCAGGAACAAAGATTAGCGAATTATCCAAGCATATTGGAATTGGACAAGGGACTATTTACATCTATTTTGAATCTAAAGAAAAGTTGTTTCAAGAAATTCATAAGATGATTAATAGAGAAAAAGATATTCAGCAGGTAAAGCGTCTTACAAGTCTCCCCATACCCGCCAAACATAAAATACACAAGCTGACAAAAGAAGTATTGCGTCAGATGGAAGAAGATAATATCTTTGCAGGAATGATTGCTTTAAATACACAGATGCTTTTAGAACAAGATGAAAGTAATTCTGCCTATGGAACAACCTATCAGTCGGAACTATATAAATATATGACTAAGATAATTGAACAAGGACAAAAGGAAGGCAGTATTGTCGCAGGTAATCCTTTGAAGCTGGCAGATTACTATTGGGGTGTTGTTTATCTTTACTCACTGAAGAAGCTATTTACGACAAAGTATGAAACAATTAATTCGGAGGATTTAGAACGAACTATATTGAAATAATAGGATTATGGAGAAGAGCATGGAGAAGAGAATTGCAATCATAACGGGAGCCAGTGGAGGGATAGGAAAAGAGTTTACGAAGCTGATGTTACAGGAAGAAGTAGATGAAATCTGGGCAATAGCCAGAAACCAGGAGAAGCTTACAGCATTAAGGAATGAATTAGGAGATAAGATAATTACTGTCCCAAAGGACTTATCTAAATCAACAGAACTATTTTCTGTAGGTGAACTGCTGAAAAATCAGAAACCAGTCATAGCGTATTTAATTAATAATGCTGGTCTTGCTAAGATGGGATCCTATCAGAAATTTACCGTTGAAGAAATAAAGGATACAATTAATATCAATTGCTGTGCGCTTGCTGTTTTATGTACATTGTGCATTCCTTATATGGTAGAGGGAAGCAGGATTCTGAATATTTCATCTGCATCTTCCTTTCAGCCATTACCCTACCTTAACTTATATGCAGCGACAAAAGTCTTTGAAAAAACTTATTCCAGGTCATTAAATGTGGAACTGAAGGGGACTGGTATTACATCAACTGCTGTCTGCCCAAGTTGGGTTGATACAGATCTGCTGATGAAAGAAGTTAACGGGAAAAGGATTAAATTTCCTGGCATTGTAACGCCGGACAGAGTTGCCGTAAAAGCACTGAGGGATGCCAAGAAAGGGAAAGATATGTCCGTTTGTACATTTTATGTGAAATATATGCATATGCTGACAAAATTATTTCCTCAAAAAGTGATAATGAATACATGGGTTCATAAAATTAAAAAATATATTTAGTATAGGTTGGAGAGAATGAAGAAATATATATTGAGACCGTTTCAAAGTGGACCTATTGACAAAGTAGCAAAAATAAGACCTGTTCATTTGCGGACAAGGAAATAGTCTGAAATTCCAAAAATTGATTTATAAGAAATCGACACAGAATTATTATCGTTTGTATAGTCGGTCCAAGAAAGAATGTAAGAATTGTCCTCATTTTTCATTATGTGCTACAGATCTGGGGACTGTCAGAATTAGTGCGAGTGCTTATTACCCATCTTTTTATCGCAACAGTCAAAAGGTAGGGAGTATGGATTACAAAAGGGTTATGCGCCTTCGGCAAATATGGTCGGAAGGAACCTTTGCTGTTTTAAAACGTGAGCATAAATTGAATAAGATACAAAAGTGAGGTTGCCAGGTACAGCATTTTCAGCAGACTGTCGTCTGTCGGAAATACGGTCTTACTTTTGGTGACCTTACGGAGCTGCCGGTTAAATCCCTCGATGGCATTCGTGGTATTATGCCGATATCGGCATAACACCACAAATGCGATTGAAAGCCTGAATGCAACTTACCGGAAGCTAAACCGCCAAAGGAGCGTATTTCCCAGTGACACAGCGCTTCTGAAGGCCCTGTATTTATCTACTTTTGAGGCGACCAGGAAATGGAATATGCCGCTTAGGAATTGGGGGCAAGTCTACGGTGAACTCAGTATCATGTATGAAGGACGGTTACATGTATAAGCATCATTCATGACATGCATCAGCATGTGCTGTTATATATAAAGCAAGGTCTGAAAGCATATCGCTAAACCTTCAGACCAGCTATTATCATAGAAGATCAGCATTTACAGACTTTTCTTCACACACCCCCCACTCTATCTATATAAAAAGGGATTCGTCTGCATAAGTAAAAAGAGTAACTGGAGTTTTGCCTCTATGTCTCTTATGGGAATACTGCGGTAATTACATAATGAACCTGACTATATTTTGGCAATATAGCGTCATTTTCTGTCATTATAACTAGAAAATTGCAATTCAGTCTGCTCTTTCCTTTCTGACCAGTAATCATATATAGAAATTACGCGCTGGGTAAGTTAAGATAGAGAACGTAACAGCGACACAGTAGTTTAAGTTAATATGAAGGAGGTTCCTATGAACAAACTCAAAAGTTTTGTGGCAGTAGCTACCTGTACGATATTAATATCACTTAGCGCAGACACTGCTTTAGCTGCTACCTATAAAGTAGCTCCCAAAGATTCATTATATACGATCAGTCAGTTGTTCAACACAACAACGGACAAGCTGGTTGCTAATAATTCACTGAAAACCACTGAGATATATCCCGGCCAGAAATTAGATGTTCCGTCAAAGAAATGTACATTAAAAAAAGGCGATACATTATCAAAGATAGCAAAGAAATATAATGTATCAGTTAAAACTATTAAACAGGCTAATCATTTAACTTCCAGTAAGATTATAATTGGAAAGACACTTCTTATACCGGCTGCACAGGCTGATAGTGCATCCAAACCGGCAGCAAACCCATCCACACCTGTATCAAGCTCATCTAAAGCAGTTATTCATTATACAGCGTCGGAGGTTGATTTACTGGCAAGATTAATTACTGCCGAGGCAGACGGAGAATCCTACAATGCAATGGTAGGGGTAGGCGGTGTAGTCGTAAACCGAGTGCAAAGCACTGAATGGCCGAACAGTATCAGCGGTGTTGTCAATCAAGTGTCGGGAGGTTATTATCAGTTCACACCGGTAAAAAACGGTTGGATAAACAAACCTGCTACTGATTTAGCAAAAAAAGCAGCGATGGCTGCGATTAACGGCAGCGATACCAGTAAGGGCGCGATGTTCTATTTTGATGATACTTCAACAAATCAATGGCTTTGGTCTAAAGCGATAACAACTCAAATAGATCATATGGTTTTTGTTAAATAATTACTTGATTTTTAAAGACGGCGTCGCAAAATAACTTTTAAAGTTAAGATGCGATGCCATCTTTTTGAATTTTAGTTATAAAAATCTGGTTAATAATGGAGAAAGACATTATCAAAACATCTGAAAGAGTATGTCAAGCGTTAGAAATAATGAGGGTTAAGCACATTAGCAATAGCCATAAGTATTGAGGCCCTTGCGGATATAAAAAAGATGACATCTAAGTGAAATGTGGATATTTTAAGGCTTCTTCGAATTCAATACATCTAATCGAATAAATAGTTGCATTATCCCAAAGCAAAATAGGACCTTCTGTCGTAATTACCATTCTACGAGAGGAGGGTTTTTCGTCATTGTCCTTTTTTCTTGGATCTATTCATTGTTCTATAATTAAACTTTCTACATCTGGAAACAAACTATTACAACGAACAGAATTAAATCGTAAAGCTGTCGGGGTGCATGTTTTCTTTTGTCTCGATTTTCTTTCTCAATCATATCGTATCTTGATAAACAGACTTAATGGAGATACAATAGTCTAAACAAAGGAACGATTAAACTTATTGACGAGGTAATACTATGGATGACAAAGCAATGCTAAACCAATTTGCCGCTTGTCGCAAGCTGTTGAGTGCACTTGGCGACGAAACGCGGCAGATGATAATCGCTGTACTCGCCAGCGCTGACTGCGAAGAGGGTATGCGCGTGGGGGAGATAACCGAAAGGACGCACTTATCCCGCCCTGCCGTGTCTCATCACCTTAAAATCCTGCTTGATACTGAAGTGATCGGGCTGCGCCGACAAGCCACGATGAACTTTTATTATCTAGAACTCGGCGGGGCTTGGGGTGAACTTGTAACTCTTGTGAACCATATTGAGGAACTCCGTAAAATTTGTGAATGCGAGGAAGAATAGTATGCAATACCGTGTTGACCCGAAATCGGGTAATAAACTGTCTGTGTTGGGCTTTGGTTGTATGCGTTTCCCTCGCGGAATCAGCATTGACTTTGCCAAAAGCGAAAAGCTGGTGCTTGATGCAATCGAAAGAGGAGTAAATTATTTCGACACCGCCTATGTTTACGGTGGGAGCGAGGACACACTCGGAGAAATTTTGTATAAAAATAATGTGCGCGAGAAGATTTTTCTTGCGACAAAATTGCCCCATGGTAAATGCAAAACCTATGAAGACTTCGACCGTTTGTTCAACGAACAGCTCAGACGACTGAAAACGGACTATATCGACTATTATTTGATTCATAACGTACCCGATATGGTGGCTTGGAACGCTGTGTCGGCAGTCGGTTTGGAGAAATGGCTCTCTGAAAAGAAGACAAGCGGACAAATTCGTCACGTCGGGTTTTCGTTTCACGGCACACAAGCGGCGTTCTTGGAGCTGCTTGACGTGTACCCTTGGGAGTTTTGCCAGATCCAGTATAACTATATGAACGAGACCTATCAGGCGGGCCAGCTTGGACTGCAAAAGGCTCATGAAAAAGGCCTGCCTGTGATTATTATGGAGCCTTTGCTGGGCGGTCGGCTTGCAAGTGGTGTCCCGAAAAAGGCTGTGAAGCTGTTCAGCGAAGCAAATCCTGACATTACACCTGCCGCCTGGGCTATGAAGTGGCTGTGGAATCAGCCGGAGGTGACGGTAGTGCTGTCGGGAATGAATGCTTCCGAACAGCTTGATGATAATATCAGCACCGCTGAAAATGCGATTGCCGGCTCGCTTACGGACAGTGAGCTTGCGGTATTTGACAAAGTTAAAGCAGTATTCGAGGAGAGCTACAAAGTGCCTTGTACGGGTTGCAATTACTGCATGCCCTGCCCGAAAAACGTCAATATTCCAGGATGCTTCGCGGCGTACAATGCAAGCTATGCAAATGGCTTTGTCACGGGTATGACACAGTACCTCACAAGCACGGATGCCCTTCATTCATTGGGCGGTATGCGGGTTACAAACTGCGTAAAATGTGGTGCTTGCGTGAAAAAATGTCCGCAGCATATCAACATCCCATTAGAACTAGGCAACGTAAAGAAAAGGTTAGAACCGTTTTGGTTCGGTGCGGTGCTGAAAATTGCAGGACAGATAGCAGGAGGAAAATAATGACTATTTTCTATTTTACATCCACAGGGAATTGCCTTGCCGTTGCAAAGAAAATCGGTAACGGTAACGCGAAACTCATTTCCATTCCGCAAGTCGTTGGCAAATCAGGCTTGGCTTTTGCAGACGATGTGATCGGTGTGGTCTTCCCGATTTACGGTTTTGGACTGCCGAAAATGGTGAAAAAGTTCCTTGAAACAGCTAAGCTTCAAGGATCCTATATGTTCGCCATCGGCACCTACGGCAATCTTCCCGGCGCGTGTATGATGAATGTTCAGAGACTCGCCGAGCAGCATGGTTACAAGTTTGACTATGCCGAAAGTCTGCTGATGGTTGACAATTATCTGCCGGGCTTTAATATGAATGACCAGATTGCTAAACTGCCGGTGAAACGAGTAGACGAAAATCTTGCCCGAATCATAACAGATATTCAAAACCGGAAAACGCTTGATGCCACGGTAGGAATCGGGTGGAGGGCCATGACTGCAATGATAAAACGTGGTGAAAATCTCTTAGTGAACGGCAAGCAGGGGCAGCGTTATGAAGTCAATCAAAATTGCAATCAGTGTGGTACCTGTTCAAAGGTCTGCCCTGCCGGAAATATTACCGTCTCTGATAAAGTGATATTTGCAGATCAATGTGAAGGCTGCCTGGGCTGTGTCCACCTTTGCCCTAAAAATGCGATCCATTTGAGACATGAAAAGAATGCAGTAAGATGGCGCAACCCTGATGTTTCGTTGAAAGAGATGATTGCCGCGAATAACAGAAAATAACTATCCGTACATTAACCCTAATTTAAAAGTAGTCGCCGACTTTTTCTTTCCATCGCAGATGAAACCCGACAGTCCATTATTACTATGCTGATGATTGTTGTGTTAGAATTGAACGGGCGAAATGCATATGAATAGAGGGATACAAGCCATCTTTTTATTTGAGGAAAAATCAATTCATATTTATGTCCCTTATTTTCTCCTATCCTATGGTAAATCCATTCAAATAATTGAACCACAGAGTTTGGAAGAAAGACTTGTTGCTATTGCATCGGAGTTAATGGAATATTATCAACTTTAATAGGTTGAAAAGTGGATTCACTGGAATCTTGAAAATTATCAAAGCTATAAACACGGATTATGGGCGGTAATCTTAAAAGATGGCGAAATATTTCTAGGAGATTGCAGTATAACCATGCAAAATATCGGTGATGGAACTGTCCCGGAAATTGGTTTTCATATTATTAATAAATATTGCAATAGGGGATTTGCAACAGAAGCTGCTCTTGCCTGCAAAGAATACGCCTTTCAAGTTTTGAAATATTTTAAAGTATTTTCGTATACCACAATACAGAATGGCTCTTCACAAAGAGTTGCGGAGAAGATTGGCATGCAACTTTATAAATATTTTGAAAAGAACGGTGAAAAGCACATTGTCCAAGTAGCAGTTAAGGATTAAAAGAAAATAGTTTTCCGCCAAGGTCCCACCAGGCTCAAGTGGCATCTTTTTTGACCGTTCAAGGCATGTGGAAACAGTAATTCTGTTGTCCCAACAAAAATCGAATGATAGGATCGAGGTTGATTTGGACTTGGATGAGTTGGATGCGACCACTGGGAGACGAAGGCTACTTATGTGGAGATTAAAGATTATGTGTTGAAAGAGCATGGACTTAAAGTTTCTAATCTGTATATTTCACAGGTAAAAAGGAAATGTGGAATTGAGATTGGGGAGAATTATAATTTGGCTAAGTCAGAGGATGCAAAGCAACCGAATTGTCCCGAAGAAAAGGAAAAGGCGATTGTGGAAGCGTTGAAGCATTTTGGGATGATGTAAATAACATCAAAGCTGATGGTAGAATCGATAGACTTATACCGTATAAAAAAATAGGAAAATTAAATTGACAGAGCAAGTTTGAGTGTGATAGCATTGATTTAACTTAAAACGAAAAGGCTATGATGAGAAATAGTAAGTATTAGGGATTTCACAGAGAGAAGATGGTTGGTGCGAATCTTCATTGATCTAATAGTGAAGCAGTCTCGGAGCTGTGAACCGAACAGAAGAATCTTAGTAGGCTTCAACGGAGTTCCACCGTTATTCAGGAAACAATATCGGAAATATCCCGTATTGATAGAGTGCAGAGAAATCTGAAATTAGGTGGTAACACGGACATAATAGTTCGCCCTAAGTTGACAATAAATATGTCAGCTTAGGGCTTTTTTGTTTGGGTAAATAAAATGGAAGGAGTAATATTAATGAAAGCAAATGAGTTAAGAAGGATGTATGTGAATTTTTTTGAAGAAAGGGGGCATAAAGAAATCGCGGCTGTTTCACTTTTGCCAGAAAATGATCCAACAGTTTTATTTACTACAGCCGGAATGCATCCGCTAGTACCATATTTATTGAGAGAAAGTCATCCACAAGGGAGACGTCTTACTAATATTCAAAAATGCGTGTGAACAGGAGATATAGATGAGGTCGGTGATGATACACATTTGATTTTTTTCATCATTATGAATAGCCGGTGTGTAATTATATATGTTTACTAGATTATATGATTGTTCTTTGAGGACTTGTGTTCAAGTAGTAGATATGATTATAGAATAAATTTATGCAACTAAAATAGGAAATTTGGTTTAGAATAGTGATTTTTTATAGAATTCAAGAAACCATATTTGCTATTTCTTAAGAAGAAAAGAAAGAATGAATATTCTTTTTGTTTTGAATATTCGCAAAATAAAAACTCTTGGATTTTCCAGGAATTAATAATAAATGAAATGGAGGCATTGAGCATGGTGAAAATGACACCAGATGAGTTAAGAAAATCATATATTGATTTTATGAAAAGAATAGGGGCTAGTCAAGTACCTTCTTCTAGCTTGCTACCAGAAAATGATCCCTCAACGTTGTTTACAGGAAGTGGAATGCAACCTATGGTTCCATATTTATTGGGGGAAAAACATCCAATAGGTAATGAGCTAACAAATATTCAGAAGTGTTTAAGGACAGTGGATATTGATGAAGTAGGAGATATGTCTCATCTAACATTTTTTGAAATGATAGGTCGATGGGAATTCAAAGCAAATGAAAATAACTATAAGAAAAAGCAAATCGATGCAATTTGGAATTGGCAAATTAACGAATTGGGAATTGATCCTAGTAGGCTATATATTAGTGCTTTTAAAGGAAGTGATGATTTGAATATACAGAAAGATACGGAAGCAATTCAAATCTGGTCAGAAAAATTCAAATCAGTTGGTATAGAACCTATTATTGAAGATGATCCATATAAATATGGGACATCTAGAGGTGGTAGAATATTCTTATACAATGAAAAAGAAAATTGGTGGAGTAGAGCCGGAAGTCCATTAGATATGCCTGTTGGTGAACCGGGTGGGCCTGATAGCGAAATGTTCTATGATTTTGAACCAGGCGGTGATTCACTGGATCATCCTACTTCTGTAAGCGAGAGGTTTTTAGAAATTGGAAACAACGTATTTATGTGTTACAAAAAAGAAGAAACAGGTTTTGTAAAAATGCAAAATCCCAATATTGATTATGGAGGTGGATTAGAAAGGGTTGCAACAGCCCTTAATAGTGATAGGGATATTTATAATACGGCTTTCTTCCATAATCCCAAGAAAAAACTAATGGAATTAAGTGGCAAAGAATATAGTGACGATTTAAATTCGTTTAGAATCATACTTGATCATGTGAGAGCTGCTACTTTTCTAATTAATGATGGTGCGGAGCCGGCTAATAGTGATGCAGGGTATATAACAAGAAGATTATTAAGAAGGGCGATTCGTGCAGGCAAAAAAATCGGTATACAAGGAAGTTTTGTGGGTGAGTTGTCTGAAGTTTATATAGATGAAGCAACAGCTTATGAAGATCTGATCAGTAATAAAAAGAAAGTCATTGAAATAGTAAATAAGGAAGAAAATCTTTTCTATAAAACTTTACAGCAAGGAGAAATTGAAATACAAAAACATCTTAAGAATAAAGGTAAAGTTACAGGTGCAGATGCATTTTATTTTTACGAAACATATGGTTTTCCTTTGGAGTTGACGGAAGAGTTTCTAACTGAAAGTGGATATAGCATGGAGGACAAGGCGTCTTATGTAGAGGCGGCAAAGAAACATGCTGAAAAGAGTAGAACTGCTTCCGTGGGCAAATTTAAAGGTGGATTAGCTGATCAATCAACGGAAACAACAGCGTTGCATACTGTAGCTCATTTATTACTTGCTGGTTTACGGGAAGTTTTGGGTGATCATGTTCATCAAAAAGGAAGTAATATTACTTCAGAACGATTAAGGTTTGACTTCAACCATGATGAAAAACTTACGCCAGAGCAAATAGCTGAGGTTGAAAAATATGTGAATGATGCGATTTCATCAAAAGCAGTTACCTATATTTCAGAGCTGCCTAAAACTGAAGCGAAAGAGAGTGGCGTTGAAGGGAATTTTTGGGATAAATATCCGGATATAATTAAGGTGTATACAATCAAAGATAACGAAGGGAAAGTATGGAGTAGAGAAGTATGTGGAGGACCTCATATAGAAGATACTACAAACTTAGGAAAGTTCAGTATTAAAAAAGAACAATCTTCTTCTGCTGGAGTTAGAAGGATTAAAGGAGTCATTAGTAAATAATATTATAATAACTATTAACTGAAATTCGTAGTGCAGATTACTACCATAGTCTTTGTGTATTATATTCAAACTCTACGGAGCGTTTATTGATAAAAAAAGAAGCACTTGATATACTTTATAAAGCAGAGGTGATTTTATGAAAAATGAAAAAATTGGTCAAGTTATAAAATCTCTACGAATAGAGCATAAACTTACGCAAAAACAGCTTGCAGATAATTTGGGAATTAGCGACAAGGCGGTTTCTAAATGGGAACGAGGACTGGGTGCACCGGAACTTTCTCTGATTAGTGACCTGTCTGATCTACTTGAAGTAAATATTGCGAATTTGCTTTCGGGTGATGTATATTACAATGATTTTGTAAATGGGAATATGAAAAATTCAAAATATTACGTTTGTCCTAATTGTCAAAGCATTACTGTTTGTACGGGTGGTGCCAAAGTGTCCTGCTGCGGCAAAATACTCACAGCACAAACCCCAGTCAAAGCAACAGATGAGCAAAGACTGGAAATTGAAAATACTGAAGATGATTGGTATATAACGAGCCGGCATCCGATGACTAAAGCGCATTATATATCCTTTGTGGCTTTTGCTACCGGTGATCGGGTAGAAATCATAAAACAATATCCTGAATGGAATCTTGAACTAAGAATTCAAAAACGCGGGCATGGAATATTGATATGGTATTGTGTAGAGCATGGTCTACTTTATCAATTATTGTAAACAGGAGAATAAAATTCAATGAAATTTATTGTATTTAACGGAAGCCCTGCTGGAGCAGGCAGCAACACAAATGTGATTGCAGAAGCATTTTTAAATGGTGCTAAAAAAGCTGGAGCCGAAACCGAGAATATTTTTCTTATTACTAAAAATATCGGACACTGCAAAGGGGGCTTTACCTGTTGGTTTAAAACACCGGGCAAATGTGTGCTGCAGGATGATATGACCGACCTATTGTTCAAGTATGATTCCGCTGATGTTGTGTGCTTTGCAACACCTGTTTACACATGGAATATGACGGCAACTCTCAAAAATTTTGTAGATAGATTGGTACCTCTGAAAAGTCCACTGATTGTAAATTCGGACGATGATTTTGACCTTGCGGATTCCAAGCTTAAAACACAGCAATTTGTTGTTATTTCAAACTGTGGATTTCCGGGTAACAATAATTTTGAAACTATGAAAGCGGTGTTTGCATCCTGTAATCCGGTTCTTGAAATCTATCGCAACTGTGGTAAGCTTATGAAAAGCAAGGACGAAAAAATTAAAGAAACTGTAAATGAGTATTTGAAGGGTGTCGAACAGTCCGGATATGAACTGGCTACACAAAATTACGTATCGGAAGAAACAAAGTCAAAACTCGAAATGCAGCTCATGTCAATTCCCGATTATGTGAAATATATCGGTATGTAATGGCAAAGTTATAATATCTTATACCGCAAAACACGCAAGGCAGCCTACGTTAATCTTCGTAGAGTGCCTTGCTCGTTTTTGTCCTTATTCATCGATATGTGCCGTCACCTGGGATTACTCGCATATCGGCGTTTGAAAGTAGTGCATGAATTCTGTCAGCGGTTTGCGCAGAGTTCAGTATCACGTCTTTCTCTCCCGCAATACACAAACGGGCATCGTTAATCGCTGCAACTGCTCATCGGAAAACACGGGAATTTTTCCTGTTCTGGGTTTAATATGCCCGGCGATAAACGTAGTATAAAAAATGATGTTCGACAGGCAGTGGCTGTGAAGACCCGGTTCTTCTCATTCGGGCAGTGGAAAAATGTTGTATCTGGCATACATAGTCAATTAAAAGAGGCTGGAGAGGATATTTACAGGGTTCAATGCCTCTTTTTATCGTTTACGGTATTCCCGAGGCGAACTTCCTGTGATTTTTTTAAATTGCTTATTAAAATTAGACAGGTTGTTAAAGCCACAGCTGTAGGAGATAGTTGATATGTCATCTGTTGTTTCTGTCAGCGCTGTGCATGCGGCTTTGATCCTAAGATGGGTCAGAAATTCAATCGCACTGCAGCCAACGGCTTTCTTAAAGGAGCTCATGAAGTGGCTTGAACTGATGGCGCATTTAGCGGCAAGCTCGTTGATCGTGATAAAATCCATATAGCAATAGGTCATGTACTCCAGAGCCGGACGGATTAGGGAAGAATAACTGATATCATCGCCCTGAAAGGAAGACAGATTATCGTTTTTTTCAAAATACCAGTAAAGTTGTAATAGCATACTTTTTAGTAAAAGGTCATCATGAGGATTGTTTTTGTTTGCACAGCTTATGATTGTCTCTGTCAGGGAGTGTATGACCGGATAATCCGGGTGGCCCAGGTCATATTTCATATTTACACGCAGCTGTCCTGTGATAAGAGGGCGTATACAATGGGTACTGCTGCGATCATTGCTTTCAAGCCCGAGCATGCTGGCATGAAATACAAAGGCAATATAATGCAGATTCATGTTGGAAGAAGGGTAGGCGGCATGCAGCATATTGGGAGAAATCATAATCACGTCCCCATGGCTTACAGGAAAGTGTTCGTCTCCACAGATGAAGTCGCCCTTTCCCTGCAATACATAATCAATTTCAAACTCGTTATGCCAGTGCATAGGTACGTTGGGAAAAGAATCTGGTATATCGCAATCATAAATACTGTAGGGAACCAATGAGGAACTGTGCTGGCGCTGTTCTTTATTACCTTGAGATGCAACGATCGTAGATTTCATATTTATACCCCATGCATATCGCAGGCTTGCCTGCGATACTGCTTTAATAAGTAGTTTGAAAGGAACTTTCAAACATGACCTCCATGGATAACAATCCGAATTACAACTTAAATCATAGAATAGTATCAAAAATATATAGTATTTCAGAAGAAATGTAATCGTCTATAGAGTATTATATCATTGTAATCCCAAAAATCAATTGACATATAGGAGGATGTACTATGAAATTTTTAGATGACAATGGGGCATTGGTGTTTTACCAAAATGGCGAAATGGGACGAATCGAAGCTTGGGGTAAGGATTCTGTCAGAGTACGTACCACTATGCTTGGCAAGTTCAATGGAAATGATTGGGCTTTGACAGAAAATGTTGAGAAGATAGATAGCAGTGTAAAGATTGAAAGGGAAGATCATTGGGTAGGAGATGGAACCATTGATCAGAGGGAAATTGCTTCAATCACGAATGGTTGTATTAAAGTAGTTGTGAATTTTGTAGGTATCATTTCATTTTATAAAGATGACAGGTTGTTCCTTCGTGAATATTTCCGTATGTATGATGGAACTATTTCTAAAGAGAGCCGTTGCTTAAAAGTGATTAACCGAGAGTGGAAGGGAATCATTGGTGGAACCGATTATTCCTTGAATGTAAAATTTGAAAGTAATAAAGGTGAGAAAATCTTTGGTATGGGCCAATACCAACAAAATGATATGGACTTAAAGGGCTGTGTATTGGAACTGGCACAGCGTAATTCTCAGATCTCTGTTCCTTTTGCTGTATCTTCCTTAGGATACGGCTTCCTTTGGAACAACCCGGCTGTTGGTCGTGTAACCTTTGGTAAGAACTATACAGAGTGGATTGCAAGGTCTACCAAGGAGATGGATTACTGGATCACTGTAGCAGATGCACCGAAGCAGATTCTGGCAAACTATACCGCAGTTACCGGTCATGCTGACATGTTTCCGGAAGATCTGATGGGGCTTTGGCAATGCAAGCTGCGCTACAGAACCCAGGATGAGGTTCTGACTGTTGCTCGTCAGTATCAGAAGGAAGGCATTAAGATTGACCAGATCGTCATTGACTTTTTCCATTGGACAGTACAGGGTGACTGGAAATTCGATACACAGTACTGGCCGAATCCTAAGGCAATGGTGGATGAGCTTCACTCTATGGGAATCAAGGTTGTCGTATCTGTATGGCCCTCTGTGGATCGTAAGAGTGAAAACTTTGGTCCGATGATGGAAAGAGGCCTTCTGATCAAGA
>JAEYGZ010000003.1 GCA_023409535.1 Bacillota bacterium
CATGGCGTCCTTTCTCATAATGATTCATACGACTGCTAGCCGATGCGGGATCAAAGCCAACAAGGAGACCCAGAGAGCGCTGTGATAAACCCGCCCTGCATCTCGCTTCCTTAAGTCGTTCTGGTATCGGATTTTTTTCAGACACTGATTCATCTTCATTGGCCTCGGATGCTTAGATTGTCTAAGTATCTGTCATTGTTGTATACTTAGCAATCCTAAGTCAACAGCCTTGTTCTAGTCATATGAATAGTCGAGTAACCAACTCTGAGTCGTACATATTTTCTGCAATCATCTACATTGGCAAAGATAACTTCACCAGTAACGATGTAGCAAAAATTCTTATCGAGCAATTTTCACTTCCGAAAACTTATTTAAAGGCAAAAGCTTTTACTTATAATCAAATTCAATACCTGGTTAAAAAAGGACTATTAAACAAAGTAAGAAAAACAGGAGTGTATCAATATTTATACTCAACCACATCTTAATTCAATGTCGCAATAACATGCGTGGAATTAATTGAGGCAACCCCAAAGCCTTCCTGTCAACTTGTTTCAAGTGCTACCAGTCATGAACACAGGAATATAAACATCCAAATAAATTCTCTTATTGAAAAACACAGCAGTGAGTTGGCGAAAGTATCAGGAGCAAAGGAGATTTATGAAGAATTGATAGTTGCTGTGCCGAGCAGGGAAAATGAATTCAGGAAGCTTTCTCTTGAACAAGAGAAAAAACACATTAAGATAAATGAAAAAATAAACACATTAATTGGAATTATTAATTAATCTGTTGCAATAATGCAATGAGTTTTAACAATTATTTGAAGCTAAATGGAGTCATGAAAAAGAGAGGGCAAAGCCGAACTCCGCCCTCTCCCTTCAAGCACTGATATGTCTCATTAAAATGAGATTAACAGCGCGCCCCCCTATATACTAGTCGTATATAAATATAATGTTAGCCAGTACCGGATGCAACTCTTTAATGAAGTTCAGCACTCTCTTTTTTTTAGTTGTCGAAACTTTATGGCTATGCGAACTCTTGGTTGGAAGTCCATGCATGTTTTAGCGCCGTTTTGAATTCATCAGACTCTATCTTTTCGAGCTCATCTCTGAGCATTTCATTCCAGTCATCTTCTTCAAACTCTTCGAGCAGAGAATACAAATATTCGACATTAGGCATGATTGCTTGCACTGCAGTTCTGCGACTACCAAGCAACTTTATGTCACCGTTCAGGTTAAAAACACGGATAGTTTCTTGCGCTTTTTTAAGCGCTCTCCCCGTGAGTCCGATAGCTGGTACAACCTCTCCGGTAGTGAGAAATAGCAGGTAGTCGTCAGGGTTTTCTTCATCAGGTTTTATTAGATCATCAGCATTGTAGGCGCCAGCACCATTGTCCTTATATATACCGCAACGTGACCACCCGCCACTTTTTTTGGAATCGCCACAAGAACCAAACAGGTTACTCCAGATAAACGTCAGAGCAGGAAATTTTCCCCTTGGTCTGAAATGCTCAATATGACGTCTATTCAACCGGCACTCACAATAAGCACAAAACTCACCCTGCATTTCAGTTAATTTCGGCCATACCGCAGACTGATCAATCTCCATCCAGTCATTTTGACCGGCTGTATACTGGTCCAGAATCTCCGGACTCTCCAGCCGAGCTAACTCTTTCATTCCTATTTTCCCTTCTCGGCCCTTATCTTGTTTATTTTATTCTTCATTTTATTAATGCGAATAAGGCTGTCTGCTTTCTTCAGCTCAGCACTATCGATGCCAAAGTGCGTCTTTATTTTGTCGTAAAGCTCTTGAGACTGGTTATCAAGTTCTCCCGAATTATCTAAAAGCAATAGTTCAAAGTCACCTAACCAATGAGATTCCGCAATACCAGGCGGTGTGGGATGTACGTTCATTACCTGCTCAAGAATTTGAGCATTCTCACTTCCCTTTGTTTGCATATCGGGAGAATCAAGGAATGATTGGTTGCCATCATCGTTGGGATCAAACTCACGAATACAGCGTTTCTCAATAGTAGAAAGAACAATGGGACTGTGTGTTGTAATAATAAATTGAATGTTAGGGAATACACTGCGCAGGTTCAGGATAACTTCCTGCTGCCACTTAGGATGAAGGTGAAGTTCTATTTCATCAATTAAAACAATGCCACGTCCCTCTAATGGATTTTCCAGTAGGGGATTAAGCATGACCATTCTTCGCGCAAGATCAGCCACCAACGACAGAAATACACGCTGCCCGTCAGACAATTGGTCAATAGTAACATCATGCCCATCATTGGTAACTTTGACTAAATCAGAACCCGTTGTCATTTCAACCCATATCTTGCTGATACTAGGTACAACCGAGCAGATTGATTTCTCTACAATACTTTTTTGAACAGATTCAGTTACCATTTTCGAGGAAACCGCAGCATCGTTTCTTTCTGAAGCTTCATTAAGCTTTAACTTCATCTGTTCCAGAAGTGATTTTACCGAAACCATACCGCCATCAACGGAACGCTGTAAGTCATTAACTTGTTGTTCAAGTTCTTTAATTGAACTTGAGATATCTGATATGGTACGCTTATGCAGGTAAATATACCACTCAACGAAATGATCGAAACGACCTGCGCCACCGAGCGCTTGACTATAGGCATCAAAACGCTCTTCTCTGCGTCCGGCATTATCTTTTGTGTTGCGGTTAAAGGGTTGCGATCGCTCAACGTTGTAAAGAGCAAACGTCGGCAAGTTGATAGTCTTCGCCTCATTGATGACTCGCCATATATCAGCTAAATCCCTTGCAGGCTTAACCTCGCTGTCCCGCCTTTCTGCTGTACCAAGGGCTGAGCGTGACAATCTGATCGGCACACTCTTAAGTCCTTTGCCAAAGAAGAAAGTGCTGCTGACATCGGCATACCTGTTTTCAGCGTCATTTTTTATGTCAGTCAGTTCGCTTAACCTTTGTCCACTACCGCCTTCCTTCAGGATGTTCGCGACGAACCAACTCAGCGTTTTTGCGATCGCATATAAGATGCTTGTCTTACCTTTACCATTGTTGCCAATAATGACTGTCAGATCTTCTTCGAATTTGATTTCAAGAAGAGAGAAACGGCGAAAGTCCTTTAGGGTCAGGCGGCGAAGATAGAACGCATTATCTGGACGAAACGTTCCTGACTCATCAACGTGTCCATCCTGAATGTAATCCCTACAGGTTTCGAACCACTCATCCACCAACATTTCACCCAGACCAGGCATATTATCAGTATTACGTTGGTAAAGTTCGAACGCTGACAGTAAATTTCCACCCTTTGCTTTTCTTTCGTATTGTTTGGTCATCTCTGTCCTCTCAGGCGCTCCATGAGTTCTAATGAGTATTTTTCGTTCATCCGTGTGATGAACCCAGGTTCGATATGGCTGGCAAATGCTAACAGCCCGGTCAGATAAGCTTTATCCTCATTATCAAGGAGCCCATACTTGTACTGGTTAATGAGGTGCTTGATAAATCTTTTTCTATCGCGCCCTAATGACAATGTCTCTTCATTATTTATTGTTACGCCAGTCACATGCCGGTTATGTGCTTTTGATGAGAAAACCGTTTTGCTGTGATTAAGTCTGAGCTCGCTTCCGAATAAATCCTTCAGTAACGCCTCAATTGTTGAAGGAACAGCTTTCAGTACATTAGGGATATTACACGAGAATGTGAGGTCATCTGCATAACGTGTGTATGTTATCTCCAGCTTATTGCAAGCCGCATGAATTCGATTATCGAACTCATACATACAGAAATTGGATATGACTGGTGAAGAAGGTGCACCAACACTCAATATCAATTTGGTTTTGCGATGCTTTATCGGTTGCCAAAAAAGGATCTTTTCAATAAAAAACTTATCTTGGGGTTCAAATTGAGGTGTCAGCGCAGATGACATTTCAATGCACCGCCAAAAAATTGCTGGTGTAATTGAGTTAAAAAAATCCTCCAGATCCGCCTTCAGGAGATACTGGTTGCCAGCGTGTGCTGCAGCATTATCACGAATTCCCTTCCCTTTCATATAGGCCATTGAAGCATCATGAACAGGGAAGTTATAGAGCTGAACAAATGCTCGTTGGATATCTTTTAGCCCTTTGGCAGGCTGGGCAATGACTCTAAACCCCGTCGTACGCTTAGGGATTTTGTAAACTTTGTACTTTCTCGGGGCGGTCACAAGAAAGGCGCTGATACCAGAGTCACTTTGACGTAAAACCGCAGCTAATCTACGAATAACAGACATAACAGTACCTGAAAATGGCCCGGCGCATTTACGCCGGGCTTCACTCTTTACTTGAGGAAGCGAAAGTGTCGCAACCCGAGAGAGGAACGATCTCGGGTTGCGACACTTTCGCAACCCTTAATACGTTCAATAAGTTAGAGTCTGGCTAATCACCCGACTAGACGTAACCGTCCAACGCTAAAGAGTATCTAAAGCTTATCGCAAACAGCCATACTTAACAACTCGCCATGACTGGCCCATGAAGGAAGCTAACCGACTGTTACTCCAGAATTTATAGTCTTGAAGTGTAGTGGGCAACTAATTTGGGCCACACCATCTGACTGTTCATGGAACAGCTGTTCCGATTCGTTTGGGGGACGGTGAGGCGACGGTTGTAGTGAGGAAAATTAAACACCCGGCACTGAGGCCGGGTCTAGCGTGTATCATGAAACACTCATGATTCTGTCGAACATGTCATTGCCGGGCCCACGCTGTGCTATCACCCATAGCCTTATTTGTTCTAATCGTTGCTCTTCCTCTCTAACATCTCCTTGAGGGTCAAAAATAAGACGGCCCATTGTCCTAGTTTTAAATATCTCGCTGTAGGTGCTAATTTGTCTCATTAACTCGGTAAGAAATTCACTTACGTCATTACCAAAAAATATACCCGCATCACGGAAGGTGATTTTTGCCTGAATAATATAGTTATCTGCTGGCCCGTATCTCTGCGCCTCGAACTCATCCATAATTAACGTGAACGCATTCCGTATATTCATACGACAATCAACTAAATCAATACGCAAGCCTCGCTCTGATACCTGATTTGCTCTGCGGTTTGCTTTTGCTGATTGACATAATGTTATTCCTGAAAATAGCGCGGCGACCCCTGATATGGCACATGCCACGGTCGCTATAATATCTGTTTGTGTCATTTCATTACCTATCCAACGCGCAGCTTAGCTACTTAAAATTCTTTTGACTGAAGTGATAACTTCGTCCATAAACGACCATTGTGCGCAGCAACAACTGCACGACATTGTGCATTGTGTTTCCATTCAAACCATCCTCCTAATCAAAGCAACCCGAAACGGCCAACCCTAGGATTACCAGTGAATACCGTCATAGTAATCTGTTTATTCATGCTTTGCGGTGGATGCGGATTTTCTATAATAAGGATCTGACTATCTTCATTATGGTGCTTCACAAGATAATCATAGAATTTCTCTTTCAAGTCAGTACCTTGCAAAGCTACATCATCTTCACCTTCTGGTTTGTAGTAAGCCAGTAGAGGGGAATCCAGAACTAGGAATCCCGGATGCGATAGCCCATTTTCTTGGCAAAACTCAAGTAGTCCGACACTGACTGCCGCATGGGTAATTGCTCGTAGCCCCTTTCCCCGGCTACCGCGAGGTTTTCCATCAATTACAAAATCCGAAGTATCTTTGTCAAAAAATACCTGGCATGCTCCGGGGAAATGCCAGTCTTTTAATATAGAGGAGATTTTTAACGACAGACTATGGGCAACAGACTCTGGAATGCCGTTTTGCACCGCACTTTTTTCTTTTTTTACCGGAGTATCGCTTTGTAATGCCACTTTCCTGCTTTCCAGCCGGTCCAATCTTGAGAACAAATCAATAGATTGCTGGACACTGGCCCGTTCGTCGATCAGTTCAGCATACGAGTGCCTGAAACTGTCAACTTCAGGAGCAATAGTTTCCCGAATGGCTTTATCAAGACGCAAATAATCCTCTTCATGGACAATGTATTGCTTCTCAAGGCGTTGCTTTTCGCTGACAAGATCTCTGACTGTACAATTCAGCTCTGCCAAAAGTCGTTCGGTCTTTTGCATCTCGGCAGTTGCTGAAGTAATGATTGAATCTACATCTCCATCACATATTTGTTCCAGGTGTTGGTGAGCTGGACTAGCTCCACAATGAGGGCAAGGAATCACGTCAATATGCATGAAGAGCAAGCCACACTCCTGAATGGATTTCAGACGGTTGATATCTATAACATAATGCTCATTCAGAAGTGTAAATCTGGCAAGTAGTTCGGATATCTCATCCAGTCGTCCCTGGATTTTGTTTCGCTCATCAAAGGCCAGTCCCCTTTGTTGTAATAACTGCTCTAGTTGCTGCTGTGCGGCAGTGAGCGATTCACGTTGACTCTCAATAGATTGTTCAAGGCGGGTCAGTTGGGAAGCCAGATCATCACGCTCTTCTCCCATATCCTTAATTTCAATGGATAACTCCGCAATTAACTCATCAATCAACATAATCTGAGACGTATTGCTTACACCATCGCCACTCACTGCAACGACCGCAGAATCATCAACCCCTGTCAGCAGCAGTTTGACCGTTGCCAGTTCAGCGGTTTTGGTTGTGAACTGCCCACTCCAAAAGGGAGAGCCTTTATGCTGAATTTCATCTTCCTGAACCAGAGCAAGTCTCGCCAGATTGCGGAAGCTCAGTCCCTGAGTCGTCGCTTTGGTACTACTTTTCAAAATCTCCTTATTCGGCAAGCCAATCTGTTCAAGTAAAAAACTGGAGATATTATCCGTTTTACCCCGAACGTACTTCTGTTTTAGCACGATAGGTTCCGAGTCTGGCTCATCCAAATCAGTTAACTTGAAATTCCCGCCAGTCACTGCACGTTGAAGACGCCAACTTCGACCATCACTGGTGACAAAATCGAGAGTTATTTCTGCATAAGCAGCTAATTCTGTAATTTCCCTGAGCTCCGTTCCACCCAGCATAAAATCCAGAGTTTCTGCCAGGAATGATTTGCCGGTATCGGAAGCCCCACAAATCACATTAATACCGGATGAAAAAGATAAAACGGATTCTTTGGTTTGGCCATGGAACAAAATTTTTCTAAGCTGCAAATAATTATCGCTCATCATCATCCTCCAGATGACTGAATACTCTGGAACTGACTCGACCACTGCTGAAACAAGCGATGCGTAATGTTCCGTATTTCCTGCGTAGGCAGGTCTTTAAATTCACCAGTTACCCATTCAGCACAAACTTTTAGTCGACATGAATATTCAGTCGTAAGAGAAGAGATAAAAGGTGCAGCGAGCTCCCCAGCAAGATAGTTGAACCCATCACTGGCTGAAACACGTTGGACGAGCCCCCTGCTCATCATGAGCATCAATCCCTTTTCAATCAAACCATGCCTGACCAGTAGTTCGCCCGCACGCATCGGTAATGGGGCATGCAAACTGTCAGGACCATCAGCATCACCGGAATGCACAACGAGATAATCCATTTCAACTAGCCGTTGCAAATCATAAGACTCAGGGAAGGCTGCAACCAGAATCGCAAGCGAACGTATCCCGGTTTCGAAAGGACTATTAAAGGGCTCTGGATGTTTTTTATGATTCATTATCTGGCACCCAAATCAGGCGATCGTCATTAGCCAACTGATGGCATATACCTTGGCGATCTTGTGTTTTAATTGAAGTGACCAACGGATTTGATGTGACAGCGATAGTGGTAGCGTGCTTCATGGTTTCTTTCATTCTCGCAAATCCACTCAAGTGATAATCTTCGCAGACATCAATTACGCCATGGTAGATTTCATCCTGTAAGGCATCAAATGTCCCCGCAGGAACAGTATCTCGCGCAAAATTCTTTAGCGATTCTGCGTGATAAAAACGTTCGCGCTGGCGAAGATAGTCACTACGAAATTGATTGTGTGACGCCAACGAAGCAGCGTCTGGTAAATTTGTGCCTAAATGGTCTCCATAGGCATCA
Source organism: Bacillota bacterium (assembly GCA_023409535.1). Classification (GTDB taxonomy): domain Bacteria; phylum Bacillota; class Clostridia; order Lachnospirales; family Lachnospiraceae; genus Mobilitalea. The sequence continues at coordinate 7,999 of JAEYGZ010000003.1, forward strand.
AGCATCTGGCGAATGTATCGGCTTTCATTTTCCGTCGGTATGGTTGGTGGAGAAGATGGATTAGGCCGATACGGCAGCCCGCCACCAAAGCGAACCGAGTGAAAACCCGTTCTGGCATGAATTTCGATAAGCTCAACTATCGATTTTGATGAGAAAATAGTGAAATCAAATGCGTCGAGGTAAGCTCTTAATGCACCAGTCAACGGAATTTCAGCAGTAGAAGTGATACCCTTGAGACAGTAATTATCCCAGTTTTCAATCGATTTTTCTTTCAACTCAGTAGGCTTGTTCAACAACTGTTCAAGACTGGTTCCTATTCCCTGAGAGCAAACAAAAAAATGCTTTCGTGGAGGGGTATATTTGCCAAGATATGAGTAATAAATAATCTTGCCAATTTCAACCCAGATATCACCAGGCCGAAGAGGATGTCCATAGCGCTTGCATTGATAATTATCCCATACCGCCTCGAATCCCTTGTCAGAACAGAAACCAGCAATATCTATCCCAAGATCACCAGAACCCCCAAAGCGTCTGGCTGCAACATATTCATTTTTGAGATAACTTGCCCATTCCTCTGTAAACGACTCCCATTCGTCAGGGCTAAAGAACTGAACCCGCACTGTTTTTGGAATCGGTAATCCAGTCTGAATGTGCGAAGACGACGGGACATCACTGCTTCCCTTTGGCTGAATATCTCTAAGTTCAATTTCAGGAATCATATGACATCCCTATGTGACTATTCAGGTCAGTTTGCTTCGTCACAAATGAAAGGTCAATGAAAAAATATGGCTAACTTACTGTTATCTATAAAACATTTATCAATATTTTGACATTTAACAATGTATGGAGTAACCCCTAACTAGTTTCGGGACTGGATGGAAAAAGCTGCTGAGCAGCAACATTTCGAGGCTTCCCTAAATTGTATCCCCGAACGCCTTCAGGAGGCCTTGGATGAAGCGCATTCTTAGCTAGTTCATGAAGCTATTTGGAAGTAACTTAATCTTTTTATTAAAAATATTAAGTTAAAACAAGTGAGTGTTACGGATTTATCTTATGAACTAGATTCATATACAACATAAGTTAAATCATGTCTGAGTGATGCGAAGTGCTTTTCTGGTAGTCGTTATTCGTTCAGGGTTCAAGAACTTAAGCCTCTCCTCTTTCATAATTGGCCTGTGCATGGAGAAATAGCCTGGT
>JAEYGZ010000011.1 GCA_023409535.1 Bacillota bacterium
GCTCACCAAAGAATAACTCCGCTTCAATCAGGGCTGTAAACATGCCGCTAATACATGTTAAATCACGATTGATACTCGAAGGTTTAATACCCTGACTTCTTCGGGTGGCGCAGTACTGGCTGATAAGGGATTTCGTGATTTGAAATGCGCATGGGTCATTCGTTATTTTTGTGAAGATTTCAATTTTTCCAAGATTAGATTTCCCATGCTCTTCGTGTTTACCCTTTAAATCCCACCAGATCTGTGTCAGTTCCGACAGACGTCGTTTGTCTGTTGGTTTTGATAGCCATTCTTTATTGTGGTGGTTGTACAACGTGTATTTTTCGAAAGCGACAGCTTCGCTTTTCTTATCAAACTTCCTACGGATGCGTTTTCCGTTACGTCCAGTAGGGCGGATGTCCACTTCATATCGACCATCATCGAGTTTTTTGATTGCCATCAGAAAACCCTCCGAGTGGTACTTTTTTTTGCTACTACTAATCGCTTTTTTCGTGGTGGCTGAAATTTAGCCACCAATAGTAGGCACTTGTGATGAATATATTCGCGATAAATTGTTAACCAGTCTTTTGACCGGAGTGGGGCGACGTTGTTTCGTTTTGCCCAAAGTGTGCGAGAGCGGGCGCAATTTGCCCGGCTTCTGGAGCTACCTGATCAGTCATGAACCACAAAGTATATTTAGTAAATCTGGGATGTTGTAAGACCTTCATTATGGCTTCAACTCCAGCGTTTTTTGACCGGCTCTCATAGCTCGAAAGTGAGCTGTAGGCTACACCAGTTAATTCACTGAATTCTTTACGGTTTAACCTTTCAGATTCACGGATTAGCTTCAACTTCTCCGAAACGTCTATTGACATAATTACTCCGATTGCGTAATTTCTTGCTGATGGTGTGAAATGTTGCGCTTCTGGAGTTATCCTTTTAGGCAATAATTAGCCATTAGGAGCCATTAGAAGCACTAAGGGAGAATCGTAGCAGATGAATAGACAGCTTGTAAGCGTGACTGATGCCGTGCCTTATCAGGAGTTTGCAAAACTCATTGGTAAAACTCCAAGAGCTGTAAGGGGCATGATTGAGAAAGGGAAATTACCAGTTATTGAGATTACTGACCCTCAGTCAGTATCGGGGCGTGCTGGTGAATATTGGGTATACCTTCCGGCATGGAATAACGGACTAAAACTGGCTTACGCGCCGCATCTCGGCGCGCGTCATATTCATATCACCAGAACGACGGACTGGCGCATTGTGCCGAAAGTTCCGGTCGTTGAGCCTTTGACTTTAAAAAGCGGCATCGCCGCGCCTCGGAGTCCTGTCAATAACTGTGGAAAACTCACCGGTGGTGATACTTCGTTACCGGCTCCCACACCTTCTGAGCACGCCGCAGCAGTGCTTAATCTGGTAGATGACGGTGTTATCGAATGGAATGACCCGGAGGTCTTGAAAGTGCTTAATCTGGCATTGAAAATAGAAGCATCACGTAAATGTACAAACAAAGGAGACACACGAGCAGGCATAGTTGGCGAGTCAACCGCGATTTTCAATGTACAGGATGCTGATAATCAACAATGATAGCTATTGTGACTATGCTAACCCTATGAATCTATTGTGTGATTATGAGTAATGACTTTTTCTAATATTTGATTTTTAATGTAGTAACTTAGCTAATTTTAAAATTTGTAAAAGGATTTTTATGTCGATTTATCAAGGTGGTAACAAGTTAAATGAGGATGATTTTCGTTCTCACGTTTATTCCTTGTGTCAATTAGATAATGTTGGCGTTCTGTTAGGTGCTGGTGCTTCTGTCGGTTGTGGTGGGAAAACGATGAAAGATGTATGGAAATCGTTTAAGCAAAACTACCCTGAGCTTTTGGGAGCACTTATTGATAAATATCTTCTGGTTTCGCAAATTGATTCTGATAACAATTTGGTCAATGTTGAACTTTTGATAGATGAAGCAACTAAATTTCTTTCTGTAGCTAAAACTAGACGATGTGAAGATGAAGAGGAGGAATTCAGGAAGATATTAAGTTCATTATATAAAGAGGTTACGAAGGCTGCATTATTAACAGGAGAACAGTTTAGAGAGAAAAATCAGGGTAAAAAAGATGCGTTTAAATATCACAAAGAGTTAATTTCAAAATTAATTTCAAATAGACAGCCCGGTCAGTCGGCTCCGGCAATTTTTACAACAAATTATGATTTGGCCTTAGAGTGGGCTGCAGAAGATTTAGGAATACAGTTGTTTAATGGTTTTTCTGGGCTACATACACGGCAGTTTTATCCTCAGAATTTTGATTTGGCTTTCAGAAATGTAAATGCGAAGGGCGAAGCAAGATTCGGACATTATCATGCGTATCTCTATAAATTACATGGCTCACTTACGTGGTATCAAAATGATAGCTTGACTGTTAACGAAGTTAGTGCATCTCAAGCATATGATGAATATATTAATGACATAATCAATAAAGATGGCTTTTATCGCGGTCAACATTTGATTTATCCAGGGGCGAATAAATATAGTCATACAATCGGCTTCGTTTATGGAGAGATGTTTAGACGTTTTGGGGAGTTTATTTCGAAACCTCAAACAGCGTTGTTCATAAATGGGTTTGGTTTCGGTGATTATCATATAAATAGAATAATATTAGGCGCGTTACTGAATCCATCTTTCCATGTTGTTATATATTATCCTGAATTGGAAGAAGCAATTACTAAAGTAAGTAAGGGTGGCGGTTCGGAAGCTGAGAAAGCTATTGTTACTTTAAAAAATATGGCTTTCAATCAAGTAACTGTAGTTGGGGGAGGAAGCAAGGCATATTTTAATAGTTTCGTAGAACATCTACCATACCCTGTGCTTTTTCCACGAGATAATATTGTTGATGAGTTGGTTGAAGCAATTGCTAATCTTTCTAAAGGAGAAGGTAATGTCCCTTTTTAAACTTACTGAAATCTCGGCTATTGGATACGTTGTAGGATTAGAAGGGGAAAGAATTAGGATAAACCTGCATGAGGGGTTGCAAGGCAGATTAGCATCGCATAGAAAGGGGGTGAGCTCAGTAACGCAACCAGGAGATCTTATTGGGTTCGATGCAGGTAATATATTAGTTGTCGCAAGAGTGACAGATATGGCATTTGTTGAAGCGGATAAAGCGCATAAGGCAAATGTAGGCACATCTGATTTAGCTGATATACCTCTAAGACAAATTATCGCCTATGCAATTGGCTTTGTGAAAAGGGAGTTAAATGGTTATGTTTTTATATCAGAAGATTGGCGCTTACCTGCATTGGGTTCTTCTGCTGTTCCTTTGACTTCAGATTTTTTGAACATCATTTATAGTATTGATAAAGAAGAACTCCCAAAAGCGGTTGAATTAGGTGTGGATTCTCGAACTAAAACCGTTAAGATATTTGCAAGTGTTGATAAATTATTGTCGCGACACTTAGCCGTTCTTGGTAGTACAGGATATGGTAAATCAAATTTCAATGCTTTGTTAACGAGGAAGGTTTCTGAAAAATACCCTAACTCAAGAATAGTTATTTTTGACATAAATGGTGAATACGCGCAAGCTTTTACAGGTATTCCAAATGTAAAGCACACTATTCTAGGGGAATCCCCAAATGTTGATAGTTTGGAAAAAAATCAGCAAAAGGGTGAGCTATATAGTGAAGAGTATTATTGTTATAAAAAGATACCATATCAGGCATTAGGTTTTGCTGGGTTAATTAAATTATTAAGGCCAAGTGATAAAACACAATTGCCCGCATTAAGAAATGCATTAAGTGCAATTAATCGGACTCATTTTAAAGGCCGTAATATTTACTTGGAAAAAGATGGTGGTGAAACTTTTCTTTTGTATGATGATTGTCGTGACGCAAATCAAAGTAAATTGGCTGAGTGGTTGGATTTATTAAGGCGTAGACGTCTTAAAAGAACGAATGTATGGCCGCCGTTTAAAAGTTTAGCGACTTTGGTTGCTGAATTTGGATGTGTAGCTGCTGACCGTTATAATGGAAGTAAACGTGACGCGTTTGGTTTTAGTAACGTGTTGCCATTGGTAAAAATCATACAACAACTTGCAGAGGATATAAGATTTAAATCTATTGTTAATTTAAATGGAGGGGGTGAACTAGCAGATGGTGGAACGCATTGGGATAAAGCTATGAGTGATGAAGTTGATTACTTCTTTGGTAAGGAAAAAGGACAAGAAAATGATTGGAATGTTCATATAGTTAATATGAAAAATTTGGCACAAGATCATGCTCCAATGTTACTTAGTGCATTGTTGGAGATGTTTGCTGAGATACTATTTAGACGTGGGCAGGAACGTTCGTATCCTACGGTACTTTTGTTGGAAGAAGCGCATCATTACCTGCGTGACCCTTATGCTGAAATTGACTCACAGATTAAAGCATATGAACGACTTGCTAAAGAAGGTAGGAAATTCAAATGCTCTTTAATTGTCAGTACTCAGCGACCCTCAGAGCTTTCTCCTACTGTTTTGGCAATGTGTTCAAACTGGTTTTCGTTACGTTTAACTAATGAAAGAGATTTACAGGCTCTCAGATATGCAATGGAAAGCGGTAATGAACAAATCTTAAAACAAATATCAGGTTTGCCAAGAGGTGATGCTGTTGCATTTGGTTCTGCATTTAATTTGCCTGTAAGAATTTCAATTAATCAAGCAAGGCCAGGGCCAAAATCTTCAGATGCTGTTTTTTCTGAAGAATGGGCTAATTGTACAGAATTACGTTGTTAATTACCTGATGTACATGGCTAGTGCAAGTTGGTAGCGCATGTCTATATGCATTTATTTGCATGTGTTTTATTGAGTGAGCGCACAAGCTTGATGACCCGACAGGTATGTATTTAGACTGAATTTACACCTGCATTAAAACCGCCCCACGAAGCGGGCGGGCGAGGCGGGGAAAGCACTGCGCGCTGGCGGTGGTGCTGATTTTATTTTTTCAGCGTCTGAGCGCGTCGTGATGGCGTTTAGATTGTGCGTCGGGGCGTTGGTGTGTCTAAGGGGTGTTTTGTGCGGTGGTGAGCGTGTGAGGGCGTGATGACGGGATGTAAAAAAGCCGCCCGCAGGCGGCGATGTTCAGTCGTTGTCAGTGTCCAGTGAGTAGTTTTTAAAGCGGATGACCTCCTGACCGAGCCAGCCGTTTATCTCTCGGATCCTGTCCTGTAACGGGATAAGCTCATTGCGGACAAAGACCTTTGCCACTTTCTCAATATCACCCAGCGACCCGACGTTCTCCGGCTTGCCCCCCATCAACTGAAAGGGGATGCGGTGCGCGTCCAGCAGGTCAGCGGCGCTGGCTTTTTTGATATTAAAAAAATCGTCCTTCGTCGCCACTTCACTGAGGGGGATAATTTTAATGCCGTCGGCTTTTCCCTGCGGGGCATAGAGAAACAGATTTTTAAAGTTGTTGCGGCCTTTCGACTTCACCATGTTTTCGCGGAGCATTTCGATATCGTTGCGATCCTGCACGGCATCAGTGACGTACATGATGTATCCGGCATGTGCGCCGTTTTCGTAATACTTGCGGCGGAACAGCGTGGCTGACTCATTCAGCCAGGCAGAGTTAAGGGCGCTGAGATATTCCGGCATGCCGTACAGCTCCTGATTAATATCCGGCTCCAGCAGATGAAACACGGAGCCGGGCGCGAAAGGTGTCGGCTCGTTGAAGGACGGCACCCACCAGTAAACATCCTCCTCCACGCCACGGCGGGTATATTTTGCCGGTGAGGTTTCCAGTCTGATGATCTTACCGGTGGTGCTGTAACGCTTTTCCAGAAACGCATTACCGAACACCAGAAAATCCAGCACAAAGCGGCTGAAATCCTGCTGGGAAAGCCACGGATGCGGGATAAATGTCGAGGCCAGAATATTGCGTTTAACGTAAATCGGTGAGCTGTGATGCACGGCAGCACGCAGGCTTTTTGCCAGACCGGTAAAGCTGATTGGTGGCTCATACCATCTGCCGTTACTGATGCATTCGACGTAATCCAGAATGTCACGGCGGTCGAGTACCGGCACCGGCTCACCAAAGGTGAATGCCTCCATTTTCGGGGCGCTGGCGGTCATTGTTTTTGCCGCAGGTTGCGGTGTTTTCCCTTTTTTCTTGCTCATCAGTAAAACTCCAGAATGGTGGATGTCAGCGGGGTGCTGATACCGGCGGTGAGTGGCTCATTTAACAGGGCGTGCATGGTCGCCCAGGCGAGGTCGGCATGACTGGCTTCCTCGCTGCGGCTGGCCTCATAGGTGGCGCTGCGCCCGCTGCTGGTCATGGTCTTGCGGATAGCCATAAACGAGCTGGTGATGTCGGTGGCGCTGACGTCATATTCCAGACAGCCACGGCGGATAACGTCTTTTGCCTTGAGCACCATTGCGGTTTTCATTTCCGGCGTGTAGCGGATATCACGCGCGGCGGGATAGAACGAGCGCACGAGCTGGAACACGCCGACACCGAGGCCGGTGGCATCAATACCGATGTATTCGACGTTATATTTTTCGGTGAGTTTGCGGATGGATTCCGCCTGGGTGGCAAAGTCCATACCTTTCCACTGGTGACGCTCAAGTATTCTGAATTTGCCACCGGCCACCACCGGCGGTGCCAGTACCACGCATCCGGCGCTGTCGCCACGGTGTGACGGGTCGTAACCAATCCATACCGGGCGGGAGCCGAACGGATTGGCGGCAAACGGCGCATAGTCTTCCCATTCTTCCAGCGTGTCGACCATGCAGCGTTGCAGCTCCTCGAACGGGAACACCGACGCCTTGTCGTCAACAAATTCACACATGAACAGGTTTTTAAAATCGTCGGCGCTGTTTTCGCGTTTAAGCTGCTCAATGTCGAACAATGTGCAGCCACCTTTCAGGGCGTCCTCAATGGTGACAATCTGCCGCCACTGGCCGTCCGCACAGAGAAGACCTCCGGCAAGGGCGTTATGACTGACGTCGATTTCCACGCGTTCGGCGGCGCTGGCGCGTCCCCGGTTGAACAGTTCACC
>JAEYGZ010000031.1 GCA_023409535.1 Bacillota bacterium
GACTTATGAAGTCCAGGATTTCGTCCGCACCCCCCTTTTTATTTCTTCAAAACTGTCTGTCCATGTCTTGTAGACTTCTCTGGGTTTTACATAATTTACACCTATTAGCTCTTTTTTCTTCACTTGATATTCTTCATTGTTATTTAGTACGATAACGGCTTCTAATTCTTTTGTAATATAATCTAATAATTCTCTATATCTTTCATTATTAAGTTCATTGAGAATATGAATAAATAATTCCGATTTTTCATTGAGAATATCACTGTTCAGTGAACTAATACTCCTATATATGCGAATTGTATCTTGTTCAATTTCCAACTCATGGAATTCTTCATCCTCCAGTAACTCCTTAAATAAGTCGGAATGCAAATAGTACCAACCGCGTTGACTTTGGTTTTTCATCACAAAAATCAGTATAATTGTCAGTAATAAATATAAATTTTTGCCCTTTTCTTAGATATGTCTTAGCTGTTTCTTTTAAAGAAGCCCAAAATAATGTATCTTTTAAGCCTCTTCCATCTTGTGAAAATGGTTTCTTTTTATTCAAGCATCGCTCGAATCAAACTTTATAATGCAAATCTTTAAAATTATTACCAGCCAATTTAACATTATGTCTTACATTTTTCCATGCGTCTTTAGTAATGAATATTCGATAGCTCTCAACCATCTTCTTCATCATCCTTTATCTTCTTGCAATATTCTGGTACTAGATATTGATAATTTTTAGTCTTTAAATTGTATTCGATTAACTTTTCTCGATACTTCATCACTGTTTCTTCAATAACAAATGAATTTAAAAATATAGCAATGCCAAACTTATTTAAATTATTTAGAAGATGTTCAAATTCTATACTTTTCAAATGAAAATCTTTTACAAAAACATTTGTATCAAACATAATATACATAAAATTCAATCCTTTTATCTCTAAGTATATTTCGTGAAGTAACAAGAAAACAAATTATCATTTAAAATATTACTATTCTGTCATAATTTAACTGTATTTCTTCTGGAGCAGGACAATGGATTCCACATGCCCCGTCCACGGAAACATATCCACCGGAACCGCCACTTGTGCCTTATACCCCTTCTTCGTCAGGTATTCCAGATCCCGTTCCAGTGTCACCGGATTACAAGAAATGTAGACAACCTTACCGGGCTTCATCACCGCCACAGCATCCAGGAACTGAGTCGTACTTCCTGTTCTCGGGGGATCCATGAGGATGACATCAACCTTCTCTCCCACAGAAGCCATCTGACTTAAGAATACACCGGCATCATTATTGTAGAATTCAATATTAGCAGCATTATTTCTTTTCGCATTCGTCACTGCGTCACGAACTGCGTCTTTATTCAGCTCCACTCCGATTACTTTTTTTGCATGACCGGAAGCAATCAAGCCTATGGTTCCGGTGCCGCAATAGGCATCCACTACCGTCTCCGTACCATCAAGTGCCGCCAGCTCAATTGCCTTATTATAGAGTATCTCCGTCTGCTGCGGATTGACCTGGTAGAAGGATTTAGGAGAGATACGAAATGTCTTGCCGCACAAGGTATCTTCGATAAATCCCTTTCCGTAGATCACCTGCTCCTTGTCTCCCAGTACCATACTGGTTTTCTTATCATTAACATTTACTACAACTGTAGTAATCTCGGGATGCTCCCTGCGCAACGCTTTTACGAAGTTGTTCTTGGAGGGCAGGATAGGGGAAGCCAGAACCAATACCACCATAATCTCACCGCTGTGATATCCGGTTCGTATCATTACATGACGAAGCAGGCCATAACCTGTATCCTCATCATACGTAAGTATTTTAAAGGATTTTAGCATACCGCGGATGGTTGCGATAATCGCATCTGCTTTTTGATTATGAATCAGGCACTTTTCCACAGGTATCACACGATGGGTACCTTCTTCATATACGCCTGAGACAGGATTGCCTTTTCTGTCATGATCGAAGACAGCATGCACCTTATGGCGGTAATGCTCCGGATTTTCCATTCGAATAATAGGCTCAACCTTACAATATTTCTTAATTAATTTTTCGACATCCTTCTGCTTCTCTGCCAGATGTACCTGATAGCTTTGGCGCAGAATATTACATCCGCCGCACTCCCTTAAGTAAGGGCAGGCACCATTTTTGATTTCTTCCTTTTGATGTCTGTTGGCAGTGTTATTTTTCTGATTTTCATTCGATAGATTATTTCTTTGACCATTCTTTACTACACTTGTAGTATGTCTTGGGACGGTTACTCTATTATGCTTATTTCCGAAAGCGTTGGTTGTGAATTTATCTTTATCCGTACCGCTTTTCACAACCTTCAACTTTTGTCCCCGCGGAGCACCGCTGCCTTTTCCTTTCCAGCCGGTTGCCTTTACAAACGCTCCGAAGTCCTCAAGATCCTCAAACTCCTCATAATCGTTAAGGTCTCTCTGCTGCTTTTTATTCACCGGCTGCGTGCTTTTACTGCTCTTCGCTCCGTGCATTCTATTTTTTTCACTCATGTGTTATATTCTTAAACTCCTTCTCCGTTAAATTCAGGAATAAAGCTCTCCGAAGCGGTTTCTCCCTCCTGGATAAAGCCGTTTTCCACCCCGATTTCGATAGCATAATCAACAAGCTCCTCATACTCCGCATCCGTGATTCTTCTGTTGATGATCGGATCTTTTTGAACCTGTTCCATTGGAGTATACTGATTCATGATACTGATATAAATAGTATCGCCATAGGTATCATATAAATACTTGATGATATTCTTTGAATCCTCAAGGTATCCCGGCAAAGTCAGATGTCTGACGATAACACCTTTCTTCATCAGAGGATTCTCAGCATCCTTTGTCTCAAATACCGGTTCACCAACTTGCCTTACCATTTCCATGATTGCTTTGGAAGCATATTCAAAATAATCAGGACAGTCTGAGTAACGCTTCGCCGGAAGCTGGTCCATATATTTTAGATCCGGCAGATAAATATCTATATATCCTTCCAGCATCCGCAGAGTTTCGACTTTCTCATAACCACTGCTGTTATAGACAATCGGTAAGGTGAGTCCGTTTCTTCTTGCCAGCCGGATTGCTTCCATAATTTGCGGTACATAGTGACTTGGAGTAACAAGATTTATATTATTGGCCTTCTTCCTCTGCAGCTCCAGGAAGATTTCGCTCAGCCGTTCAATGGTAATAACCTTTCCCGCAAGACCCCCGGCAATATTATGGTTCTGACAATAGATACATCCCATTGCACACCCTGAGAAGAATACGGTTCCCGATCCTTCCTCTCCGGAGATGCTTGGCTCCTCCCACATATGAAGCGCTGCCCTTGCAACGACCAAATCGGCAGTCACTTTACAATATCCCTTCCGTCCGCTTGCCCGGTCAATATGGCAATTTCTCGGACACAGGGTACAATCCCTTAGTAATTCCATATCCGCTTCATTCCTTATAAATCAGGTTCTTTCTTCTATCCGCAACCGCATCACAATCAAAGGATAACTGTGACTGCACGCCCTACATTGTACCTTATTTATACAAGAATTTCAAACAATATGTATCATTGCTGAATCCAGAATTGATAGGGGGTATCCTTCAGCCGATCCTTTATCGTATTCATTTGTTCCTGGTTACAATTAACAAACTGAAGCTTAGGCAGCTCGACCAATGGAGCATAATCCACAATTGGGTTATTACGAATGCCCAACATCTCTATGTTCGGAAAATATTTTACCGGGGAGAGGTCTTTCACTTTGTTCTCATCTAAACCTAATGTCTTTAAATCCAACCCCTTTAACCCTTCAAATGTTTCGACATTACAGCCGCACAGATCCAGATGATTAAGCTTTTTCATGGCAGCAAAAATGGATACATCAAACCTTTGGCTGCCCATAACGCGCAGCTCGGTTAAATCTGAAAGCTGTACCACTTTATCCATACCGGCTTCAGATACTCCAATTCCAATACCACTGATTATCAGCGTCCTAAGGCTCTCCATTTCATTCAGCCCAACGCAATCTCCCTGCTTCGTACCATATAAGGAAAGCGTCTTCAATTTTAACGTCTTAAGCTTCTGCAGGCTGGTAACGGCGGTATCTCCTATATCCAAATCATTTAATTCCGGCAGGTTATTAAGTACCGTCATATCATAATCATCCAGCGGATTGCCCGATACATCAAGTAACTGCACGCTCTTGATGTTTTCCAGTACGGAAATATCACTGATATTATTCGTACCCAATCCAAGACGGCTTAAGTATTTCAGTTCCTTCAAGGGTGTCAGGTCACTGATTTTCTGATTATATAATGCAAGGGTACGGATATTATGCATTTGTGAGATATCTTCCAGGGACTCAATAGATCCCTGATTCCTGAAAATATCAGCTTCAATATAGGCAGGAATATTCATATACTGAGACTTGCCGTATACAAAATGATCGCTCCAGCTATTATAAATCTGTTCTCCGCAAACAAATAATTCCTCAATCTGATCAAGCTCCTGCAAGGTAATGAGATCAGAATCCGTCAGTACCAATTCATGCCGCACTGCTGCTTCAATCAAAGGAGAATGAAATTCATAAGGAAGCTTTGCGGCAGCTTGTTCAGAACCCGCTTGCTCCTGCAGGGTTTGATTCTGGGGCGATTGCTCCGTGACTCCCTCTTCCCGAATGCCCTGATTTGATTCCGTCTGCCCATGAAGCTCCGGTTCAATATTAATCTTATCAGAATCCGGATTTTCTAGATTATCTTGCCCATTGTCTAGGTTCTGCACCTCGGCAGTTTGGTCAGGTACCATCTGATCAGAAGCTGTCGGATCGCTTCCTGCCTGTCCGGAAGCTAACTTCTCCGTATCCGCCTGTGCCATGGTTGATTGCTCTGTATCAATCGTTCCGGGAAGGTTTTCCTTTAACTCAAATGATGACAATATTTCCTTCGAATCCTGTCCGGCATTACCGTCACCCGCTGTTTGCTCAATTCCAACAGCTGATTTATCTATATTACCCATCTTATTATTACCAATCTTATTGCTAAAAAATATCAGCAGTAACATTACCGGCAGGAAAAGAACAACTGCAAAGCCGGCATAGATCCAGCCTCTGCTCTTATCTGTTCTATTCATGCATTTCTTGAGCTTTAACTCCAGTTGATCCATGGTGCTGTATCTGTCCTTCGGGGAAAATTCGGTGCATTTTACGATAATGTTCTTTAAACCTGCTGAGATTGCACTTTCGTTGATTTCATTGATATTAAGACTGCCGGTGACCATATAGAATAATAATACGCCAATAGAATAGATATCCGATCTGGCATCTGTTTGTTTATATCCAAATTGCTCTGGCGGTGCGGTGGATTCCGTGCCCATGATAACCGTATCCTTCTCATGTGCTGCGGAGAAACGCCTGGAGATACCAAAATCAATTAATTTTACTTCACCTGACTTTGCATAAATTACATTGTCCGGTTTAATATCTCTATGAATGATAGGTGGATTCTGTGAATGCAGATAGGTTACTATATTACATAATTGTATGGTGATCCTCGCCGCTTCTGCTTCTGCAAGGTGACCCTCCTTCATCATCTCAACGAATTCCGTGATTGTATAACCCTCGATATATTCCCTGATCAGGTAGTTCAGTTTATCACCCTCAATAAATTCAACCGCCGAAGCAATGCCCTCATGGGTAAGCGTTTTATGAAGTTCATATTCCTCTCGTAAACTTTCCTTCCCTTCTTTACTGACACATTTCATAATATATTTCTTATTATCCGATTTACCGCGTATTAAATAGACCTGCTTCTGTTCCATGTACTTCAGGCAAGCACACAGACAATATCTGTCTTCCATTTCCGGTATCATTACAGGATAATATAAAATATTACCCTGATATTCCTTGAGAAACTCAGTTGATGCATTCATATACTCACCCTTAGAAATTTGTGTAAAGACATCCTAATTATACCTCTATTGTTTCATATGTGACAATATAATTCTTTTCTGAAAAACATAAGAATATAACCACGAAAGAAGCTATTCACAGAACGAACAGCTTCTTTCTGATATGCTATTTAAGTTTCTTCCCGTACAAATTAAGCTTCAGAAGATATTTCAGTTTCTGTCTGAATATCTGTATCCGGATTTGCTTCCGTACCTGATTCAGCGCCTGCTTCTGTACTCGTATCATCATTTACATTTGTATCAGTATCCGGATCGGTAACATTATCGGCATTTGAATCTGTATTCGTACCATCATTTATTTCTGCATCATCAGGAGTGTCTTCAATGATATCCTTACCCATGCTGTTATCTGAAATCTTACCGGCTAAATTATTGACATTTGTATTTATGATTATCTGAATTAGTTCTACATACACTGCTTCAACAAGTTCCGGTGTTACCCCATCTCCATGGTAATTAATCATATCATCCATATAACTGTATAAAGCGGAAGAGGTATCGGATAACGCCATATCAATCTGATCATAATATGCCGTAACATTTTCACTAAGCGCAGATAAGCCGAGTGTCTCACCATTGCCAAAATAAGAATTAAGTAATGCTTCATCCTCAGATAGGAAACCAATCAATTCGGATAATGCTGCAAGCTTAACCGTATCCTCAGACGAATTATTGCTGATCACATTTTGAATTTTTTCTCTTCTTCGCTCCATACGGTAAAGCTCATCATTGTGTAATATCTCATCCCTGCCTTCCGCTTCCATCAAATAATTGACATGAAACAGCGCGGCGCGTGTTAAATCCATGATATTTAAACTGATCTCACTTTGCTGAATTTCATCATATCGATTGTAATAATCAACCAGTGGTGATGCTTCATTATTATTGATCCATCCTAAATACATATCCATATATAGCGGAGCATAGATTTCCCCTAATAACGCACCGTTTTTTTCATAATGAGTATTCATATATTCGCAGAGATTCCCTAATTGAAGATAAAGCAATTGTGCGTCTTGATTCTGTAATGCGGCAATGATAGTATTTGCTAATTCCTTCTCTTCATAAAACCCTGTTATTTGCTGTTGAATATCAGTAACAATGTCCCTTATTTCATACATTGCATCTTCCAGAGCTTCAGCTGATGTATCCGATCCGTTATAATAACCCGCCAATCTGTTATCAGTTTGAGAAAGCTTTGCTTTCATCAGCTCTATGAATAAGTTCTTGTGTGCTTCCGATGGTAATTCAAACTGCTGCCAATCCTGGCGTACATCATTAAATTCATCCTTATTCTGTTTTTGGTCATATAAGTTCAATAATCCCTGAAGCACACCGTCGGCATCCTCACTGTTTGCAGCCTGGATTATACCATCTGCGATACCTTTATAGCGATTAATTACACTGCTATTCCAGTATTGATTACCATGGATATTCCATAAAATATCATTAACACAGTCTCTGACCAAATACGCATTTATATTTCCCGAAGCACGCTCCGCCTGGTATTGAACATACAAGCTGTTATTATGAATATTCCAGTCCAGGCTATGAATAAAGCTAATGATATAGTCCTTATTGATTACTAAGCCCGGAAGCTCATTATTGTCAAAATCAGAAGCAGTTTCTTCAAATATTGTGCATATAGCATGATATACAAGGTCGCTGTGTTCACCATCCGGCGTCTCATCATATGCTAATACCGAGTCGATCACCTGCTCAAGCAAAGGCCTATATTTTGATACGTTATTATTTGCAGTAACAACTTCCTGATAAGCTTCCCGCATGTCATACATTACACCATCCACAAGATATGCATTGATGATTGCCTCACCGGCAGCATATCGATAAATAACCGACCCATCATTCTCTGCAATCCATCTTTTGATATTCTGCAGATAACATTCCTTGATTGCGGTATCATCGTTACTATTCGGTATCGGCTGATACTGTGCCCACTCATCATGGGAACCGTCATCCGCAAGCCTCCTCTCAAACAAACCAACAAGAGCGTCATAAGCTAAAATTGCATTATTATTTTTTGCCGCATCTACGATTTGATCTGCATATCCCTTATATTCCTTCAAAAACCAATTGTTCCAACCCGCTGCATCAAAGGTAATACCGGTTATCTCGTCTACACAGTTATATAATACTTTACCTCTTTTCGCCGGATCGCTGGTATTCTTATTATAATATTCAGTATAATAAGTACTTAAACCTCCCGGGTTATTCCAATCCTCATGTCTCAGGATATGATTAGCGAAGCGATCCACCAGGATATATGCATAGCTCTCATCAACAATAAAATCCTTCTTCTCAGAACCAATGATCTTAAGTGAATTCGCTGTGTCAAAAACTGCTTGAAGGGCATTAGTCAATGCAGCTGAATCCTCCGGCATATCAAAAACAATATTGGAATGTTCAATATCCTCCGGATTATCCCATCGGCCTTCCGGCAGCTCCTCCAGAAAATTCTTAACCAGCGGTTCAAGCTTTGCTGCCTGGCACACTGTTACAATATCCTTCAGCTCATAGATTACCTGATCCAATAGTCTGCCGGTTTTTTTAGCGGCAGCTTTGTATGCATATAAGTTTGAATTTGCAGGCTTATCATCAATAATCTCCGAGCCTGGCTGCAATTTCTGCTTCACCAGCTGAAGTAACAGTTCCTTATCCATATCGGCTGAAGGCTGTGCATAATTAGCCCATTCCTCATTCATCCCTTCCTCGGCCAATTTCTTCTGATAAAGTGCAGTTACCTTGTTATATAGCGCAGCTGCATCATTTGCAGCAGCAGCGGTTATGACAGCATCAACATTCGTCTGATACTCTTTAAGATACCAATTGCTCCAATCCTGATTGTTATAGGTAGCCCATATAATATGATGCAGTGCATCGGCAATACCTTGAATTTGTTCGACTGAGGACAGGGAATTATAATTATATACATAATCATGGAAGCTTACGATTATATTATCCTCCTGATAATCAAAATTACCGATAATCCAGCTGAAGGTATTCACAAAAAACTCAGCCAGGGCAGGATCAGCTATAAATTCATCTGCAACATCACTGCCAAAGTAATAATATAAGTCAACATGATCAAACACTGCCTGAACAGCCTGAATAAAAGCAGCTTCCCCCTCTGCATTCAACGGCTCATATTCCACATGGTCAAAACGTATCGTATCATCCGCTTCATTATACCATTTCCAAATCGTAATCTTCGGCAGCTTTGCTAATACCGCGTCAACCAAAGCCTTATAATTGTCCTTATTCTTGAATAAATCCTGCTCTTTTGAACAGATCAATTTAATCTCACTAAATAGCAGAATATCCGACCGGAAGGTAAGTCTGCGATTGCTGCCCAAATTATAATTCTCACGGACCGCTTTATTCAGGAGCAGGTTCGTCTTCACAAGCTGTTGCAGTGTTGCAGCATCTTTTGCTTCAAAGTTTACCTGATCACCGAAGTCAGAATATAATTTGCTGATTGCCGTATAGAATGCCTGCGGCGCCGCATTCAGGGACTGGAATAAAGCGGTGATATCAGCTTCCATTACCGGTTTTTCCGTATTGATGCGGTTTGCAAGTAACAAAGCTCTGTTCGCACATTTCACTGCTTCGTCCAGTGTTGCGGTTCCTGCTGCCTTGCTGTCATAATACTGTCTGATAAACAAACCGTACTCGCTGCCGTTCACAACAAGATGTTCGAAGTAATCTGCAAAATCATTGATATAATTGTCATTCAGGACTACGGCTGTGACCCCTGAATCAATGTTGCCGTAAGTTATTAATCTACTCTTCACTGCGTTCAGGGCATTCTTTACCACAGTCTGATTGTTCTGGTTGTTGTTGGCCAGACAAGCTGCGGTTGCATTATGTAATGTCCCAAGTACTTGGTTATACGCTGTCAGCTTCTCCTGATTCGTAGGTTCCGGATTCGAAGGCCCCGGGCCCGAAGGAGGATTAACCACAGGCGGTAATGCCGGTGTCGGTGAAGGAGATGGTGTTATTGACGGGGTCGGAGTTGTACTGGGCTTAGGTGTCACGGTAGGCCTCGGTGTTGCAGAGGGAACCGGGGTCGGCGTAGGCTTTGCAATCACAATTTTATCCTCTTCCTTGACCTCAACACCGCCAACCGTGATATTGGAGGTACCCTTCGCAACCTGCACGGTGGTACCTGCTGTTCCGATACTGGTATCATTTCCTGTCACCACGGCTTCGATTACTTTGCCTTTACCCTCTAAGGACACATGATCACCATGGGCTTCAACTTTTTTAATCTCAGAGCCTTCTGCGGTAACGATTGTTGTATTATTGGCAGTTGCAGTAACTGTATTTACTGCGGCTCCGCTGTTCAGCGATACATTGCTTCCTGCACCGGTGACAGTCAGATTCTGAATCCGGCTGTTGATTACCAGTGAAGTCCCGCTGCCTTCATTTACTACTTTGGTTACCGGCTGTGATATGGTAACACCTGCCTGGCTTACCTCACCGGCAACCTTAAGCTCTTCTGCCTTAACGTCAACCGTAAGAGCCGCATTTGCTTCTAAGATTACGCTTTGGATGGAGGAAGCTTCTTCTGTTCCCGCTTTGGTGTCCGTAAGAGAGATTGCCTGCCCTGCTGCCGCATTTCTAACCGTCGCGGAAGCAATCTCACAAGCCGTAGTCGCGATCTGTATATTGGACTTTGCCTGAGAATCAATGACCAGATTTCCCTTAAAGCCTTCCAGCGCAATTGAAATCGAGCCATCCTGACTCGTAACCACACTAAAGCTTTGTATGGTTGCGCCGTTTGTCTGTTTTACGCTGATATTGCATTCCGAATCAATGGATACGATAAGAGAACCGCTTTCTGCCACGATGGACGGAGTCAGTGTTTCGCTCTCTGTATCATCACCCTCCGCAAAGCTCGCTATCTCCATCTGATTGACTGCTGCTACCTTATTAATTGTACTGTCCTTTGTGACTACAGTATAGGCAGCTCCTGATTCCATGGTAAGTGTTCCGCCCACCATGATATTATCCAGGTTAATTTGAGCATTACCGACACTGCTTGATATGATCAGATTTCCATAGCTCTTCTTCTCAAGGGTAACTCTACCGTTCACTACATTTGACTTGGTAATCACCTTTGATTTTTCTTCCACCACATAAATTGTTACACTATCTGTCTTCTTACTGGCGGTGGTAACGGTAATCGTTGCCGCGCCCTTCTTCAAAGCCTGAAAAAGCCCGTTCTTATCCGGTGATATCACTGATTTGTCGCTGCTGCTCCAAGTCACCGTTTCATTGGCACCGGACGGTGTAAACCTGCGATTTAAATCATAGGTTTCACCAACCAATAGGTAATCAATTTTGTTGGATATGGCTACTTCTGTTGCCGGCTTTCTTACTGTAACCTTGCATTTCAGGGTATAGGTTTTCTTCGAAGTCCGGATGGTACAGCTAATGCTTGCGGTACCTTTATCGACACCCTTCACCACACCCTTGCTTGTCACGGTTGCCACACTCTTATCACTGGACTTCCAGGTGTATTTTGCATCTGCAATTTTATTTTTAATTGCAATGGTATAACTGTCCCCCGCAAGGATGCTCTGCGACGTTTTTGCAAATGCCGGGACTGCTGCGGCACTGACATAAGTCCCGGGTGCCAATAGCGTCACGAATAATGCTACAGAAACAACGATGGAGAGCAGTCGATACAAATACTTCCTTCCTTTTTTACCTGACATAAAAAAACTCCCTTCTCAATATACTTTTCTCATGGTAAACCTTCATTTCCATGACTAAGTATATCAATTA
Source organism: Bacillota bacterium (assembly GCA_023409535.1). GTDB lineage: Bacteria > Bacillota > Clostridia > Lachnospirales > Lachnospiraceae > Mobilitalea. The sequence continues at coordinate 11,758 of JAEYGZ010000031.1, forward strand.
GGAAGTTTGATTTGGTCTGCAATATGCGTACTTTTTCCCCGCTACTCAATCTTCTTTTAATAAAATTGCTTCACCAAGGTTCTCCAGCAATTCATTGGTGTCAATCAGAGAATAATTATGCTGGATACAGAAAATGATAGCGGCATCCCGTTGAATCCTCGGATAAAGCTCTCCTTTTTTTGCAATTCGCAATACTCTTTGGGTATCAGGCAGGTTAAGCTTCAATACGATTGCAATTCTGAGCAGAAGATTTCTGTTGGGTGTCCGCTGTCCGTTAAAGATCTGGTAAGCCAATGACCTGCTGATGCTGGCTTTTTCAATAATCATCGGGATGGTGAAGCCGCCTATGCTTAACAGTTCATATAGATAGGAATGTAAATCGATGTCCTTGATCTCCTCCTCATGACTTTCCAAAAAGTCCTCAATATGTTTCGATACCGATAATTCATGAAGTAATTCCTCTGTTAACAAGGGTTTTTTCCTGCTGTTCATGTCATTGTACCCGCCTATGTATGAATTTCAATATAATATTAGTAATATAAATTAATTTTCATATTATCACATAATATTTCAAATAGAAAGACAAATATAGGCACATCTTACTATTTTCTTGATTTCTTCCCACGCTTCTTAACGGTCACTTCCCAAGCCTTTTCATAGATTACCTGAATATCTGTTTCCCTCATTCTTACATCAATACCTCAACCTGATATACCTTGCCGGCCTCATAAGGCAGCAGATTGCCTTCCAGTATATAAATTTTCCGTACTCCATATTTTTCTACTTTACAAATCAATACATTACTGCCATAACCCGTAGCAGAACCAGCCATGACCTTTGACAAAGTGTATCTGAATAAAAGGATAGTTAACCATGAAATGATTGTCAACTTTGTTTACACAATAAACTCAGGTATAATTATCCGGTTAGAATTCGTAAAAAAAGTACACATCTCATTTTCGAGATGTGTATCAACGATAGCTTTCCTATGATCTAATGAACACATAACATAGGTATTATAAAAGGCATCTATCTTCTCCTATATTAAAACACCTTCGCCCGTTTAATCAGACTTTTCAGTGTGTCCAATATCTGCTCCGCATTTGCAATAGTCTCAGTTGCCACAAGATAATTGCATTCCAGCAGATGCCTGATAGAAACATTGGTATCCAGATGCTCCAAGTGAACCCAATCCGCATCCTTTTTTGTAATATAATATGCTTCCTGAAGCAGCTCCAGCAATTCCGGCATCTTCTTCTGCTGTCTGTCGCTCTTACTTTGCCTGCTCACCAGCTTCTCCAGAGAGATAACAAGATTGGCAATCTGCCCGTTAATCAGTCCGCGACCGGTTAACCATCCAATGACAACCTCTTTGCTTGGTGCTTTTGACAGCTGAATGGGATTCACAAAGCCGCTTGCCTTGATAAAGAGCATGGTATCAATTCTGCCTTCACAATATTCATCGGTAAAATGGGACCATTCTTCCTCCGTTAACCGTTCATATGGCATAACCTTATGCTCACGAAGAAGCTGCGAAAAGGCACTCTTTTCTTTTTCTTCCCTTTCAAGCTTCTGTAATATCTCATAAATCTGTGAAGGTCTGGCAGCTACGATATCAATATTAAGACCCAGTGCTTCCTTCAGTGCCAGAATAATACCGTTATTGGAGGAATCGCCGCAGGCAACAATCATCTTTCCATCCGCACGGTATCCCAGCGGTAACGCCTGCAAAGCTCTGGCTTTATTAATACTCATCATCGTCAGCCAGCTTATATCGGTAATCTGCTTATCTGCCTGCAATTCATAATAGGAGATATTCTGCTGTGCAGCCAGTGTACTATAAAGGATGGTTTCATCGATAAATCCTAAAGCGATTAAGCTGTCTCCAAGCCTGCAACCAATCCGCTTCTGATAATATAATCCTGTTTCCAGCTCCTGAGGCTGTAACAATCCGCGCTCAACCAGTATTTTTCCCAGCTGCGGTTTATCAAGCATGGTATCCCTGACTCTCGGGTCGTGGATATAGGTCATATTTTCTGTCAGAACAAAATATTTTCCCAGCTTGGCATCATGAATAACTCTTGTATGTAAATCAATCGCTAATTTAACAAGATCCTCCAAGGATTTGATTCCAACGCTCAGCTTACTATAATTCTCAATACTGCCATCTGTAATCCATTCCAGATAATTGCTATGATCCAGTGGTTTTCTTATGTTCTTCCTAATAAATGGATTGATCTGAGTATTCTTCATAATTATTCACTCAACCTTTCCGAATTTTCTCTATTGGTGCAGCCTTATATCACGAATCTCAGGTCTTGCCTTTCCATTATAACATTAATGGTAAAAAAACCAAGTAAAATTTATGTATGATGTTCCATAATAATACAAATTGACTAATTTAACTTTAAAATTCGACGGGCAACGCCAACCACAGGTTTAAACAGTATGCCTTCCATTTCTTTTTTAACTGTTTTCAGCTCTGACCGGATCCGTATGTTCTGCGGGCAATGCAGCTCACATTTACCGCACTCTGTACAGCGGGAGGCATAGCTTGGCTTTTTTGATATCGCACCAAGCGTCTGCATATATTTCATACGGCTGCCCTTGACATTAAGCAGATATTTCTCGTTATAGGCAGCAAAGCATCCCGGAATATCCACTCCGGAAGGGCAGGGCATGCAATATGCACATCCGGTGCAGGGTACCTTCGTCCGCTCCAGCATAATCTTTTTTACACGGTCAAATACAGCCAATTCCTCCTCCGTCAGAGAGTTCTCTCTCGCGTCGGCCGCAATGGCAAAATTCTCAGCCATTTGTGCTTCATCACTCATTCCGGACAGTATCACCGTTACCTCCGGATGGTTCCAGATCCAGCGAAGCGCCCATTCAGCCGGTGTTCTCTCAGGATTGGCTTTGTGAAACTCCTTTACCACATCCTCCGGAAGATGATTCACCAGCTTCCCTCCGCGCAGCGGTTCCATGACTATCACAGGTATCCCTAAGGAACCGGCGAGCTGTAAACCGGCCTTTGTAGCCTGATTGTTCTCATCCATATAATTATATTGAATCTGACAGAAGTCCCAGGGATAAGAGGTAACTATCTTCTCAAACTCGGCTCTGCCCCCATGGAAGGAGAAACCGATATTTTTAATTTTACCCTCTTTCTTAAGCTGCTCCAGCCAGTCCATGACACCAATCGCTTTCATACGGTCAAGGGTTGACTTATCCGTAAGCATATGAAGCAGATAATAATCGATATCATCTGTCTTCAGCCTTCCGCACTGTGTCTCAAAGATTTTCTTTGCTCCCTCAAGCTTATTTACCATAAAAGGAGGCAGCTTCGTCGCAATCTTAACTTTCTCTCTGTAACCGCCTGATAAGGCATCACCAAGCAGTGTTTCGCTCTTACCGGCATGATAGAAATATGCCGTATCAAAATAATTCATTCCCTGATCAATGGCGGTCCGGATCATTGTAATTGATCTTGCCTCATCGATTCCTCCGGTCTTCGTAGGAAAACGCATGCATCCAAATCCCAGGATGGACAGCTGATCACCGTTTTTACTATTTTTACGAGTAAGCATATTACCCCTCCTTTTATATTGTTATGATCAATATTCCTATATTCAGACGGTTGTCTCCTGCTGCAGCGCCTCGATTAATGCGTCAACATTGCTTTCTGTTGTGGCCCAGGAGGTCACAAAGCGAACCGCCGTATGATTGTCGTCCACCTTGGCCTGCACCTGAAAGATGAATTTCTCCGACAAGCGCTCCATCACATCCTTCGGTAGAATCGGAAAGAGCTGATTGGAACAGCAGGGTGCGTAAAAGGAATAGCCCAGCTTCCCAAATGCCTCTGCAATCCGCCTGGCCATATTGTTTGCATGACTTGCCAGGTCAAAGAACAGCCGGTCCTCAAATAATGCCTCAAATTGCATCCCAACCACAAAGCCCTTCGCCATCATGGCTCCCCGCTGCTTGATCAGGTACCTGAAATCCTCTTTTAACTCTTCTTTACAAATCACCAGTGCTTCCCCAAGTAAAGCGCCGTTCTTTGTACCGCCGATATAGAAAGCATCCACAAGTCCCGGCAGATCCTTCAGACTCAGGTCATTGCTCTTACAGGTGAGCGCCGAGCCTAATCTGGCCCCATCCAGGAATAATAGCAGACCATTTTCCCGGCAAAACTGATGAATGGCAGACAGCTCCGCTTTCGAATAGATGGTTCCAAGCTCCGTGCTGTCAGACAGATATACCATCTTAGGCTGTACCATATGCTCATCCGTATGTGCATACAGAAGCTGTCCGATTAACTCCGGTGTAAGCTTGCCATCCCTGCCGGGTATGGTAAGTACCTTATGCCCGGTTGCCTCGATTGCTCCGGTCTCATGGACATTCACATGTCCCGTATCTGCCGCAATCACACACTGATGCGGCCTGAGAAAGGAGGATACCACCAGCAGATTGGTCTGTGTCCCCGCCGGAATAAAATGAATATCCACATCCCCACGCTCCAAATGCTTCTTGATATACAATTTTGCTCTTTTGCTGTGCTCATCCATCCCATAACCGGCATTCTGCTCCAGATTTGACTTCATCATCAGTTCCAGTATACGCGGATGTGCACCCTCACTGTAATCATTGGTAAAACTTATCATTGTCCTTCCTCCTTAATCGATGATAATCCAAACAAGCTGCCCAATATTCCGAGCCCCAGGCTAATCCCCAATAGGATCAAGCTTACCTTTGTTCGTAAGCTTGCCTGATCCGGGAGCGGCAGGAAGGGAATCATATTTCCAAACTGGCTGTAGCCTCCGCCGATCACCAGAACAGTAAAGAGGATTGCCAGTAAGCCACCGCATAAGGTGAGGATTGTCCCCGCAAGAAAAAAGGGAAATCCAATGAATCCGTTTGGCGCCCCTAACAGCCTGAGTGTCTTGATTTGTTCTCTGTTATTATAAATCCCCTGCCGGATCATATGCGAGATAATGATTAACGTAGTAACACTAACTGCCGTCATAACCAGGATACCTGCCAGCCTTAAGCCCTGCGTAATATTTTTCAGCTGCTCAAGTATACTGCGGTTATCCCTGACATATTCAATCTGGTCAAGCTTCTTTATATTATATAACACCTGATCCATCTGATCCAGATTAATATGGATCTCCAAAAATGCTTCAAAAGGATTTTCCTCGAACAACTCCAGAATTCCGGCTTCTTCACCAAGCATACGCTCCATCCGTTCATGTGCCTGTGATTCATCCACATAACTCACGGAAAGTACGCCGTTGATGGACGATATCTTATCTGCCAGCTTCTGCGCCTGAGTCATGTCGGTGCCTTCCGGAAAATAAGCACTGATCTCCGCTTCCTGCTCCAGAGCCTGAACCAGTTCGTCCCCCACGGACCAGCCTGTAAGTACCATTCCCAGCAGGAATAATATTAATCCGGTACCAACAACGGAAAAGAGATTGGATACCAGTCCAAACCTGACGGAACGGACCGCCTCCATAAAATAATAGCCTATATTATAAAATGCTGTCTTCACTGTTCTACCTCCGCTCGTTTTTCTACGGTCGTATATCCGTTATAAACACGGATAAAGGTAGCATTTTTATATTCTTCAATTAAATGTGTGGCGTGGGTGGTAATAACCACCGCTGTGTTGTTATCTTTAAAAGAAGTCAGAATTTTCAATATATTCAATGCATTCTCATGATCCAGGTTACCCGTCGGCTCATCCGCCAGAATGAGCGCAGGCTTTCTGGCAACAGCTCTTGCGATGGCTACCCGCTGTGCTTCGCCCCAGGACAGGTTTTCCACTCTTGCAAGCAGCTTGTGCTCCAGACCGACCCGTTTTAATGCCGACTCTGCCTCTGTCTTTATTTTTCTGGAGGTCATCCCAAGAAAACGCATCCCCATCATAACATTTTCCAGTGCCGTTCTTCCCTTGATCAGTTTAAATTCCTGAAATACCGGCCCGATCTGCCTGCGAAGCCTGCGTACGTTTGCCGACTGCAAAGGCTTCTTGCCATCCGACATCTCCTGTCCAAGCACCATAAGCTTTCCTTCTGTTGGAACTTCTGTTCCGATCATCAGTTTCAGCAGGCTGGTTTTGCCAGAACCGCTGGGACCCGTAATAAATACAAGCTCACCCGGTTTAATCGTAAAGTTGACGTTCTTCAATGCCTGCGTTCCGTCCGCATAGGTTAAAGTTACTTCCTTCGCCTCTATCATGTCCGTTCCTCCTTCTATCCTACCAGCTTAAGCCTATGTCAAAGGTCAGCTCACCCTCCGTGCTTTGAACCTGCTGCAGAGTAAAGCTCATATTCATAATACTTTCGGTAAAGTCCGCAAAGTCTATCACGATAGGTCCATTTTCAAATAATTCCTCTATGGATCCCTTCTCCAGCGGTATCTCATAAAAGCTTCCCGCTTCTACCTCAAATTGTATCGCAGTTGTTCCCGAGACGGTAAAATTTCCGCTGAGAACCAAGTGATTCTCAGGTATCTCAATTACAATTTCCTCCTCATGAAAATGAAAAATAATCTCGGGAAGCTTTGAATTCTTTTTCAAAATCGAATTAAAGGTCTCTTCCTCCAAGGCGCCTTTGACACCGAATAATCCGATCTGCAGCTTCATATCATCGGTTGAGATGTAACCCTCGCTAATCATCCGGTTCGCTTCTTCAACAATACCCGAGAACATCTTCTTATTGTCTCCCCACATGGTTTCAAGCATTGATAACTGCTCTTCATAATGGGAACGTTCCGTCTTCAAGGAAGCCAGGTACTCGTCCTTCTGCTGCTTCAGCAGCTCATTTTTATGTATATTATCCTGTAATTCCTTCTCTTTTTCTTCCAGAAGCCTTGTTTGTTCCTCCACCTGTGATACCTGCTCCTGTAATGCCGCTTTTTCCTGTTTTACAGTATCTAAAAGGTCACCGACATTATGGGTGATATCCTTTATTACATTCAAGCTTTTTAAAAACGAGGATAAACTGTCCGCACTTAACAATATCTCAAGATAAGTAGCCGGTCCGCCGCGTTGGTAATACCGAAGCACCTGGCTCAAAACCTCAAGCTTATCCTCATAATCCTTCTGCTTTTTATCCAGTTCCTTCACCAGCTGCTTATATTGCTGTTCCTGCTCCTTTATATCTTCGCTGATCTTAAGCCTCTCCTGCTCCTGTATCTCCAGCTGCTGGCTGATGACAAAAAGCTCATTCAAGACCTTCATCTCCTCTTCGCTGATATTCTCCAGCTTCCCCTGAGTATCCTGAATTGACGATACCTCCCCGAAAGCCCTGGCCGGTAGGATAAACAGCGTTGGAATTAAGATTACTGCGATTGCTTTCTTCAATCCAGAAAAAGTACTCTTTCTCATAGCTTCTCCCTGACAATCTGCTAAATTCTATTCGTTTTAAATAATGAAACATGCATTTATCATATGAAACACATTATACCATTATGCCCTGTTACAATCTAGCATAAATAATAATTTGGGTTAACTAAGGAACGGGAAGCAGGGGAAGGACTGGAATTTATAAAGAGGTAAAGATCAAGGGTTTTTGATTAAAATCAGCATAGGTATTTAGAGGAGAAAAGCAAGTAACTAATATTTATATTAAGCCAGCCAAAATCAGGAGACAGGTGTAACAACAGGAAGGGTCTGTGGGAAAGCATTTGACAGGATCGTGATCGTACTTAGTATAAAGCAAGGCTGATATAAAATGCGCGATATCTAAGGGAGAAAGTGCCAAGGACGGCACTTTCAGGCGCTTTGGACAGGAGTCCATAAAGCGCCGGCCCGCAGCTCTTAGATCACCTGAATTGCATTTTATATCAGCCTTGATTTTTGCTTAGTACGATAGATCCTGTCAACAGCTTTCCCACAGACCCTTCCTGTTGTTACAACTGTTTCCGTCCCTTTGTCGCCCTAAATTATTATTTTATATGAACAAATTCATATTCGCTTCTTCTGCCTCTCCCAAATAATAGCCAACACCTCCGATTTTTACTCCGTCAATCAATTCCTCCGCTTTTAAGCCCATAACATCCATCGACATCTGGCAGGCTACGATCTCGATACCGCTCTCCATCGCCAGCTGAATTAATTCCTCCAGGGAAGATACCCTTTTATTCTTCATCACAGACCGGATCATCTTTGCACCCATGCCCATCATATTCATATTGGAAAGCTTCAGCTTCTTACTGCCCCGCGGCATCATAAAGCCGAACATTTTATCAATCAAACCTTTCTTCACCTTTACTTTTTCAGGCTTACGAAGAATATTCAGGCCCCAGAAGGTAAAAAACATTGTAACCTTTCTGCCCATAGAAGCCGCACCGTTCGCGATGATGAAGGAAGCAATTGCCTTATCCAGGTCGCCGCTGAACACAACAAGGGTTTTATTATTTTCAGGCGCCTCAAGCTCTGCGAAATTTACCTTTTCCTTCTTCCTGTTCTTTTTGATATATGCTGTGATATTACTGCCCTCCCTTACAAGGTCCAGCAGCTCATTATTTGTTCTTCTGCACCAGGCACGAATATCCTCAAAAAAGCCCGGATCGGTAGCCGCTACCTTAAGTATCTGTCCTTCCTTCATATCTTCCATGAAGCTGCCCACCTTCAGTAATGGCCCGGGACAGCATAAGCCTCCGGCATCCAGTGCCTGATCAAACTCACCGGAATGTTCCGTAACAGGCTTAGCCCTCTGTGTATCCGGATCGACCTCCAGGATGGATGCCGCTCTAACCTGGCCTGATTCAATTTCCTGTACCCCTTCCGAAGCATAGTTCATGGCTGTAATAGATTTATAACCGCCGGTAACATTTCGTACTTTAAATCCATTTTGGCTAAGAATGCAGTCAGCGATATAACCGCGTAAGCCGACCATACAATATTCCACGATGGTCTTATTTTGATCCAACTCTGACAGCCGGTCCCGTAAGCTGTCCACCGGAATATTAATTGCGCCGGGTATATGCCCGTTATGATATTCCATCTCGGTGCGGACATCCACCAGGACATAATCCTCTTTATCCATTTCCTCAATCTCTTCCCAGCCTGCCGCATGGCTTCTTCCTTCCAAAACATTTAAAGCGACAAAGCCGGCCATATTGACAGGATCCTTCGCGGAAGCATAGGGCGGCGCATATGCCAACTCCAGCTCTGTCAGATCTGCAACCGTACCGTTCAAACGAATTACCGAGGCGATGACATCTATTCTTTTATCGACACCGTCATAGCCTGCTCCCTGGGCACCAAGTATCTTCCCCGTATCATTAAATATCAGCTTCAGTGTCATCGGCGCGGCACCGGGATAATACGAGGCATGGGATACGGGATGTATTGTAATCGTCTTATAAGAAATATCCGCTTTCTGCAAGGTCTTCTCATTGGCACCGGTGCCTGCTGCCGTAAGTCCGAAGACCTTCAGGATGAAAGTCCCCTGGGAGCCTTTAAAGCTTGTATTCAACCCTGCAATATTATCTGCGGCAATTCTCCCCTGCTTATTAGCGGGTCCCGCAAGAGGAATTGCCGTCTTTTGCTTCGTTACATAATCAACAACCTCGATTGCATCTCCAACTGCATAGATACTCTCCAGATTGGTCTGCAGCCTTTCGTTCACCACGATATGCCCCCTCGGTCCGAAGCTTAGACCGCTATCTTTAAGAAATGCCGTATCAGGAACAACGCCAATCGCAAGAAGAACCATATCCGCCGTAAGCTTGGTTCCGCTATTTAGTAAAACCTCAACCTTAGCTCCTGCCTCGGCAAATTCCTTTACACCATCCTTTAAAATCAGACAAATACCATGGTCCGACAATTCTTTCTCACAAAGAACGGACATATCCTTATCCAGCGGCGCCAGTATCTGATCTGCGGCTTCTACAAGCGTTACCCTTAAGCCTCTTTCTCTCAGATTCTCCGCCATTTCAACGCCCACAAAGCCACCGCCGATCACAACCGCTTCCTTTGTTCCTTCCCGGTCAACAACTGCTTTGATATGGTCCGTATCGGGAATCCCCCTCAGGGTAAATATTCTTTTATGATTGATTCCCGGAATATTCGGACGGATTGCCCTTGCACCCGGCGACAATATCAGATAGTCATAGCTTTCTTCATAACTCCCTTTGAAGCGGCTGTTTACCGAAACCGTCTTCTTCACCGGGTCAATCTTGACCACCTCACTGTTCGTGCGGACATCAATATTAAATCTGGCCTTCATTGCTTCCGGTGTCTGTACCAGCAGTCTGTCCCTGTCCCTGATGCTCTCACCGATGTAATACGGCAGCCCGCAATTGGCATAGGAAATATATTCATCTCTCTCAAGCATAATAATCTGGGCTTCTTCCTCCAGTCTTCTCAGCCTTGCAGCCGCGGAAGCACCTCCTGCAACACCGCCGACGATAATTATTTTCTTACTCATATTTACTTTCCTCCGGTTTTATGATGATATGGCATTATCATAACCGATTTTAAGTGCGGCTTATGTAACATTGTCACAGTAGATAGAAAAAATTTACACCATTTTATGCCAAAATGTACATAGTCAGTTGATAAAACTTACAAAAAATGTTATACTAATAAAACGTTGGCAGAAAGCATTTGAATGCCTTGACTCCGAATAGACTTTATGTGAACTTAGGATAAAACAGCGCGTTAACGCTACTATTCAGTTTTTCATAAGAAAGACTATAATTTCACAAAATGAAAGGATGATGAGGTATGAAAAAAATTCTGTTAGTTGATGATGAATCAGAAGTTCTTATGGCTTTATCAAGAATGTTTCCGGAGACGGATTATGAGATTTTCACTGCTGAAAGCGGCATGGATGCTTTAAGCCTGATCGAGGCTAATCATATTGATATGGTAATCAGCGATATGCATATGCCGGTTCTTGACGGATACAAGCTTTTAAGTGTTATAAAAGAAAAATATCCGAAGATTATCCGAATTATACTCAGCGGCTATGCGGAAGAAAAACCCATGTTCCGCGCCCTTCTCCATAATGTGGCTAAGCTGTATGTTTTTAAACCCTGGAATAACAATGAGCTATTGCAAAACGTAGATAAGCTTTTTAGTGATGAGGTTGTTCTTAATTCCGATGGCCTGATGAAGCTGATTGAAGACAACTGCTGTTCCTTTGATATCCCTGAGAATTGCCGGAAACTGATTTCACTCATCGAGACTGAGGATCTGGACGGCTTTGTGAAGGAATTGGAGCAGGAACCAGAGATCTCCGCTCTTTTGCTTGAAGTGGTGAACTCCGCTGTTTATGGGGTTATGCCGAAGAGCATTCATAAGGCCGCCAGCTATATCGGTCTGCATAACCTGAAGAGCTTTATGCATTGGGCATGTATTATGCGAACCCTGGAGGAAGCCAAAGCAGAAGGCTTTGAACCGGGTTTGCTGTATCAGCAGGCTTATCTGACCAACCGGATCTTCCTCTTCTTTTATGAAACCTTCCTTCATAAGCAACCTCCGGAAGCAGCAATGTTCGCTGGTCTGATGCATAATATCGGATTAATCCTGTTAATCAAAAACCTGCAGAAAAGCGGTGCCTATACAGCTTCAGGCCAATCGGCCGACGAGTATTTTCTGGAACTGGGCGACTATATGATCAGTCATCAGGAAGCCGGAGGACATTTTCTGGAAACCTGGGATCTGCCCTTCCCCATGTATGAGGTTGCATTATATCATCACAGGCCCGGAGATCCCGGTATTGTTAACAGTGAGCTGGTTTCTGCCGTTCACATCGCGCAGCATTATGCCTGGAGGGCGCTAGGCGCTGAAAACCTTCCAGCCATTTCGGAACAGGTCTTTGAACAGCTTGAAGTATCCCAGTCAGATTTTGAGAAACGACTCGCAAGATATTTGAAATAATCAATAGAAATCATAAGTTTTATCATTTCAGCCGGAGGACTGCTTGCCAGTTCTCCGGCTTTTCAACTTTTATAAAATTATTCCAGAAGATGACTTGGCATAATATGGTTTATGCCTTATAATATTGTATTATGATGTAAATATATCTCATTATTTGATGAATATTGTCTAATACAAAGGAGGGCCCCTGTCTATGCCAAGGAAGATTATCTTATTGCTGCTCATTGTTTTATGCTGTATTACCCTTCCCTATAATCGAGTAAATTCCAAAGATGCTTCTGCTGCCGTGAATAATGAGATCAAGAATATCCTGATAATTAACTCCTATCATCAGGGCTTTACCTGGACCGGGGAGGAGACACAGGGGATTATCAACAGCCTGCTGGAAAGCGGTAATAATATCTCAATCCAGGTAGAATATATGGACTGGAAAAACCATCCGAGCCAGGAAAATTTGGAGTATCTTTACGATTATTATAAATATAAATATCAAACTACAAAGATAGATATCATAATCGCCACGGATGATGCGGCACTGGAATTTGCCCTGAATAACCGGAAGGACTTGTTCAAGGATGCTCCTGTTGTGTTCTGCGGTATTAATCAAGCCGGTATTAAAACCATTACCGAGGGGGCCGACCGGGTTACCGGTGTCACGGAAGTGGTTGATCCTACCGCCACCATTCAGCTTGCACTTCAAGTCAACCCTGACCTGAAGAATGTCTATCTCCTTTATGATAATACGGAAAGCGGTCTCTCCACAGGGAATCTGGCAATCAAACAAATAAAAGACATCGCTCCCCAGTTAAATATAATCTCCTGCAATAGACTGGCATTCACGGATCTCCTTGATACCGTGCATAAATTAAAGCGGGACAGCATTGTCTTAATTACTACCTACTACAGAGATGCCAATAATAATATATTTGAAATGGATTACGTCAATCGAAGTATCAGTGAAGCCAGCACTGTTCCTGTATACCATCTTTATGATTTCGGACTGAATAAGGGCATCATTGGCGGAGCCTTACTGAGCGGTCAGCTGCAGGGTGAATATGCAGCCGATCTGGCCCTTCGAATCCTGAGCGGCGAAGATCCCTCCGATATTCCGGTGATTACCGAAGGCTCCTATCGCGTTGTATTTGATTATCTGCAATTGACACGGTTTCATATTGATCCGGATGTACTTCCAAAGGATGCCAGAATAATCAACAAGCCGTTTTCCTTTTTTGAAACATATCAGACTTTAGTCATCAGTGTCATTTCTGCCTTTGCTGTATTAATCGCCTTCCTGCTTATCCTGCTGGCCTACCTGAGAAAAATCGCACGTATGAAGAAAAACCTGTCGGAAAGCAATGAGGAGCTGACACAGCTTTATGAGGAATTAGCTGCCTCGGACGAGGAAATGAGACAGCAGTACGATGAGATGCTGCTGATCAACGAAAAAATCCGGCTGGGGGAGGATAAACTAACCTACCTGGCGTATCATGACTCCCTCACCGGTCTTCTCAACAAACTGTCCTTGTACGACCGGGCACGGCACGTCTTTACTCCGGAAAATGGTAAGGCTGCACTGCTGTTTATCGATATTGATAATTTTAAAAACGTAAATGATGCTATGGGCCATGCCTTTGGAGATCAATTGATCATTAAAGTCAGCGAACGGCTGTCCTCTATCTCGGATGATAACCGCTCCCTTTATCGTCTGAGCGGCGATGAATTTATTATGATGCTGGAGAAATATCATTCTATGGAGGAAGTGGAGAATGCCGCAAGAGAAATTATGGCAAAGTTCTCTGATGAATTCAATGTTTTAGAGAGTACGCTTAATATCAGCCTCAGCATCGGTATTGCACTCTATCCGGAGCATGGCAAGGATCTGGAGCAGCTTTTACGGTATTCTGATATCGCTATGTACCGTGCCAAGGAAGCCGGAAGAAAGAACTATATCCTGTATGACAATTTCATGAACGAAGTCTTCACAGAGCGTATGAGTATCGAAAAGCATTTACAAAACGCACTGGATAACAATGAATTTGAAGTCTATTACCAACCCCAGCTGGATCTTAAGTCCAATCAAATCACGGGGTTTGAAGCCCTGCTTCGCTGGCATAGCCCGGAACTGGGCGAGGTATCACCGGTGAAATTCATTGAGGTAGCCGAGGATACCAGATATATTCTTCCGATTGGAACCTGGGTAATAAAAAATGCATGTCGTTTCTTAAAGAAATTAAAAGACATGGGCTTAGAAAATCTGACGGCATCTGTAAACATCTCCATTCTTCAGCTTTTGCAGCCGGACTTCTGTGATATTGTTGAATCCTCCTTAAAGGAATGCCAGTTAAGCCCGAAAAGTCTTGAGCTTGAGATTACAGAATCCATACTGATGGAATCCTTTGAAAGTATCAGACCTGGTCTGAAGCGGTTACATGCAAGAGATATCCGAATTGCATTGGACGATTTCGGAAAGGGATATTCCTCCTTGAATTATTTAAGGCAGCTGCCCATTACAACCCTGAAGGTGGACAAATCCTTCATCGACCATATCTGCAGTAAGAACACCAGCAATCTGACCCAGCACATAATCACCATCGGTAAGAGTATGGGCATGTGTGTCATCGCGGAAGGCGTGGAGAAACAGGAACAGCTGGAATATCTTATGGAGCATGATTGTGATAAGATTCAAGGGTTCTTATTCAGTAAACCGTTACCGGAGAATGAAATTATAAAACTATTTAAAAAATAAAGAAGAGACGTCATAGAACTCATCTATGACGTCTCTTCTTCCAATCTGGTTAAATAGCTCATGGCTTTCTCATTGCTGTCCCGGCACATCTCTTCGGACGGTCTTAAGCTGCTGCATACCTGAGGCCGCAGGGGAGAACCAAAGATTTTGCATCGATTATCCTCTGTAAGCTGCACACAGCGTACCCCTGCCGGCTTCCCTTCCGGCATTCCGGGAATTGCCGAAGAGATGGAGGGTGCAATGCAGCAGGCACCACAGCCCAGCCGGCAATTGATTATCGTATCCTTCATTTATTTCACCTTTCGCAGGTATTCTTATTTTCTTTTCCTTCTGGATCCTCTTCTGGTTTTCTTTCTTTTCTTATGAGTGCTCACCCGATAGACGAATATTACAAGCACCAGGGCCAATACGGCAACGATGATATATACCGTGCTTCCTATTCTGTTGAGATTGCCAAGCATGGACACAAGATCAGTGCTCTCATCAATATTTTTTCTGCCCTGGGTTACCCCGTAATAAGCCGGTATGCGCGGTATCCCCTTTGCCTTATCAAAGGACTGAAGATATCGAACTACCGCATACCATTCCTTTAATTCCTTCTTTTCCCCGCCAGATGTATCATAGATAATATAATCCTCATAATTTGTGATTGCATTTCCCTGGGAATCCTTTGGTACCAGGGACATCAGACCGTAAGATTTATCTCCTACAATGGATAGCATTTGGGCTGAATATAGATTACATACTACCCGGTATAGCTTTGTATCATCTATCTCCGTGAGTGACCCATCCTCACCGGCAAGCTTAATGTCGGTTACTTTATTAAAGATCAGACGATGGGGGTTAAACGTAAAATTCACTCCTGAAAGATATAACTGTGCTTCGTCCATAATCGGTGTGATGGAAGCATCCACTTCACAGACTGTTTTTAGTTCTTTCCCCGTAATATAGACAGAGATTAAGGGATACCCCGGCATACCGTCGGCTCCGATCCCAAGGGAGCTGATACCAAAGGCATCCGCTGCCGTAACCTCTCCCGGAAATATCGTTCCCCGGATGGTACCACAGGGTACGATTGCTGCCGCAATCGGTTCATAATTCTCCTGCTCCGCTTCCTTTACGGCATATAGGTAGGAATCACTAATCAGGTTGCCGATGGTTGCTTCTCCATGTATGGTGGAAAGCTCCTCCGGTGTCTGGAATCTGATATCCGAGGTCGCCACCACCTCATCAAAGGACATACCAAACTTATCAAAATACTTCGACTGAACGATTGCTTTGTATTCTGAAATCTTTCCGGCGATGGCCTGCTCTTGCGGCAAACTTTCGTCAACAGGCACCAGTTCATAGCTTCCAAGCTCCCAAACTCCCGAGGAATTCAGGTTCATAGTTACGGCACCCAGGTACCTGCCGTAGCTGCCTGCTGAGCCAATCACGGTATTTCCGGCAAGAATAGGCTCCTTCAGCGTGGTATGCGTGTGTCCGCTGACAATCATATTAATCTCCGGAACTTCCTTCGCCAGCAACTCATCTTCCGATTTCCCGGCATCCGGATTGGTACCGGAATGTGACAGACAGAGGAGGAAGTCAACCTTCTCTTGTTCCTTTAATATCTTAACTACTCTCTTCGCCTGCGTGACCATATCTCCAAAGGTAACCTCTGACATAGGAGCCATGCTTTCTGCTTCTTCGCCCATCAGCCCGAAGATACCGATCTTTACGCCGCCCCGTTCCATCACTGTATAATCGTAGGCACCATATGCCTCCAGAGCTTCTTTTAATTCCTTAACCGTATCTGTCATATTACCGGCTTCATCCACCGGAAATTCGATATTGGATTGTACCATTACCGGCAGCTTTTCCTTACTGGCAACTGCAGATCTTAAGCTTGCTGACAGACCGGCGGGCCGATAATCAAATTCATGGTTGCCCAGCGTAGTTACATCATATCCCATTGCACCCAGAAGCCGAAGCTCAGGTGCATCACTTTCAAATATTGTCTGAAAGGGAGTTCCCATGGAAAAGTCACCGCCCTCCACCAGCAAGGCCTCCGGTTCTTTCTCCCTCCAGGCATCGATGGCAGTCATCAATCCGGCATAACCACCCATCTTCACAACCTCATCTTCTTCTGCGGTCCGAAAGGGAAGTAAATTATCATGGAGATCATGGGTAAATAATATAGTTACCTTCTCGCCCTTCCCCTGTGCGTAGGTATAGGAAATATGATTTCCGTAAATCAGAAAGGACAGGCCCAAAATAAGTACGGCAAGCAGTTCTAATAATTCCTTCTTTCCAATCTGTATAGGATACTTATTTTCCTTATTTCTCATCCTTCCCACACTCCCCCGCTATTTATGATGAATAACTTATAGACCGGAATTTATACAATCTATTAAAGAATATTTTAGCATGACCAAATCTATCCTTCAAGACATGTTTCATCCAATCGGTGCCGTTTTTTCCGGACAGGATGTATTGTTGCAGCACGAAACCACGTATGGCCGGGGACAATAAACGGACTGCTGCAGGTAAATGATTTTGCAGCAGCCCATGACAGGTTTTCGCTATTTCTTATTAAAAAACTGAGGCAGATATGCTTTATGGGCCTCCAGCAATTCATCCAGCACCTCAACCGCATGGCTTTGGGAAGCCACCAGGGGGTTGATCATCATAGCCGTCAGGGCCTTGTCATACTCTCCGGTCACCGCCGCTTCACAGGCTGCCAGCTCAAAGGATTTAATCTGCTGGAGGAGGCCGTTAACCGCCTTGGGAAGCTTACCTACCGCAACCGGTATCGGTCCGTTCCTGGTGATCATGCAGTTCATCTCAGCAACCTCATTGTATTCTAATTCATTCAGCACACCGCAGTTGACGGTATTCACCACCTGTATATCTCCGGTATCATTATAGATGGAGCTGATGAGATTGCAGGCTGCGTCGCTGTAATAAGCTCCGCCTCTTTCTTCCAGCTGCTTCGGCTTTTCCTTCAGCTTCTCATCCTGATACAGAGCAAAAAGCTCCGCTTCGATTTTCTTCACCTTTTCCGCTCTGGTTCCGTTCTGCTTGTAATGCTCAATGGCTTCCTCAAGATATTCCTTTGCCATATAATAATATCTGTGATAGGAGCAGGGGATGACGCCAAGCTGCCTGATAAAGCCGGCATTCCACTCTATTCCCGTAATATTCTTTACCGTTTGATTCCCCCAGCCATCGATTACCTCCTTGGTCACATTCTTTCCGTCCACATATACTCCGGTGACAAATACCATATGGTTTAATCCCCCAAAGGTAATATAGACCTCTTCCTGGGGGCGGTTCAGCTGCTTCGCGATTGCCTTCTGCATACCGATGGGAACATTGCATAACCCAATGGCTTTTGTCCGATTTGTGTAACGGTTAATTGCCTCCATTATCATCCCCACCGGATTCGTAAAATTAATCAACCATGCATCCTTGCAGAGCTCGTCCATATCCTTGCAGAGCTCAAGGATTACCGGAATGGTCCTCATTCCTTTGAATAATCCGCCTGCTCCGTTTGTCTCCTGCCCCAGCATTCCATGACTTAAGGGAATTCTCTCATCCTTAATTCTGGCATCCAATAATCCAACCCGGAGCTGTGTTGTAACAAAATCCGCATCCTTCAGCGCTTCTCTGCGATTTAACGTCGTATAGATCTTCATGGGTATCCCCGCATTTTCCACCATCCGCTTTGCAAGCTTGCCTACGATCTCAAGCTTTTGCTTTCCCTCTTCAATATCAACCAGCCATAATTCACGGACCGGCAGCTTATCGTATCTCTTGATAAAGCCTTCCACCAATTCCGGTGTATAGCTGGAGCCGCCTCCTATCGTGACGATTTTAATTCCTGTGCTCATACTTCACTCACCCTTTCCTGCTCGCTTAACTGCATTGATCTATATAGTGCCATGTTGCTTAAAGTAATTAATTAATGCTCCGATTTTACCGGCATGGTTCCCCAGGCTGCAGGCTTCAATTGCCGTATATTCCTCCAAATGCACGAAGGTTTGATATACTTTTGTTCTCAGCTCACTGATAAACTCCGCCCTTGTGCTGATGCCTCCGCCAATCAGAACCTTCTCCGGATCGAAACTGACAGCAATATTACCGACCACCATCGCAAGATCCTCAAGCCATTCCGAATAAACCTTTCGAATCAACTCCTCTTTTAGATGATCAAACACATAGTTTCCATCCACATTCTTCCCAAGCACAGTGCAGACCCTTGCAACCAGGGAGGAGGTTGCCGAGGCTGCTTTATAACGGTAACCCTCCTTCGAGTATTCCCGCCCGATTTTTGTAAAGCCAAATTCGCCCGCTTTATAATTGCTTCCCCTGAATAGCTCCCGATTATGAATGATCGCTCCTCCGATTCCTGTACCTAAGGTAATCATGCAAAAGTCCGAGCAATTTTTCCCGGCGCCCAGCTGCATTTCAGCCAAAGCAGCGCAGTTACTGTCATTTTCGATAGCCACCTTAAGGCCGGTATGCTTATGCAGCTCCTCCTTCAGATTATATGCCCTGAAATTCTCGCCCACACTATAGTCGGTATTGGCTCCGGTGACCGGATCGATAAATCCTCCGATACTGATTGCTGCCCCCTGTATATCCGCGGACTCTTCTTCTACAATTTTGATCAGCTGCTGCAGAAATTGTTCCGGTCTCTTCTCTGTGGCGACAGACTTCGGTGCTTCTTCCCGAAACTCCTGATCCATGATACCGTATTTGATAAAGGTACCGCCGATATCCATCGTAATATATCGCTTCATTTTACATTCTCCCTGTATTAAGATAAGTTTATGATAAGTGTCATAAAGGCGTAAAGTTAATTCTAAAGCTGTTAATGCTTAAGACCTTATTGTAACAAATTCCAAATTATTGTATAATAATAAGTAATAAAACCCCAGGAGGCCAAGCTGCATGACTACCGTGGAAATACGCACCATTAACATGTATTCTCAATTAAACAAAACCGAAAAGAAAGTAGCGGATTATATTTTGAAAAATATAGATAATATCTTCCGCTACCCATTATCTGAATTGGCTAACCTCTCCGGCACCAGTCAGGGTGCCTGGGTGCGTTTTTGTAAATCCATCGGCTTTGATGGGATGAAGGATTTAAAAAAATCTCTCTTTGTCGAACTCAATGATACCATTACGGAGAATGAAAATGCCTCACCCCAGCTGCAATTCACGGACATCAAGGAGCACTCCACCTATATTTCTATGGCTGAAACCGTATGTCTGAGCAGTATCCAGGCAATTGAATCCACCTTAAAGCTATTTGATGAGGTTATGTTATCCAATGTTGTGGACAAAATCACCCATGCAAAAGCCATTCGTATCTTCGGCGTGGGAGCCTCCGGTCTGGTGGCTGATGATCTGTACTATAAGCTTCTGCGCATCGGTTATAATGTATCTTTTAACCATGACACCCATATCAGCCTGACCTATGCCTCCACAATTTCCACTGAGGATGTTGCCATTTTCATCTCCAACACAGGGGAAACCAAAGAAATTCTTGAAACTCTGGATTTCGCCAAAAATAATGGCGCAACCACTTTGGCAATCACAAAGTTCGGTAAGAGCAGCCTTGCACAATCCGTTGATTATGTACTGTATACCAGCTCCCCGGAGATCTATAAGAGAAGCGGGGCAATGAGCTCAAGAATAGCCCAGCTGGTCATCACGGATATTCTGTTTACCGCCATTGCCAATAAGGATTATACCAATGTGGAAGGTAAGCTGGAAATCAGTTATCAGGCTACCCATTCTCACCGCAGCGGCATCTGATCCTCTAATCATATAAATGGTATTTGACTTTACGGTGTGCAAATTCCTCCGCCTCCACGGACCAAGCCTGGTGAACCTTCCTGGCCTCAAATTCATGGGTCCGGATATAATCTCCGCCGGTATTATAATCTATCATCGGTTTTCCGGCAGGCGTATAGGGCGGCAGATAGGTAAAATGCTCCCCCGATAGACGCTTGATTTCTTCCAGAAGGTGCAGACCCGTCTCAACAGCGTGAAAGCTGCCCCTGTCACTGACATGCAGCTGAACTCCTTTACATAATTCGTTCGCGTGCTTCGAGAACGTCGGAGTAAAGTATACCGGTCGGAACCATACGCCGGAAAGCTTTTTCTCATTCATTCGATCTGCCAGAGCTTCCGCATCCAGCCAGGGTGCTCCCACCAGCTCAAACGGCTTTGTTGTTCCTCTTCCCTCTGAAATATTCGTCCCCTCAAAAATACAGGTACTGTTATAAGTAACAGCAGTATCCACTGTTGGCATATTGGGTGAGGGCATGATCCAGGCCAGGCCGGTATCCTCATAATACATCTCCCTGTCCCAGCCAAGCATCGGAATTATCTTTACGTCACAGGCTATATTAAATTCGTGTTTAAACAGCATTGCTGCCTCCCCGATGGTCAGACCGTACCGGTAAGGAATAGGATGCAGACCGACAAAGGAGGTATAGCCTTCCGAGATAAGATTACCCTCTACCTTTATTCCCCCCAGCGGATTCGGCCGGTCAAATACCAGAAAGGTCTTGCCGAAATTCGCACAGCCCTGCATACCGTAGGACATGGTGTAGAGGTATGTGTAAAGCCTGGAGCCTACATCCTGAATGTCGAATGCCAGAACATCAATATCATGAAGCATTTCCTCCGACAGCTTTTTATTCTTTCCGTATAATGAAACAACAGGCAGGCCGGTCTTCTCATCCTGATAGAAGTCAACCGCATCGCCCGCCTGTAAATTTCCCCTGACTCCATGCTCCGGGGAAAATAATTTCACCAGGGTGATTTTCTCATTTAAGATATCAATTGTACTCACAAAGTCTTGATTAACACCGGTAGGATTGGTGATCAATCCTACCCTCTTTCCCTCCAGTTCCTTCCTCCACTGACTTGTGTTATCTATTCCCGTTTGAACCATAGTCATATATCCATCCTCCATGCTGCCAATGCCCGCGAACCCGGGATGTGAAAGCTCTGCTTTCGCATTGGCCAGACGTTAATTTGCCGTGTGAAAATTATGATCTTCTATCTGCTGCAGCGCCAGCAGGACTGCTCCGTATGCCGCAGGATTCTTCGGCTTAATTACACTTACCTCCGGGTGGAGCTCCTTCATCTTCGCTGCAAAGCCTTCATAAATCTTTCTATTATTAAGTAAGATGCTGCCTGCAACCGCCAAAACAGGAGTTGACTGAAACCTTCTGATTACCGGTGAGACCAGCTCCGTTAATCCGGAAATACACCGCTCCACAACTTTGATTGCCGCATGATCCTTTCGCTTTACCGCCTCTTCAATTACGATGGAAAGCTCAGCGATTTCCTTCTTGTTTCTGTTTGGAAGGTATACATAGGAGATCAACTCCTCCACCGTATGAATCGCCAAGTATTCAAAAACCAATTCCTTTAATATGGTAGGCTCGATCCGCCCATCACAGGACTTTACCACATTGGCAAGAATATCCCGTGCAATCCAGTAGCCGCTCCCTTCATCGTCAATCAGGTGCCCGAAGCCTCCGGTGCGGTAGGAATTCCCCTTATGGTCCTTCCCAAGGCAAATAGAACCGGTTCCCGCAATCAGAATAATTCCTTCCCCATTATCCAAAGCACCTGCAAAGGCAGTATCCGCATCGCCGACAATTTTTACCGGGCAGGTAAATCCCGCCCGGCTTATATTCTCCAGTAACCGTTCCTTCACCAAAGGATTACTGATACCAGCCGTACCAATGCAGATTGACGCACATTGCCCCGGCTGGTATCCATTTGCCGCAATCGTATGAAATATGCTTTGCAGATTGGAATCAATGAATGCCTTGCCGCCTCCGTTATAATTAATGGTATCCCCTGCAAAGCTTTTCAGAATCTGTCCGTCCGGGTCCGCAACCATTACCGTTGTTTTTGTTCCCCCGCCGTCGATTCCAATTACATAGTTATCCATAGCTTACTCCATTTCTTCTTCACATATATACTGACTTACAGGAATACGAGGTTCTTTTTCTATCTCAGATTTACAGAAAGCTTTCCTGATGCATTTACTTGTTTTCTTACGATCTTCTCCAGCACATCAAATACCGCCGTATTGTATTCAAAAGCTGATATTTTATGAATTTGGCCGTCCAGTAATGCCAGATCATAGGGATTACGCAAAGTAATTGCCGTAACCGTTTTCCCTGTCCGGCTGATCTCATTTGCAAGTTGTATCTGCCCCTGATTCAGATGCCCATTATATAAACCATAGATGATATTCGTGTAATCCTCTAACTGCGATAATGCTTCTGCCCGGTCTGCCTCTGTGGGATTCACGGGGAGCTCCAAATATCTGCAGCCCAGTTTTTCTGCCAGATATCTTGCAAAATGCAGTTCCGTATCCACAGAACTGTTCGCCAGGGTGGATCGATAGGCATAACTGCCGATCACCGCCATCTCCGTTGTCACTCCGGGCAGCTCCATCTCCGATACCTTGGTTATTCCGGCCTGCACCATCTCTGCTGCTGCCTTCTTCTGGGCCGGAGTACCGATCGCCTGGACATTCGTACCTTCCGTATCCGTACCTTCAAGATCAATTCGATATGCTCTCTTCCATTTCAGGATATTCTCTACGGCGCGATCAATCAATTCTTCTTTTATTTCACCTGATTTCACCGCAGCCTCAATTCGATGGATCGATTCGATGACAAGCCCGGGGGTATGGGAGATGCAAAGCAGCTGTGCTCCTGCCTTTACGGCCTCCACGGCACCGTTTGCTGTACCGTAATAGGACTGAATTGCCCCCATCTCCAGACAGTCGGTAATGATAATCCCCTGAAAACCCAGCTTTTCCCGCAGGAGACCTGTTAATATTGCATGGGACATGGTTGCCGGTTTCTTCTCCCGCTCCAGCTTCGGGAACAATATGTGGGAGGTCATCACGCAGGGAACCCCCTGCGCAATCGCACTCTGAAAGGGGATCAGCTCATTTTCCATAAGCTCTGATAAATCCTTGTCCACTACCGGCAGTCCAAGATGGGAATCTACAGCGGTATCCCCATGACCGGGAAAATGCTTTACTGTCGGCATGACATTACCGTCCCTGAGCCCTTTCATCATCTGATTGCCAAACCGTTCCACCAGAGCCGGGTCACTGCCGTAAGATCTCACTCCAATCACCGGATTATCAGGATTGGAATTTACATCCAGCACCGGTGCCAGATTCACATTAATCCCCAAAGCTCTTAGCTGCACCGCAGTAATGCGGCCGGCCTGATAAGCATACTCCTCCCGGCCCGTGGAACCAAGAAGCATGGCACCGGGAATATTGCATGCTTCCTTGGGCAGGCGTGTTACAACACCACCCTCCTGATCAACTGCAATGAAGGCAGGATGTCCGGTGCTTTTCTCAATGATACGGTGTAATTCTCCCAAGGTGTTTTGAACCTGTTCTATCGTGCTGAAATTATACGAGAATAAGATGATATTTGCCACCTTATATTTTTCAATTAATTCAATTAGTGCCGGGGTCGGTTCGGCTGCCGGAAATCCGGTCATAATCATCTGCCCGATCTTTTCCCTGAGCTTTTCTTCCTTCATACTGCTTTCCATACCTTTCTCAGCGCCGTATACCTTTGGCTGACGGCAGATCATTCCTGCCTCAGGGCTTACAGGCTGTCCTTCACCATGCGGTAAGTTTCCTCCGGAATCATGAAGCACTCCGCTCTGCCTTTTCTTGATTCAATTCCTCTTACTCTGCTTAAATGATCATAATATTCCAGATAAGGGAAGGAGGTACTTCCGGTTACGAACCAATGAGTGGCCACCGCCTTCTTCCATAACTCATAGCCTTCTGTGGTATCCACAAACAGGTACGGCGTAAAGCCAACCGCATCCTCCCAGTTCTCCGCATATAAAAGTCTCGCAAAGTGAGGCGGGTTCTCTCTGGCAAACCCGGGAACAGATGCGTAAAAGCGGGCATCATTGACAATTTTGTGGGTATTATTATGATCCTTGTGCATGGAACTCTTATAGTGGGTCACGATCACATTCGGCTTTACCTTACGGATCACGTCGCATACCTGATAGCGGACCTCTTCATTATCCGGCAGCTCACCGTCCGGGTAATCGAATACGATTGCCTCTCCGTTTAACATCTTCGCAAAGGTCTCAGCCTCCTGTACCTTCTGCTTTCTATAATCTGCAATATCCCTGCCTGCGGGAGCACCCTTCTCACCTGCCGTTAATGCCAGCGTTACGATATGCGCACCCTCCAGGGAGTGCTTTGCCAGAGCCATTCCTGCTGTCAATTCCATATCTCCGATATGTCCGCCAATCGCCAATACCGTAAATCTCTCTTCACTCATTCTTATTTCCTCCATTCCATTCATTCCGTCTGCGTTACCCTTGCAATACTGAGGTAGCAATTCTGCCATCCTATTTAAGCATCTTTCTCATTACTGCGAATTCCTGAACCGTCTGGAAGCCTGCCTGACTATAGATCCTGCCTGCCGGGTTATCCGCTCCGGTATACAGGGACATGTACTCTGCCCCTACCTTTTTCTCCTCCTCACAAAGCTTATAGAATAATACTGTACCCAGGCCATGACCCTCATGCTCCTTGACAACGCCGATTCCCGTAAAGTAGCCTCTGCCGTTCTGCTGCCGGATCATCGGGCCGGCAAAACCGACTACCGCCCCATTCTTCGCAGCAATTACCACCGGTATTCCTTCTTCGGTACACTTTGTGATTTCACTCAGCCACAGGGGATTATCCAGTTTCTCTAACATCTGCTTTACACTATGATGTTTATTTGTGTCAAAGAGACAAACCTCATAGCCTTCCTTTGCCGCCTTTGCTTCCTTCTCGGTAATCGCCTGCGGGATGGTAAATTTGCTCAGATCAATATACATCGCATTCTCTGTAGCACGAAGAAGATAGCTGTTCTTTAGAAGCTCCTCGTAGAATCTGCTGTCCTTGAACACGCCCGGCGCATTGTTATGCTCATGATGATCCGTATTCTTAATGTACCAGGGAAGCATCATCGGATTAAAGAATAGTACTTCCGACTGGATTTTCCCTGCCTGAACGAAGGTCTCTTCCAGCATATTCAGCAGTATTTGATAATTCTCTGAAGTTTCAGCCTCATCTTTCAATATCACACAGGTAACATATCCGCTTGTCTTGCCCAAAGGGAGCTCTTCTCCCATACAGCCACAGGCAAATCCCGCTACCTCGTCCTCCTTTAGCAGTACAAAAGCCTGCTCCGGATTAAAATACGGGCTGTCCGCAATCGTTTCGGTGAAGGAGTCCATATCAAATTCTTTATAACCGATCCTCGTTGCAGCGGTATTCCAAAGATTAATAATCCCTTCTAAGTAATCCTTTTTATAAGTAGTAATCATCGTCTCCCCATTCAGGATGCCAAAGCTGGGCCATCCAATTCCTTTCTCAAGATGAATATTGTTATCAGTACCCTCAAATAAAAGAAATATTGTTAATGGTGCAATCAAAGGGATATCGTCAAAAAGATATCTTTCCCATAATTACCGGTTTCTCTGCACCGGTAACCGAAGGGATATTGTTGCATTTTCCCTGCATGGTACAGTCTGCCAGGAGAGCGAAGGCGATTGCTTCCTTAGCATCGCTGTTATATCCCAGCTCCTCCTGTATCCGCACCAAAACTCCATATGGCTTAAGCCTTTTACGGATCCTGTCCACCAGATACGTATTATAGCTGCCGCCGCCGCCAATCAGCAGCTCCTGTGCAGCATGGGACGGCAATATAAATTTCCTGTAGGAATCCTCAATTGACCAGGCAGTATAATCCGTTACTGTCGCAATCGCGTCTTCCTGCGAAATTCCTTCCGCTGTTAACTTCGCATATAAGCGGTCGATATAAGCCGCTCCAAACAGCTCTCTTCCGGTGGACTTGGGAGGCTTTCGATCAAAGTAGCTATGGCCGCACAGCTCCTGTAACAACACTTCATTGATCCTGCCGCCGGCGGCAATGTGTCCGCCGTCATCCATCGTTTTTATGCCGCCGGAATATCGTGCCACCAGCCCGTCGATGATCATGTTACCCGGTCCGGTATCAAAGGCATAGACCTGGTCCGCGGAACAGCCTGCAGGCAGTACCGTAATATTCCCTATTCCGCCGATATTTTGCAGAAGGATCGTCTTGCTCTCATTGCGGTATAAGATATACTCGGTAAAGGGTACCAGAGGCGCTCCCTGCCCGCCGACCGCCATATCTGCCACACGGAAATCACTGACACAGGGAATTCCTGTTCTGTTTGCTATAACTGCTCCTTCACCGATTTGTACAGTATAACGAATCGGATATCCATCCAGATTACAAGCTTCCGGATGATGATAGATTGTCTGTCCATGGGATCCGATACAATTGATCTCCTTAAATGAAAGACCTGCCTTTTTGATCACGGCTTCCGCAGCCTGGGCATATAATTCTCCAAGCAGGACATTCAGGTACCCTACCTTATCAACGGTAGCATGCTCCGTATCAAACAGCTCAAATATCTTTGCCCTGACAGCCTCAGGGAAGGGGTTATTCTCAAATTCCAGCAGCCGTACCTTGCCCTCATAAGGATCGCCGGTGATCATGATAACCGCTGCATCAATGCCGTCCACAGAGGTCCCCGACATCAGACCGACTGCGTATCGTACTTCTTTTCTCTCCCACATACCTGTTACTCCTCCATGAATTTACGCTGACCAGCCTGCCGTATCCTTGTATCTGTTTGAGCCTATCCTTTTACCGCTCCCACAGTTACACCTTCCAGGAAATACTTCTGAAGTACAAAGAACAGAATGAACATGGGTAAGGCTGATATGGTTGCTCCGGCCATCATCGGAGCAAAATATGTGGTATTTGCAAAGCTGAAATTCTTCAGACCCACCTGAATTGTCTGCATAGCCTCTGTCTTGGTAACGAGGAAGGGCCAGAAGAAGGTGTTCCAACTGTTCATAAAGGTATTAATCGCCATGACTGCCATAACAGTTTTGGATAACGGCATGATAATCTTGGTCAGCAGCTTGAACTGGCTGCAGCCTTCGATTTTGGAAGCCTCGATGATTTCTGTCGGCAGGGATCCGATGAACTGCTTTGCAAGGAATACATTATAAGCAGAAACCACACCGGGAGCGATTAATGCCGTATAGGTATTATCTATCTTCAGGACATTTACCACCAGAATATAGAGCGGAACCTGCGTTACCTGATAGGGTATCATCATTGCTACCAGTAACAAGGAGAATAACACCTTATTGCCGGCAAAGCGGAGTTTGCTGAAGGCATACCCTGCCGCCGTAGCAAAGACAACATTAAATATCGTCACAGCTCCTGCCACAATAAAGGAATTCAGAATCCACCGCAGGGAATATTTACTGTAATCAAAGAAGAATTCATAAGAAGCCAGAGTAGGCTTCTTTATAATCAGGGAATAGCTTGCCGCACCTGATTCTACCGGAGCCCCAAAGGAGGACATTACCATATAGTAGATAGGGAACAGGGTTGCAACAGCTAATATGACGAGTATAAGCATAAGCATTCCATTCCGGAAGAATTGCTTCTCTTTTTCATTTTTACTGTAACTTTTATATAAAGCCATTCGGACCCGCCTTTCTAATATTCCACATTGTCGCCGGTAAGCTTAAACTGGACGAATGTAAATATACCTATGATTGCTGTTAAAATCAATGCCTGCGCCGATGCCTGACCATATTCAAAATACTTGAATGCATTATTAAATATTAACAGACCTACCATGGTCGTGTTATTGTCAGGCCCTCCGCCCGTCATCAGGTATGCATTCTGGAATACCTGAAAGGATCCGATAACACTTGTGATTAATAAGAACACCGTCGTAGGCTTCACAAGAGGCAATACAATGTATCTGATTTTCTCAAAAAAGGTAGCTCCGTCAATATCTGCGGATTCATAATAGGAGTTATCAATACCGAGCAGGGCTGCAATATAAATAATAATGGTAGAACCATGGCTTGATAACAATGCCATTAGGATCAGAGAGAACATTGCCGTGCTTGATCGTCCCAACCAATTCTGATTATCCACACCGAAAAAGGAAACCAGTCTATTCAATAAACCTGACGGCAACGGATCATAGATCCACTTCCATACAAAGGAAAGTGCGACACCCGATGCAATTGCAGGCAGATAATATGCGGCTTTAAAAAAATTCTGTTTTTTCTTTGTCAAAGGTACAATTAAGATGGATATCACAAAGGACATCAGCATGGAAAGGGGAACGGTGATACCGGTATAAACTATGGTATTTACCAACGATTGATAAAACAGAGAGCTTTTGAAGGTCTTCTCATAATTCTCCAGACCGACCCATTCCGTCTTCAATGGCTTAAATTTTTGAAAACTGATAATAAATGCATCCAATATAGGATATAGCGTAAAGAGCAAAAACACCAATAAAGGAGCTAGAATAAAAATATATCCCCAAATACTTTCATTCGTTAACTTTCTTTTTTTTCTGGCATGTAATGATGTATTCTTTCCCTTATTCATAGCATCCTCCGATTAATAAAGCTGCTGCAAGCTCTTCTCCATAACATTCCACTAAGTTACAGACAGAGTATTTGCAGCAGCCATATACTATTCTGCTCCTGTTAAGAAGCAGTAACACAAGGTTCCTTAGTCAACTACAATACCGTCTTCGCCAAAAGCTTCGATTGCTGCTGTTTTTACTGCATCATACATCTGCTGGGGTGTAATCTCATTTGCAAGTAAAGCCTGGAACTTAGGTACCATAACCTCATCCGCAATCTTCTGTGCCTTTGCACCAAGCTCGGGAGTAATGTCTGTACGAGCTTCGGAAATCAGTGATACAAGACGCTGTGCTGCCTTTGTATTATCTTCGTTCTTGCCTTCAGGCTGTGCGATATTTGCCATAGCATCCTGTCCTGTCTTGCATACCGGTGAGATATACAGATCGTTGCAGGTTGCTGCTGCGATTTCTCCGCTTGCAAGGAAGTACATAGCCTTTGCAACATTGGATAAATGCTCTGCTTTGGGCTCGTCTTTTCCTCTGAACATGACATAACCATCGATAGCGCCCGCTGCCTGCATAGGATTTCCGAAGAAGGTAGGAACAGGAAGGATGATATAATCGGCCTTGATGCTGCCTTCTACAGCACTGCCGTCCTTTGCATCAATCTTGTCATTATTTAACTTCGCGGAACGTTCGAATACGGATAAGCCTTTCCCTGTAATCATTGTCTGTCCTGTTAAGAACATATTCCAACGCTTACCTGCATCCACAGAGCTTAATTCCTTCGGCATGGAGCCATCGTCAATCAGGGATCTCATATCCTCCAGCAGCTTTAAGAAATTCTGGCTGGTATAAGCATATTTTAAATCCTTGGTAAACACATCCGGCATACCTGCGTTCTTAACGAAGATATTCAGGTAATCCGCGGCGGTTACACCTGCGCAGGCAAATACGAAACCGTAGGTCTTGGTTGTGCTGCCTTCTTTCACAACACCCTTCTTGATTGCTTCTCTGAACTCTTCAAAAGTCCAGCCTTCCTGTTGAACCTTTTTCCAGTCGATTCCTGCTGCTTCTAACATCTCTCTGTTACCGCCGATGCCATGAACCTCGGCATATGCGGGCATGCCATACAGACCGTCACCGTTTCTATAATAGTTTAAGACATTCTGATCAAAGTCATTCAACATTTCCGGTGTGGCAACATTACTGATGTCTAACAATAAACCTGAATCAATGTATTTTGTAATCGAACCGGCTCCTACAAATGCGATGTCCGGCGGTGAACCTGCCTGAACCTGTACGTCAAGCTTTTGCCCTACATCTTCCCAGCTTGCAGCTTCAATATTCAGTGTCAGATTAGGATACTGTTCATTGAATTTTTTGGCCCATTCATCAAAATGTTCCTGATAGGTAGGGCTGACAGGCGGTAACAATACGGTAATCGTATCCGGTGCCGCAGCTTCGGTGGTAGGCTGAGTATCAGTATTCGGTGCTGAAGTAGCCGTAGGATTTTGGTTGCTGTTTTCATTTGTGCCTTCATTTGCCGCATTTTCTTTTTTACAACCTGTGAATGCAAGCAGTGACATAACGATAACGGTAAGTATCGCCACACCTTTTTTGAGCTGTTTCATGATAAATTCCTCCTCTTATTCATAACACTGCATTATATAAATCTGCAATACCCTTGCAAATATATACCGTTCCAATTACTTCTTCAGCTGACTTAATGCCTTTTTTAGATATCCCTGGTTCAGCTCCAGTAATTCTTCCGCTTCCTTTGCGCTGTAGCCGGAGAGTATCATCATAATCGCCAGCTTCGTATTATTATTCGCTTCCTTCAGGTACTTTTGTGACATTTCCTCGTCTACTCCGGTAACCGTCTGTATGATTCTGTTGGCACGTTCCCTCAGCTTAATATTGGAGGCCTTCAGATCAACCATCATGTTGCCGTATACCTTGCCGAGTTTTATCATTGCTGTAGTTGTCAGCATGTTGAGTATCAGCTTCTGTGCGGTTCCGGCTTTCATTCTTGTGGATCCTACGACTACCTCCGGACCGACAACTGCCGATATACAGATGTCACACAAGGGCTCCAGCCTTGTATTCCGATTATTCACAATACCGATGGCTGCCGCGCCGAGTTCTTTCGCCTGACTGATTGCTCCGATTACGTACATGGCATTTCCGCTTGCGGTAATCCCTATCACAACATCTTTTTCTGTTACATTGCATTCAATAACCTGTTTTCGTCCTTCCTCTTCGCTGTCTTCACACCCTTCCACCGCTGTTCTGAGCGCAGCGTCTCCTCCGGCAATATAACCTTGGATCCAAGCAGGGTCCGTTCCATAAGTCGGCGGACATTCGGAGGCATCCAACACTCCCAGTCTTCCTGAAGTACCTGCTCCAAGATAAATCATTCTTCCGCCGCTGCTTAACACTTTATATATAACCTCCACTGCTGATGCTATCCGGGGGATCTCTGCCTTAACGATACCGGCCACCTGACTGTCTTCCTGATTAATCATTTCCAGAATCTGCTCTGTACTGCGTTCATCAATGTCTTTCGTCCCCATATTCACTTGTTCTGTTGTTAGCTTAGATAAGTATTCATTCATTCACCCTTAACCTGCTCTTCCATTATGCATTTTCCTGGCTGTAAATCTTTTGGATATATTGCACAATATATTCTTATTATGCGTCGCTTTTTTATCTTCTTTCTACATAATAAAGCATCGGATTTCTGTTGTCAATAGTTTTTGTAATTTTATTTTATTTTTAACTCGTTTTATATGAAATTTTATTTCATTTAATAGAATTATGTCATATTCTCCGCAACATGTTTATCCCGCCCACATAGTTGCACTTAAGCGGTTAGAAAAAAGAGGACCCGCCCCCTATGGGAACTGATCCTCTTTAATCAATTGCATTAACCTTATCAATCTTTTTCAACATGATAATGTATCTTTCAGTCAATGTCAATCGTTTTTGTAATTATATTTTATTTTTAATTATTTTTTATGAAATATATTTTCATTATTAAGTCCATAACCTATCGGCGGAATAGCTCATTCCCTTTCCAGGATACCGCTTGGAGCCATAAACTCCATTGAGTGAAGCTTCCGCAGAATTCCTCCCTGCTCCGTATCCAAAAGAAAGCTCGTGACCTGATTGGAATTCTGATTACAAACAATCAGATAATTGCCATCCTTTGACAAAATCATATGTCTCGGATGCTTTCCGCCGCAATCATATTCCTCAAGATAGCTTAGTCTCCCATCACTGCTTACCGAAAAAACCGCAATCGTCTCCGCTCCGCGATTAGCTGCATACAGATACCTGTTATTCTTAGAAAAACACAGTGTCGAACAATAACTTTTACCGGTGAACTGCTCCGACAAAGTCGATACGCACTGAATCAGCCTGTCCTTATCCTGAAGGTCATATACCAATATCTCATTGGAGTATTCCGTTATCACATAAAGCTTGGTCTCATCTTCCGAATACAGGGCATGCCTTGGCCCGCATCCTGCCGGAGCTTTCAATATTCGCTCCAAAGTTAAGTACCCCTTGCCGACAGAATAGAGAAATATACTGTCAAGCGCAATATTTACCGCAATCAGACTGTCTTCCCTGCGATTAAGCAGGACGCAATGAACACGGGTCAGCGGAGCACCTTCCTGTTGAATCTCCTGATGAAGAATATCACCGAAATGATCCGCTTCCACCCGTACGGAAAATAAGGTACCGGTGCCATAGCAGGCGCCAAAGAGCGCTCTGCTCTTCGGGGAATAGGTGATATGGCACAGCGCCCCGCCATCCATTCTCTTTTGATCCAGAAGCTGACAGCTCTGTCCATTTTGACGGTAAAGATAGATTGCTGCATCGTTCTCCTTTTCTGTCACGGTAAAAAGACAGCCGTCTCCCTGGCATACATAGCTGGGATTATCCAGGCTGTCCTTCCAGTTCTCCCGAAATGTTCCGGTTTCCTCCAGCGTAAAGCCCTTGATTGTATTTGCCGGCTTCGCTCCATATCCTGATATAATCAGTTCCATAGGTCCTCTCCTTGGTTTAGCATATTCTTGGAAGACCCTCCCCATAGAGGATATCAATCCTTCGGGTTCCTTGCAAGGCGGTCTTCATGGTCACACTTTTTCCTTCCGTTATTCTGCCGATGATTGCCGCATTCCTGCCATAGCTGTTGCTTCTCATGGCAGTGAGAGCCTTTTCTGCCTGTCTATGGGGAACCACGGCGATCATCTTGCCTTCATTCGCCATATATAAGGGATCCAGGCCAAGGATATCACAAAAACCGCGAATCTCACTGCTGACGGGCAATGCTGTTTCATTCACCTCAACTCCGCATTTCGAGCTGTCGGTTATCTCATTTAAGATTGTTGCAAGGCCGCCTCTGGTTACATCTCTCATAAAATGAACCTTAATTTCTTCTTTGATGAATTTCTTTAAAATTCCTGTTAACGGAGCACAGTCACTGGCTATCTCATTCTGAATTCCCATACGCTCCGACATAATTGCGGCGTGGTGCTCACCAAGGTTGCCGGAGAGAAGAATGGCGTCTCCTTCCTTACAGCCTGACACACTGACACCCTTCATTGCTACCTCCCCAATTCCGGAGGTATTGATGTATACACCGCCCTTACCTTCGATCACCTTGGTGTCTCCGGCAACTATTTTTACATTCGCTTCTTTGGCTGCTCTGGCCATGGATTCAGCAATTCGCTCCACAGTATCGATTTCGGTGCCCTCTTCCAGGATGAAGCCGCAGGTCAGATACTTCGGAATTGCTCCCATCATCGTCAGATCATTGACGGTTCCGCAGACAGCCAGCTTACCAATATCACCGCCCTTGAAGAACATAGGAGTCACCACAAAGGAGTCCGTTGTGTAAGCGATCCTGCCGGATACTGAAAGAACTGCGGAATCTTCCAAGCGGTTTAAAATTGTATTATTAAAATGCTTTAAAAATATGTCATGGATCAGGTTACTGGTCTGCACTCCGCCGCTGCCATAGGACATGTTGATTTTCATTTTTTTCTCCATTCCTGCTCATGTTTTTTGCGCAAAGGTTATCCTCTGTTCTTATACCAGATTCCGCAGGCACCTTCCACTGATACCATACAAGGGCCGATGGCATTTAACGGAGAACATACCTGTCCGAATAAGGGGCAGTCCGCCGGCTGAATACGGCCAAGGATAACGTCGCTGCAGCGGCAGCCCTTGGGCCCCTTCGAAACACAGGCATCCAGAACGCTTCCTGCATCATATTCTTCGTATTCCTTCTTCAACCTCAGAGCAGATTCCGGAATAACACCAATCTCTCTCCAGTCATCATCCACAGCTTCAAAGTACTGATTCACCAGCTCCTGAGCCTTTTCATTGCCTTCTTCACTTACCACGCTGGTATAGAGATTCTTAACACAAAAGCTCTGATGCTTAATCTGGCTGAGTATCTCATATACGGCTCCCAGGATGTGTTCCCCTTCAAAGCCGGCAATGACACAGGGCTTGCGGTATTTCTGTGCCAGATCTTCATAAGCACCGCTGCCAATGATAACACTGACATGGCCGGGACAGAGGAATGCATCAATCTCCTTCTCGTTCTCACAGATAAATTCCAGTGCCGGGATAATCGTCTTCACCGAGGTCAAAAGCTTTAAATTTTGAATATTATTCTGAACCAGCTCGTCCATCATTAATGCATAGATCGGGGTCGTTGTTTCAAAACCGACAGCGGCAAAAATAAACTGTGTCCCCGGATTGTCCGCAGCCAATTTAATTGCAGATAGCGGAGAATAAAGGATGTCCACCCTTCCTCCCGCTGCCTTTGCCTCAGTTAAGGACATACGGCTGCCCTTTACCTTCATCATATCACCGAAGGTCAGCACACAATGTCCGTCCTTCAGGGAATATTCCACTAATTTATCTATATAAGCAGCATTTGTAACACATACAGGACACCCCGGACCCGATATTAATTGTATCTTCGGCGACAGCAGACTTCGGATTCCGTGCTTGAAGATACTTCCTGTATGGGTTCCGCATACCTCCATAATCTTAATCGGTCGGCCGTCATAATTTTTCAATTCTTCCTTTATCTGATCAAGGGTTTTCATTAAAAGTCTCTCCTAATTCTTCAAAAACTTCAAGGATCTCCTGAGCAGCTTCCTTTTTCATTACCTCAAGGACACAGCCGGCATGAATCAGGACATAATCCCCCAGCTCCACGGATACCAGTTTAATATTCGCTTCCGTTATATTATTCATGATATTGACCTTAGCGATATCACCGTTAATTTCTACCACCTTGCCAGGTACTGCAACACACATATTTAACACACCTTTCTATAAAAGACCATTTTACATTCATGCACCTGCAAACTGCCAATCCCGTTGTTATTTCTTATCCATATGCTTCATTAATCCGACATACGTTTGCCCAAGACTGATGCAGCCGTCATTTGGAGGGACTGCCAGATTATAATACACTGTAAAGCCATTCTCTCTGAGCAGCTTACAGGTTCGCTCTGTTAATACCGAATTCTGGAACACCCCGCCGCTGACAGCGATACGGTCTGTCAGATGCCGGTCCCGAAGATTTAGACATACGTTAAGTATCATATCTGCAACTGCATAATGAAAGCCCAAAGCCAGAGCTCTCACATCAGTCCCTGCTTTCTTTTCACAGATTGTTCTTAAGAGCGGTCCTGGATTTAACTCCATTATCTCACCTTTTTCGGCAATTGCAAAGGAAAGTTCTGTCTCTTTCCTATTTTCTCTTTTTGCTAATACAGCTTCCCGTTCCAGATTGGCGGCGCATTCTCCTTCATAACGATTGACCTGTCCGATCTCGAGCAGAGAGGCCACCGCATCAAAGAGGCGTCCCATGCTTGAAGTCAAAACTGTATTGACTTTATGTTCAAGGGCCGCTCTTATTATATCAATCCGGTCATCATTGCTGTATTTCCCAAGACCCTCCTTCAACAGATAACAGGTGGCAGTTTTTTTGGCATCCTTCATGGACTGGTCACCGCCCAGAATGGGGGTATAGGAAAGATGTGCCGCCCTGATAAACTGTGCGCCTTCACAAACCAGGAATTCGCCGCCCCAGATGTTACCGTCGGAGCCGTATCCTGTCCCGTCAAAAGCAATACCGATTACCTTCTCCTTTAAGCCATGCTCTGCCATCACAGATGCAATATGGGCATGGTGATGCTGTACCTGAAGAAGCGGCAATCCAAGCGTTTTGGCATAACGGGCAGAGTAATAATTCGGATGAAGATCACATACGGCAAAGGCAGGCTGCATCTTTAGCAGCTCTGATACCTCCTCTCTGGAATGGATATATTCCTCCAGAATACTTTCTTCTTCCAGATCGCCAAAGTACTGTGATACAACTGCCGCCCCTTTTTTATAGAGACAGTAGGCAGCCTTAAGATCCCCTCCCGCAGCAAAAATCACAGGAGAAGTCTTAACAGGGTGTTCCTTTTGCCTGGCCCCCTGTTCTTCCTCTTCAAAGGGTAGAAATACCGGATATGGTACAAAACCACGGCTTCGGCGAATCAGCTGCGGCTTATGATCAATCACCTTTGCCACAGAATCATCCACAGAACGCACAATTCTTCTTTTATTATAAAGTATGCCGTGAAGATAAGGCGATCTTACCGATAATATCTCCTTATCTTCACGGATAATCGGTTTCCCTGAAAGATTACCGCTGGTCATAATCAAGGGACCGCAGGCTCTTGTTAATAAGATCTGCAACGGGGTATACGGTAAAAATGCGCCGCAATAGATGCTGCCCTTATTCGTTGAGGGTGCCATCCCGTCCCTGTGCATGTACAAAAGTACTATGGGCCTGGCCTTCGTCATCAGGAGCTTTTCTTCCTCCTCTGACACACTGCAGTACTCCCGGATACCGGCAACGGTTTCGAACATCACTGCAAATGGCTTCTCCTCGCGCCCTTTCAGGTTTCTCAAATTAACCACAGCCTCCTCCTGAAAAGGGGAACATACAAAATGATATCCGCCGATTCCCTTGACAGCAAGAATTCCGCCGGCTTTAATAATCGCAGCCGCCTGAAGAAGTGCCGACCGGTTGGTCCGCCGGTGGTTAACCGTACTATCCAAAGCACGGTTCGGCTCCTGTTCATGCACTCCTTCTCCGGACAATACCGCATTTTCCTGAAGAATCAGGTATGGTCCGCAATCATCACAGGATATGGTCTGTGCGTGATGTCTCCTGCTATCCGGCGAGGTGTATTCCTCATGACAGTCCTTACACAGTTTAAAATCTTTCATGGTGGTATTATCCCTGTCATAGGGCAGCTCTTCTATGATCGTATAACGCGGTCCGCAGGCGACACAACTGATAAACGGATTCCCATAACGCCTGTTCCCCGGATCGTCAAGCTCTCTCTGACAACTGGGACATACGGGCAGGTCCGGGGGAAGGATGGAAACCTCCTCACTGGTCTCACTATGAATGATAACAAAATCCTTATATAATTCTGCAGCATAAGATACTTTTTCCCTCGAAAGATTCTCCCGGGATGCAGCTTTCACGGATAACGCTTCTATGTCCAGCTTAACGATTTCACTGCCGTTTCCATGATCCAGCTGCAGCTCTGACAAAAACTCCTCAAACTCTGACACCTGGGAATATGTCAGTATCTCCACATAGCCGCCCACATTTCTGACATAGCCTTTGATCTTATATTTATTTGCAATATGATAAACAAGGGGTCGAAAACCAACCCCTTGCACCATACCATATACCTTTATTCGATTTGCTATGAATTTACTCTTTCCTTGATCCATGCTACTACTTCATCATATCCTTCTTCCGTCTTACCGGATACCTTAATCACAGGAGCAGTCTTATTCAGTGCTCTGACACCCTTCATGAAGAATTCCTCATCAAAATCTACATAGGGCAGCAAGTCACATTTATTTAATAATATAATGCTTGCCTTTTCAAATGCCAGGGGATATTTATAGGGCTTATCGCTGCCTTCGGTTACTGTGGATAGGAGCATCTTTGCATGCTCCCCGATCATAAATTCAGCGGGGCAAACCAGGTTCCCGATATTTTCGATAAAAAGAACACCGTTATCTATCTTCAGCTCCTGCACTGCCTCACCGATCAAGGGGGAATCAAGATGGCAGGCACCGCCGGTATTGATCTGGATCGCTTTCACCCCAAGGGACCGAAGTGTCCTGGTATCAAAGTCGGCTTCAATATCACCCTCAATGACAAATGGTGTTATTCCGCCAAGTCTTTTAATGATTTGAATTAAAGAGGTGGTCTTTCCCGCACCGGGCGCACCCATCACATTAATTGCATAAATGTTCTTCTCTGTTAATTCCGCATTGATTTTTGATGCTGCTTCATCGTTCTTATCATAGACGGATTCCATGATTTCAATTTCTCTGGTCTCTGACATATCATACTCCATTCTATCGCCTGCAGCGACATAAAGCTATTATACCTCGATAGACCGAATATAAAATTCCTGCCCAATCTCCGTTGGACTTCCCTCCCCATGACAGGCCGGGCATTCAAAGGAAAACGGCTTTCTTTCGAAGTATTCTCCGCACTTGTTACATTTTAACTTTGGTGTGACACGCACAATATTAAGCTTGGCCCCGGCACACCGGCTGCCTTCTGCAATAATTTCAAAATACAGTTCGATGGAACTGGCTACATAGCCGGAATAATCACCTACAACAAGGTTAATTACCTTAACCTCCTCCGCGTTATTCCTGGCGGCATATTCGTCTGCAACTTCAATTATTCGCTGTGTGATTGGGTATTCGTGCATTTTATAAACTCATCCCTTGCCTTTTCACCTGCCGGTGCTGTGTACTGGTTATCCATAATAAGACATTTCTTCGGGCAAACCTCGGTACAATATCCGCACTGGATACAGGAAAAACGCTCAATGCTCCAGGAGGAATTAGCCTTATCCACTGTAATTGCGCCGGTAGGACATCTTCTCTGGCACATACTGCAGAAAATACAATCGTCAATTGAAATTTCAATCTTACCTCTGGTACGATCAAATTTATCCTTTGCCTGAATGGGATAAAGTACCGTATAGGGTCCGTGAAATAAATTCTTAAAAAGTGTTTTTGTCATACTTAATACAGACATATTAATTCTCCTATCATGGTATATTTTCAATACCTGGTATATTGTCAATACCTATTAAGATTGTGCTGATTACTCTGTCACAATCTCAGGGAACGCGTCAGCGTTCTGTGCAGCTGATACAGGGATCGATGGTCAGAACTAAAATCGGCACATCAGCAAGGGCACAGCCTTTGAGTGTCTCCAGTAAGGCAGGTACATTCGCAAAGGTAGGCGTTCTAACTCTCACACGATCAAGAAATT
The DNA here is from genome assembly GCA_023409535.1 of Bacillota bacterium. GTDB lineage: Bacteria > Bacillota > Clostridia > Lachnospirales > Lachnospiraceae > Mobilitalea. The sequence continues at coordinate 51,355 of JAEYGZ010000031.1, forward strand.
TAGAACCATTTGCCTTTGCATAATATATTACCTCCCCACGTGGTTGTTCAATACGAGTAAAATACTCGCCGGTCGGGTTGCCGGTAACCTTTACCTTGATATCGCCTTCCGGTATTAATTTAACACATTGTCTTATTAAGTCAATTGACTGGAATACCTCCCTGATTCTCACAGAGGTTCTTGCATAGCTATCGCCTGCTGTCTCAGTGATCGGTTTGAAATCCAACAGGCCATACGCAGCATAGCCCTGGACTCTCATATCAGACTCAATACCGCTTGCTCGTGCCATGGGTCCTGCAGCGCCTAAATCATAAGCCTGTTCCCTGGTTAATATGCCAACGCCCCTGGTACGGCTCTTTACAGAAGCATCATTAATGAATACCTCTGTAAGTTCCTTTAATTCCTTCTCTACGTTATTCAGAATGCCGACAATCTTGGTGAGTGTTTCCGCACTGATATCCTTTCTTACACCGCCTATATCACATACGGAGAAGATTACTCTTCCGCCTGTGGTTTCCTCAAAGATATCCAGAATCTGCTCTCTGACCTTCCAGGAATGCATGAATAAGCTCTCAAAACCAAAAGCATCGGCAAGAAGGCCCAGCCACAGCGTATGGCTGTGCATACGGGAAAGCTCAGCCCATATCGTACGCAAGAATTTTGCTCTTTCAGGAATTTCCACGTTCATGATACTTTCGATTGTCATACAATAACCCATTCCATGCATGAAGGAACAGATACCGCAGATACGTTCGGCTACATAGGTATACTGCAGGAAATCCTTTTTCTCAACCAGCTTCTCCAAGCCTCTGTGAATATATCCTATTCTGGGAATTGCTTCAACAACGGTCTCATCCTCAAGTACCAGATCCAGATGGATCGGCTCCGGAAGAACCGGATGCTGAGGACCGAAGGGTATTACTGTTCTCTTTCCCATTATTCCTCACCCGCTTTCTTAAACGGTGTCTTCACCGGTATTGTATAGAAATTATTGTCATAATCAAGTGAGATGTTCACAATATTAACTCCAAAAAGCTCCTTAATCTCATTTTCATATATAAAAGCAGGAGAATAAATTAAACTGATGCTCGATACCTCTATCTCTGCATCCGCAATAAATCTCAAGCTTACCAAATCATAGTTCTTATCAAAGGAATATGAAAGCTCTGTGGCACCGCCTGCCAGACCGGTAGCGGAAATGGCAACGATGCGGTATCCTTCACTTTTAAAACGCAGCGTCTCGGATAACAGTTCCTTCGGTTCAATTGTTTGAATAGTTTGCTGACCCATAGCTTTTCCTTTCTTACATTTAATATTAAAATTGAGTCGAGGATTACACAGACCCAATTTACAGGTATGAAATTAATATAATTTCATACTTTTACGCTTTGCTTATCTTCTTTCTTGCATGCTTTTGTTTCTCTTCCAGTATAGCAAGACCCTTTACGACACCATCAATAATTGCCTCAGGTCTGGCCGCACAGCCGGGTACATAAACATCAACAGGCAGTACCTTATCTACTCCTCCGGATACATTATAGCACTCTGCGAAAATGCCGCCGGAATTTGCACAAATTCCTACCGCAACAACAACCTTCGGTTCTGCCATCTGCTCATATATCTGCTTTACTACAGGAATATTCTGCTCATTAACGCTGCCCGTTATTAATAATAGATCCGCATGCTTCGGATTACCTGTATTAATGATACCAAAACGCTCCACATCATATAAGGGTGTCAGGCAGGCAAGGACCTCGATATCACACCCATTACAGCTGGATCCGTCATAATGTAAAATCCAAGGTGATTTTTTAACGAACTTCATAGTTTTCCTCATTTCTGCGTAGCTAATGTCTCGTTCACAAGACTATGCGCATATCAAGTTAGTGGATTTAGTCTTCGTATTTCCTTCCGCTAAATCAGTGAAAGAAGGATAATACGATAAGGTTAACGGTTGCCAGCACACCGGTAGCAATCCAGGAATATTTCAGGGTTTGCTGCCACTTATAACGTGCAAAAGCATTATCAATGATAATCTCCAGGAAATATACGAGTAAGCAAACTACTACCGCAAGTATGCGGCTAAGCGTAGAGGATGCTGCGATGAACACAAATACCAAGGTCAGTGTGATAATAACCTCATACCAGTGAGTAACCTCAATTACAGCAAGATCTCTGCCGGAATACTCTGTGGTAATGCCCTTAACGATTTCCTGATGTCCATGATGTGATGTACTAAGGTCAAAGGGTGATTTTCTAAGCTTGATGGTAATGATATAAATCAATCCGAGGAATATGCCCGGAAGATGAATAATCGCAGGAATATCATTTGAAATAATATCTTTTACAAAGAAGCTGTTATCTACATAATATAGACTTACGCAGGTTAATAATACCATCGGCTCATAAGACATGATCTGAAGCAGCTCACGCTCTGCACCAATGAGGCTGTATGGGGATCTGGTGGAATAGCCGCCCAGAACAAAAAATACGGAGCCTAAGGTCAGGGCAAAAATAGCAAGCAGCATATCTCCTCCGGCAAGTAGTATCTCAGCGGTAAATACTACAAATACCAGAGATAAATATACATAAAAACGATGTAAGGAATTCACTTGAATAGATTCCTTCTGTATCAGCTTGAATACATCATAAAAGGGCTGTAATACAGGCGGACCTTGTCTTCCCTGCAATCTTGCAGTGATAATACGGTCAACACCTGTCAAAAGGCCGCCAACCAACGGAGTTAATATAAGAAACAATATCCCAAATAAAATAATCATTATGCAGCCAAGCCTCCAATCAACAGAATCACACCGGCGCACAGAAGACCGATGGAAATCAGATTACTCCAAAGAGTTAATCTCTTTACACCAAATGTTCCTTCCATATACCAGTTACGCAGCTCAAGCTTGGTAGTATGTCCTAAGGAATCACGGAAGCTTTCATTATCGCCGGCATTGGCACCTGCCATATATACCAGCACTTTTCTGCGCTTAGATCCGCGGTAAATCGGGATAAAGCTGATAGGAAGGATAATCAGCACACTGAGCATATACAGCATAATCTTTACATCACTGGTACCAATGGGGATTGAGGCTTCCGTATGAAATAACTGGGTTAAGTAAGGCACTAAAGCATATTTTGATATGAGAGGAAATGCGAAAATAGAAACCACCACAAGCGCAGCTTGAATGAAGATCGGGATATGCTCATCCAGGCTGAACTTATGTTTTTCATGTTGCTGATCTCTTGCGCTTGTTACCAGCTTGCCCATCCATTTTGTCCAATAGAACAGCGTTGCTGCACTGCCGTAAGCAAGAATAATAACAATGATAATATTATTGGAATCCATGAAGGCTTTCATGGCTACCCATTTTGAAATCAACATACCAAATGGAGCCAGGAACATTCCGGCGATACCAATCAGCATATAAATGGAAAGCTTTCTGGATGCTCCTGAAAGTAAATCCATATCTTCAACATTACGGCTGCCGATCTGGTGTTCAACAGAACCGACAGAAATAAACAGCAGGGATTTGGACACTGCATGGAATATCACAAGCAGAATTGCCGCCCATAATGATTCCTGCGTACCGATACTTGCACAGATTACAATCAGACCAAGGTTGGCGATTGTTGAGTATGCCAGAATTTTCTTCGCATCACTTTGTGTGATTGCCATCAGCGAACAAGCCAGGAAGGTAATACCTCCCACAAGGGTAACAATGCGTCCGACTGCAGAATCACCAAGCAGCGGAGCCAGACGGATTACAAGATATACGCCTGCCTTAACCATTGTTGCTGAATGCAATAAAGCGGAAGAAGGGGTCGGCGCAACCATGGCTCCCAATAACCAGCCGGAGAAAGGCAGCTGTGCCGACTTCGTCAGTGCGGCAACGGAAAGCAGAAAGACGGGAACAAGTACTACTGCCTCCGGTTTCATCGCAACAAGCGCTGATAATTCCAGAGTGCCAAATTTCATTCCTATATAAACAATGGCTGAAGCAAAGGCAAGACCGCCGCCCAGGTTATAAACAAGTGCGCGGAATGCATTGTTCCTTGCTTCGGTTGTTTTTGTATATCCGATTAACAGGAAGGAACACAGTGTGGTTATCTCCCAGCAGAAATACAGCCAGGTAAGATTATTGCTTAATACCAGTCCAAACATAGCGGACAGGAATAAAAACAGGATGGATAAGAAAAAGTTCTTTCTTACCGGGACATCCGTATGATGCTCATGGTAGGATTTCATATAGCCTACTGCATACAGAGCGATCATGCTTCCTACGATGCCTACGATCAGTACCATAATAGCGGATAGTTTGTCAAGAACAACGGCCTTCTCAATTTCGATACCCTGCTTTTGCGTAAATTCAAACCAGATCATCAAGGGTGTTTGAATTAACGAAAAAACAGATACCAGATACTTTTTGTTCTTGAAACCGATTGTGATGACAAATATCGCTACGGCAATCTCAATAAAGGCCATTATATAATCAATAATTTCCTCCTGAGGATAATTGAACGATATTCCGTCGTTAAAATAAAGAACTACTACCGCCAATGTCATTACTGCGGTAACTACGGCGCTTATGCGTACAAGCATGTCTCTAACTGTGTTATTCCTGATAAGGAATATCAGCAGGGCCGCTAAAAGAGGAAAAAGGATTAATACTGAAATTGCATTCATATCACGTCACCTTACTTAAGTTATTTGTGGTACCTCAATTATGGCAAAAAAAAATCAACACGCATGAGGTATTGGCTTTTGACACCTCATTGCACCATTGATATAAAGCCTTAATGATTATAGCACCGGGTATAAAATTTGACAACTATTGTTATATAATAAACAAACCTGTATTTTTTGGGAATTTTAATGAATATTATACAATTCTGTCGCTTAAAGAGTTTATGCTTGATATTTCGTATAATCGGATATATAATAAGAAAAAATGAATACATGAAACTTTTCATTTAAAGCGATGATAAAAGCTACGATGATTGATTTTCCCCAGAGAGCCGGTGGTTGGTGTGAACCGGTGAACGTCATAATCTTTCCACTTTTGGAGCTGTCGGCGATGAGTCGAAGGCCGGTACCCTTTAGCGTACTGATGAGTGGCTGAATAATTATTCAGCAAGTTGGGTGGCAACGCGGATTCCTTTCGTCCCATGATTTATTGTATGGGCCAGAGGAATTTTTTTATTGTACAAAATCTTTCTGCCATACATCCTGATCTCTATCAAACTATGCCTTAAAGCGGCGGAATGGAGGAACAATGTTAGATTTAAAATTTGTAAGAGAAAATCCAGAGGCTGTGAAGCAAAATATCCGTAATAAATTCCAGGATAATAAGCTTCCCCTGGTCGATGAGGTAATTGCACTTGATGCGGAAAGCAGAAATGCCAAGCAGGAAGCGGATAATCTGCGGTTTGAGCGAAATAAAATCTCCAAAGAGATTGGCGGTCTGATGGCAAAGGGTCAAAAGGCGGAAGCAGAGGAATTAAAGAAAAAGGTGGCTGCCGATTCTGAGCGCCTTGCCGAGCTTGAGGTTACGGAAACCGAGCTTGAAGAAAAGATCAAAAAGATCATGATGACTATTCCGAATATCATCGATCCCAGTGTTCCCATCGGCAAGGACGACAGTGAAAATGTCGAGGTGAAGCGGTATGGTGAACCTCTTGTTCCCGATTTTGAGATTCCCTATCACACTGAGATTATGGAAAAGTTAAGCGGTATCGATCTTGAAAGTGCAAGAAAGGTTGCCGGAAACGGTTTCTATTATCTGATGGGCAATATTGCAAGACTGCACTCTGCTGTTATCTCCTATGCAAGAGATTTCATGATTGACCGCGGCTTTACCTACTGCATCCCTCCTTTTATGATCCGCAGCGAAGTCGTAACCGGTGTTATGAGCTTTGCGGAAATGGATGCAATGATGTATAAAATTGAAGGGGAAGACCTTTATCTCATCGGTACCAGCGAGCATTCCATGATCGGTAAATACATCGATACTATCGTACAGGAGGATACCCTTCCTCATGCTCTGACCAGCTATTCCCCGTGTTTTCGTAAGGAAAAGGGTGCACACGGTCTGGAGGAAAGAGGTGTTTACCGCATCCACCAGTTTGAAAAACAGGAAATGATCGTTGTTTGTAAGCCGGAAGACAGCATGGCATGGTTTGATAAGCTATGGCAGAACACGGTAGACCTCTTCCGCACTCTGGATATTCCCGTTCGTACCCTGGAATGCTGCTCCGGAGATCTTGCCGATCTTAAAGTGAAATCCATTGATGTTGAAGCCTGGTCCCCCAGACAGAAGAAATACTTTGAGGTAGGAAGCTGCTCTAACTTAGGTGATGCACAGGCACGCCGCCTAAAGATCCGTGTGGTTGGGGAAGGCGGCAAATACTTTGCCCATACCCTGAATAATACAGTGGTTGCTCCTCCCCGTATGCTGATCGCATTCCTGGAGAATAACCTGAATGCAGACGGCTCCATCAATATTCCCGCTGCATTACAGCCTTATATGGGTGGGCTGAAGGTTATCAAATAATAGCCGGACATTACAAACATCTGATAATACGTTGATACAAAAGGGAGTCTGTGAAATATCACCGGCTCCCTTTGCTGTTGTCTGTCATCAAATTCAGTATATATCATATGCGAACAAAAAAATAAAACTAACCGGCTCTTATTCCAGAACAAACTGCCGGACCTCAGTCTCCAGAGCCTGCGCATTTTCATTAAGCTCCTTTGATAAGTCTCTTAATGCCGTAATCGTTTCCAGTTGTTTCTGTGTTGTTTCATTCACGGAAATAACCGCTGCCGCAGTCTGCTGTGATATCGCCGATATATCCTCGATTGCCGATAAGGTCCCGACCCTGGATGTATTAATGGTTACTATATTATCCGTAATCATACCGACATTATCGATCAGCTTTTCCACATACAGGCTTAAATTCTTCAGGGAACATTCCGTATCATGAACCGCCGTCTCCTGTCCTGATATAACTTCATCAGCTTCATTCGCAATGTTAACCGTATTCTTTGTCTGGAGCTGGATTTCCTTAATCAGCTTCTCTACTTCTTTTACCGAGCCTATCGATTGGTCGGCAAGTTTTCTTATTCCCTCGGCGATGACAGCAAACCCTTTTCCGGCAGCACCGCTTCTTGCAGCTTCAATCGAAGCATTCAATGACAGCAAATTTGTCTGACTGGCTATTTCATTTATAGTTTCAATTATTTTACTGATTGATTTTGATTTGTCCTCCAGAACACCTATACTTTCAATCACCCGTTCCGTTATATTTGAGGTATCCTTTGCCTTCGTGTTTAAAACAGACATCGATTGAATTCCTGCGGAAACACTATCCTTTGTTTCAATTGCTATCTTGCTGATTTCACCTGCTTTTCCATTGACAATCTGAATTTTTTCCGACAGATTGTCCATTAACTCCAAACAATGTTCCGTATTCTGGGCTTGCTGAGTAACTCCCATCTGTATCTCATTAATCGATTCAGATATGCCCTGCACCGCATTATAAAATATGGCGGAAGCATTTGTCACTTCCTCCGAGGATTCCATAACGGTTCCGCTCTGCAGCTTTACCTTTTCTATCAGTCCCCTCATATTATCTATGGTACTGTTGATACCCAAGGCTAATGTATGAAATTCATCTTTATTTTTTACCTTAAGCTTAACCGCAAGATTTCCATGTGATACTTTATCCAGAACCGTTATGATCGCTTCAATAACAAGCTTGATACCGGATGTCATCCATAATCCAATCATGATAGCTATCATACACGCGGCAACAACAAGTATGATTGTTAATTTTTTTATACTGCTGACCTTCTCTACTATATTCTGCTCCGGTATTAATGCACAAACCGTTGCGCCGGTATCTCCTACCTTTGCACAGATAAAGAGGTTGTTTTTCCCATTAAAATCAATATTCCTGCTTATTACCTTCTCTTCCGATACAATTGCTTTCTGGTAAAAATCCTGTGTACTAAAAATACGTGCCGCACGATCGGAAGCTGTGGTTATCAGCTCTCTCCCATCCTCTGTTGTAAAGCCGACAATACATCCGTCGCCAAAATCCAAATTCGCCAGAATACCTTTCAGTGCTTCCGAACTAATATCGAATATAATGCAGGCATCGGAATTAAAACCAACAACATATCGAAATGCATATCCATTTACTTCCACTCCCAAGGCTTCATCCAGATAACTGCAAGTTCCTATCCAATATTTTGCATTGGAGGCCTGTTCCAGTTTTTTACCCTCCTCTGTTTCCAGAAACGGATGATACATCTTGGGTTCCGATTGATTTGCCGTTGTCATGGTATCTATTCTATCCGATAAAATATGTATATTTTCAATAAAATCGTCCGACACCTGCTCTGCCTGTATTTCTTCCCTTACACTTTCCTTACTGTTGGCATTCTCAACAATATCATCAATTCCTTTAAAATATTCCTTAATATCTGAATTAGTAATATACCGGACAGCCTTTGCCTTTACTGCTTCAAAGCCAAAATTTAAATACTCGCTTGTTATTTTCATAGATTGCAGGCTTGCCTCTTTATATTTATCGGTAATTGTTTCAGCGGCTTTATGATATGATATCATTCCTATTATAATAACAAATGCAACAGGAACAAGAAATGATAAGATTAATTTAACTGCAATACTGTCTCGCGTGATAAGCGAATTCTTCCTGATATGATTCGTATCTTTCTTTCTGTCTTTTACCGGCCTGTTCTTGAAAAAGAAACCTTTTTTCTGTCCGTTCTTCATCATTTGTATCATAATATCCTCCATCCTTACGAAAACCTTTGGATCCGGGCGTAAGCGGCCCGGTATAGTTCCTATCCTTCTATTCTGCGCTTTTGCTTACCGCTTTTATAGATGGCACAAACCAATTCCTGCGTTGACATTATTTCGTCCGCAGTATTTCGCGGTATCTCACCGGTTTCAAGACAATGGTACAAATTTTCAATTTCTTTCCCATGGCTGACTCCCCAGTACTGCTTCACATCACCGTAATCAAACGTCTCATTCGGATTACGGTCCGCCATAGACTGGTGACCATCATAAAAAGTAATCATCGCTTTTTCACCTGTCAGCTTTACAATTCCCTTTTCACAATGCAGCTCAATTTCTACCGGCGCATCATAGGTATAATAATTAATTGCATAAAAGGATGCTTTCACTCCGTTTTCATAGCATATTACGCCTTCTGCGCAATCCTCCACTTTTATGATATTATGGGCGCGGGTGCTGATAGCAGCGTCAACATATTGAATTTTACTGTTAATAAACCAGTTCATTAAATCCAGGGTATGGATTGCCTGATCAATGATTACTCCGCCGCCCTCTTTCTCCCACGTACCCTTCCAATCACTTTTTAAATAATATTCATCCGAGCGGTTCCAGGTAACCAGAAGTCTTGCCGATAATATTTTACCCAGTTCGCCGGAAGCCAGCGTGCTTTTTATCAGCATTGAACCAGGATTGTATCTGTTTTGAAAGCTTACCTGCATAACCACTTGATTATCACGGGCCGCTTTTTGCATTGCATATGCATCAGTAATATGAATGGCCATCGGCTTTTCCGTCAGAATATTCACTTTATGTTCTGCCGCATAGATTGCCATTTCAGGATGCAGATAATGCGGTGTACAGATATGCACCACATCCAGATCCTCTTTATCAATCATTTCCTTATAATCCAGATAATAATTACATTGATATTTTTCAGCCGTTGATTTTGCCAAAGACTCTTTATTATCGCAAACAGCAGCAAGAATGGCGTTGCTTTGCTTTGTTACCGATACGGCATGCATCGGAAAGATATGGCCGCACCCAATAATTCCTGCTCTAAATTTCTTCATCCGTATCCTTCTCCTTACAGTTTGATGCGCTCCACCTCTACCGGCTTATGGGCAGCACTTGATTTATATGCGGCAAGCGCCACTTCCATTGCCTTGGCGCCGTCCATACCGGAAGCATTCGGATATTTTCCGGTTCTGCAGACATTAACAAACTCACGCATTAATCCTTCATCACCGTTTTCATTCCATACCAAATCATCCGTTAACTGATTCGCCGAATCATAAATACGCTCTGTTTGTCCAAAGGCCTTTAACTCAAGCACTCCCCTGGTACCGATAATTTCCATATCAACCTGAGGCCAGATTGGATAATTCCTATGATGTGCCCAACTGCAATCAATGGTTGCAAATACTCCATTTTCAAATTCCAGATTTACAATTCCGCAGTCATCAATGTTTTTATTATGTATTAGGCTTCCGCTTTCACAGTATACTTTTTTACATTCGCTGTTGAGGAACCATCTCATTAAATCAGATAAATGAACCGTATGATCCATTACACAGCCGCCGCCTGCAAGTGCCGGATCAATGAACCAACCCGACGGCATTTTGCCGTGATTAATTCCGGTGATACATAGTATTTCACCGATTTCTCCGGCATCAATCTGATTTTTTGCCTCAATAACATTTGGGTTAAAGCGCATTGGAAATGCGGTCATGATTCTGATTTTATTTTTTTCTGCAGCAATAAGCATCTTTTCAGCGGATTCTATATCCACAGCAAATGGTTTTTCAACCAGCACATGCTTTCCTTCCTTTGCCGCGTCCACAGCAGCCTGACAATGCATTCTGTTATTCGTACATACGACAACACCGTCAATATCTGTTTTTAACAGCTGATGATAGTCGTTATAATATTTGGTATGAAATTCAGTTGCCATCCGGGTTCCCTTAAATTCATCCGTATCCGCGATACCCGCCACTTCAACGTCCTCCAAACCGGTTAACACTTTTGTATAGCTTAAGGCATGCATATGTTCAAAGCTTATGATACCGATCTTAATCTTTTTATTGCTCATAAAAAACCTCCACGCCGCCAATGCCCGCGAATTCGGGCATCAGCACAATATTGCAAAGCAAATTGTAAATAATTCACTTTACTGCCTGTCTGCTCCTTTACAATGTTACAGGTAAACCTGTTTTTGAGGATTCAATTGCTGCCAGCGCCACCTGAAGTGCATTTATAGCTTCATTCCCTGTTATTGTCACAGGTAAATCATTTTCAACACAATGCACAAACTCCCTTAATTCAGATTGATACGGCTCTATTGCACCCGCAATTGGTGACAGATAGCTGGTAATCAGATGACCGTCAGCCGAATCATTTGTCTGCTTTTTCAAACCGCAATTCTCCAGGCTGTCATATTCAATCTGACCGTTCGTACCAATAATCTCAAAGGTTGTACGAAAAACCGCTCCCTGCGGATAGGCCCAGCTTCCTTCCACATGTGCTATCGTACCGTTTTTTAAACGTAAGGTAGCAATGCAATGGTCCTGTTCCAATACTTCCCCGTGAAAGCTGCGTGCAAAGATTCTGTCCACCTCGCCAAAGTAATGATTGATCCAATCAAAATCATGAATAATTAAGTCCATGATAGGGCCGCCGCTCTTCTCATAATCCAGATACCAGCCTTCCCAGCTCCATTTCGGAAATCCTTGATTTCTGGTGGTGCGGATTAACCGCGGAACACCGATTTTCTCTTTTTCAACCGCTTCCACGGCACTTTTATATGCAGGAAAATATCTTACGACATGACCTACGGTAAATTTTACTCCCTCTTCTTCGGAAGTTCGAACCATTTCATAAGCATCTTCCAAATTCAAAGCAATCGGTTTTTCACAAAAAACATGTTTTTTCGCTTTCATAGCAATAAGAGCATAGGTTTTATGCATATAAGTAGGAAGACAAATGTCCACCATATCTACGTTCTCATTCTCCAGCATTTCCTCTAAAGATGAATAAATTCTGGAAGTATTGATCTCTGCTATCCTTTGCGCCTTTTCTTTATCTATGTCGCATACGGCAACTAAATCAGCATTATCAATATGTTGGTAGCTGTATGCATGAGAACGTCCCATCGTCCCACAGCCAATCAAGGCAACATTTATCATATAAAATCGTCTCCTTATATTCTGATATCGTGACTGTTCAGTCACTGCGGTTCTAACGAACCTGCGCATTTGTGCGCCTTTGCACTGCTAAACATGCTGAAAACGTATTATTTTCTTCCAGCTGCATCACTGGGGTTAAAAATTTTCAAAGAATATTTCCGAATCATTTTATAACCCCATTCTGTTTTTCCCAACCTATTTCCTGCATGCGCATCACTTCCCACCGAGAAAGTGACTCCTTTATCCGCCAACTGCTTTATCACTGTTTCTCTTGGAGTATTTGTTGCACAATGCAGTTCGTAAGCCATCTCCGATTTCAGCAGTTGGTTTCCTAATTCATCGATAAAATCACTGTCAAAAAAACGTTTACTTATTTCACGGCAAAGTCGTTTTCGAGATTCATAGGTTGTTTTACCGGTACCAAATATTCCAATCGGAAGATAGCCCTCCGGATGGCCGAGAACATCCCCCTTGCCTGATGCCGCCATGTTAAGTAATTTCTCTTTATACTTATTCCAGTAACATGGATCAAAATAATCCTCTTCTGTTATTTGTCCGTCATATTCCACATAATGCGGACTGGTAATTATGATGTCACACATGTTTTGTGCATCCTTCGACAAATTGCTCTGTCCTTCAAAGTCCGCGCCTGTCTCCACTCCGCAAAAAACCTTTAATGATTTATTCTCTGCATAATCTCTGATTTTGTTAAATTGCATCTCCAGCATCTGATCAGATACTGCCTGATTCTTTATCTGGTTATCCATTTTATCATAGTGGTCCGTAATAGCGATTGCTTTTAAACCTTTTATCCCTGCAAGATCTATAACGGCCCTGTAATCCAATTCTCCGTCAGAAAAAGTTGTATGAATATGATAATCTACCATAAAATTTTCCTTTTTACCCCAAGTTATTTAATACCGGATAGTGAAATTCCTTCCGTAAAATATTTCTGAAAAATGATATAAAGAACTAAAACAGGTAAAATTGCAACTACCGCAGCCGCCATTTTAAGATTATAGGCATCACTGTATTTCGTTGAAAGCTGTGCTATGGCAATCGGGAGCGTTTTTAATTCATCCGAATTTACCACCAGCAAGGGCCACTGGAAGGAATTCCAGGATGCAATCATTTTCTGTATACCGATTACAGCAATCAGCGGTTTCACAAGCGGAATTACCACTTTGAAAAATATTTTAAATTCACCTGCCCCGTCAATTCTGGCCGCCTCCAATAATGGCGTCGGAATAGATGACATAAAATTTCTTGCAAGAAAGATAAAAGTAGCATCAGCCATTCCGACTAAAATCAATGCCCAATAGGTATTAACCAAATGAAGATTTGACACAATGATATATAGCGGTATAATCGTCGCTACCCACGGTATCATCATCGTTGATAAGATTAATAAAAATAATCCGTTTCTGAATTTAAATTGAAATTTGGCAAAACCGTAACCGGCCGCAAGATCAATTAACAGTGATGTGACGACTTGTATCGCAGTAATGAAAAAGCTGTTAAAGTAATATCTTCCGAACTGTCCGTGGGAAAATAACTCCGAATAATTATCCGGAATAAATTTCTTAGGGAAGATGGAAGGAGTAACACTGTAAAACTCGGAAATGTCCTTAAAGGATGCCAGAAGCATCCAAAGGAAAGGAAAAACTACAACCACAGTCAGGATTAATACCAATAAATACATCACAATTTTAAAGCATATTTTATGCACTCTGCCATCATTCATAACAACCTCTCCTTCATAGTACATCCAATTTTGTTGCTTTAAATTGAATTAATGTAATGGTCATAACAATAATAAATAATACAAATGACATGGAGCATGCATAACCCATTTCCGCACTGGTGAACCCCTTTTCATAAATATAATTAATTACTGTCTTGGTACTGTTTAAAGGACCTTTCAGCATATAGGTTTCCTGGAACAGCATAAATACCTCAATGACATTTGTGATCAGAAGATAAATATGTGCCGGACGCAGCAAGGGCATGGTTACATGCAGAAAATTCTGCCATGCAGAAGCTCCGTCAATCGCTGCCGCTTCCTTGACATCGGACGGGACATCCTGTAATCCGGCAAGATAAATTAACATACCTACTCCAAAGCACTTCCATACTTTAAATAGGATGACTGACATAACAGCAGTGGATGCATTATTTACCCAGCCGATTCCGCTTAATCCGATGAACTTCAGTATACTGTTGAATAAGCCGAAGGACGGTTGATAAAACCATTGAAAGAGTATTGCAACTGCAACTGTAGATGTAATGACAGGAGAATAAAAGATAACTCGAAAAAATTTAATCCCCTTAATTTTAGTATTTAACAGCAGCGCAGTCCCAAGACTTACCGCCATTACCACTGGAACATACAGAAAGAATTTAGCAGTTATGAAACATGATTTCCAAAATTCTTCATCGCCTAATAAATTTTTATAGTTATCCAATCCTATAAAATTCTTTTTTGACGACAAAGCCGACCAATCAGTAAAGCTAATGGGCAACGCCATAATAATGGGGATAATGGTTGCAATTAGAATATATATTACTGCCGGCGCGATAAAAAGATAAGGGATAACAGCCTTTTTGGAAAGATGACGAGTTTTTCTCAGATTCACTATATTCCGGTCTCCTTCATTATGTACAACTTTATAAATCATCCAATTTGACACTAATTTTATCATAAAAATTCTGATCGTTCTTTTAATGCCAAAATCATTTTCTTAGATTAAAATAAACGGTGATGCAGAACATAATCCTCTAAGTTAAGTCTTTTCTGCTTTAGCGGGATAATGTTCTGCATACCTCAAAGACAGCTTACTTTAACTCTTTTGCCGCTTCTTCATTCAGCGCATCCTGGCATTCTTTTAATATTGCATCCAGGGCTTCATCCGTCTGCGTAATTTTTTCATAATAGGTACTCCAGATTCCATTTAAAGCAGAAGTCTGTAAAGGTCCGACAAATGATTCATTCAATGATTCAAGACAAACAGCAACTTTAGCATCTGATTTGAGCTCCGAATCATCAAGCAGCGATTTTCTTGCCGGTAATTCCCCTGTCGTCTGCGTCCACTGCTTTTCAACCTCTTCGCTGCCCAAATAATTGATCAGCTTCGTAGCAGCCTCAGCCTTAGCCGAATTACTGCTCATAACATATGCCCAGGAAGTTACACAACAGCTTCTGCTTCCGTTATCGGCTGCAGGGATAAGCCCTAGCCCATAGTTAAGATTGGGGGCTGTTGTTGCAAGATTTCCTACCATTGCAGGATGTCCGAGCATCATAGCAACTTTACCTTCTCTGAAGCCGGCCCAGTTTGCCATGAAATTCACATCATATACCTTGTCCACACGAATCATATTGGACATATCTGTGATGGCCTGAACGGAAACCGGATCATCAGCAAAAACATAAGTACCGGTACCAGAGTCATAGAATTTACCGCCATATTGCTGAACAATTGAAGTAATCTCCGGCCAATATCCGTTATGTCCCCAGCCGGATTGAGTCATAGTGCCATTACCGGTTTTTGTAAGTTTTCTGGCGTATTCAAACATCTCATCCCAGGTCTGGGGTCCGTTTTCCGCGTCCAACCCTTCTGCACTCAGTAAATCCTTATTCCAATACAATAACAAGGACTCCGTATCTGTCGGTATACCATAATATTTCCCATCATAATTTAATGCATCGACAGTTGATGGAACAAAATCACTTTCAATTTCCTCCGTCGATATAACAGCTTCAGCCAACGGCTGGATGGAGCCTTCACTGGCAAGCTTATTCACCATACCGGACTGAATTTGAAAAACATCCGGAGCAGAATCCGTAGCTAATGCAGGGATTAGCTTCGAAGTATAGTCATCCTGCGGTATAAATTGCAGATTGACTGTAATGTTTTGGTTCTCCGCTTCAAACTTTTCAACTAAAGAAGTAATCATAGCGTCACGCGCTTCACTGGAATGCTGCCAATAAGTCAACTCCACTTTTTCTGAAGCTTGATTATCAGAGGAAGATTCACCTGTTGCTGCATTCGTTGGTTCATTTGTCGGTGATGCAGATCCATCGGATGATTTTTCACTGCAGCCTGACAGCAAGCCGATTATCATAATCATCACCAACATAGTTTTAAAAATTTTTTTCATACCATAGCCTCCTAAATTATATATTTAAGCTTTAAAGCCTAAATTCGAATCGTTTTAAAGAACTGTGCTTTCAGCACATAGTTTGCCATAGCTTTTAAAGATGTGCTTAATTGCAGCTTTGAGGTACCGATACTTAAATTTGAAACAAAAGGCCGTAATGCCTTATTCTTTACGTTTTCAGTAACTATTTTATTAAGTTCGTTTTCGAGCCGGGCCAGCGGACCTCCGATGATCACGACGCCAGGATTGAAAAGATTTACAACATTAACTATAACGATCGATAATATTTCAAGCTGCTCATGAATTACCTGCTGAGCGATTTCATCATTATTTTTATGGAGATTAATAATATCATCATAATCCAGACTGGTTGTATCAATCAGATTTCCGAACTTTTCTTCATAAATTTCAGTATAACGCCTAATTGCCGGATATTCGGAAAGCAGCGTTCCGATACAGCCGTTTAGAGAGCACTTGCATTTCGGTCCGTGATAATCAATTGTCAGATGCCCCAATTCCAAACCGCAGCCTTCCTGCCGAAACAATTCTCCTCTTGATATTAGCGATAATCCAACACCATTTTCACATAATATATATGCCATATTCTTTTCTTCCGGAATCGAAAAATAATGTTCCCCGAGAATGAGTGCATCGGTATCTTTAAAGATATATACATTTACAATATCTTGAAAAAATTCATTAACCAGTTTGTTTACATTAAGATCTTCAATATATAAAGTTGCTGAATAAATCAAATATCCTTTTGTAAAATCAACAATTCCCGGAACACTTACTGCAACCGCGGTAATTTTATTGATAAAATCCGCGTTATATAATTCAATATCCGATATAGCCTGCTGAAATAATTCTTTAAAGCAATCCACACCATGCACAGTCATAATGATCGTTTTGCTATAGATAACCTCACATTTCAGATTAACTATTCCGATCATTGCTCCCTTAGGTGTTATTCGCAAAGTAAGAACGTGGGAATAGTCCCCATTTAAGCTGTACAGCATTGGTTTACGGCCGCCGCTGGATTCACCGATTTCTTTTTCCAATACAAGTCCGTCCGCAATAAGTTCGGCAATCAAAAAAGATACTGTTGCTGCACTAAGCTTTGTTTTGTCTATAATATCAGATTTAGCAATTACATTTTGGTTTATAAAAGTATTAAGAATATTTTGCTTATTAATATTTTTCATTGTATCCCTGCTTGCTTTCAAACAACCAATCCCCCATTTCAAAAATTTTGCCAAACTTTTTTTAGTCATTCAATTATGTTTCTAGTGTTAGAATAGCAATTGTCTTTTAATATGTCAATTAAATTTCTAATTTTTTATCAAATACAGCACATTTCATAAATTTGAAAAAAGTTTATATTAATTTTCATATTTAATAATGCCTACTTTTTTTATTTATTAAATTAATCTGCAATAAGTAACCCGGTAACTATGCTTCTCCTATGCATCAGAGATTTGCTGCAAGCCGCCGCAAAAAAAACAAAGGCATTATATCCAATGCCTCGTTAATATTTTAAAATAAAAATGGCGCTGCTACTCCCACCCACTTTAAAGTGATCAGAGAGATAATAGCGCCGGTTGATTAAATTGATACTAGGGCAAGCTTTTCTGTAAATTACTCAGTAATGTACTTTCCCGCTTCCCGGAATTCCTTGACAAAAATATTTAGTATATTCACTCCTCTGTAAGTTATTTATGATTGTTTCTCTAAAATAGAGACCAAATCACTCGGTTTAGAAATTTTAATACCCTCCCAATCCTGTTCTCTTGTTATTATCAGTATTGGTATAATTCCTAATTCCTTCGCAGCATCCAAATTTTTTGGTGAATCATCGATAAAAATAGTCTGCTCCGGAGAATATCCCATTTTATCAATTGCGTCTATGTA
Organism: Bacillota bacterium; assembly: GCA_023409535.1. GTDB lineage: Bacteria > Bacillota > Clostridia > Lachnospirales > Lachnospiraceae > Mobilitalea. Next base: position 69,440 of record JAEYGZ010000031.1, read on the forward strand.
CATTCTCATATCAGGCTTACAGGTACCCAAATGGCAGCTGTAAGTAAGCGAATGAAAATACTGATCAATATCTGCCGATTTCAACATATTATCTGCAGACGGCCATGTATCCGAGATAATACCTAATTTGTAGTTTGCATGCAGCTGCTCGATTGTTTGCTTTACGTCAGGATAAAACCTGTAGTTACTCATGTTATAGGTTCTGTCATAAGCAATATCTCTGATATTATCTTCCGTAAAATTTAACTCAGGTAATTCACCGGCGATTATGGAATATGACACAACATTCTGCTCATATTCCTCTTCCAGCGTCTTTAATAAATGATTATCGTTCAGATAGTTACTGCTTTTCTGATATGCATCCTTAATTCTATCCTGCGATAAAGCTTTCAGATTACTTATTCCTGCAATCGTAAGGAATTTTGCTGTAAATCTCCAATCACCGGACACCGGTTCACATAACGTATACCCGATATCAAAGAAAATACCTTTTATATGCTCAAACATCATCCACCCTCCCATAAAATCAAATCCCAATAGCATCCTTTAATATCAATATACACAACTAGTGTATCACAGCGTCCCTATGATGTCTTGACAAATTTAAATATTCGGTAATCAGCGGATGCGGCTCTTCATAGGTAGAGCTTAACTGGGGCTGAAACAATGTGGCGATGAAAAAGGTATTTTCGTTAATTGTCATAATCCGAGCTTCTTCCTTTTCATCGACGCCAATCACTTGAAAGCCGTTTTCATCCAGTAGTTTTTGAAAGTCTTTATTAAGACCAAAGCTGCAATTATATTTTTCTTCTATCTCAGAGGAGCCATAAATTTGATATGCTCTGGAAGCCTTATCAATTTTAATATGCCTCGCCTGACCGATGAGGGAGCAAGACAAAGCAGTTATAAAATCATTAGGATCGTACGGATTGAACGTACCCTCTTTTAATGCTCCAATATTAAGTATATTTCTGCCATATTCAATCACTGCATGCTGGAAGCCGCCGCAGGTCCCCAGGAAAGGATAATTATTTTCTCGTGCAAATTTGATTGCATGTATCGCTCCGTTCATACTCTTGTATGGGCTGCCGGGAGCACACCAAAATCCATCATGGTTGTACAATTCCTGTTCCTTCTGATCCATCGAATCCGTAGGCAACCATTGATACTCAACCGTTAATTCCAGTTTTTCGGCACTATGCCTGAGCGCTTCTTCGGTTGCAAGATGCGACGGCCGGCCGTCATAATCACCAATAATTCCGATTTTTACTTTTGACTTCATGATGCATCTCCCCTGTATTAAATTGTTTTTTCTGTAAGCTCCATATGTACCGAAATTCAACTTAATTTTTAAAGATTTCCAGTGCAATCCACTCCAGTATCCCTTTGTTGCATTTGTTCAGTTGCCGATAAGTTTATTTCATAGGCTTAATTCTGCTAAGGCACCACTTTATATAATCTGTAAATGAAATTTCATTGCTATGTTTTATGCCGACAAATAAAAACAAACACTCGGCGACTGTCAAATAACAGTCCTTTAAATCAAAAGTAAACAGGTGTGGAATTTGAATAAAATCTAAACTTCCTCCCCAAATTATCTTATCTACGAAGCTGCAGACAGCACCGGCTAAACCAAAGATATATATGAGGTTTCCAACGAAGCCTGCGGAGGAGTTCTTACTTCGATAATAAGCGTATCCACTGATGAATAATGCAATCACGATTACATTAGCAATAACTGCAAAACTCATATTACTAAATAATGAGATATAGTTACCGCCCCAACTGAGATTTGTATTAAATTTAGGATGAAATCGTATTATATTATCTAGAATATCAATGTTTTTGATAAAAAAGAAGTTGTAAATAATTATTTTAACCAGCTGATCGATTATAACCAATCCTATCATAAATGCAGCATATTGCTTTATGTACTTCATAAATCACCTCCGCCAGTCTTTCTTTTGCTTGTTCCATATAGAATGGTTGTCCGAAGCTTATTTAATACCGATTTCGTTTATAATCGCCAGCATATTCTTCCAATCACCAATGCTTTTTTCTAAACTTTCTTTCCCTTTATTAAGAATCCGATAGTATTTTCTCTTCGGCCCGTTTGAAACCTGCCCGTAATATACCTCAGTTAATCCTTCTTTATTTAATCTTCTTAATATGGCATAAAATGTGCTTTCATCTACTTCAGGGAAAAATGTATTCATATACTTCATTACGTCGTAACCATACATTTCTTTCTGCTGTATCGTATAGAGAATACACATTTCAAGAATTCCCTTTTTCAGTTGAGCATCCACTAACGTATCTCCTTTTATGAAACAAGATATATAATAACATAATCATTGCTAAGGACTCTAAATATAAAAATCCGCATTTCATAATATTTCGTGAATATGTGGCCGAATCGGAAAGTGAATGCAATACATTGATATGATACAATGTAATTACGAATGCACCAAGGCCATGACAAATCACACTAAAATAGGAAAAGGGATCTTTCTGAAAATTAAAAATACCAAATATAATTATACTAAAAAAAATAGCTAACGATAAATAGAGAATACCTGTCATGAAATTTCCGATCTGCTCCTGTTTCAAATTGAATATTAGCTTCTCCTTCTCCGTTACCATATCATTCAAAAAAACGAACAGAAACAGAAGCATAAAGAAGCAAATCAGATGGACAGCTCCAACTTTCCCAATCGTATTTCTAAGGGATATGGTTTTTGTGAAAGTATAACCATATTTTTTTAATGACATCCACAAAAACATTGCTAAAACAGGAAGAATGATCAATAGATCTGTCAGCATAGCCGCATCATAAGCCTTGTCTGATTTATACACAATATAGGAAAGAATGAAACAAAAAATCGCAGCAAAAATACTTCTTAAAATTACTTCTTTTGAAAATATATTGATAGGAAAGGGGTGGTTCGTCTGCATTTCTCCCCCTAAGCTTTGCACAATGTCAACTGGATTTCCAAGTAAGGAACAAACTTCTCTTTCTGATTTTCCCTGCGACATTTCTATGTCAAAAAACTCGGCATAATCACTTAACACCCCAGATATTTCTTCCTTATTGTATTTGAACCGCAGCTTCTTTTTGAGCTGCATAAAAAAAACTTGTCTGGTTGTTATTTTCTTCATATCGATCCGTTAACCTCCTCATTAAAATACTACTGTGTTAAGATCAGTAATCTATATATAAATTAGCATACTACTGATTAATAGTCAATAGGTATTCCTCTGATATTAAGACGAAGGTATTCTCTGCCTTATCTTGCCGGCCGCAAAAGAAAGTCCGATTGAAATTAAAATTCAATCGGACTTTCTTTCAATATATCTTATACCCTCTCATCTACCGCGAGCCCCTTAATATCCTCATCTGTTAACGTCTTTATGTCAATTAAGACCTGCGGGTTATTCAGAAGCTGCTCCTTTCCATCGATATCCAGGTTATCATCGATTTTATCCTTCAATTCGACGACTATGGCCTTTCGGATATCTTCATCGACCTTTTTTAATATGTCTTCAGCTTCTTTTTTGGCATCAAGCCTTTTATCAATATCTGCTCTGCATATCCGGTGCTATCGTTTCTTTACAAGATTGGAAGTCCTGGCTGTAAATTATATCTTAAACCGGTTAATCAACTCTTCCAGTTCCTTCGCAATATCCTGCAGCTGCTTTGCAGAATTGGAGGCATTCTCAATCATAGTTAGCTGCTGCTCCAGAGATGAGGCAATTTCTTCTGTAGAAGAAGTTGCTTCCTGGGCTATCGCCGAGATATTCTCAATGGCACCCACAACCTCATTCTTATCGTTATTTACCTTGCTGATGCTGTCAAGGATTACTTGAATCTCCTTTACTACGGTAACAATGGACTTTCCGATACGGAGAAAGGCTTCCTTGGTCTCTTTGGATACTGTCGTTGTTCTCGTTAATACCTCCGAGCCTTGATTTACATATTCCTGCGTCTCGGTGATTGCCGAACTAACTTCTTCAATGATGCTTTCAATCCCTACGATGGAATTTGCAGTCTGCTCAGATAATTTGGTAATTTCCTTCGCCACAACCGCAAAGCCCTTACCGCTTTCTCCGGCTCTTGCACTTTCAATCATTGCATTTAACGCCAATAGCTTTGTCTGCTCGGAGATTCCCTTAATGACTGACGCTATCTCGGTAATCGTTATTGATTTCACTCCAAGGGTATCTACCAGCTCCTTAATTTTTACGGTTACCTTTTCATTATCATCAATTGCGGACTGAAGCTGCTGAATATTATTCATACCAAGCTGATTGGCTTCCTGAGTTTCCGTAATACTGTCTCTGACACTGTCCGCACGCTGTGAAATCCTGTCGATTTCATTTGCCAGAACATTCAGCTTATCAAAACCTCCTGAGGAATTACTTGCAAGATCGGAGGAAGCTGTCGCAAGCTCACCGGATGCTTTGGCAATTCCCTCTGCCATTCCGGCGGTCTCCTGGCAGACATCGGACAAGGTCTGCGAGCTCCTGGCAACCTGATTTGCATTTCCCCTGATATTTCCTACTATCCCCTGCAGGGTCTGCTGCATGTGGTTCATAGCAGAACCCATCGCTCCGATTTCGTCTGTCCTGGTGGTATGATAGCCTTCGGAGAAGTCTCCTTCCGCAAAGCTCTTCAAGCGGGTTGACATCATTGCAATCGGATGAATCATACGCCTTGACATAATTACTCCCGCTGCAACGGCAATTACTATAATAATCAGTGCAATAATAACCGTTTCAACCAATGCCCTTGAAATCTGTTGAAACATGCCGTCAAGTGAGATACCAAGATTTAATACCCCCGATATTTCATCCGTAAGCTGTAGATCAGTGGAAACATTATATACTCTGACGCCGCTTGCCGTAGTGATAATCTGCCCCATGGTCTGCTGCGTGCTCATGACCGCTGCCGCATCCCCCTGGGAAGTGGCTGAAGAAGCGGCATCTGCCGTCCCCTCGGAATCAGGTTTTACAATCATTTCATTTGATACAACTATATTTCCGGTTTCATCAGATAATGAAACATATGTCAGATTACCTTCGCTTACGGATAATATTGCTCTGAATTTTGCCTGAAGTTTTTCATAATCATTGATTTGATCTTCCAGAATTTCAATCTTAATATTTTTGATCAGTGCGGTACCGTCATTCTTCATTTGCTGCGTGATTGACTGATATATCTCATAATACGAAACTCCTATCAAGGATATGGAACATAAAGTAATTAACGCTATAATCAGCGTTAATACTTTACTTGTTAACGATTTAAACATCTGATTTCCTCCTGATTTCTACCAATGTAAGTTGTATTTTTCATGTTTCTACATTATACAATACATAGTTTCATTAGTAAAGAAAGGCAGAAGTCCCAATCTTTCTCAAATCCGATCATGCCACATTCCTCGATATCATTGGAATCGTCTGAAAATCCCAGGAATTACACGGAAAAAGAAAATATCTCTTGCAAATGCAATTCATTTGCATTAATATCATAAATAATACGATTTACGCATAAACCTATATTATCCTTATCCTACAATTAACTCATCCCATTTTACGGAGGTATCCAATGGCTGCAGAAATATATATCATATCAGGCTTTTTAGGAGCAGGAAAGACGACGCTGATCCAAAAGCTGCTGAAAGAGGGATTCCACAAGGAAAAAGTTATTCTCATTGAAAATGACTTTGGCGAAATAAGTGTCGATGCCGCCCTGCTTAAATCAGGCAGCGTTGAAGTGAAGGAGATAAACTCCGGATGTATTTGCTGCAGCCTGTCGGGAGATTTTATCAAAGCGCTGAAAGAGGTCCTGGACCGTTTCCAACCGGACAAAATTATTATTGAACCCTCCGGTGTAGGTAAATTATCAGATATCGTAAAATGCTGTTCAGATTCCCGCATTCAGGCTCTGGCATCGGTGAAGTTAAAAATTACAGTCGCTGATGTAAAACGTTGCAGGATGTATCTGGACAACTTCGGTGAGTTTTTTGAAGATCAGATTCAGAATGCCGATGTCATTCTCTTAAGCCGTGTTGAAAATTACCCTGATCGTATAAGCTCCGCCCAGACATTGATAAGAAATTTGAATACTCACGCAGTCATTATTGCAACGCCCTGGAATGAAATGAATACCTCCGAACTCTTGTTTCATAACCTGCAAAGCGATACGCAGGCAATCCCTGTTAACCATAAAAACAGGCATGAATGGACGTATCATGGCACTCACACCCATGAGAATCATGTACACCGGGAGGATTGTCATCATGATCCTTGTGATTGCGACCATCCTCACGCTGAGGATGTCTTTGATACTGTAACCATAAGAACCAGGCAGACCTTTGATTCTGAAGATCTGAGGGCACGGATATCAGAGATGGAACGCAGTGCCAAAGGAACAATCCTTCGCGCCAAAGGCATCGTTCACGGTATAAACGGCTATCTCAGCCTGCAATATCTTCCCGGAGATATTCAGATTTCAAAATGTGCGGCCGTAGGTGATATGCTTTGTATCATAGGACGTAATCTGAACCGGCAGCAGCTTTGTACTCTTTTTGATGGTGAATAATATGACTACTTTACCTGTTTACGTAATTACCGGCTTTCTAAGCGCAGGAAAAACAATATTTCTGAATACCCTTCTAAGCAGGCAGGACTGGAAGGATGTCAGGATACTTGTCCTTCAATTTGAAACCGGAGAAGAAGAATTTCAGCAGAAGTTAAGCAACTGTCACAATCTCAGCTTTCCCAAAAAGCTGCTGGAACAGCAGCCCGAGCAGATCACCGGGGAGATTCAAAGCTTCCTTCAAAACCATGAGCTTGATGAAATCTGGATCGAGTGGAACGGCGTAGTCCCCTTCTCGCAGCTTCAGGCCTTATTGTTAACCCCCTCCCTTCGCAGTCAATGCAAGATAAAAAAAGTAATTCATCTTGCAGATGCGCAGAACATAGAAAACCTGATAGGCAGGACAGGAGGCGCATTACCCGAGCAGATTGCCAACAGTGATATTATCGTTGTACGCAATGCAGATTCTGTAAAAGCATTTCAAAGAATTCGGCGCCTGTTACGTGGTATCAACCCCGGGGTTACGATTCGTCAAATGAAAGAATATAACGATTTATACAAGCAGCTCTTTGGTGAGAAGGAACAGCCTGTTAATTTTTTCTTCCTGACTGTCATCCTGATTGGTGCCTTGTACCTTGGGATCGGACCATATATGGAACAGCTCAACATACCGGTCAACAAATTCGTCAATATATTTTTGGGGATCCTCCTGCAGGCAGTACCATTTTTACTGATCGGAGTATTACTTTCCTCCGCTATCCAGATTTTTATTCCCCAAAGCGTAATTGAACGCAGGTTTCCCAAATCCCTTGGTGCAGGAATGCTTGTGGCGGTTGCGGCAGGATTTTGCCTTCCGGTCTGCGACTGTGCCTCCATTCCAATCTTCAGAAGCCTTGTGAGAAAAGGAATTCCGCTTCCCGTAGCCGTAACCTTTATGGCGGCAACACCGGTAATCAATCCTGTGGTCATTTTATCAACCTATTATGCCTTCAGCGGTAATATGACGGTTGTAATCGGCCGTATCTGCTTCGGAATTATTGCCGCATTAATCATCGGACTTATCTTTGGAAGCTGGCCTCCGAGAGATAACATTCTGTCCGGCGGAGCCCTTGACCGGCTGATGTGCAGCTGCGGCTGCTATGAGGATATTGAAGCAATCACAACGTTCCGCCAAAAAGCCGGTCTGTTCCTGCGCCATTCCCAGGCAGAATTTTTCAATGTGGGAAAATACCTGGTAATTGGTACAATCATCGCTGCAGTTTTTCAGGTGCTCGGAACCGGTATTTTTGTATCAGCCCAAAGCGGAACCGGACTTGCGGTATCCATCCTGATTATGATGGTAATGGCCTTTGTCTTATCCCTTTGTTCCTCCTCAGATGCTGTGATTGCACGCAGCCTTGCGAATCAATTTCCTATGGGTGCGATTATGGGCTTTCTGGTTTTTGGACCGATGATGGATATTAAAAATGTAATGATGCTCTCTTCAGGATTTTCTAAGCGTTTTATTGGCAGGCTGTTGTTAACGGCATTTATTGTATGCTTTGCCGTTGTTTTTCTACTTACCGGCTTTGGAGGGTTATAACTATGCGTGCAAAAGCGTTTAATTCCCAGATTTTCTTGGAAATATTATGTTACTCTGTTTTCGGCGGACTGATGTTTTACCTGGTACGCAGCGGAAACTATCTTTCCTATGTCACACCCCGGATGAAGCCCTATCTGTACTTTGCCGCAATTATCATGATTATATGGGCTTGTGCCGGTCTAGGCAGACTGCTGCGTCCACAGTACAAAGTACGCTCCGCCCATTGCTTTATACTGGCACTTCCCGCCTTATTGCTGATACTTCCCCATACTTCTTTAAGTGTTTCCGATATTTCCGGTAATTTTATCGGGGGGCAAAGTTCTTTTGGACCGGCCGCAGCTCAGAAGCCGTCATCAACAAGCGGCACGGACTTTAGCAGCGTAGACTCCGACCCGGCAGATGACCTGTCAGAAACTCCCGTTGAATCCCCCAATAATTATTCCGATGATAACGGTAATAGTCAACCGGACGAGAGCGCTTCTTCCGAGCTTCCTGGTTTAGATACAAAGAACATGAAAATCACCGTATCAAACGACGATTTCGGCCTGTGGTTTTCAGAAATATATACGAATATGGAGAAATACACAGGCTATACAATTGTTATGACCGGGTATGTCTTTAAGGATTCGGAGCTGTTCGAAGAGAATGAATTTGCACCGGCCCGTCTCATGATGTCCTGCTGTGTTGCAGATCTGTCCCCCGCAGGACTAACCTGCATCTATGATAAAGCGTCCGAATTAAAAGCAGATTCCTGGGTTACGGTGGAAGGTACACTTCAGATAGGGCAATATGAATATGAAGGCGAAAAATATGATGAGCCGCAAATTGTCGTAGAGAAAATAACTCCGGCAGAAGAAGCAGAGGGATATGTCTATCCATATTTTTAGGCGAATACGGTTAACTCAATCCTTATAATAAAGTGCAAAGCACAATAGTAGGGGTGGGATTCAAATTATGAATCCCACCCCTTGCTTTATTTCATGGCCCGCATACTTTTTTGCGAGCTATATGCACTATTCGCTTCTTAAGGCATCAATCGGATTTAACCTTGCTGCTCTCGTTGCAGGCATATAACCAAAGCCGATGCCGATGGCCGCCGATACTGAAAAGGCAAGCAAAATTGCACCGCTTGTCGGTGACGCCTCAATTCCAAAACCGCTTCCCAGGGTCCTGCAGGCTACGGTTCCAATGATGATACCGATAACTCCGCCAAGGGTACTGATCATTACTGCTTCCATAACAAACTGACCCATGATATCCCTGCGCTTCGCACCAAGGGACTTTCTGATTCCAATCTCCTTGGTACGCTCTACAACGGATACCAGCATGATGTTCATAATACCGATCCCTGCCACCAGCAGCGAGATTCCTGCGATACCGCCGAGCACGGAAGAAAGCATGGCTGTCATATCATTAATCGCATCCAGAAGCTGTGTCATACTACTGACACTATATAATTCCTCATTCATCATATTCTGATAAAGAAAATCGTCCAATAAATCTTCTGCCGCCGTTACCTGATCCGCATCCTTTGCAGCAAAGGTGAAGCTGGAGATAACAGAATTTCCGGCCATCCTGGCCGCGTTGGAATATGGAATATAAATAATGTCATCCGCTGAATTCTCTTCCGAATCCGCCTTTTCCTCCTGAATACCTACGATGGTGTACACCTGTCCGTTAATCTTCAGCGTATCTCCTAATGCAGCTCTTCCGTCAAATAGTTCATCGCTGATATAGGTGCCGATGACACACGCATTATATCTGTTCTTAATATCAGCATAGGAAATAAAGCGACCCGAGGTGACAGACAGACTGTTTACCTCAAAATAATTCTCGCCCGCTCCAACCACTGAGGTTGATTTGGAATTCTCGCCGTTCTTTACCGTATAATTTCCGTTTACCTTAGGTGTCACACCGGTAAATATATCTCTGTTCTCCTTCGCAAAATCATACATTTCATCTACAGTGACTGTTCTCGTGTCCGTATTATTCACTGTTACGGTAACCAGATTTGTACCCATATCGGAGAAGGTAGAAATGACATAATTTGTGACACCGGACACCAGACCAAGCAATGCGATAACCGCCGCCACGCCGATAATCATACCAAGCATGGTGAGAAAGGAGCGCAGCTTGCTGCTTAATATACTTTTGATCGCCAATTTAAAGGCTTGCCCAAATCTCATACGAATTCATGCTCCTTTTTCACAGTCTGGATTTCATCGGATACGATTTTTCCGTCACGCAGGGTAATGATACGGTTTGCTTCTTCTGCCACAGAATGGTCATGGGTAATTAATACAATGGTATTACCCTCCTCATTCAGTTTCTTCAGAAAGTCCAGCAGCTCTCTGCTGGTTTTTGAATCCAAAGCTCCTGTGGGCTCATCCGCCAGAATTAAGGAAGGATTTCCTGCCAAAGCTCTGGCTACGGCACCTCTTTGCTGCTGTCCGCCGGATAACTGATTGGGATAGTTCTTCCATTTATCCTCAATTCCGACTCTTTTTAACGCATCCATGGCAATCTGTTTTCTTTGCTTTTTATTAACTCCGGCATAGAGCAGCGGCAGCTCCACATTTTCCAACAGGTTCTGCTTCGTCAGCAGATTATACTGCTGGAAGATGAAGCCGATGGTCTTATTGCGTACCTCAGCGAGGGCATCATCCTTCATTTTGCTGACATCCTGGCCCTTTAAAATATATTGTCCTTTGGTGGGAACATCAAGCGCACCGATGATATTCATGATGGTTGATTTACCGCTGCCGGATTTGCCCACGATGGCAACAAATTCTCCCTCCATAATGGTCAGGCTGATTCCGTCATTGGCACGTACCTCGGTATTGCCCATCTGGTATACCTTATAGATATCGATCAGCTGGATTAAGGGGATTGCCGCCTTTTCCGTAAATTGCTCATTCATTTAGCATCCCTCCATCATTACCGAGCCTGCTGAATGCTAACACTGCCTGTCGAGCCGCTCCAGCTTCTGTTTCCGTTACCGCCAGTATTCCCGTTACCGCCAAAGCCGCCCTCAGACCTCATTCCTCCAAAGCCGCCGGGCATTGTGAAGGTAACTGCCTCAGAGATTCTCTTTACATATACCTCTTCATTACCGGTAAGCCCGCTTTTAATCTCAATGAAATCACCGTCCGTGATACCCGTTTCAACCTTAACCTCCTTAAAGCCTGCCGGTACCTCCCCCACAGCCTCTGTTACGGAAGCATCCTTCACATATACCACATCTCCGCGCATCAATGCGTCTGCCGGAATTGCCATTACTCCTGCTGCCTTCTCAATAATGATGGAGCCGGTGACATTCATACCTGGTAACAGGCTTCCAATCTCATCAATTCTTACTGTGACAGGGTATTGGGTTACACCCTGGTTCGCATTGCTTTGCAGACTGACATTGGTTACAACACCCTTCATCTGCTGCCCCTCAAATGCATCTGCCGTGATCTCAACCTCCTGTCCTTCCTTCACATTGATTACGTCAAGCTCATCCACATTCATTTCAAAGGTAACAGCTGACATATCATAAATAGTACAAAGCGCGGAGGTATTACGTATGGTATCTCCAACCAAGGCATCCTTACTGATAACAATGCCTGAGATCGGCGCCGTAACACTGTAATCCGTCCTGGTATCAATAATCTCCTGAAGCTTGGAGTCGGCGTCTTCGATAGCCTCTGCCGCACTTTCCCTGCCATCCTGGGCATTTGACACGGCGTCCTGAGCGCTTTCCAGCTTACTTGAATATTGCTCCAGCAGGTCCTCAACAGAATCCTCGGAAAGAATATAAAGAATATCTCCTTCCTTTATCTGGCTGCCTTCTACGAGCTTTAAATCAGTAATTTTTCCTGCATATTCCGCAGAAATTACGGTCTGAGTCTTTACGGCAAAGGTTCCCTCTGCACTGCTGTATATCGATCCGATGGAAGCTGTTGCGGTAGTAGAAGTCGTTATACCGCCAGGGTTCTTTACTTCTATGGTAACCTGATTCACCAGACGGTTACCGCTTAATGCTTCGTCGATATTGCTGACTTTGGTAACCTTACCTTTGATCGTCTCATCTGTTGCTTCAAGCACCACCTCGGCTGATTTACCGATGAGGGATTGATCTGCCTCAGCGGAGGAAAACGGCAGTGTTAATTCCATTGTGCTGTTATCATATATCTCTGCAATCTGGCTGCCCTTTTGCACGGTGTCACCCTTGTCTACATAAAGGGTTTTCACATAACCGGTTACCTCGGATCTGACTGCGGGATCACCAAATTCAGCCTTGGCCTCGTCATAATCCTTCTGGGCTTTTGCCAGCTTATCCAGTGCGTCCTGATAACTGTTCTCTGCTTTGGTAAGGTTCTTGTTGGCCCGGTCCAGGGTGGTCTGGGCAGTACCGATCTGATTATCCAGCGTATCCGTATCTATCTTATATAATACCTGGCCTGCTTCCACGGTATCGCCTTCTTCAAAGTCAGCTTCGATTACCTCGCCTTCCACAAGCGTAGTAACATCATAGGTGTTTAATGGTGAGATGGTTCCTGAGGAAGTGAGGACATTCTGGATATCCCTGGTTTCAACCTTTTGCGTCGTAATCACATTTTCCGAGGAAGTATTCTGTAATCTTCCGGCTGAAACCCTGTTATATACAACACTGATGATAATGATAATTACTACCAGGAGGATAACCCACTTTATAACCTTTTTCCATTTGATATTCGCGATTTTCAGTTTCATATTAATTTACCTCTTCCGATTAATTCGTTGATTCAGCGACAATAACCCGAATTCTTCCACCCAAGGTAATTGCTTTGTCATAATAAGCGGTCACCCTCTGTTTGGACAGGTCGATATTATTGATCGAGGTTGCGGCATATTTGCCATTCGACAGGTAGTAGACACTTACTTTATCTGCCAGCGGATATTTTACTGCTCCGGAGGTTATGGTCGTGTTGCCCACAGAAGAAACCGGAGTTCCTGTCAAGGAATAGGAGGAGGCAATACTGCCATCCTGTATAACAAAGCCGGCCGGGCCTTCGGTAGGTGTCAGGTCAGTGAAATTGGCCGTTGTAAACGCACCTTCCTTACCGTCCAGCAGGTAATGGTATACTCCGGAACCGCCGCCGTAGGTATAACCTGTGTAAATACCATAGGAATCCATATCACCGGTTACGTTATTCAGTATCAGATCTGTGATCTGGCCGCTTACATCGGTAGCGTAATACCTGATCATACGATTCATAATAACCATGTTAGCCAGGCGGGTAGGATATACCTTAATGTAGGTACCCTCATGATAATCCAGAATATGAACATTGGAGGCGAATTTCATGGAACCGAAGGTCTTTGCATCACTGCTTACGGTCGCATCTTCAAAAGAGAAGCCCGGCATACTGTATTCGGAAACAGCCGCTACTCCATTCTCATAGGTGATACGGATAAGGTCTTCCTCATTAAAATTAAATACCGTGCTGTCATAATCCTGGGTATAGCGGTTTCCTTCCGCATCAACAAAATCCACATAACTGGTGTTGATATAATCTCCCTTGTTATCTTTCACCAGATGTGTACCGACATTCAGCACAAGACCGGTTATTCTTGTATTGTACTCATCCAGGCTGAGAACTCCTGCTACCTCACCGTTTTTACCCAACAACAGAGTTATAACATCCCCCCTTTGTATGCTGCCCACAGAGGAGAATTCCGTGGATGCCGTACTATTCTCGAATTGATACTCTGTTCCGGCTACGGTTACAGAGGTTGGATTGATCAGATCCGGATTTACACCGGTAAGCGTACCGGTAATCTTTGTATCATAAGCCCATACCGTTTCAAAGCTCTCAGAATAATACAGAACATCGTATTTATCGATATCCGTATAGTTACATTTAATATCATTTTTATAGAAGGTCGCCGTCTCTATGGAAAATGGTATCTCTGAGGACCAGCTGTTATCCGCAATAATCGGTCCCTGTGTACCGGTATTGACCAGAGACAGATAATCGACCTCTCCTGCGGCATCCAGCGTATAGCCTAAGACAGTCGCATAATTCATGCCATCCTTTGTGGTTCCGTTCAGCACATTATAAAAAAGATTCACACAGTTGCTATAATTTAAATAAGAATAGGACAAGGTCACTGTGATATTCTTATTCAGTTTCTTTGATTGATAGAGCGCCAGTTTGCCGCCGGTAATATTCCCGCTGAAATCACTGTCACTATACCCTAACAGCTTTAGTACCCCGCTGACCGCTTCAATCAGGGTCACACCGCTGTCCGGTTTAAAGGAACCGTTAATATACCCCGACATCCATCCGTTGGTCACTGCAGTTTTTATGTAAGACGCTGCCCAATGCTTCTGAGATACATCCTTGAATAAGGATATATTACTCGTCCTTGCGATCGAATCCTTTTGCGTTGACAGATTAACGAGAAGCTGTGCAAATTGTGCTCTGGTTATTTCATCCGTGTCTGCACCAATTTCCCCCTTATCTGTCTTCATAATATCCAGGGCTCTGATTACTTTATCCGCCTTGGCAGTGGCTGCATAGGCCTTCTGCGGTTCATTTACCAACAGCCCGGTTTGCAGCAGCAGCACCGCAGCTAGTATGGCAGCTAATATTTTTCGCATGTTCAATCTCCTTTACTTTTTTGATGGTCATGTTATCTTCCATTTAATACTAATGGAAAATCATGAACATTCTGTGATTAAATTGTGATTTTACTGGAAGGATTATAAATAAAATATAAAAAAACGGACTGTTATAATAACATGTCGCTATGACACATACTATATCAGTCCGTTATTTGACTGTTCCTGTTAATACGTTACGGTAAAGCTTCCCGGCGCTGATGCCAGAACCAGAGCTACATTCGTACTGGTATTCGCATCAATACCCTTTCTGCGAACATAGATTGTACATCCCTTCGGTGCCGTTGAGGCGGATAAAGTCATCAAAGAATTCGCAGTTACCGTTTTCCAGCCTGCACTGGATGCGTTGAAGCTTGCTCCTGCCTTCACAATTACATATTCATAGGCATTTGTTTTCGAAGCATTATTAAACTGCATTACCAGCTTTGAATTTTGATAATAATACGTAACATCATAGCTGTTACCGCCGATGGTCGGAGGTGCCGACTGACCCGGGATTGTGATCTTGGTAACCTTGGAGCTGGAGGTTGTGGAGGTTGCAGACTTCCGTATTTGTAAAGTTACCGAATTAGCTCCGTTCTCATATAATGCCTTTGGTGCGATATCCTCCAGGGTAACAGCACCGTCAAATTCAATCCACAGATCTGTTCGCGAATCATAATATTCCATGGAAGAGGTTGTATTCATTGTCAGCTTTGAAGAGTTCACCTTGACGGCCGGAGCCGCTGCTCTTGCCGGTATGGTTATGGTAATCTCTGCACTTGGACGTGTTCCCGGATTGCTTGCACCGGTGCCGGCCTCCTGCGGGATCCGAAGAATAACTTTTGCTCCCTTGGCTCTGAGATTCTCCATATTGGTCTGGAAAGTCTTATAGCTTGCTGATGTTTCATTCAGACTTACCTTATTCCAGTAATAATCCGTTGTCTTTCTCCACTCAAAGAAATCTGCTTCATCCGCATTATTGATGGTAAATTCACCTTCAACTTTATCGTAAAGTATCTCTATGGAAGAATTCTGTCCCGGAATCGTTACCGATCTCACAGTACTTACTTTATCCCCTTTAAAATATAAAGTAACATCACTCGACGGGGATATCCAAGCGATATCCATGGAATACGTCTGAGTTGCGGTGTTATAGATGCTTTCAAGCTCCTCCCAGGTCTGATTATCCGTAGAATAATATATAATATCATTATCGTTATTATACACCTGCAGCGTCAATGCCTCATAATCAATGGCTCCGATTTTTACTGCCGTGGCTTCCGCCGCCGATGCTATGCCTGATGGAAGGATGAACAGGAATAATAATGTAAGAACCGGGATGCATATTCTTATCATACCCTTATATGTAATTTGTTTCATGTCTTTCTCCATTTCCGCGCTAATCGCATTTTGTAAATGCTCCGTTACGATGCATTTAATATGGTCAGTTTACAGCCTGTCTTAATGGAAAATCCATTACTTAGCGTAATTACAATATTATTCGTAGTTGTCGAATCTGTGGCAAGCTTGTTAATCTTCGCATTTGACAGACGGATCGTCGCTGTTCCTCCTGTGATATCCGCGGAACCGAAGACCGAGGTCCCTCCCCAGGTAACATCTGCTATGCTTACTCCGTAAGTCCGGTCAAAGACGGACAGCTCCAGGATATAGGTAATAACCTCCTCCTTAACGGTTGTTGTGGTGTTATCAGGATTTGTTACAATTGTCGTTTTTGTCTCCTGCAAGCTTCCTTCCGTAATAGACCAGGCGATGGGCTTATCCTTTAAGGTCGCGGTATTAATCAGCGTAATAGATACACTCTCATCCAGAAGCTCACCGTTATTTATGGAAATCTCCAGCGGAATAGCGGTATCTGTGATATCGATCAGAGAAGAAGCCTCAAAGCCGCCGACATTTACCGTAACCGTTGCGGTTGTTATGGTAGTCTCTTCAGTATTAACGTATGAGCCGTATTCTACTGTGTAATCCGTTCCGGCATTCAGAGTATAACCGTCAAGCTTAAGTGTGCTGATCGCCGTTGGTGTGGAGGTAAACTTGTTAATTCCGGTGGGATCGATGGCATATGCAGTTCCTAAATCCAGACGGAATTTAAAGCTGTTCTTATCATTCGTATCATTGGATAGATACATACGCTTAAAACTGCTGGTATATTCTCCGGTAGGATCATAGGTCGGATTATTTACCTTCGTTGCAGGGTACAGATAGAGCTGAACACCGGTTGTGGCAGTGCTGGTGATTACATCAGAATTCGCCAGTGTTATTTTTCCGTACAGCAGCTCCTCGGTAACCTGATCGACTGCTTCAGTGGAGGTAATCTTGGTGGTAATAATGTACTTATCATTCACACCGGTACTGCCGGAATTCTTGGCAACGGTACTCTTTATGCTTACCGATCCCTTGTCTACTCCATAGGTATCCAGGAAGCTGATACCGGATACGGTGGTTGAGGTTGCACTATATAAGGTAAAGCTTAAATAACTGGAAGACTTAGCGGTCTTGCATGTACCCGCGGTTGTGATCAGCGTAGTCAATGTGGAGGCTGTCGGTGAATCCGGATAGATAACTCCGCCTGTTCCCGATACATCTACCGCAGCAGAAGCCAGTGCAAATGCCTCACTGCCGGAAGTACCCACGGATTTCTTTCTGACATAGATATGACTTCCCTTTTTCGCAGCTGTTCCGCTTAAGGTAACCGCTGTCCCGGAAGAGATTGCCGTCCAGGCAGCTGTCTGATAATTCAGTTCTTTTCCTTCCGCTACTATCGTATATTCAAAGGGCATACTGGTGCTGGCCGACTTCACCTGAAGGGAAAGGCTCGTTGAGCTGGTATAGCTGACAGCTATTCCATAGGTATCTAGGTTTGGAGGCCCTTCCTGCACCGGTATGGTTACTGTTGATATTTTTGAGATCTGAGCTGTACTGCTTGCATTACTGCGAAATTGAAGTATTGCCTCCGACTGGGTTGCTGCAGGATTCTGATACAGCACATTAGGTACGATATTTGAGAGCAGCAGGCTTGTATTTGCGTTGACGGATGTCCAGTCTGAGGTTGGATTGTCATCATCAACGATACGATAAGACATCCCTTTCTTTACTGCAATACTGAACGCCGACCCATTAATTGTTACGGACGGTGCTGTCGCCTTCTTGGGAATTGTAATTGTAATCTCTTTGCTCGGACGAAATCCAACGTCTGTGATGCCGGTACCATTAAGCGGTGCCAGCCGGAAATAAACGGTAGCTCCATTGGTACAAAGTGCATTTAATTCATTCGATATTGTATTTACATCCACCATATTCCATAGCGTACTGCCCTTTTTACGCCATTCAATAGTTCTGGTGCCGTAATTACTGAAGGACACCGTTCCTTTTACCTTGTTATAAGTCGCTTTGAAATTCGTCGCCTGCTTCGGTATGGTAACCGAGGTGATGGCTGTTGACGAACTGCCTTTAAAGTTCATCACATAATTCTTTGTATTTGTTACCCAGGAGATGTCCATGGTTATTGTGCTGCCGGTTATGGTACCCGGAACCTCTTCCCAGGTCTTCTTTGATGAATCAGAAAAATAAACCTGTGAATCTCCCGAATTCAATTGCAGGGTAATGGTACTGTTCACATAATTGATTTCCTTTACCGACAGGCTCTCGGCCGCATAGGCGTGCCCGGGGAAATAAAAAATCAATAGCATCATCAAAAAAAGAGATGAAGTTAATCCCATAAGCCTGGGAAGGTGTACTTTTTTGTTATTGTTTACACACATCATCTGTCCTTTAACCTTTCTTCTTTTTGTGACATTCATGGCAAAAAATATATCTGTTAAACATACGATATAATACCTATCGGCACATTACCGCTAAAATATGACCCCAAATTTCCATTTTTATATTATTTTTTAATAATAGACCCGCTATATAATACAAGACGGGAGCCTGTTTGAAGCTTCCGCCTTGTATCATTGGAACTCTTATTCACTCACAGCCATACCCGCTATCCTGCCGGTAACAGGCCCGGTAAAGCTGACATTAAGCTTTGTTTCTAAAGATAATTTATCTAATTTATCATCCTCAAAACGGATCTTTAACTCAAGAGCAAAGGGCATTTCCACAAATCTGCTTTGGATAAGAAGCGTCCTATCCTCTTGCCAGCTTCCCGCCGTCTCACAGTACTCCTGCTGTCCGTTAAAGAAAAATGTCCCTGAGATCCATCTTCCGATACCCGCTTCCAAGATATTCTGCTTACCGTTTCCCTCGTACACAAGCGCCGCACTGTCTTTCTTAAATTTGAAGGATATCTTATTGATATGCTCCTCATTCTCTTCCAATTGATATGCTTTGCCTTCCAGCCTTGCTTCCAAAACCGGGTTATTCTTTCCGGCCGGCCGAAGAAGCTCCAGCTCCGACAGCTTTCTGATCAGCCTGTCATACTCCGGACTGTCCGGCAGTACTTTATCTTCCACCTTAGGCAATATCTCGTCCCACAATATTTCCAATGGCTTTTGCAGATTGCTCATGCCTCCGGTAACTGCCAGCAGCATATCCTGCTCGGGCATGACAACACAGTACTGTCCAAAGGCACCGTCACCCCGGTAAGCATTATGCCTGCAACGCCAGAACTGATAGCCATAGCCCTGCTGCCAGTCACTGTCTGCTTCCCCTTTGAAATTATCACTCTGAATGCTTGTGGCTTCATGAATCCATTCCGGGGTAAGATACTGTCTGCCGTCCAAGCTTCCCTTATTCAGATAGAGCTGACCAAACTTTGCGATGTCCTCCGTCCGAACCTTTAAGCCGTAACCCCCTGTGTTGTATCCCCTGGGGCAGGTTTCCCAGGTTGGGCTCTCAATTCCCAACGGCTCAAATAAACGCGGTTTTAAGTAATCAATCAGCTTCCTCCCGGTCACACGCTGCAGGATAACCGAGAGCATATAGGTAGCTCCCGTATTATACAGAAAATGAGTCCCCGGTTCCTTCTCTACCGGAACCTCAAAGAACGCCTTAGCCCAGTTGCCGTCCTCACGCTGTAAAAAGAACGGTTGGGTATCCGCAACATGTCCCGTGGACATGGACAGAAGATGACGAATCTGCATCTTGCTTAACAGCTCTCCCTGGTTTTGACATTCCTCCGGAAAATATGTAACAACATAATCATTTACCGTCAGCAGTCCTTCCTGAACCGCAAAACCGACCGCTGTGGAGGTGAAGCTTTTGCTTAAAGAAAAGAGCATATGATTATGTTCCTTCTCATAGGGCTTCCACCACCCCTCCGCAATCACATACCCGTGCCTGAGCAGCATGAAGCTGTGGAAATCCTGGTCCATATTCCCGGTCCGAAGCTGTTCTGCCCGATCAATGAACTTCAGAATATGCTCAGAATGTACTCCCTGCGCCTCAGGTGTACTCCTTTGTAATAAAAATACCTTGTCCATACCTTTAACCCCCTGACATTATATTAAAGCTGCAGCTTATTCCGTACCTTTCCCCAAATCATTTTCTGAAAATAATTATAAGCCATATCATAAATCAGCAGTGCTGCCTGGCCGCCGATAAACAATGCTCCTGTGATACCGGCATGAAGCTCTCCCTGATAAATTAATTTCGGCAGAAGGATCAGCATAGGAAGAAACATCAGATTAAAGACGATATACTTAATGATCCAAAAAAGCATTCTCCTATTCAGCTTTGTCTTAAAATAGGTCAATTTATCAAAGGTAAATTCAATGATCACAATATAAAGCCCCATAGCTGCAAAGGTTAAGCAATAGAGCTTATTCGGAGCAAGCATGACGCTTAAGAAGATTGCCGCGACATAAAAGCCCGCACCAAATCTCAGGTTTGTCTCCCTGATTGCGATTCCCACCCCAAAAGAGGCTGCTGCAAGAAGAAACAAGGTATTAAATTCAAAAACTCCGCTAAGCACAATAAGCAAAACAGTTAACGCAAGAAGTAATCCAAGGAAAGCCATTTTTTTCGCATTTAGCAGCATGAAATTAAATCTCCTCCCATACATTCACATAAAGAATCCGCGCACCACAAATCACAGCAAAGATTGCCGGCATTATATCCGCCGCTGCTGCGTCCGCTGTTATATCTCTGTCCCTGCCATTGCAGCTGGTTATATAGATTAACATATTCCTGATTGTTCGGCTCCATCTGTACCGCCTGCTGCGCATGGTCAAAAGCCATGATATTATTCCCGGTATTGGCATTGGCAACCGCACTGTAATAGTACCACCTGGCGCTGCGATTCGATATGCCGGATAATATATTCATAGCTTCCCGGTATCTTCTGGAAGCCAGATAGCTATAGACTACATTCAGCTCTGCGGAATTATCCTCAGAAGAATGAGAAGCCTGACTATAGGAGCTGCTGCCGCTGCTGTACGGATTATATCCGCCTTCCCTTTCCTTCATAATCTGCTCGTAAGCTTCCTGAACTTCCTTGAATTTCTCCTCGGCAAGTCCTGCCAGCGGATTATCTACGTAAGAATCGGGATGATACTTGCGGCTGAGTTCCCGATATGCTTTCTTGATCTCTTCATTGGTCGCATTGGGTGATACATCCAGTATCTTATACGGATTTGTTATCATTGTCTTGTTCCTTCCTTTGGCTTCTCTCTTTTTGTATTTGGTCAAATCTTGTCCACACTCCGTCATACAGGATATTATGGAGCAGGTCTATATCCAACAGACAGGGAAGCTTTTCAAACTCCCTGGTACATTCCGCCATCATCATCGTTAATATTCTTCTGCAATCCTCCTCAAAGCTTTCCTTATCACATTCTGTCAGTAACGGATTGTAGCTTCCGTGCTTTCGGTCCTTATCTATATCATCATATGCATCCAGGATATAGATATACTTCCCTAAATAAAATCCAACCTTTCGAAGACTTTCTTCCCAAGGATCCTTCCGGTAAACGAACAGCTCGGACATTAATTCACCAAAGCATCGGGATACCAGATCAAGATTACTTTCCTGCTCTCCTTCGCAGGCCTGAAGTCTTTGCAGGCTTTCCTGAATTACACTGCATTGTCTTGGGTAAGCCTCAGCGATCCTTTGATAGTCCCTCTTTAGAAGTCCTGCTCCTGTTAAGCCTGCAATACTTTTTTCATCCTGCCAGTCATCCTTCAGATGATGATAGGTCAGCGCAATATTCATATCCGCAACATAATCCGTGATTTCATTGATCAGTGAGTCATGCTTCTTCACCGGGTGCACCAGACACCGGTTTTGAACCTTCCTTGTCTCACTCTCATACAGAGAGGTTAACAGCAGGATCAGAAAGGTCATATCATAGGATAATGTCATCTGGCCAAAGCGCCCGTATTTCTCCTTTAAGGTCTTACATAAACCGCAGTAATAAGCTTTATACTTATAAAAATCCTTCATTTTCAGTTCGGGCTTGTATACATTAACATAGCCAAACATATTTTTCTACCTTCCGGGTTTTATTGATTGGATATGCTTTATCATAGCATAAATTTTTCATGAATAAAATGAAATCACATTTTTTTAACAAACAATTAATTAATTCTTTCTTTTTAGAAGCAGAAATCCAAAGCCTGCTCCGCAAATGCCGCCTGCGATATGTGCCATATGTGCAATCCCGTCATAGCTGCCCAGACTGCTGCTGATCTCTCCGCCCAGATATACGATTACCACGAGAATTAAGGTTAAAGGGATTTTACCGTTTTTCATCCCTGCCACCGAGGATAACACGATCATCATAAATACAATACCGCTTGCCCCAAGCAGAACACTTTGCGGATAGAAGACCAGATAGACCAGTCCGGAGATTGCGGCAGTTACCGCAAACATCAGGATCAGTCTTTTGGATCCGTATTTCTCCTCAAGTAAAGGGCCTAACACCAAAAAGAGCACCATATTACCGGCATAATGGGACCAATCTGCATGCCCCAGAACATGCCCGAACAATCTGACATAGGTCAGGGGATTTGCCAGGGAAGAGCGATAAGTACAAAATAACAGTCTCGTTACTTCCCCCCGGGTTGCATAGTGCAGCAGCATGACAACAAAGGACAGTATTACAAAGGTTAAGGTTACCGGCGCATTGTATTGAAGGATTCCCAAATCCTTATTCCACTTTTTCATTATTTCACACTCCGTATCCATATTATCTGAAAAAACTGTAAATGATACAGTACGCTATTAGTATATAGCGAATTTTCACATATGACAATACAAAACACCTGCATTCCAAAGGTTATCCTTGGACTTGCAGGTGTCATGTACTAATTTGATAGTTTATGAAGGGTGGCTATCAATTATGTAATACTACGGTCTGACATTTCATCGATAAATTCCATCGTATTTTATTATTTAATTACAATAACCGGAACAGATACCTCTGTTGCGGCTGCAGGTGAGGTATTTCCTGCCTTATCGGTAATTAATCCGCCTGCTGCAATCTTAAGTGTTACTGCCGTACTGAACTCCTTTATGGAACCTTTATCTGTCGAACCAAGGGTAACCTTTAAGGAGGTTGCGCTCTTTACGGTGCCTGCCGAACCTGACCGAGGCGCTGAGGTAAGCTGATAGGTCTTATTCAGAGCAGTATCGACGAAAGTCAGCTTTGTCACATCAACACTGTCCATAATATTGCCTGCGCCGTTGGCAACCAGATAGAGAATGCCTTCGTCTGCAAGATATACTGCGGAGGTAATACCTGTGAGAGTCGGTGCAATATAGTCAGCGGAAAGATTAATATTCGTCTTGGTTTCCACCGTATCATTATTTACATTGTAAAGCTTTACGGTTACTGCCCCGCCCTTTGGAATAGCGGTTTGAAGCTCTGTATTCATGGGAGAACCGTCAGAGGTAGTGAAGCTAACCTGGGTATCCGCAGGTGTTATCACAGTATCGGCCGCCACCAGTTTGTCTCCGACATACAGCTCCGCCTTACCGCCTGCCGCCTCGCCGGCTGTAATATCCGCGGTTGCTGTTACATAAAGAACCTTGGTATTCAGTATCGTTCCTGTGATCGGCTTCTCTTCTGTACCAATCAGTGTTACCTTAACGTTCTTCGGCTTTGCCAGCTTTGGCCGCTCTACGGTTACTCCGTCATTATCACAGGAAGCATTGGCACCCAGTTTCTTCGCAATATACTGAGTAAGAACGCTGTTCTTCTTGCCATTGCTTGCCTTGAAGATGCCTGATCCGGTATCGGCAACACCATTTACAGTAACAGTTTTGTTCTTGAAATCAATGATAATCGTTATCTCATTTTTTACGACAGTTAATACGGTCGTTTTCTTATCATAGGCAACAGTTGCTCCCATGCCCTCAACAATTGCCTCATAGGGTATGGTATAATTACCTACCTTAATTGATTTCTTGTCATTGAATTTGTACTCTTTCTTCTCATACTTTACCTTGTAATTATGACTCTGCTTATATTCCTTGCCATAGCCATTATCATCTTCGTTGCTATTGTCGTTGCCATGTCCATTTCCATTTCCGAATCCATAGCCACCGCCAAAGCTGTTCATCCCGAAGTTCATATTAGAGTTTGCAAAGGCTGATCCGCTTGATGCGGCTACCATAACAGCTGCAACAGCAATACATAATAATTTCTTCCTCATTTCATTTTTCTCCTTTCATCTGCAAGAAGGAAATATCTCCTTCCGTTTTGAACAACAGAAGGAAAATCTTTTTTCTGTTGTCCTGTATTAATATAATTCGGGGAGAGAAATAAAAATTTTGGGGTAGGCCTGCTAAAAAATGCAGAACATAGAAAAAGTTTTTGAAGATATAGCTAAAATCCCCAAAAATGTGGATTATTTTATCTGATCTGACAAATATACTTTTTACACCGGCCATGGTAAACTATAAGAGAAAGCCTGCAATACATTTATTCCTCCTGTCCTTAGGAATGGAGGATTCTATGTTAAAAATCAAAAAAATCCTATACACGGCTCTTTTATGCACTGCAATATTCTTTGCCGCTCCGGCAATCACTTCCGCAACCGTCAAAGCAGCACCGATCGAATTTGTCATATTGTCTACCTATAAAGAAACCATAGATATCGGAGACGAATTCTATCTTGTCGCACTCACCTCAAACGGCAAGATGCCTGCCTTTAAAAGCAGTTCTTCCGCAATTGCCTCAGTAAACACTTATGGGAAGATCACAGCCAAGAAGTCCGGTACAGCAACCATCACCGCAAAGATCCGAAACGGAGAAGCCTCCTGCAAAATAACCGTGAGAAAGACTGAGATTACCTTAAGTAAAACCAGTATTTCCCTGGAGCACGGGGAGACTGTAAGGCTGACCGCCTCCACCTCCAACCAATCGGCCGTTACCTGGAAGAGTAATAAGAAAAGTGTCGCCACCGTTGATGATAAGGGAGTTATCATCGGCATGAAGCCCGGTGAGGCGGTGATCACCGCTGCCGCGGGCGGTACCAGCAAAACCTGCCGCATTACGGTGAAAGCTCCTACGGTTAAGCTTAGCAGTACAAAGCTAAAGCTTTATCGCGGGCAGACCGCACAGTTAACCGCCACTGTATCTTCCAAATTATCTCCGTCCTGGAGAACCAACAAATCAAGTGTGGCTGCTGTGAGAGAAGACGGAACAGTTACGGCAATCAAGCATGGGACCGCAATTATTACCGCCACGGTAGATGGTATCTCCAGAACCTGTGAAGTAACGGTCGAACCGCCAAAGATCACCTTGAGTAAGGAAGTTCTGACCCTTCAAGCCGGTGCAGCTTATAAGCTATCTGCCGCTGTTTCCTCAGGCAATCCGGCCGTCTGGTCAACCAGCAATGAGCGAATCGTAACCGTCTCGGCCGACGGCACCGTCACCGCCTGGCAAAAGGGCAAAGCCTATATCTATGCCAGTGAAGACGGCACAAAGGTAAGATGTATAGTAACGGTAACAGAAACAACCGATAAATAATAATCCCTGAGAGGAATAAATGTGCAGGCTGATCAAATGGTTATTAATCATAATTTATCATTATGTAAATTAAAGATTGATTGAAGTAATGATGTACATTAAAGTTAAATATTGATCGTTATAATATGGTAGAAGCAATCTATTAATAGTAGTATAATATGATTATTAATTCGCTGTTATTTGCAGCACCGAGCTAACAATTATATTCAGCTTCAATAACCCGACAAAGACCAAAATTATGTTTTAATAGCTGTATGAAGTATTTAATGGAATGACCTATAAGAGTCGGTAAAACAAGAAAAGGGAGTGTATAAATGAAAAACATATTTATCGGATTTGTATTAATATTTTTGGACTTCAGTTTAAATCTTGGTAACTCACGGATTGAGCTAATTCCGGATTTTTTAGGTTACATTATTATGATAAGCGGATTGGTTGAAATGGGAAATGAAAGTCTGCTGTTTATACAGGTTAAGCCATTTGTAACCGGTATGGCAGTTTATAGCGGAATCCTGTTTGTATTGGATTTGGTTGGTATCTCTGTGTCATTAGGTGCTTTGAATTATGTTCTTGCATTTATTTCTACCGCCGTCTCACTGTATATTTCCTATAATATTGTTATGGGTGTAATAGATTTAGAGAGAACATATAATCTGCGTTTGAATGGAAACAAACTTAAATCCACATGGACACTTCTTGCAGTTTTCAATATTTTAACCTTTATGATGCTGTTCAACCCATTAGTAGCCATAGTTGCCGTAATTGGGTCTTTAATCATAAACATTTGTTTTCTTGTTGCTTTTAACAATTCTAAAAATTTGTTTATAATACAATGTGATAAACATTGAAGTTGAAGTTATAAATAAGATAAATCGACATTTCTGTATTTAAGTTAAGACGCAGTGCTCGTTTGCATTAGATATCAATAATGTATTAACAATATGATAATTGATCTAACTAAATTTAATATATGGGGGAGAATGATGAAGAGATTTATATTTGGTATGATGTTAGTAGTTATTGGTTTTATATTTTCGGCTTTTTGTTTTATTTATGCAGTAATGAATCCTTGGAATTACAATGGAATCACAGGGCTGAGAGGTGCTTTTCTTGGAACATATACTGGAACTCCTTTTATAATTTCAATTATAATTTTGGTCATAGGTATTTTGATTTGCTTTTATGAAGCTTATTTAAGAAAAAAATAAAACTTTTTACAGTGGAACTTTATTATAATAAAGTTATGAAATGATAAAAAATTATATATGGTAATATATGCAATCATTTATTTACATATATTACCTCTTAATGGAGAAAATAAGATAATGGGAAGAAGATTTATAATTTTCATAATCGTATTATGTTTCATAGTTCTGATATCTGTTATTTTTCTTACAAAAGATAAGACGAAAGAGCCCCAGGATGCCTCGAACATAGAACTAGAGGAAGAAGCGAATGAAGTACCGGAAAATCATGCTATGGAGCCCACCCCGACAAACCCACCGGATACATTACCTTATTCCGTTATGATTAACGGAACTGTCATTGAGATATTTTTTGATGGTTATAGACAAATTTCTCCTGGCATCCAAGAGTTAATCGATCATGCGGATTTAATAGGTGTTACTGCGGAACGGGTTGCACCGAATAAAGTACCGACAGAAGAATTGCAGACAAATTTTATATCCGAAGGCAGCACTGTTTATTGCTACTCAGATGATTCCGGCGAATATTATCTCTTTATAGACAAGGATAAAACAGACTATGGTTTTTTTCAAACGCCTGAATAATCCATAATATTTACGAATATTCGTCATAAAAGCCTTAGTAAGGTCAAAGTAACCGAACTCACTATATCACTGCCAATTAATCTGCTGACCTTTGGATTATTAATAATTGAATATTGATACTTTGGTAGAAGTGTCTTATAATTTTAATGTGTAATATGCATTTCATTAGAGAGGTGGTTACAAATGAAATCAAGTAAATACTGGGTGAAAAAATTTTGTAGTAAGCTCCATGCAATTCTTTAGATGATTTCATCTATCTGTATGGAGCAAATTATAGGAAGAATTGCATTGTAATTTTATAAATATATTACTATAAAATTAAGGAGCAATTCGTGAAATGGAAATTAAAGTTATATTAGCTAATCAAGAAAGCGGATATATTATTAAAAATATGTACCCTTTATATCTTCATGATCTTGCTGGAATACATGCCACATTACCAAATAAATATGGTATATTTGAAGACGGAGAAATAAAAACCTTATCACAGCAATACGATATTCAACAAGTTTGGTTTGAAAACCCTGAGGAACTATTTCCATATCTTATTATGGCTGATGATATACCAGCTGGATTTTGCCTTATTGGCAGCGGAAAATACGTACCAAAAGAAATAGATTTTTTTGTATATGAGACTTTTTTATTAAGACCTTATCGCGGTAAATCTATTTCATTCAAAGCTATTATAGAAATTTTTGACAAGCACCGGGGCAAATGGATGCTTTATACCCATTCAACCGATAACAATAGCCGGGCACAATTATTTTGGTATAAGACGGTGGCATTATATACACACGGGAAATTTTCTGTAAATAAACAAATGATCCACAATATGCCAAAATTAGCTTTTAAATTTAATAATTAAAGAGCTTTTCACTACCAGCCATCATTTATTGAATACACCAAAAATCAGATATAGGCTGTATGCTCCCGCAGAGGGAGTATACAGCTTTTTTGTCATCCGATAACGTTTGTACCAGACATTGCTCAACGACTTACCTTCTTTCGCTTATTGTCAAAGAGCCTCACGATTGAACTTACTACTTGACGGCTATAATTTCAAAGTAGAGATAATGATACATTTCATCAATTACCAGCGCCATTTCTTTCATGTATGACTCATCAGAAAGAAGTTTTGGGTGAAAGGGTTCCTCCCGCCATAAGCGGACTCCTATGTCGTTAAATTCATAATTTGTACTTAGCTGTTCATCTTCCATGTCATAGAAGCAGGAACTAAATTGTTTTAGAGAAGTTACTAATTGTTCTGCCAGAATTTGAAAAACATCCATATCATAGAGCATTATGATAGCGTGTTCTCTTAACATATGGTCAACGGCTACCTCCACGGCTCGATTATCTCGGTAGCGAACCATGAAAAAGAAAGAATCACCCAGATATCTCAAGGAAAATCCGTCATCTTCTTTATCTTTCGCAATCTGAATTTTCCGATTGTCTGGTAAAGACAATTCGGAACGTATTTGATATAAGGCATCAAGAATTTGTTTGGGAGACATACCCAATTTTAATGGATCAATTCCCACATGCGGAATAACAGACAGTGATTTCATTTTACATTTATACCTCTTAGCTTATTCCAAACACCTTTTCGTATTGATACAGACAAGTTAAACTTCATCATACTATTTTTGCTGCAAATTTCCGGCAATGCCCTCACAGTTATACTGGGCCCGTAAGTCATCTGCTTCTTTTTGGAGGACACTTTCTTTCTCTCCTATCATTTTCATAACAGCTGTTTTTTGTTCGATTATGTATATAAAGTAATATTGATTATACAGCATTTTCCTAAACTTCACAATCCCAACTTACTTCGGGCCAACATTGGAGCTGTTGACCCGAAGTGGCAGGGTTTGGGGCCACAGTTGCCCTGCTTGCCGGTTTGTGAAACCCTGTAAACGCTCCTAAAAATGACATGCTTGAATTATTCGATATCTCGAAATATAATATAAGCATATCTGCAAAAAAGGCGGTGTTTTACATGGAATATTTAACAGTGAAAGAAGCAGGGGAAAAATGGGGAATTACTGCTCGTATGGTAAATTACTACTGCTCCGCAGGACGAATACCGGGAGCAATTAAAAAAGGAAATCTATGGTTGGTTCCAAGCAATATAGAAAAACCTAAAGATGGACGAGCAAAGGAGGAAAATAATGAGTAGGTTATTACTTCTTGAAGATGATTTAAGCCTGATTGATGGGCTTTCCTGTTTACTTAAAAGGCAAGGTTTTGAACTGGATATTGCTCGTACCGTAAGGGAAGCCAATAGCATTTGGGCAGATGGTAAATATGATTTATTGATACTGGACGTGTCCCTGCCGGATGGTTCCGGTTTTGAGGTTTGTCAAAAAGTACGTCAGGTATCCAAAGTGCCGATTATCTTTTTAACTGCATCTGATGAAGAAATAAGTATTGTAACAGGGCTTGATATTGGCGGTGACGATTATATCACCAAACCCTTTAAATTAGGTGTTCTCATATCAAGAATAAATGCTTTGCTTCGGAGAGCAAAGAACTTTGGAACGGCAGATACAGAATTATTATCCAATGGGATAAAAGTGTTATTGCTGCAAGGACAAGTTTACAAAGACAACCAGCTTTTGGATTTAACTACAGCCGAATACCGATTGCTTTGTCTGCTCATGCAAAATCCTAACATCATACTCTCCAAAGAAAAAATTCTGGATAAGCTGTGGGATGGCGAGGGCAACTATGTGGACGATAATACATTAGCTGTATATATTCGCAGGCTAAGAATGAAGATAGAGAACAATCCGGCTGACCCACAAATGTTGCTGACCGTCAGGGGGATGGGATACAAATGGAATGTATTGAATTGAGGTGGGCAGATGAAGATTTTTACCAATAAGGATATTCAGAATTTTTTCCTTGCTATATCGTGCATCTTGGGCGGTTTTATCCTTTTATTTCAGTTATTTATATGGCTGTTTTACGGCACATTGAACCTTGCCATACTATTCCTGTCTTTGCTTGCTGCATTGTGCATTTTAGCTGTTTGCTCTCTCTATTTTCATAAGCAAAATCAGATTATGGAAGAAGCCATATCTCAAATCAACTTATATTTTTCAGGAAATACTGATATCCGAATTGATTGTGATAAGGAGGGTAGCTTGTATAAGCTGTTCCATGCAGTCAACACATTGGCTACGGCACTCAATGCTCACGCAGTAAAAGAACAGAAATTGAAAGAGTTTTTGAAAGGTACTATTTCAGATATTTCTCATCAGCTAAAAACTCCGCTTGCCGCTCTCACAATCTACAACGGACTTTTACAGGAAGATACAGAAGATATTTCCGCTGTAAAAGAATTTGCCGTAAAGTCGGAGAAAGAAATTGAACGGATTGAAATGCTCGTTCAAAACCTTTTGAAAATTACGAAGTTAGACGCAGGGGCTATTATTATAAATAAAGCACCTGAAAACATAGCAGATATAATGAACGACATTTATCAGCATTTTGAATTTCGTGCCAATGAAGAAAAGAAAATCATCACCTTGTCCGGGCCAGATGATATCCAGCTTTTTTGTGACAGAGATTGGATAACAGAAGCGATTAGTAACATTGTAAAAAATGCACTCGACCATACCAATGCAGGAAGTCAGATTACACTTGAGTGGAAAAAGCTCCCGGCTGTCACACAGATAACCATAAAGGACAATGGCAGCGGTATACACACGGAAGATATACACCATATTTTTAAGCGGTTTTACCGAAGCCGTTTTTCAAAAGATACACAAGGTATTGGTCTTGGACTGCCGCTTGCAAAATCAATTATAGAAGCACACGACGGTAATATCACAGTGGATAGTGTGTTGGACAAAGGAAGCACTTTTGTTTTAAATTTTCTCAACCTTACTAAAATGTAAGCGGAAATTCATATGGGAGTAAGGTGACGATGTTAACTTGTCATTAGGTGGTTATAACACATTATAAAATGGCCGCTTAGAAAGGCGTGATAAGATATGAATTTATTAGAAGTAAATTCGATTAACAAAACCTATGGTACAGGTGAGGCTGCGGTAAACGCATTGAAAAACGTAAATTTTTCCGTGCCTAAAGGAGAATTTATTGCTGTTGTGGGCGAATCCGGTTCTGGGAAAAGCACACTGCTCAACATGATTGGGGCGCTGGATACCCCTACTTCCGGCAAGGTGCTCATTGACGGCAAAGATATATTCAGTATGAAAGATGAAAAGCTGACTATTTTTCGCCGTAGAAATATCGGCTTCATTTTTCAGGCATTCAATCTGATACCAGAGCTGAATGTGGAGCAAAACATTACATTCCCTGTTCTGCTCGACTACAAAAAGCCTGATTCGGCTTATGTTGAAGAAATACTTACAGTCCTTTCCTTGCAGGATAGACGTAAACATCTGCCCCGGCAGCTATCGGGCGGTCAGCAGCAGCGTGTAGCCATAGGACGTGCCTTGATAACCCGTCCCATGTTGATATTGGCGGACGAACCGACCGGAAACTTGGACAGCCAAAATTCAAGTGAGGTCATCTCGCTTCTGAAAACAGCGTCACAACGCTATCAGCAGACAATCATCATGATAACGCATAATCGCAGTATTGCTTCCACGGCTGACCGTGTGCTGCAAGTGTCAGACGGTGTTCTCACAGATTTAGGGGGATATACCGAATGAACAGCTATCTTGGTCTTGTTTCAAAATATGCGAAAGTACACAAAAAGAAAAACAGGCTTACTGTAATCTGTATTGCGATATCCGTCATGCTGGTGGCAGCAATTTTCGGTATGGCTGATATGAGCGTAAAAGGGCAAATCAGCGAACAAATCCGTGAGGGCGGCAACTACCACGTCATGCTTAGTGGCATATCAGAGGAAGTAGCCGGACAAACAGCAAGTCGTGAAGATGTGGCGGTGTCTGGGTTTATTGCACAGTCCGAAAGTGTTGATATGCAAGGAATAGACTTGCTCGTTATGGGTGGTGATAAGGCCATATCAGAACAAATGAACCTTGCTGTGGATACTGGAAATTTTCCTGTTTCTGAAACCGAGGCACTGATAGATAGTGCTGCATTAGAGCAGTTTCATATTTCTATTGGGGATATGGCCAGCGTGAGATTATCTGATGGGCGTATGATTGATTTCGTTATTACAGGGACATTTAGTGATTTTACCAGTTTGCAAGGGACAGGTTCACATGGCTTATATCTCTCACTGGATGGCATAAAGGCACTTACAGGAAGTGCCTATCAAGGGATATATGTGGTACAGTTCAAAAACGGAACCAATATTCGAGGTGCCATATCAGATATACAACAGACTTTGGGGCTGTCTGACGAGCAAGTGATTGAAAACAAATTGTTGTTAGGTGTTATGGGACAAAGCGAAGATAGCACCATGATGCAGCTTTACTTGATGGCAGGAATACTATTTGTACTTGTGTTGATGGCAGGTACCTTTATGATTGCAAGCAGCTTTAATTTAAGCGTATCCGAACGAGTTAAATTTTTCGGTATGCTCCGTTGCCTTGGTGCTACGAAACGGCAAGTCAAAAGATATGTACGCCTTGAGGGGCTGCGATATTGTCTGACAGGTGTTCCTATCGGCTTACTTGCAGGCTGTATCCTTATGTGGTTTGCATTGCTGTTGTTAAGGTTAACAGGCTCCGATTATTTTATGGATATGCCCTTATTTCAAATTAGTTGGATTGGCTTGCTTGCCGGGACTGTTATGGGCTTTCTAACTGTTATGCTTGCATCACGTTCCCCCAGCAAAAAGGCATCAAGGGTTTCTCCACAAGCTGCCGTTACCGGGAATGCAGACAATAGCAGTCAGCAAGCAGCAAACAAAGCGGCAAATACAAATCGTTTCCATGTTGGAACGGCTATGGGAATACGCCATGCCTTTCAAAGTAGAAAAAATGTTTTTCTTATGACGGGTTCTTTTGCTATTAGCATTATTATGTTTTTATGCTTTACGGTGTTAATTTCGTTTATGAACCATGCAATAAAGCCATTACGTCCATATGCGCCAGATATTTCCATAACCGCAGAGGACAATTCAGCTTCTCTTTCTCCTGAGATACTTAAAAATGCAGCGGAGATTAAAGGCGCAACAAATGTTTTCGGAAGAATGTTTCGTTATGATATTCCAGCGGAAAATCAATCAGACAGCAAAAAGGTCAACTTAATTTCCTATGAGGATAAACAATTTGAATGGGCACATGAACAGCTTATTCGTGGAGATATGGAAGCGGTTCAATCCGGCACTGGTGTTTTGGTAGTATATTCTGGGGCGTTGAAATGGGATGTTGGCGATACGGTTACGTTGCAACTCCCGAATGGAAAACAAGACGTACAGATTGCCGGTGTTTTATCCAATTCACCTTTTGATGCAAAAGAGGGTACGCTAAACGTAATCTGCTCGGAGCAAACTTTTACGGCTTTAACTGGTATATCTGATTACACCGTTATTGATATACAAGTGGAGGAAAATGCAGACGCCTCTATTGCGTCAACTGTTCGTAAATTACTTCCCTCGCAAACAAAACTCATAGACAAGGTTCAGAGCAATCGGGATATTCGCACAGCCTACAATTCCATGTCGGTGTTTGTATATGGATTTCTAATTGTAATTGCGCTTGTTGCCCTAATTAACATCGTTAACACGATTAATGCAAGTGTTTCCGGCAGAATGAACCATTACGGTGTTATGCGGGCGGTAGGGATGTCTGTTAAACAATTAAAACGAATGATTACGGTTGAAGCCGCTACTTATGCAGTAACAGGCAGTATTGTCGGTAGCGTGTTAGGGTTATTACTACATCGCTTACTGTTTGACCTGATTATCGGTTCTATTTGGGGTGAATCATGGCAAGCTCCCGTTATTGTGCTGGTGGTCACCATTGGTGCGACATTGCTCACTACTATTATTGCGGTAATATCGCCAGCAAGGGAAATTGAAAAAATGAGTATTGTTAATGTTGTTAATGCGCAATAGCAGCAAATTGTATTTAGGCAGCCGGAATACGGTAATAAAAAAAAACGTTGTTTTGGCGGTGGTATAGCTATGCCTTAAAAAACAACAATGCCTAACGGCGGTTTTGAAATAACATTCAAAGCCGCCGTGTTCTATTCTCCAATGAAATTTCGGAGGGTGTACGTACTGTTCTTTTCAACGCATTACAATGGTGGCTTTAGGATAGGAGGCTCTCATGTATCCGAAGCCGTCGTTTCATGTTTGGGAGGGGCCGTTATCTTACCGTGACGGTCGAATGCAGCAGAAGTTTTCACTTTACATAATTTCAAAAAATCACAGGAATTTTTGGACGGATATTCCGCTCATTTTTTATTCGACACCTTTCGATGGGTTCCCCTCAAAGGTGTTTTTTATGCTCTTTTTTGACCGCCTTTTTGCCGGACAAGCCCCTTACCCACTTCGGGTCAACTGGTCCGAAGTCCCATCCGGATTTCCCCTCCTGTTCCTTGGGGGAGGCCTGGTTATAGACAAATTTCTCCCTGCATCCAAGAGTTAATCGATCATGTGGATTTGATAGGCATTACCGCGGAGCAGGTAGCAAAGTTTAAAATCAATTATTCTTATATAAATATTAATATAATTAATCTTAATATTAATATTATTGATTTTTATATTGACATTATAAATCCATTGTAGTATATTAACATTAACAGATTACCATTCAGCATAAAAACAACGAATCAATACAATCAGCAGTCTAAAGGAGGCAACCAATGAAATACAAAGCACCCGGAAAGTGTCCCGTATGCGGGGAAAAGCTTTCCATCATTAAGCTCGGCTGTCCGAAATGCTCCTCTACCATCGAAGGCGACTTTCAGCCCTGCGAGTTCTGCCGTCTGCCCGAGGAGGATCTGGAATTCATCAAAGTATTTATCAGATGCCGCGGAAATATCAAGGATGTGGAGAAGGAGCTGGGCATCTCCTATCCTACGGTCCGCGGAAAGCTGGACGCAGCCATCCGCGGCCTCGGATATGAGGTGATCAACAAAGATGCCGTGAAAGAAAATGACGATAAAGAAGCGGCCAAAAATGAAATTCTTGACCAGTTGTCCAAAGGAGAAATCTCACCGAAGGAAGCCACTGAGAAAATAAAAAACCTGTGATTATATGGCTGTATGGCATAATCACTCTATCATAATTATCAAAATATAATGAAAAAGCATGTGGGAGGTAAAACGATGAACGAACAACAAAGAATATTGGAAATGATTGAAAAGGGACAGATAACAGCCGCGGAAGGAATGGAACTGCTGGAGGCTCTCAGCCATGCAAAGGAAGCAGAGCCTGTAAAAGCAAGTGATTTGCAGACTGTTTCCACGATAAAGCGCAATTACAAGTATCTTCGCATTAAGGTTACTTCAGACAATAAGACGTTAAATGTTAATGTGAATGTACCGATCCGTCTTCTCACAACCATCGGCGAAATTGCCGATAAGATGACTGCCGTTATTCCGGCCGATGCACGCAGAGAAATGGAAGCAAAGGGAATTGATCTTACAAAAATTGATTTTGCAAAAATTATAGAAGAGGTTTTAAACGGTACCCTGGAAGAGCCGGATATCGTTGATGTGGAAACCTGGGATGATACTCATAATGGTATGATCAAGGTGAAAATCTATGTGGACTAAACGCTTTAGAGTATGTTGGCTGCACTTGCATACCGATCGCGGCAGAAGCTTTCATATCACCCTGCCGATTTCCTTCTATGCTCTTACGGAACTGATTGATTGCGCCATAGACCTTTTGGATATTGTCTGTATCTTTGTTCCGAAGAGTTATGCTCCCAGTTCCTATTCCCTGTCTGTGCATGGATCCAGGGATCTGCTGCGGGGCGTGATTCGTTTGCTGGATACGCTCACCGGTACAGAGCCTTATGATCTTGTTAATGTGGAAGTCGAACATATCAAGATTTCAATTAAATTCAGATAAAGGAGAAAATCATGTCGAAGCTTATCTTAAAATATATGTCCATTGTAGCAACCATCTATTTATTATCCCTGATCATTGATACCGTCATCGTTGGCAGTACACCTGCTCTCTTAGTGTCAGGTTTTGTACTTCTGATTGTAAATCTTTTGATCAAGCCGCTGCTGCTATTGGTGACACTGCCAATTAATCTGCTGACCTTTGGATTGTTTTCCTTTATCGTAAATGCCTGGACAATTATGCTGGCAGATCTCATGGTCCCCGGAATATCCATGGGAGGCTTTCTCAACTCACTGCTTGCCGCACTGATCATCTCAATCTTTCAGCATCTGCTCCGTGATGCAAAACGTGACTAGCATACAGCTATGAAGGAATGCCGCACGCCGTACAAATCATTTTGAACGATACCGGCCGGTTGGACAATTATTTATTTATGCTTGAATATCCTCCTGTCATGCCATATACTATCACTTAATGAAGCATATCATTATGGTAATAATATAAGTTATCAGAAGTTGCCTTTCAAACTTCTGATAAAAGGTGCTGCTTTTGCACCGTGCATCTCGATTATCGGAACTGTTTTGCTTCCGATAATATCGGTATATAGGAGGTATATTTTATGCAAATGGAACAGTTACAAAAGGATATGGTTGCAGCCATGAAGGCACACGATAAGGTTCGTAAGGAAGCCATCTCCTCCCTGATCTCAGCCGTGAAAAAAATTGCCATCGACGAGGGTTGCCGTGACAATATCCAGGAAGAATTAGTGGACCGCGCCATCTTAAAGGAAATGAAGCTTGTGAAGGAACAGCTGGATACCTGCCCTTCCGAAAGAATCGAATTAAAAGCAGGATATCAGGCAACCTATGATGTCATCAGGGAATATGCTCCTGCCATGATGTCCGAGGAAGAAGTTCAGTCCTTTATCCAGGATAAATATGCAGAACTGCTTGCAACAAAGAATAAAGGTATGATTATGAAAAGCGTCATGGCTGACTTAAAGGGCAAGGCTGACGGTAAGCTGATCAACCAGGTTGTAGCAAGGCTTTGTGAATAATACGGACAAAATAATAAGAACTCCGGTTATGACAGGAACCTGTCACTTCCGGAGTTTTTCCGTTTCTTACATTACTGTCGTCAGATATACAACGCCAAGAACAATGATTACTGCAACGCCGAGAACAGTCAGACCAAAATTCAGCAGCTTGCGAACAATCACTTTTTTCTCCGTTCGGTTATACAGGATATCACATTCAGCAGCTAAGTCATCGGAATCCTTATAACCGCTGAGCTTTCGAAAACCCTCTGCAGCTACTCTGTAATCCTCGGGGAATCTTGCTTCGTTTTTTCTGCGAAGCGCCGCCTTATAAGCCTTCTTCTTAATATCCCGTTTGGTTTGCTTTGCCAGCAGTCTGCATTCTTCTGCGCATTGAGCCGCAGTTTTATATCCGGCGATGGAATCAAATTGCTTCGCAATCCGTCTGTACATCGCCAATTTTTCATCACAGATTGTCATACATTTCATCGCACCCATGAGCGTCAGCAGTCTCTGATAGGTCTGCTCCTTCGTTTCGTCCACCGGTTCTTCTTCAACATACTCTTCTTCCTGTGCAATCACCTGCTCCAGCTGCTCAAAGTCCTTTCTGGAGAATCTGTGGTAAACGGTATGACCCTGGTCAAATTTGATGCAGTACCGGTAGTCATCTATTTTACTATCACCGAAATAGATCACATAGTCAAATTCCTCAGACCTGCTTTCTTCACAGACAACCTGATCGGAATAGGTACGAAACAGCGAAAGGATATCCTCCAACGTGCAGTTATGCCCTCTGACCAGATCAATCAAGGCCACCAAAAAGGGATTATCCTCAAAATTCTGATGAACATATTCCGTTCCCTCCGGCGGGATTAAGATGCAATACCGATCCTCCGTATGGGAAATCTGAAGTCTTCCCAGCTTGTCCTTCACCAGATCGGCAAAGCCTGACAATGCCTCAGCCATCCCGTTCTCCTCCGTGATATCCTCTTCCAGAATATGAACCAGAGAACTCATGGGATAGTATAACCGGATGGTCTCCTTCTGATAACCAAGCTTAATCTGCTCCTCCTTGATGGTATCACAGATTACCTTTTCCAAAGCAATAAAATTCATAAACAATATCCTTCCTCATAAAACAATAAATTATCTATTGACTTTTTCTCTCATTCTGCATAAAATGCAACACCGTCCGTCTCGTAACAATTAATCAGTGTACCATTGCCAAGCTTCTCCGGTGATCCGGTAACTTTTCCTTCCATAACCTTACCGGCCCCGATGTAGAGCTGGTTGATGATCTCAGGATGGACCGCAAGATCAAAGTGGGAGGAATAAACGACATCAAATTCCTGTATTCTCTTCTGCAGCTTCACCATACTTGCACGAAATGCAGCAAAATTACGTCCTGCACCGAACATATATATTCTTCCTGTCTGTATACTGTCACCGCCGATTAAAAAGCGCTTTTTCCTCTCCAGCAGTGCGATACTTCCCGGCGTATGACCCGGAAGCAGGATAACCTCAAAGCAATAATTGCCCAGATCAATACAATCCCCTTCCCAGACAGGCTCCATAGGCAGCGCATTGACATTTTTTCCTTTATAGCAGTCAAACTCACCGGGATGCATCAGACGTTTTTCAAATTGTCCTGCTCCGCCGGTATGATCACCGTCGGCATGAGTAAAGATCGCAGTAACCGGAAGCTTGGTAATCCCCTCCACATACCCCTTTAAATCTCCGCCGCCAATTCCCGCATCAACAAGCAGCGCTTCCTTCTCCCCGACAATCAAAAAGCTGCGGACAAAGCCCTGCTCGATACTATAAAAATTTTCATCAATTGTTATGGTCGTGTAATGATCCATAATTTCTCCTACTCTGCTGCAGAGCACCAAGGATGCTCCTGCGTAAAGCTTCTTTCAAAGTTTATACTGGGCTTGCACGATTTTCAATATATTACGGATATAGTCCAGGCTGATCTGCAAATCAAAATAACTGTCTCTGTCATATGCCAGGTCATGATCTGCAAGTAGCCACTCCGGTTTATTCGCAGCAATCTTATTCATGAGCGCCGGAATATTGGCGATACCATAACCGGTAGGTCTGAATTCAAAAAAGCTGTGTGCCGCATCACCCGGATTCGAACCAAGTTCATGGACATTACCGATCTTACTCACATCTTCCGCATAAAAGTCTTTCAGGTGAATGATGGGACAACGGCCAAGATATTTCTCCAGAAAATATTCCGGCTGTGCTCCGCCGATTGCCATCCAGCCAAGATCAGGCTCAAAAGCAAGACTTTGGGCCGGAGTTTGGTCCAGTATCTCCTCAAGAACATATTTTTCCTTCTTCACCAGAAGCTCACGGTCATGATTATGATATAGCAGGGTAACTCCCTGCTCCCTGCACTGCTTTCCGATCTCTGTTACCAGCCTGATATAGGCTGCAAGTGCCGCCTCGTCAGAGAGCTGCTCCTTTGCCGGCCCGCTGATTGTGATGTATTTACAGCCCACGGTCTTATGTGCCTCAATTGTTCCCTGCACATCCTTTTGAAATTCATCATAATCCACATGGTTTCCGATTGCTGTCAGACCGATCTGATCAAGCTTCTTTCTGATCTCTTTGGGATCTCTCCCAAAAAAGCCAAGAAACTCCACACCTTCATACCCCAATTTTCTAAGCTGTTCCAGCACAGCAAACAAATCCTGCCGGCATTCGTTACGCAGGATATATAAAGGTGCCGCAATTTTTATATTCATAGATTGTCCTCAACTTTCGTTTCAGATTATGTATCAGCAGCCCAGGCCTCAAACGCAAGCCGCTTGAGGTCCTGCTGCACTTCTCTGAATACGAAGATATCTCCAGGCAAGCTTGGCAACTATATCTTCGTATTCGTTCTAATCCGCTTCTCGTGAACATTATAACACAACAGGCTCGGCTTGGATACCCTAATCCAGATTCATTCCCATATTTGGGTTAATCCGGATGCGCACTGCCTGACCTCCATGAACGTAAAGCGAGAAGTTTGATTCATCACCGTTTCTGATGTAATCAACAACCCATTTATCGCCTTCAAAGTGCCCCTCTTCCACCGACAGAAAATTTAACTGTCCCGACTGTCTGGAGGAAATATGAATATATGGCTTCTCATCCATCGGATCAGGACGCCTGATAAAGTCAAGTGCGATTCCTGCTCCGGCGAGATAAAATTCATCTTCCCCGGTCTGCACCAATAAGCCCCTGCCCCGCTCCCTTAAATTCCACTTATTCTCCTCCGCCCTCATATTAATTCTGGAGCCAAGACCATAGCCATGCCCTCTTTTGTTGAGAAAATGTGCTTCAATATGATAGCGGGGCAGCTTTAAATATTGCTTCGCGGCGAACTCCTCCTGAACAATCGCATGAACCGCTCCTTTACCGCGGTATTTGATTAACAGAGGCGATAATGCGGCCATGGTTTTCATAGTGATTGCCATGGTTTTTGCATCCTCCAGTAAGGTACCGTCCTCGTGAAGCGCACTCTCAGCACCGAAGCAGCAGATACCGACAGCATCATAATCTGCTACTGCAATCAACGAATTGATCGCATTTGCTTCTCCTGCCAACGGGGATTCGGGAATGAAAAGTGCATTATCCGGGCGGTTGTAACGGCCGCAGATTCTTCTGTACTTTCGCTGAACCGGCTCATACATATCAGGACAGATCAGATCCAGAGACGGTGCTCCCAGCTTCCAGATATCAAGCATCCTGCCAACCGCTGCTCCGCTGTTATAGCATCTCCCTGCTTCTTCATAGCCCTGCTCTCCAAGCATAACATTGGTGATCATGGGAAGATCATAAATTTGCTTTCCCGCCTGGGCAATTTCATTCATAAAGCAGGCATGATACCAGGAGGAGAATGCCTCGTGGGCATGCCGTCCAAAGCATCCGCGCCAGGTAGTATCATCCTTGTTTACTCCCTCAATATTCGAATTCTTAGTATTGTCCTCTTCTAGTCCGGTATCCTCCAGCCGTACGCTTCGCAGCGGCTCCGGCACCGGCTTCTCATAATCCGCCTGAGCCAGCCTGGAATAATCTCTGTCGGTATTGGCATATCCCATCTCATTTTCAATCTGAACAGCAGCTACGGTACGCTGCTTCGAATCATAATCCTTCAGAAAGGCCATGACTTGTTCAAATGCTTTCCTATCCCTGTCCAGGGTCTCCCTGCAATGGGGTGACAAGGATGCCGCCGGTGCAAGATCAGAGCCGATGGTGATCCGGTAAGTCTCGGGATGCAGCTTTACATAATCCGGCGCATAGTTGGGATGTCCGTTCTTACTGGTGGCGAACCACAGAATAATCAGCTTTAATCCCGCTTCTCTTGTCTCATCAATCAAATCCTTCAGTAAAGTCATATCATAAACACCCATCTCCGGTTCGATTTGATTCCAGTAAATCGGTGCCTCCAGCAGATTTCCTCCATATAGCTTGATTGCCTGAATTGTCTTCCTGATCATATCAGTTCCCGTAGAGGAATTATGGGCTTGAAGTCCAAGTAAGAATAAAGGCTTTCCATTTTCATCACGTATAAAATCGTTCATCGGTTGTTACCTCCTTAAAATAGTTAAGAAAACAGCATACTGTCAACTTTATTTTTAAACCGTTACTTAAAAAGGATTGTATCATAGGATTTTTCCATATTATACCCTAAAATCTTGATATCATTATCCGTAAAAAATACGCTAATTACATTTCTGCAATCAGCGTATCCTCTCTTTCATTTCCTTCTTAATTCAAAAATTGTTTTGCATTCCGCTCTGATATTTCAAGGGCCTTCTTCACGATATTGCCGCAGTCCTTGGAGGAAACTTCACCCCAGCCTTCCTTCTTAACAATATCTGCCACACCAAGCTCATTCGCCGCTTCTGCTTTGATTCTTTCAGAAAACATATTGTTACGCTTACCCATGCTGTCACACTCCTTCTTACCTTTCTGCCAA
Source organism: Bacillota bacterium (assembly GCA_023409535.1). GTDB lineage: Bacteria > Bacillota > Clostridia > Lachnospirales > Lachnospiraceae > Mobilitalea. The sequence continues at coordinate 111,969 of JAEYGZ010000031.1, forward strand.
CAACAATATTATACTAATGATTATTGTATCCGAAATTATAAGAGTTATGACAGTAGTTTTAGTAACAATTTATGACACTTATGAACCGGCTTCTTCCTTCGTTTCTTTTTCCGTAAGCAAATCACCGATACTATATTTATTCAAAATTTTGTCACCGGAATGGGTGATAATCTCTACTTCTATGATATCATCCGCATAAATTCTTTTCACATCCTCCGCAGTTAATCCGGTGGAATCAAACACGATAAACTGATAGGACTGCGCGTAATTATAGCCTGTATTATTTTCCTCCCGCTGAAACATTTTCAGAGATCTTATTTCATCAATTCGATCGATCTTTAATAAATCAGGAATCCGTATCTCTCTGAATCTGTAATTCGGTGTATTTTTGATATCAACCTGAACTATGAGCTTCTTCAGATCATGGTAGTCATAATATTTTGAATTGTTCAGACCAAAATATTCCTCTTCCGATATGCCGCTTAAGGTAACTGCAGTTCTTACCTGCGGATTCCTGTTATAATTTATTATCATTGCGGCTGCTGCAAACAGCAGCACTGTAATTATAACAGGTAATACCGTACCAGACCGTTTTCTTCCATGGAATAGCTTCATTCTTAATTAACTCCATTCCTGTTTATGTGAATCTATTAAGAATATTGTAAATGGAATATTCCGATTTTTCAACATAAAAATGTAACTGTTATCAATTCGCCTTACCCTTGTACAACCTCATCCAGCGTTCCGAAGGTATAGCCCATCTCCTCCCACTTTGTCAGAAGCTCATCCAGAATCTCCGAATTCGTCTTGGAGGTACTATGTAAAAGAACGATAGCTCCGGGATGAATTCTGCCAAGCAGCTTCTTAAAGGCCTGTTCCTTGGTCGGCTGCTTATCATTATACCAATCCACATAGGCAAGGCTCCAGAAGAAGGTATGATACCCCAGCTCCTGCGCCATTTTCAGGTTATTTACACTGTACTTTCCCTGGGGCGGCCGGTAATACTTTGACATCTCCTGACCGGTGACTTCCTTATATGCATTTTCCAAGGATCCCAGTTCCTGACCGAAGCTTTCTTTAGAGGAAATGGCTGACATATTCGGATGGGAATACGTATGATTTGCAACATTATGCCCTTCCGTAAGCATTCTTTTTACCAGGTCCGGACTGGAAGTAACATAATTACCTACCAGAAAGAAGGTGACCTTAACATCATGTTTCTTTAAGGCATCAAGAATTGCCGCCGTATAACCGTTCTCATAGCCTGCATCAAAGGTCAGATAAATCACCTTCTTGCCGGTATCTCCAATATAGTATGTGTCATATTTTTTCAGTTCGTCCGCAGATGCATTTCCTGTGGGTGGCTGCCCTTCTGTCGGAAAGCCCAATCCCCAGTTCTCACCGCTTGTTTCCTTTAGTCTCTCACTTGCATAAGCATTTCGTATCATCGCCAAACCGCCTCCGATAAAATACGCAGCAATCAGGATAACGGTATACACGATGATTCTCTTATAACTTACTCGGCCCATAGAAATAGCTCCAAAAAATATCCTTGTTAAAATATATTTTCCGGAACGGCAAGTCATACATAAAAATCGGGGCAGGAGGCAGATAATTATTTCACCTGCCACCTGCCCGATTCAATTGATTCCTGTTATTGATGATTACATATCATATAAAGTATTCGATGGACTTATCCGGCGTCCTTCTGCTGTTGGTATTAAAAAGCAGCATTGCTTCCCGCCCCTTCCTAGCTCCAAGGGTATACAAGCCTTCCTCATCATGATCAATAATACTCCTCAACACCTTACGGTTCATCTTCTTTGGCGAATCTGCGATTTTGATAATCTTATCTCCATCGGTAGAACCATCCCAGTCATAAGGATCAAACAGGCACAGATAATCTCCCTCGATATCGGTTAACAGGATATAATGCCTGCAGTCGGCCAGCCATACACAGAGGATAACCGCACCCCCCTGCTGCAGACAGCCGATGATTTTACTGTTGGGTCCAAGCCGTACTTGATCATCCATCAGGAATTCCGTCAGAATCGGGAATTTCTTTATACTTCCAAAATGATTAAACCAATTGGATAAGAACATCATTGCCATATAAGAGGTACCGCTTTTTCCGGTTTCCCCATTATTATCATAGGTATCCAGCGTATAAAGCGAGATTGTCTTAATTAGCTCCGGTAATATCTCTTCCCGTTCGAACAAATATTTAATCGCATTCAGCAGCGTTGTTGGTCCGCAATCATATTCTGAGGCCTGATAATTTAACATATTTTTCATTTAAAACTCCCCATTCTTTCGTCCATTGTATATCATATTATACGCAATATCTCAAAAAATGATTCTTTTCGATTAATTTCCCGAAGGATCAAAGGCATCTCGCAGCGCATCACCGATAAAGTTAATACAGACGACCAGTAATATAATCAGCAGACCCGGCGGAACCCAAAGCCAGGGCTTGGAGGTAAGGATGGAGATGGATTGGGCGCCATTCAGCATATTGCCGAGACTGGCCTGCGGCGGCTGAATGCCCATACCCAGAAAGCTTAAGGCTGCTTCGTCAAGCATGGATATGGCGATAACCGAGGTTGCATACACCAGAATCGGTGCGACCGTATTGGGCAATATCTCGGAGAACAGGATGTAACGCCCCGGCATGCCGGCAACACGGTCTCCCTGGATGAAATTCATCTCCCGTATGGAGAGGACATTTCCTCTCACCAGACGGGCAATTCCCGGCCAGTCAACGAATCCAAGAATTAATATAATATTCCAAAGTCCGGGACGAAATATGGCTGCCGAAACGAGTACCAGAAGGATATAGGGAAAAGACATAACCATATCGGTAAACCGCATAATGACCATATCCACAAACCCTCCGAAGAATCCGGAGATCAGTCCCAGAACTACACCGATTACGGTAGAGACAGCCGTTGCCGCCAATCCTACCAGCAGTGATATTCTGGTGGCATAAAGTATCCTGCTTAATACATCTCTTCCAACCTGGTCCGTACCGAGCAGAAATTTTGAAGAGGGTGCATCACTAAAGCCGCCCACGATCTTATTGGGATCATAGGGTGCCAAAACCGGCGCAAGCAGCGCACCTATAATAACCACAGCCAAAAATACCGTGCTGGCAACAGCCAGCCGATGCTTTAAAAACCGTTTCAATGCAGTATTTTGATATGCATTTTCTTCCTTATTCCTTGATCTGTGTCGTTTCATCCTATCTACTCCTATGGCTTAATACGTTATTGTCGGATCCACCAGGGCATAAATGATATCCGTCAGTAAATTAGCAACCAGCACTACAATTGCCGACATCAGACAGACGCCCATGATTACCGGATAATCGCGGCTTACAATCGCGCTCATGGTCATCATGCCAAGTCCGGGCCAGGAAAATACCTGTTCAATGATAATGGCTCCGCCGAATAAAATGGGTATGTGCATTCCAAACACGGTGATTACCGGAATGAGCGCATTGCGAAGAGCATGCTTGTTAATCACCAGAAACCGCCCGATTCCCTTAGCCTTTGCGGTTCGAAGATAATCCTTCTGAAGTATCTCAAGCATGGCACTGCGGATATAACGGATATTCGTTCCGGCCATTGAGGTTGCCAGGACAATCACAGGCATGACCATATGCTTTATTACATCTGCCGCGCTCTTTTGTGCACCCAGGGTGCTCATACCGCTGGAGGGCAGCCAGCCAAGCTTGATGGTAAAAAGATAGATCAATACAAGTGCCAGAAAAAAGCCCGGAACACTGCTTCCAAGAAAGGAAAGCGTTACTACGGTATAATCCTGGGGTGTATATTTGCGGACTGCACTATAGATTCCCGCCGGTATTGCAATCAGCATACTGACGAGCAAGGAGACCGACATCAGCAGCAGGGTCGGTCCGATATAGGTACGGATCATCTGGCTTACCGGCTGAAAATTCTTCATGGAATATCCCATATTCCCCTGGAGAAGGTTTGTCAGCCAGATCCAGTACTGCACGATGACCGGCTGATTAAGACCCAGCGCAATTCTTTTGGCTTCCACCGCTTCCTGGGATATCCTCGGGCCCTGGAGCAGCTCCAGCGGACTTCCCACCATGGTCATGATCAAAAAATCAATCACAGTAATACCGATCAGTACCGGGATGGCAATCAGAATACGCTTGATGATATATTTAAGCATCTGTCCTCCTTTCCCCGTACACCGGCGATCAGCACCGGACAGGCTGCCAGGTGTTCGCTTCCGGGATAAATCGGTTTCAAAACAGGCTCTGAGGTTCTGCAGGAAGCTATGGCATAGGGACACCGGCTGTGAAAACGGCAGCCGGAAGGAATATCTTTATTCGAGGGCAGCTCCCCCTGTAATATCACCCGTTTCCTGTCTCTGGCCTCAGGGTCGGGAACAGGTGCGGCACTGCATAACGCCTGCGTATAAGGATGCACCGGGTTCTCAAAAAGCTCTGTGGAAGCAGCGATCTCAACGATCTTGCCAAGGTACATCACAGCAATGCGGTCGCTGATATATTTAACCGCATCCAGCCCGTGCCCGATAAACAGATAGGTTAGCTTAAGCTCCTTCTGAAGGCTGCGCAGCAGGTTAAGGATCTGGGCTTGAATCGATACGTCCAGGGCACTGACCGGCTCATCGCAGACAATCATCCTGGGCTGAAGAGAAAGTGCTCTTGCAATTCCGATTCTCTGCCTCTGTCCGCCGGAGAATTCATGAGGATAACGGTCCTTTGTATTTTTCGGAAGCCCCACCATATCCAGCAACCCATCAATCTGCCCTTCGACTTCCCTTCCTGAGCATATGCCATGATAAAGCATCGGATAGGATAAGAGATCAAAAATACGCTTTCTTGGATTTAGCGATGTATATGGATCTTGAAATACCATTTGTATCTGGGTACGGATTTGCTTGATTCTTTTTGCCGAGCGCTCATCAAGGGGCTTCCCGTTATAGTTGATACTGCCTTCTGTCGGGCTTTCCAGCGCCACCAGCTGCCTGCCTATGGTAGATTTTCCGCAGCCGGATTCCCCCACTAACCCCAGGGTCTCACCCGGATAGATTTCAAAATCCACACCGTCCACGGCATGAATATACCCAACCGTATGGGGAAGAATTCCGTTACGGATCGGATAATACTTTTTTAGTCCTTTTATTTCCATCAGGGGTTGCTGTTCCATGCTCATCGGCCCATCACCTCTTTCGTTCTGTGGCATCTGACCCTGTGCCCTTCTGCTGTCTCAATCAGCTTCTGCTCCAGCCTGCAGCTCTCTATTGCATAAGGACAGCGGTTTGCAAAGCGGCAGCCGGTAATGTCACCGTAATATTCCGGTACCGTACCCTCAATGGTTAACAGTTCACGCTCCTTGCGGTCACGGATGCTTGGAATCGATTTAAGAAGTGCCTGGGTATAGGGATGTCCCGGCCTCTGAAACAAGTCAAGGACACCGGCTTCCTCCACAATCTGTCCGGCGTACATGACCATCACACGGTCAGCCATTTCTGCCACCAGACCCATGTCATGCGTAATCAAAATAATCGACGTATGAAGCTCTTTCCGTAACCCCTTCAACAGCTCAATAATCTGAGCCTGAATCGTGACATCCAGGGCTGTTGTGGGCTCATCGGCAATCAATAGCTTCGGATTGCAGGCAAGGGCCATGGCAATCATGGCCCTTTGCCGCATTCCCCCCGACAAGGTGTGAGGATACTTTTTCATAATAGAAGAAGGATCCGGAAGCCCCACCTTTTCCAGGAGGAGCTGTGCCCGTTCCTTCGCTGCTTTTTTGTCCATATTCAGATGAATGCGCATGGTTTCTATCAGCTGGTTACCAATGGTAAACACCGGATTAAGGCTGGCCATGGCATCCTGAAAGATCATGGTCAGCCTGCTGCCGCGAATCTGGTCAAGCTCCTTTTCGGACAGGCCAAGTAAATCCTGTCCGTCAAAGACAACCCTTCCTCCGGTGATTTTACCGTTTTGTCCGAGAAGGCCCATAACAGAGAGAAGTGTTACGCTTTTACCGGAGCCTGATTCACCCACGATACACAGGATCTCGCCTTGATTTACATCAAGGCTGACCCTGTCTATGCATTTGATTTCCCGGCGGCCGGCAGAAAATGCTACCTCCAAAGCCTCCACTTCCAGTAAGCTTGTCATTGTGTCACATCCCATTCATGAATATTAATAAAGGATCCATATACATTCGGCGTTGCATTTACCAATCTCTTGTTTGCCGCGCCGATGGCACTGATGATATAGGCAGAGATCATGGGAACCTCCTGCTGTGCAATGGTATCTATCTTTAAATACTGTGCCCTGATTTCATTGATATCACTGGTAACCTGAGTTGCTGCCAGAGCCTCGGCTACCGAATCATTGTAATAACCGGTCCAGCCATCGGCGGATAATAACCAGTTAACATCCGGATAAGGATCAACGGGAGCATAGGTATACTGAACTGCCAGCAGATCAAAATCCTTGCTGCCTGCATGTGTCATCAGAGTTGACAGATCTACGGGGGTAACCTGTACTTTAATACCGACTTCCAACAGCTTTGCAGCAATATAATCTGCTGCCTGGGTAAAGGTGGTATCACCGCTGTTCACATAAAAGCGTAAGGTTTTGGAAGCATCCCAGCCGTCTGCCACCGCCTGTGCTACCAGCTCTTTTGCCTGATCGGGATTATAAACGGTAGGAGTCAGGCTTGCATCATAGAATGGTCCTGCGCTGGATAAGAAGCCATCAACCACTTCTCCCTTTCCGTTTAAAAGTCCGGTTATGATGGACGGGCGGTCAATACCGTACAGAATTGCCTGACGAATACGGGAATCCGTTACTGTAGTCGTATTAAAGAAGATGGACTGATTGGTTACCGGAGAACCATAAGTGACAGTGACATTAGGAAGTGCTTCCACACTTGCATAATCCTCCTGCAAAACACCGCCTGTGGTCTGCTGTACAAAGTCTATTTCTCCTGACTGCAATCCGGTAAGCAGCTGTGCTGCCGGAACAATCTTAATATTTAACTTATTGATCTTAGGCGCACCCTTCCAGTACTTATCATTTGCCTCATAGGATACATAATGCTGCAGGTCCACGGAAGTAATCCGATAAGGTCCGTTCACTACAGTCGGAGCATTGAACCAGTCATAAGCAGCAAGATCAGCATCCGCCACGCTCTCAAGCACATGCTTCGGAAGGGTCAGAATATAACGGCCATACGTATTCTGGAAGGTTGTCAGAGCCATTTGATACTTGGTGGTAAATTCAACGGTCTTGCTGTCGATTGCCTTAACACCGGATAGTTCCGTTGCGCCCTCCTGCACGAAGCCGTCATCACCCACACCTTCAAAGGCATACAACGCCATACTTGCATTGGCACGCGCGGGGCTGGCCAGCTTAAGAACCGTGTAGACGACATCCTCTGCAGTAACAGGCTGACCGTCGGACCAGCTGGCGTTGGGATCAATATTAACCGTAAAATGAAGGTTATCCTCTGTGGTTATGGAGGAAGCCAGCATTCCTGTAAATTCCAGATTACTGTTTAATTCCACAAGGGGCAGGAATTCTAATGCAGTAGAGTATTTCATGATCTCGGTTGCATCCATTAACAGCGGATTTACACTGCTGATGGAATCTGTCATACCGATATTCACAATTTTGTCTGCTGCATTATCTGTATCAGTCCCATTTGCAGCGTTGTTGTTCTCTGTATTCTCACCTGCCGGACTTACCGTTGCCGTATTATTGTTCGCATCTGACTTTGCACAGGCTGTCAGGGATACCGCCATGGCTAAAACCAGTATAACCGCAATTATTTTATGCAGTTTGTTCAGGGTCATTTGTTTCATCTCATCATCCTCCTAAAATATAAAATTTTTTTATGCCTGAATTCAGAAGGAGTATCTCCTTCTTTATATCAATATTCACATATATGTTTAGTATGTGATATCTTTTTACCATATTATTATCTTTTCATTTCTTTGTCAACTATATTAATCATAATTAACAAGTATATAACAACAGTCTTCGCATTTCCAGATAAAATTTTCATAATTCCATATCCTACGAAATATTACATTTCCTATAAAATAATACATGAGGTGTTACTTATACTATATTGACCTTTTTTCGAAAATCAAGCGAAACATGTATAGGGTTGTTTCATTAAGTATTATCTATTTACAACCCGGCCTTTGAGTTGCCTGCAAACAAGGATCCTTTATTTGATACCTTCGGCAACGGCTGGGCACATTAAAAAAGGAATAAAAAAATACAGGGCCGCTGCCATACTGCTTATGTATGTGTTGGCTGCAGCCCTGTATTTATTATTTCTTTACCGGAACAGCAATTCTGTTAACCAGAAGGCACAGCAGTATCGTTACCAGCATGTCCGGCAGAGTATTTCCGACCGGAATATCCATCTTCATCAGTATGCGGTACAGAATAAAGCCTGCCAGCCATATCAGCAGATTACCCAGATTATATTTCCTTCCCATATAATCCTTCTTCAGAATAAAGTAATCCGCAATCTGTATGGCAATCATCGGTGCGAATACGGAGCCGATGAGATAAAGAAAATCTGTAATATCCTCCATGGGAAAAAGCATCGCTGCAATTGTTCCGGCGATCGCAATAATAACCGCCACCCACTTGCTGTTTAATTTACCGGAAACAGCCTCTGCCGAAACACCGGCGGAATAGGCATCCATGAAAGTGGTGGTTACGGTTGCAACTATAATTATTAATAAGCCTGCGATGCCAAGACCCGCCTTTACCATAATCGTTGCGATATCATATTCCCCTGTATAGAGAACAGCACCCAAACCGATGAGATACATCCAGGAGCTGACTATACCATATGTGACCGTGCTGGTTATGGTTGCCTTTAACGGCTTTTGTGCCTCCCTGGTATAGTCGCTGATTAAGGGCAGCCAGGACAGGGGCATCGCTGCAGCCAGCTCAACCGCCGCACCAAAGCTGATCCCCTCCTCAGGGATGATACCTGCAGAACCGCCGCGGAATATAACGATACTCAATATAACAGACAATACAAATAATGCCATCATGGCAACCGTATTTAATTTGCCAAGATTCGTTACGCCGACCATGATCCATACAATGATCAGCACACCGATTACCAGACACCAGATCCAGGCGCCTGTCCGGAGGATTTCATTGGTTGCCGCCGCTCCGTCATACACCATGATGGACGTCCAGCCTGCCAGCTGAATGATGTTCAATATGGCAAACAAAAAGCTTCCTCTTTGTCCAAAGCTCATCTTCACTGTCTCCATGGCGCTTCTTCTTGTTCTGGCGCCAATGAGTCCTGCAAGAAACAGCAGCACGCAGCCAATCAGATGTCCCAGAAGCACCGCCGTAATTCCCTTCACCGGTCCAAGGGGTGCAAAATACGTTCCGGTTAATATCTCCGCTATGGAGACAGCGGCCCCAAACCAAATCAATCCGTTACTAAAGGTTGAAGTTCTTTTCGTATCCATATTCGTTCCCAAGCTCCTCCACAACAATTCAATTTAATATTCACCTTCTATGGCAAAGGCATGATTCATGGGACCGCTGCCCTTTCCCAGGTCAAGTCCTGCCGCCAATGCACCTGAGATATATCTCTTCGCCTTATCCACTGCCTCATCCAGGTCATCACCCCTGGCAAGATTGGAAGCGATGGCACTGGATAAGGTACATCCGGTACCGTGGGTATTGGGATTATCAATACGCTTGCCATAGAACCATTGAATACTTCCGTTCCGGTAGAGAAGGTCATTGGCATCATTCAGCTGGTGCCCACCCTTGCATAATACGGCGCAGCGGTAGGTCTCGCTGATCTTCTTTGCAGCCTCAATCATATCCTGCCGGGTTTTCACCGGTATTCCGGACAGTACCTCGGCCTCCGGAATGTTGGGTGTCAATAAATCCGCCATAGGAAGCAGGTATTCCTTCAGAATATCCACCGCTTCTTCGCTGATCAGCCTGGAGCCGCTGGTTGCAACCATAACAGGGTCCACTACGACATTTTTTGCCTTATATTTTTTCAGAACTTCCGTGATTGTCTTAATTAATCCGCCGGAGGCTACCATTCCTATCTTTACCGCATCGGGAAAGATATCGTCAAATATTGCTTCAAGCTGTGCTCTTAAGAACTCGGGAGTTACCTCTGCGATACCGGTTACTCCCAGGGTATTTTGTGCAGTTAATGCGGTGATGGCACTCATGGCATAGACTCTGTGGGCAGTCATGGTCTTAATATCTGCCTGAATACCTGCTCCTCCGCTGGAATCACTGCCTGCAATTGTTAACGCTGTTCTCATCCCCTGCTCAATTCCAGCCTGATAGACTTTTTCCTGTACCATATCCTGTGTTATTTTTTTTAATTCTGCCGTTGCCTGCCGGATATCCGGCTGTGCAAATAATGCACTGATGACTGCCGCGCCGCAGATACCGGTTCCTGCAAGCCTTTTCACATTTTCTTTATTGATGCCGCCGATTGCCACCACCGGAATGTTCACTGCGCTACAGATTGCCTTTAAGGCAGTATGGCTTACCTCATCCGCGTCTGATTTTGATCCCGTGGGAAATACCGCGCCGACACCCAGGTAATCCGCACCGCACCGCTCTGCCATCAACGCCTGCTCCACTGTCTGAACAGAAACCCCCAGGATCTTATCCGCACCGATGAGCCTGCGCACATTGCCTGCTTCCATGTCACTTTGTCCTACATGCACCCCGTCTGCATCCATTGCCAAAGCAATCTCCACAGCATCATTAATTACAAAAGGGACCTGATATTGCTTGCACAGTCTTTTTATTTCAATGGCTTCTTCTAAGAATAGTTCATGGTCCAGCTCTTTTTCTCTTAACTGCAGAAAGGTGGCTCCGCCCTTTAAAACCTTCTCAACCTGGCCGTATAAAGTTTCTTCCCCCAGCCAGGCCCGGTCGGTAACTGCATATAATAACAGCTGCTTCTTATCGCATCTCATAATCATTCCCCGTTTCTATTGTTATAGAAGCAATATCTGCTTACTGCTCAAAGCAGATATCCAATTACAATTAATTTCTTAATACAATTCAAATTTAGCTCCCTGATCCAGTGTCTCTTTGTCCATATGATAAATTGCATCAATGATCCGGTTACGGTAGGTCGCATTGCCGTCCGAGGGCTGCATATTGCTCCAGCCGATCTCTCCCGCCAGACCCATGGCACATACTGCCGCAGCTGCGGCCTCCAGTTCCTTCCCCGGATTAGCCGTCAGGAAGGCCGTCATCATACCGGACAGCTGACAGCCGGTACCTGTAATCTGCCCCATCTCCGGTCTGCCGTTACGAATTACATAGCATTTATCTCCGTCCGCAACCAGATCAATGGCTCCTGTTACTGCGATAATGCTGCCGGTTTTTTTTGCAAAGCTCTTTACAAAAGTGATCGCTGCCTGCAGGGTCTCTTCGGTAACCTGATCCGCTACATCCGCATCCACCCCTTTGGTACTGCCGCTGCCAAGGGCAAGGGTTTTAATCTCTGAGATATTTCCGCGGATTACCGTGAATTTCACTTCCTCCATAAGCTTTACCGCCGTCTCGGTTCTGAGCCTGCTGGCGCCCGCTCCCACCGGATCCAGCAACACCTGATGCCCAAGTTCATTTGCCCTCTTGCCGGCAAGGAACATGGAGGGAATGGTATTCCTGTTCAGGGTTCCGATATTAATGTTTAATCCGCCGCAGAGGGAGGTAATCTCTGTTACGTCTGCTTCATCATCCGACATAATCGGGCTTCCTCCGCAGGCAAGCAGGATATTGGCAACATCATTCACCGTGACATAATTGGTGATGTTATGTACCAGGGGTGCATTCTTTCGAACATGTTCAATACAATTTCCAAACATAATAATTCTCCTCTTTTCCTATAAAATGTGAATTTGGAAATAGCACCAAGCTTATGCAAAATAAAAACTGCATATATACCAGAAAAGTATATATGCAGCAATCTGCTTCGTATATCCCTACGTTGGCATTATCCAAATCAGGTTACGGGTTTTAAGCGATCCAGCTTTCTCTCAGCCTGCTTTCTGCAAGCACCCCTTTTTTGTTTCTGTTGATATTATAAACACTCTCATTCTTGGAATCAAGTGTTATCTGAATTTTCTTTTTGCCCTTGAGGAAGCTCTTCGCGAAGTCCCAGTATCCCTTCAACCAGAATCTTTACGTCATCCAGAATATAATCAAATGCACCGGCCTGACACATATTGATCAATACCAGTCCCAGCGGAACTGCCAGAATCATACCAAAGACTCCCTTGATCTTATATCCCACATATAAAAGCAGCAGTGTCACCAGCGGATTCATTCCCATGCTGTCACCTACCAGCTTTGGCTGCAAAAGCTGACGCACTATCTGGGTA
>JAEYGZ010000049.1 GCA_023409535.1 Bacillota bacterium
TCGGCAAGCTGTACGCCCAAGGAGTGCTGTTGCCGCAATTCGTAGGTACCGCCAGTGACGTCGCTGACCAGATCGAGGAATCGTTCAGCGGCGGAGAAGCCGACGGTTTCATCGTGTCCAGTGCACAAACACCGGGGACGTTCAACGACTTCGTCGACTACGTGGTGCCTGAACTCCAGCGGCGAGGACTTTTCCGTCGCGAGTACGAGGGCACGACTCTCCGACAGCACCTGGGACTCGGTGATGCGCAGGAGAATCTCCCGGCCGATATCCGAGGTGAAGAGGAGCTATTGGTCGGCTGAGGGCCGAGAGGTCGACATAACCGAACTCACACGAAACCCTCCGCGCAGCGCGGAGGGTTTCGTTGTGAACACCAACGAGGTTCTCTGGATCGGTGGCGATTCTCAGAAGGGGAGGACTCCCTCGAGACTGCCCCAAGCGCCTCCGCTTCCGCCGCCCGGGGCCTGTTTGATTTCGAAACCCGAAGCGTCTTGGTCGTATTTGACAGTGGATGTGTGGGTGGGTGGCTCCGTGGGTGCTCCATTGGCCGTGGTCTGCTCTTGGCAGAACGTGTAGCCGGCGTACTTGACGGCAGGAGTCCCATCCGGCGAGTAGGTGACAGTCTTGGTGGTGCCGGGAGCTACGAGCACATTGTCACCATGAGTAAGGATCCGCCCGGCCTGACCCACCGTGGTCAAGCCCGCATTCATCCCGCTGCGATATCCGTCGGTGTCACCTGCATCCAGCTTCTTGAAAGCCGCATTGATCTGATTCGCTCCGTCGATGACGGCGGGTGCAGAATCCCCGGGAAAAATGACGTAGTTGCATGTGATGTCCCTCGGCAACGTGTTCTTGATGCTGATGAGCACTTTGCCGTTACTGATAACACCGGATCCGGCATGTCCTTCGCTGTGCACCCAGGCATGAGCTGGACCGAACGATGACACTGACGCTGCTGCCGCGATTCCCACCGCGCTGATGAGTAAACGCCCAAAAATCCGCATGTCGCTGGAATCTCCCTTTGTTGGACCCGTTGGAACACATCTCAAACGCGAGCCAGAGTATTTCCTGCGGTGGCTACGCGGAATCCCCCGAACATACGAAATTGCAATCTGTTGTTTCGCGAAAGATTCGCGGGGGTTCCTCAGGCCTCGCCCTCGATCACGCGATCGAGCCCTCGGGCGAGCCCGCGGTGCTCGAACGTCTCGTAGAACACGATCACCGAGAGCGGAGAGATCAGCACGATCAGCAGGCACGACCACAGCGGAGCTCCGTTGGCCGCGGCGACCATCGCGACCACCGGCATGGCGAAGGTGATCACGTGACCGGGATTGCGTGGAGGGGTGCCGAGTAACCACCACAGCAGTAGGAAGACCACGGCCATGAAGACCAGTACCGGGACGGCTATCGCCGAGATCGCTGCGAAGGTGGTGACATGGTAGTGCTCGTCGAACTCGTACCCGATCACGTGCAGCCCCGCGCCGACGGCAGCGATGGCCGCGAAGAGGATCAGGTGTAGATAGGTCCACGGAATCACCTTGTCGCGCCGCACATCCAGGACGGGGCCGGATGGCAGGATGAAGTACGTCCACCAGAGGGCGAACGAGATCAGTACGCCCACCGCGATGGCGAGCACCGACTCCACCGTCCAGCCCTGTGCGTCGGAGATCATCTGTGCGGCAGCTAGTGTGCCGGTGATCGACTCGCCGATCGCAATGATCGCCAGCAGCCCGTAGCGCTCGGCGATGTGGTGAGCGTGCCATGGGAATCCCGAGCCGTGACGACGCCCTTTGAACTCGGCCACGATCGGTCCGCCGAGGTCGACGAGCCAGATGATCACGAGCCAGATCATGGCGGTGGTGAACGACATCGGTGTCAGAACCCAGATCACCCAGCCGATCTGGGCTAGCCCGACGGTCAGGGCATTGGTCATGGCGAGGCTGCGTGCTGCTGGGTCGTCGTGCGCGGCCCGCAACCACAGCGCGACGACGCCGATCCGCATGATGACGTAGCCGGTGACCATGACTCCGACGTCGAACTCGTCGTGGTGCTCGACCGAGGCGAAGAGGTCCGGGATACCGATGGCGACGACGATGACGCCGGCCATCTGCAGCAAGGTGAGGGCGCGGAACAACCAGTCGTCGTTGTCGAACGAGGTCGCGAACCACGTGTTTCCCACCCACGCCCACAGAATTGCGAGCATCGCGATGATGAACGCGATGACGGCAGAGCCGATGTGGCCTTCGGCGATACCGTGCGCGAGCTGTGCGCCGGCGACACCGAAAGCACTGACGAAGGTGAGATCGAAGAACAACTCCAGCACGCTCGCGGTGCGATGGTGCTCGCGGGTGTCTCGTCCGGTCATCCGGCGTAACCCGTGCCGGTAGAAACGCTCACCGGGGCTGAGTTCCGTGAAATCGTCTCGGGCCATCTGCATGGCCCCACAATAGAAAGTGTGTCGTTCGTCGGGGCGGTGACGCGCAGTGCAGGCGGCCGATTGGGGACCATAGGTCCGGTACCTGAAGGGGACTCAGTCCGATCCGACGCCCGATGTGTGGGTGACCGGCGTATGCACGCCCAGCTGCGGTGCAGGCCCCACGAAGTACTGCTCGCCGTCGAACGTCGCGGGTAGGCCGGCGGCGAGGTATCGCCCGATACCGGGCTGGTCGAGCTCGGCGAACAAGGGATTCGCATCGAGCGCACCGGACGCCACCACCTCGTCGAAAGTGCGGTACTGCCCGGACAGTACCGACGAGGCGGCGAGCACGGAAGCAACTTCATCGGTGGAGCGCTCGGCAAACCACTTGTTGAACAACGCATTCAGCACACTGCGATGAGCGAAGC